>JADJPD010000046.1 GCA_016713435.1 Gemmatimonadota bacterium | reverse complement strand
ACCGTCGGCGCAGACCGCTTCAAGCGCGAGATCCGCGTCGCCTTACGGCCTCGACCACCTTAGCTTCATCCTCCGTGCTCGACCCGTGCGCGAGAGTGGGGCGACTCAGCTCTGGTTCACCATGCCCTTAGGGCTTACCCTCCCGCAGGACCGCCTGGAGAAGGGCGGCCCCTCGAGGGTGGCCAGAGGCGCTCCGCATCACGAAGGCCGTGGGCTCCGCCTCGCGCACACGTGGAGGACGTGGTCCACCGCGACATATTCAGGCCACGACAACATCCTGCTCGACGGCAGCGACGTCCTCGTGGCCGACTTCGGCGTCGCCTCCCGCGCCGTGAGCGGGGAACGCCGAGAAGCTCCCCGCCACCGGCATGATCGTCGGCACGCCGGTGTACACGAGCCCCGAGCAGGCCAGCGGCGAAAAGGAGATCGACGGCCGCACCGACCAGCAATACCGCCCTCGCGGGCGTGCTCTACGAGATGATCACCGGCGAGCCCCCTTCAAGGGCCCACGCTTACCGCCACACCATGCGCCGCTTCGCCTACCCGCCGCGGCCGCTCCGGCCAGTATTCCCCGTCGCCGAGGCCGTCGAGAACGCCATCATGCGCGCCCTCGACAAAGGGCCCGGACAACCGCTTTGCGACGATGCAGGAGTTCCTCGACGCGCTCGACGCTGGAAGGCACCGCCGCTGCCGGTGAAGCGGGGCCGACGGTCCCCGTCCCCGCAGCGAGGGCGCGCGGCCGTCGCCGCGGGAAAGAAGGGGCTGCGCTTAAGCATGCCTTCCCCGCGCTGGGCCTCGGCCATTCCTGCCCGTCGTGACGCAACAGTCGTAGAACGCCCGCCACGCCGGTGTGGCGCGGGGCGTGTTGGGCAATCGTGACGTGAAGTTGGCGGCCCGTTGACGGGAGTGGCGCTCATTCCCGGCACGCGCAGTCTGCGTCAAACCTCCACCACGAGACCCGTGCGTTTCTTTGCGGAGTCCCCGCGGCCACGGCCGCGCCGCGAGCCCTCGCGGCGTGCGCCGCGGAACAGTCCCGAGCGGCCCCGCGGTCCCGGCGGCGGCGCGCGCGAGCTGGCCACGACTACACCCCCACCACGATCGCCCCATCCGCAAGGCGTCTGGCAGGGCGGCGGCGCGCAGGCCGCCGAGATCAGCGCGTACGACCACGTGGGCCAGCGCCTCTTCGTCAACGGCGCCCCTCGGCACGTGGACGTGGTGGACCTCCACCCCGTCGAACCCCACCCGGGTGGCCCCTTAACATCACCGGTTCGGCGCCTCCGCCAAGCAGCGTCTCGGCCCACAACGGCGTCGTGGCCAAAACTCCATCGAGGTTCACACCAGGACCGACCCGGGCACTGTGGCCTTCTACCGCGCCACGACGCTCGACCTGGTCCGCACCGTCACCGTGGGCGCCCTGCCCGACATGCTCACCTTCAGCCCTCCGGCAAGCTCGTAGTGGTGGCCAACGAGGGCTCAACCCCTTAGCCAGCGACTACAGCGTAGACCCGAGGCTCCGTCAGCGTCGTTGGCGTCACCAACGTCAACGCCCCCGGTGCGCACGATCCGCTTCCGCGCCTTCAACGCGGCCGCGCCACGTCCCCGCTACCAGCCCGTCCAGGTCATCGGTCCCGGCGCCCAGCGTGGCCCCCAGGACCTGGAGCCCGAGTACGTCACCGTGAACCGGGACCTGAGACCCGGCCTGGGTGACGCTGCAGGAGAACAACGCCCTCGCCCAGATCTCCCTGCGCGGGACCGCCACCGTCCGCCGCCTCCTCCCGCTCGGGCACCAAGGACCACGGCCTCCCCCGGCGAACGGCCTCGACGCCATCGACCGCGACAACGCCATCAACATCCGCAACTGGCCGGTCTTCGGCCTGTACCATCCAGCGACGCCATCGCGAGCTACGAGGCGGGCGGCCGGACCTACCTCGTCACCGCCAACGAGGGCGACACCCCGCGACTGCACCGCCCGTCTTCTCCGAGGGGCGCGGGTGAGCACCCTGCCGCTCAACCCGGTATCTTCACCGCCGTGTGCGGCGGACTGAACTCGGCAGCAGCCGCCTCGGCCGCCTGACGGTGACCACCACGATGGGCCTCAACCCGGCCACCGGGGTACGACGCGCTCTACGTCCCCGGGCGCGCGCTCCTTCAGCATCCGCACCGTCGAGGCCGCCTGGTGTGATTCCGGCGACCAGTTCGAGCAGCTCACGCCTGCAACTCCTGCCGGCGGTCTTCAAGCCAACCAACACCAGCAGCACGGCCGATGACCGGAGCGACGACCAGGGCCCCGAGCCCGAGGGTCATCGCCCTCGGCCGCCTCGGCGACAAGACGTATGCCCTTCGTCGGCCTCGAGCGCGTCGGCGGGGTCTTCGTCTACGACATCACCTCGCCGACGAGCCCGGTGTTCGTCACCTACGTGAACACCCGCACCGCGAGCCCCGCCGACCGGGGCCCCGAGGGCCTCGCCTTCGTGCCCGCCAACCGCTCGCCCAGCCGGCAGCCGCTGCTCATCGTCTCCAACGAGATCAGCGCGGTACCGCGGCCATCTTCCAGATCGACCGGCAGTAGGCCTCGCAGGCCACGCGCCCGGCACGGCTCCCACGGCGGGGGGCCGCGCCGGGCGCGCGCTGGCGCGTCCGGCGGGTGGTGGGGCGGGCCGTTACCGGTTCGTTGCACGGGATCGTTACAATCCGTCCAGCCCCTCACCCTCACAGGATCCCTCGCATGCGGTCGTCCACGCCGTGGTTCGCCACCGGTGCCTTCGCCCTCGCGTTCATGAGCTGCCCGCGGACGGCGCCGAGCGTCAGCACCGTCCCCGTCGCCCCCGCCGGCATCCTCGCCACCCTGGGCCGCGCCCGGCTCGGCCGACACGGTGCGGGTGCTCAACGGTGGCTACGGCTCCGCCATCGCCCGGGACCCGAAGCACGCCGACCGCTTCTACATGCTTACCGACCGCGGCCCCAACTACGCCACCGCCACCGAGGAAGGCGTCGCCTTCCCCAAAGCCGGACTTCGCCCCGCAGATCGGCGCCTTCGTTCGCCAGGGCGACAGCCTGGTGCGGCAGCGCGTGATCACGCTCAAGGACGCGCAGTGCCGCCCGCTCACCGGCCTCCGCTTCCCACGTAAGCCGCCCTGGCGCCACCGGCGAGGTGGGCTACGCCAGTGGACGGCACGCCCCCCCCGCCGATACCAACGGCGTGGACACCGAGGTCTCGTGGCCAACGCCGACGGCAGCTTCTGGGTGAGCGACGAGTACGGGCCGTACATCTTCAAGGTGAACGCCGAGGGCTGCACCACGACGCGCCTGACGGTGGGCGCGGGCCTGCCGCGGGTGGCGCGAAGCGCCGCGTCAACCGCGGCTTCGAGGGCCTCACCTCGCCCGACGGCGGCAAGACGCTCGTGGCCATGTTCCAGGCGCCGCTCGACAACCCCAAGGCCGCTTAAAGCCGCGCCCTCGCGCCTGGCCCGCATCCTGGTCGTGGAGCCGACGGGCACCACCCGCCAGTACGCCTACCTGCTCGAGGACAAGGGCCTCGGCGTGAGCGACATCCTCTGGATGGGCGGGAGCCGCTACCTGGTGCTGGAGCGCGACGGGAAGTGGATCGGGGACTCGACCGCCGTGAAGCGGTTCTACGCCATTGACCTCAAGGACGCCACCGACCTGAGCGATCCCGCCGACGGCGCCACCGGCCGCCTGGTGGACGGCAAGACCCTCGAGGAGCTGACCGATACGCCGCCGACCCCGCCGCCGCGCTCGCCGCCGCCGGGTTCCGCCCGGTGAGCAAGACGCTGGCGCTCGACATCGTGGCCGCCGCGCCCGGTACCACCACGACAAGCTCGAGGGTGCCACCCGGTGAACAACAACACCGTGGCGATCATCAACGACGACGACTTCGGCGTCACCGAGGCCGATGGCGGCATGGCCATCAAGCACGCGCCCGGCAGCTCCACACCGGACCGGAATGAGCTGCTGCTGCTCCGCTTCCCCTTCCCTGACCCCCACATGGTAGGGGCTAGCGGACCGCCGGTGCCACGACGCGCATCACCCGCATCCCCGGAACGCGATGAAACCGCGCTGGTCCCCGGCGTGGCGATCCACAGCGTGCTTCCGCCACCACGGCGTGGTGGTCGCCGGTTTCGGTGTCGGTGAACCCCTGGCCGTCGATGCAGTACAGGATCTCGAGCCGCTCCGGCTGGCCATAGGTGGCGCGGGTCCCCGCCGCCAGCTCCACCTCGGAGACGGCGACGTCGCTGCCCGGCAACGGCATGAGAGGCGGGGAATCTCACGGGAGGCACGGAGGGCACGGCTGGATCCAGCGGGAGGCGACTTGGCGAGGACGGCGACCGCCATGGGGGGCTCCGGGGGACGGTGATCGGCGAGAAGGACCAGTTCATTTTGTCGTCCGCCGGGCCGGTGTCCAGAACGGATTTGTCACAGCCGTGCAACGCGTTATTGTAACGCGGCCGCTCCGTGACGGGTTTTTGCGCCGGCCTTGGACAGGACGCCTCCGCTGGCCTCCCCGCTGGGGCCGGGCTAGCTTCGCATACCTCTTCCCCACATGGACTTCCGATGCGCCGCCCGGTTCTCGCCCTGCTCCTGGCCCTCACCGCCCCCGCCCTCGCCGCCCAGGGCCCCCAGAACGCCCGCGCCGACTCGCTTCGCGGCAGCCTCACCACCGAGCGAACCTGGTGGGACGTGCGCTTCTACGACCTCGCGGTGCGCGTGAATCCGGCGGACAGCAGCATCAGCGGCGTCAACCACCTCACCTACACCGTCACCGGCCCGGCCACGGCGATGCAGATCGACCTGCAGATGCCGCTGGTGCTCGACAGCGCGGTGCAGGACGGCGCGCGCCTCGCCGTGGTGCGCGACTCCGTCGCGACGGCGGTGCACTACGTGACACTGGCGGCGCCACAGGCCGTGGGCAGCACCCGCACCGTGAGTCTCTACTACCACGGCCACCCGCGCGCCGCGAAGCGCGCGCCGTGGGACGGCGGCTTCGTCTGGGGGAAGGACAGCACCGGCGGGCGCTGGATCGCCACCGCGTGCCAAGGCCTCGGCGCCAGCGTCTGGTGGCCCACCAAGGACATCCAGTCCGACGAGCCCGACAGCCAGCGCGTGGCCATCACGGTGCCGAAGCCGCTGCAGAACGTCTCCAACGGCCAGCTCCGCTCGGTGAAGGACAACCGCGACGGCACCCGCACCTTCACCTGGTTCGTGGCCGAGCCGATCAACAACTACGACATCGCGGTCAACGCGGCCGACTACGCCAAGTTCACCGACCGCTACAAGGGCGAGGGCGGCAACCTCACCCTCACCTTCTGGCCCCTCCGCGCCCACAAGCAGAAGGCCCGGCAGCAGTTCAAGCAGGTGAAGACCATGCTGGCCTGCTTCGAGGGCTTGTTTGGCCCCTACCCCTGGTACAAGGACGGCTACCAGCTGGTCGAGACGCCGCACCTCGGCATGGAGCACCAGAGCGCCGTGGCGTACGGCAACGGCTACCAGAACGGCTACCGCGGCCGCGACCTCTCGGGGACGGGGCGCGGGCTCGACTGGGATTTCATCATCATCCACGAGAGCGCGCACGAGTGGTGGGGCAACAGCCTGACGAGCGCCGACCTCGCCGACATGTGGGTGCACGAGGGCTTCGCCAACTACGCGGAGAACCTCTACGTGGAGTGCCTGCACGGAAAGCAGGCCGGCGCCGAGTACGCCATCGGCACCCGGGTCGGCATCGCCAACGACATCCCGATCATCCCCGACTTCAGGAAGAACCGGAAGGGCTCGGGCGACATGTACCCCAAGGCGGGGAACATGCTCCACCTGATCCGCCAGCTGGTCAACGACGACACCAGGTGGCGCTCGGTGCTCCGCGGCCTGCAGCAGACCGACCGCCACGGCATCGTCACCGGCGACCAGGTGCGCCAGTACATCATCACCCAGACCGGCCTCGACCTCGACGGCATCTTCCGCCAGTACCTCACCACCACCATGGTGCCCACACTCGAGGTGAAGCTGCACGACGGCCGGCTCGAGTACCGCTGGACCGAGGTGGTGGACGGCTTCGTGCTCCCGCTGCCCGTGCACACCGGGCCCGACCAGTGGACCACGCTCACCCCCACCACCGAATGGCAGTCGGTGCCGAGCATCCTCACCGACCCCGCGGTGGTGCAGGCGGACCCCGACTATTACGTGAAGGTCACGCCGGTCCAGTAGCCGTGCGCACCCGCCGGCAGTTCCTCACCGAGGTGTCACTCGCCGGGGCCGCGCTCGCGTGGCCCCGGCGGCTCCATCTCCGGGCCGATGGCGACCTCGAGCGCCTCACCGCGTGGGTGACGACGCTCCGGCAGGAGGGGCTCGACGCCGCCGGCGTGTCCGTGGGCCACGCCGCCGCGCGCGTCGGCGAGCTCGCCATCGGGACGCCGTATGTGGCGGGGACGCTGGAGGAGTACCTGAAGGCGGGCGGCGCCCCCGACCGGGAGCCGCTGGCCGCGACGCTCACCCGCTACGACTGCGTGACGCTGGTGGAGGGCACCCTCGCGGTGGCACGCATCGCGCGACGCGCAGGGGCGCCCACTTGGGCGGCGTTCGAGGAGGAAGTGACGCGGATGCGCTACCGCGACGGGCGCCGCGGCGGCTACGCCAACCGGCTGCACTACTTCAGCGAGTGGATCCAGGACGGCGCCCGTCGCGGCCTGGTGCGGGACCTGGGCGTCGAGCTCGGCGGCACCGCCGACACGCGGCCCCTCCGCTTCATGTCGGCCCACCGCGCCAGCTACCCCGCCCTGGCCGACGACCGCCAGCTCCACACCATCGCCGCCCGGGAGCAGGCGCTCGACGGCCCCCGCGCTGGGTGATCCCCACGGGGCGGATCCCGGTCATCGCCGGCCAGCTCCAGCCGGGGACGTGCTGGCCTTTGCCACGAGCATCGAGGGGCTCGACGTCACCCACACCGCCCTGGTCCACCGCGCCCCGGACGGCGAGACCCGCGTCCTCCACGCCCCGCTCTCCGGTGGCACCGTCGAGATTGCGGCCCGCGCCCTCCCCGACTACGTCTCGGCCATCCGCCGCGCGACGGGGATCCTCGTCGCGCGGCCGCTGGTCTAGCGCGGGACGGGGTGGGGCCGACCACGGTCGGCCCCTACGACGCGGAGGCTACCGGGATCGTGCGTCGAAAGATCGGAACGCACGATCCTCCTCGCGAACACCCGTAGGGGCCGACCGTGGTCGGCCCTCCTCGAGGCACCCGGACCAGCGTGACCCGGTGCGCGATCCCAGGGCGCGCATGGTAGGGGCTTCGTCGACGGGACGCGTCGTCAGGGCACCGGCCCCGTCGCCACCGTGACGTCATCCACCCACATGGTCTGCGCCACCGGCGAGCCCACGCCGATGTAGGGCGCGATGATGAACTGGGTGAAGAGCAGCCCCGGCTGCGCCGCCGTGCGGAAGAGCACGTTGCTGTAGTCGAGCACCAGGTTCCCGTCGTACCAGTACCGCGCGATGCCGTCGTACTGGCCCTTCCCGCCGCTGATCGTGTTCATCTGGAAGTAGACCTCCACCTTGTGCCACTGGTTCTGGGTGGCGGCCGTCCAGCTGGGCTGGGTGGCGGTGAAGATCTTCTCGTTGCGCCACTGGCCGCCCGACTGGTAGCAGCCGGTGGCGTAGCCATCGCTATTGCCGTTGCAGCCCTGCGCGGCACGCGCCTCGGTGACGTTGGTGAGGTCCTGGTTGACGTGCGCCGCGTCGATGTTGAGCGCGTCCTGCAGCGACAGCCTCGGCCGCCCGCCGCCGCCCGTGAAGCTGTGCTCCACGTACGTCGTGAGGTGCGTGGCCGAGGGGCCGATCCAGTCGCCGTCGGCGTTGGTGGTGAAGTGGAACTCGTGCGGATGGTAGCTCACACCGGAACCCACCCAGTTGCTGCTGTACTTCACCCAGTAGCGCAGGAAGACGCGATCGGTGCCGGTGAACTTGTGCCGCAGCGACCCGCCCTGCACCGCCGTGGCCGACCCTTGCGTGAACGCCATCTGCAGCGCGCCCGCGCCCGCGTGCGTGCCGGAGGCGGCGATGGCCGGCGTGGTGTTGTCGTACCACCCCCGCCCCGCGATGGAGGCGTCGTCGAAGCCCTCGCTGAACAGCACCGTCCCCCCCACCGGCGGCGTCGTGGTGTCGGCGATGGCCACGATCGAGGTGTCGGCGTGCCCGCTCCCGCTCGCGATCACGCGATACACGCCGCCCGTGGGGCCGGCGGTGTAGAGGCCACCCTGCGTGATGCTGCCGCCCGTGGCGGTCCACGCGGCGGACAGCGCGGAGGTGTGGCCGTCACTCCAGTGCGCGGTGGCGCTGAAGGCCTGGCCGGCGCCGGGCTGCAGGAACACCGAGTCGGGCGCCACCGTCACCGAGGTGACGGTCACCGGCGTCGTGGTGTCGGCGATGACCACCACCGCGGTGTCCGCATGCCCCGACCCGCTGCCGATCACGCGGAAGGTGCCGCCGGTGGGCCTGGCGGTGTAGCTGCCGCCCTGCGTGATGGTGCCGCCGGTGGCGCTCCAGGTGGCGCTGAGCGCGGTGGTGCCGCCGGTGCTCCAGTGCGCCGTGGCCGTGAAGGCCTGGACCTCGCCCGGCTGGAGGTTGGCGCTCCCCGGCGCGACGGTCACGCCCACCACCGAGGGCGGTGCTGCCGTGTCCGCGACGGTCACGGCGACGGTGTCCGCCAGCGCCGGTGCGCCGATCCCCCCGATCACCCGGTACAGCCCCGCCACGCCGCCGGCCCGGTAGCGGCCGCCGGCCGTGATGGTCCCGCCCGTGGCGTTCCATGCCACGGGGAGGGTGTCCCTGGCTGCCGTCGTCGTACGACGCGACGGCCACGAAGTCGAGCGAGTCCCAGGTCGGCAGCGCCGGCGGCCTGGCAGGACGGTGAGCGCCGTGATGGTGGGAGCGGGGTCGAGGCCGTCGCTGGCCGTGGCGGTGCAGGCGGCGACGAGCACGAGAAGACCGACGGGGGGACGGCGCACGGGGACCAGTTCCGATGTCAGGGGGAGGCGCACCGTACCGGCGCGCTTCCCTAGAGTATCGGCATCCGGTCCCCGTTCCTCAACGACCTGGCTCCTGCGCCGTTGGTGAGGCGCCTCACCCGTCGCGTGTGGCGCGACGGGCACGCGCGCGGCTCAGCGGGTGGTCACCTGCTGTCCCGCGGCCTTCCAGGCCTCGATCCCCCCGCGATACCAGAGGACGTTGGTGAAGCCCATGTTGATGGCCCGGAGCGCGGCGTTGTAGCTCATCCAGCACTCGGTGGAGAGGCAGTAGAAGACGAGTGGCGTGGCCAGGTTGCCGCTGGTCACCTGCTTCAGGTAGTTCCCGAATTCCCGCTGGGTGCGGTCCGTGAAGCTGCCGGGCTGCGAGGCCGGCACCGCGTACTCCGCGCCGGGAATCCCCTCGGGCCCGCCGAGGACGTCGAAGACCTTGGCGCCGAGGGCGGGATCGGCGAGGAGCGCCACGAGGCCCTTGGTGGTGATCACCTGGCCGCCGGGGATGCTGGTGGGCGTGGGCCCGTGCATGCCGCCGGTGTGGAGCTCCGCCGTGGGCGCCACGCCATAGTCCCGGCGCTCGGCCTGGGTGAGCGCGTCCTCGGCGCCGGGCGCCGCGGGAACGGCGCCGCGCGGGGCGGTGGCGGGACGTGGGGCGGTGGCGGGCCGGGCGGGCGTCGCCGGGCGCGCGGGGGCGGCCGGAGCCGCGGCCGGCGGCCGGGGCGGCGCCCCGGTGGTGCCGCCGAAGCTGTCCTGCGCGGCGAGCGGGAGGGCCAGGCCGGCCGGGAGGCTCCGGTCAGGGGGCACGCTCGAGCCGCTGCGCGCCGACGCCGAAGGCGCGCGCGGGGTCGAACGAGGCGTCGTTGGTGAGCACGTAGGTGCCGTCGCGCAGCTGCCAGGCGTGCTGGTAGTGGTTGGAGAGCTGCACGGTGCCGCCGTAGTGCGGGTCCCGGTAGGTCTCCACCTCGCGGATCCGCTCCACGTTCTCGCGCTGCATCCGGTCGCTGGTGGCGCTGGACGACTGCCAGGTGCCCATCTGGATGTCGTTCACGTCCCGCGCCGTCTGGGCGATGATCGCGGACCGCTCCTGGGCGCCGCGGAGGTTGTCGGCCGCCATCTGGCGCTGGGCCTGGTTGGCCACCCGCGCGCGCTCGTTGGCCGACTGGATCATGCGCTGGTTCCACTCCGGCCCGGGCCGGGCGGAGGCGCGGATGGCGTCCACCATCGTGAAGTCGAGCGAGCCCGCGGGCATCCGCATGGCGAAGGCGCCGAGGGTCTCGCCGTGCATCGTCTCCATGGGCTGGCTGTTGCCGATGGGGGGGAGGACGCTGTGCCGGTAGGCCACGATGGCGGAGACGGCTTCACGGTACTCCTTCCCGCACTCCGTGTAGGCGATGAGCACCTCGCCCGCCTCCACCCAGGAGCGGAGCTGGTCGCCGCCGCCCGAAGAGTAGGTGGTGTTGAGGGCGGCGTAGGGCGCCGCCATCTCGGCCCGCGCGCGGAAGTCGAGGATGCGGGCGCCGCGGCGGTTGCGGCTCACCCAGCCCTCGAGGTAGGCGCGCACGGTGGGGTAGCGCGCCTGCTGGCAGGGGAAGCCCTGCATGGGGAAGTTGGCGGCGTCCCACTGCTCCTGCGGCACCAGCTCGATGGCGCCACCGCCATCGGGCGCGGTGGCGCGCCAGCGGAAGCGGGTGGCGGGGATGCAGGGATTGTTGACCTCCCACACCACCCCGCCCTCCCCCTTCCACCCCACCGGCACGAACAGCGTGGCCGCCACCAGCGGCTTCTCGAAGCCGTTGCGGTCGATCACTTCCGCGCGCTGCACCCGCAGCACCCCGGGCGGCACCGCCCGCGCCTGGGCGGCGAGCGCACCCACCCCTCCACCAAGGCCGCAGGCCACCGTCGTGGCCAGGACGAATCGGATCATTGCAGGGACTCCTGTTGTGGTTCGAGAACCCCTACAGAATGGCCCTGCCGCCCGAGCGGGGGGGGCCCCGGGCATTGCCCCGAGCTGGTGAGGGGCGGGGGGCGGCTGGCCGGCCCCTACCATGTGGGGGGCTAGAGAAGGAGGAGGGAGGCGAGGCGCGGCGCGAGGGCGTGCGCCCGCGCCTCGAGGCGGCCGAGGAGGCGCGCGAGGGGGGAGGGCGGGCTGGCATCGCGCTGGAGGCGGGCGCGCACCTTGAGCAGGCGGCGGCGCACCTCGGCCATGGTCTTCCAGCGCCGCGCCGGGTCGCGGGCCAGGCAGCGATCAATGATGGCGGCGAGGGCGGGCGGCACGTCGGCGTTGAGCTGGCGGAGCGGCGTCGGGTCCCAGACGGTGCGCTGCACGGCCAGGCCCATGGCGGTCTCGCTCACCCAGGGGAGGCGGCCGGCGAGCATCCGGTAGGCCACCAGGCCGAGGGCGTAGACGTCGGTGCGGGCATCGGCGTCCCACTGGCCGAGCACCTGCTCGGGCGCCATGTAGGCGGGGGTGCCGAAGCCCTTGGCCACCTCGGAACGCGAGGCCTCGGAGGTCTTGAGCGTGGCCACGCCGAAGTCGGTGAGGAAGGGCCAGGCGTCGTCGGCGTGGAGGAGGATGTTGGCCGGCTTCACGTCCCGGTGGATGACGCCCTGCGCGTGCACGTGCGCGAGCGCATCGGCGATGGGGAGCAGGATGGCGAGCGCGGCGCGCACGGACAGGGTCCCCTCGCGCGCCAGCTTCTCCTCGAGCGACTCGCCCGGGACGTAGCGGAGGATGGTGAGGGTGATCTGGCCCTGGTGCGCCGAGCCGTGGCAGGGGACGATGTGCGGGTGGGCCAGCTCGCTGGCGATGCGGGCCTCGCGGCGGAAGCGCTCGCGGTTCTCGAGGGTGGCCCCCTCGCGGGGGTCCAGCACCTTGATGGCCACCGGCCGCCCTTCGGCGGTGTCCCAGGCCAGGAACACCACGCTCATCCCGCCCCGGGCCAGCACCCGCGACACCTCGTACCGCCCCGCCGTGAGCCGGGCGACGCCCTCGCCCAGGCGGGCCAGGTCGGCGGCGTCGTCGGTCTCGGGGAGGGCAAGGCAGGCCATGGGCGTCCGGTACGGGGTCAGTCGGAGGTAAGGCAGGGCGCGTGCCGCAGGGTGCGTCCGTAAGTGCTTGTCCTGCATAGACGCCCGGGAGGGGCAAAGGGTTGTATCGTCCGGGTGTGGGATGGGGTGTCCGGATGTGGGACTGGGACGGCGGGGGTTCCGGGGCCCCCTCCTCGGGGCGCGGGGATCCGAACATGAAGGGAGTTTAGGGCGGACTCCACGTCGGCGTCCTCAGCCTGGTATTACCGTGGGACAGGAACCAGCAGGAGAAGCGTATGTTGGATGTGCTGGTAGCCTCGTGCCCTCCTCACCGGCGTCAAGCCCCCTCGCTGGTGTTCTCGAGCATCACCCACGTAGCCATCTTCACCGCCCTGGTCGCGGCCGGCCGTGCCACGCACGTCGTGATCCAGGAGATGCGTGAGGACACCACCCTCGTATTCCTTCCCCGGCTGGCGCCGGTGGCGACCGAACGGCTCGCCACTCGGCAGGTGGCTGCCGGCCAGCGGGGCGGAGGGGGCACCGGAGAGGTGCTGACGATCTCCGAGAACCCGCCGGCCCGCGGCTTCCAGACGGTGATCGCCGTCGGCGACGTGCCGACCAGCATCCCGCCGATCGACCCCAACGCCCGCATCATCGACCCGCGCGACTTCACGGGCCGGGGCGTCGAGGGCGGCACCGGCTGGGGTGTGGTGGGCGGCGTCGGCCCCGCCGACCAGGCCCCGGGCGATCCCACGCTCCGCGAGGAGCTGTACGAGGCCACCTCGGAGGACGCCCGCTTCCTCCCCGCGCAGGTGCTGCAGGCCCCGGTGTTCAAGTACCCGGTGGTGCTGCGGAGCGCCGGCATCGAGGGGCGGACGCTGCTCCAGTTCGTCATCGACACCGCGGGGCGGGTGGAGCCCCGGTCGGTGAAGGTGCTGGAGACGACGCACGCGGCGTTCGCCGAGTCCGCGAAGGAAGGCATCCTCGAGGCCCGGTTCGAGCCGGCGCACGTCGGCGCGCGGGCGGTGCGGCAGCTCACGCGGGTGCCGGTGCGGTTTGCGCTGCAGGCGACGACGGCGGGGTAGATCGCAGGGGCCGACTATAGTCGGCCCTTACGGAAGTGGAGGGCGGTGATGACCGGCGACGCCGGTCATCACCGCTTTTGCATGAGCCGCCGCGCCACCAGCTCGCCGCGCGTGGGGACCCAGGGGGTCACCCGCGGGACGTGGCCCACTTCCTCGGCGAGCCGGTCGTCCTTCCGGTGATTGCAGGTGCTGCAGGCCGTCACCACGTTGAGCCAGGTGTCGGCGCCGCCGCGGGCGCGCGGCACCAGGTGGTCGCGCGTCAGGCGCTCGCGCGGGCCGAGTTCCCGGCGGTGGCGGCCGCAGTAGGCGCAGCGGTGCTCGTCGCGCAGGAACAGGTGCTCGTTGCTGAGCGACGCGACCCGCGAGCGCACGCGCCGGTGGCGGCAGAGCACCACGCTCTTCGGCAGCGGGAAGCTCAGGCGCACGCTCCGCGCCACCCGCCCCGGCAGCACCTCGAGGATCACGGCCTTGCCGCGCAGGTGGAGCGCCAGGCCCATGAGCGACGGCACGAGCTCGAGCGGCTCGCCGGTGGTGTTGTAGACCAGGCATTGCATCATGGACCTCCTCTCTTCCCTGCGTTGTCATGGACCAGGCGGGACTCGCACCCGCAACCTTCCCGTTGCGAACGGGGCGCTCTCCTGTTGAGCTACCGGCCCGTCAGTACAGAGCTCCAGAGGGGAATCGAACCCCTGTCGCCAGGTTGGAAGCCTGGTGCCTCGGGCCACTCGGCCACTGGAGCGATGATCAGGTGGGGTGGAGTCGAACCACCGCCTCCGGGAGTCACGACCCCGCACTCTGCCGGTTGAGCTACGCACCTGGGGATGCCGCCGGAGGGACTTGAACCCCCACGAGCTCGTGGCTCACGACGTCCTGAGCGTCGCGCGTATGCCAATTCCGCCACGGCGGCAACTGCTTTCCAACGGAGCCGACGGGGTTCGAACCCGCAGCCTCCCGGGAGACAACCGGGCGCGCGACCAGTTGCGCTTCGGCTCCAGTGGTGGGATCGAGGCGGCGGAGCGCAGCTCCGCCGCGACGGGTCCTGCTTCGTGATGGCACGACGACGGATGACACCCCCACCCGGGAGTCGCGATCTCGTGTGAGAGCGCCATCCGCCGCCGGCCATCGCCCGAGCGGCGCTCGGGCGCTACGGGTCCAAATGCTGATCGCCCCACCGGCGCGGGGGGCGCAGGTGGGGCGATCGGGGATCCCCTTCGGTGCGGTGGGACCGGGGAGCCCTAGGGGGTCCGGTCCTCACCTTCCGCCTGCGCGTTGTGGTCCTGCCCCTTCCTGGGATCTCGCCGGCCGGCGCCGCTGCCCGAGAGGCGCGGCGCGGTGGCGCCATGCAGCCGCCCGAGGCACGCCAGGCCTTCGGCGGCGCGCGCCATGCCGTCCCACGCGGCCGCGCGGAGGGCCGCGGGGCGCGTGATGAAGGCGCGGAAGCCGGTGGGGGCGGGTCTGGTGCTGGCGGTCATGGTCGAGTCCCTGCCCGCGCGTGCGGGCGTCGAGTGCCTGGAAAACAAAGAGTCGCGTCCCGTGGTCTCGCGGCAGGTTTCCCTGCCACGTAAGCCCATCGGCGCATGGCGCCTGACACGGATCCGGAGACCTCTGGGACGCGACTCCCGGTGAAGCGACGGACAGTCTAAGGCGCGACCCCGATCGCGCAACCCCCGGGCTTATTGCCGCGCGATGTGGCTCATCCAGGCATCCCCGTGCGGCGTCCGCTCCACGATGGCCACGCAGCGCAGGTCGCCGGACACGGCGAGGTCGGCGACGACGCGCGGGATGGTGCCCACCGGGTGCGCCACGCCCGGGCCCGGCAGGTGCTCGAGGGCCATGGTCTCCTGGGTGGGGCGCCGGATGAAGACCATGCCGCCGTCGTCGAGGAAGCGGGCGGTGCCGTCCTCCGCGAATTCCTTCCGCCAGAGCGTCCACTCGCCGCCGGCCACGGGGGCCACCGCGATGCCGAGCGAGTCGAAGCTGCCGGCGTTCCAGCCCACGGCGAGGAGGCGGGTACCCGTCCGGTCCACGTCGAGGTCGAAGAAGCCGGTGAACCAGGCCGGCTTGGGGAGCTCGCGGCGGGTGCCGCCCTGCTCCACGATGATCCGGTCGCGCGCGGCGGGGATCCAGGCCCAGCCCTGCGGCACCGGCACCGCGGCGCGGAGGAGCGAGTCCGGCAGCTCCACGCCACCGACCGGCTTGCCGCTGCGGACGTCCACCAGCGCGAGCCGCACGCCGGCCGGGGTCTGCAGGCCGTAGCCCACCGTCACGCTGTCGAACCAGCGCGCGCCGCGCGCCGAGGTCGGGACGTTGAGCGGCGCCTCGGCGCCGCCCGCGAAGGGCATCACCGTGAAGCGGAATCCACGCCGCCGTAAGCCACCGGCGTCTGGCGGCCGCAGGAGCCGCTGGCCGTCAGGGGAGAGGTCCACGCCCATGCGGGTGGGCTCCGGGCCAGGCGCCGGTCGTCAGGGAACTTGCCGCCGGGGGCGCCGCCGAGCTCGGTGGCCCAGAGCTGGTCGTCGCTGGTGCCGTCGTCGTAGACGAGGTGCCGCCGTCGGCGTGATGCTGAAGGTGTGGAAGAGGCCGGAGAGGAGCGTGTCCTGCCGCTCGGAGAGCTGCCGGTGGCGGAGTCGATCCCGATGCGGATGATGGACTCGAAGCCCGCGCCGGAGCGCGCCAGCCAGAGGCCGTTGTCGCTCATGCGGCCGCCACAGGTGCAGGAGTTGAGCACCTCACTGGCGACGGTGCCCTGACGGTCGATGACGCGCCAGAGGCCCCGGCTGCGCTTGATGACGTTGGCCACGATCCAGCGGCCGTTCGGCATCACACCCACGGCGCCGATGCTGGTGCCCTCGCCGAAGTCGGGGTCGCGGACGGCGATGCTGTCGCCCACGGCGCCCGTCAGGCTCATGACCTTGAGCCAGTACACCGAGTCGTTGGCGGTGGCGGGCGCCACGATGAGTGAGTCGCCGCCGGCCCAGAACATGGCGGAGGTGGAGGTGAGGTAGCGCGGCGCCTCGCCGAGGGCGGAGACCAGGTAGGCGCCGAAGCGGTTCTTGTAGGTGCCGTAGAAGATCAGGTTGCGCCGGTCGGGACTCCACTCGAGGCCGTAGGACGAGGTGGCGCCCTCCAGCACCCGGTGGGTGGCGGTGCCGCCCACGTCCTGGATCTCGACGGCGTAGGTGCAGCCGGTGCCGGTGCACTGGCGGGTGATGTAGGCCAGCTGCTTCCCGTCCGGCGTGATGGCCGAGGAGAAGACCTGGCCGGTGTAGGTGAGCTGGGTGCGGTCCTTGAGGACGTAGGGGCCGCCGCGCTCGCTGCTGGCGCCGAGCTTGCCCCTGGCGAAGAAGGCGCCGGCCAGCACCAGGGCGAGGATGGTGGCGCCGGCGACGATCTTCGGTGCGCCCGAGCGGCGCTCGGGCGCTGCGGGCTGGGTGGCGGTGACGGTCTTCAGGTCCAGGGCGCGGGCGAAGTCGCCGGCGGAGGCGAAGCGGTCGGCGGGGGTCTTGTCGAGGGCCTTCTGGACGGCAAGGTCGATGGCCTCGGGCGTCGAGGGGCGGACCACGCGGAGCGAGACCGGCTTCTCCGTCATCAGCTTGGCGATCATCGCCTGCGAGGTGGGGCCGGTGACGGGCGGCTCGCCGGCCAGCATCTCGTAGAGGACGGCGCCGAGGGAGTAGACGTCGCTCCGAGCGGAGAGGAGGCGGTCGCCGGTGGCCTGCTCGGGGCTCATGTACTGCGGGGTGCCGAGCGAGAGGCCGGTCTCCGTGAGGCGGTCCCCGCCCGCTTCACTCACGGCGAGCGCGATGCCGAAGTCGGTGAGCATCGCCTCGCCCTCCTGGATCAGGATGTTCTCCGGCTTGATGTCGCGGTGCACCACGCCGTGGCGGTGGGCGTAGTCGAGGGCGCCGGCCACCTGCTTGGTGAGGGTCACCGCCTCCTCGACGCCGAGCTGCTTGTCGCGGTTCAGCTTGTCGCGGAGCGACTCGCCCCGCACCAGCGGCAGCACGTAGTAGAGGTAGCCCTCCGCCACGCCCGAGTCGATGAGCGTGAGGATGTGCGGGTGGTCCAGCTTGGCCGTGATCTTGATCTCCGCCAGGAAGCGCTCGTCGCCGAGGACGGCACCGAGCTCGGGGCGGAGCACCTTGAGGGCCACCTCGCGGTCGTGCTTGAGGTCGATGGCGAGGTAGACGGTGGCCATCCCGCCCGCGCCGAGCTGGCGCTCGATGCGGTAACGGTCGGCGAGGGCGGTGGCGAGGCGGCTGGTGTCGGCGGGCATGAAGAGAAGATGAAGGCTGGGGCAGGCAATTGCCAGAGGTGCGTCGGCCATCCGCCTGCGGGGAACTACGGAGGGCGGGGCGCGGAGTCTCCCGAATGTCGCGGGTGGCGGGGACGCGCGAGATTCTGTCGCGCGGTGCCTGCTCCCGGGCCCGCCACTCCCCAGCCCCACGAGCCCCGCCATGCCACACCACCGAGCGTCCGCCCCGCCTCGCTGCCACGCCGGGGGCACCGGCATCGTGATGCTCAACATGGGCGGCCCGTCGAACCTCGAGGAGGTCGAGGACTTCCTGCTGGAGCTCTTCGCCGACCGCGAGCTGCTGCGGCTGCCGCTGCAGGATTACCTCGGTCCCTTCATCGCCCGGCGGCGCGCCGAAGATCCGGAAGCTCTACGAGGCGATCGGCGGCGGCTCGCCGATCCTGCGCTGGACGCGGCTCCAGGGCGAGGATGTGCGCCCGGCTGGACCAGCTCTCCCCCGAGACGGCGCCGCACCGGTTCTACGTGGCGTTCCGGTATGCCCGCCCCAACGCCGCGATGGCGCTGGCGCAGATGGCGGCCGACGGCATCACGCGCGCGGTGGCCTTCTCGCAGTACCCGCAGTACTCCTGCACCACCACCGGCTCCTCGCTCAACGATCTCTGGCGCACCCAGGCGCGGCTCGGCCTCGAGGGGCGGTTCCGGTGGAGCATCATCGACCGCTGGCCCACGCATCCCGGGTACGTCGGCGCCATGGCGGACGCGGTGCGCGACGGGCTGGCCCGCTACCCGGCCGAGGTGCGGGACGACGTGCTGCTGATGTTCAGCGCGCACTCGCTGCCGCTCTCGGTGATCGAGCGCGGGGACAGCTACCCGCAGGAGATGGGCGCCACGGTGCACGCGGTGCTCGACGCGCTGGCGCTGCCGAACCCGGCGCTGCTCTGCTACCAGTCGGAGGTGGGGCCGGTGCGGTGGCTCGGGCCGAGCACGGAGCACACCATCCGGCGGCTGGCGCACGGGAAGCGGCACAACGTGCTGGCGATCCCGATCGCGTTCGTGAACGACCACATCGAGACGCTGTCGGAGCTGGACATCGAGTACGGCGGGCTGGCGCACCGGCTGGGGCTCCAGGGCTTCGTGCGGGCGCCGGCGCTCAACGACCGGCCGGCCTTCCTCGATGCGCTGGCGGGGCTGGTGCAGGCGCATCTCGAGGACGGCGCGCTGCACTCGCCGCGGTACCGGGAGCGGTGCCCGGGGTGCACCGGCGGGCCGGGGTGCCGGCAATTGCCCGACCCGGCGGGCGCCCGGGCGGCGCACGGACTCCGGGTAATGGCGCAGGCGATGGCGTGACACCCGTAGCGGCGGAGCTATGCTCCGCCGACTGGATCTCGATTATCGTCGGCGATGGTGGGATCGAGACGGCGGAGCGTAGCTCCGCCGCTACGGGCTCGAGCTTTGGGATCGTGCAAGAGGGGGGGAGATCGAGTCGGCGGAGCGTAGCTCCGCCGTTACGGGTGCGGGGGCGGGGCTGGGGGCGCTAGACTTCCCTGGTCATTCATCCGGAGCCGGTCCATGCCCCGCCCTGTTGCGTTCGTTGCTGCAGGCACCCCGTTCAAGGCGTTCCCCGAGTTCGGCGCGTTCTATGCCGTGCACGAGACGCGGCAGCTGCTGGTGGTGCCGATGCTCGAGGACGAGACGCCGGAGCTCACCGAGGCGGGGGTGCCGATGGTGGCGTTCGTCGCGCACACGGCGGGGGAGGCGCCGCGGCTCGCGGCCATCAACGCCGAGTTCGGGAGCCGGTTCGTGGCGGATGAGACGGCGGCGGGGATCGCCAAGCGGGTGGCCGAGCTGTAGGACGGCAGCGGGGCGCCCAAACTTCCCGCTGGCTTCACATCCGCTTCATCCCCGCGCGCCAACTTCTCGCCCGTCCTCCCCACGCGGTAGGCCGGGCCAGGCGGGAGGCCAGCACCCCATCAGGCAATCACCCCTCCACGGAGCACATGATGTCCCTGTTCAATGTCGGAGCCCTGCGCTCCAGCATTGGTGCGCCGCGCGTGGACGGCCCGGGCCGGCGGTACGGCTCCGGCCACGGCAGCGCACCTCGGGTGTCCCTCGACCAGTTCGCGACGACCCTCGGCGCCATCTTCCACGCCATCGAGGAGGGTGACATCGACCGCGCGCAGGGTGCGCTGGCCACGCTGCACGAGGATGCGGGGTGAGCCTGGCGTACCGCCCGAGTCACCTGGGCCCCAACGCCCGGCAGGGGCTCGGCTTCGCGGCGATGGAGGGCTCTTCGCCGCCGTGGAGGCGGGCGACGCGGATGCCGCACAGGCCGCGCTGGCGCGGATGCGGCAGGGACGGGCCACGAGCGAGGCCTGAGGCGGCGGGGCGCGGCTGCCTGACACGGGGCGGGTCCGGCGGTGCCGGGCCCGCCCCGCGTGCGTCTGGCCTCCCCGCGCGGGGGATCGCCGTGACGGATCCCCCAGCACCGGGGTCGGCGTTATACTTGTGCCCGCTTCCCCCTCACCCTGGAGCCGGACCCTGATCCCCCATCCCGCCGCCGTGGCCTGCGACATGGACGGCCTGCTCGTGGACAGCGAGCGGCTGGAGCGCCGCATCTGGCGCGCGGCGAGCCGGGCGATGGGCGTGGAGCTGACGGACGAGCAGTTCGCCACGTTCATTGGCCACCCGGCGGAGCATGGGGACGGGCTGCTGCGGCAGTACTTCGGCGCGGGGTTCGACGTGGCGGGGTTCCGGGCGGCGTGCCGGGGGCGGATGGAGCAGATCGTGGCCACGGAGGGGGTGCCGCTCCGGGCCGGGGCGCTGGCGTGGCTGGCGTTCCTCGCGGCGCGCGGGATCCCGTACGCGCTGGCCACGTCGAGTCCCCGCGCCATCGTGGAGGAGCGGCTGGGGCCGCACCTGCCCGGCTTCGCGGCGGTGGTGACCCGGGCCGACGTGGCGCGTGGCAAGCCCTTCCCCGACATCTACCAGGAGGCGGCCCGTAGGCTCGGCGTGGCGCCCGGGCGCTGCCTCGCGGTGGAGGACTCGCCGGCGCGGCGCGGAGGCCGCGCTCTCCGCTTAAGCATGCCGCTGGTGGTGGTGCCCGACCTGGTGCCGGTCCCCACGACGGTGGCGGCGCGTGCGGTGGCCGTCTTTGCGACGCTCGACGAGTTGCGCGAGGCGGCCACCCGCAGCTGGCCCGCCACCCGGGCCGTGCAGGCCTGAGACGTCGTTAGGGCGGGCTGGACGCCGCGCCCGGTTGCCCGCATCTTCGGGACGCGGCCGCCACGAGGGCGGCCCGGGCCGCCCTCTCGCCCTGACCCGCATGACGCCCACCCGCATTGAACTGCTCTACCTCCTGGCCACGCTGAGCTTCCTGCCGGCGTGCCTGCGCGCGCTGCGCACATGGTCGCGCCTGGACACGGGCGCGCGCCGCTTTGCCATCTGGCTCGGGCTCGACGTGCTGGTGAGCCTCGCCTTCGTGCTGCTGCAGGCGGTGGACCTCCACATCAACGCGCAGCGCTTCGCCGCGTTCGCCATCCCCATCGAGAAGCTGGTGCTCTTCCTGGCGCTGGCGGCGTGGCAGGTGGATGCCCGGATGCGCGGGGTGGTGACGGGGCTGGCGGTGGCCTCGCTCGCCTTCTGGGTGCCGGGGCTCGGCAGCTGGCGCGCCAGCGAGAGCCTGGGGGTGGGGCTGGTGACGGTGCAGTCGCTGCTGGTGGTGGCCGTGGCCACCTTCGTGCTGGTGCGGCGCTGGCTCGAGGGGATGCCGGAGCCGCGGGCGCAGCCCTGGTTCTGGGCGGCGTCGGGTCTGGTGCTGTTCTACGGCCTGTTCGCCCTGGTGCCGCCGCTCACCGGCTACTTCCTTTCGGTGCAGCAGGAGCAGTTCGCCGAGGTGGTGCTCGCCATCCGGTCGGGAGTGCAGGTGGCGGCGGCGGTTTGCTTCTGGCTGGCGTACCGGAACGTGCCGCTGCCGGATGGCGCGGGACGGGCGCCGCTGGCGCGGGGTGCCGCCATCGCCTGACACAGTGCCGTGGCCGTGAGACGACGAGGCCCCGCGTGCCGACCGGCGCGCGGGGCCTCCTGCGTTCCCGCGCGCCGCGTCAGGGAACGGCGTCGAGGGTGTAGATCTGCTGGAAGCGGTAGCGCACCCGGAAGCTCCCGGTCACGGCGCGGTGCGCGGTGGTGTCGGGGCTGGTGGCCGCCTGGAAGCTGAAGCGGCCGGTGGCCACGCTGTCGCCGAGGCTCAGCCGGGCCAAGGTGAGGTAGCCGAGATACTCGTCGCGGCTGGTGTACGTGAGGAAGGGGCGCGCCAGCACGGCGGTGTCGGGAATCACCTGGTAGACGCCGTTCCCCGCCTTGGTGAAGTGGCCGAGCGCCACGTCCCCGCGCTGCTGGAAGGGGATGCAGATGATGAGCGTCTCTTGCCGGGCGCCCTCGAACCTCCCCGCGATGATGGCCAGGTAGCCGCTGTCCGGCGAGGTGCCGTACATGATGCCGGCGACGGTGTCCGGCACCCAGGCCTGGCCGTCGAGGGTGGCGTCGAGGAAGGACGTGCCCTCGAGACTGGGGCCGCCGGGGGCGTCGTTGCCGCAGGCGAGGGTGGCGGTGAACGCTGCGGCGAGGACGGCGGTGCGGAGCTGCATGGGACCCTGCACGGTCGGGGGACGCGACGCATCCGGAGAGGGACGCGACGCCTGCCCGGAAGGTAGGCGTCCGGAGCCGGCACGCCATGCCCGTTACGTCATGGAACTGACGGGCGGCCCGCTCAGTCCGCGAGCAGCCGCCGGATCCAGGGCAGCAGGATCAGCAGCGCCAGGACGATCGCGGCGAGCGCGGTGCCGAGGATCCAGCGCCACGCGCGGCCGTTCTCCTCGGGCGCGTAGTACACCCAGTCGGGCTGCACCAGCGGGTCGGGGAGCTGGTCGCGGGAGCGGACCTCGTCCACGCGCCAGTCGGGGAGGGCGCCGGCCGGGGCGAAGAGCGCGAACTTCGGGTCGGCCCGGATGGAGGCGAGGGCGGCCTGGACGGCCGCCTCACGATCGTCCGCGGCCACGAGGCGGGTGACGAAGGCGCCGGCAATGCGCTCGCCGGTCCCGGTGGTGACGGGCGCCTTCGGGGTGACCTGGATGGTGACGACGAATGCTTAAGCATGCTTGCGCCTCCGGTGCCGGGGGTGGACGCCTCAGGGGGTGTCGCGGGGGCGACGGGCGGCGCTCATGCCTCGAGCGCCAGGGCCGTGGCCAGGTGCTGCGCGTGCTCCTCCGCCGAGACGATCACGGCGGCCCGCGCGGCCACGGGCCAGAGCACGATGCGGACGCCGTCGCGGCCGAGGCCGGGGAGCCAGCGCTCGCGCCACTCGTCGAGCGGGATGGCGGCGGGGGCGCAGTCGGCCCAGTCGCCGCGGGCGCTGGCGGCGGCCTCCGCGTCGCTCGGCCAGACGGGGAGGCCGGGGGTGCCGCGTTCCTCCATCATGACCCAGCCGTCGGCGTTGCGGAGGCTCCAGAGCGTGCGGCTGTGGCGGAGCTGCTCCAGCAGCCGGGCGGCGCGGGCGGCCGGGTCGCGCGGGGCGGCGGGGGCCTGCCCCGTCGGCTCCATGCTCATCCCTGCCGCTCCTCGAGGAAGCCGGGGCCGTTGGTGAGGTAGAGCGCCAGCGCCGCGACGGTGACGGTGGCCGGGTAGTAGGAGCCGGTGAGCAGCGTGCCCACGGCGCCGATCATGCCGCCGCCCTCCCACAGCACCCACATGACGAGCGCCTTGCTGAAGGTGGCCTGGTCCTGCCAGTAGGCGTCCACTCCCTGCTCCGTCGGCTTCACGGGGATGTTCCCGCGCGCCCAGAAGAAGCCGCCGAGCACGGGGCCCATGCCCACCACCGCGAGGACGGTGGCGATGAGCGTGGTGTCGTCGCCGGGCGGGAGCAGCGGGGCGGTGCCGAGCAGGAAGAGCGCGCCGAAGACCACGCAGGTGCTGAGGAGCCCGCCGAGCAGGGCGAAGTAGAGGATGCGGAGGCTGCTGCGGGTGGGCTGCTGCGCGGTGGTGCCCATGCGGCTCCGGGAGAGGACGGACGACGTGTGAGCCAGCCAGCGTTCCCCGGACGATGCAGCGACGGGCGTCCCGGCGCAACCGCCGGGACGCGACCGGCCGCTCCTTCGGTTAGCGGGACACCGGCGCGCGGAAGCGGCGGGACTGGGCCTCGTAGGCGTGGGCCAGCGCCAGCACGCGGGCGTCATCGCCGGGGAGGCCGACGACGGACAGGTTCATGCCGGGCATGCCGTCGGCGCCGTAGCCGGCAGGGACCGAGACCTCGGGGAGGCCGAGCCAGTTGCCGTAGCCGAGGGGATCACCTCGGCGCGGGAGCGGGCGAAGGAGCGGCCGGCCGGGTCGGCGGTGAGCGAGGTGGCGAGGAGCGGCTCGCATTCCTCCCAGGTGGCGGGGAGGACGTCGTAGAAGCTCCGGTAGGCCGGGTAGCCGAGGCGCGCGGCGGCGCGGGGGTCGGCGGTGCGGCCGGTGAAGTAGTGGAGCAGCGCCGCGGCGGTGACGCCGGGGAGCGTGAGTCAGGCGCACGTCGCCGCGGGCGCGGGCGAGGTCGGCGAAGTGATCGCGGTAGTTCCACAGGGTCACCGGCGGGTCGAACGCCACCACGTCGGCGCCCGCCAGCTTCACGTCGGCCACGGCGCGGTCCCAGAGGGCCACGGCCTCGTCGGTCATGCTGCCGCGGGGGACGTGCCAGTCCACGTGGCCGATGCGCACGCCCTTCAACGCATCGTCCCGGAGCGTGGCCAGGCGCTCGCCGTGCCAGGTGCCGGTGAGGGCGAGCGGTCGTCAGCGTCGGCGCAAGCCCAGGCGGCGAGGAGGAGCGCCGCGTCGGCCACGGTGCGGGCGAGGGGGCCGTGGGTGTCGAGGTAGGGCCAGGTGGGGATGACGCCGGTGCGCGGCACCAGGCCGAAGGTCGGCTTCATGCCGACGACGCCCGTGAACTGCGCGGGGATGCGGTTGGAGCCGCCGTCATCGGTGCCGAAGCCGGCGAACGCGAGGCCGCACGCCACCGCCACCGCCGTGCCGGCACTCGAGCCGCCGGGGGTCATCGTGCCGGTGGGGTCGTAGGGGTTGAGCACCTGGCCGGTGTGGCTGCTGGTGCCGTTGCCGCGGTAGGCAAAATCATCGGCGGCGGTCTTGCCGAGGACGATGGCGCCGGCGGCGCGGAGGCGGCGGATCTCGAGCGCGTCGCGCGGCACGGGATCCGGGAAGAGGCGCGCCCACTCGGCGCTGGAGCCGGTGGTGGGGGTGCCGGCCATGTCGTAGATGGACTTGGCGAGGATGGGGACGCCGTCGAGGGGGCCGCGGGTGCGGCCCGACGCCAGTCGCTCGTCGGCTTCACGCGCCTCCGCGAGGGCGGTGGCGGAGAGGACGTCGATGGCGCGGAGGCGAGCGCCCGCATTGCGGCACCGCTCCAGCGCGCGCGCGGTGACCTCGGCCGCGGTCCACTGCTTCCGGCGGCGGCCGGCCTGGTAGGCGGCCATGGAGCCGTCGAGCGGGTCGGCGGCGGCGGGGAGGCGCATGAAGGGGGCAACCGCGGTGAGCGCGGCGAGCTGGGCGAGGACGTCGCGCCGGGTGGGAGCCATGGAGTTCTCGCGGGAGACGGCGGCGGCGCGCGCCGGTGCGCGCGCGGGTGCCCGTAATCTCGCGCCCCGAGGGCTGGCGTCAATGCCTTAAGCGGCGCGGGAGGAATCCCGGGGTGCCGCGACTTCGCTCAGGCGCAGCCGTCCAGGAAGAAGAGCGGCACGGCGTTGAGGAGGAGGTTGAGGAGGAAGATCCCGCTCACCAGCAGTCCCGCCAGCGCCATGAAGCGACTGCGCCCCTCCCCCACCTCGGCCTGGTGCTCAGGGTGCGTCCGCTCGGCGGCGCTGGTGGCGCGCCAGCTCCACAGCGCAAGCGCGAGTCCCGCCACGCCGAGGAGGATGGCGCCGAGCTGCACGGCATGATGCCAGTCGGCGGCGCGGCCGATGGGGAGGGTGTAGCGCGGGTCGCGGGCTGGGAAGCAGGCGTGCGCCGTGATGGCGTAGCTCGCCAGTTCCTGCACCGTCCAGGCGAGCGGCGCGAGGAGCACGCCGAGCCAGAGGATGGCGAGCGGCACCTCGCGGCGGGTGGGAGCGGGATGCGCGTGGGTCACGGCCGGCTCAGCGGAGGCGGGGCGAGAGGTAGAGCGAGGTGAACACGAAGAGCCACACCACGTCCACGAAGTGCCAGTACCAGCCGGTGTTGGTGACGGCCAGGTGGCGCCGCGCGGTGAAGTGACCGCGGAGGGCGCGCAGCAGCATCACCGCCAGCATCACGAGTCCCGCCGCCACGTGCGCCGCGTGGAAGCCGGTGATGGTGTACCAGAGCGAGCCGTAGGCATCGGTGCGGGGCGAGAAGGGCAGCGATGCCCACTCGCGGAACTGGATGGTGAGGAACACCGCGCCGAGCAACAGCGTGGCGAGGAGGCCAAGGCGGAGGCGGTCCGCCTGCCCCGCCTGGATGCCGCGCTCGGCCCACCGGGAAGGTGCCGCTGCTGAGGAGCAGGAGCAGGGTGTTGGGGAGCGCCAGGCGGAGCGAGGGCATGTCGCCGCCGGCGGGGTAGCCGCCTGGGGTCATGGAGCCGAGGTAGAAATAGCTGAAGAGGAGGAAGAGGAAGAGCGCGGCCTCGGTGACGAGCAGCATGGCGAGGCCCCACCATCCGGTGGAGCGGCGGCCCTCCGCGTCGAGCGGGAGTGCGCATGCCTGGGCGGTCATGCGGCCACCTCCTCGCGGCGATACGACGGCCAGAGCCAGCCGATGGTGCACGCGGTAACGAGCAGGATCCCCGCCCCGCCACCCACCACGCGCCCGCCAGGAAGCCGGTGAAGCCGACGAAGAGCGACGCCGCGAGCGCGAGCGGCCAGAGCGAGTCGCCCGGCATGCGGAGGACCTGCTCGGGGAGGCCGTCGAGCGGGGTGGTGCCGACGGTCTCGCGGCCCTGGTCGAGGAGCAGCCCCTCATCCAGGCGGGTGACGGCCGTCTCCTCGAGCTGGCGATCCCAGAGCGGGTGGCGGCTCTCCACCCAGGGGATGAGGGGGAAGTTGTAGCTGGCGGGCGGCGAGCGGGTGGCCCACTCGAGGGTGGGCGCGTCCCAGGGATTGTCGCCGGCCACCTCGCCCGAGCGATAGCTCCGCCAGACGTTCACGGCAAGGAGCAGGACACCGGCGGCGAAGCAGAAGGCGCCGATGGTGGTGACGAGGTTCACCGTGTCCCAGCCCAGCCCCGCGGGGTAGGTGTAGATGCGGCGCGGCATGCCGAGCAGGCCGGCGATGTGCATGGGGAAGAAGCCGAGGTTGAAGCCCACGAACATGACCCAGAACTGCCAGCGGCCGAGGCGTTCGCTGAGGAGACGGCCGGTCATCTTGGGGAACCAGAAGTAGGCCCCGGCCATCACGGGGAAGACGTTGATGCCGATGAGCACGTAGTGCAGGTGCCCCACCACGAAGTAGGTGTCGGTGAGCTGCCAGTCGAGCGGGATGAAGGCGGTGGCGACGCCGGTGACGCCGCCCATCACGAAGAGGACGATGAAGCCGGCGGCAAAGAGGAACGGCGTCTTCATCTCGGGCCGCCCCAGCCAGATGGTGGCAAGCCAGGCGAAGACGGCGATGGCGCTCGGGATGGTGATGACGAGGCTCGCCGCGCTGAAGTAGCTCATGGAGACGGGCGGCAGCCCGGCGGCGAAGATGTGGTGCACCCAGACGCCGAAGCCGATGATGCCGGTGCTCACGGTGGCGAGCGCCACGTAGGTGTAGCCCACGAGCGGTAAGCGACAGAACACCGGCAGCAGGTCGGAGATGATCCCCATGGCGGGCAGCACGATGATGTACACCCACGGGTGCCCGAACATCCAGAAGAGGTGCTGCCAGAGGATGGGGTGCCCACCCCGCCCCGCGTCGTAGAAGTGAGTGCCGAAGCGGCGGTCCAGGTAGAGGAGGGTGCACGCCACCGTGAGGGCGGGGAGCGCCACCAGGCTGGCGGCGCTGGCGGTGAGGGTGCCCCACATCATGATGGGGATCCGGTTGATGGACATCCCCGGTGCGCGGAGCTTCATGAGCGAGACGATGAAATTGGCGGCACCGGCGGTGGTGCTGATGGTGAGAAACACCAGCGCCAGGGCGTAGAAGTCCATGTTGAGCCCGGGCGCGAAGGTGCGCTCGGTGAGCGGCGCGTAGGCAAACCAGCCCCGGTCCGGCATCTGCCCCAGCGGGAGGCTCATATAGAGGAAAAGCCCGGCCAGCAGGTACACCCAGTAGCTGAAGGCGTTGAGGCGAGGGAAGGCCATGTCGCGGCTGCCCATGAGGAGCGGCCAGAGGAAGTTGCTGAAGCCGGAGAGCACGGGCTGGGCGTAGAAGAAGATCATCGTCACGCCGTGCATGGTGAAGAGCTGGTTGTACTGCTCCGGCGTCAGCAGCCGCTCACCGCCCTGCGCCAGCTGCACGCGCATCACCAGCGCCTCGATCCCGCCGATCACCATGAAGAAGAGTGCCGTCACCAGGTAGCGCTTGCCGATGGTCTTGTGGTCCACCGTGCCGAGGATCCCGAAGAGGCCGGGTTCGGTGGCCCAGATCCGCTCGAGGCGACCCCTGGGCGCGTCGGTGGTGGGGGCAACGGTGACGGCCATGTTCACTCCTACTGGAGGCTCTGGAGGTAGGCGAGGAGCGCCTGCAGCTCGTCGGCGGGAAGCGGCACGTGCGGCATCTGGGCGCCGGGCTTCACCGCCTGGGGCGCGGCGATCCACGTGGCGAGGTTGGCGGGCGAGTTGGCGAGGAGGCCGGCGGCCAGGGTGGGCCGGCGTGCCAGGTGGGTGAGGTCGGGCCCCACGCGCCCGCGCGCCATGGTGCCGCGGATGGTGTGGCACCCGGCGCACGCCCGCCCCGCGAACACCGCCGCGCCCTCCGCGGCCGCACCGCCCGCCGGCTCCACGGCCGGCGCCGCCTCCGCCGCCAGCCACCGCTCGTACTCCGCCCTCGGCTCCGCGATGACCGTCAGCATCATGTTGGCGTGCTGCTGCCCGCAGTACTCGCCGCACTGGCCGCCGTAGGTGCCGGGGGTATCGGCCTGGATCCAGGTGGCGTTGTGCTGGCCGGGCACCAGGTCGGTCTTGCCGGCCAGGGCGGGGATCCAGAAGCTGTGGATCACATCGGCGGTCTCGAGCTCGAGGCGCACCGGCTCGCCGGCGGGGATGTGGAGGACGTTGGCGGTCGGGATCAAAGTGCGCCCGTCCTGCGCCAGGTAGGTGGCGTCCCACCACCAGCGGTGGCTGGTGAGGCGGATGGTGACGCGGGCGCGGGGCGCGGCGGCGAGCTGCTCGAGCAGGCCGAGCGACTGGAAGAAGAGCAGCACCAGGATCACGGTGGGGATGATCATCCCGCCCCAATGGATCCAGCCGAGCCCGCGGCCGCGGCGGCGGGGCTCACCGCCGGCTTCAGGCTCGTGCCGGTGGCGCGCGATGGCCGCCACGAGCAGCCCCGTCACCGCCACCACCACCGCCAGGGCCACGCCGAGCACCACCCAGCCGAAGCCGGCCAGCTTCCCGGCGATGGGGCCGCCGGTGGCGCCGAGGTAGTTGCGGGGGCCGGCGCAGCCGGGTGCGGCCACGAGCAGGAGCAGGCCGAGGCGACGCGCGGGGATCATGGCTTGTGCCGCATGAAGATCGTCGCGTCGGGCGGCGGGTCCGGCTCGGCGTCGGTGCCGAGGGTGCGGAGGTAGGCGACGATGCGCCAGATCTGGTCGGGTGGGAGCATGGCGCCCCAGGCGGGCATGCCGTTGGCGCGGCCTTCGGCGATGGAGGCGTAGACCTGGGCGTCGGAGCCGCCGTGGATCCAGAGCGAGTCGCGCAGGCTCGGGCCCATGCCGCCGCCGGCGTAGCCGGAGTGGCAGCCCGCGCAGTTCATGCTCACGAAGAGGCCCCGCCCCGCGGCGATGGCGTCCTTGTTTCCGGTGTAGGGATTGGCGCCGATGTCCCACGCGGTGGCGGGATGGATGCCGGGCACCACGCCCGCGCCGGAGGCGCGGCGGGTGGCCACGGCGCGCTCATGGCCGGTGCCGCCCCCGGCGCCGAGGCCCTCGGGATCGTTGCTGGTGGCGGGGGCGCCGCGGTTGCAGGCGGCAAGGAGCAGGAGGATCAGCGTGCGCCGCATGGCGCCTCCGAGTCGCAGGGGGTGCTCGCGAGCGGGGTGCCGACGAGCGGGACGGCGTAGCTCTCGAGGATCTCGCGCACCTCGCTGGCCCGGCGGGAGAGGGCGGCATCGAGGCGGCTGGCCAGCTCGTCGTCCTCGGGGCGGACCGCGAGGGCGATGGCGAAGGTGAACGGCAGGCCGCGGTCCGCGGCGGGGTGCACGGGCGTCACCGTGACCCTGGGGCTCGCGCGCGAGGCGTACCAGCCGGCGGCCGGTCCCCAGAGAATGGCCACGTCCAGCTCGCCACGGGCCACCGCCCGTGTCAGGCGCTCCGCGGGCGACGGCTCGCCGGCGGCGACGTAGACGGGGACGCCGGTGACGTTCCGGGTGATGCCGCGGCGCGCCAGTGCCTGGAGCGGGGGCGGGTTGGCGTAGTCGTCGCCGATGACGGGGACGCCGATCTTCAGGCGCGCCAGCGCGGGATCGTCGAAGGAGCGCACCGCGTGGCGGCCCTCCCGGGTGACGAAGACGTAGGTGGAGCTGTAGTAGGGGGCCAGGGTGCGCACCTGCTCCGTGCCGGCCGGCATGCCGATCACCACGTCGCAGCGGTGGGCGAGCAGGGTGTTCTTGAGGAAGCCGCGCTTACCCGGCCACCAGGTGTATTCCGGCACCGTGTTGGCTCGCGCGCCAGCACCTCGGCGATGCGGTTCTCGAAGCCGTCGCGGCGGCGGCTCGAGAAGGGGAGGTTGGCCGGGTCGGCGCAGACGCGGAGGGGGCCGGGGAACGGCGCCGCGAGCACCACCAGGAGCTCAAGGAAGGGCAAAGACATAGAGCGTCCCGCCCGGGGTGGTGTACTGCGGCAGATCCTGCATGGCGTTGACGAAGCCGAGCGCGCCGGTGGGATCGGACGGGGAGAGGCCGAGGGCCACGGCACCGGCCCAGCCGCCGACGCCGGCGGAGACGGCCACGTACTGCTTCCCGTCGGGGCCGAGGTACGTCATGAAGTTGCCGATCACGCCGGAGCTCACGCGCTGCTGCCAGAGCACGGTGCCGTCGCGGGCGTCCACGGCCTTCACCCAGCCGTCCATGGTGCCGTAGAACACCACGTCGCCGGCGGTGACGAGGGCGCCGCTCCAGACGGGGAAGCGCTCCTTGATGCTCCACACCTTCCTCGCCGCGACGGGATCCCACGCGAAGAACTCCCCGCGGTGCCCGCCCGGCCCCGCGTACATCACCACCTCGGCGCCGAGGTAGGGGGTGCCCATGATGTAGCCGGTGGACAGCGCCTTGTAGTCCATGCAGAGGTTGGTGCCGGGGCTGTAGAAGAGGTGACTCTTGAGGGAGTAGGCGGCGGGCTGCTGGTCCTTGGCGCCGGTGGCGGCGGGGCAGATGTCGGTGACGTTCTCGCCCTGGTGGGTGCGCTTCGCCTCCACCTCGATGGGGCGGCCCGTGGTCATGTCGATGCCGCTGGCCCAGTTGAGGTGCTGGAAGGGCGTGGCGTTCAGCAGGCGGCCGTTGGTGCGGTCGTAGAGGTAGACGTAGCCGGTGCGCCCGAACTGCAGCAGTGCCTTGATGGGCTTGCCGTTGATCTCGGTGTCGAAGGGGATGTGCTCGTTGATGTCGTCGTAGTCCCACTCGTCGTGCGGGGTGGTGACGTAGGCCCAGATGGCCTCGCCGGTCTTCGCGTCGCGGGCGAAGCTGGCGGTGGACCAGAGGTTGTCACCGGGGCGCATGTCGGGGTTCCAGACGCCGGGGTTGCCGGAGCCGTAGTAGATCTGGCCGAGCTCAGGGTCGTAGCTGATCCAGCCCCAGACGCTGCCGCCGCCGAGCTTCCACTGGTCGCCGGACCAGGTGGAGACGCCAAGGTCCTTCTTCCTGAGCCAGTCGTAGGCGGGCTGGAAGCGGGGGCCGATCTTCACGTCCGTGTCGGGGCCGGTGTTGTAGGCCTGCCAGGCGATGCTGCCGTCATTGAGGTGAAGGGCGGTGATCCAGCCGCGCACGCCGAGCTCGCCGCCGGAGTTGCCGACGTAGACGAGGCCGTCGACGATGAGCGGGGCCATGGTCATGGTCTCGCCGCGGGTGATGTCGCCGAGCTTGCGTTCCCAGGCCACCTTGCCGGACTTGGCGTCGAGGGCGACGGTGACGTTGTCGAGGCGGTTGAAGACGAGCTTGCCGTCGGCGTAGGAGGCGCCGCGGTTCACCACGTCGCAGCAGGCGACGCCCTGGGCGGCGGGATCGGTGGGCGGGCGGTAGGTCCACTTGAGCGGGCCGCCGGGATGCCGGAGGTCGATGGCGTAGACGATGTTGGGGTGCGGCGTCACGACGTACATCGTGTTGTCCACCACCAGCGGCTGGCCCTCGTGGCCGCGGTTGATGCCGGTGGAGAAGCTCCAGGCCACGCGCAGGTTCTTCGCGTTGGCGGCCGTGATCTCGGCGAGGGGGCTGTAGCGGGTGTTGGCGTAGTCGCGGCCGGGGAGGGTCCACTCGCCGGGCTTCGGGGCGCCGGGCTGGGCGGGGGCAGGCGCGGCGGTATCGGCGTGGAGCTGGCTGATGGGGAGCGGGGGCTCGCGGTCGCCGCAGGCGGCGAGGAGGAGGGCCAGCGCGAGTGCGCCGGCGGGCGCGGCCCGGCCCCGGCGGGAGGCAGGGGCGGGGACTGGCACGACGGCGCGAGAGGGCACGATGACCACCTGTTGCTGGCCGGGCGCGGGTGGCTGGGGCCAGCTCCGGGCGGCAGCCCCGTCGCCCCGCGCATCTGGAGGCGTGGACGACGCCCGTGTGACCCGCCGCACGGTGTGATTCCGGACACTCCGGGGCGAGGCGGCGGGTGTCGCAGGTTGTGGCGGCGGGGTGAGTGCCCCTGACGGGGGCATGGCGAGAACCCTGCGAGGGCGGTAGGTTGCCCTAGCACCTCCCGCCCTGACAACCGAGGTCCAATGCCCCGCGTTCTCCTGGTGTACCCGGAGTTCCGCTCGCAGTCGTTCTGGAACTACCGCGACACCTGCGCCCTCATCGACGCCCGCTACCCGGCGGCGCCGCTCGGCCTCGTGACCGTGGCGGCCATGCTCCCGAAGGACTGGGAGCTCCGCCTGGTGGACCGCAACGTGGACACGCTCACCGATGCCGACCTCGGCTGGGCGGACATGGTCTTCACCGGGGGGATGCTGCCGCAGCAGCTCGACTGCCTGGCGCTCATCCGGAAGGCGCGCGCCATGGGGAAGACGGTGGTGGTGGGCGGCCCCGACGCCACCTCCAGCCCGCACCTCTATAATGAAGCGCAGCACCTGATCCTGGGTGAGGCGGAGGTGACGCTGCCGCCCTTCCTCACGGACCTGGCCGCCGGCGAGGCGCAGCACATCTACCAGAGCGAGCAGAAGGCCGACGTCAGCACCAGTCCCCTGCCCCGCTTCGACCTGCTCAAGTTCGACCGCTACAACCACATCGGCGTGCAGTGGTGCCGCGGCTGCCCGTTCAACTGCGAATTCTGCGACATCATCGAGCTCTTCGGCCGGGTGCCGCGGGCCAAGGGGACGGAGCAGATGCTGGCGGAGCTGCAGCGGCTCTACGACCTGGGCTACCGCGGGCACGTCGATCTCGTCGACGACAACTTCATCGGCAACAAGAAGCTGGTGAAGCAGTTCCTGCCGCACCTCAAGGCCTGGCTGGAGCAGCGCGACTGGCCGTTCGAGTTCACCACCGAGGCGTCGGTGAACCTGGCGGACGACGAGGAGCTGATGCGGCTGATGCAGGAGGTGGGCTTCTTCGCGGTGTTCGTGGGGATCGAAAGCCCGGACGAGGAGACGCTCAAGCAGACGCAGAAGAAGCAGAACACGCGGCGGTCCCTCGCCGAGAGCATCCAGAAGATGTACGCGCACGGCTTCTTCGTGAACGCGGGGTTCATCCTCGGCTTCGACTCCGAGAAGAGCGGCGTGGCGAAGGGGATCGTCGGGTGCATCGAGGACACGAGCATCCCGGCGGCGATGGTGGGGCTGCTCTACGCGCTCCCCAACACCCAGCTCACCCGGCGCCTGAAGAGCGAGGGCCGCCTGCACGAGGGCTCCGACATGCAGCCCGACGGCATCGGCGACCAGTGCACCGCCGGCATCAACTACGACTCGCTCCGCCCCAAGCTGGACATCCTGCGCGACTACCTGCAGGTGATCGAGACGGTGTACGAGCCGGAGGCGTACTTCGGGCGGGTGGCGCGGGTGGCGCGGCAGCTCGACAGCTCCAAGCGGAAGTTCAAGCCGAGCTTCTCGCGCTGGGCGCTCGAGTTCAAGGGGTTCCTGCGGATGGCGTGGATCTTCACCAAGGACGGCGCGACGCGGGGGCCGTTCTGGCGGACGTTCCTGGGCGGGCTCATCGCCAATCCGCGGTCCATCCGGCTCACCGGCGACATGATCGGGCTGTACGTGCACTTCGGGCCGTTCAGCAAGTTCGTGGCGGCGCGGATCCGGGCGGCGATCGCGCAGGAAGAGGCGGCGCAGGCGCAGGGGCAGGTGGCGGTGCGCGCGACGGCGTGCGGATGGCTACTGAAGAGGTCGCGTGGATGAGGAGGCGGCCACCCACGAGGTGCCGTGTGCCGAGGGCGAGCTCGAGGCGGCGGGAGGCCACCGCGGGATCCCAGGCGCTGATGGTGCGGGCGATGAGGTCGGCCACTTTCTGGCGGTTCTGCTCGGCGGCGGAGGCGATGAGGCCGGTGAGGAACTCCTCGAGCTCGTGGCGCTGCTGCTCGTTGTCGAGGAGGGACTGGCCGGCGGCGCTGATGGCGCGGGCCAGCGCCTCGGGGGCGTCGGCGCCCGGCTCCTCGCGGTAGCGGGCGACGGAGCGGTGCAGCGAGCCCCAGACGTCGGCGATGAACTCCTCCACCACGGCGTCGGTGAGGATCTGCGACTTGATGGCGTCGGCCTTGGCGCCCACTTCGGGCGAGGTGCGGAGCTTCTCGATGTAGTCGGCGACGGCGAGGTCGAACTTGTGGCGCAGCGGATGGAACGGGTCCAGCTGGATCTCGCGCAGCAGGTTCTCGAGCGCCTTGATGAGCTGGCTGACGACGGCCTGGTCCACGGCGCCCGGCACCCACCAGGGGCTCCGCTCGCGGATGCGGGAGCCGATCAGGTCGCGGTTCTCGGCGAGGCCGCGGGCGAGCATGCGCACCACTTCATCGAGCAGTTCCTGGTGGCGGCGGTCGCTGGTGACGAGGGCGAGGAGGTTGCCGACGATCGGGGCCACCTTGGTGCGCTCGAGGCCGCTGATGGCGTTGCGGCGGATGAGGTCCTTCACCTCCTGCTCGGGGATGCCCTCGAGCGCGGTGGCGAGGCCGGTGGCCATCTGGCGGGCGATGCGGCGGCTGTTGTCGAGGTCGCTCATCCAGCGGGCGATGCGTTCCGACAGCTGCAGGCGGCGCACCTCCAGGATCACCACCTCGCGGGCGAGGAAGTGGTTCTGGAAGAAGTTGCCGAGCACCCGGCCGATCCGTTCCTTCTGGTTCGGGATGATGGCCGTGTGGGGGATGGGGATGCCGAGGGGGTGGCGGAAGAGGGCGGTCACGGCGAACCAGTCGGCGAGGCCGCCGACGACGGACGCCTCGGCCATGGCGCGGACGAAGCCCACCCAGGGATAGGCATTCTCGTACCAGCGCGCGGCCACGTAGATGGCGACGGCGGCGACGAGGAGCCCGGTGGCGCGCCGCCGCATGACGGCGAGGCGCGCCTCGCGCTCGGCTTCGTTGGGCGCGGGGGGGAGGGCCCGCGCGGGCGGGGGTGGCGGCAGCGGCGCGGGCGGAGCGGCGTCGGTCATGGCGGGAGAAGCGTATCACGGGGGCGGCGACGCGGGAAGTGAGCGGCGCCGCCCCGCGGCGTCAGCGGGCGATGCGGTGGGCTTCCATGGTCCAGTAGTCGCGGATCCAGGTCTGGCCGCGATCGAAGGTGGCGTCGGCGCGCCAGAGGAAGTGGCCCGGCTCGATGGCGAAGTAGCGGAAGCGGACGAGCATGGGGCCGTACCACTCGGTGAGCAGGCGGTCGGGGCCGGCGCTCCACATGAGGCCGGGCTGCCAGGCGCCGTTCTGGGTGTTGATGCCCTGCATCTCCCAGAGCTTCCGCGCGGGGTTCCAGGCGCGATAGGTCCAGGTGCCGGCGTCCCACGTGGAGGTGGGATCGTCGGGGCGCCAGTGATCCTCGAGCAGCACGCCCCGCCCGCCCGTCTGCTTCTTCGCGAACGTCCAGTGGCCGGTGAAGGGCTGGGTGAAGGCGCCGTCGCGCCGGCGGCCCTGGAAGGTGAAGCGCCACATGCCGACGAGGAAGTCGTAGTCGCCGGGGGCGCTGGTGCCGGTCAGCGTGTCGGTGACGGGGAAGTTGGCGCCGAGGGTGTCGGGGAGCGGGATGGCGCGGGGGACGGGGGCCGCCTGTGCGAGGGCGGGCGGGGCGAGGAGCGCCAGCAGCAGCACGGTGGCCCAGCGACGGCTCGGCATGAGGTCAGCTCCGGGATCGGGGATGCGGACGAGCGGGCAGCCCTACGATGCGGGCTTGCGCCGGTGTCAGCAACCGCCGAAACCGAGCGGTGGCTCGCGCACGATCCTGATAGCGGGTGCGGTCAGCCCCGGTGTACCGCGCTCACGCCTCGCCGGCGTACTCGCGGCCGAGGAGCCACTGGGTGGCGTCGGGGAAGCGGGCGAAGACGCGGAGGCGGGTGTCGTCGCGGAGGAGAGTGCGGAGGGATTCGGCGAGCCAGGCCTGGGAGGGGAGCGCGAGGACGAGGGCGATGCGGAGGAGGCCGGGGCGCTCGAGCAGGCGGGCGTACGTCGCCACGTACTCGGCGGTGGCGACGGCGGCCGGCAGGAGGAGGCCGCGCAGGTCGAGCAGGAGGCCCCGGGCCGGCGGCCAATGCTCGGCGCCCTCGAGCCGCTCGAGGCAGCGGGCGAGGGCGCCGGCGGTCTCGGTGCCGATCCGGTGGACAATGGTGACGCCCATCTCGGGCCAGTGCTCGATCACATCACTCACGAAGGCTCCGCCACTAGGAGTGTAGCTGGCAGGGGGTATGCGAAGATGCGGCGGGGTGGAGGGAAGTGGTATTGGCCGAAACGTGGAGGTGGGGCTATTACCATCGGGGGACGTTGTTTCGCAGGACGATTGAACGGCCGCGCGCGGGATTCGTAGGGGCCGACCGTGGTCGGCCCTCCTGTTCCACGCGCCATTAGTCAAGATCGAGAGGGGTGAGTTCGAGCTTTCCGCCGGTACGCTGGTCCGGATGAGGGGAGGAGGGCCGACCACGGTCGGCCCCTACGACGTGGGGGATAGGGGATCGGGGAGGGGTGGGTTTTGTGAGGGGTGGGAGGGGGGCAGATTGGGGTGTGAGGCAGGGACGCGACTACCCGAATGCGAGGACTCCCAATGCAGATCTCGGACATCCTGGCCCAGCTGGGCGGGACGCAGGCGATGGCGAAGGAACTCGGCGTGAGTGAGGCGCAGGTGGCGAGCGGGGCGGCGGCGCTCGGGCCGGCGCTGCTCGGGGGGTTCCAGAAGCAGGTGCAGGCGGGCGGCGTCGAGGGGCTCGGGGCGCTGCTCGGGCAGCTGGGCGGGGGTGGGCTGCTCGACAACCTGCTGTCGCCGGCGCCGACGGATGTGGGCCAGGGGAATGCGGTGCTGGGGCAGATCTTCGGGTCGAAGGAGGTGAGCCGGGCGGTGGCGCAGCACGCGGCGGCGCAGTCGGGGCTCGATCCGTCGCTGCTCCGGAAGATGCTGCCGATGCTGGCGATGGCGCTGGCGGGGTTCATGGCGAAGCAGCAGCAGGGGGCGGGTGGTGGCGGTGGGCTGGCGGGGGCGCTTGGGTCGGCGCTTGGGGGTGGGGGTGGGGGCGGGCTCGGGGGACTGATCGGCGGGATGCTCGGGGGCGGGGGTGGTGGTGCGGGCGGGCTTGGTGGGTTGCTGGGGCAGTTGGCGGGGGGGAGTGGGGGGAATCCGTTGGATGAGATCCTGGGGAGGATGGGTGGGCGCTGAACGTGGCGCGCATGGTAGGGGAGGGGTTAGTGGGGAAGGCGGGCGAGGTGGGAGTCGTAGTGGCGGCGGAGGAAGTCGTAGAGGACGGTCTCGTGGGCGTTGGGGGCGGTGGCGAGGAGGCGGTTGGCGTGCATGTGGAGGAGGCTGCCGGCGAGGGCGGGGAGCGGGACGGTGAGGGCGCCGGCGGCGGCGAGGGTGCGGAGGGCCTGGGCCGGCGGCGCGATGGCGGTGGAGCGCGCGGCGAGGACCTCGAGGCCGGGGGCGAGGGGTGACTCCGCGGCGGTGGCCGGGTCGAGGAGGGCCGTGATGGCCGAGCGATGCTCGCGGTGGCGGGCGGTGAGGGCGTGGCGGAGGGCGGCGTCCGGGGCGGGGACGGCGCCGTAGCGCCCGCTCTCGTGGAGCTGGCGGAGGCGGGCCGGGAGGTCGAGGCCCAGGTCGGCGAAGAGGCGGTCCATGCCGGCGAGCGCCAGCTGCCAGCGTTCCGCGAGGCCCGCGTCGCCCGGGGCGAGGAGGGGGAGGAGCTCGAGCACCGCCTCGCTGTCGGCCTGGAAGATGGCCTCGGCGTGGGGGATGGCCTCGGGGCCGCCGTAGCGCTCGAGCTCGCGCTCGTAGGTGTCGAGCTGGACGCGGTGCAGGAGGCCCTGCCCCACGAGCGGGGCGAGGGCCTTCTCGATGGCGGGCCAGACCCGGCGGCGGAGCACCGCGGGGTCGCCGGCCAGGCGCCAGCGGAGGTGAGGCTCCGGGTCGGCGTAGCGCACGAAGAACCAGCGCCGCACGGTGCCCCGCCCCACGAAGCGGCGCACCAGCGGCGCGACGAGGTCCTGCAGCACACGATCCGCGGTTCCCTCACTGCCATACAGTTTCACATACAGCCACTCCGAGCCGGGCGGGAAGCGGCGCGGGGTGGCGTCGCTCGTGGGCAGCGCCGGCGGCGTGCCACGCGCGGCAGCGGGTGCGGTGGCGGACGCCGGGCGGGCGTGGAGCGGGATGACCAGCTCGTGGCGGTAGGCCCCGTCGGGTCCGCGCGCGAGCAGCTCGCCGGGTGCGGGCCAGAGTTCCTCGAGGACGGCCTCGGAGGCGTCGTGGAGCTCGTGGGCGAGCATGGCGGCGGCGAGGGGGTTGTCGAGGTCCACGGGGAGGCGGTGGTCGCCGTCGGCGAGGGTGACCCAGCGGGGGAGGCCGCGGCGGGTGCGGAGCGCCTGCAGGGCGTCGAGGCGCGCCGCGTCGGGGCCCTGCCCCAGGGCGCGGAGCTCGGCCTGTGTCAGGCGCCACTGGGCGAGGGCGAGGACCAGGCGGCCGTGGGTGACGCGGGGCAGCGCGGCGAGGGCCGCGGCGGGGCCCCAGTCCCAGCGAAGCACGGGCGGGTAGCCCTGGTGCTCGAGCAGGGCGAGGAAGCGGTAGGGCGTGAGGCCCAGGTCCACGTTGTGGGCGGTGGCGAGGTGAGGCACCACGCGGCGGCCCAGGCGGGCGGACCAGAGCTCGAGGCGGCCGTCACGCTCCTGGAGCAGGAGGTCGGATGCGGGGAGCTGGCGCTCCGGGGGGGCGCCGGAGTGGCCGAGGAAGGTGATCTCCCAGTCGCGGAGGACGGGACGGAGGAGGATGTTGCCGATGCGGCCCTCCGGGAGGTGCACCAGCTCGGCGTGGAGGGCGTCCGGCTCGGCGGCCTCGGCGGTGCACAGGTGGGCGCGGACGGCCTCGTGGAGCGCGGGATCGGCGTGACAGAAGCGGCCGAGGAGGCGGGCGGCGCCGGCGTCGGCGAGGGGGAGGTGGAGGGTGAAGTCGCCGCGGGCGACGGCCTCGGGGGCGGCCGCGGCGAGGGTGGCGAAGGCGGCGAGGTCCGGCGGCAGCGGCGGCGGGTCCGCCTGACAGATGACCGCGAGGTCGTCCGCGGTGAGGGCCCACTCGCGGCGGCCGGTGGCGGCGGCGAGGCTGGCCTGGTGCAGCAGGTGCCGCTCGCGGGGGCCGTGGGCGGCCTCGGGGGGAGCCGGGACGCGGAGCGGGAGGCCCTGGAGGAGCGGCGACGGATCGGCGGCGGGGTCGAGGAGGCTGCCGAGGCCGGCGTCGTGGTCGAGCGCCTCGAGGAGGGGGACGGCGCGGCCGTGATAGCGCGCGACGAAGGCGCGGGTGAAGCGGTCGAGCGGCGAGAGGTGCGGTGGCGTCAGGCGCTGGAGCAGCTCCACGCCGCGGCGTACTTCGTCCAGGACGGCGGTGCCGAGGGAGCCGGCGGTGGGGCGAACGAGGTCCACCTGGAAGAGCCGCTGGCGGTCCACGGGCACGGGGAGCGCGGCGAGGCCGGCGGCGATGGCGTCGTAGGCGGCGGCGGGGCCGCCCGGGGGCGCGGCGTCGAGGCGTTCCAGGGCGGCGAGGGTGTCGTGGAGCTGGCGGGCCACGGGCGCCGCGGCGGGGATGGTGGCCAGGCGGTCGGCCAGGACGCGGGTGGGCTCGGGGCCGGTGACGTGGACGGCGAGGTCGCTCACGAGGAGCTGGCTGGCGATGCACTCGGCCACGAAGGCGGCGGCGGCGGCGGCGGGGTGCCCCTGCCCCGCGAGGGTGGCGACGAGCTCGGCCTGGGTGGCGCCGTCCCGGGCGCGGGCGAGGAGGGCCTGGAGCGCGTCGCCGTCGTCCACCTCGACCAGGTGGAAGGAGTGGCCGGAGGCGGCGGGGCGCGCCTCGGTGTAGCGCCCCCGCCCTGCGGTGAAGACGAGGGAGTCGTTGGGGCGGAAGCGCGCGGCGGCGACGACGGCGGGGTCGGCGTGGAGGGCCTGGGCGAGGGCGAAGAGCAGCGCGTTGTCGAGCCGGGTGTGGCGGCGGCAGGCGGCGGCGGGGCTCACCTCGAGCCGGGTGTCGCGGCCCACGGTGCCGGTGGCGACGGTGGCGAAGAGGCCGAAGGGCGTGGGGCGGGTGGTGAGGCGCGTCAGGTACTTGATGACCGCGCGCTCGACGCGGGCCTGGCGCTCGGCGGGGAGGGTGCCGGGGGCGTCGAGCCAGGTGGTGAGGGCGTCGTGGAGCGCGGGGGAGGCGAGGAGGATAGCCTCACGGAGCTCGGGGCCGCGGGCGAGGCGGCGGAGCGCGTCGCGCACCGCGGACGCGTCGCGGCCAGCGCCCCACTCGGCGAGGAGGCCGAAGGGGAGCAGCGGGGTGCGGAGGCAGAAGGCGCCCGAGGGGGCGAGGGTAGCGGAGTGCGGCACGGGTACCGTGGAACGACGAGGGGGCCCCGGCGGGCCCCCTCAAGATAGTGCGTCAGCGACCGGAGGTCTTGACGATGACCGAGTCCTTCATGATGAAGCCCCCCGCCTTTGGGCCCTCGCGCGGGGGCGCCATGTCCTTGAGGGTGCGCTTGCGGAGCGAGAGCGACTGCTTGTCGCGGGCCTGGCGGGTGGTGGACTGCTTGCGCGCGGTCATGGGATCCTCCCTGGGGTGATGCGGCTCACCGAGTGGCGGGGCTCTAGCGCGGTGCCTGACTCGTGCCGTCGGGAGAGGAACGGTGGGTGGGGGTGGGGATTCTCACGGGGGCGCTGGTCCGGGTGGGGGGAGGGGGGCCGACCACGGTCGGCCCCTGCGGCGCAGGAGGGGCCGGATCCGGGCGATCTCGCGGGACAGCGGGCCCCGGCGGGCCTGCCAGAGGTCGTGGTGATGCTGGAGGGTGAGCCAGAAGCTGGCGTCCATGCCGAAGAGACGCTCCAGCCGGAGGGCGGTGTCCGGCGTGACGGCCCGCTTCCCATTGATGATCTCGTTGAGGCGAGGGTAGCTGATGCCGAGCCGCTGGGCGAGCTCGGTCTGGGTGAGGCCCAGGGGCTCCACGAACTCGCGGAGCAGCATCTCGCCGGGATGGGTGGGCGCGCGGTGCGTGGGCAGGGTGACGGGCATGGGGGTGATCCCTCGGCACGCGTGTCGCGGCCGTTGAAGAGGTCGCGGGTCGCCTCGGTGGCGAAGGATTTTATCATGGGGAGCGTTATACCGGCAACCGTTATGCCTCCAGCGGCTGGCCGCGGGCTCCGCCTGGGCCGGGGGCGCTCCGAGCTGGGGGTGGCGGGCGCGGACGGCGACGCACCCATGACTCGCGAAGCCCGCTTCCATCACGGTGGAGGCGGGCTTCGTCGTTCCGGGGCCAAGCGGTGTCAGTCGAGGCGATTCAGCACTTCGACTGGGGGTGGCAGGTGGTGAGCATGAGGATCACGGTGAACTCGCTGGAGAGGTTGGGGCCGAGGAGGGCGATCCAGCCGAGCCACTCACCGGGCGGACTCGACGTCCAGGTGGCACGGAGCCTGGTGGCTGCGCCAATCGTGGTGCGGGAGAGACTGTCCGGGGCGCGGCCGAACATGCGCTCCGCCTCGTGGCGGAAGGCGACCCAGGCCGCATCGAGTGTCGGTGCCGCGACGGGCGGGGAGGGTGCCCAACACCTGCAGGACGGTGTCCTGGTGGAGCCAGACGTGGAGCGCGCCACCGGGGAGGGTGCAGTCCTGCCAGCCGATTTCGGAGCCGGGAGCACGCGGAGCGGAGAGCGGCTCGCAGCGGGTCCCGGCGGCCGGTGGGGGCGCGACGATGCCGAGGGTGTAGGCGCCGACCGATGGGCGATGGGCCTGGGCGCGGAGCGTCACCGGCGGCAGGGCGAGGAGGGCCGCGAGGACGAGCGGTATGCGGGGCGGCATGGGGCCTCGGACGGGCGTGAGCGGGCGGCAGTGCCTGACCCAACCTACCGCAGAGACCGGATGCCAGCGAGGGCGGCGGCCGAGGTCACGGTGCAGCTGACGCCGACGTGACGGGGTCCGGCGCGGGGGCGTCGAGGGTACGTGGGAGGGCGAGGGCGGCGCGCCACTCGGTGAGGCGCTCGGGGGCGGCGAGGAAGCGGAGGCGGTAGAGGGCGTCGAGCCGGCGGAGGACCAGGGCGATGTCCGCGAGGAGGCGGCCGAGTTCGAGGGCGACCTGGCCGGAGACGGCGGCGGCGGCGAGGCGGCGGCGATGCAGGTCCTCCGCCTCGGTGACGTGGCCGGTGAGCACCTTCAGCATGGCGACGGGCATGTTGTGCTGGATGAGGAGCGCCTCGTGGCGCGCGGCCAGGTGGGCGGGGCGCGCGCGTCGCGGATGAAGCGCCGACGGCGTCGGCGCGGAGCCGGAGGCCGGGCACCCGCAGCTCGGCGATGCCCTCCGTGAGCGCCACGAGGTGCAGGAAGCGATGCAGCAACTCGAGGCCGCGGGCGATGTGTTTCGCCTTCTCGTGGCGCGCGCCGCCGCGAGGGTGATGCCGTCGGCCTCGGCCTCCCGCTCGCGGGCCTCGAGTGCCGCGGCCTGGGCCAGGCAGGCGGTGAGCTGCGCCTCCACGCCGAGGCCGGGCTCGGTGAGCGCGGGATACCGCGTGGCGAATCCCGCGACGGCGTGCGCGCGGGCGAGCTGCTTCCGGGACCGGGAGTGCATCGGCGACTGGTCCTTTCGGTTCCTCCGAGGTGGACCGAGGCGGGGGTCCCCGCGAGGCGGGACCCAACTGGCGACGACACAGATTGAGACGTGATGGTGACCACTGACCGGGAGTGATGCATGAGACATGCCACGGCGTTCCATGCCTGGAACATTGCACCATCGCCGTGGCCTAAAGTGTTGCGTGGCGGTGCGTTATGGCGGCCGGACCGGAGCGCTTGTGCGAGGGCGCAAGCGGCGTGGAAACGAGTGAATTCGGGGGCGTGATCGAGAGACGATGGAACGGTGGTGGTGAGGCGGGCGGTGAGGAGGCGGGGCCCGACGCACCCCCTGCCCCGGTGCGCTGGGTCAGGGGATGGTCGAGTGAGGCCGGGTCACGCGGACCGGGTGCTGTCGGCCTTTGGGTGGCGGCGTCGCCTGCGGGGTGGGCGTCACGTAGGGGACGTTGCGGGCGGACTTCCAGCCGGCGGCGAGGTCGGGGGCGGCACGGAAGCGGAGCCGCATGATGGCGTCGAGGACGCGCAGCACCTCCATGCCCTCCCGCGCGATGCCCTCGAGGGCGACGCCGCAGGTCACCTGGAAGGCGACGGTGTCCCGCCGACGGAGGATGAGCGCCTCGAGCTTGTCGAGCAGGAGGGTGGTCTGGCCGGGAGGTCCTCGGGCATGCCGGCCTGGATGAACGCCTCACGGAACGACTCGGCCTCCGCGACCGCGGCGCCGGCGGTGGCGAGGAAGACGGCGTCACTGGTCCGGGGACGGACGCCGCGGGTGGGGACGGTGACCCCGGGGATGGTCCGCGAGACGACCTTGCCGACGGTGAGGATGGTGCCGAGGTGATCGCGGAGCTCATCGCGCGCCTCGGTGACCTGCCGGCTGATGGCGTCCACCGGACTGCGCCTTGACCTGCGCCATGACGGTGGCGTTGGCGCGGGTGACGACCTGGTCCAGCGTCCCGAGCATGGCGGTGCCCGACGGCGAGTCGTCGGGATGCCCCTTCAGGAAGCTGTTGGCGCCGGCGAGGCCGCCGAGCTGGATACGGGTGACCGCTTTCATGGAGCTGCCTCACTTGCATGTGCCCGGTGGGCACGTGGTCCCGGGACCGGCGGTAGTGCGTGGAGCCGGCGGGGTGCCGCGGGCTGCGGAGGTGCAGCGGGCGGCGCGGGACAGGAACGCATGGAGCGTGCCACGCGCGCGGCGCGCGTGTGTTAGGCGCGTGACGGCGCGCGGATCGCGGCTGACGGCGCGCGGATCGCGGCGCTGACGGCGCGCGGATCGCGGCTGACGGACCGCGGATCGCGGCTGACGGACCGCGGATCGGGGTCGCTGGCGCGCGGAACGGGCGCGACGGCGCGGACGGGCCCTGACGGACCGCGGACGAGGCCTGACGGCCTGCGGACCGGCCCCGACGGGCCGCGGACGATGCCTGACGGCCCGCGGACCGGGGCTGACGGTGCGCGGACCGGGGCTGACGGCCCGCGGACAGGGCCCGACGGTGTGCGGACGGCGCCCTCCCGGGCGCGGGAGGAGCCGGAATCGGCCCGGGACGGCGAGCGACGGCGGTGCGATCGCGTCGGCGAGACGTGGCAGCGGGGGCTCGGGGCGGTGCGATCGCGTCTCGTTGGCGTGGGACGGGGCCTCGGGCCGGTGCGATCGCGCCGGAGAGAGGTGGCGGTGGCCCTCGGGCCTGTGCGATCAGGGGTGCGACGGGTGGTCGGGGTCCCTCGGAACGGCGTGATCGCGCCGGCGACGCGTGGCGGTGGGGGTCGTGGCGATGCGGTCGGGGTCGTGGAGCGGTGATGCGGTCTCGGGCTGGTGCAATCGCGTGTCGTGGCGAGGGATCGGGGGTCGGGCCGGTGCGATCGCGTGGGATGCGGATGGCAGGGGGGCTCGGGCGGTGCGATCGCGTCGGCGATATGGTGGTGGGGTGCGGCTGCTGCGGCTGGAGGCCTCGGGCGGCTGCGGTCGTGTCTCGGGCGGCTGCGGGCGGGCCTCGGGTCGGTGCGATCGCGCCTCGTGGCGGTGCGATCGGGGCTCGGGCTGGTGCGATGGCGACTCGTGGCGGTGAGATCGGGGCTCAGGCTCGTGCGGTGGCGTCTCGTGACGGTGAGACCGGGGCTCCGGCTGTCGAGGTCGGGTGTCGGGGCGGTGAGATCGAGACTCGGGCTGGTGCGGCGGTCTGTCGGGGCGAGGCGATCGGGGCTCGGGCTGGTGCGGTCGCGGGTGGCAATGAAGGGAGGGAGGTTCAGGTGGTTTGCGGTCGCGTGTGGAGGCGATGACGTCGGGCCTCGGGGGAGTGTGGTCGCGTGTCGTGGCGGTGGGGCGGTGGGCTGGGCAGGTGCGAGCGCGGGTCGTGGTCGCGGGATCGGGGCTCGGGGGCGTGAAGGCGGGGGCGTGTGAGACGGAGAGGGCGGGACGTGGCGGATGCGTGAAGGACGTGAGCCCTGAAGTGCGCAATCGGGTTGCGAGGGCGAGTTGGGCTGCCGGGGAGGAGAGAGTTCGGTGGTGGCCGCTGAGGTGGGTGGAAATTCGGCGGGTCAGCCGGCCTGGGCGAGGACCTCGACTTCCTCGAGGAGGCGCTTGCCGAGGCGATCGCGTTCCACGTCGAGGTCGTAGGCGGCCTGGAGGTTGAGCCAGAAGCGCTCGGAGGTGCCGAGGCAGCGGGCGAGGCGGAGGGCGGTGTCGGCGGAGATGGCGCGGGTGCCGTGGACGATCTCGTTGATCCGGCGGGGCGGCACGCTCAGGGCCCTGGCGAGACGATACTGGCTCATGCCGAGGGGGACGAGAAACTCCTCCATGAGCACTTCGCCTGGATGCACGGCCGGGAGGCTCTTCCTGCGCATGGGTGTCCCTCAGTGATAGTCCACCAGTTCCACGTCGTGGGCCTTGCCGTCCACCCAGCGGAAGCAGAGGCGCCACTGGTCGTTCACCCGGATGCTCCACTGGCCGGCCCGCCGCCCGGCGAGTTTCTCGAGCCGGTTGCCGGGCAGCGCCCGGAGGTCGTCGAGACCCGGGGCGGCATCCAGCATCCGGAGCTTCCGCAGGGCGGACCGCTCGACCGCCGGTCCCCACCGCCCTCCCCCGCCCCGGGCGAACAGGCGCCGGGTGGCGCGGTCACGGAACGACGCGATCACCGGGAACCATAACGCGGCGCGTTATTACCAGCAAGCCGGCGAGGGCCGGCCGGGGCAAGCGGGGCATGCCCCCACCCTACACCGGAGGGATCAACCGACCGTCATGCATCGTCGCCGCACGGAGGCCGCGGGGCTCAGCCTTTCCCGTTGAAGGCGACCTGAGCGGTTGGCGCGCGGTCGTGGACCAGTCCGGAAGTAGCCCTGCCGCCTCGCAGACAGCTGGCGCGCGCGGGTTGGGGTCGGCGGGCGTTCGTCGCCCGGGTGCCGAGGTTGATGTAGATAGCGAGTCCGGCCGACGCCGTACCGCCGTCTGGCGCCAGTAGCGGTCGAGGGGCACGGGAGGTTGGCGTCCTGCTCCTCGAGCCAGGCCGGAGGCCCGTTCGAGGTCGGCGATCATGGCCACCGAGGGTGTCCATTCGAACTCGGCGCGACGCGGCACCTCGCGGCTGCACTGGTCGAGGAGGCCGCGCTGGACGGCGTCGGGGAGGATGACACCGTTGCCGATGATGGTGCCCTCGGTGAGGAGGCTGTCCGGTGCGTCGTCCGGGTCGTGATAGCAGCCGTCGACCCGCCAGTAGGCACCGAAGGCGGGGCGGCCGTCGGGGGCGCGATCCATGGGGCAGATGGTGGCGGCGAAGCGCCAGGGCCGGTCGGTGGGGATCGGCCGGCCGTCACGGTGGAAGAGGCGCTGGACCGGGGGGCGAGCCCGTCGCCAGTCCGCCAGTCGCGGCCGCAGAGGGACGGGTGGTAGAGCCAGACAATGGTGTCGCCCACGAAGGCGCGGGCGCAGCCGGAGGCCTCAGGGGTCCCGGGGCCGGCGGCGCGGAACGCGCGCGCGAAGGGGGCGTGGCAGGGTGTCGATGGCCGCCTCGCGCAGGGTGTCGCCAGCCCGAATGCCGTACTCGGCCGAGGCGGCGTGGCTGGTGACGACGAAGCCGTCGCGCGGCGCGGACTCGGCGGCGCAGCCGAGGAGGAGGGCGAGGAGCGCGACGGGGAGGCGGGGCATGACGGCTCCGGGGCTGGGGATGGCCGGGGGAGGGGTTCCACGATAACGTCACGTGCTTACGATGCGGTATCCTCGGAATGACAGGTCCATGACGGCCGCGTGGCGGAGCACGGGCGTGGCGCGTCTCGCCGCCGGCAAGGCGAATCGAGGGGAGACACGAATGCCGACGGGAGCATCAGCGGAGGGCGAGGGCCGCTGCGAGGAGTGCGGCAGCGGGTTCGTGCGGGCCCACTCGGGGATGGCGGCGCTCTGCGCGGAGTGTGCGCACGTGCTCTACGGCTATCCGGCGTGCGGGCACGTGATGGTGGCGGGGCGGTGTGCGACGTGCGGGTGGGATGGGTCGCGGTCGGCGTACGTGCGGGGGCGGCTGGAGGGGCGGTAGGGGGGCCCTTCCTCTATAGGGGGTGGGGCGGCGGTTGGGCCTGAGCGAAGGGGGTGGGGCATGCGGCTCGCGTGGGCGGTGGTGGGGGCGCTGATGGCGGCGCAGCCGGTGGCGGCGCAGGCGGGGGAGGATTCGCTGGTGGTGCTGCTGCGGTCGGTGGCCGAGCCGCTCGCGGTGGGGGCTGATGGGCGGCTGGCGGGGGCGGCGGGGGAGCGGCTGGCGGCGCGGGTGCGGGCGTCGCGCTTCGTGCTGCTGGGCGAGGAGCATGGGATGGCGGACGTGCCGCGGCTCGCGGCCGCGCTCTGGCGCGCCGGCCAGGACGCGGGGCCCGGGCCGCAGTACCTGGCCATCGAGGTGGGGCCGCAGATGGCGGGGCGGCTCGAGGCCGCGCTCCGGATGGAGCCGACGGACTCCGCGTATCGCGCGTTCCTGGCGGCGCACCGGCCGGGGGCGCCGTTCTATTTCTGGCGCGAGGATGCGGCGCTGCTCCGGACGGTGGTCGCGGCGACGCCCGGGCGGTCCGGGGTGCTCTGGGGGCTCGACTACGACATCCTGGCGGACCGGCACCTGTTCCAGCGGCTCCGGCAGCTGGCGCCGTCGGCCGAGGCGCGGCGGGTGGCGGACTCGGCGATCGCGGTGGCGGATGGCGCGTTTGCGGAGGTGCTGGCGCAGGGGAATCCGGGGCTCCTGTACATGTTCGGGGGGTCGCCGGCGTTGCTCGCGCGGGTCCGGGGGGTGTTCCGGCCGAGGGCGGGGTCGGAGGCCGAGGGGATCCTGTCGCTCATGGAGGAGACGCTGGCGATCAACCGGCTGTTCATGGCGGGGAGCGGCTACGAGTCGAACCGGCGGCGGGCGGCGCTGATGCGGGATCATTTCGTGGCGGCGTATCGTCAGGCATCGCGGGGTGGGGTGCGGCCCCGGGTGCTGTTCAAGTTCGGGGCGACGCACCTGCTGCGCGGGGTCAGCTTCACGCAGCAGTTCGACCTCGGGACGCTGGTGCCGGCGGTGGCGGAGCTGGCGGGGGACTCGGCGCTCAGCCTGTATGCGATGGGGGGTGTGGGGAGCCGGCAGGCGCAGTTCGATCCGCGGGTGATGCGGTCGGTGGAGGCGCCGGTGGATCTCGAGGGGGGCGCGGAGCTCGGGGTGTTTGCGCGGGCGGCGGCGGGGGAGGGGTGGACGGTGTTCGACCTGCGGGGGGTGCGGGGGCGATCGCGTGGATGGCGGGGGTGCCTGACGGGGTGCGGCGGGTGGTGTTCGGGTATGACCTGGTGGTGGTGTTCGCGGGGGGGGGGGGCAGCATGACCTGCTCGAGGGCGTCGGGGCGACTGGGGAGTGAGGCGGGGTTCGGTGGCGGCGCCGGCGGCGGCCGAGGGGGCCGGGCGGTTCCGGGGGCTCGGGCCTGACGGCCCTCGACTTCGGCACGCGACGCTCGACTGCGTCGAGCGTCGCATGCCGAAAATCCCCCTGCACCGCCCGGCCCCCTCGGCCTTGCTCGGCGCTCGGCGCTCGGCGCTCGGCGCTCGGCGGTCGGCGGTCGGCGGTCGGAGGGGGGCGCGTCAGCGGCGCTTGGGGGGGTCGAACTGGGTGATGCGGATGTCGCCGTCGGGGAAGTGGGCGATGAGGTGGAGCTGGCCGCCGAGGGCCTCGATGTAGTCGCGGAGGGTGCTGATGGTGGTGTCGGTGCGGCTCTCGAGCTTGGAGATGCTGGACTGGGTGGAGTCGAGGGCGGCGGCGAGGGCCTGCTGGGAGTGGCGGCGGGCGCGGCGGAGGTCGCTCAGCTCGAGGGCGGCGAGCATGGCCTCGGCCCGCCTGGCGATGCGGCGCTGGCGGGCCTGCGGATGACGGGCGAGGAGGTCACGGAAGGGCTTGGCCATGCGGACATGACGCCTTACCAAGGTGGCGGAGGTGGTGCTGGTAGAGCCGGTCCGCGATCGGCACGTGCCGCTCGTACCACCGGGAGCCGCCGGTCTTGTCGCCGCCCACGAGGAGCAGCGCCACCCGGCGCGGATCGAACGCATACAGAATCCGGAGCGGGCGCCCGCGATGCTGAATCCGCAGTTCCCGGAGGCGCCCATGCCGGCCGCCCCGCACCGCCGAGGAGTAGGGAAAGCCCAGGTGGGGGCCCCGCGCACCCAGCAGGAGCACGACCGCGGCCACCGCATCCTTAGCGCCCTCGGTGAGGGCGTCCCACCAGGCCTCGCACTCGGCCGTGACCTCGACGGGCCATTCACCCTGTGGAATATTCACTATAGTGCATTCCTGTCAATGCGCGCGGCGCCGGCGGTGGCGGGTGGCGTCTACGGTAGGGGGTGAGGGGGCGCGAGGCCCACCGGAATCGCGGCGGGGTGGTACGTGAGAACGCGTGATGGGAATTGGGGGGCGCACCGGGTTGTTGTGGACCGGTGCGTCTTTTTTTGTGCCTACACCTTTGCTGGTTCGGGGCAAGAATGGCGGCGGGGCACGGCGCTTGGCGGCGGCGCTCGGCGGCGGCCGAGGGGGCCGGGCGGTTCCGGGGGCTCGGGCCGCGGGGCGGCCCTCGACTTCGGCACGCGACGCTCGACTGCGTCGAGCGCCGCATGCCCCCCCCCCCCCCCCCCCCCCAAACACCCAACCCCCCCCCCCCCCCCCCCCCCCCCCCCCCCCCCCCCCCGCTCGGGGTGGGAGCGGGGGCGCCGGGGGGGCGGGGTGGGGGGTGGGGCGTGGCGGGCACCGGCTCCGCGGGCCCGGCGTTGTGGCCGCGATCTTCGATGCAGCGGCGTGGGGTGCGAGGGGGGGCAGGGGGGCGCATGGGGGGGCAAGGGAGGGGCTGGTGGCGGCGATGCGGCGGGAGATTCGGCTGCGGCACTACAGCCGGCGGACGGAGGAGGCGTATGTGCGGTGGGTGGTGCGGTTTGTCCGGTTCCAGGGGATGCGGCATCCCGGGGAGATGGGGAAGGCGGAGGTGGAGGGGTTCCTGAGCTGGCTGGCGGAGACGCGGCGGGTGGCGGCGAGCACGCAGACGCAGGCGCTGGCGGCGCTGCTGTTCCTGTACAAGTACGTGCTGCGCGTGGAGCTGCCGTGGCTGGACGAGGTGGTGCGGGCGCCGAAGCGTCCGAGGCTGCCGGTGGTGCTGTCGCGGGGGGAGGTGCGGCGGGTGCTGGAGGAGATGAGCGGGGTGGAGGGGCTGGTGGCGGCGATGCTGTATGGGAGCGGGTTGCGGCTGCTGGAGGCGCTGCAGTTGCGGGTGAAGGACGTGGATTTCACGCGGGTGCGGGTGATCGTGCGGGCGGGCAAGGGGGACCGGGACCGGCAGACGATGCTGGCGGACAGCCTGATCCCGGTGCTGGAGCGGCACCTGGCGCGGGTGAAGGCGCGGCACGAGCGGGACGTGGCGGCGGGGGCGGGGTGGGTGCCGTTGCCGGGGGCGTTGTCGGGGAAGTTCCCCAACGCGGGGCGGGAGTGGGGGTGGCAGTGGGTGTTCCCGGCGGGGCGGGTGCTGGGGGACGTGGAGCCGGGGCGGCGGGGGCGGTGGCATCTGCACCCGACGACGGTGCAGCGGGCGGTGACGGCGGCGGTGCGGCGGAGCGGGATCACGAAGCGGGCGACGTGCCACACGTTCCGGCACTCGTTTGCGACGCATTTGCTCGAGAACCGGTACGACATCCGGACGGTGCAGGAGCTCTTGGGGCACCGGGACGTGAGCACGACGATGATCTACACGCACGTGCTGCAGCAGGGGGTGATGGGGGTGCGGAGTCCGCTGGATGTGGAATAGGCGCGGGCTGGGGGCTGCGGGTACGAGGTCGGGGGCGTCGCCGTCGGGGGTGCCGGGGTGGGGCTCGGGTGTGACTCAACGCAGAGGCGCAGAGGGCGCGGAGGGGCGCAGAGGAACGGCAACTGCGGAACCACGGAGGCAGCGAGGACACGGAGGGCACGGAGGCCGCAGTTCTCCGTGGCCTCCGAGGTGTTGCCGCTGCGGGTCCGCTGGCCCTGGCGCTCGCCGGGTAGGCCCTACCCGAGCTTCGTCGCGCTGGTCGGGAGCCGCGCGGGGGCACGGGAGGGGTCGGAGGGGGCGGCGGCGTGGGGGTGGTCAGCCGGCGCGGGCGGCGCGGGCGTGGGCGAGGGCGGTGCGCCAGCGGGCGAGGGAGGCGGCGGACTCCTGGGAGCGGCGGCCGGCGAGGAGGCTGGTGAGGTGGATGTCCTCGTCGAGGTCGGGCCAGTGGATGGCCTGGCCCTGGGCGACGAGTTCCCAGCGGGCGCGTTCGTCGGGGGTGCCCTCGGCGAGGCGGGGGAACCAGTGGAGGGGGACGCCGAGGGTGCGGCCGTCCTCGAGGGTGAGGCGGAGCTCGTGGTCGGTGACCTCGAGGTGGCGGGCGGCGGCGGCGTGGAGGTCGTCGCTGAGGAGCGCCTGGGCGAGGAAGTCATTGGAAGAGGGCATGCCACGCTCCGAGGAGGAGGGCCTGATGCGCGGCGACGAGACGCTCGACGCGCCGCAGTTCAATCTCTGAAAACCCGGCGTTGTGCGCCACCCCCGGGGGCGTGAGCCAGAGCTTGGCCGAGGCGGCGTCGCGGCGCACGTGGACGTGGGGGGGCTCGCGGGCATCGGCGGGGAAGATGGCGCAGCGATAGGGACCGCTTCGGAGGACGGTGGGCACGGGGCTCCTGGCCGGGCGCGTGAGGGGCGCACAGTGGCACGGGAGCGCTGGGGAGCGGTAACCGGGATCGTGCAATGCGGTGCGAAATGCGACACCGTGACTCTTCATGATGGGATGGGGGGGGGCGGCGGCGGGCGATCCTGTGGGTATCCCTAGTTGTCAGGCTCGCGTTTTCGCGTACCTTGAATCACGCATTTTTTCGTACCCCCTTCCCTGCAGTCCAACCCCGGCGGACGGGGCGCTTACAGCGGCCTACGGGCGCGGGCGGCGGACGAGGTGGGGCCGGAAGACTCCATTCAAGTATTTGTTAGTCGGCGCGCCGGCCACCGCGGCCCGCCATGGAGCCGGGCTGGAGCTGGCTCAAGGACTGCCGGGCGAGCTGGTGAGTTGGCCGGGCTCGAGTGCCGTGCTTCTTTTGGACTGGAGGCGTGCCCGGCGGCCGTCGCCGTCTTAACCGGGCCGGCGTCTAGGGCTTGCAGCTGTCGGGCCGGATGTGGGGAGCCCGTCGCACGCCACCTGACGGTGTATCACAAGGAACGTTTGTTTGCTTCGGGCAGCCCTGAGCCCGCAGCTGAACCCCAGAGCCGTTAGGGAGACTAGCCCAAGGATCGCAGGGGCAGCTCGCCGGGATTGCGGGTCGGGTCGGGGCGCCGCCCAGGGGCCAGCCCCCGTAAACGCCCGCGCGCCCGCGGAGCGCTCGCCCGCGGAAGGTCCGGCCTCCCGGGCGGCACCGGCGCGGACCACTCAAGGCTGGCATGCCGAGTGCCGCCCGGGAGACCGCAGGCCACCCTCGGCTTGCCCGCCGTCTCCGTTCGGAATAGCTCCAGTACGCTCCCTAACTAGGGCTTGCAGCTGACAGGGCGGATGTGGCAAGCTCGCCGCTTGCCGCCTTTCGGTGTATGATAGGGATCGTTTATTAGCTCAGGGCCGCCCTGTTCCCTGCAGCTGAACCCCGGTCCCGTTAGACAGCCCTGCCACCGTCTTCGCACGCGAATGGCCCTCTGGCAACCGTCCCATGATCTCGAC
>JADJPD010000045.1 GCA_016713435.1 Gemmatimonadota bacterium | reverse complement strand
CGCGGATGGCGGCGTCCTGCGCCGCCACGGTCTCCGGTGTCGCCAGGTCCGCCTTGGTGAGCCCCACCAGCGCCTCGGCGCCACCCTCGGCCGCCATCACCAGGTAGCGCGCCAGCCGCTTGAGGTTGAAGTCGTGGTCGGCGGCCTGCAGCACCACCACCACGTCCACGTTGGCGGCGATCACCTGCGCCACCGCCACCTCGTCCGCGGCGCGGCGGCGGAGCACGGTGCGCCGCGCCACCACGCCCTGGATCAGGCCGGGCCCGTCCTCGCCCGTCCGCTCCACGCACACCCAGTCGCCCACGCACGGGTGCGCCGGGGCGTCGTGCCGGTGCCGGAAGCGGCCGGCGAGCCGCGCCCGGAAGGCGCCCGATCCGTCGAGCAGCAGCAGCTGGTCCCGGTCCACCGTGGCCACCCGCGCCACGGCCTCGCCGGCGGCCGGGGCCGCCCGCGCCGCGAACCAGTCGCTCCAGCCGAGCGACGCGAGGGCGGGAAGGGATGGGGTAGGCATGAATGCGTGACGACCGCCGGGAAGGCGGTCGCCGGAAGCTACTCGAAGCGGGGCCGGGACGGCGACCCCGCCGGCCTCACGACTTCCCGAACAGCTTCCCGAACCGCCCGCCTTGCGGCCGGTACGCCTCCGGCGGCGCCGCCGCCAGCGCCCGGAAGAACGCGGCCCCGAAGTCCAGGTCCGGGTCGCCGAAGGCCGAGAGTTCCTCCGGCGTCACGGCCGCGAAGTTGATCGCGAGCCCGAACCGCACCGCGGTCGCCTCGAGCCGCGGGGTGAAGACGGGCTGGTGGCCCGCCAGCTGCCGGACCGCCGGCGCGCTGTCCCAGCCCTGCGTGACCCGCCGCGCCATCGCCAGCCCCTTCGGGGTCTTCTGCGCCATGTACACCGCGGTGAAGGCGAGCTGCTCCTCCCGCCACACCGTCAGCGCCCCCACGCCGAGCGCCCCCTCGCCCGTGAACTCGACCCGGAGCGGCCCGATCGGGGTGGTGAGCTGCCCGTCGGCCCGTCGCCCGTCCAGGGTGATCATCGGCGCGATGAGCTGCTCGAACGGCGACGCCGGCGCGTCGTGCACGCCGTCGTGCAGCGTGCTCCCGTCGGGAAAGCACGTGATCAGGCGGAACCGCATGGCGACCTTCCTGAGGGGCCGGTCCAGCCGGCCGGGGCGTCCTGCACCCCCCAAAGCTACCCCTCAGGCGTCGCCCGCTCGGCGTGCCTAGCGAGGCTGCGCGTCCAGCCACGCGCGCTGCCGCGCCGCCAGGGCCGAGTCCCGCGCCTCCGCCGCCGCGATCCACCCCTGGTACAGCGGCTGCCGCTTGAGGTAGCTCATGTAGCGCGGGTACGTCGCCGGGTCCTTGCCGCGCAGGATCTCCACCGCCACCCGCACGGTGGCCCCCGAGAAGCCGTCCCAGATCCGCTTCCCCACCTCCACCGACGCGAGCCGCGGTGCACCGAGATAGCCGGGCCAGCCCTCCCGCCGCGCCGTGGCAAAGGCGGAGTCGTAACTGCCGCCGGCCCACGTGGGGGCGCTCCGGAAGTCCTTCGCCACGAGCTCGGGCGCCAGGTACAGCATCATGCTGTGCTCGTCGAGCCCCGCGTGCAGCGACACGCCGTCCTCCTTCTTCACCGAGTCCGGCAGCTCCCCGAGCACCGAACCCCAGCCCGCCAGCACCGGCAGCAGCCCCCAGAGGTTCACCATCTGCCCGCCGTACGTGGCGTGGAAGAAGTCGCCGGCCTGGTCCAGCGCGTTGATGTGGAGCGGCGAGCCGTGCACGTGCACCACGAGGATCCACCGGAAGCCCTGCTCGCCGAGCTCGCTCGCCAGGTCCATGAACGCGGCGCGGAGCACCGACGGCCGCACCGCGTACGTGCCCGGGAAGCTGAACTGCCCGCCGATCTCATTGGACCCCGAGCTCCCGACCGACACCGGCGGGAACACCAGCACCGTCCACCCCGGCAGCTGCTCCGTGAGGCCCCGCGTCAGCGCCTCCGTGAGCCGCGCACTCAGGATCCCGTCGGTGAAGGCCGGCAGGTAGGGCCCGTGCTCCTCGAGCATGCCGCCCTGCAGCACCACGACGGTGCGGGCACGGTCGAGCGCGATGATCTCGCGGGTGGTGAGGTCCCCCACGCGGCGCACCTGCGCGGTGAGGGGGAGGGCCGCGAGGGCCAGCGGGAGCAGCAGGCGGGGCAGGAGTCGGCGCATGGGGTCGAGGCAGGGGTAAGGGAGGTCCCGGGACGGCAACGCCTGCAAGCTGCGGCGCGGGGACCGGCGGCACAAGCCGCCCCTCCCCGCGCCACGCACCCTGGTGACGGTTGTCAGGCGATCACGGCAGCGCCCGCGCCATCCGCGCATGCAGCGCCGGCTGCGCCCGCACCCGCGGGTCGTCCAGCCACTCCCGCCGCGGCACCGCGCCCGCGTCCAGCAGCCGCGTCGCCACCTGTGCGTAGGCCTCGGCCGGGCCCTTCTGTTCCACGAGCCAGGCGTGGAGCGCCCACACCAGCGGCGGTGTGCCGTACACCTTGTCCGGCAGCGCCACGGGCGCACCGTGCGCCAGCAGCAGGTCCACCAGTGCCACGTCGCCCTGGAAGGCGGCCACGTGGAGCGCGGTCTGGCCATCCTCCCCGCGCACCGCACCCGGCGCCACGCCTGCCTCGAGCATCGCCGCCACCACCGCGCGCTCGCCGTACCAGGCCGCCATCACCATGGCCCGGCCCTGGTCCGTGGCCGAGAGCCCGCCCGGCGCTGCCAGCGCGTCGCGCACCACCTCCACCCGCCCGATCCCGGCCGCCGTCACCACGTCCACCGGTGCGCCGAGCGACGCCAGGTGCGCCGCCGCCTCGGGGCACCCGTTCACCAGGCAATAGTGCGGCAGCCGCGGGTCCAGCACCGCCCCCCGTGCCAGCAGCAGGTCCGCCAGCGCGTTCTGCACCCCCGCCGCGCGCGGGTGCGCGCTCGTCACCGTGAGCGACAGCGTGGTCTGTCCCCCGCCGTACACGTTGGCCGGCGCGTCCACCTCGGCGCCCGCATCCAGCAGGTGCCGCGCGATGTCCAGGATGTTGGCGGGCGTCCGCTGCCGGTAGTTCTCCACGCCGTTGGCCGACACGTAATGGAGCAGCGTGGCCTCGTGCTCCCGCCGCGAGCGGGCGCGGATGAGCGACGGGTCGGCCCGGAGCAGGCGGGTGAGGGCGGCGAGGTCGCCGGTCACGATGGCGTCCGCGGCGGCCTCGTAGGCGGCCGTCGCCGAGTCAGGCTCGGCCAGGCCCTCCACGTGCGCCACCAGCGCCGGCCAGCTCAGGAACCCATGCGCCCGCGCAATGACGAACTGCGCCTGCGACAGGTTCCCCGCCCGCTCCACCAGCCGCTCGCGCGCGAAGTGCGCCACCTGCCCCGCGCGCCGCTCCAGCTCCCGCGCCGAGGTGGTGCTGGAATCCGGCTGCAGTCGCGAGAGCACGGCGATCCAGTCGCGCGCCCACGAGAGCAGCGCGGCATCGCCGTCCTGGGCGGCCGCGTGCAGCTCCTTGGCGCGCGTGCGATACTGGCCGAGGTCGGGCCTCGGCGGGAGGGGCAGGACGTCCTGGGGGTTGGGATACACACGAATCTCCTTTCAGGGCGCCTGGAGTCCGCACTGATCAGGCTGAAGGGAGGTTCGTCGGATTGTCGGTGCTGCGGTGGGTGGGCACGGCCCTTTTCGCGGACTGATGGCGCCCCGGGCGCACGTCCCGAGTGTATCGCCCGCGGGGCCCGGGCGCAACGGGACGGATTACGGCGCGGTCACCCGCCAGCCCCGTGCCGCGCGCGCCACCACCACGCACCCGGCGCCCGCGTCGGAATCGGCGGCGGGGACCCGGCTCACCAGGAACCGCCCCGCATCGAGCCAGCGCGCCGGCCCCGGGCCCCACCCCGTCAGCTCCACTTCCCACTCGAGCTCCAGGCTGTCCCGCCCCCGCCGCCACACCTGGAGGCCGTTGGGGTTGAAGCCCGCCTCGAGGTCCAGCGACGCCACCGCCAGCCGCCGCCCGTCCGGCGACGCCACCGGCGGCGCCCAGGTCACCGTGCGGTGTCCCGTCACCACGTCCACCAGCAGCGTGGCGCTCCGCTCCCACGCCAGCACCGCCACCTCGTAGAGCCCGAGCTCGGGCCGCACCGCCACGAAGCTGTAGCGCACCTGCTCGTCCGCCGGGACCGAGTCGCCGAGCTGGTCGGTGAGGGCCACCGCGGTGTCGCGCACGCGGAGGAGCAGCGTGGCGCCGTTCCGCACCACGCGGGCGCGCTGGCCGCGGAGCGCGGCGGGTTCCGCGTCGGCCGGGTCGGTGGTGGGGCCGGTGGCGGCGGGGAGGCAGCGGAGCGACGGGGCCGGCGTAGCCACCGGCGTCCGCGCCGGCCCGGATCCGCAGGCCACGAGGAACGGCAGGACAGCGAGCGTCCACGACGTGCGCATGAGTGCCTCCACTGAGGCCGGTCCCGGCGGGGACGTCCGCCAGGGGCGCGTCACGCGCCGGGGACGCAGGAGGGGGAGGGCCGGCCGGTTTCCGGCCACCGGACACAGTGCAGTCGGGCCCGGGGTGCCGTCTGTGATCCATGCCCCGACGGCCCCGGCAGCGGCCGCCGCCGGGCCCCGGGCCGGGCCTCCCCGCCCGCTCCCGCGTCAGCTCCATGCGCGCCGCTTGACGGGCGGCGCCCACCGCCGGTACTTTGTGTCACAAAGCGCACGGCACCCGGCCTTCGCGCCTCCCCTCGCGCCCCGACCGATGCGCCTGCCCCGCAAGCGATTCTGGCTGCTGCCCCTCGCCGTCCTCCTGGTGGCCGGCGCCGTGCTCTACCCGCGCTGGCGTGCCGCCTCCGACCGCGGCGGCCAGCTCCCCGCCGAGCCGTTCCGCATCGCCGGCACCCTCTATTACGTCGGCGCCAACGACGTCTCCGCCTACCTGCTCACGAGCCCCGAGGGCCACGTCCTCATTGATGGCGGCTATCCCGCCACCCCCGCGCTCATCGTGGCGAGCATCCGCCAGCTCGGCTTCGACATCCGCGACGTGAAGATCCTGCTCAACTCCGAGCCGCACTTCGACCACGCCGGCGGCCTGGCGGAGCTGCAGCGCCTCTCGGGCGCCGAGGTCTATGCCAGCGACGCGAGCGCCGAGGTGCTCGCGTCAGGCGGGCGAAAGGACCCGAGCCCGCTGGTGCCGGGCCAGTGGCTCCTCGCCGCGCTCCGCCTCATCACCTACGACCCCGTGCGCGTGGACCACCGCGTCCAGGACGGCGACACCGTCCGCCTCGGCCCGCTCCGCCTCGTGGCTCACGTCACCGGCGGCCACACCAAGGGCTGCACCTCGTGGGCCTTCACCGTGCGCGAGGGGGACCGTGACCTCAACGTCCTCAGCGCCTGCAGCCTGCTGCTCTCCCCCTACCTCCACTTCACGCCGCCGGAGCGCTACCCCGGCGTCCGCGCCGACGTGGAGCACACGTACCAGGTGCTGCGGAGCCTGCCGGTGGACATCTGGGTCACGTCGCACGCGCGGCTCTGGGGGCGCTACCGGAAGTTCCAGGCGCGCGCCACCGCGGCGGACTCGGTGGCGCCGTTCATCGACCCCGACGGCTATCGCGCCTACGTGGACAGCGGGGAAGCTCGCTATCGCCGGCTGCTCGCCGAGCAGGAGCAGGGCTCCTGGGGAGGCGCGGGGCCCGGGGCCCCCCCCTGGGCCCCCGACGGCCGCCGCCGCCGTCGCTGCCGGTCCGTGGCGCCCCCCCCCCCCCCCCCCCCCCCCCACCCGCCCCCCCCCCCCCCACCCCCCCCCCCCCCCCCCCCCCCCCCCCCCCCCCCCCCCGGGCCCCCCCCCCCCCCCCCCCCCCCCCCCCCCCCCCCCCCGCGCCCCGGCCCCTCGCGGGATCCCGCCCTCGAGCCGGCTCCTCCCCCCCGCCCCGCCCTGCGCCCCCCCCCCCCAACAGGGTCCCCCCCGGACCACGGCACCCCCCCGCGGAAGAGCCTCACCCCCCCCGCGGCCGCCCCCCCACCCCCCCCCCCCCCACGCCCCGCGGCCCCCCCCCACGCCCGCGGCCCCCGTCCTGCCCGCCATCTCTCCCCGTTCGGTCGGCTTTACGGGGCAAAGCGGCCGGGGACGCGGCCCCGTCCCGGCTCCGTCCGCTCCATGCGCACGAAGCGGAGCCGGGTGCCGTCCGGCAGCGTGTCCACCACCGGCGCCACCTCGCGGAAGCCGAGCCGGGCGTAGAAGGGGACGCCGGGCAGCGTGGCCATCAGCTCCAGCCGCCGGAACCCCGCCCGCCGCGCCGCCTCGGCGCAGGCCTCGAGCAGGAGCCCGCCGATGCCCCTCCGCGCCTGGCCCGGTGCCACGAAGAAGGCGCGGATCTTCGCCGTGTCGCCCGGCGCGTCGTCCGCGCCCACGGGACGCTGGTCGCCGCCGTAGAGCGTGGGGCGGAAGCTCCAGCCGCCGCACGCCACGATCACCCCGTCCTCTTCCACCACCAGGTAGGTGCCGTCGTCAATGAGCTGCAGGTTGACGCCGAAGACGTGGCGGATCGCCGCCTCCGTCTCCGCGGCGGTGTAGAAGCCCGCGCTCAGCGCGCGCGCCGAGGCGGGGATGAGCTCCGAGAGGACCGGGACGTCGGCGCGGGTGGCGACGCGGACGGTGAGCGGCATGCCCCAAGCTTGCCGCGCGGCACGGGGAAGGGAAGGGCGGAAACGCGCGATCCCCCGCCGCCTCGCGGTGAGGCGGCGGGGATCGCGGGATCACGCGCTCAGTGCGCCGCCGGCTTCGCCGCGCCGCCCAGGCCGCTGAACATGTCCACCACGTAGCGCCACTTCCCGTCGGCGCCGCGGCGCACCACCTCGGTGTACTTCACCGTCTCGGTGTTGCCGCCCATGGTGAAGCTGGCCTCGCCCACGATGTACGCCAGGTCGCCGATGCCGTAGGCGTGCCTCGTGGTCATCACGAAGTTGCCCGCGCCGCCGGCCAGGAGGCCCACCAGCGCGGCGCGCAGGTCGGCGCCCGTGAGCACCGGCGCGTCGGGCGGCAGCAGCAGGGCGTCGGCCGCGTACACGTCGCTGAAGAGCGCCGTGGTGTCCTTGGCGTTCATCGCCGCAGCGAAGGCCGCATCCACGGCCTTGGCCGAGTCGAGCGCGGCGGCCGAGAGCGGCTCGGCGGCGGCGGGGGCGGCCGGGGCCTCGGCCTTCGGGGCACAGGCCATGGCCACGAGGCTCAGGACCAGGACGGACGGGAAGCGCATGCGGGAACTCCAGTCGTTGGGAGGGTGGGACGAGAGGGGTGGAGCGGCGCGCAATGTAGCGCCGCGAGGCCGGGGAGGGAAATCAGGCAGACCGCCCCGGCCTGACTCGGCTCGGCGGCACCCGCGACGCGCCCGCCGCGCGTCTCAGCGGCGGGCCGCCTGCTGCTCCACGTGGCGCTTGAAGTTGTCGAGGATGGCCTGCCACCCGCCGCGCTGCACCTCGAGCGGGTGCGTCTCCTCCGGGTCGAACGACACCGACACGTGGACGCCATCCGCCTGCTCGCGGAACTCCACCCGCGCCGTCCGGTCCCCGAAGGCATAGGCGAGGAGCCGCTCCGGCTCCACGGCGGTGTACGTCCCCGCGAAGTCGAACCCCATGCTCCCGTCCTTCGCCTCCATGCGGGACGAGAACGCGCCACCCACCCGCAGGTCCACCCGCGCGGTGGTGGTATGCCAGTCGTCGGAGGCGGCGTTCCACTGCACGATGTCCGCCGGCGTGGTGTAGGCGCGCCAGACGGCGGCGAGGGGGGCGTGGACGGTGGTCTCGACGGTGATCGGCATGCGAGTCCTTGCGTGGTCGGAAATGAGGAGCGCCAAATGAAATCGCGGGGCCGCGCCCCCGCCAGCCCCCACGCCCGTCAGCTGCACGGCCGCCTGCCGCCGCAATCCCTCCACGTCCTCCCGAGCCCCCGTGGTGCCGGAGCGCCGCTCCGGCAACTCGATCCCCGTACCCCCCGCGGTGCCAGCCCAGCCTCAACCGCGCTGGTACCGCACCCGCCACCGCACCCGCCCGCCGCCCACGCGGTCGAGCCGCACCACCCGCACCCCGTCGGCCCGCCGCACGCTCGTGGCCTGCGCGTCCGACGCCTCGACGCCGGCGAAGCGGAAGCCGGCCGGCGCCGAGAGGTAGAGCTCGTACCGATCGCCCGCCACGAGCTCACTCTCCCCAATGAGCGCATCACCCTCCCAGCGCACGTCGAGGAGATCCGGCCCGCCACAGCTCACGTGCCGGCTGCTGGCCAGCACCTGCGGATGCCCCTCCCGCGCCCGCAGGCAAGCCACCTGTACCCCAAACTCCGGCGCAATGGCCCCAGGTCGAAGCGTATCCCGCACCGTCCCCAGAGACCGCTTCGTCCAGAACTCAAGCCCCACATAGTCCGTCCCCTCCGCGAGCCCCAACTCTGCCAGCGGAATGGCGGCCTCGTCATCTCGCGTCCGTGCCAGCACCGTCCACTGCCCGAACGCCCGCGCCACGGCCAGCTGGTACAGCGACACCACCTCCCGCTGGTCCGCGTCGAACGGCCGCGGCCCCGACCCGCTCACCTCGGTGTTGGCGCCCGCCAGGAGCGCGGAGCGCGACGGGTCCACGTCGTACACCTGCCCCGGCCGCGTGAAGAGCACCGGCGCCGTGCGGCGCGCCGCCTCGACGCGCGGGCCCTCGTACACCTCGGGCCGGTCGGTGAGCATGAGCACCGAGCCCGTGAGGCTCGTGAGCGTCGCCGCGCGATAGCCGTCGGGCTGGTGCAGCTCGATGTGGTCGGGATCGTTCCGCCACACCACGTTGTTGAAGGAGTTGTACTGCGCAAACGAGCCGTACCCGAACCCGTCGTCCCCCACCCGCACCCCATCCACGAGCCCGATCAGCTCGGGCCGGATCCCCCAGCACGCCAGCAGGTACGCCTCGGGCCCGATGGCCTCCCGCACCCGCCGCACCACCTCCCGGAACACCGCCGCGCGATCCACCCCGCGCGCCAGGAAATACGGCGCCTGACTATTGTATCCCTCGTACCGCAGGTGCCTGAGCGCGTCCAGCTTGAAGTACCCCCAGCCCATCGCGCGGAGCGCCCGGTACACCGGTGTCACCAGCGTATCCATGGCCCCGGCCGCCGTCCCGTCCATCACGTACCCCACCCAGTGCCCCCACGCCGGCCCGCCCCCCGCCGCCGGCACGAACCACCCCGGGTGCGCCAGCGCCGCCTCGCGGTCGGCAAAGGAGACGTTGGTCCAGATCCCCGGCACCAGCCCGCGCGCGCGGATGCTGTCGTGCAGGGCCGTGAGCCCGCCGGGAAACTTCGCGTTGGGCGTGAGCCAGTGTGACGGCAGCCCGATCGGGTTCTGCTGGTACCCATCATCAATCTGCAGGTACTGGTACCCGTACGGCCCGAGCCGCCGCCCCAGCACCTCCGCCATCCGCTCGATGTCCCGCGCCGTCACCTTGTCGAAGTAGGCATACCACGACGTCCACCCCGCCACCGACCCGCCCCACGGCCGGTACGTCCACGGCCGGTACTCCGCCAGCCCGCGGTGCCGCTGGTAGAACCTCGGCCGGAACCGCAGCGTGATCTCCCCACCCCGCGCCGTGAACCGGAAGCGCCCGTCCGTCGCCGTCGGCTCCACGCGCACTGCGGCCGGCACGTCCACCGACACCAGCCAGTCCCCGTGCCGGTCATACACGGCACGGTTGAGCCGGTTGACGGCTGCCCCACTCTGGTGCCGCACCACCCGGAGCCCGTCCTCCCGCGGCTCCGCCTCCACGGCGAACGCCTCCTCCGACCCCCGCACGCCCCCCTCGAGCACCAGCGTGGCCCGCGACGCCGTCCACTTGAGCACCTGCGTCACCCGCCCCCCGCCCGAATCCACCAGCGCCACGAACACCGGCGCGACCCCGCTCGAGCGGAGCGTCCCGGTGAACAGCGTGTCGCCGTGATAGAGGAGGGTGACCGACGAATCGCCCGCCACGAGCGTGGCGGGCGCATTGGGCGGCTCGGCGGGCGCCTGCGCCGCGAGCGGCAGTCCCCACGCCCCGGGGAGCAGGAAGAGGAAGGGCCAACGCATCATGACTCCCAAGATGCAGCCGCTCCAGGCCCGGAACCAGATCCCCGAAGCTCGGTGCCATCGCCAACGGCCGAGCGCCGGCCAAGGAGGAGGGGTCGGGCGGTGGAGGGGGATTTTCGGCATGCGGCGCTCGACGCAGTCGAGCGTCGCGTGCTGAAGTCGAGGGCCGTCAGGCCCGAGCCCCCGGAACCGCCCGACCCCTCCGACGCCGCCGAGCGCCGCCGCCCAGCCCCACTAGCCCCCCGCCATCCCCTATCCTACTTTGCACCACAAAGCCAACGCCCACCCGTCAGCTCCAAGAAGGGAAGCCCACCCCATGACCACCTGGCTCCGGCGCCTCCGCGGCGCCCTCGGCATGGGCCTCACCTGGGCGGTCGGCTGGGCCCTCGGCGGCCTCGCCATCGGGGTGGCGAGCGTGCTCCTGCCGTTCCTCCCGTGGGACGCCTTCTTCCGCGTCTTCGACGCCCCGCTCCCGGCGCTCGCCCTCCCCGGCTTCATCGGCGGCACGCTCTATTCCCTGGTCCTCGGCGTCGCCGCCCGCAACCGCCGCTTCGCGGACCTCTCGATGTCGCGGGTGACCCTCTGGGGCGGCCTCGGCGGCCTGCTGCTCGGCCTCGTGCCCGCCACTCTGGCTCTCCTCGGCCTCGCCAACGGCCCCAACATCCTGGCCTTCACCGCCGTGATCGTCCCGCCCCTCACCCTCATGGGCGCCGCCTCCGCCGCCGCCACCCTGGCCCTTGCCCGCCGCGCCGAGGCCCCCGCGTCTCTCCCGGCCGGCGAGGACGACGTGAGGCTGACGGAAGGGCCGGCTCCGAGGCTGCCGCGCCCCGGCGCCTGAGCCTCACTCCGGCGCCCCGCGCAGCGCCGCCGCGACCCGATCTACCAGCTCCCGCAACGCCACCGCCGACCGCCGCGCACTCGCATTCCAGAGCGCCCGCGCCACCACGCCGAAGGGGAGCAGCGCCCCGACGCCCACCGCCGCCGCCTGCGCCCCCGGCACCACGTTGGTGGCCACCAGCCCCGTGAGCAGCGCCGCCCCGAACGCCCCGCCGAAGTACGCAAACTGCCGCCCACCCAGGTTCAGGTCCCCGCGCACCACCACCCGCTCGCCCTCAGGTGTCACCGTGAGCGACAGGGCCGAGTACCCCGAATCCCGCTGCCACAGCAGCCCGCCCCCCAGCTCCGACGCCTTCCCCGCCTCCCCATCCACGCTCGCCACCAGCGACATGAGCCTCGGCACGTCACTCGGCTCCAGCGCCTGCGCCACCGTCGCCTGCGCGTGATACGTGACTGGCCGCCCAAACACCGGCGACGCCACCTGCAGTGATCCCGCCTCGCCCGATCCCACCGGCACCACCGCCGGCACCGGCCGCACTGGAGAATCGCTCATGTAACCCCCCGAACGAGAACCAGCAGTCTCTCAGCCCCCGAGCGCCGGCCAAGGCGGAGGGGCAGGGCGGTGGAGGGGGATCTGCGGCATGCGGTGCTCGACGCAGTCGAGCGCCGCGTGGCGCGGCGGAGGGCCGTCAGGCCCGACCCCCCGGAACCGCCCTGCCCCTCCGCCGCCCGCCGAGCGCCGCCGCCGAGCCCACCCGTTCACCCGCCGAACACCACCAGCCCCACCGCCACCGAGTAGAACACTGTCGCCACCAAGATCCCGTGCCGCGGCACCGAGAACCAGTACCGATACCCGAGCCAGAGGTACCCAAGCAGCGCCACCAGCCCGAGCCCGAGCAGGAACGCCGACCCGAAGAGCACCTCCGGCCGCACCACCGCCAGGTACCCCCACACCAGCCCGAACAGCAGCGCCCCATAACTGTGGCTCGCGTTGAAGCCGATCCACGTCCGCCACATCGTCGTCTCCCGCGTGAGCACGGGATGCGCGGCTTCCATCGCCGCCCGCACCGCCGCCTCCCGCGGATGCAGCCGCGTCCCCACGAACGTGAAGAGCAGGTGCAGCGCCCCGAGCGTGAAGATGACGAGGGCGCTCCCGACAACGAGCAGGGCGGGACCGAGGGGCGCCATCATCCCTCGTACTCCCGCCCGAGCTTCCGCCCGTAGTAGATCCCGGCGCCGGTCCCGACCATGCTGACCATGAACGCGGTCATCGTCCCCACCCGCGCGCCGAGCGCCCAGCCGGCGTACCCGCCGATCGTCGCGCCCACGAACCCCAGCAGCTTCCCCATCAGCGCTCCCGCGTGCGGCGAGGTGTGGAGGACTTCTTGCCCTTCGGCGATCTTGTCGGAGCCTTCCTGGCGGCCGGCTTGGCGGCGGGGACCTTCGGCGCCACCACCCGCCACGCCTCCTCGAGCAGCACCCGCAACTCCGCCACCTTCACGGCCGCGAGCTGCACCATCACGGCCGGATACCCGTTGTAGTGCGGCTCGGTGAAGAACTTCTCGGTACTGGGGGAGAGGAGGAACTCCTTGTCGTCGAGGCTCGCCGTGCGCACCGCGAGCACCTTCGGCTGCGGCACCCGCGCCTTCTTCGGGTCGAGCCGCTCGAGCCACACCCACGCAAACCCCTTGAGCTTCCCGTCCCGCTGCCGCACCCCGAACGCGAAGCGCCCGGGCTCCTCCTCGGCACCGGGGAACCCGAGCGCAATCCGTCGCACGTCCGCTTGTGTCGCCATGCCGAATGCTATCAGCCGGTCCCGTCTCCCGTCAGCCCATGTGTCTGGCTCCATCGCTCGGCCACCCGCCGCGCCAGGCCGGCCGGTCCGGTGGGACCCACGTACACCCACACGCCCGAGGCCCGCGCGCGTTCCACCAGCAGGTCGCTCGCCGAGTGAGAGAGCTGGCGCGTCTCCACGATGACCATGGCCTCGGCCGGGAACCGCTCCGGGCCGAGCTGCGCCAGCCGGTTGCCGTCATAGGCCAGCACGGTGGCGCCATGCCGCTCGAGCGCCCGGGCCATGGCCTCGCGCGTCCCCGCCCGCTCCACGCCGGTGAAGAGGTACACCAGCCGCCCGCTGAACACCTCGGCCAGGCGCGGGCGCGAGGCCGCCTGGGTGCGCGTGACCGGCGCCTCAGCCGGCATGGCGAGCGGCGCCGGCGACGGGGACGGCTCCGCGGCCAGGCGGGGCGTCCGCAGCGCCGTGAGCTCCGTCTCCAGCTGGCGCGCCCGGTCGGCACTGCGCTCCCGGGCCTGGCGCGCTTCCGCCAGCTCCCGCTGCAGCGCCGCCACCCGTGCCAGCCGGGCATCCGACTCGTCCCGGAGCCGACCCAGCGCCTCACGGGCCGCCACGAGTTCCGCTTCCAGGCGAGTGCTCGCCGGGGAGGCGGCGGGCACCGGGCGCGGCTCCGGCTTCACCACCGCCGCGGGCTGCGACCGGTGCGCACTCAGGCTCCGCAGGAACGCCATGCCGCGCTCGTCTTCCCAGTAGCGACGGCTGGCCAGCCACGCCTGCTCCCAGGTGGTGATCCCTTCCTTGGCCGCGAGACGGCCGAAGGCGTCGCCCAGCTGGCGGTAGAGCCCGGTGGCCTGCAGGAACTGATCGTCCTGGCCACGGCCGCGCGTGAGCAGCGCCGGGAGCATGGCGACGACGAACGGGGCCGGCAGCGTGGTGTCGTCGAGCAGGCCGCGCAGCACCCGCACCCGGTCGACCAGCGACGCACTCGGCCCGAGCCGGAGCGCGTGCTCCGACCGCGCTTCCCCCCACCAGCTCTGCAGGAACTGGAGCGCGAGCCCCGCGAGCGGCACGAACGTGGCGCGCGACAGCTGGCGGTCGTCGGTGAGCGGGCTGTCCGCACTGCTCTCGGCCAGCCCCGGCTCCGGATCAGGCTCGGGATGGTGCTTGCCCTCGGTCTCCGACAGGCGGGCCATGACGCCTGCCAGCATCGGCGTCCAGAGCGTCCGGGTGGGATGCGCCCAGTACGCCCCGAAGGACCGCCGGGTCAGCCCGTCCCGGGTCACCGGGCCCTCATCCAGGTATGCGGTGCGCCGCGGCGGGGCAGCGCCGGCGCGAAGCGCCGGTCCTCGAGCGCGCACCCCCCACCCTCGGGCGGGGGCGCGCGCGACCGCGGCGCCATCCCGGGAAAGAGGGCATCGAGGTCGGGCGACATCCGAAGGGCGGGCTGGCTGCTCATGGGTCCTCACGCGGGCGATCGGGTCAGCGTGAATTCCGTGGCGACCCCTGATACGCATATGTCAGGCCAAAAGCTAAGTCGTTGTAAATCAACGACCGGCCCTTTTCGCAAATCGTTTCTCCAGAGCGAGCCTGGATGTGCCGGCGATCGCCGGGGCGCGGTCCCGGCCGTCGCGACCACTGGTACTGTCCGGGCCATCCCCGCGAGTCCACCGGAGCTTCCTCTATATCGGCTTCCCGCGTCCCCCGCGCGGGGGCCGCGCGCCCGGTCCGGGGCGACGGCCCTCCCGGTGACGGGGTCGGGAGGCCCGCTGAGTCGTCGGGACCGCCCAGGCACGGGGGGACATCCGCGCCGCGGTCCGGACTGTGGGTGCGGGGCCTTGGCACGGGCCCCGTCGGTGGTCCACCGCCTGCCCGCCGCATCACGAAGCCGGCCCGGCGCCGGCCGGCACCATCCGCTCGTGCAGCCGGAAGCTCGCGGGGCTCGGCCGCTATCTCCGCGCACACGGGAGATGCCTCCCGCCACTCGCCCGGGACATTCTGCCACTCGACGACAATCTCCCCGCACTCGCCGGGGAGTTCCCGTCACTCGACGGGTACTTCCCGCCACTCGACCGCGCTCGCCAATTGGGCGAGAACGTGAAGACGCGTGCCATGCCCCCGTTCGCCGTCTTCATGTTTTTGCCCAAAACACCCTCCCGGGTGTGGCGCGAACCTTGCCTAACACCCCTCCCGGTGCCCGCCGGAGTGCCGCCGGCGAGCCCCACGCGCACTATCAGGGGTGAGCGTGACACCGACAGGGCGCCCTGCCCGGAACGGAAGGATCGTCATGGATGCGTTGATCAAGGCGAAGCTGCAGGTCGGCGACCGCGTGGTCGCGTTTCATCTGGATCGGCCCCCGATGAATGAGGGCATGAAGGTGGCGGTGGTGGGCCTGGAGACCGCGCTGGCCGAGGCGCGTCGTCTCGATGACATGCATCGGGCGGGCAAGAGCACCGCGGAGGTCGCGGTCCTCACCAAGGCGGACCTGCGCGTGACCATCCGCGACGGCATCTCGCTGATCGTGGGCCTGGCCGACTCGGCCATGCTCATGCGCCGCGACGTGGTCCTCGACATCAAGATGCCCTACCTCAAGGGCCACCCTCGAGACCTTCGTGGGCGACTGCCGCCGCGCCCTCACCATCGCGCACGGGGCCGAGGACCTCCTAAGGCCTTTCGGCATGCCGGAGACGCTGCTCGCCGAGCTCGACGCCGCCATGGTGCAGCTCACCACCCGCGCCAAGGAGAAGGAACTCGGCCGCAACGTCCAGGTGGGCGCCACGGCCGGGCTCGATCGGGTGACGGCGCAGATCATGCGCTACCTGCGCCAGCCGACCGCCTTGAACCGCTTCCGCTATCGCAACGATCCCGACGCGCTCAGCGCCTGGCGCCGCGCCGCACCCCGCCGCCGTCCACCAACCCAAGGACCCGAGAGGATCATCCGAAGTTCATCCCATCGGTGGGGCCGAGACGAAGGCCGGCTGACCACCACGATCCCAGGAACGACAGCGGGGCCCGTCGAGCGACGGGCCCCGCTGGGCTTCCGGCGTGGCCCGACGAATGCGCGCAGATGGCCGCCTCGACCCAGCGGCGGAGCCACGCTCCGCGAACTCGATCTCGAGGATCGTGCACGCTGCTCGAGCGTGCTTGTCGGGCGGCGGAGCTACGCCCGCCGTCTGGATCTCCGGGATCGTGCACGGGGGTTGAGATCGAGGCGGCGGAGCGTAGCCCGCCGCTACGGGATCGTGCAGGGAGGGAGTCCGGCGCCGACGCGACGACTAGCCGAGCGCCCCCATCGCCGCGGCAAGGGCCTGGTCGCGCCAGCGGGTGAGGAGGTCGGCGGGCAGGCCGGTGCTCGCGGTGAGGGCGTCGAGCGACTCGCCGCCGAGGAGACGGAGGACGATGCGGCGGCGGTCCTGGTCGGTCCAGGTGGCGGGTCGGGGCTGAGGGCGTCGGGCGGCGGGGCGGGGCGCTCGGGAGCGTGGGCCTGCGGGAGGCCCGGCGGGCCAGGTGGCGGCGCTCGAGGGCGCGGTTCCACCTGCCGGCGCCAGTGGAGCACCAGCGCGCGGGCGCGGTCGTCGAGGGCGCCTCGCCGCGGCGGTCGGCGTAGAGACAGCCGATGAGCGCCTCCTCCAGCACCAGCGGCATCACGGCGAAGGCGCCTGCGCCGAGCGCCGAGGCGAGCAGCCGGTCGTCGCCGCGCATGGTGCCGCTCACGAAGAGGTCGCGCCGGTCGAGCAGCGCCACGCCGAGCGAGCTGGTGCGGCTGGTGGCCGCGAAGCGGAACTGCGCCACCAGCTGGTCCACCCGCTCCCCCCACCCGAACCGGCCCACCACCTCGTGGCGCGACGGCGTGAGCAGGCAGAAGAGCACCCGCTCGTAGCGGCCCGCGCGGCCAGCGCGCGGAGGCCGTGCTCCAGCGCCGCGTCGAAGTCGAACCCGGCTCCAGGCGCAGGTCGCTCGGGTCGTCGCCCGCGGGATCGCCGGCGACGGGGGGCAGCCCGTCCGCTCCATGCAGCCCCGGCCCCAGGTCGGCGATGCCGTCGGTGGGGGTGAGCGGGTGGCCCAGGACGCGCATGGTCTCCGCCACCTGCAGCTCGTAGTGCAGCGAGTCGAGCGTCACGCCCATCGCGGCGGCCGTCTCCCGCGTTTCCGCCAGCCCGGCCTGCACCACCTCGGCGAACTGCTCGGAGGTGACCGGCGCCCAGGTCTGGTACTTCTCGAGCAGGCCGGCGAGCGCCGGGTCGGGGGTCCCCTCGCCGTGGCGGTAGGCCATGGTGGTGAGCTCGTGCGCCATCGCCGTGATGGCGCCGAGCGGGGTGGCCTGCGCGGCGCCCGGGGTCATGACGGCGGCGATGTTGGTCATCCTGAGGCGGCGGCAGAGCGCGCGCCCGAGCGCCTCATACGGGAAGCCGAGCACCTTGATGGCGGCGAAGCCGCTGGGGAGTTGTCCGTCTCCGCGAGCGCGCGGATCTGCGCGCACTCCCGCTGGAAGTGGCAGGCCACCAGCACCTCGCCCAGGTTCCGGAACATGCCGCAGAGGTACGCTTCCTCGGGGCTCGGTGGAGCCGGGTGGCCAGCTCGCGCGCGTGGTTGGCGGAGAGCATCGAGAGCAGCATCAGCTCCGGAGCCCCGGCGACTTCCGCTGGTAGTGCTCGAACAGCATGAGGCCGACGACGAGGTCGCGGATCGTCTTGGCGCCGATCAGCGCGATGGCGTGCGTGGCGGTGAGCGCCGAGGTGCCCCAGCGGTTGTAGTAGGGGAGTTGGCGGTCTTGAGGACCTTGAGGGTGAGGCCGTACTCTGAGCACCACGTCGGCCACTTCGCTCACCGAGGTGCGGTCGTCCTGCACCCAGGCCAGGATGGTGCCCACCTGCCGCGCGATGGCGGGGAGCCCTCGCCCGCCATGATGCGCTCCAGGTAGCGCTCCACGGCGGCCCCTGGTCGGCGGGCAGGGGGTGGGGAGGGGACGGGACGGTCACGGCGCCTCGGGCTGAGCCGGGGCGGACGCTCCGCCCCTGTCCTTCCCCTATCGGCCCGCGGGCGGGAAAGCTGTAGCGGACGTCAGAGGCGGAGGCCGCTGGCCCGGCTCTCCTCGCGGACGCCTTCCGGGTCCCGGCCGCGGTCCTGGCCGTCGCTGAACTCGCCCCGATCGGACTGCAGCAGCGCCTCGAGGGCGGCGATGCGGTCGCGGGCCAGCGAGATGTAGGCGGAACGGTCGCGGCGGGTGGCGGCGTCTCGGTGAGGGCGGCCTCGTCGTACTTGCGGAACACCTGCGCGGCGCGGTGCGCGGCGTAGGCGCGCATGCCGAGGAGGCGGAGCGCGTCCACGCCCACGCGGAGCGCCGTCGAGCGTCTCGCGGTAGACCCGGTGATCCCCAGGTCCATGAGCTCGTAGGTGTCGGGCCGGTCGGCGGCGCGGGCCAGCACGGTGAGGTGCGGGAAGTGCTGCTGCACCAGGCAGGCCAGCTCCAGGTTCTTCCTTCCGGGCTGTCGAGCGCCAGGATGATGACCCGCGCCTGGTGGGCGCTTACCGCGGTGAGGAGGTCGAGGCGCGTGGCGTCGCCGTAGAAGACCTTGAGGCCCATGCGGCGGAGCAGCTCCACGCGGTCGCTGTCGTTGTCGAGCACCACGGCGGGATGGCCGTTGGCGCGGAGCAGCCGCCCCACCGTGTTGCCGAACCGGCCGAAGCCGCAGATGATGACGCCGGCCTCCTCGTCGATGGTGTCGGCGGCGCGCTCCTCCCCGCCTGGCGATGACGCGCGGCGCGATGAGCCGCCCGTACGCCACCATGAGGAGCGGGGTGACGGCCATGCTGAGCGCGGTGACCGCCACGAGCGGCCCGTCACCTCCACGCCGAGCACCCCGAGGCTCGTGGCAAACGCCAGCAGCACGAAGGCGAACTCCCCCACCTGCGGCAGCGCGAAGGCAAAGAGCAGTCCCTGGTCGGTGGAGAGCTTGAAGACGCGCGCCAGCGCCGCCAGCACCAGCAGCTTGGCCACCAGCACGATCCCCACCAGCCCCACGATGTCCCCGGCCGCTCGGCGATGAGGCCGAAGTCGATGCTCGCCCCCACCGCCAGGAAGAAGAGGCCGAGCAGCAGCCCCTTGAAGGGCTCGACGTCGCTCTCCAGCTCGTGCCGGTACTCGCTGTTCGCCAGCACCACGCCCGCCAGGAAGGTCCCGAGCGCGGGCGAGAGCCCCACCGACTGCATCAGCAGCGCAATGCCGATCACCAGGAGCAGGGCCGCCGCCGTGAACAGCTCGCGGAGCCCGGTGCGCGCCACGGCGCGGAGCGCGGGCCGCACTGCGAACCTGCCCAGCGCCACCACGCCCGCCACGGCGCCCAGGACCACGAGCGTCTTGCCCCAGGCGGGGAGGCCGTCCGCCCAGCTGCCGTGCGCCGCTTCCGCCACGGCGCCGGCCGGGGCCAGCAGCGGGAAGAGCGCCAGCATGGGGATCACGGCCAGGTCCTGGAACAGCAGCACGGCGAAGCTGCTCTGGCCCGCGGCCGTCTTCATGAGCCCCTTCTCGCCCAGCATCTGCAGCACGATGGCGGTGGAGCCATGGACAGTGTCAGGCCCACGGCCACCGCGGCCGGGAACGGCAGCCCCAGCAGGAGCGCGATGCCCCCGAGCACGGCGGCGGTGCCCACCACCTGCAGCCCCCAGGCCGAGGATCGGCGCGCGGAGCCGCCAGAGGAGCGCGGGCTCCAGCTCGAGCCCCACCAGGAACAGCATCATCACCACGCCGAACTCGGCCACGTGCATGACGTCGGCGCCTTCCTGCCCCACCAGGTGCAGCCCGAAGGGGCCGATGATCACCCCGGCCAGCAGGTAGCCGAGCACCGAGCCGAGCCCCGCCCGCTTGGCGAGCGGCACGGCCACGCAGGCGGCGGCCAGGTAGACGAAGGCCTGGCCCAGGAAGCCGCCGCTCATGGGGCCTCCGCGGGGAGGGGGAGGGTGTCGCGCAACTGCTCGAGGTGGCGACGGTACGCGGCCGCGGCGGTGTCGATCTCCGGCAGGTTCATGCGGTGGCTGCCGAGCACCACGTAGGGCGGGAGCCACTCCATGCCGCAGAGCCGCGCGGTCTGTTCCACGGGGAAGAGGAAGTCGGTGACCGGGTGCGCGTTGAAGCCGCCGGGCTGCTACGCCTGCTCGCCCACGCCGGCGCTTGTGACGCACTGGAGCCGATTGCCCCGGAGCCGGGTGCCGGCGCGCCCGTAGGCCCAGCCGTGTTCCAGGACCAGGTCCTGCCATTGCTTGAGGATGGCGGGGTGCTGTACCAGTAGAGCGGGTACTGCAGGAGGATCACGGGGTGGGTGAGCAGCAGTTCCTGCTCCCGGCGCACGTCGATGTCGAAGTCCGGGTACGCCTCGTAGAGGTCGTGGACGTACACGCCGGGGAGGCCCGTGGCCGCGTCGAGCAGGCGGCGGTGGACCCGGGACTTCTCGAGCGCGGGATGCGCAAAGAGCACGAGGATGGAGGCCATGCCCGAATGATTCCCGGTCCCGGTTTGGCCGCAAGTCCCGGATAGCCGCCTTCTACGCCACGCCGGCCGAGGCGCGGGCGGCGGGGTTCCGGGCGTGCAAGCGCTGCAAGCCGGAGCAGGGGAGGGTGGTGACCGCGGCGGAGCAGGCCGTGGCGAAGGCGCGGGACCTGCTCGATGCCGCGGGCGGCGCGCCGGTCTCGCTCGCGGAGCTCTCGGCCTCCACCGGCCTGAGTGCCTGGCACCTGCAGCGCACCTTCAAGAAGCTCACCGGCCTCTCGCCGCGGGAGTACGCCGAGGCGCGGCGCGCGGAACGGCTGCGTGAGGCACTCCGGGTGGAGCCGAGCGTGAGCCGGGCCACCTACGAGACGGGGTTCGGCTCGTCGAGCCGGCTCTACGAGCGGGCACACCTGCTGCTCGGCATGACGCCGGGCGCGTACAAGAAAGGCGGGGCAGGGATGGAGATCCGGTACACCATCGTGGGTTCACCGCTCGGCCGGCTGCTGGTGGGCGTCACCGAGCGCGGCGTGGCGGCGGTGCTGCTCGGCGAGGAGGATCGCCTGCTCGTGGCGGAGCTGGAGGAGAAGTTCCCAACGCTGCACGCGAGCGCGTGGACGACGGGCGGAGGAATGGCTCGGTGGGCTGGTGCAGGAAGTGTCGCGGCGCATCGAGCGGCCCGGGAGTTTCGGCGGTGCGCCGCTGCCGCTCGACCTCGTCGGTACCGCCTTCCAGTGGCGCGTCTGGCAGGCGCTGCTCGAGATCCCGGCAGGAGAGACGGTGAGCTACCAGGAACTGGCCGCGCGCCTCGGCATGCCCTCGAGCACGCGGGCCGTGGCCAGCGCGGTGGCTGCCAATCGCGCCGCGGTGCTGGTGCCCTGCCACCGCGTGGTGCGGAGTGACGGGTCACTCGGCGGCTACCGCTGGGGGCTGCCCCGAAAGCGGGCACTGCTCGACCAGGAGCGCGCTTCCTCCTGAGGCCGCTTGCCGGAATCGCGTCGTGCCTCCACACTCCGGCATGTCCTCGCTCCGCACCACCGCACTGCGCTCACCGGCTTCGGGTTCCGTCCACCGTGGCCAGCGCCGAGATCCGCGAACTGAGCCCGGGGAGCGGTTGCGCCGCGGGCTGGGCGCGGCGGGTCTCGGGCTCCTGCTCGCCATCCTGACGCTGCCGATTCCCATCGTACACTTCGTCTCCCGCTGGTGGCGCTGGTGGGCGGGCTGGTGCTCGGCGTGCGCCGCTTCGGGCAGGGGGAGCTCTTCCACCGGGTGGAGGGCGCCTGCCCCTTCTGCGGGCGCGACGGGCGATGGGGGCTCACGCACGCGCCGGTCAAGCTGCCGCGCGAGCTCTCCTGCCCTGCCTGCCGCAAGACCCTCGAACTCGAGGCGCCGCGCGCGGGGGGTTGAGAATCCGCCTCCGGCGGGGGACCGCGCCACGGCCACGGTGATCGGCTACCGGAACTACGGCCGCCTCGCGGTGCTGCGCGAGGGAACGGGCACCATGATCTGCCTGGCGGACGATCCCTCGGCCGCGGCGTGGCACGTGGCCTGTTACCACAAGGACCTCGAGCCGTTCATGGCGCGCGGCCGCGAGCTCGAGGCGCAGGGCATGAAGCGCCCCGCCATCGACAGCGTCCGCCTGGCCGAGATCACGGCGAAGACCCTGCCGTTCCCCGACGGCCCGCGCGCCCTCATCAACCTCTCCGCCCCGGCCGACAGCCTCGACGCGGCCACCGGCATTGCGCGGAGCCCGCGCCGGCTGGACGTGCTCTACATCCCCTACGTGACCGGTGCCGCGGTGGGGCTCCCGGAGCGGCCGGGTGTGGGGCCGTGGGTGATGTACCCCGGGAAGCCGTGGGCGCACCTGATGATCATGCGCTGACGTGGACCCGATCGAGCGCGACTGCTTGGCTTGCGGGGGCTCGCGCCCCGCGAGGTGACCCCGCTGGCCGCACCCGCCACCGCCGACATCGTGGTGGTGGGCGCCGGCTTCACGGGGCTCTGGTGCGCGCTCTTCCTCAAGGAGCTGGCGCCGGAGCGGGAGGTCGCGGTGGTGGAGCAGGGCATCGCCGCCTACGGGGCCAGCGGGCGGAACGCCGGCATGCTCTCCGAGACGGTGGACCACAGCCACGCCCTGGCCATCCAGCACTTCGGGATGGACGAGGCCCGCCGCCTGGCGCGCGTGGGCGAGGAGAACGTGGCGGAGATGCTGGCGTTCCTGGCCGAGCGGAACATCGCCTGCGACTGGGAGCCACGGGGGCGCCTCATGGTGGCGCTCACTGACGGCCACATCGAGGAGTGCCACAAGAACATCGCCATCGCCGAGGAGCTCGGCATCACGGGCTTTCGGTACCTCTCCGGCGAGGAGGTGCGGGCCGAGGTGCACAGCCCGCTCTACCGGGGGGCGGTGGAGGTGGCGCGGGGCGGGATCTGCGATCCCGCGAAACTCACCGATGGCCTGCGGCGTGAGGCGGTGCGCCTCGGTGTGCGGGTGTACGAGCGCTCGGCGGTGCGGGCCATCGAGGCGGAGGGCGGCAAGCTCCGGGTGCGGAGTGCGGCAGGCGGCTCGCTGCTCGCGGGGCACGTGGTGCTGGCCACCAGCGCCTACACGCACCACCTGCTGCCCCGCGTGCTGCACCGCTTCATCCCGCTGTACGACTACATCATGGTGAGCGAGAGACTCACCGCGGCGCAGTGGGCGGCCATCGGCTGGCGGAAGCGGCAGGGCATCACGGACGGGCGCACCTTCTTCAACTACTACCGCCCCACCGCGGACGGCCGGGTGCTCTGGGGCACCAGCGAGGCCGCCTACCACGGCCACAACCGCGTGGACCCGGCGTGTGACCACTCGCCGTCCCACTATGCCTCGCTCGAGTCCGGCTGGAAGCGGCACTTCCCCGACGCGGCGGACCTGCGCTGGGAGTACCGGTGGGGCGGTGCCATCTGCTCCACGACGCGCCTGACGCCGTTCTTCACGGCCGTGCCTACGGGACGCGCCTCTCCTACGGCCTCGGGTTCACCGGGCACGCCTCGGCGCACCCGCATCGCTTACCGCATCCTGGCGCACATGGCCCTGAACCGCCTTAGGCGACGTGCTCTCCTCCGCCAAGCCCCCCTTCCCGTATCCGCCGGAGCCGCTCCGCGGCTGGGCGGTGAACTCAGTGACGCGCGCGCTCCGCAAGGTGGACGAGGGGCAAGCGCCGAACCTCATGCTGCGGGTGCTGGATCGGATGGGTATTGGGTTTTCGTCGTAGGTCTGGATCTGGTGTGACTCAACGCAGAGGCGCAGAGGACGCGGAGGGCCGCAGAGGGCTTCTGCGCGGGAGAGGGGGCTCGTCTCAGGCGGAGTGCAGGGGATGAAGGGTGGGTGTCAGCACAGGGTCCGGCCACGCGCCCAATCCGGCAGTGACCCCCTCAAGTCACGAGCGGGCCGTCGCCGTGACGAGCCCCGCTCGTTGCGGCGGTCTCTGCGCCCCTCTGCGTCCCCGCGCCTTTGCGTTGAGTCACGGCGCTCAGCTCACCTTCGACCGTCAAGCGCCGCATCGAGCGCCTCCAGCGCGAAGTCCACGTCCGCGGCCGTGAGGCACATGGGGGGCTTGATGCGGAGGGTGTTGCCGTCGAGGCCGCCCTTGCCGATCAGGATGCCGAACTCGCGCAGGTGCTCCGTGATGGCCAGCGCCTCCTCCTTGGCGGGCGCCTTGTGCCGCGGTCCTTCACCAGCTCCACGCCGAGCATCAGGCCCCTGCCGCGGACGTCGCCGATCCGGCGGTGGCGGCGCTGCAGGTCCTCGAGGCCGCCTTCTAGGCGGCCGCCGATGGACTTGGCCTTGCCCTGGATGCCCTCGTCGTCGATGACCTGCGGCGTGGCGGAGGCCGGCCATGGAGATGGGGTTGCCCGAAGGTGTTGAAGTGGATGCGCTGCGTCAGCTTCTCGGCGATCTCGCGCCGGGTCGTGACGGCGGGGCGCCAGCGGCGCCCCGTTGCCGATCCCTTGGCCATGGTGACGGATGTCCAGCCCCTGGCCGCCAGTTCTGAAGCCCCAGTAGTGCTCCCCGGTGCGGCCGAAGCCGGTCTGCACCTCGTCGGCGATGCAGGTATTGCTGACGGCACCGGCGTGGGCATACGCCTCACGGAGATAGTTGGCCGCGCCCTGGGTGGCGCCGCCCACGCCCTGGATCGGCTCCGCCATGAACGCGGCGATGCCGCCCGGCGTCGAGTAGCGGATGATCTCCCGCACCTCGTTGGCGCTCTTCGTGGCGATCTCCTCCGGCGTCCCGCTGAAGGGGCTCCGGTACGGGTCGGGGCAGACCGCGTGATGGAAGCCGGAGTTGAGCTGCTGCGGGAACTTCCAGGTGTGGTGGCTGGTGGCCGCCATCATGGAGGAGCTGCCGCCGTGGTAGCTGTTCCGACGGCAGATCACGTCCTGGTTCCCGTGTAGGCCGGGCCAGCAGCACCGCGAGGTCGTTGGCCTCGCTCCCGGAGTTCACGAAGTAGGTGACGTCGAGGCCGGCGGCATCTTGGACGCCAGCTTCTCGGCCAGCTTCGGGAAGTTGGGGTAAGTGATGGTGGTAGTGTGCGCCAGCGGGGTCTCGGCCTGCTCCTGGATGGCCCGGGTGACCTTCGGGTGGCAGTGCCCCACGCTCACCGTGACGATGCTTACGAAGAGGTCGAGGAGCGCCGCGCCCGTCCGCCGAAGAGGTATTGCATGTGGCCTCGACGATCAGCAGCGGCTCCTTGTAGAGCGTGAAGATCGCGGGTTGGTGTAGCGCTGCCGGAGGGCGAGGATCTCGGCCTTCGAGGGGCCCACCCGGCGGTGTAGCGACGCGGCGGTGGTCGCTCGGTGGCATCATTGGGCGGGTCGGGGCGGTGGCGGTCATGCGGGATTCCTCTGGTGCGGTGCTGCCGGGGGACCTCCAGGGATGGCCCCCACCTCGGTGCTGGCGAGATCCCCGCTCGCCTCGTGCTGCGGGCGCGACCCTATGCCTCCTTGCTCATCCAGTTGGTCCCGGCTCTCCCGGTTCCACTTGGTGGTGATCTTCCGGCTCTGGGTCCAGAACTCGGGCGGGCCCTTGCCCGTAGATGTCGCCTACGCCGAAGCGGGAGTCGTTCCAGCCGCCGAAGCGAAGGGCTCGCGCGGACCGGAAGTTTTTACGTTGACGCCCACCATGCTGGCGCTCGCCCGTTCCATGGCGCCCGCGCCGCCCCGCCCGACTCCGTAAAATGGACGCCGCGTTGCCGTCACGGCGAAGCGTTCCTCCACCGCAATGGCGCCGTCCAGGTCCCTGGTCCGGACGATCGCCAGCACCGGGCCGAACACCCTCAGCAATCTTCATCTCGGGCCGCACGTGGGTCCCTTATGGTGGCGCCCACGCACCAGCCGCCCTCCTTGCCCGGCACCGTGGCACCGCGGCCGTCCACCGCAGCGTGGCGCCCTGCGCCACCGCCTCGGTGATGTACCCCTCGATGCGCGCCTTGGCCGCCGCCGTGATGACGGGCCCCACGTCCTTCCCCGCCACCATCCGCCGCGCCTGGTGCGCCAGCTTGTCCACGATGTGGTCGGTGGCCGAGACCGCCACCATCACCGACGCCGCCATGCAGCGCTGGCCGGTGCAGCCGGACATGGCCGCCAGCACGCCGCCCGCGGCCATCTCGGGATCGGCGTCCGGCATGACGATCACGTGGTTCTTGGCGCCGCCCAGGCAGAGGGCGCGCTTGAGGTTCCCCGTGGCGCGGCGGTAGACGGCCTGCGCCACCTTGGTGGAGCCCACGAAGGTGACGGCGCGGATCCGCGGGTGGCCGCACAGCGCCTCGGCGACCCCGCGGTCGCCCTGACCATGCCGCTGAAGACGCCGCTGTGGGAGGCCGCTACTTCCTTGAAGTGAAGCGCAGCGAGCTGTACGGCAATTGGTCTCCGGAGGGCTTCATGATGAAGCAGCTGCCGAGCGCGATGGCGTTCGGGATGCCCTCACCTATGCGGGCACCATCGTGAGGAAGTTGAACGGGTTGATGAGAGCGGCCACGACGCCGGAGTGGGACCCGCCTCGAGGCGGCACTTTCGACGCCGCGGCTCACCCGGAGCACCTCGCCCCGCCAGCCGCGGCAGCGAGCAGGCAAACTGGTCAGCTCCACGGCCTTGAGGATCTCGGTGTCCGCCTCAAGCGCGGGAGCTTGCCGTGCTCTTCAGGGACCAGGCGGGGAGAAAATTTCGCGGAGGTGCTTCTCCAGCAGGGTCTTGTAGCGGAAGAAGACCTGCACCCGCTCCTTTGATGTGTGGGCAGCGTGCTCCAGGCGGGAAGGCGGCCTGCGGCCTGGACCGCATGGTCCACCGTGGCGGCGTCGCCGTGAGGGGACGCGGCCTGTGCCGTGAGCTACCGGCCGGGTTGTGCACGTCCATGAACTGAAGCCGCTTTACGGGGAGGTGGCTGGCCGCCAACATGACGTGGGTAGCTCGGGGCATTTTCATTGGGGCTCAGGAGCGCGGGATGTGAGGCAGGGGAGTTCAGCGCGTCCCGGGGATCGTTGTCAATGTTAAAGGCAGGTTCTCGATTACTATTGTAGGCGGGACCCAGGACCAACGCCTGGTGCCGAGGGGAGCGCGGGCCTTGCCCCTTCGGGACCAAGCTTACGGGCCATCTGGTCCGCCCCCACAATAACGGCAAGGCGGCTGATCTATGATTAGGATGTCGGAACCGTCCCGCTCCCGCGGTACCGTCCTGGCGTATCCCTGCACCGGTCATGGCAATTTCCGGGATGCTGCTCCTGGCGGCGGCGGCTATCGCGGGCTTCTATTGCGGCGGTGGCGATCCGACCTGAGCAACAGCAGGCGCTTTGACCCCTCCCGTGGACCCAGCCCCCCGCCACCGCCCAGATGCGCGCGGTGGCTGTCGCCTACACCGGTGGTCCAGCTTCGATGCAGATGGTAAACGCGCTGGCCCAGGCCGGGTCACGGTCACCGCCACCCTGCAGTCCGGCAGCGGCTCGCCGATGGCGCCCACCACGGCGTGGACCAACGCGCAGGGGCAGGCTGTTCTTTCAGCAAATCGAGCATCGCGCTGGCACCACCGGCACCAAGACGCTGCGCTTCAGTGCCACCGGCTTTGCCGGGACCAACTCCAGCAACATCACGCTTCACGGCAGCCGCGGCGCAACTCGTGTCCAACAGCACTCTGTCGCAGACCGCCCTGCTCGGTCCCGGCGGTGGGGCACCAAGCCGTCGGTGAAGGTGGCGGACCTCGACGGCAACGGCGTGGGCGGCGTGTCCGTCACTCCTCGCGGTGACGGCGGGCGGCGGGTCGGCCACGGGCACCGCCGCCACGAGCGACGCAGGCAACGGCATCGCCACGGTGTGAGCTGGAGTGCGGTGGCAGCCCTCGGCATCACCATGACGGGCCACCTCGGCGAGGCCTGACCGGCAGCCTGATCAGCTTCATTAGCTACGGGCGCCAACACCATCTCCAACTTCACCATCACCCTGGTGTGATCTCTAACAGCGCCATGCAGGCGCAGCAGGCCGCCTTCGACGCCGCTAAGGCGCGCTGGGGAGCAGATCATCACCGGTGATCTGGCCGACTTCACTCATCCCGGTGGCGTCTAACACCACTGATTGCGGTGCTTACGTGTCGCAGGCCATCAGCGGCACCGCTGCGGACGACGTCCGCATCTACGTGGAACTGAGCGCCATCGACGGCGTTGGCAACGTCCCGGGTGCCGCCGGTCCCTGCGCATTCTCGGCCGAGCGGCAAGCTGCCGTACCGTGGCATCATGAACCCCCGACACCGCCGACCTGGTGCAGCTGCAGACCGACGGTGGCTTCAACGACGGGATCCTCCGCGAGATGGGCCACGTCCTGGGCTACGGCACGCTGTGGGAGGCGATCCGGCTTCTGGTCGTTGATCAGGCTGTCCGGCGGCTACCCGGCCGGCAGCCCGATCTTCAACGGTCCCGCCGCCCTCGGGAAGGCCCATACATCAACGGCGCGCCGAGAGCGCCACGTCGGTGCCGGTCGAGGGCAGCGGCACCTGCAGCGGCCCCGACGGCGACGGCACCCGGGACTCGCACCGGGAGGAGAGCGTCTTTGGAGGGATTTGTTTCATGACTGGCTTCACGCCAGCGGCACCGTGCGTCCGCTCAGCGCCACCACGATCCGCTCGCTGGAGGACCCGGCTACACGGTGGCTGCCACCAAGGGTGATGCGTTCAGACATCACGACCCAGCCCACGCTGGTCTGCCTGGGGCAGCGCCTGAAGGCCCTCACGCGCGACGTGATCCGCCTGCCGCGCTGGGATCAAGGACCCGACCGGGCACCGGCGGTCGCAGTACTCGACGCCCTGATCGATCCACCTTGAGACGGCAGCCCGCGGGCGGGGACAAGGCCCCCCGCCCGCGGTGCATTTGGGGACCCGGCGTCACACGCTACACCCCGCTCCCCAGCCGTTCCTGCCCGCCTCAC
>JADJPD010000044.1 GCA_016713435.1 Gemmatimonadota bacterium | reverse complement strand
CGCCCCGTCGCCCTCAAGGTCATGCGCCCCGAGCTCGCCGCCGCCCTCGGCAGCGGCCGCTTCGAGCGCGAGATCCGCCTCCGCCGCCCGGCTCCAGCACCCCCACGTGCTGGCGGTCTTCGACTCCGGCGAGGCCGCCGGCCAGCTCTGGTACGCCATGCCCTACGTCGCCGGCGAGTCGCTCGCCGACCGGCTCGAGCGCGCCGGCCCGCTCCCCGCCGCCGAGGCCGTCCGCATCGTGGCGGAAGCCGCGCAGGGCCTCGCCGAGGCGCACGCCCAGGGCATCGTCCACCGCGACATCAAGCCCGCCAACCTCCTCCTCGGCCCCGACGGCTCCACGCTCGTGGCCGACTTCGGCATCGCCCGCGCCCTCGCCGGCGCCACCACCGCCACCGGCGCCCCGCTCACCGAGACCGGCTTCTCCCCCGGCACCCCCGCCTCATGAGCCCCGAGCAGCTCGCCGGCGGCCAGGACCTCGACGCCCGGAGCGACGTCTTCAGCCTCGGCCTCGTCCTCCTCGAGGCCCTCACCGGCGAGCGCCCCGGCGGCTCGAGCGGCATGCCCGCCGTCCTCGCGCTCGGCGCCGACACCCGCGTGGCCCTGGCCCCGAAGGGCGCCGGCTGGCCCCGCGGGCTGCCCGAGGTGCTCAAGCGCGCCCTCGCGCTCGACCCCGCCGCGCGCTACGGCTCCATGGGGGAGTTCCGCTCGGCGCTCGACGCGCTCCGTCAGGCACCCGCGGCGGGCGGCACCCGCCGCCCATGGGCGCTCGTGGCCGGCATCCTGGTGGCGCTCGCCGCCGTCGGCGCGTTCCTGCTCCTCCGCCCCGCCGGCTCCACGCCCGCCGGCCCCGCCGCATCGCCGTCCTCCCCTCGCCGACCAGAGCCCCGCCCAGGACCAGGCCTGGTTCGGCGACGGCCTCGCCGACGAACTCACCACCCAGCTCGGCCACGTCCCCGGCCTCGAGCTCGCCGCGCGCGGCTCCGCCTTCCAGTTCCGCGGCCCCGCCGTGAACCTGGCGGACGTCGGCCGCCAGCTCGGCGTGCAGTCGGTGGTGACGGGCAGTGTCCGGAAGGCGGACGGGAAGCTGCGGGTGAGCGTCCAGCTGGTGGACGCCGCCGCCGGGAAGGAACTCTGGTCCGACACCTACGACCGCGACGCCGCCGACGTCTTCGCCGTGCAGTCGGAGATCGCCCGCGCCATCGTCACCGCGCTCGAGCTCCAGCTCACCGCGCCCACCGACTCCGCCCTCGCCGCCCGCGCCACCAGCGACCTCGCGGCCTACGACCTCTACCTGCAGGGCCGCTTCGCCCTGGGGCAGCGCACCGAGGCCAGCATGCCGCTCGCCGCCCACGCCTTTCCAGGCCGCCGTGGCGCGCGACTCGGCCTTCGCCCGCGCGTGGGCCGGCCTGGCGCAGGCGGAGATCCTGCTGGCGCTCTTCGGCACCACGGTCTCGAGCCGGCAGGCCTGGCCCCGGGTGCAGGCCGCCGCCCACCGCGCCATCGCGCTCGACTCGACGCTCGCCGAGGCCCACGCCGCCCTGGCCTACGGCACCATGCTCTTTGCCTGGGACTGGGCCGGCGCCGAGCGCGGCTTCCGCCGCGCCATCCTGGCCGACCCGCGCTACCCCACCGCCCACCACTGGTACGGCGACTTCCTCGCCGGCCGCGGCCGCTGGGCGGAGGCGTACGCCGAGATGACCCGCGCCCGCGAGCTCGACCCGCTCTCCCGCATCATCGCCGTCGAGCGCGGCTGGACCCTCACCAGCCTCGGCCGCTACGACGAGGCGGAGGCCGCCCTCGAGGACGCCCTCCGCCTGGACCCCAACTACGCCCACGCCCACATCCTCCGCGGCTGGCTCCGCATCGCCCAGCAGCGCTACCCCGCCGCCATCGCCGACCTCCGGCGCGGCCTCGTCCTCGGCGGCTTCTACCCCCACGGGCCCGTCGGCCTCATCCGCGCCTTCACCGCCCTGGGCCAGCCCGACTCCGCCCAGGCCGAGCTCGCCGCCCTGCGCGCCCGCGCCCGCGCGGAAGGCGTCCCCCCCATCGCCTTCGCCGGCGCCTTCGCCGCGCTCGGTCAGCGGGACTCGGCCTTCGCCTGGCTGGAACGCGGCATCGCCGAGCGCGACGGCTTCCTGCCCGAGAACTTCTTTGACCCGATGTTCGCGCCGCTCACCGACGACCCGCGCTACGCCCCCATCGCCACGCGGATCCGCGGCCGCTGAGCCGGGAGCGGGCGCGCCAGCGCGCGTCGCACCCGCCTACCGCACCGCCTCCCGGATCCGCGCCTCCATGGCCGGAGTCACCTCGGCCGGCCGGGCCGGCAGGGCGGCCGCGCCGCGCCCGCCGTGCCGCGCCAGGTCGTCGAGGAGCAGCTTCATCTCCGCGATCTCGCGGACCTGCGACTCGATGATCTCGTCCGCCAGCTCCCGCACCCGCGGGTCGCGGATGCTCGCCTTGCGCGCGTTGTTGATGGCGATGGAGTGATGCGGGATCATCGCCTGCATGAAGGCGCTGTCCCCGACGAGGGCCTGGCTCCGGTTCACCGCCAGGAGGACGGCGCCCACCAGCGTCGCGCCCGCCAGGATGGCCACCTTCGTCCCCGTCCCCCGGTACATCGGCCACATGAAGCCGAGCATGACGAGCGCCATGACGGCCCCCATCAGCAGCGAGGCGAGCAGCCGGTTCACGCTGAAGAACGCGTGGTCGAGCGAGTAGATGAGCTGGTACATCAGGAAGAACATGAGCACGACGGAGGTCGCGATCATGCCCGCGAACCGCCCCCACCCCATGCCCATCATGGGCTTGTGCTGGTCCATTGTCGCCACCCCCTCCGCTGATGCCTGACGGCGCGGTGGCCGGCGCTGGGCGTGCCCGCCGCCGGTGACCGCGGGACGCGCCCTCGCGTCCATCCGAGGGACGCCGGGGAGCCAGCCGCCCGCACCGGGGCTCCGCAGCTCCGGCCGCCGGCCCCACAGGGTCCGGAATGCCACGCGTCCCGAACCTCTCCCCGAGGCCCGGGACGCGCATCCCGCCCGCTGTGCGATGCCCGCTCAGTGCCCCGCCAGCGCCGCCTCCTCCGCATGCGCCACCGGCAGGCTCCCCTCGAGCCGCATGCTGGTCCAGCCGCCCGTGACGTTGGCCACGTCGGTGATCCCCTGCCCCTTGAGGATCCGCACCGCGAGGTGCCCGCGGAACCCACCCTTGCAGTACACGATCACCCGACGCCCCCGTAGTAAGGGCCGAATATTTTCGGCCCTTACGGACTCCTCCCGTAGATCATCCACGGGTATGCTGAGGGCCCCCGGCAAGTGCCCCGCCCCATACTCCTTCGCCGTCCGCACGTCCACCACCACCGGCGGCACCGCGCCCGCCAGCTCCTCGCGCAGCTCGGCCGCCGTCACCAGCGGGCTGAACCCGCTCACGTCGTTCTGCCCCACGAACGCCGCCAGGTTCACGGGGTCGTTGGCGCTCGAGTAGGGCGGCGCGTACGCCAGGTCCAGCTCCGCCAGGTCGTCGAGCGTCATCCGCCCGTGCAGCGCCGTCGCCAGCACGTCGATCCGCTTCTCCACCCCCGCATGCCCGAACGCCTCGGCGCCGAGCAGCACGCCGTCGGACTTCTGGTAGATGAGCTTGAGCGTCAGCTCCTTGCCGCCCGGGTAGTAGCCGGCGTGGTGCTCCTTGTGCAGCACCGCCACCCCCACCTCGAAGCCCGCCGCGCGCGCGGCCGCCTCACTCAGGCCGGTCATCGCCACCGTGGCCTCGAACACCTTCACCACGCTGGTGCCGAGCGCGCCGCTGTAGCGGAGGCTCCCGCCGAGGGCGTTGGTGGCGGCCAGGCGGCCCTGGCGGTTGGCGGGGCCGGCCAGCGGCACCCGCACCATGCGGCCACTGACGCGGTGAAACACTTCCACCATGTCACCCGCGGCCCAGATGTTGGGGTCGGAGGTGCGCAGGTGCTCGTCCACCTTGAGGCCGCCGGCGAGCCCGGTGGCCAGGCCGGCCTGCTTCGCCAGCGTCAGCTCGGGGCGGACGCCCACGGAGAAGAGCACCAGGTCGGCGGGGATGCGGCGCCCGTGCGTCAGCTCCACGCTGTCGGCGTGGATGGCCTGCACCGCCTCGCCCGTCACCACGCCCACCGCGTGCCGCCCGCACTCGAGCGCCACCTGGGTGCCGAACTCGTGGTCGAACACCGGCAGCACCGCCGCCTCGCGCTCCACGATTGTCACCGTGAGCCCGCGCTTCCGGAACGCCTCCGCCATCTCCAGCCCGATGAACCCGCCCCCAACCACCACCGCGTGCCTGGGCGCGCGCGCCCGCAGGAACCCGTCCAGCCGGTCCATGTCCGGCACCGTCCACAGCCGGAAGACGTGCTCGGCGTCGCTCCCCGGGATCGGCGGGAGGGTGGGGCTGCCGCCCTGAGCCAGGATCAGCTTGTCGTAGGGAAGCCAGCGATCGCCCTCGGGGCCGGTGACGCGGACGCGCTTCCCGGCCCGGTCAATCTCCACGGCCTCGGTGTGCACCAGCGCCGTGACGCGGTAGCGCCGGGCAAAGCTCGCCGGCGTCTGCAGCAGGAGCTTGGCGCGGTCGGTGATGTCGCCGCTCAGGTAGTAGGGGAGGCCGCAGTTGGCGTAGCTCACATAGGGGCCACGCTCCACCAGCGTGATCTCCGCCTCCTCATCCAGCCGCCGCGCCCGCGCCGCCGCCGTCGCGCCGCCCGCCACGCCACCGATGATCACGATCCTCGTCATCCCACCCTCTCTCTCTTCTTCCTCGTCCGTAAGGGCCGAACATGTTCGGCCCCTACTGAGCCTCCTCTGACGGGGTCGCCCGCTACGCGCGATAATCCCGCGCCGCCGCCCGGATCCCGCCCCGTCAATGACCTTCTTGAACCCGAGCCGCGTCAGGATCCCCTGCGGCATTCCGCGACCGGACGCCGCTCGCGCAGTACACCAGGATCGCCATCTCGGGCTTGAGGCCCTTCTTGGCGCGCATCGCCTCCTCCAGCACCTGCACGGGGATGTTCTCCGCCTTGGGCAGGTGGTTGAGGAGGTACTCCATCTTGCTCCGCACGTCGATCACGAGGTCCAGCGGCTGGCCACGAAAGGAAGGCATGACTTCGCTCCAGGAATCCAGGAAGACGCACCGGCTCACCACCGCTATATAACTATCCGGTAATATAGTTCCCGCGCAAGACGCCGGGAATTCCCGTGGCCTTCCCGCTTTCTTCACGATCCGTCGTAGGCGCCATCCTCCCGTAGGGCCCGAGCGCCGCTCGGGCCTTACGGGAGCTCCGAGGACGGGCGGCCGAGAAAGCAGCGCGTCCCGACCCCCTCACCGGGGGCCGGGACGCGAGTCCTTCAGGACTTGTGGTGCCGAGCGCTCGCTTCAGCGAGCGATCGTGCTACTCGTACCGCAACGCCTGCATCGGATCCACCTTGCTCGCCCGCCTGGCCGGCGCGTACCCCGCCGCCAGTGCCACCGCCGCCAGCATCAGCATGGAGAGCACGAACACCAGCGGGTCATTCCCCTCGAGCCCGTACAGCAGCGACTTCGCCGCCTTGCCGATGCCGAGCGCGGCACCCAGGCCCACCACGCCGCCGATGGCCATCATGACAGTCACCTGGCGCAGCACCATCGCCTGCACCGCGCGCGCGTCGGCGCCGAGCGCCATGCGGACGCCGATCTCGCGGGTGCGCTGCGCCACCGTGTAGCTCAGCACGCCGTAGAGACCCACCCCCGCCAGGATCGTCGCCAGCGCCGCGAACGCCGCCGACAGGATGGAGATCATCCGGTCCATGAAGATGTTCTCGCGGATCTGCTGCGGCATCGTCTTGAGCTCCTCGACCGGCATGTTGGGGTCGATCCCTTCATCAGCGGGCCGATGGCCTGCACCAGGGTGCGCGGGTCGCCGCCGGTCTTGATGTAGAAGCTCATGGAGCCGGCGTTCCGGTTCTGCATGGCCGCCAGGAAGAAGATCGGCGGCACCGAGTCCTTCACGTCCGAGTACTTGGCGTTCTTCGCCAGGCCGATGACCTGGATGTTGAGGCTGTCGGGGCCCTCGTTGGAGATGAACTTGCCCACCGCGTCCCGCCCCAGGTTGAACTTCTTGGCGAAGGCCTCGTTCACCACCGCCACCCGCGGCGCCCCCACCACGTCGCTCGCGCTGATCTCCCGCCCATCGATCATCTGCACGCCGAGGGTGCTGAAGTAGCCGGGGCCCACGCGGTTGAAGCGGCTGTTGTTGTCCACGTCGGGGCCGTGCGGGAAGCCCTGCACGTACACGTCGTTGCCCCAGTTGCTGCCGGCAATGAGCGGCACCATGCTCATCGTCACGCCCGTGACCTGCGGCAGCGCCCGCAGCTGCTCGTCCACCCGCTGGTACAGGCTGAGGAACCCCGTCGAGTCGTAGCCGCTCTGGTCGGGCGAGATGCGGAAGGTCACCACGTCGTCCACCTTCACGCCGAGGTCCACCCGCGTCACGTTCACCAGGCTCTTGAGGAAGAGTCCCGCCGACACCAGCAGCGCCGTCGCCATGGCGATCTGCACCGTCACCAGGCTGGCGCGGAACCGCTGCGCCTTCCGGGCGCCCGCGATCTGGCCCGCGCCGGCGCGGATCGAGGTGATGAGGTCGCTCCGGGTGGAGTGGAGCGCCGGGAACAGGCCGAACACCAGGCCCGTGATCACCGCCAGCGCCGCCGTGAACGCCATCACCACCGGCCGGATGCTGAAGCTGAACACCTCCGACACCTGGCTCGGCAGCAGCGCCCCCATGCCGGTGAGCGTCCACTGCGCCACCACCAGTCTCACGAGGCCGCCCATGAGCGCCAGCACCACCGCCTCGGTGAGCAGCTGCACAATCAGGTGCCGCCGCGCGGCGCCGATGGCCAGCCGCACCCCCATCTCCGTGGCCCGCCCCGCGCCCCGCGCCAGCAGCAGGTTGGCAATGTTGGCGCAGGCGATGAGCAGCACGGTGCCCGTCACCGCGAAGAGCAGCGTGAGCGGCGTCTTGGCCTCGCCGTGCACCGAGCTCTGCCCCCGCGCGCCCGGCGTGGCCTCGATCTGCTTGGCCTTGAAGCGTGCCAGCGTGGCCTCGCTCATCCCTTCCTGCAGCGGGGCCTCGACCTCGGTGATGATCGGCGTGTAGAGCGCATTGATGCCGGCGCGCGCCTGGTCCAGCGTCACGCCCGGCTTGAGCCGGCCGAAGGCGTAGATGTAGTACTGGCGGCGGTTCTCCGTGCTGGTCCAGCCGCCGATGGCCTGCCACATGGTGAGCGGGACGTACAGGTCGGGCCGGCTGCCGAGGGTGGTGCCCTGGAAGCCCTGCGGCGCCACGCCGATGATCTCGAAGTGCTTGCCGTTCACCGTGATCGACTTGCCGATCACGTCGGGATCGCCACCGAGCTGGCTCTGCCAGTAGGCGTAGCTCAGCACGGTGATGAAGTGGCCGCCGACGGTCACGTCCTCGCTGGGACCGAAGAAGCGGCCGAGTGCGGGCCGGAGCTCGAGCGTGGAAGTAGGAGCCGCTCACCGCCACGCCGTCGCCGGAGGTGGGCTCCCGGCCGCTGTAGCCCAGGCTGGCGCCGAACATCACGTGGCCCACGAGGCCGGTGAACACCTGCTGCTTCTGCTCCAGGTCGCGGAACATCGGGTAGCTGAAGACCTGGTCGCAGTCGCTTAAACCTGGTTGCAGCTGGTGCCGCCGGGCTTGGGGCCGGGGGCGCCGAGGTTGACGAGCTCCGCGGCGCGGGGCACCGGCAGCGGGCTCATCAGGATCTGGTCGAAGAGGGAGTAGATCGCGGCGTTGGCGCCGATGCCGAGCGCCAGGGACAGCACCGCCACCATGGTCACGAAGGGCGTCTTGGCCAGGGTGCGGAAGGCCAGCTTGACGTTCTGCATCGGCAACTCGCTGTTTCGCTGGTGAAACGTGCGGGGCTGCTCGGCCGCTCCCGGGCCGCGCAGGCATGACGACAATCGTAGTGCGTGGTTTCAGTCTTGGACGACGAATCGTCGCCGATGGTTGGCTTGTCTCTGACCCGTAGCGGCGGAGCTACGCTCCGCCGACTCGATCTTGAGGATCTTGCACGATGGTGGGATCGAGTCGGCGGAGCATAGCTCCGCCGCTACGGGTTCGCCGCAAGGGAGGGGGCCTAGCCTAAGCCGTTTTCCTGGCGCATTTTCGCCCCCCATGACCCCTCCCCCCGCCCTCGCCGCCGCCCTCGCCGACCGCTACGTCCTCGAGAAGGAGATCGGCCGCGGCGGCATGGCGCTCGTCTACCTCGCCACGCGGGGCAGCACCGGCGAGCAGGTGGCGCTCAAGGTGCTCCAACGCCGAGCCTGCCAGGACCGTCGGCGCCGACCGCTTCAAGCGCGAGATCCGCGTCGCTAGCGGCCTCGACCACCCCAACATCCTCCGCGTCCTCGACTCCGGCGAGGTGGGCGACCAGCTCTGGTTCACCATGCCCTTCGTGGTAAGCACCTCCCCTGCAGGACCGCCTGGAGAAGGGCGGCCCCCTCGAGGTGGCCGAGGCGCTCCGCATCACGAAGGCCGTGGGCTCCGCCTCGCCGCCGCACACGCGAAGGACGTGGTCCACCGCGACATCAAGCCCGACAACATCCTGCTCGACGGCAGCGACGTCCTCGTGGCCGACTTCGGCGTCGCCCGCGCCGTGAGCGAGAACGCCGAGAAGCTCACCGCCACCGGCATGATCGTCGGCACGCCGGTGTACGCGAGCCCCGAGCAGGCCAGCGGCGAAAAGGAGATCGACGGCCGCACCGACCAGTACGCCCTCGCGAGCGTGCTCTACGAGATGATCACCGGCGAGCCCCCCTTCAAGGGGCCCACGCCGGCCGCCACGCTCATGCGCCGCTTCGCCGGCCCGCCGCGGCCGCTCCGGCCAGTATTCCCCGTCGCCGAGGCCGTCGAGAACGCCATCATGCGCGCCCTCGACAAGGAGCCGGACAACCGCTTTGCGACGATGCAGGAGTTCCTCGACGCGCTCGACGGGAAGGCCGCGCCGCTGCCGGTGAAGGCGGGGCCGACGGTCCCCGTCCCCGCCGAGGGCGCGGCCGTCGCCGCGGGAAAGAAGGGCTGCGCCGGCATGCTCCTCGCCGCGCTGGGCCTCGGGCCGTTCCTGCCGTCGTGACGCAACAGTCGTAGAACGCCCGCCACGCCGGTGTGGCGCGGGGCGTGTTGGGCAATCGTGACGTGAAGTTGGCGGCCCGTTGACGGGAGTGGCGCTCATTCCCGGCACGCGCAGTCTGCGTCAACCTTCACTCACGAGACCCGATGCGTTCCTACCGAGTCCTCGCGGCCACGGCCGCGCTGGCGAGCCTCGCGGCGTGCGCCGCGGAACAGTCCCCGAGCGGCCCCGCGGTCCCGGCGGCGGCGCGCGAGCTGGCCCCCGACTACACCCCCACCACGATCGGCCTCACCCGCATCGGCGTCTGGCAGGGCGGCGGCGCGCAGGCCGCCGAGATCAGCGCGTACGACCACGTGAGCCAGCGCCTCTTCGTCGTCAACGGCGCCCTCGGCACCGTGGACGTGGTGGACCTCCGCACCCCGTCGAACCCCACCCGGGTGGCCACCCTGGACATCACCGGTTTCGGCGCCTCGGCCAACAGCGTCTCGGCCCACAACGGCGTCGTGGCCATCGCCATCGAGGCCCACACCAGGACCGACCCGGGCACCGTGGCCTTCTACCGCGCCACGACGCTCGACCTGGTCAGCAGCGTCACCGTGGGCGCCCTGCCCGACATGCTCACCTTCAGCCCTCCGGCAAGCTCGTGGTGGTGGCCAACGAGGGCGAGTTGGCCAGCGACTACAGCGTGGACCCCGAGGGCTCCGTCAGCATCATTGACGTCACCAACGTCAACGCCCCCCGGGTGCGCACGGTGAGCTTCCGCGCCTTCAACGGCCGCGCCGCCGACCTCCGCTACCAGGGCATCCGCATCTACGGTCCCGGCGCCAGCGTGGCCCAGGACCTCGAGCCCGAGTACGTCACCGTGAACCAGGATGAGACCCAGGCCTGGGTGACGCTGCAGGAGAACAACGCCCTCGCCCAGATCGACCTGCGCACCGCCACCGTCCGCCGCCTCCTCCCGCTCGGCACCAAGGACCACGGCCTCCCCGGCAACGGCCCCGACGCCAGCGACCGCGACAACGCCATCAACATCCGCAACTGGCCGGTCTTCGGCCTGTACGAGCCGGACGCCATCGCGAGCTACGAGGCGGGCGGCCGGACCTACCTCGTCACCGCCAACGAGGGCGACACCCGCGACTACCCGCCCGTCTTCTCCGAGGAGGCGCGGGTGAGCACCCTGCCGCTCAACCCCGCCATCTTCACCACCGCCGTGTGCGGCGGCAGCTGCACCGGCAGCAGCCGCCTCGGCCGCCTGACGGTGACCACCACGATGGGCCTCAACCCGGCCACCGGGGAGTACGACGCGCTCTACGTCCCGGGCGCGCGCTCCTTCAGCATCCGCACCGTCGAGGGCCGCCTGGTGTGGGATTCCGGCGACCAGTTCGAGCAGCTCACCGCCTCGCTCCCTCTTAGGCGCTCTTCAACGCCAACAACACCAGCAGCACGGCCGATGACCGGAGCGACAACAAGGGCCCCGAGCCCGAGGCCTCGCCCTCGGCCGCCTCGGCGACAAGACGTATGCCTTCGTCGGCCTCGAGCGGGTGGGCGGGGTCTTCGTCTACGACATCACCTCGCCGACGAGCCCGGTGTTCGTCACCTACGTGAACACCCGCACCGCGAGCCCCGCCGACCAGGGCCCCGAGGGCCTCGCCTTCGTGCCCGCCAACCGCTCGCCCAACCGGCAGCCGCTGCTCATCGTCTCCAACGAGATCAGCGGTACCGCGGCCATCTTCCAGATCGACCGGCAGTAGGCCTCGCAGGCCACGCGCCCGGCACGGCTCCCACGGCGGGGGCCGCGCCGGGCGCGCTGGCGTCCGGCCGGGTGGTGGGGCGGGCCGTTACCGGTTCGTTGCACGGGATCGTTACAATCCGTCCAGCCCCTCACCCCTCACAGGATCCCTCGCATGCGGTCGTCCACGCCGTGGTTCGCCACCGGTGCCTTCGCCCTCGCGTTCATGAGCTGCCCGCGGACGGCGCCGAGCGTCAGCACCGTCCCCGTCGCCCCCGCCGCATCCTCGCCACCTGGGCCGCGCCCGGCTCGGCCGACACGGTGCGGGTGCTCAACGGTGGCTACGGCTCCGCCATCGCCCGGGACCCGAAGCACGCCGACCGCTTCTACATGCTTACCGACCGCGGCCCCAACTACGCCACCGCCACCGAGGAAGGCGTCGCCTTCCCCAAGCCGGACTTCGCCCCGCAGATCGGCGCCTTCGTTCGCCAGGGCGACAGCCTGGTGCGGCAGCGCGTGATCACGCTCAAGGACGCGCAGTGCCGCCCGCTCACCGGCCTCCCGCTTCCCGCCGGCCGCCCCGGCGCCACCGGCGAGGTGGGCTACGCCGTGGACGGCACGCCCTCCGCCGATACCAACGGCGTGGACACTGAGGGTCCGTGGCCAACGCCGACGGCAGCTTCTGGGTGAGCGACGAGTACGGGCCGTACATCTTCAAGGTGAACGCCGAGGGCTGCACCACGACGCGCCTGACGGTGGGCGCGGGCCTGCCGCGGGTGGCCGCGAAGCGCCGCGTCAACCGCGGCTTCGAGGGCCTCACCTCGCCCGACGGCGGCAAGACGCTCGTGGCCATGTTCCAGGCGCCGCTCGACAACCCCAAGGCCGCCGGCCGCGCCTCGCGCCTGGCCCGCATCCTGGTCGTGGAGCCGACGGGCACCACCCGCCAGTACGCCTATTTGCTCGAGGACAAGGGCTTCGGGGTGAGCGACATCCTGTGGATGGGCGGGAGCCGCTACCTGGTGCTGGAGCGCGACGGGAAGTGGATCGGGGACTCGACCGCCGTGAAGCGGTTCTACGCCATTGACCTCAAGGACGCCACCGACCTGAGCGATCCCGCCGACGGCGCCACCGGCCGCCTGGTGGACGGCAAGACCCTCGAGGAGCTGACCGCCGGCGCCGCCGACCCCGCCGCCGCGCTCGCCGCCGCCGGGTTCCGCCCGGTGAGCAAGACGCTGGCGCTCGACATCGTGGCCGCCGCGCCCGGGTACCACCACGACAAGCTCGAGGGTGCCACCCGGGTGAACAACAACACCGTGGCGATCATCAACGACGACGACTTCGGCGTCACCGAGGCCGATGGCGGCATGGCCATCACGCACGCGCCCGGCAGCTCCACACCGGACCGGAATGAGCTGCTGCTGCTCCGCTTCCCCCTTCCCTGACCCCCCACATGGTAGGGGCTAGCGGACCGCCGGTGCCACGACGCGCATCACCCGCATCCCCCGGAACGCGATGAGCTCCGCGCTGGTCCCCGGCGTGGCGATCCACAGCGTGCCGGCCACCACGGCGTGGTGGTCGCCGGTTTCGGTGTCGGTGGCTCCCCAGGCCGTCGATGCAGTACAGGATCTCGAGCCGCTCCGGCTGGCCATAGGTGGCGCGGGTCCCCGCCGCCAGCTCCACCTCGGAGACGGCGACGTCGCTGCCCGGCAACGGCATGGAGAGGCGGGGAATCTCACGGGAGGCACGGAGGGCACGGCTGGATCCAGCGGGAGGCGACTTGGCGAGGACGGCGACCGCCATGGGGGCTCCGGGGACGGTGATCGGCGAGAAGGACCAGTTCATTTTGTCGTCCGCCGGGCCGGTGTCCAGAACGGATTTGTCACAGCCGTGCAACGCGTTAATGTAACGCGGCCGCTCCGTGACGGGTTTTGCGCTTACTTGGACAGGACGCTCCGCTGGCCTCCCCGCTGGGGCCGGCTAGCTTCGCATACCTCTTCCTCACATGGACTCCGATGCGCCGCCCGGTTCTCGCCCTGCTCCTGGCCCTCCACCGCCCCCGCCCTCGCCGCCCAGGGCCCCCAGAACGCCCGCGCCGACTCGCTTCGCGGCAGCCTCACCACCGAGCGAACCTGGTGGGACGTGCGCTTCTGCCGACTCCGGGTGCGTGTGAATCCGGCGGGACAGCAGCATCAAAGGCAGGTCAACCACCCTCACCTACACCGTCACCGGCCCGGCCACGGCGATGCAGATCGACCTGCAGATGCCGCTGGTGCTCGACAGCGCGGTGCAGGACGGCGCGCGCCCGCCGTGGTGCGACTCCGTCGCGACGGCGGTGCACTACGTGACACTGGCGGCGCCACAGGCCGTGGGCAGCACCCGCACCGTGAGTCTCTACTACCACGGCCACCCGCGCGCCGCGGGCGCGCGCCGTGGGACGGCGGCTTCGTCTGGGAAGGACAGCACCGGCGGGCGCTGGATCGCCACCGCGTGCCAAGGCCTCGGCGCCAGCGTCTGCGGCCACAGGACATCCAGTCCGACGAGCCCGACAGCTAGCGCGTGGCCATCACGGTGCCGAAGCCGCTGCAGAACGTCTCCAACGGCTTACTCCGCTCGGTGAAGGATAACCGCGACGGCACCCGCACCTTCACCTGGTTCGTGGCCGAGCCGATCAACAACTACGACATCGCGGTCAACGCGGGCCGACTACGCCAAGTTCACCGACCGCCAAGGGCGAGGCGGCAACCTCACCCTCACCTTCTGGCCCTCCGCGCCCACAAGAAGGCCCGGCAGCAGTTCAAGCAGGTGAAGACCATGCTGGCCTGCTTCGAGGCTGGTTTGGCCCCTACCCCTGGTGCAAGGACGGCTACCAGCTGGTCGAGACGCCGCACCTCGGCATGGAGCACCAGAGCGCCGTGGCGGACGGCAACGCTACAGAACGGCTACCGCGGCCGCGACCTCTCGGGGACGGGGCGCGGGCTCGACTGGGATTTCATCATCATCCACGAGAGCGCGCACGAGTGGTGGGGCAACAGCCTGACGAGCGCCGACCTCGCCGACATGTGGGTGCACGAGGGCTTCGCCAACTACGCGGAGAACCTCTACGTGGAGTGCCTGCACGGAAAGCGAGTTACGCCGAGTACGCCATCGGCACCCGGGTCAGCATCGCCAACGACATCCCGATCATCCCCGACTTCGGAAGAACCGGAAGGGCTCGGGCGACATGTACCCCAAGGCGGGAACATGCTCCACCTGATCCGCCAGCTGGTGAACGACGACGCCAAGTGGCGCTCGGTGCCCGCGGCCTGCAGAGACGTACCGCCACGGCATCGTCACCGGCGACCAGGTGCGCCAGTACATCATCACCCAGACCGGCCTCGACCTCGACGGCATCTTCCGCCAGTACCTCACCACCACCTGGTGCCTACACCCGGAGGTGAAGCTGCACGACGGCCGGCTTGAGTACCGCTGGACTGAGGTGGTGGACGGCTTCGTGCTCCCGCTGCCCGTGCACACCGGGCCCGACCAGTGGACCACGCTCACCCCCACCACCGAATGGCAGTCGGTGCCGATATCCCACACCGACCCCGCGGTGGTGCAGGCGAACCCGACTATTACGTGAAGGTCACGCCGGTCCAGTAGCCGTGCGCACCCGCCGGCAGTTCCTCACCGAGGTGTCACACTCGCCGGGGCCCGCGCTCGCGTGGGCCCGGCGGCTCCATCTCCGGGCCGATGGCGACCTCGAGCGCCTCACCGCGTGGTGACGACGCTCCGCCAGGAGGGGCCCGACGCCATCGGCATGCCGTTGAGCCGCGCCGCCGCGCGCGTGGGCGAGACGCCATCGGGACGCCGGCGTGTGGCGGGGACGCCTGAGGAGTACCTGAAGGCGGGTGGCGCCCCCGACCAGGAGCCGCTGGCCGCGACGCTCACCCGCTACGACTGCGTGACGCTGGTGGAGGGCACCCTCGCGGTGGCACGCATCGCGCGACGCGCAGGGGCGCCCACTTGGGCGGCGTTCGAGGAGGAAGTGACGCGGATGCGCTACCGCGACGGGCGCCGCGGCGGCTACGCCAACCGGCTGCACTACGCTAGCGAGTGGATCCAGGATTGCGCCCGTCGCGGCCTGGTGCGGGACCCTGGGCGTCGGCCTCGGCGGCACCGCCGACACGCGGCCCCTCCGCTTCATGTCGGCCCACCGCGCCAGCTACCCCGCCCTGGCCGACGACCGCCAGCTCCACACCATCGCCGCCCGGGAGCAGGCGCTCGACGGCGCCCCGCGCTGGGTGATCCCCACGGGGCGGATCCCGGTCATCGCCGGCCAGCTCCAGCCGGGGGACGTGCTGGCCTTTGCCACGAGCATCGAGGGCTCGACGTCACCCACACCGCCCTGGTCCACCGCGACCCGGGCGGCGAGACCCGCGTCCTCCACGCCCCGCTCTCCGGTGGCACCGTCGAGATTGCGGCCCGCGCCCTCCCCGACTACGTCTCCGGCCATCCGCCGCGCGACGGGGTCCTCGTCGCGCGGGCGCTGGTCTAGCGCGGGACGGGGTGGGGGGCCGACCACGGTCGGCCCCTACGACGCGGGGCTACTGGGATCGTGCGTCGAAAGAGCGTGAACCCACGATCCTCCTCGCGAACACCCGTAGGGCCGACCGTGGTCGGCCCTCCTCAAACCAATCCGGACCAGCGTGACCCGGTGCGCGATCCCAGTGCGCGCATGGTAGGGGCTTCGTCGACGGGACGCGTCGTCAGGGCACCGGCCCCGTCGCCACCGTGACGTCATCCACCCACATGGTCTGCGCCACTGGCGAGCCCACGCCGATGTAGGGCGCGATGATGAACTGGGGAAGAGCAGCCCCGGCTGCGCCGCCGTGCGGAAGAGCACGTTGCTGTAGTCGAGCACCAGGTTCCCGTCGTACCTGTACCGCGCGATGCCGTCGTACTGGCCCCTTCCGCCGCTGATCGTGTTCATCTGGAAGTAGACCTCCACCTTGTGCCACGAGTTCTGGTGGCGGCCGTCCAGCTGGGCTGGGTGGCGGTGAAGATCTTCTCGTTGCGCCACTGGCCGCCCGACTGGTAGCAGCCGGTGGCGTAGCCATCGCTATTGCCGTTGCAGCCCTGCGGCACGCGCGCCTCGGTGACGTTGGTGAGGTCCTGGTTGACGTGCGCCGCGTCGATGTTGAGCGCGTCCTGCAGCGACAGCCTCGGTCGCCGGCCGCCGCCCGGTGAAGCTGTGCTCCACGTACGTCGTGAGGTGCGTGGCCGAGGGGGGATCCAGTCGCCGTCGGCGTTGGTGGTGAAGTGGAACTCGTGCGGATGGTAGCTCACACCGAAACCCACCCAGTTGGCGCTGCTGTACTTCACCCAGTAGCGCAGGAAGACGCGATCGGTGCCGGTGAACTTGTGCCGCAGCGACCCGCCCTGCACCGCCGTGGCCGACCCTTGCGTGAACGCCATCTGCAGCGCGCCCGCGCCCGCGTGCGTGCTGGAGGCGGCGATGGTAAGGGTGGTGTTGTCGTACCACCCCGCCCCCGATGGAGGGCGTCGTCGAAGCCCTCGCTGAACAGCACCGTCCCCACCGGCGGCGTCGTGGTGTCGGCGATGGCCACGATCGAGGTGTCGGGCGTGCCCGCTCCCGCTCGCGATCACGCGATACACGCCGCCCCGTGGGGCCGGAGGGTAGAGGCCACCCTGCGTGATGCTGCCGCCCGTGGCGGTCACGCGGCGGACAGCGGAGGTGGCCGTCGCTCCAGTGCGCGGTGGCGCTGGAAGGCCTGGCCGGCGCCGGGCTGCAGGAACACCGAGTCGGGCGCCACGGTCACCGAGGTGACGGTCACCGGCGTCGTGGTGTCGGCGATGACCACCACCGCGGTGTCCGCATGCCCGACCCGCTGCCGATCACGCGGAAGGTGCCGCCGGTGGGCCCCCCGTGTAGCTGCCGCCCTGCGTGATGGTGCCGCCGGTGGCGCTCAGGTGGCGCTGAGCGCGGTGGTGCCGCCGGTGCTCCGTGCGCCGTGGCGGTGAAGGCCTGGACCTCGCCGGCTGGAGGTCGGCGCGCCCGGCGCGACGGTCACGCCCACCACCCGAGGCGGTGCTGCGGTGCCGCGACGGTCACGGCGACGGTGTCCGCCAGCACCGGCGGCGCCGATCCCCCGATCACCCGGTACAGCCCCGCCACGCCGTCTGCCCGGTAGGGCCGTTCGCCGTGATGGTCCCGCCCGTGGCGTTCCATGCCACGGAGGGGTCCTGGCTGCCGTCGTCGCCGACGCGACGGCCACGAAGTCGAGCGAGTCCCAGGTCGGCAGCGCCGGCAGTGCCGGCTGGCACGGTGAGCGCCGTGATGGTGGGAGCGGTCGAGGCCGTCGCTGGCCGTGGCGGCTCACAGGCGGCGACGAGCACGAGAAGACCGACGGGGACGGCGCACGGGGACCAGTTCGATGTCAGGGGAGGCGCACCGTACCGGCGCGCTTCCCAGGAGCATCGGCATCCGGTCCCCGTTCCTCAACGACCTGGCTCCTGCGCCGTTGGTGGGGCGCCTCACCCGTCGCGTGTGGCGCGACGGGCAGGCGCGCGGCTCAGCGGGTGTCACCTGCTGTCCCGCGGCCTTCCAGGCCTCGATCCCCCGCGATACCAGAGGACGTTGGTGGAGCCCATGTTGATGGCCTGGAGCGCGGCGTTGTAGCTCATCCAGCACCTCGGTGGAGAGGCAGTAGAAGACGAGTGGCGTGGCCAGGTTGCCGCTGGTCACCCGGGTCAGGTAGTTCCCGAATTCCCGCTGGGTGCGGTCCGTGAAGCTGCCGGGCTGCGACGTAAGCACCGCGTACTCCGCGCCAGGATCGCCTCGCGCCCGCCGAGGACGTCGAAGACCTTGGCGCCGAGGGCGGATCGGCGAGGGCGCCGCCGAGGCCCGGGGTCGTGATGACCTGGCCGCCGGGGATGCTGGTGGGCGTGGGCCCGTGCATGCCGCCGGTGGGGGTGCCGGCCGTGGGGCCACGCCATGGTCCCGGCGCTCGGCCCGGGTGAGCGCGTCCTCCGCGCCGGGCGCCGCGGGAGACGGCGCCGCGCGGGCGGTGGCGGGACGTGGGGGGCGGTGGCGGGCCGGGCGGCGTCGCCGGGCGCGCGGGGCGGCGGGAGCCGCGGTAAGCGGCGGGCGGCGCCCCGGTGGTGCCGCCGAAGCTGTCCTGCGCGGCGAGCGGGAGGGCCAGGCCGGTGAGCAGGAGCGGGAGGGTCAGTCGCATCGGGGAGGGGCTCCGGTCAGGGGGCGCGCTCGAGCCGCTGCGCACCGACGCCGAAGGCGCGCGCGGGGTCGAACGAGGCGTCGTTAGTGAGCACGTAGGTGCCATCGCGCAGCTGCCAGGCGTGCTGGTAGTGGTTGGAGAGCTGCACGGTGCCGCCGTAGTGCGGGTCCCGGTAGGTCTCCACCTCGCGGATCCGCTCCACGTTCTCGCGCTGCATCCGGTCGCTGGTGGCGCTGGACGACTGCCAGGTGCCCATCTGATGTCGTTCACGTCCCGCGCCGTCTGGGCGATGATCGCCGAGCGCTCCTGCGCGCCACGGAGGTTGTCGGCCGCCATCTGGCGCTGGGCCTGGTTGGCCACCCGCGCGCTCGTTGGCCGACTGGATCATGCGCTGGTTCCACTCCGGCCCGGGCCGGGCGGAGGCGCGGATGGCGTCCACCATCGTGAAGTCGAGCGAGCCCGCGGGCATCCGCATGGCGAAGGCGCCGAGGGTCTCGCCGTGCATCGTCTCCATGGACTGGTTGTTGCCGAGGGAGGGGAGGACGGTGTGCCGGTAGGCCACGATGGCGGAGATGGCTTCGCGGTACTCCTTCCCCGCCCTCGGTGTAGGCGATGAGCACCCTCGCCCGCCCTCCACCCAGGAGCGGAGCTGGTCGCCGCCCGGAAGAGGTAGGTGTTGAGGGCGGCGTAGGGCGCCGCCATCCGGCCCGCGCGCGGAAGTCGAGGATGCGGGGCGCTGCGGCGGTTGCAGCTCACTCCAGCCCTCGAGGTGGAGGCGCGCACGGTGGGGTAGCGCGCCTGCTGGCAGGGGAAGCCCTGCATGGGGAAGTTGGCGGCGTCCCACTGCTCCGTGGGCCCCAGCTCGATGGCGCCGCTGCCGTCGGGCGCGGTGGCGCGCCAGCGGAAGCGGGTGGCGGGGATGCAGGGATTGTTGACCTCCCACACCACCCCGCCCTCTCCCTTCCAGCCCACCGGCACAAAGAGTGTGGCCGCCACGAGCGGCTTCTCGAAGCCGTTCCGGTCAATCACCTCAGCACGCTGCACCCCAGCACCCCGGTGGACACCGCGCGCGCCTGCGCGGCAGGCGCACCCACCCCCTCCACCAAGGCCGCGACCACCGTCGTGGCCAGGACGAATCGGATCATTGCAGGGGACTCCTGTTGTGGTTCGGGAACCCCTACAGAATGGCCGGGCATTGCCCCGGGCGAAAAAGCCTAGGGGAGGGGCGGCCGCTCCTCGCCCTCACCCGAGCAGGAGGAGGGAGAGCTTGAGCCGGTTTGGAAGAGAGGGCAGCTGGGCCCCAGTGGGGGAGCACGAGGCGGAGGAGAGCGACGCGAGCCGCGGCGCCAGGGCGGGCCTGGGCAGTCGAGGCGCTCGCGAGCCGCGCGAGTGAGCGCGCTGGCAGCAGCTTAGGCGGGCGCACCCGAGTATGGCAGCACCATGCGGTCTTCCAGGCAGCCGAGCTGGGTCGCGGGCCAGGCAGAGGTCGATGATGGCGGCGAGGGCGGGCGTACGTCGGCGTTGAGCTGACGAGCGGCGTCGGGTCCACACGGTGCGCTGTACGGCCGTGCCCATGGCCGTCTCTGCTCACCTGCGGGAGGCGGCGAGTACCCGGTAGGCCACCAGGCCGAGGGCGTAGACTTCTGCGCGGCGTCGGCGTCCCACCGGCCGAGCACCTGTTCCGGGGCCATGTAGGCGGGGGGTGCCGAGGTCCTTGGCTACCTCGGAGCGCGAGGAGGCCTCGGGAGGTCTTGTGAGGCGTGGCCAGGGATGGTCGTAGTGAGGAAGGGCCAGGCGTCGTCGGCGTGGGAGGAGGACGCTGGCTTTACTTTCACGTCCCGGTGGATGACGCCCTGTGCGTGCACGTGCGCCAGCGCACCGGCGATGGAGCAGGATGGGAGCGCGGCGCGCACGGACAGCGTCCCCTCGCGCGCCAGCTTCCTCCTCGAGCGACTCGCCCGGAAGTAGCGGGAGGATGCAGGTGAAAGTGATCTGGCCCGGCAGTGCGCCGAGCCGTGGCATGGGGACGATGTGCGGGTGGGCCAGCTCGCTGGCGATGAAAATTTCAGGCCTCGCGGCGGAAGCGCTCGCAGGTTCTCGAGCGTGTGCCCTCGCGGGGTCCATCACCTTGATGGCCACCGGCCGCTCCTTCGGCGGTGTCCCAGGCCGTAGAACACCACGCCCAGTCCCGCCCTGGCCAGCACCCGCGTTGGCCTCGCACCGCCCCGCCGTGAGGCCGGAGACGCCCTCGCCCATAGCGGGCCAGGTCGGCGGCGTCGTCGGTCTCGGGAGGGGCAATGCAGGCCATGCTGGGCGTCCGGACGGGGTCAGTCGGAGGTGGCAGGAGTGCGTGCTGCGGGGGCGTCCGTAAGTGCTTGTCCTGGCATAGGACGCCCGGGAGGGGCAAAGTGGTTGTATCGTCCGCGTGGGGGATGGGGTGTCCGGATGTGGGACTTGGGACGGGGTTCCGGAGAGCTGCCTGGGAACTGGCTCCCGAACATGGAAGGGAGTTTAGGGCGGGACTCCACGTCGGCGTCCTCAGCCTGCAGTATTACCGTGGGACAGGAACCAGCAGGAGAAGCGTATGTTGGATGTGCTGGTAGCTCCTGTGCCCTCCTCACTGGCGCCAAGCCCCCTGCTGGTGCTCTCGAGCATCACCCACGTAGCCATCTTCACCGCCCTGGTCGCGGCTTACCGTGCCACGCACGTCGTGATCCAGGAGGTGGGTGGACACCGCACCCTCGTATTCCTTCCGGCTGGCGCCGGTGGCGACCGAACGGCTCGCCACTCGGCAGGTGGCTGCTTACCAGCGGGGCGGCGGAGGGGCACCGGAGAGGTGCTGACGATCTCCGAGAACTCCGCTTTACCGCGGCTTGTGACGGTGCGATCGCCGCCTTGCGACGGGCCGACCAGCATCCCGCCGATCGACCCTAACGCCCGCATCATCGACCCGCCGGACTTTACCGGGCCGGGGCGTGGAGGGCGGCAATTCGGCTGGGGCGTGGTGGGCGGCGTCGGCCCCGCCGACCAGGCGTCTGGCGATCCC
>JADJPD010000043.1 GCA_016713435.1 Gemmatimonadota bacterium | reverse complement strand
TTCACCACCAGCCGCACCAGGCTCGACCGCCTGGACTCCCATCCCGGTCCTCTCCGGCATCTTCGCCGTCTTCAGAGGAGACGGTGATCCGCCCTTCGGCAGCTACCTCACGCCGCTGGTGCAGCACCGCCTCATGGGCGAGTACGTGGGCAGCCGCATCGGCGACCGTCTGCGAGGACATGGACATCATCGTCCGGCTGCATCGCTTCCGTCCCGCGACAAGCCGCGGCCCCGCCGCGTGGCATTCCTGCCCCACCCCATGGCCTGGACCGAGGTGCCCGAGAACCTCGACCAGCCTCCGCAAGCCAGCGTGGCCGCTGGTAGCGGGCTCCGCCAGTCGCTGCTCTACCACCGCCATTTATGCTCTTCCCGCCCGGAAGTACGGCCGCATCGGGTGGTTTGCGCTCCCGACGTTCTGGCTGTTCGGGTACTGGGGCCGGTCATCGAGTTCATCAGGTCATCTTCGTGCTGGCGTTCTTCGCGGTGGATTACCTGATCGGCGGGCGGATCCTCAACGAGCAGTACTTTGTGGCGTTCCTGCTGGCCTCGCTCGGCTGGGGGACGCTGGTGAACGTGACCTTCGCCGTGCTGGTGGGCACCTGGCGCTTCCGCTACGGCCTGGCCGACCGGCTGCCGAGCAGCCTGCTCCCCTTCGACCGCAAGCGCGACGTGCTCATCCTGCTCCCGGCTACGCCGTGCTCGAATTCTTCCCGCGCCCGCTCACGCTCTACTGGCGGCTCCGCGGGCTGGTGGATGCGTGGCGAGGAAGAGCAGGTGGGGGAGGATTTGCGCGGCAGGGATTCCAGAAGCACCCGGAGGCACAACGTGCGGCGTGAAACCGCCAAGATCCCGCGTCCTCATCGTGGAGGACGACGTGGCCACCGGCCGCCTCCTCGCTAAGCATGGTGGGAGGCGGGCTACCCGCCCCGTGGTGGTGGAGACCGGCTCCGCCGCCCCGCACGAAGCCGTAAACGCTGCGACCTGATCCTGCTGGACCAGGCACTGCCTGACACGACCGGCCTCAGGAAACCACTCACCGCCTTCCGGGCGCTCCCCGACCCGCCCAGCGTCGGCCTGGTGGCGGCCCAACCCGGACGCCTCGCTCGCCGCGCAGGCGTTCCGGGCCGGCGTGTGACGACTACCTGGTCAAGGACGAGGCCCTGGCCCGTCCTCCCCGAGGTGATGTGGGGCGTCCGCCGCCTCCGCGCCCTGAGCGCCGCCCGCGCCGCCGCCGAGGCGCGACCTGGTGCACGCCGAGCGCCGCGCCGCCATCGGCCAGCTCAACGTGACGCTGCGTACCACACCATCAACAACCCGCTCATGGCCCCCTTCTCCGAGCCGAGCTGGTGCCCTGTGTAAGCGGCCTGGCTCGGAGCAGCAGCGTGGCCTCACGGCCGTGCGCGACGCCCTGCTCCGCGTCCGCGACATCCTGGCCCGCGTGGGCACGCTCCGCCACGACCATACCACCGAGTACCTGGAGGGCGTCGAGATGATCGACCTCTCCCGCCGCACCCGGCAGACCCCGGTGATGCAGGGCGAGGCGGTGCTGCTCATCGCCGACGAGGACCTGGCGCGGGTGGTGACCATGCTGCTCAGGCACGCCAACTTTCGCGCCGTCACCGCGTGACCGACCCCGCGGGCTCCACAGCGCGCGCGCCCAGTCGGCGTGTCGCTGGTGGTGGTGCAGGGCGCCTTGCGGCATCGGCACCTTCTCGACCCGCTGGTCAATCGCCGGGCCCGGCGCCGACCGCCACTACACCCTCGTGGCCCTGAGCACCGACGACGGCGCCCCGGCCCGCGCCCTCGGCGCCGACCACGTGGTGCCGCTGCCCTTCGACCCCGGCACTTCGCCAGACGCGAGATCCTCGCGGCGCGGCGGGACTTGAGGGCGGGCGACGCACGGGTCGCGAGGCCGGTGACCGTCAGCCGTGCTTTGTTGCGTCCTCCCATTACGCTCGGCAGGCCCCCTCCACCTGGACGCCGCCCCGTGCCCTTATCCTCTCCCGCCGCTCCTTCGTCAGCTCCACGCGCTCGCCACCGGCGTGGCCTCCTGCTGGCCGGCGCCCTCGTGGCCGACCCGTACCACCCGCTCCCCCGCACCCCCCGCCTCCTCGGCGCTCCGGTGCGGGTCCGCGGCCGCGTCACCGTGGACGGCCGCCCCCGCGCCCGCGTAGCCGTGAGCGACGGCCACCAGGTGGTGGCCACCGACCGGGACGGCCGCTATACCCTCGTGACCACCAGCGACCGCCCCTGGCTCTCGCTCAGCCTGCCCGCCGGTGCGCGGATTCCCATGACTGCCACCGGCACCTCCGCGCTCCATCGCCCCTCGCGCCGCCGCGCGGCGAGATGACCGCCGACTCCGCCCTTGCCGCCGCGCCCACCGATGACGCGACGCACGGCTTCGTCCTCTGGCCGACACCCAGACCCAGAACGCCTTCGAGATGGCCCGGCTCCACGCCGGACCGTCCCCGACGTCCGCGCCACCGCCGCCACCCTCCGGCGTTACCGGTGTTCGGCATCGCCTGCGGCGACATCATGTTCGACGACCTCTCGCTCTACCCCGAGTACGAGCGCGCCGTCGCCGCCATGGGCGTGCCGTTCTTCCAGGTCACCGGCAACCACGACCTCGACTACGCCAGCCGCACCGCCGAGGGCGCCACCGCCACCTTCGAGCGCCACTTCGGCCCCGCGCACTACTCCTTCGACGTGGGCGCGGTGCACTACGTCGTGCTGCAGGACGTGCTCTGGTACGGCGACGGCTACGTGGGCTACCTCCCCCGCCGAGCAGCTCGAGTGGCTGGCGGCCGACCTGGCGCTGGTGGAGAAGGGCCGCCCCGTGGTGGTGGCGCTCCACATCCCCCTCGCCAGCACCCAGCCCGTCCGCACCGGCGACCGCGCGGGCCGCCACGGCACCCTCGTCAACAACCGTGAGGCATTGTACCGGCTGCTGGAGGGCTACCGCGCCAACGTCCTCTCCGGCCACACCCACGAGAACGAGCACATCTTCGCCGGCGGCGTGCACGAGCAGGTGGTGGGGACTACCTGCGGCGCCTGGTGGAGCGGCGACATCTGCTGGGACGGCACCCCCAACGGCTACGCCGTGCTCGAGGTGCGGGGCGAGCAGGTGCGCTGGCGCTACCAGGCCACGGGCCAGCCGGCCACGCACCAGCTGCGCCTCTACGCCCCCGGCGCCGACCCCACCGCCCCCGGCGACTTCGTAGCAACGTCTGGGACTGGACGCCGGACTGGACCGTCACCTGGTCGGAGGACGGCCAGCGCGGCCCCTCATGTCCCGCCGCACCGGCATGGACCCGCGCCGTCCGGGACCAGACCGGCGCCGACAAGCCGGCCCGCCGTGGCTGGGTGGAGCCGGTGACCACCACCCACCTCTTCTACGCCACCCCCACCCCGGGCACCCGCACCCTCACCGTCGAGGCGGTGGACCCCTTCGGCCGCCGCTACTCCGAGACGCTGGCGCTCACCTGACCCGCCCCCGCCCTCGCTAGATTTCCCCACGCGCAGCGCCACCGGTCACCCGCGACGCCCAATGTCGTACGCGCGGCCCTTGGGCCGCGCCCCCCACGCCCCCACCGACCATGCTCCTCCCCCTCCTCCTCGCCCTGCAGGCCCAGGCCGCGACCCCCATCGCCGGCGCCGAGCGGCTGCTCGTGGTCACCACCGCCGGCTGGGACAGCGCCCCCGGCGTGCTCCGCCGCCGCTTCGAGCGGGGAGCCGACGGATCCTGGCTCCCCGTCGGCGACAGCATCCGCGTCGTGGTAGGCGAGCACGGCCTCGGCTGGGGCGTAGGGCTGCACGCCAGCGATGCCGGCGCCGGCCCCGTCAAGCACGAGGGCGACGGCGCGCCCCGCCGGCGTCTTCCGGCTCAGCACCGCCTTCGGCTACGCCCCCGAGGACTCGGCCGCCTGGGTCCCGCTCGAGTACCACCGCGCCACCCCGACGTACGAGTGCGTGGACGACGCCGGGTCCCGCTACTACAACCAGACGCTCGAGCGCGCCACCGTCTTCCCGCGACTGGTCGAGCAGCGAGATCATGCGCCGCCGGACGTGCTCTACCGCTGGGGGCGTCATCGTGGCCCACAACATGCCCGCCACCCCCGGCCGCGGCTCCTGCATCTTCCTCCACATCTGGAGCGGCCCCGACGACAGCGGCACCGCTTTACGCACCGCCATGGCGGAGCTTACGCCTGCTCGAGGTCATGCGCTGGCTGGATCCCCGGAAGCACCGCTGCTGGTGCAGCTCACCCGGACCGAGTACGCCCGCCTGCGCGACAGCTGGCACCTTCCCTAGCGGACCCCGCCCGGCGACCCCCCGGCCTCGCGTCCGTCGCGGCCGGGGGTCTCCGGCCGTGGTGAGCGAGAGGGACCGGGTTAGATTCCCGCCCCAGCGCTCTCCCGTTCCACCGCACCCAAGGCCGCCCTTGTCCTCGTTCGCGTCGCTCAAGCTCCACCCACGCTCCTGCAGGCCGTCCACGAGACTCGGCTGGCCCCAAGCCCACCCCATCCAGGCCGACGCCATCCTGCGGCGCTCGAGGGGAAAGACCTGCTGGCCTGCGCCAGCACGGGGAGCGGCAAGACGGCGGCGTTCCTGCTGCCCATCCTGCACCAGCTGATGAGCACGCCGCGCGGCCAGACCAAGGTCCTGGTCCTCACCCCCACGCGCGAGCTCGCCGCCCAGATCCTCGAGGACCTGAACGACCTCGCCGTCCACACGCCGATCACCGGCGCGGCGCTCCTCGGCGGCGTCAGCATGGGCCCGCAGGAGCACGCCTTCCGGAGCGGCGCCACCGTCCTCGTGGCCACGCCCGGCCGCCTGCTCGACCACTTCCAGCATCCCTACGCCAAGCTCCCGCACCTCGAGTACCTGGTGCTGGACGAGGCCGACCGGATGCTCGACATGGGCTTCCTGCCCGACATCCGGAAGGTGCTCCGCCACCTGCCCACGAAGCGGCAGACGCTGTTCTTCAGCGCCACCATGCCGGACCCCATCGTGACGCTCTCCCGCGAGATGCTCAAGCAGCCGGTGACGCTCAACCTCGAGCGCAAGGCGGCCCCCGCCAAGGGCATCACCCAGGCGGTGTACCCGGTGTCGCAGGAGCCAAGGCGTCGCTGTTGCTGCACCTGCTCAACAAGGGGGAGATGGCGGAGGCGCTGGTGTTCACCCGCACCAAGCACCGCACCAACCGGCTGGCGGAGTTCCTCGAGAAGTCGGGCGTGCCGGTGGCGCGTATCCACGGCAACCGCTCGCAGGGCCAGCGCACCGACGCGCTCGACGGCTTCAAGGAGGGCCGCTACCGCGTGCTGGCCGCCACCGACATCGTCGCGCGCGGCATCGACGTCACCGAGCTCGGCCACGTGGTGAACTTCGACGTGCCGGCCATGCCAGGAGGACTACATCCACCGCGTGGGCCGCACCGCCCGCGCCGAGGCCACCGGCGACGCCTTCACCTTCGTCTGTCCCGAGGAGGAGGCCGACCTGCGCGCCATCGAGAAGGCCATCGGCCGCCGCCTGCCCCGCATCACCGTGCCGGACTTCGACTACAAGGCCAAGCCGGTGCAGCGCTTCGAGGTCCCCATCGCCGAGCGGATCGCGGCCATCCGGGCGCGGAAGGCGGAGGAGCGGGCGCGCGCCAAGGCCAAGCTGGAGCGGAAGGCGCAGCTCGCCTCCCAGGAAGCCGACCGCCGCGCGCGGAAGGACGCCGAGCGCCCGGCGCGCTCCCATCATCCCGCCCGCCCCGCGCAGTCGGGCAGCGGCCAGCAGGGCGGCTCCCGGCCCGCGGGCCAGGGCGGCGGCCGTCCCGGCCGGGGGCGCCGTCGCGGGCCGCGGCGCGGGCCCGGCAGCGGGCCTCGGCCGCAGTAGGCCCCGGCCGGAGCACCGGCTGCGAGTCCCCGAAACACGACGGGCCGCCTCGAAGGCGGCCCGTCGTCGTTCCGGAACCTGTGGCGCTACGGCTTGGCCCAGCGCGCCAGCTTGGGCAGGACGCCGCCCATGAGCTTCCGGGCCTCGGGCGCCGGCATGATGCCCTGCGCGGACATCACCTGCACGCAGCACTCGAGCATCCCCTCCATGGTGACGTCGGGCGCGGTGAAGCTGCCCTGGTCAAAACAGTAGTGGCAGTAGTCGCCATTGGGCGACGCATCGGCGTTGGTGCCGAAGTCCTGCGGCTTCTCGAGCGGCATGCCGCAGCTCTGGCAGCAGGGGAGGTGCGCGGCGGGCGGTGCGGCGGGGGCGGAGCGACCTTCGGGGACATGGGCACCATCCTGAGGGGAGGGGCGGCGCGACGGCGCCATGCCCACCCTAGCGGGCGGCCCAGTAAGGCGGCGTGAAGCTGACGTGAGTCGGTCGGCCGACGCCGCCTAGTGGCAAGTGCCGGTCCCCTGGTCGGTGAACGACGAGCCCGCCACCGGGACAAACGCCCACGCATAGCTGCCCTGGCCCAGCGTGAGCTGGAGGATGCCGTAGGTGCCGTTGTCGAGGACCTGGCTGTTCGGCTGCAGCGTCCCTACGGCCACCAGCGTCCTCCCGCCCGTCCCCACCGTGAACTGCCGGATTCCCCCGCCGCATCCGCCGCCGCGCCCGGCGTCTGCGGCGCGAAGCGCTCTGTACAGGTGCTCGTGGCCGTTGAGCACGATCTCGGCGCTTAAGAGATCGTACAGCGCCTGCCAGAAGGGCCCGACGGCGGTGTTGTTGCCGTGGCTTGCCCCCGAGCTGAAGCGCGGGTGGTGCCAGTACGCCAGGGTGCACTGGGCCGGGTGCGCGGCGAGGTCGGCCCGGAGCCACTGTTCCTGCGCCGAGCCCGCGGTGCAGCCCACCTCGGTGCAGTTGCTGTTGAGCACGATGATGTGCCAGCTGCCGAGGTCGTAGCTGTACCAGCCCTGGTCACGGGGACCGGCCAGGGCGCCCCAGTAGTCCCAGTAGCCGGGGGCGCCTGGGGTGAGGTACTCGTGGTTCCCGGGGGCCGGCCGGGTCCGCGCCTTGTGGCGCCCCCAGCTCGGCCCGTAACAGGTGGTGTACTCGGTGAGGGTGCCGCTCTGGTAGGCATTGTCACCCAGGGCGGCGATGCTGCCGGTGCGGGTGTCGAGGAGGAGGGCGGTGGCCTCGTCGTAGCTCGAGTCGCACACCGCGATGTCGCCGGCGGCGAGGAGCACGGCCGGGGGTGGGGGCGTGAGGGTGATGGTGGCGGTGGTGGTGCCGGTCTTCCCGCCGCCGGTGGCGGAGACCGTCACCGGCCCCGCGCTCACCGCCGTGAGGAGCCCGCCCCCCGAGATGGTGGCGATGCCCGAGTCGGAGGTGCCCTAGGTGAAGGTGGTGCCGGGCACCGGCTGGTCGCTGGCGGTGACGGCGAGCGCGGCGTACTGCTGGGTGCTTCCCACCTCGACGCTGGCGCCCGCGGGCGTCACGATCACCGAGGAAACCGTGAGCTCCCCGCCGCCGGGCCCCGAGGAATCACCGCAGCCCCCCGCGAGCCACGCCCCGAGGACCGCCACCAGCGCCAGGGCGTGCCGACAGGCGCCGCGCATGCTAGCCGATGGCCCGGTGGCTCCCGGAGGGCGTGGCGCCCTGCAGCAGGAACGCCAGGTCGGCGCCGGGCGCGTACTCCGTCGGCTCCTGGCCCGCGCGGAAGAGCCTCATCGGCGCCGTGCCGCCCAGGCGGAGCTGGCCGCCATGCTCCCGGCGGATCCACCCGCCCTCGCGCAGCCCCGCCACGGCCACCTTGGGATTCAGCGCCAGGAACTCCGCCACGCGCTCGGCCCGCGACTCGCCGCCGTAGTTGGGCAGCACCTCATCGGTGAAGTGCGGGTTGATCTGGAACGGGATCAGGCCCATGGCCTCGAGCGTCACCGGCTGCACGATGGGCATGTCGTTGGTGGTGCGGATCGTGGGGCAGGCCAGGTTGCTCCCCGCCGACCAGCCGATGAAGGGCGTGCCCTCCTTGATCCGCTTGCGGATGCGCGGGAGGAGCTCGGAGCGCTGCAGGATCTCGAGCAGCCGGAAGGTGTTCCCGCCGCCCACCACGATGGTGTCCGCCTCCCGCAGCACCTCCGCCGGGTCCCCCTCGTGGAGCGACTCCACCGAGTGGCCGAGCTTCCCGAAGGCGGCGGCCACCCGGTGCAGGTAGTCGTTGTAGGGGAAGGTCACGGCGGCGTAGGGCACGAACGCCACCCGCCGCGGCTGCGGCCCGAGGAAGTCCCCTCGATCTCGGCCAGCGCGTGGGCGAGGTAGTCCCCGCCGGGGTTGCGGGAGTTGCTGAGGAGGGAGGAGGCGCATGG
>JADJPD010000042.1 GCA_016713435.1 Gemmatimonadota bacterium | reverse complement strand
CTCAGTACGCCACCGTCCCCTGTCAGCGTGGACGCATCCCCGCCGCCCTGCGCGGCGCCGAGGACGAGGCCGGTGAACGTCACGCCTCTTGCCGGCGATGTCGGCGGTGACGCGCGGCGTCGTAGGTGTGAAGGCGCCGCCGTTGGTATCGCAGATGGTGAAGCTATCAACCGTGTTGCCGCTCCCAGAAGTGCTCCAGGTTCGGGATCGACTCATCCGATTTGAGGATGTAGAAGCCGATCTCAGGCCCCACGTTCCCCGCCGTCCCGCTCACCACCACGTAGATGGCCGGCCCCTGCTCCAGCCGCGCTGTTGGGTCCAACGTGACCGTGTAGCCGGAGAGGGTGGCGTTGCCGCTCGCGGGGGTGGCGTTGCTCACTACCAGGTCGGTCCCGTTGCCGCCCCCGCCGCCGTTGGGGCTGTTGGAGTCGGAGCAGGCGGTGAGGGCAATGAGGAAGAAGGTGAGCGCGCCGAGGGCGCCGCGGCGTACCGTCGTGGTCTGCATAAAGCCTCAGGGAGTAGTTTGGCTCGCGGTGGCTCGCCCCGCCTGATCCGGCCCCAACATTCCCCGCCGTCTCACCGCCCTCTCACGCCCCTCACGCCGGTCCCATGCTCCGCTTCCGCACCCTGGGACAGGTGGATCTCCGGGGTCCGGACGCCCCGTCCAGGAACTCTCACTCAGCCCCGGCGCCTCGGCCTGCTGGCTTCACCTGGCCGGGCCCGCCCCCGCGCCCAGCACCGGCGGGACCGGTTTGTCACTCTTCTCTGGCCTGAGCTGGACGACACCCGCGCTCGCGCCGCCCTGAGTCAGGCGCGCCCACGTCATCCGGAAGGCGTTGGGGCCCGGGATCCTGGTGACCCGCGGCATCGAGGAAGTGGGCGTGGACTTCGGCCGCTTGCTGGCTGATGCCGACCAGCCCGAGCAGGCAGCCGACGCCGGCGCCCTAGCGACGTCACGCCGACCGCCTCCTGCCTGGGGACCCTCCTCCCCGGTTTCCGGCACCTCTCGGCGACGCGCCTGGTTCGAGGACCTGGTCTCGCCGCCACCTGCACCCGCCTCCGCGAGCGCGCGGTGGCGCGGCGCGGACCGCGCCGCCGCGCCGAGGCCTCCGGCGACGTGGACGCCGCCACCGCCTGCTGGCGCGCCTGCTGAACGCGAGCTACTGGACGAGACGGTCCTCCAGCGCCTCGTCACCCTCCGCGCCGGGGCTGGCGATGAGGCGGGCCCGCGCCCACGAGGAAAGCCCGCTGCGGCGCGCCTGCGGCGGGAGGCCTGAGGCGGCGCTCCCGAAGACCGAGGCGCTGGTGGCCCGGGCGCGGGCCGAGCGGGTGTCTCGCGCACCGTCCGCTCCACGCGAGCCGCCGGGCGTGACCGGTGGCCCTGGCGCTGATTGGTGGCGCCGCACCCCCGATGGCCCTGCGCCACCGCCGCCGGCGCGGCGCGCTTCCCGCATCCCGCGCGCTCGTGGCCGGGCTCATCCTGCTGCTCGGCGCCGCGATCGGCTTTCGTAACCTGGCGGGCCCGCCGCCCGCGGTCGCCATCGAGCGCGTGGCCGTCCTTCCCTTCGTGGTCCGCGGCGACACGGCGCTCGCTTACCGCGTGAGGGGCCCGTGGACCTCCTCGCCACCAAGCTGGACGCCCTCGGCGCCTCGAGACGGTGGATCCCGCCGTGGCGTCGCCCGTGTCCGGCGGCGACGGGCCTCAAGGCGGATACCCTTGTCCGATCCCGCGCCGCCGCGCGCCTGGCGCAGGAGCTCGGCGCCGGCCATTTCGTGCCGGGCCGCCTCCCACCGGCGGCCGCATACGAGCGGCCGCCACCTCTTACGACGCGGCGGGCGCGCGCCGCGCCGCTGTCACCGGGTCGTTGCTGTGGACGCCCGCGCCCTGCCTGACGCTAATGACGAGCTGGCCCGCCAGTCGGGCCACCCGCTGGTCCGCCCCCTTCTCTTGCCGGACCCGGCTCCAGCGCCTGGCCGCCACCCGCACCACCAATCCCGGGGCCCTGCGCCGCTACCTCGACGGTGAACGTGCCTACCGCGCGGGCGACTATACACCGCCGCCCGCGACGCCTCGATGCCACCGGCGCCGACAGCCTCTTTCTGGCGCACTATTGCCTGAGCGTGGCCGCCGGCTGGCTGGCCGGACGCGACGCACTACGTCGGCTCGCCGAGCGCGCCTGGGCCCCGGCTGATCGCCTGACTTCGCACGACCGCGCCCTCGTCGAGGCCCACCCGGCCTACATCCGGGGCCCCAACGACGCCGTGAGTGCCGCTACCGCGAGCTGACCCGCGCCTATTCCGACGACGCCGAGGCCTGGTACAACCTCGGCGAGGTGCTCTTTCACGGGAATCCCGTACCGCGGCCGCCCGTCGCTCGGAAGCGCGGAGCTCCCTTTCCGTCGCGCCGAGCGTCCTGCTCGGCGGGTCGTTGATGTGCGGGGCCACCTGCTGCAGCTGGCCCTGCGGGCGGCGGAGCGCGGCACGCCTCGTCGGCTCCATGGACACCCTCGCTGCGGCTACGGCCCCGACGAGCCCCGGGGCCGCATTTATGCCGTGCTTCGCGCCCTCGCGCTCGGTGACACCGCGGCGACGCTGGCCGCGATCACCCGCGTCCCCCCGGGCGACCTCTGGGTGGTGGGCCGGAGCCTCGCCACGCTCACGGCGGACTTTGCCCTGGCCGACACCGCCGCCGGCCTCCTCCGGAGCCCCGCGCGTCCCGCGGCCGAGCGTGCCTCGGCACGTCCTCCGCGCCGAGATCCGCCTGGCCTGCGGCCAGTGGGGCGCCGCGCGCGATGAGATCGACACCTGGCCCGCCTCGACGTGGGCTCGCCGAGCCGCTCGATGCCTACTACGTCGGCCTGCCCTGGGTCCCGATGATGTCGGCCGAGGAGGTCGCGGGAGCGGAGCACCTGGCCGCATGGGTCCCGGAGCCCGCTCTCGCCGCCGATCCCCGTCCTCGGCTTTGCCCGCGCGCCGAAGAGCGCGCCCCGGATGCAGCTCTTCTACGAGGGCATGCTCGCCACCTGGCGGGCGACACGGGAGGTGGCGGGCATCGCCGTCGGCTGGAGCGGGCGCTGGCCGACAGCATCCACGCCGGCCCTCTCGGCTCGCTGCCGTACCTGCGCGCCGCCTCACGCCTGGCCAACGGCAATGCCGCCGGCGCCTCGCCGCGCTCGACTCCATCCCGCAGCTCCCGGCTCCCGCGCAGCCGCAGCTGTCGCACGCGCTGCAGCGATTCCTCCGCGCCGAGGCGCTCACGGCGCTCGGCCGCCACGACGAGGCCTTGGGCTGCTACGGCCTCGTGGTGCTCTTCGTTACGACCTTCCTTCCGCGGCCCCGGCCTCCTGGGCGAGGCGGAGGAACCCGAGGCCCTGGGTGTTGAAGAAGAGGCGCGACAGAAATACCGCGCCTTCCTTGCCCCCTCTGGTCCGCCAGCGACCCCGGTTCGGAGCTTCCTCCTCCGCTTGCGCCTGCAACGCCCTGGCGACGCCCGCCGGGACGCCAGAGGACCAGAAGCCCCCGGCGTGGATCGCCGGGGGCTCGTGGTATCACGGGCCGGGCTACTTTTCTTGCCCGTTCTTGCCGCCCTTCTTCTTGGCCGCCTTCTTGGCGGGCTTCTTCGCCGCCTCTTCTGCGGCCTTTTGGCGGCTTTTTTGGCCGCCGCCTTCTTTCGCCGGGTTCTTCGCGGCCTCTTTGGCCGCCTTCTTTGCCGGCTTTTCTTGGCCGCGGCCTTCTTGCCGGCTTTTCGTGGCGGCCTTTTGGCCGGCTTCTTGCCGCAGGCTTTGGTGGCCGGGCTGGCCACCGGTGCGGCGGGAGCGGCGGGCCCGCGTGGGGCCGGCGCGGGCGTCGGGGCGTGATCGCGGCTCCATCGGGGACGGCGCGGGATCCATCCACCCCGAGTCGGACCAGCTCATCTCCATCTCTTGCTGCTCGGCCATGGGCGCTTCCTCAGAAGGACATGTGCGGCGCGACACCCGTTGCGGGTGCACGGGCGCGGGGCCCGACTGATGTGCTTGCATAAGATGCACGTCTTGCGATTGAGTGCAAGACAGGAACGCGCCGTCCGGCCGCTTTTTCCTCACAACACGCCTGCTGGCTGCGGCCCGACTCCCGGACCGCCGGCCGGGCTCTGGTATCCTGCGGGGCTCGGGCACCTGCCGGACCTTCGGGGGCGATTCCGGACACCTTCTGCAAGTGTATGACCTGCATCGATTTAGGTGCGCTCCCGTAGTGGAATGGGCCTTGCGTCCTTCCGGGTAGTCTATTCCGGGAATTCAGGCATGCGTTCGTCGCGTTTCCCCCGCCTCGCGGTCCCCCTGGCCCTCGCTGGGCTGGCCCTCCTGCCGGCCCTCGGCGCGCAGGCGGTCACCGAGCTCTACGTCACTCCCGACACGCTCCGGCTCGATGGCAGGCGCGGCAGGCGGTGACGGCGCAGGCCTTCGACGACGCGGGCAACGCCATCCCTGGCCATCTCGCTACCGCGTCACCGACACGCTCATCGCCACCGTGGCCAGCAATGGGACGGTGACGGCGCTGGCCCGGGGCAAGACCCAGCTCACCGTCACCGCGGGCCGGAAGGTGCGCACCATCCTGGTCGTGGTGCCGAACGGCCCGCCGCCGGCCGTGGTGACGAGCACCAGCGCCGCCACCACGCCCGCCCCGGTCCACGCGCCGGCGCCCGCCGTGGCCGCGATCACCCAGCTGCTCCCCGAGGCGCCGAGCCTCCTGCTCCTCCCCACCGAACCCGCCCGCATTCCCGTCCGCGCCCTCCGTGCCGACGGCAGCATGACCGGCCCGCTCGCCCTCACCTGGAAGAGCCTGCGGCCCGAGGTGGCGATGATCGCCGACTCGAGCGGGACCATCGGGCCAGCCAGCGGGCAGGGCGGGGTGCAGGCCATCGCGGCGAACGGGGTGTCGGTGACGGTCCCCGTGACGGTGTCGCTGGCCGAGGTGGCGGTGGAGCCCGCCAGCTTCATCCTGTCGCCGGACGACGTGGACAGCCTGCGCGTCTCGGTGCCCTCCCAGGGCCGCCGCCGGCTGCCCGGCGCCAGCCTCCAGTGGTCGGTGAGCGACCCGTCGGTCGTGGCCGTGACGCCCGAGGGGGTGGTGCGGGCTCTCGGGCCGGGGCAGGCGGAGGTGGTGGGCCGGGGATTCCTGCAGGAGCGGCGCATCGCGGTGCGGGTGCACCGCCGGGTGGCGCACTTCGTGGTGGCCCCGCGGCTCACCGAGCCGGTGCGCCTGCCGGCCAACACCACGCGCGAGTTCACCCTGCTGCCGCAGACCGACGACTCGGTCCCCATCGAGGGCGTGCCCATCGCCTGGACGGTGGGAGACACGACCATCGCGAGCTGGGACGTGGCGCAGCACCGGCTCACCGCCCGGAAGGCCGGCAGCACCACGCTCAGCTTCGCCGCGCGCGGCTTTGCGCCGCGCGCCTGGACCATCGAGGTGCTCCCGGGCCGCGTGGGCCTCGACGTGGCGAGCCTCTCCCTCCGGCAGGGCGAGCGCGCCACGCTGCCCGCCCACTTCGTGGACGAGGCCGGCCGCCCCGCGGGCGAGGCCACCGGGCTCCAGTGGAGCTCGAGCAACGCCGCGATCGTCCGGGTGTCGCCGGAGGGGGCCATGGAGGCGCTGGGACCGGGCCGGACCACCGTGTCCGTCCGCGCCATGGGCGGCCCGGCCACCGAGCTGCCGGTGCTGGTGACGGCCGAGGTGCTCGTCGGCTCCAGCCGGAGCGGCCGCTTCGGGCTGTACGCGCTCTCGAGCGCCGACCCCTCGGGCTTCTGGCCGGTGCTCACCGACAGCGTGGCCAACTACCTCGATGCGGCCTACTCGCCTGATCGCTCGCGGCTGGCGTTCGTCTCCGACAAGTTCGGCAACTACGACATCTTCGTGGCGGACGCCGACGGGCAGAACGCCGTGCGCGTCACCGCCGACCCGGCGGTGGATTTCCAGCCCACCTGGTCGCCGGACGGCAAGTTCCTGGTGTTCACCTCGGCCCGGGGCGGCACCCGCCAGCTCCACGTGGTGGCCGCGGACGGCTCCGGCGGCCGGCAGCTCACCAGCTTCCCCGGCGGCGCCGAGGAGCCGGCCATCTCGCCGGACGGCGCCACGGTGGTGTTCACCGGCTACCCCGACGGCCGCGACGCCAAGGGCGACATCTTCGCCATCCCCTTCGCCGGCGGCGCGGTGCGCCCGGTGAGCGCCAGCCGGGACCGGCACGAGTCCCAGCCCGGCTACCTCCCCACCGGCGAGCTGACCTGGCTGCAGCGCCGCAGCAACCGGGACGATCCCGACCAGGTCCTGAAGCAGCCGGCCGCCGGCGGGCTCCCCGTGCCGCTCCTCACCTCGCCGCTCCCCATCGCGGAGTACGCCATCGCGCGGGACGGCTCCCGCCTGGCCTGGGTCACCTCGGGGCGGCCCCCGAGATTACCTTCCAGTGGCGCACGCTGGGTCCCGGGACCGAGGTGCGCGTGCGGCTGGCCCCCGGAGAACGGATCACGAGCCCGGCGTTTTGAACGCACTCACCCTGGTTGGCACCGGCGGGCTGGAGCACCTGGTGTTCCAGGAGCTCCCCCCGCCGTCCCTCGAGCGGCCCGACGACGTGCTGGTGCGCGTGCAGGCGGCCGCGCTCAATCATCTCGACTACTGGATGGTGAAGGGCCTGCCCGGCCTCCCCCGGCAGGTCCCCCACGTCATGGGCTCGGACGGTGCCGGCGTGGTGGCCGCCGTCGGCCCCGCCGCCCACGGCGTCCAGGTGGGCGACTGCGTGATGCTCAACCCCGGCATCGGCTGCAAGCAGTGCGAGTGGTGCCGCACCGATGACCATCCCCTCTGCCCCGACTTCGCCATCCTCGGCGAGCACCGCCACGGCACGCTGGCCGAGTTCGTCGTGGTGCCGGCGGCCAACGTGGCGCGGCTCCCGAGCGGCTGGAGCTTCGGCGAGGGCGCGGCGTTCTCGCTCGCCACCCTCACGGCGTGGCGCATGCTCACCAGCCGGGCGCACCTCCGCGAAGGCGAGACGGTCCTCATCTGGGGCATCGGCGGCGGGGTGGCGCAGGCGGCGCTCCAGATCGCCAAGCACCTCGGCGCGCGGACCATCGTCACCAGCAGCTCGCCCGACAAGCTGGAAGAGGCCAAGAACCTGGGCGCCGACCTGGCCCTCGACCATGCCTCGCAGGACGTGCCGAAGGAGGTGAAGGCCTTCGCCGGCGGTCGCGGCGTCCACGTGGTGGTGGACTCGGTGGGCGAGGCCACCTGGGAGCGCTCGCTCCGCTGCCTCGGCAAGCGGGGGCGGCTGGTCACCTGCGGCGGCACCTCGGGGCCCCGGGTGACGACCGACATCCGCAAGCTCTTCTGGTACCAGTGGGACCTCCTGGGCAGCACCATGGGCAGCGACGGGGAATACGCCGAGATCGCCCGGCTGGCGGGGGAGGGCAAGCTGCGACCGGTCCTCGACCGTACATTCCCCTTCCGCGACGCCGTGGCCGGCTTCCGCCGGATGGCGGCGGGCGCGCAACTTGGCAAGATCGTCATCGAGGTGGGGAATGGATGAGCTGCTCGATCGCCTGCTGATCGGCTGGGGCGAGCTGACGGACGTGCTGCCGGGGCTGCTCGCCGCCGGCGTCATCATGCTGGCGGGCTACGTGGTGGCCCGCACCCTCCAGCGCTGGACCGACAAGGCGCTCCAGCGGATGGAGTTCCGCCGCATCGCCGACGCGGGCGGCCTGACGGAGGCGGCGCACCGCGTGCGCATGGACCCGGTGCGGGCGCTCTCGAAGCTCGTCTTCTGGCTCACCATGCTGGTGGTGGTGCTGCTGGCCAGCTCGGCCCTGGGCCTCGAGAACGTGCGCGAGATGTTCGGGCGGATGATCAGCTTCGTCCCCACGCTCGTCTCCGCCGTGGTGATCATCATCCTCGGCATGATCGTGGGCGAGTTCGTGCGGGCGCTGGTGGTGGCGAGCGCGGGCGCCGTCGAGGGCGTCGTGACCGTGGCCAAGCTCACCAAGGGCGCCATGGTCACCATCGCCGTCTTCATGGCCCTGCAGCAGGTGGGCGTGAGCGACGACATCGTCACCGCCGCCTTCACCCTCGTGCTCGGCTCCATCGCCCTGGCCGCCGGCCTGGCCTTTGGCCTCGGCAACCGGGAGCTGGCGGGCGAGCTGACCCGCAAGTGGTACAACGAGGGCCGGCGCCGCAACCGACGGTCCACCGATCCGCCGGAACCCGAGCCCGTCGAGGACGACGCCGAGCCCGACGACACGCCGACGCCGTAATCACGCGCCTCTCCCAGCTCGCCACCCACGATCCCCTCTCCCCCACGTACGTACCGGCCGGATATATCCGGCCGCTACGGACGACGGGGTGAGGGGATCGTGCGTGGTGGGCTGGGTGGTGGCGTGAGAATCCCAGACGCAACGCGGGGCTCGTCGCGCGACGAGCCCCGTCTCTTGCGTTGAGCCCGGCGCTATTTCACGACGTACCGCACCACCTGCTGCGCGTCCCCCTGGCGGAGGAGCACGTAGACGCGGCCCTCGGCGCCGAAGCCGGCGAGGGTGGCCCCCTTCGGGAACTGCACCGCGCGCACCGCCTTGCCGTCGCGGCCCACCACGTCGTAGACCGGCACCGAGTCGGCGAAGGCGCGCGAGCGCTGCAGCCAGACCTCGCTGGTGTAGGTGTTGGTGGCGCCCGCGGAGAAGGGCGGCTTGGAGTCGGCGAAGGGATAGCTGAGCTCGATGCCGGCCGGCGCCCCCATCGACGCCATCTGCTGGCGCAGGCGGTTGAGGAACATGTCCTTCTCCGCCTGCTCCACCGGGATGGTGGTGTAGGACCGCCTGGGGCCCGTGCTCCAGTCGCCGGTGGGCGAGCGCCAGTCCACGCGGTTGTCGTTGGCGCGCGCCGCCCAGAGGGAGCCGTCGGGGAGCACGCCGAAGAGGTCGCGGCCCGAGAAGATGGTGGAGACGATCTTCATCTGCTCGCCGAACTGGCCCCGCCCCCAGACCGGCAGCTTGAGGCGCGCCACCGTGTCCGCCACCGTGTCGCCCGCGATGATGCGGAGGACGGCGAGGTTGTCGAAGTTCACCTCCTCGCCGGGCTCGAGCCCGCCGAGGACGCCGCGCACGTCTTCCTTGTAGCCGGTGTGCTTGCCGTCGTAGACCAGCGGCTGGTTGTTGCCGCCGACCCCGCGGCCCGGCATGATGCCGACGTACCCGCCCGCCGTGGTCCAGATGGTGGTGCGCTCGGCGGCGAAGTCCACGAGCCCCAGCGTGTCGGGACCGAGGCGGAGGACGTAGCCGGGATACTTGTGCTGGCCCGGGGCCGCGTCGCCCGGCTTGATGGAGTCGGCGTGCTGCCCCACCGGCGTCGCGGTGCCGGTGGCGAAGTCGGCGAAGAGGAAGGTCCGGTCCTTGAGCTCCGCCAGCGCCACCTGGTTGGGGCCGATCTCCACCACGTTGCTCACCTGCGCAAAGCTCCGGCCCAGCACGGCCTCGGGCTGGTCCAGCACGGTGAGCGCGGCCTTGGGCTCGCTGCACGCGGTAAGGAGGAGCGCCGCGGGGGCGAGGCGCCGCACGAAAGCCATCATCATCACTCCAGGAAAAGAATCAACGTCCGTGGAGCCGGAGCGTCGCTGCGGCAACTCGATCTTCATGTCCCAGTGGCCGGAGCAGCGCTCCGGACCCACGGGAGCCTTGTCGTGGGTGTCGGTTATTTCGGGATGCTGAACCGCAGGAGCCGCACGCCCTCGGCGTACGTCTCCGCCACCAGCGCCTCCCCTTCCGCGAGGGCGATGACCCGCCCGATCCCCGGATGGGTGAACTCCTGCACGAAGCGCCCCTCGCGGTTCACCACCTGGTAGTACCGCGTCGTGTCGCCCACCGCGCGGTTCTTGACCAGCCAGACCGCCCCGTCCGGCGCGGCGACGGCCTGCTCGAACGGGGGCTTGATGGCCGCGAACGGGATGGCCTCCACCGAGGGCCGGAGCCCCGGGTCGAAGCGGTTGAGGAACAGCTCGCGGTCGTTCTCGGTGATCGGCAGGACCCGGTCGGGGAGCTCGCGTCCCTCGGTGACCTGGCCGTCCGGCGCCACCCAGTCCACCCGGTTCCGGTCGGAGCGCGCCACCCACACGGTGCCGTCGCCGAAGGCGCCCCAGCGGTCCGTCCCCGAGAGCAGCCGGCGCTCGAGCCGCCGCCGTCCCTCGCTCACCACCTCGGCCAGGTCGTAGGGCGCGAGCTGCGCCACCGTGTCCATGACCTGGGCCGAGAGGCGGAGGATGTTGGCCGAGTCGCGGTTGCCGCTGCCGTCGCGGCCGGGGAGGGGGCGGAGCTCGTAGTACCAGCGGCCCGCATTGTCCCGCGCGCGGGGGAGGGCGCCGCGGAGCTGGTCGTTGGCGGGGAGCGTCCCGAGAAGCTTGCCGTCCGGCGACCAGGCGGTGGCGCGGCGGCGGGACCAGTCGTCCACCCAGAGCGTGTCGCCCGCCTTGAAGAGCTGGAAGGGCTGGTCCAGCTCCCCCGCGCCGATGGCTACCGGCTTCTTCCCGAACTCCACCACCAGGACCTTCCGGTCCTCGGGCGCGAGTACCACCCACCGGCCGCCGCCGAGCGGCTCGGCCGCCGTCACGTCCACCAGCGGCTGCAGGAGCAGCGTATCCGGCGTGGCCCGAAGCGCCGCACTGGGCGGCGGGGGCTCCGTGCCGCCGCAGGCGGCGAGGGCCACGGCGGCGAGGAGGGCGGTGGGGGAGAGACGGCGTGCCATGAGGGCGGGGAATCTAACCCCCGGCGCCGGTGGCCGTCAGAACCCCCGCGGCGCATCAGGCGTCTTCCCCGACGACCCAGCCGTCCACTTACGCTCGTCGTCGCGTAACGTCTGTAGGGGCCGGATATATCCGGCCCCTACGTACGTGGGGGAGAGGGGAGCGTGCGTGGTGGGCTGGGTGGTGGGGAAGGCGGGCGCGAGGCGTCGGGGCGTGCGCCCCGGTCGCGAAACGTCTGTAGGGGCCGGATATGTCCGGCCCCTACACAGACCGCCGCCAGCGACGTCTGGTCGAATGGACGCGCCCGACTCTCCCGTCAGTTCCCGCTCTTCGCGTCCGGGGCCGGGGGAACCGTGCCGGGAGCCCCGTCGTTGCAGCGCTGGAACGGGCGCGTCCTTGGGCCGAGCGCCGCGGGCCGCGGGGTCCCGTCGCCGCCCTTCCAGCGCATCCGGTGCGACCTGAACCCGAGTTCACGCATCCCCAAGCGCGCCGGATCTCACATTTCACGCACCGCCCCTGGAGGACACCCGCCGTGCCCCGTCCGCTGATTGCCGCCCTGCTCGCCGGGGCCGTTGCCGTGCCGCTCGCCGCGCAGGGGAATCCCGCGCCGCGGGCGCTCAAGTCGCCTGACGCCAAGTTCGAGGAGCCGTTCGACCAGGTGGTGGCGCTCCGCGAGCTGGCCAACGGGCGGGTGCTGGTCACCGACGTGGCGGCCAAGGCGGTGCTCCTCGCCGACTTCCGGACGCAGGCGCATTCGCAGGTGGGCCGGAGCGGCCAGGGCCCCGGTGAGTACAACCTCCCCGGCGACCTCATTGCGCTGGCGGGCGATACGACGCTCGTGGTGGACCGCGGCAACCGCCGGATGCTCGTGGTCACGCCGGACGGCAAGATGGGTGCGACGATCACCTTCCCGAGGCGCTGGGCGGCATCCCCGACCTCCGCGGCGCCGACCGCCAGGGCCGGCTCTACGCGCAGGCGAGCCCGTTCCCCGGCGGGCCGGGCGGCGGCATGCGCATTGATGGCCCGATGGAAATGCCGGACTCGGTGCCGATCCTCCGCTGGGATCGCGCCAAGAACACCGTGGACACGCTCGGCAAGGTCAAGATTGCCGCGATGAAGATCAACATGTCCGGCGGGCAGAACACGCGCACGGTGATGATCCGGCAGACGCCCTTCGCGGCCGCCGACGACTGGGCGGTGGGGAGCGAGGGCGTGGTGGCCGCGGTGCGGACGGGCGACTACCACGTGGAGTGGCTCTCGGGGCAGCAGCGCACGGCGGGGCGGCCGGTGGCGCACACGCCGGTGCGGATCAACGACGCCGAGAAGGAGGCGTGGCTGGCGCGGGCGCGGAACAACCGGAACCGGATCACCGTGTCGAGCGGCGGGCCGGGGCGCGCGGGGCCGTCGCAGCAGATGCCGGAGGCCAAGGCGGAGGACTTCGACTGGCCGGAGGCCAAGCCGGCGTTCACGGGGCGGAGCGGCAACGGCCCGGGGAGCTGGATGGCGCCGGAGGGGACGCTCTGGGTCCAGCGCTCCACGAGCGTGCGGGACTCGACGCCGACGTACGACGTCTTTGACCGGAGCGGGAACCTCAAGGAGCGGGTGACGCTGCCGCTGGGGCGGCGGATGGTGGGGATTGGGAATGGGACGCTGTATGCGATTGCGACGGATGAGGATGGGTTGCAGTATCTCGAGCGGTACCGGCGCTGAACCGCGCGTTCCTCACCAGAGAAGAGGCTTCCGTGTTCTCCTCGCTCGGCGTTCGCTCGCTGGCCCTGGTGGTGCTGCTCGCGCATGCCTCCTCCGGATGCAAGGGCAAGGCGGCGGACGCCGAGACGGCGGCGGCGGGCGAAGCACCGGCGGAGGGTGAAGCTGGCGGGTCGAGCACCATGACCCTCCCCGTCGCCGGCGCCCCCGTGCGCCGCGGCGACCTGGTGCTCTCGGTGACCACCACCGGCCAGGTCCGGAGCGACGCCGTCGCCGACCTCCGCGCCGAGACCAACGGCACCGTGGACGAGGTGCGCGTGCGCCCCGGCCAGGCGGTGAAGAAGGGCGATGTGCTGGTGAAGCTCGACCAGCGCCCCTTCGACCTCGCCGTGCGCGAGGCCGAGGCGGCGCTGGCGGAGGCGCGCATCAAGTACCGCGGCAACCTGGCGAGCGACTCCATTCTCCTGGGCCCCGGGCAGGAAGACGAGCGGCGGCAGAATGCGCTCACGCTCTCCGGCGTACCCGGCGCGCAGGTGCGGCTCGAGCGGGCCGAGCTCGAGCGGGAGCGCTCGGTGATCACGGCGCCGTTCGACGGCGTCATCGAGCGGGTGGACGTGGCGGCCGGCTCGCGGGTGAGCGCCGGCGGCGCCCTCGTCACCATGGTGGACGTCACCAACCTCCGCATCGAGGCGCAGGTCCTCGAGCACGACCTCCCCTACATCAAGGTGGGCGGCGACGCCTTCATCTCGGCGCCCGCGCTCGCGGGCGGGCCGGTGAAGGGGCGCATCGTGGCGGTGCTGCCGCTCGTGGACACGGTGGCGCGCGCCGGCCGGGTGGTCATCGCCGCGAGCGCCGGCGGGCGGCTCAGGCCCGGGATGTACACCGACCTCAAGCTCGAGGCCACCCGCCTCCCCGACCGCACCCTGGTGCCCGCGCGCGCCGTCATCGAGCGGGATGGGCGGCCGCTGGTCTTCGTGGCGAAGGAGGGGCGGGCGCAGTGGGTGTACATCGTGCCCGGGAAGAGCAACGGCGTGGAGACTGAGGTCCTGCCCGACAGCTCCACGGGGGCGATCCCGGTGGTGGCGGGGGACACGGTGCTGGTGGAGGGGCACCTGACGCTGACGCATGATGCGCCGGTCCGCGTCGTGAATGCCGCCGAGCGGGCGGAGCGTTAGGTAGGGGCTCCGTAGGGCCGGAGCGCTGCTCCGGCCGCTCGATCTTCAGGTCCCAGTGGCCGGAGCGGCGCTCCGGCCCTACGCGTACTTCACCGAGGGGCGGGCCGTCTTCATGTCCATCGTCTCCGCCGCCCTCAAGCGCCCCGTCACCACCATCGCCGCCGTGCTGGCGCTCGTCCTGCTCGGCAGTGTCTCGCTCGGGCGCCTGCCGGTCTCGCTCCTTCCCGACGTCACCCTCCCCGTCCTCACCATCCGCACCCTCTACCCGGGCGCCGCCTCCACCGAGGCGAGCCGCTTCGTGGCGAAGGTGGTGGAGGAGGCGATCGCCGCGACGCCCGGGCTCGTGGAGCTCCGCTCCGTGAGCCGGAACGGGGAGGTGACCACCACCGCGCGCTTCGCGTGGGGCACCGACATGGCCGGGACCGTGCTCACCGTGCGCGAGCGGCTGGACAATGCGCGCGCGCGGCTGCCGGAGACGGCGGAGCGGCCGACCCTCCTCACCAGCGACCCGGGCCAGCGGCCCATCGCCGTCCTCGGCGTGAGCGGGCCGCAGGACCTGCGCGCCACGGCGCGCCTGGCGGAGCAGGTGCTGGCGCGGCGGCTGGAGCAGCTGGACGGGGTGGCGAGCGTGGCGGTGACGGGGGTGCCGGAGGACGAGATCCGCGTGGCGCTGGACCCGGACCGGCTCCGTGGGCTCGGCCTCACCCCCGGCGACGTGGTGACGGCGGTGAAGGCCGCCAACGCCGCGGCGCCGGGCGGCACCATCCGGCGCGGGCAGTTCCGCTTCTCGGTGCGGGCGCTGACGGAGCTCCGCAGCGTGGACGAGTTCGGCGCCATCCCCGTGGGCACCAACGGCGCCACCGGCTCGCTGGTGCGCCTCCGCGACCTCGCCACCGTGACGCTCGCCTCCGCGGACCCGCGGACGCTCACGCGGCTCGACGGCACGCCGGGGATCGGCCTCGTGGTGTACAAGGACGCGGGTGCCAACACCGTGGCGGTGACGCAGGGGATGGAGGAAGCGCTGGCGGGGCTCCGGGCGGAGTTCCCGGACCTGAAGCTGACGGTGATCGCGGCGCAGGCGCGCTTCGTCAACGACGCGCTCTCCAACCTGCTGCAGGAGATCGTCCTCGGCGGCATCCTCTGCCTGCTGGTGATCCTCCTGTTCCTGGCCGACTGGCGGAGCGCCCTGGCCATCGGGCTCATCGTGCCGCTGTCGGTGCTGGTGTCGCTCACGCTGCTGCAGCTCATGGGCGTCACCATCAACGTGCTCTCGCTCGGCGGGCTCGCCCTCGGGGTGGGTCTCCTCGTGGACCAGGCCATCGTGGTGGCGGAGACCACGGGGCGGCTCCGCGAGGAGGGGATGGGGCGGTTCGCCGCCGCGCTCGCGGGGGCCACGAGCGTGGCGGGGCCGCTCACCGCCGGCATGCTGACGACGGTGCTCGTCTTCGGGCCGATCGTCTTCGTGCGTGGGCTCGCGGCGGCGCTGTTCCGCGACCTGGCGCTGTCGGTGGTCACGTCGCTGCTGGCCTCGCTGGTGCTGGCACTCACGCTCATGCCGGTGATGCTGGCGGGGCGGCGCGGGGATGGCGCCGACGAGGTGCTGCCGCCCCGGGGTGCCCCGGGCGCGGTGCGGGCCTGGCTCGCGCGGATCGGCGGGCGGCTGGTGCACTGGTACGAGGCGGGGATGGACTGGTCGCTGGCGCGGCCGCGGACGGTGTTCGCCACCGCGCTGGCGATGACGGTGATGGCGGGGTGGATGTTCTCGCGGCTCCCGCGCGAGATCCTGCCGCAGGTGGACGAGGGCACCGCCATCGCCACGCTCCGCCTGGCGGAGGGCACGGCCATCGAGGAGACGGCGCGCCAGGCCGCCCGCATCGAGGCCGCGGCCGAGGCGCTCGGCTCCCGCGGCACCTACGCGCGCATCGGCTCGGCGACGGACGAGGAGCTGGTGGCGGGGGCGGATGCCGGGGGCGCGTCGTACGCGCAGCTGCTGCTGCCGGTGCCGGACGGGATGGCGGCGCGCGCGTTCGCGGACTCGCTGCGGGCGCGGGTGCCGGACCTGGCGGCCGGGGCGCTGGCGCTGGACCTGGCGGGCCAGTCCGAGTTCGGCTCGCTCATCGGGCGCGAGGGGCGACTCATGCGCCTCGAGGTGAGCGCGCCCGACCGCGCCACCGCCGCGCGCTTCGCCGCGGACGCGCGGCAGCGGCTCGCGACGGTCGAGGGCCTCACCGACGTGCGGGACGCGTATGCCGGGACGCAGCCGGTGATCGAGCTCGCGCTCGAGCGGGACCGGATCACGCTGCACGGCCTGACCACCGGGGAGGTGGCCAGCACCATCGCCGGCGGGCTCGGCGGCGTCGAGGCGAGCGAGCTGCGGGAGACCGACCGCCGCACCCCGATCCGCGTGCGCTACGCGGGCACCGCCAACGAGGACCTCGCCACGGCACTCGCCGCCACGGTGCGCGGCGTGCCGGTGGGGCAGCTCGTGTCGGTCACGGAGGTGCAGGACCCGGTCGAGGTGGTGCGCGTCAACCAGCGGCCGGTGCAGGTGGTGGAGGCGGCGGTGGAGCGCGGCGGCACCGCGAAGGCCGTGGAGCGGATCGAGGCCGCGCTGGCCGGCGTCCCCACCCCCGCCGGCCTCACGTGGACCATCGGCGGCGCCGACCTGGAGCAGCGCCGCACGCTCGGTGAGATGGGTGTCGTGGCGCTGCTCTCGGTGGCGCTCGTGTTCCTGGTGCTGGCGGGGGAGTTTGCCAGCTTCACCACGCCGCTCATCGTGATGCTGACGGTGCCGCTGGCCGCGGTGGGCGGCATCGCGGTGCTCTGGCTCACGGGGCAGAGCCTCAACGCCGTGTCGCTCATCGGCATGGTGGTGATGATCGGGCTCGCCGACAACGACGCCGTGGTCAAGCTCGACGCCATCCGCCGCTTCCGCGAGGAGGGCTGCTCCATCCGCGACGCCATCATGCGCGGCGGGCACCAGCGGCTCCGGGCGATCGCCATGACGTCGCTCACGACCATCGTGGGCGTGCTGCCGCTCGTCTTCGGCATCGGCAGCGGCGGGGAGCTCTACCAGCCGCTCGCGGCCGGCGTCATCGGCGGCTCCATCACGGCCACGCTGGTGACGTTCTTCCTGCTGCCGACGGCCTACGCCGTGGTGGAGGCGTGGCAGGAGCGGCGCGCGGCGGCGAAGGCGCCGGTGGCGGCCGCGGCGGCGGTGGCCGAGTGATCGCCTGGTCGGCGCGGCGGCCGGCCGTCATCTGGGCGGCGAGCGTCGCTGTGCTCCTGGCGGGGGCGGTGGCGCTGCTCCGCCTGCCACTGGCCACCCGGCCCACCGTGGAGCTGCCGAGGCTCCGCGTGTCCATGGACTGGCCGGGGGCCAGCGCGGAGCTGGTGGAGACCTGGCTCGGCAGCCCCATCGAGGAGGCCATCCAGTCGGTCCGCGGGGTGGAGCGGGTGGAGAGCGAGTCGGGCGAGGGCTACGTGTCGCTCGACGTGGAGCTCGAGCCCGGCACCAGCGTGCAGCTGGCGCGGCTCGGCATCCTGGAGCGGCTGGAGCTGCTCCGGACGGAGTTCCCGCCGGGGGCGAGCGGGCTCTCGGTGAGCAACTTCGTGCCGGAAGGGCTCGAGGAGGAGCCGCTCGTCAGCTACACGGTGTACGGGCCGTACACGGCGGGCACCTTCGCCGAACTCGTGGACCGGCTGGTGAAGCCGAGGCTGGCGGCGGTGCCGGGCGTGTCGGGGGTGGAGGCGATGGGGGGCGCCATCGTGGGGGTGAGCGTGGCCTACCAGCCGGAGAAGCTCCGGCAGCTGGGGGTGCCGCCGTCGCGCCTGCGGGAGGTGCTGGCCGGGGCGCGCGCCGTCGAGGCGCTCGGCGTGGAGCGTGCCGGCGCGAGCGAGCGCCGCGTGGTGCTCCGCGATGTCCCCGACGCGCTCGAGGCGCTCGGCGCGCTGCCCGTGCCCGGGCGCGGGCGGTACGCTCACCGCCTCGACGCGCTGGCCACCATCCGCCGCGAGGAGGACAACCAGGACCGCTTCTTCCGCGTCAACGGCCGCCCCGCCGTGATGCTCCGGGTGGCCCGCCTCCCCGGGGCCGACGCCATCAAGACCGCCACGTCCGTGCACGCCGCCCTCGACGAGCTGACCCCGAAGCTCCCGCCCGGCGTCCGCTTCGAGGTCATGGCGGACGAAAGCGACCGCCTCGCCACCCAGCTCGACGACCTCGCGCGGCGCGGCGCCATGGCCATCGGCGGGGTGCTGCTGGTGCTGGCGCTGACCCTGCAGGCGCCGGGCGCGGTGCTGCTGGTGCTGCTCAGCGCCTGCGTGGCCATCGCCGGGACCACGCTCGGGCTCTACCTCCTCGGCATTCCCGCCAACCTGCTCACGCTCGCCGGCCTCGGCATGGGGGTCGGCATCCTGGTGCAGAACGGGCTGGTGGTGGTGGACCGCTTCCGCACGGTGCCTGACACGGCGGCGGCGCGGGCCGAGTCGGCGCGGAAGATCCTGCCTGCGGTGCTGGGCTCCACGCTGACCACGGCGGTGGTGCTCTTCCCCTTCCTGTATCTGCAGGGCGACACGCGCGCCGCGTTCGTGCCGTTCGCGACGGCGTTTGCGCTGGCGCTGGGCTGCTCCATCCTCACGTCGGTGGTGCTGCTGCCGGCCATCGGGCGCGGGCACGGGATGCACCGGGTGCGGTGGCGCGGGTGGAGCGCGCGTACACGTGGACGGTGATCCGGCTGGTGCGCTGGCGCTGGGCCACGCTCTCCAGTCACGACGTTGGTGCTGGGCGGGCTCGCCTGGCTCGCCTCACGCCAGGGTGCCGCGCTCGAGCTTCAGCGCGGCTGGGGGCAGCGCACCACGCTCTCGGCGCGGGTGGAGTTCCCGAGCGGCTCCAATCCAGAGAATGTGGACCGGAGCGTGGCGGAGCTGGAGAAGTTCGTGGTGGGGATCCCGGGCGTGGAGCGGGTGGAGGCGCAGGGGACGCCGGATGCCGGGTACGTGCGCGTGCTCTTCACCGACGCGGCGGCCAAGTCGGTGCTGCCATACCAGCTGCAGGAGGAGCTGACCATCCGGGCCACGCTCATCGGCGGCGCGGCAGTGTCGGTGCAGGGGTACGGGCCGGGGTTCGCCAACGGCGCCGGGGGCGTGAGCCTGCAGAGCTTCCGGGTGAAGATCCTGGGTTACTCGTTCAAGGGCGTCGAGGAGCTGGCGCTCGACATGAAGCGGCGGCTGGAGCAGATCCAGCGGGTGCGGAGCGTCGACATCAACGCGGCCGCCTCTGGGGCGGCGGAGAAGGCGCGGGACATCACGCTGGAGCCCAACCGCGAGGTGCTCGCGAGCTACGGGATCACCAGTGAGGCGTTCGCCGACCGGGTGGCGCGCGAGGTGGGCGGCGCCGCCGCGGCAGCGCTTCATCCTGGGGGACGAGGAGCTGTGGCTCTCGCTCAAGACCGAGGGCGCGCGAGCGCACGCTGGACCAGCTGCGCGCGGCGCAGGTCCCCGCCAGCGGCGGCGCCCCGGTGCACGTGGGCGACCTCGCATCGCTCAGCGAGCGCGAGGCGCTGTCGCGCATCAGCCGCGAGGACCAGCAGTACGTCCGCATCCTCTCCTACGACTTCCGCGGCCCCGCCAAGCTCGCCAACCGGACCCACGAGGCCTTCATGCGCTCGATCAGCGTCCCGCCCGGCTACACCGTGAGCGACGAGTACTTCGGCTGGCGGGACGACGAGAGCCAGCGGGGCCTCTGGCTGGTCTTCGCGGTGGGCCTGGCGCTCGTGGTGCTCGCCGTGGCGATGGTCTTCGACTCGGCGTGGGGTGCGGCGATGGTGTTCCTGTCGCTGCCGATCGCGCTGGCCGGCGTGGTGGTGGCGTTCTTCGCGACGGGCGGGGCGTTCACGCGGGAGGCGGCGGTGGGGGTGATCCTGGTGATCGGCCTCGCCGTGAACCAGGCGATCCTGCTCGTGGATGGGGTGCTGGAGCGGCGCCGCCGCGCGCCGGGGCGCCGCGCCACGCCGGCGCAGGTGATCGCGGCGTGCCGCGACCGGGCGGGGATGATCACCCTGATCACGCTCACCACGCTGGCGAGCCCGCTGCCGCTGGCCGTGGGGACCGGCGTCGATGATCTCTTCGGGGCGATTGCGCTGGCGCTGGTGGGGGGGACCATCGCCGGGACGATCGGCGCGCTTCATCCTTCCGGCGCTCCTCGCGCGGAAGTCCGCTCGATCTCCCAGCCACGATCCCCTCAGCCCTACGGTACGTAACGGCCGGATATATCCGGCCGCTACGGGGTGGAGGCTGGCGGAATACGACGCGTGGGGGCTGGGAGGGGAGGAGAGGTTAGCCCTTCCAGCGGGCTGGGTTCTCCGCGATGTACCGGTCGTGTTTCTCCACTCTCGGGTGTGCGCAGGATGCGGTCGTAGAAGGAGCGTTGCCAGAGAGGGGACTCGAGAGGATGCCGCCGTGACGGGCTGCGCGTGTTACGGCGGCCTTGCAGCTGGCCGGATGACGCTGGAGAGCGAGCGGCTGGCGCGCGGCAAGCACCAGGATGCCGTGGAGGTGGTCCGGGCATCACGACGAATCGGCCGAGTTCGACGCCCGGCAAGTGCTCCGCGATGCCGTGCCAGCTGGCGTTCACTAGGCGCCCGATGGGTGACAGGAACACTTCACCGCACTCCACCCGGCTGAGGACGCGGAGGCGGTTCTTCGTGTTCATGGTGATGAAATAGGCAGCGGGGGAGCAATAGTCCCAATCGGTCAGGCGCGGGGTGCGGGGGTCCCAGTGTCGAGATGAAGAATTCATCTCGCCAATCTCGGGCCTCCGTGGCCAGACACTCGTACCCCGACGACGCGAGCCGTTCCGAATCCTTGCATCGGCCGGATAGATCCGGCCGCTACGGATCGAGGGTGAGGGGATGGGGGGTGGAGGGATTGGGATGAGAGAGGCTGCGGGGGCGTGTCGCGGCCTCCGAGCCTCCCACGCAGTATCCCGGTGGCCCCCGTGACGTAGCGGCCGGATATATCCGGCCCCCCTACAGACGCAGAACCGAACGCGATCGTGCGTGGTGGGCTGGGAGGTGGGAGTAGTTGGTCGGATCTCTAGACAGCCGGATCGCCGCCGGATCCTCGCTCTGGCCCAGCCAGAAAAGCGCGGTGCGGCGGAGCTGGGTCCTTGCTGGTCTTCGCCACCCGGATGAGCGCGGGGATGCCCTCGCTGGCGGGCCGCTGGGAGGGGGCGAAGGGCGCTCTCCGCGGACCTCGCGGTCCTGGTCGTCGTCGTTTGCCAGGTCGTCCAGGCCCCGGTAACCTCGTCCGCCGCGGCAGCCTGGCCCACTCCAGAAGATGGCGGCCTTGCGGGCTTGGTGCTGGCCTGGCGCTCTTGGCGATGCGGAGCAGCGTGGGCCAGGCCCTCGGTGCTGTCGGCGATGGTGGCGGGGAAGATCGCGTCGTCCGCCGCGGGCTCATCCTGTTCGGCCAGCCAGAGGAGGTACCCGCACCCGCCTCGGCGGCGGGACCCTGGCCCAGGTCGCGGGTGGCGATTACCGCGCCATTACGCCGACGTGAGGCGCGGATGTGGGTGGTCTTTATCGCGCCGCTCCGGGGACAACCGCCGAGGCCGTCCTGGCGATCCGATTGCCATTCACTCCGCCGGCCGCTTTGGGTGCTGATGTTCTCGCCATTGCCGCACACGCCCTCGCTACGCGCCGTGTAGCTCAACCGCACAGTGCCGTCGCGCACCTCCGCCACCTGCACGGCCAGCGTGGGATCGACGAACCGCAGGACCGCGATAGGCGTAGCGGTCACCACCTGCGCGCCAGGATCCTGAATCTGTGGAGAGCCTCCTACTCGTTCAGGAACTGCTCGAGGACGTCCACCCGCGCGGGTGCTGAACTGGCCCAATAACCAGAAGGAAGCGCCTTCTTGCGGAGCTCCCGGGTCCCTTGTCGGTCTTGGCGATGGTGATGAGCCGGTCCACCGCCGCCAGGTCACCGCTGCGCCGAAGATGATCTGCTCCTTGAGCTCGCCGTCGGTCAGGCTCTTGTAGAGGGCGTCAGGCTGCGCGAGGTCGGCCGACTGCGCCACCCAGAAGAGCGCCCGCTTCCGGAGCTCGACGTCCTCGCTGCCGTTCCGCACCAGGTAGAGCAGCCACTGCCGGTCAGCCGCCTCGTTCGACTGCGCGATGCCGAAGATGAGGCGCTCCTTGGGGCCCACCGTCGGCCAGCTTCGGGTGGCGCTGCCGCAGGCCGCCGGCCCGCCGTTCCGACTGGCCCAGCCAGAAGATGGCCCGCTCGCGCACCACTCCCGCGGCGCATCGTTCCCGCTCGGCCAGGGCCCGGAGTGCGGCCTGGGCGATCGCTGCCCTCCCGCAAACCGGGGCGAAGACCGCTGTCCTGGATGGCCTCGTCGTTGGAGAAGCGGACCAGGGGTCGAGCAGCGCCACCGTGCAGGGGCCGGCACCTGGCTCAGCCAGAAGACGGCCTGCTCGCGCACCTCCCGGGATCGGGGTCGTCCACGGCGCGCATGAGGATGGTGGCCGTGCTGTC
>JADJPD010000041.1 GCA_016713435.1 Gemmatimonadota bacterium | reverse complement strand
GCCCTGGTAGACGCCGGTCGCCCACGCGACCACGCCGACGGCGCTCACCTGATCGCAGTGGTCGCAGCAGTACGACGTCACCGGCGGCCGCCCGGCGCGGAGTAGCAGCCACTCCACGATCCGCATGGCGAGTGTCCGCTCCCGCGTGGCTTAGCGGGTCCCCGAAGTAGCGGACGATCATCTCCCGCACGCAGCCTGCCCCTGCGCCGTGGCGACCCGCCGCATGTCCTGGATGGCCTCGAGCTTGGCGGCGAGCGCGGCCTCGCGGGTCTCGGGCGCAATGTTCGCGGCCTCGACGGACTTCTTCGCCATGAACTCCAGCAACTTCTCGTCGTTCTTCCCCGTGAACAGCACCGCCACCGAGGGCTCCCCATCCCGGCCCGCGCGCCCGAACTCCTGGAGATAGTCCTCCACGGAGGCGGGATGCTGCCAGTGGACCACCAGGCGCACGTCCGGCAGGTCGAGGCCCATGCCGAAGGCGTTGGTGCAGATGATCACATGGAGCGGCGGGTCCACCCGGCCGGTGAAGCGCCCGAGCAGGGTGTCGCGCTCGTTGGCGGTGCCGAGGCGGGAGTGGTAGAAGGGACGGGTGAGGCCGAGGTCGGTGAGGCCGGCCTGGAGGTGGAGTGCCGGTCTTGACCGTCGGCACGAACAGCATGGCGCGGCCCGGGGGCGCGCGCTTGAGGAGGGCCACGATCAGGGCGAAGCGGTCCTTGTCGTGCACGTCGGCCAGGCGGGCGAGCTTGATGTTGGGGCGGTTGACGCCGGTGACCACCACGCGCGCATCGGGGATGCCGAGCGAGGCGAGGATGCGCCGCTGGCCCCGGCGGCCGGCCGTGGCGGTGAAGGCGAGGACGGGCGGATGGCCAAGCGCCTCGCGGATGGCGCCGATGCGGCCGTAGTTGGGGCGGAAGTCGTTGCCCCAGCGGTCAATGCAGTGGGCCTCGTCCACCACCAGGAACGAGGGGCGGGCGCGCGTGATCTCGTCCACCTCCGCCTGACGGACCATGCCGGGGTCGAAGCGCTCCGGCGTGCAGTAGAGGAACTTGATGGCGCCCTGGCGGAGCAGGCGGTAGCGGATCCGCTTCTCCGCCGGCGAAAGGTCGCCGTTGATGAAGGTGCCGGGGATCTTCTTCCGTTGCAGGCCCACCACCTGCTCGCTCATGAGCGCCTTGAGCGGGGAGAGGACGAAGCCGCAGCCGCGGGAGACGAGCACCGGCACCTGGAAGCAGAGCGACTTGCCGGAGCCGGTGGCGCTCACGAGGAGGAGCGACTCACCGCGGAGGGCGGCGAGGATGACCTCGAGCTGGGCCTCGCGGAAGCGGGAGACGCCGAGGAGCCGCATGGCGGGGCCGAGCGACTCGTCCACACCGGCGAGCTCGCGACGGCGATCCAGGAACCGGGCCAGGCGGAGGCCCCAGCGCTCGAGGGCGCGGCGGGCGAGGGTACCCTGGAGGTTCGGGTGGTGGGCGGCGTGGCAGCCGTCGCAGAGGGTGATCAGGTTGGCGGGCTCGTCGTCGCCACCGGAGGCGCGGGGGATCAGGTGGTGGACATCGGCCTCGCCGTCGGGGCAGGGGGCGCCGCACTCCCGGCACGCGTGGCCGTCCCGCGCGAGGACGATGGCGCGGAGGGCGCGCCAGCGCTCGAGGTCCTCTGGGGTGGTGGGGAGGGGCATGGGGGGAAGGTAGCGCCTGCAGGCGCCGATGTTTCCGGCCGGGACTGAAACCGCCGGCCACCGTCGGCGTCAGGCATCCACGCCCCGTCATCGAGGATGCATGCGCCCGTCCTGGCTGCCCGCCTTCCTGCTCGCCGTCGCCCCCGCCGCCGCCGCCGCGCAGGTGGAGGTGGTGGGCCCGAGCTTCGTCGCGCTGTCGGTGCCGGACCTCCCGGCGAGCGAGCGCTGGTACGGCTCGCTCTTCGGCCTCGCGCGGGTCTTCGAGGGCGCGGCGCCCGACTCGTCCACGCAGGTGGTGTTGCTGGCCGGGCGCGGGGTGCGGGTGGAACTGGTGTGGCACCGGACGGCACGGTCCCTCGCCGCCCTCACGGGAGCGCCCACCGCGCCGGACCAGGTGTACGGGCCGGCCAAGATCGGCTTCTACGTGCGGGACCTGGACCGGGTGCTGGCACAGCTCCGGGCGCAGCAGGCCACCATCGAAGGCACCTGGCTCACCCGGCCGCCCCACGTGGCGGCGACGGACACGCTCTGGACACGGAACATCCTGGTGCGGGACCCGGCTGGGACGTACGTGCAGTTCTTCGAGGCGCGCTGAAGCGCAGGCGCCCTACTCCCCCACCCGGCTCAACTCATACACCACCGGCGCCGTCCCATCCCGCGGCTCGAGCCGCGCCGCCCACGCGTCCGCCGACCGCCGGATCCACGTGTAGCTGTTCGTCGCCACCGCCTCCGGCTCGAAGCGCACGCTGTCCGCCGTCCACACCGTCGCCACCCACCGCTTCTGGCCGCTGCCGGAGCGCACCTGGCCGTTGGCCCAGCGGACCTTCCCGCTGTCGCCCGGGGCCGAGAAGCTGAGTCGCGGAAGGCAAAGTTCTGCAGCGTGGTGTCGTCGAGCGCGAGGTACTGCTGGAAGAAGACCTGCCCCGTCGGGCTCACGCCGCGCCAGCGCCCGGCCAGGTAGGCAATCCGGCTGAAGTCGGCCCGGGGCACCACGGCCGGGGCGGGCGTGGTGGCGGGCGCCGCCTTGGGCGTGTCGGCGGGCTTGCAGGCGAGCAGCGCAATCAGGCACAGCGGCGCAGGGGCGAAGCGCATGGACGAGTCAGGGAGGAAGGTGGCGGGTTGATCGAGTGGCGGGGTGGGGGCAGGGGGCGGCGCTGTTCAGCCGCCGCCCCGTTCCCCCTCGCCGGCCGCGGGAGGCAGGGTGGGGCCGCCTGACGGGGCCGTGAGCCGGGCGCCGAGTGCCACCATCTGCTCCGCGCGTGTCCGCGCCCAGCGTGGCAGGCGAAGCGCGGCACTGGCGAGGAGGCCGATGCCCGTGAAGCCCATCACCGCGATGCCGGCGGTGGCGTGGGCGAGGGTGCCCGAGAGCATCGTGGCAGCCGTGGTGACGCCGGCCACGCCGAGGAACATCAGGCCGAGCGTGGTGCCGGCCTGCGCGCCGCCGTTGACGGTGCGGAAGCGGAGCGGGTGCCCGTCCTGCGCCGGCTCGAGGAGGACGTGGAGGTTGCCGTTGGTCCAGCCGCGGAGCGAGCCCTCCACGTGCACCGTCCCCGCGCGTCGAACACCTCCCGCAGCTGCACCACCAGCCGCTCCCACTCCGCGTCCGTCAGGCGGCGATGCAGCGGCACCGTGTGGCTCACCCGGAAGGGCAGCCCGAGCACCCGCTGGCTCACCACGGGCGGCGAGGTGACGAGCTGCGCCGCCCGCGCGATGGCCTCCGCGCCGATCCCCGCCTCCAGCCCAATCGCCTGCACCTCGGCCAGCGTGAGCCCGGCGGCGGGCACGCCGGTGGCCGGCGTGTCCGCCGGCTCCGGCAGCTCGGTGGCGGCGCGGAAGATCGCGGCGACTTCGTCCTCAGAATACCGGCGGTCGGGCATGCTGGAAGATCGCGGGGGGCGGCGACGGAGGCAAACGGTGGTGGGTGCGGGTGCGCTTCCCCGCGGGCACTTCTACGCGGGTCCGTCCTCCACCACCTGCCAGGCGCCGGCCGGCAGCTTGACGGTGGCCAGGGTCGGCCCGCCTGACGGCGTGCGTCCCGGCACGCGCACCACCAGCCGCCGGCCGGGCACGGCCAGGACCGCCTGCACCTCCGCGCCGGTGATGCCGGTGAGCGGGACCTTCATGCGGCCATCGCACGCGCTCCCGGCCTGGCCCGCCCGGCGGCCCACGCAGACATAGACGAACCGGGTCGCCGGCGGTCCCTGCACGTAAGGGCCGAGGAAGTTGGGCGCGCCGCCGGGCCTGGGCGGGCCGAGGCGCACCGCGCGATCGAACACCACCGCGTCCGTGGAGCTCGCGGTGGGCGGCTCGAGGCCGTCCTTCCCCGCCTGCAGCGCGAGGGCGACGCCCGGCAGGGGGCGCTCGATGATGATGCGGAGCGGGATCATGGGTGACGCGTTGGCGGACATCGTCTGCTCCGTGGCAGGGCCGGGCACGCGCGGCGACTCGCGGCGACGCCGTGGCGCGACGTGAATCTAGCCGCCCGTCCGCTCCGCGCGATCCAGCCCGGCGCCTACTCGAACCCGCCCCGCAGCAGCCCGACGAGGGCGATGAGGAGCGGATCCCCACGAAGAAGCCGAGCACCACCCAGGCGAAGTGCTGCTCGGCGATGTTGAGCAGGCGGTTGCTCAGGGTGGGGGCGGCCCGCGCCGCGAAGTATTGCCGGTTCTCCTCTGCCACGATGCGGGCGTACGCGGCGAGGCCGCGCTCCACGGCGTCCCGGCTCTCGGGCGTCGTGGGCACCGGGATCGTGTGGGTGCCTTCGAGCTCGACAAGGAGCCATGCGTCCTCCAGGCGAAAGTCCGTGTCCTGGTTGTAGACGAAGGAGAGTGACCAGGAGCCGACGACCAGCGCGTCGGTGCGGAACACCACCTCAAGGCCCTTCTCCGCCTGGGCGTCGCAGGCGGCGGCGAGGAGGTCCTTCGGCGGGAAGGGCGAGCTCGCGGCGTGCGCGCGGACCTCGGCTGTAAAGGCGCGGAGGCGGGCGGGAGGGACGGTCCAGCGGGCGAGGATGGCGTTGGTCGGCTCGTGCGTGGGCATGGGGCTCCGTCAGGTCCGTGCCTGGTGACGGCGACGCAGGTGCGCGGCCAGGAGCGGCGCGAGGGCGGCACCGCCAGCCCCACCAGCATGAAGCCGCCCTTCCAGACGTGAGGGCACGTCGCCGATGGCCGGAAGCAGCCACAGCGTGCGCACCGTGCCGTAAGCCGTCCCGGCCAGGGCCAGGAGCAGCCGGACGGCGGTGGCGCATGACAAGCAGGGGCGCATCGGCGTGAGAGTGTGGCGCGTGGGCTCGGCGAGCCTGACTCGCACGGCGTGACACCTCCCAATATCAACCCGGACCTCAGCGCCCCGCCACTTGCTGCACGACGGGCACGCAGGGCGTCCGGGGGGCACTTTCCGTCGCGAATTCCACCGCAACTCCCGGATATCCACGCTTCGCCCAACTCCCCAGATTGCCCCCACCTCAAGACACGGGAGCAGCACATGTGGGTGACCGGCGTGGACCCGGCAGTGGCGGACGAAGTGCGGCAGACCCTCAAGGCCCCCGGCTACGGCCACCCCGCCGTGGTGGAGCTGGCCCGCGGTACCGGCCCCTGCCGCCAGTGCCTCGGCACCTTTCGCGTGGGTCAGGAGGAGCGCGTGCTCTTCACTTACCGCCCCCGCGAGGAGGGCGGGACGGTGACAGCCCCCGGGCCCATCTTCGTGCACCGCGACCGGTGCCAGGCGCCGGACCCGGCGCGCTTCCTGACGACCTCCGCGCCCCCCCCCCTCCTCCTCGAGGCCCGGGGCGATGGCGGCGTGGTGCTGACGACGAGCCACTCCGGCGGGAGCCGCGTGGAAGGCGACATCGCGCGGCTGTTCGCGGATGCGCAGGTGCGGTACCTCTTCGTCCGGAACTCCGAGGCGGGGTGCTGGATGGCGGGGGTGGATCGGGCCCGCCTGGACCTGAGCGCTACGCGCAGCGGAGGTGGGGGCCTGCGGCGCCCGCGTGGAGGACAC
>JADJPD010000040.1 GCA_016713435.1 Gemmatimonadota bacterium | reverse complement strand
GGCCGCCACGCGAGCCTTGCCATGTGTGAACCCCCCCCACTCGACGGCGCGGCGCAGGAATTTCTCGGCCGGCTGGCGGCAGGAACGGCCGCGCTGGCCCCTGCCCCGGCAGGCCCGCGCGCAGGACACGCCGCCCCCGCGCAAGCTGGGGATCGCGTTGTGCGGACTCGGCAGCTACGCCCGCAGCCAGCTCAGGCCCGCCCTGCGGCTCACGCAGGAAGTGCGAGCTGCGCGCGGTCGTCACCGGCTCGCGCGAGAAGGGCCAGGCCTGGGCGCGGGAGTTCGGCTTCCGGAACGGAACATCTACGACTACGCCACGATGGCGCGGCTGATCGACAACCCCGCCATCGACATCGTCTACGTCGTCACGCCGAACGCGCTCCACCCCGAGCACACCATCGCCGCGGCGTGGGCGGGCAAACACGTGATCTGCGAGAAGCCGATGGCCAACACCGTCGCCGACTGCAACGCCATGCTCGCGGCCTGCCGCGCGAACCGCGTGAAACTCTCGATCGGCTACCGCCTGCAGTTCGAGCCGCACTACCGCGAACTCAGGCGCCTCGCGCGCGCGCCGGACTTCGGCCCGTTCCGGAGGATGACGGGGATGCTGGCCTTCACGATCAACCGGCACGTGTGGCGGATCGAGAAGGCGATGGCCGGCGGCGGGCCGCTGATGGACATCGGCATCTACTGCCTCCAGGCGGCATGCCTGGCGGCGGACACCGACGGCTCCGCGCACGCGACCTTCGCGCCGGTGGCGGTGCAGGCGCGCGAGCACTCGAAAAAGCGGCCGGATCTGTTCCGCGACGTCGAGGAGGGGATCGACTTCGGCTGGAGTTCGCCAGCAGCGCGACGGCAAAGTGCTCCACGGCTACAACGGCGGCGGGGATCGCTTCCGCGCCCGAGGGGGAAGAAGGGCTGGATCGAGTTCGCCCCGCCTTCCAGTACGGCGATCTCGGGTCACCACCAGCCAGGGCGCACCGCGAGGTCCGCCCGCCGCCGCGCAGCCAGCAGGCCGTGCAGATCGACGGTTTCGCCCGCTGCGTGCGCGAGGGCGCGAGTCGCCCGTATCCGGCGTCATGGGACGGCGGGACCTGGTGATCATCGGGGCGATCTACCGCTCCGCCGCCGAGGGCGGCCGCCGCGTCGAGGTGAGGGTGTAGCGCGGGCGGCGCTTGATCGTTCCCGCTCCTGGTTCCCTTTCTCGTTCTCAGCGCGGGAACGAGGAACGACGGGGCTCAGGCGGGCGTGTTCGCCGGGGGCAACGGCCCGGCGAGCCAGCAGGATGTTCCGGCTGGAATCGCATCTCCTCCGCCGGCTCGACCGTCACGCCGGTCTCGGTATGCGCGCCGCCCGCCGCTGAAGAGACCCTTGACCGGGCAGACGTCGGCGTGTCCGCGCCCGCAGGCCACCACGATATGGCCCGGTGCCAGCCAGGCAGTGGTTCGTGGGATCGTAGTCGATCCAGCCACTGCCGGGCACGTGGACGAGACCCACGCGTGTGAGGCATCGGCCCCCGCAGGCGCGGCTGGCCGGGCAGCGGCGTGGTGAGCAGGTAGCCGCTGACGTACGCCGCCGGCAGTCCGTGCTGGCGCACGCAGCTGAAACAGGTGCGCAAAATCCTGGCAGACGCCGCGCCGCAACCGCAGCACCTCCGCCAGCGGTGTGGAAACGTCCGTGACCCCGGCATCGAAGGTGAAGTCGGTGGCGAACCGCTCGCCGAGCGCGAGGAGCCAGGCCAGCGCCGGTGGATCGTCGGAGTCGAGCCCGGCCGCCAGTTCGCGCGGCGGGAGCAGGGGCACGTGGGGCGTTTTCGTGGAGGAACTGTTCGAGGGCGTAGTCCGGCCCGGCGGCGATGGCGGTGGCAACCTGCGCCCGGGCGGCGGCGAGCGGCGGGGTGAGGCCGGGCATGGGCACCGCCGGCTCGTCGCGGCGCACGTGGCTCCGGCTGGTGATGGTCAGGACGGCATGCGGCTCGCGCACCGTAAAGACGTGTTGCGTGTTGCCGAAGGCATCGGCGCGAGCCGCGAGGTCGGCGGGCGCCGGGGAAAGATCGGGACTCGAGGCCGCCAGCGCCTGCGCGGCCTCGCGCCGCGGCTGAAGATGCAGGGCCTGCCAGGCCGCGGTCGCGGGGGCGGTATGCCGGTAGCGGGTGGTGTGGGTGACGCGGTAGACGGGCATGGGGCGAGTCACGGCCGCGCGGCGGGCAGCTCGGGTGGGCGAAAGTGAATCTGCGTGATGCGATCGCTGGATCGCCAGAATCGTCCGGCTCTCCTGCAGGAAGGCCGCGGCCTGGCCAGTCCGGCGACGAGCGCCGGCAATTCGAGCAGGCGCACGCGGCTCAGCAGCCGAAAGGCCAGCGTGCGCAACTCCGCCACCGCCCGCGGCGCGAGGTCGTCGGGCAGCCCGGTGAGGTGGAGGTTGATCTGATCCGCGAGGAAACGGAGGCCGCGTGGATTTTCCGGGGCGACGAACAGCCAGGCCAGCACCTGTGCCGGCTGGAACACGCCGTGGCCGGAACTGCGGTAGGAAAACAGGCAATCCGCCAGATGCAGGAGCGACTGCAGCCGGAACTCCGTCACCGCCTCCACCCCGGTGCCGAGCGGCCCCAGCAGGTGGCGGGCGATCGCCACGAGGTTCTGGCCCCGCTCGAGGTGGCGGCCGAGCATGAGAAAGCGCCAGGCGGTGTCATGGGCGATCGCCTCCCGGAGCACGGAGTCCAGGGCGGCCAGTTCGGGCGCGAGCGCCGCCGGCGCGGGCGGCCGCGGCGCCTCGGCTGCCGCGCGCAGGTGCCGCAGGCAGCGCCACGCGTCGGGCGGCAGCCGCACTTTCGCCTGCTCGAGATTGCGCACGAGGTGCCCGAGGTTGGCGCGCAGGCCGGAAGGCAACGCGGGCCGCGCCAGTGCGGCGGCGAGCATCGCTTCGAGTTCGGCGTGGTCCGCGTCCGGCGGCGCCGGCAACCCCTGGGCCTCGAGCAGGAGGCGGAAGGAGGCGCGGACGACCGCCGGATCGAGGCGACGATCTCCTCGCGGATCAGCGGCTCCAGTTTCTCAAGCAGGCGGCTGAGGTGCAGGGTGCGTTCGAGGTAGCGCCCGAGCCAGAAGAGGCGTGTCGGCGAACCGGCTGGGGGTGTCCGCGGCGCGATGCCCGGTATCGGCCAGCGGCACCGGGGGACGATGGCGGGGCCAGGTCAGCTCCTTCGGCGCGCAGCACCCAAAGTGTCCCCTTAGTGATGCCGCCCTGTTGCAACGTGACAATCGTGTCGTCGGTCGCCGGGTGGTAGCGGGTGAGACCGCCGGGCGGCACGTGGTCGGGCGCCGTCCTGCCGGAGACGAACATCCGCAGCACAAAGCGGGCGGGCCGCAACGCGCCGTCGATCCACGCCGGCGTGGTGCCGAGCTGGACGTCCTCCCCGGCCACCAGTAGGCCCAGGCCGGGCAGCGATGGCGGCCGCGAGGGCGGCGCGTTCCCGCCGGGGAGCGACGGGCCGTACCAGGTGGCGGAGGGGCCGGGCAGGCGGAAGGCCGGTTTGATGGCGGAAGCCGGTCGAGGCGGGACGTCACATGAAGGCGCGGCGTTATCGTGCCGCACCACCAGATGGCGACGCCCGACAACCGGAGCTCCTCGCCGAGCACGGCACGGCAGAGCAGGCCGAGGGGAAGGCCGGGAGCGCGGCGGTCTCGGGGCGAAAGCGGCCCCGAGCTGGTTAGCGAGGACGACGCGGCGTTCCTGCGCGACCTGGACAAGGCCGGGCACGCCGAGGAGGGAGTGGGCGTGGAGTTCCAGCCGGATCGCAGTAGGCGGAGTCCACGCGGCGCACGATGGCATCGACGCGTTGCAAGCCGCCCACGGTGCGCAGGTACACCTGGCGGTCGCGGGTGGTGGGTCAGCGCCCTCGACGAGCGGGCAGCCGGGTAGCGGGCAGTACGCCTGCTCGAAATAGGTCTCGTTGGCCGGGCCCGGGGTGAGAAGACCACACGCGGCTCCTCGCCCTGGCGCGGCCGGGCCAGGACGGAGAGCGATTGCCGGAAGAGCGCGGAGGTAGTCGTACAACCGTGCGACGAGCGCCTGCTGAAACACCGGGGCGAGCGCCTGGCGGGTGAGCAGGCGGTTCTGCAGCTTGTGGCCGAGGCCGAGGGGGCGTCGAGGCGGTCGCGCAGCGCCCACCACTGGCCGTCGGGGAACGCGCCAGGTCGAAAGGCCAGCGTGTGCAACATCACCTCGCGCGGCCGCCAGGCGGACGGCCCCCGGCGCAGGTAATGCGGGTTGGCCATGGCCAGCGCGGCGGGCAGCGCGCCCCTGGCGCAGGGGTTTCTGCAGGCCGTAGAGGTCGCGGGGCAACTCGTTGAGCAGGCGGGCGCGCTGCTGGAGGCCGCGGAGATGGTCGATCGCCGGCCGGGAGGAGGAACGGCACGGCGTCGAGCGGCCACGGCCGGGCGTCGGAGCGCTCCCCGCCGTAGACGTTCATGCTCACGTCCTGCTCGACGATGGCCCGCTGGCAGGCGGCGTGGGCGGCGCGCAGGGTGGCGGCGGGATCGGGGCCGAGCAGGCGCCCGAACTCCGCCCAGGGCGGGCGCAGCGTCCCGTCGGGGGCGCGGCACTCGTCGTGGCGCCCAGCCGTCACGGTGCTTATCCGGCAAACGGATCAGCGCGGACGGCGGCGGACAGGGGGGACAGCGGGCATCGGGCGGGGAGAATCGGGGAAGACCGGCCAACAAGCCCGGGAGGTCAGGCCGCTCGGACAGGACCATCGTCCGGCGGGTGCCAGCTTCCCCTTGGTCCCGCGGCTGACGAAGCAGGCCACCCGGATCGCGAGCAGGATGGGGCGGCTCGCCTCGTCAGAGGCAGGATCTCCAACCGGCAGGCGGGGTGCGCGCGAGGTCAGGCAGGGCGGGCAGTTCCACAGGTCGCGGAGATCACGAGGGTGTGGGGAATTCGGGGCAAGCTCGCGGGGCGGGCCGGGAGGCAGCTGGCCGGGCCGCGTGTGGCCATGGGAAGAAGCGGGCGAGGCGGCGGCTCTCGGCCTCGTAAGCGTTGACGGGAAGGTGGTTGTAATTGCGGCCGCCGGGGTGGGCGACGTGGTAGACTGCAGCCGCCGAGGCGCGCTCGTTCCAGGCGTCGACCACGTCGAGGACCGAAGCGGCGCATCGACACCGAGCGTCAGGTGGAGGCGCGACGGCGGCTGCCAGGCGCGGAAGCGCACGCCGGCGACAAACTCGCCGTTGACGCCGGTGGGCTGGAGCGGCACGCGCGCGCCGTTGCAGGTGACGTGGAAGCGTTCGGGCGTGAGGCCGGTGACCTTCACCTGGACGCGCTCGACGGAGGAATCGACGAAACGTACGGTGCCGCCGGGGCGCCACTCCCCTCGCCGAGGACGTGCCAGGGTTCCAAGGGCGTGGCGCAACTCGAGGCTCAGGCCGCGGACCTGGATGCGGCCATGGGGACGGAAACGGAACTCGAAGTGCGGCACGAACCAGTCCGTCGCGAAGGCGGGCCCAGGCGCGCAGGTCGGCGACGACGTCGTCGAAATCCTGCCGGCTTAGTAGTGCGGCAGCAAATACAGATCGTGGAGGTCGGTGCCCCAGCGCACGAGGCGCGACGGGGCGTACGGGTGGTCCCAGAAGCGGGCGACAAGGGCGCGCAGGAGGAGCTGTTGCGCGGGCTCATGCGGGCGTGCGGCGGCAATCTCGAAGGCGCGCAACTCGGAGGCCGGGCCGGCCGGAGGCGCTGTCGGGCAAGTAGAGTTTGTCGATGCAGAATTCGGCGCGATGGGATTGTTGCCGGAGGCGTCGGCGAGCAGGCGGCGGAAGATCCGATCCACGAGCCACGGCGGGGGTGGCGGCGCCGGTGGCGCTCTGCTGGCTCTTGAGTTCGCGGAAGGCGATCCCGAGTTCGTAGAGCGGGGCGTGGCGGGCCTCGTCGAGGCGCGGGGCCTGGGAGGTGGGGCCGATGAACAGGCTGGAGAACAGGTAACTGAGCGACGGGTGGTGGTGCCAGTAGGCGATCAGGCTG
>JADJPD010000039.1 GCA_016713435.1 Gemmatimonadota bacterium | reverse complement strand
CCCGTTGGTCCCCGAAGGGGAGGCGAGCAGGATGGTCGCCGGGCGGTCGGACTCGATGCGGACCGACCGCGTGCGGCTGGCGGATCGCGTGGCCGAGATGCGGAGACCGCCCTCGGCAGCGGGAGGCTAGTGAACGAGGCGTCGGTCCATGAGTCGGGCACGGCGGGGAAGATGCGGATGACCGGGGGCGAGCCCGGCGGGGACCAGCTTTGCAGGAGCATCTCGTGCATCGCGTGCATGGCGAGGAAGTTGCCCTCCAGCGTGAACGGGCGGTAGGTGAACGAGGAGAGGCCCGTGCCGGACTGGTCGCCGTTCAGGTGAAATCCGTTGGGGCTGGTGAAGGGCGCGCTCCGTACTTTGGAGATAGTCCAGGGCGACGTCCGCGCGGCGGCCGGGCGGGCGTTCATCGCGGCGAACCAGGAGAAGGAGTAGCCGCACCAGGCGCGCTGGTGCCGCGGGCGGCGATCTCGTCGAGCGTGGCGAAGATGGTGCGTTGATCGTTCGCCGGGTGGTGCGTGGAGAGGAGGCCGAGGGGGTGGATCGCCATCGGAGTGGGAGAAGTGGCGGTGCGAGGCGGCGAAGGGGTGGCCGGGGGCGATGGTGAGGGCGTGGGTTTCGGGGCCCACGTCGAGGGGATCCAGGGCGGCGAGCGCGGCCGTCCAGCGGTCCGCGGGCCGGCCCAGGGCGTCCGCCATCTCGGCGTTGGCGGCGAAGAGGAAGCGGAGCAGGGCCAGGTCGTAGTTGGAGTTGGGCGGGAGCCATGCCTTGTAGGAGTTGTCGTGGATCTCGGGGAGGTTGAGAGGGGGAGCATGAGGCGGCCGCGCTCGTCGGGTTTGAGGATGTTCAGCAGGGCCTCGCCGACGGCAGCGCACCAGGGGTAGCCCTCGCGCTCGAGCCAGATGTGGTCCTGGGTGTAGCGCCAGTGCTGATAGAAGCTCTGGGCGATCCAGGCGCTGTGCGTGGGGGCGAGGGAGTACTGGCCCCAGCCGCCCATGGGCTTGCCGCCGAGGGTCATCACGCCGGGGACGACCGCGCCATCCACACCATAGAAGGACTTGGCGAAGGCGCGGTACTGCGGGAGGAGCTTTGAGTTGAAGTCGAGGAAACTGCGGCCGCTCTCGAAGAGCCCGGCCGCGGCGTACGCGGTGTAGGTGGCCTGCGTGTTCAGGTCGTTGTGGTAGTCGCCCTTCCACGGGGGCAGGTCGCCATTGTCGCAGGTCCAGACGCCCTGAGGGGATGGGGGGCGAGCCCTGGCGGGAGGCGGCGCCGTAGTAGTACTTGCAGAGGTCGTAGTGCCTTTGGAGTGCGGCATCGGGGATGGAGATGGAGGAGGTGGACCAGAAGTCTCGCCACCACTTCGCGTGATCCTCGAGGCGCTTGTCGTAGCCGGAGGCCAGGGCCGGGGAGGTGACGGCCTGCGCGAGGGTGAGGGAGGTTGGGCCGTCGTAGATGCCAGCAGGAGTGGACTGGATGGTGAGGGCGATGGTGGTCGTGCCCTGCTCGCGGCGGGAGTGACGGCGATGGTGTACTCGCGCCGGTGACGGTGCGCTGGGTCATCCAGATCAGGGAGTCATCGGGGCCGCCGGGAGCGGGGTCGCTCTGGCGCGAGCCGTGCTGGGCGGGCGGGTAGCCGAGCTTGTCGAGGCCCGCGGGGCGGAGGATGCGGAGGGTGGGCGGGGCGGCGTCGGGGTGCTCGATGCGGAGCATGGCGACGGGAGAGGTCGCGCTGTAGTAGGCGGTGATGCGGCCGCGGGAGAGGGGGACGGTCGCGTGGGCGGGCTTGAGGTCGAGGGTGAAGGACTGGGCGAGCGTGGCGGCGTCGAGGGCGATTTCGAGGCGGCCGCCGGGGAGCTTGGTGGGGTAGGGGATCGTGTCGTAGGGCTTGTCGAACATCTCGACGTGGGTGGTGTGGTCGCGGGCTTCCTTGAGGCGGACCATCGTGGCCCAGGTCCAGTCGGGGCGCGTGAGCATTTCGGGGAGGCGTTCATCCCAGAGATCGCCGCGGTCGAGGGAGAGGCGGATGGTGTTGCCCCTCGCCCCAGAGCAGGCCGCCGAGGGCGCGTTGCCGAGAGGGGATGGCCTCATCCCAGCGGATGATGGGGGCGGGGAGGAGAGGGGTTGCTGGGCCGCGGCGGGGAGGAAGGAAAGAAGAGGCAGAGAAGAGAGATGAGTTTCATGAGGGGCCTGGGTGCGGAAGGACGTGGCTGAGCGGCACGAACCTTCCCCTGCCCCTCTCCCTCTGGGAAGGGAGAAGAGCGAAGATCTCTTCCATGGGGGTCCACCAGTCGCCGGGACGGGCGGAGGGGATGGGGCGCTGGAAGGTGCGCATGAGGGCATCCCAGGCGGCGCAGCGGGGGTTGGCGGCGTAGGACTGGTAGTCGCGGGCGGGGTCGAAGGTGTCGGGGGCCTCGAAGACCATGAAGAGGCGGGTGCCGGTGAGGAAGATCCGCATGTTGCGGATGCCAATGGCTTCGAGCTCGCGGAGGACCTCGGGCCAGACGCGGCGGTGGTGCTCGCGGTAGGCGGCGATGAGGGCGGGTCGTCGGCGAGGTCGAGAGCCTGGGCGAAGACTTTCATGGGCGGGAGGTCTCGGGTTTGGTGTAGGCTAGCGGGGGAATGAGTATCACGCAGAGCTCGCGGAGGACGCGGAGAGAAGAGACAGAGAGGAAGAGACCAGAGAGCAGAGAGCAGAGATCAGTGAACGGAGGCAGATCGGAGTGGAGGCGTATCTCTGCGTTCTCTGCGGGCTCTGCGTGAAACAGACAGGAGAACGGCCGTGCGGTACCTGATGTTGGCGGCGATGGGGGTTGGCCCTGGGGCTTGGCGGGTGCGAGGAGAAGACGCCCACGGGGAATGTCGTGCCCGCGCCCGCGGCCAACCTCGCTGCGGATCGCGGTGGTGCCCAAGGGACGACGCACGATTTCTGGAAGTCCGTCGAGGCCAGGGCGCGGAAGGCGGAGGCGGAGCTGGGGGTGTGGTCAGTACGTACCGCGGGCCGGAGAAAGAGGACGACCGCGAGCAGCAGGTGTCGCTGGTGCAGAACCTGATCGCGGGAAAGTACGACGCGATCGTGCTGGCGCCGCTGGACGACACGGCGCTGGTCGGGCCGGTGAAGCAGGCGACGGCGGCGAAGATCCCGGTGGTGATCATTGACTCGGGGCTGGAGGCGAAGGTCGGCGAGGACTTTGTGAGCTTTGTCGCGACGGACAACGAGGGGCGGACGGCTGGCCGGGGAGAAGCTCGGGGCGCTGCTGGAGGGGAAGGGGAAGGTGCTGCTGCTGCGGTATCAGGAGGGGTCGGCGAGCACCGCGCTGCGGGAGAAGGGGTTCCTGGAGGCGATCGCGAAGTTTGAGGGCATCACGGTCGTGGATCCGAAGCGGTACGCGGGGCCGACGCGGGGTCGGCGCAGGAGGCCGCGGAGAACCTGCTCTCGGCGAACGCGGATATCGCGGGCGTGTTCTGCCCCAATGAGAGCTCGACGTTCGGGATGCTGCTGAGCGCGCGGGCGGGGGATGGCGGGGAAGGTGAAGTTCGTCGGTTCGACGCGAGCGAGGGACTGGTTGAGGCGCTGCGGGCGGGGCAGATCGATGCGCTGACGGTGCAGAACCCGGTGCGGATGGGGTACCTGGGGGTGAAGACGGCGGTGGACCACCTGCGGGGGAAGATGGTGGAGGCGCGGGTGGACACGGGGGTGGGCGTGATCACGCGTGACAGCCTTTCGAGCCCGGAGGCGAGGGAACTGCTGTCGCCGGAGCTTCTCAAGGCGCCGGGGGGCACGTGAGCGCGTGGCTGTCACGGTTGTCGCCGCTCATCGGCCTTGGGGCGGCGGTGGTGCTGTTCCTGGTGATCGCCCCGGATCGGCCGCCGGGGCTCATGGACCTGCGCACGATCGCGCTGCACACGGTGATCGTGGGGACGGCGGCGCGCTGGGGATGACGGTGATCATCATCAGCGGGGATTGACCTGTCGGTGGGGTCGGCGGCGGCGCTGGCGGGCGTGGTCGCGGCGAAGGTGGCGAGGGGGCGGGTCGCAGGGGAGGGCTGCTGGCGGCGGTGGCCGCGGGCGGGGTGTGCGGGCTGTACAACGGGTTGCTGATCACGGGGCTGCGGCTGCCGCCGTTCATCGCGACGCTGGGGACGCTGGGGTTTTTCCGCGGGGCGGCGAAGTGGCTGGCGGACAGCGGGCCGGTGTCGGCCTCGCCGGGGTGGCTGGCGGACTGGGTGCAGCAGGTGCCGGCGCGGCCGTGGATGGTCGTGGCGCCGGCGGTGTGGCTGCTCGGTGGGCTGGCGCTGCTGACATCGGGGCTGCTGCACTGGACGGTGTTCGGGCGGCGGCTGACGGCGATGGGCTCGAACGAGGAGGCGGCGCGGCGGGCGGGGATCCCGATCCGGAGGACGAAGGTGTTCGTGTACATCACCGGGGGGATGTTCGTCGGGCTGGCGGGGGCGATGTACTTTGCGCGGCTCACGCAGGGGGACCCGGTGGCCGCGCCGGGTCTTGAGCTGGATGTGATCGCGGCGGTGGTGATCGGCGGGGCGTCGCTCTCAGGCGGGTCGGGCTCGGTCGCGGGGGCGTGCGCGGGGGCGGTGCTGATGGCGTTCCTGCGGAACCGGTGCACGGTGCTCGGGTGGCCGAACTACGTGCAGGAGATCGCGGTGGGGCACATCATCATCGCGGCGGTGGCGCTGGACCGGTGGCGGCGGATGCGGGGGCGGCATGAGCGTGGATTGGCTGGTGCTGACCGCGGCGAAC
>JADJPD010000038.1 GCA_016713435.1 Gemmatimonadota bacterium | reverse complement strand
CCGGGAACTGCTGCACCGGCACGTGCCGGCGGCGCTGGTGGAGCGGCCCAAGATGGGCTTCGGGGTGCCGATCGACCGGTGGCTCCGGGGGCCGCTCGCGGAGTGGGCGGAGGCGCTGCTGGCGCCGGCGCGGCTCCGGCGGAGGGCTTCTTCGACCCCGCGGCGGTGGAGCGGGTGTGGCGGGCGCACCGGAGCGGGGCGGCGGCCAGCCGTTCATGCTGTGGGACGTGCTGATGTTCCAGGCATGGCTCGAGGCGCAAGCCGTGCGGCCCGCGGTGGCGGCGTGACGACGCCGACGCTCGCCGGCATGCGGGCGCGGGTCCGGCAGGGGGCGACGGCGCTCCGGGGCCAGGGGCTCGGGGCCACGCTGGTGCGGGGGAGCGTCGGGTCGTTCATGATCCGTCTGGCCGCGGCGGCGGCGGCGTTCGGGCTGCAGCTGGTGATGACGCGGCTGCTCGGGCCCGCGGAGTTCGGGCGCTACATCTACGTGCTGAGCTGGGTGAACTTCGCCGCACAGCTCGGCGTGCTGGGGCTCGACACGGCCTCGCTCCGGTTCGTGGCGGCCTTCGAGGCGCGGGAGTCGTGGGGACTCCTGCGCGGGTTCCTGCGCCGGAGCCTGCAGATCACGCTCGCGGCCTCGGCGGTGATCGGGGTGACGCTGCTCGGCGTCGCGTGGCTACTCCGCGGGCGGCTCGAGGCCGGCCTGTTCGACGTGATCCTGGCGGCGGGGGTGCTGCTGCCCCTCACGGCGGTGCTGCAGGTGGTGGTGTCGCAGCTCAACGGGCTCAAGTGGGTGGTGGTGGGGCAGGGGGTGCAGGGGCTGGTGCGGCCGCTGGTGACGGCGCTGGCGCTCGGCGTGGCGCTCCTGCTGGGGGCGCGGGCGGGCGCGGTGGGCGCGGTGATGGCGTACTCGGGCGGGACGCTGGCGAGCCTGCTGGTGGGCGCCGTGCTGCTGCGGCGGTTCCTGCCCGCGGCGGTGCACGCGGCCGCGCCCGCGTACGAGACCGAGGCGTGGGTCCGCACGGCGATCCCGCTGCTCCTCATCACGGCGTCGCAGATCATCCTGTCGCAGACGGACGTGATCATGCTCGGCGCCATGCGCGGCACCACCGACGCGGGCATCTACGCAGTGGCGAGCCAGCTGGCGACGGTGATCACCTTCGCGATCATGGCGGCGAACGCCTACGTGGCGCCAACCATCGCCGGCCTGCACGCGCAGGGGCGGCGGGCCGACCTGCAGCGGATGCTCACGCTGGCCAGCCGCGGCGTGCTGGCGTACGCGGTGCCGGTGGTGCTGGGGCTGGTGGTGCTCGGGGCGTGGGTGCTCGGGCTCTATGGGGCGGCGTTCCGGGCGGGGCACGTGCCGCTGCTGGTGCTCTGCGTGGGGCAACTCACCATCGCGCTGTGCGGATCGGTGGGCTTCCTGCTGACGATGACGGGGCACGAGCAGGTCGCCACCAAGGTGATCGGCGGGAGCGCGCTCCTCAACGTGGTCCTGAACCTGGCGCTCATCCCGCGGCTCGGGCTGACGGGCGCCGCGATCGCCACGACCATTGCCACCGCGATGCGGAGCCTGGTGCTGAGCCTCTACGTACGGCGCCTCCTGGGGTACGATGCGACGGCATTTGGCCGGCCGCCGAAACCGATCGAGGGAACGACGACATGACCTGGAAGCAGACCCTGCGGGAGCGCTCCCCTCGCCTCTACGGCGCCCTCCGCGCCGTGGCCGTGCGGGCGATCATCGAGTACAAGGTGCTCAAGCAGCTGCGGCCCTCGGCCCTGTTCCGGGCGCTCGCCGGGACCACCTCGGACTGGCAGAAGGTGCTGCCGCTCCAGAAGCCGCTGGTGCTCCCGCTGCCCGAGGGGGCCGTGGCCGGCGGGTCGCCGCAGGCGGCGCTCGCGGCGGCGGGGATCCCGGTGGCGGAAGGCGGGCACGCCATCTACGTGGGGCCGGCGGAGTGGCGGCGGAGCTCGCGGCGCTGGCGAGCCGGTACCCGCGGACGCGGGCCCCAAGCTGATGCGGAATCCCGGGGGCATCGACGGCACGGGCTACCTGCACGGCGACGGGCACAGCGCGCTGCAGCACCGGGCGCTCTACGGGCACCGGCACCTGGTGCTGGTGGCCAACCTGTTCCAGCGCACGGGCCTCGGGCCCCGGCTCTACGACCTGGTGGAGCTGACGGGAGGCGGCCAGGCGTGGGTGGGCTACGTGGTGCAGCACGCCCCCGGCGCCACCGTGAGCGCGGCTGAGTGCCAGGCAGGGCTCGCGCGCATGAAGGAGCTGGCGGCGGCGGGAGTCTTCACGGTGGTGGCCCCGGGGGGCTTCGACCACCAGGACTTCAGCTGCCCGGCGTGCAACGGCAACGCGCGGGGATGTGCAGGGCCGCTTCCAGTACATCGACTTCCAGAACTTCACGCTCGGCGCTACGAGAAGCACCTCCGGCAGGTGGCGGAGGAGGCCGCGGCGGCGTCGCACTTCGGCGACCGGAGCATCCTGCGTGGCGGCTCGTACCTGTACCAGGCGGTGCCGGGCCTCGGGCTCGCGGCCAAGCGGGACCCGGCGCGGCGGATCCCCGTGCTCACGCGACTCCTTGCGGAGGCCGGCGGCGGGATCGAGGACCGGGTGGTTCTCGACATCGGCTGCAACATCGGCATGATGATCGGGCAGTACCTGAGCCTCGGCGCGCGCTGGTGCCACGGCTGGGACCGCGCCACCGTGGCGCCGCACACCGACAAGGTGCTCTCGGCGCTCGGCTGCACTCGCTACTCGGTGAGCGGCGGGGACATCTCCACGGAGAAGGACATGGCCGCCGACCTGCCCCCGCACGTGCGGGCGCAGCTCGACGGCTGCGTGGTGAGCTACCTGGCCGTGCGGCTCCACCTGGGCTGGCTCGACGCGCTTGGCACGCTTCCCTGGGCCTACCTCATCTACGAGGGGCACGAGGGTGAGGACGTGGCGAAGACGCGGCAGTTCCTCACGGAGTTCCAGCAGCGGGTGCCGTGCGAGATCAGCGGCATCGCCGAGTACCAGGACGGGGACTCGGACCCGCGGGTGGTGGCGGTGCTCGGCGGGCGCGCCCGGCCTAGCCGACGGCCATGGCGCTCGCCGACCGGCTGTTCAGCCTCGTCCTGCTGCTCAACCTCACGGGCCTCTTCAGCTTCGCCGCGCCGCTGCTGCGCGTGAAGGTGGCCGTGGTGAGCGCGCTGATGCTGGCGCTCAACCTGGCCTACCTCGGGTACCGGGCCCCGCGGGCGTGGGCGATGGTGCGGCGGCCGCCGGTGGTGGCGTGGCTCGTCGTGGTCCTGGCCTGGCCGCTGCTCCGGTGGCGTTCGCCCCGGTGCTGAGCGTGCGGAACATCGGGCTGCAACTCTACTACGCGTCGCTGCTGGTGGCCGCGGCGGTCTACGTCTTGGTGTGCGGCTGGCGCGCCCTGCACCGGCCTGGCGGTGGCGGTGGGGGTGACGCTGTTCGGGCTCCTGCTCAGCGCGGCGATGCCGGAGCTCTTCGCGGCGGTGGCGCGGCTGACGGAGTCCCGCGACCAGTTCAACGGCCGGCCGTTCGGGTTCTTCATGCAGCCGAACATGGCGGCCGAGAACACGATCTACATGAGCGTCCTCTGGCTGGCGGGTGACCGGCAGGTGAGCGTCGCCCGCACCTGGTTCCGGGTGGCGGTGATGTGCGCCACGGTGCTCATCACCGGGTCCCGCTCGGGCTCCGCCGCGGCCCTGCTGGTGGGCCTGCTGGCACTCCTGCAGGCGGGGGCGGCGGCCGGCGGGGAGTGCGGTACCACGCGGGGTCCGGATGCTCCGGGCCGGGGCCGTGGTGGCGGTGGTGATCGTGAGCTCGGCGCCGTGCTGTCGGTGCTGAGTACGTCACGGTCCGGCCTGGTGGCCTTCGGGCTGGAGCGGGTGCGGTCGGTGCTCGAGTTCAGCAGCGGCAACCAGGTGAGCGCGGACGGGAGCGGTGCCGAGCGATTGGTGGCCATGGCGCAATACGCCAGCTTCATCCAGCAGCGCCCGCTCACCGGCTACGGCCTCGGCGCCAACGACCACTACAAGCTCAGCGGGCTCCTGATCCGGAGCAGCCACAACACCTACCTCGAGGCGGGATTCCTGTACGGGCTCCCGTTCGTGCTGTTCTGGGTGGGGCTCATGGTGGCCATGACGCGGCACCCGGCGCGCGCGGAGGTGGAGGCGGTGCTGGGCCCGGGGCTGGTGCTGCAGCTCATGGCCGCGCTGGCCGTCACGGCGCTCACCTCCAACACCACGCTCGACTCGCGGGTGCTGCAGACGGGGGTGGGTGCCATGCTCGGGGCGCTGGCGTTCCCGGGGCGGATCCTGGCCACGCGGGCGGCTGCGCGCCCGGCGCCCGGCCTGGCGCCCGCGGTCCCGGCGCCGGAACCGGCATGAGGCTGCTTCACTGCATCCCCACGCTCGGGCTGGGCGGGGCGGAGCGGCAGGTGGCGTGCCTCACGGAAGCGTTCACCCGGGCGGGCCACGAGGCGCACCTGGCGCTGCTGCGCCCCGCGGGGGCGTACGAGGCGCGGCTCCGGGCCGCCGGCGTGACGCTCCATGTGCTCCGCTACGCCAGCCACCACGATCCCCGCATCTACGCCCAGCTCGCCACGCTCGCCCGCCGGCTGCAGCCGGCGGTGGTGCAGACGTGGCTGCCGCTCATGGACATCGCGGGGGGCCTGGCGGCGCTCCGTGCGGGGGTGCCGTGGGTGCTCTCGGAGCGGAACTCGGCACCGGGGTACCCGCCGACGCTCAAGAACCGGGCGCGGCGGTGGCTCGGGCGGCGGGCGGACGCGGTGGTGGCGAACTCGACGGCGGGGCTCGACTACTGGCGCGCCACCGGGAGCGAGCCCCGGGCCCTCCGCCTCATTCCCAACGCCATCCCGCGGGACGAGATAGACGCCGCGCCGGCCGTGGAGCTGGCGGCGGCCGGCGTGCCGGCGGACCCGGGCCGATCCTGGTCTACGTGGGGCGACCTCGAGGAGTCGAAGAACCTCGCCCAGCTCGTCGAGGCGCTCGCGCTGCCGGCGCTCCGGGGCCAGGTGACGGCCGTCTGCTGCGGCGCCGGCCCCGCGCGCGAGGCCATCGAGGCGCTGGCCCGGGCGCGCGGCGTGGCGGGGACCTCCGGCTGCTCGGACGCCGGGACGACGTGTGGGGCTGGATGAAGCGAGCGGCGGTGTTCACCTCGCCGAGCCGGCACGAGGGGATGCCGAACGCGGTGGTGGAGGCCATGACGTGCGGGTGCGCGCTGGTGGTCTCGGACATCCCGTCGCACCGGGAGATCCTGGATGCGGGGAGTGCGCGGTTCGTCTCACCGGATGACCCGGCGGCGCTGGCGGCGGCAGTGGCGGGGCTCCTCGATGCGCCGGCCGAGGCCTCGGGGCTGGGGCGGGTGGCGCGGGCGCGGGCGGCGCAGTGGTCGGTGGAGGCCTCGATGCGGGCCTACCTGGCGCTCTATCAGGAGTTGGCGGCGGGGGCGGCCCGATGAGCGGCTTCGCATCCTGCTGCACGCCGTGCCGCTCAGCAGCGCGGGGGGACGCACGGTGGGGCTCAACGTGATCCGAGCCCTCACGAGCCGCGGCGCCGGAGCACGAGTACCTGGCACTGGTGCCCGAGGGCGTCGGCTACGAGGAGGCGTGCAGGGAGACGGGCGTGGCCTACCGCACCTTCCGGCGCGGGCGCGGCTACGCGGCGTGGCGGATCTGGTTCGACCAGGTGGGGGTGCAGCAGATCGCGCGGGAATTCCGGGCGGACGTGCTCTACACCATGGGGAACCTGGGACCGATCCGGCCGCAGGTGCCGCACGTGATCCTCTTCCACAATCCCTACTACATCTACGACTGGGATGGTGTCGAGGACCGGCTCTCGGCCTGGGAGCGGTTCCTCTTCTCGGGGCAGCGGACGCTGTTCGCGCGGTCGCTGCCCCGGGCGGCGACGGTGATCGCGCAGACGCCGGTGGCGGAGCGAAGGCTGGCAGCGCGCTTCGGCGTGCCGGCCGGGCGGCTGGCGGTGGTGCCGAATGCGGTAAGCCTGGATCACCTGCAGGCGGCCGGGAATGACCCGGCAGGCGGCCGCGCGGATGCGTGCCGCCGGTGGTGCGGGACGGCTGCGCGTGCTGACGCTGTCCCGCTATTATCCGCACAAGAACCTGGAGCAGATCCTCGACGTGGCCGACGCGCTCCGTGCGCGCCGCGAGGCGGGGATCACCTTCTTCCTGACCATCGGGGCGGACCAGCACCCGGGCGCGGCGCGCCTCCTGGCCGAGGTGGCGCGGCGCGGGCTGGGTGAGCAGGTGGTGAACCTCGGGCCGGTGCCGCTCGCGGCGCTGCCCTCCCTCTACGCCGCCACCGACGCCGTCTTCCTGCCGACGCTGCTCGAGTCGTTCAGCGGCAGCTACCTGGAGGCCATGCATTACCAGCGTCCCATCGTGACGAGCCGGCTCGATTTCGCCGAGGAGTGCTGCGGGGACGCCGCGCTGGCACGCGGACCCCGCGGCGCCGGCCACGTCGGCCGACGCGTTGAGCCGGCTGGCCGCGGACCCGGCGCTCCGGGCGGATCTGGGGCGCCGCGGCGCCGCGCGGCTGGCGGGTACGGCATGGGGTGGCCCGAGGTGACGCGCGCCATGGTGCGGTGCTGGAGCGGGCCGCCGCCGGGGGCCGCGCTGATGTGCGGCATCGCCGGCTTCCAGGGACGCTTCCCGCGCGAGCTCCTCGGCCGCATGAACGCGTGCATCGCGCACCGCGGGCCGGACGGGGACGGGATGATCGTCCTCGGGGCCGAGGGGACGCCGGCGCAGACGGGGCTGGCGCACCGGCGGCTGGCGATCATCGACCTCTCCGAGGAAGGCCGCCAGCCGATGACCGCGACGTGCCCCAGCTGCGGCACGGCCGGCTTCGAGGACCTCACGCTCATCTACAACGGGAGCTCTCCAGAACTACCGGGAACTCCGGGCGGGGCTCGAGGCGCGCGGGCACCGCTTCAGCCGCACCGACACCGAGGTGGTGCTGCACCTGTACGCGGAGCAGGGGCCAGCGATGCTGTCGCGGCTCAACGGCATCTTCGCCCTGGCCATCCGCGACGGGCGGCCGGGCGGGCAGCGGGATGGGATGCAGCCGGGGGACCTGCTGGTGGTGCGGGACCAGCTCGGCATCAAGCCGCTCTACCATGCCACGACGGCGTCCGGCTACCTCTTCGCGTCGGAGCTCAAGGCGCTGCTCGCGTCGGACGAGGTGTCCCGTGCGCTGGACCACGTGGCCATCCACGAGCACCTGGCTTACCTGTGGACGCCGGCGCCGCGCACCTTCCTGGCCGGGGTGAAGAAGCTCCCGCCGGGGTGCGCGCAGGTGGTGCGGGGCGGGCGGGTGCTGCGCGAGTGGAGCTTCTACACGCTGCCGTACACGGGCGAGCGGCTCACCGGGTCCCGTGAGGCGATCGCCGCCGAGGTGGCGGCGGCGGTGGAGGAGGCGGTGCGGCGGCAGCTCATGGCGGACGTGCCGGTCGGGGCGTTCCTCTCCGGCGGGCTCGACTCGAGCGCCGTGGTTGCGATGATGCGGAAGGTGGCGCCGGCGGACCGGCCCACCTGCTTCTGCATCGGGTTTGCCGACGCGCAGATTGACGGGGCGGCGGCGGACCTGCCGTACGCGCGGCGGGTGGCGGAGCACCTCGGCGTGCCGCTCCGGACCATCGAGGTGGGGCCGGAGATCATCGGGCAGCTGGAGCGGATGCTCTTCCTGCTCGATGAACCGCAGGCGGACCCGGCGCCGATCAACGCACTGCTGATCGCGGAGGCCGCGCGGCGGGAGGGGCTCCGGGGTGCTCCTCTCCGGCGCCGGCGGGACGACATCTTCTCCGGGCTACCGGCGGCACCAGGCGCTGCACCTGGAGCGGTGGTGGGCGTGGCTGCCGCAGGGGGTGCGCGCGGGGCTCGGCGGCGCGGCGCGGAAGGCGGCGCTCGGGCAGCTGGGCCTCGGGGTGGGAACGGCGCTGCGGCGCGGGCTCAAGGCCTTCGCGCACGCCGACCAGGCGGGGGACGCGCGGCTGGCGAGCTACTTCTGGTGGAGCCCCGGTGAGATGCGCCGCGGGCTCTACTCCGCCGCCATGCGTGACGCCGTCGGGGCGGCCGACGAGAGCGCGCCGCTGCTCGAGAGCCTGCGGAGCATCCCGGCGGAACACGATGCGCTCAACCGGATGCTCTTCCTCGAGAGCCGGCACTTCCTGCCCGACCATAACCTGAACTACACCGACAAGATGGGGATGGCTGCGGGCGTCGAGGTGCGGGTGCCGCTGCTGGACCTGGACCTGGTGGCGCTGGCCGCGCGGATCCCGCCGGCGGAGAAGCAGCGCGGGATGCTCGGCAAGGCCATCTTCAAGCAGGCCATGGAGCCGTACCTGCCGCACGACGTGATCTACCGGCCGAAGAGCGGCTTCGGGGCGCCGCTGCGGCGCTGGCTGCGGCAGGAGCTCCGCCCGCAGGTGGAAGCGACGCTCAACCCGGAGGCGCTCCGCGCGCGGGGCCTCTTCGACCCGGCCGCGGTGCAGCGCCTCGTGGCGCGGGACCGCGGGGGGCAGGTGGATGGCGGCTACACGATCTTTGCGCTCATGTGCATCGAGCTCTGGTGCCGGATGTTCGTGGACCAGCCGGTGCCGGCAGTGCCCACCCTGGAAGTGACGCGATGAAACAGCTCCTCCAGCGCCTGGACACGGGCGCCAGCACGATCGTCGAGGTCCCCGTGCCCCGGGCGGGCGCCAGCCAGCTCCTCGTGGAGACGCGGGCCAGCATCATCTCCGCCGGGACGGAGCGCATGCTGGTGGACTTCGGGCGCGCAGGCCTGATCGAGAAGGCGCGGAGCCAGCCGGACAAGGTCCGGCAGGTGATCGACAAGATGAAGACCGACGGCGTCGGTCCCACGCTCGAGGCCGTGCGCGCCAAGCTCGAGGCGCCGATCCCCCTCGGCTACTGCCACGCGGGCGTGGTGGTGGAGGCGGGGGCCAACGTGTCGGGCTTTGCGCCGGGGGACCGGGTGGTGACCAACGGCTCCCACGCCGAGTACGTGCGGGTGGCGCCGCTCCTCGCGGCGCGGATCCCGGCGGGGGTGAGCTTCGAGCACGCGGCCTTCACGCCGCTCGCGGCGATCGGCCTGCAGGGGATCCGGCTGGCAGCGCCCACACTCGGCGAGACGGTGGTGGTGTACGGGCTCGGGCTGATCGGCCTCCTGACGGTGCAGCTGCTCCGCGCCAACGGCTGCCGCGTGATCGGCATTGACCGGGACACGTCGCGGCTGGGGCTGGCCGAGCGCTTCGGGGCGATCCCGCTCGACGGCACGCAGGGGAATGTGGCGGCGCGGGTGCACGCGCTCACCGGGGAGGTCGGCGCGGATGCGATTGCTAACGCTGGCCTCGAGCTCGGACGAGCCCGGTGCAGGCCGCGGCGGAGATGAGCCGCAAGCGGGGGCGGCTCGTGCTGGTGGGCGTCACCGGGCTCGCGCTGAGCCGGGACGCGTTCTACAAGAAGGAGCTCAGCTTCACGGTGTCCTGCAGCTACGGGCCAGGCCGGTACGACCCCCGCTACGAGGAGCAGGGGCAGGACTACCCGCTGGCGCACGTGCGGTGGACCGAGCAGCGGAACTTCGAGGCGGTGCTCGGCCTGATGGCCGGCGGCCAGGTGGACCCGGCGCCGCTCGTGAGCCATCGCTTCGCCTTCGCGGAGGCGCCCGCGGCGTACGACCT
>JADJPD010000037.1 GCA_016713435.1 Gemmatimonadota bacterium | reverse complement strand
TCACCGGAGGCCATCACCGGCAACACCACCACCGTCACCGTGGCACCCGGCTCCCCGCTCCACATCGAGATGGCCCGCGGCACCAGCCAGTCGGTGGCCAACGCCTGCGCCTCGAGCCTCGACGGCAACATCGGCGTGAGCGTGGACGGCCCCACCGGCACGCTCAGCTCCACCTGGGAGTTCAAGAAGGACCGCAAGCCCGCCCGCGTCACCGGCGCCTCCTTCACCGACGCCGGGAACACCACCACCCCGATCCCCGACGCCAACGTCACCATCCCCTGCGGTCAGGGCAGCGCCATGAGCACCTGGGTGGGCGACTTCGTGGAAGACTGGTCCTGCGTCCCGGCCGAGCAAGGGACCGCGGCGCTCACCCTCACGGTCTCCGGCAGCACCGTCAACGTCAGCGACGAGGACCCCCCCGGCTCGGGCGACGTCAACACCTACAGCGCGTCGGTGGTCTCCGGCAACCCGCTCGTGGTGCGCGGGTTCTTCCTGGGTGGGCTCCCGGCAGCACCTACCGCGAGGATTTCAGCTGGGTCATGGACGCGGGGGGCGCCGGCTTCACGTCCATCTCGAAGTACGTCTACCAGGAGGGCCCCAACACGGGGAACGGCGGGTTCTGCGGGAGCCGGGTCATGCGGGTGCCGTAGCAGCGAGGCCTGGAACAGCAGCAAGGACGGGCCGCCCGAAGAGGCGGCCCGCTGTCTCACCTCCGCAATCACCGCAATGGACACGCGCAGCCCCGGCACCCGCACCGGCAGCTTGGCCCCCTGCCTCGCCGGCGGGTCCACCGGGAACCACCGCACCCACTCCTCGTTCATCCCCGCGAAGTCCTCTTCCTCGGCCAGGATCACGGTGGCACTCACCACCCGGTCCAGGCTGCTCCCCGCCGCCGCCAGGATGGCCGAGATGTTGGTGAGGCACTGCCGGGTCTGTTCCTGGATGGTGCTGCCCACGAGCTGGCCGGTGGCGGGATCCGCCGGGGAGGTGCCCGACACGAAGATCAGCCCGGCCGCGCGCGTGGCCTGGCTGTAGGTGGCCGGCGGGCGCGGGGCGTTCGGGGTGGCGATAATCTGGCGCGGCATGGGTCTCCGAACTGAGGGGAAGCGTTGACAGAGATAGGGGCCCCGCCCCAGAAGACGTCAAACCGATGCCGGCCCCGACACTCCCTTACACCAGCCGCTCCAGCCGCCCTTCCGCTTCACGAGGTTCTTGTAGTCCCACTGGACCTCCCGCGCCTCCTTGAGCCACTGGCCGAGCGGCCGCAGCTTGACGTCGTCCACGGTGACGTAGCGCGCCTCGGCTGCCTTGAAGCTCCCCTCCTTGGCCAGCCCCTTCGTGGTGAACGACTGCCCGCTCCAGAACAGCAGCCGCACGCAGTCCTTGAGCTGGCTGTACCCCACGATGGGATTGCCGTCCAGGAACCAGACCGGATGGCCGTGCCACACCTTGTTCTCCGCGTCGGGCAGGCGGCGTTCGATCTCCGCCGCGAGCACCTTGGCGATGGCGCGGCTCGCCGGGGCGAGGGCGGCGTTGTACTTCCGGGTGTCGGCGTGCATGGGGCTCCCAGGCGCGGATGTGAAGCGAACGGTGTCCTCTCGTCGGCCGCGGACGTGCCCTACGGCGCCAGGTCCGCCTGATAGTCCCCCATGAACTCCAGGAACTTCGACACCTCAATGATATCCCGCCCCGTGAACCGGATCGAGTGCGACCCCGTCCGCGTCACGATCGACAGGTAGCTCAGCACCTCGCTCGGCCGGTAGTTCTTGAACGTCACGTCGAGCCGCACCGGCGTGGCCAGCACGTACGGCTTGAGCGCCTGCCGTCGCGCCACCCCCGCCTGCACCCGCGCCCGGATCAGCGCCTGCGCCGCGGCCGGCGTCATGGTGAGGGCGGAGTGGAAGCTGATCGCCTGCTTCACGATGGCGCCCTCCATGGGGCCGATCAGCGCCTGGGCCTCGTTCACCGCGATGTTGTCGCCGGAGATGGCCACCACGGGGACCCCGTAGTACCCCGCGATCGCCGCGCCCATCACCGCCTCGGGGATCGGTGTCCCATTTAGGCTGACGGAGGCGAGCGTGGCGCTCGAGAAGGTGTGCGCGCGGACGCCGGCCGGCGTGGTGGTGGCGGCGTGGTAGCCGATGAACACCGCCGCGGCGAAGCTCGAGTCGATCCCCTGCATCATGCCGAGCGGCCGCGGCCAGGAGCGGACGATCATCACGTCGTCCGGCAGCCGCTCGATGAGGATGTTCTCGCCGTTCCCGTGCGCGTCCGCCACCACGATGGCGGTGGCGCCGGCGGCACGGGCGCCGTCGATGGCGGCCAGCAGCTCCGCCGTCATGAAGCCGCGGAAGCGCTCGTACTCGAAGCCGGCAGGGTTGAGCTGGTCGGCGGTGACCACGCCCGCGATGCCCTCCATGTCCACCGAGATGAACACCTTGAGCGGCCGCTGCGCGGCGAGGGCGAGCGGGGTGAGCAGCAGGGCAACGAGCAGGCGGCAGCGGGCAAGCACAGGAGCCATGACCGGGAACTCGGCTGGAGGCAGGGATCGGGCGGACGGCACGGGCCGTGGTGCCCAAGCTGCGCTCCGCACCCGTCCGGCGCAAGCGAGCGGTGAGGGACTCGCGACGGGACTCCGCCCTGCCCCCATCCCTTACCCGGCCTCCGCCTGACCAGTACCTTCCCCCACCACACATGCCCCCCACTCGCGACCTGCTTTCCACCGCCCTCGCCGACCGCTACCGGATCGAGCGGGAACTCGGCGCCGGCGGCATGGCCACCGTCTACCTGGCCCACGACCTCCGCCACGACCGCCGCGTGGCCCTCAAGGTGCTCCGCCCCGAGCTGGCCGCCATGATCGGGGCCGAGCGCTTCCTGGCGGAGATCAAGGTCACCGCCAACCTCCAGCATCCGCACATCCTGGCGCTGTTCGAGTCGGGGCGCACCGGCGGCACGGGCGGCGCCGACCTCGTCTACTACGTCATGCCCTACATCGAGGGCGAGAGCCTGCGCGACCGCCTCACCCGCGAGCGCCAGCTCCCGGTGGACGACGCCCTCCGCCTCGCCCGCGAGGTGGCCGACGCCCTCGAGTACGCCCACGGCCACGGCGTCGTCCATCGCGACATCAAGCCCGAGAACATCCTGCTCCACGGCGGCCACGCCTCGTGGCCGACTTCGGCATCGCGCTGGCCGCCTCCCGTTCCGAGGGCGCCACCCGGATGACCGAGACCGGCATGTCCTCGGCACCCCGCATTACATGAGCCCCGAACAGGCCATGGGCGAGCGCGACATCACCGCGCGCTCCGACATCTACGCCCTGGGCTGCGTGCTGTACGAGATGCTCACCGGCGAGCCCCTTCACCGGCCCGAGCGCGCAGGCCATCGTGGCCCGCGTCATGACCGAGGAACCGCGGAGCCTCACCCTGCAGCGGCGCTCCGTGCCGCCGGCCGTCGAGGATGCCGTGCTCACCGCCCTCGAGAAGCTCCCCGCCGACCGCTTCCCCACTGCCGCCGCCTTTGCCGCGGCGCTCGACGGCGGCGCGACCGGCCGCGTGCACACCCGCCGCGGCCGCGCCGCCGCGCGCGCCGCGGGCGCGCCCACCGTGTGGGCGCTGGCCCTCGGCGCGCTCGCCATCGCGGCCGTCACCTTCGGCCTCACGCGCTGGTTCGCCGGCGGCGGGACGCCCGCGGGCACGCGGCCACTGCACGTCAGCGTCGCCATGCCGGACGGCCACGAGATGGGCAGCGCCTACCTGCGCCCGCTCGCCATCTCACCCGACGGGACGCGGCTGGCCTACGTGATCCAGCAGTACGGCAAGACGCGCCTCTACCTCCGCGCGCTGGATGAGCCGGACGGGCGCGTGCTCGAGGGCACCGAGGGCGGCGTCGGGCCGTTCTTCTCGCCGGATGGGGAGTGGGTGGGATTCTTCTCGGCCGGGAAGCTCCGGAAGGTGAGCGTGACCGGCACCGGCCTCCAGGAGCTCGCCGCGGCGCCCTTCCACCGCGGCGCCGACTGGGGCCACGACGGCTTCATCTACTTCGCGCCCAACAACTCCAGCGGCCTCTGGCGGGTGCCGGAGGCCGGGGGCACCGCCACCCAGGTGACCCAGCTCGACACGGCCGCCGGCGAGGTGAGTCACCGCTGGCCCCGGCTCGCCGCCGGGTCCACCTCGCTCCTCTTCTCCGTCTGGACCGGCCCGGGCGACGAGGAGCACCAGATCGCCGTGCAGCAGCTCGGGGCCGCCTCCCACCACATCCTGGCCCGGGGCGGTGATGCCCCGTCGTACGCGCGCCGGCCCGGCCGCCTCCTCTACGTCAACCGCGGCCGGCTGCTCACGGTGCCCTGGCGGCCGGGCCAGGAAGACCTGGGCACCGCCGTGCCCGTGGCCACGTCGGAGCGGCCCTTCAACGACATCGGCAACGAGGGGTCGGGCAACTACGTGCTCTCGCGCGACGGCACCCTGGCCTACGTGGGCGGCGGCGACTCCCTCACCGTGCATCGCGTGGTGTGGATCGACCGCGCGGGCACCGTGACGCCCCTCCCGCTCCCGAGCCGGATCTTCGAGAACGTGATCATCTCGCCGGACGGACGCCGCGCCGCGCTGCAGATCCGCGAGGGCGTCATCCGCATCTGGATCTACGACTTTGCGCGCGGCACCCTGACCCCGCTCAACACCGGCACGGGCAGCAGCCAGGCGCCGCTGTGGACCCCGGACGGCACGCGGATCATCTACCGCGGCACCCGCGCGGGCACCCGCAACCTCTACTGGATCCCGGTGGACGGCTCCGGCACGGAGGAACGCCTCACCACGGCGCCGGGCCGGGTCCAGACGCCGACCTCCATCTCCGCGGACGGCCGCACGCTCCTCTTCAACCAGACCGGCGACGACGAGGAAGGCGGCGCCGGCATCTGGCGCCTGCAGCTCGACGGCGACCGCACCGCGACGCGACTCTTCCCGCGCGGGATCAACGGCCTCGACGGCCAGCTCTCGCCGGACGGCCGGTGGGTGGCCTACCAGGCCCTCGTGGCGTCCCGGCCGGAGATCTTCGTCGCGCCGTTGTCGGGCGAGGGCGAGCGTCGCCTGGTGTCCACCGAGGGCGGCACGGAGCCCCTCTGGTCCCGGAACGGGCGGGAGCTCTTCTTCCAGGCGGGCGACCGCCTGATGGGCGTCACCGTGGCGCCGGGCGCCACCTTCACCGCCGGGCCGCCCCGGACGCTCCACACCGGGCGGTACCTCACCAGCGTCACCAGCAACACCAGCTACGGCATCACCCCCGACGCCAGCCGTTTCCTCCGCATCCAGCCGCTGGCCGAGCAGCCGGCCATCACCCGGATCGAGCTGGTGCTCAACTGGTTCGCCGAGCTGGCAACGCGCCCGTAGCCCCGCGATCCCCTCCCCCACGTCGTAGGGGCCGACCGTGGTCGGCCCTCCTCCAACCCACCCCGACCCCCGTATTCGAGAAGATCCCAGACGCGCGATACGGAGATCGCCAATCGAGACGGAGTAATGGCGCGGGGAATGGGAGGGCCGACCACGGTCGGCCCCTACGACGTGGGGGATTGGGCGCGAGGCGTTAGCGCGACGCCAGCCGGATGATCACCGCGAGACTCTTCTCCACGTCCTCATCCGTCGTGGACCAGTTGCAGACGCTGATCCGCATGGCCGTCTTCCCCTGCCACACCGTCCCGCCCGCCCAGCACGTCCCATCCTCCTGCACCCGCGCCACGACCTGCTGGGTCTTCGCAGGGGTGCCGAACGACACCAGCACCTGGTTCAGCACCACGTCGTTCAGGATCTCGTAGCCCGCCGCGCGGAGCCCCTCGGCGAAGCGCCGCGCCTGGCGGCAGTTCCGCTCGAACAGCTCCGCCAGCCCCGCCCGCCCGAGGGAATGGAGCGCCGCCCACACCTCGACGCCGCGGGCCCGGCGCGAGAGCTCCGGCGTGAAGTCGCTCGGGTTGCGCTGCGCGGTCTCGGTGGGGAGGTACTCCGCCGTGATGGCCATGGCCGGCTGGAGCGCGTGGGGATCGCGCACGAAGGCGAGGCCGCTGTCGTAGGGGACGTTCAGCCACTTGTGGGCGTCGGTGGCCCAGGAGTCCGCCAGCTCCATCCCGTCCACGAGATGCCGGAGCGCGGGGGCCGCCTTGGCCCAGAGGCCGAAGGCGCCGTCCACGTGCACCCACGCACCGGCGGCGTGGGCCGTGGCGATGATGGGCGCCAGCGGGTCGAACGCGCCGGTGTTCACGTTGCCGGCCTGCAGGCAGACGATCGTGGGACCCGAGATCATCGGCAGCGCGTCGGCGCGCATCCGCCCCTGCCCGTCCACCGGCACCCGCACGATGCGCGAGCGGCCAAGGCCAAGCATGCCGAGCGACTTGAGGAGGGTGGGATGCACCTCGTCGCCGGTGATGACGGTGATGGCGGGGGCGCCGAAGAGCCCGTCGGCCTCGACGTTCCAGCCGGCGCGCGCCAGCACGGCGTGCCGCGCCGCGGCGAGCGCGGTGAAGTTGGCGACGGTGGCCCCCGTGACGAACCCGCCCGTGGTGCCGGCCGGCAGCTCGAAGAGCTCCACCAGCCACTTGAGCGCCACCTGCTCCAGGTGGGACACGCCGGGCGTCGGCAGGTAGAGGCCCGCGTTCTGGTCCCACGCCCCGCCATCCAGTTGGCGGCGAGCGCAGCCGGGAGTGCACCGCCGATCACGAAGCCGAAGAACCGCGGCCCCGCCATGGCCGTCGTCGCCGGGGTCACCAGCTCATCGAGCAGCGCCAGCGTCTCGGCCGGGTCGCTGGCGGTGGCCGGGAGCGGCGTCTCGAGGCGGCGGAGCGCGGCGATGGCGTCGGGGCGCGGGTAGACGGGGCGCGAGTCGAGCGTGCCGAGGTACGCGGTTGCGCGACGCGCCGCGTCGCCGAGCAGGTTATCGATCTCGGTCATCCCGGTCCCCGGGGAGAAAGTCGTCATCGTGGGCCGTCGGCTGGGGTGTCATAAGGTAAGCGGGGATCGGCGGCGCACCTGACGTCAGTTCCCGCTGCCCGCGGTGCTCGGCGCCGCGGCCCCGGGGCCTGGCCGCGGGCGCGGTAGGCCATCCCCACGCTGAAGCGCAGCAGCCCGCTCACCTTGAGGTCGGGGTAGCGCGCCTGCATGGCCTCCAGCATCTCGCGCGGGGTGGCGGCACGGGCGAGGATCGAGTCGAAGTCGGCCAGGTAGCGGTCCATCGCCGCCAGCACGTCCGGGGTATCGGGGAGGTCGGCCGACGACTTGTGCGCCGGAATCACCGCGACGGGCTTGAGGTCCCGGAGCCGCTGCAACGATCCCCGCCACGCCGCCCGCGCGACGCGGAGTCCGAGCTCCCAGCCACGGATGCACGCCCCGGAAGACGATGTCGCCCGCCAGCACCGTGCGGAGCTCGGGGATCCAGAGCGCCGTGTTGGTCGGCATCCGCACGTCCCCCTGCAGGTCGGGGAGGAGCTCCAGCCGCACCCCGTCGAGCTCCATCCGCGTGTGCGGCCACTCGCGCGGCCGCGGCAGGCTGTCGGGAAAGAGCTCCGGGTTCCGCGCGCGATCCGCCTGGAAGCGGGCCTGCGCCGTGGAGTCGAACCACTGGAGCCCCGCGTGCGAGAGGTACACCGGCGTCCCGGGGAAACGCTCCAGGAGCGTCGCCACCCCCGAGAGGTGATCCTCATCGGGATGCGAGAGGACGATCGCCTGCAGGGTGCGCCCGCTCCGGGCGATGGCCTCCGCCACCCGCACGGCGTCCGCCTTGTGGTACTGCGCGTCCCAGAGCAGCACGTGCCGGGGCCCGATGATGAGCGTGGCCACGACGTCGAAGGCCGTGCTGTCGGCCAGCACCTGCTCGAAGCGGAGGCGCGGCGCCGCCGCCTGCGCCGAAAGGGACGGGGCGCCGGCGGCGAGGCCGAGGCAGAG
>JADJPD010000036.1 GCA_016713435.1 Gemmatimonadota bacterium | reverse complement strand
GCTTCATCGTCCAGGCGGACGCCTTCAACCGCAGCCGCCTCCAGACGGTGCTGGTCGTCGTCCTGACCTCCAACCTCCGGCTGGTCGCTGCCCCCGGCAACGTCCTGATTCCCGCCAAGGCGTCGGGCCTGCCGAAGGATGCGGTGGCGAACGTCTCGCAATTGCTGACTCTCGACCGCGGCTACCTCCGGGATGGTGTGGGCAAGCTCGATCCGAAGCTGCTCCGGCAGGTGGAGGAGGGGTTGCGGCTGGTGCTCGCGCTATGAAGGCCCCGACCGGGGCCGGACGATCGCATGCAGCTGGCAGGGCGCGGCCATGCCGGCCCTGGCCCGCCTACCCGCCTCGCGCCCTGCCCCACCGCCGCTCTGAGCGCGCCGCCCACCGGCGCGCGTTTTTGTGCTCGCGCACGCGGCCCTCGGGGAGGTCACCGCCGAGCCCGTCGGGCGCTTTGGGCAGAAGTTTGTCGTTCGTGGTACTATTGAGGGGCCCGCGGGTGCCGCTCCCGTGCGGGCCGTCTGGATCCAGGTCCTCGACACCGAGGGGTCCAGCTTTGTGACCGCGTATCCTGAGGAGCGCCCAGACCGCCACCTTCCGTGAACTGGCCACGGCCTGACGGAGGCGGACCTCCGGCCGGTCGCGGAAGATGACCTCCTCGCCCTGCGACGGACATCGCAGCGGGGCGCGACCTAACCAAGGTTTGCAGCTGACAGGGCCGGTCGTGGATAGCTCCGCGACCGGCCCTCTTGCGTCGCAGGACAATGGAACGTCCATTGGCACAGGGCGGACGGATCTGCCCTGCTGCTGAACCCCGGAGCCGTTACCCGCCTGACGTCGCGTCCTTCCTCTGCACTCCCGAGGAGCCCTCCATGCAGCGCCGCACCTTCCTGGGCACCCTTGCCCTGCCTTCGACCCTGGCATCACTGCCGTCCCTCCGGTCGCTCGCGGATCCGGATCCTGCGCAGGTGGTCCGGCGTGGAGCGGATCGGTACGGCCGGAACCGCACGCTGCCCGGCGGGAACCCGATGTGGATCAAGGTCGCGACACAGGACACCGCGGGGCGTACTTCCTGATCGAACAGACCCACGCCACGCGCGGTGGCGGTCCGCCCCGGCACTTCCACTTCGAGCAGGATGAGTGGTTCTACAGCCTCGAGGGGGACTACGTGGTGGAGATCGACGGCAAGCGACACGAGCTGTCCACCGGCGACTCGATCCTGGCGCCACGCCGGCTCCCGCATACCTTCGCGTTCGCGGGCCCGACCACGGGCCGGCTCCTGGTCGGCTTCACCCCGGCCGGGCGCATGGAAGAGTTCTTCGTCGATCAGCTCAGCCGAGGGTCCTTCCTGGGATCGGGCACGGACGCGGATCGGGCCAGGCTGCGTGAGTATGGCATGCAGAATGTCGGTCCGCCGCTCCAGCTGTAACCAACGCCTTGTCCGTCGGACAGGAATCGCATGCAGCTGACAGGGTGCGGCCATCGGCTTGCGTGGGGCCGGCACCTCCTACCGTCTTGAAGCACGTCCTGGCGATCTCGCCGCGTCCCGGCAGCTGAGGCGGGGCGTTCGCCCGCCGACCCTCCGTGTGCCCTCCGCACCCGAGGACCCGTCGAGCGTCCGTGCCTGGAGCTCCCGATGGACAACCTGCCTTCCCGCATCAGCATGAATCCCGAGGGCTGCGCCGGCCGTCCGTGCATCCGCGGCCTGCGCATCCGGGTGACGGACATCCTGGCGCGGCGCGCGGCCAACGAGACACCCACCCACCGCCCGAAGCCGAGAGGTCTCATGCGTCCCTACCCTCGGACCGCTTGGCTGGCCGGGCTGGCCACCTGGTGCCTGCTTGGCGGTGGTCCGCGCCCCGCCCTCGCGCAGCAGCCACTCAACCTCGACTTCGAGCGCTCGAGCGTCGCGTTCCCGGACCGTCCCTGGGGCTGGACGCTGGGATGGTCCGCCTTCGCCGGCGGGCCCGCGGCGAGCTTTGTGCTCGACAGCGCCGTCCACCGCCACGGGCGGCGGAGCCTGCGCATCGCGCGGGCGGACTCGCTCGCCGACGCGCCTCCCCAGGCGATCATGCTGCAGCTCCCCTCGGACCGATTCCGCGGGCGCGAGGTACGCCTGGCCGGCTGGTCGCGGCCGCCGGGCGCCGGCGCAACGGCGGTGCTCACGCTCGAGGCGTGGAAGGACCGCGCGTTCGCAGCCGCCGACACCGCGTGGTCCGGCCGGGACGGCGCCGCGCAGGAGTCCGGCGGCTGGGCCCGGCACGAGCTCTCGATCCACGTGCCCGACGACTCGACGGTGCACTCGGTGGTGATCACTCTCGCGATCACCGGTCACGGAACGGTGTGGTTCGACGACTTCACGCTCTCCGTCGACGGCACGCCGCTGACGACCTTGCCCGGTGCCGCCGAGCCGCCGACGACGGCCCAGCTCGCCTGGCTGGCCGGGCGCGCGGCGCCGCTGCGCGGGGTCGAGGCCGCGGTGGACGGGACGCCGGATGATGCGGACCTCCGGCTCGTCGCTGACGTCGTCGGCACGGCGCGGGTGGTCGGGCTCGGCGAATCGACGCACGGCACGCGCGAGTTCTTCCAGGTAAAGCATCGCCTGCTGCAGTACCTGGTGCGCGAGCATGGTTTCCGCGTCTTCGCGATCGAGGCGAACCAGCTCGCCGTCGAGCGCGTCAACGCCTACGTGCAGGGCGGGAGCGGCACCGCCCAGGACGCCATGCGGGTGATGTTCCGGGTCTGGAACACCGAGGAGATGCTCGCGCTCCTCGAGTGGCTGCGGGCCCACAACGCGGCGGACCCCGCCCGGCGCGTGCGCGTCGTCGGGTACGACATGCAGGATCACCGCACGCCCGCGGATACGCTGCGGGCGTTCCTGGCGCGGAGCGAGCCCGCGCTCGTCGCGCGCTTCGACGAGCTCGCCGGCGAGTACCGCGCGCAGCGCGGCGCGATGACGCCGCAGGTCGACGACAGCATCCGCGCCCGCTGGGCCCAGCAGGCGGAGACGCTCTGGGACCTCGTGAGCGGGCGTCGGCCGGGGTGGCTCGCCCGCGCGCCGCACCGCGCGGACACGCTGGCCGTGGAATGGGCGGTGCAGTCGGCCAACCTGCTGCGGCAGGCCGCGCGCTTCAACGTGGCGCTCAGCTCCCCGGAGCGGGACAGCCTGATGGCGGCGAACCTCGACTGGGGGCTTCGCACGCTGGCGCCGGGCGCCCGCGCCGTGGTGTGGGCGCACGACGTGCACGTGAGCCACGGCGGCGACCCGCGGCTCAGCTTCAACAATGGCGCCCAGATGGGGGCCTACGTGCGACGTCTCGGCCACGACTATCGCGCCCTCACGCTCCTCACGTACGATGGCGCATACAGTGCTACGCGCAGTTTCACCGACCACGCGATGATCGCGGCGGAGGCGTTCCCGGCCCCGCCCGGCAGCCTCGAGGAGGGGCTGCACCGCCTCACGAGGCCGGTGCCGAGCGTGGGGTGGGTCGTCGACCTGCGGCCGGCCCGCACGGGCGAGGGCGGCGCGTGGCTCCGGCGCCCCCGACCGATCCGGCACATCGGCTACGCCGCCTACGACTACGGTTTCGAGCTGACGGCGGTCCTGCCGCTCGAGTTCGATGGGGTCGTGTTCGTCGAACATACGACCGCGTCGCGACTGCTTCGCTGAAGGCCTGCCGGTTCCGCATGACCGTCCCCGCGCGCATCGAGACCCCACGCCTTGTGCTGCGGCGCTATCGCCCGGCGGACGCCCCGCTCCTCAAGGATGCCATCGACCAGAGCCTGGATCGCCTGCAGCCGTGGATGCCCTGGGCGCGGCACGAGCCGACCCCCCTCCCGGAACTCACCGAGCGGTTGCGGTGCTTCGCGGCCAGCTACGATGCCGGCACGGAGTGGGTGATGGGGATCTTCGATCGCGAGGAGCGTCGCCTCCTGGGCGGGACAGGCCTCCACCGGCGTGGACCGGCGCACGTCCTCGAGATCGGCTACTGGCTCCGGAGTGGCGCGGAGGGGCACGGCTATGTCACGGAGGCCGTCGACGCCCTGCGTCGCATCGCCGGCCTGGTCGCCGGTGTCACCCACGTCCGCATCTGTTGCGATCCCCGGAACCGGCGCAGTGCCGCCGTGCCAGGCCGGCTGGGCTTCTCCTCGCTCGGGGTCACAGCCGCGGAGGCGACGGAGGGCCGAGCCGAGACCGCGACCTGGGAGTCGCCGGTGGACGGAGCGACGAGCGTCAGCTGACGACCGCATGCCGGAGCGAGGTATTACGATGAGGGGACTGCCGAACGACTGACCGCACTCTCCTGCGAGGCCCATGGCCCAGACGACTCCCGCTCCGCGACCTGACGCCCCGGCTGCGATGGCCGGGCCGGCGTCGCGGCACTCGGAGGAACGAGATGCACCCCGTGCGAACCGCTGCCACCCGTCCCGCCGAGCATCCGGTTTCCGCCGCGCGATCCGTGCTCCGGACCGTGCTCGGCCGAGTTCTCCTCCTCCCGCTGGCGCTCGCCGGGTGCACACCGCGCCCCGCGACCGACGCACCGCCCACCCCGCCCATGATCGACGCCACGGCCCGCACCCTGATGCAGCGCGAGCACGTCCAGGGGCTGGCGCTCGCCGTCATCGACAGCGGTGCGGTGACCCACGTGGCGGCCTACGGGATCCGGAACGCCGCTTACGATCCGCTCACGACCGAGACCGTGATGTATGGCGCCTCGCTGACGAAGACCGCCTTCGCCTACCTGGTGATGCAGCTGGTGGACGAGGGGCGGCTGGATCTCGATGCGTCCATCGCGGACCTCCTGCCCCGACCGCTGCCGGCGTACGACGACTATCACGACCTGGCGGGCGACGCGCGGTGGAAGGCCCTGACCATGCGGATCCTGCTCACGCATACGACGGGGTTTGCCAACTTCCGGTGGCTGGAGGACGACCAGAAGCTCCGCTTCCACCACGACCCCGGCACGCGCTACGGCTACTCGGGCGAAGGCTTCTACATCGCCCAGCTGGTGCTCGAGGAGGGGCTCCGGCTCGACGTGGGGCGGAGATGCAGGCGCGCATCTTCGATCGCTTCGGCATGACGCGGACCGCGATGCAGTGGCGTCCGGACTTCCGGCCCAACCTGGCGGACGGGTTCAAAGTCGACGGCACGCCGGAGCCGCATGACGAGCGCTCGAGCGTGAGTGCGGCCGGGTCCATGGACACGGACATCGCTGACCAGGCCCGGCTCTGGGCCGGCATCGTGCGGGGCGACGGACTCCGCCCGGCGGCCCGCGCCGAGCTGGTGCGGCCGATGGCGGCGATCACCTCGGCGCACCAGTTCCCGAGCCTGGCGCCTGACACCAACCCCGCCAATGCGGCGATCAACCCTGTCGGCCGGGCTGGGGCTGGTGACGTTCCAGGGACCGCGCGGGCTGGCGTGGTTCAAGGGCGGGCACAACGACTGGACCGGCAACATGGTGGTCTGCGTGGAGCGGGAGCGGCGCTGCGTGGTGCTGCTCTCCAACGACGTGCGGGCGGAGCGGCTCTATCCTGAGCTGGTGCGGGCGGTGCTCGGCGAGACGGGGATGCCGTGGGGGTGGGAGTATGAGTGGTTCGGTCAGGGCCACTGACCTCGCCGGGCAACCTGGTGAAGCGACCGATGGATTCGCGCCATCCCTGCGGGCAGCCGCGGGGCGGCTGACCGCACATTCCCTGCGAGGCCCATGCCCCAGACGGCTCCCGATCCGCAACCCCTGACGCCCCGCGCCCGGCTCTGGTCCCTGCTCTGGGCCGCCATCGCGTTCGCCATCGCGGGGTCGATGCTGCGGACGATGGTGACCGAGTGGCCGCAGTATCGTGCCAGCCGCGCCTGGCCGACGGCACCCGCGACGATCATCAGCTCCACCCTGGACTCCGCCCGGAACTCCCGCGGCACGACCCGCTACTACCCGACCCTGGCCTACACCTTCCGCCTCGGCGACTCCACCTACCGCGGCACGGCGCTTCGCCTCGGCGCCCCGTATTTTCACACCGTGGCCGAGGGCGAGCTGGCCCTTCGCCCGTATGGTGAGGGTGCCACGGTCCCGGTGCACTACGATCCCGGCCACCCGACCGTCAGCGTGCTGGAGCTGCACGCCCTGAGCTGGACGGATCGCCTGCTGGTCCCGATGGCGCTGGTGGCGCTCGGCATCGGCGTGTTCTGTGCCTGGGAAGGGATCACGGGCGCGACGCCACGGCCGCGATGGACTGGCCGGAGTCGAGGCACTCGAGCGACCGCATGATGCTACCCTGCCGCGCCTCCCAAGCGCCGCCGGCTGGCAACATTGGGCGCGCGGTCCGTATCTGCTCCCATGCCTAGACCCTGCCCGGCGGCGCTGTCCCTCATGGCGAGCGGATCCGCCCGCACCGTGGGGTCCGCGGTGCCGGGTGCGGTGCGACCGGACCGGACGGTGCGCTGAGGGGGAGGCCGCGCTACCCCGGAGCCGTCAGCGGGCTTTCCTGGGACCCTTCCGGCGGGTGCACCTGCCGCGGAGCCATGTGGCCAGCTCCGCTTCCCTGGCCCCTCCGCTCGCCACCGCGAGGATGGCCGTGACCACCTCCGGCTCCTCCGCCTCGAAGTCCCAGCCGTTCAGGTCCAGGAACACCAGCATCGTCACGAACGCGACCCGCTTGTTGCCGTCCCGGAACGGGTGGTTCTGGCAGAGCCCGAAGCCGTAGGCCGCGGCGAGCGCGGGGAGATCGGTCTTCGGCTCGAGGCTCCACCGCTGTCGCGCGCGGGCCAGGGCGGACTCGAGCGCATTTTCGTCCCGCATGCCCCGGAGTCCGCCGTGCTCCCGGACCTGGTCCCAGTGAATGGCCTCGACGACCAGTCTCGGCACCCACACCGGCTCCCTGGTCATCGCGGCTACTTGGCCAGCTCGCGGAGCGCGTTCCGGTACTTCTTGGCCACCGCCGCGGCGGCGAGCAGGCCCGCCTCGACGGTCGGTCGAACGGGGTGAGCAGGATGCCCTGGGCCGTCTCCACGGCCAGGACGCGGTCGCCCACTTCCATGTGGAGGCGATCCGCCATGTCCTTGGGCAGGGTGGCGCCCACGGAGCCGCCGACCTGCCGCAACTTGATCTCGCGCATCATGAGGCATTCCTCGCGGGTAGCACAGTCGTGTCACCAGCATAGCACGACGATGCTACTGCCGCAACCTCACGCCGCCGCGTGCCGGGTCCTGCGCCTACCGCCGCCCCTTCCCCGCCTTCCCGTCCACCTCCAGCACCGGCCGCCCCAGCAGCTTCATCTTCGGGGCGACCCCGAGGCCGGGCTCGTGCGAGGCCGCGAGCCGGCCCGCCTTCCGCTGCGGCGCCCCGTCCGCGAACGCCACGGTGACGTAGCTGTTGAAGTCGGTGGACGAGAACAGGTACCGCTCCGGCGTGCTGTGGGCCAGGTGGGCGATGGCGGCGGTGATGATGTCGCCGCCCCAGGTGTCCTCGATGGTCATGGCGATGCCGAGGGAGACGCAGAGGTCGCGGATCTGCCGGGCCCGCGTGAGGCCGCCCACCTTGGAGATCTTGAGGTTGATGACGTCCATGGCCTGGTCGGCGATGCCCTGGACCACCATGTCGATGCCGTCCACCACCTCGTCCAGCACGAAGGGGCGGTTGGTGTGGCGGCGCACGGCGAGGCACTGCTCGTAGCTCATGCAGGGCTGCTCGATGTAGACGTCCACGTCGCGCACGGCGTCGGCCACGCGGAGGGCGGCGTGCTGGGTCCAGCCGGTGTTGGCGTCGGCCACGAGCACGTCGCCCCGCTCGAGTTCCCTGGCGGCGGTGCGGATGCGGGCGATGTCCACGTCGGGGTCGCCGCCCACCTTGAGCTGGAACTTGCGGTAGCCCTCCTTGCGGTACTGTCCCACTTTCTTTGCCATCTGGGCCGGCGACTCCTGGGAGATGGCGCGGTAGAGCGCGAAGTCATTGCCCACGTGGCCGCCCATGAGCGTGGCCACCGGCAGGCCGCTCACCTTGCCGAGCAGGTCCCAGCAGGCCATGTCGATGGCGGACTTCACGTACGGGTGGCCACGCATGGCGGCGTCCATGCGCTCGTTGAGCTGGCCAAGCGAGAGGGGGTCGGCGCCGAGGAGCGCGGGCGCGAGCTCGGCGATGCCGGCGCGGGCGCCGGCGGCGTAGGCGGGGAGGTAGGCGGGGCCCAGGGGGCAGATTTCGCCCCAGCCGGTGACGCCCTCGTCGGTTTCCACAGCCACGACGGTGGAGTCGAAGACCGAGACGGAGTTGCCGCCCGACCACTTGTAGCTGCCCTCGTGGAGCGGCAGGTCAATCTGCCAGGCGCGGATGGCGGTGATCTTCATGAGGTTGCCAGGTTGAGGCCGCCGGCGCGGGCCTCGTTGCGGGCGGAGAGCCACATCAGGACGGAGGTGTAGAGCAGCACGGCCACCACGAGCCAGCGCACCGCGTCGAGGGAGAGCGACTTGACGATGAAGGCGGCCACGAGGACGCCGGGGATGCCGCCGAGCGTCATGGCGATGGCGGTGGGCTTGTCGTAGCGGCCGGAGCGGACGAAGCGCACGGCGGCGGCGGGCAGGATGAGCGCGGCGGAGCCCATCATGATCGGGAAGGCGGCCGTCGGGTTCATGCCGAGGAGGCTCACCACGGCCATGGAGGGGGCGTAGTTGCCGATGCCGAGGGTGGCGAGCGCGCCGAGGACCAGGTTGGCGGTGACGCCGATGAGCAGGGCCACGCCGGAGAGGGCGAGCGCCTCGCCGCCGGGCGGGAAGACCTCGAGCTGGCGCAGGGTGATGAACACCGCCGTGACGAGGAGGGCCACCGCCATGCCGAGCTGGATCTTCCGGCGCGGGAGGCGGCTCACGATGCCGGCGCCGAACCAGGCGCCGATGGCGCCGGCGGCGAGCATGGAGACGAGGGTGACCAGCTCCACGCGGATCACGGTGATGTAGAGGACCGCCTCGAGGAGCGTCGGGAGGGCGTGGCCGGTGTTGAGGGTGCCGGGGATGTCCTCGTCCTTGACCAGCTTGCCGAGCTTGAGCGCGGTGGTGGTGGTGGCGAAGGAGCCGATGCCCAGGGTATCGAGGAAGTCGATGCCGAAGCCGAGGCCCAAGAGCAGCGGCCAGCGGGTCCGGCGACCTGGCGGGGCGGCGCCGGGGGTGGTGACGTCGGGCATTCTGGTCCCTTGCAGAGTCGGGTCGGGGGGCTGCGGATGGACGGGGTGAGTGGTGCGACCGGTTCAAGCTACGCCGCGAACGGCGGGTGCGACAGGCGGCTGGGGCGGCCCCGGCTAGAAGGCGATCTCCTGCCCGACACCGAGGCGCCGGGCCTCGGCCACGACGTGGCGGGCGGCGGCGGCGTCCTCGATACCGAGGCCGAGGGACTTGAAGAGGGTGATCTCGGTGGCGGAGGCGCGGCCGGGGCGGGCGCCGGTGATCACCTCGTGCTCGCGTCCCGGACGGCGGCCTCGGCGGAGGGCATCACCTCGATGGGCGGCAAGCCTGGCGCGCCGGCCGATTGCGCGAAGGCGCGGGCCCGTTCGGCGGAGCGGCTCCAGACGCGGACGCGGCGGAGCGTGCGCACGGCGGCCATCGCAGCCAGGTGCGTGCGGGCCTCGGCGCCGGCGCCGAGGAGGGCGAGATCGCCGGCGTCGGGGGTGGCGAGGAGGTCGGTGGCCACGCCGGAGACGGCGGCGGTGCGGATGGCGGTGACGGCGCCCGCTTCGAGGAGGCCCTGGACCTGGCCGGTGGCGGGATCGAGCGAGAGGACGGCGCCCTGGTGGCTGTCGAGACCGCGAGCGTGATTGCCGGGGAAGACCGAGACCACCTTCACGCCGAGCGCGGCGGGCTCGGCGACCCAGGCGGGCATGGTGAGCGTGGTGCTGGTGGCATCGGGGCGGAGGGCGGTGCGTGGGGGCTGGAGGGTCTTGCCTGGGCGCGCGCGGCGAGCGTCACGCATGAGCGCGATGCAGGCGGGCATGGTGAGGAGGCGTTCGACGTCGTGGCGGGGTCAGGACCAGCACGCGGCCTCCGGGTGAGGTGGGTGCGACGGTGTGGGGGAGGGAAGGTTCACGGAAAGTGAGGGGGCGCAAGGCGGGGGCTGGGGAGGGGCTGCCCGTCGGGTTGTGCAGCAGGCTGCCGCGAATTCGATCTCCTAGCGATCCGCCGCTCGCACCGTACCCGGTCGTGAGGCACCGGCGGAGGTCCCCCAACAGGAGCGGCATCGCATGCCCGTGTCTTCCGTCGCACTCTCCCTGATCAGCGTGCTCCTTGCTCCCACGACCGACCCCGACTCCCTGCACGCACCGGCCCGGCTGCAGCTCACGGTGGCGACGATCCACGCCGCCGCGCTCACCGCGCCGAGGGAGGCGGCGGATTCGCTCGATAGTCCGTATCTCCTGGTGTCGCGCGTGGGGCCCGGGCGCACCACGGCTACGGGCCGGCTTCCGCTCGACGCCCACTTTGCCATTCGAGCCGACCAGGCGCTCGGCGCGGAGCCGCTGCTGACGCTCGAGCTCGCGCCCGGGGACAGCGTGCAGCTGCTGCTGTCGCTGCTGGAGAACCCGGAGGTGCGGCTGGCGGATGAGGGCCATCTCGCCGAGGCCAGCGCGGCCGTGCTGGCCCAGCCGGGCGACCGCCGCGGGGCGGAGCTCTCCACTCGCGTGGCGCCTGCCCTGCCCCGCGGCACGCAGTGGCTCGGGTCGCTCACCGTGCTGCTGACGAACGAGGCGGGGACGCTGCGCTGGCGGGCGCTCGACTGCGCCGTCACCTGCGGGGTGCTCGACGCGCCGGAGGCGGCCGAGATCGTCTTAAGCGCCGGGGCCGGCGGCGGGCGGGGTGGTGGAGCTCACCGGGGCGGGGGGCACCTACCATGTCAATCTTCGGGCGCGGCGGGTGACCTGAGCGCGGGGGCGGGGCCATGCCACCGCGCGAAGGTGGCAGCTGGCAGGGCCGGTCGCGGAGATTGCCGCGACCGGCCCTCTTGCGTCGTGGGAGCATGGAACGTCCATTAGTGCGCATACCCTTATCCCCGGCTCTCCTGTTTCCTCCCCCGGGGGCCGCGCGGGCAAGCGATCCGAGAGGAACTCCGCTGAACGCGCCGAGTCCGTCGGCCACCCTTCCCACGCCCAGGACACACCCCTGAAGATCTGGATTGATGCGGACGCGGCGCCGCGGGACGTCAAGGACCTCATCTACCGGGCGTCGAAGCGGCTCGGCATCGAGGTGATCCTCGTCGCCAACCAGCGGCTCGAGGTGCCGCCGGCCTACCCGCTGGTGACGTCGGTGCGCGTCGAGGGCGGGCCGGACGTGGCCGACCAGTACATCGCGGCGCACGCCGCGCCCGGCGACCTGGTGATGACGCAGGACATTCCCCTGGCCGCGCTCTTGGTGCCGAAGGGCGTGGTGGTGCTGGACCCGCGGGGGCAGGGGCACACGGCCGAGTCCATCGGGGAGCGCCTGTCGGTGCGGGACTTCATGGAAGAGCTCCGGGCGGGGGGCCTGGTGACGGGTGGGCCGCCGCCCTTCAATGCGCAGGCCAAGCAGGCGTTTGCCTCGGCGCTGGATCGGGCGCTGACGCGGTTACTGCGGGCGCGGTAGCCGCGTTCGTTGCTCCCGGCCCGCCCTCTTATTCTTCCCGCCGTTTCCACACTCTGGGAGCCGGCCGTGTCGCTCGAGGTGCAGGTGTTCGGGACCAAGAAGTGCCAGGATACGCGGAAGGCGCTGCGTTTCTTCGCGGAGCGTCGCGTCCGCGTCCACTTCGTGGACCTGGACGTTCGCCCCGCCTCGGCGGGCGAACTCCGTCGCTTTGCCCAGCGATTCGGGGTCGCGGCGCTGGTGGATCGCGCGGGCAAGCGCTTCGCCGACCTGGGGCTCGGGAGCGCCGCCCTCTCCGACGAGCGCTGGCTGGAGAAGCTGGAGGCGGAGCCTCGGCTGGTCCGCACTCCCCTGGTGCGGTACCAGCAACGGCTGACCCTCGGGCTGGACGAAGCGGCGTGGAAGGAGTGGATCGGCAAGTGAGCCAGGGTTCGACGCCACGATGCGTCCCCCGGCCCCTAGGATCCGGTGCGCACGCCCCTCCATCCCTTCGCCCGTCCCTCACCGTTCCGTCATCGCCGCCCCGCTTCCTTCCCCCCGGGCATCCCGCACTCCCCTGGAGGTGACATGACACGCCCGGCCCGTCCCAAGCCATCCGGCGCCCGCGAGGCCGCGCGCGGGCTGCCCTCCCTGCGGTTCCATCACTCGACGGAGCTGCACCCGGACCCTGGCCGTCCTCGACGCGCTGGAATCGGCCGACGACCCACGGAGCACCGGGAGGCACTCGCCGAGGTCGTCATGGAGCTGACGGATGTGGGCCTGGCCTACTATTTCCTCAAGCCCGTGCAGGACGCGAAGGTGGGAGAGCTCGCGATGCAGACCACGAAGGTGGGTCTGGCGGGGATCCTCCGGGTGATGAGCCCGGTGGCGCGCCGGGTGCTCGGGGGCATGGACCAGGAGCAACTCCTCGGGGTCAGCGCGCACATCCGGGAGCTCATGGACTAGCGGGATAGCGTGCCGGCGGGGTCGGCTCACGCCGGCTGAAACCTCTGCCACTCCGGCGCGTCCGTTTCCCGCCCCTCCTCGCCCCGGGAGCCCGCCACGATGTTCGCGCTCTTGCCGTTCCTCGCCCTCACCGGCGGTGTGATGCTCCACATCGAAACTGCCGTGCCCCAACCCCCCGAGACCGAGCCCCGGACCGGAGCCCCGCGTCGTGGCGATCCCCGCGGCTGATTCGGTCCCGTTGTAGGCGACGTACTTCAGCCCGGGCCGTCCGGGGGGATGGCGCATCGTGTTCCGGAACTGCGACCGGGACCGCACCCACCTCGATGCGTTCGCCACCGCGCTCAGCGCGCGGGGGGTGCACGTGCTGACCTGGGACTACCGCCCCGGGGTGGCACCGGGCCTCGACTGGGGCGCCACGCGCCTGCGGGATGCCACGAGCGTCTTTGCCTGGCTGGTGGCGCAGCCGGGGGTGGATGGCGGGCGGGTGGTGGCGATCGGCGGCAGCTGCGGCGTCTCGCTCGCGCTCGATTTCGCGGCGGTGAAGACCGCGTCCCTGCGGGGTCTCGTGGTGCTGTCGGGTCCCAGCGACCCGGCGCAGCGCGTGTTCCTGGCCAGGGCGCCGGCGCTGGCCGTCCTCGGAGCGGCCAGCGTACGTGAGGGCGCCGCGGTCCCGAACGTCGCCGTGGTGGTGCGGGCCTCGTCGCACGCGGAGAGCCGGCTGGTGACCCCCGCCGATGGGGGGCACGGCACCGAGATGCTGACGCATACCCCGGAGTTCGAGGCGATGGTGCTGGACTGGATCACGCGCAGGCTCGCATGACCCGCCCTGCCCTGCCGAGGACGAGAGGGCGGCGTGGGCCTGGCGGGTGGCGCGCGTGCGCCGCCTCCCCCGGGCCCACCTTAGCCGTCACGCACCCACGCATCCTGTCACGAGGTACCCCGCATGGCCCCCGAAGAAGGTCACCGGACCCGCGTCGTCCTTTCCTCCATCGAGAGAAGACCTACGGCAAGCCGGTGAGCCACTGGCTGGCGCTGCTGGACGGCATGCGCGACCAGAAGCGCATGGAGATGGTGGCCACGCTCAAGACGAAGTACAAGCTCGGGCATGGGCATGCGAACGCGCTCGTGGCCTATCATCGCGCCAGGCCGGGGCCTGAGCGGGCGGCGCCACGATGAAATACCTGATCTCCTTCCCCGCCTCGGCGATGCAGGTTCCCGCCCACGAGATGGCGGCCGTGAGTGAGGCATCGCACGCGGTGATCCGCGAGGCGAAGGCGGCCGGGGTGTATGTGTTCGGAGGCGGGCTCAACGCGGGCGTGCCCGCCGAGCGGGTCTCGGCCGACGGTTCCACGCGGCGCGAGGCGTACCGCGAGACGCGGGAGCTGGACGGGGGGTTCTGCGTGCTGGAGCTGCCGTCGCGGGAGGCCGCCGTACACTGGGCGGCACGGCTCGCGGCGGCGTGCCGGTGCCCGCAGGAGCTGCGCGAGTTCATGTACGATCCCGAGAGCTGAGCGTCCCCGCCCCCCTCCCGTCACCCCTCCCGCGCATGCACTTCGCCGTCGTTGCCCTCTTCCTCGCCTCGTCCGCAGCCGTCCCCACACGCCAGGCACCCGTGGACGGCGTGGTGTACGTGGACCAGAACCACAACGGTCGCCGCGACCCGGGGGAGCGCGGACTCGCCGGCGTCACGGTGTCGAACCAGGATGACGTGGTGGCGACGGATGCGGCGGGGGAGTTCCGGATCACGCCGGGGCCCAATGCGCTCGTGTTCGTCTCGGTGCCGGACGGCTACCGGGCGGTGGGCCGCTTCTGGCGGAGCGTGGCCGACGGTCCCGCGCGCCTCGAGTTTGCGCTGGCGCCGGTGCGGTGCAGGTCAAGCGACGTTCACCTTCGTGCATGCGTCCGATACGCACATCTCGCCGGCGTCGGCCGCGCGGACGCGGCGGCTGCGCGCGCTGGTCGATTCGCTGCGCCCGGCGTTCCTGCTCATCGCCGGCGACCTGGTGCGCGACGCGCTCCGGGTGGGGGAGGCGGAGGCGACGTCCTACTACGAGCTGTTCATGGGGGAGCTGGCGCAGTTCGTGACGCCGGCGTGGACGGTGCCCGGCAACCACGAGATCTTCGGGATCGAGCAGGACAAGTCGCACGTCGAGGCGACGCACCCGCTGTTCGGGCGGAAGATGTACCAGCACTACCTGGGCCCCGACTACTACTCGTTCACGTACGGCGGGGTGCACTTCGTGGGACTCAACTCGGTGGACGTGGACGGCCCGTCGTACTACGGGCACGTGGACAGCCTGCAGCTGGCGTGGCTGGCGCGGGACCTGGCGCGCATCCCGGCGACGATGCCGGTGGTGACGTTCACCCACATCCCGCTGGTGAGCACCATCGAGGGGCTCAACGGCTACACCGACGCGCCGCCGGCGCCCTCGGTGATCACGGTGGGCGGGACGACGGTGTTCCGGCACGTGGTGTCAAACGTGACGGAGGTGCTGGCGGTGCTGCGCGCCCGGCCACACCCGCTGGCGCTCGGCGCGCACGTGCATGCGGGGGAGAAGATCAGCTACGAGGTTGGGGGCGTGCGGACGCGGTTCGAGCAGAGCGCGGCGGTGGTGGGGCCGTCGGAGATCGGGCCGCTCACGTTTCCGTCGGGGTTCACGGTGTACACGGTGCGTGGCGGCGTGATTGATGAGGGGCGGTTCGTGGGGATCGAGACGGGGCCGTGACGGCGCGCCGTCCCCGGCGCGCGCCCGCCGAGGCGTGGCGCCGGGAGGCGGGGCCTGTTGCACCGGGGTGATGGGGTTAGACTGCGACTGGTCCCCGCACTCCTGGTCCGGCCCTCACCCACCCCGCCCGTGCGCCGAGTCCTCAACCTCGCCAGTCCCGACCGCAGCACCCGCCGCAACCGCGCGCTCGGCGCCACGCTCGCCTTCGTGGTCAGCGCCACCAACGCCGGCGGCTACCTCGCCGTGGGCCAGTACACCTCGCACATGACCGGCATCGTCTCGACGCTGCCCGACGACATCGCGCTGGGCCGGGCCCGGCCGGCGCTGGCGGCGGTGGGCGCGCTGCTGGCGTTCACGCTCGGGGCGATGACCACGGCGATCACCGTCAACTGGGCGCGGCGGCGGGAGCTGCGGAGCCGGTTCGCGATCCCGCTGCTGCTCGAGGCGCTGCTGCTGCTGCTGTTCGGGCTGTTCGGGGGCGTGCTGGGCGGGTACACCTCGCTGGCGGTGCCGATGACGGTGCTGCTGCTCTGCTACCTGATGGGACTCCAGAACGCGGTGATCACCAAGATCTCGAGCGCGGAGATCCGGACCACGCACGTGACGGGACTCATCACGGACGTGGGGCTCGAGCTCGGGCGGCTGGTGTACGTGAACCGGGCGGAGCTGCCGGAGACGGTGCGCGCCAACCGCGAGCGGCTGGGGGTGCACAGCCTGCTGCTGGGGGCGTTCCTGGCGGGCGGGCTGGCGGGGGCGCTCGGCTTCACGGCGGTTGGGAACGTGGCGGTGCTGCCGCTGGCGGGGCTGCTGCTGCTGGTGGGGCTCAAGCCGGTGGCGACGGACCTGGGGGAGGCGCTCTGAGGCAAGGCGGCACGACGCACGTGCCGTTCGTCGGCACCGGCGCCTACCCCGTCCGGGTGGGCAACGCGGTGCGCCCGCTCCTCGATGGCGCGGCGGCGTTCCGTGCGATCTGTGAGGCGATTGACGGGGCGCAGGCGCGGGTGTGGGTGACGGTCACGTTTCTCTGGGCCGGCTTCCGGATGCCGGAGGGGCGCGGCTCGGTCTTCACCGTGCTGGAGCGCGCGAGCCAGCGGGGGGTCGAGGTGCGGCTGCTCTGCTGGCGGCCGGACGAGGCGACGGCCGAGTTGCGCGCCAATGCGTTCTGGGGATCGGCCGGGCATTTCGACCAGCTGCGGCGGGAGGCGCCGGGGATCAGTGTCCGGTGGGACCGGGCGCAACCCGGGTTCTGCCAGCACCAGAAGGTGTGGCTGGTGGACGCGGGGCTCGACACGGCCTGCGCGTTCGTGGGCAGCATGAACCTCAACCCGCATTCGATGGTGGCGCCGGGTCACGCGGGTGCGGGGCAGAACCACGACGTTGCGCTCGCGATCCGCGGTCCCGTGGTCACGGACATCCAGCACAACTTCGTGCAGCGCTGGAACGAGGCGAGCGAGCGCCATGAGGCTGACGGGCGCTTCGGGCCCGGCGCCGAGGGCGAGCTCGCGTTTCCCGGGGTGATCGCGGCGGCGTGCGGAACGACCGTGGCCCAGGTGCAGCGGACGATCCATGCGGGGCGCTATACCGCCTCTGTGCCGGCCCCGGGGCACGGGGCGTTCGAGGTGGCCCGGGGGGAGTACTCCATACGCGACCAGTACCTCGAGGCCATCGGCGCGGCCAGGGAATACGTCTACCTGGAGCAGCAGGCCGTCAGCGTGCGGCCGATCCTCGAGGCGCTGGTGGCGGCGGTGGAGCGCGGCGTGGTGGTGGTCCTGGTGGTGCCGAGCGTGGCGGATCGCATCCACGGAGCTGCCGAAGGGCGGGGCGCGTGGCTGCGTGAGGCGCGGCGCGTGCTCGCCCTCTCACCGGGGTTCTTCCTGGGCGGGCTGGCGGGGTGCGGGGTGGACGGCGCGCGGCATCCGGTGCACGTGCATGCGAAGCTCATGATCGTGGATGATGGGTGGGCCACGGTGGGGTCGTGCAACCTGCACCGGTATTCGCTGGAGGAACAGCGGCTCAACGTGGCGCTGGCCGATCCGGCGGTGGTACGCGCTCCGGTGCGAGCTGCTGCGGGCATCTCGGGAGGGACACGGTAAGCATGGATGGGCGGGCGGCGCTGGGGGAGCTGCGGGCCGCGGGGGTGCGGAACACCGAGCGGCAGGAAGGTGGCAGACCCGCATGGGAAGGGATCATCCTGGCGCTGGATCCGCTGCGGTGGTGGGTGTCCTGATGGAGACGAGGAGTGTCCCATCCGGCGCGGGGGCTGTACGCGCGTGCGGGGGACAGCGACAGCGGGCATGCGCTGCTGGTGCTGCCGCGGGCCGGGCCCGTGCACGCGTCGCTGTGGTGCGCGCGGTCCCGGGGCCACCATTCATCATTCTTGTGAGGCATCAGCATCATGACTCCACCGATCACCATCGCCCTGGCCGGTACGGACGCCGAGATCGCCGCGTGCTTCGACGTGATGGCCCTGCTCCGGCCGCACCTGGGACGCGAGGAGTTCGTGGCGCGGGTGCGGCGGCTCGAAGCCGAGACGGGATTCCGGCTGGCGTACCTCGACGCGGACGGGATCAAGTGCGTGGCGGGGTTCCGGGTGTCGGAGTGGCTGGCGGGGGGACGGTACCTCGAGATCGAGGACCTGGTGTCGGCCGCGGAGGCGCGGTCGCGGGGCCATGGCGGGATGCTGTTCGACTGGCTGGTGGGGCGGGCGGAGGCGGCGGGGTGCGATCACCTGCGGCTGGTGTCGCGGGTGACGCGGACGGAGGCGCACGCATTCTACCGGCGGAAGGGGATGGAGGCGGAGGCGTACTACTTCTCGATGCGGATCGCGCACGGATCGTGAGCGGCCACGACGCCACGCGCGCGGGACGAGATTCGGTCACCGGCGCCGCGGGGCCCACCGCCTGGGTGTGATGCCGAGCGCGGAGCCGGGATGTAGCTTTGGGCCGCAGTCCTTCGCTCGATCGCCATCTCCGCCCCGCGCCGTGAGGCAGGCCCGATGCGCGTCATCATCAATGGAGTGGGCGTGGCCGGCCCCACGCTGGCCTACTGGCTGCGGCGCGCGGGGCACGAGGTGCTGCTGGTGGAGGAGGCCCCGGCGCTCCGCCAGGCGGCTACATCATCGACTTCTGGGGGATCGGCTACGACATCGCCGAGCGGATGGGGCTGCTGCCCCGGCTCCGCGGCGCGGGGTACCAGGTGCGGGGAGTGCGCTTCGTGGACCGGGAGGGCCGCACCAGCGGCGGCTTCCCGGTGGACGGCTTCGAGCGCCTGACACACGGCCGGTTCACCAGCCTGCGGCGTTCCGACCTCGCCGCGGCGCTGTACGAGGCGCTCGACGGCCAGGTCGAGACGCTCTTCGGCGACTCCATCGCGACGCTCGAGGATGTGGGAGACCGGGTGCGGGTCGGCTTCACGCACGCGGCGCCGCGGGAGGCCGACCTGGTCATCGGCGCGGATGGCCTGCACTCGCGGGTGCGGCACCTGGCGTTCGGGCCCGAGGCGGCGTTCGAGGTGCGCCTCGGCTACCACGTCGCCGCCTTCGAGGTGGAGGGGTACCGGCCGCGCGACGAACTGGTGTACGTGAGCCACGGCGTTCCCGGGCGGCAGGTGTCGCGCTTTGCGATGCGCGGGGACCGGACGCTGTTCCTCTTCGTGTTTCGTGATGAGTACCTGCCCGCCGGGAGCGTGGCCAGCCTGCCCGAACGCCGGGCGGCGCTAGCCCGTGTGTTTGGCGGCGCGGGCTGGGAGTGCCCGCGCATCCTCGCCCTGATGGCGGAGGCCGACGAGCTCTATTTTGACCGCGTCAGCCAGATCCGGATGAACCGCTGGACCGCCGGCCGCACGGCGCTCGTGGGCGACGCGGCCGCCTGCGTGTCGCTGATGGCCGGGGAGGGCACCGGCCTCGCGATGGCCGAAGCGTACGTGCTGGCGGGTGAGCTCGGCGACGGAGCCGATCATCGTGCCGCACTTGCCCGGTATGAGGCGCGGCTCCAGCCGTTCCTGGCGCGAAAGCAGGCGTCGGCGGCGCGGTTCGCGTCGTCCTTTGCCCCGAAGAGCGCGCTCGGCCTCGGGTTCCGGAACGTGGTCACGCGGCTCCTGCGGATCCCGCGGGTGGCGGAATATTTCATCGGGCGGGACCTGCGGGACGACATCACGATTCCCCACTATGGCCTGTGATGAGGTACGCGGGCCCCGGATCCACCTCCTGCTGCCGTGCTGGTTTCACCGGTGGCGTGGGTCCGGC
>JADJPD010000035.1 GCA_016713435.1 Gemmatimonadota bacterium | reverse complement strand
GTGTTGAGCACCAGCAGCTCGAAGCCGCCGCCTGCGACTTGGCGCAGAGGAGGCGCGACGCGGCTCGGTGTAGAAGACGCCCATGGTCTGCCCGGTGCGGAAGAGTTTCGCGGGTGGCGGGGTCGTCCTCGGGGTCGCCTCGAGGTGCAGTCGATGGCGATGCCGGTGCCAGCCCGCACCCTGGCGGATGGCGTCGCGGATCACGGCCAGCGAGCGGTTGCCGAGCAGGTCGATCTTCACCAGGCCCGCGTCCTCCGGCGCAGCCGTCCTTCTCGGGACCGGACTACGGGCACCATGAGGTCGGGGTGCCCGTCGAGGACCCGCGCCGCTTACCTCCACTCGGGCGATAAGTCGAGGAGCGCCGCCGACGATCACCACGCCGCCGGGATGGAGCGAGTAGCGTGCCAGCGGCATTCCCACGAGCCGGCTGCGCCTGGCGCGAGGTCCTGCCAGGCGCGGGGAAACCAGCCCTGCCAGTTAAACCGTGCACCGCCGATCTCATCGTCGGCAAACCAGGAAGCGGCGGGCTTCGCGGATCTTGCCCGGCGGCGGCCGTGCACTCTGGCCACTCCCTTCGGCAGCGCGCCGCGGAGGCGGAAGCAGTTGTGGTTGGCCACCATGCGGGCGCGGTATGGGACTTGGAACACCTGTGCAGCACCTGGTCGCGCTCGTCCCAGGGGAAGTCGAGGTCGATGTCGGGCGGGTCCTTGCGCTCGGGATTCAGGAACCGCTCGAAGAGGAGCCCGGCGCCTAACGGATCGACGTGGGTGATGCCGAGGCAGTAGCTGACGATGGAGTTGGCCACGGAGCCGCGGCCGCAGGGCGGGGGCCGGCGGACGATGACCTCCCACCACGAGGGAAGTAGTCGGTGAAGCCCCTCTTCTGCGCGATGATGGCGGTTTCGTGCTCCATCGGTCGCGCGTGATGGGGCCACGGTGCCGTAGCGCCGCTCGGCGCCCGCGTACGCCATGGCGCGGAGCCGGGCCAGCGCGTCGTCGGGGCAGGCAAAGCGGGGGGCCACCACGCGCTGCCCCACGGGGATGCGGTAGGTGCAGCGCTCCACGATGCCCTGCCCGCGCACGATGGCGTCGGGGCAGTCGAGAAGTGCCGCGCCAGGTCCGCCGCGGTCCGGAGCTAGGCGCCCGCCTCCGCTTTACCGCACCGGCGTGCCGGGCGTGGCGAGCGCCGCGAGGGTGGTGTTGTGGTGGATGGCCACGCGCAGGCGATGGAGCGCGTGGTCCTCGGGGTGGGCGAAGTACCCGGGTCGATCACCGCCGTGGCCACGCCGATGCGTCCCGCCGCCCTGCAGCCACCAGGTGGCGCTCCTTCCCCGGCCGGAACTCGGCGTACACGTCGCGCCGGCCGGAGAGGGCCACCACCCGCTCGAGCAGGGCCGCGTCACGGGAGAGGAGGATGAGGCCCTCGCGATCGGCGGCCAGCACGTCGGCGAGGCCGAGGGGGTTGGCCGGCCGGTCCCGGTGGCTGGGCGCCCCGTGCCAGTGGATCCAGGTGATGGCCCGGCAGAGCGCGCCCCATCCGCGCTCGTCGGTGGCGAGGGCGATCGCCTCCGCACCTTCGGTGACGAGGTGCGCGCCGAGGATGGGCTGGACGCCCTGCGCCAGTGCCGCCTGCTGGAACTCGATGGCACCGTACACGCCGTTGGTGTCGGTGCACGCCAGCGCCGGCACCCCGCGCGCCACCGCCGCCGCCACCAGCGCCTCGGGACTCGAGACGCCGGTGCCCATGGAGAACCACGAATGCACGTGCAGGTGGGCGAACATCGGGGTGGCCGGGTTGGGGTGCGCTTTCACCGCAGAGACGCAGAGGCGCGGAGGGCCGCAGAGGAACTGCGCTGGGATGGTGGGCGCACCGACCGGTGAGCTCGCTGGTTCTGGTGGGTGTGGGTTCGGGTCCGGCACCGTTTCCTGCCCGTGCTGCGAGGCCACCCTCCCATCAGTACGCGGCTACTCTGCGGCCCTCCGCGCCTCCGCGCCTCTGCGGTGAATCCCCCGCACGGCACCCTCGCCAGCCGGCGCACCCCCCATCCACGCCGGCCCGAGCCGCGCGATGCGCGCGTAGGCGGGGCAGCTCTCGCGGTGCGCCCCCGGCAGCCAGCCCGTGCTCATCAGGAACTCGCCCACGATCTCGCCGCCGGTGAAGCGGAAGGTGCCCTTGAAGAGCTTCACCCACTCCGGCTTGCTGCGCGGATGGTGCGCGGCGAGCCAGTGGTGGAAGGAGCCGTGGGTCTTCCGGAGCGCCAGGATCGTCTTCGCATTGGCGATGGCCGCCTCGACCTTGAGGCGGTTGCGGATGATCCCCTCGTCCTTGAGCAGCCGCGCCACGTCGCGCGCGCCGTAGCGCGCCACGCGCGCCACCTCGAAGTGGTGATAGGCGCGCCGGAAGCCGTCGCGCTTCTTGAGGATGGTGAGCCACGAGAGCCCGGCCTGGTTGATCTCCAGCACCAGGCGCTCGAAGAGTGCGTCGTCGCCGGTGAGCGGCACGCCGTACTCGTCGTCGTGGTAGGGGCCGTGCCATTCGTGGCCCGGGGCGATGTCGCAGTACGCGGACATGACGGTTCGCTTTCGGCGTTTGTTCGGGTACGTTACTGCCCGGATCCGGCGGGCGCAAGCGGCGCCGCCCGGCGCGCCGCAGTCGAACACGGGGCGGCTCCGGGTTACTCATCCCCGATGGCACCGCTGCCCACCCTCCGCGTGTTCTTCGACCCCGGCGCCGGGACCTGCCTCTGGGCGGTCGATGCCGCCGCCAGGGCCGAGTTCGGCTACGCCGTGGCGCTGGCGGCGTTGCCCGTCTCGGCCGAGACCCGGGCGGCGGGCGAGGCGCTCGTCGCCGAGTTCGACACCAGCATCGACTTGGACGATCCCGGTGGCCCGTCGCCCTGGGGCACGGAGCGCCGGGCGGCGTTCGATGCGGCGATGCGGGCCTTCGTGGCCACGCTGCGGCGGGAACTGGCCGGCCGCTACACCCTCCTCGAGTGAGCCCCATGCGCGCCCTCGTCTATGCCGGTGCCGGGGATGCCGGCGTCATCCAGCTGCGCGAGGTCCCGACCCCGGTGCCGGGGGAGGGCCAGGTCCTGGTGCGGGTGCACGCAGCCGGGCTCAACCGCGCCGACATCCTGCAGCGGCTGGGCCGCTACCCCGCGCCGCCCGGGTGGCCGGCGGACATCCCCGGGCTCGAGGATGCCGGCGTGGTGGAGGCGCTCGGCCCCGGCGTGACGCGCTGGCGGGCCGGCGACCGGGTGATGGGCCTGGTGGGCGGCGGCGCGCAGGCCGAGTACGTGGTGGTGCACCAGGACGAGGCGCTGGCGGTGCCGCCAGGAATGGAGCTGACGGATGCCGCCGCGATCCCCGAGGCGTACCTCACCGCGTGGGATGCCCTGGTGCTCCGCGGGCGGCTCGCCGCCGGGGAGCGGGTGCTCATCCATGCCGTGGGGAGCGGGGTCGGCACCGTTGCCGTGCAGCTTGGGACGTGGCTTGGGGCCACGGTGTCGGGGAGCTCGCGGACGCCCGCCAAGCTCGAGGCGGCACGGGTACTCGGCCTCACGGAGGCTGTGGACTCAGGCCAGCTGGGCCCCGGCGGCGCGAAGCCGGCGGCACCGTTCGACGTGATCGTGGACGTCTTCGGTGCGCCGGCCTTTGCCTGGAACACCGAGGCCCTGGCGCCGCGCGGACGGCTGGTGCTGCTCGGCTTCCTGCAGGGCGCCCGGGCGGAGCTGAGCCTCGAACCGGTGCTCCGCAAGCGGCTGGAGATCATCGGCAGCGTGATGCGGCCGAGGCTGCTCGCCGAGCGCGGGCCGCTGGTGGCCCGGTTTGCGGCGGAGGTGCTGCCGCAGTTCGGCGCGCGGCTCCGGCCGGTGGTGGGAGCGAGGTATCCGATGGCGAGTGCGGCCGGGGCGCACGCGGCGATGGAGCAGGATGCGGTGTTCGGGAAGATCGTGCTGCACTGGTGAGCGGCCCGGCGCGGCGCGCCCCGTCGTCGCGCAGCCACCCTCGCCCCGCGCGTTCTGGTTGCGGAGCCACGGGGCGCGCGTAGCTTGAGGCATGGCTTCCCGTACCAGTCCACTGCCGCCGCTGCTCGATCGCTGGATGCGTGAGGCGCTCGGCGGCCCGATGCCGCTGGAGCGCCGGGCCACCTGCGCGGACTGCGCCATGTGCCCGGCCTCGGGCGGTGACGCTTCCGACGACGCCGTCTTCTTCGATCCCGCCACCGCGTGCTGCACCTACATGCCGACCCTTTGGAACTTCCAGGTCGGCGCGCTGCTCGCGGACGACTCCCCCGAGGCGGCGGAGGGGCGGCGGACGGTGGAGGCCCGGCTCGCGGCCGGCCTCGCGGTAGGGACGCTCGGATGCCTCCCCACACCGCTCTACGAGCTGGCGTATCGCCGCATCGAGGGTGCCTTTGGGCGGGTGCCGAGCATGCGATGCCCGCACTACCTCCCCGACGGTGGGCGTTGCGGAGTGTGGCGGGCGCGCGAGTCCACGTGCGCCACCTGGTTCTGCAAGCACGAGCGGGGTGAGGTGGGGAAGCTGTTCTGGGAGCGGCTGCACCAGCTGCTCCGCGCGGCGGAACGTGCGGTGGCGGAGTGGGTGGTCCTCGAGCTGGACCCCGGGGACGAGGTCCTGGCCAGCCTGCATCCCGGGCCCGGGGCGGTGGCCACCAGCGTTCTCACTCCCGCCGATTTCGAGGGCCCGCGCACTCCCACCGAGCGAGCCCAGCCCTGGGGGCGGTGGGCAGGCCGTGAGCGGGACTTCTTCGCCGAGGCGCATGCGCGGGTGACTCGGCTGCGCTGGCGCGACGTCCGGCGCCTCGGTGGGGTGGAACTGCAGGCGCTCGAGCGCCTCGCGCGGGTTGCCTATGAGCGGGTGCGGTCGTCACGGCTCCCCGCACGGCTGACCGTCGGGAGCTTCGACTTCACCCCGCTTCCGGATGGCGGGGCGCTCGTCACCAGCTATATCGCCACGGATCCGCTGCGGCTGTCGCCCATGGTGCTTGCTGCGCTGCGGTTCTTCGATGGACGACCCGTGGCCCGTGCCCGGGCCGCGAGTGAGGCGGAAGATGGGGTGTCCCTCGATTCCGCCCTGGTGCGGCGTCTGGCGGATTTCGGCATCCTCGTCGCACCCGAGACGCCTCCCATCGCCTGAGGCTGCGGGGGTACACGCGCAACGGGGAGCCAGTCGGCTCCCCGTTGTCGCTCTGGCCCCCATGGTCCGTCCTATTCCTTCATGTCCTGCCGGGCCCGGCCCCACTTCTGGATCAGCTTGCCACCCGCCTTGAGCTTGCGGGCTCCGCCCCGCACTCCATCGGCCTCGGCGGCCGTGGCCTTCGTGGTCTTCTTGCCCTTGAGCCCGGTGAGCTTCTTCTTGCTGCCAGCCATGGGTCGCCTCCAGCGGGGTGGGGTACGGACCCCGGCCGGGGTCCTGAGGGAGTGACGTGTTCCTCCCCGAATATTCTCATCCACCCTGCGAGCGCAATGGCGTGGCCGCGGGTCACCGATGTCAGGCGCCGGCCCGGATGCCGCGGGCGCCCCAGCGGGTGCGGATCCGGTCGAGGGCCGACTGGAGCTCCGCGCCGCGCCGCCGGGCCGGGAGGGCGCCGGGGTCCGGGGCCACGGCGAGCCCCGCCGCCATGGCCAGCTCGCCGGCGGGGGCCCCGGCCAGGCCGTCGCTCCAGAGGTCGAGCTGGCGGGCGTCCTCGCCCAGGCGGTCCACCGTCATGCCCACGGCGCGGAGCGCCACGGTGCGGGTGTTGGCCAGGGTGAAGGCGCGGCGCGCCGCCTCGAGCAGCTCGGCGTCGAGCGTGGAGGGGACGAGGGGGACGCTGCGCTGCTGGGTGGCGTAGTCGGCGTAGGCCAGCCGCACGGTGAGCCGCCGGGCATGGAGCTGACGGGCGCGGAGCCGGGCGCCCAGCCGCTCGGCCTGGTGGCGGAGCAGGCGGTGGAGCAGGGCCAGGTCGTTGGTGTCGTCGCCGAAGGTGTGGGTGACGCGGAACTCCGCCTTCACCGCCGGCGGGAGCACCGGCCGGGCGTCGATGCCGAGGGCGTGCTGGCCCAGCAGCCGGCCCGGGGGACCGAAGACCTGCGCCAGCGCCTCGCCGCCCACCTGCTGCAGCTCGCCGATCCAGTCGAGCTGGTAGTCGTCGAGCCGCTCGCGCGTGGCGGGGTCGAGCTCAGGGAGGAGCGTCACCCGCTCGGGGGCCAGGAAGGGGGCCTCGGTGCCGCCGGGCACGTCGAGCAGCAGCTCCGCCCTGCGGGCGTCCCAGTGCTCCGCCTCCTTGACCACCTCCGACGCCGCGTGGCTCACCAGCTTGTTCTGCGCCACGCCCACGGCCAGCGGGATGCGGAGCCGTTCGCGCGACTCGCGGAGGATCCGCGCGGCGAGGTCCACCGGCGGGCCGAAGAGGCGGCCGGTGCCGGTGACGTCGAGCCAGGCATGGCCGTACCCCTGCGGCTCGATGACGGGCGCGTAGCGGGCCAGGATCTCGTGCAGCGCCTTCGAGGCGCGGGCGTAGAGGGCGGGGTTGGGCGGGCGGAGGACCAGGTCGGGGCAGCGCTTGCGGGCCTTGGCCACGGGCATGCCGCGGGTGATCCCGGCCAGCCGCGCCTCGGGCGAGAGCGCCAGCACCGTGGCCCGGTCCGCCCCCGGCGCCGCCACCACGATGGGCCGCGCACGCAACGCCGGCGCCACCAGCTCCTCGAGCGTGGTGCAGAAGGCGGGCGGGTCCACGAAGATCACGTGGCGGGGGAGCATTGGGCTGGTTGCTCTTGTTCACCGCAGAGACGCGGAGGCGCGGAGGGCCGCAGAGGAACTGCTCGAGGATGGTGGGCTCACCGCAAGGTGAGCCCACGCTGTTCTGGTGGGTGTCGGTTCGGGTCCGGCACCGTTCCCCACCCGTGCTGCCAGACCACCCTCAATTCACCGCACTCACCTTGAGCCGATCTCCCCACTCCGAGCGCAGGTCCTCTGCGGCCCTCCGCGCCTCCGCGCCTCTGCGGTGAACCCCTCGACCAGCCCCCTCACAGTAACGTCCACTGCTCCTCGAGCGGCGCCAATTGTCGGTGTGGTTGGCCTGGCCCTTGAGCTCTTTCTCCCGCTGGCGGTTGCGGGAGACGGGGAAGCCGTGCTCCTGCTGCAGCGACCGGATGCGGGCGCCGAGGGCGTCGGTGTAGTCCCGTCCCGCGGAGGTGCGGCCGGCATAGCGGCGCGCATAGCGCGGGGCCAGCTCGGGAAACTCGTGCGCCAGGTGGGGGAGGAAGCGGGACCGCGCCGCGGGACCGAGCCGGAGCGCCGACCCGACCGCGAATCGCGCCCCCGCCGCCTTCCCCTCCTGCATCAATGCGCCCAGCGCCTCCCGGCTGTCGGTGACGCCGGGGATGATCGGGGCGATGAGCATCCCCGCATGGATCCCCGCCGCCGTGAGCCGGGCCAGCGCCCGGAGCCGCGCGTGCGGCGCGGGCGAGCGCGCCTCGAGCCGCCGCAGCAGCTCCCCATCCGTCGAGGCGATGGAGATGTTCACCGTGAGCTCGTGCCGCTCCGCCAGCTTCACCAGCAGGTCCAGGTCCCGCCCGATGAGCGGCGACTTGGTGATGATCCCGAGCGAGAGCCCCCGCCAGCCCAGCAGCGTCTCGAGCAGGCTCCGCGTGAGGCGGAAGCGCCGCTCCGCTAACTGGTACGGGTCGGTGGCGGTGCCGATGACCAGCGACTGGCCGCCAGCCGCTTGGGAAAGAGCGTCCGCTTGAGCACCGCCGCCGCCGTGACCTTCACCAGGATCTGCTTCTCGAACGCCTCCTCGGCCGTCACCACGTCCGGCGCCTCGTCCCCGGTCTGGCGCTCGACCACCCACTTGTGGGTCTCGCGCGCGTAGCAGTAGGTGCAGCCGAACTCGCACCCGACGTACGGGTTGAGCGACCAGAACCCCATGCCCGTGGCCGCCGGCGAGTTGAGGATGGCCTTGACCGGCACCTCGTGGAACGTGGTGCCGCGCTCGCGCTCATCCAGCACCGGCAGCGGCGTGCTGGGCCCCACCCGGCGCTGGCCGCCGAGGAAATCGAGCTGGTTGACGAGGGTGGTGCCCATGGCGCGTCTCGCTCAGCCCAGGCCGCGTGAGCGCCCGCGTGGATGGCGCCCAGGTGATACACCGCGTGCGCCAGCGCGCCGATGGCGCCGTCGAGCGCCTCGTCGGTGTCCAGCGCGTGCCGCTCGAGGGTGGCGAGGAGCACGCCGTACTCCTCGCGGAGCTGCGCCCTTGAGGCCCAGCCACTCGCCGTCGGTCACGGTGCGCACCTTGCCGCGCTCGTCCCAGGTCCACGTCCGGTGCTCGCCGCGGATCCAGCTGGTGCTTACGCTCAGGCGGAAGGCCAGGTGCTGCACGTGCCCCCGCGATGGTGGCGCGTGCCCGCCTGCGGGCCGCGACACCTGCGCCGAGGAGAGCATGGCCAGCGTGCCGAAGAGCCCGCCCTCGGGCCGCGGGTCGGTGAAGCGGCGCTCCCCTCGGCGCGCCCCTCGAACGCCTCCCCGCAGCACCGCCACGAGGTGCGGGGCGAGGGCCGCCACCGGCCGGCTGGCGGTGGCGCGCGGCGCGATGGGTGCGATCGTGGTCATGCGTCCCTCCTCAGGCGTACGCCATGGCCGCGAGCCCCGCGACCTTCCGCAGCAGGCCCAGCTGGCCCCACGTGATGACTCTCGTGCTGCACCATGAACGTGGAAAGCACGCCGTAGAGCGTCCTCCTCGATGGGCCACCCCTCGCCCTGCGGGGCCGCGAGCTGGGCCGCCGTGGCCGCGCCGAACCGCGCCTCGAGCGCCTGCCCCGCCGCATCCCACGCCGCGCGGACCTCGGCCAGCGTGGGATAACGCGTGACCTTGCTGATGTCGTTGAAGCCGCCCTCGGGGGCCGGGAGCGGGTTGGCGCGCGCGTCGCCGAGGAGCGCCAGCATGTAGTGGCGCGAGTCCACGAGATGCGCCGCCACGAAGGCGATGTTGTTGACCTGGGGACCGGGCCGCTCCTGCGCGGCTTCGTCGCTGAGGCCGTCGAGGCAGTGGTGGAACAGCCGGCCGTTGAGCCGGGTGATGGCGGCGAGCGAGGCGACGCGGGGATCCATGGGGGCTCCGATATAAGGAAGAAGGGCCTGGGAGCCGGTCAGGAGCAGCGGGCCCAGCCGCACTGGCGGAAGGCGATGCAGCCGGAGATGTGGACCACCGGGCCAGCGCACTCGGGACAGACGCGGATCTGGTTGCTGGTCAACGTGTTACCGCTGGTGACCGGCTTGGGGCGGAGGGGGAGGCGCCAGGAGGAGGTGGTGGTCATGGGTCCCTCTGCTTTCGGGGTTTATTCGGCTGCGTGGAACCGAATATATGCCGAAAATCGGGGCGGTCAATCAGCCCCCAAAGGCGGAGGGACGACGTCGAAAGACGAAACGGCCCCGGAGCCAGAAGGCGCCGGGGCCGTTCGAGTGTCCTGCCGTCTGGGCGACTGGCCTCAGCTGCTCACGGCACCGGCTTACCGCTGCAGGCTTACCTTAACCCGGTACTCCTGCGGCGGGGATGCGTCGCCGCGCAGGTAGCGCACAGTGCAATCCCCCACCGCCGCCCCTTGATGCGTTACGGCTGTCGCGGCCGTACCGTTGCCGCGCGTCGGGAGCATGATCAGGTCGAAGTCCTTGGGCGCGCATCGGCGGCGCGTTGACCAGAGCTGCGCGTGTTGTACGGCGCACGTTGTCATCCATCACTGCCGTGGATCAGGAACGGCTTGCCCTTGAGGTTGGCGGCTCTTCGGCTCTGGTTGGCTGCGCCACGTGGCCCGCGCTGTCCGCCGCGGTGACCATCAGGCCCTGGTGGCGCTCGCCCAGTCGTCCTCGCTGAGCCGCGGTTGTCGTGGTTGCCCGCTCTCCGAAATGCCCACCTTGAAGTAGGGGGTCGGACATCGCCGAGGCCGTGGCGAAGCCGCCGCCCGAGTGGCCCCAGATCACCAGCGGTCGATGTCGATGAAGCGATACCGGCGCCCAGCTCCTGCATCGCCAACCACCTGATCCGGATCGTGTTGTCCTGCATCTTGCCGTAGTAGTAATCATGGAACGCCTTGGTCCCCCCCGGCGTCCCCATCCCGTCGATCTCCACCACGATGAAGCTGGTTTCGGCCACGGCCTGGTTGTCCCCGCGCGCGAGGGGATGAACGAGCGCGGCCCCACGCTGCCCGTCTTCGGGCCCGGGTAGATGTGGTTGATGATCGGGTACTTCTTCGCCGAGTCGAGCGTGGTCGGCACGTACATGGGGCCGTAGAGGTCGGTCTGGCCGTCGCGCGCCTTCACGGTGATGGGGATCGGGGCGCCCAGCTTATCGTCCCGCAGGCGACCGATGTCGCCCTTCTCGAGCGGGAGCACCGCGCGGCCGGTCATCGCGTCGCGGAGGACGCAGGTGCGGGCGGGGTGTCCGGGGTGGAGTGGGTGTCGTTGGAAGTAGGCCCCGGTGGCGACATCGACACGCTGTGGTGCGCGCGAAGCCTGCGTGAGGAGCGTCAGGCCCTTGCCGTCGAAGCCCACCCGGTAGAGGTGCGCAAAAGTAGGGTCGCGGCCCGGCGCTCGTGGCCGTTCATGGTGAACCAGATGCGCCGCGCCTTCTCGTCCACGCGCACGATGCGGGTGACGTTGCCGTCGCCGCTGGTGATCCGGTTCTTGAGGGCGCCGGTGCGCAGGTCGTAGAGGTAGAGCTGGATCCAGTTGTCGCGCTCCGACCACCAGATGGTCCTCGTTGCTGGCGGGAGCACCTGCCAGAGGTTCTCGGGAGCGACGGCGTCGCCGATCTGGGTACGGCTCTCCTCGTGCAGCACTCGCACCGCGCCGGTGGTGGCGTCGGCCACGCGGAGCCACGGCGTGCTTGTGGTCGCGCGAGCTGGAGATGAAGGGCGACGCGAGGCCGTCGGGTACCACTGCAGGTCGCAGACCTCGCCGCCTCAGGTGATGTGTCTCCACGGTGGAGCGGTGTGAAAAATCGGGCGGCATCTGGAGCCGGAGCACC
>JADJPD010000034.1 GCA_016713435.1 Gemmatimonadota bacterium | reverse complement strand
ACCGCGCTGCTCTAGTGACGCGCGGCCCACGGCATGGGTGACGCGGCACCGTGGCGCAATACAGGCCCCGCAACCTGCCCGACTTTCCACCCGGGTCGTCGCCCCCGCCAGCTCCAAAGCTGTGATCTGGCAACGAGTTGCCGCCGCGTCCGCAAGTTGCTTTTCCATCGGGACAACCCCGGCTTTGGAGAACCCGGCGTGGTTGAGATCAAGGTGCGGAACCCGCACACAGCGAGTTCAGCTTCTCCTCCCTCGAGGAGTTCCTCAGCACCATCCGAGCGGCGGCATCACCGCGACCGGGAGATCTGGCACCAGATCCGCCTCCCGCTGGCTGCCGGTGAGCCTGCACCCTCTTCGGCAGCGCCGACGGCCGCGAACTCGCTGAACCCTGATTCGTAGGGGTCGGCCCCTGATTCGTACGCCGATATAAGACCCAGATCCGGCCCCTGGTGAATCCCGAGCGAGCGCCAGTCGCGCTCAACCCTCCGTGCCTGCGCCCGATAATCAGGCAAATCCACCATCCCCGGGAGGGGTCCCCATGCGTCGCATCGCCGGCCTGGCCGCCCTCGCGGCCCTCGCCTGCACCTCCAGCACCACCAATGGCCCGAGCACCATCTCGCTCGCCATCCTGAGCTCCGCCGCCTCGGCGCCGCCCTCCGTGGTGAGTGGCCCCGCCGCCGCCCCGCCCGTCGTGGTCGGAGACCCGACCTCGCTTCAGGTGGGCATGTACGCCATGTACATCTCCCCCAACACCGACTGCAGCAACGCGGTCCAGGTGGCGGACCACGGCAGCACCCTCACCTACCGCGACTTCGTCCAGGGCGACACCCTCTTCACCGGCACCCCGGCCGACGGCAGCTATCCCTGCATCGCCATCCACATGTCGGACGTGATCCGCTTCCAGTCGGCCAGCGCCGGCGGCAGCTGCCAGGTGGGCCCCACCTACGAGAACGACATCTACCGCGACGGCGAGACCGACTGGCAGGACCTGAGCCACAACCCGATCATCGGCACCGGCACCGACTCGGTCCCCGCCAACGACCACGTCTGGATCATCTTCTCCACCGACACCACGGCCGCACAGGCTGCGGGCTTCAGCACCCACCAGACCATCTACCTGGCGAGCCCCCTCGTGGTCCCCGGCGCCGCCACCTTCTACTGGGACGGCACCAACTCCGTCACCGACGACGGCGCCCTCTGCGGCATCCAGCCCGGCGTCCCGCAGTTCCACTAACCTCCCCAGCACCAAGCCTGAGTCCCCGTGGGGCCGGAGCGCTGCTCCGGCCACTCTACTCAGAGCCCGAGCCCGCTCAGGCCACTCGATCACGCAGCCCGCGGGCCGGGCCGGTGCCCTGATGTCTGCGCCATCCTCCCGGCGACGCGAGTCCTTCAGGACTTGCCGTGCCGAGCGCTCCTCAGTGGCTATCGCCCCGGGATGCCGCAGGTGCTCCTGCCCGATGGCGACGTGCAGACGGCGGAGAATACCTTGCACTGAAGCCACCGCCTCGGCAACCGAGAAGAAGCCCTACCTGCCTGACCATGCGCCAGCGCCGCCCCGCCTCACGATTCGTCCTCTGCCTCGACCCGGGCGACTATCCCGCCTCGCTCGAGCGCTGGAAGGTCTACGGCGTCCTCCCCGACGCCGCCGCCGCGCGCCATCGCCAGCTCCGCGTCATCGACGAATCAGGCGAGGACTACCTCTACCCCAAGTCCCTCTTCCGCGCCATTCGCCTCACCCCCGCCGTCGCGCGCCTTCGCACCGCATCGAGGCGATGAGCGCGGGGTCGAGACCATTTCACCTCACCGCCCCACCCCCCGCAACCGCGCAATCTGCCGCCGCGCATTGTCGTTGGTGGGATCGAGCCCCAGCGACTTCTCGTAATACTCGATCGCCTTCCCCACATCCCCACCCGCCGCCGTCGCCTCCCCCAGGCTGTCCCACACATTCCCCGACTGCGGATACAGCACCGTGTTCAGCGTGAACACCCCGATCGCCTCCGCCACCCGCCCCGCCGCCAGCAGCGTGTACCCCCAGGTGTTCACGTCCATCTCCGGCAGCGTGTAGCCCGGGTTGCTGCGCCGGATCTCCGCCAGCACCTCCGGCGCCCGCGCCGCCCCGCCCGCGCCGAGCGCCCGGCCAAACGCCATCAGGTGCTCCGCCGGATGCCGCCCCGGGATCGGCGTCGCCGTCGCGAAGCGCTCGCGCACCCCGTTGGCATCGGGCGTCCGCGCCAGGAACGCCGCACCCTCCCGGCTCCCCTTGAGCTTCGCATCGAGGAACGCCAGCACGTAGCGCGCGATCTGCTCGAAGCCGTAGTTCACCGTGGCCTGGCTCTCCTCCCCCGGCCCCCGCGGCAGCAGCCGGACGAACTCGGCGCCAAAGTTCTGGTGCACCAGCTGATGGAACTGCACCCGGTACTGGTCCGCGTACGGCAGCGAGTCGAACACCGCCGGGATGGTGTCCACCCCGTACTTCCGCGCCGTGTCCACCGGCATCGGGGCCGACTGCAGGAAGAGGAACGGCACCTCCACCAGCGCCGGATCCCCCGCCACCGACGCCCGGAACAGCCGCCAGCGATAGGCAATGGTCCCGTCCAGCGACACCAGCGCCCGCACCCTGGGCTCCCGCGCCGCGAACACCACGTTGGAGAGCCCGCCCCAGCTGAAGCCCATCGCCGCCACCTGCGTGGTGTCGGCCTCGGGGAGCCGGCGGGCGTACTCCAGCAGCACCGCCAGGTCCCGCACCTGCGCCTCGACGCCGAGCGCCGTCTCCTCCATGAAGCGGCCAAACCACCCCATGCACGGGCTCGCGATCACCAGGTAGCCCTGGCTCGCCAGGTACTCGGCCAGCACCGAGTTCTCGGTGGACGGCGCATTGAAGCTCGGCGCGTAGAGCACCACCGGGAACCGCCCCGGCGCCGCGGGCGCATCACGATACGCCCGCGTCGGCGCCCCCGACTCGTTCCAGCGGTGCAGGCTGTCCCCCGGCAGCGCCATCGCGATGGCCCGCGCCCGCCCCTCCGCCGTGAACCCCGCCGCCCCGCCCTCGAGCGCCCGGAGCTCCAGGTACTCCGCATACCGCATCGGCCGCGCCCCGGCCGCGGGCCGCGCCGGGTACCAGATGCTCACCTGCAGCGGCCGGGGCCCGGGCCCCTTCGCATAGTCGGTGGTGAAGCTCCGCGTGGGATCCGTCAGGTTCACGTTCCGGAACCCCGCCCGGTACGGCCCTTCCGCCAGCGTGAACGCCATCTGCGACTGCTGCGCCACGCCCCGCGCCGGCAGCAGCAGGGCCACCGCCAGCACCAGCCTCATCCCTGTCCGCATCAGCCTCTCCTCCGGCCGCCCGGCGGCCGCAACAGGCTCGAGCAGCCCGCCCGCCCAACCCCCCCCAGCCCCAGCGCCCGCCCCACCCACCCGCCACATCACCCCCCGGCTCTCGAGCAACGCCCAGGTCGAGCTGCCCCCGCCGCGATTAGGAGCGACTGCGGCACTCCCCACCGGGCCCCCCGCCGCCCACCTGGGACTTGGCCACTCCATGCCGCCGCGCCCACGCCCCCACCGCCCGCCCCGCCGTCGGCCGCCACGTCCCCCCGTCATGCGCCCCCACCGCCCCGAGCTCGACGGCCTCCGCGCCCTGGCCGTGATCCCGGTCATCCTCTTCCACGCCAACCTCCCCCTCCTCCCCGGGGGCTATGTCGGCGTCGACGTCTTCTTTGTGCTGAGTGGCTACCTGATCGGCGGGATCCTGCTCGGCGACCTGGCCGCGGATCGCTTCTCGCTCACCACCTTCTACGAGCGCCGCGCCCGCAGGATTCTCCCCGCCCTGGCCCTCGTCCTCCTGGCCACCCTCCCCGCCGCCTGGGCCTGGCTTCCGCCCGGCGCGCTCCAGGACTTCGGCGCCAGCCTCGTGGCCGTCTCCCTCTTCCTCGCCAACCTCCACTTCCAGCGCCACACCGGCTACTTCGCCACCGACACCGAGCAGGCCCCGCTCCTCCACACCTGGAGCCTCGGCGTCGAGGAGCAGTTCTACCTGGTGATGCCGCTGCTGCTCCTCGTCCTCTGGAAGCGCGCCCGCCGCGTCCTGCTGCCGGCGCTCGTCACCCTCTTCCTCGCCAGCCTCATGTTCGCCACCGTCCAGGCGCGCCAGGCCCCCGACGCCGCCTTCTTCGACCCTCGCGGCCGCGCCTGGGAGCTGCTCCTCGGCGTGCTCCTCGCCCAGCCCGCCATCGCCACCCGCGTCGCGCACCTGGGCGAGCGCCGCCGGGCCCTCCTCTCCTGGCTCGGCCTCACGCTCATCCTCTGGGCCGTGGTGATGCTCACGCCGGGCGCCCGCTTCCCCGGCCCGCTGGCGCTCATCCCCACGATCGGCGCGGCGCTGGTCATCGCCACGGCCAGCCGCACCACCGGCGCCGGCCGCCTCCTCGCCGCCCGCCCGCTCGTCGGCATCGGCCTCGTCAGCTACAGTGCCTATCTCTGGCACCAGCCGATCTTCGCCTTCGCCCGCCTCCGTGCCGCCGGGGAGCCGACGGTCCCGGTGCTGCTCGCCCTGGCGCTCCTCACCCTGCTGCTCGCCGCATGGAGCTGGCGCTACGTGGAGCAGCCCTTCCGCGACCGCACCCGCGTCCCCCGCCGCCCGCTCGTGGCGCTCGCCTCCGTCACCACCGTGGCCTTCGCCACCTTCGGCGCCGTGACCGTGAAGGAAGACGGCTTCCCCGCCCGCGCCTCCGCCCAGGTGCTCGCGCTCGAGGCCTACGCCCGCATGGAGCAGATGGTGGAATGCCCCGCCCGCCGATCCAGCACCGTCTGCGTCCTGGGCGGCTCGGCGGCGCCCGCCACCATCGCGCTCTGGGGCGACTCGCACGCCGCCGCCATCGCCGGCGGCCTCTCCCGCGTCCTCGAGCGCACCGGCCACGCCGGCCGCCTCTACTGGACCAAGGGCTGCCCCCCCGCGCTCGGCTTCGAGGGCGCCTCGGATCACCCGCGCCGCTGCCTCGAGGAGAGCCCGCGGATCCGGGCCGCGCTCGTCGCCGACACCACAATCACCACCGTGCTCCTCGTGGCGCGCTGGCCCCTCTACGTGGAGGAGACCCGCTTCGACAACGGCGCCGGCGGCCGCGAGAAGGACTCCCACGCCGCGCTCCACTACCCCGGCGCCGACCACGACGACCACGACACCCGCCAGGAGCGGCTCCTGCTGGCGCTGCACCAGACCATCCGCGCCCTGGACCACGCCGGCAAGCGCGTCCTGATCCTCTACCCCATCCCCGAGCTCGGCTGGGCCGCTCCCGAGCGCGCCACCGCCCTCGCCAGCGCCGGCGAGTCCTGGCAGGGCCGCCTGGACGTGCGCTTCTCGAGCTTCGAGCGCCGCACCGCCGCCACCTACGCCCTCCTCGACCGCCTGCCGAGCGCCACGCTGGTGCGCGTCCTGCCGGAGTTCCTCTTCTGCGACACCTTCCGTCCCGACTACTGCATCGCCTCCATCGGCGACGCCCTCCTCTACCGCGACGACGACCACCTCTCCCCGACCGGCGCCGACCTCCTCGCCGGCTTCATCCTCCCCGCCCTGATCCCCGACGCCGCCGCTCCGCCCGACCTCCCCCCATCCGCCCCCCCCCCGGGGGGGGGGGCCCCCCCCGCCCCCCCCCCCCGCGGCGCCCCGCCCCCGCCCGCCCCCGCCCCGCTCTCCCACCCGATCCCCCAGCCCCCTCAGTAGGGGCCGACCGTGGTCGGCCCTCCCATCCCCACCCGGACCAGCGCGATCGAAAGAATTTCTGGATCGCGCTACGATACGGAATAGTGGCGTGGGGAATGGAAGGGCCGACCACGGTCGGCCCCTACGACGTTTCGCCACCGGGATCATCGTTCCCCGCCCCCCTGAGCAAACCCTCACCCCACCCCCCACCTCCCGTCATACCCCCAACCCTATGTTGAGGCGGCCGCCGACCGCGGCCGCCTCCTTCGGGAAGGGTTCCCATGCCCGCCTTCATCCGCCGCCCGACTTTCATCCTGCTCGCCCTGCTCGGCATTCCCCTGCTCCTCGCCGCCCAGCGCGCCGGCGCCACCCTCGTGGCCGGCTACGAAAGCCTCGAGGGCAGCGACTTCGACGCCGCCGACCCCGGCCTGGTGCTCGGCGCCGAGCTCTGGTACGCCCCGTGGCGGAAGCTCGAGGTGGGCCTCGGCGTCACCCGTGGCACCCATGACATCCCGGGCGCCGACCACGCCGTCAACCTCGTCATCTACGCCGAGCCGCGCTGGACCTTCCCCATCAGGGAGAGCATCGCGGCAGCCACGCTCGGCGTCCGCGCCGGCTTCGCGCGGCAGAGCTACACCCAGCAGGGCTTCGAGATCGCCGCGACGGGCTTTGCCTGCGGCGGTGACGCGGGCTTCCGCGTCCGCGTGGGCCATGGCGTGGCCCTCACCCTCATCGGCAGCTACACCCACCTCACCCTCGGCGACTTCACCCTCGCCGGCGCCCCCGTCGGCAACTCCGACACCCAGGGCGACGCGCTGGCCCTCCTGGCCGGCGTCACCATCCGGCTCCGCCGCTAGCGCGGCGGCCTGCCGGGAAAGGAGGCAGCCATGTCTCCCCGTCTCCTGCTCAAGATCCTCCTGCTCACCACCGCGGCGCTCCTCCTCTTCGCCTGCGGCGGCGGTGACGGCGGCTCCGTGGGCCCGCCCCGCGTGCCCGCGCGGCTCGAGGTCCTCTCGCCCACCACGATCGTCACAACCGACGGCGTCGCCCTCCCCGCCGACTCGGCGCCCGCCGTCCGCGTCCTCACGGCCGACAGCCAGCCGGTGCGGCAGGTGACCGTCAGGTTCACCCTCGACTCGGGCCCCGCCACCCTCGGCGGTGGCACCGCGCTGCCGGGCGGCGCCCGCGGCATCACCACCGGCGCCGACGGCGTGGCCGCGCTTCCCACCTGGATCCCCGCCGCCCTCGCGGGCGAGGCGGAGACCACCCAGAGCGTGGTCACCGCCCGGCTTCGTGACAAGACGGGCGCGCTGCTCGACTCCGTCAGGTTCACGGCGCGGGGCGTGGGGAACCGCTGGGAGTTCGTGCCGGCGTCGCAGTCCATTGCGCCCTTCATCCGGCTGGCGCCGGTGTCGCCGATCGTCTGGTGGTACGACGGCATCGACGTGGCCGGCGTGGACCTCGTGGCCAACATCTTCTACATGTCCGGCTGGCGCCCCACCTTCCGCTTCGGCGCGGGCCTCGTCCCGCTCGACGGCCGCCTGTTCGTCACCGGTGGCGCCGCCAGCTCGCCGCGCCCCGGCTGCTACGGCCCCGGGCGCGTCTGCTCCACCTCCGAGACCTGGGACCCCGCCACCCAGGAATGGGCCCCCCGCCCCGAGCCTCGCCCCGGCGTGCCTACCACGCGAGTGCCTGGCTCGGCCCGTCGGTGTACGTGGTGGGCGGCATCGACTCGCTCAGCCAGGCCGTGGCCACCGTGGAGCGCCTCGACACGGCGAGCGGCACCTGGCAGCCCCGCGCCCCGCTCCTCGCCCCGCGCCGCTGGCCCAGCGCGGTGACCCTGAACGGCGTCCTCTACGTGGGCGGCGGCAGCCTCGGCGAGCGCACCATCGAGCGCTACAACGCCGCGGGCAACAGCTGGGCGGTGGCCGCCACGCTCCCCGACTCCCTGTCGCGCGCCTCGCTCACCACCCTCCGCGGCCAGCTCTACGTCTCCGGCAACCCCTACACCCCGGGCGGCATCAGCGGCACCATCCGCCTCTACCGCTGGGACCCGGCCACCACCACCTGGACCCCGCTCCGCACCCCAACGCTGGCGCGGACCGACACGGAGGCGGCGGCGATGGACGGGAAGATCTGGTTGCTGGGCGGGAGCAGCGGGGCGGAGGGGCCGGGGATGCTGGTGTACACGCCGTGAGTCGGCGAGAACATCGCTGCGATGCGAATCGGTCTGCCTCGGCAGCCGAGTTGACAGCTGGCACGGGAATCCGTATCAGTAGCATGGTCACGCACGGCGCGGCACACTTTCGTTCCCGCGCGTCGGCCAACGGGAGCACGCAGGACGGCCACCGGCATTCAACAGGAGGGGTTCACCGATGCCCGTGAAGACCCTCGACTTCAGCGAACCGCATCTCCTCCGGAACGACGCCGAGTACCACCTCGCCGTGGACCGGATCACCTCCCTCTTCGACGCCGGCCTCCCCCGGCACCAGGAGGAGATCCGCTTCCTGAGCGCGCTGGTGGAGATCTACGACCGTGAGCACTTCGCCATCGACACCGACGCGACGCCCCAGGAGATCTGGATTCTGCTCCAGAAAAGCCTCGCCCACCCCGCGGACAGGCCGCCTCGGAACTGGGTGCCCTGAGTGCTCGAGGATGACGCCTGACCGCATGCGCTCACCCTCCGCCTCACCGCCCTCGCCCTCCTGCTCACCGCCTGCCCCGGCGGCGACGGCCCGGCCCCCGAGCCGCCCACCGCCGAGAACCTCGTCGGCACCTGGGACCTCGAGGCCCTCTACGTGGCCCTCGACACCAACCCCAGCATCCGCTTCGACCGGGTGCAGGACGGCTACGACGAGACCCTGACCGTCACCCCCAATGCCACCTTCACCATGGACTGGGTGATCGTCGGCGGCGGCACCCCGACCGAGACCGGCCCGGTGACCATCGTGGGCGACACGGTGGTCCTCACCTTCACCGGCATCTTCGCGGGCCAGTCCTACCGGAAGTTCGCGCGGGTGGACGGGCGGGAGATGACCTGGATCTCCACCTCCACGGGCATCGAGCCCCGGCTGAGCGGGGCGCAGGAGGTGATTCGGGGGACGCGGAAGTGGAGGCGGAGGTAGGCGACTGCCTGAAAGATCACACGAGCGGCGACCCCTCTGACCAGCCGCCGCCGCCGGGGCCAAGTCAACGCTCGTTGACCCTGATAGGGTTCCTGGTACCGGTCTTCCGACCGAGCCCCTGGCGATCCTGACGATTGTGCTGGACTGCCCTAGCCTACACTCCCAGACACGCACGACCCGCCAGCCCATCTTTGTGAGCTGCCTCGTAACCACGCGATCCCTCGCACGATTGCGCGCCACCTTCGCAGCCCAATACGAGGTGTTCTTCCTCGGCGGCTTGTAGCACTTCGGGCATCCATGCCAGAAGCACCCGTCAACGAACACAGCCAGACGGTACTTCCGCCACACGAAGTCAGGTCTGCCCTCGATCTTCGCCCCCCGGCGCCAGCCGCTTAGCCCGCCTCGAGCGCGCATTAGACGAATCAGTACCCCCTCAGTCGAGGCGTTCCCCTTCGACCGAATCGCCGCCATGTTGCGCGACCGGCCGGGAGTCGTTGGCAAGGCACGCGCAGACTTCAAGTCATTATTCTTCATGCACTTACGGTGATTGCCCTGGGCAGGGAATTAGTCGACCGGAGTTTCGCGTTATTTTGGTACAATGCCGGATACCCTCTGGGCTGAATCCAACGAACAGAATGTTCTAGCCACCGACAGCGAACTGGCCAAAGTACGCCAAGAACTGCTCGGGATCGCGAAGAGGCTGAAACGGCCGATCGGGATCTTGCTTGGCGACATCGTCCGCCAGGCGATAGATGAAGTGGTGGACGGGCCCAGGACTGGCCGCTGGGACATCGACCAGCTTACCAAGACTGAAAAGACGTACATCGGCACCAAGGTCGAGATCATCGTCCGGAACGAACTAGATCTCGACGCAGGTCAAGCATCGACACGATGGTGGCGGGAGTCGGTGTCGATATCAAGTGGTCTCAATCTCTCGCATGGATGATCGGACGAGAAAATGTCGGCCGCCTCTGCCTCGGACTAGGCCTGGAGAGCGATGGAGAGCACTTTTCTGCTGGCCTCTTCCGAGCATCGCTCAGCAATCTTCGGAGCGGGCGCAATCAGGACAAGAAGGCCAGCCTCACCGCTGAGGCGATGGCGTCCAAGGTGAGCTGGCTCGCGAAGGGAGAGCGGCTACCAGCCGACTTCGTCGCTAGGCTCGACCCGAAAATCCGAGACTATATCCTGAAGGGTGGCAGCGCCCAGGAACGTCTCTCCCGGCTGGCCCGACGGGTACCGGGCGTGTTCATTCCTCGCCACGCGATCTGCACGATTGCAAGGAACAACGACCCACTGCGTCGGACTCGACGGGACAGTTACCGCGAAAGCCCGCTGGGCGACATGGCCTTCCTCAGCACGAAGTACGGCAAGGACGACCTGCATCGGATGGGCTACAAGGACCTGCCGAAAGACCATTGGATCGCCGTGCCACTCGCCGATCTACCCTAGGAAAGACCCTCAAACACGCGTTTTTCCGGTTACCTACTCACGGGCCTGCCCGTTATCTTAGCGCACCTATGAAGCACACTCCCGAACTGACCTCCCTTGAGATTTGCGCTGGAGCAGGTGGTCAGGCCCTCGGCATCGAGCAAGCCGGCTTCAGTCACCTCTGCGCTATCGAACTGGACACGGCCGCCCACGCGACCCTCCTTGCAAACCGCAAGAACTGGAACCCGGTACTGGCGAACGTACGCGAGGTTCAGGGCGCCCGCTTCAAGGGCGTTGACCTGTTCGCGGGCGGTGTGCCTTGCCCCCCGTTCTCTGTCGCGGACGGCAGCTCGGCGCCGATGACGATCGCGACCTGTTTCCGGCGGCCCTCGAGTGGATCAAGGAGTGCGAGCCAAAGGCTGTCCTGCTTGAGAACGTACCGGGCCTCGCTACGGCCAAGTTCGCGCCCTATAGGCAACAGCTGTTTGACGGACTCAGGCAGCTCGGCTTCAGCCTCGTGACAGGGAAGGTTCTCAACGCCTCGGACTACGGAGTCTGCCAGCTCCGGCCTAGGTTTCTGATCGTCGCCCTCAAGTCTCCGTATTCGGAGTACTTCGAATGGCCCAAGCAGCGACGCTGCCGCAAGACAGTTGGCGAGCTACTGTACCCGATGATGAAGGAGAACGGCTGGCGCGGGGCACTGAAGTGGAGTGAGCGCGCCGCCTAAGATCGCCCCAACTCTCGTCGGCGGCTCGAAGCTGCACGGTGGACCGGACCTGGGCCCAACTCGCGCCAAGAAGGCCTGGAGAGAACTCGGTGTCGATGGCAACGGCATCGCAGATGCGGCGCCTGCAGCCGACGCGCCAGTCAGCCATCTGCCGAAGCTCACGGTTCCGATGACTGCAAAGATCCAGGGCTTTCCAAAGAACTGGAAGTTTTCAGGGAGAAAGACGGCTTCGTACCGTCAGATCGGAAACGCGTTTCCACCGCCTGTGGCCAAGGCTGTCGGCAAAGCGATCCGGAGCGCCTTGCTCCAGAAGTCGCCCTCTCGGAGCCAGGGATGGCTACTTGCGGAGGAAGACGAGTAGTCCGCACTCAACATGGGTTCGGCTACAACTCAGGAATTCCAACCCCACGCAGGTAGGCGTATGTGCTGTCATAGTACTCGGGTCTTCGCGTAGCATCACGAGAGCTCCCACGAGGCACAAACAACACCATTCCCTGGCGGGCACGTGTGAGGAGGACTCTGTACGCGTTGATCAGGCGCTGCTTCCTCTCATCCTTTCTGAGAACATTCCAGCGTTGCCCTACAAACCGGTTGAACCCCCAGCTCTCTGTCTCAAACCGTAGATCCGCGTCCCACGTTACGCACACCCAGTCGAGCTCAAGACCCTGCACCTTGAATTCAGTTGCGGCATCCTCCAAGAAGAAACTCGAACGAGTGTCCCTCGGCCCGCTTAGGAACCAGTGGGCAGGGTCGACCTTAACCCGCACATCGATCGCATGCGGCTTTATCGCCTGCTGCCTCAGCCATCGCTTCGCGACGGATACGTCCCGAGTTAGGTAGATCGGGAATCTGGCCCCGATCGCACGCAATACCCCGGCAGCCCGGGAGGGCTGACAGTCGAGCAGTGCTTTCACGAACTCTGAAACGCGTTCCGCCCGGAAGGAACGCATGGACACCGAGAGATGCAGGTCGGGAAGATGCGTCACCTTGACATCCGGCCCTAACATCTCGAGGGCCTGGCCGGACGCATACCGGAATCCGATAATTCCGGTGAGACGTATACCTGCCAGTCATTGAAGCGGCGGTTGATCGCCTCGAGCCATCCGGCGATCCCCGCCTCGCCGCGGTTGATTTCCTGGCCGCCTCCCACCAGACACAGGACCACTGCCCAGTCCGAGTGTCGATCCGCGATAGGACATCAAGAATTCTGGCTCAGACTCATTGAAGTCTGCC
>JADJPD010000033.1 GCA_016713435.1 Gemmatimonadota bacterium | reverse complement strand
CCGCGGCTTCCAGACGGTGATCGCCGTCGGCGACGTGCCGACGACGATCCCGCCGATCGACCCCAACGCCCGCATCATCGACCCGCGCGACTTCACGGGCCGGGGCGTCGAGGGCGGCACCGGCTGGGGTGTGGTGGGCGGCGTCGGCCCCGCCGACCAGACCTGGCGACCCCACGCTCCGCGAGGAACCGTACGAGGCCACGTCGGAGGATGCCAGCTTCCTCCCGGCGCAGGTGCTGCAGGCCCCGGTGTTCAAGTACCCGGTGGTGCTGCGTGGCGCGGGGATCGAGGGGCGGACGCTGCTCCAGTTCGTCATCGACACCGCGGGGCGGGTGGAGCCCCGCTCGGTGAAGGTGCTGGAGACGACGCACGCGGCCTTCGCCGAGTCGGCGCGGGAGGGGATCCTCGAGGCGCGGTTCGAGCCGGCGCACGTCGGCAAGCGGGCGGTGCGGCAGCTCACGCGGGTGCCGGTGCGGTTCGCGCTGCAGCAGGCGACGGCTGGGTGAGCCGCAGGGGCCGGCTGCAGCCGGCCCGTACGAAGGCGAAGGCGGTGATGGCCGGCAGAGCCGGTCATCACCGCTTTTCCGTGAGGCGCCGCGCCACCAGCTCGCCGCGGGTGGGGACCCAGGGGGTCACCATCGGCACGCGGCCGAGCTCTTCGGCGAGCCGGTCGTCCTTGTGGTGATTGCAGGTGCTGCACGCCGTCACCACGTTGAGCCAGGTGTCGGGCCCGCCGCGGGCCCGGGGCACCAGGTGGTCCCGCGTCAGGCGCTCGCGCGGGCCGAGGTCGCGGCGGTGGCGGCCGCAGGCGCAGCGGTGCCCGTCGCGCAGGAACAGGTGCTCGTTGCTGAGCGACGCGGCGCGCGGAGCGCACGCGCCGGTGGCGGCAGAGCACCACGCTCGTGGGGAGCGGGAAGCTGAGGCGCACGCTGCGCACCACCCGCCCCGGCATCACCTCGAGGATCACCGCCTTGCCGCGCAGGTGGAGCGCCAGGCCCAGGAGCGACGGCACGAGCTCGAGCGGCTCGCCGGTGGTGTTGTAGACCAGGCATTGCATGATGGACCTCCTCTCTTCCCTGCGTTGACGGTACGTCCTGCACGCGAGTGGCCCCGGAGGGAGTCGAACCCCCAGCCTCCCGGTTCGTAGCCGGGCGTCGTGTTCCGTTGGACCACGGGGCCTGCGTCCCTCTCCATACCCCGTCCGGGACTCGAACCCGGAACCTCGGCCTTCGGAGGGCCGCGTGCGTCCGGTTGCACTTCCGGGGTGCGGTGCGACTGCATGGACCAGGCGGGACTCGCACCCGCAACCCTCCCGTTGCGAACGGGGCGCTCTCCTGTTGAGCTACCGGCCCGTCAGTACAGAGCTCCAGAGGGGAATCGAACCCCTGTCGCCAGGTTGGAAGCCTGGTGCCTCGGGCCACTCGGCCACTGGAGCGATGATCAGGTGGGGCAGGCTCGAACCGCCGCCTCGGGGGCCACATTCCCGCGCTCTGACCTGTTGAGCTACGCACCTGAAGTGCCGCCGGAGGGACTTGAACCCCCACGAGCTCGTGGCTCACGACGTCCTGAGCGTCGCGCGTCTGCCCGTTCCGCCACGGCGGCAACTGCTTTCCAACGGAGCCGACGGGACTCGACGCGTCCGGCCCGCAGGGCCGGTGCCGGACGGAGTCCGGCAAGCGGGCAAGGCCGCGCCAGCGGCCGCAGCCAACCCGCAGCCTCCCGGGAGACAACCGGGCGCGCGACCAGTTGCGCTTCGGCTCCAGTGGTGGGATCGAGGCGGCGGAGCGCAGCTCCGCCGCTACGGGTCCTGCTTCGTGATGGCCGGACGACGAATGACACCCCCACCCGGGAGTCGCGATCTCGTGTGAGAGCGCCATCCGCCGCCGGCCATCGGTCTCCGGCCATCCCCTGAAACGCCGATCGCCCCACCGGCGCGTGGCGCGCAGGTGGGGCGATCGGTCGCTCCCTTCGGTGAGGCGGCCGGGGACCTTACTGGTCCCGGCCCTCGCCTCCCGCCTGCACGTCGTGGTCCTGCGTGTCCCACCGGTCTCGCTGACGGCTGCCGAAAGGTCCCGAGGCGTGGCGCGACGGCGCCATGCAGGCGGCCGAGCCGGGCCAGGCCTTCGGCCGCGCGGCAGACGCCGAGCCAGGCGGCGGCCCGCATCGCGGCGGGCCGGGCCTCGTAGGCGCGGCATCCGGCGGGGGATGACTTGGAGCTGGCGGTCATGATCGAGTCCCTGCCCGCGCATGCGGGCGTGCAGTGCCTGAAACAGAAAGAGTCGCGTCCCGTGGTCTCGCGGCAGGTTGCCCTGCCACGCCGGCCCGCCGGCGCATGACGCCTGACACGGAACCGGAGACCTCTGGGACGCGACTCCCGGTGAAGCGAGCGACATTCTAAGGCGCGGACCCCGATCGCGCAACCCCCCGGGGCTATTGCCGCGCGATGCGGCTCATCCAGGCATCCCCGTGCGGCGTCCGCTCCACCAGGGCGATGCGGGTGAGGCAGGCTGTTGGGGCCGGCGAATCGGACCCGAAGCGAGGCGAAGGCGGTGTGGTGCTCACAGGTGCTGCAGGCCGTCACCACGTTGAGCCAGGTGTCGGCGGACATGAGCGAAGGATGAAGGCCGGTGCCGCCGCGTCGGCCGTTCGCCTGCGGGGAACTACGGAGGGCGGGGCGCGGAGTCTCCCGAATGTCGCGCGCGGCGGGAGTGCGCGAGATTCTGTCGCGCGGTGCCCGCCCCCGGGCCCGCCACTCTCCAGCCGCCCGAGCCCCGCCATGCCGCACCGCCCGCTCGCCGTCCATCCCGCGCGCCCTGCCGGGGGCACCGGCATCGTGATGCTCAACATGGGCGGCCCGTCGAACCTCGAGGAGGTCGAGGACTTCCTGCTGGAGCTCTTCGCCGACCGCGAGCTGCTCCGGCTGCCGCTGCAGGATTACCTCGGGCCCTTCATCGCCCGACGGCGCGCGCCGAAGATCCGGAAGCTCTACGAGGCGATCGGCGGCGGCTCGCCGATCCTGCGGTGGACGCGGCTCCAGGGCGAGGGGATGTGCTCCCGGCTGGACCAGCTCTCCCCGAGACGGCGCCGCACCGCTTCTACGTGGCCTTCCGCTACGCCCGCCCCAACGCCGCGATGGCGCTGGCGCAGATGGCGGCGGACGGCGTGACCCGCGCCGTCGCCTTCTCGCAGTACCCGCAGTACTCCTGCACCACCACCGGTTCCTCGCTCAACGATCTCTGGCGCACCCAGGCGCGGCTCGGGCTCGAGGGGCGGTTCCGGTGGAGCATCATTGACCGCTGGCCCACGCATCCCGGCTACATCGGCGCCATGGCGGAGGCGGTGCGCGACGGCCTGGCCCGCTACCCGGCCGAGGTGCGGGACGACGTGCTGCTGATGTTCAGCGCGCACTCGCTGCCGCTCTCGGTGATCGAGCGCGGGGACAGCTACCCGCAGGAGATGGGCGCCACGGTCCACGCGGTGCTCGACGCGCTGGCGCTGCCCAATCCGTCGCTGCTCTGCTACCAGTCGGAGGTGGGGCCGGTGCGGTGGCTCGGGCCCAGCACGGAGCACACCATCCGGCGGCTGGCGCACGGGAAGCGGCACAATGTGCTGGCGATCCCGATTGCGTTCGTGAACGATCACATCGAGACGCTGTCGGAGCTGGACATCGAGTACGGCGGGCTGGCGCACCGGCTGGGGCTCCAGGGCTTCGTGCGGGCGCCGGCGCTCAACGACCGGCCGGCGTTCCTAGAGGCGCTGGCGGGGCTGGTGCACGCGCATCTCGAGGACGGTGCGCTGCACTCGCCGCGGTACCGGGAGCGCTGCCCGGGGTGCACGGGCGGGCCGGGGTGCCGGCAGCTGCCGGACCCGGCGGGCGCCCGGGCGGCGCACGGACTCCGGGTGATGGCGATGGCGTGAGGGGGTTGGTCGAGGATCCTCGCGTAGCGGCGGAGCGCTGCTCCGCCGACTGGAGCTCTGTGCACGTGTGTCAGGGCAAGATCGAGTCGGCGGAGCAGCGCTCCGCCGCTACGGGGTGGTCGAGGTGCTGGGGGCGGTAGAGCTGCTCGGGGAGCCAGGGACGAGGCGAGTGCCGGCGGGGTAGCGGGATGGTCGCCGCTTCCTTATGCTATCCCGCCTGCGGCCCCGCCAACCGGGCGGGATCCCCGAGCCAAAGGTCGTCGATGCCCCGTCCCGTTGCGTTCGTTGCCGCCGGCACCCCGTTCAAGGCGTTCCCCGAGTTCGGCGCGTTCTACGCCGTGCACGAGACGCGGCAGCTGCTGGTGGTGCCGATGCTCGAGGACGAGACGCCGGAGCTGACCGAGGCGGGGGTGCCGATGGTGGCGTTCGTGGCGCACACGGCGGGCGAGGCGGCGCGGCTCGCCGCCATCAATGCGGAATTCGGGAGCCGGTTCGTGGCGGACGAGACGGCGGCGGGGATCGCCAAGCGGGTGGCCGAATTGTAGGCCGGTGCGCGGGCGCCCGAACTTCCCGCTGGCTTCACATCCGCTTCATCCCGGCGCACCAACTTGACGCCCCTCCTCCCCACGCGGCCGACCGGCCGGACCCGAGGGAGGCTGGCGTCCCATCAGGCAATCACCCCTCCACGGAGCACACGATGTCCCTGTTCAATGTCGGAGCCCTGCGCTCCAGCATTGGTGCGCCGCGCGTGGACGGCCCGGGCCGGCGGTACGGCTCCGGCCACGGCAGCGCCCCCCGCGTCTCCCTCGACCAGTTCGCCACGAGCCTCGGCGCCATCTTCCAGGCCGTCGAGGACGGTGACATCGACAGCGCGCAGGGCGCGCTGGCCGCGCTGCACGAGGCTGCGGGGGTGAGCCTCGCGTACCGGCCGAGTGCGCTCGGCCCGGGAGCGCGGCAGGGGCTCGGGTTCGCGGCGATGGAGGAGCTCTTCGCCGCCGTCGAGGCGGGCGACGCGGATGCGGCGCAGGCGGCACTGGCGCGGATGCGGCAGGGACGGGCCCCGGGCGGGGCCTGAGCCGGCGGGACGCGGCTGCCTGACACGGGGCGGGTCCGGGAGCGCCGGGCCCGCCCCGCGTGCGTCAGCGCAGGAGCGAGAAGATCCCCATCGCCAGCAGCGCGAGCAGCACCACCAGCGCGAGCACCCCGGCGCCGAGGCCGAGGGGATGGGCGACGTTGAGGGTGACGCCGAGGCCGGTGCGCCTGGGGACGAGGGGGCGGGTGTCGGTGCGCCCGTAGTAGACGGGGCCGTACCAGTTGGCGGGGTCGGCCCACTCGGCGTCGTGGGGGGAGGGCATGCGGGTGCGCGCGGGGATGCCGGGGAACGGGGGAGCGGGATTGCTCGCGCTTCAAGGTACGAGTGGCGGGCGCGCGGGCAAGCGTGGATCCTCCGGCGCGGGGGCCGGCGTTATACTTGTGCCCGCTTCCCCCTCAGCCTGGAGCCGCACCCTGATCCCTCATCCCGCCGCCGTGGCCTGCGACATGGACGGCCTGCTCGTGGACAGCGAGCGGCTGGAGCGCCGCATCTGGCGGGCGGCGGCGGAGGCGATGGGCGTGGAGCTGACGGACGAGCAGTTCGCGACGTTCATCGGGCACCCGGCGGAGCATGGGGACGGGCTGCTGCGGCAGTACTTCGGCACGGCCTTCGACGTGCCGGGATTCCGGGCGGCGTGCCGCGGGCGGATGGAGCGGATCGTGGCCACGGAGGGGGTGCCGCTGCGGGCCGGGGCGCTGGCGTGGCTGGCGTTCCTCGCGGCGCGCGGGATCCCGTACGCGCTGGCCACCTCGAGCCCGCGGGCGATCGTGGAGGAGCGGCTCGGTCCCCACCTGCCCGGCTTCGCTGCGGTAGTCACGCGGGCCGACGTGGCGCGCGGCAAGCCCTTCCCCGACATCTACCTCGAGGCGGCCCGGCGGCTCGGCGTGGCGCCCGCGCGCTGCCTCGCGGTGGAGGACTCGCCTGCAGGAGCGGAGTCGGCGCTCTCGGCCGGGATGCGGCTCGTGGTGGTGCCGGACCTGGTGCCGGTCCCCGCCACGGTCGCGGCGCGCGCGGTGGCCGTCTACGCGTCGCTCGACGAGCTGCGTGAGGTGGCCACCCGGAGCTGGCCTGCGGGGCAGGCCGTGCAGACCTGAGACGTCGCCCGGGCAGGCTGGACGCCGCGTCCGGATGCGCACATCTTCGGGAAGCGGCCGCCACGAGGGCGGCCCGGGCCGCCCCCTCGCCCCGACCCGCATGACGCCCACCCGCGTTGAACTGCTCTACCTGCTGGCCACGCTGAGCTTCCTGCCGGCGATCCTGCGCGCGGCGCGCGTGTGGCCGCGCCTGGACACGGGCGCGCGCCGCTTTGCCGTGTGGCTCGGGCTCGACCTGCTGGTGAGCCTCGCGTTCGTGCTGCTGCAGGCGGTGGACCTGCACATCAGCGCGCAGCGCTTCGCCGCGTTCGCGATCCCGGTGGAGAAGCTGGTGCTGTTCCTGGCGCTGGCGGCGTGGCAGGTGGACGCGCGGATGCGCGGGGTGGTGACGGGACTGGCCGTGGCCGCGCTCGCCTTCTGGGTGCCGGGGCTCGGCAGCTGGCGGGCCAGCGAGAGCCTGGGGGTGGGGCTGGTGACGGTGCAGGCGCTGCTGGTGGTGGCGGTGGCCACCTTCCTGCTGGCGCGGCGCTGGCTCGAGGGGACGCCGGAGCCGCGGGCGCAGCCGTGGTTCTGGGTGGCGTCGGGGCTGGTGCTCTTCTACGGCCTCTTCGCGCTGGTGCCGCCGCTCACCGGCTACTTCCTCTCCGTGCAGCAGGAGCAGCACGCCGAGGTGGTGCTGGCCCTCCGCTCCGGGGTGCAGGGGGTTGCGGCGGTGCTCTTCTGGCTGGCGTACCGGAACGTGCCGCTGCCGGATGGCGCGGGACGGGCGGCGCTGGCGCGGGGGGCGGCGATCGCCTGACACAGGTCATGCTCCATCGAACGACGAGGCCCCGCGCGCCACGTGGCACGCGGGGCCTCCTGCGTTCCGGCTGGCCGCGTCAGGGCGCGTCGTCGAGGGTGTAGATCTGCTGGAAGCGGTAGCGCACCCGGAAGCTCCCGGTCACGGCGCGATGCGCGGTGGTGTCGGGGCTGCTGGCTGCCTGGAAGCTGAAGCGGCCGGTCGCCACGCTGTCGCCGAGGCTCAGCTGGGCCACGGTGAGGCGGCCGGGGTACTCGTCCCGGCTGGTGTACGTCAGGAAGGGGCGCGCCAGCACGGCGGTGTCGGGAATCACCTGATAGACCCCGTTCCCGGCCTTGGTGAAATGGCCGAGCGCCACGTCCCCGCGCTGGGGGAAGGGGACCGACACGATGAGGGCCTCCTGCCGGGCGCCCTCGAACTTCCCCGCGATGATGGCCAGGTTGCCGCTGTCCGGCGAGGTGCCGTACATGATGCCGGTCACGGTGTCCGGCACCCAGGCCTGCCCGTCGAGGGTGGCGTCGAGGTAGGACGGGCCCTCGAGGCTCGGGCCGCCGGGGGCGTCATCGCCGCAGGCGAGGGTGGCGATGAGCGCGACGGCGAGGACTGTGGTGCGAAGCTGCATGGGACCCTGCGCGGTCGGGGGACGCGGGGCATGGCGACGCGGATGCGATGCCCGCCCTCAAGGTATGCGCCCGGCGCCGGCGCGCCATGCCCGTTCCGCCATGGAACTGACGGTCGTCCACGGTCAGTCCGCGAGCAGCCGCCGGATCCAGGGCAGGAGGATGAGGAGCGCGAGGACGAGGGCGGCGAGCGCGGTGCCGAGGATCCAGCGCCAGGCGCGGCCGCTCTCCTCGGGCTGGTAGAAGAGCCAGTCGGGCTGGACCAGCGGGTCGGGGAGCTGGTCGCGGGGCGGACCTCGTCGACGCGCCAGTCGGGGAGCACGCCGGCCGGGGCGAAGAGCGCGAACTGCGGGTCGGCGCGGATGGAGGCGAGGGCGGCCTGGACGGCCGCCTCACGATCGTCCGCGGCCACGAGGCGGGTGACGAAGGCGCCGGCAATGCGCTCGCCGGTCCCGGTGGTGACGGGCGCCTTCGGGGTGACCTGGATGGTGACGACGAATGCCGGCATGATTGCGCCTCCGGTGCCGGGGGTGGACGCCTCAGGGGGTGCCGTACGGGCCGCGGGCGGCGCTCATGCCCCGAGCGCCAGGGCCGTGGCCAGGTGCTGCGCGTGCTCCTCCGCGGTGACGATCACGGCGGCCCGCGCGGCCATGGGCCAGAGCACGATGCGGACGCCGTCCCGGCCGAGGCCGGGGAGCCAGCGGTCGCGCCACTCGTCGAGCGGGATGGCGGCGGGGGCGCAGTCGGCCCAGTCGCCGCGGGCGCTGGCGGCGGCGTCGGTGTCGGTGGGCCAGACGGGAAGGCCCGGGGCGCCGCGTTCCTCCATCATGACCCAGCCGTCGGCGTTCCGGAGGCTCCAGAGCGTGCGGCTCTGGCGCAGCTGCTCCAGCAGGCGGGCGGCGCGGGCGGCCGGGTCGCGCGGGGCGGCGGTGTCCTGCCCCGTCGGTTCCATGCTCATCCCTGCCGCTCCTCGAGGTAGCCGGGGCCGTTGGTGACGTAGAGCGCCAGCGCCACCACGGTGACGGTGGCCGGGTAGTAGGAACCGGTGAGCAGCGTCCCCACCGCGCCGATCATCCCGCCGCCCTCCCACAGCACCCACATGATGAGCGCCTTGCTGAAGGTGGCCTGGTCCTGCCAGTAGGTGTCCACCCCCTGCTCCGTCGGCTTCACGGGGACGTTCCCGCGGGCCCAGAAGAAGCCGCCGAGCACGGGGCCCATCGCCACGACGGCCATGACGGTGGCGATGAGCGTGGTGTCGTTGCCGGGCGGGAGCAGCGGGGCGGTGCCGAGCAGGAAGAGCACGCCGAAGACCACGCAGGTGCTGAGGAGCCCGCCGAGGAGGGCGAAGTAGAGGATCCGGATGCTGCTGCGGGTGGGCTGCTGCGCGGTGGTACCCATGCGGCTCCGGGAGAGGGCGGACGACGTGTGAGCCAGCCAGCGTTCCCCGGACGATGCAGCGACGGGCGTCCCGGCGCAACCGCCGGGACGCGACCGGCCGCTCCTTCGGTTAGCGGGACACCGGCGCGCGGAAGCGGCGGGACTGGGTTTCGTAGGCGTGCGCGAGGGCCAGCACGCGGGCGTCGTCGCCGGGGAGGCCGACGACGGACAGGTTCATGCCGGGCATGCCGTCGGCGCCGTAGCCGGCGGGGACGGAGACCTCGGGGAGGCCGAGCCAGTTACCGTAGCCGAGGGTGGTGCGGACGTCGGGCCAGTCGTCGGCGGCGCGGGGGGCGGTGAAGGGCATGGTGGGGTAGATCATGGCCACGATGCCCTGGCGGCGCATGGCGGCCGAGAGCATGGCGATCACCTCGGCGCGGGAGCGGGCGAAGGAGCGGCCGGCTGGGTCGTCCAGCTGCGAGGTGGCGAAGAGCGGCTCGCACTCCTCGTAGGTGGCGGGGAGGACGTCGTAGAAGCTCCGGTAGGCGTCGTAGCCCAGGCGCGCGGCGGCGCGGGGGTCGGTGGTGCGGCCGGCGAAGTAGCTGAGGAGCGCGGCGGCGGTGACGCCCGGGGAGCGGGAGTCGGGGCGCACGTCGCCCCGGGCGCGGGCGAGGTCGGCGAAGTGGTCGCGGTAGTTCCACAGGGTCACCGGCGGGTCGAAGGCCACCACCTCGGCGCCCGCCAGCTTCACGTCGGCCACGGCGCGGTCCCAGAGGGTCACGGCCTCGTCGGTCATGCTGCCGCGGAGGACGTACCAGTCCACGTGGCCGATGCGGACGCCGCGGAGCGCGTCGTCCCGGAGGGTCGCGAGGCGCTCGCCGTGCCAGGTGCCGGTGAGGGCGAGCGGGTCGGAGGCATCGGCGCCGGCCTGGGCGGCGAGGAGGAGCGCCGCGTCGGCCACGGTGCGGGCCAGGGGGCCGTGGGTGTCGAGGTACGGCCATGTGGGGATGACGCCGGTGCGCGGCACCAGGCCGAAGGTCGGCTTCATGCCGACGACGCCGGTGAACTGCGCGGGGATGCGGTTGGAGCCGCCGTCGTCGGTGCCGAAGCCGGCGAAGGCGAGCCCGCACGCCACCGCCACCGCGGTGCCGGCGCTCGAGCCGCCGGGGGTCTTCGTGCCGGCGGGATCGTAGGGGTTCCGCACCTGGCCGGTGTGGCTGCTGGTGCCGTTGCCGCGATAGGCAAAATCGTCGGCGGCGGTCTTGCCGAGGACGATGGCGCCGGCGGCGCGGAGGCGGCGAACCTCGAGCGCGTCGCGCGGCACGGGATCCGGGAAGAGGCGCGCCCACTCAGCGCTCGAGCCGGTGGTGGGGGTGCCGGCCATGTCGTAGATGGACTTGGCGAGGACGGGGACGCCGTCGAGCGGGCCGCGGGTGCGGCCCGACGCCAGCCGCGCGTCGGCGTCACGCGCCTCCGCCAGCGCGGTGGCGGAGAGGACGTCGATGGCGCGGAGGCGGGCGCCCGCGTCGCGGCACCGCTCCAGGGCGCGCGCGGTGACCTCGGCCGCGGTCCACTGCTTCCGGCGGCGGCCGTCCTGGTACCCGGCAATGGAGCCGTCGAGCGGGTCGGTGGCGGCGGGGAGGTGCATGAAGGGGGCAACCGCGGTGAGCGCGGCCAGCTGGGCGAGGACGTCGCGCCGGGTGGGAGCCATGGAGTTCTCGCGGGAGACGGCGGCGGCACGCGCCGATGCGCGCGCGGGTGCCCGTAATCTCGCGACTGGCGGAGCGGCGTCAATGCTGATGGCCGCCGGCGGTGGTCGCGCGGCCGTTAGCTGGGGTGTGATCCCGGACACCGGGCCTGTCCGGGCCTGGCGCGAGTGGCGGCGGGTGCGGGTGGCCCCTGACGGGGGCATGGCGGTAACCCGGCGATGGCGGTAGGTTGCGCTAGCCGCTCCCGCCCTGACAACCGAGGCCCAATGCCCCGCGTCCTCCTGGTTTACCCGGAGTTCCGCTCGCAGTCGTTCTGGAACTACCGTGACACCTGCGCCCTCATCGACGCCCGCTACCCGGCGGCGCCGCTCGGCCTCGTGACGGTGGCGGCCATGCTGCCGGCGGACTGGGAGCTGCGCCTGGTGGACCGGAACGTGGACACGCTGACGGACGCCGACCTGGGCTGGGCCGACATGGTGTTCACCGGGGGGATGCTGCCGCAGCAGCTCGACTGCCTGGCGCTGATCCGGAAGGCGCGCGCCATGGGGAAGACGGTGGTGGTGGGCGGCCCCGACGCCACCTCCAGCCCGCACCTCTATAATGAAGCGCAGCACCTGATCCTGGGTGAGGCGGGGGGTGACGCTGCCGCCCTTCCTCACGGACCTGGCCGCCGGCGAGGCGCAGCACATCTACCAGAGCGAGCAGAAGGCGGACGTCGGCACCAGCCCCCTGCCCCGCTTCGACCTGCTCAAGTTCGACCGCTACAACCACATCGGCGTGCAGTGGTGCCGCGGCTGCCCGTTCAACTGCGAATTCTGCGACATCATCGAGCTGTTCGGCCGGGTGCCGCGGGCCAAGGGGACGCCGCAGATGCTGGCCGAGCTGCAGCGGCTCTACGACCTCGGGTACCGGGGGCACGTGGACCTGGTGGACGACAACTTCATCGGCAACAAGAAGCTGGTGAAGCAGTTCCTGCCGCACCTCAAGACCTGGCTGGAGGAGCGCAACTGGCCGTTCGAGTTCACCACCGAGGCGTCGGTGAACCTGGCGGACGACGAGGAGCTGATGCGGCTCATGCAGGAGGTGGGCTTCTTCGCGGTGTTCGTGGGGATCGAGAGCCCGGACGAG
>JADJPD010000032.1 GCA_016713435.1 Gemmatimonadota bacterium | reverse complement strand
CAGGAAGATGGCCTTGAACTGCGCGCGGGTCAGGTCGCGGAACATGCCTCGCCTGGGCCCGGCTCTGGTCCAGCCGCCGCTTCAGCGCTGGCGTGGGCGGCACTCGAGCCGCTCGAGCAGCCGGGCCGGCTCGTCTTCCACCACCAGCAGCTCGCGATTAACTCCCCTCCCGGATGAACCCTCCGCCACCGCGTGCCGCAGGAATGCCAGCAGCGGGTCGAAGTCTCCGCCCACGTTGAGGAGCCCGCACGGCTCCGGTGGATGCCGAGCACCCCTGAGTTCCGGGTCTCTGAAGAAGTTCTTCCACCATGGTGCCAGGGAGCCGCCCGGCAGTGGGGATCACGAAGGCGTCGGCGTGGTGGGCCATCATCTGCTTGCGGACGTGCATCGAGGCCACTACGTGGAGCTCGGTGAGGCCGCCGTGGGCCACCTCGTACTGCACCAGAGGTGGTCGAGGACGAACGCCGATCTTGCGGCCGCCGGCCTCGAGCGCGCCGTCGGCCACCGCGCCCATCATGCCCACCTTCCCGCCCGCCGTACACCCCCTGCCGCCGCCGGCGGCGATGGCCTGCCCAGCGCGCGCGGCGTCCGCAAGCCGGGGAGGCGGCCGGCGTGAGCACCCGCAGAAGACGCAGAGATGCTGCTGAGTCGCACGGGAGACCCTTTCGAACGGGCGGCCCCGGGCTGCCCTCCCTCCGGAGGGGCACCTGACAGGCGGGGACCGCAATTGATGCAGGGTGTAGTGTAGACGTGCGACCCGGGGGTGCCGCAACACCCCAGGCCCGGCCCGGTCGTGGGGCGGTGGGTGGCGCCCCGCCTAGCCCACGGTCGCGAGGCGCTCGGCGTCCTGCTGGGCGGCGCGGGCAATGGGGAAGCGGTAGAAGAGCGGGCCGCGGCGCTGGAGGTCGGGCCGCTATAGGCCTCGATTTCCATCCAGCCGCGGCGCACCCGGGTCACCACGATCGCGGTGAGGGCGTGGAAGTCGCCACCGACGCCGGATGGCGTAGGGCGTCACCACCACCATGCCCTCGCGCCGCGCTTTCTGTCGCGAGTCCTGAATTTTTGGCGCCGAAGCCCGGGCGCTCCTCCATCTCCCGGAGCACCTCCCGCGTCCGCCGCCACTCCACCGGCAGCACGGTCCAGCGCGCCAGCACCGCCTCGCCCCGGAGCAGGCGCCGCCACGGCCGCAGCTGGAGCTGGCGGACCAGCACCAGCGGCAGGGTGAACGACGCCACCATGAACGCCACCACGAAGAGGGCCATCGCCGCGGCCCCGCGGAGGGTGCCGGGCACGGGGTCGGCGAGGGCCACCAGCAGGAGCAGGGTGGCCACCGACGTGAGTGCGAGGAGGAGGGCGGTGTTCCGGCGGCGGACGGGATGGCGCATGGGGACGTTCGGGTCGGGACATCCCGAGGACGCCGGGCGCGGCCCTGCCCCCGTACCAAGCACGAAGGGCGGCCACCTGGCCGCCCGGAATCGCGCCGGCCCGCCGCCTAACGCGCCGCCCGGATCTCCGAGCGGCCCGCGCGCGGACCATCTTCCGCACCAGCGGCAGCGGCAGCGGGGCGTCGAGCGGGAACCGGGTGGTCCCCTTGGCCGTGGCGAACTTCGCCAGCGCCGGCCCCGCCGCCGCCCGCATCCCGGCCGTGAGCGGGTACACGCTGGCGTGCTCCCGCCACCCCGCGCACCAGGCCGGCACCTTCCCCTCGTAGCGGAACCCCGGATGCCGTAGCTGAACACCGGCTCCGCCCCCGGCGCCGCCGCCCGGATGGCGGCGATGAGCGCCTTCACCGCCCGGCGTGGAGCCGGCGGGAGCGACGCGAGGTAGGCGCGGACCTTCGGGGCGACATCGGGAGCAGCCTTGGGGGGCATGGTGCCTCACGCCATCGGGTGAATGCCACACAGCACGCCCTCGGCGCCGGGGGCCGGGGTCACGCGGCCGTGCTCAGCGAAGCGTCAGCGTATCCGGCCCGGACACGAGCGACACGTGGCAGACCCTGGCGTCAATGACGTAGGTGCCGGTGGCGCTGTCGCCGGTGGCGCGCCAGAGGGTCACGTCCACGGTGCCGCCCAGGGCGTGGAGCTTGTCGAAGTCGAGGTCGTCCGCCACGGCGAAGCCCTGGGGCCGGCGCTGCCCTCGTGGATCTCGTGCAGGGTGTCGCCGGTGGCGCGGAGGATGGAGCGGCCGCCGTAGTCGCCCACGGGGGCGCCGGTGCTGTCCACCACCACCGGGACGATCATCCGGAATTCCTCGGTGCAGGCCACCGCGTCGTCCTCGCAGGCGCCGGTGAGGAGCAGCAGGGGAAGGGCGGCAATCGTCAGGCGTCGCATGGGAACCTCGCACGGCGGCCCGGGATGGCCGGGCCCGGGATTCGGGATGTCGGCGGGAACTCAGCCCGGGGACGTCCCCGGGGGATCATTTTCGCACACCCACCAGGGGGAAGGCGCGCCCGGGGTCAGGTCGGCCGGCCGCGCGCCCGCTCGCGCAGCACCGCCACCAGGCGCCGCCCCTCCCCCCCAACAGACTCCGTCAGCTCAAAGAGCGTCACCCGGTCCGCCCAGGTGGCGCGCCGCAGGTGCAGCCCCGCGCTGTCCTGCTCCGCGCGCGCGCGGCGCTGAGGCTGGTGGCGTAGCTCTTCACGGTGGCCTCGAAGCCCTTGGCGGGCACGTAGGCGAAGTACATGGCCTGCACCAGCTCGCCCTGGTCCAGCTCGATGAGCACCGCCTCGGTGTCCCCCGGCCGGAACTGCCGCCCGTGCGGGGTGCGCAGGCGGAAGAGCCGCTCGCCCAGCGCCTCGCCGGAGGATGGTGGCCTGGGCGAAGGGTTCGCCGAGCCGGATGACGCCATAGGGGCCACGCTGATGTAGCGGAAGATGGCGGGCGGCGCGGCGGGCGCGGCGGGCGCGGTGCTGTCTGCCTGGGCGGCGAGCCGAAGCGGGAGGAGGATCAGGAGGAGGAGGACGCCGCGCATCTCCAAACATACCCGGATCCCGCATGGTAGGCGGCCACGGCCGGCCCTCCTCTTCCCCAAACCATTACTCATGCCGGTTCGAGGATTCGGCACTACTCTCGACGACGCTGGTCCGGGTGGGGGTGAGGAGGGCCGGCCGTGGCCGGCCCCTACCATGTGCTCAGGCGGGGGGGCGGTAGACGTCGGTGCTCAGGTACTTGAGGCCCGGAGTCGCAGAGGAGCGTCACCACGGTCTTCCCCGCCCCGAGCCGCCGCGCGAGTTCGAGGGCGGCGAGGACGTTGGCGCCGGAGCTGGTGCCGGCGAAGAGCGCTTCCTCCCGCGCCAGGCGGCGCGCCATGGCCTTGGCGTCGGCGGTGGGGATGGCCAGGAGGTCGTCCACCAGGGCGGCGTCGTAGAGCGGCGGGCGGTAGCCGATGCCGACGCCCTCGATCTTGTGCGGCCCGGGCTCCCCGCCCGCGAGCACCGCCGACTCCGCCGGCTCCACGATGCCGAGCCGCACCGACGGCTTGTGGCGCTTGAGCACGGTGGCGACCCCGCGGCTCGAGGCGCCGGTGCCCACCGTGTGCACGAACGCATCCACCGTCCCCTCCGTCTGCCGCCAGATCTCCTCGCCGAGCGGGTGGTAGCCGGCGATGCTGTCGGCGTTCTCGAGCTGGTTGCTCCACCAGGCGCCCGGGTTCCTGCGCCAGCTCGCTCGCCCGGGCGATCATGTCGAGGATCAGCTTCTTCGTGGTCTTCCCGCCCTCGCTCGGCACCAGGATGAGCTCGGCGCCGAGGGCCGCCATGTGGTCGCGCTTTTCCTGGCTGAAGGCGTCGCTGGTGACGATGCGGATCCGGTAGCCGCGCGCCGCGGCCACCAGGGCGAGTGAGGTACCGGTGCTGCCGCCGGTGTACTCCACGATGGTGCCGCCCGGCCGGAGCGCGCCGGACCGCTCGGCGGCGGTGATGACGCCGAGGGCCATCCGGTCCTTCATGCTGCCGGTGGGGTTCTCCCACTCGAGCTTGGCGCAGACCCGCGCGGCGCCGGGGGGCACCACGCGGGTCAGCTCCACGAGGGTGGTGTTGCCGATGGCGGCGAGGATGTCCATGGCGGGCTCCTGGAGGCGGACGGCGTCACCGTATAGTGCGCCAGGGCCGCGCCGGCGCGACATCCGGCAGGCCTCAGGCCCCGCGGTACGCCCTTCTCCAGCGCCGCGATGTCCATCTTCTTCATCGCCAGCATGGCCACCATCGCCTGCTCGGCGGCGGCATCCATGCCTGCTCGAACCAGGTCTCCACGACCCGGGGACGACCTGCCACGAGGCCCCAGCGGTCCTGAGCCAGCCGCAGACCTGGGCGTTGGGGTCGCCGCCGGCGCCGAGCTGGCGCCAGTAGTGGTCAATCTCGTCCTGGGTGTCGCAGAACACCTGGAGGGAGACGGCCTCGTTGAACTGGAACATGGGGCCGCCGTTGAGGGCGGTGAGGGGCTGGCCGTCGAGCTCGAAGGCGATGGTCATCACCGAGCCGGGGGCGCGGCGGTGGATCTCCTTGCCGGCCTCACCGTAGCGCGTGGTGGCGGTGATGCGGGAATTCGGGAAGACCCCGACGTAGAAGTTGGCGGCCTGCTCGGCCTGGTCGGCGAACCAGAGGCAGGGGGAGATGCGGCGCAGCGTGGGCATGCGGCTCCTGGGCGGGTGGAGCCGACAGAGATAGCTGCGCGGACGGGGAGGCGCCAGCGCGGCCAATTGTCGGACAGGGGCGGGGCCTGCCCCGGCCACAAAGCTCCCCTCCCGTGCTCCCAGACCCCCGTAGTGCCGGAGCGCCGCTCCGGCAACTCGATCCCAGACTCCCGATCCCTGACAACGCGAGTCCTTCAGGACTTGAGGTGCCGAGCGCTCACATCAGTGAGCGATCGCGTCCACTCAAGACCGCCGCCGCCGGCGCAGCATCCCCACGCCCGCAAGCCCCGTGGCCACCAGCGTGAGGCTGACCGGCTCGGGCGTCACGGTGACGCAGTCGCTCTCGGGCCCGGTGCTGCAGCCGCCGACGCCGTTGAACGCGCCCCCGCCGTCCATGGACCAGCTCAGCTCCCAGTCATCCGCGGTGGAGGGAATGTCCACCACCATCCAGAACTCCACCCAGCCCCCCTGGCCGGCGGGGGCGCAGGTCTGGTAGGCGCCGCTGAAGCCCTGGGGTGTGCCCTCGAACTCGGGCGCGTTGGGGTCGATGGGGAGGGCGTCACAGCCGAAGATGCCCTTGCCGAAGGGGTAGAGGTACCACGACGAGATCATGTAGTCGCCGCCGTCGCCGGGCACCTGCGACCCCAGCGTCGGATCCCAAACGCCCGGCGATTGGCCCAGGCTGCCCACGGGCCCCGACGTGGTGATGCCGAGCATCGGCCAGCGGAGGCCGGGGATGGAGTCCTCGGGGAAGTAGTGCGTCACCCCCGGGCGGCTCCGCAGCGTGAAGCTGCTGATGGAGGTCGGCCCGACGTTGTCGTAGCCGTAGCTGTTGCCCTGGCGGTTCTGGACCTGGAACACCAGGGCGGAGCCGGCGGGCGTGGAGATCACCTGGATGCGCACGCTGGCGCAGGTGTGGAACGCGCCTGAGGTGCAGAGGTTGAGGTACTCGCGCGTGGTGACCACGGGGGCATCCGCGTGGAGCGCGGCGGGGGCGAGCACGGCGGCGACGGCGAAGAACGGCAGGATGCGACGGGACATGCGGACCTCCCGGGAGGATTCCGTGGAGGGAGAGGGGACCTGCGAGCGCATCCTAACAATAGGCGCTGTCCCGCCCGGCGCCACTGTCGCCGGGGTGCGACAGTGGCGGGCGTGACTTCATGAAGGAGTGGGGCGGCCGGGTATCCGCACCCGTCAGGGGGAGACCCGCACCTCGACGCCCGGCGGGAACGCCTGCACCACCGCCGGGGAGACCCCCTGCCCCGACACATCCACCCGCCTGAGCCTCGGCAGCGCCGCCAGCTTCGCCACCCCGGCGTCGGTGATGCCGGCGACGGCCGAGAGGGTGACGTCCTCGAGGCTCGGGATGGTGGCCAGGAGCTCGCAGGTCCGGTCGGTGATGTGGTTGTAGCTGACGAAGTACTTCCGCAGGGCGGGCAGCGCGGTCAGGTGGCTCGTGGCCTCGTCGCCGGTGTGGCGGCAGTACATGAGGGTGAGTTCCTCGAGGCCGGTGCAGCGGCCGACGTGGCGGTAGCCGGCATCGGGGACGCCCATGGGCATGAGGTGGCGGAGGGCGGGGAACTCCGGGAGGAGGGCGAGCGTCGCATCGCTGACGGCGCCGAGGCCGAGCGCCATGCTGGCCAGGGCGGGCATGGCGGCGAAGGCGCGGAGGCCGCGGTCGCCGAAGTGCATGGTCTCGCGGCCCCAGATGCCGGCCAGGGTGCGCGAGCAGGCGAGCGCCACCCAGCCGTCGTCGGTGGCCTCGGTGTCCTGGCAGCTCAGGAAGCGGAGCGCCGGGAGCGCGGCGATGACGCCCATGGTAGTGTCCCCCGCGGGGTAGGCCAGCCAGGCGAGGCGCGGCAGTTCGGCGAGCAGGGCCAGGCCCGCGGGGCCGATGCCGTTGTCGGCCTGGTCGAGGTTGAGGGCAAAGAGGCCGTCGAGCCCGTGGAGCTGGCGGAGGCCGGCGTCGCTGAAGCGGCCGCGGAGGAAGAGGTGGTTGGGCTTGGTGTCGAAGTTGAGCAGCTCGATGGCCGGCGCGGGCTCGCGCCAGGTGCGCCACGCCGGGAACTCCCGCAGGAGGCCGAGCCCGGCGTCGGTGACGCCCATGCCGCTCTTGAAGTCCGCGAGGTCGGCGTGGCCGGCGAGGGCGCGGAGGGCGCCGTCGCCGGTGCGCGTCCACATGAGGTCCACCGCGCGGAGCTTCGTGAGGCGGGACAGCACGCCGAGGCCGGCGTCGGTGACGCGGGTGCCGCCCAGGTTGAGGGTCTCGAGCTGCGTGAGGCTGGCGAGGACGCCGAGGCCGGCGTCGGTGATGGCGGTGCCGCCGAGGCCGAGGTGGCGGAGGTTCGGAAGGGCGGCGAGATGGGCGAGGCCGGCGTCCGTCAGCGCCTTGCAGCCGTCGAGCGACAGCGTGGTGAGGTGGCCGCAGCCGGTGAGGGTGGCCATGAGGGCGTCGGTCACCTGGCCGTGGGCATCGAGGCCTTCGACGGCGGGATCGCGCAGGCGCTCGAGGGTGGCGCCCCAGTCGCGGGTGTGGCGGTCGGGGTTGGCGCCGCGGGGGGCGCCGGGCCAGAGCACTTCGGTGGGTCGCGCGGTGTAGGGGCCGCCGGGGGCGCGGTGGCAGACGTCGGCCACGAGCGCGTCCCAGGAGCGGTAGGCGTGCTCGCGGGCGATGAGCGTGCGCGCGTCGTCGAGGGTGATGTCGATCGCGTTGTCCGGGTCCAGGTCGGGCAGGCCCAGGTCGAGGCGCACGTAGCGCCTCATGGTGGGCCACGCGCGCCGGTGCCACGTCAGGCGATAGTGCCGCTCCATGGCCTCGGGCGTGCCGAGGCGGTAGGCCTGCAGCAGCGCGTCGGCCTTCTCCTCGTAGGGGGCGAGCGCGGCGAGGTTGCCGGCGGCGGCGCGCTCGAGCGCGGCCTTGAGCTCGCGCCAGCCGGGGAAGCCCAGCTCGCGCGAGGGCGTGCTGGATGTCGCGCAGCGCGGGCGCGGGTGGCACGCGCTCCAGCGCGCGGGCCAGGCGGGCGGCCACGGCCTCGGCGTCGCCGGCCTTGAGGCGGCGGAGCCACTGCTTGGCTTCCTTCTGGAGACTCTCGAGCGAGCGGCGGGGCGGGACGGATACTGCTCTGGTACGGGCATGGGCCTTCCTCCGATGCGCCTCCGGTCCGCTGAGCGTGAGGCTCGGAAGAAGGATCCAGACGTAGCGGCCGGATACATCCGGCCGCACAGCGAATCCGGCTGGGTGGGAGGATTCCCTTGCCGCGGACAGGGGGCGCCCCAGTGGCGCGCTGGGGATAGCATCGGGGGTGGGACGGGTGGCGTCAAGGGCTGATGGTTGGGTGGGGCGAAGTCGCGAGTCGCTCGCTAAAGCGAGCGGTTAACGACAACAAGTGCTGAAGCACTGGCGAAGATTGGAGGCGTGGCGAGTCCTTAGGACTTATCGTGGTTAAGCGCTCGCTCTGGCGAGCGCTACGTGAGAGCTACGCGAGCGATTCTCTCGCTCGACGCGCGCTCTCGACGCGCGACGCGCGATCTCGAACGCCGCGCGATTCTGCTAGGGCGCGCGTTGTTCTGGGCCATTTGGGGAGCGGGGAGCGTGCTAGCGTGGGGGATGTACTCGCGCCTCTTCGTCCACATCGTCTTCGTCACGGCGGCGGGCTCCGCGATCTCGGCGGACGTGCCGGTTCTCCAGGGCTACGTGTCGAGGGTGGTGGCGGAGGAGGGGGCGGCGATGCTCGCGTTGGGCATGGTGAGCACCCATGTCCACCTGCTGCTGCGCCTCCGGCCCACGACCTCGATTCCTCGGCTGCTCCAGCGGCTCAAGGGCGGCAGCGCGTGCCGGGTGCGGCAGGCCACCGGGCATGCCCTGCGCTGGGAGGCCGGCTACTCCGTACGCTCGGTGGGCGAGCGTGGGCTGGACAGCGCCCGGCGGTACGTCGAGGGTCAGGCGACACGTCATCCTGACCAGCGGATACCCGGGTGGAGTGTGGAATGAGCGATCGCTCGCTGAAGCGAGCGCTCGGCACCACAAGTGCTGAAGCACTCGAGGCCCGAGTTCCAGACTGAGCTCGGCCCGGGAGTCCTTCAGGACTTGTGGTGCCGAGCGCTCACTTCAGTGAGCGATCGGCGAGGGCGGGCGATCCGCCGCCCGCACCAGCAGCCCCCCGAACACCATCATCCACACCGGCAGCACCGAGTTCTCCACCTCCGCGACCATCGCCACGGCGGGCGTCACGTTGCGCCAGAGCGCGATAAGGCCAAGGAGGGCAGCGACGACGCCGGCCGGCGCCGTCCAGCGGGGGAAGCGCGCGTCGCCGCGGGTGGCGAGGGCGGTGAGGAGGAAGAAGAGGTTCAAGGCCAGCTCGCCCACGAACTCGCCGAGGTAGTTGCCGAAGTAGAGGTTGAAGCCGTCGAAGAGGGCGGCGAGGGTGGCGTGGGAGGTGGGGTCGGGGGTGGTGGTGTAGGCCGTCGCGAGGGCCCACTGGAGGGTGGGCCAGCGGAGCAGGCCCAGCATCATGGTGAGGGCGGCCGTGTAGGCGAGGAGGGTGGCGGCCCGGGCGCGGCCCGGGGCGCGCCCGGCGAGGAGGAGCTCGGTGCCGGCGGCGGTGGGAATCAGGAGCAGCGGGATGAGGCCGTAGAGCGCCCACACGGCGCGGCCCGTGGGCCCGAGCGCCAGCAGGTTTGGTAGCACCTGGTCGGCGGGGCCGTCCAGGACGTCGGGGTAGTGGAAGGTGGCGGCGAGGTAGCTGAAGACGGCGATGAAGAGGACGGCGGCGAGCACCAGGGCGAGGCCGCCCACGCGGGCGGCGGTGACGGGGCGCGGGGTCAGGGGCTACCTCCGGTCAGGCGTGCGGGCCGCGCTCGGGGAGAGTGGGTGGAGCGGGGATAGGAGAACGTAGGCGTCGGAATGGGGGGCCACCAGAGGCCGGGAACGCCCGATCCCTTTCCCATTCGTCGTAGGGGCCGACCGTGGTCCGGCCTCCTCCTCCACGCACCATTACTCCGTTTCGCAGCGCGATCCTGGAATTCTGCCATCATCACGCTGGTCCGGGTGGGGGTCGGCCCCTACGACGTGGGGGGGGAGGGGATCGGGTTAGGGGGAGGCGCGGAGGCGCTCGAAGCGGGGGTTGCCCTTGAGCGACGCGAAGTTGGGATCGATGCGGAGCCAGGCCGGGGTCATGGCGTAGGGCAGCTGGAGCGTGGCCTCGAGTTCCGTGATGGCCTGCTCCGGGTCGCCGATGAGCATGAAGGTCCGGGCCCGCACCGCGCGGATGTAGCCGCCCAGGTTGGTGCTGCGGTCGGTCACCGGGAGATTCGCCAGCGCCTGCTCCGCGGCGCGCCGGGCCTCGGCGGCCCGGCCGGCGTAGGCGTAGGCCATGCCGAGGAGGGACTGGCGCTCGGCGTCGGAGGCGCCCTGAAGGGCGGCGGACTCGAACGCGGCCACGGCGGAGTCGCCGTCGAGGGCCGCGCGCGCGAACGCCGCGGCCCCAGGCGGCCTGCGCCAGGCAGATGGCCCACGCCGAGCGGTCGTTGTCGAACGCCTCGGGGGTGAGCGAGAGCAGGAGCTGGAGCTGCGGCTCCTCGAGGCCCAGTACGTGTCGTCGAACAGGGCCAGCTGCACCACCAGCTGCGCCTGCCCCTCGGCGGCACCTGCCGCAGGGACGCGCGCGGCGGCCCGGTCGCCCAGGCTCCAGGTGGGTGACGGCCTCGGCGTGGATGATGTTGAGGCTGGCGGGCTGCAGCGCCCGCGCGGCGGAACTCGCGCAGGGCCTCGGGGAAGCGGTGGGCGCCGCGGAGGAGGAGGCCCACGTTGTAGATGGCGTTCCAGTCACGGGGATCGAGCCGGGCAGCCCGCTGCTGGTAGAGGAGGGCCGAGTCGCGCTGGCCGGTGGTCTCGAACAGGCCGCCCACCCGGCTGATGAGCTCGGGGTTGTTGGGGAAGTCGGCCAGGGCGGCGCGGCCGGCCGCGAGCGCGGCGGTGTTGTCGCGCAGCACGTTGACGGCGTAGCCGATCTCGGCCAGGCGGGTGGCGGGGGCGCGGGGATCGAGCGCGCGGGCCCGGTCGAGCGCGGCCTTGGCGCTCGCCTCCAGCTCGCGGGAGGGCAGGCCCTGGCGGTTGAGGAAGCTCAGCGTGCGCGAGTATTGCGCCCAGGCCAGCAGGAAGTTCGAGTCGAGGGCCAGCGCCTGGCGGTAATACGCGAGCGACTGCCGCTGCCCCGCCGAGGTGAAGTCGTTGTTGCCGATCTGCTCCGCCCGCAGGAACGCCTCGTACGCCGGCAGGTTGCTGGTGGGCTTCTCGGCCAGGTGCTGGGTGACGCTGTCGGTGAAGCGCGAGGTCCAGCGCCTGCGCCACCTGCCCCGCGATGCTGGCCTGCACCTCGAAGACGTTGGTGAGGAGGTGGCGTCGAAGGTCTGCTGCCACTGGCTCACCGGCTTGCCGCCCCGGATGGCCACGAGCTCCGGGCTCACCCGCACCTGGAGCGCCCCGTCGGCTCCACGCGCCCAGCGCACCTTGGCAATGAGGAGATAGTCGGCGCCGAGCTCGTCGCCCACCTTCTCCAGGGGCTTGGCGCTGCCGCGGTACTCGGCGCTGCTGGAGCTGGCGATCACCTGGATCCCCGGCAGGCCGGTGAGCTTGCCGCGCACCTCGTCGGTGATGGCATCGGCGAAGTAGGCCTGCGCGGTGTCGCCCTGGTTCTCGAAGGGGAGGACGGCGATGACCTTGGGGCCGCCGGTGCCGGCCGAGTGGCCGCCGCGGCGCCAGGCAAAGAGCACGCCGGCACCCACGAGGAAGCCGAGCAGCAGGAGCGCCAGGCCAGTCGGAACGCGCCGATTCGCCCCGGCCGAGAGCCCGGAAGGACGCGCCGCGGCGGGCCGCTCGGCGGTGCCGCTCGGGCGGAGCACCGAGTGGGCGGCGGTCAGGGCACCGCCAAGCGCCTTGGCCATCTCGGCCGCGCTGGTGCAGCGATCCGCGGGGACCGGCGCCAGGGCGCGGGCCACGGCCTCGGCCACGGGGCGGCTCACGGTGGCACGCGCGTTCCGGACGTCGGGCACCTCGCCACGCAGGCGCTTGCCGATGATGGCCTGCACCGTGGGGCCGGTGAAGGGCGGCTCGCCCGCGAGCATCTCGTAGAGCACGGTGCCGAGGGCGTGCACGTCGGTGCGCGCGTCAGGTTGCGCTCGCCGCTGGCCTGCTCGGGGCTCATGTAGGCGGGGTGCCCACGGCGAGGCCGGTCTCGGTGAGCGCGCCCTCGTCGCTGCCGGAGGCCAGCGCCCGGGCAATGCCGAAATCGGCGACGAGGGTGGGCCAATCCAGGTGGGGAGGATGTTCTCGGGCTTGAGGTCGCGGTGGATGACGCCGTGCTGGTGCGCGTACTCGAGGGCGCGGGCCACCTCGGTGGCGATGCGGAGCGCGTCCTCGACGGGGAGCTGGGTCTCGCGGGTGAGGCGGTCGCGGAGGCTCTCGCCCTCGACGTACGGCATGGTGAACCAGAGGTGGCCGGCGGCCTCCCCCGAGTCGAACACCGTGAGGATGTGCGGGTGCTGCAGCCGGGCCGCCAGCTCCACCTCGCGCCGGAAGCGCTCGGGGCCGAGTGCGTGGCCGAGCTCCGGATGGAGCACCTTGAGCGCGACGGGGCGCTTGTGCTTCTGGTCCTGCGCCAGGAACACCGTCGCCATGCCACCGCGGCCGAGCTGGCGCTCGAGCGTGTAGCCGGGGAGGGCGGCCTGGAGGGTGGTGCGGAGATCTGTCAGGGTGCGGCCCGGAAAAGGACGGCGAAAGGTACGAATCGCCGGGGGGACTGACCAGAGGTGGGGGAAATGGGAGGCGGGGCGGCGGGGAATCCGCGGCACCGGTGCGCTAGCGCGCCGCCAGCAGCCGCTCGAACCGCGGATTCCCCTTGAGCGCCGCGAAATTGGGATCGATGCGGAGCCAGGCCGGCGTCACGTCGTAGTTGACCTTGAGCATGGCCTCGAGCTCGTCCACCGCCCGCTCCGGCTGGCCCAGCACCAGGAAAATCCGGGCCCGGACGTGGCGGTTGTAGCCGCCCCGGTTGCTGACGCGCTCGCCGGGCGTGAGGCCCGCGAGCGCCGCGTCGGCGGCGCGGACGGCCTCGGCGCCCCGGCCGGCGTACGCCAGGGCCATCCCGTGCAGGACCTGAATGGCTGGGAGAGGGGTCTGGGCCACGAAGGCCCCGTACGCCACCGCCGCGGTATCGGCGTAGGCGCGGGCGCGAGCCCGGTCGCCGCGGAGCCACCAGGTCTCGGCAAGGGCCAGGGCCCAGTCCCCACGCTCGTCGTCGAACTCGGTGGGCGTCAGGGTGAGGAGCAGCTGCTGGTCGGCGTCGTCGAGCACCCAGAAGAGGTCGCTGTAGGTGGCAAAGTAGGACACCACCCGCGACGGCTCATTGGTGCGCTGGGCCGAGGCCACAGTGGCGCGCGCCCCGGGCAGGTCGCCCATGGCCAGGAGGGTCAGCGCCTCGTTCTGCGGGAACCGCATGTTCCCCCCGCCGAGCGCCGTGGCCTGGCGCGCCTCCCGCAGCGACTCCGGCAGCCGGCGGAGGGCCCGGAGCTCGCGGGACAGTTCGCGGCGCAGCAGCGGGGCCCGCGGATCGAGGCGCACCGCGCGTTCATTGAAAGACAGGGCCGAGTCGAGCTGGCCGCGCGCCTCGAGTGCCGAGGCCATTCGCGAGAGCAGCCTCGGCTCGTTCGGGGCCACGGCCAGGCCGGCCCGGATGGCCACCTCGGTCTGGGCGTCGTCGCGGAGCACGTTCTGGGCGAAGGCCGCCCGGGCCAGGTGGCCCTCCACCACCGCCGGGTCCAGGGCCAGGGCCCGGTCGGCCGCCGTGCGGGCCTCCGCAGCCAGGGCGGGGCTGGGCGTGAACCCGTTGTACAGCGTGATCAGCGTCCGCGAGAGCTGCGCCCAGGCCGACGCAAAGGTGGAATCGAGCGCCAGCGCCTGCCGGTAGTACGACTGCGCCCGGCGCTGGCCGCTGGGCGTGAGGTCCGCGAACGCCTGCTCCCCGCGGAGATAGGCCTCATAGGCGGGGAGGTTGGCGGTGGGGTGCGCGGCGAGGTGCCTGGTGGCGCTGTCGGTGAGCGCGATGTCGAGCGCCTCCGCCACCTGCCCCGCGATGGACGCCTGCACCTCGAAGACGCTGGTGAGCGTGGCGTCGAAGGTCTGCTTCCACTGCAGGGTGGACTTGCCGCCTGACAGGGCCACGAGCTCCGGGCTCACCCGCACCTGCTGCGTCCCGTCGGCACCGCGCGCCCAGCGCACCTTGGCCACCAGGAGGTAGTCGGCGCCGAGCTCGTCGCCCACCTGGGTGAGGGGCTTGCCGCCCGAGCGGTACTCCTCGCTGCTGGTGCTGGCGATGACCTGGAGGCCGGGCAGCGCCGAGAGCTTGGCGCGCACCTCGTCGGTGATGCCGTCGGCGAAGAAGGCCTGCGCGGTGTCGCCCTGGCTCTCGAAGGGGAGGACGGCGATGACCTTGGGGCCGCCGGCGCCGGCCGAGTGGCTGCCGCGGCGCCAGGCAAAGAGGACGCCCACGCCCACGAGGAAGCCGAGGACGAGGAGCGCCAGGCCCGCCGGGATGCGGCGCCGGGGCGCGGCCACGGTGGGGCGCTCGGCGGTGGCGCTCGGGCGGGCGGCGGTGAGGCTCGCGGTGACGGCGTCGGCCAGGGCCTTGGCGAAGTCGCCGGCGGTGGCGTAGCGGTCGGCGGGGACGGGGGCGAGGGCCTTCCGGACCACGTCGCCGAGGAGCCGGCTCACGGCGGGGCGCGCGGCGCGGACGTCGGGGACGTCACCGCGGAGGCGCTTGCCGATGATGGCCTGGATCGTGGGGCCGGTGAACGGCGGTTCGCCCGCGAGCATCTCGTAGAGCACGCTGCCGAGCGAATAGACGTCGGTGCGCGCATCGAGGGCGCGCTCGCCGGCGGCCTGCTCGGGGCTCATGTAGGCGGGGGTGCCCACGGCCATGCCGGTCTCGGTCAGGCCGCCCTCGCCGCCCGCCTGGAGGGCGCGCGCAATGCCGAAGTCGGCCACGAGGGTGTAGCCGTCGCGGGTGAGGAGGATGTTCTCGGGCTTGATGTCGCGATGGACCACGCCGTGCTGGTGGGCGTAGTCGAGGGCGCGGGCCACCTCGGTGGCGATGCGGGCGGCGTCCTCGACGGGGAGCTGGGTCTCGCGGGTGAGGCGGTCGCGGAGGGACTCGCCCTCCACGAAGGGCATGGTGAACCAGAGCTGGCCCGCGGCCTCGCCGGAGTCGAAGACGGTGAGGATGTGCGGGTGCTGGAGCCGGGCGGCGAGTTCCACCTCGCGCCGGAACCGCTCGGGGCCCAGGGCGTGGCCGAGCTCGGGGTGCAGGACCGTGAGCGCCACGGGGCGCTTGTGCTTCAGGTCCTGGGCCAGGAAGACGGTGGCCATGCCACCGCGGCCCAGCTGCCGCTCGATGGCGTAGCCGGGGAGAGCCGCCTGGAGGGTGGCGCGGAGGTCGGTCAGGGGTGGGGCCGGGAGAGGGGTACCAGAATTTACCGGTCGAGATAGGCGGCCACCAGATCCGGCGATCCCGCGACCGCCGATCCCCTTCCCCCCCACGTCGTAGGGGCCGACCGTGGTCGGCCCTCCTCAAACCGATCCGGACCAGCGGGATCATGGGAGAATTCCAGGATCGCGCTGCGGAACGGAGTAATGGTGCGGGGAATGGGAGGGCCGACCACGGTCGGCCCCTACGACGTGGGGGGGAGATTCGTGTGGGGGAAACGACGCCGCCGCCCCGGGGTGCTGGAGCGGCGGCGGCGCCTGCTATGTGAAGCGGGCATCAGGTGCTGGTGCCGGTGGGCGGCGTGGTGTCATCAGCCGCCGGGGCCTGCGCCTTCGCCGCCTTGGTCCGCGTGCCGCCGGACGGCCACGGGATGTTCCGGACCGAGGCCCACTCGGCGAGGGTGGCGGGATCGTCCCGGAAATGATGCCGGACGAGGCCATCGAGCCGCCGCAGGGTGGTGAGGGTCTGCTTGGTCATGGCGTCGAGCGAGTCGGTGGCGCCGGACCGGGCGCGACGGCCGTCGGTCACCTCCTCAGGGAGCGCGGCGAACTCGTTGAGCTTGGCCTCGAGCAGCGCCGGCAGTTCCGGATCCATCCCGTACTCGAGCAGGGTCGCCTCCGCCGCGCGGATGGCGCGGTCAGGATCGACCGGGCACGGTAGCGGAACGACTCCTTGGACGAATGAAGCGCGCGCGTCATCCGGAACTCCACCTTCCGGGACCGGTCCCCCGAGAAGGCGTCGGCCGCGATGAGACCGAGCGGCTGGATGATGAAGTACCAGATGTAACGGCGCACTTCCTCGGCCCGGCTGACCGCCTTCATGCTCCGGGCCTCGCCGGTGGTCTGGGTCTCGCCGAGCGCACGCATGGCCTCGGCGAAGTTGGAAAGCCTGGCCACGGCGGCCAGGATCCCCGCGGGCATGCCGGGACGGGCCGCGAAGAGGCCCTTGAGCCCCAGGATGACCCTGATCAGGGCCTGCACCACGGACGTCATATGCTGCTCCCTTCGATTGCGGGTGAACCACGCGGTGCGCGCGGAGTGCGCGGCACCGCACTCCGTTGGGGCAACCTCGGTGCCAGCTGGCGGCTTGCTTTCAAGAGCGAGGGCTTGCGCAACTGCTCGATATTGTGGCACAACGTGTTAGGCGCTCTCATTTCGTCTTGGCAATCGCCGCATCTCGGCGTGCTTGACAGCTCGCGACTCTTGACAGGTCGTTTCGGGGCGCTCTCGCGGAGCGTTTTTGTGAGGCTGGCGAGGGGGGCTTCAAGTGAGGCGTGCTCATTTCTTCGGGCAAGGACCGAAGAAATGAGCACGGTGGCCGGTGGCGGAGACGATTGGCGCAGTGGCGCGGCCGGAATGTCCGGTGGCGGAGCCCGCGTGCACGGTGGCGGGGCGCGCGGGCGCGCGGGCGGAGAGCCCGTGCACGCTGGCGGAGGGCTCGTGCGCACCGGCGGAGGGCGCGTGCGCACCGGCGGAGGGCGCGTGCACACTGGCGGAGGGCGCGTGCACAGTGGCGGAGGGCGCGTGCACGCTGG
>JADJPD010000031.1 GCA_016713435.1 Gemmatimonadota bacterium | reverse complement strand
GCGAGCTCGACACGTCGGTGCTCGCGCTCTCGCAGCTCTCGCGCGCCCCGGCGAAGGAGAACCGCCCGCCCGACCTGACGGACCTGCGCGACTCGGGCAACATCGAGCAGGACGCGAACAAGGTCGTCATGCTGCACTGGCCCAACGGCGACCAACCCGGCGAGGTGATCGTCGACTGCTACATCCGCAAGAACCGCGGCGGTCCCAAGGGCAAGGTCGAGCTGCGCTTCGAGCCGTGGACCCAGCGCTGGCGGGAGTTCATGCAGCCCGAGCCGTCGTACCAGCAGGAGCTCGACGTCGCGGAGGAAGTCGGCGTATGACCGCACCCCATGACGCCCTCAACGCCACGAGCGACCCCGTGGCGGAGATCCGCGCCGCGCTCGAGGACATCGCCCGCCGCTTCGGATCCGTCGTCGCCCTGGACGACGCAGACGGCCGGCTCATGCTCGCCAAGCAGCTCGCCTACCGCGGCGTCTGGGTGGGTCCCGCGCCGGTGGTGGCCGAGGCACCGGAGGAGCCGGCGGTCCTCGAGGTAGTGGCGGGCCTGCAGGCGCAGGTCGATGCGATCTGGCGCGAGCTCGCGCGGCTCACCCCCGCGCAGGCGACCCCCGAAAACCCCCGGCCGGAGGTGGGGTGAACATGCCCGGCGAGACGGATCTCCGCCCTTGGATGACCGCGAAGGAATGCGCGGCCTTCCTGCGGGTCAGCCTCTCCTGGCTCGCGGGCTCGGACGTGCCGTGGGTGCCGCTGCCAACCAAGACAAGTCCCGGCGCGGAGCCGCGCGTGATGCGCCGCTACCTTCCCGCCGAGGTGGAGGCGTGGGCGAAGGCAAAGCGGTACGAGCTGCTCGGTGTCGGGCAGCCGGGCCAGAAAGTGGGGTGAGCATGGTCTACAAGCGCACGGGCCGCACCGGGTATTTCGTGGCCGTCCCCGTCCGGAAGGGGCTCGCGGTCGTGTGGGTGAAGCGTGCCACCGGTACGACGCACCGCCCGACGGCGCTGGCCATCGAGGCGATGCTCGGCGTGCTCGGGCCACGCGGGCAGCGCGCGTGGGACCTGCTGGATCCGCTCGGGGAGACGACGGAGGACGGGACGCCGCGCCTGACACTCGGCGTGCTGTACGACCACTACCGCGCCGGCAGCCTCGACCAGCTCCGAGCCAAGCTCGATGACCGGGACCTGGCCCCGCTCGTCGCGCCGTGGAAGGCGTGGGTCGCGGCCAACCGCTCGCCGAAGACGGCCGAGAACTACGCGCTCGCGGTCCGCAAGCTGATCCCGGAGGGCCGGCCGTACCTGCGGAGCCAGGCCACCGCCCCGGTGCTCGCCGCGTGGGTGGATGCCCGCCAGGTCAGCGGGTCCACCAAGCGCCGGTACCGCGCCGCGCTCCAGTCGTTCTTCGGCTACTGCAAGCGCCAGGGCGCGCTCGCCACCCGCCCGCTCGATGGCGTGGAGGCCCCGCGCGAGAACAGGCCCCGGATGCGCTACCTGCTCGAGCCTGATGTCGTGACCCTCACCGACCTGTTTGCCGAGCCGTACGCGACGCTGGTGGCGCTCTGCTACGGGGCCGGGGTGGAGACGGCCGTGGCCCTTGGGCTCCGGGCCGGCAACGTGAACCCGCTCACGCGCGAGGTGTTCGCGCCGGGCACGAAGACCTGGTGCCGCGAGCGGTGGGTACGGGTGGCGGAGTGGGCCTGGCCGCGCGTGGAAGCTGCGATCCGGGACAAGCGGCCGGAGGATCCGCTCTTCCCCGGGATCACGGCCTACATGGCGGCCTACCGCTTCCGGGTGACCGTGGCGAAGACGGCGTTCGCGGGCTTCCAGCTCCGCGACGGCCGCCACGCCTGGGCGGTCCGGGCGGCGAAGGCGGGGACGCCGCCGGCCGTGATCGCCGCCCAGCTCGGGCACGCGAACCCGATCATGGTGCTCAAGGTCTACGGGGCGTTCCTGCCCAGCCAGCACGACCGGGAGGCGTGGGAGCAGAAGGCGGCAACCCCGGCCGCCGCGAAGCCGCCGGTACCGCCTGTGGTACCGGTGACCCCGGCGTCGAACCTAACCCTAAGCGATGGAGGTGCTTACGGTGCACTCAACTGACCTTTTGAGTTCTGGGGGCCGTTTTCCAACCTCCCGGACTGACCACACTTCCGAGGGGGGGGCCTTCGGGCACCACGCGGCGAGCCGTGCCGAGCCGTGCCCACGTGCGGCGGCTGTGGTACCGCCTGTGGTACCGCTTACCGGAGGTGCCCGGTGAGCCGCGGCTTTCCCGACTTCTCCTTCCGCGCACGCTGCCTGAAGGCCGCGCGCATGGAGCGCGTGCTTGTTCGAGCCGCCAAGAAGCATGAGCAGCGGCTCGCCTGGCACCGCGCCGTGCCTGGCCCCGGCGCCCCCACGCCCATCCGCGAGCGTCGGCCCTGGCGTCGCACCCGGACGAAGGGAGCGACCGCGTGAGCCGCCGTCTCTCCCCGTGGTTCCCCGTCCTCACGCTCCTGGCGGCCGGCCTGCTGGCGGCGCTGGCGGCGCACGGCCACCAGCTGCGCCAGGAACGCGCCCTCCGGCACCATGCCCGCCAGTGCGAGCAGCGGTTCGCCGCCGACCTCACCGCCGGCGACAGCCTGCGGACCGTGGTGCGGCACAAGTGCGTGCCGGGAGGTGCGCGATGAGCGCAACGGACGACGCGGCGGTGGCGCGGCTGGCGGAGCTACTGCGGGAAGCGGCGGACAAGCGGGCGATGCCGGGAGTGTTCGGCACGTTCTCGACGCGGATGCTCGCGGAAGAACTGCTCAAGCGTGGCGTGACGCTCCCGCCCGCGCCGGTGGTGACGCCGCTGGAGGCGGCGGCGCGAGCCCGAATGGACGGCGTCCGCCCCGGAGCGTGGGATTCGTTGTCGGAAGAATCAAAGCGTGGCGCCATGGAGGCGCAGCGGCGCGACATCACCGCCGCCGTGGGGGCGCTGAGCGACGATGATGTGGAGGTTGTCGTGTTCGATGACGTGCTGGATTCTGGTGGCGTGCGGAAACCCGCCGCCCTCCGCGCCGCCCTGCTGGCGCGGCTCACCGAGGGAGGGAACTGACGATGGCCAAGAAGACGACGGCGCCCGCTCCTGCTCCCGCGCCGGAGCCGCTGACGCTGTACGACGTGAACGTGTCCGGGCCGAGTGTCTTGGAACTTTCGGGCAAGGCGTCGCAATCGGAGGTCGTGCGCTGGTGGGAGCGGGCGCAGCAGTACGCCGATGCGATGCGCGACTTGGGCCGCGTGACGATGCTGTGCCGCATCGAGGACGAGGACCTGTGGTATCTGGCCAGTGTCCCCAAGGAGGTCAAGCGGCTCACCGATGGAGGGGCGGCATGAGCGAGCGCGAGAACGCCCCCGCCGCGCCGCCGGAGGGGGAGGCGGAAGCCATCCTGCGCCGGAAGGAAGTGCGGCAGCCGTGCTCAGGGAAGCGCGGCGATGGCCCGTGGGTCTTGGTGGAGCCTGCGATCTACCTGAGCGTCACGGAGCGTGACACGGTACTCGCCGCGCTGGCCGCCGCGACCGCGCGGGCGGATGCCGCCCAGGCCGAGGCCGAGCGGCTGCGGAAGCGGTTGGAGCAGACAGAGTTCACGCTTGCGGCACAGATGGCCTATACGACCGAAAGCGTGGAGGCGATGCGGGAGGCGATTCTGGCGGCGGTCGAGGACGTGATGGAGACGGCCACGAAGCCGGTCGAGGATACCCCGGCACTGCTCGTCACGGTGGACGAGTTCTGCGAGCGCATCACGGACGCCATTCGCCGCGCCCTCCCCGCCACCCCCGCGCCGGAGACGGAACCGACATACCCCTGTGTTGAGTGCGGGAAGCTCCGCACCAAGGCCGAGGGCGGCACCACGTTCACGGTCTGCGACGCCTGCTGGGACAAGGCCAAGCCCCCCGCGCCGGGGCCGAGCGCGGAGGGGCCGTGGTATCCCCACTTCAACGGCCTAGAGTGGACCCTCCGGCATCGTACCGACCGCATGGCGCAGTGGTCCGAGGCCGATGCCCGCGCCGTGGCCGCCGCGCTGAACGCCCTCACCCGCGCCCCGGGAGGCCAGGATGTCCGCTGACTGGGCCGGGGCCGCGATCCTCGCCGCCGTCGTGGCCAGCGTGTTCGCTGGCGTGGCCGGGCTGTGGGCCGGGGCGGGCGCGGTCGTGCTCGCGTGGGGCCTGCTGCCTCACCACTACCGCAAGGGGGGACAGGATGAGTGAGCGCCTGTCGCTCTGCCCCCTCTCGCTGGCTGAGGCGAACGAATTGGTGAGGCGGTGGCATCGCCATCACCAGCCCGTGCCCGGTTACAAGTTCGCGGTCGGGGCGATGCGGGCAGGCGCGGTCTGCGGGGCCATCGTGGTGGGCCGTCCTGTCGCGCGTGCCTACGACGACGGGTGGACGCTCGAGGTCACGCGCTGCGTGACCGATGGCTCCCGCAACGTGCCGTCGATGCTCTACGGGGCCGCCCAGCGAGCGACGTTTGCGCTCGGGTACCGGCGGCTCATCACCTACACGCGCACCGACGAGAGCGGCGCGAGTCTGCGAGGCGTGGGATGGAAATGCGTGGCGAAGCGGGAGGCCAGGAGCTGGGAGGAAGCCAGCAAGGCGCGGCCCCGGGTGGACCGGAGCGAGCCGCACGAGCGGCTGCTCTGGGAGGTGACTGCGTGACGTGCGGGCTGCGCCACGCCCCGGACGGCGATTGCTTCCCGGTAGTACTAGCAGAACTCTCCGCCCTCCGCGCCCGCGTGGCGCGGCTGGAGGGGGCGCTGGAGACGGTTGCCGTCGGCATGACGCGCGAGGACTACGGTGCCCTGACCGTGACACCGTGGGTGCGGTGCATCGAGCGACTGCGGAACATCGCCCGCGCGGCGCTCGCCCCGGACGCCGCACGAAAGGAGGGGGTGTGAGTACGAAGCTACAGCCGCACAAAACGGCGGTAACGTGGGAAGGCGGCGACAACGCCGAGCGCGTGATGGACTGCGTGCGGATGCTCCACGTCCACGGCTTCCTGTCCGAGGCGGAGCGCGACAGGGCCGTGCGGCGAGTGCAGAAGTGGTACGCTGCAACCGCCCCGCGCGGCGGGAAGGGAGGCGCGTGATGGACCGCATCGAAGCCATCGGGGCCAGCATCCACCAGCAGCGCCTCGCCGAACGCGCCGCCGAGGCCCAGCGCGACGCCATGGGCGACCCCGGCCCCGCCGAGGCGATGGTCCGACGCGCGGTGCGGGAGGAACGGGAGGCGATGCTGGCCGTGGTGCGCGAACGGTTCGAGCACTTCCTGACCCTGCCGTCACCTGAGCCCGGCATGTGGTCGCGTGAGGCGTGGGCGGCCGACCAGATCATGCAGGCGCTTGCCGCCGCCGCCATCCGCGCGAGGGGGGAGGGGTGAGCGCCACCGCCCCCATGACCCGCCACGGCCTCTTCACCCGGCTCTGCCAGGCCTACGGCGTCCCCGTGCCCGTGCAGGAGCACCGCTTCCACCCCGAGCGGAAGTGGCGCTGGGATTTCGCCTGGCCTGAGCAGAAGCTCGCGCTCGAGGTGGACGGCGGCGTCTGGACGCGCGGCAAGCACGGCCGCGGATCGGGCATCGTGAAGGATCACGAAAAGCGTAACGCCGGCGCAGCGCTCGGATGGCGGCTGCTGGTCGTCACGCCCAAGCAGCTCGCCGAGCTCGAGACGGTGTTCCTGGTGCGGGCCGCCCTCACCCCCACGACCCCATGACCCATACGAGCTACCTGATCACCGGCGGGACCGGCTCCTTCGGCCAGGCCTTCGCCCGCCACCTGCTCGACGCCGGCGCCGAGCGCGTGGCCATCCTCTCGCGCGATGAGGCCAAGCAGGCCGCGATGCGCGAGGCCTTCGCCCACGACGGCCGCCTGCGGTTCATGGTCGGCGACGTCCGGGATCGCGATCGCCTGTACCGCGCCATGCAGGAGGTCGAGGTCGTGGTGCACGCGGCCGCGCTCAAGCGGGTGGAGGTCGCCGAGGTCGACGCGGACGAGTGCGTGAAGACCAACGTCGTCGGCACGATGAACGTCATCGAGGCGGCCACCGATGCCCAGGTGCAGAAGGTCGTCCTCCTCAGCACCGACAAGGCCTGCGCCCCGCTCAACGCCTACGGCGCCTCGAAACTGCTTGCCGAGAAGCAGATGCTGGCCGCTCAGGCGAAGCGCGGGCGTACGGGGCCGCGCTGCGCCGTGACGCGCTATGGCAACGTGGCCGGCAGCCGGGGGAGCGTGATCCCGGTGTGGCGCGAGGCCCTCCGGCGCGGCGAGCGGATCTTCGTGACGGATCCGGAGATGACCCGGTACTGGATGCGGATGGACGAGGCGGTGCAGCTGGTGGCCTGGACGATTGCCACGATGGAGGGCGGCGAGCTCGTGGTGCCCGACCTGCCGGCCTACCGCCTGGGCGACCTCGCCGGCGCCATGGCGCGCACGTGGCACTGCAGCGCCCCGCGGCCGGGCGAGAAGAAGCACGAGGCGATGATCGGCCCGGAGGAGATGCACCTGTTTCGGCGCGTGGGGACCTACTTCGTCGCGCGCGCCGGGGATCCCCCGCCGGACGAGCTGGACGAACCGCACTCGAGCGACCGGGCCCGGCGGCTCTCGTTCGTGGAACTCAAGACCCTGCTGCAGGAGGTCGGATGATCCGCACCATTGCCTTCGACGGTATCACGCTCGGCGCCGGCGCGCCCCCCGCGCTGATCGTCGACCTGAGCAACAACCACAATGGGAGCTATCAGCGCGCCATCAAGCTGCTCGACACGATGAAGTGGCTCGGCGTGACGGCCGCAAAGCTGCAGGCCTACACTCCAGATGAACTCGTGGCGCTGCGTGGCGACGGCCCGGCTCCCGATCCCTGGGGCGCTCAGGGCTGGTCGATGCACCAGCTCTACACGAAGGCCCAGACGCCGCTGGCCTGGCTGTCCCAGTTGTTCGGGCACGCACGCATGATCGGGCTTCCGCTCTTCGCCTCGGTGTTCGGTGAGGAGTCGCTGGCAGCCTGTGAGGCGGCGGGGTGCCCGGCGTACAAGCTCGCGGCGATGGAGTTCGGGAATCGGCCTCTGCGGGAGCTGGTGGAGGGCACCGGCAAGCCAGTGATCCGCAGCTGCCCCACGGAGTTCGCACCGCCCTGGACCTACCCGCAAGGCCTGCAACTGTACTGCCCGCCTGGCTACCCCCAGTCGGCGCTGCACCTGGCCAACCTCCGTCGGAGTGGCTACGGCACCACCAATTATGACGGTTTCAGCTACCACGGGCGCGACCCGAAGGCGCCGGCGTTCGCCGTGCTCGCCGGCGCGTCGGTGGTGGAGGTGCACGGCCAGCTGGACGACAACGACCGTTCCGAGCTCGAGGCGGAGGTGTCGTTCACGCCGGAGGAGCTGAGCGACGCGCTGGACAACATCGTCGATGCCTGGAGGGCGCTCGCCGCATGACCGACCGCGATCTTTTCCTCGCCCAGCTCTTCACTCAGCCGCTGCGCCGCGCCGACCTAGTCGTCGTGCTCGCCGGCGAAGACGCCGCCGCCCGGCTCGAGCTGGGCCTGCAGCTGTTCCGTCAGGGCGGGGCGCCTCTGCTCTGCCTGGCCGGCGGGCGCCACGAGCCGCCGGCGATCCTGGGCGCCCGGCAGCTCGAGGCCGACGCGATCGCGGCTGGACTCGCGCCGGACCGCATCGTGCGGGAGGACGCGAGCCAGAACACCCGGCAGCAGGCCGTGGAGACGTTGCTCGCCGCCGACCAGCGGGACGCCCACACGCTGCTCCTGGTGGCCTCGAGCTATCACCTGCCCCGGGCGTTCCTGACGTTCCTGGCGCGGCTCAGGGAGCTCGAGCGGCTGTGGCGGGATCCCGCGGCGACGGTGGCCCGGATCCGGATCATCCCCGTGGCTGCGTCGCAGTCCCGCTGGGACGAATGTCCGCCCGGCGGCGATCGCACGCGCGCGCAGCTCTTCCACGTGGAGGGCGTGAAGATCGCCGAGTACCAGGCGCTCGGGCACTGCGCGACCTACGCTGAGGGGCTCGAGTACTTCAAGCGGTGGGAGGGACGATGAGGCGGAACTCGGACTGGGCGTCCATCGCCCTCCTCCTGATCCTGGTCGCGTTCATGGCGGCCGTCATGGTGAGCGCCGTGCAGCGCGAGCGGGCATGCCGCCACCGCGGCGGCGAGCCCACGCACGGACTCTGCTTCGCGCCGGGGACCTTTCGATGACCACGCATCGCCTCGTGCACCTGCTGCTCGCGGTCGCGATCGCGGTCCTCGGCGGCTGGGCGTTCCAGGACCTCTTCGCGGGCGCGTGCCAGGGCACGCTCTGCCCGCGGTGCGGCTGCATGACGAAGGGCCGCCGGGAGCCGTGTCGATGCTCGACCTGATCACGCTCCGCACCCTGCGCCGGGACCACCCGGACCTCTTCTACCGGCAGGACTGGTTCGAGGACGAGCCGTTCATGGACACGCCGCTGCAGCGGACGCTGTCCGTGGATCCGCTGCCGCTGCCTTCCGGCGTGCTGTCGTTTCCGGAGGTGCCCAAGCAGTGGATGGGTGACCTCCCCACCGCGGTCCAGCTGGCCGACCTCTACGTGCGCTTCCCGGAGAGTCCCACCTGGTCCCGCTACCTCTGGTGCCGCGACACCGATCGCGAAGGCCAGCGCATCTACGTGGGCTCGAATGGCAAGGGCCTCGAGATCCACCGTCACCTCCACCTCACTTCTCGCTGGGGAGTCCCGCTATGGCTGTGAAGACCGCGCCGGCGCCGCTCAAGCCGATCTCCGACTTCCTCCTCGTCGCGATGGACCCGCCGCCCGAAGACGGCGTGATCATCCTCGCCGGCGGGGCCAAGCGCGACAACGTGCCGCAGACCGGCGTCGTCATCGCCCAGGGCCCCGGCCTCACCCTGCCCTCCGGCCAGGTGGCCGCCATGCCCTGCCAGCCGGGCGACCGCGTCGTGCTGCAGCTGAACGCCGGCACGGAGATCAAGCTCGAGGGCCGGGAGTACCGGGTCGTGCCGGCGCGCGACCTGTTCGGGGTGAAGCCGTGAGGGGACTGCTCATGCTGGTGCTCCTCCTCGTGGCCTGCGTCACCGAGCCCACGGGCGAGCTCGTCGTCCCGCGCTGGGTCACGGTCTGCGTGGCCGGCCGCCCGACCTGCGAGGAGCGCCGCTGCCTGTACCACCTCGACACGGGCCAGTGGGACTGCCTCAACCAGCCCACGCGCCCCTGCAAGCCGGAGGGCTGCCGATGAACCGGATCACGACGATCGTCCAGGCGCGGGCCGGCAGTCAGCGGTTGCCGAACAAGGTGATGGCCACGCTCGCCGGTGAGCCGCTGCTCGCGCACGTGCTCCGCCGCGTGAAGGCGACGACCACGCCGATGCAGGTGGTGCTGGCCATCCCCACCACCCAGGAGAACGACCGCCTGGCCGTGCTCGGCGAGACGGAGGGCGTGCACGTCTATCGCGGCCTCGAGGATGACGTGCTGGCCCGCTTCTTCTGGGCGAGCCAGCAGGTGGAGGGGACCGAGGTGGTCGTGCGCATCACCGCAGATGATCCCTTCAAGGACCCCGCGCTGATCGACTACGCGATCGAGGGATTCCTGGCGCCCTACGCCAACCCGCCGCAGGGGCTCGAGCTGCCCGCGATGCTCTGGCTCGGCGGGGAGACCTGGCCGCTCGGGCTCGACGTCGAGGTGTTCACGATGGAGGCGCTGCGGCTGGCGCACCAGGAGGCCGCGGACCCGTACGACCGGGAGCACGTGACGCCGTGGATCAAGCGGGAACTCGGGTGCTGGGTGCTCAAGAACGAGACCGGGCACGGCAGCATCCGGGACCGGTGGACGCTGGACGACGAGGGGGACCTGGCATTCGCCGCCGACGTCTACCGACGGCTGTATGCAAGGAACCCGGTGTTCGGGTTCCGGGAGATGGTCGCGGCGGGGTACGCATGAAGAACGGCTCCGCCGTCGCCGCCTTCGAGCGCGCCTTCGCCGACTACGTCGGCGCCCGCTACGCCATCGCCCTCTGCAACGGCACGGCGACGCTCCACACCGCGCTCGTGGCGCTTGGCGTGAAGCCTGGGGACCGGGTCGCGGTGCCGCCGCTCACCATGAGTGCCACCACCATCGCGGTGCTGCACGCGGGGGCGGTGCCGCACTTCGTCGACGTGGACCCGGAGACGTGGCTGATGGCGTCCCGAGAAGGCGTCCCAGCGCCTACGTGGATGCCCGTGTCCCTGTATGGCCTCCACGCTGGCTTCCCCGGTCGAGGCATCGTCGTGGATGCCGCGCAGACGCTGCAGCCGTATCGCCTTCCCTCCGGACTGGCTCCGTCGTTCGTCTCCTACTCGTTCCAAGCCTCCAAGATCCTCGCCCTCGGCGAGGGCGGAATACTCGTGACCGATGACGAGGAGCTGGCCACCCGCGCCCGTGAGTTCTCCAGTCTCGGCTACCGGATGCGCGCGGATCAGCCGCGCATCGACCCGGCGGTGCTTAAGGCGCCGGACTACACGCGGCATCACGCCCTCGGGTGGAACTACCGGATGAATGACCTGACGGCGGCCGAGGGGCTGCGACGTTTGTGCTGGCCGGCCAGCGCGAGTCCTCGGCCGCTGACGAACAGCTCATCCCGCCCCGTCGATCGTGCCCTCGAGGTCCGTCGCAAGGCCGCTGTCTTATATGCCGCCGCGCTCCTTGAGTGCCCGTGGCTCGTGGCGCAGCTCGTCCCCGCCGGCTGGATGCACGACTTCTGGGCCTTCGCTGTCGCTTGCGACACGCCGGCGCGTGCCCAGTGGCTGCAGGAGGCCGTGGTCCGGCACGGGGGCGAGCGGCCCTATGGGGCGTGGCGGCTGACGTATCACGAGCCTGCGTTCCGGGACGCGTGGTGGCTCGCCAAGCACGTGAACAACTGGGACGCGGAGGGGAATCCGAAGGGTCTCTGCCCCGTCGCCGAGTCCCTGCAGCCCAGAATCCTCCAGTTCCAGACCAATGACCTCGAGGCCGCGCGGCGCAATGCCGGCGCACTCCAGGCTGCCATCGTGGAGGGATCGCGTTGACGGCACCCATTCCGAACCCCATCTTCCGGAAGCATCCGGACGGCCCCCAGACGGCCCTCGTGACCCTGACGGTCACGGGGGCCGTCGTCTTTACCGATGGCCGCTGCCCGGATTGCCGCCGGATCGTGCTTCTGGTGCCGGGCGCGGTGCTCCTCTCCGTGACCCGCCTGCCGGAGAACAGCCCCCGCCGGGCCTCGGGGCGGGGACCGATCGCCTGCTGCAAGCGCTGTGGGCACTGGCTCGAGGTGGTGGAGCACCGATGACCGGACCGAGGAAACAGCGCCGCGGCGCGAAGGCAGACACGCTGAGCGGTAAGCAGCAGCGGTTCGTCGAGGAGTACCTGATCGACCGGAACGGCACGCAAGCCGCCATCCGGGCGGGCTACAGCCCACGCTCCGCCGAGGACATGGCGAAGCAGAACCTGCGGACGCCGAAGGTCGCCGCCGCCATCGCGGCCGCCTCGGCACAAGTCACGGCGAAAGCCGAGGTGACGGTGGACCTGGTGCTCCGCGAGCTCGTGCAGAACGTGACCGATGCCCGGCGGCATGGCGACTTCGCCGCCTCGAATCGCGCCTGCGAGCTGCTCGGGAAGCATCTCTCCATGTTCGTGGACCGCCTCGAGCACCGGTTCACGCGGGACCTCGACAAGCTGACGGACGCCGAGCTCGAGCAGCTGGCCGCCGGGAAGCTGCCGGCATGACCGCCGTGGTCCCCCTGCCTACGCGCGCCGCCGCGCTGCTGGCCCTGCGTCGCCGGCGCGGACTGGTCGCGGTGCCCGCGACCTATGCCGAGTGGCTGGCCACGGCGCGCGCGGAGTACGACTGGAGCGCCCGCCACTTCCAGCGGATGCAGGAGGCACTCGACCAGGTCACCGCCGGCACGCTGCGCCGCGTGATGTTCCAGATCCCCATCCGGCACGGCAAGACCGAGCACAATACCCTGGGGTACGGCGCCTATCGCCTGCTGCGGGATCCGCGCACCCGGCTCCTCCTCGGCACCTACAACCAGAAGCAGGCGAACAAGTTCAGCCGCGGCATCAAGCGCCTCGCCGAGGCGAACGGCCTGGCGCTCTCCAAGGGGCGTGACGCGGCGGAAGAGTGGGAGACCCCGCAGGGTGGCGGCGTGCGCGCGGTGGGGGCCGGGGCCGGTGTCGCCTCCGTGAACGCCGACCTGATCCTCATCGACGATCCCATCGGCAGCCGGGACGATGCCGAGAGCCAGGCGAAGCGGGACCAGGTCTGGGACTGGGTGACCAACGACCTGCTCGCTCGCTGCGAGCCCCACACCGCCGTGCTCTTCACGATGAGCCGCTGGCACCAGGATGATCCCGCGGGCCGGCTGCGCGATGGCCAGGCCGGCACGTGGCACGTGCTGGACCTCCCTGCGCGCGCCGAACCCGGCGACACCCTGGGGCGCGCGGAACACGAGCCGCTGTGGCCGGCCCTGCGCGGTGAGGCATGGCTCGACGAGAAGCGGGTCGAGCTGACGGAGTACGGCTTCGCGTCGCTCCTGCAGGGACGTCCCCGCCCGCGCGAGGGCGGGATGTTCAAGTGGTCGTGGTGGGGACTGCTGGACGCGGTCCCCGCCGTGGGCCGCATGGTGCGCTACTGGGACTTGGCCGGCACCGAGCCCCGGGGCGGAAGCCACGATCCCGACTTCTCGGCTGGCGCCCTCCTCTGCCGGATGACCGACGGTCGCACGGCGATCGTCGACGTGGCACGCATGCGAAAGTCGATCGCGGCTCGGGACGCGGATCTGCTCGCGATCGCCCGCGCCGACCTCGCGGCGTATCCGGGCCGGGTGCGCTGGTGGATCGAGACGGAGGCCGGCATCGCCGGCGCGGAGCGCACGCAGCAGCTCGTCCGTCAGCTGCAGAACGTCGGCATGCCGGTCACGACCGAGCACCCGACCGGCAAGAAGATCCACCGGGCTGAGCCGCTCGCTTCCAAGGCCGAGGCGGGCAACATCGTCCTCTGCCCGGGCGAGTGGCGGGATGCGTTCCGCGCGGAGGCCGCGGACTTCCCGAATGGCAAGCACGATGACCAGGTCGACGCCGCCGCCGGCGCCGACAGCAAGCTGACCTCCCTGCATACCGCCATCACCACCACCGTGCGCACCTGAGGCTGCCATGACGATGCCCACACCGTCTTATGACCCCCTGGATCAGGGCAACCGCCCGGGAGACGGTCCGCTGCGGGCCGGGGGCCAGGAACCGCCGGCCGTGCCCCGCGCCGACAAGGACCTGCCGTCCACCCCCTCGCCGGCCGTGGAGCGCCAGCAGGCCGACCTTACGGTCGTGCGGGATTGCTGGGAGGGGAACAGCCGGCTGCGCGACAAGGCGGCCGAGTACTTGCCCAAGGCGCCGGGCGAGGACCCCGACAGCTACCGGGTGCGGAAGCTCCGCTCGGTGTTCTTCAACCAGTTCCGGAACACCATCGAGGGCCTCGTCGGCTACGTGTTCCGGCAGGACCCGAAGCTCGGCGACGACGTGCCGCAGGAGATCGTGTCCCACTGGGAGAACATCGACAACGCCGGGACCCACGGCGATGTCTTCGCGCGCGAGCGGATGAGCGACGCCATGTGCGCGGGCCATGGCGCCATCCTCGTCGAGTTCCCCCCGACCGACGGCACACAGACGGCCGGCCAGGAACTCCGCGGCGAGGTCCGACCCTACTGGGTCCCCGTCCCCAAGGACGCCATCGTGAGCTGGCGGACGACCGTGGAGAACGGCCGCACGCTGCTGACGCAGCTCGTCCTCCGGGAGTGCGCCGAGGTGCCGGAGGGAGAGTTCGGGACGACCAAGCAGGAGCGGTTCCGCGTGTTCTCCCGGAAGAGCACGGACGCCGGGGTCGAGGTGGGCTACCGACTCCTCGAGGTGACCAAGCAGAAGGCCGTCGTCGAGGTGGAGTCAGGCACGTATCCGACCCAGGACGAGATCCCGGTGGCGGAGATCGTGACCAGCGGGAAGAAGGGCCTCTTCGAGAGCATGCCGCCCTTCCTCGACCTCGCGCACCTCAACCTCGCGCACTACCGGCAGTGGAGCGACTACGACACCTCGATCCACAAGACCTGCGTCCCGATCTGGGTGGAGACCGGCGTCGACCTGATGCAGGCGCCCGACGGCACCCAGATGCCGGCCCCCATCGTGCTCGGCCCGAACGCCGCGCGGGTCTTCACGAACCCCCAGGCGACGGCACAGTACCAGAGCCACAGCGGGGCCGCCCTCGCGCAGTGCGCCGCGGCGCTGCAGGACCTCAAGACCGCCATGGCCGAGCTCGGGCTCGCCGCCCTGGCGAGTTCCAAGCGGGCCGCGGAGACGGCCACGGCCAAGGAAATCGACAAGTCGTCGAGCGACAGCGCCCTCGCCGTCAACGCCCGCGGCCTGCAGGATGGCCTCGAGCGGGCGCTCTACTTCCATGCCCGCTACCTGAAGAAGCCGAGCGGCGGGTCCATCGAGATCAACCGCGATTACGGCGAGCAGGGGATGGACGCCCAGAAGATGGTGGCGTGGGCGACGCTGGCCGAGAAGCTCGGGGTGCCGCCGCGGTTCGTGCTGGAGCGGCTGATGGAGGCGGGCGAGATCCCGGAGACCACGGACCTCGACGCGCTCGAGGGCGAGATGCTGGCGGAGCAGGCGGCGCGGGAAGCGCGCCGGCAGCAGGAGCTGGCCGCGCAGCAGGAGCGGCTCATGGCCGGGAACGGCAGCGGGGCGAGGGGGCAGGATGCCGGCGTCGCGGCCTAGTGCCACGCGCCTCCGGGCCTACGAGCGGGTCGCCCGGCTGATCCTCGCGGGACGGATGGGGCGTGCCACGCGCGAGCTCGCCCGGTTCGCGCACGGCACGCCGCTGGCCCTCAAGTCCGACGCGGAGCGGCGGGCGTGGGCGGAGGAAGTCCTGGCGCTCAAGGCGGGCGAGGCATGAGCCCCGCCGAGCGGCTGTTCCGCCAGCGCCTCGAGCGCCGGGCCGCCGCGCTGGCGCCCGACCTGCAGAAAGCCATTCTCGACGGCTGGACCCGGATCCGCTTCCTGCTCTCGCCGGGCCAGCTCGAGGCGTTCATCCAGAGCCCCTCGGCCGAGCTGCTGCTGGCGGAGGTGCTCACGCCCGAGACGATCGCGCGCGCCTTCGCGCCGGCCTCCGAAGTCCTGCGGGATGGCGTCGAGGCGGCCGCGCAGGCCATCCAGCGCGAGCTGCCGGCCGCGGCGCGCGCGCAGACGTTCAACGTCCTGAACCCCAACGTCGTCGAGGGCATCCGGGCTCTGGACAGCCGGGTGGTGACCACGCTGGCGGAGGACACCCGCGAGACGGTGCGCGCCTTCGTGGAGAACGGGCTCCGGGATGGCGTGAATCCCCGGACCATCGCGCGCGAGATCCGGAGCGTGGTGGGCCTGGCGCCGAACCAGCTGCAGGCAGTGGACAACTTCCGCGCCATGCTCGAGGCCGGCGACCCCAAGGCCTTCACCCGCGAGCTCCGGGATCGGCGCTTCGACAGCACGATCCGCAAGGCCTTCGACGGCGAGGGGCTCTCCCCCGAGCAGGTCGACCGGATGACGGAGCAGTACCGCAAGCGCTTCATCGCCTGGAACGCGGAAACCAACGCCCGCACCGCGGCGCTGGATGCCCAGAAGCTGGGGCATGACCTCAGCTGGAAGGACGCGATCGACCGCGGGGACGTGGATGGCGAGCGGCTCTTCAAGCGATGGAGCACCACGCTCGATGGCCGGGAGCGCCCGGAGCACCATGCGCTGCACGGCGAGGTGGTGCGGCATGACGAGTACTTCAGCAACGGCGAGATGGTCCCGGGCGAGAGCACCTTCAACTGCCGCTGCATCGCGGTGATGTTCACCGCCGTTCGCCCCGACGAGGCCCGGAGGTCGGGCCGGGGCCTTCCCCAAGGAGCCGCATGAACCGCGCCGCACGTCGCCGCGCCGCCCGCGAGGCGGCCACCACGGCCCCGGCCCAGCCGCCGGCCGGCGCCCTGCCCGTCCCGGGCGAGATCCGGCTGGCGAACCCCATGAGCGAGAACTACGCCGCGTTCATCGTGGGGAATGCCCAGCACTGTGACCGGGTGGTTGCCGAGGGCACGGCGGCCGGACAGCACCTCGTCCTCTGCGGCGCCGGGCCCTCCCTTGCCGAGCATGCGGCGGAGTGGTGCGGGCAGGGGGATCAGGTCTGGGGCTGCAACTCCGCCGCGATGTGGCTGCACCGCCAGGGGCACAAGGTCACCCACGCCTTCTCGGTCGACCAGACGCCGCACATGGTGGTGGAGTGGCTGGACGCGCCGCCGCTCGAGTACCTCGTGGCGAGCAGCTGCCACCCCCACCTGATCGAGCACCTCCTGCAGCACCAGCGGCTCGTCACGTTCTTCCACAACTTCGTCGGGATCCCGCGGCCGCCGGTGTCCTGGCCAGATGAGAACGGCATCGAGCGCACCGAGGCGTACGAGTACTGGCTCTACCAGCTGCTCTACCCCGGCACGGTCGTGGCGGGCGCGGGCCTCAACGCCGTGACCCGCGCCATCGACGTGGCGCTGACGATGGGCTTCGAGCGGATCACGGTGCTCGGCGCGGACTGCGCGCTCCGGGCCCGCCGGCCCTGCCCGCCCAACGTCCTCCTGGGCACCCCCGAGTTCACCCGGTGGCTCACCGAGGATGTGATCATGCACGCGGACGGGGGCAACGCGCTCGCGTCCGGTGCCACCCCGATCACGCTCTCGGCGCCCATCGATGGCCGGATGTGGTACACCAAGCCCGACATGGCGATGACCGCGCTCACCCTCGTGGAGATGGTGCGGGTGCATGGCGAGCGGATCCGCCTGGTGGGCGACACGCTGCCGAACGCCCTGAAGGACAAGCCGGAGGAGTTCCTGCAACGCCTCCCCCGCCTCACCGACAGCACGGGGAAGCCCATCCCCGCCTACACCTTCGCGGGCTGAACCCATGCCGATCTACACCTACCAGTGCCCCAAGGGGCACCGCCAGGAACGCTTTCGGAAGATCACCGCGCGGCGCCGCCCCGTGCCCTGCAACCGCTGCACGGCCAAGGCGCAGTTGGTGCTCACACGCACCCACTGCCCGCCCGATGGCGTCTACAGCTACGCGCCCAACCTCGGCGACCCCGCACGATTCGAGCGGCAACGGGAGGCGCTCCGCACCGGGAAGAAGGTCATCGAGCGCGAGTAGCGCTTGACGAATCCGGCATCGATGTCCTAGTTTGGAGCTTCAGACAGTCGTAGGTTGATGGCCCTCGACGGCCCTCGGGAGAACTCGCTCCCGGGGGCCGTTTCGTGTTTCCCCCCAGTGGCCGGTTGGGCCGGCCAGGAGACGGCAGGCATGTGGTTCCGAATCCATCGGCCGCTGGCCGATGACGCCGGCGGGGCCGGCGGCGGCGGTGGCGCAGGTGCGGGCGGCGGGGCGGGCACGAAGACGTACACGGAGGAGGAGGTCGCGGGCCTGAAGGCCAGCCAGCAGCAGCTGCTGGACGAGGTCAAGAAGCTGAAGGGGATGACCAAGGCCTATGAGGGCCTGGATCCCGAGAAGGCCCGGACGGCCCTCGCCGCGCTCGAGGATGCGGAGCGCAAGAAGGCGGAGGCGCAGGGCAACTGGCAGGCGCTGGAGCAGCAGCTCAAGGCGCGGCACGGCGAGGAGCTGGGCACGCGCGAGCTGCGGATCCAGAAGCTCGAGTCGGCGCTGCAGCGGCGGGCGCACTCGGCGCTCGACAGCGAGCTCGCCAAGGCGGGGTGCCTGCCCCAGTTCATGGACCTAGTGAAGCTCGAGGGGCAGCGGTTCCTGCGGCTGAAGGAGATGGAGGAGGGCTTCGTGGAGGAGGTCTATGACCCCGAGACGAAGACGCCCCTCGTCGCCGACGGCCAGGGGCGTCCGATGTCGGTGGCCGACCTCGTGACGCAGCGGCTCAAGGGGAAGTATCCCGACGCCTTCCAGGGCTCGGGCAGCAGTGGAGGCGGGGCCTCCAAGTCCGCCGCCGGGGGCGGTGGTGCGCCGAAGGTCATCGCGAGCACCAACAGCCCCGAGTTCCTGGCCAGCGTCGCCGACGTCGCGGCGGGCAAGGCGAAGGTCGCGGGGTAGCTCGCTCCACTCTGGCCGGCGCGTCCGGCCCCTGATCCAGGAGCCATCCCATGGCGAACACGATCACCGAAGTCCTGCCCAAGATCCTGGCGCAGGGCGTCCTCGCGCTGCGGCAGCAGGCCATCGGCCCCCGCCTCGTGAACCGCGACCTCGACAGCCTCGCGGCCGCGAAGGGTAACGTTATTAACGTCCCGATCCCGTCGGCGATCGCCGCGCGCGCGGTGACCCCGGCCGTGGCCTTCGCGACGAACGTCGACTCGACGCCGACCTCGGCGGCGGTCACGCTCGACCGCTGGATGGAGGCCCCGTTCCAGCTCAACGACAACGACTTCGTCTCCGCCGACGGGATGATCATCCCGATGCAGGCGAGCGAGGCCATCAAGTCGCTCGCGAACGACGCCGACCAGTACCTCTGGGGCAAGCACGTCGCCTTCTTCGGCGCCGTCGGCACCCCCGGCACCACCCCGTTCAACGGCTCGATGGTCGTGGGCGGCAACGCCCGCAAGCTGCTCAACAAGCAACTCGCGCCGATGGACAACCGCTTCGGCGTGCTGGACCCCGATGCCGAGGCCAACTTCCTCCTCAACACCAACATCATCCAGGCGGACCAGCGCGGCGACGCGCAGGGCCTCATCGCCGGCACCATCGGCACGAAGCTCGGCATCGCCTGGTACATGGACCAGAACATCACCACCTACACCCCGGGCACGGGGTGGGTGACGGGCTGGGCCCTGTCGACCGTGGGCGCCGCGGCGGGCGACACCACGCTGAACATCATCAACGCCACCGCGTCCGGGACGATCAAGATCGGCGACATCTTCACCGTCAACGGTGGCACCCAGCAGTACGTCGTCACCGCCAACGCCACCGCGTCGGCCACGGTGCAGCGCACGATCGCCTTCTACCCGGCGCTCGCCTCGGCGGCCGCCACGGGCGCGGCGATCACCGTCATCGGCACCGCGTATGTGGTGAACCTCGCCGCGCACCGCGACGCCTTCGCCTGGGCCTCCCGCCCGCTGGCCGGCGTCTTCAACGCCGGGAACATCTTCCAGGCGCCGACCGATCCCATCTCGGGCATCGCGCTCCGCCTCGAGCTCTCCCGGCAGTACAAGCAGGAGACCTTCTCGTTCGACTACCTCGCCGGGGCCAACGTGGTCCGGCGTGAGCTGGGCGTGAAGATCCTGGGCTAAGCCCCTGACGGCGGGGGTGAGCTTCGGCTCACTCCCGCCTCACCTGGACCGCGGGGGCCGGCTATGGCCATCACCATCATCGAGACTCCGGGCAGCGCCTCGGCCAACTCCTTCGTGAGCGTGGCCGAGGCGACGGCCTACCTCGAAGCCCGGCTCAACAGCAGCGCCTGGACGAGCGCCTCCACCGAGGACCAGAAGGCGGCGCTCGTCGAGGCGACCCGCGAGCTGGCGTTCCGGGCGTGGATCGGCCGCAAGGCCTCCACGACGCAGGCCCTCCCGTGGCCCCGCGAGTGGGCCCTGGACCCCGATGCGCCGGTGGGCGGGACCTACCTCGACAGCACCACGATCCCCCAGCGCCTGCAGGACGCGACCTGCGAGCTGGCGCTCGAGTTCCTGCGGGCGGGCACCACGGATCTCGCCGGGGCCATCAAGGATGAGGGGATCCAGACTAAGACTGTGGACGTGCTGACCACCACCTATTTCGCGCCGCATCAGCGGCCGAAGGGCCTCGCGCGCTACCCGCGCGTGCTCGGCCTCATCGCCCCGCTCCTGGAAGCGACTCAGGGCGGCGTGCCGATCCTGCGAGGCTGACGATGCGCGGCCTCCGACTGCTCGTCGTGCTCCTGCTGGTGGCGGTGCCGGTGACCGCCCAGTCGCCGAGCTACGGCTGCTGCGGTTTCCGGGACTGGGCCACCTATGGCGCCGGCGATCCGCTGCGCTGGCACCCCTCGGCCGACCTCCTGGGCGGCGCTGCGATGGTGCTCGTGGCGCGCGGGCCCTGGTTCAGCGACGGCGTCCGCCGCCACCGCCTCGCGCGGCTGGCCGTGGTCGCGGTGGGCGCCGGCTTCTGGCAGTACCAGAACAAGAAGGAGATCGCGGGCTACCGGTGGGACTACGTGGCCTTCGACTTCACCTGGACCGTGGCGAGCGCCGCCCTGGTCGACCTTGTGCTCGGGAACCCGCGATGACGGTTAGCCTGACCGCCCAACTCGCCATGCCGAACGCGGCCCACCTGTTCGATCAGGTGTGCCTGAATGCGCCGTGGGCGCTGCGGATGGCCGAGGCCGGGTCACGTGCCGGTCAGCGCGTCGTCATTTGCGCGGCCGGCCCCTCCCTGGCGGACCTCGCCGACCAGCTGCCCGACGCCGACGAGGTCTGGGCCTGCAACAGTGCCCTGCCGTACCTGCTCGGCCGCGGCGTCCGGGTGACACACGGGATCACGATCGACCACGGCGAGGGCATGCTGGCCGACCACGAGTTCGGCGGCGGCCATGACGTCGCGTACTACCTCGCCTCGGGCGTCTTCCCCGGCCTCGTGCAGCGGCTCGCCGGGTGCGGCCGCACCCTCACGTTCTTCCACTCGTGGATCGGGACGCCGGCGCCCGCTGGCTGGGCGCACGCCGATCCGGCGATGGACTTCGAGCAGTTCTGCTATCGCCGCCTCTACAAGCCGAGCGTCTGCCTCGGCCGCGGGCTCAATACGGGCGTGCGGGCCGTCGGGCTCGCCGTGGCCATGGGCTTCGACGAGATCCTCGTCGTCGGCAACGACTGCGCCGCGCGGCCGGATGCCCCGCCGATGCCGGATCCGCGAGACCCGGCGTGGGTCGACTGGCTCGGCGAGCTCGTGCTCTACGCGGACGGCCGCACGGCGCGGTGCTACGGCGACGACGGCCCGATCGCCGAGGCCGTCTTCGAGGGCCGGCGCTGGCACACCCGGCCCGACATGCTGGTCTCCGCCGTGCACCTGCTCGAGCTCATGCAGGAATCCCCCGGCCGGATCCGGCTGCTCGGCGACGGGCTCCCGCAGGTCTTCCTCCGCGAGGGGCCGGCCATCCTCGCGGAGCTGCCCGCGCTCGCCGCGGACGGCCAGGTCCTCAACTTCGCGCTGCACGAGGCGCTCGCTCGATGACGTCCGCCATTCCGTTCCGCCTCGGTGGCACCGGGTCCGTGACCCCGCCGCCGGCTTCGACTGAGGGCGCCCCGGAGGCGTCGCCTTCGCCCATCCCTGAGCCGGCGCCGCCGGCAGAGACGGAGTAGGCCCGATGGCCCTCAATCCGCACTTCATCCTCGCCTGGCGCAACCAGGCGCTGGACCAGCTGACCACGTCGCTTGGGACGTCGGCGCTCCTGCAGGTCTACGCCGGGGTGCAGCCGGCCGACGTCTCGAGTGCGGTCACCGCGGCCAACGTCGTGCTCGCCTCGCTCACCTGCCCGACGACGAACGCCTTCGGCGCGGCCGCGGCGGGCGTGCTCACGGCCAACGCGATCGGCTCTGCCGCCGCGGCGACGGGTGGCACGGCGACCTGGTTCTCGTTCGTGAAGAGCACCGGGGCGCGCGTCCTCGATGGGTCGATCGGCACCTCGGGTGCCGACCTCAACCTGAACAGCACCACGATCGTCACCGGCGCCCAGGTGGCGGTGTCCTCGTTCACGGTCACCCTGCCGGCCTGAGGATGACTGCCCACCGTGCGCAGGAGTTGCGTCGGGACGCCCGCTGGGTCGGGGGCGGCCTCATCCTGTTCGCCTGGCTCGTGCTCACCGCGGCCAGCGCAGGCGCGGCGATTGACGTCCCCGGATGGCTGATCGCGCTGCTGTCCGCGAGCGGGACGGGTCTCGTTCTCTGGGGGTCGTTCAAGACCCGCGTGGAAAAGCTGGAGGAGGCACGTCGGGAAGACAGGGCGTACCAGGACCGCGAGATGGAGAAGCGCCTAAGCACGGCCGTCTTCACCCAGTTCCAGGGGGACCTTACGGACCGGCTCGAGCGCATCGAGCGGAAGATCGACGGGCGGCCCGCATGAGCACCGGCACGCGGAAGTACCGGATCGCCATGGCGGGCCTCGCCCTGGGGGCGCTGCTCGCGCTCGGCGCCTTCGTGCTCGCCATGCGGGCGCGGCTCACGGCCGACTACGTCGCGGTGGTCTCGGCCGTCGCCGGGCTGATCGGCGTCTGCGTGGGCGCCTTCGCCGCGGGGAATGCGGTGGAGCACTGGAGCCGGAAAGGGGCGCCGCCGGATGGCACCTGAGCTGACGCTCGAGCTGCTCGACCTCGTGAAGCGGATGGAGGGGTTTCGGGCGACGCCGTACCTCTGCCCGGCCGGCTACCCGACGATCGGCTACGGGCACCGGATCCCATCACTGCAGCACCCGCCGATCACCGAGGCGGAAGCCGAACAGCTGCTGCGGGTCGACTTGGGCTGGGCGCAGCGAGCCGCCCTGCAGTTGGCGCCCAACCTGGTAACCGAGCCGCGTCGCCTCGCGGCGCTGACGGACCTGGCGTACAACGTCGGACGCGACGCGCTCGACGGCATGGATCCGAACGACCTCGGCGACGACGCCGGTGTCGTGCAATGCCTCCGGGCCGGCGACTGGACCGGCGCAGCGGTGCGCTTCCGCCGCTGGAACAAGGCCCGCGTGCATGGTCGCTGATGGCCTTGCCCGGCCTCACCGCGCGGCGGGACGAAGCGGCCCGCTGGATCCTCGAGGGATGATCCCATGAAGCGTCTCGGCTCCGCCCTGCCCTTCCTGATCGCCTGCCTGCTCGCGCTCGCGAGCCCCGCGCTGGCGCAGACCCCCAGCATCGTGACTGCCACCGCCAGTGATACCGGGGGCGCCGTGGGGGTCGCGTGGCCGCGTCCCGCCGCCGACTCGATCGAGGTGAAGCTGGCCGGCTGCACCAGGACGAAGACGAATGCGCAGGCGTGGAGCTCCTGGGACTGCGCCTGGCGCACGCTGCCGAGGCTCGCGGTGCAGAAGCCCGCGCCGCCGACGACGCCTCCGCCCTCGCCGACGCCGACGCCGACGCCGACGCCGGTCCCGCCGACGGCGGGCATCGACACTGCCGGCATGAAGCTGTTGGCCGCGGTGGCGCCCACCCGGCAGAACGACCCGGGCACCGGTCCGGTCAAGCTCGCCAATGGCGGGACCTGGTCCGGCCAGATGGTCTACGATGCGACCCAGCGGGCGATCCGGTACGACCTCCGGGACGGCTGCTGGGGCGGCACGTCGGCGGGGGCCGCCTGGTTCGAGATCGGCATGACGGCGCTTAACGCTCGCACCGTCTACACGCGCCAGTGGGTGATGGTCTCGCCGAACTGGGTGGGGCATGCCGTGGGGATGAAGATGACCATCCTCGGCTGGGGCACCGGTCCCGCCGGCGGCAACCAACAGATCCTCTTCCTCCGCGGGTCGCCTGGGTCCGCCACGAGGGCGCTGCGGGTCGGATGGTCCTGGCAGGGAGCCGGGGCACTCCCCACAGCAGCGAAGGCGGGCGGCCTCTCGGGGCTCGACCCCAAGGGCGGGAACTTCAGCGTGCCCGGCGGCGTGCTCACGCGCGGCCGGTGGACTAAGGTCGAGACGGAGAGCTACACCGGCCTCCCCGGCACGCGCACCTCCTGGTCGAAGATCTGGATGGACGGCCAGCTCGTGGCCGACGTCGACGGGTACGACGCCACCACCACGCTGCCGACCTACGCTCTCGCGTCCTACAAGCTGCTCTCCGTCTGGGGCGGAGGCGCTTCCTGCACGGCACCGGGCGGCCAGCAGTACTGGATCCGCGACGTGCTGGTGCTCGGCCGCTAGGACCGCGCCCGCATGGCCGCCACGCCCGTCGTCGTTGAGAGCGGCGTCGACGACGTCGATCGCAACTCCTACACCACGGGAGTGATCGACTTCGTCGCGGGGCGGACCTACCTGATCGCCTTCAACTACGGACGGACCGGGGCGGCGCCGGTCACCGGCATCACGATCAGCGGGGCCACCAGCGGCGCCTGGAGGGCGACCTCCGCGATCGGCTTCAACACTGTCGGCACGAATCGCTCGCGTCTGGCCACGCGCCGATTCACGGCGACGTCGGACTTCTCCGAGGCCATCACGCTGGACCTGGCGGGGACGACACACAACGGCTGCCGGTGGATCTGCGTGGAAGTGCCGGACGTGTCGCCCACGTCCCCGCTGGTGCAGTCGACCAGCGCACGCGGCGACGCGGGCACGACCGCCACGCTGACCTTCGCCTCGGCGCAGCAGCATCCGCTCAACCCGCGCGTGGCGTTCGTCGCGACCGACACCGGCGGCAGTCCGATCAGTGCCGGCGGGAGCTACTCGCTGCTGGACCAGGTGTCGGGCACCACGCCGGCCGAGTCCTTGGCCTGCATCACCTACACCGGGGACGAGGACCCGACTGCCACCTTCGGCTCGGCCGACTGGGCGATTGTCGGCTCCGAGTTCTTCGCGAGCATCCTGGCGAGCGGCGATGCGGCCGTGGCGCCGGCGCTGGACGGCACCGGCACCGTCACGGCTACGGGAATCAGCGGGTCGGGTGATGCCACGGTCACTCCGCAGCTCGCCGGCGCCGGCATCCTGGCGTATCAGGGCACGGGCTCGGTCACCGCCGCCCCGCAGCTGGCCGGCACCGGATCGGTCACGGCGGCAGGCATCAGCGGGAGCGGTGGCGTTGCGCTGAGCCCGGCGCTCGCGGGGGCCGGCACCGAGACGATGACCGGATCCGGCACCGTGACGCCGGTCCCGGCCCTTGCGGGCAGTGGTAGCGTCGCCGGCGCCGGCGTGACGGGCACCGGCGCCGTGGCGGTCACGCCAGCGCTTGCGGGGACCGGCACGCAGCGGATCACGGGCACGGGCGGCGTTACGGTCACGCCGAGCCTGGTGGGCACCGGGCCCGGTACCACGACCACCGGGACGGGTGCCGTCACCGTCGCGGCCCCGACCCTGGCGGGCGCGGGGACCCTGACGCTCACCGGCACGGGCGACGTCCGCACGGCGCCCGTGCTCGCTGGCAGTGGCCAGGTCACGGTCCTCGGCACCGGCGCTGCCACGGTCACTCCGGTCCTCGGCGGCAATGGTCTCGTCGTCACGCCGATTACCGGCAGCGGCGGCGTGGTGGTGGCCTTCGCGGTGGCGGGCACAGGCACGCGCACGAGCGCGGCCGCCAGCGCCGGCGGGAAGTACCGCCCCGAGTGGAGCGGCGCGAATGCTGATCTGGCGGCCGCCACCGGTTTCGCCACGGAGTGGGCGGGCGCCCGCGGGGATCTCGGGGATGCGGGGCTCTGATGCTGACCTTCACGCGTACGACGCAGGTCCACGACCCCGAGATCGGGTCGGTCACGCCAACCACGTCGACGATCACCGGCGAGGGGATCGTGGTGAAAGGGGATGTGCAGCGGTACAAGTCGCTCGGCCTCGTGGAGAGCGTTGCGCCGTGCGTGCTGTTCACGCCCGCGAGCTACCCGCTGAAGGCGTTCACCGACGAGTTCGTGCAGCCGGGCGACACCGTGGATCTGCTCGGCACCACCTACACCGTGCGCGATGTGCAGCCGACCTGTCCGGACGGCTACGTCATCGTGGCGCGCATCATCGTGAGCCGCTGATGGGCACCTTCGCCGACCAGGTCGCCGCCTTCCGCCGCACGGTCGAGCAGCGCGCGCGCGACGTGCACGCGGTCGCGGCCGACCTGGCGCATCAGTCGATCGTGGAGGGCTCCGCGCTGACGGGGGCGCCGGGCCAGCCGGTGGACACGGGCAACCTGCGGGCGAGCTGGCAGCGGCTGATCGACGGGCCGCTCGAGCAGCGGATCGTGACGAACGTGGTCTATGCGCCGTCGATCGAGGACGGGATCCGGCAAGGCGAGGCGGTGGGCGTGGGCGCGGACGATGCGACCGACCCGATCAAGTCGCCCGATACCCCGCTCACTCTGCGGAGCGCGGTCGGCGGCTTCCACAGCGTCAAGCTCACTCGGGCGGGCTGGCCCGCCATCGTGCGCGCGGCCGTGGAGGAGGTGACCCGTGGCGGTTGACCGCCTGGCGGTACAGCTGGCCCTGCGGACGCGCCTCCGCACCCTCGCGGTGTGCACCACGGGCAGCACCACGCTCGAGGCCACGGCGACGGGCTACCAGCGCGGCACCGGCTCCTTCCTGGCGGACGGCTTCGCGGCTGGGATGGAGGTGACGCCGGCGGGTTTCGCCACCACCGCGCGCGGCACCATCACCGCGGTCTCGGCCACCGTGCTGACGATCGCGGGCGGCCGGACAGTCGAAGCCGCGGCCAGTGGCCGCAGCCTCACGGTGGGCCTGCCGGCCCTGATGGGCTGGGAGAACGTGCGGCTCGTGCCGGTCGCCGGCCAGCCATACGGCGAGGAGGAGTTCGTCCTCGGCGCCGGCCGGGCCCGGACCTTCCCGGCAGCCGACGCGAGCATGGAGGAAACGGGGTTCTACGTGGTGCGGCTGTACGGCCCCGAAGGCGTGGATGTGACGGCACTCCGGCGTTCCGCCGATGCCGTGCAGGCGTTGTTCAAGGCGGGCACCGCGCTCGTCATTGCGACCGGAGTGGGGCTCCGGGTCCGCAGTGATGTCGCGCCGGTCCCGAGCCCGGTGCGGTTCCTCGCGGATCCGGCTGGGCGCGCGGCCTCCCCCGGCTGGGCCGTGGTGACGGTCAGCATTCCCTGGCGGCTCGAGTACTCGAACACCTAGGAGACACCCATGGCACTGCAGACTGGAGCAAACGTGCTCGTCGCGATCAAGCGCGAGACCACCACGGGCGTCGCCGCGACCGCTGCCGGCGCGACCGAGGTGCGGTACATCGACAGCCCGGGCCTCAAGCTCGACCGGGCCAACATCCTGAGCGCCGAGAAGCGCGACGACGCGGTGACCCCGATGGGGCGGCTCGGCGGCAAGATGGTCAACGGCACCCTCAACCTCGAGGGCACGGTCGGCGGCGCGATCGACCTCATCCTCGAGGCGCTGATGCGCGGCACCTGGGCGACCGCCACCGCCATCGGGTTCGCGTCCGTCACCACGGTGGCGATCGGCTCGAACACCCTGACCACGCCGGCCAGCGACTGGTACGCGCAGGGCTTCCGGGTGGGCGACATCTTCACCATCACCGGCACGACCCTCTCGGCGAACCACAACCTGCGGACGCCGATCATCGCGATGACCACCACGGTGATCACCGTGCCCGCGGGGACCTTCACCACCCTGGCCGCGACCGCGACCGGCACGCTCACCCGGCTCAAGAAGCTGGTGACCCCGACCACGCCGACCCGCTACAGTCACACGGTGGAGCAGTACGACCGGGACATCGACCTCTCGGAGCTGTTCCTCGGCTGCCGGGTGATCGGCGTCAAGCTGAGTCTCAAGCCGGGGCAGCCGGTGCAGCTCGCGGTCTCCCTCATGGGCATGGACCGCACGGTGCTCACCACCGGCACCAGCCCCTGGTTCACCTCGCCGTCGCTGACCACTGGCCTCGCGCTGATCGCGGACGACTGCGCGATCCTCAAGAGCGGCGTGGTGGTCTCGACGTTCACCGGCTTCGACCTCGACTTCACCATCGCGGCGAAGGGCGAGGCCGTCATCGGCTCGTTCGTGAGCCCGGACATCTTCGACAACGACCTCACCGTCTCCGGGTCCATCACGGGCCTGCGGTCGGACTTCGCCAACCTCACCAGCTACGACGCCGAGACCGAGTTCGAGCTCCAGCTCGTGCTGCAGGAGCTGGCCTCGGCGCCGAAGCCGTGCCTCGCCCTCTACCTCCCGCGCGTCAAGATCAGCGGGCTCTCGGCCAATGCCGGCGGCGGGGACGGGGCCAAGGTGGAACAGCTGCAGCTGATGATCGGCCCCAAGGTCGCCGCGACCGGCTACGACGCCACGGTGGCGTCGTGGGCCAGCTCGGCGCCGTGACGCGCACGACCCCGGCGGGCGGAGGCCCCGTCGGGCACGCAGGCGCACTCGTGGTCCGTCCCCCCGTCGTGCCGGTCGCAAGACCGGGCCTCCCGCGGCGGGTGGGGCGGACCCTCCAGGAGTCAACCATGAGCGGATTCGACCTCAGCACCGTCGGCGACGTCACCGAGCGCGAGGACGCGGGCCAGGTGGTTCACCTTCGCGACGCCAGCGGTGAACCCCTCTTCACCGGCGAGCCCCAGACCCAGCCGGTCACCATCACCGTCGCCGGGACCTACTCCACGCGGTTCCGGCGCGCGCAGGACCAGCTGCAACAGCGGATGCTCAAGAAGCGGCAGCGGGACCTGACGCCCGAGCTCATCACGGCCAACCGGACCGAGCTCGTGGCGGCGGCGATCCTCGAGTGGCAGGGAATCAGCGACAAGGGCCAGCCCCTCCCCTGCACGAAGGAGAACGCGATCCGGCTGCTGACCGCCGCGCCGTGGATCCGCGAGCAGCTCGAGGAGGCGCAGCAGGACCACGCGGGTTTTACCAAGCCTGCCTCGCGGAGCTGATCGCCTACGTCCAGCACGAGGCCTCGCTGGACGAACGGCAGGAGGACGGCGCCACGCGCCGGGCACACCTCGAGGTGGCGGCGGCGAAGGGCAATCCGGATGCCCGGCGGGCGCTGGCGGGGCCCGACTACCCGGAGGCCGTGCAGTACCTGCTGGACTGGGCGCGGGAGCTAGTCGGCCGCAGCGGCGCGACGATGGCCGGCCTGGCGCCCCTCGGCTTCGGGACGATTGCGGACTGGGCCCGGTTGACGGGCCGACACCCCAGCCCGGCGGACGTGGAGGCCTTGCTGCAGCTCGACGCCGCCATGCGGCCCGTGCCACGGAAGGAGTAGCGCATGGACATCGCGGATCTCGCCACGCTGGGCATCGCGATCAAGACCGAGGCCGTCGATGCCGCCGGCAGCTCGCTCGATCGCCTTGGGGCGGCGGGCGAGACCAACGCCGCCCGGGTCAAGACGGCCTTCGGGGGCGTCGATCCCGTGATCCAGCGCATGGCCAGCGACCTCGAGGCCATGCGCGCCCAGCTCGACCAGGCGGGCACCGGCGGACTCGAGCGCGAGCTGCAGGGCATCCAGGGGATGCTGGCGGAAGTGGTCGCCGGTGCCCGGGAGGCCCTGCAGGAAGCAGAGGTGCTCGAGTCCGGCCTCGGCGGCGTGGCGGCCGGCATGAGCCGGGCCGGGAGCGGCACCGCCACGTTCGAGCAGGGCCTGCGCCGGCTGGCGCTGCAGCAGCGTGAGGCTGCCCAGCAGGCGGCCTACCTGGCGAACGCGAATCAGCGGATGCTGGCCGGCATGACCGACGCCGGTCGGGCGGCACACGAGGCGGCCGCGGGCAACCGCGCCTGGGAAGCCGGCATGGCGCGGCTCGCGAACCAGCAGGGCGCCGTCACCGAGACCGCCGCGGCCGCCACCGAGAGTACGGGCCGCCTCGAGAACGCGGTCACCAACCTCGGCATCGGGCTGACCGGGATCCCGGGCCCGCTCGGCAACGTGCTCGACAAGCTGGGCGGGTTCGCGATCGGCGGGCCGATCACCGCGGGCATCGCCCTCGGCATCGGTGCGATCGTCGGCGGCATGGTGGCGCTCACCGCGCGGCTCCGCGAGGTGGAGGCGGCCGGGCGCGACGCGGCGGCGACCCTGCAGGGCAATCTCTCGACCGCGATGGGCGAGCTGCTCGCGCAGAATGACGCCCTGGCGCAGGCTATGGCCACGCGGAACGGCCCCATGACGCTCGCCGAGGGGATCCGGTCGCTCTGGGAGGAGACGAAGGGCTACTTCACCGGCATCAACTACTTCCAGCAGGCCGTCACCACCTACCAGAACGGGCTCGGCCAGGCCGCCGCGGCCTCGGCCAAGCTGCGCGACGACCGGGCGATCGAGGATATCGCCCGGCAGTTCGCCGCGGTGCGCCGCGAGCAGGAGGGCGGGCCGCTCTCGCGCGCGGGCGCCGGCGAGCTGCGCGAAGTGGAGGTCGCCGCCCGCGGGCTGCTGGCCACGGGCAACCTCACCCTGCAGCAGCAGGAGCGCCTCCGCGACCTGCTGACGCAGGTCAACGGGGTCTGGCGCGCCGGCTTCTTCAGCGCACCGACCACGAACCTCGCCGACACCGCGCTGGCCATCCGCGGGATCCAGCTGGCGCTCGAGCGCCTGCAGCCGGTGCTGCAGTGGTACCTGCAGCCGGCAGACCGGAACACGATTTTCAAGGACCTGACCCGGACCGGCGCCGCGGCCGAGGTCGAGAAGAACCTGGTGGACGCCGCCAATCAGGGAGGCCGCTCGTGGGCGATGCTGGGAGTCGGCGGCGAGCCCGGGGCGTCTCCGCTGCGGCAGGCGCGCGAGGACTCGCTCGAGATCCGCGACTCGTGGGTCGACACGGCGCGGGCGGCGGCCGGGTTCACGAGCGCGCTCGGCGGCGCCAACGACGGCATGGCGCTGCTTGTCAACAACGCGCTGACGTTCGGCGAGGCGCTCGACAGTGCCCTTGCCAGCCTCGAGGCGAACCAGCCGCTCAGCGGCGCCCAGGCCTTCAACCTGGTGGGCGCCGGCGTCGGCGTGCTCTCGGGGCTCTCCTCCCTCTTCGGCGAGAGCGCGGCCGCGCGCCGGCAGCGGGAAGTCACCGAGCGCAATACAGCGGCGATCCGCGATCTGACGGAGCGCGTCGGCAATCTCGGCCTCGGCACGAGCGGCAATGCCTTCCTCGCCGCGCAAGGCGGCATCAGTGCTCTGTTCCGCGGCGGGGCGGTGGGCCGCTTCATGGATCTCCCGAACGGCCTCGACGCGTCGGGGGTCGATCGCTTCCTGCGCGGCCAGGGCACCAGCCTGCAGTCGCTGCGCGACCTCGCCGAACAGCTCGACCTCACGCTCAACACGGACAGCTTCACCGGGTTCATCTCCAGCCTGCACGAGCTCGACGAGGCCCTGAAGCAGACCGAGCTGACCCGCTTCGCCGACACGTTCGCCGGCAAGCTGCAGGCCCTGAACGCTCAGTGGGTCATCTTCAACACGCAGGATCCGCTGCAGCAACTCACCGACCAGCTCAAGGTGGCCAGCGGCGTCGGCCTGCGGCGTGTGGGGGACGTGATCATCCCCGGGCTGACGGGGACCGGGAGTCCGGCGATCGCGGCCGCCATGGCCGGGCTAGACCTCCAGACGCGCGCCGGCCGGGACGAGCTGCTCGGCAACCTGCAGGACCTCTTCCTGCAGCTGAAGAGCGGCACCCTCGGCGCCGGCGACCTTGGCGGGCTCACCGGGCAGGAGTTCCTGGACCAGCTCACGAGCCTCAGCCAGCTGCTCTACCAGATCGAGGCGGAGGCCAAGGCACGGGACGAGGAGCTCCGGCGCACGGTGGACGGGCTCCGCGCGTACCGCGACGGGCTCCGGCTCGACAGCACGCTCTCCGTCCTGTCGCCCATCGAGCAGCTCGCGGAGGCACGCCGGCAGTACCAGCGCCAGGTGGATCTCGCGCGGGGCGGGGAGCAGACGGCCGCGGGCACCCTCGGCGAGTTCGGCCGCCAGCTCCTCGAGGCCAGCCGGGCCGTCAATGCGTCGGGGCTGGGCTATGCGGCGGACTTCGGCCTCGTCCAGCGGGACCTCAGCCAGGTCGCGGACCTCTTCGAGAGCCGCATCTCGACCGAGCAGCAGGCCCTCGAGGCGCAGCAGGCGACCGCAGACAACACCGCGGCTGCGGTCGCCCAGCTGATCGCGAGCGTGGCCACGCAGCAGCAGGCCGCCCAGGTGCAGGCGGCCGGGTTCGAGGCGCTGTCGGCGAAGCTCGACGCCCTCAGCGCCAAGGTGGAGGAGAACACCTACACCACGAAGCGCGGGCTGGAGGGCCTGCAGTAGGATGGCCCGGCGCATCTACGCGGTCGAGCTCGTGGCCTACGACCCGGCGGCCGGTGCAACCACCACGTTGCGCTATGCCACCACCGGGTTTGCGACGCGGCCGACCGACACCCCGGCTTCGACCTACTTCGACGGGCGGATCCGCCAGGCAGCGGACGTGGCCCGGTTTCTGTTCGGCGCTGGTACCACCAGTGGCCGGAGCCGGACCGGCTACGGCGATCTGGTCCTCGCCAATGGCGACGGCGGCCTCGACGGGCTCCTGCTCTACGGCCTCAGTGGGCGGGCCATCACCATCCGGCGCGGCGTGATGGGTGCGGCGTATCCCTCCGCCTGGCAGACGGTGCTCGTGGCCACCATGGAGCAGCCGGAGGCCCAGGGCGACAGTCTCGTGATCCGGATCCGGGACAAGGCCGCTGACCTCGAGACCCCGTTCCAGGCCACGAAGTACGCCGGGACCAACACCCTGCCCGACGGCCTCGAGGGCGTGGCCACTGACCTCCTCGGCAAGCCGAAGCCCGTCGCCTACGGCGAGTGCACCAACGTGCCGGCCATCCTGGTGAACTCGGCCAAGCTGATCTATCAGGTGGCTGACGCCGCGCTGGCGTCGATCTCGGCCGTCTACGACCGGGGGATCCGGCTCGGGGAGAATCTTGACAGCTGGGGCGCCGGGGCCTCGCTCGGCACGGGGACGGACCTGCTCCAGAAGATCGCCACGGGCGTGTACGGCGCCTCGCCCCTGGTGCCGCTCACGATCGCGGTCGGGGCCAACGGGAAGGTCGCCTACACGATCAATGGCGGGACGTCGTGGGTGGTCGATGGCTCGACGGGCTTCGGCGCGACGAACCTGGTCGCGATCGGCTTCGGCACCGTGGAAGACTCGGCGACCTTCCCGCAGGGTTACGTCATCGCCGGCGCCGCCGGGGCGCTCCGGACGTTCTCCGCGCCAGGCACGCCGACGAGCCGCACCAGCGGCTTCGGGGCCGACACGATCCGCGCGGTCTGCTATGGCGCCCACGCCAAGACGTGGGTTGCGGTGGGCGACGCCGGCAAGATCTCCTCCTCGACGGACTATGGAGCGACCTGGACGGCGCAGACATCGGGCGTGGCCACCGCGCTCTACGGTGTGGCGGCCGGGAACGGGATCTTCGTGGCCGTGGGCGCCGGCGGCGTGGTCCTCACCTCCACCGACGGGACGACCTGGGCGAGCCGCACGGGCGGCTTCGGCGCGTCGGACATCTGGGGCATCGTCTTCGGCCAGGATCGCTTTGTGGCGGTGGGCGCGAGCGAGAAGGCGAACGTCTCGCTCAACGGGACCAGCTGGCCGGCCGCCGCCGTGACCGTGGGCCTCGCGACGTACGCGAGTGGCGGGAGCGTCATCCTCCGCGGCGTGGCCTATGACAGCGGGCTGTTTGTCGCGGCTGGCGAGGATGAGTCGATCGCCACCAGCGTGAACGGCTTCGACTGGACCGTGCGCAATCGGACGAGCGGGTCGACCACCGAATGCTACAGCGCCGCCCGCTACCCTGATGGCCACTGGTTCGTGCTCTACCAGGACAGCGGCCTGCCGGCGTCCGGCGTCTACCAGCCGCCGGCGATCGGCACCTACGCGAGCACCACCGCCCTGCAGGACGACAGCCTCGCCCCGGCGCCAGGCACCTTCAAGACGCTCGTCGGCTCGGGCTACTTCAGGCTGGGCTCACCCCCTGCGGGCCAGGTGACGGCCGACATCGCGCAGGGTGCGGCCGCCGCGAATCGGACGGCTGGCCAGCTCTTCGCCGCCGTGCTGCAACGGGCCGGCAAGAGTGCCGGGGACTGGAGCGCGGCGGACGTGACGGCGCTCGACGCGGCCCAAAGCGGCATCCTCGGCTTCTGGACGGCCGAGGAGACGACGTTCGCCGAGGTGCTCGATCAGATCGCGGCGAGCGTGGGCGCCTGGTGGGGCGTCGACCGGCTGGGGATCTACCGGATCCAGCGCTTCACGGCGCCGAGCGGGCGCCCCGTGCTCCAGCTCACGGCGAACGACCTCCTTGAGCCCCTGCGCCGCGAGGCCACGACTGATGACGGGAAGGGGCTCCCGACGTGGCGGACCGTCCTCCGCTACGCCCGGAACTTCACCGTGCAGGAGCGAGACGTGGCCTGGGGCGTCACGGATGCCCGGCGGGCGTTCCTCGCGACCAGCTGGCGCGAAACGGTGGCCGAGGACACGGCCGTGAAGACGGCGCACCTGCTCGCCGGCCAGACGCTCGAGGAAACGCTGCTCGTGTCGTCGAGCGTGGCGGGCACGGAGGCGACCCGGCGCCAGACGCTGCGCGGCCGCCTCCGGCACCGCTTCACCGCCGTGCTTGCCCTCACCGAGGAGACCGAGGTGATCGACCTCGGCGACGTGGTGCACCTCACGCATCCGCGCTTCAACCTGGCCGGCGGTGCGCGCTTCCGCGTGGTCGGGCTCGAGCCGGATGCCCGCCGGGGCCGGCTCCGGCTCGCGCTCTGGGGCTGGGAGGATCCCGGCCCGGGGAGCGTGGCCCTCCTGCCGGTTCTGGCCGGCGCCGGCACCGTGACCTAAGGGGGATCTCGTGGCGAATTGTCTCTTCGGCTGGCCGGTCTGGTCCGACGTCGGGATCCTGTACACGCCGACGCTGTCGGGTGGGTCGTGGAACGCGACCCTGCCGCTCACCAACCTGCAGGACCGCCGGCTGGCGAAAGTGGCGCGCTCGAGCTCGGCGGCCATCACGAGCACGCTGTTCGACGTCGACCTGAAGGCGACGCGCGCGGTCCGCCTGGTCGCGATCCCCAAGCATACGATCAGCGAGGCGGGGACGGTCCGGGTCCGGGGGTTCTCCGCGTTGCCGATCGTGGACAGTCTCGACTTCGGGACCGGCTGGAGTTCGCTGAGTAGTCCGACGCGCTCGGCCGCCGCGTTCACGGGCTCCGATGGGATCCCGCTCGACCTGATCGGTGACGACTCGGCCGCGGGCGCCGAGGGCTACACGCGCACCCCGACGTTCGGCTCGAGCGGGCAGAAAGTCCTGCGTGTTCGGGTGAAGGAAAACACCAGTGCGTCGTCTGTGGTGCGTCTCCTCGACAACACGGCCGGGGCGAGCAGGATCTTCGCTGTCGTCACGTGGTCGGGCGGGGTGCCGCAAGTGGCCATGACCGCCGGGACGCTTGTCGAGAGCCTGGAGGTGGCGACCGGCGTCTATCGCCTGACCTTCCTGAGTAGTGCGGTCACGGCGGCAAACACGCACCTCTTGCGCGTATACCCCGCGGCGGACTCCGGCCTCACAGTGACCAACACCGGCGCCCTCTACTGCGGGTGCGTGGAACTCTATGACACTGCCACCGATCCCGTCGCGGATACGGGCGCCACGCCCCCCTGGCCCGCCGGGCTCACGGCCGAGGACCTCGACGGCCTCAACGTCCCGTACGTGAAGACCTGGACCAGCGACCAGAGCGCCCGCTACTGGCGCCTCGAGGTCTTCGACACCGCCAACACCGCCGGCTACGTCGACCTGGGCCGTCTGATCATCGCCGGCGGCTTCCAGCCCACGATCAATCTGAGCCGCGGTGCCGTCCTCGAGCTCGAGACGGAGAGCGAGCGCATGATCACCGATGGCGGCGCCGCGCTCTACAACGAACGGCCGGTGCGTCGCACGCTCGCCGGGGTGCTCGACGATCAGGCCGAAGCGGAGATGTTCACGAGCCTCTGGAAGATGCAGAAGCAGCTCGGGATCACGGGCCAGCTCTTTTTCGTCTACGACCCGAGCGACACGACGTACCTCCACGATCGCGCCTTCCTGGCCGTCTTCCGGAAGCTGACGCCGCTCGAGGATGCCTACGTCGGCCGCTACAAGGCGCCCTTCGCGCTCGTGGAGGAGCTCTAGTCGTGGCGCGCTGGTACGCGCTCGACCTGGCCGAGCAGCCCGTGGGGCCGGCCTTCGAGGCGGAGAACCGCACGCACGCCTACGACCTGGGCTGCGCGCAGTTCGGCGAGCGGTGCGTGCAGGTGCAGAGCGTGCTCTCGTGGGAGGAGAGCGAGCGGGAGCGGAAGGCCGCCGAAGTCCGGCGGCGGAAGCGCGACGAGTGAGGAGCTCGTGGACGACGACGGCGACATCCGTCCCGCCAAGCTGGCCGCTCAGGCCGACGACCGCGCCACCGCGCATGCGGACGCCATGCTCGAGCGGATTCGGATTGCGGCGGAGACGGGGCACGACCCGGGAGCGGCGGCCGATGCGAGCGCGCGGCGCACCTGGGACATCATCTGCCGAGGGCTGAGACCATGATCCGGATCCTGCTGCTGTGCCTGCTGGCCCTGCCCCTCTCCGCGCAGGTCGGCGTCTGGGAAGGGTCGACGGTGCGGACGATCGCCGGTACCACGGTTGAGGACGGCGGGCGCATCGTCTTCCGGCCGGACCACACGTACGCGAGCGCGCGCCGCTGGTCGTGGGTCGAAGACGGCGAGCCGCACGCGGATTACTCCTACGCCGAGGGGACGTGGTCAGTGCGGGCGGATTCGCTCTGCGTCCAGCGAGACGACAGGCAGGAGCCGCTCTGCCTGCCGTTCACGCTCACGCCGCACAGCCTGCGCTGGGGGCCGTTCGAGTTCACGGCCGCGGGCGAGCTCGCCGAGGGGTCGCCATGAAGCGATGGCTTGAGTACGTGCCGATTCCGGCCGTCGTGCTGGTGCTTGCTCTGGGGGCCTTCTGGCTCATGAGCCGCTGGGACGGGGCGCAGACCGCGCGGCTCGCCGAGCTCGACCGCCAGCACCAGGAGGCCACGGACCAAGGCCGGAAGGTCGCCCAGGCGCGCCGGCAGACGGTGGCGGCCTCCGAGGCCGCTGACCGGAAGATCGCGCGCCTCGAGGCCCGCCAGCGCGTCACGCAGGACAGCCTCGCCGCGGCAACGGCCCGCGCGGCCGCGCTCGAGGACACGGTGGCCACGGTGCTCGCGGCGCTCCCGCCGGCGACGGCTCAGCCGGTGCGCGAGCTGCTCGCCTCCAAGGACGACCAGATCCGGCACCTCGGGGGCCTGCTCGCGGACGAGCGACAGAAGTCGGCCGAGCTGCTCGAGGACCGGGACCGCTGGAAGGCGCAGGCCGCCAACGAGGCCGCGATGGCAGCGACGTGGAAGCGGCGGGCGGACGACTGGCGGGACGAGGCGCGGCGCGGATGCCTGCCAGTGGTGGGCTGTCCGAGCCGGACGGTGACGCTCCTCGCCGGCGCTGCCCTTGGGGCCGGGGGAACCCTCGCCCTGCAGTAGCATACGGGCAGAGTTGCCCACCCGGTTCCACAATCTGTGGGAAAAAGAAGACGGCCCGGCGATTACTCGCCGGGCTGCGGTGTTGAAGGGGGCTCGAGTAGTTCCTGACCGACGATGACGTGGAAGTCGCCGCGGGGGCCGAGGACGTCGCGGCCGTCGGGCATCTTCACCAAGACGTGCTCGCCCACCGGCTCCGCATCGTACCAGCTGAGCTCGAAGTCCATGTAGGCGACGTCGTAGGCGCGCTCGAGACGTAGGCGCACTCTCATGGCACGAGGCCCTGCGCGATCAGGCTGCGCTTGCCGAGCTCTGTCAACGCGGCTCCGGGAACGCGCCGATAATCCAGGCGCGTCGGATGAGGTTTGATCCAACCCGCCTTCTCCAGCTCTTCGAGGGCGACGTCGACTCGAACGGTCTTTGCGTCCAGCGCCTGCGGGATGATCACGAGAGGAACGACGGTAAGGCCGGTGCTCCCGATGTAGCGCAGGATCTCGAGTTCGAGGCCGGCTGGCAACGGTAGGAGTGCCGGCGCCACGGGTGAAACGATCGTCGACGCCGCGCGCATGGCGCGGATCCGGCGGAGTCCACTGCGGGCAGCCATGACGGCGACAATCGCGATCAGCCATCGGGGCACGGGTACCGGACCCGCAACCCACCCCCAGACGAACGGCCAGAACTCAATCGCGCGAGCGCCAGCCCCCAAGAGCCACGTTGCCACGGCGACCAGGAGCACCGCGCCTACGCCCCCAAGGGTGTTCGTCACAATACCGCCCAAGCTGACCTCGTGCCACCACCGAGGTCTGCTCCCTGGCGTCACCACGAGCTCGGCACGGGCGCGAAATACGCGTCCTTGGTCAAGGGACCAGTCGCCTGGTGCTGGTCGGCCACGTGCTGGGCCTTCCAGGCCTCTAAGAGTGCCGGATCCTGGTGCGGGCAAATCGCCGTGCAGGGGACGCAGTACACGCGGCGAGTCATCGGCTCGTCTGGATCGTGGTGACCCGCCCGCCCTCGAAGTAGACATAGTCGCTGGCGTAGACCCACTGGATCCGCTCCCCGGCCGCAGTCACAGTGGTGTTGACGCGGCCGGGCTCGCCCCACGCCTCGCGCACCATGTCCGGTGTCATCCCGATCTGGACCGCCCCGCGCATGATCGCGTTGACCTGAGCCACAGTCCAGCCGCGGGCCCGCAGCGCGGCCCGCCGGGTCCGCGCCTCCGCCGCTGCTCGCTGCTCCGCCTCCCGCGCCTCGGCGGCCTGGCGGGCCAGCGCCGCGGCGAGGTCGGCCTGCCGGGCCCGCGCCATCGAATCCTCGAGGAAGGCAAGCCGGCGCGCATGCGCGGCGACCGCGGCGCCGGCGGCCACGAGTTCCTGCGGACACGAGGCGTTGCCGCAGGGATAGCGCATCGCCGCCGGCTCGAGCCGGCCCGAGGTGCCGGCGACGAGCAGCGCCGAGCTGCTCCGGTCGGGCGTCTCGCCCAGGAGCCGGATCACGTCGGGCTCCTCGAGGACCTCGGCGAACGGCCCATAGCGCAGCGTGTAGCGCAGCTCCCCTCGCGCGCTGCAGCGCACATCGACCAGGGTGGCCGGGATCGTGTCCTGCGCCATCAACGCTTCCCCTGCGGCATCCGGCGCCTGGTTCGTCAGCAGGGAGAGCCCGTACTCCTCGCTCACGGATCCCAGCAGGACCTCGCGGGTCGTCGCGCGGTTGGCGCGCACCAACTGCACCGCTGACGGCCAGCCGATCGGGGTGGCGCAGGGGAGGCCGACCAGGTCCGGGTATCGGAGCAGCAGGCTATCTGCGAAGGCGTCCCTCGTCTGGGCGGCGAGCGGCGTCACACCGATGACCACCGTGAGCACGAGGCCGAAGCGCATCTTCATGCCGGTCGGGTCCCCTGGTCGAAGTAGAGCTCCCACCGCAGGCGCGCCCGGTCCTCGAGGCGGTCCTTCGGCCAATCCGCCGCGAACTGCTGGATCTGGCCCTCCATCCACCACCGGGCGCTCACGGGCGAATGATGCGCCCGGACGGCGGCCTCGAGCTCGCGGTCGGGAATGAGGTCCACCAGGGCAAACAGGTCCGCCCGCCGTTCCTCGAGGGCCATGTAGTCGTGCACCGAGGACATGAACCGCGGGCCGGAGTCGTACTCTCCTTCAAGCTCGCCGGCGACGAGGTGCGCGAGGCCGTGGCGGAGCGCCAGGCGACGCGCCGGCGCGGGCAAGTGCCGGTTCACGGTGATCGTGGGCGGCCCGACGATGCCCGGCAGCGCCAGCTCCTGCACGCCCTCCTGCAGCGGTGCCACGCGCAGCAGGCAGCCGAGCCGGCGCGCGATGCCCTCGAGGTCCAGGTCGGAGATCGGCGAGAAATGCTCGTCGGCGTACCCGAGACCGGACTGGCCCCGGGTCCACCCGACGAGCGCCCGCGTCGAGTCGCGCACCAGCTGGTTAGCGTCGGGCCTGCCGTGCGGCATCGTAAGCGAGGGCGATGAGCCAGGGCGGTGGCGGGTTCCCCGTCGCGCGGGCCTGCGCGACGAGCCCGTCCAGGATGTCGGCCCGCAGGCCGACGGGGTCGAAACCGGTGTTCGAAGTGCGGACCGCGTGCTCCCAATTGGCGAGCAGGCCGAGCACGCGTTCCTTCGCGGCAAAGGCGTCCGCCCAGAGCCAGCCGATACCTTCGCCCTCCTCGGCCGACGCGGCATAGGGCGAGCTGCCGCCCTCCATCACCACCCCAATCTGCACACCCCCTGTGCCAGTGATCCCCGGCGCAGGTCCCTGCCCCGTCCGCAGCCACTCTGCCTCAACGCGAAAGAGCGCGGCCAGTCGCGGCAGCCGCAGGTCATCGGGCAGCTCGCCCCGACGCCACCGACTAACGGTCTGCGGGCGCACGTGCTCGGCCTCCGCCAGGTCGCCCGGGGCCACGCCGGCGTACTCCATCGCGAGCCGGAAACGCTTCCCGAACTCCGGATCAGTGCGGACTACCCGCTTGGGAGGCACGCCTACCCCTTGCGTATTTAGACTAAGGACCATAGATTAGCCTTGCGTTCAGTGGTTCACGTTCATTGGTCAACGTCAGGGCCACTGCAAGGCCTGTCACCGCAACAGTTTAGCGAGACTAAGCTATGTCCGACCCCGTGGCTGTCAACGCTACCGATCCCTTCGGGCGACGTCAGGGTGCCCCCCGCAAGGAAGTGATCGGGGCCTCCGTGAGCAGCGAGGAGAAGGCGGAGATCGTCGCCCGCCTCGCGGGGGACGGCTTCGACAGCGCCTCCGAGGGTGCGCGCGAAGTCCTCCTGGCCTACGTGACCTCGGAGCCCATCCGGGCGGCCATCCTCGAGCACCTGAGCGACAAGGCGAGCTGACATGGGGGCCCATGTTCGGCAACGGTACGGGGACCCGCCTCCCCGGGTGAGCGCTTCGGGATGTTCCCGGGGTGATTCCCGGGCAGCCCGGATGCTCGGCTGCTCCGATCAGCACGCGAAGGACCTGCGGCTGGGCGGCGTGGCCGACCGGATCACGGCGATCCTCACCGGCCACGCCGACGACCCGGAGAAGCTCGAGAACTTCCGCCGGCAGTGCTGGACCGCCCTTTCGCTCGAGCCCTCGCCCGACCTCACGCCCGAGCTCGTCGTCGAGGCCGCGACGGCGGATGCCCGCGAGGACGCGAGCCGCACGGCGGCCCTGCTCTATCCCCACGACCCGGCGAAGCAGGCGGCGTACCAGCGGGACCTCCGCGCCGAGGTGGCGCACAAGCTGGAGCTGCTGCGGGCGCGCGAGGCGGGCGCGTGACGCCCGAGCCGATCTCCCCGGCCGAGGCCCGCTGGGTGGTGCTCGCGGCGGTGCTGCTGATGGCGCTGCTCTACGGCATGGCGATGTGGTGGGGGGCGTTGCCCCCGACGGATCAGGACGAGGACCCCCTGACCCCGGAACAGGTGGCGCGGTTGGAAGCCCAGGAGAAAGCGAGGCAGCACGATGGACGGTGAAGCGCGGGCGTACCGGCTGACCTGGCCGGATGGCGGGTCGCACGTGAGCCGGGAGAAGGACTTCCAGCAGTCGAACGCCGACGATGCGCAGATGTGCGCGGAGCTGGCGGCGACGCCGGTCGGCGGCTCCGCAGCAGTACGGCGGCGGGGCCGCGCCGCTCGTGACGATCACCGTCTTCGCCTCCGAGGCGGAGGCGCTGGCGGCGGAGGGCGCGACCCGATGACCGGCGAGGTGCCCTGCCCCCGGCCCGAGTGCCCTGCGGAGGGCGAGGCCACCGTGGCCTTCGAGGCCGACTACGAGCGCGAGACCTTCGACTGCCCGGGCGGGTGGTCGGTGGTAGTGGAGCCGAAGTGCTCGGCTGGCTGCTGTCTCGATGGGAAGGCGTTCGCGCGGGCGGAAGAGGCGGCGCTCGAGAAGGCGCAGGGCGCCCGCGCGGACCGGCTCGACGAGACGCCCCGGTCACGGCGCCACCTGATCCGCTAGAACAACGCCCCCGGACGTGCTCGCAACACGCCGGGGGCCGATGAGGAGGACGGGCCCGAAGGCCCGCGCCTCCACGATACCCACGCACCGAGGAGGAAGGCAATGCTGACTGCGGAGCAGATGGTGCGGCGGGCCCAGGGCATCACGGCGACGGACGTCGTGGCGCTCTGCGGGCTCAGCCGCTACCGCTCGCCGCTCGACGTGTACCTCGAGAAGAAGGGGCAGCGGCCCAGCACCACGTCGGTGCCGGCCCGCATCGGCAACCGCCTCGAGCCGGTCATCTGCGAGCTGTATGCGGAGGAGCGGCCGGACGTGGCGCTCCGGGAGGTGGGGACGCTCGCGCACCCCGACATCGCCTGGGCCCTCGCCACGCCGGACCGCGAGGTGCTGGCCGGGGACGACGCGTGGCTCCTCGAGGCGAAGAGCCGGAGCTACCGGACGGCGGTCGAGTTCGGCGAGCCGGGCACCGACCAGGTCCCGCCTGACGTCCTGGCGCAGGTGCACTGGCAGCTGTTCGTCACGGGGAAGGCCCGCTGTGACGTGGCGGTGCTCGTCGATGCGCACGACTTCCGGGTGTACCAGGTCGCCGCCGATGCCGAGGCCACCGGGATGCTCTTCGCGGTCGCCGAGGACTTCTGGCTGGGCCACGTGCTCCGCGATGTGCCGCCCAGGGTGGACGGGTCCGCGTCGGCGCACGAGTTCCTGGCGGAGCGGTTCCGGACGCACACCGACGAGCTCACGCTCGCGACGCCCGAGCAGGAGGAGTGGATCGCGTGGCTCCGGGAGACCCGGGCCCGCCTCAAGGAGCTTGAGCTCGCGGAGTCCAAGCTCGTGGCCCAGCTCAAGGAAGCGATCGGCGAGCGCGCCGGCCTCGTGAGCGCGGCCGGGCACAAGATCACGTGGAAGGCCACGCGGGACAGCGAGGTCGTGGACTGGAAGGCATTCGCCCTGGCCTGCAACCGCCCCAGTCTCCAGCCCCAGTTCACCAGCCTCAAGCCCGGGGTGCGGCGCTTCCTGCCGACCTGGGCGGACGGAGGGAAGTGACCATGACCGCAGTCGTGAAGACGGACGTGGGCCAGCTCAACGGCGGCGCGCCCACGCCCTACCAGCCCGGGGCCGAGACCGCCGCCACCGCCGCCGCCGCGCGGGAGAAGGCGGCCGTCGAGGCCCGCTACATCGTCGCGATGAACCGGCCGCGCGACATCGACACCTTCCGCACCCGCCTGCTGCAGGCGTGCCGGCGCCCGGGGTTCGCGGAGGTCGCCGAGTACGCCAAGCCGGTGGGGGGCGGGAAGGTGAAGGGGCCCTCCATCCGGTTCGTCGAGGAGGCGCTCCGCCACTTCGGCAACGTGGACACGCCCTCCTCGGTCATCCTGGACGATGACGAGAAGCGGATCCTCCGGATCTCGGTCACCGACCTCGAGACCAATACCAGCTTCTCGAGCGACGTGATCCTCGCCAAGACCGTCGAGCGGAAGAAGCCCAAGCCGGGGGACGAGGTGCTGCGCGTCCGCACCAACACCCAGGGCGAGGCGGTCTCCATCATCCGCGCCACCGAGGATGACTTCCTCAACAAGCAGAACGCGGCGGTGTCGAAGCTCATCCGGAACAACGGGCTCCGGCTCCTCCCGAGTGACATCGTGGAGGAGGCCATGGACCAGGTGCACAAGACGGTCCAGACCCGGGACGCGGAGGATCCGGCCGCGGCGCGCAAGCGGATCGTGGACGCCTTCTTCGGGCTCGGCGTGATGCCGGCGCAGCTGGCGGAGCTGCTCGGCCACCCGCTCGAGGCCGTGACCGCGGCCGAGCTCACGCTCCTCCGCACGATCTTCACCGCGCTCCGCGACGGGGAGACGCAGTGGGCGGAGGTGGTGGACACCTTCGGCGACAAGCAGAAGGCCGCCGCGAAGGAGGCCCGGGCCCAAGCCAAGGGCACCGCCGGCCTCAAGGACCAGCTCAAGGCCAGGCAGGAGAAGGGGGCCGAGAAGCCCGCCGAGGCGGAGACCACGGCGACCGAGTCCGGCGATGCGGACGAGGCCAACCTCCGGCTCGATCAGGAGCTGGCGGAGAAGGACGGTGACCTCTGATGCGCATCGTCCGCTTCACGGCCGAGAACGTCAAGAAGCTCAAGGCCGTCGAGATCACCCCGGAGGGGAACGTCGTCCACCTCACCGGCCCGAACGGCGCGGGGAAGTCGTCGGTCCTCGACGCCATCTGGATGGCCCTGGCCGGCGCGAAGGCCATCCCCTCGCACCCCGTGCGGGAGGGGGAGGAGTCGGCGCGCATCCGGCTCGACCTCGGCGAACTCGTCGTCACGCGGAAGTTCAAGCGCGACGGCGCGAGCCAGCTCACGGTCGAGTCGGAGAAGGGCGCCCGGTTCCCGTCGCCCCAGGCCATGCTCGACAGCCTGGTCGGGAGTCTCGCCTTCGACCCGCTGGCCTTCTCGCGGATGGAGCCCAAGGCCCAGCTCGAGACCCTGCGCCGGCTCGTGCCGCTGGCGGAGGACCTGGACGCGCTCGATCGCGAGAACGCCCTCGACTACCAGACCCGCACGGAGCGGAACCGGGTGGCGAAGGACCTCGAGGCGCAGATCGCGGCCGTCCCGGTAGACCCGAGTCTTCCCGAGCAGCCCATCGATGAGGCGGCGCTCCTGGCCCGCATGGAAGGGGCGGCCCAGCACAACACCCAGCTCGAGCAGCGGAAGGCCAAGCGCGCGGCGCTCGCGCAAAGCATCACGGCGCGCCTGACCGAGGCGGCCGAGCTGCGGGCACGGGCCGACGCCCTGACCCGGGAAGCTGGGGAGGATCAGGCGAAGCTGGACCGCGCCGAGACGCTCCCCGAGCCGATCGACACGGCCGAGCTGCGGCGCGCGATCGAGCAGGCCCGCCGGGTGAACCAGAACGTCGAGCAGCAGCAGCGGAAGGACGCGTTGGTGCGCCGCCTCGCCGAGGTGCTGACCCAGGCGCAACTGCTCACGGAGGCGATCGCCGACCGGAGCGCGCGGAAGCAGGCGGCCATTGCGGCGGCGCCCATGCCCGTCGATGGCCTCGGCTTCGGCGATGGCGAGGTGCTCTACCGCGGGCTCCCGCTCGCGCAGGCCTCGAGCGCCGAGCAGCTGCGGGTCTCGGTGGCCATCGCGATGGCCGCGAACCCCAAGCTGCGGGTCCTGCGGGTCAAGGACGGGGGGCTGCTCGACGAGTCCAGCCTGGCGCTTCTCCACGGCATGGCCGAGGCCCACGACTACCAGGTCTGGATCGAGACGGCGGGCACGCACCGGCCGGGGATCGTGATGGAGGACGGCGCGGTCAAGCAGCTCGCCGAGGCGGTGGCGTGAGCGAGGCGGATCCCGTGCCCACGGGTGGCATCATCGGCCGCTGGACGGGCACGGGCTGGGAGGTACGGCAGGTGAAGTAAGGGCCCGCCCGGGGCCACGCGCGGCGGAACCCGGGCACGATGTGGGATGCCGATGCACCCAGCACGGACGACGCGAGGGCGAGCCCGACCCTCGGCGAGATCGGCGAATGGGGACCGTGCCCCGGTGAGCGAGTGGCCGAAGGTAGGCGGCGGGTGGCTCCCGCCCAAGCCGGGTTCGAGTCCCGGCCTCGCACATGACCGGTGTCTACGTCGCGGGTTAGAAGCCCTCGGCGACGCTCCGTGAGAGCGAGTCTCGTGAGCGACTTGGGAAGTCCGCGTTGAGAGTCGGCTGACCCCGCGCGCAGTCCCTTCTCGGGTTGCGGGGCAGTGGGGATGACGGCGCACCGGTCAACACGATTTCGTCGGATCCCGTGGCGTGGTGCAGCTCGGTCACGAGGCAGGGAACGGGCGCGAACTGAACCGACGAGTGGCGAGGGCTCCGCTTTTCCTGAGCACCCAGGAGAGCCCCGCCAAACAACATGGCCAGCACAGGACCACGGGTGTCTTGCAAGGGCACTGGGTCCGGAGCCACACGCTCCCGCTGGCCACTTCAGGGCCGGCCAACGGGCCACGGGGATCTCCCCGCATGCTGCGGCCGGTCGCAGGCAGGAGTCCCGGCGGGAAAGGACCCGTAACCGCCGGGGCTGATCACCACCGCCCCCTCGGGGGCTTCACATAGCTCGCACGCGGTACCCCTGGTCGCGCCGGCAGAGCGGCGCAGCGGCGCGGAGCTCCCCGCTCCCGTCGCCGGCCCGAACCGGACCTCGAAGCCCGGCAGGGGACTTGGCACGACGCCGGAGGCGGCATGGGACTTTGGAGGAGTTTCTGGGTGACGCTCCGGGCGATGTGGGCGATGCCCTACCCGAGGGAGACGGCGCCGGTCGAGCGGCTCCCGGGCGACAGCTGGAGCCGGAAGGTGTGCCCGTGACCCACCCCACCTCCGCCCTGGCCCGCGGCGTGGCGCTCATGACGACGGGCGCCCTGCAGCGCGCCGAGTGCGAGCTGACCAAGGCCGCGCGGGAACTCCGTGCCCTCGGCCGCGAAGACCTGATCGGCGAGATCCACGACCTCCGCCGTCGCACCTGTGAGCTGGTGGTCCAGGTGCGAGGCGAGCTGGTCCCCACGACACCCCCATCCGGAGCGCCCGTGTGACGCTGACCCTATCCCCTGCCGGCCTCGAGATCCGCGTCCCTGCGCGCGAGGCGGCCATCGCCTGGCTCAACGTGTTCCTTGCCTCGGGCAAGGACCAGAACAAGCCGGTCCTCAACAAGACGCTGGCCATCGAGGTCTTCCAGAGCCTCAAGCACAACGGCCTGCAGCTGGTGGCCACGAACGGCCACGTGCTCTTCCGCTCGTGGGTGCGGGCGATTCCCGACTCGGAATGGCCCGCCGACACCGTGCGTCCGCACGCGAAGCTGGTGGTGATGGACGGGGAAGGGTTCGCGCGCGCCTTCGTGACGGCGCTGCTGGCGGTGACGGGCCAGGAGGGGTACGGCGGGGCGGAGCTGGTGCTCGCCACCAAGGCCCGGGAGGATGAGGCCGCCCCCAGCCTGAGCCCCGAGCTCCAGCCCACCCACGTGACCCTCGAGTCCTGCGGGCAGCGCATCGACCTGCGGACCTACGAGGGGACCTACCCCAACTGGCGCGCGCTCAAGCTCGGACTGGACGACGTCCAGCGGGTCGAAGGCGTCTCGGTGAATCCCAAGTACCTGGGCCTTCTCGGCAAGCTGCGCGGGCCCATCATCTGCGACCTCGACTTCGCGGGCGAGGAGAAGGCCGTCCGGTTCCACGCCCGCGGCGAGGCGGAAGTCCGCGGGCTGATCATGCCGATGCGGCGGCCGGAGCCCTCGGAGGTCGAGGACCGGGATGCGGAGGAGGAGGGACGGCATGACCACCATGGCCCCCAGCGCCACCGGCAACCTGCTCGAGGTTGCCCTCAACCTGCTCGAGCCGCACCCGGACAACCGGAAGCGGTTCGACGAGGGCCAGATCGCCGAGCTGGCGGAGAGCCTCCAGGAGAAGGGCCAGCTCACGCCGGCGCTGGTGCGGGCGCACGGCCGCGGCTACCAGCTGCTCGCCGGCGAGCGCCGGTGGCGGGCGGCGAAGCTCGCCGGCCTGCCCACCCTGCTCTGCATGGTCCGCGACCTCGATGACCAGGCCGCGCTCGAGGTGCTCGCGATCGAGAACAACCACCGGGAGGACGTGCACCCGCTGGAGGAGGCCGACCTCTACAAGGCGCTCCTGCAGTTCAAGGGCTACGACGTCCAGAAGGTGGCCACGAAGATCCGCCGCTCCGCCGGCTACGTCCGGGAACGGCTCCGGCTCCTCCGCCTCACGCCGCGGGCGCGCGAGCTCACGTTCGCCGGCGAGATCCCCTACGGGCACGCCGTCCTCCTGGCCGGCCTCTCGGCCGAGGACCAGAAGCGGGCGATCGGCGAGAAGGAGGGCCGGACGAACTTCGGCGCCTTCCACGTCGACGGCCTCTTCCGCACCGAGTACACGCTCTTCGAGGGCCGGCAGCACCGCGTCGTGGTGAGCCTGGCCGAGTTCCGGGACTGGATCCGGAAGCGCGTCCGGTTCGACCCGAAGCTCGACGTCGCGACCGAGCTCTTCCCGGAGACGGTGGCGATGGTCAAGGAGGCCGAGGCCGCGCATCAGAAGGTGCTCCGGCTGACCACGGACTATCGTGCCGACGACCAGGTCAAGGACCCGACGGTCCGCACGATCGGCAAGGATCACTGGAAGCGGGCCGACGGCACGAAAGGCTCGAAGGTCTGCGAGTTCGCCCAGCTCGGTGTCGTGGTCTCGGGAGAGGCCCAGGGGCTCGCGTTCGCGGTCTGCATCCGGAAGGACAAGTGCACGGTCCACTGGGCCGCCGCGCAGAAGGAAGCCGCGCGGCGCCGGCGGGAGCGCGTGGTGGACGGGGTCGGGCCCGCCGCGGCGGCCCTCGCGCTCACGCCGGCCCAGCGGAAGGAGCGCGTGGCGCGACGACGCGAAGAGGCGCTGGAGCAGCGGCTCGAAGAGGCCCACGGCAAGCTCGTTCCCCACCTCGCCAAGGCGGTGGAGAAGGTCACGCTCGCCCCGACCAGCGACCTGGTGGCGAAGCTGCTCGAGCGTCACCGGCTGTGGAGCATCAACGAGAGCCACCTCAAGCTGGTGCCGAAGGGCAAGACGGCCGAGCAACTGCTGCGCCACCTGCTCTGGCTCGTCGTGCTCGAGGAGTGGGACGAGCTCCAGGGCGACCGCACCGGCGCCGCGCAGCTGCTCAAGAGCCTCGGCCTCGACCTCGACGGGCTGATCACGCAGCTCGCGCCGGCCAAGCTGGAGGAGGCCACGGCCTTCTGTGAGCGGTGCGGCTGCACGCAGGAGGAGGCCTGCCATGGCGGCTGCGCCTGGGATCCGGAGAGCTGGAGGAAGGGCAAGGCGGTCTGCACCAGCTGCCTCGAGGCCAAGCCGACGAAGAAGCTCGCGGGTGACGTACGCCGGGCCCGGAAGGCGAAGGCCGGGCGGCGGGGTTAGGCGTCGTGACGCGTCGGTCGTGGACCCGGGCGGAGGACGACGAGCTCCGCCGGCGATGGTCGGCGGAGTCGGCCACGGTGCTTGCGCGGAACCTCGGTCGCACGACGTCCGGCATCTACCAGCGGGTGCGCAAGCTGCGACTAAAGAAGCCGGCGGACTGGAATGCGCAATGCGCCCGCCGGCGGTGGGCAGAAGGGCGACATGAGAACAGCCGGCGGCGCCATTTCCCGAAGGGGCACGTGCCGGCGAACAAGGGCCTGCGTCGCCCCGGGTATGCGCCTGGCCGCATGGCCGAGACGCAGTTCAAGAAGGGAACGAGGCGCGGCGCGGCCAATGCGAACTGGGTGCCGGTCGGGACCGAGAAGGTGGATCCGAAGCGCAAGGTCCTGATGCGGAAGGTCACCGATGACCCGACGCTCCTGCCGGTGTATCGATGGCGCCCGGTCCATGTCCTCGCCTGGGAGTCCGTCCACGGGCCGGTCCCTGCCGGGCACATCGTGGTGTTTCGTCGGGGCATGAAGACCTACACGGCCAGCGAGATCACGGCCGACAAGCTCGAGCTGGTCACGCGCGCGGAGAACATGCGGCGCAACACCATTCACCAGTACCCGCCGGCCATCGCGGACGCGATGCGCTTGGTGGGGCAAGTCAAGCGGGCAGCAAGGAGGCACGATGGCCAGGAACCGGATTGAGGACGTGCGGGAGCACCTCTTCGCGGAGCTCGAGGATCTGCGGAATCCCGAGAAGAAGTACGACAAGGAGCGGACGCGCGCCGTGGTCGAGGTGGCGCAGACCATCATCAACTCCGCGAAGGCGGAGACCGACTTCATCAACGCGATCGGCCGCGGTAAAGGCTCGGGGTTCATCCCGGAGGCGCCGCGCGTACCTCCCACGTCCGCGCCGGCGGCGCTTCCGAGCGGGACGCGCGGCGAAGCGCCCGCGCCGGACGACGGCTGGATGAAGTGAAGTACGATCGCGAGGACCCGGAGCGGTACCGTCCGCCGCCGTCTGCCGAGGAGCAGGTGTCGGGCCTCAGTCTCTTCGCCCCACCGGCCCCGCTGCCCGAGGACACCCGGCGTGCAGCGCGCGAGGCGATGGAGGAGCGGCTGCCGCGGCTCCGCACCGCGGTGCTGGCCACGCTGCGGCAGCGCCCACGCACGGCGGACGAGGTCGCGGAGGTCCTCGGCGAGAGCATCCTGGCCATCCGGCCGAGGGTGACTGAGCTGCACCACG
>JADJPD010000030.1 GCA_016713435.1 Gemmatimonadota bacterium | reverse complement strand
GGTCCACGTCGTGGCGACGCGACCGGACGCATCGGTGACCGTGCTCTCCGGCGTGACGCTGCTTCCGAGCGGCGGCGTGAACACCACCGTGGCCCCAGCCACCACGCGGCCCCCCGCATCGCGCACTTCGACCACGATGGGGTTCGGCAGAGGGAGGTTCACGGGGCCCTGCTGGCCACCGCCGCCTACCACGATGAGCGAGGTCGGGCCGCCATCGCCCGGGCCATTCGCGTCCCCGCCACCGCCACCGCACGCAAGGGGGTGGCACCGAGGCAGGCGAGGAGGAATCGACGGGCGGCAAGCGTCAGGCGTGACAGCAACACGGCGGGCGTGGACTCACGAGCCGAGCGGGCGAGCATGGAGACCATGGCAAGAAAGGTACGCCGTCCCAGGAGGACCGCCTGCTCGGTCAAGCCGACCGAGGGCCCCGCCAGTGCATCGCGGGGCACGGGCAGGAGCCGCAGCCCCGGTTCCTAGGGAGCCTGAGCATCCGCCGATTGGGGAGTCTTTGACTACCCCGTGAGGCATAGCGAGGGCACCGGGAGGGCGGGGCGCCATACAGATGGCGAGGCCGCCTCCCACGCGGGGCGGGTATGCGTGAGTAACGAATCCGGGAACAGGATCCTAGATCAGGGCTACTCGGGCAAGCGTACCGCACAGAAGAGTCCGGACCACCGGTCATCGGGATATCCCGCCCCGTAGACCCACGTGCCGCGGAACCCCGCCTCCGACGCCGACCAGACCATCAGCCTGAGCCACGGCGTGTCGAGCCCGACCCCCGTGCCAAACTCAAGGTCGAATCCGTCCGTCGCCACGCCTTCCGGCAGACGCACCTGCGTCTGTATGCCAGGGTCGTCTCCACGCCGCGAAAGTGGACGGCTGAGGCCGCCGATGCCGAGCCGTGACACATCCAGGTCCGTCGCCCCGCCAAGCGGGTGATAGAACTTCCACGATGGATCCCTCCTTCCCGCTCGGTCGTGCAACCAGAAGTGCAGCGTATCCTGGACCCACAACTCCATCTGGCCCGCCACCACAGAGTCGACTTCCTGGGCGCGGGCTCGAGCGCGTCGCGCACCGGACCAGCGCCGACCATGACGAGCCGGTACGTACCCGCCAGCGAATCAGGGAACACCCTCGGCCCGCCCACAATTCGGGTGGTGCCGCATCCGGCGAGGTCGGAGAGCCTGGCCTGCAAGGAATCCGGGAATGTCCCCCGGTGCGCCACCACCGCGGCCGCGATGCGCACCTCGCGGCGTGCACTGGCGAGGAATCGCTGTACGGCAGCCTTGCCCTCGGGACCGTACGCCGGGAGGGCGTTCATGGCCGCCTCCCGGATACGGCGCAGCGAGTCGCCCGCGAGTTCCTCGAGTCGGGCCCGGATCTCCGTGGAGGTGGTGTCCTGCTTCCGCACCCACCAGATGGCATCCGCGCGGAGTCCCGGCTCCGTGTCCCAGAGGGCCTTCCGGAGGGCCGCGCGCACTGCGGGCCCGGCCGGCGACGGGACGTGACGCAGCGCCAGGTAACGCACGAAGGGGTTGGGATCTTCAAACAGTCGCGCCAGCGCGCGATCCGCCTGCGACAGGGCACGCGGCGGGAGGGTCTGCGGGAGCTGTGCGAGAGCCTCGATGGTCGATTCGATCGCCGAGTAACAGCTAGTCCAGTCGCGTGGATCCTGCTGCGGCTCCAAGGTGGCACCGCCCCACCGCTGGCTCGAGCGTTCCAGCGCGTCGAGGACGCCGCGCCGCGTCGCCAGGTCGGCGAGGGCGTACACCGCCCTCTCCCAGACGTCGCAGACGGGATCCCGGGTCCCGCGGATCAGGGCGGCGACGATCCGGTCCGAGGGCGCGCTCAGGTCGTCCATGCGCGCCATGGCCTTGACGCGGACTGCCCCGGACGTGTCGCGCGCCTGAGCGAGCAGCCCCGCCTCAACCTCCGCCGCGGCCGCGGCCGCTCGATCCTGCGCACCGATGGGGGCAACCGCCCATGGGAGCACCAGGATGGAGCCCAGCAGGCGACCAACCATCCGCCGCTTCAACCGCACGAGTCCCCCGATCACTTCAATGACATCGCCGGGCTGTTCGACACGGCCTGACCTGCAGGGAGCGGACGGCGTCTACCGCCAGTCCGCCTGCGCCAGCGACGCCGTGAACCCGAGCGGCAGCACCATCCCCGAGTTGACCTGCACCAGCTCGAGCAGCTGCGTGCTGCCGTGCCGTCCGAGCAGCCACTTGCTGTCGGGCGACCAGACCAGGCTGCCCTGCTCGTACGCCCGCCCCGAGGCGATGCTCCGCGGGTTGAGGCCGGTCGAGGTGACCACGACCACGTCGCCGTCGTAGTTCTGCACCGCGATCAGCGCGCCGTCGGGGGACCATTTCGGATGCGAGCCCGGCGCCGACCAGGCGGAGGCGCTGCCGTCCGCCATGGTGAACGCCCGCGTGCCGTTGCTCGAGTTGGCGATAAAGCGGAGCCCGTCGGGGGAGAGGGACGGGTAGAGCTGCATGGTATAGAGCCCCGTGTCGACCGTGAGCCGCTGGAGCGTCGCGCCGTCGGGCGAGGCGCGCCACACCCCGCTGGCGCCGCCCATGTTGTTGAAGAGGATCCAGCCGCCCGCCCGGTCCACGGCCGGCCACACCTCCTCCACCAGCCCGGCCGGCGGCGACGGGAAGAGGCGCCGCTCCGCCCCCGAGCGCGCCATGGCGTAGAGCCGCCCCGGCGTGAACGACGTGCCCTTGGAGTAGTAGATCTCCCCCCCGTCCGCCGACCAGACCGGCCACCGACCGAACTGCGGCGCCCCGGCGTCGGGGAGCCGCACGTACCCGGTGCCGTCGAGGTTGAAGATGGCGAGCCCGCCCGGATCCTCGAGCCGGATGCTCGCGATCTCCCCGGGCGGCACCACACTGACGAATCCCGTATCGATGAAGCCCTGCCCGGCGACGCGGACCTTCACCCGGCCGAACCCGCTGCCGGTGACCTCCCCGGTCGCCGTGGCGCTCCCCGGACCCGCGAGGTACGTGTAGCTGACCGGGTCGGGGCGAGGATTGCCGAACCGATCCACCATCGTGCCGCGCAGGCGCGCGGTGCCGGCGACGTAGACGGCGGTGTCCTTCGGCAGGAAGCGCACCCCCGCGGCGTTCCCGGCCTGGACCTGGAACCGTGCGGTGTCGGCATACCCGAGGCCCGGGACCGTGACCACGAGCCGCGCGGCACCCGCCACCGTGCCGAGCCGGATGCCGACGCGCACCACCCCCTGCGCGTCGGTGGTGTCAGTGACGTCGAATGCGAAGAAGCCGTCTTCCTCGGGCGAGACGAAAAGCGAGGTGAGCCCCGAGCCGATTAGGTAGGCATGATCCTGGAAGCGCACGAGCGTCCCGGGCGCCACCGGGTCGCCGCCCTGCTGCGTCACCTTGACCACCAGCGAGGCCGTCAGGGTCGACTGGACCGTGTCCCTCCCGCGGTCCCCACCCACGAAACTGATGAAGGGTGAGCCACCGGGGCCCTGCGGGTCCTCACCCCCGCCGCAGGCGGCGACGAGGGCGAGCAGGAGGATGCGGGCGCGTCGGTGCATGGCTGGGACCGTGAGGCGGACGGGGGCGGACTGGGATGCGTGCCTACAAATGTAGCATGCAGCCGACGGGCACTGCCGTCAATACGGGATTGCCGCACGGTGCATCGCAGCAGCGCAGGGCCGGGTTCTACGCCGTCCAGTTCGTAAACCAGTGGCCCGCGGTCGACACCTGGGAGCTGCTGCGCTACGACGCCGACTGGCAGGTGGTGGCCCGCCAGGCCGGCGTCGAGATCGCCCCCGGGATCAACCCCAACACCGCCTTCCAGGCCCGGCTCACCGCCGACGGCCAGCACCTGCTGGTGGCGGTCGGCGCCCTGCAGTCCTCCCCGGCCATCGCGACCCTCGACCCGCGCACCCTCGCCGTGGAGCACCGCTCGGCCCATCCCTTCACCTTCATCGGTTCCGGCATCCCCGACGCCACCTCGGGCGCCGAGCTGGTGCTCCTTGCCCCGGCGGGGGATGGGGCGGTGTGGCAGGACGCGCTCAGCGGGCAGCTGGTGGATTCGGTGCGCATCCCCGCGGCCGGCAGGGTCTACGGCGCCAGGACCCACCGGGAGCTCTACTGGCTGCCGAGCGGCGGCCCGGGCTCCGACACCCTCGAGCTGTACGACGTCCTCACCGGCGACGTGCTGGCGCGCACCGCGGGCCGCTTCGGCGGCGCGGCCCTCTGGGCCGGCCCTTCCCCCAGCCGGCTCCTCGTCGACGCCTACTGGGAAGCCGTGGTGCTCGATGCCACCACGCTCGGCGAGCTGGGCCGCCTCGACCTCACGATGGCCGGCGCCGCGCGCTTCTGGGGCGGCGCGCCGCTGGTGCCCGACCCGGCGGTCCCCCGCATGATCATCCCGACCAGCGCCATCAACCTCACGCCCAACCCGGTCGGCCCGCCGCCCGACGGCCTGGCGATCGTGGACATCGAGCGGCCGGCCATCGTGCTCAACAAGGTCATCGGCTACACCATCCGCCTGGTGCCGTAGCCCCGCGCCACGTGTCGGCCATGGCAGGCGGGGGAGTAGCGGGCAGGATGGAGCCGGCAGGAGGGGCTGGGTGATTTGACGGCAGATCCGTCCGGCGACATGGTAAGGCACCCCGCGCGCGTCCCGCTGCCGGCCCGTCTCCACGTCCCGCGGAGGCCTCATGCGACTGGCCCTGCTCCCCGCGTTCCTCGCGCTCCCCGCCATCCTGGCCGCGCAGGCCAGCCCGGCGCCCGCTCCCACGCCCACTCCAACCGACTCCGCCACCAGTCTGCACCAGGGTGCCACCGTACGCATTCGCCTTTTGGGTGAATGGGCGACCGGCCGGATCGGTGAGATGGAGGAAGGCTGCGCTCTTCTCCTCCTCGAGTCGAGGGACCAGCCGAGCGGCTATGTAGGGGTGTTCCTGGAGGCGATCCGGGAGGCGGAGGTCGAGGTGCGCGGCCCGGACGGCGTAGTGCGCTGGCAGCCCGTCAGCCTCAAGGCCGTCATCGCGCACCAGCCGAGGCACTGCCAGCCGGTGGTGCCGGCGGCGGGCGTGTAGGGCCGCGGACCGGCCCCGGCGCCGGTCCCGGTCCGCGCGCTCCCTGCCGCGTGGCCAGAGGCGCGCCGCCATCGTCAGGCCAGCAGAGAACCCCGCCAGCCACACGCGCCTCGCAGTATCGAGTTGACGGCGAGCCCGGGAAGGTGCATTGTCTGAAGGGTCCGGCACGGGCTTGCCGCACCCCCTGTGAGGCGCCGGGACGGCCTCTCGACTGCCCCGTCGGCTCCACCCGCACCTGCCAGCCCATGCGCCTCTCACTCGCCGTCCTCGCCGCCCTGCTCCTCGCCTGTGGGTCCTCCGGCGATCCCAGTGGCCGCAGCTACCGCGGTGTCGTGATCGACTCCCTGCAGGGCCACCCACGCGCCGTCTTCGTCGTCTACTACGGCGACTCGCTCGCGCCCGACTCCCTCGTCCCCGACAACGCTGGCAGCTTCACCATCCCGGACCCCCCGGAGCCGCTCTGGCTGAGCGTCGGCAGCATCTACCCCTACTTCCCCTTCGCCCGGCAGTACGCGCGGGTGCCGGGCAAGGTGGACACGCTGCGCCTCCGCCGCTCCGACCCGTACGTCCGCAACGTCTCCACCGACAACCAGGGCATCGTCCACGCCACGATCGTCACCCTGCGCGGGGCCAACCAGATCGACAAGCACAACACCAGCGTCGCCATCAACAGCAACATCACCACCCCCGGCGACTTCCCCGCGTGGACCTGGCAGCAGGCCGGTCCCTACGAGTGGTCGGTGGCCATCGACGGCCCGCCGCCCCCGATCCTCACCGTCATCTTCACGGTCTACGACAGCGCGGTCCGCATCGGCACCTTCTCGTGCCCCAATGGCACCTCGCCCTGCACGGGCGAGTAGCACGGATCGCCCGGTGACCCGCCCCGCCGCCCTCGCGCTGGCCCTCCTCCTCGCTGCCTGCGGCTCGGAGCCCTCCGAACCGCCGCCGCTCGGCACGAGCGTCACCCTCATCTTCCCGAACGGCGTCGAGGAGTCCGCCACCGCGGACACCGCGTCCTACTACGGCCCCACCCCGGCCATCTGGAACGGGACCGATACCACCTACTACTTCCGTCTCAACGCCCCCGTCCCCAACACGGGCGCCGGCGCCAATCCCCACCTCCCGGCGCTTACCCTGGGCGCGGGCCTCGCGCACCAGGACCTCGCCGTCGTGCCCCGGCAGCGGAGCTACGTCCTGGGCCAGGGCGGCACCAACCTCGAGGGCACCGGGTTCGGGGTCATCGTGGGCTCCAGCACGCTGGTGGCGGACTCGGGGAGTCTTCGCTTCGAGCAGGTGGGCGGTGGCCGGATCCGCTGGACCATCTCGGCCCGCATGCTGAGCCAGCAGCAGCAGGTGGCCTACCGGCTCCGGGCACAGGTCGTGGCGGCACGGGGATCGGCCCGGCCATCCGGGCATCGCGCGATCTGGCCCCACCGGAGCGGCCCCAGCGTGCCGGGGTCCCTGATGCACCTCCGGCTCCTCGCCGCCCTTCTCCTTCTGACCCCTGCCCCCTGCTGCCCCAGGGCGTCCGCCCCGCGTGGCGCTGCCGTTCGCCGACTTCGTGGCCATGCCGGACACCATCGGCGGCCTCATGCTCGCCGCCTCCCCCAACCAGCTCACCCGCCAGGGTTCCCAGACCCGCATCACCTGGCTCCGCTTCCATCCCGACGAGGTGCGGGCCTGGGTCCTCCAGGCCAACGAGCTCCTCGAGGCCGTGAGCACCGGACCCGCCCCCCGCCAGCGCGCCGTGGTGCTCCGCGCCGAGGGCTTCGAGGGCGGTCGCCTGGCCTTGAACTGGCAGCCCGCCTACGAGCGCCGCGACCGGCTCTTCATCTCGGTGCAGGACGCCGACGAGCGCGAGAAGAGCTGGGACACCTTCGTCTCCGTGGCCGACGCCGCGCGGCTTCTCTCCCTGCTCTACGACCAGTCGTGGAACGCGCGCTGGGTCCCGGTGCCGCGTGACTCCACCGCCCCTCGCCCGGCCGCCGAGGTGGACGAAGCACCCTCCGTCCGCAACGCCGACGCCCTCCTCTGGCCGAGCGACCGCGCCCTGGGCCGGGTCTGGGCGCGCTTCGTGGTCGACAGCACCGGGCGCGTGGCGCCGGAGAGCGTGGACATTGTGCTCCGCGACTCCCCGACTCTCGAGGAGGCCGCGCGCGCCACCATCGCGCGCCTCCGCTACCGGCCCGGCAAGGTCAATGGGCGGCCCGTGTCGGTGTACGTGTTCCAGCCGTTCATCTGGCGGGATCGGCGCTGATGCGAACCGCCCTCATTGCCGCCCTGGCCGTCGCCCTGGCCTGCGACGGCGGCCCCGGCGAGCCGTCGGGGACCCCGCTCCCCGTCGGCACCGGCCTCATCGTCCTCACCGACGCCGCCGGCACGGTGGACACGGTGCCCCTCGACACCGCGTACGTGGACGGCCCCCAGCCGGTCCCGTGGAACGGCGGCACCTACGAGGTGGACGCCGTGTACTTCGTCCAGTACGACTTCAGCCTCGTCGTCGGCCTGCGCGGCGACGAGTTCTCGGCCATGCCAGGCAGCACCACCTACCCGATCGGCGTCACCGGCCCGCGGGTGGTCTACGCCGGGCTCCGCTGGAACGGCGACGACTTCCTCGCCGACTCCGGCAGCGTCCGCGTCCGGAAACTCGGCGGCGGCCGGACCGAGTGGACTGTCACCCTGCGCCTCCTCGACCCGAACAACCCGCCCCCAGCCTACACCCGCCTGACGGCCCGCATGGTGGCGGACCGCCCGGACACGACGGCGGTGCCCTGAGCAGTACCAGGTGCACCGCCGGATCGCCTCACATTCTGGCCCTCCTCGCGTCGTTCTGGTAGCAGCCCCCAGTCGTGGCGCCACTACTGTGGCCCATGCCGAGTTGCATTCCTCCCGCCGCCGAGCGTACCGTATGGCCATGCCTCACGCCGCCGCGTTCCCCGGCTCCCCCGACGGCCGCTTCTGGACCCCGGAGGAAGTCCTCGCCCTCCCACCCGACGGCCGCCGCTACGAGGTGGCCCGCGGGGAGCTGCTGGTGACGCCCGCCCCCGGCCCCGGCCATCAGGGCCTGCTCGCCGCCCTCTACGACCGCCTCCTGCCGTGGCTCCAGGCGGAAGGTCTCGGCCGCTGCTACTGGAGCCCGGCCGATCTCCGCTTCGGTCCCACCACGCTGCTCCAGCCCGATCTCTTCGTGGTCCCCGCCGCCCTCGGCCGGCTCACGCGCTGGGAGGACGTGCGGGACCTGCTGCTCGTGGTGGAAGCGCTCTCTCCCGGCACCGCGCGCCAGGACCGCTTCGCCAAGCGGCACTGCTACATGGCCGCGGGCGTCCCCGCGTACTGGATCCTCGACGCGGAGCAGCGGCAGGTGGAGGTGTGGACGCCGGGGGAGGAAGTGGCGCGGGTGGAGCGGCAGGAACTCCGGTGGAGACCCGCGGGGGCGGGCACGACGTTCGTCCTCGACATCGCCGGGCTGTTCGACGCGGCCTGAGCTGCAGGGTGCGGACGGCGTCTACCGCCAGTCATGGACGCCGCCCTCCTGCTCGAGTGCCGGGATACCCTGCCCTTGGCTAGCTCATCCGCTCAAGTCCCCCGCCCCGCCCTGCCCGCGCCCCCAGCAGCCCAAGCGCCCCCACTTCCGCACCACCCGCCCCGCCGTCCCCACCGGATCCCCCGCCGCCGTCTCCGAGAACGACGCGGTATCCCGCGACCACCGCTGCTCCCACTCGCAGGAAGCCGCCGCGAACGGCGTCCGGTCGAACGCGGTGCCACTCTCCAGCGAGGCATTGAGGCGGCTGAAGAAGTCCTCCCAGCGCGGCAGGAAGTACGACGAGAACATCCCCGCCCACTCCTTGTAGGCGTAGAGGTTGAGGTCGTCGTTCTCCCCCTCGGTGCACTTGGTGCCCCAGAGCGTGATGAGGTTCCGCGCATTCCACTCGTAGAGCCGCCGCTCCGCGTCGCTCGTCCCCCAGCGTCGTGCGGCGCCGATCCAGCGGCCCAGCAGGAACTCCGGCCGGGTGCCGGCCAGGGTATCGAGGTCGCCGAGCAGCGACGTCACCTGCGCCTCCGCCGCGAGCAGCGCCGGGCGGTCCCGCCGGGCGTAGGCCGCTTCCACCCGCTGGACCAGCGGCAGTCCCACCAGCCCCAGCACCTGGCGCGTGAGGTTCACCACGTCGTAGCGATACGCGTCGTTGTCGCCCAGCGCCGGGGCCGCGGCCAGCAGCGAATCGAGCGCGGCGGCGAGCAGGGAGTCGGGATAGGGCGGGACCGGCTCACTCCGGTAGCGACGGCCCGACAGGTAGAACTGGGGGCGCTCCGCCAGGAAGTTCCCGGTCTGGGCCGGAGACCGGAACGCCGTGGCGAGCAGCAACTGCCAGGCGCTCCAGGCGGAGGCGTTGAAGCGGCCGTAGCGGCGCGTCACGTAGTCCCGCGTCCATCCGGCCACCTCGGGCACCCGGTCCCGCCACACCTGGTTCATCACGAAATCGGGAACGATCGGATTGGTGCCGAGGCCTTCCATCGTCATCCCGAGACCGTCCAGCCGGCCGTGCGCCGGGCTCCGGAGGGCGGTGTCGAGATTGGCGGCGATCCGGGGCAGGTCGCCATTCAGGCTCACCTTGCCGCCGAAGTTGTAGAGGACGTTCCAGATCCACGGCTTGCCGTAGAACCCGCGCCGCGCCTTCCAGGCCGGCGAGCGGTCGCCCCAGAGATCGAGGACCAGCATGCGGTCGTCCGGCACGGCGCCGAGCAGCGCCTGGGCCTGGGGATCCTGCCAGAACTTGGCCTGGTAGACGAGGAACCAGGCCTGGATCACCCAGGTCGCTTGCGGATCAGCCCCCGCCACCGCGCGGTAGATGGCATTGCCCATCCCGGCGAGGAAGGTGGAGTCGTTGGAGGGCGGGTCGATCTCGTTGAAGGGATCGGCCGCGTACAGGTGGTCGGTGCCGAAGAGCTCCGTCTGCCGTTCGATGAACCGCCGGCCCATCCGCTGGAAGAGCGAGTCGGTCGGGTCGAGGAACCAGGTGCCGGCGAAGCCGGCCGACCAGTCGCCCGTCTGGTGGATGGTGACGCCCGGGAAGACCGCGGTGATGGACCGCGGCACGTGGCCGGTGAACCCCTGCAGCACCGGCCGCATCCCGAGCGACCGCTCCCGCGCGAGGATCTGCCGTTCGAGCGCGATGTGACTGTCGATCCAGCTGTCCGGCAGCGGCCCGCCCAGCCCGTCGATGTTGGCCATCCAGCCCCACGGCAGGTAGGCCGGCCCCACCAGGAAGTCCCCGATCTGCTCGCGGCTGAACCCGAAGTCGCGGAGCATCAGCCGCCAGACCGCCTCCTGGCCGGTGACGGCGAGCGGCGTGTTGATCCCCTTGAGGGCCATCCAGTCGATCATCGACTGCCAGTCGGCCCAGTCCCACCACGCCATCGAGTACGAGAAGGTGCAGTAGTTGAAGAAGTAGCGGACCCGGTAGGGCGTGACTCGGCGGACCCTGGCCGGCACGGCCGGCAGCGGCGCGGGGAGGGTGATGGGCCTGAGCGGGAGCGACGCGTTCACGCCGGCCACCTGCTCCAGGTACCAGTTGAGGGCCGAGGCGATGGCCACCCCCGAGGAGCCCCGGAGCACCACCCGGCCACCCCGGCTCTCGACCTCGAAGACGTCGTGGCCCGCGCTGTCGGCCACGGCCGCCACCTGAAACGACGCGGCGCTGCCCGGCACGACGCGTGACACCAGCGCCCGGGCCGCCGCCAGGTCGGGGGGAGGCTGCTTGGGGGGAGCGCTCAGCTGGGCCGCGAGCGCCCCGGTCAGGGCGAGAAGATGGAGTGACATGTCCCCATCATACTTCTGCCTGCAAGTTGCGTCGAGGCGCGTGCGGCGGCGGAGCGGCCGGACTCGGCATCTAGCCCCTGAGTCCCCTCGAAACCCCAACTGCAGTCGACCAGACATGCCTCCGAGGCAACCGTGAGTCCTTCAGGACTTGTAGTTGCCGAGCGCTCGCTTTAGCGAGCGATCGCTGCGACGAGACGCGAACCTTGCGCGCCGATCGCTCGCTGAAGCGAGCGCTCGGCAACCACAAGTGCTGAAGCACTCCCGTCGATTCGGGGGTCTCGGATGCTTCCCGTTGGCCATCTCTCGCCCGGCATTTGCCGAGTTGCATTCCCCCCGCCGCCGAGCGTACCGTATGGGCATGCCCGCCGAGTCCCCCACCTACTGGACCAAGGCCGCCGTCCAGGCCCTCCCCGACGACGGCCAGCGCTACGAGCTGGCCTGGGGCGAACTGCTCGTGACCCCGGCCCCGTCGCCGCGGCACGAGCGGGTACTCGTGAACCTCCTCGAACAGCTCCTGCCCTATGTCCGCCGCCACGCCCTCGGCCAGGTCTACTGCTCCAAGGCCGAGCTGAGCTGGGGCGACGACACCCGCTTCCAGCCCGACATCATGGTGGTCCCCGCGGCCGAGGCGCACGCCACGCGCTGGGAGGACGTCCAGCACCCGGGCCTCGTCATCGAGATCCTGAGCCCCTCGAGCACCCGCTACGACCGCTTCACCAAGCGGCACGCCTACCAGCACGGGGGCGTGCCGGCCTACTGGGTGGTGGACCCGGACCGTCGCCTCGTGGAAGTGTGGGGGCCCGCCGATCAGGCGCCGCGAGTCGAGCAGGAGCGGGTTACGTGGGCGCCGCCGGGCGCAACTGGCCCCGCTCTGCCTCGACCTGACGACGGTGTTCGACTCCGCCTGACCCCGCTAACCCGCGCCGCACGCGCACCGCACGCGCACCGCACTCCCCACCCACGATCCTCTCCCCCCACGTCTGTAGCGGCCGGATATATCCGGCCGTTACGTACGTATGGCGACCGGGATCGGGGATGGAGAGTATGGGCGTGTGAGGGAATTCGTCACGGCGCGCGTCGTCCGGGTACCAGAGACTCCGGGGACCCGGCGTATCGTGGCCGATGCCGAGTTGCATTCCCTCCGCCGCCGAGCGTACCGTATGGCCATGCCCCACGCCTCCCCGCCCCGCTGGACCCGCGCCATGGTCGAGGCCCTGCCCGAGGACGGCCAGCGCTACGAGCTGGCCTACGGCGAGCTGCTCGTGACCCCGGCCCCCGGCCGCCGGCACGAGCGGATCCTCCTGCGGTTCTTCCGGGCCATCGACACGTTCGTGACCGCCGAAGGCCTGGGCGAACTCTTCGTCTCGCATGGCGTCGTGAGCTGGGACGACGCCAGCTACTTCCTCCCCGACCTCCTCGTGGTCCCCGCCAGCGAGTCCCACACCGACGACTGGGCCGAGGTCCAGCACCCCCTCCTCATCATCGAAGTCTTGAGCCCCTCGAGCGCCCGCCACGACCGCGTCCAGAAGCGTCGCCGCTTCCAGGAGGCGGGCGTGCCGCTCTACGGGATCGTGGACCCCGGCGCAGGCGCAGGTGGAGGTCTGGACGCCGGGCCACCGAGCCCCGCATCGGCGGGACCGCCTCACCTGGCACCCGGGCGGCGCCGGCGAGCCGCTCACCCTCGACCTCCCCACCCTCTTCACCCCGCGCTGAGCGCGTCTTCTCCGCGCTCCCCACGCCCGATCCCGCGCCGCAACCGAATGGCAGCTCGCGGTGGCGCGGCTGTCCGACGCCTGAAGCCCGGCCGCGTGCCCGCCTAGCGCTCCTCCACGTCGCGTCCCGCCGCCCGCCCGTACCGCAGGTACACCGCCGGCATCAGGAACAGGTTCAGCACCGTCGAAGTCACCAGCCCCCCCAGGATCACCACGGCCATCGGGTGCTCGATCTCGTGCCCCGGCCGCGCGCCCGCCCAGCACGATCGGCACCAGCGCCAGCGCCGTCACCAGCGCCGTCATCACGATCGGCGTCAGGCGCTCCTCCGCCCCCCGCAGCACCAGGGCCCGCCCGAACGGCACCCCCTCCGCCTCCTCCAGGTGCCGGTAGTGGCTCAGCAACATGATGCCGTTCCGCCCCGCGATGCCGAGCACCGTCACGAACCCCACCAGCGACCCGAGCGACAGCACCCCGCCCGTGAGCAGCACCGCCACCACCCCGCCGATCAGCGCAAACGGCAGCGACGCGAACACCAGCAGCGTGAGCCGCGGCGACTGGAAGTCGGTGTAGAGCAGCAGCAGGATCCCCACCACCGCGAGCCCGGCCAGCACCACCAGCCGCCGCCCCGCCGCCTGCCGCTCCGCATACTCGCCGAGCACCACCGCCCGGTGCTCCGCCGGCAGCGTGATCGTGGCCAGCCGGGCGTCGACGTCGCGCGCCACCGCGCCGAGGGCGCGGCCGCGGACGTTGAGGGTCACGTCGAGCTTCCGCGTGGCGCCCTCCCGCGTGATCTCGTTCAGCGTGGGCGCCAGCCCCACGTCCGCCACCGCCGAGAGCGGCACGGCCCCGCCGCCCGGCGTGTCGATGAGCAGGCGCCCGAGCGCGTCGGGTCGCGCCGGACGCCGGGCACGCCCCACACCGCCACCCCGAACGCCTTCTGCTCCTCGTAGAACTCCCCCACCCGCTCCCCCCGTACGAGGGTCCCCACCGCCTGCTGCACGTCGCGCGCGGTGAGCCCGTGGCGCGCCGCCGCGTCCGGCCGGAAGCGCACCTCCACCTGCGGCACGAGCACCTGCGCCTGCACCTTGAGGTCCACCACGCCCGGCACCGCCTTGAGGCTGTCGTACACCTCCGCCGCGCGGCTCCGCAGCGTGTCCAGGCTCGGCCCCGAGAGCCGCACCACCACCGTGGCGCTCGCGCCCGTGAGCACTTCCTTGATCCGCTCGCGCAGGTAGGTGAGCAGGTCGCGGTAAAGCCCGGGATAGCCGTCCACCACGGCCTGGATCCGCGCCACCGTCGGCTCGTAGTCCACCGCCGGGTCGAGGCTGATCCAGAGCTCGGTGAAGTTGGGCCCCACCACCTCGTCCGCCACCTCGTCGCGGCCGATGTGGGAGCCGAAGTTGCGGACCCCGGGGATGCTCCGCAGCTCGCGGCTCGCCTGCAGGGTGATCCGGTCCATCGCCTCGAGCGAGGTGCCGGGCTTCTCCACCCAGTGCATCAGGAAGTCGTATTCCTTGAAGTGCGGGAGGAACTCCTCGCCGAGAAACGAGAACGTGCCCAGCGCCGCCACCGTGGCCGCCGCGCCGATCCGCACCGCCAGCGCCGGGCGGTCCACCAGCCGCGGCAGCAGCCCCCGGTAGCGCGCGTGCAGCCAGCGCGCGAGCGGCGGCTCCCGCTCCGTGAGCGGGGCGCCCGGCAGGAGCAGCAGCGCCAGCGCGGGCGTCACGATGAGCGCCACCAGCAGCGACGCCCCGATCGCCAGGATGTAGGCCAGCGCCAGCGGCCGGAAGAACGCCCCGGCGAGCCCCGTCGAGGAAGAACACCGGCACGAACACCAGCACCACGATGAGGCTGCCGTAGACCACGGCGCTGCGCACCTCGAGCGAGGCGTCGAGCACCACCTCGAACGCCGGGCGCGGCGCCGCCGCGGCGCGGTTCTGCCGCAGCCGCCGGGCGATGTTCTCGACGTCGATGATCGCGTCGTCCACGACCTCGCCGAGCGCGATGATGAGCCCCGCGATCACCATCGTGTCGAGCGTGCCCCCGCGCCAGCGGAGCACCAGCGCCGCGGCCAGCAGGGAGAGCGGGATGGCCGTGAGGCTGATGAACGCCGTGCGCCAGTCCTGCAGGAAGAGCGCCAGCACCAGCACCACCAGCACGCAGCCGAGCAGCAGGGCGCGGCCCAGGTTGTGGAGGGAGAGCTCGATGAAGGTGGCCGGCCGGAAGATCGTCGCGTCGATAGCCACGTCGCCGAGCGCGGGGCGCAGCTCGGCCAGCGCGGCGTCCACGCCCCGGGTCACCGCGAGGGTGTTCCCCCACGGCTGCTTCTCCACGATGAGCAGCAGCCCGGGGCCGTCGTTGATGATGGCGTCGCCGATCGGCGGCGGGTGGCCCTCGGTCACCTCGGCCACGTCCCCGAGCGTCAGCGCGGCGCCGTTCCGCCAGGTCACCAGCTGGCGCGCGAGGTCGCCGGCGGAGTGCAGGCCGCTCCGGTGGCTCACGGCAAAGCGCTGGTTGGGCGTGTCCACGAAGCCGCCGCCCGCCAGCGTGGTGGCGGCGCGGGTGGCGTCGGTCACCTGCGCCAGCGTCACGCCGCTCGCCCGCAGGCGGTCGGGATCCACCAGCACCTGCAGCTCCCGGTCCCGCTGGCCCCAGATGGCCACGTTGGCCACGCCGGGCACGGCCATGAGCCGGGGCCGGATGGTCCACTTGGCGAGCGTCGTGAGCGCCACCTGGTCGAGCGTCGGCGAGGTGATGCCGATCTTGAGCGCGCGGCTGAGGGAGCGACAGCGGCGACAGCATGACCGGCGGCCGCGCGACCGCGGGCAGCGTCGGCGCCACCACGCCACACGCTCCTGCACCAACTGCCGGGCGCGGAAGCCGGTCGGTGCCCGGCGGAAGAGCAGCACCACCGACGAGAGGCCCAGCACCGACTTGGGCGGAGCCGGTCCGGACCCAGCGGTGCCAAGGAGCGCGTTCTCGAGCGGCACCGTGACGAGTTGCTCCACCTCCTCGGTGGACAGCCCGGGCGCCTCGGTCTGGATCTCCACCAGCGGCGGCGCAAACTCGGGGAACACGTCGAACGGCGTGTCCCGGAGGAGCCCCGGCGCCAGCAGCACCAGCAGCAGGGCGAGCGCCACCACCGTCACCCGGTGGGTGAGGGCCGCGCTGACCAGGCCGCGCATCACTTCCCCGTCCCGAACTCGGTGCTGAACAGCTCCGCCGCGCCCACCGCCACGATCACAGTGCCGGGCTCGAGCCCGCGGGCCAGCAGCGCCTGGTCCCCCACCACGTGGTCCACCTCCACCCGCCGCCGGGCGTACTTCCCCTCCCCCAGCCGGGCGTACACCCACGCCCCGCCCCCGATGTCGCGCACGATGGCGCTCCACGGGACCACCACCCCGCTCGTGCCCCGGCCCCGGAGCGGGAGCGTGACGCCCACGCGCTCGCCCGGGCGCAGGCCGCCGTCGGGGTTCGGGACCTCGAAGTAAAGATCCACCGAGGCGGCCACCGGATCCGCCGAGGCGGGGCCCGGCACGGCGCGGGCGGGCCGGCCGCCGCCCTGCCCGCCGGCCCGGGCCACCATGGCGCCGCGGCCAACGTCCACCGCCGGCAGGTCGCCGGGGAAGAGCGGCACCCGCACCCAGAGCGGGTCGAGGGCGGCCACCTCGAGCAGCGCGGCGCCGGACGCCACCCGCTGGCCCGCCGCCACCTCGAGCGCCTGCACCACGCCGTCGAACGGCGCCTGAGCGTCACCGACCGGAGGCCGGCCGAGTCTGGCGCGCCGCTCAGCACCGCCTGGCGCGACTGCGCCACCCGGAAGGCGGCCTCCGCCTCCACCAGCGCCTGACGGGCGTCTTCCGCGGCCTCGATGGTGCCGGCCCCCCGCACCAGCAGGGTCTCGGCGCGCTCCGCGCGGAGCCGGGCGTTCCCGAGCCGGGCCTCCGCCGCAGCCACTTCGTCGCCGGCCTGGAACAGGTCGCCCTCGGCCGGCAGCAGCAGCAGGCGCAGCAGCGGCGCCCCCGCCGCCACGCGGCTTCCGGCGACGGGCAGCCCGCCGCCGGGGGCGCCGAGCACCGTCCCGGCGCGCGGCGCCACCAGCACCGCCCGGCTGCCGGGGCGCACCTGGACCTCGCCGCCCACCGTGCGCACCTGCCCCAGTTCGCGCCGGGCGGCGGTGTCCACCACGATCCCGATCCGCTGCTCCGCCTGCGCGGTGAGCGTCAGGGTGGCGAGGTCGGCTTCCTTCACAGCGTGACTCAGGGTGGCCGGCGGCTGGGGTTTCTCGGCCGCGGGTGGCGCGCCGCACGCCACCAGCCCAAGCAGGGCCGGCACGGAAAGGGAGCGGGGGCGGACGGGGCGCGCGGGGAATGCGGGTGAGGTCACGGACATGATCAGGTTGGCGGCGTGGACGCCGCGGTCGAGTCGTGAGGGAACTGCAGCGTCACGGCATTGACGCCCTGGTGCGCCACCACCTCCAGGCGACCACCGTGCGTGGCCGCGATCCAGCGGACGATCATCAGCCCGAGGCCGCGGTCCCGCGGCGCGGGGTTGCCGACGTCCTCCAGCGGCTCCAGTGCAAAGGCGCGCCCCGCGTTCCGCACCGTCACCGTCCGGGCGGCCGCACTGGTGCCGAGTTCGACGGGTGTCCCGGGCTCCCCGTGGGTGAGCGCGTTTTCCACCAGCTCGAGCAGCGCCTCCCGCAGCAGCGCGCGGTTGCCGCGCACCTCGAGCGGCTCCACCTCGCCGAAGGCCAGCGCATGCCCCAGCTGCCGGGCCCGGGCCCGGGCGGCATCGGCCACCTCGAGCAGCAGGCCGTCGACGTCCACCGCCTCGTCGAGCGGGACCGGGGCGCCGGTCCGCGCTTCCGCCATCACGAAGAGGTCCGCCACCCGGCGCTGCATCTGTTCCGAGGCGCGGAGGATCCGGGCCAGCACGGGCCGCACCGCGGCCGGCGCATCCGGCAGGGCCAGGGACGCCTCGCCCATGACCAGCGTGAGCGGGGTCCGGATCTGGTTCGCGGCCTGGCGCAGGAACAGCGCGTTGCTCTCGCGCGCCCGCTCCAGCCGGGTGAGCAGGACGTTGACCTGCGCCCGCACCCCATCCACCTCATCGGGGGGCACCTGGACGCTCAGCCGCTCGTGCAGCGCCTCGGGCGAGATGGCAGCGATGGCCTGTTCCAGCTCCCGGATCGGCCGCAGCGCCCGGCGGGAGAGCAGGTACCCGCCGGCCAGGCCGAGCAGCAGGACCAAGGGCAGGCTCACCGCGAGCCAGAGCGCGAGGTTCTGGCTCTCCGCGGCCGCCAGTTCCGCGCTGCCGAGCACGGCCACCCGAAACCCGCGGCCAGCCGGGCCGGGGACGACGACGCGTCGCACCGGTCGCCCGGCGGCCACCGCGCCGTCCCAGACCGCCTCATGCCTGGGGGCCGCCGTTGCCGCGGCGAGCCAGGCCCGGTCGCCGCGTGAGGCCAGCACCCCGCCGACCGAGTCGAGCACCAGGTAGGCCCCTGGCGGCGCCACCCATTCCTTCAGGGTATCCCGGGCGGCCCACGCCACGCCGGAATCGGGGGCCTCGTCCAGCTCGAACGCCACGGCTCGCCCGAGCGAGCGGCCCAGCGTACCGAGGTCCCGTGTCAGGCGGTGGGAAGCCTGGTAGCGGAGGTACCCGTACAGCGAGAGGTCGAGGGAAACGAGCCCGGCAAGGAACGCCACCGCGAACCATGCGGCGATCCCGAGGCGGAGCCGGCTAACCGCCATGACCCACGGTCCCGCCCTTGAGGACGTAGCCGGCGCCCCGCACCGTGTGGATCAGCGGCCGGCGGCCATCCGGGTCGAGCTTCCGCCGCACCCGTCCCACCAGCACATCCACCGCGTTGCCGATCGGGTCGAAGTGATCGTCCCAGACGTGCTCCAGCAGCTGGGCCCGGCTGAACACCCGTCCCGGGGCGCGCATCAGGAACGCCAGCAGGGCAAACTCCCGGCTGGACAGCGGGATCTCGCGGTCGCCCCGGCGCACCTGCCGCGTGGCCGGCTCGAGCGTCACGTCCTCGAAACGCTGCACCACGGGCAGCGGGACGTCGGGGCGGCGCAGCAGGGCGCGGAGCCGGGCCAGCAGTTCCTCCACCTCGAACGGCTTGACCAGGTAATCATCGGCCCCGCTGTCGAGGCCCGAGACCCGGTCGCCGAGGGCGCCGCGGGCGGTGAGCATCAGGACCGGCGTCCGCCCGCCATCGGCGCGCCAGCGACGGCACACCTCCGTGCCGTCCATGTCGGGAAGCCCGAGGTCGAGGACCACCGCATCGTAGGGGGTGCCGCGTAGCGCCCGCAGGGCGTCCGCGCCGGTGGCCACAAGATCCACGGCCCCCGCGGCGCGGGAGATGGTCCGGCGCAGGAGGTCACTCACTTCCGGATCATCCTCAACCACGAGCACCCGCATGCTGTCGGCCTCCCATTCCCTGTTCCGTGCGCCGGGCGGCGCGGCGGGCCCGTCGCGGGGCCACGAGCATCACGGGCCGGGGCGCGGGATGTCAAGGCAGCCCGCACGCGGAGGGCCGGACTAGGGGCGCGCCTCCGGCGCCCGCGCCGGATCTGCGGCCTCGGTCGCCTCCGCGGCCTCGCTCTCGTGCTCCTGCGACACCACGGCGCCGGTCCGCGCATCCACCTGCACCTCCTCGATCCCGCGCCGCCCCCGGACCGTGAGGTCGAAGGAATAGACCAGCCGCCGGTGCTCCCGCTCGATCTCGCCGGACTTGAGGCTGGCACCCGGCACCCGGGCGAGCGCGACCTTGAGTGCGGAGTCGGCGGTGATCTTCGCCTGGGCCAGGGGGCCCGGCTGGGCTTCCTTGACTGCCACCCCTTGTGCCACCACGGCCTGGGCCGCCAGCAGCAGCCCTGCCACCATCACGAATGTTCGCATCGAGACCTCAGGGCTGGTGCGCAGGGAAGTCCAGCTCGAGGCCGGAAGATATGCGACTGCGTGACAGGAGGATGACAGCCAGCATTGCCCAGGATGGGCCGAGTTGCGCCCCGCCCGCCCGACCGCCGGCAGGACCTCGGCCGTCCCTTCCTCGTCATCAAGGTACTGAGCCCCGACACCCGGCGGCCTGATCGAGGGACCAAGCGCCACCTCTACCAGGCCCTCGGCATCCCGGAGTAATGGATCGTGGACCCCGACACCCGCACTGTCGAGATCTGGACCCCCGCCGATCGCACTCCCCGCCTCGAGCGCCAGCGCCTCCGCTGGAGCCCCGAGGGCGCCCCCCGCGCCCTGGGAGATGGACGTGGCGCAGCTGTTCGAGGGCTGAGCCCGCCCGGTCCGCCTCCCGCGCCGGAAAGAGCTTCTCCCGACTCCGCTGTCGCTCGCACAGCCTCGGGCGGTCCGCGCACGGCGCGGCCCCGTCCGCGCACCGCCCGCCCCCTCCGCGCACAGCGCCGCCCACTCCGCGCACAGCGCCACCCCCCTCCGCGCACCTCGCCGCCCACTCCGCGCACAGCCCCGCCCCCTCCGCGCACAGCGCCGCCCACTCCGCGCACAGCCCCGCCCCCTCCGCGCACAGCGCCGCCCCCTCCGCGCACAGCGCCGCCCGCTCCGCGCACAGCGTCGCCAGTCCCATGCACAGCGCGGCCCACTCCGCGCACGGCGCCGCCCACTCCGCGCACCGCGCCGCCAGTCCCATGCACGGCGCGGCCCACTCGCGCACAGCGCCGCCAGTCCCATGCACAGCGCGGCCAGGGCCGCCCCGGCCCCGCCACGCCGTCCGCGCAACGCAGACCACGCCAGGCTTCGGGTCCCAACCCGAAGATTGTTGCATCGCCACCCTCACCGCCCCGCCCGCCGGCGACGTTCGCCGCGCGATGACGTAAAGCCTGATTATACATGGCTGCATAAATGACGACGTGATTTTCCCTCGGGCACAAGATCCATGCCACGGAGGACGCCCTGGTTTATGCATGGCCTGAATAATGCGTCCGTTAGGCAGCGGCCCTGCCGACGACCGACTGAGCGGACCGGGCGCAGTTCCCAATCCATGTGGACGACGGGCGGTCGGGTCGCCGGTCCAGGGAGGTTCACCGTTCTGCCAGGAGGGCTGTATGTCCACCGAGGTCCGCCGTAAGCTGCAGCGAGCCGAGAACGTGCAGGCGTTCTCGCTCGCCAACCCCTCGCCCAACCCTGCCTACATGGACGACGTGGCGCTGCTCGACACGTTGCTCGATGAGGCGGGCGTGCAGGTGCAGTTCCGCGCCACCCATGGGAAGGGGACCACCACCGCCAAGAAGGTGGCCCGGACCACGCTCATCGACGTCCACATGGTGCCGGTCGTCACGCTCGCCAGGAGCTGGGCCAGCATCGACCCGGTCATTGCCAAGGAGATCGGGGCCGTGGGCCATCGGGCGGCCGAGAAGGACCTGGCCACCCGGGCCACCGCCATCGTCGAGGTGGCCGCGAAGGCCGAGGCGCGGTTCATTGCCAGCGGCTTGCCGGCGGATTTCGTGGTGACGTTCCGGGAGGCCATCGCCAAGTACGAGGCGGCGGTCCTCGCCTCCAACCAGGCGCGCGCCGCCCGGGCGGGTGCCCGGGAGGAGCTGAAGGACATCGTCGGCAAGCTGGACGAGGTGGTGGGCCGCCTCAATGCCATCAACCTGGTCCGCTTCCGCACCAACCCCGAGGCCCTCGGCGCCTGGAAGAGCGCGCTCAAGCTGCTGGGCCCGGTGCGTCGTCCCACCACCGCCAGCACCAAGGCGGCCCGCGAGGCGAAGGCGGGAGCCATGGCCGAGGCCAAGGCCGCCTCGGCCTAGGCCACCCGGCACCAATCGCCGCCGCCCCCGAACCCAGCGAGGTTCGGGGGCGGCGTTGCCGTGCCGGGCGATGGCCCCTCCCCGCGTCTCAGACCACCTGCGCCGACGCCGGGCGCAGCTCGCCGCCCCCTGGTCCCGCTCCACCTGCAGCGTCGCGTGCTCGATCCCGAACCGCTCGTGCAGCTCGTGGCACGCCGTGACGAGCAGCGCGTCGTCGTTCTCCAGCACCGGCTTCACCAGGTGCGCCGTCAGTGCCACGTGGGTGGTGCTCATGCCCCCGATGTGGAGCACGTGGGCGGTCACGCCCGGCAGGGTGCGCAGGTAGGCCGCGACGGCCGCCGTGTCGATGCCGGCCGGCACCGCGTCGAGCGCCAGGTTCACCGACTCGCGGAGCAGGCCCCACGTGCCCACCGTGATCACCACGGCGATCAGGAGGCTCATCGCCGGGTCCAGCCAGTTCCATCCCGTGTAGCGGATGGCCAGCGCCGCCACCACCACGCCCGCCGACACCGCCGCGTCCGCCGCCATGTGGAGGAAGGCGCCGCGGATGTTGAGGTCCTTCTCGCGCCCGCGCGCAAAGAGCAGCGCCGTCGCCGTGTTGATGGCGATGCCCACGAGCGCCACCACCATCACCGCCCCCGTCATCACCGGCTCCGGGTCCCGGAGCCGGCGGATGGCCTCCCACGCGATGGCGCCGACGGCGATGAGCAGCAGCAGCGCGTTGCCGAGCGCCGCGAGGATCGAACTCCGGCGCATGCCGTACGTGCGACGAGGCGACGGGGCGCGGAGCGCCAGCCGGCTCGCGCCCCAGGCCAGCAGCAGGCCCGCCACGTCGCTCAGGTTGTGGCCGGCATCGGCCACCAGGGCCAGCGAGTGGGCGTAGAGGCCGTAGCCCGCCTCGACGCCCACGAAGGCCAGGTTGAGCGCCACGCCGAGCGCGAAGGCCCGGTCGTACCGCTTGGTGCCGTGGTCGTGGTCGTGTCCCATGCCGGTCACTCCTCCAGTCCCGCGTTCCCCACCTGCCCGCGCCGGCTGCGCCGGCCGAGCCAGGCGTACATCGTCGGCAGCACGAAGAGCGTCAGCAGGGTGGACGTCACGAGTCCCCCGATCACCACCGTGGCCAGCGGCCGCTGCACCTCGGCGCCGGTGCCCACCGAGGTGGCGACGGGCAGGAAGCCGATGCTGGCCACGAGCGCCGTCATGAGCACCGGCCGGAGCCGCTCGCGGGCACCGGCTTCCGCCGCGGCGCGGTGGTCGAGCCCGTCGGCGCGCCGCGCGCGGATGGTGGTGAGGAGCACCAGGCCGTTGAGCACCGCCACGCCGAAGAGCGCAATGAAGCCGATGCACGCCGAGACGCTCAGGTGGAGCCCCCGGAGCCAGAGCGCCGCAATCCCGCCCACCGCCGCGAACGGCAGGTTGGTGAAGACCAGCGCCGCCAGCACCCACGACTGCAGCGAGGCATAGAGCAGCACCCCGATCAGCACGATGGCCACCGGCACCACCAGTCGGAGCCGCTCCATGGCCCGGGCCTGGTTCTCGAACTGCCCGCCATACTCGAGGAACATCCCCGGCGGCACCGTCACCCCCGCCTCCACCGCCCGCCGCACCTCGGCCACGAAGCCGCCGAGATCGCGGCCGCTCACGTTGGCCTGCACCACCACCAGCCGCTGCGCCCGCTCCCGGCTCACCTGCACCGGCCCGCTCTCGAGCCGGATGTCCGCCAGCTGCGACAGCGCGATCCGCGCCCCCGACGGCGACGGGATGGTGATGCTCCCGATGGCCTCCGGCGACGCCTTGAGGTCCGCCGGGTACTGCACCGACACGTCCACCGCGTAGCTCCCCTCGAGCAGTTGCGACACCGGCCGCCCCCCCACCGCCGTCTCCAGCGCCTCCTGCACCTCGGCCACCGGGATGCCGAAGCGCGCCATGGCCAGGCGGTCGAGGCGGACGTTGAGGTAGCCCTGGCCCTCGGTGGCGTCCACGCGCACCTGTGTGGCACCCGCCACCCGCTCCACCACCTGCGCCACCCGCTCCGCCACCCGGCGGTTCTCCTCCGGCTCGTCGCCGAAGACCTTGATGGCGAGGTCGGAGCGGACGCCGCTGATGAGCTCGTCGAGCCGCATGGCCACCGGCTGCGTGAAGCCGAAGGCGATGCCGGGGACGCGGGCGTTGAGGCTGTCTTCCATTTCCTCCACCAGCGCGTCCTTGGTGAGGCCGTCGCGCCACTGGCCGTGCGGAGTGAGCATCACGAACACGTCGGCCTGGTTGATGCCCATCGGGTCGCTGCCCACGTCGGGGCGCCCCACGCGGCTCACCACCGTGGTGACCTCCGGGAAGCGCCGGAGCGTCCGCTCCATCTCCGCCTGCATCTCCACCGACTTGGCGAGCGACACGCTCGGGTCCCGCACCGCCTCCACCAGGATGGAGCCCTCGTCCAGCTCCGGCAGGAACTCGGTGCCGAGCCGCGGCACCAGGGCCAGGCTCGCCACCAGGAGCAGGAGCGCCACCACCACCGTGCGCCCGGGCCGCGCCAGCGTACCGCCCAGGGCGGCGGCGTAGCGCCGGTCCAGCACCGCCGCGATGCGGAGCGCCAGCTTCGACTCCGGCGCGCCCTTCCGGAACACCACCGTCGCCGCCGCCGGCACGAAGAGCAGCGCCAGCACCAGGCTCCCGAACAGCGCCGCCGCCACCGTGAGCGCCATGGGCCGGAACATCCGGCCCTCGAGGCCCTCGAGCGTGAGGATCGGGAGGTACACCAGCAGGATGATCAGCACCCCGAACGCGATGGGCCGCGCCACCTCCTGCGCCAGGCCCACGAGGCGGGCCAGGAAGGCCTCCCGCTCCCGCGGGAACTGGTGCGCCTCCTCGTCGGCGTGGAGCCGGCGGACGAACTGCTCCGTCATCACCACGGCGCCGTCCACGATCATGCCGAAGTCGATGGCGCCGAGGCTCATGAGGTTGGCGGAGAGGCCGAGCCAGCGCATGCCGAGGACGGCGCAGAGGAGGGAGAGGGGGATGGTGGCGGCCACCACCAGGGCGGCGCGCACGTTGCCCAGGAAGAGGAGCAGCACGGCCATCACCAGCAGCCCGCCCTCGAGCAGGTTGGTGCGCACGGTGTGGAGGGTGCCCTCGACGAGGTCGGTCTGGTCGTAGTACGGGGAGACGCGGACGCCCTCGGGGAGACTCTTGTTGACCTCCTCGACGCGCTCGCGCACCCGGCGCACCACCTCTCGGCTGTTCTCGCCGCGGAGCATCATCACGATGCCCGTCACCACCTCGCCCTGCCCGTCCCGGGAGACGGCGCCCTGGCGCACGGCGGCGCCGAAGCCCACGTCGGCCACGTCGCGGAGCAGCACGGGGACGCCCCGCTCGGTGGCGCGGAGCACCGTCTGCCGGAGGTCCTCGAGGCCCGTGGCCTGGCCCAGGCCGCGGAGGATGTACTGCTCGTCCCGGTGCTCCAGGTACCCGCCGGCGGCGATGCTGTTGTTGGCCTGCACGGCCTCCACCACGTCGTGCAGGGTGAGGCCGTAGCTCACCAGCCGCTCCGGCCGCACCGTCACCTGCACCTGCCGCACCTGGCCGCCGAAGGTGTTGATCTCGGTGACGCCGGGGATGGTGCGGAGCTGCGGGCGCACCACGCGGTCGTGGAGGGTGCGGAGCGCGGCCTGGTCCAGGCCACCGCCCTCGAGCGTGTAGAGGTAGATCTCGCTCGTGGCCCCCGCCAGCGGCCCGAGCTCGGCGTCGGCGCCCACCGGGAGCCCCTCGCGCACGCTCTGCAGCCGCTCGTTGACCAGCGTCCGCGCGAAGTAGAGACCCACCCCGTCCTCGAACACGATGGTGATCGAGGAGAAGGCGTACTTGCTCACCGAGCGCACCTGCCGCACCCTCGGCAGGCCGTTCATGGCCACCTCGATGGGGAACGCCACCAGCCGTTCCATCTCGAGCGGCGAGAGGCCGGGCGCGTCCACCAGCACGGCCACCTGCACGTCGGTGAGGTCGGGGAAGGCGTCCACCTTGAGGTGCTGGAGCCCGTAGGCGCCGGCGCCCATCAGGAGGAGGATGCCGAGGAAGACGGCGGCCGCGTTCCGGACCGCCCAGGCCACGAGGCGTTCGACCATCGCTCACTCCTCCTCGGCGAAGCCCGCCTTGGCGAGCTCCGACTTGAGGGTGAACGCCCCATCCACCACCACCCGGTCCCCGGGCGCCACCCCGGCCTGCACCACCACGTCCGCCGCGCCCACGCCGGCGAAGCGGCGGTCATCGGGGGCCAGCGTCACCACCCGGCGCTCGTAGCGGCCTTCCGCCAGCTCCACGAAGAGGTAGCGCTCGTCGCCGGCGCTCAGGATGGCCCCGGCCGGCACCAGCACCCTGGGCGACTCGCTCGCGGCGCGGGCGCCGCGCGCATCGCTCACCTCGAGCTCCACCGTGGCGAACATCCCCGGCCGGAGCACCCGGCCCGGGTTGGCCACGTGCACCAGCGCCTCGATGCTGCGCGTGGTGGGGTCCAGCTCGTCGCGGATCCGCTCCACCCGGCCGCTGAGCACCTGGTCGGGATACGCGGCGAGGCGCACCACGGCGCGCTGGCCCACGCGGAGCTCGGGGAGGTAGCGCTCCGGCACGTCCGCCGCGATGTCCACCTCGCGGAGGTCAATGAGCCGGAAGATCGGCGTCCCCGGCTCCACGGCCGCACCCGCCAGCGTCATCGCTTCCACCAGGCTGCCGTCGAACGGTGCCGTGACCGGGAGGAGCGCTGCCGGCTCCCCGCCCCGCTCCACGCGGTCCAGCTCCGCGCCCGCCACGCCCATCAGCTCCAGCCGCCGGCGCGCGGCCCCCGCCAGCGCCACCGCCCCGGCCGAGTCAGGCGTGCCGGCCAGCAGCGCGGCCCGCCGCGCGGCCTGGCGATAGTCCTGCTGCGCGGCCAGGTACGCGGGGCTCATCACCTCCGCCACCACCTGCCCCGCCGTCACCCGGTCTCCCGCCACGGCGAGAAGCCGCTCCAGCCGCCCCCCCACCCGGGACGACACGAATGCCGCCCGGAGCGGATCCGCCTCCACCTGTCCCGGCGCCTGCATGGTGGCCGTGGTGCCGGCGCCGCCGGCGGGACGCACCACTTCGCTCCGGATGCCGCCCGCCGTCACGGCGGCCGGGGTGAGCGTGAGGACGCTCGCCCCGCTGTCCGCGCCGGCCTCGGTTGCGGGATCGGCCGCGGGCTGGGCCTCGGCATCGGCGGCGGGCTTGTCGCCGCAGGCCACCAGCGAAAGGGCCAAGGCGGTCACGACGATCGCGCCGCGGGTGGCGCGGTGGATCGGGTCAGTCATGGGCAGTCTCCGGATCGGCCGCGCCCAGGAGGTCGGGGGCGCCGGCAAGGGTGGTCAGCAGGTCGGCCCACGCCGCGGTCGCGTCCATCGCGGCACGGCGGCGGCTGGTCTCCGCCTGGGCCAGGGCACGCTCGAAGTCGAGCAGCTCGATGAGCGGCAGCTCCCCCGCGCGGAAGCTCGCGAGTGCCGCCTCCCGTTCCTCGCGTGCCCCGGTGAGGAGCGCCGCGTCGTACACCTCGGCCTGGGTGCGCGCCGCGTCGTAGCGGTCCCGCGCCAGCAGCAGCGCGGTGCGGAGCCGCACCACCTCCGCCGCCCGCCGCGCCTCCGCCACGCGGATGGCTAGGCCGGACGCCGCCGCCTGCGCGCGCGTGGAACCGCGCACCGCGAACGGCAGCGACACCGACGCGGTGAGCGCCGGCCCCACCTGGAAGCCGCCCGCCTCGTCCCCGAAGCGCTGCAGCCCCACGCCGCCCATCACCTGCGGGCGGCGGGTGGCGGCGGTGTACGCCGAGTCGGCGCGGGCGGCGCGCACCGCGAGGTCGAGCAGCTGGAGCTGCCCGGCAGACGCGATCAGGCTGTCCACGGATGGAGCCGGCGGGAGGTCAGGGGCATCGGTCCCGGCGCCGGCAAGCAGGGCGTCGAGCGTGGCACGGGCCGGGCCCGCGTCCGGGCTCAGCGCCTCCAGCCGGCGGCGGCCTGCCTGCGCCGAGCGGAGGGCCGCGGCGCGGTCGGTCTGCACGCGGAGCCGCTCGGTGCGGATGCGGAGCACGTCCACGTAGCGCGCCTCCCCCGCCGTAAAGCGCGCCCGGAGCGCCGCCTCTGCGTCGAGCAGCAGCGTGTCCTCCGCCGCGAGCCGCGCGGCGATGGCCCGCCAGCCGCGCCAGCGGAGGAGGTCGCGCTCCACGGAGGCGCGGAGGCCGCGCTCGAGCAGCGCCAGGCGGGCCGTCGCCAGCTCCACGCGCACCCCGGCCGCGGCGCGGTCCGCCCCGCGCACGCCGCCCGTGAAGAAGGGGCGCTGCAGGTCCAGGCGGAGCATGCCGGCGTGGGGGAGGTCCACGCCGTCCGGCACTTCCTCGACGGCGGCGGAGAGGGTGGGCGCGGGACTCGGGCCGGCGGCGCGGCGGGCACCCTCCGCCGCCGCCACCTCCGCGCGCGCGGCGGCGAGGAGCGGCGACTCCTCCCGCACGGCGGTCAGGAAGGCGCTGAGCAGCGAGTCACCCGGCGCCTGCTGGGCGCGAAGCGGCAGCGCCAGCGCCACGAGCAGCGGCAGCGTGGAGGCCACGGGCCTCCGGCGGTGGGAAGCACGCATGTGAGACACATCCCGGTGAACGGACGGACTGCCGCTCCCCCCGGATGGACGGGAGCGGGCGGGATCAGGACCCCGCGCCGGCGCCGCAGGCGGCGCTCAGCGCGTGGCGTGTCTCAGGCGATGGGAGGGCGGAGCGGTGGGGCGAGCGGGGCCGCGGCCACCTGCGAGTGGCCGAGGGCCGGCGCCTGACGGACGGCGGGCGGGAGCGCGCCGAGGGCCATCGGCAGGTCCAGCACGGCCACGTGGGCGTGGACGCAGTGGCAGACGTGCGGCGCGGCGGGATCGTGCGCGGGGGACGGCGCCTGCTCCGGCTGGCCGGCGGCGGCGGTGACCGCGGGGCGGTCGCCGTCGCAGGTATCGGGCAGCAGCGGCTCGAGCCCCGCCCCGATGAGGCAGAGGCAGGTGAGGAGCGCGAGCAGGCGGCGGAATCCCGGGTGGAGCATGCGGGAAGGATGGGCGTGGGGCCCGAGGCTGTAAAGGGCGGGCAATCGGGGCGTCCGGTGGCTCGTCATGCCCGGAGCCGCGCCGCCGCCCCGCCCGCGGCGTGCTGGAGCCGGTGTGGCAGGTGCACCAGTTCGTCCCGCGCCATGATGCCTCCGGCGAGCATCGCCGCCAGGCCGAGCAGGTCCCCGCCCCGCGAGCCGAGGGAGAAGCAGAGCATCGGGAGCAGTATCCCGGCGCCCACCACCACCAGGCCGAGCTCCACCAGCCGCGCCGGGCTCCGCACCGCCCGCAGGAACGGCGCGATGTCGAACACCACCAGCAGCAGCGCGCCGAGATGCAGCAGCCCGAGCGCCACCGCGGCCGCGCGGAGGCCCGCCACCGCGTCCTGCTGCCGCAGCAGCCCCGCCAGCACCAGCGTGAGCGCCGCCCCGAAGTGGAAGGCCGAATTCACCAGGAACGCGCCGAGCCAGCGCGCCTCCCGCCAGCCGGGCTGCGCCGTGGTGCTGAACAGCACGCCCTTGTAGAGCGCCACCGCCAGCGCCGGCACCATGCCGGCGAGCACCAGCACCCGCCGTCCCGCGTCGAACGCCGCTGCGCCCGGCAGCAGCCCCGCCGTGGCGAGGAGCCCCACCGCCAGCGAGTACCCCACCAGCGCCCACGTCCCGAGCGACATCGGGGAGCTCGGCTTCCACACCCGGAGCATGTGATGGAACCGGAGCGGGTCGCCGAGGTCGAGGATCAGGCAGACCAGGTCCGCCACCAGGAACGCCAATGCCGCACGGTACGCCCACGGCGCCACCCCCGCGAACGCCGCCGGCGCCAGCAGCTCGCCCACCGCGGCGCAGAGATAGAGGCCGGTGGAGAGGTTGTTGAAGAGCACGTCGAGCACCACCAGCCCGTGCCAGTTGGGCACCTTGGTGGCCGGACGCTCCGCATAACTCAGCGGCGATGGCCTCGGCGGCGGCTCGGCGCGCACCTCAGCGACCCCGGAGAAGCGCCGTGATGAGCACCGCCAGCGGCGGCAGCACGCTCAGCACCGCGCGGAGGTAGTCCCCGCGCATGCTGAGCCACGGGTTCCGCGGCGCCTCCGGCAGCCCGTACACGGAGGCCCTGTCCAGCAGCAGGTAGAAGGCGTTTAGCCGCGAGTAGCCCGCGGTGGGCTCGTGCCCGTAGAGCCACGCATCCGCCACGCCGCGGCGGCGCAGCTCCTCCACCCGAGTCCGCGCCCGCTCCCGCAGCTCTTCCACCGGCCCGAACTGGATGGACGCCGTGGGACACGCCTTGGCGCAGGCCGGCACCAGGCCGTCCTTCTGCCGGTCGTAGCACAGCGTGCACTTGTGGGCGTGGTTGTCGAGCGTGCTCCGGGTGATCACGCCGAAGGGGCACGCGGCGATGCAGTAGGCGCAGCCGTTGCAGATGTCCGGCTGGATGTAGACGTTGTTGAACTCGTTGTGGATGATGGCCCCCGTGGGGCACGCGTGCTGGCACGGCGCCTCGACGCAGTGCTTGCACACGTCGCTCATCATCAGCCAGCGGCCGGGCATCGCGCCGCCGTCGCCGCCCCCGGCCTCCCACACCGAGAACTGCTCCACGAACTTGACGTGCCGCCACGACTCGGCCGAGAGGGCGCCGGTGTTGTCGTAGCTGTTGCCGGAGAAGGTGAAGCCGTCAGCCGGCAGCTGGTTCCACTGCTTGCACGCCACCTCGCACGCCTTGCAGCCGATGCACACGGAGGTGTCGGTGTAGAACCCCATCTCCTCCGCCGGCTCCGGCACCGCCCCCCGCCGGAACGGCCCGATGAGGCGCTCGAGCCCCTCCGCCGTTAGGCTCTCGCCGCCCGGCAGCGGCGCCACCTCCGTCAGCTCAAGCTCCCGGCTCATGGCCAAACCGCCCCTCGGGCTGGGCCGCACCCGGCGTGTCGGGCGCCGGGCCATGGTGGAGCGTGAGCGCCGATCGGACCGTGGGCTCGGCGCGGTTGCCCTCGCGGCGGCCGGCCTCCACCTGGCAGGCGAAGGCCTTGGCCTCGTGCATGCTGACGTTGGGGTCGGCGAGGAGCGCGGTGAGGTCGTTGGCGTTGTCGCCCACTACCTCGCCGGCGTAGGCCCAGTGGAACGGCAGGCCAATCTGGTGCACCACCTGCCCCGCCACCCGGAATGGCCGCATCCGCCGCGTCACCAGCGCCCGCGCCTCGATCCGCGCCCGCGGCGTCCGCACCGTCAGCCACCCGCCCGGCACAATGCCTCGCTCGGCTGCCAGTTCGGGACTGAGCTCCACGAACATCTCCGGCATCAGCTCGTTGAGCCAGCTGTTGAACCGGCTCATCGGTCCGCTCAGGTAATGCTCGGTGAGCCGGTACGTGGTGGCCACCACCGGGAACTCCGGCGACATCGGCTCGGCCAGGCGGTTGAGGGGGTTCTCGAGGTAGCGGAGCACCGGACTCGAGTGCTGCCCCGGATGCAGCAGGTTCTCCACCGGCGACTCCACCGGCTCGTAATGCACCGGCAGCGGCCCATCCTTCACGCCGCCCGGCGCAAAGAGCCACGCCACCCCGTCCGGCTTCATGATGAACGGCTGGCTCCCCGCAATCGCGGCGAGCCCCTCGGCGCCGGGCGGGGGCTGGTAGCCGGGCGGCGTGCCGGCGTCGAAGTCGGGCTCGTCCGCCCCGGTCCAGCGGCCGAGTGAGGCATCCCACCAGACGAGCTTCTTCCGCTCCGACCAGGGATTGCCCGCGGGATCGGCTGAGGCGCGGTTGTAGAGGACCCGGCGGTTGTGCGGCCAGGCCCAGCCCCACTCGGCCTCGATGCCGTCGTGGCTCCGGCGCCGCTCCCGCGCGCGATTGCGCCCCGGCCCGGGGTAGACGCCGGAGTAGATCCAGCAGCCGCAGGCCGTGGAGCCGTCCTCCTCGAGTTCACCGAAGCCGCCGACCAGGCGAGGACGGCCGGTGGCGGGGTCCCGCTCGTTGACCCGGTAGCCGTTGATCTCCATGAGCACCTGCTCGAGATCGGGCTCGCCCGCGATGCGGCTCACGCTGCCGTCGGGAAGCGTCGGGGGCTCGTCGAAGTCGTAGTCCCAGGTGAGGTGGAGCAGCGCCTGGTCCCGCGGGTCAGTGGAGCCGGCGTAGAGCTGCTTCAGGCGCTTGCCGAGCTGGTAGACGTACCACGCATCCGAGCGGCTGTCGCCGAGCGGGTCGAGCGCCTTGTCGTGCCACTGCAGCAGGCGCTGGGTGTTGGTGAGGCTCCCCTCCTTCTCCGGTGCGGCGGCGGCGGGGAGGAGGAAGACCTCGGTGCGGATGTCGGCGGGCGGGGGCGTGCCGGGGTCGTCCTTCCAGAAGTTGGCGCTCTCGATCTCGAACCAGTCCACCACCACCAGCCAGTCGAGGTTCCGAAGCCCGGCGCGATGGAGACCGGCGTTGGGAGAACCGCCGGCGGGGTTCTGGCCAAAGAGGAAGTAGCCCTTCACCTCGCCCTTGGACATGGCCTCGAAGTAGGGGAGCTGCGAGTAGTCGCCGTCGATGCGGGGGATCCAGCCGAAGCCGAAGTCGTTCTCCGGCGTGGCGGCGTCGCCGTACCAGGCCTTGAGCAGGCTCACGATGAACTTGCGGTAGTTGGCCCAGTAGCCGGTGGAGAGCCCCTCGTAGCGCACGTAGGAGTCGAGGGTGTCGTGCGACTCGTCGGCGCAGGGCTGCGGCAGGTAGCCGGGGAGCGAGTCGTAGAGGGTGGCCAGGTCGGTGGAGCCCTGGATGGTGGAGTGACCGCGCATGGCCATGATCCCGCCCCCGGGCCGGCCGATGTTGCCGAGCAGGAGCTGCAGGATGGCGGCGGTGCGGATCACCTGGACACCGGTGGTGTGCTGCGTCCAGCCGAGGGCGTAGACCACCATGCTGGTGCGCTCGCGGCCGCTGTTGCTGCACAGCAGCTCCGCCACCCGCACCAGTTCGTCGGCCGAGCAGCCGCAGGTGTCCGCCACGAACTCCGGCGTGTAGCGGGCGAAGTGGCGACGGAGGATCTGGAACACGCAGCGCGGGTGCTCGAGGCTGGGATCGGAGGCAGGCCCGCCGGCCAGCTCGCCCGTCGACTCCACGCGGCTCCGGCTGTACATCTGCGGGCCCGCCTCGAGGCTGTGGCCCAGCATGCCGAGTTCCTCGCGGAACATCCGGTACTCGGGCCCCGCGCCCGCCCACTCCGGGATCACGCCCTCGGCGGCTTCATAGCCCCACTGGCCGGCGCGCGGGTCGTAGCGGCCGGTGCGGCGGTCGCCGCGGTAGCCGGAGAAGAGGCCATCCAGGTCCTCGCTGTCCTCGTAGCCCTCGGCGATGATCGTGGCGGCGTTGGTGTAGTGGACCACGTACTCCCTGAAATACCGGTCCTGCTCCAGCACGTAGCGCACCAGCCCGCCGAGGAAGGCGATGTCGCTGCCGGAGCGGATGCCCACGTGCACGTCGCACATGGCGGAGGTGCGGGTGAAGCGCGGGTCCACGTGCACCAGCGTCCCGCCTGCCTCCTTGGCGCGCATGGCCCAGCGGAACCCGACCGGATGCGCCTCGGCCATGTTCGAGCCCATGAACAGGATGCAGTCGCTGTTGGCGAGATCCTGCTGGTAGTTGGTGGCCGCGCCGCGGCCGAGGGAGGTGCCCAGACCGGGCACCGAGGCGCTATGTCATATGCGCGCCTGGTTCTCGATGCTCAGTATCCCCAGGCCGCCACTGAGCAGCTTCTTGATGAGGTAGTTCTCCTCGTTGTCGATGGTGGCGCCACCGAGGGAGCCGATGGTGCGGACGGCGTTGTCCTCGCGGCCCTCCGGCTGCGCGGCGAACTCCGCGTCCCGCGTGGCCTTCACGCGCTCGGCGAGGCGGTCCAGGGCCCAGTCGAGGGGGCGGGTTTCCCAGTGATCGGCGTAGGGCGCGCGGTAGCGCACCGTCGTCAGGCGATGAGGGTTCACCGCCAGCTGGAAGGCGTTGGCGCCCTTGGGGCAGAGCGTGCCCTCGCTCACGGGGTGGTCGGGATGCCCCTCGATGTCGAGGAGCTGGCCGCCCTTGGTGTAGATGAGCTGGCCGCAGCCCACCGCGCAGTAGGGACAGACGCCCTCGGTGACGGTGGCGCCGCGGAGGCGGGAGTGCTTGGCGGCGGTCTGGCGGCTGTACGGTTCCTGGCCCATGAGGACGGCCTCGGCGAGGGGAGTGGTACTCCAGACGAGAGAGGCGGCCCGCGGGCCGGGACCCGCGCCCGGCGCCACGAGCCGCCTCATCGATGTGGACGATGCCCGGGCCCGCATGCTCACTCCCCCGGCCTCCTTGGCTCCCGTGGTGCCGGAGCGCCGCTCCGGCAACTCGATCTCGAAGTCCCAGTGGCCGGAGCAGCGCTCCGGCCCCACGGCGGGCGGCGCGCTCACTCCCGCTCAGCGACCTCCTTGAGGCGCACCAGCGCCTTGGGCCACAGTTCGCGCATCTGCTGGTCGAAGGCGGGCAGCGAGTCCATCTCCACCATCACCTCGGTGCCGCCCGGCACCTCGCGGAAGCGGTAGTTCTCGTAGATCGGCGCCCAGGAGCGCACCGCGGCGCTGGTGGTGTCCTCCTGGCCGTCCTGCATCATGCCGAGGTGGCGGATGGACACGTATTCGCGCGGCCGGTGCTCCGCGATCTCCGCCACCATCCCCTCGCCACCCGGCGCCGTGAAGCGGATCTTCGCGCCCGGTTCCCACGAGCCCTCGTACGCCGATCCCTCGGCGAAGACACTGGTCCACTCGCGATACGTCTCGTCTTCCAGCATGGTACGCCAGACCCGGTCCACGGGGGCGTTGATCGTCGTCGAGAAGGTCATGCGCTTCGACTCGGCCATCGGGCCTCCAGGTCAGTCGTTGGCTTTGGGCCCGCGCACCTCGGCCACCACCTGCCGGATGGCGCCGAGGTGGTAGGCCAGGTGGGCAATGCTGCCGATCACGCCGTCCAGCTCCATGCCGCTCACCGCCCGCTCCGACTGCAGCGCACGGTGCCACCGTTCCACCTCCCCCTGCAGCTCGCGCTTGAGCCCGGCCCACTCGGTCTCGTCCACCTCGCCCACCTGCCAGGCCTTGCCCCAGTTGGCGTCCGCGAAGGGGTTCGCCTCGCCGCCGGCCCAGCGATTGAGCAGCGAGAGCCCGAACGCCAGGTGCGCCACGTGCGCCGCTACCGTGGCCCCGCCCTGCGACGAGCGCGAGGCGTCCTGCGCGCTGAGCCTGTCCAGCGACTTGAGCAGCCCGGGGTCGCCGCGGTTCAGGATGTAGGCGCCCGTCTCCGGCGCACCGAACACCAGCTCGCTGAAGAGGCTCGGGAGGCTGCGGTGGAGATCGGTGGTGTGCATGAGAACCGTCCATGCGGGGGAAGCAGGGAAGGAGGACCACGGCGGCGCGACGCGGTCCCCAAGGTACTGGATGTTTTTCGGGAGGCCGGTCGCACATGAGGGGGGCGCAATAACGAGCGCTCGCTGAAGCGAGCGCTCGGCAACGACAAGTCCTGAAGGACTCCTGATCCCTGGGCTACCGCGAGTCCTTTAGGACTTGTCGTTGCCGAGCGCTCACTTCAGTGAGCGCGCCTCAGTGCCCGTGGTCGTGCGGGCTCTCGGCGTGGCCTGGGCCGGCGAGGTCCGGGTGGTCGTGCGTGTGCCCGGGCTCGTCGTGCGCGTGCGAGTGGCCCGGCGACTCCGCAGTGGGATGCGTGGCGCCCTCGCCATGGGCGTGCGGGTGCGCGTGGCGGTGCGCGTGGTGATGGTGGTGCACGTGGCCGTGGGGGTGGCTGTGCACCACGTCCCCGTGGCGGTGCGGGTGGTCGTGCACGTGCTCGTGCGGGTGGCTGTGCTCGTGCTCGTGTTCGTGCGCGTGGTCGTGCCCGTGGCCCGCGCCGTGGCCCTGCGGCTCGTCGCCGTGCGGGTGGTCGTGGGACAGGCCCTTGCGATAGGACATGGCGGCCCCGTTCAGCGGCCCCAGCCGAGCATCACGCGGAGCTGGCGGGGTTCGGAGGGATGGAAGTGGATGTCGTCCACGCCGGCCGCCGGCTCGCCGGCCAGGCGGGAGGTGTAGTAATACTGGATGTCGCGGTCCTTCGCGTCCAGCACGTTGAGCACGCTCGCCGTCACCCGCACGGCGCCGAACCGCCAGCCGAGTTCGGCATTGACCAGGGACGAGGGGCGGGCGCGGACGCTGTTGTCCTCGATCAGCGCGTAGCGCCCGAAGTGCCGGAGCCGCACGGCGCCGAACGGCCCTTTCGCATGCCCCAGCCAGGTGACGCCGGCCGCCACCACGTTCTCGAGCGCCCCCGGCACCCGGTCCTGCCCGGCCGGCACGCCGGTGAAGCGGGCGCGCGCCAGCGACACGTCGAGGTCTAGGGCCAGCGCCGGGATGGGCTGCCAGTAGTTGGCCCAGGTGACGCCCACCCGCCGGCTCGCGAAGGACGGCTCCGTCGTTCCGCCATCCCCCACGAACAGCAGCTCGCTCCCGAGCCCGAGCACCCAGAGCGAGAGCGTGGAGCGGAGCCCCGCCGGGCTCACGCGGAGCCCGAGCTCCGCCCCGCGCGAGCGCACCAGCGGATCCACCCGCGGCACGGGGGCGCCGCTCAGCGGGTCGGTGCGGATGGTGGTGCCGCGGGCATCGTTGCTGTGGAAGCCGAGGCCGCCGCTCAGGTACAGCTCCACGTTGTCGGCGGGCGCCAGCACCAGCGAGAGCTTGGGACTGACGATGCCGGCGCGCCGGGTGCCGCCGTTGCCTGCGCGGTCGGCGTTCACGTGGAAGAGGTAGCCGTCGGCGCGGAGCCCGGCCACGGTCCGCACCCGCGGGCTCCAGCGGGACTCGAGCTCGGTCCAGGCGCCGGTGCCCCATTCGGTGACGTCGTCCTGGCGCACGGTGGAGAGGCGGCGGCGGGCGGCGGTGAGGTGGAGGCCCAGGTTGCCGATGACGTCGGCGCGGGTCTGCAGGCCGGCCTTCCAGACGTGGCTGGCGCCGAGCGCGCTGAGCGCCTGGGTGCGCTTGAGGGAGGCGCCGGTGACCGCGCGGGACTCGCGCTGGTTGAACTGGTCGCCGTTCACCGTGTCGCTCAGGAAGAAGCTGAAGTTGGAGAAGAGCGACAGGTCGGAATAGATGCCGTACACCTGCAGCTCGTGCACCGCGCTGGCACCCGCGTGCCGCCAGGTGCCGGAGAGGCTGTAGCGCTGGGTGTGGCCACCGTCGCTCGGGTCCAGGTTGCCGAAGCGGGAGATGAGCCCGCCCGACACGGCCCGCACCGGGATCTGGTCGGTGGAGTTCCAGGTGTTGTGGTAGGCCATGCCGAGCAGCGAGAAGGTGGAGCTGCCGGAGGTCCAGGTGTAGCGGGCCAGCGTGCTCACCTTGCGGATCTCCTGGTCCAGCAGCCACGGCCCGTCGTAGCGCTTCACCTCGCCGCCCACCAGCAGGTCGCCGGCGCCGAGCGCCGTGGAGCCGCCCGCCGCGAGCCGCGCCATCCCGAACGCCCCGCCCTCCACGTGCGCGAAGGGCCGGGGCAGCGCCGTCACCAGCCGGAACTCCGCCCCGCCCGCGCTCCCGAAGTCCCCCATCTCGGCGTGCGCCACGCCGAGGCGGTAGTCGAGGTAGTCCACGAACTCGGGGATGAGGAAGTTGAGGTCGGTGTAGCCCTGGCCATGCGCGTGGCTCGGCATGTTCACCGGCATCCCCTCGAGCCGGGTGGCGAAGTCGGTGCCGTGGTCCAGGTTGAAGCCGCGCACGAAGTACTGGTTGGCCTTGCCGTCCCCCGAGTGCTGGGTGACGATGACGCCGGGGACCGTCTCCAGCATCTCCCCCTCCCGCGTCAGCGGGCGGCTCCCGATCTCGGCCGAGCCCACGTGGCCCTGCGAGGCGGAGGTGGCGATGCCGGTGAGGTTGTCCCGCCGGCCAATGACGGTGAGGGGGGCGAGCTCGCGGGGGGTGGAATCGCGCGGGGCGCACGGCGGCCTGGTGGCGGCGGAATCCTGGGCGTGCGCCACGGCGGGCAGCACGCACACGAGGGCCGTGACCAGGAATCGGGCAGAAGTCCGCATGGACCGATCCGGGGTCTGGGGAACTGCATGTCGCGGGAGCACTAGCTGGCGCCTGCACCCGGTCTACGCCTGGCCGGACGCACCGGATTCCCGGGACGCCGACTCCCCTGAAAATGGCCTCCCGGGGCGTCCTCCATCAAGAAGCCGGCATGAAGCGTGGTTCACGATGGTCCAGCCCTCCCTCCGCTGTCGTCCATTCCCGCCTCGGCCCGCTCTCCTATAACTGAATGGAACCAGCGACCAGCCCGCCCTGTCTCAACTTCATCCACGGCTGGCGTGCCCCGTGTTCGGATCGCTATGATGATTCCCGTGAGCACGATTCGGCATTTCCGCCCCGTCCTCGCCCTCCTGGCACTGCTGCTCGGCCCCGGGGCCCTTGGCCCCTGGCTGCAGCTGGCCCACGCCTGCCCCACCCTCGCGCCCGCGCGCGCCGAGGTGGTGGGGATGGGCGGCATGGACATGGAGGGGATGGCGCACCATCACCATCCGGGCGCCCCCGGCCAGCCGACCGACGAGAATCACCCCTGCACCTGCATCGGCGCCTGCCAGCTCGTGGTGGTGGTGGCGCCGCAGGCCACGGTGGTGCCGGTGGCGGTGGTCGTCGCCGCGCCGCGCGCCATCTTCCTGCCGGGCACCGCGCCCGACCTGGTTCACCTCACCCAGCTCCATCCGCCCGCCACCGCCCCGCCCGTCTTCGCCTGACACCTGACATCCGTCGGCCCCTCGGGGCCGGGAACCCGCGGGTTCCCGGCCGGCGGGCCGTAGTCCTCCGTCATGCAAGATCGGGAGTGGGTCATGCGAAACTTCATCCGTGCGGCGCTCGGCCTGGCGCTCGCCCTCGCGCTGCCGCGCGTGGTGGCCGCGCAGCAGGGCGCCGGCACCGTCACCGGGCAGGTCACCGCCGCCGAAGGGGGCGCGGCGCTCGAGGGGATCACCGTCTCCGTCGAGGGCACGCTCCTCACCACCCTCACCGACGCCCGGGGGCAGTACACCCTGCGCGCGGTGCCGGCTGGCACGCGCACCGTGCTGTTCCGCGGCATCCGCCGCGCCCCGCTGCAGCGGATCGTCACGGTGGCGGCGGATGCGCCGACCGAGCTCGCCGTGGCGCTCACCGAGCGGGCGCTGGTGGTGGAGGACCTGATCGTCACCGCCAGCCGCGAGATCGAGGCGCGCGATGCGGTGCCCGCCACCGTGGGCGTCATCGGCCGCGAGACCATCGATGCCACCCGCCCGCACCACCCGGCCGAGCTGGTGCGGCAGGTGCCGGGCGCGCTGGTGGTGGACCTGGGCGGCGAGGGCAACGTGATGGCGCTCCGCCAGCCCATCACCTACAAGCCGATGTACGCGTTCCTCGAGGACGGCGTGCCCACGCGGAGCACCGGGTTCTTCAACCACAACGCGCTGTACGAAGTGAACATCCCCAACGCCGACCGCGTGGAAGTGCTGAAGGGCCCGGCCACCGCGCTCTACGGCAGCGACGCCATCGGCGGGGTGGTGAACGTCCTGACCCGCGCGCCGAGTGCCCGGCCCTCGGCCGAGCTGTTCGTGGAGGGGGGCCGGTTCGGGTACGCCCGCTCGCTCCTCTCGGCCAGCACCACCACGGGGAGTGACGGCTTCCGCGCCGACCTCAACATCACGCGCTACGCCGGCTACCGGGACGGCACGAAGCAGGAGCGCGAAAGCGGCACGCTCCGCTGGGATCACCTCCTCTCCGGCCGGAGCCGGGTAAAGAGCGTCCTCTCCTACGCGCACATCAACTCCCCGGGCGACGGCGGCTCGGAAGTCTCCCGCGCCGACTTCGAGAACGACCCGCAGGCCAACTACACCCCGATCGCCTTCCGCGCCGTGCGCGCGGTGCGCTGGTCCACCGCCTGGGAGAAGCTGGGCGAGCGGAGCGGCCTGCAGCTGACGGGCTACGCCCGCTACAACTCGCTGGACCTGCTGCCCGCCTGGCAGCTCACGTACGACCCCGAGGTCTGGGCCACCAGCAACTACTCGCTGGGCCTGCTGGCGCAGGGCCGCCGGAACCTCACGACGCTCAACACCACCCTGATCGGCGGCGTGGACGTGGACTACTCCCCCGGCCAGTACCAGAGCGACAGCATCACCTTCACGCAGACGAGCGGGATCTACCGGAGCTACGCGAAGGCGGGGCGGCTGTACGACTACGACGTAACCTTCTTCGGCGTCTCCCCCTACCTCCAGGCGGAGGTGGTGCCGGTGCCGGGCGTGCACGTCTCGGGCGGGCTCCGCTACGACCGGCTCGGCTACGACTACGAGAACAGCCTCGCCACCCCTGCAGACCGGCCCGCACCGCCGACCGGGGTCCACGACCCGCTGGTTCGACGCGGTGAGCCCCAAGCTCGGCGTCACCTGGCAGGTGACCCCGGCCGTGAACGTCTTCGGCTCCTTCCGCCAGAGCTTCCGGGCGCCGAGCCAGGACCAGCTCTTCCGCCAGGGCTCGGCGGTGAACACCGTGGACCTCGACCCCGTCAAGGCGAAGAGCTTCGAGCTCGGCCTCCGGCTCCGGCCGCTGGCGCCGGTGGCGCTCGAGCTCTCGGCGTACCGCATGGACATCGAGGATGACATCCTCACCTTCTTCAACACCACCACCTTCACCCGCGAGACCTCGAATGCCGGCCACACGCGGCACCAGGGGATCGAGGTGGGCCTCAACGCCGGCCTCACCTCCCGCCTGCAGCTCGAGGCGGCGTGGAGCTACGCCAAGCACAGCTACGAGGACTGGGTGACGAGCACCAGCGCCGACTACAGCGGCAACGAGATCGAGTCGGCGCCGCGGCACCTGGGCAACGTGCGCCTCACGGTGCGGCCCTTCGGCGAGGTGGCGCGCGCCACGGTCGAGTGGCAGCACCTGGGCGGGTACTACACCGATCCCGCCAACGCGCACCGCTACGAGGGCTACGACCTGCTCAACCTGTACGCCACGCTGCCGGTGGTGCCGGGGGTCGAGGTGATCGGCCGCGTCAACAACCTCGCCGATGCCCGCAACGCGGTGACCGCGTCCTTCAATCCGTTCCTGCCGGCGGGGCTGCAGGCGCGGTTCCGGCCGGGGCTGCCGCGGACGTTCTTCCTGGGGGCGCAGTACCGCTTCGGGGGGACGCGGTGAGGACCAACGTGCGCCTGACGGGGGCCGCCCTGGCGGCGGCCCTCGCGCTGGCCGCCTGCGGGCGGCCGGCACCGGTGGTGGAAGCGGCGGCGAGTCCCGCCGCCGCCTTCCCCGAGTCGGCCGACCCCGTGCTCGCCTCCGATCCCGGCACGGGTGCGCTGCTGGCCAGCTTCGTGGCCCGCGGCGCCGACAGCAGCTGGCAGCTCTACTTTGCCCGCTCCGCCGACAGCGGGCGGAGCTGGACCACGCCGGTGGCCGTCACCGCCCAGGCGGGCGAGGTAAAGCCGCACGCGGAGGCGTCGGCGCGCCTGGTGGCGGCCCCGGGCGGCAAGGTGGCGCTCATCTGGGCGCAGGACTTCATGGTGGAGGGCCGGAAGTGGCCCGCCAGCCGCATGCGCTTCAGCCGCTCGCTCGACGGCGGCGCCACCTGGAGCGCCGCGATCACCCTCAACGACGACACCACCGCCGCCGACGCGCCGCGCGGCCACACCTTCCACGGCGCCACCTGGACCGGCGACTCGGGGCTGGTGGTGGCCTGGCTCGACGAACGCCGGGGCGGCAGCACCACCCACGACCACACCGCCATGGACCACGGCAGCACCGAGGGCGACGCCACCATCTTCGCCGTCCGGTCCGCCGACTTCGGCACCACCTGGAGCGCCAACCAGCCGCTCTGGGGCGCCACCTGCCCCTGCTGCCGGGTGACGCTGGCGCGGGCCCCCGACGGGACCACCCGCGCCGCCTGGCGCCGCCACTTCCCCGGCGACGTGCGCGACGTGGTCACGGCCGCGCTGCCTGACTCGCTCACCGGCAGCGAGGAACCCGCCAAGGTACAGGATGATGGCTGGGTCTATCCCGGCTGCCCGCACTCCGGGCCGGCGCTCGCCATCGGGCCGGGCGGGGTGCAGCATGTGGCGTGGTTCACGGGGAAGGCGGGCGAGGCGGGCGTCTTCCTGGCGCGGAGCGCCCCGGGCACCGCGGCGGTGGCGGTCCCGCTGGTGACGGACAGTACCCTGCCCGCCTCCCACGCGGCGGTGGTGGCGCTGCCGGACAATGGCTCGCTCGCGGCGTGGGACATTGCACCGGGCGGGAGCCGGCGGCTGTCGGTGGCCGTGGTGCCACCCGCCGCGCGGTCGGTGTCACCGGTGGCGGTGCCGTCCTCGGACGGCGCCACCCATCCCCAGCTCCCCCCCCCCATCGCCGTCGGCCCGGGCGAGGCCCTCCTCGCCTACACCGCCCTCGAGGGCACCGCCACCCGCATCAGCACCCGCCGCCTCCGCCTCCCCAACTAACGCCCCCCCCAGCCCCCCACGCAGCATCCCGCCAGCCCCCGCGTCCGTAGCGGCCGGATATATCCGGCCGTTACGTACGTAAGGCGAACGGGATCGTCCGTGGTGGGCTGGGAGGGGGCGTGCCGCCCTTCCGGCCGCTGGCGCGTTCCGGCTCCGTGATGTAGACTGTCTACTCATCATACCCAGACCGTCTACAGGTGACCATGCCCGCCGACCCGAAGTCCGACCTCCTCCCCGGCACCCTCGAGATGCTGGTGCTGCGGACCCTGACGCTGGGCCCCCTCCACGGCTACGCCATCGCGCAGCACCTGGCGCAGGTGTCGGACGGGGTGCTGGTGGTGGAACAGGGCTCGCTCTACCCCGCGCTGGAACGGCTGCTCGGGAGCGGGCTCGTCACCGCCAAGTGGGGCACCTCGCCGACGGGGCGGCGGGCGCGGTTCTACACCATCACGGCGAGCGGCCGGAAGAAGCTGGGCCAGGAGATCGCCAGCTTCGACGCCACCATCACGGCGATCGCCAAGGTCCTTGGCCGTGAGGTGCCCGCCTCATGAGCTGGCTCGACGGCCTCCGCCACCGCCTCGACACCCTGCTCCACCCCGGCCGCTACTCGGCCGAGCTGGACGAGGAGATGCGGCACCACCAGGACCTCGCCCGGATGCACGCGCCGGATGCCGACGCCGCGCGGCGGCAGTTCGGCAGCGCCACCCGCTACCGGGAGCAGGCGCGGGACCTGACCTGGCTCCACCTGCCGGACGTGGTGGGCCAGGACCTCCGCGGCGCCTGGCGCGGCATCACGCGCGCGCCGAGCCTGACGCTGCTCGTGGTCGGCACGCTGGCGCTCGGGCTCGGCGCCAATGCGGCGACCTTCTCGATCCTCGATGCGCTGTACCTGCGGCCCCCGGCCGGCGTCGAGGACCCGGCAACGCTCCGCGGCTGGTGGATCGAGCACCATCGCACCGGGGACGGGGTGCCGTTCACCTCCGCCGCCCTCAACTACCCGATGTACCGCGCCCTCCGTGAGGCGCGGGGCCCCGAGGCCCGGCTCGCCCTCTACGTCCGCGACGACCCGCACCTTGGCCGGGGACTCCTCGGGCCCAAGGTGGACGTGGTGTACGCCAGCGCCGGGTACTTCGGCGTGCTGGGCCTCCGCCCCGCGCTGGGGCGGCTCTACACCGCGGACGAAGACAGCCTCGGCGCCCCCGCCGCCGTGGCCGTGGTGAGCGATGCCTTCTGGCGCAGCAAGCTGGCCGGCAACCCCGCCGTGCTCGGCACCCCGCTCCAGCTCGGGCCCAAGACCTTCACCATCATCGGCGTGCTCGACGGGCCATTCCGCGGCCTCGACCTGCAGCCGGCCGACGTCTGGCTCCCGCTCGCCGCCATCACGCCGCCCTCCTGGATCGAGGGGCCGTGGTGGGAGTCGGACAACCCGTACTACTTCCACGCGCTCGAGCGCTGGAACCCGGCGCTCTCCGACGTGGCGGCGGAGGCGCAGGTCACGGCCGCGCTCCGCGCCCTGGACCAGCAGCGGTCCGGCGTCCGGGCCGACACCCTGCTCGCGGCGCACGTCAGCTCGCCGCTCGAGGCGCGGGGGCCCGCCAAGCCGAGGGCGGAGCAGCAGATCGCGGTGCGGGTGGGCGGGATCGCGGTGATCGTGCTGGTCATCGCGTGGGCCAACGTGATCAACCTGCTGCTGGCGCACGCCCTGGGCCGGCGGCGGGAGATCGCGCTCCGGCTGGCGCTCGGCATCTCGCGGGCGCGGCTGGTGCGGCTGCTCACGCTGGAGACGCTGCTGATTGCCGGCCTCGCGGCGCTGGCCGCGCTCGGCGTGGCCTGGGCCGGCGGCAACGCGCTCCGCGCGTTGCTGCTGCCGGAGGTGAGCTGGGCCACGCCCGCGCTCGACTGGCGGGCGGCGCTCTTCACCGCCGGGGTGGCGCTCGCCTCGGCGCTCGTGGCGGGGCTCATTCCTGCCCTGCAGGCCAGCAACCCGGTGCTCACCGAGACGCTCAAGTCCGCGGGCCCGGGCAGTGGGCGCCGCCGCTCCCGGCTCCGGAGCGCCCTGGTGATGCTGCAGGCGGCGCTCGCGGTGGTGCTCCTCGTGGGCGCGGGGCTCTTTGTGCAGAGCCTCCGGAATGTCGAGGGGCTCGACATCGGCTACGACAGCGGGCAGCTGCTCTTCGGCGACGTGCAGTTCGAGGAAGGCAGCGAACCGCCGGCGGCGCTGCGCGCCGCGCAGAGCGCGGAGATCATGGCGCGGCTCCAGGGCCGCCCCGGCATCGAGGTGGTGGCGCGCACCGCCATGCCGCCGCTCTACGGCTTCAGCTTCACCACCTTCTACTCCGGCGCCGACTCGGCCGGCTCCCTCGGCGTCAACCTCCCCACGGTGGCCGAGGTGACACCCGAGTTCTTCCAGGCGACGGGGATCCGGCTGCTCGCGGGACGGACGTTCACGCCGTCGACGAGCGGCGCGCCCCTCGACGAAGTCGTCGTCAACGACGCCACCGCGCGGCTCCTCTGGCCGGGCAAGGATCCGCTGGGGCAGTGCCTCCAGTTCCGCGCGCGCACCAACCCGTGCGTGCCGGTGGTGGGCGTGGTGGAGACGGTGCGCCGCGAGCGGGTGCTCGAGACCGAGTCGAAGGGCCAGTTCTACCTGCCGGTCGGCAGCAAGTGGGCCTACTCGGCCGGCGAGACCATCGTGGTGCGCGCCGCCGTGAACGGCACGGCCACCGCCAGCGCCCAGCTCCTGGAAGAACTCCGCCGCGCCTTCCCCGCCGGCCTGGCGCGAGTCACGCCCATGACGAAGAACCTCGAGCGCGAGTACCGGCCCTATCGCCTCGGCGCCACGCTGTTCACGGCCTTCGGGCTGCTGGCGCTGGTGGTGGCGGTGATGGGCATCTACAGCACCATCACCTACGACGTGCGGCAGCGGACCCATGAGTTCGGGGTGCGCGTCGCGCTCGGCGCCGGGATGGGCACCCTGGTCCGACAGGTGGTGGGTGAGGGGCTCCGCACCGTGTCCCTCGGCGTGCTGGCGGGCGTGGCGGCGGCGGTGGCGGGCGGGAAGCTGATCGCGGCGCTGCTCTACGGGACGGCGCCCGGCAACCCGGTGGTGCTCGCGGCAGTGGCGCTGGTCCTCCTGCTGGTGGCCGCGCTCGCCGCGGCGTTGCCCGCCTGGCGCGCGGCGCGCACCGACCCGGTCGTCGCGCTCAAGCAGGACTGACCCCCGTCGGGACTAACCCCCATCGGGACCACCCCCCACATGGCTAACCCCCGCATGGTAGGGGCCGGCCATGGCCGGCCCTCCTCAAACCGACCCGGACCAGCGCAACCGAGTGAGATCCGGGAACTCACCATTCCAGCGGCGAAGTAATGGTGCGGGGGAGAGGAGGGCCGGCCATGGCCAGCCCCTACCATGCCGGCCGCCTAGCGCGCCGCCCTCCTTTCCTTAGATTCCGACCCGTCCTCCCCCACATCCCCGGCGCCTCCGCGCCGGCCTCGGCCTCGATCCCAGGGACGCCCCTGCGCCTCGCCCCCGCCGGCCTCACATGAACGACCTCCGCACCCGCCTGGCCCAGGCCCTGGGCACCGGCTACGTCATCGAGCGCGAACTCGGTGGCGGCGGCATGTCCCGCACCTACCTGGCCACCGAGGAGGCGCTCCGCCGCCACGTGGTGATCAAGGTGCTGGCACCCGAGCTGCTGGCCGGCATCTCGGTGGAGCGGTTTCGCCGCGAGGTGCTGATGGCGGCCAAGCTGCAGCACCCGCACGTGGTGCCGGTGCTGGCCACCGGAGAGACCGAGGGGCTGCCCTGGTTCACCATGCCGTACGTCGAGGGCGACAGCCTCCGCCGCCGGCTGGAGCACGGCCCCGTGAGCGTGGGCGAGGCGGTGAGCATCCTGCGGGACGTGGCGCGGGCGCTGGCCTACGCGCACAGCCACGGCATCGTCCACCGCGACATCAAGCCGGACAACGTCCTCCTCTCCTCGGGCAGCGCCACCGTCACCGACTTCGGCATCGCCAAGGCCATCAGCATGGCCCGGACCACGGGCGCCGACGCCAACATGACGCTGACGCAGGCCGGCACCGCCATCGGCACGCCGACGTACATGGCGCCCGAGCAGGCGCTCGGTGATCCCGACACCGACCACCGCGCCGACATCTACGCCTTCGGCGCGATGGCGTACGAGCTGCTGGCCGGGCAGCCACCCTTCACCGCCACCAACTCCGCCAAGATGCTCGCCGCGCACCTGGGCGAGCCGCCGAAGGACGTCCGCACCCTCCGGCCCGACACCCCGCCGGCCCTCGCCGCGGTGGTGATGCAGTGCCTCACCAAGGAGCCGGCCGGCCGCCCGCAACAGGCCACCGACCTGGTGCGCGTGCTCGAGACCGTGACCACGAGCGGCAGCGCCGCCGTGCTGCCGCCGGCGCTGCAGGGCCCGCGCATCCGGCTCGGGAAGGCCCTCGCCCTCTGGGCGGCGGCGACGGCGCTGGTCACGATCACGGTGTGGGCGGCCACCGCGGCCATCGGCCTCCCCGACTGGGCCTTCCCGGGGGCGGTCGCCGTGATGCTGGCGGGGCTGCCGCTCATCGTCTTCACGGCCTACGTGCAGCGCATCACCCACAAGGTGTTCACGGCCACGCCGCAGCGGACGCCGGGCGGCACCATGGCGCCGCAGAGCACCATGGCCACGCTCGCGGTCAAGGCGAGCCCCCACGTGTCGTGGCGGCGCACCTGGCTCGGCGGCGCCATCGCGGTGGGCGGCTTCGCGGCGCTCGTGGTGGGCTTCATGGTGCTCCGGGCGCTCGGCATCGGGCCCATGGGGTCGCTCAAGGGGTCGGGCGCGTTCGGCGAGCAGGAGACCATCCTGGTGGCCGACTTCCGGAGCCCGCCCGCCGACTCCACGCTCGGCGGCACCGTGGCCGAGGCGCTCCGGACTGACCTGGCGCAGTCGTCGCAGATCAAGGTGCTGACGCGCAGCAACGTCCGGGACATCCTGACCCTGATGCGTCGGCCCACCGAGAGCGCGGTGCCCTTCGAGCTGGCCCGGGAGATTGCCACCCGTGAGGGCGCCAAGGCCGTGCTCGACGGCGACGTGGTGCAGCTCGGCCGCTCCTTCGTGGTGTCGGCGCGCCTCGTGGCCGCGCAGGACGGCAGCGAGCTCGCCGCCTTCCGCGAGACAGCCGCCGACCAGGACGGCCTCATCGAGGCCATCGGCAAGCTGAGCCGCGCCGTCCGCACCAAGGCCGGCGAGTCGCTCAAGACCATCCACGCCAGCGACGAGCTGGAGCGGGTCACCACCGCGTCGCTGCCGGCGCTCCGGAAGTACGTGGAAGGGCTCCACGTGGCGGACGACCTGGGGGACAGCGAGCGCGGCCTGGCGCTGCTGCAGGAAGCGGTCACCCTCGACTCCGGCTTCGCCATGGCGTGGCGGAAAATCGCCGTCCTCCTCGGCAACGAGAACCGGGAGCGCCCCCGCCAGCTCCAGGCGCTCCAGACGGCCTACCGGCACCGCGACCGCCTCACGGAACGGGAGCGGCTCCTCACCGAGGGCTACTATTTCCAGAACGGCCCGACGCCCGATCGCGAGCGCGCCATCGCCGCCTACGAGGACGTGATCCGGCTGGACTCCACCAGCGTGTCGGCCCTCAACAACGCGGCGCTGATCTACGCGACGAAGCGGGATTATGAGCGGGCGGAGGCCTCGTTCCGCCGCGCCGTGGGGCTGCCGAACGCCTATAGCGGGTCGTTCTTCAACCTGGTCCACAACCAGGTCATGAACCGGCGCTCGGCCGCCGCCATCGACTCCACCGTGGCCCGGTTCCACGCGCGGTATCCCACCAACAATGACGGCTGGGAGGCCGACTGGTACGCGGCCTGGGGGCTCGGGAATTTCGCGCGGGCGGACTCGGTGGCGCAGGCCACCCGCGCCATCGCCCGCACCCCACGGCAGAAGATCCGCAGCACCCGCACGCTCTCCGTGACGGCGGAGCGACGGGGCCAGATTGCAGAGACGCTACGCTGGCTCACGCTCACCGCCAACGAGGAAGAGCGCGTCGATCCCAGCCCGGGGGATCGCCTCTGGCGGGCGCTCGACTCCGCCGTGGTCCTGGGCCAGTACGGCACGGACCGGGCCCGGGTCCGGGCCATCATGGCCCGCGGGCTCGCGGCCGCCCCGATGACGAACCTCCCCGCGAGCGACCGGCCATGGCAGCTCCTCGCCCACGTCGGGATGGTGATCGAGGATCCGGCCCTCATCCGCCAGGCCGTCCAGGGGTGGGAGCGCGACCAGCGCACCGCCGTCCCGGACTCCCTCGCCAAGCGGGCGCGCTTCCAAGCCTACCTGGCCATGGCCGAGCACCGCTGGACGGACGCCCTTGCGGCGCTGCGGGAGGCGGACGCGCGGTACGAGTTCCTCCCCTTCGTCGGCGCCTTCCTCTACGCCCGCGCGTTCGATGGCGCGGGGCAGGCGGACTCGGCCATCACCTGGTACGAGCGCGCGCTCGACACGCCGCTCCCGGTGCCGTCCACCGGGGTCGCCTTCTGGGCCCAGGCCCACGAGCGCCTCGGCGAGCTCTACGAGGCGAAGGGCAACCTCCCGAAGGCCGCCGAGCACTATGCCCGCTTCGTGGAGCAGTGGGAGAAGGCGGACCCGGAGCTGCAGCCGCAGGTGCAGGAAGCCAAGCGCCGCCTCGCTGCCCTCAAGGCCAAGACCGGGTGAGTAGATTCCGCGCGTGAGCGATTCGCCGAACGCCGGCGCCGCCTGGCGCTGGGTCCCCACGCTGTACTTCGCCCAGGGCCTGCCGTACGTGGTCGTGATGACCGTAGCGGTGGTGCTCTACAAGAACCTGGGCCTCTCCAACACCGACATCGCGCTCTACACCAGCTGGCTCTACCTCCCGTGGGTCATCAAGCCCCTGTGGAGCCCGCTGGTGGATTTGCTGGGCCAGAAGCGCCGCTGGGTGGTGGTGCTGCAGGCGGCGCTCGGCGTGGCGCTGGCGCTCGTCGGCCTCACGCTCCCGGGGCCGCACTGGCTCATCGCCTCGCTGGCGGTGTTCTGGCTCATGGCCTTCGCCAGCGCCACGCACGACATCGCGGCGGACGGCTTCTACATGCTGGCGCTGCCGGCGCACGTGCAGGCGGCGTTCGTGGGGGTGCGGGGCACGTTCTATCGCCTGGCGATGATCGCCGGGCAGGGCGGGCTCGTGTACCTGGCGGGGATGTGGGCCGAGCGGATGGGCGGGCCGGCGCGCGGCTGGGCGCTGGTGTTCTACCTGGCGGCCGCGGTGTACCTGGGGCTCTCGGCGTGGCACGCCGTGGCACTCCCCCGCCCCGCCGAGGACGCGCCCACGGCGCGAGACGCCAACTTCTGGGCGGAGTTCGGGCGGGTGTTCGCCGACTTCTTCCGGCAGCCGGGGATCGGGACCATCCTGGCTTTCCTGCTGCTCTATCGCTTCGCCGAGGCACAGCTCCTCAAGCTGCTGACGCCGTTCCTGCTGGATGCGGCCGACGTGGGCGGGCTCGGGCTCAAGACGCAGGACGTGGGGCTGGCGTACGGCACCATCGGTGTCACGGCGCTGGTGTGCGGCGGATTGCTCGGCGGCTGGTTCATCTCGCGGGTGGGGCTCAAGCGGGCGCTCTGGCCGCTCATGATCTGCATGCACCTGCCCACGCTGGTGTTCGTGGCGCTGGCGGCGGTGCGGCCCACCTCGCTCACGGTGATCAGCGCCGGCATTGCCATTGAACAGTTTGGCTATGGCTTCGGGTTCACGGCGTACCTGGTGTACATGCTGCTCATCGCCGGCGGCCCCGCCGGCGACCGGCCGCACAAGACCGCGCACTACGCCCTCTGCACCGGCATCATGGCGCTCGGCATGATGATCCCGGGGATGTGGGCCGGGTGGCTGCAGGACCGGCTCGGCTACGAGCACTTCTTCTGGTGGTGCGCGCTCGCGACGCTGCCCTCGTTCCTCGTGGCCGCCCGGGTGGATGTGGATCCGGGGTTCGGGCGGAAGGCCGCCTAGGGCGCCACGCGGCGGGAGGCCGGCACGGTGTCGCCGACGATCGGGACCGGGAGCCCCACCGCCCGGCGGGCGATCATCGCCACGTCGAGGACGTTGACCCTCCCGCTTCCGTCAGCCTCACGCCCGGGGGGCAGGGCATCGTCGCTGGCGCCGGCGCCGGGCAGGTTGAAGGGGTGCGGATTGGCCGCGAGCGCGAAGTCCTCCGCGCCGAGGAAGACGTCCACGGGGTTGCCCACCACGTAGTTTCCCAGCCGGACCGCATCCATCACGTCCACGCGTCCATTGGCATCCACGTCGCCATAGCGGAGCACGTCCGGCCGGCGGATCGCTGCGCCGGCGGGCGCCCGGGCCGCGGGGATGGGGCGTGAGGACGGGGGAACGACACCCGGTTCCGCCACGGCTTCCGCTGTGGTCATCGCTCCATTGACCTCTGCCACCGAGCCCGCGAACTCCACCGTGGGGGCCCGGCCCGCCGTGCCACGAAGCGGAGCACCAGCGCCGCCTCACCCGGGCCGCCGACGGCCAGGACACGAAGCCGTCCCTGCGCGGCCTCCCCCTCGTTCACCGCCGCGAACGCGCCGGACGCCCCGCGGTACTCCAGCGCCCCCGGCGCGAACCGGATCGTCCCGTCCAGGGCCCCGTCCCCGCCGGCCTCCAGCGCCACGCGCACGGTGTCCCCCGCTCCGGGAGAGGCCGGCGCGAAGACCACGCGGAGCACAGGGACGGCAGGCGGGGCGGGCGCGGCACCGTCGGCGCACGCGAGCAGGGGGAGAAGCAGCGCCACACCAGCAGCGCGGGCAACGAACGACATGCGGGCGACTCCGGCTCGGGATCCACCCCGAGTATCGGCGCGCCCGCATCGGCCTACACGGCGAGCAGACCAGGACCGCGGATTGTTACCTGCCCCCGGGCGAGTGTAACGGCACCGGCCTCAGCGCTGGGGCAGCGGCGGCGGGGGGAGGATCTCGGGCGCCTTGGGGATCGCCTCGCTTCCCGCCGGGCGCTGGGCGACGCGCGTGGCGGACGTCCGCCGGACGGTGGTACCGGTGCCGGCCGCGGTCGCGGCCGGTGCGGGCACGGCGCCGGGGGCCGCCTGAATCTTGCCGAGCGAATCGCCCAGGGCGGTGAGGCGGGCGGAGGTGGAATCGAGCGCCGCCCGGAGCGCCACCACCTCCGGGGACGGTCCCGTGCTGGTCGCCGCCTGCGCCGCGAACCGGATCATGAGGGTGACGCCGAGCAGCGCCAGCACCCCGGCGGCCACGAGGGGCTTCATGCCCGGCTTGCCGGCCAGGGCGTCCACCGGGCTCTCCTTCTCCTGGTAGAGCGCCGCCATCATGGGACGCGACGCGCGCCCGCCCGGACGCGGCGCCGGGGGCGGGGGCGGGTTCTTGATGAGGTCGAGTTCCTGCCGCAGCCGCGACAGCGCATCCGCCTGCTGCAGGAATGCCGCACCGAAGGCGGCCACGGCTGCGACGGCCGCGAGGATGATGCCCGCGGTGGTGGCCGCGGCGGAGATGATGACGTGAGTGAGCAGCAGCACGACGGCCTCGGCGAAGGGGGGACGAGGGTGACCCGAATCCGCTCGGGCCGCGCCAAAGGAGCACCCGTCCCGTCACGCCTGCATCACGGCCGGTGGGCAATCCGGTCAGGACCCGGCGACGTGCCTGCGTGATGGGGCCGTGACATTCCCCGTGCACCTTCTCCGGCATGGCCCCCCATCCCGCGCCGGTCGCACCCGGCGGTCTTCATCACCGCTTCAGCCCCCCGTGACGACATTCCCGGGCAACGAGGAGGAGGCGCACCCGGACCTTCCGGCCCGCGTGCCGCCTGTGCGGATGACCCCTGCGCTCCAGTTGCACCGCGAGAAACGCCTCCGCCACGTGGCCCGGCGGATCGCGCAGCACCGCCCGGACGATGAAGTGAGCGTGTGGCTGGCGGAATCGGTGGCCAAGCTGCGCGTGGTCCGCCATGGCCGGACCCTGCTCCGGCTGCGGCTCACGCCGGAGCTGCTCGACACCACCACGGAGGACGAACTGGCCTCGGCGCTGGCGGGCGTCCGCCTCGAGCCCACGGTGGACCCACCGCAGCCGCTCTGGCTGTCGTGGACCCGCGCCGGCCTCACGCCGGGCTGATCCGGGCCTTCACGCCGTCCGCAATTCGGCCAGTTCCGCCAGCAGCGCCTCCGGCCGCTCCCGCACCACCGTGACGGGGCCCGCATAGACATCACCCGCGCTGCCGTCGAGGGAGAGGATGTCGCCCTCGTGGAGCAGCGCCGGTCCCACCCGGCAGCATCGCCGCTCCAGGTCCACCGCCACCGCACCGCACCCCACCACCGCCACCACGCCCAGTTGCCGCGCCACCAGCGCCGCGTGCGAGGTGCGGCTCCCTTCGGCCGTGAGGATGCCGCGGGCCACGGCCATGCCGGCCAGGTCCGCGGTGCTGGTGTCGGGCCGGACCAGCACCGGGGCCTGGCCGGCCTCCGCCAGCTCCACGGCGCGTGCCGAGTCGAGGGCCAGGGGGCCGCTCACCACGCCGGGACTCGCCGGGATGCCGGTGGCCAGGCGGTGCAGCCCGTGCGCGCCACGCACGGTCTCGAGCACCAGTTCGTCCGCGGCGAGGCCCGCAAGGCGCGCGCGGGCCTCCGCCCGGGGGATGATCCCCTCGCGCGCCAGGTCGAGGGTGCTGCGCAGCAGGGCCAGCCGGGTGCGCTTGGCCGCCCGGCTCTGGAGCAGGTAGAGCTTGCCCTGCTCCACCGTGAACTCGATGTCCTGCACGTCACCGAAGAGGGCCTCGAGGGTCCGTGCCAGGCCGGCGAGTTCCGCGTGCACCGACGGAAAGAGCTGCGCGAGCTCGGTGGCGCCCGCCGCCGTCCGCCGGCCGGAGACGAGGTCCTCGCCCTGGGCACCGGTGAGGAAGTCGAGGTAGAGGCCGGGCGCGCCGGTGGCGGGGTCGCGCGTGAAGCCGACGCCGGAGCCCGAGGTCCCGCCGCGGTTCCCGAAGACCATGGCCTGGACGGTGACCGCGGTGCCTGCCCGGTCATCGAGGCCGTGCAGGCGGCGGTACTGCTGGGCGCGGGGTGATTGCCAGGAGCGGAACACCGCCTCGATGGCCTCGAGGAGCTGCCCGGCCGGGTCGGCGGGGAACGGGCCACCGGTGGCGGCCTCGAAGGCCTGCAGCGACCGGGTGGCCAGGCGGCGGAGCTGGTGCACGTCGAGCTCGGCCTCGTGCGGCACGCCCGCCTCGAGCAGCGCGGCCTGCAGCAGGGCCTCGAACGGCGCCGCCGGTGCCCCGCGCACCACCACCGCGAACGCCGCCACCAGCCGGCGCAGCGAGTCCCAGAAGAGGTGGGCATTCCCGGTGGCGCGGAGGAAGGCCGGCTCCTGTTCCGGGGTGAGCCCCACGTCGCACAGGGTGTCCATCATCCCCGGCATGGACTGGGCGGCCCCCGAGCGGACCGACACGAGCAGCGGCCGTCGCCGGCTGCCGAAGCCCTGCCCCGTCCGCTGCTCCAGCTGCGTCACCTGCGCCAGGATGTCGGCGCGCAGCTCCGGCGCCAGCCGCCCCGTGGCAAGGGTCGCCGCACAATGGCGGGTCCCCACGACGAACCCGGGCGGCACCGGCAGGCCCGCCCCCGCAAGCTGGATGAGGTGCCACGCCTTGTTGCCCACCTCCTCCACCGGCGGCACCGGGCCCGGCGGGGCACCGGGCCCGAACGCGACCAGCCCGCTCACCGCCGCCCCAGCGTGGCCAGGAGGTGGGTGCGGAGCGCCAGCGCGGAGCGCATGAGGCCGTCAGCGGAGGCCTCGACGAGGCGGGCCAGTTCCGCCAGGAACTGCATCGCGCGGGCGTCGCTGACGTGCAGCAGCAGCGCGGCACGGGCCGCGCGGTGGGCCTCATCCGCCTGATGTTCCGCCGCCATGACGCCGTCCACGGCCTCGAGGAAGTCGGCGTAGTCTTCCCGGCTGCCCTGCGGCACCGCACCCGCGGCCGCCACGGCGCGGGCGTACTCCTCGGCGGCACGCACCACACACGCGGCCAGGGCCGCGAGCGGGGTGCCCACCTCGGCCGGGATCGTCACGTCGGCGGGGAGGGCCAGCACGAAGGCGGCTTCCTCGAGGTCGTCGGCCACGTCGTCGGCCTGGAGCAGCAGCTCGAGGACGGCGGAGGCATCGTGCCAGCGGAGGGCCAGCTGGCGGGCCTGGTTGACGAGGTCGTCGGCGGCGTGCTCCCAGGTGCGCGCCCGCGAGGCGTGGCGGCCGGCGAAGGCACGGTCCCCGAGGCCCAGGCGCGCCAGCGCGTCGCGCCAGCCGCCCGCCAGCTCCACCACGAGCGTGGCGTGCTCCTGCAGCAGCGACAGCGCGGAGCCGCGCGACGAGGCGATCTCGCGCGCCAGCTCCACGCGCAGCTCGTCCCGGAGGAGGAACTCCGAGCGGTCGCGCCGGAGCCCCTCGCTGCAGAGCGCGAGCGTGGCGCGCAGGAACGCCTCGGCGGGGCCCGCGCCGAGCACGGCATCGAGCTCCTCGCCCGGGCGGATGGGCAGCCGCGTGGTCTCGAACACCTCGTAGAGGAGACGGTCGCCGCCCAGCTTGAGGAAGGCCATGTGGCCGTGATCGTGCCGCGCCGCCCAGGCCAGCACCGCCACGGCGCGGCGATTGCCGATGAACGCGCGCAGGCGCTTGCGGGCCTTGTTCCAGTCGATCAGGTACACCAGGCGGGAGCCGAGGTGGGCGAGGTAGCGGTCGAGCGCGGCGGCATCCGGCGCCTGGTAGGTGCCGGTGGCCAGCTCATAGTCCCCCTCGGCCGACCCCTGCGCGCGGCCGCGGAGGGTGCTCTCCCAGCGGAGGGGCCAGTCCTCGAACAGCCCGCGGAAGAAGGCGAGCCGTTCCGGGTGGAGGTCGGAGTAGGTGAGCGTGGCCTCGAGGTCCCGCACGTGCACCACGAGCACGTGCACGTCGCTGGTGCCGATGTCGTTCTGGATCACCAGCCGCTCGCCCGCCATGGTGGCGGTGGTGCCGAGGCCCGGATGGTCGAAGCGGAGGGGACTGGTGCGCTTGAGGCCGCCCATGAACGCCGCCACCCGCCCACGCCCCCAGGCATCGAGGCCGTAGGTCAGGGCTCCCTCCACCTCCTCGGTGGCGATGCGCTGCTGCAGGGTGTTGAGGGCACCGTGCAGGTCCATCACCAGGAGGTGGAGGCTGTCGCCGCCGGCGCGGAGGCCGCTCGTCAGGCGCTCCAGGCGCGCGGGGGCCAGGGAGTCGGGCTGGCTCGGGCCCAGGACACCGCGGAGCGCGGCCAGCCGCCGCGCATACGACTCGGCGGGCAATTCGGGCAAGCCCGCCGCGGTGATCGGCGCCAGCATCGCCTCCACCGCCTCGAGGGCGAGCGCTTCGATCTCGCCAGCGCGCGGGAGGCGATAGCCCGTCGCCCCGGCGCGCTCACACTCGCCGGGGACCTGGTCGAGGCTGGCATCGGCGACCCCGGCCGCCTGGCGTTCGCGCCGCAGCAGGGGCACCTCGCCCCCCGGCGCGTCCGCGTGGCGCACCGAAGCCTGCAGGAGGCTCAGGAGGTACTTCACGCGGTCATTGGCGGCGAGCCCGGCATTGACCAGGGAGGGGAGGAGCAGGCTCCCCTCCCCGAGGTGCTCCAGCATCAGGTGCTTGGCAGGCATGGAACCGGATCGTGGGGGCTGCTGCACGAATAGGTCGGGCTCCCTGAAGGAGCAAGGAAGGCGGGGCGGAAGAACCCATGAAGTACACAGTCGTGACATTCCCGTGAGGCCGGGCGGCGGGTACCTTGAGCAGCCCACACCCAGCCCTGGGGTCTCGCGTGCGCGCCTTCCTCCTCCGCCGCTCCGGCGGCCCCGACGTCCTCCAGCTCACCTCGCAGCCGGACCCCGTTCCCGGCGCCGGCCAGGTGCGGGTGCGCGTGGACGCCATCGGCCTCAACTGGGCGGAGGTGCTGTCGCGGAAGGGGCTCTACGGCTGGGCGCCGAAGCGGCCGTACATCCCCGGGATGGAGGCCACGGGCACCATCGATGCGCTCGGCGCCGGCGTCACCGGCCGGCGCGTGGGTGAGCCCGTGATCGTCGCGGCGCAGTACGGGTGCTACGCCGAGGCGGTGGTGGTGCCCGAGCGGCAGGCGCTGCCGGTGATGACGGGCTTCTCGGTGGAGGAGAACGCGGCCGTGGCCGTGAACTATGCCACGGCGTGGGTGGCGCTCATGGAGATGGCGCGGCTCCGGCCGTCTGATCGCGTGCTCGTCACGGCCGCGGCGGGTGGCGTGGGGACGGCAGCCATCCAGATCGCGTCGCGCGCCGGGTGCCGGGTGGTGGGACTTGCGGGGAGCGAGGAAAAGCTCGCGCTCATCCGCGAGCTCGGGGCGGAGGCGGCGGTGAACTACCGCGCGGCGGACTTTCGCGCCCGGCTCCGGGAAGTGGCCGGCGCGGAGCGCTTCGACGTGGTGCTGGAGCTGGTTGGGGGCGACGTCTTCCGCTCGGCCTGGCCGGTGCTGGCGCCGTTCGGCCGAGTGGTGGTGGCGGGCTTTGCGAGCCTCGACTATGCCTGGTGGAACCCGGTCTCCTGGCTCCGCACCCTTCGCGACATCCCGCGCGCCGGCATCTCCGCCCTGGCCACCGGTTCCCACGGCCTGCTGGCCACCCACCTCGGCTACCTCGTGGGTGATGGGCCGCGCCTGGCGCGGCTCTGGGCCGATCTCCGCAGCTTCGGGGAGACGCACGGGATCCGCCCGGTGGTGGGGCGGACCTTCGCCTTCGAGGAGATGGCGGCGGCGCACCGCTACTTGGAGTCGCGGGCGAGCGTGGGGAAGATCGTGGTGCGGGTGACGCCAACGACGTGAGACGCCGGCGGGCTCAGCCCTCGGCGAAGCGGTACCCCACGCCCGGTTCCGTCTTGAGCAGCTGCGGCCGCGTGGCGTCGGCCTCCAGCTTCTGGCGGAGCTGGTTGACGTAGACGCGCAGGTAGTGGCTCTGCTCCTGCGCGCCCGGCCCCCACACCTCCCGCAACAGCTGGCGATGGGTCAGGACGCGCCCCGCGTGCTTCACCAGGGCGGTGAGCAGGCGGTATTCCGTGGGCGTCAGGTGGACCATCGCGCCGTCGCGCGTCACCTCGCGCTTCGCCAGGTCCACGCGCAGGCCGTGGGCCTCGTACACCGGGTCCCCGGTGTCGGTGGCGCGGGCGGCGGCGTGGCGGAGCGCCACGCGGATCCGCGCCTGCAGCTCGCCGATGGAGAAGGGCTTGGTGAGGTAGTCGTCGGCCCCGGCGTCGAGGGCGTCGATCTTGTCCTGCTCGCGGCCGCGGGCGGAGATCACGATGATGGGCACCGGGCTCCACTCGCGCAGCTGCCGGGTGACGTCGAGACCGTCCAGATCCGGGAGCCCGAGGTCGAGGAGCACCACGTCCGGCTTCCGTCCCGCCGCCTGCGCCAGGCCCTCCCGCCCCGTCCCGGCCTCGATGAGGGTGAGCGGCCCTGCGGCCAGCGCGGACCGGAGGAAGCGGCGGATCTGCGGCTCGTCCTCGATGAGGAGGACGGTGGCGGCCGGGCCGCCGGAAGCGTCGGTCATGCGGCGGGCTCCGGGGCGGGGAGCGGGTCGGGGTCGAGCGGCATGGCCGGCGGCGTGCCGACGATCGGCAGCGTGAAGGTGAACACCGCCCCGCCGCCGGGCCGGTTCCCGGCGCGGATGCGCCCGCCGTGCGCCATGATCATGCCTCGCGCGATGGTGAGCCCGAGCCCCGCGCCCGCCGCGGCGGCCCCCGCCCGCTCGAACTTCTCGAAGATACGCCCCTCCATCCCGGCAGGCAGGCCCGGCCCGCGGTCGGCCACCTGCACCTCCACCGCGCCCGGCAGGGCGGCCGCACGGATGTCCACCGGCGTGCCGGCCGGCGTGTGCTTGGCCACGTTCTCGAGCAGGTTCACCAGCACCTGTTCCACCAGCACCTCGTCCACGGGGACGAGCGGCAGGTCCTCCGGCAGCTCCACGTGGACCGGCCGGCCGGCGAGGGCGGCCTCGGTGCGGCCGAGCGCCACGCCCACCAGCTCGGCCAGCACGTGCCACTCGCGCTTGACCGTCAGCTCCCCGCTCTCCAGCCGCACCATGGCCAGGAGGTCGGCCACGAGGCGGTTCATGCGCAGCGATTCCTCCAGCACCGAGGCGGCGAGCTCGCGCCGGACGTCGGCGGGCTTCTCCCCCTCCTCGAGCAGGGCGCTCGCCGCGCCCTCGATGACGCCAAGGGGGGTGCGGAGGTCGTGCGAGAGCGAGGAGAGGAGGGCGGTCCGCAGGTGCTCCGTCTCGGCGAGCAGGTGCACCCGGCGGGCCTGGTCGGCGATGTCGGTGCGCTCGAGCGCCACCGCCGCCTGGCCGATCATGGCCTCGAGCAGGTGGCGCTGGTCGGGGTCGGCGAACCGCCCCGCCGGGTCGGGCCGGATCCCCACGGCGCCGAGCCGGAGGCCCGGCGTGGCGAGCGGGACGTAGAGCGCCTCGGCGGCGGGCAGCGTGGCGGTGCCCAGCCCTGCGGCCTGCCCCTGCTCGAAGGCCCACGTGGCCACCGCGTGCTCCTTGGCCAGGTCGCCGAGATGCTGGTCGGGAAGGCGGGCCACCAGCTCGAGCACCCCATGGTCGTCGGGCAGGTAGAGCATCACGGCGCCGCCGAAGAGGTCGTGCAGGTGGCGGAGCAGCACCCGTGCGAGGCCGCCGCGCTGCCGCGCGGCCGCCAGGTCGCGGCTCAAGGCATACAGCGTGGCGGTGGTGCGCTCCCGCGTGCGCGCCGCCTGCGCCTGTCGCCGCACCCGCCCGGTGAGCGTGCCCATCACCAGCGCCACCACCAGCATCACCGTAAACGTGAGCACGAAGCGCACGTCCGACACCGCGAGCGTGCCGTACGGCGGGACGAACAGCACGTCGAACAGGACGATGCCGAGCACGGAGGCCGCCGCGCTCGGTGCGCGGGACATCCGCGAGGCCACCAGCACCACGCCGAGCAGGTAGATCATGGCCACGTCCACGGTGGTCATCACGCCGCGGAGGGGCAGCAGGGCGGCCGTGATGGCGATCGGGACCAGCGCGGCGAGGGCATAGTCCCGGGGACGGGCGCTCGGCGCGGGCAGTGGCAGGCCGGCGGGGACCGATTCCGTGCCCGGGGTGGAGATGACGTGCAGATCGAGCCCGCCCGCGCGGCCGAGCAGCCGCTCCACCGGCGAGCCGCCCGGCCACCACCAGGGGCGGGCACGCGGGCTGCCGAGGACCAGGCGGGTGACGTTGTGGGCGCGGGCATAGGCAAGGATCTCCTCCTCCGCACGCTCCCCCGTCACCACCACCGACTGGCCGCCGAGCTGCTCGGCGAGCGTGAGGGCGTGGAGGATCCGCTCGCGCTCCGCGGGGCGTTCGGTGCGGCCTGGCGCCTCCACGTGGAGCGCCACGTGGGGCGCGCCGAGGCGGTCGGCGATGCGCCAGCCGGCGCGGACCAGCCGCGCGGGATCGCCGCCGGAGCCGAGGCAGGTGAGGACGCGCTCCCCGGCGGCCCAGGTGCCGGTGATGCCCCGCTCCACCATGTAGCCGCGCATCTGCGCGTCCACCCGCTCGGCGGTGCGCCGGAGCGCCAGTTCCCGCAGGGCGATGAGGTTGCCGCGGCGGAAGAAGCCCTCGAGGGCGCGCTCGGCCTGCTCCGGGACGTAGACCTTGCCCTCGCGGAGCCGCTGCTGGAGCACGTCGGCGGAGACGTCCACCACCTCGATCTCGTCGGCGCCCTCGAGCACGGCGTCGGGGATGGTCTCGCGGACGCGGACGCCCGTGATCTGCGCCACGACGTCGTTCAGGCTCTCGAGGTGCTGGACGTTGACGGTGGTGTAGACGTCGATGCCGGCGGCGCGGAGCTCCTCCACGTCCTGCCACCGCTTGGCGTGGCGGGACCCGGGGGCGTTACTGTGTGCCAGCTCGTCCACGAGGATCAGCGCGGGATGCCGGGCAAGCGCCGCGTCGAGGTCCAGCTCCTCGAGGGTGGTGCCGCGATACTCCACGGTGCGGCGTGGCACCACCTCCAGCCCCTTGACCAGCTGCGCCGTTTCCGCGCGCCCGTGGGTCTCGACGATCCCCACCACCACGTCAATTCCCTGGGCCAGGGGGGCATGGCCCGCCTGCAGCATGGCGTAGGTCTTCCCCACGCCGGGCGTGGCCCCGAAGAAGATCTTGAGCCGCCCACGCGACGCGCGCGCCTCCTCCGCCTGCAGCAGGCGGAGGAGGCGGTCGGGATCGGGACGCGGATCGGTCACAGGAAGTCCGGGATGGGGCGGCGCGGGGCCACGTCCCGGAACCTAATGCTCCGGCCCTGCCGCACTAGGGTGGGCTGGGGGCGCCACGCTGTCGAGGGCCAGGTTGAGGAGCAGGACGTTCACGCGCGGGTCGCCGAGGAAGCCGAGCTGGCGGTGCTCCACGTGGGCGTCCACGAGGGCGCGGACCCGGGCGCTGTCGAGTCCGCGCTCCCGGGCCACCCGCGCCACCTGCAGGTAGGCGCTGGCCGGCGAGAGGTGCGGGTCGAGGCCGGACCCGGAGGCGGTGACCAGGTCGGAGGGGACCTGGCCGCGCACCGGCGCCGTCCTGCGCCTGGACCACCTGCTCGATCGCGGCGGGCAGCAGCGTGTCGGCGAGCTTGCGGTCCGTGGGGCCCTTGTTGCGGCCCGCGGAGGCGCCGGCATCGTAGCCGGCGCCGGCCGCGGACGGCCGCGGGTGGAAGTAGCCCGGGCCGCTGAAGCCCTGGCCGATCAGGGTGCTGCCCACCACCTGCCCATCCCGCACCAGCAGCGAGCCGTGCGCGTGCGCGGGAAAGAGCACCGCGGCGAGCCCCGTCACCGCGGCGGGATACAGGAGGCCGGTGAGCACTGCCAGCAGGAGCGTCAGGACGATGGCGGGTCGAAGCTGGCGGAGCATGTCAGGCGAGCCTCAGGGCGGTGACCAGGATGTCGATGAGCTTGATCCCCACGAACGGGACCAGGAGCCCGCCGAGCCCGTAGACCAGCAGGTTCCTGCGCAGGATCACCACGGCGGGCGCGGGCCGGTACGTCACGCCGCGGAGCGCCAGCGGGATCAGCGCCACGATGATGAGCGCGTTGAAGATGACGCTGCTCAGGATGGCGGATTCGGGGCTCGCCAGCCGCATGATGTTGAGCGCGGCGAGCGGCGGGTACGTGGCCACGAACATGGCCGGGATGATGGCGAAGTACTTGGCCACGTCGTTGGCCACGCTGAAGGTGGTCAGGGCACCGCGCGTCATCAGCAGCTGCTTCCCGATCTCCACCACCTCGATGAGCTTGGTGGGATTGCTGTCGAGGTCCACCATGTTGCCGGCCTCGCGCGCGGCCTGGGTGCCGGTGTTCATGGCCACGCCCACGTCCGCCTGCGCCAGCGCGGGCGCGTCGTTGGTGCCGTCGCCGGTCATGGCCACCAGGCGGCCGCCGGACTGCTCCTGGCGGATGAGCGCCAGCTTCTGCTCCGGCGTGGCCTCGGCCAGGTAGTCGTCCACGCCCGCCTCGGCGGCGATGGCGGCGGCGGTGAGCGGGTTGTCGCCCGTGATCATCACGGTGCGGATGCCCATGGCGCGGAGCCGCCCGAAGCGCTCCTTGATGCCGCCCTTCACCACGTCCTTGAGGTGCACCACGCCGAGGAGCCGCGCGTGGCCCGCCTCCTGGCAGGCCACCACGAGCGGGGTGCCGCCGCCGCGGGCCACGGTGCTCACCAGCTCCTTCACCTCGGCCAGGTGCTGGCCGCCCTGCGTCCCCACCCAGGCCAGGATGGCGTCGGAGGCGCCCTTGCGGATCTGGGTGCCGTCCTGGTCCACCCCGCTCATGCGGGTGGCCGCGCTGAAGGGCACGAAGTGGAGCGCGGCGCCGTCGCCGTCGCCCTGCGCGTGGCGCTCGCGGAGGCCGAAGCGGGTCTTGGCGAGGACCACGATGCTCCGGCCTTCGGGCGTCTCGTCGGGGAGCGAGGCGAGCTGGGCCCGGTCGGCCAGCTCCTGCTCGGTGACGCCGGGCGCGGGGAGGAACGCCACCGCCTGGCGGTTGCCCAGGGTGATGGTGCCGGTCTTGTCGAGGAGGAGCGTGTTGACGTCCCCCGCCGCCTCCACCGCGCGCCCGCTCGTGGCGATGACGTTCTGCTGCAGCAGCCGGTCCATCCCCGCGATGCCGATGGCGGAGAGCAGGCCGCCGATGGTGGTGGGGATGAGGCAGACGAGCAGCGCGATGAGCACGGGGAGCGACACGTCACCGCCGCTGTAGCGCGCAAAGGGCAGGAGCGTGGCCACCGCCAGCAGGAAGACCAGCGTGAGCCCGGCGAGCAGGATGGTGAGCGCGACCTCGTTCGGGGTCTTCTGCCGGCTGGCGCCCTCCACCAGCGCGATCATCCGGTCGATGAACGTCTCGCCGGGGTTGGCGGTCACGCGGATGACCAGCCAGTCGCTCAGCACCCGGGTGCCGCCGGTGACGGCCGAGCGGTCGCCACCCGACTCGCGGATCACGGGAGCGCTCTCGCCGGTGATGGCGGCCTCATTGACGGAGGCCACGCCGCGGATCACCTCGCCGTCGGCGGGGATCAGCTCGTCCGCCTTGACGACGACCACGTCGCCGGCCCGGAGCTGGGTGGCAAAGACGAACTCGCTCGTGGTCATGTCGTCGGGATTCTGCAGCCGCTTGGCCCGCATCGCCTCGCGGGTGCCGCGGAGGGCCTCCGCCTGCGCCTTGCCCCGCCCCTCCGCCATGGCCTCCGCGAAGTTGGCGAACAGGACCGTGAACCAGAGCCAGAGCGCCAGCTGCAGCTCGAAGCCCCAGTGCCCGGTGCCGCGGGCCAGGTTGAGCACCAGCACCAGCGTGGTGACGGCGCTGCCGATGAGCACCACGAACATCACCGGGTTCCGCGCCTGGAGCCGCGGGTCCAGCTTGTGGAACGACTCGCGGAGCGCCCGGCGCACCAGCGCGCGGTCGAAGAGCGGACGTGGAGTGTGCGACATCAGAACAGGCCTCCCGCCTGCATCACGAAGTGCTCGGCCACCGGCCCAAGGGCCAGCGCCGGGAAGTAGGTGAGGGCGCCCACGATGACGATCACCCCGATGAGCAGCGTGGCGAAGAGGACGCCCGACACCGGGAAGGTCCCGGCGTCCGTGGCGGCCGCCTTCTGCTCCCCGAGGAACCCCGCCAGGGCCAGCACCGGCACGATGAGCACGAAGCGCCCGGCCAGCGTCGCGATCCCGAAGAGGGTGTTGTACCAGTAGGTGGAGCCGGTCAGCCCCGCGAAGGCGCTGCCGTTGTTGGCCGCCGTGGAGGTGAAGGCGTAGAGGATCTCCGACAGGCCGTGCGGGCCGCCGTTGTTGAGGCCGGCCAGCCCCGGGCCCACCAGCGCCGAGAGCGCCGTGAGCGGCAGCACCACGGCCGGGAACGCCAGCACGTAGACCATGACGGCCTGCACCTCGCGGCTGCGCAGGCGCTTGCCCAGGTACATCGGGGTGCGTCCTACCATGAGGCCGGCCAGGAAGACCGTGAGCACCACCATCACCAGCGCGCCGTACAACCCGGCCCCGACGCCGCCGAAGATCACCTCGCCCAGCTGCATGTTGACCAGCGGGACCAGCCCGCCGAGCGGGGTGAAGCTGTCGTGCATGGAGTTGACGGCGCCGCAGCTCGCGGCGGTGGTGACCGTCGCGTACAGCGCCGAGTTGGCGAGGCCGAAGCGCACTTCCTTCCCTTCCATGTTGCCGCCCGGCTGGAACGCCGTCGGCACCACCGCCACGCCGCGCTCCGCGTGGATCGGGTTGCCCCGCCCCTCGGCCCAGTAGGCCGTACCCACCCCCAGCAGGAGCAGCACCGTCATGGCGGCCCAGATGGTCCAGCCGTGGCGGCGGTTGCCCACCATGTCCCCGAAGGCCCAGACCAGGCCGTCGGGGATCACCAGGATGGCCAGCATCGACAGGAAGTTGGTGAACGGCGTGGGGTTCTCGAACGGGTGGGCGGCATTGGCATTGAAGAAACCGCCGCCGTTGGTGCCGAGCTGCTTGATGGCCTCCTGGCTCGCCACGGGGCCCATCGCGATCACCTGGTCGGCGCCCTCGAGCGTCTTCACGTGCGCGTAGGGGTCGAAGTTCTGGATGACGCCCTGCTGCACGAGGACGAGGGCCAGGACCAGCGACAGCGGCAGCAGCACGTACAGCGTCCCGCGCACCAGGTCGGCCCAGAAGTTCCCCACCTTGCCGCCGGTGTGCCCGGCGATGCCCCGCACCAGCGCCATCGCCACCCCCATCCCCACCGCGGCGGAGACGAAGTTGTGGAAGGCGAGCTGCAGCATCTGGGAGAGGTAGGACATCGTCGCCTCGCCCGCGTAGGACTGCCAGTTGGTGTTGGTCGTGAAGCTGGCGGCAGTCTCGAACGCCTGGCGATCGGCCACCGCGGGGAGGCCGGCGGGGTTGAGCGGCAGCAGGTGCTGCAGCCGGAGCCCGGCGTAGGTGAAGAGCATGCTCACCGCGCTGAAGGCGAGCATCCCGGCGGCGTAGGTGGTCCACGGCTGGCTCTCCGCCGGGTCCACCCCCGCCGCGCGGTAGAACAGCCGCTCCACCGGGCGCAGCCACTGGAAGGTGCCGTCGTACACCCGCCGCAGGTATGCACCCATCGGCTTGGTGAGGAGGGCCAGCACCGCGAAGTAGAACGCGATCTGCAGCCAGCCGTTCGTGGTCATGGTCAGAACCGCTCCGGGTTGAGGAGCGCAAACAGGAGGTAGCCCGCCACGAGGAGGGCGAGCACCAGGCCGAGGATCAGGTCAGCGCCCACGGGAGTCTCCCGGGGCCCCGCGTGCGCCGAGGCGCACCAGCCCGCGCGCCAGCGCGTGCATGCCCGCAAAGAAGGCGATGGTGAGGAGGATGTAGGCCAGGTCGGCCATGCTGCCTGCCGTGTTGAGGACGGCAGCGAAGGTAGGGGGGAATCGGTCAGGGCGGGGTTCGAGGGCCCCGGGACAGCCTCAGGATTCCATCAAGACCGGCCCGGAAACCGGCCGGAAAGCGGACCCCGACCTCCGGGTTGGCTACTCCGCGCGGAGCGCCGAGGCGGGGTCAGCCAGAGTGGCCCGCCAGGCGGGGAGCGCCGAGGCGAGGACGGCGACGCCGAGGAGGATCGCACCCACCGTCAGGTAGATCGCGGGATCCCGCGCGGGCTGCTCGAACAGGAGCGGCGCGATCCAGGGCGCGGCCCACAGGGCCGCGAGGGCACCAAGGAGGGCACCGCTCAGGGCCACCACCACCCCCTGCCGGATGACGAGGCGCAGGAGGTCCCCCCGCCGCGCGCCGAGCGCCACCCGCACCCCGAGCTCGTGGCGGCGCTGCGCCACGTCGTAGGCGATCACCGCATAGAGCCCCACCCCGACCAGGAGCAGGGCCAATCCACCGAAGGCCACGAACATCGTGGCCCCGAGCTGCCAGGAGCGCATGCCGGGTCCCACGATGTCCGCCATCGGCGTCACGGTCACGTAGGCGTCGCCGGGCATGAGGGGCTGGAGGTGCCGCCGCAGGGTCTCCGCCAGCTCCACGGCGGCCCCGCGACTCCGGGCAAACAGCACCGCCGCCTCGGGGTGGTACTGCGCGATCGGCAGGTAGTAGTGCCGGCCGCCGTCCGCCGTGAGGCTGTTCTGCTTGATGTCCTCCGCGATCCCGACGACGGAGAGGCAGGGCGCGTCCGGCTTCGCCATCCGCAGGCACTTGCCGAGCGCCTCCTGGCCCGGCCAGAGGGTCCGGGCCATGGTCTGGCTCACCACCACGACCGGCGGCGCCCCCTGGCGGTCCTCCTCGCTGAAGCCGCGCCCGCGCAGGATCCGGGTCCCCGCCACCCGGAAGTAGTCCGGGGAGCCCGCCTGCAGCGTGAAGCTGCCGAGCCGCGCCACCGAATCGATCCCCTCCACGAAGAGGTCGTCGGCCCAGGTGTCCCAGAAGGGCACCGTGAGCCCCTGCGCCGCGCCCTCGACCCCGGGCACCGCCCGCGCCGCCTCGACGAGGCGGAGCCGGAGCGCGGTCGACTGGGCGCTGTCGAGCCGGGCCCCACGAAGATTGGGGTAGACGTAGAGCACCGGCTCGACGTCGTACCCCAGCCGGAGGGCGCGCACGTTCAGGAGGCTCCGGACGAAGAGACCCGCCCCCACGAGCAGCACCACCGACAAGCCCGCCTGGAGGAGCAGCAGCCCGGTGCGGAGGCGGGAGCGCTGGGGTCCCCCCTCGCGGGCCCCCGCCTTGAGCGCCTCGGTCAGGTCGGTGCGGCGGGTCTGGAGGATCGGGGCGAGCCCCGCGAGCGTCCCGGCCACCAGTGCGGCACCCACCCCGAAGCCCAGCGTGCGTGCGTCGGTGAGCGCGCCACCGCCGGTCCCCGGCGGGAGGAAGAGGCTGCCGAGGAGCGCACCGCCCCACTGCGCCACGAGGAGCCCGGCGCCACAGCCGAGCAGCGACAGCACCAGGCTTTCGGTGAGGAGCTGCCTGGCAAGACGTGCCCGGCCCACCCCGAGGGCCAGCCGGAGGGCCATCTCCCGCCGCCGCCGGAGCGCCCGCGCAAGGAGCAGGTTGCCCACGTTGGCCGACGCCACCAGCAGCACCACCGCCGCCACCCCGGACACCCAGGTGGCGACCTGCGCCACCGTGCTCCGGCGCGGACCGCGCTCCTCCTGGGGCGGGCCCAGGATCACCCGCGGCCGCGCCAGCTCCACGCCGGGTCCACTGCCGGAAAGCGCGAGCTCGGCGCCCCAGCTCTCCCGGTACGCGCGCGTGAGGTCGGCCGTGGCCTGCTCGGCCGAGACACCCGGCTTCCGCTGCGCGACGATCGCGAGCCAGCTCCAGTTGTAGCGGGTGTAGTAGCTGCTGACGTTCGGGCCGGCGCGGAAGGTGCCCGCGTACGCCGTGATCGGCACGAACAGGACGGGCGGCGTGTCCTCGGCGGTTCCGACGAATCCCTTGGGCGCCACGCCGATGATGGTGTAGGTCCCGGTGCCCACCTGGATGGCCTGCCCCAGCACGTCGGGGCGCCCGCCGTAGCGCGCCTGCCAGAAGCCGTGGCCCAGCACCGCGACCATCGCGCCCAGGGGCACCGTGTCTTCCTGGGCGGTGAAGAAGCGACCGAGCGCAGGGGTCGCGTCGAAGAAGTCGAAGAGTGAGGCGGAAACGGCGCCCACCGGCAGTTCCTCCGCCTCGAGCCCGGTGCCAACGGGGAGGGGGCGGTAGCTGACGGCGGCGAGCCCGGCGAGCGTCGTGGTGCCGCGCCGGAGGTCGAGGTAGCGGGTGTACCCGGCCATGACGTCCACGCCCTCTTCGCTGCGGTCCATCGAGGCGAGGTAGACACGATGGGTCCGCTCCGGCGCGTGCAGGAAGGGTGGCGACCGGAAGAGGAGGCGGTCCACCACCCCGAACATCGCGGCGTTGGCGCCAAGCCCGAGTCCCAGCGTGAGCACCACGGCCGCGGTGAAGGCCGGCGCCCGGCCCAGGGTGCGGAGGGTGTAGCGGAGGTCCTGCCCAAGCTGCTCCAGCAGCACGAGGCCCCGCCCCTCGCGACTCGCCTCACGTACCTGGGCGGCCCCGCCGAAGGCGATCCGCGCCTGCCGCATCGCCTCGGCCCGCGGGAGGCCCCGGGCCACCAGGGCCTCGGTCTCCCGGTCCAGGTGGAAGTGCAGCTCCTCCTCGAGCTCCTGGTCCATGCGGGCGCGCCGGAAGAGGGCCCGTGCGCGGTAGCGGAGGTCGCTCCAGAGCTCGGCCAGCATGGCTCAGCGCATCCCCAGGATCAGGTCCACGGTGGCGGTGAGGCGGCGCCAGTCCTCGGTCTCGGTGCGGAGCTGGCGCTCGCCGGTGCGGGTGAGGGCGTAGTACTTGGCGCGGCGGTTGTTCTCCGAGGGCTGCCACTCCGCGGCGATCCAGCCGCGGCGCTCGAGCCGGTGGAGCGCGGGGTAGAGCGACCCCTGGGGCACCTGGAGGGTGGCCCGCGAGACCTGGTGCAGGCGCTCCGAGATGGCCCAGCCGTGCTGCGGGCCCAGCGAGAGCGCCTTGAGGATGAGGAGGTCGAGCGTGCCTTGCGGCAGGTCGAGACGTTCGTCGGGCATGGCGGTTCCTCTCGGGCTTCTACAAGAGTGCGGCCACTTGTGTAGAAGCGCAAGGGGAGAGGCCCGAGTAACCTTCCTCTCCCATGACGTCCCCCGGCCCGTGCCCGATCTTCGTCACCGGCGCCACCGGCTACCTCGGTCGCGCCTTCACCCGCGCGGCCGTGGCGCGCGGGCATCGGGTTCGTGGGCTGGTGCGGCGGGGGCGGGCCGCGGGGCTGGCGCCGGGCGTCACGCCGGTGGAGGGGGACGCGCTGGTCGCTGCCACTTATGCCTCACAGCTTGCGCCCGGGGAGACCCTGGTGCAGCTCGTCGGCACGCCCCATCCCGGCCCCGCCAAGGCCGCCGAGTTCCGGGCCGTGGACCTGCCGTCCGGGCTCGCGGCGGTGGAAGCGGCGCTGGCGGCCCGGGTGCCACACCTGGTGTACGTGAGCGTGGCGCATCCCGCGCCCGTGATGCACGCGTACATTGCGGTGCGGTGTGAGGTGGAAGCACGGGTGCACGAGGCGGCGCGCGACGGCCGCCTGGCCGCCACCATCCTGCAGCCGTGGTACATCCTCGGCCCGGGGCACCGCTGGCCGCTCGCGCTGGCTCCCCTGTACGCCCTCGGCCGCCTCCTGCCCGCGACGCGGGCGGGCGCCGCCCGGCTCGGCCTGGTGACCTTGCCCACGATCGTCGGGGCCATGCTCGCCGCGCTGGCGCCCGCACCGGCGGCCGGCGAGGTCCGCACCTGGGACGTGCCGATGCTGCGGGCCCGGGGCGCACAGGCCTGAGCGCGCGCCGCAGCGTCCAGCGCCCTCCCTGCCCCTCCGCCTGCTACATTCCCCCGCCGACGCCCCAACCTCCAGGCCACCATGTCGTTCGATTCGTTCCAGCTCATCGGCTGGGCCGCCACCGCGCTCACCATCGGCTCCTACTTCTGCCGCGACGCGGCCGTGCTGCGGCGGGTGCAGGCGGTGGCCGCCCTCGTGTGGATCGCCTATGGGCTGGCCATCGCCGCACCGCCGATCATCGCGGCCAACGTGCTCGTGGCGGGCGTGGCGGCATGGTCGTCGGTGCGGAAGGCGTAGCGCCGGGGCGTGCGGCCATGGCTGGCGGGCGAGGGGCCGGGGACTACATTCGGGAGTCCCGCGAGCCCCCTCACCCGTTCATCCCCGAGTCCCCCGCATGCGCCGACTCACCTCACGCGCCCTGGCCCTGGCCCTCACCGTCCTCGGCGTCCTGCCGCTCACGGCCCAGTCCTACCAGGTGGCCCGCGTCACGACCCCGCTCGGCGAGATCCGCTTCCTCCTCGACAACCGCACTCCGCAGCACAAGGCCGCCTTCATGCGCTTCGCGGCGGCGGGCTACTTCGACACGCTCACCTTCAACCGGGTGATCCCGCACTTCGTGGCGCAGGGCGGCTGCCCCGACGTGCCGGAGGGATTCGCGAAGTACCCCAACCTCCTGCAGCCCGAATTCCACGACAGCCTGCGCCACCGCTACGGGGCGGTGGGGGCCGGGCACGACGGGAACGCGCAGAGCATCGATCCCGGATGCCAGTTCTACATCGTGGTGAACCAGGATGGACTCAAGCGCCTCGACGGCAAGTTCACCGTCTTCGGCCAGGTGTTCCAGGGCATGGATGTGGCCGAGCGCATCGTGCACCTGCCGCGCGACACCACGGACCAGCCGCACCGGCCCATGACGCTCAAGGTGGAGGTGATCACCATGACGGCGGACGAACTGCGGCGGGCGGGGGTGAAGCTGCCGTGAGCGCGCGGGCCACCCTCCTTGGCCGGCACACCGGCTCCCCTCCCGTTCAAGCTTTGCGCAATCCCCCGTCAGGCGCTTGAATCCACGGTGACGCGGCGTGCGCATGCGCGCCCGCGGGACGCGATCCCCTCGCGTCGCGTCCGATGACGGCACCTGGAGGGATGCCCGTGGCCCAGCGCCGCCTGCTCTCGCCTGTCCTCGTGTTCCTCGTCATGACCGCCGGCGGCGGCGTGCTCGGCGCCGGCATCGGCCGCCTCCTCCGGCAGGGTGGCGGCGTCCTGCCCCGCCCGGAGCCGGGACCGCTGCTCGCCGGCCTGCTGGTCTGGGTCGTCGCGGGAATCGCGCTGCACGAACTGGGGCATCCGGCGGGCGGGCTCCGCGCCGGCTTCCGCTTCATCCTCTATACAGTGGGGCCCCTCCGGGTGGCACGGGAGGCGCGCGGCATCCGGGTTGGGCTCAACCGCGCCATCAACCTGGCCGGAGGGGTGGTCCTGATGGTGCCGCGGACGCCCGATGCACGCCCGGATGGTCTCGCCAGCTTCATTGCCGGGGGGCCCCTCGCGAGCCTGGCGGCCGCGCTGGAGCGCGACTGACTGGAGCAGCCGGCGCGATCGCCGTAGCGTGGGTGCGGGCCGGCCGGGACCGCGGGAACCTTCGACGACGCAGGGTGGCAACCGGCCGGTTCAGCAGGAACCGGGCGCCGCTTGGACCGCTATCTTCGGTGACCCCGGGTGGATGCCATGCCGCCCACGACGCGCCCGTTCACCGCAGCGATGACCACCCCCGATGACCCAGCCCCTCACCTTCGGCCTCGACACCTTCGGCGACGTGACCCACGATGCCGATGGCCAGCCACTTGCCCACGCGCAGGTGCTCCGCAACGTGGTTCGTGAGGCGGTGCTCGCCGACCAGGTGGGCGTGGACTTCATCGGGCTCGGCGAGCATCACCGTCCGGATTTCGCCATCTCCTCCCCCGAGATGGTGCTGGCCGCCATCGCCGGGCAGACCACGCGCATCCGCCTCGGCTCCGCGGTGACGGTGCTGGGAAGCGACGACCCGGTCCGCGTCTTCCAGCGCTTCGCCACGCTCGATGCCGTCTCCGGCGGCCGCGCCGAGGTGATTCTCGGCCGGGGGAGCTTCACCGAGTCGTTCCCTCTCTTCGGCTTCCCGCTGGACGACTACGAGGCGCTGTTCTAGGAACGGCTGGACCTCTACGCCCGGATCCTGGAGCAGGACCGGCGGGGCGAACCGCTCCACTGGCAGGGGCGGACTCGCGCGCCCCTGACCGGGCAGCGGATCTACCCCGCCACGGAGCGGGGTGAACTGCGGACCTGGGTGGGGGTGGGCGGCAGCCCGCAGTCGGTGGTGCGCGCGGCGCGGCATGGGTTCCCGCTCATGCTGGCGATCATCGGCGGGGATCCGCGACGCTTTGCACCATACGTGACACTCTACCACGAGACGCTGGCCAAGCTGGGGCGGCCGGCGCTGCCGGTGGGCGTGCACTCGCCCGGGTACGTGGGCAGCAGCGATGCCGAGGCGCGGGAGACCTACTGGCCCGGCTATCGCGAGCTCATGGGCCGCATCGGGCGCGAGCGCGGCTGGCCGCCGGTGGCGCGCGAGCAGTACGAGCGGGAGGTGGCGTCGGGCTCGCTGTACGTGGGCTCGGCGGAGACGGTGGCGCGGAAGATCGCGGCCACGGTGCAGGCGCTCGGCTTGGCGCGCTTCCAGATGAAGTACAGCTCCGGCCCGCTCCGCCATGAGCTGCTGCTTGGCAGCATCGAGCGGTACGGTCGCGAGGTGATCCCGGCGGTGCGGCAGCTGCTCGCGGCCGAGCCGAGCCAGGCGCGCTGAAGCCGGGACCCGCCCCGCCGCGCCCCGGTGCCCGCGGCAGGCGCCGGGGCGCGGTGTTGCAGGGTGACCAGGCGCCCCGGGGGAATTGCGCAGCCGCGTCCCCGGCGGATACCCTACGGCCCCCCGCCCCACATGGAGCTGCCGGTGACCGCCGCCCCCGCCGACGATCCGCGCGCCCGCCGCACCGGCCTCGACGCCCTCCGTGGCCTCGTCATGGTGATCATGGCGCTGGACCACGTGCGCGACTTCATCCACCATGACGCCATGCTGCGCCAGCCCGAGGACCTGGCCACCACCACGCCGCTCCTCTTCTTCACCCGCTGGATCACTCACTTCGTGGCGCCCACCTTCTCGCTCGCGGCGGGGATCGGCGCCTACCTCTGGTGGCGGCGCGGGCGGACGCGCGGCGAGCTGGCCCGCTTCCTGGCCACCCGGGGGCTCTGGCTGGTGGTGCTCGAGGTGACGGTGATGCGGCTGGCCTACAACTTCACGCCCAGCCTCCAGTACCCGCTGCTGCTGCTGGTGCTCTGGGTGCTCGGCCTCTCGATGCTGGTGCTGGCGGCACTGGTGTGGCTGCCCCCGCGCGCGCTGGCGGTGCTGAGTCTCGCCGTGATCGCGCTCCACAACCTGCTCGACGGTATCCGCGCCGCGGACCTCGGCGCCGCCGCCCCGCTCTGGAACCTGCTGCACCAGCCCGGGGCCTTCCCGGTGGGCGGGCTGCTGGTGATCGTCGGCTACCCGCTCATCCCGTGGGCGTTCGTGATGGCGCTCGGGTTTGCCGCCGGCATGGTGTACGAGTGGCCGGCGGCCGAGCGCGAGCGGCACCTGGTCCGGGCGGGGCTCGCGATGGTCGCGGCGTTCGTGCTCCTCCGCGCCCTCAACGGCTACGGCGACCCGGCTCCGTGGAGCCGGCAGGACTCGCCGGTGTTCACGCTGCTCTCCTTCCTCAAGACCACCAAGTACCCGCCGTCGCTCCTGTTCCTGCTGATGACACTCGGGCCGGCGTGCCTGCTGCTGGCCGGCTTCGAGCGGGCACGGCTCGGGCCGGCGCACCCGCTGGTGATCTTCGGGCGGGTGCCCCTCTTCTATTTCGTGGTGCACTTCGCGCTGGCGCACCTGGCGGCGGTGCTGCTCGGCCTGGCGCGCTACGGGAACGCGGCGTGGGGCTGGGCCTTCCTGCCGCTCCCCACCATGGGGGGCCCCGCCGACCGCTTCCCGCCCGACTTCGGCTGGCCGCTCGGCGTGGCGTACCTGGTGTGGGCCGGCGTCGTGGTGGCCCTCTACCCGCTCTGCCGCTGGTTCGCGGGGGTCAAGGCGCGGCGGCGGGACTGGTGGCTCTCCTACCTCTGAGGCCGGATCAGGCCCCGAGCCACGCCATGGCCTCCAGCTCCTCGTGGAACACCCGGAGCCGCCCGGGCTCGGGGATAGTGGGGACGAACCGCGACAGCGCCTCCCGGAGCGGGAGCCCGTCGTCCGGCGCCACGAGGTAGGCCACCCGTACACGCCAGAGGGAGGCGAAGGAGGCGTGCAGCACGGCGATCGTCCATGCTTCCTCGACGGTGGCCCGATAGGCCACCGCCCGCGCGTCGAGCAGCATGCCCTGGCGCGGGGGCCACGACGCCCCCCTCGCCAGGCCGGCGGGCAGCCGCACAAGCTCCTCGAAGGTCAGCGGGTCCCGGAAGCGGACCCGGAGCAACCCCGCGGGATCGGTCGCCTCCCCTGTGTGTCCCATGCGCCCCTCCCCGGCCGCGGTCCGGAGGGAGGCGCCCGCCGGGGCGGGTGGGCACACATCGCCCGGATTCCGGCCACCTCGTTGCCCCGGGGTTGCCCGGTGCCGCCTTGCCGAAACCCGGCGCGCCCGCCATCGTATACCTATCTAGCTATGCATAGCTACATGAGGCCCGTCCCATGACCCGCCCGAAGAACGACATCCTGCAGGGCACCCTCGCCCTGCTCGTCCTGCGCACCCTGGCCGCCCAGGGGAAGCTGCACGGCTACGGCATCACCTCCCACATCCAGCGGGTCTCCGACGACCTGCTCCGGGTGGAGGAGGGCTCGCTGTACCCCGCGCTGCACCGGATGGAGCAGGCCGGCTGGGTCAAGGCGGAGTGGGGCACCACCGAGAAGAACCGCGAGGCGCGCTTCTACAGCCTCACCGCGCTCGGGCGCAGGCAGCTCGCGGCGGAGCAGGAGCAGTGGCAGCGGCTCACCACCGGCGTCAACCGCGTGCTGCGGTTCGCCTGACACAGGGGAGGGCGGCATGGGGTGGCTGGCACGGGTGCGGAACCTCCTGCCGGGCGCGCGGCACGCGGCCGAGGTGGCACGGGAGCTGGACTTCCACGTGGCGGAACTGGCCGACCGGCTGGCGGCCGAGGGGATGCCGCGGGCGGCGGCGGAGCGGGAGGCGCGGCTCCGCTTCGGGCACCTGCAGGGCCTGAAGGAGGAGACCCGCGCGGCGGGGATCGTGGGCTGGCTCGAGGCGCTGGCGCAGGACCTGCGCTATGCCTGGCGCGGGCTCCGGGCCTCACCCGGGTTCACGCTCACCGTGGTGGTGTCGCTGGCCCTCGGCATCGGGGCCAACAGCGCCATCTTCTCCCTCTTCAACGCCCTCCTCCTCCGCTCGCTGCCGGTGGAGCAGCCGCAGGAGCTGGTGCAGGTGGTCCGCACCGAGGACGGCGGCGGCGAGTGGACCAACCCGATCTGGGAGGCGGTGCGGCAGCGGCAGGACGTCTTCAGCGGGGTCTTCGCGGTGGGGACCACCTCCGTGAACCTGGCGAGCGGCGGCCCGGCGCGCTTCGCCGCCGGCGCCTACGTGGGTGGCGACTTCTTCCCGACCCTTGGCCTGCGGCCGGCCACGGGCCGGCTCCTCACCGGGGACGACGACCACCGTGGCTGTCCTCCCGTGGCCGTGCTGGGGCATGGCTTCTGGCAGCGCGAGTTCGGGGGGAGCGCCGAGGCCGTGGGCCGGTCCCTCCCGGTGAACGGGCATCCGTTCGAGGTGGTGGGCGTGGCCCAGCGCGGCTTCTTCGGGGTGGAGGTGGGGCGGCAGATCGACGTCTACCTGCCGCTCTGCGCCGAGGCCGTGGTCCAGGGGAGCAACAGCACGCTCGACGTGCGGGCCAATTGGTGGCTCACCATCATGGGCCGGCCGCGCTCCGGCCTCACACCGGAGGCCGTGAGCGCACGGCTGGCGGCCATCTCCCCCGCGGTCCTGGAGGCCAGCGTGCCCGGGGACTGGGACGCCGAGAACACGCGCCAGTTCCTCGCCATGCGGCTGACCGCGGCGCCCGCGGCCACCGGCGTCTCGGAGGTCCGCCTCACCTACCGGCCCGCGCTCCTGATGCTGCTCGGGGTGGTGGCGCTGGTGCTGCTCATCGCCTGCGCCAACGTGGCCAACCTGCTGCTGGCGCGTGGGGCCTCGCGCCGCCACGAGGTGGCGATGCGGCTGGCGCTTGGTGCCAGTCGCGGGCGGATCATCCGGCAGATGCTCACGGAGAGCCTGCTGCTGGCCGGGCTCGGTGCCGGCCTCGGGGTGCTCTTCGCGCGCTGGAGCAGTGCCCTGCTGCTCGGCATGCTGGGGACGCGTGGTGGGGTCATGTGGCTCGACCTGTCGCTGGACCAGCGGCTGGTGGCCTTCACCACCGGCGTGGCCGTGGTGACGGGCGTGCTCTTCGGCCTGCTCCCCGCCTGGCGCGCCACGCGGGTGGACCCGCAGGGCGCCATGCGGGCCGGCGGGCGGAGCATCGTGCAGGGCGGGTCCGCCAGGTTCACGCTGGGCAAGGGCCTCGCCCTGGCGCAGGTCGCGCTGTCACTGGTGCTGGTGGCCGCGGCCGCGCTGCTCCTCGGGACCTTCCGGAACCTGGCCACCGTGGACCCGGGCTTCGAGCGGGCCGGGCGCCTGGCGCTCACCATGGACCTCTCCGCCGCCGGCTTCACGGACGCCCGGCGGATGGCCATCGAACGCGAGCTGGTGACGCCTGCGGCAGGTGCCGGGCGTGCGCCGCGCCGGCGCGGTGATGGTGCTGCCGGTGTCGGGCATGGGGTGGAACGGCGGGGTGTTCCTTCCCGGCAAGCCCGAGCCGGAGCGCTGGGAGGACAAGGTCAGCATGTTCAACCAGGTGAGCGACGGCTTCTTCGCCGCCGCCGGCACCCGCCTGCTGGCCGGCCGCGATTTCGGGCCCGGCGACGTGCCAGGCGGCCCGCCGGTGGTGATCGTCAACGAGGCCTTTGCCGCCAAGTTCCTCGCGGGCGAGCCGCCGCTGGGCCGCACCCTTGAACTCGAGGTTGGCCCCGGCCCGCGCAAGGTGGTGACCGTGGTCGGCGTCGTGGCCACCGCCAAGTACCGCAACCTCCGGGAGGCAGCCGAGCCCACCATCTACCTGGCGCACAGCCAGGCCGGCGAGCCCGCGTGGTCGGTGAGCTATGTGCTGCAGGTGGATGGGCCACCGATGGCGCTGCTGCCAGTGCTGGCGGCGGCCGTCGCGGAGGTGGACCCGCGCATCGCCTTCCGGGCCCTGCCGGTGGAGGAGTGGGTGAACCGCTCGCTGGCGCGGGAGCGGCTGCTGGCGCTCCTGTCGGGGTTCTTCGGCGGGCTCGCGCTCCTGCTGGCGCTGGTGGGCCTGTACGGCCTCATGGCCTATAACGTGGCCCGGCGGCGCAACGAGATCGGGATCCGGCTCGCGCTCGGCGCCGCCCGTGGGCGTGTGGTCGGGATGATCGTGGGGGAGGTGGGCCGCCTGGTGGCAGCGGGCCTGGTGCTCGGCCTGGCGGCGGCCCTTGCCGGTGGCCAGCTGGTGCGGACGTTCCTCTACGGCCTCACCCCGGCGGATCCCGGCACCCTGGCGGCCGCCACCGGCCTCGTCCTGCTCGTCTCCCTGGTGGCGGGGGGGGTGCCGGCGTGGCGCGCCTCCCGCATGGACCCGGCGGAGGCACTTCGGGAAGAATGACAGGCGCAGCCGGGCCGTGAGGGCATCCCCCGCGGCCGGCGCGCGGCGCCTCCACGCCTCGGCCATGCTCCCCGCGCTTCCGGGCCCCGGCTAGGCCCTCCCCCCGCCGCCGGGACCCTGGCCGGGGAGTGGCTGCGCCAGCAGCCAGGCCAGCGCCGCCGCCTCGTCGTGGAAGATCTGCGTGCGGCTCACCTCCTCGGCGTAGGCCTCGAACTGCCGGGCCTGGCCATACTGTGTGGGCGTGGCCACCAGCAGCGCTGCCGCCCATCTCCGCCCCGTCAGCTGCGGCGCCACCACGCTCTGCAGCACCGCCGACAATTCCATCCCGGTGAAGGCCAGGTCCGCCCGCCGCAGGTCCACCAGGCTCCGCCCCAGCGCCAGCGCCTCCTCCGTGAACAGCCGGGCCCAGTGCTCGGCAAGGTCCGGCGCGGTGATCCGCCCGTGCCAGGTGGCGCGCAGGAGCCGGTGCTCATGATCCAGCGTGATGTCGATGGGCATGCGGAGCCGGGGAGCGGGGCAATGGCCGATCCGTCCACAGCCTCATTGTGCAGCGCGCCGGCCCCCACGGCAACCCCGGGGACGCGGGTCCCTATCGCCAGCTTCAGGCACCGGTGGGCCGGCTTCATGCACTGGCGGCATTCCGGGCACCGCGCGCCTGGCCCGGCGGGCGGCCGTGCAGGATGCGGCACCGCGCCAGCCACCCCGGGACACACCGCCATTCTTGTAAGGCATAATGTCACCGGGGCTTCAGCCGCGCTTCAGCGCCCCGGTGCTACCTTGGGGCTGCCTGGAGGCCCGAGCGGCTCCAGGTCCCGCCGCTCGGCCTTCCGGGCCTCCCGCACCCCCGAGGTCCCCATGCCGTCCCCTATCCCGCGTCGTTGGCTGCCGGTCGTCCTGCTCGGGGGGCTGCTCGCCATCCCGATCGGGGGCTGCAGCGACGGCGGGCCCAACAACCCGCCCGCCGAGGACGTTGACGCCTACGTCACCGAGCTGCCACCCTGGGACGAGTTCAGCCCCGCCGTGGTGGACAGCGAGGAGGCCACGGCGCCCTCCAAGTTCTACCGCGCCCTCGCCGAGGGCGTGGAGTACGCCTGTATCGAGACGCCGTACGACCTGACCCGGACGCCGGACCGCGTGGTGACGCTCGACCCCGACGCCAACATCCTGTGGGTGGGGGCGCTGCTCGAGGGCAAGGGCTACAAGCAGGGCATCGGCTCGCTCCGGGAGCTGGCGATCCGGGAGCGGAGCCCGGTGACGATCTCGATCGACCTGCTGGCCAACCAGAACTCGCGCGTCATCCGCAACCCGACCCTGGCCACCGTGAACCAGGCCGTTGGCGAGCTGATCCAGACCGCCACCGACGAGGGCAACAAGGCCGGCAGCAGCATCTCCTTCTCGCAGGAGAACACCTACGGGGTGAGCCAGGCCGCCCTGAAGATGGGGCTCTCCGCCCGCTTCTTCAGCTTCTCCGCGCGCGCCATGCTGGATGCCAGCCGCGGCACCAACGAGCGCACGGTCACCGCGCACTTCGTGCAGCGGATGTTCACCGTCTCCATGGTGCTGCCGGGCGGGCCGGCCGAGGTGTTCAACACCGACTTCACCCTGGACCGGCTCAACGAGATGATCGACCGCGGCGCCATCGGGCCGGACAACATCCCGGTGTACGTGGCCAACGTGGTGTACGGGCGCATCCTCGACTTCACCGTGACCTCGAGCGAGAGCTATGACCGCATCCGTGCCGCCCTCTCGGCGAGCTACGGCAGCATCGCGAGCGGCAGCGTGGACGTGGAGCTGCTGCAGGTGCTGCAGCGGAGCAGCATCCACGTGGTGACGGTCGGCGGCGAGGGGAAGAACGCCATCGCCCTGATCCAGAGCGGCAACCTGCGGGACTACTTCAGCGAGGACGCCGCGCTCACCAGCGCCCGGCCCATCAGCTACACCGTCCGGAATCTGGGCGACAACAGCCTCGCCAAGGTCTCCGAGACCACGTCGTACAACGTGAAGGAGTGCACCGCGCTCCCGATGACCGGCGCCATTGACGTCAACATGAGCCCCAACGACGCGCTGGTGACCCTCAAGGGCGCCGCCGGCACCAACGAGGGGCCCGACCTCGGCGACCAGCTCTACAAGGACCTGCCGAAGGGCGGCTACACCGTGACCGTCTTCCGCGACGCCGGCGACGGCACCCCCGACTCCACCTGGACGGTGGAGACGCGCGAGGTGACCGTGAGCTCGGGCGACACCGCGCACATCGCCATCACCACCCGCCCGCTGAGCCAGGTGGGCGAGGTCTACAGCGTGGCCGTGACGGCCGTGGACCTCAACAACATGAACTGCGCTTCGGGGCTGGGCGAGGGCGCGATCGACGTGTACTACTGGTTCCGCCTCACCCTCGAGGACGACACCGAGGCGCTCGAGGAGCTCCCCGCGTCGAGCTACATCGGGGTGGGCAACGGCTACACCCGGCCGCTCAGCCTCACCGGGCAGCGCAGCGCGTCGGTCACCCGCTCGCCGGGCATCCGCATCCGTGGCGAGGTGTGGGACTACGACCCCGTCGGCTCCGACGACCTGATCGCCAGCTTCGACCGCAAGGAGGACTACCCAAACATCACCACCAACGACCAAACCCTCGCCATCGGCGTCAACGGGTGCGTGGCCACGCTGCATTACACGGTGACCTCGCTCGGCCCGATCTCGCCGTGACGGGACGGGCAGGGCGATGCCGGCGGCCGGGGCCTGCGGGCTCCGGCCGCCGTGCGCTGCCCCGCTCAGGCGGCGGGGAAGAGCCCGTCCACCGACAGGTACCGCTCCCCGGTGTCGTAGCTGAAGGTCAGGATCCGCGTCCCGTCGCGCAGCTCGCCGAGCTTGCTGGAGACCGCGGCGAGCGACGCCCCGGACGACGGGCCGACGAACAGCCCCTCCTCCCGGGCCGCCCGCGCGGCGTGGGCAAAGGCGTCTTCCTCGGTCACCTGGATCACCCCGTCCAGGACCTGCCGGTGGAGATTGGCGGGGATGAAGCCGGCCCCGATCCCCTGCAGCTTGTGCGGGCTCGGCGCCCCCCCCGAGATGACCGGCGACTTGGCCGGCTCCACCGCGTAGACCTGAGGGCCGGCCACCGGGCTTGAGGACCTCCGCCACGCCGCTGTGGCCGCCGGTGCCCACGCCCGTGATGAGCACGTCCAGGCCCCTGCGGGAAGTCCTGGAGGATCTCCTCCGCGGTGGTGCGCTGGTGGATGGCCACGTTGGCCGGGTTCTCGAACTGCTGCGGTACCCAGGCCCCGGGAACCTCGCCGGCGAGCTGCGCCGCCCGCTCGATGGCGCCCTTCATCCCCTTCTCGCGCGCGGTCAGCTCGAGCTGGGCGCCATAGGCGGCCATGATCCGGCGGCGCTCCACCGACATGGACTCCGGCATCACCAGGATCAGCCGGTACCCCTTCACCGCCGCCACGAGCGCCAGGCCGATGCCGGTGTTGCCGGAGGTGGGCTCGATGATCACGCTGTCCTTGCGCAAGACGCCGCGCCGCTCGGCATCCTCGATCATGGCGAGCGCGATCCGGTCCTTGATGCTCCCGCCTGGGTTGGCCCGTTCGAGCTTGAGCCAGACCTCGACCCGGGCGGGGAAGAGGCGCTGCAGCCGCAGGTGCGGCGTCTGGCCGATGGTGTCGAGGATCGAGGTGGCGCGCATGCGGACTCCGGGAGCGGGGATTCGGGGGGCCCGGCGCAGCCGCCTGGGCCGGGGGATATTGCATTAACCCCATCAAGTTAGTAGACTGATAGCAGCCAAGCTACCCCGACCGACCGACGGAGGGGCCGACCCGCGTGGACGGCCCCTCCGTTGCCCGTTCGGCCACACCGGCCCCGGAGGCCCCGATGCTCGACACCCTGCAGCAGTCCGCGACCAACGTCCCGCTCTCCATCGGGGTCGGGGCCTTGGGCGCCTGCCTGCTGGCCCGGACGGTGATCGACTGGGCCTGGTCCCGCCGCCCGGTCTCACCGCCCCAGCCGGTGGTCCCAGCGCCTGAGGTCACGGAGCGGGATCCCTGGCTCCACGACGGCTTCGCGCTCTGGTGAGGCGACTCTCCGCATGAGCGTCCTGCCGCCCAGCCTGGCCCGCCCCGCTGACCGCCCCCAGGGGTGATCCCGATGGATCCTGCCCCTGCGGCCCCTGATCCGTGCCGCGGCACGATCGTCGGAGTGACCGGACGCACGCCCCCGCGAACCGATCGGCTCGCGGGGGCGTCGTGCGTGGGGCCGCTGGGCTAGGCCTCGGGGAATCGCACGAGGAACGTCGTCCCGTCCCTGTCCGTGCTCGTGAAGGTGACCTGGCCCCCGAGCACCCGCTCCGCGAAGAGCTGCACCGAATAGGTGCCGATGCCCCGGCCCACCTTCCCCTTGGTGCTGAAGCTGCGCTGGAACACCTGGGCCTGCACCGCCGGAGGCATGGCACCGGGGTTGTGCACCCGCAGCTCGAGCCCCTCCTCGGTGCGGGCGGCGCCGAGCGTGACCGTGCCGCCCTTGGGCGTGGCCTCGAGCGCGTTCTTCACCAGGTTGCCGATGACCCGGCGCAGGATCACCGGATCGGTGACCCACGCCACCGGCTCGCCCGGCGCCACCACGAGGGTGCGACGGCGGGCCACGTCGTGGGCGCGATAGAGCTGGGCCACGTCCTCGAGCAAGGTCCCGACGTCAGCCAGCGTGCGGCTCGACTGGTACTCGCCCCGCTCGGCGGCCCGCAGGGCACGCTGCCACTCGATCTCCTCCACCAGCTGGCCGGCGAGCCGCGCCAGGGTGACCGGTGCCTCCGGGAAATCCGGCGCCGTCTCGGGGTCGGCGCTCATCCGCGCCAGGCCGTGGATGCCGCCGGCCGTGTTGAGGACGTCGTGGAAGAAGGCCCGCTCGAGCACGTCGCGGCGCTTCTCGCCGGAGATGTCCCGCAGGGAGAGCACGGTGAGCAGCTCCCCCGCGAGCTCGAGTGGGGTGACCGTGGCCTCGAGGTCGAGGGAGTTGCGGCCGTCGCGGGCCACGGTGACACGGCATTCACCGATGACCGCCCGCCGTTCCGTCGTGGCGGTGCGGAGCGCCTGCGCCACCCCGCAGGTGGCGCACCAGGGCGTGGTGCCACACCCGTCGGGTGGCTCGTGCGCACGGATGCAGGCCAGGGCCTCCCCCGGCCGCTGGCCCAGCGCCTGCGTCAGGGCGGGCACGCCGATGGTGAAGAGCAGCCGCCGTTGGCGGCGATGATCTGGCGCTGGGCATTGATGAGGCAGGCCGGCCCCGGCATGGCCTCGAGCAGCTGGCTGAAGAGGGGGTTGGCCTCGATCCGTGCGGTCTGCCGGCG
>JADJPD010000029.1 GCA_016713435.1 Gemmatimonadota bacterium | reverse complement strand
AAGCTGACGGGCGGGAGCGCGCCCACGGTGGCGCTCAGCGTGTTGGCGCCGGCGGTGGCGCCGAGCGTCCAGCTGGTGACGGTGGCCACGCCCTGCGCGCTCGTGGGGAGCGCGGTGGTGGGCACCACCGTGCCGCCGCCCGCCGTCACGGCGAAGGTGACGCCGGCGCCGCTCACCGGGTTGCCGAACTGGTCGGCCACCAGGACGCTCGGGGCCACGGCCACGGCGCTGCCGGCGTCGGCCACCTGGCCGTCGCCCGCCTGCTTGGTGACGGTGGCGGCGGCGCCGGCGGTGGCAGTAGCACTGAAGCTGACGGGGGTGCCGGCCAGGCCGGGGACGTCCGCCGTGAGGCCGTAGCCGCCCGCGGTGGTGCCGAGGATCCAGGCGCCCGGGGCGGCGACGCCCTGGGCGTTGGTGGCCACGGCCGCGCTGGTGCCGCCGCCGGTGAAGGTGGCGCCGCCGCCGGTGGTGAAGGACACGCTGACACCGCTGACCGGGTTGCCGTTGGCGTCCGACACCCTGACGCTGGGCGCCACCGCCACGGCGGTGCCCACCGTGGCCGTCTGGTTGTTGCCCGCGTTGAGCGCAATGGTGGTGGCGGTGGCGGCGGTGCCGGTGGCGCTGAAGCTCACCGGGTTCCCGCTGATGCCGCTGCCGCTCACGGTGGCGGTCACCGTGTTGGCGCCGGCCACCGGCCCGAGCGTCCAGCCGGCCACGGTGGCGATGCCCAGCGCGTCGGTCTGCGGCGTGGCGCCGTTCAGGCTGCCGCCGCCGGCGGTGATGGCGAAGGTCACGGTGACGCCCGGCACCGGGTTCCCCGCGCCGTCGCTCACCAGCACGGCGGGCGGGCTCGCCACCGCGCTCCCCGCCGGGGCCGACTGGCTGGTGGGCGTGCTCGCCGCCACGGTCACCGGCGTGCCGGCGGCCAGGGTGAAGGTGTCCGAGGTGTCGGACGCCAGGCCCGCGCTGGTGAAGATGAACGAGTAAGCCCCGACCGGCCCCGTCAGGCGCAGCGCGGTATAGGTGGCCGCGCCCTGGGCCGAGGTGGTGACGTTCCGGCCCACCGGGTCCACCAGGCCGCCGGGCCCGCTGTTGATGGCGGCCACCACGGTGCGGCCGGCGGCCGCCACGGGGTTGCCCGCCGCGTCCTGCACCTGCACCACCGGCTGCTGCGGCAGGATGATGCCGCTCTGCGGCGTGCCGCCCGGCTGCGTCACCACCGCGAGACGCGCCGCGGCGCCGGCCGTGAGGGTGATGGCGGTGGAGGTGACCCCGGTGATGCTCTGGCCCGGCGCCGAGAAGGTGAGCGTGTAGCTCCCCGCCAGGCCGGTCAGCGAGAGGTTCGTGAAGCTGGCGATCCCGAGCACCGTGGTCACCGTGGTGGTGCCGCCGAGCGTGGCGCCGCTGGCGGTGACCTGGATCGGCGTGCCGGTGGTGAGGAGTGGGTTGCCGTTCTGGTCCTGCAGCTGCACCTGCGGCTGGACCAGGAGGGCGCTGCCACTGGCGCTCGAGGCCGAGGGCTGCAGCAGGATCGCGAGGCGGCCGGCTGAGCCGGCGGTGCCCGTCGCCGTGAAGGTGACGGTGTCGGTGCCGCCCTGGAGCGCGGCGAAGGCGATGAGCGTGTTGCTCCCGGCGGTGCTCCCGAGCGTCCAGCCCTGGGCGGCGATGCCCAGCCCGTCGGTGGCCACCGTCGGCGCGCCGACACTGCCGCCACCCGCCGTCACCTCGAAATTGACCGTGATCCCGCCGACCGCGTTGCCCGCGGCGTCGGTGACCTTCACCGCGGGATTGATGGCCACCGGCGACCCCGCCACCGCGGACTGGCCGTTCCCCGCCTGCAGCGCGAGCACCGCCGCCGGCCCGGCCGAGAGGGTGATGCTGCCGCTGGTGAGGCCGGTGAGCCCGCTGCTCGCGAAAGCCGAGCGTGCGCGGCCCCGCGAGGCCGCTGATGGTGAGGCCGGTGAAGGTGGCCTGGCCCTGGGCGTCGGTGGTGGCGGTGGTGGTGCCGCCCAGGCTGCCGCCGCCACTCGCAAGGCTCACCGTGACGCCCACACCCGCCTGCGCCACCGCGTTGCCGCCCCCGTCCTGCAGCTGGACCACCGGCACCGTGGTGAGCGGCACGCCGCTCTGCGCGGTGGCGGCCGGCGGCGTGACGAACACAGCTGCGTCGCGGCGCCCGCCGTGAGCGTGATGGCGGCACTGGTGACGCCGGTGAGCCCGGTGCCGCCGAAGGCCAGCGTGTAGCTGCCGGTGGCCCCGCTCAGCACCAGGTTGGCGAAGCTCGCCTGGCCCCTGCGCGTTGGTGGTGACGCTCGGCGTGCCCCCGAGCGTGCCGCCCGCGCCCGTGGCGATGGTGGCCGTGAGGCTCACGCCCGCCTGGGCCACCGGGTTGTCCGCCGCATCGAGCAGCTGCACCACCGTGGCCGGCGCCAGCGCCTGGCCGCTCTGGCCGGTGGCCGGCGGCGCCGTGACGAACGCCAGCTTGGCGCCAGTGCCGGCGGAGAGCGTGATCGCCGCCGAGGTGACGCCGGTGAGGCCGGTGGCCGCGAAGCTGAGCGTGTAGCTGCCGGCCGGCCCGGAGATGGCAAGGCCGCTGAAGGCCGCCTGGCCCTGCGCATTGGTGGTGACGGTGGTGGTCCCGGCCAGCGTGCCACCCGTCGAGACGCTCACCGTGACCGCCACGCCGGCCTGCGCCACCGGGTTGTTGCTGGCATCACGGAGCTGCACCACCGGCTGCGTGGCCAGCAGCGAGCCGCTCTGCGCGGTGGTGGAGGGCGCCGTGGTGAGCGCCAGCTGCGTGGCCGTGCCGGCGCCGATGGTGATGGTGCCGGAGCTGACGCCGGTGAGGCCCGGCGCGCTGAAGGCCAGCGTGCGCCCGCCCGAGCTGCCGCTGATGGCCAGGTCGGTGAAGCTGGCGACGCCGCTGGCGTTGCTCTGCTGGGTGAGCGTGCCGCCCAGCGTCCCGCCCCCGGTGGCGATGGCGGCGGTGACCGGCACGCCGGCCTGCGCCACGGCGTTGCCCGCGAGGTCCTGCACCTGCACCGCCGGCTGCGGCGCCAGGAGCGCCCCGCTCTGCGCCGAGGCGCCCGGCGCCGTGGCCAGGCCGAGCTTGCTGGCCGGCCCGGCGCCCAGGGCGATGGTGACCGTGGTGTCGGGCGCGAGGGCGCCGGCGCTGGCCACGAGGGCGTAGCCGCCCACGGGGCCCACGAGGTCGAGCCCGCTCCACGCCACCGTGCCGCCCGCCCCGGTGACCTGTGAGGCGCCGCCCCGGAGGGTGGCCCCGCCACCCAGCACCGTGAGGCTCACCGTGGTGCCCGCCTGCGCCACCGCGTTGCCGAACTGGTCCACCAGCCGCGCCTGCGGCTGGGTGGCCAGCGCCACGCCCACCTGCGCCGCCGGGCTCGGCTCGGTGGTGATGCGCACCCGGGCCGGGGTGCCCGCGGCCGCCGTGGCCGTGAAGCTGACGGGATTGCCGCTGATCCCGGTGCCGGCCGCGGTGGCCGTCAGGGCGTTGCTTCCCGCCGCCATGCCGAGCGTCCAGCTCGTCAGGGTGGCCACGCCGCCGGCGTTGGTGGGGATGGAGACACTCGGGCCGCTCCCCTGCCCGTCGGAGACGCTGCCGCCGCCCTGGGTCACGGCGAAGGTGACGGTGACCCCGGGGACCGGGTTGTTGTTCTGGTCGGTGACCTTGACCGACGGCAGCGCGGCGACGGCCGCGCCCGCGGTGCCGGCCTGGCTGGTGGCGCTCTGCGCCTGGATGGCCGCCGGCTGCGCGCTGGTGCCGGTGGCGCTGAAGCTCACCTGCGGCAGGCCGGTGACCGCCGCGGTCACGGTGTTGCCGCCGGCCGCCGGCCCGAGATTCCAGAAGGTGAAGGCGCGGCCCTGCGCATCAGTGACGCTGCTCTGTGCCGTGACCGAGCCGCCGCCGGTGGCCACCACCCAGATGACGCTGAGCCCCGGGACGCCGTTGCCGTTGGCGTCCCGGGCCTGGACCACCAGGGAGTCGGTGAGCTGGAAGCCGGCCGGCGCCGTCTGCGCGTCGCCGTGCACCTTGACCAGCGTGGTGGCGCCGCCCGCCGTGGCCGTGTGCGTGAAGCTGACGGGAGAGCCCTTGAGCCCCGCCGACGCCGCCGCGGCCGTCTGCGCCCCGGCGTTGGGGCCGAGGCGCCGGGTCACGGCCGTGCGGCCGTCGGCGCCGGTCACGGTGCTCGCCGCGCTCACCGAGCCCTGGCCGCCAGGCACGGTCCAGCTGACCGTCCGCCCGCTGATGGGATTGCCGAAGCGGTCGGTGACCAGAACGCCGAGCGAGTCCGTGAGCACCGCGCCCACGGTGCCCACCTGCCCCTGGCCCTTCACCACGAGGATGGTATCCGCCGCCGCCGCGAGGGCGGTGGCGGTGAACGGGGTCTTGAGGACGGTGGTGGCGGGCGGCGCCACGATCACCCGCGCCTCCACCCGCTGTTGCCCGGCCAGGGTGCCGAGGAGCCAGACACTCCGGGCCTGGCCGTCGGCGTCGGTCACGGCGGTGTCGGGGATCAGGTCGGCCCCGGCGCCCCCGGCGATGGCCTGGAACACCACCCGCGCACCCTGCACCGGACGGTCCTTGGCGTCGGTCACCCGCGCGATCAGCGTGTCCGGGAGCGGCTGCCCCACGGTGCCCGACTGCCCGTCGCCCGCGAGGGCGGCAATGGCGGTGGGCAGGCCTTCGGAGGGGAGGGTCAGGTCATCGCCCCCGCCGCAGCGCACCAGGGTGGCGGCGCAGAGGAGGGCAAGGAGAGCGCGACGGAAGGGACGACTAGACACCACGGGACCTGCGGGCAGTAGACGGATACGGCGACGGCAGGGGTCGTGCCTATCGCGGGAGGGAGAGGGTAGCACCTAAATGCCGATGGCGCCAGCAGTTCCGAATCGCCGTCCGAGGCGAAAAATGGAACTTGTTGTGGCATCACCACATAGGTGTACGCCTGCGGACACGCCCCCACGGGGGAAGACGCAACAATCCGCCGCCGGTTCTCAGCGCTCCGCGGGGCGGCGGAACCGGAACAGGAAGCCCCCCACCAGCGCGATGGTGGCGAAGGCGAACCACTGGATGGCGTAGCTCAGGTGGGCGCCCTCGTCGAAGGCGGGGGCGTCGTCGCGGCGCGGGAGCTTGGGAAGCGCGGAGTCCGGGGTCTGGAGGATGTAATAGCCGGCCACCGGATAGGGGAGCCGGGCGCGGAGCGCCGCGAGATCCACCCGCCGCCACGTGGTGACGCCATCCTTCTCCATGGGCTGGCCCAGGACGCCCGAGTCCGGCAGCGTGAGGCCGATGCCCGCCACCCGCACCACCCCGTCCTCCACGAACTTGGCCGGATCGATGGTCTGGGCATCGGGGCTCGACACATAGCCGCGCTGCACCAGGATCGCCGTGTCGCCGCGCAGCGGCCGGAGCGGCGTCACGAACCGGACCCCCGGCACCCCCTGCACGATCTGCCCCCGCAGCACCACCTCCGCCGCCGCGTCGTACCGCCCGGTGATCGTCACCCGCCGGTTCTGGATCCCGGCACCGGCCACCGTGGCCGCCTGGGCCGGATCATCGAGGTCCACCACCGGCCGGCCACGGCGCTCCGCAGCGACGGCATTGATGGCCCGCTTCTCCTGGAGCCGCGAGACCTGCCAGAGGCCCAGCCGTATGAAGACCAGCGCAAGCACAACGGCGAGGCCAAGGAAGAGGTTGGCGCGGCCGCTCGTGGTCATCGAAAACTCTCCAGCCGCTCTCGGCGGACGAAAATTTGTAAGTCGTCAGGCTGTGGAAAAACTCGGCAAGCACTGCTGGCAGAATGACTTGAAAGGAAGTTCGAAATCTGGTCCGCCGCTTGCATCTACAGGGGTCAGGCAGCTCGTTCGAGACCCAAACATAACCAGCCGGAGCCGCACTCCATGCGCCCCGTCGCCCTCACCACCCTGCTCCTCGCCGCTCTCGCGGCGCCGCTCCTGGCCCAGTCGGGGAAGGACCGGCGCGGGGACAATCCCTACCTGCGGGAGGTGCCGGACAGCACCGAGGTGGCCGCACCGGAGACCCGGGATCATCACGACACAATAGAAGAGGAAGACGACGACCTGCGGGAGCAGCGTTTCCAGCCGCGCTTCTACGCCGGCTTCAACCTCGGCGCGGCGGCGCTCTCCATCCGGCCGCACGGCGGGCTCGCCTACGCCCCGTCCCACACGGTGCCGACGGCCTCGTTCGGGGTGGGGGCGCAGGTGGCCCCCGAGTTCTCGGTGGGGCTCGAGACCATGGGCTGGATCAACTTCACCGGCAACCAGACCGTCGAGACCACCGGCCTCCTGCTCCTCGGCGGGCGGCTGACGCCGGCGCCGTCCTCCGGGCTCTACCTGCGGGCCGGCGGCGGGGTCGGCGCCTACCAGCTGCAGTGGGAAGACTCGTGGTGGAACGACCTCTTCGACGACGGCTACTGCGACTGCGACGTGCCGCTGGCCTTCGACGTGGGGCTGGCGTGGAACGTGGGCGCGGGACTCCTCGTGCCCGTCGGGACCCACACCACGATCGGTCCCGCCGTGGACCTGTATTTCCTCGATGTCGGGGGCCCGGGCGGCTATCGCCAGCGGGTCCTCACCCTTGGCCTCACCGTTCAGTATTCCGCACACGACTAACCAGGAGGTTTCCCGTGCGACGCATCGTCTTCACCACCCTGGCCCTCCTCGCGCTGGCGCTGCCGGCCGCGGCCCACGCCCAGGATGACAGCACCACCGAGCGCCGTCCCGCGCGGCCGCGTGATCGCGACGGCGATTGCCGCTGCGGCCTGCGTGAAGTGCGCGACGACGACGGCGGGACGAGCCGCCGGCGCGGCCTGTGGTTCTCGGCGGGGCTCGGGGCCGGATCGGAATCGTTCGACGCCAACGACGGCCTGGGCTGGAGCGACGACCAGGGCGGCGGCATGGTGTTCATCAAGCTGGGCGGCACCGTCAGCCGCTCGTTCCTGCTGGGCGTGGAGCTCAACGGCTGGGCGCGGACCTATCGTTACGAGGGCTACGACCGGTCCCTCGGCACCATCATGGCGGTGGGGCAATGGTACCCGGCCCGGAACAGCGGCCTCTGGCTCAAGGGCGGGCTCGGCTTCGCGGCGGACGTGTACGATGAGTACGGACCCGGCGGCCGGACCATCACGAAGAACGGCTCGGCGGTCTCGATCGGCCTCGGCTACGACATCCCGGTGGGGCGGCGCGCGTCGATCACGCCGCTGGTGGACATCCAGCGGCAGCACTACGACACGCACGACGAGCGGGTGGTGGGGATCGGGGTGGGGATCACGCTGCACTGAGGCGGCCGTGCGCCCGGTTCCCCGGATCCGGGGAGGCGCAGAGACGCGGAGGGCCGCAGAGGGCCTGCGGATCGAGCCTGGGGAGGCGTCTAGCGAGCCCCGGGCTCTGCCCTTCCTGGGATTGGGCGCCGCTACGGGTTGGGATCCGATTGCCGGACCCGGAGCCACACCCGCTCAAAGACCGCGGGCTGTCCCTGAGGCGACCCGCCAACTCCGAACGCAGGTCCTCTGCGGCCCTCTGCGCCCTCCGCGTCTCTGCGTTGAGTCACACCGGCGCCGGGCACCGCTGGTGCAGCGACTCGATCGTCGCAGCTCGATGGTCGCCGTGGGCTCGCGCTGGAGGCGGGCGGCGGTGCGCTCGGCCTGGCGGAAGGCGCGGAGCAGGTTCTCGCCCGCGAGCTTCTTGAGGTTGGCGTCACTCCAGCCACGGCGCATGAGCTCGGCGAAGAGCGCCGGGTACTTCGAGACGTCCTCCATCCCGACGGGGAGGTCGGTGGTGCCGTCGTAGTCGCCGCCCAGGCCCACGTGGTCGATGCCGGCCACCTTGACCACGTGCTCGATGTGGTCGGCCACGTCGGCGATGGTGGCGGGCGGGACGGGGTGCGCGGCGCGGACCTCGCGCGCGATGCGGCGTCGCTCGGTGGAGTCGGTGATGCCGCGGAGGGCGGCGCCCACGGCGCTGTCGGCGGCAAGGTCGGCGCGGCGGTTGGCGTCGGAGATGAACGAGGAGACGAACGTCACCATGACCACGCCGCCGTTCTTCGGGAGGCGGGCCAGGATGGAGTCGGGGACGTTCCGCTTGTGAGGCGTGATCGCGTAGGCGGAGGAGTGCGAGAAGATCACCGGGGCCTCCGCCACGTCCAGCGCGTCGCTCATGACGCCGGGGGAGACGTGGCTCAGGTCCACCAGCATGCCGAGCCGGTTCATCTCCCGCACCACCTCGCGGCCGAAGGGGGTGAGGCCGCCGTGCTTCAGGGTGTCCTGCGCGGCGTCGGCCCAGTCGAGGGTGACGTTGTGGGTGAGCGTCATGTAGCGGGCCCCGAGGGCGTAGTACGAGCGGAGGGCGCCGAGCGAGTTCTCGATGGCGTGGCCGCCTTCCATGCCGAGGAGGGTGGCGATGCGGCCCTTGCGGTGCGCCGCGACGATGTCGTCGGCGGTGAGCGCCAGGGTGAAGGCCTCGGGGTAGCGCGCCACCATGCGGCGGGCGATGTCGAACTGCTCCAGCTGCACCCGGGCGTAGCCGCTGTCCCGGATCTCGCCGGGGATGTAGATGGACCAGAACTGCGCCCCGACGTGGCCGGCGCGGAGCCGGGCGAGGTCGGTGTGGCCGGGGGTGCGCTGCCGCAGGTCGTAGGCAGCCACGTCGCGCGGGTGGTCCCTGTTGGTGCGGATCTCCCAGGGGAGGTCGTTGTGGCCGTCAATGAGGATCGTCTGGTCGAGCAGGCGCTCCGCGCGGCGGAGCAGCGCCGGGTCGGACTGCGCCGCGACGGGCGCGGCCACGAAGCTGAGGACGAGGACGGCGGCGGCCGCGGGACGATGCATGACGGGACTCCGGGAAGGGGACGGGGGACTCAGGCGGGGGTGCCGCCGCGCTTGCCGATCTGGACCAGTTCCGGCCGGGCGAGGAACTCCGGGCAGATGGTCTGGTCGTACTCGTACGGCCCGCCGGTCTCGGCGTCGGTCCAGGGGAAGGCCCGGCAGACGGCGGGATAGGACGGGTCGGCGTGGATGGAGCAGGCGTTGTTCACGATGAAGATACAGCGGCGGTTGCGGACGCGGGTCCGCCACTCGCCCCAGCGGGTGCGGTAGACCTTCTCCTCGCCGTGGCGCGCAGAGAGATCGCGCGCCTCCTCCTCGGAGAGGGTGACGCCGTAGCCGCAGCAGGCCGACTGGTGCGGGCAGGGAAAGCAGGGGAGCGCGGGGAAGGCGCTCATCGTGTGAGCCTCCGGATGGGCCGGCCGTCGAGCCGCCCCTCGGGCTTGAGGCCGAGGAGGCTGGCGAGGGTGGGGGCAATGTCGACCGTGCGCACCGTGTCGGGGAAGATCCCCGCGGGGATGCCGGGGCCCAGGAAGATCACGGGGACCCCGGCATCATCGTCATTGGTGGTGCCATGCTGGGCGTCGCTGCCGGGGCCGTCGGCGTAGACCCAGCCGGGCTTGGCCTGGACGGCGAGGAGCCAGGAGAAGTCGCGGGGCAGCTGCCGCGCCCAGCGACGGGCGTGGAGGTTGACGGGGAGCGCCGCGCCGAGGGTGGCGGGGGTCCAGGCGTCCACCACGCCGGGGAGGCGCCAGGCCTGGGCGGCGAGGGCGGTTGCCAGGCTTTCCGGGGAGACGCCGGCCTCGCGCAGCTGCTCGCGGTCGGCGTAGAGGAGGCCGTTGTCCTGCACCAGCCTGGGGGCGCCGGCGTAGCGGTCGCGGAGCTGGCGGTTGACCTCGCGCGTCAGGGCGCCGAGCCGGAGGTACCCGGCGTCCTGGCCCCGGGCCTGCGTGAGCTCGGGGAACGGGGTCACGCCGTGGTCGGCGGAGAGCACGAGCAACACGCGGCCCTTCCCCACCCGGGCCTCGAGCGAGTCGAGGAACTGGCCCAGCCAGCGGTCCACGTGCAGCAGGTGGTCGTGCACCTCGCGGCTGTCGGGCCCGAAGGCGTGGCCGATGTAGTCGGTGCCGGAGAGGGAGACGGCGAGGAGGTCGGGACGGGCGCGGCGGCCAAGGTCGAGCGCGCGGACACCGGCCAGGGTCAGGTCGAGGATCAGCGAGTCCACCCACGGCGTGCGCTTGACGCCCTCGGCCACCGGCTCGTGCGCCACGTGCGGGAAGGTGAAGTCCTTGCCCCGGTTCTCGCGCGGGACGCTGTCGGGTTCCGGGTAGGCCGAGTCAGGCAGCAGGAGCCGCCACGGGCGCCCGCTCACGGCGGCGACGCCGCCGCGCGCGTTCCAGGCCTCGACCCACTCGGGCAGGGTGTCGCGGTAGTAGCTGCTGGTGGTGAAGCGGCCGTCGCTGTACCAGATGACGCTGGCGCGCGTCTTCCCGATGGGGAGGATGGCGGCACGGTCCTTGGCGGAGACGGAGAGCACGCGCGTGCCGCTGTCCGCCCTGCGGAGCCAGTCCACCAGCGTGGGACCGCGAAAGCGCCACGGTGAGGCGCCGCCGCCGGTGGTACCGAGGAGATGCACCGTCGAGTCGCCGACGCCGAGGCCGTTGGTGACGATGCCGGTGCCAGCGGGCACGCGGCCGGAGAGCAGCGTGGCGTGGCCAGGGGCCGTCTCGGTGAGTGCGTGGTCCTGCCGGCCCTCGGGGAAGACGGCGGCCTCGCGCTCGAGGCGGCGGAAGGCGCCGGTCCACTGGGTGCGCCAGCGAAGGAGGTAGTCGCCGCGCATCTGGTCGACGGTGACGAGGATCACCAGTGCGGGCGGCGCCGGCGCCGGCCGGAAGGCGGCGAGCGCGGCGACCACGCCGGCGGCGGGGACGAGCAGGAGTAACGGGAGCCGGAATCGGCGCGGGAATCGGGCGGCTGGCAGCATGGTGTAGGAGGTTGTCCGGGAGTTTGGCAGGAGCCGCGCGCCGAAGCAACCCCGCGCGCGCCATGGTGTGAAGCCGCGCCCGGTGCGGCTTCTCCAACCACATGACTGCTGATTCGCGGCGGAGCGGCGCGGCGGGCGCGGCGTGGACCCCTGGAGAGACGCACGCCTCCACCCGGAAGGCGTCACTCGCAGGGGTCATGCTGCTCCTAGCCGCGTGTACCATGCTCGAGCCGTCGAGCGACTTCCCCGCCAACGCCGTGCCGATGACGCCGCCCGCGGCCTACCTCAGCTGGTGGCAGGCCACCGAGTCGTGCGCGCAGCGCACGGGGCGCTTCACCCGGATCCGCTGGTACGTGGTGCCCGGGGCGATGACCTTCCCGACGCACGAGGGGCCCAAGGTGGGCCTCTGGTCCCGCGTGGGCGACGAGGTGCGCATCGCGGTGGCCGAGGGCTACGTGGCCCACGAGCTGGTGGTGCGGCACGAGATGCTGCACGCGCTGCTCGACCGCGAAGGACATCCCCCCCTCTATTTCCAGCAACGCTGTGGGCTCACCTGGGAAACCTGGCATGGCTGACGAAACGGGGGCGGCACCACGCGGTGCCGCCCCCGTTCGCGTGGCGCCGGGGCCGCTTACGGGTTGCTGACCGCGCCCGGCACGTCCACGTCCACGATGTTGCCGTTGCCGAGCTGGGCGTTGCTGCCCTCGCCCCAGCAGTAGGCGCTGGTGCCGCCGATGCCGCAGGCCCAGGCCGCGCCGGCGGTGATGCTGGTGAAGCTGCCCACGCCCGGCGGCAGGGTGACGGCCACCGGCGTGAAGGAGAAGGTGCCGACGCCGGAGACGCCGTTGCCGAGTTCACCCGATTCGCTCGAGCCCCAGCAGTAGACCTCGCCCGTGTTGAGGAGGGCGCAGGTGTGCCCGCCGCCAGCGGCGATGTGCAGCACGCCGGCAAGGCCAGGGACCTGCACGGGGGTCAGGCTCTCGCTCAGCACATTCGGATCTTGCCCGAGCCGACCGAAGGCGTTGAGCCCCCAGCAGTAGACCGTCCCCGCGACGGTCAGCCCGCACGTGTGCACCTGGCCCCCGGCGAGCTCGGAGAAGGTGAGCCCTCCGCTAACCGCGGCCGGGGTCGTCTGGTTCGTCTTGTTCCACGTGCCCAACTGGCCGAAGCTGTTGTTGCCCCAGCAATACGCCGAGCCGCCGGTGCGGATCGCGCAGGTGTAAAGGTTGCCAACCGTCACGTAGGTGTAAGTGACGCCACCGCCGGACTGGCCGGCCTGCACCGGACTCAAGTTGGTGGCCGCACCGCCGGGCCCGGTCCCGAACTGGCCGCTCGCGTTGTTGCCCCAGCAGTAGAGGAGGCCGGTCGCGGTGAGGGCACAGGCGTGGTTGGTGCCCGCCGCGCGCTGCAGAGTCACGTCGGTGTACGCGCGCCCGCCGGCCACCGCCACCGGGGTGAAGGAGTTGCCCGCCGAGCCCTTGCCCAGGGCACCGTTGGTGTTGTTGCCCCAGCAGTAGGCGAGGCCCGCGCCATCGAGGCCGCAGGAGAAGTCGGCGCCCGCCTCGAGGTGGATGAAGGTGTGGCCGCCGAGCACACCGGCCGGGGCCAGGCGCTGGGTGCTGGTGCCGTCGCCCACGCTGCCGAGGTTGTTGGCGCCCCAGCAGAAGGCCACGCCATCCACCGTGCGCGCGCAGCCGTGCACGCCGCCGCCGCTCACCTCGGCGACCTCGAAGGTGACGCTGGCGTCGAAGGCGAGCGGGGTGAGCGCGCCCACGGCGGCGGTGACCGTGTTGGTGGTCACGGTGGTGCCGAAGGTCCAGCTGCCGAGGGTGGCGACGCCGCTGGCGCTGGTGAGGGCGTTGCCGCCGGTGATGGCGCCGCCGCCGGCCGCCACCTGGAAGGTCACGTTGGCGCTGGGGACGGGGTTGCCGAACTGGTCGCGCACCAGCAGCGACGGGAGGGCCGTGGCGGCGATGCCCACGCGGCCGCTCTGGCTGGTGGCGCTCTGCGCCGTCAGCGTGGCGGGCGCGCCCGCGGTGCCGGTGGCCGTGAAGGTGATCGGCGAGCCGGCCAGGCCCGCGCTCGTGGCCGTGAGCGTGTTGCTGCCCGCGGCGGTGCCGAGCGTCCAGGATGCCGGCGAGGCGATGCCCGCGCCATTGGTGGTGGCGCTGCCGCCGCTGACGCTGCCGCCGCCCGAAGCCACGGCGAAGGTGACGGCGACGCCGCTCACCGGATTGCCCGCGGCGTCGGTGACCTTGACCGCCGGGAGGACGCCGATGGCGGTGTTCACCGTTGCCGACTGGTTGTTGCCGGCCTGGAGGGTGAACGCGGTGGCCGCCCCCGCCGAGAGGGTGATGGCGCCGCTGGTGGCGGCGGTGAGGCCGGTGGAGCTGAAGCGGAGCGTATAGCTGCCGGCGAGCCCGCTGATGCCGAGCCCGCTGAAGGTGGCCGTGCCGCCCGCGCTGGTGGCGACGGTGGAGCTGCCGAGGAAGGTCCCGCTGCCGCTCGCGAAGCCCACGGTGACGGGGACTCCCGCCTGCGCCACGGTGTTGCCGAAGGCGTCCTCGAGCGTGACCACGGGCTGCTGCGCGAACGCCGCGCCGCTCGCGGCGGTGGCGGACGGCGCGGTGCTGAGCAGCAGCACCGAGGCCGGGGCGGTGGTGGCCGTGGCCGTGAAGCTGACGGGCGACCCGGCGAGGCCGGCGCTCGTGGCCGTCACCGTGTTGGTCCCCGGGGTGGTGCCGAGCGTCCAGGCGCCCGCGGTGGCGAGGCCCTGCGCGTCGGTGCTGGTGCTGGTGGTGGCGACGCCGCCGCCGCCCGCCGTGACGGCGAAGGTGACGCTCACGCCGCTCACCGGGTTGCCGAAGGCGTCGGTGACCAGCACCGCCGGGTCGGTGGCCACGGCCGAGCCGACCTGCGCGGACTGGCCGTCGCCGGCCGCGAGCGCGAGGGTGGCCGCCGGGCCGGTGGTGCCGGTGGCGGTGAAGGTGACCGGCGAGCCGCCGAGCCCCACGCTGGTGGCGGTGACGCTGTTGCTCCCCGCCGTGGCGCCGAGGGTCCAGCCGCCCACCGTGGCGATGCCGCTGCCGTTGGTGAGCACGGTCCCGCCGCCGGTCAGGCTGCCGCCGCCGCTCGCGACCGCGAAGGTGACGCTGACGCCGCTCTTCGGGTTGCCGAAGGCGTCGGTGACCAGCACCGCCGGGGCCGTGGCCACCGCGGTGCCGGCGCTGGCGCTCTGGCCCTGGCCCGCGCTGGCGCTCATGAGTGAGGCGGCGCCGGCGTTGGCGGTGGCGCTGAACGTCACCGGTGAGCCGGTGAGGCCGCCGGCGGTGGCGGTGGCCGCCTGGGCGCCCGCGGTGCTGCCGAGGGTCCAGGTGGCGCTGGCGATGCCGCTGCCGTTGGTGGTGGCGAGGCAGCTCGCGGCGGCCCCGCTGCCGCAGTTCACCGTGCCGCCGCTCTGCGCGCTGAAGCCGACGCTGTAGCCGCTCACGGCGTTGCTGCCCCCGTCCCGGACCACCACGCTGAGCGCCGTGCCCAGCGTGGAGCCGACGGTGGCGGCCTGGTTGTCGCCGCCGTTCAGGGTGATGGTCGTGGCGCTGCCGGCGTTGCCGGTGGCGCTGAAGGTGGTGCTGAGGGCGCCGGCCGTGGCGCTGAGCGTGTTGCCGCCCGCCACCGCGCCCAGGGTCCAGCTGCCCACCGTGGCGACGCCGCTGCCGTTGGTGGTGGCGCTGCCGCCGGTGACGCTGCCGCCGCCCGTGACGATGGCGAAGGTGACGCTGACACCGCTCACGGCGTTGCCGTTGGCGTCCCTGATGGTGACCGCGGGCGCCACCGGGACGGCCGCACCCGCGGTGGCGGCCTGGTTGTCGCCCGCCGTCTTCGTGATGCTCGCCGGGGCACCGACGGTGCCGGTGGCGGAGAAGGTGACCGGCGAGCCGGCAAGGCCGGCGCTCGTGGCGGTGAGCGTGTTGCTGCCCGCCGTGCCGCCGAGCGTCCAGCTGCCCACCGTGGCGATGCCGCCCGCGTTGGTGGTGGCGGCGCCGCCGGTGACGCTGCCGCCGCCCGTGGCCACCGCGAAGGTGACACTCACCCCGCTCCGCGCATTGCCGTACTGGTCGGTGACCAGCACGCTCGGCGCCGTGGCCACCGCGGTGCCCGCCGTGGCGCTCTGGCCGTTGCCGGCGTTGAGCGCGATGGTCGTGGCGGCTGCGGCCGTGCCGGTGGCCGTGAAGGTGACGGGTGACCCGGTCAGGCCCGCGCTGGTAGCCGTGAGGCTGTTGCTGCCCGCCGTGGTCCCGAGCGTCCAGCTGCCCACGGTGGCGATGCCGCTCGCATTGGTGGTGGCGCTGCCGCCCGAGACGCTGCCGCCGCCGGTGGCCACGGCAAAGGTGACCGTCACGCCGCTGACCGGGTTGCTGAAGGCGTCGCGCACCACGACACTCGGCCGGGTGGCCACGGCCACGCCGACGGTGGCCGTCTGGCCGGTGCCGGCATTGAGCGCGAGACTCGCCGCGGTGCCGGCCGTGCCGGTGGCGGTGAAGGTGACGGGCGAGCCCGCCAGGCCCGCGCTCGTGGCGGTGAGCGTGTTGGCGCCGGCGGTGCCGCCGAGCGTCCAGCTGCCCACCGTGGCGATGCCGCTGGCGTTGGTGGTGGCGCTGCCGCCGGTGACGCTGCCGCCGCCCGAGGCCACGGCGAAGGTGACGGCGACGCCGCTCACCGGGTTGCCGAAGGCGTCGCTGACCAGCACGCTCGGCGCCGTGGCCACCGCGCTGCCCGCCGTGGCCGCCTGGTTGTCGCCCGCGTCGAGGGCGAGGGTGGCGGCGCCGGCCGCCGTGGCGGTGGCACTGAAGCTGACGGGTGAGCCCGCGAGGCCCGCGGCGGTGGCGGTGGCCCCCTGCGCCCCGGTGGCACCGCCGAGCGTCCAGCTCGTGGTGGCGATGCCGCTGGCGTTCGTCTGGCTGGTGGCCGGGGTGAGCGAGCCGCCGCTCCCCGTGGCCCAGGTGATGGTGGTGCCGCTCACCGGGTTGCCGTTGGCGTCGGTGACGAGCACCGCGAGCGGGGTGGCGAGGGCCGCGCCGGCCGCGCCGGCCTGGCCGTTGCCGCCCGAGAGCGCCAGCGTGGTGGCCGCGCCGGCGGTGCCGGTCGCCGTGAAGCTGACCGGAGAGCCGGCCAGGCCGGCGCTCGTGGCCGACAGCAGGTTGTTGCCCGCCGCGGTGCCGAGCGTCCAGCTCCCCACCGTGGCGATGCCGCTGGCATTGGTGGTGGCGCCGAGGCCGGTGGCGCTGCCGCCGCCGGAGGTCACCGCGAAGGTGACGCTGACCCCGCTCACCGCGTTGCCGCTGACGTCCGTCACCTTCACGCTGGGCGCCACCGCCACGCTGCTGCCCGCCGTGGCGCTCTGGCCGTTGCCGGCGTTGATGGCGATGGCCACCGCCGCGCCGGCCGTGACGGCCACGCTCGACGAGGTGGCGGCCGTCAGGGCTCCCGAGGTGAAGCGGATGGGATAGCTGCCGGTGGCGCCGAGCAGGAGCAGGTCCGTGAAGGCGGCCTGGCCCGCGGCGTCGGTGGTCACCGTGGTGGTGCCGCCCAGCTGCACCGCCGAGGACTGGATGGCGGCGTCGATGTCGATGCCGGCCTGGAGCACCGGGTTGTTGTTGGCGTCGAGCAGCTGGAGCACCGGCTGCTGCGCCAGCACCGTGCCGTTCTGGGCCAAGGCCGAGGGCTGCGTGGTGATGGAGAGCTTCGTGGCCGCGCCCGCGGTGGCCGTGGCGGTGAAGGTGACGGGCGAGCCGGTGAGGCCGCCGGCCGTCGCGGTGGCCGTCTGGACGCCGCTCGTGCTGCCGAGCGTCCAGCTGGCGCTGGCGATGCCGCTGCCGTTGGTGGTGGCGAGGCAGCTCGCGGCGGGGCCGCCGCCGCAGTTCACGGTGCCGCCGTTCTGCGCGCTGAAGCTGACGCCGTAGCCGCTCACCGGGTTGGTGCCCGCATCGCGCACCAGCACGCTGACGGCGGTGCCGAGGGTGCCACCCACGCTGCCGGCCTGGCCGTCGCCGCCGTTGAGGGCGATGGTCGTCGCGGTGCCGGCGTTGCCGGTGGCGCTGAAGGTGACGTTGAGCGCCCCCGCCGTGGCGGTGAGGGTGTTGCCGCCCGCCACGGCGCCGAGGGTCCAGCTGCCGACGGTCGCCACGCCGCTGGCGTTGGTGGTGGCGGAGCCGCCGGTGACGCTGCCGCCGCCGGTGGCCACGGCAAAGGTGACGCTCGCGCCGCTCACCGGGTTGCCGAAGGCATCGGTGAGGGTGACCGACGGCGCCACGCCCACGGCGGTGCCGGCCGTGGCCGCCTGGTTGTCGCCCGCGGTCTTGGTGAGGAGCGCGGCCGCGCCGGTGGTCCCGGTGGCCGTGAAGGTGACGGGCGTGAGGAGGCCGGTCCGCCCCGTCAGGGTGTTGCTGCCCACGGCGGCGCCGAGGGTCCAGCTGCCGACGGTGGCGATGCCGCTCGCATTGGTGCTGGCGGTGGCGCCGGTCAGGCTGCCGCCGCCCGTCGCGATCGCGAACGTCACGCTCGCGCCGGGGACGGGGTTGCTGAACGCGTCGCGCACCAGGACCGCGGGCGCGATGGCCACCGCGGTGCCCGCCGCGGCCGACTGGCCGTCGCCCGCGGAGGCGGTGATCTGGGTGGCGAGGCCGGCGGTGCCGGTGGCCGTGAAGGTGACGGGCGAGCCGGCGAGGCCGGCGCTCGTGGCGGTGAGCGTGTTGGCGCCGGCCGTGGTGCCGAGCGTCCAGCTGCCCACGAAGGCGATGCCGCTCGCGTTGGTGGTGGCGCTCTGGCCGGTGGCGCTGCCGCCGCCGGTGGCCACCGCGAAGGTGACGCTGGCGCCGCTCACCGGGTTGCCGCTCGCGTCGGTGACGAGCACGCTCGGCGCGACCGCCACGGCGCTGTTGACCGTGGCGCTCTGGTTGTTGCCCGCGTTCACCGCGATCGTCGCCGCGGCGCCCGCCGTGATGGTGATGGGCCCCGAGGTGGCGCCGGCGAGGCCGGCGGCGCTGAACGCCAGCGTGCGCGAGCCGGCGGTGCCCGTGATGCTCAGGTTGGTGAACGCGGCCTGGCCCTGCGCGTCGGTGGCCACGGCGGCGGTGCCGCCGAGGCTGCCGCCGCCCGTCGCGATGCTCGCGGTGACGGTCACGCCCGCCTGCGCCACGGCGTTGCCGAAGCCGTCGCGGAGCTGGACCACCGGCTGCTGCACGAACGCCACCCCGCTCCCCGCCGAGCCGGAGGGCTGGGTGGTGAGCGCCAGGGCGGTGGCCGAGGCCGCCGTGGCGGTGGCCGTGAAGGTGACGGGCGAGCCGGCGAGGCCGGCGCTCGTGGCCGTGAGCGTGTTGCTGCCGGCACCGGAGCCCAGGGTCCAGCTGCCCACCGTGGCGATGCCGCTGCCGTTGCTCGTGGCGCTGCCGCCGGTGACGCTTCCACCGCCCGTGGCGACGGCGAAGGTGACACTGGCGCCGCTCACCGGGTTCCCGAACGCGTCGCTGACCAGTACGCTGGGCGCGACGGCGACCGCGGTGCCGGAGGTGGCACTCTGCCCGTTGCCCGCGTTGAGGGCGATGGTCGCCGCGGCGGCCGCCGTGCCCGACGCCGTGAACGTGAGGGGCGAGCCGGTGAGGCCCGCGCTCGTGGCGGTCAGCGTGTTGCTGCCCGTGGCCGTGCCGAGCGTCCAGCTGCCCACGGACGCGAGGCCGCTGGCGTTGGTGGTGGCACTGCTCCCGGTGGCGCTGCCGCCGCCGGTGGCCACCGCGAAGGTGACGCTGACGCCGCTCTTCGGGTTGCCGAACGCGTCGGCCACCAGCACCCGCGGGGCCGTGGCCACCGCGCTGCCCACGGTGGCCGACTGCCCGTTGCCCGCGGAGACCGCGATGGTGCTGGCGATGCCGGCCGCGCCCGTGGCCGTGAAGGTGACGGGCGAGCCGGTGAGGCCCGCCGCCGTGGCCGTGAGCGAGTTGGCTCCCGCCGCCGTGCCGAGCGTCCAGCTCCCCACGGTGGCGATGCCGCTGGCGTTGGTGGTGGCCGCGGCGCCGGTGACGCTGCCGCCACCGGTGGCCACGGCGAAGGTGACGCTCACGCCGGGGGCCGGGTTGCCGAAGGCATCGGCCACGAAGACGCTCGGCGCCGTCGCCACCGCGGTGTTGACGGTGGCCACCTGCGCGTTGCCCGCGTTGGCGACGATGCTGGCACCGCCGGCCGCCGTGGCGGTGGCCGTGAAGCTGACGGGCGAGCCGGCGAGGCCCGCGCTGGTGGCCGTGAGGGTGTTGGCGCCCGCGCTGGTGCCGAGCGTCCAGCTCCCCACGGCGGCGATGCCGCTCGCGTTGGTGGTGGCCGCGGCGCCGGTCAGCGCCCCGCCCCCGCCCGTGACGGCGAAGGTGACGCTCACCCCGCTCACGGGGTTGCCGCTCGCGTCCGTGACCAGGACGCTCGGCGCCACCGCCACCGCGGTGTTCACCGCGGCCGACTGGTTGTTGCCCCCGTTGAGCGCGATCGTCGTGGCGGCGCCCGCGCCGAGCGTGAAGCTGGCGGAGGTGGCGCCGGTGAGCCCGGCCGCACTGAAGGCCAGCGTCCGGGCCCCGGCGGCGCCGGTGACGGCCAGGTCGGTGAAGGTGACGCCACCCCCCGCGCCGGACGCCACGGTGGTGGTGCCACCGAGGGTGCCGCCGCCGCTCGCGAGGCTGGCGGTGACGTTCACGCCCGCCTGCGCCACGGCGTTCCCGAAGGCATCGGTCACCTGCAGCACCGGCTGGGGCGCCAGCGGGGCGCCGCTCGTCGCGGTGGTGCCGCCCGGCTGGGTGGTAATGGAAAGGGCGCCGGCGGCCGCGGCCGTCGGGGTGGCGGTGAAGCTGACGGCGGGGAGGGTGCCCACCGTCGCCGTCATGGTGTTCACCTGGCCGGCCACGGTCCCGAGCGTCCAGGACCCGACGCTGGCGTGGCCCTGCGCATCGGTGGTGGCCGTGCCGCCGGTGACCGAGCCGCCCCCCGCCGTGATCGCGAACGTGACGGTAGCCCCCGCCACCGGGTTGGCGCTGGCGTCACTGACGAGCACGGTGGCCCCGCCCTGCGCCGCGCCGCCCGCCACGCCCGTCAAGGTGGTGCTCCCACCGCCGCCACGGAGGCAGCCGCGCCCGCGCCGAGCTGGATGGCACCCGAGGTGAGCGCGGGCAGGCCGGTGGCCGTGAAGCTCAGGGTCCGCGCGCCCACGGCGCCGGTGAGGCCGAGGCCGGTGAAGGTCACCACGCCGCTGGCGTTCGAGGCCACCGTCGCCGTGCCGAGCAGCGTGCCGCCGCCGGTGGCGATGGCGGCGGTGACCTGCACGCCGGCCGTCGTGGCGTTGTTGCCGAAGACGTCCTTGAGCTGGAGGACAGGCTGCTGGGCGAAGGCGGTGCCGCTGCTGGCGGTTCCGGACGGCGGGGTCACGAAGAAGAGGGCAGCCGGGGCGCCCGGCGTTGCCGTGGCCGTGAAGGTGACCGCCGTGAGGCCGGTGACCGCCGCGTTCAGCGTGTTGGCGCCGGTGGCGGTCCCGAGGACCCAGCTGCCCACCCGTGCCACGCCGCCCTGGTCCGTGGTGGCCTGGGCGCCGGTGACGGCGCCGCCCCCGCTCGCCACCTGGAAGGTGACCGTGATGCCTGGGATGCCGTTGCCGCGCTGGTCCTTCACCAGGACCGCCGGCGCCACCGCCACCGCCGTCCCCACCGTCGCCGTCTGGTTGTTCCCGCCGGAGATGGCGAGGGAGGTCGGGACCGGGTCGGAGGGCCCGGAGCTGTCCCCGCCCCCACAGGCAGCCGAAACGAAGAGGGCGGCGAGGATGGCAAAACGCAGGGTATTCCGCATGGCGGGTCCCGGTCTCAAGAGGCGCATGGTACGGTGGCGCCGAGACTTGGGGCCTCGGCGGGGGTGATTTGGGGCACAAGTAACAAGTTCCATGCCCCGGAGTATGACGTTGGGGGGATACCACCCTTCCCAGCCGGGGAGGAAGAGAACCGGGCCGCCGCCCGGGGCTTGGGTCCGGACCCGGCCCCCCGATACTTTGAGCAGTCCTCACATCGACTTCCGGCCCATGAGCGCAACCCCTGCCCCCAATCCCGCCAGCCTTCCGGCCCACCTCGTGGACTGGAAGCTGCCCAGCCAGTGGGGCTGGGGGCATGAAGGCGTGTGGCTCGACCGCTGGCGGCACAGCCAGGAAGTGGTTGATGCCCTGGGCCGGTCGCTCTCCCTGGTGACCGCCCCCGACCCGGCGCACGCGGAGTGGCTCACGGCGGAGGCCCGCGCGCTGGCGCATCGCAACGCCGTCAGCGCTCCCACCGCGTATCACTTCTGGGCCCGCAGCCGCAACGTGGTGCGAGGCCCCGGCTACCTGCGCCGCTGGATCGCGGGCGAGGCGCTGGCCCCCCGGCTGGCGCGCGACGGCGCCCTGCAGCCCGTGCTCGCACTCGACGTGCTGCGCCAGCTCGGCAGCACCGTGGCCTCGCTCCACGACCGGGGCGACTGCCACGGCGCCATCGGGCCCGAGCTCTTGTGGCAGGCGCCGGGCGGGCGGGTGTGGTTGTTAGGCTGGCACTGGGCGCTGCCGCGGGCGGTGATCCCGGCGGGGCTCGCCCCGGAGCGGGGCAGCATCCCGTGGGCGCCGGAGTGGGCCACGGGATGGCAGCCGGATGCGCTGTCGGACCAGTGGCAGCTGGCCTGCACGCTGGTGGCGGCGCTCACCGGCCTCCCCGCCGGCACCGTGGGCGCCGAGACGGCGGCCCACCTGCCGCTCGGGCCGGGGGCGCAGGCGGTCTTTGCGCAGGCGCTCTCGCCGGTGCGCGAGGCGCGCTTCCCCACCCTGCCGGCGTTCCTGCGCGCCCTCGAGCGGGCCGACCAGGCCCCCGCGGCGGTGCCCGTCCGGGCGGTGGAGCCGGGCATCGTGCCCACCACGGCGGAGGGGCTGCAGGCGCTGGTGGGGGCGGACTACCAGGTGCTGGCCCCGCTCGGCGAGGGCGGCGCCGGCACCGTGTGGCGGGTGCGGGACGTCGCGCTCGAGCGGGACGTGGCGCTCAAGCTGCTGCACGCGGAGCGGGCGCGGGACCCGCGGGCCATCGCGCGGTTCCGGCACGAGGCGAGCATGGCGGCGCGGCTGCAGCACCCCGCCATCATCCCGGTGCACGACTGGGACACCCGCAGCGGCATCGTCTGGTACACCATGGAACTGGCGGAATCGGGGAGCCTGGCCACGCTGGTGGCGCGCCACGGGGCCCGGCCCATCGAGGAGGTGGGGAGCCAGTTCGCGCAGCTGCTGGAGGGGCTGCAGGCGGCACACCGGGCCGGCGTGCTCCACCTGGACCTCAAGCCGGAGAACGTGCTGATCGACCGCTGGCGCTACTGGCGGCTCAGCGACTTCGGCATCGCGGGGGTGCACGGCGGGCGGGCACACGCGGGGACGCCCGGCTTCGCCCCGCCCGAGCAGGTGGAGGGCCGCCCGGTGGACGAGCGCACCGACCTCTACGGCGCGGCCGCGCTCGCGGCGTACGCGCTCACCGGCTGGGCGCCCTTCGGCGGCGGCACCGTGGAGCACGTGCTCCGGCGGCAGCGGGAGGCGGCGCCATCACTGCCTGACGTCGCCCCGCCGGTGGCGCGCGTCCTTACCCGCGCGCTCGCGCCCGACGCCGAGGCGCGCTTCGCCGATGCCGGCGAGTTCCTGCGCGCCTGGCGGGCGGCGCTGGTGACGGCGCCGGAGCCCACCTGGGTGGACCGGCTGCGGGGCATCGTCTCGGCTGACTGAGCGGGGCGGGTGCGAGGAACGAACACGGCCCCGGCACTCGGAGGAGTGCCGGGGCCGTCTGCTGAGTGCGCCGCGTAGGAATCGAACCTACAACCTAGTGATTAAGAGTCACTTGCTCTGCCAATTGAGCTAGCGGCGCGTGCCCGCTGCGCACTGTCGTGCGCCGAACCGATCAGGTAGCCCCAACGGGAATCGAACCCGTCTTTCAACCTTGAAAGGGTCGCGTCCTAACCGATAGACGATGGGGCCGATGGGGGGCCACCCCAATACCGCTAACGGGATTCGAACCCGTGTTCCAGCCTTGAGAGGGCTGTGTCCTAGGCCTCTAGACGATAGCGGCGTACGTTTCCAGCGACCTTCCAGAGCAGGCCCGGAGGGAATCGAACCCCCAACCCCCGGTTTTGGAGACCGGTGCTCTACCAATTGAGCTACGGACCTACGGACCGTCATGTAGGGTGGCTGACGGGGATCGAACCCGCAACCTCCGGAGCCACAGTCCGGCGCTCTAACCGATTGAGCTACAACCACCACGGGGCGGTTACCCGCCGCCTCCAAGAGCCGGGGGAACCTAGTGACCGCCCCCGGGTCGGTCAAGGCCAGAACCGTGCCGCCAGCGCCTCCGTCCGGGGGTCCGGCGGGACCATTTCCCCGTCGAGCGCGGCCACCGCCACGATGCCCCGCACCGCGTTGGCCACGAACAGCGAACGCCCCCGGAGGCCCGCCCGGTCCACGCGGCGCTCGGCAACCCCGCCGGCGAGCTCGGTTATGCGCGCACGCGACACCCCGGGCAGGATGCCGAGGTCCAGGGCCGGGGCTGCCGGGCCCGCCGGCTCCCACCAGAACAGGCACCAGATTCCCGACTCGGCAACGGAACCTGCTGCGGTATAAAGGATTGCGTCATCGGCCCCGGCGGTGCGGGCGGCGGCCTGTGCCCGCTCGAACGGCGACCGGTCGGTGAGCTTGTGGGGGTACGGCTCGTGCACCACCGCGCTCGAGACCAGCCGCACCGGGGCCACCGGGCCGACGGGACGGGTGGTCACCTCCGCCCCCCCGAGCGACACGGTGAGACGGTGGACCCGGTCTTCACCGTCACTGGGAACCAGCAGCGCCCGGGGGAACGGGATGCTGAGCGCCTCGCAGCTCAGCGCCAGCCGGCGCACGTGCAGGTGCCAGAGCGGGGCCCGGCCGTCCCGGACCCGCACAGATTCGACAAGGACTGGCGTCTTCCCCGACATTCTTCGAAGATATATGACCCCAACCCGAGCCGCCCTGATGCCCCGCGCGTTCCGCCTGCTTCCCCTCCTCGGGCTCATCGTGGCGTGTTCCGCCGACTCCAAGACCGGCGGCACCCCGAGCCTCGACGACGACCTGGCGCCGCTGCTGCAGGCCGCCAACGTGGCGCCGCTGCCCCCGCTGAACATGCCGTCGGCGGAGATGTTCGCGCTGGGGCAGGCGCTCATGTTCGACAAGGAGCTGGGCGGGAACCGCGACATGTCGTGCGCCACCTGCCACCACCCGCTGGAGAGCACCACGGACCACCGGACGCTCTCGTTGGGCCAGGGGGCGGCGGGGCGCGGGCCCACGCGGGGCGGCGGCGGCGTGGACATCCCACGGCACGCGCCGGACGTCTTCAACCGTGGCTACCCGGCGTGGGGCACCATGTTCTGGGACGCGCGCGTCGGCGGCTCGGTGCAGCAGGGGTTCACCACCCCCGCCGGGGCCCAGACCCCGCCCGGCCTCTCGAGCGTGCTGGCGGCGCAGGCGCTCTTCCCGATCACGAGCCGCGACGAGATGCGCGGCGCGCCCGGCCAGAACGAACTGGCCGACCTGGCCGACACCAACTTCACGGGGATCTGGGACGGGATCATGACCCGCCTCCGCGCCATCCCGAAGTACGACACGCTCTTCACGGCGGCCTACGGCCTGTCGGTGCACGGCGCCACCATCGCCCACGTGGCCAACGCCATCGCGGCGTTCGAGATCAAGGCGTGGACGCGGGTCAACACGCCGTTCGATGAGTACCTGGCCGGCAACAAGGATGCGCTCACCGACCAGGAGAAGCGCGGCGCCATCCTCTTCTACGGCACGGCCAACTGCGCCAAGTGCCACGGCGGCCCGCTCTTCACCGACCAGAAGTTCCACAACATCGCCATCCCGCAGTTCGGGCCGGGCACCAACGGGCCGGGGGTGGACCACGGGCGCGAGAACGTCACCGGGACGCCGAGCGAGCGCTACGCGTTCCGGACGCCGCCGCTGCGGAACGTGACGCTCACCGCGCCCTACATGCACAACGGCGCCTACGCCACGCTCCGTGCCGCGGTCAAGCACTACGTCAACGTGCAGCAGGCGCTGGCCGGCTACGATGTCACCCAGTTGCCCGCCGCGCTCCAGGCCACCGTGCGGAGTACGCCGCAGGACGTCACCGACATCCTCGCCACGCTGGACCAGTTCGTGGCCACCCCGCTCACCATCAACGACGCGGACGTGGACGACATCGTGGCGTTCCTCGGCGCGCTCACCGACCCTGCGGCCGCGGATCTCTCCAACGAAGTCCCGGCGTCGGTCCCGAGCTGGCTGCCGATCGACTGAGCGGGGCCGGCGCGCGGCGCACCGCAGGGCGCGATGGGGGAAAGCACCAGAGGGAGCCGGACCGGGCTCCCTCTGGTGTTGCCGTCTCCGGGATCCGGAGCTATGTGGGGTGGGGCGTGGCGCGAGAGTCGGTCCACCCCTTGAAGCCGGTGGCGGCCAGGATGATGGCCCCGCCGGTGAGGGCCCACGGGCCGGGGAACTCGCCGTGCACGAACCAGGCGATCAGCGGATTGAGGGCCGGCTCGAGGAACAGGAGCAGGCTGGCCTCGAAGGTGGGGACGTGCGGGATGCCGCGCGTGAGGAGCGCGTAGGCCAGGCCAATCTGGAAGATCCCGAGGTAGGACACCACGGCCCAGCTCACCCCACTGTGGCTGCCCAGGGGGAACGCCTGCGGGGCGGCGAGCAGGAACGCCAGCAGGTTGCCCAGCGCCACCGCCGCAGCCGGGCTCCCGCCCTGGGTCCCCATGTGGCGCAGGCCGAGCAGCATGGCCGCGTAGGTGACACCGGAGCAGAGCGCGAGGATATTCCCGCGCACCGGGTCCGGCGCCGTGGCGAACACCTGCTGCCGCCCCGCGAAGAAGCAGGCCATCCCCACCGCGATGAGCCCCATGAACATCAGGTCCTGCCGGCGCACATGCTCCTTCAGGAGCCAGGGGGCCAGCAGCAGGATGTAGACGGGCGCCGTGGATTGGAGGAAGATGGTGTTGGCCGCCGTGGTGAGCCGGTTGGCCAGCACAAAGAGGATGAGCGTCGCCGCGTAGGCCATGGCCGTCGCCAGGGTGACGCCGAGCCGCCCCTGGCGCAGGCGACGCGCCTCGGGAAGGAACAGCCAGACCGCGACCGCCGCGATGCCGGAGCGGAAACCCGCCACCTGCCAGCTCGAGAAGTCGGCCGCCTTGATGGCGGCCCCACCCGTGGAGAAGAGGAAGGCCGCGCCGAGGATCTCGAGGCGCGCCCGCGCGCGATCCCTCATGCCCCCGCCCCGGCGAAGGAGCCGTGATGCCTGCCGACGCCCAAGGTCATGCGGTGCCTGCTGCCTCCGTTGACGCGGGTCCCGGCCGCGCCACCGCGCGCCCGCTGCCCGCCTTTCCCGGCTGGGCGCGTGCCCTGGGGCCCGGGATCGTGTGGATGGCGCTCGCGCAGGGGAGCGGCGAGCTGGTGTGGTGGCCGTACCTGGTGGCCAAGTACGGCCTCACGTTCCTCTTCCTGCTGGTGCCGGCCTGCCTGCTGCAGTTCCCGCTCAACGTGGAGATCGGCCGCTACACGCTGCTCACCGGCGAGAGCGTCTTCCGCGGCTTCTTCCGCCTCTCGAAAGGCCTCGGCCTCTTCCTCTGGGTGCTGATGACGCTGTCGTTCCTCTGGTTCGGCGCCTTCGCGTCGGCCGGGGGGACGGCGCTGGCGGCCCTCACCGGGTTCCCCGCCGGCTGGAGCGCGCGCGGGCAGACGCTCTTCTGGGGCTACGCGTCCATTGCCGGGTTCACCGTGGCGCTGGTGAGTTCCGGCGTGGTGTACCGGCTCATCGAGGCGGTGATGAAGGTGGTGGCCATCGTCACCGTCATCGGTCTCGTATGGGCCTGCCTCTCCCCCGAGGTGCTGCACGCGCTGCCGTCGTTCCTTCCCGCCATCGTGGCACCGCCCGGCGGCGCCATGCCCCGTCCCTGGGACCCGGGCGACGCCACCAAGCTCCTCACCGGGATCACCTTCGCCGGCCTCGGCGGGTTCTGGATCCTGCTCTACAGCTACTGGCTGCTCGAGAAGGGCACGGGCATGGGCACCTATCGCGCGCACATCCACGGCGCGAGCGGCGGGCCCGCGGAACCGTCCGAGCATGGGGAGCTGACTCCGGAAGACAGTGCGGACGGCCACGCCACGTGGATCCGCTGGCGGCGCTACCTCACCGCCGATGCCCTCGTCGGCATCATCGGCAACCTCTTCACCACGCTGATGACGTGCCTGCTGGCCTGGGCCCTGCTGTTCCCCAAGGGGCTGCTCCCGCAGGACTACGACCTGGCCGTGGTGCAGGCGCGCTTCTTCGAGGTGAGCTGGGGCCCGGCCGGCAAGCTGCTGTTCCTCCTCGTGGCCGCCCTCTTCCTCACCGACACCTGGCTCGCCACCGTGGATGGGGTGAGCCGGATGCAGGCCGACATCCTCCGCACCGTCTTCCCCGGCTCGGGCGCCACCCGCCAGCAGTGGTACTGGCGGTGCATTGCCGCGCTCACCGCCATCACCTGCGTCACGATGACGCTCGACGCGCCGGGGCCGCTCATCCTGCTGTCCGCGGTGATCGGCTTCGTGGGGACGGTGATCTTCCCGGTGGCGCTCTTCCTGCTCAACTACCGGCATCTCCCGCCGCGCGTCCCCGCCTGGGCGCGGCCGCCGCTCCGCTTCGCGGTCCTCCTCGGCGTGAGCTTCGCCGCGTACCTGGCGCTGGCGCTGTTCTATGCGGCGTCGCTGGCGGGGTGGTCGTTCGGCGGCTAGCGGTCAGGCGCCGAGGCGCTCGGCCTCGGCCATGGCGGTTTCCCACGCCTTGTAGGCGGTGGTGAGGGCGGCCTTCTGCCGCTCGAGCTCGGCGGCGAGGTCGCGCGCGCGGGTGGTGCCGGCGGGCGTGGCGTAGAGATCGGGCGCGGCGAGGTCGCCGGTGAGCCGCGCCACCTCCCCCTCGAGCTTGCCCACCTGCGCTTCCGCCTGCTCCACGGCGCGCCGCGCGGCGCGCTGGGCGGAGGCGTCGGCCTTCCGGGGACCGGAGTCGGCCTTGGCGGCCGCCCTGGCCTGCTCCTTCTCGCGCGCGCGCCGCTGCTGTTCCGCCTCACGCGCCCTGGCCTCCTCGGCCTTCTGGCGCTCGTGCTTGGTGGCCTCCCACTCGTCGAAGCCGCCGTCGAAGTCGGTGACCTTCCCGTCCTCCAGGTTCCAGACCCGGGTGCAGAGCGCGGTGAGGAGCGCCCGGTCGTGGCTCACCAGCAGCACGCTCCCCTCGTAGCGCTCCACGGCATCCTCCAGCGCCTCGATGGACTCGACGTCGAGGTGGTTGGTGGGCTCGTCGAACACCAGCAGGTTGGCGTGGGTCAGCGTCATCATGGCGAGGGCCACCCGCGCCAGCTCCCCGCCGGAGAGGCTGCCCGCCTTCCGGAACTGCTCGTCGCCGGAGAAGTCGAAGCGGCCGAGGTGGTCCATGACCTGGCCGCGGGTCCAGGTGGGCCGCATGTCGTGGATGATGTCGAACAGCGACTTGTCGCGCGGCACCTGGCTCATGTCCTGGCGATAGACCTCGACGTCGATGCTGTCGCCAAGGCGAATAGAGCCGCCGGACGCGGGGCGGTCACCGAGGAGCGTGGCCAGGAAGGTGGACTTGCCGGCGCCGTTCGGACCCACGAGGCCCAGCACGTCGCCACGGCGCATGACGCCGCTGAAGCGGTCGAGGAGGACCCGGTCGCCGATGGCCACGGAGAGCTTGTCGGCCACGATGACCTGGTCGCCGCCGCGGCCGCTCGACTTGAAGCGGACGGCCATCGCGGCCTCATCCTGGATGGGGGAGGAGAGGCGCGGGAGGCGCTCGAGCCGGCGGCGGCGGCCCTTGGCCTGCGCCGTCTTCTGCCCCGCGATGTTCCGCGCGATGAAGTCCTCCTCCTTGGCGATGACCCGCGACTGCTTCTGGAAGGCGCGGCCCTGGGCCAGCCGCCGTTCGTCGCGCTGGCGCACGAAGTCGGCGTAGCCGCCGGTATAGCTGAAGGCGGTGCCGCCCTCGATGTGGAGGACGTGGTTGCAGACGGCGTCGAGGAAGGCGCGGTCGTGGCTGATGATGAGCGCCGCCGCCTCGAGGCCCTTGAGGTGCCCCACCAGCCAGTCGGTGGTGGCGAGGTCCAGGTGGTTGGTGGGCTCGTCGAGCAGCAGCAGGTCGGCGTCGGTCACGAGCTGGCAGGCGAGGCCGAGGCGCCCGCGCTCACCGCCGCTCAGGGTGGCGAGCTGCTGGGTCTTGGCCAGCTCGGGATCGAAGCCGAGGCCGTGGAGCACGCCGCTCACCCGCGCTTCCATCTCGTAGCCGCCCTCGCGGCGGAAGCGCTCGAGGTCCCGGTCGTAGCGGTTCAGGTGCTCCTGGGTGAGCCGCTCGCCGAGGGCGGCGATGGCCTCGCCCTGCTCCTGGAGGGAGTGCTCGAGCCGGAGCAGGTCGGCGAACGGCGCGCAGGCCGCATCCCACACCGTCTCGGCACCGGCGAAGTCGCGGTGCTGGTCCAGCACCGCCATCCGGAGCCCGGGCATCCGGGCCACGGTGCCGGCGGAGGGATCCTGGTCGCCGGTGATCACCCGGAAGAGCGACGTCTTCCCCGAGCCGTTCCGCCCGATGAGCCCCCACCGGTCGCCGGCGGCGATGATGCACTGGACGTCCTTCAGGATGACGTCCGCGCCGTACTGGATGGCGATGCTGGCGAGGGAAACGAGGGTCACGGGCGGCCGGGAATAGGGGTGGCGTGGAGGCGGGAATGTAACCGCCCCACCACGGGGGCGCAGAGGCCCGTGCGCCCTACGCCCGCAGCCGCCGGCTCGGCCGGTAGGGGAAGATGTCGACGATCTCGCCCTGCTCGGCGAGCCGCTGCATGTGGCGCCAGTACTCGACGGTGAGCAGGTCGCCGTGGGCCTCGAGGAAGGCCTGGCCCGCGCGGCCGGGCAGGGTGAGGAAAGTGCGGAACTCCTCGGGGAAGATGTCGTGCTCGCCGACGGAGAACCACGGCTCGGCCGAGTACTCGTCGTCGTCGTGGCGGGCCTGGGGGAGGGCGCGGAAGCGGCACTCGGTGAGGAGGCAGAGCTCGTCGTAGTCGTAGAAGATGACGCGGCCGTTGCGGGTCACGCCGAAGTTCTTGAGCAGCATGTCGCCGGTGAAGATGTTGGCGGCGGCGAGGTCCTTGATGGCCTGGCCGTAGTCGAGCACCGCGTCGAGCGCGTGCGCCTCGTCCACCTGCTTCAGGTAGACGTTGAGCGGGGTCACCCGGCGCTCGGTGTAGAGATGGCGGACCACCACGCGCTCGCCCTCGGCGCGCAGCATGGTGGGGCACTCCGCCTCGAGCTCCGCCAGGACGTCGGGGTGGAAGCGCCCGCGCTCGAACTCGAGCTCCTCGAACTCCTGCGCATCGGCCAGCCGGCCCACCCGGTCGCGCACGAAGACCAGCCGGTACTTCTCCATCACCTGGGCCCGCGTGGTCTGCTTGGGCGGCCCGAAGCGGTCCTTGATGATCTTGAACACCACGTTGAGCGACGGCATGGCGAAGACCGCCATCACGAGGCCCTTGTCGCCCTCGGCCACCTCGAAGCGGGCGTCGTTGGCCTGCATGTGGCGGAGCAGCGCCCGCACCAGCTCCGTCTTGCCGTGCTTGTGGAAGCCGAGGGAGGTGTAGAGCTCGTCGAGCGGCTTCCGGGGCATGAGGGTGCGCAGGAACTCGACCAGCGCCCGGGGGCACTCCGCCTCCACGTGGAAGTAGGAGCGGGTGAAGGAGAAGACGACGCTCACCTCCTCCGAGGTGAGCAGCACGGCGTCCACCCGGATGCCGCGCTCGTCGTGGACCAGCGGCAGCACCACCGGGATGAGCAGCCCGGGTGCCACCAGGCGGCCGACCAGGTAGGCCCCCTTGTTCCGGTAGAACGGCATGGGGTAGAGCTCGAGCGCCTCGGGGGCGGGCGTGCGCGGGCGGCGGGCCAGGTCCTCCGCCACCACCCGCGCCAGGCGATGGGCATCCTCGCCGAGGCCGGGGTACTGCGCGGCGAAGGGCAGCTGCGCCAGCGCGGCGTGGAACATCATCTCGAGCCCCGCCCCCGGCACCCGGCGGATGCCGGGGCCGGTGAGCGGCGGGGGCAGGACCTGGAAGTCGCGGTCGTCGCAGTAGACGCCTGCCTCGGGACCCACCGCGCGGAGCACCTGCCGCACGACGGAGTTGAAGAACGTGAGCGCCAGCTCGGCGTCGGTCCGCTCGCGGGCCAGCCGGTGGTAGGCCTCCCGCAGCACGCGCCAGAAGGCGAGGTCGGCGGTGGCGTCGCCCCGGGACCGGCGCAGGTCCTGCACGCACCACTGCACGAACTGGCGGTAGAGCGTGAGGCGCTCGGCGGCGTCCTGCTGGCCGCCGCGCCAGTCGCGCGTGAGGAAGCGACCCTCGGCCCGGCGCGTCACCAGGCGGAACTGCGCCTGGTGGGCATCGAAGACGGCCAGCATCGCGTGCGCGGATTCCATGGCCCGGGATTGCCGGGCGAGGGAGTCGCGTAAGGCGGCGGCGGGATCGCTCATCGGGCGAGGGGACGTATATTGAGGGACCTGCAGGACCGGCCGGTCGCGGGCTGCCAGTCCCGCCCGGCCCGCCACCAGCTTCCTCCCCAACTTACCCGAGGCCCCGCCCCATGCCTACGCCTCCGCGCTTCGACACCCTCGTCCCCCCGACCACCGGCGACGCCATCACCATGGCCGGCGGCAAGCTGGTGGTCCCGGACCGCCCCATCCTTCCGTTCATCGAGGGGGACGGCACCGGGCCCGACATCTGGCGCGCCTCGCAGCACGTCTTCGACGGCGCCGTGCGGAAGGCGTACGGCGGCAAGCGGCAGGTGGTCTGGCTCGAGGTGCTGGCGGGGGAGAAGAGCCGCGACCGGCTCGACAGCTGGCTCCCCGACGACACCCTCCGCGCCATCGACCACTACCTGGTGGGGATCAAGGGCCCGCTCACCACCCCGGTGGGCGGCGGGTTCCGCTCGCTCAACGTGGCGCTGCGGCAGAAGCTCGACCTCTACGCCTGCGTGCGCCCGGTGCGCTGGTTCACCGGGGTGCCGAGCCCGGTGAAGCAGCCGGAGCTCGTGGACATGATCATCTTCCGCGAGAACACGGAGGACATCTACGCCGGCATCGAGTACAAGGCCAAGGGGGAGCAGGCGCAGAAGCTCATCGCGTTCCTGCAGCAGGAGCTCGGCGCCACCACCATCCGCTTCCCCGAGACCAGCGGCATCGGCATCAAGCCCATCTCCGAGGAGGGCAGCAAGCGCCTGATCCGCTCGGCCATCGACTACGCGGTGCGGCACAACAAGAAGAGCGTGACGCTGGTGCACAAGGGCAACATCATGAAGTTCACCGAGGGCGCCTTCCGCGACTGGGGCTACGAGCTCGCGAAGCAGGAGTACGGCGCGGTGGAGGTGGACGGCGGGCCGTGGTGCCGGCTGCCGAACGGCACCCTCATCAAGGACGTGATCGCCGACGCCTTCCTGCAGCAGATCCTCACCCGCCCCGCCGAGTACGACGTGATCGCCACGATGAACCTGAACGGCGACTACATCTCCGACGCGCTGGCGGCCCAGGTGGGCGGCATCGGCATCGCGCCGGGGGCCAACATCAACTACCTGACGGGCCACGCCATCTTCGAGGCCACCCACGGCACCGCCCCCAAGTACGCCAACCAGGACCGGGTGAACCCGGGCTCGGTGATCCTCTCCGGCGAGATGATGTTCCGCTACCTGGGCTGGGACGAGGCCGCCGACCTCATCATCAAGGGCCTCGAGGCGACGATCGGCCAGAAGCGGGTCACGTACGACTTCGAGCGCCTGATGGCGGGTGCCACGCTGCTCAAGTGTTCGGAGTTCGGTACGGCCGTGGTCGACAACATGGCCTGACACCCGCCGCCATCCCGCGGGCGCGCCTGCCTGACAGGCGTGCCCGGTTTCCGGTCCCGGTGCTTGACAGCGCCGGGACCGGGGCCTATCTAGGGCCCGCCTCCCCGGCGGGCCGGGGCGCGCCAGCGCCTTCCCGCCAGCTCCATTCGTTCGCCCCATCCCATCCGTCCCGGCCGCGCGCACCACCGCCGGCGCTCCACCCGCCACACGCGGGGCAGGCTCGTCCCACCACTTCTTCCGGAGGGCACGTCCATGTCACAGCTCGTCGCACTGTCGCTCAGCATCGGGTTGCTCGGGGGGGTCGCCACCTTCCTGTTCCTGCAGGTGATGACCCACTACCTGATCTGGGCGGCGTTCCTCGCCTGGGCGTGCTACTTCCACACCGGGGGCACCACGGACGCCCTCCGGAAGACCCTCACCTGCAACCTCTTCGGCGCCGCCATGGGCTGGGTGGCCGCCATGCTCCTCGTCACCGTGGCGCCCCCGGGCGCCGTGAGCGCCGCCGTGGTGGTGGCCGTGACCGTCACCCTGCTCTGCCTCGCCGCGCACCTGCCGGCGCTCGGGACGATTCCCGCCAGCGTGTACGGCTACGCCGCGGTCTTCGCCTTCCTCCTCGGCAACCCCGGTGCCAACCTCACGCGCGAGAGCCTCACCACCGCCAGCCCGGCCAACGCGCTGGTGGCCGTGGGCTCCTCCATGATCGTGGGGGCGCTCTTCGGCTTCGCCTCGGGCAAGCTCGCCGGCGTGCTGGCCCGGCCGGCCGCCGCGCCGGACCCCGCCGCCAAGGCGGCCTGATCCCCGAGCCGGTCCGCGGCGCACCGGGCTGGTGCGTCGCGGGCCGGTGCCGCTATATTCTCACCAACAGGTGATAATATGGCGACGCCGATCCTTCGTACCTCCCCGCTCCCGATGCACCCGCCCGCGCCCGGCCCTGCGCCGCTCGGCCGCACGCTGCCCGTGAACGCCCCCGCCCCGCCGTCGTACCCCCTCGTCGCGGGCCACATCGCCACCGCCCTCGCGTGGTTCCTCCTCGGCAGCGTGCTGCTGGTGCCGCTGGCGGGGCAGCTGGCGACGGCCAATTTCCTCGACCCGCGGGTGCTGGCGCTCACCCACATCTTCACGCTGGGCTGGCTCGTCACCGTGATCACGGGCGTGCTCTACCAGGTCGTGCCCGCGCTCATGGGGGCCGCCACGCGCAGCACCCGGGTGGCCTGGTGGTCCTACGGCTTCCACCTGCTCGGCACCTGCATCCTGGTGCACGGCTTGTGGACCGGCTGGCGCAGCATGCTGGGGCTCGGATACCTGCTGCTCTTCGCCGGCGTGTACGGGCACGCGTGGAACATCCTGCCCGCGCGGAAGAAGGCCAACCGCAACAAGGAAGTGGGCCTCGCCATCTCGTACGCGCACATCGGCCTCGGCAACGCCATGGCCGTCGCCGGTGCGCGGATCGGGGACGCCTTCGGGTGGTGGACCACGCCGAGGCTGCCGCTGCTCGCGTCCCACTTCACCTTCGCGCTGGTGGGCTTCGGCACCATCACGGCGATGGGCGTGGGGAGCCGGATGCTGCCGATGTTCCTCGGCGCCATCGAGCAGCGCGATGACATCGTCCGCGGCCTGCGCCGCGCGCTGGCGAGCGGGACCGTGCTCTTCGCCATCGGCGCCATGGGGGGGTGGAGCTGGCTGACGTGGGCGGGCGCGCTCACCATGGCCGGCGGGATCGCGTTCTTCGCGGGGCACATGCTCCAGTGGTACGGGCGCCGCAGCACGCGGCGGCTCGACCCCACCACCTCGCTGGCGCTCGCCGCGCTGCTCTGGCTGGTGACCGGCACCGGCTTCGGGCTCGCGGCGGTGGCGCTCGGCCTCCGGGTGCCGGGATTCATCACCGGCTTCGTGGTGACCATGCTCCTGGGCTGGCTCAGCGGGCTCACCATCGCGGTGAGCTTCCGGATCCTCGCCACGCTCACCTGGCACTATCGCTTTGCCCGGCAGCAGGGCCGGCCCGGCACGCCGCAGCTGGCGGACCTGGTGCATCCGCCGCTGGCGTGGGCCGCCGGGGCAGGACACACCCTCGGGATGGTGCTGCTGGTAGCCTCGCTCTTCCTCGGGAATCGCGCGCTGGCCACCGCGGGCGCGGCGGTGTTCCTGGCGGGCCTCCTCGCCGCCGGCGCCTATCACGTCCGGCTCTTCCTGGTGAAACCCGCCGCCTGACCCGCGCGACGGGTGCCGGGGCCCGCTAGATTCCCCGCATGACCGACGCCCTGGCCAGGATCGTCCGCCGCTTCCAGGCGGCGGACAAGCAGACGCGCCTCGAGCTGCTCCTCGACTACAGCAAGAAGCTGCCGGACCTCCCGGCGGAGTACCACGCCGCGCGCGACGCCGGCCTCAATCGCGTGCCCGAGTGCCAGTCGCCCGTCTTCCTCTACCTGAGGAAGGAAGGCGACGGCGTGGTGCTGCACGCCGACGCGCCGAAGGAGGCGCCGACGGTGCGCGGCTTCGTCTCGCTCCTGGCCAAGGGGATCGATCACGCCGCCCCCGCCGAGGTGGCCGCCCTCCCCGGCGACCTGCTCGACCAGCTCGGCCTCGGCGAGGCGCTCGGCATGACCCGCACCCACGGCCTCACCGCCATGGTGGGTCGCCTCAAGCGCATGGCCGGCGAGCTGGGCTGATGGAGCGGATCGAGGAGGCGCGGATGCTGCTGGCGGGGTCCGCGGTGCTGGTGCTCACGGGAGCGGGGATCAGCGCGGAGTCGGGCGTGCCCACCTTCCGTGGAGCCGGCGGGCTCTGGAAGCAGTTCCGCGCCGAGGACCTGGCCACCGCCGAGGCCTTTGCGCGCGACCCGCGCCTGGTGTGGGAGTGGTACGGCTGGCGCCGCGGCCTCGTGGCCAGCTGCCGCCCCAACCCGGGCCATCGCGCCCTGGCGCGGTGGATGCTCTCGCGCCCCGGCGTCACGCTCGTGACCCAGAACGTGGACGCCCTGCACGAGCGCGCCGCCCGCGAGGCCGCCACCGCGCTCGGCGTGGCGCCCGACCCCGCCTACCCCATCCGCCTGCACGGCTCCATCCACCACGTCCGCTGCACCACCTGCGATTTCCGCGCGGAGCACGACGGCCCGGTGGACGCCACCTCGGTGGACACCCTGCCCCGCTGCCCCCACTGCGAGGGGCTCTACCGCCCCGACGTGGTCTGGTTCGGGGAGTCGCTGCCCGACGCGGCGCTCGCCGCCGCGATGGCCGCCGCCGAGCGGGCCGACACCTGCCTGGTGATCGGCACCGCGGGCGCGGTGCAGCCCGCCGCGGGCCTGGCCCAGGCGGTGGCGAGGCACGGCGCCCTGGTGGTCCTCGACCCGGGCGCCACCGCCTTCGACGACATCGCCGACGTGAAGCTGACCGGCGCCGCCGGCGCCCTCCTCCCCAAGCTCCTCTAACCCCAAGCACGAAGGGCCGCCCTCGCACCGAGGACGGCCCCCAGGAGGAGTCCCGTGAGGGACTTCCGCGGCTTCAGCCGCGCCGAGCCTCGGCTTCAGCCGAGGATCGCGTGTTCACTTCTCGATGGGCAGCCGCACCCCGTTGCCCCACTCCGTCCACGAGCCGTCGTAGTTCTTCACGTCGCGGAAGCCCAGCAGGTAGGTGAGCGCAAACCACGAGTGGCTCGACCGCTCGCCGATGCGGCAGTAGGCGATGGTCTCGCGCGCCGGGTCGAGCCCCTGCTCCTCCACGTAGAGCCGGCGCAGTTCGCTCGCGGGGCGGAAGGTGTGGGTGTCGGGGTTCACGGCGCGCGCCCACGGGATGCTGCGGGCGCCGGGGATGTGGCCGCCTCGCACCGAGCCCTCGTTGGGATAGTCGGGCATGTGCAGGCGCTCGCCGCGGTACTCCTCGGGGCTCCGCACGTCCACCAGCTGGCCCTGCCGCCCCACGTGCGCCAGCACGTCGTCGCGGAAGGCGCGGATCAGGGCGTCGTTCCGCTCCCCCACGGTGATGGTGCCGCGCGGCGGGATCGGCAGGTCGGTGACCATCGGCCGGCCCTCCTCCACCCACCGCAGCCGGCCGCCGTCCATGAGCTTGAGGTTCCGCAGCCCGAAGAGGCTGAAGACCCAGAAGGCGTACGTGGCCCACCAGTTGTTCTTGTCGCCGTAGAACACGATGGTGGTGTCCGCGTGGATCCCCTTCTTCCGGAGCAGCTCCTCGAAGCGCGCCCGGTCCAGGTAGTCGCGGGTGACGGGATCGTTGAGGTCGTGCACCCAGTCGATCTTCACGGCGCCGGGGAGGTGGCCCGTCTCGTAGAGCAGCAGGTCCTCATTGGACTCGAGCAGCCGCACCGCGGGATCGTCGAGGTGGTCCGCCACCCACTGCGTGGACACCAGCACCTCGGGATGCGCGTACCCCCGCGCCTCGATCGGCGGCACCGCCGGCAGTTCCTTCACGTCGGACATCGTCTCACTCCCCTTCCAGGGTGCAGGCCCGGGCCTCGGGGTCCCCGCACGGGTCCCCGGCAGTCGGGCGGTCAGGCTCAAATACGACTGGGTTTATCGGACTGTCAAGGGAAGCCCGCCGGGAGCCGACCCGCCGAGCACCACGGCACCCAGGGCCGACACCACCTCGGCGTCATACTGGGTGACCGCGCTCCGCTCCAGCTGGCGGAGCGCGGTGGCGGGGTCGAGGGCGGGCCGGTCGGGCCGGGTGGCGAGGAGGGCGTCGAAGGCGTCACAGACCGCCACCACCTCGCTCAGGCGGTGGGGCGCGCGGGGGTAACTCAGGCGCGGGTAGCCGCTGCCGTCCTTCCGCAGGTGATGCTCGTAGGCCACCACCGCCGCGGTCTCGAAGCGGTCGCCCTGGCGGAGGAGGAGGCGCGCGCCCTCGAGGGGGTGGCTCCGCAGCACCTCGCGGTCCTCCGGCGTGAAGCGCGCGGCGGAGAGCGTCTGGGCGGGCATGCGGGTCATGCCGATGTCGTGGAGCAGCCCGGCGAGCGCCGCCTCGGCGCGTTCCGTGGCAGGCAATTCGAGCGAGTGGGCCAGCGCCACCGCGAGGAGCGTGGTGTTGACCGCGTGGGCCGGCTGGTAATCCTCGCGCTCGGTGCCGGCGAGGAGCGGCACCACGAGGCGGGTGCCCTGCACGTGGCCCTCGAGGGCCGCGCTCACCAGCATCGCGTCGCCGGCGCGGATGGTCAGGCCGCGCTCCACCGAGCGGAACACCTCGCGCACCACGTCGAGCTCCTCGGCGAGCGGGTGGCGGTCGCTGGTGCTGTCGCCGAGGTCGAGGCCCCAGCGGAGGCCATCGGGGGTGAGCCGGGGCGCGATGCCGCCGGCCGGGAGGAGGCCGGCGGCATAGTCGAGGAATGCGGCGAGGGTCCCGATGCCGGGGAGCGCCGTGAACTCCAGGCGCTCGACGCCCCGCATGGCCAGGCGCGCGCTCCAGGGCCAGACCGCCAGGTCGCTCAGGACCAGGGCGCCGTAGCAGAGGCCGTCGCGCGAGAAGCGGAAGACGGGGCGGCCGTCCTCGAGCAGCAGGTCGCGGAGCCGCTCGTGGCAGGCGGTGTCCACGGTGCGGAGCTGGGCGTCGGCCCCGTCGCGGGAGCGGGCGTCGAGGGCATCGCCCAGGGCGCGGAGGAAGCGGGCGGCGGCGATCACGGCGGCGTCACCGGGCTGTTGGTGGCCCCGGAGCGGCGCGTCGCGGCGATGGCGGCGCGGACGTCGGGGTCCTTCGACTGGCGGGCGGCCTCGAGGACCGGCCCCACCTTCGGGTGGCGGGCCCAGTGCAGGGCGAGGCCGCGGAGGGCGGCGAGCATCGGCGGGCTCTTGGGCGCGAGGCGCCCGAAGCCGGTGAGGCCGCCGGCCACCACGAGGCGGCGGAGGAAGCGGAGCACCAGCGGGTCGTCGATGGGCGCCAGCGCGCTCACTGCGAGCGCGCGCATCTCGGCCGGGAGCGCGGGATCGGTGGCGCGCGCCAGCACCTGCGGCAGCAGGACCGGCGGGCAGTACTCGCTGAGCGCCTCGAGGCCCAGGCGGAGCGTGGGCTCGTGCGCGGACAGGAGGGCGGCGGTGAGGCCGTGGTCGCGCTCGCTCGGGTCCGCGATGGCCAGCGCGACGGCCTCGTGGCGGACGCGCGGGTCGCGGTGCTCGAGCAGCGGGCCGGCCGTGAAGCTGGCGGGCCGGTCGGGGATCCGGGCCAGCAGGGCCAGCAGGTTCCGCTGCACGTACCACGGCATCCCCTCCAGCCGGTCCTGCGCCAGCGGGCCGACGGCGCTGCCGTAGCGCGACAGCAGTTCCAGCAGCCGGAGCCGCACCCGCCGCTCGCGCGACGTGGCGAGCGCGTCGAGCAGCGCCGGTGCCGCCTCGATGCCGGCGGCGGGGATCAGCTTGTCGAGCAGGTCGAGGTCCAGCGGGTCGGTGGCCAGCACCTCGCGCACGGTGCGCGGGTGATAGACGCGGCCCCGCACCGCCTGCGCGACGCTGTCCTCGCGCGGGACGGTCTCGAGCAGCGCCAGCAGCGGCCCCGACTGGCGCCGGCCGATCATGCGGTCGGCGGCCGCCAGGGTGCCGGCCTCGAGGATGCCCGTCTCGAACGCCAGGCTCAGCACCCGCTCCGGCCCGGCGCCGCCCTCGGCCACCGGCTCCTCGCTGCCGGGGCGGGCCAGCAGCGCGGTGAAGGCGTGCAGGAGCGCCGTGCGCGCCGTCGGGTGCTCGTCCCGCACCAGCCGGCCGAGCAGGCGCACCGATGCGGCGGTGAGGCGGGCCTCGCGGCCGGGCAGCGCGGCCTGCAGCAGGCGGAGGAGGAGCGGCAGGTCGGCGGTGTGGGCCAGCGCCAGCACGAAATCGCGCTGCGCCTCCACGTGGCCGCTGGGGGCCAGCAGGCGGCGCAGCGCGGCGGCGGGCAGGGCGGTGAGGAGCGCCGCCAGCGCGCCGAGGCTCTCGGCCTCCTCGGCGCTCGCCTGTGCAATGGCGGTGAGCGCGGCGAGGACGGAGAAGTTGCCGCGGGTGCCGGCCGGGTGCAGCTCCAGCGCGATCGCCAGCTCCACGGGATCCCGCGTGGCGTGGCGGCGCACCGGATCGTCGAGGATGAGCCGCTCGAGCGCCAGCCAGGGATCGTGCGACGGCGTGTCCACGTGGCTCACGGCCCGGAAGCTCACGTGCTCCGACCCCGGCAGCATGGCGCCCCCGGCCAGGAGCTCGGCAAAGACGGTGATGAGCTCGGGCCCCGTGGCGCCGAAGCGGAACTCGATGGCGGCCACGCCGGCGTCGCGGAGCTGCCCGGCCAGGTCCCGGAGCGGCTCGTAGTCGGGACTCGTTTCCATCCCATCCACCACGAGCTGCACGCTGCGCACCGTCACCACCATCCGGTCCCGCGCGCCGATGACCGGCACCAGCCCCCGCTCCACCGCCTGCGCGGCGGCGTGGAGGTCCGGGTGCCCGGCGGGCAGGACGCGGAGCCGCTGCACCAGCCCCTGGAGGGCGAGCAGCAGGTCGGCGAGGGGGGAGGTGGCCATGAAGGGAGGGAATTTACCTCGGGAGCACCGTTACGCGAGGCGGGGTGGTGCGTCAGGGGCGCGTTCGGGGTATCATTTGGGCATGACCGCCCCCCCTCCGCCAAGCCGCCGTTCCGGGGAAGCCCGCATCTATCGCGGGTGGGCCGCCGGCACGGCCGCGACCGCCGACCTGCTCCGCCGCGGGGCCTGGTATCCGGTGATCGAGGAAGCCCCGGATGGCACCCTCCTGCTGCAGGTGGACACCGAGCAGGTGCGGGTCCGCGCGTCCGAGGTCCGCTACCGGACCGAGCGCCCGGACGCCTGGAGCATCGTGGTGCGCACCGGGGTCATGCGGCCCACGCTCGTCGGCCCTCGCCTGGTCACCACCTACGCCGTCTGTCCCGACTGCACCGCCCGCCAGGAGTTCGACGGGCGCCCCGAGACGCTCATGTGCGTGCGCTGCCGCCGGGCAGCGAAGGTGGACTGGGACACCACCTACTGAGCGGGGAGCCCGAGCCAGTGGCAGGTCCGGATGGCGGCACGCCCGGCCCGGTGCGAACGGCGCCGGGCGCTGCCTTTTCCACCCTCCCGCCGGCCGAACCCGCGCGCGGCCGCTGGAGCCTCGGCAGCGTCACCAGCATCGTGCTGCACGTGGCCGTCATCCTGCTGGTGCTCAAGCCGGTGGGCCAGCAGATCGCGGACCGCACCGGGCTCGGGAACACCCCGGTGACCGAGCGGCCGATCACCCTCGACTTCGCCCCGCCCAAGCCCACGCCGACCCCGCGCGCACCGGAGCCGGCGCAGCCCGCGCCGCCGCCGCCGGAGGTCACGGCCCCGCTCACGCCCGGGCCCGACCAGGATCCCGGCTCCACCGCGCGCGTGACGCCCACGCCGGAAGAGAACCCCAACGCCCCGCCCGACGCGGCGCGCACCGAGGCCACCAGCCCCGACCCCAACGACGCGCCCGATGAGTCCGCTACACCCGGGGCGCCCAGCACCGCCACCACCCCGGCCCCCGGCACCGCCGCGGCCGACCCCGCGCTGGTCAACGAGGCCCAGCGCCTCTTCGGCCGGCCCTCGACCCGCCTCGGTCCCACGGCCGGCACCCGCGACTCGCGCCCCTGGGAAACGGAGCAGCCGCAGGACTCCCGCGGCTGCTCCCTTCCGCCGGAGGACTCGACCGACACCTCCGTGCCCCGCGGCATGGCGCAGGTGCTCGGCCGCATCTACCGCGAGGACAACGGCCGCCCGCTCCCCGGCGCCCGGCTCCAGATCCTCGGCACGCCCTACGGCACCTTCACCAACGCCCAGGGCGAGTACAAGCTGGTCTTCGACCGGAAGCTCGTGGACCGCTGCCGCACCCAGGCCGTCCGCGTCACCGCCCCCGGCTACCAGGCACGGGACGTCATCCTCTACATCGGCGAGACCTCCAACGGGGACGTGCCGCTGCGGCGGTTCTAGCGAGCGGGATCGGCGCGTGGTTCACCGCAGAGGCGCGGAGACGCGGAGGGCCGCAGAGGACCTGCTCGGGGATGGTGGGCTCACCCTAGGTACCCCGCTGGGGTGGGGGGGGGGCCCCTCCGGCCCCCCCCCCCCCCCCCCGCCCCAGCCACCTCTGATTCACTGCACTCACCCTGAGAATTTCTCCCCTCTCCGAGCGCAGGTCCTCTGCGGCCCTCTGCGGCTCCGCGCCTCTGCGGTGAACCTCGCACACCCCGCCGAAGCCCTAGTTGGGTGCGTGGACCGTCGGGTGGCCGTAGTTGCGCTCGGAGCCGATCACCGGCCCGTTGATCCGGAACCCGTACTCGTTGTGCACCGGCGCGATCCACTGCCGCACCGAGCCCGGGAACGGGTCGCGCGCCGCGTTGCGGCCGAAGGGGTCGGTGTACCAGACCCGCGGCCCGTCGGCGTTGTCGATGTCGTTCTCGTTGACGTCGATGAACCGCCGCACCCCGTTGAAGCGCGAGCGCGCGTCGTCGAACGCCAGGCCCGTGAGCGTGCCGTCGGCTGTGGAGAGGTCGCAGAGGTCGTTCTGGCGATTGCGCGAGGGGTCGAGGCTGTCGCACACGGCGATGGGGCGGCCCACCAGGTTCGGCGCCGCCGGGTCGTAGTAGCGGCTCGGCGAGAAGACCTGGAAGTACGGGTTGAAGTGCGCCAGCGTGCGCCCGCTCGCGGTGCGGATCACGTTGGACGTTTCCCAGCTCTCGTGCAGGGCGCGGCCGTAGTCGGCGCGCTCGCCGTTGGCGGCGGCGCGGAGGAACTGGTCCACGCACAGCTTGTCCGGCACCCGGCGCTGGCCGCCCCCGTCGGGGGAGTTGGCCGGCACCGGCGTGCCCACGTCCACGTGGGTGCCGTCGCAGGTGCGCGTGAAGCCGCCGGCCTCGCCGATGGCCGTCATCATGGTCACGTGCAGCTCGGTGCGGTCGCTGCAGCGGATGTGATACACCAGCTCGTGCAGGTTGTTGGTGAAGGCATCCTTCGAGTGCGTGCCCTGGTGCAGCTTGGCGAGGACGTCGCACTTCACGGTGAAGATGGCGCCGGTGACGCCGTCCTCCCGCACCATCTCCACGTCGTTCTCCCAGTCCAGCTTGTGGCCAAAGTGATCCTCGCGCCGCGGGTTCTGCGGGTCCCACGTCTCCAGCGCCTCGTTGGCCAGCCCGAAGGGGATCGGCCCCACCTCGGCGTAGAGGCGTGAGCCGCGCGGGTCCCGCCCGTGCTCGTGCCCGAAGGTGCAGCCCGACGGGTCCACCGCGGGATGCCAGGTGGGATAGCGCTTCCCGTCGGGGCCCACCACCGAGTAGGCGTCGTGGACGGCCTTGGTGCAGGTGTCGTTGAGGCCGGGACTCCAGAGGCCGTAGGCCACGCTCGGCCCCGTCTCCTCGGGCGGGCTCAGGCGGCTGAAGCCGGAGTCGCAGGCGGCGGCGAGGGTCAGGAGCGCCGTCAGGGACTGGCGCAGGAACGGCGAGGGTCGCATGGAAATCCTCCGGTGGGCGGGCGTCAGTGCAGCGTGACGCCGAGGCCGAACTGGATGAGGCTCGAGTTGGCGGAGAGGCTCGACGCGGTGGAGTTCACCTTCACGTCGGCGCCGGTGGTGGCCACGAAGTTGACGAACGGCGTCACCGAGATCCCCCGGCGCACCGGCACGTCCCAGCCCGCGCCGACCTGCATGGCGAAGGCCTGGGTGCTGATCTCGTTGTCGGTGTCCTGCGCGGTGTAGCGCGCCAGGCCGGCCCCGGTGGAGAAGTGCAGGGCCCGGGTGCGCCAGGGATAGAGCACCAGGAGGCCCTGGGCCGAGGTCAGCGTGTAATCACCACCGCCCTCGTGGCGGCGCCAGCCCAGCACCTCGGCACCGATCAGCAGGCGCGGCGAGAGGGCCACGCCGCAGCGCACGAAGCCGGACAGGCCGCCATCCCGGCCGCCGGCACAGATGGCACAGGTGAGCTGGGCCGACCCGTGCCCGAGGCCGAGCCCGAGCCAGACGCCGCGCCGGGCGCTGGCCTGGGCCGGCAGCAGGCCGGGCATCATCATGAGCAGGCACGCGGCGAGCGCCGCGCGAAGTGCACCGCGCACGGAACCTCCAGGGGGTCACTGGGATCAGCGGGAGTCCAACGACAGAACAAACTGTAGCGAAACGATCGGGTTCGTCCGTGACGGGAGCTACGGGGCTTCCGTGAGGCGGGCAGGAACGGCCGGCGGGTGAGGTGCTGCGTGTGACGCAGGTCCCCAAATGCACCGCGGGCGGGGAGCCTTGGCTCCCCGCCCGCGGGCCGTTCTCAGGTGGATCGATCAGGGCGTCGAGTACTGCGACCGCCGGTGCCCGGTCGGGTCCACGGTCCAGCGCGGCAGGCGGATCACGTCGCGCGTGAGGGCCTTGGGCGCCGCTCCCGGGCGGACCAGCGTGGGCTGGGTCGTGATGTCGAACGCATCACCCTTGGTGGCATCCACCGTGTAGCCGAGGTCCTCCAGCGAGCGGATTGTGGTGGCGCTGAGCGGACGCACGGTGCCGCTGATGAAGCCGGTCATGAGCTCGCTCTTGAAGACGCTCTCCTCCCAGTGCGAGTCCCGGGTGCCGTCGCCGTCGGGGCCGCTGCAGGTGCCGCTGTCCTCGACCGGGACGGAGGTGGCGCTCGGCGCGCCGTTGGTCTTGTAGGCGGCGAGGGCGGCGGGACCGTTGAAGATCGGGCTGTTGGCCGGGCAGCCGCCGGACAGCCAGGTCAGCGACCAGAAGCCGGGGATGGCCTCCCACAGCGTGCCGTAGCCCAGCACATGGCCCATCTCGTGGAGGATCACGTCATTGAGCTCACCGTCGGTCTGCAGCTGCACCAGGTCGGCGGTGTCGAAGTTCATGATGCCGACGTACGGCAGCTTGCTGCCGCTCGGCCGGAGGTCGCAGGGACCGGCGGCACCCAGGACGTTGCCAACGCCGTCGATGGCGCTCAGCTCCACGTAGATGCGGACGTCGTCCACGGTGCCGCTGATGGCCTGCGACACGCCGGCACCGCAATCGGTGGTGTTGAACGCCACCGGGATGGTGAAGTCGGCCAGGTCACCGGTGATGATCTGCTCCCAGCGCGCCTTGGCGGCGTCGAAGGCGGCCTGCTGCGCCACCGTGGCGCTGGTGAGGTACACCAGGGTGATGGTGAAGTTGGAGATGGTGTTGGCGCCCGTGGCCGTGAAGCTGATCGGGCTACCGGTCAGGCCCGCCGAGGTGGCCGTCATGGTGTTGGTGCCGAGGGCGCCACCCACCGTCCAGCTGCCCACCGTGGCGATGCCGTTGCCGTCGCTCGTGGCGGCGGTGCCCGTGGCCGAGCCACCGCCCGCCGTCACCGCGAAGGTGACGGACACGCCGCCCACGCCGTTGCCGTCGAGGTCCGCCACCTTCACCGACGGCTTGGTGCCCACCGCCGAGTTGAGCAGCGCGGTCTGCGACAGGGTGCTGTTGGCCACGAGTTGCGCCGCGGCGCCCGCCGTGAGCGTGATGTTGCTGGAGTTGATCCCGGCAAAGCCCGTGGCGCTGAAGCGCAGCGTCTTGGTGCCGGTGGTGCCGGCGATGCTCAGGTTGCTGAAGGTGGCCTGCCCCTGCGCGTTGGTCTGCGCCGTGGTGGTGCCCATCAGCGAGCCGCTGCCGGACTGCAGGGTGGCGGTGACGGTGACCCCGGCCTGGGCCAGCGCGTTGCCATCTGCATCGAAGAGCTGGACCACCGGTGCCGGCGCCAGCGCCGCGCGCGTCTGGGCGGTGGCCGGGGGCTGGGTCAGGAGGTCGAGCGCCTGCTGGCCGCTCGGGTCCGAACCGCCACCGCCGCAGCCGGCCACGATGGCGGCCGCCGCCAGGAGCAGCATCGGAAATTGCCATGACCGGTGCAGGGATGCACGCAGGACGGTACCGCGGGACCGGGACGGTTCCGACATCCTAATCATAGATCCAGCCTGTACTTAGGTGTGTGGGGGCGGACCAGATGGCCGCCGGCTTGGTCCCGAAAGGGCAAGGCCCGCGCCACTCGGCACCGGGCGTTGGTCCATGGGTCCCGCCTACAATAGTAATCAGGAACCTGCCCACAACATTGACAATGATCCCCGGGACGCGCCAGACTCCCCTGCCTCATCCCGCGCTCCTGAGGAGCCCCCCGTGAAGTACCCCGACTGCACCCACGTCATCGGCGGCCAGCCGGTCGCCGGCGGCCCCCGGTTCATGGACGTGCACAACCCGGCCGATGGCTCACGGCTGGGCCGCGTCCCCCTCGGCGACGCCGCCACGGTGGACCGTGCGATCCAGGCCGCGGAGGCCGCCTTCCCCGCCTGGAGCACGCTGCCCATCAAGGAGCGGGTGCAGGTCTTCTTCCGCTACAAGACCCTGCTGGAGAAGCACCTCCGCGAGCTCTCCGCCCTGATCACCGAGGAGCACGGCAAGCTCCCCGGCGAGGCGGACGCCGAGATCCTCAAGGCCATCGAGCTGACCGAGTTTGCCTGCTCGCTGCCGCAGCTGGCGGGGGGCGAGGTGCTGGAGGTGAGCCGCGGCGTCGAGTGCCGCCTCGAGCGGGTCCCACTCGGCGTCGTGGCCGCCATCAACCCGTTCAACTTCCCCTCGATGGTGCCGCACTGGAGCATCCCGAACGCCATCGCGCTCGGCAACTGCTTCATCATGAAGCCCTCGGAGACGGTGCCGTACAGCTCGCTCCGGATCGCCGCCCTGCTCAAGGAGGCCGGCCTCCCTGACGGCGTCTTCAACGTGGTCCAGGGCGACCGCGAGGTCGCCGAGGCGCTGTGCGACCACCCGCGGATCCGCGCCATCACCTTCGTGGGCTCCACCAGGGTGGCGCAGGCCGTCTATCGCCGCGCCACGGGGAACCTGAAGCGCGCCCTCTGCCTCGGTGGCGCCAAGAACCACGTCATCGTCATGCCCGATGCCGACCCGGAGATGGCCGCGGGCGGCGTGCTCGCGGCGATGTCGGGCTGCACCGGCCAGCGCTGCATGGCGGCCTCGGTGATGGTGGCGGTCTCCGCCACCGACCACATCGTGGACAAGCTGGCCCACCAGGCCCGGCGGATGGTGGCGGGCAAGGACGTGGGCCCCGTCATCACCGCCGCGGCCAAGGCGCGCATCGAGGGCTACATCACGGAGGCGGTGGCGCAGGGCGCCACGCTGCTCGTGGACGGCCGCGGCGCCACCGTTCCCGGCAAGGAAGGCGGCTGGTACGTGGGCGCCACGGTGCTGGACCACGTCCGTCCCGAGATGAAGATTGCCCAGGAGGAAGTGTTCGGCCCGGTGCTGGCCATCGTCCGGACCAAGGACCTGGATGGCGCCATTGCGGTGGAGAATGCCTCGCCCTACGGCAACGCGGCGTCCATCTTCACGGAGTCGGGCGGGGCGGCGCGGAGCGCCATGGAACGGGCGAGCGCCGGCATGGTGGGCGTCAACGTGGGCGTCCCGGTGCCGCGCGAGCCCTTCGGCTTCGGCGGCTGGAACGACTCCCGCTTCGGCGTGGGCGACATCACGGGGAAGGGCTCGCTCGAGTTCTGGACCCAGAGCCGGAAGATCACCACCAAGTGGAACCGGGAGGCCGGGACCAACTGGATGAGCAAGTGAGGCGCTAGGGTCGCGCCCGCAGCACGAGGCGAGCGGGGATCTCGCCAGCACCGAGGTGGGGGCCATCCCTGGAGGTCCCCCGGCAGCACCGCACCAGAGGAATCCCGCATGACCGCCACCGCCCCGAGCATCCCGACCATGCCCCCGAGCGACCACCGCCCCCGCCCCTACACCGGGCCCTCCAAGGCGGAGATCCTCGCCCTCCGGCAGCGCTACACCAACCCCGCGATCTTCACGCTCTACCGGGAGCCGCTGCTGATCGTCGAGGGCCACATGCAGTACCTCTTCGACGAGACGGGACGGCGCTACCTCGACCTCTTCGCCGGCATCGTCACGGTGAGCGTGGGGCACTGCCACCCGCGGGTCACCAAGGCCATCCAGGAGCAGGCCGAGACGCTGGCGCACACCACCACCATCTACCTGCACCCCAACTTCCCGAAGCTGGCCGAGAAGCTGGCGTCCAAGATGCCGCCGGGCCTCGACGTCACGTATTTCGTCAACTCCGGGAGCGAGGCCAACGACCTCGCGGTGCTGCTGGCCCGGGCCTACACCGGGAACCAGGACGTGATCGCCGTCCGGAACAGCTATCACGGCGGCAGTTCCTCCATGATGGCGGCCACCAGCCACCACACCTGGAAGTTCCCGCAGCAGCTCAACTCCGGCTTCCATCACGCGGTCTGCCCCGACCCGTACCGGAGCCCCTTCAGCGGGACGCCGGAGGAGATCGCCACCAAGAGCGCCAACGAGGTGCGGGAGATCATCCGCTACTCGACGCCGGGCGGCATCGCCGCGTTCATGGCGGAACCGATCCAGGGCGTGGGCGGCGCCACGCAGGGCGCGGCCAACTATCTCCGTGAGGCGTACGCCCACGCCCGCGCCGCCGGCGGCCTCTGCATCGCCGACGAGGTGCAGACCGGCTTCGGCCGCACCGGCGAGCACTACTGGGGCTTCCAGAACTACGGCGTGGTGCCGGACATCGTCACCATGGCGAAGGGCATCGGCAACGGGGCGCCGCTCGCGGCCGTCACCACCCGGCGCGAGATCGCCGAGAAGCTGACGCAGCGCATCCACTTCAACACCTTCGGCGGCAACCCCATCAGCATGGCGGCCGGCCTCGCCACGCTGCAGGTGATCGACGACGAGGGCATCCAGGGCAAGGCCAAGTCCGTCGGCGGCCGCTTCAAGGCCGGCCTCGAGGACCTGCAGCGCCGCCACCGCCTGATCGGCGACGTCCGGGGCAAGGGCCTCATGCTCGGCGTGGAGCTGGTGAAGGACCGCGGCACCAAGGCGCCCGCCAAGGAAGAGGCGCTGGCCGTCATGGAGCACCTGCGCGAGTTCGGCATCCTGATCGGCAAGGGCGGCCTCGACGGCAACACCCTCCGCATCAAGCCCCCCATGTGCCTCACGGCCGCGGACGTGGACTTCGCGCTGGAGGCGCTCGATGCGGCCTTGACGCGCGTCGAAGGGTGAGCTGAGCGCTCCGGTGGTTCACCGCAGAGGCGCGGAGGACCCAGAGGCCGCAGAGGACCTGCGCTCGAGAGGGGCCCACCGCGACGGGAGTGCAGTGAATTTAGGGTGGTCTGGCAGCCGGATGGGGTCGTGGCCTGGGCCGAACTCACACCCCCGGACGGCGGGCTCGTCTCGAGACAGCCCCGCTGTGCCGTGCAGGTCCTCTGCGCCCTCCGCGCCTCTGAGTCTCTGCGGTGAACCCCCGCGCCCACCCGACGAACCCGATCCCCAGCCGGTCCAGCGCCCGCAGCATGAGGTTCGGCGGCCGCCCCTCGTCCACCTGGCGCAGCGCGCGCGTCACCGCGTTCACCGCCCAGCCGCGGAGCGGCTCCGGCGGATATGGGAAGGGGGGCTGGGTCACGAGCGGGAGGGAGAGCACGTCGCCAGGACGGTTCAGGGCCATGTGGGCCAGGATGCGCCCGGCGATGCGGGTGCTGCCGAGGCCGTGGCCGGTGAAGCCGAGGCCGTAGGAGAGCCGGTTCTCGAAGGCACGGCCGAAGAACGGCGTCAGGCGCGTAGTGGAGCAGATGGCACCGCCCCACCGGTACTCCCAGCGCAAGTCCGCCGCATCGGGGAAGTGCCGCTTCCAGCCGGCCTCGAGCGAGGCATAGTGACCAGGCGAGTGGTCGCACGCCGGGTCCACGCGGTTCGGGCCGTGGTAGGCGGCCTCGCTGGTGCCCCAGAGCACCCGGCCGTCGGCCGTTGGCCGGTAGTAGTTGAAGAAGGTGCGGCCGTCGGTGATGCCCTGGCGCTTCTGCCAGCCGATCGCCTGCCACTGGGCGGCGCTCAGCGGCTCGCTGACCATGATGTAGTCGTACAGCGGGATGAAGCGGCGCAGCACCCTCGGCAGCAGGTGGTGGGTGTAGGCGCTCGTCGCCAGCACCACGTGCCCGGCCACGAGCGAGCCGCCCGCCGCGCTCCGCACCCGGAGCTGGCGCCCCTCCTCCTCGATGGCGCGCACCACCGACCGCTCGTACACCCGCACCCCCTGGCGCACCGCCTCGGCGCGAAGGCCGTCGGTGAGCCGCGCCGGGTTGCAGATGCCGCCCCGGCTCACCGCCAGGGCGCCCCGGTAGAGCGGGCTGTGCACCTCGGCCCGCACCTCGTCCGCACTGAGGTAGCGCCAGCCCGTGATGCCGAGTTCCTGCGCGATGGCCAGGTTCCGGTGGCACTCCTCGACGTGCCCGTCGGTGAGCGCCACCATGAGGCGCCCCGTCGGCTCCCACTCGCAGGCAATGCCTCGCTCGGCCAGGAAGGCGAGCATCTCCGCCACGTTCGCCTCGCCCACGCGGGCCAGGCGGCGGGCCTCGTCCATCCCGAAGTGCTGGATGGCCAGGGCATGGCTGTGGTCCACGGTCTCGGAGAGCATGCCGGCGTTCCGGCCGCTCGCCCCCGTAGGCGGCGATGCCCTGCTCCACCACCGCGACCTCCCGCTCCGGCGCCATCTCCTTGAGGAAGAGCGCGCACCAGAGCCCCGTGAGGCCGGCGCCCACCACCACGATGTCGGCGGTGGCGGGTGCGGCCAGCGGGGTCACCTCGCGGGGCGCGAGCCCCGCGAGCCAGAAGCAGTCGCGCTCGATCGGGTCCACGTCAGCGCATGATCATCAGGTGCGCCCACGGCTTCCCGGGATACATCACCCACGGCCCCACGCCCGGGCGCTCCGGGAGGCCCACCGCGGCGCCCGTCACGTAGGGGATGTAGAGCACGTCGAGCCGCCGCGGGCTCCGCGCGATGCCGGTGGCCGCGTCGATGCTGTCCTTGGGCGCCGAGAGGTTGATCAGTGCGCGCGGGCCGTCGGGGAACGGCAGCGTCCTGGCCGTGATCTCGGCCAGGCGGACGCTGTCGATGGCGGGCCGCTTGAGGCCCTGCGCCTCGAGCTCGCGGCCGCGCGCCATGAAGGGCTCGAGGTCCTTGTGGTAACAGGCCACGTGCCAGGCTTCCGCGGCGGGATCGTCCGCCAGGCAGACCATGGGGCCCGTCCCCTCGCGCAGCACCGTGAGGCGGCCGTAGTTGCGGTAACCGATCACCGTCGCCTTGGCGCGGTCGGCCTCGGGCAGCGGCTGCACGGCGGCGGCAATCTGGATGTCAGGGCTGGGGACCTGCGCGGCGAGCGGCGCCGCCAGGAGGGCGGTGGCCAGCAGCGGGGAGATGCGCATGGAGGGGCTCCGGAGGGGAGAGGGGACCGGACGAAAGATCCCCGCCGGAAGCCGTTTCTCAACCCCCCGTGCGCGGCGCCTCGAGTTCGAGGGTCTTGCGGCAGGCGGGGCACGAGAGTTCGCGCGGCAGCTTGACCGGCGCGTGGGTGAGCCCCCAGCGCCCATCCCGCCCGCAGAAGGGGCACGGCCCCTCCACCCGGTGGAAGAGCTCCCCCTGCCCGAAGCGTCGCACGCCGAGGACCAGCCCGCCCACCAGCGCCACCAGCGGGAAGACGAAATGCACGATGGGAATGGGCAGCGTCAGGATGGCGAGCAGGAGGCCGAGCCCCGCGGCGCCGAGCCCGCGGCGCAGCCGCTCCCCCGGGCTCAGTTCGCGGATCTCGGCGCTGGCCACGGTGGCCGGCACCCCAAAGCCGGTGAGCGCGAGGGCGGTGGTGCGGAGCGAGGACATGCCGGAGTTTGGGGCCGACGCGTCCTCCCGGCAAGCAGCCTCAGGAGGTAGCGCGCTCCTGCTCGAGCAATGCCCGCTTTCGCGGCAGGCCCCAGCGATAGCCGCCGAGCGACCCGTCACTGCGCACCACGCGGTGGCAGGGCACCAGCACCGCCGCGCGATTGGCCGCCACCGCGCTGGCCACGGCCCGCGTGCTCGTGGGCATGCCGAGACGCGCGGCCAGTTCCTGGTAGCTCACCGTCTCGCCGGCCGGGATCTCGAGCAGCGCCTGCCAGACGCGCCACTGGAACGCCGTGCCCACCAGGTCGAGCGGCAGCGGCGCGCCGCCCGGACTCCCGGGGCGCTCGATCCGCCGCGCCACCTCCTTCACCAGCCCGCCGAGCCATTCCTCCGCGCCGTCGTCCACGCGCTCGCGTGCGGCATTGGGGAACTTCTCCTCCAGTTCCGCCACCAGCAGGCGATCGTCCTCGCCGAGCAGCACGGCGGCCACGCCGCGCGCGGTGACGCCCACCAGCAGTCGCCCGAGCGGTGAGCCCACGATGGTGTACCGGATCTCCATGCCCGCCCCGCCTTTCCTGTACGCGCCCGGCGTCATGCCGAGCAGCAGGTGTGCCCGCTCGTAGAGCCGGCTCGACGAGCCGAACCCCGTCTCATAGGTGGCCCGGCTCACGCTCGGCTCCACCCGGAGTGCCTCACGCAGCCGTTCCGCGCGCCGGGCCTCGGCGTACTCCCGCGGCGAGAGGCCGGTGAGCTTCTTGAAGGTGCGCTGCAGGTGCCAGGCGCTCAGGCCCGTGGCCGCCGAGAGTTCGGCCAGCGAGACCGGCGCGCCGCCCGCGGCATCGAGCAGGGCCCGCGCCTTCGCCACCGCCTGCGCCGCCGCACTCACCACGCTGGCCTGCTCCGGCTTGCAGCGCTTGCAGGCCCGGAACCCCGCCGCCCGCGCCTCGGCCGGCGTGGCGTAGAACCGCACCCGGTCCCGCCGCGCCCGCCGGGAGGGGCAGGACGGCCGGCAGAAGATCCCGGTGCTCGTCACCGCGTAGACGAACTTCCCGTCCCACGCGGCATCGCGCCGGGTCACGGCCTCCCAGGCCGTTGCGTCAGGGAGAGTGGGGGGCGGGGCCATGGCAGGAGGATAAGGGCCGGGCGGGGCGGCGGCTATCCGGGGCTTGCGGCCAAACCGGGACCGGGGATCATTCGGGCATGGCCTCCATCCTCGTGCTCTTTGCGCATCCCGCGCTCGAGAAGTCCCGGGTCCACCGCCGCCTGCTCGACGCGGCCGCGGGCCTCCCCGGCGTCTACGTCCACGACCTCTACGAGGCGTACCCGGACTTCGACATCGACGTGCGGCGGGAGCAGGAACTGCTGCTCACCCACCCCGTGATCCTGCTGCAGTACCCGCTCTACTGGTACAGCACCCCCGCCATCCTCAAGCAGTGGCAGGACCTGGTCCTGGAGCACGGCTGGGCCTACGGGCGCGCCGGCACCCGGCTCCGGGGCAAGCGGCTGCAGGTGGTCACCAGCGCCGGCGGCGGCGCCCAGGCGTACCAGCCCGGCGGCTTCAACGCGCACCCGGTCACCGACTTCCTCTTCCCCGTGGAACAGACCGCGCGGCTCTGCGGCATGGAATGGCTCCCGCCCTACGTGGTGCTGGGCAGCCACCGCATGGAGCTGCCGGAGATCGACGCGGCCGCCGCCGCCTACCGCCGCCACCTCGAGCAGCTGCGCGACACCCTCCCCGTCCCCGCGGAGGCCCCATGAGCGGCGGCTTCCTCGGCCAGGCCTTCGTCTACCTGGCGGCCGCGTGCGTGGCCGTGCCGCTCGCCAAGCGGGCGGGGGCTCGGCTCGGTGCTCGGCTACCTCCCTGGCCGGCGTGATCATCGGGCCCTTCGGGCTCCACCTGGTGGGGCAGGAAGGTGCCGACGTCATGCACGTGGCCGAGTTCGGCGTGGTGATGATGCTGTTCCTGGTGGGGCTCGAGCTGGAGCCCGCGCTCCTCTGGCGGCTCCGCGCGCCGATCCTCGGGCTCGGGGGGCTGCAGGTGGTGGGCACCGCCGCCGTGCTCGGGGGCATCGCCCTCCTGCTGGGGCTGCCGTTCCCGGCCGCGGTGGCCGTGGGCCTGACACTGTCCATGAGCTCCACCGCCATCGTCCTGCAGATGCTGGGCGAGAAGGGCCTGATGAAGACGGCGGCCGGCCAGAGCAGCTTCGCCGTGCTGCTCTTCCAGGACCTGGCCGTGATCCCCATGCTGGCGCTCTTCCCGCTGCTGGCGCCGGCCGGCGCCGTGGCGGTGGCGGAGCACGGCAGCTGGGCGGACGGCCTCCCCGCCTGGGGCAAGACGCTCGTGGTGCTCGGCGCCGTGGCCGGTGTCGTCGCACTCGGCCGCTTCGCGGTGCGGCCGGCGCTCCGCGCCGTGGCCCGCACGGGGCTCCGCGAGTTGTTCACCGCCGCCGCCCTCCTGCTGGTGATCGGCATCGCGCTGCTGATGCAGTCGGTGGGACTCTCGCCCGCGCTCGGGACCTTCCTCGCCGGCGTGGTGCTGGCTGACAGCGAGTACCGCCACGAGCTCGAGGCCGACATCGAGCCGTTCAAGGGCCTGCTGCTCGGCTTGTTCTTCATTGCGGTGGGCGCGTCCATCGACTTCCGGCTCATCGCCGAGCGGCCGGGGACCATCGTGGGACTGGTGGGGCTGGTGCTGGTGGCCAAGCTGCTGGTGCTGGCGGCGCTGGCGCGCGTCTTCCGGCTCTCCACCGACCAGGGCCTGCTGCTCGCCTTCGCCTTGCCGCAGGTGGGGGAGTTCGCCTTCGTGCTGCTGGCCTTCGCGGCGAGCCTCGGGGTGCTCGGCGTGGAGGTGACGGGCCCGCTCGTCGCGGTCACCGCGCTCAGCATGGCCGTCACCCCGCTCCTCATGGTGGCGTACGAGCGGCTCATCGCGCCGCGCGTCATCGCCGGGCGTGGGGAAGAGCGCGCCGCCGATGCCATCGATGACCAGGCGGGGGTGATCATCTGCGGCTTCGGCCGGTTCGGCAACACGGTGGGGCGGCTGCTCCGCGCCAACGGCCATCCCGCCGTGGTGCTCGACAACGACAGCGACCGCGTGGAGCTGCTCCGCCGCATGGGCCTCAAGGTCTTCTACGGCGACGCCACGCGCCTCGACCTCCTCACCGCGGCCGGCGCCCACCAGGCGCGGGTCATCATCCTGGCGCTCGACAGCCCGGAGAAGAACCTGGAGCTGGCGCGCCTGGTGCAGCAGCACTTCCCGCACCTCACCGTGCTGGCCCGCGCCACCGACCGCCCCGACACCTACGAGCTCATGGACCTGGGCCTCACTCACATCTACCGCGACACGCTCGACACCTCGCTCCGCGTGGGCGTGGACGCGCTCCGCCTGCTCGGCATGCGCGCCTACGCCGCGCACCGCGCCGCGCAGGTGTTCCGCAAGTACGACGAGGCCGCCCTCACCGAGCTCGCCGCCACCCGCCGCGACCGTTCCGCCTACATCTCGCTGGCCCGCGACCGCATCGCCGCCCTCGAGGCGCTGCTGCAGTCCGATCGGGGCGAGTTCAGCGACGGCCAGGACCGCGGCTGGGACCCGGAGGGCGTCCGCGAGGAGAGCCGGGCCGGCGGCCTCCGCCCTTCCTGACGTCCGCTACAGCTTTCCCGCCCGCGGGCCGATAGGGGAAGGACAGGGGGCAGGAGCGTCCCGCCCCCGGCTCAGCCCGAGGCGCCGTGACCGTCCCCGTCCCCCTCCCCACGCCCCTGCCCGCCGACCAGGGGGCCGCCGTGGAGCGCTACCTCGAGCGCATCATGGCGGGCGAGGGCTTCCCCGCCATCGCGCGGCAGGTGGGCACCATCCTGGCCTGGGTGCAGGACGACCGCACCTCGGTGAGCGAAGTGGCCGACGTGGTGCTCAAGGAGTACGGCCTCACCCTCAAGGTCCTCAAGACCGCCAACTCCCCCTACTACAACCGCTGGGGCACCTCGGCGCTCACCGCCACGCACGCCATCGCGCTGATCGGCGCCAAGACGATCCGCGACCTCGTCGTCGGCCTCATGCTGTTCGAGCACTACCAGCGGAAGTCGCCGGGGCTCCGGGAGCTGATGCTGCTCTCGATGCTCTCCGCCAACCACGCGCGCGAGCTGGCCACCCGGCTCCACTACCCGAGCCCCGAGGAAGCGTACCTCTGCGGCATGTTCCGCAACCTGGGCGAGGTGCTGGTGGCCTGCCACTTCCAGCGGGAGTACGCGCAGATCCGCGCCCTCGCGGAGACGGAGCAGCTCCCCAGCGGCTTCGCCGCCATCAAGGTGCTCGGCTTTCCGTATGAGGCGCTCGGGCGCGCGCTCTGCCGCCGCCTCGGGATGACCAACATCGCCGCCGTCATGACCCCGGGCGCCGCGCAGGCCACCCCGCTCGGCGCCATCACGGCGATGGCGCACGAGCTCACCACCATGGCCTACCGCCACGGCGCGGGGACCCCCGACCCGGCGCTCGCCGGCCTGCTCGAGAAGTACCAGACGTGGGCGCCCGTCACCTCCGAGCAGTTCGCCGAGGTGGTGCAGGCCGGGCTGGCGGAAACGCGGGAGACGGCCGCCGCGATGGGCGTGACGCTCGACTCGCTGCACTACGAGCTGCAGGTGGCGGAGACCATGCGGGTGCTGGGCCACCCGCTCACCCCCACCGATGGCGTCGCCGAGCTCGGGCCGGGGCTGCATGGAGCGGACGGGCTGCCCCCCGTCGCCGGCGATCCCGCCGGTGACGACCCGCCGGGCGACCTGCGCCTGGAGCCGGGGTTCGACTTCGACGCGGCGCTGGAGCACGGCCTCCGCGCGCTGGCCCGCGCGGGCCGCTACGAACGGGTGCTCTTCTGCCTGCTCACGCCGTCGCGCCACGAGGTGGTGGGGCGCTTCGGGTGGGGGGAACGGGTGGACCAGCTGGTGGCGCAGTTCCGCTTCGCGGCCACCAGCCGCACCAGCTCGCTCGGCGTGGCGCTGCTCGACCGGCGCGACCTCTTCGTGAGCGGCACCATGCGCGGCGATGACCGGCTGCTCGCCTCGGCGCTCGGCGCGGGCGCCTTCGCCGTGATGCCGCTGGTGCTGGAGGAGGCGCTCATCGGCTGTCTCTACGCCGACCGCCGCGGCGAGGGCGCCCTCGACGACCGCGCCCGCGCGCTGGTGCTCCACTGGCGCCGGCAGGTGGAACGCGCCCTCGAGCGCCGCCACCTGGCCCGCCGGAGCCTCCCGCAGGCCCACGCTCCCGACCGCGCTGCCCCGCCGCCCGACGCCCTCAGCCCCGACCCCGCCACCTGGACCGACCAGGACCGCCGCCGCATCGTCCTCCGGCTCCTCGGTGGCGAGTCGCTCGACGCCCTCACCGCCACCACCGGCCTCCCCGCCGACCTCCTCACCCGCTGGCGCGACCAGGCCCTTGCCGCGGCGATGGAAGCGCTCGGCAGCCGGGGCGGCCGGCAGTCCCGTAGCGCCGGAGCCTGCTCCGGCCACTCGGAGGTGAGGATCGCGTTGCCGGAGCGGCGCTCCGGCACCACGGCCACCAGCCCCTACGCCGTCGCCATCCGCGCGCACTCCTCGGCACACCGCCGGCAATCCTCCGCGCATTCCTTCATCATCGCGTCGTTCGGGTCCACCCGTTCACAGTCCTCGGCGCAGGCGCGGCAGATCTCCGCGCAGGCGGCGCAGGTGTGGTGGTGGTGCGGCGAGTTCCGCAGCATGAAGTCGGCACTGGTGGCGCAGATCTGGGCGCAGTCCAGCAGCAGGGCGATGTGCCCCGGCTCGGCGTGCCTGCCGCCCATCTCGAGGCAATGCCGCACAGTGGCCAGGCAGGTAGCATGGCAGTGCTGGCACTCGTCGATGCAGTCGAGCATCTCGCGGCTGAGGTGCGGCGCGGTCTGGTGAGCCATAGAAGCGTCCTCTCGGAAGCAGCGGAAGGAAGGGGAGCGCGGGCACCAATGGCGCCCGGTCCGTCTCAGGCGTCGGCGGCAGACCCCCGGGCGGGGGGGGGCCGGGCCGCCCCCCCGGCGGGGGCCCCGGCCCCCCCCCCCCCCCCCCCCCCGCCCACCGCCCCCGCCCCCCCGCCGCCCCCCCCCCCGGGGCCGCCCCCCCCCCGGGGGGGGGGCCCCGGCGCCGCGGCGGGCCCCCCCCCCCCCCCCCCCCGCGGGGGGGGGGGGGCCGCCCCCGGCCGGCGGGGCGCCGGGCCCCCCCGCGGGGCGCCGCCCCCCCCCCGCGGCGGCGCCCCGGCCCCGGGCCCCGGCCCGGCCCCCGCCCCCGCCCCCCCCGCCCCCGGGGCCCCGGGGGGGCCCCGCGGGTGTGTCTCCGGGGTGGATGCCGCGGGTGTGCAGGGGAGACGCGGCCCGTCGCATGAAGCCGACAGGCGGTTTCCGCTCAGCGCCGCCCGGTCGCCCGGCGGGAGGCGGGCCCCGGCGCCTGCGTCCGGGCGCGGAGCCGGGCGTCGCTCCGCCGCGTGGCGGTGAACGCCCATGGCGCCGTGAGCATCCCCCAGATCTCCTCCGCCTGCAGCCAGAGCGGGAGCGGCTCCTGCTTCTGGAACCGCCGCACCACCCGGCTCCCCATCCAGCGCAGCCAGGTCCCGGTCGCGTAGCGCGCCACCTGGAACCGGGCCAGGCCCCCGCGGCCGTCCGGCCGGGCCTCGTTCCAGCGGGTCATCAGGTACACGCCGAAGCTGCGGCCGTTGTCGCGGAGCTGGCGCCGGAGCGCGGCGAAGTCGCGGCGGTGGGTGTGCCACACCAGCGCCTCGGGCGCGTAGCGCGCCACCGCGCCTGACGCGAGCACGCGGTAGAACATGTCGAGGTCCCCGCCGCCCCGGGCCGGCGTGCCGACGTCGAGCGCGGTGTCGAAGCTCCCCACCTCGTCGAAGATGGCGCGGCGGAACGCCATGTTGGCGCCGGCGCCCAGGTGGTGCGCGCCGAGCAGCGCGCCCAGGTCCGCGGGCGAGCGCGCGGCGCGGCGCACCGGCACCACCCCCTTGTCCATGCCGCCGTACGCGTACTCGAACGCCAGCTGCGCCGCCGTGGTGAGCTCGGCCGGCGCGATGAGCCCGGTGACCAGCTGCGTCTCCGGGTCGGCGAAGGCGGCCGCGAGGCCGAGCAGCCAGCCCGGGTCCACCCGTACGTCGTCGTCGGTGAAGGCGATGATGGCGTGCCGCGCCTCGCGGATGCCGCAATTCCGCGCCCAGTCGAGCCCGGGCCGCTCCTCGCGCACGTAGCGCACGCCGGCGGCGGTGGCCACCCGCCGGGTGGCCTCACCCCGGGAGGCGTTGTCCACCACGACCACCTCGAAGCGCGGGTAATCGAGTGCCGCGAGGGAGGCGAGGCAGTGCGCCAGCGACTCCGCCCGGTCGCGGGTGCACACCACCACGCTGATGGGCGGGAGGGCCGAGGGTCGCGGCCGCCGTGCCGGCGCCAGCTCCGCCGTCACCACCGCGGAGGTGATGGCGTGCGGCAGCTGCTGCGCCAGCGCGCCGAAGAAGAGCGCCGGCGTCACCACCGGCGGCGGGAACTCCACCGTGAGCCAGCCGAGCGGCCGCCCCTCGCGCCGCACCAGGCAGCGGAGTGCGCGGAAGCCGCCGCAGCCGGTGAGCAGCGGCAGCGGCTCGGTGAGCTCCAGCGCCAGCACCCGCACCGGGGGCCCGAGCTGGTGCAGCCTGGCCGCCACGCGTCAGTCCCGCGCCCCGGCGCCGAGCGCCAGCGCCACCATGAGCCGCGGCGCCAGCGGCCCCGCCAGCTCCATCCGGAGGTGACGGCCCCGGAGCCGTTCGTGCCCGGGCGCCGCCGCGATGTGGCCGAGCGGGATGGCGCCCCAGCGGAGCTCCGCCCCGTGCGGCCGCGCCGCCTCCAGGGCGAACTCCGCCGCCGGCAGCCCCCACGCCAGGTCCAGCCGGAGGATGCGGGGCGGCGCCACCCGGCGCCGCTCCTGCGCGTGCGCCGCCAGCCGCCGCAGCTCCCGCGCCGGCGACTGCCCGCCCAGCTCCACCGCCACCCCGCGCCAGTACGCGGAGTGGAGCGCCGCCCCCTGCACCTGCCGCCAGGTGCCGCGCGCGCCGAGCCGCTCCAGCGCGGGCAGCACCCGCGCCGCCAGCCGCTCGAACCGCTCCGCCAGGCGCGGCGACCGGAACGCCAGCCACACCAGCCGCCGCGCCAGCCCCGCCACCGGCTGCGCCAGCCGGAGCGACGGCCAGAGCTCAGGATGCCGCCGTGCAATCGCCACGTCGGCGCGGCCCTCGGCCAGCTTCCGCGCGTGCAGGCCGGCGTGGTTCCGCATCTCGTGGTGCCAGCCGCCGCCCTCGCGGGTGTAGAGGAGCCGCGTGCCACGCGCCAGCAGCCGGATGCCGAACTCCCAGTCGTCGCGGCAGCTCTCCGGCAGGTCACAGGCAAAGGTGCCGGTGGCCATGAACAGGCCCTTCGGCAGCGAGAAAACGCCGGTGAAGACGTCCTGGTAGGAGAAGCGGTGCCCCGGCCGCTCCATCCGGGCCAGCTGCTCCTCCCACCAATGCCACACGGCGATGTGCTGGTACGAGTCGCGCGGGCCGCGGATGGGGATGGGGGCGCCGATCACGGCGGTGGGCTCGTCGGCGTGGCGGGCGTGGAGGTCGAGGTGCGTGGCCAGGAGGGTCGGCAGCGGCTCGATGTCATCGTCCAGGAAGACGAGCACGGCACCGCGCGCCTGCTCCGCGCCCAGGTTCCGGCGGCGGCGGCGCCGCGCCCGGCTGCTGCTCGCACACCCGCACGGGGAACGAGAACGACGCGCCCGCCGCCAGCCCGCACCGTGTCGTCCGCGCAGCCGTCCGCCACCACCACCGCCTCGAACCGTTCGGCGGGCAGGGTGCCGCGCTCCAGTGCGGCGAGGAGGCGGAGCAGCGAGTCGCGCCGGTTGTGGGTGGGGATCACCACGCTGAGCGCCGGCAGCATCACGCCTCCGCCCCCGCCTCGGCGATGGCCCGCTCGGCCCGCGCCATCTCCGTCAGGCGCCGGCGCGAGCGGGCGTAGGCCCCCGGTCCCTCGAGGCAGCCCCGGAGCTCGGCCAGGTGCAGCGCCACCGGGGCCGCGCCGGGGACGCCGCGCCAGGCGCGCCAGAGCCCGTGGAGCTGCCAGCGGAGCCAGCCGAGCGCCAGCTGCGGCGCGCCGACCTCGCCCTCGAGCAGGTGGCGGGTGAGCAGGGCGTACACCCCGGTGCCGTAGCCGCGTACCGCGTCCTCGAGCGCCGCCCACTCGCGCCGGTGGCGGTGCCAGACCAGCGCGGCCGGCTCGTAGACGATCTGGTACCCGGCCTGCAGGATCCGCAGGAACATGTCGTGATCCCCACCCGAGCGCGTCGGCGTGCCGGCGTCGAGCGCCTCGTCGAAGGGACCGACCCGGTCCGTCACCGTGCGGCGGAGCGCCATGTTGACGCCGGCGCCGGCCACCGCCATCCGGAACGGGTTCATGAGCGCGCCCTGGAACGCCAGCCGGTCGAAGCCGCGGCCAAAGCCGTTGGTCCGCTCGAACCACACCTGCGCCGGCGTCTCCAGCTCGAGCGGCAGGGTGAGCCCGGTGACGCAGAGGGTGCGCGCGTCGCCGAAGCGCCGGCGGATGGCGGTGAGCCAGCCGGCGTCCACCGCCGCGTCGTCGTCGGTGAAGGCCACCACCTCGTGGCGCGCCTCGCGCAGGGCGCGGTTGCGGGCGCGGTCCAGGCCCGGGCGCGCCTCACGCAGGTAGCGGACGCCGGGGTGCGCGGCCACCACCTGGCGGGTGGCGTCCCCATGCGAGGCGCTGTCCACCACCAGCACCTCGTGGCCCGTGTCCGGCAGCCGGGCCAGCGCCGCGAGGCAGCGGGCCAGGTCCTCGGGGCGGTCGCGGGTGCAGACGGCCACCGACACCGACGGCAGCGGCCCCACCGCCTCATCCTCCGGCGCGCCGAGCCAGCGGCGCAGCTCGCGCCGGGCGATGCGGGGGGCGGCCTCCCGCTCGAGCGCGGCGCGGAGCAGGTCGGCGGGGACCCGCCCCTCGCGCACGGGGAGCACCGCCTGGCCCACGGGGACGCCGTGCCAGCGGAAGAGCACCAGCGCCGAGCCGTAGTGCCGCGGTACCTGCACGGCGGGGGGGAGGGCGCTGGCCTCGAGGTCCACGATGGCCACGGGGCGGTGCCCCGCCCGGCCCGGCACCATGGGGCTGCTCGGCGCCGCGCGGGCCACCTGCTCCACGCCCGGCCGGCGGAGCGCGGGGCCGAGCTTCCGGGTGGCGGGCGTGGTCATGGGACGTGCCCCGCCGTGGAGCTGCCGGACAGCAGGCGGGCGCGGGGATGCATCTGCACCAGCCCCTCGAACGGCGGCCCGCCCCGCACCTCCACATAGCTCGACGGCCCGCGCAGCAGCTGCCGCCCGTGCAGCCGGTCCCACACCGCCGACTCCACCAGGTAGATGCCGCGGGCCACGTTCATCTGCAGCTCCAGCTGCAGCGCGAACTCCCCCGCCCCGGGCAGGGCGAGGCCGAGCTGGGTGGTGCCGGTCTCGAACACCGTCTCCCCCGTCTGCGCCAGGCGCACCCGCACCCGGACCGAGAGCCGGTCGGCCGCGGGGCCGCCGTCGGTGACGCCCGTCAGTTCCACGCCGAGCCGCTGCCCCGACTCCACCGCCGCGCGCCCCAGGTGGATGCCCAGGATCCGCACCGGGCTGTCCCCGCTCCCCGGCCCGTGCGCCGCGGTGACGCCGTGGAGGTAGGCGGTGATGCACTCCTGCGGCGTCCCGGCGAGCGCCACCTGGCCCTGGTCCAGCAGCAGCGCCCGGGTGCAGAGGGTGGTGATGGCGTCGAGCTGGTGGGACACCACCACCACGGGGATGTCCTGCTGCACCAGCTCGGTGATCCGGCCGAAGGCCTTCTCCTGGAAGGCCGCGTCGCCCACGGCGAGGACCTCGTCGATGAGCAGCACCTCGGGCTCGAGGTGCGCCGCGATGGCGAAGCCGAGGCGCGCGTGCATGCCGCTCGAGTAGCGCTTCACCGGCGTCTCGAGGAAGGGCGCGAGCCCGGAGAAGTCCACGATCTCGTCGAACTTGCCCGTGATCTCCCGCCGCGGCATGCCCATGATGGTGCCCTGGAGGTAGATGTTCTCGCGGCCGGTGAGGTCGGGGTGGAAGCCGGCCGCCACCTCGATGAGGGCGCCCACCCGCCCGCGCACCGTGCAGCGCCCCGCCGTGGGGCGCATGATGCCGCAGAGGAGCTTGAGCGCCGTGCTCTTCCCCGCCCCGTTGGGCCCGATGAGGCCGAGGGCCTGTCCCGGCCGCACGGTGAAGGAGAGGTCCTGCAGGGCCCAGAACTCGCCCCGGTGCAGGCCGGCGTCGGGGTCGGGGCGGCGGAGCGCGCGGCGTACCAGCGCCGGGATCGCGTCCCGGAGCCGCCCGTGGCCCTCGCCGTAGCGGAACTTCTTCCACACCCGCTCCAGCTCGATCAGCCCGCTCACACGTACTCCGCGAAGGAGAATTCCACCCGCCGGAAGAGGAGCGCCCCGAAGAACGCCAGCCCCACCGCCCACAGCGCCGCGTAGCCCAGGTACGCCGCGCTCCACAGCACCGTCCCCTCGGCGTTGACGATGGGCACCAGCAGCGGGTGCCCGTCCACGATCGCCAGCCGGAGCCCCTCGAAGACGGGGCCGAGCGGGTTGAGGAGCAGGAACCGCGTCCCCCGCGGTCCGAACGCCCCCGCGTCGAAGAACACCGGCGTGAAGAAGATCCCGAAGCTCGTCACCAGCTGGATCACGTGCTTGGCGTCGCGATAGAAGACGTTGCCCGCCGCCGCGATCAGCGTGAGCCCGCTGGTGAACAGCACCAGCAGCGCCAGCAGCAGCGGCACCCAGAGGAGTGTGCGGTGGACGCCGATGTGGGCGAGGGGGAGCACCACCAGCAGCGCCGCGGCGCCGATGGCGGTGTCTACCATCTGGGTGGTGACGGCCGAGAGCGGCAGGATGGCGCGGGGGAAGTACACCTTGGTGACGAGCGGCAGGTTGGCGGTGAGGCTCAGCGTCCCGAACGAGATGGCCCCCGTGAAGAACGACCACGCCACCGCCTTGATGGCGATCCCCGCCAGCTCCGGCGCCCGGATCGGCGCCCCCGCCAGGTAGCTCATGCCGAACCGGATCATCCAGCCGGAGAGCGCCACCACCAGCGGCGTGAGCACCGCCCAGAGCACGCCCATGGCGGCCTGGGTGTAGCGGATCCGGAGGTCGCGCTTCGTCAGCTCCACGAGGAGCTCGTGGTGGCCCGCGAGGTCGCGCATGGAGGCCCAGAGGTCCTGCAGCGCGGGCGGCCGCGCGGGGCGAGGTGCCATCGGCGCCCCGGTGGTGGGCGACCGGGACTCGGGCACGTCGAGGGCGGTGGGCGTCATGGCATGAGAGACGCGCACGCGCGGTCACGGGCCCACCGCGCGTGGCGGGCCGCCCCCGCCCCGCCGTCCCTAGGCTCTGGGCCGGCATCGGCGCCACCGACCGGGAGGCAGGGTGCACGCACGCAGGGACTGGATCGAGGCCACCGCCACCGCGCTGGCGGAGGAGCGCACCCCCGTGCGCGACGAGGCCGTGCTGGACCAGGGCGGCCGCCGCCGCTACCTGGGGCTCACGGCCGCTGGTGGCCCTCGGGGTCATGCTCTTTGCCTACCAATGGGCCACCCTCCCCGGCCAGGGCGACCACGTCCCCCTCTACGCCATCGCCACGCTGGTGCTCGGCTACGAGGTGCTGGTGTGGGCCCTCCGCTGGACCCCGCTCTGGCGCATGCGCCGCCCGGTGCCGCTCGCCGCGGGGAGGAGGCTCCGGTGGCGGCCGTCACCACGATCGTCCCGGGGCGGAGCCGCTCGCCATGCTGGAGCGCACCCTCAGTGCCCTCGTGGCCCTCCGCACCCCGCACGACACCTGGGTGCTCGACGAGGGCGACGACCCCGCCGTGCGCGGGCTCTGCGCCCGGCTGGGCGTCCGCCACTTCTCCCGCCGCCACCGCCCGGAGTACCAGGCCGGGGCCGGCCGCTTCGCGGCGCGGTCCAAGCACGGGAACTACAACGCCTGGCTGGCCGAGGTGGGGTTCCGGGAGTACGACGTGCTGGCGGCCTTCGACAGCGACCAGGTCCCCGAGCCCGGCTACCTGGAGCGGACCCTGGGCTACTTCCAGGACCCCGGCGTGGGCTACGTGCAGGCGGCGCAGGTGTACTACAACCAGCCCGCCAGCTTCATTGCGCGCGGGGCGGCGGAGGAGACGTACGCCTACTACTCCACCCACCAGATGGCGAGCTACGCGCTGGGCCATCCCATCGTGGTGGGGAGCCACGGCTGCCATCGGCTCGCGGCCCTCGCCGACGCCTCCCCCGGCGGCTTCCCCGACCACGACGCCGAGGACCTGCTGCTCACCCTGCGCTACCGGGGCGCCGGCTGGCGCGGGGTGTACGTGCCCGAGATCCTGGCGCTCGGCACCACGCCGGTGGACTGGCGGGCCTACCTGGTGCAGCAGACCCGCTGGGCGCGCGCCGTGCTCGACCTCAAGCGCGAGGCCGTCGCCCGGCTCCGGCGCGGGCTGCCGGTGACCGACGGCGTCCTGTCGCTGCTCCACGGCGCGCACTTCCTGCGGCCGCTCCTCTGGCTCATCCTCTTCCCCACCCTCCTCGGCATGCTCGCCGACAACGCCGCGCCCGCGTTCCTCGGCGCCGAGGGGCTGCTGCTGGTGCTGGGGCTGTACCTGCTGCTGCACGCGGCGGAGCGGTTCCGCTTTGCGTACTTCCTGGACAGGCGGCACGAGGGCGGCTGGCACTGGCGCGCCGGGCTGCTGCAGTACGCCAAGTGGCCCCACTTCGCCGGCGCGCTGCTCGACGTGCTGCGCGGCCGCTCGCGGCCCTACGCGCTCACGCCGAAGACGTCGGGGGGCGTGGGGCCCTTCGTGCTGCTGCCGCTCCACCTCTGGCTGGCGGCGGCCGTCGGCGGCGCCTGGCTGGTGGGCACTATCCGCCACGGGCGGCTGGCGCCGGCGCTCACGGTCACGGCGGCGGTGGTCGCCGGGGTCTCGCTGGTGCTGGCGTGGACCGAGACCTGGACCTACCCGGCGCCCTTCGACCCGGCGCTGCTCGAGCGGCGGCGGGCGGAGATTGGTGGGGGGGCGTTGGGGGGGGGGTGAGGCATGGTGCGTGGAGGATTCACCGCAGAGGCGCGGAGACGCAGAGGGCCGCAGAGGAACTGCTCGAGGATGGTGGGCTCACCGCAAGGTGAGCCCACTGTCTTTTGGTGGGTGTCCGTTCGGGTTCGACAGCAGTCCCTGACCGTGCTGCCAGACCACCCTCAATTCACTGCACTCCCTTTGCGGTGGGCTCTCCGCTCCGAGCGCAGGTCCTCTGCGGCCCTCTGCGTCTCCGCGCCTCTGCGGTAAGCCCCTGCGCACCGCGCCCTCACCACTGCCCCCCGAGAAACGCCGAGATGCGCCCGCACGCCCGCGCCTCGGCGCCGGCGGGCTGGCGGGCCAGGAGGAGGGCCTCGTCGCCGGCGGTGGCGAGGACGCGGAACTCGTCGCAGGCGGGGAGCAGGTCGCGGGCCAGGGCGCGCTGGTCGGCGTGCACCCGGCTCAGAAGGATGTGGCTCACGCCGAGCTGGTCGAGGTGAGGGAGCAGCGCGTCGGGGGTGAGGGAGGCGGCGTAGAGCTCGTGCACCGTGCGGCGGCCCGTGAGCAGCGTGAGCGTCGCGGCCTTGGGCGTGAGCAGGATGGCGTCAGCAGGGAGCGCGGTCGCCACCACACCTGTCATCGCGAAGAAGGCGCGCTGCCGCTCGGTGAAGCAGCCGGCGGACACATAGGGCTCGGCGCGGTCGCAGCGATCGAGCGTGGCCTCGCGCGCCCGGAGGGCGCCGGCGCTGGAGACGAGGAGCAGCGCCACCAGCGGCAGCGCCGCCCGCCAGCGCTCGCCCCCGCGCCAGAGCCGCGGCAGCTGGGCGAGGCCCAGCAGCAGCATGAGCACCAGGAACGGCAGCACCGGCACCAGGAACCGGCCCAGCGCATAGGGCCACACCAGCAGCACGCCCGCGTAGCCCGCCAGGTACACGAGCGCGGGCCCCGAGCGCACCGCCACCAGCGCCAGGCCCACGGCGCCCGCCACGGTGACGAGGAGCGCCGCGGCGAGGTTGTCGAGGCGGGTGCCGGGCACCGCCGGCCAGGCGAGCAGCGTGGGGATCCGCCGCACGATGAACGCCGGCACGTGATGCCGCACCCGCGCCCCGATGCGTGCCAGCAGGCTCCGCGAGCGCGCGGCGGGGCCCTCGGGCTCCGCGCCGGCGCCCGGGGCGTCATCGGGCGCGGGTGCGCCGAGGCCGGGGGACGGGACCGGCGCCGGCACCGCGGCCCCCGCGTGGCGCCCGCCGCGGGGCGGGCGCGGGCGGGTGCGAGAGGAGCGCATCGGCCACGTAGCTCTCGCCCGCCAGCTTCACGGGGGCGCGCACCGTCCAGAGGAGCCAGCCCCCCACGGTGAGCAGCGCCACCAGCGCGTAGGCGCCGGCGGCGCGCCAGGCGCGCGCGCGGAGCCAGGGGACGAGCACCACCGGCAGCAGCACCAGCCCGATGCTTCGGGTCAGGGCGCCGAGGATGGCGAGGGCGCCCGCCAGCACCATGCGACCCCGCCCCGGCGCCGGCCGCGCCAGCAGCACCAGCACCAGCAGCGACAGCACCAGGAAGAGCGGCTCGCTCCGCACCTCGCCGGCGTAGTGCACCAGCGACGGGTTGACGGCCAGCACCACCACCGTGAGCGCGGCGAGCGGCGCCGACCAGCGCCGCGCCACCAGGTAGGCCAGCGCCAGCCCCAGCATCGAGAGCGCGATGTTGAGCGCCACCCCGCGCGCGAACATCCCCGGGCCCGTCCCCGCGAACACCGCCAGGAACGCCGGATACCCCGGCGGATAGCGCGACTCCACCGGCGCCTCCACCAGCCAGAGGTCGCGGTAACTCCCCGCCCGGAGCGCCTTGGCGAGGAGGAGGTAGATGGCGTCGTCCTGGCCGGTGGTGAGGGCGGCGGCGCGAAAGTGCCAGGCGAGGGCGGCGTGCACCACGAGGGCGGCGGCCACCGCCGCCGCCGCCCATCGCGCGCCGTCCGCGGGGGCTCCCGTCGAGTCTGGTTCCATGAAGCCGGGGGACGAACCAAGTGACGGCGGGGACGCAGCCGCGATTCGAGGCACGGCGGCGCGCGCCCCTCCAGGCGGCGCGGTGCCGGAAGACCAGCGGGGCCCGTCGAGTGACGGGCCCCGCTGTGCATTCCGGAAGTGCTACTTCGACGCCGCCGCGGGGTCCGTCGGCTTCTCCTGTCCCCGGCTGGGCCGGGGGATCCGGCGCACCCGGTTCCAGACGGTGAGCGTCTCCGTGTCCCCCTTGAAGCGGACCCGGTTGAGCTTGTGGAGCTGCCGGAGGAGCCGGCTCACGTCGGCGGCCACTCGGCTGAGGTCGGCGGTGGCGCCGGTGTGGGCGTTTCGGCCCACGTCCTTCTGGCCGCGCGCCGACTCGAGCTGGCTGGTGGCGGCGGCGAGCTCATCGAGCAGCGTGGGCGTGAGGCCGTACCGGGTGAGGATGACCGAGTGCTCCCGGGCCTGCGCAATGGCGATGCGGGAGGCGCTGAGGAAGTCCTTCTCCTCGCCCCGGAGCCGCGGGGTGCGGATGCGGATGGGGAGGTCCTTCTTATCGGCCACGGCGGCCTGGGCCAGGTCGGCCAGCATCGCGATGCCGTCCCGGATGGTGACCCGGAGGTCGGTCTTGGTCAGCACCGACGACTCGACCGTGATGACGCCGGTCCGGTACTGCGTGTCGAGCGCGCCGGCACGCGCCACCCGCTCCTTGAGCCGGTCCACCGCCTCGACGATCCCGGGGATGTCGGTGGGGTGGCTGTCGGAGAACGCGATGACGCGCTCCCCGGCCTCCAGCTGGAGCTTGATCACGGAATCCATCATGCACCTGCCTTCCTGGGCATCGTGCCCATTGGGGAAATCCCCACGCCGGCCTCGGCATGGAGCGGGCTGACCGGCGGCTCCAGTCAGGCACCGGAGGGGGTCAATGCACGTTCCATGCCCTATGGCGCATAATCATTCAAGTGCTGGCAGGGCACCAGTTACACGATTCTGGCGCCTCAGCGACTTCTACAAATCTTGATCCAGGCCGTCGTTACAAAGGCCGCGGCGTCTCCGCCTCATGTGGAGGACTCCGGGATTCCTGTGGAGAACGGTGAGTTGCATGCGGGGGGTGACGAGTTGCGTCGGGGGGGCCGGGGGACGGCGAGCGGAGCATGCGGGGCGAGGACCGCCGACTCACGGATCGAGCGGCGGCGTACGGACCGGCACGCAGACAGCCTTCCTTATATAGGCCCGCCCGGGTTTCGGCGGCCGGGACCACCCTGATCCGGCGGTCCCGGACTGACCGAGCGCCCCCACGGCGCCTGGCGATCTGAACAGACCATTCCGTGAGGGCCGATCGTTGATTTACAACGACTTAGCTCGTGGCCCGACATATGCATAACAGGGGTCGTCCATGGAAATGCGGGCGTTGCGCACCCCGGCCTGGAGGACCCGATGGCGAGTGTACCGGCGTTCTCCCTGCTGGGCGATGTGGGGGCCACGCTCCGGGACCGCGTGGACCGGGCGCTGGCGCCGGCGCGGCGGATGTCGGTGCGGGACCAGATCGCCGACGGGCGGACGGCGGAGGCGATGGACGCCGAGTTCCGCGCGGAGTACGAGCCGTTCTGGCTGGACCGGCGGCGGACGCTCCTCACGCCCTTCCTGGCCGGCGCCGCGGCCACGCTGTGGGAGCTGGCCCCCGAGCGCTTTCCCGCGCACTACGTGGCCCATCACGCGCTGGTGGACCTCCTGGTCCCGGGCGAAGCCGAGTTCGCCCCGGTGGACCTCGGCGCCATCGTCGAGTTCATGATGTCCGGCTATCACGTGCTCATCGTCCAGGTCACCGAGGCGGAGGCCCTGGCGGCGCTGGAGCTCGCGCCCGGGCGGTCGTTCGCGGCCCGGCTCTCGGCGCTGGCGGGGTGGCTTCGCACCACGGAGCTCCCCGCGCCGTGGGTGGCGGCGCACCTGCCGGCGGCGGTGGCGGTGCTCCGCGATCATGCCCGTCCGCTGGTGCGGGGCCTGCGGCCGTTCCAGGAGGTGGTGGGGCGGTTCGTGGAGCTGGCGGAGCGGCAGGGGATCCGGACCTGGCCGGAGGCGCTCGCGGCGTCGCGGGCGTACTGGCGGGAGACGCGGAGCCGGGCGTACCTGCGCGGCGTGGTGAGCCGGCCGCCCGCCGCCGCGGTGCCGGCTCCCGCCCCGGCGGTGCGCCTCGTGGCGGGCACCGGGGGCGAGCTCAAGCGCATGGAGCAGGAGCTGGCCCGCGCGGCGGAGGAGCTGGCCCTCGCGCGCGCGGAGGCGGAGGCGCGACTGGCGCGGGTCGCGGCGGCGCAGCGGGAGGCGGCCGAGGCGCGGCAGGCGCGGGACCGGGCGGCGGAACGGGTGCGGGTGCTCGAGGCGGAGAACGCGAGCCTCCGCGTGGAGCTGCCGACGGTGCGGGCGATGGTGCGGCGCTCGCGGCTGCTGGAGGAGGCGGAGCGGCTGGCGGACGCCGTGGAGCCGGCGGGGCTGGCGCCGGCGCCGGCGCCCTCGTTCTGGGAAGTGTTCGTGGGGCGCAGGATCTATCTCTACACCGGGCGGCCGAGGGCGGGGGCGCGGGAGGCGATGCGCCGGGCGCTCGAGCGGCACGGGGCCACCTGTGAGGTGTTCGATGGGAACCGCGTGGGCCACCTGGGACCGGAGCGCTTCCCGGCGGATGCGCTGGTGGTCATCGATACGAGTCAGCTGGCGCACAAGGCGAGCCTGCTGGTCGAGGCGCGGGCGCGGGCGTCGGGCGCCTGGGTGTTCCTGGGGGCGACCGGTGTGGGTGGTCTCGCGCGGCGGGTGGCGGAGCGGTGGTGGCGGTCGCGGGGGTGACGGGAGGCGGTCCCACGCAGTAGCATCCGGCATGGCCACGCAAGCGGACGTGCGACGGATCGCGCTCGGGTTCCCCGGTGCCGAGGAGGAGCCCGGGCGCTTTGCGTTCGGGGTGCGGCAGCGGGACGGGAAGCTCAAGGGGTTTGCGTGGGTGTGGCTCGAGCGGCTCGACCCGAAAAAGGCGCGGGTGCCGCAGCCGAAGGTGCTCGCGGTGCGCACGGCGAGCCTCGACGACAAGGAGTTCCTGCTCTCGCTCAGCACCGAGAAGTTCTTCACCGAGCCGCACTACAACGGGTATCCGGCCGTGATGGTGCGGCTCGCGGCCGTGAAGGTGGCGGAGTTGCGGGTGCTGCTCGAGGAGGCGTGGCGGGTGGTGGCGCCGAAGACGGCGGGGGCGAAGCCGGTGCGTCAGGCGGCTGCTCCCACGGTGCACCGGGCGACGGCGGCCCCGAAACGGAAGTCCACGAAGCCGGCACGGCGACGCTGAGCGCGGAGGATGCCATGGGGAAGCTGCTGGCGTTCGTGGGGCGACGATCGGCGGGTACGCCGGGTGGGCGCTCGGCGCGCGGGTCGGGACCATGACCGCGTTCATGGTGAGCATGGTGGGGACGGGCGTGGGGATGTACTACGGGCGGAAGATCGGGCGGGAGTACGAGGGATGATGGCGCCCCTCGTTCCCGCCCTGCTCGTTGTGGGGAGCGCCGTCGTCATCTTCACGCTCGGGGCGCTGCACCTGCTGTTCACGTTCGTGGGCACGCGGCTGCATCCGCGTGAGGCGGCGGTGCGGGCGGCCATGGAAGCCGCGCATCCCGTGCTCACGCGGGAGACGACGATGTGGCGGACGTGGATCGGGTTCAACGCCAGCCACAGTTACGGGGCGCTGCTGTTCGGGCTGGTGTGGGGGTACCTGGCGGTGGCGCGGCCGGCGGTGCTCTTCGGGTCCGCCTTCCTGCTCGGGCTCGGGCTGGTGGCGCTGCTGGCGTATCTCTGGCTCGGGTACCGGTACTGGTTCTCGGTGCCGCGGCGTGGGATCCTCGTGGCGACCGTGCTCTATGCGGTGGCGGTGGGGCTGGTGGTGTTCGGCGGGTGAACGGGTGGGCTCGGCGGCGGCGCTCGGCGGGCGGCGGAGGGGGCAGGGCGGTTCCGGGGGTCGGGCCTGGCGGCCCTCCGCCGCGCCACGCGGCGCTCGACTGCGTCGAGCACCGCATGCCGCAGATCCCCTCCACCGCCCTGCCCCTTCCGCCTTGGCCGGCGCTCGGGGTATCGATCGTTGCTTCTTCGGCGGGGGAATTCATGAGCGATTCTCCGGGGCGGGCGGTGCGGGCGGTGGTGCCGGTGGGGGCACGTGAGGCGGGGTCGCTGCAGGTGGCGTCGCCGGTGTTTGGGCGGCCGGTCACGTATCACGCGCAGGCAACGGTGGCGCAGGGGCTGGAGCCGAGTGATGTGCCGAGGCTCATGTCGCTCGTGGCGAGCGTGGATGGGGAGGCGGGGAAGGCGTCGGAGCTTGGGGGCGGGCTGCTGTGGCAGCGCGATTCGGGGTACTCGGCCCTCTCGCTCACGGTGACGCCCGAGGATGGGACGGTGGTGGTGCGCGGGGACCTGAACCTGGGCGGGCGGCAGTTCGCGTACTTCGGCGGGGCGGTCGGAGCGGCGCTGTTGACGGGGCTCGTGGCGACCAACGTGGTGCCGGGGGCGCAGGCGGCCGCGGTGGGGGTGGGGGCGCTGCTCCCCTTCGGGGTGGTGGCGCGGGTGCTCTGGAATGCGAAGTGCGCGGCGGTCGGCGGTGGCGTTGCGG
>JADJPD010000028.1 GCA_016713435.1 Gemmatimonadota bacterium | reverse complement strand
CTCGAGGTGGAGGGCGGCCCCGACACCATCGTCCTCCCCCGACCTCTTCGCCATTCCCGCCGCCATCGCCGCCCAGACCGGCCGCTACCGCGTGACCAGTTGCTCCTCGTCGTGGAGGTCCTGAGCCCCTCCACCGCCCGCGCCGACCGCTTCGCCAAGCGGCGCCTCTACCAGGAGGCGGGCGTACCCCGCCTATGGATCGTCGACCCGGACGCCGCCTGCGTGGAGGTCTGGACCCGGTGCGCACTTCCCCGGACCTGTTCCGCGACCGCCTGACGTGGCTCGCCCCTGGCACCGACGAGCCCTCGTCATCGACCTGGCCGCGCTCTTCACGCCGGGCTGACCCGCCCCCCACCCCGCCGAGTTGCGCCCCTCGGCCCGCCGAGCGTATGCTCGGCCATGGCCCACCCGCGCCCCTTCTGGGAACGCCTGAACGACGAGTTCCCCTTCGGCGACCCCGCCCCGGTGCCCACCCTCCCACCGGAACTCCTCGCACTCGGCCCCTACCATTCCATCGAGTCCCTCGAGCCCTTCCACGGCCGTGGCCAGCGCCTCGAGCTCGTGGACGGGGAGCTGCTCGTCACCTGGCGCTGCACCATGGCGCACCAGCGCCTCCTCAGGGATCTCCTGCACGCCGTGCACGACTACGCGGAGCAGGACCCGGCGCCCTACGCCATCATGAACGTCTGGGCCGAGGCCCCGCCCGACGCCCTGGTCCTGCCCGACATCCTCGTTCTCCCGCGTGCCATCGCCCGCACCGATGACCCGTGGCCCCTGTCGGCGCTCTGCTTCGTGGCCGAAGTGATCGACCCCGACAGCGTCCGCGCCGACCGCTTCACCAAGCGCGCCCGCTACCAGCGCGCCGGCATCGGCACCTGCTGGGTGGTGGACCCGCGGCGCGAGGTGGTCGAGGCCTGGACCCCGGGCGCCGCCGCGCCGGTCGAGATGCATCAGGAGGCCCGCTGGCGCGCACCGGGCCGCGATCACGACCTCGTGGTGGACCTGCCGGCGCTCTTCCACCCCCGCGCCTGACAACCAGCGCGCGTTCCCCGGGACCACGCGTGCAGGATCCGGGTTACCACCCCTGCCGCATCCGGCCGCATGTTGGCGGATGCCGAGTTGCAGAACCCCCACCGCCGAGCGTACCCTATGGCCATGCCTGCGCTCCCTGACGTCCCCATCCCCGGCCCGTCCCTCCCGGCCTCGGCCCTGGACGCCTTCCCCGACGACGGGAACCGCTACGAGGTGGTCTACGGGGAACTGCTGGTGAGCCCCTCCCCCACCAACCGGCATCAGCGGATCCAGGAGCGCCTCGGCCGCCTCATCGGCAAGTACCTGGAGCAGGCCCGAACCGCCGTGCTGCGCTACGCCCCGCAAGGGTACGACGCCGGTCCCACCACCCGCGTCGAACCCGACCTCGGCGTCATCCCGGCCGCCCTCGACAACCAGGAGACTCCGTACCAGGCCGGAGACCTCCTCTTCGTCGTCGAACTTCTGAGCCCCTCCACCACCCGCGCCGACCGCTTCACCAAGCGCCGCCTCTACCAGGACGCCGGCATCCCCACCTACTGGCTCGTGGACCTCGCCGCCGAGGCCATCGAGGTCTGGTCCCCGGGCGCCACCTTCCCGCTGGTGGCGCGGGAGCGCGTCACGTGGTCCGCGCCGGACGCGGGAGCGGCGCTCGTCATCGACGTACCGGCGCTCTTCGCGCCGATCTAGCGCCTGGCATCGAGCGGGCCCGAGCCGCGCTCCCGCACCATGGCGCCAGCCGCTGGCGCCCTCCCCACCCCCCCGCATCTTCCCCGCGTGGCCCCCTCCCCCCCGACCTCACCGCCGCCCTCGCCCCCCGCTACCGCCTCGACCGTGAACTCGGCCAGGGCGGCATGGCCACCGTCTACCTCGCCCACGACCAGAAGCACGACCGCCCCGTCGCCCTCAAGGTCATGCGCCCCGAGCTCGCCGCCGCCCTCGGCAGCGACCGCTTCGAGCGCGAGATCCGCCTCGCCGCCCGGCTGCAGCACCCCCACGTGCTGGCGGTCTTCGACTCGGGCGAGGCCGCCGGCCAGCTCTGGTACGCCATGCCCTTCGTGGCCGGCGAGTCGCTGGCCGACCGCCTCGCGCGCACCGGCGCCCTCCCGCCGGCCGAGGCGCTGCGCATCGTGGCGGAGGCGGCGCAGGGGCTCGCGGCGGCGCACGCCCAGGGCATCGTCCACCGCGACATCAAGCCCGCCAACCTCCTCCTCGGCCCCGACGGCTCCACGCTCGTCGCCGACTTCGGCATCGCCCGCGCCCTCGCCGGCGCCACCACCGCCACCGGCGCCCCGCTCACCGAGACCGGCTTCTCCCCCGGCACCCCCGCCTACATGAGCCCCGAGCAGCTCGCCGGCGGCCACGACCTCGACGCCCGGAGCGACGTCTTCAGCCTCGGCCTCGTCCTCCTCGAGGCCCTCACCGGCGAGCGCCCCGGCGGCTCGAGCGGCATGCCCGCCGTCCTCGCGCTCGGCGCCGACACCCGCGTGGCCCTCGCCCCGAAGGGCGCCGGCTGGCCCCGCGGGCTGCCCGAGGTGCTCAAGCGCGCCCTCGCGCTCGACCCCGCGGCGCGCTACGGCTCCATGGGGGAGTTCCGCTCGGCGCTCGACGCGCTCCGTCAGGCGCCCGCCGGCGCCGCCCCCCGCCGGCCGTGGGCGCTCGTGGCCGGCATCCTGGTCGCGCTCGCCGCCGTCGGCGCGTTCCTGCTCCTCCGCCCCGCCGGCTCCACGCCCGCCGGCCCCCGCCGCATCGCCGTCCTCCCCCTCGCCGACCAGAGCCCCGCCCAGGACCAGGCCTGGTTCAGCGACGGCCTCGCCGACGAGCTCACCACCCAGCTCGGCCACGTCCCCGGCCTCGAGCTCGCGGCGCGCGGTCCGCTTTCCAGTTCCGCGGCCCCGCCGTGAACCTGGCGGACGTCGGCCGCCAGCTCGGCGTGCAGTCGGTGGTGACGGGGAGTGTCCGGAAGGCGGACGGGAAGCTGCGCGTGAGCGTCCAGCTGGTGGACGCCGCCGCCGGCAAGGAACTCTGGTCCGACACCTACGACCGCGCCGCCGCCGACGTCTTCGCCGTCCAGTCGGAGATCGCGCACGCCATCGTCACCGCGCTCGAGGTGCGGCTCAGCGCGCCCACCGATTCCGCCCTCGGCGCCCGCGCCACCCAGGACCTCGGCGCGTACGAGCTCTACCTCCAGGGGCGGTTCGCCCTCGGCCAGCGCACCGACGCCACCATCCCCGAGGCGGCGCGCGCCTTCCAGGCCGCCGTGGCGCGCGACTCGTCCTTTGCCCGCGCCTGGGCCGGCCTCGCGGAAGCCGAGATCCTGCTCCCGCTCTACGGCACCGCCACCCGCCCCGCCGACGCCTGGCGCGTGGCGGAGCACGCCGCCCGCCGCGCCATCGCGCTCGATTCCACGCTCGTCGAGGCCCACACCGCCCTCGCCTACGGCACCATGCTCTACGCCTGGGACTGGCCCGCCGCCGAGCGCGCCATCCAGCGCGCCATCGCCGCCGACCCGCGCTATCCCTCCGCGCACCACTGGTACGCCGACTTCCTGGCCGGGCGCGGCCGCCTGGACGAGGCGCGGGCCGAGTTCACCCGCGCGCGCGCCCTCGACCCGCTGTCCCGCATCATCGCCGTCGAGCAGGCGTGGGCCCTCGCCAACCTCCACCGCACCGCCGAGGCCGACAGCGTGCTGGCCGGCGTCCTCCGCCTCGATCCCAACTTCGCCCACGCCACGCTGATCCGCGCCCCGATCCGCAGCGACCAGGGCCGCTACGCCGAGGCCCTGGCCGACATCCGCCGCGCCGACGAGCTGGGCGGCTTCCAGGCCTACATGCCCGCCGGCCGCATCCGCGCCTTCCTCGGCCTGGGCCGCCGCGACTCGGCCGAGGCCGAGATCGCGAGCCTCCGCCGCCGCGCCGCGCGCGGGACCGTGCCCCCCTTCGCCTTCGCCGCCGCCTTCGCCGCCCTCGGCGCGCCGGACTCGGCCTTCGCCTGGCTCGACCGCGGCATCCGCGAGCGCGACGGCTTCCTGCCCGAGAACTTCTTCGACCGGATGTTCACCCCGCTCGTCACCGACCCGCGCTACCCCCCCATCGCCCGGCTCATCCGCGGCGACTGACGCCCCCGGCGGCCGCGGCCGGGGCGCGATGCCGCCCACCGCTGGACCGACAGCACATGCCGGTAATATGTATGCCATGAAGCGCACCACCATCTTCCTCGACGAACCCCTCCTCCGCCGCGCCCAGGCCTACGCCCGGCGCCACGGCGTCAGCTTTGCCACGGTCATTCGTGAGGCGGTGAGCGGCTACCTGGCCGGCGGGGCCACCACGGCCGGACGGCTGCCCTCGGTCACCGGGCAGTTCGACTCGGGCACGGCCGACACCGCCTCGCGCGTGGATGAGTTGCTCTGGCGCGACCCCCACGGGCGCTGAATGCCGCGTCACCGCCGCCGGCGCCCGGCGGTCCAGTCGCCGGAGCGGATCACCCTCGCCGACACCGGCGCGGTCTACGCGCTCCTCGATCGCGGCGACGCCTGGCACGAGCGGGTGCGCGCCTGGTGGGCCGCCGCCGCCGAGCCCATCCGCCTGCCGGAGTGCATCCTGCCCGAGGTGACGTACCTGCTGGCGACGCGCATCGCCCCGGCCGCCGAGCAGGCCTTCGTCCAGGCCCTGGTGGCGGGGAGTTCACCCTCGAACGCCACGATCCGCTCGACTTCGCCCGCGCCGCGACCTCATGGCGAGCTACGCCGACCTGCCGCTCGGCTTCGTGGATGCCACCGTCGCCGCCACCGCGGAACGCCTCGCGGTCACCACGCTCCTGACCACGGACCGTCGTCACTTCGGTGTCCTTCGGCCCAGCCACCGGCCGGGCTTCACGCTCGTGCCCTGACCCCGCGCACCCCCGCGCACCGCTCCACCCCACGACCAGCTCGCCTGACGGGCGGCGTGAAAGCCACGCGTCCCGAACCTCTCCCCGAGGCCCGGGACGCGCATCCCTCCACCCTCCCGCCCGGCGACGCCGGCTCAGTGCCCCGCCGCCACCGCCTCCTCCGCATGCGCCACCGGCAGGCTCCCCTCGAGCCGCATGCTCGTCCACCCGCCCGTGACGTTGGCCACGTCGGTGATCCCCTGCGCCTTGAGTATCCGCACCGCCAGGTGCCCGCGGAAGCCGCCCTTGCAGTACACGATCACGCGCCGCCCCCGTAGGGGCCGGATATATCCGGCCCCTACCGTCTCATCCCTAAGATCATCCACGGGAACGTTCACCGCCCCCGGCAAGTGCCCCGCCGCATACTCCTTCGCCGTCCGCACGTCCACCACCGCCGGCGGCACCGCCCCCGCCAGCTCCTCGCGCAGTTCCGCGGCCGTCACCAGCGGGCTGAAGCCACTGATGTCGTTCTGCCCAACGAACGCCGCCAGGTTCACCGGATCATTGGCGCTCGAGTACGGCGGCGCGTACGCCAGGTCCAGCTCGGCCAGGTCGTCGAGCGTCATCCGCCCGTGCAGCGCCGCGGCCAGCACGTCAATCCGCTTCTCCACCCCCGCGTGCCCAAACGCCTCGGCGCCGAGCAGCTGGCCGTCGGACTTCTGGTAGATGAGCTTGAGCGTCAGCTCCTTGCCGCCCGGGTAGTAGCCGGCGTGGTGTTCCTTGTGCAGCACCGCCACTCCCACCTCGAAGCCCGCCGCGCGCGCGGCCGCCTCACTCAGGCCGGTCATCGCCACCGTGGCGTCGAACACCTTCACCACGCTGGTGCCGAGCGCGCCGCCGTAGCGGAGCCGGCCGCCGAGGGCGTTGGTGGCGGCCAGGCGGCCCTGGCGGTTGGCGGGGCCGGCCAGCGGGATCCGCACCATGCGGCCGCTGACGCGGTGGAACACTTCCACCATGTCGCCCGCGGCCCAGATGTGGGGGTCGGAGGTGCGGAGGTGCTCGTCCACCGTGAGCCCGCCGGCGAGCCCCGTGGCCAGGCCCGCCTGCTTCGCCAGCGTCAGCTCGGGGCGGACGCCCACCGAGAAGAGCACCAGGTCGGCGGGGATGCGGCGGCCGTGCGTCAGCTCCACGCTGTCGGCGTGGATGGCCTGCACCGCCTCGCCCGTCACCACGCCCACCGCGTGCCGCCCGCACTCGAGCGCCACCTGGGTCCCGAACTCGTGGTCGAACACCGGCAGCACCGCCGCCTCGCGCTCCACGATGGTCACGGTGAGGCCGCGCTTCCGGAACGCCTCCGCCATCTCGAGCCCGATGAACCCGCCCCCCACCACCACCGCATGCCTCGGCTGGCGCCCCCGCAGGAACCCGTCGAGCCGGTCCATGTCCGGCACCGTCCAGAGCCGGAAGACGTGCTCGGCGTCGCTCCCCGGGATCGGCGGGAGGGTGGGGCTGCCGCCCTGGGCCAGGATCAGTTTGTCGTAGGGAAGCCAGCGGTCGCCCTCGGGGCCGGTGACGCGGACGCGCTTCCCGCCGCGGTCAATCTCCACCGCCTCGGTGTGCACCAGCGCCGTCACGCGGTAGCGGCGGGCAAAGCTCGCCGGTGTCTGCAGCAGCAGCTTGGCGCGGTCGGTGATGTCGCCGCTCAGGAAGTAGGGGAGGCCGCAGTTGGCGTAGCTCACGTACGGGCCACGCTCCACCAGCGTGATCTCCGCCGCCTCGTCCAGCCGCCGCGCCCGCGCGGCCGCCGTCGCGCCGCCCGCCACGCCGCCGATGATCACGATCCTCGTCATCCCACCCTCTCTCTCTTCTTCCTCGTCCGTAAGGGCCGAGCACTCGGCCCCTACTGGGCCTCCGCGATCTCGCCGCCCGTCACGCGCGATAATCCCGCGCCGCCGCGCGGATCCCGCCCCCGTCAATGACCTTCGTGAACCCGAGCCGCGTCAGGATCCCCTGCGCGTTCCGCGACCGCACCCCGCTGGCGCAGTACACCAGGATCGCCATGTCGGGCTTGAGGCCCTTCCTGGCGCGCATGGACTCCTCCAGCACCTGCACGGGGATGTTCTCGGCCTTGGGGAGGTGGTTGAGGAGGTACTCCATCTTGCTTCGCACGTCGATCACGAGGTCCAGCGGCTGGCCACGAAAGGAAGGCATGACTTCGCTCCAGGGATGCAGGAAGACGCACCGGCTTACCACCGCTATATAACTATCCGGTAATATAGTTCCCGCGCAAGCCGCCGCGAATTCCCGTGACCTTCCCGCTTTCTTCACGATCCCCCCCGCATGGTAGGGGCCGGCCATGGCCGGCCCTCCTATTCCCCGCACCATTACTGCCGCTCGCCCCGCGGGGGATTGGTGCGGGTTTGAGGAGGGCCGGCCATGGCCGGCCCCTACCATGCCGTGCGCGGGCTATTCGTACCGGAGGGCCTGCATCGGATCCACCTTGCTCGCCCGCCGCGCCGGCGCGTACCCCGCCGCCAGCGCCACCGTCGCCAGCATCAGCATGGAGAGGACGAAGACCAGGGGATCATTCCCCTCGAGCCCGTACAGGAGCGACTTGGCCGCCTTGCCGATGCCGAGCGCGGCCCCGAGGCCCACCACGCCGCCGATGACCATCATCACGCTCACCTGGCGGAGCACCATCGCCTGCACCGCGCGGGCGTCGGCGCCGAGCGCCATGCGGACGCCGATCTCGCGGGTGCGCTGCGCCACCGTGTAGCTCAGCACGCCGTAGAGGCCCACGCCGGCGAGGATCGTCGCCAGCGCCGCGAACGCCGCCGACAGGATGGAGATCATCCGGTCCATGAAGATGTTCTCGCGGATCTGCTGCGGCATCGTCTTGAGCTCCTCGACCGGCATGTTGGGGTCGATGCCCTTCATCAGCGGCCCGATGGCCTGCACCAGGGTGCGCGGGTCGCCGCTGGTCCGGACGTAGAAGCTCATGGAGCCGGCGTTGCGCGCCTGCATGGCCGCCAGGAAGAAGATCGGCGGCACCGAGTCCTTCACGTCCGAGTACTTCGCGTTCTTCGCCAGGCCGATGACCTGGATGTTGAGGCTGTCGGGGCCGTCGTTGGAGATGAACTTCCCCACCGCGTCGCGCCCCAGGTTGAACTTCTTGGCGAAGGCCTCGTTCACCACCGCCACCCGGGGCGCGCCCACCACGTCGCTCGCGGTGAACTCGCGCCCGTCGATGATCTGCACGCCCAGCGTGCTGAAGTAGCCGGGGCCCACGCGGTTGAAGCGGCTGTTGTTGTCCACGTCGGGCCCGTGCGCGAAGCCCTGCACGTACACGTCGTTGCCCCAGTTGCTGCCGGCGATGAGCGGCACCATGCTCATCGTGACGCCGGTGACCTGCGGCAGCGCCCGCAGCTGCTCGTCCACCCGCTGGTACAGGTTGAGGAACCCCGTCGAGTCGTAGCCGCTCTGGTCGGGCGAGATCCGGAACGTCACCACGTCGTCCACCTTCACGCCGAGGTCCACCCGGGTCACGTTCACCAGGCTCTTGAGGAAGAGCCCGGCCGAGACGAGGAGCGCCGTCGCCATCGCGATCTGCACCGTCACCAGGCTGGCGCGGAAGCGCTGCGCCTTCCGGGCACCCGCGATCTGCCCTGCGCCGGCGCGGATCGAGGTGATGAGGTCGCTGCGGGTGGAATGCAGCGCCGGGAAGAGCCCGAAGATGAGCCCCGTCACCACCGCCAGCCCCGCCGAGAAGAGCATCACCGACGGCCGGATGCTGAAGCTGAACACCTCCGACACCTGGCTCGGCAGGAGCGCGCCCATGCCGGTGAGCGTCCACTGCGCCACCACCAGGCTCACCACCCCGCCCATGAGCGCCAGCACCACCGCCTCGGTGAGGAGCTGCACGATGAGGTGCCGCCGCCCCGCGCCGATGGCCAGCCGCACCCCCATCTCCGTGGCCCGCCCCGCGCCGCGCGCCAGCAGCAGGTTGGCGATGTTGGCGCAGGCGATGAGCAGCACCGTGCCGGTCACCGAGAAGAGCAGGATGAGCGGGGTGCGCGCCTCCTGGTGCACCGAGCTCTGCCCGCGGGCTCCCGGCGTCGCCTCGATCTTCTTGGCCTTGAAGCGCGCCAGCGTGGCCTCGCTCATCCCCTCCTGCAGCGGGGCCTCCACCTCGGTGATGATGGGGGTGTAGATGGCGTTGATGCCGGCCCGCACCTGGTCCAGCGTCACGCCCTCCTTCCGGCGGCCGAAGGCGTAGATGTAGTACTGCCGCCGGTTCTCCGTGCTGGTCCAGCCGCCGACGGCCTGCCACATGGTGAGCGGGATGTAGAGGTCGGGCCGGCTGCCGAGGGTGGTGCCCTGGAAGCCCTGCGGCGCCACCCCGATGATCTCGAAATGCTTGCCGTTCACCGTGATGGACTTCCCCACCACGTCCGGATCGCCGCCGAGCTGGCTCTGCCAGTAGGCGTAGCTGAGCACGGTGATGAAGTGCCCGCCGACCGTCACGTCTTCCCCGGGACCGAACAGCCGGCCCAGCGCCGGCCGGAGCTCGAGCGTCGGGAAGTAGGAGCCGCTCACCGCCACGCCGTCGCCGGTGGTGGGCTCGCGGCCGCTGAAGCCCAGGCTGGCGCCGAACATCACGTGGCCCACCAGGCCCGTGAACACCTGCTGCTTCTGCTCCAGGTCCCGGAACATCGGGTAGCTGAAGACCTGGTCGCAGTCGCCGGCCTGGTTGCAGCTGGTGCCGCCGGGCTTGGGGCCGGGCGCGCCGAGGTTGACGAGCTCCGCCGCGCGGGGCACCGGCAGCGGGCTCATCAGGATCTGGTCGAAGAGGGAGTAGATCGCGGCGTTGGCGCCGATGCCGAGCGCCAGGGAGAGGACCGCCACCATGGTCACGAAGGGCGTCTTGGCCAGGGTGCGGAAGGCCAGCTTGACGTTCTGCATCGGCGACTCGCTGTTTCGCTGGTGAAACGTGCAGGGCTGCCCGGCCGGGCCCGGGGCCGCGCAGGCATGACGACGGGCGTAGTGCGTGGTTTCAGTCTTGGACGACGAATCCCCCTCGATGGTTGGATCGTCTACGATCCGTAGCGGCGGAGCTACGCTCCGCCGTATCCTCGATCCTCGATCCATCGTGCTCGAGCCTTGAGATCCAGACGGCGGAGCATAGCTCCGCCGCTACGGGTTCGTCGCGAGGGGGGGGCCTAGCCTAGGGCGTCCTTCTGGCGCATTTTCGCCCCCCATGACCCTACCCCCCGCCGCCCTCGCCGCCGCCCTCGCCGACCGCTACGTCCTCGAGAAGGAGATCGGCCGCGGCGGGATGGCCCTGGTCTACCTTGCGTCCCGCACCGGCACCGGCGAGCGGGTGGCGCTCAAGGTCCTGAACGCCGAGCTGGCGAAGACCGTCGGCGCCGACCGCTTCAAGCGCGAGATCCGCGTCGCCGGCGGCCTCGATCATCCCAACATCCTCCGCGTCCTCGACTCCGGCGAGGTGGGCGACCAGCTCTGGTTCACCATGCCCTTCGTGGCCGGCACCACCCTGCAGGACCGCCTCGAGAAGGGCGGCCCCCTCGAGGTGGCCGAGGCGCTCCGCATCACGAAGGCCGTGGGCAGCGCCCTCGCCGCGGCCCACGCGAAGGACGTGGTCCACCGCGACATCAAGCCCGACAACATCCTGCTCGAGGACAGCGCCGTCCTGGTGGCCGACTTCGGCGTGGCCCGCGCCGTGAGCGAGAACGCCGAGAAGCTCACCGCCACCGGCATCATCGTCGGCACGCCGGTGTACATGAGTCCCGAGCAGGCCAGCGGCGAGAAGGTGATTGACGGCCGCACCGACCAGTACGCGCTGGCGAGCGTGCTCTACGAGATGCTCACCGGGGAGCCGCCGTTCAAGGGCCCGACGCCGGCGGCGACCCTCATGCGCCGCTTCGCCGGCCCGCCGCGCCCGCTCCGGCCGGTGATCCCCGTCTCCGAGGCCGTCGAGGGCGCCATCATGCGCGCGCTCGACAAGGAGCCGGACAATCGCTTTGCGACGATGCAGGAGTTCCTCGACGCGCTCGACGGGAAGGCGGCGCCGCTGCCGGTGAAGGCCGCGGGCGTCCCGGCCCCCACCCCCGCCGGCCCCACCGCCGTGGACACCGGCAAGCGCGGCTGCCTCGGCATGCTGCTCGGCGCGCTCGGCCTTCACCTCTTCGGCGCGCGCGCGTAGCGGCGCCGGCCGCACCCGGACCGACGCCAAGCGGGGCCGCTTCCCCCGGGGGAAAGCGGCCCCGCCACTGCTGGTCGGTCCCGCTCAGGGCTGCAGGTCCAGCACCACGCCCGCGTCCACCTTCACGTTGCTGCCGCCGTTCCCCGTGGCGGTGCTGCCGCGGACCCGCAGCAGGCCGGTGCCCGCCGTGGCCTGCTCCGCGTCGATGCCGTCGCTCGCGTTGTCGCTCGCGAGGGCGCGGAGCACGGTGCCGGTCAGGTTGCCGGCGCCGTTCTCGTCGTACTTGATGCCGTCGTCGCCGTTGCGGAGCGCGGTGGCGTCGACCAGCTCGAGGGTGAGGTCGCCACCGGCGTCCTCGCGGACCAGGATGCCGCCGATCAGGTTGTCGCTCGCGGTGACGTTGGCGATGCGGCCACCGAGGTTGCCGGCGCCCTTCTCGCGCAGCTTGAGGCCCGCGTCGCCATCGTTGGCACCGTTGCGGAGGGCGGTGATGCCGGTGAGCCGCGCCCGGATGTCGCCCCCGCCGGCGAAGTCGTCGTCCTCCTCGAACTCGATCCCCTCCTCGGCGTTGTCATTGGCCACCACGCCCTGCATGGTGACGTCCATGTTGCCGGCATCGTTCTCGTTGAGGTCGAAGCCCTGCTCGTAGTTGCCGCTCGCCTCGGCGTTCACCACCTGGCCCAGCACGTCGCCGGCGCCGCTCTCGTCCACGTCGATGCCGTCATCGTAGTCGGAGGGGTCGAAGCTGCCGTTCTGGAGCAGCTTGCTGTCCTCGAGGCGGAAGTCGGCGTTGCCGAGGCCGCGCTCGTCCAGCTCGATGCCGTCGCCGCCGTTGCCGGCCACCCGGGTGCCGCGGATCCGGGCCACCAGCGACCCGTCGCCGCCCTCGTTGATGCGGATGCCGTCCTGGTCGATCAGGGTGAGGCCGTTGCCCTCGTAGCGGCCTCGCGTCACCCGCACCACGAGCCCCGCCGCCGACCCCGTGGACGAGGTGCTGTTGGGATCGAGGAGGTAGTCCGGCTGGTCGTTGATCAAGACGCCGTGCAGCCCGTTGCCCGAGGCCACCACGTCGGTGAGCCCGATCTCGATGCTGCCCGTGGCGGTGGCCGGCACGAGGTAGGTGAAGCCGACCCCGGGCGCCTTCCGCGCCTCGATGCGGCGGAGCTCGAGCGGCCCGCCGCCCGTCACCACCAGCGCGCCCTGGCCGGCGGCCAGCGCCGAGCCATCCAGCGCCACGCCCTGGCCATCGAGGGTGAGCGGCTGGCTCCCGGCAAACGTCAGCGGACTTTCCAGCCGGATCACCGGCGTCGTCGCCCGCACCTCGATGGCGGCGATGGTGGGATCCGCCTCTGCGGCGGCGAGCGCCTCACGGAGCGAGCCGGCACCCTGGTCGGCGGCGCTGGTCACGAGAAGGGTGGCGCCCTGGCGGGTCAGCAGCGCGCCGGGGGCGAGCGGGGCCGTGGCGGTCTGGTCGGCGCAGGCGCCGAGCACCACGAGGGCGGCCGCCAGGATGGGGGCAGGGGACTTCACGCAGGATCTCCGGGTTGGGGGAAGGCCGCGGCGCGTCTGGCGCGGCTGCGGCGCCCCATAGCTACCGGCACTTCATGACAACCCCGTCACGCCCCCGTAACCGGCACCATCCGGCGGACGCGTTACCGGTTCGTTGCACGATCCCGTTACAATCCCGCAGTCCTCCACCCTCACAGGATCCCTCGCATGCGGTCGTCCACGCCGTGGTTCGCCACCGGGGCCTTCGCCCTCGCGTTCATGAGCTGCCCGCGGACGGTGCCGAGCGTCAGCACCGTCCCCGTCGCCCCCGCCGGCGTCCTCGCCACCTGGGCCGCGCCCGGCTCGGCCGACACGGTGCGGGTGCTCAACGGCGGCTACGGCTCCGCCATCGCGCGCCATCCGAAGCACGGGGACCGCTTCTTCCTGCTGACCGACCGCGGCCCCAACTACGCCACCGCCACCGAGGAAGGCGTCGCCTTCCCCAAGCCCGATTTCGCCCCGCAGATCGGCCTGTTCGTGCTCCAGGGCGACAGCCTGGTGCGGCAGGGCGTCATCACCCTCAAGGACGCGCAGTGCCGCCCGCTCACCGGCCTCCCGCTCCCCGCCGGCCGCCCCGGCGCCACCGGCGAGGTGGGCTACGCCGTGGACGGCACCCCGCTCCCCGCCGACACCAACGGCGTGGACACCGAAGGCCTGGTGGCCAACGCCGACGGCAGCTTCTGGGTGAGCGACGAGTACGGGCCGTACCTCTTCCGGGTGAACGCCGAGGGCTGCACCACGAAACGCCTGACGGCGGGCGCGGGCCTGCCGCGGGTGGCCGCGAAGCGCCGCGTCAACCGCGGCTTCGAGGGCCTCACCTCGCCCGACGGCGGGAAGACGCTGGTGGCCATGTTCCAGGCGCCGCTCGACAACCCCAAGGCCGCCGGCCGCGCCTCGCGCCTCGCCCGCATCCTGGTCGTGGAGCCGACGGGCGCCACCCGGCAGTACGCCTACCTGCTCGAGGACAAGGGCTTCGGCGTGAGCGACATCCTGTGGATGGGCGGGAGCCGCTACCTGGTGCTGGAGCGCGACGGGAAGTGGATCGGGGACTCGACCGCCGTGAAGCGGTTCTACGCCATTGACCTCAAGGACGCCACGGACCTCAGCGACCCCGCCGACGGCGCCACCGGCCGCCTGGTGGACGGCAAGACGCTCGAGGAACTGACCGCCGGCGCCGCGGACCCCGCCGCCGCGCTCGCCGCCGCCGGCCTCCGCCCGGTGAGCAAGGTGCTGGCGCTCGACATCGTGCAGGCAGCCCCGGGGTACCACCACGACAAGCTCGAGGGCGCCACCCGGGTGAGCAGCAACACCGTGGCGATCATCAACGACGACGACTTCGGCGTCACCGAGGCCGACGGCGGCCTCGGCACCAAGCACGCCCCGGGCAGCTCCACGCCGGACCGGAACGAGCTGCTGCTGCTCCGCGTCCCCCGCCCCTGACCCCCCCCACATCGTAGGGGCCGGCCATGGCCGGCCCTCCTATTCCCCGAGCCATTACTCAAGCTCGAGATTCGTCAGTCCCAGCTTCCCTTGATCACGCTGGTCCGGGTCGGTTTGTACCCTGCCGCGGCTGGTCCGGTCGGTTTGAGAGGCCGGCTGCCGGCCCCTCCTGTGGGGGGCTAGCGGACCGCGGGCGCGACGACGCGCATCACCCGCATCCCCCGGAACGCGATGAGCTCCGCGCTGGTCCCCGGCGTGGCGATCCACAGCGTGCCGGCCACCACGGCGTGGTGGTCGCCGGTCTCGTTGTCGGTGAGCTCGCCCAGGCCGTCCATGCAGTACAGGATCTCGAGCCGCTCCGGCTGGCCGTAGGTGGCGCGGGTCCCCGCCGCCAGCTCCACCTCGGAGACGGCGACGTCGCTGCCCGGCAACGGCATGGAGAGGCGGGGAATCTCACGGGAAGCACGAAGGGCACGGCTGGGTCCTGCGGGGGGCGACTTGGCGAGGACGGCGACCGCCATGGGGGGCTCCGGGGGACGGTGATCGGCGCGAGGGACAGGTTCATTCTGCCATCCCGCGGGCCGGTGTCCAGAACGGATTTGTCACAGCCATGCAACGCGTCATTGTAACGCGACCGCCCCGTGACGGGTTTTGGCGCGGGCCTTGGACAGGATGCCTCGGCTGGCCTCCCCGCCCGCCCCCGGCTAGCTTCGCATATCCCTACCCCACACGGACTTCCGATGCACCGCCCGGTTCTCGCCCTGCTCCTGGCCCTCACCGCCCCCGCCCTCGCCGCCCAGGGACCCCAGAACGCCCGCGCCGACTCGCTGCGCGGCAGCCTCACCGCCGAGCGGACCTGGTGGGACGTGCGCTTCTATGACCTCGCGGTACGAGTGAACCCGGCGGACAGCAGCATCAGCGGCGTCAACCACCTCACCTACACCGTCACCGGCCCCGCCACGGCCATGCAGGTCGACCTGCAGATGCCGCTGGTGCTCGACAGCGCGGTGCAGGACGGCGCCCGCCTCGCCGTGGTGCGCGACTCCGTGGCGACCGCGGTCCACTACGTGACCCTGGCCACGCCGCAGGCGATGGGCAGCACCCGCACCGTGAGCCTCTACTACCACGGCCACCCGCGCGCGGCGAAGCGCGCGCCGTGGGACGGCGGCTTCGTCTGGGGGAAGGACAGCACCGGCACCCGCTGGATCGCCACCGCCTGCCAGGGCCTCGGCGCCAGCGTCTGGTGGCCCACCAAGGACATCCAGTCCGACGAGCCCGACAGCCAGCGGGTGGCCATCACGGTGCCGAAGCCGCTGCAGAACGTCTCCAACGGCCGGCTCCGCTCGGTGAAGGACAACCGCGACGGCACCCGCACCTTCACCTGGTTCGTGGCCGAGCCGATCAACAACTACGACATCGCCGTCAACGCGGCCGACTACGCGAAGTTCACCGACCGCTACAAGGGCGAGGGCGGCCGCCTCACGCTCACCTTCTGGCCGCTGCGCGCCCACAAGCAGCGGGCGCGGCAGCAGTTCAGGCAGGTGAAGACCATGCTGGCCTGCTTCGAGGGCTGGTTCGGCCCCTACCCCTGGTACAAGGACGGCTACCAGCTCGTGGAGACGCCGCACCTCGGCATGGAGCACCAGAGCGCCGTGGCCTACGGCAACGGCTACCAGAACGGCTACCGCGGCCGCGACCTCTCGGGCACCGGCCGCGGCCTCGACTGGGACTTCATCATCGTGCACGAGAGCGCGCACGAGTGGTGGGGCAACAGCCTCACCAGCGCCGACCTCGCCGACATGTGGGTGCACGAGGGCTTCGCCAACTACGCCGAGAACCTGTACGTGGAGTGCCTGCACGGGAAGCAGGCCGGTGCCGAGTACGTCATCGGCACCCGGATGGGCATCGCCAACGACGTGCCGGTGATCCCGGTCTTCGGCCGGAACGCCAAGGGCTCGGGCGACATGTACCCCAAGGCGGGGAACATGCTGCACCTGATCCGCCAGCTGGTGAACGACGACGCCAAGTGGCGCTCGGTGCTCCGCGGCCTGCAGCAGACCTACCGCCACGGCATCGTCACCGGCGACCAGGTGCGGCGGTACATCATCGAGCAGACCGGCCTCGACCTCGACGGCATCTTCCGCCAGTACCTCACCACCACCATGGTGCCCACGCTCGAGGTGAAGCTGCACGACGGGCGCCTCGACTACCGCTGGACCGAGGTGGTGGACGGCTTCGTGCTGCCGCTGCCCGTGCACACCGGCCCCGACCAGTGGACCACGCTCACCCCCACCACCGAGTGGCAGTCGGTGCCGAGCAGCCTCACCGACCCCGCGGCGGTGCAGGCGGACCCGGACTACTACGTGAAGGTCCAGCCGGTCCCGTAGCCGTGCGCACCCGCCGGCAGTTCCTCACCGAGGTGTCACTTGCCGGGGCCGCGCTCACGTGGCCCCGGCGGCTCCATCTCCGGGCCGACGATGACCTCGCGCGCCTCACCGCGTGGGTGACGACGCTCCGGCAGGAGGGGCTCGACGCCGCGGGCGTGGCCCTGGGCCGCGCCGCGGCCCGCGCGGGCGAGCTCGCCGTCGGGACGCCGTATGTCGCGGGGACGCTGGAGGAGTACCTCTCGGCCGGCGGCACGCCCGACCAGGAGCCGCTGGCCGCCTCACTCACCCGCTTCGACTGCGTGACGCTGGTGGAGGGCACCATGGCGGTGGCGCGCACCGCGCGGCGGGCGGGGGCGCCCACCTGGGCGGCGTTCGGGGAGGAAGTGACGCGGATGCGCTACCGCGACGGGCGGCGCGGGGGCTACGCCAGCCGGCTGCACTACTTCAGCGAGTGGATCCGGGACGGCGCCCGCCGCGGCCTGGTGCGCGACCTCGGCGTGGAACTCGGCGGCAGCGCCGATACCCGCCCGCTCCGCTTCATGTCGGCCCACCGCGCCAGCTACCCCGCACTGGCCGACGACCGCCAGCTCCACGCCATCGCCGCCCGGGAGCTGGCACTCGACGGCCTCCCGCGCTGGGTGATCCCCACCGGCCGCATCCCCCTCATCGCCGGCCAGCTCCAGCCGGGCGACGTGCTGGCCTTCGCCACCAGCATCGAGGGGCTCGACGTCACCCACACCGCCCTGGTCCACCGCGACGCGGGCGGCGAGACCCGCGTGCTGCACGCCCCGCTCTCCGGCGGCACCGTCGAGATCGCGGCCCGCGCCCTCCCCGACTACGTCTCGGCCATCCGCCGCGCGACGGGGATCCTCGTCGCGCGGCCGCTGGTCTAGCGCGGGACGGTCCTCAAACGGCGCGGACCAGCGGTCGGCCCCTACGACGCGACGAGGTCACCGAGGATGTGGGGGCGGAAAGATCGGAACGCACGATCCTCCTCGCGGACACGCCGGGGTGCCTCGAGGAGGGCCGGCCGTGGTCGGCCCTTCTCCAGGCACCGCGTGACGGAACGCAGACCCGGTGCGCGATCCCAGGGCGCGCATGGCGGGGCTTCGTCGACGGAACGCAGGTCGGGGTGCCTCGGGGAGGGCCGGCCGTGGCCGGCCCCTACCCTGTGCGACGCGTCGTCAGGGTACCGGTCCCGTCGCCACCGTGACGTCATCCACCCACATGGTCTGCGCCACCGGCGAGCCCACGCCGATGTAGGGCGCGATGATGAACTGGGTGAAGAGCAGGCCCGGCTGCGCCGCCGTCCGGAAGAGGACGTTGCTGTAGTCGAGGACGAGGTTCCCGTCGTACCAGTACCGCGCGATGCCGTCGTACTGGCCCTTCCCGCCGCTGATCGTGTTCATCTGGAAGTAGACCTCCACCTTGTGCCACTGGTTCTGGGTGGCGGCCGTCCAGCTGGGCTGGGCGGCGGTGAAGATCTTCTCGTTGCGCCACTGGCCGCCCGACTGGTAGCAGCCGGTGGCGTAGCCGTCGCTGTTGCCGTTGCAGCCCTGCGCGGCGCGGGCCTCGGTGACGTTGGTGAGGTCCTGGTTGACGTGCGCGGCGTCGATGTTGAGCGCGTCCTGCAGCGACAGCCGCGGCCGCCCGCCGCCACCCGTGAAGCTGTGCCCACGTACGTCGTGAGGTGCGTGGCCGAGGGGCTGATCCAGTCGCCGTCGGCGTTGGTGGTGAAGTGGAACTCGTGCGGATGGTAGCTCACGCCGGACCCCACCCAGTTGCTGCTGTACTTGACCCAGTAGCGCAGGAAGACGCGATCGGTCCCGGTGAACTTGTGCCGCAGCGACCCGCCGTGCACCGCCGTGGCCGACCCCTGCGTGAACGCCATCTGCAGCGCGCCCGCGCCCGCGTGCGTGCCCGAGGCCGCGATGGCGGGGGTGGTGTTGTCATACCATCCGCGCCCCGCGATGGAGGCGTCGTCGAATCCCTCGCTGAACAGCACCGTCCCGCCAACCGGCGGCGTGGTGGTGTCGGCGATCGCCACGATCGAGGTGTCGGCGTGGCCGCTGCCGCTCGCGATCACGCGGTACAGCCCGCCCGTGGGGCCGGCGGTGAACAGGCCGCCCTGGGTGATGCTCCCGCCGGTGGCCGTCCACGCGGCCGACAGCGCGGAGGTGTGCCCGTCGCTCCAGTGCGCGGTGGCGCTGAAGGCCTGGCCGGCGCCCGGCTGCAGGAACACCGAGTCGGGCGCCACGGTCACCGAGGTCACGGTCACCGGCGTCGTGGTGTCGGCGATGACCACCACCGCGGTGTCCGCGTGCCCCGACCCGCTGCCGATGACGCGGAAGGTGCCGCCCGTGGGCCCGGCGGTGTAGCTGCCGCCCTGCGTGATGGTCCCGCCGGTGGCGCTCCAGGTGGCGGTGAGCGCGGTGGTGCCGCCGGTGCTCCAGTGCGCGGTGGCGGTGAAGGCCTGGACCGCGCCCGGCTGGAGGTTGGCCGAGCCCGGCGACACGCTCACGCCCACCACCGTGGGGGGCGCCGAGGTGTCGGCGATGGTCACGGCGACGGTGTCGGCGAGCGGCGGCGCGCCGATCCCGCCGATCACCCGGTACAGCCCGCCACGCCGCCCGCCCGGTAGCGGCCGCCCGCGGTGATGGTCCCCCCGGTGGCGTTCCATGCCACGGGGATGGTGTCCTCGGTGCCGTTGTCGTAGGACGCGACGGCCACGAAGTCGAGCGAGTCCCACGTCGGCAGCACCGCCGGCGCGGCCGGCAGGACGGTGAGGGCAGTGATGGCGGGGGCGGGGTCGAGGCCGTCGCTGGCCGTGGCGGTGCAGGCGGCGACGAGCACGAGAAGACCGACGGGGGGACGGCGCACGGGGACCGGTTCCGATGTCAGGGGGAGGCGCACCGCGGCGGCGCGCTTCCTTAGAGTATCGGCATCCGGTCCCCGTTCCTCAACGACCTGGCTCCTGTCCCGCTGGTGAGGCGCCTCACCCATCGCGTGTGGCGCGACGGGCAGGCGCCCGGCTCAGCGGCTCGTCACCTGCTGTCCCGCGGCCTTCCAGGCCTCGATCCCCCCGCGATACCAGAGGACGTTGGTGAAGCCCATGTTGATGGCCCGGAGCGCGGCGTTGTAGCTCATCCAGCACTCGGTGGAGAGGCAGTAGAAGACGAGCGGCGTCGCCAGGTTGCCGGCCGTCACCTGCTTCAGGTAGTTGCCGAACTCCCGCTGGGTCCGGTCCGTGAAGCTGCCGGGCTGCGACGCCGGCACGGCGTACTCCGCGCCGGGAATCCCCTCGGGCCCGCCGAGGACGTCGAAGACCTTGGCGCCGAGGGCAGGATCGGCGAGGAGCGCCACGAGGCCCTTGGTGGTGATCACCTGGCCGCCGGGGATGCTGGTGGGCGTGGGCCCGTGCATGCCGCCGGTGTGGAGCTCCGCCGTGGGCGCCACGCCGTAGTCGCGCCGCTCGGCCTGGGTGAGCGCGTCCTCGGCGCCGGGGGCGGCCGGGGCGGCCGGGGCGGCGCCGCGCGGCGCGGTCGCGGGACGCGGGGGCGTCGCCGGACGGGCCGGCGTCGCCGGGCGCGCGGGGGTGGCGGGAGCCGTGGCGGGGGGCGGGGGCGGCGCACCGGTGGTGCCGCCGAAGCTGTCCTGGGCCGCGAGCGGCAGGGCCAGGCCGGTGAGGAACAGCGTCAGGGAGAGGCGCATCGGGAGGCTCCGGTCAGGGGGCGCGCTCGAGCCGCTGCGCGCCGACGCCGAAGGCGCGCGCGGGGTCGAACGAGGCGTCGTTGGTGAGCACGTAGCTGCC
>JADJPD010000027.1 GCA_016713435.1 Gemmatimonadota bacterium | reverse complement strand
CGGGGTGTCGAACCGCTCCCCCGGCGCCCGGCTGTCGAGCCACGCCAGCGCGTCCTCGACGCGCTCGAAGATCCCATCCGTCATGATCACCTGCGCAAACGCGTCGAACTGCCGCGTCTTCCCGTACTGGAGCGGGTTCCCCACCACGATCGCCGAATGCCAGGGCCGGCTGCCGATCGCGGGCACCAGGATCCCGCGCACCAGCTCGCTGAAGTCGCCGGAGCTCAGGCTCATCGTGGCCTCCCGCACGTCGCAGATGAGCCGGCGGCACGCGTTCACCTCCGCGTCCGCCGCCATGCGCCGCCAGGTGGTGGCCACGTCGCCCGCCGTCACGTGGCCGCTCCAGACCTCGAGCACCACGTTGCGCTCCCGGTCCATCGTGTACGTCACGGGCATCGGAAGGCCTTGGGGAGGAAATCAGCACGGCGGGGCAGGGGGGCCCGCCCCGTCGGCCTCACGCTAAGTGATCGTCCGGGGCGCGTCGGGACATGAGCCCGGGCCGGCCCGGCGCTCGGCGAGGGCCCTGCATCGCCCGGTGCCCCCGTCGGGTATCGCCGTGGAGGGAGCCAGCGTCACCCCTCCCGCACCCACCGGAGCGCCGCCTCAGGGTCGTCGAAGATCCGTGTTTCCACCATCCAGTCGGCCATCGCGTCGAACTGCCGCGCCTTGCCGTACTGCGCCGGCGACGCCACCACCACCCCCAGTCGCCAGCCGCCCCCGTCCAGGCGCGGTGCCAGCGTGCGGCGGATGAGCCGCATCAGCTCGTCCCCGCTCACCGCCGGCACCGTCTCCCGGATGTCGGCGACGCTCCGGCGCGCCTGCATCGGCCCCGGATCCGACAGCAGCACCGCCCAGTGCTGCCGGATGTCCTCGGCCGTGATCGCCCCGGTCCAGTGGGTGAAGGTCACCTGCTGGTCGGGGTCGTGCCGGTACGTGATCGGCATCAGGGCCTTGGGTGGGAGGGCGGGGGCTCAACCCAAGTTAGGTCGCACCCCCGATCCGGCAAGAGCGCGTGCCTCAGGGCCCCCCGGCCGGTGCGTCGGGCGGCGGCGCGCTCCCGCACGGAGGGCGCCACCTCGTGGTCCCTTACTCCGCCGCCGCCCCCCGGATCACCCCCACCACCGAGTCCGGCAGCGCCACCCGGCCGAGCAGCGAGTCCACCAGCACCATCGGCCCGAGCCGCGGCCCATCAATCCGCCAGCCCCACGGCGTCCGCACCAGCTCGAACACCACCTGCGTCGAGCGCGGCGTCACCACGAAGCTGTCCGTCCCCCAGAGCGCGCCGAGCACCGTGTAGCTGACGGGCACCGTGGCGTGCGCCCCCGCCACCGTGGCCGTCCCCACCTCGTGCGCCGAGATCACCGTGCTCGCGTCCCACCCCGGCACGCCGGCGGGGCAGGTGAGCGCGGAGTCCATCCACGGGCTCCCCTGCAGGAACCCGCCCGCGGCGTCGCGCCGCACGTAGTCGGTCACCAGCGCCTGCGGCCCCGCCGCCTGCGCCGAGCGCAGGAAGCCGCAGCCGTTCCCCTCGTCGAGGAATTCCGCCTGCAGCGTGTCGATCACCTCGGCCTCCGCCGTCTCGGCCCGGCCGCGCGTGCCGCACGAGGCCAAGGCCGCCAGCAGCAGGACCAGGGAGGCGCGCCGCATCATTCCTCCATCAGGTCCAGCACCGCCAGCACCGCCTCCACCAGCATGAACCCGCTGTTCCGCGCCGCCGCCCGCGCCGTGGCCGGCCCGAGCCGCGTGAACAGCGCCTGCCACGTCTCCGCCCCCACCAGCGCCCCATGACACGCGGGACAGAGCCCGATCTCCACCCCGTCCCACCGGTGCGGCACCAGCGGCGTCGCGTCCCGCGGGCAGGCGGGCCAGCCGGTGAGCTCCGGCGCCGGCTCCGGCCGCGGCAGCGGCGCCCCCGACGTGGAGCTGGCCAGCGCCATGTCAGACAGGAATGCCCGCTCCACCCACTTGGCCCCGCACGTCCGGCACGCCGCCACCGACGCCCGTCCCGTGATCAGCCGCCCGAGCGGGTCCCGGCACCTGGGGCAGGGCCGCCCCACGGCGCTGTCGCTCACTCCGTCCCCGCGCGCAGGTCCGCCGCCGCCACCGTGCTCAGGATCTCGGCCTTGCCCCGCTTCAGGTCCACCGTCACCGCGCCGAGCGTCAGGCCGCTCGCCGTCGTGAGCCGCCGGAGCGAGCCGTCCGCCTCCCGCTTGAGGATCGTCAGCTCCAGCGTCGTCTCGCGCGAGCGGGTGCGGAAGATCGCCGCCACCTGGCCCGCCGGCAGCGTGGTGGTGAATGGGGTCCGGTCGCGCTGGCCCTCGATGGGCCAGCCTTCGTCCGGCAGGATGGCCCAGTCCACGGGGACGTTCTCGCGGTCGCCCGTGGTGACGCGGACCACGTACTCCCCGCCGCCGGCGGCCGCCGGGGCCGGGCCGGCCGGGGTACAAGCCAGGGCGGCGGCACCCAGCACCACCGTCAACGCGCGCATGCGGCTCATCGCTCTCGCTCCATCCAGGGTAGGGGCAGGCGACCCCAAACCTACACCGAATCGGGGGGCTCACCATGCTGCAGACGCGGCCGCCCGGGTGCCCGCTCTCACCGGCCCGGCTTTCGCCGAGCCGCCCGTGATTCCCGCCCGGCCCCGCCGGGTTTGCGGCCCCGCCGGCTGTGCCGCCGCGCCGTTCGCCCCGGTTTTCCCAGTGCTGCCCCGTGTCTCCCCGCGCGTGTCCCGCGCTCACCCGGTCCATGGACTCGTGCGCCCCATGTCGGCCCGGCTTGGCGCCCACACCGGACCCGCCTCCGCCCCGCGCGCCCCCGATCCCGGCGACCCCGCTCCGGGTGCCCCCCACCACGCCCGCGCGCGCGATCACGGAAACGCGGGTTGCGCGGACCGACTCCCGGTTCGCCCGCGGCCGGCGCCGGTCTCCCAAGTCGTTGCCTGACAACACGCTTCTTGGGTCCTCGCTGGCGATGTCGCTGCCCGTGCTGGCCGGGCATGAACCCTGCAATAAGCCCCTTTCGCACTGATTGAACGGTGCAGGCCGGGACCTGAACGCGGGAGGCACGGTGAAAAAGGTGCAGCGGGTGACCCTCGGCACGGCGAGCGGCGCGGCGAACTTCGTGGTGCAGCACCCCTCGCCCGAGCCCAACGTGCGCGCCATCGAGGCGCGGCTGGTGGCGCGGGCGGAGGCGTTCGTCGCCCTGACGCAGGCGGAGGTGGAGATCGAGGCGCGGAAGGTGGCGGGCCAGCGGCTGGAGCAGGAGGCGGGGCAGGCGCTCCGGTCGGTCTACCTCCCGGCCGTGGCCGCCCTGGCGGACGCGGCGTGGGCCGCGGACCGGTCCCGGGCGCGGCAGTTCCATGTCCGCAAGAAGGACGGGCGAAGCCGGATCGTCTTCATCGCCACCGTCGGCAACCTCCTCGACGAGGTGCGCGGGGCCGAGGCGGAGCTGCTCGCGGAGGGCATGCCGCCGACCCTCCCGGCGAGCCTCGCCGCGCAGCTGGCGCAGTTCAGCGAGGGCGTGGAGACCATCCGCCGCGCCCGCTTCGAGGCGGCCGAGCTCCGCGTGGCCTACCGCCAGGCGGCCTCGGCCACCGTGGCGGTCCTCCGCCAGCTCGACGCCCTCTACCGCCTCCGCTTCCAGGACGACCCCGCCGCCTGGGCCGCCTGGCAATCCGTCCGCAACATCCCCTGGCCCGGCACCACCCTCCGCCGCGAACGCCGCCAGGCCCGCCGCGCCGCCGCCCCGGACGCCCCCTGACCCCGGGCGTCCGGCCCACGGCAGCTCCCCCTCCACCCAAGCCCCCGTAGTGCCGGAGCGCCGCTCCGGCAACTCGATCTCAGAGTCCGAGCGGCCGGAGCAACGCTCCGGCCCCACGGGACCTCTCCTAGAAAAAAGAAGAGCCGGCCGAAGCCGGCTCTTCCATCATCACGCGCAGCTCCGCGCGCCGTGCGGCCTACTCCTCCGGATCGAGAATCGCGTCCACCCGCGCCACCACATCCCTCAGGTGCAGCCGCGTCGCCCGGTCCGTGCTCGTCGGCGCGGCGGCCGCGGCCTCGCGCTTGATGTCCTCGAGCTCGCCGCGCGCAAAGGCGCGGATGTCCGACTGCGCCACCGTGACCCCGGTGACCGTCACGAACCGCGCAAACTCCGCCGGGATCGGCGGCAGCTCTTCCTTCATCAGGTACTTGAGCCGCTCCAGGTGCCCGCGCTGCAGGTTGCGGCGGTACGGATCAATCGCCTTCCCCGCCTTGAGCTCGCCCCAGACGGCGCGGTGCACGTCGCCGAAGAGCTCGCCAATCGAATAGCCGTCGGCGCCGAGCGTGGCCTGCGACTCCACCAGGCGCTGCAGACGCCGGGGCTCGAGCAGGTTGTTGAGCACGCCCACCTGCCGCGCGCGGATCCGCTCCACCGTCCCCGCGTGCTCGATGCGGGAGAGGATGTCGCGGTTGATCATCCACGTCGGCGTGGCGAACGCCTCCGCCGCTAGGAACTGCACCGCCGCCTGCTGCCGCGCCTTCGGCACGATGCTGTATGGCGCCCCCGGCTGCCCCTGCGCCCGCCGGGTCCATTCCACGCCGCCCACGATGGTGGTGACGTGCCCCATGTAGCGGCCCCACTGCGTGAGCACCTGCAGGTAGAGCTCCTGCAGCTGGCTGTAGGGCTGCCCCGCCTCGAACGACCAGGTCGGCAGCTGCGGCAGGATCCGCTTCAGGTTGGCGATGCCGTAGGTGCCGGCCTTGATGCCGTCGTCCGAGAGGTCCTCGGTCTGGCTCGTCGGGTCAATGCTGCTGGGATCGCCGAAGCGGTAGATGCGGTCGTCGGCGTGCGCCAGGATCCACTGGTCGAGCGTCGGCTCCTCCGCATCCGGCGAGGTGGCCGCGGGGATCGGGCGGTAGCCCCACCGGATGGCGTACTTGTCGTAGAGGCCGATGCCCGGCATCAGGGCCACGCCGGTGTCGCCCGGCTGGGCCACGTAGTTGAAGCGGGCGTAGTCCATGATGGACGGCGCCGTGCCCATGGCCCGCGTGAAGCTGGCCGAGCGGAGGCTATCGGTCGGGTAGCTGCTCGACGCCTTCATGTTGTGCGGCAGGCCCAGCGTGTGCCCCACCTCGTGCGCCGACACGAAGCGGATGAGCTGCCCCATGATGCTGTCCGCGAACTGCACCCCGCGCGCCGCCGGGTTCACCGCCGCCGTCTGGATGAGGTACCAGTTCCGGAGGAGGTTCATGACGTTGTGGTACCACCCGATGTCGCTCTCGAGGATCTCGCCGCTCCGCGGGTCCACCACGCTCGGCCCGTACGCGTTCTCGATGTCCGAGGGGAAGTAGCGGATCACCGAGTAGCGCGCATCCTCCGGCGAGAACTCCGGGTCTTCCTCGGCCGTCGGCGGGTCCTTGGCGATGATGGCGTTCTTGAACCCCGCCTCCGCGAAGGCGCGGTTCCAGTCCTCGACGCCCTGCTTGAGGAAGGGCCGCCACTTCATCGGCGTGGCCGGGTCAATGTAGTAGACGATCGGCTTGACCGGCTCCACCAGCTCGCCCCGCAGGAACGCCGCCGTGTCCTTGGGCTCGAGCCGCCAGCGGGTGATGTAGCGCCGCGTCTCCGCCCGCTGCACGTCGCGGCCGTAGTCCACCTGGTCGAGGCGGAAGAAGCCCACCCGCTCGTCGTAGAGCCGCGCCTGCATCGGGACGGCGGGCAAGAGCACCATCGAGTGCGCCATCTCGAGGGTGATGGTGCCCGTCTCCTGGTTGCTGGGCGGGCGCCCCGCGTCGTAGGTGAGCACCGAGCGCACCTCGATGTTGGTCGGGTAGCTCCGGGCGCTCGAGATGAAGGACCGGCTGTCGTCGAGCCGCCGCACCTGGTACTGCTCCTTCCGGCCGCGCTCGAGGCCCAGCAGCGTCACGTCGCTGGCGTAGAGCTTGGTGACGTCCACGATGACGGCCGTGGTGTCGCCGTTGTAGGCGGCGATCGGCAGGCTCGCGATGATGGGCTCGAAGTTGGCGGCGCGGACGGCCTTGGAGATCGGCAGCGTCGAGTCGGCCACGTTGAGGTAGCTCACGGTGCGGAGCAGGATCCGGTCGCCCTGGCGCTCCCAGCGCACCACGCTCTCGTTGGTCTGCTCCCCGCCGTAGCCGATGTTGGTGGCGGTCCGCGCGATCCGGCTCACCAGCAGCATCTCGCGGCCGAGCACGGTGTTCGGGATCGAGAAGAGGGTGCTGTCGCCCTGGGTGTAGATCACGAAGAGGCCGCTGTCGGCCTTGGCCCGGTCGGTGATCAGGTCCTTGAAGGCCTTGATCTTGGGCTTGGCCGCCCGCTGGGTGCTGTCGGCGCGGCCACCGGGGGCGGCGGCCGCCGGGCGCCCGCGGCGGCTTCGGGGCCGGCGTGGAGCCGGCGGGCTGGCCGGCGCAAGCCGGGAGGAACAGGGCCGCGCCCAAGGCGGTGGCCCGGAGAAGGTGCCGGGAAAGCATGCAGGTCCTTGTGGGAGTCCGTGGTACGTGGGGAGGCGCTGAACTTACCCCTTACGGCCGAGGCGGCAAGGTCGTTGACGCGATTCCCAATCCCCCCGATCCCTCCCGACCTCCCCCACCCCTCCCCGACCCCCCCCCCCCACCCCCTCCCCCACCATCCCCTCCCCCCGCCCCCACCCACCGTCCCCTCCGCCCCACGCGTAGCGGCCGGATATATCCGGCCCCCCCGGCAGACGCGATCGCGCACGTGCCCCCGCCCCCCCCGCTCTGGACGACGCGACGATCGCTCGCGAAGACGTACGCGACGATCGCTCGCGCGACAATCGCTCGCTTCGCGAGCGCGGCCGGATTTATCCGGCCGCTACGGACGGCGGGGGGAGGGGATCGCGGGTGGGGAGATCGGGGAGGTCAGCGGCCGGTGCGGGCCCGGCGCACGACGCGCCCCGGCATCGCCCCGGTGTGCTCCCCGTCGCGGATCACCCGGGTCCCGTTCACGAAGACCTGCTCCACGCCCGTGGCGTACTGATGCGGCGCATCGAACGTCGCATGGTCCTGGATCGTCGCCGGGTCAAAGACCACCACGTCCGCGAAGTACCCCGGCACCAGCCGCCCCCGCCGCGCCAGCCCCAGGTTCTCCGCGGGAAACGCCGACAGCCGCCGGATCGCCTCCTCGAGCGGGACCAGCTTCTCCTCGCGCACGTACTTCGCCAGCACCCGCGCAAAGCTGCCGTAGGTGCGCGGGTGGGGATTGGACTTGAGGAAGACGCCCTCCGGCGCAATGGACGACGCATCCGACGAGAACGCCATCCACGGCAGCACCACTTCCTTCCGCAGGTTGTCCTCGAGCATCGTGAAGTACACGCACCCCACCCGGCTCCCGTCCTGCGCCACGAGGTCCATGGCCGTCTCCTCGGGCGATGTGCCGCGGAGCGCCGCCACCTCGCTGAGCCGCTTGCCGGTGTACTTCTTGAGCGAGTCGTTCTTGAAGTCCACCAGCAGCACGCCCTCGGGGCCGCCCGGCCCGCGGAAGGCGCCGCCCCGCTCGCGCCAGTACGCCAGCAGCTTGCGCCGGTCCGCCGGGTTGAGGAGCCGCGCGCGCCACGCCTCGTAGCCGCCCTCCCGCACCCAGCCGGGCATGATGGCGTCGAGCCCGGTGCTGCTGGCCGGGTAGCTGTACATGTCGGCGGTGACCTTGAGGCCCTCGGCCCGCGCCGCCTCGAGCAGCGCCAGCAGGCTGTCGAGCTTGCCCCAGTTGTCGCGTCCCGCCGCCTTGAGGTGGTACACCTCGCCGCGCGCCCCCGAGCGCCGCACGATGTCCACGAACTCGGCCGCGGCGTCGAGCAGGCTGTCGTTCTCGTTCCGGATGTGGGAGATGTACATCCCGCCCGAGTCGCCCGCGGCCTGCGCGAGCGCCACCAGCTCCTCGGTGGTGGCGAACATCCCCGGCTCATAGATCAGCGACGAGCCCACGCCGAGCGCCCCCTCGCCCATGGCCTGGCGCACCAGCGCCACCATCTGCGCCAGCTCCTCCGGCGTCGCCGCCCGCGCCGCATGGCCGAGCACGTGCTGCCGAACGGTCGCGGCGCCGACGAACGAGGCCACGTTGGTGGCGATGCCCTTCTTCACCACCGTGTCGAGGTACTGGCCGAGGGTGGTCCAGGTGATGTCGTAGCGGATGTCGCCCTGCGCGGCCTTCGCTTCGGCCTTCATGCTGTCGGACCAGGGGCCCATCGACTCGCCCTCGCCGAAGACCTCGAGGGTGACGCCCTGGCGCAGGTCGCTCTGCGAGCGGCCGTCGATCAGCAGCGCCTCCGGGGCCCAGCTCAGCATGTTGATGAACCCGGGCGCCACGGCGAGCCCCGTCGCGTCCACCTCCTCCTTCCCCTTCTCCTTGGTGAGTTCCCCGACCGCGACGATGCTGTCCCCGCGGATCCCGACGTCCGCGACCACGCCGGGCTGGCCGGAGCCGTCATAGACGGTCCCGTGGCGGATCACCACGTCATAGCGGTGACCGCCGCAGGCGGCGAGGTGAGGCTGAGCCAGGGAGGAGTATGTCGCATGATTGAGATCGTTGTTTGTCTGCCACCGCCGCCCGCCCGCACACGAACCCGTAGCGGGAGCTACGCCCGCCGACTCGATCCCACCATTGGAAGCCGATCCCTGAAGTCGCGTACCGGCGAGCCGCTCCGCCGACTCGATCCCCCATCGAGATCCCAAAGATCAGTCGGCGGAGCAGCTCCGCCGCTACGGGTTCGTGCGTGGGGGCGACGCTCCGCGTCCGCGCCTAGTCCCAGCCGTCACGTCGCGATAGAATGCAGGCCCTCCCCCGAACTCGCAACCCGAACCGGAGTCTCCCGATGGCCATGCGCGATGCCCTGCTGCCCGAGTTCGATCACGAAATGGCCACCACCCGCCGCCTGCTCGAGCGCGTGCCCGCCGGGAAGAGCGACTGGCGTCCGCACCCCAAGTCCATGCCCCTCGGACGGCTGGCGACTCACCTCGCGGAGCTCCCCGGGCTGGGCGGTCCACGCCCTCACCCGGCACGGAGCTCGACCTCGCCCCCCCCGCCCGGCCAGGAGAGGAAGCCGCGCATCCTCCCAAGCATGGCCCGAGAGGTGGCGCGCTTTTGACAAGAGCGTCAAGGAGGCGCAGGCAGCCCTGGCCGCCGCGGACGACGCGCGGCCTTCGGCGTGGACTGGTCCTCAAGGCGGGGCCCCGCGTGATCTTCACCCCAGCCTCGCGCCGCGGTGTTCCGGAGCTTCGTGATGAGCCACCTGATCCACCACCGCGCCCAACTCGGCGTCTACCTCCGCATGCTCGACGTCCCCCTCCCCTCGAGCTACGGCCCGACCGCCGACGAGCAGGGCATGTAAGACCAGATCGCCTAGGGGCCGGCCATGGCCGGCCCCTCCCCGCCCGACCCCGACCAGCGTCAACAAGGCTAAATCGCGGTCTCACCCCTCCATCGATCTCCAGTAATGGCGCGGGAACCTGGTGAGGAGCCGTCCATGGCCACGGCCCTACGCCCCGCCCCGCGAGATACTGCTGCCACAGCATCCGCGCCCCCACGCTCCGCCACGGCGCCCACGCCGCCGGATCCCCCTGCTGCCAGCCGCCCCGGCACGTGCGCCAGTCCCTTCACCCGTGCCATCGCCATCGCGAGCGCCAGGTCGCCGTCGGGCCAGATGTCGGGTCGGCGGAGCGCCATGAGCGAGTAGTGATCGCCACGCTCACGGCCCGATCCCCGGCAGGGCCAGCAGCGCCTGGTGCGCCTCGTCGTCAGGCATCCGCGCCACCCGCCCCAGGTCCAGGTGCCCATCCCGCGCACCGCCACCGCCAGCGCGTGCGCACGCGCGCCTTCTGCCGAGTCAGGCCAAAGGCGCGGAGGCCGGACGCTCGCGGCAGCGCGTCACCGTGGCCGGGGTGATCTCGCCGAGGTGCTCGCGCAGGCGGCGGTTCATGGTGCGGGCCCCGCCAGCGACACCTGCTGCTCGAGGATGATGTGCACCAGCGTGGCGAAGCCCGTCGGGCGGCCCCACATGGGCGGCGGGCCGTGCGCGGCGAGGATGCGGGCCAAGGTCCCGGTCGCGCCGGGCCAGCTCGCGGGCGGCCTGCCGCAGGGTGGCGGTGGTGAGGCGGCGGGACACCGACGCGGGCGCGCGACTCACGCCGGGGACGACAGCTGCCGCTGGTGATGCGCGTTGTGGACGGCCAGCAACCGCAGCGCGTCATCCCGGCCAATGCGGCCGAAGATGTGATGGGTGAGCCGGGCGCCAGGACGCGCGGCCAGCAGCTCCTCGACCTGCGCGGCACGCGCGGTGAGCGACGAGAGCGCGTCCCCGCGCACGGAGGTGAGCGGCGTGCTCGCCGCCGGCGGGCCGGCCTTGGGACGGAGCTCGATGGAGCCCGGGCGCCTCGGGGGAACCGACCGTCGCGGAGGATGCGCCGCATCACCGAAAGGCGGAGGAGCGGCTGCATGAGGCGCGGCACCCGCGGGCGGACGCGGTGGCGCGGCCCGTCCGGGTCGGGCGCGAGCTCGCTGAGCGCAATAGCGTAGGTGAGCCAGAGATGCTGCGTGATCTCCTCGGGGCTCCACCTGCCTGGCGCCGGGGCCGCCTGCCAGGCCGCCTCCGGCAGCAGCGCCGCGGCGCGCGCATAGGCGAGGACCGAGTCGCGATGGCCGGCGCGGAGGGTCGCGAGGGTCATGCGGGTGGTGGTGGGAGGAGACCGCCGGCCTGCGTGTCTTCCCCCAAGATAGGTGTCCGCCGTTCAGGCGCCGGGCGCGTCGCCCTCCACGGCCCACGCCTCGTCCCCCCCGCCGCCCGTACACCGGCGCGTAGCCGAGCCTCCATTCTCGCCGCGAACTCGTCGACGCCGTCCGGCACCGAGCTTCGTCACCCGGACGTAGCCGTCCCGGGTGAGGGGGCGAGCCCAGCGGAGCGGGCACCTGCTCGTCCGCATGGGCGGGGAGGAAGTAGGCAAACCAGGGGATGTCACGCGGCCAGGAGGATGCGCCGGAAGGTCAGCACGTCCTCGGGGGGGGTGAGGAGGTGGCCAAAGAGCTCGTCGGGGACCGTTCCTCCCCGCCAGCTCGAGGCGCTGTCCATGTCGGACGTCTCCTCGCGGTGGCGGTAGACCCAGGTCTGCGTCACCCACACCAGCATCCGTCCCACGTCCCCAGGGCCCGCTGGAGCGCCGCCGCCACCGCCCGGCTCGGCGGATCCCCTCTTGGGCATCCGGATCGTGACGCGGACCACGCGCGCACCTCGGGGAGCGCCGGGAGGTCGCGCCGGAGCCCGTAGCCGTGGGCCACGGACCATTCCTGGCATTCGTCGAGGTCGAGGAACTGCATGCGGACGGGCCATCCTCTCGTGTCGCAGGGGCACAACCTGAAACGGCGCGGGGGTGCTGGGGCCGGTGCACGAGCCAGCGTGCCAGATTCGGCAGGCTCAAGCTCACGGCGTCTCCGCCGCCTCGTCTCCCCGGTAGATTGCATCACACGACCGTCCCGGATCAACCTCCCGTACCGACCGATGACCGCCCCGACCGACCCGACCCGACCTCGACCACCTCGACCGGCCTCCGCGTCCACACTTCCGATGCGGGTGCACCAGGCGCTGCCCAGAACGAGCGCCGCGCTACGCGCCGCCTGCACGGCCGGGTGGACGACGGCTTCCACCTCTCCGCTGGCGGCGCACGACCCCTGGTTCGCGTGGCTCAGCCCATGGCCCGGCTCATCGTCCAGTGTCCGAGCAGAGCGGCTGGAGCAGGACGAGCCCCTCACCCCCGCCGACGGCCCCTCCTCGTGGACGAACTCCGCGCCCTCGTGGCCCCACCGGCGAGACCGACGACTTTCACGTCCAGTACCGTGAGGCGCTGCAGGCCAGCCCCGAGGTGGTGATGCTGCATGGGGCGCTGGGTCCGGGGAGCTGAACGGGTGAGGGGGCCGTCCGGTCTCGGTCGCGAGGCGCGACCGCGGCCCTCACCCTGTGCGCCCTCCGCCTTCCCCCGCGTCCCACCGGCATGACGCCCGCTGCCCACCTACCCTCCGCATGACCACCGGCGGCGCCTGCGCCGCGCTGGCTCTGCTCGCCTTCCTGCGGAACGACGCCGCCGAGCCCGAGGTGCGGGAGCTCGCGGCCGAGCTGCTGGAGCGGGAGATCGGGGAGGAGCGCCGCGACCTCGAGGCCGTGGCGGAACGGGTGGGCGGGAGCAATCCGCTCAGGGAGGCCGTGGCCCTGGTTCGCCGAGCGGGTGAGCCGGTCCCAAGCTCGGCCGGGACGGCGACGGCGGGGCTGCCGCTGTTCGAGGCGGTGAAAGGGTGGCGCTCGCGCTGCAGGGCAAGCTGGCCCTGGCGCGCGCGCTGGCCTGCTCGCCGGCACCGACCGCCGCCTGGCGGGGATGGACTACGTCGAGCTCGGGCGCCGCACCGAGCGGCTAGTTCGCGCGGCTCAAGCGGGTGCGGGGGGCTACGGTGCCGCGCACCTTCTCGTGGCCACCAGCTGACCGCGGTCTACGCCCCCGTACCTCACCTTCCGTCATCTCTCCGCCAGGATCGCCAGCGCCATGCTCCGCCGGCCCGCGTCCGCCGAGCGGCAGGCCGATGGTCACGTGCGCGGGCGATGTCCTGCTCGGAGAACCGGATCGCCTGAGCCGCTCCGCCGCTCGGCGTGGGGCGTTTGGAGGCCGATGGCGCCGATGTAGCGGGCGGGGGAGCGGAGGGGCGAGGTCGAGCGCCGGCTCGTCGAAC
>JADJPD010000026.1 GCA_016713435.1 Gemmatimonadota bacterium | reverse complement strand
TCGGGGAGTTCCTCGGGGGGGGAACGCCCATGATCCGGCCCCGCCCGCCGGCCCGGTGGCCAGCCCCGTGAGTGCCGCCCAGCCGACCACCCGGCGCCGCGCGCCACGCCCGGGTGGCGGCGGCTGCGCACCTGGCTCGGCAACCTCTGGCGCGGCGTGCCCGCTGCCTGTGCGCCCGGGGCCGGGCCTCTACGTCGGGCCCTTTCCGTGGTTCCGGCCGGGGGAGGACATCCGGCTGGGCCGGAACGTCTACATCGGCTCGCACCTCCATCTCTCCGCGCCCTGCGAGATCCGCGATGACGTGCTGCTCGCGAGCTATGTGTCGCTGGTGGGTGGCGACCACCGCTTCGACCAGCCGGGGGTCCTGCTGCGGGAGAGCGGCCGCGGGACGATGCAGCGGATCGTGGTGGCCGAGGATGCCTGGGTGGGACACGGGGCGATCCTCCTGGGCGGCGTGACGATCGGGCGGGGCGCGATCGTCGCGGCGGGCAGCGTCGTCACCTCGGATGTCCCGCCCTGCGAGATCTGGGGCGGGGTGCCGGCGCGGCGGCTGAAGTCGCGGTTCGACTCGGCCGACGCGACGGCGCGTCACCTGGAGTTCCTCCGCGGGCGCCATGGCGGCTGAGCGCCCGGCGGGTTCCCGGGCCCGCTTTCAGCCCAGCCCGTTCCTTCGGGACATCCTGAACACCGTCGCGGCCACCGGCATCCTGATGGTCTCGCTGGTGCTCACCACCCGCTGGGTGGCGGAGGCCTTCTCCTCCGCCGACTTCGGCGTGTATGGCCTGGCCCGCCGGCTGGTGGGCACGCTCTCCATCTACTCGAACGTCGCGGGACTGACCCTCGTCCGGTTCCTGGCGATCGCGGAGGACGACCGCGCCCGGGAGGGCCACCTGCTGGGGGCCACGGTGCTCTCGCTGGGGCCGGGGCTGGTGCTCTTCGGCGCGGGGCTGCTGCTGCCGGAGGTTGCCGCGCGGCTGGCGTTCGACGACGCGACCCGCCGCGGGGCCGCGGTGGCGATGCTCGGCCTGGTGGTCACCACCGCGCTCTTCAACCTGCTGTACGCCTACTACCGCGGCACCGGCCGGGTGGCGCTCGGCAACGTGTGGAACATCGCGCTGGTCGGGGTGGGCCCGATGCTCGTGGTGCTCGCGTGGGCCGGGACCGGCCGCATCGACGTGATGATCGGCGGCGCCGCGCTGGTGCTCCTGCTGGCGGCGGTGCCGCTGGCGGGTCCGGTGTTGCGGGGCTGGGGGGGCGCCGCCCGGCGGGACCTGCCGCAGCGGCTGCGCGAGCAGCTGGCGTTCGGGCTGTCGCGGGTGTCCGGCGGGCTGGCGATCGGTGGCCTGACCGCGGTGGGCCCGTATCTCGCCATCCGCTTTGCCACGGCGGCGGAGGCCGGCTACCTGGTGGCGGGCCAGCTGCTGCTCCGCCTGGTGGATGCCGGCACCGCCGCCTTCGGCGTGGTGGCACTGCCCCGGATCGCGGAGCTGCATGCGCAGGGGCAGCGGGAGTTCATCCGGGACCGGGTCGAGGACGTGGTCGCGCTCGCGTTTCACCTGGGGGCCTTCGCCACGCTCCACCTCCTGGTGTGGTCGGACGTGATCGTCCGCGCCTGGCTGGGCGACCGGTACATCCCCGCGATCCCGCTGGTGCGCATCGTGCTCGTGTCCGCGGTGCCGTACTGCGGGTACACCCTGCTCCGGTCGGTCATCGACGTGCTGGACGAACGGGCCATCAACACCCGCAACACCGTGACGGCCGCCGGGGTCACCCTTGCCCTGTCGCTGGGGGCCGGGGTGCTGGGCTACGGGGCGGTGGGCCTGGCGGTTGCCACCACGGGCGGGCTGATGGTGCTCGGGGCCCTGAGCGTCCACTTCCTGTGGGTGACGCTGCAGCCGCGCGGGGACGCGCTCCTCCTGGGCCGCGGCGCCGTCCTTGCCGCCGGCACGGGGTGGCCGGTTTCGGGCTGCGGCAGCTGCTGCCAGCGGGATGGCCCATCCAGGGGCAGCTCGGACTTGGCCTGCTGATCACCGGCGCCCTCGGCGGGCTGTTCGTGCTCGGGCTGCGCCAGTCCGGCGCGCGGTGGGTCGCGGAGTGCGAGAGCCGCGTGGTGCGCCGCCGGGCGGGGCGGGCGGCGTGACGCCCCGGCCGGCCCTCGTCGCGGCCGCGCTGCTGGGGCTGGTCGTGGCCCTGCTGGGCCTGGCGCCGCCGTGGGAGGCGTTCGGCCTGGCCGCGCTGCTCGCCGCCTCCATGGCCCTGATGCACCGCGCCATCGGCCTGCTCGACCTGCGGCACATCACCTTCCCGGCGTTCTGGTACCTGACCTACCTGGCCGCCGTGGTCGTGCCGGGCCTCGTGGTCGCGGCGGATCGCGACCACCCCAACGAGCCGACCTTCCTGTTCGCGATACTGAGCGTCCTCGTGACGGCGCCGGCGGGGATGCTCCTCGCCAATGCGGCGGCCCGCTTCGCGCGGGCCGAGACCGGGGCCTTCTTTGCCCGCGCGCTGCCGGCGACCGCGCCAGGGCTCCACTACCGCGTGGTGTTCTGGTCCGCCATCGGGGGCACGCTGCTGATGGTCGGCCAGTACCTGCGGGAGGTCCCGTCGATCCCGCTGTTCTACCTGATCCGGCACCCCGGGTCGCTGGCCGAGGTGACCCTGCTGCGCGAGGAGGCGTTCAAGCTGCTCGAGTCGCGTTTCCTTTATTTCTACGAGGTGCTGCGCAAGGTCGGCTTCCCGGTGCTGGTGGCGGTGTCGCTGGGCCAGTACCTGCAGACCCGGGCGCGCGGATGGTGGCGGACCTTCGTCTTCGTGAGCGCCCTGGGGGTCTTCTTCGCCTCGCTATCGGTGGCGAAGGCGCCGGTGGCCCTGATCGCGCTGATCGGGTGCTTCACCTGGTACCTGCACCGGGGCGGGCGGCTGTCGGTGCGGGCGGTGGTCCTGGGCGCCCCTGCTGGTGCTCTGCTTCCCGCTGGCGGTGCTGCTCGCGCTCTCGACCCGGGCGGAGGTGACGGTCTGGACGCTGCTGGTCGCGATCATGCGACGGCTCTTCGTGCTGCCGGCGGAGATCCTCTACTCCTACTTCGAGATCTTCCCGGCGCGGCTCGACTTCCTGCACGGACGGACCATCGGGCGGGTGGCGTGGCTGCTGGGGGAGCCGTCGTTCAGTCTCTCCAGCTACGCCTACCAGTACATCTTCCCGGGGGGGATCGACTCCGGCTCCGCGCCGGCGGCCTTCATCGGCTACTTCTACGCGGACTTCGGCCTGGCCGGCGTGGTGCTGGGTGGCCTCCTCACCGGCGTGATCATCCAATCGGTGCACATCTACCTGGTGCGCCGGCCGAAGACGGTCCTCTCACTCGCCTCCTACGCCTTCATGTACTGGGCCTTCTGGCAGGCGAACCTGGCCGCGCTGCCGCAGACCCTGCTCTCGGGCGGGTGCTTCTTCGTGCTGGGGGGCATGGTGCTGTTCGAGGCCGCGGAGCGCTTCCTGGACCGCGCGGTCCGGACGGTGCCGGCCGCGGGCGTGCGGGCCGGCGGTCGATGAGTCCGGTCCAGACGATCCGGGCCCTGGCCCGCCTGGCACGGCCGCGCCTGGTGGAACGGCCCTGGTGGCGCTGGCGATACCGGCACGGACTCCCGCCGCTGGACCCGGAGTTGGGCCGCCGGATGCTGGCCGACGGCGATCACCCCGACTGGCTGGCCCGCCTGGAGCGGTCGGTGGCCGCGGCGTTCGTGCCCGGGGGGGTCCCGCGCGGCCCGGCCAGCGAAGCCGCCGATGCGGCGCTGCTGTCCGCGGCGGACCGCGCCTGCGCGGGGATCGCCGAGGTGCTCGGGTCGGGGCCGGTGTCGCTGGGCGATCCCATCGACTGGCACCTGGACTTCCGGAGCGGTCATCGCTGGACCGCCGACTGGTTCTGGCGGCTCGACCACCGGGACCTGGGACGTCCCTCCGACGTGAAGGTGCCGTGGGAGCTCGCCCGGTTTCACGAGGGGCTGTGGCTGGGGATTGCCTACCAGCAGACGGGCGAGGCGCGGTTCGCGGCCGCCTTCGCCGCGCGGCTCGACAGCTGGCTCGACGCGAACCCGCCGGGCCGGGGCATTCACTGGCTCTGCCCGATGGAGCTGGCGATCCGTGCCTGCAACTGGATCCACGCGTTCACCTTCCTGGCGCGGGCCCCGGAGGTCGGGGAGCGCCGGTGGGCCCGGATGCTGGCCTCGCTCGTCTGGCACGGCCGCGTGATCCGGGGCAACCTGGAGATCGGCCGCCACGTGGGGAACCACTACGTGGCGGACCTCGTGGGGCTGTACCACCTCGGCGCCCTGTTTCGTGACTCGGCCGAGGGCCGTGGCTGGCTGCGGTTCGCCGAGCGGGGCCTCGAATGCGAGATGCAGTGGCAGGTGCTGCCTGACGGCGTCCACTTCGAGCAGGCGGTCAGCTACCACCGCCTGGTGGCGGAGCTGCTGCTGCTGGTGGTGCCGGTGGGGGAGCGGCTCGGGCGCCCCCGATCGGCGGCGTACCTCGACCGGCTGGCGCGCATGGTCGAGTTCACGGGGCGTACATGCGCCCGGACGGTGGCGCGCCCTGGTCGGGGATGGGGACGACGGGCGGGTGCTGCCCTTCACGCCGGGACTCGCGCCGGCGGACCACCGGCACCTGCTCGCCCTGGGCGCAGGGGTCCTGCGGCGCCCGGAGCTGCAGCCTCCGCCGAGCCGCGGCGACGCCGATGCGCGCTGGCTCGCCGAGCCGGCGCCCGCGTCCGGCGGGGCGGGGCGCGCGGTGACCCGAGGGCCTGCGGCGTTCCCGGCGGGCGGGTTCTTCGTGCTGCGCGGCAACGGATGCCACACCTTTCTTGATGCCGGGCCGCTGGGGAGCGAGGGGCGCCTCGGGCATGGCCACCTCGACACGCTCAGCCTGGAGCTCAGCGCACCCGGCGGGATCTTCCTGTGCGACACCGGCTGCCTGGCCTACACCTCCGACGCGGGCGCCTACCGGGAACAGGTGCGCACCGCCGCGCACAATACCGTGGTCGTGGATGACCGGGACCAGGCGGAACTCACCGGGCTCTGGCGGATCGCCGCCGACGGCACCCGGCCGCGCCTGCTGGCGTGGGATCCCGGCCCCGAGGAGCAGCGCTGGGAGGCGAGCCACCATGGCTACGGCCGGTTGCGCGACCCGGTGGTCCATCGGCGGCGGGTCCGATTCTGGCCGGCCCGCCGGTGGGAGGTGGTCGACGCGCTGGAGGGGCGGGGCCGAGCACGACCTGGCGCTGTGCTGGCACTGTGCCCCGGTGTCGTGGCGCGGCTTCCACCTCCGGCAGGTGGCGGTGCTGGCGCGGGAGGGCGGAGCGCTCCGCCTGACGAGCGACCCGCCCCTGGCGCTGGCGGAGGCTGGGTCGCACCCAGTTACGGCGTGCGGCGGCCCGCGGTGGTGCTGGTGGCCGCCGTGCGGGTGCGCCTGCCGTTCCAGTTCCGGACCGTGATCGAGTGGATGTCCATCCAAGGCTGAATCGAAAGGCAGGGGAGGCGCAGCATGCGGCAAGTCGTCCAGAACCTGAAGGGGGAAGTCCGGCTGCTCGAACTGCCCATCCCGGCGATCCGGGAGGGTGGAGTCCTGGTGCGCACCGTGCATTCCCTGGTGAGCGCGGGGACGGAGCGGATGAACGTGGAGCGCAGCCGGCGTTCCCTGCTGGCCCGGGCGCGCGAGCGGCCGGACCTGGTCCGGCAGGTGATAGCGCGGATGAAGCGGGACGGCATCACCGCCGCCCTGCGGGGGGTGCAGGACAAGCTGGAATCGTGGATCCCGATGGGCTACAGCTCGGCGGGGATCGTGGAGGCGCTCGGCCGGGGCGTCACCGGCCTGCAGGTGGGTGATGCCGTCGCCTGCGCCGGGGCGGGGTACGCATCGCACGCCGAGGTGACGTGGGTCCCCCGGAATCTCTGCGCCCGGATCCCCACGGGGCCAGACGGGGCCACGCTGGTGCCGCTCGAGGACGCGGCCTGGTCCACGCTTGGCGCCATCGCGCTGCAGGGCGTCCGTCAGCTCGAGCCGCGGCTGGGCGAATGCGTTGCGGTGATCGGCCTGGGGCTGCTCGGGCTCCTGTCGGTCCAACTGCTGCGGGCCAATGGGTGCGAGGTCCTCGCGGCCGACCCCGACCCGGACCGGTGCCGTCTGGCGGAGCAGTTCGGTGCGCGCGAGGCGACGGCCCCAGGGGCGGCGTTCGCGGCGGCGGTGGAGCGGCGAACGGGCGGGCGCGGCGCGGACGGCGTGCTGATCACCGCCGCGACCGAGAGCCGGGACCCGATCGTGCACGCGGGGAGGTGGCTCGCGAGCGCGCCCGGGTAGTGATCGTCGGTGCTGTGCCGGTGGACGTGCCTCGCAGCCCCTACTACGAGAAGGAGCTGGAGGTCCGCTTCTCCCGGTCGTACGGACCGGGACGGTACGACCCGCGCTACGAGGAGGGCGGGCAGGACTATCCGCTCGGCTACGTGCGCTGGACCGAGCAGCGCAACCTGGAGGCGTTCCTCGACCTGCTGGCCTCTGGCGGCGTCCGGGTCGCACCGCTGATCACGCACCGCTACGGGATCGCCGAGGCGACCCGGGCCTACGACCTGCTGACCGGGCGGCGGGAGCCCTGCCTCGGCATCGTACTGGACTATCCCGATCCCCCGGTGCGCCAGACGCGGCTGGCCGCGAGGGCCACGACCGCCGGGCACGGCGGGCTGGGAGTGGGGCTGATCGGTCCGGGGAGCTTCGCGCGCTCGACGCTGCTTCCGGCGGTGCAGGCCGTGCCGGGCGTCCGGCTCCGCGGCGTGGCGGCGGCGACCGGCCTGACGGTTGCCTCCGTGACCGAGCGGCACGGCTTCGCGTTTGGGACCACCGAGGCCGACGAGGTGCTCGCGGACGCCGACACGCACGCCGTCATCATCGCCACCCGACATCACCTGCACGCGGGCCAGGTCATCGCCGCGCTGCGCGCGGGGAAGCATGTCTACGTGGAGAAGCCCCTCTGCATCCGGGAGGACGAACTCCGCCCGATCCTCGCGGCGGCCGCGGCCGCGCCGGACCGGCTCCTGATGGTGGGGTTCAACCGGCGCTTTGCGCCGCTGGTGGGGCGGCTCACCGGGCTGGTGGGCCGGCGCACCGGGCCGATGCAGCTACACTATCGGATCAATGCCGGCCGGGTCCCGGCCCAGAGCTGGGTGCACGATCCGGCGGTCGGGGGCGGGCGCATCATCGGGGAGTGCTGCCACTTCCTCGACCTCGCGGGGGCGCTCGTGGGCCAGCCGGCAGAGCGAATCAGCGCGGTGGCGAGCACTGCGGACTCGATCGCGGTGCTGGCGGGTTATCCGGATGGTTCGGTGGCGACGGTGGAGTACTTCTCGTTCGGCCACCCGGGGGTGTCCAAGGAGCGGCTGGAGGTGGTGTGTGACGGCGGCATCTACCGGCTGGACGACTTCCGGAGCCTGACCTGGGACACGGGCGCAGGGCGCGGGACGGAGTCGGCGGGGACCCAGGACAAGGGTCACCGGGGGTCGATCGCCGCCTTCCTTGAGTCGGTGCGCACTGGCGGCCCCGCCCCGGTGCCGCTGGCCGACCAGGTGGCCTCGATGCAGGCGACCTTCCGGGCGATCGAGGCTGCGGCTGCCGGGACGGGGCTGGTGGTCTCCCGGCCGCTGGAGGGGTCAGTCGGCGGGGCGTGACCCGCGCCGGAGCCAGATGGCCTCGAGGCGGGCGTAACCGGGATCGGCGGAACTTCGCAGCTGCTCGATCGCCCCCTGGCTGAGGGCGAGGCCAGCCCCGAGCACTCCGCCCAGGAGCAGCGCGAGGGCGGTGGTCCGGCCCCGACGGGGCGAGGAGCGCTGCACCGGGGGCACCGCCTCCTCGATGACGCTCAGCACCGGGGTGTCGTTGACCTCCTGGATCCGCGAGTTCTCGAACTGGGTCCGCAGGGAGAGGCGGTTGGCGAGCTCGACGAAGCGGTTGGCCACGGCGGCGGCGAGCTGCGGGTCCGGCGCGCGGATGGCCAGGGAGACGATCCTGGTGGTGCGGTCGCTGGACGCCCCGAGGCGGTCGAGCAGGTCGTCGCGGGCGCGCTCGCGGCGCTGGGCGTCGGTGGAGCCGCCGGCGTCGAGGACCTCGAGGAGCGTGAGGCTGTCGCCCCCGACCGCGTAACGCGTCCGCAGCACGGCGTCGATGATCGGGCGGCTCTTGATGAGGGCCAGGTAGAACTCGGGACCGTCGGTGGTCGCGCCGCCGGGGAGCGTAATGCCCAGATCACCGGCCAGGCTGCCGAGGGCTGAGGACACCGCACCGGCCGCGTTGCTGACGGGGAGGAAGCTGGTCTTGGCCGTCCACTGCGACGACAGGACGAAGGTGGTGGCGAGGGCCACCACGCCCGCGGCTGCGGCGGTGCCGGCTATCAGGCGCCAGCGGAGCAGCATCAGGCTGAGGTAGTCGAACGGCGATGGGGCGTGGCCGCTGGCAGCACCACTCGGGGGTGAGGTCATGTCCGTCTGGCGTGATGGAGCCGGAAGATGGTCCGCAGTGTTCCCCCGGTCAAGCGAAGCCTCGTGTCTCCCGAGCGGCTCGGCGGAGGTATAAGTTTGCTGCACGCTATGACCGCTGATTCTCCCGCCGTCGCCGGGCCCGGGTGGCGCGTGGTGCACCTGACGTCCGTGCATCCCCACGACGACACGCGAATCTTCCACAAGGAATGCCGGAGCCTCGCCGCCGCCGGGTTCGAGGTGGTGCTGGTGGCCCCCGGCGCGCCGGACGCACCGGACCACGGCGTGCGGTTCCATCCGATCCCGCGTCCCGCGGGCCGGCTGCGACGCTTCGCCACTTCTGGGCTGGCGGTGTTCCGGGCAGCGCTCGCGGAACGGGGGGCCCTCTATCATTTCCACGACCCCGAGCTGATCCCCGTTGGGTTGCTGCTGCGGCTGTGCGGCAAGCGGGTGGTGTACGACGTGCACGAGGACGTCCCTGCCCAGCTGCGCAGCAAGCACTGGCTGCCGCACTGGCTTCGGGGGGTCGTGGCAGGGCTCACCGCGGCCGTGCAGTGGGTCGGGCTGCGCGCCTTCAGCGGGGTGGTGGCCGCGGGGGACGACGTGGCGGAAGCCCTGGGTCGCGCCGGGGTCACGGTGGTACGCAACTTCCCGCTGCTGCGCGAGTTCCCCGACGGCGATACCTCGGACTACCTGCAGCGCGCGCCGGTGGTGGTGCACGTCGGCAACCTCTCGCGCATCCGGGCCAGCAGGGAGCTCATCGCGGCGATGGGCCACCTGCCGGCCGGATCCCCCGCGCGCCTGGTGCTGGTGGGGCGGTTCACCGCCGACGGCTTGGAGGCAGAGGTCCGCGGGCTGCCGGGGTGGGCGCGGACCGACTACCAGGGCTGGGGAGACCGGGCCACCGTGGCCAAGCGGCTCGCCGAGGCGCGGGTGGGCGTGGTGATGTTCGGGCCGCATCCCAATCACTACGCCGTGCGCTCCAACAAGCTCTTCGAGTACATGGCGGCTGGCCTGCCGGTGGTGACGCCCGACTTCCCCGCGTGGCGCGCGCTGGTCGAGGGGACGGGCTGTGGGCTGGTGGCTGACCCCACCGATCCCGCCGCGATCGCCGCGGCGGTAGCCGCCCTGCTCGACGACCCGGCGCGGGCGCGTGCGATGGGGGTGCGGGGGCGCGAGGCCGTGCTGGCCACCTACAACTGGGAGGCGGAGTTCACCCGGCTGCGCTCCCTGTACGAACGCCTGCTCGGGCCCGGGATGTCCGGGTCACGGCCTAGGACGGACGCCGCGTGCGCATCCTCTATTTCTACCAGTACTTCACGGTGCCGGCCGGATCCTACAGCACCCGGTGTTACGAGATGGCGCGGCGCTGGGTGCAGGCCGGCGACCAGGTGACGGTGGTGACGAGCGTCTACGACAAGTCGGGCCTAGTCCCCACGGGCCTGATCGATCGCCGGACCATCGAGGGAATCGACGTCCGGATCATCAACCTGCGGCTCTCGAACAAGCATTCGGCACCGCTCCGGATCCTCACATTCTTTGCCTTTGCCCTGGTGGCCTGCTGGTACGCGCTCGTGACCCGTGCGGACGTGATTCTCTCCTCCTCGGGGCCGATCACCACGGGCCTGCCCGGCCTGGTGGGCCATTACCTGCGGGGGCGGCCATTCGTGTTCGAGGTCCGCGACCTGTGGCCGGAGGGGGCGATCCAGCTCGGCATCCTGCGCAACCGGACGGCGGCCGCCCTGGCGCGGTGGTTCGAGACCCGCTGCTATCGCGCGGCCGCGCTGGTGGTGGCGCTGTCCGAGGGGATGGCGGAGTCGATCGCGGAACGCCACCCGGGCACCACGCTGCTGGTGATCCCTAACGCCTCGGACCCCGCGCTGTTCGGGCGTCCGGCGGCGGCACGGAGCGCGCCGTGGAGCCGGGGCTGGTCCTCTACACCGGCACCATCGGGTACGCCGACGACTGCGGCCAGATCGTGGAGGCCGCGCGGGTGCTGCAGGCGCGGGGTCGCCGCGACATCCGGATCGTGATGATCGGTGACGGCAATGAGCGGGGGTTGCTCGAGGTGCGTGCGCGGGAGGCCGGGCTCGCGAACATCGAGTTCCGCGGGCTGGTGCCCAAGACCGACCTGCCCGGCTGGCTGCACCGGGCGGACTGCGCGCTGCTCACCATCCGGGATGTCCCGGTCATGTCCACCTGCTCGCCGAACAAGATGTTCGATGCCTTCGCGGCCGGGGTGCCGGTGGTGCACACCACGCGTGGCTGGATCCAGCGGCTGTTCGCCGAGGCGGGCGGCGGGATCACCGTGCCGCCGGACGACCCGGAGGCCTTCGCGGACGCGCTGATCCGGCTCAAGGAAGACCGGGCGTGGCGAGCGCGGCTCTCGGAGGAGGCGCGGCGCCTGGCGACGGAGCGTTTCGACCGGGACGGCCTGGCCGCGATGATGCGGTCAGGGCTGGCGCGCGCTGCGGGGCTGGGATGAGCCCATTCGCCGTCGGACCGGCGGTGGCGGCGCTGGTGAGCCTGGCGGGCGCGTGGTGGCTCAGCCGGCCCGGTGCGCCGCTGCAGGCCCTTGATCATCCGGGGCACCGTTCGCTCCACGACCGGCCGACGCCGCGCACCGGCGGCCTCGCGGTGCTTGCGGCCATCGGCGCGGGCCTGCTCGGGAGCGGGTGGGCCCGCCCCCTATCGGGAGCGGGTGTCGGCGTGCTCGCGGGGCTGGTGGCCGTCGCGGCCGTCTCGCTCGCGGACGATCGGGCGGGCGTCCGGGCGGGCTACCGGTTCCTGGTTCACCTCCTTGCGGCGGGCCTCGCGGTCGGCAGTGCCCCCGACTCTGGCGGCAGGCGCGCTCGCGCTGCCCGCGGGTATGGCGATTCCGGTGGGGTGCTCGGGCTGGTCTGGATGATCAACCTGTACAACTTCATGGACGGGATGGACGGGTTTGCCGGAGGGATGAGCCTGGCGGGCTTCGGCGGGCTCGCGCTGCTGGCGCTGCCATGGGGCCCCACGTGGTACCCCTTGGCCTGCGCGGTGGTCGCGGCGGCGGCCCTCGGCTTCCTCGGCTGGAACTTCCCGCCGGCGCGTATCTTTCTCGGCGACGTTGGCTCCGCGCCACTGGGCTACCTCGCCGGCGTCGGGATCCTCACCGGCGCCGGTCTCGGCGCCTTTCCGCTGCCCTGCGGCCTGCTGGTCTTCCTCCCCTTCATCGCCGATGCCTCGTTCACCCTGGCGCGCCGGATCGTGGCGGGCGAGCGCTTCTGGGAGCCTCACCGGACGCACCTCTACCAGCGGCTGGTCCTTGCCGGCTGGAGCCACCGGCGGGTGGTGCTGTGGGAGTATCTCCTGATGGCGCTGACCGGCGGCACCGGCCTGTTGGTGGCGCCCCGCGGGGCCCAGGTGGCCTGGGTGGCTCTCGGCGCGTGGACCACCGTCCTCCTGCTGCTGGCCTGGGGCCTGGGGAGGTGGCTCGGGGCGCGGCGGCCCTAGGCCCCGAAGAGGGCGTCCTCCACCAGCGCACAGAGCACATGCCCCGCCGCGATGTGCACCTCCTGGATGTGCTGCGTGTCCCGGCTCGGCACGCACACCGCCACGTCAGCCAGCAGCTGCGCCTTCCCCCCGCCTTCCCCTGAGAGGAGCACCGTCACCAGCCCGAGCGCCCGCGCCTTCTCGAAGGCCCGGAGCACGTTGGGGCTGTTGCCGCTCGTGGTGATCCCCACCAGCACGTCGCCCCGCCGCCCGAGCGCCTCCACCTGGCGCTCAAAGACGTGGTCAAAGCCGAAATCGTTGGCATTCGCCGTGAGGAAGGACGTGTCGGTGGTGAGCGCCAGTGCCGGGAGCGCGGCGCGGGGCCGGTCGTGGTTGAGCGCGCTGGTGAACTCGGCGGCGAGGTGCTGGCAGTCGGCGGCGCTGCCGCCGTTGCCGCAGAAGAGGAGCTTGCCGCCCGTCTGGAAGCTGGCCACCACGCGGGCCGCGGCCTCGGCCAACGGCCCGGCGCACTGCTCGGCGGCTGCCCGCTTCACGTCGGCGCTGGCCAGGAGGTGGCGGCGGACAAACTCAGCGGATGCGGACATCGGCGCCTCGGGGGCGGGGTTCAGGGAACGGTGCGCACCACGGGGAGCCCGGCCGGGTGGCGGACGATGCGCGCCAGCTCAAGCAGGTCCCCCACCAGATAATCGGCACGGTTGGCCGCTTCGGTGAGGGTCCGGGCGCCGTAGCCGGTGGTCACGAGGGCGGTGGGAACGCCGAGGGCGCGGCCCAGCTCGAGGTCGGCCAGCTTGTCCCCGACGACGATGGCGCGGGCCGGATCCACGCCGAGTTCGGTGGCGGCGCGCTCCACGAGGGCGGTGCCGGGCTTGCGGCAGAGGCAGCCGCTGGCGCCGTCGTGGGGGCAGCTGTAGATGCCGTCCAGCCGGACCCCCTCGCGGGCCAGGACCTGCTCGAGGCGGGCGTGGATGGCGGCGAGCTGGTCCAGGGTAACGAGGCCGCGGGCCACGCCGCTCTGATTGGTGACCACCACCACGGTGAAGCCGGCCTTCTCGAACTCGCGCAGGCCGGCGGCAACGCCGGGAAGGAGGGCCACGCGGTCGGGATCACTCAGGTAGTGTCGGTCCTCGATCAGGGTGCCGTCGCGATCGAGAATGAGCAGGTTGGGGCGGCGTTCCTTGAGGCGGCCGCTGCGGCGCGTCAGGCGAACCCCCACTGGCCCGGACGCGGTGCCCGGGGGGCCGTCGGCCACTCGCATGACCTCCTGGCCGCGTTCCTCCCATGCCACCACCACGCCGGGCCGCGCGCGCGCGGCCGCCTCGAGGGCGGGGGCGTTGACCAGGGCGGTCGTCGCCGGGGCGATCGGATGGACGTCCAGCGGCATCGGCCTTTGCTTCCGGGGAGAGGGAAAGACTAGCCGGGTTCAGGAGGACGGGGCAACCCAAAGGGGGCATTCGGGGAGGCGGTGCGCCTGTCGCGGGGCGCTACAGGGGCCTAAGTCCTGAATTTACAGGCAATTGACCGGATCGTAGCGGGCTGTAGATTTGGACATTCCGTGGCCCGCGTCCTGCTTCCACGAGCACCGGCCACCACCCCAAAACCGGACGACATGGCACCCACCTCTCGGAACGGACTCCGAAACCGGTATCTGTTCCTGTCAGACCTGCTGCTGCTTCCAGCAGCAACGGTCCTCGGCTACGTCCTACGTTTCGAGGGCTTTGCCTGGCCCGCGCCGTACACTGAAGTGGCGCTCGCCTACATCGCGCTGACGCTCCCCCTCAAGCTCGGCTTCCTGCTGGCCTTCGGGCTGTACCGGCGGCTGTGGGATCGCCAGCGTGACAGAGCTTCGCACGATCCTCCACGCCACCTTGGCGTCCGGCGTCACCTGTTTTGCCGTCGGGGCCTGGTTGCTGCCCGCCACGGGGCTCGCCGCGGTCCGCCCGCCGCTGTCTCAATTACTCCTCGACATGCTCCTTACGAGCGCGGTTGTCTCGCTGCCGCGATTCCTGGTGCGTGCGGGGGTCGCGCGGCGGGCGCTCAAGGGGGGCGAGGGGACTCGGAGGGTGCTTATCGCCGGCGCGGGGACCGCCGGCGGCATGCTGGTCAAGCAGATCGATACCCATCCGCGCCTTGGCCTGATCCCCGTGGGATTCGTGGATGATGATCTGGCGAAGCAGGGGCACAAGCTCCATGGGCTGCCCGTCCTCGGGACGCTGTCTGAAACCGCCCGGGTCTGCGGTGAGTTAGCCGTCGATGAACTCCTCGTCGCCATGCCGACGGTGCGGGGCGAGGTGCTGCGCGCGCTGGTGACGGCGGCTACCGCGTCGGGCGTGAGGACACGAACGCTCCCCAGCATCGGTGACATCCTGTCAGGGAAGTTTGATCCCTTCGCGCTCCGGCAGGTGGAGATTCAGGACCTCTTGCGGCGGGAGCCGGTGAGGATCGACCTGGCGTCAGTGCAGTCGCTGGCCATGGAGCGGACGGTGCTCGTGACTGGCGCCGGTGGTTCGATCGGGTCGGAGCTGTGCCGTCAGGTGGCGGGGCTCGAGCCCGCGCGCCTTGTGCTTGTTGGCCATGGGGAGAACTCGATCTTCGGGATCCAGCAGGAGCTGACCCAGCGCTGGCCGCACATCCGGCTCGAGGCCGTGATCGCCGACGTGAAGGATGCGGGCCAGATGCGGCGGACGTTCGAGCGGTGGCAGCCGTACTCGGTGTTCCACGCGGCGGCGCACAAGCACGTGCCGCTGATGGAGGACAACATCGCCGAGGCGGTGCGCAACAACATCCTGGGGACCCGGAACGTGGTGACCGCCGCGGCGGAGTTCGGGGTGGAGCACCTGGTGATGATCTCCACCGACAAGGCGGTACGGCCCACCAGCGTCATGGGCGCCACCAAGCGGGTGGCGGAGCAGCTGGTGCAGATGGTGGCGGAGGAGCAGGACCGGAATTTCGTGGCCGTGCGCTTCGGCAACGTGCTGGGGAGCCGCGGGTCGGTGGTGCCGACGTTCCTCAAGCAGATCGCCGACGGCGGGCCAGTGACCGTCACCCACCCGGAGATGCGCCGCTACTTCATGACGATCCCCGAGGCGGTGCAGCTGGTGCTGCAGGCTGGGGCGCTGGGGCAGGGTGGCGAGGTGTTCGTGCTGGACATGGGGGAGCCGGTGAAGATCGCGGACCTGGCGGCTGACCTGATCCGGCTCTCCGGGAAGGAAGTGGAGCGACATCGAGATCCGCTTCAGCGGCACGCGGCCCGGCGAAAGCTCTACGAGGAGCTGTTCTTCGACGCGGAACACGCTTCACCGACGGGGCACTCCGAAGGTGCTCCGCGCCAAGAACGCGGCGCTCCCCATCGGGGTCACCACCGTGGTGGGGACCTCATTCACGCGGCCGAGGAGGGTGGGCCACGACGACCTGCGCTCGCTGCTCCGTCGGTGGTGCCGGACTACGAGGCCACGCTGGCCGGGGCCCGGTGAAGAGTGACAGCCCGGCGCGGAGCGGTTCCTGAAGGACTGAGCCCCTGGCGGGGAAACGCGCGGGGGGTGGTGCCTGGCCGGCACCACCCCCGCAGGCATTACGGCGTGACTCCCTACTTCACGACCACTCACGACGACCGCGGCCAGGCTGGCGAGGATCTGCGCCGGGGCCCGCGAAAGGCCAGCCAGTCCTTCTTGTCGGCCGGGTCCTTGGCGGGGACGAAGACCTCGGCGCCGGCGAGCGGGTCGGGCTTGGAGTCGGGGAGGAACCAGAAGTGCTTGTGGACGCTCTCGACCTTGCCGCTGGGCTGGGTGACGTAGGCGCGGTTTCGGTCGGCCTCGCGGCTGTAGCCGCCGGCGGCGCCGATGTAATAGTCGAGGCTGCGGCCCTTCACGTAGGTGACGGACATGGCCGCGTTCACGGCGCCGCGGACGTAGACGACGGGGATGTACTCGGGGATGAAGATCGAGTCGCCGTCGGAGAGGATCAGGTTGTCGCGGTAGCTTGGGTCATCGAGCACCTGGGAGGTCGACGCCGATGCGGCCGCCGCGATCACTGTTGCGGTAGAACCGGATACCCGTCCGGGTACGCCTCCTTGGTGAGTCCGCCCGCGCGCGCGATGAGGTCGGTAAGGCGATCGGTCCGGGTGAGGAGCGCGTAGCGGCCGGGGAAGCGCACCTGGCCGCTGAGGTCGATGGTGCGGTGCAGCTCCCAGTCGGGCTGGCGCAGGATCAGGACGTTGTCGTAGGGCTTGAGCACCACCTCGGCGGCGCCGGTGGCTGGCGCGGCCTGGCCCGGCGGGCTGGGGTAGCGGCCCGAGGGATCGCGGTCGAAGAGGTAGGTGGAGTCGAGCGGCACCCGGAAGGTCTCGGCCACGCGGCCGCGGTGGCGCAGGCTGTCCTCGGGCAGCCGGGCGATCTCGGCCTCGGTGAGAGGAGGGCCTCGCCGGAGAGGCCGTCCACCTGCAGGACGGCGTCGCGCAGGGTCAGGCCATCCCGGTAGATGACCCGGCCCGGCTTCCACACGGCCCCGGTGACCACCACGTAGCGCTCGGGCCGGAAGGCGGTGCGGGAGAAGACCGTGATCTCGTCGTCCTCCTCGAGCGGGAGGTCCCCGGTGACGGCGCCGGTGGAGTCCCGGAAGGCGGAACGGAGCTGGATGCGGCTCGAGTCCGCGAGCAGGCGGCTGACGAGGATCTGGCCGAGGTAGACGTCGGGCTTGGGCCCGCCGGCAAGGCGGATGGCGTCCGACAGCTTCATGCCGGGGCTGTGCCCACGGCGCCCGGGGTCCAGACGTTGCCGAGGACGGTCACCGCGCTCCGGCGACGGTCGGCGACGGCGAAGACGGTGACGGAGTCGCCGGGGGCCAGCGCGAAGGCGGGGCCGACGCCGTCGGTGAACTGGTCGGAGGCGATGTCGAGGACCACCCGGTCGCGGCCGTTCACGCCGCGCTGGGCGGGCGGCAGGATGCGGTCCACCTGCACGCGGCGGCGGAGGGCGTTGGCCTCGAAGCCGCCGGCGGCGCGGATCAGGTCGGCGAGGGTCTCCCGCGGCTTGAGCTCGTAGATGGCCGGGCGCACCACTTTGCCCGCCAGCTTCACCTGGATGCCGCGGACGGGGACGAAGAGCACGTCGCCGTTCTCGAGGCGGGCATCGCCGGCGCTCTCACCGCGGAGGAGGTAGTCGTACACGTCGAGCGAGTCCACCAGCTTCCCGCCGCGGCGCACCTCGACCCGGCGGAAGGAGCCGTTCTCGGTGGGGCCGCCGGCGGCGTAGAGCGCCGTCATGGCGGTGCCGGCCGCGGAGAGCTGGAAGGAGCCGGGGCGTGCCACGTCGCCGGTGACGAAGACCTGGACCGCGCGGAGCCGCGACACGCTGACGCTGAAGCGGGTGGTGGCGCCCGGGCCGCGGCGCACGCCCGAGTACACCCGCGCGAGGCGGGTGTAGAGCAGGTCGGTCAGCTCGGCCAGCGTCAGGTTGGCCACGTTGAGCTGGCCCACCTGCGGATGGCGATGAAGCCCTCGCGGGTGACCTCGAGCTCGTGCGCCAGCTCCACGTCGCCGGTGAGGATGAGCACCAGGCCGTCGCCGGGGCCGAGGCGGTAGTTGGCGTCCACCGGGCCGGCGAGGGTCGGGATGAAGAGGCTGGTGGAGCGGCGGAACAGCGCGAGGCCGAAGACCTTGAGGCCGGTGCCGCGCTCGCTGAGGCTGTCAGCGCGGAGCGAGTCCATCACCGCCTGGGCGCTGTCGGTGAGGAAGTAAAGACTGTCCGCTTCCTCAACGCTCACGATGCCGAGGAGCCGCACGGCATCGAGGATGCCGCTGGTGGGCTTCCGGCCGGCGGCGGTGCTGTCGGCGCCGGGGAGGTAGGCGTCGAGGAGGTTGTCGGGGTAGCCGGCGGCGCGGAGGCGGGCGCGGACCTGCTCGGGACTCAGGCCCGAGGCGCCGATCTTCTCGCGCACCTTGGCGGCGAGGTCGGGGCGGCCCTGCAGCATCTGCTGCGCCTGCGCGGGCGAGGGGAGGCCCTGCGCCTGGCCCGGCACCTGGGCCCGGAGCGCGCTCGTGAGGCCGAGCCCGAGGCTGAGCACGAGGGCCGCGACCCGGAGGGTGCGGCGGATGGTGTGGGGTGTCATTGGCCCCAAAAATGAGGGGATACGGGGGGTCTTTGGAAGGGCACGAGACCCGTAGCGGCGGAGCTGTGCTCCGACGCCGCGATCCCCGGGGTCCCAGTCGACGGACCCGGGGATCGAGTCGGCGGAGCGTAGCTCCGCCGGTACGGGGATGGTGTGGGGGTCAGGGGCGGCGGAGCGATTCCCAGAACTCGAGGGTGCGACGGGCCACGGCGTCGTCGACGTAGTCGTGCATCACGCGGAGGCGGGCCTCGCGGCCGAGGCGCTGGCGCTCGCGGGGGCTGTCGGCGAGGTGCTGCAGGGCGGCGGTAAGCGCCGGGACGTCGTCCTCGGGGACCACGAGGCCGGCCGTATCAATGAGCTCGGGGAGGGCGCCCGAGTCGCTGCCCACCACCGTGACGCCGTGGCCCATGGCCTCCACCAGCGGCTGGTGGAAGGTCTCCACCCAGCCGGGCGTGGTGCGGGAGGGGATCACCAGGGTGTCCACCTCCGCCCAGAGGGTGCGCACCGTCTCGGGCGGCAAGGCGCCCTTCCACGTGATCCGGCTGGCGATGCCCAGCTTCTCGGCCAGCTGCTCGAGCTGCTCCTGCGCGGGGCCGCTGCCCACCACGGTCAGGGTCCACTTGCCGAGCAGCTTCACGCAGGCGCGGAAGAGGCAGTCGAGCCCCTTTTCCGGCACCAGCCGGCCCACGAAGGCGATGGCGAGGCCCGGCTCGCTGGGCCGCTGCACCTCGAGGGGCGGGGGATGCCGAGCTGGGGATGACCGTGACCGGGACGCCCGGCTTGCCCTTGGTGAGGATGGCGGCGGCCACGCGGTTGCCGCCGATCAGGCCGGTGGCGCGGTCCAGGGTGCGCCCGCCCCGGAACCCCTCGAAGAACCCGAAGGAGCGGGCCACGCTCTCCCAGCCGAAGAGGACGAGGGGCTGGCGGAGCTTGGCCGCGTGGCTGCTGACCGTCGCGGCGGCCGGGGTCCAGGGCTCGGCTTCGACCTGGACGATGTCGGGGCGGAAGTCGCTCAGGAGCCGGTAGAGGTCCTTGGAGCGCCAGGCCACCCCCTCGCCGCGGTCCCCGGTGACGGGGATGGGGACGATGCGGAGGCCGCCGTCGTTGCCCTGCGGTGGCCTGCAGCGCGGGGCCGCGCGGGTGGGGGGACCAGGCGGCGGGCACCGCGACGCTCAGGGTGCAGCCGAGGCCTACCAGCGCCTTGAGCTTCCCGCGGGTGGCGGGATCGATGTAGGTGGGGAGACGATGACGGCGCGCATTGGCAGGCACCAATGTAGCGTGGCCCGGGCCCCCGCGCGCGGGTGACGGGGCTCACCCGTTGGCGTGCCCCTCTGCCGGGCTCAATCCCCGCCGTGTAGTTTGGTGCACCCCATGCGCATCCTCCATCTCGCGAAGTACTACTGGCCCCGCTCGGGCGGGCATGGAGCGGGTGGTGCAGGGGACCTGGCCGAGGGCGCCGCCCGCCCTCGGCCACGAGGTGTCGGTGGTGGCGGTGGAGAGCCGGATCGGCGGGCGCGTGGGGGGGCGGCAGCGCTCCACGGTGACGCGGGTGTTCTCGTTCGGGGCGCTCGGCAGCGAGGAGATCGCGCCGGGGTACCTGACGGCGGCGCGCCGGCGGGCCGACATCATCCACCTGCATCATCCCCACCCGCTGGCCGACCTGGCCTGCATGCTCCGCTCCCGGCGCACCCCCCTCGTGGTGACGCAGCACCAGGATACACGGAAGCCGGGGGCCAGCTTCGTGGCGCGGGCGGTGCTGCGGCGCGCGGCGGCCATCGTGGTGCCGAGCCGGGCGCACCTGGCGCTGTCGCGGGAGCTCGAGGGGTTCGAGAACAAGACCGAGGTGATCCCCTTCGGCATCGACGAGAGCCGCTGGGCGGACATCCCGCGGCGCCCCTGGATGCGCCGCCGCGCGCGCTCTTCATCGGGCGGCTGGCCAAGTACAAGGGGCTCGACGTGCTGCTCCGGGCGCTGGAGCGGGTGCCGGACCTCCGGCTCGACATCGTGGGCGCGGGCCCCGAGGGCCCGAGGCTCAAGACGCTGACGCAGGCGCTGGCGCTCGCGGACCGGGTGGCGCTTCCACGGCGAGTATCCGACGAGGACCTGCCGCGCCGCATGGCGGAGGCGGACTTCTGGTGCTGCCGTCGGTGGCGGTGGAGGAGATGTTCGGCCTGGTGGTGCTCGAGGCCATGGCGGCGGCGGCCGGTGATCACCACGGCGGCGGTGCCGACCGGCGTCCGCGAGGTGAACGCCCCGGCGAGACCGGCCTCGAGGTGCCGGTGCACGACGTCCGCTCCCTGGCCGAGGCGCTGGGCAGATGGCGCACGATCCCTACCTGCGGAGTGAAGATGGGGATGCAGGAAGGCGCGGGTGAGAAGTTCCTCACGCGGCAGGTCATGGAGGAGAGGGCAGGTGGCGCTGTATGAGCGGGTGGTGGCGTACTAGCACTCGCCGGAGGTGGCGGGGGAGCTCATGAGGAGCTTTCCCGAGCCGTGAGCGGCTGGAGCAGTGCTCCGGCGCCCAGGGTCTTCGGAATCAAAACACGAAGGGTGAGATCCGAGCTTGGCGGAGCGCAGCTCGCCGGTACTGGTCCTGAGAATAAAGGCGGGGCTCGTCGTGAGACGAGCCCCGCTGTTTTGTGCCGAGGCCGGCGGTCAGTTGATGGCGTCGGTGGCCTCGCGCGCGACCTTGGCGGCCTTGCGGGTGCCGTAGAGCGCGCGGTAGATGGCGACGTTGCGCTGGACGATGCGGACGTAGTCGCGGGTCTCGGCGAAGGTGATCTTCTCGACGAAGAGGTCGTGATCGACGGCGGCGGCGCCCAAGGCCCTGAGAGGGTGCACGAATGCGGCCATGCTTAAGGCGCAGGCGGCGAGGAGGGCGCGGGCCAGGCCGCCATCGAACTGGGTGGGGCGTGTAGAAGCCGGTGGCAGAGTGGGTCGAGCCGAGGTGCCGAAGGCCGGGCCGTGGAGCTGGTCGGGTGCTCCAGCCGGGCAGCTTGAGGAGCCGGCCAGGAGGCGGCCGGTCTCGGGCATCACCTGCATGAGGCCGAGCGCGCCGGCGCGCGAGCGGGCGCGGGGCTCCCAGGCGGATTCCTGGCGGATGAGCGCCGCCACCACGAGCGGGTCGAGGCCGGTGGCGCTGGCCTGGCGCTCGGTCGTCGCCGTACAGAGGTAGAGCAGGCGATAGGTGCGCGCGATCGGCCGGGGC
>JADJPD010000025.1 GCA_016713435.1 Gemmatimonadota bacterium | reverse complement strand
GCTCGCCACCATGAACACCCGCCTGCCGCGCACCATGACCGAGGCGGAGAAGGGCCATGGTGGCCCTGCAGGGCTCTCCCGCCGCCTCGACAGCACCATCGCCGCCGTCCCCGTGGTAACGCCGTGGAGCGGGCGGACACCCTGGCGCGGAACCTCTCCGGACATGTCGCTGCAGCTCCGCACCACCGGCGCCCGGCTCGACACGCTCATCCTGCCCGCATGAACGCGGGGCAGGGCACCCTCGGCAAGTTCGCCACCGACACCAGCTTCTACGTCGAGGCGCGGCAGACCATGGAGTCCATGCAGCGCCTCATCGACGAGCTGGCGAAGAACCCCGGCAAGATCTCGGTGCAGGTGAAGCTCTTCTGACCATGGAGCACGGCGCCCACCCGCTCCTCAGCCCTAAGTTCACCGAGGCGCTGCTCTACACCAGCGAACCTTCCGCCCGCCAGCGCCGGAAGGGCGGCCAGGTCCCCTTCTGGCCCACCTCCTGGGCGTCACGTCGATTGTGCTCGAGGATGGCGGCAGCGAGGAGGAGGGGATCGGCGCCCTGCTGCATGATGCGGTGGAGGATCACCCGCGCGCGACGGCAAGACGGAGAAGGAGATCCTCGAGCGCTTCGGCCCCGGCGTCCACCGCATCGTGATGGGCTGCACCGACACCTATCCCAACCTCCCCCGCCGCGAGTCCGCCCTCGCCCGCTGGGAGGCGCGGAAGCGGAAGTACATCGAGCACCTCCGCCACGAGGCCTTTCCCGACGTCCTGCGCGTGGCCGCCGCCGACAAGCTCTACAACGCCCGCTCCATCATCAACGACATGCGCCTCTGCGGCGACGACGTCTGGCACCGCTTCAGCGTCCCCCGCGAGAAGAGCCTCTGGTATTACCGCGAGGTGACCGCCGCGCTCCAGGAGGCGACCCGCGACCGCTCCCGCCTGGTGCGCGAGCTCGCCGCCATCGTCGGCGCCATGGAGCGCGGCGTCACCCGCATCTAGCGGCGGTTATCTTCCCGCATGCTCACGCTCACCTTCCTCGGCACCGGCGCCGCCTGCCCCACCCTCGACCGCAACGTCTCCGGCCTCGCGCTCACCCGCGAGGGGGAGACGCTGCTCTTCGACTGCGGCGAGGGCACCCAGCGGCAGATGATGAAGTACGGCGTGAGCTTCACCTTCAAGGCCGTCTTCTTCACCCACTACCACTCCGACCACCTCCTCGGCCTCATCGGCCTCACCCGGACGCTCGGCCTCCTCAACATCTTCGGCGGCGCCGAGCGGCAGGAGCCGCTGCTGCTCTACGGGCCGAAGGGCGCCAAGCGCATCCTCGACCATGCGCTCACCGTGGGCATCGAGAAGCCCAAGTTCCCGATCGAGATCGTGGAGCTCAAGCCGGGCGACGTCCTCCGCCGCGGCGACTACGACATCCTCACCTGCGAGACCGAGCACCGCGCCGACACCATCGGCTACGCCCTCGTGGAGCACATCCGCCTCGGCCGCTTCAACCCGGACCGGGCGCGCGAGCTCGGCATTCCCGAGAGTCCGCTCTGGGGCAAGATCCACAAGGGCGAGCCCATCACCTCGACGACGGCCGCACCATCACCCCGGCCGAGCTCGTCGGCGCGCCGCGCCCTGGCCGCACCGTGGTGATCAGCGGCGACACCCGCCCCCACCCGGCGCTCGAGCGCCTCGCCACCGGCGCCGACCTCCTGGTGCACGAGGCCACCTTCGCCCACGAGGACCTCGCGCGCGCCCGCGAGACCGGCCACACCACCGCCCGCGAGGCCGCCGAGCTGGCCGCCCGCGCCGGCGTCAGGCGCCTCGCCCTCACCCACATCTCCCCCCGCTACACCCGCGACGCCCCCGAGCTCCTCGCCGAGGCCCGGGCGCTCTTCGCCGACACCGTGATCGCACGGGATGGGATGGAGCTCGAGGTGCCGTACGCCGATGCGTCGCCGGCCGCGTAGGTGGGGCCCGCTGGGGTGTCACTCAACGCAGAGGCGCGGAGAGCGCAGAGGACGCAGAGAAATCGAGCCTGCGATGGCGGGTTGCCATTCCCGGGCTCGCTTGCTCTTTGGTGGGGCTCCTCAACCAGTGGGGATCATCGCTGGACCCGAACACGCGCCCACCACAAGCACAGAGGGCCCACCCTGTGGTGAGCCCTCCATGCCCGTGCAGATCCTCTGCGGCCCTCTGCGCCTCTGCGTTGAGTCACACCGCCAGCCGGCCCGGGCCACGCCCCCAGCGACGCTTGAGCGTCAGGAATACCGCCGGATGTACCCCGGCACGTCGAACTTGTCCGCCGCCGCCCTGAGCGACTGGTAGCGCACCGTCCCGTAGATGGGGCGCCGGTAGAACGGCCGGTCGAACTTCCCGAACGTCCACATGATCCCGCCGTAGCTGTTCGGGTCCCGCCCGTCCAGGCTGTACTTGTTGTTGAGGTGCTCCAGGAATGCCAGGCACTCGGCCGCGTCCCGCGTCCACATGAGGACCGCCTTCCCCCACAGCATCCGCACGTAGTTGTGCATCCACCCGTCCCGCAGGTAGGAGCGCTGCATCGCGTTCCAGAGCGGGTCGGCCGTCTCCGCGCTCCAGCTGCGCCAGCGTGTAGTGCGCCGGCCGCGGGTCGGCCTCATGGCTGGCCAGCTGCTCCCGCGCCCACGCCGGGATGCCCGCCACCGTCCGGTGCTTCGGGTTCCAGTGGCAGAAGTTGTGGGCCAGCTCCCGCCAGGTGACCGCCTCGTCCTCGAACTTGGCGTAGGCGGCGGCCGGGCCGGCGGCGCGCGCGGTGAGCAGCACCTCGTGGATGGAAACGTTGCCGAAATGGAGCCACGGGGAGAGCCGGCTCACCGCCTCGAGGTTGTTGGGGTCGTTCCGGTCATCGGCGTAGCGCGCCAGTCCCCTGGCCACGAACTCGTGCAGCCGCGCCCGCCCCGCCGCCGTGCCGCCCCGGAACATCGGCGACGCCGCCACCGCCTGGTCCACGTCACAGCCGGCCACCAGTGAGGCAATCGTGGCGGGTGTCACCGCCGGCGCGTCGTCCTCGAACCCCACGTCCACCGGCCGGCGCACCCGCGGCAGGGGGTTGGGCACCGGCCACAGGTGGTGCGCCAGCGGCTCCAGCAGCGCCGTGCGGAAGCCGCGCGCGGTGCTGTGCTCCTTGGCGTGCGCGGCCATCGGCACCACGGTGGCCGAGTCCACGGCGATCACCGGCGTGGCGGTCCGCTTCCGGAGCCCGCGCAGCTGGCGCGGGTGGATGAACGTCGGCGTGTAGTCCGTCACCACCAGGGCGGCCCGGTCCGCCAGGTGCACCAGCGGGGACCAGTCGGCCGCGGCGTCCTGGCCCGCCGCGTCGCTGCCGCGGCGGCCCGCAGGCCAGTCGGTCCACGCCCCGCGCGAGCGGTCGAGCCAGAAGGCGTACTGGATGCCCTTGGCCGCGAAGTCGCGCCTGAGGTCCACCACCGACTCGAGGATCCAGGTGTGGAGGCGGGCACTGGCCCACGGGTAGTCGTGCCGCAGGCCGTGATACACCAGCACCGGCACGCTTAGCGCGTCGGCCTGCTCGATCGCGAAGTTGAGGGCGAAGTTGTCGTGCGCCCGGAAGGTGGCCTGCAGCCAGTACAGCACGAACTCGCCGCCCGGCCGCGGGTGCGCCACGGGCGGGACGTGCAGCCGGCTGGGATCCACGAGCGTCATGCCGCCCTCCTCCCTCAGCCCTGGTCATGGTGGAATGTCCACCCCGTCGTGTCCGGCGCCAGCGATTCCACGAACCGCGCCCGCGCCTCCCGCATCGCCGCCAGCTCCGCCGCGCTGATCCTCTCCAGCCCCTTGAGCACCAGCGCCATCCGCTGCCCCACGTCGTGCTTCCGCTGCCGGATGTCGTCGAGGAAGCTCCAGTAGAGGTAGTTGAACGGGCACGCATCCGGCCCGGTGCGCTGCTTCGGGTCGTAGCGGCACCCACCGCAGTAGTCGCTCATCCGGTTGATGTAGGCCGCGCTCGACACGTACGGCTTGCTGGCCAGCAGCCCGCCATCGCCGAAGGTGGCCATCCCCACCACGTTCGGCAGCTCCACCCACTCCATCGCGTCGGCGAAGCCCGCCCAGAACCACTCGCTGAGCCGGAGCGGGTGCACCCCGGCCAGCGTCGCGAAGTTGCTGAGCACCATCAGGCGGTGGATGTGGTGCGCATAGGCCGTGTCGCGGACCATCGCGACGGAGTCGCGCACGCACGCCAGGTCGGTGCGGTCCGGCTCCCAGAACAGCTGGGGCAGGGGACGGCTGAAGCCGAAGTAGTTGTGCGCGCGATAACCGGGCATCGTGAGCCAGTAGATGCCGTTGACGTACTCCCGCCACCCGATCACCTGCCGCACGAATCCCTCGCACGAGGCCAGCGACACGCCCCCCTGCTCGTACCGCGCGATGGCCCGCTCCACGATCTCCCGCGGGTGCAGCAGCCCCACGTTCATCGCGGCCGACAGGCGCGAGTGGTAGAGGTATACCTCCCCCCGGAGCATCGCGTCCTCGTACGGCCCGAAGTCGGCGAAGCGGCACGCCAGGAACTCCTCCAGCGCCGCGAGGGCCTCCGCCCGCGTCACCGGCAGGTCGAAGCCGTCCACCGATCCCCAGTGCGCCGCGAACGACATCCCGCCCGCCGGCGTCGCCCGCGCGCCCCCCACCATCCGCATCACCCGCTGCGTGATGGCATCCGGCGGGCATCGGGTGGGTGCCGCCGGCACCCCGCGCTTCCGCAGCGCCTTGGCCCCCTGGCGGTTCTCGCGGTCCAGGTTCCACTGCCCCCCGAGCGGCTCCCCTCGGCCATCCACCAGGAACCCCAGCCGCCGCCGCTGCCAGCGGTAGAAGTCTTCCATCCGCAGGAGCTTGCGTCCCTCGGCCCACTGCGCAAACGCCTCCCGGCTGGTGAGGAACCGCCGGTCCCCCTCCACCCGCACCCGTCCCGCCAGCTCCACGGCCAGCGTCCCGATCGACTGCGCGATCCCCCACTCCGCCGGCGCCTGCACGATCACCTCCGCCGGCCCGCGCTCGGCCAGGTGCGCCCGGATCCCCTCCGCATAACTCGGCGCCACCCGGTGGTCCACCTCGAACCCCTGCGCCCGCAGCTCCTCGGCGAAGTGCCGTAGTGCCGACAGCACCAGCACCAGCTTCCACCGGTGGTACGGCAGCGCCGATCCCTTCCCGGTGCTCTCCACCAGGAGCACCCGCCCCGCCGCCGGTGACGGCGGCAGTACAGCCGTCGCCGCCGAGAGCTCCCAGGGACCGATGAACCAAGTAGGCTTGGCGCCGGGATTCATCGTTCGGATCGTAGGGACCGGCTACAGCCGGCCCTCCTCAAACACACCCGGAGCAGCGTGACGGAGAAGATCGAAGCACTTACAGACAGCACGGGGTGAGGGTGTTCGGGGGAGGAGGGCCGGCCATGGCCGGCCCCTACCATGCGGATCATCGGCGGTCGCAAGCGCTGGTTACCGCCCTCCGAGCCGCTGCAGCGTCGCCCGCAGCGTGGCGAGGTCGCCGCTGATGACGCCGGTGGAGGCGGGGAGCGACGCGAGGTAGGCCGGCGCCCCGCTGCCCCCGAGGAGGAGCGTCCGGCTTCCCTGGAGCCGCATCCCCAGCCGGTGGAGGTCGGCGGCGAGCAGCGGATCGTCGGTGGGATACACTACCGACAGCGCCACCACCTGTGCCCCCGCGGTCTCCGCCGCGGCGGCGATGTCGCTCACCGGGAGGTCGGCGCCGAGATAGGTGACCCGCCACCCGAGCGCGGCCGCGGTGGCCGCCACGAGGAGCGCGCCGAGTTCGTGGCGCTGGCCGGCGGGCGTCGCCACCAGGATCCGCGGGCGCGTGCCGGTGCCGGCGCCGAGTTCGTGCACCAGCCCGTCGAGCACCCGCCGCACCGTGGCCGTCGCGAAGTGCTCGTGCGGCGGCGTCAGGTCGCCGTCGTGCCAGCGCTCGCCGATCTCCACCAGCAGCGGGTGGATCACCGCATCGATCGCCCCGTGCATCCCGAATGTTGCCACCGCCTGACGCAAGCCGCCCGCGAGCGCGGGACCGTCGAGCGCCTCCACCGCCTCCATGAGGCGCGCCACCGCCGCGTCCCCCTCCTCCGCCATCACCCCGCTCCCCACCGGCGTCCCGCCCGGCCGCGCCCGCCGCTCGGCGTCCTCGTCCGCCCGGAGCAGGTCCAGCAGCTGCTCGTTCGGGAGCGCCACCAGCTGGCTGATGTTCCGCCCCGCCTGCGTGGCCAGCCCGAGCAGCCGCAGCCGCTCGATGTCGGCATCGGAATAGAGCCGCTGGCCCCCCGCCGACCGCTCCGGCGCCACCACCTGATAGCGCCGCTCCCAGACCCGGAGCACGTGCGGCGAGAGCCCCGTCCGCTCGGCGACGAGCCGGACCGGGTGCTGAGCGACGGTACGATCGGATTGTCGCATGGTTAGACAAAGTACGGCGACGTCTAGCTATTGTCAACAATGATAGTTCGTCATTGCCTTGACAGATGCCAGTGCATCCAAGAGATTGTTCGACGCGAATTGGACGGTGCGCGTGCAGTTCAAGCATTCATACGCCAACGTCCAACCTTCGGAGCCGGACATGAAGTCTGCCTTCTCCCGATTCGCGCTGGTCGGCCTCGTGGCCGTGCTGGCCGCCTGCGATAGCGACAGCAACGCCCCCGCCGCCACCGCCAGCATCCGCGTGGTGCACGGGTCGCCCGATGCCCCGGCGGTCGATGTGTTCGTGGATGGCCAGCCGGTCCTGACCAACGTGGCCTACCAGGCCGCCTCGCCGTATCTCGAGGTGAAGGCCGGCACCCGGAACGTCCAGGTGCGGGCCGCGGGCGGCGGCGCCACCGTCATTGATGCCGACCTGGTCAAGCAGGACGGCGATGTCCACACGGTGATCGCCACCAACGTGCTCGCGAGCATCGAGCCGCTGGTCCTCACCGACGACAACAGCGCCCCCGCCGCGGGCAACTTCAAGCTCCGGCTGGTGCACGGCGCCCCGAACGTCGGCCTCGTGGACATCTACATCACCGCGCCCGGCGCCGCGATCGACGCGCTGACGCCGGACCTGACCAACATCCCCTTCAAGGGGGTGAGCAGCTATATCGAAGCCCCCGCGGGCCAGTACCGCGTGCGGATCACGCCGGCCGGCACCAAGACCGTCGCCATCGACACCGGCACCCTCGACCTCGTCGCGGGGCAGATCCGTACCGGCATCGCCGTGGAGTCCACGGGTGGCGGGGCGCCGCTCTCGGCGCTCCTCCTGGCGGACAAGAACTAGTCCGTCGCAGGTGCAGTTCCTCGCAGGTCCTACCACACGATCCGCAGTCTGCAGTCCTGAATGGGGGGGCGGGGTGGGGCGTCAGTCCCACCCCGCTCATTCGGGGCGCCGTGTGACACGCAGGCACCATGCCCCGCGGGAGGCTCCCGCCGGGCCGCTCCCTCGAACCGGGCCCCGGAGGCCCGAGTGAGGCACGCCATGACCGCCATTGCCCCGCGCCGCCGTGCGGCGGAGTACACCCTGCTCGACACCGTCCGCGCCCTCGGGCGCTTTTCCCGTTTCGTCGAACTGCTCGAGCGTGCCGGCCTCGACCGCATCGTCGGCGGCGCCGAGCCCATGACCGTCTTTGCCCCGAGCGACCGGGCCCTCGAGCGCCTCGAAGCCAGTTCGCCCGCCATGCAGGCGCTCGTCCACGACCCGGCTCGCCTGGAGCAGCTCCTCGCCGGCCACATCGTCACCGGGCGGTACCGGGAGGCGGACCTGGTCCCGTTCACCCGCCTGCCGAGCCTGACCGGTGCCCACCTCCACCTCTCCCTGGGCGACGGTGAGGTCCATGTCTCCGGCATCCCCCTGCTCACCCCGGATATCCTCGCCACCAACGGGGTGCTGCACGAACTCGACGGCGTGGTGCTGCCCGACTGACCGCCGGCGGCGTCACTCCTCCCGGAGCGCCTCCACCGGGTCCACCCGCACCGCCCGCCACGCCGGCACCGCCGCTGCCAGCCCCGCCACCGCGAGCAACACGAGCCCGACCCCAAGGAACGTCCGCGGGTCCGTCGGGCTCACCTCATACAGCAGCGACGTGAGCAGGTGCCCGCCCGCGAGCGCGGTGCCCAGCCCGAGCACGAGCCCCAGCCCGGTGAGCCGGAGCGCGGAGCGCGCCACCAGCCCGAGGAGCGCCTCCCGCGGCGCACCGAGCGCGTGGCGGATGCCGAGCTCGCGGCGGCGCTCCGTGACGCTGGCCGCGAGCACCCCGTAGAGCCCGAGCGCCGCAAGCACCAGCGCCACGGCCGCGAACACCCGGAACACCGCCAGCGCGAACACCCGCGACGCGGTGTTCCGGGCGATGTGCTCGCTCATGCTGCGCACCGTGGCGATCGGCACCGTCGGGTCCACCTCCCGCACCGCGGCGCGCACCGGCGCCACCAGCCGCGCCAGGTTGCCCCGCGCGCGGATCACCAGCACCAGGCGCGTGTCGGCCCAGGGGTTCTGGGTGGTCGGCATGTAGAACTGCCGCTCCCCGGGCGACTCGAGGCTCTGCTGCCGCACATCGCCGACCACGCCCACGACGGTGCGCCAGGGCGAATCCAGCGAGCCGATCTGCACCTGCTGCCCGATCGGGTCCTCGCCGGCGAACTCGGTCTGCGCCAGCGTCTCGTTGATGAGCACCACCGGCGGGCTGCCCGCCCGGTCCTCGGGGAGCAGGGCTCGGCCGCGAAGGAGGGGAATCCCCATGGCCTGCAGGTAGCCGGGCGTCACGGCGAAGCGAAACGCACTCGGGTCCTCCGCCGGGTTGCTGCGCTCGTGGCCCTTGATGCGCAGGCCCCACGTGTCGTAGTCACCCGAGAGCGGGAGCTGGCTCGTGGCGGCCACGGCCTCGACGCCCGGCAGCGTCCGCACGCGTTCCGTCACCTCGGCGAAGAAGCGATGCACCGCGGCGTCCTCGCTGTAGCGCTCCCCGTACGTCTGGACCTCGACGCTCAGCAGGCCCTCCGGCTGGAAGCCGGGGTCCACGGTGAGGAGGCCGTCGAGGCTCCGCACCAGGAGCCCGGTACCCACCAGGAGGACCAGCGCCACGGCCACCGCCACCACCACCAGGCTGGCGCGGAGCCGCCGGCTCACCCCGCCCACGATGGTGCGGCTGCCGTGCCGGAGCACGGTGGCCGCGCGGGCCCGCACGGCGGCCGTGGCGGGCGCGAGCCCCGCCAGGATGCCGACGAGGGTGGCCACGAGGAACGTCACGAGGAGCACCACGCCGTTCACCCGCACCTGGTCGAGCCGGGGCACGCCGGCCGGGGCCAGGCGCACCAGCGCCTCGACGCCGGCCACGGCGAGGCCGGCCCCGAGGAACCCGCCCACCAGCGCCAGCACCACGGCCTCGGCCACCGCCTGGCGGACCAGCGTCCCGGAGCCGGCACCGAGCGCGGCGCGGACCGCGTACTCGCCCGCCCGGGCCAGCGCGCGGCCAAGGAAGAGGTTGGCCACGTTGATGCAGGCAATGAGGAGCAGCAGCGTCACCGCCGCCGCGATGGCGAGAAGGACGGGTCCCACCGCGGCCGTGAGGTAGTGATCCAGCGGCTGGAGATAGAAGCCGGGCCGCGCGTAGCTGTCGGGATTGGCGGCCATGAGGCGGCCGCTGATCGCGTCCAGCTCGCGCTGGACGGCGGGGAGCCCGATCCCAGTCGCGCGCAGGCCGAGCACCCGCAGGTGGCGGCACTCGCGGCAGGCCCAGTCATCGCCGGGCTCGTAGCCCAGCGGGGCCCACACCTGCGCGCCCGGGGCCAGCAGGCTCTCGAACCCGGGCGGCAGCACGCCGATCACGGTGACCGAGCGGTCGCTGAGGCGCAGCGTGCGGCCCACGGCCGAGCTGTCACCCCCGAACTGTCGCTGCCACATCGCGTGAGAGATGATCACGACGCTGTTGCGCCGGTCGGCGTGATCCTCCTCGGGCAGGAAGTCGCGCCCAAGCGCGGGCCGGACACCGAGGACCGAGAAGAACTGGTGGCTCACGCGCTGCCCGGAGAGCCGTGCCGGCTCGGCGATGCCGCCGAGGATGGGCGTCCAGCCGGTGACGGCCGCCGCCCCCTCGAGCGTCCGGCTCTGCTCCGTGAGGTCCCGGAAGGTGAGCCAGCCGATGTTCTGGGGCTCATTGTCCACGCCGCGGTCGTTGACCAGGAGCAGCCGGGAGCCGTTGGGGTACGGGACGCCGCGGAGCAGCACCGGATCGAGCACGCTGAAGATCGCCGCCGTGGCCCCCAGCCCGATGGCGAAGGTGAGGATGACGAGCGTCGCGAAGAGCGGCGCGCGCCGGATCACCCGCAGGCCCCCGCGCAGGTCGCGCCCCAGCGCCGCCAGCGAGGCGCCGGCCACCGGCCGCTCCTCGTCGGGCATTGTCCAGCTGCGCAGGGCCGCACCGAGCGCCTGCCGCCAGTACCAGCGCCACGCGGCTGCCGAGCCCTGCCCACGCGCGTGACGATCGAAGCCTTCTTCCAGGTCGCCCAGCAGGAACTCACGCTCGCCGGCGGGCACCAGGCGGCGCAGCAGCCACGCCGCCAGGCGGGGAGGGGTAGGAGTCATGGAAGCTCCAGGGGAGAGGGAAGGCCGGCGGCCATCCGGCGCAGCGCGGCGAGGGAGGCCTCCAGGTGCCGGATCCCGGCCGGCAGCACCCGGTAGTACTTGCGTCGCCGGCCGCCGCGCTCGGGGAGCGGCTCCCCGACCCGGGAGGCCACCAGGTCCTTGGCCTCCAGCCGGAGCAGCGTGGTGTAGACCGCCCCGAGCGCCGCCTCCCGCCCGGTCCGGGTCTCGATTTCCCGCTGGATCACCGCGCCGTACGCCGAGGCGCCCGCCTGCAGGACCGCCAGCAGCACGAGCTGCTCGAACTCCCCTAACGGGGCTGGGGGAAGCGATTTATCTGACATTGTAGGGGTAATACGTAGTGCCGGGTCCGCGGTTTCGCCAGCCGGGGCTTCGAGTTGATTATCCCATGGCCCGCGGCTAGCTTACCGGCCCTTCCTCGGGGCTGTAGCTCAGCTGGGAGAGCGCTGCAATCGCACTGCAGAGGTCAGGGGTTCGATCCCCCTCAGCTCCACTTGGATGTCGCAAAACGCGCCCGGGCCGCCACTCTGCGGCCCGGGCATTCGTTTTGCCTCCAATGTGGCCGTGGCCACTCAGATCAACGACTTAGCGCCCTTCGTGGCGCCGCGCCCCGGCATTCTGCGACGCCCCGCAGTGGAGCCGGCGGAAGTCCGGCTGTCCGAGGTGGTCTCCGCCCTGTCGCACGCCCTCGACATCACCGAGGGGCAGCCGGCCGGCCACGCGGTCCGCACCTGCGTCATCGGGATGCGCCTGGCCGAGGTGCTGCACCTGACCCTCGACGAGCGCTCGGCGCTCTTCTACGCCCTGCTCCTCAAGGACCTGGGCTGCTCCAGCAACGCCGCCCGGCTCGCCCGGATCTTCCAGGCCGACGACCTCCTCCTCAAGCGCGCCCACAAGGTCACCGACTGGAGCCGCGGCGCCGATTCCGCGCTCTACGCCTTCCGCTACGCCCGCGCCGACCGGCACGTCCTTGCCCGCACCGTGCAGGCCCTCAAGGTGGCCTTCACCGAGCAGGGCAGCGGCCGCGCGATGACCGAGACCCGCTGCGAGCGCGGCGCCGACATCGCCCGGCAGCTCGGCCTCGATCCCATGACCAGCGAGGCCATCCGCGCCCTGGACGAGCACTGGGATGGTCACGGCATGCCCTACGGCCGCGCTGGCGACCAGATCCCGCTCCTCGGCCGCATCTGCGGCCTGGCCCAGACCGTCGAGGTGTTCTTCACCGCCCACGGCCGCGACGCCGCCTACGCCGTGGCCCGCAAGCGCGCCGGCACCTGGTTCGATCCCGGGATGGTGGCCGCCCTCACCGCCTTCGAGGACGACGTGGCCTTCTGGGGCACCCTCCAGGCCACCGACCAGCTCGAGTTCGTCGCCGACCTCGAGCCGCGCGACCGCGTGCTGTTCGCCGACGAGGCCCGCCTCGACGACGTCGCCGAGGCCTTTGCCCGCGTCATCGACGCCAAGAGTCCCTACACGGCGCGCCACTCCGCCGGGGTCGCCAGCATCGCCGTGGCGCTCGGCCGCGCCATGGGCCGGCCGGACGAGGAGCTGGTGACGCTCCGCCGCGCCGCCCTCCTGCACGACATCGGCAAGCTCGGCATCTCCAACGCCATCCTCGACAAGCCGGGCAAGCTCACGCCCGAGGAGTTCGCCGCCATGCGGCGGCACACCGGCTACACCCTCGAGATCCTCCGCCGGGTGCGCCGCTTCGGCGCCTTCGCCGAGCTGGCCGCCGCGCACCACGAGCGGCTCGACGGCACCGGCTATCACCTGGGCCTCACCGCGCGCGACCTCTCCCCGCTCGCCCGCATCCTCGCCGTGGCCGACGTGGCCGAGGCGCTCACCGCCGAGCGGCCCTACCGCCCGGCCCTCCCGCGCGACCAGGTGCTCGGCATCATGCGGCCGCAGGTGGGTTCGGCGCTCTGTCCCGTCGCCTTCGAGGCGCTCGCCGGCATGAACCGCATCCCCACCTGAATCCGGCTTCCCGTTCCCTTCTGGATAATCTCAGGCTGGCCGGGCTAGGCTCCGCGAGACCCTTCATACTCGCGAGCCATGACACCGAATATCCCGCGCACGATGGGGCAGCAATTCGGCCGGCGCAGCTGGGCCGAGCCGTGGAAGATCAAGATGGTGGAGCCGCTGGCGGAGACCACGCCGGACCAGCGGGCCCGCGCGCTCGAGGAAGCGGGGTACAACACCTTCCTGCTCAAGTCGGAGGATGTCTACATCGACCTCCTCACCGACAGCGGCACCGGCGCCATGAGCGACCGGCAGTGGGCCGGCATGATGCTCGGCGATGAGGCCTACGCCGGGAGCAAGAACTTCTACCGCCTCGAAGCCGCCATCCAGCGGCACTATGGCTACCGCCACATCCTCCCCACCCACCAGGGCCGCGGCGCCGAGCACCTGATCAGCCGCTGCGCCATCAAGCCGGGGCAGTTGGTCCCGGGCAACATGTACTTCACCACCACGCGGCTGCACCAGGAGCTGGCGGGCGGCCGCTTCGTGGACGTGATCTGCGACGAGGCGCACGACACGAGTTCGCTGGCGCCCTTCAAGGGGAACATCGACCTCGGGAAGCTCGAGGCGCTCATCCGGACGGAGGGCGCGGAGAAGGTCGCCTACGTGAGCCTGGCGGGCACCGTGAACATGGCGGGGGGCCAGCCGGTCTCCATGGCCAACGTCAAGGCGGTGAGCGAGCTCTGCGGGAAGCACGGCGTGAAGCTCTACCTCGACGCCACCCGCATGGCGGAGAACGCCTTCTTCATCCAGGAGCGGGAACCGGGCTACGCGGACGTGCCGATCGCGCAGATCCTGCGCGAGTTCTGCGACTACACCGACGGCGCCTGGATGAGCGGCAAGAAGGACAACCTGGTCAACATCGGCGGCTGGCTGGCCGTCAACGACTGGGACCTCTACGAGGAGCTCCGCAACCAGATCGTCATCTACGAGGGGCTGCACACCTACGGCGGCCTGGCGGGGCGGGACATGGAGGCCATGGCCATCGGCATCGAGGAGTGCGTGCAGGACGACTACATGCGCTCCCGCGTGGGCCAGGTGCAGTACCTGGGCGAGCTGCTCACCGACTGGAACGTCCCCATCGTCAAGCCGGTGGGCGGTCACGCGGTCTTCCTCGATGCGAAGGCCTTCTACCCCCACATCCCGCAGTCCGAGTTCCCCGCCCAGGTGCTGGCGGCCGAGCTGTACCTCGACTCCGGGATCCGCGCGATGGAGCGCGGCGTGGTGAGCGCGGGCCGGAACCCGGCCACCGGCGATCACTACTATCCCCGGCTCGAGCTCACCCGGCTCACCATTCCCCGCCGGGTCTACACCCAGGCCCACATGGACGTGGTGGCGGAGTCGGTGAAGATGGTCTTTGAGCGCGCCACCGAGACCCGAGGGCTCCGGATGACCTACGAGCCCAAGTATCTTCGGTTCTTCCAGGCCAAGTTCGCGCGGCTCTAGGACTTACGGACCGGAGGCGGGGCGGGGTGGGTTGGCGGGGGGAGGTGCCCCACCCCCCTTCCAGAAGCGGGGTGGACCGGCTAGTTTGTTCCCCTCCTGATGCCCCTTGGTGTAACTGGCAACACGCCTGACTCTGGATCAGGAGAGTCCTGGTTCGAGCCCAGGAGGGGCAATGCCCGGAGAGAAATCTCCGGGCCTTTGTTTTGTGGGCTCACCCGCGGGCAGGCCGGGAGGGGGCACCGCGAGGCCACGCGGCAATCCACTCCGTCCGACGGTTCTTTGGCGATCAACCCCCAGGGTCTGACCCTGCTCCAAGGCGCCGGTTGATCTTGCCCGCATCCGCACGGGGCCTCGACGAGCCCCCGCGCGGACTCCCGCGTGTCCAGGATCAATGGGCCTGCTGCGCCCTCCGGGATCGGCTACATCAAGTCCTGGATCTCGAAACTCCTCTTTCGGCCACCCGCGACCATCTTCGCCACGCTCGGCCGCACCTTCGCGGATGGCGGCCAGCATCCCGTCGGCTTCTTCTCCTGAGTAAGGCGGTTGCCGGCCGATGGCCCGTTGACCACTGCTCCCCGCCGCTTCGCCTTCGCACGACAGGCGCGTACGTGAATCGCTGCAACTTGCCGGACGGCAGGGCCTTAGGCCGCAATCGTTGGATCAGGATGGGCGGGAGTCGAGCCCTGGGGCGGCGCCTGCCGCCCGGGCGTTCCGGTTCGCGCTTCTCCGTTGCCCCTGGCCGTGAGGCGGGCCCCAACCCTCGCACCGCGGGCGTTCTCCGCCTGCTCCTGCTCGCGCTCCTCCTCGTCGCGACCCCGGTGCGGGCCCAGCAGGCCGCCGCCTTCAGGCGTGCCGCCGCCTACTCCGCGGCACATGCGGGCGACGCGGTCCTGGTCTTCCAGCACGACAGCCTCGTGCTGGAGGACTACGTCAGCCCCTTCACCGCCGCCACCCCCCATCCGCTGGCGAGCGGCACCAAGGCCTTCGCCTGCGTCCTCGCCGCGCTGGCGCAGGCCGACGGGCTGCTCGCCCTCGACGCACCCCTCGCGCGCGCCCTTCCGGAACTCGCGGGCGACACGCTGCTCGGGCCGCTGACCCCTCGCCAGCTCCTCAGCCTCACCAGCGGCCTCGAGGCCGACCCCGCGGCCGGCGGCCTCCGCCTCGCCACCCGGCCGGGCCGGCGCTTCGCCTACGGCGGGCTGGGCTTCGTGCTGTTCGCCGAGGTGCTGTCCCGCCAGCTCCACGGCGAGGACCTCCTCGCCTGGCTCACCCGTCGCGTCCTGGCGCCCATCGGCGCGGAGCCCTCCGCCTGGCAGCGCGACGGGGCGGGGCGCCCCGGCCTCGCCAGCGACGCCGCCTGCACCGCCCGCGCCTGGGCGCAGTACGGCCTCCTGCTGCTGCACCGCGGCCAGTGGCGCGGCCGCCAGCTGGTGCCCCGCGCGGCCGTCGCCGAGTGCGGCGCCGGCAGCGCCGCCAACCCCTCCTACGGCCTCGGCCTCTGGCTCAACCCCGCGCCGCCCGCCGCGCCCCCGCCCGCCGGCGTGGAGCGGGCGGGCCCCAGCGACCGCGTCATCAACGCCCCCGACCTCCCGCACGACCTCTGGCTCGCCGCCGGCACCGGCGGCCAGCGCCTCTACATCCTCCCCACGCAGGGCCTCGTGGTGGTCCGCTTCGGCCACAACACCGGCCCCGACTACCGGGACGACGCCTTCCTCCGGCTCCTCCTCGGCCGCTGACGGCGCCCGCGGACGACGAGGCCCCGCCGCGCCGGGGCGCTGCGGGGCCTCGTTGCGTCACCAGCTCAGCCTCAGTGATGCGCCTTCAGCACCATCCGGATCATGCGCACGTTGAGCTGCAGGAACCGCAGCAGCTGGAACGGCACGAAAGTCCGGAGCCACACCGTCCGCTGCGTGGGGAACGGGGCATCCGAGTGGAACGGGGGAATGTCGCTCATGGTGGGCTCCCTCACTCCGGCAGCAGCGCCCAGCCGAGCCGGGCCTTCGCCTTGTAGATGAAGACGTGGTGCAGCACGTGCTTGATCCAGTGCGCCGCCAGGCCGATCTCGCCGTAGGTGTCCCCCAGCTCGCGGCCGTACCGCGGGTACGCCTGGTAATCCGGCACCACCGGGTACATGGTCATCGCCGCCGCCGTACCGGACCAGAGGCCCGCGCCCGCCGAGGCGATGCAGGCCGCGCCCATCTGCGCCATCGAGGCGGTGTGGGTGCGCGACGGATCGCCCTTCGTGAGGCGGTCAGCGATCGTCTCCGCCACCGTCCGCCCCATCACGCCGGACGGCATCCCGGTGCGCGGTGGCGAGGGGGTGATGTTGGTGCCCTTCGCGCTGGTGCGGGGGCGCGAGATCTGGTGCGGCGGGGCGAAGGCGATCCCCACCGCGAAGACGTTCCGGTACGCCGGCGTCTCGTAGGTCCGGGGCCAGTCGCTGGCCAGCCACTGCTCGTAGGGCTTGCTGTCGTACGCGGCATCCACCCGCATGAACCCGCTCGGCGCGAACACCTTCGCGGTGATGTCCTCGCCCTGGCGGTCGAAGGCCTTGAGGTCGGCGCCGCGGAACGGCGGCAGCAGCATGGCGAAGTCGAACCGGAGGGTGTGCTCGCTCCCGTCCAGCGTCTCGTAGTGGATGAGCCCCGGCTCCACCCGCTGCACGTGCGCCCCGAGGATCGGCGTCACGGCGCGCTCGCGGAACAGCGACTCCGTCCACATCCGGCTCGACGTGATGAACCCCTGCTGGTCGAACCACATCCCGCCCACGCCGAAATCGCCGAGCTCGGCCTCGTTGGTGAGGTAGACGATCTCCGCCTTGTCGCGGAGCCCCCGCATGCGGAGCTCGTGCTCCACGTTGAACGTGTACTCGAACGCCGCCCCCTCACAGGTGCAGGTGCCGTGCCCCATCCCGATCACCAGCACCTGCCGCTCCCCGCGTTCCAGCTTCCGGATCACCTCGGCGAAGGCCTTGGCGGCCTCGTCCGCATGCCCGGCCGTGCACACCGAGAGCGAATGCCCCTCGGGCCCGAGCCCCGGCGTGGCGCCGAAGTTGAGCTTGGGGCCGGTGGCGTTGATCAGGAAATCGTACGTGAGCCGCTCCCGCGTCCCCGCGGACCCGGTCGCCGTGGACTCGAGCTCCACGCACGGCCGCGCGTCCTCGGCCGTGCCCTCGGGGTAGATCGCCACGCCCTTGGCCTGCTTGAACGTGATGCCCTGGCGCGCGTAGATGGGCGCCAGCGGGAAGGTCACGTCCGCCGGCGTCATGCGCCCCACCCCCACCCAGATGTTGGAGGGGATCCAGTTCCACTTGGAGTTCGGGGAGGCCACCACCACCTCGTGCTCCCGCGGGAGCAGCCGGCGCAGGTGGAGCGCGGCGGTATGGCCGGAGATGCCGGCGCCGAGCACGACGATACGGGCCATGGCTCACTCGCAGGGAAGGGGGGCGGGGCGGAGGTGCCGTAAGGTGAATATATAACGATATAGGAATATGGCAATACCACGCGACCCGCGGCGCCCGCCCGGCGCGGGGGGCGGGCGAGGGCGCCGGGGAAGTGCCGGCAACGTCGTGTGAACGTGCCGGCCTCGATGGAGCGTGACTTCGAGGGGGGAGGGAGGCGGCCGGCCTCGTGAGGCGAGCCCCGTCGGGCGGGAAGGCGGCGGTGACTCCCCTGGACTCAGCCGGGCGGGACCGCGGGTCCCTCCGCGGGCCCGCTCCCGAGGCAGCGGCCCCGGCCCGTCCGCTTCACGAGGAGGAGACGCTCGTCGGCCGCCTGCAGCAGGGCCTTGGGGCTGGTCGCCGCCGCATCGGCCGGGAGGCCGGCGAGGCCCGCGCTGAAGTTGATGGTCAGCTCCACGCCATCGCCGAGCGCGATGGGCTCGGCGGCGATCGCCTGCCGGAGGCTCTCGATGCGCGCCAGCGCCGCGTCCCGCGGCGTCCCGGGCAGCAGCACCACGAACTCCTCCCCGCCGTACCGCGCCACCAGGTCCGTCCGCCGCATGGCGCGCGCCAGCCGCTCGGCCACCTGGATCAGGACTTCGTCGCCGCGCGCATGGCCGTGCGCATCGTTGACCTGCTTGAAGTGGTCGATGTCCAGCAGCGCCAGCGACAGCGGCTGGCCGCTCCGCCCCGCACCGTCCATCGCGGCGGCCAGCGCCCGGTCGAAGTGGCCTCGATTGAAGACGCCGGTGAGCCGGTCGCGCGCGGCGAGGTAGAGCAGCCGCTGCGCCCGGCGCACGATCGTGACGGCCAGGGTGGTGGCGATCCCGAGCAGCACCAGCCGGGTGGACAGATCCACCGGCTTGTACGGCCCGGCATCCACCGCGTACGCCGGCGCGGCGAGCTCGTAGCTGGCCGACGCGTACGCCCACAGGCCCCCGTACTGGCCCATCGCCAGCAGGCCGGCCACGATGCAGACCCGCGCATCGTAGCGGAGGCTCGTCGCCACCACCGCGAGGAAGTACATCTCGAAGGTGACGTTCGAGTTGAGCGCCACCAGCGGGGAGCCGACGATGAGGAACGACACCAGCGCGGTGCTCACCATGGAGACGTCGAAGGCGCTCGAGGCGAAGCCGATCCACGGCCGCCACCGCCCGCCGCGGAGCAGGAGCCAGATCATCACCGCGATGACGCTCGCCGTGAGCGTCACGGCGAAGCCGGTGACGTGGATCGGCACCCCGGGCGCGTGGACGATGTTCCAGGTGGGCGCGAGCATCAGCAGCGCCATGGCCACCACCCGCACCCGTGCCACCACCAGCTCGCCCTCGATACCGGCGGCGGCGAGGGCGGGGTCGGGGCGGGACCAGATCGGGGGGGCGTCGGCGCCGGCCGTGTAGGCGCTCTCCGGCGCGACGGGCGGAAAGTCGATCACCCTCGCTCCGTCGTCTTGGGAGCCGGGCAGGCCTCGAGGGGGATGGAGGTCGGCATCTGGCCAAGCAAGATGGAGCGCCCGGTACGGCTCCGCCAGCCGAGCGGGCGGCAGGTGTGGGCGACGCCTGGGCGGGCTACCCCGGGGCGAGGGTGTGACGGCTGGAAGGAGGACGGCCGCGTTGGGGTGCCGGCGTGGAGCCGGCGGGCCTTACATGCGCACCCCCCGGCAGCCGGCTGGCCTGCCGGATCCACGAGGCCACCTGCGCGTCGTCGGGCGGGTCGCCCTCGTGGAGGTCGAGGTAGCGGACTTCCTTCTGCTTCGACGCGCCCGGCGGCAGCGGGGAGAGCGACGCACCGCGGAAGAATGCCACCTTCACGTAGCGGTCGTAGCAGTGGAAGCTCAGGAACCAGCCCTCATCGCCGGCGCCGTAGAGCGGCGAGTTCCACTTCACCGCCTTCCGCAGCCCGGGCACGAGCCGGGTGATGAGCGCATCGAGCCGCCGCCCGACCTCCCGCTTCCATCCCGGCATCGCCGCGAGGTACGCCTGCACCGGGGCGTCCCCCTCGCCCTTCGGGATTTGGGGATTGCCCCCCGACAGGAGCCGCGGCGTGGCACCGCGGGGCGTGGGCCGCGTCGCGGCCGGGCGCTTCTTCGGGGGTGACTTCCGTGCCGCCATCGAGGACCTCCGGTCTGGGTGCCCGCGGGAGACTATCACACGCCCAGAATGCCACACAGGCCGGCGCCCGGTCCCGCCGCGCGGCCTGCTGTCCGCACCCGGTCGCGTACGCCCGGGCGATCGCCGCCGCTCACCTCGCGGCCCCGGACCGCCCGCCAGCACCCGGCGTCTTGCCTTCCCGGGGTCGCTGTGTATCATCAAGCACAGCCGCAAGTCTACCACCCCTACGCCCCGGACGCCCGATGACCCGTACGCCGCTCCTCATCTCGCTGGCGCTCGCCACCGTGGCCGCCGTGGCTACCGCCAAGCCGGCGCCCGCGGTGCAGGCTGCCCCGGCCGCCAAGCCGGCTGCCGCCGCCGTCGCGCCCGCCCCCGACGACCGCACCCCGCGCTACGACTGGCGGCGGGTCGGGATCTTCGATTCCCGCGCCGGCAAGATGATCCTGGCCCCGGACCTGGTGAACGGCCGAGCCCTGGGGTTTGGCCAGGGCTGCTGAGCAGTCCCAGCCCCACCGGCAATCACGAAGCCCCGCGACGCTCCCGTCGCGGGGCTTCTTCGTGCCCAGAGCCATGCGCCGGCCGAGCTCACTCCCCGGCCTGCTGCTGGTCCAGGTCCGCGCAGCCCTTGTATGCCTCCCGCTCCATGGGGCGCCGGGCGGCACGGACGCGGTCGTCCAGCTCGTCGGGAGACCGGGGGATGGGCACCGGTGACGGGCGTGAGGCTGGCGGGCCTACCGGGCCCGGCGCGGGGCCGCGGCCCGGCCGGCCTGATTGTGGGCCACCGCCGCGCGGAACAGCGCCTTGAACGCCCGCGCGTCCACCTGCTCCCCCGCGTGGATGTCGATCGCCCGCCGCGTGGCCCCCTCGAGGCTCGCGTTGAACACCCGCGCCGGGTCGGGGAGCGACGCCCCCTTCGCGAACGTCAGCTTCACCGCCGCCTTGTAGGACTCGCCGGTGCAGATGACCCCGTCGTGCGACCAGACCGGGCCCCCCCACTTCCACTCCTCCACCACCCCGGGATCCGCCTCGTGGATCAGCCGGCGCATCCGCGCCAGCGCCTCGCCGCGCCAGTCGCCGAGCTCGGCGATGCGCTCGTCGATCAACGCGGACGCGGGCACGCCCGCCGGCTGCTTCTTCATCGGCATCAGGGCCTCCTGTCGGCTCCACCAAGCTGGGTGACGGTCCCGGCGGGGGCAAGCTCCAGCACCAGCGGCATGTGATCGCTCCACCGCGTCCAGGTCCGGTGCTGACCCACCCGCACCCGCCGGAGCCGCGGCACCATCCCCGCGGGGACGAAGGCATAGTCGAGGTGGTACGGCTTGTCGCGGTGCCGGTACTCGTAGAACGTGGCGTGGCCCTCCCGGCCGTGCGCCTTGCCGCGGGCATGATGATAGGCGCTCACGTAGCCGAGCGCCGCGAGCCGCCGCACCAGCGCGCTGTGGCCCCGGTCGGGCGGGTGCTGGTGGTCCCACCGGGAGTGCGAGTTGAAGTCGCCCAGCAGGAGCGGCTGTTCCCGCGCCACCTGCGCCGCGCAGGCGTCCAGCGCGCGATGGGTGGCGCGCACGTACCGGTCCGCCCCGAAGGCATGCGCCCACACGCCCCACAGCGTGAAGGTCTCGGGCCCCACGATGCGCACCGGCAGGAAGTACCTCGGCAGCTCCACGCGCGGCACCGCGAGCCGCTCCACCCGCCACGGCGGCCGCACCAGCACCGCGAGGCCCTTCCGCGGGTTCTCCCCGATCCACGCGGCCTGCGCACCCTCCGGCACCCGCGGCGCCTCGGGCAGCACCAGGATGTCGGCCCGGAGCCGCCGCGCGGCCGCGAGCTTGGTGGCCAGGGGCCCCGCGCAGCAGTTCCACGCCGCGATGCGAAGCCCCCGGCTCATTCCGCCCGCTCGAGCGCCGCCACGTCGCCGCCGCAGATGGCCCGCACGTTCCTCGCAATCTTCGCCGCATCCCAGTCCCACCACGCCACCGCCTCGAGCCGCGCCACCGTGGCGTCGTCGAAGCGGGTGCGGATCACCTTCGCCGGGTTCCCGCCCACCACCGCGTAGGCCGGCACGTCCTTCGTGACCACCGCCCCGCTGGCGATGATCGCCCCGTTGCCGATCCGCACCCCCGGCATGATCATCGCCCCGTACCCGAGCCACACATCGTGCCCCACCACGGTGTCGCCCTTGCTCGGCCAGGCCGCCGGCATCGCCGCCTCCCACCCCTGGCCGAACGCGGGGAAGGGGTAGGTGGTGAGCCAGTCGGTGGGGTGGTTGCCGCCGTTCATCAGGAAGCGCACGTCGGTGGCGATGCTGCAGAACTTGCCGATGACCAGGCGGTCACCGGTGAAGTCGAAATGGTAGAGGACGTTCTGCTCGAACTGCGCCGGCCCGCGCGGGTCGTCGTAGTAGGTGTAGTCGCCCACCACGATGGTGGGGCGGGTGATGAAGTGCTTGAGGAATCCCGTCCGCTCCACTCCCGGGATCGGGTGGCGCTGCTCGGGGCTCGGGCCGGTGGCTGGCATGGTGCCTCACTGGTGTTGACGGGGCCGGCGCGGCACCGCCGCTCCCGGGCCTGGTTCGCGCGCCTCTCCGCGCGGGCGGACGAGCGCGCGGCGGCGTTCCGCGCCGCGATCGGCTGAGCGGGCGGCGGCTGTCGCCTTCCGCGGGATTCTGCGCACTCCAAGGGTACGACCACGCGCGTACCGCCCGGAGGAGTGCCATGCCCGATTCCACCCTGACCCGTGCCGTCCGCCCCTCGCTGATGCTGGCGACGCGGACCGCCGTCCTCACCGCCCGGCGACAGAGCCCGCTCCTCCGCCTGCTGCTGCCGGCCCTCACGGCGGCGCAGCAGCTCTCGCCCGGCGCGGTGGCGGCCACGGTGGAGCAGCTCCTCTTCCGCGCCCCGCGGAGCCGGCTCACGCCCGCCGGCCGCGCCTTCCTGGCGCGCGGCGAGCGCTTCGAGTTGACCCTCGACGGCCGCCGCATCGTGGGCTGGACCTGGGGCAGCGGCCCCACCACCTACCTGGTGCACGGCTGGGGCAGCCAGGCCGGACGGCTCCATGCGCTCGGTGAGGCGATCGTGGCCACCGGCCGCCGGCTCGTGATGTTCGACGCCCCCGGGCACGGCGCCTCCGGCCGCGGCCCCACCGCCATGCCCGACTTTGCGCGCGCCCTCCTCGCCGTGGTGGAGCGGGAGGGCGCCCCCGACGCCGTGGTGGCCCACTCCATGGGCGGCGCCGCCACCGCGCTCGCCGCGTCCTGGGGCCTCGAGGCGCGCCGCTTCGTGCTCCTCGCCCCCGCGGCCAACCCCGCCGAGTGGGCACGGTCCATCGGCGAGGTGCTGGCGCTCAACCTCGAGGTCATGCGCCGCCTCCGCGCCCGGAGCGAGCGCCGCCTCCGCCTGGGCTGGCGCGACCTCGACGTCCGCGTCCACGCCCGGCGCATGAGCGCGCCCCTGCTCGTGATCCACGACCACGAGGACGACACCGTCCCCTTCTCCCACGGCGCCGACATCGCCCACCACTGGCCCGGGGCCACGCTGCTGGAGACCACCGGCCTCGGCCACCGCGACCTGCTCAACGACCCTGCCGTGATCACCCGCGTGCTCGAGTTCCTCGGCGCGGGCGCCCGCACCGCCGCGTCGGGCACGGCGATCCAGCTGGAGCAGGAGTTGTTCAACCGTGAGATGCGACGGCGGGCGAGTTGATGGGCGGGAAGCGACGGGTCAGCCGTACCGCTTCCCCTCCACCGCCGCCTTGTAGTCCGCGAGGTCCTGCAGGATGGCCTTCCGGATCACGCCCTTGAAGAAGAGCCGCATCGGGATGGACATGAGCAGCGGGCCGATCCCCTGCGTCCGCGTCTCGTGCGCGCTGGCGAGCGTCACGCCGTCCGGGTGCTCCCTGATCCGCATCTGCGTGAGGTAGGTGAAGCCGGGGCTCTCCGCCCGCGTCACGTACGACTCGCCCGCCACCGCCTCCGTGATCCACTTCTCCACCGTCGCCGGCTTCCCGAACAGGATCCGCGTCTCCTGCCAGCGGAGCCCCACCACCCCGTCGGCCGGCGCCGTCACGAGGTCAATCCGCTCGATCCCGCGCACCACCTCGGCCGCATGCGCAAGGTCGGTGATGGCCGCCCACGTGGCGGCCCGCGACCCCGCGATGCGCACCTCCGCTTCCACGATCATGCCCGCCTCCGCGTGCAGGGACCGCCGGTCAGGCCTGCTTGTTCTTCTCGTCCCAGGCCATGGGCTGCCACAGCTCCACCTTGTTGCCGTCCGGGTCCATGATCCACGCGAACTTCCCGTTCTCGGCCGACTCCGGCCCCTGGAGGATCGGGATCCCCGCCGCCGTGAGCTGCGCCAGCAGCCCGTCCATGTCGTCCACCCGGTAGTTGATCATGAACGCCGACTCGCTCGGCGCAAACCACTTGGTGTCCGCCTTGGCGGCGTTCCAGACGGTGAGGCCGCCGTCGTTGGCCTTGTCCTCGGGCCAGCGCAGGATGGCCCCGCCCCACGGCTCGAGCGCGAGGCCGAGGTGCTGCTGGTACCACGCCGACAGCGCGGCGTGATCGCCGCGGCTCTTGAAGAAGACGCCGCCGATGCCGGTGACCTTTGCCATTCGTGACTCCTCGTGGTGCGGGGGATAGGGCGCCCGGGCGGGCGCCATGACAAGATGCGGGCCGTGCCCTGGTTCGTCGAGCGGCGGGGCTGGCGGGCGGTCGGCGCACGCAGGAGATTCGGACCGGCAGTCCGCCCCGTCCATCCCGCACGCCGGACACCCGCGATGATCATCCGCCTGGTGGGCCTGGGCCTCGTGGCCTGCGGCCTCCTCGCCGCCGCACTCTTCCTCTACGTCCCGCTCCGCGACGGCACCCTGCCGACTCTCGGCTTCGCCGGCGCGAAGGGTCTCGTCTTCATCCCGTTCGCTGTCGTCATCGGGTTCGCGCTCGCCGCGGGCGGGGCGCCGGTGCTCGCGGCCTTCCAGGCCCGCCCAAAGTCCCGCGAGCAGCGCACGCTCATCGTGCTGCTGCTCGTCATCTCCGGCGCGCTGGCGGGCCTCGGCTGGTGGCAGCTCACGCGGCACTTCCGCCGGCCGACGGCCCCCGCGCTCCTCGAACCGCCTCCGGTGCCGCCCCGCCTGCCGGGCCAGCCCTGAGGGGAGGTTCACCGCCAGCTTCACTCCACCCTGGCGATGCCCCTCATGGCTCCTGCCGGTCGCCGGGCGCGGCAGGCGCGAGTGATCCCACGTACCCGGCCGCCGCCACCATCTGCTCGAGCGTCATCGCCTCCGTCACCAGGCGCATCGGCGCGCTGCCGCTGTCGGCGCGGGCGCCCGCGCGGAAGTTGAGCAGCTGCCGGAGCAGGTACTGCGGCGAGCGCCCCGCGATCGGCGGGATGCTGCCGACGCCGAGCAGGGCGGGCCCATGGCAGGTCGTGCACGCGGTCATCGTCCCGGCGGGGCCGTCGCGCACCAGCGCCGCGCCGAGGGCGAGGCTGCCGGGCGGCACGTAGGTCACATAGGCCACCGTTGGGTCGTGCAGCTCGTGCCGCTCCGCCTCCTCCGGCATCTCGATGAGCCGCCCCGCGATCGGCTCGCTCCCCGCGCCATCCATCACGTACAGGAGGCCCGTCACCTTGTGCCGCGGCACCGTCGCCGACTCCACCACCCGGTTCCGGCGCGTGGGCACGATTCCGGCGAAGTAGCGCGCCGCCTCCTCCACCTCGGCGTCGGTGAACGCCCGCGCCATTGCGTGCATCGAGTTGACCTGCGACAGCGGGTTGGCCGTGAGGCGGGTCGAGTCCCGGAACGCCCGCACCTGCCGCACGATGTACTCCACCGGCAGCCCCGCCACCGGCGCGTTCTCCGGCCGCCCGGCGCCCGTATACAGGTGACAGAACGCGCACGCGAACCCCACCGGCCTCCGGCCCTGGGCCACCGGGCCCGGCGCCGGCGGGTGCGCCGCCGGCACCCAGTCCGCCGGCGCGAAGCGGTTGTACGCCTCCTTCTGCGTGAACGTCCGCGCCACGCCGGGGATGCGCCGGGGCGTCGTGCTGTCGGCGGTGGGGAAGGGGTCGGCGGGCGGCGGCAGCTGCGTTGGGAACGCCCACTGCGGCACCACGAATACGGAAGGCGGCGAGGCCGCCGCTGACTGCGCCGCCGCCTCAGTCGTGAGCACCAGCGCGACGGTGGCGGGAAGGAGAATGCGCATGGCGCCAACATACCGCGGCGTCCGCCCCCCGGCGAGCCCGGGGGCGCACCGGCGCCTGCACTCGGACCGGGCGCCGCAGTAGGCGACGGGGGCCGGCGAGGTTGGCATCGTCACGCCGTGTTCCCTGTCGCTCCCACCGGTCGCTCCGCCGTCACGATGCCGGCGTGAAGTACACCGGCTCCCCCACCGTCACCCGCCCGCGCCGCACCACCGCCCCGTACACCCCGGCGTTGCACCCCCGCGCCGCCACGATCGCCTTGAGCACCTCGGGCGTGGCCCGCGCCGTTGCCGGCTCCAGGTTCACCATCGCGCAGCGCTCGTCACGGTTGGTGACCGCCATGACCGGCCCCTCGCCCATCGTCCCGAACGTCAGCAGCCCGCCGACCCACGCCTCCTCCTCCCACGCCACCCCGCGCGCCGACGCCAGCAGGATGTTGGGCCGGAACCGCCGCACCTCCGCCGGCGTCCCCGACAGCCGCGCCACCTCCGCCACCGTGGCCGACGCGATGAGCGACAGGCACGCCTCGTCGAAGATCCCGCGGTTGAGGTGCGTCATCTCCACCGCCGCCCCGTGCCGCCCGCCGATCTCCTCCGCCAGCTCCACGCTGAACGGCTCCAGTGACCGCCCCGCCGGCGTCCGCACCATCGCCGGCACCGCCCCGTCCGCGCCGCCGGGCGCGTAGCACACCAGCGCCGGCAGCTTGGACGCCGTGAGCCACGGGAACCCGCCGCGGTCCCCCACCTTCCGCAATGCCAGCCGACGGTCCCCCGCCACGCCGTGCCAGCCCAGCTCCGCGCTCGCGAGCGCCTCCCCCGCCATGGACTTGACGGGGTACCGGTAGAGCGCCTCCACGGTGCCGATGCATACGGTCATCGCCGGACTCCGCCTGAGAGAAGAGGGAGGGGCCGCCGGGGTCGCGCGCCGCCCGGCTACAGGCCCCAGAACACCGCCATCCCCACCAGCAGCATCACGAAGCACACCAGCGTCAGCCGCCACCCCAGCCGGAAGAAGTCCCGGAACTGGTAGTTGGCCGGCGCGATCATCAGGATGTTCACCGGGTGCGCGATCGGCGTCAGGAACGACGCCGAGCAGCCGATGGCCGTGGCCACCGCGATGGCCTGCGGGTTGGTGCCCAGGCTGATCGCGGCGCTGATGGTGATCGGCCCCGTCACCAGCGCCGCCACCTGGCCCCCCATCACCTGCGTCAGCAGCGCCGTCAGCAGGTACGCCCCGCCCGCGAGCCCCAGCGGCCCGAGCGGCGTCACCAGCGCCAGCACCCCGGCGCCCACCCGCGCCGCCAGCCCCGTCTGCACCATCGCCACGCTCACCGAGTACATCCCGGCGATGAGCATGATGGCCTGCCAGTTCACCGCCCGGTACGCCTCCTCCATCTCCAGCATCCCCGACAGCATCAGCACCACCGCCCCCGCCAGCATCGCCAGGTACACGGGCATGCCGAGGATCGATGCGGTGATCGCCGCCGCCAGCACCCCGAGCGTCACGGTGGCCCGCACGCGCTGCACCGGCTGGTCGCCCGAGTCGGGCTCGAGCACCAGGAAGTCCGGGTTCCGCCGCAGCCGCGCCAGGCTGTGGCGCGAGCCCAGCAGGAGGAGGGAGTCGCCTAACATGAAGGAGAAGTTGCCCACGTCCGTCCGGTAGCTCCGCCCGTCCCGGAACAGCGCCAGCGCCCGCAGGTGGTACTGCCCCCAGAAGTCGAGCTCCCGCACCGTCCGCCCCAGCGCGTGCGATCGCGGCGACGGCATCACCTCGATGAACGACTCCCCGTGCTCCCCCACCTGCAGCCCCGCCGCCTCCGCGCCCACCTGCAGCCCCGTCTCCGCCAGCTCCCGCACCCGCTCCTCCCGCCCCACGATCAGCAGCTCGTCCTCCGCGCGGATCACCTGGTCCGGCGACAGCGCGAAGAGCGTCCGCTCCCCCTGCCGCACCCCCGCCACCGCCAGCCCGAACCGCTCGGCGATCTCGCTCTCCGCCAGCCGCCGCCCCACCAGCGGCGAGCCCGCCGGCACCCGCACCTCCCACAGCCGCTCCCCCAGGCGGTAGTAGTCCTCGAGGTCGCTGCTGGTGATCCGCCCATGCATGTGCTCCGGCGCCGGGTCGCGGTCCGGCAGCCAGCGGTGGCCCAGCAGCGCCAGGAACAGGATCCCGGCGAGCGCCATGAGCCCGCCCGTCGGCGTGAAGGCCAGGACGTGGAGCGGGGCCTGCGGCGGGCTCGCGGTGGTGAGCAGGTCGCTCACGATGAGGTTGGCGGTGGTGAAGTACGTCGCCGCCCCGCCGAGCAGGCTCCCGTACGCCACCGGGATGAGCAGCTTGCTCGGCTTGATCCCCGTCCGCCGCGCAATCTCCAGCGCACTCGGCAGCACCAGCGCCCCCGCCGCCAGGTTGTTCATGGCGAGCGACAGCACCGCCGTGGTGGCGGCGAGGAGGGCGATGAGCCGCCGCTCCGACGCGCTCCCGGCCCGGAGCAGCGCCCGCGCCACCCAGCGCGTCACCCCCGACTTCTCGAGGCTCCCGGTGATCAGGAACAGGCTCAGCAGCGTCAGCACCACCGGCTGCCCCAGCCCGCCGATCGCCTTGATGGCGTCCTTCGGCGCATCCGCCGCGCCGAGCACGCCGAGCCCGAGGAACTGCGCCACCCCGAGCGCCGCCGCGATGGTGAGCGCGGCCACGTCCACCCGCAGCCGGTCCAGGCTCACCAATGCGAGCGGTACGACCACCACCACCACCAGGAACCACTGCGCAATCGTCATGGAGCTGGCTCTCCCGGGAGGCCGCCGTCCCTGCCGCTACCGCATCAGCTCGCGCAGGTGGGTGCTCACCGTGCGCAGCTGCGTGTCATCCATCCCGCCGAGCACCCGCCGGGCCACCGGGCTCATCACCCGCAGGATCCCGCCGAGGCCCACCTTGGTGGTCTGCGTGGCGAGGAGCCCGGCCTTGGCGCCCTGCACCGGCTTGAGGAAGTAGTAGTTGAGCCCCACCTCGGTGAGCTCGAGCACGATGTCCGCGAGCGCGTCGCTGTGCACCGCGGCGTCCGGCGCCTTCTCGAGCGCGTCGAGCACCCGCAGCGTCCGGGTGCGCAGGTCCTTCGAGTGATGGAAGCGGAGCGAGGGCAGCGGATTGGTGGCGGGACCCGCGGGGTCCGGCGCCGGGGTGGGCGGTGTCATGGAGGAAGGATACCGGAAGTGCACGCGGGGGCGCACCCCGCCGGTCCGCCGCCTCGTCCGGGCGCCCCTACGTGCGCAGGATCTTCGCCATCGGCCGCCCCTTCGCCAGTTCGTCCACCAGCTTGTCCAGGTAGCGGATCTTCCGCATCAGCGGGTCCTCGATCTCCTCGATCCGCACCCCGCAGATGGTGCCGGTGATCTTCGGCGCGTTGGGATGGAACGCCGGTGCCTCCGCGAAGAACGCCTCCATGTCCTTCCGCGCCGCGATCTGTGCGGCGAGCTCCGTGGCGCTGTAGCCCGTGAGCCAGCAGATCACCTCGTCCACCTCCGCCTTGGTGCGCCCCTTCTTCTCGGCCTTCGCCACGAGGTGCGGGTACACCCCGGCGAACGCCATCTTGAACACGCGGTGGCCAGCCATGATCCTGGGTCTCTCCTCCGCAATGGTGCTCGGGCCGCCGACCGGGCGGTCCCCCGCCGCATCCACGTGATTACTTCCCCGCCTTCCGCCCGGCGCGCTTGCCCGCCGCCGTGGGCCGGATGATGAGTGCGCCCTTCCCTGATTTCGGCAGCGGCACGTCCGCCAGCTTCTCGGCCGCCGCCAGGAACGCCTGCACCTCCGGCTGCGCCAGCGACCGCGCCGACTCGAGCACCACGTGCCGCGTCATCCGCCCCGACCCGCGCAGCAGGCGCTTGGGATCCGGCAGCTGCGGGCCCTTGTTGAACACCAGCGTCACCTCGTCTCCCCGGATGGAGAGGGACGCGATCCCCTCGATCCCCCGCTCCGACGGCGCGTAGGTGAGCACGATCGAATGGCCGTAGTCATACGCCAGCTCGTTGGCCGTGGGGAAGCGCTTCCGGAGCGCGGTGCGCAGGGCGCCAACCCGCGCCTGCGTGGCCGGCGTCAGCCGGGCCAGCCAGCCCTTGAGCTCCGCCGCGGGGGTCACCGCCGTGCCCGTCGTCTTCGTCATCGTCGTGGCGCCTCCGCGCCGGTCAGGCCAGTGGGAACGCCCGCACCGGGAATCTCCCGATCTGTCGCCGCGTCCTCGGCGCCGGGGCGTCGCCAGTGAGGGCACTGCGATGGTGCACGGCGTCGGGGCATGGAGGAAACTTAGGTGTTGACCTTAGTATTGTCCAGTGCTACTATCGCTCCATCGGTTCACCGCACCCTTCACCCGACGGGTCCCGTCATGGTCCAGGCCGCAGTCGCGGACGATGTCTTCTACGCCCTGTCCAACACCACGCGCCGGAAGGTGCTGGAGCAGCTCGCCGCGGGTCCCGCCACCGTGAGCGAGCTGGCCGCCCCATTCGACATGAAGCTCCCCTCCTTCGTGCAGCATCTGTCGGTACTGGAGCGGAGCCGTCTGGTGAAGTCGAAGAAGGCGGGGCGGGTGCGGACCTATGAGCTGGCCCCGGAGCGCTTCAAGGTGGCCGAGGACTGGCTGTCCGCGCGCCGCCGGGAGTGGGAGGCCCGCCTCGACAGCTTCGACGCCTACATCTTGCACCTCAAGGAAACGAGAGCCAAATGATGCACGCCGACTTTGCCGTGAGCCCGAAGACCGACATCGTCATCGAGCGCTTCATCGATGCGCCGCGGGCCCTGGTCTGGGAGGCGCTGACCACGCCGGCGCACATGAAGGAGTGGTACATGCCCAAGCCGTGGGGCTCCGTGGCCAACTGCGAGCTCGACGTCCGGCCCGGCGGCAAGTTCAGGATCGACATCGTCGTCGGCGGCGGCCAGGTGGCCGAGAACCTCGGCTGCTTCCTCGACGTGGTACCCATGGAGCGCGTGAGCTGGACCTCCATGCTCTTCCCCGGCTACCGCCCGGCCACCTTCGACGACATCCCCATCACCGCGATCGTCACCCTGGAGACCGTCGGGAAGGGCACCCGCTACATCTTCACCGCCCTCCACCGGAGCGAGGCCGACTGCGAGACCAACAAGGCCTCGGGCTGGCTGCAGGGCACCGAGATCGCCATGGACCAGTTCGTGGCCCACGCGCTGTCGCTCAAGTAGCCGCCGCGCCGGCCGCGCCCGGGGCTCCCCGGGCGCCTGGCCCGGCGAGCGCCTCGGCTACCGCCGCAGGAACGCCGGCACGCAGCGCGGCGCGGTGCAGTTCCCGGCAAACCGCACGTAGACCTCATCCGGCGTGAAGCCGGTCACCTCGAGTCCGGCGCGGCCGAGCCGCTGGACGATCGCCCCGAAGTCGAGGCCGTCGTTCACCGCGGTGAAGGCGCGGGTCGCGGCCCCGCCGGTCCGCGCGTCCATCCGCGCCAGCAGCCCGGCCTGGGAATACGGCGTCTCGGCGTGGGCCACGAGGTCGCGCAGCGCGGCCACGAATCCGTCGTGGTCCTCGGCATCCATCAGCAGCGCCACCATCGCGCCGCCGCCGTAGATGAGCTCCCAGTTGTCATTCTTGTGGGCCCCCGCCTCCACCAGCCCGCTATCCCGCGACAGCCGCGGGGCCAGCCGCACCCGCCGGATGACGTTGGCGAGCCGCTGCTGCAGCATCGCCTCGTCGAACAGCCCGGCCCGGTAGCCGAGCGTGATCGCCAGGTAGTCGGTGAATCCCGCGGTGAACCAGGACACCTGCTCGGGATCCGTGCCGCGCACGCTGTTGCCGAGCCACAGGTGGATCATCTCGTGGGCGAGCCCGTGCGACCACACGATCGCGTCGGTCTCCCGCACCGGGCTCGACAGCTGCAGCGTGAACGACTGGCGGAACGCCCCGCCGTCCATGTACGGCCCCTGGAAGACCACCACCGCGTAGCGATCGGCCGGCGTCCGCCCGAAGAAGTCGTGGAAGACCCGCGGCAGCCCCGACAGCGTCGCCTCGATCCGCGGTCGCGCCGTCGCGAGGCGATCATCGATCACCCAGGCGAGCTGCATCGTGCCCGCGTCGGCGTGGCCGGCGCGGAAGCGTCCCATCGCAAAGGCGTTCTTCTCGAACGACGCCGGCTCGCGCGCCACGTAGCGTCCGCCGGTGCCGGACCACGGGGAGAGGACCGACCAGTCCGTCGGCAGGTCGAACCGCACCTCCACCGGACAGGCGGGCCACGCCTCGTCCATGGGAAAGAAGGCGTTCGCCACGAAGAAGTAGGTGTCGCCAAAATGGGACCCGACCTCGTCGATCCCGCCGCCGGTCCAGCGGACCTCGTCATGGTCGGCGCGGAGCTGGTAGCGGATCCGCGTGAGCGGCTCGGCCGCGCTCCACCGGCCCTCGCCGTCGTACTGGACCGGCACCGGCCGGCCCCCGGCTTCTCCCTCGAGCTGGAGCACTGACGCCGCCTGGGCCTCCGGCCGCCCGATGGCCTCGGAGAAGCGGACCTGCAGGTGACGCGTGGGGACGTGGAACGCGGCTTCCACCCCGAACAGGCCGGCACTCGCCAGCCGTACCACATAAGAAGCAACAGGCCCCGGGCAGTCCTGCGCCGGGGCCGGGGCCACACGAGTGGCGGCCAGGAGGAGCACTCCCGCCATGGTCCGAAAGGGTCGATTGATGGTCATGGCGGGCTTCTACGGCCAGGGCGACCGGTTGTTTCGCCTTGCACCGCCCGGCCGATGGTGCGGGTGCCACGGCAGCTCGTAGGTCGCTGGCCGGGATGGGAGCTGAAGCGAGCTCAGCGGGCGGAGCTAGGAGGTGGTGGGGTCGATCATGGGGGCGCGGCGGGGGTGGCGGCACCAGAGCCTAACGGGGACGCGCGCCGGCGGGGCGCATCGCCGGCTACCGCCCCCTCCGCCCCCGGACGGCCGGTGCCAGCGCCGCCACATCCGCCGGGATCCGGGCGGGGGTGCCCGCCACGTAGCTGAGCAGGAGCCCGCGCCGCCGCGACGGCGCCGCGAGGTAGCGCGTGAGCGGCAGCACCCCGAGGCACTGCGCGGTCGCCGCCTCGGCGATCGCCGCATCCGGCGCTCCGTCCGGCAGGTGTGCCATCAGGTGGAGCCCCGTGTCGCTCGGCCCGAGCGTCACCGCCGGACCCCACTGCGTCGTGATGCTCGCCACCAGCGCGTCCCGGCACGCCGCGTAGTGCTGCCGAGCCTGGCGCAGCCAGGCGGCGAAGTGGCCGCCGCTGATGAAGTCCGCCAGCACCGCCTGCACGAGGGGCGGCGAGAAGCCGTCGCTGATCCGCCGCGCCGCCGTGAACGGCGCCACCAGCCCCGGCGGCACGATGACGTAGCCGAGCCGGAGCCCCGGGAACAGCACCTTGTTGCAGGTGCCGAGGTAGATCACCCGCCCCTCGGGGTCGAGCCCCTGCAGCGAGGCCAGCGGGCGCCCGTCGTAGCGGAACTCGCTGTCGTAGTCGTCCTCCAGGATCCACGCGCCGGTGGCCGCCGCCCAGCGGAGCAGCGCAAGCCGCCGCGCCAGCGTGAGCGTCACGCCGAGCGGGTACTGGTGCGACGGCGTGACGTACAGCAGCCGCGCCCCGGGATGCGCCGCCAGCGCCTCGGGATCCACCCCGTCCCCGTCCACCGGCACGCCCCGCACCTCGGCCCCCGCCGCGAGCAGCGCCGCGCGCGTCCCGCGATACCCGGGATCCTCCATCAGGGCCACCGCCCCCGGGTCGAGCAGCAGCCGCCCGCAGAGATCCAGCGCCTGCTGCGTGCTCGTCACCACGATCACCTGCCGCCACTCGCAACGCACCCCGCGCGTCACCCGCACGTGGTCGGCAATCGCCTCACGAAGCGCGGGGAGGCCCGCCGGGTCCGCCGCCTGGAACGGCGCGATCCCCGCCCGCCGCGCCCGGCGCGCCAGCAGCCGGTTCCACGTGCGCACGGGAAAGCCCGCGACCTCCGTGGCGCAGGGACCGGCCGGATGGTCGCCGGCGATCTCCGCCAGGCCGCACTCGGTGATGAGCGTGCCGCGCGCCGACAGCCGCAGGGCGGCGGAGCGGGGCGCCTCGGCGCGCGGCGTGCCCGCCCGGCGCGGCCGGGCGCGGAATGGCGCGCTCTCGCCCATCGAGCTGGCCACCGTGGTGCCGGCGCCCACCCGCCGCGTGATGAACCCCTCCGCGCCGAGCTGCAGGAAGGCCGCCTCGATGGTGTTCCGGGAGACGCCGAGGTCGGCCGCCAGCGTGCGCGCCGAGGGGAGCCGCGCCCCGGGCCGGAGCACGCCGGAGAGGATGTGCTCCCGGATCTCCCGGTAGACCTGCGTGTACAGGGGCGACGGCTCCGGGCCGGCGGTCACCGGCACCTGGAGCGGCGCGCCCCGCCGCGACGCGCGGGGACGACGGCCGGACATGACACCTCGCTGGGGAGACCCGAGGTGGATGAACGGCGAACCCGGCCCTGCCGTCAAGGCGTCACGGCCCGGTCTGGGACAGCTTGGCCTCGTAGCCGCCGATCGCGGCCAGCGCGTTCGGGTCGTCCCGGTGCCGCGCCTTGAGGAGCGCGATCGCCTCGCGGAGCCGCGGGTCCCCGGTGTCGGCCAGCATCATGAGGCTGTTGAACTGGTCCAGCACGTCGTCTTCCTCGAGCGCCCGCCGGAGCCGCGCGTCCGCGATCGCCGCCGCCCGCTCGGCCTGCCCGAGCGCCACCAGCGTCTGGTTCCCCGCCAGGCGATAGTCCCACACCGGCGTCCCGAGCGTCCAGCGCGGGTGCACCGTGTCCCCGACCGCCTCGAGCGCCAGCGTCACGCCGCGCGGGTCCCCGAGCTCCTTGAGGCCGAGCAGCGCGCTCAGGATGTTCTCCCCCTTCCACGACGGTACCCTGGCCAGCGCCGTGAATGCCTCATACGCCTCGGGGCTCCGGCTCTTCCCGAGGGCCGCCGCCGCCGCGTAGATCACCTGGTGGCTATCCTCCCGCATCGCGTCGAGGTAGAGCGGGGCGTGGCGCGGGTCACGCGTGGTGCCGAGGAAGGTGAGGGCGCCGCTCCGGACCCAGGAACGCTCGGTGCGCACCAGGTCCACGAGGAACGCCACGGTGGTGCTGTCCAGCGCCGCCGGCTCGGTGCTCCCCGCGGGCACCAGCAGCCCCTGCAGCCAGGTGAGCGCGCCGAGGCGGAGGCGCCAGTAGGCGTCGCTCCGCGCCAGCGCCCGGAAGCCCGCCTCGATCTGCCGTCGCTCCGCCTCCGTGACGCCCTCGCGCCGGTACTGCGCGGCCAGCTCCCCCATCGCGGCGCGGCGGCCGGTGACGTCGGGGTCGTGCGCCAGCTGGTAGAGGAGCTCCTCGGTGCCCTTGGGGAACGTCAGCTCCTTGATCCACGTGTCGCCGACGTCCACCCGGACCAGCCGCGGCTCGGCCGCGTTCCGGAACCGGAACTCGTTTACCGGCCGCGCCGCGAGTTCGATGGTCTCCACCCGGTCGTCGATCTCCACCCGCATCCGCCCGCGGAACCAGCCGGCCTGGGGATGCGGGCTCGCGGTGTCGGGCTGCTGCACCTGGCGGAGGGTGAGCGTCAGGGTGCGGTTCCCCGCGTCCCACCGCCGCGCCACCTCGAACACCGGGTGGCCCATGCGGGACACCCACTGATCAAAGAACCAGTCGAGGGACCGCCCGCTTGCCCGTTCCATCGCGCGTTGGTAGTCGGCCGTGGTGACGGGCCCGCCGGCGGCCGCGGCCACGAAGCGCCGGAGGCCGGCGCGCCACACGGAGTCGCCGAGTTCGTCGCGGAGGAGGTGGTGCACGGCGGCACCGCGGAAGTAGGGATAGTTGTCGGCGGCAAAGGCGGTGCCCTCCGCCACCGTGCGGGGCACGATCGGGTGCCGCGTCCCGCCCCGCCAGTCGCCGAGCGTGGTGGCCAGGTCGGTGGCGTGCGGGTAGAGCAAGAACTCCGCCACGCCGTTCTTCTGCGCGTTGTAGAGCCCGTCGAGCATCCGCGCGAGGCCGCGCGCCAGCCACGCGTCGCGCCAGTCCCGCGGCACCACGAGCCCGCCGAACCACTGCTGCGCCAGCGCCTCCGCCTCGAGCCCGTCCCACAGGTACCGCCATTCCGCGTGGGTGCGGAAGTCGTCCACCATGTTCTCCGTCAGCGTCGACGCGCCGAAGTTGCCCCACCCCCACGGCAGGTCCTGCACGAACACCTGGCGGTACACCGCGTGCGGGTACGGCCGCCCCGTGAGCGACGAGAACCACTGCACCATGTCCGGCAGCCGCTCCACGGTGGCCACCACGGCGTCCCGCTCGTCCGGATAGCCGTAGCTCTCCAGCGCCACCGGCCCGGCCTGCTGCGGCACCACCGTCCACTCGCCCGCGATGAACGCCGTGAGGTAGTTGGCGTGCGGCCGGGCCTCCCGCCAATGGAAGGTGCGGGTGCCGTCGGCGTTGCTGGTGGTGGCCACCAGGGTGCCGTTGCTCACCACGGTGAGCGGCGTGTCCACGGTGAGGCGGAGGTCGGTGCTGCGGAAGTCGTCCGGCGTGTCGTTGCCGGGGAACCAGTAGCGATTCCCCGCCGGGAAGCCCACGGACCACGCCTGCCGCCGCCGCGCCGGCTCGCCGGAGGAGGGCCGCAGGAAGCGGATCCCCTTGCCGTCGCTCCCGCTCAGCGCGTTCGGGTCGGAGATGTTCGCCCAGGTGGTGTGATAGGCAATCGTCACCCGCACCACCTCACCCGGCCGCCGCACCCGGCCCAGCGTGATGGCCAGCCCCTGGTCCGCATCACCGCCGTCGTAGGCGTACGCCAGCGCGCGCCCGTCCTCCCCCGTGACCGACGCGATTGCGAGGTGCCCGGCATCGAGCGTGATCGTGGACGTGGCGCGGAGCGGCGTGAACGTGACCACCGCCGTGCCGCGCGCCTCCCGCGCCGCCCAGTCGAGCCGGAGCGCGAGGTCGAAGTGCGTCACGTCCACCGTCCGGCGCTGCGCCGGCTCGGCGCCGCGCGCGACCGTGGCCGCGACGGGAACGGCGGCGAGGAGAGAGAGGAAAGTGGGGAGGACGCGGCGGAAGCTGGCCGTGCACGGCATGGAGATCGCCCAGGTGAGGGTTCCAGCGCGGAACGGCCGGGCACCGATGCCCGGCCGCGCGCTCACCTGATCACCCTAGCGGGGAATCGATCCCGCCAACAGCACCATTTCGGGCTGGGGCATGGTGCCAATTGGCCCCGCACCGGGGCGCCGCTCCATCACCCATCTTGCACCGCCCGGCCCTCGGCGCGGGTGCCACGAGCGCCCTGCTTCAGCCGCCCACCACCTCCCCCCGCCGCAGCACCACGTGCGTCGCCCGCGCCGTCCCTGCCATCTCCGCGCACGCATACCCGAGCTCCCGCAGGTCCACGCCCTCGAAGAGCCGCTCCCCGCGCCCGAGCAGCACCGGCGAGATCGCCACGTGGAGTTCGTCGATGAGCCGTGCCCGCAGGTACTGCTGGATGGTGTGGGCGCCGCCGCCGATCCGCACGTCCTTCCCGTCCGCCGCCGCGCGCGCCCGCTCCAGCGCCTCGTGGATCCCGCCCGTGACGAAGTGGAAGCTGGTCCCGCCCGCCATCTCGATGGAGGGCCGGGCATGATGCGTCAGGATGAACACCGGCACGTGATAGGGCGGGTCGTCGCCCCACCAGCCCTTCCAGTCCAGGTCTGTCCACGGCCCGCGGCTGGGGCTGAACATGTTCCGCCCCAGGATCCAGGCGCCGAGGTTGGCAAAGCCGCGCGCGGCGAAGTCGTCGTCGACGCCGGTGGTGCCCTCGTCCTTCCCGAACAGGCTCCGCTGGAAGGTCCGCGTGGGCCAGAGCCAGCCGTGCAGCTCGGTCCCGCCGATGCCGAGGGGATGCTCGAGGCTCTGCTCCGGCCCGGCCCCGAAGCCGTCGAGCGAGATGGTGAAGCTGGCGACGCGGATGCGGCTCATGGCGCCCTCACTGCTGCCGGTTCAGGGGATCTTCGCGGACGGCCTTTGGGTCCAGCTGCTGCGCCAGCCCGATGAGCACCCCCTCGGGCCCCCGGAGGTAGCACAGCCGGTACACCCCCTCGTAGTCCACCACCTCATCCACCACCGTCCCGCCGAGCGGGCGGAGCCGGGCCAGGGTGGCATCGAGGTCGTCCACCGCGAACATCACCCGCAGGTACCCCAGCGAGTTGACCGGCGCCCGGCGGTGATCCGACGCGATCGCCGGCGCGTCGAAGCGCGACAGCTCCACGCGGCTGTGCCCATCGGGCGTCCGCAGCATCGCGATCTCCACCTGCTGGTCCCGCACCCCCGTCACCCGGCCCGCCCAGGGGCCGGTGATCGGCATGCGGCCCTCGAGGATCAGGCCGAGCGCGGTGAAGAACGTGATCGCGGCATCGAGGTCCTCGACCACGATCCCGACGTTGTCCATGCGCTTGACCGTCATGCCGGCTCCACGATGAAGGAGTGTGTGACCAGCGGCTCAAAATCAGGCGCACGCCATGGAGCTGGCGGCGTGGAATGGCTCCAAGCTACACTGCCGGCACCCGGCCGCCACGGGCCGGTCCGGGATCCTCAGCGCCCCACCAGCATGGAGAAGTAGTACGCCTCCGCCTCCATCCCCTTCCGCCGGTAGAACGCATGCGCCTCCGTCCGCGTCACCCGCGACACCAGCCGCAGGTGATCGCACCCCTCCGCCTCCGCCCGCCGCACCAGCCAGTCGAACAGCATCCCGCCATGTCCCTGCGAGCGCGACTCCGCGGCCGACACGAGGTCCTCGATCTCGAGCAATGATCGTGGGGGAAGTCATGGTCGTGCGGCCTCGTGAGACGGAAGAAGGGCGTTCCGCGCACACGGCGCGCCCTGCGCCGGCCGCTTGGACGCGTGCACGGGCCCCGAACTGGGGAGCCTCAGAGCGCCTCCCCAAGATCCGTCGCCACCGGCTTGAGGCCCCACCAGCAGCAGCAGTCCCGCCAGCGGCAGCACCGCCACGTTCCCCACCACCTTGAAGCCGAGTGCCCCCGCCACCCCGCCCGCCAGGAACGCCCCCAGCAGCAGGCTGTGCACCCCCAGCCGCTCGCGGTTGGCGCGCACCGTCTCCGGCAGCTCCGCCCGGTTCACGTACACCAGCCGCCCGAGCTCGAGGCCCACGTCCGTGATGAGCCCCGTCACGTGCGTGGTCCGGATCTCCGCGCTCGAGATCTTGGTGATCACCGCGTTCTGGAGCCCCATCAGGTAGCAGAGCAGCAGTACCGCCATCGGCACCGCCAGTGACGTGTACCCGCCCAGCACGCCCCCGAACAGCCCGAACAGCAGCAGCAACAGCGCCTCGAGCAGCAGCGGGATCGCAAACCGGCTCCGCAGCTCGCGCCGGCGCGCCCAGTTGACCGTGATCGCCGTGGTCATCGCCCCGAGCGTGAACGCCAGCAGCGCGCCCACCGCCGCCAGCGCCGGCCGGGCCCGGCCCAGCGCGATGTCGTCGGCCAGCGTCGAGACGATGCCCGTCATGTGCGAGGTGTACTGGCCCACGGCCAGGTAGCCGCCGGCGTTGGTGGCGCCGGCCACGAAGGCGAGCGTGGCGCCGAGCGCGCGGTTGCGGCGGGTGCTGCGGTCGGGACTGGCGAGGTTGAGGACTCGGCGCACGGGCGGGGTGGGTGAGGGCTGGACCGGGAGTGCGGGGACCAATCGCAGTCTAACCCGTTCACCCCGGTGCAACAGGCCCCGTCTCCCGGCGCCACGCCTCGGCGGGCGTGCGCCGGGGGCGGCACGCCGTCACGGCCCTGTCGCGATCCCCACGAACCGCCCCCCATCAATCACGCCCCCGCGCACCGTGTACACCGTGAACCCCGACGGAAACGTCAGCGGCCCGATCTCCGACGGCCCCACCACCGCCGCGCTCTGCTCGAACCGCGTCCGCACGCCCCCGATCTCGTACGCGATCTTCTCCCCCGCGTGCACGTGCGCCCCGAGCGCCAGCACGTGCGGCCGCGCCCGCAGCACCGCCAGCACCTCCGTCACGTTCGACACCACGTGCCGGAACACCGTCGTCCCGCCCACCGTGATCACCGACGGCGCCGGCGGCGCGTCGGTGTAGCCGTTGAGCCCCTCGATGGTGCTCACCAGCGGGATGTGGTTGAAGGTCACCACCGGCATCGTCGCGGGAATCCGCGCCAGGTCCCGCGCCAGCCACGCCAGCTGCAGGCTGTCCACGTGCCCGTAGTACGACGGGCCGTCCACGTCCACGGTGTTGAGCCCCACGAAGTGCACCCCGCCATAGGTGAACGAGTAGTAGTCGGGGCCGAAGTAGTGCTGGTACATCTTCCGCCCGAACAGCGGATGCGTCGCCTCGACGTGCGACTTGTCCTGCTCGATCCCGAAGATCTCGTGGTTGCCGGGCACCGTCCATGCCGGCGTCACGAACTGGCGGAGCTCCCCAGGAACAGCTCGTAGTACGACGTCGCCTCCGCCTCCCCACCCGGAGCGCGTCGCGCACCAGGTCGCCGGCGATGAGCACGAACGCCGGCCGGAGCGAGTCCACCAGCGTGCGCAGCCGGCGGGTGCGCGCCGCGGACGCCGGCGAGATGTGCGTGTCGGCGGCGTACGCGAAGCGGAACTCCGCCGGCGCGGGCGACGGCGCGAGGCCGAACTCGATCCGCGCCGGCCCGTCCGCCACGTTCCGCCAGAAGCGGCCGACCACCCGATGCCCATCCGGCGCCGAGACGAACACGAGACCATTGGGCCCGCGCCCGATCCGGAACTCCCCCGCCGCGTCGGTCGCCACCACGGTGTCCTGGTTCGACACCGTGACCTCGGCCAGCCCGCGCTCGCCGGGATCACGGCGGCCATTCTGGTTCTGGTCCACGTAGACCGCACCCTGCACCAGCGGTGCCTGCGCCTGGAGGGGCGCCGACGACGCGAGGAGAAACACGGCGAGCGCAAGGCGCATGGACGGGTCCGGCGGGAGAAGGGGAGAGGGTCGCATCCCGAACGAGACGAGCCGGAGCCGGTCGGGGATTCAGGCCGCGGCCCGGCTGGGATGCTCAGCGCGGGGCGTCGGCGCGGAGCAGGCCACTGCGTCGGCGAGGTGGGGTCGCGCGCGGTCCGGGAGGTCGCCGCGCGCTAGGACTCCGGGTCAAACCCAAACACCCGCAACTCCTGCCCGCACCGGCAGGCGTGCGCCACCCACGCTGCCCACCGCTCCGCTTCCTCGCGCGACGGGACCTCCAGCACGAGCAGGCCTCCCGTGAGCGGCGGTGCCCACGGATACCCGCCCGGGGCCGCCGTGCCGTCCGCCGACACGAGCACCGGCGCCACCGCCTCGTCAATGCCGCCCCCGAAGACGTACACCCCGGCCGCCTTCGCCTCGGCGATCACCGCGTGCGAGTCGCGACTCACCGCCTCCATCTCCTCGGGCGGCACCACCATGGCGGCGCTGGGGAATGAGATCAGGTACTTGGCCATGACCATCCCGGTTCAGGGTGACGTTCCTTCAACGACGAAGATCCGGCCCGTGGCCGCACGCCGGCGCGGGGCGCCTATTGCCGCGTCAGCGTCACCCGCGCAAACGGCCGCCCCGGAAGTGCGTGCGCGTGCCGCACGCCGCACTCCTCACCGGCCTCGCACCGCCGCCATCACGTATCGCGGGACCAGCTCCTCCCGGATCCTCCGCCAGATCCGGTACTGCCCGTAGTTGCCGGCCGTCGTCGCCACGACGAGGTCGAGGGCCGGGATCACGGTCACGAACTGGCCGCCGTTCCCGCCGGCTTCATAGCTGTCGAAGCGCTGGCCTTCCACCACGAGCGTGTGCCGGTGCCAGGCGTAGCCATCCGTCGAGCCATCGTCGGGGCGGTCAACCTGCCGCGCGGTCGACGCCTGGACCCATTCCGCCCCCACGACGCGCCGCCCGTTCCAGACCCCGCCGCGCAGGTAGAGCTCGCCGAACTTGAGGAAGTCCCGGGGGCGCAGGTGCATGCCACCCCCCGCGTAGCCCTCCCCCGACGGCATCAGGTTCATCGCGAACCACGGGATGCCGAGGGGCCGGGCCAGCTCCCGCTCGAAGAACGCGGGGAGCCACTCGCCGGTCACCGCCGCGATGGCGCCGCCGACGAGGTTGATCCCCGCCGAGCAGTAGGCGTACCGCTCGCCAGGCGGGTGCGCCCGGGGGAGGGCCAGGGTATGGCCGTACCAGTCGGTCGACTGCGCCTGCATCGTGTCCTCGTTGCCCGGCGACGTGTCGTCATCGTCGTCGCAGGCGAGCCCCGAGGTGTGGGTCAGGAGCTGCCCGATCGTGGCCCGTCCCGCCTCCGTGCCCCGGGCCCGGGGCATGAGCTCCGCCAGCGGCGTGCCGGCCCGGAAGCGGGGATGCCCCCGCATGGCGATCCCCGCCATCACCGAGGTGAACGTCTTCGACGCCGAGCGCAGGTCGTGCGGGCGGTCGGGCGCGTAGCCGTAGAAGTACTCATCGAGCACGAGCTGGCCGTGGCGTGCCACCAGGAGCGAGTGAAGGCGCGGCATCGTGTCGTTGGCCCGGACGTCGGCGGGGTTGGTGGCCGAGATCGCCCGGACCAGTTCGGCGAGGAGCTCCACGTCGAGTCCCACGCGGTCGGCGGCGGCCACGCGCCAGCCGTCGCCGAGGTCGGCGGGGACGCGATACCGGTACGGGGCCGCGTGCGGCGGGCGGGGGTAGAAGCCGGGCGCGGCGTCGGCCTCCAGGGGGCGGGCCACGAGGAGGGCCCCGAAATCGAAGGTGATGCGGCGCTGCGCGCTGTCGTACGGCTGCGCAAAGCGCTGCCGACCGGTCGCGGGATCGATGAGCGCGATCGCTGTCCCGCCGTCAACCAGCTCGAGGCGAAACCAGGGCCAGCGCGCCCCCCAGTTGTAGTCGGGATTCCGCGCCACCGCGCGCAGCGCGCCCCCGCTGTCCCCGGTCACCTGGAAGAAGAGCGAGAAGCGCTCATCGAGCGGGGTGATCGTCGCGCGCCATCGCCCGGGCCCCGCGGGCACGAAGCTGAGCGGGGTGGCGTACGCCGGCAGGTTGCCGGCTGGCTGCACCCAGAACCCCCGGAGCGCGGTCCGCCGGCCCCGCTGCTCCGCCAGGAGGCGCAGCTGCTCCGGCCGGCCGGGAAAGGAGACGATCGCGCCGTTGCGGCTTCCGGCCGCGCCCCGCGGCTCGCGCGTCGCGACACTTCGGCCCTCCATGCCCGCAACCTGGGCCGTCCACATTCCGTCATGCTCCTCGACCAGGACCAGCCCACGCACCGCCGGCCCGAGCAGCGACTCGGTCCCCCAGAGCCCGACGAGCCCATCGCCCAACGTCTGCTGCGCAACCACCGGGAGGGCGAGGGGCGTCAGGATGGCCAGGAGCAGGGAGCGCGGGCGCATGGGTCGGGGGGGCAGGGGTCGAGGGATCCGGCGTGCTGCGTCAACGATACCACGGCACCCCGTTCACGTCTTGTACGGATGCAACCTCAGCACCCGGGCCGCGCGCGCCGGCCGCGCCCGGCTCACCACTCTCAGCCACTGGCCGACGACCCGATGCGCCTCCCCTACGCCGCCTTCTACGGCATCGTGCAGACCCGCGCCCGCATCCGCGGGTTCGAGGTCGCCCTGCGGGACGCGGATCCGCACGCCACCGTCGAGCGCCACACGCACGACGAGGCACACTTCGTCCTCGTCCTGGGCGGCCTGTATGTAAGCTCGGCCCGCGGCGCGCCGGCCGTCGCCACGGCGCCGATGCTCGTCTACAACCCGCCCGGCACCACCCATCGCGACCGGTTCGAGCGGCACACGCCCTCGGCGCCGGTCGCCGGGCGGTTTCTCGCCGTCTCCATCGCGCCGCGGGAGCTCGACCTCGCCGGCGAGGAAGCTCCGCTCCTCGATCACGCCGTCGCGGTGCCGGGGGCGGAGGGGACCCGCCTCGCCACCCGATTGGCCGCGCAGCTCGCGCGCGGCCCCGCCTTGACGGTCGAGAGCCTGGCGCTCGAGCTGCTGGAGCTGGTGACCTCGAAGCCGGACCGGTCCCGCCGGCCGCCGGGCTGGCTCGAGCGGGCCCGGACCCTCCTGGCCGATCGGTGCGGCGAGGAGGTCACCGTGGGCGAGGTCGCACGCGAGGTGGGGGTGCATCCCGTGTACTTCGCCCGCGCCTTCCATCGGTTCCTGGGCGAGACACCCGGCGACTATCTCCGCCGCCGTCGCGTGGAGCGCGCCTGCGCGCTGCTCACGGGGACCCGCCGCTCCCTCCCCGACATCGCCGCGAGCGCGGGATTCACCGACCAGAGCCACATGACACGGGAGCTCAAGCGGGCGACGGGCGCGACGCCGGGGGCGGTGCGGGGCGGGACACGGAGCGCCGCCGATCCCACGGCGTCCGTGGACCGCCCCGTTCGCTAGCCGCCCCGGCCCGCCGCCCGACGGCAGGACATCGCGCCGGCCATCGCCCGCGCGCGCCAGCTCCACGCCATGGTCCAGCCGCGGACCCGGTGCTACAGGCCCCCGCGCGTGTAGAGCATGGTGGCTCCGGGCTCGCTCAACCGGGCCTGATCCAGGAAGTGATGCCGGCGCGACACCCACCAGCGGGCGGACGGGGCGCCCGAGTCGGGCGTGGCCTCGAGGCGCCACATCGGCGCCTGGAAGCCGGACGAGCGCTCGAGCGAATCGGCGCTCACGGCCACCGTGTACCACGCCACCGCCCCAGCGCGATCGCTGAAGATGGGGAGCACGAAGCGGTCACCGTCATGAAGGTCCAGCGCAGCGAGTACCACCGGGAGCATGTTCCACTCGAACACCGGGGAGGGGAGCGGGTGATCGGCGACGGTCGCCGCGCCGCTCGCGGGCGTCGTGGTGCTCCGCACCGTGCTCGCCCCGAACTCCAGGACGACGGTCCGGAACCGGTTGCGCGACACCAGGCGACGAGGCGCCAGTGTCGCGGGATCCACCCAGCTGCTGTCGATGGTGAGGGCCGCCGGCGTGTCGAAGGTGAGGACGTGCAGGAGGGAGGCATTGCCGTGGGTGGTATCAAGGACGAGCCGCTCGCCCTGGCGCCCGAACGGGCGGGTCGTGTCCCCACGGGTGAAATGAAGCTCGCGCTCCAGGTCGTAGGGTCGAACGCGCTCCAGCAGGAGGGCCGGACTGCCGGGCCGCAGGGTGTCGGGCTGCGCGGACGTGGCGGGCCGAGGATTCCCGGTGCGCAGCGGGAGCGTGGCCAGCAGGAGTAGCAGGGTGGGACGCAGCATCGGGGCCTCTGGTGGGAGAAGGGCTTGGGAAGCCCGCTCTACGGGGAGGCGAGGGGAGGAGGTTTCGGGAAGATGCCACCCTGCCGCGAGGAGCGTGGCGCGTCAGCGGCGGCTGCAACGCACCGGCAAGCCACAGCGTGGTGCGTTAAGGCCGCGAACTGCCTCAGGCCCCGCGGGCTCCGGGCCGGTGCCAGTCGTACTCCCAGGCCCACGGCATCCGCGTCTGCCCGAGGATGGCTTGGGCCAGGTCGGGGTAGATGCGCTCGGCCCGCACGTCGTTCGAGAGCAGGACGAGGCAGCGCTGCCCGCGCTCGAGACAGATGACCATGTTGCCCGTCCACTCGTTGTGCCCGCCCTTGAACCACATCGCGCCGCGGGTGTCCTGGAACGTGACCACCCCCAGGCCCGCGGCCAGGCCGATCGCGCGGTTGGCCGGGTTGGTGTCGGGAGCGAGCGTCGGGAACTGCTGCCGCGACGTGATCGGCGCCTGCCCCCGCATCATCTCGCGGCGCGAGGCGGGGCTCAGCCCCTCGCCTCGGACGATGGCCGCCCAGAGCCGGGCCTGGTCCGCGATGTCCGTGTCCATGGAGCCGGCCGCGCTCACGCTCGACCGCTCGTCGTGAGGCTCGGGAGTCCCGTCGATGCGGAATCCGTCCGCCAGGTTCGCCCGGAAGTCCGGCCGCCACTGCATGCTGGTGCGCGGCATGCCGAACCGGTCGAAGATGCGCACCTGCATCTCCCGCCCGACATCGAGGCCGAGCGCCTCCTCGAGCACCAGCTGGGCGATGTAGAAGCCCTCCCCGGAGTACCCGTAGCGGCTGCCGGGCTCATGATGGAACCGCAGCTTGCCATCGTCCTCCAGCCACCGGAAGTTGGCGAACCCGGAGGTATGCGTGAGCAGGATCCGCAGCGTCAGCTGCTTCCAGCGCGGGTCACTGGCGAGATCGTGGTAATCGTCGTACTCCGGCAGCGGGCGTGGCAGCAGGTCCGCGATCGGCGCATCGAGGCTCAGCCGCCCCTCGTCCACCAGTTGCATCACCATGTAGGTGAAGGCGGTCTTCGTCAGCGAAGCGCCGTACATGATGGTCTCGGTGGTGAGCGGATCGCGGGCGGCGTTGCGGATCCCGTAGGCGGCCACGTGAACCACCGCCCCGGCATCAATGACGGCGAGCGCGAGCCCCTCGACATGCGCGCGCTGCATCAGTGCGCGCGCCGTGCTGTCGATCGTCGTGGTGCCCGGCAGGGCCTCGACGGCGGTCCGCCGGGTGCAGCTGCCGAACGTCAGGAGGGCGAGTGGCACCCAGAGAAGTGGGTGACGCACCCAGCGCGTCGCCAGGCGGCGGTCGTCGGGGGCAACGGCGGTGCGGGCACGGCGGACGGGGTCCATCAGGCCTCTCGGTGGCTCGCGTGTGGCCTGACGCCCCGCCCCCCCCCCGGGACCGGCGCGGATGCCTGGGCGCCCGCCGCAGGGACCCCGGCGCGGATGGCTGGGCCCGGCGCGATGCGGTTGTTACGCCGCACGAACCGCCCGGGTGGGCGGCGGAACGAGGGCCCTCATCCCAGCAGGTCTGCTGGGAGCGCGGCGGCCGCCGCTGCCGCGTTAGGGAGGTAGAGCGCCAGCCTCAGTTCTGGGCCTCGGAGGAGGGAGGGGCGCCCGGTTTTGGCGACGAGGGTGAGGAGGGGGCCCATCGGCCCGTCCGGGGTGAGGTAGACGTGGGTGAGCACGTCTGACTCCGTCGGCCGGTCCGCCCGGGGGTACCAGGCGATGTAGTCGGATTCGAACAGGCCCAGGAAGATCTCCGCGCGGACGATGATCCGGCGGTCGGTGATGAAGAGATCCAGGTCCTGCACGACAGGGAGGCTGACCGTGGCGCGGAAGCTCGGCCCGCTCCGGGCCACCGCGCCCCGGATGGCGGGCGCGTGGAGCCGCAGGGCTTCACCTGGTTCGAGGGGAGGATGGTCCATGCCTGGCATTGGAATGGGACGCAGACGGGCAGGGCAGGGCGCCACTGCGACGGGGTCTTCACGGGCGACGATGCGCGTGTGACTGATAAGCTGAGGCGCGCGGCGCGTCGGCGCAACTCCCCGCCCACGGCCGGCGCCGGCGGTGGCCGTACCACGACCTACTCACCGAGGAGCTCGCGCAGCGGGACGACGCGGTATCCGCGGGCCTGCAGGCTGTCGAGGAGCGGACCCACCGCGGCGAGGCTGGTAGCTCTGCTGCGATACCAGGGGTGCAGTAGGATGATGGAGCCGGGGCCCACGCGAGCGAGCACGTGCCGAACGATACCCTCGGCACTCTGCGATACCTCCCGGTAGGAGTCTGGCTCCACGTCCCAGGTGACGCTCGTGCGGTGGTGGCGGGCGAGATACCAGGGGAGTCCAAGTAGCTTGGTGCCGTAGGGCGGTCGAAAATAGATCGGGCCCGGATACCCCGCGACACGAATCAATGAGTCGGTGGTTTCGATCTCACGTCGAATGGTCCGGGGCGACCTCAGGACCATGTGGCGATGCGAATAGGTGTGGTTGCCGAGCTCGTGCCCAGCCTGGACCAGGCGCCGCGCCGCGTGGGGCGCGGCGGCAAGCTCGCGTCCTGTGACGAAGAAGGTGGCACGGACCTCGTGGGCCGCGAGGGTGGCAAGCAGGCTGTCCAGAGGACCCTCGGTGGGGCCGTCATCGAAGGTGAGGGCCACAATGGGAGTTGCCCGGGGCACGTGGGCCACGAGGCGGCCGAAGAGCTGGTAGGTCCGGGAGGTCGCGAGGGTATGGAGGACTGCGACGAGGACAAGCGTCCCCCCGAGCGCAAGTCCGACACGTACGGCGAACCGGGGGATTTGCATCCACGCTCCATGCAGGCGGCCTGACGGCGCCGGACTTCAGCAGCAGGGCAGGTCCGTCAGCCCTGCACGACTGGACATGCCATTGTCCCACGACGCAAGAGGGCCGGTCGCGGTGCGATTCACGGCCGGCCCTCTCAGCGGCGGCCCCAAGTTAGGCCCCGCCCCGCTGCGACGTCCGCCGGGCGGCGGAGTCACCTTCCGCGAGGGCGATCGCCGGGTGATGCCGCGAATGGTGGTCCAGCACCTCTTGATGGCCACGAATCGCCCCGCCGCCCACCAGCCGCGCCGGGCCGGTCCTCCCGCCCCGGCTACCGTCCCCGCCGCAGCCGCGTCAGCGCCCGATCCAGCGCCGAGGCAAACGCCTGCTTCGCCTGCGCATTGAAGGGCGGGGGCCCCCCGGTCTCCACGCCCCCCGCCCGCAACCCCTCCATGAAGTCGCGCACCGACAGGCGCTCCCCGATGGACTCGGCCGTGTGCTCCTGGCCACGAGGATCCAGCACCACCACACCCTTGGGCACCAGCACCGCGGCGAGCGGGATGTCCTGCGTCATCACCAGGTCGCCGGTCTCGGCGCAGGCCGCGATGTGCTGGTCGGCCACGTCCGGCCCGCCCTCCACGCGCACCGCCGTCACCAGCGGATAGCCCGCTGGCACCTCGAGCCGCTGGTTGGCCACGAGGATCACCTCGACGCCCAGCCGCTTCGACGCCCGGTAGATGAGGTCCTTCACGTCGCGCGGCGCGGCGTCCGCATCAATCCAGATCTTCAGGGGCGGGTCCTTCGCATGGTTTCGGCTGGCGGCGCGCTCACGCGATCATGCCGCGCCGCCGGCACCGCCTCAGGCTCAACGCGGCTTCAACTTACGCCAACAACGTCTAGTACCGCCTCTCCTACCGGTCAAGGCTGGTGAGCGCCCACGCGCCCGTGCATCCCCCAACCTTGCGCCCCCCCCACTTTCCGTGAACCTTCCCTCCCCCACACCATCCCACGCCCGCGCCCCACCCGGAGGCCACGTGCTGGTCCTGACCCACAGCGACGTCGAGCGCCTCCTCCTCATGCCCGCCTGCATCGCCCTGATGCGCGACACCCTCGCCGCCCGGGCCCAGGGCAAGACCATCCAGCCCCCGCGCACCGCCATCCGCCCCGACGGCACCGCCACCATGCTCGCCATGCCCGCCTGGGTCGCCGACCCCGCCGCGCTCGGCGTGAAGGTGGTCTCGGTCTTCCCGGGCAACCCCGCGCGCGGCCTCCACACCCACCAGGGCGCCGTCCTCGCCCTCGATCCCGGCACCGGGCAGGTCCTCGCCATCCTCGAGGCCGGCGCCGTCACCGCCATCCGCACCGCCGCCGTCTCCGCCGTCGCCACCGACCTCCTCGCCACCCCCGACGCCGGCGACCTCGCCCTCCTCGGCGCCGGCGCCGAGGCGCGCACTCACCTGGCAGCGATGGCCGCCGTGCGGACGCTCCGGCGCGTCCGGGTCTGGAGCCGCTCCACCGAACGGGCCCGCGCCTTCGCCCAGTCGGCCGGCGTCCCCGGCATCCCGCCCATCTAAGTGATGCCCTCCGCCGAGGCCGCCGTCCGGGACGCGAGCATCATCTGCACCCTCACCGCCAGCTCCACGCCGGTGCTGGCGGGTGCGTGGATCGCCCCCGGCGCCCACATCAACGCCGTCGGCGCCCACACCCCCGACACCCGCGAGCTGGACACCGACGCCGTCACCAGCGCCCGGATCGTCGTGGATGCCAGGGAGAGCGCGCTCGCGGAGGCCGGCGACCTGCTCATCCCCATCACCGAAGGCCGCCTCCGCCCCGCCGACATCCACGCCGAGCTCGGCGAGGTGATCACCGGCGCCCGGACCGGCCGGGCGTCGAGCACCGAGATCACCCTCTTCAAGTCGCTCGGGCTCGGCATCGAGGACGTTGCCGCCGGCCGCCACGTCGTAGCCGAGGCCCGGCGCCTCGGCGTCGGGCAGGAGATCACCTTCTAGCCGGGGCCGCCCGGGCCGCCTGTCGCACCCGCCGCTCGCGGCGTAGCTTGGATCGGTCGCACCACGCATCCCCGTTCATTCGCAGCCACCCGACCCGACTCAGCAAGGGACCGCAATGCCCGACGTCACCCTCACCGGCGGCGCCCCGCCCGGTCGCCGGACCCGCTGGCCGCTGCTCCTCGGCCTCGGCTTCGGCATCGACTTCCTCGATACCCTGGGCATCGGGTCGTTCGCCACCACCACCACCGCGCTCAAGCTCGGCAAGCTCGTCAGGGACGAGGACATCCCCGGCACCCTGAACGTCGGCCACGCCCTCCCGACCATCCTGGAGGCCGTCCTCTACATCACGGTGATCCGGGTAGAGTTCGTCACGCTGGCCTCGATGCTCGCCGCCGGCGCCATCGGCGCCTGGTTCGGCGCCGGCATCGTGAGCCGCCTGCCCCGGCGGAAGATCCAGCTCGGCATGGCGGTGGCCCTCCTGGTGACGGCGGTGTTCATCACCCTGCGGCAGCTCGAGTTCTTCCCGCCCGGCGGCGAGGCGCTCTCGCTCACCGGCATCGCGCTGCTGCTCGGCGTCTCCGCCAACCTGGTGCTCGGCGCGCTCGCCACCCTCGGCATCGGCAACTATGCCCCCTCCATGGCCGTGGTGAGCCTCCTCGGCATGAACCCCACGGCCGCCTTCCCGATCATGATGGGCTCCGCCGCGCTGATCCTGCCGGCCGCCGCCGTGCGCTTCGTCCGCTCGGGCCGCTACGACAAGCCCACCTCCATCGCCATGACCCTCGGCGGCATCCCCGGCGTCCTCGTGGCCGCGTTCATCGTCAAGTCGCTCTCGCTCGACGCGGTGCGCTGGCTCGTGGTGGGCGTGCTGCTCTACACCTCCGTCCTGATGTGGCTCTCCGCCCGCAACGAGGCCCGCGCCGGCGGCCTCAGTCTGGCAACCTCATGAAGATCACCGCGATTCGCGCCTGGCAGATCGACCTGCCGCTCCACGAGGGCAGCTACAAGTGGTCGGGCGGCAACTCCGTCTCGGTGTTCGACTCGACGGTGGTCGGAGTCGAGACGGACGAAGGCATCACGGGCTGGGGCGAGATCTGCCCCCTCGGCCCCGCCTACCTCCCCGCCTACGCCGCCGGCGCCCGCGCCGGCATCGCGGAGCTGGCACCCGCCCTCCTCGGCGCCGACCCCCTCGCACTCGGCCAGCTCAACGAGCGCATGGACGCCGCCATGCGCGGCCACCCGTACGTGAAGTCCGCCATCGACATGGCCTGCTGGGACCTGCTCGGCAAGGTGAGCGGCCTCCCGGTGGCCACCCTCATGGGCGGCCACGTAGGCAGCGACTTCGCGCTCTACCGCGCCATCTCCCAGGAGTCGCCGGCCCAGATGGCAAAGAAAGTCGGGCAGTACCGGAAGGAGGGTTACCGCAAGTTCCAGCTCAAGGTGGGCGGCGATCCCGACGTGGACATCGCCCGCATCCGCACCGCCGCCAAGGAGCTCGAGCGGGGCGACGTCCTCGTGGCCGACGCCAACACCGGCTGGACCCAGCACGCCGCCCTCCGCGTGGCCGACGCGGTGCGCGACGTGGACGTCTACATCGAGCAGCCGTGCATGACCTACGAGCAGTGCCTGGCGGTGCGGCGCCACACCAACCGGCCCTTCGTGCTGGACGAGGTGGTGGACGGCATCGACATGGTGGTCCAGGGCATCGCCGACCAGGCCATGGACGTCATCAACCTCAAGATCTCCAAGGTGGGCGGCCTCACCCGCGCCCGGCAGATCCGCGACCTCTGCGTCTCCCTCGGCATCGCCATGACCATCGAGGACACCTGGGGCGGCGACATCATCACCGCCGCCATCGCCCACCTGGCCCACAGCACGCCGGAGCGGTACCTGTTCTCGTCCACGGACTTCAACAGCTACGTCACGGTGGCCTTCGCCGATGGAGCCCCGCAGCGGCGCCAGGGACGCCTCGCGGCCTCGCACGAGCCCGGCCTCGGGGTGTCCCCGAAGATGAAGCTGCTGGGGCGGCCGGTGCTGGAGGTGGATGGGAAGGCGGGGAAGGGGCGGCGGTAGGGGCGGTGCTCGGCGTCGGGCCCGTCGCTGGGTCCGCGTTGGCCGCTGGTCCTCGATGCAAGAGGGCCGGTCGCGGAACGATCCCCGACCGGCCCTGTCAGCTCCAACCCTGATCCGCTGGCTGGCCGCATCGCTACCTTCCTGCATGACCATCCCCCCACGCATCGAGACCCCCCGCCTGGTGCTCCGGCGCTATCGCCCGGAGGATGCCCCGCTCCTCAAGGAGGCCATCGACCAGAGCCTGGAGCGACTGCAGCCGTGGATGCCGTGGGCCCGGATGGAGCCGACGCCCCTGCCGCAGCTCACCGAGCGCCTGGCCACCTTCGCGGCCAACTATGACGCCGGCACCGAGTGGGTGATCGGGATCTTCGATCGTGAGGAACGCCGCCTCCTGGGGGGAACCGGCCTCCACCGACGGGGGCCAGCGCACGTCCTCGAGATTGGCTACTGGGTCCGGACGGGGGCGGAGGGGCAGGGGTACATCACCGAGGCGGTCGACGCCGTGCGCCGCCTCGCCGGCCTCGTTCCCGGTATCACCCACGTCCGCATCTGCTGCGATCCCAGGAACCTGCGCAGTGCTGCCGTCCCCGGCCGGCTGGGGTTTGTCTGCCTCGGCGTCGCAACCGCGGACCCCGATGACGACCGGGCCGAAACCGCCACGTGGGAGTCGGCGGTCGTACCCGGAGATGGCGCCAGCTGACAACCGCATGCGGCTGGCAGGGCGCAGCCATCCGTTGGTGCGGGGCCTGGCACCCCCTGTCGGTTTGCCCCAGGCTCACTTGCGGCAGCCGCGCTCCGCGCTATCGCTCCACCACGAACTCCAGCGTCCGCCGCCGCCTCGTGGCACTGGAGAGCGCCGCCACGACTTCCGGGTCCAGGGCCGTTCCGCTGAGGCGCTCGAGCTCCGCGCCGCGTCCTCGGGTCCCTGCACCTCCTGGCGGTACGCCCGGCTGGTGACCAAGGCGTCGTAGGTCTCCGCCACCGAGAGAATCCGGGCACCCCACGGGATGCTGTGGCCCGCCAGGCCATCGGGGTAGCCGGTGCCGTCCCAGCGCTCGTGATGGCCGCGAACGAAGCGGCCCACCTCCCACAGGTGCGGAAAGGGCTGCAGCAACTGATCCCCTACCACCGGGTGCTGGCGGATCTGCTCCCGCTCCTCGGGGGCGAGCGGTCCCTCGCGGTTCACCACCCGGTCGCTGATCACCAGCATGCCGATGTCGTGCAGCCGCCCCGCCAGGCGCACCGCTTCCACCTCATCCTGCGGATGGCCGAGTGCGTCCGCGAGTGAGGCGCTGAGGTGGGCGATGCGCTGCGAGTGACCCGCCATGAACGGGTCTCGGGCCTCCAGTGCCGTCACCAGCACCTCCAGCGAAGCCACCGCGTAGCGCTCCAGCTTGTGCTCGATGGCCCGGGAGCGCTCGACCACCACCTCGCAGACCTGCCGCCGCCATTCCCGCTCGGCGTCCGTGCCGGCCTCGGATGTGCAACCCCTTCGCTGTGTGTCGCTCACGCGGCGGCTTCTCCTCCGGCGTCCGGCCGGCATGAAGTGGTGGGTCTTGCCGGTCCATTGGCGGTCTCCAGTAGCGCATGGACCACCGCAGGATCGAAGTGCGACCCGCTGCCGGCCTGCAACTGGCCGAGAGTGTACTCCAGGCTGAACGCGGGCCGGTAGGGACGGTCGTGGGTCAGGGCATCGTAGAAGTCTGCCACCGCGACGATCCGGGCCTCGAGGGGAATGGCCACGCCGCGGAGTCCGACGGGGTAACCGGTCCCGTCCCAGCGCTCGTGATGGTGTCGGGCGATGCGTTCGGCCATCTGGATGAGTTCGGAGCGGCCACCCGCGAGGATCTGTGCCCCAACCGTGGCGTGAGTCTTCATCTGGCCGAACTCCTCCGCAGTCAGCTTGCCGGGCTTTCGGAGAATCGCATCCGGGATCCCGATCTTGCCCACATCGTGCAGCGGGGCCGCGCGCGTGATCAGGTCCACCTGCGCCCGCGGGAGGTCCAGTGCCCGGGCCAGGCGACCGGCCAGCTCACCCACCCGCTGCGTATGCTGCCCGGTTTCGTCGTCGTGCAGTTCGGCCGCCACGGCCAGCCGCCCCAGCATCTCCACCTGGGCGGCTTCCAGCTCCCGGGTCCGCGCGGCGATCGCCACCTCCAGCGTCTGGTTGTGCCGCGCCAGCCGGCGCTGCAGCTCCCGGGTCTCCAGCTGGGCCCGCACCCGCAGCAGCACCTCAATCGGGTCGAGTGGCTTGAGCAGGAAGTCACTTGCCCCCTGCGCGAGGGCCCGGTAGCGACACTGGGGCTCGCTGTCGCCGGTGAGCATGACGATCGGCACGGGCGGCCCGTCGGGGTTCGGGCGCCGGAGCAGTGTCAGCAGGTGAAAGCCATCGATCCGTGGCATGTGCAGGTCCAGCAGGACCAGGTCGGGCTCCTGCTCCTGGAACAGCGCCACCCCGTGGGTCGGATCGGAGGTCGTCTGGACCGTCTCCAGCCCGGCCCGGCGAAGCAGCCGGGCCAGCGCCGAGGTACAGCGGGCATCATCGTCAATGATCAGGACCCGGCTCGCGGCCGGAAGCTGGGGCAGCGCGCCAGGGATGCCGGTCGGCACCGCGATGGCGAGCGGGTTCATGAGCCCCTCCGCGCCGGTGCGGCGTCCCGCAGCCGGGAAAGTGCCCGGTGCCGGAGTTGAGACACTCGGGACTCTGTCACCCCGAGGACCTCCGCAATGGCACGGCCATCCAACTCCTCGCCGTAGCTCAGCGAGATCACCGTGCGCTCCCTGGGGGGAAGGCGTGTCAGCGCCTCCACCAGCCAGGCGGGGGTCTCTGCCTCGATGGGTTCGGGGGCAGGCAGGTCGGCGGGCAGTGGCGCCGCCGTCCGGTTCGCGTCCGCCTCCCAGGCCAGGTATCGTCTCTCTTCAACGCCGAGTTCGAGGGCCACTTCGGCTGCTCGCACCGGCCGCCCCAGCCGGCACTCCAGCCGGTCGCGCGCGGCGGTCATCCTCCGCCGCGTCGTCTGCGCCCGGCGGGAGATCGGCGCCATCCGCCGCATCTCATCAAGCATGGCACCGCGGATCCGCCTGAGGGCGAAGGTGCTGAACTGATGGCCGCGCTCGGGGTCGAATCGCTCGACGGCCTGGAGCAGACCCACGGTGCCCGCGCTGATCAGGTCGTCCCGATCGGCTCCCGTGCGCCTCTCCACCGCCCGCGCCATGTGGTGCACCAGTCCCAGGTGTCGTTCGACCAGCCGGTCCCGGGCGGACAGGCCCCCGTGCTGTCGAAACCGCTGCCACAACTCCCGCTCCTCGTGGCTCATCACTCGTCCTCCCCTGGCGCCGGCACGATCCCGAGCAACAGGTCCTGCGCCACCCATAGATGCGATCGCACCCCGCGGAGCCACCCCTCGGCTGGGAAACCGAGGTTCTCATCGTGCAGCACCAGCATGGCCTCCACTTGGGCCAGGATGCTGTCGAGGGAGCGGCGGAGCGCGTGCCCCCTCGCGCCACCCAAGGCCAGGGGTACGGTGGTGTCGGGCGGAAGCGCCTCGGATGGCACCACCAGTCCGGGCTTCGGGGAACGGTCGGACATCCGCGGCTTCCTGGTTGAACCGTTGTCAGGAACTGCCTCTCGGCTGACCCTCCTATGCGTCCCTCATGCCGGGACGCGCCGGCCCGCCCCAGGCGGGCCAAGCCGAGCGGGCACAACCAGTTATGCGGGATGTCGGACCGGCGACTGCGGTGGCGGGTTGGGGCGGTTTGTCCCAACGGGTGGGGCGGAATTGCGGAGCTACGACTCCTGGGCGGGCAAGGCGGCGAGATGGCCGCCCTTCTGGTAGTCCCTGAGCTTCCGGTAGAGGGTTCGGCGATCGATGCCGAGGAATGCCGCCGTGCGTCCCAGGTGGCCCTCCTGTCGCTCGAGGACCAGCAGGATGTACTCCCGTTCCACCCGGTCCAGGTTCCAGCTCTCGCTGGCCGCCCGATCCAGCAGTTCGCTTTCGGGCGTAACGACCGGATCCTCCAGCGGCAGGACCGGGATCGCGCGGGCGCTGGAGTGCATGATCACCGCCCTCTGGATCACGTTTTCCAGCTGCCGCACGTTGCCGCGCCACCGATTCTGCAGCAGGCGCTGCACCAGGGCAGGGGAGAAATCGGGCGGCGTGATGCCGAACTCCTCGGCGTAGCGACTCCGGAAGTGAGCGGCGAGCAGGAGGATGTCGTTGCCCCGCTCCCGCAGGGGAGGGACCCGGATCGGAACCACGTTCAGGCGGAAGTAGAGGTCCTCGCGGAACCGGCCGGCCGCGACTTCCGCGGCCAGGTCCACGTTGGTCGCCGCCACCAGCCGGAAATCCACCGGGACCGCCAGTCCGCCGCCCACCCGCTGGACCCGACGCTCCTGCAGCACTCGAAGCAGCTTCACCTGGACACCCGGAGCGAGGGTGCCAACCTCGTCGAGGAAGAGGGTGCCGTCGGCGGCCTCTTCGAACAAGCCGCGCCGGCTGGCGACCGCGCCGGTGAAGCTGCCGCGCAGGTGGCCGAACAGCTCCGATTCGAGCACGCCTTCCGGGAGGGCCGAGCAGTTGACGGCCACGAATGGCTTGGCGGCGCGATCGGATAACGCGTGGATGGTCTGGGCCACCAGCTCCTTTCCGGTGCCGGTCTCGCCGCTGATGAGCACCGTGGCCCGGGTCGGCGCAACGCGCGCGAGCTCGGCCCGCAGCCGCCGCATCGGCAACGAGTCGCCGATCAGCGTGTGGCCCTTCCCTTCCTTGGCTCCAAGTCGGAGCCGGGCCAGCTCCCGCCGCCGGTCTCGGTCCGCCAGGGCCCGGTCCATCACCAGCCCGAGCTCGGCCAGGCTGGGCGGCTTCTGGAGGTAGTCGAAGGCACCGAGCTTGATGGCCTCCACCGCGGTCGCCACCGACCCGGCCCCGGTAAGGATGATGAACTGCGCATCGCCCTGGAGCCGCGGGGCCTCCTCCAGCACCGCGAGCCCGCTCATCCGGGGCAGCTCGAGGTCCAGGAGCACCAGGTCGTACAGCTCCCGGCTCATCGCCTTGAGCGCGTCTTCTCCGCTCTCGGCCGACTGCACCCGGTATCCCTCCCCGGTCAGGGCGGTGGACAGCATGGCGCGGACGTTGGCGTCATCGTCCACCACCAGCACCAGCGGACCCGTGGGCGCTGTCATCGCCTCGACCTGACCCGTCGCATCCGGCATCCGCGCTCCGTTCACCCGCGAGAAACGTCGTGCCTGCCCCGACTGCCCGGTCAACCCTGCCGGGTCCGCCGTCAATCGCAGGCTCTCGACCAGCGGGACCGTCGATGCTGGTCTCCCTCAGGCTCCGGGCGGATCCATGAACGGACCCCCTGACCGAACACCGGAGTGTCCACGTCCTGAAGGCCAGCCGGTCCCCCACTCGCGGGACGGGCCACCCGTCAGTTCGCAAGCACGTGCCGGACCTGATGCGCCAGTGCGGTCGGAGAGAACGGCTTTTGCAGGAAGTGCACTTCCTCGTGGAGAATGCCGTGCCGAACGACGGCATCGTCGGTGTAGCCAGAAAGGTAGAGCACCTTCATCTCGGGATGGAGGCTCAGCAACCGCTCGGCGAGGATCCGCCCCCATCCCCGGCATCACGACATCCGTGACGAGCAGGTGAATCCTCTCCCGGTGGTTCCTGGCGACCCTGATGGCCTCCTCACCGTGGCTCGCTTCCAGGACGGTGTAGCCGCACTGCTGCAGGGTGAAGCGGGTCAGCGCCCGGACGGCGTCGTCGTCCTCGACCAGCAGCAACGTTTCCGTCCCGCGCGGGACGGGGCCGGGGCCGGGGCCGGACTTCCCGCTCGGTGCGGGCTGGTCCGCGCGCGGGAGGTAGATCTTGAACGAGGTGCCCACGCCCGGTTCGCTGTACACCTCGATCGTCCCGTCGCTCTGCTTCACGATGCCGTGAACCACGGCCAGCCCCAGGCCGGTGCCCTTTCGGGTCCCTTGGTGGTGAAGAACGGCTCGAACAAGTGACGCTTGACCTCGTCGGTCATGCCGACGCCCGTGTCCGTGACGGCCAGCATCACGTACCAGCCGGGTCGGACGTCCGCATGGGACCGGGCGTAATCCTCGCCGAGGACCACCTCCCTGGTTTCGATGGTGAGCTTTCCGCCCTGCGGCATGGCGTCGCGGGCGTTCACCGCGAGGTTCAGGAGGACCTGCTCCAGTTGCCCCGGGTCGGCGTTCACGCTGCCGAGTTCCGGGTGCAGCGTGATCGTCAGGTGGATGTCCTCCCCGATCACGCGACGCAGCATCTTCTCGGTGTCCCGGATCACCCCGTTCAGGTCCAGCACCCTGGGGGCAAGGACCTGCTTCCGGCTGAACGCCAGCAACTGCCGGGTCAACGATGCCGAGCGCTGCCCGGCCTTCTGGATCTCCTCCAGCAGCTCCCGGTTGGGGTCATCGCGCGGGGTCGTTTGAAGCAGGATCTCGCTGTATCCCGTGATGATGGTGAGCAGGTTGTTGAAGTCGTGCGCCACCCCGCCGGCGAGCCGCCCGATCGCCTCCATCTTCTGCGCCTGCCGCAATTGCTCCTCGAGTCGCTTCTGGTTGCTGATGTCGAGGAATGTCACCACGGCGCCGACCAGCTCTTCGCCCCGCCACATCGGGTAGGAGAAGTAATCGGCGTCGAACTTCGTCCCGTCGGCACGCCAGAACACTTCGTCCGTGACGTGAGTGCCTTGCCGTGCCTGGATGGCCCGGACGATGGGGCATTCCTCCTCGGGGTACGGACGACCATCGGGACGGTGGTGATGGATCAGGAGGTGCATGTTCCGGCCGTTCAGCTGCTTCGGGTCGGCATAGCCGAGGAGCCGGGCGCACGTCGGGTTCGCCAGCACGCAGTTGCCGTGAAGGTCGATGCCGTAGATGGCCTCGGCCGTGGAATCGAGCAGCAGCTGCACGAGTTCTTCCCGCTCGCGAGCCGTTTCCGTCGCCTGCTTCCGCTGCAACTCGCCCGCCATCGTCGCGCGCAGGCGCTCGAGCCACCAATCGAGGCGCTTCCGCTTGAATTCCGACACCGCCATCGGTTCGGGTCGGAGGACGAGCTCCGGCGGCTCGTAGTAGGGATTGGGACAGACCAGTTCGGCGATGGCTACCAGGGGATGGGTGACGAGCAGGTCATGGATGAGCGCAGGATCGAACCGTGGCCGCAGGTAGTGACACGCGATCACTGCCCGGTGCGTGGGCAGGAACTCGTTGAGCATCGCCTCGTACTCGATCAGCCGGTCCCCTTCCAGGTTCACGCCGAGCGCCCACGTCATCTCCCCCTGGAACCGCAAGCCGGTGTAGCCGTCGGCAACGGCCGCCGCCTCACACTCCGTCAGGTACTCGATCATCCCGCGGGCGTCGAATATCCCCCCTCGCAGGTAGACGTCGCGGCTGGTGAGGATCTTGAGGGAACCTCGTGCGGTTTCGTGGGCAACGTCCACCCCCAGCCCGGCAAAGCGCCGGACGAGTTCCTCCATTGGCGAATCGTTCGCGACGTAGAGGCAGCGCTCCCCGCGCCCCAGCCCGACCGCGATGAACGCCACGGCGCTGGCGGTCTGGTCCGCCAGGTTGTCGTGGACCGGGCAGAGGTGGTCGCCTTGGCGAAGCTTCGCCAACTCGTGGTCCAGTTGAGTTGCCATGACGCCCCCGTTGGTCCCGTCCGGACACTCTCCAAGCGGTGGCTTCGCGGTGCTTGGTTGTGCAGAGGAAGACCTGCCACCGGGCGATCGCGCCTAAGCTGCGCCCCGGGATGCGATTACGCAAGCAAACGGCGGTCTGGCGCAGGCGGATGGAGAGGCAAACCGACGACCGCGGACGTCCGCGGCCGCTCCGGGGTCAGGGGCGCGGGCACGGGCGGGGTCAGGAACGAGTCCGGGCCTAGCGCCACCGCCCGCTCCAGGCCCTCGCGTCCGAGCAAGTGCGCCAGCGCTGCCTCCGTCATCGCCTCAGGCACGAAGAGCTCCACCGGCCGCTCCTCGACCTCTCCCGCCAGTGCCATCCACAACACGGCGATGCGGCTGCCCCGTCATGCCCTGCGCGCCCACCGGGTCGCTCGCCTGCTCCGCGTGCCCGTGCGAACGCGCGCGCCAGGGGCACGCGGCGCCGCCCCCAGGCCACCCTAGCGGCTGGGCTCCGCCGGCCGGTCGGTCGAGGCCAAGGCCGTCAGTTGCCAGCGACCGTCCCGCTTCTCGTAGGTCGCCAGCCAGGCATACTGCACGTCCTCCGGCGGGCCGGCCACGGCGCCGCGCGCCGTCAGCGTGACCCGCTTCTGGACGATCACGTAGGCCATCTGGCCATCCGGCGAGATCCGGATCACGGGCGGGGCGGTGTCGTCCCACGCCGTGAACGCTGACTGGTCGAAGTACGCCTGGAAGCGCCGGGTGCTCTCCGCGCGCGAGGGCGTCGTGACCCGTCCCCGCCCAAGGCTGTAGAACGTGTCCGCGAAGCTGGCGGTCAGGAGCCCCGCATCGTGCTCCAGGTGCGCCCGGCGCTGCTCCGCATGAAGCTGGAGGAGGGCCGCCCGCTCAGCCGCAAGGTCAGGAGGCGGTGGGCCACAGCCGAGCGGGGCGGTGGCCAGGAGGGCAAGCAACGGCGGACAGAGTCTGGGCATGGGAGCAGATACGGACCACGCGAGGAATGGTGCCAGCCGTCGGCGCTGGGGTCCGCGGCCGGGCCTCTCCCACGGCCGACACGAGCAGACGTTGCACTTCGGGCGCTGCTGGTCCTCGATCAGGTCCAGCCCCTGCGCCACCCGCCTGCCGCACACAGCCGGCTGCAGGCGGCCGTTCTGTCGCCTCACCTCCGGCCCGGCCACCGCAGCCTGGGCGTCGCGCCGGTGATTCCCTCCCAGGCAGAGAACACGCCGATCCCGAGGGCCACCAGCGCCGTGGGGATCAGCAGGCGATCCGCCCAGGTCAGCGTTCGCAGCTCCAGCACACTGAGGGTCGGGTTGCCGGGATCGTAGTGCACCGGCACCGTGGCACCCTCACCATACGGGCGAAGCGCCTGCTCGCCCTCGGCCACGGTGTGAAAAGACGGGGTGCCGAGACGAAGCGCCGTGCCACGGTACGTGGAGTCGGCCAGGCGGAAGGTGTACGCCAGGACCGGGTAGTAGCGAGTCGTCCCTCGGGAGTTCCGGGCGGAGTCCAGGGTGGCTGTGATGATCGTCCCCGGGGCCGTCGGCCAGGAGCGGCTGGCCCGAGTCTGCGGCCACTCGGTCACCATGGTCCGCAGCATCGACGTCGCGATGGCGAACGCGATGGCGGCCCAGAGCAGGGACCACAGCCGGGCGCGGGGCGTCAGGGGTCGCGGATCGGGAGCCGTCTGGGGCATGGGCCTCGCAGGGAATGTGCGGTCAGCCGTTCTGCAGTTGTCCGCAGGGACGGCGCGAATCCATCGGTCGCTTCACCAGGTTGCCCGGCGAAGTCAGTGGCCCTGCCCGAACCACTCATACTCCCACCCCCACGGCAGCCCCGTCTCGCCGAGCACCGCCCGCACCAGCTCGGGATAGAGCCGCTCCGCCCGCACGTCGTTGGAGAGCAGCACCACGCACCGCCGCTCCCGCTCCACGCAGGCCACCATGTTGCCGGTCCAGTCGTTGTGCCCGCCCTTGAACCACGCCAGGCCACGCGGTCCCTGGAACGTCACCAGCCCCAGTCCGGCCGAGAGGTTGATCGTCGCGTTGGCGGGGTTGGTGTCCGGCGCCAGGCTCGGGAACTGGTGCGCCGAGGTGATCGCCGCCATCGGCCGCACCAGCTCGGCGCGGGCCGCCGCGCTGAGTGCGTCGCCCCGCACGATGCCGGCCCAGAGCCGGGCCTGGTCGGCGATGTCCGTGTCCATGGACCCGGCCGCACTCACGCTCGACCGCTCGTCATGCGGCTCCGGCGTGCCGTCGACTTTGAACCCGTCCGCCAGGTTGGGCCGGAAGTCCGGCCGCCACTGCATCGAGGTGCGCGTCATCCCGAAGCGATCGAAGACGCGCGTCTGCATCTCCCGCCCCACGTCGAGCCCCAGCCCCTCCTCGAGCACCAGCTGGGCGATGTAGAAGCCTTCGCCCGAGTAGCCGTAGCGCGTGCCGGGATCGTGGTGGAAGCGGAGCTTCTGGTCGTCCTCCAGCCACCGGAAGTTGGCAAGTCCCGTCGTGTGCGTGAGCAGGATCCGCATGGTCAGGGCCTTCCACCGCGCGTCGCCCGCCAGGTCGTGGTAGTCGTCGTACTCCGGCAGCGGGCGGGGCAGGAGGCTCGCGATGGACCCATCGAGATCCAGCCGCCCCTCGTCCACCAGCTGCATCACCAGGTAGGCGAAGGCGGTCTTCGTCAGCGAGGCGCCATACATCACGGTCGCGGTGGTGCGCGGATCGCCGGCGGCGTTCCGGATCCCGTAGGCCGCCACGTGGGTCACCGCACCGCTGTCGATGACGGCGAGCGCCAGCCCCTGGACGTGCTCGCGCTGCATCAGGGTGCGGGCCGTGGCGTCGATCAGGGGCGGGGTGGGCGGTGCTTCGCGCGCGGGGGGCGTCGCGCACCCGGTGAATGCGAGTGGGAGGATGAATGCCCGGCCGAGTACGGACCGGAGGACGGATCGCGCGGCGGCGTGCGGAGGCTCGGCGGGGGCGATACGCATCTGGGGCATCTCGGTTCTCTCACGCTCTGTGGTCATGCCTGGTGGCGTCCGCCCCGGAGCCCGTGCGCCCGCCCGAGGTCAGCCGGTGAGGGGCGCCTCGGGCGAAGGGTCAGTCGTCACTTGCTCCCCGAGGAGTGGCCTGTGCCAGCCAGGCGAACCCATGCCGCTCGAGCAATAACAGGCACTCGCGAAGCGATGTGTCCGTGCGCCCCTGATCTTCAACGAAGGGCCACCACACGTCCTTCGGGCCGAGCAGGGCTCCGACAAGTGGTACGTTGGCAAGCGCGGGGATGAGACCGGGGTGCATGGTGCCGAGTCGTGTGCGCCTGGGGCCGGAGCAGTGGTGCTCCAGGGCATTCGACGCCGTGACTGCCGGCGGGTTGGACAATAGCTCCCCCAGGACAAAGACGCCCAGGTTCACCGTGAAGCGGCCTTCCTGCGAACGCTGCCCGAGCTGGAAGTTCACTAGCTGGGCGATGGTGCCATTGCTGAGCGATCGCCGGAAAGTCCGACTCCCATCGAACGAGAAGCCCCTGTCCCCCAGCATCGGCACGGCTGAGGTGCGAAGGCACACGGAGAAGACCTTGGAGGCCGCGGACAATTGCTGGTGACTCCTGACGGCAGGGGGGCGCTGCAGGGCAGCTGCCGCAGCCGGACATTGACCAACCCGCCTTCGCTCTCACTCATCCCACCCGCGGGGTATCCCCGCACATCCGCGAGGGCGATGCGCGTGCCCCGAAGGCACGGCTTCCCGCTTCGCAACGCCGGAGCGATCACGATCAACTCTGATGGATGGAAGTTACCCGTCAATCCCACGCAACCCGACGGTCGCGCCCCGAATGGGGCATGCGCTGGTGAGGCTCCATGGGAAGCGGGTCGGCGCACGCCTCGTCACCGCATAGCACCGGTTGAGAGGCCGATCGGCAGCAGGCCTAGTGCGCCACCTGGGCGGGGCGGGTGACGACCGCACCACCGAGGGCCCCCGCGAGGACCCGGCCCGCATTGGAAACGGCGAAGAGCCACTCAAACGCCACTCCCGAGGCTGCAAGCAGCCCAAGGTCGATTGCAGCGGTCAGCGCACCGAGGATCACGCCGTACCAGAGCGCCAGGGGGCGGTCGGAACGGGCAACCCAGCTGACTAGCACGAAGCACATGACCGCCCCTGCGATGGGGCCGACCCAGCGGCCGAGGCGAGCGGCGTAGGCTTGAGCCTGTGCCTCATCGGAGGGGCCGAACAGGGCAACCAGCGCGACGAGCAGGAGAAGTGGTACCAGCTCGGCGACGACGGCACCAGCAAGGAGACGTCCCCAACGGAGCCTCATTGGCGGGGTCCTCTCGGTTGAGGAGGAGCCATGCAGCCTGACGCCCCGCATCAGCGGCAGGGTCGCGGCGCGGTCGCCAGGCCGCGTCACGTAACCTGCAGGTTGTGCTGGTCTTGCGCAAACCGGTGGCCGCGCCCTGCCGGCTGCATGCGATTGTGAGCCCGCTCACGGCGTGGGAGTCGGTGGGCCAGGCATCGCGGCGGACCCTGGGGACAGGCGGAGCTGGCGGACAGCCTCATGAACCGCCTGAATCAGCGTGGAGGCCAGCCTACGATCCCCGCGCGCCAGCCAGAGGTGTATCCGGCCATTGTGAGCTCCCGGGATCGGGCCGAGGACGGCGAGCTCATTGGCGGTGATCTCGATCCGGGGCCGGAGCCAGCCCCCGATGAGCTGGATGGATCGCAGATGAGGCAAGGGGAGCAGGAGGGACTCGATGGGAAGGGAGATGACCTCAGACTGCACGTCCATGCCCCGCACCCTATCCAGAGTCCCGCTGCCGCTCCATTCCAGCCGGACGCTCTGACCATCGAGCGAGGCGAGCCCATGCACCTGAAAGGTGGTCCAGGCAACGGTACCGCCGGAACTGTGATCCTGTCCGGGCACCTTGAGTCGGAAGGGGACGGGTATCATGACACCGAATCTCGGTGTGTGGAGAGCGGGCCGCAAATGTGGAACCCGCGGCCGCACACGCCGGAAGCGGGTTAGCGGCTCGGGGGTTCAGCGGCACGGCGACTGCTCAAGGCTACACAGGTGGATGTTCCCTGATATGGCACCGCGAGCTCGCCCGGCATGGCCGCCGGTGACCGAAGGCCCTGTCAGCTGCAAGCCCTGGTTGGCCAGCCCCGTGCCGGTATGTCCGCGCGGACATCCCTGCCGACGTGGCCGGTACCGACAAGCCGCTCGGCTGGCTCAGCGGGGGAGATCAAGACCCCGCCATTCTCTGCCGCGGGCGGTGGTCAGCCCGCGGCCGCAGCGGTGGCGAGATCACACGTCGGCTCGAAGGCATCCGTGCCGAGGGCGTTGACCGCGAGGGTGATATAGGAGTACGCAAAGCGACTCGGCCCGTGTTCGAACGTGGCTTTGCGGAAGAGCCGGACGCCGTGGAGGGGCTGCCAGTCCTCGAGGCGCACGCGGACCTCGCGTGGGCCTCTACCGGTGTGATTGACAAGGTCGAGCCCAAGCGGGAGCGTGTCGCGAAGCCGCAGGTAGAGCCGGAGTGGGGCCCCCAGCTCATCGCGGAAGCGGAGCGCGATGGCGGAGTCCACGCCCCAGCGCACATCGGGCTCACGAGTGGGCGGCGTGAGCCAGGACGGAGCGATCACCAGCATGTGAAGATCATGCCCCCGCACAACCGTGCGGGTCACCGAATCAAGGACCGTGACAGTGTGAGACGTATCGCAGGACCATCCTCGCGAGTCCTGCACACCGGCGAGCAGGCCGCGCCCCAGGGCAAGGCGGACATCGCCGTTCACCGCCGAGGCGATCCGGGTTTCGAAGCCACCGGTGGGCGACGTGACCGCGGCGACACTCCAGATGGTGCGCACGGAATCGGTGCCGCCCATCGCACGCTGCGCCGCGGCGAGCACCATCGGCCCGGAGGCGGGAGCGGGTGGGTGGCAGGCCAGGACCAGGAGATGGATGCCCAGGAGGGGGCGGCGCCAGGGAGGGGTCGGCATGGCACCAGTACGGCGGTGGCCGCGAATGGATTCTCCGTCCGGGCCTTCAGGGGCTGGAGAGGTGCTCGAGGCCGGTATCGGCGCTGGCTGACGGCTCCTGGGTTCCGCTGCAAGGCTACTCCCCTAGGCCATGCCAAGGGACGTGCCCAGCCATGGCACCGTGCGCAGGCCCGCCACGGGCACTGGCGACCGCAGGCCCCGCCAGTGACACGCCCTGGCTAGGTGGAGCGCGACTGCTCCCGGAACTCCCGCGGCGTGAAGACGTCCTCATCGGTGAGGTAGCCCCGCGCCTCGGCGAAGGGCCGCACCTGTCGGCGGCCCTGCTCGAACTGCAGCAGGTCCAGCTGGCGCCGGAGGGAGTCGCGAATCACATCACTGCGGGTCCGGTCGAGCTCGCGGCACGCCTGGTCGCGCGACCGGGCGCCGGATGTCGAGTGCACAAGGAGAGGCGCACGCCTGCGGGCGATGGGCAGGGCCCGGTCCGGGGCCTCAAAGCGCGAGCACCAGCCGCAACCCCTCCTCCACCTGCCGGAGCAGCTTCGGATCGAGCTTGCCCACACCATCCCGGAGGTAGCCGCGGTCGAGAGTCAGCAAGTGCGAGACGTTCGCCACCGCATCCTTCGGCAGGCCCGACGCCTTGGCGGGAATCAGGACGTTGCCGGGGGCAGCGACCAGCCGGAGGTTGGAGGTCAGGACGACGACCAGCACCGTCTGGAGGCGGCTGCGGTTGAAGGCGTCCGCCTGGACGATGAGCACCGGTCGGTCGAATCCGGGCTCGGAACCACGCGGTTCGGCGAGATCGGCCCACCAGATTGAGCCCCGTTCGATCACCACGCCGTGCGCGCCGCCGACCGCTTCTGCGCCCGGGCCAGCCGGGGATCCAGCGCGCTCGATTCGTCGGCGTACAGGGCATTCAGGCGATCCGTGACCTTGCGGGCCTGGTGCTTGGCGAGGTACTCCGCCACCGCGGTCGCGTAGAGGGCGCTCCGCGAGACGCCGAGGCGCTCCGCCAGGGCCTCCGCCGAGGCGAAGAGGTCGTCGGGAAGGGAGATGGCTGTTTTCATACCCGAGTATAACTGCGGGCAACCACCCGGACAATGGGCCCCGCGGGTGCGTCTGCTGTGAACGCCTCGGCGCGGTGCCTAGCGCTGCACTTGTGCGGCAGCCCAGCCCGTCATCGCGCGCAGATGGACCGGCCGGTTGCGCAGGCCGGCGCCGGCGAGCAGGCCGCGGAGTCCCGGCACGTGGAGCGTGTGGCTGGCACCCGGGATGACGCGGATCTCGTCGCCAGCCACGCGCAGCGGCGCGCGTGCGGCGCGCACCATCGCGCGGCTCGTGTCGGCGGGCACCAGCACGTCGTCGGCGCCCCACACGGCAAGCAGGGGCGTCCGCAGCGTCGCGAGCGACGGGAGCGCGGTGACGTCGACCTTGGTGGCGTACCACCGCCACCACCACGACTCGGGCGCGCTCGGCGCGGCATACGCGGCGAAGGCGCGCCCCGCGCTGGCGCGCGCAAGGGAATCGTACCCGCGCCACGCCATGGCGCCCCGCAGGTAGGCGAGCTTGGCCGCGACGAGCGTCACCGCGGCCACCGAGTCCACCGGCTGCCCGCGGAACGCGCGGGCGGCCTGGAAGCGATACTGCTCGCCGAACGGAGGGCCGCTCAGCGACTGCACAATGAGGAAGGCGGCGCCCGGCACCCGCGCGGCGAGGAGCGCGGCGATCGTGGCACCCTCACTGCCGCCCCAGATCCCCACGCGGGTCGAATCGACCCACGGATGCTGCCGCAAGGCCCGCAGCGCCGCCTCGGCGTCGTCGACGAGGGCGGAGAAGGGCGCGTCGCGCCAGTCCCCGGTGGACGCGCCGCTGCCGCGCTTGTCGTACACGAGCACCGCGATGCCGTGCCGCGCGAACGCGTCCACCAGCTGCTGGTAGTAGGGATTCTCGCGCCCGTCGGGGCCGGAGCCGTGCAGCAGGAGCACGGCAGGCAGCGGCGTCGAGGCCTCGGGCGCGTACAGCGTCGCACCCAGCCGGACCGGCGGGTTGTCGATCGTGAGCTCCGTCTGGCGCATCGAGGGGCCGCAACCCCCCAGCACCACGCACCCCGCGCAGAGCCACGGCGAGGCGGCGCGGATCACGACGCGCATCCCCCGGTGCGGGGGGCGGTCATCGCGAACGCTCCCGGGGCGGCACGCGCGGCTCGGTCCCAGTCAGGGCTCCCCCGTCCCTGGGTCAGGCGCAGCGGCTGGGGCGGCTGCGACCGCCTTCAGGAACAGGGAGTCCGTGCCGTAGTCGATCACGGCCCCATGAGCGTCAAACACGTCCGCCCCGAGGATCACGTCGACCTCGGCCGACCCGTTCGCCCGGAGGGGGCGTTCACCTGCTCGAAGTCCAGCCCGGCCGGGCCGGCGAGCCGCGGGACCAGCGACCCGAGCCGCAAGACCGCCCCCTCGACCCGGTACTGATCGAGGGCGCCGCCCGCCCCGCCCGCCTCGCGGTTCACCCATTCCGAGCGGAGACCGACGGCCTGAACCACGGACATGGCGACCACGGTGATGGCGGCCCCGGTGTCCACCAGCACCTCGACCGGGCGCCCGTTGAGCGTGCCGTCCGTGTGGAAATGCCCCACGACGCTCCGTCGGAGCGGCACGCGCACGTAGCCATGCGCCGTGAGGAATGCGGTCAATTCGCTCATTGAGGTTACCCTCCGCAGTCGGGCGCACGGCGGCCAGGCCTGACGGCGCTGGGGTTCTGCTGCAGGGCAGATCCGTCCGCCCTGCACCAATGGACGTTCCATTGTCCGGCGACGCAAGAGGGCCGGTCGCGGAGCGATCCACGACCGGCCCTGTCAGCTGCAACCCAGAGTTGCCAGCCGCTTGCGAGTATGTCAGCACTGACATACCTTCCGACATGGCCGGTACCGACAAGCCGCTCGTCTGGCTCAGCGGGGGGATCAGGACCCCGCCGTTCTCCGCCGCGGCCCGGCGGGAGGCCGTGTGCTGCTGCGGCGCCTGCAGCACGGCGAGAACCTCGGCCTGCCGCAGTCCCGGCCGATGCCCGGCATCGGCCGCGACCGACTAAGAGGGGGCCATGAAGAGCACCAAGAAGCAGCGCCTCGAGGTAGCCGGTTGGAGGGTCAGTTCCGCAGCGACATTCCTCGGGCTGAGCGCCGAGGAGGCCGCCTTCGTCGAGCTCAAGGTGGCGCTCGGCCAGAGTCTGCGCCGCTGGCGCACCCGCCAGAAGCTCACCCAGGGCGAGCTGGCCGTCCGCCTGCAGTCCAGCCAGTCGCGGGTCGCCAAGATGGAGGCGGCGGATCCGACGGTGTCGGTGGACCTCCTCGTGCGCTCGCTGCTCAAGCTCGGCGCCCGGCGGAAGGACATCGCCCGGGCCATTGCTTAGAGCGACGCACCCTCATTCGCGAATGAATGTCGGGTGCGCCGGCCCCGTCCCCGGCGGGAGCAGGACCAGATCGAGCAGCGAGAACGCCGGATCCACCCCGCTGTCTCCCACCCTGCCAACCTCCACCACATCCTCAGGCCCGTACGCCCCAAACCCGACCGCCGCCGAATACGACACCGAGCGCCCGGGCCGCCGGATGAACCGCGCGGGGATTCGCACGTCGCGCACCCGCGTGACGCGAACGCCATAGAAAAGGTCCGGAGGTGCCGGATACTGGTCGAGGCACATCGCCCACCGGTAGTGATCGAGCGCCAGCCGACCCACCAGCCGCACCATGGTGCCGACCGGCAGGCGTGCCGCCGCGCTGTGCGGGCAGTAGCACCGCAACCATGCTGCCGAGAGGACCGGAAACGTCGATCGGATCCCATCCGGATACTGTCGCAGGACCCGCCCCACCACCTCGTACTCCGCGTCCCCCAGCCGCTCCACCCGCGCTTCGGCGCCATCCTCGGCCGGCTCCACCAGCCGGGGGTTGAGCTCGAACGCCAGCCGGGCCTCGTCCCCCACGGCGAACGCGGGGTAGTTGCGGTCGCCGAGATGCCAATGCTCAAAGACCACGGTTAACGCCATCGGGAACGGGTCCTGCAGGCGACTGTGCCCGAGCAGGGGAGCGAGCCCAGCGTCTAGGTCCTGCTGGAAGGCCGCCTCATCTTGCGCCCCCGTCTCCCCCCGGGCGAGGCGGGCTATCAGCGCCTCGAGGCTCTCCATCGGGAGCGACAGGCAGTCGCGGAGGACGGCGGCCACCAGCGTCTCCGCGGGTATCCCAAGCCGCTCTGGAGCCGCTGGGCCACGTCGTCCGGTAGGGTCAGCCGAAGGTTCATCGTGCCCCTCCCGGCCCACCGGACGCGGGGTGGACCGTCACGCGGACGGCCCCCTCGGGATCGCCCGCCGTGGAAACGCGCTGATCCCCAACCACACCAGGTCCGGGCGCGGCTGCCCCTCCGCCAGGAAGTGGGCCACCGCCGCCTCCGCGATCGCCTCCGGCACGAAGAGTTCGACTGGCCACGCCTCTCCCTCCCCAGGCATGTCCACGGGCACCCTCGGCTCTGAGAAGTTCCCGCTGGTCACCAGGAACACGCTCCACGACGCCGCGTCCGCCCAGCACTGTACCACGAAACCCACGCCCGCCTGATAGGCCAGCTGCATTCGCGGCCACTCTCCCTGCGGCGGCGCCAGGCTGAGTTCATCACAGGCCGGCCGCTCCCGGAGCATGCCGAGCAGGGTGGCCGCCGGTGGTAGCGGGGGATGGAACCGCGTGCCATCCACGAAATGCGCGCAGAGCGTCGCCGGCGATGGGCGCAGGACGGGACGCGCCGGCCACCACCCTTCGAAGGTGATCCGCTCGCGGAGCACTGGGCCCGCCGGCCGATCAGCGAGCGCCAGCCGGCGATTGGCTTGAAGCACCAGACCGAGCGCCTCCCAGAGCCGAGCCCGCGCCTCGGCGAGGCTACGCCCCTGCACGTTCGTGCCCGGCACCTCCGCCACGAATCCCAGCACACCCTCCGCCGCCTGCTGGTAGACCGCGGTGATCACCAACTCCTCCGCGCGAGGGACGGTGCGCCAGCGCGCGGCGAGGTCGGCCGGCAGGAGCTCACGCCAGTCCTCGGTGTCCGCCGGCACCTGCTCGGCCTCGGCCCGGAAGGCGATGGCTTCCATGAGGTCGTCCCACGATGCCTCCTCCGGCAACGCCTCGATCAACGCCCGCGCGGCACTGCGGATGTCCTGCGCCGGGACCGCAGGCGGAATCGGCACCTCCACCGTCGCCGCGAACCGCTCGGGCGCCGGCACCGGCAGCCCGTCCGCGTGGAAGCCCTCCAGATGGAGACCGAGCGCCGAGGCAATGGCGTCCCGCACCGCCGCCGGCGTCGCCCCCGTCGCCACGCACCCCGGCAGGTCCGGGACCCAGGCCGAGTAGCCAGTGGCGGTGGGCTCGATGAGGACGGTGTAGCGGGCGCGCATGCCCGAAGATGGGAACGAGCGGCGCGAAAACAAGAACAAAAAAACGCGTGCCGGTGGGGGGCGCGCTCAGGGGGTGGTGGGGCAGGGCGCGGCACGGGCGAGCGAGCCAGCGCAAGCACGGCAGCGCAGCCAAGCTGCAGGGCGCCCTCGGCCTGCGCGCGGTCAACGCCCGGGAACTGGGTGAGGAAGTCCTCGAGCGAGTCACCACCGGCCAGGTACTCGAAGAGAGAGGCGACCGGCACGCGCGTGCCGCGGAAGACGGGGGTGCCGCTCAGGAGGGTGGGGTCGGCGTGACAGATGTCGCGTGCATCGCGAGGGCGCAGCGTCGCCATCTACGTGGTCAGGCCGGGGTGGCGGGCGGCGTAGTCCAGCGCGGCCGCCAGGTCCTCGGCCTCGAGATAGGGAAAGGCCGCGAGAATCTCCGCGGGTGTCTCGTGGGCCGCGAGCCGTTCCAGGATGTCCGTTACCCGGATGCGCAGGCCGCGGATGCAGGGACGGCCACCGCAGAGCTCGGGGTCCAGCGTGATGCGCGAACGCAGGCTGTCCATGGAGCGACCTAGGCGGTGTGGAAGGTGATGGTCAGCGCCTCACCAGACGCCCCCGCGCGCTCCAGCCGTTCGGCGAGGACGCGAAGCGCCAAGGCCTGGACATGGGCGATGGCCTCCGCCCGGCTCTGGCCGTAGCAGAGGGTCCCGGGCAGCGCCGGGACCTCGGCCAGCCAGCGATGGTCGCTTTCGCACTCCAGTTCGATCGCGAGGCTGAGGGACATTCGGCTAGCGGCTCTGGGGTTCAGCTGCAGGGCATCTCCCCGCGGCCTGAGCTAACAAGCGTTCCTTATGCCACACCGCAAGGCCACCATCAACGGGACGATCCACATCCGGCTCCGCCAGCGCCTCGGCTACCGCACCCCGGCGGAGTGCTATGTCCCCTAGTTGTTGCACTTCAATCTTGATATCTCACGGCTCTTGCCGACAGCGAGCATGGACGTCCGTGCGACGCGGCGGCGTCTTACCCCCGGACCTCCACCTTCCACGACAGTTTCTGCTTGATGCGCGCGCGGACGGGCTGACCATTCTTCTTGCCCGGGGTGAAACGGCAGCGGGCATCCAGCAGGGTCCGCCGCCCTGCGGCCACGAAGCGCTGCTCGGTGGCGGTCACCACGGCGATGGATGTCGAGTCCACCGTGCCGTCTGCGGTCACGATGAAGCTGAAGGTGGCTTCCCCAACGCTGCCGGCATACGGCGACTGGTCGTTCAGGGCGGCGATGCAGCCGTTCGGGTTGCGGATGAGCGGGGCCTGGTCCAGGTCCGCCTGCTCATAGACCGGTCGAGCGCTCGTGGAGTCGGCGACCTGGGCCGCCAGCGGACCGGGCAGGAGCCCTAGGAGCAGCGCGACGAGCGAGCGATGGTCCACGGGGCTCTCCGACAATGGGGTGAGGCCGTCTAACGGCTCTGGGGTTCAGCTGCAGGGCATCTACCCTCGCCCTGAGCTAACAAAACGTTCCTTATAGTACACCGGAAGGATGCCTGCGCCGGAGCCCACCACATCCGGCCCTGTCAGCTGCAAGCCCTAGTTAGCTAGCGCCTAGGGCGCGGAGCCCGCCACTTCGAGCCGGGCGATGCGCCCATCGACGTCGGTGACTCGCACCCGCAGACCCGCATGCACCGGCCCGCCGAGCGCCACGGTGCGGGTGAATCCCCCCGCAAGGACGAGGGGCCCGTACCGGTACGCGCGCGCCCCATCCGGGGTCGAGAGCGTCCACGCCTCCTCCTCGCGCACGCTCGGGGCGCCGGGCTGGAAGTTGGTCACGACGCCCTCGTAGGTGGAGAACTCGCCGCGCGCCAGCCGCAGACGGAGCTTGGCGTACGGCGCCAGGCTGCCGGCCGCCGCGGTGACCGCGACGGCCAGCCCGAGGTAGCGCAGCACGAGGCCGCCGGGCGACTGGTGGCCTGCCGGGAGCCGGTGATAGGCGCGGAGCAGGATCGGGCCGCCCCAGGCGAGCGCGAGCAGCCCGAGCGGCAGATACCATGCCTGCGGCAGGCTGTGCCGCACGTCGTAGATCGTCGTATACGCTTGCAAGACGAGTAGCATGGGAGCGCTTGAGGCTCGGGGCGCTAGCTAACGGCTCTGGGGTTCAGCTGCAGGGCACCTCCCCGCGGCCGACACTAACAAACGTTCCTTATAGTACACCGTCGGGCCGCTAAAGACGGAGCCCACCACATCCGGCCCTGTCAGCTGCAAGCCCTAGTTAGACGGCACACTCCTCGCCCGCCCCTCACGACGGCGCCAGTCCCTGCACCAGCTCCTTGTAGGCCCGCACCTCCGCCCGCAGCTCGCGCGGCGAGACGAGCCCCGGCACCACCCGCGGCCGGAGCCCGGGCATCATGATGATGTACCCGGCCTCGACGCCGGGAGGCGCCGTGTAGTGCGCCCCCTGCCGGTCGATGAGCTGCACCTGGCTGGCCAGCCGCACGACCAGGGCGAAGCCGAGGGAGTCGGCGAGGGCCCGGGCGGCGGCGAAGCGCTCGGCCACCTCGAGGGGCGAGATGAGGCGGCGGTTCTCGTAGTAGGGGTGCCCGGGAGTCCCGGCCATGGGGCGGCCGTCCTGGTAGACGGCGACGCTGTCGGCGGCGCTGTAGGGCGAGAGGGCCACGATCGTGGGGCCACGTACCTCGACGGGCCGGACCTCCTCGATGGCCGCCCGGCTCGGGGCCGGCCGCAGGAAGAAGGAGGGCGGGGACGACTCCTGGGCGGCGAGCAGCGAGGCCGGGCCGGCAAGCAGGAGGGTGGTCAGCACGAGGCGTCGCATGAGAGGACCTCCGGGGACCGCGGTGTGCCGTCTAACGGCTCTGGGGTTCAGCTGCGGGCATAGAGCTGCCCGAAGCAAACAAATGTTCCTTGTGATACACCGTCGGATGGCCTGCGACGTGCTCTCCACATCCGGCCCGACAGCTGCAAGCCCTAGTTAGACGACTGGCCCCGCGGGAAGCCAAGCTCGACGACGAGAGGCCGGCGGGCACGCCTCAGCCAGGCCCAGAAGAGGAGCAGGCCGGCAATGGCGCCGAGCCCGGCCAACTCACCGTAGCTCAGTGGGGCCGCGCAGTCCTTGAGACAGTCTATCCCGTGCTCCATGGCGGGCTGCGGTGGTGGTGGCCAGTTGGCTAACGGCTCTGGGGTTCAGCTGCAGGGCATCTCCCGCAGCCCGACACTAACAAACGTTCCTTATACCACACCTGTAGGGCGCTTACGACAGAACTCCCCACATCCGGCCCTGTCAGCTGGAAGCCCTAGTTAGACGGCGGCACGCGCGCCCGGACGGGCTCGCCTGTCCACCACCGGTAGGGCCGGCGCGCGCCACGGGCCGCCTTGGCCCCCACGGGGCCTACGAGGGCAGACGTTTCACCGAGGTCGGGACGGAAGGGACGGACTGCCAGCAGGAGGGCACCGAGGGCCGCCACCACCAGGCCCGTGATGACCGCGATCTCGCTGTCGGGCAACGATGCGGGTACGGCGCTCGCGCCGACTGGGACGCGCGTGCTGGACGAGAGGCCGGCGAGGGCCAGCCCGCCGCCGAGAAAGGCGAGGCCGAGCACGCGGGCCGCGATGTTGAAGAGGCGCCAGTACCAGCTAGCCGATGCCATTCGACTCCGCGATAAGGTTGGGCCGGGACGCCGCGGGGACCGGGGCCCCAGGGGCTCGCCGCTAGAGGATGCTGGGCCGCCGTCTAACGGCTCTGGGGTTCAGCTGCAGGGCATCTACCCACGCCCTGAGCAAACACAACGTTCCATATAACACACCGCAAAGGCGCGTAAGCCGGAGCTCACCACAGCCGGCCCTGTCAGCTGCAATCCCTAGTTAGGCCGCTTCCAAGAGGCGGTTCTGCAGGTAGTGCACGGTGCACCGCCCCCAGAAGGGGATGAGCCACGCCCCCAGTGCGCCTAAGCCAGTCCAGCGCCCCTCGGGCTCCAAGCGCTCGAGCTCCCACTGCACCTGCAGGCCGCCCTTCACCGTGACCGCGAGCCGCGTGGCAGGCGAAAAAGGGCCAGCCAGTAAGACGATCGCGTCCTCCAGCGGCGGGCACGTCCCGGTGCCACGCCCCGCAGGTGACGCGATGGACGGCGGGCAGAATCTCCAGGGTGACCGGGAAACCGCCGGGCTCAAGCGGCTCCACCTTCACCCGGGTCGCGCTCAGCTGCACCCGGGCCTGTGGGTAGCGGCGCAGGACCGCCTGCAGGGCCGCGATGGGATCGGGGCCCGGCCGGCGACTACCCGGGATGACCTCGAAGCTGGAGTGACTCGCCATGGGTCGGGAAGCGGCCTAACGGCTCTGGGGTTCAGCTGCAGGGCACTGCTTGTTGCTACACAAATGGACGTTCCTTGCCATGGCACCGCAAGACCGCACTGTACGGGCGACAGTAACCGAAAGCCCTGTCAGCTGCAAGCCCTAGTTAGGCCGCAGCCTCGGGTGGCCGGTGGGCCACTAGTCGACTGCCGGCCAAGGGCCCGCCACCACCCGGACCGTGCCGGCGGAATCGCCGACGACCACTACCCAGTCCTGTGCGTACCCCCTGGCACAACGGCGGGTCGACGTGGCCTGCGTGTCTCGTGCTGTTGCCGTGGCACAGGAGGCTGGGCCACGATCTTCTCGGACGTGGAAGCGGTAGTGCTGCCCCCAAGGATCGGCGAGAGGGTAATCCTCGCGCGTCACCGTGAGAATCACGGCACCCGGTCCGGCGGCGCACCCGCTCTCAGGGCAGGGGCTCCGTTCGACCTCGAGAGTCTCACCGTTGGCGAAGCTCACCCTCACGAGCTTGCTTGACTTGCCGCGTGGGGCTCCCCGACATTGAGCTGGGCCCGTGCGGACCAAACCCCGTCCTGGGCACCCGCCTCGAGCACCGCCCGGGCGGCAACCAGCTGCGGGTAGATCGCGTGCGGCGACGGGGCCGGGGACGCTGAGTGGCAGGCCACGGCAGCGAGCAGGAGCGCGAGGAGGAGCGGACGAGGCACAGGGTCTGGGCTGCGGCCTAACGGGACCGGGGTTCAGCTGCAGGGCAGATCCCAGCAGCCCATCACTAACAAACGTTCCATATAGTACACCGTCCGGCCGCCCACGCCGGAGCCCACCACATCCGGCCCTGTCAGCTGCAAGCCCTAGTTAGACAACGCGCGCTTCAAGGCCGGCGCGGCGACTGGACATCGAGGCTGTCCGCCAAGTACTGGCGACCATCACAGCCTTCATCGTAGCAGACGAAGTCGATGTGGACGTACCGAAGAGCGACACGACGAGGAATGCGCGGCCAGGCGTACTCAACGAAGGGGTCGAAAGACTCCACCCGCCCCCTGGAAGTACCCTAGCTTCGCGATTGCTGGATAGGTGAATTCGATATGGAGGTCAGGCCGCCGATCAAGGCGCCGTGGGTCGTGCAGGGTGTCAACCTGCTCACCGGCGGCCGAGATGCGGACAATGATATAGGCGGAGGGGTCCCCTGCGACGGCCGTGGTGTCGCGTGGCTCGGTAAGCGTGTCAGCAGTGACTGAGCCGGCGGGCAAGTGAAAGTGTGCCTCCAGCGCGCGGGGCATCGACGCCAGCCAAGCCTGCGGCATCTGGGCGGCACATCCCAGGAGCACCGATGCCAACGCGACGACCGGCAGCGCCCTCAGGCGAGGGGTAGGCGGTGCGACAGGCTGCCCCACGGAGACCCCTCGGTGGTGGGCGTTGTCTAACGGGTTTGGGGTTCAGCTGCAGGGCATCTCCCCGCGGCCGACACTAACAGACGTTCCTTATAATACACCGTCCGGCGGCCGGCGCCGGAGCCCACCACAGCCGGCCCTGTCAGCTGCAAGCCCTAGTTAGGCCGCCGTTCCGGCGCCGAGGGCGCCGCCTCAGGTGGCGAACAAGAAACCGTCTTACCCTGAAGCCGAAAGCCCGAGTAGACGTCCCCAGCGTCGATGTAGGTCCCGGCGCTGCCTTCCCACGCGCCCCCGGGGCGCCTCCGGGCGGTCAGGCTGAAGTAGGTAAACACGGGCGGCGCCTTCGCCACGGTGATGTCAAAGCCGCTATCGGGACTCGGAAGGGGCTTTACGAACGCCTGGAGGTCTAGGCTCCGGTACGCCCCCAGCTTGACCACAGGGCTCTGGGTAGTGGGAGTCAAGTGGACGAAGATGGGCGGCGGCGCAATGTCTGGACGGTCGCCGTACGCGAGACGAACACACAGCTCCTCAGGCCAGCCAGCGACGGCGAGGGTGTCGCTGGCCTGCCGCTCCACGGCGGCCTGGGCTGGCTCCCCGGAGCCCGCGGTGCAGGCCGGGAGCAATAAGAGGGCGGTGGTCAGCGACCAGCGCGTGAGCTGCCGTCTCATCGTGGTAATGGGCGCCAATGGGCGCGTGTCAGTCACAAGGCGGCGGTCGCAGGCGGCCTAACGCGTTTGGGGTTCAGCTGCAGGGAACAGGGCAGCCCTTGAGGGTAGCCCCGCCCAGAGGTCCAGCCGTAAGTTGACAGCTCACCGCCCGCTGGGCGAGGAGGACTGTCCGATGCGGAAAGGCCGCTTCACCGAGGAACAGATCATCGCGGTCCTGCAGGAGGCCGAGCGCAGTGGCAAGAGCGGCGAGACCATCCGCCGCCACGGGATCAGCCGCGAGACCTTCTACCGCTGGCGCCGCAAGTACGGCGGGCTGCAGG
>JADJPD010000024.1 GCA_016713435.1 Gemmatimonadota bacterium | reverse complement strand
CTTTGTCCGCCAGGAGGAGCGCCGTGAGCGGCGCCCCGCCACCCGTGGCCTCCACGGCAATGCCGGTGCGGATCTGCCCCGCCGCGAGGTCGAGGGTGCCCGGTGTCGATGGCGACGGTCTTGGTGCCGGCAGCGTGATCCGCACGCGGTGCCACCTGGCCCGCGGGGGCTTCGATATAGCTGCTCACCCCCCTTGAAGGGATGTTGGCCAGGTCCGGCGTCAGGGCGTCGATCGCGGCGCCGGGCGCGGTGATGTAGATGTCCACGAGGCCGACGTTCGGGGCGCCGTGCACCAGCCGGAGCTTGAAGTTGCCCGCGGCGGGGGCGCTGTTGTCGTCGGTGAGCACCAGCGGCTCGATGCTCGCGAGCACGTTGGTGGCGATCACCGTGTGGACATCGCCGTCCTGCTTGACGAGGTCGGCGTCGATGACGGTGGCGCCGCCGCCGGCACGCCGCACCTGGACGTTCCGGTGCCAGCCTTCACCTCGAGATACGGCGAGGCGGCCTGATAGGCCACGTTGGTCAGGACCAACTGGCCATCCACGGACTACATCGACCGCGGGGGCATCGGGCGACCCGTGCACCACGCGGATGCTGGCGGTGGCGGCGGGGTCGTTGCTGTCGCTATCGCAGGCGGCCAGGGCGGCCACGAGGCCGACCAGCGCGAATCGGGAGAGGGCAGACTTCATGTCCGGCTCCGAAGGTTGGACGTTGGCGAGTGAATGTTTGAACTGCGCGCGCACCGTCCAATTCGCGTCGAACAATCTGTTGGATGCAGTGGTCACTGTCAAGGCAATGACGAACTACGGTTATTGACAGTAGCTAGACATAGCCATACGTTGTCCAACCATGGAACAGCCCGATCGTACCCTGCCTCAGCACCCTGTCCGGCTGGTCGCCGAGCGGACAGGGGCTCTCGCCGCACGTGCTCCGGGTCTGGGAGCGGCGGTATCAGGTGGTGGCCCCGGAGCGGTCGGCCGGGGGCCAGCGGCTCTATTCCGATGCCGACATCGAGCGGCTGCGGCTGCTCGGCACGGCCACGCAGGCCGGGCGGAACATCAGCCAGCTGGTGGCGCTGCCCAACGACCAGCTGCTGGACCTGATCCGGGCCGACCAGGAGGCCGAGCGGCGTACGCGGCCTGCCGGGGTGGGGCTGGTGAGCGGGGTGATGGCGGAGGAGGGCGACCTGGCGGTGGCGCGCCTGATGGAGGCGGTGGAGGCGCTCGACGGCCCGGCGCTCGAGGGCGGGCTCCGCCAGGCGGTGGCGACGTTCGGGATGCACGGCGCCATCGATGCGGTGATCCACCCGCTGCTGGTGGAGATCGGCGAGCGCTGGCACGACGGCGACCTCCCGCCGCAGCATGAGCACTTTGCCACGGCCACGGTGCGGCGGGTGCTGGATGGCCTGGTGCACGAGCTCAGCGTGGGGGCGGCCACGCGCCCGCGGATCCTCGTGGCCACGCCCGCCGGCCAGCGGCACGAACTCGGCGCGCTCCTGGTGGCCGCCACGGCAGCGGCCCTCGGCTGGCGGGTCACCTACCTGGGGCATCGACCTCCCCGTGAGCGACATCGCCGCCGCGGCGGCGACGGTGGATGCGCAGGCAGTGGCGCTCTCGGTGGTGTATCCCACCGACGATGCCCTGCTGGCGGCGGACCTGCACCGGCTGGTGACGCGACTGCAGGGCGCGCGCACGCTGCTCCTTGGCGGGAGCGGGGCGGCGGCGTACCTGGCGTCCCTGCCGTCGTCCACGGGGGTCATCTCCGGGGATCTCGCCACGCTGCGGACGACGCTGCAGCGGCTCGCGGGGCGGTAACCCGCGCTTGCGACGGCCGATGATCCGCATGGTAGGGGCCGGCCATGGCCGGCCCTCCTCCCCCGAACACCATCACCTCGCGCCGTCTGGAAGTTCTGCGATCCTCTCCGTCACGCTGGTCCGGGTGGGGTTGAGGAGGGCCGGCTGTAGCCGGCCCCTACCATTGCGATCTGAGTCGTGAATTCCGGCGCGAAGCCCACGTGGTTCGTCGGCCCCTGGGAGCTGTCGGTGGCGACGGCGGTGCTGCCGCCGTCGCCGGCGGCGGGGCGGGTGTTGCTGGTGGAGAGCACCGGGAAGGGGTCGGCGCTGCCGTACCACCGGTGGAAGCTGGTGCTGGTGCTGTCGGCGCTGCGGCACTTCGCCGAGGAGCTGCGGGCCCAGGGGTACGAGGTGGACCACCGGGTGGCGCCGAGTTATGCGGAGGGGATCCGGGCGCACCTCGCGGAGTGGGGGCCGGGAGAGGTGATCGTGCAGGCACCGGCGGAGTGGGGGATCGCGCAGTCGCTCGGGGTGCTGACCGTGGAGCTGGCGGGGCGGGTGCGGCTGGTGGCGGACCGGCGGTTCCTGACCAGCCGGGAGGCGTTCGCCGGGTGGGCCGAGGGCCGAAAGCTCCTCCGGATGGAGGATTTCTACCGCTGGCAGCGGCGGCGGCTCGGCTTCCTGGTGGACGGGAACGGGAGCCGCTCGGCGGGCAGTGGAACCTGGACCGGGAGAACCGTGAGGGAGCCAGGGCGCTCCGGAAGCGCGGCGTCGCCGGCGGCGCCCCGGCGATTCGCGCCGGACGCTATCACGCAGCGGGTGATGCGGATGGTGTCGGGCGCGCGGACGGCGCCCGCGGGCGGGATGCCGTTCGCGGCGCACTGGGGGTCGGTGGACGGCTTCGACCTGCCGGTGACGCGGGCGCAGGCGCTGGCGGCGCTGGACGAGTTCCTGGAGTGCCGCTTCGCCGACTTCGGGCCGTACGAGGACGCGATGCTCCAGGCGAGGTGTACCTCTACCACTCGCGGCTCTCGGCGGCGATGAACGTGGGGCTGCTGCACCGCGGGAGATCGTGGAACGCGCCATCGCGCGGTACGCGCAGGGGGCGTGTCGCTGGCGTCGTGCGAGGGTTCGTGCGGCAGGTGATCGGGTGGCGGGAGTACATGAACGGCATCTACTGGCTCACGATGCCCGGCTACCGCGAGCACAACTACTTCGGCTTCACCCGCCCCTGCCCCAGCTGTTCTGGGAACCCGAGCGGACCGACCTGGCGTGCCTGCGGGACTCGGTGGCGATGGTGCGTGACACTGCGTACGCGCACCACATCCACCGCCTGATGGTGCTGAGCAACTTCGCCACGCTCGCCGGCGTGCACCCGCTCCGGCTCAGCGAGTGGTTCTGGGCCGGCTTTGCCGACGCCATGGAGTGGGTGGAGCTGCCGAACGTGGTGGGGATGGCCACCTTCGGGGATGGCGGGCTGCTGGCCAGCAAGCCGTACGTGTCGAGCGCGGCCTACCTCAACCGGATGAGCGACTACTGCGGCGGGTGCCGGTACGACCCGAAGCAGCGCACCGGGCCCGACGCCTGCCCGTTCAACTACCTGTACTGGAGCTTCCTCGACGACATCCGGCAGCGGAAGCTCGACGTGGGGCAGCGGATGGCACTGGTGCTCAAGGGGCTCGGGAAGATCAGCGCGGGGGAGCTGGCGGCGATGCGGGAGGAGCGGGAACGGTTCGTGGCATCGCTGGCGGCGGATGAGACCGGGTGGGAGTTCCGCCACGACCAGAGGTAAGGACCAGACTGGAGCCAGCCGGGAGCCTGGGCGACGACCGCCACCCGGCGCTGGCATCCCGAGACGACGCTGGGCGGTTCCCCGCCCCGAAGGGCGACACGATGAGACCTGACGCCACCGGTACCCCCGACCGCCTGTACCTGCCGCCGGACGCGCGCCCGCGCTCCGGGGGCGAGTTCGTGCTGTACTGGCTGCAGGCCACCTTCCGGGCGCACGACAACTTTGCGCTCAACTTCGCCATCGAGCAGGCTGATGCGCTCGGCGTGCCGGTGCTGGTGTACCATGGCCTGCGGCACGACTACCCCTGGGCCAACGCACGCTTCCACACCTGGGTGCTCGAGTCGGTGGTGGACCTGAAGCGCGACTTCGCGGCCAAGGGAATCCAGTACGCCTTCTGGCTCGATCGCTCGCGCGGGGCGTGGACCGAATGGCCGGCCGGCAGTCGAGGGGACGGTGCCACCGGGCGTGAAGGCGACGCCGCCTGGTCCCCGCTGGTCCGCCTGGCAGACCGGGCGGCGCTGGTGGTGACGGATTACACGCCGACGTTCATCCACCCCCGGCAGCTGCGCGGCCTCCGCAAGCGCACCGCCACGCCGGTGATCGCCGTGGACTCGGCCACCGTGGTGCCGATGGCCGCGCATGCCAAGGAGCACAGCACGGCACGCGGCTTCCCACGGCGATGCTCGAGCCGCTGGCGCATCACCTGTGGCCGGTGGCCAACCCGCTGCCGCGGGTGCGCCGGCGGGTGGACCTGGGGTTCGCGGACGACGCGCCGGTGGTGACACCGGCCACGATTGCCTCACTGGTGGCCGGGTGCGACGTGGACCAGGCCGTGGGGCCGTCACCGATGTTCCGGGGCGGCACGACGGCGGGCCGCGCGCGGCTGCACGAGTTCGTGGCCCGGGGCCTGGCGCGCTACGCCGATGACCGGAACGACCCCAACAACCTCGAGGCGGTGAGCCGGCTCTCGCCGTGGCTCCATTTCGGCAACGTTTCCATCCACGAGGTGCTGCTCACCGCGCGCGCCGCCGGGCCCGCGGACGCCTACGCCAAGTTCGAGGACGAGGCGGTGACGTGGCGGGAGCTGGCCCACAACTTCTGCCACTGGAACCCGAAGCACCGCACGGTGGCGGGGATCCCGGCGTGGGCCCGGGAGCAGCTGGCCAACCACGAGGCGGACCCGCGGCCCGCGCTGTACACGCTGGACCAGCTGGAGCGCGCCGAGACGGCCGACCCGCTCTGGAACGCCATGCAGCGCTCCTACGTGCGGGACGGGTGGATGCACAACTACGTGCGGATGCTGTGGGGGAAGGCGGTGCTCATGTGGACGCGGGACGCGGCGGAGTGCCTGGCGGTCCTGGAGCACCTCAACAACAAGTACAGCCTCGACGGGCGCGACCCCAACAGCTACGGGGGGATCATGTGGACGTTCGGGAAGTTCGACCGGCCGTTCTACCGGCGGCCCATCTATGGGACGGTGCGGTACCAGTCGCTCAAGGCGGCGGCGGACAAGTTCGACGTGCCGGGGTACATCAGGCGGTCAGTCCTGACGCTCAAGCGTCGCTGGGGCGCATGGCCCGGGCGGCTGGCGGTGGGCCTCAAAGCAGAGGCGCGGAGGGCCCGAGATCCAGGCATGGAGGGTGCCAAGGTGGGCCTTGTGCTGTGGTGGGCGCGTGTTGGGTGAGGATGATCCCCACCGGGAGGACCCCCCACCAAAGAGCAAGCGAGCCCGGGAATGGCAACCCGCCTTCGCAGGCCGACTCTGCGTCCTCTGCGCCCTCCGCGCCTCTGCGTTCAGTGACACCCCTGCGGGCCCCACCTACGCGGCCGGCGACGCATCGGCGTAGGGCACCTCGAGCTCCATCCCATCCCGTGCGATCACGGTGTCGGCGAAGAGCGCCCGGGCCTCGGCGAGGAGTTCGGGGGGCCTCGCGGGTGTAGCGGGGGGAGATGTGGGTGAGGACGAGGCGCTTGACGCCCGCGCGGGTGGCGAGCTCGGCGGCCTCGCGGGCGGTGGTGTGGCCGGTCTCGCGCGCGCGGGCCAGGTCCTCGTGGGCGAAGGTGGCCTCGTGGACCAGGAGGTCGGCGCCGGTGGCGAGGCGCTCGAGCGCGGGGTGGGGGCGGGTGTCGCCGCTGATCACCACGGTGCGGCCGGGGCGCGGCGCGCCGACGAGCTCGGCCGGGGTGATGGTGCGGCCGTCGTCGAGGGTGACCGGCTCGCCCTTGTGGATCTTGCCCCAGAGCGGGCCCTCGGGGATGCCGACCTCGCGCGCCTTGTCGGGGTTGAAGCGGCCGAGGCGGGTGTGCTCCACCAGGGCGTAGCCGACGGTGTCGGCGCGGTGCTCGGTTTCGCAGGTGAGGATGTCGTACTCGCCGCGGTGGAGCACGTCGCCCGGCTTGAGCTCGACGATCTCGATCGGGAACTTGGGCTTCTCGATGCCGACGGTGAGGGCGTGCTCGAGGATGCGCTTCGCGCCCCTCGGCCCGTGGAGCACCAGCGGCTCCTGCCGCTCGGCGCCGCCGAAGATGTTGAGGAGGCCGAGCGTCCGGGTGAGGCCGATGAGGCCGAGGAGGTGGTCGGAGTGGTAGTGGGTGAAGAAGACGGCCTTGAAGGTGAAGCTCACGCCGTACTTCATCATCTGCCGCTGGGTGCCCTCGCCGCAGTCGAAGAGCAGCGTCTCCCCCTCGCGGGTGAGCGCCAGGCCCGAGACGTTCCGGTCGAGGGTGGGGCAGGCAGCGCCGGTGCCGAGAAAGGTGAGCTTGAGCATGCGGGAAGATAACCGCCGCTAGATGACGGGTGACGCCGCGCTCCATCGCCCCGACGATGGCGGCGGGGCTCGCGCACCAGGCGGGAGCGGTCCCTGGTGGCCTCCTGGAGGGCGGCGGTCACCTCGCGGTAGTACCAGAGGCTCTTCTCGCGGGGGACGCTGAAGCGGTGCCAGACGTCGTCGCCGCAGAGGCGCATGTCGTTGATGATGGAGCGGGCGTTGTAAAGCTTGTCGGCGGCGGCGACGCGGAGGACGTCAGGGAAGGCCTCGTGGCGGAGGTGCTCGATGTACTTCCGCTTGCGGGCCTCCCAGCGGGCGAGGGCGGACTCGCTGCGCGGGAGGTTGGGGTAGGTGTCGGTGCAGCCCATCACGATGCGGTGGACGCCGGGGCCGAAGCGCTCGAGGATCTCCTTCTCCGTCTTGCCGTCGCGCGGGTGATCCTCCACCGCATCATGCAGCAGGGCGCCGATCCCCTCCTCCTCGCTGCCGCCGTCCTCGAGCACAATGGACGTGACGCCCAGGAGGTGGGCCAGGAAGGGGACCTGGCCGCCCTTCCGGCGCTGGCGGGCGTGGAGCTCGCTGGTGTAGAGGAGCGCCTCGGTGAACTTGGGGCTGAGGAGCGGGTGGGCGCCGTGCTCCATGGTCAGAAGAGCTTGACCTGCACCGAGATCTTGCCGGGGTTCTTGGCCAGCTCGTCGATGAGGCGCTGCATGGACTCCATGGTCTGCCGCGCCTCGACATAGAAGCTGGTGTCGGTGGCAAACTTGCCGAGGGTGCCCTGCCCCGCGTTCATGCGGGCGATGAGCGTGTCGAGCCGGGCGCCGGTGGTGCGGAGCTGCAGCGACATGTCGGAGAGGTTCCGCGCCAGGGTGTCCGCCCGCTCCACGGCGTTGGCCACGGGGACGGCGGCGATGGTGCTGTCGAGGCGGCGGGAGAGCGCCTGCAGGGCCACCATGGTCTTCTCCGCCTCGCTCATGGTGCGCGGCAGGCGGGTGTTCATGGTGGCGAGCACCGACGAGAGGTTCTGGAGGGTGCGGGTCAGCTCGTCGGCCGTCTTCTGGTTGGCGATGGCCTGGAGGCCGATCATCACGGAGTCGGCGCGGTCGGCGAGGACGGCGCCCTTGGCGAAGAGCCCGGCGTCGGTGGCGCCGGGGATGACGGCGCCGTCGGGGAGCGGCTGCGGGGCGTGGCCGGGATCGAGGAGGAGGCGGCTGCCGCTGGCGAAGATGCTCGACTCCACCTTGGCGGTGGCGTCGGCACGCAGGTCGAGCTGCTCGGGGAGGGAGAGCGTCACGAGCACGCGGCCCGGGCCCATGAAGTCCACCTCGCTCACCTTGCCCATCACGACACCGCTCACGGCCACCTCATTGTCCACCTTGAGCGTGCCCACGTCGGCGAACTCGACGATGGCCACCCGCCCGGGCGCCTTGAAGGTGGCACCCTTGAGCCACATGGTGCCCACGACGAACAGCCCGATCCCGGCCAGGACCAGGCCGCCGACGGTGATTTCCTTCTGGTAGTGCAGGTCCATGGGCTCAGGCGGCGAAGGTGAGGTTGCCGAAGTCGCGCTCGAGGAACTCGCGCACGGTCGGGATCTCCGACTTGATGAACTCCTGCGGCGTGCCCTGCTGGACGATCCGGCCGGCGGTGAGCAGCGCCAGGCGGTCGGCCACGCGGAAGGCGCCGCGCACGTCGTGGGTCACCATGACGCTGGTGACGCCGAGCTCGGCGGCGAGGCTCTTGACCAGCTCGTCGATGATGTCCGAGTTGACCGGGTCGAGGCCGCTGGTGGGCTCGTCGTAGAGCAGGTACTTGGGCGTCCCGGCGATGGCGCGCGAGATGCCGACGCGCTTGCGCATGCCGCCGGAGAGCTGGGCCGGGTACTTCAGCGCCGTCTCGGGGGCCAGATTGACGAGCTGGAGGCAGCGCGCCACCCGTTCGTCGCAGAAAGCCTTGTCGCGGAACTTGTGCTCGTCGGTGATGCCGAGGCGGATGTTCTCGTACACCGACATGGAGTCGAAGAGCGCACCGTTCTGGAAGACGTACCCGATGGTGGAGCGGAGGTGGCGGAGCGGCTCGCGCTTGAGGCGCGCCACGTCCTTGCCGTCCACGATCACCTCGCCCGCGTCCTGGTGGATGAGGCCCACGATGTGCTTGAGCAGGACGCTCTTCCCCGTGCCCGAGGGGCCGAGGAGGGCCACGGTCTCGCCGTCGTTGACGGTGAAGTCCACGCCGTCGAGGACCACCTGCTGGCCGAAGCGCTTGCGGACGCCGCGCAGCTCGATCATGGGGTCAGTGGAGGAGCAGCTTGGCGAGGAGGGTGTCGAGCAGCAGGATCATGACGCAGCTCGCCACCACGGCGGCGGTGGTGCTCTTCCCCACGCCCTCCGCCCCCTGCTCGGTGCTGAAGCCGAAGTAGCAGCTGATGATCGTGATGCAGGTGCCGAAGGCGAAGCCCTTGATGATGGAGTAGTAGGCGTCGAACGGCTTCCAGAAGATGCGGGCGCCGTAGGTGAAGTCGGCGTTGGTCACCGGCAGCACCGCCGAGACGGCCAGCCAGCCGGAGATGATGCCCACCACGTTGGCGAAGACGGTGAGGATGGGGATCATCACGATGCCGGCGAGCACGCGCGGGATCACGAGGTGGCTCGCGGGCGAGCGGCCCAGCGTCTCCAGCGCGTCGATCTGCTCGGTGACGCGCATGGTGCCGAGTTCGGCGGCGTAGCGGGCGCCGATGCGGCCCGCCAGGATGAGGCCGGTGAGCACGGGGCCGAGCTCCAGCACCACCGACTCCACGATGAGGGAGCCGGCCACGTAGTAGGGGATGTTGCCGGTGAACTGGTAGCCCGTCTGGAGCGCCGTCACGGCGCCGGCGAAGCCGGCCACGAGGAGGATGATCGGGAGGCTCCCCACCCCGATGTTCCACGCCTCGGTGAAGGTCCGCGGCACCCACACCCGCCACTCGCCGAGGGAGCGACCCATCTCGGCGATCATGAGGCTGATCCGCCCCACGTGCGCGAGGCCTTGCAGCACGAAGCGGCCTGCGGCACGGCGGGGGTCGAGCGTGGCGGTGGCGGTCATGTGGGATATATCTTCGCCCGCCATGCCGCCCAAGTCCACCCCTCGCCAGCTCGCCTTTCGGCGGCGCCTGACCCGCTGGTTCCGGCGGGAGGGGCGCGACCTCCCCTGGCGGCGTACCCGCGATCCCTACCACGTGCTGGTCTCCGAGGTCATGCTGCAGCAGACGCAGGTGGCGCGGGTGACCGATTTCTACGCGCGCTTCCTGGCCCGCTTCCCCACGCTGGAGGAGCTGGCCCTGGCGGAGCAGCACGAGGTCCACACCCTCTGGCAGGGCCTCGGCTACTACCGGCGGGCCACGAACCTCCACCGCCTGGCGCAAGTCGTGGTGGCGGAGCACGCCGGGCGGCTGCCGAGCGAGCCGGAGCGGCTGCTGGCGCTGCCCGGCGTGGGGCGGTACACGGCGGGGGCCGTGGCCACCTTCGCCTTCGAGCGGGCGACGCCGGCGGTGGACACCAACGTCGGGCGAGTGATCCGCCGCGCCTTCCACCCGCGCGCCACAGGCGCCCGGGGCGAGAGGCGCATCTGGGCCACGGCGCAGCTGCTGCAGCCACGGGCGGGGCTGCCGGCCTGGACGTTCAACCAGGCCATCATGGAGCTCGGGGCGCTGATCTGCACGGCGCGGGTGGCGCGGTGCGAGGTGTGCCCGGTGCGTTCGGCGTGCGCGACGGGGGGGCGTCGCTGAGGGCGTTGCCTTCGCGGGCTCGCGGTGTGAATCAACGCGGAGGACGCAGAGAACGCGGAGGGATCGAGCCCGGGACGGCAGGTTGCCAGTCCCGGGCTCGTCGTGTCTGTGGTGGGGTTCCCCGGGGGTGGGGTTCGTTGCCGAACCCGAACACACCCCCCGTAACCACGTGGCGGGCTGACCCGGCCCGCCATGTCGGTGCGGTGCCTCCGCGTTCCTCTGCGCCCTCTGCGCCTCTGCGTTGAGCTCGCAGGCCCCAGCCGAGCCGACGCACCGGGCGACGCCGCCTACCCCTTCACGCGCGGCGCGAACTTGAGGGTGTGGACGGCCAGGAAGATCTCGCGCAGGAGGTGCAGGTAGCCGCCGATGAGGCAGAGCATGGCCAGCGTGAAGAGCCCGGCCTGGATGGCGCCGAGGTTGAAGTCGATGAGGACGGTGAGGAAGAACCCGGCGATGAGCAGGCAGATGAGGAGCGCCGCGCTCACGAAGAGGGTGATGGCGCGGTGGATGAGGCGGGCGCGGCTCTGCAGCCGGGCCAGTTCTTCCTTGACCTGCTCCAGGTTGTCCTCGACGGGGCGGTTCTCGACCAGCCGGGCGCGGTCAATGATGCGCGCCAGCCGGTTGGCCAGGACGCCCAGGGTGACCCCGACGCCGGAGAGGAGGAACACCGGCGCCACGGCGAGCTGGATGCCATGGGACACGGCGTCGGCGGTCGGGATGGTCTGCAGCAGGAGCATGGGAGGGCCGGGTGCGGGTCGCCACAAAGTATCGCCGACCGGGGCGCACGGGAACCCGGGTCAGCCGCCGGCCGGGCGCAGGCCCAGGGTGACCAGCACGTCCTCCTCGTCGGGGATGAGCTCGAACGAGCGGCCGAGCTCGTCCGGGATCGGGAGGGGGCGTCCGTCCGCCAGCTTCACGAAGACCCAGTTGGTCTCGGCGCGGGCCACCACCTGCTGGTCCGCGGGCCGGTAGAAGAGGTACCGTCGGAGCGAGCTCTGGCGCTTCAGGTTGCAGACGTAGGTGATGAGCGAGAGCGCCTCGCCGAGGAACGCCGGGCGCAGGTACTCGATGAAGTGCGAGCGCACCACCCAGGCCTGCCCGAGGGCGAGGTAGCGCTCCATGGGCCAGCCGCGCGCGGCCGAGTGCTGGATGGCCACCTCCTGCATCCAGCGGAGGTACGCCAGGTTGTTGACGTGGTTGGCCACGTCGATGGCGTCGGGGGGGACGGAGAAGGCGTGGACGAAGATGCGCGGCATCACGACCCGGCGGCGGGAGATGGCGGGAAGCTAGCCGCCGCCGGGCCACGCGACTACTCGCAGAGCGGCCGGGCAAGGAGCGGGAGCGCGAGGAGCAGGATGCCGAGGATGAAGATCCCGGCGATGCCACCGCCGACCCGGGTGAGGAAGCGCCCATCGCCTGGGCCCACGGTGGGCAGGTCCGGCTCCAGGGCGGCGGGGCGATCGTCGAGGGTCAGCGCGCGCGCCTCCGCCCAGGCACGGTGCCCCACCCGGACGGCGGCGAGGAGCGCGGCGACCGTGAGCGCGCCCAGCCAGAGCCGGGGCCGCTCGAGGGTGCCGCCGCAGCCGGCGCCCAGGATGTAGAGGCTGACGAGCAGGTGCAGCGCCCAGATCACCGGGACGCCGAGGAACAGCATCAGCATGGTCCCGTTGGCGCGCCAGGGGGAGGGGGAGGCGGGTGCAGTCATGACTACCTCCTTGGTGGTGGGAAAGGGACGCCCGATGCTGCGCTCGGCGACACGCGGCCGGGGGGTAGTGTCGCTTCCCGCGCCACGGCCGTCCCGGAGGAGGAAAGGGGGAGGGCCATGGCGCAGGACGAACGGGGCACCCTGGAGATCCTGAAGCACTCACCGCCGGGCGAGCGGTTTCGCGCCTATCACCGGGCGGCGAGCCGGGGGAAGAAGGGGCGCGCCACGGACCACCTGCTCATGGTGCTCGGCGTGGTGATCGTGGTGCTCGGCCTCGTGGCACTGCCGGCGCCGGGCCCGGGCTTCCTGATCATCGCCGTCGGCGGCGGGCTCATCGCGCGCCAGTCGGAGCGGGTGGCGACGCTGCTGGATCGCGGGGAGGTTGGGCTGCGCGCGTTCCTGGCGCATGGGCGGCGGGCGTGGGAGGCGGCGTCGTGGCTCGAGCGGGGGCTGTTCGTGCTGGTGATGGCGGCGGCGGCGCTGGTCGCGGGGTACTGGACGCTGTTCTGGCTGCTGCGGGGGTGAGCGGGAGGCGGCCCGCGGCCGTGCGCCCGGCCGCGGCCGCCGGAGGGCGACGGACCCCGGATCCATGCAACCCCAACGCCCGGCGCGCCTCACACCAACCACCCGGCCCCCCCGCGCCCGCGACCCCCAGCGGCCTGCGCCGCGGAACCCCCCGCCCGCGCACCGAGGCCCACCCCCGGCGCGCGGCCCACGCCCGCCCAGCACCGACCACGCACCCCGCCAGGCCGCCGAGACCGCGCCGGGCCGGCGGCCCGAGCGCCGACCGGCGGCGCAGCCCCGCCCGGCGCCAGCGAGGCCATCTCCGACGCTCCGTGACCGTGCCACGGCAAAGCGCCCTCCACGGGTAATGGAGGGCGTATCAGGCTGCCACGGAACCGATGGCGGCAGCCACGCGGAAGACGACTCGGCTCAGTACTTGGTCAGCACCCCGGCGAGCAGCGCCAGCAGCCCGAGGTTCCCGGCAATCATCCCCGACACTGACTGCCGCTTCCGCAGCGCGTCGAAGCGAGGGGCGGTCTCCCCGACCGGGGAGACGCGCTGCAGGCGGCCCAGCGTGGGGATCGACACGAAGATCACGAGGATGGCGGCGATGACCCCGCCGAGCTGCATGACGTAGAGCCAGGCGCTGGGGCTCGGCTGGCGCATGGCCGGCATGGTGAGCACCGCGCCGGAGGCGATGGTCAGCACGATGCCCGGCAGCAGCAGGATCTGGTGGATGAAGCCGAGCTGCCGGACGATGAGCGCCTGCGCGCTCCGCTCCTCCTGCTTCCCCTTGATGCCGATGGCCATGCCGGCGAGCCCGCCGCCGAGCCAGAGGGTGAAGCCGAGGATGTGGGCGAGATACCAGAGGGTCATCAGGATACCGTGGTGATGAAACTGCCTTGGTCCACCGGCTGGCGGCCGGCGAAGCCGGCGTCCACCTCGTGCCAGTGGGTGATGTGCTCCTCGTCCGGCTTCCAGCAGAGGAAGACGAGGTGGTCGTCGCGGAGGGCGTAGAAATCCACGAGGCCCAGCTCGAAGCCCTTGAAGTGGACGCCGAGGGCCTCGAGCTCCTGCAGGTAGCCGTTGATGACCTCGGCCTCCCGGGTGATGGCCTCCCGGATGGCGATGAGCTCGGGCGGCTCCTGGTCGTTGGCGGTGAGGGGTCCCGTCAGCACCTCGTAGCGCGCCACCAGCTCCTGCCAGCGCGGATGCGTGCGCCGGAGGTCGGTGACGATGCGACGCACCAGCGGCAGCGTCGCCTCGGCCTCGCGCAGGGTGAAGATGCGGGGCGGGATCACGCGCTCAGCGCCAGATGATCTTGAGCCCGGCCACCTGCTCCGGGTGGCTGATGAAGCCGATGACCCGGTGCTCCGAGTCCACCACGGTGATGGTGGCGCGGAGGTGGGTGTCGTTGGGGTCCTGGTTCATGTAGAGCTGGAAGCCGTCGAGCTCGGTGTCGGGGCCCACCACGCAGCTGTCGGTGCGCATGATGGTGTCCGAGCGCGTGGTCCCCGGCTCCTGGCCCACGGCCAGGCAGCGGGTGACCAGGTCGCGGTCGGAGAGGACGCCGAGGAAGCGGCGGGTGCGGTGGTCGTCCACCACGGGCACCACGGAGATGTTCCGGGTGCGGAACATGATGGCCACTTCGGCGGCGGAGGCGTTGGCCACCGCGACGAAGGGGTTCGGGACCATCGCGTCAGAGGCTTTCATCGGGCGAACCGGTGAGACGGTGAAGGAATCGCGGGCGGGGCGGCCTGGCTGTCCGGAGCAATCTGCTCAAGGCTCCCCCGAATTCAAGCCCATGAGCGCCGCGCGGGTGGCGGCAAACCCTTCTTCCACGTAGCGGCGGACCTGGTCCACCCGGAAGGTGGCCCCCTTCTCCACCCGGGGACGCACATAAAGGAGGCGCGGCCGGTGGGCGCTGGCCCGCCACAGCGCCAGGGCCAGCGCCGTCTGCCCCGCCATGAGGATGCCGGAGGCCTCATTGTGCGCCTCCACCACGGGGGGAAGGCCGGGGCCGCTGGCGCCCGGCGGCTCGTCGAAGCCCGGGCCCACGTCCACCGCCACCACCAGGGTGGCAGGCAGGAGGGTGGCCGGCTCGAGCGGGAGCACGGCACGGAGGCCGCCGTCGCCATAGCGCTTGCCGCCGATCACGGCCGGCGGCAGGAAGAGCGGCAGCGCGCAGGTGGCGTAGAGCGCGTCGAGGAGCGGCACGCCCCGGCCGCCGGCACCGAAGAGCGTCAGGGCGCCGCTCTCGAGCTCGGTGCTGGTGACGGTGAGCGGCGAGGCCAGCTCCTCGAAGCGCGTGGCCGGCACCAGCCGGGCCAGCGCCGCCTTGAAGGGGTCCGCCTTGAGCAGCGAGCGCGCCCAGAGTCCCTTGAGCAGCGCAAACGGCTCGGCCTTGACGATCTCGCCGTCGCCCACGCCGGCGACGCGCTCCAGCGCCTCGGGCGCCGAGATCCCCGCCGCGAACATCGCCGCGAACACCGCCCCCATCGAGGTGCCGACGAAGTGCGTGGGCCGGATCCCCTGCTCCTCGAGCGCGCGCATGGCGCCCACGTGCGCCGCGGCCTTGGCCCCGCCCCCGCCGCACACGAGGACGACGCCCGGCGCGCCGCCCTCCGCCGGGACCGGCAGCCCGGTCACTTGCCGCGCGCGTCGCGGTGGCGGCGCGCCCGCTCCCAGCGCTCGTGCTCCTCCGGCGTCTCCGGCACCAGGCGCGGCACGCGCCGCGGCTTGCCCGCCTCGTCGATGGCCACGAAGACCACGTGCGCAGTGTGCGTGTGCCGCCGCTCGCCCGTGGGCACGTGTTCCGCGAAGACCTCCACCGAGACGTCCATGGAGCTGTTGCCCACGTAGTCCACCCGCGCCACGCAGGTGACGAGGTAGCCCACGGGGATCCGCTCGCGGAAGTCCACCCGGTCGAAGCTGGCGGTGACCGCGGGCCCGCCCGCATGCCGCATGGCCGCCACCGCCGCCGCCTGGTCCACGAGCGCCAGCAGGTGGCCGCCGAAGAGGTCACCGAGGGCGTTCTGCATGTGCGGCATCACGAGCTGGGTGAGCTCGGCGCGCGAGAAGGACATCGGGTGGGAATCGGCGGTCATGGCGGGAGGGCGCGCGGGGCGCACCTAGTAGTCCACGGGACGGAGGTAGTACTCGCCGATGGCGGTCTGCGACAGCATGGCCACGGTGGGGAGCCGCCGCTTCCAGTGGGTGCCCTCGAGCCGGCGCTCCACCAGCGCCACCTCCTCGGCGGTGAAGCCGCGGGCCTGGATCTCGGGGCTCCGGTAGCCCTGCAGCAGCCAGTGCAGGATCACGTCGGCGCGGGGATAGGAGATGCCGAAGTCGCCCTCGTCGGTCTGGCCGCGGATGAGGTCGGCGCTGGCCGGCTTGGTGACGATGATGTCGGGCACCCCGAGGTGACGCGCCAGCGCCCAGACCTGGCTCTTGAAGAGGTCGCCGATGGGGTTGACCGGGGGCGAGTCGTCGGCGTGCCAGGTGAAGTACCCGAAGAGGCGCTCGGTCTTGTTGCCGGTGCCCAGGGGGAGCGCGCCGAGCTCGGCGGAGAGGTCGAAGAGCGTGATCATGCGCATGCGCGCCATCACGTTCCCCTTCCGCGCGGGCGAGGCGTCGCCGCCGATCGCGCCGACGATGCCGTCCACGCCGGCCGAGATGTCCACGGTGCGCGCGGGGATGCCGAGCTGGTCGATGACGAGCTGCGCGTGCGCCAGGCTTTCCGGGCTCGAGGTGCGGTAGGGCATCCGCACCGCGGTCACGTTCCCCGCGCCGAGCGCCTCGGCGGCCAGGAAGGCCACGAGCGCGCTGTCCACGCCGCCCGAGAGGCCGAGGACCACCCGGGTGAACTTGCGGCGGCGCTGGATCTCGTCCCGGATGAACTCCACCAGCCAGCGGCGGGTGAGCTCGGGATCGATGGCGAGGGGGTCGGTCTCCTTCACCAGCGGTGCGGGCGGCGCCGTCCGGCGCACGCGCACCGTGCCGGCGGGGGGCTCCGTGGCGCCGTTGCTCCCCCCCGGCTGCTTCAGGCTCTCCAGCAGGTGCGGCAGCCGCAGCTGGAGGTCGGAGAGGAGCGGCGCCTCGGCGCGGGCGCGGGTGATCTCGTCGAAGTCGAGCATCACCGGCACGGTGGCGGGCGTGAAGAGCGGGGCGTGCGCGAGCAGCGCGCCCCGCGGCCCCGCCACCACGGAGCCGCCGGCGAACCCCTTGCCGCCCTCGAAGCCCACCAGGTGACAGACCACTACGTACACCCCGTGTTCCTCGGCGATGCCCTGGGCCAGGCGGTCCCAGCGATCGAGGTTGGCGGGGCGCGAGTCGCCGGCGTGGGGCTGGAGGCCGCGGGCGGGCGTGGCGCTCGGGACGATGATGAGCTGCGCGCCGTCGAGCGCCGCGAGCGTGGGCGCCAGCGAGTGCCAGGCATCCTCGCAGACCAGCATGGCCGCGCGGCCCCAGGAGGTCTCGAACGCCTGCACGCTCCGGCCCGGCTCCACGAAGCGCTCCTCGTCGAAGACGCCGTAGGTGGGCAGGAACACCTTGCGGTGCACGTGCCGGATCCCGGCGGCGGGGCCGCCGAGCGTGGCGTAGAGCGCGGAGTTGTGGAGGTGGTTGCGCCAGACTTCGTAGAAGCCGATGGCGATGTCGAGCGGGGGCGCGCCGCTTTCCTTGTGGACCCGGCCCAGGTCCTCGAAGAGCTGCTCGGCCGGCAGCGCCAGCTCCTGCACGCCGCCTTCCAGGAAGTAGCCGGTGAGCGCCGACTCCGGCGCGATGACCAGCGCCGGCGGTTCCGCCCACCCGGCCACCTCGCGGATTGGCGGCGTATCCCCATCCGGGCAAGGCTGGGCGGCGTACGGCCGCCTGGCGGGCCGCGGAACTGCGCGAGGGCGATGGGCCCAGCATGGGCCTGGTACCGGCACCGTCCCCACCCGGCTGCGGGCCGTCGCCAACCCGGCGACGCCCCCCCGCTCCCCCCTCCGCGCCACCGCTCTCTGCGGAACAGAACGACCAGCTCACCCCACCGCTCCCCCACGATGAACCCGCCCGCCGTCGCCAGGAGTGACAGCGTGACGGAACCGAGGACGTAGAGGGTGGCGCGGCGCCACTCACCCTGCTGCAGCAGGGTGACGGTCTCGGCGCTGAAGGTGGAGAAGGTGGTGTAGCCGCCGCAGAAGCCCACGGTGAGGGCCGCGCGGAACTCGGGGCGGAGGTGCGGCGGGTGGACCGCCACGTGCAGGAGCACGCCGAGCAGGAAGGACCCGGTGACGTTGATGACCAAGGTGCCGAGCGGGAAGGCCGCGCCGGAGGCGCGCTGGATGGCGCCGCCCAGCAGGTACCGCATCACGCCGCCCAGGGCGCTGCCGAACGCGATGTACCAGATCATCCCGGATTCCCTTAAGTTGGGAGCCATGCCCAACTACCTCGACGCGGCCCGCGGCCTCCCCAACGCCAGCCAGCCGCTCCCCAACCTGATCACCGCCGGCCAGCCCGACAAGGCCGACCTGCAGGCCCTCATGGCCGCGGGCGTGAAGACCATCCTGGACCTCCGCGCCCAGAGCGAGTGGCGCTGGATGGACGAGCCCGACCAGGCGCGAGCGCAGGGCTTCACGTACTACAACGTGCCCGTCGGCCCCACGCCGCTCAACGACGACCTGATGAACCAGATCCTGGCCGTCCTGCGGAAGCACAAGGGCGAGCCGATGCTGTTCCACTGCAAGAGCGCCAATCGCGTGGGCGGCGCGATCCTGCCCTTCCTCATGCTCGACGAGCGGATGGAGGAGGAGGATGCGGTGGCGGCGGCGCAGCGGATCGGGCTGCGGTCGCGGGAGTACCTCGAGTGGGGCCTCGACTACGCTCGGCGGCACCGGGGAGCCCCTAAACGCCCCGCGGCGCGGCCCTTGGGCCGCGCCCTCGATTTGGAGGGGCTAGCGGCGCTCCCAGTACATCCGCATCTCGGTGATCTTCTCGCCGTTGGTCTCGCAGAAGAGCGCGCCGCGCGCGTCCACCCACTCGCCGGTGCGCCGCCGCCGGAAGACGCAGCGGAACTCCGTGGAGAACCAGGGCCCCACCACGAAGACCTCCCCCGGCGTGAAGGTGATCTCCGACTGGTTCATCGGCACGTCGCCCCAATAGCCGCGGATGGCGTCGATCCCCTTGAGCGGCTCGCTGAAGGGACTGTCGAGGAAGGCGGCGTCCTCCGCGAACACGGAGAGCAGCACGTCCACCTTGGCCTTGGCCCAGCCACGGCCGAACTCCTCCACCAGCGTGCGGCCAAGGGCGCGCGTGGCCTGCTCCTGGTCAGTCATGCGACAGGTTCACTCCCTAAGTAAGATTCGTGACCGGCATGGCCACGAATCTACTACAACTCCGCGCGCTCGGAGCCCTTGCCCTGGCCGGCCTGCTGCAGGCCGGCCCGGTGCCCTGCCCCAAGGAGGCGGGGGAACTGGTCACGGCCGGCTGGCTGGCCTACCGGGCCGACTCCATCCAGGTGGCGCTCCGCCGCTTTGCCCGCGCCGACTCGCTCTGCCCCGAGGACCTCGACGCGAAGATCGGTCTCGGCTACACCCTGCTCCGCACCGGCCAGGTGGCCGTGGCCGACTCGCTCTTCCTGCTGGTGGCGCGGAAGGCCCCCGGCAACGGGGATGCGTGGGACGGCCTGACCCTCACCCGCTGGCGCCGCGGTGACACCGCCGGCGCCCGGGAAGCCGCGCGGCGCGCCCTCGACCTGCATCCCGACAACGCGGCCGCGCGCCGGCTGCTCGAGCAGCTCGACCCCACCTTCGGCCGCGCCCTCCACGATCCGCCCAGCCGGAGCGGCCCGCCCCGCCTCGGCGCACGGGTGAACGGGGACTTCTTCGAGATCCCCGTCCCGGCCGGCGGCTGGCGCCCCTTCTACGTGAAGGGCGTCAACCTGGGACTGGCGCTGCCCGGCAAGTTCCCCTCGGAGTTCCCCGAGGACTCGGCCGTGTACGCGCGCTGGCTGGCGCAGATCGCCGGCACGCACGCCAACCTGGTGCGCACCTACACCATCCTGCCGCCCGAGTTCTACCGGGCGCTCCGCGGCTGGAACGTGCAGCACCCCGAGCAGGCGCTCTGGCTCCTGCATGGCGCCTGGGTGGAACTCCCGCCGGACGACGACTTCGACGACCGCGGCTACACCGACGACTTCCGCCGCGAGATCCGCCGGGTGGTGGACCTGCTCCACGGCGGCGCGCGCTTCGCCGCGCGGCCGGGGCACTCGGGGGGCACCTACGATGCGGACGTGTCGCCATGGGTGCTCGGGTACATCATCGGGCGCGAGTGGGAGCCGTTCTCGGTGGTGGGGTACGAGAAGCGCTTCCGCAGCCGGCTCGACGACCAGCGCGGCACCTACCTCACCACCACGGGCGCGCTCCACATCGAGACCTGGATGGCCGCGCAGTGCGACTACCTCCTCACCTACGAGGCGGATCGCTGGGGCTGGCTGCGGCCCATCGCGTACACCAACTGGCCGCCGCTCGACCCGCTGAGCCACGTGAGCGAGACCAGCCGTGCGGAGGAGGACAAGTTCCGCAACCGCGCCGCCACCCCGTCCTCGCTGGCGGGGCGCGAGTACGAGAACGATGTCGTGGGCGTGGACGCCCTGCACACCCGGCCCACGGCCGCCAACGGCGCCGGCTGGTTCGCGAGCTACCACGTCTACCCGTACTACCCGGACTTCATGCTGTACGAGCCGGAGTACAACCTCGCCAGCTCCCGCGAGGGCCGCTCCAACTACTTCGGCTACCTGCGCCGGCTCAAGCGCCATCACGCCGGCATGCCGCTGCTCATCGCCGAGTACGGCGTCCCCTCGAGCCGCGGCATCGCGCACGTGCAGGCGCAGGGGTGGAACCACGGCGGGCTGGACGAGCTGGCCATGGCGCAGGTGGACGCGCGCCTGACGCGGGAGATCCGCGAGAGCGGGGCCGCCGGCGGGATCGTCTTTGCGTGGATCGACGAGTGGTTCAAGAAGACCTGGCAGGTGGTGGATTACGAGCTGCCCGCCGAGCACGACAACCGCTGGCTCAACGTCATGGACCCCGAGGAGCACTACGGCCTCCTCGCCATGGACGCCGGCGACAGCGCCAGGGTCCCCAGCCTGGGCGGCGATCCCGCGCGCTGGCGCGCGCTCACCGAGGTGGCCACGGCGCCGGCCGCCAACGGCGCCCCCACCAGCCTCCGCCTCGGCGCCGACGAGGCGTATCTGTACGTGGTGGCGGAGTTCCCCTCCCTCAAGGGCCACGCCTTCCCGTGGCACGCGCGCGACCTGCTGCTGGCCCTCGACACCTACCGCCCCGACCTGGGCCGGCGGGTGCTGCTCGACGGCAAGCTCCTGAGCGGCACCGGCTTCGAGTTCCTCGGCGTGCTCCGCGACACGGCCGAGGCGCAGCTGCTGGGGATCCCGGAGTATTCGCCCTACGAGGGCGGCTACATCATCAAGAACGGGGATGACGGCGCCCGCTTCGCGCGGCGGCCCATCACCATCGACAGCACGGCGGACGGGCCCTTCGACTCGCTCTTCGTGCTGGCCAACCGCACCCGCTTCACCCGCGAGGGGACCATGATCCCCGCGGTGGGCGTGAACCGCGGCCGGCTCCGCTACGGCAGCGCCGCCTCGAGCCTGAGCGACTGGTACTGGGACCGCCGGCAGGGCCTGCTCGAGCTGCGGTTGCCCTGGGCGCTCCTCAACGTGAGCGACCCGTCCACCCGCACGGTGCTGTTCGAGCGGCAGCCCGGCCCCGCCATCGGCACCGCCACCACGGACGGGTTCCGGGTGGGCCTCGCGGTGGTGAGCGCCGGCCGCCGCCCCGGCGTGCTCGCCACCATCCCGGTGCGGGACCAGACCGGGCTCTGGGCCCGGACCAGCTTCCGCACCTGGGCCTGGCCCACCTGGGACACACCGCGCTGGCACGCGCGCGTCAAGCCGGTATACGATTCCCTGTCCGCAATCTGGGGATCGTGGCGATGACCCGACGGCCCGGCTCACTCCTGCCCGCGTGGCGCGCCCTCGGCGTGGCCGCGGCGCTGCTGCTGGCCGGGGCCCCGCTCGCCGCGCAGCGCGCCACCGGCGATTCCCTCTGGGCCCTGGGCGAGCACGATGCCGCCGTCCGCGCCTACGAGCAGGAACTGGCCACCAACCCCGGCGAGCCGCGCTCGCTCTACCGCATGGGCGTGCTGCTGTCGTGGGCGGGCAAGTTCGACAGCGTGCTGGCCCTCCTCCGCACCGCCCGCCTGCGCGATCCCGACGACGGCGAGATCCGCCTGCACCAGGCGCGGGTGGAATCATGGGCCGGCCGGTACGGGCTCTCGGTGCTGCACTACGACTCCCTGCTCCAGAAGGACGCCCACAACCTCGGCGCCGCCATCGGCCGGGCGCAGGTGCTGTCGTGGGCGGGCCGGCTGGTGGAGGCCGACCGGGCGTACGCCGACGTGCTGCAGGAAGACCCGGGCAACCTCGACGCGCTGGCCGGCCGGGGCTACGTGGCGTCGTGGAGCGGCAACCTCGGCGGCGCGTCCGGCTGGTTCGAGCAGGCGCTGGCGCGCGACTCGGCGAACGTCAACGCGCTCAACGGCCTCGCCATGGTGCGGGTGTGGCAGGCGGATGCCGGGGCGGCGACGCGGCTGTCGCGCCGGGCCGTGGCGCTTGCGCCCGACGATCCCACCACGAAGGACGTCGCCGCGCGGGTGCACGCGGCCCGGCAGCCCACCGTCGGCCTCACGCTGGGCTGGAGCCGCGACTCGGACGAGAACGAGATGTGGACCCAGGCGGTGAACACCGCCGTCCTGCTCGGCCCCGGCCTCCGCGGCTTCGCCAGCGCCGGCGTCGCCGAAGCGAGCGACCCGGTCCAGGACGGCACCCGCTACGGCGCCGAGGCGGGGCTCACCCTGATCCGGGGCAGCACCTCCTTCACCGGTGCGGTCGGTGCGCGAAAGCTCGCCCCCGGAAGCCTCGGCTCCCGCTCCCTGGCCACGGCGCGCGCCGCCGTGAGCGCGGCCATCCTCCCCCGCACCACCGCCTGGCTCGGCTGGGCGCACTACAGCTTCGACGAGACGGCGCTGCTCCTCACCAAGGACCTCGACGTGGACGAGGTCAACACCGAAGTCTCCACCCAGGCGGGCCGGTTGACGGTGACGGGTGGCGCCGGGCTGGCGTGGTTCAGCGACGACAACGTGCGCCGGAACGCGCACCTGCTCCTGAGCCGGCCCCTCCGCGGGCGGCTCACCGGCGGGCTCTTTGGCCGGGTCATGGGCTACGAGAACCGCGGCAGCGGCTACTTCACGCCGGACCAGTTCCTGCTCGGTGAGGCGCGGCTCAGCTGGGGCTGGGCGCGGCGGTCGTGGGACACCTACCTGGCCGGCGGACTCGGCGTCCAGAAGGTGGGAAGCGCCGGGGACCCGCAGTCGCAGTGGCACCTCGAGGGGCGCGTGGCCCGGCAGCTCGGCCTCAACGACGAGGTGGCGCTCTCGGGCGGCGTCTCCAACAGCGCCGTGAGCAGCACGGTCGGCGCCTTCCGCTACTACTCGGCCCAGCTCAGCGTGCGGCTGGGCCTCTGACCCCGGAGCTTCCGATGACCGTGAGTCCACGTCGCGAGATGGTGCTGCAGGAGATCGACGCCACCGGCAACGGCTTCCTGGCCGCGCTCGCGGGGCTCGGGGAGGCGGAGGCCCTGGTGAAGCCGGCGGAGGGCAAGTGGTCCGTGGCGGAGACGGCCGAGCACACCACGGTGGTGCTGCAGAGCATCACCAAGCTGGTGACGAAGAAGCTGCTCGGCCTGCCGCTGCCGCCGCGGGAATCGTCGCCCCGGATCACGGACGACCAGATCGTGCGGCTCATGTTCGACCGCTCTCGGGTGCGCCCGGCGCCCGAGGCCGTGAACCCGACGGGCCGGTACGGCAGCCTCGTGGCCACCATCGCCGTCTTCACCACCACGCGCGCCGAGCTCGAGGCCTGGATCCGGGCCACCGACGCCGACCTGCGCGAGTACGGCTCCCCCCACCCGATCCTCGGCACCCTCGACGGCGTGCAGTGGCTCCTCTTCGCGGCTGCCCACACCGAGCGGCACACGCGCCAGATCCGGGAGGTGCGGGAGGCGGTCGCGGCACGGTAGCGCCGGCCCCCTACTCCACGTAGGTCTCGAAGAACCCGGTCCCCGAGTCCGCCACCACGCGCCCGGCGATCCGGCCGCGCAGGGTGAAGCGGCCGCGCATCTGGAGGAAGCGGCGGGTGGCCGCGGTGGAGGTGGTGCGGGAGGCCTGGAAGTCGAGGATGGTGGCGGCCATGGTGACGGTGTCGGCGTCGCGGGCGGCCACGAACGTGAAGCTGGCGGGCGCGGCGGCGCCGGCGCGGTCGCTGCCGGGATGCCGGCCCGCGTAGCGGACCTCGCGGGCGCGGAGGATCTGGCGGACGCCGGCGGAGTCCACCAGGGCCACGAAGATCCGCGGGGCGCCGGTGCGGTTGGCGGGAAGTGTATCGTCGGGGGCGTAGACGGCGCCGTAAAGCAGGTCGAGCGCGCCGCCGTGGGCGGCGCCCCAGTCCCAGGTCACCTCGCGCCACACGCCCCAGTTGTGGTCGTGGTACGCGGGCGCCGCGGCGAACCGGGTGCAGCGCGCGGCCACGCAGAACTCCCCCTCCGCCGTGGCGGAGAGCGCGGGCACCACGTAGCCGGAGGGATACGCGCCCTCGCGGAGCGACACGGGCGGGAAGTAGCGGTGCCGGTGCGGCGTGACGGTCAGCGCAAGGCGGAGCGCGCCGGCACGCCCCTGCAGGGTGTAGCGGCCGTCGCGCTGCGTCACGGCGTTGTCGCCGAGCCGGAGGTCGGCGCGCGTCGTGTCGAGCCGGATCGAGTCTCCGGGAACGGTCGACTGGTACCGCTCGTAGCGGCCGCCCGGCAGCCGGTGCGTCACCAGCAACTGCCCGCCCCAGCGGCCGTCGGGGATGGCACCGCCCACCAGGTAGGTGACGTACCACCACTCCTCCGGCCCTGCCGCCACGTTGAAGTAATGCCATTCGGCCCAGGTGGAGTCCGGCACCGGCGGGAGGTGGAAGCGGTCCAGCTCGTGGTAGAGCTGCTCCGGCGAGGGCGTGATCCACGCCGAGTCGGCCGCATGATCCTCCCAGCGGCCGGCGGTGACGCGGATCCCCGCCCCCAGGGCTCGCGCCCGGCTCGGGATCTCCGCGCCCGCCCGCACCGGCAGCACCACGTTGCCCTTCCGCAGGTACACCAGCTTCTGCTCCACCACCGGCGAGACGGCGCGCACCAGGCCGGCGTGCCGCTCCCCCCCGAGGAGCTGGCGGGTGAGGAACCGCGCCCGCTCGATGCCGAAGAAGAGCCCGCTCGCGCCGCCCGTCCGCATCTCCTCCACCGAGATGCCCTGCGGGAGCACCGTCACCTGGCCGCCGCTCACCAGCGACACGTCGCGCGACTGCGCCAGCATCGCCTCCCCGACCGAGAGGAGGACGATCATGACGCCCACGCCGAGCCCGTAGCCGAGCAGGAGCAGCAGCGCCCGCCCGCGGTGGACCATCAGGTGGCGGAAGGCCAGGGTGAGGAGCATCAGCGGCCCGCGCCCCGGGTCTCGTCCACGATGTGGCCGTCGAGCATGTGGATCACGCGGCCCGCCTCACCGGCCAGGCGGTCGTCGTGGGTCACCACCACGATCGTGGCGCCGTCGTCGTTGAGCCGGCGGAAGAGGTCGAGGATGCCGCGGCCGGTGGCGGCGTCGAGTTCCCCCGTCGGCTCGTCGGCCAGGAGGAGGGCCGGCCGGTTGGCCAGCGCCCGCGCAATGGCCACCCGCTGCATCTCGCCGCCCGAGAGCTGGGTGGCGCGGTGGCCCGCGCGGCCCTCCAGCCCCACGTAGCGCAGCAGTTCCCGCGCCCGGGCGCGTCGCGCGTCGCGCGGCAGGCCCGCCTCGGCCATCGGCAGCTCCACGTTCTCGGCGGCGCTGAGCACCGGGAGCAGGTGGAAGCGCTGGAACACGAAGCCGAGCCGGGTGAGGCGGAGCCGGGTGAGGGCCGAGTCGCCCAGGGTCTCGAGGCGCGTGCCCTCGAGCGCCACGCTGCCCGCCGACGGGGTGTCGATGCCGCCGAGCAGCTGGAGCAGCGTGCTCTTGCCGCAGCCCGAGGGGCCCACGATCGCCACGTAGTCGCCCGGGGCCACGGTGAGGGACACGCCGCGGAGCGCGTGCACCACCTCGCCGTTCATCGGGTAGTCCTTGGTCAGGGCGGTCGCCACGAGGAGCGGCATCAGGTGGCCTCCGTGCGGAGCGTCTCGGCGATCGGGGCCCGGGCCGCGAGCCAGGCGGGATAGGCGCCGGCCACGATGCCGGTGATCACCAGCACCGCCGCGGCCAGGGCCAGGCTCCGGGCATCCGGGACGAAGAAGGAGATGGCGGCGGGGAGGCCGGGGAAGGAGGTCAGGATCCGGTCCAGCTGCTCGGCCGTGGCGAGCCCGAGCAGCACGCCGAGGCCGCCGCCGAGCGTGGTGAGCGCCCCACCCTCGAGCATCACCGCCCGGACGATGGTGCCCCGGGCGACACCGATGGCCCGGAGCGTGGCGATCTCGCCGCGGCGCTCGTTCACCGTGATGGTGAGCAGCGTGCCCACCAGCAGCACCGTGACCCCGAGGCTGATGGTGCCGAGGATCAGCGAGAGCTGGCGGAAGTAGGTGAGCCGCTCCCGGAAGCGGAGCACCATGGCGCCGACGCTGTTGATCTCGAGGGACGGCAGCGCGGCGCGGAGCCGGGCGGCGGCGCTGTCGGCGTCCCCGGTCACCCGCACCGCGAAGGCGCTCACCCGATCCTCCGCGCGGAAGGCGGCCAGCTCCTGCATCACCGGGACGAGGGTGCCCACCGAGGCCTGGTCGCGCGCGTCGTAGAGCCAGCGCACCACCCCCCGCACCACCACGGTGCGGCTGCTCCCCGCCACCGCCATCTGCGGGTCGAGGCGGCTCACCAGCACCACGGTGTCCCCGATGGCCGCAGCCAGGACGCGGGCGGCGGGGGCGCTGAGGAGGAGGCCCGCCGAGTCGCCGGGGGCGAGGTCGGCGCCGGCGGTCACCTGGTAGAGCGCCTGCGCCGCGGGGTCGATGCCGTAGCCGAAGAGCGTCACCAGCGAATCGCCGCGGCGGGCATGAATGGAGCTGCCGACGATCGGGGCCACCGCCTCCACCGCCGGGTCGCGCCGCATGGTGGCGGCGATGCCCCGCGCCCCGGGGATGGTGGCCTCGGTGTCGAACGGCAGCGTGCCCCGGGGACTCACCCGGACCTGGTACCCGCGGCCCAGCAGCAGCTGCGCGAAGGACCGCTCGATGCCGCCGGCCAGCAGCACCATGTCGAGCAGCATCGCCGTGGTCACCGCGATGCCCGCCAGCGCCAGTGCCGTGCGCACGGGGTGCCGGGCCAGGTTCCGGAGCGGGTTCACTCGCGCCCCCAGAGCACCAGCGGCCGCGTCCGCACCAGCCGCCACGCCGCGAGCGCCCCCGCGCCGAGTCCGAGCCCGAGGGAGAGCAGCACGCTGAAGCGCAGGATCCCCGGCGTCACCGCCGAGAAGATGAGCGTGGTGTCGAAGAACCGCTGGTAGTAGGCGTTGGTGGCGGCACCGGCAACGAGCGCCAGCCCCACGCCCATCGCCGAGCCGAGCGCGGCCACCAGGACCGCCTCGAGCAGCAGGGCGGCGAAGATCGTGCGCCGCCGGATGCCGGTGAAGCGCATCACCGCCGCGTCGCGCCGGCGCTCCTCCACCTTGAGCAGCATGATGCAGAGGAGGAAGATGGCGCTGGCCACCACACTGATGATCGCGATGGCGTCGTGGAACCGGCTCACCACCCGGAAGGTCTGCGACGACTCGCTGGCGATCTCCGCCGACGGGCTGGCCTGGAAACCGAAGGCGATGCGGTTGAGCTCGCGCGCCGCGCTGTCCGGCGGCACGCCCGGCGCCAGCCCCACCCCGAAGCGGTCCACCCGGTCGGGGGCCCCGAGCAGGGCGGTGAAGTCGGGGAGGTGGAAGCGGGCGTGCAGGTCGCGGCGGGTGATCACCGACGGGTCGGCGGCCGGCTCGTAGATGGCGGTGACCACGGCCCGCCCCTCCGGCGCCCCCGCCTCGCGGCCCACCGCGAGCGTGTCGCCCACGCGGGCGCCGAGGCGTTCCGCCAGCCGCCGCTCCAGCGCGATGGGCAGGGCGGGGGTCGCGGCCTGCGGCGCCGCCTGGACGGGCACACCGGCCAGGGTGAGCAGCAGGAGGGTGGTGGTCGGCAGGAGCATGGTGCGCGGTCGGTGTTCAGGGTCGGGCCCAAGCGGGAGGCCCAATCTAGCCACGCTTGGCGGGCGGGCGGTTCAACGTTATCGTAGGGCACCCCATGACACGCTTCGAGACGCCGCGGGTGGCCGTGATTGGCACGGGAGAGGTCGGCCGCGGGTGGGCCGCGCTCGCCATCGCCGCCGGCTGGCCCGTCACCATCTTCGACGCCGACGCCGAGGCCCTCAACCCCGCCGCCCAGGAAATCGGCGACCGGGTGGTGGCCCTCGCCCGCGCCCGCCGCGCCGATCCCATGGTGGCGGAGGAGGCGCTGGCCGCCATGAAGGTGGGCCGAAGCCTGCTGCAGGCCGTCAGTGAAGCCGACTGGATCATCGAGGCCGTCCAGGAAGACCTCACCGCCAAGCAGAAGACCCTGCACCTGGTGGAACAGGTGGCCCGCCGCGCCGCCGTGCTCAGCAGCAGCTCGGCCAGCTTCAGCCCGAGCCAGCTTGTGGCCCGGCTGGAGCACCCCAACCGGTTCCTGGTGGCCCACGGCCTCGTGCCCGTCGAGTACCTCCCGCTGGTGGAGGTGGTGCCCGGCGCCCGGACCGACCCCGATTGCATCGAGGACATCCGCTTCTGGCTCAGCATGCTGGGCCGGGCGCCCATCGTCCTCAAGAAGGAAGTGGCGGGCAACGTCGCCGCGCGGCTCCAGGCCGCCATGCTCCGTGAGGCCGCCCAGATGGTGCTCGACGGCGTGCTGGACGTCGAGGACGTCGACCGCGCCCTCTCCATCGGCCCCGCGCTGGGCTGGACGGCGTCGGGCATCCTGCTCGAGAACCACCTCAACGCCGGCGAGTACGGCTTGGAAATGGCGCTGGCGCAGCTCCTCGGCACCATGGAACCGGTCTGGATGAGCCTGGCCAGCTGGACCAGCCTCTCCCCCGAGCAGCAGAAGAAGCTGGCGCGGGCCATCGAGAAGGCCTACGGCCCCCACACGGGCGAGCTGGGGGACGCCCGCGACGCCCGCCTGGTCCGCCTTCTCGAGGCGCTGCGCGAGTAGCGATCCACCGCCCCGCCGCTACGACGAGGGCCGCCGTCCCACCGGGGACGGCGGCCCTCGAGCATCTGGGGGAGGTGCGTCAGTGCGGCAGCGGGGTGCAGAGCACCAGCGCCGCCAGCTCGTGCCCCACCACCTGCTCGTGCGCCCCGAGCCGGAGGGTGATGGGCCCGTTGAAGGGCTGGCAGCCCATGACCGTCACGTGCGCCCCGGGCGTCAGGCCCACCGCGCTCAGGTAACGGAGCCGCTCGGCGTCGCTGGTGGCCACCCGGCGCACCTCGGCGTGCATGCCGGTGCCGAACTCGCAGAGCGGCGTGGTGGCGAGCTCGGTGAGGCTGCCGTCGGCGGCGGGGATCGGGTCGCCGTGCGGGTCCACGGCGGGGTCGCCGAGGGCGGTGGCCATGCGTTCCACCAGGTCATCGGAGACGGCGTGCTCCAGCCGCTCCGCCTCCTCGTGCACGGTGTCCCAGGTGTAGCCCAGGTGCGCCACCAGGTAGGCCTCGAGGAGGCGGTGCCGACGGAGCATGCGGAGCGCCACCCGGCGCCCCTCCCCCGTCAGCTGCACGCCGCGGTAGGGCTCGTGCTCCACGTAGCCCTGCTCCGCCAGCCGCCGCAGCATCCCGCTCACCGACGCGGGCGAGAGGTCGAGCGCCTGGGCCAGGTCGGTGGTGGCGGCCACCGAGCCGGTGCCGCGGCCGCTCGTCAGGTGGTAGATGGTCTTGAGGTAGTCCTCGGCCGAGCGCGTGAGCGGCTCGCGGACGTGACCGCTGGTCATGCGGGCCTCCCGGCCGCGGGGAGCGCCCGGAGCCCGTTGGCGATGACGAGAAGGCTCGCCCCCATGTCGGCGGCGACGGCCATCCACAGCGTCGCCTGCCCGAGGAGGGCGAGCACGAGGAAGACGGCCTTGAGGCCGAGCGCCAGCGCCATGTTCTGGCGGATGATCGCGAGGGTGCGCCGGGCGCGGACGATGGTGGGGGCCAGGAGCGTGAGGTCGTCGCCCATGAGCGCCACGTCGGCGGTCTCGAGCGCCGCGTGCGTGCCGGCCGCACCCATGGCGATGCCCACGGTGGCGGCCGCCAGCGCCGGGGCGTCGTTGACGCCGTCGCCCACCACGGCCACCACCTCCCCCTCCTGCTGCAGGGCGCGGACGGCGGCCAGCTTCTCCTCCGGCAGGAGGCGCGCGCGCACCTCGGCCACGCCCACCGCCTGCGCCACGCGGTCGGCGGCGGTGCGGCCATCGCCCGTCAGCATCACGAGGCGGCGGATGCCGGCGGCGCGGAGGGCGGCCACCGCGGCGGCGGCGGTGGGGCGGAGGGCGTCGGCCACGGCCACGACCCCGAGCGGCTCCCGGCCGTCGGCGACGAGGATGGCCGTCTTGCCCTCCTGCTCCAGCCGGTCGAGGAGGGCGTGCACATCGTCGCGGCAGGCGCCCACCTCGTCGCAGAGGCGGCGGTTGCCCACGATGAGCCGGCGGTCGGCCACGGTGGCGCGGGCGCCCCAGCCAGGCAGCGCAGCAAACTCCTCGGCGCCGGCCAGCGCCACCTGCCGGCGCTCCGCCGCGCGGGTGATGGCGCGCGCCACCGGGTGCTCCGAGTGCCGCTCCACCGACGCGGCCAGCCGGAGCACCTCGTCCTCCCCCAGGTGATTCACCGCGATCACGTCGGTGAGTTCCGGCCGCCCCTCGGTGAGCGTGCCGGTCTTGTCGAAGGCGATGGCGGTCACCCGGGCCAGCGCCTCGAGCTGCGCGCCGCCCTTGAGCAGCACGCCGGCGCGCGCGGCACCCGTCAGGGCGCTCACCAGCGTCACCGGCGTGGAGATGACGAGCGCACAGGGGCAGGCGATCACCAGCAGCGTGAGGCCGCGGTAGAGCCACGTCTCGAACCCGCCGAGCCCGAGCACCGGCGGCACCAGCACCACCAGCACCGCGAGGCCCACGACCAGCGGCGTGTAGACCCGCGCGAAGCGGTCCACCAGCGCCTGCACCGGCGCCCGCGAGGCTTGCGCGTCCTCGACGGCGTGGAGGATGCGGGCCAGCGTGGTGTCGCTCGCGGGACGGGTGGTGCGCACCTCGAGGGCGCCGTGGCCGTTGATGCTGCCGGCGTACACGGCGTCGCCCGGCCCCTTGTCGGCGGGGATGGCCTCGCCGGTGATCGGGGCCTCGTTGAGGGCGGAGCGGCCGGCGGTGATGGTGCCGTCGAGGGCCACCCGCTCCCCCGGGCGGACGCGGATCCGCTCGCCGACCTTGACGGCCTCCACCGCCACGCGCTGGTCGCCGCCGAGCCGGATCACGAGCGCCTCCGCCGGTGCCAGCTCCATGAGCGCCCCGATGGCCTTCCGGGCCCGGCCCACCGCCCACTGCTCCAGCAGCAGCGCCACGGCGAAGAGGAACATCGCCGACGCCCCCTCGCCCCACTCGCCGATCACCGCGGCGCCGGCGGCGGCGATGGTCATGAGCGCGTGCATATCGGGGGAACGGTTGCGGAGCGCCTTGAGCCCGCGCGGCACCACGTACCAGCCGCCCGCGATCATGGCGCCGGCCAGCACCGGCACCTGCAGCACCTCCGGCTGCCCAAGCCAGCCGAGCCCCACGCCCACGCCGAGCAGCACCCCGGAGAGCATCGCGGCGCGCAGCGGCCCGCGCGGCCGCGCCTCGGTCGCCCCAGGCCGGTCGGCGCGGACGGGATGCCCAGCCTCCGTGATGGCCTGCGCCAGCGCGGCCCGGGTGGCGCCGCCCTGCGCCACCGTCACCCGCACCTCGCCCTTGAGCACGTCCACGGCCACGGCTTCGACGCCGGGGAGCTGGCCCACGGCGCGACTGATGCCGGCGGCGCAACTCGGGCAGTCGATGCCGCCCACGCGGAACAGCTCGGCGTTCACGCCAGGAGCCGCCACAGCTGTGCCACCAGGAAGCAGACGCTGGCGCCGAGCACCAGCGGCATGAGGGTGGCCACGGCGGTCCACTTCACGCTTCCGGTCTCGCGATAGATCGTGTAGATGGTGGTGCTGCACGGGTTGTGGAGCAGCGAGAAGAGCATGAGGTTGATCGCGGTGAGCGCGGTCCACCCCGCGCTCCGCAGCAGCAGCCCCACCTCCGCCGGTGACTCGAGCTCGAACATCACCCCCGCCCCATGCCCCACCCCCGCCACGTGGCCGGTGAGCACCGTGAGCATCAGCACCGTGGGGATCACGATCTCGTTGGCGGGAATGGCCACCACGTAGGCCAGCAGGATCACGCCGTTGAGCCCGAGCAGGAGCCCCACCGGATCGAGCCGGGTGGTGAGGTGCTCCGCCAGGCTGGTGCCGCCGAACGTCACGTTGCCGAGCAGCCAGATGGCGGCGCCCGCGGGCGCCGCGAACACGATCGCGCGCCAGAGCACGATGAGCGTGCGGTCGATGAGCGAGGTGTAGAGGGCCTGCAGGATCCGCGGCGGCCGGTACGGCGGCAGCTCCAGGCTGAAGGTGGTGGCCTCCCCGCGCAGCACCGTGCGCGAGAGCACCCACGAGCTCACGAACATCACCAGCACCCCGAGCACCGCGATGCCCACCACGGCCCCCGCGCTCGCGAGCCCCGCCAGCGGCGCCGGCACCAGCGCCCCGATGAACACCGTGGCCAGCAGGATCTGGGTGGGCCAGCGCCCGTTGCAGAGCGAGAAGTTGTTGGTGAGGATCGCCACCAGCCGCTCCCGCGGGCTGTCGATCACGCGTGTGGCCACCACCCCCGCCGCGTTGCACCCGAAGCCCATGCACATCGTGAGCGCCTGCTTGCCGTGCGCCCCGGCCCGCCGGAAGAGTGCGTCCAGGTTGAACGCCACCCGCGGCAGATAGCCGAAATCCTCGAGCAGCGTGAACAGCGGGAAGAAGATGGCCATCGGGGGGAGCATCACGCTGATCACCCACGCCGTGGCCAGGTAGACCCCGTCGAACAGGAAGCCGGCCAGCCACCCCGGCGCGCCGAGCGCCAGGGCGCCCCCCTTGAGCAGCGGGTGCAGCTTGTCCACCAGCAGATCGGCCAGCATGGCCGATGGCACGTTGGCGCCGGCGATGGTGAGCCAGAAGACCACCGTGAGCATCAGCAGCATCACCGGGAACCCGAAGACGCGGCTGGTGAGCAGCCGGTCCAGGGCCCGGTCCAGGTCGAACCCCGCGCGCCGGAGGCCCCGGAGCTCCACCCGCGCCGCCGTGGCCTGCGCCCGGGCGTAGAGTCCCTCCGTCAGGCGGTCATGGAAGGTGGCGGGGAGGCGCCAGCGCAGCCGGTCCACGGTGGCGAGGAGCGCAGTGGTCAGCGCCACGCTGGCCGCGGTGTGGCCGTGCTCGCCGTGCTGCTGGCCCAGGTCGCCGTCGCGGACGGCGGCGGTGATGCGCTGGTCGCCCTGGAGCAGGCGGAAGGCCACCCAGCGCGCGTTGGGGAGCGCGGGGAACGCGGCGGTGATCGCCGGCTCGAGCTCGCCGAGGAGGCCCGTCACCTCCGCGGGATAGGCCTCCACCGGCCTGGGGTGCGTCACCAGGGCGCCGCTCGCCACCGCCAGCGTGGTGTCGAGCAACTCCGGGATCCCCTGCCCCTGCCGCGCCGCCGCCGCCACCACCGGCACGCCGAGCTCGTCCGAGAGCTTCGCCGGGTCGATGGCGATGCCGTGCCGCCGCGCCTCGTCCATCAGGTTGAGGCACACCACCACCCGGTCGGTGATCTCGAGGATCTGGAGCGCCAGGTTGAGGTTCCGCTCCAGCCGGGTGGCGTCCAGCACCACGATGGTGACGTCGGGACGGCCGAAGAGCAGGAAGTCGCGCGCCACCTCCTCGTCGGTGCTGCCCGCCTGCAGGCTGTAGGTGCCCGGCAGGTCCACGAGCTTGAAGCGCTTCCCGCCGTGCGCAAACATCCCTTCCGCCCGCGCCACCGTCTTGCCCGGCCAGTTGCCGGTGTGCTGGCGCAGCCCGGTGAGGGCGTTGAAGACCGTGCTCTTGCCGGTGTTGGGATTGCCAGCCAAGGCCACGAGGTAATCGTGACGGCCGGTGCGGATGCCGAGCTGCACCAGCTCGGGGGCCTTGGCCGGGGACCGCGGGGCGAGGGTGCTCGTCACGACGCCGCCTCGGTGGGAGCGGACTCCACCTGGATCTGGTCCGCCTGCGTCCGCCGGAGCGCAATGAGCGCCCCGCGGATGCGGTACGCGACCGGGTCACCGCCGGGGCTCGCAAACTCGGCCGTGATCAGCGTGCCCGGCACCACGCCGAGGTCGAGCAGGCGGCGGCGCTCGGGCCCCTGGCAGGCGGCGGACAGCCGCACCACCCGCGCGGAGGCGCCGGGGGCCAGCCCCGAGAGGCGCGGGTGGGCGCGCTCGTCCAGCACGTCCCCGTCCGGCAGCGGCTCCACGGCGATCTGGTCCGCCACCACCGGCGGCAGTGCATGCTCCCGCCCATCCAGCCGGAACCGCACCTCCGTGGGCGACACCTCGAGCAGGCGGAGGCGCGTGCCCGGCGTAAGGCCCCGCTCCAGCAGCTGCTCGAACGCCTCCCGCGGCTCATCTTCGAGATGCACGATGGTCACCGCGCTCCCCGCCGGCAGCGCCGAGAGCGGACGATGGGTGGGCAGCGGCAGCTCGCCGGTCACGGTGGGGATCGGGTCGCCGTGCGGGTCGTAGCGGGGGTGCCCCATGGTGGCGGAGAGCGCGTCCACCTCCGCCTCACTCAGGGAATGCTCGAGCCGCTCCGCCTGCTCGTGCCATTCGGCGGGGGCCACGCCGGTGCTGTCCGCCAGGTACCGCTCCCAGAGCCGGTGCACCCGCACCATCCGGAGCGCATAGGCACGGCCCGCCGGCGTCAGCGCCAGCCGCCCGTGCTCCGCCAGCGCCAGCCCCCCCTCGGCCAGCCGCTCGATGATCCGGTGCGCCGCGTGCCGCGTCACCTCGAGGCCGCCGGCCAGGCTCTCCACGGTGGGCACCCGTCCCGCCGCTTCCTCGTGATAGAGCGCCTTGAGCGCATCCTCCACGAGCACCCGGTCCGACGAGCGCCGCAATCGCGCCACCCGGGCCACGACACCCACCCGTGGCCAGCACAGAATTGCGGCGGCGACCGCCACGACGGCGAAGACCGTCAGGGCGACCCCGGGGGGCACGGTGGAGGCCTGCAGGAGGATCACGGCATTCCCTTGAGCGAGAGCAAGTTGTCGTACCGCGGAGAGGATAATTTCGTACACACGAAAAATCAAGGAACCCGGTTGGACCCCGCCTCGGCGGTGTCCGGGGGATGGCGGCCCGTCGCCCCGAGGGGGGCCACCTGGCCGACAGTCTCCGCCATGGCGGCCTCAGGGCATCCACCTGGCGGGACGGGGCGCGGGCGTGGCCCGCTAGTGTCTCAGGCGGGCGGCCCGTCCATGGCGAGTGCCACCATGGGCGTGAGGATCCGCTCGGTGAGCCCCCAGACGATGCCGGGACCCAGGTGATAGCCGGGGAAGCCCCTCTCGTGGCCCCGCACCTGGAGCGGCGTGTCGCGGTAGGTGGCGGGGTCCTGCAATTCGGTGAGCGGCACCCAGAAGGTGTCCGCCACCTCGGGATTCAGGGTGACCCGGGGCCGCGTGGCGAGCGCAAAGACGAAGGGCCGCACTACGATGACCTGCGGCAGCGGGGTCCGCGGCCAGACATCATCGAGCTGGCCCAGGAGGCCGTCGCGCGAGAGGGTGCAGCCGATCTCCTCGGCGGTCTCGCGGAGGGCAGTCGTGCAGAGGTCGGGGTCGCTGGGGTCCTGGCGGCCGCCGGGGAGGCCGATGTGGCCGGACCACGGGTCCCCGGCACGTTCGGCGCGACGGATGAGGAGGACGGCGTCGGGATCCGGGCAGAGGATCACGGCCACCGCGGCCCAGCGGTAGGCGTGGTCGGGCGGGAGGCCGGCGAGGTCGAACGTCTTCGGCTCGCGCGCGGCCAGGCGTCGCGCGAGCCGTTCCCACGCCAGGCTCAATGGCAGCCGCAGCCTCCGCCGCCACACCCCCCGCCCGCGCCGCCGCCCATGGGGCCGAGGGCGGAGTAATCACCGCCGCTGCCGATGCTGCTGCTGCCGTGGCGGGCGGGGGCGGAGATCAGGCGCTCCACCTTGGCGCTCTCGCAGGCGGGGCAGCGGACCTTGGTGTCACCGCGGACCAGGCGCTCGAAGGTCTTGTCGCAGGCGGCGCAGCGGTACTCGTAGATGGGCATCGGCAGCTCGGGATCGGGACGCCCCAAACATACATCATCCTTCTTCCGCATCGAAAGCGCGGCCCGGGGTCCGCGCCGCCCACCCCCTCCGCCGTGTCGGGTCGCGCCTGCGGCGAGGATGGCGGATCAGAGGTGCCGACCGAACCACTTCACCGTTTCGTCGAACGCCACGGCGAGATCCGGCGTCATGCCCGCGAATGGGTGCACCGCGCCGAAGGTGTGCCCTGCCCCCTCCAGCAGGATGAGCCGCGCCTCCGGCGCGGCCTCGGCGAGGGATTGCGCTTCGGTCACGGGGACCGAGTCGTCGGCCGTGCCGTGCAGGATCAGCCACGGCACCTGCACCCGGCGGGCCGAACCGGTGATGTCGCCGATCGCCGGGTTCTGCTCCAGGTCGTCGAGCGCCTCCGTGTACAGCGGCAGCACCTGGCCGGTGCGGCTGTTCTCGATGTCGAGCCGGCCGCGGCTGCGCCACTCGGCGGCGCGCCCCACCCAGCGTGCCACGCTGCCGAGCGGCGCCCAGGTCACGAGCGTGCGCACCCGCGGGTCCGCGACCGCCGCGTGGATGGCAATGGCCCCACCGCGCGAGTGTCCGAGGAGCCCCACCTCGAGCGTCGGCGCGAGGCCCAGGCGACCGGTCGCCAGCGCGGCGAGCACACGTCCCAGGTCGTCCAGCTCGGCGCTGAAGGTGTTGTGGCCAAAGCGCTCCGGGTACGCGAAGGCCCCGTGCTCGTCCACGCCGCTGCCTGACAGGTTCATGGTCACCGCGGTGAACCCCGCCCGCGCCACCCGCTCCGCCAGGGGCGGGAACATCCCCCAGTCCTTGAACCCCTTGAAGCCGTGCACCACCACCACCGCGGGCCGGGGGGCGCGGCGGTCGCTGGTGCGCACGTCCACCAGCAGCGGCCCGAGCGCCCCCGGCAGGGTGTGGCGGGTGAGCGTCGGTGTCGCCATCAGCCCACCGCGGGCTCGAGCAGGGTCAGGGTGCCCTGGTCGGCGTCGAGCCGCGCGCGCACGCCGAGGGGGAGGGTCCACTGGTCATCCACGTGGCCGAAGGGGAAGCCGTAGGCCACCGGGATCTTGAGCCGCGCCAGGTAACTGAAGAGCACCTCGTCGAAGGCCAGCGCGCCGCCATCACCGGCGCCGCGCTTCATGTCGGTGAACTGCCCCACCACCACGCCGGCCAGCTGCTTGAGGACGCCCATGAGACGAAGCTGGGAGAGGAGCCGGTCCACGCGATAGAGGTCCTCGCCCACGTCCTCGAGGAAGAGAAGGGCCCCGTTGAGATCGGGGAAGTACGGCGTGCCGGCGAGCGCCAGCAGCAGCGTCAGGTTCCCGCCCACCAGCGGCCCCTCGGCCGCCCCGCCGGCGAGGGCGACGACGCGCGGGCTCCGGGGCACCAGCACGTCGGCGGGCGGCGTGCGGCCCGCGAGGAGGCCGGCCGGTTCCGCGCGGGTGAGCACCTGCTCGAAGTGGGTACGACTGAAGCCGGTCAGCGGCGCGCGGCTCATCGGGCCGTGGAAGGTGACGAGGCCGGTTTGCGCCCGATCGCCAGGAGGAGCGCGGTGATGTCCGAGAAGCGATGACGGGCTTAGGCCAGCGGGCCAGCGCCTCGTAGTTCACGCGGTCGAGGAGCCGGGTCACACCATAGCCGCCGCGCAGGCACCAGACCGCGTCCATGGTCGGGTCCTCGAGGGCCGTGTTGAGATCGGCGACCCGCACGTCGTCCGTGCCGGCGAGGTAGCCGTGGCGCTCGAGGGCATGTTCCCCGGGCGCCGGCACCCAGCCCAGGGCCTGACAGAGTTCGATGCCGCGCGCGAGGTCATCGCGCTCGCCGAGCGGGCCCGAGGGCGCCACGAGGGCGACACGACTTCCCGGCGCGAGCCGAGGCGGGCGAATGACAGCTTTTGACCCCATCCGGTCCCCCATGATAGATTTGCGCCTTCCCACCCACGCCGGAGTCCTCGCCTTGCGCGCCTCGCACCCGACGCTGCTCACCGTAGGGAAGGTGATGGCCGAGCATCGCGAGGCAGTGGTACGGGAATGGGCCAACTGGCTCACCGTCCGCGTCTCTCCTCCGCCCTCCCCATCCCGCGCGCGAGACCGTCGAGCGCGAGCTCACGCTGCTCTACGACGTGCTGACCGAGAGCGTGGGCCCGCTGCGGCGCGCGGTGACCGAAGTCTGGCACCACGCCTGCGAGCACTACGGCCGGATCGGCGCGGCGCGCGGCCTCGCGGCCGGCGAGATCGTCGAGGAGATCCAGTACCTGCGCGAGTTGCTCACCCGCCGGGTCGGCCCGCTGCTCACCACCCTGCGCCAGCGCCAGGCCATGGCCATCATTCTCCGCCTCAACGCCGTGCTCGACAAGGGCATCGCGGTGGCGGTGGTGGGCTACACCGACGCGCTCGTCGCGGCGCTCTTCACCCAGAACGGCGTCCCCGCGCCCGAGGGCGGGACCGACACCGGCGACATCCTCCGCCAGGTGGAG
>JADJPD010000023.1 GCA_016713435.1 Gemmatimonadota bacterium | reverse complement strand
GTCTCTACGACCTGAATCCCACCCGCGAGTGGCTCAACGACGTGGTGTGGAGCAGCCAGTTCTTCTCCGCCGACGACGACGTGACGATGGACTACGAACGCACCCTCGGCGTGAAGGTCGGCCAGCCCGCCTTCCACGAGCGCCGCCGCAACCCCGAGCCGTTCTGGCGCCTCGGCGCCCGCGCCAACCGCTACCTGCAGGAGGACGGGCAGGACGACGACGGAACCTACACCTACGACTTCACCACGAATCTCCCGGCGTTCACCCCGCCCGTCCTGTTCCTCGCGGGCGCCCGGAGCGAGGTGCTCGGCCCGAGCCTGCAGCAGCGGCAGGTGACGCTCTACCCCCACGGCACGCTCGCCATCATCCCGGGCGCCGGCCACGACGTGCACTGGACGAAGACCCCGGCCGTGCTCACGGAAATCCAGGCCTACCTGGCCACCATCGAGGGAGGCACCCCATGACCCGCTCCATCATTCCCGCCATCGGACTCGCGCTGGCCCTCGCCGTGGCGCGGCCCGCCGAGGCGCAGTGGAACGTGGCGCGCTACGTGCCCGGCTCCAACCGGCTCTACTCCACCGTCGGCGTGGACCCGGCGCTCGTTGCCGCGGTCGGGTACGGCCGCACCTTCCGGCTGTTCGGCCGCCCGCTGCAGGCGGGGCTCGAGGCGGGCGCTGCCGGCGGCTCGCTGGACCTGCGGGACTTCCGGGCTCGCCTCGGGGCCAACATCCTGCTGCTCGACGTGGCGGGCATGCAGCTGACGGGGCGCGCCGCGTTCGTGACGCGCGGCACCAGCAACACGATCTACCGGGCGCTCGACATGGGAGCCGACGTGGGCGGCACGCTGGGCATCTACCGTCGCGGGTGGTTCGCGGCGGGTGAGGCGGGCTTCGACAAGGCCATCATCACGCACCTGACGCACAGCGACTGGTACCGGCGCTACATCTACCCGGACGCGAAGGACGGCTGGTACCTCACCACCGGCGGCACCTGGCAGTTCGGCGGGATGGCGGGGCTCACTCTGGGGCGGAGCGAGCTGGTGCTCCGCGCCGGGACCGCGCGGACGCAGGGTGGGCGGAAGCTGGCGGTGCCGTTCTACGCCGACCTCGGCGTGGGCGTGTCGTTCTAGCCGCCTGCGCGCGCGCTCACTGCACGCGCCGCCGCCAGCGTGGGGCGCGCCGCCTAGCGGCGGGCGCGCCCCGCCCGCATCACGGCGCCTACCACCTCCGCCAGTTCCGCCTGCTCGAAGGGCTTGGGCAGCGCCGCCAGGAACCCGGCCTCCTGGTAGTGCGCCATGGTGGGGTCGTCCGAGTAGCCGCTGGCCACGATCGCGCGGGCCGACGGGTCCAGCTGCAGGATCTCGCTGATGGCCTGGCGCCCGCCCATCCCGCCGGGGATCGTCAGGTCCATGATGAGCAGGTCGAACGCCCGCGGGGTGTGCATCACCTCCACGTAGCGCGCGATGGCCCCGGCGCCGTCGGCCACCGTCTCCACCTCATAGCCCCAGCGCTCCAGCATCCGCTGCAGCACGCGGCGCACGGCGGGCTCGTCGTCGAGCACCAGGATGCGGCCGTGCCCATCGGGCACGGGCCCGGGGACCGGGGTGGCCGTCACCGGGGCCTCGTCGGTGGCCGGGAGGTACACGCGGAAGGTGGCGCCGGCGCCCGGGGCCGAGTCCATCGTGAGCGTGCCCCCGTGGTTCTGGCAGATGGTGAGCGCGGAGGTGAGGCCGAGGCCGGTACCACCGGGCCGGGTGCTGAAGTAGGGATCGAAGATCCGGCTGCGGATGTCGGCCGGCACGCCCGGGCCGTTGTCGGCGAACTCGATCTGCACCCAGCGTTCCTGCCCCGGCGGCGTGCCCGGGACCACGCGTCCGCTCACATTGGTGGCTCGCACCACCAGCCGGCCCCCCTGCCCGGTGGCCTGTTCGGCATTGAGGACGAGCGTGCTCACCACCTGCCGGAACTGCCCGCCGTCCACCAGGGCATGCCAGAGGCCGGGCGCCACCTCGAGGTCCACCCGCATGTGCGAGCCGGCGCCGGCCATCGCCAGCGCATCGCCGAGCAGGAGCCCGAGGTCGGTGCTGCGACGCACCGGCTCCCCGCCCCGGGCAAAGGCCAGCAGCTGGGTGGTGAGTCGCCGCGCGCCGAGGGCGGCCTGCGCGGCCTGCGCCAGCATCTCCTCCCGCTCCCCCGGCGGGCCGTCGCGCGCCAGGGTGACGTGGCCGAGGATGGCGGTGAGGGCGTTGTTGAAGTCGTGCGCGATGCCGCCGGCCAGCGCCCCGAGGGAGCGCATCTTGTCCTCGCGCTGGCGCGCCTCCTCGGCGTGGCGGTCCTCGGTGGCGTCGCGCAGGCTGACCAGCAGGCAGGTCCGGCCGCCGAGCGTCACGGTGCTGCCGCGGAGCTCGGTCCAGCGGAGGCGGCCCGCGGGGTCGCTCCAGGAGTCGTCGAGCGCCACCGGCTCGGGCCCCGCTGCCGCCACCGCGCGCGTGAGGGCCCGGCGCACCCACTCCGGCGCCACCGCGTCGAGGAACAGCTGGCCCGTGGCGCCCATGCCGCACAGGGCGCGCGCCGGGGCGTTGGCATCGAGCAGCCGGCCGGTGGCCACCTCCACCAGGAAGGTGGGGCCCACCGAGGTGTGGAACAGCGCCCGGTAGCGCTGCTCCGATTCGGCCAGCTCCTGCTGCGCCCGGCCCCGCAGCGCATACAGGACGCCGAGCATCAGGAGGAACCCCGCCAGCAGCATGCTGGCCACGAGGAGCCAGCGCAGCGCGCCCTGCTGGGAGGTGGCGAGCGCCTGCGCGGCGGCCAGCTCGCGCTCCTGCTCCCGGGTGCGGTAGCGGGCCTCGAGCTCGGCCGTGGCGGCCCGCATGGAGCTGTCGGCGAGCGCGCTCTTGAGCTCGTGGAACGCCCGCAGGGTCCGGTACGCCCCGGCCGAGTCGCCCAGCGTGGCCCGTGCGCCGGCCAGGGCCTCGAGCAGCTCGGCCTCGTCCAGCTTGTCGCCGATGTCGCGGGCCAGGACGAGCGCCTCCTCCAGCATGGCGATCCCGGTCCGGACCTCGCCGCCGTCGATGGCCATCTCGGCCAGCGCCTGACGGGACCGGATGAGGCCGTCCTTGTCGCCGATCTGCTCCCGCAGGGCGAGCGCGGCCAGGAAGTACTCGCGCGCGCGCGCCCGCTGGCCCAGCGCCTTGTGGGCCCAGCCGAGGTTGTTGAGGACCTTCGCCTCGCCGTAGAGGTTGCCCATCCGCCGGTCGATGGCCCGGGCGCGCTCCAGGTACGGAATGGCCTCCCGGTCGTGGTGCATCTCGGCCAGGACCAGCCCGATGTTGGCCACCGTGTTGGCCAGCAGTAGATCGGGCCCGACGCGCTCGAGCACCGGCAGCGCGCGCCGGAGCGCGGCCAAGGCGTCGTCGAGGCGCCCCAGGTCCCAGTAGGCCACGCCGATGTTGTTGTGGGCGCGGGCCACCTCGCGCTCATCGCCCAGCGCCTCACTGGCGTGGAGCGCCTGGAGGAAGCGCTCCATGGCCGGGTCCAGGTCCCCGCGCGCCTCGTGGATCCCGCCCATCAGGTTGAGGGCGCGGATCATTCGCCGGCTGGTGGTCCCGGGCCGCTCGAGCGCCAGGGCGCTTTCGGCGTGCGCCAGGGCCGGCGGGTACGCGGCGAGCCGCCAGTGCGCGGTGCCCACGGCGATGTGCGCCGCGGAAAGCAGGGTGTCGAGACCCGCCCGCCGGGCCAGCGTCAGGCCCTGCTCCGCCTGGCCGAGCGCTTCGGGGAAACTGCTCCCGAGCTCCAGGGCGCGACTCCGCAGCAGCCGCACGCCCGCCTCCATCGAGACGGACGGATGGCGGGCGAGCAGGCTGAGTGCCTCGTCGGTGAGCCGCAGCACCGCCGCGGGCTCATCCCGCTGGGCCTCGGCGAGCTGGAGCAGGAGGGGAATCCGGGAGCCGTCCCTTGCCGCGCTGAGCTGCCGTTCCATGGCAGCCGTGTCGGGCGCCGTCTGGCTGGCGAGGGATCCGGCCGTGCCAATCAGGCACAGCAGGACGCCTCCCACGAGCCGGGCGCAGGGCTGGGAAGCGTGCATGGCTCGGAATTGTACCGCCGCGTCAGGCGTCCGTGCCAGAGGGCGCTCGCGCGGGAGCCGGCTGGAAGGGGATGCGGGAAGTCAGGAAGGAAGCTGACGGGGGAGGAGTGGCGGGACGCCCGGCCTCTCGGGACCCCTCCCCGCCGTCACGGCAGCGCCACCAGGTGGCGCGCCTCCACCTGGTAGTTGGCGTCCCCGACGTCCCCGCCCGCCGTGAACACCATCCGCCTCGGGTAGCCCGTCGCCGGGTCGTAATCGGCCCGCACGTCCTTGAGCAGGCGGGAGTGGAAGGTCCTGATCTCCTCGAACAGCCCCGGCACCGGGGGCCGGATGCCCCACTCGGCGCGTGGCACCGAGTCGCCCGTGGCGAGGAGGGTGACGCGCACCAGGGTGTCGTGGTCCACCTCGATCTCCGCCCAGTCGGTGGAGGGGGGCGCGCAGAAGCAGGTGCGGCGCACCTCCAGCGTGTAGTGCACCGGTCCCCGGTCGGCCCAGCGCGCTTCGGCCTCCGCCAGCGCCATCACCTCGCCGGGCGAGAGACCAGCCTCCCCGCCGCAGGCCGGCAGGAGTTCCGCCGCCAGCAGCACGAGTCCCACCAATGCCGCACGCCCCATCAGTCCACCTCCGGCACGAGCCCCGGCGCGCCGGTCGGTCCGGCAGCCCCTGACAATTGACACCCACCGCGCACACGAGCAAGCGCGACCCGGATGCCGCTAGTAGCGGCTGGCGGCGTACCGCTCTGGCGTGAGCTCGTAGACCACGGAGTTCCCGCCCCGCGGGTTGGCCACCGTCCCGGCGAGCACAGCGCCCAGCTTCTCGACCGCCTTCCGGGAGCGCCAGTTCTCCGGCCCCACCAGGAAGTGGATCCGCCCCACGCCGGTGAAGGCGTGCGTGATCATCAGCCGCTTGAGCTCAGCGTTGTGCCGCCCGCCCCACAGGCGCCGCACGAGGAAGGTCCACCCGATCTCGACCACGCCCTGCCCCGGGTCGTACGCATGGTAGCGTGACGATCCCACCACCTCCCCGCTCGCCCGCTCCCGGATCGCAAAGGCCCCGCGCGATGCCAGCGCCCCCTCGAAGAACTGCCGGAACACCGGTTCCTGCCAGCGGGTGTGCTCGGGATGCTGTTCCCAGAGCAGCGGGTCGGCGGCGGCCCGGAAGAGGGCGTCCCAGTCTTCCGGGACGAGCGGGCGGAGTTCCAGCAACTCCCCCGTGAGGACCGGCTGCAGGTCGAGCGTCATGGCGCCTCACACCCCGTGTCGTGCTCGGTCAGCCAGGCCCGGGCACGCTCCAGCAGCGCGGGCGTGGTGCGGATGCTCACCACCCGCGCCCCCTCCCGCGACCGGACGCTGCTGGCCGGTTCGTCGCGGAGCACGGCGGCGAGGCCGGCGAGGGCGTCGTCCGTCGTGAGGCAGCGGAGCGCCACCACCTCCTCGGCCGTGGCCGGGCCGGCCGAAGCCCACGACGCCATCCACACGAGGGCACCGACCAGCACCACCACCACCGTCATCGCCGCGAGGCCGTAGCGCCTGACGGAGGAGGCATCGGGCGGCTCCGCCGGGGCGGGAGTCGGCGACCGGTCACTCACTGCCGTGCTCCGCGGCCGCCCATGGCGCATAGACCGCGCCCCGCTTGACCACCAGGCGCACCGTACGGGTGCCGCGGATGTCGCGGGTCGGGTCGGCATCCAGCACCACGAGGTCGGCGAGCTTGCCGGCTTCCACCGTACCCAGGTCCCGCTCGCGGCCCAGCACCTGCGCACCGGTGCGCGTGGCCGCGAGCAGCGCCTCGGCCGGGGTGAGCCCGGCGTTGCTCACGAGCAGCTCGAGCTCGGCGTGAAGGTTGGGGAGCACGTAGCCATCCACGCTGCCGTTGCCGAGCGAGTCGGTCCCGGCCAGCAGCGGCACGCCGGCGGCGTGGGCCCGCCGGCTGAAGTAGCTCGCGACCCGGAGCCGGGTGCCGCTGGTATCGTCCTGCATGATGAAGAGCGTGGGCTCGAGCACCGTGCCGTGGCTGCGGTAGGGCGAAGAGCCGCTCGAACCGTCGATCGTGGAACAGCGCTGCGCTCGTGTCGCCCCGCGCCGCGCACCTGCGCGACCTCCTCCGGGGTGAGTTCGGACAGCAGCAGGAAGGCGTGCGACACCGTCCCGATCCCGGCCGCCGCCATCTCGCTCGGCTTCACCGCCCGCATCGCGGCATGGGCCCAGAGCTGGAGCCCCTGGCGCCGGCCCTCTGCGGCGATCCGCGCCACCAGCGCCGGCGACATCGCCTGGTACAGCTTGAGGGAGGTGGCGCCACTCCCCCGGGCCTCCGCCACCGCCAGCCGCAGGTCGGTCCGCTCGTCCACGGCGCGCATCCAGGGGAAGCTCCCGGGCGCGGCGCCCGCGCTCGCGTCGGCGGTGCGGGGATCGCTGAAGAAGGCGGGTCCGGCCCAGAGCGCCGAGTAGAAGATGTCCGGGGAGGCGAGGTCGCCCACCAGCGCGTCGCGCTGCAGCGAGGCCAGGGCGCGCACGTCACCGGCCATGTCGCGGATGGCGGTGATGCCGCCCAGGAGGGCCCGGCAGAGCCGGCGGGCGGTGCGCTCGTGGTTGTCCTCGCCCGAGGGCTGGCCGGCGACGTGAGTGTGGCCGTCAATCAGGCCGGGGATCACGAACCTGCCAGGAAGCGCCCGCACTGTGGCACCGGGCGGCAGCGGCTGGCTCCCGTCCGGGAACACGGCGGTGATCCGCTCCCCCGTCACCACGATGGTGGTCCCCGGGCGGCTTGCGCTCCCGGTCCCGTCCCAGAGCGTGACGCCGGTGAGGACCAGCGGCAGCGTGTCGGCGTGCTGGGGGGTGCAGCCGGCCTGCCCGGCCAGCCGGGCTGCCAGGAGAGTGGACAGGAGCGCCGCGCCCGCGGCACGCCGCCAGAGAGGGAGCTGCCGCATTCCTACCTCGGGCATCGCAGGGGTGTGGCCAGCCGTGGGGTCAGCGGTGCTGGTCCACGAGGATCGAGTTGCCGTCGGGATCCATCAGAATGAAGCTGGCGGGCCCGGTGGTGGCCTCATCCGCCTGCTGCACGAAGGTCACGCCTTCGGCCCGCAGCTGCCGCTGCAGCTCCCGCACGTCGGTGAAGCTCGGCAGCGGCTGGGCGGCCTGGTCCCAACCCGGGTTGAAGGTGAGCACGTTCTTGTCGAACATGCCCTGGAAGAGGCCGAGGACGGTGTCGCCATTCTTGAGGATCTGCCAGCGCTTGCCGTCGCCCATCACGGGCTGGAAGCCGAGCTTGGCATAGAAGGCCCGCGAGGCGGCGAGGTCCTTCACGGCGAGACTGACGGAGAAAGCGCCGAGTTGCATGAGGATCCCTGGTGAGGGGTGGACCGCCAACGGCACGGCGTACGTTGTGCGCCCGGCCCCCGGGCGGCAAGGCCCGTGGCCATGCGGCCTCGCGTTCACCCGGCCTACGCCCAGCGTCCGAGCACAGCCCCCATCAAGGTGAGGTACACCAGCTGGTAGCCGGTGTCGATGAGGAAGGTGGCCACCCGCTTGTCGGAGTAGAGCCAGGCGGTGAGCCCGAGCGGGAACGCAAATCCCACCCACGCATGAAAGCCCCAGCCCGCGCCGGCCACCGCATCGGTGGCGCCGAGGCGGCTCAGGAACAGGTGCAGCACAAAGGCCATCATCCCGAACGCCACCAGCGAGCCCGCGTAGGCCTTCCCCGCGTTCTTCTGCATCTCCGCCAGCTTCTCCGGCGTGTACCCGTGCGCGGCCACCCACGCCTTGGCGAAGAGCAGCGGCGAGTACCACAGGGCCCCGATGACCCACGCGAGCACCGCGGCGCCGAGGATGACCGGCCAGTGACCGTGCGACATGAGATGCTCCTGGACTGAGGATGGAGAGGAGGCTGGCGAGGCGTGCCAGCGGCCTGCGCACCGGACAGGCGGGGCGCCTGACTCGGCGTGGCGAGAGGAGTGGAGTTGAAGGCGACCGCCCTACGGCAGCACCGGAGCCGGGGATTCTCGCCGGGATCGGGGAGCCGGGATCGCGGCCGGGGCGGCGCCTAGGGCAGCCGGCTGAGCTGGCTCGTCGCCAGCCGCCACCGTCCCGCCTGCCGCACCCAGTGATGCTCGGAAGCGCACGGTGGACCCGAAGGGGCCCGCCCCGGCGGAGCCGGCCTCGAGGATCCCCGTGCTCACCGCCGAGTCGCCGCGCTGCCGCACCGTCACCTCGCGCAGCGCCGCGGTGTCCACGCGGACGAGGCCCGCGCCATGCGCCATGAGCCCCTCGGCGCGGGTGGTGCTGTGGCCCACGGCACTTGTGGAGCTGTACTCCGGCGCCCACAGCGCCGCGAGCGCCGCCGTGTCCGCGGCCATCATCGCCGCGCGCAGCCGCTCCTCGAGCGCGGGGATCTCGTCACCGATGCCCGGCGCCGCGCGCCCGCACGCCGCGCACAGCACCAGGGCCACGCCCCCGAGGCTGCGCCGGATGCGCGCCCCAGCCGCCCGGGGTCTGCTACTCACGAAGTGGATCGGCGCCGGGCCCACGGTTTCGGGAATGTGCGGGCCCGGCGCGCGCACCGCCAGCAGCGCGTCGGGCGCGGGACCCCAGGAAGAGGCAGGGAGCATCGTGTCCCGGTCCGGGCTGCGTCAGGCGCCCGCGCGCGGGCCCATGACGAACAGGGTGTTGCCGAACGGATCCTGCAGGTCGAAGGTCCGCGCGCCCCACGCCTCGTCGCGGGGCGCGCGCAGCACCGGCACCCGCGCCGACCATTCCGCGTGGAGCGCGTCGGCGTCGGCCACCTCGAGCCCCGCGCAGGCGCCGCGGCCGTGCCCGTCCATCGGGCAGTCGATGGTCAGGGCGATCGTTCCCCGGGCCAGGCCGAGCAGGCCGTCCCGCCCGTTGGCCGTGGCCTCGAAGGTGACGGTGAAGCCCAGCCGCTCCACGTAGAAGGCACGCGCCACGCGCAGGTCGTCGCCGGGCAAGATGGGAACCGAGCGTTCCATGGTCACTCCCAGGGATCGAATGCCGGCGCAACTTCCCGGCCGATCACCACTACGAGGTCGAACAGGCTCGCCCAGTCGCCGGCGCCGGTGCGGCCGAGCAGCCGCGAGGGGAGCGCGCCGAGTGCCGCCAGTGCCACGCTGTCGAGCACCACCGCGCCTGCACCACCCGCAAGCGCCCGGGCCTCCAGGGACCCGGGAGGAAGGGTGGGCAGCGTCCGCACCGGGCGACCGGCCATGGAGGACTCGCCGCCCAGCGCCGTGAAGCCGACGGACACGAGCCGGTGCCCGAGGCGGGTCGCCAGCAGCATGCCGAGGGGCGCCTCCTCCCCGCCGGTCATGGCGCGGGCGGCGTGAACCGTCGCGGTCCAGACCACCACCTTCGTCCCGGCCGGCAGGCGCTGCAGGTGCCCCATCACCGCCCGATACATCCCCAGGTCGCGCCCCGGCGCCGTCGAACCTTCTTGCTGCCGCGCTGCATATCCGGCGAACGCGCCGAGCATCTCGGCGTCTGCTATCTGCTGGTCCCGCTCGGCCTGCTCGCCCCACCCGGCTTGCGCGTCCTGCACGCACGTGAGGAGCCAGCGCTGCTCCGTGGCGTCGAACGGCAGGCTGTCGGTGTACTGCCAGAAGAGGTGACGCCGCACCGATTCCTCGCAGCGGGCGGCGCGCGACCCGCCGACCAGGCGCCCGACCAGCGGCGGCAGGGTCGCCCGGGCGAAGTCGGAGGTGATGCTCACCTGGTCGTCCATGCCGCCGAGCGTCAGCCGTCGGCTCCTTGCCTGCTGGAACAGCCATCCGCGCCACGGCGCCAGCTCCCGGGTCCACCAGAACCGGCCGATGGCGCGGTCCAGCTGCCGCGGGGTGGCCGCCCCGGCGGCAACTGCCGCATTGAATCCCACGAACTCGTAGAACGGCGCCTCGAAGATGAGGGCCCGGAACCCGCACCGCTCCACCAGCTCCTCGACGACCGCCGCCTTGACGGCGAATCCCCGCGCCTCCCCGTGGCTGGGCAGCTCGCCCAGCAGGACCACGTGCGCATCGCACGCCGCGTCACTGACCCGGTGCGCGAGATCGCGGATCATCATGGTCGAGTCGGGCCCCTGGGCGCACACGGGGAGCGCGAGAAAGAGCGAGGCCGCCACCATGGTGAGCGGAGACCACCCTCTCATGGGCGCCCCCCGAAGGCGATCACATACCCGTCCGGGTCCTCCACATAGAAGTCCAGGGTCCCCCACGCCGTGGGCGCCAGCGGCCGCAGGATCCGCACGCCCGACGCCGCACACTCCGCGTGGAACGCCTCGATCCCGTCAACGCCGGCCGCGGCGTCCAGGTGCTCGTGCGTCCGGCGGAACGCGCGCTCGGCGGCGTGCTTCGGCGCCGCCTTGAGGTGCAGCTCCAGCCCGTCGCGCAGGCCAATCGCATAGAAGCCATCCCAAGGCTCCCCGAACCGGAATCCGAGCTTTCCATAAGAGGCTATCGACCGGGCAAGGTCGTCCACCAGGAACTGCGGCGCGAACGCCGTCAGGCGAGGCTCGGCCATAGGCATGCCCTCACTCGGGGTTGGGGTCGGGGGTCCGCCACCGCGCTGTTGCGCGCGGTCGCGCGCACTCACATCCCACCAACAGATGTGGGTGTGGGCGCCCCACGGTCCTTCCGCTGCCGGCACACCCGTCATTCCTCACGGCCGCGTCGTCGCGTCGTGCACCTCGCGCTCGGCCTCGGCGAGGCGGCCCGCGTCCTCACCGATCTGCCGCGCGGCCTCGAGCAACGTGGTGAGCGGCGCCAGGTCGGCATTGCCCGCGTGGAGGCGGAGCAGGTCGAGCCGCACCCCCTCGAGCGCCGCGACGCTGTCGGCCAGGTGCGCCTGGGCCGCGCGCTGGCGTGCCGCGAGGGCCCCGCCGTCCCTCGCCCCGCTGCCGCCGAGGGCGGCCAGCCGCTCCAGCTCCGCCCGCGCCTCGGCGGCCCGCGCCTCGAGCGCCTCGATGGTGGCCGGCAGCGCCGCGAGCTGCGCGCGGTACGCCGCCGGCAGCGCGGCGAAGAGCTCCGCGGCCGCCACGCCGAGCGCCACCTCCGTGGCCCGGAACACGCCGCCGCCCACCGCCGTGCTCCGCTCCGGCGCCCCGAGCTTCCGTGCGATCCAGCCCCCGAGGTGGCTGTTCCAGAGGCGGTCGCGGACGCCGGTCTGCCACCACTCCCGCAGCCGGGGGGGGATGAACTGCACGTCGAGCGCGTTGCTGACGGCACCAAGGAACATCGTGGTCAACAACGGCAGCAGCACCCACAGCGCCTGCCCCCGGTTCTCGTGCAGGACGCCCGCCAGGACGTAGCCCATGGTCACGCCGAACCACGTCCCCGCACTGACGGTCGCCATGCGGAGCAGCCGGTGGCTCGCCGGCTCCACGGGATCGCGGGAGAGCGCCTCGCTCTCGGCCCGCTCGCGCCGCGCCACTTCCAGGGCGGCCCTGAGGTCCGCCAGCGTGTGCCCGGCGCGGAATTGCCGCCGCGCCTGGTTCAGGTGGAAGCCGACGATCGGCAGGAGCGGTGCCGACGCGATGCCTGCGAGCAGCGCGATGTCGGAGAACCCGGCCGGCCGGTTGCCGGTGATCCACACCACGAAGTTCACCAGCATCAGCGTGCCGAATCCCCCCGACCAGCCGAGATAGGGCACCAGCAGCGGGTTCCGGGCGCCGAGCCAGGCGCGGAGGGTGGGCGGCAGGGCGGGCCTGGTCTCGGCGGGCGGTGCCAGGGCGGCCGCGAGCGCCTCCCCGTCCTGCGGCCGCTCGTCCGGGTCGCGCGCCAGGCAGGCGTCGATGGCCTGCGCCAGCGACCGCGGCAACCCGGGCGCCGCCGCGAGCACGCCGGGGGCCGGCTCACTCGCCTGCCGCACCAGCAGCGCGGGGAGGTTGGCCGCCTCGAAGGGCAGCCGGCCGCTCACCGTCAGGTAGCCCACCACGCCCAGCGCGTACAGGTCGCTCCGGCCATCCACCGGGAGGCCGCTCGCCTGCTCGGGGCTCATGAAGTGGGCGGTGCCCATCAGCTTGCCCGGGTCGGTGTCGGGCCCGGGCTGGCCACCGCCGCTCGCGATCCCGAAGTCGGACACCAGCGCGCGCCTGGTGCCCGCCTCGAGCAGGATGTTGTCGGGCTTCACGTCACGGTGCACGATGCCGCGCCCGTGCGCGTACGCCAGCGCCCACGCCACCTCGCGCAGCACCCGCGCCGCCTCGGCCGGGGGCAGCGGGCCCCGGGTGCGGAGCCGCTGGCCGAGCGTCTCGCCCTCGATGTAGGCCATCACGAAGAACACGAAGCCGCCGGCCTCGCCGACGCGATGGATGGGCACGATGTGCGGATGGGAGAGGCCGGCCGCCACCCGCGCCTCCCGCAGGAAGCGCTCGCGGAACGCCGCGCTCTCGGCCAGGTGCCCCGGCAGCACCTTGATGGCCACGTCGCGGTCGAGCTGGACGTCGCGGGCCAGGTAGACGATCCCCATCCCGCCACGGCCCAGCTCCCGCACCAGCGAGTACTCGCCGGCCACGGCCGCCTGCAGCTCCAGGAACGCGGGGGACGGGGCGGTCATGCGCCGGCGCGGGCGGGAGGGGATGTCGTCAGGTTCACGGCCAGCAGTCTACCCGCACGGCCGGGCCCGTGCCACTGGGGCGCGCCCCCGGCGCGGCCCTCAAGAGGATGTCAGGATCCGGCCCCGCCGCTTGCATTTAGATGTTCGTCTTATTAGATCGGGCCATGGACAAGACCTTCAAGGCGCTCGCCGATCCCACCCGGCGGGAGATCCTGGCCCTGCTGCGGGAAGGGGACCTGACCGCGGGCGAGATCGCCGAGCGCTTTCCCATCGCGTGGGCGTCGGTCTCGCACCACCTGGCGGCGCTCAAGGACGCGAACCTGGTCCTCGCCACCCGCGAGGGGAACTTCATCCGGTATTCCCTCAACACCACCGTGTTCCAGGACGTGGTCCAGCACCTGCTGGGCTTCGCCGGGCGGAAGCGGAAGAAAGGCTGAGCCATGAAGAAGATGCTCCCGGGACTGGTGGCGGTGCTCGCCGCCGTGGCGTTCGGCGTGTGGGCCTACCCGCACCTGCCGGCCGAGGTCGCGACGCACTTCGATTTCGAGGGTGTCCCCAACGGCTGGTCGTCGCGCGGCACGGCCGCCCTGGTGCTGCCGCTGCTGGGGCTAGCCCTGGCGCTGGTCTTCCTGGTGCTCCCGCGCATCGACCCGCGCGCCGCCAACTACGAGCAGTTCGGCTCCACCTACTGGACGGTGGCCAACGCCGTGGTGGTCCTCCTGTCCGCCATCCAGGTGCTGGTCCTCGGGAAGGCCCTGGGCTGGGCCGTGGATCTCACCCGGCTCACGGGGCTCTTCCTCGGCGCGCTGCTCGTGCTGGTGGGCAACCTCATGAGCCGGGTCCGCCCCAACTGGTTCATGGGGATCCGCACGCCGTGGACGCTCTCGAGCGACACGGTGTGGCGGAAGACCCACCGGTTCGGCGGGATCGCGTTCGTGCTGGCGGGCCTGGCGGTCCTGGTGGCCACGGCCGCATCATCGAAATGGGCATTCACCGCGGCCATCGGCTTCAGCGTGGCGGCCGGGCTCGGCTCGGTCGTGTACTCGTACCTGGTGTGGCGACAGGAGCAGGCGGGCTCCGTGGGGCGGGCGCGCTAGGTCAGGGCGAGGCGGCGGGTGACGCCGCCCCGCACACCCACGGTGCACAGGAACGCGCCACGACCGCGCGCTCCTCGGGGGTGAGCGGGAGCGAGTCCACGGCGGCGGCCGCCGCCACCACCGTCTGCACGTCGAAGTCCGACGCGAAGAAGAACCGTTCCACCCCGATGCGCCGCACCTCGACCAGCAGCTGGGCCACGGCCGCGGCGTCCTCGTCCTTCCACACGAAGTAGGAGAGGTCGAAGTAGAGGCTGTCGGTGCCGGGGCCGTGGGCGACGATCTGGTCGGCGAAGGCCCGGAGCACGGCCACGTGCCGTGGCCCGTTGGGCGGCAGGCCACCGCCCGCTCCATGCGCCACCTGCACCGGCCGCCCTCCCGCCCGCGGCAGCACCTCGCGCAGGAACAGCCCCGCCTCGGCCGCCCCGAACGGCGCCCCGCCGACGTGCACCACGATGGGCATCCCCGCCTCCCCCGCCGCCTGGAACACCGCACCGAGCCGGTCACGCTGCGCCGGATCCCGCACGTCCACCTTGTTGGCGAACAGGTGCATCTTGAGCCCGCGCAGCAGCGGGCTCCCCCTCCAGCGCGCGATCTCGTCCAATGCCGCGGGGGCCAGCGGGTCCACCGACATCATTCCCACCAAACGGTCCGGCGCCTTGGCGACCTCGGCCGCGGTGAACTCGTTCTCGCGGCGCATCCAGTACGCCACCGAATCCGGCGGCAGCTTGAACTCCGGCAGGCCATAGAGGTACGCCGCGGAGAACACCATGCCCTTCCCCACGTGCGCCGCGTCGAGGGCGCGCACCGCGTCCTCGGCCAGCACCGAGAGCGGGGTGCGGTAGCTTCCGCACGGCTCTTCCGCCGGCAGGCGGGCGCAGAGGTCGGCGGAGCCGAGGTGCATGTGATGGTCGGCCGGGTAGGCGAGCGCGGCCGCGGGCGCCTCCTCGGCGCGCGCCGCCGGGCGGCACGCGCTGCTGGCCAGGAGGAGGAGGGCGGCGAGCGGCCGGAACGGCCACGGCGACGGAGCCATTGACGTCCTGAGGGCGGAAGGAACCGCGGCGGTCCGCGGTGTCAGTCTTGGGTTCGCCGGATGACGAGGTAGCCGGCGGCGCCGGTCACCACCAGCACGAGCAGCACCACCACGGCGAACCCGTGCCGGTGCTCGGCCATGGGAATGCCGCCGACGTTCATGCCGAAGAGGCCCGCGATCAGGTTGATGGGGAGGGCCAGGACCGTCACGAAGGTGAGGAGGAACAGGGTCCGGTTGGTCTGCTCGCTCACCAGGGCGGCCAGCTCTTCCTGGATCAGCTTCACCCGCTCCACCAGCGCGGCCGAATCGGCGACCACCGTCGAGAACTCCTCCGCGGACGAGCGCAGGGCCTGCACGTCGTCCTCGTCGGTCCAGTCCGGCGGGCTGGTGAGCAGGCGGAACAGGGCGGCCGGCTCGGGGGCGAGCAACCGCTGCAGCCGCACCAGCAGGCGCCGCAGGCCGGCCAGCTCCTCGCGGCGGGCGGCCACGCGGCGGTCGAGCAGGTTGTCCTCGATCTGGTCCACCCGGCGCGTCACCTGCCGGACGATGTCCACCAGCACGTCGGCCTGGTCCCGCAGCAGGTGGCCCAGCAGTTCGGCCGGTGTCCGGAACTGCACCCCCGCCTTCACCGAGGCGCGCAGGCGATCCACGGACCGGAGGGGCCGGCTGCGCGCGCTCACGACCAGCCCGGGACCCACGCAGAGATGGAGCGTGGCCACGTCGGCCGGGTCAAAGGTGAAGTCGAAGAGCACGTCGTGCATGGTGGCGACCAGCCACGCGTCCGCCTGCTCCACGCGGGTGGAGCCCAGCGTCTCGTTCAGGTTCTCCAGGTAGGCGGGGGGAAGACGACCCACCTGGCGAAACCAGCGCTCGGTCGCGGCATTGGCCAGGTTGAAATGGAGCCAGACGAAGCCCGGCTCGGCGTGGGGGCCGAGCCGGTCCAGCAGGAGCAGGGCATTCTCGGCGTCGATGGGCTCGGCCGTCCCGCCCGGCGCAAAGCGGAAGCCCCACACCAGTCCCGTCCGGTCGGATCCGTAGCTCGGCTCCACACTCGTCACGCGCCAGTCCCTTGGGCAGAGGGCGGGAAGATCGCCGCGGCGTGGTGCGGTGGACAAGCGGTCCCTCCCGGCCCCGGGCTTCATCCCGGGGGGGCCGCCGGCCGGAGCGGCCCGCCGCGCGGGTCCTCGTCCAGTCTGGGGGCGAGGACGCGCGGGCATTCGCGCCGGGGCCTCGCGTCAGTGCGGCGTGTTCGCCTGAGTCTCCCGCGGCGGTGCCACCAGCGCACTCCCGGCCGGCGGAAGCGCCGGCAGCGGCTGGGCCAGCCGTCGCTCGGTGGCGTCGAGGCGCTCCAAGGTCTCGCCGAGCAGGGCGCGGAGTTCGCCGATCTCCTGCAGCAGCGCGTCGGACAGCTCGGCGTCGCGCTGGCGCTCGCGGAGGTGACGGAGCAGTGCCCGGCCGAGCGGGCTGAACGACACCACGGCCACGGTGCCCAGCGCTCCGAGCAGCCAGGGGAGCGCGGCAATCAGGCTGGCGAGGACCTGGGCGAGGTACCAGTCGGGGTTCATGGGAGGTTCCCGGAGAGAGGAGTCACGGAAGTCACGTCCGCCGGCAGCGGCCCTACGGCACGGGGATGCCTGCCGGATTCACGGGAGTGCACATGGCGGGAAATGTAGGCTGGATCGTCCGGACGGCGGCGCGAGCGGGTGGCCATGCATCAAGGAGTGTTGAGACGGACCCTACCCCTCCCCGCGCTCCCCCCGCCCTCGCAGCAGGTATCCCGCGATGACCCAGTCCACCGCCGCACAGAAGACGCCGTAGGCGAGCGGGATGGGCGTCATCCACGGCCGCAGGCCGCCGGCGCCGTGGCTGGCCACTTCATGCCACAGGTCCCATCCCCCGTGCAGCACCCACCCCGCCGCCGCGACCACCGGCATCCGCATCCCCACCAGCCCGAGCAGGCCGATCACCACCACCTGCCCGGCCACGAGCCGGATCGCCTCCGGCGCGTGGAAGTAGGTGGCGAAGGCGAGGTACACCCCGGCCACCGGAAGGAGGAGGAGCCCCAGGAACGCCGCCTCCGACCGCGGGGTGAGCCAGCGACGGGCGAGGGCGATGACACCGGCGGCCGTCAGCACGCCGATTCCGAGAAACCACACCATGATGATGGTCAGGGCCATGAGCGGCGCCTCCCGCGCCGTCCCCAAGGTGCGGCGCGGGACCGGCGCGCTGGAGGGGCGGAGGATCCGGCCGGCGCCGGTCGCTCACCACACCTCGCCCTCCCGCCAGTCCCCCTCCCTTGCCCGCCGCCGGCATCATGTCGGCGGCCGATTCCCTCACGCCCGTGACCGTTTCCCTCATGCCCGTGGCGGAATCCCTCATGTGATGAAGCGCCACCCTCATGCCCGCGGCCGTTCCCTTCACCTAATGTCGGCGCCCGGCATGACCGCGGGCCTCGTCCTCATCTAATGGCGGCGTCCCTCATCTTCTTGGCCGCGTCTCTCATCTCCGCGGCCGAATCCCTCATGTCCATCGCCGGTTCCATCATGTCATTGGGCGTTTCCCTCATGTCGGTGGCCGGCCCGGTCATCTAATGGGCGGCGCCATCATGTAATGGGCGGGGGAATTATGCAACGGCCGCCGCCATCACCTAATGGGCGCGGACCTCATCGCACCGGACCGCACCCGCTGCTTCCGTGACGCCGGAGGTTTTCTTCATGCTCCAGAGCGACCTGATCGCTGGAGAACGAAAGAATGTGAGCCGCGCGCCAGCGGTCCGCGCCGTTTTCCGCGCCGATTGCGGGGGCGTAACCGCAAGTCCCGCCGCCAGATACGCCGGATAGATATTCACGACGACGCAACTTCCCGCGTGTTGGCACGACAAATGCCACACACCGATCCTGCCGGGCCGCGTACGGATGCGCGCGACCCGCAGGACGGGCTGCCACGGGCGCCGCGCTCCCCTGCCTCATCCGGTGGACAACTCACGAGGTGGTTTATGTACGTCGTCCTGGTGGCCCTGCTCGTGGCCGCCGGCAGGGTGCTCGACTTCTGCCGCGCCCACAGCATGGAGGTTCCCGTCGTGGCCGCGCTGGTCGCGAAGCTCACGGCGCTCACGGCCAAGGCCCATGCCCTGGCCAGTCAGAAGGAGTCCGGCCTCGGCCTGCGCGAATGGGCCACGTCCCAGCGGGAGAGCCTCGATCGGCGCATCCGCTATCATCTCCTGCGGCCCGTGGCGCTCTGGGCCCAGGTGATCTTCCGGGGGGACCCGGTCAAGGCGGCGCAGTTCAACGTGCCGCGGCGGGACACCGACAAGCCCGCGGAGTTCCTGGTGCTGGCGCAGACGGTGCTTACCAATCTCCAGGCCCACGTCGAGCAGTTCGTGGCGGTGGGCATGAAACCCGGCCTCCCGGACCAGCTGGCGACGGCGCTGGCCGAGTTCGCGGCGCTGCCCGACACGGGCTACGGCGGCACGCGCGCCGCCGGCCTCGCCCGCAAGGGCATGAAGGAAGTGGCCGATGAGATCATGGACGTCCTCAAGGAGCTCGACGCCATTCATCGGGTGCAACTGCAGGACGACCCGACGCTGCTGGCGCAGTGGCGGGAAGCCCGGAGGATCCCGTGGCCCAAGGCGCGGAAGAAGTCGGCGAGCGCCAAGCCGGCGACGCCGCCGGCGGACCAGTCGGGCAACAGTTAGGCGCATGACCCCAGACATCCCCGCCACCGGGCCCGTGACCGGTGGCGGGGATGTGGCGTGCGGCGGCGGTTCCGCCCGTTGCGCGCCGTCGCGTGCGCGGTAGGTTGGATGCTGCGGCTCCCGCATCCCAGCAAGCGCACTCTCCCCCCGCCTCATGCGCGCACGCCTTTTCGTCCCCCTCGTCCTGCTGGCCACGGCCTGCAGCGACCCATCGGACCCCGGCAGCGACCACCGGGGGCAGCTCACGCACGACGCCACCTGGACCCGCGCCGGTTCGCCGCACGTCGTGCACGGCTCCTTTCCCATCTGGGGTGGGGCCACCCTCACCATCGAGGCGGGCGCCACGGTGCTCTTCGACTCGGCGGCCGGGATCGCCGTCGGGCAGCCGGCCGGGCCCGGCATCCTGCGCGTGCTCGGCACGGCGGAGGACCCGGTGGTAATGAAGAGCCTCGACTCGGCCGCGGGCCCGGGGGCGTGGTTCGGGCTCCTCTTCCACAGCAGCACCACCAGCGAGCTCCATCACGTGACGCTCGAGGGCTGCGGCACGCCCCACTACCTCAACGTGCCGCCGGCCTGCGTGGTCCTCGGCGATCCCCAGAAGCCCACCGAGAATCCCGAGCTGCTCATCGACCACGTCACCCTGGCGCAGGGCCGGGGGACGGGGCTCATCCTCTACAACCAGTCACGCTTTGCCGCCGGCTCCACGGCGCTGTCGGTGCTCGGCATGTCGGCGGACGCGGCGCGGTTCCGGACGCGCGAGGCGGCGCGCTTCCCGCTCGGCGGCACCATCAGCGGGAACGACACCAACGAGGTCCGCCTCGAGGCCGACACGCTGCGCGACTCGCTCACCCTGGCCGCGGGGGTGCCCTGGGGCATCGTCGGCACGCTGGTGGTGGAGGGCCCCAAGACGCCCGTGCTCGTGATCGCCGCGGGCAACACCATCCGCCTCAGCGCCAGCATCGAGGTGGGCGCCAGCGCCCCGGGGGGCCTGCAGGTGGGAAGTCCGGGCGGGCCGCGCACGGTGCTCCTTCCCCGCGCCGACTGGTGGCAGCGCCTGGGGTTCTACGCCCATGCGGTGTCGAGCGGGATCTGGAACACGACGCTGGACCACTGCGGCCTGGTGTCGACGTGCGTGCTGATTGCCGGCTCGTTCGGCGGGGACCCCGCGCCGGCCCCGGTGCTGGCGGACGTGCGGATCCAGAACAGCGGGGGCTCCGGCCTGGGCCTCGCGAATGCGGGCGCCCCGGGCCCGGGATCCGCCAACCTCACCATCACCGGCAGCTCCAACTGGCCCATCGAGCTGTCCCTGAGCCCCGTGGCCGCCATCCCGCCCGGGCAGTACACGGGCAACATCTTCGACCGGGTGCGGATCCTCCAGGCCGAGGTGCGCCAGGACGAGACCTGGCCGGCCCTCGGCGTGCCCTACTACGTGTACAACCACATCGTGGTGGGTGACAGCGTCAGCCATCCGACGCTCACCCTGCTGCCGGGCACCACGATCTACTTCGAGGGGGCCGGCACCCTCTCGGCTGGCATGCCCCGCCCCGGCGCCATCCACGCCGTGGGCACGGCCCAGGCGCCGATCACGTTCACGGCCACCAGCGGCCTGCCGGGCGGCTGGACCGGCATCGTCCTGGGGCCGGCGGCCGACTCGGCCACGATCTTCGACCACGTGGTGGTGGACAATGGAGGTGCCGAGTACCCGGTGGCGGGGAGCTTCCACTTCTACGTCGACCTGGGTCCGGTGATCCAGCACAGCAGCATCCAGAATTCCTCGGGCTGCGGCGTGCTGGTGGTCAACCAGCCTCCCTGGACCACGGACTTCACCGCGCCGGCCCTCGGCAACAGCTTCAGCAACAACGCCGGCGGGGACATTTGCGGCCCCTGAGGCGATCCAGCGCCCGCGCGACGCGCGGACCAGCCTCAAGCCGACGTGATCTCGGTGGGCGCGCTGCCGATACCGAGGCCGGGGTCGGCGTAGACCGTCAGGCGCTGGGTGCGTGGCTCTGACGGGCCCGTGCCCTCCGAGCAGGTGAAGAGGAGGGCCGCGAGGCGGAGCACCGCAGTGGCGCGAGGGCGCGGCCACTCACTGAACCACCGGTTCCCCCGCCGGGCAGTAGGCGGCGCGGAACACCGCCTGCACGTCGTCCATCTCCTGGCTGGACGGGCGGCCCTTGCGGTCGTGGATCCGGAACTCCAGCCGCCTTGCCCGCGCCATGGCAAGGAAGGTGGCCGGCGTGACGGTCGTCCAGAGGTAGGCGGCCGCATACTCCGGTTCCGCGTGGGAGGGGTACATGCGGGGCGGGCCGAGCATGAGGCGCAGCGTGTCGTCCACCGTCACCCAGAGCGTATCGCGCGGCTCTGGGGCCAGGCGCTTGTAGAGCACACGGTCGATGAAGGCCACATCGAGCTGCACCCGCTGGATGGGCGCCGCAGCGTCTTCGGTGAGACGGGCGAGGGCGGTGAGGTGGAAGTTCCGCAGTTCGAGGAAGCGATGACCCGTGCCGGCGGTGCGGCGCCCCGTGGAATCCTCGCGCACCACCGCGACGCCCCGCAGCCGCAGTCGCTCCGCGCCAATGAGGCTGTCGGCGACGGGACACGCGGGGATCCGGATGGCGTCGGGGAAGGCCTGGGCCCGCACCGGTGGCACCCCGAGGAGCGCCAGTGCAGTGCCGGCGAGCGCGAGCCACCGCCCCGCGTGCCGCGCCGCGCCGCCCGATCCGAGCCGCCCACCACCGGCGGGTCCCCGGGGCTGCGGTGCCCGCCGCAAGTGGCCCTTCACCGCGACCGCTGCCTGACGGAAGAGCGGGGGCCATCGAGGTGACACGGCGTGGCACGGCATTCCGCGGACTCTCCAGGGTGGGGATCTGGTCGCTGAGGCCCTGCCCCGAACCTACCGCGCCGCGCGGCTCCCGCAATTGCCGCCCTACTCCACGCCCACTCCCGCGACACACCCCCCGAGCTTCTTCACTCGCATCGACGTCGCGGGGTAGCGCACCAGGTGCTCGGCCAGGCGCCGGGGCCGGGCCAGGAGTTCACCATCGCAGTTGGGGCAGCGATGGTGCAGCCGCGTCTCCGCGCACTCCGCGCAGAAGGTGCACTCGAAGCTGCAGATGCGGGCGTCAGGGGAGTCGGCGGGCAGGTCGCGGTCACAGCATTCGCAATTGGGGCGGAGCTGGAGCATGAAGGGGCCTCGGGGCTCGGCGTCGGGCTGGGGTGACGGGTGCGGCGCCGAGCCTGACGGAACGAAGGCTCGCCAGGTTCCACTCGTCACCGCCGCCCGGACCCGGGCCGGATCCCCACCCCCACCCCAATCACCAGCGGATCGAGGCTGACCCGCGCCACCCGCGTCCCGTGCGCCTCGAGCAGCCGCCGTTCCTGGCTGGCGCGCAGGTCGAGGTTGAGCAGCACCGTCCGCGACAGCGCCAGGTCCATGCCCACCGCGAGCGCGGGGCCCAGGCCCGGGGAGACGTCCAGGGTGTCCAGCACCCCCGACTTCTCCCAGGTCGGCATGAATGCCACGCCCAGGCCCGCGTACGGGGTCCAGCGGCCCCGCGGAATCCGGTACTGGACCAGGAGCGTCAGCCCCACCGACTCGAGCGAGCCGAGCCGGGGGCGCACGCCGCCGCCGGCCACGGAATCCACCTCGCGGGACTCCGGCCGCACCAGGAACGCCAGCGAGAGCTCGCGCGTCAGGGCGCGTTCCACACCAGCCTCGAGGCCCAGACCGCTGTACACCTCGAGCCGCGCCGGGGCCGAGTGATGGGAGCCGCCCGCGATCGCGCCGCGCAGGCGCAGGGTCCAGGGACCGGCCGTGTCGGCCGATTGGGACGCGAGGGGGATCGAGGCGGCGACAAGGAGGGCGAGCAACAGCACGGCGCGACGCATGGACGACTCCGGTGAAGTCGCGTCACGCTAGCCGCGGCGGCTTGAAGCTGGCGTGAATGGGCGCTGAACTCCTGCGGGTGCGCGGCGCGCGCCGCCCCGGACGGGCGCCGGCGGGATGCGGGCCTCGCTATCCCCCCGCCAGCTCCTCGAGCGCCGCCACCAGCGCATGATGCGCCGCCGAGGCGGGATCCAGGAAGGCCATGTGGCTCGTCGCCCGGAGCGCCACGAGGGCGGCGGGATCGCCCGCCTGCCGGGCGGCGTCCACGTAGGCTCGGCTGTCGGTGAGCGGGACGGCGGTGTCGTCCTCGCCGTGGATCACCACCTGGGGAACGCCGAGTGGCAGCAGTGCGCGGGGCGAGGCGTCGGGGAGCCGCGCAGCCACGTGGGCCGCGGTGCCGCCCAGGAACGCCTCCACCGCGCCATGTCCCAGGCCGGCGGAGTGGGCGGCGGCCAGGTCGAGCAGCGGCGCCAGGCCGATGGCGCCCACCACCCGGAAGCTCCGCGGCAGGCGCCGGCACCGCGCGGCGGCCCAGAAGGCCAGGTGCCCGCCCGCCGAGTGGCCGGCGAAGATCACGCGCGAGAGCTCGACGCCGTGATGCGCCTCGCCGAGGGCAGGCAGGGCGGTGAGGATCAGGTCCACGTCGTCGCGGGTGGCGGGCCAGGGGTGGCCGCCCTCCCCCACCCGGCGGTAGCCGAGGTTCCAGACGGCGTAGCCGCGGGCCGCGAGGTCGCCGGCGATGGCGCTGCACTGGCCCCGGTCGTAGGGCATGCGCCAGAAGCCGCCGTGGAAGAGGCAGACGAGGGGGCCGCGCGTCGCCGGGAGGTAGAGGTCGCCGGCGTGGTCGGGGTCGGGGCCGTAGCGGTAGGTCCGCACGAGGGCCCTACCCGCGCTGCACCAGCGCGAGCCGGAGCCCGAGCCCGATGAGCACCGTGCCCGTCACCCGCTCCCGCCAGCGGGACCCCGCCGTGGATCTGACGAGGCGGGTCCGCGCCCGGCCCGCCGCCATGGCCAGCAGGCTGTCGCCCGCCAGTCCGAGGAGGGCAAAGAGGAGGCCGAGGACGACGAACTGCAGGAACACGTGGCCGCGTGCCGGCGTCACGAACTGCGGCAGGAAGGCCAGGAAGAAGAGGGCCACCTTGGGATTGAGGAGGCCGGTCACCGCGGCGCGGAGCAGCACATGATGCGTGGGCGCGGGCGCTGCCACCTCGGCCGCCCGGTCCCGCCCCGCCGCCCGCAGCGCGCTGATGCCGAGCCAGACCAGGTATCCCGCGCCGAGCCACTTCACTACCGCGAACGCCGCGGCCGAGGTGGCCAGGATCGCCGAGAGGCCAAGCGCGGCCGCGAGGGTGTGCACCAGGGTACCGAGCTCGAGGCCGAGCGCCGTCAGCACCCCGTGGCGCGTGCCGCCCTGCAGGGTGCGCGCAAGGACCAGCGCCTGCCCCGGCCCCGGCGCCACCATCAGTGCGACCGCCGCCAGCAGGTAGGTGCCGAGCGTGGCTGGCTCAAAAAGCGGCAGGGACATGGAAGCGACTCCCGCGAGGGTGTGGGAGGAGAGTCGCGGGGACCGGGGAAAGTTCCCCGGGCGGTCGTGTCAGGGCGTGTCAGCGCCCAGGGTCTGGGAGAAGAACGTCACCGCCGCCTCGGCGGCCTGCCGGTGCAGCTCGGCGCGCGGGGCACCGCCGCCGGCGCAGAGGGCGCGGAGCACCACCTGGCCCTTGGGGCTGCACTGCCCGAGGAAATCGTAGTGGGCGGCGTCGAGCACCGAGACGCGGGCGCGCGGCAGCAGGCGGGCCAGCACGGCCTCGGTGCCGGGGGCGTCCACCTGCCTGTCGCGCGTGCCGAGGAGGACACGCACGGGCACGGTGATGCCCGCCAGCGAGGCGGAGTCCATGAGGGGCATGCCGGCCGGGGCCATCGCCAGGATGGCGCGGATGCGCGCGTCGGTGACGGGGCGGCGGCTGCGCGCCACCGAGGCCTGGAACACCGGATCCACGCGGCTCACCGAGTCCACGTCGGCCAGGGTGAACGGCGCTTCCGGGGGCAGCGTGCAATACGGTGCCTCCGGCCGCTCCGCGCAGGTGCGCGCCCGGGCCTCGTAGGAGAACCACCCGCCGGCGAGCGCCACCACCGTGTAGCCGCCGAGGGAGAAGCCCGCGGCGCCGACGCGCGCCGTGTCGAGGTGCGGCGCCAGCGCGGAGTCCGCCGCGAGCTGCGTGAGCAGCGCCGAGAGGTCGAGTGCGCGCTCCCAGGGCAGCACGAAGCCCGGCAGGCGATACAGCCCCTCGACGGCGGTGTTGCCATGATGGTTGACGCCCGCCACCACGAAGCCCGCCTGCACCAGCGCCTCCGCGAGCCACGAGTGCTGCGCCACGCTGCCCCCCGTCCCGTGCGAGAGCAGGACGAGCGGATGGCGCCGCGTGTCGGCCCACGCCGCGTTCTGCGCGGACCAGCCGAAGCGGAAGACGCCGGCGGCCCACGGCAGCTCGACGCTGCCCTGGGCCGCCGGGTACCAGACCGTCACGTCGAGCGGGCGGGGGCCACGGCCGTCCCAGTCGGTGCGGGTGCTGTCCATCCACGCCAGGTGGCGGCGGCCCACCGGCGACGTGCGCTCCGGGGCGCGATCGGCGCACCCGAGGAGCAGGAGCGCGCCGAGGACCGCCGCCGTCCCGCCCCGCACCTGACGCCGGGCGGAGCCGAGCCCGCGCTGGGAGTACCGCATCGTCAGCGGACCGCCGCCAGCCCTTCGGTGGCCAGGCGCCGCCCCGGCGCCCGCAGCAGCACCGCCGCGAAGTGGCCTCGTGCTTCCTCGCGCCGGCCCTGCCGCAGCAGGAGCTCCGCGAGCCGCTCCTCCGACGGCTTGTCGATGGTGGGCGGCCCGAAGGCCACCGGCAGCGCCGCCTCGCGTCGCGCCGCCTCACGGAGGGCGCGCTCCGCCCCGGTGGCGTCGCCGCCCGCCTCGGCCAGCAGGGCCTCCGCCTGCAGCCGCAGGATGCCGGGCCGCTCGCGGGCGGTGGGGTCCTCATCCGCGGCCGCCGACGCGATCCGCTCGACGTCCCGCGCCGCGGCGTCGAGCGCCGCCCTGGCCGCGAGTTCCGCCGCATGATCACCGCGACCCACGGCCCGGAGCAGGTCGCCGAAGGCGAAGTCGAGCCGCGCCCGCGGGCCCGCGTTCACGGGGAGCGTCATCCGCGCGATGTCGCCGTCCCAGGCGCCGGTCTCCACCAGGAACCGGAGCCGCATGTTGGCGAGGGAGCTGGTGCGGCTGTCGTCCGGGTCCAGCCCCTGGCTTGGCTCGGCCTCCGGCATCCGCGCCACCCGGGCCGCGCAGCCCCGCACCGTCCCGGCGGAGGCGGCGCTGTCGCCGAGCTGGAGGTAGGCGTAGCTGAGCCAGGTGACGTAGTGCCCGCAGCCGGGCTCGGTGGTGCCGCGCATCCGGTTGGCGGCGGCGATGCCGGCGAGGTTGGCGGTGACCGTCTCCTGCCACATGCCGAGCGCCAGGAAGATGTGCGACGTCATGTGCGACGCATGACCGGCGTCCGGCGCCACGGTGGCATAGAGACGCGCGGCGCGCAGGCCGAGCGGGGCGTGGTCCGGGTCGTCGTAGCAGTGGATCAGGTAGTGGAGGACGCCGGGATGCTCGCGGTGGGCGGGCCACACCTCCTCGAGCATGGCCGCCGCGCGCATGTAGGTGGCCACGTCGCGGCCGCCGTGCGCGGTGCCCAGCACGACGAGGGCATGGAACGCCACGGCCTCGACGTCGTCCGGCCAGGCGGCGTGGAGCCCGGCCATGGCGGCCTCGTAGGCGCGGTCGCGGTCGGGCTTGGTGCCCTCGCCGTAGAGGACCTCCACCGCCCCGAGGAACGCCTGCTCCCGCGGCGTCCCGGCCTTGGCGCGGCGCTCCGCGGGCGTGGCGCCGAGGCGGGCCAGGACGGCGCGCGCCTGCGCGAGGTCCTGCTCCATCCAGATGGCGTGATTGTACGTCATGGCCTCGCCCCAGTAGGCCATGGCGAAGCCGGGGTCGAGGGCCTGGGCGCGGCGGAAGGCGGCGGCCGCGGCGCCATACTCGAAGTCGTGCAGCAGGGCCACGCCCGCCTGGAAGTCGGCCTGCGCGGCCGGGGCGCCGGAGTTGGCGAAGCGCACCGTGCCGTACCGGGTGGCCTGCGCCCCGGCCGGCGGCGCCAGGAGGTGGAGGCCGAGGAGCAGGGCGACGGCGGCGGCGCGGAGCTTCATTGCCATCAGGCGACTCCCGGCGAGGTCAGTTCACCTTCTCCACGATGTACTGCTCGATCTTGCCGTCGGGCATGGTCATGGTGGTGAGGGCCAGGCTGCGGCCGCCGGCGGCGATGCGGTAGCTGCGGATCACCATGCCGCCGCGGAGCGACTCGCCCCCGCGGGTGAAGGCGGACGGGGCGCCGAGGGGGCCGAGGCTGGCGGCGTAGTCGGCGAGGACCTCGTCGGTGAAGTAGGCATTGGCGGAGACGGTGAGGCGGCTCCGGTCGATGCGGCCCTTGGTGAGCTCGTCGTACATGGCACGGGCGTCGGCGAGCGCGGTGGCGCCGGCGGTGTCGGCAGGGGCGAAGAGCATGCTGGCCACCCGGGCGCCGATCCGGCTCGACGCGCCGCCGCCGCCGGGGTAGATGTTGGTGAAGACCACGACGGCCGCGCGGGCTTCGGGGAAGACCTGGTTGCTGGTGGTGTACCCAGAGACGGCGCCGGTGTGGCTGATGCGGCGATGCTCGCCGAGCTGGCTCACGTCCACGCCGAGGCCGTAGCCGGTGGAGAGGCCGCTGGTGAGCAGCATGTCGGTCTGCTGGGCGCGGTAGGAGGCGGGCTTGAGGACCTTCTGGTCCATGATGCCGATGTCCCAGAGGGCGAGGTCGTGCGCGGTCATGGCCAGCTGGCCGGCGGCGAAGAGCCAGCCCGGGCCTTCCTTCGGCGCGAGGCGCAGGGGGCCGAGGCCGTTCCGGAGCAGCGGGGCCGCATCCATGGCGCTGAGCGGGCCGGCGTCGTAGTTCGCGACGGTGGTCATGCCAAGTGGCGTGAAGATCCGCTGCTTGAGGAAGTCGAGGAACGCCATTCGCGACACCTTCTCCACGATGGCGCCGGCCAGGACGTAGTTGGTGTTGCTGTACTGCCACTTGCTGCCGGGCTCGAAGTCGAGCGGCTTGGCGGCCCAGCGCTGCATGATCTCGCGTGCGGTGACGGGCCGCTGCATGTCCACCATGACGTAGTCCTGCGGCCAGTAGTCCTGGTAGCCGGAGGTCATGGAGAGGAGCTGGCGGATGGTCACGTCGGTGCCGCGGGTGAGGCCCGGGAGGTAGCGCGACACCGGGTCGTCGAGCTTGAGCTTCCCCTCCTCGGCCAGCAGCAGGATGGCGGTGGCCGTGAACTGCTTGCTCACCGAACCGATCGCGTAGCGCATCTGGGGCGACGCGGCGACGTCGGGGTTGATGCGCGCGGTGCCGTAGGCCTGCTCGTAGGCGATCACCCCGCCCCGCACCACCGCCACCGAGGCGCTCGGCGCGCCGGTCTCCATGAGCACGCCGCGGGCGATGCTGTCCACCTTGGCGCGCTCGGTGTCGGTGAGGGCCTGGGCTCGGCTCCCGGCGGGGAGCAGGGCCAGCACCAGCAGGGCCAGCGACAACGGCCGCCGGCGAGCAGGCGCGGGGCGGACCAGCGGACGGGCGGCAAGCGGCAGGACAGACATGCCTGAGGCTCCTGGGACGGCTGGGGTGGAGGGGGCAAGGAGAGATGGAAAGTAGGTGCGCGGAGGCTGTTCCGCATGGCCGGGATCCGTGCGTCGCGGATGCGGCGCTTGGCGCGCCCCAGCCGCTGGATCATGGTGTCCGGGGGACTCACCAAGGCCGCGCCGATGCGCGCGGCGTCGAAGTCCAGCACGACCCGGAGCACGCGGGGCGTCCGTGCCGTCAGCTCAATGACGAAAGGGGCCCGCTCAACCGACAGGATCGGCCGCCCGGATACTGTTCCACCTGAAACTCCGAGCCGTTTGGTCCCCGTACAGGGGTCTTCCCCTCCCGGAGTCCCCCCGATGACCGCTGGCCTCGCCGCGTGGGCCCACGACTTGCGCCACGCCTGGCGCGCGCTCCGCCGCACGCCGGGGTTCACGCTGCTCGCCGCCGGGATGCTGGCGCTGGCCATCGGGGTGACCACGGGGATGTTCGGGGTGGTCAACACGGTGGTGCTGCAGCCCCTGCCCTACGCCAACCCCGAGCGGCTGGTGGACATCGCCGGGAGCGCGCCTGGCTCCGAGTATCCGCCGGAGTTCGGGCTCGGCTCCGATTTCTACGTGCACTACAAGGACCGCGCCCGGTCGCTCGAGGACGTGGCGCTCTTCAACTCGTTCACCAACACGCTGCGGGTGGACGACCGGGTGGAACGGGTGCGGATGTCCGCCCCCACCAACTCGCTCTTCTCCACGCTCGGGGCCACCCCGATCCTGGGCCGGCTGCCCACCACGGAGGACGAGGACGGCGTCATCGTCATCAGCGACGCCCTCTGGGCCACCTGGTTCGGGCGGGATTCCGCGGTGCTCGGCCGGCGGGTCTACGCCGGTGGCGACATGCGCACCATCGTCGGGATCATGGGCCCCGAGTTCCGCTTCCCCCAGGAGGGCACGCTGCTCTGGATCTCGGGCGAGATCCGCGAGGCGGACGTGCAGGTGGGCGGCTTCCGGAGCGGGATGATCGCACGGCTCCGCCCGGGGGTGACCCCCGAGGCCGCAGCGGCCGAGCTGACCACGCTGGCGCGGGAGCTGCCGGGGCGGTTCGGGGGGCCGCCGAGTTATGCGCGGACCATCGAGAAGTTCCGCCCCCTGGTGCGCCCGCTGGGCGACGAGCTGCTCGGCAGCCTCAAGCGGCCGCTCTGGGTGCTGTTCGGCGCCACCGCGCTGGTGCTGCTCATTGCCTGCGCCAACGTGGCCAACCTCTTCCTGGTGCGGGCCGAGAGCCGGCAGCGGGACCTGGCCATCCGCCGCGCGCTCGGCGCCGGACGGGCCCAGCTGGTGCGGCTGCAGTTCGCGGAGGCGGTGCTGGTGGCGGCCACGGCCGGCCTCGGGGCGCTGCTGGTGGCGGCGCTCGTGTTCCCCCTCTTCCTCCGGGCCGCGCCCCCCGGCATCCCGCGCCTGGGCGACGTGCACCTCGACGCCGCCACGCTCCTCTTTGCGCTCGTGGCCGCGGCGCTGACCGCGCTCGCCTGCGGGGCCGTGCCCGCGCTGCGCGGGGCGTCGCCCGACTTTGCCCGGCTCCGCGACAGCACCCGGGGCACCACCGCCCGCGGCACCTGGAGCCGGCAGGCGCTGGTGGTGGCGCAGACGGCGCTCGCGCTGGTGCTGCTCATCGGCTCGGCCCTGCTGGTGCGGAGCTTCTGGGCGCTCCGCCACGTGGATCCGGGCTACGACACGGCCGACCTCTTCACCTTCCAGATTGCGCCGGACCGCCCGGCGCTGCACGACGGGCCGACCTTCGCGGCGTTCGACCTGGCCTTCATGGACCGGCTCCGGACGCTGCCCGGCGTCAGCACCGTGGGCCTGGTGGAGAACATCCCGCTGAACGAGGGCACCTCCAGCAGCCGCTGGTTCGCCGAGGGCGCGGGCGACGAGGCCGGCACGCTGCTCGACTACACCTTCACGGCCGGCGATTACTTCCAGGCCATGGGCATAACCATCCTCAAGGGCCGGGGCTACGAAGACGCCGAGCAGCGAAGCTGGCGAGGCACGGTGGTGCTGAGCCGGAGTGCGGCCGAGCGGCTGTGGCCCGGGCAGGACCCGATCGGCCGCCAGCTCCGCGAGACCGACTGGGAGGCGCCCGCCGTGGTGGTGGGCGTGGTGGAGGACGTGATGCAGTACGGCTTCCGCGACACGCCGCAGGCGCTGGTCTACCTGCCGCTCGTGGGTCCCACGCCGGAATCATGGGGGATCAGTTCCCCGGCCTACGTACTCAAGACCCCGCGCGCCGAGGAGATCGCGCCCGAGGTGCTGCGGCTGGTGCGGGAGGTGGCGCCGGAGGCGCCGATGTACCGGGTGTTCACGATGGCGGGGCTGGCGCGCGACTCGATGGTGCAGCTCTCGTTCACCATGCTGACGCTGGGCATCGCCGCGGCGATGGCGCTGGTGCTGGGCGCGGTGGGGCTCTACGGGGTGCTGGCGTACGTGGTGGCACAGCGCACGCGGGAGATCGGCGTGCGGATGGCGCTCGGAGCCCAAGCAAGCCAGGTGCGGCGCATGATCGTGGCGCAGGGGACGCGCGTGGTGCTGCTCGGCATCGTGATCGGCGTGGCCGTGGCGCTGGCGGCCACGCGCGCGCTGGCGAGCCTGCTCTTCGGGGTGGCGGCCCTCGACCCGCTCACCTTCCTGACGATGGCGCTCCTGATGGTGGGCGTGGGCCTGCTCGCCAGTTACCTGCCGGCCCGGCGGGCGTCGAGCGTGGATCCGGTGGAGGCCATCCGGGGCGACTAGGCGCGGCCCGTTGCCCTTCCGCGCGGCACCGCCGCCTCGCGCGCCCGCAACGGGGCGTGCGAGCGCCGCCTAGCGCCTGGCGAAGCGCCCGTATCGCGCCGCCAGCACCGGAAGGACGATCAGGCTGAGCAGCGTGGAGGTGACGAGGCCGCCCAGGATGACGATGGCCATCGGCCCCTCGATCTCGCGCCCCGGGTCGCCGCTGCCGAGCGCCAGCGGCAGGAGCGCCAGGCCGGTGACGGCGGCGGTCATGAGGATGGGGCCGAGGCGCTCGCTCGCCCCGCGGAGCGCGGTGGCGAGGGTCCATTCGGCGCCCTCGGTGGTGACCAGGTGGTCGTAGTGCGAGATCAGCATCACCGCGTTCCGCGTGGCGATGCCGAAGAGCGTCACGAAGCCCACCAGCGACCCGAGCGAGACCGTGCCGCCGGTGAGCGCGACCGCCACCACGCCCCCCACCAGCGCGAACGGCAGGTTGGCGAGCACCAGCAGCAGCCGCCCCGGCTGCGCGAAGGCCAGCCAGAGGAGCATCAGGATCACGAGGCCGGCCAGCAGGCTGTGCACCAGCAGCTCGGTCTCGGCGTCCCGCTGCGCCGTGGCGGTCCCCGCGAGTTCCGCGTGCAGGCCAGCGGGTAGCGCGCCTGCCGTGCGGAGCCTGCCCTCGAGCTTCCCGCGCGAAGTCCGGCACGTCCCGCCCCACCACGTTGGCGGTGACGGTCTGCACCCGGCGGGCGCCCTGGTGCATGATCACGTAGCGGCCGTTGGAGCGGCCCACCGTGGCCACGTCGCGCAGCAGGACCAGGCGTCCGTCCGGCGCGCGGAGCGGCAGGCGCTCCAGGTCCTCGGGACGACGGCGCGCCCGCTCGGCCAGGAGCACCACGATGTCGGTGCTCCGGCTCCCCTCGTACACCTGCCCCGCGCGGGCGCCGCGGGTGGCGGTCTCCACCTCCCGCAGCACGTCGTCCGCCAGGAGGCCGTGGCGCGCCAGGCGCGCCTGGTCGAGGCGGACGGTGACGTTGGGCGACACCGCCGGCGGCTCGTACTGCACGTCGGCGCTGCCGGGGAGGGCGCGCAAGAGAGCCGCCGCGCGCCGGGCGCCGGTGTCGAGCGAGTCGAGATCCTCGCCGAAGATCCGGAGCACCACCTGCGCGGTGGAGCCGGTGAGGGTCTCCTCGATCCGCTCAGCGAGGAAGCCGCGGATGGCAAAGCTCACGCCGGGGAAGCCGGCGAGATGAGCGCGGAGGCTGTCCTCGACGTCCTTCGCCTCACCAATCGCTTCGGCGCGGAGCTCCACCTCGATCTCGCTGTAGTGCGTGCCCCAGGTGTCCTCCGAGAGCTCCGCGCGTCCTGCCCGCTGGCCCACCGCCAGGATCCGCGGGTCCCGCATCATCGCCGCCGTGACCAGCTTGCCGAGCCGCTTCGACTCCTCCAGCGAGGCGCCGGGGACCGTGGCCATGTGCACCACGTAATGGCCCTCGCGGAACTCCGGCAGGAAGGCGCTCCCGAGGAACGGGAACAGCGCCAGCGCGCCGGCACAGACCAGCAGGGTCAGCGCCAGGATGGCGCGGGGGTGAGGGAAGAGGCGCGCCAGCACCCGCTCGAAGCCGCGCTTGAGCCGCGCCAGCACCGCCGACTCGCGGGTGCGGTTCTCCTGCCCGGCTAGGAGCAGCAGCGTGAGCGCCGGCGTCACCGTGAGGGCCACCAGCAGCGACGCGAGCGTGGCCAGGATATAGGCGATGCCGAGCGGCTGGAAGAGCGCGCCCTGCACGCCGCTCATGGTGAGCACCGGCGCGAAGACCAGCGCCACCACGAAGGTGGCGTACACCACGCTGTGGCGGACCTCGATGGACGCGTCCCGCACGATGGCCGCCACCTCGCCGGCCCCGAGCGCGCGCGGCCCGTCCGGTCCCTGGCGCGCCTCCCGGAGGCGCCGCACGATGTTCTCGACGTCGATGATGGCGTCGTCCACCACCTCGCCGAGCGCGATGGCCAGGCCTCCCAGCGTCAGGGTGTTCAGGCTGAAGCCGAAGCGGTCGAGGACGATGAGCGCCGAGAGGAGCGACAGCGGGATGGCCGTCATGGAGATGGCGGCGGCGCGCCAGTCGGCCAGGAAGAGGAGCAGCACCACCGCCACCAGCACGCCGCCGAGCAGGAGCGCGGTGACGATGTTCCGGATGGCCAGGTCGATGAAGGTGGCAGGCCGGAAGATGTCGGGATGGAGCACCATCCCCTCGGCGGCGATCACCGCGCCCAGCTCCGCCAGCACCTGCTCGGCGCGCGCGGCCACGTCCTTGGTGTTGCTGCCGAGCTGGCCGCTCAGCACCACCACGATGCCCTCGCCGCCATTGATGGTGCCGGCGCCGAAGGGCGTGGCCGGCCCTTCCCGCACCGTGGCCACGTCCCGGAGCCGGAGCATGCTGCCCGCCTCCGCCCGCACCAGCGCGCGGCCGAGCTCGGCGGCGGTGAGCAGCTGGCCCTCGGTGCGGACCACGATGCGCTGGTTGGGGTCGTCGATGACGCCGGCACCGCGGACGCCGGTGGCGCGGCTCACCACGTCCGCCAGGTCGCTGAGCGTCAGGCCGTGGAGCCGGAGGGCGCCCGGATCGGCCAGCACCTGGAGCTGGCGCTCCTCGCCGCCGAAGACGGCCACCTTGGCCACGCCCGGCGTGGCCAGAAGCCGGGGCTTCACCACCCAGTCCACGAAGGTGCGCTGCTCCATGGCGGAGCGGCGTTCCGAGGTGAAGCCCACCATGAGCACGGTGCTCGAGCTGCTGGTGAGCGGCGAGAGCACCGGCGGATCAGCGCCGGCGGGGAGCCGGGCGGTGACCTCGCCGAGCCGCTCCGCGAGGAGCTGGCGGGCGGCACGCACCTCGGTGCCTTCGGCCAGCACGGCGGTGATCACCGAGAGGCCCTGGATGGACTGGGAGCGGATCACGTCCACGCCGTTGACGCCGTTGATGGCGTCCTCGATGGGCTTGGTAACCAGCACCTCCACCTGCTCCGGCGAGAAGCCGGGCGCCTCGGTCTGGATGCTCACCTGCGGCGGCGCAAACTCCGGGAAGACGTCCAGCCTGGCGCGCGCCACCACGGTGGCGCCATAGGCAATGAGCACCAGCGCCAGCCCGACCACGATGCCGGGCCGGCGCACACTCGCGCCAACGAGCCAGGTGAGCATCAGCGGCTCACTCGCCGACTTCCTCGCCCACGACGATGCGGGCGCGGAACTCCTCGCTCAGCAGCAGCTCGGCGCCGGTGACCACCACCTGCTCTCCCGCCGAGAGGCCGCTGCTGACCACCCACCCGCCTGACACCGCCGTGGTGGTGGGCACCCGCACCCGCACGAAGGTGCCCGGCTCCCGCTCGACATAGGCCCAGGCCAGCGCGTCCCACTGCACCACCGCCGCATCGGGCACCAGCACGCCCTGTTCCGGCGCGGCGGTGCTCGGCACATGGACCGTGAGGGCGACGCCCGGGCGCAGGCCGCCGCCCCCAACGCGATACAGCCAGGCCGCGGCCCCGGTGAGCGGGTCCGCTTCCGGCGCGGGACCGACGAGAGAGCCCGCCCGCCGCGTGCCCCCGCCCGCCGGCTCCACGCTGGCCGACGCGGGCGGCGCGCCCTCGCCGCCCCAGGGCACCCGCACCAGGGCGGCGGTGTAATCGGTGAGCTCCAGCAGCGGATCGCCGGCCTGCACCACCTGGCCGGGGAAGGCGTGCACCGCCACGACGGTGCCGCCGCGCGGGGTGGTGAGCGGGAGCGCATCACCCACCTGCGCCACCGCCTGCCCCGCGGCGAGCGCCTGCCCGGTCCGCGGCCAGGCGGTGCCCTCGGCGGCCGCGAGGCGGCCGCTGACGTTTGCGCGGAGGGTGGTGCCGGCGCCGGGATCGGGCACCACGACACCCGCCAGCTCCACTTCCGGGCGGGTGGTGATGGCCGTGAGCGGCACGGTGGTGAGGCCGATGCGCGCCCGTGTGGCGCTGTCCACGGCGAGGCCCGCCTCCTCGCCCACCTGGGCGAGCGCCGGCGGCGGGGCCGCCTCGCGCTCGTCGTCGTCACCGCCTCGCTGCTCCGCGCAGGCGCCCAGGGCCAGCAGCAGCAGGAGTTCCGTTCGTCGGCTCACTGTTCCCTCCCTTCGCGCGGCCAGACGCCCAGCACGCGCTCCAAGTCCGCCCGCGCCACCGCCTCCTCCACCCGGGCCTCGTCGTACTGCCGCGTGAGGCGGGCCGCCTCGAGCATGGCGAAGTCGGCCAGCACCGGCTCGGCCTCGCCGCGCTCCACGGTGGCGCGCGCGCGCAGGAACCGGTCGTACGCGGCCCCGTTCTGCTCCATCAGGGCCCGGCTGAAGGCCGCCGCCGCCGAGCAGCGGAGGGCGGCCTCGCGCACCTCCCCGAGCACGGCCAGTTGCGCTTCCGCCACCCGCGCCGACGCGACCGCGCGCCGCGCTTCGGCGGCGCGGACGACGGCACCCGCGCCTCGCGGCAGCGAGGGCAGGCCGAAGCCGATGGTCCACTTGCCCACGCCGTGATCGAACAGCAGCCCGGGCCCGAGCTCGATATCGGGCCAGGTCTCCGCCGCCGCGAGCCGCACGTCGCCCTCGGCCTCCTGGTACTCGGCCAGCACCCGCGCCAGAGTGACTCGGTGGGTCAGCGCCACGCGGCCGAGCGAGTCGAGGAGGGCGGGCAATGGGCTCCACAGTTCATCGCAGGCCGGCAGGGGCGGCGGCACGAAGGAGGGGACGGCCGTCCCGAGCCGGCCGCTGATGGCGGCCACGAGTTCGGCATCGCGGCGGCGACGCGCCGCCGCGAGGGCCCAGTCCGCCTGGCGGTCCCCCCGGAAGCGGGCCAGCTCGGTGCCGCCGATGGCGCCCTGCTGGTAGCGGCGCTCCAGCGCCTGCTCCACCCGGGCGCCAACCACGCCGAGGGAGTCGTCGGAGCGCGCGAGGGCGGCGAGGGCCCGCTGCTCGATGAGCAGGCGACGGAGCCCGTGCACCCGCTCGGCCCGGGCCTCCTCGAGGCGGGCACGCGCGGCCAGCACCGCCGCCTCGGCCCGGCCAATGCGCGCCCCGCGCTTGCCGCCCAGCTCCAGCCGGAACAGCCCCGACAACCCCAGGGCGAACGGCGTGCTGCCATCCTGCCCCGAGAAGTCGATCTCCGACGCGGCATTGACGCCCAGGGCGGGCCGCGCGCCCTGTGCCACCGCCTCCGCCTCCGCTGCACGCACCTCCGCCTCCATCCGCCCGCGCTCCGGGGCGAGCAGCCACGCCGCCTGCGCCAGCATCCAGGCATTCCAGAACCCGCCCACCGGCGCCCCCAGCGAGTCGAGCGCCGCCCGCAGCGCGGGGTCGTCGAGGGTGCGCGCCCGGTACGCCGCCGGCGCCGCGTCCACGTCCACCGGTTGGGGCGTGTAGCGGGCGCAGGCGGCGCTGAGGAGCAGCGCGAGGGCGACGACGGGGCGAGCTCTCAAACCAAGGGATCTCGTGAGGGAGGTGACGACGGGATTAATCCGGGGCGAATTGGGTTCGGGTGTCGGTTTGAGGAGGGCCGGCCATGGCCGGCCCCTACCATGTCGGGGCGATGCTGGTCAGCCGCGCGGATGGAACTGCCGGTGCACGCTGCGCAGGTACTCGCGGTCCACGTGGGTGTAGATCTGCGTGGTCGAGAGGTCGGCGTGGCCGAGCATCTCCTGCACCGCGCGGAGGTCCGCGCCGCCCTCCAGCAGGTGCGTGGCAAACGAGTGCCGCAGCGTGTGCGTGGTGACGCGCTTGGTGATGCCGGCCTTCTTCGCGGTGGCCTTCACCACGCCCCACGCGCCGACCCGGGAGAGCGGCGCCCCGCGCGCATTCAGCAGCACGCGGTTCCCGCTCTTCCCTTTGTCCAGCTCCGGCCGCACCTGGTGCAGGTACACCGAGAGCGCACCGATCACCTGGCGGCCCACCGGCACCAGTCGCTCCTTGCTTCCCTTGCCGAGCACCCGCACCAGGCCTTCGGACAGGAGCAGGTTCTCGAGCGTCAGCCCGCAGAGTTCGCTCACGCGCAACCCCGCCCCATAGGCCAGCTCCAGCAGCGCCCGGTCCCGCCAGGCGAGTGGCTCGTCCGCACTCGGCGTGGCGAGCAGCTTGAGCACTTCGTCCACGCTCAGCGTGTCGGGGAGCTTCCGGCCGCGGCGGGGCATCTCGAGACGGTCACTCGGGTCCGCGTTCACGCGGCCCTCGCCGATCAGGAAGCCGTAGTAGGTGCGGAGCGCCGACACCGTCCGCCGGATGCTCGCGGCCGAGAGTTCGAGGTCCTTGAGGGCAAAGACGAACTCGCGCAGCAGCTTCCGCGTCACCTTCCCGGGATCGCCGGCGCCCTTCTGGTCGGCCCAGAGGACAAAGCGGTCCAGGTCGCGAAGGTAACTCTCCACGGTGTTGCCGCTACGGCCTGCCTCGAGGGCCAGGTAGTCCTGGAACTGCTCCAGCAGGTACGCGCGCCGCGCCGCGTCGCCGCGGCTCATCCGCCCGTGGCGCGGGTGCGCGCCTCCGCCTGGTCGGCCGGGAGCAGGCCGAGCAGCTGGGCCGCGCGCGCCATCAGCCGCTCCTGGTGCCGGGTCAAGGTGCCGTGCCGGGCGCCCATGCGGTAGAGGAGGACGAGCAGCTCGAGGCGCCGCTCCCGGTCGTAGTCACTCGTGAAGAGCGAGGCGAACTCCCGCGTGTCCTCCGGGCTCGGGCCGGGGAAGGCGCCGGTCGGGCCCTGCCCCTGGCGGAGTCCCCAGCTCTCCCGCAGGAAGCCGGCGACTTCCTCGCGCTCCTCGATCGAGAGCGCGGGGTCCGCGTGCGTGAGCTCGAACAGCAGCGCCGCCGCGCCCTTCTCGGCCAGGTCGCCCTCGACGCCGCTCGGCGCCGCGTCCCGCGTGTCGCCCAGCGCCCGACGGACGATGCGCACCAGCCGGGCCCGCCTGGGTCCCGCCTCCTTGCCGCGCCGCCAGAGCCAGTAGCCCACGAGCCCCGCCAGCACCAGCGCGACGACGGCCAGCGTCCGGTTGAGCGTGCCGAGGAAGCGGGTGATGGCCTCCCACTCCTGCCCCAGCCGGGCACCGAGCCAGACGATGGCGGCGTACCAGATGGCGCTTGCCGCGGCCATGGGCAGCAGCGCGCGGAGCGGTGGGAGGTTCACCAGGCCCACGAACGGCGCCACGAACGAGCGGAACCCCGGCAGGAAGCGGCTGATGAAGATCCCCGCCACCCCGAAGCGCAGGTACTCACGCTCCATGGCGATGATGGCGTCGGCGGGGAGCAGGCGCTGGCCGAGGGGCGTGGCCAGGAAATTCCGGCCATAGCGCCGCGCCAGGAGGTACACGGCCACCGCGCCCACCAGGTTGGCGAGCCACGCCACGAGGAACACCGTCACGGCGTCCACGGCGGTGCGCTTGGTGAGGAAGCCGCCCAGGGCGGCGATGACGTCGGAGGGGGTGGGCGGGAAGACGTTCTCGACGAAGGTCGAGAGCCCCGTGACCGCGTAGATGGTGAGTGGCTGCAGGCCGGCCAGCCACTCGAGGAAGCGCTCCATCAGGCTTCCTCGAGCGTGGCCACCGCGATCACCGCGATGCCTTCCCCGCGGCCCACGAAGCCCATCCCCTCGTTGGTCTTGGCCTTGAGCCCGATGGCCGAGACCGGGATGCCGGTGGCCTCACTCAGCGTCTCGGCCATGGCGGTGAAGTGGCTGCCGAGCTTGGGGCGCTCCAGGATCACGGTGATGTCGCACTGGCGCGGCGTGAAGCCGCGGTAGCGCACCAGCTGGCAGGCCTCGAAGAGCAGCTTGATGCTGTCGGCGCCCTTCCACTGCGGGTCGGTGTCGGGAAAGAGCTTGCCGATGTCGCCGGCGGCGGCGGCACCGAGGATGGCGTCCGTGAGCGCGTGCGCCACGGCGTCGGCGTCCGAGTGGCCGAGGAGGCCCTTCTCGAACGGGATCCGCTGGCCGCCGAGGATGAGCGGGCGGCCCTCGACGAGCCGGTGCGAATCGTAGCCGATGCCGGTGCGGGAGGCGGGCATGCCGGGGTTGGGAGGGCCAGGCGCCGTTGGGCCGCGCCAATCAGGCGGCGACGGTCTCGGCCGGCGCCTCGACGAGGGAATAGTCCTGCCGCCGCCGGCGCGGCGTGAAGCCGGCGTCGGTGATGACGCGCTCCATCTCCGCGATGGTGGTGCGGTAGGTGGTGCCGGCCGCCGAGACGACGTTCTCCTCCATCATGAGGGAGCCGTAGTCGTTGGCGCCGAAGCGGAGCGCCACCTGCCCCACCTTGTGGCCCATGGTCACCCACGAGCTCTGCAGGCTCGGGATGTTGTCGAGGATGACGCGCGCGGTGGCCAGCGTCCGCAGGTACGTCACCGCGTCCGTCTTGGGCATGTGCGACAGCTCGGGCGTCCCCTCCGGCTGCAGCGGCCAGGCAATGAACGCCGTGAAGCCGCCGGTCCGCTTCTGCACCTCGCGCACGCGGAAGAGGTGCTCGATCCGGTCGGCGGGACTCTCGCCCATGCCGTACATCATGCTCACCGAGGTGCGGAGGCCCTGGCGGTGCGCCTCCTCCTGCACGCCGAGCCACTCGTCGGTCTGCGCCTTCTTGGGGGCAACGCGCTGGCGGACACTGTCCACCAGGATCTCGCCGCCGCCGCCCGGGATGCTGTCGAGGCCCGCGGCGCGGAGCTCGCGGATCACGTCGCTGACGGACATCCGGAAGCGCTCGGCGAAGAACACCACCTCCGACGGCGAAAAGCCGTGGATGTGGATCGGGTGGTTGCGCTTGATGTAGCGCATGAGCTCGAGGTACCACTCGAACGGGATGTACGGGTTGTGCCCGCCCTGGAAGAGGATCTGGACCCCGCCCAGCTCCTTGCACTCATCGATCTTGGCGCCGATCTGCTCGTAGGAGAGGACGTAGCCCTCGCCGTGCTTGGGGCGCCGGTAGAAGGCGCAGAAGCCGCAGTCGGCCACGCAGACGTTGGTGTAGTTGATGTTCCGGTCAATGATGTAGGTGACGACCGGATCGGGATGCTTGCGCCAGCGCGCGGCATCAGCCAGCTGGCCCAGCTCGAGGAGCGGGGTCCGGGTGTAGAGCTCGAGGGCGTCCTTGAACTCGCCCGAGGTGCGGTCGATCACGTCCATGTGGCAGTCCTCCCGGCCCAGGGGCCGCGGGGATCGGGTCAGGCGGCGCTGATGAAGCTCAGGCTGCCGTCCGGCACGAGGCCGTCGGCGGCGAGGCGCCGGAAGAAATCGGTCAGGCCGGCGAGGTGCCGGTACGAGAAGCCGTAGTCCAGGTCGTCGAAGTAGTTCCGGCACACCTCGCGCGGCAGGCCGGTGGTGAGGAACGCCTGCCCCGCGAGGTCGTCGAGGTGCGCCAGGCCCCACTCCCGGGACTCGAGCAGCTTGCGGTGGACCTCCCGCACCCGCGGCACGTAGGCGTCCCGCCGGGCGGCCCACACCGCGAAGACGAACGGCAGGCCCGTCCACTGCTTCCAGGCCTCGCCGAGGTCCACCTCGAACGGGTAGTCGCCCTCGTTGGCCAGGAGCAGCGCGGCATCGCCGATCACCAGGACGGCATCGTGCGGCACCTGCTCCAGCTGCCGCAGGTCCCGCGGCTCCGCGCGCACCGTGGCGAACCGGGGCTGCACCTTCCAGCAGTGGCGGCAGAGGAGCTCGAGCAGCAGGATCGAGGTCCGGCTGGACGAGGTGCGCAGCACGGTGGCCACGTCCAGGTCCCCGGGCGGGCGCTTGCTGAAGAGCTTGACGCTCCGCACCGGGCCGTCGCAGCTGATGGCCAGGTCGGGCAGGAGGTGGTAGCTCGCGGCATCACGGGCGTACTCCACGGCCGAGATGACGCTCAGGTCCAGCGCGCCGGCGGCGAGGAGGTCGTTCAGGTCCGCCGCCGTGGCGGTGACGATCTCGGCGGGGAGCGTCACCAGCCCCCGGTCCACGGCCCCGTAGATCGGGTAGCAGTTGATGTACGGGATCCTGCCCAGCTTCATGCCGCGTGCACCGATGGGGCACCCGCCCCGGCCAGCTCCACGCCGGCCGCCAGGTCGTCGAAGGAGTCGCGCACCACTTCGTACAGGCTGTTCCGCTCCACGGGCCGCTTGCGGGCGCCGCGGATCAGGTTCACGAGGTCCAGGTAGTGCATGCCGAGGTCGGTCTTGGCACCGGCGTCGTGGTAGATGCGCTCGAAGACCACGGTGCCCTCCACGTCGTCGCACCCGAAGCTGAGCGCCACCTGCGACAGGAACGGCGTCACCATGGGCCAGTGGGTCTTCACGTGCGGGATGTTGTCCAGGAAGAGCCGGCCGATGGCGATGTTCTTGAGGTCCTCGTAGGCGGTGGTGGCGCTGCCCACCCGGCCCAGGTCCTCGCCCAGCTCGTTGTTGTCCGGGTGGTAGGCCAGCGGGATGTAGGTGAGGAAGCCGCCGGTCTCGTCCTGCAGGCCGCGGAGCGCGGCGAGGTGCTCGATCCGGTCGTCCGCCGTCTCCACGTGGCCGTAGAGCATGGTGCAGTTGGTGGGGATGCCGAGCTGGTGCGCCTCGCGGTGCACCGCCAGCCACTCCTCGCCCGTCAGCTTCCGCTCGGCGATCGTCGCGCGGACGGCCGTCGAGAACACCTCGGCACCGCCGCCCGGCAGGCTCGTGAGGCCCGCTTCCTTCATGGCCACCAGCACCTCTCGGATGGTGCACTTCTCGATCCGCGCCAGGTGCGCGATCTCGACGGCGGTGAGCGCCTTGATGTGCACGTGCGGGTGGCGCTCCTTGAGGCCCCGGATCATGTCGGTGTAGTACGACAGCCGGAGCTTGGGATGGAGCCCGCCCACGATGTGGAACTCGCGCGTAGGGGAGTTCCGGGCCGCTTCCGCCTCGGCGAAGACCTCCTCGAGGCTCCGCGTGTAATTCCCCTCCTCCTTCGGCATCCGCGCAAAGGAGCAGAACACGCAGGTGTTCCGCAGGATGCAGACGTTGGTGGGGTTGATGTGCTGGTTGGCGGAGAAGAAGACCCGGTCGCCGTTCTTCCGGTCGTTGGCGAAGTCCGCCAGCATGCCGAGGCCCAGGAGATCGTGCGTCGCGTAGAGCGCGCGGGCATCGTCGGCATCGAGCCGGCGAGTCGCGAGGACCTTGTCCGCGATGGGCCGGAGCGCGGGGTCGGCGAGGCGGGCCGGATCGAGGGTGACGGGCATCCTATGTCCTTGGCGGGTTGCGACTTAGTTGGCAGGATAATCTACCCTGCCCGCCCGGCAAGGTGCCAGTCGGTGTCGAGGCTTGGGGTGGGGGTCTGAAGGGGGGATGAAGGGGGACGAAAGGCGGGCGGATCAGGGCAGCACCGTGAACTCGAAGACCGGAAGCGGCTCACCGTTCCACAGGAGGTAGAGCCGATCGGGCGCCGTGTCATGGACGAGCAGACCTTCCCAGCCGCGATTCCCGCAGCTGCCGCCCGGACTGGTTGGGGGGCCCCTGAGGTCCCCAACGGGCCGCATCGTCGCAAAGTCGTAGACCACGATGCCGGGCACGCATTCCGGCCGCTCGATCATCAGGAACACCCACCGGCGCCCCGGATCCACCTGGAGGTTGGTGATGTAGGCGGAGTCGGGCAGCGGACCGGCGACGACCGTCGCGCCGGTCGTCGCCTCGATGCGGCGCAGGGAGTCGCCGCTCCCGGGGAACCTCCCCGCAGCCACGAACTCCGCGCCGTCCGGCGTGAAGTCCGCCGCCGCCAGCGAGCGCATCGGCAGCAGGTAGGCGGTATCCCCACTGAGGCTGTTGATGACGGGAACGCCGCCATTGCTGGCCGTCGACCGGATCACCGCACGGTCCCCCCGGGGGGACAGGTGGATGTTCCAGCTGTCTTCCGTATCGAAAGGCCCGTACCCCTGGATGGGTGGGGTGGTGTCGGTGGTCATCGTGCCATGGGAGTATGTGTAGAGAAACACGGTCGGGCCGAGCTGGGCCATCTGTCGACTGGTGGAGCCCAGAGCGGGACGTCGCTTGAGGGGGGATGGCCACAGCTCCCATACCCCGAGCGCCCCGGTCGAGTCACGGAGGATGAACTCGCCACCGACGTAGCTCTGGCCGATCCCATAGTACACGGCCGGGGCGCGGAACCCCGTCAGGCGCTCTGCTCGCCGCAGGCTCGGGTAGAAGAGCGTGATCCCCGCACTGCCGTTCCCGAGCACCACCGGGACACTGTGACGCCGGGCCTGGATCAGCATGCTGAAATCGAACCCCGGCGTGTACCAGTTGAGCTCGGCGAAGCCGGCCCGGGTCACGGTCCCCACCTCGAAGCGCCGCGTCCCTTCCTGGATGGCGATCGGCACCGGCCCGGCTCGGCCGACGGGAATGCGGACGGTGTAGGTCGAGTCACCTGTGCGCGTCGCGGCCAGCGTGTCGGCCCCGCTCACGAACACCGGCGTGTACACCAGCTCGGCAAAGCGCGTGGCCGTCACCGCCACCGTACCCCCGCTCCACGCCGAGTCGGCGCTGAGCGTGAACACCAGCGGCCCCTCCGTGCTGGCGACGTAATTGTCCACCATGCAGGCGCCGGGAAGCAGCGTCAGGAGCGCCAACCCGAGGCGTCGCCTCACGGCAGCAGATCGAAGCCGATCACCGCCACCCCGGCGCCGCTGGGATGCCAGACGCCCCCATACCCCACCAGCCAGACCCGGTTCGCCACGGTGTCCACCTCGGCGACCTGGATGTCCACGGTGCACCCGCCCGGGCAGGCCAGCGTCGCCTCCCGGGCCAGGGAGAAGCGGTTGTAGACCAGCACTTCGCGCGACTGCCCCGCACCGCTGGCCAGCACGGCCAGCCGCGCATTCCTCGGGTCGAGCGACAGGTGGATCGGATGCAGCCCGGCCGGCAGCGCGGTCCCGCCGAGCCGGGCCCCGTCGGCCGTGCGGAAGGCCAGCAGGCTGTCCTCCTGCGCCGCGTAGTCGAGGGCCACCAGCAGGGTGTCGCCGCTAGGCGAGAAGGCGGCCGCCCGGAGGGCCAGGAACCCGGCGAGGAAGAACGCTGGGCCCGCCGTCCCGGTGCGGAGGACCGGCAGCGGGTCCCCGTGCGTCGTGACGGCGGCCAGCAGCACCAGGTCCCCGCGCGGCGACACCACGAGGCGCCCGGTGTTGGGGAACGGCCAGCTGACGTGGGTGCCCGCGGCGGTGTTGGCCGCGCTCATCCACTGGTCGCTCCATTCCACCCACGTGCTGTCGGTGAGCGGGACGATGCCGGTCGAGGCGGGATCCCAGAAAGGCACCGTGTCGAGATGGGTCACCCCTGGGAAGAGGTTCCAGACCTCCGGCACGAAACTGCCGGGCCCTCGCGCCACGTAGCGGCCGGAGAGCGGACCCGGTGCGTACCCACCTAACTGAAGCGGGGCGACGCCGCTGACCTGCGTGAGGGTGCCCGTGGCGGGATCGAGGATGGCCGCCGTGTAGGCGGAGTCGCCCATGGCCAGGAAGCGCGGGCGGGGGCCCGGGACCGGCACCGCGTCATGCGCGAAGTTGACGGCGTATCGGTGAGCCGAGCCCATCCCGTAGACCTGCACCGTGCCCACGACCAGGGAGTCGCCCTCCCCATGCACGACGAGGACGGCGCTGCCGCTGGCCAGCACGGGCAGGGTGAGCGCGACTCGGTCCGCCGGCAACCGCGCGGCCGCGAGCGTGTCGGCGCCGATCGTGAAGGCAGGGAGGGTAGCGAGGGCGGGAAAGGCGTCCGACTCCACCTGCACCACGCCACCGCTCCACTGCGCCGGGGTGAGGAGCGTAACCGCGGGGATCGTGGCGGGGCGCTCGCTGGTCCCCCCGCCCTCGCAGGCGGCCAGCATGCCACAGCAGAGCACGGCACGGCGGAGAGACATGGGCAACTCCATACTATGGGACCCGGCCAAGGCCCAAGGGCAGCACTCGAGGCTAGAACGCCTCCGTCGCCCCGAACGTCACGCCTGACTCACCGAAGTTGCTGAGGGTGAAGTCCACCCGCAAGTTGAGCGGGTCCGCCGGGTTCACGTTGAACCGTAGCCCGGCGCCGTAGGTCAGCTTCAGGTGATCTGTCAGGCGGGTCCCCGGCGAGCCGAAGACGTTCCCCGCGGCGCCGAACAGCACGTACCCGAACCGCCCCTTGAGGTGCCCCCGGTAGTCCGCCTGCGCCACCACCTCGTGCCGATCCCGGTAGCGGCCGTAGTAAATGCCGCGCATCAGTTCCTGGGTGGTGACGTTGGAGAGCATGGACATGGCCTGGATCGGCACCTCGGCCCCGTTGAACTCCCCGTACAGGTTGAGGGCCAGCACGTCCCGGCCCCGCCGCACCGGGAGGTAGTAGCGGGCGTCCACGAGAAGGTAGCCGTAGTCGAAGTCGCTGCCGAGGGCGCCGGCGTTCTGCAGCAGGTCCACCAGGATCAGGTGGCCCCGGGTGGGCGTGGTAATGGAATTCCGCGCGTCGAGCGACAGCGACACGCCGAGCCCGGAGCTCACGCCGCCGTCCCCGCCCTGGAGCGTGGGAGGGATGGCCGACGGGTACTGCCAGTCGATGTCGAAGTAGGAGTGCAGCCGATAGTACGGCCCCACGAAGAGGTCCCGCGCCACCCGCCGCAGCACCTTGACCTCGGCGCGGATCAGCCGGTTGTCCATCCGGTTGCTGTCGGCGCGGAGCGCCTCGGGCCCCACGCCGTAGTACACCAGCGGGTAGTAGGCCCCGGCCAGGCGCGCGTCGAGCCACCAGCGGTTCCCGGGCGTCAGCAGGCTCGTGCCCACGCTGGCCGTCCACTGCCCCTTCGTGGTGTAGGTCCCCGCCCCGAAGAAGAAGGAGGGCCGCGTCTCCGGGTCGCGCTCGGCGCCCGGCCACTTGTACTGGAGCCCACCACCCGCGCCGAACTGCCATGCCGTCTCCGGCGAGTACGTGATGAACGGCAGGACAATCAGCTTCCGCTTGTAGGCCGGCAGCGAGTCCGCCGCCGGCGCCCCGGACGAATCCGGCGCCTGCGCCGCCGCCACGCGGGCCAGTCCCAGCAGGAGGCTCCCCACCACCATCGATCGCATCAGCGCCACAGGCATTTCCTTGACAGGGCCACGGGATTCGGGACGCCCCAAGATAAGGGAGCACCCCGGCCCTTACAGCGGGGCCCCGACCTCGAGGCTCGACAGGAACTCCGGCGCCTTCCGGTGCATGCTGGCCTGCTCGTAGGCGTAGGCCATGCCGAGCAGCGCCCCCTCGCTCCACGCCCTCCCGAAGAACGAGAGCCCCACCGGCAGCCCGAAGCTGCGGCCCATGGGCACCGTGATGTGCGGGTAGCCCGCCACCGCGGCGGGCGTGGTCACCGAGCCGGTGAAATGGTCCCCGTTCACAAGGTCGATGGGCCAGGCGGGGTTCCCGGTGGGGGCCACCAGCGCGTCGAGCCGATGCCGGGCCATGACGGCGTCGATGCCGAGCTCGCGGGAGAGCCGCCGGCACTTGGCGAGGGCGGCCCGGTAGGCCGGCGTGGTGAGCGGTCCCTTGGACTGCGCCAGGTGGAAGATCTCCTGCCCGAAGTAGGGCATCACCCGCGCGGCGTTCCGGTCGTTGAAGGCGATGGCCTCCTCGAGCGTCCGGATCGGCGCGCCCGGCCCCAGGGTGGCCAGGTAGGCGTTGAGCCCCGCCTTGAACTCGTAGAGGAGCACCTCGTACTCGGCTTCGTCGTACTCGCCGGCGTGGGGGAGGTTGGCCGGGTCCACGATGATGGCGCCGAGCTGGCGGAGGACGTCGAGGGCCTCGCCGAAGATCCGGTCGGTGTCGGGGTGGTAGCCCGTGAAGCGCTCCCGCGTGACGCCGAGCCGCTTGCCCTGGAGGGCAGCCCGGTCGAGGAAGCGGGGGTAGTCGGTCCCGGCATGGGTCCGGCTCGCCGAGGTGGCGGCATCCCGCGGGTCCACGCCGGTGATGGCGGAGAGGAGGATGGCGGCGTCGGCCACGGTCCGGGTCATGGGACCGGCCGTGTCCTGCGTGGCGGAGATGGGGATGATGCCGCTCCGGCTCACCAGGCCCACGGTGGGCTTGAGCCCCACCAGTCCGACCGTGGCGCTCGGGCAGGTGACGGAGCCGTCGGTCTCCGTCCCGATTCCCACCGCGGCGTAGCAGGCGGCGATCGCCCCGCCGGTCCCGGAACTGGAGCCGCAGGGGGTCCGGTCCAGGCAGACCGGGTTCTTGCCCTGCCCGCCCCGGCTGCTCCAGCCGCTCGAAGCCCGGGTGGACCGGAAGTTGGCCCATTCGGTCAGGTTGGTCTTCCCCAGGATGATGGCGCCGGCAGCCCGGAGGCGCTCCACCAGAAAGGCATCCCGGGGAGCGTGGGAGCCGGCGAGGGCCATGGAGCCGGCGGTGGTGGTCATCCGGTCGCCGGTGTCGATGTTGTCCTTGACCACCACAGGGATGCCGTGGAGAAGCCCCCGCGACCTTCCCGCCTTCCGTTCCCTGTCCAGCTGGTCGGCGATGGCCTCGGCATCGGGGTTCCGGTCCAGCATGTGGCGGAGGGTGGGGCCGCGCTGGTCCAAGGCGTCGATCCGCTCACCGTAGAGCCGCACCAGATCGAGGCTGCTCCACCGCCCATTCCCCAGCCCTTCCGCCAATTCGGCGACTGTCGCCTCGGAGAGTTCGAACGGGTCCGGCTTGAAGGGGACACCGCCGGGCATTAGCGGCGATGTTGATAAGTGACTTTCGCGCTTCCTGCCAATAGCAGCGGCCGGAACGGCAGCAGAAGCCAACAGTCCTCCGACCACCACGAACCCGCGACGAGTCATCCCGCCCCCTGAACTCCCCTCGGCCATTACTGCCTCCTAGTCGCAAGGACCGGTCAAATTGCGAGACTTCGCATTCAGGCCCCACTGGTTGGCTCACAACATGAGGGGCGTTTTGGCGAGATACTTCATGTGGATTCTCAAGCAGAGAAGCGCACTAAGTGCTATTCCTGTAGAGATATCCACTCATGCATATGAAGTGTTTTCTAGGCATGCAATCCACCCTGCATAAAATTGGGGGCCAGACAGGGAAGTGTCAGCTCCCCGGCACGCAACGTGTACTGGTCTGGGCAGGTCACCCATCCCAGCGGCGAGGGCACATGTTCCGGGTCAGGAATCCCAAGGGCGTCGAGCGGTCCTACGAGTCGAGCGCGGAGCTCGCTCAGGCCATCTCGCTGGGCGAGGTCGGTCACGGGTTCGAGGTTTTCCACAGCCGGACGGGGACGTGGCTCCCAGTCGAGACCCACCCTGCCTACCAGACATTCCTGGCTGCCTCCGGCGCCGGGGTCATCGAGACCCCGGCCCCCGCCGTTCCCGAACCGGCCGCCCCGCGAACCGAGCGGGATGCCATCCAGAGCCGGGCCGGGAAGCTCCGGACCATGCTGGCCCTGGCGGGTGGTATTGTCGTGATCGGGCTCGGTGCGGGGGCCTACCCGGCCCTGAAGGCCCGGTTTGATCGGCCGGCCGCGCCGGCGATGGCACAGCTCCCTGCCCCGGCCCCGGCCGAGGCGGACCCCTGGAACGCCCCGGTCCGGCCCTCCGATCCGCTGCCACTCGATCGCCCAGCCGACCCCGACACCATGGCGGCGCCTGCGGGTTCCGTCACCAGCCGGATGGCCGCCACCCGGGCCGCCATCTCCCCCGCCTACACCGAGGGGTACGATGCGGCCCGCCGTGACGTCCGGGAAGGCCTGGAGTACGTGGGCCTGGACGGCCTCTGGCGCCCCAGCCGGCTGAAGGGCCCCGACAGCCTCCGGGCCACCCGCCGCCGGATCGCCGCCGCCCAGAACCTGCTGGCGGCCTTCCGCGGCCAGGAGCTCATGCTGGAGGAGTCCTACCGCGCCAGCATCACCGACTCCGCCTCCTCGCTCCGTGAGCCCTTCGCCTCGGCCGAGGCCGCCCGGCAGGTCCTGGCCGCCGCGGACACCCTGGTGGGCCTGGTACTGGCCCAGGGCGACCGCGTGACCGTCCAGGGCGCCACCCTCCGGTTTGCCGATGCGCGCGCCGCGGCGGCGTACACCGAGCTTCGCGCCGCCTACCTGACCGCCCTCGACGGCGCGGCCCAAGCCCGCCCCACGTACACGCTCGGCCTGCTCCTTCCCGCGCTCGGGAACCCGACACCGCCCGTCCCACAACCCTGAGTCAGGGCGCCACTCCCGCTCCCCGTAGCCCGGGGAGCGGGCTACTATTGTGGCCATGTTCCGGGTCCGGCTCGCCTCCGGGGAGGAAGCCGTCTATCGCTCGGTCGAGGAACTCGCGCTGGGGATCAACAGCGGGGTCGTGAGCGAGCAGGCGGAGATCTTCCACTCCAAGAATCAGCAATGGCTGCCCATCGTGCGCCACCCCGAGTACGGGGCGGCGCAGGCGCGCGCGGCAGCGCTGGTGGCCGAGGGGAGCGCCGAGCCGTTGCCGCCCAAGCCGGCGGAGGTCGGGACGGGGGAGCCGGGGGGGCCGCAGGTGTACCAGATGTTCTCCTATAGCGCCCGCGAGCTGGAGGGGCGGCGCAAGCCGCGCTGGCGGCAGCACGCCATCACGGCGGCAGGCGCCCTGCTCTTCCTGGCCAGCCTGGCGATCGCGTTCCGGCCGGGCCGCCCCACGTCCGATGGCGGCATCTGGAAAGGCCGGGGGGTGGCGGACGCTCCCCGGCCGTCGGCCAGCGGCGCGCGCGGCGGGACCCTCACCCCCCAGCAGCTTCGGGCACCGTACAACCTGGCCCGCCGGCTCACGGCCGCCCAGGCCCAGGCCACGGCGGCGTTCGAGGACAGCATCTCGCGCTTTGGGCTCCGGGACCTCATGAGCCCGGCTCGCCTGGCCTCCCCGGACAGCCTGCGGGACAACCTGGCCCGGCTGGGCCGCCTCCGGCCCGCCGTGGCCGCGTACCGCGGCAACCTCCGGCGCCTCTGGGCGGCCTACAAGGACACCTCGGAATCGCTCACCCGCAGCGGGGCCTGGGACCGTCTCGAGGCGCAGGAGTGGCTGGTCCGCATCAGCACCCCCGAGCCCCGGGGCGATGCCACCCACGCCGACCAGCTCCTCCTGACGCTGGAACAGAGTTTCGGCCTCCTCGCGGCGCAGGCCGAGCCACCACGCTTCAGCGCCGGCACCATCATGCTCTCGAGCGACACGGCGGGATTCCTCTACGACCAGCTCCGCCTGGATCTCCGTCGCCTGCGTGAGGTGGACGCCCCGGGCAGCCGGCGCATCGGCCCGCCGCTGCGCGTCCTGCTCGGCGCCATCGGCGCCGACTCCCTGCCGCCGCGCCGGGTCCGCTGATCACCCCTCCCCGCCACCGGCGGGGAAGAGCGGCTGGGCCTTCCTCCCACTCCGTTCCATCGGCCGGTCCGGCGTCCCGGCGCGCGGCAGGGTGCGCCACAGCTCCACGGCACGCCCCACGAGTTCGCCGGCCGCGGCGTGGAGCGCCGAGCTCTGCCGCACGTCGCGGACGTTGTTCTCCATGTCCTCGGCATCCCACCCGCGCGAATGGGCGATGAAGGGGAACTGCGGGAAGACGAATCCCAGTTCCGCCCAGAAGGTCAGCAGCCCGCCCGCCACGCCCTGCACGTTGTCCTGCCCGCCCGTGATGATGAACGCCGCCACCTTGGAGTGGATGAGGCAGCGGTTGTGGATCGTCATCTGGTTCTGGATGCAGTTGAGCCGCTCCGCCATCCGATGGTACAGGCTCGAGGCCTGCCCCCAGCGGATGGGCGTGGCCACGAGCACCACGTCGGCCCACTGCACCAGCGCCTCGTAGACGGGGGTGAGCTGGTCGTCGGGGTCGCGCTCGGTGATGGCGCAGGGCCAGGTGCAGGCGTGCGCGGCCTTGGAGTAGTTGCCCTCGCAGGCGCGGAAGGCCAGGTCCCGGAGCCGGAGCAGCCGGGTCTCGGCACCCAGCGCGGAAGCGGCGTGGCCCAGCGCGGCCTCCAGCAGCAGGTCCGAGGTGGAGAGCCGCGGGTTGACGGCATCCATCCCGGTGGTGGAAATGCCGACCACCCGTGGCGGACCGTCGCCCCGCGGCGTGAGCACGGTGAGCGGGTGCGGGTCATGCTTCACCAGCCGCCGGGGCGTCCGCGGATCGGTGTCGAGCCAGATGCCGTCCGCGCGCTCCTCCACCGGGAAGGTGGGCACCGCTTCCTCGTCGTAGCCCGGCGGCCCCTTCCCGGTGACCACGCTGTACTCCCACGCGTGCCAGGGACACATCACGAACTCCCCGCGGACCTGCCCCTCGCACAGCGGGCCGCCCTTGTGGTTGCAGCGGTTGCCGATGGCGCGGAAGACGCCCTCGTGGTGGAACAGGGCCACCTGCTGGCGGTCGAGCTTGAGGGCGAAGGGCACCCGTGCGAGCAGTTCCTCGCGGGTGCCGAGGTGGTGCCAGGCGCACATGGGACTCCGGGGGGCGGAGACGGGGGTGGGACGGGACCCGGACAAGATGGGGCCCCGGATGACGAACGTCACCCGGGGCCGACTGGTTCCCTGCCGTGGCACCCGCGGGCGGGCCTAGGCCTCGTACTTCCGGACCGCCAGGGTGACGTTGTGGCCGCCGAACCCGAAGGAGTTGGAGAGGGCCACGCGGAGGTTCCGCTCGATCATGGTGTTCGGCACCGAGTAGAGGTCGCACTCGGGATCCGGGGTCACCTGGTTGATGGTGGGCGGGACCTTGCCGGTCTTCACGGCGAGGAGCGAGGCGATGCACTCGAGCGCGCCCGCGCCCCCGAGCAGGTGGCCGGTCATGGACTTGGTGGAGGCGAAGATCAGCTTCTTCGCGTGCTCGCCGAAGACCGACTTGACCGCCTTGGTCTCGGCCACGTCGCCCTGGGGCGTGGAGGTGCCGTGGGCGTTGATGTAGTCCACCTCGTCGAGGCGGATGTTGCCGTCCTCGAGGCAGTGCACGATGGCCCGCGCGGCGCCGTTGCCGTCGTCCGGGGGGCTGGTGATGTGGTGCGCGTCGCCGCTCATGCCGTAGCCGACGACCTCCCCCAGGATGGTGGCCCCGCGCGCCAGTGCGTGCTCGAGGCTCTCCAGCACCACCACGGCGCCGCCGTCACCGAGGACGAAGCCGTCGCGGTCCTTGTCGAACGGGCGGCTGGCCTGCTCGGGGGCGTCATTGCGGCGCGAGAGGGCGCGCATGTTGTCGAACGCGGCCACCGTGAGGCCGGTGATGGCCGCCTCGGCGCCGCCCGCCACCATGGCGACCGCGGTGCCGTGCTTGATCATCTTGTACGACTCGCCGATGGCGTGCGCCGACGACGCGCAGGCCGAGACCGTGGCGAAGTTGGGGCCCTTCAGGCCATAGCGGATGGAGACGAGCCCCGCCGCGATGTCCGGGATGTACATGGGGACGAAGAACGGGGAGACCCGCTCCGGGCCCTTCTGCACGTAGGCGGTGCAGTTCTCCTCGTACGTCTGCATCCCGCCGATGCCGCTGCCGATGACGACGCCGGTGCGGTCCGGGTCGGGGAACTTCCCCTCGAGCCCCGCCATGGTCACCGCCTGGTGGGCGGCGCCCAGGGCAAACTGGGCGAAGAGGTCGTAGCGCCGGGACTCCTTCCGGTCCATGTACTGGAGCGGGTCGAAGCCCTTCACCTCGCAGGCGAAGCGGACGCCGAGGCGCGCCGGATCGAACTTGGTGATCGGCGCAGCGCCGGACCGGCCTGCGAGCAGGCCGGCCCAGGTGCTCTCGACATCCGGCCCGAGGGGCGTGACGAGCCCAAGGCCGGTGACAACGACGCGGTGCGCCAAGCTTACTTCCCGAGCTTCTCGTGGAGGTACTTGAGCGCGTCACCGACGGTCCGGAGCTTCTCGGCTTCCTCGTCCGGGATGTCGATGTCGAACTCCTTCTCGAACGCCATGACGAGCTCGACGGTGTCGAGGCTGTCCGCGCCGAGGTCCTCCATGAAGCTGGCCTCGGGGGTCAGCTTCTCACGCTCCACGCCGAGCTCCTCGACGATGATGTCCTTGACCCGCTCTTCGACGTTGCTGCTCATGACGTTCCTCTTGGGGAGGGGGTAAAGGAAGACCAGACCCGTCAGATGGCGGTACAGCCATCGACCACGAGCACCTGGCCGGTAATGTAGCCGGAAAGCTCCGACGCCAGAAAGAGGACGGCCCCGGCCACGTCCTCCGGCTTGCCGAGCCGCCCGAGGGCGATCCCGGCGAGCATGGCCTTCCGGAGGTCCTCCGGGAGGCCCGCGGTCATGTCGGTCTCGATGAAGCCCGGGGCGATGGCGTTGACCAGGATCCCGCGGCTGCCGTACTCCTTGGCCACCGACTTGGTGAAGCCGATCAGGCCCGCCTTGCTGGCCGCGTAGTTGGCCTGGCCCTTGTTGCCGTGGATCCCGACGATGCTGGTGATGTTGATGATGCGGCCGCCCTTCCGCTTCATCATGCCCTTGAGCACCGCCTGGACGGTGTAGAACGCGCCCTTGAGGTTGGCGTCCAGCACCTGGTCCAGCTCCTCCTCGCTCATGCGGAGGAGGAGGTTGTCGCGGGTCAGGCCGGCGTTGTTGACCAGGATGTCCACGGGGCCGAGGCCCTTCTCCGCAGCGGCGATGGCGGCCTCGATGGTGGCCTTGCTGCTGACGTCGCAGGCCACGCCCGCGGCCCGGTCGCCGAGTTCCCGGGCGACGGCCTCGGCCTTCGCCTGGTCGCGCCCCACGATGGCCACGTTGGCACCCGCGGCGTGCAGCGCCCCGGCCACGGCGCGGCCGATGCCGCGGGTGGAGCCGGTCACGAAGGCGGTCTTGCCGGTGAGGTCGATGGTCGTCATGGCCGGGATCAGGCGGAGAGGAACTTCTCGACTTCGTCGGCGGTGCCGAGGGTCACGGCGGTGCTGCCCGGCACGATGCGCTTGAGGAGCCCGCTGAGGACGTTCCCCGGGCCGATATCGTACCAGGTGGCCCCGGGGACCAGCTGCGCCGCGCACTGCATGCACTCCACCCACCGCACCGGGGCGGTGAGCTGGTCGGCCAGAAGCTTCCGCGCGGTGGCCACATCGGCCACGGGCGAGGCGCTGGCGTTGGCCACGACCGGCACCCGCGGCGCGGCGAACGTGGCGCCGGCGAGCGCCGCCGCGAGGCCCTCGACCGCCGGCGCCATGAGGGGCGAGTGGAACGCCCCGCTCACCTTGAGGCCGATCACGCGCTTGGCCCCGCGCGCCTTGCAGCCCTCGCCCGCCCGCTCCACCGCCGCCGGATCGCCGGAGAGCACGGTCTGGTCGGGCGCGTTGAGGTTGGCGGCCACGGCGACGCTGTCGGGGCTGCTCGCCTCGCGGCAGGCGGCCTCCACCTCGGCCGTGGCCAGGCCGAGCACGGCGGCCATGGCGCCGGGGCGGCGGGTGCCCGCATCGTACATCAGCTCGCCCCGCTTCCGCACCAGGCGGGCGGCGCCGGCCGCGTCGAGCGCGCCGGCCGCCACATAGGCGCTGTACTCGCCGAGGCTGTGGCCGGCCGCGGCCTTGAGCTGGGGGCCGAGCTTCGAGCCCACCACGGCCCAGACGGCGGCGCTGTGCGCCAGGATGGCCGGCTGGGTGTTCTTGGTGAGCGTGAGCTCATCGTCCGGGCCCTCCCACATGATGCGGGACAGCCCCACGCCAAGCGCCTCATCGATGGCGGCGAAGGTGTCGCGCGCGGCGGGGAAACGCTCGGCGAGGTCCTTCCCCATGCCCACCTTCTGCGCGCCCTGGCCCGGGCAGAGGACGATGGCGCTCACCAGCGCACCACCGTGCTGCCCCAGGTGAAGCCCGCGCCGAACGCCACCAGCAGCACCAGCATCCCCGGCTTGAGGCGGCCGCTGGCCTCCGCGTCGGCGAGCGCCATGGGGATGGACGCGGCGGAGGTGTTGCCGTAGCGATCCACCGTGACCATGACCTTCTCGAGCGGCACGTTGGCGTGCTTGGCCGTGGCGTCGATGATCCGGATGTTGGCCTGGTGCGGGACCATGAGGTCGATTTCCTCAGGCTTCACGCCGGCGCGGCGAATGGCCTCGTCGCAGGCCTCGGCCATCTCCAGCACCGCGTGCTTGAAGACCTCGCGCCCCGCCATGCGCATGAAGTGCGAGCGCTCCGCCACGACCTTCTCGCTGATCGGGTCGGCGGTGCCGCCGCCGGGGATGGTCAGCAGGTCGGCCAGCCGGCCGTCGGACTTGAAGAACGTGGAGAGGATGCCCCGGCCATCGCGGGCGCCCTTGGAGACCACCGCCACGCCCGCGCCGTCGCCGAAGAGGATGGCGGTGGAGCGGTCGTTCTGGTCGGTGATGGCCGTGAGCTTCTCGCCGCCGACCACCAGGATATGGTCCCCATGCCCGGTGGCGATGAGCCCCTCGGCGATGGTGATGCCGTAGATGAACCCGGAGCAGGCGGCGGCGATGTCGAAGGCCGCGGCGTTCTCGGCGCCGAGCTGGGCCTGCAGCAGGCAGGCGGTGCTCGGCAGCGGCCGGTCCGGCGAGGCGGTGGCGACGATGATCGCCGAGAGGTCCTTGGCCGTGATGCCCGCGCGCGCGAGGGCGGCCGCGGTGGCGTCCCTGGCCATGGTGGACACCGTCTCGTGGGCCGCCGCGAAGCGGCGCTCCTTGATGCCGGTGCGCTCCACGATCCACTGGTCGCTGGTCTCGAGGCGCTCCGCGAAGTCGTGGTTGGTCACGACCCGGGTCGGGATGCACACCCCCAGCCCGGCGATGTGGGCGATGGGCCGCTGCATCAGGTCTTGGCCCCGGCCTCACGCCGCGCGAACTGGGCGCCGATGTGCGCGCTCAGGTCGTGGGCCACCGCCTGCACGGCGATCCGGATGGCGTTCTTGAATGCGTTGGGCGAGGAGGAGCCGTGGCAGATGACGCTCACGCCCTTGACGCCGAGGAGCGGGCCGCCGCCGTACTCGCTGTAGTCGAGGTGGCGGAAGACGCCCTGGACGTCGGGACGCTCGAGGATGCCGGGCGCCTTGCCCTTGCAGAGCCGGACGATGAGGCGGCCGACGGACTCGTAGAACTTGAGGACGATGTTGCCGACGAAGCCGTCGCAGACCACCACGTCCATCTGGCCGTGCACCGGGTGGCCGGCGACGATGTCGCGGCCCTCGATGTTGCCGATGTAGTTGAGGCCGGTGGCCTGCTTGAGGAGCTGGTGGGCTTCCTTGGCCGCGGCGTTCCCCTTCTCGTCTTCCTCGCCGACGTTGAGCAGCCCCACCTTGGCGGAGGGGCGGCCGAGGACGTCGGTGAGGTAGATGGTGCCGAGCCAGGCGAAGCCGAGGAGCTCCCGGGGGGAGCAATCCACGGTGGCGCCGGCATCGAGGACGAGCGTGGGCTCGGCGGCGGTGGGGAAGAGCGCGCCGACCGCGGCGCGGTCGACGCCCTCGTGGAGGCCGAGGATCATGGTGCTGCCGACGAGCACCGCGCCGGTGTTGCCGGCGGAGACGAACGCGTCGGACGCCCCGGCCTTCTGCAGGCCGAGCCCGACGTGCAGGCTCGAGTTGGGCTTCTTGCGGACGGCGGCGAGGGGCTTCTCGTCCATGCCGATCACGTCCGGCGCCTCGTGGACCTCGATGCGGGCGCGATCGAGGTCGGGATGGCGCGCCAGCTCGGCCTCAATGGCCGCGCGGCGCCCCACCAGCTGGATGAGGAAGCCCGGGGGGAGCTCCTTCAGGGCCAGGGCCGCGCCGTCGACCTCCGCCTGCGGGTGGTGGTCGCCACCCATGGCGTCGAGCGCGATGCGGATCACGCTCAGGCGTCCTCGACCTCGACCATCTTCTTGCCGCGATAGTACCCGCAGGTGGGGCAGACGCGGTGCGGCAACTTGGGGCTCGAGCAGCGCGGGCAGGCCTGGGCCGGAATCACCGTGGCCTTGTCGTGACCGCGGCGGAGCCGCTTGCGGGACTTGGAGAGCTTTCGCTTCGGGACAGCCATCGGGGCCTCAGCGTTCAGGGGCCGTGCAGCCGCACGGCCCGGCGTTCAGGTCCGCTCCGCACCGGGGACAGAGCCCGGCGCAGTCTTCTCGGCAGAGCGGATACGCGGACACGGCGAGCGCGAGTTCCTCGCGCACCGCCGGACGGACGTCCACGCGGGAGACAGGCGCCTCGAGAGGATAGACCGACGGATCGTCGGCGGCCTCGGGATCGGCGCTGAAGAGCACCTCGACGTCCGTGTCGAGGGGATACGTCATGTCGGTGAGGCACCGGCGGCAACTGCCGTGGAGCCGTCCACTGAGCCGGGCCTTCCAGAAGAAATCCTGGTCACCCGACTGGGTGAGGCGCCCCGCCACCTGCACTGGGCCGTCGAGGGCAAGACCGAGACCCTCAAACGTCGCATCGTCGGCTTCAAGCCGCCCGACGGTTTCCACCGGGCCGCGCTGAAGCTCCCGGGCATCGACCTGAAGCATAGCCCCAAAACCTAGTCAGGACATGGACTTGGGTCAAGGGACGGGACCGTGAAGCGGCCCCGCCCCACCGCCCCACGCGCCCTCAGCCCCAGAGGTCGGCCAGCTCGCTCTCGGTGAAGAAGAAGGCCACCTCGCGAAGCCCATTCTCCACGCTGTCCGAGCCGTGGATGGCGTTCATGCCCTTCGACTGGGCATAGAGCTTCCGGATGGTGCCCTCGGCCGCCTCGGCCGGGTCGGTGGCGCCGATGACCTTCCGGAAGTGGGCCACCGCGTCGTCCCGCTCCAGCGCCATGGGGAGAACCGGGCCCGAGGTCATGAACCCGCAGAGATCGGCGTAGAACGGCCGGTCCTTGTGGACCTCGTAGAACTTCCCGGCCTGCGCCTTGGACAGGCGGGTGAGCCTGGCTGCCCGGATGGTGAAGCCCTCCTTCTGGAGGTGGGCGATGATGAGCCCGGCCTTGCCACTCTGGATGGCGTCGGGCTTGAGCATGCCGAGGGTGATCTGCTTGGCCACTGGACTCTTCCTTCGGGTGAGTTGGGGCGCGGCCCAGGGGCCGCGCCCTCGACACAGGTCGGCGGCCGGGATGGCCACCGGTGGGTTACTTGAGCTTGGCCTTGACCAGGTTGACCACGTCGACCGGACGTTTCATGACGGCAATCCCTGCCGCCTCGAAGGCCGCGATCTTCTCGGCCGCGGTGCCGCTGGAGCCGGAGATGATGGCGCCGGCGTGGCCCATGCGGCGGCCCGGCGGCGCGGTCTGGCCGGCGATGAAGCCGACCACCGGCTTGGTGACGTGCTGCTTCACGAACTCGGCGGCGTTCTGCTCGTCGGTGCCGCCGATCTCGCCCATCATGACGATCGCGTCGGTGCCGGGGTCGTCCTGGAAGGCGCGGAGGCAATCGATGAACGAGGTGCCGTTCAGCGGGTCGCCGCCGATGCCCACGCAGGTGCTCTGGCCGATGCCGTTGCGCGTCAGGTGGTTGACCACCTCATAGGTGAGCGTGCCGCTCCGCGACACCAGGCCCACGCGGCCCGGCTTGCAGATGTTGCCCGGGATGATGCCGATCTTGCACTCGCCCGGGGTGATCAGGCCGGGGCAGTTGGGGCCGAGGAGCCGGGCACCCTTCTCGCGCACGAAGGGGAGCACCCGCGCCATGTCCATGACCGGGACGCCCTCGGTGATGCACACCACGAAGGGCAGCCCCGCATCCACCGCCTCGAAGATGGCGCCCGCAGCGCCCACCGGCGGCACGTAGATCACCGCGGCCGTGGCGCCGGTGGCCTGGACCGCCTCGGCCACGGTGTTGAACACGGGCACCTTGCCCTCGAACGTCTGCCCGCCCTTCCCCGGCGTCACCCCGGCGACGAGCTGGGTGCCGTACTCGAGCATCTGCCGGGCGTGGAACGACCCGTCCCGGCCGGTGATGCCCTGGACCAGGAGGCGCGTGGCCTTGTTGGCGAAGATGCTCATGCGGCCTCCTTCACCAGCGCCACGACCTTCTGGACGGCCTCATCCATGTCGGACAGCGCGGTCATGCCGATGCCCTGCAGGATCTTCACCGCCTCGGCCTCGTTGGTGCCGGTGAGGCGCACCACGATGGGGACCTTCACCGGGAACTGGGCCAGCGCCGTCTTGATGCCGTTGGCCACGTCGTCGGTGCGGGTGATGCCGCCGAAGATGTTGAAGAGGATGGCCTTCACCGCCGGGTCCGCCGTGATGATGCGGAGGGCGTTGACCACCTTGTCCGGGTTGGAGCTGCCGCCGATGTCGAGGAAGTTGGCCGGGTCGCCGCCGTAATACTTGACCAGGTCCATGGTGGCCATGGCGAGGCCGGCACCGTTGACCACGCACCCCACGTTGCCCGAGAGCTTGATGAACGTGAGGTTGGCGCGGCGGGCCTGGACCTCGCTCGGCTCCTCGGCGGTCTCGTCTCGCAGGAGCGCGAGGTCGGGGCGGCGGTCCAGCTCGTTGTCGTCGATCGACACCTTGGCGTCGAGCGCCAGGACCTTGCCGTCTGGCGTGGTGACGAGCGGGTTGATCTCGGCGAGCGAGCAGCCATTGGCCGTGAAGACGCCGTAGAGCTGCTCCATGATCCTCGCCGCCTGGCGGGCCTGCGCGATGTCCTTGTACAGGAACAGGGCGAGGCCCAGTGCCTGGTGCGGCAGGATCCCGTACCGGGGATCCACGGCGAGGCGGCGGATCTTCTCGGGCGTCTTGGCGGCCACTTCCTCGATGTCGATGCCGCCGGCCGGGCTCACCATGAACACCGGACGCTGGCTGGCGCGGTCCATGATCAGGCCCATGTAGGCCTCGGTGACGATGTCGGCCGCCGGGACCACGAGGACCTTCTGGACCACGAGACCCTTGATGCTCATGCCAAGGATCTTCTCGGCGGCCTCGGCGGCCTCCGCCGGGTTCTTGGCGAGCTTCACGCCGCCCGCCTTGCCCCGCCCGCCGGCGTGGACCTGGGCCTTCACGACCACGGTCCCGCCCACGCGCCGGGCGATGGACTCCGCCTCGGACGGGGTGGAGGCGACGTCGCCGTCGGGCATGGGAATGCCGGCCGATCGGAAGATCTGCCGACCCTGATATTCGTGAAGATTCACGCTGTCCTCTCCCCTGGGGAACCTGCGTCGGACCCGGGTAGGGTCACTGGCGGGGCGGAAGCTAGCGGGCGGGCTAACCGTTGGCAACGGTGAGACTTATGGCGACCGGAGGGTGCGCTTGAGGGACTCCCACGCCCGGCCGAAGGCCTCCAGATCGCCGCGGCGAAGCGCCTGGTCGGCGGCTTCGAGCTGGCGCCGGGCCTCGATCAGCTGGGTGCCGCGCACGCCGGCGGACACATTCGGCGCCGACAGGCCGAGCATGTTGGCCCAGGCCTCCTCGAGGTCGTGGCCCGCCCCGCCCCGCTCGCCCACGGCCAGGCTCACCCAGGCCAGGACCGGCGGCTCGCCGTCCCGGCGGGCAAAGTAGGTCTGGTAGGCGCCGAGGCCTTCGGAGGTGGGCCAGTAGCGAACGGCCCCGGCCTCGAGGCGGGCACCCGCCTTCTCGACGGAGTCCTTGAGCTGCTGGAAGGTGGGAAAACGGCCCCAGCGGGTCTGGAGCGCCGCCGGATCCGGGAGGGCGAGGAGGCTGTCCACCCGCAGCACGGTGAGCATGGCCCAGCCGTCGGTGGACCGGGCCCGCGCCACCGCGGAGACGAAGCGCTGGGGCGGACGCTGGAACGGTACCACCTGCTCCACCCCGGAGGTGTCCGCCTCCCAGAGCGAGGCCTCGGGCGGGGCCTCGCCGGTGACCTGGTCGCTGTGGCCGACGGGCTCGCCGAAGCCCCAGTGCGGCTGGCCGAGGACGCGGACCTGCGCCTCGAGCGCCTCGCGCGGGTAGGCGAGCGAGCGGAGGACATCGGGGGGAATGGCGGACGCGGGCTGGATGATGCCCGGGAAGAGGGCCTGCCACTCCTTGGCCAGCTCGTCGGAACCGTGACGGAGGTAGATGGCCGTGGCGCCCGATTCGCCGCGGACGACACCGAGAAAGCCGGCCCGGAGCGCGCCCACCCACTCCCCGTGATAGCGGATGCGGGTGGACGCCGGGAAGGTGAAGCTCGGCAGGTAACCATCCACCACCCACAGCAGCTCGCCGTCGAGCAGCCGGGGCGTCGGGGTGCCCCAGGCCACGTACGGGGCGAGGCGCCGGAGTCGCTCCACCGGATCGAGGTACCAGTAGGCGTAGCGCTCGGCCACCTCCGGCTCGAGCAGGTCCCCCGACTGGAGCGCCCACGCGAGCGCCAGGCGCCTCAGCCCGGTGCCGACCTTCACCCCCCCGGGGACGGTATCCACCACGGTGCCCCGGACGCCGGGCCAGAGGCCGCGGCGCGGCAGGTGGAGGTCCGGCAGGCCGGCTGCCGAGCGGAGGCTGTCGGGGTCAGTGTACGTGAGGGGGTGGCCGTCGCCGGTGGTCCGGTCGTCGAGCAGGGCGGCCACCTGCGCACCCTCGCCTGACTGCACCCGCACCACCAGCCAGCCGGGCCGCTGCCGCCCGCCGATCGGCAGGACAGCGCGATCGACCGCGACGACACGGCCGGAGTCGCCGGGGATGGCATCGGCGGCGAGGGTGGGCTGCCAGACCGCAAACGGGGCGGGCGGCGCCGCGGGTTCGGCCTGGCGCGCGAGGGTGGACTCGCGCAGCGCCACCATGCCGTAGGCAAGCTGGTCGAGCTTGCGACGGACGGACGGCTCCAGCGTCGAGCTTGGGGAGGTGCCGATCAGTGCCGGGATGATGTGGTGGCCGAGCAGCGAGGCCGCCCCGAGCACGAGCCAGGAGCTGAGCACCAGCGTGTGCCGGCCCCGTGCCGCCCAGAGTGCGCTGAGGATGGCGGTCCCGAGCGCCAGCCCCGTGAGGGCAAACGCCACCGTGGTGCGGAAACCGAAGAGCCCGGTGTGCACCGTCCCAATGACGCCAGCCACGAGCTCGGCCGGCTCCCGCGCATACCCCCACGCCAGCACCAGTCCGAGGAGGACCAGCAGGGCGCCGAGGTGCATCCTGGCGTGGTCGTTCAGGGCCAGGCGCCGGTCGAGCCAGCGCATGGCGCCGATCAAAGCGTACAGGATGGCGGCTCCGCCGAGCGCCAGCAGGATGAGCAGGAGCGCGAAGCCGTGCAGCTTCCGCCACAGCGGCAGTTCGGCCAGGTAGTAGCCGACGTCCCGGCCCAGGAAGGGCTCCACCTCGCCCATCTGGAAGCCGGACCAGGCGAGGACCACGTCCGCGGTCCAGCGCCCGGTGCCCCGCCCTGTGACGAGTCCCAGGAAGAGTCCGCCGGCCACGCTGAGCGCGGCGAGGGCCTGCAGGTTCACTGCCTCCCGGATCTCGAGGTTGGCCAGCCGCCGGTGAACCTGCACCGAGCCGATGGCACGGTAGACCACCAGCAGGTTGCCGACGAACCAGGCGGATGCGAGGAGGATCCCCGCCAGCTCGAGTGCGAGCCGCAGGACGGCCCAGTCGGTGACGAATTCCGCGGCGGCCGGGGAGAGCGAGGCCGCCCACCAGCGATCGGCCGCGAGGCCCGCGGCCCAGCGCCCCGCGAAGAGGAGCAGGACCGCGAGCACGACGGCGAGGGTGATGCGGATGCCGCGCTGGGACATGCGGAGAAGGTAACGGCGGCCGTGGCGGAAGCCAGCAGGCCGCTAGGCGGCGGCGATCCGCGCCTCCACCCAGCCCATGACCTCGGCCTGGTACGCGGCGAGGGCGGCGGGGTCGGTGGCCTCGAAACGGAGGACGAGGATGGGCTGGGTGTTGGAGGCGCGCACGAGGCCCCAGCCCTTCGGGAAGGTCATGCGGACACCGTCGATGGTGTTGACGGGGTACCGGGCCGCGAAGTAGGCGGCCGCCTCGGCCACGACGGGGAACTTCTTCTCCTCCGGGCAGTCCACGCGGAGCTCCGGCGTGGCGTGGGTGGCGGGAAGATCGGCGAGGAGCGGGGCCAGCCCGCCCCGCCCCGCCGCGACGATCTCGAGCAGGCGGGCGGCGGCGAAGAGCGCGTCGTCGAAACCGTACCAGTCGCCGCCGAAGAACATGTGGCCGCTCATCTCGCCGGCGAGAGGGCTCTTGAGCTCCTTCATCCGCGCCTTGATGAGCGAGTGGCCGGTGCGCCACATCTCCGGGCGCGCACCCGCGGCGGAGAGCGCCTGCGGCAGGACCTCGGAGCACTTCACGTCGAAGATCACGGGCACGCCGGCGCCGAAGCGGCGCACGGCGTCGCGGCCATAGAGCACCAGCAGCTGGTCGCCGAAGACCACCCCGCCGGCCTCGTCCACGGCGCCGATGCGGTCGGCGTCGCCGTCGAAGGCGATGCCGAGCTCGGCGCCGCTGCGGCGGACGGCGGCCTGGAGGTCGACGAGGTTCTCGAGGACGGTGGGGTCGGGGTGATGGTTGGGGAAGGTGCCGTCGGACTCGCAGAAGAGCGGGACCACCTCGCAGCCCAGGGCCTCGAGCGTCTCCACCGCGATGAGGCTCGCCACGCCGTTGCCGCAGTCCACCGCCACCTTCACGGGGCGGGCCAGGCGGTGGTGTGCCACGATGGCCTCGCGGTAGCGCCGGAGAATGGAGCCGTCGGCCGACTCGCCGCCGCCGGCCTCCTCGCGCCACTGCTCCAGCATGATGATCTCGTACAGCCGGAGGACGTCCTCGCCGTGGAGGGCGTCGCCGGCCAGCACCATCTTGAATCCGTTGAACTCGGGGGGGTTGTGGGAGCCGGTGACCTGCACGCCGCCGTCAGTCTCGAGCGCGTGCACCGCGAAGTAGAGCGCCGGCGTGGGCACCTCCCCCACATCCACGGCCGTGCCACCCGCGAGGACGATGCCCCGGCGGATGCCGCTGGCCAGCCCCGCGCCGCTGGGCCGGTTGTCCCGCCCCACGGCGATCCGTGGGGCGCGGCCCAGGCGTTCCCAGGCGAGCGTGGCGTAGGCGCGGCCGAGCGCCTCGGCGAAGGCGGGCGTGAGCTCGCTGCCCACGAGGCCGCGGACGTCGTACTGGCGGAAGATGGAGCGCGGAACGTTCACGGGGGCGTGGCGGCTCGGGGTCCGGGATGAGCGCGGGCCCCCGGCGCGAACGCCGGGGGCCCAGGGGCACGAAGTGGCTTACTGGCCGCTGGCGACCGGCCCGAGCGTCTGGGCCAGCGAGGTGGCCGCGGCGTCGCTCAGCGTGAGGGCGGAGGTGGGCACGATGCCGAGGGCCAGGATCAGGAGCACGGCCACGGCCACGGCCAGGCGGGCGGAGCCGGCGAGCGCCTTGTCCCAGAACACCAGCGGAGCGCGCGCCGGGCGCATGTACATGGCCATGATCATCGGCAGGTAGTAGCCCGCCGAGACCACGCTGGTGAGCACCAGGATGGTGGCCAGCCACCCGCCGCCCGAGGACACGAGCGAGGACAGGATGTACCACTTCCCCATGAAGCCGACGGTGCCCGGGAAGCCGAGCAGCGAGAGGCTGCACACCGCGAGGGCGGCCGCCATCCAGGGCCGACCCTGGGCCAGGCCGGCGATGTCGCTGTTGTCGAGATCGCGCTCGCCGTTGCGGCCGAGGGCGCCGAGCAGCGCGAAGGTGGCGATGCTGGTGACACCGTAACCGAGCAGGTAGAACGTCATGGCCGAGAGGCCGAGCGGCGTGCCGGTCCAGAGCGCGGCGAGCAGGTAGCCGGCGTGGGCGATGGAGCTGTACGCCATCATCCGCTTGAGCGAGCGCTGGGTGAGGGCCACCACGTTGCCGAGCACCATCGAGAGCACGCCGAGGACGCCGAGGATGGGCCGCCACTCGGGGACGTTGGCGCCGAAGCAGGTGAAGAGCACCCGCGCCAGGGCCACGAAGCCGGCGGTCTTCACGGCCGTGGCCATGAAGCCGGTGACCGGCGTGGGGGCGCCGTCGTAGACGTCCGGGGCCCAGTTGTGGAAGGGGACCGCGGCCACCTTGAAGCAGAAGCCCACCAGCATGAACCCGAGGCCCAGGCGCGCCATGAGCGGCAGGCTGCCGTGAGCAAACTGGGCACCGATCATCACCAGGTTGGTGGTCCCGGCGGAGCCGTAGGTGAGCGCGATGCCGTAGAGCAGGAAGCCGGCGGCAAAGGAGCCGATCAGGAAGTACTTGAGCGCCGCCTCGGAGGAGTAGGCGTTGCCGCGATTGTAGCCGGCGAGGACGTACACCGACACCGACATGGTCTCGAGGCCGAGCACCACCAGGATCAGGTCCTGGGAGTTGACCATGAAGAGCATGCCGATGGTGGCCAGCAGCAGGAGCACGTAGTACTCCGGCGCCACCAGGCGTTCCCGCTCCAGGTAGCCGAGCGACGCGAGCACCGAGCCGGCGGCGAACAGCAGGAGCAGCGCGCTGCCGACGAAGCGGAAGGCGTCGAGCGCCACCATCTGGCCGATGCCGGGATCGTCCGGGGCCTGGCCGGCGATCCAGGCGAGCGCGGCCGCCGTGACGCCCAGCGCGACGAGCGAGGCCCAGCCGGCGAGGCGGCTGTCCGCCGGGCCGCCGTGGCGCCACGCCACGATGAGCAGCACCACCAGGACGGCGATGCTGAGCACCACCTCGGGGAGCAGCCCGAGGGTGAGGCCGAGGGGGGTCGAGAGATCGATGGCGGTCGGGTTCACGGCCGGGCCTCGGGGGTGGTGAGCGCCGTCGCCGGCGGGGCGAAGCCGGGCTCCACGAGCTGCACGTAGCGCTTGGCGGCCTCGTCCATGCGGCTCAAGACGGGCTGGGGATAGAGGCCCATCCAGATCATGCCGGCGACGAGCGGGAGGATCACCCAGAGTTCGCGCGGGGTGAGGTCGTGCAGGTGCTCGTTCTCCAGCTTGTCGAGCTTGTTGAACAGGATCCGCTGCGTGGCCCAGAGGAGGTAGGCCGCGGCGAAGATCACGCCGGTGGTGGCGAGGCCCGTGGCCCACGGGTAGCGCCCGAAGCTGCCGAGCAGCACCAGGAACTCGCCCACGAAGCCGTTGAGGCCGGGGAGGCCGGCCGAGGCGAGCACGGTGACGACGAAGATGAGGCTGAACACCGGCACCACGCGCGCCAGGCCGCCGTAGTCGGCGATCTCGCGGGTGTGGCGGCGCTCATAGATCATGCCGATGAGGAGGAAGAGCGCGCCGGTGGAGAGCCCGTGGCCGATCATGATCATCAGGGCGCCCTGCACGCTCTGCTGGGTGGCGGCCCAGATGCCGAGCATCACGAAGCCCAGGTGGCTCACCGAGGAATAGGCCACGAGCTTCTTGACGTCCGGCTGCACCAGCGCCACCAGCGCGCCGTAGATGATGCCGATGACGGCGCAGGTGACCACGATCCCCGTGACCAGCGGCGACAGCGCCACCTCGGGGAAGAACGGCACCGCGAACCGCAGGAAGCCGTAGGTGCCCATCTTGAGCAGCACGCTGGCCAGGATCACCGAGCCCGCCGTGGGCGCCTCGACGTGGGCATCCGGCAGCCAGGTGTGGAACGGGAAGAGCGGCACCTTGATGGCGAAGGCCAGCGCGAAGGCCAGGAACAGCCAGGGCGCGGCGTCCCCCATCTGGTGCGAGGCCTGGAGGAAGGCCTCGTAGCTGAAGGTCGGGGCGCCGGTGATGGCGAAGGTCTTGAACATCATCACCACGATCGCCACCAGCATCAGCAGCGAGCCGGCCATGGTGTAGATGAAGAACTTGAGCGCGGCGTAGAGGCGGTTCTTCCCGCCCCAGATCCCGATGATGAAGTACATCGGGATGAGCATCAGCTCCCACATCACGTAGAAGAGGAACATGTCCAGGGCCAGGAAGACCCCGAGCATGCCGGTGGTGAGCGTGAGGAGGAGGCCGTAGTAGAGCTTCTCCCGCTCCGTGATGTAGCTGAAGCTGGCCAGCACGGCGAGCGGCATGATGCCCGTGGAGAGGAGCACCATGAAGAGGGAGAGGCCGTCGAGCCCCAGGGTGTAGTGGATGCCCCAGGCCGGCAGCCAGGCGGCGTCCACCGAGAACTGCATCAGCGGGTCGGTGGGGTCGAAGGCCCACCAGAGCCCGAGCGAGACCACGAACTCGACGAGCGTCACCGCCAGCGCCACCTGCTTGGCGCGCGAGGCGGGCGCCAGCGCCACCGGGATGATGCCGACGAGCGGCAGCACCAGCAGCGCCGTAAGGATCCACTGGCCGTAGCCGAGGGACAGCAGGAAGTCTTGCATCCAGTCTCTCCGTTACCGCCAGACGACCATGCCGAGGATGTACAGCGCGCCCACCAGGAAGAGGACCACGTAGCCCCCCACCAGCCCGCTCTGGAGCCGGCTGCCGAGCCAGCCCAGGGTGCGGGAAGCCCAGGCGGCGCCATTGACGCCGGCACCGTCGATCAGGCCCTGGTCCACCTGCTTCCAGAGCACCACGCGCGAGAGCGCCTCGAGGGGCCGCACGATGACGGCGTCGTAGAGCTCGTCGACGTAGTACTTGTGGTAGAGCACCTTCCAGAAGCCGTGCTCCGGCGGCGCGTCGTGGGCCGGGACGGTGCGGGCCTTGAGCGTGGTGAAGAAGCCCGCCGCCAGCCCGAGCACCGCGAGCGCGATGGCCAGCCCGATCAGCATGTGCTCCGCCCCGCCCTCCGGGAGCGCCGGGGCGGTGCCGAGGGTCTCGGCCACGCGGTCGCCGGCCGCGAGGATGGGGTGGAGCCAGTGGTGCAGCAGCTCGGGTGTGCCAAGCGAGGCGGCGAACTCCGGCAGGTTGAGCCAGCCGCCCGCGATGCTCAGGACGCCGAGCACCACGAGAGGCCCGGTCATGATCCAGGGCGCCTCGTGCAGGTGGTGCCGCGCCTCGTCCCCGGTGCGGTTCTCGCCGAAGAAGGTCATGGCCATGAGGCGCGCCATGTAGAAGGCGGTGAGGAGCGCCGCCGTGGCGCCCATGGCCCAGTAGACGCGGAAGATCGGCGTGTGCTCGCCGCGCCCGAAGGCGAAGGCGAGGATCTCGTCCTTGGAGAAGAAGCCGGCGAAGGGCGGGATGCCGGCGATGGCGAGCGTCGCGATGCCCATCAGGGTGGCGGTGATGGGCATGTACTTGGCCAGGCCGCCCATGTTGCGCATGTCCTGCGGATCGTCGTGGCTGTGGCTGGCGTGGTACGCGTGGTGCATGGCGTGGATCACGCTGCCGGAGCCCAGGAACAGGAGCGCCTTGAAGAAGGCGTGCGTGGCGAGGTGGAAGACGCCGGCCGTGATGGCGCCCGTCCCCACGCCGAGGAACATGTAGCCGAGCTGGGAAACGGTGGAGTACGCCAGGACCTTCTTGATGTCGTACTGGCGCAGGCCGATCGTGGCGGCGAAGAGCGCCGTGAGCGCGCCCACGCCCGCCACCACCGCCTGCGTGGTGGGCGCCAGCGCGAAGAGCACGTTGGCACGCGCCACGAGGTAGACGCCCGCCGTCACCATGGTGGCCGCGTGGATCAGCGCCGAGACCGGCGTCGGGCCGGCCATGGCGTCGGGGAGCCAGGTGTAGAGCGGGATCTGCGCGCTCTTGCCGGTGCAGCCGAGGAAGAGGAACAGCGTGATGGCCGTGATGGTGGCGCCGCCCGCCAGGTGCGTGGAGGCGTCCGCGGCCTTCCCGAAGACGTTGGCGTAGTCGAGGCTGCCGAAGGTCTGCCAGATGAGGAACATGGCGACGAGGAAGCCGAAGTCGCCGATGCGGTTCACGATGAACGCCTTCTTGCCGGCGTCGGCGTTGGCCTTCTCGGTGAACCAGAAGCCGATCAGCAGGTAGGAGCAGAGCCCCACCCCTTCCCAGCCGATGAACATCATCGGGAAGCTCGCGCCGAGCACCAGCACGAGCATGAACATCACGAAGAGGTTGAGGTAGGCGAAGTACCGGGCATAGCCCGGGTCCGCCTTCATGTAGCCCACGCTGAAGAGGTGGATCAGGCTCCCGACGCCGGTGACCACGAGCAGCATCACCATGGAGAGCTGGTCCAGCTGGAAGGCGAACGGCACCTGCAGCGTGCCCACGGGAAGCCAGTTCCAGAGCGTGGCCACCGGCGAGAGCTCGGGCTGGTCGTGCCAGAGGTGGCTGAGCTTCAGGTACTGGGCCACCGCGATGCCGAAGGCGGCGATCAGCACGCCTGGGCCGATCAGCGAGACCGCGCCCTTGGCATCCGGCTTCCAGAGGGCGAGCGCACCGTTCAGCAGGAAGCCGAGCAGCGGCAGGCCCAGGATCAGCGCGATGGGCAGCCGGAGCTCCTGCCCCAGCGCCATCACGTCGTGGGCCTCGGCCGGCAGGGCGGCGAGGGCGAGGAGCGCGTGCGGCATCAGCCCTTGAGCAGGTTGATGTTCGACAGGTTCACCGACTTGTGGTGGCGGAAGATCGCGAGGATGATCGCGAGCCCGACCGCGGCTTCCGCCGCGGCCACCGTCATCACGAAGAAGACGAAGACCTGCCCCGAGATGCCGTGCGCGGTGGACAGCGCCACGAAGCTCAGGTTGACGGCGTTGAGCATGAGCTCGACGCACATGTAGATCACGATGGCGTTCCGGCGCACCAGCACCCCGGTGACGCCGATGGCGAACAGGAGCGCGGAGAGCGCGAGCGCGGGCCCGAGAAGCATCAGATCCTCCGCTTGGCCAGGACCACGGCCCCGACGATCGCCGCGAGCAGCAGGATCGAGGTGAGCTCGAAGGGCACCAGGTACTGCTCGAAGAGCGGCTTGGCGATGTCGCCCGGGACGCCGCGGGCGAGGGTCGCGGCGGCGGCGGCCTGGGTGGAGTCGAACACCACCCGCGGGTCGGCCAGGGAGGTGCTGCCGGTGTACTCGAGCGCGATCCGCTCCAGGCTGTAGCCGGCCAGCGGCCCCACCTGGCTCCCGAACAGGCCGATCAGCACCAGCGCCAGCAGCCAGCCCGGAATGCCGCGCATGTCCCCCTTCTCATGGCCCCAGGTTGAGCAGCATGATCACGAAGAGGAACAGCACCATCACCGCGCCGGCGTACACCAGCACCTGGATGGCGCCGATGAACTGGGCCTGCAGCAGCAAGAAGATGGCGGCGAGGCAGAGCATGGTCTGCACCAGCCAGAAGGCCGAGGCGATGGGGTTGCGCATGGTGACCACCAGCAGCGCGCACCCGACGGCCAGGACCGCGAAGAACCAGAAGATCTGCTGGGTCATCACTCGCCCTTCGGGTCGGTCGGGTCCCAGAGCGTCGAGACCTGGTGGGTCTGGGCCGAGAGGCGCTCCAGGTCGTACACGAAGCGGTCGCGGCTGTACTCGGCGTTCTCGTAGTGGACGCCCACGTGGATCGCCTCCTCGGGGCAGACTTCCTGGCAGTAGCCGCAGAAGATGCAGCGGAACTCGTCGATCTCGTAGATGAGCGGGTAGCGGTGCCCCCCCTCATCCTCGCCGGGCACCAGCTTGATGCAGTTGGCCGGGCAGATCTGCGGGCAGAGGCCGCAGGCCACGCACTTGGAGCGGCCCTGCTCGTCGGTGAGCATGCGATGGGTGCCGCGCCAGCGCGGGGCGAGGCTCCAGGCGCCGCGCTCGGCCTCGGGGGCGCTCTTCTCCTCGGGGTACTGCATGGTCACCTTCGGCTCGAACATCTTCTTGAAGGTGAGCGCCATCCCCTTGAGGGTGGCCCGGACGTAACTCACGTCCCGCTCGGGCCGCTTCAGGACCTTCACGCCAATCGCCATAGTGCCCTCAGGCCGCCCGGCCGAGGCCGCCGCGGGAAGCCGCGGAGTCCCTCGAGCCGCTGATCAGGAGTCCCCGGTCGAGGACGATGAACACGATGTAGCCGAGCGCCACGTTGATGGCGGTGAGCACCAGCATCTTGGGCATCCACGTCGTCACGCCGGCCACGTCCTCGATGAGGTAGATGGCGGTGGCGATGAGCATCACGTAGGCCAGGCCGATCGGCATCAGCACCTTCCAGCCGAGCGCCATGAGCTGGTCATAGCGGAACCGGGGCAGCGTCCACCGGATCCACATGAAGAAGAAGAGCCAGAAGAACACCTTGAGGAACATCATCCCGCCGGTGGCAATGGTCTGCAGCACGCCCGGCGTCTCGTCCCAGTGGGTGAAGGGGATGTCCCACCCGCCCAGGAAGAGCGTCGTCACCATGGCCGACACGGTGACCATGTTCGAGTACTCGGCGATGAAGAACATCGAGAACTTCATCGCGCTGTACTCGGTGTGGTAGCCGGCGACGAGCTCCGATTCCGCCTCGGGCAGGTCGAACGGCAGGCGGTTGGTCTCCGCGAAGCCCGAGACCAGGAAGTTGTGGAAGGCCAGGAACAGCGGCAGGATGAACCAGCCGAAGAGCCCCTGCTGCTGCGCCCTGATGATCTCGCCGAAGGCCACGTTGCCGGTGAGGAGCAGCACCGGGATGACGCTCAGGCCCATGGCCACTTCGTAGCTGATCATCTGGCCGCTGGAGCGCAGGCCGCCGAGCAGCGAGTACTTGTTGTTGGACGCCCAGCCCGCCAGCGCGATGCCGTACACGCCCATGGAGCTCACCGCGAGCACGAACAGGAAGCCGACCGGCAGGTCGGCCACGGCCATGGCGGTGAGGCCGTGGTGCACGAAGCGGCCCACCAGCGGCAAGGTGAAGTCGAAGTCCAGCGGGAGCGGCGCCGCCCACGGGATCACCGAACCGAGGCACAGCGCGGGGATGAACGCGAGCGCGGGCGCGGCCGTGAAGAGCGCCCGGCTCGCCTGCCCGGGGAACGTCTCCTCCTTGACGATGTTCTTGACGCCGTCGGCCGCGGGCTGGAGCAGGCCGGCGAAGCCGACGCGGTTGGGGACCCGGCGGTACTGCATCCCCGCCGAGACCTTCCGCTCCATGAGCGTGAGCAGGGCCACGCCGACCAGCGTGATGGTAAAGACCACCGCCAGCTTGATGGCCGCGACGAGGATGAAGCCCTTGAGTTCC
>JADJPD010000022.1 GCA_016713435.1 Gemmatimonadota bacterium | reverse complement strand
GACTTCCAGGTGGTGGGGGAGGCCGCCAACGGGAAGGAAGCGCTGGCCGTGGTAAAGGAAGCGAAGCCGGACGTGCTGCTGGTGGACCTCCAGATGCCGGAGCTCGACGGCCTCGGCGCCATCCGGCTGCTCAAGGAGCAGGCCCCGGGCACGCGGGTGCTGGTGCTCACCACCTACGACTCCGACGGCGACATCCTGCGCGCGGTGGAGGCGCGGGGCGCCACCGGCTACCTGCTTCAGGCGACTACCGCCGCGGGACGACCTCTTCAAGGCCATCCGCGCCACCGCGCGCGGGGACTCGGTGCTCTCGCCCGCCGTGGCGTCGAAGCTGGTGGGTCGGGTGCGTGGCCCGGTGGACCGCGCGCTCAGCGCCCGGGAGATCGAAGTGCTCGACTGCGGCCAAGGGCACCAGCAACAAGATCATCGGCAAGGACCTCCGCATCAGCGAGGCCACGGTGAAGACCCACCTGCTCCACATCTTCGCCAAGCTCGGCGTGGACGACCGGACCCGCGCGGTGACGGTGGCCATGGAGCGTGGGATCTTCCGGCTCGACAAGTAGGCCCGGGGCGGCGTTGCGGCCGCCTGTCGCGGCGGCCACATTAGGGAGTCTGCCGGTCGGCTTCCCTTGTACGGCGTTCTCCCGCCGCCGCGAGCCCCATGGACGACCTCCTCGACGCCCTCCGGGCCGCCCTCGCGGGCCGCTACGACGTGGACCGGCCGCTCGGCACGGGCGGGATGGCCACGGTGTACCTGGCGCGGGACATCCGGCACAACCGGCAGGTGGCCATCAAGGTCCTCCTGCCCGACCTGGCCGCGCTGATCGGCGCGGACCGGTTCCTCAAGGAGATCGAGACCACCGCCAACCTGCACCACCCCCACATCCTGCCGCTGTTCGACTCGGGGCGCGTGGCGGGGACCGTCTTCTACGTCATGCTGTACGTGGAGGGCGAGTCGCTGCGGGCGCGGCTCGAGCGCGAGGTGCAGCTCCCCGTGGCCGACACGCTCCGCATCGCCGGCGAGATCGCGTCGGCCATTGATTACGCCCACCGCCAGGGCGTGATCCACCGTGACGTGAAACCGGACAACGTCCTCTTCCACGATGGCCGCGCAATGGTGGCGGATTTCGGGCTGGCGCTGGACCGGACGGAGAGCGGCGAGGTGCGCCTGACGCGGGCGGGGGTGAGCCTCGGGACGCCGGAGTACGTGAGCCCGGAGCAGGCGGCGGGGGACCACGACGTGGACGGCCGCACCGACATCTACGCGCTCGGCGTCTGCACCTACGATGCTGACGGGCAAGCGGCCCTTCTCCGGGGACTCACGGCGCGCGCCGTCCTCAACCGCATCATGTCCGACCCGCCGGTGCCAGTCTCGGCCGAGCGGAAGTCGGTGCCGCCGCACGTGGACGAGGCGGTGCTGTGCGCGCTCGAGAAACTGCCCGCCGACCGGTGGCAGACGGCGACGAGTTCGTGAGGCGCTGCGGAGAGCGGCGGGTGCCGTACCGGCGCTGGCGCCGGGCCGGGCGTCCCTGGTGCCGTGGGGCATCGCGGGGATCCTGCTCGTTGCGCTCGGGGTGCTCTGGTTCAGCCAGGCGGGCGGCGCTGCGGCGCCGGCGGGGCCGGTGCGGTTCTCGCTGGACCTGGGTCCCGGGATCGAGCCGACGTTCACGCCGATCGTGCGGCTGAGCCCCGATGGCCGGCAGGTCTTCGTGACGGCCATGGTGGGCCGGCGGGAGGAGATCCTCCGGCACGATGGACAAGGACGGCATGGAGGTGATCGCCAACGCCGGCCTCGGGACGCTGGCGACGGGGAACAGCCGGCCCTTCGTGTCGCCGGACGGGCAGTGGGTGGCGTATTTCCGGCAGGGCCGGCTGATGAAGGTGCCGGTGGCGGGCGGGCCGGCGATCGACCTGGCGTTCACGGACTGGGCGGGCGGCAGCTGGGGCCGCAACGGCAAGATCCTCTACACCCGCAGCTACAACTCCGGCCTCTGGATGGTGGACGAGCACGGGGGCGACGAGCACATGCTCACCACGCCGGACACCGCCTGCGGCGAGCTCGGGCACTGGTGGCCGCAGATCCTGCCTGACGGGGAACACGTCCTGTTCACGGCGTACCGGAGCCCCACCGACCAGGCCACCATCGAGGTGCTGACGCTGAGCACGGGGGAGCGGAAGGTGCTCCTCACCGGCGGGGTGTTCGGGCTGTACGTGCGCTCGGGGCACCTGCTGTTCGCGGTGGGGGAGACGATCCGGGCGGCGCGCTTCGACCTCCGGACGCTCGCGGTGACGGGGGCCGGCGGTGGCGGTCGTGGATAGCGTGGCGATGAACGCGACGGACGGGGCGGCGGCGTTCGACGTGTCGGAGACCGGCACGCTGGCGTACATGCCCGTTGCCAGCTACGTGACGGAGACCGAGGTGGTGCTGGTGGACCGGCAGGGGCGCGCCACGCTGGCGCTGCCGCACGCGGACCGCTACGACCACCCGCGGCTCTCGCCGGACGGGAGCCAGGTGGCGGTGGACATCCGCGCCGCCAATTCGCTGGGCGACGTGTGGATGTTCCCGCTCGGGCGGCCGGGCGGCACCCGCCTGACGACGGCGGCGGGGTGCGACTTCGGGGCGCAGTGGACGCCGGACGGGCGGGAGCTCCTGTACAGCAGCGAGCGACCCACCTACGACGTCTACCGCCGCGCCGCGGACGCGAGCCGCCCGGAGGAGCCGCTCCTCACGGGCCGGCACGACCGCTACCTCGGCACCACGTCGCGGGACGGACAGCTGCTGGCGTACCAGCTGAGCCTGCCGGGGCAGTCGGATTTGTGGACGGTGCACCTGGTGGGGGACACCGCGCCGAGCCGCTACCTGGGCAACGGCTTCAACCTGGCGCACCCGGCGCTCTCGCCCGACGGACGGTGGATGGCGTACGACTCGGACGAGTCGGGGCGGGTGGAGGTGTTCATCCAGTCGTTCCCGGACCCGGGGCGGCGGCGGTGGAAGGTGTCGCCGGTGCAGGGATCGGAGCCGATGTGGACGCGGGGCGGGCGGGAGCTGGTGTACCGGAGCGCGGACAGCGTGATGGTGGTGACGGTGGATCCGGAGGCGGGGACGAGCACGCTGCCGCGACTGCTATTCGCGGGCCCGTATCCCGACAATCCCGGGTGGACGCGGCCGCGGAGCTACGACGTCTCGGCGGACGGGGAGCGTTTCCTGATGACGCGCGTGCCGGCGAGGCGGCCGACGCCGCGGATCACGGTGGTCTTCAACTGGTTCACGGAGCTGGAGCGGGTGGCGCCGTAGCGTTGCCGGGCGTGGCTGCAAAGCGGACGACGTAGGGGCCGGATATATCCGGCCCTTACGGGTGTGGGGGGAGGGGACCGATGCGCGCGGCGCTCAGCGACTGGTGAAGAGGGCGGGGAGGGCGAGGGTGAGCGGCTCGCCGACGCCGTCCGGATGCCAGGTGAGGCGGTTCCGCTCGACGCGCGGCTCGGTGGCCGCCGGCGTCCAGACCTCCACCTGCGCCTGCTCCGGGTCCACGACCCAGTAGGCGGGGACGCCGGCCTCCTGGCAGCGGCGGCGCTTCTGGGTGCGGTCGTGGCGGGCGCTCGAGGGGCTCAGGACTTCGATGATGAGCAGGGGATGCTGGACTTCGGCCCAGTCGTCGGTGTGCGACTCGCTGGCGGGGATCACCACGAGGTCGGGGAGGAAGTAGCTGTCGTCGTCCCAGCTCACGACGCCGTGCGAGGCGAAGAGTTCGCCCAGGCCTTCGCGCGGTCACGTACCTGTCGATGGCCTGGAAGAACCGCAGGAGGATCCGCTCGTGCCGGCGGCCGGGGGCCGGGGTCACCAGCAGTTCGCCATACGCCAGTTCGTAGCGCTGCCCGTCGTCGGGGAGCGCCTCGACCATGGCGCGGGTCCAGCGGGGCGAGGAGGCGTGGGGCATGGCCATACGGTATGCTCGGCGGTGGGGGAACGCAACTCGGCATGCGCCACGATACGCCGAGTCCCCGGAATCCCTGGTACCCGGACGACGCGCGCCGTGACGAAATCCCTTACACGCCCATACTCGCCATCCCCGATCCCCGTCGCCATACGTACGTACCGGCCGGATATATCCGGCCGCTACGGACGTGGGGGGGGAGGGGATCGTGGGTGGGGAGTGCGGTGCGCGTCCGGCGCGGGTTAGCGGGCCGGCGGGCAGGCGGCCCACCAGGCGGTGCCGTAGCGGTTGCGGAGCCAGGTGTTGCCGCGGCAGTTGTCGTCCTCGAGGTCGGGGGTGCCGTTCCGGAGGACGGTGTTCTCCGCGACGGTGTTGCCGAGCTGGCCCCTCAGGATGGTGATGCCGCCCTGGTGGTTCTCCACGATGGTGTTGCCGGCGACGAGGATGCCGGTGGCGTCATAGAGGAAGAGCGCCACGCCGTTGGCGGGGCCGGCGCCGTTGCCGGCGAGGCGGTTGCCGCGGATCACGAAGTGGGCGCCGCCGTTCAGGGTGATGCCGTGGTACCAGTTGTCGCGCACCAGGTTGTCGAGCACCTGGATGTCGGTGGTGGGGAGGCCGTCGCCGGCGAAGCGGCGGTTGAGGGCGAGGCCCTGCTCGTTCCGGGCGACGGTGATGCCCCGGATCAGGCCCCGCTCGAGGTGCTCGGTGACGATGCCGTAGCGGAAGTCGCGCACCGTGCCGGGGCCCTCCACGCGCACGTCCCGGACGCCCACATACAGGGCGGGGCCCATGCTGATGCCGCTGCCGAGGCTGGTGCCGATGCCGGTGCCGGCGAGGGTGTGGCCCTCGAGGCGGAGGGTGACGCCATTGGCGGCCACCTCGATGCCGGTGCCGGGGCAGCCGAGGAGGTCGGTGGTGAGGATGTAGGTGCCGGGCTCGCGGATGGTGGTGCCGCAGGCGGTGATGGGGCGCGGCGGGGCGCGGAGCGCGGGAGTGGCGGTATTGGGGCCGGCGGGGTCGGCGGTGTCGGTGCAGCCGGCGGCCAGGAGTGCGATGAGGGGGAGGACGGGGGAACCGCGTGAGGCGGGCGGACATGGGCACCTCCGGAGGAGGGGCTGCGGTGTGCAGTCCGCGACGAAGCTGGCCCGCGTGGCGTGAACGGGGGGTGAACGTGCGGTGAGTTGTCGGGGTGGAGGCCGAACGAGCAGAGGGGCGGGGTCGGGATTCGGGGCGGCGGTGGTGTCAGGCGGGGTCGAACACCGTCGTGAGGTCGAGCCGGAGGCGAGCCGTCGCGCCCGGCGGCGCCCAGGTAGCCCGCTCCTGCTCGACGCGCGGCGCCTGATCGGCGGGGCCCCACACTTCAAGAAACCCTCCGCCTGAGGAGGCGGCTCCTCACTCCGCTGGCTGCCCCGGCCGCCACGCTGCGCCGTCCCACTCCCAGGTGTCGTTGCGGTCCCCGTCGGGCCAGCCCGTGCGGCCGCCGAAGAGGATGGTGCGGTCGCGGGCGGGGTCGTAGGCGAGGTAGCCCATGACGCGGGGGGCGGGGCCGGTGGTGGCCACCTGGCGCCAGGTGGTGCCGTCCCAGGTCCAGGTGTCGCCGAGGAAGCCGGACGGGCCGGCGCCGCCGAAGAGGAGGAGGAGGCCGCGCTTCGAGTCATACGTCGCGCCGGCGCCGAGGCGCGGGCCGGGGCCGGTGGTGGCGCGCAGGTTCCAGCGGGTGCCGTCGTACTCCCAGGTGTCGGCCAGCTGGGGGCCGGGCCGGCCGGGAGCGCCGGCGCCCATGCCGCCGTAGAGGACGACGCGCTTCCGAGCGGCGTCGTAGACCAGGACGTGAGCCTGGCGGCCCGGCGGACTGGCGATGTCCTTCTTGCTCCACGTCGTGCCGTCGTACTCCCACGTCTCCCCCGCAGCACCGCCGGCGGCCGCCGAGCCGCCGAAGGCCACGAGGCGGTCGCGCGCGGCGTCGTAGACGAGGCCTGGCTCGGCGGCGGGGCCGCCGGGGAAGGGGGCCAGGACGCGCCACGCGCCGGCCTCGAGGACGCGGAAGTCGGCCAGGGACGTCTGGCCGTCGTAGCCGCCGAGGGAGTAGAGGCGCTGGCGCCGGGTGTCGAAGGCGAGGGCGACGCCTGACATCATGGAGCCGACGGTGCCGAGCCGGCGCCAGCCGCGGGCGTCGAGGAGCCAGAGGTCGTTGAAGAACTCGCAGCGCTGGCCGCCGTCGTGCGGGGTGCTGCCGGCGGTGAGGAGGATGCCGCCGTGGGCCGGGGAATTGACGAGTGAGTGGTGGGCGCGGGCGGGGGGGGCCTGGCTGGCGAGGGTGAGCGGGATGGTGCAGAGGGCGACGGCGAGGGCGAGGCGCATTCGTGGGCCCGGGCGTGAGGGGAGGCGGGGCCCTACGCGGCTTGGGGGATGTCGAGTTTCCCTTACGCCGAGTGCTCCGTCCCGAACAGGAGGGCGAGGTCGACCAGGAGCGGGCTCGAGGCACCGGCGGGGTTCCACGTCGCCCGATCGCGTTCGATGACGGGGAACGTGAGGCTGGGCATCCACACCTCCACCTGTTGGCCTTCAGGATCCACCACCCAGTACAGCGGCACCCCCGCTTCCTGATAGGCGCGCCGCTTGGGGAAGCGGTCGTAGCGGGTGCTCGAGGGGCTCAGGATCTCGACGACGAGCGTGGGGTGCTGGACGTCCTCCCAGCGCGTGGCGTGCGCCTCGGCGGGGGGGACGACCATGATGTCGGGCTGGAAGCGGGTGTCGTCGCCCCAGCTCAGCTCGGCCTTGGAGGAGTAGACCCTGCCGAGGCCGTGGCGACGGACATACGGCAGGAGCGCCTCGAGGAGGTCCATGAGCACCCGCTCGTGCCGCGGCGACGGGGCGGGGGTCACGAGCAGCTCGCCCCAGGCCAGTTCGTAGCGCTGGCCGTCGTCGGGCAGGGCCTGGACGGCGGCCTTGGTCCAGTAGGTGGGGGGCTCGGCGGGCATGGGCATAGGGTACGCTCGGCGGGGGGAGGGGCGCAACTCGGCGGGTTCGATTAAGGAGCCGACTGGGGATCGGCGCCACCTCCGACCACGACAACGGCGGTGCTGGCGCCGCTTGCCCGCGAATCGTGAAGGTTGTAGGCGTGCTGACAGCTCACTGCTGTTGACCGCTACGCCACATGTCCAGAGGAGCACGAGGTCCGCGTGATGCTTGCTCTAGGTCGCTCCGTAAGGGGTTGGGATGCGCCGGTAGGGGCATCCATCAGCGGCATTTCGACGAATAGGGCTTTCCCACCCGAGGAACCAAGCCCAAAGGTTATCGCTCACTGGCTTTCCTACTACGGATTCGATCGCATTGAAGATGAAGTAGCCTCGCGCCATGTTCTCCATCGGATGTAGCCGCCAGACCTCATCGGGTCGCTTGTATAGGGATCTGCATCCCAATAGCGAATAAAGCTCGAGCGGCCAGCGCAAACGTGGTTTACCACGCGCTTTGGATCGTGTCGTGATGCTGCCCGGAGTGCCGCAAGCAAGATGCCCGGGTCTTTGAAGGCGAACTCATAGCCGAACAGGCCAATGAATGGTTGGTGGTCGCCGTGGTTCAGCCCCGCCGCATTGTTGCCCAGGCTTTCCAGTGCTTGGTGAAGCGTGTTTGAGTCGATTGTGGACTTGACCTCGATGATGCCACGAACGCTGGCCGGCATCACGAACACCAAGTCCCCGTCGCGATGCAGAAGGGGATGGCTGGCGTCGTAGAGAAGTATGTCGATCTGGGATGAGCAGGCCCCCGGGCCGGCAATGAAGCCCCGACCAATCCCAATCGTAGGCGGCAGATGGCGGCGGAGGACGGTTCGGAGGACCGATTCCTTCCACTCACCATCTGTGAGCCAGTGCGGCTCGTCCATGAGTTGCCTGACGCGCACTTGCAGGGCGTCGGTCTCAGCGGTTAGCGACCTGTAATAGGAAGACGGGTCCATTGGGCAGCTCCTAGGTGCACTCCACCCACTCGTTATGCAGCATTGTGTAGGCATGAACCAGCCGGTTGAGGAACTCTGGGAACTCTGCCATGAAGTCCTCTTCGGCCATCTCTCTAGCCCTAGCGGCCATCCCTGACTCCGCCGCAAGCCAGCCAGTGGTAAGTAACTCCTCTACTGCTGAGATCACGACTAGGTTGTCCTCTGAGAAGGCGTAAAGCCCGGCGCTGGTGGCTCGAAGCGCCGCCACATTAGTTGGAGATAGCACCTCCAGGAGTGCCTCTACGAAGCGCTCTCCGGAGAGGACGTTGTCGGGATCGTGCGGGCCGAAGGAGTGCTGCGCGGTAAAATTGCCGCCCAGCAATCGAAAGTTGGAGCGAATGCCCTCGACCTTTCGTTCGAAGTCTAGTAGTGCCCAGGATTCTGGGTCGCTGTTGCATGCCTTGGTACGAACTCCATAGGATATCCAGCCACCTTCACTTACCCTCCACTCGAGGTCCCATGCGAGGTGGCAAAGTCGGCGAGCTAGGGCTCCAATGACTTGCCTTCGGAGGGGCGCGATGACGGCGCCCTTTCGCTCACGGATGATCAAGCCGACCAGTGCCACCCCTACACAAAAGCTAAGGGATGTACCTGCGAGTTCTACGAGGATGGAGGCAGCGAAGTCGTACTTGTCCCTGATCGCGGCGGCAACGCCAATCAGCAGGAGTCCTATCGCCCCTGCAGCGGCGCAACCCAGCCCGCAGGAATGCTCGCGACTAACCGGCGGAAGCGCTTCGCAACTGGTGTCTTTAGGCCGAGCCACTCAAGTGCGGGCGCGTCGTCAGGGAACGCCCGAATCAACGGGCCTGAACGGCCACGAGGAAAGTGCATCCATTCGCCGATCGCAACCAGCATTGCCGGGGACGCTAGGAGGGCAAGGCGGCCTTGGTCTTGGCTGACCACCGAGCAGAGATGGGCAAATGCCCTGTAGGCCTCCTCTCGAGTTCGTGGGGCGACTAGCTGCCGAATATCGACGAGGCCGCAGCGATGGTCGCGCCAGCCAGCCGGTTCCATCAGGGAGGCTACGCCAGCGCGGAAAGTCTCGCCTTCCATCCCCGGTGAAACGCGGAGGCTGGGGAGCGTAGTTCTCCTCCATGGTTCCACCGTCAGTTCGTCCGTGGTGGCCGGCATAGTGTCAGTCATGGGGTCCCGTTGAAATACATGATTGCCCTCACCTGATGCTTGCTGGATTGCGATTGTCTGTTCCGGCCCCTGAAAGGGGCTTCGCTGTTGGGTGGGGAATCTACTGGATCGCCATTGGGCACGTTGCGGGGTGGCATGAAGAACACAGAGCCTTGCACGTCTGGACGACGTGGAGGCTTCGGTCCTTCTGGATGGGCGATGAGGTGCTCGAACCCCCGACCTCGCGCATGTGAAGCTCGCGCTCTAACCAGCGGAGCGTGAAGGTGGGGCGCGGGGGCGGATGAAGGGCGGGGCGGGTGCGTCTGGCGGGGGCGAAGCGGGCGGGAAGGTTTAGGCGGAAGGCGGTCCGAGCGCCGGCCGGGTCCCACCCACTCTGTGGGATCAAGGTAGGAGGGACCTGAGGTAGTTCGCGAATTCATCGAATGCCGAATCCGAAATGGATGGCAAGAACCCCTTGGATGACTGCCAAAGCTGAGAGGTAGCGCACGAAGGGTCAGCCATACACACCCCCGCCACCATGGCGCAGAGATCGGCCTTGGCCCGTTTCCCGGGAATGAGGCCTGCTGTGAGTGAGGCATCAATATAGGCTCGGGCGGCCTTCACCTCCTCCGGCCACTTCGTAGCGAAGGCCCGAAGGAGCAAGGTTTCAAGAGCCCCTGGCTCCTTGGGCGACGGCAGGAGAGCCACTGCGATTCTTGGAAGCCCCTCCGGTTGCTTGCTGGGAGTGAGCAGTGAGGTAGGTGCGGCGTAGTCTCCTGCGGCCTTGATCTGCTTCTGGGTCTCCTTAAACGCAGCTCCTGGATCCGAGTCCGAGTCCCGAACAATAACTACAAGGGACAGCTCGCTAGCTCGCGGACTCAGCCTTGATCGCTCTAAGCCGACGCTCGAAGTCCTTGCCGCTGGCATGTCGAATTGCTTGAAAGGCCAAGAGGCCACGGTCATTGAGGAGGAGTGGAGGAACCTCTCGTCGGCCTCGCCCTCTCCCGATCAGCAGGTAGTCCTTCTGAAAGGTCTCCGTAGCCTCCTGCCAAGCCCAACCTCGCGTTGCATGCCGTGCAGCGATTGTCGAGCGGCGTTGCGCAGCTTGGGCAGGTCACCGGACTTCAACCCTCTCTTCAAGGGCGGCCTCAAAGTCCCTTCCGTCGACCACCCGGGCGAACGACTGGCCATCAGAGTTCTTTGATATCCTGATCAGTCGAAAATCTCGGAGCTGCGCGACCAAGGGGGCTAGGGCTGCCAGCGCCTCTCCACTGTGTGTCGACACGAAGAGTTGGTTGTCTGAACTCAGGACCGACTCGACCAAGCTCTCCCAGACCGCGGGCATGCGTGCATAGTAGATCCCGTTTTCGATCTCATCAACAAAGAGCGATCCCTTTGGGAAGTGCTCGATTGCGATCAGTACCTGTACGATGCGATTGATGCCGGAGGATAGCAGGGCGAGCGGGATCTTCTCCGGCAGGTATGGAATGGTGGCATAGACCATAGGTCCTAGCGCCTGGTCCAGCTGGACTGAGAGTTCCCTGACCTCGGGAAATTGCCTTTGGAGGCCGTGGAGAATCGCCGCACCACGATTGTATCTGTCCAAGGCAGAGAACTGCTGGGCGACTTCGATCGAAGTGACCTGACCCGTTAGGAACGCCCCATTGATTCCAGGGGGGACGTCGGGGAACTCGATGCCGTCACGGGTCACGCGTGGCGTCGACGAGCGCTCTTTGCCGAGATTGTCCTTCCACTTGAAGACGACGGGGGCCTTGGTCTCTCCGTCGGAGACGACCGGGATCTTGGGCGAGCGCTGAACCCCTTCGATGGTAAGCGTCCGATGTGGGGGACCCTTGATCTCGATGGAGATCAACTTCCTTTCGTCAAAGCGATGAAAGAGGTCCCGGAACAAAGATCCGGTGGCGAGATCGTGGGTACTGACGACCGTCCCACGTGGCCCTCCGAGTCCGCGCCAGGCGCGTACTCGTATGACACTTTCTGGGCTGTTTCCTGCGGCCAGGAACATCGCCTCGAGAAAGGCCGTTTTCCCCGCGCCGTTGTCTCCAACGACTACGTTGAATCTGCCGAAGTTCTTCGCTTCGACCCTCTCAAAGCTACGGAAGTTCGCGATTCGCACTGAGCGGATCATCGGGCTCGGTCCGTTTGAGTTGATACGGCATGGGGTGCGTCGGGTGACGCATCTACATGGCTCGAACGTACTTGCGGGTCGCTCGCATGTCGAGGGCGCGGTGCGCCCAGGCTGCTGCGGAGTCGAGGGAAGTCGGTGCCCCCAGCGTTCCACTCATCGCTCGTGCCGCAGTGGATCTTTGTTCACCTGCCGAAGTGTCGTCCGGGCGACCTCAGGTTGGAACCGCAGCCGTGCGCCCACTAGGCCCCGGCGCCTAATATGCTCCGTGCCGAGTCCACCGAGGAAGCGCCCCGAGCCCAGTCACTAGGAATCGCGAACGCCTTCCATCGATATCATCGACCTGCTTGAGCCCTCGGCTGAGGCCCTGCTTGCTCGAAGTTCTCATCCTTCGCGGGCCCAGCGATCGGACCAGAAATGAAATCGCCATTCAGGGCCGGGCGGATAGGTCGGGATCGTGATCCGGCTTCCGACAGGCCTCCGGAACGGCTCGCAGCTCAAGGTGGCGGCAGCAGTACGTCCTATTGGTTCGTTCGTCGGCGGCAGTTCGGAGGGACTGCTACCGTCAAGTGGTCGATGCCGCGGAACTGTGGTCCCGATCGTGACACCGAAGAGATCGCAATTTCACCCTGAGATGGGAGAAGGCTAGACCCATCTGGTCGTGCGCTCACCCTTGGAAGCCGGCGGAGACGTGATGGCAATTCGGAACTCGGTGATTTCTCAGAGCTGGGGGCGGTTCGTCTCCCTCAACGCGAACAGCCCCTCACCTGGTGGGAGGGGCTGTTCTGCGTTGCGACGATGGGCGATGAGGGGCTCGAACCCCCGACCTCGCGCATGTGAGGCGCGCGCTCTAACCAGCTGAGCTAATCGCCCTGATTAGGGGCGGGGAACCTAAGCAGGACCCGGGGCGCGGGCAAGGGCGGGGGGAGGAGGCCGGCGGCCGGGGCTGGGGAGGGGCCCGCGGGTGCAAATGAGGGTGCGGTTAGGACTTAGGGGGCCTGCGTCGAGTGCACCGAGCGGCGCTCGGTGCCTACGGCCGCTTCGAGGTCCCGGGGGGAGGGGGGGTAGGGGCCAGGTGGGCCGCCACCTTCGCCAGCCCGGCCAGGAAGGCCTCCCGCTCGGCCGGCGTGAGGCCGGCGAGGACCCGGTCCCGGACGCCGGCACGCCACGCGGTGGCGGCGCGGTAGCCGGCCTCCCCGAGGTCGGTGATCAGCACCGACTCGATCCGCCGCTCCCCGTTGGGCCCCACGAAGAGCCAGCCCGTCGTCCCGAGCCGCTAGAGGCCCGCCACCACGTCCGGCGGGCTGGCCACCGGGTGCATCGCGGTGAAGAGATCGGCGAGCGGGAGGGGGCCGCGCTCGGAGACCACCTGGAGCAGGGCGTAGTCGAGCCCGGTGGCCGCCTCCGGGCGGGTGCGGCGGGCGTGCTTCGGGGCCAGCGCCTCCTCGAGCGCCAGCAGGGTGCCGTCGAGCGGGTCCGGCGCGGACAACGGCGACATCCCCTACGCGCGCCGGGCCGAGTAGGCCTGCAGCACTTCCTCCGGCGACACCGTCGCCACCCCGGCCTTCGTGACCTCGACGCTCGCCGCCAGGTTGGCGATCTCCGCCGCCTCCACCACCGTGCCGCCCGCCGCCAGCGTCGCCGCCACCCAGGCCGTCACCGTGTCGCCCGCGCCCGAGACGTCGAACACCTCGCGCGCCAGGCTGGCGATGAGGTGCGGCGCCTCGGCGCCGTCCCGCGGCACCACCACCATGCCGCCGGCGCCGAGGGTGAGGAGGAGGTACTGCACCTCGAGCCGCGCGGCGGCGGCGGCCAGGTCGGTGGCGCTGCCGAGGTCGATGCCCGGGACCGCGTTGCTCAGCTCGCGGCGGTTGGGCTTGAAGACGGTGGCGCCCTTGTACGCGAAGAAGCTGTGGTACTTGGGGTCCACCACCGTGGGGATGCCCTTCTTCTGCGCGGCCGCCATGGCCGAGCGGACCAGGGCGGGGACCAGCACGCCCTTGTTGTAGTCCTCGAAGACCAGCGCGTCCGCCTGCGCCACCGCGTCTTCCACCAGCGCCGTGAGCCGCGCCAGCGGCTCCAGGTCCAGGTCGGCGGCGTTCTCCTCGTCAATGCGCACCACCTGCTGGCCCCGCGCCACCACCCGCGTCTTGGTGGTGGTGGGGCGCTCCGCCAGCGTGAGGAGGCCGGTGGCGGGGAGGCCCGCCAGCTCCATGGCGGCCCGGAGGGCGGCGCCGTCCCGGTCGTCGCCGATGACGCCGAGCAGGGTGCTGGTGCCGCCCAGGGCCACGACGTTGGCGGCCACGTTGGCCGCGCCGCCCAGCTTCTCGCGATGCTCGGTGACCGTGACCACCGGCACCGGCGCCTCGGGGCTGATGCGCTCGGTGTCGCCGATCAGGTAGCGGTCCAGCATCACGTCGCCGAGCACCGCGATGCGCTTGCCGCGCATGGCGGCGAGCAGGGCGTCGAGGCGGGGGCGGGGGAGGAGGTCGTCGGCCATCAGAAGTCTCCGGACCAGGCGTGGCCCACCGTGAGCTGGAGCCGGCCCGCGAACTCGGTGCGGGTGCGGCCCTCGACGTGATCGGCGTTCTGGAGGTAGTGGAGGCCGGCGCTGCCCCGGAGCGCCACGGGGCCCTGGCGGCCGCTCAGTCCAAGCGCGGCGCGCCAGGTGCGCTCGGTGGTGCCGACGAGGAGCGTCGGCGTCTGCGCCGAGCCACTGGGCCAGGGATCGCTGAGGCGGGACTCGCCGCGGCGGAGCAGGGTGAGCTCCGGCTCGAGGAGCAGGGACTGGTGGTGGGGGGAGAGGAGGCGCGCCCCAAGGGGCGCGCTTACGACAAAGGTCAGCTGATCGCTGTCGGCGTAGGGGCGGCCGAGGCCCACGGTGTGTTCCGTGAAGGCTTCGAAGGGGTTGGCGGTGCGGAAGGCCAGGCTCGAGGCCTGGGTGTAGCCCGCGCGCCAGCTCACCGCGGAGCGGAGCGCGCCTGAGGCCTGCAGGGTGAAGGCGTAGCGGTTGGGGTAGCCCTTGTTCTGGTACTGGATGTCGTCAACGGCCACCTGCGCCGCGAGCGTGGTGCGGCTGCCCGCCTGCCAGGTGACGTCCGCGCCGACCATCACGTTGCCCTCGGCGCCGAGGCCGTACTGGTTGGCCAGGAGCAGGAGCGCGACGGGGTTCCGGTAGCGGCCGTCGAAGCTCCGGTCGGGGCCGGTGACCAGGATGGTTTCCCAGAGCGACAGCGCGAGCCGCCGGTGCGGGCGGGCGTCGAGGCGATGCGCAAAGAAGTAGCGGTGGATCACCTGGCCGCTCGTGTCCTGCGCGTCGGTGAGCGTCAGTGCGTGCGCGCTCAGCCGGAGCTTGCCGCCGCCCACCTCCACCGCGAACTCGGGCCGGGGGTAGCCGTAGTTGCTGAGCGGGATCCCCGTGAAGCCGACGGGGCCCCAGTTGCGGTCGGTCTGGCCGTAGAAGAGGCGGGCCCACTTCCACTGCGCGCTCAGGTAGGCGTCGGCGTGGCGGCCCGTCACCTTCAGGTCCTTGCGGCCGGGCCAGTCGGGGTCGTCGGGGAGACGGGGCTCGATGGCGGGGCGGCTGGCGGCCACGATCGGGCCCCACGCCGCGGCGAGGGCCAGCTCCACGTACGGGTTGGCGCCGTCGGGGCCGCCGGGCTGGAGCGGGTCTCGGCGGGCCTCGGTGTAGGCCTGAACGCCGGCGGCCGGGGCCGCGCTCCAGTGCGCCTCGCTCCGGCGTTCCGACCAGGCGGAGCGGAGCTCGGCCGCGATGGCGGAACTCCGGAGGGTGCCGCGGGCTGCTCCCGAGTCGAGGGCCGCGAGCGCGTCGGCGCGGCGGAAGGGGCGGACCTGGGGCGACGGGTCGGGCACGTCGCCGAGCCGCACCAGGTGCTCGAAGAGGGGGAGGCGCGGGTCGTCCAGGGGCACGTACAGGGAGCCCTGGGCGACGAGCGGCGCGGGCAGTAATAAGAGGAAAGCAACCCAGCGGAGCGGCAGGCGCATGGCAGGAAGATAGGACGCGGCCCGATGCCTCCCAAGGGGTGTGGCCCGCGTCATGTGCGGCCCGGTGGGCCCCCCGCTATCTTCGTCCCCCATGTCCGAGAGCCTCCGGGTGGTTTCCACGCGTGGCGGGATCGCCGAATCGGTGCACCGGGTGAGCGTGGCCGTGGTGGATCACGGCGGCGCCCTGGTGGCCCAGGCCGGCGATCCCGAGCTGGTGGCCTTCTGGCGCTCGGCCGCCAAGCCGTTCCAGGGGTATGTGCTGGTGGCGGATGGGGCGGCGGCGAAGTTCGGGTTCGGGCCCAGGGAGCTGGCGCTGGCCTGCGCTTCGCACTCGAGCGAGCCGGTGCATCTCGAGGTGGCGGACGGGATGCTCAGGAAGATCGGGCTCCCGGAGTCGGCCTTGGCCTGCGGGCCGCACCCGCCGAGTCGGGGCGGATGGGATCTACTGCGCCGCGCTGCCGTGGGCCGGGCTCGGCATTGCGCTCAAGGTGGAGGACGGGGACATGCGGAGCTCGGCCCCCGCGCTCATGAGCGTGCTGCACCAGCTCTCCGCCCGCCGCGACCTGGGCTTCGCCCCGCAGGGGCTGCCGGCGGCGGTCAAGCGGCACGTGACGCTCCCCATCGTCAACACCCGCGGGGTGGAGACGGGGGTGACGCGGGCGGAAGGCGCATTGCGTTTCTAGGCCACGGGCTGCGTCGCCAGGATGGTGATGCCGGCCGGGAGGAGTGATAGATATGAGCAAGCGGGACAACCTCGATCCGCAGACGCTGGCGCTGGTGCGGTTCGCGGCGGCCATCGCGCAGGGCTACGAGCCGGAGCTCCGGGAGCACGCCACCGAGTGCCGCACGGCACAGGTGCCCATCCCGTGGGTGGAGGAGCTGCTGCTGCAGTCGGTGCTGATGGTGGGGTATCCGCGGACCATCATCGCGTTCACGGTGTGGCGGAAGGTGGCGCGGGTGCAGGCGCCCAAGTCGGATGCGGACGCCGAGTACCGGCACCTCGAGGAGTGGACCCGCCGGGGCGAGGCCACCTGCGAGGTGGTGTACGGCACCAACTACCGGCGGCTCCGCGAGAACGTGAAGGAACTGCACCCGGCGCTCGACCAGTGGATGATCACCGAGGGCTACGGCCGCACCATGAGCCGCCCCGGCCTGGACCTGCTGCGGCGCGAGCTCTGCATCGTGGCGCAGACCGCCATCCTGGAGACGCCGCGGCAGCTGCACAGCCACCTGCGGGGGGCGCTGCATGCGGGGGCCAGCAATGGGCAGGTGGAGGGGGTGCTGAGCGTGGTGAATCCGTTGCTGAGTTATGAGTCGTGGAAGAAGATCAAGGAGTTGTGGAATAGCGTTCGGGATGGGTGGCATCCCGAGCACTGAGCCTCTCGACCGTACGCCCCGCGCGCGTCGCGCGCGCGCGGGCGCGGCCGGATATATCCGGCCGCTACGGACGAGGGGGCTGGCGGGATCGTGCGTGGGGGGCTGGGAGGAGGGTGCGGTGACGGCCTCGCCACGCATGATCCCGGTCGCGTAACGTACGTAGCGGCCGGATATATCCGGCCGCTAGACGAGACTCGACGCGCCGACGTTCGTCGAGCGCGAGACGAGACTCGACGCGCTGACGCGCGTCGGAGCGAGAGATCGAGGCGGAATGTTCGTAGATCACGTAACGATCAAGGTCGAAGCCGGCACCGGCGGGTCCGGCGCGGCCTCGTTCGCGCGCTTCAAGTACAAGCCCAAGGGCGGCCCCGACGGCGGTGACGGGGGCCGGGGCGGCTCCGTGTACCTCAAGGCCGACGGCAACCTCGCCACCCTCCTCGATTATCGCTACAAGACGGCGTGGAAGGCGCAGCGCGGGCTGCACGGCAAGGGCAAGAACATGACCGGCGCCTCGGGCGACGATCTCTACCTGCCCGTGCCGCCCGGCACCGTGGTCACTGACGCCGAGACCGGCGACGTGCTCGGCGAGGTGCTCAAGTCGGGGGATGAACTGCTGGTGGCCAAAGGCGGCCGTGGCGGGCGCGGCAACAGCCACTTCGCCACGCCCACGCACCGGGCCCCCCGCGAGTGGGAGCCGGGGGCGAGGGCCAGAAGCGGGAGCTGGAGCTCACCCTCAAGCTCATCGCCGACGTGGGCCTGGTCGGCGAGCCCAACGCCGGGAAGAGCACGCTGCTTTCGGTGATCAGCGCCGCGCGGCCCAAGATCGCCGACTATCCGTTCACCACGCTCGAGCCCAACCTCGGCGTGGTGGGGCTCTCGGGCCACCGGACGTTCGTCGTGGCGGACATCCCCGGCATCATCGAGGGGGCGCACCAGGGGAAGGGGCTCGGCCTCCAGTTCCTGCGGCACGTGGAGCGGACCCGGGTGCTGGCGTTCCTGGTGCCGCTGGATGCGGAAGATCCGCAGGCGGTGTACAACCAGCTCCGCCACGAGATCGAGGCGTACAGCGAGGAGCTGGCGCGGAAGCCGCACGTGGTGCTGCTCTCCAAGCGGGACCTGCTGGCCGAGGACGCGCCGCTGCCCGAGGTGGATGCGCCGGAGGCGACGGGGATGCTGACGTTCTCGTCGGTGGCCGGGGCGGGGCTCGAGGAGCTGACGGAGTATCTCTGGAAGGCCGTGACCGTGGCGCGCGCGGCGGAAGCGGAGCAGCAGGAGCTGGAGGAGCCGGTGGCCTTTGAGGAAAGCCGGGAGGACGAACCCGAGTGGGAGTAGATCCCGAACGCGCCGCCTGGGTGGCGCTGGCGATGACGCCGGCGATCGGGCCCGAGCGGATGAAGCACCTGATCGATGCCTGCGGATCAGCAACCGGCGCCCTCTCGGCGCCGGTTGCGTTTTTAGGGACCGTCCCGAAGATGACCCTCGCCGCCGCCACGGCGGTGAGTCAGGCCAGCGCCGAGGGCGGGGCGGAGGTCATTGTGCGGGCGGAGGCCATGGGCGCCACCGTGCTGTTGCCGAGGGACCCGGGGTTCCCGGAGCTGCTGGAGCAGATCGCCGACATGCCGCCGGTGCTCTTTGCCCTGGGCAACCTCGGGCTCCTGGAGCGGCCGGCCGTGGCCATCGTGGGGAGCCGGGATCATTCGGGCTACGGGGAGACGGTGGCGGACCGGGTGGGGCGGATGGCGGCGTCGGCGGGGCTCGTGGTGGTGAGCGGGATGGCGCGCGGGCTCGACGCGGTGGCACACGCCGCCGCGCTCGAGGTGGGCGGCGGGTCCATCGGGGTGCTCGGCAACGGGCTCGGGGTGATCTACCCGGCGGCCAACCGCCGCCTCTACCAGCGGATGGCCGAGCAGGGGCTGCTGCTCACGGAGTTCCCGCCGGGGGAGCGGCCGCAGGTGCACACCTTTCCGCGGCGGAACCGCCTGATCAGCGGGCTGGCCCGGGTCACGGTGGTGGTGGAGGCGGGGGAAGGCTCCGGCACCATGATCACGGTGGACGAGGCCAGCCGCCAGGGCCGGACGGTGATGGCGGTGCCCGGCCCCATCACCAGCAAGACCTCGGTGGGCACCAACCGCCTGCTCCGGGACGGGGCGCAGCCGCTGCTCGAGCCGCTGGACCTGCTGGAGCACTACCCCGAGCACCGGCAACTGGCGGGGACGCCGCTCCCGGTGACCTCGGGCCCCCCGGCCGGGCCGCCCGGCCGGTCCCCATCCCCGGCGACCTGCCCCCGGCGGAGCACCGGCTGGCGGTGGCGTTGCAGGCCGGGGGGCAGGACTTCGACGGGCTGATCCGGCTGGCCGGGCTCACGGCGGCGGACGCCCTGGCGGCGCTCTCCGGCCTCGAGCTCCGGGGGCTCATCCGGCAGGACCCGGGGCGGGTGGAATGGGCGAGGAATTGAAGGAGGGGCGCCTCCCACCCTAAATTGTGGTGGAATGAGGACTTCCCCCCTCCCATGACGGGCCCCGGCCGCCCGACCTGCAACCGCTGCGGCGAATCCATCACGCCGGGCGCGCGCTTCTGCATGAAGTGCGGCAACGACGTGTCCGGTGTCCAGGGCGCCGTGGCCACCGCCATGATCCCCGCGCCGGAGCCGAGCGCGGACGACCTGCTGCTCGAGTCGCTGCGCCAGGCAACGCTCGGCGACTACGAGGTCCTGAAGGAACTGGGCCGCGGCGGCATGGCCACGGTGTACCTGGCCCACGACATCGCGCTCGACCGCAAGGTGGCCATCAAGGTGATGGCGCCGGCCCTCCTCCTCATGGGCGAGGGGATGAGCGAGCGGTTCAAGCGCGAGGCGCGCACCGCCGCCAACCTCTCCCACCCCAACATCATCCCGATCTACACGGTGAAGAGCGCGGGGAAGACGCTCTTCTTCGTGATGAAGTTCATCGCGGGCCGCTCGCTCGAGGACATCATGCGCGACACGGGGCCGATGCCGGTCCCGATGGTGCGCGCCGTCCTGCAGCAGGTGGGCAGCGCCCTCGGCTACGCGCACCGCCACGGCATCGTGCACCGCGACGTGAAGCCGGCGAACGTGATGATCGACGAAGAGGGCTGGTCCGTCGTCACCGACTTCGGCATCGCCAAGGTGGCGGAGAACCGCGGGCTCACCATGACGGGCATCGCGGTGGGCACGCCGAGTTACATGAGCCCGGAGCAGTGCGCGGCGAAGGACATCACCGGCAAGAGCGACCAGTACAGCCTCGGCATCATGGCCTACGAGATGATCGCCGGCCGCCAGCCGTTCTCGGCGGACAGCGCCATGGCCATCATGTACGCGCACTTCCACGAGACGCCGCCGCCGCTCCGCGAGGTGCGCCCCGACTGCCCGCCGGAGCTGGCCACCGCCGTGGAGCGGATGCTGGCCAAGAGCCCGGACCAGCGCTACGGCTCCATGGAAGAGGCGGTGAGCGCGCTCGGCGGCCTGACGCTCGGGCATGATGACCCGATGCAGGTGCAGCTCCGCGGCCTGGCGCGGAAGAACTCGACCCGCGAGATCCTCAAGCAGGTGCCGCCGCCGCCCACCAGCCCGGTGCCGCCGGCCAAGACGCGCGAGGTGGCGGATCACGCCACCACCCCGCTGCCGAAGACCCGGCCGTCGGCGCCCACCACGCCGATCCCGTCGTCCCGCCCCTCGGATGCCACGACGCCGATCCCCGCCTCCCGGCCGTCCGACGCCACCACGCCGATCCCCGCCTCGAAGGAGCCGACGCCGCCTCCGCCGCCCGCGGTGGTGGGCGTCAGCGTGTCGCCGGAGCGGGGGGAGATCTTCGCGGGGGAGACGCTGCAGCTCGCGGCCAACGCCAAGCTGAGCGGGCCGAAGACGGGGCCCACGCCGATCACCTGGCAATCGAGCGACGAGTCGCTGGCCACGGTGGATGCCAAGGGCCTGGTGAAGGCGCATGCGGCCGGCACGGTGACCATCACGGCGACGTGCGAGGGGCACAGCGCCACCGCGACGCTCTCGCTCCGGCCGGCGCCGGTGCAGGCGGTGCACGTGGCGCCGGTGGAGCCGGCGCTGATGGTGGGCGAGTCGCTGCAGCTCCATGCCACGGTGAAGGACAAGCTGGGGCACACGGTGACGGGGCGGACCATCCGCTGGTCGGTGAGCCCGCGCGGCCTCCTCGAGGTGAGCGCGAGCGGTCAGGTCACGGCGCAGAAGGAGGGCGTGGCCGAGGTCTTCGCCGAGGTGGAAGGGGTGAAGGGGAGCACCCGCGCCAACATCCGGAAGCCGGCGGTGGTGTCGGTGACCATCACGCCGAGTGAGGCGCGGGTGACGGCGGGCGAGACGCTGGCGCTCAAGGCCGAGGTGAAGGACGAGCGGGGGCAGGTGGCGGCGGAGCGGGTGGTGACGTGGAAGTCGTCGAACGAGCGGATCGCCACCGTCTCCGGCGCCGGCGTGGTGAGCGGCGTGGCCGAGGGCAAGGCCGAGATCAGCGCGGAGTGCGAGGGGCGGCGGATGACGGCGCCGGTGGTGGTGGCGGCGGCGCCGGTGGCGACGGTGAGCCTCGAGGCACCGGCGCCGGTGATGGCCGGGGAGAAGGTGACGCTCACCGCGGTGCTCAAGGACGCGCACGGCCACGTGCTCACCGGGCGGGCGCTCAAGTGGGCGAGCAGCTCGCCGGCGGTGGCCACGGTGACGCAGGCGGGGCAGCTCACCGGCATCACCGCCGGCACCGCGAAGATCTCGGCGGAATCCGAGGGCAAGAGCGCCTCGGTGAGCGTGACGGTGACGCCGGTGCCGGTGGCGTCGGTGGCCATCGAGGGCGCGCCGAAGGAACTCGAGACGGGGAAGATCGCGACGCTCAAGGCGGTGGTGAAGGACGCCAAGGGCCATGCGCTCGGCGATCGCCAGGCGGCGTGGAGCGTGAGCCCGGCGGGTGTGGCCGCGATCGATGCCAAGGGTGTGCTCTCGGCCAGGGGGCCGGGCTCGGTGACGGTGACGCTGACGGTGGATGGGAAGACGGCCGAGGCCAGGGTGGTGGTGCCAGCGCCGGTGGTGGCGCCCGTGGTGGCGGAGGCGCCGACGATCATGGTGCCGCCGGCGGAGAAGCCGGTGGTAGATGCCGGTGCGCCGACGGAAGTGATCACGCCGCCCAAGCCGCCGGTGAAGGAGGCGCCGAAGCCGGTGGAGCCGCCGGTGAAGCGCCCGTCGGTGCCGGCACCGGTCGCGGAGGAGAAGAAGAAGGGCGGTTCGGGCGCGCTGATCGGCGGCGTGGCGGGGGTGGTGGTCCTCGCGGCGGTGGCCTACTTCGCGTTCGGCGGCAAGAAGGACGACATCCCGCCGGCGCCGCCCGCGCCGGTGGTGAATCCCGCGGCGACCCCGGTGGCGAGCGTGCAGCTGGCGGGCGGCAGCGCGCCGGTGGCGGTGGGGCGCACCGAGCAGCTCTCGGCGCTGGTGAAGGGCGCGGCGGGGGAGGAGCTGGCGGGGAAGGGCGTCACCTGGACCTCGAGCGACCCGGCGGTGGCCGAGGTGTCCGCCATCGGCGCGGTGACGGCGAAGAAGACCGGCAGCGTGACGATCACCGCCGAGAGCGAGGGGAAGCGCGGCTCGGTGACGCTCGAGGTGGTGGCACCGGCCGCGGCGGTGGACCAGCCGGCGGCGGTGGCGAGCGTGGCGGTGGGCGGTCCCTCGAGCCACGCGCTCGACGTGGGGCAGACGGTGCAGCTCGACGCGTCGCTCAAGGATGCGAAGGGTGCGACGCTCGGCGACCGCGCCGTGGTGTGGACCTCGAGCGACCCGGGCGTGGTGCTCGTCAGCTCCACGGGCCTCGTGACCGCCATGGCCGCGGGCGACGCGCGGGTGACGGCCAACAGCGAGGGGAAGAGCGCGGACGTCCGCGTCACGGTGCGGGCGCCCAAGGTGGAGCCGGCCCCGGCCCCCGCGCCGCCGCCCGCCCCCGTGGTGGTGGCCGTGGCGAGCCTCACCGTGGCGCCGCCCACCGCCTCGGTGGTGGAGGGGAGCACGGTGGCGCTCACCGCCACGGCGTTCGACGGGAACCGGAAGGCGCTGGTGGACCGCACGCCCAGCTGGAGCTCCTCCGACCCCAAGGTGGCGACGGTGAATGGCGAGGGGCTCGTCACCGGCGTCTCGGCCGGGAGCGCCACGATCACCGCGAGCGCCGAGGGGAAGAGCGCGACGGTGCGGCTCACGGTGACGGAGCCGCCGCCCTCGAGCGTGCCGGTGGCGGCGGTGAGCATCACGGCGCCGGACAAGTCGCTCAAGCCCGGGGAGAAGACCACCTGGGCGGCGGTGGCCAAGGACAATCGCGGCCGCGACCTCGGGGACCGGGGCGGGAGCTGGAGCTCGAGCGATCCCCGGGTGGCGCGCGTGGATGGCAACGGCGTGATCACGGCCGTGGGGCCGGGCACCACCGAGATCAGCGTGACCGTCGAGGGGAAGAAGGTGAGCGAACGGTTCACGGTAACGGCGCCGCCGCCCGTGGCGGTGAACCCGCCGCCGCCGGCCAACAACCCGCCGCCCGTGACCAACCCGCCGCCGGCACCCACGCCGTCGACCGGGGGCGCGAGCGCGCTGCTGCCGAAGAAGGCGGTGGAGGCGGGTGGGGCGTTCAGCTGCGGGGTGGGAGCGAGCGGTGCGGTGTGCTGGGGCGCGGGGCTCGGACTCACGGCGGTCGAGGGGACCGGCGGGATCACCGGCCTGACGGTGGGCGGCGGCCACGCCTGCGGCCTCGTGAGCGGGCGCGCCCTCTGCTGGGGCGACAACCGCGCCGGCGCCCTGGGTGATGGCGGCACCGCCACGGCCACCGCGCCCGTGGAGGTGGCGGGCGGCCTCGGCTTCAGCCAGCTCGCGGCCGGCAACGGCTTCACCTGCGGCCTCTCCGGCGGCAAGGCCTACTGCTGGGGCCGCAACAAGGACGGCCAGCTCGGCGATGGCTCGACGTCCGACCGCAAGCGTCCCGTGGCCGTGAAGGGCGGGCAGAGCTTCACGACCATCACCGCGGGTGGCTCCCATGCCTGCGCGCTCACGGCGGCGGGCAAGGCCTTCTGCTGGGGCGACGGGTACTCGGGGCAGCTCGGGTTCGGGGCGCAGGACATGCAGTCCGAGCCGATCGACGTCTCCGGCAACCAGAAGTTCACGAAGATCTCGGCCGGCGGGAAGCACACCTGCGCGCTCACCGACGCGGGGAAGGCCTTCTGCTGGGGCGCCAACGAGGCCGGCCAGCTGGGGGACGGCTCCAAGAGCGACCGCTCGAACCCGGTGGCCGTGGCCGGCACTGCCAGCTTCACGGACATCACCACGGGCGGCGCGCACTCCTGCGCCCGCACCGGCGGTGGCGACGTGCTCTGCTGGGGCCAGAACGCCGCCGGCCAGCTCGGCGACGGGACCAAGCAGGACCGCAACAAGCCCACCCCGGTGAGCGGCGGCCCCTTTGCCAGCATCTCCGCCGGCGAGGCCCACACCTGCGGCATGACGCGCGGCGGCGAGGCGCAGTGCTGGGGCCGGAACGACAAGATGCAGCTCGGCGACGGCGGGACCACCCCGCGGGGGACGCCGGCGCCGGTGTCGGATCGGCGCTAGCCTCCCCCTCCTCCCACTGATTCTCCGCGTGGGGCCGAGGCGCTCTCCTCCCCGCGCCACTGCTTCGGTCAGGATCGTGATCCGGGAATCTTCTTGGTTGCGCTGGTCCGGGCGGGGTGAGGAGGGCCGACCACGGTGGCCCTAGATGGGGACGAGGGGATCGGCTGCGAAAAGACGGGCCGCCATCGAGGGGATGGCGGCCCGTCGTGTTTCCCGCGACGTGCTCAGCGCCCGCCGAGCGGCACGCCGATGCTGAAGACCAGGTCGGACTGCATCTTGCCGGGGTAGAAGCCGGCGGAGGTGTTGTCGCCCTCGTCCGGGTCGAAGGAGTAGAAGTTGCCCTCGGCGCGGATCTGCACCGGGAAGCGCGGGGTGACGTTGGCCTTGAAGCCGAGGCCGAGGACGCCGCCGAAGCTGGTGAGCTTGCCGTCGGCGCCGTCCCAGAAGTCGCCGCCGTGGTTCACCACGATCGCGCCGAGGACCACGGAGAGGTTGCTGCGGCGCGGCTTGATGACGGCGCGGAGCGAGCCGATCATCACGTTGCTCTTGCCGGTGGTGGCGCCGTCGAGCGTTGCCGAAGGCTTCCTTGATGACGAGGCGCGCGTTGCTGGTGGCGAAGCCGAAGCTGCCCTCGGCCGCGAGGGTGGCGCCGATCGGGACCGAGGCGCGGACACCGAACATCGCGGTGTTCTCCTGGTTCACCGTGATGTTGGTGGTGCCGGTGCCGCCGATGTTGGTGAGGTCGAAGTCGTCGTTGTAGAAGTCCGTCATGGCGAAGTAGCTGCCGATCCAGGGCGTGAACTCGAACTTGTTCTGCGCCTGGAGCGCGGCCGGCATGGCCACGATGGCCAGGGCGAGCGCGGCGCGACGCACCGACGAGGTGAGGAACACAGGGGCCCCCTGAGGAGTGGTGGACTGGACTGGGAAAGGCGGCCCGCCGCGGGCGGGCGACTGGCCTAGTATATGGACCACGGCCGGGAGGCTGTCAACCGCCGTGGCCCAAGTGAGACGCGGCGGGGGTGAGGGACGTATCCCACAGTGCTGCTTCCGGTTGGGGCCTCCCCCGCCCATGATTCGCCGGAGCCATGCACCTCTACGTCCACGTCCCGTTCTGCGCGCGCCGCTGCGGCTACTGCGACTTCGCCATCGCGGTACGCCGGGAGGTGCCGTCGGCGGCCTTTGCTGACGCCATCCTACGGGAATGGGCGGGGTGGAAGGATGCGCCGCGCTGGGGCGGGGCGCGCACCCTGGCGACGCTCTACTTCGGGGGCGGGACGCCGTCGCGGCTGGCGCCTGACGCGCTGGGGCGGCTCATCGCCGGGATCGTCGCGGAGCGGCCGCTCGAGGCCGGGGCCGAGGTGACGCTCGAGGCCAATCCCGAGGATGTCACGGCCGAGGCGGCGCGGGGGTGGGCGGCGGCCGGGGTGAACCGGGTGTCGCTCGGGGTGCAGTCGTTCGACCCGGCGGTGCTCGCCTGGATGCACCGCACCCACACCGCGGAGGACGTGCCACGCGCCGTCGCCGTGCTGCGGGACGCCGGCATCGGCAACCTCTCCCTCGACCTCATCTACGCCCTCCCCGACTTCCTCCAGCGCGACTGGGCCCGCGACCTGGACCAGGCGCTGGCGCTCGCCCCCGATCACCTTTCGCTCTACGGCCTGACGGTGGAGCAGGGTACCCCCCTCGGCCGCTGGGTGGCCCGGGGCGAGGTGGCGCCAACGGCGGAGGGGCGGTACGCGGAGGAGTTCCTGCTGGCGCACCAGCGGCTCTCGGCGGCGGGCTTCCGGCATTATGAGGTGTCCAACTACGGCCGCCCGGGCCGGGAGGCGGTGCACAACTCGGCCTACTGGCGCCGGGCGCCGTACCTCGGGCTCGGGCCCTCGGCGCACAGCGCGGTGGGGAACCGGCGCTGGTGGAACGTGCGGGAGTGGGCGGCCTGGCAGCGGGGGGTGGAGGCGGGGGAGGCGGTGGTGGCGGGGGAGGAGGAGCTGGGCGGGGAGTCGGTGCGGATCGAGGAGCTGTACCTGGGGCTCCGGACCGACGCGGGCCTCGCGGCGGAGCGGCTGCCCCGGGGGATGTGGGAGCGCTGGGTGGACGCCGGGTGGGCGCGGCTGGCGGGGGGGCGGCTGGTGCTGACGGCGGAGGGGTGGCTGCGCCTGGACGCCCTGATTGCGGCGGCCGCGACCAGGCCTGTCTCCCCGCCCGCGATCCCGCCAGCCCCCACGTCGTAGGGGCCGACCGTGGTCGGCCCTCCTCTTCCCCTCGCCAGTACTTCGGTCACGATCGCGATGCTGGCATTCTCTCGGTTGCGCTGGTCCTGCTGGGGGGCAGGAGGGCCGTCCACGGTCGGCCCCTACGACGAGGGGGGAGGGGATCGCTGGTGGCGGGCTTCAGCCGGGGCACGGCCGGATTCCGCCGGTCATTCGCCTGTCGCCTCCCCCCCAACTCCCGCTCCCATATACATTTGGGCCATGGCAGCAGAGCCCCTGTCCGAGCGCGAGATCCGCGTGCTCGAGGCCGTCATCCAGATTTACATCGAGACCGCAGAGCCGGCGGGCAGCCAGACGGTGGCCCAGCGGTTCCCGCTTGGCGTGTCCTCGGCCACCATCCGCAACACGATGGGGGAGCTGGAGGAGAAGGGCTTCCTGTACCACCCGCACACGTCCGCCGGCCGCATCCCCACCGACAGCGCCTATCGCTGGTACGTGGACAACATGCTGCGCCACGCGCCGCCGACGCGCGAGGACCGGCAGCTGCTGAATGCCGAACTGCAGCCGGGGCGCACGGCGATGGAGGAGATCCTCAAGCGCGCGGCGCAGGTGCTCGGCGTGCTGACCCAGGAGCTCGGCGTGGCGGTGGCGCCGGCGTTCGATCGCGTGGTGCTGGAGAAGCTGGACCTGGTGGCGGTGTCGAGCGAGCGGCTGCTGCTGGTGTTCCACCTCAAGAGCGGGGCGGTGCGCACCATCTTCGTGCAGGTGCGCCAGTCGCTGGCGCCGGAGCTGGTGCAGCGGGTGGCGCAGACGCTCAACGAGCGGCTGGCCGGGCTCTCGCTGCAGGAGATCCGCACCACGGCCGGCGAGCGGCTGCGCGACGCGGAGCGCGGCGAGCACGAGCGCGAGCTGCTCAACATCTTCATCGAGGAAGGTGAGGAGCTCTTCGGCAGCCCGGGCGGGGTGGAGTCGGTGGTGCTCGGGAGCGCGCAGATGCTGGTGGCGCAGCCGGAGTTCGCCACCAGCGGGAAGATCCGCGACCTGCTGGACCTGACGGAGCGGCGGGACCTGCTGCAGCAGGCGCTCTCGGCGCGGCGGCAGACCGGCCTCACGGTGACGATCGGCGGCGAGAACAGCGACCAGCGGCTCGCCGGCTTCACGCTCGTCACCAGCAGCTACCGCTCGGGCGACCTCGCCGGCGTCATCGGCGTCCTGGGCCCGACGCGCATGCCCTACGACAAGATCATCGGCCTCGTGGACCACACGAGCCGCCTGGTGGAAGGACTGATGGAGTGAGCGACTTCTACGCGACCCTCGGGGTGGCCCGCGACGCGACCGACGCCGACATCAAGAAGGCGTACCGCAAGCTGGCCATGGAGTACCACCCCGACCGGAACCAGGCGCCCGACGCCGAGGCGCGGTTCAAGCAGATCGTGGAGGCGTACGAGGTCCTCAAGGACCCCGACAAGCGCGCCCGCTACGACCGCTACGGCGAGGCGGGGCTCGGCGGGGCCGCGGGGCAGGCGGGCTACGGCGGGTTCCACCACGTGGACCTGGCGGAGGCGCTCAACATCTTCATGCGGGACTTCGGGGGCTTCGAGTCGCTCTTCGGGCAGCAGGCGCGGGCGGAGCAGCGGCGGGGGCAGGACATCCGGGTCAACGTGAAGATCACGCTGGACGAGGTGGCCCTCGGCGCCAAGCGGACCATCAAGCTCAAGACGCTGGAGCGCTGCGAGAAGTGCGAGGGGACCGGCGCCAAGAAGGGGACGCGGCCCACGCCCTGCGGCACCTGCAGCGGCACCGGCGAGATCCGGCGCGCGGCCCGGAGCATGTTCGGCCAGTTCGTGCAGGTGAGCCCGTGCCCGTCGTGCCAGGGCGAGGGGGTGGTGATCCAGAGCCCCTGCCCCGAGTGCCGCGGCGACGGGCGGGTGAAGGCGGAGAAGACGGTGAGCGTCGAGATCCCGTCCGGCGTCTCGGAGAACAACTACCTGACGCTCCGCGCGCAGGGCGCCGCCGGCCCGCGCAACAGCGCGCCCGGCGACCTGCTGGTGATGATCGAGGTGAAGGACGACGAGCGCTTCGAGCGCGACGGCGACAACCTCGTCATGGACCTGCCGCTCTCGTTCTCGCAGGCGGCGCTCGGCCTGGTGCTCTCGGTGCCGACGCCGTACGGCGAGGAGCCGCTCACCGTGCCGCCCGGCACGCAGGCGGGAACGATCCTCAAGGTGAAGGGAAAGGGGCTGCCGCGCCTCGGCCAGGCCACGCGCGGCGACCTCCTCATCCGGGCGCACGTGTGGACGCCCGAGACACTCTCGGAGGAGCAGGTGCGGCTCTTCCGCGAGCTCGCCCGCCATGAGGGCGAGCCGCCCCGCAAGGGCAGCGGCTTCTGGACGCGCATCAAGGAGGCGCTCGGCGCGTGAGCTGGTTTGCCATCGAGGTGGCACCGGACGAGGCCCGGCGGGACGCCGTCGCGGCGTGGCTCGTGGCGCAGACGGGCCAGGCCATCGAGGAGCGGGCGGACGGGACGGTGGTCTCGTTCGCCCTTTCGGTGAGCGACGCCGACCGCCTGACGGACGCCCTCCAGGCCGAGTTCGGCCTGGCGGCCACGCGGCGCGAGCTGCCCGAGGAGGACTGGACCACCAAGTGGCGCGAGGGCCTCGGCCCCCGCTCGGTGGGGCGGGTGACGCTGGTGCCCACCTGGGTGCCGTACCAGGGGAAGGACGGCGAGACCGTCATCACCATGGACCCGGAGACGGCGTTCGGGAGCGGGGAGCACGGCTCCACCCGCGCGGCGCTCACCCTGCTCGATCGCTGGGTGAAGGAGGGCGACACGGTGATCGACCTCGGCACCGGGAGCGGCATCCTGGCCATCGCCGCGGCGCTGCTCGGGGCGGAGAAGGTGATCGGCGTGGAGCTCGACGCGGAGGCCATTCCCGTGGCCTCCGCCAACGCCGACCGCAATCACGTGGGCGAGATGATCGAGTTCCTCGAGGCCGACGCCGGCACGGTGACGGCGCTGCTCGGGCCCGCGGACATCGTGGTGTCGAACATCCTGCGGCTGGTGAACGTGTCGCTGCTGCCGGCCATCCACCGCGCCACGCGGCGGGGCGGCACCGCCATCTTCAGCGGCATGGAGAAGAGCGAGGCCACCGATTTCCGGGCGCCGCTCCTCGCCGCCGGCTTCGAGATCCTGGCCGAGGTGACGGACGACGGCTGGTGGGCGGTGGCGGCGGAGCGGACATGATCACCGTCCTCGCGACGCCGGGCACCCTGGTGGCGGGCGCGGAGCTGGCGCTCGAGGAGGAGGAGCAGCACCACCTCACCGTGCGCCGCGCCCGCGAGGGGGAGGCGGTGATGCTGCTCGACGGCGCGGGATGCCGCGGCACCGGGCAGCTGCGCTGGGCGGGGAAGGTGCTCTCGGTGGCGGTGGACCGGGTCAGCCGCGAGCCGCGGCCGCCCGCCGTGACGCTCGCCGTGGGGGCCGGGGACCGGGAGCGGTTTGCGCTGCTGGCGGAGCAGGCGGTGCAGCTCGGCGCCACCCGCATCGTGCCCATCGAGACCGACCGCACCGCCAACGTGGCCACGCGGGTGCGCGAGGGGACGCTCGACAAGGTGCGCCGCCGCTCCCGCGAGGCGCTCAAGCAGTGCTCCGCCGCCTGGGAATGCGCGGTGGCGGAGTGCGTGGGGCTGGAGCAGTTCCTGGCGGAGGCGCCGCAGGGCGCGTGCTGGCTGGCGGACCACGCGGGGAGCGCCGCGCCCTCGCTGGGCGTGAGCGACACCCTGACGGTGCTGGTGGGGCCCGAGGGGGGCTTTACCGCGACCGAACGGGACCGCATCCTGAGTGCCGCGTGGGTGCCGGTGGCGCTCGGCCCGCACATCCTGCGCTACGAGACGGCGGCCCTCGCCGCCTTGTCCACGGCGTGGCAGGCACGCCACCGGGGGGACGGATGAGCGACTGCATCTTCTGCAAGATTGCCCGGGGCGAGATCCCGGCGAAGGTGGTGAGGAAGAGCCCCGACGCGGTGGCCTTCCACGACCTGACGCCGCAGGCGCCGGTGCACGTGCTGGTGATTCCCACCAAGCACTTCGCCGCGGTGCGGGACGCCGCCGGTGTCGCCGACAGCGAGGCGGCGCTCGGCAAGCTCCTGGTGTTCGCGGCCGAGGTGGCCACGGAGCTGGGGCTCGACCAGGGCGGCTACCGCATCGTCACCAACACCGGGCCCGACGCGGGGCAGTCGGTGCATCACCTCCACCTCCACCTGCTGGGCGGGCGCCGCCTCGGGTGGCCTCCGGGATGAAGAAAGGCTTCGGCAGCTACCTCGCGGCCGCGTTCAATGCGCGGCCGTTCGGCATGTTCGTGGCGCCCAACTGGGTGGGGCTCGTGGCCTTCGGGCTGGCGGGGCTCACCAATCCCGGCTTCTGGCTGATCGGCGCGGGCGTGGAGCTGGCGTACCTCTTTGGCCTGGCCACCAACGGGCGGTTCCAGAAGGTGGTGGACCGGCGCGGCATGGCCGGCCAGGAGGACGTGGACTGGCAGAAGCGGCACGACCAGCTCGTGGCGCGGCTGCCGGGCCCCGACCAGGCGCGCTACGTGGCCTTCGTGGCCCGCTGCCGCGCCATCCTGGAGCAGCTCAAGCAGCAGGACCCGAGCGGCGCGGGCGTGGAGGTGCAGGGGGAGAACCTGGGGCGGCTCACCTGGGTGTACCTCAAGCTCCTCACGGCGCGGCGCAGCATGAGCCGGGTGCTCAAGGACCCGACCCTCAACGAGACCGAGGAGATCGAGTCCCGCCTCGAGATGGTGCGGCGCCGCCTCGGCGATCCCGGGATCACCGACGAGCTCCGGAAGAGCCTGGAGCAGCAGGCCGAGATCCTGGAGCAGCGGGTGAAGCAGCGCACCGACGGGCGCGCCAAGCTGGACTTCCTGGAGGCGGAGATCCTCCGCATCCAGGAGCAGCTCGAGCTGCTGCGGGAACAGGCCGCGCTCTCCACCGATGCCGCCGGCCTCTCCAGCCGTCTCGACGAGATCACCGGCAGCCTCGGCGGCGCCTCCGCCTGGCTGGCCGACCAGCAGAAGATGTACGGCTCCCTCGACGACCTGCTCGAGGAGCCGCCCGCCGTCGCGGCGCGCGCCACCCTCCGGGAGACCCAGTGAGCCCCACGCTGCCCCCCTGGGCCAGGGAGCTGCAGGACCTCTACCGGTCCGGCGCCTGCGCCCAGTTCCTGATCCATGGCAACATCTTCGACGTGCTGCCGCACGGCGGGAAGATGTATTCGCTGAAGCAGTACCTCGACGAGGTGATGTGGCCGGGGTACGACGTGGTGCTGCACTATGACCGGAGCCGCGGGGTCCGAGCCATCAAGGGCGGCGAGGACTGGGGCAAGTGGGTGCGTGACGCCCTCGGCGACGACGGGAAGGCGATGCAGTACCTGCGGGAGCCGGGGGCGGCGCTCGAGCTGATTGACCGCTACCTGCTGCGCTCGCTCAACCTCGCGGCGCTCGCGCCGGAGAAGCCGCGGCCCAGGATCGCGGTGGTGGTGGACTTCGCGGAGTTCGTGGTGCCGCGCGGCGAGGCCGCCTCACTCGGCGGCGCCTTCAGCGCCAACGTGGTCAAGGTGCTGGGCTGGGCCAACGACCCGGGGATCCTGCACGCCAACATCGTCACGGTGCTGCTCACCGAGGAGCTGCAGGACCTGAACGAGCTGGTGGCCGAGAACCCGCACGCCGTGGCGCTCCGGGTGCCGCTCCCCGACGAGGGGGAGATGCGGGAGTACCTCGAGGCGCTGATCGCCGGGGAGCTGACGGAACTCCCCGCGAAGAGCGACGTGCCGGTGGACCAGCTGGCGAGCCGGCTCACGGGGCTGTCGCGGATCGGCGCCAAGCGGGTGCTGGCGCTGGCGCTCCGGAACGGGGAGCGGATCACGCGGCAGTGGCTCACCCGGCAGAAGAAGGATGCCATCGAGCGGGAGTGCGCGGGGCTGATGGAGTTCATCGAGTCCAGCTTCACGCTCGACAACGTCGCCGGCTTCGACGCCGTGCGCGCCTGGCTCCGCGAGGACACCGAGCTCCTGCGCCGGGGCGCGCTCCACGCGCTGCCGATGGGGTACCTCATCGCGGGGCGGATCGGGACCGGGAAGACGTTCATCGTGACCTGCTGGGCCGGCGAACTCGGCATCCCCTGCGTGGTCTTCAAGAACTTCCGCGACCGCTGGGTGGGCGCCACCGAGGGGAACCTCGAGAAGATCTTCTCGGTCCTCCGGGCGCTCGGCCAGGTGGTGGTCTTCGTGGACGAGGCCGACCAGGCCGCCGGCAAGCGCGAGGGCGGCGAGGGCGACGGCGGGCTCTCCGGCCGGGTGTACTCGATGCTCGCCAAGGAGATGTCGGACACGCGGAACCGGGGGCGGATCATCTGGGTCTTCGCCACCTCGCGGCCCGACCTGCTGGAGGTGGACCTCAAGCGCCAGGGGCGCCTCGACGTCCACATCCCGCTCTTCCCGCCCGAGACCGACGCGGAGCGCCGCGCCCTGCTGCTGGCCGTGGCGCGCAAGGTGAAGATCCCGATCGCCGAGGCCGACCTCCCGGAGCTGCCGCCGACGATCACGCTCGGCGGCAACGAGATCGAGGGCGTCTTTGTCCGTGGCCTCCGGATCTGGGAGCTGGCCGCGGAGCCGCGGCCGGCGCTCAAGGAGATCCTGACGCAGGTGTTCCAGGAGGTGCGCCCCAACGCGCACACCCGGAAGCTCGAGTACATGGACCTGGTGGCGGTGAAGGAGTGCACCGACGTGCGCTTCCTGCCGGCGCGCTACCGGGAACTCGGGCCGGAGGAGATCGAGCGGCGGATCGAGGAGTTGCGGCGGTTCGTCTGACACTGGAGATCGAGTGGCCGGAGCGGCGCTCCGGCCCCACGGCAGGCTGGTTTGACAGTCCGGGAACCACCCCGACATTCTGGGCTCCTACTTCGGAGATCGTCCATGGCCATCTTCGCACGCGTCGGCAGGCTCTTCCGCGGGTTCCTCTCCCTCTTCATCAGCGGGCTGGAGGAGCAGAATCCCGAGGCGCTGATGGAGGCGGCGCGGATGGAGTTCCGGGAGAAGATGGCGCAGTACAACAGCGCCCTGGCGCGGATGGCCGGCGTGGCCGAGCGGCTCAAGGGCCAGGTGAAGATGAAGACGGGCCGGGCGCAGGACCTCGAGCGCCGGATCCTGGCCAACCACCAGGCGGGCAACGTCGAGCTGGCCGGCACGCTCGCGCGCGAGCTGCAGGAGCTCAAGGCGGACCTCCAGACCGACATGGCCGAGCTCACCGAGAGCGAGGAGGCCTACCAGGCCAACCTGCGGCAGGCCAAGATCGTGCAGAAGGAGTTCGAGGAGAAGGTGCGCCGGCTCGAGAAGCAGCTCGACCAGGTGAAGATCAAGGAGGCGCAGGCCGAGGCGGCCGGCGCCCTCTCCAGCGCCACCTTCAAGGTGGGGGACCTGGGCGACACCATGAAGACGGTGGAAGAAGTGCTGCAGAAGCGCTACGAGATGTCCGCCGGCAAGGCGCGGGTGGCGAAGGACATCGTGGACATGGACAAGGTCCGCGAGAAGGAGAACGAGTCCAAGGCGCTGGAGCAGGCCGCGCTGGCGGAGTTCCTGGCCAGCCAGGGCATCCAGGCGGGCGGCACGTCGCAGGCGCCGCAGGCGCAGAAGGAGATGGGTCCCAATGGCTGAGTCCAAGCCGGGCTTCACCTTCCTCGGGAAGCTGATCTCCTTTGCGCTGATCGGCGGGCTGGTCTACTTCGGCTACGGGATGATCCAGAAGGGCGGGGTGAAGCTGCCCGCCATGCCGGGCACCGCCGAGGAGCCGGCGGCCGAGGTGAGCACCCTCGCCCAGGAAGTGCCGACCCTCGACGCGGCCGGCACCTACGCCGTGCCCGCCGACAGCACCGTGGTCATCGAGCTGAGCGAGTACGCCGGCTATGCGGGGCTCATTGCCGCCAACGGGGGGCTGCAGCCGTCGGCCGGGTCGCTCTTCACCAAGTACTGCGGCTGCAAGGTGAAGCTGACGGTGTCGGAGGAGGAGAGCTGGTCGGCGCTCAACGCCGGGCGGCTGGCCGGGTCCGCCACCACGGCGGACGTGCTGGCGGTGTACGGGCGGCAGTTCCGGGTGAAGGTGCCGGCGCAGATCGGCTTCTCCCGCGGCGCCGACGGCATCCTGGTGACCCGCGACATCAAGAAGGTGAACGACCTCCGCGGCAAGGTGGTGGCCGCGGCGCAGTTCACCGAGACCGACTTCTTCATCCGCTACCTGGCGCAGGAGGCGGGGCTCCCCATCAATCCCCTCGGCTCGCTCGACGACTCGCCGTCGGGCGACGCGCTCAACCTGGTGTACACCGAGGACGGCTTCGCCGCCGGGGACCTCTTCCTCTCGGAGCTGAACGGCAAGGGCCGCCTGGCCGGCGCCGTCACCTGGGAGCCCAAGACCACCGAGGTGCTGCAGGGGTCGCAGGGGAAGGCCAGGCTCCTCACCAGCAACCGCAACCTGCTCATCGTGGCGGACGTGCTGGTGCTGAACGAGGGCTTCGCGGCGGCGCATCCGCAGATGGTGGAGGGGATCGTCCGCGCCCTGCTCGAGGGGAACAAGCTGGTGCGCGACAACCCCGAATCGCAGCTCAGCGTGGTGGCGCAGGCGTTCAAGTGGACGCCGGACCAGGCCCGGGCGGAGCTGCAGAAGGTGCACCTCTCCAACTTCCCCGAGAACCTCGCGTTCTTCTCCGGCGAGATCGACGCGGCGGGGAGCTTCGGCGGCATCTACCAGTCGGCGGTCCTCGCCTACGGCAGCCAGCTGATCCCCAACCCGGCCGATGCCTCGCGCTTCGCCGACGGGACGGCGCTCGCGGCCCTCAAGGCGGCGGGACTCTTCGCCGACCAGAAGGTGGCCATCGCGCCGATCAAGAGCGCGAGCGGCGGCACCGTGGAGACGGATCCACTCCTCTCCAAGGACATCCGCTTCTACTTCAAGCCCAACTCGGCCGAACTCGACCTCGCCAACAGCGAGAACGTGGCCAACCTCGAGGCCACCAAGCAGCTGCTCGCGGTGAGCCCGGGCTCGACGCTCCTCCTCCGCGGCCACGTGGACAACTCCATGGTGGAGGAGTTCCGGCGGCAGGGCGGGGAGGCGTTTGTGCGGCAGCAGGGGCTCAAGGCCATGGGCCTCTCGCGCGATCGCGCGGCCGAGATCCAGCGCCAGCTGATCCGGCGCTACAACGTGGACCCCAAGCGGCTGGAGATCGTGGGCCGCGGCTGGGAAGAGCCCGCCGGCCCCGACCCGGACAAGAACCGCCGGGTCGAGGTGCAGTGGTTCACGCTGGAGTGAGGCGGTCTCGCGCCTTGTGGATTGGCGCGGGCAGGCGTAAGTTGACGTCCAGCAAGAGCATAGCCCCTGCGAGCAGGGGATGCGTGGGCCCCCTGACTCCTGAGTGTGGACTGAGTCCTTCGTGATGGCAGTGCACCAGCCCGGTCCGGCACCGCGCAGGACGCGCGCCCGATGACCGACCAGATCCCATCCGACTTCCCCGACGGGGTGCCGGCGTCTGCGGACGCAGGCACCCCGTCCGCTTTGGAGCGGGTGGTCACGACGTCCGGCAGCGAAGACCTGCTCCTCGCCGCGTGGGCGGAGCCGCTGGAGGCGCTCGAGTTTGCGCAGGTGCTCGATGCCGTGGCCGCCCTCGCCGCCGGCCCGCTCGGCGCGGCGAGTCTCCGGGCGCGGTGCCCGTCCTTCGTGGCGGCGGAAATCCGGCAGGAGCTGGCGCGGGTGTCGGAGCTGGCGGCCCTGGCGCGGCGGAACCGCGGGGTGGTCGCGGAGTCGGTCCCGGAGGTGAAGAACGCCCTCGGCCGCCTCCGCATCCCGGGCAGCGTGCTCGATGCGCAGGAACTGCTGGCCATCCGCCGGACACTCACCGCCTCCCGGCTGGTGCTGGAGGAACTGAAGCGGGTGGAGCCGGAGGCGCCGGGCGTGGTGCCGCTCCGGGTGGAACTGCCGCCCAAGCCGTTCGAGCGGAAGCTGGAGCAGTCGCTGGACGACGACGGCGCCGTGCGCGACTCGGCGAGCCCCGCGCTGGCGTCCGCCCGGAGCGAGATCCGCACCGCGCGCGACCGCCTGGTCCAGCGCCTCGAGGCCATCCTCCGCGCCGTGGGCGGCGACGGTGGGGTGACGCTCCGCGACGGCCGCTACGTGATCCCGGTCCCGCGCGACCTGCGCGGCCGCCCCGACGGCATCATCCACGGCGAGTCGGCGAGCGGCGCCACGCTCTACCTCGAGCCCGCGTCGGTCATCCCCCTCGGCAACGCCATGCGTGAGGCCGAGGCGGCGGCGCAGCGGGAGGAGCTGAAGGTCCTCCGGGACCTCACCGACCTCCTGCGCCCCGCGCAGCCGCTGCTCAAGGACCTCCACGCCATGTGCGTGGCCGTGGACGACCTCGCCGCGCGCGCCCGCTATGCCGCGCTGGTGGACGGCTACGCGCCCGAGGTGGCGCCGGCGCCGGGCGGCCTGGTGGTGAACAACGGCCGCCATCCGCTGCTCATCGGCGGCACCGTGCCGGTGGTGCCCTTTGACCTGACGCTCGAGGACGGCGAGCGCACCGTGCTCCTCTCCGGCCCCAACACCGGCGGCAAGTCGGTGCTCCTGAAGGCGGTGGGGCTCCACGTCGCCATGGCGCAGAGCGGGATCATCCCGCCGGTGGGGCCGGGGAGCCGGCTGCCGATCGTGGAGCGGATCTTCGCCGACATCGGGGACCGGCAGTCCATCGCCGCGAGCCTCTCCACCTTCAGCGCCCACCTGGCGCTGCTGCGCGTCATCCTCGACGAGGCGGACGAGCGGAGCCTCGTCCTCCTCGACGAGATCGGGAGCGGCACCGACCCGGCCGAGGGCAGCGCCCTCGCCGGCGCGGCCCTGCTGGCGCTCACGCGGCGGCAGGTGCTCACGCTCGCCACCACGCACCTCGGCGCGCTCAAGCGGCTCGCCACCTCGGCGAAGGGCGTGGTGAATGCCTCACTGCAGTTCGACGCGGCGACGCTGCAGCCCACCTATCGCCTGCAGAAGGGCGTGCCGGGGCGGAGTTACGGGCTGGCCATCGCGCGGCGGCTCGGGGTCCGGCCGGACGTGCTCGCCGAGGCCGAGGCGCAGGTGCCGGAGGCGGAGCGGACGCTCGACGCGCTGCTGGCGCAGGTGGAGCAGCGGGAGCGGGAGCAGCAGCTCCGCGAGGAGGCGCTCCGCGAGCAGCTCACCTACGTGGAGCAGCGCACCGCCGAGCTCGAGGCGCAGGGCGCCCGCCAGAAGGAGCGCGACAAGGTGCTCACCGAGCGTGAGCGCGGCGCCGAGCGCTCGGCGCGGGAGCAGGCGCGGCAGTTCCTGCTGCAGGCCCGGGAAGAGGTGGAGCGCGCCATCGCCCGGGTGAAGGAGGCGGACGAGGCGGCGGCGCGCGAGGCGCGGCGGATGGTGGAGGAGGCCGCCGGCGTCGCGAAGGCGGCGGTGAAGCGCCTCGACGAGAAGGCCGCTGCCGATGGGCACGCGCCGGTGAGCTTCGAGCCGGGCCAGCGCGTCCGCATGGCCAGTGGCACCCCCGGCGACGTCCTCGAGGTGCGGGGCGACGGCAAGGTGGTGGTGCGCGTCGGCTCGCTCAAGCTGGTGGTGGAGCCGGGATCGCTCTCGCCGATGCCGGGCGGGCAGGGGCCCGCGCGGAAGAAGGAGCCGATGGTGGACGTCTCCACCCTGGAGCACAACTACGAGCTGGACCTCCGCGGCCTGAGCGGCGACGAGGCCGAGCACGCGGTGGTGGCCGCCATCGACGCGGCGGTGCTGGCCGAGCAGCCGTACCTGCGCGTGATCCACGGCAAGGGCACCGGTGCTGTGCGCGAGCGGGTGCAGCGCGTGGCCAAGGGCGACCGCCGGGTGCAGGCCCACGCCTTCGCCCCCGCCAACCAGGGCGGCACCGGCGTCACCATCCTCGAGTTCGGGAGCTGAGCCGATGATCCCGGACGAGCTGATCGAGCAGGTGCGCGACGCCGCCGACCTCGTGTCGGTGATCGGCGAGTCCGTGGACCTGAAGAAGAGCGGCGCCGACTGGCGCGGCCCCTGTCCCTTCCACGGCGGCACCCACCGCAACTTTGCCGTCATCCCCAAGAAGGGCCGCTACTACTGCTTCGTCTGCAAGGAAGCGGGCGACATCTTCTCCTGGTACATGAAGCGGCAGGGGCTCAGCTACCCCGACGCGGTCCGCGAGGTGGCGCGGCGCGAGGGCATCGTGATCCCCGAGACCAGCAAGGAGCGCCAGGGCCCCGATCCCCGGGAGCCGTTCTTCTCCGCCGTGGCGGTGGCGCACGACTGGTTCGCGGGCCAGTTCCGCGACGCGCCCGAGGCGGAGCTGGCGCGGAAGTACGTCACCGACCGCGGCTTCAACCTCGAGGAGCTCGAACCCTACCAGCTCGGCTACGCACCCCGGAGCCCGAACGAGTTCCTCAAGGCCATGGGCCAGCTCGGGCTCGACGAGGGCGTGATGCTGGAGGCCGGGCTCTCGCGCGAGGCGCGAGGACGGGCGGATCATCCCCCGCTTCCGCGGCCGGCTGCTCTTTCCCATCCACGACCTCCGCGGCCGCGTGGTGGGCTTCGGCGGCCGGATCCTGGGCCAGGGCGAGCCCAAGTACCTCAACAGCCCCGAGAGCCCGATCTTCAAGAAGGGGCAGACGCTCTACAACCTGCACGCCGCGCGGAACGCCATCCGGAAGGAAGGCGCCGTGATCATCGTCGAGGGCTACTTCGACGTGCTGCGCCTGGTGGTGGCCGGCGTGGAGCACGTGGTGGCGCCGCTCGGCACCGCGCTCACCGGCGACCAGGCGGCCCTCCTCAAGCGCCTGACGCAGCAGGCGCTCCTCCTCCTCGATAGCGACATGGCCGGCCTCAAGGCCACCTTCCGCGCCGGCGACGAGCTGCTCCGCCACGAGCTCCGGGTCCGCGTGGCCACCATGCCCCCGGGCGAGGACCCCGACACCCTGGTGCAGAAGGGCGGCGCCCGCGCCCTCGAGCCGGTGATCGCCGACGCCGTGGACGTGCTGGAGCGGAAGATCCAGATCCTCGACCGCCGCGGCTGGTTCACCGGCATGGAGCACCGCCGCGAGGCGCTCGACCGCCTCCTCCCCACCATCCGCGCCACCAGGGACCCGATCCAGCGCGAGCTCTACCTGTCGCTGGTGAGCGAGCGGAGCGGCGTCAGCAAGGCGGTGCTGGAGCAGGAGGTGGCCAACCTCAAGGAACCCGCGCCGCGCCAGGCGCCGCCCCCCGCGCCCGACCAGGATCATCGCCCGCGGCCCAGCACCGAGTCGGCCGCGCCGCGCACCGACGGGACCCCGGCCGAGCTGGCGCTGCTCCGCCTCATGGTGGCCAGCGGCGAGTGGCGCCGCCGCGCCGCCGAAGGCGTGCCGCCCGAGTGGTTCGAGGCCCCGGGGCACCGGGAGATGTTCGATCGCCTGGCCGCCGTGGGGGACGACGGCCCGGCGCCGGTGCCCGAGGGGATCGACCCCGCCATCCAGGCCCGCTGGGCCCGCTTCCTGGCGGAGACCCCGCAGGCGCTGGCCGGGCCGCAGGACCGCATCTTCGACGGCGCCTGCCGCGTGCTCGAGGCGCGGCCGCACTTCCGCGCGCTCGACCGGCTCAACCGCCAGATCGAGCGCGCCCCCGCGAGCGAGCATGCCACGCTCGCGGCGAGGAAGCGCGAGCTCGTCGAGGAGCTCCGCACCCGCTACCCCGAGGAATTCCAGCGCCGCTACGGCTGGCGCCGCACCCGTCGTCGCCCGGAGCGGCGCTAGCCGCGCACGCCCCGGGCCCCGAGTATCTTTGTCACCCCGACCCTGACCCCCAAAGGACCCCCGATGCACCCAGATCTCGTCAAGCTGCTGGAGCTGCAGGCCAAGGACGTGGCGCTGCTCGAGGCCGACCAGGCCCTCGATGCCGTGCTCGCCGAGCTCGAGGCGCTGGACCAGCAGCTCGCCGACGCCGATGCCGAGCTGGCCCGGACCCGCAAGGCCGTTGCCGACACCACCCGCCGCCGCGCCGAGGTCGAGGCCAAGGTGGAGAATTACCGGAAGCTCGAGGCGCGCGGGAAGGCCCGGCTGGACCAGATCAAGAACCCGCGTGAGGCGCAGGCCGTGATGACCGAGCTGGACCTGGCGCGGTCGGTGCTGGCCAAGGAGGAGCAGGACTGGATGAAGCTGGCGGACCAGGTGAGGTGGCCTCGAGGCCCAGGTGGCCCAGCTCGAGGGTCGCCTCGCCGAGATGCGGGCCGCCCAGGAGACCCAGCGCGCCGAGGTCAACGGCCGCCGCCAGGCCGCCGAGGGCGTCCGCCAGGCCCGGCTCGCCGAGCGCGACGCCATGGCCGGCAGCGTCAACCGTGCCCTCCGCCAGCGCTACGAGCGCCTCCGGACCGTGAAGCTGACCCGCGTGGTCATGGCGCTCGACGGCGCCGCCTGCAGCGCCTGCTTCACCACCGTGCCGCTCAACCGCCGCAACCAGATCCGCGCCGGCACCCTCATCGACGCGTGCGAGAGCTGCGGCGTGATCCTCTTCGCGCCCGAAGAGATTGAGTAGCCGCTTTCCCGTCCCCGCCCTCCGCTGGAAGGTCGCCCCCCCACCGGAGGCCGGGCGGGTGCAGGAGCTGGCGGGCGAGCTCGGCGTCTCGCCGGTGCTCGCGGCGCTGCTGGTGCAGCGCGGCATCAGCGGGCGTGACGCGGCGCGGAGCTTCCTCCGCCCCGCGCTCGACGACCTGGCCGACCCGCGCGCCCTCGCCGGCATGGCCACCGCCGTCGAGGCGCTCGTGGCGGCGATCACCACGCGCCGCCGCATCCTCGTGCACGGCGACTACGACGTGGACGGGCAGTGCGCCACCGCCCTCCTCACCCGCGCCCTCCGCGCGATGGGCGCGGACGTCGTCCCCTTCATCCCGCATCGCCTGAAGGACGGCTACGACCTCGGCGCCGCCGGCCTCGCCGCCGCGCGCGCCGCCGGCGCCGGCCTCATCCTCACCTGCGACTGCGGCATCCAGGCCCGCGGCGCCGTCGAGGAGGCCAACGCCGCCGGGCTCCAGGTGGTGGTCACCGACCATCACCTCCCGGGCGCCGAGTTGCCGCGGGCCGTGGCCGTGGTGAATCCGCAACGCCCCGACGACACTTCGGGCCTTCGCCAGCTCTGCGGCACCGGCATCGCCTTCAAGCTGGTGCAGGCGCTCGCCGCCGCCCTCGGCAGGCCCGCCTCGCCTGCCGCTCCACTTCCTGGATCTGGTGGCCCTCGCCACCATCGCCGACATCGTGCCGCTCACCGGCGAGAACCGGATCCTGGTGCGGCACGGCCTCAAGCTGCTCAACCAGACGCGCTGGCCGGGCCTCGCCGCGCTCATCGGCGTGAGCGGCCTCGAGGGGAGGGAGATCCGCGCAGGGCAGGTGGGCTTCATCCTGGCGCCGCGCCTCAACGCCGCCGGCCGCGTGGGCGATGCCATGGAGGGGCTCGAGCTCCTGCTCACCGACGATCCGGGCCTGGCCACCCGGCTCGCCGAGCGGCTGGAGCGGATGAACGTGGAGCGGCAGGCGCTGGACCAGCGCATCCTCGACGAGGCGCTCGCACAGGTGGAAGGCGAGCGCGACCCCGCGCAGGACACCGGCCTGGTCCTCGCCTCGGACAAGTGGCATCCGGGCGTGGTGGGCATCGTGGCCTCGCGGGTGGTGGAGCGCTACGGCCGCCCCACCTTCCTCGTGGCGCTCGACGGCGAGATCGGGAAGGGGAGCGGCCGGAGCATCTCCCGCTTCGACCTCCACCACGCCCTCACCCAGTGTGGCGACCTGCTGGAGCGCTTCGGCGGCCACCACATGGCCGCCGGCGTCACCGTCCGGCGCGACCGGCTCGACGCGTTCCGTGAGCGCTTCGCCGCCGTGGCCCGCGCCGAGCTCGCCGAGGAGGACCTGGGTCCCGAGCAGCGCATTGACCTCGTGGTGGGCCTCGCGGAGGTCACCGACGACCTCGAGAAGCTGTGCCGCTGGCTCGAGCCCTGCGGCATGGGGAATCCCGGCCCGGTCTTCGGGGTCCGCAACGTGGAGCTGTCGGGAGCCCGTCGGGTGGGGACCGCCCACCTCAAGGGCACCCTGGTGCGGGACGGGGCGCGCCTGGCCGCCATCGGCTTCGGCTGGGCCGACCGCTACCCCTGGTCGGCGGCGCGCACCCCGGCGCTCGACGTGGCCTTCCGGCTCGAGCAGAACGAGTGGAATGGCGCCACCTCGCTGCAGGCGCGCATGGTGGCGCTGGGCCCGGCCGGGAGCTGACGGCGTGCGCATCGTGGGGGGACGCTGGCGCGGCCGCCGGCTCGTGCCGCCCAGGGACCCCCGCGTCCGCCCCACCGCCGACCGCGTGCGCGAGGCCTGGATGAGCATCGTGCAGGCGGCGCTCCCCGGGGCGCGGGTCCTCGACCTCTACGCCGGCAGCGGCGCCCTCGGCCTCGAGGCCCTCTCGCGCGGTGCCACCCACGCCGACTTCGTGGAGCTCAACCCGCCCTCCCTCGCCGCCCTCAGCGCCAACATTGCCGAACTCGGCGCCGCCGCCGAGGCCACCGTGCACCGCGGGGACGCGCTGCGCTTCGCCGAGCGGCTGGCGGCCGGCGCCTACGACCTGGCCTTCGCCGACCCGCCCTACAATCGGGACGACGCCGCCCGGCTGGTGACCCTCTTCCGCGCCACGCCTTTCGCGCGGATCTTGTGCGTGGAGCACGCCGCCAGTGTGGAGCTCCCCGGCGACGACACCCGTCGCTACGGCGACACCGCCATCACCTTCGTCCGAGCCCCATGACACGGATCGCCGTCTACCCCGGCTCCTTCGACCCGCCCACCAACGGGCACACCGACCTGGTGCGCCGGAGCCTGGCGCTCGCCGACCGCGTGGTCGTGGCCGTGGCGCGGAACTCGACCAAGGAGCCGCTCTTCTCGGTGTCGGAACGGCTCGACATGCTCCGCCAGGCGGTCGGCGAGGACCCGCGGATCACCTACGAGTCGTTCGAGGGGCTGCTGGTGGACTTCTGCCGCGGCCACGGCGCGTCGCTCATCGTCCGCGGCCTCCGCGCCGTGAGCGACTTCGAGTACGAGTTCCAGATGGCCATGATGAACCGCCATCTCCTCCCCGGCCTCGAGACCGTCTTCCTGGTGCCGCCCGAGGACGCCACCTACCTGAGCTCGAGCCTGGTCCGCGAGGTCGCCCGCCACGGCGGCGACGTCTCCGCCCTGGTCCACCCGGTGGTGCTGGCCGCGCTCAAGCGGCGCTTCGCCCCCCGGTGAACTTCCGCCACGAACTGCTCGCGCGCGCCCGCCGGGCGGGCGGCCGCATCGTCTTCGCCGAGGGCGAGGACCCGCGGGTGCAGGCCGCCGCCGCCCGGCTCCGCGGCGAGGGGATCCTCGAGCCGATCCTGCTCGGCGGCCCCGGCGGCCTCGACCCGGCCACCGATCCCCGCCGCCAGCGCGTGGCCCAGCGCCTCCGGGACCGCCGCCCCGACAAGGTCCACGACGCCGTCCACGCCCTCGACCTCGCCGCCGATCCGCTCCGCTTTGCCGCCGGCCTCGTGGCCCTCGGCGAGGCCGACGGCGCCGTGGCCGGCGCGGTCGCCACCACGGCCGACGTGCTCCGCGCCGCGCTCTGGGCCATCGGCACGGCGCCCGGCGTCGTCACCGCCAGCTCGGCCTTCTACATGGTGCTCGCGGACGGCCGGGTGTTCACCTTCACCGACTGCGCGGTGCTCCCCGAGCCTACGCCGGCCCAGCTCGCCGCCGTGGCCCTGGCCGCCGCCCGCGACCGCCGCAACCTGGTCGGCGACGCCCCCCGGGTGGCCTTCCTGAGCTACAGCACCCGGGGCAGCGCCGAGGGGGCCCGGGTGGAGCGGATCCGGGCAGCCGCCGACGAATTCCGGCGCCTCGCGCCGGACATCCCGGCCGACGGGGAGCTCCAGGTCGACGCCGCCGTCGAGCCCCTCGTGGCGGCCCGGAAGGCCCCGGGGTCGGCGGTTGCCGGGGCGGCCAATGTCCTGGTCTTCCCGGACCTCGACAGCGGCAACATTGGCTACAAATTGGTGCAGCGGCTGGGCGGGGCCGTGGCCCTGGGGCCCCTCCTGCAGGGGCTGGCCCGGCCCATGAGTGACCTATCGCGCGGGGCGTCGGTGGAGGATATTGTGGAGGTGGCCGCCATGGTCCTGTTGCAGGGCCGGACGGCGGGCTGAACCCCTAAGGAGCTCCGATGGCGTTCACGGCAACCAGGGACACGGGCGGCATCTACCTCATCCGGGTGGAAGGCCAGCTCATCGTGGGCAACCGGCAGGAACTCAAGGCGGCGGTCCAGGAGGCGCTCGAGAGTGGCGAGCGCCGCTTCGTGATCGATTTCTCCCGCACCGGCTACATCGACTCCTCCGGCCTCGGCGCCCTGGTGTCCATCTCCAAGAAGGTGCGCGAGCAGGGCGGGGACCTCCGCCTGAGCGGCCTCAACGAGGACCTCCGCTCGCTGTTCGAGCTCACCAAGCTCGACACCCTCTTCGCCATCAGCGACACGGCCGAGAAGGCCGCCGGCGGGTTCGCCGGATGACGCTGCCGGTCCCGGCCTCGCTGCGCCTCTGTGTGCGCCGTCGCCGGCTTCCGGCGGCCAATGGCGCCACCACCGAGCTCGGCCTCCGGGTCCCGAGCGACGTGGCCTGCATCGAGCAGGTGGTGGACCTGCTCATGCGCCATTGCACCTGCGCCAACTGGCTCTGCCGCCGCTCGCGCTTCAACGTCCGCGTGGCCGTCGCCGAGGCGCTCGCCAATGCCATCGTGGCCGGCAACCAGGAGAATCCCAGCAAGTCCGTGTTCGTCCGCGCGGAGCTCGGTCCCGAGCACGTCCGCATCGAGGTCACCGACGAAGGCACCGGCTTCAACCCCGAGACGGTGCGCGAGCCGCTCGACCCCGAGGACCTCGACCGCCCCAACGGGCGCGGCCTCTTCCTCATCCGCCAGCTGGTGGACGACGTCCGCTTCAACGACCAGGGAAATTCCATCTGCATGACGCTGCGCCGCCGCTGACGGGCGTGGAGTCCGTCGCGGAAGCCCTCGGCGCCCTCTCGGGTGCCCGCGTGCGCTTGTGGCGGTTCGACGGACGCGGCCTGCGCGCATTCGGCGGCGGGCCCGACCCCGGCTACGCCCCGCCCATCCCGCGCACTCCCGGCCCGGTCGCATCCCCGATGCCCGCGCCGCCGGAGCTGGCCCCGCAGCTGGCCGGCGTCCTCGGTGCCTTCTTTGCCGCCGAGCGCGAGGCGGCCGAGATCACCGACGAGCTCACCAGCCGCTACGAGGAGATCGACCTCCTCTACGCCATCAGCGAGATCCTGGGCCAGACCACCCGCCTCGAGGAGGCCGCCCCCACCATCGTCCGCCTCGTGGCGGAGACCGTCGGCGCCCGCCGCGCCTCCATCATGGTGCACGACGAGGACGCCGGCGTCCTCCGCGCCGTGGCCGCGCGGGGCTTCTCCGCGGAGGGGCTCGAGCCGGTGCAGGTCGCTGACCAGACCTCGGTGGCCGCCCGCGTCTTCCGCGAGGAGCGGATCATCGTCTGCGATCCCACCGACCCCTACCTCCCGAACCCCGGCAGCCACGACCCGCGCAGCTACCTGGGCCAGGCCTTCCTGAGCATCCCCATCTGCTACGCCGTGCCGGGCACCAAGACCCGCTGCGTCGGCGTCATCAACCTCACCGACCGCCTCGCCGGCGACACCTTCACGCCGAGTGAGGCGAAGCTCGTCTCCGCGGTGGCCAACCAGATCGGCGCCGCCATCGAGAACGCCCGCCTCGTGGCGCGGGACCTCCGCCGCCAGCGCCTCCAGCGCGAGCTCGAGCTGGCCCACGACCTCCAGCTCAAGCTCCTCCCGGCCCCCGCCGTGCTCCAGGGCGACGCCCTCGTCGCCGCCGTCTGCCGCCCCGTGGATTCCGTGGGGGGCGACTTCTACACCTTCACCCGCCTCGGCGGGGGCCGCGTCGGCGTGATGCTCGGCGACGTCTCGTCCCACGGCTTCTCGGCGGCGCTGGTGATGGCGCTCGTCATGTCCGCGGCCGGCATCCACGCCCACGCCGGCAGCTCCCCCGACGAAGTGCTCGCCGCGATGCTCGAGAGCCTCGGCAACGAGCTCGCCTCGACCGAGATGTTCCTGTCGGTGTTCTACGGCATGCTGGACCCGAAGGGCGGCCGCCTCGTCTACGCGAGCGCCGGTCATCCGCACGCCTTCCGCGTCCCCGCCACCGGCGCGCCGGAGCGGCTCGAGAGCACCGCGCCGCCGCTCGGCCTCGCCACCGCGGCCACCCTCACGCGCGCCCAGGTGGCCTGGACCCCGGGCGAGGACCTCCTCTGCCTCTGGACCGACGGCCTCGTGGACCAGCGCTCCGGCGGCTTCACCGAGGAGCGGCTCCTCGAGGCCATCGCCAGCCGCCGGCACCTCACGCCCGACGCGATCGTCGCCGCCGTCTTCGACGAGGCCGACCTCTCCACGCCCCGTCCCGTGGACGACCGTACCCTCCTCATCCTCCGCGCTTGAGTCCCAAGAAGGCGCTCGGCCAGCACTTCCTCTTCGATCCGGGCATCCTCTCGCGCATCGCCGAGCTGGCGGAGATCGCCCCCGGCGAGACGGTGCTGGAGATCGGGCCGGGCCCCGGCGGCCTCACCCGCGAGCTCCTCGCGCGGAGCGACCGCGTCATCGCCATCGAGAAGGACCGCGACCTCCTCCCCGACCTGCGCGAGCGCTTCCCGACGCTCCTCCTGGCCGCCGGCGACGCGCTGGAGCTCGACTGGCACCAGCTGACGGGTCCCGGCCCGGTGCGCATCGTGGGCAACATCCCCTACAACATCACCTCGCCGCTGCTGGAGAAGGCCCTGACGCCGCCCCGGCCGAAAAGCGTCGTGTTCCTGGTGCAGAAGGAAGTGGCAGAGCGGGTGGCCGCGCCGCCCGGCGGCGCCGACTACGGCGCGCTCAGCGTGGGCGTCCAGGCGGTGGCGGCGGTGGAGCGGAAGTTCACCGTGCCGGCCGGCGCCTTCCGCCCGCCTCCCAAGGTGGACAGCGCCGTGCTCCGCCTCCGCCCCCTCGCCGAGCCGCTCCTGCCTGACTCGGCCGTGGCCGACTTCCGCCGCTTCACCGTGGGCCTCTTCGGCTTCCGGCGGAAGCAGCTCCTGCGGGGCCTCCGCGAGCTGACCACGGCGCCGCCCGAGCAGGCGGGGGCGTGGATCGCCGCCGCGGGGCTCGAGGAGACCCAGCGGCCGCAGGAACTCGCGCCCCGGGACTTCGTCCGGCTCTTCCGCACCGTCTATCCCCCCATCGCCTAGCCCGCGGCGCCTGGGCCGCTGGCGGGCGCGAGGTGGAGATCGTGCTGGCCCCTAGCATCGCTACGTGTCTGGCACTATCTTTGTGAAACATTTCACATGCTACGCATGCGCAAGATCGCCGAGTCCACGGTGCGACGCCTGTCGCTCTATCTCCGGTTCCTCGAGGAATTCGAGGAGCAGGGGATGGAGACCGTGAGCTCCGAAGCCCTCGCCGCCCGGGGCGGCACCACCTCCGCCCAGGTCCGCAAGGACCTGAGCTTCTTCGGCTCGTTCGGGAAGCGGGGGCTGGGCTACTCGGTGGGGGAGCTGGTCCTCAAGCTGCGCGACATCCTCGGTCTGGGCCGGACGTACCGCGTGGCGATGATCGGGGCCGGCAAGATCGGCAGCGCGCTGGTCCAGTACCGCGGCTTCCGCAACCGCGGGTTCGACATCGTCTCCATCTTCGACACCGACCAGGCCAAGGTGGGCAAGGGCTGGAACGGGCTGGTGGTCAAGGACCTGAAGGAGCTCGAGACCGAGCTGCGCCGCTCCCCGGTGGAGATCGCGGTCATCGTCACTCCGGGTGAGGCGGCGCAGGGGGTCACCGACCGGGTCGTGGCGCTCGGCGTCAAGGCCATCCTGAACTTCGCCCCCATCCAGCTCACCGTCCCCGACGACGTCGTGGTGAAGACGGTGAACCTGGCGCTCGAGCTCGAGACGCTGAGCTACGCCCTGACCAACCGGTAGGGCACCCCCCGGGCACGGCCCCCCGTCCCGGGCCATCCTCCGCTAGTTTTCTTGTCATGCCGCCCCTTCGAGTGACGAGCGAGATCGGCCAGCTGGAGGCCGTCCTGGTGCACACGCCCGGGGCGGAGCTCCAGGCCGTGACTCCCGGCAACAAGGGCGACTATCTCTACGACGACATCATCCAGCTCGACGCCGCCCAGCGCGAGCACCGCCGCTTCGTGGCGGTGCTGGAGCGCTTCGCGAAGGTCTTCGAGGTGCGCGAGCTCCTCCGCCAGGCCCTCGAGCTCCCCGCCGCGCGCGAGTACTTCATCCGCGCCACCCTCGACGTGGTGCCCTCCACCGCCCTCGGCCGCCAGCTCGAGGAACTCGACGCCGCGGCGCTGGCGCAGCTCATTGTCGAGGGCCGGGAGATGGAGGGCGGGCCCTTTGCCCGCGCCCTCAACGCCGTCGGCTACGTGCTGCCGCCGCTCCCCAACCTCTTCTTCCCCCGCGATGTCGGCATGGTGCTCGGCGGGCACGCCGTGGTGGGCTCCATGCGCCACGGGGTGCGGTGGACCGAGGAACTGCTCATCAAGGTGCTCTTCGCCTTCCACCCCGCGCTCCAGAACGCCGGGATCCTCTACGACGGCTCCGAGGAGCGCCGCAGCGACTTCACCCTCGAGGGCGGCGACGTCCACCTGCTCCGGCCCGACCTGCTGGTGGTCGGCTTCAGCGAGCGCACCTCGCCCGCGGCGCTGGATCACCTGGCCGGCCGCGTCTTCGCCGAGACGGCGGTGACCGACATCCTGATGGTGGTCATGCCCCGCGAGGCCACCGCCATCCACCTGGACATGCTCTTCACCCAGGTGGACCGCGAGCTCTGCGTGGTCTACCCGCCCGCCTTCCTCGGCCCCGAGCGCCTCGCGGTGCTCCACCGCCACAAGGGCCAGGACACGGTGCGCGAGATGCCCGACTTCTTCACCGCGCTGCGCGAGGTGCGGATGCCCCTCGAGCCGGTCTTCGCCGGCGGCCCGCAGCGGAAGGGCCAGGACCGCGAGCAGTACACCAGCGGCTGCAACTTCGTGGCGCTCAAGCCCGGCGTCATCGTCAGCTACAAGCGGAACGAGCTCACCCTCGAGGCCCTCAAGGCCGCCGGCTTCCGCCCGGTGTCGAGCGTGGAGTTCGTGGCCTTCGACGACTGGCTCGACACCAAGCACCGCACCGTCATCACCATCGACGGCGACGAGCTGGTGCGGGGCGGCGGCGGCCCCCGCTGCATGACGCTGCCCCTCCGCCGCGCCGAGCCGTGATCGGCCTGCAGAGCTACCCCGAGAGCACGCTGGTGGAGCGGGCCATGACCCTCATGCTCGCCGGGCCGCTCTCAGCGCACCGCCTGGCGGTGGAGGTGCTCGGCCTCCCCGGCGCGCCGCCGGCGGTGGCGGAGCGGCTGGCGGTGGCGCTCTTCGCCTCGGACCCGCGGATTCACCAGCTGCAGGACGGCCGCTGGGCGCTGGTGAGCGAGGTGCGCGGCTCCCCCTTCCTCGAGGACTGCGCCTTTGCCGTGGTGGACGTGGAGACCACGGGCATGCGCGCCGCCGGCCCCGACCGCATCACCGACATCGCCGTGGTGGTGCTCCACGGCAACCGCCGCGAGCTGGTCTTCGAGTCGCTGGTGAACCCCGGCATCCCGATCCCCTCCCGCATCCAGGGCCTCACCGGGATCACCGATGCCATGGTGGCCGGCGCCCCTCCCTTCGAGGTGGTTGCGGACCAGGTCCTCGCCGCCCTCGCCAACCGCGTCTTCGTGGCGCACAACGCCCGCTTCGACTGGGGCTTCGTCACGGCCGAGGTGCGGCGGGCGCGGGACCTCGCGCTGGCGGCCTCGCGGGTGTGCACGGTCCGGCTGGCCCGGCGACTCCTCCCGCAGCTCGAGTCGAAGAGCCTGGACAGCCTCAGCATGTACTTCGCCCTCGAGAACCCCGCGCGCCACCGCGCCGCGGGCGATGCGTTCGTCACCGCGCAGCTGCTCGAGCGGCTGCTCCTCCTGGCCCGCGAGCGCGGCGTGCGCACCCTCGCCGACCTCGAGGCCCTGATCGCCAGGAAGCCGGTGGCGGATCCCACCCCGCCGCGCTGAGGAGTCCCGCCATGTCCCTCGCCACACCCTTCCAGCTGGGCCGCTTCAGGTGCCACCTCCTCGACGGCGGCCTGCAGCGCCTCGATGGCGGCGCCATGTTCGGCGTGGTGCCGCGCACCCTCTGGTCCAGGCGCATCGCCCCCGACGAGCGGAACCGCATCCCGCTCGCCATGCGCTGCCTGCTGGTGGAACACCCGGACGGCCTGGTGCTCATCGACACGGCGCTCGGGAACAAGGAGGACGCCAAGTTCCTCGACATCTACGGCGTGGAGAACGCCGGCCTCGAGGGCGCCACCCGGCTCGAGGACGCGCTCGGCGCCGCCGGCTTCCTGCCGAAGGACGTGAAGTGGGTCATCAACACCCACCTCCACTTCGACCATGCCGGCGGCAACACCACCATCGACCCCGAGCTCGAGGGCGACCCGCGCCGCCACGTGCGCATGACCTTCCCGAACGCCACCTACGTAGTCCAGCGGAACGAGCTCCAGTTTGCCCGCCACACCAACGAGCGGACCCGGGCCAGCTACCTCCCCCCGAACTTCGAGCCCATCGCCGCCGCCGACCGCTGGAAGCTCCTCGACGGCAACGGCGAGGTGCTCCCGGGGATCTCCGTGCACCTCACCCCCGGCCACATCCCCTGGCACCAGAGCATCCTCCTCCGGAGCGAGGGCGACACCGCCGTCTTCCTGGGCGATGTGATCCCCACGGCCCATCACCTCCCGCTCCCCTACATCATGGGCTACGACCTGGAGCCGATGCGGACGCTGGAGAGCAAGCGGAGCCTGCTGGCCAACGCGGTGGCGGGGCGGTGGTGGTTCATTTTCGAGCACGACGCGCACGTGGCGGCGGGGCGGGTGGTGCCGGAGGGGAAGGGGGTTGGGCTCGCGGAGGTCATCCCGGCGGCGCCCTGAGCCGGATGGGGGGACCCGTTGACGCAACCCCGCCTCCGGGCTAGGTTTGCCGCACTTCGAAGCGGAGGCCGGTGGCCTCCCACCCCCAGCCCGGCGTGGTGAAGCCGGCGTGCACGGGTCCAGGAACAGAGTGAATCGGGGCGGCTCCATCGGGTGCCGTCGCCGTCTGTTGCCGGACACCTCGGGGAACCTCGGGTGTCCGTTTTCTTTTGCGCGGGAGCCTCAGACTGAGCACCAACGAGCGGGAGCGCGAGCGCCGGGTACGCATCAACCGGCAGATCCGGATCAGCCCCGTCCGCGTCATCGGACCGGGCGGCGAACAGCTGGGCGTGCTGCCGGTCGAGGAAGCCCTCGCCGCGGCGGTGGAGCGCGGCCTCGACCTGGTCGAGGTGGCGCCGATGGCCCGGCCCCCCGTGGTCAAGATCATGGACTACGGGAAGTTCAAGTTCGAGGAAGCCAAGGCCGCGCGCGCCGCCAAGAAGAAGCAGCACGTCATCCACCTGAAGGAAGTGAAGGTCCGCCCGGGCATCGAGAAGCACGACTTCGAGTTCAAGACCCGGCACGCCCGCGAGTTCCTCGCCGAGGGCAACAAGGTGAAGGTGACCATGATGTACCGCGGGCGGCAGATCGCCCACGTGGAGCTGGGCCGCAAGGTGCTCGACGAGCTCTTCGCCAGCCTGCAGGACGTGGCCAAGATCGAGCAGGACGCCAAGCTCGAGGGCCGCAACATGGTCATGGTCCTCGCCCCCAAGTGAGGGCGCCAGCGTGATCGTAGGGGCCGCCCAGTGGCGGCCCTGATGGGTTGAAGCAAATGGACGCGGGCGCGACGTTGCCCGCCTTACGTGGGCACACGAGGGGGATATGCCGAAGCAGAAGACCAAGCGCGCAGCCATGAAGCGCTTCAAGCGGACCGGGACCGGCAAGCTGAAGCGGTGGAGCGCCAACCACAGCCACATCCTGGCCCAGAAGACCCGCACGCGGAAGAACAAGCTCAAGAAGCCCGGGCTCGTGTCCTCGGCGGACGTTCCGCGCGTCAACCGCCTGCTCCAGGCATAAGGAGACCACTCATGCCTCGCGTAAAGAGCAACGTCGCGCACCACGCCCGCAAGAAGAAGATCATGCGGGCCGCCAAGGGCGCCCGCGGCGCCCGCAGCAAGCTGTACAAGCCGGCCAAGGAGACCGTCGAGCGCGGCATGCAGTACGCCTACCGCGATCGCCGCAAGAAGAAGGGCGAGTTCCGCAGCCTCTGGATCACCCGCATCAACGCGGCGTGCCGGATGCACGGCTTCAGCTACAGCGGCTTCATCGCGGCCCTCAAGAAGGCCGGCGTCGAGGTCAACCGGAAGGTCCTGGCGGACCTCGCCGTGAAGGACATGGACGCCTTTGCCAAGATCGCCGAGGTCGCGCGCGCCAGCGCCTGAGGCGGTCCCCGTCGCTGCTGTCCCGTGGGGTCGCCCGCCCGAGGTGGGTGACCCCGCGTTGCTTCTGCCCCAGCCCCCAGCCCCATGCCGGATACCGCTGAACTCGAGGCGCGCCTCGCCGCGCTCCAGGCCGAAGTCGGCCCCCTCGCCACCCTCGGGGAGAAGGACCTCGAGGCGGCGGAGGTGCGCCTCCTCGGCCGCAAGCAGGGCGCCCTCACCGAGATCCTGAAGCAGCTCCCCGGGCTCCCGCCGGAGGGCAAGCGCGCCATCGGCGCCGAGGCCAACCGCGTCAAGCAGGCCCTCGAGGCCGCCGTCGCCGCCCGGCGCGAGGCTCTCGTGGCCGAGGCCCGCGCCGCCGAGGCGCGCGCCCAGGACCGCACCATGCCGGGCCGCGACCGCTGGACCGGCGCCGTCCATCCCACCACCGCGGTGATGGAGGAGATCGTCGGCATCTTCAACGGCCTCGGCTTTGCCCGCGCCACCGGCCCCGAGGTGGAGACGGAGTGGTTCAACTTCCGCGCGTTGAACTTCCCCGCCGACCACCCGGCGATGGACATGCACGACACCCTCTACCTCGACCTCCCCGAGCGCCGCCGCGGCGACGACCGCCGCGCCAACCGCTCCAGCGGCGTCGGGGACCACGAGCGCCGCGGCGTTCCCGACCGCCGCGTCCGCCCCGAGGGCCGCTACCTCATGCGCACCCACACCTCGCCGGTGCAGGTGCGGGTGCTGCTGCACAACCCGCCGCCGGTGCGGGTGGTGATCCCGGGCTGGGTGTACCGCAAGGACACCTTCGACGCCTCGCACGCGCCCGTCTTCGCGCAGATCGAGGGGCTCGCGGTGGACGAGGGGATCTCGTTCGTGGACCTGAAGGCCACGCTGGCCCACTTCGCCCGCGCCTTCTTCGGCAGCAAGACGGCGGTGCGCTTCCGGCCCTCGTTCTTCCCGTTCACCGAGCCGTCGGCCGAGATGGACGTGAGCTGCGGCGTCTGCGGCGGGAGCGGGTGTCCCGCCTGCAAGGGCAGCGGCTGGATGGAGATCCTCGGCGCCGGCATGGTGCACCCGCACGTGCTGGCCAACTGCGGCGTGGACCCCGAGCGCTACACCGGCTTTGCCTTCGGCATGGGGCCGCAGCGCATCGCCATGAACCGCCACGGCATCCACGACATCCGCCTGTTCTACGAGGGCGACATGCGGTTCCTCGGACAGTTCGCCGGCGGGGTGACCCCGTGAACGTCTCCCGCCGCTGGCTCGAAGGCTTCCTCCGCCGCGACCTCGACACCGCCGACACCGCGAGGCGCCTCGTGATGCTCGGCGCCGGCGTCGATGCCGTTGAGGCGCTCAATCCCGGCCTCGACCGCATCGTCGTGGGCTACGTGGAGTCCGTCCGCCCGCACCCCAATGCCGACCGCCTGCGCCTCTGCCTGGTGCACGATGGCGCCGAGGGCATGCGGAACGTGGTCTGCGGCGCCCCCAACGTCACCGCCGGGAAGAAGTACCCCTTTGCCCGGATCGGCGTGACCATCCCGGGCGGCATCACCCTCGAGCGCCGCAAGATCCGCGGCGAGTCCTCCGAGGGCATGCTCTGCTCCGCCCGCGAGCTGGGCCTGGGCCAGGACCACGACGGCATCCTCGAGCTCGACACCGACGCCGCCCCGGGCACGCCCCTGCTCGAGGTCCTCCCGGTGAGCGACGATCGCTTCGTCCTCGACGTCACGCCCAACCGCCCCGACCTCCTCGGCCACAAGGGCGTGGCGCGCGAGCTGGCCGCCAGCCTCGGCGTCCCCTACCGCCTGCCCGAGATCCCCGGCGCCACCGGCTCCGGGCTTGCCTCGCTCCGGCGCGTGCACGAGGTGACCACGCAGGTGGATGGCGTCACCGTCGGCACGGAGGACGTGGCCGGCTGCGCCCGCTTCACCGGCGTCGTGGTGCGCGGCGTGAAGGTGGGCCCCTCGCCCGCCTGGCTGGCGCGGCGGCTCGAGGCGGTGGGCGCCCGCAGCATCAACAACGTGGTGGACGCCACCAACTGGGTGATGCTCGAGCTCAACCACCCCATGCACGCCTACGACCTGGCCAAGGTCCGCGGCCACACCGTGGTGGCGCGCCGGGCCCGCGCCGGCGAGAAGGTCACCACCCTCGACGGCGTCGAGCGCACCCTCACCGCCGACATGACCGTCATCGCCGACTGGGGCGGGGCGGTGGGCGTCGGCGGCGTCATGGGCGCCGCCAACACCGAGGTGAGCGAGGCCACCACCGACCTGCTCCTCGAGTGCGCCTGGTTCGAGCCCGCGCGGATCCGTCGCACCCGTCGCGCGCTCGGCCTCTCCACCGACGCCAGCTACCGCTTCGAGCGCGGCGTGGACCTCTGGGGCCTCGCCGAGGCGCAGCGCCGCTGCGTGGAGCTGATCCTGGCCACCGCCGGGGGCCAGGTCACCGACGCCGTCGACGTCTGGCCCGAGCCCACGAACCCGCCCCGCATCTTCCTCCGCGTGCCCCGCGTGGCCCAGGTGCTCGGCGCCGAGCTCTCCGTGGCCCAGATCGAGAAGTACCTCGTGGCCCTCGGCTGCACCGTGCTCAACAAGCCGGATGACAGCCGCCTGGCCGTGGACGTCCCGGGCTGGCGCCCCGACCTCGTCGAGGAGATTGACCTCATCGAGGAGCTGGCGCGCCTGCACGGCTACGACACCTTCCCGATCGACCTCCGCCCCTTCCGCGTCGGCCAGGTCACCGAGTCCGCCCTCGACCAGGCCATCACCCGGGTGCGCGCCGGCATGGTGGGGCAGGGCCTCTACGAGGCCAACAGCCTCCCCCTCGGCCCCGCCGAAGGCGAGGACGCGGTCAAGCTCCTGAATCCGCTCTCCGCCGAGGAGGCCTACCTGCGCCAGTCGGTGCTGGCCGGGCTGGTGCGGGCGGTGGAGGTCAACTGGTCCCGCCAGGTGCGCGACGTCCGGCTGTTCGAGGTCGGCACCGTCTTCCGGAACGCCGCCGAGGGCGGGCGGCCGGGCGAGGCGTCCCACCTCGCCGCCGTCCTGACCGGCGCCCGCGCCCCCGCCCACTGGACCACCGGCGGCAAGGGCGACGATTTCGATATGTGGGACCTCGAGTCCCTCTTCCGGGCGGCCGTCGCTCTGGCAAATCCGTCCGCGAAGGTGCAAGTTGATGCGGCAGGCTGGTTAGCGCTGTCTCCGGAGGGCCGGAAGGTGGGGCATGCCCGGCGCCTGGAGCTGGCCCTGCCGGCCTGGGCGGCACCGGTTTTCGGTCTGGAGCTGGAGGTGGCCGGGGCCGTGCCGTCGCCGGTTCGTTACCAGCCACTCCCCTCCACTCCGGCTGCCTGGCGCGACGTCAACCTGCTGCTGGGCCCCGCCACCACGGCGGAGGCCGTGATCACGGCCATGCGGGCGGCCGGCGGGGAGCTGCTGGAGGGGGTGGGCGTGCAGAGCGAGTTCCGCTCGGAGGCGCTCGGCGCCGAGCGGCGGGCGGTGCAGTTCCGGCTCACCTTCCGGGCCCCGGACCGCACCGTGCGCGACGAAGAAGTGGACGACCTGATGGGCCGCATCCTCGGGGCCGTGGAGCAGTCCCTTGACGCAAAACTACGAACGTCCTGACGCGGCCGCGCTCCTCGAGCTGGGGGACCTCCTCCAGCACGTGGGCGAGGAGTTGGCTGCGTGGCGCCGCCGCTCGCTCAAGGCGGAGGCCGAGCTCGCGGAAGCGCGCTCCAAGGGCGGGGTCCTCGCGGGCCCCGAGCTGGTGACGTCGCGCCAGCGGGTCCTCGAGCTGGAGATGGAGAACCAGGCGCTCCGCGAGCGCATCGCCGCCGCGCGCGAGCGCCTCCGGAACCTGGCCGGCCGCATCGCCTTCCTCGAGCAGGACGAGGGGGCCGCGTGACGCAGTCCAAGCACGCCGTCCGCGTCACCATCGGGGGCGAGGACTACACGGTGCGCTCCGAGCTGCCCCCCGAGTACACCCGGGAGGTGGCGGCCTACGTGGACGCGGCGTTGCGCCGGATCCGGGACATGCTCCCGCAGGTGGAAACCCACAAGGCGGCCATCCTGGCCGCGCTCGCAATCACCGACGAACTCTTCCAGGCCCGCCGGGGCGACCGGGAGCACGCCGCCCGTCTCGCCGCGATGGCCGATGACCTCGCCCGGCTGCTGCCGCCGGCGAAGCGCGGCCGCCGGGCCACCGGACCACAGAGCACCGTGGGCTGACCGGGCCTTGGCCAGGCCCGGGCGTCACCCCGACCCAACGGAGCCGCGCCCGCCGCGCTCCTGGAGATAGCTCGCATGCTGCCATACCTGCCGCTCGCCGAGGGGCTGATCGCCGGCCTCGTCGTCGCGTCCGTCGGCTTCATCGTCTACTCCCGCAATCAACGGAAGGGCGCCACCCAGACCCTCGCCGCCGCCCGCAAGGAGGCCGAGGCCCTGGTGGCCGATGCCAGTGCCCGCGGCACCGAGGCGCGCAACCAGATCGTCCTCGAGGGGAAGATGGAGATCCTCAAGCTGCGCGAGGATCTCGACAAGGAAGCCCAGCGCCGCCGCGAGGAATGGGAGCGCTTCGAGCGCCGCGCCGAGGAGCGCGACCGCTCCTTCGAGAAGAAGTTCGAGGAGGTCCGCCGGCAGGAGGCCGGCTTCCAGGGCCGCGAGCAGGCCCTCAGCAAGCGCGAGGCCGGCCTCAAGGACCGCGAGGGCGAGATCGAGAAGCTCGTCGCGGAGCAGCGCACCCGCCTCGAGCGCGTCGCCGGCCTCACCGCCGACGAGGCCCGGCGCGAGGTGCTGCAGAAGGCCGAGGACGAGGCCCGCGGCGCCGCCCAGGCCCTCGCCCGCGACATCCGCGAGCAGGCCAAGCGCTCGGCCGAGAAGGACGCCAGGAAGATCGTCGCCCAGGCCGTCCAGCGCATCGCCGCCGAGACCACCGCCGAGACCACCGTGAGCTCGGTGGTGCTCCCGTCCGATGAAATGAAGGGCCGCATCATCGGCCGCGAGGGCCGGAACATCCGCGCCTTCGAGCAGGCCACGGGCGTGGACGTCATCATCGACGACACCCCCGACTCCGTCACCATCAGCTGCTTCGACCCGGTCCGCCGCGAGGTGGCCCGCCGCTCCCTCGAGTCCCTCATCAGCGACGGCCGCATCCACCCCGGCCGCATCGAGGAGCTCGTCGCCAAGGCGCAGAAGGAGCTCCAGAACGAGCTCGTCGAGCTCGGCGAGAAGGCCGCCTTCGAGACCGGCGTGCACGGCCTCCACCCCGAGCTCATCAAGCTCATCGGCCGGATGCGCTACCGCACCTCCTACGGCCAGAACATCTACGAGCACAGCAAGGAAGTGGCCTGGCTCGCCGGCATGATGGCGGCCGAGCTCCACCTCGACGTGAAGCTGGCCAAGCGCGGCGCGCTGCTGCACGACATCGGCAAGGTGCTCACCCACGACAACGAGGGCACCCACGTCGAGCTCGGCGTCGAGATGGCGCGGAAGTACGGCGAGCACGCGCTCGTGGTCAACTGCATCCACGCCCACCACGACGACGTCCCCCACGAGACCGCCGAGTCCGTCCTGGTGCAGGCCGCCGACGCCATCAGCGGCTCCCGCCCCGGGGCCCGCCGCGAGGCCTTCGAGAGCTACGTGAAGCGCCTCACCCGCCTCGAGGAGATCGCCACCGGCTTCCAGGGCGTCGAGAAGACCAGCGTCATCCAGGCCGGCCGCGAGGTGCGCGTCATCGTCACGCCCGAGAAGATCGATGACAGCCAGGCCCTGGCCCTCTCCGACCAGATTGCCCGCAAGATCGAGAACGAGCTCCAGTACCCGGGCCAGATCCGGGTCGTCGTCATCCGTGAAACCCGAGCCGTGGATGTTGCCCGATGAGTGCACGCATCATTGACGGGGTCGCCCTGGGGAAGGTCATCCGCCAGGAAGTCGCCGCCGAGGCCGCCGCCCTCAAGGCCCGGGGGATCACCCCCGGCCTCGCCGTGGTGCTCGTCGGGGAGAACCCCGCCTCCAAGGCCTACGTCGGCTCCAAGGAGAAGGCCTGCCTCGAGGCCGGCATGCACTCGGTCAAGGTCACCCGCCCCGCGGAGATCACCGAGGCCGAGCTGCTCGCCATCGTGGACCAGCTCAACACCGACCCCACGATCCACGGCATCCTGGTCCAGCTCCCGCTCCCGAAGCACATCAACACCGAGCGCGTGCTGCTCCGCATCAACCCCGCCAAGGACGTGGACGGCTTCCACCCCGTCAACGTCGGCAAGCTCGTCATCGGGGATCCGACGGCGCTCAAGCCCTGCACCCCGTGGGGCGTCATCCAGATGCTCACGCGGAACGGCATCGACACCAAGGGCGCCCACGCCGTCGTCATCGGCCGGAGCACCATCGTCGGCAAGCCCATGGCCAACCTGCTCATCCAGCAGGGCCCCGGCGGGGACGCCACCGTCACCGTCTGCCACTCGCGCACGAAGGACCTGCCGGCCGTCGTCCGCTCCGCCGACATCGTCATCGCGGCCATCGGCAAGGCGGAGTTCGTCACCGCCGACATGGTGCGGGACGGCGCCGTGGTCATCGACGTGGGCATCAACCGCGTCGACGACGCCTCCCTCCCCAAGGGCTACAAGCTCGTCGGCGACGTGGCCTACGCCGAGGTGGCCGCCAAGGCCTCCGCCATCACGCCCGTGCCGGGCGGCGTCGGCCCCATGACCATCGCCATGCTCCTCGCCAACACGCTGCAGGCCGTCAAGCAGTCGTCGTGAGATCCTGAGTCCGGGAGCCGGCCCCGTGCCGGCCCCCGGGCAGCGAACCCCGCCGCGATGCCCGACCTCTTCTCCCAGCCCAGCCTCGACCCCGAGACCCCCTGGACCCCGGGCCAGCTCGCCCGCGCGGCGCGCCGCGCCGTCGAGGGCAACATCGGGCCGCTCTGGATCCGCGGGGAGCTCTCCCAGCTCAAGGCCTACCAGTCGGGCCACTGGTACTTCTGCATCGGCGACGCCGAGGCGCAGGTCAAGTGCGTCATGTGGAGGACCTACGCCTCCCGCGTCCGCGAGAAGCCGCAGGACGGCACCCAGGTCTTCGTCTTCGGCACGCCCACCATCTGGGAAGAGCGGGGGGAGTTCCGCCTCAACTGCACCCAGCTCCTCGCCACGCCCGACCAGGGCGCCGCCCAGGCCGAGCTGGACCGCATCCGCGCCGCGCTCGAGAAGGACGGCCTCACCGATCCCGCGCGCAAGCGCCCGCTCCCCGCGCTCCCCTCGCGCATCGCCGTCGTCACCTCGCTGGACGGCGCCGCGCTCCGCGACATCATCACCGTCACCCGGAAGCGCTTCGCCGCCCTCGAGCTCGTGGTTCTCGGCACCCGCGTCCAGGGGGCCGAGGCGGAGGCGAGGTGGTCCGCGCGCTCGGCCTCGTGAACCGGCTCGACGGCGTTGACCTCTGCATCCTCGCCCGCGGCGGCGGGTCCCGGGACGATCTCGCCGTCTTCAACCGCGAGGCCGTCTGCCGCGCCCTCGCGGCCGTCCGCGTGCCCACCATCTCCGCCATCGGCCACGAGACCGACGTCTCGTTCACCGACCTCGTCGCCGACGTCCGTGCCGCCACGCCCTCCGCCGCCGCCGAGCTCGCCGTGCCGGATGGCGACGCGCTCCGCGCCGGCGTCCACGCCCTCGGCCTCCGCCTCGCCCAGGCCCTCGACCGCGGCACCCGCCTCGGCCGCGAGCGGCTGGCGCGCACCGCCGACCGGCTGGAGTACCTGCTGCAGCAGCGCCTCGAGGCGCCGCGCCGCGACCTGGGGCGGCTCGCCGCACAGCTCGACGCGCTCTCCCCGCTCAAGGTCCTCGAGCGCGGCTACGGCGTGGCCAGCGACGCCGAGGGCCGCGTCCTGCGCCGGGTGGCGGACTTCCCGCCCGGCCTCCCGTTCACCCTGCGTGTCGCGGATGGCCTGGTGGCCGCCCGCGCCGAGGGGGCTTCATGACCAAGCGCACCACCCCCGGCCCCGCGCCGGCGCCCGCCGCCGAGGCCGCGCCGTCCCTCGCCGAGGAGCTCCGCCGCCTCGAGGAGATCGTCCGCCAGCTCGAGCGCGAGGACGGCGACCTCGACAAGGCGCTCGCCCTCTTCGAGGAGGGCGTCACCCGCCTCCGCACCGCCCGCGAGCGCCTGGCCCAGGCCGAGGCCAAGGTCCAGAAGGTCCTCGCCGAGGCCGACGGCACCCTCCGGCTCGAGCCCCTCGACGGCGGGGATGGCCATGCCGGCTGAGCGGACCCAGTTCTCCGCCCCCGAGCTCCTCGCCGAGGCGCGCGACCGCGTGGATGTCCTGCTCGCGGCCTGGGCCGAGCGGATCGGCACCATTGTCCCCGGGCGCACCGGCGAGGCGCTCGCCTACGCCCTCAACACCCCCGGCAAGCGCGTCCGCGCCGCCCTGGTGCTCGCCGCCTACCGCTCCGTGGGCGGCATTTCCCCGGCCATCGCGGCGGTGGCCGCGGCCGTCGAGACCGTCCACACCTACTCGCTCGTCCACGACGACCTGCCGTGCATGGACGACGACGACCTCCGCCGCGGCCGCCCCACCACCCACCGCGCCTACGACGTCCCCACCGCCACCCGCGTGGGCTACCTGCTGGTCCCCGTGGCCGGCCTGGTGCTGGCCCAGGCCGCCCGCGACCTCGTCCTCCCTTCCGGCGCCCTCGGCCGCATGGCCGGCGAGCTCTTCGAGGCCGGTGGTATCGAGGGCATGGTGGGGGGGCAGTGGCTGGACCTGGAGGCGGAGGGGCGGGCGCTGGACCTGGACGGGCTCATGGCGGTGCACCGCGGCAAGACCGGCGCCCTCATCCGCGCCGCCTGCGTCCTCGGCGGCATGGCCGGGGAGGCCCCGTCCCCGGCCCTCGAGGCCCTCCGCCGCTACGGCCAGGAGGTGGGGCTGGCCTTCCAGATTGCGGACGACGTGCTGGACGTGACGGCCACCAGCGCGCAGCTTGGGAAGACCGCCGGCCGGGACGTGGCGCTGGCCAAGTCCACCTACGTGAGCCTCATGGGGGTGGAGCAGGCCCGGGCCGAGGCGGAAGCCCTGTCCCAGCGCGCCATCGGCCACCTTGAACAGGCCGGCCTCGACGCCGGAGCCTTGGGCGCGCTGGCGGAGTATATTGTACGCCGGGAGTCGTGACGCCCTCCGCCTCCCGGCCGCCCGGCGGCCCTGCCCGAATCCCGTCCTCTCTGCCAGGACACGTGCCATGTCTCTCCTCGACGCCATCCAGTCCCCTGCGGACCTGAAGCAACTCTCACGCGAGCAGCTCCCCGAGCTGGCGCAGGAGATCCGCGAGCGGCTCATCGCCAGCTGCGCGCAGACGGGCGGGCACATCGGCGCGAGCCTCGGCGTGGTGGAGCTCGCCATCGCGCTGCTCTACGAGCTCGACACCCCCGACGACAAGGTGGTCTGGGACGTGGGCCACCAGGCCTACGCCTGGAAGCTCCTCACCGGCCGCAACCCGCGCTTCCACACCCTGCGCCAGTCCGGCGGCATCAGCGGCTTCCTCAAGCGCACCGAGAGCCGGTACGACGCCTTCGGCGCCGGCCATGCCGGCACCGCCATGTCCGCCGCCCTCGGCATGGCGACGGCGCGGGACCTCGTCGGCGGCAAGAACAAGGTCGTCGCCATCGTGGGCGATGGGGCGCTCACCTGCGGCCTCTCCTACGAGGGGATGAACAACGCCGGCCACTCCGACCGCGACATCATCCTGATCGTCAACGACAACGGGATGTCCATCTCCCCGAACGTCGGCGCCATCAGCAAGACCCTGGGCGGCATCGCCGCGAGCCCGGTCACCAACCGGCTCCGCGAGCACATCAAGGGCTGGACCTTCAAGCTCGGCAAGACCTTCGGCCCCGGCATCGTGGAGCTGATGAAGAACGTCGAGGAGAGCGCCAAGAACCTCTTCTCCGACGGCATGTTCTTCGAGGAGCTCGGCTTCCGCTACTTCGGCCCCATTGACGGGCACGACCTCAAGAAGCTCATCGACACCCTCCACTTCGTGAAGCCCATGACGGGCCCCCGCGTCATCCACGTGATCACGCAGAAGGGGAAGGGCTTCGGCCACGCGGAATCCAACCAGGAGAAGTGGCACGGCCTCGCCGCCTACGATCCCGAGACCGGGGAGCTCCTCAAGAAGGCCAGCGGCCCGCCCACCTGGACCCAGGTCTTCGGCGAGGCCATCAGCAACCTCGCCAGCGAGCGCCCCGACGTCGTGGCCATCACCGCCGCCATGCCGAGCGGCACCGGCACCGCCGTCTTCCAGAAGAAGCACCCGAGCGCTTCTTCGACGTCGGCATCGCCGAGGGGCACGCGGTCACCTTCGCGGCGGGGCTCGCCACCGAGGGGGTGCGGCCCATCGTGTCCATCTACTCGACGTTCCTGCAGCGCGCCTACGACAACATCATCCACGACGTGGCCATCCAGCACCTGCCCGTCATGTTCTGCATGGACCGCGCGGGCCTGGTCGGCGAGGACGGCCACACCCACATGGGCCTGTACGACATCGCGTACATGCTCACCGTCCCCGAGATGACCGTCACCGCCCCCAAGGACGCCGGGGAGCTCATGGGCCTCCTCAAGGGCGCCGTGCAGCTCCAGGGCCCCTGGTGCACCCGCTACCCGCGCGACAAGGTCCCCGCCGAGCCGCCCGCCTGGGCCGACGTGGCGCCCGTGCCCTACGGCACCTGGGAGCTCCTGCGCGACGGCAAGGACGTGGCCATCCTGGCCGTCGGCACCATGGTCTACCCGAGCCTCGCCGCCGCCGAGCAGCTGGCGGCGGAGGGCATCGAGGCGGCCGTGGTGAACTGCCGCTTCATCAAGCCGATGGACACCGGGATGCTGCAGGTGCTCGCCGCGCAGCACCGGACCCTCGTCACGGTGGAGGAGGGCACCATCGTCAACGGCTTCGGCGCCTACCTCTCCGAGACGCTGCAGACCACCAACCCCGAGGTGCGCGTCATCGCCCTCGGCATCCCGGACAAGTTGCTGGACCAGGCGCCGCGCCCCGAGCAGCTCGAGACCTACGGCCTCACTGCCGGCGGCATCGCCCGGCGGCTCCGCGCGCTCCACAGCGAGGAGAGCGTCGAGGCGCGATGAGGCTCGGGGTCGTCGGCAACCCGCGCTACGCAGACCTGAAGGCGGTGCTCCGCGAGCTGGCGGCCCTCGCCGCGGCTCGCGGCATCCGCCTCATGACCGAGTCGAGCCTGGTCCCCCTCTGGGACCACCTGCCGCCCCAGATCGATCCCGACTTCCCCGACGCCCTCCTCACCTTCGGCGGCGACGGCACGCTGCTCCGCGGCGCCCGCATCATGAAGGGCCGCGAGGTCCCGATCCTCGGCATCAACCTCGGCCGCGTCGGCTTCCTCACCACCGCCACCCGCGACCAGCTCGCCACCGCGCTCGATTGTCTGGTGAGCGGCCATTACATCCTCGAGCGCCGCCTCCAGCTCCACGCCACCATCATCAGCGACGAGGGCGGCCTCCGCAGCGAGCAGGTGGCCCTCAACGACGTCGCCATCCACAAGAGCGGCGTCGCCCGCGTGGTGCGCATCAAGGTCAGCGTGGACTCGGAGGATCTCGGCCCCTACAGCGCCGACGGCGTCGTCATCGCGAGCCCCACCGGCTCCACCGCCTACTCCCTCTCCGCCGGCGGCCCCATCGTGGCGCCCGGCGTCGAGGCCATGATCGTCACCCCGGTCTGCGCCCACACGCTGGCCGTCCGCCCCGTCGTCGTCCCGCCCGACAGCACCATCTGCATCGAGCCCCTCTCCCCCGGCGTGGACGACCTGCTCGTCTCCTACGACGGCCAGCTCGGCACCACCCTCGCCGACGGCGACAGCGTCTACATCCGCCGCGCCCCCACCAGCGTGCTTATGGTACGGCTCGGGTCGGATGGGTACTTCACCCGCATGCGGCAGAAGCTAAACTGGGGCGATCTCTCGGAGCGGGAGAAGGTGCGGTGATCTCAGAACTCCGCGTCCGCGACCTCGTCACCATCGCGGACGTCGTCCTCCAGCTCGGCCCCGGCCTCAACGTCCTCACCGGCGAGACCGGGGCCGGCAAGTCCATGCTCGTGGACGCCGTGGCCCTCCTCCTCGGCGAGCGGGCCGACAGCGCCCTCGTCCGCCCCGGCGCCCCGCGCGCCATCATCGAGGGCGCCTTCGAGCTGCCCGAGCCCGCCCTCCGCCGCCGCGTCGAGGCCTTGGGTCTCGACCTGGACGACGATCGCCTGGTGGTCCGCCGCGAGATCGGCGCCGACGGCCGCTCCAAGGCCTGGGTCAACGGCTCCCCCACCACCATCGGCGTCCTCGCCCGCCTCGGCAGCGTCCTCGTGGACCTCCACGGCCAGCACGAGACCCAGTCCCTCCTCCACGCCGAGGCCCAGCGCGAGCTGCTCGACGCCTGGGCCGGCGCCGCCGCCGAGCGCGCCGCCCTCGCCGAGGCGCACGCCACCCTGCAGCAGGTGCAGGAGGAGGAAGCGGCGCTGGTCCAGAAGCGGGACGAGGTCCGCCGCCGGGCCGACTGGCTCCGCCACGTGGTGGACGAGATCGACAAGGCCCGCCTCCGGCCCGGCGAGGACGACGAGCTCGACACCGAGGCCCGCCGCCTCAACAACGCCGGCATCCTGGCGGAGCAGGCGCAGAAGTTTCAGGGCCTCATTGACGGAGACGAGACGGGCGCCCTCGCCGCCCTGGCCCGTGCCGACCGCGTCCTCGGCGGCCTCGAGCGCGTGGACCCCTCGCTCGCCGCCTGGCGCGAGCTCGTGGACGCGGCCATCGCCCCGCTGCAGGAGCTCTCCCGCCTGGCCGACGAGTACGCCACCAGCCTCGAGGACGACCCCGCGCGCCTCCGCGAGGTGGAGCACCGCCGCGACGTCATCTATCGCCTGAAGCAGAAGCACGGCGCCTCCATCGAGGCCGTGCTCACCGCCCAGCAGCAGGCCGCCGCCGAGCTCGAGCTGCTGGACACCGCCGACCTGGACCTCCGCCAGCTCGCCGCCCGCCGCGTGGCCGCCGAGGGGGCCGCCGAGGCCGCCGCCAACGCCCTCACCGCCCGGCGCAGCGACGGCGCGGGCCGCCTGGCCCGCGCCGTCTCCAAGCTCCTCCCCGGTCTCGGCCTCCCCGGCGGCAAGCTCGACATCGCCCTCGAGCCGCTCGGCCGCATCGAGGCCGTCGGGCAGGAGAGCGTCACCTTCGTGGTCCGCCTCAACGCCGGCATGGAGCCGCGCCCGCTCGCCAAGGCGGCGAGCGGCGGCGAACTCTCCCGCATCATGCTGGCCCTCAAGGTGGTGCTGGCAAAGCAGGACGCCGTGCCCACGCTGGTCTTCGACGAGGTGGACACCGGCATCGGCGGCGAGGTGGGCGCGCAGGTGGGCCACGCGCTGGCCGAGGTGGCGGGGCGCCGGCAGGTGCTCGTCATCACCCACCTGCCGCAGATCGCCGCGCGCGCCGCGCGGCATCTCGTCGTCTCCAAGTCCCCGAAGAAGGGCGTCGCCACCAGCGACGTTTCCCTCATCCACGGCGAGGACCGCATCACCGAACTCGCCCGCATGCTCGGCGACGCCGCCCCCCCCCCCCCCCCCCCCCTCCTCAGCGCGCCCACTCCCCTCCACGCCCCCACCCCCCGCGAGGGCCGCCGCCCCCCTCCCCGCGCCTACTCCCTGGCTGATGCTGGTCTCTGGTCCGCTGGGGCCGGATATATCGGCGGCCCCTAGACCACGGCCACAGGGGCCGGGGTCCGCCCTCGCCTACCGCCCGAGAAACTCCCCCACCCCCTCCATCCCCGGCGTGTGGTCCGCAATGATCTTGAACGTGACCATGATCGGCACCGCCAGGATCGCCCCCGGCACCCCCCAGATCCACCACCAGAACAGGAAGCTCAGGAAGATCACGAGCGGGTTGAGCGGCAGCCGCCGCCCCAGCAGGTGCGGCGTCACGAAGTTGCTCTCCAGCGCGTGCAGCACCAGGTACAGCGCCATCGGCGTCAGCACCAGCTCCGGCTTGGGCAGCGAGATGAGCCCCACCAGCGCCACCAGCGTGAGCATCGTGATCGGCCCCAGGTAGGGGATGAAGTTGAGCACCATCGCCACCGCGCCGAGCAGCACCGGCGTGGGCATGCCGGTGAGGAACATGATCGCCGCCGTGATCACCCCGAACGTCAGGTTGATGAGCGTCACGCTGATCAGGTACTTCGAGATCTGGTCTTCCGCCTCCGCCACGATCGTGATGATCCGCTCCGCCCGCGGCCGCGGCAGCACCCGCGGCAGCTTCCGCACGAACGCCGAGCCCGTGGACAGGAAGAAGTAGCACAGCACCAGCACGATCACCCCCGCCGCCAGCCCGTGCCACGCCCCGCCCAGCACCGTCTCGCTCAGCGTCGCCTCCTGGATCTCCACCTTGGGCGCGTCGCTCGTGGGCCCCACCTCGGTGATCTGGTCCACCCGTTCCGCCGTCTTCGACACCCGCTCCACCGAGCGGAGCAGCTTCCGCACCTTCCCCTCGAGCTGCGCCAGGTCCTGCGGCGCCCGCGCGATCCACTCCGACGCCGGCACCCACAGCTGGTACCCGCCCACCACCACGCCGCCCACCAGCGCCAGCAGCACCACCGCCGGTGCCACGTGCGCGGAGAGCCGCAGCCGCCTGAGCCACCGCACCGGCGGCTGCAGCAGCAGCGTCAGGAAGAGCGCCAGCACGATGGGAAGGAAGAGGTCCCGCGCGAGGTGCAGCGTGTAGAACACCGCCAGGATGAACAGCCCCGTCACCGACAGCGACCGCAGCTCTGCGGTCTTCTTCCGGGAGGGCGGGGCCAGGGTGGGTGGGGCGCTCTCCCGGGGATCGGTCATGTCACCGCCACAGTCGCTGATACCACCGGATCTCGAGGCGCGTGGCGCGGTATCGGGGCACCGGCGCGCCGGAGGCGGACACCACGGTGCCGTAGTGCCAGCTCGCTTCAATGGGGAAGCCGCAGCGGCGCCCGTCTTCACACTCGTGCGCCGCGCGGCCCACGTAGCTCAGGCCGCCGCCGAGCATCAGCGCCGTCGCGCCCTCCGAGCTGCCGAGCACGCTCGCGGGGATGCCGGGCAGGGAATCCCGGGCCCGGTCGTACTGCGCCTGGTCCTTGCCGCTCCGCCACCAGCTCGCCACGCCGGTGAGCGCCAGGTTCCGCGCCAGCCGGTAGAACGGCCGCGCCTCGAGCGACACCACATCCCCCGCGTTGAGCCGCACGTTGGCCAGCCGCCCGAACTCGGCGTACGGCGCGCTTGCGGCACTGACCCGCCGCACCCGGAACCCCTCCAGCCGCGCCAGGTACCCGCCAGACACCCGGAGCCCCCACTTCCGGCTCCCCACGTCCAGCGTCCCCGACGCCCCCACCTCGTAGCGCCCGTTCCCCGTGCCCACGTCCAGCAGGTTGTTGGGATTGTCGCGCAGGCCCGTCGGGAACCGCACCAGCGCCTGCACCGCGAGCCGCATCCCCCCCGTGGTCCCCGGCCGGTCGAAGCGGTCAATGAGCGTGTAGATGGCCCCCGCGTCCATGTCCCCCGCCCGGGAGAGCTTGGCCTCCGCCAGCGGGAGCGCCTGGATCGGGCCGGCGGGATCCACCAGGAACGCCGTGACGTCGGCTCCGTCGAGCCGCCCCACCGCCAGCACCGGCGTCCCCGTGAAGCTCACCCCGTACCCCGAGAGCCCCGTCTGGTAGGCGCTCACCCGCTGCACCAGCGCCTGGCCCGCCGCACTCGTGGCCGTGGGCAGGAACGGCGACGCCGTGAGCACGTCGCTCGTCACCGCCTGCAGCTGGCCCTGCAGCGCCTGGCCCTCCCGCAGCAGCGCCACCGCATCGAGGCTGTCGCTGGTGTTGCCGCCGAAGCCCTGCTGGATCCGCTGGTTCAGCTGCACCAGCGCCAGGGTGAAGTCCTGGAAGAAGCTCGTGGCCAGCTGCTGCCCGGCGGAGGTGCCGAAGGTGGGGTGGGCGGGATTGAACCCCGCGTCGCCGGTCGTGGAATCGAACTGGAAGTTGGCCTGCACCCGCGTGGTCACCAGCGGGACGTTGGCAAACACGGTTAGCTTGCGGGTGAGCCCGAGCGCCGCCCCAATGGTGCCGGTGCCCACGGTGAGCTGCCCGCGCGCCTTCATGGCCCCGAGACTCATCCCGTAGCCCGGCTGGCCCAGTGCCCCCGCCAGCAGCGTGTCGGCGGCGTGGAGCAGGGGAATCCGGTTCCCGCCGAAGATGTTCCCGCCGAAGTCGGCGAGGTAATCTTCCGTGCCGCTGCCGGCAAACCGGGAATCGGCGCTCTCGAAGCTCCCCCGGATGTCGATCCGCAGCACCCCGCTCGGCGCGCCGAGCGGCGCCAGCTGCGCCGTCACCGGCGCCACCGACAGCGACACGCACAGGCCCACCAGGCCGGCAAGACGACGACCCACGCCACCTCCACGGGGAGCGGATGACGGGAACCCAGGGATCTCCAGCTGGACAGGCAACTTCGCTCTTTCGCGAGCGCTTTGGAAGCCAGCCCGGCGTCCGCACCTCGGCCCCCGGCCGGGTCAACCTCCTCGGCGAGCACACCGACTACAACGGCGGCCCCGTCCTCCCCTTCGCCATCAGCCGCCGCACCGCCATCGCCGCCGCCATCGCCCCCGACTGGGCGTTCACCAGCACCGCCGAGGACGCCGTCGTCCGCTTCAGCCTCGACGGGCCGCTCCCCGAGGGCGGCGCCCGCTACGTGGCCGCCGCCGCCCGCGTCATGCGCGACCACGGCGTGACCCTCCCCGCCGTCAACTTCGCCGTCGCCAGTCAGGTGCCCCTGGGCGGCGGCCTCAGCAGCTCCGCCGCGCTCCTCGTCGCCGCGCTCCGCGCCATGGCCGCGCTCGCCGGCCGGAAGCTCACCCTCAAGACCCTCGCCGACCTCGCCTACACCGCCGAGCACGACGTCGTCGGCATCGGCTGCGGTCGCATGGACCAGTGGATCGTGAGCCTCGGCCGCCCCGGCCACGCCATCCTGCTCGAGACCGCCACCATGGAGAGCCACCACGTCCCGCTCCCCACGGACGTCTGGGTCTTCGACACCGGCGCGCGCCACCAGCTCACCGGCGGCCACCTGAACGACCGCCGCAAGGAATGCCAGGAGGCGCTCCGCCTGGCCGCCGACCAGGGCGTCGTGGTCCCGCACCTGGCCGACATCCCCCTCGCCGAGCTGCCGCGCCTCGAGCGCTCGCTCCCCTCGCCCTGGATCAACCGCCTGCGCCACGTCGTCACCGAGACCCACCGCACCCGCCTCGCCGGCGAGCTGCTCGCGCGGAAGGATCTCGACGGGCTCGGCAAGCTCCTCCTCGAGGGCCATCAGTCGCTCCGCGTGGACTACGGCTCCACCATCCGCGAGGCCGACCTGCTCGTCGAGGCACTCACCCGGCACGGCGCCCTCGGCGCGCGGCTCACGGGGGCGGGGTGGGGCGGCGCCGTCATCGCCATCCTGCCGCCGGAGCGGGAGGCCCGCATCGTGGCGGAGGTGGGCCTGGCCTTCCAGGCGGAGTTCGGCCGCCTGCCCGATGTCTGGAAGACCACCGCCAGCGAGGGCGTGCGCACCGAACGCTGAGGCCCGCGCGCTGACCCGGAAGTGACCCGGATGTGACCGGGAAGTGCGCCGCAGCGTCCTGCCCGAATTCCGTCAATCGCGCGTCTTCATGGTGCGGCTCATATTGACGCCATGAGTTCGCGCGATTCGAGGACCGCACCCGCCCCGTTCGCGTCCATCCAGTTCCGGCTCCCCGCCACCATTGCCCTCTGGCTGGTGGTGTTGCTGAGCCTCATGGTACTGGTGGCCTATCTCCAGGTGGAGAGCAGCACACGGACGGCAGTGTCCGCCCGGCTCGACCAGGTAGGCCACCGCCTGGCCCGGCTCCTCGCCGCCTCCGCCGAGCGCAGCGCCGAACGGACCGACTCGGCCGGCCGCGACCCCGCGCTGCGCGCCTTCCTCCGCCGCCCCACTCCCGGCACCCGCACCGCAGCGGAATCGTTCCTTGCCGCCCGCCCGGCGCTCGGCACGGGTCTCCGCATGGTGTCCCTGCAACGATTCGGCGGGCGCGCCCCTCCTCGCCGTGGGTCCCGACACCGCGCGCCTGCACGGTGTGACCGACCCCCCGCTCCTCGCGCGTGCCGCGGCGAGCCCGCGCGGCACCGTCGGCCCCTTCGTGGCCCTCGGCGACAGCGTCCTCTTCCCGAGCCTCACCGCCATCCGCGACGGCACCGGGCTGGTGGGCTACCTCCTCGAGTGGTGGCTCGTCAACACCTCCGCCGAGCAGGCCGCTGGGCTCCGCGACCTCATCGGCCCCGACGCCGGCTTCCTCTTCGGCAGCGGCAACGTCTGGACCGACCAGCTGCACCTTCTCCCCCCGCCCGCCATCGCCGCCGACACCGGGCAGGCGCTGGCCTATGCCCGGGCCGGGGCCGGCCGCCGCTTCGGCTACACCGTGGCGGTGGCCGGCACGCCCTGGCACGCCACGGTGGACGTGTCGCACGCCAGCGTGCTCGCGCCTGCGCGCGCCTTCCTGGTGCGCATCATCCTCCTCGCGGGATTCCTGCTGGCGCTCGGCATTGCGGGGATCTGGTGGTACACCCGGCGCATCACCGCGCCGCTCCGCGAGCTCACGGCTGCGAGCCTGCGGATCGGCGCCGGCGAGTACGCCCACCGCGTGGGCCTGGTCCGCGACGACGAGCTGGGCCAGCTGGCGGGGGCGTTCGACCGGATGGCGGCGCAGATCGAGGCCGCGCATGGCCAGCTCGCCGAGCGGGTCGAGGAGCTCCGCAGCATGCGCGCGCAGTTCGTGCACCTGCAGCGGATGGACGCCGTGGGCCGCCTGGCCGGCGGCGTGGCGCACGACTTCAACAACATGCTGAGCGTCATCCTCGCCGAGGCCGACCTGGCCCGCGCCCAGCTCAGCGGCGAACACCCCGCCGCCGAGGCCATCGACGGGATCGCCGCCGCCGGTTCCCGCGCGGCAGGGCTCACCCGCCAGCTCCTGGCCTTCTCCCGCCGCCAGCTGGTGGCGCCGAGCACCTTCAGCGTGGAGGAGATGGTGGAGGCCATGGTGCCGATGCTCCGCCGCCTCCTCGGCGAGCGCGTCACCATCACCTGTCACTCCGAGGCCACCGCCCCGCTGGTCCGCGCCGACCGCGGCCAGGTGGAGCAGGTGCTCCTCAACCTCGCCGTCAACGCCCGCGACGCCATGCCGCAGGGCGGGCGCCTCGCCATCGAGGTGGCCAACGTCACCCTCGACGACAGCTACGCCGCCACCCGCCCCGAGGTGGCGCCCGGACCGTACGTCATGCTGGTGGTGAGCGACACGGGGCAGGGCATGCCCGACGAGGTGCAGGCCCACATCTTCGAGCCCTTCTACACCACCAAGCCGAGCGGCGAGGGCACCGGCCTCGGCCTCGCCACCTGCTACGGTATCGTCAGGCAGCACGGCGGCCACATTGCCGCGTACAGTGAGGCGGGCGTGGGCAGCACCTTCCGTGTCTACCTCCCCCTGGCCGAGGGCCCGGTGTCCGGCCCGCCGGGCCCGGCTCCCGCCGAGACCGGCGGCAGCGAGCACCTCCTCGTCGTGGAGGACGACGCCGCGCTCCGCGACGTGGCCACCCGCATCCTGGCCCGCCTCGGCTATCGCGTCGTCACCGTGGGCAGCGCCGAGGAGGCGCTCGCCCTGCTGGAGCGGGAGGAACTGGAGCTGGACCTGGTGGTCACCGACGTGGTGCTGCCCGGGAAGACCGGCCGCGAGCTGGCCGAGGCCCTCGTGGAACGCCGGCGGGGGTTGCGGGTACTCTTCGTCACCGGCTACACCGGCGACGTGATCCTGCAGCACCGCCTGCTGGCGCAGGACGTGGCGTCGCTGCAGAAGCCGTACACGGCCGAGTCGCTGGGCCGGAAGGTGCGCGAGGTGCTCGACGCCCCGGCGCCCGCCTGAGCCCGCCTATCCGGCGGCCCCCCCACGGGGTACCTTCCCGTGACGCTCGGGTGGCGAAACTGGCAGACGCAGGAGACTTAAAATCTCCAGAGACGAAAGTCTCATGTGGGTTCGAGCCCCACCCCGAGCACGCCCGTATATTGTGTGAGCGGGCGCACCTCGGCCCCGCTCTCGTCCGGCTATCTTCCCCGCGCCCCGCCCCCCGAGGCCGCATGGACCGTTCCGCCCGACGCCACGAAATCGCCAGCCGCGCCCGCGCGTACCTGGAGAACCTGATCCCCCGGAGCTCCGTCCTCGAGGACCTCGAGGCCGCCGACTGGGAAGACCCGGTGCTGCGCCCCCTCCTCGAGTACCTCAAGAACGGCCCCAAGAAGTCCCGCACCTCCGGCCTCTGGGGCCAGGCCTACGACGCCTACGTCGCCCGCACCCGCGCCCTCATCGACGCGGCCGACCCGCGCTAGGCTCCGTCTCACTCCGACCCGTACCGGCGGAGCTGCGCTCCGCCGACTCGATCTCAACCCTCGTGCAGGATCTCGCTCACCCACCCGACCAGCGGAGCAAGTGAAGCGCCGCCCCACCACGGTCGATCAGGCCAGGGTGTCGGGAAAGCGGAGGGGCCGGCCAGGGCCGGCCCCTACCATGACACGCGCGCCGAGAGGAGCACGGTCCGCCCCGGCACCACGGTGAGGTTGTCCGGCTCCCCCCGCTGCTCATCCAGCAGGTTCTCCCCCGACACCGTCACCGCCACCCGTTCCCCGAACCCCCGCGACACCGACGCCCGGAGCCGCGTCGTCCCGTCGTAGCGCTTCCAGTAGTCCCGGAGCCGCAGCCCCACGAAGTCCCTGAGCGGCGCCCCGCTCGCAAAGTCGCGCGCCAGCGCCACCCGGTCGTAGCCCACCCAGTCCGCCGCGCGCGCCGCCGAGACCGCCGCACTCCACGGGCCGCCGCCCCAGCGCCCTGTCAGGCTCATCGTCTGCCGCGGCACCTCGAGCATCCGGTCGCCGGGCTGCAGGTCGCCGCCGTAGCGCGGTGCCAGGGTGCGCACCCGGCTCTCCACCTGGGACCAGGTGGCCGTCAGCGAGAACGGGCCGTGGCTCGCGTTGGCGCTCGCCTCCCAGCCCCGGTTGGTGATCTCCCCGACGTTCTCCAGCGTGTAGCTCACCCGCGGCGGCCCGCCGCCGCCCGGGCCCCCGCCCCCCGAACTGTCGAGCGCCGCCACCCGCTGGATGAGCCCCGACGCCACCTGGTCGAACCGCGTCAGCGACAGCGTCACCCGCCCCCGCCACAGGAACAGGTCCGCCCCCGCCTCCACCCCGCGCTGCTCCTCCGGGTCGAGCCCCGCCGTGGACACCACCTGCGGCTGCCGCGGCAGGAGCGACAGCCGCGCCGTGGCCGTGGGCCAGCGCACCCCCTTGCCGTAGGCGCCGCGCAGCTTGAGCGTCGCCTGCTCGCCGCCCACCAGTACCGCGACGCCCGCCGTGGGCACCACCACCGGGTCGTTCCCCGTGGTCCGCTCCACCCGCCCGCCGCCTGACAGGAACACCCGCTCCCGCCACCCCGCACTCCCCGTGAGCGCCACGCTCGAGTTGCTCCGCGTGCTGCTCGCCGACCCGCGCCCGGTCAGGAGCGTCGCCGTGTCCGACCACTGCCGCAGCACCGAGTGCTCCCCCGTCAGCATCACGTCGCCCGCCGAGCCCGCGCCCAGCGCCAGGTGCCGCGTGGTGCCGAGCCGCACGGTGCCGCGCACCGCGCCGCCGGCCGCGGCCGCCAGCGCCGAGTCGAGCGCGGAGGGCAGGGGACTGCGGTCCACCGTGACGCCGGCGAGGGAATACCCGTCCACGCCCGCCATCATGCTGTGCGTCCACCGCTGCCGCGGCACCCGCAGCGTGGCGCCCACCGTGTAGCCGAGCGCCTCCTCGATGCCGCTGGTCCGCCGCCGCCGCCCCGCCACCCCCGAGTCCGGCAGCAGCGGGCTCGGCGCGTCCTCCGCCCGCTCGTACGACAGCCGCCCGATCCCCTGCAGGATGGTCCCCGCCCCCACGTGCCGGAACGTCCCCTGGCCCGTCACCGCCCCGTGCGACGCCCCCGGGATCACCGGCCCCGCATACCGCCCCGCCAGGTGCACCGCCCCCGACGTCAGGTTGTCCCCGAACCGCGCGGACAGCGCGTGCCGCGTGGCCAGCGCCGGGTCGCTCGCGTACGCGGTGTGCGCCGCGCCCACGGCGCTCTCCAGCCGGAACCGCGTCCCCGGCTCGCCCCCCTCCTGCCGCGTCACGATGTTCATCACCCCGCTGATCGCCTCGGCGCCGTAGAGCGTGGCGCCCTGCGGCCCGCGGATCACCTCGATCCGGTCCACCCCCTCCGGCGCCAGCCCCGTCAGCACCAGCGGGTTGGCCACCTCGATCCCGTCAATGAACACCTTGGGATAGCTGAGCCCGAAGCTGCTCGTGCCGCGGATGCTGCCGTAGTTGCTGAGCACGCTCGTCTGCCCCTGCGGCCAGAGCCAGAGCCCCGGCACCGTGCCGCTCAGCGCCTGGGTCAGGTCGCCGCCGCAGCTCCGCACGTCGGCCCCGGTGATCACGTCCATGGCGAGCGGCAGCGGCCAGCGCGTCGTGGCCGTGGCGCTGCCCGTCACCACGATGGTCTCGAGCTCCACCGCCGCCGTCGCCGGCGGCGCCTCGGTGCGCTGCTCCCGGGGCGGCGGAGGCAGCACCACCAGCGCCTCACTCACCACCAGGGGAACCACCCCGGTGTCGTGGAGCAGCGCCGCGAGCGCGGCGCCGGCCGGCAGGTCCCGCACGTTGAGGCACACGGCCCGGTCGAGCGGCAGCACCTCCGCGCTGTACGACAGCCGGAACCGCCCCGCCGCCGCCACCCGGTCCAGCGCCTCCCGGAGCGGCAGCACTCCCGCATCAATCGTCACGGGCCGGTCGAGCGGCGCCGGCCACTGGCTCGGCTGCCCCGCCGGCACCAGCGTGGTGCAGGGCGGGGGCCCCGCATGCAGCTGGCGGATGCCCCCGGCCGCGGCCATGGCCGCCACCGACAGCACCCGCCATGAGATGCGCCCCATCCTAGCGGACCGGCACCAGCTCCGCGGTGTCCCCCCGCCACGTCACCGTGGCGCCGAGCGACAGGCCGAGCGCCCGCAGCACCTCCTCCCGCGGTTCGCCGGCGAACGTCGCCGTCACGTGCCGGGTGGCCAGCGCCGAGTCAGGCACCAGCAGCACCACGCCGTACCAGCGCCGCAGCCGGTCGCCGAGCTCCGCGACGTCCGCGTCCGCGAGCGCCAGCGTGCCCGTGGTCCAGGCCGGCACGCCCGTCTCGGCCGCCCGGCGCCAGCACCGGCGCCGCCTGCCCGTCGCTCCGGCCCACCTGGCCGGCCGCCAGCTCGAGGCCCGTGGTCCCGCCCGCCGCGAAGCCCACCCGCCCCTCGTGCACCGCCACCTCCACCGCCCCCGACGCCGCGTGCCGCACCGTGAAGCGCGTGCCGAGGTCCGTGATGGTGGTCCCGCCCGCGGTGATCCGGATCGGCTGCGTCGCGTCGTGCGGCCAGTCGAAGTAGGCCTCCCCCTCGAGCACCGCCTCACTCGGCCGGCGGCCGTCCCGGCCGCGCAGCTCGATCCGCGAGCCCGGCCCGAGCACCACCTTGCTCCCGTCCTCGAACACCACCGAGTCCCGCCGCCCGGGGCCCGTCACCCCGAAGGTGATTTCCGGGTCCCGCCCCGCCTTCCGCGCGTACCAAAGGTTGGCCGCCACCAGCGCCAGCGCCGCGGCCATGGCCAGCCAGCGCCACACCGGGCGCGCCTCCCGCACCACCGGCAGCGGCGTCACCGGCGTGGCCGCCGCCTCGTCCAGGCGCGGCGCCGTGCGCTGCCACGCCGCCTCGACGTCCACTTCCACCGCGGGCGCCATCGCGGCGCTCGCCTCCCGCATCGCCAGAAGCCGAGCGTGTTCCTCGGGATGCGCGGCCAGCCACGCTTCCACCTCCGCGGCCTCCGCGGGCGCCAGCTCGCCGGCCAGCCAGCGGCCCAGCCGGTTCCACTGTTCGTCGTCGAGGGTCGGGAGGGTCATGCTCACCAAGACACGTGAGGGGGGTCACACCCCTATGGGCGCCCCGCAAGATAGCTTTTCGCCGGTCGCCCGGCGCCCGCTAGATTTCCCGGCCCAGAGTCCCCCATCCCGAGGCCCGGTGCCGGACGCCGCCGATCCATCTGCCGATCTCCTCCCCCGCCTCCAGGCGGGCGACGAACGCGCCTTCGAGGCCCTCTTCCGGGCCGAGTTCGCGCGCCTCGTGGCCTCCGCCACCTGGATCCTCAAGGAACAGGCGGAAGCGGAGGAAGTGGCGCAGGACGTGTTGCTGGAGCTCTGGCGTCACCGCGAGCGGCTGGTCCCCGGGACCTCCCTCCCGGCCTACCTCCACCGCGCCGTCCGGAACCGCGCCCTCAACCGCGTGCGCCACGACCGCGTGGTGGAGAAGACCCTCCCCCACGTGGCGCCGCCGAGCCCGGCCCCCGCCGCCGACCAGCGGGCGCTCTCCGCCGACCTGGCGCAGCGGCTGGAGCACTGCGTGGGGCGGCTGCCGGAGCGCTGCCGCGAGGTCTTCGAGCTGAGCCGGGTGCACCAGCTCAAGTACGCCGAGATCGCCGGCAGCATGGGGATCGCGCTCAAGACCGTGGAGGCGCAGATGGGGAAGGCCATCCGTTTCCTCCGGGAGTGCCTGCACGACTTCCTGCCGGACGGGCAGGGGGCATAGGGGGACGGCGCCCCTCGCGTGTCATGGGAGTGGACGGCCGCGGCGGGACCCGAGGGGTTCGGGGCGCCCGCGGCCCTCACCCGGGAGTCCGTATGACCCGTATCACCCTCCGCCTGGCCGCCGTGGCGCTCGTCGCGGGCCTCGCGGCCTGCGCCGATGGCGGCGGCGACAGCCCCACCGGCAATTCCACCGAGCTCGCCGTCACCAACGGCTTCGCCACCATGCCGGTGGGCTTCGATGAGGTCGAGAACACCTTCGGCAACCCCGGCGACAGCACCGGCTGGCGCCCTGACGGCATGGGCCGGCACGGGCCCCATGGCGGCGGGCCCGGCGGCGGCCAGGGCGGCCCCGGTGGCCTCATGGGCGGCGGCCTCGGCGGCTTCTTCGGCCCCGGCCACGACTTTCACCTGGGCCGCGGCTGGCTCGCCGCCATCCTGAACGGCACCTGCGTCTTCGACGCCGCGAGCGGCCGCTTCCTCTGCCCCGACCGCGTGCGTGACAGCCTCGTGATCACCCACTCCGTGGCCCTCTACGACGCCCTCGGCGCCGTCCAGTCCGCCTGGGACACCGCCACCACCGACAAGGTGAACCTGCAGAAGACCGTCACCGGCACCACCATCCGCTGGAACGGCGACACCGCCGTGGTGAACCACGCCAGCGACCGCACCATCGCCGGCCTCTCCAGCGCCGCCACCCGGCGGGTCCTCGACGGCACCTCCGCCGGCACCGAGACCCTCACCGGCACCGACACCGCCGGCACCTTCACCGCCACCCGCACCGTGGGCGACACCCTCGTCGGCGTCACCCTCCCCAAGCAGGTGGGCCGCGGCGTCTACCCGCTGGCCGGCACCATCACCCGCAGCATGGAAGTGAGCGTCACCTACGCCGGCTCGGACCCCGTGACCCGGAGCCGCCGCGAAGTCCTCACCTTCGACGGCACCGCCACCGCCTCGCTGGTGATCACCCAGAACGGCGTCACCAAGACGTGCACCGTGCCGCTGCCGCACGGGCGGCCGAGCTGCTCGTAGCCCGCCTCACCCCCTGAGGGGCGGGACGAGGGGAGCGCCTCACGGCTCTCCCCGCGCGTGAGGCGGGCCTACCCGGGCCGGCACCCCTAGGGGGGGGCCATGCGGGCCCCGGGGACGGCATCGAGGGCGCTGCGCGCGCGCGAGGTGCGCGTCGGGCTCCCTGCGCCCGGTCCGGAGCCCCGTGCGCCGGGTGCAGCGCCCTCTGTGCCAGGTGCACGCGCGCACGCGCTGGCGTCCCGCCCCCATGCGCATCGCGCCCGGGCGCATGCGCGGCGGGCGCCGCCGCCTGCGCCCGGCGCGGCCCCGCGTGCGCCGGCGTCGCGGGGCCCCCGTCCAGTCCCCCGAGCACCTGCGCGCCCCGCACGGGGAGGCGCACGCCCCGGAGGGCGAGGCGCACCCTTCGGCGCCCGATGCGCCTCGCGCTCCCGCTCCCGGTCGGCGCGCGGCGCTGGTTGCGCCGGGCTCGGCGAGCCTCCGTCGGCCTCACGGCCCCCGCGATGCCGAAAAGTGATGTTCGGTGAAAGTGCCTGACATTGATTTACAACGACTTAGCTGTTGGCACGACCCGTGCGGTGACAGGTTCCCGCCGCGATGCGGGCCGCATCGGACGGCATCCCGGGGGCCGCTCTTCCAGGCGCCCGGGCCAGGATCAACCGAGTCACCAGGGGGTGCACCATGAATGCGGAGTTGCGGGCGCAGGTGGGCCGGGCGGACGGCATCAGTGGCTTCTGCCACGCCCAGCCCTTCGAGAACGCGCTGTTCAACGAGGCGCTGGCGGGCGTGGACGGCTGCCTGGCCACCATCAAGGCCAAGCAGGGGGAGTGGCTGGCGGGCGTGGGGACGGAGCACACCTCCACCGCGTCGCTCACCCACTTCCGGGACTGGATCCGGATGCAGTTCCAGAAGCTGGTCCGGGTGGCGGTGGCCATCGGCCGGAAGGAGCCGGGGTTCGAGGAGGCGTTCCGGCTCTCCAAGGATCACACGGCGGACCTCAAGTTCGTGGCGGAGCTGCGGGCCATGCTGGCCATCGGCGAGGCGCGCGCGGCCGACTTCGAGCGCTACGCGCTGCTGCCCACCTTCTTCACCACCATGCGACCGGAGCTCGACCGCTTCGAGGAGATCCTCGCGGAGCGGAAGGCGGGGAAGAGCGGCCACGTCGGCGCGCGCGCGGTGCTCGACGACGTCGTCACGGACCTGAAGGGCCACATCGACGACCTCGATGCCATCAACACCGTCCGCTTTGCCGCGAACCCCGAGCTGATGGCGGCGTGGAAGTCGGCCTCGCGCATGCCGAGCCGCCGGAAGGCGCGGTCGGAGGCGGCCAAGGCCGCGAGGAAAGCGCCGCCCCCCGCCCCCCCCCCGCCCGCCCCCCCCGGCCCCCCCCCCCCCGGCCCCCCCCCCGCCCCGCGCGGGGGCCCCCCCCCCGGGCGGGGCGCGGGGGCGGGGGGCCCCGGGGGCCCGGTGCGCCCGCGGCCCCGCCGCCCCCCCCCCCCCCGCCCGGCCCGCGCGCCGCCGCCCCGCACCGGCCCCCCACCCCCGGCGGGCGCGGCGCCCCTCCCCCCCCCGCGGCGCCGCCGGCGGCCGCTCGCCCCCCCCCGGGCGGCCCGCCCCGGGCCCCCGGCCGCGGGGCACGCCGTCGGCCCCCCCCCCCCCCCCCCCCCCCCCCCCCCCCCCCCCCCCCCCCCCCCCCCCCCCCCCCCCCCCCCCCCCCCCCCCCCGCCGCCGAGGGCGCGCCGTGCCGCGAAGGCGGCGAGCGTCTGCCACATCGGCGCCGGCCGGGCCGCCTCCGTTCAGGCGGGCGCGGCGGCTCCTCCCCCCCCCCCCGCCCGGATGGCCGGGCCGGCGGCCCAGTCGCCGCGCCCCCCGGCCCGGAGTGCCGGCCGCGCGAGGCAGGTGGGCCCGCCCTCCGCCTTCCACGAGATCTCCGCCCCCACGTACGTCTCCACCGCGCACCCCGCCTTCCGCAGCAGCTCGGCCGTGCCGGGATTGCCCTCGAGCATCAGGCAGTGCCGCGGCGCCAGCGCCAGCACGTTGGTCGCCATGGTCGCGAACTCCGCCGCCGGCACGTCGAGCAGCTGCAGCCCCCGCTCGATCAGCAGCTGCCAGAAGGGCACCGGCAGGAGCGGCTGGTGCACCACCGCCAGGTCCCGGTCCACCAGGCTGATGAGCGACATGAGGTGCAGGCACGCGTCCGGCCCGGTGAAGTACGGCAGCTCCACGGGGAGCACCGTCACCTCCGGCCCGAGTGCCTCACGCAGCTGCCGCACGCCCTCCAGGTTGGTGCGGAAGCCGAGCCCCACGCAGAGGGTGCGCTCGTCGAGCCAGAGACAGTCGCCCGCTTCCGCCAGCGCGCTGCCGTGCAGCCGGTAGCACACCGGCACCCCCGCCCGCTCCAGCGCCCGCCCGATGGCCTCCTCCTCGCCCCGGCGGAGCGCCTTCCCCATCCGCAGCAGGATCGCCCCCCGGTCGGTGACGAGCACCGGATCGTGGCAGAAGATCGCATCGGCGTGGTCGGCCAGCGGCTCGTCGTGGACCAGCACCTCGGCCCCTGCCGCCGCCAGCACCCCCACGAACGCCGCGTGCTCCGCCCGCGCCGTGGCCAGGTGCGGCGTGGCCGTATAGTGCCACCGATGCGCCTCCGCCGACCCGAACGCCGCATCCGGCGGCCGGACCATCACCCTCCGAAGCGGCGCCACCATGGACTGCGCGCCATATGTGCGTGTGGGCATGCCGGAACTCTACAAGCTGCGGCCCGGACCCGTAAGGCGGCCACCCGCGAATTCCCCGCCTTCCCACATCACCACCACGTCCCCCTCCCCCCTCCGCGCCCACCACGCACGATCCCCTTCCCCCGACGTACGTACCGGCCGGATATATCCGGCCGCTACAGACGTGACCCGACGCCATGCGCCCGTGGTCGGCGCGATGCCGGGGCAAGACTCTCGATCCCTCCACGATGATCGGCTCGCCACCGGGACTCAGAGATACGACCACCACCACGCCCGCCCCGCCCGCTTCCGCTCCCCGAACCACCGCGTCGCCGGATAGAGCGCCAGCAGCACCAGCCCCCACGCCAGGTACACCGCCGGCAGCTTCACGCCGTACGTCGCCGGGAAGAACAGGTAGAGGCGGGCCAGGTCCCCGGCGGCGTGCCCCTGCAGCACGCCCACGCCGAGCGCCAGCGCGTGCACCAGGTAGATGTGCGCCACGTAGAAGAAGAGCGGCGCGCGCCCCAGCGTGCGGCACCACTCCGCCACCCGCCACCCGCGCGGATACCGGAGCGACAGCAGCAGCAGCACCGGCCCGAGCGTCATCAGCAGGTACGCCAGCGACGGCGGGTACTTGGTGACCCGCAGGAACGACAGCACCGTGAGCCCCGGCGTGGCCTGCGGCGCCCAGGGGGACGGGTCGCCGTAGCCGTCGAGGGCCCGGAGCACCAGGAAGCCGGCGACGGCGCCGAGCCCGAGCTGCCGGAGCCGCTGGCGCGCCTCGGCCGTGCCCGCGTTGAGGAGCGGCCCGAGCGCAAAGCCCACCGCAATGACGCCGATCCACGGCAGCACCGGGTACACCACCAGCACCGGCACCCCGGCCAGCGGCCCGCTCACGTGGAGCAGCGCCCACACCGCGCCAAAGGGGCCGAACGACTCGGGCGTGAGCCCGTCGAGCAGGTTGTGGCCCGCCACCAGCGCCACGCCGATCATCGCCACCCAGCGGATGGGGAGCCGCACCAGTCCCGCCAGCACCATCATGGCCACCCCGATGGCCCAGATCACCTGCGCGATCGCGCCCATCTCCCAGGTGACGTTGAAGTACCAGCCGAGGCTGATCACCGTGAACTCGAGCAGCAGCAGCCACAGCCCGCGCCACAGCAGGAAGTGCGACAGCTGCCCGCAGGTCCGCCGCTGCCCGCCGAGCCAGGCGCCGGCGCCGGCCAGCAGCACGAACGCCGGGGCGCAGAAGTGGGTGAGCCAGCGGGTGAGGAACAGGGCGGGGGTGGTCTGGTCCAGGTCGCTCGGGTCGAAGTGCGCCACCGACAGGTAGGCGCGCACATGGTCCAGCGCCATGAACACGATGGCGAGGCCCCGCACCGCGTCCACCCCGTCGAGCCGCCCCGGGCGCCCGCCGACCGGCACCTGACCGCACGGCTGGCTGCTGCGGCGGGTGGGGGAAAGACTGGTGGCGGCCATCATCACTCCGGTCGGGGTCCATTCTCGCAGGCGCACGATCCCCCCGAAAAACGACAGGGGGCGACTCCCGTCGCCCCCCCCGCCTCCTCCTCACCCCGACGTACGTAAGGGCCGACTATAGTCGGCCCCTACGGAGGCCACCCCCGCGCGGGACCTCGGGACCTCCGACGCCCCCGCCCCTCACGGCGCCGGCTCCTCCCGCGAGTTCCCCACATCCGCCGCCACCAGCCACCGGCCATCCGCCTGCCGCCGCCACACCGTCAGGTACCGCCCGCGCTCCAGCACCCGCTCCTGCCCGTCCACCATCCGGATGGTCCGCGACGCCCCGATCGTGAACCCGAGCGACCCGTCCCCGCTCACCTCCGCGTGCTCCGGCGCCCACCGGAGCCGGTTGAGCGTGTCCGCGAAGAAGGGGCCCATCAGGCCCGCCGTGCCGGACGCGCCGCGGATCAGCTCGCCCACGGGCGGGAGCATCTTGCCGCTGTCGCCGAAGAAGGTGCCCCAGACCTCGCCGCCGCGGGGACCGGCGGCCGCCACGGCGGAATCGAAGGCGCGGTCCACCGCCATGAGCTCGGCCCGGGCGGCGGCGAGGTCGGGCGCCGGCGGGGCGGGGGCCTGGCAGGCGGCCAGGAGGACGATGAGGGAAATACCGGCACGGATCCGGGTCATGAGCGCCTCGTGAACGGAAGGGGAAAGGGGACGGGCGGCACGGCTCGCCGCCCGCTCATGCGGTCGCCATATTCTACGCCATTCCCTCCAGCCAGGATTCCCCGAGGTCGCGATGCCGCTCAAGCCCGTCAAGCCCGGCAGCAAGGTCAAGCTCAAGGACGACACCGCCACCGACGACGCCGAGCTCCGCGGCAAGGCCGCCGACGAGGCGCTCCAGCCGCTCATCGCCCGGCTCGCCGAGCAGCAGGTGGCGCTCTACGCGGAGGCGAGGCAGTCCCTCCTGCTCGTCTTCCAGGGGCGCGACGCCTCCGGCAAGGACGGCCTCACCCGCAAGGTCTTCGGGCCCATCAACAGCCAGGGCTGCGTCGTCACCAACTTCAAGAAGCCGAGCGAGTACGAGCTGGCGCGCGACTACCTCTGGCGCGTCCACCAGGCCGTGCCGCCCAAGGGCACCATCGGCATCTTCAACCGCTCCCACTACGAGGACGTGCTCGTGGTGCGGGTGCACGGCTGGATCGACGAGCCCACCGTCACCCGCCGCTTCCGCCAGATCAACGACTTCGAGCGGATGCTCAGCGAGAACGGCGTCACCATCCTCAAGTTCTTCCTGCACATCTCCCGGGACGAGCAGAAGGAGCGCCTCCTCGAGCGGCTGCACGACCCGCTCAAGAACTGGAAGTTCCAGGTGGGCGACCTCGACGAGCGGAAGCTCTGGGACGACTACACCGGCGCCTACGAGGACGTCCTGCGCGAGACCTCCACCGACTGGGCCCCCTGGTACGTGGTCCCCGCCGACCGGAAGAGCACCCGCGACCTCCTCGTGGCCCAGGTGGTAACGAAGACGCTGGAACGGATGAACCCGCAGTTCCCGCGCGTGGACCCCGAGGTCCTCAAGATCGCGCGCGAGTGGGAGCGCGAGACGACGGCGGTCAAGAAGATCGACGACTGATCATTCCCCTCCCAAATCGAAGGCGCGGCCCTAGGGCCGCGCCTTTCGTCGTTCTCCCCCCAGCGCCGCCCGTCGGGATCGCGGGCGGGCGCGGCCCAAGGGCCGCGCGTTCGATGCGGAGGGTTCCCTAGTAGTTGCCGTTCGGGTCGATCAGGATGAACGTGAGCCGGTTGCCGGCGCGGAAGTAGGGCGCCTTGGAGCCGAGGTTCACCCCCACCACGTTCATCAGCCGCGCGTCCGTGGTCGTCATGGAGATGGCGATCTGGTAGGGCATCATCTCCGGGGTCCGGTTGTCCCAGTCCAGCTTGTACATCCCCTGGTCGAACGAGAACCCGCTCGGCAGGTACGGCATCATCTCCGGCGGCACGATCCCCGCCGACTGCTCCGCCGGCCACTGGTTCTGGTGGTCCGCCTCGTAGTTGTAGGCGGCGAGGCGCACCAGCGTGAACTGGCTCGCGATTTTGGCCGCGAACGCCGTGCGCGAGAGGTCGATCCACTTGAGCACCGCGAGCGAGGACAGCAGCCCCAGCACCACCATCACCACCATCAGCTCGATCAGCGTCCAGCCCCGTCGGTTCCTCATTGTCCCCCCCGCGCGCGAACCACCTGGTAAGCGTTGCCCAGGAACTCGGCCGGCGGCGTGCCCGAGTTGTAGGTGAGGGTCACGGGGCCATTGCGGCCGGTGAGCCGGTAGCCGCTCGGCGTCGGCTCGTAGGTGAGGTCGGAGCCCGCGCCGAGGCCCGCCTCGGTGGCGCTGGCGGGGGCGCGGCCGGCCTGGGTGCGGAAGCGCTCCAGCCGGTCGATCTCCACGAACATCTGCACCCGGAGGCTCGCCTCCTGCATGGCCCGCGACTCCGGCGGCGGCGAGGTGAAGAGCCAGGGGGGCCGGAGGAGCAGGAGCGCCGACAGGCCGGCGGCGAGCAGCAGCGTCACCACCCAGAACGGCGCGCGGGAGGCCGGCCCCTCGCGCACCGGCGGGCCCGCGGCCTTCTTCTCCGCCTCCGAGCGCACCACGTCCTGGTAGGCCTCGAGGAGGGCCCGCCGGTCGTTGGGCTGGCTGGACGCGGCGGCCGCTGACGGACGCGGCGGCTTCTGGGGACCACTCGGGCGTGGCGGCTGGGCCATCGGCACCTGCTAGTGGGCGACTTGCTCTCCCCCCAGGGCGCGTGCCACCTGCTCGGGGAAGGAGCGGATATCGATGGGCTTAGTAATATACCCGTCGAACCCGGCCTGTAAGGCCCTCTCCCGGTCCCCGGCCATCGCGTGGGCCGTCAGGGCCACCACCCGGAGCCCCGCGTGCGCCGACCCCCGGATCTCCTGTAGCAATTCGAAGCCATCCTTCCCTGGCAGCTGGATGTCCATCAGCACCAGGTCCGGCTTGGCCTCCGCGAGCGCGGGCAGCAGCCCGTCGCCGCTCTCCAGGCTCACCACGACGTGCTTGCGCAGCCCGAGCAGGGTGCGGAACAGCTTCATGTTGTCGGGGTTGTCCTCGACAATGAGGATGGTGGCCATCACGCCGTCCTTGGCTACGCCTTGACCCGCTTGAGCACCGCCTTGACCCGCGCGGAGAGCGCGGTGGGGCGGACGGGCTTCCTGAGGTAGTCCTGCGCGCCGAGCTCCAGGGCGCGGCTCTCGGTGTCGTCGCCGCGCGCGGTGAGCATGATGACCGGCAGCTGCGCCGTGCTCACGTGCGCGCCCAGCTCTTCCATCACGCCGAGGCCGTCGAGCCGCGGCATGTCCATGTCGAGCAGCAGCAGGCTCGGCGGATGCGCGGCCACCTGCTCCAGCGCCTCCAGCCCGTCGGCCGCCTCGGTGCAGGCCAGGCCCTCGCGCTCGAGCACGGCGCGGAGCAGGCGGCGCATCTGCGCGTCGTCGTCGGCGATGAGGATCCGGGGCTTCCCCTCCGGGGTGACCCCGGCGGCGGGGGCGGCGCTGTGCTCCGCCTCGTTCACCGCGGCGCGCACCTCCGAGGGCACCAGCATCACGCTGGGCCGGTTGGGCGCCGTGGTGCCGTCCTCGTGCACCCGCTCGCCGAGCACGCGGACCAGCTCCTCGACCGTGGTCTTGCCCTGCCACATGCGGTGCAGGCCGCTCTCCCAGAGGGAGCCCATCCCGTGCCGCCGGGCGGCCTGTGCAATCACGTCGGGCGTGGCACCGCTGTCAATCACGCGGCCCACTTCCTCCCCGATGGGGAGGATCTCGATGACCGCCATGCGGCCCCGGTAGCCGGTGCCGCCGCAGGCCTTGCAGCCCACCGCGCGGCGGAGGACGGGGTTGGCGCGCCAGTCCGCGGGCGGGCGCGCGTCGGGCGGGAGGTCCATCGAGGTGATCGGCTCCGCGCACTCCTCGCACACCTTCCGCACCAGCCGCTGCGCCACGATCCCCTTGAGCACCGAGGCGATCTTGAAGCTCTCCACCCCCATGTCGCGCAGCCGCACGATGGCGCTGGCCGCGTCGTTGGTGTGGAGCGTCGAGAGCACGAAGTGGCCGGAGAGGCCGGCCTGCACCGCGGTCTTCGCCGTCTCGAGGTCCCGGATCTCGCCCACCAGCACGATGTCGGGGTCCTGCCGCAGCACCGAGCGGAGCGCCGAGGCGAAGGTGAGCCCCTGCGCCTCGCTGACCTGGATCTGGGAGACGCCGGGCAGGTCGTACTCCACCGGGTCTTCCACGGTGACGATGTTGACGCGGCCCGTCTTGAGCTGGTTGAGCGCGGCGTAGAGCGTGGTGGTCTTGCCGCTCCCGGTGGGGCCGGTGACCAGCAGCATCCCCTCGCGGTAGCCCAGCAGCCGGGTGAGCAGCGTGTGCTCCGTCGTGCTGAGCCCGATGTCCTCGACGTTGGCGCGCAGGTTGGTCTTGTCGAGGATGCGGATGACCACCTTCTCGCCGCGCCGCGCGATCGGCAGCGTGGACACGCGCAGGTCCACCTGCTGCCCGTCCACCCGGATCGAGGCGCGGCCGTCCTGCGGATGCAGCGGGTCGGTGGGATCGAGCCGGGCGAAGATCTTGGCCCGGCGCACCAGCGCCCCGCCCGCCGAGCTCGGCAGCCGCATCACCTCGCGGAGCACCCCGTCCACGCGGTAGCGCACCACGGTGGCGGTCTCCTCGGGCTCGGCGTGGATGTCGCTCGCCCCCTGGCGCACGCCCTCGCAGATCATGGCGTCCACGAGCTTGGCGACCGGGGCGTCGAGCACCGGGTCGCGGGTCTCGGGGAAGGCCTCCTCCACCACCGCCTCCACCTGCGCCGGCTCGAGCCGCTCCAGCAGCCGCTCGATGCTGCGCTCCGGGCGGTAGATCTCGTCGATGCGGGCGTGCAGGGCGGCGGGCGGCGCCACGAGGAACTCGACGTCGCGCCCCGTCAGGAAGCCGATGGCCTGCTCGGCGTTCAGGTCGCGCGGGTCGGCGGTGGCGAGGCGGATCTTGCGGTCGTCGGCGGAGAGCGGGAGCACCTGGTGCTTCCGCGCCACGTGCTCGGGGACCAGCTGGGCCAGCCGCGGATCGGCCGAGGCGAGGTCCGCCAGCTTCAGGCGGAACTGCATGGCCACCGCGCGGGCGATGCGCTCGTCCGTGGTGAGCCCCTGGTCCACCGCGCGCTGCCAGACCGACTTCCCGCCGCTGTCGAGCAGCAGCGCATCCGCCCGGGTGCGGTCCAGGACCCCGGCGTCCACCAATGTCTGGGCGATCCAGCTGTCGGCCGCCTGCGCGGCCACGGGGGCGACGGGTTGCGCCACGAGGACTCCCGGGTCCATCCGGTACGGGGCGGCAACACGCCAACCCCTTTGGTTGAGGCAACTTGCAGGCCGGGCTACGTTTCGCTCCGCGGGCCTCCGCCCCGATCATCCCTTACTATCGTCCGCGCGCCCCATTCCTGAACCTTTCCCGGCATGCGTCCAGCCTCCCTCGCCGTCCTCGGGCTCGGTGCCATCGGCGGGTCCCTCGCGTGGCAGGCCCGCCGCGCCGGGATTCCCCCGGGTCGTCGGCTTCGCCCCCGACCGCGGCGACGCGGTGCAGGCCCTCCAGGCCGGGGCGCTGCACGACATCGCCCTGACCCCCGAGCAGGCGGTGCAGGGCGCCGAGCTCGTGGTGCTGGCCGCCCCGCCGGGCGGGATCCTCGACCTCCTCGGCCGGCTCGGCCCCCACCTGGCGCCCGGCGCGCTCGTCACCGATGTGGCCAGCATCAAGGCCGCCGTCAACGCGCGCGCCGTGGCCGCCGGCCTCGGCGCCCGCTTCGCCGGCGCCCACCCCTTCGCCGGCACCCACCTGGCCGGCTGGGCCGGCGCCACGCCCGACCGCTTCACGGGCGTCCTCACCTACGTCTGCCCCACCGGCCCCGACGGCGACCACGCCGCGCGCGAGGTCATGGACTTCTGGGCCGCCGTCCTCGGGGCGCACCCCGTGCTGGTGGACGCCGAGACCCACGACCGCCAGCTGGCCTGGACCAGCCACCTCCCGCAGGCGGTGGCCAGCGCGCTCGGCCATGTCCTCGCCGGCGCCCCGGGCCTGGGCGGCGCCTCCTACGGCACCGGCGCCCGCGACACCACCCGCCTCGCCGCGAGCCCGGCGGAGATGTGGACCGAGATCTTCCTGCTCAACCAGCGCCCGCTCCTCGAGACCCTCGACGCCGCCACCGCCGACCTCACCACCCTCCGGACGCTCATCGCCGCGGGCGACCGCGTGAAGCTGACCGCCTACCTCGAGGAGGCCGCCCGCTTCCGCCAGGCCCTCGACCGCCGCTCCGGCCCTGTTCACCGCAGAGGCGCGGAGCACTTGAGGGCCGCAGGTCTGGCTGGAGGGCGGCTCGCCGCCCGGCCCGGTGAGCGGCTCGTTGCGCAGCCCCCGTGCTGCCGGCACCCGCCGCCCCCCGAGGCGCGCAGGTCCTCTGCGGCCCTCCGGTCTCCGGCTCTGGCGGGGAAAGACTGCGCCCACCTAGTCCCCGCCGCCCGCCCCAGTGTCCGCCGCCCGCCCCGCCCGAGGTTGCCATGCAGGTCCGCGGTTCCATCCGGGTGCCCGGCGACAAGAGCCTGTCGCATCGCGCCCTCCTCTTCGCCGCCATGGCCAAGGGGGAGAGCCACATCGGCGGCATGCTCACCTCGCTCGACGCCCGCTCCTCCGCGCGGGTGCTCCGCCAGCTCGGCGCCGAAGTCTCGCCCCTCGGTGAGGGACGGGTGGTGACGGTGAAGGGCCGCGGCAAGCTCCGCCGCGCCGCGACCACGCTCAACTGCGGCAACTCCGGCACCACCACGCGGCTCCTGCTCGGCCTCCTCGCCGGCCACGGCTTCAAGGCCACGCTCACGGGGGATGCGTCGCTCCGGAAGCGGCCCATGCGCCGGGTCACGGTGCCGCTCGCGCAGATGGGCGCCCGCATCACCGAGACCAACGAGCGGGGCACGCTTCCCCTCAGCATCCAGGGCGGCAAGCTCAAGGCGCTGCGCCACGAGATGCCCGTCTCGAGCGCGCAGATCAAGAGCTGCCTCCTCCTCGCCGGCATGGTCGGTGGCGTCGGCGTCTCGGTGCGCGAGCCGCACGGCCGCTCGCGCGACCACACCGAGCGGCTGCTCCGCGCCTTCGGCTACTCGGTGGAGGACGCGCCCGACGGCTGGATCCACTTCGACCCCACCGGCCACCTCGCGCCCTTCGACATGCAGGTCCCGGGCGACCCGTCCTCGGCCATGTTCCCCGTCGGCGCGGCCGTCCTCGCCGAGGGCGGGGAACTCCGCATCACCGGCGTCTGCGTCAACCCGACGCGCGTCGGCTTCCTGCAGGTGCTCGGGCGCATGGGCGCCCGCGTGCAGGTGGATGGCGTCGAGGAGCTCCATGGCGAGCCCGTGGCCGACCTGGTCGTCACGCCCGCGAATCCCTCGTGGCCACCGAGGTGACGCCCCGGGAAATCCCCGGCCTCATCGACGAGATCCCGATGCTCGCCGCCCTCGCCACCCGCGCGCGCGGCACCACCATCTTCCGCGAGGTGGGCGAGCTTCGGGTCAAGGAGAGCGACCGCCTCGGCCTCATCGCCGAGAACATCCGGCGCCTCGGCGGCCACGCCGAGGTCCAGGGCGACGACCTGCACGTCGAGGGCACGAACCTGGTCCCCGCCGGCACCGTGCACACCGAGGCGGATCACCGCATCGCCATGGCCTTCGCCGTGCTCGGCACCGTGCCGGGCGCCCGGGTGCGGGTGGACAACATGGCCTGCGCCGCCGTGAGCTTCCCGGGCTTCCCCGCGATGCTCAAGGCCATCCGCGGGCGTTGAGCCGTGGCGCACGTCATCGCCATCGATGGGCCCGCGGCGAGCGGCAAGTCGAGCACCGCGCGCGCCGTGGCGGAGGCGCTGGGGTTTGCGCACCTCGACTCCGGGGCGCTCTATCGCGGCGTGACGCTGGTCGCCCTCGAGCATGGCGCCACGCCCGGCGCCCCCCTCGACGCCAACGCCATCCTGCTCGAGGCCGAGCGCCGCGGCCTGTCGCTGCTGTACGACGGCACCGGCTTCAGCGTCTACCTGGGCGGCGAGCCGGCGGACGAGGCCATCCGCAGCGCGCCCGTCACCGGCATGGTCTCGGCCGTCTCGGCGGTGCCGGAGATCCGCGAGTGGGTGAATGAGCGGCTCCGGGCGCTGCCGGGGGCGGGGCAGCCGGTGGTGGTGGACGGGCGGGACATCGGCACGGTGGTGTTCCCCGATGCGACGCTCAAGGTGTTCCTGACCGCCTCGCCCCGCACCCGCGCCGCCCGCCGGCTCACGCAGCGCGGGCAGGCGGTGGGGGACGCCGAGCTGGCGCAGGAGACCAGTCTCCTCGCGGCGCGGGATGCGGCGGATTCCGGGCGCCCGGTGGCCCCGCTCCGGATGGCGGAGGACGCCGTGCCGCTCGACGGCACCGCGCTGACCTTCGCCGAGCAGGTGGCGGAGATCGTGGACCTGGCCCGGGCGCGGATGACGCGCCCGGGCTGACCGGAAACCCTCCCGTCGGCTTGCCGTAAGTCCCCACCACAACTATGTTTGGCGGCTCCCCATCCGGGCACTTCCGTCCGGCCGGGGCTTCTTTCACCTCTGCCCGCAGCCGGTCTGGTGCGGCCACCAGTTGAGGCACCCCGCAGTGACTACCACGCAGCGCGACCTCTCCCAGAAGCTCGCCACCCCCACTGGCCTCCGCGTCCGCCCGGACCTCTACGACGAGGATTACACCGAGGACGAGTACGAGGCGATGCTCTCGATGTACGAAGGGACGATGTCCCAGATCGTCGAGGGCGAGATCGTCAAGTCGAAGGTCCTGCGCGTCACCGAGAGCGCCGTGATCCTCGACGTCGGGTTCAAGTCGGAGGGCAGCGTGCCCCTCGACGAGTTCAAGGAGACCCCGAACCCCGGCGACGAGGTGGAAGTCTTCCTCGAGCACCTCGAGGACCAGGAGGGGGCGGTCGTCCTCTCCAAGAAGAAGGCCGACTTCATGCGGGTGTGGGAGAAGATCAAGGTCGCCCACGAGTCGGACCAGCCGGTGCAGGGCACGCTCGTCAAGAAGATCAAGGGCGGCGTCGTGGTGAACCTGATGGGCGTCGACGCGTTCCTCCCGGGGAGCCAGATCGCGCTCCGCCGGGTGCCGAACATCGACGAGCTCCTCGGCAGCACCTACGAGTTCAAGATCATCAAGCTCAACAAGCGCCGGCGGAACATCGTGGTCAGCCGCCGCGTGATCCTCGAGAACGAGCGGGCGCACAAGCGCGAGCACCTGATGAAGGAGCTCGCCGTCGGCCAGGTGCGGAAGGGCATCGTCAAGAACATCACCGACTTCGGCGCGTTCATCGACCTCGGCGGCGTCGACGGCCTGCTGCACATCACCGACATGTCGTACGGCCGCGTGTCGCACCCCACCGAGATGGTGGCCATCGGGAAGGAAGTCGAGGTCAAGATCCTCGACATCGACTGGCAGCGTGAGCGCATCAGCCTCGGCATGAAGCAGCTCCAGCCGTACCCGTGGCAGAAGGTGGCGGAGCGCTACCCGGTGGGCACCCGCGTGCAGGGCAAGGTGGTCTCGATCACCAACTACGGCGCGTTCGTGGAGCTCGAGCCGGGGATCGAGGGCCTCGTGCACATCAGCGAGATGAGCTGGACCCGCAACGTCCGCCATCCCTCGAAGATCGTCTCCATCGGCGAGACCATCGAGGCCGTGGTGCTCAAGGTGGACGAGTCGGAGGAGAAGATCTCCCTCGGCATGAAGCAGACCGAGCAGGATCCGTGGACGGTGCTGCCGCTCAAGTACCCGGTGGGCACCCGCCTCGCGGGCAAGGTGCGGAACCTCACCAGCTTCGGCGCCTTCGTGGAGATCGAGCCGGGCATCGACGGCCTGATCCACATCTCCGACATGTCGTGGACCAAGCGGGTGCAGCACCCCTCGGAGGTCGTGAAGAAGGGCGACAACGTCAACGTCGTCATCCTCAACATCGACGCCGACAACAAGCGCATCTCCCTCGGCCTCAAGCAGGCGGAGGAGGATCCGTGGCTCCGCATCGGCGAGACCTTCCCGCTCGGCACCGAGCTCCGCGGCCGCGTCGCCCGCCTGATGGACAAGGGCGTGGTGGTGGACCTCGGCAACGACATCGAGGGCTTCGTCCCGATGTCGCAGCTGGGCGTGGCGAACATCGAGCAGCCGGGCGACGCCGTGAAGGAAGGCCAGGCGGTGGACCTCAAGGTGCTCGAGGTGGATCCGATCCATCACCGGATCGTGCTCGCGGCCGTCGGGTATCCCGACGAGCCGATCATCCCGCCCACCCGGCCGGTGATCGACGAGAGCCCCGCGGACGACTGAGTCCGGCCGGTTGCTGCCCCGGCGGGCCGCCCTCCCTGGAGGGCGGCCCGTCGTTTTTTTGGAACATCCGCCCGCCGCGCTGCTCCATTATCCCTGCGCCTTGCACTGCCGGGCGGCGGCCGGGCGGAGGCCAAGTCATCTGCCGTGCTGGCAACGAGTTACGCGTTGTGCACGACAATTGCCATAGGAGTGAGCGGACCCGTTCCACGGACGCTCACGATGACCGAGACCTCGACCCCGCCGGCCCCGCCCCGTGCCTCCTCCCTCCGGAGCGAGGCGGGCATGACCATGATCGAGCTCATGGCCACCATGGCCATCGTCGGCTCGCTGGCCAGCATCGCGGTGCCCAAGTACCACGAGATCACCGACGCCGCCCGCGTGGCGCGCGCCATCGGCGACATCCAGGCTATCCAGAGCACCCTCGACACCCGCGATACCCTGCCGGACGTCCTGGCCACCGCGGGCATCAGCCTGCGGGACCCCTGGGGCCAGCCGTACGTGTACGTGAAGTTTGCCACGGGCGGGGTCCCGCGGACCGATCGCTTCGGCGTGCCGGTGAACAACACCTACGACGTGTACAGCCTGGGCCGCGACGGGGCCACCTCCGGCTCCCTCAACGCGGGCCCGAGCCTCGATGACGTGGTCCGCGCCAGTGATGGCGGCTGGATCGGCGCCGCCTCCCGCTTCTGACCCCGCGAGGGCTCCCCTCATGACCGCCCCGACCGCCCGTCCGCCCGAGTCCGCTCCCCTGGAGCCGACCGCGCCCCGCGGCCCCCAGTACCGCTCGCTCGCCGACGGTGAACTGGCCACCGCCTGGAGCCTCAAGGACTTCTTCTCCAACGTCAACACGGTGCTCCGGCTCCCGGCGCGCCCCAAGCCGTCCGCCGCCCAGGCGGCCGCGGACGCCAAGGCGAAGGGCGGCCTCAAGCTGCCGACGCTGGAGCAGCTGCACATCCCGCGCTGGGCGCTGGTGGCCGGGGCCGTCCTGGCCTTCGGCTACGTCGGCGTGCGCCCGCTGGTGGCGTCGTTCCTCGCCGGCAGCACCCTCCCGCTCGACCCGGCGTACGGCGTCTGGCAGGCCGAGGGCGGGAAGTACAGCGGGCGGATGTTCGAGCTGACCGAGCACACCATCGCCTTCCGCACCAGCCGGGACTCGCCCGACTACACCTGGCACAAGGTTACCGGCCATCGGAGCCGCACGCCGGGGACTCCACCCTGTTCACGGTGGAGTATGAGGAGTCGGGCCGGACGGCCGAGTTCGGCTTCTGGCTGCTGCAGCAGCGGAAGCCGCTGATCCACGTCCAGCACCAGGCCGGCGTGACCTGGACCAAGACGCCCTTCGAGCCGCAGCGCCCCCGCTGAGCGGCGGCGTGTCGTGACGCGGGCCGTCCTCCCCGGGAGGACGGCCCGTCGGCGTTTGGGCCCCCGCCGCCTTACCCGCATCCCGGTCCGCTCCTATCTTCCCGCCCATGCCGACACCCCGTGACCTCCTCGACGAGCTGCACCACCGCCAGGCCCAGGCCGAGCAGGGCGGGGGGCCCGAGCGCATCGCGCAGCAGCACAAGAAGGGCAAGCTCTCCGCGCGCGAGCGCCTGGACCTGCTCCTGGATCCCGGCAGCTTCACGGAGCTGGACCGCTTCGTGGCCCATCGCTGCACCGACTTCGGCCTGGCGGCCCAGCAGTACCCGGGCGACGGCGTGGTGACGGGGCACGGGCGGATCGACGGGCGGCTGGTGTACGTCTTCTCGCAGGACTTCACCGTCTTCGGCGGCTCGCTCTCCGAGACCCACGCGCAGAAGATCTGCAAGGTGATGGACCTCGCGGTGCGGAACGGGGCGCCGATCATCGGGCTCAACGACTCGGGGGGCGCCCGCATCCAGGAGGGCGTGGCCTCGCTCGGCGGCTACGCCGACATCTTCCTCCGCAACACCCTGGCGAGCGGCGTGGTGCCGCAGATCTCGGTGATCCTCGGGCCCTGCGCCGGGGGCGCGGTGTACAGCCCCGCGATCACCGACTTCGTCTTCATGGTGCGCGGGGTGAGCTACATGTTCGTCACCGGCCCCAACGTGGTGAAGACCGTCACCCACGAGGACGTGAGCTTCGACCAGCTGGGCGGGGCGGATGTCCACGGGGGGACCAGCGGCGTCGCCCACTTCGTGCACGACACGGAGCCGGAATGCCTGGCCGCGGTGCGGGCGCTGGTCGCGTACCTGCCGCAGAACAACCTCGACGAGCCGCCGGCCCTCCCCGAGCCCGCCGAGGCCGCCGCCGACCGGGCCGAGCGGCTGCTCGACGTCATCCCCGACCACCCGGCCAAGCCCTACGACATGCACGAGGTGCTCCGGCTGGTGATGGACCCGGACAGCTGGTTCGAGGTGCAGCCGGACTATGCCGGGAACATCCTCACCGGCTTTGCGCGGCTGGGGGGGCGGCCGGTGGCGGTGATCGCCAACCAGCCGGCGGTGCTGGCGGGGGTGCTCGACATCGCCGCCTCGCTCAAGGCGGCGCGCTTCATCCGCTTTGCGGACTGCTTCAACCTGCCCATCGTCACCTTCGAGGACGTGCCGGGCTTCCTGCCCGGGGTGACCCAGGAGCACGGCGGCATCATCAAGCACGGCGCCAAGCTGCTCTACGCCTACTGCGAGGCCACCGTCCCCAAGCTCACGGTCATCACGCGGAAGGCCTACGGCGGGGCCTACGACGTGATGAGCTCCAAGCACATCCGGGGCGACGTGAACCTGGCCTGGCCCACCGCGGAGATCGCGGTGATGGGGCCCAAGGGCGCCGTCGAGATCCTCTTCAAGAAGGAGATCGAGCAGGCCCCCGACCGCGAGGCCGAGACCCAGCGGCGCATCGACGCCTACACGCGGACCTTCGCCAACCCCTACCAGGCCGCCGCCCGCGGCTTCATCGACGACGTCATCGACCCCCGCGACACCCGCGCCCGCCTGCTCGACGCCCTCAAGACCCTCGCCACCAAGCGCGACCGGAACCCGCCGAAGAAGCACGGCAACATCCCTCTTTAGGTTTTTGTTCACGCGCGCCGCCCGGAAAGCCTGAACAGCGAATTGGAACTGACGGGCTCATCATTGCGGAGGTGAGCCGAGTTGCCTAGCGTGGCAGGGCCGCGGTGACGCCAGTCACCAGCGCGGCCATCCTCATCCTTGCGCCGTCCCTCGTCCCTGGAGGTCGTCCCCGGCTGCCGCCTGCGCGGCGGGGCGCGGCGCGCTTCTGCCACCGGAGCATCGCCATGAGACTTGCTGCCGTCGTCACCGGGGCCGCCCTGCTGCTCGGCATCGCCCCCCTCCGCGCCGTGCCGGCCTTCGCCCGGCAGACCGGCTTCCCGTGCGCCCAGTGCCATACCCAGCATTTCCCGGTGCTGAACGAGTTCGGGCGCTACTTCAAGCTGAACGGCTACACCCTCGTGGGCGGGGCCACGCCGCTGGTGCAGGGCTCCCGGCTCTCGCTGCCGGCGGGGCTCAACGCCTCGATCTACACCAAGCTCCGCATCCAGAAGACCAACGGCGACGACGCGGGGAACGTGCGCACCACCAACTCGGGCGAGATCCAGTTCCCCGACGAGTTCGCGCTCCTGATCGCGGGGCGGGTGAGCCCCAACATCGGCTTCCTCCTCGAGGGCCAGCTCCCGGGCAACGATGCGCCGGTGCTGGCGGGCTTCAAGATGCCGTTCAGCTACCAGCTCGGCCGGGTCCGGGCCTCGGTGGTGCCGTTCACCACGGATGGGCTCGGCGTGTCGTACGGCTTCGAGCTGCTGAACACCGGCGCGGTCCGCAACATCCGCTTCATGGAGCACCGCACGGAGTTCTCCGCCCAGCAGTACGTCGGCACGGACTCCCCGGCCTCGGGGGCGGCGTTCGTCGTGGGCAACGCGAGCTTCTTCGCCAACTTCACGGTCTGGTCCCCCGTCCACCTGCCCACCTCCGCGGGCCAGGCGGCGCCGCTGCCGCGCTCCACCTACGCGCGCGCGGCCTGGATGCCGAAGCTCGGCACGTGGGAGCTCGGGCTCGGCGGCGCCCTCTGGATGGGCAGCACCCGGATCGACGACGGCGGCGGCACGGCCACGGTGACCACGACCGCCACCAAGGCCTGGGCGGTGGACGGGCAGGCCCACGGCACCGTCGGCACGATGCCCCTCGCCATCTACGCGAGCTATGCCACCTCGGCGGCCTCCGAGCCGGGCGACGATCCGAACTTCTTCAACGGCGCCCCGCGGGACCGCAAGGCGCTGGCGGTGGCCGGGGAACTCGGCGTCCTGCCTGCGCGCGGCTCGGTGCTCCTCGCCTATCGGCACGGCGACAACGGCGCGGCCAGCAACCACACCGACCGGGCGCTGACCGTCGGCGGGATCTACCACCTGCACCAGAACGTGCAGTTCCAGCTGAACTACACCTTCCGCTCCGGCGACGCGTTCGAGCCGAAGCCCGCGGATGGGGACCAGCTCCTCACCGCGATGCTCGCCGCGGCGTTCTGAGGGGCGGGTGCTGCCGGATGCGGTCGCAATGGCGGCCGTGTCCGGCGGGGGCCACCCTAGCGCATCCCCGTACCCCGCCGTAGCTTAGGACTCTCATGCGGTTCCCCAGCCCCGGGCGGCTCACCGCCCTCGCGACTTCGCTCCTCCTGCCGGCTGCGCTCCTGGCGCAGGCGGCCGTGGATCCGGGCATCGCGCCGCGGGCCGCCGCCCTCGCGGGCAGCGGCCAGCGGGGGCCGGCCACCGAGCTGCTGGGCCGCTACCTCGCCACCGCCCCGGACGATGCGGGGGCCTGGCTGGAACTCGGCCGTTTCTACCTTCTCGACGCCCGCGACTGGCACCGCGAGGGCCACATCGAGGAGTCGCCCGCGTCGCTGTTCCTCGACTTCGCCGCCACCGCGCTCGACCAGTCGCTCCGCCTCCCCAGCGATTCCAGCCGCATGCTCCGCTCCGTGGTGGAACTGGAGCGCGCGGTGCTCGACGTGGAACGCGGCGGCTGGGCCGCCCTCGTGGCCAACGGCACCGCGCTGCGGGCCAGCTACCCGCCGGTCTTCGTGCTCGAGCTCGGCCGCAACCTCGTGGCGTCCTGCCCCCTCGGCGGCGTCATGGTGACCGGCAACGACGTCGAGACCGTGGGCGTCTGGACCGTGACCATCTCCGGCGGCGAGCGCGGCGACCTGGTGCTGTTGCTGCCCACGCTCTACGGCGAGGATTCGGTGTACCGGGCCCGCATGGCCACGGCGCTCGAGATCCAGCCGGTCCTCCCGGTGGACGCCGCGCTCACCGAGGTGGCCGCGCGCCGGCCCGTCTGCCTCACGCCCGCCGTGCCGGCGAGCTACGCCCCGCACAAGGCGCTCGTGACCCACCGCCTGCTGCAGGTGGCGGGGCCCGCGGCGGCGGAGCTGCCGCAGCCGCTCACCATCACCGAACTCGCCAGCGCGCACCTGAGCCAGCCCAACGCCCTCACCCGCGCGGTGCTCGCCGAGTACCAGCAGGCGGCCCGCAAGAACCGCGTGCTCTGCATCTCCCTCCTCAGTCCGTTCGGCGAACGCACCCGCTCCGCCTGCGGCGACTGACCTCCGTACCACCCCGCCGACCCTGATGGCCCCGTTCCAGCGTGTGCTCGTCGCCAATCGCGGCGAGATCGCCCTGCGCGTCATCCGCGCCTGCCACGAGGAAGGGCTCGAGGCGGTGGCCGTCTACTCCGACGCCGACCGCACCTCCCCCCACGTCCGCGCCGCCGACTACGCCGTGGCGCTCGGCGCGCCGGCGCCCGGGGAGAGCTACCTCCGCATCGACAAGCTCGTCGCGGCGGCCCAGGCCACCGGCGCGGGCGCCATCCACCCGGGCTACGGCTTCCTCGCGGAACGGGCGGCGTTCGCGCAGGCGGTCGTCGAGGCCGGGCTCGTGTTCATCGGCCCGCCCGCCAGCGCCATCACCGCCATGGGCGACAAGACCGAGGCGCGCCGCCGCATGGCCGAGGCGAAGGTGCCGATCGTCCCCGGGCTCACGGTGCCGGTGACCGACCCGGCGGTCGCCGCGCGGGCCGCCGAGGAGATCGGGTATCCGGTGCTGGTGAAGGCGGCGGCGGGCGGCGGCGGGAAGGGCATGCGCGTGGTGCGTGAGGCGAAGGACCTGGCCGGCGCCCTGGAGACGGCGGCGAGCGAGGCGCGGAAGGCCTTCGGCGATCCGAGCGTCTACCTCGAGAAGTACATCGAGCGGCCCCGGCACGTCGAGATCCAGGTCCTCGCCGATCACGAGCGCACCGTGCACCTCGGCGAGCGGGAATGCTCGGTGCAGCGCCGCCACCAGAAGCTGGTCGAGGAGGCGCCGAGCGTGGCGGTGACGCCCGCGCTCCGCTCGGCGATGGGGCGGGCGGCCGTGGCGGCGGCGGAGGCGGTGGGATACCGGAGCGCGGGCACCTGCGAGTTCCTGCTCGCGGCCGACGGGGCGTTCTACTTCCTCGAGATGAACACGCGCATCCAGGTGGAACATCCGGTCACGGAACTGGTCTATGGCGTGGACCTGGTGCGCGAGCAGCTCCGCATCGCCCAGGGCCGCCCCATGTCCCTCCCGCAGGGGCCGTTGACGCCACGCGGCTGGTCCCTCGAGTGCCGCATCACCAGCGAGGACCCGGCCAACGGCTGCCTGCCGTCCACCGGCCGGATCGAGTTCCTGCGCGCTCCCTCGGGCCCCGGCGTGCGCTGGGACGGGGGCTTCACCGCGGGCAACGAGGTGACCCTCTTCTACGACTCGCTCCTCGGCAAGGCCATCGTCTGGGCGCCGACGCGGGCCGAGGCGATCGCGCGGATGAAGGTGGCGCTCGGCGAGATGGTGCTGGTGGGTGTCGCGACGAATCAGGCCTTCCACCTGCGCCTGCTCGACGATCCCGCGTTCGTGGCGGGCCAGATCGACAGCCAGTTCCTGGACCGCCGCACCGACCTGCTCGAGCCTCCCGGCGACGAGGGCGTGCTGCTCGACCTCGCCGTGGCCGCGGCGCTCGCCGAGGATGAGGCCCGCACCCGGCGGCGGCCCGCCGTGGCGGCCAACGGCGTCGCCGCCGGCTCGAGTGCCTGGCTGCTGGCGGCCCGCCGCGAGGGCCTGCGGTGAACGAGGCGGCGGAGGTGGTGACCATCGAGCGCCTGGCCGCCGGCGGCGACGGCGTGGCGCACCTCGCCGATGGCCGGGCCACTTTCGTCCCCCGCACCGCGCCCGGCGACCGGGTGCGGCTCGGGCAGTTGCGCACCTTCAGCCGCTACGCGCGGGCCCGCATCGCCACGCTGGAGGAGGCGGGGCCGGGCCGCGTGACGCCGCCCTGCCCGCACTACACCCGGGACGATTGCGGCGGCTGCCAGCTGCAGCACCTGGAGCCGGCGCGGCAGCGGGAGCTCAAGCGCGGCCTCGTGGCGGATGCGCTGGCCCGGATCGGCCGGCTCGACGTGCCGGTGCCGCCGGTGGTGGCGAGTGAAGCCGACTGGCACTACCGCAGCCGGATCACGCTGACGCCGGGCCCGGGGCGCCGCTTCGCGGGATTCCATCCGCTGGACCGGCCTGATCGCGTCTTCGACCTGGAGCACTGCCACATCGCCGCGGAGCCGCTGATGGCGCTCTGGCGCGTGCTCCGCGCCCAGCTGCAGCTCCTTCCGCCCGATACCACCGCGCTCGTGCTGCGCACGGACCGCACTGGCGGCCTGCACCTGGTGGTGAAGGCGACGGGCACCCAGGCCTGGGGCAAGGGCAAGGCGCTGCACGAGCGGCTGGCCGGGGCCGGTGTGGCCGCCGCCGTCTGGTGGCAGCCGGAGGGCGGGGCCCCGCGGGTGGTGGGGGGCGATCGCGAGGCGTTCCCCGCGACCGTCTTCGAGCAGGTCCACCCCGCCATGGGCGACCGGATCCGCGCCCATGCCCTCGCCGCGCTCGGCGAGGTGCGGGGCGCGCACGTCTGGGACCTCTATGCCGGCATCGGGGAGACCACCGAGGCGCTGCTGGCCGCCGGCGCCTCGGTGGAAAGTGTGGAGCTGGACCGGCGGGCGGTGGACTTCGGCGCGCGGCGGGGGCACCCCCGCGCCCGGGACCGGGAGGACGCCCAGCGGCCGCAGCCGGCGGGCGTGATCCGGCACGTCGGGAAAGTCGAGGACGTGGTGGCGTCGCTCCGCGATCCGGGGCCGTGATCGCCAACCCCCCGCGGGGCGGGATGGCGGCGGCGGTGACGCGGGAACTGCTGGCGCGGGGGCCGGGGCGGATCGCCTACGTGTCCTGCGACCCGGCCACGCTGGCGCGGGACCTCAACCGCCTCTGCTTCCCCGGCGCGGACATGCCAGCGCGCCGCGGCACCGGCTACCGGGTGACGAGCGTCCAGCCGTTCGACCTCTTCCCGCAGACCGCGCACGTGGAGACCGTGGTCCTCCTGGAGGCGGCATGAAGTACTTCGTCCGGGTGGCGGGGCGGGAGATCCTGGTGGAGGTGGATGGGGAACGGGTGACGGTCGGCGGCCGGAGCTACTCGGCCCACCTGAGCCGCCTGCCGGCCACGCCCCTCCGCCACCTGCTGGCCGATGGCCGGTCGCTGACGCTGGCGGTCGAGGCCGGGGCGCCGGGGGAGTGGGCCCTCTCGGTCCGGGGCACCCGGGTGGAGGCCGAGGTGATCGACGAGCGCACCCGGCACATCCGGAGCCTGACGGCGGCCCGGGCCGGGTCGGGTCCGGTGCAGCTCAAGGCGCCGATGCCGGGGCTCGTGGTCCGGGTGCTGGTGACGGAGGGGCAGGCGGTGGCGGCGGGGCAGGGGCTGCTGGTGCTGGAGGCCATGAAGATGGAGAACGAACTCCGGGCCAGCGGGCCGGCGACCGTGGCCCGGGTGGGGGTCCAGCCGGGGCAGGCGGTGGAGAAAGGGCAGGTGCTGGTTGAGTTCGGGGGTGCTCCCTTGACCTAACCCCTTCCCCGGGGCTAGGTTTCAAGTCTGTGTATTTCATGGGCCCAAGCTGGGATTTCATAGTCCGATGACGACCACGTTCTCTGCCAAGCCGTCCGATATCACCCACCAGTGGCATGTGGTGGATGCCCAGGATGTGCCGCTCGGCCGGCTCGCCAGCCGCGTCGCGCAGCTCATCCGCGGGAAGCACAAGCCGACCTTCACGCCCCACATGGACGGCGGGGACTTCGTGGTCGTGATCAACGCCGAGAAGGTGAAGCTGACCGGGCGCAAGCTCGAGCAGAAGCGCCACTTCCGGCACACCGGCTACATGGGCCACGAGCGCTACACGCCGGTGAAGAACCTGCTGCAGGGGGCGCACCCCGAGCGGGTCATCGAGCACGCCGTGTTCGGCATGCTCCCGAAGAACTCGCTCAGCAAGCAGAAGCTGCGCACCAAGCTGAAGGTCTACGCTGGTGCCACCCATCCGCACCAGGCTCAGCAGCCCGTGCCCTACTCCGTGACCCCGAAGGCGTGAGATGAGCGGCAAGCCCGAATTCCGCTGGCAGGCCGTTGGCCGCCGCAAGACGAGCGTGGCCCGGGTGTACCTGACCCCCGGCACCGGCAAGTGGGACGTGAACGGTCGGACGCTGGGAGACTACTTCCCGCGGCCCTCGCTGGTGCAGCACATCCAGCAGTCGTTCTCGAGCACCGACACCCTCGGCGCGTTCGACGTGAAGGCGCACGTGGAGGGGGGCGGGCAGTCGGGCCAGGCCGGGGCCATGCGCCTCGCCATTGCCCGGGCGCTGGTGGAGGCGGATGCCCAGCACCGCGGCAAGCTGCGCCAGAACGGGCTCCTGACCCGCGACCCGCGCGCCGTCGAGCGCAAGAAGCCGGGCCGCGCCGGCGCCCGCAAGCGGTTCCAGTTCTCCAAGCGCTAGTCGCTTGACCGGCGCGCCCGCCGTGGGCGCGCCGACCCCGCACGTCGCGGGATCCGCGCCCGGGTGCCCTCCCGGGTTGGGCGTGGAGATGAACGCGACGGACGACTCAACCCCACAGCGACCCCACCCGGGGCGCGAAAGGACCGACGTACCCGATGGCTCAGCCGCAGATTCAGGACCTCCTCGAGGCCGGCGTTCACTTCGGCCACCAGACCCGCCGCTGGAACCCCAAGATGCGCCGCTTCATCTTCGCGGAGCGCTCGGGGATCTACATCATCGACCTCCAGAAGACGCAGCGGCAGCTCCTGCAGGCGCAGGAACTGCTCAAGAACGTCGTGCTGCGGGGCGAGGGCGTGCTCTTCGTCTGCACCAAGAAGCAGCTCAAGGGCATCGTCCAGGCAGAGGCGGCCAACAGCGCCTCCTTCTGGGTGACCGAGCGCTGGCTCGGCGGCATGCTGACCAACTTCCAGACCATCAAGCGCCAGATCAAGCGCCTGCGGGACCTGGAGCAGGGCGCGGCCGAGGGTGAGTTCGCCAACTACACCAAGAAGGAGCAGCTGCTCTTCGAGCGCGAGAAGGAAAAGCTCCTGCGGAACCTCGAGGGCATCAAGAACATGGCGCGCCTCCCGGGGGCCCTGTTCGTGGTCGATGCCAAGAAGGAGAAGATCGCGGTGCAGGAGGCCAACAAGCTGGGCATCCCGGTGGTGGCCATCGTGGACACCAACGCGGACCCGGACGTCATCACGGTGCCGATCCCGGGCAACGACGACGCCATCCGCTCGGTCTCCCTCATCACGGCCTCGCTGGCCGAGGTGATCCGTGAGGCCCGCGCCCAGTCGCCGATCCGTGAGGCGGCCGAGGATGGCGACGCGGAGACCTACAGCACCGACGGCGGCTCCGAGGGCGACCCCGAGGACCGCAAGAAGCGCCGGCCCCGCCGCAAGCGGCGGCCGAAGCCGGAGGCCATCGCGGCCCGGCTCAAGCACGACGAAGAGGGCGGCGCTGAGCCGGCGGCGGACACCGACGCCTGAGTCTCGCGTAGGCTCCCCGAGTGTAGCGCGCCGCCGTCCCCGGCCCTGTGGCCCCGGACGGCGGCTTCCTATAAGGCAGTGCAGGCGGGCCGGCGGGGCAGTCCCCGCGGCCCTCAACCCAGGAAGAGGCGGACAATGACGGCGAAGGCGATCTCGGCGAAGGACGTGGCGGAGCTCCGGGCCCGGACCGGCGCGGGCATGATGGACTGCAAGGCCGCCCTGCAGGAGGCCGACGGCGACATGGAGAAGGCGGGCGAGATCCTCCGCAAGAAGGGCATCGCCAAGGCCGAGAAGCGGAGCGACCGCAGCGCCTCGCAGGGCCTCGTGGTCATCGAGACCTCGGCGGACGGGCACGATGCCGCCATGATCGAGCTCAACTGCGAGACCGACTTCGTGGCCAAGAACGCCGACTTCATCGCGCTGGCCAAGGAGCTGGCCAAGCACGCCCTGGCGCAGGCGCCGCAGGGGGCGCACCCGGGCACGGCCATCGAGGGCCAGCCCTTCCGGGGCAGCACGGTGGGCGAGACGGTCAAGGAAGTGTCGGGCAAGACGGGCGAGGCCATGGCGCTCAAGCGGGTGGCGCGGCTCACCCAGCCGAAGGGCGGGGTGACCACGTACCTGCACTTCAACAACATGCTGGGGGTGCTCATCGACCTCGAGGGCCCGGCGGGCGAGGCGCTCACCGGCCTGGGCCGCGAGCTCGGCTTCCACATCGCGTCGATGGACCCGATGGGCGTGGGCGAGAGCGACATCCCGGCGGACACGCTCGCGCGCGAGCGCCGCATCGCCGAGGAGCAGGTGGCGCAGGAGGGGAAGCCCGAGGCCATCCGCGGCAAGATCGTGGACGGCAAGGTCCGCAAGTTCATCGCGGAGCGCACCCTGCTCGGCCAGCCCTTCGTGAAGGACGACAAGCAGACGGTGGCCGAGCTGGTGAAGGCCGCGAGCAAGGCGGCCGGCGGCGAGATCGCGGTGCGGCGCTTCGCCCGCTTCAAGGTCGGCGAGTAATGCGCCGGCCCTACGCCCGGGCGCTGCTCAAGCTCTCCGGCGAGGCGCTGGCCGGGGAGAAGGGCTACGGCCTCGACTACAAGGTGGTGGGCGCCTTCGCCGAGGAGCTGCTCACGGTGCACAGCCGCGGGGTCCAGCTCTCGGTGGTGGTGGGCGGCGGGAACATCCTCCGCGGGACCAGCGCCAGCCAGCAGGGGCTCGACCGGGTGTCGGCCGACTACATGGGGATGCTGGCGACGGTCATCAACGCCCTCGCCGTCCAGGACATCCTGGAGGGCAAGGGCGTCCAGACCCGGGTCATGACCGCCATCCGGATGGAGTCGCTGGCCGAGCCGTACATCCGGCGCCGGGCGCTCCGGCACATGGAGAAGGGAAGGCTGGTTATCTTTGCGGGTGGCACGGGGAATCCGTACTTCTCGACCGACACGGCGGCGGTGCTGCGCGCCCTGGAGATCGAGGCCGAGGTGATCCTCAAGGGCACCAACGTGGACGGCATCTACACCGCCGACCCGCGCAAGGTGGCCGACGCCCGGCTGATCCCCGAACTCACCTTCCAGGATGCCCTGGTGAACGGGTACGAAGTCATGGACCGGAGCGCCTTCGGCCTCTGCCAGACCAACAAGCTGCCGATCACGGTGTTCAACATGAACGTCGCGGGGAACCTCGACCGGGTGCTCCGCGGGGAACCGGTGGGGACCATCGTCCAATGAGCACGATTCCGGAGCTGCTGAAGCACGCGAAGGACCAGATGGGCAAGGCGGTGGAGAGCACCAAGCGGGAGTTCTCCAGCATCCGCACGGGCAAGGCCACCACGTCGCTCCTGGACACGGTCCGGGTGGAGGCGTACGGCCAGCACCTGCCGCTCAACCAGGTGGGCCTGGTGGCGGCCCCGGAGGCGCGGTCGCTGACCGTGCAGCCGTTCGACAAGGGACTGGCGCACGCCATCGAGAAGGCCATTCGCGACAGTGACCTGGGGCTCAACCCGGCCAACCAGGGCGGCCTCATCCGGGTGCCGATCCCGGCGCTCACCGAGGAGCGGCGCAAGGACCTGGTGAAGGTCATCCACAAGCTGGGCGAGGAGGGCCGCGTGGCCGTCCGGCACGCCCGCGGCGACGCGCACGGCAAGCTCAAGAAGCTCGAGAAGATCGCCGAGGACGACCGGACGCGGGGCGAGAAGGACCTCCAGAAGGTCACCGACGACCACATCAAGCAGATCGACCAGCTGATCGCCGCCAAAGAGGCGGAGATCATGGAAGTCTGAGCGGATGAGCGACGAGCTGTTGCGGCAGGTGCAGCGGCACGGCTCGCCGCGGCCCGTCCACATCGCGGTCATCATGGACGGCAACGGCCGCTGGGCGCGCGGGCGCGCGCTCCCGCGGCCGTTCGGCCACAAGGCGGGGATGAGCGCCGTCCGTGAGGCGGTCGAGGGCGCCCTCGCCGCCGAGGTGGAGGTGCTCACGCTCTTCGCGTTCAGCCAGGAGAACTGGCAGCGGCCCGCCGAGGAGATCGGCGCGCTGATGGAGCTGCTGCAGGAGTACATCCTCAAGGAGATGGCGGAGCTGGTGGAGCAGGGCGTCCGGGTGCGGTTCCTCGGCGACCTCGACCGGCTGGCGCCGTCCTCGCGCGACGCGGTGGACCGCCTGATGAAGGCCACCGAGAGCGGCGGCAAGCTGGCGCTCAACATCTGCATTTCCTACGGCGCCCGGGCCGAGCTCACGCGGGCCGCCCGGCTGCTGGCCGAGGAAGTGGCGGCCGGCCGGATGCACCCGTCCGAGGTGGACGAGGATGCCATTGCCCGGCGGCTCTACACCGCGCAGTTCCCCGACCCGGACCTCCTGATCCGCACCTCCGGCGAGCTCCGCATCTCCAACTTCCTGCTCTGGCAGCTGGCCTACGCCGAACTGTACGTCACGCCGGTGCTGTGGCCGGACTTCACCCGGCGGCACCTCTGGGAAGCGATCCTCGAGTACCAGCGGCGCGACCGGCGGTTCGGCAAGGTGACGGTCTAGCGGGCCTCGCGCCCGCGCCCTCCCCCGCATGGCGTCCAACCTTACCCAGCGCATCGGCTTTGCCGTGGTCGCGATCCCGCTCGCGCTCGGTGTCGTGTGGCTCGGCGGGTGGCCGCTCGTCGGCGTGGTGAGCACGGCGGCGGTGCTCGGCGCGCGCGAGCTGCTGGTGTTTGCGCGGAAGCAGGGCCTCGAGCCGCTCGAGCGCACGGCGCTCGGGAGCGCGGCGGTGGTGCCGGTGCTCGCCTACCTGGCGCTCACCCGCGCCCCCGCGCTCGTGAGCTGGGGCTGGATCCTGGCCGGGCTCTGGATGGTGGGCGTGCTCACGGTGGCGCTGGTGCGCCGGCTGCCGGCGGAGCGGCCGCTCACGGTCACGGCAGTCACCGTGCTCGCGGTGACGTACCCTGCGGGCCTCGCCACCTTCCTGGTGAGCATCCGGCACCTGCGCTTCGAGACCCAGTCCTGGGCGGGCGCGTGGCTGGTGTTCTTCCCGCTGGTCATCACCTGGGTGTGCGACACCGCGGCCATGTTCGGCGGCAAGGCCATCGGCGGGAAGAAGCTCTGGCCCGCGATCAGCCCCGGAAAGACCTGGTCGGGGAGCCTCGCCGGCGTGGCGGGCGCGATCCTCACGGTGCCGCTGCTCAACGCCCTGGTCATGGACCGGTTCGGCCTCGCGCTGCCGCTCGCGCAGGGCGTGCTGTTCGGGCTGGTGCTCGGCATCATCGGGCAGGTGGGGGACCTCGCGGAGTCGCTGCTCAAGCGCGAGGTGGGGATGAAGGACTCGTCGTCCCTGATCCCGGGGCATGGCGGGGTCCTCGACCGGTTCGACTCGCTCTACTTCGTGCTGCCGGTCTCGGCGGCGCTGTACCGGCTGTTCGGGGTCCTGTGACGCGAGGCGTCGCGATCCTCGGCTCCACCGGCTCCATCGGGAAGAGCGCGCTGGCCGTGCTGGGCCGCCAGCGGGAGCGCTTCCGGGTGGTGGCGCTCACGGCGCAGGCCAACCGGGCCGCGCTCGAGCGGCAGTCCGCCGAGTGGGCCCCGCAGCTGGCCGGGCTCACCTGCGAGCGCGGCCCCGAGTTCCTGGTGGAGGCGGCGACCCACCCGGACGCGCACATCGTGGTCAACGCGGTGGTGGGCGCGGCGGGGCTCGATGCGACGCTGGCCGCACTCCGCGCCGGCAAGCGCGTGGCCCTCGCCAACAAGGAGACCCTGGTGATGGCCGGCGACCTGGTCCGGGCCGCCGCCGAGGCGGGCGGCGGGGAGCTGGTGCCGGTGGACTCCGAGCACTCCGCGGTCCTGCAATGCCTGGCTGGGAGCCCCGCCACGCTGGGGCGGCTCATCCTCACCGCGTCGGGCGGGCCGTTCCGGACGTGGGAGGCGGGGCGCATCGCCACGGCGACGCTGGCGGAGGCGCTCAAGCATCCCACCTGGTCCATGGGCAGCAAGGTGACGGTGGACAGCGCCACCCTCGCCAACAAGGCGCTGGAGCTCATCGAGGCGCACCACCTGTTCCGGCTGGGGTACGACCGGCTCGAGGCCGTGGTGCACCCGCAGAGCATCGTCCATGCGTTCGTGGAGTTCTGCGACGGGAGCGTCATCGCGCAGCTCGGCTTCCCCACCATGGAGCTGCCGATCCTCTATGCGCTGACCCACCCGGAGCGGCTGCCGGACGTGGGGGTGCGGCGGTTCGACCCGGTGGCGGCGGGCCCGCTCACCTTCGAGCCGGTCCGGAGCGACGTCTTCCGCGCCTTCGCGGCGGGGGTCGCGGCGGGGCGCGCGGGCGGGACGGCCCCGGCCGTCTTCAACGCCGCCAACGAGGTGGCCGTGGCGGCCTTCCTGGCGGGGCAGGTGCCCTTCGGGCGGATCGCGGAGGCCATCGAGCGGGTGCTGGACGACCACCGGCACGAGCCGGTGCGGGACCTCGAAACCGTCCGCGCGGCCGACCAGTGGGCCCGGGGCCGCGCGCGTGAGGTGTTGCAGTGAACGTCCTGTTCATCATCGGCGTGCTGGTCGTGGTCCTGGGCGTGCTCATCTTCGTGCACGAGCTCGGGCACTTCATGGCGGCCAAGTGGGCCGGCATCCGGGTGCACCGCTTTGCCCTCGGAATGGGCAACCCGATCCCGTGGCTCACCACCACGCGCGGCAACACCGAGTACTCCATCTGCTGGCTTCCCCTCGGCGGCTACGTGAAGATGGCCAGCCGCGAGGAGGAGGCCACCAGCTCCGCCCTCGAGGGCGCGGGACCGCCGGCCGGCGCGGAGCCGGTGCGTCCCGACGAGTGGTACGAGGCCAAGCCGGTCTGGAAGCGGGTGATCGTGATCCTGGCCGGGGTCACGATGAACGTCCTGTTTGCCTGGTTCCTCTACTCCACCCTGGCCTACCGGAACGGCGAGCCGATCGACCCGGAGACCCGGATCGGCGAGGTGTTCACGGACAGCCTGCCGCCGGGCGCGGAGGCGTTCGCCTCGCTGCAGCCGGGGGACACGGTGGTGGCCATCAACGGCCGCCCGGTGGACTCGTGGACCACCATCTTCGACGAGCTCCTCGCGGCCGCGGGCGACAGCCTCGCCATCACGGTCTCGGGCGGGCGCACGGTGACCGCGCCGATCCACGCCGCCTCGCTCAAGGAACGGAACCAGGTCCGGATGATGATCCAGCCCTGGGACCGCGCCGTGGTCGAATACGTGGAGAAGGGGCGCCCCGGTGAGCAGGCCGGCCTGCAGGTGGGCGACACCATCCTCTCGGCGGGCGCCAGCGAGGTGACGAGCGTCCAGGGCCTCATCCGCCGCATCCGGGGCGCGCCGGGCGGCGAGGTGGAGCTGCTGCTGGGCCGGGCCGACGGGCGGCACAACGTCACCGTGGTCCCCGACAGCACCGCCGAGGGTGCGGTGACGGTGGGCAAGATCGGCGTGGCCTTCAAGCCGGACGGGGTCTTCAGCGTGCGGTCCCTCTCGCTGCTCGAGTCCATCGGGGTCGGCGGGGAGACCACCCTCGCGGCCTCGACGCTCATGGTGCGCACGGTGCAGGGCCTCCTCTCGGCGCGGGTGTCCACGCGGGACGTGGGCGGGCCCATCATGATCGGCCAGGAGGCGGCCAAGGCGGCGCGCGCGGGGCTGGACCAGTTTCTGGGCCTGCTGGCGCTCATCTCCATGAACCTCGCCGTGCTCAACCTGCTGCCCATCCCGATCCTGGACGGCGGGCAGTTCGTCTTCCTGCTGGCGGAGGGCATCCTGCGGCGGCCGCTGCCGGAGAAGCTCCGGAGCGCGGCCATGCTGGTGGGGCTGGTGCTGATCGGCGCCCTGATGCTGCTGGCCTTCTGGAACGACATCGCCCGGCTGATCGGCTGGCACTAGGGCGGCCCCGGCCGCCCACGCGACCCTCGGGAGCTGCCGCGCATCCCGTGCGGCATCCCGTTCCCTCTTGCACCGACCCATGACCCTGCTCGTCCTCGAGTCCGTCACCAAGCGTTACGGCGCGGTCACCGCCGTGGACGGGGTGAGCTTCGCCATCGATCGTGGTGAGGTGGTGGGATTCCTTGGCCCCAACGGCGCCGGGAAGTCCACCACCATGCGCATGATCACCCAGGTCCACGAGCCGGACGGCGGGCGCATCCTCATGGACGGCGTCCCGCTGGCCGACGCCGGGCGCGAGGCCAAGCGCCGGGTGGGCTTCCTGCCGGAGAACAACCCGCTCTACTACGAGATGCTGGTGTCGGAGTACCTGGCCTTCACCGGCCGGCTGCGCGACCTCCGCGGCGGCGCGCTGGCCCGCGCCACCGACGAGGCGGTGGTGGCCACCGGGATCGAGGCGGTGTACCACCGCCCCATCGGCGAGCTCTCCAAGGGCTACAAGCAGCGCACCGGCCTCGCCGCCGCCATCCTCCACAAGCCGGACCTGCTGGTGCTGGACGAGCCGACCGAGGGCCTCGATCCCAACCAGCGCGTCGAGATCCGCCGGCTCATCGGCGACCTGGGCCGCGACCGCACCGTGCTCCTCTCCACCCACATCCTCTCCGAGGTGCAGCACGTGGCCAGCCGGCTGCTGATCATCAACCGCGGCCGCCTGGCGGCGGACGGCCCGGTGGAGGAGCTGCTGGGCCGGGCGGCGGGGAGCGTGCGAGTGATGGTGGAGGCCGCAGGCGCGGACATCGCCGCGGGGCTCGGCACCCTGGCGGGTGCGCAGGTGGTGAGCAGCGAGGCGCTCGAGGGCCGCACCCGTTGCGTGGTGGCGGCCGGCGCCACCGCCGACATCCGGCCCGAGATCTTCCGCCTGGCGCAGGCCCGGGGCTGGGTGCTCTACGAGCTCCACCAGGAGGCGGGGAGCCTCGAGGACCTCTTCCGTGACCTCACCCGGAAGCCGGAGGCCGCGGCATGAAGCCCATCCTGACCATTGCGCGGCGCGAACTCAAGGCGCTTTTCGACGGCCCCGCCGGCTACGTGCTGCTGGTGGTGTTCCTGGTCATCAACGCCTTCCTGTTCTTCCGGCAGGCCTACCTGACCAACACGGCGTCGCTGCGGCCCATGCTGGACCTGCTGCCGTGGATCCTGCTGTTCTTCGTGCCGGCCGTGGCCATGCGGACGCTGGCCGAGGACACGCGCTCGGGGCAGCTCGAGCTGCTGCTGTCGCAGCCGATCACCGAGGTGGAGCTGCTCGTGGGCAAGTACCTCGGGGCGGCGGGCTTCCTCTGGATCGCGCTGCTGCTGACCGTGGCCATCCCGCTCGGGCTCTCGCTGGGATCGGAGATGGCGTGGGGGCCGGTGGTGGCGCAGTACGTCGGGGCCACGCTGCTGGCGGGCGGGCTCGCGGGGGTGGGCGTCTGGGCGTCGTGCATCACGCGGAGCCAGATCACGGCGTTCATCGTGGCGGTGGCGGTGATGTTCCTGCTGGTGCTGGTGGGCCTCAACCCGCTGCTGGTGGGCCTGCCGCCCCAGCTCGGCGCGGTGGCCGCGCGGCTCGGCGTGCTCTCGCACTTCGACTCGATCGGCCGCGGGGTGATCGACCTGCGCGACGCCATCTACTTCGTGTCGCTGGCCGCCATCTTCCTGACGCTGGCGTACGGCAGCCTCATGGCGCGGAAGCTGGCCACCGGGCAGGCGGGGGTGCAGCGCCTGCGCCTCGGCGTGCTGGTGATGGTGGGGCTGCTCGTGGTGGTGAACCTGGCGGGCAGCTACATCGGCGGCCGGCTGGACCTGACGCCGGGGAAGGTCTACACCCTGGCGCCCGCCACCCGGGACCTGGTCCGGCAGCTCGACGACATCGTCACCCTCAAGCTCTTCGCCTCGAAGGAACTTCCCGCCGAGGTGGCGCTCATGAAGCGCGACCTCGACGACCTGCTGGGCGACCTGCGGAGCGCCGGCCGCGGCCAGGTGCGGGTGGTGACCCTCGACCCGGCCGACGACCCCGAGGCGGAGAAGGAAGCCCGCAGCCTCAACATCAACCCGGTGCAGTTCAACGTCGTCGGCAAGTCCGAGCTGCAGGTGAAGCAGGGATACCTCGGCCTCGTGGTGCAGTACGCCGACCAGCACGAGGTCATCCCCTTCGTGCGGCGCACCGACGACCTCGAGTACCGCCTGGCCGCCGCCATCCGCGGGCTGACCACGGCGCGCAAGCCGCTCCTCGGGCTCGTGGCCGCCATGCCGGACTGGGGCGTCGAGGGCCGGGTGCTCGACATGGTGCAGCAGCAGCTCGCCCGCAGCTACACCGTGGTGCCCGTCTCGCTCGGCGACACCACCCAGCCGGCCGACTCCATCACCACCCTGCTCATCGCCGGCCAGCCGGACAGCATGCACCCGGCGGCGTTTGCGCAGTTCAAGCGCTTCTTCCAGCGCGGCGGCAGCGCCCTCATCATGGCGAGCGGGGCGCCGATCCTCGGCATGGAGCCCAAGGCCCAGGGTGAGCCGCCGCTCTGGAACATGATCCTCAAGGAGTTCTACGGCGTGGCCGTGCGCCCCGACATGGTGTACGACCTCGGCGCCGCCGTCCCCGTGCCGGTGCCGGGCCCGCGCGGCGCGCAGCCGGTGTACCAGCCGTACCCGTTCTGGCTCCGGGCGCAGCCGGCGCCAGGGTCGCTGGTCACGGAAGGGATCGGCGAGGTGTTCCTGCCGTGGACCAGCAGCATCGACACCGCCGCCGGGCGCCATCCCGGCAAGGTGACGCCGATCCTTCTCTCCAGCCGTCTCGGCGGCCTCGCGGAGGGCACCATCGACGTGGCACCCACCCGGAACTTCCCCGGGGTGGACCTCAAGCCGCGGGTCCTCGGGGTGCAGCTGGAGCCCGACTCGGCGAGCGGCCTCGGCCGCGTGGTGCTGATCGGCAACATGGAGTTTGCCACCGACCGCTATCTCGGCAACGCGCCGGACAACGCCACCCTGGCGCTCAACGCCGTGGACTGGCTGACGCAGGACCTGGCGCTGGTGAGCATCCGGAGCCGGGACCGGAGTCCCCCGCGGCTCCTCTTCGCCACGCCGACGCTGCAGCAGGGGGTCAAGTACTTCAACCTGGCCGGGCTGCCGGTGCTGGTGGCGCTGGTGGGCCTGATCCGGCTCGTGGCGCGGCGGCGCCGGTCGCTCCAGCCGTGGCAGCCGCTGGCCGGCGGGCAGGGGGGCGCATGAGCCCGACGGTCCTCCGCCGCCTGGTGGTGGTGCTCGTGGTGGCGCTCGCCGCGTGGGGCGGCCTGGTGCTCCGCCACCGGGGCCGCACCGACGCGCCCGCCGGCCTCACGCTGCCGGCCCTCGCGCCCGACCAGGTGGACGACGTGACGCTCGGCGCGGGGCCCGAGGCGGTCCGGCTGCACCGCACGGGGACGACGTGGTCGGTGAACGGGCTCCCCGCCTCCACGGGTGCCGTCGCCGCCTGGCTCGGCGCCGCGCGCGACACCTCGGCCGAGAGTGAGCTCATTGCCCGGAGCAGCGGGCCGCATGCGCGGCTCGGGCTCGACAGCGCCACGGCGCGTCGCCTGACGGTCCGCGCCGCGGGCGCCACGCTGCTCGACCTCTACGTGGGCACCCGGGGCCCGGAGTTCGAGGGCTTCTACGTCCGGCCCGTCGGGGAAGCCGCCAGCTACGTGCTCCGCGGCGACTTCGCCGAGGGCCTGGCCAGGGCGGCGGACGAATGGCGGGAGAAGACCGTGGCCGGCGTGGCGGCGGGTGAGATCGGCGGCGTCACGGTCCGGCTGGGGCGCAGTTCCATGACGCTGGCCCGGACGGGCGGCCGCTGGACTCTCGCGGGTGCCCCTGCCGACTCGGGGAAGGTCGCGAAGTACCTGGGCCAGTTCGCCGAGATCCGGGCGGCCGGGTTCCCGGGCGCCACCGATTCGCTGGACTTCACCTCGGCTGAACGAGAGCTGGTGCTGCAGGCGCCCGATGGGCGGATGCTGGAAAGCCTGGTCTTCGATTCCACGGAGAGCGGGGCGTTCTGGGTGCGGACCGGCGACGGCGTGGTCTATCGCCTGGATGGCGCGACGGTGGACCGGCTGACCACGGGGATCGGGGTGGTGCGGTAGGGCTGGCTGGGTGGCTGTCGGAACGCACCGAGGCCACACGTGCACCCGTAGGGGCGGAGCTACGCTCCGCCGCCTCGATCCCATCAACGTGCTGGATCCTGAAGATCGAGTCGGCGGAGCGAAGCTCCGCCGCTACGGATCGAGAGAGCAGCGGGGCTCGTCGTCAGGCTAGCCCGATCTTCCACCACCCCTTCTTGTCCGCCTCCCCGGTGCTGCGCGAGCGGCGGCCGGGCTCCTTGAGGTACTCGGCGGGGACCGGGATGTCGCGGGTGGCGCGGTTCTTCGTGGCGATGTCGGCCAGGTCCTCGGCGAGGGCGGTGGCGGAGGGGTAGCGGTCGTCGGGGTGCTTGGCGAGGAGGCGGAGGATGATCCGCTCGAGGCGCGGCGAGAGGTCGGGGCGCTTCAGGTGCGGCGCCTCGGGGGCCTCCTCCACGTGCTGGCGGGCCAGCTCGAACCAGTCGCGCGACATGAAGGGCACCTCGCCGGTGACGGCCCGGTAGAGGGTGATGCCGAGGGAGTAGAGGTCGGACCGCCCGTCCACGGCGCGGCCCTGGGCCAGCTCGGGGGAGATGTACGCGGGGGTCCCGATGGTCATCGCAAAGCCGGTGGCCGCCACGTACCCGCTCACCGCCCGGGCGATGCCGAAGTCGGTGAGGACGGTCCGCCCGTCGCTCCCGATGAGGATGTTGTCGGGCTTGATGTCGCGGTGGATGACGTTCCGGGCGTGGGCAAAGGCGAGGGCGTCGGTGACGCCCAGCGCGAGCCGGATCACCTCGGCCTCGGGGAGGGTGGGCTCCTGCGCCTGCCGGTCGGCGAGGCTGCCGGGGTAGAGGTCCATGGCAAACCAGGAGGTCCCGTCGTCGGTGCCGATGTCCTCGATGTGGATGATCCCGGGGTGGATGAGGTCCCGGGCAAAGGCCGCCTCCTGCCGGAAGCGGGTCTCGAAGGCGGGATCGGAGGCGTAGCGTGGCTTTAACGCCTTGATGGCAAAGCGTTTACCGTCCTCCCGCTCGGCGGCGTAGACCCACGCGAAGCCCCCCTGACCCAGGAGGCGCTCCAGGCGGTAGGGGCCGAGGCGCCGGCCGGGCGGGGGGGACTCGGTGGACATGCCGGGGTTGCCCGAGGGAAGGGGGAGGGTTATGATGTTGTGCTACTTGAGAATACACTTCACGCGGGCATCCGCCCGGGGCCAGTGCCAAGAGGATACACGCAGCATGGGTTTTGACAAGCAGGCGATCATCGCCAAGCAGCGCTCGCACGAGACCGACACCGGCAGCACCAAGGTCCAGATCGCGCTGCTCACGGAGCGGATCAACTCCCTCACCGACCATTTCCGCACGCACGCGAAGGACCACCATGGGCGCCGTGGGCTGCTCAAGATGGTGGGCACCCGTCGCCGGCTGCTCAATTATCTCAAGCGGAACGATCTGCCGACCTACCGGTCGCTGATCGACGAGCTCGGTCTCCGGCACTAAGCGTATTCTGCGCCCAGGGGCGTCCCGGCCAGCACGGTCGGGACGCCCCTCAACCTATTGGGGTCATCCCCACTGGAACAGGTCGTGAGCGTCCATCGCATCGAAACCACGTTCGCCGGCCGCCCGCTCATCCTCGAGACGGGCCGCCTCGCGAAGCAGGCCGCCGGGTCGGCCTACCTGCAGTTCGGCGACACCGTCATCCTCGCCGCCGTCACCGTCTCCCCGAACGCCAGCACGCTGCCGTTCTTCCCGCTGACCGTCGAGTACCGTGAGCGGACCTACGCCGCGGGCAAGTTCCCGGGCGGGTTCATCAAGCGGGAGACCCGGCCGAGCGACAAGGAAATCCTGGCCGCGCGCATCGTGGACCGGAGCATCCGGCCGCTGTTCCCGGAGGGCTTCAAGAACGAGGTGCAGGTGTTCGTGACGGTGCTCTCCGCCGATCAGGAGAACGACTCCGACGTGCTCGGCGTGGTGGCGGCCTCGGTGGCGCTGGCCAGCTCGCCGGTGCCGTGGAACGGGCCGATCGCCGCGGTGCGGGTGGGCCGGGTGGATGGCAACTGGATCCTCAACCCCACCTTCCAGCAGCTCGAGTTCTCGAGCATGGACGTGACGGTGTCGGGCCTGACCGACTCCATCATGATGGTCGAGGGCGGCGCGCTGGAGATCTCCGAGGCCGAGATGCTGGAGGCCTTCAAGGTGGGCCAGAAGGGCATCAAGGAGCTGCTGGGCCTGCAGGAGAAGATCATCGCCAAGGCCAAGACCGAGAAGCTCGCGTGGGTCAAGGCGGAGCCGGACGCGGCGCTGGTGAAGCGCGTGACCGAGCTGGCCGAGGCCGACATGGCCAAGGGGATCAACGCCAAGGAGAAGGCGGCGCGCGCGCAGAACGTCAAGGACGTGAAGGAGCGCGTCACCAAGGCCCTGGCCGAGGAGTTCCCCGACGCCGGCCGCACCATCAGCAGCATCCTCGAGGACATCGAGTATCGCGTGATGCGCGCCCAGGTGCTGGAGAAGGGCGAGCGCGTGGACGGCCGCGACACCGACACCATCCGGCCGATCAGCATCGAGGCCGGCGTGCTGCCGCGCACCCACGGCTCGGCGGTCTTCACCCGGGGCGAGACCCAGGCGCTGGTGGCCGTCACCCTCGGCACCGCCGACGACGAGCAGCGCATCGACTCCATCGACACGGTCGGTGAGGCGTCGAAGTCGTTCATGCTGCACTACAACTTCCCGCCGTACTCGACGGGCGAGGTGAAGCCGGTGCGCGGCACCAGCCGGCGCGAGATCGGCCACGGGGCGCTGGCGGAGCGGGCGCTGCAGCCGCTGCTGCCGGGCTACGAGGGCTTCCCCTACACGGTGCGCGTGGTCTCGGAGATCCTCGAGTCCAACGGCTCCTCCTCCATGGCGTCGGTCTGCGGCGGCTCGCTCGCGCTGATGGATGCCGGTGTGCCGATCAAGGCGCCCTGCGCGGGCGTGGCGATGGGGCTCATCAAGGAGGGCAAGAAGGTCGCGGTGCTCACCGACATCCTCGGCAGCGAGGACGCGCTGGGCGACATGGACTTCAAGGTGGCCGGCACCGAGGGGGGCATCACCTCGATCCAGATGGACATCAAGATCGAGGGCATGGACATCAAGATCATGGAGGAGGCGCTGGAGAAGGCCCGCAAGGGGCGGCTCCACATCCTCAAGGAGATGGGCAAGGTGGTGAAGACCCACCGCGCCGAGCTCTCCAAGTACGCGCCGCGCATCATCACGATCATGATCAAGCCGGACAAGATCGGCGACGTGATCGGCCCCAAGGGCAAGACCATCCGCGGGATCCAGGAGGCCACCGGCGCCACGATCTCGATCGAGGATTCCGGCATGGTCACCATCTCGTCGGTGGGCGGCGAGGGCGGCGAGAAGGCCCGGCAGATGATCGAGTCCATGGTCACCGAGCCGGAAGTGGGCAAGATCTACGAGGGCCCGGTGAAGAGCACCACCGCGTTCGGCGCGTTCGTGGAGATCATCCCCGGCGTCGAGGGCCTGCTGCACATCAGCGAGCTCCAGCACGGCCGCACCGAGAAGACCGAGGACGTCGTCAAGAAGGGCGACATCGTCAAGGTCAAGCTGCTCGAGGTGGACGAAAAGGGCCGCATGAAGCTGTCCCGGAAGGCGCTGATCCCGAAGGAATAAGCGGCCTCCCGTGGAGACGACCCGGCTGGCCGACGGCCTCTTCCGGACCCACGTCCCGAACGGGCTCACCGTCCTGAGCGAAGTGCTCCCCGGCGTGCGGTCCGCCGCCGCCGGGGTCTGGGTCAAGACCGCCAGCGCGCACGAGCCGCGCGCCAAGATGGGGGTCTCGCACCTCCTCGAGCACATGGTGTTCAAGGGCACCGAGCGGCGCAGCGCGCGCCAGCTGGCGCTCGAGCTCGAGGGCCGGGGCGGCTCCCTCGACGCCTACACCTCCCGCGACCACACCAACTACCAGGCCCACGTCCTCGACGCGGACCTGCCCACGGCGCTCGACGTCCTCACGGACCTCGTGCGCCGTCCGCTGTTGCGGGCCCAGGACCTGGAGCTCGAGCGGAACGTGGTGCTCGAGGAGATCGCCACCGTCGAGGACACGCCCGACGACCTGGTCTTCGAGGTCTTCGCCGAGCGGCTGTGGCCGGCGCATCCCTACGGCTACTCGATCCTCGGCACCCGCGAGACGGTGGGCGCCCTCGGCACGGGCGACCTCCAGGCGGTGCACGCCCAGGGCTATCACCCGGCCAACTGTGTCATCGCGGCGGCGGGGCAGGTGGACCACGCGGCGATCCTGGCCACGCTGGAGCGGGAGGGCTGGTTTGCGGGGGAGGCCGGGGCGCCGCCGCAGGCGCCGGTGGTGCCGGCCCCCGCCGTCCGGGGCGGGCTCCACGCCATGGAACGGGACTCGGCGCAGGTGCACCTGGTCTTCGGTACCGACATCTTCCCGTACCGCGACCGGCGCCGCTTCGCGATGTCCATCATCACGAACGCCTTCGGGGGCGGGATGTCGAGCCGGCTCTTCCAGCGGATCCGGGAGGAGCTGGGGCTCGCGTACGCGGTGTACGCGTACCAGCAGTTCTTCCAGTCGGCCGGGGTCCTCGGGGTGTACGTGGGGACCCAGCCCGCCACCGCCGCCCTGGCGGAGGAGGCGATCCGGCAGGAGTTCGCGAAGCTCGCCGCCGAGGCGCTGCCGGCCGAGGAGCTGGTGGCGGGGAAGCGGCAGCTCAAGGGGCAGGTGATGCTGTCGCTGGAGAGCCCGGTGAGCCGGATGAACCGGCTGGCCACGCTGGCGCTGCACGGGGAGCCGTACCGTCCCCTCGATGCCATCCTCGCCGAGATCGACGCCGTCACGGCGGACGAGGTCGCGGCGATCACGCAGGAATTCTTCGATCCGGCCCGCCAGACGGTCGTCCGTCTGGGGCCTGAATGAGGCCCGGGGGACCCGGGCCGGCGCCAGGGCCAGTGAGCCCGGCGCCCCCACGGGTCCCACCCGCGCCACAACCCTGAGCCAGTCGAGCATCCGATGATCATCGGCGTCCCGAAGGAGATCAAGACCAACGAGAACCGCATCGCCCTCGTCCCGGCGGGCGCGGAGGCGTTCACCACCCGCGGCCACACGGTGTACATCGAGCAGGGCGCGGGGCTCGGCAGCGGCTTCCCCGACGAGGCGTACGTCGCCGCGGGCGCCAAGATCCTGCCCACCGCCGACGAGGTGTGGGCCAAGGCCGACATGATCATGAAGGTGAAGGAGCCGATCGCCGTCGAGTGGCCGCGGATGCGGAAGGGGCAGGTCATCTACACGTACTTCCACTTTGCCGCCGCCGAGGAGCTCACCAAGGCGGTGATCAAGTCGGGGGCGATCGCGGTGGCGTACGAGACGGTGCAGCTGCCGCACGGCGAGCTGCCGCTCCTCACCCCGATGTCGGAGGTGGCGGGCCGCATGGCGGTGCAGGAAGGCGCCAAGTACCTGGAGAAGGTCTTCGGCGGGAGCGGCGTGCTGCTGGGCGGCGTCCCGGGGGTCACCCCGGCCGAGGTGACGATCATCGGCGGTGGCGTGGTGGGCATCAACGCGGCCAAGATGGCCGCCGGCCTCGGCGCCCGGGTGACCATCCTCGACATCTCGCTGGAGCGCCTGCGCTACCTCGATGACGTGCTCCCGGCCAACGTCACCACCCTGTACTCCAACCGCCACAACATCCTCGAGTCCATCAAGCGGGCGGACCTGGTGGTGGGCGCGGTGCTGCTCCCCGGCGCCAAGGCGCCGCACCTCGTCAAGCGCGAGGACCTCAAGCTCATGAAGCCGGGCTCGGTCATCGTGGACGTGGCGGTGGACCAGGGCGGCTGCGTCGAGACCATCAAGCCGACCACCCACGAGAACCCGACCTACTTCGTGGACGGGATCCTGCACTACGCGGTGGCCAACATGCCGGGCGGCGTGCCGCGCACCTCGACGCTGGCGCTCACCAACGCCACCCTGTCCTACGGCCTGCGCCTGGCCCGGGACGGCTGGAAGAAGGCCTGCAAGGAGGACCGCGCGCTCTACCTCGGCCTCAACGTGGTCGAGGGCAAGGTGGTCTACCCGGGCGTGGCCGAGGCGTTCAACCTGCCCCTGGTGGACGGCAACACCCTCCTGTAAGCGAGGGACGGGGACTTCGAGTCCCCGCCTACCGCGAGGGTCGGCCGCGGGGGTGTCTCCCGGGAGCGGTGGGGTTGGCGGGGCTTGGCCACCGCTCCCGGGAGACACCCCCGACGCACGCGCAGGGCTTCGGTTTGAGCGACGGTTCTGGGCGCCGGACGCCCCTGCCGGGCCGGTGGCCAAGCCCGCCAACCCCACCGGCCCGGCCGGGGCATCCGGCGCCTACCGGCCTCCAGGAGCTCTGGGGGCCTTTCTTCGTTCCCACCTTTCTGGCGGCTGCGCTTTCATGATCACGATTCAGTTCACCCGGCTGCCCCACGGCGAGGGCCTGCCGGTGCCCGCGCTGCAGACGCCCGGGTCGGCCGGGTACGATTTGGCCAGCGCGGAGGCGGTGGTGCTCCAGCCCATGGAGCGGCGGGCGGTGCGGTCCGGCTTTGCGATCGCCGTCCCCGAGGGGTTCGAGTGCCAGGTGCGGCCGCGGTCGGGGCTGGCGCTGCGGCACGGGATCACGCTTCCCAACACCCCCGCCACGATCGACAGCGACTACCGGGGGGAGCTGATGATCGCGCTGGTGAACCTGGGGACGGAGGCGTTCACGGTGGAGCGGGGGATGCGGGTGGCCCAGCTGGCCTTCGCCCGGGTGGAACAGGCCCGGTTCGTGGAGGTGACCGAGCTTCCGCCCACCAGCCGGGGGGAGGGGGGCTTCGGGAGCACGGGCAGGTGACGGGAGTCACCTAAGTTGCCGTCTTGTCCCGTCTTAGCGCTACCGTTACCTTTTGCCGCACATCGTCCAGACCGGCGCCTTCATGAAGTTTCCGATGCCAAAACTCGGCTCGTTCCTGCCCGCGAATGAGATCGCGGTGGACCTCGGCACGGCCAACACCCTGATCTACGTCAAGGGTGAGGGCATCGTGCTGAATGAGCCGTCGGTGGTGGCCATCGAGAAGGCGACGGGCAAGATCAAGGGCATCGGGCTCGAGGCCAAGCGCATGCTGGGCCGCACGCCTGACGGAATCCTCGCGGTGCGCCCGCTCAAGGACGGCGTGATCGCGGATTTCGACGTGACGGAGAAGATGCTCCGTTACTTCCTCAAGGCGATCATCGACAAGCACGTCTTCCGGGTGCGGCCCAAGGTCATCGTGTGCGTGCCCTCGGGGATCACCGAGGTGGAGCGGCGCGCGGTGCGGGACAGCGCCGAGACCGCCGGCGCCAAGCAGGTGGACATGGTGGCGGAGCCGATGGCCGCGGCCATCGGCGTGGGGCTGCCGGTGGAGACGCCGACGGGCAACATGGTGATCGACATCGGCGGCGGCACCACCGAGATCGCGGTCATCGCCCTGTCAGGCATCGTCTCCGACACCTCCATCCGCGTGGGCGGCGACGAGCTGGACCAGGCCATCGTGCAGTTCATGCGCAAGAACTACAACCTCCTCGTCGGCGAGCCGACGGCGGAGGCCATCAAGATCAAGATCGGTTCCGCCGCCCCCACCGGCGACGAGCGGGAAATGGAAGTGAAGGGCCGCGACCTCGTCTCGGGCATCCCCAAGACGGTGCGCGTCCACTCGAGCGAGATCCGCGAGGCGGTGCAGGAGCCCATCCAGCAGATTGTGGATGCGGTGCGCCGCGCGCTCGAGATCACGCCGCCCGAGCTCGCCAGCGACATCGTGGACCGGGGCATCATCATGACCGGCGGCGGGGCGCTCATCCGCGGACTCGACATCCTGCTGGCGCAGGAGACCGGGCTCCCCATCCATGTCGACGAGGATCCGCTCACCTGCGTGGTCCGCGGGGCGGGCCGCATCCTCGACGACTACGAGAAGTACCAGAGCGTCCTCTACCGGTAATGGCCTCCGGTCCGGATCGGTCGCTCTCCCGTCGCGATACCGTCCTCTTCATCCTGTGCGTCGCCCTGTCGGTCGGGATGCTGCTCTTCCCGGCGCGCGCGGAGCGCGCCGCGGGGATGTTCCGCGGCACGCTGCTGTGGCCGCTGCTGCAGCTGCAGGAGCAGGCCGAGGCGGCGCGGACCACCGCGCGGTCCTTCGAGCGGATGCGCGCCGAGCGCGACAGCGCCGCCTATGCCGCGCAGTTCCTCTCCTCCCTCCGCGCCGAGAACGTCCGCCTCCGCCACCTGCTGGGCCTCGGCGCGAAGCTGCCCACCGGCTACGTGGCCGCCGAGGTGCTGCACCAGTCGCTGCCCACCGACGGGCGGACGCTGATCCTCTCGCGCGGGAGCCGGGATGGGGTGCGGGAATTCGATCCGGTGGTGGGGGCCGAGGGGCTGATCGGCGTGGTGCGGACCGTGGAGCCGTCGCGGTCCATCGCCATGACGTGGATGCACCGGGAGTTCCGCGCCAGCGCGTTCACGCGGCCGGGCGGGGTGTTCGGCGTGGTGGCCCCGGCGCTGCAGGTCACGGGCAGTGACCTGCTGATGCAGCTGCGTGGCGTGGCCATCCGGGACTCGGTGCCGGACGGCACGCTGGTGGTCACGTCGGGGCTCGGCGGGGTGTACCCGTCGGGGATTCCGGTCGGCACGGTGATGGGGCAGGCCCGGGAGGAGACGGGCTGGGAGCGGATCTACATCGTGAAGCCGGCGGAGAACCCCGCGGCGGCGTCCCAGGTGCTGATCCTGCGGGACCCGGGCGGGATCGCCGATTCGGCCTTCACCGTGGACACCACCCGATGATCGCCATGCGCGCGGAGCGGGGCCGCCTGTGGGCGGTGCTGGTCCTGCTCGTCATCCTGCACTTCGCCGTGCGGCCGCGGCTCGGGTACCCGCAGGTGGCGCCGGACTTCCTGCTGGTGGCGCTGCTGCTCTACGCGATCCGGAGCCGGCCGGGGGCGGCGGCGCTGGCGGGGTTCCTGGTGGGCTTCGCGGGGGATGCGATGGTGCCGTCGCGCATCGGGGCGGGGGCGCTGGCGCACACGGTGGTGGGCTACCTTGCCGCGTGGGGCCGGGCGGTGTTCTTTCCGGACAACCTCTTCGTCAACGGGCTGGTGATCGCGTTCGGGGTGTGGGCGCGGAACGCCATCCAGCTCGTGGCGAGCGGCCCGGCGCCGGGCGGGCTCACGATGCCGCTCCTGGTGTACGCGCCGCTCCAGGCCCTCACGACGGCGCTCACCGCCGGGCTCGTGCTCGTCGTCTTCCGCCGCTGGCTCGACATCCGGCTCGACCCATGAAGGCCTTCCATCCCACCAAGCTCCGCGAGCGGTCCGACCAGGCCGGCGTGGTGCTGCTCGTCGCCTTCCTGGTGCTGGTGGGCGCCTTCTTCCGCACGCAGGTCCTCCAGAACGACCGCTACCGCCTCCGCGCCGAGAACAACCGGCTGCGCCCGGTGCCGCTGCAGCCGGCGCGGGGGACGGTGTACGACTTCAAGGGCCGCGTCATCGCCGAGACGGTGCCGGGGTTCTCGGTGTCGCTGCTGGCGCCCTCGAGCGACTCGCTCCGGCAGGTGCTGCGGCGCTTCAGCGCCGTGGTGCCGCTCGACTCGGGGGACGTCGAGGACGTGGTCAACCGCTACTACACCGCGCGCTACCAGCCGGCGCTGGTGCTGGGCAATGCCTCGCAGGAGCAGGTGGCGCGGCTGGAGGAGCACCGGGCGGCGCTCCCCGGGCTGGTGATCCAGTCGGAGCCCCGGCGGCGCTACCCGGCGGGGCCGGTGATCGCGCACCTGATCGGCTACGTGGACGAGGTGCGGCAGCTGGAGCTCGACAGCAACCGCTACGCGGGGGCGCGGCCGGGGACGCTGGTGGGCCGCTCGGGGCTCGAGCGCGAGTACGACGACTCGCTCCGCGGCGTGCCGGGGCTCAAGTACATCGAGGTGGACGCGCGCGGCCGGCTGGTCCGCGAGCAGGGGGCGGCGCCGCCGCTCCCCTCGGTGCCGGGGCGGAACCTCCGCACCACGATCGACATGGACCTGCAGCTGTTCGTGGACAGCATCTGGCCCAAGGGGCAGGCGGGCGCCCTCATCGCCATGACGCCGCAGGGCGAGATCCGGGCGCTCTACTCCACGCCGGCCTACGATCCCAATCACTTCATCGGCGGCATCAGCTCGAGCGAGTGGGCGCGGCTCAACACCGATCCCACCCGGCCGCTGCTCAACCGCGCGCTGCAGGTGAAGTACCCGCCGGGCTCGCCGTTCAAGCTGGCCACGGCGGCGATGGGCCTCAAGCGCGGGCTGGTGGACCTGCACACCCACATGCCGATCCGCTGCAACGGCGGCATGCAGTTCGGCAACCGGTTCTTCAAGTGCTGGAACAAGGCCGGCCACGGCTCACTGGACCTGGTGGGCGCGGTGGCGCAGAGCTGCGACGTGTACTTCTACCAGCTGGGCCTGCGGATCCAGCTGGCCAACATCCTCGCCGACGGCGTGAAGATGGGCTTCCGCAACCGGACCCAGGTGGACCTGGTCAACGAGACCACGCCCATCTGGCCCGCCGCGGTGGACTACTACGACCGGCGCTACGGCGCCCGCGGCTGGAGCAACGCGGTGATCCTCAACCTGGCCATCGGCCAGGGGGAGAACACCCAGACGCTCATCAACATGGTGCGGTTCTACGCCGCGCTGGCGGGGAACGGCAAGACGCCCACGCCCTACCTGGTGACGCCGGACAGCGGCGAGACCTTTGACCTGGGCCTCAACCAGGAGCAGCTCGACGGGCTCCGGCACGCGCTGATCGCGGTGGTGGAGCAGGGCACGGCGGCCCGGAGCCGCATCAAGGAGTTCACCGTGGCCGGCAAGACCGGCACGGCGCAGAACTCCTCCGACCCCGACCGCGACCACGGCTGGTTCCTGGCCTTTGCGCCGGCGGAGAAGCCGGAGATCGTGGTGGGGGCCATCTTCGAGTTCGGGCTGCACGGCAGCACGGTGGCGCCGTACGTGGTGCAGTCCATCCGGCGGTACCTGCTCGGGCCGGACAGCGCGGGCGGGGATCGCGCGCGGCGCACGCCGCTCAACCTCCCCGGGGACGCCCCCACGGAGCGGCGCCGCGACGTCCCCATCCCGGACACCGCCCGCGTGGGCACCCGGCGATGAGGCGCTCGCCCGGCCCCGACCGCGCGCTGCTGGTGACGGTGGCGCTGCTCTTCCTCTACGGCGTCATCGTCCTCTACTCGGCCGGGCAGACCGACGTGCCGAACTTCGCCGCCGCCGGGGCGTGGCGGCGGCAGCTCTTCTGGCTCGGCGCCGGGAGCCTGCTGGCGCTGCTGGCCTTCCGGCTGTCGCCCCGGATCCTCGAGTGGGCGTCGCTGCCGCTCTACGTGATGGCCATCCTGCTGCTGCTGCTCACGCTGGTGATCGGCGGTGGCGCGGGCACCGCGGCCAGCAGCAAGAGCTGGATCGTCATCGGCGGGATGCGGGTGGGGCAGCCGGCGGAGTTCGCCAAGCTGGCCACGGCGCTGATGCTGGCCCGCTACCTCTCGGGGCGGCGCGAGGTGCCGCAGACGCTCCGGGAGATGGTGCCCGCCTGCCTGATCGCCGGCGGGCCCGCGCTGCTGGTGCTGGCGCAGCCCGGACCTCGGGAGCGCGCTGGTGTTCGTGGGGATCCTCTTTGCCACGCTGTTCTGGGCGGGGGTGCGGCCGGTGCTGCTGCTGGCGCTGGCGTCGCCGGTGATCAGCCTGCTGATGGCGTTCACCCTCACCACGTGGGTCCTGTGGCTGGTGGGCCTGGTGGTGCTGCTCTTCCTGTGGCGGCCCTACCTCTGGGAAGGGATCGCGGTGGGGGTGGCCAACGCCTTCATGGGGTTCGTGGCGCTCCCGGTCTGGCGGCACCTGGCCCCCTACCAGCAGAACCGGCTCCTCACCTTCCTCAACCCCGAGGTGGACCCCCAGAAGGCGGGGTATCACGCCATCCAGTCGAAGGTGGCCATCGGGTCGGGCGGGTGGATCGGGAACGGCTACCTGTACGGGCCGCAGAAGCGCCTGGCCTTCCTGCCGGAGCAGCACACCGACTTCATCTTCGCCGTGGTGGGCGAGGAGCTCGGCTTCCTCGGCGTGCTGCTGGCCCTGGTGCTGTTCCTCGGGCTGTTCCTGAGCCTGGTGCGGATTGCGCGGCGCGCCACCGACCCGTACTCGAGCCTGATGGTGTTCGGGATCCTGGGACTGCTGTTCACGCATGTGTTCGAGAACGTGGGCATGACGGTCAACGTGATGCCCATCACGGGGATCCCGCTGCCCTTCTTCTCCTACGGTGGATCGTTCGTGCTGGCCACCTGCACGGCGATGGGGCTCTGCATGCGGGCCGCGTGGGACGGGCGGTTTGCTGGCTATGGTGATGTGTGACAAGGACTTAGCGGCATCCCCCTAGCGCAAATGGGTACTCAGTGCGCAAATTGGGGGTCACAGTTGGAGCCGATTTCGCGCCACATCCACGAGCGACTCCCCATTCCCTATGGCAGTCATGGCTTGGTTCAAGAAGGAGAGGAAGCCCCGCCCCTCGGTGCGGGAGCGCCTCGAAATTCCGCCGGACGCTTGGGAGAAGTGTGACAGCTGCGGCCACATCGACATCCGCGACAAGTTCGAGCGGAACCTCAATGTGTGCCCCGAGTGCGGGACGCATCGGCGGTTCACGGCCGAGGAGTACATCGAGCTGCTGACCGACGAGGGGACCTGGCGGGAGCTGTACGCCAACCTGCGGTCCGCCGATCCGCTGTCCTTCGAGCGGTACCCCGAGCGGCTCGCGACCGCCTACCGGAAGTCCGGCACCTCCGACGCCATCTACACCGGCTCCGGCAAGCTGGAAGGCACGCCCCTCCACCTCGGCGTGATGAACTTCGCCTTCATGGGCGGCTCCATGGGCTCGGTGGTGGGCGAGAAGATCGCCCGGCTGGCCCGGCGCAGCGCCGAGAAGAAGGTCCCGCTGGTGCTGGTCTGCACCTCCGGCGGCGCGCGGATGCAGGAGGGGGTCTTCTCCCTCATGCAGATGGCCAAGACCTCGGCCGCCATCGCGCAGCTCTACGCCCTCTCCGTCCCGTACATCACCATCCTCACGGACCCGACCACCGGCGGCGTGTCGGCGAGCTTCGCCATGCAGGGCGACGTGATCCTGGCGGAGCCGGGGGCGATGATCGGCTTCGCGGGGGCGCGCGTCATCCGGCAGACCATCGGGCAGGACCTGCCGGAGGGGTTCCAGACGGCGGAGTTCCTGCTGGAGAAGGGGCAGATCGACGAGGTGGTGCCGCGGCTCTCGCTCCGGGAGACGACGGCTCGGCTGCTCCGGCACATGAGCGGGAAGCGGGTGGTGGAGGAGAACGGCGAGTAGGCCGGCGGTCATCGCCGCATCAGCGCCCGCATCACATCGGACGGCCCGCCAGCATCAGGCGGGCCGTCATCGTTTTGGGGTGACTTGACGGCTTCCCGGTGAGCGGTATCGTTTGAAAGGCGAATCCCTCCCCCCGCAGGATGCCCCCATGGCCGTCCGCTCGACCTGCTGGTTGCCGATCCTTGCCGTCGCGCTTGCCGCATGCGGTGGCGCCACCGAGCCCGGTGACGCGGGCCGGGCCGCCGTGCGGGTGTCCCTCACGGCGACCAGCGACCCGTACATCAACTACACTGCCGACGGCGTGGCGTCCATCGCCTGCGCGCTGGACCTCAAGGCCGTGGCCAACGGCAGCGCGCCGGCCATCTGGAAGGGGGCCGTCTTCCGCTGGTACCTGGGCGACGATCTTTCCATGCCTTTCGACACCGCCACGGTGCCGGTGGACCTCGTGCAGCAGTCGTGGGGCGGGGCGGGGGGCATCGGGAGCTCGGCGGCGCAGTTTGCCCGCTGGAACTTCTCGGCCACCGTGCCGTTCACGGCCGAGCTCGCGTTCCGATACCAGGTGGGATCGGGGCCGGAGGAAGTCACGGCACCGGTCCGGGCATTGTGCTCTCCCCCCGTCCCGGACAACCCGGGACCGGTGGCGGTGAGCAGCGTGAGCCTGGCGACGCGCCTCCCGGAGGTGGAAGCCGGGCGGCGTGCTCCAGGTGCAGTGGACCGCAAGCGCGCCGGCGGGCCTGTGGCAGGTCATCGTGGCCGTGTCGGGGGCCTGCGGCGACACGCTGCTCTTCGTGCCTGGGGGACTCGGGCCGCAGAAGTCGGGGACCACGTCATACGCGGTGCCGCGCGGCTGCACGCTCAACCAGCCCGTGTCGGTGGCGGTGCATGCGGCGGACATCGCGCTGCAGGCGGCCAGCCGCACCCTGGCGGCGCCGCCGCTGGTGGTGGACAGGACGCCGCCGAGCCTCTGGCTCAACGCGCCGATCGGGGCGCAGCTCTTCGTTGGGGACTCGCTCAACTCGTGGCTTGGCGCCGCCGACAACGACCGGCTGGCGTGGATCGTGTGGGAAGTCCAGCCGGGCGGGGGCCGGGACTCGGTGCAGCCACGCCGTTCGGGCCGTTGGCGCCGATCCTGGTGGCGTGCGTCTGGCGGGGCAGCCCGCGGTGACGTTGTGGGCCCGGGACCGGCGCCGGCTCGAGAGCCCCCCGTGCGGGTCCCCGGCGGGCCAGCTGTCGGTGTATCCCACGACGGTGCTCCCCAGCCGGGCCGGCGGCTTCCAGCTGGGCGCCATCGCGGCGGTGCCCTCGCCGGACGGGACCGTGCTTCACCTGCTGGACTACAATTTGGGGACAGTCTGGGAGATGTCCCTGGTGTCCATGTCCGAGACGCGGAGACTGGTGCAGGGCCGGGTCAAGGGCCTGGAGCGGCTGCCGGGAGGCGATTCCCTCGCGGTGGTCGTGCCCGGGATGGGAATCGGGGTGGTGCCGGTGGCGGAGGGCGGAATCACGGACAGCCTGCTGCTCGGCGTGCTGTCGGGTCCGTACAATGGACTTCCCTACCAGGTGCGGTCCCTCAGTGACGGGCACCTGTTCGTGGACCCGGACGGCACCCTGACGGACGTGGACCGCCCGGGCGGCACGGCGAGTTCCCGGCTCGACGTCGCCCCGGCCAACGGGCTCGGGCCGATGGCCCGCTCGGCGGACCAGCGGGTCATGGTCGTGGGCACCGCGTCGGGCTTGCGGCGGTACGATGTGACCACCGGCTCGTTCCTGGGCGCACCGCCCGGGCCTCACCGGCAGTGGCCGGCTGAGCCTGAGCGCCGATGGCAGTCTCCTGGCGTGGGGGACCCAGCTCCTCGACGCAAGCCTGCAGCCGATCCGCAGCATGCAGGGCCCGTGGGGGCTCAACGAGACGTCCCTGTTGTCGCCGGACGGACAGTGGCTCTACGTGATCCGCGGCGGCTACGTCATTCGCCTGCGCACCAGTGACGGGGCCATCGTGGACCGGATCCCCACGCCGCTGGGCTGGCGGCTGCTGCCCGTGCTGCACACCTCGGATGACGGCCGGCTGCTGATCATCACCGACTCGTTCAACTCGAGCTCGACGGTGCAGGTCATCGAACTCCCGTAGGGCCGTCGCGCGGTAGATCGACCGGGGCGTGCCGCCGCTGTCGCTCCGGGAGACCATGGCGCGGCTGCTCCGGCACATGAGCGGGAAGCGGGTGGTGGAGGAGAACGGCGAGTAGGCCCTTCGCAACGCCTGATCCCTGAAAGCCGCGGCCCCCAGATGGTGTGGAGGCCGCGGTTTGCTGTTCTTGGGAGCTGGTGACCTGCCGACGACCAGGGGCCCTCGACATCAGCGACTGGGGGAAGAGCTGCCGGCGGTGGGGGAAGGCGGCCGGGAGGCGGGGCGAGGCCGTCGGGGAGTGCGGGGAGGTGTGCAGGCAGTGGGGACTGGTGATCGAGCGGTGGGCTGGAGTCATCGGGCGGTGGGGCCAGGTGATCAGGCGGTGAGGTGCGGCGGATCATCAGTAGAGGAGGGCCGTCGGGAGGTGGGGGAAGGCGGTCGAGAGGTGGGGAAGGCCGGTCGGCGGGGAAGGGGAAGGCGCGGGGGGTTCGCGGGGAGGGTGGTGCGCGGGCGGGGAGGGGCGGCGCCCGAGGGCGGTGGGCGAGAACCGGTGGAGGCGGGCGCGAGCCGATGGCAGGCGGGCGCCGAGAGCCGAGCAGCAGGTGGGGGCGAACCGGTGGCAGGTGGGCGAGGCGAAGGCAGTCGAAGCGGGGGCGCTGGGGCGGAACTGGCAGCAGGAGGGACCGAGCCCGTGGCAGGTGGGGCCGAGGCCGAAGCAGGTCGGGCCGCGCTGTGGCGACAGCCGGGCGGGATGGCCGACCCCATTGCCCCGGGGCAGGGGGATGGGGGCGTTGCGTTGTCAGGCGGGGGGCGTGAGCGGCAGGAGGTAGTGGACGGGGTGGTCGTAGAAGCCCGGTTCCGCCACGGCGGCGCCGGCGTCGTCCATGAAGGCGCGGCGGAGGTCGTCGGGCATGAGGGCGTCGAGCTGGCGGGCGAGCGCGCGCGCTTCCTCGACCCGGCCCTGGAGCTTGCCGCGCTCCACCTCCGCGCAGGCCCCGAAGAGCACCCACCAGTACTCGCCGTCGCGGTCCTCGTGCTCGACGATGTCGATCGGGAAGAGGTGGCAGATGAGCGGGCGGGTGGCGTAGGCCCCGCAGCCCCGGTCGGCGCCCAGGTAGAAGGGGCACTTGCAGCCGTGGCGGTTGATGCGGGTGGCGGCGCCCTTCCCGTAGAGCCGCATCCCCGCCGCCTCGGCCGAGCGGCGCTCGTCGGGGGTGAGGTAGACCACGCTCCGCTCGCAGCGCTCGCACTCGGGGCAGAGGGTGAAGCCGGCGGTGAGGGCGTGGAAGCCGGGGAGGGCCTCCAGGACCTTCACGAAGGGATCGGGGACGATGGTGTGGCGGGCCATGGGGGCGCGGACGTAGGTTGAAGGAGGCGCCCGCCGGCCGCAGGGCGCCCCGGCCCCCAAGATATCACCTCCACGGGACGCACACCTCCCTTGGCCCTGAGTTACGCGCAGGCGCTCGAGTTTCTCTTCCCCCGGACCACCCAGATCAAGTTCGGGCTCGACACCACGCGCGCGCTGCTGGCCGCCGTGGGGGATCCGCACACCGTCTTTCCCACCATCCACATCGGCGGCACCAACGGGAAGGGGAGTGTCTCCACCCTGGTGGCCGAGGCGCTCCGGGCGCGGGGGCTCCGGGTGGGGCTCTACACGTCGCCCCACCTGGTGAGCTTCCGGGAGCGCATCCAGGTGGACGGGGCGCCGATCTCGGAGCAGGCGGTGGCGGCGTGGACGGAGCGCCTGCAGCCCGCGATCCTGGAGCACGGCGGGACGTTCTTCGAGGCCACCACCGCCATCGCCTTCGCGGATTTCGCGGCGCGAGGGGTGGACCTCGCGGTGATCGAGGTGGGGCTCGGCGGGCGGCTCGACAGCACCAACGTGCTGCAGCCGCTCGTCTCCGCCGTGACCAAGATCGAGAAGGACCACATGAAGTACCTCGGCACCACGCTCGAGGCGATCGCGCGGGAGAAGGCGGGGATCGCCAAGCGCGGGGTGCCGTTCGTGATCGGGGAGGTGCGGCCGAGGCTGGTGGAGGTGCTGCGGCGGGCGGCGCTGGCGGCGGGGGCGCGGCCGGGGGTGCTGCCGGCCGAGGTGTGCTGGGAGGGGCCGCTGCTGCTGCAGGGGCCGCACCAGCGGCGGAACGCGGCGGTGGCGCGGGGCGTCCTGCTGGCGCTGCCGGCGCCGTACCGGCCCACCGAGGGGGAGATCGCCGAGGGGTTCCGGGTGGCGCGGATCCCGGGGCGCTTCGACCGGCGCGGGAAGTGGCTGTTCGACGTGGCCCACAACCCGGACAGCATGCGGGCGCTGGTCACCGCCCTCGGCGCTGCCGACCTGCCGCGGCCGATCCATGCGCTGGTGTCCATCCTGGGGGACAAGGAGTGGCCGGCGATGCTGGTGCGGCTGGACGAGGCGGTGGACAAGGGGATCCTGACGGTGGCGCCGACGGCGGCGGGGCGGCGGTGGGACCTGGACTGGCTTCGCCGCTGGCTGGAGGACCCGGCGCGGCCGCCGGCGCGGGCGTCGTGGAGCCTGCAGCCGGAGTTCCGGGAGGCGCTGGCGGCGGTGGAGCGGGGGGCGGGGACGGTGCTCGTCACCGGGTCGTTCCACACGGTGGGCGACGTCATGGAGGCGCTCGGGCTCGAGCCCTGACCCTCCCTCGGATCGTGCGCTGGCTCGGCTTCGTCGGAGGGGCAGGGGGCGCCGGGCGCTGGAGCTGCGGGTGGGGGTGGGTTGGTTCGCAGGCGTCGGCAGCTACGCGCCCTCTGCCCCCTGCCCCTCCTCCTTCGCCGGCCCCGGCATCGCGGGCGTGGGGGGTGGCGTGGGTTGGTTCGCAGGCGCGGCTGCCCTCTGCCCCCCACCCCTCCTCCTTCGCCGGCCCCCTCCATCGGACTTGGCGGGCGCCTGCCCAGAGAGTGCTCGGGCGGCCCTCGGGGTAGTCCATCCCCCGGGCTCTGGCTAGATTCTCCCGCCTATGCAAACCCAGCCCCTGCCGGGCTTTCGGGACTTCTACCCTGCCGAGTTCGCCTTCCGCGCGCACCTCTTCGAGACCTGGCGCCGAGTGTGCCGGCGGTACGGGTTCGAGGAGTTCGATGGCCCCCCGCTCGAGCCGCTGGAGCTCTACACCGCGAAGAGCGGTGAGGAGATCGTCGGGCAGCTCTACAATTTCGAGGACAAGGGTGGGCGGTCGGTGTCGCTGCGGCCGGAGCTGACGCCGACGGTGGCGCGCATGGTGGCGGCGCGCGCGGGCGGGATGAAGAAGCCGATCCGGTGGTTTTCCATTGGGCAGATGTTCCGGTACGAGCGGCAGCAGCGGGGGCGGCTGCGGGAGTTCTTCCAGCTCAACTGTGACCTCATGGGGGAGCCGGGGCCGCTCGGCGATGCCGAGGTCATTGCGCTGGCCATTGACCTGGTGCGGGCCTTCGGGCTGGAGGCGGACCAGGTGCGGGTGCGGCTCAGCGACCGGCGGGTACTGCAGGCGCTGCTCCGTGGCGCGGGCCTGACGGCGGAGCAGCTGCCGTCGGCGTATGCCGTCATCGACAAGCTGGAGCGGATGAAGCCGGAGCAGGTGGCGGATATCCGGGAGGATCGCGACGAGCGGTTCGGGCCCGGGGTCGGTGCCCGGCTGCTCGAGGTGGCGGCGCTCCGCGGGTGGCCCGATGTGCAGGCGGCACTCGCGAAGGTGGAAGGCGGAGCGGAAGCCGGGGCGCCGTTCGCCGAAGTGCTGAAGGCGCTCGAGGCGATGGGGCTGGCGGGGTTCGTGGACGTGGACCTGACGATCGTCCGCGGGCTGGCGTACTACACCGGCACCGTCTTCGAGCTGTTTGATGCGGGGCGGTCGCTCCGGGCCATCGCGGGGGGCGGGCGCTACGACGAGCTGCTCAAGCTGCTCGGCGGCGTGGACCTGCCGGCGGTGGGCTTCGCGATCGGCGACGTGGTGCTCGGCGAGCTGCTCAAGGAGCGGGGCCTGGTGCCGCCGGCGCCGGCGGCCATCGAGGTGTTCGTGGCGGGGGTGACGGCCGAGGACCAGCCGCACGTGCTGCAGCTGGCGCACCTGCTCCGGGAGGCGGGGCTCCGGGTGGAGTATGCGCTCCGGGCGGAGAACCTGGGCAAGCAGCTCAAGCTGGCCGACACGCGCTCGGCGCGGGTGGCCGTGGTGATCGGGCCCGATGACCGGGCCAGGGGCGAGGTGCAGCTCAAGGACCTCGCGGGCAAGACGCAGCGGGCGGTGGCGCTCGCGCGGGTGGCGGACGACGTGAAAGCGATGGTGGCCGATGGCTGACGACAAGAAGCTCACGACCCGCGCGGCGGACTTCAGCGCGTGGTACAACGAAGTCATCATGCGGGCCGAGCTGGCGGACTACAGCCCGGTGCGCGGCTGCATGGTGATCCGCCCCAACGGCTACGCCATCTGGGAGCAGATGCAGCGCGGGCTCGACGGCATGTTCAAGGAGCATGGCGTCCAGAACGCGTACTTCCCGCTGCTCATCCCGCAGAGCTTCCTCTCCAAGGAGGCGGAGCACGTCGAGGGGTTCGCGCCCGAGCTGGCGGTGGTCACGCACGGCGGCGGCAAGGAGCTCGAGGAGCCGCTCGTGATCCGGCCCACGTCGGAGACGATCATCTACTCGATGTACGCCAAGTGGATCCAGAGCTATCGCGACCTCCCGATGCTCATGAACCAGTGGGCCAACGTGGTCCGCTGGGAGATGCGCACGCGGCTCTTCCTGCGGACGGCGGAGTTCCTCTGGCAGGAAGGCCACACGGCGCACGTCGATGAGGCGGACGCCGAGGCGTTCACGCTCACGATCCTGGCCACCTACCGGCGGTTCGCCGAGGAGTACATGGCGATGCCGGTGATCACGGGCCGGAAGACGGACGCCGAGCGGTTCGCGGGGGCGCTGCGGACGTACTGCATCGAGGCGCTGATGCAGGACAACAAGGCGCTGCAGGCGGGCACGAGCCACAACCTCGGGCAGAACTTCGCCAAGGCGTTCCAGGTGACGTTCCAGAGCCAGGGCGGCTCGCTGGACTACGTGTGGAACACGTCGTGGGGCGTCTCGACGCGCCTGGTGGGCGCGCTGGTGATGACGCACGGCGACGACAACGGCATCATCACGCCGCCCCGGCTGGCGCAGTACCAGGTGGTGATCGTCCCGATCTACAAGAGCGACGAGGAGCGCGCGACGGTGCTCGCCGCCGCCGACCTGGTGCACAAGGAGCTCAAGAGCGCGGGCATCCGCACCCACCTCGACGCGCGTGACGGGATGAAGCCCGGGGCCAAGTATTACGAGTGGGAAGGCCGCGGCGTCCCGCTCCGCCTGGAGATTGGCCCGCGCGACGTGGCGGGCGGCACGGTGATGCTGGCGCGGCGGACGGGCGGGAAGAAGCAGTCGTTCCCCACCGAGGGGCTGGCGCGCACGCTCCGGCTGGAGATGGACAGCATGCAGCAGGAGCTGCTCGACGCGGCGCGCACCCGCCGGGAGCAGAACAGCATCCGCGGCATCACCAAGGCGTCGTTCCTCGACTTCCTGGAGCGGGACGGCGGCTTTGCCTACGGCGGCTGGTGCGGCGACGGCAAGTGCGAGGCGGACATCAAGGAGCAGACCAAGGCCACCATCCGCTGCCTCCCCGACCCGGAGTTCCAGTCGGAGGAGAAGCCCACCACCTGCATGTGGTGCGGGCGGCTGGCCATCACGGAAGCCGTCTGGGCGAGGGCCTACTGATGGTGTCCACCGCCACCCGGCACGCGGCGCTGAGCACCGAGGAGCGGCAGGCGGCGCTCTTCGCGGACGCGGGGCTCTCGCGCCGTGGCGCGACGCTGCGGGTGGGGGGCGTGGCGCTCTCGGCCATCGCCGAGGCGACGGGGACGCCGGTGTACATCTACAACGCCGAGGTGATCCGGCGGCAGTACGGCGTGCTGGACCAGGCGCTGGCCGGGGTGCCGCACCGGATCTGCTTCGCGGTGAAGGCCAACAGCAACCTCGCGGTGCTGCGGGTGTTCCGGGACCTCGGCGCCGGGGCGGACATCGTCTCGGGAGGGGAGCTCTCGCGGGCCATCGCGGCGGGGTTCCCGCCGCAGCGGATCGTGTTCTCGGGCGTGGGGAAGTCGCCGGCGGAGCTGGAGCAGGCGCTGCTCGCGGGGGTGGGGCACATCCACCTCGAGTCGAGCGACGAGCTGGACAAGCTGGCGGCCATCGCGGAGCGGCTGGGGAAGGGGGCGGCGGTGGGCATCCGGGTGAACCCGGACGTCACGGCCGAGACGCATCCCTACATCGCCACGGGGCAGGGCGGGATCAAGTTCGGGGTGCCGTTCGACCAGGTGATGCCGCTGGCGCTGCGGGTCCACGCGCACCCGCTGCTCACGCTCGACAGCATCGCGATGCACATCGGCAGCCAGATCCTCGACCCGGCACCGTATCGCGAGGGGCTCGGCAAGCTGGCCGGGCTGGTGGCCGAGCTCCGGAAGGCGGGGATCGACACCATCCGGAACCTGGACATCGGCGGCGGGCTCGGCATCCGCTACAAGGACGAGATCCCGCTGGACCCGGTGCGCTTCCTGGCCGCGGTGCGGCCGCTGGCCGAGGAGACCGGGCTCACGCTGGTGATGGAGCCGGGGCGCTTCCTGGTGGGGAGCGCCGGGCTGTTGCTCACGACGGTGCTGTCGCGGAAGCACTCGGGCGGCAAGGAACTGGTGCTGGTGGACGCCGGGATGAACGACCTGGTGCGGCCGAGTCACTACATGGCCTGGCACGAGATGGTGGAGCTCGAGGCGGCAGGGCGGCCCGACGTGGCCGTGGATGTGGTGGGCCCGGTCTGCGAGACGGGCGACTTCCTGGCGCGGGACCGCACCCTCCCCGGCGTGGTGGCGGGCGAGCGGCTGGCGGTGCTCGGCGCGGGGGCGTACGGCTTCGTGATGGCGTCGAGCTACAACTCGCGCACCCGGCCAGCCGAGGTGCTTGTGGATGGGGGACGATGGGCCGTCGTGCGGCCACGCGAGAGGGTGGCGGACCTCTACGCGGGCGAGACGCCCGAGCCCCGGTGGGAAACCAACGGTGGGGGCTGAGCGGGGAGTGACCGGGGGGCGAGCGCGAACAGCCGCTCGCCCCTCGCCGCTTCCCGCCGGCTCCCGAAACCATGAACCACGGAGTCACGTGACCCAGCATCACGGCGGCATCCTCATCATCGACTTCGGCTCGCAATACACGCAGCTCATCGCCCGGCGCGTGCGCGAGGCCCATGTCTACTGCGAGATCCATCCCCCGTCGCGGTCGGTGGAGTGGATCAGGCAGTGGCAGCCGAAGGGCATCATCCTGTCGGGCGGCCCCAACTCGGTGTACGGGGAGAACGTGCCGACGGCGGAGCCGGCGCTGCTGGAGATGGGCACGCCGGTGCTCGGCGTGTGCTACGGCATGCAGCTGCTGGCGCAGCTGTCGGGCGGCAAGGTGGTGCGCGCGGACCGGCGGGAGTACGGCCGGGCGATGGTGGCGGTGAAGGGCGGCAAGCTCTTCGCCGGCTTCGGCGCCGGCGAGGAAACGCCGGTGTGGATGAGCCATGGCGACCACGTGGACACGGCGCCCCCGGGCTATCACGTGACGGCCTCGAGCAGCAATGCGCCCGTGGCGGCCATCCAGCACGACAGCAAGCCGCTCTACGGGGTGCAGTTCCACCCCGAGGTGGCGCACACGCCGCGGGGCGGCGAGATCCTGCACAACTTCCTCTTCCAGGTGTGCGGCTGCACCCCCGACTGGACGCCCGGCAACTTCATTGACGGCGAGGTGGAGCGGATCCGCGCCCTGGTGGGCAGCAAGCGGGTGATCTGCGGCCTCTCCGGCGGTGTCGACAGCTCGGTGGCGGCGGTGCTGGTGCACCGGGCCATCGGCGACCAGCTCACCTGCATCTTCGTGGACCACGGGCTGCTCCGGCTTCACGAGCGGGAGCAGGTGGAGCAGATGTTCCGGCGGAACTACGGCATCGACCTCCGGGTGGTGGATGCGAGCGCCGACTTCCTCGGGGACCTGGCGGGCGTCACCGATCCCGAGACCAAGCGGAAGCGCATCGGCCACCGTTTCATTGACGTCTTCGAGAAGGAAGCGCGGAAGGTGGGCGGGGACGTGGGCTTCCTGGTGCAGGGGACGCTCTATCCCGACGTGATCGAGTCCATGTCGCCGCTGGGCGGGCCGTCGGTCACCATCAAGACGCACCACAACGTGGGCGGGCTGCCGGAGAAGCTGCCGTTCAAGCTGATCGAGCCGCTCCGCGAGCTCTTCAAGGACGAGGTGCGGCAGGTGGGGCGCGAGCTCGGGCTGCCGGAGGAGATGGTGGGCCGGCACCCGTTCCCGGGCCCGGGCCTGGCCATCCGGATCCTGGGCGAGGTGAACAAGCACCAGCTCGACACGCTGCGGAAGGCGGACCACATCTACATCGAGGAGATCCGCGCGGCGGGGCTGTACGACGACATCTGGCAGGCGTTCGCGGTGCTGCTGCCCATCCGCTCGGTGGGGGTGCAGGGGGACGAGCGCTCCTACGACCAGGTGGTGGGGCTCCGCGCGGTGACGAGCCGGGACGGGATGACGGCGGACTGGTTCCCCTTCCCGCCGGAGGTGCTGGCGCGGGTGTCCAACCGGATCGCCAACGAGGTGGATGGGGTGAACCGGGTGGTGTACGACGTGAGTTCGAAGCCGCCGGCGACGATCGAGTGGGAGTAGGGCGGTGGCGGCGCTCTTTTTCACCGCAGAGGCGCGGAGACGCTGAGGGCCGCAGAGGACCTGCGCTCGGAGCGGGGAAATCCCCTTGAGGGGAGTGCGGTGAAATGAGGTGGCCCGGGGCACGGGAAGGGACTGGTGCCGCCGGACTGGCGCCCACAAAATCCCAGCGGGGCTCGTCTTCCGACGAGCCCCGCTTTTCACGTGCAGTTCCTCTGCGGCCCTCCGCGTCTCCGCGCCTCTGCGGTGAAAAAGAGCGCCGAGCCCCCCACCTAGACCCCCTTCTCGTCGAGCAGCCGGAAGAACTCCTCGGCCGAGGTGATGCGCGAGAGCCGTTCCGGGACGTCGGGCTCCTTGGCGAAGGTGGCGATCTTGCCGAGGATGGGGAGGTACTGGTTGGAGACCTCGATGGGCGGCGCCACGATCATGAAGAAGTGGTGCACGGGCTTGGCGTCCATCGCGTCCCAGGGCAGGCCCTCGGGGTGGAAGCCGTAGGCCAGGCGCACGCGGTTCACCACCAGGGAGCGGCCGTGCGGGATCGCGATGCCGCGGCCGACGCCCGTGGAGCCGAGCTCCTCGCGGCGGGTGAGGATGCGGAGCAGGGTGTCGCGGGCGCGCGGGTCGAGGCCGAGGAGGCCGACCATCGCGGGAAGGGCCTCGGCGCGGGAGGCCGCCGGGAGCGGGAGCGCGATGGCGCTGGGCTGGTAGAAGTCGCGGAGGTGCATGGCGGGGGGAAGATTACCGGTCTCCGGGGTTCGCTGTAAAGGACGGTTCGGGGGTCGGGTCCGTTGCTGCCGCCGGGGGCCGGAAGTAGAATTCCCCGATGCGGTTACCCTACTTCGACAGTTCCACTCCCGCCCTGCTCCTGGCCCCCATGGCCGGGGTCTCGGAGGCCCCCTTCCGGCAGATCTGCCGGGGGCTGGGGGCCGACGTGGTGCTGTCGGAGTTCCTGAGCTCGGAGGCGCTGCGCCGCCGGATCCGGAACACCCTCGAGGGGGCCGAATTCGAGGAGTGCGAGCGGCCGATCGGCATCCAGATCTACGGCGCCGACCCGAACGCCATGGCCGAGGCCACGGCGATCATCACGGAACATTATCGGCCGGAATTCATCGACATCAACTTCGGCTGCCCGGTGAAGAAGGTGGTGCAGCGGAACGGCGGGTCGGGGTGCCTCAGGGACATGGACCTCGTGGCGCAGATCATCCGCGCCTGCGTGAAGGCCACGCACCTGCCGGTGACGGTGAAGACCCGGAGCGGCTGGAACGACCTGCAGCGGGATCCCGTGGGCATCGCGCGGCGGATGCGGGATGCGGGGGCCACGGCCTTCACGCTGCATGCGCGCACCCGGACGCAGATGTTCAGCGGGAAGGCCAACTGGGACGAGATCGCGCAGGTGGTGGCGGCGCTCGACATCCCGGTGATCGGCAACGGCGACGTGGTGACGGCCGACGACGTGGTGCGCATGGTGCAGCACACCGGCTGTGCCGGCGTGATGATCGGGCGGGGCGCCTTCGGGAATCCCTGGCTGTTCCGCGACGCCCAGGCGCTGCTCCGCGGGGAGCCGCGCCCGGCGCCGCCCGCGCCGGCGGAGCGCTTCCAGGTGGCGCTCGAGCATGCCCGCCTCGCCACCCGGCTGCAGGGCGACAGCCGGAAGACGGTGGTGGAGTTCCGCAAGCACTTCGGCTGGTACACCAAGGGGATGCACGGGGCCAGCGACCTGCGCCAGAAGCTCTTCCAGGTGGAGACGATGGCGGCGGCGGAGCAGATCTTCGGGGACTACCTGGCGTCGCACGGCGCCGCGGCCGGGGTGGCGTGACGCCGGAGCAGCTGGGCCGCCTCCTCGACGAGGTGGCGCGCGGGGCCCTCGATCCCCAGAGCGCACTCGAGCGGTTGCGGCACTTCCCCACCGAGCAGCTGCCGTTCGCGCAGCTGGACCATCACCGGGCGCTCCGGCAGGGGACGCCGGAAGTAGTGTTCTGCCAGGGGAAGACGGTGGAGCAGGTGGTGGCCATCTGCGAGCGGCTGGACGCGGCGGGGGGCGGGTTCTTCGGGACTCGGGCGTCCGAGGCACAGGCGGAGGCGCTGGTGGCGCGCTTCCCCGGGATGCGCTGGAACCCCCTCGGACGTACGGTGCTGCTCAAGCGCGGCACGCCCGCGGCCCCGCCGGGGACGGTGCTCATCGCCTGCGCGGGGACGAGCGACCTGCCGGTGGCGGAGGAGGCGGCCGACACCGCGGATGCCTTGGGGCTCGCCGTGGCGCGGCTCTCCGACGTGGGCGTCGCCGGGATTCACCGGCTGCTCAACTCGGGGGAGGCGCTGCGGTCGGCGGACGTGCTGATCGTGGTGGCCGGCATGGAAGGCGCGCTGCCAAGCGTGGTGGGCGGGCTGGTGGACAAGCCGGTGATCGCGGTGCCGACGAGCGTGGGGTATGGCGCGTCGTTCGGCGGGCTGGCGGCGCTCCTGGCCATGCTCAACTCGTGTGCGGCGGGCGTCACGGTGGTCAACATCGACAATGGCTTCGGCGCCGCGATGGCGGCGGGCCGCATTCTTCGGTCGTAACTCGGGGGTCCCGCCGGCCTGGCCGCCGCGGGAGCGCCGAGCCCCCAACCCGGGAGCTCCGTGCTCCGAACCGTCTTCAAGTCGGCGTCCTCGCCCTTCACCTGGCTCGACCTGGTGGAGCCGACGCGCGCGGACATGGACCAGGTGGCGCGCGACTACGGCCTGACGGCCACGGCCGTGGCCGACTGCCTGGACCCCGAGCACCTGCCCAAGTTCGAGCGGTTCAACGGCTCGTCGTTCGCGATCCTGCGCGGGCACGACGAGCTGGCGGCGGACGACGCGGACACGATCCAGGCCTTCACCCGGAAGGTGGCGCTCTTCTGGTCGAAGGACTTCCTGATCACCATCCACCGGAAGGACCAGCCCTACCTGACCGGCCTGATGGACGAGTGGGCCTGGGAGAAGGGCGCGGCCACCACGGGGACCCGCTGCCGCAGCTGCTCGCCGACCTGGCCAACGCGGTGATCTTCTCCTATGAGCTGCCGCTGGTGAAGGCGGAGGAGCGGCTCGACAGCTACGAGCACTCGCTCTTCACGGAGCACGACGTGGCGCGGATGCTCTCCGACCTGTACCTGATCAAGCGGCAGGTGGGGCTGGCCAAGCGGCTGCTGTGGCGCACCCTCAGCGTCACCTCGCGGCTCGGCTTCGGGCTCGAGGGGAAGACGGCAGGGCTGGGGCAGGACCTCCGGGAGAACGCCGAGAGCATGCACTTCTACGCCGACGAGCTGCTGGAAGACGTGACCAACCTGCTCAACATGCAGCTGCAGCTGGCGGCGCACCGCACCAATGAGGTGGTGCAGGTGCTGACCATCTTCTCGGCGTTCTTCCTGCCGCTCACGTTCATCGTGGGCGTGTACGGCATGAACTTCGAGCACATGCCGGAGCTGCCCGAGCCGTGGGGGTACCCGGCGGTGTGGGGCGTGATGATCGCGGTGTGCGTGGGCATCTATGTCTGGTTCCGGCGCCGGAGGTGGCTGTGAGCGCACTCGGGTGGCTCGTGGGCGGGATGGCGGCGGGCGCCGCCGGGGCCCTGATCTGGCGGCGGCGGCCCGACGACCCGGCCCCGCACGTGGGGGTGGACCCGGCCCTGGTGCCGCAACCGGCGCTGCGCTGGCTCCGTGAGGCACGGCGGGCCACCGCGCTCTGGCTGTCGGAGGGGCCCGTCACCGACGGGCAGGCGGGGCGGTGGCACCGGGTGCTGGCCGACCGCGCGCCGGCCGCGGCGCTTGCGTCGGCGGAAGCGCGGCTGGCCACCTTCCGGCTGCAGGGGGCCTCGGGGGCGGAGCGGCTCGATGCCGGCACCCTGATCTACGCCTCGGCGAGCGGCCTGTCCGCCGGGATGCTGCTTCCCGAGAGCGCGGAGCCGGCCGTGCTCAAGGGGGCCGCCGAGGACCTGGTGGCCCTGCTCGACGGCCTGGCGCGGCGGCCGCTCCTTGACCTGACCAGCGAGGAAGGGCCGGTCGAGTCCCTCGGCAGCATCGGGCTCCGGCTGGCGTACCAGCTGGAGCGGATCCTCAACGCCGAAGTGATCGTGGCGGTGACGCTTTCGGGGCAGGTGAAGGTGGTCGGGACCTCGGGGCGCGCCGACCGGCGCCTGCTCGAGAGCCACGCCCAGCCGGGGAGCCCCATCCACCAGGTGGCCACCGGCGAGGTGCCTTCGCTCACGTCCATTGCCGACCCGCTCGGCGGGATCGTGCACGACCGGCGCACCCACTTCACGCCGGCCATCATCTGGCCGATCACGTACCAGGACGAGTCGCTCGGGGCGGTGACGTTCTGGACCGACGAGAACGCGGCGCCGATCGGGCCGGTGATCGCCGAGGTGCACGAGGCGCTCCGGAACGCGGGGCCGCGGATCGTGCGGGCGCGGAAGTTCGAGGAACTGGGGAACGCGGCGCTCACCGATCCGCTGACCGGCCTCAAGAACCGCCGCGGGCTCGACGAGGCGATGCACCGGGCCGGCGTCACCAGCGGCACGCTGATCTACGCCGACCTCGACAAGTTCAAGCTGCTCAACGACACGCTCGGCCATCACGCCGGCGACGCGGCGCTGGTGCACTTCTCCCGGCTGGTGCACGACCAGATCCGCGGTGGCGACACGGCGGCGCGCATCGGCGGCGAGGAGTTTGCGATCTGGCTGCCGGGGGCGCCGCTCATCTACGGCGCCAAGGCGGCGGACCGCATCCGCATCAAGCTCGGCACCACGCCGTGGGACTGGCAGGGGCGCACCTGGCCGCTCAGCGCCAGCTTCGGGGTGGCGTCGCTGCCGGACACCTCGCGCAGCATCGACAACCTGCCGGCGCAGGCGGACTCGGCGCTCTACGAGGCGAAGCAGGGGGGGCGGAACCGGGTGGAGACGGCGAGGGCGCTGACGTAGGAGGCGTCGCCGGGCGTTCGGGTTCACCGCAGAGGCGCGGAGGGGCGCGGAGGGGCGCAGAGGACTGCGCGTACATGGTGGGCTCACCGCGGGGTGGGCCCGTTGTGTTTTGTGGGTGTCAGTTGCGGTCCGGCACCGCGCTCCGATGTCCCGCCGCCTGACACCAACTACCGAGCCTGGGATGGGCAACGGATCCCGGGCTCAATCCCCGCGTTCCTCTGCGCCCTCTGCACCTCTGCGTTGAGTCACACCGGCAGCCCGCCCGGGCGACGCCCACGGCGACGCGGTCAGCGCGCCGAGCGGTACTGGAGCTCCTGGAAGCGCCGGACCAGGCCGAGGAACTCGGTGCGGTAGCCCTGTTCGTCGTCGCCGAGGGCGGTCTGGGCGCGTTCGAGGAGGGCCTCGGGGGAGGCCTGGCCGCGGAACTGTGACTGGCGGAGCAGCAGGCCGAACTCGGCCACCGCGGAGGCCCAGGTGAAGTTGCGGCTCGGGCGGGCGCCGGGCGCGGGGGCGCGGAAGACGTGCGAGAGCAGGATGCTCCGCTCGCCGCGAGGCCGCTTGTAGCGGAGGTCGAGCGTCAGCCACTCGCTGCCGGTTCGGCGCGGGCGGTGAGGCCGGCATTCTGGTAGCGGAGGGTCCCGGTGCCCGCGAGCTCGCGGGGGCCGGCCGGGATCACCTCGTAGAGCGCGGTGACGGTGTGGCCGGCGCCGAGCTCGCCCGCATCCTTGGTGTCGTCGTCGAAGTCCTCGCGGGCGAGGAGGCGGTTCTCGTAGCCCACCAGGCGATAACCGGCGACGGTGGCGGGGTTGAACTCGAGCTGCAGCTTCACGTCCTTGGCGATGGCGTGCAGGGTGCCGCCGAACTGCTGGATGAACACCCGGCGCGCCTCCTGGAAGGTGTCGATGTAGGCGTACTGCCCGTTGCCCTTGTCGGCGAGCATCTCCATCCGGTCGTCCTTGAGGTTCCCGGTGCCGAAGCCGAGGACGGTGAGGAAGGTGCCCTGGGCGCGGTACTCCTCGATCATGTGCTGGAGGTCCGCCTCGCTGGTGGCGCCGACGTTGAAGTCCCCGTCGGTGGCCAGGATGACGCGATTGTTGCCGCGGGGCGAGTAGTTCTCCCGCGCGATCCGGTAGGCCAGCGCGATGCCGGCGCCGCCGGCGGTGGAGCCACCGGCCTGGAGGCGGTCGATCGCCGCGAGGATCGCGCCCTTGTCGGCGCCCGAGGTGGAGGGGAGCACGAGGCCCGCCGCGCCGGCGTACACCACGATGGCCACGCGGTCCTCCGGGCGCAGCTGCTGCACCAGCATGCGGAAGGCCTGCTGCACCAGGGGGAGCTTGGCGGGATCGTCCATGGAGCCGGAGACGTCGATCAGGAACACCAGGTTGCTGGGCGGCATGGCCCGGCGGTCGAGGTGCTTGCCCTGGAGCCCGATGAGAAGCAGCTGGTGCTCGGGGTTCCAGGGCGCGGGGGCGGCCTCCATGCTCACGGCGAAGGGATGCTCGCCGGTGGGCTCGGGATAGCTGTAGTCGAAGTAGTTGATCATCTCCTCGATGCGCACCGCGTCGGGCGGGGGCAGCATGCCGCCCGAGAGGAAGCGGCGGACGTTGGCGTAGGAGGCGGCGTCCACGTCGATGGAGAAGGTGGAGACGGGGCTCACCAGCGGGTCGAGGAAGCGGTTCTCGGTGATGGGGCGGTAGCCCTCGGTGCCGGGCACCGGGGTGCGCAGCGTCACCAGGCCCGACTCGGCGTTGCCGAACTCGCTGACGAGTGCGCCGGTGGTGAGGGAGGCGTCCTCGAAGGCGTTGGTGCCGGCCGGCGTCGCGCCGAGGGTGGACACCGCGCCGCCGGTCCGGCTCGCCGACGGTGTGCCGCTGGTGCCCGGGGAGACCGGGACGCCATCGATGTACTGCGTGGCCTCATCGGCCCGGCCGCCGCGTACCTCGATGTTCCCGTTGCCGGCGGTGCCCACCATGCCCGGCTGCAGCCCCAGCGCACCCTCGATCCGTTGGTGGGAGGTGACCTCGTCCCGCGGGACGAGGGGGAGGTCGGCCTCCACGGTGAGTTCCTCGAGCGCCAGGCCGCGCGCGCGCAGCGCGAAGTGCTGCCAGGTCACCTCGCCTTCCCGGATGGCAACGGCCGGGACGACCGTCGGGGCGTATCCCACGTGGCGGGCTTCGAGCCGGTGGGTACCGACCGGCACGTTGTTGATGAAGTAGTGTCCCGCGCTGTCGGCCTCGGCGAAGAATGACGTGCCGGTGAGGCGCACCTGCGCGGACGCCATCGGGGCGCCTGTGGCATCGATGACGTAGCCTTCCACGCGGCCGGTGAGCGGCACCGGTGCGCGGGCGGGGAGCGTCCCCGCCAGGATGGAGCAGGGCCGGCACCCACCGGGGTGCGGGGAACCGTCGGACCAGGGCTGACCGCATGACCGCCTCCTTCCCGCGCGCGGTCTGGCCGCGGCGGGGATGCGCCTGACAGATGCCCCTTGTGGGCACCGGTGGCAGGCTGGGGATTGTGGGATGGTGCGGTCTCGGCCAAGACCTGGATTGCATCAGGGCGACGCGCGACCTGTGACGGAGTGCACATGTTCCAGCCCCCGACGCAGGCGGCGCCCCGGCCCGGGGGCGGACGGTGCTTGCTTGAACGGGGGGCCCCGGGGCGCTAGCTTTCCCTCACCCGGGGGCGACTGGCTTCGACGGGTTGGTTGAACGAGGGGTTGCGTGCCCAGGTCCAGGCACCTGGATAAACCGTCTGGAATGATTCAACTGCCAACACTGACTTGGCGCTGGCTGCGTAAGCTGAGCTAAGCTCGCTTACCGCACCACCGGTGAAGGGAGCCCGTCCGGGGCGCTCCCACCGGAACGAAAAGCCGGACTGGCCGATGCCGGCGTCCCGACGGCAGAGGCGAGACACCTAGGGAATAGAGCCCGGGGCGGCCGGTTCGGCGCCGGCCCGGGGCGACGCCAAGAGCCGAGCCTACGCACGTAGGAACCATTCGGAATGCCTTCGCGGACGAGGGTTCGATTCCCTCCGCCTCCACTGTGAAAGGGTCAACCATGCGGTTGGCCCTTTCGCCTGTCCGGTGGTCCACCACCCGGCTCCTTCATGCCTGATTCCGCGCCGCCATCCGCCGTGTCGTTCCGTGAGGCACTCGGCTTCTGGTTCAAGCTGGGGTGGATCAGCTTCGGCGGGCCGGCGGGGCAGATCGCCCTCATGCACCAGGAGCTGGTGGAGCGGCGGCGCTGGATCAGCGAGCGGCGCTTCCTGCACGCGCTCAGCTTCTGCATGGTGCTGCCGGGCCCCGAGGCGCAGCAGCTGGCCACGTACCTCGGCTGGCTGCTGCACCGGCGCCGGGGCGGGATCGTGGCGGGGGCGCTGTTCGTGCTGCCGTCGCTGCTGGTGCTGGCCGCCCTCTCCTGGGTCTACCTGGCTCACGGCGACGTGCCGGCGGTGCGGGCGGTGCTGTGGGGCATCAAGCCGGTGGTGGTGGCGCTGGTGGTGCACGCGGTGTGGCGGCTCGGGTCGCGCGCGCTCCGGAGGCCCGTTCCACTGGGCCCTGGCCGCCGGGGCGCTCGTGGCCCTGGTGGTCGGCGGGGTGCCGTTCCCCCTGCTCGTGGTCGTGGCCGCCGTGGCCGGCGTGGTGGTGCAGCGGACGACGCCCGCCTGGCTGGCGCCAGCCGCGATCCACGGCCCGGCCGGCAGCGTTCCCCACGCGCCGGCACTCATCGACGACGACACCCCCACCCCGGCCCACGCCCGGCCAAGCCGCCGGGGATTCCTGGCGGTGGTGGGCCTTGGGCTCGCGCTCTGGGCGGCGGTGTACGTGCCCATCCGCCTGGTGGGCCCGGATGGCACCTATGCCGCGATGGCGGGGTACTTCACGCGGGCGGCGCTCGTGACCTTCGGCGGCGCGTACAGCGTGCTCCCGTACGTGTACCAGGCGGCGGTGCACCAGTACGGCTGGCTCACGCCGCCGCAGATGATCGACGGCCTGGCCCTGGGCGAGACGACGCCCGGCCCGCTCATCATGGTGGTGGCGTTCGTGGGCTTCGTGGGCGGATGGAACCAGCAGGCGCTGGGGCCGGATTCGCTGGCGGCGGCCGGCGTGGTGGGCGCCATGGTGGCGACCTTCTTCACGTTCCTGCCGTCCTTCGTGTTCATCCTGGCGGGCGCCCCGCTGGTGGAGGCCACCCGGGACGACCTCCGCCTGACGGCCCCCTCGAGGCCATCAGCGCGGCGGTGGTGGGGGTGATCCTGTAGCTCGCGCTGGTGCTGGGCTGGCACATCTTCTGGCCGGGGGGGCTCGCGTCGGCGCCGGAGTGGATATCGCTGCTGGTGGGCGTGGCGGCGGCCGTGGCGCTGTTCCGGTTCCGGCTTGGTGCGGTGGCCGTGGTGAGCGGCGGGGCGGTGGCGGGATTGCTTCGCCTGCTGCTCGGGGGCGGGTAGGGGTTGCCTTGGTCCGACCCGGGCCTACAGTTCCGTTGGCGGGGCAACCGCCCCGCTCGCGACACCGGAGGGGAGGCATGGAGTTCTTCGTGGTGGATGCGCTGGTCATCGTGGTCGCCATCGGGATGTACATCGCGCACGTGCGTTCCGACCCGAAGCGGCAGGGGGGGCGGGTGCGGGACAAGGAGTCGTCATGATCAGGCGGGAGCCGTGGTTCAGCCGGCGGTTCACCTTCGACCTGCCGGTGAGTGCGGTGCCCGGGCTGCTGGAGCGGCTCCGGGGGACGCCGGCGCGGGTGGAGGCGCGGGTGGCCGGGGTGCCGGCGGCGGTGCTGACGCGGCGCTGGCAGGATCACTGGTCCATCCAGGAGAACGTGGGGCACCTGCTGGACCTGGAGCCGCTCTGGCTGGGGCGGATCGACGACTTCGCCGCCGGCCGCCTCACACTGCAGGAGGCGGACCTGCTCAACCGGAAGACGGACGAGGCCAACCACAACGCCCGCGACCTGGGCACCCTGGTCCGCGGCTTCCGCGAGGCGCGCGCCGAGCTGGTGCGGCAGCTGGAGCAGGCGGACGAGGCCGACTGGCTGCGCACCGCGCGCCACCCCCGGCTCCACGCGGAGATGCGGCTGCTGGACCACGCCTTCTTCGTGGCCGAGCACGATGATCATCACCTGGCCACGATCACGGAGCACCTGCGCCGCAGCGACTGAGTTCCTCCCCTTCCGGCGGCTTCACCCGGCCTTCACGGTTCGTTGCCGCCGGTGGCGCTACCCTTAAGCCGAGGCCATGCGCCTCGTGCCCAAGGGGGCTCCCATGACTACCAGCATCCTCGTCGTGTATGCCACCACCGAGGGCCAGACGGCCAAGGTGGCGCGCTTCGTCACCGATGAACTCCGGCTGGCCGGGGCGGAGGTGGACTGCCTCGAGGCCGGGACGGCCGACCCACGGCCCGAGGAATACGACGCGATCATCGTCGCCGCGTCGGTCCACGCGAGCGCCTTCCAGCGGCCGGTGGAGCAGTGGGTGCGCCGGCATGCGGCGGCCCTGCGGCAGCGGCCGACGCTGTTCCTGGCGGTCTGCCTGGCGGTCCTGCAGCGGGACCCGAAGGTGCAGGCGGAGCTGCAGCAGATCGTGGGGCGCTTCTCCCAGAAGACGGGGTGGACGCCGGCGGAGGTGCAGTTCATCCCGGGGGCGCTCCGGTACAGTGCGTACGGCTGGCTCACGCGGCTCGTGATGAAACGCATCGCCGCCCGCGCCGGGGGGGACACGGACACGAGCCGGGACCACGAGTACACCGACTGGGCCGAAGTGCGGGTGATGACGCTCGGGTTCCTGGCGGCGCTGCGGGAGGGGGCGCCGACGATGCCCTGACGGTTGGTCGCTCAGGGGGCCGGCCGCGCCCCCCGAGGTTGCCGAGGCTACGAGAAAGACGCGCGGGACCGGCCGTTGGGCCGATCCCGCGCGTCTGGTGTTTCGTGGCGCTGGGCAGGGGCCGGATGTCTCCGGCCCCTGCGATGATGCGCGGCTCAGCGCCCGGGCAGGACCATGAGCTCGACCTTGGTCTTCTCCCAGGCCAGCGTCAGGTGCGCCATGCTGCCCATCTGCATGGCGGTGATGGTGAACTGTTCCACCGGGGTGGTGAGCGGCATGGACTTCGCCTTGCCGTGGGGCGTCACTTCCTGGGCCCGCACCGCATCGGTGTAGGTGGACTCGTGGCCCCACTGGCTGGTGGACTTGTTGAGGATGATCTCCCACTCCTTCTCTCCCGGGATGGTGTAGAGGGAATAGGAGCCGGGGGCGAGGTCCACGCCGGCGACCTTGATGGGGCCGGTGGTGTGGATCATGGTCGGCTCGTTGGCGCCGGTGCGCCAGAGCTGGCCGTAGGGGATGAGCCCGCCGAAGACCTGGCGGCCCTTGGCCGAGGGGCGGCCGTAGCAGACCTTCACCTCCGCCTGGCCCACCGTGAAGCTGACGGAGTCGAGCGGGCTGGCGCGCTTGTCGAGCGGCATCCGGTCGGTCATCATGGTCTTGCAGGCGGGCGGGGCGACGGGCACGGGCGCCAGGGAGGTGGCCGGGGTGAGCGTCAGGGTGAGCAGCGTGAGCAGCATGGATTCCTCGTTCCAGTCGGGTGTGAGCGGTTCAGCGCTCGGTGAGCCGCCGACGGGCGGCGAGCGCGGCGTCCAGCGCCGCGGCGGGATCCGCGGCGAGCACGTTGATGTGGCCCATCTTGCGGCCGGGCCGGGCTTCGGTCTTCCCGTACAGGTGCAGGTGCACCCGCGGGTCCTGCAGGGCGCGCTCCCAGCGGGGCACGCCGTCGTGCCAGAGGTCGCCGAGGAGGTTCACCATGGTGGCGGGGGCGAGCAGCGCGGTGTCGCCGAGGGGGAGGCCGGCGAGGGCGCGCACCTGCTGCTCGAACTGGTCGGTGGCGCAGGCGTCGAGGGTGTAGTGCCCGCTGTTGTGCGGCCGGGGCGCCATCTCGTTGACGAGGAGGGCGCCGCCGGTGGTCACGAAGAACTCCACGGCCATGGTCCCCACATACTCCATCGCGGCGGCGAGCTTCGCGGCCGCGGCGCGCGCCGCCTCGAGCGTGGCCTGCGGGGCGCGGGCCGGCACCACCGAGGTGTCGAGGATGCCGGCGACGTGCCGATTTTCCGCCACGGGGAAGGTCACGAGGCACCCGTCGGCTCCACGGGCCAGCACCACCGACACCTCGAGCGCCAGGTCCACCCGCTGCTCCAGGATGCAGGCCCGCCGCCCGAAGCGCTCGAAGGCGGCCTCCACCTCGGCGGCGGAGTGGACCGTTGCCTGGCCCTTGCCGTCGTAGCCCAGGCGGGCCGTCTTGAGGATGGCCGGTGCGCCGATGGCGGCGAAGGCCGCGGCCGCGTCGCCGGGGGCCAGGACGGGGTGGAAGGCGGCGGTGCCGAGGCCCTGCTCGCGGGCAAAGGTCTTCTCGGTGATGCGGTCCTGGGTGAGGCTCACCGCGCGCGGGCCGGGGCGGACCGGGCAGAAGCGCTCCAGGAAGGCGAGCGCGTCGGCGGGGACGTTCTCGAACTCGGTGGTGACGGCCGCCGAAGCCCGGCCGAGGCGCTCGAGCGCGCCCTCGTCGGTGTAGGGGGCCTGGATGTGGTCGAGGGCGATGCGGCCGGCGGGGCTGCCCGGGTCGGGGTCGAGGACGAGATTCCTCCCCTGCGCTGCGCCGCCTGGGTGAACATCCGGCCGAGCTGGCCCCCGCCGAGCAGGCCGAGGGTCTGGCCCGGGAGGATCACGACGGCTCCGGGAGCGTGAGGCCGAGCACCTTGTCGGTCTGGGCGCGGCGGAAGGCGTCGAGCTGCCCCGCCAGGGCCGTGTCGGTCCGGGCCAGCATGGCCACCGCGAAGAGCCCGGCGTTCCGCGCCCCCGGCCTCGCCGATGGCGAAGGTGGCCACGGAATCCCACCCGGCATCTGGACGATGGAGAGGAGGCTGTCGACGCCGTTGAGGTGGCGCGAAGGGACCGGGACGCCGAGCACCGGACGGAGGTCTTGGCGGCGAGCATGCCGGGAGGTGCGCAGCGCCGGCGCCGGCATGATGCACCGGAGGCCGCGAGGCGGCGCCTGCTCGGCATACTGGTAGAGCAGGTCGGGAGTGCGGTGCGCGGAGACGACGCGCGACTCGTGGGGCACCCCGAAGGCCTGGAGTTCCCTGGCGGCGTGCTGCATGACGCCCCAATCCGAGTCGCTGCCCATCACGATGCCGACCAGCGGCTGGCTCATGCCCCTCTCAGGGTGGGTGGGAACGGCGTCCGACGGGGCAGCTAATCGGGGCGGGCGGTTGCGGGGAGGGTGGTGTTACGGCGTTGCGCGGGGGGGGCTTCGCGCTCTGGTTCACCGCAGAGGCGCGGAGGCGCGGAGGGCCGCAGAGGACCTGCGCTCGCAGAGGGGAGCCCACCTCAAGGGGAGTGCAGTGAAGTGCGGGTGGTCTGGCAGCACAGGTGGGGGTGGCGGCCGACCCGACCTGGCCCCTAGAAAAACATGGTGGGCTCGGCTCGCGGTGAGCCCACGATCCATGAGCAGTTCCTCTGCGGCCGTCCGCGCCTCCGCGCCTCTGCGGTGAACGAGCGCGCCACGCCCCCTACCGCCCCGGCCCCCGGAAGATGAAGTAGACGGCACCGAGGATGCAGGCGCCGGCGTAGAGGTAGTCGGTCTTGAAGGGCTGCTTCATGTAGAGGATGGCGAAGGGGATGAACACCGAGAGGGTGATCACCTCCTGCAGGATCTTGAGCTGGCCCAGCGAGAGCTCGGTGTAACCGATGCGGTTGGCGGGCACCTGCAGCAGGTACTCGAAGAGGGCGATGCCCCAGCTCGCGAGCGCCGCCACGTACCAGGCCTTGCCGCCCAGGTTCCGGAGGTGGGCGTACCAGGCGAACGTCATGAACACGTTGGAGAGGATCAGGAGCCCGGTGGTCTGCAGGAGGACGCGGGACATGGAGCCGTTGGGAGAGGAGGTCAGTCCGCGCCCACGGTGGGGCTGCGGCGTTCGAGGATGACGGTGTCCCGCCAGGCGCCGAGCCGCTGGCCAATCCGCTCGCGGCGGCCGACGACGCGGAAGCCCATGGCCTGGTGCAGCGTGAGGCTGGCGGTGTTTACACGGCGCGTTTGGAGACGGGGGAGAGCGCCGCCCAGCCCGTGACGCCCTCGGCGTCGTGCGTGAGCAGGCGGGGCGCGGGGTGGTGCGCTGCATCCCACGCTTCCCAGCTCGGCGCCTCCACCTCGAGGCTGGCATTGCCCGTGGCGAGGCCCTCGAGGTAGATGGCGCGGACCGCGGGCCAGTCGGCGGGCAGGAGGGGCGGATCATCGGGGTGAGGGGAACGGCCGGGCCCGGGGAGGCCCGGCCGGACGGTGGTCCGCGGGCTCAGGCGGCGTCTTCCTGCGACTTGAACACCACGGCGGCCAGGGCCGCCCGCGAGGGCCCACGAGGTAGTACCAGAGGCTCGCGAACGAGCCACCCTGCAGCAGGGCATTGACCAGCGTGGGCCCGATGCCCACGGCCGGGTTGAACGCCCCGCCGGAGATGGGTCCGCCGGCGAACGCCGCCGCACCCACCGTCATGCCGATGGCCAGGCCGTAGTAGGAGTTGCCGCGCGTGGCCGGGTGGGTGGCCACGTTGAGCACCACGAGGGCCAGGGCAAAGGTGAACACCACCTCCACCAGCAGCGCGGCCACCGGCGTCACCGACGCGCCCGGCACCGGGGCGAAGGTCTGGCCGGTCATGACGACCATGACCGTGGCCACGATGGCGCCGAGCACCTGCGACACCATGTGGGCGCCACCTCGCTCCCCCGGCAGCTTCCCGCGCATGGCGAGCGCCAGGGTCACGGCCGGGTTGTAGTGCGCGCCGGAGACGTGCCGCCCGTACACCATCACCATCAGGATGAGCTGATCGGCAGCGCCGGCATCGGCGCCTGGGCCGATGACCACGAGGCCGATGGTGAGGACCAGGAAGAGCGTGCCGAGGAATTCGGTGACGTACTTGATCATCGGGATCCGGGGCGGGAGGGTGACACGGCGCGCCGGGGGAGCCGGACGCGCAGGAGCGGGCAGTAATTGGCAGCCCGCCCGGGCGGCGCAAGTGGCTCAGCCATGGTCCTTCCAGTTCCACCAGAGACAGGTCCGGCCGGGGCTAGGGCGTCCCGGCGAAGTAGACGGCGCAGCGGAGGACAGTAGAGGACGCAGCGGTCCTGGTGCGCTCCCGGAGGGCGATGAGCCGCCGGTAGAGCCGCTCCGGGTCCTTCCCCCGGAGGTCCGCCACCCGGCGAATCCCGAGGTCCCGCAGGTCCTGCGCCAAGGACGGGCCGACGCCGGGGATGTCCTGCAGGTCGTCGGCGGCCTGCTGGCGCGGCTTCCGTGCGGCGGCTACCTTCGGCCCCACACGCTTCCCCTTTTTCACCAGACGAGGACGGGATGGCATCCGAGGGCTTCTCCTGGGGCGGGTTCCTGGCGCGCGTGGTTGCGGCCTTCGCGCTCGTGTACCTGACCTACAACCCGGAAGGGTTCTCGTTCTTCCACTGGGTGCTGCAGCCGGCGCCCGGGGAGACGGGCATCGGCGCGTACCTGCACGGCTTCAGCCCGGTGAAGGCGCTGGCCGGGATCGCGCTCATCACCGGGTGGTGGTGTTCCTGGCAGGCCACCCGGCGCTCGCTCGGCGTGGGTGGGGCGCTGCTGGTGGTGGCGCTCTTCGGCTGCACCATCTGGGCGATGATCTACTACGGGGCCATCTCGCCCACGTCCAGCAAGGCCGTGCGCACCTGATCCTGATCGCGCTGTCGCTGGTACTTCTCGCCAACGGCGTGTCGTGGTCGCACCTGTCGCGCCGGCCTGAGCGGCAGCAGGACACCGACACACCGTCGGCCAGCGTCTGACGACTGACGCGCCGCCTCCCGACGGGGAAGCGCGCCCATCGTTCAGGGGTCGCTTATTATGGGTGCATCTTCGAGTGGAACCATCCCGG
>JADJPD010000021.1 GCA_016713435.1 Gemmatimonadota bacterium | reverse complement strand
TTCGGGATCATGATCGCGTGGAAGATCTTCACGCCGATCTTCTCCCGATCTTCGGTGCCATCGCGCTGCTTTATCCGGGATGGGCTACCGTTGATGGCGGGCCGGCGCGGCGCGGGCCTGCTGGCCTGCTGGCGCTGCTCGGCGGCGCGCTGCCGCTGCCTGCGCAGGCCAGCCTCGTCATCCTGGTTCGCCACGCCGAGAAGGCCATCGGCGGCGACGACCCGGGCCTCACCATGGAAGGCTGGGCCCGCGCCGAGGCGCTGGTGCAGACGCTGAGCTGCGTGAAGCTGGATGGCGTGATCACCACGCGCTATCAGCGCACCCGGCTCACCGCGGCGCCGGTGGTGAAGGCCCAGAAGCTCGAGCCGGTGGAGGTGGCCGCCAGCCGCGACATCACGGCGCACGCCGCCGAGGTCGCGTCGCTGGTCAACGCCATGCCGGCCGGGAGCGCCGTCCTCATCGTGGGCCACAGCAATACCCTCGCACCCATCATCGCCGCGCTTGGCGGCCCCACCATCCCCGAGCTCTGCGACGGCCAGTACGACGGCCTCTTCTTCCTGGACTGGCGGCACCGCCGCGCCGCGCTGGTGCGCGGCCAATACGGCGCGGCCGACGCGCCGGGGGCCGACGGGTGCCACGCGCCGCCCGCCCCATGAGTGCCGACCGCACCCTCCTCGCAGAGTTAGGCATCCAGCTGCTGGCCCCTGGCCATCGGCGTGGGGCTCTACCTGGAGCACCGCCGGTCCACCCGCCGCCCGCCCGACGATCCCCCGCCCAACTAGCCACGGGCATGGTAGGGGCCGGCCATGGCCGGCCCTACTCATTCCTGCGCCATTATCTGCTTGTACCATGGCTTGCCTCCTCTTCCCCACGCCATTACTCAATCTTCTTCTGTGACCGCGCACTCATCTCGAGGACGCTGGTCCGGGTGGGTTTGAGGAGGGCCGGCTGTAGCCGGCCCCTACCGTGCGGGGGGGCACGGCCCGGGCGGGTGGCTGATCTCTCCTCCCCGGCGTCCCCCGGGGAACTCCCTCGCCGAGGCCGAGATGGCGTTTACCCGTGAGGACATCCGCGCCAGCATCGAGCGCGCTGGCGACGCCCACTGGGACGCGCTCATCCGCCACCACGAGGACCCCTATCCTCGCCCCACCCCCACCCCCGGCGACATCTGCCGCGCGGAAGCCGAGCGCCTGACGGAGCTCGGCTACCCCGGGCGACAGGAGCTGACGCTGGAGCGGACGCTGGTGCGGCGGGTGGGGGAGGAGGTGGAGCTGGTGCACTGCTTCCGCGACGCGGCCACGGGGGCGGAGGTGCGGGCGGATCCCTTCCGGAACTACGTCCCGGGGCCCCCCGGCTGAGCGAGGCAGGTCCCCGCACTCGCCGCCCTGCTCCGCCGGTGGGACGGCGGTGCCCAGACACTCGACGGTCGCCTCCCGACACGCGACGCCTCAGTCCGTGCACCGGGGGGCCGAGGCCCCGACGCATTCCCAGCGCCTCTCGAACGCCTCCCGGCACCTCCCGCCGCTCGACCGGGGCTTTCCCATCGCCCGAGCGGTCTTCCGGGTGCTCGACGGCCTATTCCACTACTCGACAGGCATTGCCCGGTGCTCGACGGGCACCTCCCGCTGCTCGACCGGGACTTCCTGGCACTCGACCGAGGCTTCCCGCCGCTTGACCGAGGCTTCCCGGCACTCGACCGAGGATTCCCGTTACAGGATCTTCATGTCCAGGTCGGGAATTTTCATGAAGACCTCTGCACGCGGGCACGCTAGCCTCGCCACTGGCGGGGAGTGTTCCTGGTGTAGCGCTCCACGCTGCGGAGGTGGCGAGGGTCGCGGATGATCTGGTCGTCGAAGGAGCGCCGCCAGAGACGGACCGGCGAGGTAGTGGGGTGCGGCCCGGAGGGCCGCGCCATCGATGCGGAGGGTTTTTAGTCGGTTCCGAAACCGACGATCGCGATCGCGAGACCGACCGCGACGCCGGCCAGCATCATCTTCTCCTTCCGGCTCCGGTCGTGGACGAAGCGCGCGACGACCTCGTTCTTCCGGTCCCGGAGCATCTCCGTGTTCCGCCCCCGGGCCAGGTCCTCGAGGTTGCCCTCGAGCACGTTCACCCGGTCGGCGAGGAGCAGCAGCATCCAGGCTGTAGCGGAAGGCCCAGTCGCGGATCAGGCCGCTCACGAGGCACGGCGGGGCGGCGGTGCCCAAGACCGGCGTGATGCCGTCGTGCTCGAGCGAGACGTAGATCTTGGTCCTCGGCACCTGGCGCTCCGGGACGCGGCCGCGCGGGGTGCGGACCTCCGAGGGGGTCTCGTGCGGGTGGCCCGGGCGGCGGGCCGGGTCCAGGTCGGCGCCCCAGCCGCGGATCTCGCGGAAGCGGTCGCCGAGGAGCGGGCGCTGGTCGGGGGCGGCAGTGCCGTTCTGCCGGCCGTCGGCTTCGCGCGTCTCCGTGTCCGTGTACGTGGTTCCCATGGTGCTCCTCAGGCGGCGCGGGTGGCGGGGAAGATGACGGGCTTGATGCACTGGTCCCGCTTGCTGGTGAACACCCGGTACGCCTCGGCGATGTCCTCGAGCGGGAAGCGGTGCGTGATGATGGCGCCGGGATTCACGCGTCCCTCGCGGATGTGCTCGATGAGCCGCGGCAGGTAGCGTTCACCGAGCACTGCCCGGCGCGCACCGTGACGCCCTTGTTCATGAGGCTGCCGATCGGCGCCAGGTTGTAGGGCGGGCCGTAGACGCCGATGATCACCAGCCGCCCGCCCTTCCGCACCGTGTTGGCCGCCCACATGAGCGCGGTGGCGCTGCCCGCCTGCAGCTTGAGCCGCTGGCCGGTGAGCGTCTGCATGATGCTGCCGGAGGCGTCGCACCCCACCGCGTCGATGGCCACGTCGGCGCCGAGGCCGTCGGTCATCCCTTGAAGTGGAGCACGGGATCGTCCACGTGGAGGAAGTTCACCACCTCCGCGGGGGCGTATTGCGCCACGAAGTCGAGGCGGTAGTCCAGGTGGTCGGTGACGATCACCCGGCCGGCGCCCATGAGCCAGGCCGAGCGCGCCGCCATGATGCCGACGGGCCCGGCGCCGTAGATCAGGACCGTCTCCCCCTCCCGGATCTCGCCCATCTCGGCGGCGCTGTAGCCGGTGGGGAAGACGTCGGTGAGGAGGAGGGCATCGTCGTCGTTGAGGTCGGCCGGGATCTTGAGGGGGCCCACGTCGGCGAAGGGGACCCGCACCAGCTCGGCTCTGCCGCCGTCGTAGGCTGCGCGTGTGTGCGAATAGCCGTACACACCGCACATCATGGTGGAGGAGGGGTTGAATTGTGACAGCTGGCGGTGAGGCCCGCGCGCACCAGTAGCAGCTGCCGCAGGCAATGTTGAAGGGGACGAGCACCTTGTCGCCCGGGGCGAGGGACTCGACGGCGGGGCCCACCCGCTCCACGATCCCGATGAACTCGTGGCCGAAGGTCGTCCCGACGCGGAGGTCGGGGACCAGGCCGTGATAGAGGTGGATGTCGGAGCCGCAGATCGCCGCGCGCGTCACGCGCACGATGGCGTCCCGCGGGTGCTCGAGCTCCGGTTCCGGCTTGTTGTCGACCCGGACCCGGAAGGGGCCCCGGTAGGTCATGGCGCGCATGCTGGCTCCTCGGCTGGGGAAGGGAGAACTCGGGAGGGACGCCCGGACGGCGCCCCGAGGGCACGGATGCCCGCCGGCCGGATAGGCGAGTGCCTGACCCTGCAGGAATCCGCCGTGTCCGATGTTCGGGGTGCCTCATTCTGCCCCTTAGGGGGGAGGCCCGGGTGCCCCTCCCGGCCCGATGCGCAAAGCCCCGGGCCAGCCCAGTTTAGGGAACCTTGTCTCCCTTGCGCCTTTGCTTCCCGCCGGGCTCACGCGCCGCCCCCGGGGACCATTCGTCGAGTGTCATGGTCGAGCCACGCTGGCGGGTCCTGATCGCGGATGACAGCCCGGACGACCGCGCCCTGATCAAGGGCGCGCTCCTCCGCGGCGCGGTCGCGCGCGCGTTCCGCTTCGTGGAGGTGGGCAGCGTGGCGGAGGCGCTGGCGCGCGTGGGGGACGCTGAGCCGTACCAGGCGCTGCTGGTGGATTACACCCTGCCCGACGGCACGGCCTTCGACCTCCTCGCCGGCCTCCCGCGCGAGCCGGAGGACCCGGGATGCTCCCGCTCCTGCTGCCCGCCCCGGTGGTGGTGGTCACCGGCCGCGGCGAGGGCGAGCTCGGCGCCCGCCTGCTCCGCGCCGGCGCCACCGACTTCGTGGGCAAGGACTGGCTGGGGCCGGGCAGCGTCACGCGCGCGGTGGAGAACGCCATCGAGCGCTTCGCGATGGCCACCGAGCTGCGCCAGCGCCAGCGCGCGCTGCGCGAGAGCGAGTCGCGCACCCGCACCATCTTCGAGCACGCCACCACCGGCATCGCCATCATCGACGCCAGCGGGCACTACCTCCGCTGCAACGCCGCCTACTCGGCCATCACCGGCCTGAGCGAGGAGGAGCTCCGCCACCGCGAGTTCCCCGCGCTGCTGCACGCCGAGGAGCGGGAGCGGAGCCGGGCGCACATGCAGCTGCTGCTGGCGGGGGCCATCCCCTCGTACGAGCTCGACGGGCGCTTCATCCGGCAGGACGGCTCGGTGCGCTGGGTGCACAAGTTCGTCTCGGTGCTGGACGTGGAGGACGGGCGGCCGCACGAGCTGATCTCGCTGGTCACCGACGTCACTGCCCGCCGCGCCGCCGAGGCGGAACTGCGCGAGCGGGACGACGCCGCGCGCCTGGTGGCCGACACGGCCGCGCGGCTGGTGCTCGGCAACGCGGGCGGCGCTCTCCACCGAGGAGGTGCTGAGCAGCACCTTCCGCGAGCTGTGCCGCCGGGTGGACGCCGACTGCTACCTCCACTACACCCTCGAGCCCGACGGCGCCCTGCAGCTGGTCTCGAGCCTGGGCCTGGACCTGGCGGCGCACCCGGGGGTGAGCCGGGTGCGCCCCGGCGAGTACCTCTGCGGCCAGGTGCTGGCCCGCGCCATGCCGCTGGTGCTCGAGGAGCAGGAGCTGGCGGAGTGTGAGGCGGCGCTGCCGGGGCTCCGCGCGTACGCGGGCTATCCCATCGCGGCCGAGGACCGGGTGTTCGGCGTGCTGTCCTTCGCCAGCCGGCGGCGGGGGCGCTTCCGCACCACGGAGCTGGACCTGATCGCCACCCTGGCCGACCTGGTGGCGGCGTGGATGGACCGCGCCCGCCTGACACGGGCGCTGCGGGAGCGGGAGGAGCGGCTGGCGCTCTTCATCGCGCACGCGCCCGCCGGGCTCGCCATGTTCGACCGCGACATGCGCTACCTCGCCGCCAGCCGCCGCTACCTCGGCGACTTCGGCCTCGACGGCGACGAGGTCATCGGCCGCGGGCACTACGACCTCTTCCCCGCGCTCCCCGCCGCCTGGCGCGCGGCGCACCGCCGCGCCCTCGCGGGCGAGGTGGTGAGCTCGGCGGGGGAGCGCTACGAGGCCCCCGGGGGGGAGCCCCGCTGGGTGCGCTGGGAGGCGCGGCCCTGGATCGACGGGCAGGGCGAGGTGGGCGGCATCATCCTGGCCACCGAGGACATCACCACCCGCCGCCGCATGGAGGACGAGCTGGCCCGCGAGCGCGAGCGCGTCCTCGCCAGCGTGCAGCGCCTCCGCCTCCTGGCCGACGCCATGCCCCAGCTCGTCTGGGTGGCCGACGACACCGGCGAGCTCGAGTACGTGAGCCAGCGCGCCCGCGAGTATCGCGGCGCCAGCGCCGGCCCGGGCGGAAGCCTCGAGTGGCAGCCCCGGCTCCACGTGGATGACCGCGAGCGCACCGCTCGCGCCTGGGCCGAGGCCGTCGCGGCGGGCCAGCCCTTCAGCTGCGAGCACCGCCTCGCCATGGCCGACGGGTGCTTCCGCTGGCACCTGAGCCGCGGCATCCCCGTGGTGGATCCCGCCACGCAGGTGCGCACCTGGTACGGCACCGCCACCGACATCCACGAGCTGCGCGAGACGCAGGAAGTGGCCCGCGCCCGCCTGGGCGAGCCACCGCCACCTACGACACGGCGCCGGTGGGCCTGTGCGTGCTGGACCGCGACCTGCGCTTCGTCCGCATCAACCGGCGCCTGGCCGAGATCAACGGCCTGCCCGTGGAGGCGCACCTGGGCCGCACGGTGGCGGAGCTCCTCCCCGACCTGCTCCCGAGCGTGCGCGCCGTCGCCGAGCGGGTGTTCGCGGGCGAGCCGGTGCTGGGTTTCGAGCTCCGCGGGACCACACCGGCGGCGCCGGGGGTGGAGCGGACCTGGGTGGAGTCGTGGTACCCGCTCCGCGACGCGGCGGGGGCGGTGGTGGGGATCAACATCGTGGCCGGTGAGGTGACCGAGGAGCGGCGCCTGACGGAAGAGTTGCGCCTGCACCGGGAGGAGCTGCAACGGCTGGTGGAGGAGCGCACCGGGGAGCTTCGAGGTCTCGCACCGCCGCCTCCGGGTGTCGGAGCGGATGGCCTCCTCGGCACCCTCTCCGCTTGCCTGGGCCACGACATGGGCAATCTGCTGATGCCCCTGCGCGTGCGGCTCGACACGCTGCAGGCGCTCGACCTCCCGCTCGAGGTGCAGCGCGAGCTCGACGGCATCCGCGCCTCCGCCACCTACCTGCAGCGCCTGGCCAGCGGGCTCCGGTTGCTGGCCGTGGACCCGCAGCAGGCGGCGCAGGAACGCGCCCTCGAGGTGGGCCGCTGGTGGCGCGAGGCGGAGGCGGTGCTCCGCAACATCCTGCCCCGGGGCACCCAGCTCGAGGCCGTCATGCCTGACGAGGCGACCTGGGTGCGCATCTCCGCCCCGGCGCTCACCCAGGCGGTCTTCAACCTGGTGCAGAACGCCGGCGACGCGCTCAAGGGGCTGCCGCCGGGGATCGTCACCGTGGCCATCCGCCCGTGCGGCGCCGAGGTGGTGGTCCGCGTGAGCGACACGGGGCCGGGGATGAATGCGGAGGTGCAGCAGCGCTGCATGGAGCCGTTCTTCACCACCAAGGCGCGCGGCATCAGCACCGGCCTGGGCCTGGCGCTGGTGTACGGCCTGGTGCAGGAGGCGGGTGGCGTGGTGGAGCTCGAGTCGGCGCCGGGCCAGGGCACCACCTTCACCCTCCGGCTTCCCCGGGCCGAGCCGCCGCTCGGCCGTGGCGCCCCAGGGCGGTGTGCGTACGTGGGGATGGGCAACCCCCGGCTCCGCGCCTACGTGGCGGCCCACCTCCGCCAGCGCGGCTGTGAAGTACAGGCCGACCCCGACGCGGCCCGGACCGCCGACCTGCTCGTGGTGGAAGGCGACGTGCCCCCTGGGGCCCGCGGCCGGGTGATCACCCTCCCCGCGGACGCCCCGTTCGGCGACGTGAAGCAGGCGCTTCGCGCCGCCCTCGAGGAACTCGATGCACCCATGGTGACCACGTGACCCTGCCTACGTCCGGCACCGGCCGCCGCCACGCCGTCCTCTGCGTGGACGACAACGCGGAGATCGCGGCGGCCCTCGAACTGCTCTTCTCCCGGCTCCCCGACTTCGAGTGGCTCGGCTGGCTCCCCGCGGCCGACCACCTGGTGGCGGAGGCGCTGGAGCGGCATCCCCGGCTGGTGCTGGTGGACATCGACCTGCCTGGCACCGATCCCTTCCGCGCCATCGAGGAACTCGCCGAGCGCGATCCCGAGGTGCGCGCCGTGATGTTCAGCGGCCACGTCCGGCCCGAGCTGGTGGACCGCGCCCTCGGCGCGGGCGCCTGGGGCTACGTCTCCAAGAACGACGGCGAGGAGGAGCTCCTGTCGGTGCTCCGCCAGGTGGCCGCCGGCGAGTTTGCGCTCAGCAGCGAGGCCGGTAGAATGCACGTGTAGCGGCGGAGCCCCAGGCTCCTGCACGATGCCCGGCTCGAGCCCGTAGCGGCGGAGCGACGCTCCGCCGGCTGGATCTCCAAGATCCTAGACGATGGTTGGATCGAGTCGGCGGAGCGTAGCTCCGCCGATACGTCTCTTGTCTCCCGGCCTCCCATGACGCTCCGTTCCCCGCTGGCCACGCTCAGCCTGCTCCTGGCGCTCGCCGCCTGCGCCGGCGAGACGTCACGTACGCCCGCGGCCGACTCCACCGCCGCCGACACCGTCACCCTGGCCCCGAGCCCCGGCGACTCCCTGCTCAGCCTCGAGCGCTCCCCCTGCTTCGGCTTCTGTCCGGTCTACACCCTGACGCTCCTGGCCGACGGCCGGGGTTTCGTGAAGGGCAACGCCCCGACCGCCAGCTTCCGGCGGGAGTTCACGGTGCCGACGGCGCGGCTCGACGCCCTGGCGCGCGACATGGTGTCGGGCGGCTTCCTGGCGCTCGACTCCACCTACATCCCCGGTGATTCCCTCTGCGGCCAGCCGGCCACGGACTTTCCGGCCAGCATCCTGACCCTCTGGCAGGGCGGCACGCGGTACGAGGTGCGCTACTACCACGGCTGCTACCCGCAGGAGGCGGACGCGCCGCCGCCCATCCGCAGTTACCTCCGGTGGGCGCTGGCGGTGGACTCGCTGGGACGGACCTTCGAGTGGGTGGACAGCCTGCGTGGCCGCTGACCCCCGGCCGCATTTGCGCCGGTGCTCGGCGGGCCTTTAGTTTCGCCCATGCGAATCTCCCTTCCTTTGATGGCCGTCGCGCTCGCTGCCTGCAGCAGCACCGCCGCCCAGGGCCCCGCGCCCGCCGCCTTCCAGCTCACCGATTCCACCATCGTCGTCGATTCCCGCACCGGGGCCACCCTCCCCACCGCGGAGCTGCTGCGCCGCGCGCAGGCGGCCGACTACGTGCTGCTCGGCGAGTACCACGACAACGCCCGCGACCACGAGGTACGCGGCCGCCTGCTCCGCGCCCTCGCGGCGCGGAAGCCGGGGGTTGTCTTCGAGCAGTTCACCTGGAACGACAGCACCATGGCCCGGCCGGCCACGGTCGACACCACCTGGCTCGACGCGCACGGCTTCGACCGGAAGGGGTGGCGCTGGCCGCTCCATGAGCCGGTGGTGGCCGCGGCGGTGGCGGTGGGCCGCGAGCTCCGCGGCAGCGGCGTCAAGCGCGAGGTGCTGCGCGCGGTGGTGCGGAACGGCATCGGCACCGCGCCGGCGCCGCTCGCCGACCTCGTCACCCGCTACCCGCTCGACAGCGTGCAACGGAAGACCATCGATGACGAGCTCCTGGCCAGCCACTGCGGCCAGCTCCCGCTCAACATGGTGCCCGGCATGCGCGCCATGCAGGAACTGCGCGATGCGGCCATGACCAACGCCCTGCTCTCGGCCGGCGCCACCGGGCCGGCATGGCTCATCGCCGGCAACGGGCACGTGCGGCGGGACATCGGGGTGCCGCGGATGCTGTCGAAGGCGGCGGAGGGCAAGCAGGTGCTGGTGGTGGGCCTGCTGGAGCGGGACAGCACCGGCGCCATGCCGAGCGCCGAGGAGCGGCAGCTCTACGACCTGGTGCTGGTGACCCCGCGCGCCGCGCGCGAGGATCCCTGCGCCAGCTTCAACCGGTAGGCCGGACCGCACCCCGGCGCCGGGTGGAACACGGCGCCGGGTTCCTCCGTACGCATGGCGCCGGCTCCCCGCCGGCGTCGTCGCCGTGATGCAGGCTGCACCATCACGATCCGAATCTCTTCCTCCTCCGGAGTTCTCGTGGAACGCCGAAACTTCCTGCAACTGAGCGGCCTCGCGGCCGGCGCCCTGGTGGTGCCGGGGTGGGACCGGTACGCCCGGCCATGGTCCGGCAGCCTCACGCCCATCCCGGTGGCCGACAAGAAGGCGCTGGCCGACGCGGCCCTCAACGCCGCGAAGAGCCGCGGTGCGAGCTACGCCGACGTGCGCATCGGCCGCTACCTGAACCAGTTCATCAACGGGCGCGAGACCAAGATCCAGGGCGTCACCAACACCGAGAGCTTCGGCGCCGGGGTCCGGGTCATCGCCGACGGGACGTGGGGCTTTGCGGCCACGCAGGACGTGACGCCGGACGGCATGGCGCGCAGCGGCGCAGGCGGTGGCCATCGCCAAGGCCAACGCGCGGCTCCAGACGGAGCCCGTGAAGCTGGCGGCGGAGCCCGGGCACGGCGAGGTGGCGTGGAAGACGCCCATCAAGAAGAACGCCTTCGAGATCTCGGTGGCCGAGAAGGCCGACCTGCTCAAGGCCGTGGGCGACGCGGCGCTCAAGAACGGCGCCTCGTTCATCTCCTTCGGGCTCTTCCTGGTGAACGAGCAGAAGTACTTCGCCTCGACCGACGGCAGCTACATCGACCAGGACATCCACCGGACGTGGCCCAATTTCACCGTCACGGTCACCGATCCCACCTCAGGGAAGTTTGACACCCGGGACGGGGGCAGCGCGCCGGTGGGGATGGGCTGGGAGTACCTCGACGGCCTCGCGGCCGACAAGGTGACGACGCCCGCGGGGGTCATCGTCTACGGCCGCACGTACGACATGGTCGAGGACGCGCGGATGGCGCCGGGCCAGGTGAAGGAGAAGCAGAAGGCCAAGTCGGTGGAGGCGGGCAAGTGGGACGTGGTGCTGGACCCGAGCCACCTCTGGCTCACCATCCACGAGTCCGTGGGCCACCCGCTGGAGCTTGATCGCGTGCTCGGCTACGAGGCCAACTACGCCGGCACCAGCTTCGCCACGCTCGACAAGTGGCGCTCCAAGGCCTTCAAGTACGGCAGCCCGCTGGTCAACTTCGTGGCCGACAAGAAGCAGGTGGGGAGCCTCGGCGCGGTGGGCTTCGACGACGAGGGCGTGGCCACGCGCGAGTGGGACCTGGTGAAGGACGGGGTGCTGGTCAACTACCAGGCCATCCGTGACCAGGTGGGGATCCTGGGCGAGGGCCGCTCGCACGGCTGCTGCTACGCCGACAGCTGGAGCTCGGTGCAGTTCCAGCGGATGCCCAACGTGTCGCTCCGGCCGGGCACCCGGCAGCTCACGCCCGCGCAACTGATCGGGCAGGTGGAGAAGGGCATCTTCATCATCGGCGACGGCTCGTATTCGATCGACCAGCAGCGCTACAACTTCCAGTTCGGCGGGCAGTTGTTCTACGAGATCCGGGACGGGGCCATCGTGGGAATGCTGCGCGACGTGGCCTACCAGTCCAACACGCAGGAGTTCTGGAACGCGGTGGTGGGGATCTGCGACCAGCGCGACTATCGCCTGGGCGGCTCGTTCTTCGACGGGAAGGGGCAGCCGTCGCAGTCGAGCGCCGTCTCCCACGGGTCGGCGACCACGCGGGTGGCCGGCGTCAACGTCATCAACACCGCACGCCGGATCGGGTGAGCCATGCCGCACCTCACTGAAGCGCAGGCGCGCGAGCTGGTCCAGAAGATCCTCAAGCTCTCGAAGTCGGAGGTGTGCGAGGTCTTCGTGGGCGGGGGCACGTCGGGCAACATCCGTTACGCGCGGAACACCGTGAGCACCGCGGGCATCACGGAGGACCTGAACCTGGCGGTCACCGCCCGGAACGGGAAGCGGAGCGGCACTGCCACGGGCAACCAGTTCGACGACGCCACACTGGAGCGGGTGGTGCGCCGGGCCGAGGAGCTGGCGCAGCTGGCGCCCGAGGACCCGGAGTCCATGCCGCCGCTCGGCGCGCAGCAGTACCGGGCCAATCCCGCCGCGTGGAGCGACGCCACCGCGGCGCGCACGCCCGAGGCCCGCGCCCGCGACGCCGAGGCGAGCATCAAGGCCGCGAAGAGCCGGGAGGCCGTGGCCGCGGGGTACCTCGAGGAGAACCAGGGGTGGGCCGCGCGCGGCAACAGCGCCGGCAACTTCGGCTACCACCGCTCCACGGGGCTCAACTTCTCCGCCACCATCCGCACCACCGACGGCACCGGCTCCGGCTACGTGCAGAAGGACGTGACGGACGTGATGCGCTTCGACGCCGGGGCGGCCAGCGCCATCGCGGCAGAGAAGGCGGTGGCGAGCCGCGAGGCCAAGGCCATCGAGCCGGGCAAGTACACCGTGATCCTCGAGCCGCTCGCGGCCGTGGACCTGGTGCAGCCGCTCCTCTTCAGCCTGAACGCCCGGAACGCCGACGAGGGCCGGAGCCCCCTGAGCAAGGCCGGCGGCGGCACCCGCCTCGGGGAGAAGCTGGTGGACGCCTCGGTGACCATCACGTCCGATCCGTGGAACGCGGGAGATCCCCGACAACCCCTGGTCCGGCGACGGGCTTACCGCAGCAGAAGATGACGTGGATCGAGGAGGGGGTGGTGAAGAACCTCTTCTATTCGCGCTACTGGGCGGAGAAGCAGGGGAAGCTAAGCCACGCCGCCGCCGCCCAACCTCATCATGGTTACGGCAGCGCCTCCTCGAGCAGCTGATCCGGGGAGACGGCGCGCGGCGTGCTGGTGACGCCTTCTGGTACATCCGCTTCGTGGACCCGCAGACGCTGCTCTTCACGGGCCTGACGCGTGACGGGACGTTCTACATCGAGGACGGCAAGATCAAGCACGCGGTGAAGAACTTCCGCTTCAACGAGTCCCCGATCATCATGCTGAACAACGTGGACGCGCTCGGGAAGCCGGAGCGGATCCAGGGCTCGCTGGTGCCGCCGATGCGGGTGCGGGACTTCACCTTCACGTCGCTGTCCGACGCCGTCTAGCCTCATCGTTCCGCATCGCCGGCGCGGCCCGCGGGCCGCGCTGGTGATGAGGGAGGTTCAGCAGATGGCGCGATTCACGTTCACGCGTCTCCAATACGCCTCCGGCGACTGGGATGTCGACCAGCGCATGCCCGCCAACCTGCTCCACTCCCTGGTGGAGTACACCACCATCGACGTGGACCCGCGCGAGCGGGTGGTGGCGCTGGGCAGCGAGGGCGTCTTCGATGCCCGCTTCGCCTACCTGGCGGGGCACCGGCTGGTGGAGTTCACGGGGAGCGAGCGGGCCAACTTCGCGCGCTTCGTGCGGCGGGGCGGGTTCGTGTTCGCGGACGACTGCAACCACGACGTGGACGGGCTCTTCGCGCGGTCGTTCGAGGCGGAGATGGCGGCCCTCTTCGGGCCGGAGGCGCTGGTGAAGCTGCCGAAGACGCACGACCTCTACCGCGCCTTCGACTTCCCCGACGGCCCGCCCACCACCGGCCTCGAGCTCAACGGCTGGGGCGACGACCTGGTGCACGAGTACCTGAAGGGCATCGTCCTCGACGGGCGCCTGGCCGTGCTCTACAGCAACAAGGACTACGGCTGCGAGTGGGACTACGACTTCCGCAACAAGCGCTTCCTGGCCGTGGACAACACCCGCTTCGGCGTCAACATCGTCACCTACGCGATGACGGCGTAGGGTGGGTCCGTCGGGGCTTTCACCGCAGAGGCGCGGAGACGCAGAGGGCCGCAGAGGACCTGGGCCCAACGTGGCGGCGGCCTATCGGCCCCGCGCAGTCTTGAGGAGGGTGGTCTGGCAGGAAGGGAGGGGGTACGTTGCTGAGCCGATATCCACACCCATGAAAACAAGGCGGGCTCACCCTGAGGTGAGCCCACCATCCGAGTGCAGTTCCTCTGCGGCCCTCTGCGTCTCCGCGCCTCTGCGGTGAACCCTCGACCAGCCCCGACGAAATGACGACGTCAGCCACCGAACGCGACATCACCGCCACCCTCGAGAAGGTCACCGCCCTGCGCACCGAGGTGAGCCGGGTGGTGGTGGGCCAGCCGCAGGTGGTGGAGGAGCTGCTGCTGGCGCTGCTGGCTGTACGGGGCATGCGCTGCTCGAGGGGGTGCCGGGGCTCGCCAAGACGCTGCTGGTGCGGACGGTGGCCGGTGCCACGGACCTGAGCTTCCGCCGCATCCAGTTCACGCCGGACCTCATGCCGTCCGACATCCTCGGCACCGAGGTGCTGGAGGAAGACCACGCCACCGGCAAGCGCGTCTTCCGCTTCCAGCGCGGGCCCGTCTTTGCCCAGGTGCTGCTGGCCGACGAGATCAACCGCACACCGCCCAAGACGCAGGCCGCGCTGCTCGAGGCCATGCAGGAGGGTGCCGTGACCTGGGGCGGCACCACACACCAGCTGGAGCGGCCGTTCTTCGTGCTCGCCACCCAGAACCCCATCGAGCAGGCCGGCACCTACCCGCTGCCCGAGGCGCAGCTCGACCGCTTCCTCCTCTATCTCCGGGTGGAGTACCCCGCCGTCGACGACGAGCGCGCGATCATCGCCCAGACCACGGGCGCCGCGCTCCCGACGCCCACCAGGGTGCTCGGCGCCGCCGAGCTCCTCGTGGCGCAGCGGCTGGTGCGCGAGGTGCCGATCGCGGAGGCGCTGCTCGACTACGCGGTGCGCCTGGTGCGCGCCACCCGGCCAGGGCAGGGGACCGTGGCCGCCGTGCAGGACTGGGTGCGCTGGGGTGCGGGGCCGCGCGCGGGGCAGGCGCTGGTGCTGGCCGCCAAGGCGCGTGCGCTGCTGCAGGGCCGCCTGGCGGTGACGCTTGCCGACCTCCAGGCGGTGGCGCCGCCGGTGCTCCGCCACCGGGTGCTGCTCAACTTCCGCGCCGAGGGCGAGGGCATCACCCCCGACCGGGTGGTGGCCGAGCTGCTCCGCGGCGTGGCGGCGCCCACGAGCCCGCTCGGCTGATGGGGCCGGGGCAGTCGCGCTTCGTCACGGCGCGGACGCTGGCGCTGGTCCGGAACCTCGAATCGCGGCGCGCGCCGTGACCGAGGGGATGCTGGTGGGCCGCCACCCGAGCCAGCATCGGCGCGGGGCTCGAGTTCAGCCAGTTCCGGAGCTACCAGCCGGGCGACGACCTGCGCCGCGTGGACTGGAAGCTGCTGGCGCGCTCCGACCGGCTGTTCGTGCGGGAGGCGGAGTCGGAGACGAGCGTCACCGTGCGGCTCGTGGTGGACGCCACCCGCTCGATGCTCCACGAGGAGGGCGGCGTCACCAAGTTCGACTACGCCCGCTACCTCGCCGCCGCCCTCGCCCTCCTGGCCGATCGCCAGGGCGACGCGCTCGGCCTCTACCTCGTCCGCGATGGCACCGCCCAGGTGATCCGCCCCCGGCGCGACGTGCGCCAGGTGGCGCGGGTGCTGCACGCGCTCGAGCAGGCGGAGCCGGCGGGCGCCTGGCCGGCGTGGCCCGTGCTCGAGCGCGCCCTGGCGCCCGATGGGCCCGGCGGCATCACCGTGCTCATCAGCGACCTCTTCGAGGCCGGCGTGGAGCCGGCGGGCGAGATCGCCACGGCGGTGCGCCACCTGGCGGCGGCGCGGCACGAGCTGGCGGTGTTCCAGGTGCTGGGCCGCGCCGAGCAGGAGGCGGGATACGACGGCGCGGTGACGCTCGAGGACCTGGAGACCGGGCGGCAGGTGGACCTCGATGCCGCGACCGCCCGCACGCTGGCGCCGGCCCGGCTCGCGGCGCTGCTGGCGCCGCTCCGCGCCACGCTGGCCGAGTTCGGCGCCGGGGTGGAACCCTGCCTGCTCGACGAGCCCTTCGAGGCGCCGCTCCGCCGCTACCTGGCCGTCCGCACGCGGCGCTGACGTTCCCTTCCATGCTGCTCTCCCCCCTCTGGCTGGCAGGCCTGGTGGCGCTCGGGCTGCCGCTCCTGCTCCACCTGTGGAGCTTAGGCGTTGGCTGCGCGTGCTGCGCGTGGGGACCACGCGGCACCTCACGGGGCTCCCGCCGGTGCGGCGGCTGGCGCCGCGCCTGACGGAACCGTGGCTGCTGCTCCTCCGCCTGGCGGTGTTCACGGCGCTGGTGCTCGCGCTGGCAGAGCCCCTGTTCAGGCGCGCGCCTGTGGCGGGCGGGGCGCCCATCGTCCTCGTGGCCCCCGCGGCCCGGGCCGACTCGCTCGCCCTGTGGAGCGGGCCGGCGGGTGATGCGGTGCGCCAGGCCGGTGAGGAGGCGCGCCTGCTCGCCGATGGCTTCCCGCCGCTCGGTGCCAGCAGTGAAGCCGACACGGTCCCGCTCTGGGACCGCGTCGCCGAGGCGGACCGGCGGCTGCCGGCGGGGCGGCCGTTCATCGTGATCGCCGCCGCGCGTCCGGAGGACCTCGGGGCGCGCCGACCGGTGCTGGGACGGGCGGTGACCTGGATCGATCCGCGGCCGGCGCCGCCATCGTGGGCCATCGCCGCGGCGTGGTCGCGGCAGGACAGCCTGGTGCTGCGGCTGGTGCACGCGGCGGGCAGCGCCGAGGCGACGCAGCTCCGGACGGTGCCCGGCGCGGCCGGCATCCATCCCCTCGGCGACGGCCCGGCGGTGGAGGTGAACCGTCCGGGGTCCACCGCTCCCGCGGCCCGCCTGCTCGGCGCAGGCACGGACGGCGCGTGGGTGCCGGTCGCCGACGTGCGGCCGCTCATGGTGGCCGTGGCCGGCTTCGACAGCGTCAACTCGTCCCGGCTCCGGGCCGCGGCCACCGTGCTCGGTGAGGCAGCCGGCCGCCCCGTGGAGCTGACGGCACCGGAGCGGGCGGAGCTGATCCTGGCCGCCGTGTCGACCGGGGCCGGGCGCGGGCGCGTGCTCGTTCCCTCCGCATGGCTCCCGCTCGCCACGCTCCCCGACTCGCTGCTCGGTGCCTGGCCCCCGGCCGCCGCGGTGCGCCCGGCCGCCGACCTCCGCCGCGTGACACCCGCGCAGGCGATGCCGGACACCGCGACCGCCCTGGCGGCCGCCACCCGCGCCGCCAGCCTGCGCGTGCCACTCCTGTGGCTGGCGCTGCTCCTCCTCCTGCTGGAACGCGTGCTGGCCGCCCGCCCCGCGCGAGGCATCGCATGAGCCCGGCGGACGAGCTCTGCGCCCTCGCCGCGCGGGTGACGCGCGGCCGCGTGGCGCTCGGCGTCACCTGGGTGGCCTGCCTCGGGCTCTTCGGGTACGGCCTCGGCACCGTGGTGGGGGCGCGGCTGCCGTTCGTGGCGGGCGGCGTGGTGGCGGGGCTGGTGCTCCTGTGGCGCGAGGCGCGGGAGCGGGTGACGCCCATGGACGTGGTGCGCCACCTGGACCGTGCCGTGCCGGCCTTCGAGGAGAGCACCGGCCTGCTCCTGGCCGAGGTGGCCACGCTGCCGCCGGTAGCGCGGCTGCAGCGGGCGCGGGTGGAGGCGCGGTGGGCGGCCGCGTCCGTCGGCTCCACGCTGCCCCGGAGCCGCGCCCAGGTCGGCCTGGCCCTCCGGCCTGCTGGCGGCGGTGGTGGGCGCGGGGCTCGCGCTGGCAGGGCCCTCGCCGTGGGTGACGGCCACGGTGGCGCCCCCCTCGGCGTGCGCTACCCGGCCCGAACTCCGGGGACTGGAGCTCACGGTGATCCCGCCGCCCTACACCGGCTCGCCGGCGCACGTGGAGCGCGGCGAGGAACTCGTCGCGGAGGAGGGCGCCACCCTGACCTGGCGGGTGCGTGCCGCCGGCCCCGTGACCGCCGCGCGCCTTGCCTTCTCCGGCGGTGATACGCTGCCACTCACCAAGAATGGAGCCGACTGGGTGGCTGGCGGCGTGGCCGGCGCCCCCGCGCTGGTGCAGGTGCTGCTCGCCGACTCCGCCGGCGTGGTGGCCGGGGACGAGCGCCGCCTGGCCATCCGGCCCGACCGGCCGCCCGTCGTGACGCTGGTGCAGCCCACCGGCCGCACCGAATTCCTGCCCGGCCGCCTGGCGCCGGTGTCGGTCGAGGTGCTGGCCACCGACGACTACGGCATCGGCGAGGCGCAGCTCGCGGTCACCATCGCGTCCGGGAAGGGGGAGGCGGTCAAGTTCGAGCGGAAAACGCTGCCGTTTGCCGGCCGCACGCGCCGCCCCGAGGGCGGTCTCCGGCTCACCGCCACGCTGGACCTCGCCGCCCTGGGCCTCGGTCCCGGCGACGAGCTCTACTTCCACGCCGAGGCCACCGACCGCCGCACGCCCGCCCCGGGGCGCGGCCGGTCCGAGACGGCGTTCCTCGTGATCACCGACACCACCGCGAAGCCGCGCGCCGACTTCACCGGCATGGTGCTGGCGGCGGAACCGGAATACTTCCGGAGCCAGCGGCAGATCATCATCGACACCGAGAAGCTGCTGGCCGACCGGCGCCGCCTGGCCGCGGCCGAGTTCAACGCGCGCAGCAACGAGATCGGTGCCGACCAGGGGCCACGACGATCCCGGAGCCACCCTCTCCTCGGCCAGTCGGTGAAGGTGCGGCTCAAGGCGGCGGTGAACGCCATGTGGCAGGCCGAGCTGCACCTCCGGGTGCACGAGCCCGAGCGGGCGCTCCCGTTCGAGTACCGGGCGCTGGAGCTGCTCAAGTCGGTGCAGCAGGAGGCGCGGGTGTACGTGCAGCGCGTGGGCTTCGAGCCGCCGCCGATCGAGGTGGCCCGGCTCCGGCTCACCGGCAAGCTCGACGACGTGGGGAGCCGGGTGCGCACCGGCCGCATGGAGCCGGCCGACTCGTTCGCGGCGCTCCGGACGGCGCTCGTGGCGGCCACGGGCGCCGCCACCGCCGCCGATGCGCGCGCCGCCGCGGGCGGCCTGGTCCCAGCCGCCGTAAACGACCCGCGCCTCCTGGCCGTGCTGCACGCCTTCCGCCGCCTGGCCGATTCCCTCGCGACGGGGCGCGACTGTGCCTCGTGCCGCGCGGACGCGGCGCGGCGGCTCTATCCCGCTGCTCCCCGTGCCGGTGCCGGTCCCGGTGCCCGTCATGGGCGCGCGTTCCTCGCTCGCCGAGCGGTACCTGCGCGCCTCGAGGCCTCGCCGCGATGAGCCGCTGGCTGCCCTCGTGGCCTTCGGCGTGGTGCTCCTGGCGCTGGAGCTGGCCCGGCGGGACCGCCGCCTCCTGGCGTTCCGCCTCGCCGCGCTGGCCTGCGTGCTCGGCGGGGCCGCACTGCTGCTGCGGCCCCGCGCGGGCGCCTCGTTGCCCGGCAGCCTCACGCTGCTCACCCCCGGCGCACCCCGGGGTGCCACGGCCGACTATCGCCTGGACGACCTCGCCGGCGCGGGGCCGGGCGTGATCCGCCTCCCGGGGGCGCTGGGCGACTCGCTCCGAGCGCGGGCGCCGTGGCGCTCGTGGGCTGGGGCCTGCTGCCGGGCGAGTGGGAGGCCATGCCGGCCGGCGCCGTCAGCTTCACACCGGCACCCCTGCCTGCCGGCGTCACGCGCCTCCAGGCGCCGCAGTCACTGTCGCTCGGTGAGACCTTCGCCCTGGCCGGGACGGTGCACCTTGACCCAGGTGCGTCCGGGATGCTGCGGCTGCGCCGGGATTCGGTGGTCCTGGATTCCGCGCGCGTCACCGCCACCGACTCCAGCTTCACGCTGCGTGACCGCCCCCGCGCCGCCGGGCTCGCCGAGTACACGCTGGAGCTGGCCGCCGGGCGCACCCCGGTGCGCGAGCCGCTTGGCGTCCTCGTGACCCGGCGCCCGCCGCCGCGCGTGCTGGTGCTCGAGGGCTCGCCGAGCTTCGAGACGGGCTTCCTCAAGCGCTGGCTCGCGGGCGAGGGCGGGCGGGTGTCGGTGCGGACGCAGGTGAGCCGCGGACGCTTCCGCACCGAGCACCTGAATGGCGAGGGGCCGGGGCTCGGCGCGGTCACCCCGGCGGCGCTGGCGCCGTTCGACGTGGTGGTGGCCGACGGCCCGGCGCTGGCGGCGCTGCCTGGAGGGGAACGGGG
>JADJPD010000020.1 GCA_016713435.1 Gemmatimonadota bacterium | reverse complement strand
GCGCTCGAAGGTCTCCTCGCCGCCGAGTTCGGGCATGGTGAGGTCGAGCAGCACCAGGCTCACCGCGGGCTCTGTTGGTCGAGCAGCGCCAGGCCGTCGCCCGCCAGCAGCACCTCGTAGCTGGCGCGGGTTAGGATCTGCTCGGTATCAGTACGATAATTTGCTGTCCACCACGAGGATGGCCGCTTCATGCCCCGGGCGCGCGCGGGACTACCTACCGGCGGCGCCTCTCGCGGCCCACGGCGGGGAAATACACCGAGATCGTGGTGGTGCCGGCGCCTGGCGTGCCGTGCACCCGGATGGTTCCGTGGTGCGCGGACGATGCCGAGCACCGCCGCGAGGCCGAGCCTGCGGCCCTGGAACTTGGTGGTGAAGAACGGGTCGAACATCCGCGCCACTGTCTCCGCATCCATCCCCGCCCCTGCTGTCGCGCACGATGAGCGCCACGTGGGGCCCGGGCAGCTCGCCCCTGCATTCGGCGCGCCGCCGCCTCGGCGCGTCGAGCAGCAGGTGGGTGGTGCGGACGGGATGGTGCCGCCCAGGTCGTTGAGCGCGTCGGACGCATCGGTGAGCAGGTTCATGGCCACCTGCCGCACCTGGGGTCTGGTCCGCTTCGATGGCGGGGGAGCCCCGGTCGATGGTAGTGCACCGCCGCGCGCTTGAGATGACGGCGCTCAGTAGCCGCCCTGTCTCTCCACCAGCCGCGACAGGTCCAGCTGCTGCAGCACGAAGCTGCCCTTGCCGGAGTAGGCCAGCAGCTGGCGGGTGAGCTCTGGCTGCATGACGCGCGGCGGTCCTGATGTCCCGCACCACCCCGCCGCCAGGCTCGACGGCGGCAGCTCGGCGAGCGCCAGGCTGGCGCTGCCGAGGACGCCCATCAGCAGGTTGTTGAAGTCGTGCGCGATGCCGCCGGCCAGCACGCCGAGGCTCTCCAGCCGCTGCCGCTCGTGCACCTGTTCTGCCGCGGCGCCGGCGGCCAGCCCGGCCTGCTTCCGCGCGGTGATGTCCTGCGCGATGCCGGCCAGCGCGATGAGCTTTCGCCCTCGGCGTCGCGGAAGGACCGGCCGCGGTCGTGGAACCAGGTGAGGCTGCCGTCGGCGTGCACGTGCCGGTACTCGAGGTCGAACGCCTCCCCGTCTGATGGAGGGCCCCCAGCGCGCGCCCACCCGCGCCTGGTCCTCGGGATGGAGCCGCGCCAGGAATCGCTCGCGGTGAGCGGGTTCCTCGGTCCCCTGCTCGAGGTTCACCGGATCCTCCACCCGCGCCACCTGTTCCACCTGGCGGCGTCCCACCTCCCACGAGAAGAGCCCCCCGCCAGCGCCAGGCGGAGCCGCTCCTGCATGATGGCCAGTTGCTCCACCGCCTGAGGCGCTGGGTGACGTCGAGCAGGTAGCCGTACACGTAGCGCGCCTGGCCGCCCCCAGGACCCAGGTGGGTGTGCGTAGACGCGGCGGTACTGCCGTTCTTGTGGCGGAGGCGGTACTCCTGGTCGAAGCTGGTGGCCCGCCGCGTGGTGTACGCCCGCGACTCCAGCCGGCACCCGCTCGTAGTCGTCGGGGTGCAGCAGGTCGTCGAACGCCTGCCCTCCAGCTCCGCTGCCGACCAGCCGAGCAGCTCGGCCACGTTGGGGGAGACCTGTGGATGGGCCAGCCGTCGGTGTTCACCCACTGAAGAGGACCGTCGGGCCGGTGATGAACAGGTTCCGGTCGGCCTAGCAGCTGCGCCACCGCGCGGAGCTGGTCCAGGGCGAAGGCGGTGTGTGCGGCTGTCGTTCCGCACCAGCTGCACTTCCTCCGCGTCGAAGGCGTGCGGGCTCGGCGTAGTAGATCATGAACTTCCTGATCGTCTGGTTGGCCACGACGAGCGGATGAAGACCAGCGCCTGGATGCCCTCCGTGAGGATGGCGGGCTTGAGCGCGCAGAGGGCGGGATCGAGACGGACGTCGGGAACGAGGATGGCTCGGGAGCGGGCTGTCCTGGGTCCACGGTGTGCCTTCTCCACCGCGGCGCGGTATCCTCGGAGAGGCCGCGCCACGCCTTTGAAGCGGGGCACGCCGTCGGCATCGAAGAGTAGCACCGAGTCCCGGGGCGAGCCCGTCACCCGGGTGATCGCCTCCAGTGGCTCACGATAGATCTTCGGTAGGTGGCGGCCTGGCCATGGTCGCGGTCATCTCGCCGACCGCCGTCAGCTTCCTCGAGGAGCCGCACCGCGCTGGCCTCCGCGGGGTGAGGACTGGATGTGGGAGCGAAGGCCATTCGCCCGGGGCGCGGCCCAGTCCAGGGGGGAGGGCGGGCTGCGGCGCCTTCAATGTACGTGGCCGTGACCGGATTTCGGTAGGCCAGTGGTCCCCGGACTCGACGGCTCCATTGCTGGATGGCGCGGGCCGTCGCAACCGCCTGCCACGCGGCGGTTTGCGTCTCCCGGCCTGCGGGTTAGCCCCCCCGATGCTCCCTCCCTGCCCTGGCCCCGGCCCCGGCCGGCCTGACCGCCGCCCGTGACCTGGGATGGGCGGGGGCGTCGGCCTGCGGCTCGACATGACGACTGGAATCGCGCGGCCGCCTCCGTCAGGCCGCCCGGCGCGCGTCTCCCGCGCCTTCGATTACCACCGTGCACCCCGATTCCCATGTCGACGACTTACGACGCGATCCTCATCGGCGGCGGCCACAACGCCCCTCGTCTGCGCCGCCTACCCGCCCGCGCGGGCCGAAGGTCCTGGTCCTCGAGCGGCGCCCGCTGGTGGTGGCTGCGCCGTCACTGAGGAGCTGTGGCCCGGCTTCAAGCGTCTCCACGGCCAGCTACGTCAACAGCCTTTTCCGCCCTGGAGATCATCCGCGACCTCGAGCCAAGCGCCACGGTTCGAGATGCTGCCGCGGAGCCCGTCGAGCTTCACGCCCTTCCTGACGGCCACTACCTGATGGGGCCGGACAAGGACCCCACGCACCGGGAGGTCGCCAGGTTCTCGAAGAAGGACGCCGAGGCGCTGCCCAAGTACGAGGCGATGCTGGAGCGCGTGGCCGACTTCCTCCGAGCCCACACTGGTGCAGACGCCGCCGAATCCCTGGTCGATGGCGCCCGGCAACCTGCTCAACCTCCTCCAAGCTCGGCCTCGGCTTCCGGAAGCTCGGCACCGACGGGCAGAAGGCCATCGAGATCCTCACGGGGGCGGCCAACCCGATCCTCGACCGCTGGTTCGAGTCGGAGGAGCTCAAGGCCACGATCGCCACCGACGCGATCATCGGCGCCTTCGCGACCCCCTCGATGCCGGGCACGGCGTACGTGCTCTTCCATCACGTGATGGGCGAGTGCAACGGCGTCCGCGGCGTCTGGGGCTACGTGCGGGGCGGCATGGGCGGGCTGTCCAACGCCATCGCGAGTGCCGCGAAGGAACGCGGTGCCGAGATCCGCGTGAACGCGGCGGTGGCGCAGATCATCGTCAAGAACGGCGAGGCGGTGGGCGTGGCGCTCGCCGACGGCACCGAACTCCGGGCGAAGAAGGTCATCAGCGGCATTGACGCCAACATGACCTTCCAGCGCCTGATGGACCCGAAGCTCCTGCCGGCGGAGTTCGCCGAGGCGGTGCGGAACATTGATTACGCGAGCGGCAGCGCCAAGATCAACCTGGCGCTCTCGGAGGTGCCGGACTTCCGCTGCCTCCCGGGCAACAAGCCGGGCCCGCAGCACCACGGCACCATCCATCTCTGCCCCACGCGCGAGTACATCGAGCGGGCCTTCGACTGCGCCAAGTACGGGCACATCTCGGACAACCCGATCATCGAGGCCACCATCCCGAGCAGCCTCGACAACACGGTGGCGCCGCCGGGCATGCACGTGATGTCCATGTTCACGCAGTACTTCCCAACGTGCTGGCCAAGGACGCGGGGAGCCTGGAGGAGAACAAGACGCGCTACGCCGAGCGCCGCATCGACATCATGACCGAGTATGCGCCCAACTTCCGGAAGAGCGTGCTCAACTACCAGGTGCTGCCGCCGCAGGACATCGAGGAGCGCTTCGGCCTCACCGGCGGGAACATCATGCAGGGCACGATGAGCCTCTCGAGCCTGAGCTTCATGCGGCCGGTGCCGGGGTATGCGGATTACCGCACGCCGATCCGCGGGCTCTACATGTGCGGCGCCGCGACGCACCCGGGCGGCGGCGTGATGGGGGCGTGCGGATACAATGCGGCGCGGGAGATCCTGAAGGACTGAGCCTCATTCCCGGAAGATGCGACGGGCCGCTCCCTCGGGAGCGGCCCGTCGTCAGGCCCTGGACGAGGGCCTACCCGCAGGAAGGTCAGGGCACCAGTGTGGGCGTTGCGATCCCCACCCAGGCACCGTTGCCAAGCTGGCCCTCGGTGTTGCTTCCCCAGCAGAGTACTCCCCCCGTCGTGGTGACCCCGCAGGTGTGCGCCCCGCCACCGGCGAGCGCCGTGAACCGGGCCGCAGTCTGCACCGCGACTGGCAAGGCCGGGGTGACGCGCGTACCGTCGCCGAGCTGACCCGAGGCGTTGTCACCCCAGCACCAGGCCACGCCCTGCGCCGTGAGGCCGCAGAAGTGATGCTCGCCACCGACCACGGTCACGACGGCCGGCAGGCCCGCCTTGGCCGCAGGTGCCAGCGCCTGCCACTCCCAGCACTGCACGCCGCCCGCCGGTTCCACGCCGCAGCCATCGGTGAAGGAGGCCGCGACCGACACGAACCGCTGGCTGCTAAGCGTGGCGGCGGGGCCACCGATGCCGGTCCAGCACGTCGCGGTGCTGTCGACGGCCAGGCCACAGAAAACACCGGGGGACGCGGTGATGGTGACCAGCGGGCCCGCGCCGAGGGTCGGCACCGGCGTGTCGCCGCGGCTCCAGCAGCGCGGCAGGCTGTCGGCGGGAATGCCACACGCATAGGCCCCCTGGAGGGCGAGCGCGCGGTAGCCCACGCCGCCGATCACCCCGGCATGCGTGTAGGAATAGGTGCCGTTGAAGATCCCGCGCCCCCCAAAGTCGGCGAGCCCCCAGCAGGCAGCGCCGGTGCCGACGAGGAGCCCGCAGGTGGTGCGATCCCCGGCGGCAAGCTGCGTGGCGAGCGGCCGGCCGAAGAGGGCCAGGACCGGCTCCAGGCTCCTGGGGCCGGCGTCCACCCCTAGCTGGCCGGACTGGTTGCCACCCCAGCAGTAGATGAGCTGCGCGGTGGTCAGGCCGCAGGAGTGATCGCGCCCGGCTGTCACGGCCGCGAACGTCGCATTCGGGACGGGGCTCCTCACCGCCACCGGGCGTGGCGACACCTCGGCACCGTCCAATCCCAGCCGGCCCTCGCTGCTGTTGCCCCAGCAGTAGAGCGCGCCTGCGCCGGTGGTGGCGCAGCTCGTGTACCGTCCCGCCGCCAGCTCGTTGAAGGCCGGCGCAGGCACGAGCGTGGGGGCTCCGATGATGGCCGGTGTCGCCACGATGCCGGTTTCACCGAAGAACGAGTGCCCCAGCACGCCACCTCACCCGTCTCGGCAAGCCCGCAGATGTGGGTGACCCCGGGCGCCAGGGAGGCGAACCGGAACTGGGTCCCCGTGCTCCGCGTGTAGCCATCGGCGGTGGTGGGGATCGATCCCATCGCATCCGCATCGCCCCAGCAGCGCCCACGCCCGCCGGGTTGCACGCCGCAGACGACGCTCGCGCGCGCGGCCAGTGACTCAAACCGGGCCGGCGTGCGTCCCTCCGTGGCCACCGGGTAGGACGACGCTGCGCCATAGCCCGTTACCACCACCCAGTAGAGGTTGTTGCCCCAGCACCAGGGGGCCCCGTACCGGGTCAGGGCGCAGGTGAAGCCCCCGCCGGCAGCGATGCGAACGAATGGAGCGGGACTGACCACCTTGACCGGCGAGATGGAGCTGACCGGCGCCCCTCCGTCGCCCAGCTCGCCACTGGCATTGTCGCCCCAGCACCAGGCGTCACCCGTGCTCGTGACGCCGCAGGTGTGGAATGCCCCCGCGGACAGGCCGACGAAGACCAGCTGCGGCGCGACCGCGACCGGAATGGCCGAGGCCGAGGCCGAGCCGGTGCGCCCAGGCGTGCCCCAGCACCATGCATGCCCCGCGGCGTCGAGGGCGCAGGCGTGCGCATCGCCGACCGCGACCGCCTGATACGGCAGCGAGGTCCCCGGGGCCGTCGGGATGGCGATGGGCGTGAGAACCGGGGTGCCGGGGTGGGCGGGATCGGCCTCCCCGCCGGCGTTGGCACCCCAGCAGCGAAGCGTACCTCCCGAGCTGAGCTGGCAGCCGCTGTTCTGGCCGAGCGCGAGGGTGGAGAGCGCCGGCACCACCAGCCGTGCCGTGGCGGCGACCGTATCCGCCGCCGTCGGACTGGCGCGGACCTCGAGGTGCATGGGACCGACCGAATCCCCGAGCGTCCAGCGCATTCGCGCCACGCCGTCGAGCGAGGTCCGGTAACTGGCGGAATCGGTGATCCCGCCGCCCGCGAGCGGCGTGAAACTGACGATGGCGTCTCGCGCCGGGTTGCCGTACGCGTCCTGCACCAGGACGCGCACGGCACTGTCGAGCGGGCTCCGGGCCATGGCCACCTGGCCGTCCCCTCCGAGCAGGGTGATGGCGGCGGCCGGGCCGGGGCGCGTCACGGCCACGAACCCGGTCGAGTCCCGGGCACCGAGGTGGGCGTACGCGTAGTACTGGCCGAGCGTGGTGGGCATGGTCCACGTGGCGGCGGCCTGGCCGTCCGCATCGGTGGTGACGGATGCGGGGGCCACGGACCCGCTCACGGTGGCGAACCGTACCTCGACCCCGGCACGCGGGGCACCGTCGGCATCGACCACCCGCACGGTGAGCGCCGTGTCGAGCGGCTGGCCCACGATGCCGGCCTGGGCCAGACCAGCGACTACCGTGAGGTGGCCGGGTGGCGCGCTTGGGCCGGTCTCCTCCCCGCCGCAGGCGAGTGCGAGGAAGACGCCGGTCCATGCGACCCTGGCGCTGCCCATTGTCATTGGGAGAGCCTCCAAGCGAATGAGCCGCCCCTCGGACCGCCCCAGAGGATCGGCAGGTAGCGTCAGGTGGTGATCAGGAAGGTGCAAGGGGGACGGACAAGGGCGCTGGTGCTTGCGGCACGAGCCCGGCCATGAGCCACGTCCCACCACCCCGGGAGAAGACGAATATCCCCCTCCAGCCACACACGCAATCTAGTCATGCCCGCCTGTCAGCTCCAGCCTGACAGGACCGCCGGAAGGCCTCCCCGGGGGCGGTGTCAGGGTCCCCGCCATCGGCGGCGGCTCCCTCCCGCCCCGTCCCCCCGGGGCCTCTCCTACCCGACCACTCGGCATGCGGCCCCGGCAGCCTGGGCGCCGCCGCACTCACTCCCTTCCTCTGGAGCCCATCGTGAAGGCGTACCAGATGTTCATCGACGGCAAGCTCGTCAACGCCAAGAGCGGCAAGACCTTCAACGTCTACGATCCCGCCACCGAGGGCGTCATCGCCACCTGCCCGACCGGGGAGGCGGCGGACGTGGCGGCCGCCGTCGCGGCCGCGAAGAAGGCGTTCTACGGCGGCTGGAAGCAGACCAGCGCCCAGGAGCGCGGCCGCATCCTCTTCCGCATCGCCGACCGGATCCGCCAGATGTTCACCCAGTACTTCCCCAACGTGCTGGCCAAGGACGCGGGGAGCCTGGAGGAGAACAAGACGCGCTACGCCGAGCGCTGCATCGACATCATGACCGAGTACGCGCCCAACTTCCGGAAGAGCGTGCTCAACTACCAGGTGCTGCCGCCGCAGGACATCGAGGAGCGCTTCGGCCTCACCGGCGGCAACATCATGCAGGGGACGATGAGCCTCTCGAGCCTGAGCTTCATGCGGCCGGTGCCGGGGTATGCGGATTACCGCACGCCGATCCGCGGGCTCTACATGTGCGGCGCGGCCACGCACCCGGGGGGCGGGGTGATGGGGGCGTGCGGGTACAATGCGGCGCGGGAGATCCTGAAGGACTGAGGCCCGTTCTCCGCAAACGCGAAGGGCCGCTCCCGATGGGGCGGCCCTTCGTCGTTCACACCCCGGGGTGTGGGGCTCAGCGCATCCTCTCGGCGGGCGGACTCACGGCACCGCCACCGGCGGGTAGGCGATGCTCGCGATGCGCCCCGTCTCGCCCGAGCCGTTGTAGCCCCAGCACCAGGCCTGCCCATCCGCGGCGAGGGCGCAGCTCGTCCCCATGAAGTTGCCGGTGAGCTGCACCAGCAGGGGAACGCCGGGCACCGGAGCCAGCGTGCTGCGCGAGACGGTGGTGCCGTCGCCGAGCTGGCCGTTCGCGTTGTCGCCCCAGCACCGCACCACCCCGTCCTGCCCGCGAGCGCAGCTGCTCAGGGCCGCCTGCGTCTGCTCGGCCACGGTAAAGCCCAGGTCGAGGCGCGCCGGCGCGGCGCCGTTGGCCCAGCACCAGTACTCGTCCTGCAGCGTGATGCCGCAGCTGGCTGGGAGCTGCAGGGCGCGGAAGCGGAGCGCTCGCCACGGGAGTCGGGATGCTGCTGTTGAAGATGCCCCCCGTCGGCGTCCCGCTGTCGCCGTAGCCCCAGCACCAGGCCGCGCCATCGGCCTCGAGGCCGCAGGTGCTGTAGGAACCGGCGCTCAGGCCGGTGAAAACATGGCTGCCCTCCACCACCACGGGCGTCGCCGAGGGGAAGGGACTGCCGTTGCCGAGGGGCTGGGTGCTCTGGGCGCCCCAGCACCGGGTGACGTGGTCCTGGCCGATGCCGCAGGCCCAGCTTGACCCGACCACCACGGTATCGAACGTGGCGCCGGGCACCGGGTCCGGGGCGAGGGTGGCCGGCACCGGGTCCACCAGGCCCCAGCACACGGCGGTGCCACTGGGCGTGAGGCCGCACACGCCCCCCTGGCCCACGGCAAGCCGCACGAACGCCTGCCCGCCGGCGGCCGGTGCCGGGGGCAGGCGTGGCAGGGTGTCGCCCGTCCCGAGGCGGCCGTCGGTGCCGGCGCCCCAGCACCAGGCGGTGCCCCGGCCAGACCGCAGCCCCATCCCGGTACCGAGGCCGATGCTGGTAAGGCGGAGGGCGCCTGGCAGCGTGTCGGGGACGAGCGTGCTCCAGGCCGCTCGTGCCCGCCTGCCCGCTCCAGTTCCGGCCCCAGCAGAGCACCGGGCCGCCAGCCTGCGGCAGCCCGCAGGCAATGCCCGTCCCCGACATGCATGGCCCGGAAGGCGATGCCGCCGGCGGCGGCCACCGTTGGGCCGGTCATCGGCACCGGCGTGGGGCCGGTCCCGTTGCTCAGGTACGTGTCCGGGCCCCAGCAATAGAGCCGGGCGTCCGTCGCGAGGCCGCAGGTGGTCTCGCCACCGGCCCGGAGCCGGGTGAAGCGCAGCACGGTGGGGAGTTCCACCGGTACGGACGACGGGACGACGGCCGGGGCATACCCCCAGCAGAACACGCGACCATCGGCGGTGCGTGCGCAGGCGTGGATGGTGCCGACGGTGACCTCCTCGAAGCGCTCCGTGCTGGCCACCGGTTGCCAGCGCGGCGTCCACGTCGGGGAGGGTCCCCGCCCGAGCAGGTCCAGGAAGGAGCTGCGACACCAGACCCGGCCGCCAACAGAGACTCCGCACGCACTGTTGCCGCCACTGACATCCCGCCCGCCGCTGTTGTACTGCCGGAACCGCGGTGCCGTGGGATCGAGGGTCTGCGGCAGTCCGAAGCTGGGCGACCACAGCCCGCTCCCAAAGCACTCGACGATCCAGTCCGCGCGCACCCCGCACCCCTCGGACTGCCCCCCGCCGGTCACGGGCGGGGTAAGGTATGCCGGGGCAGCACCCGCGGGCTCGTGGAGCCGACGGAGCCACTGCCCGCGCCCCCAGCAGATGAGGGCGCCCCCGCGTCGAGGCCACAGCTAGCCGTTGGCGGCCGCGAGGGTGACGAGGGGCACCGGCACCGGGATGACCGCCGGGGGCAGGCCGGCGAAGGTCGGGCCCTGGGATCACCGCGACGTCGCTGCCCCAGCAGCGCACGACGGTGGTAAGCTCGCAGCTGTGGTCCCGGCCAAGGGCCAGCGAATCGGGGCCGGGCGGCAGGAACGCCGTGGCCTCCACCAGCACGGTGTCGTCCACCGGCGGGGCGGTGATGCGCAGCGTGTCTTGCCCCGGGGTGGCGCTCACCACGTAGCCGAAGCTTGCCAGGCCCGTGATCCCCGTCTGGGCGGCGCTGGCGGGCAGGCTGCCCGTGCCGCGCTGGATGGCGGCGGTGACGAGAGGCCGGGGCGCGCGTTGCCAAGCGGTCCGTCAAGCGACCTGCACCGAGTCGAGGAGGGCGGTGCCCACGGGCGCCCCGGAACTCCGGCACGGTATCGAACCGGTCGAGGGACGCCGGCGCATCTGGCACCCGCAGTCCCGGCACGCGCAGCACGGGGGCACCCGCCAGCAGCACCACGGCGTTGAAGGTGCCGGTGATCTCCGGCAGCGTCCACGACGCGCTCGCCAGCCCGCTCGAATCGGCCGTCACCTCCACCGCGTGTCGGCGTCCGGCGGGCTCGTGGGCGAAGCAGGCCGGCGCGTGGGGAGGACAAACCGGACGGTGGCGAGGGGCAGCGGTGCCGAGTCCGGGCCGAACGCCTGGACCGTGATGAGCTGGCCGAGCGTTTGCGCGACGGTGTCCTGCTGCCCGCCCCCACTGACCAGTTCGAGGAAGGGCGTGGCAGTGGGTGGGGGGGGCGGTGGCGGTGGCGGCGGCGGGACCGTGTTCCCCGACGACGGCGGATCCCCGACGCACCCGAGCCCAAGCACGACGGCCACCGCTGCGACGAAAAGCCTATTCAGGCGCACACTCACCCCTTGCCCGGCATGACCCACGGTCGGCCCGGTACGCTTGTGGCAAGATCCTCCAG
>JADJPD010000019.1 GCA_016713435.1 Gemmatimonadota bacterium | reverse complement strand
ACGTCGTGGATGTCGATCGCGAACTCGACCCACGGAAGCCGCGGAACGGGATGATGCAGAGCGCTGAAGAGCCGCTGCCCGTTCGCGAGGTGCGTGTGCTCCTCCGAGAACACCACGCCGGCGAGCGGTGCGGCTGGCTCACCACCACGCGCTCGCGCCGTTGATGACGCTGAACGTGCCGAAGGCAGGGGTCATGATGAGCAGCTCGCCCAGGGTGAGCCATCCTTCTCGATCGCGTTCGCCGGAGAGCCGCCGCTGCCGTCCACCTCCTCGAACACGTCGAGGCGGAGCGTGCTCTTGAGCGGCGCGGCATACGTCATGTCGCGCTCGATGCGCCTCCTCCACACAGGTACTTCGGCTCGCCGAGGTTATAGCTGATAGACTCGAGGCTGTACTTCCCGTTCCACGTCGCTGATCGAGAACGGAGTCCCCAGAAGACGCGCTCGAGCGCAAAGGACATCCTGCCCGCTCGCGAAACCTGGACGTCGTCGGGACGAAGCAGGCTCTGGAGACTTGCCTGGAGTCTGTGGATGTCGAGGAGGTCGGGCATCCCTATCCCACGACGTCCCTTGCCAGAAAACACGATCTGGGTCGCGTCGCCGTCGCCGCAGAGTCACACTCGCGCAACTTACAAATAGCCCCGGCGCGAAAACCCCCTGCCGATTGCGGGGAGGCCACGCGGGGCTCGGGACGTCTCTCGCGGTTACTGAAACCGTCCAGCCGTCATGTCGTCTCCCACACTGAAGCAGGTGGTCCGTGGACGGGACCCCGTGCGTGGCCGGTCCCGGCGCCCAGCCCGCAGGGCCAGGGCGGGACCTCTCCTTCAGCTCGACGATCGCGCCCGGTATTCCAGCTTCTTCTTCATCTCGTTGGCCTCGGCACTTGGCGGTCCGCCTTCCAGCCGAAGTGTTGCCGCCGCTTGTAAACCAGCGCCTTCACCCCTTCAGGCCGAGGCTGGTGGGCTCACGGACGACCTTGACCCTGGATCTTCTTCTCGCCGCTGCTCTTGGCGGCAGGTCGGAACTCGGTCTGCTCCTCGGCGGCCGGGGCCGCCATCCGCCCGCCGGGGCAGCCGCGGCCGCGACGACGGAGACGTTGAACTTGGCCTTGAAGGCCTCGATCGTAATAGGCGAAATCCAGCACGCTCATCTTGCCGATCGCCTCGTAAGGATTTCGTCCCTTGCGAAGTCGCAGTCGTCGGTCGCTGTCCGTGTCTCCGTCCCGCGTTAGGGGCCGCGGACGCTGCTCGCGCAGCGTACTCGGGGCAGCCAGCAAAGGCCAGCCAGGATGTTACGGGCTGACCCCCCCAGCCGCCATGGCGAGGAGCGTCTGGCGGTCGGAGATGGTCCCGAGCCGCTGGATGTGCGCCTGCGAGACCGGCGCGCCGTCGACCGGTAAGGCGCGGATGCCCGGCTTCTGGTTTTTCCTTTCGCGACTCCGGTCAGCACCTTGGCGCGCGGACATGCGTCGGTGCTCGGCACGGGGCCGGTCGGCCCCTTGGGGTGCTCGTTCGGGGTGGTCCGCCGCGGGCCTCGAGGGGCGCGCTCGGCGAGGTGTTCTTCACCACCGGTTACTTGGCCCCGGCGCCGCGGAGGCGCGGCAATGGAACTCGGTCACCTTCGCGACGTTCAGCCCCCGCGAAGTCGGTGACGTAGATGTGCAGCGCCGCCGTGATGGCGCGCGGTGATCCGCTCGACCTCTTCCTGCCGTTCTGCCTTGCTCATCGATACACCGCCGTGTCAGCCCGGACGCCGGGGCCCATGGTGCTGGACACCGTCGCACTCGAGATGTACTGGCCCTTCGCCGCCGTAAGCGGCCCAGCGGACGATGGTCCCATGAAGGCCTGCGGGTTCTCGGCCAACTGCTGCTCCGAGAAGTTGATCTTGCCCACAGGGGGGCGTGGACGTTGCCAGTCTTGTCCACCCGGAACTCGATCATGCCGCACCTTGATCTCCCGGACCGCCCGGGCGACGTCGAGCGTCACCGTGCCGGCCTTGGGATTGGGCGTCAGGCCGCGGAGACCGGTGTGCAGCCCAGCTGGCCCAGCTGGCCCATGACGTCCGGCTGGCGACGATGACGTCGCACTCGGGCCAGCCGTCCTTGAGCTTCCTGGACGTACTCCGTCCAAGCGAAGTCGGCTTCCCGCCGCCTCAACGGCTTCCTTCGTCTTCTCACCTGAGTGATCACCAGCACCCGCACCGACTTGCCGGTGCCGTGCGGGAGCACCACGGTGCCGCTGGACCACCTGGTCGGCGTGCCGGGGATCGACCCCCGAGCCGCCGCCACGTCCACGGTCTCGTTGAACTTAAGTAGGCGCCAAGCCCCCGGCTTCCACGGCGTCGGCCAGCGGATACTCGAAGGCGCGGTCGACCTTGGCGACCGCGGCGGCAGAACTTCTGCCGTGGGTGCGCATCAGTCGAGTGACCTCCACGCCCATCAGACGCGCCGTGCCCGCGATCATGCGCATGGCGCTGCTCGAGGTCCGACGCGTTGAGTCCGTCATCTTCAGTCTCGGCGATCTTCTTCACCTGCGCATGGTGACCCGCCCGACCTGGGTGCGGTTCGGCGAGGGCCGCTGCCCTACTAGAGTACGGCTTCGCTAGGCGGGAGGTTCGGCGCCGGGGGGGCGTCTTGGTGATGAAGGTGAACGTGCGTGATCCTGAGTAGACCGTCACGAGGACGGGACATACCATCCCGCTTTGGCTCTAGGTCAGGCGGCGTTGAACTGCTTGCAGAACTCCATGATGTTCGCCATGCGGACCCAGGGCCACCCCGTGCCGACGGGCGGGGCGGGAAGTTCGCCGCCTTCCGGCCGGGCACTGCGGCTTGATGACTGCGTTGACCTTCTTGGCCGTTCAAACCATTCCCTTCTGGTCGTGTCGGGGGACGTCCGAGACCGGGCGGGACAAACGCTTCCGCGATGACCCGCGCGGTCGCGAGGTGGAACATGAAGTGGCCCCGGAGCTGGAGTCCCGTCCGGCTCCACACAAGTCGGCCGCCCGAACAAGGCTGACCGACACCTTCACCTTCCCCTTGTTCGCGAGGACCTCTTCTACGTGCCACTGAAGTCCGAGGAACGGCCCCTCGGTGATTTCCACCACCTGGCCCACAGGGAACGGGATCTCGCATCCTTGGGCGCTGTCTTCGCCGCTTCTCGGCGATGCCGGGCAAACGCTTCACCTCGTCGTTCCGGAGCGCTTAGCGGAACTCCCCGCCCCACTTACCGAACTTGATGAAGCGCCCTGGATGCTGTTGATCACGTGGAGCGACTCCCGGTTCATCAGCATCTCCACCAGGACGTACCCCGGGTAGAGCTTCCGCTCCACCGTGACCTTCTTGCCGTTCTTGATCTCGACCACTTCCTGCACCGGGACCAGCGCCTGCCAGGGATGAGCCGCTGCCCTCTCGGGTCGCGGGTCCTGCCCGATGCGCTGCGCGATCAGGCTGCGGACCTTGTTCTCGTGGCCCGCCGTGGTCTGGATGGCGTACCAGCGATACTCGGGCGCGTCCATCAGCGGGTCAGCGCGGCAACCGCGTCCACGAAGATCAGGTTGAGCAGCCAGGTCCATCAGCCGATCGCCAGGCCGAGGATGATCGACATGACGACGATCATCCGCGTGGCCTTGAACAGTTCCTCGCGCGACGGCCAGGTCACCTTGCCGAGCTCCGCGCGCACGTCGCGCAGGAACCCGCCGGTCCCGCCCACCGCCTTGGCGAGGGCGTTGCCCTCGGGCGCCTGGACGTCAGCGCTCACTTCGACTCCTTGTGGGTCTGGTGCTTGTTGCACCGCGGGCAGTACTTCTTCCACTCCACCCGCTCCGGGTGCTTGCGCTCCAGTTCTTGTCCGTAAGTAGTTGCGGTCCGGCACTCGGTGCATTCAGGATGATGTTCTCGCGCGGCATGTCCACGTCCTCGTGATGTCGCGTCCGGATGGACGCATGCCGCATCCGTCAGTCACCCTCGCAGGCCCCGGCAGGAACGGCTGTTCCCTGCGATGTCCAGGAAACTCGCGACCGGGGATTGAACCGGTGACCTCATCCTTACCAAGGATGCGCTCTCCGACTGAGCTACGCGAGCATCCTGCTTCGTCCTCGTTCGCCAAGCGGGCGACGGGGCTCGAAGCCCGCGACATTCAGCTTGGAAGGCTGACGCTCTACCAACTGAGCTACGCCCGCGACGCCCGCCCTGCGCCTTACAAGTGGTGGGGGGTAGGATTCGAACCTACGTAGCGCGTAGCGCAACGCAGATTACAGTCTGCTGCCGTTAGCCACTCGGCCACCCCACCGGGTGCTGCTCCTGCGCCTGCCACTGTCCTCCCCGCCGCGCCACCTGGAGAGCTGACGAAAGGGAATCGAACCCCCAACCGCCGGTTTACAAAACCGGTGCTCTGCCGATTGAGCTACGTCAGCGGGTAGCCGAAACGGACGAACGATATGATACCTAGTGACTTAGCCTCATCCTCAGCAGGGCGGCGGAGCCAGGACGCTGGGGGCAGCGCCCGGGGAGAAGACGGTAAGCCGAGAGAAGACCCCCTGAAGCCGCCCCCGCCCCGGCGCCCCATCCACGGGCCACGCCGACACGGGGGTCGTCTTCAGGGGTCATGGGCCGCCCCGCCCTGCGGCTGGCCAGCCCACTATATATACACCCCCCCCCCACGCACCCCACCCGTACGCCCAAGAGGACGTCTGGCCCCGCCCAGCCGTCGCAGCCCAGGAGAGCGTCCCAGGATGCGCATCGTCGCCGGCACGCTGGCTGGCCGGGAATTGACCAGCCCCACCGATGGCCGGGTCCGGCCCACCGCCGAGACCGTCCGTGCCGGCATGCTGGACTTGGTGGGCCCGGCGGTGGCGGGCGCCAGGGTCCTCGACCTGTTCGCCGGGACGGGGGCCCTCGGACTCGAGGCCCTCTCCCGCGGGGCCGCTCGGGCCGATTTCGTGGAGTTCCGCCCCGCCAGTCTCCATGCCCTCAAGACCAACATCGCCCGGCTCAAGCTCAAGCGATGCTGCCGGGTGTTCAACAAGGACGCCCTCCGCTTCATCGAGGATCCCCGCCCCCTACGACCTGGCCTTCGCCGACCCGCCGTATGAGTCCCGGGTCCTCGACCGCGTGGTCGACACCTGGCGGAGGACCGGCTTTGCCCGGGTGCTCGTCGTGGAGCACGCCCGAACCCACCCGCTCCCACCCGGCGGGAGGAAGAAGGCGTTCGGCGAGACGCTGGTGACGGTGTACCGGCGCTAGCCCCGCGCACCTCCCCGGCCGCGAGGCCTAGAGCTTCCGCACCTCGACGGTCCCGTCGCGATTGTCGCGCACCTCCCAGCCGGCAGCCTTGAGCAGGTCCCGGATCCGGTCGGCTTCCTTGAAGTTCTTCTTGCCCTTGGCCGTGAGGCGGGCACGGGCCCAGCCCGCGGCCCAAGACTCGGCTGCCGCCGGGTCGGCGGGGGCCGCCTCGCGCAGGTCGGCGGTGGCCGCCGCCGCATCCGGGGGCGGCGGTGACCCGGGCTCCGTAAGCCTGGCGTGGCGGGCAACGTCGGCGCGTCCATCGCCCTGAACCATGCGGCCCGGTCGGCCTCGGCGGGGACGACACCCTGGTCGAGGAGCCGGTTCCCCTCGCGGACGGCATCGAAGAGCCGCGCCACCGCCCGGGGAGCGTCGAGGTCGTCGTCCAGCGCCGCGGCGAAGTCGGTGGCCAGCCCGTCGCCCACGCCGCCCAGCCGCTCCCCGCCGCGGCGGTGGCGAAGTAAGCGCCTGCCGGAGCCGCCCGTCGAATTCCCGACCGGCTCCCCTCGCGCGGCGGCGGGGGCGTCGTCAGTCAGGTCCAGCTTCTGGCGGTGTGCGTCTGGAACGCCGGGGGCCGGAGCGCCCCGGCGTCCACGCCGTCGGCCTTGAGGTCGCGCGGGGTGGTGATGTTGCCGAAGCGCTTCGACATCTTGGTCCCGCGCACGTTCAGGAACTCGCCATGCAGCCAGACCCGCGCGAAGTGGTCGCACCCCGTCGCGGCGCAGCTCTGGGCGATCTCGTCCTCGTGGTGCGGGAAGATGAGGTCCACGCCTGCGAGCATGGATGCTCGAGCACCTGGCCCAGGCCGCCTGGCGCGCCAGGAGCGACAGGGCCATGGCGGGCACTCGAGGTGCCAGCCGGGCGAAGCCGCGGCCGAAGGGGGCGTCCCAGGCGGCCTGCACCCGCCTCGTCCTCGGGCTTCGCCGCCTTCCAGAGCGCGAAATCCTGGGCGTTCTCCTTGTCGTACTCGTCGCTCGAGACCCGGCCGCTGGCGCCGGTCTTGAGGGAGCGCTTGTCGAGCTGCGACAGCCGCCCATAGGCGGGGAAGCGGTCGATGCCGAAGTAGACCGAGCCGTCCTCGCCCCGGTAGGCGGTGCCGTTGGCCAGCAGCGTGGCCACCAGGTCCACCATGGGCGCGATGTAGTCGGTGGCGCGCGGGTACTCGTGCGCGGGCCGGATGCGCAGGTAGTCCCGGTCCTCGAAGAAGGCCTGCGCGAACGGGGTGGTGAAGTCGCGGATCGGGATGCCGCGGGCGCCGGCTTCCTTGATGATGCGGTCGTCCACGTCCGTCAGGTTCATGACGTGGAACACCTGGTACCCCGACGCCTCGAGCCAGCGGCGGAGCAGGTCCTCGAACAGGAAGGTGCGGAAGTTCCCGATGTGGGCGTAGTTCCAGACCGTCGGCCCGCAGGTGTACATCGACACCCGCCCCTGGTGCAGCGGGACGAAGGGCTCGGTGGCGCGCGTCAGCGTGTTGTGGAGCTGGAGACTCATGGCGTCACTCCGCCGCCGGCGGCACGGACGGCCCGCCGGCCGGCGGCCGGGCGGGGACGGCCGCGAGCGGCGCGCCGTCCGGCAGCCTCACGTGGATGGTGCGCTGCGGGAACGGGATGTCGATCCCCTCGCGCTCCAGCCGGGCCTTGATGCGCCGGCGGAACTCGCGCGCCACGCCCCACTGCTTCCCGGCATGGGTCCGGAGCAGGGTGCGGATGGTCACCGCGTTGTCGCCCAGCGACTCGACGCCGGCCACCTCGGCGTCCCCGTCGAACTGGGCGAGCCACTCGGGGTCGGCCACGAAGTGCTTCGCCTCGTCGCGGAAGATGGCGAGGGCCCTGTCCACATCGGTGTCGTAGGCCACGCCCACGTCCACCACCGCGCGGCTCCACTTCCGCGTCATGTTGCTCACGGTGGTGATCTGGCCGTTCGGCACCATGTGCACCGTGCCCTGCGCGTCGCGGAGCACCACCATGCGGAGCGTCATCCGCTCCACCACCCCGCTCTTCCCCGCCACCTCGATCACGTCGCCCACGGCGAACTGGCCCTCGAGCAGGTAGAAGAACCCGCTGATCCCGTCCTTGACCAGGCTCTGCGCGCCGAAGGAGACGGCGCAGGCCCAGGATGCTAGCCGCGCCGAGGATCGGCCCGATGTCGATGAAGACGTTGAGGGTGAGCGCAGCCCGATGATGATGAGCACCACCTTGCCCAGGCTGCGCGGCAGCCGAGATGAGCGGCCCGCTGCTCCCGCTCGGTGAGGACGCTGTCGTCCCCGTCGTCCACGGCCATCTCGATGCGCCGGGCGATGAGGGTTGACCGCCCGCATGGCGAGCCACACCACCACCCAGATGGCGAGGAGGTTGAGCAGGTGGCGGAACAGGAGGCTAAGCGTCGAGCCGAGCAGGCGGGCCACCTGTTCGATCCAGCGCGGTACGGCCGAGAGTGGCGGGAGCCCCACGAGTCCTCCAACGGGTCAGGCGCGCGAACGGGGGCGGAACTTAGGCGCGCCCGCCGTCGCCTTCAACCGGCCTCAGAGCCCGAGCTCGAGCCCCGCCATGGCGGTCAGGAGTTCCTGCCGGGTGCGGGTGGCGTACTGGTCGAAGGTGGTGTGGAAGCGGGCCTCGAGCACGGCCCGCAACCGGCCGCCACCAAGCGCGAAGGTGGCGCCGGGGCCGAAGCTCCCGCCGAAGACGGTGGAGCCGCCGCCGGCGGTCGGGGTGAAGCGATACGCACCGAGGCCGAGCACCAGGTACGGGCGCACGGTCCGGGTGCCAAGCGCGCCCGCCCGCACGAAGCCGCCGAATACTCGCGCCTTGCGATCCGCCCCGTAGCGGAGTTCCGACCACTCGCCCCCGAAGCTCAGGGTCCGGACCCGGAAGCCGAGGCCCACGGTGGTCCCGAAGTCGGCGCCGGACGCGCCGTCCTGCTCGTTCAGGTCGGCGGCGAGGCCGGCGGTGCCGAGCACAAACGGCCGCGCCCCGGCCGGGGAGCGGCGCGCGTCGTCGGACCATCCCTGGCCGTGGAGCGGGAGGGCCGCGGCCACCAGGGCGGCGAGGGCGAGGGGAAGAAGCGGACGGGCCATCGGCGGAGCGAACCTGAAGGGGTCTCCCAAACCTATCCCGCCCCGGGTGGTTGCGGGGAGGCCTTGAAACATTTAACCTATACGTTAAGTATGGCGCCCATGCCCGCCCCGCGCACCGACCTCTGCTTCCACGCCCTCGGCGACGGGGTGCGTCGCACCATCCTCGACCGGCTCAGTGCGGGGGAACTCTCCGCCGGGGCCATCGCCGAGGGGTTCGACATCTCGTGGCCCGCGGTGAGCCGCCACCTCCGCCTCCTCAAGGAGGCGAGGCTGGTGGAGGAACGGCGGGAGGGCCGCCAGCGGATCTATGCCCTGAACCGCGGCACCCTGCAGCAGACCGTGGGGCACTGGGTGGCCCTCTTCGACGCCCGCTGGGCCGACAACCTGCGCTCACTGAAGGACCACGTGGAACGCTCACAGCCGCCGCGAGGACGCCCATGATCCGCCAGGTCGATCCCCTCATCTCCTTCCCGGCCACCGATGTGGCGCGCGCGGTCCGCTTCTACACCGAGGTACTCGGCTGCGAGGTCGTGCTCGCGGTGCCGGACGCGTTCTATGTCTTCAAGCTCCCGGAAGGGGAGCAGGTCCTCGGCGTGCACGCGCACGACGGCCCGCTCCCCCCTGTGGAGCAGCAACGGCACCTGGATCTGGCTGCGGGTGGACGCCATCGCGCCGGTGCGGGAGCGGTTCCGGGCCCACGGAGTCCGCCTGCTCGGTGAGCCGCAGGAACTCGGGCCGGGCCGGGAACTGCCCCTTCCTGGACAGCGAGGGAACGTGCTCCGGCTGTTCGAGCCGATCGAGGTGGTGGAGCGGAGCATCGAGATCGCCGCGCCTGCGGCGGCGGTGTGGAGGCCCTCACCCAGGCGGCGGCCATCGAGCGGTGGTTCGATGCCATCGACGACGTGACCTTCGAGGCGCGCCCGGGCGGTCGGGTGGCGTTCCGGGACCCGGCGTTCGGTGCGGTGGAAGGGTCGGTGACGGCCTGGGAGCCGGTAATCCGGCTGGCCATGAAGTTCCGGGCCAACTGGCCCCGGCTGCTCGAGTACCGACTGACGCCGGTGGCGGGCGGCACCCGCCTGGACGTGGTACAGCGCGACTTCACCGCGCTCCGCGACCGCGACTTCGGTATCCCGGGCATGATCGAGCACCTGGACCAGGCGCTGGCGCTGCTGGCCACGCTGGCCAAGGCCGGTGCGTTCGCCGTGGGCGCCGCCGACCTCGCGCGCACCATGCGCGAGCAACTCAAGACACCGAACTGAGCCTGCGCCCCATGCCCCGAGCCCCCTCGCTGCTGGCGCTCTTCCTCGCCCCCGCGCTGGCCGCCCAGGCCGTGCCGCAACCCGCCAGCCGGGCCGCCGAACTGGCCCCTGGCCCTGAGCGCCGCACCCGAGCACCTGCGCGGCGCGCAGGGTGTACCCGCGTCCTGGTCCGCGCGGGTACAGGCTGGCTCGCCCCCTGGGCCAACGGCTTTACGTGCCTGGTGGGCAGGAACATCCCGCCACGGTGGAACCGGTGTGCTACGACTCGGTGGGGAGTGCGGCCTTCGTGCCCGTGGCGCTGGCCCGGGCAATCGCGCGGGCGGCCGGCCGGGACGAGGCAACGATCCGGGCAGAGGTGGAGGCGGGCTATCGGAGCGGGCGGTTCCGCGGTCCGGCCGGCCCGGGCATCGCGTATATGCTGGCCACCGAGCAATCGGTGCGCGACGAAGCCAGCGGCGAGGTGGTGCGCTACGTGCCGCACCTCATGTTCTACGTCCCGCGTGCCCGCGCAGGCGCCCTCGGCCTCGAGTCACCCGACCTCGCCGGGCCCAAGGGCGACCCATTCCTGATCTACTGTAGGCCAGCTGGGCGTAGAGCACCCCGGCCAGCGCCAGGTGGGCCGCGAGTAGCAGCAGCGAGCGCCGGCGCGCGTTCACGCGGCCTGCTCCGTGGCGCGCGCCACCAGCCGCCGCCGCAACCGCTCGAGCAGCGCGCCGAGCACCAGGAACGACACCCCACCCACGAGCAGGCTCGTGGCCCGCCCGAAGCGGTCCATGACGCTGCCGAAGTAGAACGCCAGCACCGCCAGCGCGAAGCCGGCAAATCCCACGCTGATGCGGCGCGGGCTGGCGTCGAGGACCCCGGAGAGCGCCAGCAGGACGCCCCCGAGCGCCGCCCAGAAGTGGTCAAAGAGGGCCGGACGGTCGCTGCCGAAGGTCAGCAGCCCCACCCAGAGCGCGGCCACCGCCATGTGCCACGCTCCGCGCGGCCGGAGCAGCGCGCCCGCCACGAGCGGCAGGGCAAAGAGCACCAGCGAGATCCCCGCCGCGCCGCCGGACTCCGGCACCACGGCCCGCCGGTTCCAGTCCATGACAAAGAGCATGGCAGCGAGCGGGAGGACCGTCACTGCGCCGATGATGGCCACGGTGCGACGCGGCACCGGCGCATCCGTGCCTTGCTCCGCCAGGAGGTAGGCCACCGCCGTGAGCGCCAGCGCACCGACCGGCGCCACCGGCTCCAGGAGCGGGTAACGGTCCACCCACTCCGCCATCACCCACACCGGCGTGAGGACCGTCGCAAACAGGAGTTGCGGCCACTGCCGGAGCAGCAGCCATCCGGCCCAGCCGCCCAGGGCCCACAGCAGGAAGCCGTGGGCCCAGCTCGCGTGCAGGTTGTAGGTCTGGCCCAGCAGGAAGATCACCGCGCCCAGCGTGGCGGTGCCCACGGCGTGCAGCGTGGTGGCGAGGTGCGGGAGCCGCTCCGAGGCCCCGATGGCCGCCAGGTGCAGGAGGGTGAGGCTTCCCAGGAGGAGGACGCTCCGCCCGGCGGGGGAGAGTCCGTCCCAGTTGGCCGCCACGAAGAGGAGGATCCCGGCGGCGGCCATCAGCCCGGCGCCCAGCGCCAGGCGGGCTGGGCCAGCCGCTAACTGGGCGGAGGGCGGCTCGCTTCGAAGTCGCGGATGCGTGCGCGGTGTCCGCGATCGAAGCCCCGCCGCCGCCAGCGCGCGAGTTGCTGCTCGAGCTGGGACATGCGGGCAACCTAGCCGCCGGGGCGGCGGGGTCAAGCAGCGGCTAGAAGACGTGCCTCGGCGGACGCACCACGAGGGTGGGATGCACCGAGCCGCGGATCACCTTGTCCGCCACGCTGCCGATCACCAGGCGCTCGAAGCCGCCCGCGCCGTGGCTGGCCAGCACCACAAGGTCGGCGCGGAGCGTGTCGGCCTGCGCCAGGATGGCCTGGGGGGCGGCTTCCTCCATGCTCACGTGCGTGGTGACCGCCACGCCCTCCGCCGCAATCGCCGCCGCGATGCCGTCAAGGTAGGCCTTGGCCGCGTCGCTCCGCTTCTCGTCCGATTCGGGGAGGGCGGCAGCACCACGAGACCCGACGGATCGGCGATCGGGGCCGCCGGCTCCACGGCCATGAACAGCGCCACCGCCGCGCCGAACGGCTTGGCCAGCGCCATGGCTCCGCCGATGGCCTCCTCGGCGAAGGGCGAGCCGTCGAGCGAGACGAGGATGCGCTCGAGCCGCGGCTCCGGCGCCACGTCACCCTGCGGCCGCACCAGCAGCATCGGCACGTGGAGCTTCCGCATCAGCTGGTCGGCCACGCTCCCGAGCCAGAAGCGGCTGAGCGGGCCCCGGCCGTGCGTGGTGAGGATGAGGAGGTCCGCGCCGCTCACCTCCACCTGTTCCTCGAGGGCCTCGGCCACCGGCCCCTCGAGCACGGCCGAGGTCACCGGCACGTTGGCGCCGCCGCGCCAGCGGTCCACCACCCCGTTCAGGTAGGTCACCTCCCGCACCCGCGCTTCCTGGTCGAGCTGCGCCTCGATCTCCGGGACCTCCAGCGCGGTGGCGAGCGCCAGTGGCGGTGGTGCACCATGGCCACCTGCACCAGCGCCCCACTGCGGGCGGCGATCGCGAAGGCCAGCGGCAGGGCCTGCTCCGAGAAGGGCGATCCGTCGAGCGGAACGAGGATCGAGCGGTAGGGCGGCTGGGTGGTCTTCATGGGTTTCCCCCTTTCTACGAGGCACTTCGAAGCTCGCGCCGAAAACATGAAGCTCTCTTGAAGGAGCAGCGAAAGGGTCGTTCTGCGACGCCCGGATACGAGGCATGGCCGAATGCCGCACCAGCGACGAATCGAGCCGCCTGCTCACCACTGCTGGTGGAGATGCGGCGGAGGCGCTGCCCGACGCGCACCTCAGGGTGGAAGACGCACCCCCCGGCCGACCTCACCACGGGACGCCCGGAGGCCCGGGCCCTGCCGCTCAGCGGGCACCGAGCCAGATCCCGCCGGCGCTCGCAAGGCCGAGCAGCAGGAGGCCACCGCCGGCCGCGCGCCGGAACCCTCCGCTCCCCAGTGCCAGCGCCACGATCAGCTTGAGGAGCGTGTTGGCCAGGACGCCGACGGCCATGGCCAGCGCCGCGAGCGGCACGCGGTCCGCCTCACTGGCGAGGCGCGTCATGGCGAGCGTCAGCGCATCCATGTCCGTGAGACCGAGCAGGCCGGCGGAGGCCAGAACGCCGGGATTCCCGAACGCCGCGTGGACCCCCGCCATCACCATGAGCACGGCCTGGAACCCGAGGGCCAGCAGCACCGCCGTCCCGAGGCGCAGCGGATTGGCGTGCTGGGGCGCCGGGTCGGTGGGCGCCTCCTCGGGCGGGGAGCGACCGAGTCCGAGGCCGAGCAGTCCCAGGCCCACGGCCAGCGGGGGGGCGAAGTACGGCAGCAGGGCTTGTGTCAGGCTCGGCCGCAGGGCGAGGGTGAGCGCGAGGAGGCGCGGCAACAGCACCGTGCAGGCGCCCACCGCCCCGAGGGCGAGGGCGCGCGCGTCGGCCGGCCGGTCCCGGCTCTGCCGCGCGAAACTCAGGGTCACCGCCGTGGAGGAGATGAGCCCGCCGAGCAACCCGGCCACCGCCGTCCCGCGACGGACTCCCACCACCCGCCGGGCCACCCAGTAAGCGAAAGTTGAGCCCGGACGATGAGCACCACGATCCACAACTCGCGCGGACGGATGCCACCGAGCGGCCCGAACGGCCCCACCGGGAGGAGGGGAAGGAGCACCAGCGCCAGCACCGCGAACTGGAGCGCCGCCCGCAGTTCCACCTCGTCGAGCGCCCGCACGAAGCGATGGATGCTCCCTTTCTCGCGCAACGCGAGGACCATGATGGCCCCGGCCCCGGCGGCCAGCGGCAGCAGCCCGATCCCCGCCAGCGCGGCGAGGCCGAGCACGGCCAGCGCGGCCGCCTCGGTGGTGCCGTCAGTGGCGTCCTCCGCCCCACGACGCGCCACCACCACATAGGCCCCGACGGCAAGCGCGGCCGCCCCCGAGCAACAGGGCGGCCGCGCTGAGTTCGTGTCCCGCCTCGAGGAGGAGGCCCGCGGCCCCACCGACGAGGCCCAGGAGCAGGAAGGTCCGCGCGCCGGCAAACCGGGCCGCGGGGCCACTGGCGTGGCCCGACCATTCGCGCTCGATCCCGACGGCGAGGCCTACCAGGCCCGCCACGGAGAGCCGGAACGCCGGCTCGAGGCTGCTGAGGTCCGTTGGGCCCTCCGATCTGCGGCCTCAGTGATTGTGCGGCTGCGGCGCCTCCGCCGGGGTGGGACCGGCGGGCTTCATCATGCCGCAGTCCATGGCCCGCCCCGCCATTCATCATGCCCATGCCCATCCCACCCTGCCCCATCTCCTGCTGCATCATCATGTCGTGCATGTGACGCTGCATGTCCCGCTGCTGCGCCACCATGGCGGCGACCACGGCGGCGATCGCATCCACCTTCCGCTGGCCGGTCGCGCGCTGCATCGCCTGTGTGAGGCTGTCGAGCCGCTGTCCCACACTGTCCATGCGCATCATCATGGCGTGCATGCCCTGCCCGCCGGCGCCGTGATCCATCCCCATGCCACCGCCCTGATGCTGCATCCCCATCCCGCCGCCGTCGTGCTGCATGCCCTGCATCATCGGGCAGGGCTTGGGTGCGGAATCGGCGGCACAACAGGCGGGCCGGGACGGCGCCGTGGGCTGCTGGGCGGCCAGGGTCGTGGCACCGGTGGTCACCAGGGCGAGGACAACCAGGAACGGGCGCATCGGCACAGCCTCCGCAGGGAGCGGGATGAGAACCACGTCAATCGTCGAGGAGCACGTCCTCGACGCGCCGCCGGGCGTGGCGCGGCACGGTAAGCCCATACCCGAGGCGAAGGATGATCTGGGGCGCGCCCTCGCGACCGAGCAGTGCCCGCACCTTGTCGCGCAGCTCGGGGACCTCCACCGGCTGGTTCAGGTACGAGACGGCCACCCCGTCCGCCGCGAGGCTCAGGAGCGAGCCGGCCAAGGCCTGGCCGGCCCGCAGCCAGGCGCGGGGGCTGTCTTCCTCGGTCCAGAGCACCGCCAGCGCGGGGGAGCCGAGCGCCAGCTGCTTGTCCCGCGCTGCGCGGCCGTCGCCGACGTCAAAGGTGCGGATGATGAGCGGCCCGACCTCCGAGGCCAGGTCGCCGGCGCCGAGGGCGTAGCCGGGCATGCCGTCGCGGGTACTGCTGCGGTTGGAGTGCACCCACAACGCGAGTTCCCGCCGGAAGTGCCGGTCGGCGAGCTGCAACCGGTCGCCTTCGGCGATGAGTTCTGCGAGCGCGACCCGATCGGAGTCGAGGGTGAGGGTCTGCAGCCACGCGCCATCCTTCTCGGCCTGGTTCCGCGCCCGCCCCAGCACCACTTCGGAGATTTCCCGCGCCTCGACGGGGAAGCGGTTGGGGCGGCGCCCGGGGATGGCGGCAAACAGCTGATGGTCGCGCTCGGAGGGCTGGCTCGCGTCACCGATGGTGATCCGGGCCATCAGGTCCGGGTTCTCCCGCTCGGGCATGAGCGCCACGCGCGAAGCCTGCCCGAAGTGGGTGAACGCCGCGCGCACGAAGCGCAGCGCGGAGCCGCAGCTGATGATCAGCTCGCGGTCATCCGGGTCCACCACCGGCAGCGCGCGGGAGCGGTCGGCCAGCAGCTCGAGCGTGTCCCCGCGGACGCGGAAGACCCACGGCTGCGAATTGTGGCTCGAGGGCGCCAGCACCACCCAGCGCAGCACCGCACGGAACTTCTCCTCGGCAGTGCCGGTGAGCGGGTACTCGTCGATGGCTTCGGCCCAGGGATCGAGCGCGCTGTCTTTCATCATGCGGGATGGTAGGCGTGACGGGTTGTGAGATGGTTGAGGCGTACCTGAAGATACGTTCAACCCCGGGCATCGAAACGCCGCGCGGGACGGCGGTGCTCAACCGTCCCGCGCGGCGGAGCCGCGACGCCGGTCAGAGCGGGATCGTCAGGACGGCACAGGGCGCATCGTGCGCCAGCCGCCGGGCGATGCTCTTAAGCCTCGATGACGCCGCCGTACAAGCCCGCCCCTGTGGTAGCCCAGCACCAGCACGTCGGCCTGCGAGCGCTCCACCTCGGTGAGGACGGCATCCACCACCCGGCCGCGCTGGATGACGAGCGGTGACTCCTGAGCGATGCTGGGCCGAACCTCCCACTCGCCGCCGCCGAGATTGGTGGACTGGCGCAGGTCATCCACGGCCTGCGCCAGGCGGGCTGCGCTGCGGCCGGTGAGGAGCCGGGGCGCTTCGGCCTTCGTTCTCGTAGGTTGCTCCACCGTGACGGCATGCAGCCGGGCGGCGATGGCCCGAGTGAAGTCCATGGCCGCCAGGAGCACCGCCATGCCGCGCTCCGTGCCGTCGAGCGAGACGAGCACCCGCTGCATCTGCTCCTGGCCCGCCTTCACGAAGAGGCAGGGGGTCCGGCTGCGGCGCGCCACGGAGTCGGCGGTGTCCCCGATGAGGAGGCGCTGGAGTTCGGAGCGGCGCTTCCGGCCCACCACCACGAGATCGGCGGCTTCCGTCTCCGCGTACCGGCCGATCTCGATGCCCGGGAGCCCGGCCGCCACCGCCAGGACCGGCTCGGGTACCGCCCCCTCTATCTTGGCGAGTTCGCCGTACACCATGCGGCGCAGGTCCTGGAGCAGCTTGGCCTGCATCCCCGGCGCATCGACCGCCTGCGCCACCGTCAGGACCGTGAACCGCGCCGACGCGAGCGCCGACAGCCGGGCGCCAATCAACACGGCGAGTCGCCCTTCGGGCGAGTCGTCGGCGGCAGCGAGGATGTGGCGCAGTTGCATGCGTCAGGGGCCCGTTGAGGATTGGTTCACATCCTAGGACAAGCCCTATGAAGAGAACGTGAAAGACCGCCGAATGCGGTGGCTCGACGCAACCCGTTGGGGCGATTACAATTAGCCAACATGGACAAGCGACCTTCACAACCGGGAGGCACTTCGGAGCGGCTGGAACGCCTCTCCGCGGCGGTGCCGAGCCTCATTGGCGAGCTGTCGCTGGAGGGGGTTCTCCAGCGCGTCGCCGACCTGGCGCGCGACATCCTGGACGCCCGGTACGCCGCGGTGGGGATGCTCGGGGCCGATGGGCGCACGCTGGAGACCTTCACCACCTCGGGGATGGCGCCTGACGAGGTGTCGAAGATGGACCACTACCCCAAGGGGCATGGCATCCCTCGGGCTGGTGATCCACAAGGGGCACAGCATCCGGCTCTCCGACCTGACGCGGCACCCCGCGGCCGCCGGCTTCCCCGCCCACCACCCGCCCATGCGTCGCTTCCTCGGCGTGCCCATCATGGGCAAGCGCGGCGTGCTCGGCGACCTCTACCTGACCGAGCGGCTGGACGGCAGCGAGTTCACCGAGGATGACGAGCACATTGCCCGGCTGCTGGCCCAGAAGGCTGGCGCCGCCATCGAGAATGCGCGGCTTCATGAGGAAAGCGCCCGCCTGCTGGAGGAGGTGCAGCAACTGCAGCGCTCGCGGGAGCGGTTCTTCGCCATGGTGAACCACGAGTCCGCAACTCCCTGGCCGCCGTCTACGGCTGGGCGGAGATGCTGGTTCGGCGGAAGGACCCCGCCACGGTGCCCCGTGCGGCGTTCGAGGTCCTCGATTCGGCCGAGGGCGCCATTGCCCTGATCAACGACCTGCTGGACCTGAGCCGCCTGGACGAGGACCGGCTCAAGCCGGTGATCCGGGACGTGGACCCGGCCGGCATCGTGCGCCACGCGCTCAGCCGCATGACGCCCGCCGCGGACGGCAAGAACGTCGTGCTGAAGGCGGAGATCCCCGAGGACTTCCCGCTCTGCCGGAGCGACCCGCACCGCGTCGAGCAGATCCTGGTCAACCTGCTGGGCAACGCCATCCGGCACACCCCGGCGAGCAGCCAGGTGACCACCCGGCTGCAGCTGGCCTAGGCCAGACGATGACCTATATCATCGAAGATCAGGGCCCCGGGGTACCGGCAGAGGAGATCGACCGGATCTTCGACGTCTACCAGACGAAGGCGGAAGAGGGAAAGGCAGCGGACTTGGGTTGCCCTTGTCCCGTACTGGCTCGCCTGCTTGGAAGGGCGAGCTTCGCCGTGGCGCGTGGCGAAGGGGGAGGATGCTTCATATTGGAACTCCCGGCGGCCGTATCGTGAAGGTAGCTTCACCTAACGTTCCCTTCACGTTCACTCGCCCGCTATAGGATTGTCCCTCATAAGAAAATTCTCGTCGTGGAGGACGACCGGAAGGTCGCCGGGTTCATCGAGCAGGGGCTGAAGGAAGAAGGCTATGTCGTGGACGTGGCCACGGATGGCGAAGAAGCCACAACGCTGGCCCATGTGTACGAGTACGACGTGATCCTGCTCGACGTCGTGCTCCCCAAGAAGAACGGCTTCCAGATCGCCATGGAACTGCGGCGGGAGGGCGGGAACACCCCGATCATGATGCTCGCCAGCCGCGATGCGGTGGAGGACATCGTGCGGGGCCTCGACGCCTAAGGCCGATGACTACCTGGCCAAGCCCTTCCGCTTCGACGAACTGCTGGCCCGCATCCGGGCGCTGGCCCGGCGGGGCGGTGCCGAGCGGCTCGAGGTGCTCCGCTACGGGCCGCTGACGCTCGACCGGCTGCGCCACGTGGTGCTGGTCAACGAGAAGCCGCTCGACCTCACGCCCAAGGAATTCCAGATCGTGGAGTTCTTCCTGCTCCACCCGGAGCAGGTGGTGCGCCGCACGACGCTGCTCGAGAAGGTCTGGGACATGCACTTCGACCCGGAGAGCAACGTGGTGGACGTGCACGTGGGCAACGTGCGCCGCAAGCTGCAGAAGGCCGCTTACGAGGTCCTGATCCAGACCGTGCGCGGCGTGGGCTTCACGCTGCGGCGGAGCGGGCGGGGCGTCCCGGTGGAACAGGAGCCGGAGGACGTCCAGGCGCACTGATGTCGCGCTGGCATGCGCCGCTCGCGGCGCTGGCGGTGATCCTGAGCGGCCTCGCCCTGCGGGCGGGGCCGCTTGCTGTCTGGGGGCGGGTCTGGATGGCGGGGCTCGTGCTGCTCGGCGCGCGCGTCGTCTGGCAGACCGTGCGCGGGATGTTGCGCGGGCAGTTCGCCGCCGACCTCGTGGCCTCGCTGGCGATCGTCACCGCCCTCGTGCTGTGGCAGCCGCTCGCCGGGATGGTGGTCGTCCTGATGCAGACGGGCGGGGAGGCGCTGGACCAGTACGCCGCCCGTCGCGCCTCCCGCGCCGTGGCGGCGCTCGAGGCCGAGGCCCCCGCCAGGCGCACCGCCGCGCCGGGGCGGCCTGGGGAGGGACATCGGGGCGGACGCGGTCCGGCCCGGCGACCTCCTGCTGGTGCGCCCGGGCGAGATGCTCCCCTGTGACGGCACGGTCCAGGAGGGGCGATCGCACCTCGACGTCTCCCGCCTGACGGGAGAGCCCCTGCCCGCCCTGGTGGAGCCGGGGAGCGGTGTCCGCAGCGGCAGCCTCAACCTCGAGAGCCCCTTCACCTTCGTCAGCACCGCGCCCGCGGCCGAGAGCCAGTACGCCCGGATCGTGCAGCTGGTGCGGAGCGCGGAGGCCAGCAAGGCTCCGCTCCAGCGCGTGGCCGACCGCTACGCGGTGCTGTTCACCCCGCTCACGCTCGTGGTCTGTGCGCTGGCCTGGGGCGCGTCGCAGGATCCCCTCCGGGTGCTGGCGGTGCTCGGTGGCCACCCCCTGCCCCCCTGATCCTCGCGGCCCCGGTGGCACTGATCGGCGGGATCAATCGCGCCGCGCGGGCCGGGGTGATCGTGCGCCACGGGGAGGCCCTCGAGCGGATGAGTGCCGCCACCGTGGTCCTCCTGGACAAGACGGGCACCATCACGCTGGGGCGCCCGGCGGTCACGGCGGTGCGGCCCTGCGCGCCGTTCACCGAGGGGGATCTCCTGTCCCTGGCGGCGAGCGTGGAGCAAGGCTCGGGACACCACTGCTGGCCCGGTCTGCCGTCGAGGCGGCGGAGGCCCGCGGACTCCGCTTCCCCCGGTGGATGTGGAGGAACGCCCGGGCCTTGGGGTGCACGGCACCGTGCGGGGCCGCCGGGTGGCCATCGGGTCCCCGCTCTACCTCCGCTCGGTGGCGCCAGCGGTGGCGCTCCCCGATGGCACTGCGCCGGGGCTCCGGGCCTGGGTGCTGGTGGATGGGCAGGTGGGCGGAGCCGTCGGGTTTGCCGACCGAGCTCCGCCCGAGGCGCTGGCCTCGATCGCGGCGCTGCCGCCGCGGCTCGGCGCTTCTCTCGCCTGATCCTGGTGACGGGAGATCACGCCGGCCACGCCGAGGCGGTGGCGCGGGAGGTGGGGATCACGGAAGTGCACGCCAGCCTGATGCCCGAGGACAAGGTTGCCGTGGTCGCCGGGCTCGAAGCGGCCGGCCACCGCGTGCTCATGCTCGGCGACGGAACCAACGACGCCCCCGCACTCTCGCGGGCCAGTGTAGGCGTGGCACTTGCGGCGCACGGTGGCATGCACACCGCCGAGGCGGCCGAAGCCTTGTGGTGCTGGCCGAGCGACCCGAGCCGATGCTGGGCCGGTGCCATCGTCATCAGTTATGGACGATGCGGGTGGCCGAAGAGCATCTGGGTAACCTTGGCCTTTCCAGTGTGGCCATGGGGTTCGCGGCGTTCGGGTTCATCCCGCCGACCGCGGGGGCCATCCTGCAGGAGCTCATCGACCTGGCGGTGATCCTGAACGCGCTGCGGGCGAGCGCCGACTGACATCTGGTTAATATTCCCGGTGGCGCCGCTCCCCCTCCCCTGCCCGTGAGGTCGACCTGATGTCGCTCCCGCCCGTTCCGGCCCGCCGGACCCTCTTTGGGCGACGCTGGTGCGGACCCTGGCCCACGCCTCCTGGGGACCGGCTCCAGATCATCGGGCCCCTCGAGGCCATCCCCCAGCCTCCTGAGGTCTGGCCCTTCGCCCGGATGATCCTCCCGGCCTTCGACCTGATGTTCCGGCCGCCCACGGAGAAGGACCTCGCCTGAGATGCCGCTGCGACCGAAGCTGCTGACCACCCTGCAGGAGGGCTACAGCCGGGCGCAGTTCGTGGCGGACCTCGGCGCCGGCATCGTGGTGGGGATCGTGGCGCTGCCGCTCGCCATCGCGTTCGGCATCTCGAGCGGGGCCACGCCCGAGGCGGGCTCATCACCCGCGATCAACGTCGCTTCCCTGATTCCCGCCCTGGGCTCCGGGTGCAGATCGGCGGGCCGACGGGAGCCTTAGTGGTGATCGTGGCGGGCGTGATTGCGAAGCACGGGATGGGTGGCTGGGTGGCCAATGCGGGCTTACGTGTCATGCTGATCGGGCTCGGCGTCGCGCGGGCTGGGCGGCGCCATCAAGTTCATCCCCTACCCCGTCACCACCGGGTTCACGACCGGCATCGCGCTGATCATCTTCTCCAGCCAGGTGCGGGACTTTCTCGGGCTCCGGATGGACGGCGTGCCGGCGGAGTTCCTCGAGAAGTGGGCCGCGTACGGGGCCGCCATCGGGACGGTGAACTGGGCGGCCACGGGCGTGGCCCTGCTGGCGCTCGGGATCATCACGCAGTGGCCCCGACTCAAGAGTCGGGTGCCGGGGCCGTTCGTGGCCCTGGTGGCGTGCACCGCCCTCGTGAAGCTGGCAGGACTGCCGGTGGAGACGATCGGTGACCGGTTCGGGCCCATCAGCGCGAGCCTGCCGGTGCCGCACCTGCCCCCCCTCTCCCTCGCCCTGGTCCGGGATCTCTCCGGGGCGGCGTTCACCATCGCCCTGCTGGCGGGCATCGAGTCGCTGCTCTCCGCGGTGGTGGCGGACGGGATGATCGGCACCCGGCACCGCTCCAACATGGAGCTGGTGGCTTGGGGCGTCTCAACCCCCACTGGCGACCACTCTTCCGGGCCTCCCCGCCACGGGCCATCGCGCGGACCGCCACCAAAGTCAAGAACGGCGGACGCACCCGGTGGCCGAAAAGGATGCTCCACGCGGTGGTGCTCCATCGCCATCATGCTGTTAGTCGGCAAGGGCCGCGATGGTCCCGACGACGTGCGGCAGCGCTGTATCCTGGCGGTGATGGTGAGCTAGCACCATGAGCGAGGTGGCGGCGCTTCAAGGCGGAGCCGGGCCCAGAGCGACGTGGCGGTGCTGCTCATCACCTTCGCGCTCACGGCGCTGTGGACCTGACGTGGCCGTGGAGGTGGGGATGGTGCGGCGGCCTTCCTGTGTCTGGAAGCGCATGGCGGAGGTCACAACGCACGGAGCCTCTCCGGCGCTTCAGCGACGACGTGAGGAGGGCGCCGACCCAACGCCACCGTGCTGCAGGCCATCCCCGCGGGCGTGGGCGTCCACGAGATCGATGGACCGTTCTTCTGCGGCGCACAGCCGGTCGTTCAAGTCGGCGCTGGCCAGCGTGGGGCGGAAGCCGGTGCGCCGATCGTCCGCATGCGGCGAGTGCCGGTGGTGGACTCGACGGGCCTGGCCGCCCTCCGCGACGTGGTGCTCCGCCGCCGGCGCGAGGGGACGCTGGTGATCCTGGCGGAGGTGCACAGCCAGCCGGTGGTGGCCCTGACCAACTCCGAGTTCCACGAGGAGCGGGGGAGAACGTCGCACCCTGGCCGCGGCGCTCGAGCGAGCCCGCGAGTTTCTGTGCCCTCTCCCGTCGGAGCGCACGCGCAGCCTCAACTACCCGACCCCACCTCTGAGCGCGCTGCCGGACGGATGGGTCACCACGAGAAGGGCCGCCGGCGAAGCCTCCCGGCGGCCCTTCTCCCCCTTACGCCCGCGGGGCGGGCAGTCGGTCAGGCATCGTCGCCACGGCGGAGCGGGAGGCTGGGCGGTGGCGGCGTGCCGAGGCGGGCGCCAGAAGCGGCAGCTGGCCTGGACATCGGCGGGCACGCCGTCTGGCAGAAGCGGCGCGCGACTGCGGCGCGGGCAGGCGGGATGGCCGTCTCGAGCCCCAGGGCCTCGTAGCACTTCTGGCGGTTCCCTTCCCCCGTCACCACGGCGCACACCGGCAGGCCGTCGGTGGCGCGTGCGGTGACGTTCACGCGATTCCGCACCAGCCCGAGGACACACCACGGCTGGTACGCCTCTTCGCCGAGATAGCAGAGGGCCAGCGCGCGCGGCATCGCCGCGACTCTCCGGCGGCGTTGGTGCCAATGCTCCTGGTGGCGGGTGGTGCGGAACCCGTTCCGGCGCGCCGCTGCACAGGCGGGCCAAGTAGCGGCGAAGTCACGGTTGCGTCGTTCCAGCACGAGGCCCGCTCTGCATGCTGAGCAGGCGTCCTGGGACTGGCCCCCACCACCGAGCAGGGGTAGTAGGGATCGTCGGCCTTGCGCGCGGGAACGGCGGGGCCGCGGCCATGGCGCGTGATCCATGCTGCCGTGTTCATCGCTCCGTGGGTCGTGCCCCGCTGACCCGCGGCAGGCGCGGGCACCCCTGCCGCCCCTGCGCGTGGTGCTGCTGCTCGGTGGTCCCCACGATGTTCACATGAACCCCGCCGTGCAGGAGAGCTGGTCCCAGCGCGCTCCAGCATGTCGCAGCTCTCGAGCGCGCGGGGACGGGTCAAGGTGGTACATGGCGGAGGCCGTGGTTCATCCCGACGGCTGAAGCGGATCCACTGGTCGGCGGGCCGCGTGAACGCCGCGCAGAGGCCTGACCTGGGCCTCGCTGACTTCCGCCTGCTGGCCGGAAGTAGCTCTGGGTGATTCCATGGTAGCAGCCCGACTGGTACAGCTCGGTGTAGCTCAAAGATCTCGGCGATGCCTCTTGTCCGGCCGGTAGGCGTGGCGCTGATGCCGGGTGTACTGGTGATCGTTGTGGCGCACCTCGGGGTCCGTGCATCGCCGATGAG
>JADJPD010000018.1 GCA_016713435.1 Gemmatimonadota bacterium | reverse complement strand
TGGAGTTCTTCGTCGTGGATGCGGTGGTCATCGTGATCGCCATCGGGATGTACATCGCGCACGTGCGCTCCGGCGACCCGAAGCGGCAGGGGGGGCGGGTGCGGGACAAGGAGTCGTCATGATCAGGCGGGAGCCGTGGTTCAGCCAGCGGTTCACCTTCGACCTGCCGGTGAGTCAGGTGCCCGGGCTGCTGGAGCGGCTGCGGGGACATTAAGCGCGGGTGGAAGCGCGGTGGCCGGGGTGCCGGCGGCGGTGCTGACGCGGCGCTGGCAGGATCACTGGTCCATCCAGAGAAACGTGGGGCACCTGCTGGACCTGGAGCCGCTCTGGCTGGGGCGGATCGACGACTCGCCATGCCGGCCGCCTCACTGCAGGAGGCGGACCTGCTCAACCCGGAAGACGGACGAGGCCAACCACAACGCCCGCGACCTGGGCACCCTGGTGCGCGGCTCCCGCGACGCGCGCGCGGAGCTGGGGCGGCAGCTGGAGCAGGCGGACGAGGCCGACTGGCTCCGCACGGCGCGCCACCCGCGCCTCCACGCCGAGATGCGGCTGCTCGACCACGCCTTCTTCGTGGCCGAGCACGATGACCACCACCTGGCCACGATCACCGAGCACCTGCGCCGCAGCGACTGAGTTCCTCCCCTCCGGCGGCTTCACCCGGCCTTCACGGTCCGTTGCCGCCGGTGGCGCTACCTGAAGCCGAGGCCAGCGCCTCGGTGCCCAAGGGGGCCCATGACTACCAGCATTCTCGTCGTGTATGCCACCACCAGGGCCAGACGGCCAAAGGTGGCGCTTCGTCACGATGAACTCCGCCTCGCGGGGGCGGAGGTGGACTGTCTCGAGGCCGGGACCGCCGACCCGCGGCCGGAGGAGTACGATGCGGTGATCGTGGCCGCGTCGGTTCACGTGAGCGCGTTCCAGCGGCCGGTGGAGCAGTGGGCGCGCCGGCACGCGGCGGCCCTGCGCCAGCGGCCGACGCTGTTCCTGGCGGTCTGCCTGGCGGTGCTGCAGCAGGACCCGAAGGCCCATGCCGAGCTGCGGCAGATCGTGGCGCGCTTCACGCAGAAGACGGTGTGGACGCCCGCGGAGGTGCAGTTCATCCCGGGGGCGCTCCGGTACAGCGCGTATGGCTGCCTCCGCGGATCATCATGAAGCGCATTGCCGCCCGTGCGGGGGCGCCATCGACACCAGCCGGGACCACGAGTACACCGACTGGGCCGAGCTGCGGGTGATGACGCTCGGGTTCCTGGCGGCGCTGCGGGAGGGGGCGCCGACGATGCCCTGATATCACCGACGCTGCCAGAAGAGACGAGGCGCGGGACCGGCCGGTGGCCGATCCCGCGCGTCTGGTGTTTCGTGGCGCTGGGCAGGGGGCCGGATGTCTCGGCCCCTACGATGATGCGCGGCTCAGCGCCCGGAAGGGACCATGGCCTCGACCTGGTCTTCTCCAGGACAGCGTCAGGTGCGCCATGCCGCCCATCTGCATGGCGGTGATGGTGAACTGTTCCACCGGGGTGGTGAGCGGCGTCGACTTGACCCTTGCCGTGCGGAGCGACTTCTGCGCCTGACGGCGTCGGTGTAGGTGGACTCGGCAACCCACTGGCTGGTGGACTTGTTGAGGATGATCTCCCACTCCTTCTCCCCGGGATGGTGTAGAGGAAGAGGAGCCAGGCCAGGTCCACGCCCGCCACCTTGATGGGGCCGGTGGTGTGGATCATGGTCGGCTCGTTGGCGCCGGTGCGCCAGAGCTGGCCGTAGGGGATGAGCCCGCCGAAGACCTGGCGGCCCTTGGCCGAGGGGCGGCCATAGCAGACCTTCACCTCGGCCTGGCCCAACCGTGAAGCTGACGGAATCGAGCGGGCTGGCGCGTTGTCGAGCGGCATCCGGTCGGTCATCATGGTCTTGCAGGCGGGCGGGTCGAGCCGCACCGGCGGCAGGGGGGCGGCCGGGGTGAGCGTCAGGCTGAGCAGCGTGAGCAGCATGGAGTCCTCGTTCCAGTCAGGTGTGAGCGGGTGGTCAGCGCTCGGTGAGCCGCCGACGGGCGGCGAGCGCGGCGTCCAGCGCCGCGGCGGGATCCGCGGCGAGCACGTTGATGTGGCCCATCTTGCGGCCGGGGCCGGGGTCGGTCTTGCCGTACAGGTGCAGGTGCACCCGCGGGTCCTGCAGGGCGCGTTCCCAGCGGGGACATCGTGCCAGAGGTCGCCGAGCAGGTTCACCATGGTGGCAGGGGCGAGGAGCGCGGTGTCGCCGAGGGGAAGCCCGGCGAGGGCGCGCACCTGCTGCTCGAACTGGTCGGTGGCGCAGGCATCCAGCGTGTAGTGGCCGCTGTTGTGCGGTCGGGGCGCCATCTCGTTGACGAGGAGGGCGCCATCTCGGGTGACGAAGAACTCCACCGCCATGGTGCCCACGTAGTCCATCGCGGCGGCGAGCTTCGCTGCGGCGGCGCGCGCGGCGTCGAGGGTGGCCTGCGGGGCGCGGGCCGGGACCACGGAGGTGTCGAGGATGCCGGCGACGTGCCGGTTTCTCCGCCACGGGGAAGGTGACGAGGCACTCGTCGGCTCCACGGGCCAGCACCACCGACACCTCGAGCGCCAGATCCACCCGCTGCTCCAGGATGCAGGCCCGCCGCCCGAAGCGCTCGAAGGCGGCTTCCACCTCGGCGGCGGAGTGGACCGTTGCCTGGCCCTTGCCGTCGTAGCCCAGGCGCGCCGTCTTGAGGATGGCGGGGGCGCCGATCGCGGCGAAGGCCGCGGCGGCGTCGCCCGGGGCGAGGACGGGATGGAAGGCGGCGGTGCTGAGGCCCTGCTCGCGGGCGAAGGTCTTCTCGGTGATGCGGTCCTGGGTGAGGCTCACCGCGCGCGGGCCGGGCCGGACCGGGCAGAAGGCTCCCAGGAAGGCGAAGCGCGTCGGCGGGGACGTTCTCGAATCCGTGGTGACGGCTGCGGAGGCCCGCCGAGGCGCTCGAGCGCGCCCTCGTCGGTGTAGGGGGCCTGGATGTGGTCGAGGGCGATGCGGCCGGCGGGGCTGCCCGGGTCGGGGTCGAGGACGATGACCTCGTACCCCATGCGCTGCGCCGCCTGGGTGAACATCCGGCCGAGCTGGCCCCCGCCGAGCAGGCCGAGGGTCTGGCCCGGGAGGATCACGACGGCTCCGGGAGCGTGAGGCCCAGCACCTTGTCGGTCTGGGCGCGGCGGAAGGCGTCCAGCTTCTCCGCCAACGCCGCGTCGGTCCGGGCCAGCATGGCCACCGCAAAGAGCCCGGCGTTCCGCGCCCCGGCCTCGCCGATGGCGAAGGTGGCCACGGGAACCCCACCGGGCATCTGGACGATGGACAGGAGGCTGTCGAGCCCGTTGAGGTGGCGCGAGGGGACGGGCACGCCGAGCACCGGCACGGAGGTCTTGGCGGCGAGCATGCCGGGCAGGTGCGCCGCCCCGCCGGCGCCGGCGATGATGCAGCGGAGGCCGAGGCCGGCGGCCTGCTCGGCGTACTGGTAGAGCAGGTCGGGAGTGCGGTGCGCGGAGACGACGCGCGACTCGTGGGGCACCCCGAAGGCCTGGAGTTCCCCTGGCGGCGTGCTGCATGACGCCCCAATCCGAGTCGCTGCCCATCACGATGCCGACCAGCGGCTGGCCTGGGCCCCTCTCTCAGGGTGGGTGGGAACGGCGTCCGACGGGGGCAAAAGCTAATCGGGGGCGGGCGGTTGCGGGAGGGTGGTTGGCGTTGCGGGGGGGGCCCTGGCACCGCAGAGCGCGGAGGCGCGGAGGGCCGCAGAGGCGGCCCTCGGAAGGGACCACCAGGGGAGTGCAGTGAAGTGCCCGGCCCCGGAACGGCACCGAGGATGCAGGCGCCGGCGTAGAGGTAGTCGGTCTTGAAGGGCTGTTTCATGTAGAGGATGGCGAAGGGGATGAACACCGAGAGGGTGATCACCTCCTGCAGGATCTTGAGCTGGCCCAGCGAGAGCTCGGTGTAACCGATGCGGTTGGCGGGCACCTGCAGCAGGTACTCGAAGAGGGCGATGCCCCAGCTCGCGAGCGCTGCCACGTACCAGGACCTTGCCGCCCAGGTTCCGGAGGTGGGCGTACCAGGCGAACGTCATGAACACGTTCGAGAGAATCAGGAGCCCGGTGGTCTGCAGGAGGACGCGGGACATGGAACCGTTGGGAGAGGAGGTCAGTCCGCGCCCACGGTGGGGCTGCGGCGTTCGAGGATGATGGTGTCGCGCCAGGCGCCGAGCCGCTGGCCGATCCGCTCGCGGCGGCCGACGACGCGGAAGCCCATGGCCTGGTGCAGCGTGAGGCTGGCGGTGTTCTCGGCGAGGACCGAGGCCTGCAGGGTCCAGATCCCGGCGGCTTCCGATGCGGCGATGAGCGCCGCGAAGAGGAGCCGGCCCACGCCCCGGCCCCGCGCCCGCTCGGCGACGTAGATGCTCACCTCCGCCACGCCCTGATACACGGCGCGCTTCGAGACGGGGGAGAGCGCGGCCCAGCCCGTGACGCCCTCGGCGTCGTGCGTCAGGAGGCGCGGCGCGGGATGATGTGCCGCGTCCCACGCCTCCCAGGTCGGCGCCTCCACCTCGAGGCTCGCATTGCCCGTGGCGAGGCCCTCGAGGTAGATGGCGCGGACCGCGGGCCAGTCGGCGGGCAGGAGGGGGCGGATCATCGGGGTGGGGCAGGCGAACGTCCGGGCCCCGGGAGGCCCGGCCGGACGGTGGTCTGCGGGCTCAGGCGGCGTCTTCCTGGGACTTGAACACCACGGCGGCCAGGGCCGCGCCCACGAAGGGGCCCACGAGGTAGTACCAGAGGCTCGCGAACGAGCCACCCTGCAGCAGCGCATTCACCAGCGTGGGCCCGATGCCGACGGCGGGGTTGAAGGCCCCGCCGGAGATGGGCCCGCCAGCGAAGGCCGCGGCGCCCACCGTCATGCCGATGGCCAGGCCGTAGTAGGAGTTGCCGCGGGTGGCCGGATGGGTGGCCACGTTGAGCACCACGAGCGCCAGGGCGAAGGTGAACACCACCTCCACGAGCAGCGCCGCCACCGGGGTCACCGACGCGCCCGGCACCGGGGCAAAGGTCTGGCCGGTCATGACGTAGACCATCACCGTGGCCACGATGGCGCCGAGCACCTGCGACACCATGTATGGCGCCACCTCGCTGATGGGCAGCTTTCCGCGCATGGCGAGCGCCAGGGTCACGGCCGGGTTGTAGTGCGCGCCCGAGACGTGCCCGCCCATGTACACCATCACCATCAGCACGAGGCCGATCGGCAGCGCCGGCATCGGGGCCTGGCCGATGACCACGAGGCCGATGGTGAGGACCAGGAAGAGGGTGCCGAGGAATTCGGTGACGTACTTGATCATCGGGATCCGGGGCGGGAGGGGGACACGGCGCACCGGCCGGTCCGGGCGCGCAGGAGCGGGCAGTAATTGGCAGCGCCGCCCGGGGCCGCGCAAGTGGGCTCAGCCGCGGTCCTTCCAGTTCCACCAGAGGCAGAGGTCCGGCCGGGGCCGGGGCGTCCCGGCGAAGTAGACGGCGCAGCGGAAGACGTAGAGGACGCAGCGGTCCTGGTGTGCCCCCCGGAGCGCGATGAGCCGCCGGTAGAGCCGCTCCGGGTCCTTCCCCCGGAGGTCCGCCACCCGGCGAATCCCGAGGTCCCGCAGGTCCTGCGCCAAGGACGGGCCGACGCCGGGGATGTCCTGCAGGTCGTCGGCGGCCTGCTGGCGCGGCTTCCGTGCGGCGGCTACCTTCGGCCCCACACGCTTCCCCTTTTTCACCAGACGAGGACGGGATGGCATCCGAGGGCTTCTCCTGGGGCGGGTTCCTGGCGCGCGTGGTTGCGGCCTTCGCGCTCGTGTACCTGACCTACAACCCGGAAGGGTTCTCGTTCTTCCACTGGGTGCTGCATCCGGCGCCCGGGGAGACGGGCATCGGCGCGTACCTGCACGGCTTCACCCCGGTGAAGGCGCTGGCCGGGATCGCGCTGGTCACGGGATGGGTGGTGTTCCTGCAGGCCACGCGGCGCTCGCTCGGCGTGGGCGGGGCGCTGCTCGTGGTGGCGCTGTTCGGCTGCACCATCTGGGCGATGATCTACTATGGCGCCATCTCGCCCACGTCCAGCAAGGCGATGGCGCACCTGGTGCTGATCGCGCTGTCGCTGGTGCTCGCCATCGGCGTGTCGTGGTCCCACCTGTCGCGCCGCCTGACGGGGCAGCAGGACACCGACACCGTCGGCTGAGGGCGCCACCCGACCCGACGCGCCGCCCCCCATCCGGGAGGCGGCGCGTCGCGCGTTCAGGGGGTGGCCGGCGCCGGGTGCATCTTCGAGTGGTCCATCCCGGGCTCATGCCGCATCCCCTCGTGGCCGGCGGCGCGGTGGTCGCTCCGCTGGAACGCGAGGAACTCGTGCACCGCGGCGAGGGCCGCGGGATCGGTGGTGCGGATGCGGAGTTCGCCGCCCCCCGGTGTCGGGGTCATCTGGTACCGGATCCGGGCCTTCCGCTCGGCCATGACGGCGGTGCCGGGGACGGCCATGCTGTGGACCTGGGCGGGATTGCTGAAGTCGCCCTGGGCGAAGGCGTGCTCGATGTGGCGGAGGTGGTCGCGGATGGTGGCCACGCCCGCGGCGTCGGCGGTGTCCCGCATCCGGTAGAGGATCCGGCCGCCGTCGGCGAGGTCCTCGAAGACGTGCTCGGAGGCGTCCTGGCTGACGCCCATGACCTGGGCCCCGTTCCGCTGCACGGCGGCAAAGGCGCTGTCGGGATCGGTGGGGCGGGCGGCCTGGTGGGCCGGGGCACAGGCGGCCGCGAGGAGGAGGAGCAGCAGCAGGATCAGGGCGTCGGAGAGGGAGCGGGGCTTCATGGGGCCGTCCAGGCATCGGGTGAGCGTCGCGGGCATGGACGTTACGCCGGCGCGGGGGGATTCGTTGGCGGCGGCCGCCGGCCGAAGAGCAGGCGGCCGGTGGCGCGGAAGGCGAGCGCCAGCAGCACCACCACCGCGGCGAGCGCCACGAGCGGGAGGACGATCGCCAGCACGGCCACCGTTCCCGCGCCGAGGAGCTCGATGGTGGCGATGACCGGATTGGCGAGCCCGCCCGTGAGCGCGCTCGACTTGAGCCGGAGCAGCGCGGTGATCCCCTGGATCAGCCCGGCCGCGCTCCCGCCCCCGATGATGCCGATGGCCCAGCGGAGCCCCGGCGGGACGTCGGTGAGGACGGCCATGGACGCCAGCACGCCCGCGGCGACGGCCGCGGGCGTGGCGATGGTGTCGAGCGCGTTGTCGAGCCAGGGGATGTAGTACGCCAGGATCTCGAGGACGGTGGCGACGCCGAGCGCCACGAGCGCGGGGGTGGTGGCGAGCCAGTCGAACCCGCCGGCGAGCGGCAGGTAGCCGAGCCGGCTGGCGGCGCCGGCGGCGAGCAGCGGCAGGAACACCCGGAACCCGGTGGCGGCCGCCAGCCCGAGCCCCACGGCGATGCTCAGCAGCTGCTCGCCGCCGGGCACCGTCACCTCAGTGGCCGGCGCGCAGCTTGCCGATCCGCTCGTGCAGCTGTTCCAGGACGATCTGCAGCTCGGCGTGCTCCGGATGCACCTCGCGGCCGGACTCCGTGTCGCACTCGGCGAGGATGCCCTTCAGGGTGTCGATGCCGCGGCGCAGCCGGAAGCGCGAGATGAACGCCGGATAGTTGCTGGTGCGCGACGCCGACAGCACCGCCCACACGCTGGTGCGGAGGTTGTCCACCGCCCGCTTCAGGTCCTCGAGCCCCTCCGGCGCGTTGGCCGACTTGAGGAGCTGCTGGTCGATGGTGGTGAGCTGCGTGCGAAGCCGCGTGATCTCGGCGTTGAGCGGCTGGTTGTCCATGGACGGCGACTGGGAAGAGGTCACAGGGTCTTCCTGACCCGGTCGAAGCCCTGCTTGATCTCGTCGGCGAGCTTGCCGGCGGCCTCGCCGATGTCGCCGAGGGCGGTCTTGGCCTCGCCGCCGGCGGCACCGGCGCGGAACTTGAGCTCGTCGAGCTTGGCCTCGAGCTCGGCGAGCTCGTCCTTGGCTTCCTGCTTGGCGAGGTGCATGCGGACCTTCAGTTCATCGCGCTCGCGCTCGAGGTCGCCGAGGGCGTCCTGCAGGCGGGCTTTCCAGTCGTTGAGCATGGGACTCTCCAGTCGGGGGCGAACAGGGAGCAGTGGCTCAAAAGCTAGCACCGTGCCGGGCGGTGTCGGTAGCCATGATCACCCCCGGGTGGCCGCCCGACGCACAGGCCTGCTCCACCTGCCAGCCCATGCGGGCGTACCAGCCGGCCTGGTCGGTGGTGAAGAGATACACCCGCGCATGGCCGAGGGCGGCCGCCTCGAGGAGCACCCGGCGGGCCAGCGCCTGACCCAGTCCCTTCCCGCGCCGGTCCGGCCGCACGAAGACACTGGCGAGCCAGGGACTGAGCGGGGGAAAATCGGGCATGTCCTCGGCCAGGAGGCTCGCCGAGCCGACGAGCTCGGCCCCGTCATAGGCGACGATCGTGGTCGGCAGGTGACGACGCCGGGTGTGGGTGCGGAGCTCCGCCAGCGCCTCGGCCTCGGACCAGCGGGGGATGATGGTCGCCCACTCCTGCCAGTGCCACCGGGCGAGGGCCGGGGCGGCGTCCGGGTGGTCGCAGAGGTAGCCGAAGGTGAGCGTCACGGCTCGAGGCGCGAGAACTCGCCGTGGGCGACCGGGACCACGTCGCCCTCGACCGACACCTGGAGCTGATCCCCGTCCGCCGCCACCGTGACGCGGAGCTCGCTGGGTCGCCCGCCGCGGGCCCCCTGCTGGATGGTGATGACCCCGACCCGCCGGACGGACGCCGTGGCGGACCAGGTAGGCGCCGGTCGGCCCGGCCGCGCTGCCCGGTGGCCACGTCCTCGACGAGGCCCTGGTTGTCCCAGGTCCGGCCCTCGGGCCCCTCGGGATCCACCACGTAGACGAACTTGGCCCCGATGGTGGCGAGAAGTGCCTCGTACCCGGCGACGCGGATGCGCGCCTCACCGAAGCGGCGGCGGAGCGGCACGATCAGGTAGGGCAGGCCGGTGGTGACCATCTGGAGCGGCAGCGTGGCGTGCGCATCCCCAGGCTCGAGGCCGAGGCCGGCGAGGAACGGTGCCGCCTGCGCCGCGCTGAGCGGCGGGCCGAACTGCGCCACCCCCTGGTCCATGCGGGCGCGGAAGCCGTGCGGCGCGCGCCAGCTTTCCACGAGCACCCCCCGCTCGCCGAGGCCGAAGGTCCAGGCCACGTGCTCCGCCTCGGGCAGCGCCTCCTGGTGGGCCACCGCGGCGGCGCCGAGGACGGGGTGGCCGGCGAAGGGCAGCTCCTCGTCCACGGTGAAGATCCGCGCGCGCACCCAGCGCGAGGGGCCATCGATCTCGAGGAAGATGGCCTCGAACTGGTTGAGCTCGCGCGCCAGCTGCTGCATCAGGGGTGCGGGGAGCCCGCGGGCGTCGGGAAAGACGGCCAGCCCGTTCCCGGCGAAGGGACGGGCGGCGAAGACATCGACCTGACGATAGGGCAGCGGCAGGCGATACGGCGTCGGCATCACTGGGTGCGGGCAGGTGGGGCGAGGACGGTGCGGACGGTGCGGGTGGCGCGGGCCCTGGTGCCGTAGCGGGCGGTGTGCGCCTGCTGGAGCGCGGGGGCGTGCGCCTCACGATAGACCCGCAGCTGCTCCGCCGAGCGCGCGCGGTACTCGACGACGAAGACCAGCGTGCCGTCGGGCGCGGGGGGATCGTCGCGGCGGGCGATCTCCGCGCCGGTGAAGCAGCGCGTGGCGAGGACCTCGGGAATGTGCACGGTGCGCATCCATGCCTGCCAGTCGTCCGCAGTGTCCGCGTCCACCTCGACCGTCACCGCGTAGATGACCGCATCCGTCGCGCCCCGGGCGGGCCGCGAGCAGCGGCCGCCATGGCTGCGGCGTCCGCGTCGGGGACAAAGAGGTGATCGTGGTAGGCGCCCGCCACGGCGTTGCACGGGATGCCGGCGCCCGCCAGCGCCGTGGCGACGCGCGCCATCATGCCGACTGCGGCCAGGTCGGAGTGCACCGTGAGGATGATGCGGCGGGCCAGGAAGTCGAGCGGCACTCCCAGCCTCTCGGCGTCGGCGCGGGGGAGCACCAGGGTCAGCGCTTCCGCTTCCCGCACCGTGACGAGCGGGGCTACGCCCTCGGGCACCACGCCACCGGGGGCGCGGGTGAAGGCATAGGGCACCGGATCGAGCACCGGCGCGAGCGTGGCGAGGAGGGCCGCGAGGTCCCGCTCGCCGCGGAGCGGGGTGGAGTCCCGCCTGGCTCACGCGGCCCCGGCCACCACCCGTGAGCCCCTGGCGCGCGGTCGCGGCCCGACGGCCCTGGGAAGGGGACCGTGTGCATCCGGGCCTCCTGCGCGCGGGCGGGCGTTCAGGGCGCGGGCGGGCCGGGGGACGCCACGCACGAAGCCGATGAAGTCGGTGGCCGGCGGCGCGGCGCCCCCGGCACGGAGCAGCGCCGCCACCTGGCCGCGGTGGTAGGCGCCGTGGAGGAACAGGTGCAGCAGGATGTCCTCGACGCGGGTGTGCTGCTCCACATCGTCGCTGGTGCGGTAGGTGAGCAGCCGGTCGAGGTCCGCGGGGGCCAGCTGCCAGAGGAAGGCGCGGAGGCCTTCCGCGACCTGTGCCGCCACCTCGAGGGCCTCGCCGGGCGTGAAGGCGGGCCAGACCGCGTGCACCGGGGCCTCCTGGCGGAGCCGGGTGAGCCAGCGGGACTCGGCGCCGAGGATGTGGTCGTAGACCTGGCGCGCGCGCGAGCCCATCGGCTCGGCGGCGAGGGCCGCGTGCACCTCGGCGTCGGCCCAGACCATGTGGTTGAGGAGGCGCGCCAGGCTCCGGACGTGGGGCGGGGTCCAGGTGCGGCCGGCGTCGTGATCGGCCCGGGTGATGGCGTAGCGGAGCACTCCCGGCTCGCTGCCGGCTCCGACCAGGTGGAAGCCGTTCTTCTCCAGCACGCCGATGGACGGCAGCAGCACCGGATAGGTGTGGGCGATGATGCGCTCGACGGCCGGCAGGTCGAACGCCCGTTCCATGAGCGCCGCCACCGCTTCACTGGCGATGCCGGCGCGCCGGTGCTCCGGCACCACCGAGTAGCCGAGCTCCACGGTGCCCTCCGCGTCCGGCACGCCCGCGAAGCCGGCGGTGCCGACGACGACGTTGTGCTCGGTGCCCAGGTCCTCGCGGACGATGTAGTGATAGAGCCACTCGCCGGGGACGCCGGTGCCGAGCTGGTCGAGGGTCCAGCGGATGGCCTGGTGATCCAGGTGCTCGGGCGGCCAGCTGGCGGGAACTTCGATGCCGAGCGCCTCGCGGAGCGCGGCGGGGCCGGCCAGGTCGGCGCGGGCGAGGGCCGGGGTCACCGGGAAGAGGCGCAGGCGGGCGGTGCGGAGCATCAGGGGAGGCCGCAGGGCACGCGGCCGTACTCGAAGGTGATGGCGCGCTGCCGCTCGCGCACGGTGCCGCTCACCACGGCCACGAGGGAGTCGGGGCCGCGGCGCTCGTAGCGGATGACCTGCGGGAAATCGTGCTGGGGGTTCTCGAAGCGGAGCAGGGTGTCGCTCACCAGCGTGGCGGTGAAGGTGGCGCGCAGCTGGTTGGAGGGGGTGGCCTCGAGGACCAGGCCCGGGCCCTGGCGGCGCACCACGAGCTGCTCCCAGGCAATCATGCTGTCCTGCCGCAGCGTCCGCCCGGTGGCCACCATGGCGCCGCCCTGCGGGGCGAGCCACATCTCCTCCACGACGAGCGTCGCGCTGGCCTGGCGCCAGCAGCCGGTGAGCCAGCCGGGCAGCCCCGGGTCCGCCGCCTGCTGGGCGGGGAGCGCAGTCACGGGGAGGGACAGGAGTACGGCGGCCAGGAGGCCGCCGCGGAGGAGAGGAGCCTGCACGTCGCCTGGGTCAGCGGTTGTCGTAGATGAACCCGTTGAGCTGGGTGATGGTCGTGGCCTGCTCCTTCAGCTGCCAGGCCAGCAGGTCGCCGATCGTGACGATGCCGGCCAGGTGCCCGCCCGACAGCACGGGCAGGTGCCGGATCCGGCGCACCGTCATGAGCTCGGCGCATTCCTCCGCCGTGGTCTGGTCCGCGGTGGTGACCACCCCGGGGTCATCACCTCCGCCAGCCGGGTCGCGCTCGGGTCGCGCGCCTCGGCCACGACGCGGCGCAGTACGTCGCGCTCGGTGAAGATGCCGCGCATCTCGCCCTGCTCGGTGACCACCACGGCGCCGATGCCGTGGCCGTTCATGATGCGCGCCGCCTCGAGCACCGTCTGTCCCGCCTCCGCCGTCACCACCGCGCTCCCCTTCCTCTCCAGGATTTCCCGCACCGTCGCCATGCCTGCCTCCTTGGGGGGACAGGGCCAACGTACGGGCCGGGACCAGATCCCGCCAGACGGTCCGGAACTCAGCCCGGGGAGCTGACGGGGCGGGTCAGCACCAGGTCCCGCTGGATGTCCTCGCCGAGCGCAAACGGCACGTCGCCCACCTCGACGAAGCCCTGCTTCCGGTAGAAGGCGTGCGCCCAGGGCGCGTGCTCCCAGGTGGTGAGCCAGAGCCGGCTGGCGCCCGCCTGGGCGGCCGCGTCCAGCACCGCCGCCATGAGCGGGGCCGCCACCCCGCGGCCGGTCCACTCGGGCACCACGTAGAAGTGCAGCACCTGCAGCGCCCCGTCGGGTGGCACGCAGGGCGGGGGTGGTTCCGGCGCCACCATGGCGTACGCCACCGCCTCGCCCGCCACCTCCGCGAGGAGGACGATGGTGCCGGGATCGGCGAGGGCCGCGGCGAAGTACGGGACGCTGCAGGCGCGCTCCAGGTGGCGGGCCACCTCGAGCACCGGGTTGCTGCGGCCGTAGGCGGCGGCGAACGCATAGGCGGCGACCCCGGCGCAGCGGGCGGCCTCCGCCGGGCGGGCGGGGCGGACGAGGAGGCCGGGCGGGCTCACGCCTCGCCCGTCGGCTCCACGACGGTGGCGCCCCAGCCGTCGTACACGCCGCCGCGGCCTTCCGCCAGCTCCACGAAGCGGGCGCGGAGCGCCTGGAGCTCGGGCAGCGCCGGCACCATGGCGCGGGTGGCCAGGCAGAGCCAGTCGCGGCCCTCCTGGGCGTGGTCCAGCCGGATGCCGTAACCCTCGCGGCCGAGCAGCTCCGCCACGGCGGCGGCCTGCTCCTGGGCGGGGAAGTAGAAGTAGAACTCGACCTCGTGCGGCTGGGCGAGGTCGGAGCCGGCGCGCGCCAGTTCGGTGAGGGTGGTGGCGTCCACGTCCCGCCCGGCGTCCACGGCCCGCTGGCCCCGGACCATGAGCCACAGGCCGAGGAGGCCCAGCACGAGCAGCGCGGAGAGCGACATGCCGCGAAGCTAGCGGGCCGAGGGGCGGCGGGCCACCGTGCGCCTGGCCGGCTGCCAGCGAAACCCCGCCATGGGGATCCGCCCGCCTTCCGTGACCGTCACGCCTTCCGCCAGCAGGCGGAGCCGCTGCTCGATGCCGCCGCTGTCGGGTGTCAGGCTGAGGCGGCCGGCCGCATTCACCACGCGGTGCCAGGGCACGTCGGCGCCCGGCGGCAGCGCGTGGAGGGCGTAACCTACCTGCCGGGCCTGGCGCGGCCGGCCGGCGAGTGCCGCCACCTGGCCATAGGTGGCCACCTTGCCGCGCGGGATGCGCCGCACCACGGCGTAGACGGGGGCCCAGCCGCTGCCGGTCATCCGGTGGGGGAGGCGGAGGCGAGTTCCGGGAGCGCCATGGCGCCGATGGTGCTCGGGCTGCCCGTCACGGCGCGGCGATGGTAATCCACCTGGCCCAGGTGATACGCCAGGTGGGTGGCGAGGTGGAGCAGCAGGTCGTCGGTGCGGAACCGGTGCCCCGCGAGCGCCTCGGGGAAGGGCGCCCCGAGGGTGGCCGGTGTCAGGCGTGGGAGGGCGGCGAGTACCGCCGCCCGCGCCCGGTCCAGCTCGGCGACCAGTTCGCTCCGCGGCACGCCGCGGCGCGCGAACTCCGCGGGCCGGTCGCGCACGTAGCCGCTGCCGCCCAGCACGTGGCCGACGTAGTGCTGCAGGTTGCCGGCCACGTGGAGCGCCAGAGTGCCACCGGGGTTGGTGAGGCCGGGGACCTCGCGCCAGGGGAGCGCGTCATCGGGGTAGGCCTCGATCTCCCGGCGGAGGGCGGCGAGGTCGCGCGCCAGGATGGCGCCGAGGTGGCTGGGGAGGTCGGTCATCGGCCGCTCCGTTCCGCCACGCGGCGCAGGTGGTGGGCGGTGTGGTACACGGTGAAGGCCAGCATCTCGCGCACGGTGAGGGGGCCGAGGACGGGGTGGGGGAGCTGGTAGCGGTCGAGCGCGGCCTCATCCCACTTGCCGAGCTGCGCCTGCAGCGCGCCGGTGACGCGGGCCCAGCCGTCGAGGACGGCGGTGCGGTCGAGGCCGTCGCCGTCGCCGGAGGGCGCGAAGCGGCCGGCGGTGGCGCCACCGGCCAGCGCCTGACGGTAGACCGCCACCATCTCGTCGAACGCGCGCGAGGGGCGGCCCGCCTTCCCGAACCGGAGCCCGAGGACGAGGCGTGGGATGCCGAGTGCGGTCACCAGCGGCGCCGCCGACTTCCGCAGGTGCCGCACATGCTCCGCCGGCGACCAGAAGGTGCCCTGCGGCGCCGTGAAGGCCGGCTCGGGAAGCGCCTGCAGGTAGGTGATGCCCTCCGCCAGCAGGCGGCCCAGCGCGGCCGAGAGCTCGGGCCCGGTGCGCGGCGCGCCGGTGGCGAAGGCGGGCGGGGCGGGCGCGCTCACGCCGGCGCCACGTCGGGCGTGTCCATGCTGAGGAAGGCGCCGAGCGCGCCCTCGAGGCGGTCGAGGCGGGCCTCGTCGGTGCCGCGCTCCACCGGCCGGCGCTGGCCGGCGATGCTCCACTCGATGTCGGTCCAGCGGCTCACGATCTCGCTCCCCGCCTGCCGCGCCGCCTCGAGCCAGAGCACCTGCTCGTCGCCCTCCCACACCAGGCGGATGCGGAGGTCCTTCCGCCCGAACTCCGCGAAGGCGTGGCGGCTGCCCTTCTCCGGCAGCTCCACTCCAAAGAGGCGGAAGCCGAAGGCCTGGAACACCGGGGTGAGCCGGGCGCGGGCCACCTCGAAGGGCCGCGGTCCGGCGCCGATCTGCTGCATGCCTGCCGTCCGGTTGAGTCGCCCGAAGGCTAGGGGAGGGGAGGGAGCAGCGGCAAGGGCTCAGGCGGGGGTGGCGCGGAGGTCGGCGTTCTCGAGGATCCGCACGCCCGGCCGGTCCTCGGCGGCCGCAGCGCACCAGCGCCGCGGCCACCAGGGCCGCCGCCACCGGCTTGGCGCGCGCGGGCATCAGGAACCCGAGCCGGCTCGCCACCCGCTCGCCCAGCCGGAACTCGCGGCGCTCGCCGAGGAGGAGCGACGGCCGCGCGATGGTGGTGCTCCGGTAGCCGAGGTCCACGATGGCCTGCTCCACCTCGCCCTTCACCCGTGGGTAGAAGGCGCGCGCCCCCGGGTTGGCCCCGATGGAGCTGACCAGCAGGTAGTGGCTGGCCCCGGTGGCCAGGGCGAGGCGGCCCACCGCCACCGGGAAGTCGTGGTCCACGCGCCGGAACGCCGCCTGCGAGCCCGCCTGCCGGATGGTGGTGCCGAGGGCGCAGAACACCTGGTCCACCACGAAGAGCTCAGGCTTCTCGGTGAGGCGCTCGAAGTCCACCACGGCCTGCGTCACCTTGGGATGCGGCGCGCCGCCGGGCAGCGGCCGCCGGACCAGCACGCGCACCTGACCCACGCCGGGGTCCGCCACCAGGCGGCGCAGGCACTCGCCACCCACCAGGCCCGTCGCACCCACCAGCAGTACCAGGCGGTCGGCCATCGCATCACTCCAAGGCGTTCGGGGTCAGGGTCGCGTCACGTCGAGGGCGCGGAGCTCCAGCTTCGTCCGGCATTGCGTGCCGGAGCAGGAGCGGCGCCTTCCCGCCCCCGGCCCAGGCTTCCCGCAGGACGCCCGGGCGCGGGCCGGGGCGCACACCGGTCAGCCGAGCGCCTTCCAGTAGTGGATGGTCTCCGGCGCGTAGCCGAGGCGGTGATAGACGGCGCGGGCCGCCTCGTTCCGCGCGAAGACGTTGAGCGTCATGGCGCGGTGCCCGCGGGCGCGACTCCACGCCTCCGCCCGCGCCACGAGTTCCTTCCCGATGCCGAGCCCCTGCGCGGCGGGGTGCACCGTGAGCACCTCGATGTGGCCGTGCGGGGCGCCGGTGAAGTAATCCTGCCGGGTGGAGGCGAACACCAGCCCCAGCACCCGTCCCGCCTCCTCGGCGACCGCCACGAACACCTCCGCGCGCGGCGAGCGCACGGCCTCCTCGAGGATGGCGTTGTCGGCGCGGCCAATCTCCTCCGGCGTGCGCCAGGCGGGCACGTCGAAGCTGCCGAGGAGCGGCGTCAGCGCCAGCAGCGCAGGCAGGTCCGCCACGGTGGCGGGACGATAGGCAATCATGCGCTGCCCAGCCCCCGCACGATGCGCGCGGTAGTGACGACCTGCCCCGAGTGCCGCTGCGCGTGCTCCCCGGCATGGAAGAGGAGCCCGCCGACGGTCGACGGCAGCTGCGCCCGCCCCACGCCGCGCGGCTCCGTGAAGGCGCCGGCCGGCGTGGCGCGCAGCTGCGCCAGCGCCCGGTCCACGATGCCGCGGCAGCGCGCCAGCAGCACTTGTGCCGTGGGTGGCGGGTCACCGGCTCCTTCTCCCAGCGCAGCTCCTCGCGCTGGTCGTCGGAGAGTGGGGCACCGGCCGCATAGGTGCAGAGGCGATCCACACTCCCCGCCAGGTGCAGCAGGTGAAACCCGACGCTCGGCGCGCCGCCGGGCGTGGCCCAAAGTCCGGCAGCCGAGAGCGGGCCCACCGCGTGCTCCACATCCTCGAGCGATTGCAGCAGCGCGTGCGCCGCCGGCTGCAACTCGGGCGCGATGCCCGGCACGGGGCCGCGGAGCCAGACTTCGGGAGGGGTAGCCATCGGCGGGGTTACTCGGCGAAGGAGTCGCCGGGAAGCTGCACTGCCGCCGCCACGGGCGACAAGCCGGGGCTCACGCCTGGATCACCATGCGCAGCCCGTGCGCGTCTCGGGCGACCTCGGCCGGCAGCTGGAGCGCCGTGCCCGCCGCGATCCGGTGCGCGCTCCAGAGCGCGGCGAAGGCGTCGAGCAGGTCATCATCCCGGACCAGGGCCTTCCGGTGCGCCGCGCGGGTGGCCGCCCAGGCCCCGGGCCATCGTGCCTCCACCAGGGTGAGGCGCGCGGCGCGGCCCGCCGCCGTCTTCTTGGGCGGCAGGCCCGCCTGTCCGCTCCACAGGTGGAAGCTCGATTCGGGATGCACCTCATGGATCCGCGCGGCCACGCCCGGGTCGGCGCGGAGTGCAGTGTCCATGTCGCGGATCCGCGCCACGAGGTGCCAGGTCTGGAGGGTGAGCTTCTTGCCGCAGGCCGCGAGGGAACGGGCGCACGCGTCGCCGTAGTCCGCCGCGCCGAGCGCGGCGCGTACCGGGGCGGGGAAGACACTCGAGGTGCGCCGGGCCCCGAGGAAGGCGCGTGCGGCGAGGTCGCAGGCGCGCGGTCCATCGTCCGGGAGCCCGATGGGGATGTCCACGCCGAGCGCCGCTACCCCCTGCGCGAGCGCAACGAGGCCCGCCGCATCCGCCACGAGCTCGGCCGCCACGACCCCGCCGGCGTCACGCACCACGATCCACCCGCCGGGGCACCCGTCGGCCCCGGCCACGGCCTGTGGCATCACGCCAGGCGCGCGAGCTCGGGCGAGAGGGCGCGGAGGCGCGCCAGCTCCTCGGGCGACTCCCGCAGGAAGCCGAAGTCGGCGAACTCGAACCCCGGCGCCACGGTGCAGCCCGCCAGCGCGTAGGCACCGCGCGGCCGCGCGGCCTGCCACCAGCCGGCGGGCACCGTGTGACAGGGCCCGAGCGTGCTGCCCGGCGGGCCGAGCAGCACGCGCTCGACGGCGGCGAAGCCGGGCGGGCTCAGCAACAGCTCGATGGGGCCGCCCTCGTAGAGGTGCCACACCTCGTCGGAGCGCACCCGGTGCCAGCGGCTGTGCTCGCCCGCGGGGAGGAGGAAGTAGATGGTGGTCAGCGCGTTCCGTGCCGGGCGGTCATCGCCGGGCTGCACCTTGGACGGGGAGCGGAAGAGCTCGCGGTAGTGGCCGCCCTCGGGATGCGGGGCGAGCCCCAGCTGCTCGATCAGCGTGGCGGCGCGGGGATCGAGGGTCGGCGGCGGGCCGGGGTGCGTCATCCGCGGGCGGCCGGTGTCTCGACCGTGACGCGGTCGCTCAGGCCGATGGTCCCGGGCGTGAGCACGCGCGCGTACCAGCCACGGCGGTCGCGGGTGACGCGCAGGAACTCCGGGCCGCGTTCGCGGCCCACGTAGGGCAGATGGTAGAGGTTGCTGCAGGGCTCGCAGGGCTTGGAGACCTCGAGCCGCACCGCGCCGATGGTGAGCAGCGTGCCCGGGACCAGCGAGGCCTCAGCCACCCCGCCCAGCGTGATGTTCTCCCCGAAGTCGCCGGGCGTCATGGGCCACCCCTCCGCGACCAGGGAGGCAATCGCCTCGTCCGTGACCACGAGGACCGCCTGGTCGGGATCGCCCGCGAGGGAGCGGGTGCGGTAGTGGTTGTAGTCGCCCTCGCAGCCGGTGGGCGTCACCACGAGGCGCGCGACGGGCCGCTTGGGGAGCCCCGGCTCGCCGGGCACCCGGGGCTTGATGCTGAGTTGGATCACCGCGCTGGCCACGGCCGCCTCCGTCCCCGGGGGACACCCCTCCCGGCGGCGTCCCCGGGGCCGGCCGCCGTCAGGTGGCGCGCGAACCACCCCGCGCGCCTGCCACGATGCACACCACCCCGAGGCCGGCGGCAAGCGCGCCCGCCCACGAGGGGATCGCCTTGCGCTCCTCCACCTCCGCCTGCACCGGACCCACGTCGAGCACCTCGCGGTCGCGGGTGAAGCTCAGCCCGCGCACGAGAACATAGCCGCCGAACAGGAGCAGGACGAGGCCGACCACCTGGATCACTTTCATGAGCGCCATCTCCATGCTGGGGATCCCACCACTCATCGAGCACGCATGGAGACGACCGGTTCCGCGCCCGAGCGACGCCGCACCGGACCTCCACTCCTGGGGGGCAGGCGCCGCTCGGCCCGCGGGGTGAGGCGTAGGGCGGCCCGCGGCGGACGCGGAACGTCACCGGCTCCCAAAGCTTGGACGGCAGGGCAGGCCATTCCCGAGGGGACAGCACGCCATTACTCTTGCTGCCACTATGCCCATCGAGACCTATCGCACCATCCACCTGTTCGCGATCATGCTCCTCTTCACGAGCATCGGCGGACTCGCACTCTACGTGGCCGCCGGCGGCACCAAGGCGGCCAATCCCCATCGCACGCTCGTCAGCGCCCTCCATGGCACTGCCGCCTTCCTGGTCCTCCTCGGCGGCTTCGGGATGCTCGCCCGGCTGCACGTGGCCTTCCCCTTTCCGCTCTGGATCTGGATCAAGCTCACCATCTGGACGCTGCTCAGCGTGGTGATCGTGCTGCCCTACCGGAAGCCCGACCTCGCCAAGCCGCTCTTCCTCGCGGCGCCGCTCCTTGGCCTCGCGGCGGCCTGGGCGGCCATCTTCAAGCCGGCCTGACGCCTCCACCAACAGGAAGGGCGGGCACCGGTGGCTCACCGGTGCCCGCCCTCGTCGTTGTGGCTGCGGCGGCTAGAACTCGCGCCGCTTCATTTCCTTGAACAGCTTCTCGGTCTCGTTGGAGTCCTGCTCGCGCCGGATCCGCAGCGTGGGATCGAACTGTGCGGCGGGGTCCTTGGCCGCGGGCTTCTGCTTGCCGGCGTGCTTCCGGAGCAGGGCGGCCATCTTCTGGTCTTCACGCTTCGACATGTCGCTCCTCGGCTCCCTGTGAGTCGATGCGGCCCGCCGGGGGCAGCGAGCACCCTTCAACGGTAATGCCCCCGCCCCCGGAAGCCCAGCGCCCGCCGCTCAGAAGCCCTTGGCGTGAAACGCGTCCAGCTTCTGCTGCAGGTCGGCCGGCTCGGTCTTGAGCAGCTTGCCGAGGGGGCTCACCCAGATCTTCACGTTCCGGGCTCCCGGGATCTTCGTGGGACCATAGGTGAAGAGCCACGCCTTGGGCTGGCCGGGCACCCGCTGCATCCCTTCCCACAGGAAGGCGGTGTAGCGATCCCCCATCTGCGGCGGCGGCGAGCCAAGCATGCCGGAGACCTGCGCGGAGGCCGCGGTCCACGAGGCGGCGCCGAGGAGCGCGCCACCGAGCGCGACGGTGAGGAGGAGCCAGATGAGCCGGGCCATGGGTGTCCTCTCGCCTGAGGGGGTCCTCGGTCAGCCCGCGCGCACCGCCGCCGCGAGGGCCTGCGTCACGTCCGCCAGCAGGTCGTCGGTGGCCTCCGCGCCGCAGCTGAAGCGGATGAAGCCCTCGCCGACCGCGTCCGCGCCCCAGCGCGCGCGGCGCTCGGCGCTCGAGTGGATCCCGCCGAAGCTCGTGGCCTCGCGCACCAGGGTACAGGCGCCCAGGAAGGCCTCCGCGCGCGCGCGGCTCCCGAGGTCAAAGCTCACCACGCAGCCGGCGCGCTTCATCTGCGCTCCGAGCAGACGCCCTGCCGCCGTGTCCGCACTCCCCGGATAGTACACCGCCTGCACCGCCGGCGCCGCGCGCAGGCGCGCCACGAGCGCTTCGGCGTTGTCGCACTGGCGCGCCAGCCGGAGGCCGAGGGTCTGGAGATGGCGGTGCGCCAGCCAGGTTTCCATGGGCCCGGGGATGGCGCCGCCCTGGGTGCGCCAGGTGCGGAGCTTCTGGTGCCACTCCTCGCTGGCGGTGGCCACGTGACCCAGCAGCAGGTCGGCATGGCCGGTGAGCATCTTGGTGTCGGATGCCACGGAGAAGGTGGCGCCGAGGGCCAGGGGCTGCTGCAGCGCGGCGGTGAGGGTGGTGTTGTCCACCGCCACGAGCGCGCCCGAGGCGCGGGCGCGGGCCGACAGGGCCGCGATGTCGCAGACGTGGAGTTCGGGGTTGCTGGGCGTCTCGAGCCAGAGGAGGCGGGCGCCGTCGAGCAGGTCGCCCTGGGCGTCGCCGCGGGTCGGGGCCAGGCGCACCTTGACGCCGAGCTCGGCGAGCCAGCCCTGCGCCAGCAGGCGCGTGGTGTAGTAGGCGTCGGCTGGGAGCACCACCACGTCGCCGGGGCGGAGCACCGTCGCGAAGATGGCGCTGATGGCCGCCATCCCGGAGGGGAAGGCCACCGCCGGCCCGCCCTCGAGCGCGGTGAGCGCCGCCTCCCAGGCGGACCAGGTGGGGTTGGCGAAGCGGCCGTAGGTGTAGGGCTGGTTGGCCGGGTCCCCGGGGAGCACGTAGGTGGCCGCGAAGAGCGGCCCCGGCAGGAAGGCGCCGGGCTCGTGGACCGGGGGATGCCCGGCGTGGATGACGGTGGTGTCGAGATGCATGGCCAGGGGCGCGAGAGGGAAGTGCCGCGGGTCCCGGAAAAGCTAATGGCGTGCCCTACGCCTCGCCGATCGGCTTGCCGAAGCGGATGCCCTGGTCGCGGTAGCCGAGGCGGCGGTAGAAGGTCCAGGCTCGCTCGTGGGTGGGCCCGCTCGTCACCTCCATGCGGCCCAGGCCGAGCGCGGTGAAGTGCGCCTCGGCGGCGGCCACCAGCAGCCGGCCCACGCCGCTGCCCTGCAACCCGGGCAGCACCGCGATGGCGGTGATGCGTCCCACCGCGGTGGGCCGGTGCAGCACCGGGGTGGCATGCAGCACGGCAAACCCGAGCAGGCGACCGTCGCGCTCGGCTACGAGCACGCGGGCGGAGGGATCGGTGGCGAGGAGGTCCTGGCGGCGGTGTTCGATGGTGGACGCGTCGGCCGGGTAGCCGAGTTCGGCGAGCAGGGGCTCGAGGCCGGGGGCATCGGCCGGGACGGCGTCGCGGATCAGCAGGTCGTCAGCGCCCGCCACCGCCCACCCGGGGCTGCAGGAAGAGCGCGACGGTGAACAGGGCGAGGAGCACCGTCATGCCGAGCAGCAGCCAGCGCTCGGCGGGGATGCGGCGGAGTCGGTCGGGGAGTCGCAGGGTCATCGGGGCCTCCGGAAGTATCTCCCACGTCCCCGGGGAGGGTCGCTCAGGCCTTGGGGCGGCTGAGCCCGCTGCCCGGCGTGGTCCGCCGCCCGCCGGGGCGCACCCCACCCGCGAGCCAGCGCAGCGCTTCGGGATAGTCGGAGAAGGTGGCCGTGACCGCGCCGTGCACCTGGGCCTGCATCTCGACCATCCGCATGATGCCGAAGGGATACCCCGGCTGCGCCACGTACGCCAGCCGGCAGCCGTGGGCCACGGCGAAGTTGCCGAAGGCCTCGGCGAGGACACGCGCCTCGGCGGGGGAGGGGGCGTTCTGCAGTTCGCGGAGGTCGAGCAGGACGGCGGCCAGGGTGGGGACGAGCGTCTGGGTGGTGAGGGCTTCGAGCAGGGCGTACACCTCCTGCACGCTGCCCTCACCCGAGGCGCGCACCAGGATGATGTCGGTTTCGCGGATCCGTTCCAGCTCGAAGGCCATGGGGCCCTTGGTGGCGAGGGAGCGTGGGGGCACGGCTCGCCACTTGCCAAGCTAGGACGTCGTCACGGAGGGTGCAACAGGGGCGCGGCTTGTTCAACCTGCCGGACGCTCGTCAGGCTCCGGGGGCGGGACCGTCGGGGAGGGCCATTTCCACGTGGATGACACCGTCGATGACGCGCTGGGTGAGGGGCAGCCCGCTGTGGGCGAAGACGGCCAGCATGGCCTTGTTGTCGCCCAGCACCTCGGCGGTGAGGGTGCGGATGCCGAGCCCGCGGGCGATGGCCGCGAGGTGCGAGAGAAGCTGGGTGGCCACACCGAGGCCCTGGAAATCGTCGCCCACCACGAACGCCACCTCGGCGGTGTCGCGGGGGCCGGGCTTCTCCTGCCCGCGCACGCCGGCCTCCCCGGCGCCGAGGCGCACCATGCGGCCCACGCCGATGACGAACTCCCCGGCGAGATTCTGGATGCTGGCCACGAGCGCCACGTGGTCGTGGAAGTCGAGCTCCGTGAGGTAGCGCAGTTCCGCGTCGGTGAGCTGGCCCTTGGGCTGGAAGAAGCGGTGGTAGACGGTGCTCGGGGAGAGCAGGGCAAAGCCCTCGCGCAGCGCCTCCTGGTCGTCGGGCCGGATGGCGCGGAGCACGGCGGGGGTGCCGTTCCGGAGGGTGACGGTGGCGCGGTACTCGCGAAGATCCATGCCCCCAATCTACCGCCCCCGCCCAGCGCTGGCCGCGCTACCCTGCCCGCAGCGCCACCTCCCCGGGGGCCGCCCCGCGCGCCCGCGCCGACCTCGTGGCGCCGGCAGGCGCCCACCGCCTCACCCGGCGAGCACCCGGAGGCCCCAGCGCGCCTCCACCGCCTGGCCCGGTGCCAGCACCAGCAGGTCCTGGCCGCTCCGGAGCGCATTGTGTGGCGCGGTGTGCGGCTCCACCGACAGCGAGCGCCGGTGCCGCGCCGGCCCGAGCGTGTCACTGGTGTAGAGGTGGATGTAGCGGAACGGGGCATCCCACCAGAGCTCGGTGGTGACGCCGCCCGGGTCGGCCACGGTGAGGGTGCCGTGGCCGCCGGCATCGGTGACCAGGGAGCCGAAGGTGTGGTCCATGACTCGCGGGCCGATGCGGGCGGGTGCGCGGAAGTCGAACCCCAGCACGTCCACCGCCAGCGTCTCGCGGGGGATCAGGTTGGCATCCATGCGCTGCACCGTGCGGGCGGGGAGCTGCAGCACCAGGTCGTCCACTCGCCCGGTGCCGCCGCCCAGGTAGGGGTGCGCGCCGAGGGCCACGGGGCAGGGGGTGGCGCCGGTGTTGCGCGCGCCATGGGTGGCCACCAGGCCGTCGGGGGTGAGGGCCCAGCGCATGGTGAGGGCCAGCGGGAAGGGGTAGCCGGGCTCTCCTGCCAGCTCCACGCCGAGCGTGATCGTGGCCGCGTCCCGCGCCAGGAGCCGCCAGGGGCGGGTGTTCACCAGGCCGTGGAGGGCGGTGCCGCCCTGCCCTGGGGTGGGCACCAGGTGGTGCTCGGTGCCCTGGAAGGTGTAGGTCGAGTCTTCCACGCGGCCGGGCCAGGGAGCCAGCACGTCGCCGGCGCAGCCGGGGCAGGGCTCCTCCTCCGGCCAGCCGTCCACCACGGGGCGGCCCAGGGAGGTGTAGGCGCGGAGGCCGGCGCCCCGCTCCACGATGACGGCGTGCTGCGCCCCGAGGGTCAGGGCGTACTGGGTGCCGGAGGGTGGGGTCTGGGGCATGGCACCACAGTAGCGGGTTCGGGGGACAACGAAAACGGCCCGGGCATGCGCCCGGGCCGTCTTGCCGCCTGCTGGCGGGTCCCGCGTCAGCTCATCGACGCCAGGTCGTTCACGGCCTTGGCCAGCATCTGGACCTTGGCCTGGTCCTTCGACCCGGCCGCATCGCCCGCGAGGGAGCCGGCGAGGGTGGCCAGCGCGCTCTTGCGCGCCGCGCCGGACGCCTGCTCCGCCGCCTGGAGGGCGGAGCGCACCGCCGCGAGGCGGCTGCTGGAGAGCCCCTGCGAGCGCTCCAGCTGGTCGGCGTAGGCCCGCGCCAGCGCGAAGCTGGCCGGCCACTCGATCTTCTGCTGGCCCTGCACGTTCAGGTACGTGAACTTGACGGTCTTGGCGGCGTCGATCTCGTTCTGGCTCACCCAGGCGCTCGGCTTGAGCTCCAGGATGTCGAGCCCGCGGCCGATCTCGGAGCTCACGATCACGCCGTTGTACCAGTACACCGACCAGGTGCCGCCGCTGCCCATCCGGGTGGCGTCCACCGGGCCGCGGTCGAAGAAGGCGATCTCCTCGGGGTGCGCGGCGTCGGTCCAGTCGAACACCGAGATGCCGCCCTGGTACCAGGACTGCACCATGACGTCGCGGCCCGGGATCGGGATCAGGCTGCCGTTGTGCGCCACGCAGTTCTCCTGCGCGGTCTGCGGGGCGGGCAGCTTGTAGTAGCTCTGGAACTGCATGGTGCTGCCGCTGCGCGTGAAGATCGCATTGGCGCCCCACTCCTTCGGGTCGGTGACACGGCACTTGGCCTGGCCGCCGCCGCCCCACTCGTCGGTGAAGAGGATCTTCGAGCCGTCGTTGCTGAACGTGGCGGAATGCCAGTACGAGAAGTTGGAGTCACTCACGGCGGAGAGCCGCTTCGGGTTCACCGGGTCGCTGATGTCCAGCAGCAGGCCGTAGCCCTCGCAGGCGCCACCCGCCAGGCCGATGGCCGGGTAGAGCGTGATGTCATGGCACTGCGTGGGGCCGGTGCGCCGGCGCTGGCCGGGGCGGCCGCCGCCGAACATGCGGGCCATCATGTCGGGCAGTGCGGCCCGCACGGCGGCGCTGTCCGCGCCGTTCGGGGTGGTGGCGCCGCGGGCCTTGGCCACGCTGTCGACCAGGCGGTTGGCGAACTGGTCGGGCAGCACCATCTGCCGCCCCTGCATCTCGATGACGAACGCGCCGCGCTGCTTGGCCTCGGCCAGGGTGCGCTCGCGCGCGTCACGGTCGGCCGCGGTCTCGCCGTGGGCGGGGGGCGGGGTCAGGTCGTTGAAGATGCGCGGCGAGGAGACGATGGCGGACTTCGACGGGTCGGCCAGCGGCACCCGGATGACCTCGATGCGGAACAGCGCGCTGTTCGGGTCCTCGTCCGGGTAGGAGTTGCTGCACCCCGGCAGCTCCGAGGGGGAGCGGACGCCCGCCGAGCCGGAGATGTAGACGTAGACGTTGGCCCGGTCCTTGGGGTCCACGAGCACGCTGTGGGTGTGCGAGCCGCGGCAAGTCTGCACGTTGCCGACGTTCTTCGGGTTGCGGATGTCGGTGATGTCGAAGATGCGCAGGCCGCGGAGGCGGTCCTTGCTCACCGTGTCCTGGACGCCCTGCGCGCCGCAGTCGAGCCGGCCCGAGGTGCCCTCCCCCGAGATGAACAGCAGGTTGCCGTAGACCGACACGTCGCTCTGCGAGGCGGGGCAGAGGAAGGCGGTCTCGAGCCGCGGCTGCGCCGGGTTGGAGATGTCCCAGATCTGCCAGCCGTTGTAGTTGCCCTGGATGGCGTACTTGCCGGTGAAGGCCAGGTCCGAGTTGGTCACGCCCTTGAAGTTCTCGGGCGGGGGCGTGGTGGAGACCAGCTTCATGTTCCACTCGGCCGTGGCCGCGTCGAAGAGCCCGGCCTTGAGGCCGACGCGCGGGTCGGGTGACGGGCGCACCTTCGCCATGGCGCGGGCCGGGGCCGGTGCCGCGCCGCCGCCCGAGGAAGAGCCGCCGCAGGCCACGGCGGAGACGAGCAGGGCACACGCGCCGAGGGCGCGGACCGGAGACGTCATGCGGATCATGTCACCATCCATCAGAGAGGGAAAACAGGCGACCGAGAGGGGACTGGGTCGGTGATCAGTGGCTGGCGCCCGGGGGGCCGCCGAGCGCGTCGAGCATGCGGTGCATCCGGGCCACCTCGGTGGTCTGGTCCACCCCCACGTCGGAGGCAAACTTGAAGACCAGGTCCTCCTGCGCCGCGCCCTGCTGGGCGAAGAGCTGGTCCACCATGGTGAGGGCACCCTCGTGGTGCTGGATCATGTAGGTGAGGAAGAGCCGGTCGAACGCCTCACCGCGCGCCGCCTCCAGCTCCGCCATCTGGGCCTCGGAGAGCATGCCGGGCATGAGCATCATGTGCTCGTGCCCGTCCATGACCATCTTCATGCCCTTGGGGTCCGGGTCGGGCACCGGGAGCCCGCGGTCCTTGAGCCAGAGGGACATCGTGGCGATCTCATCCTGCTGCGCATTGATGATGCGCGACGCGAGGATCTTCACGCTGTTCGACGCGGCGCGGTCGGGCGCCAGGCGGGACATCGTGATGGCCTGTGCATGGTGGCTGATCATCCCGGTCATGAAGTCGGCGTCGGCCCGGGTCCAGGCGCGGCGGGTGCTGTCGGCGAGGATGGCCTTGGGGTCGCGCGCGGGCGCGGGGCCGGCCGCCGCCTGGGATCCGCCGCCACAGGCGGCAAGCGTGAGGCCCAGGAGCGCGAGCACCCCGGGCGGGGAGGGGAATCGAGACATAGAGGGAAAGCTCCGGGGAGTGGACGGCGGCATCATATCCATTGTACCCCGAAGGACGGCGGTCGGGTAGCGCCGCGCGCCCGGTTCATGCCGCAGTCCCGGTCACGTCGTAGGTGAGGCCAACCATCCCGCTCGGGTACCGGACCAGGTCGCGGAGGACGAGGCGCGACTCCGGCGCCCCCGCCCCCGCCAGCGGGATCCCGGCGCCGAGCAGCACCGGCACCACCGTCACCTCGACCCGGTCCACGAGTCCCGCGGCGAGCAGGCTCCGGAAGAGGGCGCTGCCGCCGAAGAGCCAGATCTCCCCCGTCCCCGGCTGCGCCCGCAGGGCCCGCACCAGGGGCACCGGGTCGGTGGCCACGAGGGTGGTGCCCGCCGGGGCGGTCGCGAGGGTGGCGGAGAACACGAACACGCGGCTCCCCGCCGGCCACGGCCGGAGGCCCGTCGGCTCCACTGCTTCCCAGGTCTTCCGCCCCACCAGCACCGTGTCCACCCGCGCGAAGAGGCCCGCGAAGTCCACCGCCGCGTCGTCCGGGATCCAGTCGTAGCTGTGGTCCGCCCGGGCGATGAAGCCGTCGAGGCTGGCGGCCACGTTGTAGCGGACAGGGCGCATGCGGGGCGGGACGAGGGATGGGACGGCCGACGGCTGGCGGGACGACGGGCGTCCCGGGGGCGGGGTTTCAGCTTGCGCCCTCTGCTCTCCCTTAAGAGGCGGGCGCCGGGAGGTCCGCCACGCGCCAGAGGCCGAGGCTCTTGTCGCGAAACCGGCCATCGCCCTCGGTGCAGCCCTCCACCAGCAGCGCGAGCGGTGGTGGGAAGCCGAAGGGGGGCCGCTCGAGGTTGAGCGGGCGCCAGTCGCCCGTGGTGATGTCCAGATTGGCGGGCTCGCCGGGGAAGGTGGTGGTGAGCAGGTAGCGGATCGGGGCGCGTCGCAGGTTGGCCAGAGCCCGGCCGATGTCGGCGAGGGACAGGTGGACCAGGCCGTCGCGGCAGAGCAGCAGGTCGGCCGCGGGGAGCGGGGAGGCGGTGAGGTCGAGCGGCAGGAAGCGGCGGCCGGGCCCGCCGAAGCGGGCGGTGTTCCGCGCGGCGAGTTCCGGCAGCAGGTCGCCGCCGGTGTAGTCGATGCCCGCCAGCTCCACGCCCGCCATCCAGCTCCAGTCGCCGCAGGGAACGTCGAGCACCCGGGTGATGCCGAAGCTCCGCCAGAGGGCGGGCAGCGCCTGCCGGAGCACCGCCGTCTGGTCGCCGCCCGCGCCCTGGCCGGAGCGCGACTCGGCGCCGGCCCAGTGGTTGGTCTCGTAGATCCGGCGGAAGGTGGCCTCGGCGTCGAGCGCCTCGCCCGCGGCGTGGCGGCGGGCGAAGTGCTCGGGGTCGAAGGGCACGGCGTGGCGGCGTGCGTCGGGCATGGGCTCAGTCGGGGAGGACGGCGTAGCGGGCCACGCGGCCCGTGGAGTCGAACTTGATCGTGAGCCACTCCGAGCCCAGGGACACATAGCGGCGGCTCGGCCCGAGCCACCAGGCCATGTCCCAGGCGCCGAAGAAGCCCACCATGGGGGCGGGGCCGAGCATGCGCTCCACCGAGTCGCGCGGGAGCCCCACCAGGGGGCGGCGGAGCAGGTCGGCCAGCATCCGCTGGCGCAGGCTCTTGCCGCGGACCAGCCCCTCGTCGGGATGCTGCCAGCGTGCGGCCTCAAAGGGCAGGGCCTCGCGGGTGGCGGAGCGGAGCAGCAGCGCCCCGCCGGCCACCACCAGGACGGCCACGGCCCAGGTCACCCGCCAGCGCCGCCGCATCATCCGTGGTCCTCCCCGAGCCGCCGCTCGAGAGAGCTGAACTCCCAGCCCGAGTGGCTCCGCCGCCCAGCCAGCCGGTACCCGTGGCGGGCGTAGAAGCGCCCGAGCCGCGCGTTGGCGGCCAGCACGTCGCAGCGCACCACCTGCGCGCCCAGCGCGGCGGCGCGGCGGTGGACCTCGGTCAGGCATTCAGCCCCGAGCCCCCGGCCCTGATGGTGCGGGGCCACCGCCATCCGGTTCAGGTACGCGGCGGGGACGGGTCCCGCCGGCCACTGTAGGTCCGCGTAAGGCACCTGGGGCGTGCCGCCGAGCAGGAAGCAGGCACGCAGGGCCCCGTCCTGCCAGCCACCCACCACCTGCCGCTCCGTCAGGTCCGCGAGGAGTCGTTGCGCCGGGTACGGCTCGGCCCAGTTGGCGAACCCCTGCCGAGCCAGCGCGGAGCCTGCGTCCGCCAGGAGGGCGGCGACGGCCGGCACATCGGTGGCGCCCGCCAGCCGCCAGACCAGCCCAGCGGTGCTCACGCCGCAGCCCTGGGGCGACAGACCTGTGGTGCCGGAGCCACGCTTTTCGGGGAGCGTGGGGGGCTGGCGTCGAGAGTTCGGGTTGCCTGTTCCATCCTTGGGCATGCTGTACGGTGATCCGGGCGCATATTTATCGCCTCTTCACGGTAATCATAAAGAAAACCCCTTGACGCAGACGGAATTGCGTGACAAGATCGTGCCGATTGTGAAGGTCCCGAAGTTGCAGCCTCCACGGCTGCGCGCCAAGGCTTGGGCCTCGCACTTCCAGCACCGCAACCAGTGAAGACCGACGCCGGCCCCGGGGGTGCCATCCCCTGCTGGCGACACGCATCGCCCCGCCTCCTCCTGTCCTGACCGTCCCTGCCCGGTGTGGCGGATGGTGCCTGCAGGTTCCCGGGGGCGGGTTTACAGCGAAACCAGACGTGCCGGCCAGACCGGTGCGCCCCGACTGTCCCCATGCTCCGGCCGCCCACGGCCGGGGCTCCCGATGTCGCCAGCACCTGAAAGGACTTGCCTATTATGCGATGGCTTCGGTACGGAACAGGCGTACTCCTGGCAGTGCTCTGGAGTATGCCGCTCGTCGCCCAGACGCCCACCGGGACGGTCCGGGGGAAGATCACCGACGAGGGCTCCAAGCGTCCGCTGCAGGGCGCGACCGTGGTGGTCGGCAGCCGCACGGCGGTGTCGCAGGCGGACGGCCGCTACACGATCGCCGGCGTGCCGGCGGGGTCGGACTCGCTCAAGGTCCGCATGATCGGCTACACCCCGCTCACCGTGGCGATCACGGTGAATGGCGGGATGATCACCGAGCAGGACATCGAGCTGGCGCCCCACGCCGTGGAGCTGGCCGAGATGGTGTCGATCGGCTACGGCGAGCAGCAGGCCGGCAACGTGACCGGCGCGGTGACGAGCGTGAAGGCGGACGAGTTCAACACCGGCCGCATCATCACCCCGACCGAGCTCATCCAGAACAAGGCCGCCGGCGTCCAGGTGGTGGACAACAACGAGCCGGGCGGCGGGAAGTCCATCCGCGTCCGCGGCCCGACGTCGGTGAACGCCAGCAACGAGCCGCTGTACGTCATCGACGGCGTGCCGGTGGGCTTCGGGGGCGGCGGCGTCACCAGCGGCCGCGACCCGCTCAACTTCATCAACGCCGACGACATCGAGAGCATCACGGTGCTCCGCGACGCGTCGGCGGCGGCCATCTACGGCGCCAACGCCGCCAACGGCGTGGTGATCATCAACACCAAGCGCGGTGCCGTGGGCGGCGGCGCGCCCAAGTTCGAGTACACCGGCACCGTGTCGGCCTCGACGATCACCAAGACGCCGGACATGCTGAACGCCGCGCAGTTCCGCACCGCGGTGAACACGTATGCCGGCCCGTCGCAGATCAACCAGCTGGGCACCGCCAACACCGACTGGTTCAAGCAGGTGGACCGGACCGGCTACGGCCAGGAGCACAACCTGGCGGTCTCCGGCGGCAGCCCGACGATGGACTACCGCCTGTCGTTCAACTACCTGAACCAGAACGGCATCATGCGGGAGACCGGCGTCGAGCGCTTCAGCCTCGGCGCGGTGTACAACCAGCGGCTGCTGAGCGACCGGCTGGGCCTGCGGATCAACCTGCGCGGCACCCGGTCGAACGACACCTACACGCCGGGGGGCGTGATCGGCAACGCGGCCCAGATGGGCCCGACCCAGCCGGTGTTCGACACCCTCTCGACCACGGGCTTCTACGAGTTCGCGCCGACCACGCAGTCGCCGGACAACCCGTACGCGCTGCTGCGCCAGATCGTGGACCGCGGCAACACCTTCCGCGCCATCGGCAACGTGCAGACCGAGTACCAGGTGCAGTGGGTTCCCGGCCTCAAGGCCAACCTGAACGTGGCGTTCGACGTGTCGAAGGCCGAGCGCGAGTCGTTCACGCCGAGCACGGCGCACCCCGAGCTGAAGACGGGCAACGGCGGCACCTACTTCCGCTCCAACCCGAACTTCAACCAGACCACCGTCGAAGGCTTCCTGAACTACGTGATCCCCCGGAGCGTCGGGCCGGGCACGCTGGACCTCACCGCCGGCTACTCCTGGAACCAGAACTACGGGAAGTACCCCGAGATCCGCGCCACCGGCCTCAGCACCGACGTGCTCGGCATCGACGGCATCCCGCAGGCGCAGTTCATCACCCCGCGGCTCTTCGTCGAGGAGAGCAAGCTGGCCTCGTTCTTCGGCCGCGTGAACTACAACATCAAGGACCGCTACATCCTGGCCGCCTCGATCCGGCGCGACGCCTCGTCGCGGTTCGGCCCGGGCCACGAGTGGGGCACGTTCCCGTCGGTCTCGGGCGCGTGGCGCCTCTCGCAGGAGTCGTTCTTCCAGAACGTGGCGTCGCTGTCGGACCTCAAGCTCCGCGCCTCGTGGGCCCGCACGGGCAACCAGGCGATCGCGAACTTCCAGCAGTTCGTGAGCTACACCGTGGGTGACGCGCAGACCCAGTACCAGTTCGGCGACAGCGCCTTCGCCACCATCCGGCCGAGCGGCGCCGACGCCAACGTGAAGTGGGAGGCCACGCGGTCGGTGGACATCGGCCTCGACTTCGGCTTCAGCAACCAGCGCTGGAGCGGCTCGATCGACTGGTACGACAAGAAGACCGACGACATGCTGTTCCGCGTCCCGGTGGCCGCGGGCACCAACAACTCGAACTACCTGCTCACCAACATCGGCAGCATGCGGAACCGGGGCGTGGAGCTCAGCTTCAGCGCCAAGGTCCTGCAGGGCACCACCACGGGCGGGCTGCGCTGGACCGCCGACTTCACGGCGGCGCACAACTCCAACGAGCTGCTCACCATCAACCCGCTCAGCTCGGGCGTGCAGCAGATCGAGACCGGCAACATCGCCGGCGGCGTCGGCACCCGGATCCAGCTCCTCACCCCGGGCTCGGCCGTCAACTCCTTCTGGGTGTACGAGACCCGGATGCAGAACGGCAAGCCGGTGCAGACCGACCAGGACGGGGACAACGACTTCGACGCCCTCGACCTGTACGTGGACCGCAACAGCGACGGCATCATCAACAACTCCGACCGCCGCATCTACAAGGACCCGGCCCCGAAGTGGATCTTCGGCCACAGCTCGTACCTGAGCTACGGCAAGGTCGACCTGAGCTTCACGCTCCGGGCGTACACCGGGAACTACGTGTACAACAACGTGGCGTCCAACCTTGGCACCTACGCCGAGGTGACCCGCAACTCGCCGTTCAACCTTCACGAGTCGGTCCTGGAGACGGGCTTCCTGACGCCGCAGTACCTCTCCGACTACTATGTGGAGGATGCGTCCTTCCTCCGGATGGACAACATCACGGTGGGGTACAACCTGGAACTGGGCGGCCGTCCGGCCCGGCTCTTCGCCACCATGCAGAACGCGTTCACGATCACGGGGTATAGCGGGGTGGACCCGACCGCCGGCATCGGCGGCATCGACAACAACCTCTACCCGCGCTCCCGCACGTTCACCAGCGGCATGAACCTGCGCTTCTAGCCCAGGGCCCTGTGACCGCGACCTTTTTAGGACAAGGACAGGAGACATGACCAAGATCACCCGATACACCTTCGCGCTCGCCGGGGCCCTCGTGGCCCTCGGCGCGACGGGGTGCACCGACACCACGGTGGAGCCGTCCAGCACGGCCACCGAGACCAACGCCTTCGGCGACCTGGGCGCCTACCGCGCCCTGCTCGCCAAGGTGTACGCCGGGCTGGCCGTCACCGGCCAGCAGGGCCCGGCCGGCAACGGCGACATCGAGGGCATCGACGAGGGCTTCTCCCAGTACCTCCGTATCTACTGGGAGGCCCAGGAGCTGCCCACCGACGAGGCCGTCATCGGCTGGGGCGACGTCGGCCTGCCGGAGCTGAACACCGGCGAGTGGTCGTCGAGCAACCCCTTCCTGGTGGCGATGTACTACCGGGTGTACTTCCAGGTGGCCATGGCGAACGAGTTCCTGCGCCAGACCACCGACTCGAAGCTCTCGGAGCGGAACGTGCCGAGCGGGCTCCGGACCAACATCCAGACCTTCCGGGCCGAGGCGCGCTTCCTCCGGGCGCTCAGCTACTGGCACGCCATCGACTTCTTCGGCGCGGTCCCGCTCGTGAAGGAAGACGCCCTCCCCGGCTCGCCGCCGCCGAAGCAGGCGACGCGCCAGGAGGTCTATGACTTCGTCGTGGCGGAGCTCGAGGACATCAAGGACGACCTGCCGGTCGCCTCGCCCGGCACCTACGGGCGCGCCACGCAGGGCGCGGCGCACATGCTGCTGGCCAAGGTGTACCTCAATGCCGAGGTCTACACCGGCACCCCGCAGTATGCCGCGGCCATGACCGAGACCCAGGCCGTCATCGCCGGCCCGTACTCGCTGGATCCTACCTGGATCCGCCTGTTCCGCACCGACAACAAGAACTCGCCCGAGGTGATCTTCCCGATCATCCAGGACGGCCAGACCACCCGCACCTGGGGCGGCATGACCTTCCTGGTGCACGCGGGCTGCGGCGGCAACGAGATGCAGGGCGCCACCTACGGCATCGACGGCTGCTGGTGGGGCTACCGCATGAAGCCGGAGGCGTTCAACCGCTACGGCGCGGGCGACAACCGGACCAGCTTCTTCTGGGACGGCCAGGGCACCGGGAACCCGCAGTCGGTGGCGGTCAACAGCATCGGCGACTGGTACAGCGGCATCTCGGCCCCGAAGTTCTCGAACCTGTCGTCCACCGGGACCCCGGGCAGCAACGGGACCCACCCGGACACCGACTTCCCGATGTTCCGCCTGGCGGACGCGTACCTCATGTACGCGGAGCTCTTCCTGCGGGGCGGCGGCGGGACGCAGCAGCAGGCGCTCGACTACGTCAACCTGCTGCGCCAGCGGGCCTATGGCGACAACAGCGGCGACATCACCGCCGGCCAGCTGGACCTCCAGTTCGTGCTGGATGAGCGGGGCCGCGAGCTGCTGTTCGAGGCCCATCGCCGCCAGGACCTGATCCGGTTCAGCCAGTTCACCGGCAACACCTACATCTGGGCCTGGAAGAACGGCACGCAGGCGGGGTCGGCCTACCCGGCGCACCTCAACCTGTACCCGCTCCCGGCGTCGGAGCTGGTCGCCAATCCGAACCTCACGCAGAACACCGGCTACTGAGCCGGTCCGGACTTCGTAACGTCACGCGGCCGCAGTCTCGCCAGTTCGGCGGGGCTGCGGCCCGCGTGCACCTGCCCTTGATGGTCGCCGTGTCGCCTTCCCGCACCCTTGGCTTCCTGCTGGCCGCGGCCCTCCTCGGCGCCTGCGGCGGCGGCGGGCCCGACAAGTCCTTCGGCTCCACGCCCACCCGCCCCCTCCTTCCCGAAGCCTGGCGCCCGAGCGGCCGCGCGGCGGCCGGCGACGTGCTGGTGCACCTCTTCGAGTGGCCCTGGCCCGACATCGCCACGGAGTGCGAGCAGGTGCTCGGCCCCGCCGGCGTGGCGCTGGTGCAGGTCTCGCCGCCGCAGGAGCACAGCATCACGCCGAGCCACGACTGGAGCGAGCGCTACCAGCCCGTCAGCTACAGCCTCGCCCGGAGCCGCTCCGGGACGGAGGCGCAGTTCGTGGACATGGTGACCCGCTGCCAGGCCGCGGGCGTGGGCATCGTGGTGGATGCGGTCATCAACCACATGACCAACTTCCCGAGCCCGGGCGTGGGCAGCGCCGGGACCGCCTACAGCCGCAAGGACTACCCGGGGCTCTGGACCAGCGCCGACTTCCACCCGGGCTGCGGCATCAGCAACTACGGCAACGCCGCCGAGGTGCAGGACTGCGACCTCTTCGGCCTGCCGGACCTGAACACCGGCCTCCCGTCGGTGCGGCAGCGGCTGGCGCAATACCTCATTGACCTGGCCCACCTCGGCGTGGCCGGCTACCGCATCGACGCCGCCAAGCACATCCAGCAGGTGGAGCTGGACAGCATCATGGGGATCGTCAACACGACGCTGGCCGGCGAGGGGAAGCCGCGACCGTACCTCTTCCTCGAGGTCTCCGGCTCCCCCGGCGAGGCGCTGCAGGAGCACCACTACTACGGCGTGGGGTACGCCAGCGGCGGGGCGGCCGACATCACCGAGTTCACGTTCACGGGCGTCGCCAGCAAGTTCATGAACCTGAACGGCGAGCGGATCTCCGACCTGAACCCGACGGGCCCCGCCGGCCACCAGTTCTCCGAGACCGCGTGGGGCATCATGCCCTCGGCCAAGGCGCTGGTGTTCCTGCAGAACCACGACACGCAGCGGAACTGCAGCATGGGCTACCAGAGTGGCGACCGCTTCCGCCTGGCCAACGTCTGGATGCTGGCGCAGCCGTACGGCTTTCCCTCGGTGCTCTCGGGCTATGCCTTCAACTGCCCGGGCGGCACCGCCATGGGGCCGGTCTCCGACGGGCAGGGCTGGACCCTCCCGGTGGCCTGCGCCGCCAGCTTCGAGGCGGCGCAGGTGGGGCAGTGGACCTGCGAGCACCGCGACCCGTCGGTGCGCATGATGGTCGGGTTCCGGAAGCTCGCGGCCGGCAAGCCCGTCACCAACTGGTGGGACGACGGCCTCGACGCGATCGCCTTCGGGCGGGGCAGCGTCGGGTTCGTGGCCATCAACGGCAACGGCACCGCGCTGGCCGACACGCTGGCCACGAGCCTCCCGGCTGGCGACTACTGCGACCTGCTCACCGGCGGCAAGGTGGGCAACGCCTGCGCCGGCACCACGCTCACGGTGGACCCGGCGGGTGCCCTGCCCGTGGCCCTGGCCCCGCGCACGGCCGTCGCGATCGATACGGCCACCAAGCTCTGATCCTGCCGCCCACGAGCGGGCGCGCCGCCCCGCGGCGTCTCCCGCTGGAGGATGTCCCTGATGCGCACGTCCCTGTCCGCCCTGGCCACCGCCCTCGTGCTCGCTGCCACGTCTCCCGCCGCCACCGCGCAGGCGCTCGCCCCCGACACGTCGTGGGTGCGCCGGGCCGCGCTGTATGAGGTGTTCACGAGTCACTTCTCGCCGGCGGGGAACTTCCGCGGCGTGCAGGCCGGGCTGGACCGCATCCAGGCCACCGGCGCCACCACCGTGTGGCTCATGCCCATCCACCCCATCGGCGTCGCGGGGCGGAAGGGGACGCTCGGCTCCCCCTACGCCGCGCGCGATTTCCGCGGCATCAACCCCGCCTTCGGCACCGCCGAGGACTTCCGCGCGCTGGTGACGGCCATCCACGCCCGCGGCATGAAGGTGATCCTCGACTGGGTGCCCGACCACACCTCGCCCGACCACCCCTGGATCACCCAGCACCCCGACTGGTACTTCCGCGACTCCGCCGGCGTGCCCATGGTCCCGCGAGACGGCGACGGCCGGCTCACCGACTGGACCGACGTGCGCCAGCTCGACTACGGCAACCCGGCGCTCCGCCGCGAGATGATCGCCATCATGCGCTGGTGGATCCAGGAGTTCGGCATCGACGGCTACCGGGTGGACGTGGCGGGCTTCCTCCCCTACGCCTTCTTCACCGAGGCGCTGCCGCAGGTCCGCGCCGCGCGCCCCGAGCCCATCCTGCTCCTCGCCGAGTGGGGCGACCTCGAGCTGCATCGCCGCGGCTTCGACCTGACCTACAGCTGGGACGCGTACAAGCGCCTCAAGGCCGTCTGGAAGGGCGAGGTCGCCGCGGCCGAGTACGTGCGGGCGGAAGTGCAGGAGGCGAAGGAGATGCCCGCGGGCGGCATGCGCCTGCGCTTCACCACCAACCACGACGAGACGGCGTGGGACGACACGCCCATCAAGATCTTCGGCGCCGGGGCGCGCGCCGCCTTCGTCGCCGCGGTGACGATGCCGGGCCGCCCGCTGCTCTACAACGGGCAGGAGGTGGAGGCCGCGGAGAAGGTCCCGCTGTTCGAGCCGGTGCGGGTCAACTGGGACCAGCCCCACGCCCGCGAGGCGCGTGCGTTCTACGCCAAGGTGCTGGGGATCGTCTCCAGCGAGCCGGGGTTCCTGACCGGAACGCTCGCCGAGGTGATGACCAGCGCCCCGACCGACGTGATCGCCTTCCGCCGGGGGGAGCTGGTGGTGCTGGTCAACACCCGGGACCGGGCCGTGACCGCCACCCTCACCGGCACCGACCTCGGCACCAGCCGGGACCTGCTCTCGGGGCGGGAGGTGCGGGGCAGCCGGATCACGCTGCCGCCCTTTGCGGCGATGATCCTCAAGCGGGCGGGGCGATGAGTCTCCGCCGGCGGTTGGCGCGCGCCACGGGGCACCTGGGCCTCGTGGCGGGGCTCCTCGGCGCGCCAGGCGTCCTCGCCGCGCAGGCGCTGGCCCCCGTTGGCCGGCCGGCCGACCGGGCGGTGGTCCTCGATCCCGCCGGCGTGGTCCGCTGGAAGGACGACCGCCGCGAGGTGACCCTCTTCGGCGCCAACTATGTCCTCCCCACCGCCAGCGACTATCGCGCCGCCGGCTACCTGGGGCAGGACCGCAAGCAGATGATCGCCGAGGACATGGCCCACTTCGCGCGGATGGGGTGGGACGGGATCCGGCTGACCTTCTGGGGAGACTGGGAGGCCGCCGACAGCGCCGGCAACCTGCTCCAGAACGACCACCTCGACCTGTTCGACTGGCTGATCGCCCGGGCGCGGGAGCGGGGGATCTACATGCTCCTGAGCCCCATCCAGCTCTACAACGCCAAGTGGCCCGACGCGCTGCAGGACACCACGGCGCCCGGCTTTGGCCGGCGCTGGCCGCGGGAGAAGATGGGCACCGACCCCGCCGCGATCCGGGCGCAGGTCACCTACCTGACGCAGCTCCTGAACCACGTGAACCCGTACACCGGTGTCGCCATCAAGGACGAGCCGGGGATTGTCTTCCTGGAGCTCATCAACGAGCCGGTGCACCACCCCGAGGACCTCGACGGCTCCATCCGCTACATCAACACCCTGACCGACGCGGTGCGCGCCACCGGCTGCCAGAAGCTCGTCTTCTACAACATCAGCCAGGACTTCCGCATCGGCGAGGCCATCCGGCGGAGCAAGGCGCAGGGGATCACCTTCGGCTGGTACCCGTCGGGCCTCAACAGCGGCCACGAGCTGCCCGGCAACTTCCTGCGCGCGGTGGACGACTACCCCGACATGCGGCGGCTCGAATGGGCCAAGCTGCCGCGCATCGTCTACGAGTTCGACACGCCGGACATCCGGGACGCCACGCTGTATCCCGCCATGGCGCGCACCTACCGCTCGGTGGGGACGCAGTTCGCGGCGATGTTCGCCTACGACATGCTGCGCACCGCGTCGCGGAACCTGGCGTGGCAGACGCACTTCCTGAACCTGGTCTACACCCCCACCAAGGCCATGGGCGGCATCCTCGCCGCCGAGGCCATGCGGCGGCTGCCGCGCGGGGAGCGGTACGGGGCGTATCCCGCCAACACCCGCTTCGGCGACTTCCGGGTCTCCTACGAGGAGAACCAGGCCGAGCTGGTGGCGAAGGACGCCTTCCTCTACGCCAACACCACGCGCAGCGCGCCGCCCGACCCCGCCAGCCTCACGCGGGTGGCGGGCGTCGGCTCCTCGCCGGTGGTGCGCTATGAGGGGCAGGGGATCTACTTCCTCGACCGCCTGCGCCCCGGTGTCTGGCGCCTCGAGGTGTACCCGGACGCGGTGCCGATCCGCGACCCGTTCGAGCAGCCGCAGCCGGGCAAGGTGGTGACGCGCGCCTTCTATCGCGCGCACGTCATGACGGTGACGCTGCCCGACCTGACGGGCGGCTTCAGCGTCCAGCCGCTCACCGCGGACGGCGCCCCGGCAGCCACCGCCCAGGGGGGCAGCTTCACCATCCGTCCCGGCGTCTATCTGCTGGCCGCCGCGGGCCCGGTGGATCCCGCGACGCTCCCCGCTACCGTCGGGCACCTGCGCCTGGCCGAGTTCCACGCGCCCACGCCGGACTCGGCACCGCCCGCGGTGCTGGCTCACCTGCCGGCCGCACTGCTCGCCGGGCAGGACGCCGAACTCCGCGCCGACATCGTCACCGACACGCCGCCTGACTCGGCCACGCTCTTCTTCCGCCCCCTCGGTCGCCCCTGGTTCGACGGCACCCGGATGCGCCGCGCCGGCACCGACGGCTGGGCCGCCACCCTCGGCGGCGACAAGCTGCACGACGGCCCCTACGAATTCCTCATCGGCGTGCACCAGGCGGGGAAGACGCTGACCTTCCCCGGCCCGGTGGCCGGGCAGCCGTGGGAGTGGAACTGGACCACGCGCGGGACCTGGACCGTGGACGTGGTGTCACCCACGACTCCGCTCCGGCTCTTCGACGCGGGCGCCGACGTGGGCCACCTGGCCTGGACCCGCGTGGGCGACGGCGGCCGCACCGGCCGCTTCCAGGTGACGCTCTCGACCCTCACTGGGGCCCCCGCGCTCCGCGTGCTCATCCCCGCCAACGACGACGGCAGCCGGCTCCGCGACTACACCGCGTCGCTGGTGATCCGCGACCGCATCCAGGGCCGCGGCGCCACCATCGGCGCCGCCACCGCGCTCCGCGTGCGCCTGCGCGGCCTCGGCGCGCAGCAGGCGCTGCAGGTGGCGCTCATGGAGGACGACGGCACCACCTGGGCCGCCGCCATCGAGGTGGACAGCACCTGGGGCGAGGCGGTGATCCCGCTCAGCCTGCTGCAGGCCACCCCGGGCGTGCTGCTGCCGCAGGGATTCCCGGGCCAATGGAGCTACTGGGTGAAGCCGGCGGAGGGCCGCGGCGGGGCGGGGGACGGCGTGCGGTTGCCGCGGGTGGAGCGGCTGCAGCTCTCGCTCCGCCCCGAGGCGGGGGCTCCGGCCGGGGCCTACGGCGTGGAAGTGGAGAGCGTGCGGCTGGAGTTCGGCACGGTGCGCTGAGCTACGGCCGGATGACGGCCGTGCTGGAGAAGAACCGCTGCGCCGCCACGATGTCCACGGTGACGCCGGGCGAGAGCAGCATCGGCCCCGACTTCCAGGGGTTGGTGGCGGAGGAGTTGGTGGTGAGCATGAACTCGGTGGAGCCGCTCCGGGTGATGTTGAGCGGCACCTTGAAGTGGCCCGTCATCCCGGGGTGCACCACGCCGAGGCGGAAGTTGCTCCCGCCGCCGCCGGCATAGACCTCGACCGGGAGGGCGAAGAGGTTCTTCATCTCCACCTGCACCGGCTCCGGGGCGGGCTCGACGACCTCGCTGTCCTGCGTGTGCCGGGCACAGGCGGACGCGCCGGTGAGGAGCAGGGCGGCAAGGAGCACCACGGCAGGACGACGCATGGACGGCCTCCCAGGGTAGGGCGGGACCTCAGGCGCGGGTGCGCCCCTTCCGGGCCAGGGCCAGCATGGCCAGCCCGAAGGCGAGGAGCACGAGGCCCCACCAGAGGTTCACGTTGATCCCGAGCGAGCGCTGGTACAGCGCCTCGTCCGAGACCAGCCCGAAGATGGTCAGCAGGGCCCCGAACGCGCTGAACATGAGCCCCATCGGCAACCGCAAGTCTAGCTGCATGGCGCGCTCACCAGAAGATGAGGTTGAGGACGATCGTCAGGCCTAACACCGCCACGCCCAGCGTGGCCGGCCGCTCGTACCAGGCCAGGTGCCCCTCCGCCGGCTTCGGCGTCAGGGAATGCACCAGCCCCACCAGCTCGGCGTCGGTCTTCCGGCAGGTGGTGAGCAGCGAGATGACGATGGTGCCGAGGAAGCAGGTGGTCCAGGCGAGGATGGCGGTCCAGAAGTTCTGGGCCATCTCGCTCGGGTAGGTGTGGAGCGCGGCGCCGAGGAAGGCGCCCTTGATGCCGGGGACGCCGCCGGCCGGCAGGGTGAGGCCATGGTGCGCCGCCGCGGCGAGCGTGCCGAGCAGCAGCCCGTAGAACGCCCCGTGCCCCGTGGCCCGGCGCCAGAACATGCCGAGCAGGAAGGTGGCGAAGAGCGGCGCGTTCACGAAGGCAAACACCAGCTGGAGCATGTCCATGATGTTGTTGAACCGCGTGGTGGCATACGCCGCCGCCACGCTCGCCACGATCCCGAACACCGTCGCGGCGTGACCCATCCTGAGGTAGTGCCGGTCGCTCTGCCCGGGCTTGATGTACGACTGGTAGATGTCGTACGTCCAGACCGTGTTGAAGGCCGTCACGTTGCCCGCCATGCCGCTCATGAAGCTGGCCATGAGCGCGGTGAGGCCCAGGCCCAGGAGCCCCGTCGGCAGGTAGTGGATGAGGAGCGCGGGCATCGCCAGGTTGTAGTTGGGCGTGCCGTCGGCGTTCATCGGCAGGAAGCCGCCCGTCTGGTGGTGCAGCGCGATGGCGATCATGCCGGGCACGATCACGAGGGCGGGGAAGAGGGCCTTGGGGATGGCGGCGAGCACCGGCGTCCGCCGCGCCGCGCCCATGTTCTCCGCGGCCATGGCGCGCTGCACCACCAGGAAGTCCGTGCACCAGTAGCCGAAGCTCAGCACGAAGCCCAGGCCCATCATCATGCCGAACCACTCGACGCCCATGGGGTTGGCCCCCGCGCTTCCCAGGTGTTTCCAGCTGTCGGTCCACGCGCCCTCGGCGTAGCCGGCGCTGGTGGCCACCGGGTGCAGCTTCTGCACCAGCCCGCTCCATCCGCCCACGTCCTTGAGGCCGAGGAGCACGAGCGGCAGGAAGCCCAGCACAATGAGGAAGAACTGCAGCACCTCGTTGTAGATGGCCGAGGTGAGGCCGCCGAGGAAGATGTAGACCAGCACGATCACGGCCGAGACCACGATGCTGGCGTTGAAGTCCCAGCCCAGGATGAGCTCCAGCAGCTTGGCCAGCGCGTACATCGAGATCCCCGAGCTGAAGATGGTCATCAGCGCGAAGGTGATGGCGTTGAAGCCGCGGGTCTTCTCGTCGAAGCGGAGCCGGAGGTACTCGGGGACCGAGCGCGCCTTGCTGCCATAGTAGAACGGCATCATGAACACGCCCACGAACACCATCGCCGGAATGGCGCCCACCCAGTAGAAGTGGGACGTCATGATCCCGTACTTGGCCCCCGAGGCCGCCATGCCGATCACTTCCTGCGCGCCGAGGTTGGCGGACAGGAACGCCAGGCCGGCGATCCAGGTGGGAATGGAGCGGCCGGAGAGGAAGAAGTCCTCGCTGCTCTTGACGTGCCGCCGCAGCACCCAGCCGATGCCGAGCACGAAGGCGAAATAGACGATCAGGATGGCGTAATCGACGGCGCCGAGCTGGATCTGGTCCACGGGCGGGGTCTCTGGCGTTGGGGCGGGGAAGGGCGGGCGGCGGCCGCTGGCGGGCCATTCCGCAGGGCCAATGTTCGGTCGCCCCGCGCTCCGGCGCAAGATGTGCTGGCTTCGCGCCCCACCGGCCCCTACTTTTCCCGACGGTCACCCGGCGCCAGCCGGGCGGCCCCCGTTGCAGGCTTCCGGCCGGACCCGCTTCCCGTCTTCAGGTACGATCCATGAGCCGCCCCCTCGGCCTCCTCGCGTCCGCGTGCCTCCTCGCAACGCTCGCCACCTCCCTGCCCGCGCAGGTGGCCGTGGCTTCGCCCGACGGGCGGAGCCGCGTCACCCTCGAGGTGCGGGATGGCCGCCTCACCTGGCGGCTCGACCGCGACAGCCGCCACCTGGTTCTTCCCTCCCGGCTCGGCTTCCGCTTCAAGGATGAGCTGCCGCTCGACTCCGGCCTCGTCATCATCGACTCCGCCCGCACCACCCAGGACACCCGCTGGGTCCAGCCCTGGGGCGAGGTGGCCACGGTGCGGGAGAACTACAACGAGCTCGCCATCGTGGCCGAGGAGGACACCGGGGTCGTGGTGCGGGACCGGAACGGGACCCCGCTGCAGCGCCGGATCATCGTCCGGGTCCGCGCCTTCAACGACGGCATCGGCTTCCGCTACGAGTTCCCGAGCCAGCCGGCGCTGCGCGAGTTCACCATCATGGAGGAGCTCACCGAGTTCCACTTCGCGGACAACCCCGCCGCCTGGTGGATTCCCTCCGACCGCCCGCGGATGGACCGCTCGGAGATGCTCTACTCCTCGAGCCCGCTGAGCCTGCTCCGGAACGTGCAGACGCCGCTCACCCTGGAGTCGCGTGACCGCCGCAGCTACCTGGTGATCCACGAGGCCGATCTCCAGGACTACGCCCGCATGAACCTCAAGGGTCCCGCCTGCATCGAGTGCCGGAGCCTCGCCGCCGATCTGGCCCCGATGGCCGACGGCAGCAAGGTCCGCGGCACCACGCCGTTCCGGACCCCGTGGCGCACCCTGCAGATCGCCGACCGGCTGGTGGATCTCTCGCCGTCGCTGCTCGGCCTCAAGCTCAACCCGCCGAGCCAGCTCGGTCCCAGCGACTGGATCAAGCCCATGAAGTACGTGGGCATCTGGTGGGGCATGCACATCAACACCATGACCTGGAGCAGCGGCCCCCGGCACGGCGCCACCACCGAGAACACGAAGCGCTACATCGACTTCGCGGCGGCCAACGGCTTCGGCGGCGTGCTGGTGGAGGGCTGGAACACCGGCTGGGACGGCGACTGGATCAAGAACCGCTGGGCCTTCAGCTTCACCCAGAGCTACCCCGACTACGACCTCCCCGGCCTCGCCGCGTACGCGCAGTCGAAGGGCGTCTCGCTCATCGTGCACAACGAGACCTCGGGCGGGATCGTCAACTACGAGAAGCAGATGGACAGCGCCTTCGCGCTGTACCAGTCGCTCGGCCTGCACGCCATCAAGACGGGCTACGTCACCGACACGGTGGACGGCGGGCACGATCACTGGTCGCAGTACGCCGTGCGCCATCACCGCCGCGTCATCGAGGCCGCGGCCCGCCACCACATCATGGTCGATGCGCACGAGCCGCTGCACGACACCGGCGAGCGCCGCACCTGGCCCAACATGATGAGCCGCGAGGGGAGCCGCGGGCAGGAGTACAACGCCTGGAGCGGCGACGGCGGCAACCCGCCCGAGCACGAGACGATCCTGTTCTTCACCCGCCTGCTGGCGGGCCCGATGGACTTCACGCCCGGGATCTTCGATCTGCTCATTGAAAGTGGTCCCGGCGGCCGCCGCTCCCCGGAGGATGCGCGCGTCCGCACCACGCTGGCCAAGCAGCTGGCGCTCTACGTGGTGCTCTACTCGCCGCTCCAGATGGCGGCGGACCTCCCGGAGAACTACGAGAAGCAGCCCGCCGCTTTCCAGTTCATCCGCGACGTCGCCGTGGACTGGGACACCACCCGCGTCCTCGACGCCCGGATCGGCGACTACGTGGCCGTGGCGCGCCGGGCGCGCGGCGGGCGGCAGTGGTTCCTCGGCGCCGTCACCGACGAGGACGCCCGCACCCTCGACCTGCCGCTCGACTTCCTGGAACCCGGCCGCCAGTACGCCGCCGAGATCTACGCCGACGGGCCCGGAGCCCACTGGCTCGACAACCCGCTTCCTGTGGCCATCACCCGCCGCACCGTCTCGAGCGCCACGCGCCTCCGCGTGGTGCTGGCGCCCGGCGGCGGGCAGGCCATCCGCCTGCGTCCGCTCAACTGACCTGATCAACTGATGTCCGACCTCGAAGCCCTGCACGCGCTCGCCGGTGCCCTCGGCATTGCCACCGAGTACATCGACGGCCTGAAGCGCCACGTCACGGTGGGTCCCGACACGCTGGTGCGCGTCGCCGCCTCACTCGGCGCGCCCATCAGTCACCCGGGGGAGGCCGAGGCCGCGCTGCGCGCGCTCGCCGCCCGGCCCGCCGACCTCGTGCCGCCGGTGCTCGTGGCCTGGAACGGCCAGTGCCCCTCGCACCGGGTGCCGGGCGAGACCGGGGCGCACGCCACGCTCACGCTCGAAGACGGGGGCGACTGGGGCCTGCACCACGACGGCGGCACCATCCACATCCCCGGCACGCTGCCGCCGGGCTACCACACCCTGACGGTGGATGGCGGCGGGCGCCACGCGCGCTGCACCATCATCTCCGCGCCGATCGAGTCGTGGAAGCGGCCGGGCGCCCACCGGAGCTGGGGGGTCGGCACCCAGCTGGCGGCGCTCCGCTCCCGCCGCAGCCGCTCCGTCGGCGACCTGCGCGACCTCGAGGCCCTCTGCCGCTGGCTCCGCGAGCGCGGCGGCGACCTCGTCACCGTGCTCCCGCTCCTCCCCACCTTCAATGCCGCGCCCGCCGAGCCGAGCCCATACAGCCCGGTGAGCCGGCTGTTCTGGTCGGAGCTGATCCTCGACCTGGGCGACCGGCACCAGCCGGCGCCCGCCCCGGCCATGCTCAACGTCACCGCAGCCGACGCCGAGGTGCGCGCCGCGCTGGCCGGCCTCCCCGCGCCGGAAGGCGCCGATCCCGAGCTGCGCCGCTACGCCCGCTTCCGCGGTGCCCAGGCCCGGCTGGGCCGCAACTGGCGCGACTGGCCCGCCGGCGCCCGGAACGGCATCCTGGACGACGAGCACGTGGACGCCGAGGAGGAGCGCTTCCACCTGGTGGCGCAGGCCATGGTCCGCCGTCAGCTCCACGACCTCCGCGGCCGCCTCGATGAGCACGGTAGCCGCCTGGGCTCGACCTCGCCGTGGGCGTCCACCCCGACGGGTTCGACACGTGGAGCCGGCAGGCGCTCTTCGCGGGCGGGATGTCCGTGGGGGCGCCGCCCGACGGCGGCTTCCCGAGCGGGCAGGACTGGGGCTTCTCGCCGGTCCTGCCCACGGCGTCGCGGCAGGAGGGGCACCGGTACATCGCGGCCTCGATCGCGCACCAGGCGTCGCTGGCGGGGGTGCTCCGCGTGGACCACATCATGGCGTGGACCCGGCTCTACTGGATTCCCCACGGCATGGGCCTGCACCAGGGCACCTACGTCTCCTACCCGGCCGACGAGCTCTTCGCGGTGCTCACCCTCGAGTCCCACCGCCACAAGTCCGAGGTGGTGGGCGAGAATCTGGGCACGGTGCCCAAGGAGATCTTCGAGGCGCTGCCGCGCCACCGGATCTGGGGGATGTACCTCGCGCAGTTCGCGGCCTCCGACCCGGCGGGCGTGGAGGCCCCCACGGCCAAGGACGTGGCGCTCGTGGGCACCCACGACACGCCGCCCTTCCAGGGCTGGCTCACCGGCACCGACATCGAGGACCGGGTGCGCTACGGCCTGCTGGCGCCGGAGGCGGTGCCCGCCACCGTCACCGAGCGGGCGGAGGCGACCGCCCGGCTGGCCCGGGCGCTCGAGGCCAAGGTGGGCGACCCCAAGCACTTCCTGGTGCAGCTGCTCGAGTGGCTCGGCCGCTCGGACAGCCCGCTGGTGGCGCCCTGGTTCGAGGACCTCTGGCTCGAGGACCGCGGCGTGAACCTGCCGGGCACGCCGTCGCACCAGCGCCCCAACTGGCAGCGCCCCATGACGAAGCTGCTCGACGAGATCTTCACCGACCCGGAGGTGGAGGTGTTCCTCTCCTGCCTTCACCGCGCCCGCGCCGCCGCCCGCCGGGGCGCCGCGCGGTCCACTTCCTGAGGCACCCCATGGCCACCACCGCCACCGCCGCCCTCGGCACCCGCAGCAAGCCGCGGCTCTCGTTCTGGGAAATCTGGAACATGAGCTTCGGCTTCCTCGGCATCCAGATCGGCTTCGCGCTGCAGAACGCCAACGTGAGCCGGATCTTCGAGACGCTCGGCGCCAAGGTCGAGGAGATCCCCATCCTGTGGATCGCGGCCCCCGTCACCGGCCTGCTGGTGCAGCCCGTGGTGGGCTACCTGAGCGACCGGACGTGGAACCGGCTGGGCCGCCGCCGCCCCTACTTCCTGGTGGGCGCCATCCTCGCCTCCATTGCCCTCTTCGCGATGCCCAACAGCGCGGCGCTCTGGATGGCGGCGGGACTGCTCTGGATGATGGACGCCTCCATCAACATCAGCATGGAGCCGTTCCGCGCCTTCGTGGGCGACAACCTGCCGTCGGAGCAGCGCACCACCGGCTTCGCCATGCAGAGTTTCCTCATCGGCACCGGGGCGGTCACGGCGTCCATCCTGCCGTGGCTCCTCACCACCCGCTTCGGCGTCAGCAACGAGGCGCCTCCGGGGATGATCCCCGACTCGGTGCGCTGGTCGTTCTACCTGGGCGGCGCCACCTTCTTTGCCGCGGTGCTCTGGACGGTGTTCCGGAGCAAGGAGTACTCGCCCGAGGACATGGCGAGCTTCGAGGAGAACCGGGAGCGGGAAGGGGAGACCCCGGAGCGGCGCACGCCGGCCGAGTTCGCGGCCAACGGCGGGAAGCAGGTGAAGGTGGGCACGGGGGTGTTCCTGCTCGGGGCCGCGCTCAGCGCGGCGGTCACCACGCTGCACCAGCGGGAGCTGATGATCCTCCCCGTCGGCATCGCCGTGATGGGATTGCTGCTCATCCTGAGCGGCGTGATGCAGCAGGGCGGCAGGTACGACAACGGCTTCGTGACCATCCTGAACGACTTCCAGGACATGCCCGCCACCATGAAGCAGCTGGCGTGGGTGCAGTTCTTCTCCTGGTTCGCGCTCTTCGCCATGTGGATCTACACCACGCCGGCGGTCACCAAGCACCTCTACCACACCACCGACACCGCGAGCGCCCTCTACAACGAGGGCGCCAACTGGGTGGGCGTGGGCTTCGGCGCCTACAACGGCGTCGCCGCCCTCGTGGCGTTCCTCATCCCGGTGCTGGCGGCGCGCACCAGCCGCAAGATGGCGCACGCCGTCTGTCTGGTGGCGGGGGCCCTCGGCCTCCTCTCCATCTTCATGCTCACCGACCCCACCTACCTCCTGCTCTCCATGGTGGGGGTCGGCGTGGCATGGGCCAGCATCCTGGCCATGCCGTACGCCATCCTGACGGGCTCGCTGCCGCCGTCGAAGATGGGCTACTACATGGGCGTCTTCAATTTCTTCATCGTGATCCCGCAGATCGTGGCCGCCGCGCTGCTCGGCTTCCTGGTGAAGCGCTTCTTCGGCGGCGAGGCCATCTATGCGCTCGCCATCGGCGGCGGGTCGCTGATCATCGCCGCGCTCCTCACCCTGCGCGTGGACGACAAGGACGACGAGGCCAAGACCGTATGGCATCCCGGCTTCCCCAAGACGCAGGCCTGATCGCGCTGGCGGCGCTCCTCGCCGCCGGCTGCTCCCGGCCCGCGCCGGCCCCGGAGGCCGGCGCACGGGTGGCACCCGCGGCCTACGCCACCACGCCGGCGGCCGCGCGCTACTGGAACAGCGCCACCATCTACTTCCTGCTCACCGACCGCTTCGCCAACGGCGACCCGTCCAACGATGGCGCCCTCGGCCGGAAGAAGGACGGCGCCAGGTTGCGGAACTTCGAGGGCGGGGACCTGAAGGGCCTCACCGAGAAGGTCAACGCCGGCTACTTCGACTCCCTCGGCGTGGACGCCATCTGGCTCACCCCGTTCGTGGAGCAGGTGCACGGCGCCGTGGACGAAGGCACCGGGAAGACCTACGGCTACCACGGCTACTGGGCCCGCGACTGGACCGCGGTGGACCCGGCCCTCGGCACCAGGGACGACCTCCGTGCCTTCGTCGCCGCCGCGCACGCCCACAAGATCCGCGTCCTCATGGACGCGGTGATCAACCACCTGGCCCCGTCACCCCCGAGGATCCCGCGTGGGGCGAGGCATGGATGCGCACCACGCCGCAGTGCACCTACAAGGACTACGCCACCGCCACCGACTGCACCCTGGTGCCCACGCTGCCCGACGTCCGCACCGAGAGCGACGCGCCCGTGGAGCTGCCGGAGATGCTGGTGGCCAAGTGGACGGCCGAGGGACGGCTGGAGGCGGAGCAGGCCTCGCTGGACGCGTTCTTCCGGCGGACCGGTCACCCGAGGGCGCCGCGCTACTACTTCATCAAGTGGCTCACCGACTGGGTGCGGGAGTTCGGCATCGACGGCTACCGCATCGACACCGCCAAGCACTTCGAGGAGGCGGTGGCCCTCGAGCTGCGGCACGAGGCGGACCGCGCCTTCGCCGACTGGAAGGCGGCCAACCCCGCGCAGGTGCTCGACAGCCTGCCCTTCTACGTGGTGGGGGAGGTCTACGGCTACGGGCTCGGCGCCGGGCGGACGTACGACTTCGGCGACCGGAAGGTGGACTACTTCGCGCACGGCTACGACGCGCTGATCAACTTCGACTTCAAGTGGCAGGCGCGCGACAGCCTCGGCGCCCGCTACACCGCCTACGCCCAGAGCCTCACCACCGGCCCGCTCCAGGGGGTCGCCGTGCTCAACTACGTGAGCTCGCACGACGACGGCGGGCCGCTCGACAAGGACCGCACCGATCCCCTCGGCACCGGCACCAGGCTGCTGCTGGCGCCCGGCGGCGCCCAGATCTACTACGGCGACGAGACCGCACGTCCGCTCCAGGTCCCGGGTGCCAACGGCGACGCCAACCTCCGCTCCCCGATGAACTGGGCCGACCTCGCCCGCGGCGCCCGCGCCCCCGTGGTGCTGGCGCACTGGCGGAAGCTCGGGATGTTCCGGAAGGCGCATCCCGCCGTCGGCGCGGGCGCGCACCGCGAGCTGCAGGCGGCGCCCCTGGTCTTTGCGCGCACGCTCGACACGGACACCGTGATCGTCGCGCTCGACCAGCCCGAGGGCGAGAAGGCCATCCCGGTCGGCGGGCTCTTTCCCGATGGTGCCGCGCTGGTGGATGCCTATACGGGCACCGTGACCAAGGTGCAGGGCGGCAAGGCGGTGCTCCGCACCCCCGCCACCCTCGTGCTGCTCGCTACTCCCTGATCCACACCTCCGCCCCCCGCGCCGGCAGCGCCCGGATGAAGCTCCCCTCCGCGAGCAGGCTGTCCGGCCCGGGGAAGGCCCGGGTGTAGCGCCCTCTCGCGGGCACCATCACCTCGCCCGGCGCGTCCGACACGTTGAAGAGCACCACCGCGCGCTGGTCGCCGAGCACCCGGTCGTAGGCCAGGGCGCCGGTGGTGTCGTTGGTCACGAGCCAGCTGGTGGCGCCGTCCACGAAGAGCCGGAGATGGCCCTTCCGCATGCGCGTGAGCACCTGGTAGGTGCGGAAGAGCGCCGTGTCGGGGGCCACCCGGTCGCGCGGATGCGGGCGGTGGAAGGGGTCGCTCACCTCGTCCTCGGCGGGGATGTCGGCCCAGACCACCGGCTTCCGCTCGTCGGGGTCGTCGGCGCCCCACATGCCGACTTCGTCGCCGTTCCAGATGGTGGGGGCGCCGTCCCAGGTGAACTGGTGCACCAGCAGCTGCGTGGCCCGCGCCCACGTGGCCGCGTCGGGGCGGCCCAGCTTGTAGGTGGGGAGGTCGCGCGGGGTGACCTGGTACTTGAAGATCCCCAAGTTGTACATCGAGGTCGGAGAACCTCGGCGTGTCGTGGCTCGCTGTCAGGTTCATCATCGTCTTCCAGCTGCGCGGCGGGGATGCCGCTGGCGATCGAGTCGAGCGCCTTCACGAAGCCCGACGGCGTCAGCGGCACCTCGCCGGGGCCAAAGAGCCGGCGTGCCACCGAGAACCAGCGGTAGTTCATCACGGCGTCGAAGATGTCGCCCTGGAGCCAGGGCTGTGGCTCGTACATGAGCGGCCACTTCTCGAACCACACCTCGCCCACCAGGAAGGCCTCGGGGTTGATGCCCCGGACAAAGCGCCGGTACTCCCGCCAGAAGCCGAGCGGCACCATCTCGGCCACGTCGAGGCGGAAGCCGTCGATGCCGTCGGACGGGTCGCCGTCACCGTTGGGGTCCAGCCAGCGCTTCGTCACCGCATACACCAGCGTGTGCACCCCGGGCGGCATGTTGCCTTCGATGGCGCCGTGGTCCTTTCCCTCCGGCCGCCCGATCTTCTTCCACTCGGGCAGCGACTTCACGCCCACCCACCCCTTGTAACGGAACTCGTTGGTGTCCGGGGTCGCCGGGTCGTCGAACTGCGCCACCTCGTACCAGTCCGCGAACGCTGACTGCCGCTGCTTCGCCACCAGGTCCCGCCAGGCGGGGAAGTTCACCCCCGTGTGGTTCCACGAGTAATCGAGGATGATCCGCATCCCCCGCCGGTGCACCTCGGCCACGAGCTTGAGGAACAGGCTGTCCGCCGCCGACCAGCCCCAGGTGTCGGGGCGGGGATGTCCTCCCGCGCGATGATCTCGGCGTCGCCGCGCGGGTCGGGGCCGAAGTTCCGGTCCACGTGGGCGTAGCTCCGCGCGTCGTACTTGTGGAGGGAGGGGGAGTCGTTGATCGGGTTCAGGTAGATGCCGGTGACGCCGAGCGACTGCAGGTAGTCGAGCTTGTCGAGGACGCCCTGCAGGTCGCCGCCGTAGCGGCGCCACTGGATGGTGCCGTAGAAGTCCTTGCCGGTGGCGGCGGCCCACGGCTCCTGCTTGTACCAGTCCCAGCCCCACGGCGTCACCGCCCAGTGGGCGGGCGCGGGGTCGGGGGTGAAGTCCTTGATGTCGGAGAGAGTGGGGTCGTTCGACGGGTCGCCGTTCCGGAAGCGCTCGGGGAAGATCTGGTACCAGATCACCTCCTGCGCCCACTTGGGCGGCGCCAGGTTCACGTCGGCGGCCGGAGGCGGCGGCGGGCTTGCCGCCGCACGCGGGGAGGAGCGCGGCCAGCGCCAGCCAGCGGAACGAGCGGGACGGCATTAGCGCGCCTGCTTTCCGAAGAGGAAGGTGAGCGGATCCTCGAGCCGGGCCCGCCACGAGGCCTCGTTGTGCGCCGCGCCGGGGTAGGCCCGCACCACGAAGTCGCGGCCTTCCCGGAGCCCCTGCCGGAGCAGCCAGGCGCGGACCTCGGCGTGGGTGGGGCCGTACAGCGAGTCGAGCGTGGTGGTGCCGTAGTCAAACCAGTAGCGCGTGCCCTTCGGCACCGTGAACCCCGCGGCGATGTCGCGGAGGATGTAGGGCGTGGTGTCGGCGGTTTCCGAGGTCGGTGAGCCGAAGAAGCGCGCCACGACCGCCTCGGAGAGCGGGAAGTGCGTGGAGACGCAGCCGCAGGCGCCGAACACGTCGGGATGGCGGCTCACCAGGTAGAAGGAGAGCAGCCCGCCCATCGAGGAGCCCATCACGGCGGTGTTGGCGGGCCCGGTCCTGGTCCGGAACTCCCGGTTCACCCGGGGCATCAGCTCGTCGGTCAGGAAGCGGGCGTACTTGTCCGCCTCGCCCCAGGGGTTGTACTCGGGACCGCGGCGGTTGGTGCTCCACGCCCCGACCACGATTACCGGCGGGATCACCCCCCGTTCCACCAGCCGCACCACGGCCTCGTCCACGCCCCAGTCCACGCCGGTATTGGCGATGCGCGGGTCGAACAGGTTCTGCCCGTCGCTCATGTAGAGGACGGGATAGCGGCGGGAGCCCGAGCGGTCGTAGCCGGGTGGCAGCCACACCTCGACGTGGCGGGGGATGCCGAGGACGGCGGAGGGGAAGTCGGTCCAGTACACCAGGCGGCCCTTCACGCCTGAGCCCTGCCAGTCGGCGATGTAGGCCTCGACGGGCTTCTTGAAGTCCTCCACCACGTGGCGCACGGTGGTGTCGCGCGCGACGGTGAGCCGGTGGTTGGGTGGGACCACGCCGGCGAAGGTCAGCGCCTCACGGGCCCAGGTGCCGAGCGTGAACTTGTACTCGAACGCCGTCCCCGGCGGCACCGTGAGTGAAGCCGTGCGCGCCGTGCCGGTGCCCTGGAGCGCCAGCCCGTCCGGCCGCCAGCCGCCGAGGGCGGGCAGGCTGCCGGCGAGGTACACGGTGTCCACGTTGGCGGGGACGGTGACCTGCAGGGTGACGGTGCAGCAGGGCGCCGCCTGGGCGAGGCCCGGCCGCGCGCCCATCCCGAGGGTCAGGAGGGCGAGGAAGAGGGACGGCAGACGCATGGGGATGGGGGGAGAGGGGTCCGGCGCGACCTCAGCCGTCCAGCGGCTGGGGCCGCGACAACAGCACTGCGAGCCAGACGGCGCCGATGGTGATGGCCACGTCGCCGACGTTGAAGATGTAGAAGCGCCAGTCGCCGAGCCCGACGTCGATGAAGTCCACCACGCCACGGTGGGTGCGGAGCCGGTCCCAGAGGTTGCCGGCGGCGCCGGCGGCGATCAGGGCCAGCGCCATCCCGGTGCTGATCGCCTCCGGGTGGAGCCGGCGGTACCACATGCCGAGGCCGGCCAGCGCCAGGGTGCTCACCACCACCAGCAGCACGCGGGAGTGCTCGCCGAGGGAGAGGCTCATGGCGGCGCCGGTGTTGTAGGCCAGCGTAAACCGCACCACGTCGCCCAGCACCTCGTGCGGGACGTGGGCGGGGGCGAGGCTCCGCTCCGCCACGGCCTTGGTGGCGCAGTCGGTCAGGAACACGGTGAGCAAGAGGGGCCAGAAGTACTGGCCCTTGGGGGTGAGGCGCAGGCGATCCACGGGCTCGATCGGGAACGGGCTCCCCGAAGATACCAGCCGGGGAGCGGGGGGCCAACCGGCCCCGGATGGGCGACGGCCCCGGGGGGGAGCCCCGGGGCCGGTACGGTACGCGGGGGCGGGGCCCCGTCGCCGCTCAGCAGTTCTCGGGATTCTCCGCGCAGTAGTCACTCGGGCCGTTCGAGTCGCTGCCGAAACAGGCGGCGGCCGTCAGGACGAGGGCGGCGAGCACCAGGAGCACGGACCACTGCGAGCGGAACGGCCGGGGCGAGCGCGACATGGAATCCTCCGTGGGGTTGGGGCCGCCGGTGCGGCCCTTCACCCGATCAACGCAGCGCCCTGTCAGGGATTCTCGCCCCGTGCGGCCCCAAGGAGTGGCGTGTGCGCCCCGTCACCGGAGGCGCGGCAGCCAGCGCGGCACGCTGCGCCGGTAGTCCGCATAGGCCGCACCGAACTGCCGCGCCAGGGCGGGCTCCTCGTAGCCGATCACCCGCACCTGGAACGCCGCGGCGATCGCGAGCGCATAGAGCAGCAACCCACCCGACGCCCACCAGAGCGCCTGGCCGAGCAACAGGCCGAGCACCCCGAGATACATGGGATTGCGGGTGCGGCGGTAGAGGCCGCCATGCACCAGGGCGGTCGGCGCATCCCAGGGCGCCAGCGTCCCGTGGCCGCGGGTGGCGAACGCCACGATGGTCACCAGGAGCACCCCAAGGCCGGCGCCCCCGAGGGGGAGGCCGAGCCAGTAGAAGGGGCCGAGGGGCAGGGCGGGGCCCGGGGACCGGCGGAGAAGCCAGGCGGGGATGATCCCCGCCACCATGCCGGGCAGCAGGGCGGCGGCCAGGGTGGCACGGGCCCAGAGTGGCGTCGGCAATGGCGTGCGCTGGTCCGGGTTCGCTTGTGGCGGGCCGGTCATGGCCGACCCCGGCCATGCGGGGGCAACGAGCGGAGGCTAGAGGGTCAGGCCCTTGCCCTTGGCGAAGAACGCCGCGGTCTCGTCCCAGTAGGTCACCTCCGGCGGCCCGGCAATGAACTCCGCCGCGCGTGCGCGGAAGGCGGTCAGGTGCGGGGTGGTCAGGTGGGGGCCGGTGAAGGCGTCCGCGCTGGTCCAGTACTCGATGAGGAGGATCCGGTTGGGGTCGGCCGCGTCCACCAGGAGGTGGATCCCGCCGCAGTCGGGCTCGGTGCGCACCACCGTCTCGATCAGCGCCGTCAGTTCCTGCCGCATCCGCTCGGCCTGGCCCGGCCGGGCCACGTAGGTGATCACCACCCGCACCATCGCGCTGCTCATGGGTCGCCAGTCCGTGAAGGGGGAGAACGACGGGGTCCCGGGCGCATCCGCCCGCTGTGGGATAGTAGCAAGGCCCCCACAGGTGCAGGAAGCCGGGGGGCGCCACTCACAGGCTGGTGCATCCCGAGTTCAACGAGGCCTCTTTGTTCCCCGGCAGAATGCCTATATTTCTACGCACGCGACGGGGCCACCCGTCGCAACGATCAGCAATGAAGCTGGCGCGCAGCAAGGCGGATTTCGGTCGCCTGACGTACGCCCGGCCCCCTCCGCTTTACCTCCCCCGCGCCAGCGCCGATGCTCGGATCAGGCAGCATGCCCGCCGGGCCAGGAAGGGGATGTCCATGCTCGGGAATTACCCGGCCTCGCACGACTACTCGACCCGCCAGCTCGAGGCGCTCGCCGCCCTCGCGGGCGTGGGGCCGGAGTCCACCGAGCGCCAGATCATCCAGGTGGGCGTGGACGTCGCCCAGCGCGCCACCGGCAGCCAGATCGCCTATCTCCACTTCCTGAACGAGGACGAGGAGACCATCGAGCTCGGCACCTGGTCGCACGACACCCTGGCGCAGTGCACCGCCACCTACGACCGCCACTACCCCGTCCGGAGCGCCGGCAACTGGGCCGACACGGTGCGGCAGCGCTGCCCGGTGGTGCACAACGATTTCGCCACCGCCGTGGGCCGCCGTGGGCTGCCCGAGGGCCACAACCCGCTGCACCGCCACCTCGGCGTGCCCATCGAGGTCGAGGGGCACATCCGCCTGCTGATCGGCGTCGGCAACAAGCCCGAGCCGTACGAGGACGAGGATATCCGCACCGTGGACCTGGTCGGCCGGCGGCTCTGGTCGTTGCTCCAGGGCCGGCGCGAGCTGGAACGGCTGCGGGACCTCGAGCGCCGCTTCGACCACGTGAAGCGCATCGCCACCGTCGCGGGCTGGGAGTACGACCCGGCCGAGGACGCCTTCCGGGGCGACGACATGCTGGGCCCCCTCTTCCAGCTCCGGAGCCGCGCCGAGGCGCCGGTGACCCTGGACGCCTTCCTGGCGCTCATCAGCCCGCGGGACCGCACCCGGGTGCGCGGCGCCCTCACCGGTCACGGGCCGGCCGCCCGCTTTGCGCTGCGCCTTCGCGGCATCCGGAAGAGCGGCGAGACCTTCCAGGCCGAGCTCAAGGGGGAGGTGCGCGCGCGCGAGGTGGGGGAGGGGAGCGTGATGATCGGCATCCTGCAGGACCTCACCGAGCGGAACCGCCTCGAGGACCTGCAGCACGCCGCCGAGACCGACGCGCTCACCGCGCTCCCGAACCGCCGCCGCCTCAAGGCGCTCTTCGATGCGGGGCAGGTGGGTCGCCGCGGCGTCAAGGATGGCTGGGCGTTCCTCTACATTGACCTCGACGCCTTCAAGCCCGTGAACGACACCTACGGCCACGCCGCGGGCGACGAGGTGCTCCGCCAGGTGGCGCGGCGCCTGACGGCGCTGGTCCGCAGGGACGACCTCGTGGTCCGGCTCGGCGGCGACGAGTTTGCCATCGTGCAGACGGGGCTCGGCGACCCGAAGGGGGCCGAGGTGCTGGCGGCCAAGGTGGTGGCGGCGTGCGCCCGGCCCATCGACCTGGGCGGGGACCGCGTGGTGCAGGTGGGGGCAAGCGTCGGCGTGGCCGTGTGCGCCGCCGGCACCACCAACCTGGCCGAGCTGGCCGAGCGGGCGGACCGCGCGCTGTACGAGGCCAAGCAGGCGGGGCGGAACCGGGTGGCGGTGAGCCGCCCCCCGGCCCCCCCCCCCCCCCCCCCCCCCCCCCGCCCCCCCCCGCCCCCCCCGGCCCCCCCGGCCGGGGCGGCGGGGCCCGGCCCCCCCCCGCCGGGGGGCGGCGCCCCGCCCCGGCCCCCCCCCCGGCCCCCCCCCCCCCGGCGGGGGCCCCCCCCGCGCCCCCCCCCCGGGGGCCGCCCCCGGGCCCCCCCCCCCCCCCCCCCCCGCACGGGCGCGCCCCCCCCCGCGGGGCCCCGCGCCCCGGCGAAGATCAGCCTACGGGCCGGCTGCCAGCAGGTCGAGCGTGATCGGGTCCGGCGCATCGGCGAAATACCGCGCGATCACCGCATGGAACCGCGACCCCGGCGGCGACACCTCCGCAAAGAGCGTCATGCTCGACCGCACCTTCATGCTGTCGAGCCCGCCGAAGATCTCGAAGGCCGTCTTCTCCCGCACGCTGAGCAGCGCATCCACGCACTCCCGCAGCCGGGCGCCGAGCACCGGGTGCGTCAGGTAAGCGCGCGCCTCCTCGCGCCCGCTGAGCCCGTACTTCTGCGACGCGGGGCTCAGGCCGAGGCCGCGCACCTGCGGGAAGACGTACCAGATCCAGTGCGTGCGCTTCTGCCCGAGCCGCAGCTCGGCGAGGGCGTCGGGGTAGTTGTGGGCCTGCGCCTCGAGGAAGCGGGCCAGGTGCCAGGGATCGTCGCTCATAGGGGCTTGTAGAAGAGCGCGTCGTCGTGCGGGGTGACGCCGTCGGGGTCCACCGCAAAGTTCGGGATGATGCCCACGAAGGTCCAGCCCAGCTTCCGGTACAGCCGCTCGGCGGCGCCGCCGCGCTTGCAGTCCAGTGTAAGAAGGGTGTAGCCGGCGGCCCGTGCCGCCTCCTCGGCCGCCACCATCAGGCGGCTCCCGATCCCGCCCTGCCGCACCTCGCGATGCACCAGCAGCTTCGCCAGGTCCATGCGGTGCGGCTGGTTGGGAGCCCAGGCCGGGTGCACCTGCACCGTCCCCACGATCCGCCCCTCCTCCCGCGCCACCAGGAACACCGCGTTGGGATGCGCCGTTGCGATGGCGTTCCGCCACCAGGCTTCCGCCTCCGCCACGGTGAGCGTGGCCAGGAAGCTCACGGCGGCGCCGGACTGGACGGCGTCGCGGAGCAGCTCGGCGAGGGCGCGGATGTCGGGGTCGGCAGCGGGGCGGGGGAGCGGCGTGATGACGATCGGCGTCACGCGGGGCCTCGGGTGGGGGTGGGGCTGGCTCGGGAAATGGACGCAAGCGACAGCCCCGACGCAAGCTCCCCGTACGGGGGCCATGGCCGGCCCCTACCATGTTTGCGCGCTCAGGCGGCGGGGATGTCGGTGAGGGAGAAGTAGACGGCCTTCCCATGCTCGCGCGCCAGCGCCACCATCTCGTCCGCCCCGGCGCTCGGCCCGCCGATGCGGAGGCAGCCGTCGCACTTGGCCACCAGGCGCCGGGAAATGGGGTGGAAGATCTCGTTGAAGACCGGGTCCCCGATCCCCGTGGAGCCGCCGTGCTCGATGAGCGGCAGCGCATACCACTCGCCCATCACCGGCAGGTGGCCGGCGCGGAAGAGCTGCAGCGACGCCTCCGTCATGGCGTCCACGTTCTTCTGGATCAGGACCGGATCGTCGTTGGTGCCGGAGCGATAGGGGCCGGCGACGAGGATGTGCAGGGAAGGCATAGGGTAGGGTCAGGGTGATGAGGGGGGTGTGGCCGGCGGTGGATCCACCTGCAGCCAGGGCGCGTCCTGCGCGGCGTCGCCGAGGAGCCCGATCGCGACGAGCACGCCCGCGACCCCGAGTCCGCCGGTGGTCGCGAAGCCGCGGGTCTCGGCGTCCTGCCGCATCGCGATGAAGACGATGCCGCCCACCACCAGGCCGAGGACGAGGCCCGTGCGGGCGGTGTTGTGGGTGCGCCGGCCCTTGATCCAGACCGTGTCGGCGCGTGCGCGGGCCCGCGCGTGGAGCCGGCCGTCCTGGCGCAGGCGGATTGTGTCGCCGTCAACGGAGGCCAGGAATCCGGTGACGTACTCGCCGCCCTGACCCACGCGCAGCAGGGTGCCGGGCGCCAGTCCTTCGACCGTGACCGGCCCCGGGTCGGGCGTGGGGCCGGCGGGCGGGCTCGCGCACGCGGTGGCGCAGACGAGAACGACGGCGGCGTACCACCTTCGTGCCAGGCGCATCAGGTCTCCCGGAGTGTGAGCAGCTCCTCGAGCAGCGCCCGGCCCACCGGCCAGCGGCCGAGGTTGCTCGCGGAGTTGATGTGGCCGAGGGCGCCGGCCTCGACCAGCCGGCTGCCCCACGCCCACGCGAAGGCGCGGGCGCGCTCCATGGATACATACTCGTCGTTGGTGCTCGCTACCAAAATCGTGCGGAAGGGGATCGGCGCCATCGGCATCGGCGCGAAGCCCGTGGGTCCCGCGGGATACGACGGGGCCTCGCTGTCGCTCGGCGCCACCAGGAGGGCGCCCTTCACCCGGCGGCCCTCCAGCCCGCTCCACGCCGCGATGAGGGCGCAGGAGGAGCTGTGCCCCACCAGGACCACCTGCCGTCCATGTGCCGCCACCGCCTCGTCCAGCCGCGCCACCCAGTCCGACAGCCGCGGCGTGGCCCAGTCGTCCTGGATCACGCGCACGAAGCCGGGCTCGGACTGCTCCCAGTGCGTCTGCCAATGCGCGGGGCCCGAGTCGTAGAGGCCGGGGAGGAGGAGGGCACGGGTGGGCATAGCGAACGCTACGACTCGTCGACGATCATCGCGATCAGCCCATCCCGGAACCCGAACCGGCTCCGCCCGGAGAGCTTGAGCGTGTTCCCGGCCTTCATCCCCGGCCCGAGGTCCTGCTTGAGTACCCCCTCGTAGTCCACCTCGATCCGCGCCTCGGCGCCGTCGCGCTCGAAGCGGCGCAAGGTCTGCCGCCGCGAGGAGAAGTACGCGGCGCTCCGCTCGGCCAGGGCGCGGAATTCGTCGAGGCCGTCGGCGCTGGCGGTGAGCTGGCCGTCGGTGAGGTTCCGGAAGGTGACCTCCGGGTGCAGCGTGGCCAGCAGGCCCGGGATGTCGAAGGCGTTGTAGGCCGTGAGGTAGCGCGCGATGAGCGCGCGGTCGTCGTCAGCGCCTGCCATGGGCCCTCAGCGGATGGAGACCGACAGCGCGATCAGCGCCTGCGCCGCCACGTACGTGACCATCACCTGCGCCTGCGCCAGCGACCACTTGCCGCGGAAGCGATTGAGTGCCAGCAGGCTGTCCGATGCCATGAACAGCACCGCACCGGCCGCCGCGAAGGTTGCCCCCCGGCTCGGCAGCGCCAGCGCGCGGGCACCCGCCTGCCAGACCATCACCAGGATCACGACGCTGTACACCACCACTGGGCCCTTCATCCGCCCCAAGCCGGACCAGAGCAGCACCAGCAGCCCCGGCGGCCGCGGCGCCGAGCGGGAGCAGGAGCCACGGACTCTGGCCGATCGGCACCCCGGCGGTGAACGCCATGAGGTACGCCAGGTGCGCCACCAGGAAGCAGAGCAGCCCGGCCAGGAACTGGTCGCCCGGGAGCATCAGGAAGATGTCGCCGGCCAGCGACGCGAGGAGGCCGCCGGCGATGCCCGCCGTGTAGCGCCCGTCCACAAGCCGCGGCGGCACCACGGCCGCCAGGAAGAGCAGCACCGTAGTGAGCGGCTTGCAGAGGTACACCTGCCACTTCGGGCCACCATACTCGGCCCGCAACTGCCCCGCGAGCGATACGCCGGCCAGGGCCACGAAGGGCGTCGCCGTCACGGCTCCGCCGTGGCCGGCAGCATGGCCTGGAAGAGGGCCACGGCCGTCATGCCGAGGAGGAGCGGGTAGATGACGAGGAGATCCACCCGGATATTGCACTCGCCGCCACACAAGAGGCGGTACTTCATGCCGAGCTCGTACAACATGTAGCCCACCCACCCCGCCGCCACCCAGAGCGCCAGCCGCCGCCCGCGCACCTTGCCGATGACGGCGAGCAGCACGGCCGGGACGAGGGCGAGCCACGGGGCGAGGATCAGGATGCCCATGGGCCGGAGCCAGCTCATGCGGCGGACGCCCCCGTCACGGCGCTGCCACCGGCACCACCGCCACGGCCTCCACCTCCAGCAGGATCCCCGGCGTGAAGAGCGCCGAGACCTGCACCAGGGTGCTCGCGGGCGGCGCGGCGCGGTTGACGTAGTTGTCGCGCACCTCGCGCAGGGTGGGGAGCTGGGTTACGTCGAGCACGAAGTACGTGAGCTTCACCACGTCCTTGAAGGTGGCGCCCGAGGCGCGGAGGGCACGGTCCAGGTTCTGGAACACCTGCTCTGCCTGGCCGCGGAAGTTGCTCAGCGCCACGATCCGGCCCGACTGGTCCATCGCCACCTGGCCCGAGATGAACACCAGCTTGCTGCCCGGCGGCACCTCCGCCACCTGGGACCAGCCCGGGCTCGGCGGGAGGGTGGGCGGGTTCTTGAAGGCGGGCGCCTGCGCCTGCGCGGCGGCGGCCGCGGCGAGGGTGAGGACGCTGATGAGCAGCAGGGGCTGTCGCATGATTCCTCTCGTCACGTTGACCCGTAGCGGCGGAGCTACGCTCCGCCGTCTCTATCTTCAGGATCCAGCACGATGGTGGGATCGAGGCGGCGGAGCGTAGCTCCGCCGCTACGGGTGTGCGCCTGAAGTCGGTCGCAGCCACGGAGCGAGCGCCTGCCAGCTCGCCTCGGGCTCCACCTGCAGCAGCAGGTGCGGGCCCGCGAGGTGGATCACCGTCGGCTTCACGGGAACGGCCTGCTCCACCTGCGCGACGCTCCGCCGGGGCACCAGCCCGTCGCCGTCGCCGTGGAGCACCACCAGCGGCGTCCCCCCGCGCGACACCTCGGCGGCCTCCCGCCGCACGTCGGCGCGCATCATGGCGCGGAGGCGGCCCGCCATCACGGCGGGGGGCACCGAGGCCACGACGTCGCGCGCGCGGGTGACCAGGTCGTCGCTCGCCCGGTCGCCGAGCATGCGGGCCCGGAGGACGCGCTTCGGGGGCGGCACGCGGAAGGCCCACGGCCGGATCAGCCAGTTCCACGTCGGCGCGTAGGGCGACACGATCCAGGTGTTCACCAGCACCACCGCCGCGACCCGCGCCCGCGCCGCGACCAGGATGGCGAGCGGCCCCGCGAACGACTCCGCCACCAGCACCGTCTCGCCATCCAGCCGGAGCGTCTCCACCGCCCAGTCGGCGAGGGCAGGGTACTCGACGAGCCGCTCCGGCAGCCGCGCCACCTCCACCGTCACCCCCGCCGGCGCCCGCTCCACGAATGGCGCAAAGAGCTCGCCCGTCCCGTCGAGCCCCGGCAGCAGCAGCACCCGGCGCATGGCGTCAGGGCTCGGCGGCGGGACGCGCCAGCCAGGCGCGGTACTGGTCCCAGTCGGCCGCGTGGAGCCGGGCGCGTTCCTCGGGGGTGAGCGCCGACAGCTTCCCCCACTCGATGCTCGCCCCCGGATACTCGGCGGCGGCCAGCACGTCGCGGAAGTCTTCCTTGGCGATCCGGAGGTGGCGTTCCACGGCGGCGGCGTCGCCGTGAGCGAGGCGGAGGATGGCCATGCGCACGCGCGGTGGCTCCCGCTCCCACGGCTCGCGGCCGTAGCGCGCCAGGGCGGCACGCACCTGTTCCTGGAGGGCGAGCGGGAAGTCGCGGCGGATGATCCGCTCCACGTCCTCGTCGCCGATCTTCGGGATGGGCTGGTACGGCGTCTCGCTCATGCCGCGGCTTCCGCGCCTGGGGTGGGGTGCGATATGCCTGAAAGGTATCCCGATCCGACGCACGGGCCACCGCCCACGCCCATCATCCCTGGCGCGGGACGGCGGCCGGGGGCTAGTGCACCGTGATCCCGATCCCCAGCTGCCCCACGTTGGCGTCCACGTCGTCCTCGGCCTGGATGCCGTAGCCGTTCCAGAAGGGGGTGAGGCTGACGTTCCGGCCCACGCGGATGTCGTAGCCGAGCCCGAGGAGGACGGCGCCGCCCGTCTTCTCGACGCTGACGTCGTCGAGGCTCAGCTTGACCTGCCCCACGCCGAGCCCGCCGAGGACGAAGAAGCCGCCGGTGGCGGACGGGTACCAGCGGAGCAGCGCGGTGAGGGTGCTGACGGACAGGCGGAGGCCGTCCTCCTCCTTCGTCCAGCCGTTGCTGCCGGCGCCGAGGTAGAGCTTCCCGCCGGCCAGGGTGCCGCCCACGGCGATGGCGCCGGTGATGCCGCTCTCGCGTGAATCACAGTCCTGGCAGCCGAGGCTGCCGTAGCCCAGGCCGGCATTGAACCAGAAGCCCTGGCGGACCTGGGGGTGCTGCGCCCGCGCGGGGAGCGCGCCGAGGACGAGGGCCACGAGGGTCAGCCGCAGGCCGCGTGCGAGTCGGGACATGGAAAGCCTCCGCGAAGAGGGGGAAGCCGGGAGCCCGGCCGCCCCGAGGATCGGGGGCCGGCGGGACGTCCCGGCCGGAACCTAACGGACCGTGAGCGGCATGGTGTCCTGGAGGACGGCCACGTCGCCGAGCTTGAGGAGGCCCACCACGCGATAGCTGCCGGGGGCTCCGGACGTCGAGGCCCACGTCCCACTGGCTGGTGGTGCCCGCCGGGAACTGGAACTTGGTGACCTTCTCGGAGCAGAGCATGGTGGGCGTCGCCACCACCTCGCCCGTGGCCGTCTCGATCCGGGCCATGGCCACGCAGCTGCTCGGCGCGGAGAGCCGGATGACCTCGGTGCCGGGATTGGTGGCGGTGAAGGTCACCACCACGGTGCCCCCCGAGTCCACGGTGGGCCGCTGGAGCGTGACGGCGAGGGCCAGGGGCGGGGCCGCGGGGGCGGCCTTGTGGCAGGCGGCGGCAAGCAGGAGGCCGGCGACGAGGCCGATCATCCGGCGCATGGGGACCTGGGGTGTCGGGGACGGAGCGGGAGCGGCGGCGCCAGCGGCACGGCAGCTTCCGGTGCGGCGGAGGGCAATCTAGCGGGGCGGGGCGGGCTGGTTCCACGGGGTCGGGGGCCCAGCCACACGGGCGCGCCCTCGGCCCCTCACTGCACGGCGAGGGCGAGCGTGTCCTGGTACTTGACCGCCGTCCCGATCACGAGCGAGGCCACCACCACGTAGGACCCGGGCGGGCTCCGCACGTCGAGACCGATGTCCCACTGGCTGGTGTCGCCGGGGGCGAAGTGATAGGTGGTGACGGCCGGGAGGCAGAGGATGGTGGGCGTGGCCACCGTGGCGCCGCGCGAGTCCACGATCCGGGCGGTGGCCACGCAGCTCGAGGGCGCCGTGACCCGCACGCTGCGGGACCCCGGATTGCTGGCGGTGAGGCTCACCACCACGGTGCCGCCGGAGTCCACCGCCGCGGAGCGGAGGCGGGCGGCCATGACGAGGCCGGGGGTGGGCGCGGTGGCGCCGTCGCCCGAACAGGCGGCGAGGAGCAGGATGCTGGCTGCAACGAGGGCGGCGCTGCGCATGGGTGCCGGAATGTAAGGGGAGTCGGGTAGGGGACGAGCGGGAGCCAGGGGGCCGCACCCGCGTGTCCCGGGCCGTGGTGCCGGAGCGCCTTGACGGCCGCCGGCCAGGGCGATAGACTGAACCGTATGGTTCAATATTCACGGGCTCTGCTCGACACTTCCTTCGCCGCCCTCGCCGACCCCACCCGCCGCGGCATCCTCGAGCGGCTCGGCCGCGCGGACGCCTCGGTCACCGACCTGGCCGAGCGGTTCGACATGACCCTGACGGGGATGAAGAAGCACGTCGGGGTGCTGGAGCGGGCGGGGCTCGTGGCCACGGAAAAGGTGGGGCGGGAGCGGACCTGCCGACTCGGCCGGCGGCGGATGGAGGAGGAGGCGGCGTGGATCGCGCGGTACCGCGAGCTCTGGGAGGCGCGCTTCGACGCGCTGGACCGGATCGTGGAGGAGCTCAAGCAGGAAGACCGCACCGGGGGACGACGCAGGCGCAAGTGAACCCCGCCTCGCGGCACATCCCGCGACGGCCGAACGACAGAGAAAGTGAGCCCGATCCCATGAAGCACCCCACGACGGTCGAACGCCAGTCGGACCTGGAGCTGGTGGTCACGCGCACCTTCGACGCCCCGCCGCACCTGGTGTTCGAGGCGTGGACCCGGCCCGAGCTGCTCAGGCGGTGGTGGACGCCGGCGTCCTTCGGGATCACGTTCGTGTCGTGTGAGGCGGACGTGCGGACGGGGGGGACGTACCGGTTCGTCTTCAGCCACCCGGACTTCGAGCAGCCGATGGCGTTCTTCGGTCGGTACCTCGAGGTGACGCCGCCCTCGCGCATCGTCTGGACCAACGAGGAAGGCGCAGAGGGACCCGTCACCACCGTGACCCTCGAGGGCAAGGGCGACACGACGCTGCTGGTGCTGCGGGAGCGGTATCCCTCCCGGCAGGCGCTCGACGAGGCCATCGCGTCCGGCAGCACCGGGACGGCGGGGGCGGCCGAGCAGTTCGAGGAGCTGGACGGGGTGCTGGCGACGCTGGCTGGGGCGTGAGGCGGCGCCCGGCCGGGGCGATCGCTCATTGAGGTGGGCGCTCGGCGCCACAATGCCCGGAGGATTCCCGCCGTTCGAAGGCGCGCGCCAGCCACAGCCCCCAGCGCTCACGGTCTTCGGGAGAAGCGGGGCGGGGCATGCGGAGAAGGTAGCGCTCGTGGGCCGGCATGTTTCCCCCCGGGACTGAAACCACCGGGGATGACAGGCGTCAGGCCTCCACCCCGATCCGCCGAGGATACATGCGCACGCGCCTGCTGCCCACCCTCCTGCTCGCCCTCGCCCCCGTCGCCGTCCGGGCGCAGGTGGAGGTGGTGGGCCCGAGCTTCGTCGCCCTCTCGGTGCCGGACCTCGCGGCGAGCGAGCGCTGGTACGGCACGCTCTTCGGCCTCACGCGGGTCTTCGAGGGCGCGGCGCCCGACTCGTCCACGCAGGTGGTGCTGCTGGCGGGGCGCGGGGTGCGGGTGGAGCTGGTCTGGCACCGGACGGCCCGGTCCCTCGCCGCCGTCGCCGGTGCGCCCACCGCGCCGGACCAGGTCTACGGGCCGGCCAAGATCGGGTTCTACGTGCGGGACCTGGACCGGGTGCTGGCGCAGCTCCGGGCGCAGCAGGCCACCATCGAGGGCACCTGGCTCACCCGGCCGCCTCACGTGGCGGCGACGGACACGCTCTGGACGCGGAACATCCTGGCCCGGGATCCGGCGGGGGCGTACGTGCAGTTCTTCGAGGCGCGCTGAGGTCACGCACGGCGACGTCCTCCTGCGCGTCAGGCCATCAGCGTCCGTTCGCCCGCCGCTAGCCAGGTGAGCCGGTCCGCCAGTCCCGCCGCGGCGAACGCCGCGCGCACCTCCTCGGCCCCCTCTGAGAAGTGCCCCCACCCCTCGAAGTGGAGCGGCACGATCCGCGTCCCCGGCCACGCCTGCGCCAGCAGCACCGCATCCGCCGCCGTGAGCGTCAGCGGCGACGGCCCCGCCACGGCCACCTTTGCGGCGCCGAGGTTGAGGAAGGCCACGTCCACCCGCGCCCGCGCCCCGACCTCGCGCACGCCCTCGAACCAGACGGTGTCGCCGGAAACGTAGATGGTGGGGCCGTCGGCGACGGTGAGCAGGAAGCCGATCACGGGGCCGCGGTCGCCACCGTCAGGTCCATGGCGGCCCGGGGTGGCGGTGAGGCGGAGCGTGGGGCCCAGGCGGACCTCGTCCCACGGCGCTAGGCCGGTGGCGCCGGCGCCGAGGCGCGCGGCGCCCGCCACCGTCGTGTACACGGCCCCGGCCGTCGCGAGCAGCGCACGCCCGGCGGTGTCGAGGTTGTCGAAGTGATGGTCGTGGCTCAGCAGCACCGCATCCACCGCGCCGATCTCCGCCGCCCCGATGGCCGGCGCCTGGGTCTTGTGGAGGGTGTAGGCGGGCGTCGGGTAGTCGGTGCCGCCCGGGTCGAAGGTGGGATCGGTGAGGAGGCGCAGGCCATCCAGCTCGAGCAGGGCGGTGGGGCCGCCGATGTAGGTGGCGTGCAGTCGGGACATGGACAGCGGCTCACGCTAAGGACGGAACGGTTGTTCGGCCGGGGAAGCGGTGCGGGGCGGCCGGCGCCACCGCCTGACGACGGGCTCCCCTCCGAATCTGGCACCCCGGTCTTGCCAGCGCGAGCGACCGCCCCCCGGTGCCCGAAATCCACCCTCAGGTTGACATTCTACCAGAAGAACCCCACTCTAGTAGAATGTCTACCCAAGACGGCGACCGCGAGGCCCTGCTGCAGGGCACCCTCGACCTCCTCATCCTCCGCACCCTCGCCCGCGGCCCCGCCCACGGGCACGACATCGCCCTGGCCATCCAGCGGGACAGCGGGGATGCGCTGCTGGTGGACCACGGCTCCCTCTATCCGGCGCTCCAGCGCCTCGAGAAGCGCCGCTGGCTCTCGGCCGAGTGGGGCGTGTCCCCCAACAACCGGCGCGCGCGCTACTACGCGCTCACCGCCGCCGGCCGGAAGCAGCTCCGCATAGAGGTGGATCGCTGGCAGCGCCTCGTCCTCGCCGTGGGCCGCGTGCTGGGCCCGGACCTGGCCACGCCATGAGCGCCCGCAGCGACGACGATTTCCGTGACGAGATCGAAGCCCACCTCGAGCTCGAGGCCGACCGGCTCGCGGCCGAGCAGGGGCTGTCGCGGGAGGAGGCGCGGGCACGCGCCACTCGCGCCTTCGGGAACGTCACCCGCGCCCGGGAGCGTTTCCATGAGGCCCAGCACTGGCGCTGGCTCGAGCAGGTGCGCCAGGACCTGGCATTCGGGCTCCGGAGCCTGAAGGCGCGCCCGGGCTTCACGCTCACCGCGCTCCTCACCATCGGCCTCGGCGTCGGCGTCAACACCGCCGTCTTCACGCTCTTCTACGCGCTCATCGCCCGGCCGCTGCCGGTGACGGAGCCCAACCGCCTCTACAACATCTACCAGGAGTTCTCGGGCGACTACGGCCGGCGGGTGGACGGGATGACGTCGCTGCTGGCGCTCCCCGAGTATCGCGAATACCAGGCGACGGCCCGCTCCTTCAGCGGCCTCGCCGCGTACGGCGAGCTGGGCCTGGCCTTCGAGCGGGCGCGGGACGGCACCGCGCAGGGCCAGCTCGTCACCTGCAATTTCTTCCAGGTGCTCGGCACGGCGGTGCGCCTCGGCCGGGGCTTCGGCGCCGACGAGTGCGCGGCCGGCGGCGGGGCGCCCGTTGCGGTGCTGAGTCACCGGCTCTGGCGTGAGGCATTCGCCGGGGACTCGGGCGTGCTCGGCACCACCATCGAGCTCAACCACGCACACCTCACGGTGGTCGGCGTGGCCGAGCCGGGGTTCGCGGGGGTGGGACTCCGGACGGCGGACGTGTGGATGCCGCTCCCGGTGCAGCCGCTCGTGGACCGGCAGCGGGACTCGCTGCTCGAGTCGGAGACGAGCTGGCTCTACGTCATCGGGCGGCTCGCGCCGGGGGCCACGGTGGCGCAGGCGCAGCGTGAGGTGGACGCGGTGGGGCGCCGGCTCGACGAGACGCATCCCGGGCGCGTCACCAAGGTGATCCTCCAGCGCGGCGCCCTCTTCAACGCCCCCGAGATCCAGCGCGAGGGCGGCATCGTGGGCGGCGCCATCGGCGGGCTCGCCCTCCTCGTGCTGGTGGTGATCTGCGCCAACCTCATGAACCTCCTCCTCGCGCGCGGCATCGCGCGGCAGCGGGAGATCGCCATCCGGCTGGCGCTCGGCGGCTCCCGCCGGCGGCTGGTGGCGCAGCTGATCACCGAGAGCCTCCTGCTGGCGGTGGCGGGTGGCGCCATCGGGCTCGGCCTCGCGGCGGGGCTGCCGCCGGTGCTGCTGCGCCTGGTGGATGCCTCGACCGTGCAGCTCGACCTCTCGCTCGATCCCGCCATCTTCGGGGTCGCGCTCCTGCTCTCGACGCTCGCGGCGCTGGCGTTCGGGCTCCTGCCGGCGCTGCACGCCACGCGGATCCCGGTGGCCTCCGCCCTCAAGGGCGCCTCGGCGATCTCGCAGGAGCGGCACCGGCCCGGCCGGCTGCGCTCCGCGGTGGTCGGCATCCAGGTGGCCGGGAGCACCTGCCTCGTGATCTGCTCGGCGGTGCTGCTCCGGAGCGCGCTCCGTCAGGCCACACTCGACCCGGGCTACGACCCGACGGGCGTCGTCTCCCTCTCCCTCAACCTCCCCCAGCTCGGCTACGAGGCCGAGCGATCGCGCGCGCTCTATGCCGACCTCGAGGGCCGCCTCACGGCCACGCCGGGCGTCGAGGGCGTGGCGCGCGCCGAGATGCTGCCGCTCCTCTCGCGCCATGGCGAGCCGGCCCGGCCGCTCGACGGCGAGGAGCGCTCCCTCCAGGCCGACTGGAACGTGATCAGCGGCGCCTACCTGCCGCTCATGAAGATCCCGCTCGTGAGCGGGCGGCTGTTCACGGACGCCGAGGTGACGGGGCAGGGCGAGCAGCCGGCCGTGCTGAGCCGGCGCATGGCCGGGGCGCTCTGGCCAGGGCAGGAGCCGCTCGGGCGGCGCTTCGAGGCCAACAAGGTCCAGTACCGCGTGGTGGGCATCGCGGCCGACGTGTACCACGTGTCGCTGCAGGAGCGGCCGGGGTACTTCGGGTACCTGCCGGCGTCGCCGGCGGACCCGCGGGGGCTCGTGTTCGTGCTGCGGATGCGGGGGACGTGGCGGCGATCACCCGGGAGGTGGAGCGGGTGGTGCACCTGCTCGACGCGTCCATCGTGGTCAAGGCGGAGACACTCACCGAGCGCATGGAGCTGGCGCGGCTGCCGGTGCGGGTGTCGAGCGGGGTGGCCTCGGTGCTGGGCGGGCTGGCGCTGCTGCTGGCGCTCGTCGGCGTCTACGGCGTCGTGGCCTACGGGGTGAGCCAGCGGCGGCAGGAGATCGCCGTGCGGCTGGCGCTCGGGGCGCGGGCGGAGCAGGTGGTGTGGCGCATGATGCGGCTCGGGCTCCCGGCGGCGGCGATCGGGCTCTCGGTCGGGGTGCTGCTCGCGGTGGGGGTGTCGCAGGTGCTGCGGAGCCTGATTGCGGACATCCCGGTGGTGGATGTGGTGCCGTTCCTGGCGGCGTCGGCGCTGCTGGCCGGCGTGGTGGCGGTGGCCACGTGGCTGCCGGCGCGTGCGGCGGCAGGGGTGCAGCCGGCGAGTGTGCTGCGGGTGGAGGAGTAGGGGCGGCTGGGCGCCCACGGCGGGGACGACCTGCGCGTCCTGCACCCGCCTGCGGCAGCCTGGGGAGGATGCGGGCGAGGTAGGCAATGGGCCGGGGCCGTCGCGAGCGGGCGCGGTGCCCGGGTGGGTGGCGGGCTGGCCTATTCCATCAGCCCCGCGGCGAGCGCGTGCCATGCGGCGGATTGCCCGATCGGCACGCGCAGCCCCGCGCCGACGAGGATTGCGAGGCCCCACTTGTAAGCGCGGTGCACCCGGCCATGGACCCGGCGATCGTAGGCCATGCCCACGAGCAGCGGGACGAACGACCCCAGGACGGGTGCGGCGGGTCCCAGGGCCACGACCGCCGGGATGCGGATCAGCGCCGCGACGAGCAGGCAGGCGTAGGCCGCGAGCATCAGGCGCTTGTGCAGCGGTGCATCCCGGCGCCAGATCACGGCCGCGGCCACGAACCCGCCGAACATGAGCATGTCCACCATGGGCACGATCATGAACGACACCGGATCAGACCCGGCGGGCGCGATCCCCTGCCGTGCCGTCTCGACGGACACCAGCATCCCGAACACCACCATGGCCACCGCCAGCACCGCCACCGCGTAGCCGAGCCGGCGATGCAGGGCGACGCGGCCGCCCGCCACCAGGAAGACCTGCGCCAGGAAGCAGGCCACCCACGCCGTGAACACGGCGCCGTGCAGCCGGAAGAGCCCGGTGTATGCGGCGCCGAGCGTGGTGTGGGTGCGTCCTGCTCCGAAGGAGGCCCAGTAGTAGGTGGGCCCGAAGCCAATGAATACGACGACGGCGAGCGCGACGGCCATGCCGCCAAAGAACAGGCGATCGTGGGCGCGGCTGTGCGACGGTGCGGACATGACACTCCCTCCGGGGCGGGCGGCGGGTGCGGCGATGGCCGGGAAAGGCACCTACACCGAAGAAGTTACGCCCCCGTCAGGATCGCGCCATGGGCGGCACGGCGCTCGTGCCGGGATAGGGCGGTGACGACGGAGCGCAAGAAGGGCGGCTCCAGTGGTGGACTCGGCTTGACGGGGTGAGGGCGGCCCTCCAGAACACCACGGCGTAGGGTTGCGAGCCCCGCGTCGGCTGGTGGAGCCTCGCCGGAGCTACCTGCGCTCTCCTCGATGCCTACTCAATGTGGCTCCGACCAGCCCTCAAGCTTGTCGTCCATGAAGTACGCATGGCCGCTCTTGCTCCCCTGCTCCCAGTACCAGAATGTTCTCAGGCCCGCAGCCACGCGGGTGGGTTCGCCGAGGATGGCTCGGACCTCTTCCGTACCCATCCGGCGCTTCAGTCGGCGCCAGTTGGTGATATCCCGCCAATTGCCCGCGCTGGCGGGAGGTCGATCCCCGCCAATTCAGTCCCGGCCGGACCTTCGAGTTGCCGGGAGTCGCTCTTCGAGCTCAGCGGCCTTGCGTTCAAGGCGCTCGATCCGCCTCAGCAGGCTGTCGGCTGCGGTGGCCTGCGCGGTCGCAGGCGCCGGGAGGGCTGCGGCTGCCACCGCCGCGAGGAGCAGGACGCGGAGCTTGCGGAACATTGGGCTTCCAGGAAGGGCCGCCGGGACGACCGCGGGATGGAGGAGGAGTGCGACGGTTGATGCGGGCCTGATCGGCCGGTGCCGAGCCGGCCGCAGTGCGAGAATCTAGCGTCGCCTGACGATCCCGCCAGTCACTCGCCGCGGGCGGGCCGTCGGCTCCATGCCCAGCCCAGCAGGAGCAGGAGTGGCGGGCCGACGATCGCCACGGGAAGGGGCACGGCCCCTACCCAGTCCATCCCCGCGTCAGGCCCGGTGGTGACCAGGATCGCGGTGCCATGGTCCAGGGCGCCGGAGTCGCGGAGGGCCGCATCTGCGCATTCGCGCGCAGCAGCCCGACGGCGGCCAGCGCGACGGGCAACCCGACCGCCCAGCCCACGGCGACGAGGAGGACGCGACGGAAGGACCAACTCCGGAGCGGCCTCATGACGCAGGGCCTGTCGTCATGTCACCTCCTGTCCGCGAGGGCCGCCCCACGCCTCACGCCACTCGAGCCCCCCAGGCAGCAGGTCGGCGGCATACTCCAGGTGAATGACACGGCGATGCGCCGGGTGCGCCGCCGGGGAGGAGGCGTGCAGCACGAGCGGCCGCATGAGCAGCAGCCCGCCCGCGGGGCAGGGCGTGTCCACGGGCGCGGCCCTGGCCTTCCACGCCTCGATGGCGGCCGGCGAGAGCTTCCCCTCCCGGTGGCTCCCCGGCAGCACCCGTACGGGGCCATTCTCCCGCCCGCACGGATCGAGGTGCACCCTCACCGTGAGCATGCGCTCCAGCACCGCCGCCGGCGGCTGCACGTGCGGGATCCCCGCAGCTCCACGCGCGCCCGCGTGGGGATCGTCAGGTCCTGGTGCCAGGCCACCTTCCAGTTGGCGCCGGGGGTCTTGTCGAACAGGATGGCGCGCACGGCGAAACAGTCCGGGCCCAGGACAGCTGCCGGCCAGCGGCGGGGCTCGGTGCGGCCGGCCAGGGCGCGCACGGCCGGGAGGAGCGAGAAGAGGTCGCGGTGGCCGCCGCGGGTATCGTCCGGAGCCGGCGCGGGCAGGCTCCCGGTGGCGGCAAGGAGCGCCGCGACCTCGGCCGCCCCGAGGGCGGTGGGGATGAGGGCGTAGCCGTCGTCCGCGAGCGTTCGCAGGGGGTCGGTCATCACCAACGCGTCAGGAGCCAGGGGGTGACGGGCCCAGGTGCGTACGCCAGAACCACACCACCCGCCGCTCCAGCGGCATCAGCCGCCACCGAAGCTTGTGCCACCAGCGCTCGTCCTCCGGAAAGTAGATCGATCGCCCGAACCAGTACGCGTGCATGGCCGCGAGCACCTCCGCCCCGACGTTGCCGGCCAGCACGCTGTCGATCCCGCACCGCGGGCAGAGGGCCGTATCGCCCTCGTCCACCCACGCGGCGATCTCGGCGGGATGGAAGGTGGCCCCACAAAAGAAGCAGCCGCAGGTGGCTGCGGCCTCCACCGACCGATGATGGATCGAGGTGCGGTGGAGCCGCTCGAGGAGGGAGACCGGGACAGGCATGGGGACTCGGAGCTTCAGGCCGCCGCCCCGGGCGACCCCGCCAGTCCGGCAATCAGGAATGCACGACGGGACACGGACGAGAAAGCCACGGAATCGTGCCCCTTACTCCGGCAGCCGCGTCATCTCATACACCACCGGCCCCGGCCCCCCGCTCGGCTCGAGCCGCGCCGTCCACGCATCCGCCGACCGGCGGAGCCAGGTGAAGCTGTTCGTCGCGCCCCCCTCCGGCTCGAACCGCACGCTGTCCGCCGTCCACACCGTTGCCACCCACCGCAGCTGTCCGCTTCCCGACCGCACCTGCCCGTTGGCCCAGCGGATCTTGCCGCTGTCCGACGGCGCCGCGAAGCTCGAGTCGTTGAAGGTGTAGCTCTGGAGCGTGGTGTCGTTGAGCGCCACGTAGCGCTCGAAGAACGGCTTCCCGCCCGCATCCTCCCCGCGCCACCGCCCCGCGAGATAGGCGATCCGGCTGAAGTCCGCCCGGGCCACCGTGGCGGGCGTGGGCGGCGTCACGGGCTCCGCCTTCGGCGTATCGGCGGGCTTGCAGGCGAGCAGCACACTCAGGCACAGCGGCACGGCGAAGGAGCGCATGGACGAGGCAGGGATGAAGGTCAGGTGGGATGGAGCCGACGGGCTGGGGCGGACCATCCGTTCGGGATCAACGGGTCGGTGCGGCACGGCCTGAATCTAGGTGCCCACGCACGCACCGCGCGAGCCGGCCCGCGCCCTACTCGAACCCGCCCCGCAGCAACCCGAACAGCGCGACGAGCAGCGGAACCCCCACGAAGAAGAACCCGAGCACCACCCAGGCGAAGTGCCGCTCCGCGATGTTGAGCAGGCGATTGCTCCAGGTGGGCGCCGCCCGCGCCGCGAAGTATCGGCGATTCTCCTCCGCCACGATGGCGGCATACGCGGCGAGCGCCTGCTCCGCGGCGGCCCGGCCCTCCGGCGTCACCGGCACCGGGATCTCGTGGCTGCCGCCTTCCAGCTCGACCAGCAGCCAGGTGTCCTCGAGGCGGAAGTCCGTCACCTGGTTGTAGGTGAACGAGAGCGACCAGGACCCAACGACCAGCTCGTCCGTGCGGAAGACCACCTCGAGGCCCTTCTCCGCCTGGGCGTCGCACGCGGCGAGGAGGTCCCGCGGCGGGAAGGGCGACTGCGCCGAGCGGGCGCGCACCTGCGCGGTGAAGGCGCGGAGGCGGCCGGGGGGGACGGTCCAGCGGCCGAGGATGACGTTCTGGGGAGCGTGGTCGGTCATGTCGGCGTTGCCTCGGCAAGGGCCACGCGCTGAAGCGCAGCTCGGCCGGAATTCCGCTGAAGCAGGCAGCAGCACTCCAGCCGGTCGGCACCCTGCACGATCTGCCGTACCCGATTCAGCGGGATCGCGGCTTCTGCCCGCGCTTGAGCGCGCGGCGCTTGCCCCGCGACGCCGGCGCCTTCGCCGCCGTCCGGGACGGCGCGGCCCGCGGCGGCTCCTCGCCATGCGGGTTCCACCGCCATTCCGCGCGGGCCTCGAGCGCGGCCGCCATCCCGGGCGTCATCCGCCCCTTCCGGCGGAAGGTCCGCACCCGCGAGACCCAGCGGCCGAGCTTGAGCGTGCCGACACAGTAGTCAACCGGCACCAGCGTGTGGCCGTGCTTCGCGATGTAGCGGTCGAGGAGCTCGAGCCAGCCGTCGAGCCCGGGCACCGGGTCGGGGCGGTGCCGGCGCCAGGTCCAGCGCGGGAGCCGTGTCAGGCGGCGCGCGAGGTCGTCGGGCAAGGTGCCGTTCTCGCGGGCGATGCGGACGCGGCGGAGCGCGGTGACGGGGTTCCGGCCGTCGGGGAGGCGATAGCCGCGGGGGAAGGTGATCGTCTTGAGGCGGCGGACCGCCGCCTCCACCGTCGCCACGCAGGCCTCGAGGTTGGCCCGGTACCGCTGCTGGTGGAGCGCCGTGCCCGGGGTGGCCCAGGTCCACCCCGGGAGGGCCTCGAGCTGGCGGCGCCGGGCGGGGGTGAGGGCGGTGCCGCTGGTGCCCCGGGCGGCGCCGCGACAGTTCATGACGAACAGGGCGAGCGCGCGTTCCGCGTCGTCCTTCGCCCCGACTCGGCTCGGGTAGCGGCCGCCGGAGGCCTTGAGGAACGCCACGAGCCCGGCCAGCCGGAGGGTGAAGCGGTCGGGTTGGGGCGTGTAATGGTCGTTGTCGACGATGGCAGGCATGGCCTCAAGTTACTCCATCGGCGTGCACGCGTCAGGCGCCGCCGGCCGCGTGCCGGGGACGGCCGGGGCTGGCCGCCCACCCGGGCGCGGATTCCACCGCAACCCCCGGATATCCCCGCCCGGCCCGCAGCCCCAGATTCGCGTCACCTCAATCGCGGAGCGCGCGCATGTGGATCACCGGCATCGACCCGGCCACCGCCGACGAAGTGCGGCGGACCTTGAAGGCTCCCGGCTACGGCCACCCCGCCACGGTGGAGCTGGCCCGCGGCACCGGCCCCTGCCGCCAGTGCCTCGGCACCTTCCGCGTGGGCCAGGAGGAGCGCGTGCTCTTCACCTACCGCCCCCGCGAGGAAGGCGGCACGGTGACGGCGCCCGGCCCCATCTTCGTGCACCGCGAGCCCTGCCAGGCGCCCGACCCGGCGCGCGTGCCCGAGGACCTCCGGACGCTCCCCCTCCTGCTCGAGGCCCGGGGCGATGGCGGGGTGGTGCTGGCGACGGCCGCGACCGGCGGCGCGGCGGTGGAGGGGACATCGCGGCGCTCTTCGCTGATGCGCGGGTGCGGTACCTCTTCGCACGGCACCGGGAGGCGGGGTGCTGGATTGCGCGGGTGGATCGGGAGCGGCCGGCGGCGTGAGCAGGCGGTGCCGACAGCGATGCGTGGCGAGTGCCCGCCGCTGAGGGCCAGCGCCACGCAGCACCGCCGTGGCGCCGACGGGGACCGGGCGTTACCCCCGCCGCCACCCGGGCCGAGATAAATTGTGCAGGCGCCGCCCGCCCCCGTGGCGGCGCTTCACCTCGCTGTCCGGGCTCGCGCATGACCGCCAACACCGAGTTGTTCCGCACCGTCGCCACCGGGGCCGCGTTCCTGGCTGCCGGGGCGCTCCCCGTCCTCGCGAAGCGCCATCAGCTGCGCCCGTGGATGGTCTGGCTCCCGGCCGGCACCGTGCTGGGCATGCTGGCGATCGGGCTGCCGCTCTGGCACAGCGTGCGCGACCGGCCGGGCGGGGGGAGCTGGGAGGGGCTCCTGCCGATGATCTTCCTCGTGGCGCTGGTGCCGGTGGGCCTCGCGGCGGTCGGGGCGCTGCTGGCGGCGCTGGTGGTGCTGTTGCGTCACGGGTTCGCCGATCCCGACGCGGTGGCCGCGGTGCCGAGCGAGCCCTGGTACGCCCGGCTGGTCCGGCCGCGCACCCAGGAGGAGTCGGTGCAGCGGCTCAAGATCACCCTGTTCTTCGCGGCGGTGGCGGCGCTGCTCTGGCTGCTCGGGCTGCGGCCGGGGAGGCCGTAAGGGGGGCGACACGAGGCGGGCCGAGGCCGGTGGGGCCAGGCGCGCTCGCGTTCGCTTCCCAGGCAGGAGTTACGATGCTGGCGGCGCCGAGGTCACTTCGCCTTGCCGCGCCGCCGCGCAACCACGCGGACCTTCCCGCTGTTCCCGCCGCCGCAGAAGAACCGGTCCGCCCCATCCGACTCGAGCCCGGACACGCCGGCGCCCGCCGGCATCTCGAGGCGCTCCAGCACCTCGCCCGTGGCGGGATCGATGCGGCGCACGTCGCTCGCGTCGTCCTCCCAGGTGCCGTGCCAGAGCTCGCCGTCCACCCAGGTGACGCCGGTGACGAACCGGTTCGACTCGATGGTCCGGAGGATGCGGCCCGTCTCGGGGTCCACCTGGTGGATCTTCCGCTCGCGATACTGCCCCACCCAGAGCGTGCCTTCCGCCCACGCGAGGCCCGAGTCCGTCCCGCCGGGTGACGGGATCGTGGCGACGACCTCGCCCGAGGCGGGATCGACTTTCCGGATCTGGCCGTTGTCGATCTGGAAGAGATGCCGCCCGTCGAAGGCGGTGCCCGCGTGCGCCGGCACGTTGAGGGCCCGCTCAAGCGCGCCGCTGCCCGGGTCGAGCGCATGCATCTGGTTGCCACCGGCGAACCAGACGTGCTCCCCATCCCAGCTCACGCCGTGCACCTGCGGGATTCCCTCGAACGGTCCGTACTCGCGGACCACTTCGGCCTTGACGACGCGTGGCTTGGGCATGGCCACAGTCTAGTCGAGCGGCAGCGGGGCAGGGAGTAACAGCGACGTCGCGATTCCCATCACGGGCGACGCCATCCACCGCCGGGCGCGACCGCGCCCGACGCCCTGCACCAGGCTCGCCGTGGCGAGGGCCTCCAGCGCGCGCTGCACGGTGCGCGGGCTGGTCCGGAGCGCGAGGGCCAGCGCGGAACTCGACCACCCCTCCCCGTCGGCGAGCAGCCCGAACACCGCGCCGTGCCGCTCCGGGATCGGCGCCGGCGGCGCGAGGACCGCCACCGCGTCGGTGCGGCGCGGCGCCAGCGTGAAGCCGGCCGGCGTCGCGGCGACGGCCGCGAGGGGGCCGAGCGCGCGGCGGAGCCGGGAAATCTCCACCCGGAGCCGGGCGCGGTGGGACGCGTCGGTGAAGTGCGCGCCGAAGGACCGGAGCAGGGCGGCGCGGGAGGCGTCGCCGGGCCACGCCTCGCCGAGCGTCCGGGCGAGCGCGAAGAGCACGGGCCGCCCCGCGAGCGCCACCCGCGTCGAGCCGCGCGCCACGACGTGGCGGCATCCGTCCACGACGAGCGTGCCCGAGGCGAGCAGCGCCTCGATGTCCTCGAGCGACAGGAGCCGCCCCGCGCCGGGCGTGACGAGCCGCGCCGCCGGGGCTGCCAGCGCCGCGGCCAGCGCCGCCACCTCTGCCTGGAGCGCCGGCACCCCCGCTCGGCGCGCCGCGCCGTCCGCGCGCGCGAGCGCCGCGCGCGCCTCGCGGGCGCCGAGACGGCGCATGGCGATGCCGGCAACGGCCAGCTCGTGCACCGCCCGGAGCGGCGGTGGGAGCGCGGCCGGATCCCCGGCCGCGAGCATCCGCTCGGCCTCCGTGAGGCGGCCGAGCAGGAGGTGCCGCCGCGCGGCGATGAGGCGCGCGTGCGCCGCGTTCGCGCGGTCGCCGTGGGCCTCGAGCGTGGCGCGGGCGGCGTCGAGGGCGCCGGGGGGCCAGGCCAGGTCGCGCGCCGCGAGCGCGATCTCCGCCTCCGCCACCACGCACCGCGCCCGCGCCACCGGCTCGCCCGGCCCGAAGCCGCGCGCGGCCCGGCGGATGAGCGCCTTGGCGCGGGGGAGCTCACCGAGCTGGGCCATGGCGATGCCGCGGAGCGCCAGGCCGCGCGCATCCTCGCGCAGCGCGACGTGATTGAGCGCGCCGATCGGGTCGCCGGCCGCGAGCGCGCGCGCCGCGGCGGCGATCAGGGGATCCATGGAGGCGGCCCGGGGAATTGCGTCATGCCTGTAACTCACGGCCCGGCGAGGGCTCGCCGTAAGGTTGTCGCGGTGCCCGCCGCGAGCGGAACGGCTGGCAAGATCTCGCACCCCACCCTTGGAGGCAAGCATGACGACGACCACGAAGCCGACGCCCCACACCATTGGCACCCGCGAGGCGTGGCGCGCCGCGCGGCTCGAGCTGCTCGCGGCGGAGAAGGAGCTGACGCGGCGGAGCGACGAGCTGGCGCGGCAGCGGCAGGCGCTGCCGTGGGTCCGGGTCGAGAAGCCGTATCGCCTCGAGACCGAGGCCGGTCCCGCGACGCTCGCGGACCTCTTCGGCGGGCGGTCGCAGTTGCTGGTGTACCACTTCATGTTCGGGCCGGACTACGCGGCGGGGTGCCCGTCGTGCTCGTCCATCGCGGATGGCTTCGACGGCATCGTGACGCACCTGGAGCAGCACGACGTGGCGCTCTGGGCGGTGTCCCGGGCGCCGCTCGCGAAGCTGCTCGACTTCCGGCGCCGGATGGGCTGGCGCTTCCCGTGGGCCTCGTGCCACGGCGGGGACTTCAACTTCGACTTCAACGCGCACTTCACCGAGGAGCAGCAGCACGTCGGCGGCATCGAGTACAACTACCGCCGGGAGCCTGCGATGGCCGTGAAGCCGACGGGAGGTGCGCGACCGGCTGCCGCGCCCGATGTGGGGTCGCAGCTGGTGCGGAAGGGAGAGCTGTCGATCGTGGAGCTGGCGGCCACGACCGGCACCGACGTGCCGACCTACACCCGTGAGCGTCCGGGGGTGAGCGCCTTCGCGCTGGAGGACGGTGTCGTGTACCACACCTACTCCACCTACGCCCGCGGGCTCGACGCGCTCTGGGGCGTGTACCAGTGGCTCGACCGCGCGCCCGGCGGCCGCAACGAGCACGGCGGGTACTGGCTCCGTCACCGCGACGCATACCCGGGACGGTGATGCCGATGCACGCGCACGGCGCGAGCGGCGCCTCGTTCGTCGGGATGTGGGCGCTCATGATGGTCCCGATGATGCTGCCGTCGCTCGCGCCCGTCCTCGCGCGGGTGGAGCGCCCCCTCGTAGTGGCCCTCGGCTACTACGCGGTGTGGACGGCGGTCGGGGTGGCGGTGCATGCGGTGGGCCTCGTCGTGGGGCCGGTCGTGCCGGCGAGGCCGTGGGTCAGCGGGGTGGTGGTGCTGGTGGCCGGCGGGCTGCAGTTCACGGCGTGGAAGGCGCGGGCGCTGGCGCGATGTCGTGCGGTGGCGGCCGCCGGCGGCGGCCCGTGGTCCGTCACGGCGGCCTGGCGTCACGGCCTCCGGCTCGGTGCGCGGTGCGTGTGCTCCTGCGCCGGCCCCACGGCGGTCCTGCTCGCGCTTGGTGCCATGGATCTCCGTGTGATGGGCATCGTGGCGGTGGCGATCACGGCGGAGCGGCTGGCGCGGCGGTCCCTCCTGGCGGCGCGGATCGGCGGCGCCGTGGCGGTGGGCGCGGGGGTGGTCCTGCTGAGCCAGGTGGGGTGAGGAGCGGGCGAAGCGGGGAGGCCGGCATGGCGGCAGGGTCTGCCCGGGGCTCACCATCGGTGTAGACTTCCCCTGTCCCCGACCCCCCATCGCAATGCTCGACAGCCTCAAGCGCCTCCTCGCCCGCACTCCCGCCACCTCGTCGGCGTCGCCCAAGGCGCCCGAGATCCAGGTGGCCGCCGCCGCCCTCCTCCTCGAGCTGGCCCATGCCGACGGCGAGTTCAGCACGGAGGAGCAGGCCCACATCCGCGCCGCCCTCGCCCGCCACTTCGCGCTGGACGACGAGGCGGTCACGGCGCTCCTCGCCTACGCCGAGGAGGCGCGGCAGGGTTCCATTGACCACTTCGCGTTCACCCGCACCGTGGCGGCGCAGTACGACGCGGGTCAGAAGCTGGTCCTCGCCGAGGTGATGTGGGGCGTGATCCTGGCGGACGGGACCGTGGCGGAGCACGAGGCCTACCTGATCCGGAAGATCTCGAACCTCCTCGACCTGGCGCCCGGGTACCTGGCCGAGGCCAAGGCGCGGGCGCGCGGGTGAGGCCGGCGAACCGCGCGTCCGGGCCGGGATTGCGCTGACGGGCCCCGTCATCGAGCCGCCCATGCTCCTGCTCCACTTCCCGCCCTTCCTGATGCTGCTGGCCTTCGCCCCGGCGGCGATCGCCTACCGCTTCCTCGACCCCGCGCGCCGGCCGCCCTTCCTGATCTACGGCATTCGGTGGTTCCTCGGCCTCCTCTTCGTCTTCTCGGGGCTCGCCAAGCTCATCCCGCGCTTCCCCAACACCATGGGCCCCCCGAACCTCGAGGCCACGCTGGCCCCGCACGGGCTGGCCGCCTACGGCCGCTTCATCGCCGTGGCGGAGGTGGGCACGGGGTTCCTGCTCCTCACGCGGCGGTTCGCCACCTTGGGCGCGCTCATGCTGGTGCCCATCCTGGTGAGCATCCTGGTGGTCACCTGGTCGCTGGCATGGCGCGGGACGCCGTATGTGGTGGCGGTGTTCCTCGGCCTCGCGGGGGTCCTGCTGGTGTACGACTGGCCCAAGCTGGCCGGGCTGCTCGAGGACCGGCGACCGGCCCCAGCGGGAACGGGACGGCGGCTCGCCGCCGCGCTCGGGTGGCTGGCGGGGCTCGGGGTGGTTGCCGCGGGGCTCGGGGTGGTGCGGCTCGCCGGGGCAGGGGGCGCCGGGACGTGGGTGGTACTCGGCGCGCTGGTGGCGCTCATCGTCCTCGACTACCGGGCGGCGGGGCGTCCGGATTAGCGCGGCCACGCGCGAGACGGCCGGTCACGCCGCGCGCGGCGCAGATTGGGTGGAGGCGCGGGGGCGAGCCCGGGCCTGAGCCCCCGGAGATCCTCGGGTCCGGCGCCGGTCCGTTCATGCAGTGCATGCATCACAAGCCGGATGCCCTGACACGCGGCGTGCGCGGCCGTTCCCGCGTCCTGGTCCACCCCGCCCGGGACACGCGTCCGCGCGCCCCTGCTGGCGCTCCTCCCTCCCCGGTCCGCGGTCCGCCGCACCCTGCCAGCGCGCCGATTCTCCCGGTGCCATGCCCGTGGTCCCGCGGACTTTCCTCTCCGTCAACGACATCACTCACGCGTGCACGGTCCGTGGTCCACTGCGCCCGGACGCTGGTCCAGTGTGCACGGGCGCTGGTCCACGGCACCCGGACGAGGGACCACTGCGCCCGGACGGTGGTCCACCGCACCCGGAGGATGCTCCACCGCGCCCCGACGACGGTCCAGCGCACCTGGACCATTCCTGCGGGCGCAGCGCGAAAATCCCCTCGCACTCCTGGCAGGAGGACCCGGCAACTGCTGCAACTCTACTAGTGTCGGACGACGATTGCCCCGAAGGGCCTTCTCCCACGCATCGCGGGGAAGCGCGCGTCCACCGAGCGGGGCGGGTGGTCCATTCCGATGGATTCGGGCAGCGCCCGGCCGCCGAAGCTACGGGCACTCAGCCAACGAGGCGGCCATCGTCATGGGCATGCGGCTCTGCTACGACGTGCCGGACTTGGTGCCGCCCCACGTGAGCGTGGTGCCGCAGCTGCCCAAGGAAGAGCTGCCCGCCAGGCCGTAGCGGGGGCCGGGGGTGCTTGCCGCACAACGGGCCGCGGGGCACCTTATGCCACAGCGTTTCTCTTGCGAAGGTCTTGCCCCATGCGCCTGCTGCCCGTCACCGCGCTCCTTCTCGCGCTCCCTCTCCTGGTGGTCCGCACCCCTGACAGGGTCCCCCCTGATCCGGTCATCTCCCTGGAACGCTGTCGCTCGCCCGTCCAGCCCCTCGGCGAGGTCTCGGGGACGGGCGTGGTGCGGACGGTGCTGTCACCCGATGGCCGCCCGGACACCACCCGGATCGAGGTCGGCTTCGCGAAGGGCCTGAGCCCCGGCGGCATCCTCAGCATCGCACGGCGGCAGCTGCCGGCGTGCAAGTTCCGCATCGAGCCCAAGCCGCGCGCGCCGCTGGCGGTGCTGCAGCAGATCATGCTCGACTCGAACGGCCTGAGCATCCGGACCATCCCGGCGGAGGGGCGGCCGTTCACGCCGCTCGAGATCACGCCCCCGGTGCTGCCCACGGAGCCGGTGGAGGAGGGCGATCCGATCCTCGAGGAGAAGCCCCGGACGCTCGCATGCCAGAACGGGCCGCGCGAGGAGATCGTCACCACGGGGCCCATGTCCCGAGGGGACTTTGAGGCCATGCAACGGGAGATGCAGCGCGCCAACACCGGCGAGGCCACGTTCACGTTCGTGGTGGATACGGGCGGCCGGTTCGTGGTGGGAAGCGTCACCGTGCTCTCCTCCACGAACCCGAGCATCACCCAGCAGGCGGTGCGGCTGTACCAGAACTGCCAGTACGCGCCCGGTCGGATCCAGGGCGTGCCGGTGGCCACGCGGCGACGGGTGGGGTTCGGGAGTGAGGTCCGGATTGACGGGCAGTGATGGCTCGCGAACCCGTGAGCCGGGCGCGCCTCCCTGATCGCCCCGTGATTCCTCAGGGGCGCCGGCGCCCGAGGTGCCCCTGCCGATGGTAGTGCTGCGCCCCACCCGCCGCCTCTTCCCGGCGCTCCCCCCGACCGCGCCCGCCGAGTCCGCCTCCGACACCGCCCTCGGCGACTGGTACGTCAACCGTCTCGTGGTCGATCGCCGCCCGTTGCTCCTCCTCACCTCCTCCCGTGGCCTGCTGCCCCTCCTGGTCCCCGCCCGCGAGGTCAAGACGCTCCCCGGCCGGCTCGCCACCCTCGTCGCCGCCCGGCTGCACCGGCTCGGCGCGCCACCCAGCGTGGTGGACGCCGAGTGTGCCGCCATGGTCCCGGTGCGCGTGGCCAGGACCACGGACCGCTCGGTGCTCGGCAGCATGGTGGACTTCGCGTACGCGGTGGAGGCGCACCTGGAGCGCGGGCGGTGGGACGAGACCACGCTGCCCTTCGTGGAGAGCCGGCTGGCGGAGACGCCGTGTCATGCGTCGCGGCGCCTCGAGGAGGTGATCTGGCCGGTCGCCGCCGCACCTAAGCTGCTCGAGTCGCGCTGGGGGCAGGCGTGAGGCGGCGGGGAGTTCCCCTGCGCGGGGAGGTGCCCGGAGCGGCCTGAGCGGGTCCCTGTCAGGTGAATTGTGGCATTTCGCGGTTTCCCTCCCGGCAAAACCTTCCGTTACACCTCTCCCGCCTCGCAGGGCCTCCGAATGACCCGCTACTGACCCGGATTTTACCCTGCCTTCTCATATTATCTGGGACATAACATTTCCCATTCTACAAAGCGGGTGCGGGTGCCGGCGGCGGTGGGGCCCGGACCCGGCGTTCCGCATTAGAACCCCCGGGGGCTCGATGCCACATCCATGGCCGGCCGACGATCCCGCCAGCCTCGCAGCGTTCTACGGGGAACACCAGCTCAAGCAGGATGGCCTCCCGACCGCGGGATGGGAGCAGGCCAACCTCACGGCGTTCATCGCACCCTACCCGATGGTGCTGGCGTGGGAGCCCACGCGCACCGTGACCCGGGTCCGCTGTCACCGGAAGGTGGCGGAGAGCCTGAAGGGCGTGCTGCAGGGGATCCTGGATCACTATGGCTCGGTGGCCAAGGTGCGCGCAGCCGGGATGCACCTCTATGCCGGGGTCTACAACTACCGCCGCATCTCGGGGTCGGGCAGCCTGAGCACCCACGCGTGGGGGGCGGGGATCGACCTGGATCCAGACCACAACGGCCTGGGCCGGCGGTGGGAGGCGGGGAAGGGGATGATGCCGGAGGCGGTGATCGCACTCTTCGAGGCGGAAGGGTGGAAGTGGGGCGGGCGGTTCAAGAAGCGGCCGGATCCGATGCATTTCCAGGCGACGCAGTAGCTGCGGGGCAGGCGCGACCGGGTGGCAAGCCCGGCCTGAGGAGGTGGCCGCATGGCGCGCATCACGGAAGGGCAGCGGGGCCGGTGGGGGTGGGCAGCGGGCGTCGTCCTCATCTGTGCGCTCGGCCTGTGGGGATTCTGGTTGCGGGCGCAGGGGACGGGTGCCGCGATCGCCCCAGCGTCATCACCGGCTCCTGGCGCCCCGGCAAGCGTGGACAGCGCAGCTCCAGCGCCGCCGCCGATCGTTGCCGGGACAGTATCATCGCAGTCGGGTCCCGTGGCCCGGGCCAGCGTGACGTTCCGCGTCCAGCGCCACCGGCGAGCTCGCGTGGTCGGTCACCCGGTTGACGGATGGCAACGGGGCCTTCCAGTTCAGTGAGGCGCAGGTGCCGGGCGTCGCTCGCCGCGCCAAGTTATCGCGGGCAGGTGGTGGTGCGGGCGCGGGGGTTCGCGGTGGATTCCGCCCAGGTGGATCTCCGGAGGGCCGGCGACAGTCCACTCAGCGCGATACCCGCCCGGCTCGAGATCCCGCTCGTCACGCTCGACACCGGGCTTCTCTTGATCCTCCTCCTCCCGCATGCGCGGGATCTTCCTGGCACTCCTCAACCTCACCACCACCGAGATCCCCTGGCCCAAGCAGGCCCTCCCCTGGCGACGGTATCACCCCGCCGTCTACGCCCTCCTCGTGGCCCTGGTCTGGACCTACTCGTCGTGGAAGCTGGCCCAGGCGTACATGACCAGCGGCCAGGACCAAATCCCCCTTGGGCTCGCGGGACTGGCGGTGCCCTCGCTGCTGATCGTGGCCTCGTACATCGGCAGCCTGACCTGTGGCGTACAGCATCAACACGCCCACGGCGGCCTTCCTGCGGTCAGGCAACGTGGGCGCACGCGGGACGTGCTGCGCACGTATGCGGGCCGCCTGCTGGTGGCCCTGTATGTCGCCCTGGTTGCCTTCGTCTGTCTCGAAGCCGGATTCCCGTCGACCGGGAGTGCGCCGTGGGTGCTGTTCCTCGGCTTCTTCACCGGTCTCTGGATCGACGTGGTGCTGGAGACCGTCAACGACCTTGGCAAGCGCTGGCTCTCCGACCGTGCCCGAGCGCGTGAGCGGGAGCTCCAGGGGGAGGACGAGCCGCCAGTCGGGGAAGGTGGGCACAGCAGCCGCCTGGGTGAGGAGGTCACGTTCAACAACGGGGTGCGGGAGGTGCGCCTCCGGGTGGATCGCGGGCGGATTGCGGTGCGGTTCCGGACGTCGCCGTTGAACCCGGAGGAGCTGGCCGGGGAGTTCGGGCTGGTATACACCGGGCTGCTGCCCAGCGACGGGTACTACCTCTTCAAGACCGCCAACACGACGCTGGCGGACTACAAGGCCCTGGTGACCCGACTCGAGGCGAGCCCCAAGGTGACGCGGGTGCAGCCGGTGTTCGAGGCGGGGGGCGGTGCCTGGCAGTTCGCCACGGACAAGGTGGTGCTGTCGCTGGCCGAGACGGAGGACGCCCTGCCGAAGTCGGTGGAGGACGCGCTCGAGCACCTCCGGGGCACGGTGCTGGAGGTGAAGGAGTCGGACTATACCGTCCGACTCGACTCCGCCGAGGATCCCTTCAAGGCGGCCACCACACTGGGCGCGTTGGCGGAGGTCGAGTTTGCCGAGCCGGACCTGGTGCAGGTGAAGGGCGCGGCGATGCCCTACGCGCCCGCGCTGGGAGGCGACGCGGAGGCGGGCGCGCTCGCCTACCGGATCATCGGGGCGATGGAGGCGTGGGAGCTCATCGGCGACCGGGCGCTGGACCGGGTCACCGTGGCGGTACTGGACGATGGCGTTGACCGGGCGCATCCCGACCTGCGGGACGCCGTGGGGCGCGGCGGACCTGTTCCGGACCGAGCTGACCTCCTGCCCGCTGGCCCACGATGGGCACGGGACCAGTTGCGCCGGGCTCGTAGGCGCACGGCCTGCCGGGGACGGCATGAAAGGCGTGGGGGCGGGGAGCCGGCTGATGGCGGTGCGGGTGAACTACCGCGCCTTTCGGGGGCGACATCGTGACCACCAACGTGCGACTGGCCAGCGGGATCGAGGCGGCCGTGGCGGCGGGCGCCGATGTGCTGAGCCTGAGCTGGTCCGCGGGCGACTCGGAGCGGGTGCGGCGCGCCCTCCAGCGTGCGACGCGCACGGGCCGGGGGCGGGGATGCGTGGTGGTGGCGGCAGCCGGCAGCGACGGCGGCGAGTGCGCTTCCCGCCTGCCTCGATTTCGTGGTGGCGGTGGCGGGCGCGGATCGGGACGGCCGCCTGGCGCGCGCCGAGGCTGGTCCTCAACTACGGGCCGGAAGTGGACGTCGTGGCCCCGCGATTCCCATGTTCACCACGGCGCTCAAGGGTGGCTACACCCGCGAGTTCCGGGCACGTCCGCCGCGACCGCCCTGGCGGCGGGGGCCTCGGCCATGGTGTTGCGGGCCAACCCCGACCTCACGGCGAAGGAGGTCCGAGACCTGCTCATCGCCACGGCGGTGGTCTGCAACGACACGGTGGGCGGGCGGGTGGTGGCGCTGAAGGTCATCAACGTGGCGGCCGCCGTGCGGGCCGCCCTGGGCCGAGAGGAGGGAGCCATGAGGATCGGACCACGCCGCCTGGTACTGGGGATGCTCCTATGGGCAGGCCGCCTCGCCAGCCAAGGCGTACCCACGACGGACGGGGTGTACTCGCTCGACTCGCTCGTCACCTCCGCACGGATGGCGCAGGCCTGCGACCTCTTCACCTGGCGCGGGGAGCTCGCCTCGGCCGCGGCGGACATCGCGACCCTCCGGCAATCGCTGGCGGCCGCGCGGGCAGGGCTGGCGGGCGCCTCGAGCGACCGGCGGGACGAGCTGCGCGAGGAGGTGGCCGCGGATTCGACGGACCTGGCCAAGGCCGAGGCCGACCTGCAGGCGAAGGGGGCGCCGCCCAGCACCATCCCCGATTCCACCGTGCGGGCCCTCGAGTGGGTGTGCAAGATCGGGCAGGGCGCCGGGACCATCCGGGCGGAGGCGCGCATCCCCTCGGTCGCGGAGGTCCTGGTAACGGCGGCGCGCGTGGACTCCGGCCGCACCGCCACAAGCAACAAGGCGCTCGGGGTCGGCGGGCTCTTCGGCGCCATTGGCCTGGATGAGGCGAAGCTGCTCTCCGGCCTCACCAAGTTCCTGATGGACCGGGCCTCGGCGGAGATCCGGATCGCCTTCATCGAACGGCTGACAAACAACCTCTGCCCCCTCGGGCGCCCCACCAGCGTCCTCTTCGCGCGCGCGTGCGGAATCCTGGAGCAGGACCAGCTGGCCCTACGGGCCGCCGACTTCCGGGAACTCCGCCTCGCCCTGCGCCAGGACCTGACGCAGCTCCCACGCACGGGGCCCCTGGCCGCGCTCCGGCGGCTCGACAGCACCACGAGCGCCCCGCCAGGCGGGGCGGAGGAGCCTGGTGACCTGAGGCGCCGCCGGGACCTGCTCCTCGGGGCCTACGCAGTGGGAACCATGGCCACGCTGATGCTCAAAGGGAAGGACCTGCTGCGCGCGCTGACCGACATGCGCTCGGCCGACGCCAGCGCGGCGACCCGCCGGGGACTTCTCGAGCACGAGCTCAGCTCCCGCAGCGCGCGGGACTACCCGATCGCCGCCGTGCTGCAGCGGGTTTCGCTCCTCGGGGCCGTGCTCCCTGACACCAATGTTGACGGGTACGGCGACTGGCCGGCCAACGCGGACGCCAGGCTGCAGGTCCTCCGCGCGATGATCGTCAACGCGAACGCCTGGCTCCGCCAGCTCGACTCGGGAGTGCCGTCAGTGTGGCGGCCGCGGTGCACCAGGCGGGAGCGACGGTGGAGGCCATGCGCGTGGCGCACGAGGCTGTGGATACGCTGGTGCGACGCCTCCGCGCCGGGGTCAAGGAAGACTCCGTGCTGCCCCTCGCCGCTCGCACCGTGGACGCAGGCCTGGGTGTCGTCACCGTCTGGGTGCAGGCGCTGGCGGGCCGTGCCAGCGTGGATCCCGCCGTGCTCACGGCGCTGGCCGCCCTGCGAGAGGGAGTGGGCGCCCTCGCACGCCGCGACTATCCGGCCACGGTGGTGGCCTCGCTCACCGTGCTGCGCGTGACCCGCGTGGGCTGGGGGTTGGCTCCGCCGGAAGGGCTCCTCCCGCTGTTGTCCGTGGGGTCGGCGCTGGCGGCCGCCGAGACCTCGGATGACGTCGCGGACGTGTTCGAGGCCTACGCGGCCCCGGTGAAGAGTTACCAGGGCAAGCGGGGTAGCCGCTCCTGGTACGCCACCGTCAACGGCTATGTCGGGCTCGGGGCCGGGAGTGAAAGAGTGTCGGGCGAGTCGCAGGCCTTCTACGGGATGTCGGTCCCCGTCGGACTGGAGTTCGGTCACGGCCTCCGCTCCTGGTCCATCAGTGCCTTCCTGCAGCTGATCGACCTCGGGGCCCTCGCCTCCTACCGGGTCACCGCCAGTGATGAGGACCTCGAAACCGATCCTGAGGTGGGCGTGGCGCAGGTCTTCTCCCCGGGCGCGTATCTCGTGGTCGGGCTGCCCAAGTTCCCGGTTGTGCTCGGCGGCGGCATCAATTACGCCCCGTCGCTGCGGAAGGTCAGCGACCAGAAGGACGAGCAGAAGGGCGCCACGCGCGTCGGGGTGTTCGTGTCGATCGACATCCCGATCGTGCGGCTCCGGTAGGGAGTCAGCTTCGGCGCCCGGAGGGAGCGTCGCGGGTCCCGGCCCAGGCCCCCCGCCTCGGCAGCTGACGCGGCCTCGGTCGCCCCGCGGGCGTGCTGATTGCCACCAATGAAGGAAGGACGCCCCATGACCTCGTCCGGGCCGGCAGTGCGCCCGTGGGTACCGCTCGCGCTCACGGCGCTGACAGCGCTCACCTTCCTGCTGGTCTACCACTACTTCATCCTGTGCGCGGGCGGGGGGTGCGTGCCGGATCGGGCGTTCCACGCGGCGCTGGAGGCCGTGGCGCGATCGGACGCGGCGGCGCAGCGCGCGGCGCTGCCGTACCGCCTCGTCTGGGTCTGCCTGGTGGGCCTGTCGGTGCTGGTGCCGATCCTCTGCACAGCGGTGGCCGCGACGTGTCTATGGCCTCTCGACCGGAAGCGGCGCACCCCTCGGCTCATCATCGCCTTGGTGCTGACGGTGGGCTTCACGCTCCTCTTCTTTTCGGCACATTCGTCCACCCCGGACCACGTGTGGCGGCAGTTCCTCCACGAAGGCCTCCTCGCGGACTTTCCCGCCATCCTCTGGCTCAACCCCAGGCTCGACGCGGTGTCGCTGTTCACCACGCTGGCCATCGCATGCGCCGTCACGGGGCTCATCGCCGAGGCGACCGACAGTGTCACACCGCCGACGCTTGCGGACGTGGTGCGGCACCGGCGGTGGATGAACGGAATCCTCTATCTGGCGGCCGCGGAACTGGTGGTGAGCCTCGTCCGGTTGCGGGTGTTTATGGACTGGTCCCTGGCGTATGTCCTCCCGCTCCCCGAGGGCACCACCGGCGAGCTGGCCGTTGCGCAGGCCGCGCTGCCGCCGGTGGCCGGGGCGGTGACGACGGTGCTTGCGATCCTTTACACGGCGTTCCTGCTCGGCATCTCCCTGCCGACGGCGATGGTCATCCGAGGCGCGGGCGATGCGATGTCCGCCGAGCAGCCCACGGACTCCCGCGAACGAGTGCAATGGGAGGCGATGGTGAGCCTGAGCGCGCAGGCCCCGCGCCTGCTCGCGATCCTGGCGCCACTCCTGTCCGGGCTGATCGCCGAACTCGTGAAGGTGGGTGGCTAGGCGTGGCCGACGGCAACCCCGGCGTCCACACCGAGCGCGCACGTCGCTGGCACCCGCGAGGGCGTCGCCCTCGTCGCGTCCTGGGAAGACCGATGCCGGTTGGCGGGGGAAGGTGGAGATGAACGCGCCGACCTCACCCGCTTCGGACCGCGCTCCTCCCGATCCGCCGGCCGGTGGTGCCATTCCTTCCCTCGTTCTCGGCGGGCTGTTCCTGGTCGCGGTTCTGGGCATCTTGCTTCGGCTCGGAGGTGTCGGCCCGTGGTACCCTGGGGTGGGCCTGAGCCTGTGGAGCGCTGGTGCCGGGACCTTCCTTCTGGTCGCCGCCCCCGAACTGCGGCTCGTAGTGTCCCAGGGATGGTCTGCTCGGCGTGTCGGACTGGGCTTTGGGGTGTTGTTCCTCCTCGCCACCGGAACCTACGTGATGAAGGCGGCCCCGGGTGGGGACCGCCGGGGCGAGGCGGTCGCAGAGCCTCACCCGATCGGATCGGCACCCGGCACCGACAGCGTTGGTTCACAGAGTCCGGCAGCGCCCAGACCCACCGAGACGGCAGGTGCGCCCGCTCCGACGCGAAACCCACCCGTCCGTCCGCTCGGGTCCGACTCGACCACACAATCGTCCACTGACTCGGCGCTGAAGGGCGCAGGGGAGGCCGTAATGGAGGGCATAGCTGAAGTGCTGAACGCGGTCAAGACGCCCCTGTCGCTGGCGGCGCTGGTGCTGCTCCTGATCTCGCAGATCCTGCGCCACGCCAATGAGAAGCGGGGACGGCCCAACCCTGGGCTAGTAAAGTGGTTGATGGGTCTGGGCCTGGCCTGCCTGACCATCATCGTCCTTTCCGACCTGCTCAAGCACTGGTGGCTGCAAGAAATCCGCTTCAGCGGCTCCGTGGTAGATGAAGCCGGGATGGCGCTCGATGGGGCCGCAATCCGGATCCCGGGCGCCGACGGCGGACGCTCCGATGTGACGGGGGCATTTGCGTTCACGGTGCCAGCCAGCCGGTCCGCACCCTCGTATACCGCAGACGTGAGCCTCCGGGGCTACGTCTCCCAGCAGGTGGAGTTCAAGCCCAGGCGCCCGGAGCCGGTGCGTATTGTGCTTAGCAGGCGACCGTACCTTGAGGGCAGCATGCTCAACCTCTCGGGGCAGGTCGTGGTGCGACACTTCCTGGGTACACCGCAACTCGACGCCACGGTGCAATTCGCCAATCCGTCGGGAGACTCGATCATCGTACGTGAGATCTCGGTCGCCGTCTCCACCAGCGGAGGCGAGTCCCGCCTTCTGCTGCCTGAAGTGACCTACATGGGCGGCATGGTCCAGCCGGCCTGGAGTATGCTTGCGCTGGCGCCGGGGCAGGTGGTGACGGTGGGGTATGGATTCTCCTCGGTCAACTCGAATCTGATGGCGTATCAGGGCAAGCTCGCGCAGGCCCTGGGGCAGAAGGTGGTGGTGGCGCAGCTACCGGATCCCCGGGTGACGCTGCTCTCCCCGGAACTCGTGAGGGAGGCGAGGCAGATGCTGGCCGCGGACTTCTGGTGGACGGTCGGGACGACGCACCTGACGGTGTCGGCCACATTCGGTCAACGCAGGGTCACGCGCGAATTCACGTTCGCGCTGTCCGCTGGCGACGTGGCAGCCATGAAGGCGATCGGCGAGTTCTATGGCAGTGGGATCGGTGTGTTACCGGCGTGGCGCAACATACCGGTCGAACAGGCGCGTCCGGCCGTCGTGCTTCTACCCGTGTCCGTCTCCCCCACGCCGTGAAGCTCCACCGGGTGGGAGGTGCGGGCGGGCGCCCGGCGGTCGTGAGTTGGTCGCGGTTACCTCGAAAGGTAGGTCGCGCGGGGCGCGGCGACCTCCCGCTACGGGCATTGTGCGGGAGTGGGGTGGGTGCCTCGATCATCTCGCTGCTCCTGCTGTGCGTCGTCCCTGATGCCGCCCCAGCCCAGGCCACCCTCGACGCCCGCTCCGGCCGCTACGAAGTCATCGGCCTCCACGACTGGACCCTCCCCCAGCTCCTCGACTCCCTCGCCGCCCACGACGCCTCCCTCACCAGCCAGACCTGCGCCGTGACGCTGCGGCAGTCGCTCGGCTTTCCCGATGTCTCCGTGGTGCTCTACCCGGCGGGGCATGGCGGGCGCCCCACCAAGTTCTTCGAGATCATGGTGCTCGAGCCGGGCGACTCCGCGCGCTCCCGGCTGCTCCCGCGTCCCGCCGATTCGCTCCCGCCGTCGGACCGCTGGGCCGACATCGCCCTGCTGCTCCGCCAGAACAACAACCTCTTCGGCTTCCTCCTCACGCATCCCGAGGCGCTCTATTCGGCGGAGCCGGTGGACAGCCTGCTCCGCCGCTCCCCCGACACGGAGCGCATGCGCCTCAACCTGGCCGCCATGGATGTCGAGGCCGCGGTCGAACCCGCGCTGCAGGCCTTCCTCGGCGACCGGAACCTCGCCAACCTGATGCCGGCCCTGCTGGTCCTCGGCAGTCCGCGCTCGGGACCGGCGGGGGAGCGGGCACTGGCCCAGCTGCTCCGGCATCCCTTCAACTTCTTTGCGATGGGCGCGGCCGACCTGCTCGCGTACCGCCTGCGCACCGACGGCACGCCGGTCAATTGGGCGCCGCTCACGCCCGATATCGCCGCCGTGCTCGACGGCACCAACCTCTTCGCGCTGGACCGGGTGATGGAGCTGCTCCGCGCCGTGCCGCCACCGACGGCGGACGGGCGGCGGATGGTGATGGGCGGGGGAAGGATGCTCCTGAGCCGCATGGCGGCGGCCGACAGCATCACCCGCACGGAGGCGCACGCGCTGCTGATGCAGCTGACGGGGGAGCAACTGCCGCCCGATCCGGCGCGCTGGGCGACGGTGCTTGCTGTGGAGTGGCCGTAGCTGACGGGCAGGGAGGCGGGGCGGGCTGTATGCCAGTACGTTCAGGGAAGCCGGGCGAGGCGGCAGGCTGCCTCCCCTCGCACAGGGTCGGAATGCACGAGGCGGAAGCCAAGGCGCTCCTGCCGCGGCTCGCACGGTTCGTGCGGCAGGGCTGAGGACGCCGCGCTGCCGAGACAGCTTCCACGATGATGGCGACTGGGGCATCGCGTTCAACCATGGTTCACATCCACTGCCACACCGCCCGCTTCAACCTCTCCCGCCCCGGCCCGGACTTCATCAATCCGTGCTGCTTCGGGGAGGACTTCTCCACCTGGCTGGTGCAGGCGCTGGGCGACCGCGGCGTGGAGGCCGACGTGATCTGCATGGAGGACTTCGGCTGGGCCAACCAGGCGACGCTGGGCGACGCCACCTACCTGATGTGCGTCGGCGGCAATTCCGCGGAGGACCCCGCACGACCGGACTACGGCGAGTGGCAGGTCATGCTCGAGCGGCATCGCACGCTGTGGGACCGGATCCGGGGCCGGAACAAGGAGGCCGCCACGGACCCGATCGTCGGAATCATCGTGCGGGTGCTCGAGGAGGCGGGGTTCGAGCAGGTGTGGGTCGAGGGCTGAACACGGCGGCCCGCCGTCCCGGGGGCTGATGCACCCGCTGGTGCCTGACGGCGGGTCAGCCCGGTTGTATCCTTCACCCGTCACCCCGAGCCCCCCCCGATCCCTGTGCCCCACCCCCGCTTCATCACCGACCTCCGCCTCAAGCTCCTCCCCGCCGAACGGCAGGGCGGGTATCCCTACGCGATCCCCGCCATCCGGCACCTGGAGCAGCTGGCGTTCCCCACCGCCGTCACCTTCTTCGTCGGCGAGAACGGCTCGGGGAAGTCCACCCTGCTGGAGGCGCTGGCCGCCGCGTTCGGGCTCAATGCGGAGGGCGGCTCCAAGCACGTGCGGTTCACCACCCGGCGGTCGCACTCCGAGCTCTTCAAGCACCTGACGCTCACCCGCACCCGCCCGGCCCCCACCGACAGCTTCTTCCTCCGCGCCGAGAGCTTCTACAACCTCGCCACGGTGCTCGAGAACCCCGAGGCGCGGCACGCCTACGACCCGGAGGCCGGCGGCGGGCGGTCGCTCCACGAGCAGTCGCACGGCGAGTCGTTCCTGGCGCTGGTGCTCCACCGGCTCCGCGGGAACGGCTTCTACCTCTTCGACGAGCCCGAGGCGGCCCTGTCCCCATCGCGGCAGCTGGCGCTCATGGCCGCCATGCACCGGCTGGTGCAGCGGAACTCCCAGTTCATCGTGGCCACCCACTCCCCGATCCTCCTCGGCTTCCCCGGCGCCACGATCTACGAGTTCGGGGAGCACCCGCCGCGGGAGGTGGCGTACCGGGAGACGGAGCACTTCCAGGTCACGCGGGCGTTCCTGGAGCATCCGGAGCGGATGCTGCGGGAGCTGCTCCGTGACGACGACGGCCAGGAAGGCGCGTGATGCTGGGCCGCCTCACGTGCCTCCCCTTCGCCGGGCTGCTGGCCGCGCTCCCCGCGTGGCCCCAGTCCACCCCGGGGCTCACGCCGACCATCCTCGTCGGCGTCCTCGAGGAGCCCCAGTGCGACCTGGGCCCCACGCCGTCGCTCCGGGTGCTGTTCGCGCGCACGGCCAGCGGCTGGCAGTCCCTCAGCGACCCCCTGCCTGAACTCCCGGTGCGGCCGGAGGGCGTGACCTGGACGGTGGCGTTCGATGGCCGGCGGCTCGGGACGTTCACGTCGCCCGCCCCGACCGACACCGGCTTCTTCCTCCGGGAGGCCAGGGAGCGCTTCCTCGGCACCGCGCCCGACTCGGCGCGGTACACCATCCCCGACCGCGCCGGGCTCTTCGGCGGCTGGTGCGACGCGCCGGCCCGCCGGCCCGTCGTGGTGGTCTCCCGGCCCAACTACCGGGACCCTGCCCGCTGGAAGCGAGACCAGCCGCCGCCAGAGGTCCTGGCGCGGGTGATGCCCGAGTTCGCGAGCCGGGTGGTGCTTACGTGCGAGGGCGGCGACGGAACGGTGGACACGATCGCCCGCTACACGGCGGCCGACCTGCGCGTGGTCCAGGCCTACCGCGCAGTGACGGGGGAGCGCCTCGTGGGGGTGCGTGCCGCCCCTGAGCGGGCCACCTGCGATGGTCCCGACTTCGACGAGGCGTGGAGCGCGCACTGGTTCCGGGTCGGCACCGAGGTCGAGTTCCTCGGCGTCGGCCTCACGCTGGTGGATGCGGGCGACTACGACGGCGACGGGGTGTCCGAACTGCTCTTCTGGTACAGCGGCTATAACCGCGATGGGTACTGGCTGGTCCCGGGACCGGGCGGCAGCCCAGGAGGTATCACTGACCCCGGCCACGCGAGGGTCCTGGTGGTGATGCCTGCCGGTATCCCGCCGAGTGTCGGCCCGCAAACCCGAATCCCTCCTCCCGGAATCAGCACGCCCGAGAGGGGCGCGAGCCTGACGGATGTAGCTTGGAGCAGGGCGCCGAGTCAGGCACGCCTGTGCGGTGCCGCGGCACCCTCCATAACCCTCCTCCGTTCCGTCGCGAGGCCCGATGCGAATCGTGCTGGCCATCGTCCTGGCTGGGCTGGTGGCCCTGGTGCTGGTGGGCCGGGTCCGGTCCGCGCTCGTCACGCGGGGTGCGCCGGTGGCCGCGCAGGCCCAGGTCGCTGAGGACGGAGGGCCGGCGGAAGTGCCGGGCGTGACCCAGATCTCCGTGCGCGAGCTCGCCCAGCGCATCCAGCGGCCCATGGGGCGCCCTTCCATCGTGGTGCTGTACGGACCGCGCTGCCCCATCACCCAGCGGATGTTCCCGCAGCTGAGCTCGCTGGCCCGGTTCTACGGGCCGCGGGGCATCGACTTCCAGGCGTACTCCACGGATCCCGACGAGGATGTCGCGGAGATCGTCCCCTTCCTGACGAAGCACCAGGCGCCCTTCCAGCCCATCCACGTCCGCCACTGGGGCTCCGGCGGCCTCGACGCCGCGCTCTCCCCGCTCGGCATCGTGGTGGGCGACACCTGGACCCGGCCGCTGGTGGTGATCCGCGACGCCACGGGGCGGATCGTGGCGCAGGGGCAGGGGGTGGGGGCCCTGTCGGGCCTGGAGCAGGCGCTGGCGAATGGGGCGCTGCAGGGGGCGGGGAACTAGCCCCGCGGTGCGAGCCGGCCAGGGCCGGTGGCCTGCAGCTGGCGGGCGTGTCGCGTCCGATGGCTCCTATCGCTTCCGATACTTGAGTGCCAGGAGATCGCTAGCTTCGGAATGATCTTATTGGACCGCGTGTTGCGGTGGGTCTTCTCTCCTTGATCCAGGTTTTCGCGGGGTGCGTCATGTGCAAGCGTGTATTGGCGCCCTTCTGGTGCATTGCGGTGTTTGTGCTGCGGGCATTGCTTGGAATAAGGGAGTTGCCACAAGAAACCATCGTGAAGGATGGGGTAGAGGGCATTGGCATTGTCGTCCGCACCATACCTCATGAACACCGGACGATCGAATACGCCTATGTGGTAGGAGGCCAACGGTATTCCAGTCGGGAAGTGTCGTTCGCGACCGGACGCCGTTTACGAGCAGCTGGTGCCTGGAGATACCGTCAAGATTCGATATAGTGCCTCCCGACCTGAGCTGAGCACGAGTGACGACCCGATGGAGGCTCTTAGGGATGCGGTGCGAAATCGTTGGATGAGCGCGCTAGTATTCGGGACCATGGCGAGTGGTTTCATGTGGGCACTCTTCTGCGTGCGCACTGTGAACCGCCCCGGCAGCACCGGAGGCTCGGTGAGTTGAGTGCCAGGGCCGGGTGCTCGGCCAGGCCCCCGAGCCAGCACCCTGACCGGCTGTCCATCAAGACTGGGGCAGCTCAACTGCCCGCGCCGATGGCTCGGGATGCAGCATTGTATCCCGGCTCGCTGCCATCCACCTATGGCGTGCAGCAGTCGGCGCGCGTGATGTGCAACCGTCCGTGGCGCCTCGGGTCGCGGAGTGTTCACAAAGAACGTACGTTATCTCACACTGGGCACTCCTCCCCGAGGGGTCCGGCTCAATGCAGATGCTCATGGCTGGCTTCCGGAGATTCACTGTATGGGCACTCTGTGCCGTGATCATCTCTTGGATCTTCTCAAGCCGCTCGCCGCGTGCTACGTATGAGACCATCGCCCGTGAGCCTCGCACCGCAGCGGCGCGAGTGCTCGGGAAGCGACCGTCGGACCACCGGTATATCGACTACGAGTTTGAAGCGGGCGGCAAAACGTATCGAGGGAAGGGTTACGCAGGCGCGGGAAACCCGCGATTCGAAGATATCCAAGTTGGGGATTCATTCATCGTCACATACTTTGCCCGAAACCCCGAGATTGCCGTTGCCGGGAACATTGAGGACCGACTCTTCGAGGCATCCCAGGGAACAACGGTCATCGCAGTGGTTGTCGCTATGTGGGTCGCTACGATGATCACGCTCTGGCTTGTCAAGGGTGGACGGCTCTAGTGAACTGCTCTATGCCTCGGTCTAGGCAATGCAATAGGGTATGCTATGATGAGATGGGCGATTGTGCGCTGGGCAGTGGAAATCTTCCTGGTCCGAGGGGCCGTGGCATTGCGGGAGATGCCCTCGTGAAGCATGTCAGTGTGGACGGCTGAGGGGCCTAACCCGGCGTTGCAGCCGACCGCGGGCACGCGTTGCTTGCCGGTTCCCTCCTCGCTACGCTCCTCGGGGGCGGCTGAACTCGCACGTTAGCTGCCATGCCCTCTTGCCGATCCTTATGACTCCTGCCGACTTGGAGCACATGGAGCGAGAGCTGGACCTCGTGCTGCCGGAGCCCTACCGGCAGGCGATGCTCGCCTTCCCTTTCCGCCAGACTCCTATGCCACGGATCTCTGGCTCGTGAGTAACCCGAGGCTCGTCCTCGAAGACAAATCGCCAGATACGAGCCACAGTCCTCAATGGTCGCCCATGGCCTCCACACCACCTGATCATCGGCGGTGATGGCGGCGAAGAATTGTTCGTGATGGACTGTTCCCATCCAAGCGGGGCCGTCCTGGTATTGGAGGTTGAATCGAAACACACCCACCCCTATGCGGCCACTTTCGCCGACTTCCTCGTCAAGCTGCGCGCCGACCTTCGCGAGAGCGAGGAGAGCCTCCGGGCCATGGCAGAGGCGTACAAGAACAAGAAGTGGTGGCAGTTCTGGATTCCTCCATATCCGCCCCGACATGCCAGGTAACCAGCGCATGGACCAGTCGGGGCGCGGCCATCGGTTGTCTCAAGCCGGCACAGCCAGACGTCGGGCGGTACAGTTCCCAGACCGCGCCGCGGCCCTGCAGGTCATGCGCGGGCGTTAGCCCGTAACTCCGAACCTCGAGCTAGTGCCATCAGCCCGCAGCCCCAGCATCGATGCGACGACCTTCGCACGGCTGGTAGAACCCCTGACCGGTCTCCCGGTCTCGTATCCTTGGCGCGGATACGGCTCCGCCGTCTTCCTGGAGTTGTCACGCCTTCGGCGTACTCCTGCTCCAGCTGCTCCGCATCCCCGCGGCCAGGCCAGCATCATGGTCGCGTGGAGTTGGCCCGTCGAGCGTCTCCGCGCCATCAGCTTCGGGAGCTGGAGCGCGGAGCGAAAGCTGGACCTCGGGATCCAGCGCCTGCAGGATCTCCAGATCGAAGAGATTGCGCTGACCGGTCGGCTGCCGGGTTCGTGGTGGGCCTGACCGGGAAGCGGTGGCTCACCACTTTCATGACCGCAGACGGGCAGCGTCGTGGACGATCTTCCTGCCGGGAGGCAGCCGGCTCGCCGTTGAACGCGGGACGGGTCGTCAAGAACGGTCGCGGGCCTGGCCTGGTGTGAAAGGTTGCGGGCCAACGTGGGCGTGCAGCAGCCGGGGCGGTAAGGGAGCGACCGCCCGTGGTGCGTGAAGTCGCGGTGTGGTTCAAAGAAACGTACGTTATCTCACACGGGGCACGATGCCCCGCAGCTGACGCTGAAGACCGTTAGACCGGCTCGCAATAGCTCTTGCCACCTCGATGCGCCACTATCGCCCTTCCGCCGCCGCTCAGAAAGCCGAGTTGGACACAGCCATTCGATGGGCCGATATGTGGGCCGTCGAGGTGCAAGTGCGCCAAAACGATCCTGCCATCGATCCGGCCATAGCCTTCCTCGCGGAGGATCCCAGGTACTTCAGGTCCGGCTATCGGAAGGAGGCCATCTGGCGCAGACTGGCTCGAGCGGCTTTGTCCCGCGAACAGCAGGCACGTCTCGAGACAGCCGCAGTGGATTACCTTCATCGCCGGATTACACGCGAGTTCACCGCCATGGCGCGCGCCATGGCAGCCATCGGCTCTGCAGCCTTCTGGGATGATGTTCGGGAGCGCCTTGGACACAACGATCGTGCCGTACGTAGGAGAGCGACCGCACTCGCGGCCTATGAGCGCGGAGTTCGTGCCGGTGAGCGGGCGCGCCGGGACCTTCGGTACCCGTCATGACGTGCGCCGCCCGCTCGCGGCCTAACCACCGCATGAAGCTGGCGTCCTCGGCCATCGGTTGGCGCAGCTCCAAGCACCCGCGCTCGTCGGCCCGTTCGCTTGCGCGAACGAGCCTCGGGCCGCAGCTTATGCGGGGTCGTTAGGCCCCACGCTCGTACTCCTGAGGGCCCGGCCAACCGCGTGCGCTTCGTGACACGCCCCACTAGTCGGCAACCGTAGGCCTCGTGAGAGTCCTCCAGCGCCTGTTTCTGCAGCGAACCGCTAACTACGCGCTTCTCCGGCAGCTCACCAACCAGGTCGGAGCGGAGGTTGAGCGGTGGCCGGTTGAGGATCTGCGCCGCCCCCTTGAGCACCAAGCGCCGCTCACCCGCGCTCTTCCTCACGGTACAGCCGAGTGGGTCGTCGACTGCCACAAGGAGGATCACGATGGAACTCTCCATCTCAGCGTGGACTGTTGGTCCTCGTTACCGACTCCGCTTGAGTCAAGCCATTCTATCACTTTCAGCGGCTGCCCGACGGAACCATCCGGTACTGACCGTCCTCGGCGTCGCTGCCTGAGCAACCGCGGGCGCCGCGGCACCCGGCCATGCCAACGGCAACCTAACAAAAAAAGGGAATAGTCGTGGCGCGTCCGCCCAGTCTCTACCGGCTGGCACGCCGGGCGTGCCAGGGTAAGTTCTCCACATCGTGCCGCGCCGCGCTACTCATGAGCGGGCGTTATGCGGCTAACCCTCTCCCGACCTTTCGATGCAGCGGCTAGCGCTCCTCGGCGATTCCATCCTCGACAATAGCCCGTATACAGCGCCCGAGCCGGACACGACGGAGTGCCTCCAGCGGGCGCTGGGCCAGGCGTGGATCGTCGATCTTCTCGCCCGGGACGGTGCGACCATGGCCGACCTGCGGTTTCAGGTCGGCCATCTCGCCTTGGCACCTCGGTGGGCGTCCTCAGCATTGGCGGGAATGATGCCACGGAGCACATCGGCATCCTGGAAGAGCGTGCCTCTTCCACAGCAGAGGGTCCTGGATCGGCTGGCCAGTATCACCGCTGACTTCAGGGAAGTACCGGCGCGTATTGGCGGACCTGAAGCCACGGGTCGACCGCCTGATTGCCCTGCACCATCTACGACCCCCGCTGACAGGCCCGGTCACGGCGCGCGACTGGCCAAGGTGCCGCGGAACTTGCTCAACGACCAGATCGTCCGCGAAGCGCCTCCGCGCCCAGGTCGAGGGTACTTGACCTCCGGGCGTCTGCACGGGGGACAGCGACTTCGTCCAGGAGATCGAGCCCTCGTCGGCAGGGGCCCGCAAGATCGCCCGTGCCATCGAACAGATCGTTGCCGGGGCCTGCCGAGACCACGATCTCGCTGTTTGCCGTAACCACGACGATCGTGGACGTGAGGGCGGTGAGCTGGGGGGCACGCGACGCGAGGCCTGGCGCGGCTCTTCAGGCACCTGACGCTCACCCGCACCCCCGGCCCCCACTGACAGCTTTTTCCTCCGCGCCGAGAGCTTTTACAACCTCGCCACGGTGCTCGAGAACCCCGAGGCGCGGCACGCCTACGACCCGGACGCCGGCGGCGGGCGGTCGCTCCACGAGCAGTCGCACGGCGAGTCGTTCCTGGCGCTGGTGCTCCACCGGCTCCACGGGAACGGCTTCTACCTCTTCGACGAGCCGGAGGCCCTGTCCCCGTCGCGGGAGGTGGCGTACCGGGAGACGGAGCACTTCCAGGTCACGCGGGCGTTCCTGGAGCATCCGGAGCGGATGCTGCGGGGAGGTGCTCAGGGAGGACGGCGGGGGAGGGGACTGAGGCCAAAGTCCGACGCGAGGCGCCCGTCTGAGAGCCCGGGCCCGCCTGCCGCGTCCCTCTCCTGACCCCCCACCGCGAGCCACCCATGCGCCACCCCTCGAGCACCACCCTGCTCGCGCTCCTGGCCCTCTGCGCCGCCTGTGCCCCCGACTCCGCCGTCGAGCCCGGGACCCCGGACCTCCCGCCCCCCGCGGCGGCCCGGGTCCCGCTGCCCGGCAGCTTCACCGTCGCCGTGTACCCCGTGGACGGCTGGTTCGCGGACGTCAACCGTGCCAACCTCGCCGTCGGCATGGGCAACGGCGGCGCCATCGCGCTGCCCCAGGGGGGGCCGATGCACTTCATGGCCAGCGGGCCGGGCCGCATCGCCAGGGCGCTGGCCGTCAATAACAGCGGGATCATCGTCGGCGGGGTCTCCCCGAACTGCTGCGCGTGGGTGGACCTCTCGCCCGCCGTCTGGACCTCCTTCGGCGCGACCCCCGTGGTGCTCCCCGACAGCGGAGAGGCCGTGGACGTGAACGACCGGGGCATGGTCGTCGGCACCGTGCTGCGCCGGGGCCGGGACCGCGCCTTCGCCTGGGACGCGCCCGCCGGCAGCCTGGTCCTCCTGCCCACCCTCCCCGGCGGCCGGAGGACCACCGCCCGCGCCATCAACAACGAGGAAGTCATCCTGGGCACGGCCGAGGACCTGAAGGGCATCGTGTACACGGTGCTCTGGCGCCGGGGCGCGACGGGGTGGACGGTGCAGGTGGTCGGCGGCGGCATTGACGGGCTGGACCTCGATGGCTGGCTCGGCGTGGTGGGCGTCACGACGGGGCGGGCCTCCTTTGGCAAGCCGGATCACGCGGGGTGGTACGCGACGGCCGGGGCGTCCCAGGCCGAGGCGGTGAGCCCGGGCGGCGCGCTGGCGGTGGGCACGGACTGGGGCGCCGCCACGACCTGGCCGCAGACCACCATCGGCTTCATCGCCGACAGGAGCGGGCGGATCACCTGGCTGCCGTTCCCGTCGGGCAGCATGTGGCGGGCGTCGTTCGGGTCAGGGGTCACGGACTGCGGGCTGGTGGTGGGCACCGTGTGGGAACTCGGCTCGGTGTTCACGGCGCAGCCGGCGGTGTGGAATCCGGGGTGCTAGGGTGCGGCGGCCCAGCCGCGCAGGCCGGAGCGCCCGGCCCCTCCTCGCGCCTAACTCTGCCGCAGCGCCACCACCGGATCCACCCGGGCCGCCCGCCGGGCCGGCCACCAGGTGGCGCCGAGTCCTACCAGCGAGAGCAGCAGGAAGATCCCGCCGAAGGTCACCGGATCCCGGGGGCTCACGCCGTAGAGCTGGCTCTGGAGGAGCTGGCCCACGCCGAGCGCCGCCGTGCCGCCGAGCAGGAGCCCGAGCCCGATCAGGCTGGCGGCGCGCCCGAGGATGAGGCCGACGACGTCCCCGGGGGCCGCCCCGAGGGCGATGCGGACCCCGATCTCGCGCGTGCGGCGGCTCACCGTGTAGGCCATGACGCCGTAGATCCCGATGGCCGCGAGCAGCAGCGCGAGGCCCCCGATGGCGGCGAGCATGATGGCGCCGACCCGCTGCGGGAAGTAGGGCAGGGTGTTGTACTCGGCCATGACCCGCGGGTCGAGGAACGGCAGCGCGGCCCCCGCCTCGCTGAACGCCCCGCGCACGGCGGAGGTGAGCGCCAGCGGGTCCCCGACCGTCCGGACGTGCACCGAGAAGCCCGGCGGTGCGGACCCCGGCGCGTACGGCCGGAACACCACCGGCTTGGGGCTTTCCGTGTAGTCGTCGTACTTGCTCGTGGCCACGACGCCGACGATGGTCACCGGGCCGGTGCCGGAGATGTCGATGCGGGCGCCGAGCGCGACGCGGCCGGCCAGGTAGCGGTTAACGAAGGCCTCGTTGACGATGGCGACGGGCGCGGCGCCGGCCAGGTCGGCGGGCCCGAAGTCCCGGCCATCGCGCACCGCGATGCCCGTGGTGCGGAAGTAGTCGCCGGAGACGACGTTCTGGCTCACCTGCATGCTCTCGTTGGGCGCGGGGGTGTAGCCGTCCACGGTCATGGCCGAGGTGCTGAGGGGGCCGGGGCCGAGCACCACGGCACGCGCCACGGCGGCGGCCTCGACGCCGGGGAGGGCGCGCACCCGCTCGAGGAGGCGCTCGACCAGGCTCACCTGCAGGCTGTCCCCCACCATCCCTGTCAGGCGGAGGTCGGTGCTCACCAGCAGCACCCGGTCGGTGCCGTGCATGCCGGTGTCCATGGAGCGGTAGCCGTCGAGGCTCCGGAGGAAGAGGCCGGCCGCCACCAGGGTCACCAGCGAGAGCGCCACCTGGGCCACCACCAGCGCCGACTGGAGCCGCGCCCGCCGGCCGGTGCCCTGGCCGATCTCGTCTTTCAACGCCGGCACCAGCGCGGGCCGCGTGGCCTGGAGCGCCGGGACGAGGCCGAAGATCACGGCGGCCGCCGTTGTGACGAGCGACGCGAAGAGGATCACGCTCCCGTCCACCGGGAACTCGAGCCCCACGGGGAACGGCACCGTGGGCAGCAGGGCCATGAACGCGTCGCGCCCCCAGTAGCTCAGGTAGAGGCCCAGGAGGCCGGCCAGTCCGGCCAGCACCACGCTCTCGGTGAGGAGCTGGCGGATGAGCCGGGTGCGGCCCGCGCCGAGGGCCAGGCGCACGGCCACCTCGCGGCGCCGCGCGATGGCGCGGGCCAGCAGCAGGCTGGCGACGTTGGCGCAGGCGATCAGGAGCACCAGCGCGGCGAGCGCCAGCAGGGCGAGCAGGACGGGCCGCATGGCGCCGGTGGCCCCCACCGTGTGGAACGGCCTCACGATGGCGCCGAGCGGCTCGGCCAGCCCGCCGGCCTCGCCCACCTGCCGGGCCAGCCGGTCCAGCTCGGCGGCCGCCTGCGCGGTGGTGACCGCCGGCCGGAGGCGGCCCACCACCTCGAAGGTCCGCTCGGTCCGGCTGGTGAGCGTGGTGGCCGCGTCCCGGTTGAGGAGCGGCCAGGCGGTGATGGGGAGGTAGAACTGGAAGTCGAGGCCGATGGAAGTGCCCGTGAACCTGGCGGGGGCGATGCCGACGATGGTGAAGGGGGCGCCGTTGAGCAGCACGGTGCGGCCGAGCACGGCCGAGTCGCCCGCGAAGCGGCGTCGCCAGAAGCTGTGGCCGAGGACGGCGACGGGGGCCGCGGCCTCCTCGTCCGCCATGGTGAGCAGGCGGCCTTGGGCGCCCTCGACGCCGAGGGCGTCGAAGTAGTTGCCGGCGACGAGGGTGCCCCAGGCGCGTTCGGTGGTGCCGCTTCCCTCACGGAGCCCTACCTGGGTCATGTCCCAGGCCGCGAGGTCCATGGTGGCGCCGAGCGCGCGCCAGTCCTTGAAGTCGGGCCAGGAGACGGACCAGGGCTCGCCGTCCGGCGCGCGGGTGTCGGCGATGACCAGGCGGTCCACCGCGGGGACCACGGGGAGCGGGTTGATGACGAAGCCCTGGAGCCAGGTGAAGACGGTGGAGGTGGCGCCGATGCCCAGGCCCAGGGAGAGGATCCCGATGAGGGTGAGGCCACGCTGGCGCCGCAGGGCGCGGAGGGCGTAGCGGAGGTCCTGGAGGAGGGATTCCATGGGGGCTCCGGGGCACTGGGGGAGCGTGCGCCGCCGGTGGAACGGCGGGGTGCGGGGCTGTGGTGTCGAGGAGGGCAAGTGGTGTGCCCGGCGCGGGCGGAGGGATCCTGTTGCGGGGCTTGCGGTTAGCGGGGCAGGGTGGGGGGAGAGGCATCCGGAAGTGGGAAGGGGAGTCCCGGAAGCGGACGGGGGTGGGATCGCGCGTGGGGGCTGTCTTGGAGCTCGGCTCGGTGTTCACGGCGCAGCCGGCGGTGTGGGATCCTGGCTGCTCGCGGGCCGGCACGTCCACGCGCCACGAATGCCTCACGCCCCTCTTGACAGCTTCCATGAAATCACAGGTCGGCCTCCCCGCGATCCGGATGTTCGTCGGAGACGAATTTTTGTAAGTGAGCCCGGTCCGCGAACCCCAGAAATCTTCGGGTCCGGCTCCGCTCATTTTATGCAGTGTATGCATCGCAACCCGGGTCCGCCGACACGCGGTCGATCCGGCCCGCTCCACGGCCCGGTCCACCACCCCCCGATCACGTAGCCACGCACCCCCGCGCACGCTCGGCACGCCCCCTCTGCAGTCCATCGCGCCGCGCCGGCGAGCCTCCCCGCCCCCGGGGCGCACTTGCCCGCGGGCGAGCCGGGCGGCAGCTTGGGGAGTCCGGCGCACCAGCTTGGAGTCTGATCGTCGTCTGCCTCTTCTGGAGCCCTCATGCCCCTCGAGCCGATTGGGGTCTCGCGCTCGCCGTTCCCCTGCGGTGTGCCGCTGATCTTCTCCCTGGTCTACGGCTGCCAGGCGCCGGCGCCACCGAGTCCGGAGGTGACGGTGGCGGGAACCGACTACGCCTTCGAGGTCCCCGCCCAGCTGCCCGCCGGCCTCACGCGCTTCCGCTTCGAGAATCGGGGCAAGGTGCCGCACGAGATGGCGCTGGGCCAGCTCAAGGCCGGTGTCACCGCCGACTCGCTCCTGGCCTACGCCGCCGCCGGCCACGACCCCGGTGACCTGGCCGACGGCATCGTCGGCATCCTCATCGCCGACCCCGGCACCCCGGCCCTCGGCTCCCTCACCGCCGACCTGGCCCCCGGCCGGACCTACATGATGATCTGCAACTTCCGCGACGCCGACTCGCTGCCACCCCACATGGTCATGGGGATGCAGGCGAGCTTCACGGTGCAATAGGGCAGGGCGCCCCGGCTGCCATGCCCCCGCTCGCCGCCCTCCTCGCCACCCACTTCCCGGTTTCCCGCCACCTCGGCGTGCGGGTCCGCGAGGCCTCCGCGCGGCGGGTGATCCTCGACGCGCCCCTCGCCCCGAACCGGAATCGCGCCGGCACCGCCTTCGCCGGGAGCCTCAACGCCGTGGCCACGCTGGCCGGGTGGGCGTGGCTCACCCTCGCCGTGCGCGGGCTCGAGCCCGAGCCGCAGGTGGTGCTGCAGGACAGCGCCATCACCTACCATCGTCCCGCCGAGTCGGCGTTCCGGGCCACGTGCGCGGCGCCACCGGCCGAGGAGATCGAGCGCTTCACCCGGACCCTGGCGCGCCGGGGACGGGCGCGGCTCCGGCTCACGGTGGGGCTCCTCACGAAGGCCGGCACCGTGGCGACCTTCACGGGGCGGTACGTCGTCACGCGCGGCTCGGCCGGGGCCTGACGACGCCCCACCGGGCCGGCCATCCGTAGGCACTCCCTCGGCTCCGGCCCGTCCCGGCTTGGGCGCAGATCGAAACCTCCCGGCACCCGCCGGCCCCAGGGTGGAACCGCCGCCCGCCGCGATCCGTCAGCGCTGCATCCCCCACCCGGAGTTCCCTCGTGCACGCGGACCCCCGTCGGCTCACCCAGGCCATGACCTTCCTGCGCGTGGCGGTTGCCACGTTGCTCTTCATCCACGGGACCTTTCGCGCCGCCACCGGCGGCGTGGCGGGGTTCGGGGAGTTCCTGGCGGGGAGCCACGTGCCGGCGGGGCTGGCCGTGGCCTGGATCATCACGGTGGTGGAGATCGCCGGCACCATCGCCCTGGCGCTTGGCTACCTGGTGCGGCCACTCACCCTGTGGTTCGCGGCCGAGCTGACGGCCGGCATCGTGATGGTGCACGCGCCGGCGGGGTGGTTCGTGGTGGGTGGCGGCCGGAACGGCATGGAGTTCAGCGTGGCGCTGATCGCGCTGCTGCTGGCGCAGGCATGGGCGGCGCGGGGGTGGGGGATCCGGGACTCGACCTGACCCGCAGTGCAGCCCGCGGCGGGATGGGTTCGGGAGTGAGCCGTGGATCGATGGGCGGTAATGGCCGGGAACCCGGCGCCCTGCAGGGCGTCCCGCCATTCCCGGCAGGCCGGCGCGCAGCTTCGGCGTGGCGGCCACGCCGGGCCGCCCGTAGCTTGGGAGACGTCCGCATACCTTGTGGCGCTCGCTGCCCCGCCGGCGGCGCCGCCTTCTTGAGGAGGGGATCATGACCGGTCGGCTTGCCGCGGCAGCGGCCACGCTTTCGCTCGTCCTGTCCGCTGCCCTGGCTGCCCAGGCGCCTCCGGTGGCCCGGATCATCCCCCACGTGGACACGCTCCACGGCGACATCCGGGTGGACAACTACCACTGGCTCCGCGAGAAGTCCAACCCCGAGGTCCTGGCCTACCTCAACGCCGAGAATGCCTACACCACGGCGGCGCTGCGGCACACGGAGGCGCTGCAGGAGCAGCTCTACGCCGAGATGCTCGGCCGGCTCAAGCAGACGGACCAGGCGGTGCCCTACCTCGAGAACGGCTACTGGTATTACACCCGGACCATCGAGGGGAAGTCGTACCCGCTCTTCTGCCGGAAGCGGGGCAGCCTGGACGCGCCGGAGGAGGTCATCTTCGACCAGAACGTGCGGGCCGAGGGGAAGACGTACCACGGGCTGGGAGGCTTCGACGTGAGCCCGGACAGCCGGCTGCTGCTCACCCTCGAGGACACGACCGCCTTCCGGGAGTACACGCTGTACGTGACGGACCTCGCGACGGGGCGGCGGGTGGACTCCCTGCCGGGCGTCTGGAACGGCACCGCGTGGGCCAACGACAACCGCACCTTCTTCTACATGACGGCCGACTCGGCCAAGCGGGGGAACGCCGTCTGGCGGCACGTGATCGGCACGCCGCGCTCGGCCGACGTGCGGGTGTTCCAGGAAGACAACGTGCTCAACAACGCCGGGGTGTTCCGCTCCCGGAGCGGGAAGTACGTCTTCATCACGGCCGACGGCTTCACCTCGTCCGAGTGGCGCTACCTGCCCACCGACCGGCCCACCGCCGAGCCGCGGGTGCTGGTGCCGCGCCGCCCCGGCGTCGAGTACTCGGCCGACCATGCCGACGGCTTCTTCCTGCTCCTCACCAACGACAAGGCCACCAACTTCCGCGTGGTCCGGATCCCCGAGGACGACACCAGGCCGGCGCGATGGACCGAGTGGCAGGCGGCCAGTGACTCGGTGTTCATCGAGGGCCTGGACGCCTTCAAGGGGCACGTGGTGGTCACCGAGCGGGCGGCCGGGCTCCGCCGCATCCGGATCAGCAACCCGGCGGGGACCCGCTCCCACTTCATCACCTTCCCCGAGGCGGCGTACGGCGTCTACGGCTCCACCAACGCGGAGTTCGACACCGACCTCTACCGCTTCTCCTATTCATCGCTGGTGACGCCGAACTCGGTGTACGACTACGACGTGCGGACGCGGGCGCGGACGCTCCGCAAGCAGCAGGAGATCCCGAGCGGCTTCGACCCGGGGCGCTACGAGGTGGCACGCTTCATGGCGCCGGCGCGGGACGGCGTGGCGGTCCCGGTCTCGGTACTGCTGCGGAAGGGGACGCCGCTCGACGGCAGCCGGCCGCTCCTGCTGTACGCCTACGGGTCGTACGGCGCCACCACCGAGCCCACCTTCAACGCCAACGTGCTGAGCCTGGTGGACCGGGGCTTCAGCTACGCGATTGCCCACGTGCGGGGCGGCCAGGAGATGGGCCGCCGCTGGTACGACGACGGCAAGATGATGAAGAAGCAGAACACCTTCAACGACTTCGTGGACG
>JADJPD010000017.1 GCA_016713435.1 Gemmatimonadota bacterium | reverse complement strand
CGTGCTGGTCGTAGCCGGTGACGAACACCGTCGCCGGCATCCGCTCCACGCCCACGGCCGCGATCACCTGGAAGCCGTCCCGCCCCGGCATCTGGATGTCGAGGAACACCGCGTCGGGCGCCCAGTCGCGGATGGCGGCCACCGCCGCGTCGCCGTCGGGCGCTTCCGCAGCTCGGCGGCGGGCACCAGCGCCGCGAGCAGCTGGCGCAGGCGCTCGCGCCGAGCGGTTCGTCGTCAACAACGAGGAGAAGGCGGGGCACGGCGCGCTCCGGGTGGAAGCCGGACTGGACCTCGCGTCAATCTGGCGCACCCGTCCCGCGAGCCGCCAGCCATGCGGGGCGAGCCGTGCCCGGCGCGGGATGAACCGTGACGGCCCGCGCCCTCAGGGCGCCAGGATGTCCACCCCGCGCGCACTCCGCGTGGTAGGCGTCGAGCAGCGCCACCCCCGGGTGGTTGGCGGGGGCGCCGGCGCGGAGCCGCTCCTCGAGCGGCAGCAGCCAGCGCAGCATCACCCGCCGGAACTCCGCCGCCCCCACCACCCGCTCCGCCGCCGCGAACCGCTCCGTCAGCTCCACTTCCGCGCGCTCGTCCAGCGACACCGGCACCCACACGGGGCCGGGGTGGAGCGCCTCATCGTCGTGCATCGGTCACCTGCAGGATGTGCCGGGAACCCAGGGGAACCCCCATCCCCAGCAACGACGATGCCACCCGCCGCCGGCGAAAACCGGCCCGTGTGCGGCAGCATTCCGCGGCACGCGCCGGCGCGGTACCTTGCCCGTTCCCCCCTCCCCGGACCCGATGCCGCTCGACTTCCCCATCGCCCGCACGGCGTTCTACTGCACCACCCTCCGCGCCGACGACGCCGCCGCCCCGCATCCCGTCTGCAACGATCACCTCGCCGCCCGCTTCGTCACCCCGGAGATCCGGCAGCTCATGGCGCCGGCCTTGGCGCATGCCGGGCCGGCCGCCAGCAACGTCGCCCGGCACCGCATCATTGACGACCTGCTGCGCGCCGCCCTCGCCGCCGACCCCACGCGCCGCATCCTCCTCCAGGGCGCGGGGCTTCGACACCCGCCCCTTCCGCCTCACCGGCGGCCGCTGGTTCGAGGTGGACGACCCCGGCCTCCTCGCCTACAAGGAGGCCCGCCTCCCCGCGGCCGAGGCCCCGAACCCCCTCACCCGCATCCCCGTGGACTTCGCCACCGAGCGGGTGCGCGACCGCCTGGCTCCCCTCGCCGGCGACGATCCCGTGATCATCGTCCTCGAGGGCGTCCTCATGTACCTGCCTGACGAAGTGGTCGTCGAGCTTGGCCGCACCTTCCTCGACCTCTTCCCCCACCACCAGCTCGTCGCCGACGTCCAGAGCCCCAAGTTCCGCCACCGCTACAGCGGCCCCATCGCCCAGGAGCTCGAGAAACTCGGCGCGCACTTCGCCGATCGCCGGGAGCACACCGGCGCCCTGCTCCAGCGTGCCGGCTACCGCCGCATCGCCACCACCTCGGTCATCGCCCGCGCCGTGGACGCCGGCACCGTCCGCATCCCCCGCTGGCTCCTCGCCACCTTCCTCCGCGAGCTCCGCGACGGCTACGCCATCTGGCAGCTCGCCCGCGCCGGCTGAGCTGGCAGCGAAGCGCGCGGCGGTTTGTCCGTAGTGCCGGAGCGCCGCTCCGGCAACTGGATCCCCAGCCCGGAGTGGCCGGAGCAGCGCTCCGGCCCTACGGCCGGGCTCCCTGCCTGCACCCACGTCAGCCGCGGTCTCGCTCAGGCCACCAGCTCCCCCAGCCCCGCCCCAAGCTCCCCCCGCGCCGCCGGCTCCTTGGCCAGCCACCGCATCACCACCGCCTCCACCGCCTCCGGCACCTCCGGCCGGAGGATCCGCACCGGGAGCGCCGGCGCCTTGAGCTGCTTGGCCAGGATCGCCTGCGGCGTCCCCCCGGTGAAGGGCAGCTCCCCCGTCAGCACCTCGTACGCCACGATGCCGAGCGCGTAGAGGTCGCTCTGCGCGTCCACCCGGTCGAGGCCGGCCGCCTGCTCGGGGCTCATGTACTCCGGCGTCCCCACCACCACCCCCGCGCTCGTCAGCTCCACGCCGCCCGCGCTCAGCATCGCCCGCGCCACCCCCGAAGTCGGCCAGCACCGCCTCCGATTCGGCCACCAGGATGTTGCCGGGCTTGAGGTCGCGGTGCACGATCCCCTGCGCATGCGCGTAGCCGAGCGCCGCCCCGATCCCCCGGATCCACCCCACCGCCTGCGCCACCGGCACCCGCCGCCCCTCCCCCCAGCACCTCCTTGAGGCTCCGCCCGGTCCAGTAGGGCATGGCAAACCACGGCACCATCGCCCCCGGCACCACCTCCGCCACCCCCGCCTCGAGCAGCGGCACGATGCCCGGATGCCGGAGCCCCTGCAGGATGGCCATCTCCCGCACGAACCGCCGCCCCGCCGGGCCCCACCCCAGGTCGGGGTACAGCAGCTTGATGGCCACCGCCTCCCCCCCGCCCGCCGGTTCCGCCCGGAACACCGCCGCCGCCCCACCCCGGGCCACCTCCCCCGTGACGCGAAATCGATGTCCCAGCGCCTGTTGCAATGACTCCAGCAGTTCCATGAGCGTCTCTTCCGCCACCTGTCGTCAGCCCACTCGCCCGGACGGCTAGACCCGGGTCATCTTTGGGGGTAATGTAGGTCAGTGGGCGGTCACGTCCACGTCATTCACCAGTCATTCGGCGCCAGACCCCCCGTGCGCTACTCGCTCCGGACCTTCGGTGGCCTCTCCCTGATCGACAATGAGACAGGGGAGGCGGTCGCCGAGAATCGCCGCAAGGCCCTCGCGATCCTGGCCATCCTCGCGGTGGCCGGGGAACTCGCCGTCAGCCGCGACAAGGTGGCCGCCTACCTCTGGGGTGACGGCGGGCCCGACCGCGTCCGCGGCGTCCTCAAGCAGACCATCTACATCCTCAAGAAAGACCTCGCCGACGCCGAGCCCGTGACCGGCGGGCCCGACCTGCGCCTCAACCACGCCCTGATCCGCGACGACCTCGCCCTCTTCGAGCAGGCCGCCCGCGAGCAGGACTCGATGCAGGTGGTGGACCTCTACCGCGGCCCCTTCCTCGACGGCTTCCACCTCCCGGAGGCGCCCCTCTTCGAGCACTGGGTGGACACCCAGCGCGACCGCCTGGCGCGGGTCTTCGCCACCCACATCGAGCGCGTCGCGCTCGCCGCCATGGGCCGCGGCGACTCGCAGGCCGCCATTGACTGGTGGGCGCGGCTGGTCGAGTTCGACCCCTACGACACCCGCGCCGTCAGCGGCCTCCTCCACGCCTGCCTCGCCGCCGGCGACCGCCCCCGCGCCATCCGCCTGGCCGAGCGCCACATGGGCCTCCTCCGCAAGGAACTCGAGATCACGCCCGACCCAGAGATCCGCCGCCTCGTGGAGCTGGCGAAAGCCCGCCCGGTGGCGGGCACCGGCAACTAGCCGCCTCACATGACCGCACCCAGGGACGGGTGGGACGAGGCACGCCTCGAGACCTTGCGCGCGGAGCTCGCGCAGCGCCTCGGCGCCCACTTCCGCATCGGCGGCGAGCTGGGCCGCGGCGGCATGGCCGTCGTCTACCTCGCCGACGACCTGCAGCGCGGCCACCCCGTGGCCCTCAAGGTCCTCCACCCCGACCTCACCAGCACCATCGGCGCCGCCCGCTTCGAGCGGGAGATCCACCTCGCCGCCACCCTCAACCACCTGGGCATCGTCCCCGTGCTCGACGCCGGCAACGCCGGCGGCCGGCTCTGGTACACCATGCCCTACATCGACGGCGAGAGCCTCCGCCACCGCCTCGGCCGCGAGGGCCAGCTCCCCCTCCCCGACGCCATCAGCCTCCTCCGCCAGGCCGCCGAGGCCATCGGCTTCGCGCACCGCCAGGGGGTGGTGCACCGGGACCTGAAGCCCGAGAACCTCCTCCTCACCCGCGACGGCCGCCTCCTCGTGGCCGACTTCGGCGTGGCCCGCACCCTCGACGACGACCTGGGCCTCACCATGACCGGCATGGCCGTCGGCACCCGGGCCTACATGAGCCCGGAGCAGCACGGCGGCGGCAAGGCCCCCGACGCCCGCACCGACGTCTACGCCCTGGGCTGCGTCCTCTACGAATGCCTGGCGGGCGAGCCCCCCTTCACCGGCAACACCGCCAGCTCCATTGCCGCCAAGCACGTCCACGCCCCATCCCCGACGTGCGCATCGTCCGCACCACCGCGCCCGAGACGCTGCAGCGGGTGCTGGAGACGGCGCTCGCCAAGAGCCCCGCCGACCGCTACCCCTCCGCCGTGGAGCTGGCGGAGGCCCTCGCCGCCGTGGCCGAGCGCCCCAGCCGCCCCACGCCCCCGCCCCTCCCGCGGCCTCACCCGCCGGGTGGCCACCGGCGTCATCGCCCTCGGCGTCGTGGGCGCCGCCCTGGCGCTGCTGCTCCGCCCCCGCGGCGAGGCCGGCGCGCCGCCGCCGGCCAACGTCCCCGTGCTCGCCGTGCTCCCCTTCCGCGAGCGCGAGCCCGGGACCCTCCCGGCCCCGCTCCTCCCCGCGCTCACCGAGGACCTCGTCGCCGAGCTGGGGCCCAACCCCGCCTTCCGGGTGCTCGACGCCGGCCTCACACAGGGCACCCCTGGCCGCGCCTTCCTCCGCGACAGCCTCGGCGCCACCGTCGTGGTGGACGGCCAGGCCCGCAGCGTGGGCAATCGCCTGGTGCTGCGCGTGGCGCTCATCGACGCGAAGACCGGCACCTACCTCGACACCCTCACGGTGGATCGGAACCGCGGCGACTCCACCCACTGGGGCGAGGACCTGGCGCCGGAGCTGGCCTACAAGCTCCGCCGCGCCCTGGGCCGCCAGCGCCAGCTCCACCCCACCCTCGAGGGCACCCGCAGCAACCTGGCCCTGAGCTACGTGGCCGAGGCGCGCGACGCGCGCGACCTGGCGGAGGAACTCGCCAGCGTCCCCGGGGATGCCGAGGGCGCAGGCGCCGACCGCGCCCTCGCCCGCGCCGACTCCCTCCTCCGCCTCGCGCAGCAGTTCGACGCCCAGTGGCTCCGGCCCCTCCCTCGACCGCGGCTGGGTGCTCCGCGACCGCGTCTCCCGGGCCGGCGACGGCGAGCGCCAGCGCGCCGTCATCGCCGCCGCCCTCCCCCTCGCCGACTCCGCCCTCGCCCGCGACTCGGCGCTGGCCGAGGCCTGGGAGCTCCGCGGCTCCCTGCTGGCCGCGCAGCTGTGGACCTTCGAGGACCCGCGCACCGATTCGGTCACCATGCTGCGGGCCGAGCAGGCGCTCCGCCGCGCGGTGCAGTACGACAGCACCCGCGCCAAGGCGTGGGCCCAGCTCTCGGACGTGGTCTATGCGCGGGGGGACCTGCTGGAGGCGGTGCGGACGGCGCAACGCGCGTGGCGTACCGACGCCTACATGGAAGTGGCGGAGGCGGTGCTGGTCCAGCTCCTCTATACCGAGCTGGTGCTCGGCAACTACGACCAGGCGGCGGACTGGCTGCGGCGCTATCGGCTCATCCGGCCGGGGGACTGGCGGGTGTCGCAGGCGGAGCTGACCCTGCTTCGCTACGACGTGTCCCATCCCCCGGACACCGCCCGGGCCTGGGCGCTCGTGGCGCGGCTCGACAGCCTGGATGCGGGGGGCCCGGTCACCAGCACCTACTCGCCCTACAACCCCATCTACCGCCGCCTCTCGGCCGCGTACGTCTCGCTGCGGGCCGGCCGGCCGGAGGTGGCGCGCGCCGAGATCCTCCGCGCCCGCGCCGCCGTCCGCCGCTCCGGCGACCCCGACCTCCCCCACGACTTCGCCTACGACGAGGCGCACCTCCTCTGGCGCCTCGGCGACACGGCGCAGGCGGAGGCGGTCCTCCGCCGCCTCTTCCGGGAGCGGCCGCGCGCGGCGGAGTTCGCGGCGCGGGACGCCCTCTACCGCGGCATCCCGCTCCCCGCCGTCCCGCCGCGCGCCGAGTAGCTAGCGCTTCTTCTTCCGGCCCCGCTTCCCGGCCAGGTGCGCCCGGAGCGACTTGGCCACCCGCTTGCCCGTCCCCGCCTCCCGCTCGTCCACCACCAGTCGCTGCACCGACGACCCGGTGTCCACGATGATGTCGGAGCGCGACGGCCACTTGTGCACGATGGCCACGATCTCCGAGTCGCTGGCGTAGTACGCCTTCTGCAGCGTCTGCATGTTCCCATCCATCAGCCCGCGCGACTGGTAGTACGGCCACATGAACTTCTCGATGGCCGACTCGCTCCAGAAGATGGCATCGGCGCCGGCCAGGTCGACCTTCTTGCCGTTGATGGTGAGCGACACCTTCACCGGGTCGCGCGTCGGCACCCGGTTCTCCGTCGCCGCCTCCGCCACCACCGCCGCCCCCCGCGCCAGCTTCTCGCCTCTCGCAAGGAACCGGAGCTCGCCGGTGCGGGGATCCTGGATGAGCTGCAGCTTCTCGCCACGGCGGCCATCGGCCTCCTCGGCGAGGCGGCGGAGGTGGGTACTGGTCAGCGGCTTGGGCATGGGGGACGCATCCTTTCGTCGGGAATGGCGCCGCCGGGACGGGACGGCTGGCGGCGCCTCTCCTATAACATGATCCGGGGCGGTCATTTTTGGGTCATACTCGCCGCGGCCCCCCCCCCCGCCCCCCAACACGCGCCCCGAGCCCCGCCGCGGGCCCTGAAGACGTGAGTGCTTCAGCACTTCCGTTGCCGAGCGCTCACTTCAGTGAGCGATCGACCCCCAGCCCACCCCTACGGCCGCGAATACTGGCTCTTCCGCCGCCCCGTCACCGGATCCACCCGCCACACCGGCAGCGCCAGCACGTCCCCCTGGAGCTGCACCACCGGCCCCGGCCGCACCAGCGTCGGCTGCGTCCCGATGTCGAAGGGGTCCGCCTTGCTCACGTCCACCACGTACCCCAGGTCCTCGATGGACCGGATGGTCGTGGCGCTGAGCGGCCGCACCGTGCCGCTGATGAACCCCGTCATGACCTCGCTCTGGAAGACGCTCTCCTCCCAGTGCGAGTCCCGCGTCCCGTCGCCCGAGGAGCCGTTGCAGGTGCCGCTGTCCTCCACCGGCACGCTCGTGGCCCCACCGCCGCCGTTGAGGCCGGTGTAGGCCGCCACCGACCCCGCCCCGGTGAACGCCGGCGTGTTGAGCGGGCAGCTCCCCGTCAGGAAGTTGCTCGGCCAGAACCCGGGGATCGGCTCCCACAGCACCCCATAGCCCAGCACGTGCGCCATCTCGTGCAGGATCACGTCCGCCAGGCGCCCGTTGGCCTCGAGGGTGGCGAGGTCGGCCGTGTCAAACTTCATGATTCCCACGTACGGCAGCCGGGTGCCCGAGCTTCGGAGGTCGCATGGGCCCGCCGAGCCGAGCACGTTGCCGGTACCGTCGATCGGCACCAGCTCCACGTAGATCCGCACGTCGTCCACCGTGCCGGTGATGGGCTGCGAGGTGCTCGCGCCGCAGTCGGTGGTGGTGAAGGGCGGGCTGAAGGGCGGGACCGTGACGTCCGCGAGGTCGCCGGTGATGATACTCTCCCACCGCGCCTTGGCCGCATCGAACGCCGCCTGCTGCGCCGGCGTGGCACCCGCCAGGTACACGACATCAATGGTGAACTGTGACGTCACCACCGCCGCTCCCGTCGCCGTGAACGTCACCGGCGAGCCCGTGAGCCCGGCGCTCGTGGCCTCGAGGGTGTTGGCGCCGGCCGCGGGGCCGAGGGTCCAGCTCCCCACGGTGGCGATGCCGCTGGCGTCGGACGTGGCGCTGGCGCCCGTCACGCTACCGCCCCCCGACGCCACTGCGAAGTCCACCGCCACGCCGCTCACCGGGTTCCCCGACTGGTCCGTCACCAGCACCGCCGGCGCCACCGCCACCGCGGTGCCCACCGTGGCGCTCTGGTTGTCGCCGGCACTCGCGGCGATTGTCGTGGCGGCGCCCGCCGAGAGCGAGATGGCCGGCGCGCTGATCGACTGCAGGCCGCTGGCGCTGAAGGTCATCGTGTAGCTGCCGACCAGGTCCGTGATGGTGATCCCGCCGAACGTGGCCGTGCCCTGCGCATCGGTCTGCGCCGCCGCGCTGCCGCTCAGCACGGTGCCGCCGCGGAGCCAGTCGGCCGTCACCGCCACCGCCGCCTGCGGCGTCGCATTGCCGAACTGGTCCACCAGCTGCACCACCGGCTGCGTCGCCAGCGCCACGCCGTTCACCGCCGCCGCGCTCGGCGGCGTCACGAGCGACAGGTTGGCCGCCGGCCCCGGCACGCCGGTCGCGGTGAAGCTGACGGGCGACCCCGCGAGCCCCGCCGCCGTGGCCGTCATGGTGTTGGCGCCCGGCGTGGTGCCCAGCGTCCAGCTGGCGGGCCCCGCGACGCCGTCCGCGTCCGTGATGGCGTTCCCGCCCGCGACGCTGCCGCCACCGCCCGTCACCGCGAACGTCACCGCCACCCCCGCCACGCCATTCCCCTGGGCGTCCGTCACCACCACCTGCGGCTGCAACCCCAGCGCCACGCCGGCGTCCCCGGTCTGCCCGTCCCCCTGGCCCGCGGCGATCGTGGTGGGCGGCCCGCCGTTCAGGGCGATCGTCCCGCTGTTGAGCTGCAGGAAACCGGCCGCACCGAAGCCCAGCACATGCGGGCCAGGCGCCCCCGTGATGGTGAGCCCGCTGAACGTGGCGATGCCGTTGGCGTCCGTCACCGCCGACCCGCCCGCCGTCACCGTCCCGGCCCCGGAGAAGACGCCCGCCGCCACCTGCAGCCCCGCCAGCGGCGCCAGGTTGCCGTACACGTCCACCGTCTGGAGCACCGGCTGCGTGGTGAGCGGCGCCCCGGTCGTGGCCACGCCCGGGGGTGGCGTCACGAACGCGAACCACCCCGGGGCCTGCGCCACCGGCGTCAGGCTGAACGTCACCGGCGCGAGCCCCGTCACCGTCGCCGTCACGGTGTTGAGGACGCCGGCCACCGTGCCCGGCGTCCACCCGCCCAGCTGCGCCTGGCCCTGCGTGTCGGTCTGCGTGGTGGCGCCGAGGAGGGTGCCGCCGCCGGCCGTCACGGCGTAAGTCACCGTCACGCCCGGGAGCGGGTTGCCGCTGCCGTCCTGCACCAGCACCATCGCCACGTTCAGCTGCTGGGTGGCCACCGCGCCGCTGAGCGTGGTGCTGCCCACCGCCGCCACCGACGCCGCGGGCCCCGCGGTCAGGGCAATGCTCGGCGAGGAGAGCGGCGTCACGCCGCTGGCCCCGAATTCGAGGGTCCGCGCCCCCGGCGTGCCATTGATGGTGAGGGTGGTGAACGCCGCCACCCCGGAGGCGTTGGTCTGCGCGGTGGCGCCGGTCAGCGACCCGCCGCCCGCGCTGATCGTCGCCGTGACCGTCACCCCCGCCTGCGGCACCGGGTTGCCGAAGAGATCCTCGAGCCGCACCGCCGGCTGCGCCACCAGGGCCACGCCGGCCTGCGCATTCACCGCGGGCCCCGCCGTGAACGCCAGGGCCGCCGGCGCCCCCGCCGTGGCGGTCGCGGAGAAGATGACGGCCGGCAGGTCCGCCACCGACGCCGCCAGCTGCACCGAGCCCGCCGTGGTCGGCATCGTCCAGCTCCCCACGGCGGCGATCCCGCTCGCGTTCGTCGTCGCGGCCGAACCGGTCACCGAGCCGCTGCCGTTGGCCACCTGAAAACTCACCAGCACCCCGGCAATCGGATCGCCGTTCTGGTCCTCCACCCGCACCGTCGGCACCGCCGCCAGCCCCGTCCCCACCGTGGCCGACTGGTTGTCGCCCGAGACCTTGGCGAGGACCGCCGGCACCGGATCCGACGGCCCCGAGCTGTCCCCGCCGCCACACGCCACGGCAAGGCTGAACGCAACGACGGCACCAAGGCGCGCGGAGAGGCGCATGGGGAGGGCCCAGGGATCGGGAAAAGACGGCTGGAGCTGCCGGAACCGGCCCCGCAGGGGGACCGCCGTACAATATGGGGACACCCACGGAACTACGCACGGTGAGCGGCAACACACTCACAACCCATCCCATGTGACCCAACGCTGACCCGAAAATGACCGTGCCCATGCCTGCCGCCCGCCTGCGCCGCTGCTCACGCCACGACGGGCCCCGCACCCCCAGCCACCCCTCCCCCCCCCCCCCCCCCCCCCCCCCCCCCCCCCCCCCCCCCCCCCCCCCCCCCCCCCCCCCCCCCCCCCCCCCCCCCCCCCCCCCCCCCCCCCCCCCCCCCCCCCCCCCCCCCCCCCCCCCCCCCCCCCCCACGCGGCCGCGTCGGCCCGAGCGCCGTCCGTCCCGGCCCAGCTCCTTCGCGATGTCGCCCGAGCGATGCGGCCCCGGCCCCAGCTCCGCCATCGCCCCATGCCTGCGCCCCCCCCCCCCCCCCCCCCCCCCCCCCCTCCACCTTACTCCCCCGCTCATCCAGCGGAATCCCCACCTCCGTTATCCGCGTCACCCCCGCCTCCCCCGGCACCTCCCCGTACACCATGTACGGCTTGTCCAGGAGCAGCCACCAGCTCGCCGTCCGCTTCCCCCCCGCCCGCTCGTGCTCATCCACCCGCGTCGCCCGCACCGGCTTCCCCTCCACCGTCACCGTGGAATCGCCCTTCACCACGAAGACGTGATCCACCGGGCTCGCCTGCTGCGGCCCCCACATCGGCGCCACCATCACCGTCCCCCGCTTGAGCCCCGCTGCCGCCGGCACCAGGTCCGACGCCGCCGCCATGAACCCCGCCCGGTCCAGGTCCACGTTCACCGTGTCCACCGCCGCCCGCGCATTCGCGCGCTTGATGCCGCGGACCTTCGTCCCATCAATCGCCAGCTGCGTGTACGCCCCCGTGCTCGACATCATCACGTACCCGAGCGGCGCCACCGTCCGGAGGTCGAAGGTCTGCAGCAGCCGGATCAGCGGCCGGTTGGGGAACGCCGGCACCGGCCGCCCCGTGGTAATCCACCGCGCCACCTGGCGTCCCGCCGAGTCGCCGACGCGGAGCTCGTTGTCCCACTCCGCCGTGAGCACCCCCTGGGGATTGTAGATCCGCACCCGCGCCGCATGCGGCCGGAACACCGTCCCGTCCACCACCGGCGACCCCACCGCCACGAACACCGTGTCCTGCCCCGCCAGCGCCCCCGCCGGCCCCATCGCCAGCAGCACCGCCACACTCACCGTCAGCCTCATGCCCGCCCCCGAGGGAAGTTGGAGCGCCGCCCTACGCGCCCCGCCCCGCCCCCGTTCCACCCGCCCGCCCCACGTCCCAGCCGGGAACCTCCATTTCCTCACCCGACTGTACCCCCATCACCGCCTTCCGCCTGACGCCGCTGTTACACCCCTCCCCGATCCTTCGATCGTCCCGCCAGCTCCACCCTGCGGCGGGCAGCGACCACGCACCCTGACCCGGGAGCCTCCCCACATGCCCCCCGTCACCCCGACCTTCAAGCCCGTGGACGTCCCCGTCCTCTGCCTCGAGTGCCTCCACCGCACCCGCGTACGCCCCACCGAGCTCGAGACCACCCCCTGCCCCCGCTGCGCCCGCTACAACGAGCTCGTCCCCGTGCGCTGACCGCCGCCACTCCCGGGCGGCCACCCACGCCTCCGTGGTGCCGGAGCACCGCTCCGGCACCACGAGCACCCACCCCCACCCTTCCCTCCTCCTCCCCCGCCTACTAATTCAGACCATCCGTGTCCCCTCACGGCCCGTCCCCCACGCCCCCCTCTCTCCCGCAGGCCCTCATGCGCCGTCGCCTCCTCGTCAGCGTTCTCACCGCCCTCCCGGCACTGCTCGCCGCCCAGGCCACCCACAAGTTCCCGCCCGACTCGCTGGAGAACGTGGACGTCATCCCCAGGTCCACCCCGGTGCCGCAGGTGATCGCCACCATGCGCACCTTCGCCCAGTCCCTCGGCGTGCGCTGCACCCATTGTCACGTGGGCGAGGACGGGAAGCCGCTCACCACCTACGACTTCCCGAGCGACGACAAGACCCCGAAGGAGATCGCCCGCCAGATGATGCGGATGGTGGCCGAGGTGAACCGCCGCCTGGATACGCTGCCGGACCGCGACCCCGAGGGCCTCCAGGTCACCTGCCTGACCTGCCACCGCGGCTACGTCCGCCCCGTCCCCCTCGCCACCCTCATGACCGAGACCGCCTCGACGAGCGGCCTCGACAGCGCCACCCGCACCTACCGCGCCCTCCGCACCCGCTACTACGGCAGCGACGCCTTCAACTTCAGCGAGCGCTCCCTCAACGACGCCGCCCTCCGCCTGGCCCGCGACAACCACCCCGCCGAAGCCGCGGGCATGCTGGCGCTGAACGAGGAGTTCTTCCCCTCGGCCGCCTCCATCGCCTCCGCCCGCGGCACCATCGCGCTGTTGAAGGGCGACACGACGGCGGCCAGGGCCGCCTTCCGTGAGGCCCTCCGCCGCGACCCCAACGACCGTGAGGCGCAGGGCCGCCTTCGCGACCTGGGCGCGCAGCGGTGAATACCTCGCCGCCCCGGCAACACACCTCCTGCCCCGAGTCCTTCAGGACTTGCAGCGCCGAGCGCTCGCTTCAGCGAGCGCTCGATCGCCAAGGCCGCCCCCGCTTGAGCCAATCCCGTCGCCACGCTAGCATCCCACCCATGTACCACCGCACCACCAGCGTCACCCCGCTCCCGGGCTACCGCGTGGCCGTCACCTTCGACGACGGCACCAGCGGCATTGTGGACCTGGCCGACCGCGTCCAGCGCCTCCCCACGGGCGTCTTCGCCGAGCTGCAGGACCCGGCTCGCTTTGCCCAGGTGTTCATCGACCCCGAGGGCGGCCACCTGGCCTGGCCCAACGGGGCCGACGTGGACCCGTACCTGCTCTACGACGAGGCGCACTCCTCCCTGAGCCGCTGAGCGCCCGGAATGCGCACGGGCCCCGGGGAATGATCCCCGGGGCCCGTTCTCTTGCCTCGCTCATGCGTGCGAGTCCTTCGAGCCCGCCGGATACCGAGCCGCCTCCACTGCGCACCCCTCCACCCCCTCACGGCTCCTCCGTCAACCGCTCCCCCTCCACCTCCCCCGTCCGCATGGACCCAAGCCGCGCCCGCTCCCGCCCATGCTCCCTGAGCACGTGATGAAACACCGGCGCCAGCAGCAGCCCCGCCACCCCCACCAGCACCAGTCCCGAGAAGAGCGCGTACGCCCCGGCAAAGAGCTTGGCGCCGGTCCCCGTGAGCGGATCCACCGGCCCCATCCCGCCCAGGATCATCGCGGCGTTGAGGAACGCATCCACCCAGCCGAGGCCCGCGATGGCGTGGTAGCCGAGGATGCCCACGGAAAGGCTCACCGCCACCAGGAGGACGGCACGGCCGAGTTGGACTTCCCACTGGTGGGTCTGGTGACCAATAAACCAGTGTGTCTTGGAGCCAGGCATCCTCCACTCCTTTCAGCCCACCGCGAGCAACTCCCGCAACCTCGCCGCCGAGCGCACCAGGCCCGCATCACGAAGCGTATCGACCACTTGTCCGGGCGTCTGCGGGGGCTGCCGCAGCGCGGCGGCCTGCCGAACGAGGCACTCGATCACCGCCCCCGGCGCAATGTCGATCGAGTCGAGGATGAAGTCGTCCGGGTGCTTGGCCTCGATGTCGTAGGGCGCCAGTGCCGCCTCGGGAAAGTCCCGAAGGTTGGTGGTCACGATGACCTGGGCACCTGCCCGGATGGCCGCAGCCAGCACGTGCCGGTCATCGGGATCGGGGAGCACAAGCGAGGCCTCGAGGGACTCGTAGTCCGTGACGAGGCAATCGGGCACGGCCCGCGTCATCAGGTGACGGGTACGGGCCAGGTTGTCGGGGGAAAGGTCCGGCCGCTGCTCAGCGATGTTCCGGAAGGTCTCGTCCAGGATGCGCCCCGTCCACCGCCCCTGCACGATGCCCGCGTTGGCCACCCGGATCAGGAGGTCCCGCACCGCGGCGGGGTACAGCACGCAGGCATCGTACAGGACAACGAACGCCATCGCCTAGTAGCCGAGGCCGTGCTTCTCCGCCTCGGCCGCCAGCTCGTCCATCACCTCGCGACGATAGTCCGCGTCCTTCTTCCGGTAGGCCATCAGGTCCTCGAAGAGGATCCGCCGATGGGTCCCTACCTTCCGGAACGGCAGCGCGCCGCTCTCCAGCAGCTTCACCAGGTAGGGCCGCGAGACGTTCAGGTAGCCCGCCGCCTCCTGGGTCGTCAGCTCGGCGTGCACCGGCACGATGGTGACCGCGTTGCCGTTGGCCATCTGGCCCAGGACCTCCAGGAAGAGCTCGAAGGCGTGCCGCGGCACGATGACCGTCTGGGCGGCCGGCCCATCCTCCGGCCGGACCCGCACGTGCTTGCGTCCCGCCCGCTTGAGGACGGGCTCAAAGAGTCGGAGCGCCGCCTGTGCCTCGGCGGCCACTTCGGGAGTCGGGAGTTCTAGGGTGGCAGTCATGCAACCAATATCGGCAATAAACGCAATAAACGCAATAATCGAAATTACCCTGCTGACGCTCGTCGCAATTGAAAGCAATCTGGCCATTCACAAGTGACTACCCTGTAGACACTTACGATGACTTGAAGTCAACCCTACCGGCCCTCCCCTCCGCCCACCACCTCCGTGCTCACCTCATACCGCCCCCCCGCCTCCACCGTCACCGTCACCGTCCCCTCCCGATCCGTCCGCAACACCCTCCTCCCCCCCGCCTGGTAGTACCGCATCGCCCACGGATCCGGATGCCCGTAGTTGTTGGGCCCCACGCTGACCACCACCACCTCCGGCCGCGTCCGCTGCAGCCACCCGGGCGTCACCCCGTTCCGCGCCCCGTGATGCGCCGCCTTGAGGACGTCCACGTCCCCGACCAGCCGCGCGGCGAGGAGCGCGGTGAGCTCCTCCACCTCGCTGTCCCCGGTGAGGAGCGCCCGGAAGCGGCCCCGCTCCACCAGCACCACGAGGCTCGCGTTGTTCTCGTCCCCCTGGGCGGCGAGCGGCGACGGCAGCACCCGGATCACCGCGTCGCCGAGCACGATGGGCTCCCACGGCGGGTCGGGTGCGTCGATGCCCCGCTCGTCGAGCCACTCGAGGACGGCCTCGGCGTTCCGGTTCGGCGCGTCGAGCCCGTTGTAGAGGTAGCGCCCGACGGGCCAGTCGGCGAGCACGGCGTCCATGCCGCCGATGTGGTCGTCGTGGTTGTGGGAGGCGATGGCGGCGACGAGGGTGTCGACGCCGAGGTCCTGGAGGAGGAGGACGATGTCGTCGCCGCGGCCGGCGTCGATGAGGACGGCCTTGTGGCCGAGTTGGATGAGGGTGGCGTCGCCTTGGCCGACGTTGAGGAAGTGGACGGAGAGCAGGGCGCCGACTTGCGCAATCAGCCGTGCCGGAACAAAGAGCAGCACAACAGGAATGATGCAGGCCAGCCGAGCCATTCTCATCACAATCACGTCTTCCTGTTCGCATCCGCAGGGGAAATAGACTGGTCTCGCAGATTCAACTGCACTGCCGCTACGGACGAAGAGTTAGCTCGCCTCGTCCTGGGTTGCAGCAGGACTCGAAAGGTTGAGGGCGCGCACCCGTGGTGCGAACACCTTCCTACATCTCACCGTAATGGCCACCATCCAGTGATAGCTCTCCTTGAGTTCGGCTCCCGAGGCTCAAGCCATGAGATCATACGAGGCTCTCCGTTGCCAACTCAGCCTGTCGAAGCACAAGTTGAGTCGCCCCTTCCGCGAGATCCGGGGGATAGCCGTACCTGGCAAGTAGCCGGCGCACATTTCGCCGCAGGCTCGCCCGGACTGACTCGCGCTGGGTCCAGTCTAGCTTGGGCATGTTCTTGACCATGTCGGTCAGCTCCCGGGCCATGAGCCGGAGCGTGTCACTTCGCAGTGCCTCGCGGGCCGAAGCGTTTTCCGCCAGAGCATCGTAGAACGCGGTCTCCTCGCTACTCAGGCCGAGTTCTTCGCCGTGCCTCTGCGCGTCCCGGAGATGCTTCGCCAGGTCGATCAGCCGCGCGATCATTTCGGCGGTGGTGATCGCCTTGTTCGTGTAGCGCAGCATGGCGTCTTCGAGCGCCTCACGGAACTTCTTGCTTTGCACGAGGTTCGTGCGCTCGGTGATGCGGATCTGGTCGTTCAGCAGCTTTCGCAGCGTCTCCAAGGCAAGGTTCTTGTGATCCAGCGCCGCCACTCGACTTAGGAACTCATCGCTCAGGATGTCGAGGCGGGCTTCCGCCAGACCGGCGACAGCGAACAGGTCGATCACCTCGTCGGCATCGACCGCGCCGCCGATTACCTGGCGCACTGCGGCGTCGATGTCGCGTTGCCGCGCGTGGCCCGCGCCGCCGCCGATATCGTCGGCCAGCCGCTTACGGATCATCGCTACGACCCGCTGGAAGAAGGCAAGATGTGACGTGATGGCTTCGGCCTCAGGACGCGGCACCGCCAGCGCGAAAGCCGCCGACAGTTCCTTGACCAGCGTACGCAGGCGCTTCCAGCCGTCGTTCTGCCCGAACACATGATCAATCGAGCGCAGATACACCGGCAGCACGTCCGTTGGCTCGGCGTCAAGGGCCCGCTCGTAGTCGCAACCGTGAAAGAAGCCACGCAGCTTCTCGAACGCCGCCTGCATCGCGGGTACCGCCTCTTCCTGTACCCTCCTGACCGCCTCGCCCGTGCCGCCAGCCTGGGTGTACGTGGCCAGTGCATCGGCCAGCTGATCAGCCAATCCGAGCAGATCGAAGATCAGCCCTCCGGGCTTCTCGCCATAGACGCGGTTCACCCGCGCGATGGCCTGCATCAGGTTGTGCCCGGCCAGCGGCTTGTCCAGGTACATGGTGTGCGCTGGCGGACAGTCAAAGCCGGTCAGCCACATGTCGCAGACGATTACCAGACGCAGGTCGTCGTCAGGGGCCTTGAACCGCTCGGCCAGGCGCTTGCGGGCGGCCTTGGTGCGCACGTGGCTCCGGAGCGGCTCTGGATCATCGCTTGTTCCAGTGACCACCACCTTCATCGCGCCCCGTTCGTCGTCAGCTTTGTGCCAGTCCGGGCGCCGCACGCGGATCGCCTCGTAGAGCCGTGCGGCGATGTCGCGGCTCATGGTCAGCACCATTGCCTTCCCTTCCATCGCGGCGCGGCGCTTTTCCCAGTGCTCGACGATGAAAGCCGCTAGGCGTTCGATCCGCTCCGGCGCGCCGACCAGCGCTTCCAACGGAACGCGGATCTGGTCCGCAATGGCCTCCCCGCCGCGTCCGCCTTGGCGGTCTGCTCTAGCTCGGCTTCGGCTGCGGCTGCCCCGGCATCATCGACCTTCAGCTTGATGATGCGTGATTCGTAGTAGAGCGGTTTGGTCGCCCCGTCCTCGACCGCCTGGCGGATATCGTATACATCGGCATACTCGCCGAAGACCTGAATTGTGTTCTTGTCGTCGCGTTCCAGCGGGGTGCCAGTGAAGCCAACGAAGGTGGCGTTTGGCAGCGCCTCGCGCATCCAGCGCGCGCCGCCCTCGACGAAGCCGTACTGGCTGCGGTGCGCCTCGTCGGCCATGACGACCACGTTGGCGCGCTCCGAGATCACGCCGTGCGCCTCGGCGAACTTCTGGATGGTGGTGAACACCACGCCGCCCGCCGCGCGGTCGAGCAGCCCCTTCAACTGCTCGCGGCTGGCGGCCTGGACCGGGTCCTGCCGCAGCAATGCGCGTCCGGCAGCGAATGTGTCGAAGAGCTGGTCGTCGAGATCGTTACGGTCGGTAATCATGACCACCGTCGGATTGGTCAGGCGCGGTTCGCGGATCAGCGCGCCGGCCAACATCAGCATCGTCAGCGACTTGCCCGAGCCTTGGGTATGCCAGATCACGCCGCCGCGCCCGTCGCCTTCACCCGAAGGCGGCTTGAGGCGCGCCAGAATGCTGGCGCGCGCGTTACGAACCGCGCGGAACTGGTGGTACCCCGCGATCTTCTTGGTGATCTCGCCGCGTTCGTCCTCCTCAAAGGTGACGCAGGTACGCAGGTAATCGACCAGCGCCCGCGGCTCAAATAGCCCCCGGATCAGCGCCTCAAGCGTCGGCGCGTCACCACCATCCTCGTTCAGCAGACGCCATGGCATGAAGCGGCTCCGCCCGCTGGTGAGCGAGCCGATGCGGGTCAGCATCCCGTCCGAAACCGCCAGCGCCAGATTCGGCACGAACAGGTCCGGCGCGGCCTGCATGTAGCGGTCGAGTTGGTCGGTGGCGACGCCGAGGTCGGCTTGGGTTTCGGTCGGGCCTTTTAGCTCGATCACCACGATCGGCACGCCGTTGAGGAAGACGGTCAGGTCCGGACGGATGACTTTGCCCGACGGCCCGGTGACGCTGAGCTGGCGCACCACCAGCAGCTCGTTCGCGGCCGGGTGGCCGAAGTCGATGAGCTGGGCGCGACCTCCGCGCGTCTCGCCGCTGCTAGTGTCGCGGTATTCGACCTCGGCACCATCAGTCAGCAGGCCATGGAACCAACGGTTGTTTTGAACCAAGGTCGGGTGTGGCGGTCGCGACAGGATGCGCACGGCTTCCTCGATGGTGCCGTGCGGTAGGCTGGGATTGAGTCGATGCAAGGCGGCGCTTACCCGGCCTTTGAGTATCGCCTCGGTCGTCCCGCCGCGCTCGCCCGCGTCGTCGATCTCCGCGCCGCGCTTGATCGCTGCGCCAATGGTCTTGAAGTGACCAGATGTCAGGTTCTCGACAAACTGTTCGTCAAGCCCTGCCATTACGCACCTTCCCCGCTCGGCGCCAATAGATCCTCCAACCGCACAAGAAGGCTCTCATGCTGAAGGGCGGGGGACATTTTGGTCGTCGAATCCGCCACGCATTCCAAGTGCCAGTCGTCGCCTTTCTTGGATTTAAAATCAAGGATACGTGTTCGGTGCCCCGTGTCGTCGTCAACCGTGTATAGGAAAGGACTGAGGTCCAGAGTGAGCCCCCCCAAACGAGCCAAGACTCTGGACATTCCGTCCACAGGCGTAGCTGACATAGCAACGGAGGCTGCGTCGGAATCGAGAGGTAGATCACGAATACGACGACTCTGGGCATGGCCTCTCAGCTTCTCAACTTCTGCCCGACCGCCTGCCTGGATAGTGTGGATGCGTAGCAACTCGATACTTTGGATGTCGCGTAGATCGAGCAAGACTTCGCGCACTATCGGGTGTGCCTCATCGATGATCGCTTGCGCTTGCGCGTCAGATTTCGTTGCTTCATGCGAAAACCCATTGCGGACGACATTGAGTCGCCTCACTTCCGCAAGAACCTCCAAGGGAACCAAAGACGCCACATGCAGTTCGATACCCTCTTCCTCTGCTCGATGTAGTACACCTTCAATGAGCCCGATGCGGACCGCCAACTTGTCAGAATACAGATCGCGCCGCCTGCATTCCCGCCACCTTTGATCCTTCCCATCACGCACCATTAGTGGCCTCAGGGATGGCGCAAATCTAGCGGCTTCTGAAAGAGCGAGTGCCGTCAAAAGACGAACAATGGATTCCCACGTATCACGCAGCCGATGTAAACGCTGAAGCGATTGGCGCGGGCCTTCCAAGAACCCGTGAAATGGGATCGCTATTGGTGCAGGGAACTGCTCGCACACACTCTGCTCCAACTCCGTCCGCACTTGAAGGAATGCGTCATCACGACCGCGTCGGGCCGCATCTGGCGCGAGGTTGTTCAGCACGTCCGCCGGATGAAAGACCTCTTCGCCCAGTTTAACCATGCCATAGTTTGCCTCACACCAAGAGCGATAATCCTCCTCGTCTCTAGCGCGCCGCCGGGCGAGGAGGTGTTCATCGGGATCGAGGCGTTCTGCCTCCTGGTGGTCACGGGAACGAGAGTCCGTCAGGGACGCACCCTCACTCTGCCCGATAGTAGGCGTGGGAGAAGGTAATCCCGCAGTACCGAAAGCTGCTCGCTTTCCCTCACAGAGGATGTAAGGAGAGCAAAGAGAGGATCTGCCGTTTCCTTGTAAGCGGCGATCACATCGGGAGCCGGCAGCACTACGGGCAATGGGCGGAAGTTCTTCTTGCTGATTTCAGGAAAAGTCGTCCCGCTCGCGTGGGCTTTGATGGTGTCCATTGAGGTGAACGCCCAATTGAGAACATAGGTGGACGGCAATGGGCCGTCGCAAACCATAGCAATGAAGCCTTGGTTGATGGCCGTCGGCACACCTGCAATCGCCAGGTAGCCGACTGGGGCGCGCGACGACATTAGAACCGTTCCAATAGGCAGGATGCCGGAATTGATGGAGTTGACGCCCCCGTCGGTGATGCGGCGCTCGGTGTTCAGCAACACAGGGTGATTTAGGCGTGCCATATCCTTCGGGGTTGCCCAGCAATGCACGCCCCCATCCCAATACTCAGAGTTCTTTGTGCTTGGCGTCCCGCCGCCCTTGGCCGTGACGACGTCGCCAATTGCCTTCACCTCCCACCCCTCCGGCACCGGGCCGATGTCAGAATCCACGAAACGGGTGGGCAGGGCATCGAACACCGCCTGAGGCATGGACGGGAAGGCGGTCGCTCCTGCGGCCTTGGCCTTCACCGGCTCGAAGTCCACGAACCAAGCCTGGAAGATTGCCCGTGCCAGCCGCTCCAGCGCCAGCGCCGTCCGCCGGTTCTGCTCGATCTTGTCGTCCAGGGCGCCGAGGACACCGGCTATGGCGCGCTGAATTGTCACAGGGGGAGGTGAGATCTCCATCCGACGCTGGTCGGACAGACTCACGTAGTCGGCCATGTCAGTCTGCCCCTTGAGCCCTGAGACCTGCCGCCTAAACTCGGGGCCACACATCCAGTAGAAGAGCCAACGATCGTCGATGACGTCAGGGTCGAGTGTCCGCCAGAAGCAGAGCTGCGGTGAGTAGACAAAACGCGGCGTCGTCGCGCGCACGAAAGCGAGGCGGCCTACGGTGCCTTTCGAGGTGAAGACCACATCGCCCGGCTGACTGACCTTGTCTCCGACCTTTCCTAGGTTGTCCTCGGGCAAACGATCGGCGTCTTCAAAGTGAAAGCCGCCGTCAATGTTGCCAGCTCTGGCGAATGGAAGTCCAATCGTGGAGAGCTCCGAGTTCTTCGCTCGGTAGCCATCCCCAATCGTCAGCTTGCCCTCTGCAATCAAGGCGCCGGTGGAGTGAGTGGTCCACGTTTCTCGCGAGGTGGTGCGCTTCATGACCCGCCCTCATCATCTTCCAAACCGGCCAGCTGCGATCGTACCACCCCCATCAATCGCTCGCCCTCACCAAAGCATTCCTCTAGGTTCGTGAGCAGTCTCGGGTACTTCTCTGCGAACGGTTCGGCGTCGCCCTCCTGCTCTTCGGCGCCGACATAGCGACCGGGGGTGATCACAAACCCGTGCTTGACTATGCCTTCGATCGTCTCAGCCTTTGCAGAAGCCGGGCATGTCGCGGTACGTCCACACGCCGTGCTGCGCCGCATCCCACCAGGCGGGCGCCGGCTCACCACGCCACTGGCGGAAGGCGTAGACGATGCGGCCAATGTCCGATTCGGGCTTTGGATCCCCCAGGCCGTCGGTGAGCATGCTTTCACCGTCGTCGCCGCCGGTCAGGACTCGGAGCGTGCGGGTTTGCATCGTGCCGAGTTTCCGGCCATCGATGAAAAGGGTTTCGCCCTTCCGGTCGCGCCCGCCATGTTTGAGGTTCTTGCCAGTCTTATCCCGCGTGATGAACCATAGGCAGGCGGGGATGCCGGTGGTGAGAAAGAGCTGGGCCGGGAGCGCGACAATGCAATCCACCAAATCGGCCTCGATTATCTGCTGGCGGATGTCGCCCTCGGCGCCGGAGCTGGTGGAAAGCGAACCGTTGGCCATGACGAAGCCGGCGACCCCGCCGCCTCGACCGTTGGGTGGTGCCAAGTGGTGGATGAAGTGCTGGATCCACGCGTAGTTCGCGTTACCAACCGGCGGCGTGCCGTAGCGCCAGCGCACGTCGTCGGCCAGCAGCTGACCGGACCAATCGGAGATGTTGAACGGCGGATTCGCGAGGATGTAGTCGGCCTTGAGATCGGGGTGCAGGTCCCGCAAGAAGCTGTCGGCAGGCTGCGAGCCGAGGTTGGCCTCGATGCCACGGATGGCGAGGTTCATGTGCGCCAACCGCCAAGTTGTGGGGTTCGACTCCTGGCCAAAGATCGAGATGTCGGTCTTCTGCCCACCGTGAGCCTCAACGAATCGTTCGGATTGCACAAACATCCCTGCGGAGCCGCAGCAGGGGTCGTAGACCCGACCCTCGTAGGGTTCGAGCATCTCGACTAGGAGCCGGACGATGCAACGGGGCGTGAAGAACTCGCCGCCAAGTTTGCCCTCGGCCTGGGCGAACTTGCCGAGGAAGTACTCATAAACTCGACCGAGCGTATCGCGGGCCTTCGCGCGGTCGCCCTTGAAACCCATGTCGGCGATCAGATCGATCAACCCCTTCATCTTCTCGGGCGCAATGCCGCGGCGGGCGTAGTCGCGGGGCAGCTTGCCCTTGAGGTTGGGGTTGTCGCGCTCGATGGCGAGGATGGCGTCGTCGATAAGCGTGGCGATCTCCGGCCGCGCGGCTTGGTCTTGAAGATTCTGCCAGCGCGCCTCGGGCGGCACCCAGAACACTCGCTCGGCGGTGTACTCGTCCCGGTTCTCCAGCAGACTTTCGAGCTGCGGGCCGGTGATACCGTCGGCCTTCAGCTCGGCCTTCAGCTCCTCGCGGCGGGCCTCGAAGGAATCGGAGATGTATTTGAGGAACAGAAGGCCGAGGACGACGTGCTTGTACTCAGCGGCGTCGATCTGACCGCGCAGGGCATCGGCTGCCTTCCAGAGGATTTCGGCGCGTGTCAGGTCTGTATTAGGCGTATCGGTAGGCGACATCAGCGTCCCGTCATGATGAATTTCCCAATCAGATCTGAAACTGATGCGTGGAGCTTGATCACAAAGTACCGCCCAAGCCGCCACGCTAGAACCGCACCCGCTCTAACGAACGGTGAAGCACCGCATGGGGCAGCTAGCGCTTCGGAGACGAGAGGCTCGCCGAGGCGCAGTTATCCTTGCGAACTACGCCGGAGGCGCAACGAACCAAAGCTGTTTCAGGGGGAGAAGGCGACGAGCCCCGTCCTCCAACTTATCGTAGTACCGAACCCAGAGATCGAAGAGGCGCTCTAGATCGATCAAAGTGACACGACGCCGCTCCTGCTCACGTGCCAACTCTGTGGCGTCTTTCGTAAAGGCACTGGTAGTGACGAAGAGGCCGACGTCGTCTTCCCCCAGCAATGACATGAATGCCCGAAGACCTTCAACCGTAATGCTGCTTGAATAGCGCTTGACTTGGACCTTGATCCGCGGAGTCTGGGTACCAAGCGGATCGGGATAGGCAATAATGTCTACGCCTCCATCTTTGCCAGGGCCCGCAATCCAGGAGACGTGGTAACCCATCGCTCTCAGCAAGGCGGCGACCAAGTCCTGAAACTGATATGGGTTCATGCCGCTTAGGTAGGCTTCGATCTCTTGCCAGGCCTGCTCCTCCGCCGTCTCGTAGGTGACCGTAGCGCCACGATCGGAGGCTTCCTCCGCCAGTTCGGCTTCATCCTCGAGTCCCGGCTCCTCCTCCTAACCTGTGCCCTGCGCCATTCGTGATACAGGCGGAAGGCCTCTCCATGGAAGGCTGTCGGGTCCTTCAGTTCGGCATACGCCTTCAGGCCTGCCGGCGTCACCGTCCAGAGGCCCTTGTTCTTGACGAGCCAACCCGCCTTTACGCAGTCCACCGTCGCGAATCGGAGGATCTTCACAAAACGGCGCCCTCCAGACTCATACTCCCCTTCCTCGTAAGGAGTCAGGGTAAGCCGGGAGGCCACGGCAGCGATCGCGTCGCCGGCCTGCATCCCGTCCGGGTGGTCAGACAGAATGCTGAACAGAATACGGAGGTATTCACCGGTGCGCTGACGCGTTATCTGGGGCATCTCGAAGGTCGGCAGAAGTAGGGTGGCAGCTTCGTCAACAAACTGCGAGCGATGGTGCCAACACCATCGCTTTGGTATCGCCGTTAGGGAGAAGCAGCCCCGCCTCCTGCACGAAATTGCCTGACCGGTACTTCGCCGACGCTACTCACGTCGATGTGACGCGATGTGACCAGCACTTGGCAACTTCTCGGGAGCAGAATCAAGCCTAGCTCCTACCCGCCTGTGATCCAAACTACATTAAATGCGGACACCGCAAGCGCCTCCTGAAGCCGCCGCAGGATCCTGGGACGCAGCTTCTTGCCCTTGAAGAGCAAATGGAACGCAGGTCCAGCACCGGATGGGTGAGGAATGCCGATGACCGCACGATCCATGTAGGCATAGACCAGCACAGAATACGCGACTCGGCCGAGCGCGAGCAGTGGCCAGCTTCTTGGCGCCTGCGCGATCTCGAGATTCAGGTAGCGCCCCATGCACGCACGGAGCGTTTCTACTGGCGGGACTCCAGCATCCCTCGGGGACTCGCACTTAGCAACATCGGTCCAGAGGATCGGCCCATGCTCGCCAACTTGATCGAGCAAGGTGCGGGTGCGAGTGAAGTATGGATGCCTGTCGCGTAGTTCCGTTTCCCAATAGGTGCGCCATCCAGCGTACGGTCGCGGATGTCTCTTTAGTATGCGTCGTTCCTCGATTCGGGCACGGCCGGGGTTAAGGCCGACCACCACCACTCCCCTTCGCTCAGACCGACCACGCTCCTCTAGGACCAGGCCTCGAGGAGGCCGTCCACCCAGAGGATCGCAGATAACCCCGCTACACCGCAGGCGGCAGGTCCCTGCGGCGAGACCCAGTGCCTCGAGATTCCCGGTTGCGCCAACCTCGAGCATTAGCTTCCTCTTTCGGGACGCAAAAGGAATCGATCGTTCTGGCTGGATGGAGGGTTTCCCCACAGGAGAAAAGTGTGCCTCGCCTCGAAGCAGGGCAAGCGCTGCCCTGCCAGCACCCCTACGGCCGCTTCTCAGGCTGACGAGGATCCAGAAGCACCTCCGCGTGCCCAGCTGCAACAGTCACCAACCCTATACCCAGACCATAGTGCTTTCTCAGGCACTCCAAGGTCGGGACAAGCGAGCGGTGCGGAGTCCTGTCCATCGCAATCACCAGCCCGACTTCACTGGGCCTGAGTGGTTGCCCACCAACCAGGGGATCCGGCGCATCGCCCTTGAGTCGTGCACCGCGCAACTGTAGCGTGGAGCTGCGCTTGTGCGTTCGCGCTCGCTCCGGATGCGTCGTCGCGTACTTCTCGTAGACCGTGAGCCCCTCCGTGCCAATAGCAAGGGCGCCAGCCAGGTACATCAGCACCTGCCCGATCACCTTGGATGCGGCATCCGCCGCGGCGGCAGCTTTGGCCTCGACGACGACCACCCGGTGGGGGCCGTGCCTTGGGAGCAGGAGTAGGTCTGGGGACCCCACGAGCAAAGGCACCCTGCAATTTCGGATGACAAGAGCCCCCGGATACCCGAGGAGCCCTGGATCATCGAGCAGTGATTCTTCGATATGCGCTTCGATGCCCCGCGTTGATACACGCTTCGTCATGGAGTGCCGTCACGCGGCGCGAGTCGGTACTTCGCGAAACGCTTCTGTGATTCCCCCGCCTCTATGGCCTTGACCCATGGCAAGTGGCCACATACTCATGCTGCGACGCTCCACCCATGACCACCGCTTCTCCTTCAAGATCATGACCCTGTCCTGGAGCATGCGGATCTCCAGATAAGTGCTCGGGTGAGGCTTGGGGCCGAGATGATGAACCGTTCCACTCCTTGACAAGTTGAGTGTCGTCTGCCATCCCGGCAAGGGAACCGCCTCCTCTCGGCCACCGCACCCCGTCAGCCTCACGATGCCTCAAGGGTGTGACATTCCCCCACACCTGCCCCCATCCCCACCCGTCCATTCGCACTAACCCCAGCTTCTCCCGAAAACCCAAAGAGGCGCCCCACCCCCGCAGCGCCCCTCCGGTCATTTCTGGGTCATTTCCTGGTCAACTCTCCCCGCCCCCGTCACGCCTCCCCCCCAAACCTCCACCCCCCAGCCAGCTCCTCCGACGCCGCCAGCGCCCGTCTCGCCTCCTCCCCCCGCCCCATCCCCACCAGCACCACCGCCCGCATCGCCTGCAGCTCCTCCCACGCCCCCCGCGCCGGCGGCGCCCCCAGCGCCACCCGGAACAACCTGAAGAAATTCCCGAGATACCGCCGCCGCACCGTCCCGTCCACCGCCCGCCCATCCACCCACGACAGCGCCTCCTGCGCCGCCAGCTCCTCCTCCCGCTCCGCCGTCCCCCGCTCCCCCAGGTGAACGACGCCACCTCATCCTGCCGCGCCAGCAGCTCCGCCGCCAGCACCGCATGCGCCATCCACGCCGACGCCGGCGCCAGCGCGTAGATGGCCGTGGGATTGTCCCGCGCGTTCCCACAAACCCCGCCACCCGCCACGCCAGCACCCGAGCGCCGTCTCCACCGACGCCAGCGCCTCCGCATCCTCGCCGGCCAGGATCTCCTCCGCGGCCAGCCGCTGCAGCGCCCTCACCAGCGCGCCTCGGCCCTGGATGGCCTCCTCGAGCGACCCCGGCGCCGGCCAGGGCGCCTCCATCTCCTCGCGCACCTGCAGGCCGAGGAGCACCCGCGCCTCGGCGCGGCGGCCGTCCTCGATCAGCTGCACCACGCTGCCACCACTCATCGTGAGAGCCTCCCAGGCAAGCCCGCGCTCCCGCCCCTGTCCTCACCGGATCCGGCATCCCATACACCCCAAGGCTCCGGTCACTCCCCGGCAACGCCCCCCCACTATTCATCCTCCCATTGTACTGCACCCTCCCGAAATAGTTGTCCCGCACCCACGCATACCGCCGCTGCAGCTGGTCATTCCCCCGCGTCAGGTCCTGCGCCACCCAGTCACGGAGGTCATCCCCATACCACCGGTACGCAAGCGCCACGTGGATGAACGCATGGTCAGACGCCCCCACGTCGTACCACGTGATCCCGCCCTGCGGCCGCCACCCGTCCGTCCCGCCCGTCCCCACGCATACCCGCACCGAATCCCACCGCCGGATGGTCCACTCGTTGTCCGCGTAGTCCCGGGTGCTCGCCTGGCCGCCCGTGGTGTCTCCGGCCAGCCGGCACTGGTCCCCGCCGCAGTCCGCGTCGCGCCGGCAGGCGCGCATGCCGTTGGCGGCCACGTTGCGCCCCGTCGGCTCAAACGGGAACGCCGCCTTGAAGCCCGTCATCCCCGGGATGTTCCAGGTCGCCGCGTCCATGTGCATCCACTCATGGAAGATGGTGCTCGCCGAGAAGCGCCCGGTGCCCTGCTTCACCTGCCAGGACAGCTGCTGGGGCTGAACTGCCCCGACAGGTAGTTCCGGTCCAGCACCAGCCGGGTGGCCAGCGTCAGGTTGCCGCACTTGGTCCCCGTCACCTGGCTCCGCGCCGCGGTGGGCAGGGCCAGCAGCGCCAGCATCTGCTCCACGTAATTGGGCGACGTCACCGGATCGAGCCCCCGGTCCGCCTGCGGCGCGATGCCCAGCATCCCCACCAGGTCGAGCGACAGGTCGTGCTCGAACACGTCCCGCGCCAGCCACCGCCCCAGGTTCAGGGCGTACACCCGCCCGTCCCCCTGCCCCAGCGCCGCCACGTACAGCTCGCTCGGCGCATCCCAGGTCCCCCAGAGCCGCGAGGCCCCGAGCGACGCCATCGCCGCCGGCATCCCGCTCTTCCCGGCCCCGCCCACCACCCGCCCCCGAACCACGGATCCCCGGAGCCAGCCGGCTCGGGTACTTGATCCACGCCCGGAGCTCCTGCGTCATCCGGTCCCGCGCCACCGCCACCATGGCCCCGACATCACGAACAGCCTCGGCGCCTCGGCGAGCAGCATCCCGGGATCCCCCGCTGGCTCGCCGGGATCGGCTCAAATGCCTGCCACACCTCCGCCGGCCCCACCGCGTGCTGGGTGGCCACGTACTTCCCCGGTCGTCGCCGCCCTGCGTCGCCAGCACGAAGTGCGACCCGGTCCGCCGCCAGGCTCAGGCTCCCTTGGCGCTCCCCACCAGCGTGGCCTGTGCCGACCAGGCCGGCGCCGTCCTCGCTGCCCCGCACGGGAGCGACACGAAGTGGATGCCCCCGTCGAGCCCGAGGAATGCCACTCCCACGTCCCCGCGCGCGTTCGTCGCCACCGCCGGCGCACCGCCCGCCGACCGGTACAGGGGCGACGGCGCGCTCCACCCGCCCCCGGCGCATCGCTCACCGCCTTCCACGCCGCCGTGAGCCGCCGCCCGTCGGTCCACGCCACCACCGCCCGGCCGCACCCGGTGGCTACCCGGGGCCCCCGCTCGCGTGCCCGATCGTGGCCCACACCGGCGACCCCAGCGCCCCTGTCGTCGCGTCCCCTCGGCCACCGCCACCGCGCCGGCGCGTTCCGCACCGCCACGAACGCCCGGTCCTGCGCCTCGGAGAGCGCCACCGCCGGCGCCTCCACGCCCAACGCCGGTGAGCCTGCCACCACCGGCCCGTCGGCGAGGTTGTCGAGGCATGGAGCCGCCCGTCGGCGCCCCGGTAGTAGAGCAGGATCTGCTCGCCCCGGCGTGGCCATCCCCACCCCGGGCGCCTTGGTGATGATCCCCGTCGGCGCCCACGTCACGGCGTCGTCCACCAGCGCCGGCCCCGCGATCCGCCCCTTCTCCACCACCTCCACCTCCGCCAGCGACAGCGGCCCCTGCCCGGCGAGCTGGATGCGGAGGAAGCGCACCAGGCAGCCGGGCTGCCCCGCGAGGCCGCAGTCATCGCCCTTGAGCCGGATCGTGGTGACAGGACCCGGCAGCTGCGTCACGGGGTCAATGTCCCCGGCCTGGTTGAAGATCGGCTTGAAGTAGACGGCGGTCGCGGGCACGCCCCCGGTGTTCTCCGCCATGAGCGCGTTGATGGACCGCCCCGCGAAGCCCGTGGTGTTGTTCACCCAGAACACCATGAGCTGCTTGAGCCGGTCCCCGCAGCAATCGGTGCGGTTGTAGATCCGGATCTCGTCGATGTAGTGCGCCGCGCCGAGGTCCCCCTGCCAGTAGGGCTCGCTCTCCTGCGCGGTGTGGGTGACGCTGGTCGCGCTGAACGTGCCGTCCCGGTTGCCGTCAATGGCCCGCGCCGCCTCCCCGCCGAACGCCACGCTCGACTGGCTCGCCTTCCCCTCGCGGGCCCAGTTCCGCTCGATATCGTCAGGCATGCGTCCGGCAGGAGTACCCATAACGAGCAGCGACAACAGCAGGGCAGGAAGTGCGCGAGTCATGGCGGCCTCCACAGCGGGGGAAGGGCAGCGCGTCGCGAGAGGGGGGGGAGATGCGCTCCCAACATGGGAAGCGGGGCGGGCCCCTGCAACGCCGCAGGGGCCCGTCCCGCCGATCAGCCTCTCCCCGGACCCATCATGCGACTGCGCGCCCTCGTCACGCTCCCTGCCCGCGGGCACCGGGGTCGCTTCGGCGGCGGGCGCCCAGTCCTTCGCCGGCTGCGGCTCCACCTTCGGCACCTGCGCCAGCGTCGCCGTCTCCACCGCGCTGGCCCCGGCGGACCTGGATCGCCACCGTCACCGTCCAGAACACCTCCGCCTCAGCTCCATCGTGACGGCCGTGGACCTGGTCGGCTTCCAGGTCGGGACGCGGCGGCGGCCAGGTCATCAGCGCCATCGACGGCGCCGGCAACAACGTTCTCCTTATACCAACAACGGCGGACTCGAGGCCCCCATCGGCATCTGGGGCTACTTCAACGCATGGCCAGGGTCACTCCAGCCTGACGGCACCGAGATCTACGAGGTGGTCTGGGGCCAGTACAGCGGCGCCCACGCCCGGACCGCTGCGCCGCCTCCCGGAATGCCACGCCACCCGCGCCCGCGACGTGATCACCAGCCACGGCACCTGAGCGACACCCCCGCCTACGGCTACTTCCAGGCCCCACCACCTACCAGATCTCTCACCGTCCCGCCCCGGCCGAGTTCGGCGCGAACGTCACCCACTATTTCGTGGGCGGCACGTGGAACAACTCCGAGACCTATGCGCTGACGCCTGCCACCACCGTCACCCCGGAACCGGTGACCCTCTCCCTGCTCGCCACCGGCCTCGCTGGCGCAGGCCTGGTCCGCCGCCGGTCCAGGCGCACCTGATCCATCACCCTTGCCCCTGAACCAGAGCGGGGCGCCTCACTGAGGCGCCCCGTCCCATTCCAGCCACCACGGCCGGCAGTGCATTTCCTCGGCGCCACCCCCCCATCGTGCCCCCACGCCGAGTTGCTTCCCCCAACCCGCCGAGCCGATCCTATGCCCATGCCCTTCCCCGCCCCCGTCGACCCCTCGACCCGCCCGTCTGGACCCCCGCCGACGTCCGCGCCCTCGAGATCCTGAGCCCCACCACCGCCCGCCACGACCGCTTCCCCAAGCGCCGCGCCTGCCGGGAAGCCGGCGTCCCCCTTTGCTGGATCGTGGACCCGGACGCCCGCCCCGCATCACTGCACCGTCACTACCACGGCGTTCGACGTCCCCTTCCCCCCATTCTTGTCCGTCACCGTCATCCGCACCGTCCAGGTCCCCGCCTTACTGAACGTATGCCCCACCGGGATCGCCACCCTCGGCGCCCCGGTCCCCGTGCTGTTGGCCGTCCCGTCCCCCCAGAGCACCGCCCAGCTCCACGGCGCATCGAGCGCCCCCGGATCGGTGAAGCTCCCGCTGAGCGCAAGCGTTGTCCCCCGCGGGATCGTCACCGCCGTCCCCGGCGTGAGCGTCACCTTGGGCGCCACGTTGGCCACCGTCAGGCTGGCGGAGTAGGTCCGCGTTCCACCGTTCTTGTCGCGCACCTGGCCCTTGAGCGCCCGCGTCCCGTTGTCCGGCACCACCGGGCACGCTCGGCTCGTCGCCGCGCCGAAAGGCGCGTACTCCCGTCCCGGCCCCGCAGTCGAAGGCGTATTGAACCCGGCCGCGCGGTCTGGCGCCGACGGATCGGTAGCCCCGGTGAGCGAGCAGCGTGAAGCCGTCTTCCCCAGGCTCGACGGCTTCCCGAACGTCGCCGTCGGCGGCACGTTGGCCACCGTCACCGTGCGCGTGGCCGAGCTCGTGAGGCCGGCGGGATCGCGCACCGTGAGCGTCACGGTGAAGGTGCCGTTGTCGCTCCACGCCTTGACCGGGTTGGCCGCGGTCGAGCTTCTCCTGTCCCGTCGCTGGAAGGTCCACTTGTAGGTGAGCATGTCGTGGTTGGCGTCGTGGTCGACGCCTGGAACCCCACCGACGTCCCTCGTTGGCGGTCGACGGCCCCTGATCCCGGCCACCGGCGCCACGTTGCAGGTCACCGTCACCAGCACCGTGTCTGCATCCTCGAGCCCGCCCCGGTCGGTCACCTTGAAGAGCACCTGGTAGGTGCCCGGCGTGTCGTCACGGTGCCCGAGCCGATCGTCCCCGGCTGGTTGACCGGCCCGCCCGACCCGCCCGGCCCCCCCCAGTTGACCTGCACCTGCCACGGCCCGTCGCCGAGCCCCGGATCGGTGAAGCTGAACGCGGGGAACGCATTGGAGCCGACCGGCAAGGAGAAGTCGGGCCCCGCGCTCGCCACCGGCGGAAGGTTGTTGATGGTGGCCGTGGTGCTCACCGTGTCCGCGAGCCCGTAGCTGTCGGTTACGATGAGCCGCACCGGGAACGCCCCGAACGTCCGGTAGCTGTGGCTCGTCGAGAGCCCGGTGGCCGTGCCGCCATCCCCGAAGTCCCAGGCGTAGCTGAGCGCATCGCCGTCGTGGTCGAGCGACCCGCTCGCGCTCATGCTGATGACGCTCGCCTCGTCCCCCGCGTACGGCCCGCCGCTCGCGCCCACCGGCCGGCGGTTGACGGGCACCACCCGCACGGTAGCCGTGTCGGCGCCCACGCCGCCATCCTTGTCGGTCACCGTGGCGATCACCGTGTAAGTGCCGAGGGCGGTGTAGGTGTGGGTCCGCGCCCCGCCGCCTGGCTGCCCTGGCTCACCGCGTCCGTCGCCCCGTCCCCCCAGCTCACGCGGATGGCGAAGGGCGTGTCGTCGAGACCGGGATCGCTGAAGCCCGTCGTGACGCTGAGCGGGGCGTTGAGGGTGACGCTGTCGAGCGCGGGCAGGGTGACCGTCGGGGCCACGTTGAGCAGGCGGATGGTGGCCGTGGCCACCGCGATCCGCCCGGTCACGTCCTGCACCGTGAGCACGGCGGAGAGCGGGTTCGCGTCGACGTATCCGCTCCAGGCCCAGCGGCGGGTGATGATGGCCGAGTCCCCCTGCGCCGTGCCGTCAAGGAAGGTCCAGCGATAGCGGAGCGGCCCGCCGTCGGGATCGCTCGAGGCGCTGCCATCCAGGGTGACCGGTGCGCCCTCGTTGGCCACCCAGGGTCCGTTCACCACCGCCACCGGCGCCCCCGGGGCCTGGCCCGGCAGTTGCCACACGACCACGGCAGTCCAGGTACCGCACTCTCCCATCACCAGCCCGTCCTCCGTGATCCGCTGCTTTGGCCCGGCCAAACACGCTCGGCGCGGTGGGCAGGACGGTGAGCTCCCCATCCGGTTCCCAGGCCACCGCGCACTCGATGAGCGGGCAGGTGCCGGAGAAGTCGCCCTGGAGCCGGCCGACAATGACGCCCTGGTCGTTGATGTCGTAGCCCTCGCTGTCCACGTACGGCAGGGCGGAGACGCCCGACGTCATGTCCTCCCACCCACCCGCGAGCGACCAACGGGCCACATGGAACAGGTGGGTGGGGCTCGTGGTCATGCCCACGGCCACGCCGTTGTTGTTGATGGCGTTGAGCCGGCTCACCAGGTCGCCCGGGGCCGCGCCCACGGAGATCATGCCGGTGGACGGGCTCCAGTACCACGCCTGCTCGTACGTCGGGCCGCCCCAGGCGAGGCCGACCACCTCCCCCCGTAGCCCGGCAGGCGCCCGAGGTCCTGCACCACCCCGTTGGTCCACATGACGGCGTGGCTCGCCCCGTCGGGGCCGTTGGCCATGCCCACGATCTGCCCTGCGGCATTGATGGCCCAGGCCTCGGTGCGGGTATTGCCTACCAGCCCGGGTAGCGCCGTCGCCACCCCGTTCACCACCACGTAGGCGTGCCGGTCCATGCCGAACTCGGTGGCCGCCGCCACCCCCGCGTCGTTGATGTCGGTGTACCCCACCAGCGCGCTGGGCGCGCGGAACTCCCCCGCATCCCAGAGCAGCCCGCAGCAGGGCACATAGGTGTAGAGCCCCGCCTGCCCCATGTTGTTGAGCCCCAGGACGAACCACTCCTGCGCATTGTCCGGCGTGAGCCGGATCCCCGTCGCCACCGCGAGGCTCCGCGCCCCCGTCTCCCCGAGCCGGCTCGCGCCGAGCGGCCCGCCACGCTCCTCCTCGCCGCAGGCCAGCACCAGGAGGAGGGGCGCCCATCGAATGAATCGTCGCATGCGGAACCTCCGCCCGTGGGGGCGGACGCGGGGAACGGCCGGAATGCCTGAGGAAGCGGCGCCTCTAGTGAGGCAGGAAGCCGGCCTCGAATCTACACGTTCCCGGGACCCGCGCCAATGTTGAGTAAGGCAGTCGCCAGCTCCACCCCGTGACCGTCACAGGGCGGCTCGAGCGGGCTTAACTTTGATCGCAAGAGAGGGACCGGCCCAGGCCGGTCCCTCACCGTTCCCCCCGCCCCACGTCCTACAGCGTCCCCCGCAACTTCACCACCTGCTCCACCCACCCCACCCGCTCCACCATCCCCTCCGCCAGCCGCTCCACCATCCCCGGCCACGGCACCTCCGTCCCCACCCGGCCCTCGTGTACCCGATCGTCCCCTGCCCGCTCTTCACTCGCCCGCCACGCGCCGAGCCTCGGCACCCACCACCCCGGCCGCTGCTGCCTGACTCGTTGAAAGCGCCTCGGCGAACGCCGCCGTCTGGTCCCAGGTCCACGTCCCCGGGAGGTCGTGTCGGCGTACCCGGTACCCGGCCCGAAGAGCGGATGCACGTGCCCCGGGCCGAGCCCCACCTGCACCTCGCTCTCCGGCTGCCCCTCGGCGGCGGCCTTCGCCGCCATCGGCACCGTGAAGTGCAGCAGCACGCTCTCCGCGTCCACGCGCGTCGGGTAGCCTCGCTGCGTCATGATCCGGTGCGCCGCCTCGAGCTCCCCGAACCCCGGTCGGTCCTGCCACGCATGCGGGGGTCAGCTGGCTCACCATCCGCACCTCCGACCGCCGCATTCCTAATGTCCTTGCTCGGCGAGCGCCTGCACCTCCTCCTGCGTCGCGTGCCCCCCCCGCCCACTCCAGGGCATCCCCACCCGCACCGCCTCGTCTGGCAACTGCCCCAGCGACCGCAACCCCGCGATCGTGTGGGTGACGTCGTCGGGAGGACGTAGCTGGGAGTGGTGAATCGCTCGTGCTCTGCGGGTGCCTCGTCTCTCGGGTCGCACCTCCGTAAAGCGATCGCGGGAGGGCGTCCGCCCCAGTCCCCTTGAGCACCCCCACGGGATCCCCGCTCACCGCCCGCCGGGCCGGCACCACCACCGCCACCACCGCGACGGCGGCCAGCACCACCGGCACCACCACGAACGTCACCGGGTCCACCACCCCCACCCCATACAGCAGCGACTTGAGGAACCGGGACACCCCGAGCGCAACGCCGAGCCCCACCCCGAGCCCCACCAGCACCGGCGCCATCCCCTGCCGCACCAGCAGCCGCTCCACCCGCCGTGGCCCCGCGCCGAGCGCCAGCCGGATCCCGATCTCCCGGCTCCGCTGCGCCACCGTGTACGCAATGACCCCGTACACCCCGACCGCCGCCAGCACCAGCGCCAGCAGCGCAAACCCGCTCATGAGCGCCATCGTGAACCGCTGCTCCCGGGTGGCGGTGGCCAGCACCTCGTCGAGCGTCGTCACGGCACTGAGCGACAGGTCCGGATCCCGCTGCCGGAGGAGCGCCGACACCGGTTCGAGCAGCGCCCGCGGGTCCCCGCGCGTCCGCGCCACCAGCGTCATCGAGCTGTCCGCCGTGTTCTCCTGATCGAGAGTGGGGTGCGGAGCACACCCCAACAAGCAGAGGGGGGCCGGCGATTCGCTCGGCCCCCCCTGAGTCCCACTGCCTCCATCCCTACGCCGCCGCCCCTGCCGTCAGTCGTTCGAGGGCGAGCCCAAGGAGTCGCGTGTCGAACAAGCCGAGCTTGCGCCGCCCCGCCGCCTCTCCGCCAGGCCACTGCCCCAGGCCTGCACGGACCGCCTCCACCTCCGCCGCGACGCCCTGCTCGGTTAGCAGCCAATCCACCGTCGCCAGCAGCTCCATCCCGAGCGGCGACTCGAACCCGTCGATCAGTTCGGCCGTCCGCTCCAGTGCAGGCAGGTACACCCCAGCTTCGGGCCCTGCCAGGTACGCCGCCAGCTCGGCTCGCCGGCTGTCGTCGAACCAGATGTGGTCGTAGGGCTTGGCGTCACTCAGCCGCTTCTCACAGTGGAGATAGCTGCCGTCGAGGTTGTTGAGGAGGTGTCGCAGGCGGTCGGCGTACGGCCCATAGCGATCCGCGGTCCAGTCGAGCTCCAGGGGATCGGGAAGGCCGGACACCGCGATCTGCCGCGACAGGAACCACGCGAGCTTGTGGATCTCGATGTTGGTGCAGTCGTGGCCGAGCACCAGGTAGCGCCGTACCAGTTCGGCGATCAGGGCCCGGGCCGGGGTCAGCTCCTCCACTCCCGTCCGTTTGGGGGCGTTCTGGTAAGTCGCGGAGGGCTCGTAGACGGTCACGGCGACGTCAGGGAGCCGGCCGAGGGCGGCCTCGATCTCCCGGCGCACCTGCGCCCAGTCCAGGCCCCCATTGCCGCAGCCGAGCGGCGGCACGGCGATGCTCCGGATCTGGTGCTCCCCGATGACGCGCTGCAGATCCCGCAGCCCTTCCCGGATCCACTCGAGTTTCGAGGGGTGCCGCCAGTGCTTCTTGGTAGGGAAGTGGATGATCCACCTCGGCCCCACCAGCTCGGGGTTCCGGGTCACCAGGACATGGCCGACCCGGACGTCCCCGGCCTTGCTCGCCTCCTGGTACGCCCGCGCACTCTCGGGAAAGGCCTCCTTGAACATCAGCGCGATGCCCTTCCCCATCACACCGACCTCATTGACGGTGTTGACGAGGGCCTCGGCATCGGCCGTGAGCAGGTTGCCTTGGGTGTAGCGGATCATCAGGGATACCAGGCCCGGCGGACGGCGATGGGGAGGTCGAGGCCGACGTGGGCAGTCATCGCATTCAATTCTCCCTCGGAGGCCCCGTCGGCGCAAGCGATGCCCAGCAATCCGCCGACCGGGACGACGCCATGCACGAGCGCCTCCGCCTGGTACCGCTCGAACTTGCCTGGATCGTTCCCGTTCCGGCGGAAGTCGCGGGCCTGAAGCAGCGGCCAGTCAATCTGGTCGAGCTGCGCCAGGTCGTTGAAGAACCGGGCCGTCACCAGGTAAGCATGTCGGTCGGTGAAGACGTACGAAATCCCCTGCTCCGCCACTCGCCGCAGGCTGCCCACCAGGATCACCACCTCCGACGGATCGCGTCGGGTGATGCCGCCGTAGCCGGTGAGGATGTTGTACAGCATCGGGGAGTACGGCGTGAAGTAGAACGGCACGTAGTCGCTGAGGTTGCCGCCCGGAGGAATCGGCACCGTCCGCTTCGGCCGCTTGGCGATCAGGTCCGGGTTCCCGATCTCGACGAACTGAGGGTCCACCGAGGCATGGCTGCGGCAGCAGATCCCATGGCGCAGGAGCCAGGGCACGTTCCGGAGGTGGGTGATCCGGAAGATCAGGGCCTGATGGGCATTGAGCTCCAGCATTCCAGCGAAGATAGCCGCTGCCCGGAATCGGTCCAACGTCGCTGCCCGGAGACCTCCCCCTCTCGGCGCGTTCAGGTGCGGTCGCGCGGTTCACTCCCCCCTCCGCCTCACCCAAAGCACCACCCCACTCACCCAAAGCACCACCGGCACCAACCCCGCCACCGCCATCACCACCCGCCCGAGGCTCCCCGCCACCTGCCCCGTATGCAGCTCCACCAGCAACGCCCGCCCCCCCGACCCGCCCACCGCCCCCTCCCGCACCACCGCCCCGCTCCCCCGGTCCAGCTCCACCCGATACAGCAACCGCCGCCCCCCGACACTCGGCCCCCGCTCCAGCACCGCCGTGAGCGGCCCCTCCCGCGCATCAATCGGCGAGAGCGCCACCAGCCGCCACCCCGGCCGCACCGCTCGCGCCCGCTCCGCCAGCGCCTCGAGCGGAAGTGCCGCGCCCGCCGGCTCCATCCCCGGCGCCGCCGCCGCCGCCGCCACCGGGCCGCCGGGATCCCCGCCCCCCGGCACCACCTCGAGCAGCACCGTCGTCACCGCCGCCACCCCGAGCAGCGCCCCGCTCCAGATCCCGAGACTCTGGTGCACGTCCCGCCACCCCTGCCCCGCCCGCCACCGCGGCTTGAGCCACTCCCACCCATCCCGCCGCCACGACAGCACCACCCCCGACACGAGCAGCGCCACCAGCACCACCGCGAGCCCGCTCACCAGCGTCCGCCCGCCACCCGTGAGGAACAGCGCCGAGTGCAGCCGGTAGGCCTCGTTGATTACCACGTCCCCCGGGGCGCGCTCCGCCAGCACCCGCCCCGTCCCCGGCTCCACCGCATCCGCCCGCTGTCCACCAGGTACACCCCGCTCACGAACATCCCCGGCGCCCGCGCCCGCACACCGTCCACCTGCCGGTCCAGCGGCACCGCGGGCCCTGCACCCCGCGCCGGATAGAACCGCGGGTCCAGCACCGCATCCGACTCGAACCAGTAATTCATCAGCACCCCGCTCCCCGCCACCAGCGCCAGCGGCGCCCCCGCCACGAGCGAGAGCAGGAGATGCCACTGACGCCAGTCGCGACGAGCCATCTGCCTCAGAACCTCGTCCGCACCGACCCCACCACCATCCTCGGCTGCCCCGGGATCACCGCGCCGCCGAAGAACGTGCCGGGGTAGTAGCGGCGATTGAAGAGGTTCTGCACGTCCACCGCCGCCGTCACCGGCCCGAGCCGCCAGCGCGCCCCGCATCCACCACCGTGAACGCCGGCAGCGGATACCCGTTGAGCCCGCTCCGCCGCGACGCCTGGTGCCGCACCCCGGTGAGCGACGCCGCCGGCACCCCCCGCCGTGCGAGCGGGGTGCGCCCCCTGGTCCCCGTAGGTGCTCTTGGTGATCTCCGCGTCGAGGTAGGCATACCCGGCGTCCAGCCGGAGCGCCCGCGCCACCCGCACCGCCAGCTCCACGTCGAGCCCCCGGTGCCGCTGCTCGCCGTTGAGCGTGCTGAAGCCGGGGTTGGCCGGGTCCGGGTTCACGATGTTGGTCTGCGTGATCTGGAACCCCGCCGCCTTCACCTCCACCCGCGCGTCCGCCGACCGCCACCCGAGCCCCGCCTCATACTGCCGCCCGAGCGAGGGCGCCGGCGTCTCGCCGGAGAGCAGCGGGTCGTACCCCACCTGCGGCTCGAACGACTCCGCGTAGCTCACGTACGGCGTGAACCCGCTTGGCAGGAGCCACACGGCGCCGGCGGTGAGGCTCGTCTCGGTGTCGTTCTGCCGCGTGGTGCTGGCGCCGAGCCGGTCGGTCACCCGGTCGCGCACGTCGCTGTAGCGGAGGCCGGCCGTGAGCACCACCCGCTCCGCCACCCTGGCGCGGTACTGCGCGTACACGCCGGCCTGCTTGAGCACCTCGCGGCTCGAGAAGAACGGCCCCGCCGCCGTGGCACCCCCGCCGTACGTCGGGGCAAAGGGATTGATCGGCTGCAGGTTGAAGAGGTCGCCCTTGCTCGAGGCGCGGTAGTCCACCAGCTCCACCCCGGCCAGCACCCGGTGCTCCACCTGCCCCGTCCGGAACCGCCCCTCCACCTGGTTGTCGAGCGAGAGGACGCCGAAGTCCCCGCGGTACGTGAAGTAGTCGCGCGCCAGCGACGTCGGGGAGGTGCCGCCCGGGTAGTACACGATCGGGCCGTCCACGCTGTAGTCGAGGTAGCGGAGCCCCTGCCGCACCTGCACCGCGTCGCTCAACTGGTGCGTGAGCCCATACCCCACCTGCACCTGCGGCGACGTGAGCGGCTCGAGCGAGGGCTCCCGAGGAACGTCCGCACCCCGATCCGCCCCGCGGGGTCCGGCACCAGCGTCCCCTCGAACGGCAGCGGCAGCGTCCGGTCGTAGCGATCGCGCTGGTACACTGCCCGCACCACCACGCTGGTCCGCCCCGACGGCGTCCAGCCCAGGGTCGGTGCCAGGAACACTCGGCTCGCCCCCACCGAGCGCTGCGCATCATCCTGCCGCGAAACCAGCACCGGCAGCCGGCCCGTCCACCGCCCGTCGCCGCCCAGCGTCCCGCCGATGTCGCCGAAGCCGCTCACCGCGCCGTACATCCCGCCGCTCATCCCCACCTCGCGCACCCGCTCCCCCGTCGGGGCCTTGCTCTGCATGTTGAGCACACCGCCCGGCGCCATCTGCCCGTACAGCACCGACGCCGGCCCGCGCAGCACCTCCACCGCCTCGAGCCCGTACGGCTCCTGCTGCTGCAGGTAGCCCGGGTCGAGCCGGAGCCCGTCCCGGAACTGGTAGCGCGACTGGGTGAAGCCGCGGATCGAGAACTCGTCGTAGCCCGACCGCCCGCTCTGCTCGCCCTGCGCCGACGGCACGTAGCGGAGCGCGTCCTGCACGTAGCGCACGGCCTGGTCGTCGAGCTGCTGGCGGCCCACCACCGTGCCTAGCTGCGGCACCTCGCGCGGCGGCACGCTGAGCTTGGTGGCCGTGGCGCTCAGCACCGGCAGCGCCACCGCCGCGGGCACCAGCCGCACCTCGTGCACCCGCTCCTCCCCCGCCGCGAGCGTCAGGGTATCCACCCGGGGCGCGTACCCGATGGCCCGCACCGTGATGAGCACCGCGCCCGCCCGGAGCCCCTCGAGCCGGTACCCGCCGTCCTCCGCCGTCACCGTCCCGCGCGCCCCGTCGGCCACGCGCACCAGCGCCTGCGCCACGGGCGCCCCGTGGCCTGGTCACGCACGCTGCCACGCACCGTGGCGGTGGATTGCTGCGCACTGAGGCTCGCCGCGTGCGCCAGCGCGCCCGCGAGGAGCAGGAAAGAACCACGAACCATGGAACCCGCCTATTGAATGGAGGAGCCGCCGGTGTCCCGGGCCCGCGCGGTGGCGGTCCCGGTGGGGGAACTGGGGGGGGCGGCGCGCGCGCCATGGCGCTGCGTCAGGCAGCGCGGCGCGGCACCGGGCTCAGGCGGCGGGAGGAGCGGTGGAGGGCGGGCGGTGGTCGAACGGATGGCGGGAAACGAGCGGCGGCTCCGGCCAGCTGGCCGCGATGGCCACGGGCACGGTGGCGGCCACGGGCAGCACCGTGGCCACGAGCGGCGGGAGCGGCACCGGGTGGTGGCAGCTCCCGACGCACCGGCACGGATCGGGCGCCGATGCCGGCGCCCCGGAGCCATGATGATGATGGTGCCCGGCCCGCCCCGCCCCATCCGCCGCCGCCGCCATTGCCGCGCACGAATGGGCCCCCTGCAGTGCCGTCCCCCCGACCCCTGGCAGCAGCAGGAGCAGGAAGAGGGGAATGATCCGGAACCGCCGCAGCCGGGCGAGCATGGGGGACCAAGATAGTCGGCACCGCCCCCGGCGCCACCCGCCCCGGCCCAATCCGTCAGGCACCTTGAACAGCCGCCTCACGACACACCGCGGGGGCCCCGGTCCCCCGCCCCGAAGCCCCCGCCCCTTTCATAATATGCGCGCCCCCGCGCCGCACCCCGCCCGGCCCCGCCCCCTCTCCTACACCTGCCCCTCCTCCCCGAAGAACTCCACCACCCCACTCTCCTTGTTCACCAGCACCACCAGCCCCGGCCCGAGCGGCATCCCGGCCCACGCCAGGTACGCCACCCAGCACGCCCCCACCTCGGCGCCGCCGCCCCCACCGGCACTCCGGCTCACCCCCGCCTCCCGCCCCTCCGCCAACTCCACCCCATCCCGCACCCGCACGATCCTGGGCAGATGATACGGCGCCCCCGGCCCCGCCTCCCCGGCCGGTGTCCGCGCCTGCGCGTCGTCCAGGAACCGCTGCGCGATCAGCCGTGCCCGCTCCCGTGAGATCACCTGTTGCTCCTCGAAGCCTGTCCCAGTCCGCCCGCCGAGTCCCCTCGGCCGCACCGGAACGTGTCCTCCCGCTGTGACAACCGCCGCCGGTGCCGGCGCCGCACAAGCTAGGATGGAGCCGTCAGGCGGCTGTCAGGCCGTCCCCACCACTCCGTCGCCACCGCCGTCCCCTTTCCTTATCAGGACGCCCACTGCTCGCCCGCCGCGGCCCACGCGCCGCGGGTCAGGCACCGGTTGCCCCGCCCCGCGCGCCCTGGCACGCGCGCCATTCACCTCATTTTTCCGCGCAAACACCTCGAATCCCTGCCATTCGCTCATGGTGCCGTCGCATTTGCTCATGCGCGCCGCCCATTTGCTCATGGCCTCGCCCCATTTGCTCATCACGGCGTCCCGTGCGCTCATGGCCTCGGCTCAGTGCCTCATGGACACCGCCCGGTGGCCTGTGCGCGCCGCCCGCGCGCTCATCGGCGCGCCCCATTCAGCACTGGAATCGCCCCAGGTACCCCTTGGCGCGGCCCATTCATCCCTCTACTCGGCCCACCCGCCCCCTCCCGCGACCCATCCGCCACCGCGCTCGGCATCGCTTGGCCGCGCTGCCGCCGCCCCGATCCCACCGTCACCACCCTCACCGCCACCCGCACTCCCGCACGCTCCTGCTCCCGCCCCGCCCCCTCCCGCGCCGGCGACTCCGGTGCCTCTCCCCCACCCGCCAGCCTCACGAAGCTCCCCGCACGCGCTCCGCGGATGATTTCGTGCAACCCGGCAAAAATTGCTAAGCATTGCCTCACAACGACTTGACACACCCTGCCGCTCGGGCACGTCGTTTGCATCTCTACCCCGCCGAGCCCCACAGCAGGCGCTGGCCCCGCCTCGCGGGCTCATCCGGTGACAACGCAGGCAGTCGGAGCGGGACCGCCAGGTGGCGGTGCCCGCGGCACACCTCCATGACAGGAGATGGACCATGGATGATCTGTTCCGGATGAAGCTCGAGGCCGCGATCGGCGGGCTCGGCTTCGCCACCCTCACCCCCGCGAAGCTGCCCTCCTTCGAGGAGTGGAAGGGCAAGCTCTCCGCCGAGATCGAGGCGGCCAAGATGCACGCGCAGCTGTTTGGCGATGGCCGGGACACCAGCCGGTCGACGGTGGCCCTGAAGGACGAGGATCGCGCCCTCATCCTGGGCGACGTCCGCGCCCTCGTGAAGGTGGGTCGGACCGTGGCGGAGGAAGTGAAGACCGCCCCGACGTACTGGCGGGTCGGCAGCCCCACGCAGTCGGAGCAGGGGCTGCTGGTGCGGGGCAAGCAGTTCGTGGCGTTCGCGCGGGAGCACCAGGAGACCTTCGCGGGCTACGGCATCACGGCGGAGCGGCTCGACGCCATGACGGCCCGGCTTCAGGCCCTCGAGGATCGCATCGCCGCCAAGAACAGCGCCACCGCCCAGCACGTGGTGGCCGGGAGTCCTCGCCGGCGTGGCCAAGCGCCTCGTCCGCGCGCTGCAGGCCCTCGATGCCATCTACGCCCAGGAGTT
>JADJPD010000016.1 GCA_016713435.1 Gemmatimonadota bacterium | reverse complement strand
GCTTCCGCTGGATCGCCTCCGCGTGAGGTGAATCTGATGGGCGACCCGTCACGCATATTCTTACGATCCCTTCCAGGCGCCGTCTGCAGCATCAACCTCGGTGCCATAGTTTCACCTTGGAGCCGCGTGGCCTGGACTGGACCAGACGGCGACGGCCACTGGGCCCCGCCCCAGCCGCCCATCAAGGAGCGGCGACAAGCGGTCTGGTTTCGCTGGACCGCGCCATCAACCTCCATCAGGGCAACGGGCACGCCCTCATCGCAGGTGCAAGCTACACCGCGCAGAACGTCTTCGGGTTGGTCGAGGACGATTGTCCTGGTTTAAGAGCATCGCGCACGCCAGCCCAAGCACAAAATGAGCCAGGTGTATCTGCACGCGACCTTCTTACCGATTACTTCCGCCCCGAGCTTTACGGGTTGAGTGGCCACCTTCCATCCTGCAGGCCAGTGGCCACCGCCTGCCACGTGGCTGGGCGCCTTCAGCCGCAGAAGGTGGTGGATGATTGCTGCCGCGCCCGGCTTCGGCGAGACCGGTGGTAATGGGTTGACGGCAAGGTGTCACACCAGCCACGGCGCGCCGCGTCGGCAGTCATGGGGCCCCGGCACCGGTGGCGGTGGGTGGACTTGCCAGGATGGCCAGCAAGACGAGCGAGGCCGACGCGCCGGCCGGCATCAATGCCCTCCGGCCCCAGCGCCGCGATGGAAGGCAGGGGCCCCGTGACTCCACGACGATGCTCCACGATGGCTGCCGAGGCGGAGCCAGCGCGCCCCAAAAGCTTACCGCGAAGCGGGGTGCGCTGCTGGTACGGCCATGGCTTGATGCCTGCGGCGCTAAAGTGAAAGGTGATGGGAAGGCGTTCGAGGCCATCGAGCAGCGACGACGTGGCGGTCGACACCATCGAGTGTGGTCCCCACCTGGCTGCATGGGGCTCTGCGGGCAGGGGCCGCTGGTTACGGCGGGAGGCGCTGGGCGGCGAGGCGCTCGGCGAGCAGGTGACGCCACAAGCCGTGGCCGGGCGGATCGTGGCGGAGCACCTCACGGCAGGTACGCTGGGTGGCGGAGATCGGTGGGCGTGGTTACCAGCGTCCCGTTCTTCGCGCCGTGCAGGTGAAGATCGTCAACGAGAAACAGCGTGGGGCATCGACGCCACCGGATCGAGGCTTTCGCATTGCCGCCATGGCGGCTACGAGGCCCGGCCAAGGCGCTCAAAGGCGAGCTAAGCCAGGGCAGGTGATCGACGAGATCCGGGCACCAGCGGCCTCCGCGGCCGTAGCGGCGGCGGCTATCCCACCGGGCAGAAGTGGGGCATCGCGCGCGAAGGAGGGCGGAGGAGAAGTACGTCGTCTGCAACGCCGACGAGGGCGACCCCGGCGCCTTCATGGACCGCAGCGTGCTCGAGAGCGATCCGCACTCCGTGCTCGAAGGCATGGCCATCGCCGCCTACGCGGTCGGCGCCAGCCAGGGCTACATCTATGTCCGCGGCGAGTACCCGCTGGCCATCGAGCGCCTCAAGGTCGCCATTCGCCAGGCCGCGAGCGGGGGCTGCTGGGAGCGCGGGTGCTCGACCAGCTTCCAGCTTCGCGTCGAGATCCGGATCGGCGCGGGCGCCTTCGTGTGCGGCGAGGAGACGGCGCTGATCCGCTCCATCGAGGGCAGCGCGGGGGCCGCGGCCCAGGCCGCCGTACCCCTTCGGAAGGGGGCTCTGGGGCCAGCCGACGCTGATCAACAACGTCGAGACCTTCGCCAACGTCGCGCCGATCCTCCGCGAGGGCGGGGCCTGGTTCGCGGGCATCGGCACGGCGAAGAGCAGGGCACGAAGGTCTTCGCGCTGGCCGGCAAGATCCGCGCATACCGGCCTCGTCGAGGTGCCGATGGGGACCCGCCCGGGCGATCGTCTACGAGATGGCCGGTGGCGACGCCGGAGGGACCGCGTCCAAGGCGATCCAGACCGGCGGCCCCAGCGGCGGCTGCATCCCCGGCGGCTGCTCGAACTCCCGGTCGACTACGAGTCGCTGGTGGGGGTGGGCAGGATGATGGGCTCGGGCGGCCTGATCGTGATGGACGAGGCCACGTGCATGGTCGACGTGGCGCGCTACTTCATGGAGTTCTGCCGGGACGAGTCGTGCGGCAAGTGCGTCCCCTGCCGCGCCGGCACCGTGCAGATGCATAGCCTCCTGGAGAAGCCTTCGACGCAGGGACGCCAGCGCGGACGACCTCGTGCTGCTCAGAGGAGCTGGCGGCGCTGCTGCAGCGAGACGAGCCTGTGCGGCCTGGGGCAGACCGCGCCCAACCCGGTGCTGGCGGCGCTGCGCTACTTCCGGGACTCGAGCGCGGCCTGCGGCGGGCCGCAGCCCGGCGGCCGACGCCGCGACCGCGCATGACGTCAAGACGCTGACCATTGACGGCGAGGATGTCCGGCGACGACGTTGTCAGACGTCGCTTGGGCGGCGCGGCAACGGCATCCCGATCCGCCGCTCTGCCACCTCGGCGGCCTCAGCGACGTCGGCGCCTCTGCCTCAGTCTGGTGGAGATCGACGGGCGCCCGCAGCTGCCGGCGTCGTGCACACGCGGCCAAGAAGGGGGATGGTGGTGCGCACCGACGCCGCGGCTGACCGCGACCACCGCAACATGCGTCGAGCTGGGCTTCGCCGAGGGCAACCACGTCTGCGCGGTCTGCGTCTCGAGCGGTCACTGCGAGCTGCAGGACCTGGCGACCGAACTGGGCATCGACCACGTGCGCGTCCCTATCTGGGCACCCGGCAAGTCGGGTCGACCCCCGGCACCGCGAGCTTCGCGCTCGACCTCAACCGCTGCGTCTTCTGCCGGCGCTGCGTGCGCATCTGCGATGAGGTCGAGGGGGCGCATACCTGGGATGTCGCCAACCGCGGCATCGCCTGCGCCTGATCGCCGCTGGGCCCGGACAGGCGTGGGGTTCCGCTGGAGAGCTGCACCGGCTGCGGCAAGTGCGTGGCAGGTCTGCCCGACGGGCGCGCTCTTCGCCAAGGGCTCGGGCGTGAGCAGATGACCAAGAACCGCGCCTTCCTGCAGTACATCGTCACCGCCGCGCCGCACGCGATGGATTCGCAAATGAGCGCGCAAACAAGCGCAGGAGCGTGAACCGCGAGAAACCCCCCGCCGCCACCGTGTGGCTCGGCGGCTGTTCCGGCTGCCACATGGTCGTTCCTGGACCTCGGCGAGCGGCTCCTCGCGCCCCCCCGGCCAAGATAGCGTCAGGTCCATCCCCGCCTCGCGTGATGGCGGACTTCCCCGCGGCGGGACGTCACGCTGGGTGGAGGTGCGGGGAGCACCAACGGGAGAACCCCCAGGGCGGCGCGTTCGCACCGGAAGGCCCCGCGGGTGCTAGTCTCCTTCCGGCGACTGCGCCATCACCGGCAACGTCGCCGCCATGCGCAACCTCTTCCGGCCCGACGAGAGTCCTGCACTGCGCCCATGGAGCTGTCGGACGGCGCCCGACCATCCCGGTCGGCGTGCACCATCATCGCCAAGCTGCTCCCCACGGCGACGCCGCTCCACGGACTCCTGTGGGACGCCTTCCTGCAGGGCTGCCCGCCCACCGCGGACCGGATCTGGCTGGTGGTGCGGCGTGCTCGGGCACGCACAAGCCGGAGCTGCCGAGCGGGCCCTCCGGAGGTTCGGTTGATGTCGTCGACTGCTCGAGATCGACCCCGTGACCCGGATCGAGGGCCACCCCCAGATCACCGTTCGCCGCGACGACGCCGGGAAGGTGCGGGCCGCGCGCTCCTGGTGGACCGAGTTCCGCGGCTTCGAGAGGCTCTGCGAGGGCGGCCCTTCGCGGAGATGCACATGGCTGATGAAAGCCGCATCTGCGGCATCCGCCCCAAGTGCCAGCCACCTCCTGGCCAGCGCTCAAGGCCGGGGATGCCAGGCCTGGCCGTCGCCATCCGCCGGCGGCCGAGAAGCCCCGCCGCCTGCCCAGCTTCGCCCGGCGCGTGCGGTCCCATGCGCTGGGCTTCTTACCACCTCTCCTGGGCCTGACCTGCTTGGCTTCGACCACGACCCGGCCACGCGCAACATCTTCGCGCCGTGGCGGCCGGCCGACCCCGAGTTCGCGCGCCGCGGTATTCGGCTCCGGAAGTTCGGGCAGGCAGCCATCGAGCTGCTCGGCGGCCGGACCATCCTCACCCCGTCGGCCGTGGCGGCAAGCGGTCCGCGACCTTTCCGCGTCGCCGCGGCGCGACCACCCGCTGGCTTGGATCCCCGAGGCGCTGGCGACGCCCGAGCTCGCGCTCGCCGCCCTGGCCAGGTCCGGGAGAAGTTCCGGGACGAGTCCCGAACTTCGGCGAGCCGGAGACCATGCACCTCGGGCTCGTGGCACCGACGGCGCGCTCGAGTACTACGGCGGCGCCCTCCGCCTGACGAGCGCCTACGGCGAGGTGGTGGCCGACCAGCTCGACCCCCGCAGGCTACCACCCTACCTGCCGAGCACACCGAGGCGTGGAGCTACCTCAAGTTCCCGTACTACCGCGCCTCGGCATCGACAGGGGGATCTACCGGGTGGGGCCGCTCGCGCGGCTCAGCATCTGCGACTACATCCCGACGCCGCGGGCGAAAGCGGAGCAGGTGCGCTTCCGTGCGCTGGCGCCGGGCGGCGGTGAACAACCCGTTCCACTATCACTGGGCGCGGCTGATCGAGATCCTCTTCGCGGTGGAACAGATCAGCGCTTCCTCCGTGACCCGGAGATCCTCGACACCCACGTCCGCGCACAGGCCTCCGTCAACGCCAGCGAGGGCGTGGGCTGCTGTGAGGCGCCGCGGGGCACCCTGTTCCACCACTACTGGGTCAACGAGGATGGCGTGCTGCAGCAGGTGAACATGCTGATCGCCACCGCGCAGAACAACCTGGCCATGAACGGCACGGTGGCCACGCTGGCACGGAAGTACCTCGAGGGGGTCACCATCACCGAGGGCCTGCTCAATCGCCTCGAGGCGGGGATCCGCGCCTTCGACCCCTGCCTCTCCTGCAGCACCCACGCGCTGGGCCGGATGCCGCTCCAGGTGGAGCTGGTGGACCGCGCGGCGCCCGGCTGGCGGAGGGCCACCGGTGAAGGCGGTGCTGGTCATCGGCATCGGGGAACACCACCCGGCGTGATGACGGCGCCGGCGTGCGGGTCATCGAGGGGCTGGAACAGCTCTGCCCGGACGGGTGGTACCTGGCCGTGCAGCAGCTCACGCCCGAGCTCGCCGATTACGTGGCCCGGGCGGACGTGGTGATCTTCGTGGACGCGTCGGTGGGGGTCACGGAGACGGTGTACACCCGGTGACGGCGGCGGCGATGCCCTCGGGCAGCCAACATCGCATCCCGGCGTGCTGCTCCGCCTGGCGGGCGACGTGTTCAACCAGGTGCCAGCCGAGGCGGTGCATGTGGCAATTCCGGCGGTGGAGCTGGGGTATGGGGAGTCGCTGGCCCCGGCCACCCCCAGCGCCGCGTGGCCAGGGTGGTGGAGGTGATCGGTGGCTGGCTCTCGGCGCGCGAGGAGGACGAGCGAGAGATGTGAGGCGAGGGCCCAGGTGCCGGCCGGAATTCGGCCAGCGGATGTCTTCATGCATTGAATTCGACCGCCCGTGAGCCGAAACTTGGGCAGTCCAGCCAAAGACCACGGATGGCCCGCTTCGATCTCGGTCCCTTCTTCGAATTGACGTCCAACCGCTCTGCGTGGTGGACGCCGTCTACAACCGCGTGGTGCGGGCCAATGCGGCGTTCGCCAGCCTCATGCAGGCGAGCGCCACGGGCCTCGAGGACGTCCGCTGGCGGGCTCCTCCGGCCAGAGGACCGCGCCGCCGCGGAGATTGGAGCCGACGCGGCTGGTCCGGGAGGGCGGTTCGGGCCAGTTCCGCACCCGCACTTCGGGCGGCGTGGTGCGCCTGCTGGACTGGACCGCCGTGGCCGACCCGGCGCACGGCCTCCTCGCCCTCATGGGCAGCGACGTCACCGAACAGGTAGCCACCCGCGCCAGCTCCGACCTCCTCACCCGCCTGGCACAGCAGGTCCCCGGCGTCATCTACCAGTACCACCTCCACCCCGACGGCCGCTCCTGCTTCCCCTTCGCCAGCGACGCGATGGAGGAGATCTACGAGGTGACGCCAGCCGAGATCCGCGAGGACGCCACGCCGGTCTTCGGCCGGCTCCATCCCGACGACTTCGACGGCATCGTGGCCTCCATCCGCCGCTCGGCGGAGACGCTGGAGCCGTGGCGCCACGACTACCGCGTGGTGCTGCCGCGGCAGGGGGTGCGCTGGCGCACCGGCCACGCGCGCCCCGAGCGCCTGCCTGACGGCTCCACGCTCTGGCACGGCTTCATCACCGACAGCACCGCGCAGCAGCTGGCGGAGCAGGAGCTCCGGCAGAAGGACGCGGCGCTCGCCTCCGCCATCACCCCCATTGCCATGGGGGACGTGAGGGGCCGGGTGACGTTCTGCAACCAGGCCTTCCTCACCTGCTGGGGCTTCGCCGAGGCGTCGCAGGTGGTGGGGCACCAGGCGGTGGAGTTCTTCGCCGAGCCCGACGAGGCGATGCGGGTGATGCAGGTGCTGCTCCGGGACGGCACCTGGGCCGGGGAGCTGGACGGGCGCCGCGCCGACGGCACCACCTTCGTCGTGCAGGTGGGCGCCAGCCGCTTCACCGACCGGACCGGGCAGCCGGCCGGACTGCTCGCCTCCTTCCTCGACGTCACCGAGGCGCGCCGGCTGCAGCAGCAGTTCCTGCAGTCGCAGAAGATGGAGTCGGTGGGACGCCTCGCGGGCGGCGTGGCGCACGACTTCAACAACCTGCTCACCATCATGAAGGGCCACCTCACGCTGGCTGGCCTCGAGCTCCGCCCGACTCGCCCGTGCGGGAGGACCTACCGAGATCGCCGCCGCCGTGGACTCCGGCGGCGGCGCTCACCCACCAGCTGCTGGCCTTCTCGCGCAAGCAGGTCATCAATCCCCGCGTGCTGGCCCTCGGCGACGTGGTGACGCGGTGCGGGCATGCTGCAGCGGCTGCTCGGCGAGGACATCGAGCTCCGCACCGTGGTGGCCGCCGATGCGGCGACGTGCGCTTCGACCCCGCCCAGGCCGACCAGATCCTCATCAACCTGGCCATCAACGCGCGCGACGCGATGGCCAGCGGCGGCGCGCTCACCGTGGAGGTGAGCAACGTGGAGCTGGACGTGGAGTACGTGCAGGCCCACCCGGGGCAGCGGTCCCGGCGAGTACGTGGTGCTGGCCGTCTCCGACACCGGCCACGGCCTCTCCTGACGAGGTGAAGGCGCACCTGTTCGAGCCCTTCTTCACCACCAAGGCGGTGGGGGAGCGGCACGGGCTCGGGCTGGCCATGGTGCACGGGGCGGTGTCGCAGAACGGCGGGCGCATCGAGGTGTACTCGGAGCTGGGACACGGCACCACCTTCCGGATCTTCCTGCCCCGGGTGCGGGACGCCGTGCCGGAGGAGTTCACCGCGCCGGCCAGCCCGGACCTCGCCGGCCACGGCGAGGTGATCGCCCTGGTGGAGGACGACTCGCAGGTGCGGGGCCTCGCCGCGCGCCTGCTCGAGCGGCAGGGCTACGTGGTCCACGCCTTCCCGGACGGCGGATCGGCCGTGGCCGGGATCGGGGCGCTCCGGGGAGGGCTCGACCTGCTCATCACCGACGTCATCATGCCGGGCATGAACGGCCGGCGCCTCGCGGAGGAACTGCTGCGCCGCCGGCCGGGGCTCCGGGTGCTGTTCACCTCCGGCTACACCGCCAACGTCATCCTGCAGCACGGAGTGCTGGAGGAAGGGGTGGAGTTCCTGGCCAAGCCCTACTCCGCGCAGGCGCTGGCGCAGCGGGTGCGCGCCCTGCTGGACCAGCCGCGGCGCCCGGCCTGACCCTCCCGCGGCTTCCCCCGTCCAACCTTACCCCGGCCTCCCCGTCTAGCCGAGCGCCGTATCCGCCTGTAGTTTCACGCGGTTATCTCCCCCCTCCCGCCACCGCAAGGCTCCTTGACGGACGCATTTCCGCGCCTGACGGCTGCGCTGGCCGACCGCTACCGCGTCGAGCGTGAGCTCGGCCAGGGCGGCATGGCCACCGTCTACCTGGCGCAGGACCTGAAGCACGAGCGCAAGGTGGCCATCAAGGTGCTCCGCCCCGAGCTCGCCGCCGTGATCGGCGCCGAGCGCTTCCTGGCAGAGATCAAGACCACGGCGAACCTGCAGCACCCGCACATCCTGCCCCTCTTCGACTCCGGCGAGGTGGACGGCCAGCTCTTCTACGTGATGCCGTACGTCGAGGGCGAGTCGCTCCGGGACCGCCTGACACGGGAGACGCAGCTGCCCGTGGGGGACGCCGTGCGCTGCGCCACCGAGGTGGCGAGCGCGCTGGACTACGCGCACCGCCGCGGGGTGATCCACCGCGACATCAAGCCCGAGAACATCCTGCTGCACGAGGGCCGCGCGCTGGTGGCCGATTTCGGCATCGCGCTCGCGGCGAGCAAGGCGGGCGGGACGCGGATGACCGAGACGGGCATGTCGCTCGGCACGCCGCACTACATGTCGCCGGAGCAGGCCATGGGCGAGCGCGAGATCACGGCGCGGAGCGACGTGTACGCGCTGGGCTGCGTGCTCTACGAGCTGCTCTCGGGCGAGCCCCCGTTCACCGGCCCCACGGCGCAGGCGATCGTCGCCAAGGTGGTGACGGAGGAGCCGCGGCCGCTCGTCCCGAAGCGCCACACCATCCCGCCGCACGTCGAGGCGGCGGTGCTCACGGCCCTCGAGAAGGTGCAGGCTGACCGCTTCGCGAGCGCGGCGGAGTTCACCGCGGCGCTCGGCGACGTGCACTATCGCGCCGAGGGCACCCGCGCGATGGCGGTCGAGGCGGTGGCGGCCCCGGCGGGGGGCGGGGCCGCCCGGGGGCGCTGCTCGCGCTGGTGCTGCTCGGGGGGCGCTGCTCGGCGGCGGCGCGATGGCGGTGCTCCGTAACGGCAGGCGGAGGCGGGCGTCAGCCGCCACGGCCTCGCGCTGCCCGCCGCGCAGGCGCCGAATCCCGAGTGGGCGGCCATTCCCTCGCCCGACGGCTCGCAGATCGCCTACATCGGGCCGAGTGCGCGGGGCGTCACCGTGCCGCAGATCTGGATCAAGGCGCGGACGAGTTACCAGGCGACACCGCTCCTCGGCACTGAAGGCGCGGTCAACTTCACCTGGTCCCCCGACGGCACCTGGATCGCGTTCACCGTCGCCCAGAAGCTCCGGAAGGTGCCGGTGGTGGGCGGCGCCGCCGTGGAGCTGGCCAACTTCGCCTCGAGCAACCCGGGGATCACCTGGCTCGACGACAACACCATCGTCTTCCTGCCGATCGGCGGGGGCCTCGGGCTGCGCCGCATCCCGGCGGGAGGGGGCGAGGTGGAGAAGCTGCCGGTGGACAGCGTGCCCAGCTTCCTGCTCGCGCCGCTCCCGGCGCGCGCGGCGTGCTCTACACGCGCTGCGACCCCGGGTGCGCCACGCGCGAGGACGTCTGGGCGTTCGACCTCCGGACCCGCACCTCCCACGAGGTGATGGCGGGGGCGACGATGGGGTCTACGTCGCGACCGGCCACCTCATCTACATCCGCAAGGACGGCGCGATGCTCGCGGCGCCGTTCGACCTCAAGACCCTGAAGGTGACGGGCGCGTCGGTCCCCATCATGGACGGCATCGCGGTGCTCGACGGGGCGAAGCCGCTCGCGGCCCTGTCCGCCTCCGGCACGCTGGTGATCCGCCAGGGCTCGACGGAAGGGCTGGCCCGCCTGTACGAGCTGGTCTGGGTGGACCGCACCGGGCGGGAGATGCCCGTGGACCCCGACTGGGAATTCCGGTTCACCTTCTTCGGTGGCAACGTGGGCTGGGCGCTCTCGCCGGACGGGACCCGGGTGGCCATCGGCCTGGCCACCGACACAGGCGACGACATCTGGGTGAAGCAGCTGCCGCGCGGGCCGCTGTCGCGGGTCTCGTTCGATGGTGCGTCGGAGTTCCGGCCCCGCTGGATGCCCGATGGCCGCACCCTCATGTTCGGCTCCAACCGCGCGGGCAACGGCTCGGGCGGCCTCTACCTGCGCGCGGCCAACGGCACCGGCGCCGACTCCTCCTGCGGCGCGCCGACGCGGGGATCTTCGAGGGCGCCTGGTCGCCGGACGGGACGTGGCTCCTCTTCCGTACCGGCGGCACGGTGGGGCAGACCGGCGGGCGCGACATCGTCGGCATCCGGCCCGGGAGCGACAGCGCCCCGGTGCCGGTGGTGGTCACGGAGTACGACGAGGAGGCGATCGCGGTCTCGCCGGACGGCCGCTGGCTTGCCTACGAGTCGAACGAGACCGGCCGCACCGAAGTGTTCCTGCGTCCCTTCCCCAACACCAACGCCGGCAAGTGGCAGGTGTCGAACGACGGCGGGGTGTCACCGCTCTGGTCCCGCAACGGGCGCGAGCTCTACTACGTGAGCAGCACCAACCACCTGAAGGCCGTGACCGTGGCCGTGGCCGCCGGCGCCGAGCCCCGGCTTGGCGAGCCCGTCTCCCTCTTCCCGCTCGGGGACCGGCTCTACATGAGCCAGAGCGAGTTCTACACCCCGTACGACGTGGCGGCGGATGGGCGCTTCCTGATGGCGCGCCTGGTCACCCCGACGGCGAGTGCCGAGCTGCCGCTCATCGTGGTGGAGGGGTGGCTGGCCGAGCTGCGGCAGAAGCTGGGGGGGCGGTGATCCCGGAGCGGCTCGCGGCCGCCCTCGCCGGGACGTACCGCCTCGAGCGCGAGCTGGGCCGGGGCGGCATGGCCACCGTCTACCTGGCGCACGACGAGAAGCACGGCCGCCAGGTGGCCATCAAGGTGCTCCGCCCCGAGCTCGCCGCGGCGCTCGGCAGCGAGCGCTTCCTGCGCGAGATCCAGACCACCGCGAGCCTCCGCCACCCCCACATCCTGCCGCTTTACGACTCCGGCGCGGTCGGGGACCTGCTGTACTACGTGATGCCCTACATCGAGGGCGGCTCGCTCCGCGACCGGCTCACGGCGGAGAAGCAGCTGCCCATCGACACCGCGCTCGGCCTCGCGCGGGAGGTGGCGGACGCGCTGGGCTACGCGCACGCCCGCGGCATCGTGCACCGCGACATCAAGCCGGAGAACATCCTCCTCGAGGACGGCCACGCGGTGGTGACCGACTTCGGCATCGCGCGCGCGGTGAGTGCCGCGGGCGGGGACCGGCTCACCGAGACGGGCCTGGCCATCGGGACGCCGCTCTACATGAGCCCCGAGCAGGCCGCTGGCGACCGGGACGTGGACGGCCGGAGCGACCTCTATTCCCTTGGCTGCGTGCTGTACGAGATGCTGGCGGGGCAGGTGCCCTTCACCGGCCCCACGGCGGAGAGCATCACGCGGCAGCACCTGCTCACGGCGCCGCAGCCGGTGACCAACCTGCGGCCCACGGTGCCGGAGGCGGTGGTGGGGGCGCTGGCGCGGTCGCTGGCCAAGAACCCCGCCGACCGCTTCAGCCCGGCGGCGCAGTTCGTCCAGGCGCTGGTGGCGCCCACGGCGCCGGGCGCCACGGTCCCGGCGCCCGCAGCAGTGAAGCCAGCGGGCTCGCGGCTGCAGCAGGTGGTTGTGGGCCTCGTGGCGGTGGCGGTGCTGGTGGCGGCGTGGTCGGGGTGGATGCTGCTCGGGCCGGGGGCCAGGCGCGGGGGCATCGAGCGGATCGCCGTGCTGCCGATGGACAACCAGACCGGCGACTCGACCCAGGGCTTCTTTGCCGACGGCATGACGCGCGAGGTGATCGGCGTCCTGACCGACGCGGGCGTGCGGGTGCTCGGCCACCGGGCGGTGGCGGCCTACAAGGGCAGCACGCTGCCGGCCGCCGAGATCGCGAAGGCGCTCGGTGTGGATGCGATCGTCACGGGGGCGGTGCTGCACGGCGGGGACCGAGGTCCAGGTGGCGGCGGAGCTCACCGATCCCGCCACCGGCGAGAACATCTGGGCGCGCACCTTCACGCGGCCGGCCGCGGGCGTGGTGTCGCTGCAGCACGAGATGGCGTCGGAGATCGCGCGCGGCATCCGCGCCCGCCTCACGCCCGCGCAGGCCGAGCGCCTGGGTGAGGCGAAGCCGGTGGACCCGCGCGCCTACACCCAGTACCTGCTCGGCATGGAGCAGGCCAACCTGCGCACCCCTGCCGGGTTCGACCGGAGCCTCGAGTACCTGCGCCGCGCGGTGGAGCTGGACTCGACCTTCGCCGCCGCTTGGGGGGCGATGGCGATGTCGAGCGTCTACGCCCTCATCTACCAGACCGCCCCGCGCGACTCGGCGCGCGCCCTGCTGGAGGCCGCGGTGCACCGCGCCATGACGCTCGACGACCGGAGCGGCGACGCGTACTTCGCGCTGGCCGCGGCGCGGGTCCACCTCGACTGGCAGTTCGCGGAGGCCGACTCGCTCTTCGCCGAGGGACGGAAGCGCGCGCTCTCCGCACAGGCGCTCGGCCTCTACGGCTGGATCCGCTGGGAGATGGGCGCCTTCGCCGACATCGAGGGCTCCACCGGGCAGCTGCTGGAGCGGGAGCCCACCACGGCGCAGTGGCGGAGCGACCGGGCGTGGGGCTACTGGTCGCAGCGCGACACCGCGGCCGCGCGCGCGTCGGCCGAGAAGGCGGTGGCGCTCGACTCGACCTTCTACGAGGGCCACGACATCCTGAGCCTCGTGCTGATGGACGAGCGGGACTTTGCCCGGGCGGACCGGGAGCACGCGGCGGCGGTCCGGATGGCGGGCGGGGACTACTGGGTGCGGCAATTCAACGCCGCGATGCACGCCACCGCGCGGGGCGACACGGCCGCCGCGCGCCGGATCGCCCGCGAGCTCGAGGGCGACCCGCGCCTGGCGCAGCGCGCGGGCATCCAGTACATGATCGGCAACAAGGACGGCATGTACACCCTGTTCGAGCAGGCCATCGCCGCGCGCGATCCCGACGTGCTGCAGATCATGAACGCCATGCCCGTGCTCTACCCGGTGCGGCAGGAGCCGCGCTATCAGGCGCTGCTGGCGCGGATCGGGCTGCCGGAGGCGTTGCGGTGACGGACCCCGTCCCGGCCGCGCTCGTCGCCGCGCTCGCGGAGCGCTACCGCGTGGAGCGGAAGCTCGGCGAGGGTGGCATGGCGAGCGTCTACGTGGCGCAGGACCTCAGGCACGACCGCCCGGTGGCGCTCAAGGTGCTGCGCGCGGAGGCCGGTGCCGCACTCGGCACCGAGCGGTTCCTGCAGGAGATCCGGGTCGCGGCGCGGTTGCAGCACCCTCACATCGTCGGCGTGATCGACTCGGGGACGCTGCCCGTGGCGGGCGGCGTGACGGTGCCCTACTACGTGATGCCATACGTCGAGGGCGAGACGCTCCGGGCGCGCCTCGGGCGCGGGCCGCTGCCCGTGGCGGAGGCGGTGGCGCTCGGCCGGGAGCTGGCTGATGCGCTGGCGTGCGCGCACGCGGCCGGCGTGATCCACCGGGACATCAAGCCCGAGAACATCCTGCTCGCCGGCGGGCACGCCATCGTGATGGACTTCGGCGTGGCCAAGGCGGTGCGCGCCGCCACCGGCGCCCAGGGGATGACCAGCGCCGGCTTCTCGCTCGGCACCCCGGCCTACATGGCGCCGGAGCAGGTGGCGGCGGACCCGCAGGTCGACCACCGCGCCGACCTGTACGCGCTCGGCCTGGTGCTGTACGAGATGCTGGCGGGCGGCTCGCCCTACGCCGCCACCACGCCGTCGCAGCAGATGGCGGCGCACGTGACGCAGCCCGCGGCCCCGCTCCGGGGCCGGCGGCCGGAGGTGCCCGAGGCGCTGGCCGCGCTGGTGATGCGCTGCCTCGCCAAGCAGCCCGAGGCGCGGCCGCCGACGGCGGAGGCGGTGCTGGCGGGCCTGCGGGACGTGGAGCTGACGGGATGGAGCGCGCGGGGCCGGCCGCGCCTGTTGCTCGGGGCGCTGGCGGTCGTCGCGCTCGGGGCGGCGGGGTACCTCGCCATCCGTGCCGGGCGCGGCGGGGCGGCGGCCCCGGGGGCGCCGCCCACCGTGGGCGTGATGCTGTTCGACAACCTGACGCACGACACCGCCTACGCCTATCTCGGCGACGGCCTCGCCTCCGAGATCGCCATGACCTGGCGCGCGTGCCGCGGCTCGAGGTGCGGAGCCCGGGCGCGGTGCGTGGTGCGCAGAAGGACGGCGCCGCCGACCCGCTCGAGGTGGGCCGCCGGCTCAACGTGGGCAACGTGGTCGAGGGGGAGTTCCAGCGCGCGGGGGACAAGCTCCGCATCGCCGTGCGCCTCGTGGCCGTGCCGAGCGGCACCCAGCGCTGGGGCGACAGCTGGACCCGGCCGGCCGGCTGACCTGCTACAGGTGCAGGCCGAGATCGCGCGCGCCGTGGCCTGCGCCATTGCGGGCACGCTGCTGCCCGAGGAGGAGTCGGCGCTGGCCGTGCGCCTCACCACCAACCCCGAGGCGTACGACCATTTCCTGCGCGGCAACTTCCTGCTCGCCAGCCGCACGCCCGCGAGCGTGCGGCGCGCCATGGATGAGTACCGCCTCGCCCTGGCGCGCGATCCCGCGCTGGCGCGGGCGGAAGCCCGCTCCGCGCTCGGCTACATGCTGTTCCTGAGCTGGGGGTGGCAGTACCCCGGGCTGCCGGACGACAGCCTGGTGGCGCTGGGCCTGCGGGCGGCCGACCGCGCGCTCGCGCTGGATTCGGCCACGGCCGACGCGTGGGTGGTGCGGGGCGGGCTGCTGGCCATGCGGGACCCCATCCACCGTACCGGGGTCATGCCGGCGCTGGAGCGGGCCGTGGCCCTCGAGCCGCGCAACGCCGAGGTGCAGCACCAGGTCGCGGCGCAGCTGCTGTTCAGCGGGCACTTCGACGAGGCCGCGGCGGCCTTCCGCCGGTCGCTGGCGCTGGAGCGGGGGCGGCCCGTCACCTGGGAAGACATGGGACTGGCCCTCGAGCTGCTTGGCCAGGACAGCGCGGCGAGTGCGGCGATGGACAGCGCCCTGGCGGTGGACACCAACTACTTCGCCGCCTACGCCAGCCGGAGCCGCCTCCGCCTGCGCGCAGGGGACCGCGCGGGGGCGCGCGCCGACGCGGAGGCCGCCCTCCGGCACAGCCCGCCCGGCGAGGAGGCCTGGGGCCTCGGGCCCCTCGCGATGGTCCGCGCGGCGGAGGGCGACACCGCGGGCGCCCGCGACCTGCTGGCGCGCGCCCTCGCCCTGTTCGAGCGGCGCCCCTCGGTGCCAACCATGCCTGGCTGCTGGGGCAGGGGTTCATGGCGGTGAACGCGCGGGCGCAGGCGCTCACCGTGCTGGAGCGGACGGAGTCCCGGGGCATGTTCCTCTGGTGGGCCCTGCAGTTTTCCGCGTTCGCCCCGTTGCGGCAGGAGCCGCGCTTCCAGCGGCTCCTCGCCGCCAATCGCCCTGACGACGCGCCATGACCGATCCCCAGGCCCGCCTCGCCTCGGCCCTCGCCGGCCGCTACCGCATCGAGCGCGAGCTCGGCCAGGGCGGCATGGCCACCGTGTACCTGGCGCAGGACGTGAAGCACGAGCGCAAGGTGGCCATCAAGGTGCTGCGCCCTGAGCTCGCCGCCGTGATCGGCGCCGAGCGCTTCCTGCGCGAGATCAAGACCATCGCCACGCTGCAGCATCCCCACATCCTCGGCCTCATTGACTCCGGCGAGCTCGAGGGGACGGCGTACTACGTGATGCCGTTCGTGGAGGGGGAATCGCTGCGCGACCGGCTCACGCGGGAGAAGCAGCTGCCGGTGGCGGATGCCGTGCGGCTGGCCACCGAGGTGGCGGGCGCACTCGATTATGCCCACCGCCACGGCATCATCCACCGCGACATCAAGCCCGAGAACGTGATGCTGCACGACGGCGCCGCGCTGGTGACCGACTTCGGCATCGCGCTGGCCGTGAGCAAGACGGGCGGGACGCGGATGACCGAGACGGGCATGAGCCTCGGCACGCCGCACTACATGTCGCCCGAGCAGGCCATGGGCGAGCGCGAGATCACGGCGCGCTCCGACGTGTACGCCCTCGGCGCGATGACCTACGAGATGCTCGTGGGCGAGCCGCCGTTCACCGGCCCCACGGCCCAGGCGATCATCGCCAAGGTGATGACCGGTGAGCCCGCCAGCCTCACGGCGCAGCGGAAGAGCGTGCCGCCCGGCGTGGAGGCGGCGGTGTTCACGGCGCTCGAGAAGCTGCCGGCGGACCGCTTTGCGAGCGCGGCGGAGTTCGCCGCGGCGCTCAAGGACGACACCGCGCGGCCAGCCACGGGGTCGCGCGCGGCGGCGCGGCCCGCCGGGTCGCCGCTCGCCCTGCGGGCGCTCGGCGTCGTGGCCATGTGCTCGACGCTCGCGGCGCTGGCGCTCGCCGTGAAGGTGTGGCGGCCCGCGGCGCCGCCGGTGACACGGCTCGGGCTCGACCTGCCCGCCCTCCGCGTCAACCACGTCGGCTACTATGGCGTCGCCTTTGCCCTCTCCCCCGACGGGCGGCGCCTCGCCTACGTGGCCGCCAACGAGCCCGGGCCCACCCGCATCGCGGTGCGCGACCTCGGCGACCTCCAGGTGCGCACCCTCGAGGGCACGGACGGCGGCGACGGGCCCTTCTTCTCGCCCGACGGCAAGTGGGTGGGCTACATCGCGGACAGCAAGCTCTACAAGGTGCCGGTGGCCGGCGGGGCGCCCGTGGAGCTGGCGGGCGGCGCCAGCAGCATCCTCCCCGGCGGCGCCTGGCTGGCCGACGACCGGATCCTCTACACCAGCGACGCCTTCGGCCTCCGGATGGTCCCCGCGGGCGGCGGCGCGGCCACCGAGGTGCTCCCCGCCCCGGCCGATGGCGTCATGGCCTTTCCCACGCGCCTCCCCGGAAGGACGCGGTGCTCCTCACGCTCTGCAGCAACAACTGCGCGTCGGAGCACCTGCTGGCGCTCAACCTGGCCACGCGGGCCATGGACACGCTGGCCCGGAACACTTCGCGGGGCTTCTACCTCGGCGATGGACGGATGGTGGTACTGCAGTCGGACGGGACCCTGGCCGGGGCGCCGTTCGACCTCGCCAAGCTCCGCTTCGAGCGGCCGCCGGTCCCCCTCCTCAACGGGGTGCAGCTCGAGATCGGCGTGGTGCCCGAGGTGGCCCTGGCCGACGACGGGACGCTGGTGTACTTGCCGGCCAACCAGGTGGCGTGGGTGGGCACCGTCAGCACCGTGGACCTGGCGGGGCGCGCCCGCGTGGTGGACCCCTCCTGGCGGGCCCGCTTCACGAGCCTGGCCCTCTCCCGGACGGGCGCTGACCGTGGTCAGCACCGCGGAGCCGACCGGCAACATCCTCTGGGTGAAGCAGCTCGACCAGGGCCCGCTCACCCGCCTCAGCTTCGACGGCTCCATCAACTACCGGCCGGCCTGGCTCCCCGACGGCCGCGCCATCAGTTTCAGCTCCGACCGCGACCGCTCGCGCACCTACCTCTACCGGCTCCGGGCCGACGGCAGCGACCAGCCCGCCCGCCTCCTGCCGGGCGACACCGCCCAGGTGGACGAGGCGCTCTGGTCGGCCGACGGGGAGTGGCTCATCTACCGCACCGGCACCGTGCCCGGCGTCCGCGACATCTACGCCCGCCGCGTGCGCGGCGACACGAGCCGCGTCACCGTGGCCGCGGGCCGCGCCGACGAGTACATGCCGGCGCTCTCGCCGGACGGGAAGTGGATCGCGTACGTCTCGGTGGAGTCGGGGCGCGAGGAGGTCTTCGTGCGCCCGTTCCCCAACACCGCCCAGGGCCGGACCCAGGTGTCGATCGCCGGCGGCGCGCACCCGGTGTGGTCGGCCTCGGGGCGCGAGCTCTACTACGTGGAGCGGGCGGACACGCTGGTGGCCGTGGGCACGGGCGGCACCACGGAGTTCCAGCCCACCGGCCGCCGGTCGCTGTTCAGCACCCGCGCCTTCGTCCTCTTCCCCTACCACCAGGCGTTCACGGCGCTCCCCGGTGACCAGGGCTTCATCTTCCTCTCGCGGGCCGAGGTGCCCATCGATGCCGCGCGGCAGCTGGTGGTGGTGCACTGGGGACGGCGAGGCCAAGGCCAAGATGGCGGGCGCCCCGTGAGCGCGGTGCCTGAGCGCCTGACCCGCGCCTTCGCCGACCGCTACCGCGTGGAGCGGCAGCTCGGCGAGGGCGGCATGGCCACCGTCTACCTGGCGCACGACCTGCGCCACGACCGCCAGGTGGCCGTGAAGGTGCTCCGCGAGGAGCTCGCCGCCGTGATCGGCGCCGAGCGGTTCCTGGCGGAGATCAAGACGACCGCCAACCTCCAGCACCCGCACATCCTCCCGCTCTTCGACTCGGGCCAGGTGGACGGCACGGTGTTCTACGTGATGCCGTACATCGAGGGCGAGTCGCTCCGCGACCGGCTGGAGCGGGAGACCCAGCTCCCGGTGGAGGAGGCGGTGCGGATCGCGCGGGAGGTGGCGCACGCGCTCGACTATGCGCATCGCCGCGGCATCATCCACCGCGACATCAAGCCCGACAACATCCTGCTCCACGACGGCAGCGCCTCGTGGCCGACTTCGGCATCGCGCTCGCCGCCTCGAAGACGGGCGGCACCCGGATGACCGAGACCGGCATGTCGCTCGGCACGCCGCACTACATGTCGCCGGAGCAGGCGATGGGCGAGCGCACGCTGGATGCGCGCACCGACATCTATGCCCTCGGCTGCGTGGTCTACGAGATGCTGCTCGGCGAGCCGCCCTTCAGCGGGCCCACGGCGCAGGCCATCGTCGCCAAGGTGATGACCGAGAAGCCGTCCGGCATCATCGCGCGGCGGGACCGGGTGCCGCCGCACGTCGAGGACGCGGTGCTCACGGCGCTCGAGAAGCTGCTGGCCGACCGCTTTGCCACGGCGGCGGAACTCGCCGCGGCGCTCGGCGGCGAGCTGCCGGGTGCGCGGCGGGCGGCCGCCGTCGCCGCACGGGCGTGCCTGCCGCCCTGCCCGCGCGGGCCGCGCGATGGCTGCCGTGGGCGGTGACGGCCATGGCGGCGGCCGGGGCCGCGTGGAGCTGGCTGGGCCGCCCGCGGTCCCGCCCCGTCCCGCCTCCTCCTCTCGGTCGGGGACTCGGCCGCCATCAACCTCAACACGCCCGGCCTGGCGCTGGCCCCGGACGGCCGGAGCCTCATCTTCGTGGGCGGCGGCGGGGAGCGGCGGCTCTGGATCAAGCGCTGGCGGGACCTCGACGCCGTACCCATCCCCGGGACCGCTTACGTCGGCGGCCACCTTCTCCCCCGACGGCACCCAGCTCGCCTTCGTGGCCCAGGGCCGCCTGCAGCGGATGCCGGTGGAGGGCGGGCCCGCCATGGCGCTCGCCGACTCAGCCGCTGGCGAGCAGTTCGTTCCCGCCTGGCTCAGTGACGGGACCCTTCTACGTCAACGAACTGCTCTTCGGGCTGCGCCGGGTGCCGGCCGGGGCGGGCCGGTGGAGGACGTGCTGCGGGATTCCACGCTCTACGGCTACGGCATCGTGAACATGTGGCCGCTCCAGCGCGCCCGCGGGGTGCTGTTCCTGGCGTGCCAGTCGGCGTGCGTCACGGCCTCGCTCCGCGTCTTCGACCTCGCCACCGGGACGCAGAAGGAAGTGCTGCCGGACGCCCTGGGCGGCGTGACCTCCCGACCGGCCATGTGCTCTACATCCGCCGCGACGGGGTGGGCCTGGTGGCACCGTTCGACCTCGACAAGCTCGCGCTCACCGGACCCGGCATCCCGGTGCTCGACAGCGTCTCCACCACCGGGCCCGGCGTCCTCACCTTCTCGGCGAGCGGGACGCTGGCGTACCTGCGCGCCGCGGGGCAGAACGGCGGGGTCGAGGTGGTCCGTGTTTCGCGCCGCGGGACCGTCACCCCGCTCGACTCCACCTGGCCGGGCACGGCCGTCTCGTTGGGCCTCGCCCCGGACGGGCGCCGGGTGGCCGTGAGCCTCGGGCTCGGCGCGGGGCGGCCAACATCTGGGTGCGTCCTGTTGGGCCGGGGCAGCCGACGCGCCTCAGCTTCGGGGGCACCGATCGCCCAGGCGATGGTCGCCCGATGGGCAGGTGGTGGCCTTCGTGCGGGACTCCGCTGAATGGCGGCGATGTCTACGCCCGCCGGGCGGACGGGAGCGGCGAGGACCGCCTGCTCGCGAAGCTCGACCGTCCGGTGCAGGAAGTCACCTGGTCGCCGGACGGGCAGTGGCTGGTGCCCGCACCGACAACGGTGCCCGCGGCAACGGCGACCTGGTGCGCGTGCGCGTGGCCGACGGCACCGCCGTGCCGCTCACCGACACGCCCGCCACCGAGATCCAGCCCACCATCTCCGCGACGGGCGGTGGCTGGCGTGTCGTGGTGACGACCGCGGGCGGCCGCAGGTGTTCGTGACCCTGTTCCCGACGCACGGGGCAGCCGCTGGCAGGTGACCACCGGGGGCGGCACCCTGCTCCACCTGGTCCGCCGACGGCCGGGAACTGTACTACGTGGACCCGATGAACCGCCTGCGGCTGTCCCGGTGGAGACCCGCGGCACCTTCCGGCGTCGTGGGGCACGCCGGTGCCGCTCTTCAGCGTGGCGTCGATGGTGCCTGTGGACCAGTGGCACCAGCCCCACGCACCGCTGCCGGACGGGTCGGGGTTCCTGTTCCTCCGCCAGCGCGGCGCCAGCATGGCGGGGGCCAACCACGTCGTGGTGGTGGAGCACTGGCTCGACGACCTCTGCGCGCGGCTCCGGCACTGGAGCGCCTTTCCGGGCAGCCCTGTCCGGCTTGTCCGGCGGGCTGAACCGGGCAGATTGAGGGTCCCTGCGTCACAAGGATGGCCACGTGGGGCTACCGTCGCTTCACCGATCCCGAGGGCCACGAGTGGGAAGTCCGGGGACGTCACTTCTGCCCGCGTGGAGTTCCATCCCGTCGGCGGCAACCCGGGCAAGTACCAGTTCATCACGCCGCCGGGGTACGAGGCGGATCCCTTCGAGCTGAGCGAAGAGGAATTGCAGCGCCTCCTTGGCAAGCCCGGCGGCTCCGGCCGCGCCTGGTCGGCCAAGTCGCCGTTCGGTTGACTGACGCTGTCACGCCCTCACACGCGGCCCGGGCCCCGGGCCGCCACCTCCTGCGGGAGAGGTCATGATCCCCGAACGCCTCGCGGCGGCCCTCGCCGACCGCTACCGCCTCGAGCGCGAGCCGGCCAAGGGCGGCATGGCCACCGTGTTCCTGGCGGAGGACCTGCGCCACCACCGCAAGGTGGCGGTGGAAGGTGCCTCAGCCCGGAGCCGCTGCCGCTATCCTCGGCGCCGAGCGCTTCCTGGCAGAATCCGCACCACCGCCAACCTGCAGCACCCGCACATCCTCCTGCTCCACGACTCGGGGCAGGTGGAGGCGACGGTCTTCTACGTGATGCCCTTCGTGGACGGCGAGACCTCCGCGACCGGCTCACGGCCGCGAGAAGCAGCTGCCCCATCGAGGACGCGGTGCGGATCGCCTCATTGGTGGCTGCGGCGCCCGATTACGCCCACCGCCAGGGCGTGATCCACCGCGACATCAAGCCCGAGAACATCCCGCTCCACGACGGCAGCGCCCTCGTGGCCGACTTCGGCATGGCATCGCTGGCCGCGAGCAGCACCGGCGGCGGCCGGATGACCGAGACGGGCATGAGCCTCGGCACGCCGCACTACATGTCGCCGGAACAGGCCATGGGCGAGCGCGAGATCACCGCCCGGAGCGACGTCTACGCCCTCGGCGTGATGACCTACGAGATGCTCACCGGGGACCCGCCCTTCACCGGCTCCACCGCGCAGGCCATCGTGGCGCGGGTGATGACCGAGGATGCGCGTCCCATCACGCTGCGCAGCGGAAGACCGTCCTGCCGGCACGTCGAGGCCGCGGGTGCTCACCGCGCTCGAGAAGCTGCGTCACCGACCGCTTTCGCGCGTCGGCGGCGCAGTTCGCCGAGTGGCGCTGGCGCGGCCGGGCGCCACGATGCACTACCCGCGCTCGGCGCGGGCGGCCGAGCGGCGGCGCGGCGCCTCGCCCCGGCGCTGCTGCCGTGGGTGCTCTGCGTGGCGGCGGGTGCCGCCGCGGTGTGGGGATGGAGCCGACGGGCGACGGGGGCGGTGGAGGAGGGTGCGGTCGTGGCCTCCACCATCGTGCGGCCGGATCTTGGCGCCGCTGGCCTGACGTGGGCATGGCTCCGCTCGGCATCGGCCGCACGTCGCTCGCGCTCGCCCGATGGCGGGGTGCTGGCCTACGTGGCGCAGCGCGGGGGCGACGGCACCCAGCTCTTCCTCCGCCCGATGGACCGGGGGGACACCGTCATCGCGCTGCCGGGCACCGAGGGGCGTGCTGCCCGTTCTTCTCGCCGGACGGGGCCTGGCTCTGCCTACCAGGCGCGCGACCAGCTCAGCAAGGTGCGCGTCGGCGCCAGCGCGGCCCGCCGGATTCCCATCGGCGAGCGTCAAC
>JADJPD010000015.1 GCA_016713435.1 Gemmatimonadota bacterium | reverse complement strand
GCGTCTCGGGCGGGCCCTCGTGGTGTCTCGCCGCGCCGAGCACGTCGCCGATCTCGTCCGCCAGCAGGCTGACCGCGCCGTCGTCGGTGCGCACCACCACGTTCATGGGCGGCGCCCGTCGGGCGAGCGGGCAGGTCCAGCCGCGTCGGCAGGTCCGACCGCCAGGTGACGATCTGGCCGCGAGGCTGATGAGGCCGCCGCACGTCGACCGGCCAGCGGTACCCGCGTCATCTGCTGGCCGAGATGACTTCCTGACCTTGAGCACCTCGATCCCGAGAACAGGTCCGTTGAGAGAAAGTGCAGAACTGTCGGGCCTCGGCTGCCTTGATGTTGCGAGTCGCGGCGCCGGTAACGTTCCCGATCGATCAGGGCGCCTTTGACGTCGAGAAGGTCGGTGACCTGGCCCTGGACGACCGCGCTGTCCGAGATGCCGCCTGGCCGGCGCGCTGACTGGGCGATCGCCTCCTCCACGATGTCGACGATGCTGTCGACGACGAGGCCCACGACGCTGCGGCCTTCCGGAGGCGTGGACCACCACGCGCCCGCGAGGGCGTCCTTCGAGCGGCAGTGCCGCTGGCGCCGAGCAGCGAGTTCCGGCTCGGGTGCAGCGGCAGCAGCTGGCCGCGGTACTGCACCACTTCCCGCGCCCGGCGGTTCGATGTTCGACGCGGAATTCCTCGAGCCGCGCCGCCATGCGAGCGGGATCGCCATGCGGCGCCTCGGCGCCGAGGCGGAAGAGCAGGAGCGTGGCGCGCCGGCCGCCACCGAGTGCGTCTGCCGTCAGCGGCGCCTGGCTCGCGGAGGTCGCCGATCACGCTGGGCTGCCTGGGCCAGCCCCAGGACGTCGAGGATCAGCGCGACCCGGCCGTCGCCCATGATGGTGGCGCCGGCGAAGGCCTCGATGCTCTTGAGCATCTTGCCGAGCGGCTTCACCACGATCTCCTGGGTGTCGTTGATGCGATCGACCACCAGGCCGAACTGCCGCCGTCCGCCTGCAGCACCACGATGTTGAGGCCTTGCGCCTGGCGGGGCCGCTGGCGATGGACCTCCTGGCCGCAGGCTGAGGCAGTGACCAGCGGCAGGAGGTTGCCGCGCAGGCGGTAGACCGGCGCCTGGAGATGCTCTCGATCGCGGGGCGCCCTCGCCGCCGTCGAGGCGCACGAGCTCGAGCAGGTTCACCTGGGGAATCGCGAATCGCTCGCCGCCGCCGAGACCATGAGCGCGGGAATGATCGCGAGCGTGAGCGGGATCTTGATGCGGATCGTGGTGCCGCGGCCGCTTTCGCTGGTCACGTCCACCGAGCCGCCGATCTTCTCGATGTTGGTCTTGACGACGTCCATGCCGACGCCGCGGCCGGAGATGTTGGTCACCTTCTCGGCGGTCGAGAAGCCGGCGAGGAAGATCATGTTGATGGCGTCGCGATCGGCCATGCGCGCGGCCTGCTCCGGGGTGAGAACCCCCTTCTGGACGGCCTTCTCCTTGACCCGCTCGAGGTCGATGCCGCGGCCGTCGTCGGTGATCTCGATGTTGACCTGCCGCCCCTCGTGGAACGCGCAGCGCAGCGTCGCCCCTCGGCCGGCTTGCCCTTGGCGGCCGCACCGCCGGCGTCTCGATGCCGTGGTCCACGGAGTTGCGCACGATGTGCGTGAGCGGATCCTTGATCGCCTCGACGATGGTGCGGTCGAGCTCGGTCTCCTTGCCCTCCATCTCGAGCCGCGCCTGCTTGCCGCAGATCACCGCGACGTCGCGCACGACGCGCGGGAACTTGCTCCAGACGTTGCCGATCGGCTGCATGCGCGTCTTCATGACGTGCTCCTGCAGCTCGGTGGTGATGAGGTTGAGTCGCTGCGCGGTGGCGGCGAGGCCGGCTCGCCCTCTGCGTGGCGGTGTGCTGCAGGATCTGGTTGCGGGCCAGCACCAGCTCGCCGACCAGGTTCATCAGCTGGTCGAGCAGCCCGACGTCCACGCGGATGTTGCTGTCGGACGCCTGCGGGCCCTTCACCTCGGCCGCCTCCGCCTGGGCCACGGCGCTCGGCGCCTCGGCCGCGGGGGCGGGGGCCAATGCCGCTGCGGGCGCGGGCGGCGGGGTCACCACCGGGGCTGCCGGGCGGCGGGCTCGGCCCGCCGGCCGTGGGACCGCTCTTGCGGCCCTTCTTCGCGGGCGCCGCCCCTCAGCTTTTCCCTGCCGGTGCTGCCCGCGTCGCCCTCTGCAGGCGGGCAGCAGCGCCACCAGCTCAGAACCCTTGTCACCATCGGTGCCGTTCCTTTCCACCGCGGACAGCATGGAGCGGACGGCGTCCACAGCTGCAGCAGCGCGCTGGTGATCTCCGGCGTCAGCACCTTCTTGCCGTCGCGAGGTCGGAGAGCAGGCTCTGCCCACGTGGGTCACGCCTCGAGCTTCCGAGGCCCAGGAAGCCGCTGGTGCCTTTGATGGTGTGGATGCACCGGAAGATGCTGGCGGAGCAGGGCCTTGTCTCCCCGGGCGCCTGCTCCAGGGCCACGAGGTTCCGGTCCAGCTGGTCCAGGCCTTCGCTGCTCTCGACCAGGAATTCCTTGACGATGTCGTCCATGTCGCTCATGCTGGCTCTCCGGCGCCGGCACCCGGCGCGTCATCTGAGGTGCGGTCCACCCACCCGATGTCGGGAGTATCGGCCCGGGGGGTAAATCGTTGAGGTGACGGGCTAGGGGCCCCCGACCGGCCCCCACCGGATTCACTCCCCGGGTCCCCGTCCCCCGGGCCCCGGCCTGAATCCGGAACTGGCCCACTAGGGATTGCAGCTGCCCGGCCGCCTCGACCAGCTGGGCCGCCGCCGCCTGACCCTCCCCCGCCCCCTGGCTGGCCCCCTCGGCCGCCTTGGCCACGAACTGGATGTTCCGGGCGATTTCCTCCGAGCCCTTGGCCGCCTCGGTGACGTTCCGCCCCTATCTCGTTGGTAGTGGCGGTCTGCTCCTCCACCGCCCGCAATGGTGGTCTGGATCTGGCTGATCTGGTCGATGATCCCGCCGATCTCCCGGATGGCCCGGACCGCCTCGGCGGTGTCGCCCTGGATGGCCTCGATCTTCCGGCTGATGTCCTCGGTGGCGGTGGCGGTCTGCTTGGCCAGCTCCTTGACCTCGTTGGCCACGACGGCAAAGCCCTTCCCCGCCTCGCCTGCCCGGGCCGCCTCGATCGTGGCGTTGAGGGCCAGCAGGTTGGTCTGCTGCGCGATGCCGGTGATCACCTTGATGACCTTCCCGATCTCGGCGCTCGACTCGCCCAGCTTGGCCACGGTGCCGTCGGTGCGGTCCGCCACCTGCACCGCCTGCACGGCGACGCGCGCGGCGTCCCCCGCATTCTTGGCGATCTCGCGGATGGACGCCGTCATTTCCTCGGTCCCGGCCGCCACGGTCGCCACGTTCCGGCTCACGTCGGTGGCGCTGCTGGCCACCACGCTCGCCTGCGCCGACGACTCTGCCGCCGAGGCCTGCAGCCGCCCGCTCACCGCGCGCGTCTGCTCGGCCACGGTGGCGACCACCTCGGCCGTCCGGGTGATGTTGCCGATGCTCGCCCGCAGGTTGCCGAAGAACTGCGCCAGCCCGGTCCCGAGGCGGCCGATGGCATCGTCCCCGCGGACGGTCACTTCCTGGGTCAGGTCGCCGACGGCCGCGGCATCCACCACGGCGAGGATCTGGTCCACCTTGGCCTGCAGCGCGGCGGCCTGGGCCCGCCCCGCCTCGGCCTCTTATTGCCCTCCTCGGCGTGGGCGGCCTGGTCCCGGGCGCGACGCTCCGCATCCACGCGCTCCGCCTGGCGTCGTTCCTCCGCCAGAGCCAGTTCCCGCGCCTGGGTGTCCTTCACCGCCTGCTCGGCAGCGAGCTTCGCGGTCACCACCTCCCAGGTCACCATGACGCCCACGTGCTCCCCGGCCACGTCGCGGATGGCGCACGCCGTCAGGTCCAGCATCTCCGGGCCAATGGGGCGGGGCCGACAGCGGCAGCTTCGCCGGGTCGGCGAGGCGGCCCCGCTGGTGAGCGGGGTCGCGATGGAAGAGGTCCATGCTCTGCCCCACCATCTGCTCCACCGGCACCGGCAGGTGGGCCTGCAGCGCGCCGAAGGTCTTTCGCGCGGCCGGGTTCATGTAGCGCAGCACCAGGTCGCGGTCGGCGTACATGATGTTGATGGGGGCGTTCTCGATGAGCTGCCGGATGCGGGCCACTTCGGCGCGTTCCTCGCCGAGCGTGGTCCAGTCGACGCGGTCACTGCCGAGGGCCGTCCGCATGCCGGTGGTGGCCTGATTGAGCGCCGCGGCGACCTCGGCGATCTCCCCGTTACCCGCGATGACGGCCGGGCTCGCAAGCTCCCCCTGCCCCGCGGCATTCGCGGCCCGGAGCAGCTCGGCCACGTCCCGCGCCAGCCGCCGGCTCACCAGGGCACTGACCAGCAGCAGCAGCACCAGGCCGGCGGCCAGCACCGCCACCTGCCAGCGCCGGGCGCGGACGGCCGCGTCGTGCGTGTCCTGCTGCAGGCGGTCCACTTCGCCGGCGATGAGGTCGCTCACCGCCTCCTGCTTGGTCTCGAGGTCCTTGAAGGCGGCGTGGAACGCCGGGAGCTCGCGACGGGCGCCGGCCGGGTTGGTGAAGGCCAGCGCCGCGAGCCGCTCGGCCGAACCGAGGTAGGTCTCGAGGGACGGCTTGACCTCGGCCAGTTTCGCCTTGACGCTGGCGTCGAGAGGCAGGGCCTCGTTCTTGGCGAGCACTTCGCGGAACCAGGCGGCATGCCCCGCCAGCTCGGCGAGCACGGCGTCCCGCGTGCCGCGCTCCCACTGGGCGGCGTAGAGGGCAGCCAGCACGTCGGCGCGAACGCCATCGTGCATCATGTCGCCCTCGAGGTGGTTGCGGAGCCCCTGGAGGTCCACCACCATCTCCTCGGCCACCCGTTCCTCGTGATTGGCCAGCTGCCAGCCCACGAAGCCGGTGGCCACCAGCAGCACTGCGCTCAGGAGCGCCGACGCGAACAGCACGCGGCGCAGGGTCCATCGGATCATTGCGGGTCCCTCCCCACGGATCGGCTCGTCTGCCCTCTCACTGTCAACCCACCCCATTCGGCACCAGCGCGCGGCGGTGCACGCCGGGGTGGCGCCCCCGTCCCTGCGGCCGCCGGTGCCCGGACGGTGCCGGGCCCTCGTACCGGAACTGGTGCACCAGGTCCTGCAGCGCCGCTGCCATGCGGGCCAGCTCCATCGCGGCCTGCTGGGTGTCGGTGGCGCCGCGCGTGGTCTCGTTCACCGCGGTGGCAACCCCGGCGACGTTCTGCGAGATCTCGCTCACGCTGCTGACCGCCTCCGTCAGGTTCCGGTTGATCTCGCTGGTGGTGGCCGTCTGTTCCTCCACCGCGCTGGCGATGGTGCCCTGCGCCGCGCTGATCTGTCCCACCACCCGCGTGATGGCCCGGATGGCTTCCACGGCGCCGCCCGCGTCCTGCTGGATCACGAGGATCTTCCGGCTGATGTCCTCGGTGGCGCGGGCCGTCTCCTTGGCCAGTTCCTTCACCTCGTTGGCCACCACGGCGAACCTTTCCCGCCTCGCCGGCGCGCGCCGCCTCGATGGTGGCATTGAGCGCCAGCAGGTTGGTCTGTTCCGCGATGCCGGTGATGGTCTTCACCACCTGGCCGATCTCCTCGCTCGAGCTGCCGAGCCGCCCCACTGACTCGTCCGCGAGGCCCGCGGCGGTGACCGCCTCATTGGCCACGTGCGCCGCCTCGGTGGCGTTCTTGGCGATCTCGGTGATGGAGCTGCTCATCTCCTCCGACGCGGTGGCCACCGTCTGCACGTTCTGCGTCACCTGCTCGCCCGCCCGGGCCAGCACGCTGGTCCGGGGCCGACGTCTGCTCGGCCCCGGCGCTTAGCGTCTGGCTCACGCTGCTGAGCTCCTCGGCGGTGCCGGCGAGCGCGGTGGCGTTCTGCGCGATGGCCGCGATGCTGGTACCGAGCGTCTCAAGGAACCCATCGAGTGCCTTGGCGATAGCACCGAACTCATCGGTGGCGTCGCTCCGGGTCCGGACCGTCAGGTCGCCGGTGGCGGCGGTCTCGAGCACCTGCATGGTCTGCCGGAGGCGACCCACCACCTGCTGCGCGATCCACCAGCCGGCCGTGCCCACCAGCAATCCCACCACCGCGGCGAGCAGCAGCAGGCTGCGCTTGGGAGCCACGTCCGTCACCTTGGCCTCGGCCTCGAGGGCGGCGGCCACGGTAGTCTCCCGGGTGTTGATGCGGTCCACCGCCGCCTCGTTGGCGAGGTAGGCGGGCAGCAGTTCCGCCGCGAGGATGCGCTCGGCGGCCCCCACGTCGTTACGCTTGATGGCGGCGCTGAAGCTGCCGGTGAAGGTGGCAAAGAAGCGGTCGCCGCTCGGCAGGAGCTCGTTGCGCAGCAGCGCGCTGGCCTCGGGATCGAGGTCCTGGGCGAGCCAGTAGGCCTTGCGCTGGGCAAAGGCGTCCGCGAGGACGGCCCCGTGTTCCAGCAGGTGCTCGCGCGACGCCACCTCGGCCGGGTCCACCAGCCGGTGGGCCAGCAGCATCGACTCCACCACGTAGAGCGGCGGCGGCAGGAAGTCGGCGATCAGGTCCTTCTGCTCCACGATCTCCTGGAACAGCGGACCGTACACCTTCACGCGATCGATGGTCCGGAACGCCAGCAGCGTGAGCACGGCCACGCCCAGCGCCGCCACGCCGACGATCCCGTACAGCCGAGCCCGGACACTCAGGTTGCGCAGCCAGTCCATGTGCGTCTCACAGTCGGTGAGATGGTCAATGCGCCAATCGCGCGCGGGCGGGACGGCCTCGTGCCATCCCGCCCCGTGCTACCAGTCGTCCCCGTCCCGCGGCCGCGTCAGTCGGCGCCGGCCGGGACTACCTGCCGCCGGGCCGCGAAGGCCTTGGCGTAGTCACTGAGCGGCAAGCCACCGGCCTGGCCCCCGCCCTGGCGGCCGGCCACCGGCCGGCCGGACTCGTTCTCGTACTGGAACTGGCGGACCAGGTCCTGCAGCGCCGCCGCCATCCGGGACAGCTCCATGGCGGCCTGCTGCGTGTCCGTGGCGCCGCGGGTGGTCTCGCTCGCCGCGGTGGCGACCCCGCTCACATTCTGCGAGATCTCGCTCACGCTGGTGACCGCCTCGGCGAGGTTGCGGTTGATCTCGCTGGTGGTGGCCGTCTGCTCTTCCACCGCGCTGGCGATGGTGCCCTGCGCCGCGCTGATCTGGGTCACCACCCGGGTAATGGCGCGGATCGCCCCTACGGCCCCCCCGGTGTCGCTCTGGATGGCGGCGATCTTCCGGCTGATGTCCTCGGTGGCGCGCGCGTCTCCTTGGCCAGTTCCTTCACCTCGTTGGCCACCACGGCGAACCCTTCCCGCCTCGCCCGCACGCGCCGCCTCGATGGTGGCATTGAGCGCCAGCAGGTTGGTCTGCCCCGCGATGCTGGTGATGGTCTTCACCACCTGGCCGATCTCCTCGCTCGAACTGCCGAGGCGACCGATCGCCTCATCGGCCTGGCCGGCGGCCACCACGGCCTCGCTGGCCACGTGCGCGGCTTCGGTGGCGTTCTTGGCGATCTCGGTGATGGAGCTGCTCATCTCCTCCGACGCCGTGGCCACGGTCTGCACGTTCCGGGTCACCCCGTCAGTAGCCCGCGCCACCACCGTGGCCTGCGCCGAGGTCTCCTCGGCGCCGGCGCTCATGGTCTGGCTCACGCTGGTGAGCTCCTCGGCCGTGCTGGCCAGGGCCGTCGCGTTGCGCGCAATCGAGGCGATGCTCCCGCTCAGTGTGTCGAGGAACCCGTCGAGCGCCCGGGCGATGGCCCCGAACTCATCGGCCGACTCGATCCGCGTCCGGACGGTGAGATCACCGGTAGCGGCGGTCTCGAGGACCCGGACGGTCTGCTGCAGCCGGGTCACCACCTGCCTGGCGATCCACCACCCGGACACGGCCACCACCACCAGCACCACCGCCGCCAGCAGCAGCAGCTCCCGCTTGGGCGCCGTGTCCACCGTCCGGGCCTGTTCCTCGAGCGCGGCGTACGCTGCGCCTTCGGCCACCTGCAGCTTGGTGATGGCCGCGGCGTTGGCCATGTAGGCATCGAGCAGGGGGCCCTCGAGCAGGGCGCGCGCCGCCTTGGAGTCCCGGCGCTCGATGGCCGCCATGAACGGGCCGTCGAATGCCTCGTAGAACTTGTCGGCGGTCGGGAACAGTTCCTCCAGGATCTTCCGCGCCTCGGCGCTCACCGATTCCGCCATCCAGTAGGTGCGGCGCTCGTGGTAGGCCCGCGACAGTTCCCGCCCGCGGGCGAGGAACCGTTCCCGGTCGTCCTCGTGGGCGCCGTACTCGATGCGGTCGGCCACCATCAGCGGCTCGGCCACCGAGAGGGCGGGCGGGACGAAGTCGGCAATCAGGTCCTTGTTGCGGACGATGGTCTGGAACAGGGGGCCGTAGACCTTCACGTCGTTGATGGTGCGGAAGGCGAGGCCGGTGAGCAGCGCCACCCCGACGGCGGCGAAGGCGATGATGCCAAACAGCCGGCCGCGGACGCTCACCTGATTCAGCCAGTTCATATGCCCCTCGAGGCGTGGAGACCGTCGTCCGGGAGGCCGGACGTGATGCGAGTTGGTCCGATTATCGGGCGCAGGTCACGTTTCCTGAGGCGGAGGCTGGGCCACGGTGGCTGACGGCCGGTGATGAACCGGGGAGCGCCAGGATCCGCGACAGGTGGGGCGCCCGTTCATGAAGCAGCGCCGAGCCGACGGGCGGCAGTTGTGTCCATCCCGCCGGGCGAGCGTGTCGTCCTGTCGCCGGGCAGCGACAGGCGGAGTACACGGCAGACCGGCCAAGCCACTGTCGGTAAAGAGCTTATGGATCCGGCCCGGCACAGCGCTTCCCCGAATGACCGTGGCACCAATCGTGCAACAAGAGGAAAGCGATCCCAGCGCGCGTCCGCAGCCCAGGAGGTGGATCATGCTCAAGGCGTTGTTCGTGATGGTGGTGCTGAGCAATGAGCTGGTGGCCCGCTGTTCCGCCGGTTCTACTGACCGCGAACCCTCCATCCCGTGCCGTCCACGTGACGCACGCCTGAATGCCCCGCGGGCGGCCTCGAAGAGCCGCCCCGCTCGCTTTCCCCCACCCATCCTGCTCACGCCAGGAACTGGCGGGCCTTCTCCGACAGCGTGGGCAGCTCCGCCTCGATCTGCTCGATGGTGCCCTCGTCGGCCCCGAGCTCGGTGAGCACGTCGAAGGGGGAGCAGTCGGCGCTCCCCTCCTCCGCCAGCCCCACGCCCCCATCGGTGCACAGCACCTCCGCCGCCTGCACCACCCGGCAGAGCGCCTGCAGCCTCTCGTCCGCCTGGTGCGGGTGGTGGTGGTTGGTCACGGCCTCGGCCAGGTAGGGCGGCAGGCCCCAGCGGCCGATCAGGAGGCCGCCGACCGCCCCGTGGTCCATGCCGAGGTGCTCTTCCTCCACCTGCCAGAGCCGGCCCCCGTTGGCCGCGCGTTCCGCGAGGACCTCGGTGAATTCCCGGGGGAAGTGCTGCTCGATGACCAGCAGTCCCGTGTCATGCAGCAGCCCGGCCACGTAGACGTCGTCCGCGGAGATGTCCGGGTCGTTGCCGAAGCGCTCCCAGAGCCGCCGCGCCAGCATCCCGACGGCCGCCGCGTGCACCCAGAAGGCGGTGTGGTCCAGGCCTCCGCGCCGCTGCCCGAACGCCTTCACCACCGCCAGCGCGATGCAGACGGCCCGCACCTGGTTGACCCCCAGCATGGCCACCGCCGACTGCACCGAGCCGATCCGCTGGCCCGGCCGGGCAAAGGCGGCGGAGTTGGCGGCCCGCAGGAGCCGGATGGTCAGGCTCGGGTCGCGCTCGATGATGGCGCCCACGTCCCGGGCCCCGGCGCGCTCGTCGTCGAGCACCCGGTGCAGCTGGAACACGACCGTGGGAAGCGTCGGGAGGTTCTCGCCGCGGGCCAAGAGGTCCCGCATTCCGTTGATGATATAGGGCACGTCCTGGCTCCCCGCGGGGGCGTCATGCCCCCTGGCGCTCCTCAAGGTATCGGCAAGCAACTCCGATACTTCAGCCATGCAAGGGATGGCATCGACATGATCGCAATCATTGGCCTGATCATCGTGCTGGCATCCGTGGCGGGCGGCTTCACCATCGCCGGCGGCCACCTGCCCGCCCTGTTCCACATCTCGGAGATCGTCACGATCTGCGGCGTGGCGCTGGGCACGGTGCTCATCAGCACCCCGGCCCCCGTCCTCAAGGCCCTGGGCGCCAAGCTCGGCGCCGTCTTCAAGGGCAGCCACTACTCGAAGGACCTCTACCTCGACGCCCTGAAGATGCTCTACGAGCTCTTCCAGATCGCCCGCAAGGACGGCCTGGTGGCCATCGAGGCCCACATCGAGGACCCCGAGAAGAGCCGATCTTCAAGAAGTACCCCAAGATCCTGCACGAGCACCACGCCATGGAGTTCCTCTGCGACTCCCTGCGCCTGGTGCTGGTGGGCAGCAGTCCCGCCGCACGACCTCGACTCGCTGATGGACGCCGAGATGGACGTCCACCACGAGGAATCGGGGAAGCCGGCGAGCGCCCTCCAGAAGGTGGGCGACGCGCTTCCCGGCATCGGCATCGTGGCCGCGGTGCTCGGCATCGTGGTGACCATGGCCGCCATCTCGGGCCCGGTGGAGGTCATCGGCGAGAAGGTGGCCGCGGCCCTCACCGGCACCTTCCTCGGCGTGCTCCTGGCCTATGGCTTCTTCGGGCCGCTCTCGACCGCCATCGAGAACATCAACTCCGAGGAGGCGCGTTTCTTCGCCTTCTTCAAGGCCAGCGTCATCGCCTTCGCCAAGGGCTTCGCGCCGATCGTAGCGGTGGAGTTTGCGCGGCGGGCCATCTTCTCCACCGCCCGCCCGACGTTCCAGGAGATGGAAGCCGCGTGCAAGCAGGCGGCGAAGGCCGGGAAGTAGGCCCCCGTGAACAAGGCCCGCGAGCAGCCGATCATCATCATCAAGAAGAAGGCCCACGGGCACGGCCACCACGGCGGCGCCTGGAAGGTGGCCTTTGCCGACTTCATGACGGCGATGTTCGCGATGTTCCTGGTCCTCTGGATCGTGGGCCAGTCGAGCGACGTCAAGTCGGCGATCGCCGGCTACTTCCAGGACCCGCTGGGCCGCGCCGACGAGTTCGGCAGCTCCATCATGCCGGGCGAGGGGGCGCAGTCGCAGAGCCCGCGCATCATGTCGCCCAACCAGGTGGTGGACCTGCGGCGCGACCGCCTCCGCCAGCTGGCCGAGCAGATCCGCCAGCAGGTGCGCGAGGTCCCCGCCCTGGCCGAGATCGCCGAGCACGTGGAGATCGAGGTCACCGAGGAAGGGCTCCGGGTGCAGCTGCTCGAGGATTCGAGCGGCGTCTTCTTCGAGACCGGGAGCGCCGCGCCCCGCACCGCCGGCGCCGAACTGCTCAAGTTCCTGGGCCAGAAGCTCGGGAGCCTCCCCAACGCCGTCGTCATCGAGGGCCACACCGACAGCCGGCCCTATCACCGCGCTGATGGCTACAGCAACTGGGAGCTGAGCGTGGACCGCGCCAACGCGGCGCGGCGCATCATGGTCGAGGGCGGCCTCAACGACGCCCAGATCCAGCAGGTGCGCGGCTGGGCCGACCGCAAGCTCTACAAGCCCGACGCGCCCGAGGCCGACGCCAACCGCCGCGTCACCGTGATGATGCTGCTGCCACCCGCCACGGCCGGCGACTCGCTGGCCGTGCCGCTCACCCCCGGCGACTCCGGCACCGTCCATGGCGATAGCGCCGCCGCCCCGGCCGCGCACGGAACCGCGCCATGACCGCACCCACGCCCGCGGTCCCGGTGAGCACCATCCTCCTGGTGGACGACGACGCCGCGACGCTCGCCGTCTTCCAGCGCGCGCTCGAGCACGAGCCCGCCATGCGCGTGGCCACCGCGCTCGACGGCGCCGAGGCGCTGGCCGTGGCCCGCCGGATCCGCCCGGACGTGATCGTCTCCGACTACAACATGCCGGGGATGAACGGCTTCGAGCTCTGCCGCCAGGTGCGGGAGGACCCGGAGCTCCGCGACTGCATCTTCGTGGTGCTCTCCGGCTTCACCGACACCGCGCTCAAGGTCGAGGGCCTCAACCTCGGCGTGGACGAGTACCTCACCAAGCCGATCGAGCTGCCCGAGCTCCTGGCGCGGGTGCGGGCCAGCCTCCGCCTCAAGCGCCTGCAGGACCAGCTCCGCCACGACCGCGATGCCATGGCCCACCTGCACCAGCAGCTGGGCCGGAGCTTCGACCAGCTGCTGGAGCTGCTGATCCACCTGGTGGACCTGGGCCTCCCGGGCGCCGCCGAGCGCGGCAAGCGGCTCGCGTCGCTGGCGCGGCGGATCGCCGAGCGCTTCGAAGTGCCCGTCGAGCTGGTGCACGACCTCGAGCTCGCCGCCCAGCTGCACGAGATCGGCAAGGTGGTGGACGCCGCGCACCAGCACAGCGGCGCCCCGGCCTATCCCGACTGGCACTACGCCGTGGTGAGCACCGCCCTGCTCGAGGCCGTGGAACGCCTCAAGGGGGCGGGCGAGATCATCGGTGGCGTGTACGAGAACTGGGACGGCACCGGGCAGCCCTCGCACTTCGTCTCGGGGCAGATCCCGCTCCGCTCCCGGATCCTCCGCGTGGCCATCGACTTCTACCGCCTGCTCGACGGCGGCACGGCACTGCGGAAGAAGCCGGCCGAGGTGATCGAGCAGCTGGCCGGCCACGCCGGCACCTGGTACGACCCGGTGGCGCTCCGCCACCTCGAGTCCGTGGTGCTGGACCGCCCGCGCGAGGAGTGGCACTCCACCCGGGCCGAGATCGCGGTGGATCGCCTCGCCGTGGGCATGGTGCTGGCCCGGGACCTCTGCACCAGCTCCGGCGTGAAGCTGCTGGCGAGCGGCGCCACCATCAGCGAGAGCATGCTGGCCGTGATCCAGCGCCGGCACCTGGCCGACCCCATCGTGGACGGGGTCTGGATCTCGCTCCGCTAGCCCCGAGCGCCACGGGCCGAAGCCCGGGCGTCAGACCGCGGGCCCGACGGGTGCCGCTCGGCTGGCCACCCCGCTAGCTTGTCGGGGCCCCCAGGAGACCCCCGAGTGACGAGCGTCGCCACGACCGAGCCCCACGCCCGGGCCCTGAGCCCCACCCAGCTCGAGGAACTGCTCCTCCGCGCCGATCGCGCCCAGGTCATGGGCTCGCTCTCGCGCGGGATGGCGCACGACCTCCGCGGCCCCCTGCAGACCCTTACGCTGCTCGTCGATCCGCACGCCGATTTCCTCACGCCCGGCGAGGGCAACCGGCTGCGCGGCGCCATGAGTGACTCGGTGCAGCACCTGGCCGACACCATCACCCGCTTCAGCCAGATCTACGCCGCCCAGGAGCTCGAGCCGATGCCCATCATCGTCGAGGAGCTCCTCACCTACGTGGCCGACCTGCAGCGCTACCAGCGCGGCCTGCCGCTCGCCGAGGTCGAGGTGCGGCTGCCGGGCGGCCTGGCGCCGGTGCGCGGCGTCGAGGCCCAGCTCCGCCATGCCCTGCTCTCCCTGGTGATCAACGCCAAGGAGGCCCTGGCCGACCACCCGGCGCCCAGCATCACCCTCGCCGCCGAGCCGGGCGATGGCGGCATGCGCCTGCTGGTCGAGGACAACGGTCCCGGCATGACCGACGAGCAGCGCCACCGGGCGCTCGAACCCTTCCACACCACCCGCGAGGGGCACCTGGGCATCGGCCTGCCGGTGGCGGCCCGCCTGGCCGAGAAGAACGGCGGCCGCCTCGCGCTCGAGGCGCGCGCGGCCGGCGGCACGCGCGCCATCCTCCGCCTGCCCTGCTGGAAGCGGCCTAGTCGCGCCAGGGCGCCGCCAGGAACGACGACGGGGCCGCCTCCCAGCCGGGAGGCGGCCCCGTGTGCCTCTGGTCCCTGGCGGTCAGGGATTCTTGAGCGGCAGCTGGTCCAGCCAGTCGGTGCCGGGCCCCCGCGCGTTGGCGCGGCGGTTCTCTTCGGCGACGCGATTGACCAGCTCCTCGCGCTGGATGTTGATCTCGGTGGGCGCCTCGATGCCGATGCGCGCACCGCGGCGATCGCTCGAGAGGACGATGATCCGGATCCCCCCGTCGATGATGATCGCCTCTCCCTGGCGACGATTCAGGATGAGCACGGCTTGCCTCGATTCAGGTGCTCAGGCGCGCGTCCTAGCGCACCATGCCCAGCACGGCCTGCATCATCTCGTCGGCCACCGACACGAGGCGGGCCGCCGCCGAGTAGGCGTTCTGCTGGGCGATCATTTGGGTCAGTTCCTCGTCAATGGACACACCGCTCACACTCTTGCGCTGGCTGTCCGCGTTGTTCGCGATGACGTCCTGCGCCTCTTCCCGCTGGCTGGCGTCCTTCACCGCCACGCCCAGGTCCGACACCAGGGCCTGGTACGCCTCCCCGATGCTCTGGCCGCCGAAGCTCGTCACCCCGTTGGTGCGGAGCGCCGCGAGGGCCAGGGCGTTGGCGTTGTCGCCGCTGCCGCCGCTCCGGCCGGCGGCGATGTTGTCGGGGGTGAGCTGCAGGGCCTGGCTCAGCTGCACGCTGCTGGCCGTCAGGCCCGTGGGGTCGAAGAAGTCGATCCCCGTGGCCCCGGTCAGGTTCCGGCCCGCCCGGTGGATGGCGTTCACCTCGGTGACCATCCCCTGCACCAGCCCATTGAGTCGGGCGCGGATGCCGGGCAGCGTGGTGCTCGACAGCTCCGCCAGCGCGGCGAGCTGGCCGGTCTGCAGGTTCACCGTGCCGGGACTGCCCACCAGGCCCACGCTGTAGGCACCGTCGCCGAGGTTCCGGAGCTCGAGGTCGGTGTGCTGGCCGGCGTCCACGATCATCACGTCGCCCGCGGTGACACCGATGGTGCCGTCCTGTCGCTCCAGCACCCGGACGCCCACGTACTTCGACAGCTCGTCCACCAGCAGGTCGCGCCGGTCCTGCACGTCGGGCGACTGCCGGTTGCCGGCGTTGCCCGCGCGGACCTGCACGTTGAGGTCCGCGATCTGGGCGGCGATGCGGTTGATCTCCGAGACCGCGTCGCGCATCCGCGTCACGGTCTCCGCGGCCACCGCGTTGATCCGGCTGTCGGTGTCGTGCAGGCGGGTGACGAGGTTCTGCGCGGTGGTGCGGACCATGGTCCGCTGGGTCTTGCCGGTCGGCTCGTTGGCCAGGTCGTCGAGTGCGTTGAAGAAGTCGTCCAGTCCGGTGGCCAGGCCGGTGTCGCTCGGCTCGCCGAAGACCCCCTCCACCGTGCCGAGCAGCTCGCGCCGGGTGGAGTAGTTGCCGAGGTCGCCACTGGCCGTGCGATAATTGCCGTCGAGGAACCGGCTCCGCACCCGCTCGATGCCATCGATGTTCACGCCCCGGCCCACCTGGCCGAAGGGCAGCTGCAGCGGCGTCGCCGGCGCGATGTTGAGGCGCTGGCGGCTGTAGCCCTCGGTCTGGGCGTTGGCCACGTTGTGGCCGGTGGTGTCGATGGCCCGCTGCTGGGTCACCAGCGCGGTCCGCGCGATGCTGAGCAGGCTCGAGAGGCTCATGCTAGGCCGTCCGGTTGAGCAGCAGCCCGGCCGGCGGCTCCGCCGCCCGCTCGCCGCGCTGGTAGCCCGGCGCCGGCTCCTGGGCCATGGAGAAGAGCCGCTGCAGGAAGACGTCGCCCGCCTCGAGCGCGCGCTTGAGGATGTGCTGGTTGATGGCCACGTCCTGCGCCGCCATGAGGGCGGAGCGCTTCACCATGCCGCGCGCCTCCTCCACGTCCGGCGGCAGCGTGCCGCCGAGCAGGGTCTCCAGCCGGTCGAGCGGGGTGGGGTCGCCCCCCGCGATCAGCGCGGTGAGCGCCGAGCGGCGGCGCTTCGCCTCGTCGAGGGTGAGCAGCGTGCGGCCCATCGCGTGGATGCTCGCCTCCACCATCTCGGCGTCGTCGGCGGCCACCCCGGCGCGCTGGCGCAGGAGGGCCTGCCGCAGCTCCTCGATGACGTTGGCCTCGTACAGCAGGGCCTCGGCCAGGTCCGCCAGCCGCTCGGACGTCGAGGGCTCGGCGGGGATGAACTCCTGGTAACCGTGGGGACTCATGGGTCTCCTGCCGCTTGCGTGGGCGGGGTGGGCAACCGCCGGCTCAGCTGCCGGTACAGCGCCTCCCCCAGACCGCCCTTCGTCCGTTCCGTATGCAGCTGCGCGAGGCGCTCGTCGAGCATCCCCGTGAACAGCTCCTGCCCGCTGTCCTGCGAGAGGATGCCGTCCTGCGGCGTGGCCTCCCGCATGGCCTTGAAGAGCTCGTTCAGGAAGACCGCCTCCAGGTCCTGCGCGGCCTTCTTGAGGGTGGCGTGCTGCCGGTCGAGCCCGCCGACCGCCCGGCCCGGGCCCCCACCGATCGGGGCCGTCACCGGACCACCACCTCGGCGCTCAGCGCCCCGACTTCGCGCAGGGCGCTGAACATCGCCGCGATCTCCTGCGGCTTGGCGCCCGCGGCGTGGAGCCCCGCGGCCACTTCCTGCACCGACGCGCCCTCGCCCACCGTGAGCAGGCCCTCGGGGACCGGCGGGGCCGTGCTGTCCGTCGCCGCGGCCGGCGGCGCCGTGCCGCCGATCCGCAGGGTGAGGCCGCGGTGGGTCACCGTGGCCGCCGCCACCCGCACCGTGCCGCCGCTCACCACCGTGCCGCTGCGGGCGTCGATCACCACCCGGGCGTCCGGGGTCATCCGCACCGGGAGGGTGTCGATGGCCGCCAGGAGCATTGCCAGATTATCGCCCCCCCGGGCCCCGGGGTTGAGGGTGATGCTCCCGGGATCGTCCACTTTCGCGACACTATCCCCCAGGCCGGCGTTGATGGCGCTGGCCAGCCGCTGGGCGGTGACCAGGCTGGGGCGGCGGAGCAGCAGTTTCGGGGTCAGGGCCGCCACCTGGGGCGGCTCCACTTCCAGGACGCCCCCCTCGGGAATCCGGGCCGAGTTGCCCCGGCGCCCGGCAATTGAGCGGACATCGTCCTCGGGGACGAAAAGCGAGCCCTGGGCGGTGGCCACCGGGGGCTGTTCGGGGTCGGACTGCAGCGGCGTGATCCAGAGCACGCCGCCGCGGAGGCTCGTCGCGTCGCCGATGGAGCTCACCTGCACCTCGAAGCGCCCCCCCGCCCGGAGCCACGGCGAGGCCTCGGCCGTGACCACCACGGCGGCCACGTTCCGGGGCCGGAGCCGCTCCCCCGGCACCTCGAGCCCGAAGCGGCGCAGCGCGTTGGCAATGGAGCGGACGGTCTGGGTGCCGCCGGTGGTGGCGCTGCCGAAGGAGCGGTCGCCCGTGCCCTCGAGGCCGATGACGAGGCCGTAGCCGATGAGCCGCCGCGGGATGTTGCCGGCGGTGGTGACGAGGTCGCCCACCCGCTCGGTGGCCTGCGCCGCGAGCGGCAGGGCCAGCACCACGAGGGCGAGGGCGACGAGCCCGGACGGGCGGAGGCGCGCGCTCATGGCCAGAAGATCGAGAGGATGGAGCCGAGGATGCCGCGCGCCGGGCCGATCTTCTTGCCCTTGTAGCTCACCACCGACTCGGCCACGCGGGACGAATAGACGCTGTTGTCGGCGGTCACGTCCTCGGGGCGGATGACGCCCTCGATGGTGATCACCTGGTTGCGGCCGTCGACGCCCACCGTCTTCTCCCCCTTGATCCGGGCGATGCCGGTGGGCTCGATGCTGACGACGCGGACGCTGATGATGGCCTGGAGGTCGCCGCTCCGGCCGGCGTCGGCGCCGGTGCGGGAGCTCTGGTTCAGGTCGCTCTGGAAGCCCTTCTGCGGGCCGATGGCCACGTCGCCGACGTTCAGGTTGAGGCCCAGCTGGTTGCCGCGGCGCTTGCTGGCGTTCTCGCTCTGGCGCTCGCTGGCGTTCATGCTCTCGTCGATGACCACGGTGACGATGTCGCCGATGCGGAGCGGGCGCTTGTCGCTGAACCAGCCGGCGCGGCTCGGGGCCGGCGCCGTGGCCACCGCGGGCTGCGCCGCGGGGGCGGGGGCCGTCGTGGCGGCCGGCGCCGGCGGGGCGCCCTGCGCGAGGAGGAGCACGGGCAGCACGAGCACTCCCGCGCCGCCGAGGGCCATGGACCGGACAGTCATCGCATCATCCTCGCTTCCCCGGGCGCGGTGGCCGTGGCCTGCACGATCCCCTGGCGCCGCGTGGTGCGGATCCGGACGGCGGCGCCGAGCGCCGCGTCGTTGAGTGCGGTGCCCTCGATGGCCACCGCGACGTTGCCTTCCTGCCAGAGGAGCCGCACCGGCTGCCCCGCCAGCACCACGGGCGGCGGCTCCACCCGCGGCCGGAGCAGTTCCTCCCCGGCCGAGAGCGGGCGGCGCACCACCCAGCCTTCCTGCACGTCCGCCTCGTCAGGCGCCTCGGGCGGGCCCCAGCGCAGGTGCTGCTCGCGCCGGATGTCCCCCGCCACGAGGCGGAGCCCCGAGCGGAGCGCGCGCGCGGCCACCAGGCGCTCGCGCACCAGGCCGGCGCGGAGCCGGATGGCCGCCACCGGCCGGTCCGGCCGCTCCACCATGACGGCAAACCACCCGCCCTCCCCGTTGCCGAGGAGGCGGAAGTTGCTGGTGTCCGGCACGTCGGCCAGCGAGCCGACGCCCCACGAGAGCACCATCCCGGTGGTGTCCACGCCCCAGGTCCTGGCCACCGCCTCGGCCACGCGGGCCTGGAGGCGCGCCGGCACCGGCGCCGCCTGGGCGGCGAGCCGGACGGGCGCCTGCGCCCGGGCGGGACCCGGCAGGGCGGCGACGAGGGTGGCGAGGAGACCCATGAGGCGCACTTAGCGGATCAGTTCGTTGGTGACGGTCTGGATCATCTCCTCGGCGGTCTTGATGGCCTTGGAGTTGACCTCGTAGGCGCGCTGCGCCGCGATCATGTCCACCATCTCCTGCACGATCTCGACATTCGAGGACTCGAGCGACCCCTGCACCACCTGCCCGAAGCCATCCTCCATCCCCAGGCCGGTCATCGGCTGCCCAGAGGCCGGAGTCTCCCGGTAGAGGTTGTTGCCGAGGGAGAGGAGTCCGCTCGTGTTCACGAAGCGCGCCAGCTCGAGCTGCCCGATCTCCACCTGCTGCCCCGAGTTGCCGAGGATGGCGCTCACCAGGCCCTGCGGCGAGACCGTCACCTGCGTGGCCTCCAGCGGAATGGTGATCTCGGGCTGCAGCATGTAGCCGCTGTGGTTCACCAGGGTCCCCTCGGCGGAGCGGGTGAAGTGCCCGTCGCGGGTGAAGGCCACGTCGCCGGTGGGCAGCTGGACCTGGAAGAACCCCTCGCCCTCGATGGCGAAGTCGAAGGGATTCTCGGTGATCTCGAAGGTGCCCTGGGTGTGGATGCGCTGGACGTCAGCCAGGCGGACGCCGCGGCCGATCTGCACCGGGGCGAGGGTCTCGGTGCCCTGGTAGTGGACCAGCTGCGAGCCCTGCAGGGTCTCGTACAGCATGTCCTCGAAGTTGGTGCGGCTCCGCTTGAACGCCGTGGTGTTCACGTTCGCCAGGTTGTTGGCGATGGCGTCGATGCGGGTCTGCTGGGCGCGCATGCCGGAGGCGCTGGCGCGGAGGCCTGGGTTCATCCGTTCATCCCTTCCTTCTCGAACGCGCGGCCCTTGGGCCACGCCACGTGGGGCTCAGGAGCGCGATCCAAGGGCCGCGCTTTCGATGCGGTCAACCGACCTTGCCAACCTCGTTCACGACGGTGCCGAGCACGCTGTCGAGCGCCTTGAGCGAGTCGACGTTGGCGGCGTAGGCGCGCTGGATGGTCACGAGGTCCACCGTGCCGCGCAGCGTGTCCTGGTTGCTGTCCTCGATCTCGCCCTGGCGGAGCGTCATCGTGCCGCTGTCCACCGGCACCCGCTCCTGGTCGGCCACGAAGCGGCCGGCGCCTTCCTTGAGGAGCGTGCTGGTGTCGCGCACGGTCTCGAGCCGGAGGCGGTCCACCTTGGTGCCGTCCACCACCACCTCGCCGTCCGCCTGGATCTCGAGCGTGGCGTAGCGGACCGGGATGGCGATGGGGCCGTTCTCGCCGAGGAGGGCGTTGCCGTGGCGGTCCGTGAGGCGGTTGGCCACGTCGAGGGCCAGCGCGCCGCCCCGCGTGAGGCGCTCGCCGTTCTCGGTCTGCACCACGAGGAAGCCCGGGCCGTCGAGCGCCACGTCGAGCGGCCGGCCGGTGTGGGTCAGGTTGCCCTGCGACAGGTCGGTCCGCATCACCGGGACGGGCCAGGTGGTGTCGCCCACCTGCCGGGCGGCCATCAGGTCCGCCTTGAAGCCCTCGGTGTCGCTGTTGGCCAGGTTGTTGGCCGTCACCGCCTGGAGCCGGGTGTAGTAGCTCAGCGTGCGGGCGGTACTCTGGATGGCATTCAGGCCCATGGGGTCACCGGAAAAGGTCAGGGGGCTCAAGGGCAATCACCGTGCCCTTGAGCCCCCCACCCCACCCTTTTGCTAACCCCTTGCCTGATAACCAGTTCGGGAAGGCCGCCTGACCGGGGTCTTGGCCGGGGGCGGCAACTGCCGCTCCCGCCGGGAACTTCTTTCCGGTCGGGCGGCATCCGCCGGCCCTTCCTTATGTAGGGCCACCCGGACGGCGTCCTGGCTCAGCCGGAACCGTCGGGCCAGGGCCGGGACCCGCTCCCCGGTGGCGGCCGCCTTCCGGATGTCGGTCCGGAGGGGGCTCTCGTGGGTGGTCACCAGGTGGAGCGCCGGTCGCGGAGTGACTGCCGGCTGGGTCGCCACCCGATGCCGCAGCCGGAGCACCAGCAGCACGGCGAGCAACGCCGCGGCGGTGCCGAGGAGGATGTCGCCGAGCAGGTCGGTGGTCATCGCGACGGCGGGGAGCGAGGGGGTGGGGATGCCGCCCAGGGTGGCCACCACCGTGGGGGCCGCCTGGACCAGCACGGGTGCGTACGCCAGCAGCACGAAGCCCGTGAGGAACACCAGCACCAGCTTCAGGGTCCGGGGCGACATCAGCGTTCCTCCGCCGGCTGCAGCCGGGTGCGCAGCCGCTTCAGGGCCTGGGTGCGGATCTGCGAGACCCGCGACTCCGTCACGTGCAGCACCTCGGCGATCTGCCGCAGGTTGAGCTCCTCGTAATAGTAGAGCGCGAGCACCGTGCGCTCCTTGGGCGGCAGCATCTGGATGGCGTGCTTGAGGATCGCCACCGTCTCTTCCTGCTGCAGCGCGTCGCCGGGGATGGCGGCGTGGGTGTCGCCCAGGGTCTCCTCGAGGGAGGCGGCCTCGGCGTGGTCGAGCGTCACCGAGCCGTCGAGCGACACCAGCACCGCGCCCTCCACCTCCTCGCGCCAGCGCCAGTAGGTGGCCATGTCGAGCTGCAGCGAGGCGGCCACCTCCTGCGGCTCCGGCGCGCGGCCGAGGCGCGCCTCGAGCTGGCTCACCGTGGAGGCGAGCTGGCGGCCCTTGGCGCGCACCGAGCGCGGCACCCAGTCACGGGAACGGAGCTCGTCGAGAATGGAGCCGCGGATGCGGCGCATCGCGAAGGTGCTGAAGGCCAGCCCGCGCGAGAGGTCGAAGCTCTCGAGCGCCTGCACCAGGCCGAGCGTGCCGGCGCTGACGAGGTCGTCGACCTCGACCACGTCCGAGACGCGGGCGGCCACCTGCCGGGCCACGTGATGCACCAGGCCCAGGTAGCGGTCCAGGAGCTGGGAGCGGGCGGCCGGGTCGCCGGTGGCGCGGTACTTGTGCCAGAGCGCGTCGGTCATCGTCTGGGATGTGGTCTGCGTCGCCATGGTCGTTCCTTCGGGTGCGAACTCCGTCTCAGCCCACCAGCCGGGCGGGCGCCGGCAGGTCCAGCCGCTCGACCGCGGCCGACAGCACATCGTGATTGGGCCCGGCCTGCAGCCCCTGCAGCAACAGCCCCGGCGTGCGCACGGCGCGCCGGATGTGTTCATCCTCCCAGACCGCGCCGAGATACCGGAGCTCGCGGTGCAGGAAGCGCTCGGCCGCGGTCTCGAGGCGCTCGAACGTCTCGGGCCCCTCGCGCTCGGCGTAGATGCGGTTCACCAGCACGTCCACCGGCAGGTCGTGCACCTGGCCGTGGACGATCTTGATCGTGGCATAGGCGTCGGTCAGCGCGGCCGGCTCGGGCGCGGTGACCACGATGAGCCGGGTGGCGCGCATGGTGGCCACGCGGACCACGCTCTCGAGGCCGGGGCCGGCGTCCACGATCACCGCGTCGAACTCGTCGTAGAGCGCGCTCAGCCGGTGGTGGAGCCGGGCGCGGTCCACCGCGCTCAGCGAGTACAGCGAGTCGGCGCCGCTGTCCGAGGGGAGCAGGTGGATCCGCTCGGCCACCGGGACCAGGAGGTCGCGCGGGGCGGCGGTCTCGTTGAGCACGTTCTCGAGGCGGTTGGCGCGGGCCAGGCCCAGGAGGACGTGCAGGTTGCCCATGTTCTGGTCGCCGTCGACCAGCAGCACCCGGCGGCCGTCGGCCGCCACGCGCTCGGCCAGCAGCACGGAGAGCACGGACTTCCCCACCCCGCCCTTGCCGCTCCCCACCACCAGGGTGGGCGGGCCGTTGGGCGCCGGCGGCATCGGGTGGCGCTCCGCCATCATGGCGCGCAGCATCGCGGCCTGGTCCATCATGCGAGCACCTCCGCAGGCTCCGCGGCCCGCAGCCGGAGCGCGGCCACCGCGGCGAGCAGGCGCTGCGCGGCGGGCCGGAGGTCCTTCGGCACTTCCTGGCCGTCGGACACCCAGCGCATCGGCAGGCGGGCCTCGGCGGCGGCGTCGAAGAGGGTCCAGTCGTCCGGGGCCTCGTCCAGCTTGGTGGCCACCAGGTGGGTGATGCCGTGGGCGCGGTGGGCCTCGATCATCCGGTCGGCCACCGCGCGCTGCAGGCCCGACTGCAGCACCAGGTGCGTCTCGGCCGGCTGGAGCTGGCTGAGCCACTGCCTCACCTGCTGGGCGTCGGCCTGGGCGCGCGGGCCGCGGCCCGGGGTGTCCACCAGGATCACGTCGCGGTCGCCGAGGCGGCGCAGGGCCGGGGCCAGGTCGCTCCCCTCGTAGACCACCTCGAGCGGCAGCGCCGCGATCTCGGCGTAGGCGCGGATCTGCTCGATGGCGCCGACGCGATAGGTGTCGAGGCAGAGCAGGCCCACCTTGCGGCCCTTCAGGTAGTCGGGGTGCGTGGCCAGCTTGGCGATCGTGGTGGTCTTCCCCACGCCCGTCGGTCCCACGAAGGCGATGAGCTGGGGGCCCTTGTCGCCCTCGCGGCGGCGGGCCAGGTCGGTGCGGCCCGGCGCGGCGCGGAGCAACGGGTGGCCGCCACCGCTCGTGCCCATGCGGCGGCGCTCGAGCTCCGCGGCCTCGGGATCCGCGGCGATGACCTGGTAGCGCTTGCGGCCGTCGGGGCCCGCCTCGCTGCGCACGGCGATGATCTCGGCCTCGGGGCCGAGCTGGGTGCGGACGCGCGCCAGCAGCACGTCCACCGCGGGACCGGAGAAGGATTCAAGCGGCACGGGTCAGCTCCCAGGTGGCAAGACTGTGCACCGGCGTCTGCGCGGGCAGCTCGCCCAGCGACAGCACCGGCACGTGCGGCAGCACGGGCTCCACCAGCCGGCGGACGCCCACCCGGAGCGCCGGCGGCGTGATGAGCGGCCGGAACTGGCCGTCACGCTTGTTCGATTCCATGAGGTCGTTGAGCAGGCGGAGCGCCGAGGTGAGGTCCTCGGGCTCGAGCGGCCGGCCGCCGTCGCGGGTGGGCCGCGGGCTGAACAGGCCCATGAGCGCGGTCTCGAGCTTCGGGCCCATGGTGATGCCGCTGATGGCGCCGTCGCCGTCGTCGAACATCTGCACCAGCACGGACGACAGGCTCCGCCGCACCTGCTCGGTCAGCGCCTCGGGGTCCTTGGTGACGTCGGCCGCGTCGGCGAGGGACTCGAGGATGAGGGCCAGGTCGCGCACCGGCAGCCCCTCGCGGAGCAGGCGCTGCAGCACCCGGTGCACGGTGCCGAGCGAGAGCTTGCCGGGGATCGTATCCTCGACCAGCGCCGGGTGGGTTTCCTTGAGCGTGTCGAGCAGCTCGCGCACGTTCTGGCGCGAGAGGAGCTCCGCCGAGTGGCGCTTGATGGTCTCCATCAGGTGGGTGGAGAGCACCGTCTGCGGCTCCACCACGCTGTAGCCGTTGCCCTCGGCCTCGAGGCGGCGGTCGGGCGTGATCCACACCGCCGGGAGGCCGAAGCTCGGGTCGATGGTGCGGATGCCGTCGATCGGCGCCGCCATGCCGGCGGTGTCGAGCGCCAGCAGGTAGCGCGGCAGGACCTCGCCCCCGGCGACGCGGACGCCGCGGAGCTTGATGGCGTACTCGGTGGCGGGGAGCTGGATGTTGTCGCGGATGCGCGCCGGCGGCACGATGATGCCCATCTCGAGCGCCAGCTGCTTCCGCATCAGGCCGATGCGCTGCAGCAGGTCGCCCTTCTGCGACTCGTCCACCAGCGGCACCAGCGCGTAGCCCACTTCCACCTCGAGCGGCTCCACGGCCAGCAGGTCCTTGATGGGCGCCGACTCCGGCTTGGCCTGCGGCTTGGTGATCACCGTGGCCTCCGGCGCCTTCTCCCGCTCCACCCGCTGCCGCACCATGTAGGCCACCCCGCCGAGCCCGCCGGCCAGCGTGGCGAAGGGCAGGAAGGGGAAGCCGGGCACCACGCCGAGCAGGCCGATGATGACCGCCGACATCCAGAGCGCGCCCTCGTGCCGCGTGAGCTGCGAGGCGATGGCCGGCCCCACGCTGGGCGACTTGGAGCCGTACGTGACGATGATGCCGGCCGCGGTGCTGACGATGAGCGCCGGGATCTGGGTGATCAGGCCGTCGCCGACGGTGAGGCTCGTGAAGGTGCCGAGCGCCTCCCCGGCCGACATCCCCTGCTGGGTGATGCCGATCAGGAAGCCGCCCACCAGGTTGATGCCGGTGATGATGAGGCCCGCGATGGCGTCGCCGCGGACGAACTTGGCCGAGCCGTCCATGGCGCCGTAGAAGTCGGCGTAGCGCTGGATCTCCTCGCGCCGGCGGCGGGCCTCGGCCTCGTCGATGAGGCCGGCGCCGAGGTCGGCGTCGATGCTCATCTGCCGGCCGGGCATGGCGTCGAGGGTGAACCGGGCGGCCACCTCGGCCACGCGCCCCGCGCCCTTCGTGATCACCATGAAGTTGATCACGATGAGGATCAGGAAGATCACCAGGCCCACGACGTAGTTGCCGCCGATCACCGCGTTGCCGAACGCCGCGATCACCGAGCCCGCATGCCCCGTGGAGAGGATCAGGCGCGTGGTGTTCACGTTGAGCCCGAGCCGAGCAGCGTGATGAGCAGCAGCAGGCTCGGGAAGATCGAGAACTCGAGCGGGTCCCGGACCGACAGCGTCACCAGCAGGACGAGCACCGCGATGGCGAGCGAGAAGGCCAGCAGCGCGTCGAGGATCGCCGGCGGGAGCGGCACGATGAGCAGCGCCACCACGATGATCACGGCGATGGCCAGCCAGGTCTCCGCCGCGCCGCCCATGCGCTGGAACATCGTCGGCGCCTCGGCGCCGGCCCCGACCGGCCGTGCCGGGGCGCGGCCGCGCGGCGCGTTCCCGCCCGCCGAGCCGGCGCCCGCGGCGCCGGTGGCGCCGATGGCGGTGCTCGGGGCGGTCACCTATTCCTCCGGGCGGGCAGCTGCGCCCCACGCTTCCGGAAGACGAACGCGATGATCTCGGCCACTGCGACGTAGAGCGCGGGCGGCACCGGTTCGTTGATCTTGGCGCTGGCCAGCAGCGCGCGCGCCAGCGGCTTGTTCTCGATGACCGGGACCCCGGCCTTGAACGCCAGCTCCTTGATGCGCTGGGCGATGAGCCGCTCGCCCATGGCCACCACCACCGGGGCGGCGGCCACGAGGGGATCGTACTTGAGCGCCACGGCGATGTGGGTCGGGTTGGTGACCACGACGTCGGCGGTGGCCACGTTCTGCAGCATCCGCTTGCGCGCCATCTGGCGCTGCAGCTGGCGGATGCGGCCCTTCACCTGCGGGTCGCCGTCGGTCTCCTTGTGCTCCTGGACGACCTCCTGCTTGGTCATCCGCAGGCTCTTCTCGAACTGGAACAGCTGGAAGCCGTAGTCGAGCCCCGCGATGGCCAGGAAGGCGAGCCCCGTCAGGAACGCCATCTTGAGCGCCAGCCCGCGCGTGAGGGGGAGCAGCAGCTCCACGCTGACGCCGCCGGCCGCGATCACCTCGGGCCAGGCCCGGCGGAGGATCAGGTACGTCACCCACCCCAGGATGGCCACCTTGAGGATGGACTTGAGCAGGGCGAAGACCGAGTCCAGGCTGAAGATGCGCCCGAAGCCCGCGACCGGGTCCACCCGGTCGAACTTGGGGCCCAGCGCCTCGAAGGAGAGGACGCCCCGCGCCTGCAGCGCATTGACCAGCAGGGTGAGGGCCCCGATGCCGAGCAGCACCGGGAGCAGCGCCAGCAGCGTCATCCGCCCCACCTGCTGCACGATGGCGATGGCCTGGAAGCCCGTCATGGGCTGGCTGCTCAGCCAGAGGATGTCGGTGCGGAAGACGTTCACCGCATGCTGCGCCAGGGAGGCCCCCCCGCTGGCCGCGAGCACGCCGGTGCCCGCGAGCAGCAGCGCCGCACCGGAGAGCTCGGCGCTCTTCGGGACCCGCCCTTCCTTCCGGGCCTCGTCGCGCCGCTTCGGGGTCGCGGACTCTGTGCGTTCCTGGCCGTCATCCTGGGCCATGGGCTACCTCGGCAGCGCGGCGGGCGTGAAGGCGCGGATCGTCTCGCCCACCCGCAGGGGGAGGGCCTCCACCTCGCCGGCCACCAGGCTGGCGAGGAAGGGGAGCGACGCACCGAAGGCGAGGAGCCCGACCGACATGGTCACCGGGAACGACAGCATCATCACGTTGAGCTGCGGCACCGCCTTGCCGAGGATGGCGAGCGCCAGATTGGTCAGCAGCAGGGCCACGAGGATCGGCGCCGCGGCCCGGACGCCGGTGCTGAAGATCGAGCCCGCCACCGTGGCCACCGGCAGGCCGCCGGCGAGGCCCGCGAGCGCCTGGCCCGGGGGCACCGCGCGCAGGCTCGCCGCCAGTCCCTCGTAGAGCACCAGGTGCCCGTTGAGCGACAGGTAGACGAGGAGCGCGAAGTAGTTCTTGAGCTGGCCGATGCCCACCGTGGTGCCGGCCGGCAGCGACCCGTAGGCCTCGCCGAGCGACAGGCCCATCTGCAGCGACGCGATCTCGCCCGCCACCGTCATCCCCGCGATCAGGAGCGCCCCCGAGAGCCCGATGGCGATGCCGAGGAGCGTCTCGGCGCCGAGCACCAGGCTGCTGGCCAGCATGTCGTCGGGCAGCGGCGCCACCGGCGTCACCGCGGGCACCAGCGCCGCGGAGAGCACCACGGCGGCTCCGCTCCGGATGTTCCGCGGCAGCCCCGTGTGCGACCAGAGCGGCGCCATCAGGAACAGCCCCGCCACCCGCGCGCTCACCAGCACGAAGGCGGGCCAGTCGGTGATGCCGACGAGCTGGAGGAAGCCGGCCGAGTTCACGAGGCCAGCCCCGGCAGCATGTTGAGGGCCTGCGTCATGTACTCCACCAGGTTCCGGAGCATCCACGGCAGCGCCAGGATCCCCACGATGGCCACCGCGATGAGCTTGGGGATGAACGTGAGCGTCTGCTCGTTGATCTGGGTCAGCGCCTGCACGAAGCTGACGAGCACGCCCACCACGAGCGCGGTGATCAGGATGGGCGCGCCCACCATGAGCACCATCATCACGGCGCGGGTCACGAGCTCGATCGCGAGGCCGGGCGACATGTCAGACCTGGAAGCCGGTGACGAGGCGCTGCACCACGAGGTTCCACCCGTCGGCCAGCACGAAGAGCATCAGCTTGAAGGGCAGCGAGATCATCACCGGCGGCAGCATGAACATGCCCATGCTCATCAGCACCGACGCCACGATCAGGTCCACCACCACGAACGGCAGGTAGATCACGAAGCCCATCTGGAAGGCGGTGCGGAGCTCGCTGGTCACGAATGCGGTCGTGATCGTGAGCGTCGGCAGCGCCTCGAGGCTGTCGGCGTCCTGCTGCCCGGTGAGCTCGGCCAGGGTGCCGAGGTCCTTCTCCCGGGTGTTGTTGAGCATGAAGGTGCGGAGCGGCTCCACCGCCTTCTTGTACGCCTCCACCTGCGTGATCTGCCCGTTCAGGTAGGGCTGGATGGCCTCGGTGTTGGCCTGGTTCAGCACCGGCTGCATCACCACCCCGGTGAGCAGCACCGCCAGCGCCACCAGCACCTGGCCGGGGGGCGCCGTCTGGGTGCCCACGGCGGTCCGCACGAAGTGGAGGACGACGAGGATCCGGGTGAAGCTCGTCATCAGCAGGAACATCGCCGGCAGCAGCGTCATCGCGCCCATGAAGACCACGATGCCGACGGCGCCGGAGAGCTGCAGCTGCTCGCTCCCCTGCCCGATGGTCACCGTCACCTTGGGCGGCGTCGGCGCCGTGACGCCCTGGGCGGCCACCGCGCCGTGCGCGGGCCCCGCCACCACCGGCGCCACCACCGGCCAGCTGGCCAGCAGCGCCAGCACCAGCGACGCCACGCGGAAGAGCGACTTGAGGGACGGCAGCGGCCGCTTCATGGCCGCGTGCGCCTGCTCGGCGAAGGAGGCCGGCGCCTCCTCGAGCGCCTGGTCCAGGTCCTCGCCCTCGAGCTCGGTGAGGAGCGTGACGCCCTGGTCCGCGACCGACACCACCAGCACCCGGCCGCCCACCTGCACCAGCGCCACCCCCTGCTTGGGCCCGAGGCCGATGCGGCGGAGCACCGCGAGCGGCACCGACGACACCCCGCCCGACATGCCGGGCTGGAGCCGCTTGAGCAGCCACACGCCGAGCCCGAGGGCGCCGAGCGTGAAGGCGAAGGAGGCGAGTAGGCCGAGCATCAGTGGCTCTCCCGCCCCGCCAGCGCTTCCGGTCCCGTGACGACGCGGGTGATGCGGACGCCGAAGTGCTCGCCGATCACCACCACCTCGCCCTCGGCCAGCTTCCGGTCCGAGACGTAGATGTCGATGGGCTCGCCCACCATGCGGTCCAGCTGGATCACCGAGCCGCTGCCGAGCTCCAGCACCTCCTGCACCGTCATGTGGGTGCGGCCGAACTCGATGGCCACCGGCAGCGACACGTCGAGCAGGGTGTCGAGGTTGCCACCGCTCGCCGCCGCGCCGGCCGCCGGGGCACGCGGCGCCTGCGCCGGCAGCGGGTGGAGGTCCGGCGCCTTGGCCGCCGGGGTGGGCTGCTTGGCGCCGCCGGACATCAGCCGGTCGATTTCGCTCTGGTCCATGGGTTACACCAGGCGCCCGCGGGAAGCCTTGGGCGCTCCTTCATGGCGGTGGGAGGGAAGCGGCTGCGTCACGCGCAGGCCCACGTACTGGCGGCTCTGGCCCAGCGCGCCGAGGAACCGGCGCTGGCCGCGGACGTGGAGTTCGACGGGGACATCCGAGGGATGCCCGGTGTGGATCACCTGCCCCACCTCCAGGCGGCCCACGTCGCGCGCCCGGAGGTAGAAGAGCGGGAAGCGCGCCCGCACCTCGAGCTTCGAGGCGCGGAGCGCCTCCTCGATGGTGTTGCGCGCCGCGTCCCGCTCGGCCTGGCTGCTCTTCACGGAGTGGAAGTGCCGGGTGGGCTTCTCCTGCAGGAACCCCTCGAGGGCCAGCAGCGGCACGCACATGGTGATGAGCCCGCTGAAGGGCCCGGTGCGCACCTCGATGTTGCTGACCAGGACGTTGTCCTCCCGGTTGGCCACCTGCAGCGCGTCCGGCGACGACTCGAAGCCGGCGTAGGCCGGGTCGAAGGCCAGGTGGTCGGCCCAGGCCTCCTGCACGATCGCCATCACCTTGTCCGAGACGCCCCGCACCACGGTGCGCTCGAGCACCGTGAGCGGCCGCTTGAGCTCGTGCGCCTCGCCCGGGCCGCCGAAGAGGCGGTCCACCAGGAAGTAGGAGAACTCGGTGCCGAGGTCCAGCACGCCCTGGCCGCCGATCTTGTCGCCCAGGTCGTAGACGTAGGCGGCGCACGGCGTCGCCAGCGAGAAGATGAACTCGGCGAAGGTGGCCTGCTCCACGCTGGCCAGCGTCACGTCCACCGCCGTGCGCAGCCGGGAGCTGAACAGCGACTGCAGCGACACGCCGATGCGCTGGTAGATCCCGTTCAGGAGCGCCTGCCGGTCCTTCGCGATGCGCGGGGGCCGCAGGAAGTTGTAGGGGATGACCTCGACGCTCGGCTCCGGCGCCGCCACCGGCGACGCGCCCTTGAGCAGGGAGTCGATGTCCTTCTGCGAGAAGACGTCGGCCATTCAGCGGCTCACTGGATCACGAACTGCGGGAGGAAGACCTGCACCGGGACCTTGGCGCCGACGATGGTGCCGACCATCACGCCGATGCGCGCCTTGAGCGAGTCGCGCGCGCCCGGCGCGGTCAGGTCCGCCATCGACATCGTCTCGAGGATGGTGGTGATCCGGTCGCGCAGCTCCACCTTGCGGTCGGAGAGGGTTTTCTGGGCCTTCTCGTCCACCACCGAGAACGCCACGGTGGTCATCAGGAAGCGGTTGCCGTTGGAGCCGGCGGGATTGACGATGATGTTCTCGAGCTGGACCATCTGCCGCTCGCCCTCGCCCTCCCCGCCGCCCTCCCCCTCGCCCTCGGCCGGGGCGGCCTCGCCGGCCGCGTCGGCGTTGGGGCCGTGGGCGGCCTCCGCCGCCGGCGGCGCCTGCCGGGCGATCAGCTTCGGCGCAATGAAGAGCGCGCTGGCCACGCCGCCCAGGACCGCCCCGGCGAACGTCAGCCCGATGATCAGTCCCGTCTTCTTGCCTCCCGCTGGGGCTACCGGGGCCTCGCCCGCCGCTGCTGCGTCCGCCATGGCTCATCCTCGACTGGGGGGACAACTTCACCGGGTCACACTGTCTCGGGATGCTCCTTGGGCAACGGCCGTACCACGCCGGACGCCCGACGTAAGCCGTTGCCAAGGAACCACTTGGGAATGGGAGGAATTCCCCGCGGGGCCGCGGGGGGAAAAGAGTGCCGAGTGCGTGGGCGGGAGTTGCCGGGAAGTGACGGCTGGGCGCGCCGCCGGACGGGGCGTCCGGGGCACGGGCCCGCGCGCGGGGGCCGGTCCCCCCAGTGTCGGCAGCGCCGCGCGGAGCTGAAGGCCCCGACGCGCGACGGGCCGCCACCCCGGGAGGGATGACGGCCCGTCGTACGAGCGCCGGGCGCGGCGGGGAGCCGGGCCCGGGTGGTCCAGGTTACCGCTTCAGGTTCACCAGCTCGGTCAGCATCTCGTCGGCCGTCGTGATCACGCGGGCGTTGGCCTGGAAGCCGCGCTGCGCGATGATCATGTTGGTGAACTCCTCCGACAGGTCCACGTTGGACGACTCGAGCGCGCCCGGCGTGATCGTGGACTGGTTGCTGGTGCCGCTGAACCCGATGATCGCACTGCCCGAGTTGGCCGACTCGCCGTACATGTTGTTGCCGGCGCGGAGCAGGCCGCTCGGGTTGTTGAACGACGCGAGGGCGATCTGGGCCAGCGTCTGGTTGACGCCGTTGGTGAAGTACCCGGTGATCACGCCGCGCGAGTCCACGCTGATGTCCTGCAGGTTGCCCATCGGGTAGCCGTCCTGGCTCGAGGCCACCGCGTTGGACGCGCTGGCGAACTGGGACAGGCCGTTGATGTCGCCGAGGGCGCCCGAGTCGAGCTGGATGTCCACCGGCGCCGTCGCCCCGCTCCCCGGGTCGAACTGCAGGCTGTTGGCCCCGCCGTTGTAGGCGAAGGTCTCGAGCCGGCCGTCCGAGTCGAAGGTCACGAAGCCGCTGCCGCCGCCGGTCACCGCGGCCGGCGAGGGCACACTGGCATCCCACAGCCAGCGGTTCGGCGCCGTCGGGTCCTTGGTGAACGTCATCGTGAGGCTGATCGGGGTGCCGATCGAGTCGTACACGGTGATCGCGGCCTGGTGGGTCACGTCACTCGCCGCCTGGCGCTCGACGTAGTTCCCCGCGCGGCTGTCGAAGACGGCGTTGAAGTTGGTGGCGCCCGCCGCCGCGCTCCGGATGTTGAGGCCGGACAGCTCGTAGGTGAGGCCGCCGTCGCCGGTGACGGTCATGACGCCGGTGGTGCTGTCGATCGCGGCGCCGGTGATGTTGCTGAGCCCCAGCGTGCTGTTGACGCTCGACAGCATCTGGCTGTACGTGGTGCCGGCGCCCACGGCGAAGCTGCCCGAGGTGACGGCGGTGCCGCCCACGTTCCCGTCGATGCTGACCGTATTGCCCGCCACGAGCCCCAGCGACTGGCCGCTGCCGTTCCGCAGGTTGACCACCAGGTCGCTGCCGGTGGCCACGTGGCTGAACTCGTCGGTGCTGGACGTGCCCGCGGCCGCGAGGGCCCCGTTGGCGGCGCCGAGCGCCTTGAGCAGCGCCGGGTTGGAGCTGGTGATGTTCAGGTTGATCGCCGCGCCGCCCGCCGTGAAGCCGATGGCCCCGGTGGTGTTGTTCTGCGCGGCGGTCATCGTGTTGAAGCCGCCCGCCCCGAACGTGTTGTTGATCTCGGCCACCAGGTCGCGCAGGCTGTGGAAGTCGAAGGTGCCGACCCCCGTGTCCGCGGCCACGTAGGTGTAGGTCTGCGTGTGGGTGCCGTCGGTGATCGTCACCGTGGTGCTGTCCGGCACCATGCCGAAGATCGAGCCGTTGGCGGCGCCCGAGGCGTACAGCCCGCTCACGTCGGAGCCGCTGCCCCCGTTGCTGGTGCTCTGCTCCACGCCGAAGACCTTCCCCTGCGTGGCCAGGATCGTCCCCTTGGGCTGCTCGCGGGCGTCCAGGTTGCCCGTCAGGGTGACGCTCGAGGTCGAGCGCGCCGGCGACTTCTTGCCGAACGGCAGGGTGATGTCCGTGACCGCCGAGCCGGTGGAGAGGACGCCGTCGGAATCGGCGTTGATCCCCTGCACCTTGAAGCCGTTGGCCGGCGACACCATGCGCCCGTCGGCGTCGAGCTGGAAGTTCCCCGCGCGGGTGAAGTAGCTCCGGCTGCCGTCGGAGAGGACGAACAGGCCGTCGCCCTGGATGGCGAGGTCGGTGCTCTGGCCCGTCGACTCCAGGTTGCCCTGGGAGAAGTTCTGGTCGATCGACCCGATCTTGCTGCCGAGCCCGATCTGGATCGGGTTGATGCCGCCCTGGTCCCCCGGCGGCCGGGAGGCGCCCTGCAGCAGCTGCGCAAAGGCCTCCGCGAAGGTGACGCGGCTGGCCTTGTAGGCCACCGTGTTCACGTTGGCGATGTTGTTGCCGATCACGTCCATGCGGGTCTGGTGATTCCTGAGCCCGGAGACGCCGGCGAAGAGCGACCGCATCATGGCTGCACTACTCCGTCTGTGAAGGGATGATGCGGGCACTGGTGGCGGCCCGGAGGGCCGCCGCACCCGCGGGCGCTTGCTCGACTTCCACCACGTTGTCGAGCGCGAAGGACAGGTCCCCGCTGCGCAGCACCACGGTGCCTCCCTGGAAGGAGACCCCGTCCACCACGCCCGAGGTGTACGTCTGGACGTCCACGTCGCTGCCGCTGGCCGAGGTCACCGTGACGTCGTAGGTGTACTGGCCCGCCGGCAGGTCGCCGGTCTTGAAGGTCTGCCGGCCGCCCGTGCGGAAGCCGATGTCCTGGGTCGAGACCTTCTTCCCCGCGCTGTCGTACACCGTCAGGGTCACCTTGCCGCCGCCGGTGCCGAGGTCGCACGCCACGGTGGCCGGGCCCTTGGTGTCCTGGTCGATCCGGTTCCCCGCCGCCAGCACCTGCCGGCCGATGAACGAGGCGCCGAGGTCGGCCTTCATCGCGAGCGTGGCGAGCGCGCTCGCGTCGTTCTGGCTCTGCAGGATGCTCTCGATGTTCTGCATCCGCTCCAGGCTCGTGAACTGCGCCAGCTGCGCCGCGAACTCCTCAGGCTTGGCCGGGCTGATCGGGTCCTGGTAGCGCAGCTGCGTGATGAGCAGCTGCAGGAAATCGCTCTTGCCCAGCTCGGCCTTGCCCGTCCCCGTCGGCGCCGGGGTCGGCGTGGACGGGGCGGCGGTGCCGCGTGGGCCCTGCGTGATCGTGGTGCTCATGGACTCGGGTTACCTCCGGCGATCCTCGGGATCGCGCTGGCGTCCGCGCTGGTGCGACTGGCGCTGCTCCTGCCCCGCCTGGCGGTCCGGCTCGCGCCGGCCGCTCCCCTGTCGCTCCTGCCCCGCCGGCTGGTCGGTGCCGCGGGCGGCGGTGGTGTCGGTGGCCGCCGCCCCTGCGGCGCCACCCCAGGCCGGACCCGTGTCGGCGGCCACCTGCACCGTCACCTTCGGGTCCGCGTATCCCTGCCTGACGAGCGCGGCGGTGAGGTCGTCCATCCGCCGCTCCAGCTGCTGCGCCGTGTCCCCATCCGGCGGGACGATCGTGGCGCGGACCTGCTCGCCGAGCACCGCGACGCGAATCCGCGTCTGCCGGCCGGCGTCGTCGGTCACCGCGAGGGTGACCCGGTCGGCACTCCCTGCCGCCTGCTCCTTCGGCGGGGAGCTGTAAGGCACGTCCCGTGCCTCACGCCCGGTCGCCATCGCGCTGGCGCGCTCCCCCCGTGCCGGCAGCGCGGGCGAAAGTGATGCAGGGACGGGAGTTGCCTGCTCTCCCCGGGGCGATGGCTCCGTCTCGCTCCCGCCGCGCCGCTCCGCCGGTTCCATGTCGTGAAGGGGAAGCTCCTGCCGGGCCTCCGGCACTTCCGGACCGGCCTTGGGACCGGCAGCAACGGCCGGGTGCCCCGCCGGCGGGCTCTGCCGCGATGGGGCGGTCGGCGCGACGCTTACCGCGGGCGGCGTCACCACAAGCGGCTCCGCCGGGACGGCCGCCCGGACGCGGCCCGTCGGCGCCGGCTGGTTTGCACGCACCGGCCGCGGGATTCCCAGGCCAGCGCCCGCGTGGCCGGCGTCTGTCTCGTGAGGCATCCTGCCCCGCCTGCCCTCCCGCGGCGCGCCTGCGGTGCGCAGGGCGTCGGTGGGCGGCGCGGAGGGCATGGCCGGCTCTGGCGCGGCCTTCGCCGGGAGCTGTCCCGCTTCCGCCGAGGCCGTTGCCTCGCCGACCGGGCGCGGCGTGCGCCCAGCGGTTCCGGCCCGGCCGCGCACCACGCGGAGGTCCGTCACCCAGGCACTGCCCGTGGCGTCAGCGATTCCCTCGGCCAGGGCCACTGGCGACACCGCACCCTCCGCCGCCGTGGATGCCGGCATGGTGACCGGTGCAGCGGTGACCGCCTCGGCGACCGGCGCACGGAGCGGCTTCCGCTGGGTAGCCTCCGCTGGGGCGTCACCGTCCGGGGAGTTCTCGGCGGGGTGCATGGCCGCGCGAAGCGCGGTGAGCACCATGGCCGCCACCGCCTGGCTGGCCGATGCCTGCACCGTCGGCTCCACTGCGGCCGCCTCCGGGCCGCGGGCCCGGCGGCCGCCGTCGCGCACGCGCTCGCCCCGCGCCGGGGACCCGGACCGGCTGGCCGGCCCGCCAGGCGCCGCCATCGCCGCGGAGCCGCCCGGCGCGGCGCCCGCAGCGGCGCCCCCCTGGCCGGCGGGCGCCACGGCCTGGGCCAGCGCCTCCTCGCCCGGCCCGTCGGCTTCACTCGGCGGGACCACCGGCTCCACGCCGTCCCCTCCCGGGAGCGGCCGGGGCGCCTGCGCCGCGGCCGCTTCGGTGGCGCGGAGCGCGGCGACCGTTGCCGCCACCTGCTCTCCCGCGGGCCGGCTCATCGCGCGCATGGCATCGACCACGGCCCGCACCGCCTCCGCCACCCCGCCCGCGGAGGGCGCTTGGGCGGGAACCGGCGCTGGCACCGCGGCGGCCCGGACCGAGGCGGTGTCCCGCAGTTGGGGCCGCGGCCCCTGCCCGTCCACTGCCGCCGGCAGGGGCACGGCGGACGCCCGTGGTGCCATGCGCCCGTCCTCCGCCAGCTCCACGTCCGGGGCAACGGCGCCAGGGCGTTCTGCAGGCGCGCGTACCGGGTTGTCCGCCGTGACGGGGGCGGACGGCGCGGATGCAGCCCGCGCCTCCGGCACCACCCGTGGCGCCGTGTCCGTGGCGGCATGAATGCCCGGCGCCGCCCGCGGCGGGGTTCGATCCCCACCCCGCGCCTCGGTCATGCGTGTCTCCGCCGCCTGACTCTCGCCGGTGGTGTCGGCGCTCGCGGCCTGCCGCTCGGCGGCGGGTGCGACGTCCAGCGCAGCCTCCGCGGGCAGCTCCTGCTGCGGCAGGCCCCGCGCGGGGCGCGGGGCGCGGCCGGCCGGGGCCTGTCGCACCACCGTCCCCGCCGGCAGCTCCAAGTCAGCGTGCGGTGAGGATGGCCCCGCGTCCTCGAGGACCTCGCCCGTGGCCACCTCCGTGGTCCCGTCCGCGGGAGGAGCACCCTCGCTTCCGGGGTCGGTGCCCTCGGGCGCCACGTCGTCCGGGATCTCTCCCTCCCCAGCCTCGACGCCGCTGGGTGCGGGCGCCGGGCCGGCCAGTGGCAGGCCCGACACCAGGGCCACCGCCAGCAGCTGCGCGAACGCCCCGGGCTCCTCCGAGGGAGCCGGGGCGGACGGCGCGGGTGCCCCGAGCGGGGCGAGCAGCGAGACGGGCGACGTCATCGGGTCGCCTCCTTCGGCTTGGGCACGAGCAGGCGGCGGCTGAGCTCCGCCGCCCGCGTCTTCGGGATGTTGGTGAGAAAATCGGCGGCCTGCCGCGGTCCCACCGACCGCAGGATTCCCTCGACCTCGTCATCGGACATGAGCTGGAGCACCTGGGCCGCCTCCGGGGCCTTCATGGCCGACAGGACGCGGGCCACCTGCTTGTAGGCGCCCGCCCGCTCCGCCGCGGACGGGCCGACCGGCGGGACGGGCTTGGGCGGCAGCGCCGCCGCGAGCGTGGCGGTCACGGGCTTCACCGGCGTGGTATCGTGTGCCGCGGCGGGGGCCGGGGCGGCACTCGAGTCAGGCGCGGCATGGCCGGCCCTCGTCGCGGAGTCGCCCGGGGCGAGGCGACGGCCGGAGTCAGCCCTGGCGCTGCCGTGGGTGGCGGAATCGGGCTGCAGGCTGTCCGCGGCCCCTGCGGCGGCATCCGCCACCACGACCGCCGGGGCGCGCTTCATGATCACGAACGTCGAGGCCGCCGCGCTCACGAGGAACGCCACGACCGCGAGGATGATGCCGAGCTTCATGCGCCCCCCTGCTCCGGGCCCTGGCCGGACGCGCGGCTGCTGCGGGTGCTCGCCGTCTCGTCCAGCACGCCCTGCTCCCAGCGGTTGTACTCCTCGCCCCAGGCGGCGTGGCGCTGCTCCCGCAGGCGCTCGATGACGCGCCGGTCACGCCGCGCCGCCTCGTACTGCTGCCGCTCCGCCTCGAGCCGCTCGAGGCTCTGCTCGTGCTGCTGCGCCGCCGCCTGCCGCTGCACGGTGAGCGCGCCGATGCTGAGCTCCAGGTTCCGCAGCGTCCCCGCCTGCATGTAACCGGCGTGCGACTCGGCGGCCTGCCGGCGGGCCTCCTCGAGGCGGCGTGCCGCCTCCTCGGCGTCGTTGCGGCGGGCCTCCTCCTCGTGGCGCGCGCTCGCCAGCTCGCGGGCCCGTTCCTGCTCGGCCGCCTCACGCAGCTGCAGCAGCCGCTCCAGGCGGAAGGTGAAGCGCTTCATCCGGCCCGCCCGAGCCCGGCGCCGGCTCGCTGCGCCAGCGCGGCCAGCTTGAGCCGGGCCTCATCGAAGCTGCCGCCCTCGTCCGCCCGCTGGCGCAGGAAGCCGAGCATCTCGTCCCGGTGCTGCACGGCGGCGTCGGCCAGCTTGTCGGCGCCCGGCTTGTAGGCGCCCACGGCAATGAGGTCCTCGTTGCTGCGGTAGGCCGCCTCGAGCCGGAGGAAGGTGTTGGCCGCCGCCAGGTGCTCCGGCGCGATCACGGCGTCGCGGACGCGGCTCACGCTGTCGAGCACGTCGATGGCCGGGAAGTGCTTCTGCGCGGCGAGCTTGCGGGTGAGCACGATGTGGCCGTCGAGGATGGAGCGGGCGGCGTCGGCCACCGGCTCGTTGAAGTCGTCACCCTCGACGAGGACGGTGTAGAGCCCGGTGATGGTGCCGCGCCGCCCCGCGCCCGCGCGCTCCAGCAGCCGGGGCAGCTGCGCAAAGACCGACGGCGGGTAGCCCTTCGTGGTGGGCGGCTCGCCCACGGAGAGGCCCATCTCGCGCCACGCCATCGCCACGCGGGTGACCGAGTCCATCATGAGCAGCACGTCCTTGCCGGCATCGCGGAAGTACTCGGCGATCGCCGTGGCCACGAAGGCGCCGGTGGCGCGGATCACGGCGGGCTGGTCGCTCGTGGCCACCACCACCACCGAGCGGCGCAGGCCCTCGGGCCCGAGGTCGCGCTCGATGAACTCGCGCACCTCGCGGCCGCGCTCGCCGAGCAGCGCGATCACGTTCACGTCCGCCGTGGTCCGCCGCGCAATCATGCCGAGCAGCACGCTCTTCCCCACGCCCGAGCCCGCCATGATCCCGATGCGCTGCCCGCGGCCCAGCGTGATGAGCCCGTCGATGGCGCGCACCCCCGTCCCCAGCGGCCGCTCGATGCGGCTCCGCTCCAGCGGATGCGGCGGCTCGGCCGAGAGGGCGTAGCGCGTCGTCAGGCCCAGGCTCCCAAGCCCGTCCAGCGGGCGGCCAAGGCCGTCCACCACCCGGCCCACCAGGCCGTCGCCGGCGCGCACGTCGAGCGCCCGCCTGAGCGGGCGCACGGTGGCCCCCGGGTGGATGCCGTCGAGCTCGCCGAGGGGCATGAGCAGGATGCCGCGCTCGTGGAAGCCCACCACCTGCGTGGTGACCCGCGGCCGGCCGTGGCTCTCGATGCGGCAGAGCTCGCCCAGCGCCACGTCCAGCTGGCTCGCCTCAACCACCTGGCCGATGACGCGCGTCACCCGGCCGTGCACCGCGAAGCGCGGCGCGTCGCCGATCCGCTGCAGCGCGGAGGCCACCCTGGCGCCGGCCTCAGTCATCGCGCATCCGCTGGTACAGGTCGCGCAGGGCCAGGTCCACCCGGCCATCCACCACCCGGTGCGGCGTCTCCAGGGTGCAGCCGCCGCGCTCGATGGCCGGGTCCGCGATCCACTGGATCTCGGCCGCGCGGCCATCGGCGTTGGGCAGCTCGAACTGGGAGCGGAGGACGCTCAGGTCCTCGGGATTCAGGTGGATCTCCACGCGGGAGCCGACGGGGAAGGCCTCGAGCCCCTTCTGCACCAGGTCGCGCACCACGCTCGGGTCGGCGGCCACCTCGCGCTGGATCAGGTGCTGCGCCACCGCCAGGGCCAGCAGGTACACGCTGTCCTCGAGCTCGCGCACCACGCCGAGCCGCGCGCCCTCGAGCGCCTCGGCGGTGGACACCAGGAGCCCCGCCGCCCGCTTCAGGGTGCGCGCACCCTCCTCGATCCCCTCGGCGCGCCCCTGCGCCAGCCCGCGCTGGTAGGCGGCCTGCTCGCGATCCCGCTCGGCGGCCTCCGCCCGGGCGGTGGGGTCCGGCTCGGGGAGCGGCACGCCCGCCAGCTCGGGCAGGGGCCAGAGCGCAAAGCGGGCCATCGCCGGCGCCGCCGGCGCCACGGGGGTCGCCTGCACGGTGGCCTCAGACGATGAGCTCATCGTCGCCCCCGCGCCCGGCCAGCACGATCTCGCCGGCCTCCTCGAGCGTCCGCACGGCGGCGATGATGCGGCTCTGGGCGGCCTCGACGTCCTTGACGCGCACCGGGCCCAGGTACTCCATCTCCTCGGTGAGCGCCGCCGCCGCGCGCTCCGACATGTTCTTGAGGATGTGCCCGCGCAGCTCCTCGCTCGCCGCCTTGAGGGCCAGCGCCAGCTCCTTGCTGTCCACGTCGCGCAGGATCCGCTGCATGGACTTGCCGTCGAGGCTCTTCAGGTCCTCGAAGGCGAACATCAGGTTGGTGATCTGCTGGGCCAGGTCGTGGTTCCGCTGCGTGATGGTCTCGATGACGGCCTTCTCCACCGAGCCGCTCGCCAGCGTCAGCACCTTGGCCACGGCCGCGGGACCGCCGGAGAGCGTCATCTCCTGGGACAGCGTCAGGTCGGTCTTGCTGGAGAGCCCCTGCTCCACCACGGCCAGCATGTCCGGCGCCACCTTCTCCATCCGCGCCACGCGGTAGAGCACGTCGCTCGCCAGCTCGGTGTCCATCACCTCGATGACGGCCGCCGCCTGCTTCACGTCCAGGTGCGCCAGGATCAGCGCCAGGGTCTGCGGGTGCTCGCCGCGGAGCACGGTGAGCAGCACCTCCGGCGCCGCCTTCTTGAGCTTCTTGAGGCCGGTGTCGGTGAGCTGCTCGCGGATCCGCTCGAGGATGGTCTTGGCCTTCTGCGCCCCGAAGGAGTTCTCCAGGATCTCCTGCGCCCGCATGAAGCCGCCCTCGGAGAGCGACTGCACCGCCCGCGCCACCTGCCGGTACTCGAGGAGGACCTCCTCGACGGTCTTGGTGTCCGCCATGGGCATGGCGGCGATCTCCTTGGAGACCGTCTCCACCTGGTCCGAGGTGAGCAGCTGCATGACCTTCGACGCCACCTCGGTGCCGAGCGACATGCAGAGGACCGCGGCCTTCTGGGCCCCCGAGAGCGGGTCCTTCGTGGCGGTGGCCATCAGCCCTCAGTCAGCCAGGCCTTCACCACCGAGGCCGCCATCTCCGGGCGCTGGGTGGATTCCGCCTGGACCTCGTTCTTGAGCTTGTTGGTCACGGCGCTGAGCGCCGGCACGCTCACCGGCGGCAGCTCCGGCTCGGGCATGGACGCGGCGGGGAAGGCCCCGCCCCCGGCCTGGCCGCCGGCCAGCGTGGGCGTGCCGCCCCGCGCGGCCGGGGCCGGCTTGAGCACCCGGAGCGCCAGGATGAGCGCCGCGAGGATCCCCACCAGGCCGATGACCGGCCGCGAGAACCGCTCGGCCACCATGATCACCTGCTCGGTCCCCTTGGGCTCGTCGGTCAGGCTGTCGGGGCCCGCCAGCACCTGCTCGAAGGGCATGGCCGTCACGGTGATCCGGTCGCCGCGGGCGCTGTCCATGCCGATCGCGTCGCGCACCAGCTGCTCGTAGCGGGGCGTGAGCGCCGCCGGGTCCTGCCCCGGGGCCACCCGTGCCAGCACGGCATTGTCCAGCAGCACCGCCACCGTCAGCCGCTCGATCCCGCCCACCGACCCCGCCACCTTCTCCACCACCCGTGAGTTGAGGTAGGTGTTGTTCACGATGGTGGAGCTGCCGCCGTCGAGCGAGTCCGCCGCGACGGTCTCGCTCCGCTGCTCGTTCTGCAGCACCGCGCCGTCGGGATTGTAGGTCTCGACCGTCTTGTCCACCTGCTCGAAGTTGAGCCGGGCCGCCACCTGCACCCGCGCCCCGCCCTGCCCGAGCGCCGTGCCCAGGATCTTCTCGGCGTTCTGCGCCAGGTACTCCTCCACCGAGCGCTGCATCTCGAGCTGGCGGCTGGTGAGGCCGTGGGCGCTGCCGTCGTTCACCCCCGAGAGGAGCCGCATGTCGCTGTCGAGCACCGCCACCTGGTCGCTCGAGAGCTGCGGGACCGCGTTGGCCACCAGGTAGGTGATGCCGTTCACTTCCTCCGAGGTCATCTGCCGGCCGCCCCGCAGCGTGATCACCACCGACGCCTTGGCCGGCCGCTCCAGCTTCCGCAGCGGGCTCGACTCGGGGAGCCCGAGGTGCACCACCGCCCGCTCCACGCCGTGGAACTGCCCGATGGTCCGGGCCAGCTCCCCCTCGAGCGCCCGCCGCTCCAGCAGCCGCATCTCCTGCTCGGTCTTCCCCCAGGTCTGGCCGTCGAGCAGCTCGTCGCCCTTCCGGGCGCCGCCCGTGGGCAGGCCCGACTGCGCCAGCAGCACCCGCGCCCGTGCCATCGACGCCGGCTCCACCCGGATCTCGCTCCCGCCCAGCTCCAGCTCGTAGCGGATGCCGTTCTTCTGCAGCAGGTCGGTCATCTCGCCGGCCTCGCGTAGGTCGAGGCCGCTGTAGAGCGTCACCAGCTGCGGGGTGCCGCCGAACTTGACCGCCGCCCAGATCACGCCGAGCGCCAGCACGAGCCCCACGAGCGTGAGGAAGCGGTTGGTGCCGTTCATGCGGCGGACGCCGTCGAGCATGGCGGGAGGAATGGCGGAAGTCATCCGGTCAGACCTGCATGTTCATCACGGTGCGGTAGGCATCCGTGAGCTTGTTGCGCATCTCCACGAGGAACTCGAGGGCGATCCCCGCCTCCTCGCTCGCGGCCATCACCTGGTGCAGCTCCACCGGCTCCCCCCGCACGAACGCGGCGATCACGTTCTCCGCGTTCTGCTGCACCTGCTGCGTGTCCCCCACCACCCGCGCCAGCGTGTCGGCAAAGGAGGTGCCCTCGGCCGCGGCCGGCGTCTGGAAGCGTTCCACCGCCCGGTCGAGCGGCGTCCAGCGCGGGCCGTCGGGACGGATCGCGGCGCCCATCGTCAGGCCGTCACGTCGAGGCGGAGGCCGCGCGGCGCCTCGGGCGCCATGCCCGTGCGGCGCCCCGGCCCGTAGGTGATCGGGCCCAGCATCGCGATCTGGTCGAAGTACGCCCGCTCCTCGTCGGTGAGCACGTCCCGCAGCGAGGGCGCGCCGCCCGTGGCCTCGGCACCGGCCGCGGCCGCCTGCGGCTGCGCTGCGGGTGTGGTGCGCGTGGCACCCGCGGCGTCGGGACGCGCCGGCAGCCCGTAGGCCCGGCCGATCCGCGCGGAGGCGGCGTTCACGGAGGAGAGGGAACCGGAGATGGTCATCGTCAGATCTCGAGTGCGCGCCGGAGCATGGCCTTGGCCGCCTGGAAGACGGTGGCATTGGCCTCGTGGACCCGTCGCGCGATCATCAGGTCCACGATCTCGGTGTTGATGTCAACGTTGGGACGCTGCACGAATCCGTTCGCGTCGGCATCCGGGTGGGCCGGATCGTACTCGCTGCTGCCCGGCCGCGTGTCCTGCACCACCTCCGCCGCCTCCACCCCGCCCTGGCCGTCCGACTGGAGCACCACCACCTGCCGCTGGTAAGGACCGCCCTCCGGCGTCCGCGTGGTCTCGGCATTGGCGATGTTCTGCGAGATCACGTCCAGCGCCCGGCTCATCGCGCCCATCCCGGCGCCCGGCGTGCCGAGCCCCTTGAGCAGCGACTTCACGGGACGCGGCGGCCAGGGGCCGCCCACGGGGCCGATGGTATTAGCCACGGTCGCGGATCGCGGTGCGGAGGTTGGCGTACGCCTGGTTCAGCAGCTTGGCGCTCGACTCGTAGCGGAGCTGCGTGCTCGCGAGGTCCACCATCTCCTTCTCCAGGTCCACCTTTTCCGCCTTCGCCTGCTCGGCCGCCAGCGCATCGTTGAAGTCCGTGTTGCCGCTCGCCGGCAGCGCACCCGCGACGCGGGCCGCGATCCCCCGCTGGGTGCGGCTCGAATCATCGAGGCTCCAGCGGAGCTGCCCGATCTTGGTCTGTGGGCCGAACAGGCTCGAGAACATCCCGACCTCGGTGCGTGAGGGTGCCACCGCTGGGAAAGCAATCGCGGTGCCGAAACCCGCCCTGGTCCGGGAAGGAAGCATGAAGGGACCGCAACCCGTTGACTTGTATTGGGTTCGGTCAGGTGTGGCGGTGGAGGTGGCGGGGGTGGAGCCGACAGGTGAAGGAGATCCGCCCGGAAGGGTCGGGACTCCGTTCGGCACTTTCTGCCGCTTGGGGGAGCGGTTCAGCGACCCGGGGCTGGGCCGGCACCTCCTGCCGACGCGGCGGCGCGGGTGTGGTGCAGCACCCGGTGGACGGTGCTCGCGAGCTGTTCCAGCGTCGTGGGCTTCTGCAGCAGCTCGCGAATCCCGAACGTCCCGCTCGCCACCGTGCCGCTGTAGCCCGTGATCATGATGATCGGCAGGTCCGGCCGAAACCGAAGCAGCTCCGCCGCGAGCTCGGTGCCGGACATCGACGGCATGGTGAGGTCGGTGAGCAGGAGGTCGAACGCGCCGGGCTCCTCCCGCACCAGGGCCACGGCCTCGCGCGGGTCGGTGAGGGCGGTCACCCGGTACCCCAGCCGCTCCAGCGCCCGCCGCGCGATGGCCACGAGCACGGCCTCATCGTCCACGAACAGCAGGCACTCGCCGTTGCCCCGCGGGAGCTCGGCCGGCGCGGTCACCGGCTCCGGCACGTCCGCCGGCAGCGCCGGGAGGTACACCCGGAAGCAGCTCCCCGCGCCCTGCCGGCTCGAGACCGTGATGGCCCCCCCGTGCGAGCGCACGATCCCGTGCACCACCGCGAGGCCGAGGCCGGTGCCCTCCCCCGGCGGCTTGGTGGTGAAGAAGGGATCGAAGATCCGCTCCAGCGTCTCCGCATCCATCCCCACCCCGGTGTCGCTGATGGCCAGCCGGAGGTAGCGCCCCGGCGCCAGCGCCGGGTGCGGCTCCGCCGCCTCTCCCGTCAGCTCCACGCCCTCCAGCTCCACCCCCAGCGTGCCGCCGGCGGGCTGCATGGCGTGCGCCGCGTTGGTGCAGAGGTTCATGATCACCTGGTGGAGCTCCGAGGCGTCCGCCAGCGCGGGCGGGAGGCCCGGGGCCAGCGTCACCTGGAACGTCACCGAGGGCGGCAGCGAGGCGCGCAGCAGCCGCAGCACCTCCTCCGTCACCGCGTCCACCCGGGTCGGGGCACGGGCCGAGTCGTGGCGCCGGGTGAACGCCAGCAGGCCGCGCACCAGGTCGCGCGCGCGCAGGCTGGCCGAGGTGATCTGCACCAGCGCCTCGGTGGCGGGATGGTCGGCGGGGACGCTGAGGCGGGCCAGCTCCACGTTGCCGAGGATGGCGCCGAGGACGTTGTTGAAGTCGTGCGCGATGCCGCTGGCCAGCGTCCCCACCGCCTCCATGCGCTGCGCCTGCCGCAGCTGGCGCTCCAGCCGCTGGCGCGCCTCCTCGGCCCGCGTCTGCTCGGTCAGGTCGCGCACCGTGATGGTGAAGAGGATCCGGTCCTCCACCCGGATCCGCGCCACCGACGCCTCGAGCGGGAAGAGCTCGCCGTCCCCCCGGCGTCCCTCGAGCGACCCGAAGTGCGGCCCGTCCCCCGGCGCCAGCGACATCGGCAGGAACCGCTCCAGCGGGTGGCCGATCGCCGCCGTCCACGGCACGTGGAAGATCTGCTCCGCCGCCCGGTTCCAGACCACGATCCGGTGCGCCTCATCCACCGTGACGATGCCGTCCATGGCCGAGTTGACGATCCCCTCGAGCCGCAGCTGGTGCGCCCGCAGCGTGGCTTCCGCCGACTTCCGCTCCGTGATGTCCTGCACCACCCCCACCACCCGCGCGGGACCGCCGGCGCGCCGCGGTGCCTCGCTGTAGGACGCCAGCCAGCGCGTGGCCCCGGTGCCCGGGTGGATGATCCGGAACTCCGCGCTGTAGGGGTGCCCGTCGCGCAGGGCGCGGTCGAACCCGTCCTCCACCCGGAACACGTCACCGGGGTGGACGCGGGCCATGACGTCCCGGAAGCTCGGCCGCTCCCCCTCGGCGAAGCCGAAGAGGCGGTGGTGCTGGGCGTCCGCGTCGAGCCGCCCGCTCGCCACGTCCAGCTCCCAGGTCCCCATGCGCACCAGCGTCATCGCGATGCGGAGCCGGTCCGCGGCCCGCTCCACCGCCTGCAGCGTCTCGGCGCGCTCCGTGACGTCGGCGAGGACGCCGATCATGTGCGTGGGCCGGCCCTCTCGCTCGCCGAGCAGCTGGCCCCGGCCCGCCATCCAGTGCACCGAGCCGTCGGGCCACCGCACCCGGAATTCCGCCGCGTACGGCTCCCGCCCCTCGAGCGACCGCGCCACCGCCGCTGCGACCCGCGGCCGGTCCTCCGGCAGCACCGTGGCCATGAAGGCCTCGTGGCTGCCCTCGAACTGCCCCGGGGCCAGCCCCAGCAGGGCCGCGTGCCCGTCGCTCCACTCCACCCGGCCCGAGCCAAGGTCCCAGTCCCAGATTCCCATGCCGCTGCTCGCCAGCGCCAGGCGCAGGCGCGCCTCACTCAGCTCGGCGCGCTCCTGCGCCCGGTTCTTCTGGGCGAACAGCGCCATCAGCCCGAGCAGGGCCAGCGTGGTGGACACAATGAAGCAGGCGAGCAACAGCTGCCCCGTGACGGGCGGCAGCCCGGCGAACGGCCCGCGTCCCAGCGCCGTGCCGGCCGTGGCCGTGACCGCCACCACCAGCGCGACGATGGCCCCGCCGAGGCCCCGGAGGCCGATGGCCGCCCAGCCGAGCACCGGCAGGACGAGGAAGATGACGGGCAGGCCGGTGGTGAAACAGAAGACCAGTCCGCTGGTGACGGTGGCCACCACCAGGGAGAAGGCAAACACGCCCGCCCCCGGTGCCCGCAGCCGGCGCAGCGCCTCCCGGTCGGTCATGAGCACCAGCGGGGCCACCACGATCGCGCCGGCGAGGTCGGTCAGCCAGGTCCACGTCGCCAGGAAAGCGAAGCCGGGCGGCCAGCTCGTGCCCGTGGCCGTGAGCAGCGCCGCGCGCGCCAGCGCCGTCAGCAGCAGCGCGAGCACGGTCACCCGCCCGAAGGCCAGCGCGTCCCGCACCCGCGTGAAGCAGCGATCGAAGTCCAGCCGCCGGAGCACCACCGCTGCCACCACCGGCCCGAGCAGCTGCAGGGCCGTGAGCGGCACCGCCAGCGGCCCGGCCCCGAGCGCCAGGTGCGCCGCCAGCGACCCGAGCACGAGACCAGGCAGCGCCCCGGCACCGAGCCGCAGCACCAGCCCGAGGGCGAGCCCCCCGTCAGGCGCGACCGGCACCCACGCCGCGGCGCGCACCCAGGGCAGCAGCGCCAGCGCCGTGGCCGGCGCAAACGCGAGCGCGAGCAGCGCCGTCTGGGCGAGGGGAGGGAGCGGGAGTGTCCGAAAACGAAATGCGCGCATGAGCACCGGGCACGGGGCCCCGGAGACGGCTCATGCGCGCGGGTGGCGCACCAGTGCCGCGGACTCGGTCCGCGGGCAGGTCAGTTCTCGGCCGGGCTCGCCTCTTCCTTGGGCGAATTGAGCTTGTTGCGGAGCGTCCGCTCGCTGATGCCGAGCAGCTTGGCCGCCCGGGTGCGGTTGCCGCCCGTCGCCGTGAGCGCCCGCTGGATGGCCTGGCGCTCGAGTTCGTCGAGGTTGAAGGCGTCGGTCGGGGCCGCGGTGGGCAGCACCTGGGGCGGCGCCGCCCCGCTCATCACCGCGCCCGCGTTGGCCATCCGCTCCGCGGCCGCCGGCATGGTGGCCATCACCGCCGCCACGGCGGGCCGGGCGCTCACCGCCTCCGCGATGCCCTGGAAGGCCTCGGACTTGAGCACCCCGCCGCGCGAGAGGATGACGCCCCGCTCCACGGCGTTGGCCAGCTCGCGCACGTTGCCGGGCCACGAGTGCCGCATCAGCAGCTCGATGGCATCGGGCGCCACGCCCTGCACCGTCACCCCGATGTCCTCCGCCGCGCGCCGCGCGAAATGCTGCACCAGCACCGGGATGTCCTCCTTCCGCTCCCTGAGCGGCGGCGTGCGAATGGGCACCACGTTGAGGCGGTAGAAGAGGTCGGTGCGGAAGCGGCCGGCGTCGGCTTCCTGCTTGAGGTCGCGGTTGGTGGTGGCCACGAGGCGCACGTCCACCCGGATCGGCTGGTGGCCGCCCACCCGCTCGAACTCGTGCTCCTGGATGACGCGGAGCAGCTTGGCCTGCAGGTCGAGCCGCATCTCCGAGATTTCGTCGAGCAGCAGGGTGCCACCGTGCGCCCGCTCGAACGCGCCCGCGGCCCGCATCGTGGCGCCGGTGAAGGCGCCCTTCTCGTGCCCGAAGAGGGCGCTCTCCACCAGGCCCTCGGGCATGGCCGCGCAATTGATGGAGATGAACGGCCCGTCGTGCCGCGGGCTCTGGTCGTGGATGGCGCGCGCGAAGAGCTCCTTGCCCGTGCCCGACTCGCCCTCGAGCAGCACCGTGGCCTTGGTCGGGGCCACCGTGCCGATGGTCTCCATGACCCGGCGGAACGGCTGGCTCTCCCCCACCAGCGCCCGCGTGCTCCGGAACCGGTTGATCTCCCGGCGGAACTGCTCGTTCTCCCGCCGGAGCCGCACCACCTCGAGCGCCTGCGTCACCGCAATCTCCAGCGTCTCCGGCCGGATCGGCTTGGTGAGGTAGTCGATGGCGCCCGACTTAATGGAAATGACCGCGTGCTCGATACTGGAGTAGCCGGTCATGATGATCACCGGGACCTGGTAGCCCTCCTTCTCGAGGACGCCCAGGAGGTCGAGGCCGGTGGCCTTCGGCATCCGGTAATCGGCAATGATGAGGTCGACGGGGGTGCGGGTGACCGTCTTGAGGGCCTCCTCCACGCTCGAGGCGAGGAGGGGACGGTGCCCGATGCGACTGAGGTGGTGTTCCAGGACGACGCCGGTGGCCGGTTCGTCGTCGACACACAAGATGGTAGCCATGCTCCCCCGAACAAGCTCCGAAGATCCGCCCCACGTGACGCTCAGGGGGCCTGCCCGCGACCGTTGGGCCTGGGCCGGATCAGGAGAGGGGGGCTCCGAAAGCGGCGACGGCTACGGGACTTCCACGCTCGGGCTGGCGCCGACGTCGTGGCCTAAAGTCTGCCCCTAATGTAGCCGATACGGAAAATATTTCCACCCTCTCCGGGACGCCGATGCGGATCTCAAACAACCTCCTCCAGCAGCGGGTCCTTCGCGACCTGCAGGGCAACCTCACCCGGCTGGCGCAGGCCCAGACGCAAGTCAGCACCGGCAAACGCTTTGAGTCGATGAGCGAGGACCCGATCGCCGGCGGCACCGTCATCGCCACCGACCGTGGCCTCCGCGGCATCGAGCAGTACCGCCGGAACACCACCGCCGCCCGCGCCCGCACCGATGCGGAAGAAGCGGTCCTCTCCCAGGTCACCGACCTCCTCGCCCGGGCCAAGGAGCTGGCGCTCCAGGAGGGCTCGTCCACCGCCACCAGCCAGACCCGGACCATCGCCAAGAGCGAGGTGGACCGGATCATCGAGCAGGTCATCCAGCTCGGCAACACCCAGGTGGGCGACGAGTACCTCTTCGCGGGCCACCAGGTGGGCACCCAGCCCTTCGACAGCGCCGGCCTCTACTGGGGCGACGACGGCGCGCGGCAGGCGGCGGTGGGCCAGAACTACCTCGTCACCACCAACCACACCGGCCGGGAGCTGCTCGTGGCCAGCGGCGTCCTGAACGCGCTCCAGGGCCTGAGCACGGCCCTCGGCACCGGCTCCCAGGCGGGCGTGGCCGCCACCGCGTACGCCATCGACACCGCCTACGACAACACGCAGGTCATGCTCGCCACCAACGGCGCCCGGGTGCGCCAGATCGAATCGGCCATGCAGAACACGGACGCGCTGGAGACGAGCCTCACCCTCAGGAAGAGCGACGCGCAGGACATCGACCTCGAGACGGCCACCACCCGGTTCGTCGGGATCCAGAACACGCTGCAGGCCGCGCTGCTCTCCACATCCAAGCTGCTCAACACGACGCTCACGGACTACCTGCGGTGATCGCCGTGACCACCCCCCCGGCCACCACGAGCGAGCGGCTCCTCGTGGCGTCGCGGCTGTTCGGCCCGCTCTCCGTCGCCCGCGACGAGGTCATCACCATGCCCGACGGCATGCTCGGCTTCGCGGGCGAGCGCCGCTGGATCATGCTGCCGGCGGCCCCCGACGGGGTCTTCTGGCTGCAGAACATCGACGACAGCGGACTGGTCTTCCTGCTCGTGGACCCGTTCCCGTTCTTCCCCGGCTACGTGGTGGACCTGCCCGACCTCCCCGAGCCGGCGCCCGGCGCCAGCGTCGTGGTGCTCGCCATCGTCACGCTGCCGCGGGAGAAGGGCGGCGAGACCACCGTCAACCTGCAGGCCCCGGTGATCTTCGAGTACCCCGCGCGGCAGGCCCGCCAGATCGTGCTCCCCGACCCCGCCTATCACACCCGGCACCCGATCGACCTGCGGACGAAGCTCGCATGAGCGCCCTCGCCACCCCGCCCTCCACCGCCCCCGGCCCCCAGCAGGCCGGGGGCGGCGTGCCTCCGCGGGCCCCCGAGGCCGTCGTCCTCGACTGGCAGATCGGCACCGGCACCGGCTGGCAGGTCTTCGGCCTCAACCTGGCCCTGCAGCTGGCGTGCGACGGGCGGGTGGTGCCGCTCCTGCTCGAGCCGGTGGACCCGGCGCTGCTCGCCCCGCTGCACCGGCACGCGCTGGCGCTCTCGCTGGCGCAGCAGGCGGAGCTCCGGGGCATGCTCGCGGCCGTGGGAAGCGCCGGCCTCGACTGCGACTACCCGGTGCTCCGCGCCCTCGGCAACGGCTTCCAGGGGAACCCCGCCGGCGCCACCCTGCGCAGCGCGCGCGACCTCGGGGTGATCTTCTTCGAGGACACCGCCCTCACCCCTGACGCCCTCGCGCGCGCCCGGCGGCTCGACTGCATCATCGCCGGCTCGGCCTGGAACGGGGCCCTGCTCCGCGCCGCCGGTCTCCCCCGCGTGCACGTCATCCCGCAGGGCATCGACCCGACCATCTTCCATCCGGCCGAGCGCTCGGGCCTGCTGCGGGATCGCTTCGTGGTGTTCAGCGGGGGCAAGCTCGAGTACCGGAAGGGGCAGGACCTCGTCATCGCCGCGTTTCGCGCCTTCCGGCAGCGGCACCCCGAGGCGCTGCTGCTCACCGCCTGGCACAACCCGTGGCCGCAGACCCTCGTGGGGCTCGACTCCGCCGGGCACGTGCGCGGCCTCCCCGGGGTGGACCAGGCCGGGCGCCTGCAGCTCCTGCCGTGGCTCGCCGCCAATGGGGTGCCGGCCGGCAGCGTGCTCGACGTCGGGGCCCTGCCCAACCACCAGATGGCCGCCACCGTCCGCGAGGCGGACGTGGCCCTCTTCCCCAACCGCTGCGAGGGCGGCACCAACCTCGTGGCGATGGAAGCGATGGCCTGCGGGGTCCCGGCGCTCGTGGCCGCCAACTCCGGCCAGCTGGACCTGCTCGCCGAGCCGGAGGCGGCGGTGCCGCTCACCCGGCAGGGCCCGCCCCGCGGGGCCTGCCCCTTCTATCAGGGTCGGGAGGGCTGGGGGGAGTCCGACGTCGAGGAGATGCTCGAGGCGCTCGAGGCCGCCTGGCAGCACCGCGAGGCGATGCAGGAGCGGGGGCGGCGGGCCGCCGCCTGGATGGCGCGGGCGTGGAGCTGGCGGTCCCGCACCCAGGAAGTGCTCGGCGTCCTCGGCGCCTGACAGCGAGACGCGGCCGCCGGCCTCGTCAGGCCGGCGGCAGCGCGGCGAGCAGGTCCCGCACCTGCCCCACCACCTCGGTCCAGCGCCCCGCCTCCACCTGCCGGAACAGCCGCACCGCCGGGTACCAGGGGCTCGTGGCGCCCTCGGCGCCCCATTGCCATCCCGCCGTCGTGGGCAGCAGCACCCAGGTGGGCACGCCGAGCCCGCCGGCGAGTTCCGCCACCGGGCCGTCCACCGCGATCACCAGGTCCAGCTGGCCCACGAGCCCTGCCATGTCGGCCACGTCCTTGGCCAGGCTCGTGAGGTCCCGCATGCCGGCCGTCACCGCGGCCTCCGGCACCCACGCGGGCCGGTCCCCGGCGCCGGTGCCGAGCCGATACCAGGTGATCCCCGGCAGCGTGGCGAGCGCCGCGAGCGACTCGCCATCCAGCAGCGCGCGCCCATCGGCGCCTTCCCACGCGATCCCCACCCGCAGCCCCTCCCCCGAGGGCAGCATCGGGACCCGGGCCGACCAGATCCGGGAAGGCAGGTACGGCGCCTCACTCGGCAGCGTGGCCACGTCCCGCGTGAAGAGCCGCGGCAGCGCCTCGAGCGCGATCTCGCGATGCGCCGCCGGCAGCGGCTCGGCCAGGGAGACCGCCTGGGCCACCGCCGGCAGCGCCTCGAGGAAGCGGTGCAGCGGCGCCGGGCAGGCCAGCACCAGGCGGGCCTGCCGCGCCGCGGCGAGCGGGAGGTAGCGGGCGTAGCGGAGGATGGCGGCCAGGTCGCCGGTGGCGCGGACCAGCAGGGTGCGGCCCTCGAGCGGCTCGCCCTCCCACACCGGGGCCTGTCCCGCGGCGGGCTCGGTGTGCTCGCCGAGCACGGCCCAGCCCCGGGCAAACTCCCCCAGCGCCAGCAACAGCAGGCCCAGCGACCGGTGCGCGTGAGGCGAGCCCGGGTCGAGGTCGATCGCCCGCTCATACGCCCCCCGCGCCGCCTCCGCCTCGCCGGCCGCCCGGAGCGCATCGCCCAGGACGCACCAGGTCTCCGCCGGCGTCGGGTCGAGTTCGAGGGCGCGCCGCAGCGCCGTGACCGCATGCGTGGGGCGCTGCAGGCTCAGCAGCACCCGGCCCAGGGCCGCGTGGGCGGCGGCGGAGTCGGGCCGGAAGTCCAGGGCGGCGCGCAGGCTCGCCACCGCCTCCACCTCGCGGTTGAGCAGCGCCAGCAGCGTCCCCGCGCGGAAGTGCGCCTCGAAATGGTCGGGCTTCTCCGCCAGCGCCTCACGGAACGCCGAGAGCGCCTGGTCCAGGTAGCCCAGGGCCTGGAGCACGCTGCCCATGCAGGTGTGGGCCTCGGGCGAGCGTGGATCGAGCGCGATGGCCGGCTGCAGGGCATCCGCCGCCTCGTGATGGCGGCCGGCCGCCTCGAGCGCCTGCCCCAGGTGGAGGTAGGCGCCGGCGGCGTAGCTGTCGAGCGCCACGGCGCGCCGGAGCGTCTCGATGGCCTCCTCGCGGCGGCCGGCCCGGAGGAGCGCCACGCCGAGGGCATCCTGGGCGGCGGGCAGGCTGGGACGGAGCGCCACGGCGCGCTCCAGCATGGCGAGGCCCTCGGCCGCCTGGCCCGTCTCCTGGAGCAGGACCCCCTCGGCCACCAGGGCCTCGGCGCAGAGAGCGTCGAGCTGGAGGGCGTTCTGGAAGGCGCGGAGCGCCTCGTCGCGGCGGCCCAGCGCCCGGAGCACCTGGCCGAGGCAGACCCACGCGCGCGGGTCGTCGCCCTCGGTGCTCAGGGCCCGGCGCGCGGCATCGAGCGCGTCGTCGGGGCTGTCGAGCGAGAGGAGCACCGCCGCGCGGGCCCGTTCCGCACCCGGGAGCCCCGGGCGGAGCAGCAGCGCGCGCTCCAGCAGCTCGAGCGCCCGCGCGTGGTCCCGTGCCTCGAAGGCGATGACGCCCGCGAGCCCCAGCGCCTCCGGATCGTCCGGCGCCAGGCGCCGCGCCTCGCGCAGCAGGGCCGACGCCTCGGCCCGGCGGCCATGCTCGTGGTACCGCACGGCCAGCGCCACCTGCTCCCGGATGTCGCCCGTCGGGGCGATCGGCTCCATCGGGGGCAGGGACTCCGTCCGCCCGGACCAGCCGCGAAGGTCGAGGCCCATGATCAGACCGGCTGCGTGGTGAACAGCACGTTGTAGACGAACTCCGGGGACTGCTCCCGCTCCGGCGGATACGGCACCAGGCAGGGCTCCGTGGCGCTCATGAGGTAGCAGTGGTACCCCCACGCCGCCATGAAGGCGCGCACCCCGCGGCCGGTGGCGCCGAGCTGGCGGAGCGCGAACTCGTTGATCTCGCAGATGATGAACGGCACCTCGCGCGCCATCACCAGCAGCATGCCGCCCATCAGCACGCGGAGCTCTGCCCCCTCGGCATCCACCTTGATGACGCGCACCCGCTGGCCCTGCGTCGTCACGAGCAGGTCGGTGAGCGTGCCCTGCGGCACGGTGCGCACGTCGTGGCCGGCGCGGCTCTTCGGGTTGTCGGGATGCTCGCCCACGTCCCAGAGCGCGTGGCCGCCGCTGTTGTCGGCGTTCACGTGGAACGACACCTCGCCCCGCGCCTCGGCGACCGCCTGCTCGAACAGCTCCACGTTGGCCAGGCCGTTGAGGGCCAGGTGCTCGCGGATCCGCGCGGCGTTGCCCGCCTCGGGCTCGAAGGTGTAGACCCGGCCCGTCGGCCCCACCACCTGCGCGGCGAGCGTGGTGAAGTAGCCCACGTGGCCACCCACGTCGATGAACGTGTCCCCCGGCTCCAGGATGTTGGTGAGGAAGTACGACACCTCGGGCTCGTAGAAGCTGCCCCCGGCCAGCGCCTCCAGCATCGGGCCCTCGCTGTACTCCCGCGGCCGCAGGCGGAGGGTCATGGTGTGCTCGCGACCGCCGGCCTCGAAGTTCACCTCGACGTCCTGGCGCCCGTCGGCGGGCTCCGCTGCGGGGAGCACCGGCATCCCCGCCCCCGGCCCGCCGCCCGCGCCCTTCCGCAGGATGAAGGCCCAGTACATGTCGGGCCCGGCGGGCACCTCGAAGCGCATCTGGATGCCGTCGAGCAGCTCGAAGCCGGCCCGCTGCATCAGACTCAGCCACAGCGAGCGCCCGAGGACGCTGTAGTGGTTGGGGTTGGTCTCGTGATGGCAGGCGGTATCGGGCGCCGGCACCTCCACATAGAGGACGCCCCCCGGCTTCAGCGCCTCGTGGAAGCCCGCGAGCGTGAAGTAGGGCGCCACGCTGTGCTCGAGCGCGTGCCGGCACCAGATGAGGTCGAAGCTGGCCGGCGGGAAGTCGAGGAAGGACTGGTCCATCTCCACCGCATGGAACCCGTGGGCCGCGCAGGCGGCGAGGTCCTCGCTCCCGATGGTGATGCCCACGGCATCGAGGCCCGCTTCCCGGAAGAGCTCCAGCGCCAGGCCCTGCCCGCACCCCACGTCCAGCACCCGGGCGCCCGGCGGCAGCGAGACCACCTCGCGCAGCTTGGCCCACATCATCCGCGTGAACTCGGTGTGCTGCACCGAGGGCGGCTCGGGATACACGTCGGCCCGCAGGCGCTCGAGGAACGCCAGGAAGCGGGTGGCGCGCTCGTCGGCGGCGGGCGTGATGGAGAGCGTCATGGGACCAGGTCCTTGAGGGCGGTACGGAGCGCGGCCACGACCTCGGGCCACGCGCCCCGGCGCGGTTGCCGGAACAGGCGGAAGGTGGGGTACCACGGGCTGTCGGTGCGGTCCAGCAGGTAGCGCCAGCAGCAGGTGTGCGACAGCAGCACCCAGGCCGGCCGCCCCAGCGTCCCCGCCAGGTGCGCCACCGAGGTGTCCACGGTGAGCACCAGGTCGAGCTGCCGCATCACGGCCGCCGTGTCGGCGAAGTCGCCGAGCACCGGGGCCAGGTCGGTGACGCCGGGCACCGCGGCCAGCTGCGCGGCCTCGTCAGGCGTGGCACCGACCTGCAGGCTGAACGCATCCACCCCGGGCGTCCGGAGCAGCGGGAGCAGCTCGGCCAGCGGGATGGAGCGGAACTGGTTGTTGGTCTGGAGCGGCGACCCGCCCCACGCAAACCCGATGCGGAGGCGGCCCGTTGACGGCAGCCGCAGGTGCGCGGGGCACGGCAGCTCGGCCAGCGGCACCACCGCCGGGATGGTCGCCAGCGTGGTGCCGAGGAGGTGCGGCAGGCTCACCAGCGCCACCTGCCAGTCGGCGCGGACCCCGGAGGCGTCGGGCGGCACTAGCTCCGCCACGCCGGGGAAGCCTGCGTAGAGGCGGCGCAGCGGTTCCTGCACCTGGAAGAGCACGCGAGCCCCGCGCGCCGCCACGAGCGGCAGGTAGCGCGCAAAGTGGAGCGTGTCGCCGAACCCCTGCTCGTGATAGACCAGCAGCGTGCGGCCGGCCAGCGGCTCGCCGCCCCAGTGCGGCAGGGCGGTCGGCGCCCGGCGCATGCGCCGGGGCATGGCGCGGAAGCGCCACTCGTACTCCCGCCAGCCCTCCAGGTACTCCCCGGTGCGCAGCAGCGGCAGCGCCAGGTTCCAGTGAGCCTCCGCCCAGTCCGGCCGCTGGGCCAGCACGGTCCGGCAGGCGGCGATCGCTTCCGCGGCCCGGCCCATCTCGCCCAGGCAGCGGCCCAGCGTGGTCCGGGCGCCGGGATGCCGCGGGTCCGTGGCCAGCGCCTGCTCGGCCGCACCGATCGCCTCGGGATAACGGCCCAGGTCGGCCAGCGCCACGGCACGGTTGGCGAGCGGCTCGACCGCGCGTGGCGCCAGCTGGGCGGCCGTGTCGAAGCAGGCCAGCGCCGCCTCGGCCGCTCCGCGATCCAGCAGCACCGCGCCGAGGTTGCAGTGGGCCAGGACGTTCCCGGGGTCGCGCGCCAGGGCGCGCTCGAGGAGCGGCAGCGCCTCCTCGTGCCGGTCCAGCACCCGGAGCGCGGCGGCCAGGTTGGCCAGGTTGAGTGCCGAGTCAGGCGCCAGCCGGAGCGCCGCCTCGAAGCGGGCCCGTGCCTCCTCCGGCCGGTTGCCGCGGAGCGCGATCACGCCAAGCCCGCTCTCCGCATCCATGTCGCCAGGCGCCAGCCGAAGCGCGGCCGTGTAGGCCTCGGCCGCCCCGTCGAGGTTCCCCTGCTCCAGCCGCGCCGTGCCGAGGAGCGTCCACGGCTCCGCCTGCTCGGGCAGCGCCACCACGACGCGGAGCAGCTCCGCCTCGCCCTCGGCCCAGCGGGCGCGGGAGAGCAGCACCCGCGCCACGAGGAGCCGGGTGGCGTGCTGCGCCGGCTTCGCGCCCAGCGCGCGGCGCAGCGTCGCCACGGCCTCGTCAATGGCGCCGGCGTGGGCGAGGGCGTTGCCCAGGTTGTGCAGCACCTCGGCGTCGCCGGGGAGCGCCTGCAGGGCGCGGCCGTGCGCCTCGATGGCGCCGCGGAAGTCGCCCAGGGCCAGCAGGATGTTGCCGAGGGTGGACTGGGCGGGACCAAAGTCGGGCCGCTGCGCCACGGCGCGCCCCACCAGCTCGAGCGCGGCAGCGTGCTGGCCCCGGTGGTGGGCGGCGAGCCCGAGCAGGTGGAGGGCGTCCACCTGGGCGCCATCGAGCGCCAGGACGGCCCGGTACTGGGCCTCCGCTTCCTCGAGCTGGCCGGCCTGATGGGCGCGCACCCCGGCCCCAAGGAGGTCGGCAATGCGGTTGGCGGGCGTGGGACGGGCGGTCCGGACGGGCATGCGCGGTGCAAGAGCAAGCCGCGTACCGATTTCCTTCACTTACATAAGTCGTTGTCTTACAGCGTCTTGGAGCCATCGTGACCCATGGCCCCCTGCCTCAGACTCGGCAGTCATTGCCGGGCAGGCTGGTTCTGCCGGGTGCCCCGGACGAGGGGCCGGGCCCCGACGGCCTCAAGTTCGGACGGGGGATTCCGATAGCAGGTGCAGACGGTCACTGAGGACCGTCAGAGCGCAGGACCGGAGCACGGACGCACCGGAGCAATAGGACGCAGGAGCAGTTATGAAGATCCAGACGAACGTCTCGGCGAACAACGCGTACCGGAACCTCGCCGCGACCTCGACGAGCCTCTCGAAGTCCATCGAGAAGCTCAGCAGTGGCTTCCGCATCAACCGCTCGGCCGATGACGCCGCGGGCCTCGCGATCGCGAACAAGCTCCGCAGCGACATCCGCTCCCTGCAGGCCGCCCAGCGGAACGCCTCCCAGGCGACCGCCATGCTGCAGATCGCCGACGGGTCCATCAACACCATCAGCACCATGCTGGACCGTGCCAAGGAACTCGCCACGCAGGCCAACTCGGCCAGCATCGGCTCCGAGGCGCAGAAGCTGTCGAGCGAGTACGACAAGATCACGGCCGAAATCGACCGCATCGTCGCCACCACCAAGTACCAGGGCGCGGCGCTGATCGACGGCACCTTCGGGGCCACCGTCAACAGCTCCTCGACCGTCCTCGCGACGGCCGGCGTGGCGGGCGTCACCCTGAACGGCGCGAAGTCCGGCTCGTACACCCTCACGGCCGGCGGCACCACGGCCACCCTCGCGGCGGCCACGGGCAGCCAGATCGTCACCGGCGTCAGCAACTCGGCGTACGGCTCGGTCACGTTCGACAAGTTCGGCATCACCGTGAACGGCACCGCCTCGTGGGCGGCCGCCACCAGCCCGGTGGGCAACCTGACCGTCGGCGCCACCACCCAGGCCGACTTCATGGTCAGCTCGAGCGGCGCGTACGGCGGCAACGACCTCGTGTCGGTCTCGGCGTCCACCCTCAACCTGTCGGTCAGCGCCCTCACGCTCACCACCGGCGCGTCGGCCCTGAACTCGATGACCACCGCCTCGGCGGAGCTCACCAAGATCGACGCCGCCATCGCCAAGGTGAACGCGGCGATCGGCGACCTGGGCGCGGCCCTCAACCGGTTCGACTACTCGAGCACGAACATCACCTCCGTGATCCAGAACTTCACGGCGGCCGAGTCGACGATCCGCGACGCCGACATGGCGCAGGAGATGACGGTCTTCACCAAGAACCAGATCCTCCAGCAGGCCGGCACCGCGATGCTCGCGCAGGCGAACCAGGCCCCGCAGACGATCCTCAAGCTGCTCCAGTAATCCCCGGGCAGGTGAGGTCACTGCAGGACGCGGCATGATGCTCGACCCCCGGGGACCGGACCATCGGTCCCCGGGGGATCGTCCTAGATCAGGAAGCACGGTTCGAGGGAGGCGGGAATGGCCACGTCGTCGACGTCATCGTCCAGCAGCTCGATCACCGGCATCGTCAGCGGGATCGACTACCGTTCCCTCGTGGACCAGATCATCTCGGCCGAGGGGGCGCCGGCCACGCGCCTGCGCAACCAGAAGACGGCCATCAACGACAAGCTCACCCAGTACGCCACCTACCGGACCCTCCTCGCCGCGGTGCAGTCCGCGGTGAAGGGGCTGCAGGACGGTTCCGCCTTCGATGGCGTCTCCGCCAGCACCTCGGCCCTCGCGGGCTCGCGGGCGCTCGCCACCGCCTCGGCCGGCACCACCGCCACCCCGGGCACCTACGAGGTGGGGGTCACCAAGCTGGCGCGGTCCCAGAAGCTGGGCAGCACCACCATCGGCTCGCTCGGCACCGCGCTCGGGCTGGCCGGCAGCTTCACGCTGAACGGCGCCACGGTCACCGTGGGCGCCAGCGACACGCTCACCTCGCTCCGCGACAAGATCAACGCCGCCAACAGCGGGGCCGCCGCCAGCAAGGTGACCGCCAGCATCCTCCAGGTGGACAGCACCCACTACCGCCTGGTGCTCACCAGCGACGAGACCGGCGCCGCCGGCATGACCTTCAGCGACACCGGCGGCGGCGTCCCCGCCGCGCTCGGCTTCACCAACGGGGCCAACGTCATCCAGGCCGGCGCCGTGCTGGTCTCCGGCCTCGACGCCCAGTTCTCGGTGGACGGCGTGGCCATGACCCGCACCAGCAACACCGTCACCGACGCCATCCAGGGCGTGACCCTCACCCTGACGGGCGAGGAAGTCGGGGCCGTCACCGGCGTCACCGTGGCCCGCGCCGGCGACCAGGCCATCAAGGCGGCCCAGAGCTTCGCCGACGCCTGGAACAAGCTGGTGGACTTCGTGAAGGCCCAGACCACCCCGCCCAAGGACGGCGCCAAGGCCGCCGCCCTCTACAGCGAGGGGCTGCTCCGCACGGTGTCCTCCACCCTCAGCCGCACCCTGCTCCAGGGCGTCACCGGCGTGAGCGCCGACCTCGCCACCGCGGGCCTGGCGGGCCTCTCGCTCGGCCAGGACGGCAAGCTGAGCCTCAACACCACCAAGTTCGAGGCCGCCTTCCGCACCCGCCTGAGCGACCTGCGCAGCCTCTTCGCGCAGGTGGGCACGGCCACCGACGCGCGCGTCAGCTACATCACCTCGGGCGCCAAGACCGCGGCCGGCACCTACGCGGTGGACATCACGGCCGCGGCCACTCAGGCGCTGCTGGCCGGCACCGGCTTCAGCGGCACCTACGCCGATGACGGCACCGCCGACACCATGACCGTCACCGACGTCCTGAGCGGCGTGGCCACGAGCGTGTCGCTCACGAACGGGATGACCACCACCGACATCGTGAACGCGCTCAACTCGGCCTTCGCCACCACCACGAAGCACTCGGTGGCCGCCGGCAACGCGCTGTTCGGCGACCCGGCCGGCACGGTGGCCGCCACCGCCGCCACCACGTTCAGCGCGCTCACCCAGGCGGGCGGCGCGTCCTTCAACGTGCAGAACGGCGAGAGCGTGGACTACATCGGCAAGCGGGGCGACGGGTCCACCTTCAGCGGCAAGTTCACCATCACCAACGCGGCCACCACCACCCTCGGCGAGCTGGCCAGCCAGGTCCAGCTGGCCTACGGCACCAGCGCCACCGTGAGCGTGAGCGGCGGCCGGATCGTCGTCACCGACGCCACCGCCCGCACCAGCGTGCTGGACCTGACCCTCACCGCCAACAACGAGGGCGGCGGCGCCCTGGCCTTCGGGACGAGCAGCGTCCTCGCCACCGGCCGCCCGGCGGTCCAGCTCACCGCCACCGACGTCGGTGGCCAGGTGCAGGTGAACTCCGCCATCTACGGCAGCACCGCCGGCTTCACGCTGGCCTACACCGGCGGCGGCGCCGACGGCACCGCCCAGCTCGGGCTCGCGGCGGGCACCTACAAGGGCACCGACGTGGCCGGCACCATCGGGGGCTATGCCGCCACCGGCAGCGGGCAGACGCTCGTCGGCGGCACCGGCACCGCGGTCGAGGGCCTGACGCTGAGCTACAACGGCACGGCCACCGGCAGCCTCGGCTCCACCACCGTGACGCTCGGCACCGGCGCCCTGATGCAGCGCGCGCTCGATCTCTGGCTCACCGGCAGCACCGGCACCCTCTCGGTGAAGGAGTCCACGCTCACCGCCCGCGCCAAGGCGCTCGAGGAGCGCGCCCTGCTCATCGACGACCGCCTGGCCCGCCGGAAGGAATCGCTGCTCAAGCAGTACGCCGCCATGGAGACGGCGCTCGGGAAGCTGCAGACCGCCTCCCAGAGCGTCACGGCGCTCCTCAATGCGCAGAGCAGCGACAATGGCTGACGCCCCCGCCCCGGTGGCCTGGGACGCGCTCCTCGGGAGCATCGCCGACCTCACCCGCCTCGGGCCCTCCGAGGCGCTCACCGAGGCGCTCGCCACCCTCGAGCGCTCCATCCAGCGCACCGGCGAGCGCCTCGGCACCGATCCCCGCGCCGCCCTCGAGCTGGCCGGCGCGCGCGAGCGGATCATCGCCGCCAGCGCCGCCCTCGCCCAGGAGCAGGCCCGCGTGGGCCGCGACCTGGTCGAGGTGCAGCAGCAGTGGCAGGCCCACGCTCGCTACGTCCCGGCCGGCGCCGGCACCACGCTGGTGGACCGCCTCGGCTGATGCGGGCGGCCCCGCTCCCCGGACGCTCCTCCCGCTCAATCCCCGACCCCTCCTGCCGATAGTAGGACTGTGTCACCGGGACGGCCCCGGTGCACGGTGACCCTTCAGGAGGTCCGCCCCGTGAGTCACGCCGCCGTTTCCCGGTACCAGCAGAACGACGTCTTCTCCATGTCCCCCGCCAAGCGGGTGGTGTTCCTGTACGGCCAGGTGCTGGTCAACCTGCGCCAGGCCGGCCGCCACATCGCCGCGCGCGACATCGAGGCCCGCTCGCGCTGCCTCCTCCGCGCCCACGACATCGTGGCCGAACTCCTCGCCACCCTCGACCTCGAGCAGGGCGGCAGCATCGCCACCAGCCTCGCCCAGCTCTACGGCTGGGTGCTCCAGGAGATCGCCGCCGTGGACCGCACCATGAACGCCGCCCGGCTCGAGAAGCTGGTGGCCCTCGTGGCCGAGCTCCACGCCGCCTGGGACCAGGCCGAGCAGCAGCTCCGCGAGCCGGCCCCCGCGACCCAGGGCGCCTAGGGGGCGCCCCCCCACGGCGGGCGGCCTGCCGGCCCCCGCCCCGGCCGCTTCTGCCCCCCGGCCATTCCGACCCTAAAGGATTTTCCGCCCCCGGCCGATAGTGACCGGTAGGCAGGGTATTTCCTGGGGGTAACCATGTCAGTCCAATCACTGCACGGGCTCGGGCTGGAGCCGGCGATGCCGCCGGCCCGGGCACAGCGCACAGCCAGCACGGGGAACCCGACGGGCGCCCCGGCGGCGGCGACCGGGGCCACGGAGCCCCGGGACGAAGTCGTGGTTTCCGAGCAGGCACGGGCCCTGGCCGGTGCCGGCGAGGGCAAGGCGGCCCGCCAGGCCGCGCCCGAGAACGTGGAGCTCAAGCTCGACTTCCGGGAACTGCGCAGGCTGGCCTCCGCCGAGCAGGAAGGGTGAGGGAGCCGGGGTGATGCCCCGCCTGACGCCGCGGTCCGGCGCCGGCACCGCATCCCGCCCCGCTCCCCCCCGCCACCATGCCCGTGGGGGACCTGCCTGACCCGCTGTTCCTGACCGCGGCCCGGACCCTCGAGGGGTACCGGACCGCGTACGCACATTACCATCACCTGCTCGAGGCGCAGCGGCACGCGCTCCGGACCGGTGATTTCGTCGTGCTCTCCACCCTGGCGGAGGAGTCGGCCGGGCTGCTCGGGCGCATTGACGAGGCCAGCCGCCTTCCCGACGAGCTGGCCGCCGCGCTCGACCAGGCCGACGGCCCCCAGGCCGACCAGGTCCGCGCCCTCCTGCTCACCGTCCAGCACGAGGCCGAGTCCGCCCAGGTGGGGATCCGCGCCTTCACCGCCGACCTCGAGGCCCGCCGCCGCACCCTCATGGGCACCCTCGAGAGCCTCGGCGGCGCCCCCGCCCCACCCCCGCCACCCGGCTGATTTTGCCCCCTTAAGTCCCTGCGGGCCCGGACGATAATGCAGCATGTAGGGCGTTCGTGCCGGGTGGTTGCAGGTCGGGATGTGGCCCGCCCGCAACCGGTTCCAGTCCCCGCACGACACGGGTCCCGGCCCCCTGACCGGACTCATCCCCTTCCCGCGGGAAGGTGCGGCGGCGGCGGCGACTGCATTCAAGTCGCAGGCCTCCCTGCCGACAGTTCAAGGCAACTGAGGACATCATGACCATCGATCCGACCAAGTCTGGCAACATCCCGCTCAGTGGCGTCCGGCCCGACCAGGCCGGCCAGGGCCAGTCGGCGCGGCAGTCCGGCCAGGTGCGGACCGTGAGCCCCGAGGCGCAGAAGCCCGCGCCCCCGGCGCCGCCCGCGCAGGATTCGGTCAACCTCTCGGCCGACGCCCGCTCCGTGGACCAGGCCGACCAGGCAACCAGCGCCTCCGGCCTCACCCGCGACCGGCTGCAGGAAGTGCTCAAGCGCCTGACGTCCGGGTACTACGACAATCCTGAGGTAGTGGCCCAGGTGGCCGCCAAGGTGCAGCAGGACCTGACCGGCGCCTGAGCAGGAAGCATCACCCGAGCTCGAGGAGCGAGCCCAGATGAAGTGCCTCGTCGTGGATGACTCGGCCACCATGCGCCGCATCGTGGTCAACGCGCTCAAGAGCATCGGCTACGACAACGTGGTCGAGGCGGGCGACGGCAGCGATGCGCTGCAGAAGTGCGATGGGTCCATCGAGCTCATCATCACCGACTGGAACATGCCGGTGATGGGCGGGCTCGACTTCGTCAAGGCGCTCCGGGCCAACCCGGCCCACGCCAAGACGCCGATCCTCATGGTGACCACGCGGAGCGTCAAGGAGGACATCCTCCAGGCCGTCGAGGCCGGCGTCTCCAGCTACATCCTCAAGCCGTTCACGCCGCAGGTGCTGAAGGAGAAGATCGACCAGATCCTCTCCCTCGCCGCCTGAGCGCCGGCCCCGCGCCCCGGAGGGTGAAATGGATGCCGCCCAGGTCAAGGCGCTCGCCTCGGATCTCTCGAGCACCCTCGGGTTGCTCGGGCAGCTGGTGACCGAGCTCGAGAATCATCGCGACCAGTGGGACCAGCAGGGCCGCGTGCGCGAGCTCGTGGCCCGCCTGGCCAGGCAGCGCAACCTCGACGAGCTGCCCACCGTGCTGCTCCGCGCCCACGCGGAGATCACCGAGATCCTGGGCGGCATCCGGCTCACCCGCGAGGCCATCGAGGCCCACGCCGTGGAGCGGATCCGCGAGACCCAGAGCAAGCTCACCGACGTCACCAGCACCACCGAGAGCGCCACGCTCGAGCTCATGAACGGGCTCGACCGCTCCCTGGAGCTCATCAACAACCTCGAGCAGCAGGCCGCCGAGAAGGCGGCCGCCGGCGGCTTCCAGGACCTGCGCGATCAGGTGAGCACCCTCTACAATCACCTCCAGTTCCAGGACATCACCGCCCAGCAGCTGGCGGGCGTCACCCAGTCGCTGCTGGAGCTCGAGGTCCGCGTCGGCGCCGTGGCGGCCATGTTCGACCGCACCCTCGGCGCCGCCTTCCGCCCCGACGCCGAGCCCGCGCCCGTCCTCGAGGCGCCCGCGGACTCCGCGCACCTCGCCTACAACCCGGACGCGACGATGAAGCGCACCCGCGCCGACCAGACGCAGGTGGACGTCACCTTCGCGCAAGCCCGCAATGGCCAGCCTGCCGAGCCCGGCTGCGCCGCCAGTCCCCGCGCCTGACCGCCCGGTGCGCCCCGCTGACGAGGTCCCGCTGGACGATGTCCAGCGGGACAAGCTGGCGCTCATGGGGCACATGGCCTCGTCCATCGCGCACGAGCTGTCCAACCCGCTGGCCACCATCGTGGCCAGCGCCCAGGCCATCCTGAGCCTCTGGCCGGCCCCCATGGGCCGGCGCGACGCGAGCTTCGCCCCGCCCGAGCTCTCGCCCCAGGGCGTGCCCATCCGCCAGCTCCGCGAGGACCTCGAGCTCATCCTCGCCGAGGCGCGCCGCGCCGGCGACATCGTGCACGGCCTCCTGGCCAGCGCCCGCAACCACCCGCCCGAGACCCGCCTCTGCTGGGCCGCCGACGTGGTGCGCCGCGCCGTGGCGCTCTCGCGCCACCACTGCAAGCTCCACAACATCACGCTGCAGGCGCCCTTCTTCGATCCCGAGGAGGGCTACCCGCTCTGGACCCGTTTCCGCGGCGACGCCAACCAGCTGCAGCAGGTGCTGCTCAACCTCATCATGAACGCGCAGCAGGCCATCACCACCTGCCGCGGCTTCGGGACCATCCGCCTGACGCTGGCCCCCGACGGTCCCGACCGCATCGTCATCGGCGTCGAGGACGACGGCCCCGGGGTCCCCGAGGAGCTGCGCGAGGCCATCTTCCGCCCCTACTTCACCACCAAGCCCACCGGCGAGGGGACCGGCCTCGGCCTGTCCATCTCCCAGGGCCTCGTCCGCGCGCAGGGCGGCGACATCACCGTGGCCGCGCGCACCGAAGGCGGTGCCGTGTTCCGCATCGTGCTCCCCTCGCTGGCGGCCCAGGAGCGCCAGGTCCCCGTCACCGACGGCGCCCCGCCCGCCGCCGTGGCCGCGCTGCCCGCCGCGGCCCCCGCCGGCCAGGACTTGGGTGCCGGCCGCCGCGTCCTCCTGGTGGACGACGAGCCCGGGATCCGCAGGAGCGTCAGCCGGTTCCTGCAGCGCCAGGGCTTCCAGGTGGCGGAAGTGGCCTGCGCCCAGGCCGCGCTCGACGTCCTCCGGGGCGAGACCTTCGATGCGATCGTCTCCGACCTCCGCATGCCCGGCCTCTCCGGCGAGGAGTTCTTCGCCATCCTGAGCCGGGAGCTCCCCGGCATGGCCCGCCGCGTCATCTTCACCAGCGGCGACCTGCTGCGCGGTGAGACCCAGGCGTTCCTGCAGCAGTCCGGCTGTCCCTCGCTCGAGAAGCCGTACGAACTGGCCGAGCTGGTCCAGTTGCTCGAGACCCTCACCGCGCCCGCCCCGGCGCGCCGCGCCTCCGCCTGAGCGGGGAGCCCATGCCGCAGCCCCTCGCCCTCGCGCCGCTCCCGATGCCGACCATCGACCTCCCCGGCACCAGCGCCGACCGCCTGCTCCTCGCCGCATTGCCTGACGGGGTGCTGGCCCTCGACGCGCTGGGCCTGGTGCGCGACGCCAACCCGGCCGCCGAGCGGCTCTTCGGCCGCCCGGCGGACCAGCTCCGCGGCACCGCGCTCGACCGGCTGCTCCTCCCGCCGGCCGCCGGCTTCCCCGGCCCCAGCTTCGGGCCCTGGCTCGCCGAGCGCCGCGGCGGGCCGGCCGAGCGCCTGGCCGGCTGCCGCGCCCGCACCGCCGACGGCCGCGAGCTGCCCTGCGACGTCACCGTGGCCCCGCTCACCGGCTCCGGCACCGCCTGCCGCTGGGTGGTGCAGGTGCAGGAGACCGGCCCCCGGGAGTTCCAGGCCACCCAGCGCCGCGAGTCCGCCAAGATGGCCGCCGTGGCCACGCTCGCCGCCGGCATCGCCAACGACTTCAACAACTCGCTCGCCGCCATCACCGGCAGCATCGAGGCGGCCCGGCTCCGCATCGTGTCGCAGGACCGCGTCCCGCCCCGCGAGCTGCTCGAGGCCAAGGAGGCCACCCGCGCCGCCGCGCGCCTGGTGCGCCGGCTGCTCAACTTCGCGCGCCCCTCGCCCGGGCTCCGCCGGCCGCTCGATCCGGCCACGGTCCTCGAGGAAGCCGCCCAGGTGCTGCGGCGCGACCTCGACCCGCGCGTCACCCTCGTGACCCGCGTGGACCACGGCGACTGGCGCATCCGCGCCGACCAGGAGCAGCTGGTGGACCTGGTGGTGAGCCTCGGCCTCAACGCCCTCGACGCCATGCCCGACGGCGGCATCCTCACCCTGGCCACCACCCGCGTGGCCGGCGGGGCCTGGGGCGAGGGCGCCCCGGCCACCGCGCAGGGCCGCGAGTTCGTGCGCCTCGAGGTGCGCGACACCGGCGTCGGCATCCCCGCCGAGGTGCTGCCGCGGATCTTCGAGCCGTTCTTCACCACCAAGGAAGCCGGCCGCGGCTCGGGGCTGGGCCTCGCCACCGCGTACACCGTGCTGCAGCAGCACGAGGCCGGCATCACCGTGGAGAGCGCCCCCGGCGTGGGCTCCGTCTTCCAGGTCTTCCTGCCCCGCACCCTCGACCCGCTCGCCACCGCGGTGCCCCCGCTCGCCCTGGAGCCCGGCACCGGCAGCGGCACCATCCTGCTGGTGGACGACGAGGCCGCCGTGCGCCGTCCCCTCCGCCAGGCCCTCGGCCTCTGCGGCTACACCGTCGTGGAGGCGCGCGACGGGCTCGAGGCCCTCCGGCTGCACGCGGCGGGCGGCCCCGTGGACCTGGTCCTCCTCGACGTGAAGATGCCGGGCATGTCGGGCTGGGACGTGCTGGCCGAGCTCAAGCGCCGCGCCCCCGCCCTGCCCGTGGTGCTGACGAGCGGCTACACGCAGGAAGACAGCACCCCGCCGGCCGAGGCCGCCCGGCCGGACGCCTACCTGCCCAAGCCCTACGACCTGGCCGAACTCACCGCGGTGGTGCGCCGGCTCCTGAACCGGACCCGCCCTGCCGATACTGGGAGCACATGAAAGCGCTCATCATCGAGGACGAACCGATGGTTCGCCTCCTGCTCAAGCGGCTCCTGACCCGCTTCTTCCCGCACAACGTCCTCGAGGCGTCGGACGGGGAGGAAGGGCTGGCCATCGTGGAGCGCGAGCGGCCGGTCATCGTCTTCTGTGACATCTTCATGCCCCGCCTCGACGGCGTGGGCTTCCTGGAGCGGCTGCGCGCCGACCCCGAGTACAAGGACCTCCCCGTCGTGGCCATCTCCTCGGCCAAGGACCGGGAGCTGGTGCTGAAGCTGGTGGAGCTCCGCATCGCGGACTACATCGTGAAGCCCATCGAGCTCGAGCCCACCTTCCGCCGGCTGGAGCGCCTCATCCCCGCCCTGCTGGAGCGAAAGGGGCAGGAGGCGCCGCAGGCGTAGCGCCGCGCAACGTCCGGTGTGCCGAGGGCCGCCCCCAGGGGCGGCCCTCTTTCGTGCCTGCCCCGCCGCGCTAGCTTGCTGGCATGACCCGCCAGAACATCTCGAGTGGCGCCCCATGGGAGCCCATCGTCGGCTACTCCCGCGCCGTGCGCGTCGGCCGCACCATCCACGTGGCCGGCACCACCGCCATCGGCCCCGACGGCACCCTCGTGGGCCACGGCGACGCCTACCGTCAGGCGCAGCAGGCGCTCGCCAACATCGGCCGCGCCCTGGCCCAGGCGGGCGCCGCCCTCGAGCACGTGGTGCGCACCCGCATCTACGTCACCGACATCAGCCAGTGGGAGGCCATCGGCCGCGCCCATGGCGAGGTGTTCCGGGACATCCGGCCCGCCGCCACCATGGTCGAGGTCGCCCGCCTCATTGACCCGGCCATGCTCGTCGAGATCGAGGCCGACGCCATCGTGCCCGATGCCTGACCCGATCGTCGTCGTCGACGCCTTCGCCGACCGCCCCTTCGCCGGCAATCCCGCCGCCGTCTGCGTCCTCCCCGGCCCGCGCGACCCGGCCTGGATGGCCCTCGTGGCCCGCGAGATGAACCTGGCGGAGACCGCCTTCCTCCACCGGCAGGACGACGGTTTCGCCCTTCGCTGGTTCACGCCCACCACCGAGGTGGACCTCTGCGGCCACGCCACCCTCGCCAGCGCGCACGTGCTCTGGCAGGAAGGCTGGCTCCCCCACGGCCAGGCCGCCCGCTTCCACACCCGGAGCGGCCTCCTCACCGCGCGCCAGGCCGGCGGCCTCATCGAGATGGACTTCCCCGCCGAGCGGGCCGTCGCGGCGCCGCCGCCGGAGGGCTTGCTGGCCGCGCTCGGGGGGCGCACGGCGGCGTGGACCGGGGCCAACCGCATGGACCACTTCGTGGAGCTGGCGGATCCGGCCGAGCTCCGCGCCCTCGCCCCCGACATGGGCGCGCTGGCGCGGCTCGGCGGACGGGGCGTCATCGTCACCGCGCGCGCCGAGGCGGGGAGCGGCCTCGACTTCATCTCCCGCTTCTTCGGCCCCGCGTGCGGCGTGCCGGAGGACCCCGTCACCGGCTCCGCCCACTGTGCCCTCGCCCCGCACTGGCACCAGCGGCTCGGCAAGGACTCCATGCTCGGCTACCAGGCGTCGGCGCGTGGCGGGCAGGTGCGCGTCACCATCCGCGGTGAGCGCGTGCTCCTCGCGGGCCAGGCCATCACCGCCTGGCGTGGAGTGCTGGCATGAAGGTCTACCTGTCGGTGGACATGGAAGGCGTGGCGGGCGTGGTGCACGAGGACCAGACCAACCCCGTCGACCCGCGCTGCGCGGGAGAGTACTCGCGCTTCCGGCGGCTCATGACCCAGGAAGCCAACGCCGCCATCGCCGGCGCCTTCGATGGCGGCGCCACCCGCGTCCTGGTCAATGACAGTCACTGGACCATGCGGAACCTCCTCGCCGAGGAGCTCGACCGCCGCGCCGCCCTCATCTCGGGCGCGCCGAAGCCCTGGTCCATGATGGAAGGCATTGACCTCGGCTGGGACCTCGCCGCGTTCATCGGCTACCACGCCAAGGCCGGCACCCCCGAGGCCATCCTCGACCACACCTACACCGACCGCATCACCGACGTGCGCCTGGGCGGCACCTCGGTCGGCGAGGTGGGCCTCAACGCCGCCATGGCCGGCGCCTGCGGCGTCCCCGTCGCCCTCGTCTCCGGCGACCAGGCCCTGAAGCGCGAGACCCGCGCCCTGCTCGGCGACGGCGTGGCCTGCGTCGAGGTGAAGGTGGCGCTCGCCCGCACCGCGGCGCAGTCGGTGGCGCCCGCCGTGGCCGGCCTCATGATCCGCCAGGCCATGCGCGACATCGTCGCCGCCCGGAAAAACAACGAGGGCCCGCCCCTGGCACCCTTCTGCCCGGCAGGCCCTCATCTGCTCGAGGTGGACTTCGTCAGCGTCGAGCACGCCGATCACTGCGCCCTCACCCCCGGCACCGAGCGCCAGGGTCCCACCACCCTCGCCATCCGCCACCCCGACTACCGTGAGGCGTTCCGCACCTTCTGCCGCATGCTCGCCTCGCGGCCCGACTGAGCGCGGCCGCTCAGTCGGAGTTGATGTCGAACCCCGTCACCTTCCCGTCCGGCCCGAACACCCACTGCACCAGGATCGGGATCTCCGGCACCTTGGAGAACCGCACCCGCCGCTCGTAGCGGACCGACTTCCCGTCCGCCTCCGGCACCATTTCCTCCGAGGCGATCGCCACCTCGAAGCCGCCCTGCTCCTCGATCATCCCCTTGAAGTTCTGGAAGGCGGCGGGGCTCCCCACCCCCTTCTGCGTCTCGGGATCCATGTGGGCGTAGATGCTGTCCCCCTGCCCGAGATACAGCCATTCGGTGAGCCGCCGGCCCAGGGCCTTGGTCGCCGGCGCTTGCGCGGCGGCTGGGGTGGCCACCATGACGGCGAGCAGGACAGGGACGGTCAGGCGCCAGCGGGACATTGAGCCTCCAGCGTGGGAAGTCCTCGGGAACGGGGGCCTGTACGGCTCCCATCCGTTTCAGGATTCAACGGGGTGCCCGGCCTTGCCCGGGCCGCCCCGGACACCAAATTCACCCCACCGGCACCACCGGCGCACCCCCAACCCCGGACGATTCATGCTCGCCCTCCTGCCACTCACCCTGGCGGTGGCGTTCGGCCTGCCCGCGGACACCACGCGGCGGAAGACCGACAGCCTCCCCCTGACCCCCACCCGCTTCGCCACGTACACCGTGCACGAGGGCACCTGGCTCTCGGTGGACGTGTCCCCCGACGGGCGGACCCTGGTCATGGAGCTCATGGGCGACCTCTACAACCTGCCCGTGGCCGGCGGCACCGCCACCCGCATCACCGAGGGCCCCGCCTTCGACAGCCAGCCCCGCTGGTCCCCCGACGGCCGCCGCCTGGTCTTCCTGAGCGATCGCGACGGCGCCGAGAACGTCTGGACCGTCGCCGCCGACGGCACCCGGCCGGCGCAGGTCAGCAAGGGCGACAACGCCCTCTACGCCTCCCCCGAGTGGACCCCCGACGGCGATTACATCGTCGTGTCCAAGACCCAGAGCCCCCTCGGCAGCAACTACGAGCTCTGGCTCTTCCACAAGGACGGCGGCCCCGGCGTCAGCCTCACCAAGGCCGACAAGGGCGAGGGCGCCCGCGGCAGCGGCCGCGGCACCAACATCAACAGCCTGGGCGCCGCCTTCGGCGCCGACGCGCGCTACCTCTGGTACGCCCGCAAGCGCGGCGGCTTCGGCTACAATATCGACATCTCGCAGTGGCAGCTGGCCATCCTCGACCGCCAGACCGGCCGCATCTTCCCCCAGACCGACATCTACGGCAGCGCCATGCGGCCGGCCGTCTCGCCCGACGGCAAGTGGCTGGTCTACGCCGTGCGCCATGACGCCGAGACCGGCCTCCGCCTCCGCGAGCTCGCCACCGGCGACGAGCGCTGGCTTCGCTGGCCGGTCCAGCGCGACGACCAGGAGTCCCGCTTCACCCGCGACCTCTTCCCGGGCGGCAGCTTCACGCCCGACGGCCGCGCCTTCATCACCACCTGGGACGGCCGCCTCTGGCGCGTGGAACTGGCGGGCGGCGCCGCCACCGAGATCCCCTTCACCGCCGAGGTGGCCCTGGCCATGGGGCCGGCCGTGCACTTCGACACCCCGGTGGACACCGGCGACATCGTGGCGAGGCAGGTCCGCGACGCGGCGCTCTCCCCCGACGGCACCCGCCTGGTCTTCTCCGCGCTGGACCGGCTCTACGTCATGGACCTGCCGAACGGCGCCCCGCGCCGCCTGACGCGCGACACCGTCCACGAGCAGCACCCGAGCTGGTCGCCCGACGGCAAGCGCATCGCTTACATCACCTGGGGCGCCGAGGGCGGCTTCCTGCAGGTGGTCCCGGGCGACGGCCGCGGCCGCCCCACCCGCCTCACCGACGGCGCCGCCTTCTACCAGTACCCCGCCTGGTCCCCGGACGGGAGCCGGATCGTGGCGCTCCGCGGCCCCCGCGAGGCGCGCATGACGGAGAGCTTCGGGCCCGGCTTCGAGCTGGTCTGGCTCCCCGCCGCGGGCGGCGCCGCCACCCGCGTGGCCCCGGTGAACCCCGGCGGCCGCCCCCACTTCTCCCGGAACCCCGAACGCATCTACCTCTACGACCCCGGCGAGGGGCTCGTCTCCATGCGCTTCGACGGCACCGACCGGCGGGTCCACGTGAAGCTGACCGGCTTCACCGTCAACAGCCCCGGCGCCGAGCCCAACACCGCCGACGAGATCCTGGTGGCGCCGGACACCGGCCGGGTCATCGCCCTGGTCAACAACTACGTCTACCTCGCCACCGTCCCCATGACGGGGCAGCAGCCGCTCACCATCAGCATCGCCGACCCCGCCACCGCCGCCTTCCCCGCCCGCAAGCTCACCCGCGTGGGCGGCGACTTCATCGGCTGGACCGCCGACGGCAAGGCCGTCACCTGGTCACTCGGCCGGAGCTTCTTCCGCTACGACCTCGCCACCGCCGACTCGCTGCGCAAGGTGAAGGTCTCGGCCGATTCGGCGCGCGCCGACTCCCTGAAGCAGCTCGGCGCCGCCGCCGACTCCGCCACCAAGGCGCGGGTGGACTCGCTCGCCAAGGCACCGGCCTACGAACCGCCCCGCCGCGACCTCACCATCCGCATCCCGCGCGATGTCCCGCGCGGCACCGTGGCCCTCACCGGCGCCCGCCTCGTCACCATGCGCGGCGACGAGGTCATCGAGGGCGGCACCATCGTCATCACCGACAACCGCATCACCTGCGTCGCGGCCACCTGCCCGGTGCCGGCCGGCGCCAAGGTCATCGACGCGAGCGGCACCACCATCACCCCGGGGTTCGTGGACATCCACGCCCACCCCTGGCCCGCGTGGGGCGTGCACCAGACCCAGGTGTGGAAGTACCTCGCCAACCTGGCCTACGGCATCACCACCACCCGCGACCCGCAGACCGCCACCACCGACGTCCTCACCTACGCCGACCAGGTGGAGGCCGGCGAACTCCTCGGTCCCCGCATCTACCACACCGGCCCCGGCCTCTTCGGCCCCTACGTCGAGGAACCCTTCGCGAGCCTCGCCGACGTGCGCAACTCGCTCCGCCGCTACAGCGACTTCTATCACGTGCCCACCATCAAGCAGTACATGGCCGGCAACCGGAAGCAGCGGCAGTGGGTCATCATGGGCGCCCGCGAGCAGGGCCTCATGCCCACCACCGAGGGCGGCCTCGACTTCAAGATGAACATGACGCTGGCCCTCGACGGCTACTCCGGCCTCGAGCACAGCCTCCCCATCACCCCGCTCCGCGAGGACGTGGTCCAGCTCATGGCCCGCTCCGGCATCACCTGGACGCCCACCCTGCTCGTCTCGTACGGCGGCCCCTGGAGCGAGAACTACTTCTACGAGCACTACGACATCCACGACGACCCCAAGGTCCGGCGCTTCATCCCCCACGCCGAGATCGACGCCCGCGCCGAGCGCCGGCCCTGGTTCCGGGACAACCAGTTCGTCTTCCCCCGCATCGCCGAGGGCGTGCGGCGCGTGGTCGAGGCGGGCGGGCGCGTGGGGCTCGGCGGGCACGGGCAGTTCGACGGCCTCGGCTCCCATTGGGAGCTCTGGGCGCTCACCAGCGGCGGCCTCAGGAACCACGACGCCCTCCGCGTGGCCACCCTCTACGGCGCGGAGGCAATCGGCCTCGGCAAGGACCTCGGGAGCCTCGAGCCGGGCAAGCTCGCCGACCTGCTCGTCATGGACGGCAACCCGCTCGCCGACATCCACGCCACCACCAGCCTCCGCTTCGTGATGAAGAACGGCCGCCTCTACGAGGGCGCCACCCTCGACGAGGTCTGGCCCCGCCGCCGCCCCCTCGAGCGCCAGTGGTGGTGGAACCGCCACGCCGGCGACGTCGGCGCCCCGTCCCTGACGGGCCAGGAGCATGACGACATCTTCGACCACTGACCGGGACCGATGAGCAAGGGCCCCCTCACGACGGTGGACGCGGCCGAGCGCGCGCAGTTCCTCAAGCTCTGCTGGTTCTTCATGCCGCCGGCCGTCATGCTGCTGGGCCTGCTGGACTACTTCCTGGTGGCCAAGGAGATGATCAGCCCGCGGGCGGGCCTGGTCTTCGGTGTCCTCATCATCCCCCTGGCGCTCGGCATGGCCGTGGCGCTCTGGAAGACCATCGAGGGCTCCTCCAAGGGCCTCGTCAACATGATGTACGCCGGCGGCGACCTCCCGCCGGAGCCCCAGCACTCCGGCATCGAGTCCCTGGTGGCGCGCGGGTTCTATCCCGAGGCGGCCGAGGCCTTCCTGGCCCACCTCGCCGCCACCCCCGCCGACAACAGCGCCCGCATCAAGCTCGGCAACCTCTACCGCAGCAACCTGAACGACCCCGCCGCCGCCGAGCGCGCCTACCTCGAGGTGCGCCGCCACACCCCGCGGCCCCAGCACGAGGTGATGGCCTCCCACCTCCTCATCCAGCTCTACCACGAGACCGGCCAGCGCGGCCGCGAGATCACCGAACTCGCCCGCTTCGCCGAGCGCTACAAGGGAAGTCGGGCCGGCCAGGATGCCGCCCGGCGGCTCAAGGAGCTCAAGGCGGCGGACCTGCCCCCCGCCACCTGACTCCCGCAACGACAAAGGGCCGCCCGCAGGCGGCCCTTCGTCGTTTCCCCAGCCCCTGTCGTCAGGCCGGCTGCAGCGTCAACTCCACCACCTCAGGCGGGGCCCCGAGCCGGGCCCGGATCCCGCTCGTCCCGATCCCGCGCGACACGTAGAGCGGCGCAAAGGTGTCGCGGTACCACCCCGCCACGAACCGCCCGCTCGCCGGCGGCGTCACCGCCGGGAGCAGCGGCAGCCGGATCTGCCCCCCGTGCGTGTGCCCCGCCAGCGACAGGAACGGCTCCGGGTAGCCCCGCCCCCGGAAGTCGTCCGAGATGCCGGGCGCGTGGAACAGCCACATCGTGGGGATCCCGCTCGCGAGCCCGTCGAGCGCCGCGACGGGATCGGGCGCACCGACCCGCGGGTCGTCGAGGCCCACCACCGCCAGCTGCGCCCCCCGGTGCTCGAGGACGGTGTGCCGGTTCACCAGCAACTGGGCCCCCACCTTCTCCGCGGACGCCGCCATCACGCTCGCGCGGATCCCCGCCTGGTATTCCCAGTTGCCGAGCGTCACCAGCGTGCCGAGCCGCCCGCGACATCCCTTCAGGAACTCCTCCACCGTGGCCTGCTGGTCGCTCCGCTCCACCAGGTCGCCGGTGGCCACCGTAAGGTCGGGTTGGAGCTCGCTCACCGCGGCCATGGCGCGCTCGGCCGCCGGGTGCATGCCGGCGAAGAAGTGGATGTCGCTCACCTGCGCAATGCGGAACCCCGCCAGCGCCGCCGGCAGCCCGGGCACCTTCACCACGTGCCGCGACACCTCCACGTGCTTCGGCTCCCACGCAAAGGCGTCGGCCGCCACGCCGCTCGCCATGGCCACGGAGCCGCCTGCGGCGAGGAGGAATCCCCGCCGCGACACCACCCAGCCCCCTCCGTCCCCCTGCGTCTCCCGCCCACCCTGCGTTCCCGCCATGACACTCCCCTTCGTGTTCCCCATGATCCCGCCGGTTCCACGAGGCGCCCCTGCCCGCTAGCGCGAGACGATCCGGATCACCTCGACGATCTTCCCCACCATGCACGTGCTCATCACGCCTTCCCTCGGCTGCAGGATGAGCGTGAACCGCTGCCCGTCGCGCAGCACCTCCTCGGGCGTCAGGTTGGGCATCAGCTCGTAGCCCGTGCCGTCGCTGCCCTCGAAGCGCCAGCAGTTGACGCCCACCTCGGTCTTCCGCACCGTGCCCGTCACCCGGAGCATGCCGCCCTCGGCGGGCTGCGCCGCGCTCGCATCTCCCTCCGCCTGCCTGGTGGCACAGCCGAGCACCAGCCCCAGCGCCACCGTCGCCCAGCCACCGCGCTGCATCCGCACCGGCACCATCCCGTTGAAGGTGCCAGAGCATAGCCCCGGTCGGGCCCGGCGGGCAACGCGCCAGGTCACAGGGCCAGCAGCACCACAGCCGCCGCACACGCCGCCACGCCCACCAGCCAGTCGTCGAAGCGCTCGCTCAGCGCGTCTCGCTCCGTGGTGGAGCGCACGCCGGCCACCACCGCCACGATTCCGAGGGCCAGGATGCCCGGGAGCCCGCTCGCCATTCAGCCCCGCCGCGCCGGGGCCAGCGGCAGGAGCACTTTCCCGTGGAACGGGCTCCGCTCATGGCCGATCAGGAATCGTCCCTCGGGAATCGCATCCTCCAGCAGGAGCGCCGTCGGCTGCCCTGCGGAGACCGGGAATGCCACCGTGGTCTGGTACGATTCCCCCGGCACCAGCGCCTGCCCGAGGGGCGTCCCCCCGGTCACCGCCCCGGCCACCTCACGCCCGTCCTCCAATCGCAGTATCGCCAGCCGCGGCCCGGGGTGAAGCGGCGCCTCCGCCGGCCGCGACGGCGATGTGGTGGCGGGATCGAAGCGCGTGACGAGCGTCACCTCCCACCGCCCCTCCCCATCGGGCCCCGCCGCCGCCACGTGATAGGCCAGGTGGCAGTCGATCTCGCAGAAGTATTTCTCCTCCCCCGCGGCGAGCACCCGGTCCCGGCTGGCTGCAGCCACGCCGAGGAGTGCCGTCGCGTACGCCGCCACCAGGGACGCGGCGCCGATCATCGCCAGCTTCCACGCCCGGTCCTGGTGCCGCACCAGCGCCCACACCGCCACCAGCAGCAGGAGCCCCGTCCCGCCGATGGTGCCGAGGAACGCCAGCACCGACACCGGCATGGGGATCGTCATGTTGGTCATCGGAACACCCCCACGGATGAGGTGAGCGTGAGCACGCTCTGCTCCGCGCGATAGGCGGCCAGGCTCCAGCTCCGCGGGTCGCTCGGCAGTTCGGGGCCGCGCCGGAGCAGCCCGGTGGTGAGGCTGTCCTGCTCCGCCGCCCCGAGCCGCGGCAGCGCCGCCACCAGCGCCGGCGCGGCGTCGTTGCCGAGCCGGAGCAGGTGCGCCGTGTCGAGCGGCTTGCCCGCCTCCGCCCGCGCCACGTTGGCGCGGACGATCACCGCCTCCGGATTCACCGCATGCAGCGCCACCAGCCACATCACCCACCCGGCGATGGCGCCGCGCATGAACCTGACGGTTGCCCCCTGCAGCGCCGTGGCCAGGAACCAGGCCGCCGTCACCGCCACCCCGCCCAGGAACGCCGTGGCGAAGAGCCGGTCCGCGGTGAGCCCGAACTCCTGCTGGTACAGCACCATCCGGTGCAGCGCCGAGGCCATGACCACCAGCAGCAGCACCACGAACGACGCCCCCAGCACCCGGTAGAACCGCCGCCCCCGCCCCACCGGCGCCACCCGCGACTCGAGCCCCAGCAGGAACGGCAGCCCGAGCCCGGCGACCATGCACAGCTCGAAGAACCCATGCCGCGCGTACTCCGCCAGCGTCACGCCCTGCGCCTGCGCCACGTAGGCCTGCCCGCCAAAGAGGTAGCTCACCTGGAACCCCACGAACGCCAGGAACAGCACGCAGAGCGGCCCGAGCGCCATCCCCACCTCGATGCCCCCGAACACCCGCCCCGCCTCCCCCTCGGCGGCCGCCACCACCGGCGCCTCCGCCTGCCGCGTGCCGAGCACCAGCGCCGCCGCCACCCAGGCGCACCCCAGCACCACCAGGGTGTGCTGCGCCACGGCCTCGAGGTCCACGTGCACCATCGCGGCCATCATGTGGCCAAAGCGCTGGTCCGCGCTCCCGAGCAGCGCGCCGAAGATGAGGAGGGCCGGCACCGCCACCAGCGCCCCCCGCGCCACCGCCCCGGCGTGCTGCATCCGTCCGGGCCGCTTCCCACGCCCCGGCTCCACCAGCGCCGGCAGGAACCCCGCCACCATCCGTCCACCGAGCGCCAGGCCGCCCCGCACCACGGCCACCGGCGTCAGCAGTACCGGCATTGGCCGCGCCACCAGCGCCAGCAGGCCGAAGCTCACCCCGATGCCGAGGACGTCGAGCACCCGCAGCATCGGGTTCTCCCGCCACAGCCACCCGAGCCCGAGCGCCGCCACCAGCCAGAGCAGCCGCCGCTCATCGGGCAGGAGCGGCAGCGCCTGCGCGCGGCGCAGCTCCACCCACGCCAGGGCCAGCGCCGCCGCCCACAGCGACACGTTGAGCCCGGGCTCCACGTCGAAGAACAGGAGGTCGCCCGTGAGGCCCAGCAGCAGGAGCAGCGGGCCCGCCGCGAGCGGTGCGAAGCGCGAAGTGCTTTGTTCCATAAAGTTCCGGGACATGCCAAGGCCCTCCGGGGCACGGCGGCGCGCGGCGGTCAGCCGCGCGCCGCGCGGATCAGCGCTTCCATGTGGTCGAGGTAACGCTCGAGGGCCTTCCGGCCCTGGGCGGTGAGGCGGTACTCCGTGCGGGGAATGCGGCCGTCGAATCCCTTGCTGCACGCCACGTAGCCCGCCTCCTCCAGCTTGCGGGCGTGGACGGACAGGTTGCCGTCCGAGGTGTCCAGCAGGGCCTTGAGGTCGTTGAAGCTGAGCGTGCTGTTGACGGCCAGGGCACTCACGATGGCCAGCCGGAGCCGCTCGTGGATCACCCGGTCCAGCTCGGGCGTGAGCGCCGACTTGCCGCCCGCCACCGCCTTGAGCGGTTCCGCCGCCGGGGCGCGCTTGGGCGCCGTGTTGGACTTAGCCACCGTGCCGCCTCGCGATCCACAGTCCGAAGCCGATGTGCAGCCCGCCGAAGCCGAGCGCCAGCAAGCCGTTGGCCCACGCCACCGGGGCGAAGAGGGCGCACATCCCCACCGCCAGGAAGCAGGCGCCCATCACGGGCACCACCGGGATCGAGAGCGCCCCGCCCGTTGCCACCGCCGCGCCGTAGCAGAGGAGCCACATCCCCGGGAGCAGGTGCGTGAGCCCCGCCTGCAGCAGCGCCACCGTGAGCAGCGCACCCACCAGCACCGGCGGCGTGAACGCCAGCACGAACCGCCGCCCCGGCCGGGACGAGAGCGGCGTGTCCCCCGCGCCCGCCTTCCGCACCATGGCCACCATCCCGATGGCGAACGCCAGCCACCCCTCCGCCACCCAGGTGAGCAGCCAGCGCTCCACCGTCCCCTGCTGCTCCGCCACGAACGCCGCCACCAGCGCCGTCACGCCCATGGCCACCCCGCCCCACCCCGGCACCCCCGTGAACGGCCCCGCCCGCTCCATCGCATCGCGGATGAAGCGGAGGTTGTCGGCGGCGTGGTCCTCCAGCTTCGTGGGGACCAGCCGCGGGCCGGGACGACGGGACAGCTGCATGGCTCCAGTCTACGGCCCCCGCCGCCAATCGTCAAGTGCTTTATGTCACAAAGCACGCGGGCACGCGAGAGGGGCGGCCACCGCCGCCCCCCGCCCTACTGCACCGTCACCGTGAAGCTGCTCGCCGGGATCACCCGGAAGCCCGGCAGGCTGGCGCTCACCGTCGTCACCCCCGCCGCCTTCGGGTCGAACTGGACCCCGCCCGTCGCCAGGCTGTTCGGCGACCGGGCGCTCCCCGCCTGGATCACCGTCTGCACCGACTGCCCCGTGGTCACCGTGGTCACCAGGTCCGCGGCCGTCGCGTTGCTGTTCGTCACCGTCACCGGCACGTCCGCCAGCCCCGCCGCCAGCGCCTGCTCCTGGCTCAGGTTGTTGCCCAGCTGGTCCGGGATGCCGGTCCGCACCTGGAAGGCCGCGTTGGCCGCGCCCGCGCTGATGGTGCTCGGCAGGAAGATCACGTCCGCGGCCGGCTGCACCACCGTCACCGTGCCCGTCCCGGTCACGAAGCCCGGCGCCGTCACCGTGTACGTCGCCACGCCGGTGGCGCCCGGCACGCCCTGGATCACGAAGCTGATGCCCGTCTGCCCGTTGCTGAGCGGGAAGTCCACGAACGCGCTCCCCGCCGTCGTGGTGTTGGGCGAGATCAGGAACCGGCTCGCGTCGGTGCTCGTCACCCGCACGGTCACGCCCCCGTGCTGGCTCGCGCCGAGGCCCGTGAAGCTGGACACCTGCAGCGACGCCCCCACCGTCTGGTCGCTCGCGCTGATCGTCGGGGTGGAGATGGTCACCGTCTGCGAGGCCGTCGGCAGGGTCAGGTAGTTGGGCGTGGTGCCGCTCACCACCGTGACGCCGGCCGCCGTGGCCTGGAAGTCCACCCCGCTGTTCGCCGCCTGGGACGGCGAGCGCGCCGTGCCCGGCTGGATGGTGACGCTCCCGCTCTGCGCCGGCCCGCCCAGGAACTGGAGCACCGCCGCGCTGGCGTTGCTGTTGTTCACCGAAACCGTCACCGGCGCGCCGCCCGCCCGGATCACCTGCTCCGCCGCCATGGCGGTGTTGTTGACGTTCGGGTAGCCGAGCCGGAACTGGAAGCTCGTCGGCCCGGTCAGGGTCGTCGTCGTCGTCGGGAGGAAGATCAGGTCCATGGCCGCCGCCACCACCGTGGCGCTGGCCGAGCCGTCGGTGAAGCCCGGCGCCGTGGCCGTGATCACGGGCACGCCCGCCGCCCCTTCCACGCCCTGCACGTAGTAGCCGAAGCCCGACGTCCCGTTCGCCACCGGGATGTCCACGAACGCCGTGCCCGGCGTGCTCGCGTTGGGCGACACCAGCGCGATGGCGGGATCCGAGCTCGTCACCCGCACCGTGACGCCGCCGTGGTTCGATGCGCCGAGGAAACCGCTGGTGGAGGTCTGCAGCCCGTCACCCACCGTTACCTGGCTCACGGTGATCGACGGCGAGCTCACCGTCACCGTCACCGACGCCGTCGGCAGCGACAGGAAGCCCGGCGCCGTGGCCGTCACCGTGGTGCTCCCGCCCAGGATCGGGTCGAACTCCACGCCGCCATTGCCGATCCCGCTCGGCGTCCGCGCCAGCCCGGCCGCGATGGTCTGGTCCGCCTGGTTCCCCGACCCGAGCGAGGTCACCAGCGCGCCCACCGCCGGCGTGGAGCTGAGCAGCGTCACGGCGACGCCCGGGCTCCCCGGCCTGAGCGCCTCCTCGATGGCCATCGCCGTCCCCTGGCCGTTCGGCACGCCGATGCGGGCCTGGAAGCTCTGGTTCGGCGAGAACGTCGTGGTGGACGTGCTGAGGAAGATGATGTCGATCGCCGGCGCGGCCAGCTGCACCGTGATGGTGTCCGGCGTGAAGCCCGGCGCCGTCGCGATGACGTCCACCGGGCCCGTGGCCCCCTCGAACGCCTGCAGGTTGTAGCCGAAGCTGGTGCTGCCGTTGGGGAGGGCCACGTCCAGCGTGCCCGTGCCCACCGTGCTCCCGTTCGGCGCCAGGATCAGCTTGCTCGAGTCCTGGCTCACCAGCGACACCGTGACGCCGCCGTGCTGCGACGCGCCGAGGAAGCCGCTCGAGCCCACCTGCATGCCGCTGCCGAGCGTGGACGGCTGGTTCAGCGTCAGGGCCTGGCCGGTGACCGTGATCGGCTGCCGCGCCGTCGGCAGGGCGATGAAGCCCGGGATCGTGGCCCCCACCGTGTCCGCGCCCGGCGTGAGCGGGTCGTACTCCGTGCCGCCGTTCACCGCCCCGCTCGGGCTCCGGGCGGTGAGCGGCGCGATGGTCGTCGTGATCGTGTCCCCGAGCTGCGAGCCCCCGCCCACCAGCTGGCCGGTGCCGTTCGGGCTCGTGGTCACCGTCACCGTGAACCCGGGCGACCCGGCCCACAGCGCCTGCTCCTGCGCCATCGCCGTGAACTGCCCGTTCGGCACGCCGACCCGCACCTGGAAGGTGCTGTTCGGCGCGAGCGAGGTGGTGGTGGCCGGCAGGAAGATCACGTCCACCGCCACCGGCTGCAGCGTCAGCGTGATGGTGTCCGGCGTGAAGCCCGGCGCCGTGGCCACGATGTCCACCGTGCCCGTCTGGCCGTCCTTCGCCTGGACGGTGTAGCCGAACGAGCTGCTGCCGTTCAGCAGGTTCACGTCCAGCGTGTCGTTGCCCACCACGTTCCCGTTGGAGGTGAGCAGCACCTTGGTGGAGTCGCTTGCCACCAGCCGCACCGTGATGCCGCCGTGGTTGGACGCCCCGAGGAACGCGCTCGTCCCCACCTGCATGCCGGCGCCCGGGTTGCTCGGCTGGCTCAGCGTGATCGCCGGGGCCGACACCGCGATGTTCTGCGAGGCCGTCGGCAGCGAGATGAAGCCCGGCGCGTTGGCCCGGAGCGTCGCCACGCCGGCGTTCACCGGGTCGAAGTCCACCCCGCCGCTCGCGGCCCCGCTCGGGTTGCGGGCCGACGCGCCCGCGATCACCGTCGTGACGGAGTCCGCGACCGTGCTGAACGTCACCAGGTCGCCCACCGGGAGCGAGTCGTTCACCACGTTCACCGTGAGCGACGTGCCGAACGCCAGCGCCTGCTCCTGCTGCATCGCCGTGAACTGCCCGTTCGGGACGCCGAGCCGCACCTGGAAGCCCGAGTTGGGGGAGAACGTGGTGGTGGTGCCCGGCAGGAAGATCATGTCGATCGCCGGCGTCACCGTGGTGAACACCACCGTATCCGGCAGGAACCCCGGCGCCGAGGCGATCATCGTCGCCGGCCCCGGTCTGGCCCGGCACCACCTGGAGCGTCCAGCCCGAGGAGGTCGCGCCCGGGCCGAGCACCACGTCGAGCGTCCCCGTCCCTGCGGTCGAGGCATTCGGGGCCAGCCGCACCAAATTCGAGTCAGGGGTCTCGAGGTGCACGGTGACGCCGGCGTGGTTGCTCGCGCCGAGGAAGAACGACTGCTGCACCTGCAGCCCGGACCCGACGCTCGCCGTGGTGTTGAGCGTGATCGGCCGGCACCGCCGCCACCTGCGCCAGCACGCTGTCCGGCTGCAGGTTGGCCGCCGTGGCCACCACGTAGGTGGTGCACGGGAACGGCCCGCCGCCCGCCGTGAGGGTGGCGCCCACCGTGGTCTGGCCCGCCGGGATGGTGGCGTTGGCCACGTTCACGCACGCGGTGTTCCGCGGCGTCAGCGTCACCGCGATGCCACCCACCGGCGCCGCGATCGGCGTGCCGCTGGTCTCGAAGCTCAGCGTGATGCCGGTGCCGAAGCTCGCGTTGAGGCTCACGCTCGTCTGCGTCACGTTGAGCGAGGCCACCGTGCTCACCACCGACACGTCCGAGCTGTACGCCGGGTTGTCCACCGTCACGTTGGCGGTGCCCGGCAGCACGCCGCTCACCGTGGCGTTGGCCGTGGTGCTGCCGGCGTTGATGGTCACCGTCGGCGTCACCACGCCCACCGCGGCGGGGTTGTCGCTCGTCACGGTGATCACCACGCCGCCCACCGGCGCCGGGGCGCCGATCACGATCGGCAGCGACTGCGTCCCGGTGTATGCCACCGCCAGGGTGGACGGCACGCTGATCGAGCGGTCCTCCACCGTGATCGGCAGCGTCCCCTGCACGTACCCGCTCGCGTCACCCCGCAGCGTGGTGCTGCCGAGCGACACGCCGGTGACGGTGAAGTCAATGAAGGTGCTGCCCTGCGGGATCGCCTGCGTGGCCGGCGCGTTCACCGAGGCGGTGCCCGGCAGGTCGCTCGTGAGCGTCACCGGCACGCCGCCCGCCGGCGCCGCCGCCGGGATCGTGGCCCGCACCGTCACGCCCTTGCCCAGCCCCACGTTGGGGAGGCCCGGGTAGCTGAGCGTGATGGACGGCGGCCCGAACGTCGCCGTCGCCGTGAAGCTGGCGGGCGTGCCCACGCCGCTCACCGAGGCCGTTGCCGCCTGGGTTGGCGCGCTCGGGCCCAGCGTCCACGTGGTGGTGGCCTGGCCGGTGGCGCCCGTCGTGCTCGTGGTGGGCGCCAGCGTGCCGCCGTCCGGCGTCGCCCAGGTCACCAGCACGCCCGGCACCGGGTTGCTCTGCGCGTCCCGCACCACCACCACCAGCGGCGCGCTGAGCTGGCTCGCCGCCGGCGCCGTCTGCGCGTCACCCGAGACGATCGCGACGCTGGCCGGCACCCCGGCCGTGCTCGTCGCCACGAACCGGACCGGCGGCAGCCCCGTCACCGTGGCAAAGAGCGTGTCGTCGCCCGCCGCGGCGTCGAGCGTCCAGCTCCCCACCGTGGCCACGCCGCTCGCGTTCGTCGCCTGCGTCCCGCCCGTCACGCTGCCGTTGCTGCCCGGCGCCGGGGCAAAGGTCACCGTCACGCCGGCCAGCAGCACGTTGTTGCTGTCCCGCACCTCGACGCTCGGCGGCGCCGCCACCGGCTGCCCCACCGTGCCCGCCTGCGCCGTGGCGCTCAGCGCCGTCACCGTGGCCGGCCCCGTGAGCGGCACCGTCACGCTCATCGCAAAGGCCAGCGGCGAGCCGCTGAGCCCCGTGGCCGTCGCCTGCACGGTGAAGTTGCCCGGTGCGGACCCGGCCAGGATCACCGCCTGGCCCCGCCCCGCGTTGTCCGTGACGCCCGAGGACGACTGGATCGTCGTCCCGGCCGGCGCGCCGACCAGCGTGAAGCCCAGCGTGAAGCCCACCACCGGCTGCCCGAACTGGTCCCGCACCTCGACCACCACCGGCTGCGAGGCCTGCCCCGCCGCCACCGCCTGGTTGTCGCCCGAGATCTTCACCACGCTCGTGGGCACCGGCGCCACCGACACCGACAGCGCGAACGACACCGCCGGCAGCGCCCCGCTCGTCACCTGCGCCGTGAAGCTGCCGGAGGTCGAACCCGCCGTGACCACGGCCTGCGCCAGCCCCGCCTGGTCGGTCGTGGTGCTCGTCGGCGTGATCGTCGTCCCCGCCGGCGTCCCCACGAGCGCAAAGCTCACCGGGGCGCTTGCCACCGGCTGCCCGAACTGGTCCAGGACCTGCACCACCAGCGGCTGCGACGCCTGCCCGCCGCCCAGCACCTGGTTGTCGCCCGAGAGCTTGGTGAGGGTGCTCGGCACCGGCGGCGCCGTCACCGTGAGCGTCGCCGTGTCCGCGAGTCCCGTCGGCGTCTCCGCGATCACCAGGTAGGTCCCGGTGGCCGAGCCCGCCACGAGCTGCGCGGTGTTGAGCCCCGAGGGCTGCACGGTGAGCGCCGTCGAGTCGCTCACGCCGTAGCCCACCGGCACGCCCGTCACCGGGGTCTGGCCCTGGTACACCGTCGCCGTCACCTGCACCGTGCCGCCCGTCGCCACCGACGGGCTCGAGAGCGCCAGGACCACGCTGTCCGCGCTGCTCCCCGGCCCCACGTACACCGGCGTGATCTCCGGCGTCCGCGTGGACTGCCCGGCCGTCGCCGTCACCGTGGAGTTGACGGAGTAGTACACCACCCCGCCCCCCCGCGCCTCGGCGTACAGGTAGAACGACTCGGTGGGCTGGCTCAGCTCCAGCGTGATCGGCACCACCAGGCTGTCGCCGTTCTGGCTGAACTGGCCGCTCGTCACCACCCGCGTGAACACCACCGCCGAGTCGCTGAACCGCCGCAGCTCCACCAGCACCTCATCCACCGGCACCGGCACCGACGCGTTGGCCCGGAACAGCGACGCGAGATCGAGCGCGCCCTGCACCGGGATCCGGGGACTCACCGCGCTGTCGCTGGAGCAGGTGACGAGAAGCAGACATCCGGCCACGACGCGAGCCGCGCGCACCAAGGTGCGCACAGTCGCCCGGAGGGTCCGGGGGCCGGAGGAGGAGGAAGTCACGTTATGGAACAGGGTATGGCTGTAGGGAGAAGGTAGGGACTCCTCCCCGGGGGTGTCAAACGGCGGGCATGACCGAATCCATGGACAGCGGCAGCCAGAGCCGAGCGGAGCAGCCCGTACCCCCTTCCTTATTCCCGAGCGTCAGGGTCCCACCATGTTCCTGCGCAATCTGCCGCGACAGCGCCAGCCCGATCCCCGACCCCCCCGGCTTGGTCGTGAAGAACGGCACGAAGAGGTTGGCCGTGTCCGCGAGCCCCGGCCCGTCATCCTCCACCACCAGCTCCACGCCCTCGTCGGCGTCGCGCCAGGTGACCCGGACCCCTCCCCCGGTCTCGAGCGTGGCATCCACCGCGTTCCGCACCAGGTTGATCAGCAGCTGCTCCAGCTGGTCCCCGTCCGCCTGGATGGTGCGCTCCGGACCCGGCGTCACCGCCACTGCGAGCCGCGTCTCGAGCCGCGCCACCCGCCGCACCAGGTCCCCGAGCGCCACCGGCCGCAGCACCGGTCTCGGCAGCTTGGCCAGCCGCGCGTACGCCGCCATGAACCGGCCCAGCGACTCCGCCCGCTGCCCGATGATGCCGAGCCCCTGCACCAGGTCGTCGTGGTCCTCGCCCCGCGCGGGGGTCCGCTCCAGGATGGTGCGCAGGCTCCCCGCCAGCGAGCGGATCGGCGCCAGCGAGTTGTTGATCTCGTGACTGAGCACCCGGATCAGCCGCCGCCACGCCTCCCGCTCCTCCGCCTGCAGCGTCCGGCTCAGGTCGGTGAGCACCAGCAGCTGGTGCACCCGCCCGTCCTGCCGGAAGTCCGAGCGCCGGAGCTCCCAGCGCCCCTCCGTGAGCTGCCCCCGCTCCAGCAGCCTCGGCGTGGACCCGCTCAGGCATTCCGCCAGGCCGAGTTGTGAGGCACTCCGCCCGAGGAGGCGCTCCGGCGGCTGGTCCAGCAGCCGCTCCCCCGCCCGGTTCACCAGCCGGAGCGACAGGTCCGCGTCGAACGCGAACACCGCCGCGTCGATCTCGCTCATCACCGTGCGGAGCAGCGCCGTGGCCTCGAGCGCGCCCAGCCGCTGGCCGCGGAGCGTCTCCGCGAGGCTGTTGGCCTCGAGATAGGCCAGGCCGAGCGAGTCGTCGGCCGCCGAGGCGCCGCGCGCGCGGAGCGAGTAATCGCCCTCGCGGAGCGCGGCCAGCATGTTGGAAAGGGTCTGCAGCGGGCGCACCACCCGCTCGTGCAGGTTGAGCAGGCCGAACAGCAGGCCCAGGACGATCAGGAAGGTGCCCGTCCACCCCACCCGCGACGGATGGTCGCCGGTCCACAGCAGGAGCAGGGCGATCACGACGGCCGGCAGCGCCGCGATGAGCGCCAGCAGCACGATCCGCCGCGGATGCGCCGGCACCCCGGCCCCTAGCCCCGCGGCTCGAGCCCGTGCCGCTCGAGCCGCCGGTACATGGCACTCCGCGACAGCCCCAGCGCCTTCGCCGCCTCGCTCACGTTGCCGCCGGCCCGCTGCAGCGCCTTCTGGATGAGCACCTTCTCCACCTCCTCGAGCGGCAGCTGGTCCAGCCGCGTCGCCAGGTCGGCGGGCGGGGCCAGCGACAGGTCCGCCACCGCGATGAGCGGGCCGTCACTGAGCAGCACCGCCCGCTCCAGCGTGTGCTCGAGCTCCCGGATGTTCCCCGGCCAGGCATAGCGGAGCAGCGCCTCCAGCGCCTCCGGCCGGAAGCCCGTCACCGGCTTCCGGTACCGTGCTGCGTGCCGCGCCAGGAACTGCGCCGCCAGCTGGGGCAGGTCCTCGCGCCGGTCGCGGAGCGGCGGGATCGTGATCTCCACCGTGTTGAGCCGGTACAGCAGGTCCTCGCGGAACCGCCCCGCCGCCACCTCCACCCGCGGGTCGATGTTCGTGGCCGCGAGCACCCGCACGTCCACCTTCCGCGTCTTGCTGCTCCCCACCCGCTCCAGCTCCCCGGTCTGCAGCACCCGCAGCAGCTTGGCCTGCTGCCCCGGCGAGATGTTGCCGATCTCGTCCAGCAGCAGCGTGCTCCCGTCCGCCAGCTCGAAGCGGCCCATCCGGTCGCTCTTGGCGTCGGTGAAGGCGCCCTTGAGGTGCCCGAAGAGCTCGCTCTCGAACACCCCTTCCGACAGCCCGCCGATGTTCACCGTGATCATCTGCCGCGAGGCGCGCGGGCTCGCCGCGTGGATCCAGCGCGCCGCCACTTCCTTGCCCACGCCGTGCTCGCCCAGGATCAGCGCGTTGGCATCCGACGGCGCCACCTTCTCCAGCAGCCGGGCCACCTGCCGCATCGCCGGCGAGAGCGCAATGAGGTCCGGCAGCCCCTCGCGCCGGAGCGCCTGGTTCTCGCTCTCGAGCCGGGTGCTCCGCCGGAGCGCCCGCCCCAGCTCCACCTGCGTCCGCAGGATGGCCACCAGCCGGGTGTTGTCCCACGGCTTCTCCAGGAAGTCCCGCGCCCCGCGGCGCATCGCCTCCACCGCGCCTTCCACGCTCCCGAACGCCGTCATCACGATGATCGGCAGCGTCGCATCAATCCCCTGGATGCGGCTGATGAGGTCGAACCCCTCGCGCCCGCTCGTCGTGTCCCGGGTGTAGTTGAGGTCCATGAGCAGCGCGTCGAAGTCCCGTCGCTCGAGCGCCGACAGCACCCCGCCCGGCGAGCCCACGGTCTCCACCGCGAATCCCTCGCCCTTGAGCAGCAGCCGCAGCGCCTGCAGGATGTCGGCCTGGTCGTCCGCCACCAGGATGGTGGGGGCGCCGATGGGGTTGAGGGGCGTGTTGCTCATTCAGCGGGTCTCGGTGAGCCAGCGGACCAGGTTGCGGAGCAGCGTCACGTTGCCGGCGGCCCCCGGCGCGTTCATCCCCGCCGGCACCCGGTTGGGCCCCGCCAGCTGCGCCGAGAACATCGCGGCCTCCCCGAACACGGCCACGCGCCCCCGCCCCACCCGGAGCACCGCGCCCTGCAGCAGCCCGCCCGCCGGCGCGCGCCGCGTGGCCGGCGTGAACACCCACGCCGTGTCCGGCAGCAGCTGCACGCTCCCCGCCGGCAGCACCAGCAGCGGCTCCGCGCCCGCCGGCGCCGTGAAGGCCTGCCCCGTGAACGTCCGCACCACTTCCACCCGCTCGTCAGGCGCGCGCCCGTCGGTGATGGGGTGCGCCCGGAGCGTCCCCGCCGCCCGGCTGAAGTCCGGCAGGCTCTGCCCGGCGCTGTCCACCGCAAAGCCGTCGCTCAGCCCGAAGCCGAATGCCCGGCCCAGCGTCGCCGCCCCGCCGCCGAAGGGCATGTGGTCGGCGATGAGCAGCAGCGACCCGCCTCCTTCCACCCACCGCCGCACCGCCGCCACCTCCGCGTCACTGAAGGCCGGGTGGATCGGCGCCGCCCAGGTGGTCTCGTTCTCCGCCGCGATGGCGTTGGCCACCACCAGCAGCCGCACGCTGTCCAGCGCCCCCGCCGTGAACGGCACGCGGCTCGGCCGCACCCGGTAGCCGTCCCGGGCGAGGAGCGCGCCGAACGGCGCATAGCGCCCGTCGAGGGTGTGGAAGTTGTGGTGCGCCTCATCGAGGGCCACCACAGGACCGCGGCCCGCCGGATGGGCGGGCCGCGCAATCACCGGCCGAAAGGCGGTGTCGGACACCTGCTGCGCGGCCAGCGGCGCCGCCAGCAGCGCCAGCGCCACGCACGCGCCCCGCGCCGCGTCAGGCAGGCACGCCCGCCTCCGCCAGCCACCCGTCCTTGAGCCGGATGATCCGCCGCCCGTAGCGCGCATTCTCCTCCGAGTGCGTCACCTGGATGATCGTCGTGCCCTGCCGGTTGAGCCGCGCGAACAGCTCCATGATCTCCCGCCCCTGCTCCGAGTGCAAGTTGCCCGTGGGCTCGTCCGCGAGCAACAGCGGCGGGTTGCCGATGACCGCCCGCGCCACCGCCACCAGCTGCTGCTGCCCCCCCGAGAGCTGGGCCGGGTACAGGTCCTTCTTCCCCACGATGTTGAACCGGTCCAGCGCGTCCGCCACCATGGCCGCCCGCTCCCCGCTCCGGAGGTTCCGGTAGCTGAGCGGCAGGTCCAGGTTCTCCGCCACCGTCAGGTCGTCCAGCAGGTGGTACTGCTGGAACACGAATCCCACGCTCTCCCGCGCCAGCGCCGTCCGCTGCTTCGGGCTCAGCCGGTGCACCGCCTGCTCCCGGAACCAGTACTCCCCCCCGTGCTCCCCATCCAGCATCCCGAGGATCGCCAGCAGCGTGCTCTTCCCCGCCCCGCTCGGCCCCATGATGCTCACGAACTCCCCCGGCGCCACCGTCAGGCTGATCCGCCTGAGCAGCCAGGTCGGCGACGGCTTGGTGGGGACCGACTTCTCCAGCTCCACGAGGCGGATCATCACTCGCTCCGGAGCGCCGTCATCGGGTCCGTCCGCGCCGCCCGCCGCGCCGGCAGCAGGCTCGCCACCACCGTGAGCACGCCGAGCACCAGCGCGCTCCCGAGCAGGATCGCCGGGTCCGCCGGCTTCACCTCATAGAGCTGCGACGCCAGCGCCCGTCCCGCCGCCACCGCCCCCACCAGCCCCGCCACGATCCCGAGCAGCACCAGCCGGAACGCATCCCCCATCACCAGCCGCACCAGCGATCCCGGCGCCGCCCCCAGCGCCAGCCGCACGCCGAGTTCCTGCCGCCGCCCGCGCACCGTGTACGCCAGCACCGCATACAGCCCGAGCCCCGCCAGCCCGAGCGCCGCCAGCGCGTACAGCCCAAACAGCGTGGCCCCAGCCGGTGCGACTGGTATCGCGGCTCCAGCTCTTCCCCGAGCGACCGCGCCGTGACGTACGGCAACCCCGGCGCCGCCGTCTGCAGCGCCACCCGGAGCCCCGCCACCACGTCGCGCGCCGGTCCCCGCGTGCGCAGGAACATCGTCAGGTGCCGCGTGCTGGTGTCGGTGGGGGCCAGCGGCACGTAGTAGATGGCCTGCGGCTCCTCCTGCGGGCTGTACCGCACCCCGTTCTTGGCGATCCCGATGATCTCCGTGCACGGCTTCCCCGCGCCCCCGATGATCAGGCACTTCCCGATCGGGTCCTGCCCCGGGAAGTAGCGCTCCGCCATCGTCGCGCCGAGCACCGCCACCGCCGGCTGTTCCCGCCGGTCGGCGTCGGTGAAGCCGCGACCGCGCAGCAGCGGCAGGCCCATGGTGCGGAAGTAATCCGCCGTGGTCTGCTGGATGTACGGCCCCCCGCTCGAGAACCTCGGCAGCGAGTCGAGCCCCGGGATCCGGAGCGACACCGCCATGCTCCACCCGAACGGCTCCCCGTTGTTGAGCGCCCCGCTTTCCACGCCGGGATAGACCAGCGCCGCCGCCAGCATCGCGTCGAATGCCTGCCCCGTCTGCAGCCCGTCGAACCCCGCCGCCCGCGGGTCGGCGTTCACCAGGATGATGTGCTCGCGGTCGTACCCGATATCAATGCCCAGCACGTTCCGCAGGCTCCGCACGAACAGCCCGGCCCCCACCACCAGCACCACGCTGAGCGCCACCTGCGCCACCACCAGCCCCGCCCGGAGCCGCGAGCGGCTGTACCCCGCCCGCCCGCCCTCCTTGAGCACCGGCGTCAGGTCGCCCGTGGCCACCTTGAGCGCCGGCAGCAGGCTCGACACCAGCGCCGCCAGCAGCGTCGCCGCGCCGGCAATCATCAGCACCCGGGGATCCATCCGGAGCCGCTCCGCCATGCTCTGCGTGAGCAGCGTCCCCGCCAGCAGCGCGCCGCCCCACGTCGCCACCAGCAGCCCCGCCGCCCCACCCACCAGCGCGATCAGTCCGCCCTCGAGCAGCAGTTGCCGCACCAGCCGCCCCTGCCCCGCGCCGAGCGCCTTGCGCACCGCGAACTCCCGCGCCCGCACCAGCCCCCGCGCCAGCAGCAGGTTGGCCACGTTGGCGCACGCAATGAGCAGCACCAGCAGCGACATCGCCGCCAGGCCCTGCGCCAGCTCCGTCGGCGCGCTCGTGATGGGGCTCGCGCTCTCGAGCGCCGGCGCCAGCAGCACGTCCGTGAAGCCGTTCGTCTCCTTCGCCTCCTCGCGGCCCGCCCGCACCAGTGCCGTGGCCTCGGCCGCCGCCTGCTCGGCCGTCACCCCGTCCGCCAGCCGCGCGGAGAGCTCCACCCAGTACCACCCCCGGTCCGTCGCGAAGTCGTTCCCGCCGATGCCATGCGCCGACCACACGTTGAGCGGCACCCAGAGGTCCGCCCCCTCCAGGTCGCCGCCGTCGAAGTCCTTCGGCGTCACCCCCACCACCGTGAACACCCGGTCGTTGAGCGGCAGCGTCCGCCCCACGATCGCCGGGTCGCTCCCGAAGCCGGTCCGCCACAGTCGCTCCGACAGCACCACCACCGTGGGGCCATCGATCCGGTCGTCCTCCGGCGTCAGCAGGCGCCCCATCATGGGCGTGGCGCCGAGCAGGCCGAAGTAGCCCCCCGTCACCCCCGCCACGCTCACCGAGCGCGCCTCCGCCCCGCGACCGAGCGACCCCTGGTCGCGCGACTGCGCCGCCAGCGCCTGGAAGCCCTTCGCCGCCTGGAGGTCGGTGAAGTCCGGGTAGCTGACGCCGGGGTTGGTCCACTCCCCGAACTGCGGATTCTTGAAATGGAAGAGGAGGCGGGTCACCCGCTCCGGCGCCGTGACGCCCACGGGCGGGCGGAAGAGCAGGAGGTCCAGCACGCTCGTGAGCGCCGTGACGGCGCCGATGCCGAGCGCCAGCGTGAGCGCCGCCGTGGCGGTGAAGCCGCGCGCGCGCGTGAGCCCGCGCGCGGCCTGCCGGAGGTCGTCCAGGAACTGCTGCATGCGGTCCTCCGGGAAGGTCAGACGCCCTGCAGCTCGGCCACCTTGTTGTCCTCGAGCACCCGCCCGTCGAACAGGTGCACCGCCCGGTCGGCGTGGCGCGCGTAGCGCGGGTCGTGCGTCACCATGATGATCGTGGCCCCGCCCCGGTGCAGCGCCTGCATCAGCTCCATCACCGCCTCACCGTTCACCGAGTCCAGGTTCCCCGTCGGCTCGTCCGCCAGCAGCATGAGCGGCTCCCCCGCCACCGCGCGCGCCACCGCCACGCGCTGCTGCTGGCCGCCCGAGAGCTGCGCCGGGTAGTGCTTCACCCGGTGCGACATCCCCACCTTCTCCAGCGCCGCCATCACCCGCTGCTTCCGCTCCGCCGCCGGCATGCCGCGGTAGGTGAGCGGCAGCTCCACGTTCTCGTACACCGTCAGGTCGCCGATCAGGTTGAAGGCCTGGAAGATGAACCCGATCTCCTTGTTGCGGATCCGCGCCCGCTCCGCCGCCGAGAGCTGCGCCACCGGCTTGTTGTCGAGCCAGTACTCGCCGCCCGTCGGCGTGTCGAGCAGGCCGAGCAGCGACAGCAGCGTCGTCTTGCCGCAGCCCGACGGGCCCGCGATGGCCACGTACTCCCCGCGCTTCACCTCGAGGTGGATCTCGGCCAGCGCGTGCGTCTCGACTTCGTCGGTGTAGAAGACCTTCTTGATGCCGTCGAGCTTGATCAGGGTCTGGTCGGTCATGGGTACGATCCCCGGGTGGTGCGTGACGGCGGGCGCCCCGTGCGCCGGCCAGAACGTTCGGTTGAGTTGGGCCTACCGGATGCTGACGCGGTCCACCGCGTCCCAGCGCGACATGTCGGACAGGATCACGATGTCCCCGGGCTGGAGCCCCCGCACCACCTCGATGCGGTTCACGGAACTCCGCCCCAGCTGCACCTGCACCCGCTCCGCCTCGCTCCCGCCCGGGAGCACCCGGAACAGGCCCACCGTGCTGTTGGCCTGCCCGTACGCCGGCCGCCCCACGTTGAGCACGTTGTCGAGCCGCTCGATCTCGATGGTCCCGTCGACACTCAGGTCCGGCCGCGCCCCGCGCGGCAGCGCCCCCTCGAGCATCACGTCCACCGTCACCGTGCCGTTCTGGGCCGCCGGGTCCATCCGCACCACGTGGCCCTTCACCAGCCCGTTCCGCGTGTCGATCACCGCCGACTGGCCGAGCGACAGGTCCTTCGCCTGCGTTTCCGGGATCCGGAGCACCGCCTTGAGCCGCTCCGGCTGCACCACCTTGGCCAGCGTCGCCCCGCTGATGGCCCACTGCCCCACCTCGAGCGGCAGCTCCTGCAGCACGCCGTCCGCGCCCGCGCGCACCACCATGGCGTCCACCAGCCCGCGCTGGAAGTCCGCCACCGCGCGGAGCCGCCCCACCTGGGCCTCCTGCACCGTGAGCTGCGCCGGGATGTTCTCGGTGTAGATGGTGAGCCGCTGCTGCTCCACCTGCAGCCGCTCCGTCAGCTCCTCGAGCAGGTCCCGCGACTTGGAGTATTCCTCGCGCGAGATCAGGTTGGCCGCCGCCAGCGCCGAGTCGCCCGCCGCCTTCCGCGTGGCCTCCCGGAACTGCGTCCGCACCGACGCCACCACCCCCGCCTGGTTGAGCCGCTGGGTCTCGAGCTGGCTCTTGAGGCTCACCAGCTGCGCCTCCGCGTCCGTCAGCTGCCGCTGCGCCTGCAGCAGCTGGATCTGCACGTCCGGGTTGCTGAGCTCCAGCAGCACCGTCCCCGCCGTCACCCGCGCCCCCGGCTGCACCGGCTTCTTCTCCACCCGCCCCGGCGTCACCGCCGACACCCAGCGGATCTGCTCCGGCACCAGCGTCCCGGGCCCGCGCACCTCGCGCACCATGGGGCCCTGCCGCACCGTGTCGGTCCAGAGCGTGGCCGCCTCGACCCGGGGCGCCGCGGGCTTGAGCCGCGACAGCCCCAGCGTCACCACCACCACCGCCACGATCCCGCCGATCGTCAGGTACAGCCGGCGGCGATTGGGCTTCTTTTCGCGGGGTACGTCCACGGCTCCTCCAATGACAGGCCAGGCTGGAAAGGCGCCCGGCAACACCCGGCGCAAGGGAAAGAAGCGTGCCGCCCTCCGCATTCCGCGCGCTCACCCCAAGTGCCCGTCCCGGGCCCACTTGGAAATCCGCCCGTCCGCTGTCGCACGACGTAACGCCCGCTTCCGGGATTCAGCGTCCCACAACCGGACACCCTTTCTCGTCCGCTCAACGCGTCGTACCTTGGCTCCGGTTCCACCACATCACCGCACTCCTGCACTGGCTCCGTCCCATGCCCCTCCGATTTCGGGAGGTGGCCCGGACCCGCGCGCGGACCTCCCTCCGCTCCCGGCCCCTGGCCCGCCTCCTGCCGCTCCTGCTGCTCCTCGCGTGCAGCCACAGCGATCCCTTCCCCAGCGGCACCGTGGACGACGGCGGCCCCTTCACCCCCGGCCTCCCCCGCCTCCTCACCCGGAACGGCGGCGCCGACCAGTATCCCGCCTGGCTCCGGGACGGCTCCGCCTTCCTTTATAGCTACCAGGACACCACCGAGCGGGACTTCGACCGCTGCCTCGGGCTCATGCGCCGGGACGGCGGCACCCGCCTCCTCGGCAAGTGCCTCCCCGGCGACCAGTCGCACGCCAGCACCGACGCCCTCCTGGCCTCCGCCGGCTCGAGCGCCGGCCGCCTGGCCTGGCTCGAGGCCACCGGCCCCCGCACCCTGAGCGCGCCGCTCAATGCCTCACTGCGCGTCGGCGGCGCCGCCGCGGGCGTCCGCGGCGATTCCGTCCTCGGCTTCCCCTACACCGCCCCGAACGGCGCCCTCCACGTCGCCCCGCTCTCGCTCACCTGGCTCGGCGACAGCGCCATCGCCTACGTGGGGGCCGACCAGTTCAACATCGTGGACTGCGTGGGCTGCGTGATGGATACCGTCCCCGTCGGCCGCCAGGTGATGATCCTGCACCTCACCGGCGCCGCGCCCTCGCTCGAGCCCATCCCCAACACCCTCGACGCCACCTCGCTGAGCGCCAGCCCCGACGGCAGCGCCCTCTACTACACCGAGGCCGGCCAGCCCTGGATCCTCCGCCGCACCCTCGCCACCGGCGCGGTGGACACCGTGGTGAGCTTTGCCCCCGCCATCGTCCGCGACGTGAGCGCCGCCGGTGATCGCCTCGTGGCCATCGTCGGCGGCCAGGTGAGTTACGTGAACCACCCCCAGTACGGCGACATCCAGCGCGACGCCGGCGGCCCCCTCTTCCTCGTGAACCTGGCGGGCGGGACGCCCACGCTCCTCTCGGCCCCCGGCGCCACCCTCCGCCGCCCCGCCCTCTCCCCCGACGGCACCCGCATCGTCGTGGAGGAGATCCACCAGGGCGGCCTGGCTCCCGACCTCTACCTCTACGAGGTCCCATGAGCCGCCGCCTGACACGGAGCCTCCTGCTCCTCGCCCTCGCCGCCGCGCCGCGCCGCTCGCCGCCCAGACCACCGGCGCCATCGAGGGCACGGTGAAGGGCACCGGCCCCGAGCCAACCCTCCTGGCCGGCGCCCGCGTGGCGCTGGACGGCGGCCGGAGCGTCGCCGCCACCGACCCGCGCGGCGTCTACCGCCTCCGCGAGGTGCCCCCCGGCTGGCACAGCGTCACCTACTCGGCGATCGGTTTTCAGTCGGTGCGGCGGGACAGCGTGCTGGTGCGCGCTGGTCAGACAACCGTGCTCGACATTTCGTTGCAGGCCCGCACCGTGGCCCTCGACGAGCTCACCGTCATCAGCACCCCCCACGACCAGCACCTCGACCCCCTCGCCATCCAGGACCAGCAGCGCTACTCCGCCGACGACCTGCGACGCCTCCCCGTCACCACCGTCGAGGAGGCCATCGCCCTCTCCGCCGGCGTCGTGGGCGAGAGCTTCCGCGGCGGCCGCGTCGGCCAGCAGGCCTTCATCCTCGATGGCCTCGGCCTCAAGAACCAGCTCGACGCCTCCACCGGCTCCCTCGGCCTCCGCCTCCCGCCGGACCTGCTCGCCGAGGCCTCGCTCGTCACCAACGGCTTCTCGGCGCGCTACGGCCAGGCCGTCTCCGCCTTCGTGAACCTGGCGACGCGGGACGGCGCCGACCGCTTCGGCGCCCGCGCCCGCTACGAGACCGACCGCCCCCTCGGTGACGGCGGCGACTACGGCCTCGACCGCGCCGTCGTCTCCCTGGAGGGCCCGCTCCCGCTCGGCATCCGCGTCATCGGCGTCGCCGACCTCTCCGGCCGCCTCGACGCCGACCCGGTCAGCGCTCCGCGCCCGTCAGACTCCCGGGACCCGGCCTCCAGCGGCCCCGCCCTCCTGCCGCACAACAGCAGCGAGACCGCCGACCTGGCCGCCAAGCTCATGATCCCCCTCGGCCCTCACCAGGTGCTCCGCGTCCTGGGCGTCCACTCGGCCGAGCAGCGGTTGCTGTATGACCAGCGCTACAAGTACGACCAGGCCCTCGCCCCCGCGCGCCGCACCACCGGCAACCTCGTGAGCGCGCACCTGCAGCAGACCTTCGCCACCTCGCCCGTGACGCTCGACGCGCGGCTCGGCTACTTCACCCGCGAGTTCGTCCGCGGCCAGGCCACCGAGCCCGTGGACTACGCCTTTGGCGCCTTCACCGGCAAGCCGCTCGACATCGTGGGTGAGGACCTGGCGCGCCGCCAGGACACCGCCGCCGCCAACGCGCCGCTCCCCGGCTTCCTGCAGCCGCAGTTCAGCGAGCACACCCCGTGGGGCGTCCCGGCCTTCTTCCTTGGGAACGGCGCCCGCGGCGACCTCGCCTGGAACCGCTTCCGCGAGGTGCGCGGCCGCGTGGACCTGAGCCTCCCCGCCGGCTCGCGCGGCGACTTCCACCTCGGCGCCGAGTACTCCGGCCAGCGCGTCCGCACCTTCCAGCGCGTGCTCGGCTACCTCCCCGTCGGGGACTCGGTGCCCGCGGCCAGCAGCAGCGACTTCACCCCGTACACCGCCGCCGCCTACGCCGAGCTCCAGACCCGCGCCAGCGACCTGGCCCTCACCTTCGGCCTCCGCTACGACCAGTTCAGCGGCCGCGACGACCTCCCGGGCCGGCAGAAGACCCAGCGCGGCCTCTCCCCGCGCTTCGCCGTGAGCACCGTGCTCAAGGGCGCCACGCTGGTCGCCAGCTTCGGCACCTTCCGCCAGCCGCCCGACTACCAGTACCTCGTGGACGCGGCCTTCGACGACACCCTCCGCACCGGCCGCTCCCGCGCCGGCAACCCCGACCTGGGCTTCGAGCAGTCCACCCAGTACGAGTTCAGCCTCCGCTTCCGCCCGCACCCCTTCGTCAACGTGCGCGTCAACGCCTTCGTGCGGCGGCTGGACCAGATGGTGGGGAGCGTCCCCTTCGGCACCGATCCCGACTCGAGCATCTTCGGGAACACCGACGCGGGCACGGTCAAGGGCGGCGAGCTGGTGCTGGAACGGGAACTCGTGGGCGGCTGGTCCGCGCGGGTCAGCTACACGCTGCAGGAGGCCACGGCCTTCTCGAGCAACGCCTTCTTCCTCCGGAAGGCGCTGACCATCGACCCCTTCACGGGCGACACCACCTTTCCGTCCAAGGTGGAGTTCCCGCTGGACTACGACCGCCGCCATTCGCTGACGGCCATCCTCTCCGGCGTCGCCTCACACGGCGCGGGCCCCACGCTGCTCGGCATCAAGCCGCTCGGAGACCTCGAGGGCACCGCCGTGCTTCGCCTGGCGAGCGGCCTCCCCTACTCGAAGACCAACGCCCTCGGCGACTCCATCCTCGGCCTCCCCAACAGCGAGCGCCTGCCGGCCACGATGACGGTGGACCTCCTCCTCCGCCGTTCCTTCAGCCTCGGCAGGAGCGGCGCCTCCGTCTACCTCGACGTCCGCAACGTCCTCGGCCGCCGCAACATCGTGGCCCTCCGCCGCGACTCCGGCCGCGAGCGTCCCTCCACCGCCGAGATCCAGGCGCTCGCCGACGCCGCCTACCAGGCCCACCCCGAGCCGATCCCCTACGAGTCGCCCCGCTACCGCGGGTGGGCGGACTTTGACCAGAACGGGTTCGTGGACGGGCCGGCGGAGCTGCAGCCGCTCTACTTTGCCGCCGCGCGGGACTTCACGCGGCCGCTGTTCGTGTACGGGCAGCCGCGGCTGGTGCGGCTTGGGATGGAGGTCAGCTTCTAGCCATCGCCCCTGCCCCCGCCCGCTACTGGTCCCGCAGCGCCTCGAGCGGCGCAATGGCCGCCGCCCGCCGCGCCGGCAGGTACGACGCCAGCGCCGCGACGCCGATCAGCAGCACCGGCACCCCGGCAAAGGTGAGCGGGTCGGTGGCCGTGACGCCCACGAGGTAGCTCTGCACGATGCGCGTCAGCGCCAGCGACGCCACGAGCCCCAGCACCACCCCGGCCGCCGCCACGCCGAGCCCGTGCCGCAGGATGAGCCGCAGGATGTCCCGGTCGCTCGCGCCCAGGGCCACCCGCACCCCGATCTCCCGCGTCCGCTGCCGCGCCGAGAAGGACACCACGCCGTAGAGGCCCAGCACCGCCAGCACCAGGGCCAGCGCCGCGAAGCTGCCCGTGAGCGCCAGCAGGAACCGGGTCGGCGCCATGGCCTCCGTCACCCACGACTCGAGCGTCGCGAGGTCGGCCACCGGCACGTCCCGGTCGAGCGCCGCGACCTCCGCCCGGAGCGGCGCGAGGAGGCTCGCCGGATCGGCCGCGGTGCGCACCACGAAAGTGAGCGGCAGGAACGACTGGAACACGTAGGGGAAGTAGATCGTCTCCCGGCTCTCCGCGGCCAGCGAGGTGGACCGCACGTTGGCCACCACGCCCACGATGGTGAGCGGCAGCCGCTCGATGGTGAACGTCTTCTCGTTGAAGTGGTCCACCAGGATCTGCGCCCCCACCGGGTTCTCCCGGCCGAACACCCGCGTCGCGAACGTCTGGTCCACCACCGCCACGTCGAGCGCGGCCTCCTCGTTGTCGGCGCGCACCAGCGTCCGGCCGGTCACCAGCCGGATCTTCATCGCCTCGAAGTAGCCCGGCAGCACCGCCTTGTAGTCCGCCTTGTTGGCGCGGTACTCGTCGTCCGACCCGCCGATCCTGCCGTACGACCCCACCGCATACTGCTCCCCGCCGGCCAGCGGCAGCGGCGTCACGCCGCCCACGCTCTCCACCCCGGGGAGTGCGGCCAGCCGGTCGCCGAGCTGGTTCACGAAGGTGGCCCGCGACTGCGAGGTCAGGTACTTGATGAAGGGCAGCGGTGCCGTGAACGTCGCCGCGTTCCGCGCCTCGAAGCCGGGGTCCACCCGCTGCACGGCGGCAAAGCTCCGCAGCATGAGCCCGGCGCCGATCAAGAGCACCAGCGACAGCGTCACCTCGACCACCACCAGCACCGTGCGGAGCTTGTTCCCCCGGGCGCCGCCGGTATCAGTGCCGCGATCCCGGAGCCCCGACGCCAGGTTCCCGCGCACCGCGCGGAGCGCCGGCGCCAGCCCGAAGAGGAGCGTCGCCACCACCGTGACCACCGCCGCGAACGCGAACGTCCCGGCATCGAGCCCCACCTGCTCCATCCGCGGGAGGTTGGCCGGGCTCAGCGCCTTGATCACCCGGATGCCCTGCCAGGCCAGCAGCAGGCCGAGCAGCGTGCCGGCCACCGCCAGCACCAGGCTCTCCGTGAGCATCTGCGCCACGATGCGGCCCCGCCCGCTCCCGATCGCCGCGCGCACCGCGATCTCCCGGCTCCGCTCGCTGGCCCGCACCAGCAGCAGGTTGGCGATGTTGGCGCAGGCGATGAGCAGCACGAAGCCCACCGCGCCGAGCAGCGCCAGCAGCGCCGGCCGGGAGTGCTCCACCACGTCCTGGTGCATGCCGGCCACCCGGATCTGGAGCTGCTGCGTGGCGTGGAACTGGTGGGTGGCGCGGAGGGTGCCCGCCAGGCGGTCCATCTCGTCCTGTGCCTGACTCAGGGCTACGCCGGGCTTGAGGCGCGCCACCACCGTGAGCCACGCCGCCTCCCGCTCGAAGTCCCCGATGTTGCTCGGCAGCACCCCCCAGGCGTCGATGTTGGTGGGCATCGCCGCGTCCGCCGGCAGGTAGATGCGGAAGTCCGCCGGCAGCACGCCCACCACCTCGGAGCCCCAGCCATCCAGCTGGATGGTGCGGCCGATGATCGACGAGTCGCCCCCGAAGCGCCGCTGCCAGAGGCCGTAGCTCAGCACCACCTTCCCCGGCGGCAGGTCGGGGTTGGGCTGGCCGAACTGCTTCGGATCAATCGGGAAGGCATCCTCGGCCACGTGGTTCCGGCCGAGCGCGGGCTGGACCCCGAGCAGGCTGAGCAGGTTCCAGGTGACGTAGGCGTTGGTCACCCGCTCCGGCGCGCCGTCGCCGGTGAGCGTGCCCGCGAGGGCCACGGCGCCGGCGAAGCCCTGGAATAGCGTCGTCTGGTTCTGGTAGTCCTGGAAGTCGGGGCCCGAGACCAGCGAGCGGTCCACGTTGGTGGCGGGCAGGCGGGTCCACACAAAGGCCAGCTGCCCGGGGTCCCGGAAGGGCAGGTCCCGGAAGAGGACGGCGTTGGCCACGCTGAAGATCGCCACCGTGCTGCCGATGCCGAGCGCCAGGGTGAGGACGATGACGGCGGTGAAGAGGGGCCGCCGGCTGAAGGAGCGGACGGCGAACTTGAGGTCGCGCAGGACTTCCTGGGGCATGGACACGGAGCGGCTTCTCCTCGTTACCTGGTGCATCCTGCGACACGACCAGACGTGGCCTTGGAAACCGCCGAGGCGGCTGGGAACCGGACGGCATGTGCGGCGACGGCGGACAGACAAGCGAAGGCTCGCCTCAACCTTCCTTCTGGTACGCGTTCACGGTAGGGGCGACCCGGGGAGGCTCGCGCCCGTTCCGGATGTCCTACAGCCACCGACGCACGGCATCTGCCGAAGGTCGGTTCACTCGCCCGGCGCGTGGGGTATGCGAGCGCGGCGAAGGAGACGTCGAGGAGGCCTTGATGTTGGTGAACCATGTGGTTCAGTGTACCATCGTGACCTGTGGCCGTCAAGCGGGGCCGGGACACCGCGCGTCACTCCGCTCCATCCGGCTGGCACTCACGGCAATCTGCCGGCGGCGCGGGACTTCTCGCGGCCGTCGTTCTTGTACGGGCAGCCGCGGCTGGTGCGGCTCGGGATGGAGGTGGCATCCTATGCTCCGGCTCGCGGAGGCATGCGCCGCGCGCACGGCCCCACGCGCGGTCGCCGCGGCGGCATGCGCGGCGTGCGTCCGGGCGTGCGCGCCTTGCACGCGAGCGTGCGCCGTGGCCGCAGCGACATGCGCGGGGCGCACGGCCCCTGACGCAAGGTTCCGCACCGGATGCGCCGCCGGCCGACCATCCGCTGACCGCCGCGCGCCGGGCACGGGGCGGCGTGCGCGGATCACCGCACGGCCTGCGCCGAAGCCTGAACGCGTCGGGCCGCCCGCGGCCGGGCATGCGCCGGTGGCAGAAGGCGTTACGCCGCCCGCGCGGGGCGATGCGCGTGCCGTGGCGTCACTTGCGCCGTGCGCGCACCATCCCTTCCTTGCGCCGGGTCAGTCTCCGCCACCCCCGCCATCTCCGCCCCCGTCGCCCCCGCTGTCACAGCCGCCGCTGTCCGCGTTCCCGTCCCCACCGCCGTCTCCAGCACAGTCCGCGTCGCGGCTGGCCGAGCCGCTGTCGGATCCGCTCCAGCCGCCGTCGCTGGCGCTGCTGCTGGCCGCCCCGTCGCCGGGACGCCGGCTGCGGCGCCGGAGCGCCCGGCCGAGCAGGATCACCGCAACTGCGATCGCCATCATGATGGGCAGGCTCATGCCACGGTCCTCGGGCGCGCTGGCGGAAGGGAGCAACTGGTGCCTGATTTCATCCCCCAAGCTGCGCCGTCCCCGCACCCCCGGCAACCACGGCCCCCCGCATGCGCCTCCGCCTCGCCCCGCTCCTCGTCCTCTCCCTCGCCCTTGGCTGCGGCGGCGTGAGCGCCCGCACCAGCGCCCCCACCGAGGAGGAGTTCCGCGCCCTGCTGGCCCGGGGCAGCGGCTCCAACGTCGCCGTCACCGACGTGACGAGCGGCGACCCGCGCCTCCAGCCCCGCCCGTTCCCCTTCCCCGTGAGCACCGTCCGCGGCCGCGTCATCAGCGCCATCCTCACCCTCCCGCGCTGGGAAGTGCAGGACTCGAGCGGCCCCGTGATCTGGGCCGTCCGCACCACCCGCCTCTGGCGCTTCAAGGACGACGTCTTCGTCCTCGTCGAGCCACAGGGCGACTCGAGCGTCGTCCTCGCCCGGAGCGCCAGCCGCGTCGGCAAGGGAGACCTGGGCCAGAACCGCCGCAACCTTCATGAACTCTGGCGCGCCCTCGAGCGCTCCCAGCCCGGCGCCGGCACGGCTACTTTCGGGAAGCCGTGATGTCCCTTTCCCGAACGACCGAGACCATGAACACGCCGCTCGCCGCCGCGCTCGCCCTCGTTGCCCTGCCCCTCACGCTCGCCGCGCAGGGCCCCGGGCCGCGCCTCACCTCCGCGCTCATTGATACCGCGGGCAACCGGATCGGCCAGGTCACCGCCTCGGAGGATGCGGGCGGCGCGCTGCTGCAGGTGCTGGTGAACGGCCTCACCCCCGGCCAGCACGGCATGCACCTCCATGCCGGTGCCAAGTGCGAGCCGCCCGCCTTCACCACCGCGCAGGGCCACTTCAACCCGACCGGGAAGAAGCACGGCCACAAGAACCCGGAAGGCGCCCACGTGGGCGACCTCCCGAACCTGACCGTCATGGCCGACGGCACCGGCCGCGCCCAGCTCCACGTGGACGGCTGGCTCCTCCGCGCCGGCGAGAAGAGCGTCGGCGCCCCCGGCACCGCCCTCGTGATCCACGCCGGCCCCGACGACGACGCCACCGATCCCTCCGGCAACAGCGGCGCCCGCCTCGCCTGCGCCGTCATCTCGGTGGCCCCGGCCGAGTGACCACCGGCGGCCCCGCGGCCGCCGGCGCGCGGCGCGCTCCCCTGCTGAGCCTCACCGCCGCCGGCCTCGCCTGCGAGGCCGGCGGGTTTCACATTGATCCCTGGGCGCCGGTGGACCGCGCCCTCGTCACCCACGCCCACGGCGACCACCTCCGCTGGGGCTCCCGCCACTACCTGGTGGCCGCCCCCGGCGTGGAGCTGGCGAGGCGCCGCCTGCCCGCCGACGCCAGCGTCGAGGGCATCCCCTACGGTGAGCGCCGCGGCATCAACGGCGTCACCGTCAGCTTCCATCCCGCCGGCCACATCCTCGGCAGCGCGCAGGTCCGCGTGGAGCACCAGGGCCACGTCTGGGTGGTGAGCGGCGACTACAAGCTCGAGCCCGACCCCACCTGCGCCCCCTTCGAGCCGGTGCGCTGCCACGGCTTCGTCACCGAGTGCACCTTCGGGCTCCCCATCTACCGCTGGGCGCCGCAGGCCGAGGTCTTCTCGGCCATCAACGCCTGGTGGCGCGCCAACCAGGCGGCCGGCCGCGCCACGCTCCTCATGGGCTACGCGCTCGGCAAGGCGCAGCGGCTGCTCGCGGGGCTCGATCCGTCGCTCGGGCCCATCGTGACGCACGGCGCCGTCGAGAAGATGCTGGAGCCCTACCGCGCCCAGGGCATCGCGCTCCCGCCCACCGTGCACGTCACCGAGGAAGCGAAGAAGGGCGGCGACTTCCGCGACGCCATCGTCATCGCGCCCCCCGGCAGCGAGGCCACACCGTGGGCCCGCCGCTTCGGCGACGCGGCGCTCGGCTTTGCGTCAGGCTGGATGCAGGTGCGCGGCAACCGCCGCCGCCAGGCGCTGGACCGTGGCTTCGTCCTCTCCGATCACGTGGACTGGCCGAGCCTCCTCACCGCCATCGAGGCCACCGGCGCCGAGACCATCTGGGCCACGCACGGCTTCACCGCGCCGCTGGTCCGCTACCTCCGCGAGCAGGGCCGGGACGCGCACGCCCTCACCACCCGCTACGAGGGCGAGCGGGACGACGGCGCCGAGGCCTGACGTGCGCCGCTTTGCCCAGCTCTACCAGGCACTCGACCAGAGCAACGCCACCGGCGACAAGCTCGCGGCGCTCGTGGAGTACTTCCGGAGCGCGCCGCCCGCGGACGCGGCGTGGGCGGTGGCGTTCCTGGTGGGCCGCCGCCCCAGGCGCGTCATCTCCGCCCCGCTCCTCCGCACCTGGGCCGCCGAGGAAGCGGGCGTCACCGAGTGGCTCTTCGAGGAGTGCTACCACCAGGTGGGGGACCTGGGCGAGACCATCGCCCTGCTGCTGCCGCCGCACGGCACCGGCGCGCTCGAGGCGCCGCTCGCGGAATGGGTGGAGCAGCGCCTCCTGGCGCTGCCGCGCATGACCGTGGCCGAGCAGCGCGAGCTGCTCGTGGGCACCTGGCGCGCGCTCGACGCCGATGAGAGCGCTTCGTCTGGAACAAGCTCCTCACGGGCGGCTTCCGCGTCGGCGTCTCCGCTCGGCTCGTGATCCGCGCCCTCGCCACCGCGAGCGGCCTCGCCGAGGAGCTGGTGGCGCACCGGATCACGGGCAAGTGGGAGCCGAGCGCCGAGTGGTACGCGCGCCTCGTGAGCCCAGAGCCGGGCGACGCCATCGCGAGCCAGCCCTATCCCTTCTTCCTGGCTTATCCGCTCGAGGCGGAACTCGCGACCCTCGGCGCCGTGGGCGACTGGCAGGTGGAGTGGAAGTGGGACGGCATCCGCGCCCAGGTCATCCGCCGCGCCGGCGATGTCTGGCTCTGGAGCCGCGGCGAGGAGCTGCTCGCGGGCCGCTTCCCCGAGCTCGAGGAGGCCGCGCGCCTCCTCCCCGACGGCGTGGTGCTCGACGGCGAGATCCTGCCGTGGCGGGATGGCGCGGCACTGCCGTTTGCGCTGCTGCAGAAGCGGATCACCCGGAAGACCGTCACCGCGAAGCTGCGCGAGGAGGTGCCGGTGGTGCTCCTCGCCTTCGACCTGCTGGAACAGGACGGGCAGGACCTCCGCACCGTGCCCCTCGCCGAGCGCCGCGCGCGCCTCGAGGCGCTCCTCGCCGCGCGGAGCGGCAACGGCCGCCTCCTCCCCGCGCCCATCGTCACCGGCCCCGACTGGGCCGCCCTCACCGCCGCCCGCGCCGACGCCCGCCGGCTCCACGCCGAAGGCTACATGCTCAAGCGGCGCGACTCGGCGTACGGCGTGGGCCGTCGCAAGGGCGACTGGTGGAAGTGGAAGGTGGATCCCTACAGCGTGGACGCCGTGCTGCTCTACGCGCAGCCGGGGCACGGCCGGCGCGCGGGCTCTACACCGACTACACCTTCGCCGTGCGCCACGGCGACGAGCTCGTCCCCTTCGCGAAGGCGTACTCCGGGCTCTCCGACGAGGAGATCCGGCAGGTGGACGCCTTCGTGCGCGCCAACACCATCGACCGCTTCGGCCCCGTGCGCTCGGTGAAGCCGGAGCTCGTCTTCGAGATCGCCTTCGAGGGCATCCAGGCCAGCCCGCGCCACAAGAGCGGCATCGCCGTCCGCTTCCCCCGCATGGCCCGCTGGCGCCACGACAAGACCGTTGCCGACGCCGACACCCTCGACGCGCTCCACGCCCTCCTCCGCCAGCACGGGGGCGGGGCGTGACGAGTGCGCAGGGCCTCATCGAGTCGTGGTTTGCGGCCGGCGGCTGGACGCCGTTCGAGTTCCAGCGCGAGGTGTGGGCCGCCTACCAGCGCGGCGAGAGCGGCCTCATCCACGCCGCCACCGGCACCGGCAAGACCTACGCGGCCTGGCTCGGCCCCCTGCTCGAGTGGATGGACGCGCACCCCGTCGGCATCGGCGTGCGCCGGAAGCGCATGGAGCGGACGGCCGCGCCGCCGCTCCGCGTCCTCTGGCTCACGCCTCTCCGCGCCCTCGCCGCGGACACCGAGCAGGCGCTCAAGGCCCCGGTGGAAGCCCTGGGCCTCCCCTGGACCGTCGAGAGCCGCACCGGCGACACCAGCGCCACCCGCCGCGCCCGCCAGCGCGAGCGGCTCCCCACGGCGCTCATCACCACGCCCGAGTCGCTCTCGCTGCTCCTGACGCTCGCCGACCGGAACGGCCTCTTCACCGACCTCCAGTGCGTCGTGGTGGACGAGTGGCACGAGCTCATGGGCACCAAGCGCGGCGTGCAGGTGGAGCTCTGCCTGGCGCGCCTCCGGAAGCTCGCGCCCGGCCTCCGCACCTGGGGTCTCTCCGCCACCCTCGGCAACCTGGACGAAGCCTGCGCCACCCTGCTCGGCCGCTCCCCCGGCGGTGCGGCGCACACCGGCCGCCTGATCCGCGGCGTCGTCCCCAAGGCGCTCGCGGTGGATGCGCTCATCCCCGAGACCATCGAGCGCTTCCCCTGGGCCGGGCACCTGAACACGCGCATGCTGCCGCAGGTCATCGCCGCCATCGAGGAGGGCGGCACCACGCTCGTCTTCACCAACACCCGCTCCCAGTGCGAGCTCTGGTTCCAGGCGCTGCTCGCCGCGCGCCCCGACTGGGCCGGCGTGCTGGCGCTGCACCACGGCTCCCTCGCCCGGAAGTCCCGCGACGCCGTCGAGGCCGGCCTCCGCGACGGCTCGCTCCGCTGCGTGGTCTGCACCTCGAGCCTCGACCTCGGCGTGGACTTCACCCCGGTGGACCGCGTGCTCCAGGTGGGAAGCCCGAAGGGCGTGGCGCGGCTGGTGCAGCGCGCCGGCCGGAGCGGCCACCAGCCCGGCGCCCTCTCTCGCGTCACCTGCGTTCCCACCCACGCCTTCGAGCTCGTCGAGGTCGCCGCCGCGCGTGACGCGCTCGAGGCCCGCGCCATCGAGGCCCGCCCCCCGCTCGAGCGCCCGCTCGACCTGCTGAGCCAGCACGTCGTGACCCTGGCCCTGGGCGGCGGCGTCCGCGAGGACGAGCTGCTGGCCGAGTTCCGGAGCACGCACGCCTACCGGGACCTGACGGGCGAGGAGCTGGCGTGGGTGCTCGAGTTCGTGACCCACGGCGGCGCCACCCTCCGCGCCTACCCCGAGTACGCCAAGGTTCGCAACGATGACGGCCTCCTCACCGTGCGCGACCGCATGGTGGCCAAGCGCCACCGCCTCGCCATCGGCACCATCGTGAGCGACTCGAGCCTCACCGTCCGCTTCCTGACGGGCGGGGCGCTCGGCAGCGTCGAGGAGTCCTTCATCGCGCGCCTGAAGCCGGGGGACAAGTTCCTCTTCGCCGGCCGCGCGCTCGAGTTCGTGCGGATCCGGGAGATGACGGCGTGGGTGAAGAAGGCCACCACCGCGAAGGGCGCCGTGCCGCGCTGGCAGGGGGCGCGCATGCCGCTCTCCTCCGAGCTGGCGCGCGCCGTCCGCGCCCGCATGGAAGCCGCCCGCCTCGGCCGCTTCGACGGCGAGGAGATGGCAGCCATCCGGCCCGTCCTCACCCTCCAGGCCGAGCGCTCCCGGATCCCGGGGGAGGATGAACTGCTGGTCGAGCGGGTGCAGACGCGGGAGGGGTACCACCTCTTCTTCTACCCCTTCGAGGGGCGGCTGGTGCACGAGGGACTGAGCGCGCTCTTCGCGTACCGCATCGCGCAGCTCACGCCCATCACCTTCACCTTTGCCTGCAACGACTACGGCTTCGAGCTCCTCTCCCCGGAGCCCGCGCCCATCGAGGAGGCGTTCGCGGCCGGCCTGCTCTCGAGCGAGCACCTGCTGCACGACATCCTGGCGAGCCTCAACGCGGCCGAGCTGGCGCGGCGGCAGTTCCGGGAGGTGGCGCGCGTGGCGGGGCTCATCTTCACCGGCTACCCGGGGAGCCAGAAGAGCGTGCGGCAGGTGCAGGCCTCGAGCGGGCTCCTCTACGACGTCTTCACCCGTTACGATCCGGGCAACCTCCTCCTCCGCCAGGCCCAGCGCGAGGTGCTGGAACGCCAGCTGGAGCAGACCCGTATGGGGCTGGCGCTCGCGCGGCTCGCCGCGGGGCGCGTCACCGTGCAGCCCGTGGACCGTCCCACGCCGCTCGCCTTCCCGCTCCTCGTGGACCGGAACCGCGAGAAGGTCACCACCGAGAGACTCGTGGACCGCATCCGCCGCATGACCGCCGCCCTGGAGCGCCCGTGACCGACCCGCTCGCCCGCCCCCGCGTCCCCCAGGCGGCGTGGTTCGTGGTGGCGGTGGTCTTCGTCCTCCACCTGTTGCCCCGCCCCGGCTACGGCTTCCATCGCGACACCTTCCTCTATATCGCGATGGGAGATCACCTCGACTTCTTCCGGATGCAGTTCCCGCCGATGATCGCCCTGCTGGCGCGGGTGGCGGATTGGGTGCCCGGCTCCCTCCTCTTCGGCACCCGGCTGCTGCCCGCCCTCGGGCTCGTGGGCATCATGGCGCTCGGCATCGCCATCACGGCGCGCATGGGGGGCGGCCCGGGGGCGCGCCTGTTCGTGGCCGTGGCCATCGCCGCCTCGCCGATGCAGGAGGCGGTGGGGGCGCTCTTCCAGCCGGTGGTCTTCGAGCTGCTCTGGTGGGGGCTCGCCGCGTACGCATTCGTGGTGCTGCTCGACGGCGGCGGGCCGCGCTGGTGGCTGCTCCTCGGCCTCGCCATGGGGCTCGGCGGGCTCACCAAGTTCTCCGCGGCGGTCTTCGGGATGGCCATGGCCGTGGCGGTGCTGGCCTCGCCGCTCCGCGCGGAGCTCCGCACCCGGTGGCCGTGGCTCGCGGTGCTCATCGGCGCGCTGGTGGCGCTCCCCTCGGTGACGGGGCAGATGGCGCACGGCTGGCCGTTCTTTGCGCAGCTCGAGGTGCTGCGCCAGCAGCAGCTGGAGCGCGTGTCGCCGGTGACCCTGGTGGCGGAGCAGCCACTCCTGGCCGGCGGCGGTGCGCTGCTCCTCCTGCCCGGCCTTGCCGCGCTCTTCTTCCTCCCGGCGCTCCGCCGCTTCCGTCCGGTGGGGATCTATGCGTGACGGCGTGCCTCATCCTGCTCATCACGGGCGGCAAGGCGTACTACCTGGGCGCGGTGCACCTGCCGCTCTTCGCCGCGGGCGCCGTGGCCATGGCTGGCTGGCTGCGCGAGCGCGCGTGGCTCCGGGCGGGAGTCGTCGTCGTGATGACCATCGTCGGCCTGGTCCTGCTGCCGGTGGTGCTGCCGCTCTGGCCGCCGCCCACGCTCGCCGCCTACCTGGGGCGGCTCGGCCTGGCCCGCGCCACCGCGACCAACTACGGCACCCAGTTGCCGCTCCCGCAGGACCTCGCCGACATGACCGGCTGGCGCGAGCAGGTGGAGGCGGTGGCGCGCGTGTATCACGCCCTGCCGCCGGCCGAGCAGCCGCGCACCGTCATCGTGGGCGGGAACTACGGGCGGGCGGGGGCGCTCGTCGTCTACGGGCCCCAGTTCGGCCTGCCGTATCCCGTGAGCCGGAACGGCGACTTCTGGGCGTGGGGACCCGGGCAGACGGATCCCGAGGTGGTGATCATCGTGGGCGGCACGGTGGAGGAGCTGAGCCAAATCTTCGGCGACGTCACCGAGGCCGGCCGCAGCCGGAACCGCTGGGCCACCGAGGAGGAGCAGGACGTCCCCATCCACGTCTGCCGCCACCCGCGCGTCCCGCTCGGCGCGCTGTGGCAGCAGCTCGGGCCCGAGTGGGGGTGAGCGCCTCGGCATGACCTTCATCATCAACGTGGCCGGTGAGGCGCTCGCCCTGCTCCCCGCGCGGGCGCTCCACTGGCCCGCCCGCCACACCCTCATCGTGGCCGACGTCCACTGGGGCAAGGCGGCCGCCTTCCGCGCCGCGAGCATCCCCATCCCCCGCGGCACCACCACCGCCGACCTCGAGCGCCTCGACACCCTGCTCGCCGCCACCGCCGCCACCCGCCTCCTGATCCTCGGCGACCTGCTCCACGCCGAACTCCCCGCCGAAGCCGAGGCCACCGCGGCGACGCTGCTCACCTGGCGCGCCACGCATCGGGCGCTCGACATCGTGCTGGTGCGCGGCAACCACGACGCCCGCCCCGGCGCGCTGCTCGACGACCTGGGCATCACGGTCCACGAGCCGCCGCTCGCGGAGGGCCCGTTCATCCTGACGCACCACCCGGCCCCGTCAGGCGGCGGCTACAACCTCGCCGGCCACGTCCACCCATCGGTGGAGCTCCGCGGCCCCGGCCGGGAGCGGCTGCGGCTGCCTTGCTTCCGGTTCGGCCCGGCGGCCGGGCTCCTCCCCGCCTTTGGCGGCTTCACCGGCATGGCACCCGCCGAACCGCCCGCCCCGGGTGAACGCGTCTTCGCCCTGGCGGGTGACACGATTGTCCCCGTGCCCGTCCCCACGGCCCAAGCTTGAACATGTCCCCGTCCCCGGGGGCGGCGGTGTAGATTTGCGCGTCCGCCGATTGTCCTTGAGGACCGCTGCACCCCGGGACCGATCCGCCGCATGAGTGACCTGCTCGCCGCCCGCGCCCAGATGGCGATGTCCCTCGCCTTCCACATCATCTTCGCGGTGATCGGCATCGCCATGCCGCTGCTCATGGTGGTGGCGGAGCGGCGCTGGATCGTGCGGCGGGATCCCATTGACCTGGAGCTGGCCAAGCGCTGGGCCAAGGGGACCGCCATCCTCTTTGCGGTGGGCGCGGTGTCGGGCACGGTGCTGAGCTTCGAGCTCGGGCTCCTCTGGCCGCGCTTCATGGAGGCGGCGGGCCCATCATCGGCATGCCGTTCTCGCTCGAGGGCTTCGCCTTCTTCACCGAGGCCATCTTCCTCGGCGTCTACCTCTACGGCTGGGACCGGATCCCGCCCGGCGCGCACCTCTTCGCCGGGATCCTGGTGGCCATCAGCGGTGCCGTCTCCGGCATCTTCGTGGTCATCGCCAATGCCTGGATGAACTCGCCGACGGGCTTCGAGCTGGTGAACGGGCAGATCACCAACATCGACCCCGTCGCGGCCATCTTCAATCCGGCGTCGTTCCAGCAGGCGCTGCACATGACGCTCGCGGCCTATGCCGCCACCGGCTTCGCCGTGGCGGGCATCCACGCGCTGCTGCTGCTCCGCGACCCGCTCAACAGCTTCCACCGGAAGGCCCTCGGCATCGCCCTCCTGGTGGGCGCCCCCGCCGCCCTGCTCCAGCCGCTCTCCGGCGACCTGAGCGCCAAGAACATCGCCGAGTACCAGCCGGCCAAGCTCGCGGCCATGGAGGCGCTGTTCGAGACCCAAACCCGGGCCCCGCTCCTCCTCGGCGGCCTCCCCGACCCGGAATCGCGCACCGTGCGCTACGGCATCGAGATCCCCGGCGGCCTCTCGTTCCTGGCGCACGGGAGCTTCGACGCCGAGGTGAAGGGCCTGGACCAGTTCCCGCGCGAGGAGTGGCCCAATGTCCCCGTGGTGCACCTCGCCTTCCAGGTGATGGTGGGGCTCGGCAGCCTCATGGCGCTGGTGGCGCTCTGGGCCGTCTTCAAGGCGGTGCGGCGCCACGAGCTGGCCATGAGCCGGCGGTTCCTCATGGCGGTGGCGGCCTGCACGCCGCTCGGCTTCATCGCCATCGAGGCGGGGTGGATCGTCACGGAGGTGGGGCGGCAGCCGTGGATCATCCACGGCGTCATGAAGACCGCCGACGCCGTGACCCCGATGCCGGGCCTGGCGTACACCTTCGCCGGCTTCACGGCGCTCTACATCTTCCTGGGCGTGGTGGTGAGCTGGCTGCTGTACTCGCAGATCATCCGGAGCCCGCGGCAGCAGGCGTGGCACCGCACCTACCTGCCCCCCGTGGTCGAGGCCACCCTGGCCCGGGAGCAGCGCTGATGCCGGACCTCACCCCCGCCCTGCTCCTGGCCGGCGGCCTGGTGGTGGCGCTCAACGCCTACGTGCTCCTGGGCGGCGCCGACTTCGGCGGCGGTGTCTGGGACATGCTGGCCTCCGGCCCCCGCCGCGAGGCGCAGCGGGAGCTCATCTCCCACGCCATCGGCCCAGTGTGGGAAGCCAACCACGTCTGGCTCATCCTGGTGGTGGTGCTGCTCTTCACCTGCTTCCCGCCGGTGTTCTCGCAGCTGGTGATCTCGCTCCACATCCCGCTCACGCTGATGCTGCTCGGCATCGTGCTGCGCGGCTCCGCCTTCACCTTCCGCTCCTACGGCGGGGACGACATCCCCTCGCAGCGCCGCTGGGGCCGCATCTTCTCGAGCGCGAGCGTGGTGACGCCGCTGATCCTGGGCATGGGGGTGGGGACGCTCGCCGCCGGCCGGGTGGGGCTCCCGCGTACCGGCAACTTCGCCGCCGACTACGTTGACCCGTGGCTCAGCGGCTTCACCGTGGGCGTGGGGTTCCTGACCCTCGTGGTCTTCGCCTTCCTCGCCGCCGTGTACCTGACGGTGGAATCGGCGCACGACCTCGAGCTGCAGGAAGACTTCCGGAAGCGCGCCCTGGGCGCCGGCCTCGCCGCCTTCGTGATCGCGTTCCTGACCCTCTGGGCCGCGCGCGAGGAAGCGCCCCTGGTCTGGACGGGCCTCGTCACGGCGAAGAAGGCGCTCCTGGTCCAGGCCCTGACGGCCGCGGCCGCGATCCTGGCCCTCTGGTCCCTCTACGCCCGCCGCTACCGTATGGCCCGCCTCGCCGCAGCCGCGCAGGTGAGCCTCATCCTCTGGGGCTGGGCGCTGGCGCAGTACCCGCACATGGTCCCGCCGAGCCTGACGATCCACGACGCCGCGGCCCCGGCCATCACGCTCAAGCTGACCCTCTACGCCCTCGCGGCGGGCGCGCTGGTCCTCGTCCCCTCCCTCTGGTACCTCTTCCGCGTCTTCAAGACGGATCCGACGCACTAGCCCTACGCGGACCGTCGTGCCTCGCCGCAGAACTTCCCCGCACACCCCGTAGCGGCGGAGCTATGCTCCGCCGCCTCGATCTCAACCATCGTGCACGATCCTGGAGATCCAGACGGCGGAGCATACGCTCCATGCCAGACGGCCTCGCTGCGTCCGTCGCTCGGGCCCGTCGCCCGCCAACCTCAACCGACCGTCGTGGCCGGATTCTGGCCGGCCCAAACACAACGCGGGGCCCGTCTCCCGACGAGCCCCGCTGTCCACGCGCAGTTCCTCTGCGGCCCTCTGCGTCTCCGCGCCTCTGCGGTGAACCAGGCGCCGAGCCCTACTTCACCCCGTGCATGAGCTTCTGCACCAGCGGCGCCGCGAGGAACAGCACCACCCCGGAGCCAACGAGCGCCCAGAAGCCGAAGGTGTACCCCGAGAGCGCCGACTGCGTCGTCATCCCGCTCTCACCGCTCACCACGCTGGCGAAGATGCCGGAGAGGTTGTTGCCGATGCCCACCGACACGAACCACCCGCCCATCGCCAGCCCGCCGAGCCGCGCCGGCGCCAGCTTCGTCACCATCGAGAGCCCGATCGGTGAGAGGCAGAGCTCGCCCACCGACTGGATGAAGTAGACGGCCACCAGCGTCCAGAACGGGATCTTCCCCGCGTCGCTCACCATGGTGGAGAGCGCCAGCATCAGCAGCGCGAACGCCAGCCCGTTGAAGATGAGCCCGAGCCCGAACTTCCGCGGGATGGAGGGGTTCTTGCTCCCCATCTTGATCCAGATCCACGCCATCACCGGCGCCAGCGTGATGATCGCGATGGAGTTGACGCTCTGGAACCACGCCGTCGGGAAGATGAACCCGCCGAGGTCGCGGTTGACGATCTCCTCCGCCAGGAAGGTGAACGAGCTCCCCGCCTGCTCGAAGAACATCCAGAACATCACGTTGAAGACGAAGATGATCAGCATGGCGATCACCTTGTCCCGCGCCACCGCGCCCTCGCGGGTGCCCTCCACCATGAGCATCCCGATGAGCACGACGAAGAGCGCCGTCAGCACCCACTGCAGCTTGGCGCCGCCCACCGCGAGCAGCGCGTACACCACCGGGATGAGCAGCAGCGTCCCGAGCGCCACCATGAGCACCCGGCCCATGCCGCCGTGCTCCTCGGTGGGCGCCCCGATCCCCTGCAGCTGCGCCCGCCCGATGTAGAACCAGACCAGGCTGATGAGCATCCCGAACCCGGCCGAGATGAACACGTACTTGTACGCCGGCCCCGCGTCGCTCCCGAAGAGCTGGTTGGCGAACCACCCCGTGAGGAGGGGCGCCAGAAACGCGCCTGCGTTGATGCCCATGTAGAAGATGGTGAAGCCCGAGTCCCGCCGTTCATCGCCCACCGGGTAGAGCCGGCCCACGAGCGTGGAGATGATGGGCTTGAACATCCCGTTGCCCACGATGATCGTGGCCAGCCCCACCTTGAACATCAGCGCGCTCGGCACCGATATGAGGAAGAGCCCTGCCGCCATGAACACCGCGCCGAGCAAGATCGAGCGCTGGTGCCCGATCAGCTTGTCCGCCACGTAGCCGCCGATGATGCCCCAGGCGTACACCAGCGCCAGGTACGAGCCGTACGTCAGGTTGGCGTCCGACTGCCCCGACGCCTGCCCCCCGTGGAACTGCGCCACGATGTAGAGCACCAGCGCCCAGCGGATCCCGTAGAACGCGAAGCGCTCCCAGAACTCCGACATGAACAGCATCCACAGCGGACCCGGGTGCCCCAGGATCTCCTTGAACTTCGGGGGCGGGGCGGACTCAGCGACTGCGCTCATGCATGCTCTCCGTGAACGGTATCAATGCCTGCGCTTCTGCAGGATGTCCTCGAGGACCACCCGGTCGATGCGCCCGTCCATGCGGACGCGCACGTCGTAGTTCTCCCAGTACATGAAGTCGCGGAGCGCCTCCAGGAAGCGCCCCGTGACCCGGCCCTGCGGCGCCGCCAGCCACTTCTGCGGCTGGCCGGCCGGCTCGCTCAGCAGGATCGGCTCCAGCTGCCGCACGATCTGCGGCGTGATCGGCACCAGGTCGGCCGAGTCGCTCGGGAAGAAGTGCAGCCGGTGCAGCGCCAGCAGGCGGTCCAGCTCCGCGATCGGATCCGTCGCGTCATAGACGCGGAGGTCGATGTAGCGGTCGTTGGCGCCGAGGTAGCCGCCGTTCTTCCGCACCACGAGGAGCGCCGCCGACTGCATGCCGCGCTTGTCCCCGCCGCCCGCCTGGCCGGCGTGGAGCGCCGCCATCAGCCGCTCCGCCAGCGAGCCCTGGGTGCGTTCGAAGGTCTCCGCCATGTTCCGGACCGTCAGGTCCGACACCATGATGTTGGCCTGCGCCGCGTAGTCCCGCCCGAGGATCAGGACCCCCTTCCCGCCCACCACCCGGCAGCGGTTGGCGGTCCGCTCCACCCGCACCGAGTCGGCGCGCCGGGGTGGCGTGGGGCCGCAGCCCACCCGGCCGCCCGCCCAGTCGAAGGTGCGCCGCCCCGTGAAGCTGACGGCGTTCCCCCGCGCGTCCACGATCCCCACCTGCCGATCCTGGAGCATGGTGTCCCGCCCCGCGATGGCGCGGAACACCTGCTCCGGCGTCTTGCCGCGTGCCAGTGCGTCGAGCCCGCGCTCGCCGAACTCGGTGTTGGCCAGGCTCTGCGTGGCCACCGCGCCCACCCCCGCCCGCGCCCACGGCACGATGCCGCCCACGTTGGGGAACTTGCTCTGCACCGCCACGCCGAGGTCCCCGGTGGCGGAGTCCCACGCCACGATCGAGTAGGTGTGCGCGAGCTTCTGGAAGTGGTCGGGCGGGGTGAGGGGCTGCTGCTGGGCACGGAGGGGAACGGCGAGGAGCGCAACGAGCGCGACGGGGAGTCCGCGTCGCGCGAGGCGTGTGTCGGGTCGAAGTCGACGGCCGAGGTTCATTCCCTGCCCAGTTTCTTCTTGAGGTGATCCAGCTGCGCCTGCACCGCCTGGTCCATCTGCTGCTGCGACAGCCGGCTCTTGAGGAGCTCGTCCTCGACGTCGGTCTCGGGGCGCACCCCACCCGCCGCCTCGAGGTCCCGCCACGCCGCTTCCTGCTGCTGCGTCCGGCCGGGCTCCGTGCCCATGCGCGCGTTCTTGTACTCGGTGCTCAGCTGCTCCAGGTCCCGCTCCGCCAGCCGGAGCTCCTCCTGCTGCAGCGCCACCCGCTTCTCCAGCACCCCGATCCGCTCCCGGTGCCGCTCGGCGAAGCGCTCGGCCACCGCCACGGTCTCGGGATCGGGCACCTGGGCCGCGAGGCGGCCCCGGCGCTCGGCGTCGGCCAGCTGCTGGCGCTCGGCCTCGAGGGCGCGCTCGCTGGCCACCAGGGCGTCGCGCATGGTGCCCACGGCCACCTTGGTCTCGAGCAGTGCCGCGTGCAGCTGGGCGGTGCGGGCGCGCGGGTCGCCCGCGGGCGTGGAGTCGGCGAGGAGCTTCTCGAGCCGGGCCTTGAGCCCATCGAACATCGGGAGGTGGCGTCCGGGTCGCAGGAGGTCGAATGGTACGGCAAGACGGCGGGGGGCGTCAAGGAAGGCGGCGCGTTAGCTTAGACGCATGCGCCCCGCCCGCCTCCTCCTCTGCCTCCTCCCCGCCGTCGCCCTGGGCTGTGGCGACCGGCCCCGGGAGGGCGCCTGCGGCCTCACGGCCATCGCCGGCGCCACCATGCTGCTCCAGGAATTCGGCGTCCCCAACCAGGTCCTGGGCGAGCCGCCCGGCCGCCTCCCCCCCAAGCTCGCCGTCCGCGTGGCCGCCGGCCCTGCCTTCGAGGGCGTGGTGGGCCGCACCGCCGACAGCGGCTGGGTGGTGGGGGTGGAGGGCGCTGCCCGCCACCATACGCCCCGGCTTCGGCGTCCTGATCCTGGACCCCCAGGGCGCCGCCCGCGGCGTCATGCTCTTCGAGGCCGAGCCCATCAAGGGCGCGCCGCCCATCGGCCGGGTGGCGGTGGATACCCTGATGCTGCCGCTCCTCGGCATCCAGCTGGATCCGGCGCGCGTGGAAGACCCGCGCTGCCCGCTCTTCCCCGACAGCCTCGCCCAGTGACCGCGCCCCGCATCGGCATCACCGGCACCACCCGCCACTACCAGGGCGCCGACCGCGCCGGCGTCAACGCCGCCTACGTCCGCGCCCTGCTCCGGGCCGGCGGCGTGCCGCTCGTCCTCCCCGCCCTCATCGGCGGCCGGTACCACCCGGAGATCCTCGACGGCCTCGACGGCCTCATCCTGAGCGGCGGCGAGGACGTGGACCCCGCGCACTTCGGCCACCCGCGCCACCCCGCCCTCGGCGACGTGGATCCGCACCGCGACGCGCTGGAGCTGGGCCTCTTCCGGCTGGCCTGGGAGCGCCGCCTCCCCACGCTCGCCATCTGCCGCGGCATCCAGCTCGCCAACGTGGCCCTGGGGGGCACCCTCTGGCAGGACCTGCCGAGCGAGGCCCCGAGCGACGTCAGTCACCAGGCCAAGTCCGATCGCGACACCCGCACCCACACCGTGGAGATCACCCCCGGCTCGCGCCTGGCCGAGGCGCTCGGCAGTACACGCTGCGAGGTGAACAGCTTCCACCACCAGGCCATCAAGGACCTGGCGCCCGGCCTCGTGGCCACCGCCTGGGCCCCCGACGGCCACATCGAGGGCGCCGAATCCGCCCCCGGCCAGCCGTGGCTCCTCGCCGTGCAGTGGCACCCCGAGGAATTCCACCACCACGACGGCGCCCCCGACCACGGCCTCTTCGCCGCGTTCGTGGCCGAGAGCCGACGGGTAGCCGTCGCGCGTTAGTGCGTGAGCGTGATCCGGGCGCTCATCTCGTTGAGCGCCTCACGGATCGAGGGATAGTGCCGCGCCGCGCTGTGCAGGATGCCGTCGAGATGATACCGGTCCGCCAGCGCATGATCCGACGCCATGGCAAAGCCGCGCCGGCCCAGCGCATCGTAGTAACTCCGGTCCGGCCCGCCGTGGCGGAGCCGGCGCGCCTCGATGTACTGCGGGAAGAGCCCCGACAGCCACAGGGCGTAGTTGCCGAGGTGCACCATCACCCGGAAGCGACGCTCCCCGGTGGTGGCGTCGAGGTCGGCCAGGATGTCGATGAGGTAGCGGTGCGAGTGGTCGTCGTGCCAGTCCACCCGCGTGGCGCGGTCCCGCTGCCCGAAGGCCAGCAGCACCGCCGACAGGTAGTCGGCCAGGTCCCGGTCATCGAGCTCGGCCGAGCGGAGCGCGTGCCGCACCATCACGTAGAAGAAGAGCGACTCGCTCGGGACCAGCATGGAGCGGACGGCCAGCAGGCGCTCGGGCAGCTCGGGCGCATCGAGCAGCGCATCAGGCCCCTCGGCCTCGAGCTTCCGCTCCAGCGCCGCCCGGCGCCCCGCCGAGCCCTGGCTCAGCAGCAGCACCACCAGTTGCAGGTCCCGCGGCCCCAGCCGCCCGCGCGTATTGGCGAGGATCATCGGTTCGCTCCCCGGAGTGATGGTGGTCCCTACACACTTTTCGGCACATCCCGCCGCGCTGTCAAGATGATTCCTCACGTCCGCGCGCCAGCAATCGACTGCCACGACTGCCAGCCCGCCGCCCCCCGGGCCGGCGGGAAGCCGCGCATGCCTGATTCGGCGCCCCCGGTCCTCTGGGCGGAGGTGGTGGACGCCCTCCCCCTCGGCCTCTGCCTGCTGGATGCCACGGGGCGGATCGAGCGCGCCAACCGCGCCTTCGCCCGCTTCGTGGGCAGCGAGAAGGCCACGGTCGCGGGCATGACGTGGACCGACGCCGTCCCCGCCGACTGGCGCCACGGCATCCACGCCGCGCTCGCCACGCCCGCCGCCGGTGAGCAGATCCTCCCCGCCGGCGCCCGCACCGTCGGCGTCACAGCCTTCCTGCTCGGCGACCGGGCCCCGCATCGCGCCCTCCTGCTCTTTGCCGACCAGACCGACCGCCGCGTCCTGGCCGACCGCCTGCTGCAGTCGGAAAAGCTCTCGGCCATCGGCCAGCTCATTGCGGGCGTCGCGCACGACCTCAACAACCCGCTCACCTCGGTGGTGGGTTTCGCCGACTTCCTGGCCGAGTCACCCGACGCGCCGCCGCGGATCCGCGAGCCGCTCCGCGTCATCCAGCAGGAGGCCACCCGCGCGTCGAAGATCGTCAAGAACCTGCTGAGCTTTGCGCGGCGACAGGAGAGCCGGCAGCGCGCCTCGCTCACGCCGGTGCTCGAGGCCACCGTGGGCCTCTTCCGCAACCAGCTTTCGGCCAGCGAGGTGACGCTCGACCTGGACGTGGACCCCGGCCTCCCCGACCTGGAGATGAACCCGCACCAGGTGCAGCAGGTATTCGTGAACCTGATCCAGAACGCCGCCCAGGCCATCATGCACGCGGAGCGGCCGGGCAGCGTGCGGGTGCGCGCGCGGCGCTGGATGGACGGCGTGGCCATTGACGTGAGCGACGACGGCCCCGGCATGCCACCCGAGGTGGCGGCGCGCGTCTTCGAGCCGTTCTACACCACCAAGCCCGAGGGCCAGGGCACGGGGCTCGGCCTCTCGATCTCGCAGGGCATCGCCAAGGAGCACGGCGGGCGCATCACGCTCGCCACCGAGCCGGGCAAGGGCGCCACCTTCACCGTGGAGCTGCCGGGCCGCCTGGGCGAACCCACCCCGCTCCCCGCGGCCGCCGAGCCCCGCGAGGCCCGCCCCCTCCGCATCCTGGTGGTGGACGACGAGCCGCACATCCTCCACTACCTCCGCGCCACCCTCGAGGCCTGGGGCCACGCCGTGGAGACCGCGGGGGACGGCCGCGCCGGCCTGGCGCGCGCGGTGGCGGAGCCGTTCGACCTCATCATCTCCGACCTCCGCATGCCCCGCGCGGGCGGCCAGGAGTTCTACGCCGAACTACACGCACAGGCGGCGCCGGCCGCCGCCCGCGTGGCCTTCAGCACCGGCGACACCGTGGGCGGCGACACCCTGGCCTTCCTGGAGCGGTGCGGCCGCCCCTGCCTCCACAAGCCCTTCAGCCTGACGGAACTGCGCGCGCTCCTCCGCACCGTGGGCGGCAGCACCGGCTGAGCCCGTGCCCGACCCGCGGGTGGTGCACCTGGCCAGCGGCCGGGAGTGGCGCGGCGGGCAGCGGCAGGTGCTGCTGCTGGCGCGCGGCCTGGCGCGGGAGGGCGTGGCGCAGGGCGTGGTCACCGGGCAGGGCAGCGAACTCGCGCGGCGGCTCGCCGCCGAGGGGCTGCCGGTGGTGCCGGCGCCGTGGACCGCCGCCTACGACCCGCGCGTCCTCCCCACCCTGCTCCGCCAGCTCCATCCCGGCACCCTCGTGCACGCGCACGACGCCCACGCGCTGGCACTCGCCACCCTCGCGGCGAGCCTGCGCCGGGCCCGCGTGGTGGCCACGCGCCGGGTGGACTTCCCGCTCCGCCGCCCCTACTTCTGGCGCCACGCGGATGCGGTCATCGCCATCTCGGAAGCGGTGCGCGCCGTGCTCCGCCAGGGCGGCGTCGCCGACGAGCGCATCACCGTGGTCCCCTCGGCCGTGGATCTCGACGCCACCCGCGGCACCCCGCCGGCCGACCTGGCGCAGGCGTTCGGCATCCCCGCCGGGGCGCCCGTGGCGGTGAGCGTCGCCGCGCTCGTGGCCCACAAGGACCCCGCCCTGCTCCTCGACGCCGCCGAGCGCCTGCGCACCCGCCAGCCGGCGCTCCACTGGCTCCTGCTTGGCGACGGCCCGCTCCGTCCCGCGCTCGAGGCCCGCATCGCCGAGCGCGGCCTCGGCGCGCACGTCCACCTCGCCGGCTGGCGGGACGACGTCCTGCCCTGCCTCGCCGCCGCGACGGTGTGCGTCGCCGCCTCCCGTGAGGAGGGCCTCAACACCTCCGTCCTCGACGCCCTTGCCCTCGGCATCCCCGTGGTGGCGACGCGCGCCGGCGGCCTCCCCGAGGCCGTCGGCGACGCCGGCCTGCTCGTCCCCCCGCCGACGGCGCGGCCCTCGCCGACGCCATCCACCACCTCCTCGGCGATGCGGCCGTCCAGGCGCGCCTCCGGGAGGCGGGGCCGGCGCAGGCGGAGCGCTTTGCGCTGCCGAGGATGGCAGCGGGGGTCCGCTCGGTGTATCGTTCCCTCCGCTGAACGCCACACTGAGGACTCATGCTGTACGTCTGCGTGCCGAGCCACAACGAGAGCGCCACGGTCGGGCTCATGCTCTGGAAGATCCGCAAGACCTTCCAGGCCTTCCCGCGCGAGTACGAGATCCTCGTGGCGGACGACGGCTCCACCGACGCCACGGCGGAGATCCTCGAGCCCTACACCACCGCCCTGCCCCTCACCGTCATCCGCCATGGCGAGCGCCAGGGCTACGCGAAGAGCGTCGAGGAGCTGCTCCGCCTGGCGCTGGACCGCACCGACCGCCCCAAGCGCGACGCCGCCGTCCTCATGTCCGCGGACTTCACCCACGGCCCGGAGTACCTGCCGGAGATGGTGAAGCGGCTGGAGAGTGGTGCGGATCTCGTGGTGGGTGAGGCGTCCGTCACCGGCGAGCCGCGGCGTGGCGCACGCCTGGTTCGCCGCTACGCGGGGATGCTGCTCCGGAATGTCCGGGTTCCGGGCGTCCGCGACATCGTCTCGGGCTACGCCGCGTTCCGCTTGGCGGCTCTCAAGGCGGCGTTCCGGGCGGAGGAAAATGCGCTGCTTACTAATGAAGGCTGGGCGGCCAATGCGGAGCTCATCGGGAAAGTGGCACGACAATCGCGTCGGGTGGAGGTGGTGAACGTCGTGGAACGTCACGACCTTCGCCAGCGGCCAAGCCGGATCGATCCCTGGCCACTCGCCAAGGAACTGTGGGCGGTGGGGGGACGTCTCCGGATCAAGGCCGAGCGGTCCGCGGCGGCGCCAAAGGGCGCCGGCCGTGAGGCCGCCGACCCGGAACTCGAGGAGGCCACCCGATGAAGTCGCTCGTTGCCCTGGTCAGCATGGGGCTGTTCAGTCATCCCGCCCCCGCGCCGCTTGCGGCGCCCGCGCCGGCCACGGTCATCGTGACGGCCCCGCGGACCGACTATCCCTTCAAGGTGGGGGAACGGTTCCAGTACTCCGCCAAGCTCGGCATCCTGCGGCTCGGCACGGCGTGGATGACCGTCGTGGGCATCGACACGCTGCGCGGGCACGAGTCGTTCGTGTTCGAGTTCGGCCTCGACGCCAAGGCGCCCTTCTACTCCAGCACCAACATCCTCAAGTCGTGGACCGGCACCGAGGACCTCATCTCCCGCCGCTTCACCCAGGACCTGGTGGAGAACGGCAAGGAGCGGAAGCGCTACTACGACATCTTCCCCGACTCGCTCATCTACACCCAGGAGCAGCGGCCGGGCACCATCAAGCCCACCGTCGCGGCCCCGCTCGATGACGCCGCCTTCTTCTACTTCCTCCGCACCCTGACGCTGGAGGTGGGGAAGACCTACCGCTACGAGCGCTACTTCCGGGCGGAAGTGAACCCGGTGGTCATCAAGGCGGTGAAGCGGGAGAAGATGGAAATGCCGGACGACAGCGAGATCAACTGCATCGTCCTCAACCCCGTGGTGGGCGACGACGGGCTCTTCGCCCCGCGCTCGCAGGCCATGCTCTGGATCACCGACGATCCCCGGCACATCCCGGTGCAGATCCGCGCCAAGCTGCCCTTCGGCACCGTGACGCTCCGGCTGGAGAAGATCACCCAGGCCCCGGGCACGTGAGCCGCTACCGCGAGCCCGACCTCTCCAAGCTCCGCACCGTTCCCGTCGGGGCGCGCGCCAACAAGGTGGCGCGCGCCCTGCTCGCCGCCCCGCCCGGGGCGGACCGCTCCTTCAAGGCGTTCCTCGACAGCCTCCCGCACGTCCTCGCGGCCGACCACCTGCGCCAGGTGGCGGCCGCGATTGCGTCGGCGCATCGCGGCGGGAAGGGGGTCGTGGTGCTCGTGGGCGGCCACGTCATCAAGGTGGGCATCGGCCCCCTGCTGGCCGACTGGGTGCGCCGGGGCATCATCACCCACGTGGCCCTGAACGGCGCGGCCGCCATCCACGACTTCGAGCTCGCCGCCTTCGGCGGCACCAGCGAGGACGTGGAGAAGGGCCTCGGCGACGGCACCTTCGGCATGGCCGAGGAAACCGGCGCCGAGATGAACACCGCCATTCGCGCCGCGCACGCCGCCGGCCAGGGCTTCGGGGAGGGGTTGGCCGGTGCGCTCGCCGCCCGCGCCGAGTGTCCGGGCCGGGAAGTCTCCGTGCTGGCCGCCTGCCACGCGCACGACGTGCCCGTCACGGTGCACGCCGCCATCGGCGCCGAGATCATCCATCAGCACCCGCTGGCGGACGGCGCCGCGCTCGGCGCCACCACCTTCCGCGACTTCCGCCGCCTGGCCGGCTCGCTCCCCGCGCTGCATCAGGGCGGCGTGGTGCTCAACCTCGGCAGCGCCGTGGTGCTCCCCGAGGTGTTCCTCAAGGCGCTCACCATCGCCCGAAACCTGGGCGAGGGGCGCCCCACGGATTTCCTCGCCGCCGACTTCGACATGATCCGCCACTATCGCCCGCGGGTGAACGTGGTGGAACGCCCCACGAAAGCGGGCGGCACCGGCCTCATGCTGACCGGGCACCACGAGCTCCTCCTCCCCCTCCTGGCCTGGGCGGTGGCCGATGCGCTGGGCTGAGCGGATTCCGCTCGTCCTCCTGGCGGGGATCGCCGGCTGCAGCGGCGGCCCCCGGGCCGCCGGCCTCGCCCCGGCGCCCGTGGCGGCGGCCGCGGCCGCCCACGACCTCGCCGACCAGCTCGGCGAGCGCGCCACCCTCGCCCTCGCGGCGGATGCCCGCCTGGAGCGGGCCGACTCGCTCTACGCCCGCGACGCCGAGGTCATTGCCCAGGGCCAGCGCCGCTCGATGCCGCCCCGCTTTGCCGGCATCGAGGCCGGTGGCGAGGTGGCGGTGGGGACCACGCGCGTGGAGGTGAGCGGGGAGCTGGCGTGGACGCTGGTGGAGTACCGCTGGGTGGCCACCGGCCGGGACCTCATCCGGGAGGCGCACGCCACGCTGGTCTTTGCCCGCCAGCCCGATGGGCGCTGGCGGGTGGTGCACGCTCACTCCTCCCTGCTGCCCTGAATCCGGGGGTCCGAAAAGACGACCGGGCGCCGCGCGGTGACTTGCGCGGCGCCCGGTGACGTTTCACCCTCGTGGAACTCAGGCCTTGCCGGAGATCATCTCCCGGACCCTGGCCGCCGTTTCCGGCGCAAAGACCTTGAGCATCAGGTAGACCAGGAAGCCGAGGAAGGCCAGCCAGAGCAGCCTCCCGAAGATCCCCACGACGAACCCGAACAGCCCGAAAAAGAGCTGCAGGGCAAACCAGGCCACGATGGCGAGCAGGGCGAACCCGAGCAGGCTGCGGATCATGCTATGTTCCTCCGGACGGAAGCGGTCTCGCCCCGTCGTACGGGGGACGTTCCAAAAAGTTTCCTGGGCCAGCCTGTGACACAAGCAACAAGATACGACGTGATCGTGGTGGGCGGGGGCCCCGTGGGGGCCGCCTGCGCCCGAGACCTCGCGGAGGCGGGACGCCGGGTGCTCCTCCTGGAGCGCGGCGACGCCCCGGGGGCCGGGTGGCGGGCGGCCGCGGGCATGCTGGCCGCCCAGGTGGCGGGTGGCGAGGACGACCCGCTCTTCGAGATGGGCATCGCCGGGCGGGAGCGGCTGGCGGACCTGGCCCCGCGGCTCAAGGCCAGCACCGGGATCGACGTCGGGTATTGGCACCCGGGCATCGCCCGGATCGCGATGGACGAGCCGGATGCGGCGTGGCTCCGGTCGCGGGTGGCGTGGCAGCGGCAGCAGGGCCACCTCTGCGACTGGTTCGACGCGGGGGAGGTGCGGGCCCGCTGGCCGTACGTGGCGCCGGGGTTCGGGGCGCTCTGGTCGCTCCGCGACGCGGCGGTACATCCGCTCAAGCTGGTGGATGCGCTGGTGGCCGACGCCGCGCGTCTCGGTGCCACCGTGGTGCAGGACCGGGTGCTCGGCCTCGAGAAGGCGGGCGGCAAGCTGATCGGCGTGTTCGGGCGGGAGAGCTACGCGGCGGAGCACGTGGTGCTCGCCGCCGGCGCCTGGGCGCGCGAGCTCACCGGGTTGCCGCGGCCCATCGCGGTGGAGCCGGTGCGGGGCCAGATGGCGGCGCTCGCCTGGCCCGAGGGCGTGCCGCCGGCCATCATCCACGGCCGCGGCTGCTACGTGGTGGCGCGCGACGGCGAGGCGGTGGTGGGCAGCACCATGGAGCACGCCGGCTACACGGCGGAGCCCACCGAGGATGGCCTCAAGGAAGTGATGGCGAAGATCGGGATGCTCTGGCCGCAGGCGGTGCAGGAGCCGCGGCTCCGCACCTGGGCCGGGCTCCGGCCGGTGACCCCGGACGGCCTCCCGATCATCGGCGCCGAGCCCAAGCTGCCGGGACTCTGGTATGCGCTGGGGCATGGACGGAACGGGATCCTGCTGAGCGCCGTCACCGGCCAGATCATCACCTCGCTCATCAACGGGGAGAAGGAAGTGAATCACCTCGAGCGGGTGCGGCCGGAGCGGTTCTGGGCCTGGTAGCAGCCCCTGCTGTTCGAGTCCACGCCGCCGAAGGCCCCTGCCGTCGGCGGCATTGTTTTTTGGGACCGGCGAGGGACGCCGAATGTCAGGCAGGAGGAACCGTACCGCCGTCCGCCGCCGGTTGGATTGGTCAGGCGGGTGATGCATCCGGTCCCTCGCCCCCCGGCGTACCGAGGGTGCAGGCGGGGAGACCCCTCTCCGTCGGGCCGGCGCGAGGTCGGCCACCGCACCCTCAACCGGAGCACACCCATGCTGCCATGGCGCGCGCGGACGCGCACCCAGCGGGCCTTCGCCACCCTCCTCGTCGCCGGCGCACTTGCCGGCGGCGCGACGGTGGCGGTGGGCTCGGACCACCAGGACACGCCCCTGGTGGAGTTCAACCCGCGGATGGACATGACCGACGTGTACGCGTTCCCCGGTTCGGCCCCCGGCCGGATCGTGCTGGTGATGAACACGAGCGGCTTCCTCACCCCGGCGGAATCCCCGACGGCGACCTTCGACCCGAACATCCTGTACCAGTTCAAGGTGGACAACGACGGTGACGCCGTGGAGGATCGGGTGATCCAGGTGAGCTTCACGGGCACCGGCGCCAACCAGCAGGTGGTGGTGCACGGCCCGGCGGCACCAGTCGTGGTGGGACCGATGATGAACGTGGTGGACAACGACGCCCCCGTACTCCGCGGCGACCTCAACACCCCCTTCGGCAGCGCCAGCGGCATCCAGGCCTTCGCGGGACCGCGGGACGACCCGTTCTTCATCGACCTCGAGGCGGCGTTCTGCATTCTCCCCGACCGGCGGCCCGCCTCGGGCCCGCTCGCCGGCGCCTGCGCCCTGCCCCAGCCCGGCTTCCGCAGCCCGGGCGTCAACTACACGGCCGGCTACAACGTGCTCTCGATCGTCATCGAGCTGCCGAGCGCGCTGCTCGAGAACGGCGCGCCGGGCAAGCTGGGCATCTGGGGCACCCTGAGCCGCTGACCCCGACCGGAGACCAACGACCATGCAGACGCGCATCCTCTCCCTCGTCCTGCTGGCCGCCGCGCTGGCCGGCTGCAGCGACGACGGCAACGGCAACAACCTCGGTCCCTCGCGGACCACGACCTACAACCAGGTGCAGCGGCTCGGCAACCCGCTCATCAGCGAGGTGCTGCTCGACAAGCGCAGCCACCCGACCCACGGCAGCATCGGTCCCGACCAGGACGGGGCGCTGATCGGTCCCGAGATCTACGCGCACCTGGTGCTCGGCTCGCCCACGACCTTCGCGGGACGCGACTCGGGCTACGTGGGCGTGCTGGCGAGCGTGCTGCTCCCGGACATGCTCATCGTGCAGACCGACAAGGACCCGGCCACGGCCAGCTGGCTCAACTGGATCGGCGTCCCGCCGCTCGCCAACGGCTGGGGCGGCCGCAAGCTGCCCGACGACGTGGTGGACCTCGCGCTGCTGGCGGTGTTCGGCGACCCGTTCGGTGCCGACCCGACGCACACCACGCCGGCGCTCACCACGGACAACACGGCGAACGACAGCCAGTTCTCCGCGACCTTCCCCTACCTCGGCGCACCCAACTGAGGCGGACCGGGCCGGCCCGCGCCACGGTGGTGCGGGCCGATCCGGCCGGAGGCCCGATGCGACGCCTGCTTCCCTTCCTGCTCCTGGCCCTCGGGGCCGCCTGTGCGCCGGGCACGCCCCCGGCCACCCGCGACGACGCCCGCATCCTCGCAGGCGACATCGCCTTCTATGAATCCCGGCTGCCCCGCGATCCCTACGGCGCCCGGGACCGCGCCGTGCTCGGCGGCCTCTACCTGGCACGCAGCCGCGCCACCGGCAGCGCCTCCGACCTCGCCCGCGCCGAGACGCTGGCCCGCGCGAGCCTCAGGCTCCGCCACGGCCGGAACGCCGACGCCGCCCGGGTGATGGTGGCCTCGCTGATGGCCGGCCACCGGTTCGCCGAGGCGCGCCGGGTGCTCTGGCCCCTCGGTGTCGCGGCACCCGAGGACATCGTCACCCGCGCCACGCTCGGCGAGCTCGCGCTCGAGCTCGGCCGGTACACCGAGGCGGACTCACTCTTCGGCGGGCTCGGCCTGCAGCGCATGGAG
>JADJPD010000014.1 GCA_016713435.1 Gemmatimonadota bacterium | reverse complement strand
CCGCGCACCGTGGTGGAGTCGAGCTGCGCGGTGGCGGCCGAGTCGCCGTTGAGGGGCGTGTGGTGTGCGCGGCCGGGAACATGATCGCCCTGAAGCGCGTGAGAGCGAGGCCATGGCGTTGGGCTGGTCCCAGTTGCTGTGATCTGCGCGAGGCGCAGGTCGCGCTCGCGGGTCACGTCGTTGCCCCTTGAAGGTGGGACGGAGCGCCACGTTTGCCAGCAGGTCGAGCGCGGGCCCGAGGGTCCGCCGCTTTCGGCGTGTTGAGCCGACAGCGTGGTGTAGTTCCAGTCCGCGCTGGTGCGGAGGTTCCATGCCGAGGAACGCCGCCTCGGCGGTAACGCCGAGGGGCCGTCGCGGCTGCCCGCGCCCTCGTCCAGCATGTTGGCCGTGAAGGTGGCGATGCCCGGGAAAGGCAAGCTGTCGAGGCGGCGCCCTTCACCCGCAGGTACCTGCACCAGCGGCACCCGGTGGATCCCACCACGCGGAGCGGGATGCCGTTGGCGAGCGTCGCGGGGCGGACGGCCGGAGCCGGAGTTCGGTTATGGGCGGCGCCAGCTCGGGGACCTTTGGTGCGGTCGTGGGGACGCCTGCGCGCCGAGCGCCACAGCGGGGCCGATGCTGGTGAGCGCCGCCAGGGTAGCGGATGCGGGCGGTCATGGCGTCACCCTCCTACCGGCTTGGCGGCCAGGTCGGCCTCTGCTTCTCCGGCACCACGCTCAGGATCACCCGCGGGCGCGGAGGTAGGTTCGCGCCACCCGCTGCACGCTGGTAGCGGTGACGCCGTGTGCGGTGGAAGCGGGCCAGGTGGGTCCTTGGGGATAAAAAACCGCGAACTGAACGTGCCGGTGCGGACGAAGTAATGAGCGAGCTTGGTCGGCCTTGCGCTCCATCGTCTCGAGGTTGCGGAGGAAGTCCGCCCCGGTATGTTCTTGGCCTGGTTCAGCCTGCGCGCCGTCGGGCCCTCGGCGGCCAGGCGGGTGAGCACTCGATGTCGCCCCGCAGCTCGGGCAGGGTGTGCCTGGGGCGGGCCAAAGGTCGCCACTCACCCAGAAGTCGCTGCCGACGCCAGCACGTCCCGGTAGGCGGTGACGCCTCGAGGCGCTGCGCTTTCTCGCAGCACCAGCCGCCGAATCCAGGCGGCCGTTCTTGTCCCCGGCCAGGACGTAGCCAGCAGCTGGAGCGCTGCGTCGTCGCCGGCGAGGTCGCACCGTCGGCCAGACGTAGTAGAGGCGAGCCGCACCGGTCTCGATTTACCCGCGCGGTGTCCCAGTGCCAGGCGCACCGGCACGGCGGTGATCCGGCGCGTCGGCGGGCCGCGGGGGATCTCGCCGAAGCACTGCCGCCAGCCGCATCACCTCGTGGCTGCTTCACGTCGCCCGCCACCACCAGTATAGAGGCGTTGTTAGGGCGTATCAGCGGCGGAAGAACTCCTTCACGTCGGGGAGCTGGGCCGCGGTGAGTTTGGCCAGCGGAGGTCAGACCACGGGCCAGCTGTACGGGTGTGGCTCGCCGGGCAGGAGCATGCCGAGGATGGTCCTCTGCCTCGCCAGTCAGGCAGGGGCTGGTTCCTTAGTCAAGTGGCGCTCGTTCTTCACGACGTCGCAGCTGGCAGGTCCACGTTCTCGGTGCATTGCGGCGGCAGCCACCCCGTGCGGTCGGCCTCGAAACAGGAGCATGAGCGGGCAAAGCGCGCTCCGCCGGGCCCCACTCGTAGTAGTTGGTGCGGTCCTCGGTGGTGGAGCCGTTGGCTGGCGCCCGCCGCCTCGAGCAGCCGGTCGAAGGCCGGGTGACGCCGCGTACCCGGCACCCCATGAACATCAGGTGTCGAAGAGGTGCGCAAAGCCGGGCGCCCCGCCTTCTCGTCGCCGGGAGCGACGGCGCCCAGTGTTGACGGCCACCACCGGCACCGAGTGATCCTCAAAATGCCAGACCGTGAGGCCGTTGGGGAGGGTGTCCACCGTGACGGGGACCGAGGAGCGCGGGGGGCCTGCGCCGCCAGCGGGCCGGCGCCGAGCGCGGCCAGGAGGAGCAGGGGGCGGGAGGGATGAGACTTCATGGAGGAGTGGGAAAAGGGGTGGACCCGCGCCGGCGCGGCTGTCATTCGGCGCCGACAGGGGTAAGATACCTGCGGACCGCCAACGGTTGCCCCCCCCGACGACGGAATCGGCCCCATGACGGCTGGCCCGCTCGCCTTGATCCAGTCGCAATGCCGCGCCGCCGGCACCGCGCCACGCCCGCGCTGGGTGTGGGGCGTGGTGCTGCTCGCCCTGCTGGCCTTCCTCTCGGAATTCGTCGTCTTCACGCCCGGCGGCTGGACCGACCGGCAGCGCGGGTTCTGCTTCGCCGCGTTCCTGGCCGTGGACGCGACGGTGTTCCTGCTGGCCTCGGTCCGCGCGGACTTCACCCCGCGCTTCCGCATCGCGCTCCGGCTCACGGGGCTCGGGTTCTGCATGGGGGTCCTCAACTACTCCCTGCAGGGCGTGGGCGTCTACACCTCGGCGCAGGAGAGCGGCTCCGCCATCATCTCGTACCTGCTGGCGCTCGCCGGCGTGCTCACGCTGCCGCTGCGTCCGGTGACCCGGCTCCACTGGCGGCTGCTGCTGGCGGACGGGTGCACCACGGTGGTGGGCATCACGGTCACGGGCCTGGTGCTCCACCTCGTGACCGTGGCCGTCACGCCGCCCGTGCCCGGCGCACTAGCAGCCATGCTGGCGCAGCTCCTGTCCATGTCCGTGTTGCTGCTCGCCGTGCTTCAACCCTCGGCGTGCGCGGCGTCCCGCTGCCGAGCTCGCGCCGGCCTTCGCGCTCTTCGGGCTCAGGGCGCTCTTCCTGTCGCTGGTGCTCGAGGCGCTCCGCCACGGGGCGGTGCTGACGGACATCCGCGTGTTCGACGCGGTGTACCTCCTGACCCTGGTGCTGTTGCTCTTCTCCGGCGTGGCCTACCTGCGCGACCGCGCCGTGGGCGCCACCGAGGAGGCGGGCACGCGCTGGGTGCTGAGCCTGAGCCCGCTCCCCATCATCATGTTCGGGAGCGCCGCCTTCCTGCTCTTCTGGGCGCTCGGGCGGAAGCTGGATCACGTGGCGCTCACGGCGGCGGTGGGCCTGGTGCTGATGGTGCTGCCGCTGCTCTACCGGCAGCGCGTCACCCATGCCGAGGCGCTCCGGCTGGCGCAGCGGCCGACGTCGAGCGCGAGACGCTTCGCCAACCAGGCGCGCCTCGGCGCGGTGGGCCGCCTCTCGGCGGGGCTGGCGCACGAGCCTGGCAACAGCCTGCTCGACGGTGATGCTGGGGCACGCCGGAGCTGGCGCGCGAGGCGGCGGGGGGCGGGGGCGAGGCGGTGGAGGACATCGCGCTCATCGAGCGCGCGGGGCCAGCGGGCGGCGTCGCTCACCCGGCGGCTGCTGGTGTTCAGCGGCGGCCAATTCACGGCGCGCGAGGCGGTGGTGCTGGACCGGCTGGTGGAGCGGACGGTGCAGGAGCTGGCGCAGGAAGGCGGCGCGGCGTGGCCGCTCACCGTGCCGGTGGCCACCCCCGGGCTCGTCGCGGCGGCGGACGCGGGGCAGCTCACCGAGGCGCTCCGCCAGCTGGTGGAGAACGCCCGCGAGGCGCTCCCCGGCGGCGGCCCCATCACGGTGACCCTCGAGGCGGCCACGCTCGACGCCCCCCTCGAGTCGCCCTTCCTCCCGGTGCCGGCGGGCCGCTACGCCGTCCTCGCCGTGCGCGACGAGGGCCGCGGCATCCCGCCGGAGGTGCTGCCGCGGATCTTCGACCCGTTCTTCTCCACCCAGCCGCGCCACGCGGCGCCGGGCCTGGGCCTGGCCGTGGGTGTACGGCGTGGTGGTGGCGCACGGCGGCGGGATCACGGTGGAGACGCTGCCGGGCCGCGGCACCACCCGTGCGGCTCTACCCCTACCAGCGACGGAACAGCACCACCGGGATCTTCCCACGCCTCCTGCCCGATGAAGAACAGCTCCGACGCGGCGCGCCGCGAGATGGGGCTGGTGCGGGTGGGGCTGGTGTAGGCGGTGAGGCCGGTGCCGCTGGTCTCGAGGCGGAGCCGGAGCATGTGGAAGGGATCGCTGACGAGGAGCAGCCGGGTGAGGCCGCGCTCCCGGGCCCACGCGGCGACCGCGGTCATGGAGGCCTCGGTGGAGCGGCCCTCGGGGCGCACCACGATGGCGCCGGGCGGCACGCCCTGCTGCGTCAGGTACTGCTGTCCCACGGTGGCCTCGCTCACCCGGTCGCCGGCCCCGATGCCGCCCGTCACCACCACCAGCGGCGCCAGCCCTTCCCGGTAGAGCGTCAGCGCGTGATCCAGCCGGGCGCGCAGCACCGGCGAGGGCTTGCCGTTGTACTGCGCGGCACCGAGCACCACGATGGCGTCGGCGGGGCGGCGCTGGTCGCGCCGGGCCACGAGGACCACCGACGCGAAGCAGAGCAGGTAGAGCAGCACGGGCGCCGCCACGCAGGCGACGGCCACCCGGCGGAGACGGGACGGCATGCGGGAGAAGATAACGGGCGGTGCGACCGGCTAGGCCAGCTCGAAGCTCTCGCCGAGGCTCGGCAGGTCCACGCGGCGGACACCCTCCTCGCGGAGCAGCTGCGCCAGTGGCGGTGCGCGCCTCGGGCTCGCCGTGCACCACGAAGGCGCGGTGGATGGGGCCCTGCACCCGGCGCACCCACGCGCGCAGCTCGTGCCGGTCGGCGTGGGCGGAGTAGCCGCCGATGGTCTCGATGCGCGCGCGCACGTCGTACTCGTCGCCGAAGATCCGCACCTTCTTCTGCCCGTCCTGAATCCGCCGCCCCAGGGTGTTCTCCCCTGGAAGCCCACGAAGAGGACCACCGTCTTGTGGTCGCCGATGTTGTTGGCCAGGTGGTGCAGGATGCGGCCGGATTCCGCCATGCCGCTCGCCGCCACGATGATCGCGGGGCCGGGCTGGCTGTTGAGCTGCTTGGAGTCGCTGACGTCGCGCACGTAGCGCACCAGCGGGAAGTCGAACAGCGCGGTGGTCTGCGCGATCATGTCCTCCTCGCGGTCGAACAGCTCGGGGTGCAGCCGGAACACGCTCGTGGCGTCCACCGCCAGCGGGCTGTCCACGTAGATCGGCACCGGATCTTCCCCGCGCGGAAGAGCTGGTGCAGCGAGTAGATGATCTCCTGCGTCCGCCCCACCGCGAACGACGGGATCAGGATCTTCCCGCCCTTCCCCGCCGTGCTCCGCACCAGCTCGCCGAGCGCCTCCTCGGCGCCGCTCACCGTCTCGTGGCTCCGGTTGCCGTAGGTGCTCTCGATGATCAGCGCGTCCACCGGGCCCGAGGGCGGGTCGGGGTCGCGGATGATCGGGAGCCCCGGCCGTCCCACGTCCCCCGAGAACACCAGCCGGTAGGGCGAGGCGCCCTCGGTGACGCGGAGGTCCACCGAGGCGGAGCCCAGGATGTGCCCCGCCTCGGTGAACTCGAAGGCGAGGTGCCGCCGCAGGTACTGCACCCGGCGCAGCGGCACGCCGAGCATGAGGTCCTGCACCGCCACGGCGTCGGCCAGGGTGTAGAGCGGCTCGCTGGCCGGGCCCGTCTTGCCGCGCCGCTGCAGGAACTCGGCGTCCTTCTCCTGGATGTGCGCGGCGTCGGGGAGCATGATGGCGCAGAGGTCGCGGGTGGCGCCGGTGGCGTAGATGGGGCCGTGGAAGCCGCGGCTCACCAGCAGCGGCAGCCGGCCGGCGTGGTCAATGTGGGCGTGGGAGAGGACCACCGCGTCGAGCGTGCGCGGGTCCACCGGCAGGTCGCGGTTCAGCGCGTACGCCTCGGACCGCTTGCCCTGGAAGAGCCCGGCGTCGAGCAGCACGCGGGCGCCCGCGGCCTCGAGCAGGTGCATCGAGCCGGTGACCTGGCCGCCGGCGGCGCCGTGGAAGGTGAGGCGGATGGACATCGGGACTCCCGGTATTGGCGACACGTCACGGGGCTGGATGCTACTCCCTGCGCGGGGGCGCGGCAACGCGCGGCTGGCGCGCGGCCGGGGACGCGGTAAGTTCAGGAGGCATTCGTCAGGGAGGATCGCTTGTCAGGTACGCCCGTCCGCAGCCACCTGGTGATCATGCTTGTCGCCACCCTTGCCTGCGGAGGTGGAGGCGGCGACGGCGGCTCGGGCCCCTCGGGCGGCGACCCGGGGCCCTTCGAGGGCACCTGGGTGGTGACCTTCAGCGATCTCACCGCCGGCACCACCCGCTGCGTCCTCCCCTCGGCGACCTTCCTCCTGAACCAGCCCGCGACCTCGGTGAGCGGTGCCCTCACCGCCGACGGTGATGGCTTCTGCGACGCTGATGGCGTCATTTACCAGGGCCGCATGCCGACCATCCCGGTGCCGGCGTTCGCCGTCCCCAGCGACACGCTGCGCATCCTCCAGCCGCAGAGGGGCGTTACCATCACCGGCCGCGTGGTGGGCGACTCGATGGGCGGCACCCTCACCTGGCAGGCCATCTTCGGCAATTTCACCAGCGTGGCGGAGCTCTCCGGCACCTGGAGCGCGCGCCGCCTCTGGGCCTCGGCCCCAGCGGGCACCATGGTGCGGGTGCGCTACCCCGAGACCGCGATCACCGTCTTCCAGACCGACAGCGTGCTGGCCCCCGCCACGGCGCAGGACCGGCTCGGCAACATCGTCGCCCCGCCCGGCTTCACCTACACCACGTTCGACCCGCTCGACGCCGCCAGCGCGAGCCCGGCCGGGTACATCCGCGCGGCGGGGCCGCTCGGCATCTTCCGGGTGCGCGCCGAGGCGGGCGGGATGCGGGGCGAGGCGGCGGTGGCGGTGCTGCCGTCGCCGGACACGATCGTGGTGACGCCCGACTCCCTGGTCATGGAGCGCTACAATTTCCGGTCACTCTCGGCGGTGGCCCTGGACTACGCCGGCGCCCCGATGCCGAACCTCCCCATCACCTATGTGGCGGGCCCCGGCGGCCTCATCGAGATCACCCCCGGCACCTCGACCGTGCACTCCCTCGGCGTGACCGGCACCACGACCGTCACGGTCTGGGCGTCGAGGCGCTTCGTGGTGGTGCCGGTGCGGGTCAACGCCACGGTCGCCACCATCGGAATCAACGCACTTCCCTTCACCCTCGCCCCGGGCGCCTCCCAGATCCTCACCGCCACCGTCCGTGACCCGCACGCGATCGTGATTCCCGGTGCGCCCGTCACCTGGAGCTCGAGTGCGCCTGCCGTCGCCGACGTGGCCCAGGACGGCACCGTCACGGCGGCGACCGTCGGGAGCGCCAGGATCACGGCTACCGCACGCCCGGGGGTCTCCACCTTCGTGGACGTGACCGTGCAGTAGTCAGCGCGCCGCCGCCTGCTGCACCCACGCCGGCACCTCGGGCTCCCCGGCATAGGTGCTCGCGGGGAGCCCGAGCACCATCCCCCACCGGTGCAGCCAGGTGATGCCGCCCGTGCCCACGTAGCGGTCCGGCAGGTCGTAGACCGGGTCCTCGAGCGCCCTGTCGAGCGGCACGAAGCGGTAGCCCAGGCGCTCCAGCCGCTGGAACAGCTGCGGGAAGGTCAGCGCGTTGAGCGCGCTCGCGTGCGTCAGCAGCACCTGCGGGAACGTCCGGCCCACGATGGCCTGCGCCTGCTTCTCGTAATACAGCACCACCGACTCCATGTAATCCAGGTACGCCCCCTGCAGCCGGCGCGCCAGCGCCGTGTCCCCCGCCAGCCGCGCGCGGTGGAAGGCCTCGGCGTAGATGTAGTCGTGGTTGTCCATCGTCACCGGCGCCACCCGGTAGCGGTGCAGCGCCAGGAAGGCCAGCAGCGAGTCGTGCACCGCCAGGCTCTGGCCGGTGTGCAGGAAGGGGTGCCGGAAGAAGCGGGGCGACTTCCCCGCCTTGGCCAGCAGCCCGCGCGTCACCCGCTCGCCCTTCAGGAAGTCGGCCTCGAAGTCGGCGAGCGGCGTGCTGTGCAGGTCGGGGTGCGACCAGGTGTGGTTGCCGAGCTCGTGGCCGGCGCGGATCCACCGCTGCAGCATCGCCACGCGCGCGGGATCCACGGTGCCGCTGGTGTCCTCGAGCCGCCGCTCGTTGACGAAGCCGATGGCCGGCACCTTGTACTTCCGGAACGCCGCCAGCAGCGAGTCGGTGAGCCGCGCCTGCTCCGCCACCGGGAGGCCCGCGCCCACGAAGGGCAGGTCGTCCACGGTGATCACGATCTGCGCGCCCTGCGCCGCGAGCGGGGCCGCGAGCAGGAGCCCGAGCAGCGCGGCGCCGCGGACGGCCAGGCGCCTCACCTAGCGGGTCCCGTAGAGGCGATCGCCGGCATCGCCCAGGCCGGGGACGATGTAGCCGTGCTCGTTGAGGCCGCGGTCGAGCGCCGCCGCGTAGACCCGGACGTCGGGGTGCCCGTCGAGCATCCGGCGCACGCCCTCGGGCGCCGCCACGATGCAGAGGAAGCGGATCCGGCGCGCCCCGGCCGACTTGAGCGTGGTCACCGCCGCCACCGCCGAGCCGCCGGTGGCGAGCATGGGATCGAGGATGAAGAAGTCGCGGTCGTGCTCGCCGTGCGGGAGCTTGGCGTAGTACTTGGACGGCTCGAGCGACTCCTCGTCGCGCGAGAGCCCGATGTGGCCCACCCGCGCCGTGGGCAGCAGCTGCGCGACGCCGTCCACCATGCCGAGGCCGGCGCGGAGTATGGGGACCAGGGTGAGCTTCTTGTCGGAGATCATGCGGCCCTGCATGGCCTCGAGCGGCGTCTCCACGCGGACGCTCTCGGTGGGCAGGTCCTTGGTGACCTCGTACGCCATGAGCGTGGCGATCTCGGCGGTGAGCAGCTTGAAGTCGCGCGTGCTCGTGGCCTTGTCGCGGAGCAGGGTCAGCTTGTGCTGGATGAGCGGGTGATCCAGCAGCGTGAGGTTGGGGAGGGACATGGGCTGGAAGATGGAGGGGCGGCCGCCGGGTGCCAACCGGGGATTGCCCGCCCTACCGGGGGCAGGGTCTTCTCTATATTGACCGCCCTTCCGGCTAGGTAGCTCAGTTGGTAGAGCAGGGGACTGAAAATCCCCGTGTCGGGGGTTCGATTCCCTCCCTAGCCACTTGTCCTGCAACGACTTAGGCCCCGCCTCGGCGGGGCTTCTTTACCTGTGGGACGAACTGAGGGACCGTTCCATCCGAGTTGGGAGGAGTGATCGGCTCTTCTCGCGAGCTTCCTGTAGCGACCACCGGAGCTCCCCAACGGCTAGATCGTTTGACGAAGGCCTCTCGGGCTCCTCGCCGCCACGAGGCTAGCATCGAGCGTGCCCTCGGCCACGGCCCGGAGCCCCGCGAACAGGTCGGGCACCGCCGTTGTTTCGCGAGCGCCCCTGCCACTCCGCCAGCAGCGCCGCCTCCTTCTCCGGCGCGAGCACCCACCGCTGGACCGCCGGACGCCGCTCCCCGCGGCGTGAAGTGGCTCTCCAACTGGACCAAAGAATCAGGGCTCGTCACCACATCTCAGCGGAGAAGGGCCGGGCCATTCGCGGCGCTGTCCCTGCAGCGACTATGCTTGAAGTTGGAGCTCGATCATTGCAAGGAGAATGCATGTCTGGATGTATAGGTCCCGCAACACTTCCCCCACCCTTGATGGCGAGACACGTCCATCGAACCCAGCCAACAGCTTGTCGATGTTGGACCGAAGCTCCACGGCGGCGAGCCCGACCGCAGGAGCTCCTGGCCATGCAAGTGGTGGTGTCTCTCGGTCGGCGTCGATGGCGTCGGCGAATTCATCTAGCGCGCTACTCCACCCGTAGCGCTGCCCCGCAAGGAGCGCCAGAAGACCGTCGGCCAAGTCAAATCTGAAGTACAACGCGTCGCTTCGTGAGGGATCCAAGCGGAGCCTCCCGTCAGCGCCAAATGGCTCCAAGAGCCCGCGCACCTGGTAAGCCACGGCGGCCATGTTGCCAAACCACTCGGCCACAACGTCGTTCGAGGCGCGTGCGCTTCTCGGCATTCGTGCACCCAGGTACTCGCGTTGGAGCGAGCCTCCGCAACGCCGTCAAGGTAGCGGTCATACTCTGGCATAGGCGGATCTCCGCGGGTGAGGGGCTTAACAAGCCAGGGCGCAGGCAGCGGCTGCGGCACCTCCGGCCCAGCGAATCAGCCAGTACGTCAGGGCTGCCGTCACTGCGACCAGTGAAGCGCCCTCAGCCGTGCGCCGCGAGACCGCCGCTCCGTCCGCAGCCATGGGATTGACCTGGAGCAACTTCAACTGTGCACCGGGTCGGTAAGTAAGCGGCGCATTGTCAGTAGCCGCAGCACTCCCGCGGAAATCACCGTCATCATCATTGTCACACTTCCTGTCGTACTCATCGCGCCGCCGTTCGAGCGCGTCCTGCCTACGCCCTATCTCATCTGGGTGGAGATATCGTTCGCCACGTTGTGGGTGCACGCGGCCGGAAAGGGCATTTGATCCCATTCGCCAATGCGATCGACGAGGTCTTCATAGAGGTTCTGGATCGTTTGCTTCAGGCGCGTCGCCTGTTGCTCCGTACACTTCAGGCCGAAGGGGTCGCGGAAGGTGATGGGGTTGTTGCCAGCATCGGCGTACAGATTCCTTCCCCCCCCGCCAGCCCAATGGGATCCTGGGTCCGCGGGGGTTACCCTAGAGGGCATGGGCCCTGGCCGGCAGCGGTCGCCGAGGCCGCATTGCCAATTGCAGCGACGAACTTACTGATCCTGCCCGACAGTTGGTCTGAACTAGCCTTCACGTCAGGAGCACGGGTGAACCCCATCGCCCCCAGTCCGTTGTGGTTCGTCCCCGCATCACTTGGCTCCCCGATGCGTGGTCTCGGAGTGTCGCCAACAGCCGAACGCTCGTTCGGCCCACGGTGACCGGATCCATATAGCCGTTGACGCGCTCCCATAGTCTCCGGGCACGACCGGTGCGCGCGATGGAGTGTTGCTTATCCAGGGCAATTCGCAGCTCGAGATCTCTTCCGGTCACCTCAAGTCGGTACAAAGCAGCGGACAAGGCAACTCCTCGCTCCACGCTCGGCCCGGACTTGCCGGCCAGTCGCACGCCTCCACCCCACCACGCAGTGGCCAGCTGGCGTAATACCCCAAAAGGGAGGCCAAAGCTCCCTCGGCCTTCCACGAGTTCCTCGCCCGAGCGGATGACACAGCAAGCACCGGAGGGGACCCGCCGCATGCCGCGGAAATCTTCTGGCAGCCCGGCGACCACCGTGAGTGGCTCCGGCGTTGAAAAGAGGAGGTCGAAGAACGTCAGGGCACTCGTGATCTCAAGGGTGAGTCTTGACGCCTCCGGCCCAAGTTGCCTGCGAAGCACGTTTCTTAGTCGCAGCTGAATCATCGGCGATACTTCGATCGCGCCGCCGGGCTCCGTGGTGCCCAACATGATCTGCAGGAACGTCGGCTGGGATACGCCCTTCCCTTCCTCAGCCGCGGCGATGGCGCCCCATAGTCTGAGGCCGCCGTCGTCGGTGACCCGGATCCGCGGCTGCTCTTTCCCCTCCTTGCATGGGGCCAACCCCAGGATCCTCGGAAGGCTGTTGGGCAGAATCACCTTCGTCTCGAAGCCTGCTGCTGGTCTATCAGGCGCCTGCAGTTCAAGCCTGACGCGAAGTGCCAGGGTACCCGGCGGCAGAGGGACCAGCGCGAGTGTGCCTCGGCCAATCGCCACCTCTTCTTGCTTGCCGTCGGGCGCGAGAATGCTCACACCAAGCACCGTGAATGGGGAGGCGTGCCGCGCGATTCCCACCACTGAGGCGGTGTCCACTCGTGTGGCGAACCAATAGCAGGCCGTGGCTCGCCATCCGCTGGCACCTCGTTGGAACGCCACGTCAATAACGCTCAGCTCGTATGCGGATCGGGCCCAATGGTCAATGGCCCCCTCGAGCAAGACGAGCGCAGTTTCGCGAGCAGTCACGGGAGACGGTCACTCCTGCTTGGCAGGCTGTAGGTGGAGGCCAGGCTCTCTTGGAGGAGCGATCTTGGGATCGGCTTGGTTCGGCTTCTTGGGTTGGAGAAGCGTGCATGCCTCCATGCCAAGCTCGCGACAGTGGTCGAGCGGGCCCTCCTCTCCACCAAGCGGATCGGGCAGGAGGAGGAAGAGCAGGACGCCCCCCATTCCCCTCGGCATGAACTTGCCAGCCTGGCTCACTTGTGAGCGTACACTCCTCGCCAGCTTCGGACCAAAGCCAGTTCCCCCACCGAAGCTGACGGGGTTGTTACCGGCATACGCGTAGAGGTTTGTCCCCCCTCGCCAACCCAATGGGATGCTGGGTCAGCGGGGGCCGCGCCCTCCTGAGCATGGCGCTAGGTCACATCACCGGTCGTTCACAGACTTGCTGGAAGCTTCGCTCGGACGGCGGGCACGATCGTCGCCGCGACAACTTGCATCATGCCCTTGTCGTGCGACCGCCGCCGCGATCGACCTGGTGCCATTGTTAGGCGCCGCCATGCGATGGTGAGTGGCGGCCCTATACTGGCGACCCACAATCATGGATAGAAGACCGTCAACAAGACACCGAACGCAGTGGCGATGCAAACTATCCAATCTGCCGCGACACACGCCAAGAGCGGCATGCCGAGACGCTCGGTTCCCCGAAAGAACGCGGCACATACCATCGCTGGCGCTACCGCAAGAAGGATGTACGTATGCAGAGGCGTATCTCGGCGCAATTGAGCACTCCAGGCGAGATAGCCCAGTCCTC
>JADJPD010000013.1 GCA_016713435.1 Gemmatimonadota bacterium | reverse complement strand
TGGCGCTCACCTGCATCCGGCCGAGCGCGGCCTTGAGGAGCCCCAGCGACTCGAGCGACGCCGCGCCCGAGGCCAGGATGGCCGCCTTGCCGCCGGACTGCACCAGCGCACCGAAGCGCTGCAGCGCCGTCTCCCAGTCGGTGGCCTGATGGCGGCCGCCGTCGCGGACCAGCGGGGCCTCGATGCGGTCGCCCCGGTTCATCCAGCGGTAGTTCATCCGGCCGTGGTCACAGATGAAGTGCCGGTTCACGTCCAGGTTGGGGCGGGGGCGGAGCCGGACCACGGTGTTGTCCCGGGTGTCCACCATGATGTTGCAGCCCTGGCTGCAGCTGGGGCAGACGCTGGCCGTCTTGTCGAGGTCCCAGGCCCGCGCCTTGTGCAGGAAGTCCTTGGAGATGAGCGAACCCACCGGGCAGAGGTCCACCACGTTGCCGGCCCAGGGGTGGTCCAGCAGCTGCGCCTCGTCGATGCCGATGTGGGCGCGGTCGCCGCGCTCGGTGACGTTGAGGACCGGGGTCTTCGCGACGTCGTCCATGAAGCGGACGCAGCGGGTGCAGAGGATGCAGCGGTTGACCACGTACAGCACGTCCGGTCCGAAATCCTCGACCGGGTTGTAGCGCTTGGCGTAGTCGCTGTAGCGCGTCCCGCCCTGGCCTTCCTGGAAGACGTAGTCCTGCAGCTCGCACTCGCCGGCCTGGTCGCAGATGGGGCAGTCGAGCGGATGGTTGATGAGCAGGAATTCGAGCACGCCGGTGCGCGCCTTGCGGGCCTGCGGGCTGTCGGTGTGCACCACCTGGCCGTCGGCGACGGTGGTGACGCAGGCCGGCATGAGCTTCGGCGCCTTCTCCACCTCGACCAGGCACATCCGGCAGACCGCCGGCGAGGGGAGGCTCGGGTGGTAGCAGTAGTGGGGGATGAGCACCCCCGCCTGCTTGGCGGCCTCGATGATGCTGGTGCCCTTGGGCACCTGCACCGTCATGCCGTCGATGGTGACCGTGACTGATTCAGACATGCGTGTCCCGTGTCGGGGCTCAGGCCGTGACCAGGCTCGAGGTGCGGGCCCGGCTGATGTACGCGTCGAACTCCTCAGGGAACTTCTTGATGGCGCTCACCACCGGCGCGGCGCAGGAATCCGACAGCACGCAGATGGTCTTGCCCGTCATGTTGTCGGCCAGGTCGAGGAGGAGGTTCAGGTCCTCCTTCTTGCCCTGCCCCGCCAGGATCCGCTCCAGGATCCGGGTGGTCCAGGCCGTGCCCTCGCGGCACTGGGTGCACTGGGCGCACGACTCGTGGGCATAGAAGCGCGCCAGCCGCATGACCTGGTACACGATGTCGGTGGAGTCGTCCATCACGATCATGCCGCCCGAGCCCAGCATGGAGCCCTTCTCCACCACGCCCTCATAGTCGAGGAGGCAGCCCTCGATCTCCTTGGCCGTGAGGATGGGCACCGACGAGCCGCCCGGGATCACGGCCTTGAGCGTCCGCCCCGGCCGCATGCCGCCGCACATGTCGAAGACGAGGTCCGTCATGGGCGTCCCCATGACCACCTCGTAGTTGCCCGGCCGCTGCACGTGACCGCACACCGAGAAGAGCTTGGTGCCCGTGCTCTTCGGGTTCCCGCGGCAGAGCGCCTTGTACCAGGCCGCGCCCTCGCGGATGATGTGGCTGCTGGCGGAGAGGGTCTCGACGTTGTTGATGGTGGTGGGCGAGGCCCACAGCCCCGCCACCGCCGGGAAGGGCGGCTTGATGCGGGGGTTGCCGCGGCGGCCCTCGATGGAGTTCATCATGGCGGTCTCTTCACCGCAGATGTACGCCCCCGCCCCGCGGTGCACCACCAGGTCGATGCGCTTCCCCGACCCGAAGACGTTGGCGCCCAGCGCCCCGCCCTGGTACGCCTCCTCGACCGCCTTCACCAGGATCTTGTGCTCGGCGGTGAACTCGCCGCGGATGTAGATGTAGATCCGCTCGGCGCCGATGGCGTAGGCGCCCACCGCACAGCCCTCGATGAGCTGGTGCGGGGTCCAGCGCAGGATCTCGCGGTCCTTGAAGGTGCCCGGCTCCGACTCGTCGGCGTTGCAGACCAGGTAGTGCGGCTTGACGACGTCCTTGGGCATGAACGACCACTTCATCCCCGTGGGGAAGCCGGCGCCGCCGCGGCCCCGGAGGCCCGAGGCCTTCACTTCCTCGATCACCTGCTCCCGGGTCATGCCGAGGGCCTTCTTGAGCCCCTCGTAGCCGCCGCGCTTCACCCAGCCATCGAAGGTGCGGGCGCCGGCGTCGCCGAAGTGCTTGGAGAGGACGGCCTGCTCCTTGGGGTGGGTCGGATGCGGGTAGCCCATTACTTGTACCCCTGCAGGATGCCCGGGACGCGCTCCGGCGTCACGTTCTCGATGAAGTCGTCGTCGATCAGCACCGGCGTCGCAAAGCCGCAGGCGCCGAGGCACTCGACCTCGATGACCGTGAAGCGGCCGTCGGGGCTCGTGGCGCCGAGCTCGCCGCAGCCGGTGTGCTGCAGGAATGCCTTGGCCACGTCCTCCGCCCCGCAGATGTTGCACGGCGAGGTGGTGCACACCTGGATGAAGTGCCGCCCCACCGGGTGCGTGTGGTACATGGTGTAGAACGTCACCACGCCCTTCACGTACGCCGGCGTCAGCGACAGCACCTCCGCCACCTCGTGGATGGCGCCCTCGCTGATCCAGCCGCGCGCCTCCTGCACCAGCCAGAGGGCCGGGAGCAGGCAGGCCTGCCGGGTGGGGTACTTGGGGAAGAGCGCGTCCAGCTTCTGGCGCACCTCCCCCACGAAGACCGGCTGGTGCGCCTCGGTGGCGCTGTGCCCGGCGCTCATCGGTCGATCTCCCCCATCACGATGTCAATCGAGGCATTGATGGCGATGACGTCGGACAGCAGGACGCCCTCGCACAGCTTCGGCAGGCAGGCCAGGTTGATGAGCGAGGGTGGCCGGATGCGCCAGCGCACCGGCTTCGCCGTGCCGTCGGAGACGAAGTAGTAGCCGAGCTCGCCCTTCGGGTTCTCCACGCCGAAGTAGGCCTCGCCCACCGGCGCCTTCACGCCTTCCATGACCTGCTTGAAGTGGAAGATCATCGCCTCCATGTCGCTCATGGCCCGGGACTTGGGCGGGAGGATGAGGCGGGGATCGCTCACGTTGACCGGCGCGCCCTTCAGCTGCTCCAGCCGCTCCACGGCCTGCGCCAGGATGCGGGTGGACTGGTACATCTCCTCGAGGCGCACCCGGTAGCGGTCGTAGATGTCGCCGTGCTCGCCGATGGGGACGTCGAAGTCGTAGGTCTCGTAGCCCAGGTAGGGCCGGTCCTTGCGGACGTCGTAGTCCACCCCGCTGGCCCGGAGCATCGGCCCCGAGAGCGAGTAGTTGATGGCATCCTCGGCGCTCAGCACCCCGACGCCCTGGGTCCGGCCGCACCAGATGGCGTTGCGGGTGAACATGGCGTCCACCTCGTCCAGCGTCTTCGGGAAGGTGCGGATGAAGTCGCGGAGCCCCGCCTCCCAGCCCTCCGGCACGTCGGCCATCATGCCGCCGACGCGGCTGACACTGGTGGTGAGCCGGGCGCCGGTCCACGCCTCCTGCAGGTTGTACAGCCGCTCGCGCTGGTAGAAGCACCAGAGGAACGGGGTGTACGCGCCGAGGTCGATGCCGGTGGTGCCGAGCCAGACGAGGTGCGAGATGATGCGGCTGATCTCGAAGGCGATCACCCGGAGCACCTGGCAGCGCTCGGTGATGGTGACCCCCATCAGCTTCTCGGCCGCGAGCGCGAGGGCGCAGTTGTTCGCCATCGGGCTCAGGTAATCGGTGCGGTCGGTGAGGGGGATGATCTGGTTGTAGAAGCGGTACTCGCCGAGCTTCTCGAAGCCCGAGTGGAGGTAGCCGATGTGGGGCACCACCCGGACCACGGTCTCGCCGTCGAGCTCCACCACCAGCCGCAGCACGCCGTGGGTGGCCGGGTGCTGGGGCCCGATGTTGATCAGCATGTGCTCGCCGCCCAGGTCGTCCTGCACCGGGTGGTACTCGGGCAGGCCGAGAGGCACCTGCGTGGCGTTGCCGCGGGCGTCGAGCCCGGGCGTGCTGAGCGCAACCTCGATGGTCCGGGTGCTCATATCACGCTCCCCCGCTCGCCGTGGGCGAGCCGGTCCTTCATGTCGGCGGGGAGCTCGTCGTACGCCGCGGCGATCGAGAGCTCCTCGAGCGAGTAGTGCGCCTCCGGGTTGGCCGCCAGGGCCTGCCGGGTCTGCTCGGCGCGGCTGAAGTGCCCGCGGAGCGGGAAGTCCTTCCGCAGCGGATGGCCCTCGGCGTAGGTCTCCCACATGAGGAGGCGGCGGAGGTCGGGGTGGCCGGTGAAGGTGACCCCGAAGAGGTCGTACACCTCGCGCTCCAGCCAGTCGGCGCCCTTCCAGAGGTCGAAGACCGACGGCACCACGAGCGCGCCGGCCTGCGGCAGCTCCACCTTGAGCCGGAGATCCGCCTTCCGCCCCAGCGAGCGCAGTTGCCAGACCACCTCGAGCGGGCGGCCGGCGTCGCGGTACTCGACGGCGGTGATGTCGGTGAGGTAGTTGAACTGCTGCTCCGGGTCATCCCGGAGGAAGGCGAGGACCTCGTGAACCCGCTCCACGGCGACGTAGACGATGGTGTCGCCGCAGGAGATGACGGCCCGGGTGATGGCCTCGCCAAAGCGGCCCCGGGAGGGCCGCCACGGACGGGGAGAGCTCGCTCACGCCGACCTCGTCTGGTGCACCGAGTTGCCGAACGGCTCGGAGACCTCGTCGATGACCCGCGCCGGCCGGAAGAGGCCGTCGGGGCCGAGCAGGTGCTCCTGGCGCAGGTCCGCGTCGAGGAACGACTCGCCCTTGATCTTCTTCTGCAGCAGCATGATCCCGTACATCAGGCCTTCCGGGCGCGGCGGGCAGCCGGGCACGTAGACGTCCACGGGGATGATGGTGTCGATGCCCTGCACCATGGTGTAGGTGTCGAAGATGCCGCCGGTCGAGGCGCAGGCCCCCATGCTGATGGCCCACTTGGGCTGCGGCATCTGGTCCCAGACCTTGCGGATCACCGGGGCCAGCTTGAAGGGAAGGCGGCCGGCGCAGATGAGGACGTCGGCCTGGCGGGGGGAGAAGCTCATCCGCTCCATGCCGAAGCGGGAGATGTCGAACCGGCTGGCGGCACTCGCCATGAACTCGATGGCGCAGCAGGCGGTGCCGAAGGGCATGGGCCAGAGGGAATTGGCGCGCGCCCAGTTGGCGAGGAAGTCGAGCCGGGTCGTCACCCAGTTGGGCGACATGGTGGAGACTTCGGTCCCGGCGCCGCCTTCCGGCAGGGTCAGTCCCATTCGAGGGCCCCTCGCTTCCAGATGTAGAGATAGCCCACCGCGAGGATCGCCACGAAGACGAACATCTCGATGAGCAGGAGGCCGCGGATTTCCCGGAGCTGGTGGTAGGCCGCCGCCCAGGGCAGCATGAAGACGGTCTCGACATCGAACACGATGAACAGCATCGCCACCAGGTAGAACTTCACGCTGAAGCGCTCCCGGGCATCCCCCAGGACCGGCATCCCCGATTCGTACGGTGTCAGCTTGACGGCGGTGAGGCGGTACGACGAGAGGACATGGGAGAGGCCGAGCATGAGGATCGCATTCGCGACCACGAACGCGATCACCAGCAGGACTGGGATGTACGGCTGCAGCATGTGGCCAGCCTCGCACGGGAAAATTTTCTTAAGATCCGGGGGGCGGATCGGCGCGGAAAGTAATGACCGGACCCGGGGATGGGTACCCCTCCGCACCCCGCCCGAAGCGGGGAACCCTTAGTGGCAGTTCGGGTTGGGGCCTCCCGGCCGTTCCCCTTTCGGCCGGGGCTCGTATATTCCGCCCTCCAGTCCCTACCCCATCACGAGACAGCCCGCATGTCCATCAAGTCCGACCGCTGGATCCGCCGGATGGCCCGGGAGCACGGCATGATCGAGCCCTTCACCGAGGCGCAGGTGCGCCAGGTCGACTCGGCCGGCCGCAAGGTGATCTCCTACGGGGTCTCCTCCTACGGCTACGACATGCGGGTGGCGCCCGAGTTCAAGATCTTCACCAACGTCCTCTCGGCCATCGTGGACCCGAAGGACTTCGACAGCCGCAGCTTCGTGGAATTCGAGGGGGACGTCTGCATCGTGCCCCCCAACAGCTTCGCGCTGGCGCGGTCGGTGGAGTACTTCCGGATCCCGCGGAACTGCCTCACCATCTGCGTCGGGAAGTCCACCTACGCCCGCTGCGGCATCATCACCAACGTGACGCCGTTCGAGCCGGAGTGGGAAGGCCACGTGACGCTCGAGATCTCCAACACCACGCCGCTGCCGGCCAAGGTGTACGCCAACGAGGGGATCTGCCAGGTGCTCTTCTTCGAGGCGGACGACGACGACGTCTGCGAGACCAGCTACCGGGACAAGGCGGGGAAGTACCAGGCCCAGACCGGGGTCACCCTGCCCCGGCTGTAGGCGCGCCAGGAACGGCAAACGGGGCCGGTGGGATGTCTCCCACCGGCCCCGTGTCCATTCCCCAGCGCGGCCTAGCGCTCCACCTCGAGGTCCTTCAGGTCGTCATCCCCGCCCCGGCGCATGCCGCCGCCCTTGAGCTTCTCCGCCACCGTGTCCGAGGGGTCCGGCTTCTTGAGGTCCGTCACCTTCGGGGCCTTGGACTGCTTGGACTTGTCCGACATGGGGCGTCTCCTTTGGGATGGGGGTGGCGATCCGGTGGAGGCGGCGCCATTCGGCCGCTCTGCCCAATATACGCCAGGCGTGCTGCGGCGTTCTCAGGGGGCTCGGCATCCTCCCCTCGACCGCCGGGGGCTGCGGCCCCCCGCCGGGTCCTAGCTAGATTGTGCCTGCTCGTTTTTCGTCGCCCCCGTCCAGGATCCCCCAAATGCGCCTCGTGTTGTTGAGCCTTGCCGTCGCCCTGCCGCTCGCGGCCCAGACCCCGGCCACCCCGCCCACCCCCGCGCCTCCCGGACCGCCGCGGCCGGCCGCCACCGTCGCGCGGGAGCTCCGCGCCCCGGTGGCCGACACGGGGATCTTTGCCCCGCTCGCGCTCCCGACCCCGGACAACATCCGGCGGGCCAGCGGCGCTCCCGGGAGCGGGTACTGGCAGCAGCGGGCGGACTACCAGATCAAGGCCACCCTGGACACGGCGGCCAAGCGGCTCACCGGCACGGTGACCCTCCGCTACACCAACAATTCGCCCGACACCCTGACGCGGGTCTGGCTGCAGCTGGACCAGAACCTGTTCCGGAAGGGCAGCGTCGGCGCCTACCTGAACGCCCAGGAGAGCCGCTTCGGGGGCGCCGATTTCGACGGCGGCTTCGAGATCGCGAGCTTCACCGCCCGGCTCGAGGCGGCCGCGCGCCGCGCCGGGACCGCCGCGGCCGGCGCCGCCCAGCCGGTCAAGACGCGCGTGGACGACACCATGATGGAGGCCACCCTGCCCTTCGCGCTGGCGCCGGGCCGGGTCGTGGTCTTCCAGATCGCCTACGCCTTCAACATCCCGGAACACGGCGCGGACCGCATGGGGCGCGACGGCAGCCTCTACGAGCTGGCGCAGTGGTACCCGCGCATGGCCGTCTACGATGACGTGCACGGCTGGAACACCCTCCAGTACCTGGGGCAGGGCGAGTTCTACCTCGAGTACGGCGACTTCGAGTACGAGGTCACCGTCCCGGCCGGCTACATCGTGGCCGGCACCGGCGTGCTGCAGAACCCGCTCGAGGTGCTCACCGCCACCCAGCGCGCCCGCCTGGCGCAGGCGGTGAAGAGCGACACGTCCATTGCGATCATCACCGCGGCGGAACTCGCCGACGGCAGCGCCCGCCCGAAGCAGGCCGGCACCCTCACCTGGCGCTTCAAGGCCCAGCAGGTACGCGACGTGGCCTGGGCGGCGAGTCCCGAATACCAGTGGGATGCGTCGGGCTGGGAGGGGATCGTGGCGCAGGCCTACTACCGCCCGGCGGCGGCAGCGCGCTGGCAGGAGGCGGCCAGGATGAGCCGCTTCAGCATCAAGGAGTACAGCGACCGCTGGCTCAAGTACCCCTATCCCCAGATCTCCGCCGTGGAAGGGCCCGTGTCGGGGATGGAATACCCGATGGTGGCCATGGAGGCCGGCGGCGGGTCGCGCGAGGCGCTGTTTGGCGTGGTGACCCACGAGATCGGGCACATGTGGTACCCCATGATCGTGGGCAGCGACGAGCGCCGCTACGCCTGGATGGACGAGGGCTTCAACACCTTCATCAACATCTACTCCGAGGAAGGCTACTTCCAGCGGGACGACAGCCGCCGCCGCCGTGGCGAGGGCTCCTTCGCCCTCATGGCCGACCAGGCGCCCACCGCCCAGCCGATCATGACGTACGCCAACCGCTACCGCACCGACAACAACCTCGGCGTGCTGGCCTACGTGAAGCCGGGCATGGCGCTCTACGCGCTCCGGCACAAGGTGCTGGGCCCCGAGGTCTTCGACGAGGCCTTCCGCGAGTACACCCGGCGCTGGGCCTTCAAGCACCCGCAGCCGGCCGACTTCTTCCGCAGCATGGAGGACGTGTCGGGGCGGGACCTCGACTGGTTCTGGCGGGGCTGGTTCTTCACCACCGCCGCGCTCGACCAGGCCGTGGAGTCGGTGACGCCCGGCAAGGGCGAGGTGACCGTGGTGCTCCGGAACGCCGGCTCCATGGTGATGCCGGTGGAGCTCACCCTCACCTTCGCCGACGGCAGCACCCGGCTGCTCAAGTACCCGGTGGAGATCTGGTACAAGGGCGACCGCTACACCGCGGTGATCCCGGTGGACAAGGCCGTGACCGGCGTGGCCGTGAACGCGGACGGCACCATGCCGGAACTGCCGCGCGGCAACAACAGCTGGAAGGCGGGGAACTGAGCCCGACTCAGTCCGGGTCGAGGATGCGGGTGCGGGCGGTCGTGCGGCGGCGCGGGTCGGCTGCCGCCGGCCGCTCGCTGCGTTTCAGGCGCCACTCGTAGATGACGAAGACCGGCCCGTAGAAGGCGAGGTCCGAGGCGAGCTTGCCGAGGAGGGCTCCCAGGCTGCCGCCCACGTAGCGCACCCCGAGGCCCAGACAGAGCGGGCGCACGAAGAGCGCATCGAGCAGCTCCGCAAACCCGAACTCCACCATCAGGCCGCGCGCCACCGGCAGCAGGTCCCGCTGCCCGAAGCCCTGCCCCCGCCGTCCCGCCGCGTGGGCCGCCTGCAGGCTCTCCCGCAGGAACATGATCCCGTAGAACACCACCCCCTCGGCGAGGGAGCCGGCATAGGCGCCGGCCACCAGGCTGCCCGTCGCCTCCCGGACGGCCAGCGTGGCGCCGACGGCGGTGACGGTGGCCACCGCCTCGGGCGGCCCGTAGCGGCGGAGCCAGCGCCGCAGGCGCCCCATGGCCCGGAGGGAGTGCGACCGCCGGTTGGGGCTGGCGCGGCGTACCCGCAGGGCCGTCGCGCCGATCCGCACCTCGTCGCCATCGGCCAGGATTATTGGGTCGGTGACGCGGTGCCCGTTGACCCAGGTGCCGTGCCGGCTCTGGTCCACCAGGAGGGGCCCCGCCGCAGCCGGCACCACCCAGGCGTGCAGCCGCGACACCTCGACGTCGGTGAGCAGGAGGTCCGCCTCCATCCCCCGCCCGATCGCCAGCGGGCGGGCGGTCAGCGGCCAGCGCTCCTCGCCGACCATCAACTCGAGGGCCGGGATGGAGGGCTCGGGGGCGTCCGTGAGGCGGATGGCGGGACTGGTCATGCTGGAAAATACGTCACCCCGGGCGGGAATGTCTCATCCCAGGGCGGACCGGCGGCGACGCCTAGCGAGAGACGGGCCGGTCAGGGAGCAGGCGGGCGTCCACCCAGATCGGACCGGCGGTGGGAAGGACGACGGTGCCGCTCACCACCCGGCCCGGCTCGAGCCCCCGCACCACCTGGTCGAACGGACCGTCCCGGACCATGCCCAGGCGGAATTCGAAGCTGAGCGGCCGGGGTAGCACCGAGCGGAACTGGTAGCCCCAGCGGTAGCTCACCCCCTGCGGCGACGGGTGCGAGCGGCGCACCCGGACCTGCACCGCGGCCGTGCCGGGCACCCCCTGCCACTCGCCCCAGGGGCCCATGCCCCCGTCCCGCTCTGCCCGCGCCTTCAGGATGTCCCCCCAGCGGCTCATCCCCGGTCCTCCAGCCAGTGCCGGTCGGGATATAAGCCGGGCGCGTCACGCGGCCGTCAGTCAGGCGGCGGCCGGTACCGTCAGGGGCACGGCAGGCCGCGTCAGGGGGTCTCCAGCTGCCAGAACCCGGAGATCATGTCGCTCACATAGAGCGAGCCGTTGTACAGCATCACGCCCCAGACGTAGGTATTCCCTGCCCCGCCCGGTTGCAGCCGGCCCAGCTCCCGGCCGGCCAGGTTCCCGCTGAGGGTGCCGGAGATGTCGAGCGCCACCACGCCGCCGTTGTAGTACGCGGCGTAGAGGATCTGGCGTTGCTCGTCCACCCAGAAGTTGTGGGCCCCGGCGCCGTTCAGGTGGTAGGTGGCCACCTCGGTGGCGTTGTTGAGGTCGGAGATGTCCACCACGTGGATGTCGCCCGAGCTGGCGGAACCCACGATGCCGGGGCCTTCCTCGCCCAGGAAGAGGTACTTCTTCTCGCCGGTGGGGCTGTGGTACCACCAGCCGTTGTGGGTCTGGCCGCCGAAGCGGGGGGTGCCCCCGCCGCCCGCCTGCGGCGTGCCGAGCTGCTTGACGAGCACCGGATTGGCAGGCGACCCACCGGCTCGCCCGTCGCCGACGTCGAGCACGAACACGCCCTCATCCCACGCAAAGACGAAGGCCAGCCCGTCCCGCACGAAGGTGTCGTGGATGCCGTAGTAGGGCGGGATGGCATAGGTGCCCACGGGCGTGATCGTCCCCGAGGCGGCGGCGGAAAGGTCGTAGATCACCAGCGCCGGGTTCGACGGGTTCTTCGCCGCGAAGGCGTACAGCTTGCCGCCGATGGTGGCCAGCGCGCCGGTGTGAAGCGAGTTGGGGCTGCTTGCCAGGAAGGTCGGGTTGGCCTTGTTGGCCAGGCTGTAGACGTAGATCCCGGCCCCGCCGCCGCCCTCGGTGGTGAACACCAGCCACGCCCCGTCGGGCGACACCTCGATGTCGCTGATGGTGCCCACATTCGCCACGGTCAGCGTGTTGACGAGGCTCGGCGCCCCGCTCGGCGAGAGGGCCCAGATCTTCACCGCGTTCCCCGGCTGGCCGCGGAATCCCCAGGTGCCGGTGTAGGCGTAGCCGTTGGCCACCCAGAGGTCGGAGCCATAGCGCTCCGGGACGTTGTTGCCTCCGGCACGCACGGCGAAGCTGCCGGCCGCCGTGGCCGTGAAGCTCACCTTCTGCCCGGCGAGGGCGGCGACGGTGGCCTCGATGGTCACGCTGCCCGGGGCATTTGGCAGCGTGAGGTTCATGGTGGCCTCGCCGGTCGCCGAGGTCACGCTCGTGGCCGCGGCGAGCGCGCCACCCCCGGCGGCGATGGCCCAGTCCACGGTGACCGCCGGGACGCCATTCGCGTACTGGTCCAGCACCCGGACCTTGAGCGGCTGGGGCAGGCCGGCCCCGAACCCTCCGGTCTGTCCATCACCACCTCCCAGCTCCAGCGTGGCCGGCGCGTCCGGCAGGCCGGCGCTGACGAAGGTGACCGGCGACCCGGCATACCCCGGGGCACTGGCCCGGACGTGCTGCGCGCCGCTCGACAGTCCAAGTGTGGCGACCGCTTCCGCGATGCCGGTCGCGTCGGTGACGCTGCTGCTGGGCGTGACACTGCCCCCGCCCAGTTGCACCGCCCAGGCGACAGTCACGCCCGCCTTGGGGGCACCATTGACGTCGGTGACCTTCACCTGGAAGGGCACCAGTGCGGTGCCCACCAGCTGGCTCTGGCCATCCCCCGCCTCGATCGCGAGCGTGCCCGCATCGGACGGGTCCCCGCCCGCGTCTCCTCCGCAGGCGGAGAGGGTGGCGGCCAGGGCCAGCAGGCGGAAGGAGACTCGGCTCATGGGCGCTTTCCTTTGGACGTTACATCGGATGGTGATCGTGCGACGCCGCGGCGGGCGCCAGGAGCGCGCCGTAGCGGCCCATCCGGTGCCCGCGCATCCCGAAGGCCACGCGGAGCCCGCCCGCCACGGCGCGAATGGAGGTGCCGCCGTAGAGGATCCCCGGCGTCAGCACGCCCCCGTCGATGGCGCGGGCGGTGCCCACCGTGGCCTCCACGAACGGGCTCACCGCCAGCGACCCGCCGCCCAGGCGCCGCTCGTAGGCGTAGCCCAGCGTGTGGAGCGTGAAGCGGGTGGTGCCGAGGATCGAGTTCTCGAGGTGCGGGCGCACCGAGCGGAAGAGGTTCAGGGTGCGCATGTCTTCCGGCCGGTCGGTGCGCTCGAAGCGGTAGTAGGGCTGGTGCGGCCCGCGGCGCCAGGCCGCCTCGCCGAGCAGGCTCCGGAACACGAAGAACCCCCAGGCCTCCTCGGTGCGCGCCCACTCCACCATCGCGTAGCCCGCGCCGCCCAGCACCGGGCGCTCCGCCCGCGCCGAGAGGTGCCACTTCCAGGCGGTGGAGCCCGCCCCCGGCCGGTGCTCGGGCGACTTGACGCTCGCGCGCGACACCGCCAGCTCCACGCCCGCCGCCGGCAGCACCGTCAGGCGGGCCGCCCACGAGTCGCCGACGCGCGCCAGCCGGGGCCACTGCCCGGGATGCTCCGGCTCGTCCCCGTTGAACACGGCGCCCTCCAGCGCCACCGGGCCGGCGCGCACGCCGGCCATGACCACCGCGCGCTCGAGCAGCTGCGCCAGATGATGGTTCACGGGATACCGGAACACCGGCCGCGTCATCGGGTCGTCGGAACCGAAGGGGACGAAGCCCTTCCCCACCCCGACCATCACCCGGGCCCCGCCGTCGAGCCGGCCCAGCAGGTCGGTGCCGGTGAGCATCAGCTCGTGCGCGTAGGTGTGGGGATGGCGCCGGTCGTTGTAGCCCTCGCCCCAGCCGCCCGGCAGCAGCTCGCCGTGGCGCATGGTCTGCCCCTCGAGGTTGAGGGTGCCACGGAAGGCCAGGCGGCCGCCGAGGGCGCCGGCGTCCACCATGAGCATGGGCTGCGAGACCTTGGCCTCCGTCAGGCCGCCGCCGCCGGGGACGGGATCGGCGTGGATCACCGCGCCAATGGCCTGCGCCCCCGCGTGCACCGTCACGCCCGCCTGCCCCGCGAGGGGACCGGCGAGGGCGAGCAGGAACGGCAGCAGCCGGCTTCCAGGGGCCAGGATCACGCAGGGATGGGCTGGGGGTGAAACGGGACGCGGCCCGGCGTGCTGGGGACGCCCGGGCCGCGCGGGTGCCGCACAGGGACTCAGCTCAGATGGCCGCCTCCGCAGCGCGTTCCTCCCGGCGGACCACCGTGGCCCAGATGTAGTCGCGATAGAGCTCCACGATCCAGTCGATGGAGATCTCCTTGGGGCACGCCTCCTCACATTCGCCGTGCCAGGTGCAGCCGCCGAATCCCTCGGCCTCCATCTGCGCCTCCATGGCGAGCACCCGGCGCCCGCGCTCCGGCTGGCCCTGGGGCAGCATCTTGAGGTGCCCCACCTTGGCCGAGGTGAAGAGCATGGCGGAGGCGTTGGGGCACGCGGCCACGCAGGCGCCGCAGCCGATGCAGGCCGCCGCGTCCATCGCCGCGTCGGCGTCGGTCTTGGGCACCGGGATGGCGTTGCCGTCGGGCGCGCTGCCGGTGGACACCGAGATGTACCCGCCGGCCGCGACGATGCGGTCCAGGGCGCCGCGATCGACCACCAGGTCCTTGATCACCGGGAACGCGCGGGCCCGCCACGGCTCGATGTAGATCGTGTCGCCGTCCTTGAAGCTCCGCATGTGGAGCTGGCAGGTGGCGGTGCCCTTCATGGGGCCGTGGGCCACCCCGTTGATCATCATGCCGCACGAGCCGCAGATCCCCTCGCGGCAGTCGTGGTCGAAGGCGATCGGCTGCTCCCCCCGGGCGATCAGCCGCTCGTTGGTGACGTCCAGCATCTCCAGGAACGACATGTCCGGGCTGATGTCCGGCGCATCGTACTTGACCAGCTGGCCGCTGGGGCTGCCGGCAGGCTGCCGCCAGACGTAGAGCGTCAGGTTCACTTGTAGCTCCGGGTGCTGAGCTTCACGTTCTCGAACGCGAGCGGCTCCTTGTGCAGCACGGGCGCCTTCCCCGGCCCCTGGTACTCCCAGGCCGCCACGTAGGTGAAGTTGGCGTCGTCGCGCTGGGCCTCGCCGTCGGGGGTCTGGTGCTCGGTGCGGAAGTGCCCGCCGCACGACTCCTCCCGGTGCAGCGCGTCGAGGCACATGAGCTCGGCGAACTCGAGGAAGTCGGCCACCCGCCCCGCCTTCTCCAGCGACTGGTTGAGCTCCGCGCCGCTCCCCGGCACGTTGACGTTCTGCCAGAACTCCGCCCGGAGCTCCGGGATCCGCTGCAGGTTGTGCCGGAGCCCCGCGGCGGTCCGCGCCATGCCGCAGTTGTCCCACATGAGCTTGCCGAGCTCGCGGTGGAACGAGTCCACCGTGCGCTTGCCCTTCACCGCCAGGAGCTGCGCCGTCCGCTCCGTGACCGCGGCCACGGTGGCACGGACCTCGGGGTGGCTCTCGTCCAGCTTCGGGAGCGCGGCCTGGGCCAGGTAGTCGCCGATGGTGTAGGGGATGACGAAGTAGCCGTCGGCCAGGCCCTGCATCAGGGCACTGGCGCCCAGGCGATTGGCGCCGTGGTCGGAGAAGTTGGCCTCCCCGAGCACGTGCAGGCCCGGGATGGTGCTCATCAGGTTGTAGTCCACCCAGAGGCCACCCATGGTGTAGTGGACGGCCGGGTAGATACGCATCGGGACCTTGTAGGGATTCTCGTCCGTGATGCGCTCGTACATCTGGAACAGGTTGCCGTAGCGCTCCGCGATCTTGGCCTCGCCCACGCGCTGGATGGCGCTGCCGAAGTCGAGGTAGACGCCGAGCCCGTTGGGCCCCACGCCGCGCCCCTCGTCACAGACCTCCTTGGCCGCGCGGCTGGCGATGTCGCGGGGGCAGAGGTTGCCGAAACTCGGGTACTTGCGCTCCAGGTAGTAGTCCCGCTCGTCCTCGGGGATGGCGTGGGGCGGACGGTTGTCGCCCTGCTTCTTCGGCACCCACACCCGCCCGTCGTTGCGGAGCGACTCCGACATCAGCGTGAGCTTGGACTGGTGGTCCCCGCTCACCGGGATGCAGGTGGGATGGATCTGGGTGTAGCACGGGTTCCCGAACGCCGCGCCGCGCCGGTGGGCGCGCCAGGTGGCGGTGACGTTGCAGCCCTTGGCGTTGGTCGAGAGGTAGAAGACGTTGCCATACCCGCCCGTGGCCAGGATCACCGCGTCGGCCAGGTGCGTCTCGATGGCACCGGTCACCATGTCGCGGGTGACGATGCCGCGCGCGACGCCGTCCACCACGATGAGGTCCAGCATCTCGGTGCGGGTGTGCATCCGCACCGTCCCGGCCGCCACCTGCCGCTCGAGCGCCTGGTAGCAGCCCAGCAGCAGCTGCTGCCCCGTCTGGCCGCGGGCGTAGAAGGTCCGGCTCACCTGCGCGCCGCCGAAGGAGCGGTTGGCCAGCAGCCCGCCATACTCCCGCGCGAAGGGCACGCCCTGCGCCACGCACTGGTCGATGATGTTGACCGAGATCTGCGCCAGGCGGTAGACGTTGGCCTCGCGGGCGCGGAAGTCGCCGCCCTTCACCGTGTCGTAGAAGAGGCGCCAGATGGAGTCGCCGTCGTTCTGGTAGTTCTTGGCCGCGTTGATGCCGCCCTGGGCCGCGATGGAATGCGCCCGCCGCGGCGAGTCCTGGAAGCAGAAGCACTTCACGTTGTAGCCCAGCTCGCCGAGCGTGGCTGCGGCGGAGCCGCCCGCCAGCCCCGACCCCACCACCAGCACCGAGAATTTCCGCTTGTTGGCGGGGTTCACGAGCTTCATCTCGAAGCGGTGCCGGTCCCATTTCTCCTGCAGCGGGCCGGACGGCACCTTGGACTTGAGCTCCATGGCGTCCCCTAGAGGTGCAGGTAGCCGATGACCACGGCCACCGGGATCGACGTGAACAGGGCCCACACCACGATCGCGATGATCTGCGGGATGGGCTTGTGCGCCGGCGCGTAGGGGTTCTCCACCCCGAGCGTCCGCGGGCTGCCCCACAGGCCGTGGTACAGGTGCATGCCCAGCCCCACCATGGCCACGAAGTAGAACAGGGACACCCACCAGATCCGGAAGCCCCGCACCACGTTGCCGTACACGTCCATCGGCATGTGGGTGGACGGCAGGATGGTGCCGGTGGTGAAGTGCAGGACGTGGAACACGATGAACGCGAGCAGCAGGAGCCCCGTCACCAGGATGTTCCGGCTGGCGAGGGTCGAGGCCTGGGGCGTGCGCTTGGCGTACCCCACCGGCCGCGCGGCGCGGTTCTGCGCCGCGAGCGAGAGCACCGCCCAGACGTGCAGCCCCACCGCGGCCAGCAGGATGATGCGCACGGGCCAGACGATGCCCGGCTTGTCCTTGAGGAACGCGGCGTAGCGGTTCAGGTTCGCCGCGCTCTGGTAGATGAGCAGGTTCCCGAGCGCGTGCTGGATGATGAACAGCACCATGACCACGCCCGTCACCGCCGCGACGGCCTTCCGCCCGACGGTGGAGCGGAAATAGACGCCGAACCGCGTCATCCGTTGCCCTCCAGCACCTTCATGGTGTCGCTCACCGACTGGGCGCTCTTGTGCAGCTCGGCGCGCTCCGCCGCCGTGAGCGTCACCTCCAGGATCTGCTCCAGCCCCTGGCGCCCGAGCTTGCACGGCACGCCGCAGAACACGTCCGTCAGGCCATACTCGCCCGTGAGCCAGGCCGAGCAGGGGAGGATCCGCTTCTTGTCGAGCACGATGGCCTCGGCCATCTGGACCGCGGCCGCGCTGGGCGCGTAATAGGCCGAGCCGGTCTTGAGGAAGTTGACGATCTCGGCCCCGCCGTTCCGGGTGCGGGTGACGATCGCCTCGAGCTGGTCCTTGGGAAGGAGCTGCGTCACCGGGATGCCGCTCACGGTGGTGTAGCTCACGAGCGGCACCATGGTGTCCCCGTGGCCGCCGAGCACCATGGCCTGGATGTCCTCCACCGACACGCTCATGGCCTCGGCCAGGAAGGCCCGGTACCGCGCGGTGTCCAGCACCCCCGCCATGCCGATCACCCGCTCCCGGGGGAAGCCGCTCGCCTTCATGGCCACCGCGCACATCACGTCCAGCGGGTTGGACACCACGATGATGATGCTCTGCGGCGCCACGCGCGCGATTTCCCTGGCGACCGAGCCCACGATGCCGGCGTTCGTCTTCACCAGGTCGTCGCGGCTCATCCCCGGCTTCCGCGCGATCCCGGCCGTCACGATGAAGAGCTCCGATCCCGCCGCCGCGTCATAGCCGTTGGTGCCCACCACCCGGCTGTCGAAGCCCTCGATGGGCGCCGACTGCCACTGGTCGAGCCCCTTGCCCTGGGGCACGCCCTCGACCACGTCCACCATGACGACGGTCCGGGCCAGGTTCTTCTCGGCGACACGCTGGGCGGCGGTGGCGCCCACGTTGCCGGCGCCGACGACGGTGATCTTGTTGAACATGTGACGGAGCCTGGTGCGGGTTGGCCTGCGACACGAACACGCCCGCCGCACTGGCTGCGGCGGGCGCCGAAACGTACTGCGGGCAACGGCATGGAGCAATTGAGCTAGCGTCGTCCCCCACGCCCGCGCGAGCGTCCCCGCGAGGGGCGGCGGCCCGCCCCGCGTCCCCCGCCCGCCTCGCCGCCGGCGCCGCCGCCGCCGCGCGGCCCGCGGGGGGCGTGCGGCGCCGGCATCCGCGACCGGTTGCGCGCATCGACGTCGGCCGGCTGCAGGTCCTCCGGCTCCACCTCGATGTCCCCGCCGGCCTCGGCGAAGACCAGCGGCTCGGCGTTGGTCTGTCCCAGCCGCCGCAGGCCCTCGTAGAGCACCACGCTCACGGCATTGGCGAGGTTGAGGCTCCGCACCTGGCCCGGCATCGGGATCCGGAAGCAGCGCTCGGGGTGCTTCTCCAGGATCTTGTCCGGGAGCCCGTCGGTCTCGTTCCCGAACACCAGCACGCTGTTCGCGGCGAAGGGCGCCTCGGCGAGGTCACGCTCCGCGTTGGCCGAGAAGTAGAGGCAGCGCTCCCGCGCGATGGCGTCGCGGAAGCGGAACCAGTTGGGGTGCACCCAGAGGTCCACCTCCTCCCAGTAATCGATCCCGGCGCGCTTCACCGCCGCGTCGTCGAGGCTGAACCCGAGGGGTTCGATGAGGTGGAGCGGCGAGTCGGTCGCCACGCACAGCCGCGCGATGTTCCCGGTGTTGGGCGGAATCCGCGGCTCAATCAGGGCGATGTGCAGGGCCATGGGTGCAGCAGCCGGTTGAGAGAATGCCCCGGGGCGCGGGCGCGCCGGGAGGCCAGGTGAGCGGGTACGGGCTGGGCCTCGGCCGTCAGCCGCCCCGCGTGTGCATTTCCTTGCGCGGGTCGGCGCGCAGGGTCGCAAGCTGGTAAAGCGCCCCGCGGTCGGGGGCATGGGCACGCTGCTCGGCGCCGCGGTCCTCGCGGGCCTGCCAGGCCGCACGCAGCAGCGCGGCGATCTCCGCGTCGCTCGCCCCGTCGCGGAGTGGCGGCCGCAGGTCGAGTCCGGTGTCGGCGTACAGGCAGAGCAGGAAGTGCCCATCCGCCGTGAGCCGCGCCCGGTCGCAGGTGCGGCAGAACGGTTCCGTCGTGGAGGCGATGATCCCCACGACCGTCCCGTCGGGAAGCCGGAACCGCTCGGCGGGGGCCCAGCTGCCGGCGTTGTCGGCCAGTGGTTCTGCAGGGCCGCCGTAGTGCGCCGCGAGCCGCGCCAGCATCTCCCGCCGGGACACCACCGCGCCCCCGGTCCACTGGTTGGCGCCGCCCACATCCATGTACTCGATGAACCGCATCTCGGCGCCTTCCTGGCGCGCGAACTCCACGAGGTCCACCAGCTCGTCGTCGTTGTAGCCGCGGATCACCACCGCGTTGAGCTTGGTGCCGGTGAAGCCGGCCTCACGCGCGGCGCGGATCCCCGCCAGCACATCCGCGTGGCCCGGGGAGCGCGCGAAGGCCAGCATCCGCTCGGGCCGCAACGTGTCGAGGCTGATCGTCACCCGGCGGAGCCCGGCCCGCCGGAGCGCCTCGGCCTGCGGGGCCAGCAGGATTCCGTTGGTGGTCAGCGCGAGGTCCTGGAGCCCCGCCCGCGCCGCCAGCCGCGCCACCAGGACCGGCAGGTCCGCGCGCAGCAGCGGCTCGCCGCCCGTCAGCCGCAGCTTGTCCACCCCGAGCCCCAGGAAGATGCCCGCCAGCCGGTCCAGCTCCTCGAAGCTCAGGATGGAGCCTCGCGGCAGCCAGGTGTACTTCTCCTCCGGCATGCAGTAGCGGCAGCGCATGTTGCAGCGGTCGGTGACCGAGATGCGCAGGCTCCGGAGCGGCCGCCCGAACCGGTCGATGATCACGCCGGCCCTCCCGCGGCACCGAGCGAGGTGGGATCCACCCACGCCACCGCGCCGTCGGCGTACGACTCCTTCTTCCAGATGGGCACCCGCCGCTTGAGTTCCTCGATGACGTAGCGGCAGGCGTCGAAGGCCTCGCCGCGATGCGCCGAGCCGGCCGCCACGGCCACGGCCACATCGCCGATGGTGAGCGGCCCCAGCCGGTGCTGTACGGCGATCCGCACCGGCCATCGCGCCAGCGCCTCGGCCACGATCCGCGCCGCCTCCGCCTCCGCCATGGGCTCATACGCCGAATACTCGAGCGCGCCGACGCCGCGGCCATCCTGGTGATCCCGCACCACGCCCACGAACGTGGCAATCCCGCCGTGGCTCGGATGGCTCACGGCGGCGAGGAGCGGCGCCAGGTCGATGGGCGTGCGCGTGAGGAACGAACCCACCCCTCAGCCCCCGGCGAGCGGGGGAAGCAGGGCCACCTCATCGCCCTCGACCACGGGGGTCTCGGGACGGGCGTGCACCTGGTTCACCGCGGCGAGCGGGCGGGCCGGGATCCGCTCGGCGCCCGGCAGCGTGCTGCGCAGGGTCTCCACGACCCGGGCCACCGTGGCCGGCGCTGCCACCTCGAGCGGGACCCGCTCGGCCCCCACGAGGTCGGCGTACGTGGCGAACAGCCGCACCTGCACGGTGATACGGGTCCTGGCCGACCCGCTCATGACGTTCGACGTATCCTGCATACGCTGCAAGATAGCCCCTCGGCGCAATGAAAAGGGCGGGTCCGTGACCCGCCCCCAGTCATGCCTGAATGCCGGTGCGGATGCCGCGGCCCGAGGGTCAGTCCTCGGCGTCCGCCGGCTCCGGCTCGAACGGCTCGTCGGCCACCAGCGCGCGCAACTCCTTGCTGGGCTTGAAGACCGGCACCGGCCGGGCCGCCACCTCCACCGGGTCACCGGTGCGCGGGTTACGGGCCATGCGGGTCTTGCGGCGGCGGATCTTGAACGTGCCGAACCCGCGGACCTCGATGTTGTGCTGCGCCTTGAGGGCTTCCTTCACGGCGTCAAGGAACGCGTCCACGACCCGGGCGCAATCCTTCTTCGAGATCATGGGACCGGCGGTCCGGGCGATGGACTCCGTCACCCGTTCGACGAGATCGGCCTTGGTCATGCGCTCCCCCGGGGGTCTTCATGCCGAGCGCCCCGGTTCGGGGCGCTGGTTCTAGGGGAGAGACTAGGGCCTTAAGCGTTGACTGTCAAGAGCTTGGGGCACTCGCCCCCCGTCCCGCGTGGATCAGGCGCAGGAATTCCTGGAAGTGGGGGTAGGCGTCGTGGGGTCCCGGCGAGGCTTCCGGGTGGTACTGCACCGCGAACACCGGAAGTGCTTTGTGGCGAATGCCTTCCACCGTTCTGTCGTTCAGGTTGAGGTGCGTGACCTCGAGTTCTGGCGCGCCCGGCACCCCGGTTTCGTCGCCCTGCACGGCGAAGCCGTGGTTCTGCGACGTGATAAGTACTTGCCCCGTCTTGAGATCCCGGACCGGATGGTTCCCACCCCGGTGGCCGTAGGGCAGCTTGATGGTCTGGCCGCCGAACGCGAGCCCCAGCAGCTGGTGGCCTAGGCAGATCCCGAACGTGGGGATCCCGGAATCGGTCAGTTCCCGGATGTTCTTGCGGGCGTAGTCGATCGCCGCCGGATCGCCGGGCCCGTTGGACAGGAAGAGGCCCTGGGGCTGGAGTTCCTTGACCTTCGCCGCCGGGGTGTTGGCGGGGACGACGGTCACCCGGCAGCCGGCCTCCGTCAGCATCCGGACGATGTTGCGCTTCATGCCGTAGTCGTAGGCCACCACCCGCGGCCCGTGTTCCGGGCCCTCGGTGTAACTGCCGTCCACGGTGGCGCGCGAGGCGAGGTCGAGCCCATCCATGGACGGCGATTCCATGAGCCGGAGCGTGAGCTGCGGGGTCGGCTCCGTCCCCTCGGCGATCACGCCGCGCATCGCCCCGCGCTCGCGGATGTGGCGGGTGAGGCGGCGGGTGTCCACGTTCTCGAGCACCGGGATGCGGTACTCGGCGAGCCAGTCATCGAGCGACCGCGTGGCGCGCCAGTTGGAGGGACGGCGCGCCAGTTCGCGCACCACCACGCCGGCCACCTGCGGCTTGCCGGACTCGAGGTCCTCGGGATTGACCCCGTAGTTGCCGATCATCGGGGCCGTCATCACCACGATCTGCCCGAGGTAGCTCGGGTCGGTGAAGACCTCCTGGTAGCCGCTCAGGTTGGTGGTGAAGACCACCTCGCCGTAGCCGGCCTCGATGGGACGCGCCGTGGTGCCGGCGTACCAGGTCCCATCCTCGAGCAGCACAAACGCGGGGCGATCGGTCATGCCGATCCCCCGCGCTCGAAGTCGATCATGATCAGCCTCAGTTGGCGGGCTTGGGCGTCGTCGGCGCCGGGGTGGCCGGGGCCGGGGTCGTCGCGGGCGCTGCGGCCGTGGACGTGTCGGTGGTCACGCCCTCGAGCGGGAGGCTCGCCGGGGCCGGCGCCTGGCCGCCCGCGCGGATGCGATCCAGCACCTCGCTCCCCGAGCCGCGGCTCGGCGACACGAGCGTCAGCAGGAGCGCGAGCGCGAGGAAGATGCCCCCGCACCACCAGCTGGCCTTGGTCAGGAGAGTTGCGGCCTGGCGCCCGCCGACCACGAGGTCGGTGGTGCCGCCGCCGAAGGACGCGAGCCCACCCCCCTGCCCCGCCTGGAGCAGGACCGCGGCCGCGAGGATCAGGCCGTCGAGGATGAGGAGCGTCAGCAGGAAGTAGTACATGTCCGGTCCCGTAGAAGCCGGGGGAGTCTAGCGAGGACAGCCCCCTCGCGGTAGGGGGCGGAGGCTAGAATCCCACCATTTCCGCCCACCCCTCCACATCGAGGCTCGCCCCGCCGACGAGCACCCCGTCGAGCTCGTCCTCGGCCAGGAGCGCCAGCACGTTGCCCTTGTTCACGCTCCGCCGTAGAGCACCGGAATCCGCCCCGGCGCGCCGAGGGCCGCCAGTTCGGCGCGGATGGCGCGATGGACCGCGGCGGCATCCTGCGGGGTGGCGTTGCGGCCGGTCCCGATGGCCCACACCGGCTCGTAGGCGATGCGAATCTGGTCCCACTGCGCCCCGCTGACGCCCGCCAGTCCCGCGCGCAGCTGCCGCAGGCAAACCGCCTCGGTCTGCCCCGCCTCGCGCTCGGGCAGCTTCTCGCCGACGCAGAGCATGGCCATCATGCCGGCACTGAGGAGGGCCTGCACCTTCCTGGCGGTCTCGGCATCGGTCTCGCCGAAGACGTGGCGGCGCTCGGAGTGACCCACCAGCGCGCCTCGCGCGCCCGCGCCCCTGGCGAGCGGCACGGAGGTCGCCCCGGTGAACGCGCCCTTGGGCTCCCAGTGCACATCCTGGGCGCCCACCTGGATGTCAGCCCGCTCGGCGAAGGCCTCGGCCGTGGCCTCGAGGGCCACCGCCGAGGGGAAAAACCAGAGGGCCCGCCCCGGCGCCGCCTCGGTGAGGCCCAGGAAGCGCTCCGCGAACGCCCGTGCCTCCGCGGGCGGCACGTGCATCTTCCAGTTCGCGGCGAACGTCAGCGGCCGCTCAGGCATCGTCGAGCGCCGAGACGCCGGGAAGGTCCTTGCCCTCGAGGAACTCGAGCGACGCCCCGCCGCCGGTGGAGACGTGGCTCATCTTGTCGTCGAGTCCCATCTGCGCCACCGCCGCGGCCGAGTCGCCGCCGCCCACCACGGTGGTGACGCCCTTGGCGGTCGCGTCGGCCAGGGCGCGGGCCACGGCGAGGGTGCCGTGATCGAACGGCGGGGTCTCGAAGACGCCCATCGGGCCGTTCCAGACCACCGTGCCCGCGCCCTGGATGCGCCGCGCAAACTCGCGCTCGGTCTCCGGGTCGATGTCGAACATGGCCCACCCCGCCGGGATCTGGTCCCGCGCCACGGCGCGGGTCTCGACCCCCGCCTCGAGCTTCTGGGCGATGACGGCGCCCTTGGGGAGGACCAGCTTGTCCCCCGCCTTGGCCATCAGGGCCTTGGCCATCTCCACCCGGTCGGCCTCGACCAGCGAGGTGCCGGTCTCGAGTCCCATGGCGCGGAAGAAGGTGCAGGCCATGGCGCCGCCCACGAGGATGGCATCCACCCGGGGCAGCAGGTTCTCGATGAGGTCGATCTTGCCCGACACCTTGGCCCCGCCGAGCACCGACACGAAGGGACGCTTGGGCTGCTCGAGCGCACCGCCGAGGTACTCGAGTTCCTTCTCCATCAGGAAGCCGGAGACGGCCGGCTTGAGGAGCGCCGCCACCGCCGCCGTGCTGGAGTGCGCGCGATGCGCGGAGCCGAAGGCGTCGTTGACGTAGAGGTCGCCGAGGGTGGCGAAGGTCCCCGCCAGCGTGGCGTCGTTCTTCTCCTCGCCGGCGTCGAAGCGGGTGTTCTCCACCACCGCCACGCCGCCACGGGGGAGGCGCTTGGTGACGGTGACGGCGTCGGCGCCGGCGGGGTCGTCAATGAAGGCGACGGGCGCGCCGAGCAGCCGCTCCAGCTCCGTGGCGCAGGGCTTGAGGCTCTGCTTGGGATCGCGTCCCTTGGGCCGCCCGAGGTGCGAGAGCAGCACCACCCGCGCCCCCTTCTCCCGCAGGTACGTGATGGTCGGGAGCGAGGCCCGGATGCGGGTGTTGTCCGTGACCTGCCCGTCCTTGATGGGGCAGTTGAAGTCCACGCGGACCAGGGCGCGGCGGCCGTCGAGGGCGGCGGCCGGCAGCGAACGGAGGGAGCGTTTCATGGGGGCCTCGGCGCACGGCGCCCGGCCACCGGCCGAGCGCCGGGGCCAGGCGCCACGCGGGCAGGAAGGTTAGGCCTTCGTGGCGATGTAGCGGATGAGGTCGACGCAGCGCGCCGAGTAGCCCATCTCGTTGTCGTACCAGCTGGAGACGTGGACCAGCTTGCCGTCCAGGACGTTGGTGAGCGCGGAATCGACCGTGCTCGACGCCAGGTTGCCGATGTAGTCGGTGGAGACGAGCGGCTCGTCCGAGACCGCGAGCACGCCCTTGAGCGCGCCGGCCGCGGCGGCCTTGAAGGCGGCGTTGACCGCCTCGATGGTGGTGGCCTTCTCCACGGTGCAGGTCAGGTCCACCACCGAGACGTCCGGGGTGGGCACGCGGAGCGCCACGCCGTCGATCTTCCCCTTGAGCTCCGGGATCACCAGGCTGGTGGCCTTGGCGGCCCCGGTGGTGGTGGGGATGATGGACATGGCGGCGGCGCGGGCGCGGCGCAGGTCCTTGTGCGGCAGGTCGAGGATGTTCTGGTCGTTCGTGTAGGCGTGCACGGTCGTCATGAACGCGTTGACGATGCCGAATTCCTTGAGGATCACCTGCACCACCGGCACCAGGCAGTTGGTGGTGCAGCTGGCGTTGCTGATGATGTGGTGCTTCGCCGGGTCATAGGCGGTGTGGTTGACGCCGTAGACGATGGTGATGTCTTCCTTCTTGGCGGGCGCGGAGATCACCACCTTCTTGGCGCCGGCCTCCAGGTGCTTGGCCGCCTTGTCCCGGTCGGTGAAGATGCCCGTGGACTCGAGCACGATGTCGACGCCGAGGTCCTTCCACGGCAGCGCGGCCGGGTCCTTCTGGGCGTAGACCTTGATCACGTCGCCGTTGACCACCAGCGCGTCGTCCTTGGCCTCGACGGTGCCGGGGAACTTGCCGTGCACCGAGTCGTACTTGAGCAGGTGCGCGAGGGTCTTCGTGTCGGTCAGGTCGTTGACCGCCACGAAATCGAGCTCGCTGGCGCCGAGCAGCTTGGCGGCACGCAGCACGTTGCGGCCGATCCGGCCGAACCCGTTGATGGCGACTTTGGTGGACATTCGAGCTCCAGTGCAGGGTCAAGGACGGTCCGGGGCGGCCTCTCGGTGGCCGGCGGGCCGTGAACAATACCAGCCCGTCGGGCCGGGCGAGCGGAAACTAGTGTGAAGCTGCCTCAATGCACGGGCGGCAGCGCCCGCGCAAAGGTAACCGCGCCCACGGAGGCGGCTCCAGCCTCCGCCAGGGTCGTGGCGGCCTCGGCGAGGGTGGCCCCGGTGGTCAGGACGTCGTCCACCAGCACGACACGCGCCCCGCGCACGCCGGCGGCCGCAAAGGCCCCGGCGACATTCGCCCGCCGGGCCTCGGGCGTGAGCGCGGTCTGGGTGGGAGTGGCGCGGGTCCGGCCCAGCGCCACGGTGTCCACCGGGGCCCCCGTGCGCGCGGCCAGCGCGCGGGCGAGAACGTCCGCCTGGTTGTAGCCCCGCCGGCGACGCCGCTTGGGATTCAGGGGAATCGGGACCAGCACGGTCTCCGAAGTGACCATCCCGAGTCGCACCATCGGGACCGCCAGCACCTCCGCCACCCGCCACCACCCCGCGTACTTGAGGGCGTGCACGGCCTCCCGCGCGGTGGCGTCGAGCCAGACCGCGCTCCGCGCGCGGTCGAGCGCCGGGGGCCAGGGTGCGCAGAAGCGGCAGGGATCGGGATCGCCGGGCCGGGGCTGGCCGCACCGGGCGCACTGTGGCTCGGGGAGGCGGCGCCAGCGGGACTGGCAGAGCGGGCAGATGAGCGGATCCGCCGGCCCCACCGACGCGCCACAGGTCAGGCACGCCCCGGGGAGCAGCCACCGTTCCGCGCCCGCGAGCGCCTCAGCGAAGGGCGTCATTGACCGCGGCCCGCATCACCTCGACGGGCGGGTCCTCGTCGGGGAACCAGTGCCGGAACGCCGCCGCGCCCTGCGCCACGAGCATGACGCGCCCGTCAGCCACGCGGAGGCCATCCTGCCGGAGCGCGCGGATCCAGGCGGTGCCACCGCGGGCGTAGACCATGTCGAGGGCCACCTGCGCCCTCGGTGCCTCCTCATGGGCCAGCGGCAGGTGGTCGCCCGCCGTGAGGCCGAGGGGAGTGGTGTTGATGAGCACCTCGCAGTCGGCGCCCGCGGCGATGGCGACGCCCTGGCCGGCGGCCCACTGCTCGAAGGCGGCGCGCCGGCCCGCATCACGGGAGTGCACCGCCACGCGGGCGCCCCGCTCCAGCGCCGCGGCGATCACCGCCCGCGCCCCGCCCCCGGTGCCCGCGATCAGCCAGGCGGTGTCCGGCGCCTCGAGCTCGCGGAGCGCGGCGAGCACGCCATCGACATCGGTGTTCTCGGCGAGGAGCGCCCCGTCGGCGCCCCAGAAGGTGTTGCAGGCGCCGAGGCGGGTGACGCGGGGGCTGGGCTGGCCGGCGGCGCGGGCGGCGGTTTCCTTGTGCGGCACGGTGACGTTGCCGCCCCCGCCCGCCCGGGCGAGGAGGGTCATGGCGGCCGGCACCTGGTCGGGGGTCACGCGGAGCGGGACGTAGGCGGCGTCGAGGCCGAGTGCCCGGAAGGCCGCGTTGTGCATCGCGGGAGAGAGCGAGTGGGCGACGGGATCGCCCAGGATGGCGAAGACGCGGGTCTTACCGCCGATCACCGCTCCGCTCCCGCGCGAGGCGCACCACCACGGCCTCGAGGAGGGTGTCGAGCTGGGCCCACGTCTCCCGATAGCCCTCGAGGTCGCCACCGAATGGGTCGTGCACCTCGGCCTCGAGGCCGCTCTGGCCGGCGTATTCGCCGAGCAGGAAGGCGTTGCCGCTGGCGCCGAGCTGCTCCACCCGGGCGCGGTGATGGTGCGCCATGGTGAGCACCAGCTCCGCGGCGGTCGCCAGCTCGCGGGTGAGGAGGTGGGCCCGGTGCCCGGAGAGGTCGAGCCCGTGCTCGAGCGCCACCAGGTAGGCACCCTCGCTGGCCGGCGCCCCATCCCACGCGCCGGTGCCCGCGGACGAGACGGTGACCCCGTCCACGCCCCGCTCCACCAGCTTCTGGCGAAGGAGCGCCTCGGCGATGGGGCTCCGGCAGGTGTTCCCGGTGCAGACAAGGAGGATGTGCATGGACGGGAATGGTATCCCGGCGCGGGCGCCGCCGCGAGCCCTGACGGAAGGTCCGTCAGCGCGTGTCGCGGAGCAGCAGGTCGGCCAGGTGGAGGTCGTCCTCGGTGGTGACCTTGAAGTTGCGGGCGGAGCCCGGCACCAGGCGGACGGGCACCCCCAGCCGCTCCACCATGGCCGCGTCGTCGGTGGCCGGTTCCCCGGCATGGCGGGCTTGCGCGTGGGCCTCCTCGAGGATGGCACGGGGGAATCCCTGCGGAGTCTGCGCCCGATAGAGGCGCTCCCGCGGGACGGTCCGCTGCACGTGCACCTCGCCGTCCTCACCGGGCGCGGGCACCCGGGTGGCTTCCTTGAGCGTGTCGCCGACGGGGATGGCGGGGACCGCCCCCTCCCCGCCGCGGGCCGCCGCGATCACCCCGTCGATCACGGCGCGGTCCACGAGCGGCCGGGCGGCGTCGTGGACCAGCACCACGGTGCAGCTGCCGGGCAACGCCGCGAGGGCCTGGGCAACCGAATCGCTCCGTTCCGCCCCCCCGGCCACCAGCGAGAGGCTCCCCCCCAGCACCTCGCCCAGCCAGGCCGGGGGGTGCGTCGCGTCTTCCGCGGGGAGCGCCACCACCGTGTGGGCCACGTCCGGATGCCCGACGAACGGCCGCAGCGATCGCAGCAGCATGGGCACCCCCGCGATCTCGCGGTACTGCTTGGGCACGCCCCCGCCGAGCCGCCGCCCCTGCCCCGCGGCCACGATGACCACCCCGACGTCACGCGGCAAGCGCACCTACCAGCTGGTCGAGCTGCTCGAGGCCCACGAGCGTGAGGCCGGGCACCTGCCCCGCCGTGCGGGCGCTCGCGAAGACGCGCCGGAACCCGAGCCGGCCCGCCTCCACGAGGCGGCGCTCGATGCCGCCCATGGGGCGGATCTCGCCGCCCAGGCCGAGTTCGCCGAGGAAGAGCGCATCGGGCGGGGCGGGACGGTTGAGGACGCTGGAGACGAGGGCGGCGGCCACCGCCAGGTCCGCGGCGGGTTCCGTCAGGCGGACGCCGGCGGTGACCTGCACGAAGACGTCGAGGTCGGCGAAGGAAATGCCGGCCCGCCGCTCCAGCACGGCCAGGAGCACCGCCAGGCGCTTCTGGTCGAGGCCGGTGGCCACGCGCTGCGGCGTGCCGAACCCGCTCTTGGCCGCGAGGGCCTGCACCTCGACGAGCACCGGGCGCGTGCCTTCCATGAGCGCCGTGACCGCGCTCCCGGTGCTCCCCGCGGCCCGCGCCGCGAGGAAGAGCGCCGAGGGGTTGGGCACCGCCTCGAGCCCGTGGCCGGTCATGGAGAAGACGCCGATCTCGTCCACGGAGCCGAAGCGGTTCTTGGTGGCGCGCAGGAGGCGATGGTCCAGCGTGGCCTCCCCCTCGAAGTAGAGCACCGTGTCCACGATGTGCTCCAGCGTCTTGGGGCCGGCGATGCCGCCCCCCTTGGTGACGTGCCCGACCACGATGACGGCCGCCCCCGTCTCCTTGGCGAAGCGCATGAGCCGGGCGCTGCACTCCCGCACCTGGCCCACGTTGCCCGGCGCGCCCTCGAGCGCGTCGGTGTAGACGGTCTGGATGGAGTCGAGGATCAGGATGTCGGCGCCGAGCGCCTGCGTGGCATCGAGGACGGCCTCGAGCCGCGTCTCCCCCAGGACGTGCACCGGGCCGGCGTCCTCGAGCAGCCGGCCGGCGCGGAGCCGCACCTGCTCGGGGCTCTCCTCACCGCTGGCGTAGAGCACCGTGCGGCCCCCGGCCTCGAGCCGCGCGGCAGCCTGCAGCAGTAGCGTGGACTTGCCGATGCCCGGCTCGCCCCCCACCAGCGTCATGGAGCCCGGCACGATGCCGGAGCCCAGCACGAAGTCCAGCTCGGCGATCCCCGTCGTCCAGCGCACCAGCCGGGCCTCGGCGATGTCCCGCAGGCGCTGCGGCGGTGTCCCGCCGGCGACGGCCCCCGCCGGCCGGCGCGCGCCCCCTTCCCCGTGGGGGCGGCCAGGGTGATGGGCTCCTCCGCCACGCTGTTCCAGGCGCCGCAGGCCTCGCAGCGGCCCACCCACTTGGGGTGGTCGTGGCCGCACTCGGTGCAGCGGTAGACGCTCTTGGGCTTCGCCATCGGGGGGGACGCTAGCCTCCGTATTCCGACTCTTCCCGGTCGGAGAGGCTCGCAAACCGGGTGAACTGCTTGTGGAAGTAGAGCTCGATGGTGCCCGTGGGCCCGTTGCGATGCTTGGCCACGATGAGCTCCGCCTTGCCCTCGTTGCTGTTCCCTTCCTTGTCCATCTGCTCGTACATCTCCGGCCGGTGGATGAACAGCACGATGTCCGCGTCCTGCTCGATGGCGCCCGAGTCGCGCAGGTCGGAGAGGATGGGCTTCCGCTCCCCGCCCCGCTGCTCGCTGGCGCGCGAGAGCTGCGACAGCGCGATGACCGGCACCTCGAGCTCCCGGGCGAGCGCCTTGAGCGAGCGGGAGATGTCGCTGATCTCCTGCACCCGGTTCTCGGCGTAGGCCGGGCTCCGCATCAGCTGCAGGTAGTCCACGATGATCAGCCCCACCTCGTTCTCCATCCGGAGCCGCCGGGCCTTGCTCCGCATCTCGAGCAGCGTGAGCGCCGGCGTGTCGTCGATCCAGATGGGGCAGCTGAGCAGCGACCCCGCCGCCCGCGCCATCATGGCGAAGTCCGCATCCGACAGCGTGCCCCGGCGCACCCGCTGGCTGTCCACCCGCGCCTCCGCACAGAGCAGGCGCTGGACCAGCGACTCCTTGCTCATTTCCAGCGAGAAGACCGCCACGCCCTTCTGCTCGTGCGCCGCGTGCGCGGCGAGGTTCAGGCAGAAGGCCGTCTTCCCCATGGACGGGCGGGCCGCCAGGATGATCAGGTCCGACGGCTGGAAGCCCGTCGTCATCTCGTCCAAATCTCTAAACCCGCTCGGAACTCCGGTAACCTGTTTCCCCTGCTGATGGAGCTTTTCGATGCGCTCCATCGTGGGCCATAGCATCTCCTTGATCCGGCTGAAGCCCTCGGCTTTCCGGTACTGGGAGATCTGGAAGATCTTCGACTCGGCCTCGTCCAGCAGCTCGTTGGCCGGCTGCGCCCCGCTGTAGGCCTGCGACACGATGGCGGTGGACGCCTCGATGAGCTGCCGCAGCACGGACTTCTCGCGCACGATCGCCGCGTGCGCCTCGAGGTTGGCCGTGGTGACGGCCGCGTCCACCAGTTCGGCCAGGTAGCCCTCGCCGCCGACGCTGTCGAGCTCGCCCTTGCGCTCCAGCTCGTCGCGGAGCGTGATGTGGTCGATGTTGACCCGGCGCTCGATGAGCCGCCGCATGGCGCGGAACACCCGCCGGTGCGCCTCACGATAGAAGAGCGCATCGTCGACGAGCTCCACCGCCCGGAGCGCCGCATCATTGTCGAGGAGCATGGCGCCGAGCACGGCCTGCTCGGCCTCGTTGCTCCAGGGCGCGCCGCGGACCTGCTGCTCGGCGACACCGCCGCCGGGGGAACCGCCGTACTCGGGAGGGAACGCTGTCATGGGTGACGCCGGTGGCACGGGGAACGACGGACGGCGTGAGCGAGGACAACTGTATGTACCCGCCCGGTGCCCCGCAATCACTTGACGCGGGGCGCCGGGGCGCTTCCTCCAATCTTCCACACCGGTGTGACGGCGGCCCCGGTTCCCCACAGCAACGTGGGTCCTCTCCACGAGGACCCACAGCCTTTCCACCCGCGTTTTCCACAGCTGTGGGGAACCGCCGCTAGCCGTCCAGCAGCTGCCGCGCAATGCGCACGTCGTCCCAGGTGGGCTTCTTCCAGTTGGGATTGCGGAGCAGCGCCGCGGGATGGTAGGTGACCACGAGCGGGATGTCCCCGTAGCGGTGCACCTGGTTCCGGAGGTCGCCCAGGCTCTTCTTGACGCCCAGCAGGTGCTCGGCGGCGGTGCCGCCCAGGGCCAGCAGCACCTTGGGCTTCACCAGGGCAATCTGGCGATGCAGGTACGGCAGGCAGGCGGCCGCCTCATCCGGGAGCGGCTTGCGGTTCTGCGGCGGGCGGCACTTCACGATGTTGGCGATGAACACCGTCTCCCGCGGCAGGTCGATGGCGCCGAGGATCTGGTCGAGCAGCTGGCCGGCAGCGCCCACGAAGGGACGGCCGGTCTCGTCCTCGGTGGCGCCGGGCCCCTCGCCGACGCACATGAAGTCGGCCGCCGGGTTGCCCTCGCCCGGGACGGCGTGGGTGCGGGTCTCCGCCAGCCGGCACCGGGTACAGGTCCGCACCACGCTGGCCAGGGCCTCGAGCGTCGGCAGGTGGCTGATCCCGTCGTCCACGAGGCTGACGGCCGGTGGGTGGACCACGAGGCCCGGACCGGGGATCGGCGGCGCGTCCTTGCGCCACTTGCCGGCCTCACTGCCGCCCGAGGGGCGCGGGGCGCTCGACTTCTTCGGCATCGGCTCGGCCTCCGCCACGGGTGATTCGGGAACCGGACGCGCCGGCTCCGCCGGCGCAGCGACGACGACCGGAGTGGGGGTGGCTGCGGGCCTCGCGCTCTCGTCGGGGAGACGCGCCCTCCGCAGGGGCGCCTCACCGGCGGGGCCCGCCGGGCGGCGGGCGCCGGTGCCGGGCAGGATCACCTCGCGCCCCCCGAGCTCCATCTGCTGGCGCAGGTAGCGCCGGACGCTATCGTCCAAGCCGCGCCTCCACGGCGTCCAGGATGGCCTCGGCCACCATGCGCTTCGAGGCCAGGGGCACCGGCACCTCCCGGCCGTCCTGGCTCACGATCACGACCCGGTTGGTGTCCACCTCGAACCCGGCGCCCGGCTCGAGCGCGTCGTTCACCACGATGAAATCGAGGTGCTTCCGCTCGAGCTTGGCGCGCCCCTTCCGCATGGCGTCCCCGGTCTCGAGCGCAAAGCCCACGATGATGCTGCCGTCCTTCCGAGCGCCCTCGGTGGCCAGCAGGATGTCCTCGGTTGGCCCGAAGTCCACGGCCAGGCGCCCCTGCTGCCGGGGCCGCTTCTCGAGGAGGGGTTCCTCCGGGCGGTAGTCAGAGGGGGCGGCGGCCATGAGCAGCACGTCGGAGGCGGGCAGCGCCGCGCGCACCGCGGCTTCCATTTCCTTGGTGGTCTCGATCCGCACGCATTCCACGCCCGTGGGCACCGGGAGCTGCGTCGGCCCGCTCACCAGCACCACCTCGGCGCCGCGTTCCCACGCCACCTCGGCCAGGCGGTAGCCCATCTTGCCGCTCGAGCGGTTGGTCACCACGCGCACCGGGTCGAGGGGCTCGCGTGTTGGGCCCGCCGTCACCACCACCACCTTCCCCGCCAGCGGGCCGCCGCGATGCAGCAGGCGGGTGGCGTGCGACAGGATCACGTCGGGCTCACTCATGCGGCCGGGGCGGTCGGACGCGCCCTCGGCGAGCGGTCCCACCTCCGGTCCCACGGTGGCCACGCCCCGCGCCACCAGCGCCGCGAGGTTGGCCCGGGTGGCGGGATGCGCGTACATCCCGTCGTTCATGGCGGGCGCCACGAGCACCGGGCCGGAGCGCGCGAGGAGGAGGGTGGTGAGGAGATCGTCGCCGATGCCGGCGGCCATGCGCGCCAGCGTGCTGGCGGTGGCGGGGGCCACGATGACGAGGTCCGCCTGCTGGGCGAGGCGGACGTGCTCGAGCGCGGCGTTCGGCGCCCACAGCGACGTCAGGACCGGCCGGCCCGAGAGCGCCTCAAACGTGAGGGGCCGCACGAACTCGGCGGCCCCCTCCGTGAGGATCACATCCACGCGTGCGCCCGCCTCGACGAGGCGCCGCACGAGGTAACAGCTCTTGTAGCTGGCGATCCCGCCCGTCACGCCCACCACGACGTGCCGGCCGGACCACATGCTCAGGCCTCGCTGCGGCGCCGCCGGGAGATCTTGTACTGGAGGTCGCCGGTGCAGAGCGCCTCGAGGGCCTGGGTGGTGAGCTTCTGCGTCTTCTCGAGCAGGCGCTCCCGCGGCAGGTCGTTGATGTGCCGCGCGAACTTGGCCGCCACCAGCACGCCCAGGTACTTGTTGCCCGCCTGGCGGGCCGCATCCGTCGGGGTGTAGATCTTCACGAGTTGGTCCTCTCCTGTCCTGGCTACCCTCTGCCGCCCGGCGGGCGGGTCAGTCCAGCCGCATTGCCGCCGCCGCCACCTCGCGACGGATCTGCTCCACCTGCTGGGCGAGCCCGCGATGGCGGCTCACCCGGTGCCCTTCCGCGTCGAGGATCGCCGCCACCTGGGCGATCGCCCGCTCGAGGTCGTCGTTGACGACCACGTAATCGTACTCCGTCACCGCCTTGAGCTCGTCGTTGGCGATGGCCAGCCGGTGCTTGAGCACCGTGCTCGTCTCCGTGCCCCGCCCGCCGAGCCGCTTCACCAGTTCCGCACCGCTCGGCGGCAGGATGAACACGAACACCGCGTCGGCCACCTGGCGCCGCACCTGGCGCGCGCCCTCGACCTCGATGTCCATCACCACGTGCTTCCCCAAGGCGAACAGGCGCTCCACTTCCCGCTTGAGCGTCCCGTAGCGGTTGGCATTGTAGCGCGCGTGCTCCACGAACGCGCCCGCCTGCACCTCCGCCTCGAACTCCACCTCGGACAGGAACCAGTAGCTCCGCCCGTGTTCCTCGCCCGGCCGGGGCGCCCGCGTGGTGGCGGACACCGAATAGCCCACGTCCGCGCGCCGCTCCAGCAGCTGCCGCGCGATGGTGGTCTTCCCCACCCCGCTCGGCGACGACAGCACCAGCAGGAACGGGGTCACTCGAGGTTCTCGAGCTGTTCCCGGAACTTCTCCAGCTCGCCCTTCATGCCGATCACCTGCTGCTGGATCTCGGCGTGGTTGGCCTTGCTGCCCATGGTGTTCACTTCGCGGCCGAGTTCCTGCGCCAGGAAGCCGAGCTGCTTGCCCACCGGCTGGTCCTTGCCGAGCGCCTCACGGCAGGCCGCCACGTGCGCGGTGAACCGGACCAGCTCCTCGGTGATGTCCAGCTTGTCGGCCAGGAACGCCAGCTCCTGGGCCAGGCGCTGCTCGTCCACGGTGCGGCCGTCGAGCAGCTGCGTCACGGAGGCCCGCAGGCGGTCCCGCTCCTTCACCAGCCGCTCCGGCGCCCGCGCCGCGATCACCTGGGCGGCCTGCGCCATGAGGTCCAGGCGGTGGCGCAGCTCGTCGGCCAGCACCCCGCCCTCCCGGCGCCGCATTTCCTTGCAGCTCACGATGGCCGCCGCCACCACCGGCTCCACCTCGGCCCATGGCACCTCAGGGGTCTCGGCCGCCTGCGTCACGAAGACGTCGGGCTGCCGGATGATCATCCCCAGGTCCACGTCGCCCGGGATGCCCAGCGCCTGCTGCAGCTCCCGGAGCGCCGACAGCGCCGCCTGCGCCCGCTCCACGTCCACGCGGACGGCCGGCGCCGCGACCTCCGGCTCCTCCGTCCACCGCGCGGACACCGCGATGTGCCCGCGGTCGAAGTCCTTGCGGAGCCGCTCGCGCAGCTCGCCCTCGAGCGGCGCCAGGTCCCCAGCCAGCTTGAGCGCCGGGTTGAAGTGGCGATGGTTGACCGTCCGGATCTCCACCCGGAGCCGCCCCCCTGCAACCGTCCCCTCGGCGGCCCCGAAGCCCGTCATGCTGTACGGCACGTCTCATCCGCCCGGGGTTCGGGAAAGTCGGGAACTATAACTGGGAAGGGGGTTTACGGCTAGGCTGGGCGATCCGGCGGGAGCGGGATCGCTAGTTGGTGAACTCCCACCTGACCCCGAAGGTGCTGCCGAAATTCAGCATCCGGAATCCGGGCACGTAGGTCTTCCGGCTGGCCTGCAGGTTGTAGCGGTCCCAGTAGAGCATGAACTGGTCGAGCCGGATCTCGATGTTGGTGCGCCAGAACGACGCCCCCTCGAGCGCGATCGCCCCGCCGGTCGAGTCCCGGCCGATGATCCCGTCGCCGAAGCTCTCGAAGGCCACCTGGGCCTTGAAGTCGAAGATCCCGCTCCGGAAGGTGCGCCAGAACTTGGAGCGGATGGTGGCGCTGGTGATGGAGTGGGTGGCCGGCAGCCCGTCCGGCAGGCGGGAACCCGTGGGGTCGCTGTACCATCCCTCGAGGGTGAGCCAGGTGCGGGGACGCAGCCGCCAGTTGACCGTCACCCAGTCGGTGGCCCCGGACGGGGCGAGGCCGGCGATCTTGGGGAGGAACGGCCGGTAGGCCGTGGGCGCGAAGGCATCGCTCCGCGCGTAGCCGACCTCGAGCCCCGCCCACGGCCGCTGCCAGCCGATACTCGCCTGCCAGTCGGTGAGGTCCTGCGCCTGCTGGGCCAGGATCGTGGGCGTGGCCACGATGGACCCGGTGCGGAGCGCGGCCGCCGCGGTGAACCCAAGCGGCAGGCCGAGCCCGCCGCGGAGGCCCACCCAGCGGCTGGTGCGGTCGCCGTCGTGCGTGGTGAGGCCCGCCTCGGCGGCGGCGCTCACGCCGGCCACCGGCGTCCAGCCCGCCTCGGCCCGCACGTCCCACGGCGAGTAGCGCGACCGGTTGAGCACCCGGGCGCTGGCGCCGAAGGTGGGCGTCCGGAGGCCCACCTGCACCCCGCCCTGCCGGATCTCCTCGCTCAGCCCCTGGCCTTCCCACTTGGTCCGCCCCAGGAGGAGATCCACCCGCAGGCCCTGCTCCCCCGGCTGGCTCCGCCACGCGCCGCGGAGCTCGAGGTCCTGCCGCTTGCCGCGGAGCGCCAGCTCCAGCGTGTCGGGGACGCCCGTGGAGCCGTCGATGAAGCGCTTGCGGTCCGGGCTCGAGTTGACCAGCTGCACCTGCACCCCGAGCCGCTCGCTCGGCACGTAGCCCAGCTGCAGCCAGATGTTGGTGATGTCGAAGTCGCTCGAGGAGCCCGTGGCCGTGGGCGCCACCATCCGCTCCCCACCCATCCCGAACCCGAACCCGGACGGGTAGCGCTTCTGCAGCGCCCCGATGTACCGGGCAATCTGCTTGTCACCCGAGCTGATGCCGATGCGGGAGCCCGGCGCCTTGAGGCTGTGCCGCCGGGTAAACAGGTGCACCCGGAGCAGCCCGGGCCACCGCTCGATCTCCACCCGCTCGAACAGGCTGAGCGAGAAGAACGACGGGTCCACCCCCACGCTGTCGCTGCCGATGGGCAGGTAGGGCATGCCGTCGAGCCGGTACTCCACCGCCGAGGGGCCGCGGCCCTGGAAGTTCGGGTACTCGGTCCGCCCCACCCAGCCGCCACGCAGCAGATAGACGCCCGGGACCCGCTGCAGCAGGTCCCCCAGGGTCTCGGCCATGGCCCAGTCGAGCGAGTCGCGGTCCAGCACGACCCGGCTCATCGGTGGGCGCGGGGACTCGAGGGTGAGGTGCGGCAGCACGGGCAGGCGCACGGTGAGCGCCTCCTGCGCCTCGAGGTACTTCTCGGTGGTGTTGACGGTGTCCCGCGGCGGCAGGGTGTCGCGGACCAGCGTGTCCTGCGGGAACTGGGCGGCGAGCGGGCCCGCGAGGAGCAGCACGCCGGCGCCCGCGAGGGCGGCCAGCGCGCGCACGCGCCGGGCCGCCCCCGCGGAGTGGAGCCGAGCCAGCCGGAGGCTCACGCGCTCCTGCCGAGCACGAACTCCGCAAAGAGCCGCATGCAGTTGCCGGTTGGGCCCTTCACCCGGGCGGCATCCTCGCGGTCGCTGTAGGCGGTGCCGGCGATGTCCACGTGCACCCACGGATAGCCGCTCACGAACTCGCGCAGGAACCAGCCCGCGGAGATGGAGCCGGCGGGCCGCCCGCCGGAGTTCTTCATGTCGGCGATGTCGGACTTGATGAGGTCGCGGTACTCGTCCCAGAGCGGCAGCGGCCAGCCCCGCTCCCCGGCGCGCTCGCCCGCCTGCCGCACCTCCTCCACCAGCGCGTCGTCGGTGCCCATGAGGCCGCTCGCGAAGTGGCCCAGCGCCACCACCACGGCGCCGGTGAGCGTGGCCGCGTCGATCACGCAGGCGGGCTTGAACTTCCGGGCGTACGACAGCGCGTCACAGAGGATGAGCCGGCCCTCGGCGTCGGTGTTGACGATCTCGATCGTCTTGCCGAGGTGGCTCCGGATCACGTCGCCCGGCTTGAGCGCCGTGCCGCTCGGCATGTTCTCGGCGCAGGGCACCAGGCCCACCACGTTCACCTTGGGCTTGAGCCGCCCCAGCATCTCGAAGGTGCCGAGCACCGAGGCGGCGCCGGACATGTCGAACTTCATGTCCTCCATCTTGTCCGCCGGCTTGATGGAGATGCCGCCGGTGTCGAAGGTGATGCCCTTCCCGATCAGCACGATGGGCGCGCCGCTCCCGCCCTGGTACTCGAGCACGATGAACTTGGGCTCCTCCGCGCTGCCCTGCGCCACACCCAGCAGGCCGCCCATCTTCTCGGCCTTGATGGCGGCCAGGTCCATCACGATGCCCTTGAAGCCGTGGCGGCGCACCAGCTCGCCGGCCTGCTGGGCCAGGTAACCCGGCGTGCAGGTGTTGCCCGGGAGCATCTGCAGCAGCCGGGTGTACGCCTGGCCCGCCGCGATGGCGGCGCCCACCAGGTGCCCCGCCTCGACCTCGGCGGTGGCCTCGGGCGCCAGGATCACGGCGGACTCGAGCGCCGGCTTCTTCTCCTCGGGCGGCTGCTTGAGGTCCGGGTAGTGCCAGGCGCCATAGCCGAGGCCCTCGGCGATGACCTGCCCCGCCTCGCGGGCACTGACGCTGCCTGCCGCCTCGCGCGGCAGGTGGAAGGCAAAGGTCGGCACGCCGAGCACGCGCGCCCGCTTCGCCGCCGAGGCGGCGGCGCGGCGGATCAGGGTGCGGCCCGCCTCCTCCGCCTTCCCGACACCCACCAGCAGCACCCGGGCGATGGGACCGGCCGGGTGCACCAGCACCTGCTCGTCCTTCTTGCCGGTGAAGTCACCGCTGGCGTACACGCGCCCGAGGGCACCGCCAGTCGCGGCGTCCACCGCGGCGAGCGAGGCCGGCAGGCCACCGGCCGGGACGGCGATGGCGAGGAGCGGCGTCGCGTAGGAGGCAGGGGCCGCGGAGAGAACGGAAGTGGAGAACGGCATCGGTCAGCGAGTGAGGGAGGGCCCCAAGTTAGCGGCGACGGCGGAGGGAACGATACTCCTGGTCCACCGGCCCGATGTACTCGGCCCGGGGACGGAGCAGCCGCTCGTCCCCGTACTGCTCCAGGACGTGGGCCACCCAGCCGCTCATGCGGCTCACGGCAAAGACGGCGGTGAACAGGTCGGCCGGGATCCCGACCGCGCGGTACAGCGGGGCCAGGTAGAAGTCCACGATGGCGTGCTGGCCGGTTTCCCGGATCATGACCTGCTCCAGCTCGTGGGCCGTGCGGAACAGCGGCCAGAGCCCCGCCCGCTGGCACTCCTCGCCGGCCAGACCGCGTAGCAGGCCGGTGCGCGGGTCCTCCCCGTGGTACACCACGTGCCCGAATCCCGGCACCTTCTTCTTCTGCGCCAGCCGGTCGCGCACCCAGCCCGCCACCTGGTCGGGCCCGCCGATCTCCTCGAGGGCCGCCAGGACATTCCGGGTATGCCAGCCATGTCGCGGCCCGGCGAGCGCCGACAGGCCCGCCAGCACCGACCCGTAGACGTCGGCCCCGGTGGCCGCCGTCACGCGCGCGGCGAAGGTGGAAGGATTGAGCTCGTTGTCCGCCCGCACGATCAGGCCGCAGTCGAAGGCGCGCTCGGCGCTCGGCTCCGGGGGTGTCCCCGTGACCATGGCCAGGAAGTTGGCGGCAAAGCTCAGGCTCTTCTTGGGGGTGACCGGCTTCTCCCCGCTCCGCAGCCGGTGCCACGCCGCCACGATGGTGGGCGTGAGGCCGAGCAGCCGGACACCCTGGGCCAGCGCATCATCTCGCGATGGCGGCACCTTCACCGGGTGCTCGAGCGCCGCGATGGCGAGCACGGCGCGCAGGGCGCCCATGGCGTCGGTACCCGGCGGGAGCACCTTGAGCGCCCGGATGCAGGCCGGCGAGAGCTTCTCCGCGCCGCGCACCTGGGAAGTGAACAGGCGGAGTTCCGCCCCGGTGGGCAGGTGGCCGTGCACCAGGAGGAAGGCGGTCTCCTCGGCGCTGGAGTGCTCGCCGAGCTCCCGGACGTCGAACCCACGGTAGGCCAGCCGGCCGTCCTCCGCGGAGAGGCGGCAGACCGACGACTGCAGGGCGATGACGTTGTCGAGGCCGCGCACCGGCGCGGGGGTGGAGCCGTGGGTCATGCGGAAGTGGTGAGGATGCGGAAGGTTAGCCCGCCCTTGGCAGGCGGGCAACCGGGCACCCTAGCGGGGGAAGAGGCGGGCGCTCCGTGGCTTCACGTACACCCGTTCCCCGCGCCCCACGCCGAGTTCCTCGAACCGGGCGCGGGGGACCTCGGCCTCGATCACCTGGCCGTCCTCCACCCGGTCCAGTTCCAGGCGCACCATGGGCCCGAAGCGGCGCACGTGGCGGAGCACCGTCTCGATGGCGGGGCTCCCGTTCGGTTCCCGCGCCAGCTCCACCTCGTAAGTCCGCACGTAGGCCACCGCGTCGCGATCGAGGCCGGCCGCCCAATCGGGCATGGCCACCTCCTGGCCGGCCACCTCGGCGCGGCCCTCGGCCACGCGGCCGTGAAAGAGGTTCACGTTGCCGAGGAAGCTGTAGACGAACGGCGTCGCGGGGTGCTCGTACACCGCCTCGGGATGGCCAACCTGCTCGATGCGGCCCTCGTTCATCACCACGATGCGGTCGGCCACCTCCATGGCCTCGTCCTGGTCGTGGGTGACGAACACGGTGGTGACGTGCACCTCCTCATGGAGCCGGCGGAGCCAGCGGCGGAGTTCCTTCCGCACCTTGGCGTCGAGCGCGCCGAACGGCTCGTCGAGGAGGAGCACCTCCGGCTTGACCGCCAGCGCGCGCGCCAGCGCCACCCGCTGCCGCTGGCCGCCGGAGAGCTGCGAGGGCTGGCGGTCGGCCAGCCAGTCGAGCTGCACCAGCTTGAGGAGGTCCGTCACGGTGGTACGGATCTCGGCCTCGGGCGGGCGCAGGTGGCGCGGGCGCACCCGGAGCCCGAAGGCCACGTTCTCGAACACGCTCATGTGCCGGAAGAGCGCGTAGTGCTGGAACACGAAGCCCACCTGCCGGTCACGCACGTCGCGCCGGGTGGCATCCTCGCCGTGGAAGAGGATGGTGCCCGCGTCGGGCCGCTCCAGCCCGGCGATGAGCCGCAGCAGCGTCGTCTTGCCCGACCCCGAGGGCCCAAGGAGCGCCACCAGCTCGCCCGAGGGGATCTCGAGGCTCACGTTCTTGAGGGCCTCGAAACCGCCGAAGCGCTTGGCCAGGCCCTGCACCCCGATGCTCATGATGCTCCCGCCCCGCGGGCCAGCTCTCGCGCCTGGCACCACTCCACCGCGGTCTTGGCCACCAGCGTCACGAGGCCGAGGAGCGCGAGGGGCGACGCCACGGCGAAGGCCGCCGCGAAGTTGTACTCGTTGTAGAGGATCTCGATGTGCAGCGGGAGCGTGTTGGTGAGCCCCCGGATGTGCCCGGACACCACCGACACGGCGCCGAACTCCCCCATCGCGCGGGCGTTGCAGAGGATGACGCCGTAGAGCAGGCCCCACTTGATGTTGGGCAGCGTCACCCGCCAGAAGATCTGCCAGCCGCTCGCGCCGAGCACCCGGGCGGCCTCCTCCTCCTCCGGCCCCTGCTCCTGCATCAGCGGGATGAGCTCGCGCGCCACGAACGGGAACGTCACGAACGTGGTGGCCAGCACGATCCCCGGCACGGCGAAGACGATCTTCACGTCGTGGTCGAACAGCCACCCGCCGAACCACCCCTGCGTGCCGAACAGGAGGACGAACACCATCCCCGCGATCACCGGCGACACGGCGAACGGCAGGTCGATGAGCGTAAGCAGGATGCTCCGGCCCGGGAAGCGGAACTTGGCGAGGCACCACGCCGCGGCCACGCCGAAGGCGGTGTTGAGCGGCACGGCGACGGCCGCCGTGAGCAGCGTGAGGCGCACGGCCGCCAGCGCGTCCGGCTCCACCAGGGCGGCGAGGTAGGCCTCCCACCCCTTCTTGAGTCCCTCCGTGAACACCGCCACCAGCGGGATGAAGAGGAAGAGCACCAGGAACGCGAGCGCCACCCCGGTGAGCGCCCAGCGCACCGGCCGGGGCTCGGTCAGCGCCGAGGTGCGGTCGGGGGCGGCATGAAGGCGCGAGGTGACGATCCCGGCCACGTCAGGCCGCCTGCCGCCGGCTCCACCACTGGAGCACGTTGATGCAGAGGAGGAGCGCGAAGGACATGAGCAGCAGCACCACGGCGATCGCGGTGGCGCCGGCGTAGTCGAACTGCTCCAGCTTGGTCATGATGAGGAGCGGGGCGATCTCGGTGCGCATCGGCATGTTGCCGGAGATGAACACCACCGAGCCGTACTCGCCGATGGCCCGCGCGAACGCCAGCGCAAAGCCGGTCAGGAGCGCGGGCAGGAGCGCGGGCAGGAGCACCCGGCGGAAGGTCTGCCAGCGGGTGGCCCCGAGACTCGCCGCCGCCTCCTCGATCTCCGCCTCGAGGTCCTGCAGCACGGGCTGCAGCGTCCGCACCACGAACGGCAGGCCGATGAACACCAGCGCCACCGTGATGCCGAGGGTGGTGTAGCTCACCTTGATGCCGAGCGGGGCCAGCCGCGCCCCGAGCCAGCCGTTTTCCGCGTACAGCGTGGTGAGCGCGATCCCCGCCACGGCCGTCGGCAGCGCGAACGGCAGGTCCACCAGCGCGTCCACCACGCGCCGGCCCGGGAAGCGATAGCGCACCAGCACCCACGCCACCAGCAGCCCGAAGACGGCGTTGAGGCTCGCGGCCACCAGCGAGGTCACGAGGCTCACCCGGTAGGCGGCCAGCACCCGCGGGGCCAGCGTGGCCTCCCAGAAGCCGCCAGCCCGCCCCCGCCCGGGCAAGCAGCGTCGGAGCGGGGCAGCCAGCCCAGGGGGGCCCCCCCCCCCCCCCCCCGCCCCCCGCCCGGCCGCCCCGGCCGCCCGGCTCATCCGTCACCTCCCACCGCCACGCGGTGCCAGGCGTTGTTGGCGTAGCCCTTCACGTTCCAGACCTCGGCCAGCGACGCCGGCATGGCGTGCCCCGCCTGGTCCGTGGCCCGGGCGATGACCGTCAGGAGCCCCGGCGTCGCGGCCACCGTGGCGCGCCAGAAGCGCCAGGTCCAGGCCTCCCCGCCCGCCTCGAGCTCGGCGGGCTGCCAGGTGACGCCGTGGTCCACCGACAGCTCCACGCCGTGCAGGGGCGCGCTGCCGTGCCCCATGGCCCAGCCGCGCACCACCCAGCGGCCCCGCGGAGGTCCGCGCAAACGGTTCGGGGCTCACGATCACCGCGTTGAGCGGCACCTCCCCCAGCTCATCGCCCGCCCGCACGCTGCGCGGGTCGGCCACGGAGGGTTCCCGGAGCACGCGGTAGGCGTCGCGCTGGAAGTAGTTGTCGGACGGCGTGGCCCGGAGGGTGACCTGGGCCAGCCACTTCACGCTCCGCGCCCCGATGTAGCCCGGCACCACCAGCCGGAGCGGGCCGCCATGGAGCGGAGGCAGCGGCTCCCCGTTCATGCCCCACGCCAGCAGCACCTCCCCGGCCCGGGCCTTGGCCAGCGGGATGGAGCCCCCGAAGCCGAAGTGCCGCCCGTGCCGCTCCACGTCGTCCGCCCCGGTCAGCTCCACGTGGGCCGCCCCCGCCTCCACCCCGGCCCCGGCCAGCACGTCCGCGAGGCGGACGCCGGTCCAGGTGGCGGTGCCCACCGGCTCGAGGCCCCAGCCCAGCTCGCCAGGGACCTCGCGGTGTTCCATCAACTCGGTCCGGCGAAGGCCCGCGCACACCAGCGTGGCCGCCACGGTCTGCACCGGGAAGCGGCCGTCCATCAGCTCGGCCACCGTGAACGCCAGCGGCCGGGCCACCAGCCCGTCCACCCGCACCTGCCAGGTGGCCGGCTCCCCCGCCGGGATCACGCCGTGGTTCCGCGCAAAGAACCGCGCCACCGGGGTCACCGGCGCGGCCACGAGCGAGGCGGGCTCGGGGCCGGCGTTGAACCAGACCGGGTCCAGCACCCGGTACCCGGGCTCCTTGGTGGCGGCGTGCTCGACGGGGGAAGCCATGCGACGGTGCCTCAGCGGTTGAGGTAGATCTGGTCGAAGATACCGCCGTCGGCAAAGTGCGTGGCCTGGGCCCTCTGCCAGCCCCCGAAGACCTCGCCCACCGTGATCAGGTTGAGCCGCGGGAACTGCGCCGCATAGCGCGCGGCGATCGCGGCGCTGCGGGGCCGGTAGTAGTGCTTCGCGGCGAGTTCCTGCCCGGCGTCGGTGTAGAGGTACTCGAGGTACGCCTGCGCCACCGCCTGGGTCCCGTGCTTGCGGGCCACCCGGTCCACCACCGTCACCGGCGGCTCGGCCAGGATGCTGAGGGAGGGGGCCACGATCTCGAACTTGTCCGGCCCGAGTTCCTTGATGGCGAGGAGTGCCTCGTTCTCCCAGGCCAGCAGCACGTCCCCGATCCCGCGCTCCACGAAGGTGGTGGTGGAGCCGCGCGCGCCGGCATCGAGGACCGGCACGTTCTTGAAGAGCCGGCCCACGAAGTCCCGGGCCGTGGCGTCACTGCCACCGGGCTGGCGCAGCGCCCAGGCCCACGCCGCCAGGTAGTTCCAGCGCGCGCCGCCGGAGGTCTTCGGGTTCGGGGTGATCACCGAGATGCCGGGACGCACCAGGTCGCCCCAGTCGCGGATCCCCTTGGGGTTGCCCTTCGGACGAGGAAGACGATCGTCGAGGTGTACGGCGCGCTGTTGTTGGGCAGGCGCGCCTGCCAGGTGGCCGGCAGGTAGCCGCTCCGCTGGGCGATCTCGTCGATGTCGTAGGCCAGCGCGAGCGTCACCACGTCCGCCTCGAGCCCGTCGATCACGGAGCGGGCCTGCTTGCCCGAGCCCCCGTGCGACTGGCGGATGGTCACGTCCTGCCCGGTCTTCCCCTTCCAGTACTGGGCGAACGCCTGGTTGAACGCGACGTAGAACTCGCGGGTCGGGTCGTATGAGACATTGAGCAGCGTCACCGGCTTCTGCTGGGCCGCGCCCGGGGAGGGCGGCGGCGGCCCGGGCGCGGGCGGCGGGGCCGCCCCATCTCCGGGTCAGAAGGCGGTCTGGAAGCGGATGCCGAGGAACTTCTCCCTGGGCCGGTCGCCCGTCGCGGCCCCGCCCTCGAACGTGGTCACCTCATAGTTGACCGCCACGCGCACCTGCCGCGTGAAGTACCAGTTGAGGCCCACGCCCCACTCGCTCTCCTTGCGGATCGAGGCCGTGGAATCCGCGTAGCGCGGGAAGGCATCCTTGTCGAGGCTGAGCTGGCCGTAGCGGGCCACCACCTCGAGGGCGCCCCACCCGCCGTTGAGCGGGTCGAAGTTCTTCTTGGGCGTGATGCTGCGGAAGCTGTTGGCCTCCCCCGTGAGGACGTACCCACCCGTCACCTGCCACGCGGTGTGGGTCAGGTTCTCCTCCGTGCGGGAGATACCCGTGTCGCGGGCCACCGCCTGCTTGCTCACCACGTACTCCGCGATCAGGCCGAGCGGGCCCTTGTTGAGGTAGGCCTGCGGCGCGATCCGGCTGTGCGTGCCGTCGGCCAGCACGGTGCCCGTCACCGGGTTGGCTGAGCTGGTGCGGTAGCGGAACACCACCTGCTGGCCCGGCTCGCGATAGCCCGGCAGGCCGGTGGCGGCGCTGGTCCCCTCCTCCTTCGTGGTGCTGGCGGCGAGGCCCAGGCCCAGGTCCAGCGGCGCCCGCGCCCCCTGTCGCGCGAACGGCGTGAGGAAGAGCCGGCCCACGAGCTCCTTCCGGTCGGACACGTCGGCGCCGGCCCCCCGCGGCCCCGGGCGTGAGCCCCCCCCCCCAGGACCTGAGCTGGCCCTGCGTGCGGCCGATCGGCGTCTTGAACCCCCGCGGTCCCGCGGCTTCCCTGGGCGTCGAGGAGCGGCCGCCCGCGCGGGCAAGGCGGAGGGATACCTCCCCGGTGGCGGGGGCGAACCCGGCGGACCCAGCAGGTCATGGGACCCTTGTCGTCGTCGCCCAGGAACACCCGGGCGTCGGTCTGGAAGTACCCGCGCAGCCGCAGCTGGTAGGCACCGTCCGCGGAGCGGAGGCTGAAGCCACCCGGGCCGGCTGTGACGCTCACCCGCGTCCGCGCCGCGGTGGCCAGGCTCTCGGCCTGCAGCTCCCGCAGGCGGTCGAGCACGCGGACCCGCTGGTCGAGCTCGTCGACCCGCTGCTGCAGCTGGGGGGTCGCTGCGCGGCGGCCCGCAGCAGGCCCCGGCGCCCGCGGTGGACCGGCGGGACTTCCACGAAAAGCGCCCTGCCGTCCGTGGCCAGGCGCACCTTCTCCCGGCGCTCGATCTGCACGATCCGGCCGTCGTGGACCACGATCTCCACGGCGCCGAACCGGAGCCCCGCCAGCGCGGCCAGGATCTGGCGCACCCTGTCCGACATCCTGCCCTTGTCCATGGGCTAGTGGTAAACAGCCAGAATCAGGCCAGCCGCCCGGACCACCGGTGGCCCCCGTGGCCGGGGCACCCCTTCCCCCCCCCGGGGGGGCGGGCCCGGGCCTGCGGGCGGCATCCCGGGCACCGCCGGGACAGCGGCCGGCTCCACGTACTCCGCCCGGTAGATGCGGATCAGCTCAAAGAAGTACGAGAGCATGAGCGGCCCGATCAGGATGCCGAGCAACCCGAAGTACGTGACCCCGCCGATCGCGCCGACCAGGGTCAGCAACGGGTGGATCTGTGCGTAGCGCCGGAAGATGATCGGCCGGATCACCACGTCCACGTTGCCCACCACCACCGTGAGCAGCGCCAGCACCAGGGCCGCCCCATAGCGGTCGCCGAGGAAGAGCGTCAGCACCGCCGGCGCCATCACCAGGCCGGAGCCCACCACGGGGAGGATGGCGAACACCACCGTCACCACGCCCCAGAACACCGCGTTGTTGATGCCCATGACCCAGAAGCCCAGCCCCACCAGCACGCCCTGGATCAGCGCGATCAGCCCGGTCCCGATGACGGTGGACACCGTGACGTCGTGGAAGCGCACCCGCAGCAGTTCCGCCGACGCGGCGCTGAAGGGGAGGTAAGGCCGCACCGCGTCCCAGGCCTGCCCCGGCCGTCGCAGCAGGTAGTAGAGGAGGAACAGCGCGATCGTGAGGTTGAGCCCGACCCGCGTCGCGGTCCCGAGGACCCCGAAGGCGCTGCGGCCGAGCCACGCCAGCACCTGCTCGCCGAGCCCCGCCAGCCGGGGCCCCAGCGGGTAGCCGGCCACCTGGATCGTGGCCAGCCGGTCCACCAGGGGACCGCGCACCACGCCCGTCGCGATGTCCTGCGCCTGGTCCACCACCAGCCCGGCGAACACGAGGGTGGGCGCCACGATCAGGACCAGGGCCAGCGTCACGACCACCGCCGCCGCCCAGCGCTCCGGCACCCGCCGCGCGATGGTCAGGAAGACCGGCGCGAACACCACGTACAGCACCAGCCCGCCGATGAGCCCGCTGGCGTACGGCAGCAGCGTCAGCAGGATCGCCGCCCCCAGCAGGAGGATGATCGCCCCGGCGCGTTCGCGCCCCGTCTCGAGCAGCGTCATGGTGCTGCGAAGCTAGCCACCCGGGCGCAGTGTCGACAGCCGTCGCGGGGTGGACGCCCGCGCCCCACAGAAGTGCAGGAATGTGATCCCGTCGGCAGTGGCCCATTTCCGCGAATGGTGGCATCCGCCGCGTGACGCTAGGTTTGTTCGGTCTTTCTTCGGCCACAGGCCGGCATCCGCAGTGCGTCTCCCCGTCCCTGAGGGCACTCCCATGCTGCGACCCGTGGTGGTGGAAGACATGGTTGAATCGGATGCCGGGACCGTCCCTGCGGGGCGTCCCGGCGCGTCGGGGCCTGTGCCGCGGCAATCGCCGCGTGGAGGAATCATGGACGTCAGGGAGCAACTGCTCGCGCCCTTCGCCACCGAGGACATCGAGTGGCGGATCCAGCGCGCGGGCGCAGCACGGGACGGTGAGGTCTGGGCCATGCTCGCGCCGTACATCACGGCGCGCGGGGTCCAGGAGCGGCTCGACGAGGTGTTCGGCCTCGGAGGCTGGGAGGTGAGTTACCGGCCCTGGGAGGTGGGCCATCCGGGGGTGCTCTGCACCCTGCGGGTGCGCGACCCCGAGACGGGGATGTGGGTGGTGCGCGAGGATGGCGCCGAGCAGCCGGAGACCGAGCCGGTCAAGGGCGGATTTTCCAACGCGCTCAAGCGCGCGGCGGTCCAGTTCGGCATCGGCCGCTACCTGTACGGGATCGGGACGGTGTACGCGGAGGTGAGCGCGGAGAAGCGCGAGGGCTACCAGCGCGGCGAGTTCCGCGACAAGAAGAGCGGCGAGACCCACCGCTTCTACTGGGCCGTCCCCGCCTGGGCGGTCGCGCGGGTGTCCGCCCCGGCGGGCGAGGACGCGCTGGCCCGCCCGGGGCCACGCGTGGCGGAGCCGGCTCCCGCGCCCGGCGCTCCCTCGCCCCCGTGCCCGCGCTGCACGGGGCCCATGTGGGACAACCGTGCCAACAAGCGGAGCCCGCGCGCCCCCGATTGGCGCTGCAAGGACAAGGAATGCGGTGGCGTCTACTGGCCGGGCCAGGCCCCGCCGCCCGAGGACGCCCTGCTGGAGCCGGCGCGCTCCGCCTGAGTTCCGTCAGCCTCATGCGCGGCCGGCCCCACCCCGGGGCCGGCCGCGTCGCGTTTCAGCCCCAGTGGCCCGGCCGCCGTGCCCGCGTTCCGGGCGATCCTCAAGTCGTGACGCGCATCCTCCGATGACTGGGCGGACCCCGCCCGTGCACTGCCGCACCGGGGCCCTCCCGCTCCCGATGGACGCGATGTCACCCACTCCGACCTGGTTCCTGCACGGCCTGCGCTGGTATGTCCTGCTCCCGGCCACCGTGCTCGTGAGCCTGACGGCGCCGCACGCCCCGCGCCTGGTATCACCCGACGCCGGGGCAGGCCTCGCCGAGGGCGGCGCGCTGCTGTATGCCCTGCTGGCCTACGTGATCCTGTTCTGCTTTGCCCGCGGGGTGCACGCCAGCCTCACCGCGGGACGCGGGCCCGGCGTGCCCTGGCCGGTGCTCGGCGCCGCGGTTGTCGCCACCCTGGCGGCGCTCGGAGCGAGCGCGTGGCTGACGGAGATGCCGGCGGCCGCTGCCCCGCCCTTCGGGCTCCTTGGTGCCTTCGCCTGGTGCCGGGCGATGCTCATGGCCGGCCTCGTCGGGCCGGGGCTCATCCTCGATCAGCTGGCGGCCAACACCCTCGCGGCCCGGAAGCACGCCACTCTCCGCCCCTGAGCCCCAGCTCGGGCCGTCAGCTTCACGCCGGCTGTGCGCCGGGGACGCCGGAACCCGTCCTCCCCTCCATGCAAACCCGGGAGGCGCCCGCCGGTGGCGCCCCCCGCCTTCACCCCTTCCGAGGAGGCGTGCCGTGGCACGTGTGACTGCGACCTTCGATGACGTGGCCCAGGCCGAAGGGGCCGTGGCCGACCTGCGCCGGCTCGGCGTGCGGGATTCCGACTTCTCGTTCATTGCCCGCAGCGACCGGGCGGGCATGGGCGCCGACCCCCGTACCGGGGAGACCGTCGACGACAACGTGGGCGAGCGGATGACCAAGGGTGCCGTGGTCGGCGCGGGTGCCGGCCTCCTCTTCGGCCTCGCCGCCCTCGCCATCCCGGGGGTGGGCCCGTTCATCACCGCCGGCGGCATCGCGTCGGCGCTCGGCGCCACCGGCGGCGCGCTCGCCTCGGGCGCGATCGTGGGCGGCACCTCCGGCGCCATCGCGGGTGCGCTGGCGAAAGCGGGCTACAGCGGCGACGAGGCCGCCACCTACGGCCGGACCATCGAGCAGGGGGGCGTGCTGGTGGCCGTCGACAGTGGCATGGCGAACGAGGACCAGGTCCGCGCCATCCTGATGCAGCACGGCGGGCATACCCGAAGCAGCTGAGCTGACCGGCCCGCCGCAACACGAACGGCCGCCCGTGCCCGGGGCGGCCGTTCGTGCGTCGGGGACGCCCGCCCTAGAAGTGGTAGTCGAGCCCCAGGTTCAGCACGGGCGACAGCTTCGGCTGGCCGATGGCCTTGTCGGCATCCGAGTAACTGTAGCCCTGGCGCGGATTCTCGTTGTCGCCATTGGGGCTGTAGGCGGTGTCGTGCCCGTACATGCGGCCCGGGAAGAAGTAGTCCACCCCGCCACCCAGGGCCAGGCTCACCCGGGGGCTCACCGCGTAGCGGCTCTCGAGGCCACCCCCCACCCCCCAGTGCGAGCTGCGGACATCGAAGTCCTCGTTGCCCCCCACGAAACGGAAGTTGCCGAGGAACTTCGCATGCCGGACCCCGGCGTAGGCCCAGGCATTCGGAATACCGAGGAGGTGCACCGGATGCATGAGGTCGAACTTGAGGCCCCAGGTGTGCCCGTGCTTCTCGGGCGTCCCGTTGGTGGCGTCGTTGATGAACACCTGCCGTGCCGCGCCGGGCAGCCCGGGGTCCACCGACGCATACCGAAGCGCCAGGCGGACCCCGAGCTGGGACCGCGGCAGCACGTTGGTGACGGTGACCTGCGCGTCCACCGCGCGGCCGGAGTTGTACCCGAAGGCGACCCCGCCGAGGAGGGCGGGACGAACGGGCGCGGGAGCGGGCCGGTGCGCCTGGGCACCGAGCGGCAGGGCGAACGCCAAGGCGAGGGCGAACGCGAGACGATGCGTCATGAGTGATCCTCCTGGATGCCGCACGCTACACCGCCCCGCCTGACGGAGCGGTGAGCGCCCTCACGCCGCACGGCACCTCATGCGGACTTCACCGCCCATTCATGAACGGGGAACCCGACTCCGGCGCTCGCCTTCCCGGGGGCCGCACCGGCACGCCTGCGGCCACCCGGAGAGGTGGCCGCGGGACGGCGCGCATGGAGCGGGCGGTGGACTCAGGCCACGATCGGCGTCGTCTTGCGACGGCGCAGCCAGCCCCCCACCGACTGCCCACTGAAGAATGCCAGGACGTACAGCGGCAGGGTGATCACCCGAAACGGCATGTGGAGCGCGAGGCGCATCGCAATGATGAGGATGACGGGCGCATGGATGGCCACGAACCAGGTGGCCGACAGCTTCCGGAGCCCTGCACGCCAGTAGCCGAAGGGGAGGTTGACCAGGAAAATCAGCAGCGTCAGGAGCAGGATGCGGCGCATCGGCACTCCAGGGAGTGGGCCGTGGAACGAGCCCCAGGCCTGCCCCCGGGTCCGGGGATCAGGATAGCCGGGGAGGCATGAAGGAATGATGACCGGGCCAGTCGGGAGGAGCGGCGGTGGGGACGCGCCGGGACCCGGCGCGCACCCGGCACGGGCTTTGCCAATCAAGACGAGGCAGCTTAGTTCCGGGGGGGCCCGAGCCCCGACCCCCACTCGAGGAGAGCCCCCATGGCACGTCCCCCTTGCCGCTGGCCCCGTGTGGCCGTCCTCCTGCTGGCCTGCCGGCCCCATCCTGGGCGCCCAGCAAGCCGGCACGGCGGCGGCCGTGGACCCGTCGAATGCCTCACGCGATGGGGGCAAGGACGTCCGCATCGAGGACGAGATGAAGTTCGCGGTGCCCGATTCGCTGGTGGAGCCGCTCTGGGCCTACTTGCAGTCGCGGTACCTGCCCCGCCCCGCTTTCCTCGAGGGGAATGGCGCGGTCTACGCCGCCCAGGCTTCCGAGGAGTTCATCACCGACGTGTACTATGACACGCCGGACTTCGGGTTCCTGCGGGGACAGGACGGGCTCCGGCATCGGTCCCGCACCATCCCCGGCGACACGACCGCCCGGAAGAACGGCCGCGAGCAGATGCAGATCACGCTCCACCGCGAGCCCGACGACAGCACGGCGCGGCGCGAGATCAAGTTCCCCGTCGCCTACTACCCGATGTCCCGGGACGAGGAGGACCACGTTCCCCCGGCGGGCCTGGTGGAACGGACCAAGCGGCCCGCCTTCCTGCAGCGACTCACCGAGCTCGGCATCAACGCGGCGTCGCTCCGGGAGATCCTCACCATCGAGCAGCGCCGCCGCCGGGTGTCCGTCTCCGACGCCGGCCGCATCTTCCTCTCGCTCACGCTGGACGAGGGGCGAGCCCACCGCTTCGGGGTGACGCGCCGCTTCACCGAGCTCGAGCTCGAGCTCAACGAGATCGTCTTCACCGGCGCCACCGGCGCGACCCGGGAGCGGCTCAAGCACCTGAACGACCTGGTCCGCGCCGACCTGGTGGCGCGCTTCCCGTCGCTGGTCCAGGACCAGACGCCCAACTACAACAAGATGATGGCCCAGTTCCAGCAGTCGTCGGTCTTCCGGGTGGTCCTCTGGACCCACCTGCACCCCGATGCTTCGGGGGCCACCGCGACGGGGCTGACGTTCCTCGCGTTTCTCGGCGTGGTGCTGGTGGCGCGCCGGCGTGAGGCGCGGGCGACCTGAACGGACCGATCCTCACGCCCGGTGAGGGGCGGGAGGGGATCGGATGCCCGAGGTGGGAGTCGAACCCACACGGGGTTGCCCCCGGCGGATTTTGAGTCCGCTGCGTCTGCCATTCCGCCACTCGGGCGCGGCGGGAGTATCGCCCCGTCCGGAACTTTGGGCAACCGCGACCACGGGATGCGGCCTACCGAGGGCGCCCGTCCCCCGCTAACCTACCGTCACTGACAGCCGGATTTTCCTTCACCAGGACACCGATGCCGCCGCTCCCGCCCCGCCCCACCGGATTGCACTACTGGCACGACCTTCCCACCGGGAAGAACCCGCCCGAGGTGGTGGACGCCGTCATCGAGATCCCCACCAACGAGCGCAACAAGTACGAGCTCGACAAGGACCACGGCGTCTTCCGCCTGGACCGCGTGCTGCACAGCGCCGTCCACTACCCCGGCGACTACGGCTTCCTCCCGCGCACCCTGGGCGACGACGGGGACCCGCTCGACGTGCTGGTGATCACCACCATCCCGGTCTTCACGGGCTGCCTGGTGGAGTGCCGACCGATCGGCCTCTTCCACCTCATCGACCGCGGCCGCTCCGACGAGAAGGTGCTCGCCGTCCCCACCGGGGACCCGTTCGCCGAGGACATCCACGGCCTCGGCGACGTGCCCCAGCACACCCTCAAGGAGATCGAGCACTTCTTCCAGGTCTACAAGGACCTCGAGGGAGTGACCACCCGCACCCGCGGCTTCGAAGGCGCCGAGGAAGCCCGGGCGGCCATCCTGCAGGCCATGGAGCTCTACCGGAAGACCTACGGTCCGAAGAAGCCCAGGAAGCCGGCGAAGCCGTCCAAGCCGGCCGCCAAGCCGGCCAAGGCCGCCAAGAAGCGCTGAGGGACGCACCGCCGCAATGCACAAGGGCCGCACCCCCCGGTGCGGCCCTTTGCTCGGTCAGGGCTCCTCGCCGCGCGGCGGCCCCAGGATCTCCCGCCAGATGACCGCCTGACGCAACTGCTGCCGCCGGGTCCCCCGCGCCGCCGCCTGCTCGGCGCCGGCGTCCGCGCCGATCTCCCCCTGCGCGATATGATCGTGAAACGCCGCATGGTCCGCGGCGCGATGCGCCTGGTTGCGCTGCTCCGCCTGCTTGACCCGGCGCTGCGCCACCTGCTCGGCGAGATCGTCCTGGTCCTCGATGCGGCGTGGGGGGCGGAGCCGGGTCTCGTCGAGGATCTCCAGCGATTCGGCCACCTCGAGCGACTCGCCCTCGAGGGAGCCCCGCTCCTCGACGTCCTCCGCCTCGGGGATGGCGCGGTCGGCCGAGCGGCCGAGCGGGCCGCGATGCGGGTCCCCGACGGGTTTGGATTTCCGCGGCGCCGGACCCGGGCGCCGCGCCGGCAACGGGGCCCTGACGGGCTGGGTGGGCCGCGGGCGCGGCGGGGGTACGCTCCACGGCCCGGGACGCGCGGGGTCCGTTCCGCGACCGGGGGCCCCGCCTTCTTCACGCGCTCGATCTCCGCCAGGATGCGCTCGAGGGACAGCGCCTCCTGCTGCGTCGGCGACGGCTCCGTGGGCGCCTCGCTCGGCGCCACGGTGCTCTTGCCCTTCTTCTTGGCCGCCTCGGAGATGACGTTCAGGATGAAGTAGATCACCCCGAGGACGATCAGCCCCTCGAAGCCCGCCGCCGCCCGCACCCCTTCCATGCTCAGCCGCCCTGGCCCGGGCTGTCACCGCCGCCGGCGATGGACTGCCGCATGCTGGTGTCGGCCTGGAGGTTCCGGTAGCGCTGGAAGTCCATGACGCCAAGGTTGCCCTTCCGGAACGCATCGGCCATGGCCAGCGGGATCTGGGCCTCCGCGGCGATGACCTGGGCGCGCTGCTTCTGCGCCTCGGCCTTGAACTCCTGCTCCATGGCCACGGCCAGCGCGCGCCGCTCCTCGGCCTTGGCCTGGGCGATGCGCTTGTCAGCCTCGGCCTGGTCGGTCTGCAGCTCGGCGCCGATGTTGTCGCCCACGTCCACGTCCGCGATGTCGATCGACAGGATCTCGAACGCGGTGCCCGCGTCGAGGCCCTTCGCCAGCACGGTCTTCGAGATCATGTCGGGGTTCTCGAGCACCGCCTTGTGGCTGGCCGCGGAACCGATGGTGCTCACGATCCCCTCGCCCACGCGCGCGAGGATGGTCTCCTCGCCCGCGCCGCCGACCAGCCGGTTGATGTTGGCGCGGACCGTGACCCGGGCCAGCGCCAGCAGCTGGATGCCATCCTTGGCCATGGCCGCCACCTTGGGCGTGGTGATGACCTTGGGGTTCACGCTCACCTGCACGGCCTCGAAGACGTCGCGGCCGGCCAGGTCGATGGCCGCCGCCTGCTTGAACGGCAGCGGGATGCCGGCCTTGTCGGCCGAGATGAGCGCGTTGACCACGCGGCTCACGTTGCCGCCCGACAGGAAGTGCGACTCGAGTTCGTCCACCGTCACCTGCTGGAGCCCCGCCTTGTGGGCGTTGATGAGCGGCAGCACGATGGCCGCCGGGTTCACCTTCCGGAACCGCATCCCGAACAGCGTGAGGAACGACACCCGCACGCCCGAGGTGATGGCCTGGATCCAGAGGCCCACCGGGATGAACCGGAACACCACCACCAGGAAGATGAAGCCGGTGAAGATCAGGGCGAGGAGCAGCCCCGGTGCTACCTGACTGATGTCCACGTGTCGCGTCTCCGAGTTGGGGAACGACTGCTACGCCGAGACCGGCCGCACCACGTGGCGGTACCCTTCGGCCCGCACCACGGTGATCCGGCTGCCCGCGCTGATGTACTCACCCTCCGTGACCACGTCGATGCGCTCCCCGTCGAGGAGCGCGACCCCGGCCGGCCGCAGGTCGGTGACCGCCGTGCCCTGCCGCCCCACGAGGTCCCCCCGGGGCAACGCCGAGATGTACCCCTCGGCAGCCTGCACGCTCTCCCGATGCACCAGGCCGGCGAAGCGGCGGCTGTTGGGCAGGTGGCGGAGCCAGGCGTACGCGACGGCCAGGGTGATGATCACGCTGGCCCCAAGGACGGCCAGTGCCTGCACCACATCACCCCCGGACGGGAAGCTGCCCAGCATCGCCAGCACCACGGCGGCCCCCATGAGCAGCGCGCCGAGGATGCCGGCCACACCGAACCCCGGAAGCAGGAACACCTCCACCAGCACCGCGATCAGCCCGAGGCCGAGCAGGATGACCTCCTCCATGCCGGCGAGCCCGACCGGCGAGGCTCGACCCGAAGAAGACCCGAGCGAGGTGAAGCCAAGGAGCGCGCCCACGCCATGCGTCCCGGCCTTGAGCTCGGCCAGCAGGGCCAGGATGCCCACCGACAGGAGGAGCGGCGAGACCATGGGGCTGGTGAGGAACCGCACCACCACCTCGGCCCAGTTGATGTCCACGCTGAGCACCGGCGCACCCGCCAGCCCAACGGCGGCGAGGAGGGCCGCCTCGTCCTCCACTTCAGCCTTCGCGTAGCGGACCCGCAGGGCCTCGGAAGTGCTGAGCGTCACGAGCTGCCCCGGCTTGGCGAGGCCCTCCGCGCCCAGGCTCTCATCCACCATGGCCTCGGCGATGCGCGGATCGAGTCCCTTCTCCTCGGCCAGGGCGCGGAACTCGCCGCGCATGGCGGAGACGTACTTCTCCGGCAGCTTCTCGCCGGACCCGCCCACCGGCGTGGCGGCGCCGAGCACCGCGCCGGGGCGCATGTAGATGCCGTCCGTGGCCAGCGCGATCATGGCGCCCGCGCTGTAGGCGCGCGGGTTGACGAACGCGTACACCGGCACGTCGCTGCCGCGCACCGCGTCCACGATCCGCTCGGCGGCGTCGATGCGGCCGCCGGGGGTGTCGAGATCGAGGTAGATGGCTGCCGCGCCGGCCGCGTTGGCCTCGCGGATGCCCCGCGCCAGGTAGGGGGCGAGGCCGTTCTCGATCTCACCGTGCACCGGGAGGCGGTAGACGGCGCCCTTCGCCGCCTGCGCTGCCAGCGCCGGCGCGATCATGACCAGGCATAGGAGAACTCGGACCCACCGCCGCATCGTGCCATCCTCCGGGAAACCGGGAAGAACGTTAGTGCCCGGCACCGGAAAAGTTTAGGGGCGGCCGAGCGGGCCGCCCCTACGGAGACTGTCCGAGGTTGGTGCCAGGGCTACGGCACCCGCCGCCGCCGCAGCGGCGCCTGCTGCTGCCGCGCCTCCTGCGCCTCCTGCAGCCGCTCCAGCAGCCGCTCCCGCAGCAGGAAGTACTGCGCCCGCTGCACCGGCGTCAGGAAGCTCCCGAGGTCGCGCGACTCGGCGCGATACGACTCCGCGTAGCGCACCTTGAGGTCGAGCAGCTGCTCCGTCAGGCGGTTCACGGCCTCGGGGTTGGCGGCCACCCCGGGGCGGAGCTCGCCGGCCAGCGCCGTGCGGAGCCGGCGCTCCTCGGCGTCGAGGTCCCGGCGCTTGCGGAAGTAGTCGCGCGCCACGCCGGCGAGGCGGTCGGCCTGCGGGTCGGTGAGGCCGAGCTCCTCCTGCACCCGCGCGGTGAAGCGCTCCTCGATGGCCTGCCGGAGCTCGGCGGCGCGGCCGCCCGGCTCCGGGTCCTGGGCCGCAAGCGGCGCCGCGGCGACGACCAGCAGGATGGGGAACCACCGCAGTGCGCGCATCAGCCCTCCAGCGAGCGGAGCACCCGCTCGAGTTGAGTGTCGTCCAGGTCGCCGAGCGAGGGGGCGTCCATGGAGCTGCCCTCCCCCACGGGGGCGTCGAGCTGGTCCAGCACGGCCTCCAGCACCTCGGCGTCGGCCTGGTCCAGTTCCGCGAGGGGAAGGTGGAAGCCGACCGCCACCAGTGGGCGCCGGGGGAGCGGCTTCGTCCGGCGACGGCCCGCGTCGCTGGGGCACCATGAGGACCAGCGCCGCGGCCGCCGCCAGCCCGCCGACCCAGCCGAGTCGCGTCCAGTGGGCCCGCCGCTGCCGGGCATGCACGCCGGTGAGCACGGCACGGGTGAGCGCCTCAGGCCGCACCCGGTCCTCCGCCGGGCGGCCGAGCCGCCGGGCGGCCTGCACCAGGCGCCATTCCGCGCCACAGTCGGCGCAGGTCTCCACGTGACTCGCGTCCTCGGCTGTCCACGCGGCGCGGCCGGCCGCCACGGCGGGCATCCGGTCCTGCAGGGAGACGGGAGGTCGCCATCGTCCAGCGGGACCGTGGTTCGGTGCCTGGCCCGCCGGTACTGGTCGCGCAGGAGGTTGGCCGCGATGCTGACCACCCAGCTGCGGAACGCCGATTCCTTCCGCCAGCTGTCCAGCGCCCCGAAGGCGCGGATGAAGGTCTCCTGCAGCAGGTCGTCAATGTCGCCGTCATCGAGGCCGCTGGCGCCCAGGTAGCGGGCCACCGCCGGCGCGTGCCGCTCCACCAGCCCCGCAGCACCGCGCTCGTCCCCGCCCCGGTAGGCGCGGACGAGGTCGGCATCCGAGGGGGTGGCGGTGGCGAGGGCGCACATCGTCGGCGGGCGGACGGCTCCGGGGCGGAGATGTTAAGTGCGGGGGTGCCGGAGGATGCGGCCGGGAGGGGGTCCCGGGCAAGCGCCGGGGGGCTAAATTCTGGCCCGGATGGTGGTTTCCGGAACCTGCTCAAGGGGTGATGGCGTGGATGCAGTGATCGTCGGTGCGGTGCGGACCCCGGTGGGACGCGCCGGGGGTGCCCTGGCGGAAATGCGGCCGGATGACCTCGCAGCCGTGGCCCTGAAGGGGCTCCTGGAGAAGACCGGCCTGCCCGCCGAGCAGATCGAGGACGTGATCCTGGGCTGCACCAACCAGGCCGGCGAGGACAACCGGAACGTGGCGCGCATGGCGCTGCTGCTCGCGGGCCTCCCGGTGGAGGTGCCGGGCCAGACGGTGAACCGCCTCTGCGGGTCCGGGCTCCAGGCCGTGATCACGGCCGCCCAGGCCGTCCGCGCCGGCGAAGGCGCCCTCTTCCTGGCCGGGGGCGTGGAGAGCATGACCCGCGCCCCGTACGTGATGCTCAAGAGCGGGAGCGCCTGGAACCGCACCCCGCCTCCGCTGGCCGACACCACCGTCGGCTGGCGCTTCACCAACCCGAGGATGCCGAAGGACTGGACCATCGCCCTTGGCGAAACCGCCGAGAAGGTGGCGGCGCAGTACGGCATCACCCGGGCGGATCAGGATGCATTCGCGGTGGAGAGCCAGCGCCGCGCCCAGGCGGCGCTCTCCGCCAATGTCTTTGCCGAGGAACTGGTGCCGGTGGCAGTTCCGGACGGCAAGGGGGGCAGCCGGGTGGTGGCCGTGGACGAGCCGCCCCGGGCGGACGTCACCCTCGAGGGGCTCGGGAAGATGAAGCCGGCGTTCGTGAAGGATGGCACCGTGACGGCAGGCAGCTCGAGCGGGATCAACGACGGGGCCTCGGCCGTGGCGGTCATGGCGGCGGAGGCGGCGCGGGCGCTCGGGCAGCGGCCGCTGGCGCGCATCGTGGCCAGCGCAGTGGCGGGCGTGGACCCGTCGGTGATGGGCCTCGGCCCCATCCCGGCCACCCGCAAGGCGCTCGAGCGCGCTGGGCTCACCGTGGACCAGCTGGACCTGGTCGAACTCAACGAGGCCTTCGCGGCCCAGGGGCTGGCCTGCCTGCGCGAGCTGCGGCTCGATCCGGCCAGGGTCAACATCTACGGCGGCGCCATCGCGCTCGGCCACGCGCTGGGCTCGAGCGGCTCGCGCATCCTCACCACGCTGGTGCACGCGCTCCGCCGCACCGGCGGGCGCTACGGCCTGGCCACCATGTGCATCGGCGTGGGCCAGGGGATCGCGCTGGTCGTGGAACGGACGGAGTAGCGGATGTCCGGCACCCACGCGCCCCGGATCATCGGCCATCGCGGCGCCAGCGGCACCGCGCCCGAGAACACCCTCGAGGCCTTCCGCCGGGCCCAGGAGCTGGGCGCCAACGCCGTCGAGCTCGACATTCACGCCACCGAGGACGGCACCCTCCTGGTGCACCACGACCCGGACGTGCCGGGCGTGGGCCGGATTGCGGAACTCCACGCCACGGCGTTCGCGGACTACCGGCTCCCCAACGGCGAATCGATCCCGACCCTGGCCCAGGTGCTGGCGCTCGTCCCCGGCATCGACATCTGGGTGGAGGTGAAGACCCTCCCGCCGCACCACGACACCATCCTGCTCGAGACCCTGCGCACGGGGCCGAATCCCGCCTGCTACGCGGTGCACTCGTTCGACCACCGCATCATCCGCCGCCTGGGCGACGCGGAGCCCACGCTGCGCCGCGGGGTGCTGCTCGCGTCGTACCTTTGCGAGACGCTGCCGGTGCTCGCCGCGGCCGGTGCCGACACGCTGTGGATGGAGACGCACCTCATCGACCAGGCCCTGGTGGAGCTGATCCACGAGGACGAACTCCGGGTCATCGCATGGACCGCGAATGACGACCGGGAAATCGAGCGCCTGATCCACCTCGGCGTGGACGGGATCTGCGGCAACTACCCCGACCGCATCCGCGCGGCGCTCGCGCGGACCCGGGGCGGTCGCTAGCTTCCCTCGCGGCGCGTCCCGCCGCCGACGACGTTGCACTTCTCACCCATACCGCAGGCTCGTGTGACCCACCGTCCCACCCGGCCGTCGCCCATGCGCGTGCGACGGCCTGCCGCCGCCCTCGCCCTGCTCGCCGCTCCTGCTCCTGCCCCCGCTCGCCGCACAGGGCACCGGGCCGATCACCCTGGAGCAGTTCCGCCTCGCCAACGGGCTCGAAGTGATCTTCGCACCCGACCGCTCCGCGCCCGTGGTGGCCGTGGACATCTGGTACGAGGCCGGTTCCCGCACCGTTCCACCCGCGCAGGCCGGCCTGGCCCGCCTGTTCGAGCGCCTGATGTACGCGGGCACCGAGCACGTGGCGCCCGGCGCGCACGCCGCGCTGGTCAACGACCTGGGTGGGGAGAGCCTGGCGGAGGTCAGCGAGGAGAGCGCCCGCTTCGGTGCCACGGTGCCGGCCGAGCGGCTGGGACTGGCGCTGTGGCTGGAGGCGGAGCGGATGCGGGGCCTGGCCATCAGCGACTCGAGCGTCAACGACGCCCGCCTGGCCCAGCTCGGCGACCTGCGCGACCGGCTGAACGGCGAGCCCTACACCGAGGCGCTGCTCGACGCGGTGACCACGCTGTACGATACCGCGACCTGCGCCGGTTACTCGCAGCCCGCCATCGGCAGGGCCACCACGCTGCCCGCCATCACCACCGCGCAGGTGCGCGAGTTCTACGTGGCGCGCTATGCGCCGTCCGGCGCGCGGCTCGTGATCGCCGGGAGCTTCGACCCGGCCGAGGCCCGCCGGCTGGTGATGGAGTACTTCAACACCATCCCGCGCGGCAGCGACCCGGCGCCGGTCGTGTGCACCGAGGCCGGTGGCTTCACCGCCCGGCGCCACGTGGTGACGGACCGGCAGGCCGGCCGCCCCGCGGCCGGCGTCCTTTATCGCCTCCCGCCGCACAACCACGCGGACACCCCGGCCCTCGAGCTCCTCGGCATCATCCTCACCGAGGGCAGCGGCGCCCGCCTGCCGACCGTGCTGGGCCGGGAGCTCCGCGTGGCCGCCGCCACGCAGGGTGGGATCATCGGCGACCGCCGCGTCACCGGCGCCTTCCTCCTCTTCGGGGTCGCGAGCAACCGCGTCACCGGCGATTCCCTCGCCGCGCTCCTCGCCGCCCAGGCGGCGTGGGCGGGGAGCGACAGCCTGGGCGCCGCGCAGCTCGAGCGCGCCCGGCACATCTACCGCGCCACCGCCGCGAGCGACCGCGAGCGGATGGCCGACATCGCCAACGCGGTGCAGCACGCGGCCGCCTTCCACGGGAATCCGGGCGAGGTCAACACCGAGCCGGCGCGCATCCTTGCCGTGACGCTCGACGACGTGCACCGCGTGGCCCGCACCTGGCTCCGGCCGGAGAACGCCGTGACCCTGATCATCAACCCGGAGGCGCGCCAGTGACCCGCCTCCTCGCCCTGCTCACCGTCGCCGCCCCGCTCGCGCTCGCGGCGCAGGACTTCCCTGCGGCGCCGCCGCCGGCCACGCCCCTGGTGGCCACCGGGCTCCCGCTGGCGCAGGAAGCGCTGCTCGCCAACGGCCTGCGACTCGTGGTGCTTCCCCGGCCCCGCCAGCCCGTGGTCTCGCTGACCCTCGCCATCCCGGCCGGCTCCGCCTACGACCCGGCCGACAAGGAGGGCACGGCCGACGTCATGGCCGGCCTCCTCACCCGCGGGGCGGGCGACCGCTCGGCCGCCGAGCTGGAGCGTGCTGTGGACGCGCTGGGCGGCTCGGTCACCGCCTTCGCGGACCCCGACTTCGTGACGGTGCGCGCCGATGCCACCACCGACCAGGCCGCCGCGGCCTTCGCGCTCCTCGGCGACATGGTGCTGCGTCCCGTCTTCACCGAGGCGGAGCTGGCCGCGCTCAAGCAGCGCACCGCCGCCTCGCTCGAGGACCGGCTGAGCGAGCCGGCCGGCCTCGCGGCGCGGATCTTCCTGCTCGCGGCCTACCGCCGGCACCCCTACGCCCGCCGGCCCACCCCGGCGTCGGTGAACGCGGTGACCCGGGCCGACGTGCTGGCGTTCCACGCCGCGCGCGTCCGTCCCGCCGGCTCCACGCTCGTGGTCACGGGCGACATCACCCTCGCGGCGGCGCAGCGCCTCGCCACCCAGGCGCTGGGGAGCTGGAAGGGCCTGCGGCCCGCGGCGCTGGTCGTCCCGGCGCAGCTCGGCACCGGGCCCAAGGGCATCGTGCTGGTGCACTCACCGGGCGCCACCACGGCCAACCTCATTGCCGGCACCACCACCTGGGGCGGCGCCGACTCGAGCTACGTCGCGGGTGAGGTGATGACCCGCATCCTGGGCGACAATCGGAGCGGCCGGCTGGTGCGGGCGTTCGGGGAGCGGGGATGGACCGACATCGCCGGGGCATCCTTCCTGCGGACCGCTCGGCTCGGCCTGTTCCAGGCCTCCGCCATCGTGCCGCTCGAGGCCGCCGATTCGGCGGTGCGCGAGTTGCGGGCCCAGTTCACCGCGCTCCGCACCGACCTGGTCCCCGCGCGCGAGCTGGAGCGGGCGCGGGAGGCGGTGGCCGGCCGGTTCGGCGTCGACCTGCAGACCAGCGCGCAGGTGAGCCAGGCCCTCGCCCAGGCGCGCGCGCTCGGGCTGCCGGCCAGCTACCTCACCACCTATCGCGCCAAGGCCACGGCGGTGACCGCGGCGCAGGTGCGCGCCGTGGCGCGCCGGGTGCTGCCCGCCACCGGCCTCGCCATGGTCATCGTCGGCGACGCCTCGCGCCTCTACCGCCCACTCTCCGCCCTCGGGGAGGTGACCATCTTCTCCCCCGATGGCTCGGTCCTGAGCCCGGAGGCGGTGCTGCCCCTGGCGCCCCGTTCGCGATCCACGCGGGGCGGCGGAGGCCCGCACCGACTCGCTGGTGATCGCCGCGCGCGGGGCCGCCGTGGGGCTGCAGGTGACGCAGGTGAACCGCGCCGGCGACAGCCTGGTGTACACCGAGCAGACCGTCATCGGCACCGCCATCAGCCAATCCACCACCGTGGTGTTCGACACCGCCGGCCACATGCGGAGCGTGGAACAGACGGGCAAGGTGCAGGGGCAGGACACCAGGATCTCCCTCCGCTACGCCGGCGGCCGGGTGAAGGGCACCGCCCAGCTCGCCGGCGCCACCGGTCCGCGCCAGCTGGCCATGGACACCGCCGTCACCGCCACGGTGATCGACGACAACGCCATCCAGGCCATCCTGCCCTACCTGGCGTGGGACGTGAACCGGCAATGGACCTTCCAGGTCTTCGGCTCCGGGGAGAACGTGCTCCGCGAGCTCACCCTGACCGCGTCCGACATCGAGCAGGTGCAGGTGCCCGCGGGCACCTTCGAGGCCTACCGCGCCGACCTCGAGGGCGGCAGCCAGCGGGTGTCCTTCTACGTGACCACGACGGCGCCCCGCCGCGTGGTGCGGGTGGTGCTGAACGGTTCCCCGATCGAGTTCCTGGCCGTCAACAAGTGATCCTCCCCGAGGTGCGCATGACGCTGCGATCCGTCTTCCCGGGGAGGGCCACGCTGGCCCTCCCCGCCCTGCTGGTGGTGGGGTGCGCCCAGGCCGGGCCCGGGACCGTCACGCCCCAGGCCGCCGGTCCCACCGCGGGCAGCTGGACGCGGCCGCAGTACCCGTCCACCTATCACCGCCACGCTGACGGGGCGGTGCTGCTCCGCAACGCCACGATCCTGACCGCCACCGGCCAGGAACTCCGGAACGCCTCGATCCTGCTCCGCGACGGGAAGATCGAGGCGGTCGGCGGCGACCTCGCGCCCCCGGCGGGCGTGGCCGTGGTGGACGCCACCGGGAAGTACATCACCCCCGGCCTCATCGACTCGCACAGCCACATCGGCGTCTACGCCGCCCCCGGCACCTTCGCCGAGGACGACGGCAACGAGGCCACCAACCCGGTGACGGCCGAGGTGTGGGCCGAGCACTCGTTCTGGCCGCAGGACCCGCAGATCCCGCTCGCCATCGCGGGCGGCATCACCGTGGCGCAGATCCTCCCGGGCTCCGCCAACCTCATCGGCGGCCGGTCGGTGACCATCCGCATGCTTCCCGGCCGCACCGTGCAGGAGCTCAAGTTCCCGGGCGCACCGTATGGCCTCAAGATGGCGTGCGGCGAGAACCCGAAGCGGGTCTACCAGAGCCGCGGCCCGTCCACCCGCATGGGCAACGTGGCCGGCTACCGCGCCGCGTGGATCGAGGCCGAGGCCTACCGGCGGGCCTGGGACCGCTGGAACCAGACCCACCAGGGCGATCCCCCCGCGCGAAACCTCCGCCTCGAGACGCTGGCCGGCGTCCTCCGCGGCGAGATCCTGGTCCACAACCACTGCTACCGGGCCGACGAGATGGCCGTGATGCTCGACATCGCGAAGGAGTTCGGCTACCAGATCCGCTCCTTCCACCACGTGGTGGAGGGGTACAAGATCGCCGACCTCCTGGCACAGGCCGGGGTGGCGGCGAGTGTCTGGTCGGACTGGTGGGGGTTCAAGATGGAGTCGTTCGACGCGGTGCTGGAGAACGCGGCGCTGATCCAGCAGGCCGGCGCGCGTCCCATCATCCACTCCGACAGCCCCGAGGGGATCCAGCGCCTCAACCAGGAAGCCGCCAAGGCGATGTATGCCGGCATCCGCGCCGGCATCCCCATCACCCGTGACCAGGCCCTCCGCTGGATCACCGCCAACCCCGCGTGGGCCCTTGGCATCGACGGCGTCACCGGGACGCTCGAGGTGGGCAAGGCCGCGGACGTGGTGGTCTGGTCGGGCGATCCCTTCTCCGTCTACTCGAAGGCGGAGCGGGTGTACAACGACGGCTGGCTGGTCTTCGACCGGAACGACCCGACCCGCCGCCCCGCCACCGACTTCAACGTGGGGCAGGCCGCCCCGGGGGTGGGCCGATGAACACGCTTCGACTCACGGCGCTGCTCGCCGCCGTGGCCGCCGCGCCACTGTCGGCGCAGGCCGTGGCGATCACCGGGGCCACCATCTATCCGGTGAGCGGACCCCGCATTGAGCGCGGCACCATCGTGCTGCAGGATGGCCGGATCGTCGCCGTGGGCACCAACGTGGCGGTCCCGGCCGGCGCCCGTGTCATCGACGCGACGGGCAAGGTGGTGACCCCGGGCCTCATCCACTCGGAGAGCGCGCTCGGCCTCGGCATCGGCCGCGCCCTGGCCGAGGAAACCGACGAGGAATACACCGCCATCGGCGGCACCGATGACAGCGAGCGGGGCGGCGAGGTGAACGCCAGCTTCAACGTGGCGGCCGCCATCGACCCCGATGCGGTGAACATCCCGGTGGCGCGGATGGGCGGCATCACGATGGCGCTCACGATGCCGGCGAGCGGATTCGTGGCCGGCCAGGCGGTGGCCATGCGCCTCGGCGGCGGCCGGCTCGAAGACCTCGTGGCCCGCAACCCCGTGGCCATGGTGGTGGACCTGAGCGACAACGCCCGGAGCGCCGGCGGCGGCAGCCGCGCCGGCACCCTGGCGCGCTTCCGCCGCCTCCTCGACGACGCACGCACCCTGCGCCGCCGCCGGGCCGACTTCGACCAGAACCGCATCCAGCCGCTCAGCGCCCCCGCGCGGAGCTCGAGGCGCTCTACCCGGTCCTCGACGGCCAGCTCCCGGTGTACGTGCGCGCCCGGCGCCGTGCCGACATCGAGAACGCTCTCCGGCTGGCGCAGGACTACGGGCTCAAGCTGGTGCTCCGCAGTGCCGCCGAGGCCTGGCGGGTGGCCCCGGCGCTGGCGCGCGCGGGCGTCCCCGTGGTGCTCGATACGCGGGACAACATCCCGAGCTTCGATGGCCTGCAGGCCCGCTCCGACAACGCCACCCTGCTCCGGGAGGCAGGCGCCACCGTGATCCTGGCCGGCCAGGATCCGGGCGGCCAGATGAACCTCCGCTTCGAGGCCGGCCACGCGGTCCGCAACGGGATGCGCTGGGACGATGCCCTCGAGGCCATCACCCTGGCCCCGGCGCGTGCCTTCGGGCTGGCCGATCAGGTGGGCTCCCTGGAGCCGGGCAAGCGCGCCGACCTGGTGATCTGGAGCGGGGACCCCTTCGAGTTCTCGAGCGGCGCCGAGGCGGTGTTCATCGGCGGGCAGGAACAGTCCCGCACCAATCGGATGACCGAGCTGCGGGACCGCTACAAGACCTTGCCCCCGAAGTACTGATCCTGGCCACCGGAACGCACGAAGGGGAGCCCGGCCGGGCTCCCCTTCGTCGTTTCCTGTTCCCCGCCGCGGTCTAGCGGACGATCTCCGCGTCCGGGGCGCTGGTGGTCTCGGCGGCGGGCGCTTCACTTACCGTGACTCCGTCGGGCCTCATGCTTGCCATGGTGCGCTCGATGCGCTCCAGGCTCTCGTTGGCCACGTCGATCCGGCGCACCCAGGCGTCGATCTCGAGCGGATCGACCGCCGTGCCCTTCTCCTTCCGGTGGTACAGGTAACCGAGGTGCTTGGCGGCCTCGTCCCGCTCGCGCTTGATGCGGAACTTCTCCACCTGCAGCCGCCCCTCGTCCAGGGCCTGCTGGGCCCGCTTGCCGTAAGTCTCGAGCTCCTGATTGAGCCGGTCCAGGAATCCTGCCATGGTGGTCTCCCCGTCGCTGGTGTCGGTGAATCTAAACGGGTCGGAGGCGACGCGTGTTTCAGGTTGTGGTGGGAATGCAAAAGGGGCGGCCCGAAGGCCGCCCCCGCACCGCGGAAGTCCGTCCCTCAGGAGGCGGCGACGGCCTCGGCGGGGTAGACGGAAACCTTCATCCGCTTCTTGTCCTTGTGCTCGAACTTGACCACGCCGTCGACGAGCGCGAAGAGCGTGTCGTCGGTGCCGCGGCCCACGTTCTTGCCGGGGTGGAACTTGGTGCCCCGCTGGGTGACCAGGATGTTCCCGGCCACGACCTTCTCGCCGCCGTAGCGCTTGACGCCGAGGTACTGCGGATTGGAATCGCGACCGTTGCGGCTGGAGCCGACGCCCTTTTTATGAGCCATGGGAGCCTCTTACCCGACCTTCACGTCGGTGATGCGGACCTCGGTGTACTTCTGCCGATGGCCGGTCTTGCGGCGGTAGTTCTTCCGCCGCTTGAACTTGAAGACGTAGATCTTCTCGCCCTTGGCGAGGCCGATGACTTCGGCGGTGACCTTGGCCCCCGCCACGAAGGGGGTGCCGGCCTTGATGGTGGCCCCGTCGGAGGTGAGCAGCACCTCGTCGAAGGTCACCGTGCTGCCGGGCTCCGCGGTCATCAGCGGAACCTGGAGCGTCATCCCCTTTTCCGCGCGGAACTGCTTGCCGGCGGCCTGGATAATCGCGTACATGGGCGAGCTCATGGTCAGAAAAACACTAGGTACAAGAGCCCGCAAGTATAGATGGGGGTTGGGATTTCGGCAAGGGCCGCCCCCCAGATCGCGGAGGGGCCGGACGCATCCGGCCCCTGCCGGCCGGGGTCAGGCGACGGCGTAGATCTCGGTGACGTCCCGGCCCCCGGGCCGGCTCATGAGGCGGAACTCGTCCACCCGCATCATGGGGTCGTCCCGGAGCTCGAGTTCGAGGCCGGTGAGCTTGCCGAGGGTGTGGATGAGCCGCGGCTCCTCCTCGAGGAGGTAGAGGGCCACCTCGGGATGCAGCCGGACCGCCAGCTGGCGCTCCCGGCGCTCCCGCCCCGCCCGCTTGAGCGACCGCTCGAGCCGCCGTGCCACCACCTCCGGCGTGAACACCCGGCCCGAGCCCTTGCAGGCGGGACACTCGGCCGTCATGGAGTGCCAAAGCGAGGGGCGGACCCGCTGGCGGGTCATCTCGATCAGGCCGAGCTCCGACACCGCGAACGCCTTGGTGCGGGCCCGGTCCCGGCCCAGGTGGGTCCGCAGCTCCTGCAGCACGCGGTCCCGGTTGGCCCGGGTCTCCATGTCGATGAAGTCGCAGACGATGATGCCACCGATGTCACGGAGGCGGATCTGCCGGGCAATCTCGCGGGCGGCCTCGATGTTGGTCTTGAGGATCGTCTTCTCGGGGTCCTTCTTGCCGGTGTAGCGCCCCGTGTTGACGTCGATGGAGACCAGCGCCTCGGTGGGCTGGATGATGATGTAGCCGCCGGTGGGCAGGTCGCAGCGGGCCTTGAAGAGGTCCCGGATCTCGTTCTCGATGTCGAACTTGTCGAAGAGCGGGACCGCCTCGCCGTAGAGGTTGGCGCGGCCGAGAAGCTCGGGATCCACCTGCTTGAGGTAGGCCTCGATCTCGTTGTAGAGCTCCTTCGAGTCCACGTGCAGCGCGTCCACCTTGGCGCTGAACAGGTCGCGGATGATGCCGCGGGTGAGGCTCGTCTCGCGCTGGACCAGCGCCGGTGCACGGACGAAGGTCTTCTTGCGGTTGATCTTCTTCCAGAGATTGAGGAGGCTCTCCACCTCCCGCTGCACGTGCTCCTCCGTGACGTCCTCGGCCACCGTCCGCACGATCATGCCGCCCGCATCCTTGGGCAGGTACTTCCCCACCATTTCCCGGAGCCGGGTGCGGAGCTCCTTGCTCTCGATCTTCCGGCTCACCCCGACCTTCGAGGCGTAGGGCATGTAGACCAGGAAGCGCCCGGCCAGGGAGATCTGCGCGGTGACCCGGCAGCCCTTGGTGCTGATGGGCTCCTTGGTGACCTGCACCAGGAGGGTCTGGCCCTTCTTCAGGATCTCGGAGACGTCGGGGAGGGCCCGGCGGGAGCGGACCTCGCGCTGGCGCGGCTCGCCGTTGCCATTCTGGCCTCGGCCCTTGCCCTTGGCGCGCTCCTGCTCCTCCTCGGCCTCCTCGAAGGCCTCGTCGGCCTCGTCGGAGTCCTCGGGTTCGTCGTCCTCCTCGGGCTCGAGGAGGTCGCTGGCGTGGAGGAAGGCGCTCTTTTCGAGGCCGATGTCGACGAACGCGGCTTGGATGCCCGGGAGGACCGCCTCAACCCGCCCGAGGTAGATGTCGCCGACGGTCCGGCGGTGATCCGGGCGGTCCACCAGCAACTCGACGAGGCGGTCGTCCTCGAGAATGGCCACGCGGGTTTCCCGCTGGCTGCCGTTGATCAGAATCTCGCGCTTCACGCGACAAGACCTCGAGGCGGGTCCCCGGCGGGGCCGCGCTGGCGCGCCCCACGGGGAATCCACCCAATAGGTGAGACCCGCCGAGGCGCGCTCGCGAGCGCTCACTCAGGCAGGACAGCCCCCCGGCGGTGCCACGGGCCGGACGGGGCAAGAAGGAAGAAAGGGGAACAGAGACAGGGGATCGCCTGGCCCCGGCCTGCCGCGGACGGCCGGCGGGTCGGTTCGCACGAATGCCAGGACGCGACCTACGAACCACACGCGAGACGGCCGCACGGCGGCACCGCCCCGCAAGATCCGGCCGGACCCCAACGAGCCACCCCCCGAGGAGGAGGGCGGTCAGGTTGAAATAAAGGGGGTCCAGCCAAGAATGAAGCATGGCCAAAGATAGGCCTGACTAGGGTTTAGGGCAATAATGAACAAAACCTGTCCACTTGGGCCCCCGGTCAGCAGGGCTCCGGCCGCCAACGGGGCCCGGGCCGACACCGGCCCGGGCCCCTGAAGTTCGCCTCAGACTCGGGGTGAACTCACGCCACGATGTCGCCCAGGATCTGCCGGGCGATGACGATGCGCTGGATCTCGCTCGTGCCCTCGCCGATCTCGCAGACCTTGGCGTCGCGCATCATGCGCTCCACCGGGTACTCGGTGGTGTAACCATACCCGCCGAAGACCTGGACCGCCTTGGTGGTGACCCGCATGGCCAGTTCGGAGCAGTAGAGCTTGGCCATGGCCGCCTCCTTCTTGAACGGCTTCCCATTCTGCTTGAGCCACGCCGCGTGGTAGAGGAGGTGGGTGCCGGCCTCGATCTCCAGCGCCATGTCAGCCAGCTGGAAGTGGACCCCCTGGAAGCTGCCGATCGGCTTGCCGAACTGCTTGCGGACCCCGGCGTACTTGAGCGCCTCCTCGTACGCCCCCTCGGCGATGCCGAGGGAGAGCGCGGCGATGCCGATGCGGCCGGCGTCGAGTGTCTTGAGGAAGTTGATGAAGCCCTTCCCCGGCGTGCCCAGGACGTTCTCCTTGGGCACCACGGCATCCTCGAAGACCAGCTCGCGGGTATCGCTGGCACGCCAGCCCATCTTGTCTTCCTTCTTGCCGGCGCGAAAGCCGGGGATCACCGGGAGGCTGTCGTCGTGGCCTACGCCGACGGCGCGGCAGGCCTCGAGATCGCAGGTCTCCTTGGTGAGGATGAAGCTGGTGATGCCCTTGTTGCCCTGGCCCGGCTCGGTGCGCGCGGTGGCCACGAAGATCTCCCCCACGCCGGCGTGGGTGATGAAGATCTTGGCCCCGTTCAGGACGTAGTGGCTGCCCTTGTCCACCGCGGTGGTGGCGGTGCCGCCGGCGTCGCTCCCGGCGCCCGGCTCGGTGAGGCCAAAGCCGCCGAGCACCCGCCCCGAGGCGAGCAGCGGGACGTAGCGCCGCTTCTGCTCCTCCGTGCCGAAGTCCATGATCGGCGAGGTGCCGAGGTTGGTGTGCGCGCTGATGGTGAGGGCGTGCGACGCGTCCACCTTGGCCAGCTCGTGGATGGTGAGGTAGTAGCTCAGCTGGTCCATCCCCGCCCCGCCGAACTCCTCGGGCCACGGCACGCCGAGGAGGCCGAGCTCGCCCATCTTGCGGATGTTCTCCCACGGGAAGGCGGAGGTGCGGTCGAGTTCGCGGGCCACGGGGGCGACGTCGCGCTGGGCGAAATCGCGGACCATCTCGCGGACCTGCTGATGCTGCTCGCTGAAGTAAAGCGACGAGTCCATGCGGCTCTCGGTTGGCGGAGTGGCAGGGCGCCCCGGGGTGGGGCTTGCCGTCGGTCAATATAACAGAAAATTCACGCCCGTCATGCCCGTATCTTTATGCAGGGCTTGCACTTGGATCGTGCATGAAGGTCATCCGCATTGCGCCGGGTTGGAGGCCGACACATTGTACGGCGTAGAGCCGGGCCGAGAACGCCCCCGATGGCGGGGAGCGCTTGGCCCCCTCTCGCCGCCGGCCAGAAAGCTCGCTGGACCATGCCGGCCCTCCCGTGGAAGTGAGCGTCCCCATGCGCACCCCAACTTCCCTGCTGCTCCTCCGGCTCGACGCGGAGGGGCGCTATGTGTTTGTCAGTGAGGCGGCCGCCGGTGTCGTGGGCCGGTCGCGCGAGACGATGCTGGGCCGGACGGCGCGGGAGGCGGGCTTCCCCGACGAGGTCGTGGCGGCGACCGAGGCGGCGGTGGCCCACGTCTTCGCGACGGGCACGCCATACAGCCGGCGATTTGCCTACCCCTGCCGCCGGCCTCCGCCACTTCGAGAGCCACGCGGAGCCCGAGCGCGCCGACGACGGGCAGGTGCGCTCCGCCCTGGTGGCCGTGGTGGAGGTGACGGCCGAGGCCGAGGCCGAGGCGCGCCTGGCACAGGAACGAGAGGTGCTGAGTGCCACCTTCGAGCAGATGGACGAGGAGGTGGTGATCTGTGACGCCGACGGGCGCATCCTGCTCCTCAATGACACGGCGCGCCGGCTGCATGCGGTGGACGCCGCGGGCACGCAACCCACCCTGGAGGAGGAGGATGCGTGGTTCCGGCAGCGCGACGGCGTCACGCCGATGGCGCCCGAGGAGCTCCCGCTGCGGCGCGCGCTGGCCGGGGAGAGCGTGCCGCCCCTGGAGGTGGTGCTGGCCAAGCCGGGCCGGAGTCCGCGGCGCCTCCTGGCCCGGGCCCGGCAGCTGCGCCGGCCGGATGGGGCGGTCCTCGGGGCGGTGCTGGTGGCGCGGGACGTGACCGGGGAGCGGGCGCTGGAGGAGAAGCTGCAGCGTGCCCAGCGGCTCGAGTCGGCGGGGCGGCTGGCCGCGGGGGTGAGCCACGAGTTCAACAGTCTCTTCACCGCGGTGCAGTTCGCCGTGGAGCTGGCGGATGAAGACCTGCGCGCAGGCCGGGACGCGCGGTGGCACCTGCAGGAGATCGGCGAGGTGATGCAGCGGGCGCAGCACCTCACGGCCGAGCTCGCCTCGTTCTGCCGCGGGCTGCCGAGTGCGGCGCGTCCGTTCCGGCTCGGCGCCTGGCTGGCGCAGGCGGAGAAGGCGGTGCGTCGGCTGCTGCCACCCGCGGTGAGGCTGGAAGTCGAGGCGACCACCGAGGACGCCGACTGGGTGCGCATGGACCCGGTGCAGCTGGAGCACGCACTGCACCACCTGGTGGAGAACGCCCGCGATGCCATGCCGGGCGGCGGCACCCTGGCGTTGCGGCGCGGGGCGGTCCAGCTGGAGCAGCCGCTGACGCACCCGACGGGCACCCTCCCAGCCGGTCGCTACGCGACGCTCGAGGTGGCCGACACCGGCGTGGGCATGGACGAGGCCACGCTACGCCATCTCTTCGAGCCATTCTTCTCCACCAAGCCATGGGTCACCGGGCGCGGGCTCGGGTTGTCGACCGTGCATGGGATCGTGGGCCAAGTTGGGGGTGGCATCACGGTGGAGAGCACCCCGGGCCGGGGCACCCGGTTGACCCTGTACCTGCCGGGCGTGGAGCGTCCCGCCGCCGTGTCCATTCCCCCCGGCGCGCTGGCGGCCGGACACCGAAAGGGTCCGATCCTGCTTGTGGACGATGATGAGAGCCTGCTGCGAGTCGTGGCCCGCGGCCTGGAGCGGGAAGGCCGGACGGTGCTGCGGGCGGGGGGCGTGGCGGAGGCGCTCGTGCAGGCGGTGGCGGCCAGTGAGCCGATCGGGCTGATCCTGACCGACATGCACATGCCGGATGGCTCCGGCATGGACGTGGTGCAGCGCCTGATGGAGTCTGGCGTGCGTGCCCCCGTCCTGGTCATGACCGGGTACGCCGACGTGGACGTACCGGCCGAATGGCTCGGCAGCCCCGGCTTTCGATTCCTGACCAAGCCGTTCACGCTGCTGGAACTCTCGTCGGCCATCGACGCCTTGTGCGCGCCCGAGGGGCCGCCCGGCGCCGGGGCGGGCACCGGGCCTAGCGACTGACGCCGTACTTTCGGAGCAGGTCCCGCAGGCGGTCGAGCGGGAGCGGCTCCACGCGGCCACGGGCCGTGGCCACCGGCGTGGCCATGGTGAGGCTGTTGTAGATGGCCTCCTCCGTGGCCTCCACGACGGCCTGGAAGAGGGCCGACATCTCGTCGTTGGCCAGTTCCGGGGCGGCGGGGCGGCGTTCGCGATACGGACGCCGGAGGGAGGGAGCGGCGCTGAAGGCGATCACGTAGTCGCCGGAACCGTTGGAGGCGGAGGAGCCGGTGCGGGCGAGTCCCATGATGGCCCGCGACGCCAGCCGGCCCAGGTTCCGGTCGAGGAGCGGTGCGTCGGTGGCCACCACGATCATGATGGAACCGTCGCCGCGCTCCGACTCCACGACATCCTTGAAGGCGTACCGGCCGAGTTCCTTCCCGACCGGCACCCCAAGCACCTGCAGCACCCCACCATAGTTGGACTGGACCAGGACGCCGACCGTGTACCCGCCGAGGGCGCGCGGCAGCACCCGGCTCGCCGTCCCGATGCCGCCCTTCCAGCCGAAGGCCACCGTCCCCCGCCCCGCCCCGACGCTTCCCTCCAGGACCGCGCCCGTCGCTGCCGACTCGAGCGCCCGGCGCACATCGTCGGGGCCCACCTGGCGGCTGCGGATGGCATTGAGCTGGCCGTCGTTGGTCTCGCCCACGACGGGGTTGATGGACATGACCTCCGCCATCCCGGGCCGGGCCAAGAGCCACTGCGCGGTGGCGTCGGCGACCCGCCAGACGCACAGGGTGCAGGTGAGCAGGACCGGGGACTCGAGCTCGCCGAGTTCCCGCACCTGGGTGACGCCGAGGAGCTTGCCGAAGCCGTTGCCGACGTGGATGGCCGCGGGGACGCGATCGAGGTAGGCGTTGCCCTCGTGCGGGAGGATGGCGGTGACGCCGGTGTGCACCGAGTCGCCGAGGTCGATGGTGACCTGGCCCACGCGCACCCCCGCGACGTCGGTGATGGCGTTGTAGCGGCCGGGCGCGAAGATCCCGGGGGCGATGCCGAGGTCGCGCGCGCGGACCTGCGCGGCGAGGGGGACGGCACCCGGCAGGCCGACGAGGCAAATGAGGATGGAAGCGCGCAGGCGCATGACGTGACTCCGGGCACGAGGGCGGGTGGCCCCGGAGGATATCATGTAGGGAGCGGACCGGCCACGGCAGCCTAGCGCCCGACCAGCCGGGCCAGCCGGCTCCGCCATGAGCCGCCGGGCGCCGACGGGCGTTCGCAGGCATCACAGCCGCTGCACGCGGGAGGGTCGGCCTCGCCGAAGTACCCCACCAGCCGTTGCCGCCGGCAGCTCCGGTCCTCGGCGTAGCGCTGCATCACGGTCAGGCGGAGCACGGCGCGCTTGCGGCGTTCCCGCACGCGCTCCCACGCCGCGTCCCCGGGATCGGGGCCGAGTTCGATGGCGAGCCGGTCCACCGAGGCCACGACACCGGCGGGGTGGCGGCGGCGGAGGGAAGGATCCTGCCAGAGGGCCTCGACCACCTCACGTGCGGGAACGTGACCTCCAGCTGGCGCTGGTGGATCGTCGCATCGTCCGGGTGATGGAACAGGAGGCAGCGGGCCGGCTGCCCGTCGCGGCCGGCGCGGCCCGCCTCCTGATAGTAAGACTCGGGCGTGGGCGGCATCCCCCAGTGCACCACCAGACGCACCCGTTGCGCGTCGATGCCCATGCCGAACGCCGAGGTGGCGACGACGACGTCCAGCTCCCCCGCGACAAACCGCTCCAGCACGTCGCTGCGGCGCTCGCGGGTGAGGCCGGCGTGGTAGGCCGCCGCCTTGTGCCCCGCAAACCAGAGCCGCTGCGCGAGCGCGTCGGTGGCATTCCGGGTGCCGGCGTACACGATGGCCAGCCCCGGCCGTGCCGCGAGGAGCTCGTAGAGGAGCGGCAGGCGATCTCTCGGCGCGCGGATGGGCTGCACGCCGAACCAGAGGTTGGGGCGGTCGAACGAGCCTTGATGCAGGTCGGGCTTGGTGAGGCCGAGGACGTGGACGATGTCGTCCCGGACCTCGGGCGTGGCGCTGCCGGTCAGCGCCACCGTGGGCGGCCGGCCGATGAGGTCGCGAAAGAGGGCCAGCCGCCGGAAGGCGGGGCGGAAATCGTGGCCCCATTCGCTGATGCAATGCGCCTCGTCGATGGCCAGGAGCCGGGGGCGGACGCCGAGCTGCTGCAGCTGCTCCCCGAGCCGAGGGGCCCGCTCCGGCGAGACATACAGGAACCGGAGCGTCCCCGACGCCAGCAGCGCCATGGTGTCCGCCTGCTCCGCCTCGGCCTGCAGGGAGTTGAGGGTGCGCGCCACCAGGCCGCGGCGCTCGAGGCCGGTCACCTGGTCCTGCATCAGCGCCACGAGCGGGGAGATCACGACCGTGAGGCCGCCGAGCACCACGCCGGGGACCTGGAAGCAGATGGACTTGCCGCCGCCGGTGGGGAGCACGGCCAGGGTGTCCCGCCCGGCGAGGACGGATTGCACGACCCGGCGCTGGAGCGGGCGGAAGTCGGCGTAGCCGTAGGCGTGGTGCAGGATCCGGCGCGCCTCGGCGATGCGATCAGGGAGCGAGTGCATGCGCCAAGATGGCGCAGCGACACTCACTCCCTAGGCGCAAACCGACGCGAGCCGGTGCAGGAAAGCGGGAGCGCCCTCAGCCTCCGTCGCGCGGGCGGCGGTTGAGCCAGAGGCGAAGCGCCATGGCGGTGGCGAGCACCACGATCGCGGCCCAGACGAGGGGCCGGTTGTCGAGCGCGACCCCGGCTGCGGCCAGGCAGAAGCCGAGCACGGCGAGGAAGAGCTTGGCGCGGATCACTTCTGCAGGAAGGCGGCGATGGCCGCCTGGAAGTCGGGATGGGCGCGGGCCAGCGCGTTGACGCGGGCGCCCTGGGCAATGCCGTCGGCGAAATCGCGCGCGTCGAGGTCGTAGAGCAGCCGCTTGGTGAGGGCGAGCGCGTTGGCGCTGGTGGCGGCGAGCTGGGCCAGGAGGGCGCCGGCGGTGGCGTCGAGCTCCGCGTCGGGCACCACACGGCTGATGAGGCCCAGCTGCAGCGCCTCGCGCGCGGGGACGAGGCGGCCAGTGGCCACCAGGTCGAAGGCCCGCCGCTCGCCGGTGAGGCGGCGGAGCATGGTCATCACCATGGCCGGCACGAAGCCGCGCTGGATCTCGGGGTAGCCGAACTGGCTCGACTCCGCGGCGAGGACCAGGTCGCAGGCGGTGGCGAGACCGGCCCCGCCGGCCAGCGCGCGGCCGTGCACGATGGCCACCACGGGCTTGGGGAGCGCCCGCATTCCACGGAAGACCTCGCCCAGCCGGAGCGCGGACGCCTCGTTCTCGGCGGGCGAGAGGGTCGCGGAGGCGAGCAGCTCGTCGAGGTCGGCGCCGGCGCAGAAGTCCTTGCCGGCGCGCCGCAGGGCCACCACGCGGACGTCGGCATCGAGCTCGGCGTGCTCGAGTTCGCCGAGCAGGGCCGAGATGGTGGCCTGGTCTAGGGCGTTCCGCTTCTCCGGCCGGTCCAGGATGAGGGAGAGGACCCCGCCGGTGAGCGCCACGGAGAGGCTCACGCCTTCACCTTCCGCGCGAGCGTGAGCGGCACGGGGATCTCCATGCGGAGGAGCGCGGTGGAGTAGACCTTGCCCTGCGCATCGGTCTTGAGGGAAATGGTGCCGCCGCCGTCGAGCGCGCCGTGCAGCAGGAAGTTGAGCGCGTTCAGGTTGGGGAGCTCGAAGCGGTCTACCCCCTTGACCATCCCCTTGAAGTGCCGGGCCACGCGGGCCTGCGTGACCTCCTTGACCAGCAGCGGATAGTACGCGGGCTCGAGGGCGATGAGGCCCACGTTGGCCGTGTCGCCCTTGTCGCCGGAGCGGGCGTGGGCCAGCGCCACGAGGGGCACCAGCCGCGTGGCGGGCGCCTTCCGGGCCGGCTTGCGTGCGGCCTTAGGCATCGAGCACCTCCACCTTCACGAAGGGTTCGATCTCGCGCCGGTCGATGAGCGCGGGCCAGTAGGCCACCACTTCCTGCACCTCCGGCCGCCCCACGGCAAAGCCGGTGACACTCGGCGGACCGGTGAGGACCAGCGGGGCGATCTCCCGCGTGAAGCGCTCCACCGGCGCCTTCTCCCGCGCCCGCACGCCGACGCGGAGCTGCACCTCGGGGGCGTCGGGGCTCGGCTTCCCGGCCAGGGGGCCGTGGGTGGCGTCGACACCGACGTACTCCGTGAGGACCTGCTCGAACTCGAGGCCGAGATCCTTCAGGCGCTGGCGCAGGATCTGGTCCGCGGCCCGGGCCTTGTCGTAGGCGTCGGGCCAGCTGTAGACCAGGGTGCCCACGGCCTTGTAGCCGTAGAAGTAGGCGATCGACACCTTGAGCATGGCCGTCTTCTCGCGGCCCCGGATGCCGCTCACGCGGACCCGGTCCTTGCCCGCCTGCCTGAGCCGGATGCTGGTGAAGTCGGCGACGCCGTCGGGGGTGATGTAGGTGTGCGGGTCCCCCATTTCGTAGACGAGCTGCTCGGTGACGCTCGCCACGCTCACGACGCCGCCGGTGTTCGGATGCTTGGTGATGATGAAGCTGCCGTCGGCCGTGGCCTCGACGATGGGGAAGCCGGGGTTGGCGAGGCCCTTCACCTTGCGCCAGTCGCGGAGCAGGTTGCCGCCCGACGACTGGGCGCCGCACTCGATGATGTGCCCGGCGACCGTGCCGGCCGCCACCTTGTCCCAGTCGTCGGTGGCCCAGCCGAACTCGTGGAAGAGCGGCCCCAGGGTGAGGCCGGTGTCGGTGACGCGGCCGGTGATCACCACCTGCCCGCCCTGCCGCAGCGCCTCGACGATCGGGGCCATGCCGAGGTAGGCATTGGCGGAGAGCACCTTGTCGCGGATGTCCGCCAGCGGCCGGCCCGTGTCCATGTCGGTGAGGGCGTGCCCCTTGGCGAGGAGCTCGTCGAGGCGTGGCAGGATGTCGTCGCCGGTGACGAGGGCGATGCGGACCTTGTCGCTGACGCCGAGCTTGCGCGCCACCTCCCGCACCGCCTCGGCGCAGGCGCGCGGGTTGACCCCACCGGCGTTGCTGGTGACGCGGATGCCCTTGGCCGCGAGGTCGGGCAGGATCCGCTCCATGAGGGGCACGAAGTCGCGCGCGTAGCCGTACTTCGGGTCGCGCGACTTCTGCTTCTGCATGATGGACATGGTCACCTCGGCGAGGTAGTCCATCATGAGGTAGTCGATGGGCCCGCCCTGCACCTGGCGGACGGGGGCCTCCAGCCAGTCGCCCCAGAATCCCTGGCCGGCGGCGACGCGGACGATGCGATCGGTCATGTGCCTCACGGAGTGCCGGGTGCCGGGAGCGGCACCTCGAGGGTCCAGGTGCGGTCCGCCTCGCGGACCACCACGATGGCCAGCGGGACGAAGCCGGGGCCGGCGGGCAGCCCGGGCCCGCTGAACGGCAGCACCTGGGTAGCCGCCTGCCGGGCGGGGACGGTGAGCGGGCCGCCGGGCAGCGGGCGCACGCTGGCGGAATCGGCATAGAGGCGGATGCTCACGGTGGCCGTCCAGCGCCCGCCCCCCGGGTCCGCAAACCCGGGGAGGAGCCGCAGCTCGGCCTCGGGCGAGGCGGTCCGGTCCATCCCCGTCAGGTCCACGTGAAGCCGGCCGAAGGCGTAGTTCATCGGCGACTTGCCGAGGATGCGGCCGGCGCCGTCCAGCATCGTCACCCCGAAGTCGGTGAAGGCCGGCCATTGCTCCGGCGGCATCCGGACGTCGATGGTGGCATGGATGGCCCAGGGCGGCAGGCGGAAGCGCAGGCGCGACTCGCCGTCCCCGCCCTCCACCGTCTCCCGCCGCTCGGCGCCCACCACGACGGCGAAGGGCGCCGTCTCGACCGCCTCGCCGGTCTGGTTGCCGAGGCGCACCTCGACCCCGGCCGCCGTGCGGGTGGCGCCGATGGTCACCGGGCTCTGGACGATGGTGATGGTGCCGCGCGCACCCTCGAGCGGGGAGGCCACCGCCACGGCCTCGTACAAACCCGGCTCCACGTCGCGGGCATCCACGATGTAGACCCCGGCCTGCTCCCCAAAACCGGCGCCGATGCCGTTGTCCTCCCGGTATGGCTGCCCGCCGGGTTCATGCAGGTAGGCCAGGAGCATCTCGCCCTGCTCGCTGGTGGTGAAGCCCACGGCGAAGGGACGGTCCCGCTGGGCAGCGAAGAAGCGCCGGGCCTCGGTGCCGCCGGCCAGGGCGCCGAGGTCCGCGATGGCGAGGTCGCCGGTGTCCGGCACCACCACGGTGGCCACGAGGCGGGCGACGGGCCCGGCGAGGGTATCGCGGCCCCAGGCGCTCGCGGTGCCGACATAGACGCCGGGGCGGGTGAAGGCGTCCGCCCGGAGGGCCAGGCGGATGTCCGTCCCCGCCGTGGTCAGGGTCGCCGCGGCGGGCGGAATAAGCCACGGCGCGCTGGCCCGGAAGGTGACCGGCTGGCTTCCCGCCTCGGGGGCCGTCGTCAGGCGATAATGCAGCGCGGTGTCGCCGCGGGCCGTGAGCGGGCGCGTCAGCCAGCCGGCCGACTGGCCCGGTGCGGTGGTCACCTGCACCTCAGGGACGGTGCGCGACGTGGCCAGCCAGCGCCACGCCGCATCGACGTCCGCCTGGCCGGGCCCCACATCCACCGCGGTCTCGCCCGCCAGCGGCTGCGCCGTGACCATCAGCGCCTGCCGGATGCTCCGCGCCACGACCGGCTTCTTTTCCTGGGCCAGCCCCGAGACGAGCAGCGCCGCGAGCCCCGCCGCATGGGGCGACGCCATGCTGGTGCCGCCCATCCGTTCCTCTCCCGTGCTCCAGCGGGGCACGGAGGAATAGGCCATGCCCGGCGTCACGATGTCGGGCTTGGCGAGCTCGCCGCCGCGGGAACTGAAGTAAGCGATCGGGTCGCGCCCCGTCCCGCTGCCGCCCAGGAACACCGCCGGCAGCGTGGCCCCGACCGTGAGCGCGCGGCTGGCCGAGCCGGGGAAGCCCATCGTGGAGAGGCCCGGTCCATCGTTGCCCGCGCTGATGGCGAACACCACCTCGGGATGTGCCGCCAGCACCGAGTCCACCAGGGCATCGATGCGCGCCCGCCCCTCGGCCTCGTTGCCGACGCCGAAGCTCATGTTCATCACCAGCGGCAGCCGCCGCTCCGCCGCGACCCGGATGGCATACGCCATGGCGGCGAGCATGCTCCCCGTGGTGGAGATGCCGCCGTTGGCATTGTTGGCGATCTTGAGTCCCAGCAGGTACGCGCCCGGCGCGACGCCGTTGAAGCCGGTCACCCCGTAGAGCCCGTTCCCCGACGCGATCCCCGCCACGTGCGACCCGTGCGCGCTGGTGTCGAAGAAGAGGTCCAGCCTCGGCGCGCCGCCCTCCTCACGGAAGTTGGCGGCGAGGTTGAGCCCCGGGAACCGGCCGCGGCCGTGCCACCCGAAGTACTCGCGGGCCACGAGGTAATCGTGGACCGGGGTCTCGTTGGCGAGGGAGCCGTCCCCGTCGGTGTCGGCGAAGAGCACCCAGCCATCGCGCGCGCGGACCACGACGATCGCCAGGGTGTCGGCGTCGTCGCCGTCACCGTTCACGTCGGCGGCCGGCATCTCGCCGAGCGGCAGCTCGGCGAGGGTGCCGGTCCACAGGCGCTCGCCCACCATGAGGGTGCGGAGGCGGCTCACGCCCGCGAGCGCCTGCCCGCCCACCCGGATCACGTCGCCCTCGGCGCTGGCGGGGGTGAGGGGGATCGCGCCCTCGCCCGAGAAGTCGCGGAGGTCGAGGATCTTCTTCTCCCCCGTGGACGTGGTGCCGAGGCCGGGAATGCCGGGATCGATGCCGCTGTCCAGGATGGCGAGCAGGACCCCACGGCCGTCGTAGGTGGGATGCGCCGCCAGGAACGTCGGGATGTTGGTGGCGCGCAGCGGCATCCAGCCCCGGGCGTACGCCTCGGCCGGCGGCATGACCGGCTTCGGCTCGGGACGTGGCGGCTTGGGGACGGGCGCCGCCGATACCGCGGGCGCGGGCACGGGCGCGGGCGACACACCGCCGCCACAGCCGACGATCAGGGCAAGCAGCGACCCGGCAACCAGCCTATGCATGTGAGGCATCCAGGGGCGGAAGGACGAACGGACCGAGGTGCGGCCCCCGGTAGAGCGAGGTGACGCGGAGCAGGAACGCCAGCAGGTCGCGCGTCTCCTCGACGGTGACGATCGCATCGACGAAGCCACGGGCCGCGGCGTACTTGGCATCGAGCTGGTGCTCGTAATCGGCCCGCATGGCCTCGACGGCGGCCTGCACCTCGGGGGCGGGCGGGCGCTGCTCCGCGCGCGCCCGGGCGAGCTCGGGCCCGTGCACCGCACCCACCGCCGACTCGCCCTCCATGACGGCCATGCGGCCGGTTGGCCAGCTCAGGATGAAGTCGGGATCGAAGCCCTGCCCCGCCATCGCGTAATAGCCGGCGCCGGAGGCATGGTTGAGCGTGAGCACCAGCTTGGGGACCGTGGCGGTGGCCATGGCTTCGACGAAGCGCGCGCCGGCGCGGATGATGCCCGACTGCTCCGCCTCCGGCCCCACCATGAAGCCGCTCACGTCCTGCACGAAGAGCAGCGGCATCCGCTCGCGGCTGGCGTTGTCAATGAAATACGCCGCCTTCTCCGCGCTCTCGGTGTAGATGATCCCGCCGATCCGCGGCACCTGCCCCGGCTTCCCCTTGATGACCGTGCGCGCATTGGCCAGTACCGCCACGGGCTGTCCCTCGATCCGCGCGTGGCCGCAGAGCAGTTCCTTGCCGATGTCCGGCTGGAACTCCTCGAGCACGCCGCCGTCGAGCACGCAGTTGAGGACCTGGTGCATGTCGTACGAGAGGCGATGATCGGCGGGAAGGATGTCGTAGAGGTCGCCGGGCGGGCGCTTCGGCGCGACCGTGGCGTGGGTGCCGGCGGCGGGCAGCGTGGCGGCCGGCAGGCGGTCGAGGTAGCCGCGGATCATGGTGATGCACTCGGCGTCGGTGGCGGCGCGATAGTGCGCCACCGCGGACACGGCCGTGTGCATGGCGGCACCACCGAGCGTCTCGGCGTCCACCACCTGCCCCGTGGCGCCCTTCACCAGGTTGGGACCGCCGAGGCCCATGAAGCTGGTGCCCTCCACCATGAAGATCACGTCGGAAAGGGCCGGCAGGTACGCCCCGCCCGCAATGCAGCTCCCCATGACGGCGCTCACCTGTGGCACGTTGAGGTAGCGCCGCATGAGCGAGTTGTAATAGAAGATCCGCGCCGCGCCGTACTGCCCGGGGAACACGCCGCCCTGGTACGGCAGGTTCACCCCCGCCGAGTCCACCAGGTAGATGATGGGGATGCGCTGCCGCATCGCCACTTCCTGCGCGCGAAGGATCTTGGTGATGGTCTCGGGCCACCAGCTGCCCGCCTTCACCGTGGCGTCGTTGGCCACCACCACGCAGGGCCGCCCCGCCACGCAGCCGACGCCGGTGATGACGCCGGCGCCGGGGGCCTGGCCGTCGTACTGGTCGTAGGCCACGAGCAGGCCGAGCTCCAGCCAGGGGCTCGCGGGATCGAGCAGCGCCTGCACCCGCTCGCGCGGGGAGAGCTGGCCCTTCTCGTGCATCTTCTGCACCCGCTTGGCCCCGCCGCCCTCGCGGAGCTTCCGGGCGAGGGCGAGGTACTCGTCGGTCAGGGTGCGCAGGCGATGCGGACGGGGCGCGGAAGTGGTGGCCACGGGCTCGCGAGGGTCGGGGGTCGGGGCCTGCCGCGCGCGCGAGCGGCGCGCGGCGGGCCGGCAGGCGTCAGCCGGTGACGTGCTCGCGCGCCCACTGCTCGATGTAGGCGATGAGGTCGGTGGTGGGCGTCCCGGGGCCGAACAGCCGGCCGACGCCCTTGGCCTCGAGGGCGCTCACGTCCTCGCGCGGGATGATGCCGCCGCCGGTCAGGAGGATGTCGGGCCGCCCGGCCTCGTCGAGCAGGGCACGGACGCGGGGAAAGAGCGTCATGTGCGCCCCGGAGAGGATCGAGAGCCCCACCACGTCCACGTCCTCCTGCACGGCGGCGCTGGCGATCATCTCGGGCGTCTGGTGGAGCCCGGTGTAGATCACCTCCATGCCGGCATCGCGCAGCGCGGCGGCCACCACCTTGGCGCCGCGGTCGTGGCCGTCGAGGCCGGGCTTGGCGACGAGCACCCGGATGGGGCGCGGGAGGGGCTTCCGGTCGAGGGCAGCGGTCATGCGATGGTGTCCCCTGGCAAGGACTGGGTGTCAGGCGGCCGGGGCGCCGAGCAGCCGGTCGGCCACCTCGGCGACCGTGGCGGCCACGGTCACGTCGCGCCCGGCGTGCTGGCCGAGCGGGTCGAGCAGGATCACGTCGAGGCCGGCAGCCCGGGCCCCGATGACGTCCACTTCGTAGATGTCCCCCACATACAGCGCCTCGTGGGCGGCGAGGCCGAGCCGCTCCAGGGCGATGCCGAAGATGCGTGGATCAGGCTTTTCCACGCCCACGTCGGCCGAGTCGATGACCAGCTCGAACCACCCCACCAGCCCCACCGCCCCGAGCCCTTCCACCACCCGCCCGTCACTGTTGCTGATGACGCCGAGCCGGTACCCGGCCTCCCGGAGCCGCGCGAGCGCCGCCGGCGTCCGCGGGTCCATGGCACCCCAGAGGTGCTTTTCCCGGTGGAGCGCCAGGAGCGTGTCCCGGACCGTCTCTCCCTGCGCGGCCGGGACCCCCGCCAGCCGGAAGATGGCCTCGAGGTACCGGCTGGCGCGTTCCCGGTCGGTGCCGTCCCGCCGCTCCAGGCTCCGCGCCGCCTCCCCCGCCACCGCGCGCAACCGCTCGGCCGTGAGCGCAACCCCGGTTGCCTCGCCCACGGCCGGCGCGAGCCGGCCGTAGTCGAGGAAGAGCAGCGTGTTGCCGGCGTCGAACAGGACCGCCTTGAGGCTCACCGGAACCGGAGCAGGCTGGCGAGGCCCGGCACGGCGGCCTGCGCCTTCTCGTCGTAGAGCACCTCGACGTCCACCCGCTGGCGGAGTGCCTCCTCGATGGCCTCGTCCACCACGTCGAGCACGGGGTGGACGTCGCCGTCGGCCGAGAGCTCGCGCTCGAGGAGGGCCAGGCGCCCGGTCTTGCCCGAGCGGTAGCCCGGCTGCGCCGCCTCGGCGTTGACGAGCAGGGTCCGCACCTGCCCGCGCCCGAGGGCGCGCAGCGTGCCCGCGATCCCCTCCACCGCCCACCCGGTCCCGAGCGCGTCCTCGAGCCCGTGGGCGATGTTCCGCTCCGACTCCCGCTCGAACTCGGTGCGCGCCGCCAGCGTGGCCTCGTGCACCAGCGGGACCGAGACTTCCTTGGGGTTGAGGCTCACCACGCCCATGAGCCGCTCCGCCAGGTACGGATGCAGGAACGCGGCGATGGCCCCCGCCTCCTTGCCCGGTCCGGCCAGCACGATCCCGTGCACCGGATGGCGGCGATGGTGCTCGAACAGCCGCTCGGCCACCTGGGCGAAGTGGCGGTTCCTCTCCTCGCGGATCCGGTTGTGGTACTGGTGCTCGCCGAAGCCGGGGCTGTCCGACCGGTCCCCGCGGAAGCGGCCGCCACGAGTGGCCACCGCCGGCACCCCCTCCACCTCGGTGGTGCCGAACGCCGTGACCTCGAAGATCCGGGCGGCGGTGCGGTCGAGCACCACGGTGAGCAGCGTGCCGATCTCGTCCTCGATGCTGGCCAGCTCGCGCACCATGGCGCTCCGGTCCACCGCGAGGCGCGAGCGGTGCACCACCGGGAGCCCCACCAGCTCGAACAGCTTGAGCGGCGCGCAGGCGAAGACGGCCACGCCCTGCGTGGCGGGGAGCGCCTTCGGGTCGCGGAGCGCGTCCACCACGCGGGCCAGGTCCTTCTGCACCTCGTCCCGGATCCCCTTGGGGAGCGCCAGGCCGTCCAGCGCCTGCTCCACCTCCCGGACCCGGTTCTTGAGCTTGATGAGGTACTTGCCGCGGGCACGGTCCCGGGGCTCGACCTTGAGGTAGCAGGTGACGACCCGGTGGTCGTCGGTGCGGAGCCGCGTGAGGCGGCCCAGGAGGCGCTTGATGTCGGGATTGGTGGCCATGATCTCGTCTCCGCCAGCAGCCGGCGGGTTGATGCGGGCGCCCCGCGATCAGCGGGGCGCAGGACGCTCAGAAGAAGACGGGTTCGCGATAGGTGCCATAGACCTCCTCGAGGACGTGCCGGATTTCAAAGAGCGTGGCGTCGGCGCGGGCGCAGTCGAGCATGGCCGGGACCACGTTGCGGTCCTCGGCCGCGGCGGCGCGGAGCGTGGCAAGGCGGGCCTCGAGCACGGCGGCATCCCGGGTGGCGCGGAGCGCCGCCATCCGCTCCCGCTGCGCCCGCTCCGCCTCGTCGCCGATGCGCAGGATCTCCACCGGGGCCTCCGCCTCCTCCACGAACTCGTTGAGCCCCACCACCACCCGCCGTTTCCGCTCCACCTCGCCCTGGAAGCGCATGGCCGACTCGGCGATCTGGCGCTGGAACCACCCCTTCTCGATGGCCTCCACCACCCCGCCCTGCGCCTCGATCTCGGCGAAGAGGCCGGCGGCCTCCCGCTCGAGGCCGTCGGTGAGCGCCTCCACGTAGTAGGATCCGCCGAGCGGGTCGGCCACGTTGGGGACGCCGGTCTCGTAGGCCAGGATCTGCTGGGTCCGGAGCGCGATCCGCACCGAGTCCTCGGTGGGGAGCGCCAGCGTCTCGTCGAAGGCGTTGGTGTGGAGCGACTGGGTGCCGCCCAGCACCGCGGCCAGCGCCTGGTAGGCGACGCGCACCACGTTGTTGTACGGCTGCTGCGCCGTGAGGGAGACGCCGGCCGTCTGGCAGTGGAAGCGCATCTGCCAGCTCCGCGGGTTCTTCGCGCCGTACTTCTCCCGGAGCGTGCGGGCCCAGATGCGCCGCGCCGCGCGCATCTTGGCGATCTCCTCGAAGAAGTCGTTGTGCACGTCCCAGAAGAACGAGAGCCGGGGCGCGAAGCTGTCGATGTCGAGCCCGCGCGCCAGCCCGTGCTCCACGTAGCTGAAGCCGTTGGCGAGCGTGAACGCCAGCTCCTGCGCCGCCGTGGCGCCGGCCTCGCGGATGTGGTAGCCGCTGATGGAGATGGTGTTCCACCTGGGCGTGTGGGTGCTCGCCCACTCGAACAGGTCCACGATGACCTTGAGGGCCGGCTCCACCGGGAAGATCCAGGCATGCTGGGCCATGTACTCCTTCAGCATGTCGTTCTGGATGGTGCCCTGGAGCTTCGCGATGTCCACGCCCTGCCGCTCGGCCGCGGCGACGTAGAAGCAGAAGAGCATCGCCGCCGGGCCATTGATGGTCATCGACGTCGACACCTTGTCGAGCGGGATGCCGTCGAAGAGGTCCTGCATGTCGCGCAGGCAGCTGATGGCGACGCCGCACTTGCCGACCTCCCCCTCGGAGCGGGGATGGTCGGAGTCGTAGCCCATGAGCGTGGGGAAGTCGAAGGCCACCGAGAGGCCCGTCTGGCCGCGCGCCAGCAGGAACTTGTAGCGCGCGTTGGTGTCCTTCGCGGTCCCGAAGCCCGCGAACTGGCGCATGGTCCAGAGCTTCCCCCGGTACATCGTCGGGTGGATGCCGCGCAGGTAGGGATACTCGCCCGGGAGGCCTTCCGTGGCGTGGTGCCCCACGCCGAGGTCCGCCGGGGTGTACACCGGCTCGGTGCCGCGCCCCGAGATGCTGGTGAAGTCCACGTCCGCGCGCACCGGCATCCCGCTCATCGCCGCGCGCCACGCCGCCACTTCGGCGCGCAGGCGCTCGAGTTCCTTCTCCTGGTCCTGCACGCGCTCCACCAGCTCCCGCTCGGCGCGATCGGGGTTCCACGGGGTCATGTGCGCACTCCCTGTTTCAAGGCCTCGAGGACTTCCGCCGCCACGTCGTAGGGGCTCAGCCGCCCGTCGGCAATGTCGTCCAGCCGCTCGCCGATCACCTGCTCGGCGCCCGTTTCCTGCCAGATCCACTGCCGCGCCGCGCGCTCCACCACCTCCCGCGTCCGCTGCCGCAGCCGTTCCTTCCGGCGCCCGGCCAGGGCGCCCCCGCGCACCAGCGCCTCCCAATGACGGTCGAGCGCCGCAACGAGTTCCGCCACCCCGTCGCCCTTGGCCGCGATGGTGGCGAGCACCTCGGGGGTCTTTCCGTCCGCCTCGAGCGGCGCCTGGGCGTCGACCGGCCGCCCGTGGTGCGCCCGCACGTGCCGGAACGCGTTCCCGGCGCGGATGGCGAGGGTCACCTCGAGCTCGTGCCGCAGGCGGTCGGCGCCAGGGCGGTCGGCCTTGTTGACGACGAAGAGGTCCCCGATCTCCATGACGCCGGACTTGAGGGTCTGGATCCCGTCGCCCGATTCGGGGACCAGGACCAGGACCGTCGTGTCCGCCGTCCGCGCCACGTCCAGCTCCGACTGGCCCACGCCCACCGTCTCCACCAGCACCCGGTCGAAGCCGGCGGCATCGAGGACGTCGCACACCTCGCGGGTGGTGGTGGCCAGCCCGCCAAGGGAGCCGCGCGTGGCCATGGAGCGGATGTAGACGCCGGGATCGAGCGCGACGGATTCCATCCGGATCCGGTCACCGAGGAGCGCGCCGCCGGTGAACGGGCTGGTGGGATCCACGGCCACGACGGCCACGGTGAGCCCCTGGGCCCGATAGGCCCGGACCAGCTGTTCGGTGAGGGTGGACTTGCCGGCGCCCGGCGGGCCGGTGATGCCGATCCGTCGCGCCCGGCCGAGGGTGGGATGGAGGCCGGACAGCAGTTCCTCGAAGCCGGGCCGCGCATTCTCCACCAGCGAAATCGCGCGGGCGATCGCGGGCACCTTGCGGGCCCGGAGGTCGGCCACGAGGGCGGGAAGATCCATGGGTGTAAGTTCGCACCCCGGAAGGGGCTATGCAACGTCCCGCAGGGGCGATCCCACCCCCCTCAGCGGTCCAGCCGGCGCCGGGTGGCACGGGAGATTGCCGCCACCAACAGCCCCCCGAGCACGACCGCCAGCGCCAGCCAGTGCTCCAGCCGCTGGACCTCGGCCGTGACCACCGCCGTTCCGCGCCCCAGCCCGAACCCGAGCGAGACAAAACCGACGGCCGCCAGGCCGCACCCCAGCGTGTTGATCTCCCCCAGATGGGCCAGCACGCCCCCGACCACCAGGCTGACGTCGCCCTCCACCGTGGCCAGGGCCAGCAGGGCCAGCAGGCCGTACCGGGTCAGGAACGCGTCCACGGAGCCTCGTCGCAGGGAGCCGGGCGGGTCACGCGCGGAACTTACCATGCCCTTCGGCGCCGCCGCGCCGGCGGCTCCGGACGGCTAAGGCCTGACAGGCCGAGCGCCGTGCCGTCTTGACGGCCCCCCAACCCAGCCGTAATGTCGCCCAGCAGCCGTTTCCCTTCCGCGGTACCCGTCTGCAATCCTGAGGAGGCTTGGATGCCACGTTCCGTGGTCCGTTGCCTCGGCCTGTGCGCCGGGGTTCTCGCGCTGTTGCTGTGCCTGGCCCCGGCGCACCTCGCCGCCCAGGCCGGAACCATCCAGGGGCGCGTGCTCGACAGCGCCGGCACCGCCATCCCGGGCGCCTCGGTGTCGCTCGACCGCTCCACGGCGCGCGCCACCACCGACGCCGCCGGCAAGTACACGATGCGGGGCGTGGGGGCGGGCAGCTACACGATGCGGGTGCGCGCCATCGGCTACACCCCGACGGAGACGGAAGTCGTGGTGGAGGGCGCCGGGCTCACCACCCGGGACATCGTCATGGCGCGGACCGCCGTGGAGCTGGCGCCGATCGACGTGGTGGTGGGATCGCGCGCCCGGCACACCGCGGCCGAGGAGCTCGCCGTCCCGGTGGACGTCTTCACCGCCGAGGAGATCCAGAAGCAGGGGACCACCGAGACGAGCCAGATCCTCCAGGCGCTGGCCCCGTCGGTGAACTTCCCGCGGCAGAGCGTCACCGATGCGAACGACATCGTCCGCCCCTTCACGCTGCGCGGGCTCTCCCCCGACCATACCCTCGTGCTGGTCAACGGCTGGCGCCGGCACACTACCGCCGTGCTCAACACCTTTGCCTACGGCATGGGCGCGGGCTCCACGGGCGTGGACATGAACGCGCTCCCCTCGGGGGCGGTGGAGCGCATCGAGGTGCTCCGGGACGGCGCGGCCGCCCAGTACGGTTCCGACGCCATCGCGGGCGTGGTGAACCTGGTGCTCAAGGAGGGCAAGTTCTCGCCCTTCCTCACGGCGAGCGGCGGGCAGTACGTCACCGGGAAGGGCTACAAGAACGACGGCACCACGGTGGACCTGAACGGCGGCGTCGGGATCGGGCTCGGGCGCGGGTCGCTGGCCCTGTTCGGCCAGTTCCAGCAGCGCGACCCCACCAACCGCGCGTGGGCCGATCCCTACCTCGTGGACCAGAGCGGGGTGGCCGACTCGATCAACCCGTCCAACGGGCAGATCGTGATCAAGCGCAACAACATGCCGCAGCCCAACCTGCACTGGGGCGACGGGCTCGAGAAGAACACCATGACCTTCGCCAACTTCCGCATGCCGCTCAACCCGGCCGGGAGCAGCGAGGTGTACGCCTTCGGCGGCTACAGCAAGCGGGTGGGCACCGGCAACGGCTACTGGCGCTACTTCGACAGCGCCCGCAACTGGCCCGAGATCTACCCCAACGGCTTCCTTCCCGAGTTCCGCCCCGACGTCGAGGACTATTCGGCGGCGGGCGGCATCCGCACCAGCCTCGGTGGGTGGGCGGTGGATTTCGGCGCCACGTACGGCGCCAACTCGTTCGACTACAACCTCCGCAACACCCTCAACGCCTCCCTCGGCCCGAGCCTCACCACCCCGACCGCCCCGGGCGCCGACGGCATCCTCGGCAACGCGGACGACCCGGGCATCCCCAACCAGACCTCGTTCCGCGCCGGCTCCCTCAAGCGCAACGAGATCCTCGGCGCCATCAACTTCGCGCGCCAGGTGACGCTCGGCCTGCCGCAGCCGGTCAACGTGGCGTTCGGCCTCGCCGCGCGGCGGGAGCAGTACGAGATCGTGGCGGGGGAGCGGGCCAGCTGGATCAACGGGAACCACCAGGCGCAGGACTCGAGCGGCGCCGCGCCGGCCGGGTCGTCCGTCTTCGCCGGCTTCTCCCCGACGGACGCCAGCAAGAACGACCGCAGCAACGTCGGTGCCTACCTGGACCTGGAGACCGACCTCTCCCCCCAGTTCCTCGCCAATGTGGCCGGCCGCTACGAGCACTACAGCGACTTCGGCTCGCAGCTCACCGGCAAGCTGGCGCTCCGCTACCAGCCCAGTCGCCGGCTGGTGGTGCGCGGCGCGGCGAGCACCGGCTTCCGCGCCCCGTCGCTGGCGCAGAGCTACTTCAGCCACGTGACCACGAGCTACATCGCCGGCCAGCTGGTGGAGGTGGGCAACTACCCGGTGAACTCGCCGGCCGCCCGCGCGCTCGGCAGCAAGAAGCTGCGCGAGGAGCACTCCCTCAACCTGAGCGGCGGCCTGGCCGTCACGCCGCGGGACAACCTGACGATCACGGTCGACGTCTTCCACATCAAGATCACCGACCGCATCCTGCTCGGCGCCACGTTCGATGACGACACCACGCTGGCCATCCTGGCCAACGCGGGCATCACCGGCGTGGCGGGCGTGCAGTACTTCACCAACGGCCTCGACACCCGGACCCAGGGCATCGACATCGCCGCCGACCTCCGGGTCCCCGCCGGCGCCGGCAACCTGGGCTTCAACGCGGCCATCAACTACACCCGCAACCAGATCACCCACATCGACCCGATCCCGTCGGTCCTCGCCAACTCGAGCGAGCCGGGGCTCATCGACACGGTGACCTACATCGCCATCACCGACGAGCGGCCCGACTGGCGCGGCACGCTCACCAGCACCTACGACCGCGGCCCCTTCAGCACCCTCGTGCGCGCCTCGTATTACGGCAAGTTCTCCTCGGCCCAGCCGGGCTTCTGCGACCTCTGCCGCGAGAACTACGGCGCCAAGACCCTGTTCGACCTGGAAGTGAGTTACCGCTTCCAGCAGACCAAGGTGGCCATCGGGGCCCGGAACATCTTCGACACCTACCCGGACTCGCCGAGCTCCAACCGGCCGTCCGACCCGAACGACCCCACCAGCGACCCGGTCAAGCTGTTCAACAACAACTACGGCACCTTCCCGTGGGCCGCGGCCAGTCCCTTCGGCTACAACGGCCGGTTCCTGTACTCCCGCGTGGAGATGACGCTGGGCTGGTGAGCCCGTCGCCGGGCTGAACGCAACGGGCCGCCATCCGTGAGGAAGGCGGCCCGTTCGCTTGCCGGTCCGGAGGCCGTCAGACCCCGAGCACCCATCCCGCCAGGCCAAAGAGCAGCAGGAAGCCGCAGACGTCGGTGAACGTGGTGACGAAGATGGAGCTGGCGACGGCCGGGTCGATGCCCAGCCGGCCGAGGGTGATGGGGATGAACGCGCCCGCGAAGCCCGCCACGAAGAGGTTCCCGGTGAGGGCCAGCAGCACCACGAGGCCCATCTTGGCCCCGTGGCCGAGCATCATGGCCACCGCCGTGGCCACCAGCCCCACCACGAAGCCGTTGACCAGGCCCGCCGCCACTTCCTTCCCGATGACCCCTGGCGCGCGGCCCATGGGGATCTGGCCCAGCGCCACGCGCCGCACCGTCACGGCGAGCGCCTGGGTGCCCCCGTTGCCGCCCATGCCGGCGATGATCGGCATCCAGATGCTCAGCGCGATGACCTTGCCGAGCTCCTCCTGGAACATGTACACCACCCCGCCCGCCACGAACGCCGTGATCAGGTTGACCAGGAGCCACGGCAGCCGCCGCCGCACCGCCTCCGTCCACGGCGCGGAGAGTTCCTCCTCGGCCGAGGTACCGCCGAACTTGAGGAGGTCTTCCGTCTGCTCCGCCTCGACCACGTCGATGACGTCGTCGAAGGTCACCTGCCCAAGCAGCTTCCCGCCCCCATCCACCACCGGCACGGCGGGGACGTTGTAGCGGCTCATCATCCGCGCCACTTCCTCCTGGTCCATCTCGGGGGGGACGCGGATCTCGGTGTCTTCCATCAGGTCGCGCACCGCGCGGCCGGCGGGACTCGTCACCAGGCGCTTGATGGGGAGCACCCCGAGCAGGTGATCCTGCGCGTCCACCACATAGACCTGCGCGAAGTCCTCGATCTCCTCCGCCTGGCGCCGGAGCGACTCGATCGCCTCGCCGGCGGTGCTCGCTTCCCGGAGGGTGACCACCGTGGCGGTCATGAGGCCGCCGGCGGTCTCCGGGTCGTAGCGGAGCAGGTCCTCGATGTCCTCACGATCCTCGATCTCGGCGAGGACGCGCTCCTGCTGCTCGGGCTCCAGGCTGCCGACGAAGTCGGCGGCCTCGTCGTCGGCCAGCTCCTCGACGATCTCGCCCACCGCCTCCGGCGAGTCCTCGGCCAGGGACTCGATGGTTTCCTCGGCCTGCAGCTCGTCCGGCATCTCGATGATGGCGGCGCCGGAGAGGCGGCGCGGCAGCGACTTCACCACCGAGAGGCGCTCCTCCTCGTCCAGCGAGGAGAGCACGTCGCCCAGGTCGGCGGGCTCCGCCTTCTGGGCCAGGGCGAGGAAGGCCTGCAGGTTGCCGCGCTCGAGCAGCTCGAGCATGCTCTTGACGATCGGGGCCTGGCGGCTCACGGGCGGACCTCCCCGGGCTGGGCGGGGGCAAGGACGACGGGCGCGGGCGGCGCCCGCCGGATGAGGACCCGCTCCACGCGGGTCGGGGTGGCCTGCAGCACGTCCACTTCGAGGCCGGCCAGGAGGAACCGCTCCCCCGCCTGCGGGATCCGGCCCGCCAGCTCGGCCACGAGGCCGCCGATGCTCGCCGTGCGGGCGCGCGGCAGGCGCACCTCGAACTCCGCCTCCAGTGCGTCGAGCGGCGTGGCGCCGTCGGCCTCCCGCAGGAGCGGGCCGCCGGGCGCGGCGACCGCCTGCCGGTCGTACTCGTCGAAGATCTCCCCGACGAGTTCCTCCAGCAGGTCCTCGAGCGTCACGATCCCCTGGGTGCCGCCGAACTCGTCGAGCACCACGGCCAGGTGGCGGCGCTCCCGCTGCATGTCGAGCAGCAGGTCCCCGCAGCTCCGGCTGGCGGGGGCGTTGGCCACCGGGCGGATGGGCAGCCGGTCGCCCGGCTTGAGCTTGAAGAGGTCGAAGGCGTGCAGCATGCCCACGATCTCGTCCAGCGTCCCGCGGTACACCGGCAGCCGGGTGTAGCCGCTCTGCGCGAAGACCGCCGCGATGTCGTCGAGCGCGTCTGCTTCACTCACGGCCACCAGGTCGGTGCGGGGGGTCATCACCTCGCGCACCGGGCGCTCGGTGAAGGTCATGACGCCGCCCACCATGATCAGTTCTTCGTCCGCCGCGAAGCCCGCCGCCGCGCCCTCGCGCCAGAGGGCGCGGAGATCGCTGGCCCCGGGCACGGCCCGCGCCGGCAGCAGGACGCCCACCACCCGCGCCACCGGCCGCAGCACCGGGACGATCAGGTTCCGGAGCGCCTCCGCCCGGGGCCGCGCCAGCCAGCGCGGCACCAGGTAGCCGAGCAGGATCACCGCCGGCACCGACACGAGCACGATGAGCAGGAGCACGGCCAGCGTGGCGCCCGGGACGAAGGGCGGGATGGCCGCCCCGACGAGCACCACGCCGAGCGCGGTGAGCACGGCCGTGACGCCCAGGTACTCCTCCATCTCGGCGATCCAGGCCAGCGACCCCGCCCCGCCCCGGAGCTGGCCCGCCACCGCGCGCGTCAGCTCCATGCGGCTCACCGACACCAGCGCCGTGCCCGCCACCGCGCCGAAGATGGCCAGCAGGAGCCCGCCGAGGAGGACCACCCAGATCATGCGCCCTCCCGCTCGGCCGGGGTGGCCGCGCGGGCCGGCCGGGTCACCAGCACCCGCCGCACGCGCCGGCGCGCCACGAGCTCCACCATGATCTCGATCCCGTCGAGCTCGATCCGTTCCCCGCCCCGCGGCACCCGCCCGAAGGCGTCGAGAACGAGCCCGCCCACCGTGGCCACGTCCTCCCGGCCGAAGCTGTGGCTCAGCAGCGCCTCCAGCTCGGCCAGCGGCACTCCCCCCTCGACGGAGAGCCGGCCCTCGGCGTCTTCCACCACGGCGGCCTGCTCGTCCACGTCGTGCTCGTCCTGGATCTCGCCCACTACCTCCTCGAGGACGTCCTCGAGGGTGATGATCCCCGCGGTGCCGCCGAACTCGTCCACCACCACGGCGAGGTGGCTGGCGCCCCGCTGGAAGTCCCGCAGCTGGCGGTCGAGGGTCTTGCCCTCGGGGACGTAGGCCGCGGGGCGGATGAGGGTGTGCCAGTCGCCGCCCTCCCCGTGCTCGGGGAGCCAGGCAAGCATGTCCTTGGCGAAGAGGACCCCGACCACCGCGTCGGGCTGCCCCTCGTAGACCAGCAGGCGGGCGTGCTCGGAGCGGCGAAGCGTCGCCACCACTTCCTCGGTGCTGGCCTCGGTGTCCACCGCCACCACGTCGATCCGCGGGGTCATCACCTCGGCCACCGTCATGTCCGCCAGCGAGAAGAGGCCGAGCAGCATGTCGCGGCGCGCCGGTCCCGCCTCGCTGGCGCGCGTGGGGCGCTCGGCGGGGCGGAGCTTCTGGTCGGCCCATGCCACCAGGCGGAACACCATCTCGAAGGGCCGGAGCGTCCGCAGCGCCGCCGGCCGCACCAGCGGCGGCAGGTCCGGCGCCACCGAGGCGAGCAACCGCGGCAGGACGCTGCTCACCACCCACACGAAGAGCACCGCCAGCAGCAGCCGGACGATGGCGCCCGCCGGGGCCCAGGACCACCACGCCTCCGCGATGCCCGCCGCCGCGCCCGCCAGGATGAGCACCGCGAGGTGCCCCACGAACAGCTTCCGCGCCGGGGACAGCCGCGTCCCGTGCATCCCCACCTGGTCCGCGAGGATGCGCGGCACCTCCGCGTCCGCCTCCTGGGCAAACGACAGCCACGCCGCCCAGAGGGCCAGCAGCAGGGTGATGAGCGGCGAGGTGAGGTGGTGAAGCAGCTGCATCAGGCGAGGCTCCGCACCAGGCGCTCCTGCAGGCGCCACATGGGCGAGGCGACCCGTGCCTCCCCCTCGGGATGCTCATGACCGAGCACGTGCAGCGTGCCGTGCACCACCAGACGCACCAGCTCCTCCCGCGCGGGAATGCCGCGCTCGGCAGCCTCCCGCCGGGCCACGGCCGGGCAGATGTACACGTCGCCAGCGCGGCCGCCGTCGGGCCGCGCCAGCGGGAAGCTCACCACGTCGGTGGGCCAGTCGTGCCGGAGCCACTCGCGGTTGAGCCGCTGGATGCCGGGCCGCGTCAGGAACGTGACCCCGAGCGCCGCCAGGCGCGGCCTGCCGCGCCCCCCGGTCCGCGCCGCGGCCGCCACCGCGCGGCGCACGAGCGCAACGGGGAGCGGGAGAGGAACCCCCGCCCCCCGCACCGAGAGCTCGAGCGCCGGCGCCGCCGGGCGGCGGGCCGGGCTAGCCGTGCTGGTCCTCCGCATAGGCCTTGATGATCTCCCGCACCAGGCGGTGCCGCACCACGTCCGTCTCGTCGAGGTAGCAGAAGGCGATGCCGTCCACCCCGGGCAGGATCCGCTCGATCTGCACCAGCCCCGAGTCCTCGCGGCGCGGCAGGTCGATCTGGGTCTTGTCGCCCGTCACCACCACCTTGCTGTTCACGCCGAGGCGGGTCAGGAACATCTTCATCTGCGCGCCGGTGGCGTTCTGGGCCTCGTCGAGGATGATGAACGCATCGGCGAGGGTCCGGCCGCGCATGTAGGCCAGCGGCGCGATCTCGATGGTGCGCGACTCGAGCGCCTTCTGCACCCGGTCGTGCGGCATCATGTCCTCGAGCGCGTCGTAGAGTGGCCGCAGGTACGGGTCCACCTTGGCCTGCAGGTCGCCGGGCAGGAAGCCCAGACTCTCCCCCGCCTCCACCGCCGGCCGGGCCAGCACGATGCGGCGCACGCGCTTCCGCGCCAGCGCCTCGACCGCCTTGGCCACCGCCAGGTAGGTCTTGCCGGTGCCCGCCGGCCCCACGCCCACCACCACGTCGTTGGTCCCGATGGCCTGCAGGTATTCCCGCTGCCCCGGCGTCTTGGCGGCGATGATCCGCCGGAGGCCCGGCAGGATGATCTTGGTGTCCGCCGGCCCCACCGGTTCCGCCGACGGGCCCGCGGCCACCAGCCGCGCCACGTCTTCCGGCGTCACCGTCTCCCCCATGCGGGCGAGGTCCAGCATCCCCTGCACCACCGGGGTGGCGCGTTCCACCTGGTCCATGGAGCCGCCGAGGGTCAGCGTGTCGCCTCGGAGGGTGGCGCGCACGCCCGTGGCCCGCTGCAACTCGGTGAGGTTGGCGTCGTTCACCCCCGCCAGCAGCAGCGGGTCGGCGCCCTCGGTGGAGAGCCGGTGCTGGATCTCGTCAGGCATGTCCCTCCTCGGAAACCGGGAACCGGCCTAGGGCTGGACCGCGAGGTGCAGCGCCGTGAGGTCGGCGGGATTCACCAGGGTCGGCGCGCCCTCGAACAGGGCCCGGGCGGCCGTCGTCTTGGGGAAGGCGACGACATCGCGCAGCGAAGGCGCACCGGCCAGGAGCATGGCGATCCGGTCGAAGCCGAGCGCAAACCCGCCATGGGGCGGCGCGCCGGCCGCGAGGCCGTTGAGCAGGAAGCCGAAGCGGCGCTGGATCTCCTCCGCGGGGATCCCGAGCAGCCGGAAGATGGTCTGCTGCACCGCCGGGTCCGTGATGCGGATGGAGCCGCTGCCGAGTTCGTTCCCGTTGTACACCGCGTCGTAGTGCTGGGCCCGGCAGCGGCCCGGGTCGCTCTCCATGAAGCCCACGTCGTCGGGATGCGGCGCCGTGAACGGGTGGTGCGCCGGCACGAACTGGCCGCTCCCAGGATCGTGCTCGAAGAGCGGGAAGTCCACGATCCAGCAGAAGGCGTGCTTCACCGACGGCGTGACGCCGGGGCGCTTCGTCAGCTCCATCCGGACCGCGTGGAGCGCCGGGCTCGTGACGGCGTCCGGCCCCGTCACGGCCAGCAGCACGTCGCCGGCCGCGCCGCCCAGGGCGGCCAGTCCCCCCGCCCCGAAGGCCTTCACCCCCTGGCCCTCCCACCCGGCCGCGGTCCGCCGGGCCCAGATCAGGCCGCCCGCGCCCGCCGCCTTGGCCCGGCGGTCAGGCCGTCGAACTCCTTCCGGCTCACCTCGCCGAGGCCGCCCGCCAGGATCCCGCGCACCCGCCCGCCGCCCGCCCGGGCCCCCTTCACGAAGTCCGCCGCATCGTCCTGCACGAACCCCGTCAGGTCGCGGAGCTCGAACCCGAAGCGCAGGTCCGGCTTGTCGATCCCGAAGCGCTCCATGGCCTCCCGCCACGCCAGCCGGGGGAACCGCCCCGCCACCGTCTCGCCCGCCTCGTCCCACAGCGCCACCAGGATGGCCTCGACGTAGTCCTGCACGTCCTGCGCGGAGACGAAGGACGCCTCGATGTCGATCTGCGTGAACTCCGGCTGCCGGTCGGCGCGCAGGTCCTCGTCGCGGAAGCAGCGCGCAATCTGGAAGTACCGGTCCATCCCGGCCACCATCAGCAGCTGCTTGTAGATCTGCGGCGACTGGGGCAGCGCGTAGAACTCCCCCGGATGCACCCGGCTCGGCACCAGGTAGTCGCGCGCGCCCTCCGGGGTGGGCTTGGTGAGGATCGGCGTCTCGATTTCCAGGAACTCGTGCGCCGAGAGCACCTGCCGCGCCCGCTGGGCCAGCCGGTGCCGCATGATCAGGTTGAACTGCAGCTCCGGCCGCCGCAGGTCCAGGATCCGGTACTTGAGCCGCAGCTCCTCGGCGGCGAGGTCCTCGCCCTCCTTCCGCGCCACCGGGATCACCGGCGTCTCGGCCGGCCCCACCACGCGGAAGCCGGTGACCTGCACCTCGACCTCCCGCGAGGCCAGCGCCGTGTCGCGCGCCGACTCGGGGCGCAGTTCCACCCGCCCCTCCACCAGCACCACCGTCTCCGCCCCCACGCCCTTGGCGCGCAGCTGCACCTCGGCCGGGGTCCACCGGGGATCGAAGGAGAGCTGCACGAGGCCGTCGCGGTCGCGCAGGTCGATGAACATCACCCCGCCCAGGTCCCGCACCCGGTGCACCCACCCGCCCAGGCGGACGGCCTGGCCCACGTGCTCCTTGCGGAGGCTCCCACACCGGTGGCTACGCAGCGACGTACGGGCAGTCATCGTTCCTCGGCATCGACAAGAACCTGGTGAAACGCTTCCGGGGTGGGCGCGGCCAGCAGCGCCTCCCGGGTGCTCTCCCGCCGCACCAGCCGCGCGATCCGGGACAGCGCCTTCACGTGCTGCCCCGCAGCGTGCTCCGGGGCTATCAGCAGGAAGAAGAGCCGCACCGGCTCCCCGTCCACCGAGTCGAACGGCACGCCCACCGGTCGGCTGCCGCACACCAGCGACAACTGCTGGACCCCGCTCGCCCGGGCATGCGGGAACGCAATCCCGTGCCCGATGCCGGTGGAGAGGACCGCCTCCCGGTCCTCGATGGCTCCCAGCAGCGCGCCCGCGTCCACGCCTTCGCGGCCGGCCAGGAGGTCGGTCAGTTCGCGCAGGACCCCCGGCTTGTCGGCGGCGTGGATCGGCACGCGAATCCGGTCCGGGGTGAGGAGATCGCTCAGGAGCAAGGGCGGCGGGGGCTAGGGACGAAAAAAGGTAACCCCGGCCGCGAGGCCGGGGCAACCCATTCTGCGGAGCGAACTTACGGTCCTGCTCAGGGCACCGTGATGACCACGGTCTTGCTGTTGGTCAGCCCGCCGCCGTCGGTCACGGTCAGGGTCACGGTCTTGCTGCCCGACGTGGGGTAAGTGTGCTTGGTGGGGTTTACCGAGCCGATCGTGCCATCCCCGAAATTCCAGCTGTAGCTCACCACGCCGACGTCATCGCTGGAGGACGTGCCGTCGAAGGCGCACTGCCGCGCCTTTCCGGTGTTGCAGTTGACGGTGAAGTTCGCCACCGGCGGCTGGTTGCCCGTCGGCACCGTGACCGTCACCGACTGGGTCACCGAGTTGCTGAGGCCGCCGCCATCGGTGACCGTCAGCGTCACCTGGCCCGAGCCGCCCCCCACCGTCCCGCGGTCGCCGAGGCCAGGCGTAGCTGGTGACCCCCCGGCGGGGGCCCGTGCCGCCAGCGCCGTTGGTCAGGCAGGTGTAGCTCCACCGGGCTGCCGGGGACGTCGTCACCGTCGGGTGGTGCTGTTGAAGCTGCCGCCGTCGGCGACGGTCAGGGTGACCTGGTAGGCGCCGACGCGGCAAGCCGTGGTTGCTGGTGACCCGGCTGCCGGTGCCGCCGTCGCCGACGGTCCAGGCGTAGCTGGGATGCCCACGTCGTCCTGGTGCTGCCGAAGCTGCAGCTGCCCTCCGTGCAGCCGGGGTCAAGCGGGACCGCCCTGGTTGCCGCCCGGCGCGTGCCGGTGGACGGTGTGGGCATGCTGCTGCTAGGCCCTCGGGACGGTGAGCGTCACCCGTGGCTCCCGGCCGTCGCCGTAGGTGTTAGGTCGCCAAGTTCACCGCGCCGAGTCGTGTGGCGTGATGCCGACGCCGCGTGGACCGTTGAACTGGCACTGGCGCGCCTTGCCCGTGATGCAGGTCCAGGTGAAGCTGGCCACCGGCGGCTGGTTGCCCCCGCCGCCGCCCGGGGGCTGCACGAAGCCGGCGTAGAGCAGCCGGTTGGCCGTGCTGGCACCGGGGCTCGGGATCTTGTTGGGCGTGGCGTTGCCGGTGATCGCCGACCCGACCTGGGCCGGCGTGGCCGAGGGATTGGCCTCGAGGTACAGCAGGGCGACGCCCGCGACGTGCGGCGAGGCCATGGACGTGCCGCTCAGCACCGCCGTGGCCGTGGTGCTGCCAATGTAGGCCCCGCGGATGCTGCCGCCCGGGGCGTAGAGGTCCACGCACGGCCCGATGTTCGTGAAGGAGGAGCGGCCGTCGTTGCTCTCGCTCGAGGCCACCGTGAGCGCCGCCGGGGTAGCGGCCGGCGACTGGGTGCAGGCGTCGGCGCCGTAGCTGTTGCCGGCCGAGACGGCGTAGACCACGCCGGCCGTGATGGACGCCGCCACCGCGTTGTTGGTGGCCGGGTCCAGCGGGCCGCCGAGGCTCATGTTGGCCACCGATCGCTGGCCCGGGTGGGCCTGATGGTCGGCCGTCACCCAGTTGATGCCGGCGATCACCTGGCTGTAGCTGCCCGAGCCGCTGCAGTCGAGCACCCGCACCGGATGGATGGTGGCCTGCTTCGCCACGCCGTAGGTGGTGCCGGCCGCCGTGCTGGCGGTATGGCTGCCGTGCCCGTCGCAGTCGTTGGCCAGCCCACCGAGGGTGATGGCATCGAACCCGGTGGACAGCCGCCCGGTGAACTCCACGTGCGGTGTGGTGGCCGTGCCGTTGATGCCGCCGAGGATGCCGGTGTCGATGCCGTAGAAGTGCACCCCGGCGCCGGTGCGGTTGTACGTGAAGCTGTTGTTGAGCGGGAGGTTCTGCTGGTCGATGCGGTCGAGACCCCACGAGGGCGTCGGCGCCTGGGTGCCGTCCGCGTACATCAGGCCGTCTTCCTCGATCAGCGCGACCGTCGGGTCGGTGCGGAGCCGCTCCACCGCGGCGTCCGGCAGGTCGGCGGCAAAGCCGCGCACCGCGTGCTCATAGGTGAAGCGGACCTGCCCGCCGTCCCGCCGCACGATGCGGTCGGCCTCAGCGGAGGCGCTCCGCACGCCCGGCTTGAACAGCACGATGTACCGGCCCGGCACCACCGAGTTGGCCGGGGCCTTGATGACCGTCAGCGGGATGGTGGTGGGACCGGTGGACTGGGGCGCCTCGGAACATGCCGCGATGGCCAGCGCGAGCACGCCGGACGCAAGACGGGAGAACCGCCGCATCGAACCTCCAGGGGGTGGGGGTCACAGGGAGAGCACCGGAATGACGCGGCTGGCGCCTCCGGGTTCTCACACAGGGGGCCGCCGTGGGGCGGCCAGTTGTTCAGCGGATGCTGCAGCATGACGCCACCAGCAATAGCGACCAGAGGATCCCCCGTCCGGCAGGCGCCGGCCATGGTATCTTGCGCCCATGGCCCGAACGCCCGCCACCCCGACCCTGCTCGACCTCCCTCCGGAGGCGGCGGAGGCCCGCCTCGCCGACTGGGTGGCGGCCGCTGGCCTGCCGGCCTACCGGGCCCGCCAGCTCTGGCCCCGATTGTGGCAGCGGCCGGCCGCCAGCTGGCTCGACGTCACCGACCTGCCGAGCCCGCTCCGGGCCCGCCTGGAGGCGGAACTGCCCCTGGCCCGGCTCGAGCTGGCGACCGAGCAGCGCTCCCAGGATGGCACGCGGAAGTTCCTCTGGCGCCTCAGCGACGGGGAGCTGATCGAATCCGTCCTGATCCCCTCCGGCGAACGGCGCACCCTCTGCATCTCATCCCAGGCCGGCTGCGCCCTGGGCTGCGTCTTCTGCGCCACCGGCACCATGGGCTTCCGGCGCAACCTGAGCCCCTTCGAGATCGCCGGGCAGGTCCGTGAACTCGTCCTCCGCGACCCCGCCGATAAGCCCACCAACATCGTCTTCATGGGCATGGGCGAGCCGCTCCTCAACTGGGAGGCGGTGGACGTGGCGCTGAGCCTCCTCAACAGTCCCGAGGCGCTGGGCATTGGCGCCCGCCACATCACCATCTCGACCGTCGGCATCGTGCCCGGGATGGAGGCCCTCGCCGCACGTCCGAGCAATTTCGCCTGGCGATCTCGCTCCACGCGCCCACCCCGGAACGGCGCCTGGCCATCATGCCCATCGAGAAGAAGTACGACCTGGCCCAGGTGCTCGAGACGGCGCTGGCCTTCCGCAAGCGGATCACCTTCGAGTACGTGCTGATCAGAGGCAAGAACGACACCGACCGCGATGCCGACGAACTGGCCCGCCTGGCCCGCCGCATGAGCGCGCTCGTGAACCTCCTGCCGCTTCACCCCGGCGGCGCGCCGGGCCTCACCCCCACGCCGCTGGAGCGCATTCGCGCCTTCCAGCAGCGTCTCACCAACCAGGGCATCGAGGCGGTGGTCCGGCGGAGCCGTGGCCTCGACATCAGCGCCGCCTGTGGCCAGCTCCGCGTGGAAACCGAGCGCAAGCAGCGGCGCCCGGCCCCGCCGGCGACGGCCTGACCCCTCCAAGAACCGAAGGCCCCGGCGTGCTGCCGGGGCCTTCTGCGTTCAGGGCGGAGGGAATCAGCCCTCGAGCTGCTTCTGCTTGCGGCGGCGGAAGGCGCCCACGCCACCCATCCCGGCGAGGCCGGTCGCCAGCAGCGTCATGGTCACCGGCTCCGGCGTGACCACCGGGGGCGGCTCGCCCGGTCCGCCGATGTTGCCACCCGGGCCGCCCGGGGGCGTGGTGCCACCGTTCCCGCCCTGGTTGCCGCCGGGGCCGTTGTTGCCGCCCTGGTTGCCCCAGCTCCCCTGATTCCGCCACTGGTTGAACCAGTTGATGATGATCGTGATGACGCCGCGGCCGTTGCCCGTCAGGCCGGACGAGCAGGTCGCGAAGCTCGAGCTACGGCAGGAGGACGAGCCGGAGAACCCGCGATTGTTCGACGCGTTGGCCGAGGTAGCCGCCAGCGCCACGAGGGCGGCGGTCGCGAGCGCGGTCCGCAGGGCAATGCGCATGGAGCCTCTGAAGGGGGTGAGAAGTCTCGCGCAATTAATACAAGATTCGCGCCAGCGATTCAGGGCTCACCGTGGCCTGGGCAACGTGAGCCCATGTCATTGTGCATCAACCAGTTATACCGGCATGCCGTTGACGCCGCCGGCGGGCGCCCACCGCCACCTGTTGCAGCCAGGAAACGCCAATCCGAGGCGTGGCTGCCGCACCCGGATGTGCACGGGGCAGGCCGGGATCGGGTGGCGCGCACCCCGCCCCGGGCCTCCGCGCCTCAACCCGTGTCCCCGAAGCCCGCCGAGATGCAGTTGATCGACAGGAGCAGCGCCGAGAGATAGTGCTGCCGCTCCTGCTCACCTTGGGAGGCGCGGAAGCGACGCAGCAGCTCCACCTGCTGCCGGCTCACCTGGTTGATCGTCGCCATGCGCCGCTGCAGCCGGCGGCGGAAGCGCGGGAAGCGCTCCGCCAGCTCCTGGCCCCCGCTCAGCTGGAGCACCGCCCGGCAGGTGCGGTGGTACTCCGCCTCCACCATCGCGAAGATCTCCTCCCGCCCCGCCCCCGCCGGCGCCAGCTCGGCGTACTGCCGGGCGATGTCGAGGTCCACGTACGACAGGGTCTTCTCCACCTCGTCCATCACCAGCTGGAAGAGCCGCGACTCCTCGTACATCCGCTTGAGCAGCTTCTGGCCCCGCTCCCCGCGGATCTGCAGGAAGGTCTCGAGCCCGCTCCCCATCCCGTACCACCCCGTGATGAAGTGCCGGTTCTGCGACCACGCAAAGACCCACGGGATCGCGCGCAGGTCGGAGAGGCTCCGCACCCCGGTGCGCCGCGCCGGGCGCGAGCCGATGTTGAGCAGCGTCAGCTCCTCGAGCGGGCTGGCCGCGGTGAAGTAGGCCAGCAGGTCGGGGTGCTGCACGAAGCGCCGGTATGCGGCCTGCGCCGCCCCCGAGAGCGCCTCGAACGCCTCATCGAACTCCGTCGTCGGGGCGAGCGCCGCCTCGTGTTCCGAGCGGAGCGAATGCTCGATGACGCTCGCCGCCAGCAGCTCCACCTGGTACTGCGCGGTGCCGCGGTTGGCGTACTTGAACGACACCACCTCGCCCTGCTCGGTGATGCGCATGCGGCCCCGCACCGAGCCGGCCGGCTGCGCCGCGATGGCGCGCCCGAGCGGCGCCCCGCCCCGGCTCACCGACCCGCCCCGCCCGTGGAAGAAGGCGATCGGCACGCCGACCTCCTCCCCCACCCGGGTGAGCCGCGCCTGCGCCTTGAACAGCTCCCAGTTGGACGAGAGGAACCCGCCGTCCTTGTTGCTGTCCGAGTACCCGATCATCACTTCCTGTGTCCCGCCCAGCGCCCGCACGGTGCGCCGTACCACCGGGATGTTGAGCAGCTCGCGCATGATGGCGGGCGCCCGGTGCAGGTCCTCGATGGTCTCGAACAGCGGCACGATCGGGAGCGTGGAGCTCTCGGTCCCCGCCTCATCCGCAAACAGCCCGCCCTCCTTGGCCAGCAGGTAGGCGCCGAGGATGTCGGCCACCTCGCGGGTCATGCTCAGGATGAAGGCGCCGAACGCCTCCCGGTCGAGGTCGCTGCGGATCTCGCGCACCAGCCGGAACATGCCGAGCGTCTCCTGCACGCCGGCCGGCAGCCCCTCGAGGGCGCGGTCGCCGCGGCGCGGCTTGGCCAGCTCGGCCACCAGCCAGGCCTTCCACTCGGCCGAGTCCACCGGCGGCGGCTCCCCGGCGCTCCCCGTGGCCTGGCGCCACAGGGCAACCAGCGCCTCGGTGAGCTTGGCGGAGTTGTCGCGGAGGTCGAGCCGGACCGTGCTGAACCGGAACGCCTCCACCTCGCGGCGGAGCGGGCGCACCAGCGCCTGCGCCACGTGCGCCGCGCCGCCGCGCGTGAGCGCCGACTCCAGCGCGCGGAGGTCGGCCAGCAGCTCGTCGGCCGAGGCGTAGCCCTCGCCCGCCGGGGCGGTCCGCCCCTGCTCGGCGTGGCGCAGCGCGCCGTCGAGCCGCCGCATCATGCAGGCAAGGAACTGCCGGAACACCTCGCCCGGATTGCGGCCCAGGATGCCGGGCCCGTCGCCGCTCTGCTCCAGCGCCCGCGCCAGGAGCTCCCGGAAGTCGGCCGGGATGTCGAGGGCGCGCTCCGTGATGCTCATGGTGCGCAGCAGCTCGCCCAGGCGCTGCCGGTAGCGGTGCAGGCTCGCCACCCGGTTCTCGCCCGCCGTGCGCCGGGTGACGTCGTTGGTGACGAACGGGTTGCCGTCGCGGTCCCCGCCGATCCAGCTCCCGAACTGGAAGAACGGCGGCACCTCGAACCGCTCGCCCGGGTGGAGCTGCGCCAGCAGCCGGTCGAGCTTCTCCAGCATCTCGCTCGTGGCCTCGAACAGCGTCTCGCTGAAGAAGTGGAGGCCCCAGTACACCTCCTGCGGGACCGTGGGCTTCTCCAGGCGGAGCTCGCCGGTCATCCACAGGAGGTCGATGTCGAGCTTGAGCTGGTCCAGCAGCTGCTGCCGCTCGCGCGGCGTCCAGCGGGGCGACTCGAGCTCCACCAGCCGCCGGTAGATGCGCCGGTGCTTCTCGAGCACCGTCACCCGCTTGGCCTCGGTGGGATGGGCGGTGATGGTGGGCCGGATGCGGAGGGCCGCGAGCAGCTGCCGGATCTCCTGGGGGCCGGCGATGCGCTCCTCGGCCGTCTCGTGCAGCACCTGCGCCAGCGTGCCGCGCACCTGCTCCGGGCCGCGCTCGGTCTCGGTCTGCCGCCGGCGCCGCATCCCCGCGTTCTGCTCGGCGATGCTCAGGAGCTGGAACCAGATCCCCTGCGCGCGGAGGCAGGCCTCCAGCTGCTCGGTGGTCCAGCCCGCATCCATCGGCCCGCCGGCGAGCGCCTCCTCCAGGTACGGGTGCCGCGCGCGCACCACCTCGCGGAGCAGCCCGAAGAGGAGCTCCGCGACTTCCGTCGCGTACTGCGCCGCGCTCGCCGCAAGCGGGTCGGCGGAGGTGGCGAGGTCCTCCGCCGCGAAGGGCGCCTGGCGCTCGTCCGTCACACCACCCGGTCGCGCACCGGCTGCCCGGCGAAGAAGAGCTTGAGGTTCTCGAGGGCGCGGAAGCCCATCGCCTCGCGGGTGTCGAGGGTGGCGCTGCCCAGGTGCGGCAGCAGCACCACGTTCTCCATGCCGAGGAGCGCCTCGGTGACCACCGGCTCCTTCTCGAACACGTCGAGCCCCGCGCCCTTGATGGTGCCGGCCTGGAGCGCCGCCACCAGCGCCGCCTCATCGACGACGTCGCCGCGGGCGGAGTTGATGAGGTAGGCGTCCGGCTTCATGAGCCGGAGCCGCTCGGCGTTGAGCAGGTGCCGCGTCTCCGGCGTGGCCGGGCAGTGGAGCGACACGAAGTCCGCCTCACGCAGCACGTCCTCGAGGCTGGCGCGCGGCTCGGCGCCGAGCGCCCGGGCCTCCTCGGCCGAGGGCGGGTACGGGTCGCTGAAGATCACGCGCATCCCGAAGCCGTGGTGCGCCCGCCGCGCCACCGCCTTGGCGATCCGCCCGAACCCGATGAGGCCGAGCACCTTGCCGCTCACCTTGGTCCCGAGCATGTGGGTGGGACGCCAGCCGGTCCACGCCTTGCCGCGGACGTGCCGCTCGCCCTCCCCCGCCCGCCGCGCCGTCATGAGCAGCAGCGTCATCGCGATGTCCGCCGTGTCGTCGGTGAGGACGTCCGGCGTGTTGGTCACGGTGAGCCCGAGTTCCTTGGCCGCCTTGATGTCGATGTTGTTGAACCCCACCCCGAAGTTGGCCACGATCTTCGCCCGCCGCCCCGCCACGCCCAGCACCTCCGCGGTCACCTTGTCGGTGACCGTCGGGAGCAGCGCATCGGCGGTCTTGAGGGCCTCCTGCAGCTGGGCGGTGGTGAGCGGCGTATCGGTCGCGTTGACCACGGCGTCGAACAGCCGCTGCGCCTCCGCCTCACACGCGGCGGGGATCTTCCGGGTGATGACGACACGCGGCTTCGGGCTCATCGCGTCACCAGCTTCCGCTTGGCCGGCCGCTTGGCCAGCGCCTCGGCCACGGCCTCGCCGAGGTGGGCGGGGCTCTTGGCCACGGTGAGCCCGAGGGAGCGCATGATCTCGGCCTTCTCCGCCGCGGTGTCGCCGAAGGCGGAGATGATGGCGCCGGCGTGGCCCATGCGGCGGCCCTTGGGCGCGGTGAGGCCGGCCACGTACCCGATCACCGGCTTGGTCATGTTCTCCTTGACCCACATGGCCGCCTCGGCCTCCTGCGGGCCGCCGATCTCGCCGATCATCATGACGGCCTCGGTCTCCGGGTCCTGCTCGAAGAGCGCGAGCACGTCGAGGAAGCTCGAGCCGTTGATCGGGTCGCCGCCGATGCCGATGGAGGAGGAGACGCCGATGCCCAGGTCCTTCATCTGGCTCGCCGCCTCGTAGCCGAGCGTGCCCGAGCGGGTCACCAGCCCGACCTTCCCCTCCATGTAGATGTGCCCCGGCATGATGCCGAGCATGGACTTGCCGGGGGAGATGAGGCCGGCGCAGTTGGGGCCCACGAGGGTGGTCCGCTTCTCCTTGGGGTAGCGGCGGAGGTAGCGCTTGACGGTCATCATGTCCTGCGCCGGGATGCCGTCGGTGATGCAGCAGACGAGCTTGATGCCCGCATCCGCCGCCTCCATGATGGCGTCGGCGCAGAAGGCCGCCGGCACGAAGATGATGCTCGCGTCGGGATACACGGCGTCCACGGCCTCCTTCACCGTGTTGAACACCGGCAGCCCGATGTGGCTCTGGCCGCCCTTCCCGGGCGTGACGCCGCCGACCACCTTGGAGCCGTACTCGATCATCTTCTGCGCGTGGAAGGTCGCCTTGTCGCCCGTGAAGCCCTGGACCAGGATCCGGGTGAGCGAGTTGATCATGATGGCCATGGTCAGTTCCTCCCCGCGCCCTTCCACGCCGCCACGACCTTGTCGGCCGCGTCGGCGAGGGAGTCCGCCTGGATGATCGAGAGCCCGGACTGGGCGATGATGGCGCGGCCTTCCTCGACGTTGGTGCCGGCAAGGCGCACGACCAGCGGGACCTTCACCCCCACCTCCTGCACCGCCTGCACCACGCCCTTGGCCACCCAGTCGCAGCGGTTGATGCCGGCAAAGATGTTGACCAGCATCGCCCCCACCTTCTTGTCCTGCAGCACCAGCTTGAAGGCGTTGGCCACCCGCTCCGGGGAGGCCCCGCCACCCACGTCGAGGAAGTTGGCCGGGTTGCCGCCGGCGTGCTTGATCATGTCCATCGTGGCCATCGCCAGGCCGGCGCCGTTGATGATGCAGCCGATCTCGCCGTCGAGCGCCACGTAGTTGAGGCCGTGCTCCGAGGCCAGCGCCTCGCGCGGGTCCTCCTCGGCATGGTCGCGCAGCTCGCTCACGTTGGGGCGACGGAACAGGGCGTTGTCGTCGAAGGCCATCTTGGCGTCGAGCGCCAGCAGCTGGCCGTCGCGGGTGAGCACCAGCGGGTTGATCTCCACCATCGTGGCGTCGAGGTCGCGGAAGGCCCGGTAGCAGCCCATCAGCATGGTGACCATCCGGTTCACCGCGGCCGCCGGCAGCCCGAGGCCGAAGGCCACCTCGCGCGCCTGGAAGGCGCGCATCCCCACCGCCGGCTCCATGGTCTGCCGCAGGATGGTCTCCGGCTCGCTCTTGGCGATCTCCTCGATCTCCATGCCGCCGTGCGGGTGGGCCACCAGCATGATCCGCTCGGACTTCCGGTCCAGCACGAAGCCGATGTAGAGCTCCCGCTCGATTGGCACCGCGGCCTCGACGTACAGGCGGTGGACCACCTTGCCCTCGGGGCCGGTCTGGTGGGTGACCAGCCGCTTGCCGAGCAGCTCGCCGGCCGCCTTCCGCACCTCGTCCTCCGTGGTGCACAGCTTGATGCCGCCGGCCTTGCCGCGCGCGCCCGAGTGGATCTGGGCCTTCACCGCCCAGCGGTTGCCGCCGATCTCGGCCGCGCGGTAGACCGCCTGCTCGGCCGAGTAGGCGACGCCCCCGCGGGGGACGGCGACGCCGAAGTTGGCGAGGAGTTCCTTCGCCTGGTATTCGTGGATGTCCACAGCTGCCTCCGGTTGGCGCGCCTCACCGGGCGCGCGCACGAGGTGGTGGTGTGCGTGGCGCGCCGTCCTGGCACGCGGATGGTCGACCTGCCGGGGCGCGCCCGGGGACGGGCGCGCCCCCAGTCCCGCGGGGCGGTCAGCGTCTGGCGCGGATCGCCCGGTCCATGTCGACGACGTTCTGCGCCATGCGGGCGCTCGCGGCGTCGATCATCTTGCCGTCCAGCTGGGCGGCCCCCTTGCCCTGCTTGGCCGCCTCCTCCAGCGCCTCCAGGATCCGGGTGGCCCGGGTCACCTCCGCCTCCGGCGGCGTGAAGACCTGGTTGGCGAGCTCCACCTGCGAGGGATGGATGGCCCACTTCCCCTCGATCCCGAGCGCCGCCCCGCGGCGCGCGGCCGCCAGGAAGCCCTCGGGGTCCTTGAAGTCGCCGAACGGCCCGTCAATGGGCCGGAGCCCGTACGCCCGGCACGCCACGATCATCCGGGTGAGCGAGGCATGCCACTGGTCGCCCGGGTAGTCGGGGTTGAGCCCGCCGATGGACACCGTCCGCGCCCGCATGCTGGCCGCGTAGTCGGCCACGCCGAAGTGCATGGCCTCGAGCCGCCGCGAGCTGGTGGCGATGGCCTCCACGTTGGCCATCCCGAGCGCCGTCTCGATCAGCACGTCGATGCCGATCCGGTGCGGGAGGCCCTTGGCCTGCTCGATCTGGGTGAGCAGGGCATCCGTCAGGTACACGTCGCCCGGCACCCCCACCTTGGGGACCAGCACCACGTCCAGGTGGGCGCCGGCCTGTTCCACCACGTCCACCATGTCCCGGTAGAAGTAGTGGGTGTCGATGCCGTTCACCCGGACGCAGACCGTCTTGCCGTGCCCGCGCCAGTCGTACTGCCGGAGCGCCGCGATGACGTTGATCCGGGCCTGCTCCTTGTCCGCCGGGGCCACCGCGTCCTCGAGGTCGAGGAACACGTAGTCGGCCTTGGAGGTCAGCGCCTTCTCGAACATCGCCGGGTTGGAGCCCGGCACGGCCAGCTCGCTCCGCTGCAGGCGGGGGCGAGCCGGCTCGTAACGGGTGTGGCTCACGCGACCCCCGCCGGCTTCTTCGCCACGGCCGCCTCGGCCGGCGGCGCGACGTGCTTCGGCGGCAGCGGCTTCTGGGTCTCGAGCCAGTACTGCTGCGCCGCGGCGACGCCCTTGCCGAGCTCCACCTTGATCCCCACGTCCCGCATGGCCATCTCGGCGCCCGCGATCCCGGCGAGCAGCGTGATCTCGTTCAGGTCGCCCAGGTGGCCGATGCGGAACAGCTTGCCCGCCACCTTGTTGAGGCCCGCGCCGAGCGCGAAGTTGTAGCGCCGGTAGGCCACGTCGATGACATCGGCCCCGTTGAACCCCGGCGGCACCATGATGGCGCTGACGGTGTCCGAGTGCCACTTCGGCGCCTTCGAGCAGAGCGAGAGCCCCCATGCCGCCACCGCCCGCCGGCAGCCCTCCGCCAGCCGGTGGTGCCGCGCGTACACGTTCTCCATCCCCTCCTCGAGGAGCATGGTGAGCGCCTCACGCAGCCCGTACAGCATGGGGATCGACGGCGTGTAGGGGAAGTACCCCGTGGCGTTGGCCTTGATCATGTCCTCGTAGGACCAGTAGCACCGCGGCAGCCTCGCCGTCTTGCCGGCCTCGAGCGCCCGCGGCCCCACGCACACGATGCCGGCGCCCGCCGGCAGCATGAAGCCCTTCTGCGAGCCCGTCACCGCGATGTCCACCTTCCACTCGTCCATCCGGAAGTCGATGGAGGCGAGGCCGCTCACGCTGTCCACGAAGAGCAGCGCCGGGTGCTTCGCGGCGTCGATCGCCTTCCGCACCGCGCCGATGTCGCTCGTGACGCCCGTGGCGGTCTCGTTGTGGACGATGCACACGGCCTTGTACGCGTGCGCGGTGTCCTTGGTGAGGAGGTCCTGGATCTGCTCCGGCGGCGCGCCCTCGCCCCACTCCACGTCCACCACCGTGACGTCGAGGCCGAGGCGGGTCATCATGTCGATCCAGAGGTGGCTGAACTGGCCGTAGCGGAACGACAGCACCTTGTCGCCCGGCGACAGGGTGTTCACCAGCGCCGACTCCCACCCGCCCGTCCCGGTGCCCGGGAACACGAACGGGGTGCCGGTCTCGGTCTTGAAGACCTTCTTGAGGTCCCGGAAGATGGGCAGCGTCAGTTCCGGGAACGCCGAGGAGCGATGGTCCTCCTGGGGCACGTGCATGGCCCGGAGGATCCGGTCCGGCGAGTTGGTGGGACCGGGGACGAAGAGAAAGTTGCGGCCAGCCATGACGACTCCTCTCGCAGATAGACGACAGAACGGGAGCTCCGGGCTCCCGAGCGAATGCTTGCGGAGGGCTGTATGTTCATACGACCCGACCGCCCCTTCGACCACCGGATCCTGCCGATGGCCCCTCCCGCCGACTCGCGGGCCCTGCTGACGGAGCTGTACTGGACGGCCGTCACGGCGGCCGAACCGGGCCCCGCCCTGCGGGCGGCCCTCCGGGCCCGCCCCCTGCCTGACACTCCGGTGCACCTGCTGGCCCTCGGCAAGGCCGCCCGCCCCATGGCGGAGGCGGCCGTGCGGTTCCTGGCCGAGCATGACCGGGAACCGGCCGGCGGGCTCCTGGTGGTGCCCGAACCGGGCGCGCAACCGCATCCCCGCCTTCCCGTGGTCGTCGGGGATCATCCCTTGCCGGGTGCAGGCTCCCTCGCCGCCAGTGACGCCGTCGCGGCGGCCGTGGCGCAGGTTGAGCCCACCCACGAAGCCTGGGTCCTGCTCTCCGGCGGCGCCACCAGCCTGCTGGGCGCCCCGCTCCCCAGCCTCCCGCCCGAATCGCTGCAGCAGCTCTATCGCCTGCTGCTCGGCTCCGGGCTCGACATTACCGCCATGAACCGCATCCGCAAGCGATTCTCGCGCTGGGCCGGCGGCCGCCTCGCCGTGGCCCTGGCTCCGGCCCACGTGAAAAATTTCACAATCTCCGACGTTATCGGCGATGATCTCGGGTCCATCGCCTCGGGGCCCTGCGTGCCGGATGAGTCCCGCGCGGCGGATGTGCGAGCGGCGCTCGTCTCCGCCGGCCTGTGGGACAAGGTGCCTGCTCCCCTCCGGGACCACCTGGAGGCCACCGTGCAGGGGAAGGCACCGGAGACGCCCAAGCCGGATCACCCCGCCTTCACGGCCACCGAGGTGGTGCTGGTGGCCAGCAACCGCCTGGCGCTGGAGGCAGCGGTGGCCCGGGCCCGTACCCTTGGCCTCGATGCCCACCTGATGGACGCCGCCCTGGCTGGCGAAGCGGCCGACGTCGGCCGCCGGTTGGCGTCAAGACTACTCGCGTATGATGCCACAAAAATGGCGGACGCGCAAGCCGGGGGGCTGAATAAAGATACGCTGCTCGTCTGGGGGGGAGAGACCACCGTGACCCTCACGCCGGACGCGGGGCTGGGCGGGCGCTCCCAGGAGCTGGCCCTGGCCGCCGCCGAACGCTTGGCCGCCTCCGCCGGGGAGGGTCGCCAGGTGACCCTGCTGGCGGCCGGCACCGACGGCCGGGACGGTCCCACCGAGGCCGCCGGTGGCTTTGCGGACGCCGGGGTCTGGGACGCCATCCGGGCCGCCGGCCGGGACCCGGCCGAGGACCTCCGGCGCCACGCCAGCCATGCGGCGCTGGCCGCCGGGCAGGCGCTCTTCCACACCGGGATGACCGGCACCAACGTCATGGACGTGATCTTCGGCCTTGTCTCCTCCGGGGCCGCGCGCTAGGATCGGTCGGCCCCTCCCCCACCGGGGCCCACCCTCCCCGCCCCCCGGGCGCGGAGCGGCAGCTGTCCGAGTGCCCGCCGAGGAGGCCCCGTAATGCTCCTCTCCCTGGTTGCCATCCTGCTCCAGCTGGTGGCCGCGCTCCAGGCGTTCCGGATCGGGCGAGCCACCCGCCGCCGCTGGCCGTGGACGCTGATCAGCCTGGCGGTCCTGCTGATGGTCGCCCAGCGCGTCCTCACCATCCAGCTGCACCAGCAATCCCCCGACCTCTGGATCCTGCCCTACCGTACCTCCCTCGAGATCGGGGTGACGCTGCTGCTGGTCGTCGGCCTGGAGGCGTTGGTGCCGATCCTGGGGGGCGGTCGCCGCCTGGCCGAGCTCGAGCGACGCTCGCGGGAGGCGGAAGCGCGCTATCGGCAGATCGTCGAGACCACGCTGGATGGCGTCTGGACCGTGGACGCCTCCGGCGGGACCACCTACGTCAATCGCCGCATGGCCGAACTGCTGGGCTACACCCCGGCCGAGATGCTGGGCCGTCCCATGACGGAGTTCCTCGATCCGTCCGCCCCGGGCGCCGACGGGCCGGCGCGGCGACTCGTCCCCCCCGCCACGCCAACCCAGCGCGACGTCCCCTGGCGCCACCGCGATGGGCACCCGGTCTGGACTCTCGTGACCAGCAACCCGCTGGTGGACCCTGAGGGCCGGGAGGCGGGAACGCTGGCGCTGGTCACCGACATCTCCCAGCGCCGGGCGCAGGAGGAGGCGCTGCGGGAGAGTGAAGCCACCGCCCAGCAGCAGGCCGAGGAACTGCGTTCGCTGCTCGACGTGGTCCCGGCCGTGGTCTGGATCGCCCGGGACGCTGGGGCAACGCGGATCGAGGGGAACCGGGCGGCCCATGAGTTCCTCCGGATCCCCAAGGGGCAGAACCTCTCCAAGTCGGCGCCCGGGGCGGATGCGCCCCGGCACTTCACGGTGCTCCGCGACGGCGTGGAACTCGCCCCCGAGCAGCTGCCGGTCCAGCGCGCCGCGCGGGGCGAGGCGGTGGAGGGATTCGAGGAGACGGTGGTGTTCGAGGACGGGGAATGCCGCACACTCTACGGCAGCGTCCGCCCGCTTCGCGACGCCGCCGGCGAGCCGCGCGGCGCGGTGGCGGCCTTCACCGACATCACAGCGCTCCGGAGCGCCGAGGCGGCGCTGCGCGAGAGCGAGGAGCGCTTCCGGCAGTTCGCCGAGCAGAGCGCAGACGTCTTCTGGTTCATCCAGGTGGAGCCGGTGCGACGGGTGATCTACGTGAGCCCGGCGTACGAGGCCATCTGGGGCCGCCCCGCCGCCGGCCTGCTGGCCGACGCGCTCGACTGGCTCGCCGGGGTCGAGCCCGCCGACCGCCCGCTGGTGGAGCGGGCGTGGGCGGCCCAGTTCGACCCCGCCGGCCCGGTGCCCTACGACATCGAGTACCGCGTGGTCCGCGCCACCGACGGCGCCGTGCGGTGGATCCGCGATCGCGCCACCCTGATCCACGACGCGGCCGGCCGGGTGGTGCGCGTGTGCGGCATTGCCGCGGACATCACGGCGCGGCGGCGCGCCACCGCCGCCGAGCGGGAGAGTGCCCGCCGGGTGCAGCTGCTGGTCGAGGCCTCCCCCCTGCCGATCGTGTCGCTGGACCCCGACGGGAGGGTGGCGGGGTGGAACCCCGCCGCCGAACGCACCTTCGGCTGGGCGGCGGAGGAGGTGCTGGGGCGGCCGCTGCCGATCGTGCCGGCCGAGCTGCAGGCGGAGTTCCGCGCCGAGCTCGGCGAGACGCTCGGCGGCACCGGGCTGCGCAGCCGCACCACCCGCCGGCGCACGCGGGACGGCACCGAGCTGGCGGTGCACCTCTCCACCGGCCCGCTCCGGGACGCCGAGGGCGAGGTGACCGGCGTGGTGGCGATCTACGAGGACATCACGGAGCGCCTGCGCATCGAGCGGATGCACCAGCAGTTCCAGGAGCGGCTGCTCGAGGCCCAGAAGCTGGAGAGCATCGGGGTGCTGGCCGGCGGGATCGCGCACGACTTCAACAACCTGCTCACCATGATCCTCGGGAACGCCCACCTGGCCCGGGCCGACCTCCCGCCCGACGCGCCGGCCCAGCCGTCCCTGCAGCAGATCGAGCAGGCGACCCAGCGCGCGGCCGAGCTCACGTCCCAGATGCTGGCGTACGCCGGGAAGGGGCGCTTCGTGATCGGGCCGGTGGAGGTCACGGCGCTGGTGCAGGCCAACCTCCGCTTCCTGCAGGCCGCGCTTCCCGCCGGCGCGCGCCTCGAGCTGGAGCTCCCCGGCTCCCTCCCCGCCATCGAGGGGGACCCGACCCAGCTCCGCCAGGTGCTCCTCATCCTGGTCACCAACGCCGGCGAGGCGCTGCCGGACGGCAAGGGCCGGGTGACCCTCCGCGTCGGGGTGGAGGACCTCGACCGCAGCTACCTGCTCGGCACCACCACGCCGCAGAGCCTGCGCGAGGGCCGCTACATCTACCTGGAGGTGGCCGACACGGGCCCGGGCATCACGCCCGAGGTGCAGGCGCGCATGTTCGAGCCCTTCTTCAGCACCAAGTTCTCCGGCCGAGGCCTCGGCCTCGCGGCGGCGCTCGGCATCACCCGCCGCCACCACGGCAGCCTCCGGGTGGACAGCGCGCCCGGGGCCGGGACCCGGATCCGGGTCCTGCTCCCCGTTTCGCCCGCGCCGGCGCGGCGGCGGGACGGCGGCGCCGAGGGCGCGCCCGAGGCACCGCCGACCAGCGTGCTCATCGTGGACGACGAGGAAGACGTGCTCCGCCTCATGCGGACGTTCCTGGGGCGGGCCGGCTACGAGGTCCACACGGCGGCCAGCGGGGAGGAGGCGGTGGCGCGGTTCCGCGCGCGGCGCCAGGCATTTTCAGCGGTGGTGCTCGACCTCACGATGCCCGGCATGACCGGCGACGAGGCGCTGGCGGAGATCCGGCGGGTGGACCCGGCCGTCCCGGTGATCCTGACGAGTGGCTACAGCGAGGAGGAGGTGGCGCGGCGCTGCGCGGGCCTGGCCTTCAGCGCGTTCCTGCCCAAGCCCTACCTGCCGGCGGAGCTGATCGAGGAGGTGCGCCGCGCCACTACGGCCCGACGTCCGGCGGCGGGGCATAATCCACCCCCAGCAGCACGGTGACGTCCACGCGCCGGAGCGAATCCGGCGCCACCGACACCCGCCCCACCCCGAGCGCGGCCCGCACCGCCTCGGCCCGCGCGGGATCGCCCCGGCGGACCAGGATCTTCGTGGAGTCGTCCCCCGGGTCCCGCACGCTCCCGAAATAAACCACGTCCACCCCGCGCGCCCGGAGCTGCCGGGTGCCGAGGCGCGCGAGCCCGTTGCGGTGGGTGCCGTTGAGCACCTCCACCATCACGCGATTGGTGGCCGAGGGGATGTCGTAGGCGTGGCCGTCCACGTGGTCCCGCCGGGTGGCGCGGATCACGAGGACGACGACGGCGATGAGGAGCAGGGAGCCGCCGGCGATCAGCCAGCGGCGCGTGCGGTGAGGAAGTTCCAAAAGCGCACCGTCGGGTCGGGGAGCGGCCAGCCGGACGCGACCGCGTGGGTGAGCCGCATCCGGGCCACCTCGCGGAGCACGCCCCCGGCATCCTCCGGGAAGCGGCGCGCCAGGTCGGCGCGCGCGTCGCGGGTGTGCTCGCGTCCGGGCTCAAGGAAGTCCGCGCAGTAGAGCACCCGCCCGACCATGTCCCACTCGGCGAGCCCGACGCTGTGGTAGCGCACCGCGTCGAGCACGCCGCGATCCGTTTCCCCTTCGGCCTTGGCGCGCGCGGCGCTGGCGGGCCCGTGGCGCAGCTCGGCCGGACCGGGCACCGAGGGCGCCCAGCGCGCGAGTTCCTCCGCGGTGGCGTCGCGCAGGGCGTCGTGCAGCCACACGGCGCGGAGCCAGCGGTTGCGCTCGCTGTCGGGGATCCCCATCTCCTCCGCCCACGTGGCCACGAGGCGCGCCACCCGCTCGATGTGCGCGAGGCGCGCGGGCGTCACCACCGACCAGACCGGGAGGGTCGGCCGGAGGCCCGAGGGGGCGGCGCGGAGCTCAGGTCCAAGGGTCAACGGAACTCCCTGCCCAGAATGTGGTTGTCCAGCAGGCGCGTGGATCCGACGCGCGCAGCCACAGCGATGATCGTGCCAGTCACCGCGACCGGGACGGGCGAAAGCGTATCCGGGTCCACGATCGCAATATAGTCCGGCTGCACCCCCGGAGAGAGCCCGAACTCCCCCTCGATGAGGCGGCGCAACACTGCGGCGTCCCGGCCACCCTCCCGCCACGCCCGGTCGGCGGCGCGGAGGGCGCGGTTGAGGACCCGCGCCTCGACGCGCTGCTCCGGGGTCAGGTAGGCGTTGCGGCTGCTCAACGCCACCCCGTCGGATTCACGCACGGTCGGCGACAACACCAGGTCCACGCGCAGGTCGAGGTCGCGCACCATCCGGCGAATCAGCGTGGCCTGCTGGATGTCCTTCTGGCCGAAGACGGCCACGTCGGGTTCCACCAGGTGGAACAGCTTCAGCACCACGGTCAGGACGCCGGCAAAGTGGCCGGGGCGCACGTCGCCTTCCCAGCGGCTGGCGGTCTCGCCGGGCACCACCCGCGTCTCGGAACCGGGCGGGTACATCACCTCCACCGCGGGGGTGAAGAGGAGGTCCACGCCCCGCGCCGCCGCGAGCGCCCGGTCGCGATCCAGCGGACGCGGGTAGCGCTGGAAGTCCTCGCTGGGCCCGAACTGGAGCGGGTTGACGAAGATGCTCATCACCACCCGCTGTGCCCGGCGCCGCGCCTCATCCACCAGCGCCAGGTGCCCCTCGTGGAGGGCGCCCATGGTGGGCACCAGCGCCACCCGGCGGCCCGCCACCCGCTCGGCGTCGCGCCAGGCACGGAGCGCGGGGATCTCGGAGATCACCGGCAGCCCGGTGGCGGTTGCGGGACTGCTCATTCGAAGCTGTGGTCCTTCGAGGGATAGGCGCCCGCCTGCACCTCACCCGCGAAGGCGCGCGCCGCCTGACGGACGGTGGCCGCGAGGTCGGCGTAGGTCTTGAGGAAGCGCGGGCGGAAGCCCTCGTTGAGGCCCAGCATGTCGTGCAGCACCAGCACCTGCCCGTCGCATCCCGGCCCCGCGCCGATGCCGATGGTGGGGATGGCCAGGCCGCGGCTCACCTCGGTGGCCAGCGCGGCGGGCACCAGCTCCAGCACCAGCGAGCAGGCACCGGCCTCCTCCAGGTACCGGGCATCGCTCCTGAGGCGATCGGCCGCGCCCCGCTCCCGCCCCTGCACCCGGTAGCCGCCGAGGAGGTTGACGGACTGCGGCGTGAGGCCGAGGTGGCCCATGACGGGGATGCCGACGCGGACCAGCGCCCGCACCGTCTCCGCCAGGTGCTCGCCCCCCTCGAGCTTCACGCCGTGGGCCCCGCTCTGCTGCAGCACGCGGCCCGCGTTCCGGATGGCGTCCTCGACCGACACCTGGTAGGTGAGGAACGGCAGGTCCACGAACACCAGCGACCGCGCCGTGCCGCGGCGCACGGCGGCGGCGTGGTAGATCATCTGGTCGAGCGTGGCGTCGAGCGTGGTGTCGCGGCCGGCCACCACCTGGTTCACCGAGTCGCCCACGAGCAGGATGTCCACCGCGCCGTCCAGCAGCCGGGCGAAGAGGGCGTCGTAGCAGGTGAGCACCGTGACCTTCCGGCCCTCGGCCTTGGCGGCGCGGAGGTCGGGGACGGTGAGGGGGCGGGCGGCGTCGGGCGCGCCCTCGGGGCGCGCCTGGGGGGCGGTGCTCATCAGTCCTCGTCGCGCTTCTGGGGCGCGAGCCGGTCGAGCTCCTCGATCTCCCGCTGCCACCAGTCGCGGTTGGGGAGTTCGGGGTGCGGAATCTTGAGGTCGGGATCGCGCAGGCGGCGGGTGCCGAAGCGCACGATGTCGAGGTCGAGGGTGCGCGGGCCCCAGCGCTCGGCGCGCACCCGGCCGTTCTCGTCCTCGATCTTGTGGAGCAGCTTGAGGAAGCGGCCGGGGTCGAGCGTGGTGTCGGCCACCACCATCTGGTTCAGGTACGGCCCCTGCCCCGCCGGCCCGCCCACGGCCGCGGTCTCCTCGATGGCGGAGGCGGCGAGCAGCGTGGTGAGCGGGAGCTTGGCCAGGGCCTCGCGGGCGCGGGCGAGGATCGCTTCCCGGTCCCCGAGGTTGCTGCCGAGGGCGATGTAGACGCGTTCGCGCGGGTTCATAGGTCGTGGGCAAAGTGGCGGGCAATGACGCCGAGGTGCTCGGCCACGGCGGCGAGCTCGCGGATGGCGCGCTCCAGCTCGGCGTGGCTGCGCGCCGCCTCGGAGGCGCGGCGCGCGGTGGTGTTGGCGTCCTCGAGGGTGCGGGCGGAGACGCCGGCGATCTGGTCCACGTGCTCGCGGAGCCGCGCCGCGGCCAGCTCCTGGCGCCCGGCGGTGGCCGCGATGCGCCGCGCGTGCTCGCCGGCGTCGAGGGTACCGGTGACGATCCCCTCGAGCGCGCTGGCCGCGTCGCTCGAGAGCTGCTCCACGCCGCGCACCGTGGCGGTGCCGCGGTCCATCTCCTCCGAGATCTGCGCCACCTGCCCGAGGATGGCCGCCACCAGGCCGCCGGCCTCGCGCGACGCCTGCCCGCTCTGCGCGGCGAGCTGGCGCACCTCCTCCGCCACCACCGCGAAGCCGCGGCCCTGGTGCCCCGCGCGCGCGCCTCGATGGCGGCGTTGAGGGCGATCAGGTTGGTGAGGTCCGCGATCTCGCGGATGGTGCCGATGAAGCCGATGAGCCGGTTGGTGACCTGGTAGAGCTCGCCCACCTGCCGGGTGCTCGAGGCCACGAACTGCTGCAGCTCCACCAGCCGGCGAATGGCGTCCTGGATGGAGGCGCGGTTCTTCGCGGCGGTGGCGGCCGCCGTGCTCGAGGCGGCCTCGGCCGCGGCCCCGTCGGCCGCCACCTCGCGCGCCTGCGCCGCCAGGCCCTGCGTGGCCTCCCGGCCCTGCGCCACCAGCTGCTCCTGCTCCGCCGCGCCGGCGCGGATCGCCAGCGCCGTCTGCGCCACGCTGCCGGCGGCCGCCCGCAGGTGGTCGGCGGTCCCGGCCAGGAGCCGCACCTGGTCCGCCACCTTGTCCACCGTCTCGGCGAGCGGCCGGCGCAGGTCGGCGATGTGGATGGCGGTGGCCAGCTGTCCCGGCGAAGGTCACGGCGGCCGCCGTCTCCTTCTTGCCGTAGGTGCGCGGCTTGTGGTGGTCCAGCTCCAGGGTGCCGATCACCTCATTGCCCAGCTTGAGCGGCAGGATCAGCATGCTGAGGGCATCGGGCGTGGGCGCCAGGATCCGGGCATCGTGGCGCGCATCCGTGATCACGGCCGCCTCGCCGCTGGCCAGCACCTTGGCGCGGAGTTCCGCCGCGTCGAACGGCGGGTCGCCCCGGTCGGGCCAGCCGAGGGCGCCGCGATACACCATCAGGGGCTGGCCCTCGCGGGCGCGGTAGATGCGGAAGTCGCTCCAGTCGATGACCCGGTTGGCCATGGCCTCGAGCTGGGTGAAGGCGTCGTCCAGCGAGAGGTTGCTGGTGATCACCCGCTCGCGGGCGTGGATCTTGTTGAGCTCCTCCGCCGCGATGGCCTCCTCGAGGATGCGCGTGGTGAGCAGGCCCAGCACGCCGAGGACGGCGAGCACGGTGAGCCACCCCTGCGGCGGCAGCGCGCGGATGGCGAGCGCGGCCATCACCGAACCCACGATGGTGAGGATGTACGCCAGCACCTCGTAGCGCAGGATCATGAGGCGCTCGTGCGGCTCCAGCTTGTTCCGCACCAGCAGCGTGAAGTAGAACAGCGCCCGGGTGAAGAAGAAGTAGAGCCCCACGAACGTGAGGCCGGCGGGGAGGAAGTCGAGCGAGAAGCCGGTGGGATCGGTGGCCACCGAGACCGCGGCGTAGCCGCCGTACGCCGCCAGGAAGCCGATCACCTCGCGGCCCGCGTTGACCCAGGCGGCCTTGAGCAGCTTGCCGAGCCAGAAGGCGTCGGCCAGGAACACCCCGAAGGCCAGGGCGAAGGTCACGGTGCCGGGGCCCACGGTCAGCGCCCCGACGATGGCCACCACGCCGATCTGCGAGAGATAGGAGAACTTGGAGAGCTGGATCTGCCCGCGGCGCAGCACCACCGTGAAGCCGAGCACGCCGAGCGTCACCCAGGGGTCGGCCAGCCAGCGCTGGTCCAGCGCGAGGGCCATGCCCCCAAGGGCGATGCCGCCCCACGAGAGCGCGCGGGCGTAGCCCTCGAGGAGCCGGCGCGGGCTGCTCACCCGTGGCGCTCCCTGTCGGCCGTGTCGAGGGCCGCGCGGAGCGAGCCGAGGAACACCCCCGCCGCCTTGGGACCCGCCGTCGCCAGGCAATCCACCAGCGCGCTCCCCACCACCACGCCCTCGGCCAGGTGCGCCACCTGGCGGGCCTGCGCCGGGGTGCTGATGCCGAAGCCCACGGCCCGCGGCAGCGGACTCGCCGCGCGCACCCGCGCCAGGTAGCCCTCGAGGCCCTCGGCCAGCGTGGCGCTCGCGCCGGTGACGCCGAGCCGCGCCACGAGGTACAGGAAGCCCTGCGCCCCCGCCACCACCTCGGCGAGGCGGGCGCCCGTGGTGGTGGGCGCCACCAGGCGAATCAGCGAGAGCGGGCTCTGGCGCACCGCGTCCTCGATGGCGGGATCGTTCCCGGCCGGGAGGTCGGTGAGGAGGAGGCCGGAGGCGCCGACCGCCGCCGCGTCGGCGAGGAACCGCGCCACGCCGTAGCGGCGCACCGGGTTCAGGTAGCTGAACACCACCACCGGCTTGTCGAGCCGCGCCTCGGCGATGAGCTCGAGGGTGCGCGGCAGCGACATCCCGCCGGCGAGCGCCTCGAAGGTGGAGCGCTGGATGGTGGGCCCGTCGGCCAGCGGGTCGCTGAAGGCCACGCCCACCTCGAGGATGTCGGCGTGCTCCGCGGCGCGCTTGAGCGCCTCGAGGCTGGCCGGGCGCGAGGGGTGGCCGGCCGTGAGGTAGGGGATGAGCGCGGTGCGGCGCGCCTGGCGGAGCTGGGCCCAGGCCTGGTCCAGCCGCGCCTCAGACGAAGTAGTCGCCGACAATGAGCCCGTAGCGGTCGGGGTTGGTCACCTTCACGATGGAGCGGAGGAAGCTGCCGCTCCCGTCGCCCTCGGCCAGGTTCTCCTCGCGGCCGGGGTAGCCCAGCATGGCGCCGTCCTGGTCGATGACGACGCGGACGATGGGCCGGTTCAGGTAGTTGGCGTCGGGGTTGGCCCCGGTGACGATGGCCACCTCGAAGGTGTCGAGGATGACGCACGTCCCCACCGGGTAGATGCCGATGAGGTTGATGAGCGCCTTCACCAGGATCTTGTCGTAGCCGCGGCGCGGGTTCTCCCACATCTCGCGCAGCACCTGGTCGGGCTGGATCGGGACGGTCTGGTAGCTGCGGCGGGTGGTGGCGGCATCGTAGCCGTCGGCCACGGCCACGATGCGGCTGTAGATGCCCTGGTCGCGCTTGCGGATCACCTTGGGGTAGCCGGTGAGGTCCGTCTTCATGTGGTGCTCGTGCGCCACCACGATCTGCCGGTAGGGAATCTCCCCGTAGCCGCGCATGTTGAAGAGCGTGAGCACCCCCTGCCAGGGGTGGGTCTGCATCAGGCGCCACTCCCCCTCGTCCAGGCCGGTGGTCTTGTTGAGCACCTCGACGGGGATGCGCGCCTTGCCCACGTCGTGGAGCAGGGCCGCCAGTCCCAGGTCGTAGAGCTGGAGCCGGGTGAGCCCGAGCTTCTTGCCGATGGCCACCGAGAGGATGCACACGTTCACCGAGTGGGTGAAGGTGTACTCGTCGTAGTCCCGGATGGCGGTGAGGCCGAGGAGCGAGGTCTCGTTGTTGAGCACCTGGTCCACGATGGCCTGCACGGCGCGCTTGACCTTGGCCACCGAGGTGGTGCGGCCCAGGCGCACGCTGTTGATCAGGTCCTTGGTGACCGCCACGCCGTGCGAGTAGGTGCGCTTCGCCGCCTCGCGCGCCTTCTCCGCCTCGGCCACCTTGTCCTCGGACTCGACCGGCGGCTGCACCTCGATGTGCACCACGCCGCCGCGCTCCAGGCGGTCGCGCAGCTCGAGGAAGCGGTGCTCCTCGTCCTGCACCCCGCTCCGCCCCGAGAGGGCCAGCAGCACGCCGATGAAGACCTGCCACTCCTTCCGCTCGCACCCGGGCATCACCCGGAGCTCGCCGACCTCCAGCGCCTTCAGGGCCGCCATCAGGTTGGAGAAGGAGGCGTAGTTGTCGAGCTCGAGGCGGAGCCGGGTGCCGTTGACGAAGATGAAGTCGCCGGACAGCCGCAGCTCGATGTCGCCCTGGGACTGGAGGATGCCGGCGCTGGCCGCCTGCAGGTCGTCGAGCGACTTCTGTGCGGTGGCGTTCTCGATGGGGTAGAGCTTGAGGCTCCGGAGCGCCGCGTACATGGCCAGCAGGAAGGTCCGGCCCGCCTGCCGCAGGAAGGCGTCCGAGCCCACCTTGTCCTCGGGATGCATGCTCTCGTGGCCGGTCATGCGCCACCCTCACGGAGGGCGCGGTTCACCGCGGTCCGCACCACGAGTTCCTTGTCGTCCTTGTACTTCTCCAGCACGGCCCGGGCCTCGGCCGTCCGCAGCCGGCCCAGCGCAAACGCGGCGCAGGCACGCACGTCCGTCGGCTCCTTGCGGCGGAAGAGGCCGCCCGGCGAGATCATGGCCGCGAGCGACTCGAGCGCGCTCGGCCCCGCAATGAGCGCGTACGCCTCGAAGAACCGCATCCGCTCCGTGAGGTCGATGGCGCGCGGCAGCTTCCCCTGCACCACCGGCTCCACGCGCCGGAGCGCGCCCTTGTAGCCCCGCTTGCCGAGCGCCTGGACGGCGGCGATCCGCACCTCGCGATCGGGGTCGTCGATGGGCCGCTCCAGCGCCTGCAGCGCCCCGGCCGTCCCCACCTGCTCCAGCGCCTGCACGGCGAGGAGCCGCACGGCCGCGTTGGCGTGGCCCAGCGCATCGTTGAGCCCCGGCACCGCCGGGCTGCAGCTTGAGCCGCCCCACCAGCGCCAGCACCGCCGGCAGCGCCTCGGACTCGGGCAGCCGCAGCAGCCGGAGCACCTCCTGCGGGCTGGTCTCGGCCAGGCGTTCCGCAGCGCTGGCGAGGAGCGGCTGCACCGGCGAGTTGGCGGGGAGCTTGGGGAGCCAGACCAGGATGGTCTCGAGCGCGCTCGGGCGGAGCTCGCGGAACAGCTCGCCCAGCTCCTCGGTGGTGGGCGGCTCCTGCGCCTCGGTCACCGACTGGAGCAGCTGCTGCAGCACGCCGGGATCGGAGAGCCGGCCGGTGAAGGCGTCGAGCCGCTCGCGCTGCGCCAGGGTGAACAGCTCGGACTTCCGCACCAGCAGCCGGATCTCGCGCAGGATCACCGCCACCGACTTGAAGTCGCCGGCGTTGAGGAGGTGCGGGAGGTAGGTCTCGAGGATGCCCATGACCTCCGCGCGCACCGCCTCCTCGTCCCGCTGCTCCAGCACGTCGAACAGGATGTTGAGGATGTTGCTGCGCAGGTCCTGCCGGTACTCGGCCTCGACGGCCTCGTTGATGGTGCGGATCTCGTTCTCCTCGAGCCAGTACAGGGTGGCGTCGAAGTCCTCGAGGTCGATCACCTTGGAGGCGCGGGGCGGCGCGTCCTCCGCCACCCGGGAGCGGTTCTCCTCGGCCTGCCGCTGCTGCTCCTCCGGCTGGGTGGCGGGCGCCGTCCCTTCGCCCGAGAGACCGGGCACGGCGGTGTCGGGGATGAACTCGGTGAAGTGGTACTGCACCAGGGTGAAGTCCTGCTCCCAGAGGAGGGTCAGCATGTCGTCGCCGGCGTCGGCGGGGAGGCTTCGGGCGCGCTGCACCACCTCGAGGAAGCGGATGATCTCGCCCTCCTCGACGCCGGGCAGCAGCGTCAGGACCCGCATGCCATCCTTGAAGAGCCACCAGGCCAGGCTGTCGTTCTTGGTGGGCTGGTGGTAGACCACCTGCTCCTCCCACACCATGTCGGTCTCGACGATCTGCAGCACCAGCTGGTCGAGCCCGCCCTGCCAGATGGGCTGGAAGGCCAGCCGCACGTTCTGCACCGCGCGCTGGTAGATCGGGTTGTTGGGGAGGTACATCTGGAAGGCGCGGAGCCCCTTGGTGAGGCTGCGCAGCAGCTCCTCCACCTGCGAGGGCGGCAGCACCGTCGCGGGCGGCATTCCCTCCGTCACGCGGGGGTCCCGAGGAGCCTGGCCACGTGGGCCACGTCCTTGTCGCCGCGGCCGGAGAGGCAGACCAGCACGGCATCGCTGGCACGCCAGCGCCCCGCCTGCTTCTCCACCCACGCCAGCGCGTGCGCCGTCTCCAGCGCCGGGATGATCCCCTCGAGGCGACAGAGGCTCTGGAACCCCGCCAGCGCCTCGGCGTCGGTGACCGCCTCGTAGGTGACCCGCCCGGTGTCGCGGAGCCACGAGTGCTCGGGCCCGACGCCCGGATAATCGAGCCCCGCCGACACCGAGTGCGCGGGCAGGACCTGCCCGTCCTCGTCCTGCAGCAGGTAGCTCAGGCACCCGTGCAGCACCCCCGGCGCCCCCGCAGAGAGCGTGGCGCTGTGGTGTCCCGTGGCGATCCCCTCGCCCGCCGCCTCGACCCCCACCAGCTCCACCTCGGCATCGTCCAGGAAGCCGGCGAACATCCCGATGGCGTTGCTGCCCCCGCCCACGCAGGCCACCACGGTGGTGGGCAGCCGCCCGTGCTGCGCCAGCATCTGCTCCCGCGCCTCCTGGCCGATCACCGCCTGGAAGTCGCGGACCATGCGCGGGTACGGGTCGGGGCCCACCACCGAGCCGATGATGTAGTGGGTGGTGAGGACGTTCGTCACCCAGTCGCGCAGGGCCTCGTTGGTGGCGTCCTTGAGCGTGCGGGTGCCGGAGGTGACGGGGACGACGGTGGCACCGAGCAGCCGCATCCGGTACACGTTGAGCGCCTGCCGCTCCACGTCCTCGGCCCCCATGTACACCACGCACTCGAGCCCGAAGCGGGCGCAGATGGTGGCCGTGGCCACCCCGTGCTGCCCCGCCCCCGTCTCGGCGATGATCCGCGTCTTGCCCATCCGCCGTGCCAGCAGCGCCTGGCCGATGGTGTTGTTGATCTTGTGCGCGCCGGTGTGGTTCAGGTCCTCGCGCTTGAGCCAGACGGTGGTCCCCACCGCCTCGCCCAGGCGTTCGGCGCGCGTGAGGATGGAGGGACGCCCGACGAACTCCTTGAGGAGCAGCTCGTACTCGGCCCAGAAGGCGGGGTCGGTGCGCACGCCGTCGTACAGCGTCGCCAGTTCCTCCAGCGCCGCCATGAGCGTCTCGGGCACGTAGCGCCCGCCGTATTCTCCGAAGCGTCCAGCAACCGCGCGTTCGCGCGGCAGGCTCAGCGCCATCCGACTGCCTCCATGAACCGGAGCATCCGCTGGTGGTCCTTCACGCCGGGGCCCTGCTCGATCCCGGAAGATACATCCACGCCATGGGGTTGCACCGCCGCCACCGCGGCGGCGACGGTCTCCGGCGTCAGGCCCCCCGCGAGCACCATGGGATGCGCCCCGAGGCGCGCGCGGGCGGCGGCCGCCAATTCGAGCGGGAGCGGGACCCCGGTGCCGCCGAGGCGTCCCTCCACCCGCGGCTCCACGAGCACCGGCGCGCCCGTGGAGCGGAGCAGGTCGAGCTCCGGGAAGTCCTCGGCGCCCCGGAGCCGGAGCACCGGGAGGACGAAGAGTCCCGCCGCCCGCAGCCGGGCGAGGAGGTCAGGGGTCCCGCGTTCGTGAAGTTGCGCGCCGGCCAGGCCTGCCTGTTCGCGCACCCGTAATATCTCGTCCCCGGTCGCCGATCCAAAGACCCCAAGGACGGGGACCCCGCCCGCCGCCGCCACGACCTCGCGCGCCTGCGCCACCGTCACCTGCCGCGGCCCCCCGGCGAAGATGACGCCAAGGTAGCTCACCCCGAGACGCACGGCGGCGTCCGCGTCCGCGGGGCGCACCATGCCGCACATCTTCACCACGGGATGACCGGCAGGGGGGGAGCTCGGCACCGGTGGGCTACCGGCCCCGCCGCGCCACCGCCGCACAGGCCGTGGCGAGCGTGAGGGGATCGGGGGCGGAGGAGAGCGCCGTGCCGATGAGCACCGCGTCGGCGCCGGCCTCCGCCGCCTTCGCCACGTCGGCGGCCGAGGCCATGCCGCTCTCGGCCACGGCGATCCGGTCAGCGGGGATCCGGGTGAGCAGCCGCCAGGCGGCATCGACGTCGATGACGAAGGTGTCGAGGCTCCGGGCGTTGATGCCGATCACCGGCGCGCCGCTCTCGAGCGCCACGTCGAGCTCCGCCGCATCGTGCGCTTCCACCAGTGTGGCCAGCCCCAGCTGCCTCGCAAAGCGGGCCAGCTCCCCCAGCCGTGGCGGCGTGAGCGCCCGGACAATGAGCAGCGCCGCCGCCGCCCCCGCCGCGCGGGCCTCGAGCAGCTGGAGTTCATCCACGATGAAGTCCTTCCGGAGCGCCCCCACGGGCACGGCGGCGGCCACCTGCCGCAGGTCGTCCAGCGACCCGCCGAAGTAGGGCCCGTCGGTGAGCACCGAGATGGCGCTGGCGCCGGCCCGCGCGTACGCCGTGGCGTGCGCCACCGGGTCGAGTTCCGCGCTGATGGTCCCCATCGACGGCGACCGCCGCTTCACCTCGGCGATCAGCGCCACCCGCGCGCGGTCCCACCGCCCCAGGAATGGCGGGGGTTCAGGCGCCGATTGGGCCGCCTGTTCAACCTCGGCGCGCCGGGCGCGAAGGGCCGGCAGGCCCTCCCGGGTGGTATTAAGGATTCGGTCCAGCGTGCTCGACATCTTGCCCTTCGGGAACTGTTCGGATAATATGGTTCGGAGTCCGTTCGGTCACCAGGAGAGATCATGGCCCTCACCAAGCGCCAGAGCGAAATCCTCAGCTACCTGCAGGAGCATATCCGCACCCACGGATACGCGCCAAGCTTCGAGGAGATCGCGGAGCAGTTCAATTTCCAGTCACTGGCCACGGTGCACGAGCACCTGACCAACCTGGAGCGGAAGGGCTACATCCACCGCACCCACAACGAAAGCCGGGCCATCGAGGTGCTGCCGCCCAAGGGCGTGTCCGGCGCCACCGAGATCCCGCTCCTCGGCACCGTGGCGGCGGGTGTTCCCATCGAGAGCATCTCGAGCGGCGAGACGCTCGCCGTCCCCGACAGCCTGCTGCCCCGCCGCGGCCCCAACTACGCGCTCCGGGTGCAGGGCCAGTCCATGATCGACGAGCACATCATGGACGGGGACTTCGTGGTGGTCCACGGCAAGCAGGCCGCCGACAACGGCGAGATGGTCATCGCCCTGGTCAACGGCGCCGAGGCCACCGTGAAGCGGTTCTACCGTGAGCCGGGCGGCTGGATCCGCCTGCAGCCCGCCAACACCACCATGCAGCCCATGCGCTTCCAGGAGCGCGACGTCCTGATCCAGGGCGTGGTGGTGGGGGTCATTCGCAAATACTGAGGCCAGCGCGGGCGCGGCCCACAGGCCGCGCTTTCGACATGGTTCCCCAGAGGGGCTGGCATCGTGCCGGCCCCTTCGGCGTGCTGGGATCCCGGGCTAGCCCGCGAGGGCGCCGCCGCGCAGGCGCTGGAGGACGTCGTAGCCGCGGCCGTCCTTGAGCGTCTGGTGCGCCAGGGACACCGCCGTGTCGAAGCGGTCCGCGAGTCCGGCCACATAAAGGGCCGCCGCCGCGTTCAGGGTCACGGCGCGGCGGCCGCCCTCGTCATGACCGTTTCCGCCCAGCAGTCGTTCGATCCGCACCGCATTCTCCGCCGGTTCCCCCCCCGCCAGTTCATCCAGCCCGTCCCAGTCGAGGCCGTGCCGCACCGGGTCCAGCACCCACGTGGTGACGTCGCCGTGGCGGACCTCCCAGACTTCGGTCTTGCCGTGGGTGGAGATCTCGTCCATGCCCACCGTGCCGTGGACCACCAGCGCGTGCTCGGCACCAAGGCGTGCCAGCGCGTCGGCCATGAGGGGGGCGCGGGCCCGGTCGGCCACGCCGATCACCTGGTGGCGGACGCCGGCCGGGTTGGCGAGGGGACCAAGGAGGTTCATGATGGTGGCCACCCCGAGTTCCTTCCGGGTGGGCCCCACGTGCCGCATGGCCGGGTGGTAGTTCGGGGCAAACAGGAAGACCATCCCGGCTTCACCGAGGTGCCGGGCGGCATCCGCCGCCCCGAGGGTGATCGTGACCCCCAGTGCCTCCAGCACGTCGGCACTGCCGCACTTCGACGTGTAGCTCCGATTGCCGTGCTTGGCCACCCGGGCCCCGGCCCCCGCCGCCACGAAGGCGGCCGCGGTGGAGAGGTTGAAGGTCCCGACACTTCCCCCCCCGGTCCCGCAGGTGTCGATGACCACGTCGTGGCCTGTTTCAACCGGGATCATGGCCAGCCGGAGCGCCTGGGCGGCGCCGGCCACCTCCTCGGCGGTCTCCCCCCGGGCCCGGAGGCCCATCAGGAGGGCGGCGATCTGGACCGGGGACGCCTCCCCGCGCATGATCACCCCGAAGGCGGCGGCGGTCTCCTCGGAGGTCAGGACCCGGCCGTTGGCCAGGTCTCGGAGGGCGTGCTGGAGGGGGGACGACATGGGTGGAAAAGTACGCCGAACCCTTCCCCTCCCGCTATATTCCGGGCCTCATGAGCCGGACCTATCTGGCCCTGCTGCATTACGATGGCCGAGGCTTCCAGGGCTGGCAGCGCCAGCCGTCCGGACGCACGGTACAGGCCGAGGTCGAACGAGTCCTCGAACGGCTCATGGGAACGCGGGTGGTGGCGCATGCCGCCGGCCGGACCGACGCGGGAGTCCACGCGCTGGGGATGGGAGTGAGCTTCACCGTCCCCGAGCGGTGGCAGGGGCCAGAACTGCACCGGGCCCTGAACGCGCTGCTCCCGGCCGACGCCTGGGTGGAGAGCCTCTCGGCGATGGTGCCGGGGTTCCATGCCCGGAAGAGCGCCACGGGACGGCGCTACCGGTACGACGTCGGCACCGACGCCGCATCGGCCTCCCCGTTCCGGCACCCGTACGAGTGGGCGCTCGGGTCCCCGCTCGACGTGGTGGCGATGCGGTGGGCGGCACAGCTTCTCCCCGGGACGCACGACTTCCACGCCTTCGCGGTGCGGAAGGCGCCCGAGGAGGAAGACGGCAAGCCGGTGGAGCACCAGTACCGCTCCACCATCCGCCTGGCCGAGTGGGAGGAGCGCGCGGGTGGGCTCCGGTTCCACGTGGCGGCCGACCGCTTCCTGCACCACATGGTGCGGTTCCTCGTGGGGACGATGGTGGACATCGGCCGGGGAAAGCGCCCGAAAGAGGACATGGCTACGCTGCTCGCGAGCTCGGACAACCAGGCGACGAGTCCGCCGGCCCCCGCCGAGGGGCTGTACTTCGTCGCAGCCGAGTATCCGGCCGCGTGCCACCTGCCGGGAGGCGCCGCATGACCGCCTCCCGGTTTGCCTGCCGGGCCGCGCCGCTGGCGCTGCTCCCCGCCCTCTTCTCCTGCCGCCCCCGCGACACCGGCGCGATGTTCGTCGAGACGCTCGAGGCCCAGCGCCCCGCGCGCCCGGCGGCCGTGGCGGCCACCACCGCGTCCCGCCGGACGGCGATCGTGACGGCGGCGGAGCGGGTCTCGCCGGTGGTGGTGTCCATCACGGTCACCAGCACCGGGCGGCCCGAGGCGCAGTCGCCGTTCGACTTCTTCTTCGTCCCCGCCCCGCGCGAGCAGCAGAGCTTCGGCACCGGCTTCATCATCAAGGCCGACGGCACCATCCTCACCAACCAGCACGTGGTGAACGGCGCCGAGCGCATCATCGTCTCCCTGCCCGACGGCACCGACCAGCCGGCGACGCTGCTCGGCGAGGATGCGGTCACCGACATCGCCGTGATCAAGGTGAACCGGACGGGCCTCCCCACCGCGCCGATGGGTACCAGCACCGACCTCATGGTGGGTGAGTGGGTGGTGGCGCTCGGCAACCCGTTTGCCTACCTGCTCGGCAACGCAGAACCGACGGTCACGGCCGGCGTGGTGAGCGCGGTGAACCGGAACGTGCTCCCGGGCCGCGACCAGTCGGGCCTGTACCTGGACATGATCCAGACCGACGCGCCCATCAACCCCGGCAACTCCGGCGGGCCGCTCGCCAACGCGCTCGGCGAGGTGGTGGGCGTCAACAGCTCGATCTTCACCCAGAACGGCGGCTCCATCGGGCTCGGCTTTGCCATTCCCATCGAGCGCGCGCTGCGGGTGGCGGACGACCTGATCAAGAACGGCGCCGTGCGCCGCGCCTGGACCGGCTTCGACGTCCGTGGCGCCGAGGGCATGCAGGACTGGAAGGCGCAGGGCGGCGTGCTTGTGACGGCCGTGGCGCCGGGCGGTCCCGCCGAGCGCGCCGGGCTCCGGGCCGGCGACGTGCTGACCCGCGCCAACAGCCGCGTACTCCGCAATTACCTCGACTGGGAAGCGGTGAAGCTCGACAGCCGCGTGGGCGACGCCATCCGCCTCACGGCGCGCCGCGGCCAGGCCGAGCGGACCCTGACCCTCACCAGCGGGGACCTGCCCACCACCACGGCGGAGAAGGTCACCGTCCTCAAGGACGTGCAGCTGGTGACGCTCACCCAGCAGGTGCGGGCGGAGCGCGGGGTCCAGAGCGAGCGCGGGGCGCTCATCTTCTCGATCTCGCGGGAGCTCACCCAGGCCACGGGCCTCCGCGCCGGCGACGTGATCGTCGGCATGAACCGCCGCCGCATCGCCACGGCCGACGACGTCCGCGAGGTGGTGGAGAGCCTCCGGCCGCGGCAGCCGCTGCGGGTGTTCCTGGAGCGCGGCGGCACCATCGTCTACACCGATCTCGAGTTCCGATGACCGACGACCGCTGGCGCAGCCCGCTCACCACCCGGTACACGAGCCCCGCGATGCAGAAGCTCTGGGGCGAGCCGTACCGTATCGGCCAGTGGCGCCGGGTGTGGCTGGCGCTGGCCGAGAGCGAGCAGGAACTCGGCCTCGACATCCCGGACGCGGCGCTGGCCGAGATCCGCGCCAACCTCGACACCGCCGACCTCGCCAAGGCAGCCGAGTACGAGAAGCGCTTCCGGCACGATGTGATGGCGCACGTGCACCAGTTCGGCGACCAGGCGCCCGCGGCGCGTGCCTACCTGCACCTGGGCGCCACCAGCGCCTTCGTCACCGACAATGCGGACGTGCTGATCCAGCGGAAGGCGCTGGAGCTGGTCCTCGGCCGCCTGGTGACCGTGGCCACGTCGCTCGCGGCATTCGCGAAGCAGTACGCCGGCATGCCGTGCCTGGCGTACACCCACTTCCAGCCGGCGCAGCTCACCACGGTGGGCAAGCGGGCCACGCTCTGGGCGCAGGACTTCGCGCTGGACATCGAGGAAGTGCTGCACCGCCTGGACCACCTCCGGCTCCGCGGCTGCAAGGGCACGACGGGCACCCAGGCCTCGTTCCTCGAGCTCTTCAAGGGCGACCACGCCAAGGTGCGCCGCCTGGAGCAGCGGATCGCCGAGAAGCTCGGCCTGCCGCGCGTCTACCCCGTCACCGGCCAGACCTACAGCCGGAAGGGCGACAGCGTGCTCCTCGACACGCTCTCCGGCATCGCCCAGTCGGCCTCGAAGATGGCGGGGGACATGCGGCTGCTGCAGCACGAGGGCGAGCTGCTCGAGCCGTTCGAGAAGGACCAGATCGGCTCCTCGGCGATGGCGTACAAGCGGAACCCGATGCGGGCCGAGCGGATCGCGGGCCTGGCGCGCTTCCTGATCTCGCTCCAGGCCAACACGGCGCACACCGCGGCCACCCAGTGGCTGGAGCGCACGCTGGACGATTCCGCCAACCGCCGCCTCACCATGCCGGAGGCGTTCCTGACGGCCGACGCCATCCTGCTCCTGGTGGCCAACATCGCCGGCGGCATCGAGGTGCGCGAGGGCGTGGTGGCGCGGCACGTGGCCGAGCAGATGCCCTTCATGGCCACCGAGCGCTGGCTCATGATCGGCGTGGAGGCGGGCGGCGATCGTCAGGCGCTGCACGAGGTGATCCGCCAGAACTCGCTGGTCACCGCCGAGGCGGTGAGCCGTGGCGAGCCCAACCGGCTGCTGGAGCGGCTGGCGGCGGATGCGTCGTTTGCCAAGGTGCCGACGGGGAAGCTGCAGGGCGAGCTGGACCCCATGAAGTACACCGGGCGCTCGCAGCAGCAGGTGGGCGAGTTCCTGGGCGAGTACCTGGAGCCGCTGCTCGCGCGCGCGCGGGCGGTCGCGTCGGTGGCCGAGCAGGCCGAGATCACGGTCTAGGGTCCGCACGGGCCGGGGATTCCCGGCCCGGATGTACTGGCCTTGCAGGGGATCGCGGGCCGCGAAGCGGTCAGGACGGCAGCCTGAGAGGAAGATCGTCGTGAGCGTACTGACGGAATCGAAGCTGCCCCTCCCCCTGCTCCGCCGGGGCAAGGTGCGCGAGGTCTACGAGGCCGACGCGGGCCACCTGCTCATGGTGGCCAGCGACCGGGTGAGCGCCTTCGACGTGGTCATGAACCAGGCCATCCCGCGGAAGGGCGCGGTCCTGACGCAGATCTCGGCGTTCTGGTTTGACCGCCTGGGCGCCGTGGTGCCGACGCACTACGTCACCGCACGCACCTCGGACATCCTGCGGCGGCTCCCGGCGCTGGCGCCGTACAGGGACCAGCTCGCCGGCCGCGCCATGCTGGTGAAGCGCACCGAGCCGGTGCTCTTCGAGTGCGTGGTGCGCGGCTACATCTCCGGGTCGGCGTGGAAGGAGTACAAGGAGCACGGCACGCTGGCGGGTGAGCCGCTCCCGGGCGGCCTCACCGAGAGCGCCCGGCTCGAGCCGCCCATCTTCTCCCCGGCCACCAAGGCGCCGACGGGGCACGACATCAACGTCACCATCGACCAGATGGCGGCGGCGCTGGGCCGGGCGCTCACCGAGCGGCTGCGCGACCTCTCGTTTGCCGTCTACACCGCGGGCCGGGATCACGCCGCCACCAAGGGCATCATCATTGCCGACACCAAGTTCGAGTTCGGCACCGCGCCGGATGGGGCGCTGGTGCTCATCGACGAGGTGATGACCCCCGACAGCTCCCGCTTCTGGCCGGCCGACAAGTACGCGCCGGGGAAGAGCCAGCCGTCGTTCGACAAGCAGCCGCTCCGCGACTACCTCACGGTGCTCAAGGGCCAGGGCAAGTGGAACGGCGAGGCGCCGCCTCCCACCCTCCCGGCCGCAGGTGGTGGACGCGACCAGCAAGCGCTACCTCGAGGCGTTCCGCCTGCTCACCGGGTTCGACCTGCCGGAGGATGCCTGATGCGTGTAGCCCCCGAGGGCGGACCGTTCATCATCATTGCGTGGCTGCTCGCCCTCATCCTGGGGGTGTTCGCGCCGCTCTGGGTGTCGCTGCCGTGGCTGGTCATCGCCATCTGGGTGGTGGCCTTCTTCCGCGACCCGGTGCGTGAGGGGCCGCGCGGCGAGGACGTGGTGATCGCGCCGGCGGACGGGCTCGTGGTGAGCGTGCAGAACATGGACGAGCCGGAGTTCATGCGGGAGCGCGCCACGCGCGTCTCCATCTTCATGAACGTCTTCAACGTGCACGTGAACCGGTACCCGGCGTCGGGCACCGTGGCCTACCGGCGCTACAACCCGGGGAAGTTCGGGCACGCCGGGACCGAGAAGGCGTCGCTCGAGAACGAGCAGAGCACGGTGGGCCTCGAGACGAAGCGCGGCAAGCTCCTGCTCCGCCAGATCGCCGGCCTCGTGGCGCGGCGCATCGTCACCGACCACGAGGTCGGCACCGCCGTCCAGCAGGGGGAGCGCATGGGACTCATCCGCTTCGGCTCGCGCGTGGACATCTTCGTCCCGGCCGGCATGCAGGTGCTGGTGCACACCGGCGAGAAGACCAAGGCCGGCCAGACCGTGGTGGCGAAATGGCCCTGACCAGCCCCCGCCTCCGCCCGCCGGGGATGCGCCAGGTGGTGGTGGTGATCCCGAGCGCGTTCACGCTCGGGAACATGTTCTTCGGGCTGTGGGCCATCGTGAGCGCCTTCCGCGGCAACTTCACCGCCGCGGCGTGGTACATCATGATCGCCGGCGTGCTCGACATGCTGGACGGCCGCGTGGCGCGGCTCTCCGGCACCGGCACCAAGTTCGGTGCGGAACTCGACAGCCTGGTGGACTGCGTCAGCTTCGGCGTGGCGCCGGCGCTGATCCTGTTCTTCCTCGAGTTCCAGGCGGTGGGCAAGTTCGGCTGGGTGATCTGCTACATGTACGTGGTGGCGGTGGCCGTGCGCCTGGCCCGCTACAACGTGCAGCACGGCACCGGCAAGCCCGGCTGGTTCACCGGCATGCCCTCGCCCTCGGCGGGGATGACGCTGGCCACGTACTATCCGTTCAGCCAGACGGAGTACTACCGCCAGTCGCTGGCCATCTTCGACTTCCAGCGCGAGGGGCTCACGATCCTGATCGTGCTGCTCTCGCTGCTGATGGTGAGCACCGTGAAGTATCCCCGCCTCCCCTCGGCCGGCTTCCGCTCGGCCAAGGGGCTCGCGGGCCTGGCGCTCACGCTGTCGATCCTCTACGGCGCGCTCTTCCATGCGCGCATCTTCCTCTTCCCGCTCGGGCTCTCGTATCTGGCGTTCGGGCTCCTGCGGCACGCCTTCCTCATTGCCATGGACCGGCGCGAGGGCGGTTTGGTGCTGGCGGGCGGCGAGCCGGTGGACGCTGAGGATCATACGCCGCCGGCGGCTAGCGGGGATCGGTGAGGGTGTTGATGGTGGAAGGTTTCGCCGGAGAGGCGCGAAGGCGCGGAGGGCCGCAGAGGAAGCGGCGCAGGAGTGGTGCGGAGAACAACTGGGATCGATGGTGATCGGGGTCGGAGGCGGACGGGTCAGGTGCTGGCCCCTCTGCGGCCTGGTGTGCCCTGCGGCGCCTCTGGGCCTCTGCGCCACACGGGACTGAACATGCCGAGGCTCGACGGCGACGCGACACGAACCGGACGGAGCGATGACGACTTTCAAGGTGCATGTCAGGGTGGTGCCCCGCGCGGGGCTGCTCGATCCGCAGGGCCAGGCGGTGGAGCACGCGCTCACGGCCCTCGGCTTCGCCGAGGCCAGCGGCGTCCGCGTCGGCAAGGCCATCGAGCTCGCGGTGAAGGCGGACAGCAAGGCCGCCGCCGAGGCCCGCGCGCGGGCCATGTGCGACAAGCTGCTCGCCAACCCGGTGACCGAGGACTACCTCGTGGAGGTGGAAGGGTGACGATGAAGGTGGCGGTGGTGCGGTTCCCCGGCAGCAACTGCGACGACGACTCGCTGCAGAGCGCCGCGCGCGCCGGCTGCAAGGCGTACTACGTCTGGCACCGGGACACGGACCTGCACGGTGCGGACGTGGTCATCCTGCCCGGCGGGTTCAGCTACGGCGACTACCTCCGGTCCGGCGCGATCGCCCGGTTCAGCCCGGTGATGCAGTCGGTCCTCGAGTTCGCGAAGCAGGGCGGCCCCGTCCTGGGCATCTGCAACGGCTTCCAGATCCTGTGTGAGGCCGGCATGCTCCCGGGGGCCCTGATGCGGAACGGCCGCCTGTCGTTCGTCTCCCGCCCGGTCGGGCTCAAAGTGGAGCGGACCGAGACGGCCTTCACCAGCCGCTACGCGCGGGGCGACCTGCTGCGGATGCCCGTGGCGCACGGCGAGGGCCGCTTCACGGCGGATGCCGGGACCCTCGAACGCATCGAGGGCGACGGGCTGGTGGTGGTGCGCTACGTGGGGCTCGACGGCGGCCCGCTGCCGGAGACGATCAACGGCTCGGTCAACGAGATCGCCGGCATCTCCAACGCCGCCGGCAACGTGGTGGGCCTCATGCCCCACCCCGACCGCGCGTCGGACCCGGCCCTGGGCAACACCGACGGGCTGGGGTTCTTCACGAGCGTGCTGGACTGGGCGGCGGCCAAACGGTAACCGGCCCCACAGGACCACAGGATTCACACTCAAGGATGCGGACCATGACCACCGAGAAGCCGAGCAAGAACGAAGACGAGTATTTCGCGAAGCTCGACATGGAGCGCCTGGAGCGCGCCCGCGCGGCCGAGGCCAAGCGCGCCGCCGACGCCGAGCGGGCCAGCCACCACATGCGCTGCCCCAAGTGCGGCGGGCAGCTCGTCACGGAGAAGTTCCACCAGCTCGAGATCGACCGCTGCCAGGACTGCCACGGCGTGTGGCTCGATGCGGGCGAGATCGACACCGTGGTGGACATGGAGAACCGCGGCATGATGACCCGCGCGCTCGGTGATTTCTTCGGGAGCCTCCGGCGCAAGACCAAGTAGATGACCATCGCCCATCCCTTCCCCGGTGAGCGCCCCGTCACGGCCGAGGTCGTGAAGGAGCACAACCTGAACGAGCTCGAGTACCAGCGCATCGTCGCCATGCTCGAGCGCACCCCGACCCTCACCGAGCTCGGCATCTTCTCGGCGCTCTGGTCGGAGCACTGCTCCTACAAGCACTCGAAGCCGATCCTCAAGACGTTCCCGACCCAGGGCCCGCAGGTGCTGCAGGGGCCCGGGGAGAACGCCGGGGTGCTCGGCCTCCCGGACGGGTGGGCGGTGGCGTTCAAGATCGAGTCCCACAACCACCCCTCCGCCGTGGAGCCCTACCAGGGCGCGGCGACGGGCGTGGGCGGCATCCTTCGCGACGTCTTCACCATGGGCGCCCGCCCCGTGGCGGTGCTCAACAGCCTCCGCTTCGGGCCGCTCGACAGTGCCCGCAACCGCTACCTCTTCGGCGGGGTGGTGAAGGGCGTCGGCGACTACGGCAACTGCGTCGGCATTCCAACGTTAGGCGGAGAGGTCACCTTCGCGCCGGGCTACAGCGGCAACCCGCTCGTCAACGCCATGTGCGTGGGGCTCCTGCGGGCCGAGGACCTGACGCTGGCGCAGGCGCACGGCGTGGGGAACCTGCTCCTCACCATGGGCAGCTCCACCGGCCGCGACGGCATCCACGGCGCCAGCTTCGCCTCCGAGGACCTCTCGGAGAAGAGCGAGGCCCGCCGTCCCCAGGTGCAGGTGGGCGACCCGTTCACCGAGAAGCTCCTCCTCGAGGCCACGCTCGAGCTCATCGAGCGGCGCCTCGTGGTGGGGATCCAGGACATGGGCGCGGCCGGCCTCACCTCGAGCTCCGCCGAGATGGCGGCGCGCGGCGGGGTGGGCGTGGAGCTCGACATGGACAAGGTGCCGACCCGCGAGGCCGGCATGACGCCCTACGAAATCATGCTCTCCGAGTCCCAGGAGCGCATGCTCATCGTGGCGGAGCCGCACCGCGTGGAGGAGATCGTCGCCGTCTGCCGGAAGTGGGAGCTCGACGCCGCGGTGGTGGGCCACGTGACCGACGACGGCATGTTCCGCATCAAGGCGGGCGGCGTCACCGTGGCGGAGATCCCCGGCCAGCGGCTCGTGGACGACGTGCCGATCTACTACCCGGACGCCCAGGAGAGCGAGAAGGTCGTCGCCCTCCGGAAGGCGCCGGCGCCGGCCCACAAGGCGGCCATCGAGAAGGACCTCGTGGCGCTGCTCGACAACCCGAGCATCGCCTCCAAGCGATGGGTCTTCGAGCAGTACGACTCCACGGTGCAGGCCAACACCCTCATTGGCCCGGGCGGCGACGCCGGGGTGCTCAAGGTGCCGGGGACGGATTTCGGCATCGCCGTCACCGTGGACTGCAACAGCCGGCTGCTGGCGCTGGATCCGTATGAAGGCGGCAAGGCCACCGTCGCGGAAGCGGCCCGGAACATCGCCTGCACCGGCGCCCTGCCCCTCGGGATCACCGATTGCCTCAACTTTGGGAACCCCGAGCGCCCCGAGGTCTTCTTCCAGTTCAGGGAGGCCTGTCGCGGCATCGCGGACGCCTGCCGCGCCTTCAACACCCCGGTGACCGGCGGCAACGTGTCGCTCTACAACGAGAGCCCCACCGGGGCCGTGGATCCGACCCCGACGGTGGGCATGGTGGGCCTGCTCGAGAAGCTGGCATGCCGCACGCCGAGCCACTTCGCCCAGTCCGGCGACAAGGTGCTCCTCACCGGCCCCACCGCGGACCGCCGCCTCGGCGGCTCGGCCTACTGGGCGCTGGTGCTCGAGTTCGTGGGCGGCGAGCAGCCCACGGTGGACCTCGACCAGGAGCTCCGCCTGCAGAAGTTCCTGGTGGCGGGTGCCAAGGCGGGCCTCTTCCGCTCCGCACACGACTGCGCCAGCGGCGGCCTCCTCGTGGCCGCGGCCGAAGCCGCCATCGGCGGCCCGTACGCGGTGCACGGCCTCGGCGCCAGCCTGGACCTCGCGGCACTCGGCGGCAGCGATGATGCCGCCCTGCTCTTCTCCGAGGGGCACGGCCGCGTGGTGCTCAGCGTGGCGCCGGGGAACGAAGCGGCGGTGGCGGCACTGGCCAAGGAGCACGGCGTGCCGGTGGCCACCATCGGCACGGTGGGCGCGGTGGACGGGGAGCTTGCGGTGAAGACGGCCGGCGGTGCGTACCGGTGGCCGGTGCCGGCGCTGCGGACCACGTACTTCAACGCGATTCCGCGGCGGATGAGTCACGTGGCCGAGGATCGCGCGGCCGTCTAGCTCCGGCGGACGGGTGGGCGGCGCGGCCCAAGGGCCGCGGAATAATTCGGGGAGTCGTTGGGGCCAGTCCAACGCGTGGGGGGATTCATCGATGTGCGGAGTCTTTGGCGTCTCGGGCGTCCCTGATGCGGCGCGCCTGACCTATCTCGGTCTCTACGCCCTCCAGCATCGCGGCCAGGAGAGCGCGGGGATCGTGGCGGTGGACCAGAACGGCAAGGCCCGCGCCCAGCGGGGCATGGGCCTGGTCTCGGAGAACTTCGACGAGGCCACCCTCGCCCGGCTCGACGGCGACACCGCCGTGGGCCACACCCGCTACTCGACGGCCGGCAGCTCGGTGCTGGCCAACGCGCAGCCGCTGCTCATCGACTACCGCAAGGGCCCCCTCTCCCTGGCGCACAACGGCAACCTCACCAACGCCGTGGAGCTGCGGCGGCGGCTGGTCGAGGAAGGCTCCATCTTCACCACCACGAGCGACACCGAGGTCATCCTCCACCTCATCGCCAGGAGCCGGAAGGCCACCCCCGAGGAGCAGATCCGCGACGCCCTGGAGCAGTGCGAGGGCGCCTTCACCCTGCTGCTGGCCGTGGGCCGCACCATCTACGCGGTGGTGGACCCGCGCGGCTTCCGGCCGCTGGTGCTCGGCCGCCTGGCGCAGGGCGTGATCATCGCCAGCGAGACCTGCGCCCTGGACCTCGTCGGCGCCCAGATGATGTGTGAGCTGATGCCGGGCCAGTTCCTCAAGGTGGAGGACGGCCAGATCACGGAGCTCGCGCCGCTCAAGCCCCGCCCGGTGAGCCGCTGCATCTTCGAGCTGGTCTACTTTGCCCGCCCCGACAGCCGCGTCTTCGGCGAGTCCGTGGACCGCGCCCGCCGCGAGCTGGGCCGCCAGCTGGCCCGTCAGGCGCCGGTGCCCGGCGCGGACGTGGTGTTCAGTGTTCCGGACAGCTCCAACGCCATGGCGCTCGGGTATGCGGAGGTGTCGGGGGTGAAGCTCGAGAACGGGCTCATCCGGAACCACTATGTGGGCCGCACCTTCATCAATCCCACACAGGCGCTTCGGGTGGCCAAGGTTAAGATCAAGTTCAACCCCGTCCGCGGCGTCATTGAGGGCAAGTCGGTCGTGATGGTGGACGACAGCCTGGTCCGCGGCACCACCAGCAAGGGGCTGGTGCAGATGATCCGCGCCGCCGGCGCGCGCGAGGTGCACCTGCGCCTCGGCTCCCCGCCGGTCACCGGCCCCTGCCTCTACGGGATCGACACCCCGACCCGCGCCGAGCTCATCGGGGCCAACCACAGCATCGAGGAGATCCGCGAGTACCTGGGCGTGGATTCGCTCGGGTATCTCGAGCTGGACCGGATGATCCAGGCCGCCAATCCCAACAAGGAATGGTGCCACGCCTGCTTCTCCGGGCAGTACCCGACGGAAGTCGCGCCGGACCCGGTGACCCTGCGGCACGTGAGCCCCTCCATCCCCACGCACGCATGAGCGGCACCTACTCGCAACCCAGCGTCTACTTCTTCGGCCAGGGACGGGCCGACGGCACCGCGACCATGAAGGATGTCCTCGGCGGCAAGGGCGCCGGGCTCGCGGAAATGACCAACCTCGGCATCCCGGTTCCGCCCGGCTTCACGATCGCCGCCTCCCTCTGCATCACCTACCTCGAGACCCAGCAGTTCCCGCCCTGGCTCCGCAGCCAGGTGGAGACCAGCCTGCAGCGCCTCGAGGCGGCCACCAACCGGCACTTCGGCGGCAGCGAGCGGCCCCTCCTCGTGTCGGTGCGCTCGGGCGCCCCGGTTTCCATGCCGGGCATGATGGAGACCATCCTCAACCTGGGCCTCAACGACCGCACCGTCGCCGGCCTCGGCAAGGAGAGCGGCAACGAGCAGTTTGCCTGGGACAGCTACCGGCGCTTCGTGCAGATGTACAGCGCGGTGGTGCTCGACCTCGACAAGGGCCCCTTCGAGAAGATGCTCGAGGCGGCCAAGCACCGGGCCGGCGTGGAGCGGGACATCGACCTCCCCACGGCCGAGTTCAAGGCGCTGGTCAAGCAGTTCAAGGCCCACGCCGAGAAGGCCAGCGGCAAGCCGTTCCCGGATGACCCGATGGAACAGCTCTGGGGCGCCATCGCCGCCGTGTTCGAGAGCTGGCACACCCGCCGCGCGATCGACTACCGCAAGCTCCACAACCTGCCCGACTCCATGGGCACGGCCGTGAACATCGTCACGATGGTCTACGGCAACCTGGGCGAGGACAGCGGCACCGGCGTGGCCTTCACCCGCGACCCGTCCACCGGCGAGCGCCAGCTGTACGGCGAGTACCTGATCAACGCCCAGGGCGAGGACGTCGTCAGCGGCACCCGGCACGTGGAGCCCATCGCGCGGCTCAAGGAGCAGATGCCGGCGGCGTACGCCGAGCTGGACCGCATCGCGCGGATCCTGGAGCGGCACTTCCGGGACGTGCAGGACATGGAGTTCACCATCGAGCGCGGCAAGCTCTACATGCTGCAGACGCGGCGCGGGCAGCGCTCGGGCCAGGCGGCGGTGCGGATCGCCTGCGAGATGGTGGACGAGGGGCTCATCGACCAGGACGAGGCCGTGGCGCGCATCCCGCCCAACGACCTCAACCAGCTCCTCCACCCGATGATCAACCAGTCGAGCAAGGTGGACCTGCTCACCAGCGGCCTCCCCGCCTCCCCGGGCGCGGCGAGCGGCAAGGTGAGCTTCAGCGCCGACGAGGCCGAGGCGCTGGCCAAGAAGGGCAAGGCGATCATCCTGGTGCGCCGGGAGACGAGCCCCGAGGACTTCCACGGCATGGTGGCCGCCAAGGGCATCCTCACGGCGCGCGGCGGCATGACGAGCCACGCGGCGGTGGTGGCCCGCGGCATCGGCAAGCCCTGCGTGGCGAGCGCCCAGAAGCTCACCGTGGACGAGGAGCACGGCTGCCTCAGTGTCAACGGCCGCGAGCTCAAGGCCGGCGACTGGATCACCATCGATGGCGGGAGCGGCAAGGTGTACGCCGGCAAGGCGGAGCTGCAGGCGCCGGTCCTCTCGGCCGAGTTCACCCGGCTCATGGAATGGGCCGACAAGAAGCGCCACCTCAAGGTCCGCGTCAACGCCGACACCCCGGCCGACGCGCACAAGGGCCGCGACTTCGGCGCCGAGGGCATCGGGCTCTGCCGCACCGAGCACATGTTCTTCGAGGGCGACCGCCTCGTCGCCATGCGCGAGATGATCCTGGCGCAGGACCTCGAGGGCCGGAAGCGGGCGCTGGCCAAGCTGCTCCCCATGCAGCGGGGCGACTTCGAGTCGATCTTCCGCGCCATGGAGGGCTACCCCGTCACCATCCGCCTCCTCGACCCGCCGCTGCACGAGTTCCTGCCGCACGCCCGCGAGGAAGTGGAGGAGATGGCCAAGGCCCTCGGCAAGCCGGCCGAGGAGGTGCAGCGGGTGGTGGACTCGATGCGCGAGGCCAACCCCATGCTGGGCCTGCGCGGCTGCCGGCTCGGCATCACCTACCCCGAGATCACCCAGATGCAGGCGCGCGCCATTTTCGAGGCGGCCTGTGCGGTGGCGCTCCGCAAGGGGCGCGTCCAGCCCGAGGTGATGATCCCGCTGGTCGCCAACGTGGTGGAGTTCCGGAAGCAGGCGCTCATCATCCGCGAGGTGGCCGAGCAGGTCTTCCGCGAGAAGCAGATCACGGTGCCGTACCTCCTCGGCACCATGATCGAGCTGCCGCGCGCGGCCCTCACCGCCGACGAGATTGCCCGGGAGGCGCAGTTCTTCTCCTTCGGCACCAACGACCTGACCCAGACCACCTGGGGCCTGTCGCGGGACGACGCGGGGCGCTTCCTGCCCTACTACCTCGAGAACGGCATCGTCGAGGACGACCCGTTCCAGGTGCTGGACCAGGCGGGCGTGGGCAAGCTGATCGAGATGGCCGCCAGCCTGGGCCGGAAGACCCGGGCGGACCTCAAGCTCGGCATCTGCGGCGAGCACGGCGGCGAGCCCCGCTCGGTGACCTTCTGCGATTCGCTCGGCATGAACTACGTCTCGTGCTCCCCCTACCGCGTCCCCATCGCGCGGCTGGCGGCGGCGCAGTCCTCCCTCTCCGAGCGCGGCACCGTGGACCGCACCCGCGCGACGGTCTGATCACGGTAGGGGCCGGCCATGGCCGGCCCTCCCCAAACCGACCCGGACCCGCGTCCCCACGCAGGCCCGGGTTTCGCGTTTCAGCCTGGAGTAATGGCGTGGGGGAGAGTAGGGCCGGCCGTGGCCGGCCCCTACCATGCGCTCCCGGGCGTTCTCGGCGTTATCTTGCGACACAACCTCAGCGGAGTCAGCTCCATGCGGCGCATCGTGGCGGTGCTGGGCGTAGTGGCAGCGGCGGCGGCCTGCGGCGACCTGGGCCCCGGCGGCGAGCCGGTGGCGGGCACCGTGACGGTGCGGGTGGCGCAGGCGTCGCAGAGCGTGGACACCCTCGCCATCGACCTCGACGGGATCGTCGTGGCCGGCCTGGTGCCGGGCCAGGTGACCCGGCTCTCCGGCGTCCAGCGCGGCGCCCACGTCATCAAGCTGATCCCCCCGGGGGCGGGGGGCAGCGGCGTCGCCCGCGCGTTCACCGCCAACGACTACGACACCCTCCTCGTGGTGGCCCGGGACTCCGCCAGCCTCATTGTCCCGAGCATCCTGGCCGACACCGGCGCCATCGTCCCCGCCGGCAAGAGCAAGGTCCGGTTCATCCACGCCGCCGCCCTGGCCCCCGCCATCGACATCTGGCGCACCCAGCCGGACTGGCCGACGCCCGTCCGCGTCATGTTCCCCTTCGCCTACGGCGCCACCTCGCCCTACCTGCAGAGCGACCCGGGGCAGTGGACCACCTACGTCTCCCCCGCCGACCAGACCGACACCCTCTACGCCCACCCCGCCTTCACCGTGGCCGACGGCAAGCGCGCCACCGTGATCATCATGGACAGCTCGGCGGCCGGGGGCCTGACCGCGATCGTCGTCAACGAGGATTGAGCCTTCGAAACGGTCCGGCGCCGCGCGTACCCCGCGTGGCGCCGGAGCTGCCCCGCCCTACCCCGCCGCGTCGAACGCCGTCTTGATCCACGCCAGCAGCTCCGCGTCCACCTGCCCGGCCTCCGTCAGCTTCACCTTGTAGTTGCACATCTGACCGGCCGGCAGCTCCTCGAGGCGCGCCCCACCCTTCAGCCCCTTGGCATTGAGCCCCACCTCCACCCGGGTGTTGGTGGCCGGGCCGATCATCACGAACTGCTTCTTCCGCCGGTAGCTCACGTAGGCCTTCTTCGGCGCCTCCTCGAACTCCCCGAGCTTTCGCATGGCCGCGAGCAGGGTGTCGTGGATGGGCCGCAGCGCGGCCTTGGGCCCCGTATAGAGTCCGTCGAGCACCTCGGCCGTCGACTCACCGCCGGCCGCCGCGGGCCCGGCGGACTGGCGCACCGTATGGACGAGGGTGTTGGCATCCCCGTGGCCCATCCCGAGGGTGGTCTTGAGCATGGCCACCAGCTCGCCATGCTTGGTGAGCCCGCTGGCCTGGACGATGGCCTAGAGCTCGGCGAGCGTCTTGCCCGTTCTCTTCTCGATGTTGGCCAGTTGCGTGGCGAGGGCCTGTTCCGGTGTGGCCATCGGGGTGTTCCTCAGGGTTGGAAGGGGGCTCGCCGAAGCGCGGCGATGGGGGAGTGAGGCGCCGCGGGCGGCGCCGAATCCTGATCCAAGATACGCGCGGCGGGGCACGGCGGCACGCGGCCAAAAAGGGCTTGCACCGGGGGCCATCACTCCGGGGCCAGCCGTGCCTCGTAGTAGTGGTTCTGCCCCTCGTCCTCGTACTCCCGCAGCATTGCCAGCCCGGCCTCGGCGAGTGCCTGCCGGTACGCCGCCGCGCCGAGGGAGCGCGACTCGAGGGCGGTCAGCACGTCCGTCCAGGAGCCCTCCTCGGCCGGCGCCGTGAAGAGCAGCCGCCCGCCCGGCAGCAGGACGTCCGCCACCCGACCAGGCAGCGCCCGCTGCACCGCTGCCGGGAGCAGGAACCAGAGGCCCCATGCCATCACCGCATCGAAGCGGCGGCCGAAGAACCGTGAGTCCTCCACCGCTTCGCACGCCACCGGCACGCCGGGGAGGTTTCGCCGGAACGCCTCCACCAGCGTTGGGGAGGCATCCACACCGTGCACCGCGAGCCCCGCATCCACCAGCAGCTTGGTGAGCGGAAGGCCGGAGCCCGAGCCCAGGTCCAGGACCGCCGCGCCGGGCGGCAGGCTGCGGGCCCACGCGCGCACTTCCGCGACGCCCATCCCGCGGCCGGCCACGTTGCCCCGTGCCGCCAGGAAGTCCGCCGCGACCCGCTCGTAGCCGCTCGCGGCGTCGCTCACGGCGCGGCAGGGGCGTTGGCGTTCCAGATGTTGGTGCGGATCTTCCACGCGTCGCCTTCCCGCACCCAGACGTTCAGGTACTTGCCCCGCTCCGTCACGGCCGGGGTGCCGTGGGTGAGAACGTACGTCCCCTGGTCCACGACCAGGTCGGCGCTGCCGTAGAAGTCGGTCGTCTCCTCCCGGAACTCCGTGATGCCCGCCTTGAGGTATTCCATGGTGAGCGCGTGGATGGCCGCGAGGCCTACGGATGGCTCGGCGCCCGGCGGCAGCGAGCGGGCGTCCGCCGTGAAGAGGGAGTCAATCGTGGCGCTGTCCCCCGCAACGTGCGCGGCGGTGAAGCGGGCGTTGATGGCGGCGATCTCCTCGCGCGCGGCGGCAAGGTCAAAGGGCGCGGCGCTCCCGCTCCCGGCCCCCGGCGTGGCGGGACGGCTGCAGGCGGCAAGGACGACGGCCAGCACGACGGCGGCCCCGGGCACGGCTCGGCGGGTCATTCCATGGCTCCGGAAAAAGAGAGCGCCCCTCCCGGGCGCCCGCCTAAGCTGCGGCGGGCACCGGAAAGGGGCAAGGCGACCACTGCAAGGCCGCCGCGTTCGTTACCGGGTAGGGCTTCGGCGGAGGAAGTCGGCCTGGCGGGCCCGGATCCATCTGTCGCTGGTTGAGCCGCCGGAAGGTAGCGTCGGGGCACCAACCCCGTCTCACGCTTCCGCGATGGCGGCGATGGACACCCGGAGCCCCGGCACCCGCACCGGCAGCTTCGCCTCTGGCGGGCTTACGGGTTCACGGGAAACCACCGCAGCCACTCCTCGTTCATCCCGGCGAAGTCCTCCTCGTCCGCCAGGATCACGGTGGCACTGACCACGTCGTCGAGCGTGCGACCCGCGGCGGCGAGGATCGCGGCGATGTTGGTGAGGCATTGGCGCACCTGCTCCTGGATGGTGCTCCCCACCAGCTGGCCGGTTGCCGGATCGGTGGGGGCGGTGCCGGAGACGAAAATGAGGCCGGCGGCGAGGGTGGCCTGGCTGTAGGTGGGGGGCGGCGCGGGCGCGTTGGGCGTCGAGAGGATGGTACGCGGCATGGGACTCCGTGCGTAAAAGGCTCCGGGCGGACCGATGGGGGATTCTCCGGAGAGCGGAGACCGACCCCCGACCTGCCAGCCGAAAGGTGGGGCGCCGTCCCGCCGCCCGCCACGGCCTCCATCACACCGCCGGCGCCCCGCTCCCCCGGCCCCGCCGCCCAGGCGCCGCCCACGCCTGCGCCAGCAGCAGCGCAATGAGCGCCACGCTGTACTCCATGCCGTTCCGCCCGCCGCCCACCACGAACCACCCCTCCGGCCCGTGGACCATGAGGATGCCCGCGGTCAGCACGGCCGTGTACCAGAGTGCGAGCGGCCTGACGAAGAACCCGAGGGCGAGGGCCACGGTGCCAAGGATCTCCATCGTCGTGATGAGCCAGGCGACGGCCACCCCGGCAGGGATATGGTTGCCACCGAGGTACCCCCCGAAGCCTGCCACGCCGCCGGTGGCGGCGCGATAGGCACCGTGGATGAAGAGCAGCGTGGCCACCGCCACGCGCAGGAAGGTCATGGCGTGGGTGAGCCGACGGGTATCAGCGGGCACGGCGGGGCTCCGGGTGGGGGGATGCACGAGGGACGGAGCGGGGGGAGGATTGGTTCCAGGGGGCGGGAGGATCCGTGCCCCGCCGGGGACGAGGAGTATGGCGCGTGGACGGGCGGTTCCGGACTGGGACGGGGCGCTAGAGCCCGAGGGCGCGCAACCCCGTGTAGAGCGCCTGGGCCACCACGCGCCACGGCGCCGAGTCGAAGGCGAGCACTTCGCCCACCTGCTCCACGATGATGGCGGTCCCGGCCCACGCCAGGACCGGATGCACGGCCCCGCGCACCCGCCGGTCCCGCAGCATGGCCACGAGGATCCAGGTGAGCGGGATCACCACCGCGAACCAGATGTCGGGCCGCGGCACCGCGGGAAACCAGTGCCGCCACCGGAACCAGGCCGGCCACGCCACGAGCAGTGTAGCGAGGAGGAGCCAGCGCGCATGTGCCTCCCGGTCCCGGCGGGCCGCGATGCCGGCCGCGACCAGCGCCACGAAGATCACGGCCGAGGTGACCACACCCACGATGGACGAGATGGCCACGGGCCCGCCACCGGCCGCCACGTCCCGCGTGGCCGCCGCCATCCCCGCTTACACCATGGTGACCCTGACCCCACCGCCACCGGCAGCCCCGCTCGGCCGAGGCTCCGATGGGTCCGGAGCCGGCCGGAGCGAAACGAGCAGCGGCTGGACAATGAACAGGAGGATCCACGTCGCCGCGAAGGCCCCATGTACGTGGACCACGATCGGTGCGGAGAACGTGCCGACCGCCATCGGTGCGGCGTAGGTGCGGCCGAAGCCGACGGCCACGGCGAGAAGCGTCACTGCGCCCATCGTGGTGTAGAACCACGGGCGGGAGGCGCGTGATGCTGGCGGGCTGGGTGGGCTCACGGGCAGTGTGGGAGGGACAGGGGAACGCTGCACCGGGGAAGGACGGGAGACAAGGCTCGGGCGGGGACGCGGGCGGCCCGGGCCGCCCGCGCCTCCGCGCCCGGGCCTCAGAGCACCCGGCTCCCGCGGATGCGGAGCGCGAGCACCGAGTCGGCGCTGGGCACGGAATAGTGCGCCACGCCGGTTGCCACCAGTTCGCTCCCCTGGAGACGGAGCACGAGGGTGCGCATGCAGTGCTCCGAGAGGGGGAAGGGGCGAAAGCGGGGGCCAAGGTACGGGCTTGGCCGCCCCAGCAGTGGCGGTGCCCCGGTCCGTCAGGCACGGACCGGGGGCACCCGGCTCACTGCGCGGCCACGGATCGCCCCGTGAACGTCCCCACGGGGCCGTCCCGCGTCAGGAGCGTCACCGTAACCCGGAGCGCGCCCTCCCGCGCCGCGCGAGCGTGGCACCGAAGCGCTCGAGTTCCCAGCCTCCGGTGCCACACACACCGCCCGGAACGCCGATGCGGCCGGCTTGTGGTACGTGATGCTGCTGTCCTGCAGGACCACCTCCGGATCCTGCCCCTCCCCGCCGAGATGGAGCGTGGGCCCCGCCCACCCGCCCCGCGTGGCGAGGGCATTGCGGCTGCCGGCGAAGGCGGTGCCGGATCGGTTCCGGTTGGGGGCCAGGGGTGCGTCGAGGATCACCCGGCGTGGGGACGCCTCCCGGACGCGGACCCCGAGCGGACGGGACACCGGGAAGTGGGCGGCGAGGAGTCCCGCGAGGGCGGGCCGCACGGGCACTCGATCTCCGCGGGCCCCGAAGCCGGTCAGCCCTCGCGGGCGCCGGGGCCGGCATCCCGAAGGGAGCGGGCCACGAGGCCCAGGCCACCCGCAAGCAGGATCAGGATCACCAGCGTGTCGAACAGCGAACTCGGCCGGAAGTAGATGGAGAGGTTGGAGATGATGCCGACCACGATGATCAGCGCCCCCGCCCCCGTCAGGCACCAGCCGGCCAGGGAGCGCCCATTGAAGAAGAGGAGCCCGACGCCGATGAGGAGCGGGACGAGCGACAACCCGAACGCGTTCACGCCGTAGAAGTACCACCCGCCACTGGTCACGGTGACCCGCGTCAGCAGCAGGTACCCGCCCGCCACCACCATGGCCGCGCCGCCGAAGAACGCGCCGACCCCGCCCGGCGTTCCGCCTGCACCCGTCATGTGAGGAGCTCCATGGAGAGAGGGAACCGCCTACGTGAGCCGCACCAGCCTCCCCTTCCGCTTCACGATGTTCTTGTAGTCCCACTGCACCTCCCGCGCCTCCTTGAGCCACTGGCCGAGTGGCCGCAGCCTGACGTCCTCCACGGTGACGTAGCGCGCCTCGGCCGCCTTGAAGCTCCCCTCCTTGGCCAGCCCCTTCGCGGCAAACGACTGCCCGCTCCAGAAGAGGAGCCGGACGCTATCCTTGAGCTGGCTGTACCCCACGATGGGGTTGCCGTCGAGGAACCAGACGGGGTGGCCGTGCCAGACCTTGTTCTCGGCCTCGGGCAGGTGCGTCTCGATGGCCGCGGCCAGGAGCTTTGCGATGGCGCGGTCGGCGGGGGCCAGGGCGGCGTTGTACTTCCGGGTGTCGGCGTGCATGCGGGCCCACGCTGCTGGTGAAAGTTTACTTCTTCTTCGGCGGCGGCTGGCTCACGACGCCTCCCGGATCCGACATGTAGGCGCCCCCCCGCACCTTCGTGGCCGTCGAGGGCCGGGCGGCCTTCGGCTTGAGGTCCTTGGCTTTCCGGGGGGCGGGCTTCTTCGCGGGCATGGTGACATTCCTCCGTGATGACGTGGGTCGACGGCCTGCAGGACGGGTCGGGGCCTTCACCAAATCGCCGGCGATCCTACGGCGCCAGGTCCGCCTGGTAATCCCCCATGAACTCCAGGAACTTCGACACCTCGATGATATCCCGCCCGGTGAACCGGATCGAGTGCGACCCCGTCCGCTTCACGACGGACAAGTAACTCAGCACCTCACTCGGCCGGTAGTTCTTGAACGTCACGTCGAGCTGCACCGGGTGGTGACCGTGAACGGCCGGAGCGAGGCCCGCCGAGCCACGCCCGCCTGCACTCGCTGCCGGATCAGCGCCTGCGCCGCCGCCGGCGTCATGGTCATGGCGGAGTGGAAACTGATCGCCTGCTTGACGATGGCGCCCTCCATGGGACCGATCATCGCCTGGGCCTCGTTCACCGCGATGTTGTCGCCGGAGATGGCCACCACGGGGACCCCGTAGTAGCCCGCGATGGCCGCCCCCATCACCGCCTCGGGGATCGGCGTGCCATTGAGGCTGACGGAGGCGAGCGTGGCGCTCGAGAAGGTGTGGGCGCGGACGCCGGCCGGCGTGGTGGTGGCGGCGTGGTAGCCGATGAACACCGCGGCGGCGAAGCTCGAGTCAATCCCCTGCATCATGCCGAGCGGCCGGGGCCAGGAGCGGACGATCATCACGTCGTCGGGGAGGCGCTCGATGAGGATGTTCTCGCCGTTCCCGTGTGCGTCCGCGACCACAATGGCCGTGGCGCCGGCGGCGCGGGCGCCGTCTATGGCCGCCAGCAGCTCCGCCGTCATGAAGCCGCGGAAGCGCTCGTACTCGAAGCCGGCAGGGTTGAGCTGGTCGGCGGTGACGACGCCGGCGATGCCCTCGGCGACCACCGAGATGTACACCTTCACCGGCCGCTGCGCCGCAAGGGCGAGCGGGGTCAGCAGGAGGGCCAGGAACAGGCGGCAGCGGGCAAGCACATGAGGCATGACGAGGGACTCGGTTGAAGGCCGGGATCGGGCGGACGGCCCCGAAGCTGCTGCCCAAGCTGTCCATGGTATCCGCCCGGCGCAAGCGAGCGAGGCGGGAACCGCGCCGGCGGCTCCGCCCTTCCCCACCATCCCTTACCCGGCCCCCGCCTGACCGGTACCTTCCTCCCACTCCACATGCCTCCCACTCGCGACCTGCTCTCCACCGCCCTCGCCGACCGCTACCGCATCGAGCGCGAGCTCGGCGCCGGCGGCATGGCCACCGTCTACCTGGCCCACGACCTCCGCCACGACCGCCGCGTGGCGTTGAAGGTCCTCCGCCCCGAGCTCGCCGCCATGATCGGGGCCGAGCGCTTCCTGGCGGAGATCAAGGTCACCGCCAACCTCCAGCACCCGCACATCCTGGCGCTGTTCGAGTCGGGACGGACCGGCGGTGCGGCCGGCGCGGACCTGGTGTACTACGTGATGCCCTACGTGGAGGGCGAGACCCTCCGCGGCCGCCTCACCCGCGAGCGGCAGCTCCCCGTGGACGAGGCCATCCGCCTGGCCCGCGAGGTGGCCGACGCGCTCGAGTACGCCCACGCCCGCGGCGTCGTCCACCGCGACATCAAGCCCGAGAACATCCTGCTCCACGGCGGCCACGCCCTCGTGGCCGACTTCGGCATCGCGCTGGCCGCCTCCCGGTCCGAGGGCGCCACCCGGATGACCGAGACCGGCATGTCGCTCGGCACGCCGCACTACATGTCGCCCGAACAGGCCATGGGCGAGCGCGACATCACCGCGCGCTCCGACATCTACGCCCTGGGCTGCGTGCTGTACGAGATGCTCACCGGTGAGCCCCCCTTCACCGGCCCGAGCGCGCAGGCCATCGTGGCTCGCGTCATGACCGAGGAGCCGCGGAGCCTCACCTTGCAGCGGCGCTCCGTGCCGCCGGCCGTCGAGGACGCCGTGCTGACGGCCCTCGAAAAGCTCCCCGCCGACCGCTTCCCCTCGGCCGCGGCCTTTGCCGCCGCGCTCGTCGGCGGCGCCACCAGCCGCACTCCTACCCGGCGCGGCCCTGCAGCCCGGCGTGCCACGGGCGCGCCACCCGTGTGGGCGCTGGCGCTCGGCGCGCTCGCCATTGCGGCCGTCACCTTCGGCCTCACCCGCTGGTTCTCCCCCGGCGGCACGGCCACCGGCACCCGGCCCCTGCACGTCAGCGTCGCCATGCCGGACGGCCACGAGATGGGCTCCGCCTACCTGCGCCCGCTGGCCATCTCGCCGGACGGGACGCGGCTGGCCTACGTGATCCAGCAATACGGCAAGACGCGCCTCTACCTCCGGGCGCTGGACCAGCCTGAGGGGCGCGTGCTCGAGGGCACCGAGGGCGGCGCCGGGCCGTTCTTCTCGCCGGACGGGGAGTGGGTGGGCTTCTTCTCGGCCGGGAAGCTCCGGAAGGTCAGCGTGACCGGCACCGGGCTCCAGGAGCTCGCTGCGGCGCCCTTCCACCGCGGCGGCGACTGGGGCCACGACGGCTTCATCTACTTCGCGCCCAACAACTCCAGCGGCATCTGGCGCGTGCCGGAGGCCGGGGGCACCGCCACCCAGGTCACCCAGCTCGACACGGTTGCCGGCGAGGTGAGTCATCGCTGGCCTCGCCTCGCTGCCGGGTCCAGCTCGCTGCTCTTCTCCATCTGGACGGGCCCGGGCGACGAGGAGCACCAGATCGCCGTGCAGGAGGTTGGCGCCGCCGCCCACCACATCCTGGCGCGGGGCGGCGACGCCCCGTCGTACGCGGCCACGCCGGGCCGCCTGCTCTACGTCAATCGTGGCCGGCTGCTCACCGTGCCCTGGCGCCCGGGCAAGGAAGACCTCGGCACCGCCGTGCCGGTGGCCACCGCGGAGCGGCCCTTCAACGACATCGGCAACGAAGGGTCGGGCAACTACGTGCTCTCGCGCGACGGCACCCTGGCCTACGTGGGCGGCGGCGACTCCCTCACCGTGCATCGCGTGGTGTGGATCGACCGCGCGGGCACCGTGACGCCCCTCCCGCTCCCGAGCCGGATCTTCGAGAACGTGGTGATCTCGCCGGACGGCAGCCGGGCCGCGCTGCAGATCCGCGAGGGCGTCATCCGCATCTGGATCTACGACTTTGCCCGCGGCACGCTGACCCCGCTCAACACCGGCACCGGCAGCAGCCAGGCGCCGCTCTGGACGCCGGACGGCAAGCGGGTGATCTACCGCGGCACCCGCGGCGGCACCCGTAACCTGTACTGGATCCCGGTGGACGGCTCGGGCGCGGAGGAACGCCTGACCACGGCGCCGGGCCGGGTCCAGACCCCGACCTCCATCTCCGCCGACGGCCGCACGCTCCTCTTCAACCAGACCGGCGACGACGAGGAAGGCGGCGCCGGCATCTGGCGGATGCAGCTCGACGGCGACCGCACCGCGACGCGACTCTTCCCGCGCGGGATCAACGGCCTCGACGGCCAGCTCTCGCCGGATGGCCGGTGGGTGGCCTACCATGCGCTGGTGGCGTCCCGGCCGGAGATCTTCGTCGCGCCGTTGTCGGGCGAGGGCGAGCGCCGCCTGGTGTCCACGGAGGGCGGCACGGAGCCCCTCTGGTCCCGGAACGGGCGGGAGCTCTTCTTCCAGGCGGGCGACCGCCTCATGGGCGTCACCGTGGCGCCGGGCGCCAGCTTCTCCGCCGGGCCACCCCGGACGCTTCACACGGGGCGGTACCTCATCAGCGTCACCAGCAACACCAGCTACGGCGTCACCCCCGACGCCAGCCGCTTCCTCCGCATCCAGCCGCTGGCCCAGCAGCCGGCCATCACCCGGCTCGAGCTGGTGCTCAACTGGTACGCCGAGCTGACGAAGCGCCCCTAGCCCCCCGCGATCCCCTACCCCCACGTCGTAGGGGCCGACCGTGGTCGGCCCTCCTCCAACCCACCCCGACCCCCGTATCCGAGAAGACCCCAGACGCGCAAGACGGAGATCGCGAATCGAGACGGAGCAATGGCGCGAGGAATGGGAGGGCCGACCACGGTCGGCCCCTACGACGTGGGGGATCCGGCGGGCGGCGTTAGCGCGACGCCAGCCGGACCATCGCGGCGAGACTCTTCTCCGTCCTCATCGGTGGTGGACCAGTTGCAAACACTGACCCGCATCGCCGTCTTCCCCTGCCACACCGTCCCGCGGCCCAGCAGGTCCCGTCCTCCTGGATCCGCGCCACCACCTGCTGCGTCCGCGCGGGCGTCCCGAACGACACCAGCACTTGGTTCAGCACCACGTCGTTCAGCACCTCGAAGCCAGCTGCCGTGAATCCCTCCGCGAAGCGTCGCGCCTCTTAAGCAATTCCGCTCGAACATCTCCGCCAGCCCCGCTCGGCCCAGCGAGTGGAGCGCCGCCCACACCTCGACTCCACGGGCCCGGCGCGAGAGCTCGGGCGTGAAGTCGCTCGGGTTCCGGTGCGGGGTGTCGGTGGGCAGGTACTCCGCGGTGATGGCCATGGCCGGCTGGAGTGCGTGCGGATCGCGCACAAAGGCCAGGCCGCTGTCGTACGGCACGTTGAGCCATTTGTGGGCGTCGGTGGCCCAGGAGTCTGCCAGCTCCATGCCTTCCACGAGGTGCCGCAGCGACGGCGCCGCCTTGGCCCACAGGCCGAAGGCGCCATCCACGTGCACCCAGGCGCCGGCGGCGTGGGCCTGACGGATGAGTGACTCGAGCGGATAGAAAGCGCCGGTGTTCACGTTGCCGGCCTGCAGGCAGACGATCGTCGGCCCACTGATCTTCGGCAGCGCATCCGCCCGCATCCGCCCCTGCCCATCCACCGGCACCCGCACGATGCGCGAGCGGCCAGGCCGAGCATGCCGAGCGACTGAGGAGCGTGGGATGCACCTCGTCACCGGTGATGACGGTGATGGCGGGGCGCCAGGCCCGTCGGCCTCCACGTTCCAGCAGGCGCGCGCCAGCACGGCGTGCCGCGCCGCGGCGAGCGCGGTGAAGTTGGCGACGGTGGCCCCGTGACGAACCCGCCCGTGGTGTAAGCCGGCAGCTCGAGAGCTCCACCAGCCACTTGAGCGCCACCTGCTCCAGGTGGGACACGCCGGGCGTCGGCAGGTAGAGGCCCGCGTTCTGGTCCCACGCCCCCGCCATCCAGTTGGCGGCGAGCGCGGCCGGGAGCGCACCGCCGATCACGAAGCCGAAGAACCGCGGCCCCGCCATGGCCGTCGTCGCCGGCGTCACCAGCTCGTCGAGCAGGGCCAGCGTCTCGGCCGGGTCGCTGGGGGCGGCCGGGAGCGGCGACTCGAGGCGGCGGAGCGCGGCGATGGCGTCGGGGCGCGGGTAGACGGGGCGCGAGTCGAGGGTGCCGAGGTAGGCGGTGGCGCGACGCGCCGCGTCGCCGAGCAGGGAGTCGATCTCGGTCATCCCGGTCCCCGGGGAGAAAGTCGTCATCGTGGGCCGTTGGCTGGGGGTGTCATAAGGTAAGCTGGGGATCGTGCGCGCACCCGACGTCAGCTCCCGTTGCCGGAGGTGCCTGGCGCCGCACCAGCCTGGCCCCGGGCCCGGAAAGCCATCCCCACGCTGAACCGCAGCAGCCCGCTCACCTTGAGATCGGGGTAGCGCGCCTGCATGGCCTCCACCATTTCGCGCGGCGTGGCGGCGCGCGCCAGGATCGAGTCGAAGTCAGCGAGGTAGCGGTCCATGGCGTCGAGCACGTCGGGCGTGTCAGGGAGGTCGGCGGACGACTTGTGGCCGGCCACCACCACGGCGGGCTTGAGGGCCGCCAGCCGCCGCAGCGACCCGCGCCACGCCGAGCGCGACGCCGAATCGGAGCTCCCGAGCCACGGGTGGACGCCGCGGAAGGCGATGTCGCCGGTGAGCAGGGTCCGGCTCTCCGGGATCCAGAGCGCGGTGCTGGTGGGCACGCGGATGTCGCCCCGCAGGTCGGGGATGAGTTCCAGCGCCACACCGTCCAGCTCGAGCCGCGTGGAGGGCCACTCGGCGGGCCGCGGCAGGCTGTCGGCGAAGAGCCCGGGGTAGCGCGCGCGGTCGGCCTGGAAGCGGGCCGCCGCCGTGGAGTCGAACCACTGGAGCCCCGCGCGCGAGAGGTACACCGGCGTCCCGGGGAACCGCTCCAGCACCGTCGCGAGCCCCGACTGGTGATCCTCGTCGGGATGCGAGAGCACGATGGCCTGGAGCCGCCGCCCGCTCCGCGCGATGGCGTCCGCCACCCGCTCGGCGTCGGCCTTGTGGTACTGCGCGTCCCAGAGCAGCACGTGCCGGGGCCCGATCACGAGCGTGGCGACGACGTCGAAGCCGGTGCTGTCGGCCAGCACCTGCTCAAGCTGGAGCCGCGGAGCCGGCGCCTGGGCCGGGAGCGGGGGAGCCGCCGCGGCGAGCCCGAGGAACAGGGCGCCCGCACGGCGCACGGGACGAACAGACATGGGAACACCTCCGCGAGGGAACGCGTTGCATGGCTACCAACAAACGGTATGTTTGTTCGGATTACACAGGCAACACCGGAGGCTTTGTATGGACCCGTGGCAGCGTTTCAGTCGCGCGTGGGCCGGGCAGCGGTCGGCCGAGCCGGGCCGCTCTATCTCGGCCTGGCGGACTTCCTGGCGCAGCAGGTGGGGGCCGGTGCGCCCGCCGGCGGCCAGCGACTCCCGGCGCAGCGGGAGCTGGGGCGGCGGCTCGGCATGGACGTCACCACTATCTCGCGCGCCATGCGCGAGGCGCAGCAGCGCGGCCTCGTGGTGACGCGCGGGCGCGCGGGCTCCTTCGTGGCGCCGTAAACCTCCCGCGCGCCTCCACCGCGACCATCGACCTCTCCATCAACCTCCCGCCCTCCCCCGGCGACGCCATCGAGGAGGAGTTCCGGGAGCTGCTCGCCGACAGCGCCCGCCGCACCGACGCGCGCGAGCTGCTCGGCTACCCCATGCGTGGCCGGTCCGCCGTTCATGGTGTAGCGGGCGCCCGTTGGTGCCGCGAGCTCAAGCTCGAGGTGCCGCCCGAGCGGATCGTGGTGGCGGGCGGCGCTCAGCAGGCGCTGCTGGGCCTCGTGGCCCTGCTCTGCCAGCCGGGCGACGCGATTCTCACGGCGCAGCTCACCTACCCCGGCCTGCTCGCCATCGCGCGGAAGGCGCACGTGCGGGTGGTGGGCGTGGCGCAGGACGACGAGGGCGTGCTCCCGGAGGCTGTGGACCAGGCCTGCCGCCGGGCGAAGCCCCGGTTCCTGTACCTGGTGCCGACCTTCCAGAACCCCACCACGGCCACCGCCAGCGCCGCGCGGCGCGCGGCCATCGCGGAGGTGGTGCGCCGCCGAGGCATCACGCTCATCGAGGACGACGGGCACGCGGCGCTCCTGTCGCCGGGGCTGGCACCGGTCTCGGCGCTGGTGCCGGAGCGGGCGTTCTACGTGGCGGGGTTGTCGAAGGCGGTGTCACCGGGGCTCCGCACGGCGTACGTTGCGACGCCGCCCGGGGCGGCCCAGGCCCTCAACGACACGCTGTTCGGCCTGGGGCTCTTCCCGGCACCGATTGCCGTGAGTCTTAAGCGCCGAGGCGATCATGCAGGGGCATGGCGTCGCGGGCCGCGGCGGCGGTGCGGGGTGAGGCGGCGGTGCGCTGGGAGCTGGCGGGTGGCTCCTGCCCGAGCCGGGCAAGGCGGCGCGGACCAATCATTTCGGGTGGCTGCCGCTGCCGGCGCGGTGGGGGAGCGATGCGTTCGCGGAGCGGGCGCGGGCGGCGGGGGTGGCGGTGACGCCGGGGTCGGCGTTCGCGGCAGACGGGGCGGCGACGAGGAGCGGGGTGCGGGTGTGCCTGGGGGCGGCCGAATCCCCTGCGGAGCTCACCCAGGCGCTCGGGGTACTGGCCGCCGTACTCAACGAAGACGCGGCCGCGATCCGGGCCTACTACTGACCCGCGACGCGGCTGCGACGGGGAGAAGTCGGATGCAGGCGGGCCCCGTCGCCTACTGCACCGTGAAGCTCGCCTGCATCCCCATGGCCAGATGCGGCGGCAACGAGTCGGCGTCCCGGAAGCCGCAGATCATCATGTAGGTCCGGCCGGGCGCCAGGTCGGCCGTGAGGGTGCCGAGGGCGGAGGTGCCAGGATCGGCGATGAGGATACCGACGACGCCGTCGGCCAGTTCGCCCGGGTCGTGGCCGGCGGCGGCGAAGGCCAGCAGCAGAGTCGGCGGTGATCCCGGCCTTCAGTCGGCCCAGTGCCATCTCGTGCGGCACCTTGCCGCGGTTCTCGAAGCGGAAGCGGGTGGGGCCGGCGGGGAGCTCGCCCGGGACCTGGAAGGCATAGTCGCTCCCGGGGACCACCACCTCGGGACTCGCCGGCGCCTGACAGCCGTATACCAGGGAGAACAGCAGGGGGACGCCGCACAAGAGCGTGGAGCGGGACGAGCGAGACGGCACGGTAGGCATGTGGCTCCGGTGGGTAATCGCCAGGCGGCATGGATGGTGACGCGCCCCGTCGGGCTGGACCTAAACTGCCTCGGCGTGACGGGCCGTGCAATGGGAGGATGCGGCAGGACGCCGCCGCGCCCCGGAGTGGCCGGCGGCGACGGCGAGCGGCAAGCGCCCACGCCCCATGGAGCACAGGCCCCAATCGAGGCGCATCACCCGCGTCCCGGCCAGCATCCGTCCGCGCCGGAATGGTGAGATCATCACCTCGGGTGCCATCCAGCGCCCGTCCGGTTCCGGGACGCCCCGTCCCACTTCCGGAGACCCGTGCTTGCGCCCGCGGCACTAACTGTAGGCAGCACAACGTGATCCCCCTGGCCCCTTCCGGCACACCGCTTGCCCTCCCCACCCTATCCGCCACGTCCCCCATCGTCTCACGCGCGGCGCCTCTCACCCCCGTGCCTCAGGCCCCCATGGAAACCCTCCTCCAGGACCTCCGCTACGCCCTTCGCACCCTGCGCCGCCAGCGTGGCCTCACGCTGATCGGGATCTTGTCCTCGGCCTCGGCATCGGCGCCACTTCCACCGTCTTCACCTGGCTCCAGGGCTGCGTCATCAACCCGCTCCCGGTGGTCCCCGCGGTGAGCCGCCTGATCATCGCCGACACCCGGGGACGGGACGGCGAGCCGGCCTCCGTCTCCTGGCCCGACTTCAAGGACTGGCGCGCGCACAGCGGCACCATGGACCTCACGGCCTGGGACATGACCAGGTGGGGCTCCGCGAGGAGCGGCACCACCGAACGCGCCTGGGGCACCCTCGTCGCCGGCAACTACTTCGACGCCCTCGGCGTCCAGGGCGGCCAGGGCCGCCTGCTCACCATGACGGACGAGGAAGCCGCCGCGCCCGTCGCCGTCCTCGGCCACAGCTTCTGGCGCCGCCGCTTCGCCGGCGACTCCGCCGTGCTCGGCCGCACCGTGCTGCTCAACGGCGCCCCGTTCACCATCGTCGGCGTTGCCCCCGCCAGGTTCACGGGCACCTCCATCGGCCTCGACTTCCAGTTCTACCTGCCCATCACCGCCTGGCCGCTCCTCAACCGCGACGTGGCCGCCACCCTCACCAACCGGAACGAGCGGACCTTCGAGGTGGTGGGCCGCCTCCGGCCGGCGGTCACCGCGACGCAGGCGGCCGCCGAGCTGACCGGCTGGCCCGGCAGGTGGGCGAGGCCGGTGGGCTGGCCGAGCCGCTCGGCGCCATCGTGCGGCCGTTCCATACGGTGGGGGGCCAGCGGTGCCATGCGGCCCGTCCTGCTCGCCCTGCTGGCGCTCGCCGCGCTAGTGCTCCTGATCGCCTGCGCCAACGTCGCGAGCCTGCTGCTGGCCCGCGCCATCGCCCGGCGCCGCGAGGTGGCCGTGCGCCTGGCCCTCTGGCGCGGGCCGCACCCGGCTCATCCGCCAGCTCCTCACCGAGAGCGTGGTGCTGGCCGGGCTGGCCGGCCTCCTGGGCCTCTACCTGAGCTACTGGGGGCGCGACGCGTTCATGGCGCTGCTGCCCACGGTGCCGTTCCCGGTGGGGCTTGAGTTCCCGGTGGACGGGAGCGTGATCCTCTTCGCGACGCTCGTCACCACGGCGGCCGCCGTGATCTTCGGCCTCGTCCCGCCTCTTCCTGCGGAGCCTCGACGGCTACCGCTCCATGGACACCGGCATGCACGGCACCGACCGCGTGCTGCTGGTGAGCACCGACCTCCGCCTGACAGGCATGGCGGGCGACAGCCTGCAGGTGAGCCTGGTGGAGCGCCTCCTCGAGCGGGTGCGCGCCCTCCCGGGCGTCGAGGCGGCAGCCGTAGGCGCGCTCGGTGGTGCTCGGCCCCGGCCCCTCAACACCTCGGCCATGACGGTGGACGGCTACCCCGCGCCCAGCGAGGAGCATGCAGGTGAGCCAGAACGTCGTCTCCGGCGACTACTTCCGCGCCACGGGGATCGCGGTGCGCGATGGCCGGGACTTCGGGCCCGCCGACCTGGCCGGCGCCGCGCCCGTCGCCATCGTCAATGAGGCTTTCGTCGCCCGCTACCTGGCCGGCCGAGTCGCGCTCGGCGCCCGCATCGACATCTCCGGCACCGGCCCGGTGACCATCGTTGGTGTCGTGGCCACCAGCAAGTACGACGACTACACGGAAAGCCCCAAGCCAATCGTGTTCCGGCCGTACGCGCCGGGGTCCGCCCCGCGGCGTTCTCGCTGCACGTCCGGACCGTCGGGGAGCCGCTGGCGCTCACGGCCGCCATGCGCGGGGCGTTCAGCGAGGTGGCGGCGGCGCTGCCGTTCCTCGACCCGCGGGTCATGGCGGAGTACAACACCCTGCCCTACTTCCCGCAGCGGGTCGGCGCCATCATGCTCGCCGCCATCGGGAGCCTGGCGCTGCTGCTCGCGGCGATCGGCATCTACGGCGTCATGGCCTATACCGTGAGCCGGCGCACGCGGGAGATCGGGGTCCGCATCGCCCTGGGGGCGGCCCCAGGGGACGTCGTCAGCCTCATCCTTGGCCGGGCGGCCACCCTCATTGCGCTCGGGCTCCTGATCGGTGGCATCGCGGCGCTCGGCGTGGGCCAGCTTCTCCAGAGCCTGCTCTACGGCGTGAGCCCGCGGGATCCGGTGACGTTCGGGGGGATCTTCCTGCTGCTCTCGCTGGTAGGACTCGGCGCCACCTGGTGGCCGGCCCGGCGGGCGGCCCGGGTGGATCCGGTGGTGGCGCTGCGGCAGAGTTAGGCGCGAGGCCGGGGGATCCCCGCCTGTGAGGCAGGATCGCCCCGTGCCCTAGCACCCCGGATCCCACACCGCCGGCTGCGCCGTGAACACCGAGCCCAGCTCCCACACGGTGCCCACCACGAACCCGCAGTCCGTGACGCCCGATCCGAAGGACGCCCGCCACATGCTGCCCGCGGGGAACGGCAGCCAGGTGATGTTGCCGCCCTTGTCGGCGATGAAGCCGATGCTGGTCTGCGGCCACGTCGTGGCGGCTCCCCAGTCCGTGCCCACCGCCAGCGCGCCGCCCGGGCTCACCGCCTCGGCCTGGGACGCCCCGGCCGTCGCGTACCACCCCGCGTGATCCGGCTTGCCGTAGGCGGCCCGCCCCGTGGTGACGCCCACCACGCCGAGCCAGCCGTCGAGGTCCAGCCCGTCAATGCTGCCGCCCACCACCTGCACCGTCCACCCCGTCGCACCCCGGCGCCAGAGGACCGTGGTCACGACGCCCTTCACGTCGTCGGCCGTGCCCAGGATCACGTCTTCGTTGTTGATGGCGCGGGCGGTGGTCATCCGGCCGCCGGGGAGGGTCGGCAGGAGGGCCACGCTGCCGGCAGGCACGTCCCACGTGAAGGCGCGGTCACGGCCCCGGCGCCGCACGGTGCCCACCGCCATGCCCCGGTCGTTCACGTCCACGGCCTCCCCGCTGTCGCGGAGCACCACGGGGGTCGCGCGGTAGGACGCCCAGACGGCGGGTGAGAGGTCCACCCACGCACAGCAGTTCGGGCTGACCGCGCCGACGATCATCCATTGTTGTTCACGGCCAGCGCCTTGGCGATGCGGCCCGGACCCCCGAGCCATGAAGTGCATCGGCCCCCGGGCAGCGCGATGGCGCTGCCGTTGCCATGCCGACGGCGAGGTTGGCACGGTTGACGTCCGCGAACCAGCCGTCCACGGGGTACACGGTGACGGTGAACTTGCCGGGCAGCGGGGCCCAGACCGCGGCGGGGGTGCGGAGGTCCGGGGTGCCGGGCTCGACGGCGGAATCGGGAGCACAGGCGGCGCAGAGGGCCAGGAGCGCGAGTAGGGTGGTGCCCGGCGGATGGCGCATCGCTGCCTCACGAGAGGGGTGTGGCAAGAGACGCGGGAGGCGGGCGCGGGCTCTCAGATGGGCCCCTGGCGTCGGACGCTGGCTTCAGTCCCCCTCCCCGTCCTCCTCCCTGAGCAGCTCCCGCAGCATCCGCTCGGATGCTCCAGGAACGCCCGCGTGACCTGGAAGTGCTCCGTCTCCCGGTACGCCACCTCCCGGGGCGGGTGCTCCCCGAACTCGTAGATCGTGGCGCCGGGGAAGCCGAGGAGGATCGGTGAGTGGGTGGCCACGATGAACTGGGAGTTCCGCTGCACCAGCCGGTGCATCGCGGCCATGAGCGCCAGCTGCCGCGATGGGGACAGTGCCGCCTCCGGCTCGTCGAAGAGGTAGAAGCCGTTTCCCCGGAGCCGGTGCAGCACCAGCGCCAGGAACGACTCGCCGTGCGACTGGTCGTGCAGCGAGCGGCCGCCGCCGGCGTCGGGGTCGTAGGCGTGCCGAGCGTCGGGGTTCTCGAGCACCGTGGCGAGGTTGTAGAAGCTCTCGGCGCGGAGGAAGAAGAAGCTGTCGGTGGGCGCCGGGCGGTGCGGGTGAGGGGTCAGGTGCTTGAAGAGCCCGGAGTGCGACCGCCGGGTGGTGGTGCGTGCTAAGCGGCCCGCCCTCCGCGTTGAGCCCGAACGCCGCGGCCCAGCGCCTCCAGCAGGGTGGACTCCCGAGCCGTTCTCGCCGACGAAGAAGGTGACGACGGTCGGGGAACGCCAGCCTCCAGCTGCCGGATGGCGGGGATCGATGCGGGTACCCGCCCTGCCGCTCGGCGGGGAGGAGCTTGAGGCGGAGGTCGGTGATGAAGCGGGGGTGGGGCATGGTGATGGCGCGGGCTCGGGGCCTCGGGATGACCGATCAAAGATACGGCCCGGCTCAGCCGCCGTCAGACACCAGCGGCTGCGCCGCAACCGGGCGAGAGGCCACGTCGAGTTCAGCCTTCCACCCGCACCCGGTCGAACCCCGCCTCCTCGAGCACCCGCACGATGATCCCGACGAGGGGATCCGTGGCGGCGTCCTTGTTCCGGCCCCGGATCCGGTCCCATAGCGTGCGGTGCCGCTCCAGCATGACCCGCCACTCCCCGTAGTCCGGTCGCGCGCGGTCCTCCGCGGCATTGCCGCCGACGCACATCAGGTAGGTGGCCTCGCCCAGCGTCGCTGTGTTGGCCCAGCCGAAGTCCTCCATGCATATCACGTCGGCGTCCACGCCATGGTCTATCAGCGCCTGCACCAGCCAGGTGGAGAAGTCCTCACCGAAGCAGCACGGATTGATGAAGTCCGGTCCGGGACGGAGAGTTGAAGCGCGCGGTGTGGCAGAGGATGTCGGTCATTGGAAAGTGCGGTGACGGGTCGGGGGCAGAGGTTGCTCACGTCTTCCGGTCATCACAACGCTCCAGCAGCGCCCGTGGGCTCTGCACCGCGCGCCCGCCCTAGAACACCATCGCGATCGGGCCGACGGTGCGCTCGAGTGTGGTCGGAGATCGCCTCGATCAGGTTGCTGTCGCCCGGGTTCACCATGTCCCCTCGCTGCGGGGCTACGGTCCCTTCCTCCCACGCCTCCGCCGACACCTGCCGCGCCGTCACCACGATGGAGTCCTGGGGGACTCAACGCGATGACCTCCTCGAACTCCCCGCCCCGCACCCGCCGGAAGCGTCCAAGGAACTCGGGCTGCGATCTCCGCCGCGCATCCGCGTAACTGTCGTCGCGGGTCCGAAACGTGGCGGCGTAAGCGGAGTCGTCATCGCAGCAGAACTCCCAGGGATCGATCTCCGCTTACCATGTGCCGTCCGGCAGCGAATCCCAGGCCAGTGCCCACGGCCACCAGCTCCGCTGGGGCAGCCCCTCGGCCGCGCGCAACGGCGGACTCGGCTCGCGCAGCGCCGCTGGCGTGGACGCCTTGTAATACCACACCCCGACGCCGGCCCCGCCCTCGAACAGTCGTGCGACGGTCAACGGGCTTTCATCGCCGTACCATCGGTCGCTGTACCACGTCTCGTAGGACCTGGTGAAGGTCCGGAACGCCAGCTGGCGCGTGACCCCGTCCGGCAGCAGGAAGGTCACCTGATACGTCCCGGCCATCGGCATGGTGAATCGTTCCTGCCGCGCCCGGTCCCGAGCCTCCACCACGGTGTAGAGCACCGCAGACACCGGCAAGTCGAAGGCGATGGCCTTGTGCGCCTCGGCCCAGGCCCGCACGGGGGCCAGCGCGGCCTCACCCAGCACGGCGACGCTCTCCTGTGAAGGCATCACCTCGAACAGGTCGAACCACACGGCAGGGGTAACGGGCGGCGTCCCGTCCATCGCAACGGGGTTCCGGTGATCCGAGGGCGACGACGCCCCGGCCGGTGAGAACGCATCCAAGGTGGGGAGCCCGCCGAGCCACTGCTCGCGCGGGCGGAGGCTGGCGTGCACAAACCGGAGCGGTCCCGGTTCGAGCCACCGGGCGCTCCTGCCCCAGGCCACGGTCTCGCAGGCCGCATCGTAGTCCCACGGCACCACCACCACGCGCTGGCCCCGAGGCAGCGGGAACGGCAGCGCGACCCCTCCGGCGCGCTCCACTTCCATCACCTGACCGTAGATGGCCCGTGCGCCGGAGGGGCCGAAGTGCCCCTGATCCTCGCTCAACCGGGCGCCTCCCGGGCCGGCGAGCGTGGTGTCAGCGAGAGCGCGGCCGAGGAAGTAGGGGTTGCCGGTGCGCTTGGCCGGGGGCGCGGCGATCACTGTGCAGACCGGGCGCGCCATTGGGGCATCGAGCGCACCGCACAACAGGAAGCCGAGGGCTGCCGCGGCGACCCGCAGCGTCTTGCTCATCTCAGAGCACCTTCCCCGCCAGCGCCCTCTCTGCATACGCCCTCACTTCCGGCGCCAGCTGCGTCCGCGTGAGGTAGGCCGCGAGCGGCGCCGTGCGATGCGCCTCCGGCAGGTGCCCGAGTCCATGCAGCGCCGCATGCTGGCACTCCTCGTCGGGTAGCCGAAGGATGCGGTCGAGCACCTGGGCCATCAACGCGGGGACACGGGGATCGCACGTGCGGTCGAACCACCGTAGCATGTCCCACCACATGAAGCAGGTGCCCTCGTAGTCGTTGAGGGCGAAGAGGTCGGTGAAGAGCGTGTACATCGCCTCGAGGCACGCCTTCCGGTGGTCCCACGGCAGTTCGTCCGGCCAGAGGAGGGCCGGCAGCTCCCAGGCGTTGGGGAGGCCCCAGAGTCCCTCGCGGACCTGGGCATCGGAGTAGGCGGTGCGCAGGAAGCCGGGCGCACCGAAGAGCCGTGTGCAGTAGGTCAGCGGCCATGCCGCGGGCCGGCCTGCTGCCTCGTCCCAGAGGTCGTCGGAACTGGGTGGCGGGCCGGTGAAGACCCAGTCGAGCCACGCCTCGTAGGTCGGGGGCGCCGCATCAGGCATCGGGCCTCTCCGGGCCGCGCACCGGTGACCAGATCTCCTGCCCCGCCCGACGCACCCAGGCCCAGCCCAGCAGCAGCCCGATGACGGCACCGGCCGCAACGAGCTGCGGTACAGAGAACGGTTCGGGGCAGTCCTTGAGGCAGGTGATCCCCTGCGCCATCGGGACACTTGCTCCAGGTTGGGAGAGACGTGAGGCCGTCCGCGGACGACGGGTGCTGCGGTTGAAGCTACACCATCCGTGCAGCGGCGCCACGCACGATTCCTTCTGCGCTGCCGCAGTGAGGTCAGGGATCGGCCTTCCGATCGCGGGGACCTGATGATTGTTCCTGCCCAATGCCACGTCCAATGACATCCGACAACTCGAACTCGAACTCTCTGGCCAGCAGCCTCGCAACCTCATGATGTGTTGTAGAGCGTTCCCGGATCTCGAATGCTACCCGCCGAAGGGCATCATGGACCTCTTCGACTAGCCGCTCCGGGTCGATCACCGGCATGCGCCCATGGTAGCTGAGGGTTGTTGGCCGCCCGAGCTCGAACTGGGCCCCGTTCTTCAGCCTGGCCTCGTGAACCAAGCCGTTCCGGAAATCACGCCAGAGCAGCTCCGCCTTGTCCTCCTCAGCAAACGATGGCAGGAGCCACTGAGCGAAACGGGTGAAATCGGCCACGACCCTGCGCCGACCCTCGCGATTTGGTCCAAAGTGAATTCGGGAAA
>JADJPD010000012.1 GCA_016713435.1 Gemmatimonadota bacterium | reverse complement strand
ACGAGATGGATGACTTCGCCGCCGCCCCGGGCCAGCCCAACACCTACGGCCTCATCCAGGGCGAGGCCAACGCCATCCAGCCCGGCAAGCGGATGCTCTCGGCCATGACGCCGAGCATCGTGCTGGACCCGCAGGGCAAGCTGCTGATGGTGGTGGGCACCCCCGGCGGGCCGACGATCATCACCCAGGTGTACCACGTGATCTCCAACGTGATCGACCACAAGATGTCGCTCCCCGATGCGGTCGCCGCGCCGCGCATGCACCACCAGGCCCTGCCCGACGAGGTGCGGCTGGAGCGGAATGGCTTCAATCCGGCGGCGCTCGCCGGCCTCGAGGCGCTGGGCCACAAGCTGGTCTTCCGCACCCGCTGGGGCGACGTCGAGGCCATCATCCGTACCGACGACGGCTGGCTCGGCGCCTCGGACCCGCGGCTGGGCGGCGGCGGCTCGGGCTACTGAACCGGACCGTCGGGGCAAGCCCCCCGCCTTGGCCGCCTCGCACTCGCGACAAACGAACGGGGCCGCCTCCACTCGGAGGCGGCCCCTCTTGTTGGTGCGACAGCGCTGGCGCCGCTTACGGCGTGACGACGAGATCCGTGGTGATGGTGAACGCCACCTTCATCCCCGGCCGCACGACCACGTCGCGGTCCGCGGTCTGGTTGGCGAGCACCGCCCCGCCTGCCGCCCCGGCGATGCCGCCGACGATGGCGCCGGTCTTGCCCCCCACCACCTGCCCGGCCACCGCGCCACCGGCCGCGCCGCCCGCCACGCGGGCCGCACCACCGGCCGTGACCCCCTGACCCTCGAGTGCGTGCTCGACGGTGGTGCGGTTGGCCTCCCCGCTCACCGGGAAGCTCTTGCCGTTGATGGTCACGTCCACCGCCGTGAGGCGGAGGCGGCCGTCGGTCTCGCTGCGGCTCTTGGCCGGCTCGAGGCGGAACACCTTGAAGCTCACCACCGAGCCCGCGGGGATGACCACCTTGCCCTGGTCGTTCTTGATGTCGGCGCTGGTGGTCATGTGGAAGACGTCACCGACCTTGTTGTGGCGCGAGTGGAGCGTGTCGGTGGCGGTGCCGGCGATCTCGGCGCCGGTCTTGAGGGTGCCGCCGTAGCTCGGGCCCGCGGGCGTGCTCGGCCGGGGCGCGGCCGGCGTGGTCGGCTTCGGGGCCGCCGGGGTGGTCGGCTTGGGCTGCGCCGGGGCGGAAGCTGGAGCCGGGGCGGGGGTCTCCCCGGCGGCCGGCTGGTCGTTGAGCGCGGCCTGCGAATCGGCCGGCGCGAGCTGCAGGTCGCGCTGCAGGCTGTCGGCCGCGGCCTGCTGCTGGTCTCCCTTGCCGCCGCAGGCGGCCAGCGCCACGAGCCCGGCCAGAGCGATGATCTTGCGCATGATGGTGATTCCTCCCTGAACGGTATCCTTGCCCGGGCTCCCGACCCGAGGCCACATTGCAGCATGAAGCTGCAGCTAACCCGCCTGCTCCCCGACGTCCGGCGCTACTGGCTGACCTACGCCGCCGGCCTCGGCTGCGTCATCCTCTCAAGCTACCTGCGCGCCCTCGGTCCCGGATACGTGCAGCAGGGCCTCGACCTGCTCCGGGCCGGTGGCACCCTGGCCGACCTGCGCCGGGTTATCTTCCTGATGCTCGGCGTGGGCCTCGTGGCGGGCCTGGCCCGCTTCGGCATGCGGCAGACGCTCAACAGCGTGAGCCGTCGCATCGAGACCGACCTGCGCAACCGGCTCTTTGCCCACCTCGAGCGGCTCTCGGCCGAGTTCTACGACAAGTACCCCACCGGCGACCTGATGGCCCGGGCCACCAACGACCTGCTGAACGTCCGCATGGTGGCGGGGCCCGGGGTGATGTACCTCTCCGACACGCTCATCGGCGCCGCGGTGGTGCTGCCGTTCATGCTCCACCTGGATCCGCGCCTCACCGCGCTGGCGCTGGCGCCGCTGCTGCTCCTGCCCGTTGCCATGATCATCTTTGGGCGGGCCATTCACCGCCGCACCGTCGCCGCACAGGCCGCCTTCAGCGAGCTGACGTCGTCCGTCCACGAAAACCTCTCCGGGGCCCGCGTGGTGCGGGCGTACCGGCAGGAGGCGGCGGAGATCGAGCGGTTCAAGACGATAAACGAGGGGTATTCCCGCCGCAATCTCGCCCTGGCGCGCGTGTCGAGCGCCTTTCATCCCCTACTCGGCTTCTTCGGGGGCCTCGGGGGGGCGGCCGTGATCTGGCGCGGGGGCACCCTGGTGATCCAGGGCACATTGAGCGCCGGCCAGTTCGTGGAGTTCGGGCTCTATCTCGTCATGCTCGTCTGGCCCATGATCGCGCTCGGCTGGGCCGTCACCCTGGTGCAGCGGGGCGAGGCCTCGATGGGGCGCCTGGCGGAGCTGCTCGATGCCGCACCCACCATCACCTCGCCGCCAGCCCCCGTGCCCCTCCCGGTGACGGCCGGCGCGCGCAGCGTCACGTTCGAGGGCGTCTGGTTCCGCTATCCGAATGCCCACGCGCGCGGCTGGGTGCTGCAGGACGTGAACTTCACCCTGCCCGCGGGCCAGGCGCTCGGGATCGTGGGCGGCACCGGCTCGGGAAAGTCCACGTTGGCCGAGCTGCTGGTGCGCACCTACGACCCGGACCGGGGCCGCATCCTCCTCGACGGCGTGGACCTCCGCACCCTCGACCTGCGCGATCTTCGCCGCGCCATCGGCGTCGTGCCGCAGGAGACCTTCCTGTTCAGCGACACCATCCGCGGCAACGTCCTCCTCGGCGCTCCCGACGACGGGCGGCTGGAGCAGGCCGCCGAGGTGTCCCAGCTCGCCGCGGCGCTGCCGGAGCTCCCGAACGGCTACGCTACCATGCTCGGCGAGCGCGGCATCAACCTCTCGGGCGGGCAGCGCCAGCGGGCGGCCATCGCGCGTGCGCTGGCGCAGGACCCGCCGGTGTTCGTCCTCGACGACTCGCTCTCCGCGGTGGACGGCCAGACCGAGGCGAAGATCCTGCGGCAGCTGCGCAGCGCGCTGGCGCGCCGGACCCGGCTGATCATCTCCCACCGCCTCTCGGCGGTGCGGGACGCGGAGCAGATCCTGGTGCTGGAGGAAGGGAAGATCGTGGAGCGGGGCACCCATGCGGAGCTGATGGCGCTCCGCGGCCGGTACTACGACCTGCTGTGGCGGCAGCAGGTGGAGGAGGAACTGGAGGAAGTCGCCGGCTAGGCGCCGACGCCGTACCAGAAGCGCGCCGTTGTTGGTGATCAGCTCCGTCACCAGGCTGGTGGCCAGGATGATCCCGAGGAGGATCCCCAACGGCCCGAACGGCTCGAAGCCGCGCACGATGCCACCCGCCAGCACGTCCGCGAGCCCCGAGTTCTCCATGGCCGCGCCGAGGCCGAAGGACGCCGCCACCATGATGATCACGTCGAGGTCCACCGCGTTGCGTGCCTCGGTCGCCGTCAGGACACCGAACCCCACCAGGGCAGCCGCCCCCACGAGGGACGCCTCGAGCATCGGGAGCAGCCCGAGTCCCGCCACGCCGACCACCACCAGCAAAACCATCCCGACAAATCCCGCCTTGCGGGTGACCCCCGGGGGCGTGCCGTTGAGCGCCGACACCAGCAGGAAGTCGCCCCGGTCCCGCCAGCGGGTGCGGAAGCCGGGGTCCGCCAGCACCAGGAGCGTGTCGCCCACCTCGAGGGGGACGTCACCGAGCTTGCTGTTGAGGCGGTTGCCCGCGCGGTGGATCGCCACCACCGCGGCCTGGTAGCGGGCGCGGAACTGCACCGCCTTGAGCGTCTTGCCGAGCAGCGGACTGGCCGCGCCGACGACGGCCTCGAAGAAGCTGTGCCGGGCGGTGTCAAACAGCGCGAGGTGCTGCTGCTCGCTCGAGACCAGCCCGCGCACCGCCTGCAGGTCCACCACCTCGTCCACCCGCCCCACGAAGCAGAGTCGATCGTCGCCGCGGAGGACCGTGGTAGGCGCCACCGGCGCGATGGTGTCCGCCTCCCGCATGAGTTCCACGAGAAAGACGCCCTGCAGGTGGCGGAGCCCGGCGTCCTGCACCGCAATGCCGTCCAGGGGCCCGCCCGGCACCACCCGCATCATCACCGAGAACTCGCGCGCGACGGCGACCAGCTCGCTGCGCGCCGGCCGACGGTCGGGCAGCAGGCGCGGGGCCGTGAGCACCATGATGACCAGGCCCACCAGCGCGACCGGCAACCCGATGGGCGTGATCTCGAAAAGGCCCATCGGCCGCCCGGTCTTGGCATCGAGAAGCCCGGACACCACCAGGTTGGTGGAGGTGCCGATGAGCGTCACGGCGCCACCCAGGATCACCGCGTAGGACAGGGGCATGAGGTACCGCGACGGCGATTGGCCGTTGCGCTCCGCCCAGTCGCTCACCGGGCCGATCAGCATGGCCACCAGCGGGGTGTTGTTCAGGAAGGCCGAGGCGCCGGCGGCGGCCGCGCTGAGCCGGCCGAGCGAGGCACGCCCGCTGCCGGACCCGAGCAGCAGCGCCAGGATCGGCTGCATCAAGCCGGTCTTCTCCACGCCCCGGGCCAATATGTAGAGCGCGGCCACGGTGATCGGGGCCGAGTTGCCGAAGCCCGCGAAGGCCTGGCTGGGCGTGATGATGCGCGCCAGCAGGAGCACGATGACCGCGCCAAGCATGACGTTGGCCGGCGAGTAGGTCTCGCGGGCCAGCAGGTACAGCGAGAAGAGGGTCACGCCGAGCGTGAACCACGCCTGCCAGGTCATGGGAGTCCGGGCACGGGCATCGAGGAGTGAGGGCCGCCGCCGCGTGCCGCCGGCGCGGGCGCGGTAGATCAGAGCCGTTCGAGCAATCCCGCCGGCGTGAAGCCCTGCAGCCACGCCGCCAGGCGGGTGAACTGTCCCGTCAGGAGCAGGACCCCCACGAACACCAGCAGCGCCCCGCTGACGCGCATGACCCACGGCAGGAAGCGGCGGAATCGCTTGAACCAGTCGAGGAAGCTGTCGACCGCCCATGCGGCTAGCAAGAACGGGACCGCGAGCCCCGCCGAGTAGGCGGCCAGCAGCCCCATGCCCCGGCCCAGCGTCTCGGCGCCTGACGCAAGGCCCAGGATGCCGCCCAGGATCGGCCCGATGCAGGGCGTCCACCCTGCGGCAAACGCCATCCCTACCAGGACGCTGCCCAGGTAGCCGATGGGCTTGTCCTGCAAATGCACCCGCTTCTCCATCTGCAGCCACGGCGACTTGACCACGCCGAGGCAGATGAGCCCGAACAGGATGATCAGCACCCCGCCGAAGTACTGCAGGTACACCTTGTTGTACTTGAGCACCCGCCCGATCGCGGTGGCCGAGGCGCCGAGCAGCAGGAAGACGAGGGTGAAGCCGAGGACGAAGAGCGCCGCGTGGATCAGCGCCGTGCGCCGGCGCGACTGCATCTCGTCAAGGGACAGCCCCGTCAGGAAGCCGATGTAGCTCGGCACCAGCGGCAGGACGCAGGGGGAGAGAAAGCTGAGCAGTCCCGCCAGGAAGGCGACGGCGACGCCGAGGGTGGCCGGTTCGTTCATGATCCTGTCCCGGGGCTCACCCCAGCACCCGCCGCTGGCACTCGCGGCAGACTCCGTAGATCTCCACCCGGTGCCGGTCGGGCTGGAAGCCGTACTCGTCGGCGATGATCGGCAGCATCCGCTCCAGCCGCTCGTGCGTGAACTCCTCCACCTTCCCGCAGCGGGTGCAGATGAGGTGCTCGTGCACGCTGCCGGGGCCCATCGGCTCGTAGCGGCGGGAGCGCTGCCCGAAATCGTGCCCGCGCACCATGCCGCTCTGGACCAGCAGGTCGAGTGTCCGGTACACGGTGGCGAGGCCCACGGTGGCGCCCTGCGCCTGCAGCCGCTCCTGGATCTGCTCCACCGACAGGTGGTCGGTGGAGCCGAGCACCACCGCCGCCACCTGGTCCCGCTGCCGCGTCACCGGCTGGCCGTGCCGGCGCAGCCACTCGCGGAAGCTCCCGAGGAGGGCCTCCGCCTCACCCGAGGCGAGGCGCGCCATCGGCCACCGGGAACCACTCCGCCACGGGCATGGGCCGCGGGTCCTCGTCCTCGAGCCGCTTGCGCACGCCGGCGAGGAGGCTGTCGAGCGTCTCCACGGGCCCGCTGCCCACTTCCTCGAGCGCCGCCTCGAACTTGCCCCGCTCCTTGCCCTTGAGCACGTGCACGAAGCGCGCGGTGTAGATGCGCCGTCGCTCCTGCTGCTCGCCGTCCACCCGCGAGAGCATCACGGTGCCGAGCTCGCGGCCGTCGCGCTTGATGGTCCGGAACTGCCACACCCCGTCGATCTCCGCCGGCGAGAGCTGGGTGGCGACGTATTCGGCGAGGCGGCCCCATCCGGAGCCGGGCTGGTTGAGGATCACGAGGGGAGGCCTTTCTCCACGTAGGAGCGCAGCACGTGCATGAAGTCCTGCGCGTTGGTCACCACCCCATACGCCTGGTGGGTGCCGCGGTCCTTGAGCTTGTTCACCACGAACTCGGTCTGGTCCACGCAGATGGTCATGAGCGGGTGCGGCACGCCCCCCTCGTGCGTGTGGTACGCCGGCAGCATGTTCCCCACCGCGATGGCGTGCAGCGCCGAGGCGATCAGGATGGCGCCGGTGGCCTTCACCGTGTGCTCCCGCATGGCGTCCTGCGCCGCGAGCGCGTCGGAGTGGATCCCCGGCAGCGGCCCGTCGTCCCGGATGGAGCCGGCCAGGACGTAGGGGATCCCGTGCGTCACCAGCGCGTGCATGATCCCGTCGCGGATGAGCCCGGTGGCCACGGCGCGCTCGATGGACCCCGCGGCGCGCACCTGGTTGATGGCCCGCATGTGCAGCCCGTGGCCCTGCTCCGTCGGCCGCCCGGCGTTGCTCATGCCGAGGGTGGTGCCGTAGATGGCCGCTTCGATGTCGTGCACCGCCACGGCGTTCCCCGCCAGCATGGCCTGCACGAAGCCGTTGTGCACGAACCAGGCAAAGTCCTGCCGCGCCCGCGAATGCACCAGCGCCGGGCCCGCCACCCAGATCAGGTAGCCGCCCCGCGCCCGTTCTTCCAGCAGCCGTGCCGCCATGTCCTCGTAGTTCACCGGCCGTTCCCGGCTCACCTCCGTGGACATGAACCGGAACTCGTTGGCGCTGTGCGCCCCGCCGAGGAAGCCGGCGGAGTGCACGTAGATCCCCTCCGAGCCGTCCTCCGCCAGCCCCATGGCCACCTGCTCCCCCGCCCGGAGGCGGCGCGGCTCGATCACCTCGAGGCCGCCGGGCCGCCGCACGATGGCACAGTCCATCCGGGGCCGCGTGGGCAGCTGCCAGCCGCCGTTGACCCGCACGTAGGTGGGCAGGTTCGAGGTCGAGAAGAAACCGTCCGGTAGCACCCCGTCGGCCACGAGCGGCGCGAAGCGCGCCGCGGGGGCGGTGGCGAGCGGCGGGGCCGTAAAGTCCGGTGCGGAATAGTCTTGCGGGGTCATGGCTGGCCGGAATCTAGGCCCCGGGAGGGGGCATTACAAGGCGAGGCGGGCCCGACCTGCCGTGGGGGAAATCCCCATCGCTGGGCGATATCCCCCGGCCTGGCGGCCCCGGGCGACATGCGCTCCGAGGACCCCGGTCCGGCACGGCCCCTGCCTCTCCTCGCCGGGCTGAACACCCGATCGGGTGTTTTCACCCACCCAACTACGGATCGTCATGCGCCTGCTTGCCTCGTCCGGCCTTGTCCTTGCCCTCGCGCTTCCGCTCGCCGCCCAGCAGCCCGCCGCCCGGGACACCACCGCGCGCGACTCGGCCAAGGTCACCCTGCCCGAGCTCACCGTGACCGTCACCCGGAGCCCCGAGACCGTCGTGCGCGTGCCCGCCGCCGTGGGCGTGGTCAGCCGGCGCGACATCCAGGGAGCGCAGGCCACGCTGGGCCTCGACGAGGCCCTCGCCAACATCCCCGGCGTGTACGTGGCCAACCGGTACAACTACTCCGTGGACCAGCGCCTCGCCATCCGCGGCGCCGGGGCCCGGGCCAACTTCGGCGTCCGCGGCATCAAGGTCCTCCTCGACGGCATCCCCCAGACCCTCCCCGACGGGCAGAGCCAGCTGACGAACGTGGACTTCGCCAACCTGCAGCGGATCGAGGTCATCCGCGGGGCGAGCTCGTCGCTCTACGGCAACGCCTCGGGCGGCGTGGTCGCGCTCACCTCGGAGGGCGCCGGCGCGGCGCCGTTCAGCCAGTCGGTGCGCGTCGAGGGCGGCTCCTTCGGGCTGTTCAAGATCCAGGGCCGCAGCACCGCGCGCCGCGGGCCCCTGAGCGGCGTCCTCTCCGTGAGCCGCACCGAAGTGGACGGCTTCCGCCAGCACAGCGCCACCGAGTTCACCCAGCTCACCCTGAACGGCGACTACCTGGCCGGCGACAAGACGCTCCTCGGCGTCCGCGTGGGCTACACCGATGCCCCCAAGGCCGAGAATCCCGGCGCGCTCACCGCCACCGAGGTGGACGCCAACCCCGACTCGGCCGCCGGCAACAACATCCTGCGCGAGGCCGACAAGGACGTGAGCCAGCTGCAGCTGGCCGTCACCGCCAAGCGCTTCAACGACCGGGGCGAGTTCAACGTCGCGGTCTTCGGCATCTCCCGGAACCTCGAGAACTGGCTCGCCACCCCGCCGCCGCAGGGCACCGGCCCGACCGCCGGCACCTACGCAGAGATCGACCGGGCCGTCGGCGGCATCCGCCTGAGCGGGGACCAGCGCCTGGGCGGCCCCACCAGCCCCGTCCGGCTGGTCGGCGGCCTCGACGTGCAGCGCATGCGCGACGACCGGACCAACGCCCGCGCCGTCGCCGGCGTCCCGGACACCCTGATCCTCGACCAGCGCGAGATCGTCACCGAGATCGGCCCCTTCCTGCAGTTGCACTACAGCCCCACGCCGGACGTGGTGATCAGCGCGGGCGGCCGCTACGATGCGGTCAAGTTCGAGGTGCAGGACCACTTCCAGCGCGAGGCCGTCCCCACGGACAACAGCGGCGACCGCACCATGTCCTCGTTCTCGGGGAACCTCGGCGTGGTCTGGACCCGGGACGCCCGCTTCAGCCCGTACCTGAACGTCTCCAACAGCTTCGAGACCCCGACCACCACCGAGCTGGTGAACCAGCCCAACTCCACCGGCGGCTTCAACACCCTGCTCGACCCGCAGCGCACCATGAACTACGAGGTGGGCGCCCGCGGCACCCTGGCCGGGGTGACCTACTCGGTGGCCGGCTACCTGAGCCGGGTGACCGACGCCATCGTGCAGTACCGCGAGGTGAGCGGCCGTGGCTACTTCACCAACGCCGGCAAGGTGAAGAACGACGGCCTCGAGCTCGGCCTCTCCGGCCGCGCCACCGGCTGGCTCACCCTCTTCGGCAACTACACCTACTCGAACTTCCGCTTCGGCCGCTACCGCATCGTCAACCAGCAGGCCGGCACCGTGGACACGCTCGACAACAACCAGGTCCCCGGCGTGCCGAAGGGCTTCGTGCGGCTCGGGCTCCGGGCCGGCCCGGTCCGCGGCGTCGCGCTCGACGTGGACCACACCATGGCCTCCTCGATGTTCGCCGACGACCTCAACACGCTCCTACGTGGCCGGCCTCGGCGGCGCCAAGGGCACCGAGATCGACGGTCTCGGCCGCGGCGTCACCAACGTGCGCATCAGCTGGGAGGGCCGGGCCGGCGGCGCGTGGCTCCGGCCTTTCCTCGGCATCAACAACCTCTTCGACCGCGACTACGTGGGCTCCTTCACCGTCAACGGCACCTTCGGCCGGGTCTTCGAGACCGCCCCCGGCCGGAACTACTACCTGGGCGGCGAGATCGGCTGGGCGGCGCGCTGACCTCCGCGCTGGCCAACCGGCGTCGGCGGGCCGTCTCCCACGCGGGAGGCGGCCCGTCGTCATTGGGGAACCCACCCCACCCTTCCCCCGCCCCCCTTCGGCATGCACCTTTGCCACGACTGGGGAGGGGGCCCGGGCCACCCCGCGCCCGGCCCCGCCCCGCTTCGACCCCGCACCCCCCGGCGTCTTCCGAGGATCCCATGGAGTCCACCGACCTGAACGCCCGCCCGGCCGATCCCACGGCCGCGGGCGGCAACATCGACCAGATCCGTGACATCATCTTCGGCGCGCAGATGCGGGACTACGACCGCCGCTTCTCCCAGCTCGAGGAGCGCCTGCTGCAGGACTCCGCCAACCTGCGCGACGAGTTCCGCCAGCGGCTCTCGAGCCTCGAGGAGTACATGCGCCGCGAGGTCGAGGTGCTGGCCGACCGCCTGACCCAGGAGCAGCGCACCCGCGCCTCGGGCGACGCGGAGCTGGCGGGCAGCCTGGACCAGCTGGGCCGCACCACCGACACCCGCTTTGCCGACAGCGCCGAGGAGGCCCAGCGCACCCAGCGCGACCTGCGCGGCGAGCTGGCCCGCCAGGCCGGCGCCCTCGCCGAGGAGCTGGCGCGGAAGACCGGCGACCTCGCCGGCGCCCTGCGCCGCGAGGCCGACGAGCTCCACGCCCGCAAAGGCCGATCGCGCCGCCCTCGGCGCCATGTTCGCCGACGTGGCCACCCGCCTCGCCGAGGAGCCGCGCCGCCCGAATGACGCCTGAGGTGCGGACGCCCGCGCGCGCGGGCACCACCCCGCCGGGCGCCCCGCCCGCCGAACCCGCCCCGCCGGCCGACCCGGTGGCGCGGCTCCGGACCATCCTGCTGGGCCGCGAACGCGAGCAGATCCGCCGGCTGGAGCAGCGGCTCGACGATCCCGAGGCGCTGAGCCCCGTCGTCACCCAGGCCCTCACCCGCGCGGTGCGGCGCGACCCGCAGCCGCTCGCCGACGCGCTCTTCCCCGTCATGGGCCCCGCCATCCGCCGCGCCATCAGCCAGGCGCTCGCGGGGATGCTCCAGTCGCTCAACCAGGCCCTCGAGTCCACCTTCTCGCTGCAGGGCCTCGCCTGGCGCTGGGAGGCGATCCGCACCGGCCGGCCCTTCGCCGAGGTGGTGCTGCGCCACAGCCTGGTCTACCGGGTGGAACAGGTCTTCCTGGTCCATCGCGAGAGCGGCATCCTGCTCCAGCACCTGACGGCGCCGTCGGTGGACGCCCAGGACGCTGGCATGGTGGCCGGCATGCTGACGGCCATCCAGGACTTTGCGCGCGACTCCTTCCGGGTGTCGCAGCAGGAGATGCTGGAGCAGCTGCAGGTGGGGGAGCTCACCGTGTGGGTGGAGCAGGGCTCGCGGGCGCTCCTGGCGGCCGTCTTCCGCGGGCACGCCCCCGTGGAGTTCCGCACCGAGCTGCAGGCCACCCTCGAGGAGCTCGAGGGCGAGCACGCCGCCGAGCTCGACGGCTTCCAGGGCGACACGACCCCCTTTGGCCGGAGCCGCCCGCGCCTCGAGGCGCTCCTCCGCGAGGCGCGGCAGGTCCGGCCCCGGCGGGCCCACTGGCAGGCCTGGCTCCTCCTGCTCGGCGTGCTCGTGCTGGCCGGGGTCCTGCTCCTGCCCCGGTACCGGGCGAGCCGCGACTTCGCCGAGTACGTGCGCCGCCTCCGCGCCACCCCGGGCCTCGTGGTGACGCAGGCGGGCCGCGACGGCGGCCGCTTCCTGGTGCAGGGCCTCCGCGATCCCCAGGCCCCGGATCCCGCCGCGCTCCGCGCCGCCGCGGGCGTGGACTCCGCCGTGCTGACCGAGCGCTGGGAGCCGTACGTGGCGCTCCTGCCGGAGTTCGTGGCCCGTCGCGCGGCGCGCGTGCTCCGGCCCCCCGTCGGCCTCACGCTCCGCATGGCGGGCGACACCCTGGTGGCGCGGGGCGCCGCACCCGCCGCGTGGTACCGCGACGCGGCGCGCCTGGCCCCCGCGCTTCCCGGCGTGGGCGCCTGGCGCGAGGAACGGGTGGCGGCGCGCGACATCCCCGTGCTGGCCCCGCTGGTGCAGGCGGTGGAGACGGAGCGGCTGCAGTTCCCCGTCGGCAGTGCCGTGCTCGACAGCGCGGCGGTCCGCGGCGCCGCCCGCCTCGCCCAGGCGGTGGCCCGCCTCGATTCCGCCGCTGCCCCTCGGCTTCGGGGTGACGCTCTTCCTCGTGGGCTCCGCCGACGAGCAGGGCGACGAGGCGCTCAACGACCAGCTCCGCCGCGCCCGGGCCGATGCCCTCGCCGGGGTGCTCGCGGGGGTGATCCCGGGGCGCGTCACCCTGAGCCGCCTGCTCGAGCCGGCGGTGGGCAGCGCGGCCACCGAGGAAGAACGGGCCCGCCGGCGCGCGGTCTACGTCCGGGTGCAGGTGGCGGAGCCCGCGCCCGACGCGGACGCCGAGCGGACCCGCTGACGCCTCCTGCCACCCGCTGGGCAGGTGCCGGGCGCCTTGCTACCTTCGGGGGCCCGCGGCGCGGCCCCGTTCCGGCCGCGCGCGTTCGCGAGGCAGCAGCCGCACGTCCCGGCCGGCGCCGCCCTGGCGCCAACCACGCGGCGCGGCCGCGGTCCGCCGGCAGTCCCCGAGTGGAGGTCGCATGACGGTCCTGGAGAAGAAGATCTGCATGCTGGGTGCGCCGGGCGTGGGCAAGACCAGCCTGGTGCGCCGCTACGTCGACAGCGTCTTCTCGGACAAGTACCTCTCCACCATCGGCGTGAAGATCGACAAGAAGAGCGTCACCCTGGGCGACACCACGCTCAACTTCATGCTGTGGGACCTCCAGGGCGAGGAGCGCTACCAGTGGGTCCGCATGCAGTACCTGAAGGGCGCCTCGGGCTACATCCTCGTGGCCGACGGCACCCGCGCCGACACGCTCGAGATCGCGCTCGGCCTGCAGGAGACCGCCAGCGAGCGCTCCAGCGACCTCCCCTTCGTCCTCTGCCTCAACAAGGCCGACCTCTGGGGGCAGTGGGCCATCAGCGCCACCCAGCAGGAGTGGCTCAAGGAGAAAGGATGGACGGTGTACCAGACCAGCGCCAAGTCAGGCGAGCTGGTGGAGGACGCCTTCGCCACCCTCGGCCAGAGGATCCTCGCCGGCGACCGCTGATCACCGCAAAACCTTGAACGCTCCCTCATGGTGGCAAGACGGGGGTGCACCCCCCTCGTGATTGACAAGTTCCACCGCTGCAATAGCTTGCCTTGTGTCCAAGGTGCCTGACGTCGGCCGGACGCCAGCGCCTGGATGCACTTTTCCGAGCCAAAATAGTGATGCAGATCATGGCCCCCTGCGCAGGGGGGCTGTTACTTTTGGCAGCTTTTTCCGTCCCCCTCACGGAGTAAACACGTATGAAGCAGATCCGTTTGGCATTTGCAGCGCTGGCGCTCGCCGCGGCGACGCCGGCCGTGGCCCAGAATCCCGGCTCGGTGGAAGTCGGGGCCTTCGGCCGCTACACCTGGTTTGACTCGGACCTCGATGTCCAGGACGATGTGGGTGCGGGTGCGCGCCTCGGCTTCACGTTCGTGAAGAACCTCGGCATCGAGGCCGACGCCAGCTACACCTACGTGGACGGCGGCAACAACGCCAAGATCAGCTACATCCCGATCCACGCCCGGCTCCTGTACGCGGTGCCGTTCGCCCAGCACGCCGACCTGCTGCTCGGCGCCGGCTACACCCACACCATGTGGAAGAAGGACCTCGACGAGTCCGAGGCCGGCTTCGGCGGGCTCGTGGGCCTTCGCCTCGGCACCCCGGGCCCGGTGACCATCCGGGTGGACCTCACCGGTGATTACGTGAGCGACCCGAAGGTCGGCACCGGCAGCTCGAGCTTCAACCTGGGCCTCCAGGGCGGCCTGTCGTACTACTTCGGCGGCCGGAAGGCGCAGCCGGCCCCGCGCCGGCCCCCGCCCCGGCCCCGCCCCGGCCCCGGCCCCCGTCCCGGTGGACGGCGATGACGACAACGACGGCGTGAAGAACTCCGCCGACCGCTGCCCGAGCACCCCCGCCGGCGACAAGGTGGACGCCACCGGCTGCTCGCTCCCGAAGGACGCGGACGGCGACGGCGTGGTGGATGCCAGCGACCGCTGCCCCAACACCCCGGCCGGCACCGCCGTGGATGCCAACGGCTGCCCCAAGGACAGCGACAGCGACGGCGTCATCGACGCCAACGACCGCTGCCCCAACACCCCGGCCGGCACCGTGGTGGACGCCAACGGCTGCCCCAAGGACAGCGACATGGACGGTGTCATCGACTCCAACGACCGCTGCCCGGACACCCCGGCCGGCACCAAGGTGGACGCCGTCGGCTGCACCGCCATCTTCGAGGCGGGCAAGCCCCTCATCCTGAAGGGCGTGAACTTCGAGACCGGCAAGGCCACCCTGCTGCCGACCTCGACCGCGGTGCTCGACACCGTGGCCACGTCGCTCGTCAACAACCCGGCCGTCACGGTGGAGATCGGTGGCCACACCGACAACACCGGCAGCAAGGCCACCAACACCCGCCTCTCGCAGGCGCGCGCCGACGCGGTGAAGGCCTACCTCGTCGCCAAGGGTGTGCCGGCCGAGCGGATGACCACCAAGGGCTACGGCCCGGACGCCCCGGTGGAGCCGAACACCACGGCCGCCGGCCGTGCGGCCAACCGCCGCGTCGAGCTGACGCAGACCAACCAGTAACCTGAGCCGGGGACCGGTTCGCCGGTCCCCCCTGCGCCGGGTGTCCCTTCGGGGGCGCCCGGCGCAGGTCGTTTCTGTCACTTCATTCCCGGGACCCTCGATGCACCTCGTTCGTTTGCCCTCGCGCCTCGCCACCGGCCTCGCCGTGGCGCTCCTCGCTCCCGCCCTGGTCGCGCAGGAGGCGCCGAAGCGCCCCTGGACGCTCCAGACCGACTTCGGCTTCGTCAACACCGCCGGCAACACCTCCACCACCACGCTGAATGCCGGCCAGAAGGCCACCTACACCAGCGGCCAGTGGACCATCGGCCAGCAGTTCGCGGCCGTGTACGGCCGCACCGACGGGGTGAAGTCCGCGGAGAACTATGCCGCGCGCCTGCGCGGCGACTACGGCTTCTCGCCCCGCCTCGGGCTCTACGTGCTGACCGGCTGGGATCGCAACGAGTTTGCCGGCATCAGCCGCCGGTTCGAGGAAGGCACCGGCCTCACCTTCAAGGCCGTGGCACTCCCGCGCACCACGATCGACCTCGAGGCCGGCGTGGCCGCCAACCAGCAGCGCTCCACCCTGGGCGACGACGTGAGCTTCGGCAGCGGCCGGGGCGCCCTGCTCTTGAAGCAGCTGCTCGGCGAGAAGGCGTACCTGACGCAGCTGGCGGAGGTGCTGCCGAACTTCAAGGAGAGCGAGGACCTGCGGGCCAACTTCGAGACGGCGCTGGTGGCGCCGATCTCCGCGAAGGTGGCGTTCAAGGCGGGTTACGTCATCAGGTACGACAAGCTGCCGGAGCCGGGCTTCAAGACCACGGACCGGTTCCTCACCTCCGGCCTGCAGATCGTCTTCTAGACGCTAGAGCAGGCTCACCGGATCGCGGTCAATGACGACCCGGGTGCCGCTCGGCTGCGGCATCCGGGTCGCTGCGTAGCGCACCACCCGGCCGAGCACGGGGCCCGCGCCCCGGAGCACCACGTGCCAGCGCCAGCGGTCCTTGATCCGGGCCAGCGCGCAGGGTGCGGGTCCCAGCACCTCCACGTCCAGCTGCTGGGAGGCCAGCAACCCCGCGCACCAGTTGGCGACGCGTTCCGCGGCGTCGGCCACGGCGAGATCGTGCTCGCCGGAAACCACCAGGTTGACGAGCGAGCGGGCCGGCGGATACGGCGGCTCCTGCCGCACGGCAAGCTCGGCCTTGAGGAAGGCCTCCGTGTCGTGCGCCGCGGCGGTGACCAGGGCGTAGTGCGCCGGGGCGCGGGTCTGCACGATGACGCGGCCGCCCTTGGGCCCGCGCCCCGCGCGGCCGGCAACCTGCGCCAGCAGCTGGAAGGTGCGCTCCGCCGCCCGGAAGTCCGGCAAGTGGAGGCCGGTATCGGCATCCACCACGCCCACCAGCGTCACGTTCGGGAAGTCGAGTCCCTTGGCGATCATCTGGGTCCCGAGCAGGATGTCCACCTCGCCCCGCCCCACGCGCTCCAGGATGGCCTGGTGGGACCACTTGGCGCTGGTGGTGTCGAGATCCATCCGCGCCAGGCGCGCCTCGGGGAACCGCTCCGCCACGAAGCGCTCGAGCTGCTGGGTCCCCACCCCGCGCATCCGCTGCACGGCGTGGCCGCACTCCGGGCAGGCGCGCGGGATGGGCTCGTCCTTGCCGCAGTAGTGGCAGCGGAGGCCCGCGGGGGCCTGGTGCACGGTGAGCGTGATGCTGCAGCGGTCGCAGCTCCGCGCCACCCCGCAGCTCGGGCACTGAAGCACCGCCGCATAGCCCCGCCGGTTGAGGAGGAGGAGCACCTGCTCGGCCCGCGCGAGGGCGCGCGCCACCGCGCGGTCGAGCGCCTCGCTCCACGGGATGGCCCCCGCCTCGGCGAGCCGCGGAGCGCTCCGCATGTCCACCAATTCCACCGGCGGGAGCGGCTGCTGGCCAGCGCGCTCGGGCAGACGGAGAAGCTGGAGCCGGTCGCCCACGCGGGCCATCGTCTCGGGGGCGGGCGTGGCGCTGCCGAGCACCAGGCGGGCGCCCTCGAGGCGGGCGCGCACCAGCGCCACGTCGCGGGCATGGTAGCGCGGGGCCTCGCCGTTCTTGTAGCTCGACTCGTGCTCCTCATCCACCACGATCACGCCAAGGTCCTGCACCGGCGCGAAGATCGCGGAGCGGGCGCCGATGGCCACCTTCTTCTGCCCGCGGCGGAGCGCCCGCCAGGCATCGGCCCGCTCGCCGTCCGAGAGGGCGCTGTGGAGCACGGCCACCTGGTCGCCGAAGGCGCCGCGCACGCGGCTCACCGTCTGCGGCGTGAGGGCGATCTCCGGGACCAGCAGGATGGCTCCCCGGCCCGCCTCGAGCGCCTGCCGGATGGCCTCGAGGTAGACGAGCGTCTTGCCGCTGCCGGTGACCCCGAAGAGCAGCGCGGCCTCGCCCGGGGGCAGGGCGGTGATGGCGGCGATGGCGGCGCGCTGGGCGGGAGTGGGATTGTCCGGCGGTGGCGTGCCGGGGAGGCCGTGAAAGGGATCCCGGCTCGCCTCCACCTGCTCGACCTGCGCCAGCCCCCGGCGGACCAGGGCATCGATCCCCGCCCGCGAGAGGCCCAGCCGCTCCAGGAGGTGCCCGGTGCTGGCCGCGCCGCCCAGCTCCTCGAGCGCCTCGAGGACGGCCCGCTGCCGCGGGGCCCGCCGGAAGAGCGTCTCGCGCTCCACCAGGGAGGGCGCGGGCTCGCGCAGGCGGATCACCCGCTGGGTGGCCACCTGCCCGTCGGTCTCTGCCGGCTCCACGCGGAGGTGGACCGCGCCGACGCGGGCCAGCCGGTTGACGGCCTCCCAGACCGGGCGCTTGAGCGCCCGCGCAATGGAGCCGACGGGCGCCTCGCCCCCCTTCTTCTGCAGCCAGGCCACCACGTCACCTGCCACGCCACCCAGCGGCGCCCCGTCGGCCAGGACCACCACCACCTGCGAGGTGCCCCAGAGCGCGGTGGGAAGCATCGCCCGGAGGGTGAGGCCGAGCGGCGCCCCGTAATAGCCGGCGAGCCAGCGGGCGGTTTCGAGGAGGGGTTCGGGGAGGGCCGGCGCCGGGTCGGGGGCGGCGAGGATGTCCTTCGGCACGACGCCCTCGGCCGGGGGGCCGAGGGCGGTGAGGAGACCGACCATCTCGCGGTTGCGGACCGGGACCACGACGCGCGCCCCGGGCAGGGCGCGGTCCGCGAGGGCCTCGGGGATCCGGTAGGTGTAGGGCTGGGCGAGCGGCAGCGGGAGCGCCACCTGCCCGAAGCCGGCGGTCATCGCCGGCTGAGCCCGAGCCCCGGTCCGGTGGGGAGCCGCACCTGGCCGCCGTCGATGGTGGCGCCCGCGAAGGGATCATTGCTGCAGAGTGCCGCGCCGTCGAGGTCCACGATGTCCACCAGCGGCGTGAAGTGCGCCGCCGCCGTGATGGCGATCGAGCTTTCGATCATGCACCCCACCATGACCATCATGTGGTGCGCCCGCGCGATGGCGATCATGCGCAGTGCCTCACGCAGCGATCCGCACTTGGCGATCTTGATGTTGATCCCGTCCACCTTCCCCACGAGCCGCGGGATGTCCGCCGCCGTGAGGCAGCTCTCATCGGCGATGACCGGGATGTCGGAGGCGTTGGTGAGCGTCTCGAGCCCGTCGAGGTCGGTGGCCGGCAGCGGCTGCTCCAGCACCGTGACGCCGAACTCCTCGAGGATGGGCAGCATCCGGAGGCCCTGCTTCACCGTCCAGCCGGTGTTGGCGTCCACCCGCAGCTCCTTGTCGGTGAGGGCGCGGATGGTCTCGAGGATCTCGCGGTCGCGGTGGGTGCCGAGCTTGATCTTGAGGACGGGGTACTGCTCCGCCTCCAGCACCTTCAGGCGCAGCTTCTCGACGGTGTCGATGCCGATGGTGAAGGTGGACCGCGGCGCCTCCGCCGGGTTGAGGCCCCACAGCTTGTAGACTGGGACGCCGAGCTTCTTGCCGACGTAGTCGTGCAGCGCCGAGGACAGGGCCGCGCGCGCCGAGGGGTTCAGCTTGAGGGCCTTCTCCCATTCACGCTCGGCGCCCTCGAGGTCGAACGGGTCCGCCGGCAGGTGGGCCCCGTACGCCTGCAGCGCCGCGAGCACCGTCTCGGTGGTCTCGCCGTAGATCTTGGCGGGCGCGGCCTCGCCCCACCCCTCGACCCCGTCCTTGTCCACCAGCCGCACCCACACGGTGCGATACTCGCTCTCGCCCCCGCGGGCAATGATGAACGGATGGCGGGTCTTGAGGTTCAGGACCTCGGCCTCGAGCCGAAGGGCGTGCGTCACGGCGATCCTCGATCAGGGAGTGGGCCGGGAATCTCGCCTCGGCCGGGGGCTCCCGGCAATCCTCAGTCTCCCAGCGCCCAGATGGTGGACTGCACGCCTTCCGCGATGCGCGCGGGGACGTAGCCACCCTCCAGCAGGGCCACGATCGGCGCCTTGGGGAGGCGTTCCCGGAGGCGGGTGATCACCTGGGCATAGTGCTCCGGCTCCAGCGTGAATCCCCCGAGGGGGTCGCCGAGCATGGCGTCATAGCCGGCGGAGACGAGCACCAGGTCGGGAGTCCAGCCCGCGGTGGCCTGGCGGACGGCGGCCCACAGGTCGTCCACGTAGAGCGCCGGGGGGGCGCCGGGACCGCGGGGCACGTTGAAGACGTTGCCCACCCCGCGCTCCTCCGCCATGCCGGTGCCGGGATACCAGGGGTGCTGGTGCAGGGAGACGAAGCGGATGCTGGCGTCGTGCTCCATGAGGGCCTGGGTACCGTTGCCGTGGTGCACGTCCCAGTCCACGATGAGCACGCGGGCGCGGCCCAGCGCCTGCGCGCGCCGCGCCGCCACCATCACGTTGTTGACCAGGCAGAAGCCCATGGCGCGCTGCGCGAGGGCATGGTGCCCGGGGGGCCGCACCGCGGCAAAGGCGTGCCCGCCCCGCTGGTGCGCATGCTCCACCGCGGCCAGCACGGCCCCGGTGGCGCCGAGCACCGCCTGCCAGCTCCCCGCGCTCATCACCGTGTCGAGGGACACCACCCCGCCCCCGTGTGCCGCCAGCTGCTCCAGGCCGGCCACGTGCCCCTCGGGGTGCACCACCAGCAAGTCCTCGCGGCGGGCCGCGGGAACCTCGCGGATCTCCGCGCTCGGGTCGCGGCCGAGACGCGCCAGGATGGCCTGGAGGCGCGCTGGCGTCTCCGGGGTGATCGTGCCCCGGGTCGTGGTTCAGGCAGGCGGGATGGGTAAACAGCGGGATGGGCATGCGGGGGACCTAGCGGTTCAGCAGGTCGCGGAGCGCGCGAGCCTCGTCGCGGACCGCCTCACGCGCCGCCGCCACCTCGGCATGCAGCCGTCGCTGGCGGCGCCACAGGAGCGTCACGGCCCCCGCCACGAGCAGGCACAGCAGCCCGCCGCCGGCGTACCGCGGGCTCCGCGTCCAGAGCGCGATCAGCCCCAGCAGCGCCCCGTCGAGCAGCAGGAACCCGACGGCGAGCCAGGTGAGCGCCCGCCCGCGCGGCGGCTGACGGCCCGGGTCCGTCAGCGCACCGGCCGGCGGCGGCGCGACAGCACGATCAGCGACGAGCGCGGCCCCACCCCGGCCTCGGCGAGGCTCCGCTTCTCGTCGAGGACCAGGGCGCCGCGAAACTTGACCTCGAACTCCTCGGGACGCCCCGGCGCATGGGTCAGCGCCAGCGCGCGTTCCTTCACCTCGCCCACGCTGGCGCTGGGCTGCAGCTCGAGCTCCACCTGGTCCCACACCTCCTGGACCATGATGCGGACGGGGATCGCGGTCATGCCGGCCCTCCGGGCAGGGTGGTGAAGAAGCGGCCGATCTCGCGATCGAACAGCAGCGTGGAGGCCCGCACCCGCGTCCCCTGCTCCGCCGCCGCCACCGCGATGGCGATCTCCTCACCGCCCTGCCCGCGCAGCTGCAGGAACGTGGGCCCCTCCTTCTCGGGGAACGCCGCGTAGTTCGGCACCCGCTCCTGGAAGAAGCGCTTGGCGCGCGCCAGCACCTCGGTGCCGGGCAGGGAGGTCAGCGTCTCGTGCGTCATCGGGACCAGGGGGTGCGGGTCAGGGCCGGCGCAGGATCGCGATCCCGGTGGGCTGCGCCCGGACCGGGACCGTGGCGACCACCTTGCGTGCGGCCACGTCGAACATGTCCACGGCGCCCGGATCGGCGCCGATCGATTCCTGCGAGATGAACGCATAGCGCCCGTCCGGCGACCACGCGACGCCGTGCACGATCTTCTTGGTGGTCGGCACCCGGAGCACTTCCTTCCGGGCCGCCACGTCCACCAGGCTGAAGCTCTGCGCCTTCTTGTTGGTGACGATGACCCACTTCCCGTCGGGCGAGGGCTCCACGTTGTAGGCGCCGGCGCCCACCGGAACCTCCGCCACCTTCGTGAAGCTGGCGGCGTCCCAGACCTGCACCGTCCCCGAGTGATTGCAGGCGGCCCACAGGGTCCGGTCATCGGCGCTCACCGACACGAAGGTCGGGGCGCATTCGCCGTCCACCGGCGCCGCCGCGGGGGCGGGCGCCGAGGCGCCGGCGGCCGGGGCCGCGCCGTGCATGGCGTGCTGGTCGGCGGCCATGGCGTGCTGCATGCCCGTGCCGGTGGGGGCCCGGCGGCGGATAGCCAGCGAGGCCACGTCGATCTCCAGCAGCTCGTCCGAGTGCATGCAGGAGATGTAGACCGTGGTGCCGGCGTGGTTCGACTTCACCCCGTGCGGCATGTCGCAGGCCGGCAGGTGGGTGATGGTCTGCATGGTGGGCGTGTGCACCACCGTGATGACGTTCTCGCGGGGATGGTCGCCGTGGAAGTCCGAGTTGGCGACGAAGGCGAAGTCCCCGTCCGGGGTGAGGCCGATGGTGGTCGGGAACATCTCGAGCGGCGCCGTGCCGAGCAGCTGGTCGGTGCGCGCATCCATCTTCCACAGGTTGCCGAACGGCGTCCCGTGCGCAATCGAGAGGTAGTAGTACGCCTGATCGGGCGCCACGGCGAGGTTGTGGGGGCCGTCCACGTCCGCCGGCATGACACCCACCGGCACCACGTGGTCCTCCACCAGCGTGCCTGCCCCCGGCTTGAGCCAGGTCACGATGTCGCCCGACTCACTCACCACGCCCACCCGGTACCCCGGGTCGGCGGCCTGGGCGACGGCGGCACCAGGCCAGGCGAGCAGGGGGAGCGCCAACAGGAATCGCGGAGTCATCGACGGAATCCCTGGCCGCAGGAATCGGCGGCCCATGCGGGGAACATAGCGGCCCCGGGAGCCCTCAGGCCACCGGCACCGCCCGGACCTGTTCCTGGAAGGGTGGGCCGTCCGCCTTCCGGAACAGGGCCATCAGGCCGGGCGTCCGGCGCAGCACCACGATCAGCTCGCCGGGCGGCGGTTCCGCCACGCCCGTGACCGAGAGCAGCGCCGGCAAGGTGGTGCCCTCGGGAGCCGGGATGCGGTAGCGGGCGCCGTGCCAGTCGAACCGCACCTCGGCCGGCACCTCGCGCACCGGCTGGTCGAGGAAGAAGTCGTCGTCCAGGCGGAAGACGCCCTTCACCACCGGCTCGGCCGAGAGGTGAAAGAGCGGATCGAACGCCTCGCCGTCCAGCCGGGCAAAGTTCTGCTCCGCCGCCCAGTCGAACGCCTCGAGATCCGGCGCGCGGGCGCGCCACTCGAGGTGGTGGCGCAGCTCGTGGGTGAGGGTCTCCCAGGCCTCGGCCCGCCAGTCGAAATCGTGGTGGTATTGCGCGAGGGCCCGGAAGGAGCCGTGGTAGAGCACCACCCGGCTCTGGATGCCCTCGTCCCCGCCCCCGGCCTCGGCGGGGACCGGGATGCACTCGCCGAGGGTGTAGATCTCGGCCCGGGTGGGATGGGGAAGGACCTTGCGGGACACCTCGATCCCGGCGACCCCATCCAGGAACTGGGGGGGCACCTCCGCCTCCAGCCGGCGCCCGAGGGCCTCGAAATCCGTGAATCGCATGGCGGCGGGAAGCTAGACAGTCCCGGCGGCGCGGGGAACGGGCCCCCCAAGCGCAAGCAGGGTCCCGGGTGTCCCCGGGACCCTGCTCAACCCCACCGGGCCCCGCCTCAGGCGATCCGCTCCTGGATCCAGGCCGCCAGCTGGTCCTGGTGCACCCGCACCTGGGTCATGGCATCGCGCTCGCGCACGGTGAGGGTGCCGTCCTTCACGGTCTCGCCGTCAACGGTGCAGCAGAACAGGGTGCCGGCCTCGTCCATGCGCCGGTAGCGGCGGCCGATGGCGCCGCTGTCGTCGTAGAACGTGGGGAAGCGGCGCTTGAGGTCGTGGTAGATCCGGTCGGCGAGCTCGGGCATGCCGTCCTTCTTGACCAGCGGCAGCACGGCGGCCTTGATCGGGGCCACGCTCGGGTGGAAGCCGAGCACCACGCGGGTCTCGCCGTCCACCTCTTCCTCGCGGTAGGCGTCCACCAGCAGCGTCAGGGTCACGCGGTCGGCGCCGGCGGAGGTCTCCACGATGTAGGGGACGTAGCGCTCGTTGGCGGCCTGGTCGAAGTACTCCAGCTTCTTGCCCGAGTACTCCTGGTGGCGGCCCAGGTCGAAGTCGCTCCGGTTGTGGATGCCCTCGATCTCGTTCCAGCCGAAGGGGAACTCGTACTCGATGTCGTAGGCGGCCTTGGCGTAGTGGGCCAGCTCGCCCGGGCCGTGCTCGTGCCAGCGGAGCTTCTGGGGCGCCAGGCCGATGCTCGTGTGCCAGGCCATGCGCCACTCGCGCCAGCGCTCGAACCACTCCATGTCGGTGCCGGGCTTCACGAAGAACTGCATCTCCATCTGCTCGAACTCGCGGGTCCGGAAGATGAAGTTGCCGGGCGTGATCTCGTTCCGGAACGCCTTGCCGATCTGCGCGATGCCGAACGGCACCTTCTGGCGTGAGGCATTCAGCACGTTCTGGTAGTTGACGTAGATGCCCTGCGCCGTCTCGGGTCGCATGTAGATCACGGCCGCCTGCTCCTCGACCGGCCCCATGAACGTCTTGAACATGAGGTTGAACATCCGCGGCTCGGTGAGCTGGCAGGTGCTGTGCTCGCCGGGGTGCTTCGAGGGCTTCTGGGGGCACTGCGCGTCCTGCAGCTTGTCGGCGCGGAAGCGGGCCTTGCAGGTCTTGCAGTCCACCAGCGGGTCGGTGAAGCCGGCCACGTGGCCGCTGGCCTCCCAGACCCGCGGGTGCATCAGGATGGCGGCGTCGAGGCCCTCGATGTCGTCGCGCGCATGGACCATGGCGCGCCACCAGCGATCCTTGACGTTCTTCTTGAGCTCCACGCCCAGGGGACCGTAGTCCCACACGGAGCCGAGGCCGCCGTAGATCTCGGAAGACTGGAAGACGAAGCCGCGCCGCTTGCACAGCGAGACGAGCTTCTCCATGAGCGTGGTGTCGGCCATAACGGGCAGGGATCGGGAGGGGGTGGGCCGGGCGATTCCCGGGCGGCGAGGAAGCTAGGGGCCCCCCGGTCCCCCAGCAAGGGAGCAAACCGGCAAGCCCTTGCCGGATAATCGCTTGCCGGGGCCTGACAGGGAGGCTATCCTGCAATGCGGGTCGGCCTTTGCTCCCTGCCCCGGGCACGCAGAACGCCGCGCTTCGCGAGAACTTCAGGGGGCTGCCCTGTTGTGGCCTTGCCGACACAGGCGTGCAACTGCTCCCGGGGCCAGCACATAGCCGATCACCCAGCCAAGGCGTGCTTCTTGCCTTTTCCCCCGCCGGAGTCATGGAAGGCGGGGGACAACGCCACGCGGCCGATCGCGTGAGCTAGGTCACATCCCCCGGAGCCGGGCGCGAGCGGCCTGCCCGTCCCCCGCTGCCCAAGGAGAGTCCCCGATGCCGGCACATCCCCCGACGCGCCTCGCCGAGCCCGTCCCCGCCCCCCGGGGGCGGGGGGTGGGCGGCTTCACGCTGATCGAGGTGCTGATCGTGATCGTCATCATGGGCCTCGTGGCGACCTTCGCCATCCCGCGGCTCAACCTGGAGGGGTACCGGGTGAACTCGGCGGTGCGCGCCGTGACGGCGTCGCTGACCTACGCGCAGCGGCTCGCGGTCTCGCTGCAGTCGGACGTGCGGGTGTCGTTCGACCTGCCCAACCGGCGGCTCCGCATGCACGAGGACACGAACAACGACGGCCTCATCAACGGCACCGAGCGGGTGACCTACACCAACCTGGGCGAGGGCGTGACCTTCGGGATCGGGGCGGCGCCGGCCGTGACGTACACCAACGGGGTGGCCGGGCCCGCGACCTTCAACATCGTGGGCACCCAGGCCGGCCTGCCGATGATCGTCTTCCGGCGCGACGGCACGGCCAGCGAGACCTGCGGCTTTTACCTGAACACCACCAAGAGCATGGCCGCCAACCGCACCTCCGAGGTGCGGGCGGGTGAGATCATCCGCTCGAGCGGGCGTATCATCTGGTATACCTACGCCACCGGCACCTGGACGCGGGGGAACTGATGAATCGCAAGGGCTTCACGCTGGTCGAGACACTGGTGGCGCTCATCATCCTGACGGTGGTGGCGCTGTCCCTGGGGCGCTTCGTGGGCAACTTCCTCCACGTGGTGGGCACCTCCACCATGCGGACCGTGGCCACGGCGGTGGCCCAGGAGCAGATCGAGACGATCCGCTCCCAGACCTCTGCCACCGCCTACCCCACCATGGTCTCCACCTACAACAACCAGACCGTGACGGGCTTCCCGGGCTTCGCCGCCATGACGCGGCTCACCCGGGTCACGCGCACCACCAGCAACAGCCCGCGCGCTGACTACACGACGATCACCGTGACCGTGTCGGAGCCCCGGATGGGCACGCCCGTCAACCTCACCGTGGTGGTGGCCGCCCCATGAGCACGCGCACCCCGCAGGCCCGGCCCGACGCCGGTTTCTCGCTCATCGAAATGATGATCGCGCTCATCATCCTGAGCGTGGTGATGGGGGCGGCGGTCAGCGTCATGCGCTCCCAGAGCCGGAACTTCGCGCGGGGCGGCACCCGGATCGAGCTGACCCAGAACATGCGCTACGCGCTGTCCACGGTGGACCGGGTGCTCCGCACCCTGGGGGCGGGCATCGGCACCAACCAGCCGATGCTCCTCTACGCCGGCAACAACGAGATCAGCTTCAACGCCGACTACGCCTCCCAGGCCCCCGATGGCGTGGCGGTGTACATCAACCCCGACCTGCCGGCCGCCGCCGACCTCGCGCTGACCACGGCCACCCCGGTCACCCTGCCGAACACCTCGCCCGGGATCACCTATCCCACGACGGACTACTTCTGGGGCGGCGCCACGCCGAGCCGGGCGGAGACCATCTCGCTGTACTTCCGGCCCGACTCCTCGACGACCGACCCGAACGACTACGTGCTGCTGCAGCGGGTCAACGCGCTGCCCTCGGAGCTGATCGCCCGGAACATCAAGGCGTATCCGGGGCGGCCGTTCTTCGAGTACTGGTGGGACAGCACCACCACGGTCGGCACCACCGTGTATGCGGCGCTCCCGACCGCGCGCATCCCGGTCCGCCACAACGTGGTCGGCGGCGCCAACGCGCCCAACACCACCCAGCCGCTCGCGGACTTCATCCGCGCGGTGCGCATCAACATCACGATCACCAACGGCATCGGCACCGCCGACTCCACCAGCCGGCGGGTGTCCACGATCGTCCGGATCCCCAATAACGGCCTGTCCCCGGTGTCCACCTGCGGCGACACGCCACTCCAGGTGACCGGCACCCTCGGGGCGGACACCGTGGGCCAGGGGTCGGGCGGCGTGCTGCTGTCGTGGAACACCTCGCCCGACGAGCTCACCGGCGAGCGCGACATCAGCCAGTACAACCTGTACTACCGGCTGAACGGGGTCCTCACCTGGACCCCGCTCACCACGCAGGCCTCGGGCTTCTCGCCCTACAGCCTCTCGGTGGTGCTGCAGCCCGATTCGTCCTACTTCTTCGGCGTCGCGGCGCAGGACTGCTCCCCGGCGGAGTCGAGCCTGCTCCAGAGCGCCCTGACCCGGTTGCAGCCATGATCCCGACGTCCCCTGCCGGCCCGGAGGCCCGCATGCGCGTGGAATCCCTGAGGAACGAGCGCGGCATCGCGCTCCTGCTCACCATCCTGCTCTCGCTGATGGTGGCCGCCATGGCGGTCGGCATCATCCTGATGACGAGCAACGCCAACCTCATCTCCCGCTTCCACTCCACCGAGGCCATGATGGAGATGGCGGCCGACGCCGGCCTGGAGCGCGGGCGCGACATGCTGAACGGCAACGCGGCCCTGGTGCCCGCCGGGCAGTCGCACGACACCCTGGAACTCAACCAGCCCGTGCTCGACGCCACCGGCGCCGTCATCCCGGGGTTCACCCGCTCCATCTTCGTGGGCGAGAACGGCGACACCACCGGCCAGTTCGGCAACTTCGCCAGCGTCATTGCCGAGGTCCGCACCGCTCGCGGCGCCGTGGTGGTGCGCCGCATGCAGCTCAAGCAGGACCCCTTCAGCCGCTTCGCGCGGTTCTTCAACACCTGGAGCTGCTGTGCCTGGGGCAACACCGAGGTGGTCAATGGCCCGGTGCATTCCAACCAGGGCATGGCGCTCCAGACCGGGGCCCCCGGTGCCACCTTCAACGGCCCGGTCACGACGGTCAACAACATCACCAACCAGGGCAGCGGCAACTGGAACGGCGGCGTCACCACGGGCTCGGCGGCCATCACCTTCCCGACCACCACGACGCTGAACAACATGCAGACGTACGCGACGACCGGGAACATGAACATCACCGGATTCGCCACGGCGACCGCCATGGACCCGGATACCCGGATCGAGTTCGTGGTGCTGGACCTCAACAACGACGGCCTCTTCACCGGCTCCGATGAGGGCTACTTCCGCGTGTGGAAGGCCGACCCGGCCGGGGGCGTGTCTGCCAACGAGCGCGCCTATGTCACGGCCCGCCCATGGAACAACGTGCCCGGCGGCCTCGCCAACACCAACGGCGGAGGCACCGCGGCCAACCTCCAGCCGTCCAACGCCCGCGACCCCAACCTGCTCTCCCCCAACTGCGGCGGGCTCTCCGCCGCGCTCGGCCGCTGGGCGCGCGCCGACACCATCATGAGCGCGACCTTCGTCCCCGGCGCGCTGGCCGGCCAGGCGGCCAACTCGGCGGCGCGGATCGTGGAGACCCGTAACGCGCTGGTCAGCGGCACCCGCCAGTGTTTCCTGGGCGGCGACCGGCGGCTCTATCCCAATGCCGCCGGGATCGGGCAGTGGATCACGGGCAACGCGTACGGCAACTGGCAGGCCTGGCCGGGCTACGGCGGGACGCCGCCGGCCGCGCTGGTCAACTTCTTCAACACCAACACCGGCGGCCTCAACCCGATGGCTGGCGGGGTGACCGCCAACAACCTCGCGCTCACCTTCTGGCCCCTGAGCCGCGCGCAGAACATCAACTTCCAGGGCGTCGTTTTCGTGACGGGCAGCGTGGCCGTCAGCGGCCAGCTCCGGGGCCGCGTCACCGTCGTGGCCACCGGCAACATCATCCTGGCCGACGACGTCGCCTACGTTACGCCGCCGGGCAGCCCCAACTGCAACGACATCCTCGGCCTCATCACCACCAACGACGCGGTGATCGAGAACAACAACCTGAACACGCCCTTCCGCGTGAAGGACATCTGGACCGTTCGTTTCGACGACACGCCGAGCGAGACCTTCCACGCCTTCATGCTGACCCTCGGCAACTTCCAGGGCGAGAACATCGGCGGTGACCCCGCGGTGACCGCCCCCGAGAACTGCGGCGGCAAGAGCCGGGGCTGCAAGTCCATCGTCGGCGGCACCATCCAGCAGGGCGTCTCCGGCACCTTCACCGGCAACAGCGGCTGGGCCGAGCAGGACACCTGGGATAACTGCGGCGTCCGCAACCCGCCGCCGTTCTATCCCACGACGGGCCGGTACAGCAAGAACCGCTACTACGAGATCGACCCCGTCGGCTTCAACGTGGCCGCCTGGTTCCTCGCCAACCAGTAGGCCAGGGCGTACCAGCACGACGGGCCGGCTTCCCCGGGGAAGCCGGCCCGTCGTCGTTCGGGGGCGCCGCGGCGGACGCTAGCGGCGTCGCAGGATGTCGCCCACGATGAGCGCCCCGTGGCCGCGCGCGTTCTCGATGAACAGCCGGTTGGCATCCTTCCCCGAGGCGATCACCCCGGCCAGGTAGCAGCCGGTCACCGGCGTCATCATCGTGGCCTCGTCGTGGGCCGCGACACCGGTCTGGGCATCCACCGGGACGCCGAGCTGCGCCAGGAGCGAGGTGTCGGCGTGGTAGCCGGTCATGGCCAGGACCGCGTCGGCGGGCACCCGGGTGCGGGGGCCGCCGGCCACCGGCTCCACCTCCACCGCCTCGGGGGTGATGGCCACCACCCGGCTGTTCCAGCAGGCGCGGATGCTGCCTTCCTTCACCCGGTTGGCGATGTCGGGCAGCACCCACGGCTTCACCGTGCGATCAAACCCCTCGGCCAGGTGCACCAGGGTCACCCGGGCGCCGGCACGCCAGCACTCGAGCGCGGCATCCACGGAGCTGTTGCCGGCGCCGATCACCACCACGTCCTGGTGCCAGTGCCGGTGCCCCTCCGTGAAGTAGTGCGCCACGTGCGGCAGGTCCTCCCCGGGGACGCCGAGGAGGTTGGGCCAGTCGTAGTAGCCGGTGGCGACGACGACATGGTCGGCGTGGTAGGTGGTGCGGTCGTGACGCCGCCGCACCTCCACGTCGAACCCGCCGCCCGCGCGTCGCGCGATGGCCAGCACTTCCTCGCCCGGCCGGGCGTCGAGCCCGAAGTGCTCCGCCACGCGGCGGTAGTAGAGCAGGCCGTCCCGGCGGGTGGGCTTCTCATGGCTCGCGATGAAGGGCACCCCGCCGATCTCGATCTTCTCCGGGGTGGAGAAGAAGGTCATGTTGAGCGGGTAGCGCTCGATGGCGGAGACCACGGTGCGGCGGTCGAGGAGGACGCAGCCGACCCCGGCCTCCTTTGCCGCGACCCCGACGGCGAGGCCGCAGGGCCCCGCCCCCACCACCAGGAGCTCGGTGCGCTCCATCAGACTTCGATGATCTGGTCGCGGCGGGTGCCGACGCTCACGTAGCGGATGGGCGCGCCGGAGAGGTCCTCGAGCCGGTCGAGGTAGGCGCGGGCCTCCGGTGGCAGGTCGGCGAGCCTGCGGGCGCCCGTGGTGGGCTTCCGCCAGCCGGGCAGCACCTCGTACTGCGGCACCACCTGCTCCAGCGCCCGCACGTCGGAGGGCATCACGGTGCAGGGCGCGCCATCCAGCTGGTAACCGGTCCCCACGGGGATCTCGCCGAAGGTGTCGAGCACGTCGAGCTTGGTGACGGCGAGGCCGGTGAGGCCGTTCACGCGGACCGAATAGCGCACCACCATGGCATCGAACCAGCCGCAGCGGCGGGGCCGCCCGGTCACGGCACCGAACTCGCCGCCGAGCTTGCGGAGCTCCTCCTCGACCCCGTCGGCCGCCTGGGTGGGCAGCGGGCCGTTGCCGACGCGGGTGGTGTAGGCCTTCACCACGCCGAGCACCTCGTCAATGGCCGTGGGGCCGATGCCGGCGCCCACCGCGGCCCCGCCCGCCGTGGTGTTGGACGACGTGACGAACGGGTAGGTGCCGTGGTCCACGTCGAGGAGCGCGCCCTGCGCCCCCTCCAGCAGCACCCGCTTGCCCTGCTTGAGGGCGTGGTGGACCAGGTACCCGGTGTCGGTGCTGAGCGGCACCAGCCGGGGGGCCAGCCGGTCGAGGAGGGCGTGGTGCTCCTCCACGGAGGCGCGCTCGCTGGCGCCCATGAGCTCGAGCAGTTGGTTGGCCCGCGCCACCCGCTCGGCCACCAGCGCCTTGGTGCTCTCGAGGTAGCGGAGGTCGCCCACCCGGATGCCGCGGCGGCCGTACTTGTCCTCGTAGGTGGGCCCGATGCCCCGCCCCGTGGTGCCGATCTTCTGGCTCTTCTCGTGCGCACGGTCGAGCTGCTTGTGGTAGGGCAGCACCAGGTGCGCCCGCTCCGACACCAGGATCCGGCCCCCGGTGGCGATGGCCTTCTTGCCGAGCCCGTCGAGTTCACTGAAGAACTGTTCCGGGTCCAGCACCACGCCGTTGCCGACGATGCAGGTGCAGTTGTCGTGGAGGATGCCCGACGGGATCTGCTGCAGGATGAACTGCGCGTCCCCGATGCAGACGGTGTGGCCGGCGTTGGCCCCGCCCTGGTAGCGCACCACGTAATCGGCCCGCTCGGCCATCACGTCGACGAGCTTCCCCTTGCCTTCGTCGCCCCACTGGGCGCCGACCACCACCACGCAATGCGTCTTGGGTCCGAACATGGCTTCCGGCTTTCGGAGTGCTGGCGCGGGATCCCTGCTCCGGACCCCAAAAAAGAACCGGGGCCCCGCCTCGGGGGCCCCGGTGTATCCTCTGGCTAAAGCTAGACGGCACCCGCCGATTGTCAACGAGGCGGCGGCAGCCCGGCGAGCACCCGCCCGACGGCGCGCGCCGTGCCGAGATCGAGGCCGTCGAGCGTGTCGCGCGGGGTGTGCAGCACCCGGAGGACCGACCAGTCGAGCCGGCCAATGGTGACCGCCACGGCGCCCGCGCGGGCCAGCGGGACGCTGTCCACCAGGATGCCCACGGGCAGCCGGCGGACCACCACGCGGGGACCAATCCCGCCGAGGGCCGCCGCCAGACGGTCGGCGAGCGGCCGGTGGGCGGGGTCGTGGATGACCACCGCGAGGTCGCCCCGGTCGGCGATGGTGTCGAGGTTGATGACCTCGGTGCCGGCCACCGCGAGCCCCCCCTTCACCAGGGCCCGCGCCCCCACCAGGCCGAACTCCTCTGCCCCGGTCACCAGGATCCCCACCCCCGGTACCGGAGCCCCGGCAGCGGCCTCCAGTGCCGCGAGGAGGCCCGTTCCGTTGTCCCGCGCCCCCTGGGAGCCCCCCTTGAGCCGGCCCCGTGCCGCGAGCCCCCCAGCAGCCAGGGCAAGCCCGGCCCCAGCCGCCACCGGGACAGGGTCCAGCGGCGCCCCACCCACCAGGCGCGCCACCGCCAGTCCGGTCAGGGCCAGGACGGCCAGCACGACCACCCAGACCGCCACCAGACGCCCCGCCATGGAGTGCCCCTGGGCCTTGCTGTCGAGATGGGCCACCACCCAGCGCCGCACCGGCTCGCCCCCCGGTGGCCGGGCGATCAGGTTGGCGTCCTCCCGCTGCTCCGTCCCGGGGACACGGGTGCCGCTGCCGATGCCCCAGGCCAGCACCCCGAGCGCCCCGGCGCCGGCCAGCCAGACCGCGAGCGCGGCCCACCCGGGCACGGAGGCAAAGGTGAGGAGGGGCAACTGGATCAGGGTGAGCCAGCCGAGGCCGGCGCCCACGAGGGGGAACGCGCTGAGGGCGGCGGGCTGGAAGGAGAAGCGCTGTTCCTGCACAGCATACCCGCGGGCCTCGAGCCATTGGCGCACCGCGGCGCGCGCCGAGTCCGTGGCAGGCGTCCCGGCCTCCCGCGGGGAGGCAAGGACGGCCTGGAGCAGCGCGTCGGGGCTCAGGGCGCGGGCGTGGCCATGCCGAGGGCCGCAGCGGACTCCGCGGCGATGTCACCGGCGTCCACGAGGCGGCCGGCGTGCTGCTCGAAGGTCTGCATCCCCTCGCTCGCGCCCTCGGCGATCAGGGCGCGGAGCGCGGCGAGGCGCTCGGGCTCGCGCAGGATGGCGCGGGTGGCGGCGGTGGCGGTGAGCACCTCGAGCACCGGCAGGCGGCCTCCCCCTCCTTCCGCGGCAGCAGCCGCTGGGCCACCACCCCGCGGAGGACCTCGGCGAGGCGGATACGGCCGATCTCCCGCTCCTGCGGCGGGAACATGGAATGGAGCCGGCTGAGGGTGCTGGTGACGTCGGGGGTGGGCAGCGTCGAGAGGACCATGTGGCCGCGCTCGGCCGCCTTGATGGCGGTGTCGAGCGTCTCGCTGTCGCCGATCTCCCCGATGACGATCACGTCGGGATCTTGCCGCAGCGCCGCCTGCAGCCCGATGGAGAAGCTCTCGGTGTCCACGCCCACCTCGCGCTGGGTCACCGAGCACTTCACGTCGCGGTGCAGGAACTCGATCGGGTTCTCCACCGTGACGATGTGGCGGTGCAGGTTCTGGTTCACGTGGTTGAGCATGGCCGCCACGGTGGAACTCTTCCCGGAGCCCGAGACGCCGGTGACCAGCACCAGGCCCTGCTCCAGCTCGGCCAGGCGGGCCGTGACGGGCGGCAGCTTGAGCTCCTCGAGCGTCGGGACCGCGAAGGGGATGACGCGCATGACGATCATTAACGACGAGCGCTGCCGCAGCACGTTGACCCGGAACCGCCCCACCCCAGGCATGCCCCAGGAGCAGTCGAAGTCCTTGAGCCGCTCCACCCGCGAGCGCTCCTCGTCGTTGGGCAGGAGCTTCAGCGCGATGGCGCGGGTCTGGTCCGGGGTCAGGCGCTGCTTGGTGAGGGGCACCAGCTTGCCGTTGATCCGCGCGCGGAAGACGTCGCCGGCCTTGATGTGGAGGTCGGAGGCGCCCCGCTCGACGGCGGCCTTGATGATCTTCTCCATGCCCCCCTCCTCAGTCCCGCGCCAGGAAGCCCATCCGCTCGCGCACCTCGCGCATCGTCTCCCGGGCGATGCGGCGGGCGCGCTCGGCGCCGTCGCCGAGCAGCTCCACCACCGTCTCGGGATGCGCCGACAGCTCGGCCGCGCGCGCGCGGATGGGGTCGAGCTGCGCGTTGAGGTTGTCCGACAGCACCTTCTTGCACTCGATGCAGCCCCACGCCGCCGTGCGGCAGTTGTGGGCCACCGTGGCCACCGTCTCCGGCGGCGAGAAGAAGCCGTGCAGCGCGTAGATGTTGCAGTTCTCGGGGGTACCGGGATCCTGCCTCCGTACCCGCGCCGGATCGGTCTTGGCCGGGCGGAGCTTGGCCCACACCTCCTCGGGCGGCTCCAGGATGCCGATGGTGTTGCCGAGGCTCTTCGACATCTTGCTCTGCCCGTCGAGGCCCATGACGCGCTTGGCCTGGGTGAGCAGCGGCTTGGGTTCCGGGAAGTAGTCCTCGCCCCCGCCGAACTCGGCGTTCCACTTGCGGCAGATCTCGCGGGTGAGCTCGAGGTGCTGCACCTGGTCTTCCCCCACCGGCACCAGGTCGGCGCGGTACAGGAGGATGTCGGCCGCCATGAGCACCGGATAGTTGAGCAGGCCCGCCGGCACGCTCTCGAACCGGGACGACTTATCTTTGAACTGCGTCATCCGCTCCAGCTCGCCGATCGGCGTCACGGCGTTGAAGAGCCACTGCAGTTCCGCGTGCTCCGGCACGTGCGACTGGACGAAGAGCGTGACCCGGTTGGGATCCACGCCGGCGGCCAGCAGGCCCACCGCCATCTCCCAGGTGCGCCGCTGCAGCGCCGCCGGCTCGTACTTGCCGGTGATGGCGTGAAGGTCGACGACGCAGTAGATGCAGTCGTAGGTCTGCTGCAGACGGACCCAGTTCTGCACCGCGCCGAGCCAGTTGCCGATGTGGAGCTCGCCGCTGGGCTGGATCCCAGAGAAGATACGAGGCATCGGCGCAAGCTAAGGACGCCCAAGAGGCCCCGCAAGATGGCATCCGCCAACGACTTACTGCACCACGCCGTGATCGCCGCCCGCCGGGCCGGCGCCTACCTGCGCGCCACCCCGCGCCCCGACCCGTCCGCCTGGACCATGAAGGGCCGGGCCGACTGGGCCACCGAGGTGGACCGCACCGCCGAGGGCCTGATCGCCGAGACCCTGCTGGCGGCCACGCCGGGGGCAATGATCATCGGCGAGGAGCTCTCGCCGGAGGTGGTGACCCGGGGCCTGGTCTGGGTGGTGGATCCGCTGGATGGCACCACCAACTTCCTGCACGGCTTTCCCGCCTATTCGGTGTCGATCGCGGCGGCGGTGGATGGGGTGCTCGAGGCGGCCGCCGTGCTTCACGTGCCGCTCGACCGCCTGACCACGGCCACCCGGGGCGGCGGCGCCTTCGAGAACGGGGCGCCGATCCGCGTCTCGGCCATCACGGAGCCCTCGCATGCGCTGATCGGGACGGGGCTGCCCTTCAAGGACTTTGGCCGCGTGGACGAATACCTCACGCAGCTGCGGCGGGTGATTGAGGCGGCGAGCGGGGTCCGCCGGCCGGGGTCAGCGGCCATCGACCTGGCCGACGTGGCAGCGGGCCGATTCGAGGGCTTCTGGGAGCAGCGGCTCTCGGCCTGGGACATGGCGGCAGGCACGCTGCTGGTCCGCGAGGCGGGCGGGCGCGTCACCGACTTTCAGGGCCGCGACCGCGGGGTGGAGCACGGCGCCGTGCTGGCCGGCAACCCCGCCATCCACGCCTGGCTCCTCGGCCTCATCACGGCCGTGGGCGACGGGCGCGGCGGCGCCGTCCCCTGAGCATCCCTTCCTTCCCTCCTCCGCCCGGGAGCCCGATGTCTTCCCTGCCCCTCGACGATTTCACCCGGGAGCTCGCCCAGGCCACGCCGGCTCCCGGCGGCGGTGCGGCGGCCGCCGTGACGTGCGCGCTCGGCGCGGCCCTCGCCGCCATGACCGGCCGGATCGCGCTCGCGCGCGGTGGGGATGACGCGGCCCTGGCGCAGCTGGTGGAATCGGCGGAGTCGCTCCGGACCCGGCTGCTTGCCCTCGCGGACGAGGATGCGCTCGCCTATTCCGCGGTGATCGCGGCGCGAAAGGACGCGAGCGGAGGGGAGCAGGAGCAGGAGGCACGCCTGCGCGCCGCCTGGCGAAAGGCGGCGCACGTGCCGGCGGAGGTGGTGCGGCTGTCGCGGGAGGTGGCGCTGCTCGGGCGGCGCGCGGTGCGGGCCGCCCCGCCGGGCGCCGGCCCCGACGCGGTGATGGCGACGCTGCTCGCGGCGGCGGCCGCGGCCGGCTCGCAACTCAACCTGCGTGCCAACGTGCTGGCCGCGGGCCGCCCGGAGGACCTGCGCGTGCTGGCGGACCAGTCGGACATCGCGCTCCGCGACACCCAGCGGGCAGCCGCCGAGGCGCGCATGGCCCTCGAGGAGCGCCTGCAGGCCCCGCGCTAGCGCGGGCGCACGGGGCCGTCCGGACCCGGGCGCGAGTCCTCGTCGGCCTGCTCGTTGACCAGCTCGTCGAGCCCACCCTCCGCGCGCGGCACCTCGGGCGGGCGGTCCTGCACCGGCACCTGCGACCCCTCGAGCGCCGCGCGGCCCGGTTCCGGCGCACGCAGGTAGTCCTCGGAGAACGTCGGCTCGCCCGTGGCCACGGAATCGAGCAGGATCTCCAGCACCCCCTCGGTGCGGGCCATGGCGATGGCGCGGTGGGTGATGATCTCGCCCACGTTGAGGATCACCCGATCGCCGCGGTCCAGGATGACCCGCGTCACCGGCCGGCCCAGCGCCCCGTTGATGCGGCGCTGCTCTGCCTCGGCGGCGGCCCGGTCCCGGGTCTCGACGCCCTTTTCCTTGATCCGTTCCCAGAGGTTCTTGGCTTCCGCCTGCACCGACTGGGCGCCCTCGCGCACGCGGCTCCCGAACGCGTCGAGCTCCGCCGGCTTGTCGTCGGCCTCCACCACGGTCACGGCCTCGAGCACGTCGCGCTCGCACCCGGCCTCGCGGGCGCGGGTGATGACGGGATCCGTCACGAGCTGGCCCCCGCGCGGCCACCAGGTAGCCGCCGGCGGTCCGGACGTCGCGCTTCACCCGCCGGCCCCAGGCCTCCTCGAGGGTCTCGGGCGGGCGGCCGAGGGCGCCGGTCACGGCGCGCACGCGATCGCCGGCGTCGCCGGCGGCCTCGTTGACCCGATGACCCGTCCGCTCCATGGCCCCCCGGATGCCGCCCACCTGTTCCTCCATGAGCGCCAGGGTCTCCGGCGTCACGAAGGCCACCGCCTCACCGATGGTGAGGGTGCTGGCCGCGGGCACGAAGCTCCGGCCCTCGTAGGCGTCGGCGAACATCCCGCCCGACACCTCGAAGCCCTCGACGTCGCCCGTGCGCTCGTCGAAGTAGAGGTCGCGGAGCGTGCCGAGCTCGTGACCGTCGGTGGTGACGATGCGGGTGCCCTTGAGGATGTTGTCCTGCTCCAGGATCCGCCGGATGCCGTGCGCGGCCGCGGGCGTGGTGACCGCGTCCTTCGAGCTCACGATCACCGCATCGGGCCCGATGGTGCGCGCCGCCTCGAAGGGCACCACGCGGGCGTCGCGGAACCAGCCCCCGTCATCCACCACCAGTCCCAGCACCCGGCGGGATTCGTGGTCGAAGACCACGTCACTGACCTTCTCGAGGCGCTCGCCGGTGTCGAAAGTCACCACCGGCAGGCCGATCACGTCGCTTCCCTTGAGCATGCCGCCTCCTACGACCGGCCGAGATTCGGCACGACATCGATGATGTTCAGGTACTCGAGCACGAGGAAGACCGCCAGCAGGACCAGCACCCAGACCACGACCTGCGGCAGCCCACTGGGCTTGCCCTCGAGCCTCGGCATGTTCCCCTCCTTGATGACGGCCCTCCGCGCGGGCCCCCATGGCCCGCCGCGCTGCTGGCTCCCATAGTAGGCGCGCACGGCACGAGCGGAATTGGCCCGAGGGGTTACCTCAGGAGGAGGACGGCGGCCTGCGCGATGGGGGGACGGCGGAAGGGGGCCTGCAGGGCAACGACGCGGCGAGGCGCGCTCAGCCCTCGGTGGTGAGGATGCGGGGCCGTCCTTGAGGATGGCCACCGTGTGCTCGAAGTGGGCAGAGAGGCTGCCGTCGGCGGAGACGACGGTCCACTTGTCGGGCAGGGTCTTGGTGTGGTAGTCACCGGCGGTGATCATCGGCTCGATGGCGATGGTCATCCCCTCGAGCAGCCGGGGGCCGCGCTTGGGCTGGCCGTGGTTGGGCACCTGCGGCTCCTCGTGGAACTGGGTGCCGATGCCGTGCCCCACGAGCTCCCGCACCACCCCGAAGCCCGCCGCCTCGGCGTGCCGCTGCACCGCGTGCCCGATGTCCTGCACGTGGTTCCCGATCCGCGCCTGCTCGATCCCCTGGTAGAGCGATTCCTCGGTGACGCGGAGCAGGCGCCGCGCCTCGGGGGAGATCTCCCCCACCGGGACGGTGGTGGCGCTGTCGGCGTGGAGCCCGTCGAGGTGCACCCCCACGTCGATGCTCACGACGTTCCCCTCCCGGAGCACCCGCCGGGCGCTCGGGATGCCGTGCACGATCTCCTCGTTGATCGAGGTGCAGAGGGTCTTGGGGAAGCCGTAGAGGCCCTTGAAGGAGGGCGTGGCCCCCGGGTGGCTCCGGATGAACTCCTCGGCCAGGGTGTCGAGGTCGAGGGTGCTCATCCCGGGCTTCACGCTCCGCCGCATGAGGGCGAGCGTGGCCGCGACGATGCGCCCCGCCTGGGCCATCGTCTCGATCTCCCGGGGGGACTTGAGGGTGATCATCGCAGGCGCCGCGTGGCCGTCAGCGGCCGATGATGCCCTGCACTGTGGCCGCGATGGCCTTCACGTCGCCGACGGCCTGGATGAGGTGCACCTGGCCGCGGGAGCGGTACCAGTCCAGCACCGGCGCGGTCTGGGCGCGGTAGGCCTGGAGGCGCGTGGCCACGGCGGCGGGATCGTCGTCGGCGCGGCCCTCGATGCCCCGGCGCTTCTCGATGCGGGCCAGGATCTCCTGGTCGGGCACGTCGAAGAAGAGCACGTGGTCCATCTTCCGGCCCAGCTCGGTGAGCAGCGCCGTGACGCCGTCCGCCTGCGCGATGGTGCGCACCACGCCGTCGAAGATGACGCCGTTGCGGGCCTCGGGCTTGGCGAGCTCGTCCCGCACCACGCCCATGATGATCTCGTCGCTGACCAGCTGGCCGGCTTCCATCACCGCCTTGGCGCGCAGGCCCACGGGGGTGCCCCGCTTCACGGCATCACGGAGCAGGTCGCCGGTGGCGAACTTCGGGAGGCCGAGGCGCTCGGCGAGGAGGGCGCCCTGGGTGCCCTTGCCCGCGCCCGGCGGGCCGAGGAGGAGGATGTCCATGGTGGCCTGAAGATAGGGGGCGCTGGGCCCGCTGTCACCGGTGCTGCAAGCGATGAAGGATCCCTTGTCGCGGAGCGCAGGGATCCTTCAGGAACGAACGCGTGGCGCGGGGGGCTGGCGCCCCCGGGCTCACATGAAGCGCTGCTGCCGCCCGCGGAACTTGATCCGCCCCGCCTTCATGAAGCTGTCGTACTTGCGGAGCGTCAGGTGCTGCTGCACCTGGGCGATGGTGTCGAGGAGCACGCCCACCACGATCAGCACCGAGGTGCCGCCGAACTGCTGCTGGAAGCCGAGCTGCTTGGTCATCGTCACGGGAATGATCGCGATGATGGCCAGGAACAGCGCGCCCGGCAGGGTGACGCGGCCCAGCACGTTGTCGATGTAGTCGGCGGTGCTGGCGCCCGGCTTCACGCCCGGGATGAAGCCGCCCTGCTTCTTGAGGTTCTCCGCCAGGTCCACCGAGTTGAAGATGATGGACGTGTAGAAGTAGCTGAAGAGCAGGATCAGGATGCCGAAGGTGAGGTCATAGGGCAGCTCGCCGGGGGTCATGAAGTCGGCGAAGGCCCGGACGGTCTCGTTGGGCGTGAAGCTGGCGATGGTGCCCGGGACGATGATGATGGTCTGGGCAAAGACGATCGGCATCACGCCGGCGGTGATGAGCCGGATCGGGATGAAGGTCTTCTGGCCCTGGGTCATCCGGCCCCGCCCCATGACCTTCCGCGGGATCTGCACCGGGATGCGGCGCGCCGCGAGGTGCATGGCCGTGACGCCGGCGACGACCCCCACCAGGATGGCCCCGAAGAGCAGGATCTGGGCGATGGAGTACACCCCATCCTTCCAGAAGCTCACCATGTGCACCAGGCCCGGCCAGAGCCGGTCCAGGATCGAGAAGGTGATGAGCAGGCTCATCCCGTTCCCGATGCCGCGCTCGGTGATCTGCTCGCCGAGCCACATGACGAAGATGGCGCCCGTGGTCAGGACCACCACCATGGCCAGGCGGGTCCAGAAGGTGGGGAACGGCACGGCGCCGGGGATGCTCTCGGTGAAGACCGCGAAGGTCCACGCCTGCCCCAGCGCGATCAGCACGGTGAGGTAGCGGGTCCACTGGGTGAGCTTCTTCTTGCCCTCCTCGTCCTTCTGCATCTTGCCGATGGGGGCGTAGATGCCGCCCGCCAGCTGGAAGATGATCGAGGCCGAGATGTAGGGCATGATGCCCAGCGCGAACACCGTGGCGCGGGAGAGCCCGCCGCCCAGGGTGTCGTAGAGCCCGAAGAACCCGGCGGCCGCCGAGTTCCGGATGAAGTCGGTGACGGCCTGCACGTTCACGCCGGGCGCGAAGATGTGCGCGCCCACCCGGTAGATCACCAGGGCGAGGATCGTGAAGCCGATCTTGCGCTGCAGCTCGGGATCGATCCCGAGGCTCGGCCGGACGGCGGCGGTCATTCGGCGGCGATCTTCCCGCCGGCCTGCTCAATCTTGGTGCGCGCGGTGCCGGAGAGGCTCACGCCCTGGACGGTGTAGGCCCGGGCGGCCTCACCAGTGCCGAGGAGCTTGACCGGGACGTCGCGCTTCGAGATGAGTCCGGCGGCGTAGAGGGTGTCCGGGTTGACCTCGGTGGCGCTCAGGCGCTCGAGGTCCTTCAGGTTCACCGGCTGGGCCGTGACCTTGAAGGGGTTGGTGAAGCCCCGCTTCGGCAGGCGCCGGTACATCGGCATCTGGCCGCCCTCGAAGCCGGGGTTGGTGTTGCCGGCCTGCCGGGCCTTGTGGCCCTTGTGGCCCTTGCCCGACGTCTTGCCCTTGCCCGAGCCCGGGCCGCGGCCCAGGCGCTTGCTGTTGTGCGTCGCGCCGCGGGCGGGCCGCAGCGTCGACAGCGAGATCTTCTCGGCCATTTACTTCTCCTTCACCGGCGTCACCTCGACGAGGTGACGCACCTTGACCAGCATGCCGCGGACGCCGGCGTTGTTGGGCAGCTCGGCGACCGACTGGTGGTTCTTGAGGCCCAGCGCCTTGAGCGTCTGGCGCATCGAGGCCGAGTGGCCGATGCCCGAGCGGATCTGCTTGACGCGGATCCGCTTGGCGGTCCCCTCGGCGGGGATCACGGCGGCGTGATAGGCCGGGCCCTGCCGCCCGACGACGGGATTGCGACCCATGGCTCAGACCTCCTGCGGGGCGCGGTAGGCCACCTGGTCGGCCTCGATCCCGCGCTCGCGCGCCACCTGGCGCGCCGTGATCAGCTGCTTGAGCCCGGCCAGCGTCGCGCGCACCATGTTGTGCGGGTTCGACGAGCCGAGGCTCTTGGTGAGGATGTCGGTGATGCCGGCGCACTCGAGCACCGCGCGCACCGGGCCCCCGGCGATGACGCCGGTACCCGAGGCGGCCGGCTTGAGCAGCACCTTGCCGGCGCCGTGCACACCGAGGATCTCGTGCGGGATCGTGGTGCCGACGCGCGGCAGGTCCACCATCCGGCGCTTGGCCGCCTCGACGGCCTTGCGGACCGCCTCGGAGACCTCATTGGCCTTGCCCGTCGCGATGCCGACCTTGCCCTTGCCGTCGCCCACCGCCACGAGGGCGTTGAACGAGAAGCGCCGGCCGCCCTTCACCACCTTGGCGACGCGGTTGATGGCCACGACGTTCTCGACGAACTCGCTCTGCTCCTTCTCCTGGTCGCCGCCGCGCCCGCGCCCGCGATCGCCGCCGCGGCCGCCGCCCGGGCCGCCCCGGCCGCGGCCACCGCCGCCGCCCGGACCACCTCGCCCGCGCCCGCCGCCGCCCCGCCGCTGGTCGCTGCCGCTATCGCCGCCGGCCGACACCGTCTCGCTCATGCCCCGCTCCTGGTCAGCCATGTCAGAACTCCAGTCCGCCGGCCCGCGCGCCGTCGGCGACGGCCTTCACGCGCCCATGATACCGGTAGCCGCCGCGGTCGAACACCACCTTGGTGATCCCGGCGGCCTTGGCCTTGGCGGCGAGGGCCGCGCCCACGCCCTTGGCCCGGCCGATCTTCCCCGCCCCGTCGACGGTCACGCCCTCGGACCCGTCGCTCACGCCGAGGAGGGTGACGCCCTGGTCGTCGTTGACCAGCTGGGCGTAGATGTGCTTGAGGCTGCGGAACACCACCAGCCGCGGCCGCTCCGCCGTGCCCGCGACCTTCTTCCGCACCCGCAGGTGCCGGCGGGCGCGGAGCTCCTGCCGCGTGCTCGGGCTCTTGACTGCGCGCATGGTTACTTGGCTCCTGTCTTGCCGGCCTTGCGGCGGACGGCTTCACCCTGGTAGCGGACGCCCTTGCCCTTGTAGGGCTCCGGCTTCCGCAGGCTCCGGATCTCGGCGGCCACCTGGCCCACCAGCTCCTTGTCCGGGCCGTCGATCTTCACGAGGGTGTTGTTCTCCACCGTGAACTTGATCCCCGCCGGCGCCGGGTAGAACACCGGGTGCGAGAACCCGAGCGAGAGCTGCAGCCCCGTGGGCTTGGCCTCGGCCTTGTAGCCGACGCCCTGGATCTCGAGCACCTTCTGGAAGCCCTTCGCCGCGCCGTCGACCATGTTCTGGACGAGGGTGCGCGAGAGGCCGTGCAGCGCCTTGTGCTTCGCCTCGTCCGAGGGCCGGGTCACCACGACCTGGCTGCCCTCGACGGCGAGCTGGATGTCCGGGTGGAAGGCGCGCTTGAGCTCGCCCTTCGGGCCCTTCACGGTCACCTCGTGGCCCTGGATGGCCACCGAGACGCCCGCGGGCACCGCCACCGGCTTCTTGCCGATACGCGACATGGAGTCCCCTTACCAGACCACGGCGACGAGTTCGCCGCCCAGGTTCGCCGACCGCGCGTCGCGGTCGCTCATCAGGCCCTTCGGCGTGCTCACGATGGCCATGCCGAGGCCGTTCTTGACGCGCGGGATCTCGCGCGACTTGACGTAGCGGCGGAGCCCGGGCGTGCTCACCCGCTTGAGCTCCCGGATGACCGGCTGGTCGTTGTGGTACTTGAGGTACAGCCGGAGCACCCCGCGGGCGCCGTCATCGAGGATCTTGAAGTCCGCGATGTAGTGGTTGTCCCGGAGCAGCTTCGCGAGCTCGCTCTTCTGGCGGCTCACCGGGATGTCGACCCGCTTGTGCCCGGCCGCGCACGCGTTCCGGATGCGGGTCAGCATGTCCGCGACAGGATCTGTCATGCTCATTGCGTGTCCCCTTACCAGCTGGCCTTGCGCACGCCCGGGATCTCCCCGCGCAGCGCCATGTCCCGGAAGCAGATGCGGCAGAGCCCGAACTTCCGGAGCACCGCCCGGCTGCGGCCGCAGCGCTGGCAGCGCCGCACGGTCCGCACCTTGAACTTCGGCGTGCGCTTGGCCCGCTCGATCCAGCACGTCTTCGCCATGATGTCTCCTTACGCCGCGGCCACCGGGGTCCCGCCCCGGAACGGCCAGCCGAACTCCCTGAGCAGCGCCATCGCCAGGTCGTCCCGGCCGGCGTCGGTGACCACCGTGATGTCCATCCCGTGGATCGTCTCGACCTTGTCGAACTCGATCTCCGGGAAGATCATCTGCTCCTTGATGCCGATCGTGTAGTTGCCGCGCCCGTCGAAGCTCTTGTCGGGCAGCCCGCGGAAGTCGCGCACCCGCGGCGTCGACACGTTGATGAAGCGGTCGAGGAACTCGTACATCCGGGCGTTGCGGAGCGTCACCGACACGCCCACCGGCATGCCCTGGCGCAGCCCGAAGTTCGCGATCGCCTTCTTGGCCCGCCGGATCACCGGCTTCTGGCCCGTGATGATCGCCAGCTCGTCGGCCACCGTGTCGATCAGCTTGGGGTTCTTGGCCCCCTCGCCGAGCCCCACGTTGAGCACGATCTTGACGATCCGCGGCACCTGGTGCGGGTTCGTCAGCCCGAACTGCTTCACCAGGGCCGGCCGCACCGTCTGCTCGTAATAGGTCTTGAGCCGCGGGGTGCCGTCCACCGACTTCGGGGCCGCCTCGGTCGCGAACGCCGCGCCGCCCTTGTCCTTGCCCTTGCCGCCCGACGGCTTGGTCGTCGCCTTGGGCTGCTTGTCGGCCTTCGGGGCCTTTTCCTTCGTCTCGGCCATCGTCAGCGGTTCCTCGGAATGGACTGGCCCGACTTGACCGCGATCCGCTCGAGCGTCCCGTCGGCGTCCTTCCGCCGGCGGATCCGCGTGGGCTCGCCCGTCTTCGGGTCGATCAGCATCACCTTCGAGTGGTGGATGCCGGCCTCCCGGGTGATGATCTGCCCCGGGGTGTTGGCCGTGGGCCGCTGGTGCTTCTTCACCAGGTTCACGCCCTCCACCACCACGCGGCCCTTCTTGAGCTCCACCCGGAGCACCTTGCCGCGCTTGCCCTTGTCCTCGCCCGAGATCACCTGGACGGTGTCCCCCGAGGTCACGTGCATCGCCACGCGGACCACCGGCTTCTGCCGGATCCGCTTCGCCTTCTTGTAGACCAGCGGCTTCATGCTAGAGCACCTCCGGCGCGAGCGACACGATCTTCATGTACCGCTTCTCGCGCAGCTCGCGGGCGACGGGGCCGAAGATACGGGTGGCCCGGGGCTCGCCCTGGTCGTTGATGAGGACGACCGCGTTCTCGTCGAAGCGGATGTAGCTGCCGTCCCGCCGCCGGGTCTCCTTCACGGTCCGGACGATCACGGCCTTGGCCACGTCGCCCTTCTTCACCTGGCCGGTCGGGATGGCGTCCTTGATGGCCACCACCACCTTGTCGCCGACCCCGGCGTAGCGCCGCTTGGAGCCGCCGAGCACCCGGATCACCAGCGCCTTCCGGGCCCCCGAGTTGTCGGCCACCTTGACGATCGATTCCTGCTGGATCACTTGGCCCTCTCAACGATCTCGACGACGCGCCAGCGCACCGTCTTGGCCAGGGGCCGGGTCTCCATGATCCGCACGGTGTCGCCGATCTTGGCGCCGTGCTCGTCACGCGCCTTCACGCCCTTGGTGCGGGTCACCTGCTTCCCGTACGTCGCGTGGGCGAAGCGCCGGGTCAGGGTCACGGTCACCGTCTTGGTCATCTTGTCGCTCGTCACGACGCCCAGCCGGGTCTTCCGCTGGTGGCGCGTGGCCGCAGTCTGCTCGCTCATGGTCTCTCTCCCCCCGCCCTTACTGGCCCTTGGCCCGGAGGATGGTATGGATCCGGGCGATGTCCCGCCGGAGGTGGCGGAACCGCATCGGGTTCTCGATCGCCTCGGTGGCCGAGCGGAAGCGGAGGCGGTAGCGCTCCTCCGTCAGCTCCCCGAGCTTGCTCTTGAGCTCGTCCACCGACATCGCGTGCAGGTCGCTCGCCTTCATCTCAGTCCTCCACCCGGTGCACGAACTTGGTCCGCACCGGCAGCTTGGCCTGGGCCAGCGCCAGGGCCTTCTTCGCCAGGTCCTCCGTCACGCCCTCCACCTCGAAGAGCATCCGGCCCGGCTTCACCACGGCCACCCAGCCCTCCGGGTTGCCCTTGCCCTTGCCCATGCGGGTCTCGGCCGGCTTCTTCGTGATCGGCTTGTCCGGGAAGACCCGGATCCACACCTTGCCCGTGCTGTAGGTGCGGCCCGAGACGTCCTCGACCACCTCACCCTTGAAGATCCACACCTTGATCCCGATGGTGCCGTAGGTGGTCTTCGCCGTCCCGTACGCGAAGTCGATGTCCGCGCGCAGCGTGTGCAGCGGCACCCGGCCCTCGCGGTAGCTCTCGGTCCGCGCGATCTCCGCGCCGCCCAGGCGCCCGCCCGCCCGCACCTTGATGCCCTGGGCGCCCATGCGCATGGCGCTCTGCACCGCGCGCTTCATGGCGCGGCGGAAGCTGATGCGCTGCTCCAGCTGGTGCGCGATGTTGTCGGCCACCAGCTTGGCGCTGAGCTCGGGACGCTTGATCTCCTCGACGTTGATCGCCGCGTCCTTCCCCGTCAGCTGCGCCAGCTCGTCGCGGAGCTTGTCCACCTCGGCGCCGCGCTTGCCGATCACCACGCCCGGCCGCCCGGTGTGCACCGTCACGGTGACCTTGCCCGGCCGCCGCTCGATGTCGATCTCCGCGATCGCCGCGTGGCCGAACCGCGTCTTCAGGTACTTCCGGATCAGCTCGTCTTCCTTGAGCAGCGCCGGCATGTCCTTGGTGGCGAACCAGCGGCTCGTCCACGGCTTGACGATGCCGAGGCGCAGGCCCGTCGGGTGTGTCTTCTGGCCCATTACTCGCTCTCCTTGGTCCCGACGTGGATCTCCACGTGCGAGGTGCGCTTCTTGATCGGGACCCCGCGCCCCTGGGCCGCCGCCGTGTAGCGCTTGAGCGGCGTGCCCATGTTGATCACCGCCTTCGTGATCACGAGGTCATCGACGTCGAGCGACGCGTTCTGCTTCAGCGCCGCCTGCTCGGCGTTGGCCACGGCCGAGCGCAGCGTCTTCTCGATCTGCTTGGCCGCGTGCTTCTTGGTGAACTGGAGGATGGCGTACGCCTCGTTCACGTTCTTGCCGCGGATCAGGTCCGCCACCAGGCGCATCTTGCGCGGCGACTGCCGCACGTGGCGCTGGATCGCATGGGCTTCCATGGTCATTCCGCCTTGGCCTTCTTGTCCGCGACGATCTTGCCGCCGTGACCCCGGAAGAGCCGCGTCGGCGCGAACTCGCCGAGCTTGTGCCCCACCATGTTCTCGGTCACGTACACCGGCACGAACTTGTTGCCGTTGTGCACCGCGAAGGTGTGGCCCACGAACTCGGGCAGGATCGTGCTCGCCCGGCTCCAGGTCTTCACCACCTTCTTCTCGTTCTTCGAGTTCAGGACCGCCACCTTGGTCAGGAGCGCGGCCTGCACGAACGGGCCCTTCTTGATGCTACGCGACATCAGCCGTTCCCTCCGGTCGCCTTGCCCCGCCGCCGCCCGCGCACCACGTACTGGGTGGAGGCCTTCTTGGGATGCCGGGTCTTCTTGCCCTCGGGCTTGCCCCAGGGGCTCACCGGCGGCCGGCCGCCGCTGGTCTTGCCTTCACCACCGCCCAGCGGGTGGTCCACCGGGTTCTTGGCCACGCCGCGCACCTTGCCGCGCCGGCCCAGCCACCGGGTCTTGCCCGCCTTGCCCATCGACAGCAGCTCGTGCTCCGAGTTGCCCACCTCGCCGATCGTGGCGAGGCACTTGCCGTGCACCCGGCGCATCTCGGTGGAGCGCAGGCGGAGCGTCACGTAGTCGCCCTCCTTCGCCACCACCTGCCCGCCGGCCCCGGCCGAGCGCAGCATCTGCCCGCCCTTGCCGATCTTGAGCTCCACGTTGTGCACCGTCTCGCCGAGCGGCACCTCCGCCAGCGGGATGGCGTTCCCCACCCGGGGATCCACGCCCGGGCCGGAGAGGATGGTGGTCCCCACCTCGAGGCCCTTCGGGTGCAGGATGTAGCGCTTCTCGCCGTCCGCGTACACCACCAGCGCGATCCGCGCCGAGCGGTTCGGGTCGTACTCCACCGAGGCCACCTTGCCCGGGATCCCGAACTTGTTCCGCTTCCAGTCGATCTTGCGGTACATCTTCTTGTGCCCGCCACCCAGGTTCCGCATGGTGACGTGGCCCAGGTTGTTCCGGCCGCCCGACTTCTTGATCGGCTCGAGCAGGCTCTTCTCGGGCGTCGTCTTCGTGATCTCGCTGAAGTCCGACACCGAGCGGAACCGCGTGCCGGGGGTCACCGGCTTGAACTGGCGAATGCCCATGTTAGCCCTCGAACACGGGGAGCGTCTCCCCGTCCTTCAGGACGACGATGGCCTTCTTCCACCGCGGGGTCAGGCCCTTGGTCCGGCCGCGCACCACCAGGTTGCGCCGCACCTGCATGGTGCGGATGCTCGTGGCGGTCACGCCGAACAGCTGCTTGAGCGCCTCGCGGATCTGCGCCTTGTTGGCCGTCGTGGCCACCTCGAACGCGTACTCGCGGCGCAGCTGGTAGGCCGCCGACGACTTCTCGGTGACCACCGGCCGGATCACGATCTCGTGCAACGCGGCCATTTACTTGCCCCCCTTCTTCTTCGGCGCCGCCTTCTTGGCGGCCGGCTTCTTCTCGGCCGCGGCCTTCTTCGGCGCCGCCTTCTTCGCCGCCTTCGGGGCCGCCGCCTTCTTGGCCGGGGCCTTCTTCTCCGCCTTGGGCGCCGCGGCCTTCTCGGCCTTGGGCTTCGCGGCCTTCTTCGGCGCCGCCGCCCGGGGCTCCGCCGGGGCCGCCTTCGGGCCCGGCACGAACGGCCGCACGAACGGCACCGGCGGCTCGCTCACCAGCGCCGGCTCCTCCACCACCACCACGTCCGCCCACAGCACGTCATACGCGCTGGCGTCGGCGTAGGGCAGCACGTCCACCCGGGGGAGGTTCCGCGCCGAGAGCACCAGCGCCTCGGACACCCCGTGGGTGAGGATCAGCACCTTCCGCTCCGCGACGCCGAGCGCCGAGAGCAGCGCCACCAGCGCCTTCGTCTTCGGGCTCTGCTGCTCGAAGCGCTCCACCACGAACAGGCTGCCCTCGCTCGCCCGCGCGTTGAGCGCCGAGCGGCGGGCCAGCTGCTTCACCTTGCGCGGCAGCGCCAGGCGGTAGTCCCGCGGCTGGGGGCCGAACGTCGTGCCGCCGCCGGGCCACAGGGGCGAGCGGGTGCTGCCCTGGCGGGCGCGGCCGGTGCCCTTCTGCTTCCACGGCTTCTGGTTGCCGCCGGAGACGAAGCTCCGGGTCTTGGTCTGGTGCGTGCCCTGGCGCTGGTTGGCCAGGTACACCTTCACCGCCTCGTGCAGCACCGGCGTGTTCACCGTGCCGTCGAAGTAGGCCTCGGGGAGCGCGTACGCGCCGCTCTTCCTGGCGCCCGCGGCCGAGTAGTGCGGGGCCTCAATCATGGCGGCTCCGTCCCTTCTGCTTGTTGACGAGCAGGATCCCGTGCTTCGCGCCGGGAACCGCGCCCCGGACGAACAGCAGGTTCCGCTCCGCATCCACCTTCACCACCCGGAGCCCGAGCTCCGTGTGCCGCTCGGCGCCCATGTGGCCCGGCATCCGCTTCCCCTTGATGACGCGCGAGGGGTCGGTGCCCGGCGAGATGGAGCCCGGCTTGCGGTGGCGGGTGTTGCCGTGCGAGGCCGGGCCGCCGCCGGCGCCATAGCGGTGCACCATGCCCTGGAAGCCCCGGCCCTTGCTGGTGCCGGTCACCTTCACGAGCTCGCCCGCGGCGAAGATGCCGACGGTCACGGTGTCGCCGAGCTGGTGGCTCGCCTCACCCGCGGCGAACTCCTTCAGCACGTGCGGCGCCACCTCGAGCGTCGCCGCCTTGGCGTGCCCGAGTTCCGCCTTCGTGGCGCGCTTCGCATCCCGGCCACCGAAGCCGAGCTGCACCGCGCCGTCCTTGACCTGCGTCACGCGGCAGGGGCCCGCCTCGATCACCGTCACCGGGACCGAGGTGCCGTCCTCCGCGAACACGCGGGTCATCCCGAGCTTGCGCCCGATCAGTCCGTTGGCCATGGCTATTCGACCTTGATCTCCACGTCCACACCCGCCGGCAGGTCGAGCTTCGTCAGCGCGTCCATGGTCTGCGGCCGGGAATCGTTGATGTCGAGGAGCCGCTTGTGGGTCCGGAGCTCGAACTGCTCGCGGCTCTTCTTGTCGATGTGCGGGCTGCGGAGCACCGTCCACCGCTCGGTCTTCACCGGCAGGGGAATCGGCCCCGACACCTGGGCGCCCGTCTTCTCGGCCGTCCGCACGATGTCCGCCGCGGCCTGGTCGAGCACGCCGTGGTCGAACGCCTTGAGGCGGATCCGGATTCGCTGTGCCATTCCTGCTCCTCGAGGGGGCGGAGGACCCCGCCCTTGCCAGTGTCTCGGGCGGGGCGCCGGCTGGCCGGCCCCCGCCCTCGCTGCCCGGTGCTGCTTACTTGATGATCTTCGTGACCACGCCCGCGCCGACGGTGCGGCCGCCCTCGCGGATCGCGAAGCGCAGGCCCTCATCCATGGCGATCGGGATGATCAGCGTGATGTGCATCTGGATGTTGTCGCCCGGCATCACCATCTCGACGCCCTCGGGCAGCTCCACCGAGCCCGTCACGTCCGTGGTGCGGAAGTAGAACTGCGGACGGTACCCCTTGAAGAACGGGGTGTGGCGGCCGCCCTCTTCCTTGGTCAGGACGTACACCTCCGCCATGAACTCGGTGTGCGGGGTGATGCTGCCGCTCTTGGCGAGCACCATGCCGCGCTCGATCTCGTTCTTCTCGACGCCGCGCAGCAGGAGGCCGACGTTGTCACCGGCCTGGCCCTCGTCCAGCAGCTTGCGGAACATCTCGACGCCCGTGACGGTGGTCTTCTTCTCGGCGTTGAAGCCGACCAGCTGCACTTCCTCGCCCACCTTCACCTTGCCGCGCTCGATACGGCCCGTGGCCACCGTGCCGCGGCCGGTGATCGAGAACACGTCCTCGACCGGCATCAGGAACGGCTTGTCCACCTCGCGCTTCGGCTCCGGGATCGAGCTGTCGAGCGCGTCGAGGAGCTCCCACATCTTCTTGACCCACTGCTCCTCGCCCTTGATGGCGCCGATCGCCGAGCCCCGGATCACCGGGAGGTCGTCGCCGGGGAACTCGTACTTGCTCAGCAGCTCGCGGACCTCGAGCTCGACGAGGTCGAGGAGCTCCGGGTCGTCCACGAGGTCGCACTTGTTGAGGAACACCACCACGTACGGCACGTTCACCTGGCGGGCCAGGAGGATGTGCTCGCGGGTCTGCGGCATCGGGCCGTCGACCGCGCTCACCACCAGGATGGCGCCGTCCATCTGCGCCGCGCCGGTGATCATGTTCTTCACGTAGTCGGCGTGGCCCGGGCAGTCGACGTGCGCGTAGTGGCGCTTGTCGGTGCTGTACTCCACGTGCGACGTCGCGATCGTCAGGATCTTCGTCGGGTCGCGGCGGCCCTGCGACTCCGAGGCCTTGGCCACCGAGTCATACGGGACGTAGGCCGAGAGGCCCTTGTCCGCGGTCACCTTGGTGAGCGCGGCCGTCGTCGTGGTCTTGCCATGGTCCACGTGGCCGATCGTGCCGACGTTCACGTGGGGCTTGGTGCGGTCGAATTTCGCCTTCGCCATAGGGTCCTCGAGGTTGAACGCTCAGCGCGCTGGTCAGCTCTTCTTCTTCGCGATGATCGCTTCCGCGATCGACTTCGGCACTTCCTCGTAATGCGCAAACTCCATCGAGTACACCGCGCGCCCCTGCGTCATGCTGCGCAGCTGCGTCGAGTACCCGAACATCTCCTTGAGCGGCACGTGCGAGGCCACCACCTGCGCCTCCCCGCGCTGCGTCATCCCGCCCACCCGGCCCCGGCGCCCCGAGAGGTCGCCCACCACGTTGCCGAGGAAGTCCGACGGGGTCACCACCTCCACCTCCATCACCGGCTCCAGGATGATCGGCTTGGCCTGCCGCGCCGCCTCCTTGAACGCCATCGACCCGGCGATCTTGAACGCCATCTCGCTCGAGTCCACGTCGTGGTAGCTGCCGTAGACCAGCGTGGCCTTGACGTCCACCACCGGGTAGCCCGCCTGGATGCCGTTCTCCAGCGCCTCGCGGATCCCCGCCTCGATCGGCTTGATGAACTCCCGCGGGATCACGCCGCCGACGATCTTGTCCTCGAAGATGAACCCCTCGCCCGGCTTGGCCGGCTCGAGGTGGATCACGCAGTGGCCGTACTGGCCCTTGCCGCCCGACTGCCGCACGAACTTGCCCTCGACGTTCTCCACCCGCCGGGTGATCGTCTCCCGGAAGGCCACCTGCGGGGCGCCCACGTTCGCCTCGACCTTGAACTCGCGCTTCATGCGGTCCACGAGGATCTCGAGGTGCAGCTCGCCCATGCCCGCGATGATCGTCTGCGAGGTCTCCGCGTCGGTCCGCACCCGGAACGTCGGGTCCTCCTCCTGCAGCTTCTGCAGCGCGATCGCCAGCTTGTCCTGGTCCGCCTTGGTCTTCGGCTCGATGGCGACGTCGATGACCGGGTTCGGGAACTTCATCGCCTCCAGGATGATCGGCTGGTCCTCGTCGCAGAGCGTGTCGCCCGTGCGGGTGTCCTTGAGCCCGATCGCCGCGCCGATGTCCCCGGCCAGCACTTCCTGGATCTCCTCGCGCTTGTTCGCGTGCATCTGCAGCAGGCGCGCCACCCGCTCCTTCTTGTCCTTCGTGGCGTTGTAGACGTAGCTCCCCGAGCTCAGCTTGCCCGAGTACACCCGGAAGTAGGTCAGCCGGCCCACGAAGGGGTCGGTCATGATCTTGAACGCCAGCGCCGCGAACGGCGCGTCGTCCTTCGGGGTCCGCGTGATGTGCTCGGTGTCATGGAGCGGGACATGGCCCTGGATCTCGGCGATGTCCGTCGGGCACGGCAGGAAGTCGATGACGCTGTCGAGCAGCGCCTGCACGCCCTTGTTCTTGAACGACGCCCCGCACAGCACCGGCACGAAGCCGTGCTGGATGGTGGCGTTCCGGATGGCCTGCCGCAGCTCCTGCTCCGTGATCTCCTCGCCGCCCAGGTACTTCTCCAGCAGCGCGTCCTCGTGCTCCACCGCCGCCTCGACCAGCTCGTGCCGGTACCGGGCCGCCTCCTCCTTCATGGCGTCCGGGATCGGCATCTCCGAGAAGGTCTTCCCGAGGTTCTCCTCGTGGAAGACGATCTCCACCATCCGGATCAGGTCGATGTGGCCCGTGAAGGTGTCCGACGCGCCCACCGGCAGCTGCAGCGGGAAGGCCTTCCGGGTGAGCCGGTCCCGGATCATGTCGAGGCAGCGGTAGAAGTTGGCCCCGATCCGGTCCATCTTGTTGGCGAACACCAGCCGCGGCACGTTGTACCGGTCCGCCTGGCGCCACACCGTCTCCGTCTGCGGCTCGACGCCCGCCACCGAGTCCAGCAGTGTCACCGCGCCGTCCAGCACTCCGCAGGCTGCGCTCCACCTCGGCCGTGAAGTCCACGTGGCCCGGGGTGTCGATGATGTTGATCCGGTACTGGATCCCGTCCCGGGTCCAGAAGCACGTCGTCGCCGCGGAGGTGATGGTGATGCCGCGCTCCTGCTCCTGCTCCATCCAGTCCATCGTGGCGGCGCCCTCGTGCACCTCGCCGATCTTGTGGATCTTGCCGGTGTAGTACAGGATGCGCTCGGTGGTCGTGGTCTTCCCGGCATCGATGTGGGCCATGATGCCGATGTTCCGGTACCGGTCGAGCGGAGTTTCGCGGGCCATCTGGTTCCTCGGGTCCGTGGCGCCGGCGGGGCCCTCCCCGCACGGCGAACCTGCCAATTCCACCAGCGAAAAAGCGGGGCGACCACTCCGGCCTCGGCCGGCGGTATCGCTCCGCAGTCGTCGGGGCTCACGCCCCCGGACGAAGGACCCTGTCGCGGGTCCTGTGCGTTGTCCAGAAGGATCGGAGGTGGCGTGCATGGTCCCGGTGCCCTGGGGCCGGCCGTCACGCGATCCGGATGTCTCATGGTGGCGGGAGGGTCCGATGAGCCCGGCGCCATGTGGCGGGCGCCGCTGGAACTCCCCATTCACCAAAGCCCGGGGAAAATAACCCCCTAACCGCCGATGTCAACGGGGCTTGGAGCCTCCATCCACCCAGCCGCCGCCCCGCCCTGCCCCAAAACAAAGCCGGCCGGATCCTTCGGGATCCGGCCGGCGTCCAGCGACCCTGCTCCGGCCTACCAGCGGTAGTGCGCGAAGGCCCGGTTCGCCTCGGCCATGCGGTGCGTGTCTTCCTTCTTCTTGATGGCGTTCCCCTCGCCCTTGGAGGCCAGGATGAACTCCGCCGCGAGCCGCTCCTGCATGGTCTTCTCCGACCGGCCGCGCGCAAAATCGATCAGCCAGCGCATGGCCAGGGCGGCCCGCCGCTCGGGGCGCACCTCGACCGGCACCTGGAGCGAGGCGCCACCGACGCGGCGGCTCTTCACCTCGAGGGCCGGCTTCACGTTGTTGACCGCCTGCTTGAAGACCGTGACGCCCGGCTGGCCCGTGCGCTCCTCGATCATGTCCATCGCGGAGTAGAAGATCCGCTCGGCGGTGCTCTTCTTCCCCTGGTACATCAGGCTGTTGATGAACTTGGACACGGTCTGGCTGTCGTACCGCGGGTCGGCCGGGACCGGGCGCTTGATGGCCTTGCTGCGACGGCTCACTTCTTACCTCCAGCGGGGGCGCCGGCCTTGGGCCGCTTGGCGCCATACTTGGAACGGCTGCGGCGGCGGTCGTTGACGCCGGCGGCGTCGAGGGCCCCGCGCACGATGTGATAGCGCACGCCCGGCAGGTCCTTCACACGGCCGCCGCGCACCAGCACGATCGAGTGTTCCTGCAGGTTGTGGCCCTCACCCGGGATGTAGGCGATGACCTCGAAGCCGTTCGTCAGGCGCACCTTCGCGACCTTGCGGAGGGCCGAGTTCGGCTTCTTCGGGGTGGTGGTGTACACGCGCGTGCACACGCCGCGGCGGAACGGGTTCTTCCGGAGCGCGGGCGACTTGTCCTTGTACGCCGGGGACTTGCGTCCCTTGGCGACGAGCTGATTGATCGTCGGCATAGACCGGGGAAAGTAGCCCGCGACCCCCTCGGGGTCAAGCGGGGGACTTGACGGGATCGCCCGTCCCCCCTCGGGGCCGGAGGACCTGGCCGCCCCCCGGGTGGCCCTCCCCCGTCCGGGCGGGTGGCCTCCCCACCCGGAATCCCGGATATTACCGGCCCGGCCGGCGGCCGGACCAACCCCTGAGGAGGCGAGGCCCTATGCGGTGGAGTCCCGGCAAGCGGAGCGAGAATCTCGAGGACATGCGCGGCGCCGGCGCCCCCCGCGGCGGCCCGGGCCTGCGGCTCGGCCTCGGCGGGATGGTCGTCCTCCTCATCCTGAGCGTCGTCTTCAAGCGGGACTTCTTCTCCCTCGTGGGCGGGGGCGGAGGGCTGCCGGCCGGCGCCGGGGCGGGCACCGAGGCCCCGGTCACGGCCTCGCCCGAAGAAGAGCGGATGGTGGATTTCGTGTCCTTCGTGCTGGATTCGAGCCAGGCCTTCTGGGCCCGGGAGTTCCCCCGGCTCGGCGCCACCTACCGGCCGGCCACCCTGGTGCTCTTCCGCGACGCGGTCCAGTCGGCCTGCGGCTACGCGGAGGCGGCCTCGGGCCCCTTCTACTGCCCGGGCGACCAGAAGGTCTACATCGACCTCGGCTTCTACGACGAGCTGAGCCAGCGCTTCGGCGCCCCGGGCGACTTCGCCCAGGCCTACGTGCTGGCGCACGAGATCGGCCATCACGTGCAGAACCTGCTCGGGGTCGAGCGGAAGATGCGTGACGCCCAGCAGCGGAGCCCGGGGCAGGCCAACGCCCTCTCCGTCCGGCTCGAGCTCCAGGCCGACTGCCTGGCTGGTGTCTGGGGGCACGAGACCCAGCAGCAGGGGATCCTCCAGGCCGGCGACATCGACGAGGGCCTCGCCGCCGCCGCCTCCGTCGGCGACGACCGCATCCAGCGCATGAGCGGCCAGGCCGTGAACCCCGAGGGCTGGACCCACGGGTCGGCCGAGCAGCGCGCGCGCTGGTTCCGGGTGGGATTCGACAGTGGGGACCCCAACCGCTGCGACACCTTCGGGAGCCGCGACTGACCGCCCCCGCCCCGCTCCGCCTCGAGGGGCTCCGCAAGGCCTATAGCGACGTGATCGCCGTGGACGGCCTCGATCTCGAGGTTCGCCCCGGCGAGTGCTTCGGCCTGCTCGGCCCTAACGGCGCCGGGAAGACCACCACCATCGAGATCTGCGAGGGCCTGCTCGAGCCCGACGGCGGCCTGGTGGAGGTCCTCGGCCTTCGCTGGGGCCGGGATGACCAGCGCCTGCGCCAGCAGATCGGGCTCTCGCTGCAGGAAACGCAGTTCCAGGAGAAGCTCACGGTGCGCGAAACCGTGGCGCTGTTCCGGAGCTTCTACCCCGCCGGCCCGGGGGTGAAGGAGGTCATCGGCCTGGTGCAGCTGGAGGAAAAGGCCCCGGCCCGGGTGGGCCAGCTCTCCGGGGGCCAGAAGCAGCGCCTGGCCCTGGCCACCGCCCTCGTCGGTGATCCCGAACTCCTGTTCCTCGACGAGCCGACCACCGGGCTCGACCCGCAGTCCCGCCGCCAGCTCTGGGAGCTCATCGAGCGCTTCCGCGCCATGGGCCGCTCGATCCTGCTCACCACCCACTACATGGAGGAGGCCGAACGCCTCTGTGACCGGGTGGCCATCGTGGACCACGGCAAGGTCATCGCGCTGGGGACGCCGCGGGAACTGATTGCCTCACTCGGCGCGGAGCACGTCCTGGCCTTCGGCGTGCAAGGAGCGCGGTTCGACGCGGCGGCGCTGGGCCGGCCTGCCCGGGGTCCTCTCGGTGCGCGGCGAGGCGGGGAGCTACGAGCTGCAGGTGGCCGCACTCCACCTCGCCATGCCGGCGCTGCTCGCCGAGGTCCAGGCGCAGGGGGCCGTGCTATCGGAGCTCCGGACCCACTCGCCCACCCTCGAGGACGTCTTCGTGTCCCTCACCGGGCGGCACCTCCGCGATGGCTAGGGCCTTCCGGGAGCGGGCCCTGGTCCAGCTGGTGCTGGTGCGCTACCGGGAGTTCTTCCGGGAGCCCGAGGCGGTGTTCTGGGTGTTCGTGTTCCCCATCCTGCTGGCGGCCGGGCTCGGGATCGCCTTCTCGCAGCGGGCCCCGGAGAAGACCCCGGTGGGCCTCACCGAGGGAGCCGCCGACCTGCAGGCCGCGCTCGCAGCCGACACCACGCTCACCGTGTCGGTCCTGGCCGACAGCGCAGCGGCCCGGGCGCTCCGCTCCGGGCGGCTCGCCCTGGTGGTGACGCGGGATGGTGGCAGCATCGTGTACCGGTTCGACCCTGCCCGGCCCGAGTCGCAGGTGGCGCGGCTCGCCGCCGATGGCGCGCTGCAGCGCCACGGCGGCCGCGCCGACCCGGTGGCCACCACCGACGAGGTGCACCAGGAGCCGGGCGCGCGCTACATCGACTGGGTGATCCCCGGCCTCCTCGGGATGAACCTGCTGGGGAGCGGGATGTGGGGCCTCGGCTTCACCATCGTGGACTCGCGGCGGAAGAAGCTGCTCAAGCGCCTCATCGCCACGCCGATGCCGAGGGGGCAGTACCTGGCGTCGTTCCTGATCTCGCGGCTGTCGCTGCTGGTGGTGGAGGTCGCGGTGTTCGTGGGGTTCGGCATGCTCGCGTTCGGCGTGCCGATGCGCGGGGCGGTGGGGACGTTCATCCTGCTGTGCCTGCTCACCGCCCTCACCTTCTCCGCGCTCGGGCTGCTGGTGGCCTCGCGGGCGCAGACGGTGGAGGGCGTCTCGGGCCTCATGAACCTGGTGATGCTCCCGATGTGGATCTTCTCGGGGGTGTTCTTCTCCTCGGAGCGCTTCCCGGCGGTGGCGCAGCCGCTGATCCAGGCGCTGCCGCTGACCGCCGCGGTGGATGCCTTCCGCCTGCACATGCTGGAAGGTGCGGGGCTGGCGGCGCTGCTGCCGGAGATGGGAATCCTGGCCGCCTGGCTGGTGGTGAGCTTCGGGGTGGCCCTCCGGGTGTTCCGCTGGCGCTGAGCGCCACCCCTGGCGGGAGGACGCAAAACGGCCCGGGCGAGTTGCCCGGGCCGTCTGCGTTGCGATGCCGCTCCTACTCCTCGTCGTCGGCGAGCGCTGCCAGGGCGGCCGCCGGCGCCACCGGTGCGGCCGGGGCCGCGCCTTCCGCCGGGACTTCCGGCGGCGGGGGCGGCTCGTAGCCGGCAGGCGGCTCGATCTCGATCTCGGCGTAGCGGTAGATACCGCTGCCGGCCGGGATCAGGTGCCCGATGATGATGTTCTCCTTGAGGCCGAGGAGGTCGTCCTTGGCCCCGCGGATCGCGGCATCGGTGAGCACCCGGGTGGTCTCCTGGAAGGAGGCCGCCGAGATGAACGACTGCGTGGTGAGCGAGGCCTTGGTGATGCCGAGGAGCACCGGCTCCGACTGCGCGGCCTTGCCCTTCCGCTTGATGGTGCGCTCGTTCTCGTCGCGGAACTGAACCCGGTCCACCGTCTCCCCCTCGAGGAAGTCGGTGTCGCCCGGGTCCGTGACGCGGGTCTTCTGGAGCATCTGGCGCACGATCACGCCGATGTGCTTGTCGCTGATGCGCACGCCCTGGAGGCGGTAGACCTCCTGGACCTCGTTCAGCAGGTACTCCTGCACCGCGCGCGGACCCTTGATGCGCAGGATGTCGTGCGGGTTCACCGGGCCCTCGGTGAGCCGGTCGCCGGCGCGGACGCGGTCGCCCTCGTGCACGCGCAGGTGCTTGCCGGCGCCCACCTCATAGAGCTGCGGCGGCTCCGGCTCGCCCTTCTTGCCCGGCTCGGTGGCCGGGTAGACGTAGATCTCGCGCTTGCCGCGCTTGATCTCGCCGAACTTCACGATGCCGTCGATCTCCGAGATCGTGGCCGGATCCTTCGGCCGCCGCGCCTCGAAGAGCTCGGCGATGCGGGGGAGGCCGCCGGTGATGTCGCGGGTCTTGTAGGCCGTCCGCGGCATCTTGGTGACCGTGACCCCCTTCTGGATCTTGACCGGGGGCGAGAGGTACACGGTCTTGTCCTTCGCCTCCTTCTTGCTCTTGGAGGGCCAGGCGACGTTGATCGGGTACTCCTCGACCTTGAACTTCGAGGACCAGGGGTTGCCCTCGTCCGGGATGTTGAGCGCGCGGCTCACCTGGTCGGCGTCGCTGCCGAGCAGGATGCGCGAGCCCTCGGCCAGGATGTACTCCTGGGGGTCCTTGCGGTTCGGGGCGTAGACCAGCACCGAGGGGTGCAGCTCGCGCTCCGGGTCCGCCATGACGACGATGCTGCGGAGGCCGGTTGACTCGTCCAGCTCCTCGCGCAGCGTGGAGCCGGGCACGAGGTCCTTCCAGCGGAGCTCGCCGTCGAGCTTGATGATGCTCGGGTCGTTGTACGGGTCCCAGGTGTAGAGGATGGACATCTTCCCCTGCACCGTGTCGCCTTCCTTGACCTGCAGGAGGGCGCCCTCGGGCACCGGGTAGCGGTTGAGCACGCGCTTCGGGTCCGCCGGGTCCACCACGAGGATGCCTTCCTTGCTCTCCTCGTCGGCGCTCTCGTCCTCGCGGTTGAGCGCCATGCGGACCATGGCCTTGGTGCCGTCCTCGTACTCCACCGGCACGTCGGCGTACTCGAGCCCGTCGGTGTACTTCACCAGGCCGCTGGCGCGGGCGCGGCGCTCCGCCTCCTCGGCGATGCGCGACGAGGCGCCGCCGATGTGGAACGTCCGCAGCGTCAGCTGCGTGCCCGGCTCGCCGATCGACTGCGCGGCCAGGATGCCGATGGCCTCCCCCATGTCCACCATGTCCATGGTGGCGAGGTTGCGGCCGTAGCACATGCGGCAGCAGCCGCGGCGCGACTCGCAGGTGAGCACCGAGCGGATCTTGACCTTCTCGATGCCGGCCTCGTCGATCTGGCTCGAGATCTCCTCATCGATGAGCCGGCCGGCCTGCACCAGGATCTTGGGGTCGCCGTGCTCGTCGAGCTCGTGCGGGTCGAAGACGTCCTCGCTGGCCACGGAGCCGAGGATGCGCTCCTTGAGGCCCTCGATGATGTCCTCCCCCTCCTTGAGCGCCGACATCTCGAGGCCCTGGATGGTGCCGCAGTCCTCCTCGGTGACCGTGACGTCCTGCGCCACGTCCACGAGGCGGCGGGTCAGGTAGCCGGCGTCGGCGGTCTTGAGCGCCGTGTCGGCGAGGCCCTTCCGGGCGCCGTGGGTCGAGATGAAGTACTCGAGGCCGGTCAGGCCCTCGCGGAAGTTGGACTTGATCGGGCTCTCGATGATCTCGCCGATGCCGCCGGTGAGCTTCTTCTGCGGCTTGGCCATCAGGCCGCGCATGCCCGCCAGCTGGCGGATCTGGTCGCGGCTGCCGCGGGACCCGGAGTCGAACATCATGAACACCGGGTTGAAGCCGCCGCGGGAGGCCCGCATGTGGCTGACCATCGCCTCGGCCACGTCGTTGTTGGCGTGGGTCCAGGCGTCGATCACCTTGTTGTAGCGCTCGCCGAAGGTGATCTGGCCGGTGTTGTAGGCGCGCTGGAAGCGCTTGACGCGCTCGTCGGCGGCCTTGAGCAGCTCGGCCTTCTTCTCCGGGATCTCCAGGTCCTCGATGCCGATCGAGATGCCGCCCATGGTGGCGTAGCGGAAGCCGAACTCCTTCAGGCGGTCGAGGAAGATGACCGTCTTGGCGAGCCCCGCCTGCCGGTAGCTCTGCAGCACGAGCTCCGACAGCATCTTCTTCTTCATCACGTCGTTCTTGAAGCCGTGCAGCGCCACGATCTCCGCCGGGATGATGCTGTTGAACAGCACCCGGCCCGGGGTGGTGCGCACCCAGCGCGGCGTGCGCTCGGCGGCCTCGCGCGGCGGCTGGTACCAGAAGCAGATGGGCGTGTGGAAGCCCACGCTCCGGTGCGCCAGCGCCATCTCGATCTCGGCCAGCGAGCCGAAGTAGCGCGCCTTCTCCCACGCCGGCGCCGGCTTGCCGTCCCGCGGCTCCTCGGAGGCGGGCGGCAGCTTGGTCAGGAAGTAGCTGCCGAGCACCATGTCCTGCGACGGCTCGGCGACCGGGCGGCCGTCCGACGGCTTCAGGATGTTGTTCGACGAGACCATCAGCAGCCGGGCTTCCAGCTGCGACTCGAACGACAGCGGCACGTGGACCGCCATCTGGTCGCCGTCGAAGTCCGCGTTGAACGCGGCGCAGACCAGCGGGTGGATGCGGATGGCCTTGCCCTCGACCAGCACCGGCTCGAAGGCCTGGATGCCCAGGCGGTGCAGCGTCGGCGCGCGGTTGAGCAGCACCGGGTGGTCCTGGATGATCTCCTCCAGGATCTCGTACACCTCCGGGCTTTCCTTTTCCACGATCTTCTTGGCCCGCTTGACCGTCTCGGCGATGCCCTTCTCCACCAGCTTGTGGATGATGAACGGCTTGAAGAGCTCCACCGCCATGGCCTTGGGCAGGCCGCACTGGTGCAGGCGCAGCTCCGGGCCCACCACGATGACCGAGCGGCCCGAGTAGTCCACGCGCTTGCCGAGCAGGTTCTGCCGGAAGCGGCCCTGCTTGCCCTTGAGCATGTCGCTCAGGGACTTGAGCGGGCGCTTGCCGCGGCCGCGGATGGCCTTGGAGCGGCGGCCGTTGTCGAACAGCGCGTCGACGGCCTCCTGCAGCATGCGCTTCTCGTTCCGGAGGATGACCTCCGGCGCCTTGTGCTGGATCAGCTTCTGGAGCCGGTTGTTCCGGTTGATGACGCGCCGGTACAGGTCGTTCAGGTCCGAGGTGGCGAAGCGCCCGCCGTCGAGCGGGACCAGCGGCCGGAGGTCGGGCGGGATCACGGGGATCACGTCCAGGATCATCCAGGCCGGGTTGTTGGCGACGTCGCCGCCCTCCCCCGAGGTGAGGAACGCATCGACGATCTTGAGCCGCTTGAGCATCTGCTTCTTGCGGTGCTGGCTGGTCTCGGTGGCCACCGCGCCGCGCAGGTACTCGCCCAGCTTCTTGACGTCGATGCGGTTCAGCAGCTCGCGCACCGCCGGCGCGCCGATGTCGGCGCGGAAGCCGGTGTCCCCCTCCTCGCGCGCCTTGTGGCGCAGCTGGAGGTACTCGTCCTCGTCGAGGAGCTGGTTGGGCTCCACGTCCTGGTCGCCCGGCTCGATGACGATGTAGCTCGAGTAGTAGATGACCCGCTCGAGGTCACGCAGGGTGACGTTGAGCAGGTTCCCCATGGGCGAGGGGAGGGTCTTGAAGAACCAGATGTGCGCCACGGGCACGCTGAGCTCGATGTGGCCCATGCGCTCGCGCCGGACCTTGCTCAGCGTCACCTCGACGCCGCAGCGGTCGCAGATCACGCCGCGGTAGCGGATCCGCTTGTACTTGCCGCAGTGGCACTCCCAGTCCTTGACCGGGCCGAAGATCCGCTCGCAGAAGAGGCCGTCCTTCTCCGGCTTGAAGCTGCGGTAGTTGATGGTCTCGGGCTTGGTCACCTCGCCCCAGGACCACCAGTACCGCTGCCCCTGGAGTTCCAGGCGCTCCCGCTCCTTGGTGTCGCGGGGCCCCCGGATCTCCTCGGGTGAGGCGATGCGGATGCTGATGAAGTCGAAGCTCGAGCTCTTGGGCTCGCGCGCACTGCGGAAATCAATCATGGGCGTCCTCGTTCCTGAATTCGGCGCCTACCGTATGTCCGTTCCGATGCGGCCGGGGCGTCACTCGTCGCCGTCGGCCGTGGTGCCGAGCGTCACCTTGAGACCCAGGGCCTGGAGTTCCTTCACCAGCACGTTGAAGGACTCGGGGATGCCCGGTTCCGGCAGGTTCTGCCCCTTCACGATGGCCTCGTACACCTTGCTCCGGCCGTTGACGTCGTCCGACTTGACCGTGAGCATCTCCTGGAGGACGTGCGCCGCGCCGTAGGCCTCGAGCGCCCAGACCTCCATCTCGCCGAAGCGCTGGCCGCCGAACTGCGCCTTGCCGGCCAGCGGCTGCTGCGTCACCAGCGAGTACGGGCCGATGGAGCGGGCGTGGATCTTGTCGTCCACGAGGTGCGACAGCTTGAGCATGTAGATGGTGCCCACCGTCACGTCGCCCTCGAACTCCTGCCCGCTCCGGCCGTCGCGGAGCCGCGCCTTGCCCGTCGGGGTGAGGCCCGCCGCGCGGATCAGCTCCTCCGCGGCCACCGCCACCTCCTCCGGCTCGCCCTTCCCGCCGGCGAGCACCGCGAGCTTGGGCCGCCCGCAGCCCGCCAGCAGCTCCGCCGGCGTGCCCTCGAGCGCCTTCTCCAGCTCCTTCACCACCTTCTGGAGCTGCTTCTGCTCCGCGCCCTCCGCCTGGGCCAGCTTCTCCTGGTGGAGCGCCAGCTCCTGCTGCTTCTGCGCGTGCTCCCGCTGCGCGAGCTCCTTGGCCGCGGCCACCAGGAACGCCTTGAAGCTGGCGTAGAGCTCCTTGGTGGCGGGCTGGGCGCTCCGGTGCGCCAGGTCGGCCAGGCCGGCCTGGGTCAGCGAGTGGTGCCCGGCGTGGTGCAGGTCGGCCACGATCTTCTCGATGGCCGCCGCATCCGGGTCCGGCGCCACGTGCTTGAGCGCCAGCGCCTGGCTCGCCCACCGCGCTCCCGCGATCCGCAGCAGCACGCCGATCTCGTTCTCGTCGGCGCCGCGGAACACCGGGGTCTTCGCCTTGAAGCCGAGCAGCGAGGCGCACCAGCCGAGGTGGGTCTCGAGGATCTGCCCGACGTTCATGCGGCTCGGCACGCCGAGCGGGTTGAGCACGATGTCCACCGGGCGGCCATCCGGGAGGAACGGCATGTCCTCCTCGGGGACGATGCGCGCCACGATGCCCTTGTTGCCGTGGCGGCCCGCCATCTTGTCGCCCACCGAGACCTTGCGCTTCTCGGCGATGTACACCTTCACCAGCTGGATGACGCCCGGGGGCAGTTCGTCCGGCTGGAGGATCTTGTCGATCTGGTCCTCGGCCTTCTCCTCGACCTTGGCGCGCTCCCGCGCCGCCGGGTCGATGGTGGTGCGGACCCGCTCGTTGGCCGCCTTGTTGGCCAGCCGGAGCGTCTTGAGGTCCACGTCCGCCAGGTCGAGCCCGTCCAGCACCGTGCGGGACAGCTTGGTGCCCGCGGGCACGGCCTCCTCGACGGTCCCGGCCTTGAGCATCAGGGCCACTTCCTGGCCCTCGAGCAGGTGGGCCAGCTCCTCGAACATCACGGCGCTGATCCGGGCCTTCTCGTCGGTCTCGACGCGGCGCACCTCGCCGATCCGCTCGCCGCGGTCCTTCTCCACCACCTGGTCCTCGACGCGGCTGAAGATCTTCACGTCGATGACGACGCCCTTCATGCCCGGCGGGACCTTGAGCGAGCTGTCCTTAACGTCCTTGGCCTTCTCGCCGAAGATGGCCGTGAGGAGCTTCTCTTCCGGCGACAGCTCGGTCTCGCCCTTCGGCGTGATCTTGCCGACCAGGATGTCGCCCGGCTTCACGTGGGCCCCGATCCGCACGATGCCGCGCTCGTCGAGGTCCACCAGCGCCTCATCGGAGACGTTGGGGATTTCCCGCGTGATCTCCTCCTGGCCGCGCTTGGTGTCGCGGACGTGGAGCTCGAGCTCCTGGATGTGGATCGACGAGTAGACGTCGTCCTTCACCAGCCGCTCCGAGAGCACGATGGCGTCCTCGAAGTTGTGCCCGTACCACGGCATGAACGCCACCAGCACGTTGCTGCCGAGGGCCAGCTCGCCCGCCTCGGTGGCCGCGCCGTCGGCGATCACCTGCCCCTGCGCCACCTTCTGGCCCACCTGCACCAGCGGGCGCTGGTTGATGGCCGTGTCCTGGTTGGTGCGCCAGAACTTCCGCACCCGGTAGCGGTCGTGCTGCGTGAGCCGCGACAGCGGCACGCTCGGGTCCACCTTCCCCTGCTCCCCGCTGTCGACGATGATCTCGTCCGCGGTGACCCGGGTGATGGTGCCCGCGCGGCGCGCCACGATCACGGCGCCCGAGTCCGCGGCCACCTTGGCCTCGAGCCCGGTGCCCACGATCGGCGCCTGCGGGAAGAGCAGCGGCACCGCCTGGCGCTGCATGTTGCTGCCCATGAGCGCGCGGTTGGCGTCGTCGTGCTCGAGGAACGGGATCAGCGCCGCGGCGATGGAGACCAGCTGCTCCGGCGCCACGTCCATGAAGTCGATCCGGTCCGGCGGCAGCAGCGGGTAGTCGTCGCCCTTGCGGCAGAGGACCAGCGACTCCGTGAACTTGCCGTCCGCATCGAGCTGCGCGTTGGCCTGCGCCACCGCGTAGCCCTCCTCCTCCGACGCCGACAGCCAGCGGATGTCGTTGGTCACCCGCCCGTTGCTCACCACGCGGTACGGCGTCTCGATGAAGCCGAGGTCGTTGATCCGCCCGTAGGTCGAGAGGCTGGTGATCAGGCCGATGTTCGGGCCTTCCGGCGTCTCGATGGGGCACATCCGGCCGTACTGCGAGTAGTGCACGTCGCGGACCTCGAAGCCCGCGCGCTCGCGGGTGAGGCCGCCGGGGCCGAGGGCCGACAGGCGGCGCTTGTTGGTCAGCTCCGCCAGCGGGTTGGTCTGGTCCATGAACTGCGACAGCTGCGACGAGCCGAAGAACGCCTGGATCACGGCCGAGACCGTGCGCGCGTTGACGAGGTCGTCGAGCGAGATCTTCTCGGGGTCCGAGTTGATGCTCATCCGCTCCTTGACCAGCCGCGCCATGCGCGAGAGGCCCACGGAGAACTGGTTGGCGATGAGCTCGCCCACCGAGCGGATCCGGCGGTTGCCGAGGTGGTCGATGTCGTCGGTGAAGCCGCGGCCATCCGCCAGGTCCATCAGGTAGCGGATGATCGAGATGAAGTCCTCCTCGGTGAGGACCGTGTGGTTCGCCGGCGTCTTGAGCTTGAGCCGCTGGTTGATCTTGTAGCGGCCCACCCGCCCCAGGTCGTAGCGCTTGGGGTTGAAGAACAGCCGCTTGAGCGCGTCCCGCGCCGTCTCGAGGTTCGGCGCCTCGCCGGGCCGCAGCAGCGCGTAGATCTGCTCCAGCGCCTCGGCCTCCGAGTGCGTCGGGTCCTTGGCCAGCGTGTTCTTGATGAGCGGCGACTCCCCGCGGCCGGCCGGCAGCAGGATCTCGCACTTGGTGACGCCCGCCTTCATGAGCTTCTTGCGGAGCGCCTCGGTCAGCTCCTGCCCGCCCTCGGCCAGCACCTCGCCGGTCTCGGGATCGGCCACGTCGAAGGCCAGCACCTGCCGGGCCCGCTCGCGCGTGGTGGTCGGCTGCTCGTCGTCGCGCAGGTCGATGGCCGTGTAGCCGGCGAAGACCGTCACGCTCTTGACGCCCACGTTCCGGAGCACGTTGAGCCGCTCCGTGGTGAGCTCGTCGCCCACCGTGGCCAGCGGCGCGCCGCTCGCGTCCTCGGGGTTCGGCACGTCCCGGGCGATGAGCGCCCCCGCCACCTCGCGCCGCTCCTGCCGGCCCTCGAAGCGCCCGGTGATGTCCAGGTCCCGGGTGGCGAAGAAGAGGCGGAGGATCTCCGCGTTGCTCCCGTAGCCGAAGGCGCGCAGCAGCGCCGTGGCCGGGAACTTCTTCTTCTTGTCGATGTGCACGTACACCACGTCGTGGATGTCGATCGTGAACTCGACCCACGAGCCGCGGAACGGGATGATGCGCGCGCTGAAGAGCCGCTGCCCGTTCGGGTGCGTGTCCTCCTCGAACACCACGCCCGGCGAGCGGTGCAGCTGGCTCACCACCACGCGCTCGGCGCCGTTGATGACGAACGTGCCGAGCGGGGTCATCAGCGGCATCTCGCCGAGGTAGACCTCCTTCTCGATCGCGTTCTTGAGCCGCCGCTGCCCGTCCACCTCCTCGAACACGTCGAGGCGGAGCGTGCTCTTGAGCGGCGCGGCATACGTCATGTCGCGCTCGATGCACTCCTCCACGGAGTACTTCGGCTCGCCGAGGTTATAGCTGAGGAACTCCAGGCTGTACTTCCCGTTCACGTCCGAGATCGGGAACAGGTCCCGGAAGACGCGCTCGAGCGAGACGTCCTGCCGCTCGCCGTGGACGTCGTCCGGGACGAGCAGGCTCTTGAACGCCTGGGTCTGGATGTCGAGGAGGTCGGGCATGGGCATCCCGACGTCCCGCTTGGAAAACACGATCTGGGGTCGCGTCGCCGTCATGAGTCACACTCGCGCAACACAAATGGCCCCGGCGCGAGACCCCCCTGCCGATTGCAGGGAGGCCACGCGGGGCTCGGGGGTCCTGCGGTTACTGAAGCCGTCCAGCCGTCATGTCGTCTCACCGAAGCAGGTGGTCCGTGGGACGGCCCCCGTGCGGGGCCGGTCCCGGCGCCCGGCCCCGAGGGCCCGGGCGGGACCGCCTTACTTCAGCTCGACGACCGCGCCCTGGTCCTCCAGCTTCTTCTTCATCTCGTTGGCCTCGGCCTTGGCGACGCCTTCCTTGATGTTGCCGCCGTTGTCCACGAGCTCCTTCGCCTCCTTCAGGCCGAGGCTGGTGAGCTCGCGGACGACCTTGATGACCTGGATCTTCTTCTCGCCGCCGCTCTTGAGCACGACGGTGAACTCGGTCTGCTCCTCGGCGGCCGGGGCCGCCGCGCCGCCGCCCGCCGGGGCGGCCGCGGCCGCGACGACGGAGACGTTGAACTTGGCCTTGAAGGCCTCGATCAGGTCGGCGAGCTCCAGCACGCTCATCTTGCCGATCGCCTCGAGGATTTCGTCCTTGCTGATAGCAGTCGTGGTCATGTCCGTAGTCTCCGTCACGCGTTAGGGGCCGCGGAGCGCTGCTCGCGCAGCGCCTCGAGGCAGCCAGCAAAGCCAGCCAGGATGTTGTTGAGCGACCCCGCCACCATGGCGAGGAGCGTCTGGCGGTCGGGGATCGTCCCGAGCCGCTGGATGTGGGCCTGCGAGACCGGCGCGCCGTCGACCAGGCCGGCCCGGATGCCCGGCTTCTGGTTCTCCTTCGCAAACTCGGTCAGCACCTTCGCCGCGGACAGCGGGTCGGTGCTCAGCACGAGGCCGGTCGGCCCCTTGAGGTGCTCGTTGAGGGACGTCACGCCGCGGGCCTCGAGGGCCCGCTCGGCGAGCGTGTTCTTCACCACCAGGTACTTGGCCCCGGCGCCGCGGAGGCGGCGGCGGAACTCCGTCACCTTCGCCACGTTCAGCCCGGCGAAGTCGGTGACGTAGATGTGCGGCGCCGCCGTGATGGCCGCGGTGATCCGCTCGACCTCTTCCTGCCGTTCCGCCTTGCTCATCGATACACCGCCGTGTCGAGCCGGACGCCGGGGCCCATGGTGCTGGACACCGTCGCACTCCGGATGTACTGGCCCTTCGCCGCCGCCGGCTTGGCGCGGACGATGGTCTCCATGAAGGCCTGCAGGTTCTCGGCCAGCTGCTGCTCCGAGAAGTTGATCTTGCCCACGGGGGCGTGGACGTTGCCCGTCTTGTCCACCCGGAACTCGATCTTGCCGGCCTTGATCTCCCGGACCGCCCGGGCGACGTCGAGCGTCACCGTGCCGGCCTTGGGATTGGGCATCAGGCCGCGCGGGCCCAGGATGCGGCCGAGCTGGCCCAGCTGGCCCATGACGTCCGGCGTGGCGACGATCACGTCGCACTCGAGCCAGCCGTCCTTGAGCTTCTGGACGTACTCGATGCCGGCGAAGTCGGCGCCCGCCGCCTCCGCCTCCTTCGTCTTCTCGCCCTGGGTGATCACCAGCACCCGCACCGACTTGCCGGTGCCGTGCGGGAGCACCACGGTGCCGCGGACCACCTGGTCGGCGTGCCGGGGATCCACCCCCAGCCGCACCGCCACGTCCACGGTCTCGTTGAACTTGGCGAAGCCGGCGCCCTTGACGAGCTTCACGGCGTCGGCCAGCGGATACTCCCGGGCGCGGTCGACCTTGGCGACCGCGGCCGCGAACTTCTTGCCGTGGGTGCGCATCAGTCGATCACCTCCACGCCCATCGAACGCGCCGTGCCCGCGATCATGCGCATGGCGCTGTCGAGGTCGGCCGCGTTGAGGTCCGCCATCTTGATCTCGGCGATCTTCTTCACCTGCGCCCGGGTGACCCGCCCGACCTTGGTGCGGTTCGGCGAGGCGCTGCCCTTCTCCAGGCCGGCTTCCTTGAGCAGGAGGTTCGGCGCCGGGGGCGTCTTGGTGATGAAGGTGAACGTGCGGTCCTGGTAGACCGTCACGAGGACGGGGATGACCATCCCCGCCTGGCTCTGGGTCCTGGCGTTGAACTGCTTGCAGAACTCCATGATGTTCACGCCTTGCGGACCAAGGGCCGTGCCGACAGGCGGGGCGGGATTCGCCGCGCCGGCCGGGCACTGCAGCTTGATGACTGCGGTGACCTTCTTGGCCATTCAACCATTCCCTTCTGGTCGTGTCGGGGGACGTCCCGGGGACCGGGCCGGACCGACGCTGCCGCGATGACCCGCGCGGTCGCGGGGTGGGACCTTAGTGGCCCCGGAGCTGGAGGTAATCCAGCTCCACACTCGTCGGCCGCCCGAACAGGCTGACCGACACCTTCACCTTGCCCTTGTCGGCGAGGACCTCTTCCACGGTGCCGCTGAAGTCCGAGAACGGCCCCTCGGTGATCTCCACCACCTGGCCCACGAGGAACGGGATCTCCTCCTTGGGCGCCGTCTCCGCCACTTCCTCGGCGATGCCGAGCAGGCGCTTCACCTCGTCGTTGCGCAGCGGCTGGGGGAACTTCCCCGCCCCCACGAACTTGATGACGCCCTGGATGCTGTTGATCACGTGGAGCGACTCCTGGTTCATCAGCATCTCCACCAGGACGTACCCCGGGTAGAGCTTCCGCTCCACCGTGACCTTCTTGCCGTTCTTGATCTCGACCACTTCCTGCACCGGGACCAGCGCCTGCCGGATGAGCCGCTGCCCCTCGGGACGCGGGTCCTGCCCGATGCGCTGCGCGATCAGGCTGCGGACCTTGTTCTCGTGCCCCGCCGTGGTCTGGATGGCGTACCAGCGATACTCGGGCGCGTCCATCAGCGGGTCAGCGCGGCGACCGCGTCCACGAAGATCAGGTTGAGCAGCAGGTCCATCCAGCCGATCGCCAGGCCCAGGATGATCGACATGACGACGATCATCCGCGTGGCCTTGAGGAGCTCCTCGCGCGACGGCCAGGTCACCTTGCCAAGCTCCGCGCGCACGTCGCGCAGGAAGCCGCCGGTCCCGCCCACCGCCTTGGTGAGGGCATTGCCCTCCGGCGCCTGGACGTCTGCGCTCACTTCGACTCCTTGTGGGTCTGGTGCTTGTTGCACCGCGGGCAGTACTTCTTCCACTCCACCCGCTCCGGATGCTTGCGCCGGTTCTTGTCCGTGAAATAGTTGCGGTCACGGCACTCGGTGCATTCCAGGATGATGTTCTCGCGCGGCATGTCCCCGTCCTCGTGATGTCGCGTCCGGATGGACGCGCACCGTCCCCGTCAGTCACCCTCGCGGGCCCCGGCGGAGACGGCTGTTCCCTGCGATGTCCAGAGCTCGCGACCGGGATTGAACCGGTGACCTCATCCTTACCAAGGATGCGCTCTACCGACTGAGCTACGCGAGCATCCTGCTTCGTCTCGTTCGCCAAGCGGGCGACGGGGCTCGAACCCGCGACATTCAGCTTGGAAGGCTGACGCTCTACCAACTGAGCTACGCCCGCGACGCCCGCCCTGCGCCTTACAAGTGGTGGGGGTAGGATTCGAACCTACGTAGCGCGTAGCGCGGCAGATTTACAGTCTGCTGCCATTAGCCACTCGGCCACCCCACCGGGTGCTGCTCCTGCGCCTGCCACTGTCCTCCGCGCCGCGCCACCTGGAGAGCTGACGAAGGGAATCGAACCCCCAACCGCCGGTTTACAAAACCGGTGCTCTGCCAGTTGAGCTACGTCAGCGGGTAGCCAAAACGGACAGAACGATATGATACCTAGTGACTTAGCCTCATGTCAACGGGGCGGCGCGGCCGGGACGGCGGGGACCGCGTCCGGCGCGCGACGGCCAGGCCGAAAAGAGACCCCCTGGGGACTCCCCCGCCCCGGCGCCCCATCCACGGGCCACGCCGACTCAGGATCGACCTCAGGGGGTCACGGCCGCCCGTCCTGCGGCTGGCAGGCCCGCACTATATATACACCGGCCATCGGCGCCCGCCCGGCGCCGCACCCCGACCGTCCCAAGGACGCCCGACCCTGGCCGGGCGTCGCAGCCCAGGAGAGCCTCCCAGGATGCGCATCATCGCCGGCACGCTGGCTGGCCGGGAACTGACCAGCCCAACGGACGGCCGGGTCCGGCCCACGGCCGAGGCCGTCCGCGCCGGCATGCTGGACCTCGTGGGCCCGGCGGTGGCGGGCGCCAGCGTCCTCGATCTCTTCGCCGGGACGGGCGCCCTCGGGCTGGAAGCCCTCTCCCGCGGTGCCGCCCGGGCCGACTTCGTGGAGTTCCGCCCGGCCAGCCTCCACGCCCTCAAGACGAACGTGGCCCGGCTCAAGCTCAAGCCCCGCTGCCGGGTGTTCAACAAGGACGCCCTCCGCTTCATCGAGGGAATCCCCGCGCCCTATGACCTGGCCTTCGCCGACCCGCCCTACGAGTCCCGGGTGCTCGACCGGGTGATCGACCACTGGCGGGGCACCGGCTTTGCCCGGATCCTCGTCGTGGAGCACGCCAGGAGCCACCCGCTGCCGCCCGGCGGGAAGAAGAAAGCGTTCGGCGAGACCCTGGTGACGGTCTTCCGGCGCTGACCCGGTCCCCGGCCGTGGGTCGGCCCAGCCGGGTGCCCTAGAGCCTCCGCACCTCGACCGTCCCGTCGCGGTTGTCCCGCACCTCCCAGCCGGCGGCCTTGAGCAGGTCGCGGATCCGGTCGGCCTCCTTGAAGTTCTTCTTGCCCTTGGCCGCCAGCCGGGCACGGGCCCAGCCCATGGCCCAGGACTCGGCCGCCGCCGGGTCCCCGGGCGCCGTCTCGCCCAGGTCGGCGCTGGCCGTGGCGTCCGGGGCGGCCGTGACCCGGGCCCCGCCGGCCGGGGTGGCCGGCAGCACGTCCAGCACGTCCATGGCCCGGAACCAGGCGGCGCGATCGGCCTCGGCAGGGACCGCACCCTGGTCGAGGAGCCGGTTCCCCTCACGGAGGGCATCGAAGAGGCGCGCAACCGCCCGGGGCGCGTCGAGGTCGTCGTCCAGCGCCGCGGCGAAGTCGGTGGCCAGCCCCGTCCCCCACGCGGCCCAGCTGCTGCCGGTCGCGGCGCTCGCAGCGGGCGCCTGCCGGAGCCGCCCGTCGAACTCCCCGAGCCGCCGGCTCCCCTCGCGCGCCGCCGCGAGGGCGTCGTCCGTCAGGTCCAGCTTCTGGCGGTAGTGGGTCTGGAACATCAGCAGGCGGAGCGCCCCGGCGTCCACCCCGTCGGCCTTGAGGTCGCGCGGGGTGGTGATGTTGCCGAAGCGCTTCGACATCTTGGTGCCGCGCACGTTCAGGAACTCCCCGTGGAGCCACACGCGCGCGAAGTGGTCGCACCCCGTGGCGGCGCAGCTCTGGGCGATCTCGTCCTCGTGGTGGGGAAGATCAGGTCCACGCCGCCGGCGTGGATGTCGAGCACCTGGCCCAGGCCGTGGCGCGCCAGGAGCGACAGGGCCATGGCCGAGCACTCGAGGTGCCAGCCGGGCCGGCCGCGGCCGAAGGGGGCATCCCACGCCGCGTGCACCGCCTCGTCCTCGGGCTTCGCGGCCTTCCAGAGCACGAAGTCCTGCGCGTTCTCCTTGTCGTACTCGTCGCTCGACACGCGGCCGCTGGCGCCGGTCTTGAGCGAGCGCTTGTCGAGCTGCGAGAGCCGCCCGTAGGCCGGGAAGCGGTCGATCCCGAAGTACACCGAGCCGTCCTCGCCGCGATAGGCGGTGCCGTTGGCCAGCAGGGTGGCCACGAGCTGCACCATCGGCGCGATGTAGTCGGTGGCGCGCGGGTACTCGTGCGCGGGCCGGATGCGCAGGTAGTCGCGGTCCTCGAAGAAGGCCTGTGCGAACGGGGTGGTGAAGTCGCGGATCGGGATGCCGCGGGCGCCGGCCTCCTTGATGATGCGGTCGTCCACGTCCGTCAGGTTCATGACGTGGAAGACCGCGTAGCCGGAGGCCTCGAGCCAGCGCCGGAGCAGGTCCTCGAAGAGGAACGTGCGGAAGTTCCCGATGTGGGCGTAGTTCCACACCGTGGGGCCGCAGGTGTACATCGAGACCCGGCCGGGGTGGAGCGGCGCGAACGGCTCGACCGCGCGGGTCAGGGTGTTGTGGAGGCGGAGCGGCATCGGGTCACTCGGCGCGCGGCGCGGGCGGCCCGTCCGGGGCACCGCGCGGGGGAACCGGGAGGGCGGCGCCCTCCGGCAGCTTCACGTGGATGGTGCGCTGCGGGAACGGGATGTCGATCCGCTCCCGCTCCAGCCGCGCCTTGATGCGGCGGCGGAACTCGCGGCCCACCGCCCACTGCTTGCCGGCGTGGGTGCGGAGCAGGGTGCGGATCGTGACCGCATTGTCGCCGAGCGACTCGACCCCCACCACCTCCGGCTCCCCGTCGAACTGCGCCATCCAGGCGGGGTCGGCCACGAACTCCCTGGCCTCGTCGCGGAAGATGGCGAGGGCCCGGTCCACGTCGGTGGCGTAGGCCACCCCCACGTCCACCACCGCCCGGCTCCACTTCCGGGTCATGTTGCTCACGGTGGTGATCTGGCCGTTCGGGATCATGTGCACGGTGCCCTGCGCGTCGCGGAGCACCACCATGCGGAGCGTCATCCGCTCCACGACCCCGCTCTTCCCCGCCACCTCGATCACGTCGCCCGCCGCGAACTGGCCCTCGAGCAGGTAGAAGAACCCGCTGATGACGTCCTTCACCAGGCTCTGCGCCCCGAAGGAGACGGCCAGGCCCAGGATGCCGGCGGCGCCGAGGATCGGCCCGATGTCGATGAAGACGTTGAGCGTGAGCAGGAGCCCGATGAGGATGAGCACCACCTTGCCCAGGCTGCGCAGCAGCCCCGAGATGGTGCGGCCCCGCTGCTCCCGCTCGGTGAGGACGCTGTCGTCCCCGTCGTCCACGGCCATCTCGATGCGCCGGGCGATGAGGTTGACCGCCCGCATGGCGAGCCACACCACCACCCAGATGGCGAGGACGTTGAGCAGGTGGCGGAACAGGAGGCCGGCGTCGAGCTCGAGCAGGCGGGCGACCTGCTCGATCCAGCGCGGTATGGCCGAGAGTTGCGGGAGCCCCACGATGCCTCCAACGGGTCAGGCGCGCGAACGGGGGCGGAACTTAGGCGCGCCCGCCACCGCCTTCAACCGGCGTCAGAGCCCGAGCTCGAGGCCGGCCATGGCGGTCAGGAGTTCCTGCCGGGTGCGGGTGGCGTACTGGTCGAAGGTGGTGTGGAAGCGGGCCTCGAGCACCGCCCGCAGCCGGCCGCCCCCCAGCGCAAAGGTGGCCCCGGGGCCGAAGCTGCCGCCAAGGACGGTGGAGCCGCCGCCCGCGGTGGGGGTGAACCGGTAGGCGCCGAGGCCGAGCACCAGGTACGGGCGCACCGTCCGGGTGCCGAGGGCGCCGGCCCGCACGAAGCCGCCGAACACCCGCGCCTTGCGGTCCGACCCGTAGCGAAGCTCCGACCACTCGCCACCGAAGCCCAGGGTGCGGACCCGGAACCCCACCCCCACGGTGGTCCCGAAGTCGGCGCCGGAGGCCCCGTCCTGCTCATTCAGGTCCGCAGCGAGGCCGGCGGTCCCGAGCAGGAACGGCTGGGCGCGGGACGCTCCGCGAGGCGAGTCATCCGACCACCGTTGCGCCTGCAGGGGGTGGCCATGGCGGCCAGGAGCGCGGCCACGGCCAGGGCGGCGAGCCAGGCGGTGAGGACCAGGGGAGCAACCGGTCGGACCATCGGCGGGACGCACCTGAAGGAGTTGCCCAGAGCTACCCCGCCCCGGCGGGTTGCGGGGAGGCCTTGAAACATTTAACCTGATTGCTAAGTATGACACCCATGCCGGCCGCCCGCACCGACCTCTGCTTCCACGCCCTCGGCGACGGGGTGCGGCGGACCATCCTCGACCGCCTCCGGGCCGGGGAGCTGTCGGCCGGAGAGATCGCCGGCGGGTTCGACATCTCCTGGCCGGCGGTGAGCCGCCACCTGCGGCTCCTCAAGGAGGCGGGCCTGGTGCACGAGCGGCGCGCGGGTCGCCAGCGGCTCTATGCGCTCAACCGCGCCACCCTGCAGCAGACCGTCGGCCATTGGGTGGCCCTTTTCGACGCACGCTGGGCCGGCAACCTGCGCTCACTGAAGGACTACGTCGAACGCTCACAGCCCCCGCGAGGGACGCCATGATCCGCCAGGTCGACCCGCTGATTTCCTTCCCCGCCACCGACGTGCCGCGCGCCGTCCGCTTCTACACCGAGGTGCTCGGCTGCGAGGTGGCGCTCGAGGTGCCCGACGCCTTCTACGTCTTCAAGCTGCCGGAGGGCACGCAGCTTCTCGGCGTGCACGCCCACGACGGGCCCTACGCCTCCCGTGGAGCAGCAGGGGACCTGGATCTGGCTCCGCGTGGATGCCATCGCCCCGGTGCGGGAGCGGTTCCTGGCGCAGGGGGTGCGGCTGCTGGGGGAGCCGCGGGACCTCGGGCCGGGGTGGGAGCAGCTCTTCCTGGACAGCGAGGGGAACGTGCTCCGGCTCTACGAGGCGCTCAACGTGGTGGAGCGGAGCGTGGACATCGCCGCACCCGCCGAGGCGGTGTGGAGCGCGCTCACCCAGGCGGCGGCCATCGAGCGCTGGTTCGACGCCATCGACGACGTGACGTTCGAGGCGCACCCGGGCGGCCGGGTGGCGTTCCGCGACCCGGCCTTCGGCGAGGTGGAGGGCACGGTCACCGCGTGGGAACCGGTGACCCGGCTCGCGGTGGAATTCCGGCAGAACTGGCCGCGCCTGCTCGAGTATCGGCTCACGCCGGTGGCGGGCGGGACGCGCCTCGCCGTGGTGCAGCGCGACTTTGGGCCGGTCCGCGAGCGCGACTTCGGCATCCCCGGCATGATCGAGCACCTGGACCAGGCGCTCGCCCTGCTGGCCACCCTGGCCAAGGCCGGGGCGCTTGCCGTCTCCGCCGCGGACCTGGCGCGCACGGTGCGGGACCAGCTCAAGTCTCCCAACTAGGCGAGGGTGCCATGCCGCGACTCGTGGGCTTGCTCGGTGTCCTGATCCTGCCCGGCCTCTCCGCCCAGGCGGTTTCCCGCCGGCCACCCGTACCGCGGAGGTGGCGCTGGCGCTGAGCGCCGCGCCCGAGCACCTCCGCGCGGATGCCAAGGTGTACGCGCTCGGGCCGCGCGGATATGAACTCGTGGCGCCAGGCCAGAACGGCTTTACCTGCCTCGTGGAGCGGGAGCATCCGCAGACGGTGGAGCCGGTGTGCTACGACTCGGTGGGGAGCGCCGCGTTCGTGCCGGTGGCGCTGGCGCGCGCGGCGGCGCGCGCGGCAGGGCGGAATGAGGGGGAGATCCGGCGGGAGATCGAGGCCGGCTACCGGAGCGGCCGGTTCCGCGGGCCGGCCCGGGCGGGCATCGCCTACATGCTGGCCGCCGAGCAGTCGGTGCGGGACGAGGCCAGCGGGGAGATCATCCGCTACGTGCCGCACCTCATGTTCTACGCGCCGAACGCCACCTCGGCGGCCCTGGGCCTCGAGTCCCCCGGCCTCGCCGCGCCCAAGGGGGCGCCCTTCCTGATCTACGAGGGTGATCCGCGGGCCATGGTCATCGTGCCGGTGCACTGAGACCGGCCGGCCGCTCCTCCCAGCGGAGCGGCAGGGGCCGCCCGCCAGGCGGGACACTGACCTCCACCCAGAGCTCGCGCCCGCCGCCCACGCGGGAGGGGTCGGGGATGTGCTCGGGGATGAAGATGGCCACGGGGTCCGCGAGCACGACGGTGCCGCTGTCGGCGGCCACCGAGGAGAGGTCGAGCCCGGCGGCACCGGCTGGTGCGTCGTGCGCCACCACGCGGCCGTCCTCCACGGTGAGCACCACGCGAGTCCGGGCCGCGTCGCCGCGGCCGTCCACGGGCTCCAGGCTGAGCCGCACGTAGCGCCCGCGCAGCGGATCCACCGGGTCGTAGGGCCGCACTCGGACCCACGCCCGCGGGTGCACCGCCCGGGCGACGGCCAGGTGCCCGTACAGCACCCCGGCCAGCGCCAGGTGGGCGGCGAGCACCAGCAGCGCCCGGCGCGGCGCGCTCATGCGGCCTGCTCCGTGGCGCGCGCCACCAGCCGCCGCCGCAGCCGTTCGAGCAGCGCGCCCAGCACCAGGAACGCCACCCCGCCCACCAGGAGGCTGGTGGCGCGCCCGAAGCGGTCCATCACGCTCCCGAAATAGAACGCCAGCACGGCGAGCGCGAAGCCGGCGAACCCCACGCTGATGCGGCGCGGGCTGGCGTCGAGGACGCCAGACAGCGCCAGCAGGACGCCGCCGAGGGCCGCCCAGAAGTGGTCGAACAGGGCCGGACGGTCGCTGCCGAAGGTCAGCAGCCCCACCCACAGCGCCGCGACCGCCATGTGCCACGCACCGCGCGGCCGGAGCAGCGTCCCCGCCACGAGCGGCAGGCCGAAGAGCACCAGCGAGATCACCGCCGCGTCGCCGGAGGGGGGAACCACGGCCCGCCGGTTCCAGTCCATGACGAAGAGCATGGCCGCGAGCGGGATGACCGTCACCGCGCCGAGGATGGCCAGGGTGCGGCGGGGCACCGGCGCCTCCGTGCCGTGCTCCGCCACGAGGTAGGCCACCGCGGTGAGCGCCAGCGCACCCACCGGCGCCACCGGCTCGATCAGCGGGTAGCGGTCTACCCACTCCGCCATCACCCAGACCGGCGTGAGCACCGCCGCAAACAGGAGCTGCGGCCACTGCCGGAGCAACAGCCAGCCTGCCCAGCCCCCAAGGGCCCACAGCAGGAAGCCGTGGGCCCAGCTCGCATGGAGGCTGTAGGTCTGGCCGAGCAGGAAGATCACCGCACCGAGCGCGGCGGTGCCGATGGCGTGGAGCGTGGTGGCGAGGTGCGGGAGGCGCTCCGAGGCCCCGAAGGCTGCCAGGTGCAGCAGTGTGAGGCTGCCGAAGAGGAGGACGCTCCGCCCGGCGGGGGAGAGACCGCCCCAGTTGGCCGCGACGAAGAGGAGGATGCCCGCCGCCGCCATGAGGCCGCCGGCGCCCAGCGCCAGGCGGGCCAGCCAGCTGCCGGCGGCGGAGGGACGGCTCGCCTCGAAGGCACGGATGCGTGCCGCCGTGTCCGCATCGAGAAGCCCCGCCTGCCGCCAGCGCGCGAGGTGCTGCTCGAGCTGGGACATGCGGGGCAACCTAGCCGCCGGGGCGGCGGGGTCAAGCAGCCGCTAGAAGACGTGCCTCGGCGGGCGCACCACGAGGGTGGGATGCACCGAGCCGCGGATCACCTTGTCCGCCACGCTGCCGATCACCAGCCGTTCGAAACCACCGGCACCGTGGCTGGCCAGGACCACGAGGTCGGCGCGGAGCGCGTCGGCCTGCGCCAGGATGGCGTGCGGCGCGGCTTCCTGCATGCTCACGTGCGTGGTGACCGCCACGCCCTCGGCCGCGATCGCCGCGGCGATGCCATCCAGGTAGGCCTTGGCGGCGTCCCGCCGCTTCTCGTCCGATTCCGGGGAGGGCGGCAGCACCACCAGGCCCGAAGGATCGGCGATCGGCGCCGCCGGTTCCACGGCCATGAACAGGGCCAGCGCCGCGCCGAATGGCTTGGCGAGCGCCATGGCGCCCCCGATGGCCTCTTCGGCGAACGGCGAGCCGTCGAGGGAGACGAGGATGCGGTCGAGCCGCGGCTCCGGCGCCACGTCGCCCTGGGGCCGCACCAGCAGCATCGGGACGTGGAGCTTCCGCATCAGCTGGTCGGCCACGCTCCCGAGCCAGAACCGGCTGAGCGGGCCCCGGCCGTGGGTGGTGAGGATGAGCAGGTCCGCGCCGGTCACCTCGGCCTGTTCCTCGAGCGCTTCGGCCACCGGCCCCTCGAGCACCGCCGAGGTCACCGGTACGTTGGCCCCGCCGCGCCAGCGGTCGACCACCCCGTTCAGGTACGTCACCTCCCGCACCCGAGCCTCCTGGTCGAGCTGGGCCTCGATCTCCGGCACCTCCAGCGCGGTGGCGAGCGCCGGCACCGGATGGTGCACCATGGCCACCTGAATCATCGCCCCACTGCGGGCGGCGATCGCGAAGGCGAGCGGCAGGGCTTGCTCCGAGAAGGGCGATCCGTCGAGCGGCACGAGGATCGAGCGATAGGGCGGCTGGGTGGTCTTCATGGGTCTTCCCCTTTCCACGAGGCACTTCGAAGCTGGCCCCGAAAACATGAAGCTCTCTTGAAGGAGCGGCGAAAGGGTCGTTCTTCGCCGCCCGATTTTCGATCGGGCTTCAGACTCTCCATTAACATGCTTCAGAATCGGCGTACCGGGACGACAACTGGGGTCAAGGCCCCCTGCCTCGTCACCGGAAGAGCGACGATGACCACCCCTGCCAGCTCCACTGCCCCGTTCCTCGAGGAAACCGGCGGCCTGCTTGCGGCCCTCGGCAGCGTGCACACCAACATCTTCATCGCGGACGCGGATCTCCGGCTCGTCTACATGAACGAGAAGTCCCGGGTGACGCTCCGGACGGTGGGGCCGGAGATCGAGCGCATCTTCGGCGTCCGGGTGGAGGAACTGATGCAAGGGTCCATCCACCGCTTCCACCGCGACCCGGCCCGGATCGACCGGATCCTCCGCGACCCCAAGGCGATGCCGCACGAGGCCACGTTCAGCTTCGGCACCGTGACGCTCCGCAGCAGCATCAATCGCCTCAACGGCCCGCGCGGCGAGCTGCTCGGGTTCATCGTGAACTGGGAGGACGTCACCCAGCAGCGCGCGGTGGAGCGCGAGGTCGAGGAGCGCCGCCAGCGCGAGCAGCAGCAGGCCGAGGAGATCCGGCAGAAGGTGGACCAGCTGCTCGGGGTCGTGCGGCAGGCGGGGGACGGCGACCTGACCGCCGTCGTCCCGGTGCGCGGGAGCGACGCCCTCGGGCAGCTCGGCGAGGGCATCGGCCGGCTGCTCAGCGACCTGCAGGGGAGCATCCGGGAGATCGCGCTCAGCGCCCAGTCCCTCGCCGCCGCCGCCGAGGAGCTCTCGGCGGTGAGCCAGACGCTGAGCGCCACGGCCGAGGAGACCTCGGTGCAGGCCACCGTGGTGTCGGCCGCGTCGGAGGAGGTGACCACCAACATCCAGACGGTGGCGGCCGGCACCGAGGAGCTCTCGGCCTCGATCCGCGAGATCTCGAAGAGCGCGGGGGAGGCGGCCACGGTGGCCCAGGGGGCCGTCCACCAGGCCGAGGCCACCAACGGCACCGTGGCCAAGCTCGGGGACTCGAGCACCGAGATCGGCAAGGTGGTGAAGGTGATCACGCGGATCGCCGCGCAGACCAACCTGCTCGCCCTCAACGCCACGATCGAGGCGGCGCGTGCCGGGGAGGCGGGCAAGGGCTTCGCGGTGGTGGCCAACGAGGTCAAGGAACTGGCCAAGGAGACCGCGCGCGCCACCGAGGACATCAGCAGCCGGATCGAGACGATCCAGGAGGATACCCGCGGCGCGGTCGCGGCCATCCACGGCATCGGCCAGACCATCGCGCGGATCAGCGACCTGCAGGGCACCATCGCGAGCGCGGTCGAGGAGCAGACCGCGACCACCAACGAGATGGCCCGCAACGTCGGGGAGGCCGCCAAGGGCTCCGTGGAGATCGCGCGGAACATCAGCGGCGTGGCGGGGGCGGCGAAGGACACGACGGAAGGCGCCTCCAACACCCAGCGCGCCGCCCACGAGCTCTCGGCAATGGCGGCGCGGCTGCAGGCCCTGGTGGGCCGGTTCCGCTACGACGCGGTGGAGACGCGGGTGCCGCAGGGCACCAGGCGCTGAGCCCGCGCCCGCGGGAGGGATGGGAACGGGCGGCGTCTCCAGTGAGGCGCCGCCCGTTGTCATCGCTCCCGGACCTCAGGCCCGCCCGAGCCAGAGCCCGAGCGCGCTCGCCAGCCCAAGGAGGAGGAGCCCGCCGCCGGCCGCGCGCCGGAATCGCCCGCCACCGATCGCCAGGGCCACCGCCAGCTTGAGCCCGGTGTTGGCGAGGACGCCGACCGCCATCGCGAGGGCCGCGAGCCCCACCAGGTCCGCCTCCGCGGCGAGCCGGGTCATGGAGAGCGTGAGGGCATCCATGTCGGTGAGCCCCAGCAGCCCCGCCGACGCGAGCACGCCGACGTGCCCGAAGTGCTGCCGCACCGCCACCATGACCATCAGCACCGCCTGGAAGCCGGCGGCGAGCAGGATCGCGGTGCCGAGGCGGAGCGGGTTCCGGGCCGCTGGGGCCAGGTCGTCCCCCGCCTCGCTGGTGCCGCTCCGCCGGAGTCCGAGGCCCACGAGCCCGGCCCCCACCAGCAGGGGCGGCCCGAAGTACGGCAGCAGCGCCACCGTGAGCGAGGGGGCGCAGCGCCAGCGTGAGGCCGAGCAGGCGCGGCAGCAGCACCGTGCAGGCCCCGACGGCCCCGAGCGCCAGCGCCGGCGCGTCCGCCGGCCGCTCCCGGCTCTGGCGCGCAAAGCTGAGCGTCACGGCGGTGGAGGAGATGAGCCCGCCGAGCATCCCCGCGACGGCCGTCCCGCGCCGCACCCCCACCACCCGGCGCGCCACCCACCCCGCGAAGTTGAGCCCGGAGACGAGGAGCACCACGACCCACAGCTCCCGCGGCCGGATGCCGCCGAGCGGGCCGTAGGGTCCCGGGGGCAGGATCGGCAGGAGCACGAGCGCCAGCACGGCGAACTGCAGCGCCGCCCGCAGCTCCAGTTCATCGAGCGCCCGGACGAAGCGGTGGATCGTCCCCTTCTCGCGGAGCGCGAGGACCATCACCGCCCCGGCCCCCGCCGCAAGCGGCAGGAGCCCGGTGCCCGCCAGCGCGGCGAGGCCCAGCACGGCGAGGGCCGCCGCCTCGGTGGTGCCATCCGTCGCGTTGTCCACCTGGCGCCGCGCCACCACCATGTAGGCCCCAACGGCGAGCGCGGCCGCCCCCACGAGGAGGGCGGCCGCGCTCAGTTCGTGGCCGGTGTCGAGCAGGAGCCCGGCGGCGCCACCGACGAGGCCCAGCAGCAGGAAGGTGCGCGCGCCGGCGAACCGGGCCGCGGGGCCACTCGCGTGGCCCGACCACTCGCGCTCGATCCCGACGGCGAGGCCGACCAGGCCTGCCACGGCCAGCCGGAATGCCGGCTCGAGGCTGCTGAGGTCCGTTGGGCCCTCCGATCTGCCGCCTCAGTGATTGTGCGGCTGCGGCGCCTCCGCCGGGGTGGGAGCGGCGGGCTTCATCATGCCGCAGTCCATCGCGCGCGCCCCGCCGGTCATCCCGCCCATGCCCATCCCGCCCTGCCCCATCTCCCGCTGCATCATCATGTCGTGCATGTGCCGCCGCATCTCCTGCTGCTGCGCCACCATCGCCGAGACCACCGCGGCGATGGCGTCCACCTTCCGCGGGCCGGTGGCGCGCTGCATCACCTGCGTGAGGCTGTCGAGGCGCGTCCCGAGGCTGTCCATGCGCATCATCATGGCATGCATCTCGTGCCCCTGGCCGTCGTGGTTCATCCCGGCCCCGCCGCCCTGGTGCATCATCCCCATGCCCATCCCGCCGCTGTCGTGCTTCATCCCCTGCATCATCGGGCAGGGCTTGGGCGTGGTGTCGGCGGCGCAGCAGGAGGCCGCGGGCTGCTGGGCCGCGAGCGTGGTGGCCGCCAGCGCGACCAGGGCGAGGGTAAGCAGGGACGGGCGCATCAGGACTTCCTCCGCGGGCACGCGGGTACGGGACAGGGTTCAGTCGTCAACGAGAACGTCCTCAACGCGCCGGCGCGGGGTCGCGCGGCACGACCGGCCATAGCCCAGGCGGAGCACGATCTGCGGCGCCCCCTCACGGCCGAGGAGCGCGCGCACCTTGTCGCGCAGCTCGGGCACCTCGACGGGCTGGTTGAGGTAGGACACCGAGATCCCGTCGGCGGCCAGGCTCAGCAGCGCGCCGGACAGCGCCTGCCCCGCGCGCAGCCAGGCCCGCGGGCTGTCTTCCTCGGTCCAGAGGACGGCGAGCGCCGGCGAGCCGAGGGCGAGTTGCTTGTCGCGCGCGGCGCGGCCGTCACCGACGTCGAAGGTCCGGATGATGAGCGGCCCCACCTCCGAGGCGAGGTCGCCGGCGCCGAGCGCGTAGCCGGGCATGCCGTCGCGGGTGCTGCTCCGGTTGGAGTGCACCCAGAGGGCCAGCTCGCGCCGGAAGTGGCGGTCGGCGAGCTGGAGCCGGTCGCCCTCCGCGATCAGCTCGGCGAGCGCCACCCGGTCGCTGTCGAGCGTCAGCGTCTGGAGCCACGCCCCGTCCTTCTCCGCCTGGTTGCGGGCGCGGCCCAGCACCACCTCGGCGATCTCCCGCGGCTCGAAGGGGAAGCGATTGGTGCGCCGGCCCGCGATGGCCGAGAAGAGCTGGTGGTCCCGTTCGGTGGGCTGGATCGGGTCGCCGATGGTGATCCGGGCCATGAGGTCCGGGTTGTCGCGCTCGGGGAGGAGCGCCACCCGGGTGGCCTGCCCGAAATGCGTGAAGGCCGCCCGGATGAAGCGGAGCGCGGAGCCGCAGCTGATGATGAGCTCGCGATCGTCCGGGTCCACCACCGGCAGCGCGCGCGAGCGGTCGGCGAGGAGCTCGAGCGCGTCCCCGCGGAAGCGGAACAGCCAGGGCTGCGAGTTGTGGCTCGAGGGCGCCAGCACCACCCAGCGCAGCACCGCGCGGAACTTCTCCTCGGCGGTGCCGGTGAGCGGATACTCGTCAATGGCCTCGGCCCAGGGATCGAGCGCGCTGTCTTTCATCATGCGGGATGGTAGGCGTGGCGGGTTGTGGGATGGTTGAGGCGTCCCTGAAGATACGTTCAACCCCCGGGCATCGAAACGCCGCGCGGGACGGCGATGCTCAGCCGTCCCGCGCGGCGGGTGCTGCAGTGGTGGTCAGAGGGGGATCGTCAGGACCGCACAAGGCGCGTCGTGCGCCAGCCGCCGGGCGATGCTGCCGGCCTCGATGACGCCGGCCGGGCCGCCCCGGTGATATCCCAGGACCAGCACGTCGGCCTGCGAGCGCTCCACCTCGGTGAGGACAGCGTCCACCACCCGTCCCCGCTGGATGACGAGCGGTGACTCGCCGGCGATGCTGGGCTGGACCTCCCACTCCCCGCCGCCGAGGTTGGTGGACTGGCGCAGGTCGTCCACGGCCTGGGCCAGGCGGGCACTGCGGCCCGTGAGAAGCCGGGGTGCCTCGGCCTCGTTCTCGTAGGCCGGCTCCACCGTGACGGCATGCAGCCGTGCGGCAATGGCGCGGGTGAAATCCATGGCCGCGAGGAGCACCGCCATGCCCCGCTCGGTGCCATCGAGCGACACGAGCACCCGCTGCAACTGCTCCTGCCCCGCCTTCACGAACAGGCAGGGGGTCCGGCTGCGACGCGCCACCGAGTCCGCGGTGTCACCGATGAGGAGGCGCTGGAGCTCGGAGCGCCGCTTCCGGCCCACCACCACGAGGTCCGCCGCTTCCGTCTCCGCGTACCGGCCGATCTCGATGCCCGGCAGCCCCGCCGCCACCGCGAGGACTGGCTCCGGCACGGCACCGTCGATCTTGGCGAGCTCGCCGTACACCATGCGGCGCAGGTCCTGGAGCAGCTTGGCCTGCATCCCCGGCGCCTCGACGGCCTGCGCCACGGTCAGGACCGTGAAGCGGGCCGACGCCAGCGCCGACAGCCGGGCGCCGATCAGCACGGCGAGCCGCCCTTCGGGCGAATCGTCGGCGGCAGCGAGGATGTGGCGCAGGTGCATGCGAAAACGGCCCGTTGAGGATTGGTTCACATCCTAGAACAGGCCCTATGAAGAGAATGTGAAAGACCACCGAATGCGGCGACTCGACGCAACCCGTTGGGGCGATTAGAATTAGCCACCATGGACAAGCGACCTTCACAACCCGGCGGTACCTCGGAGCGGCTGGAACGCCTCTCCGCGGCGGTGCCGAGCCTCATTGGCGAGCTGTCGCTGGAGGGAGTCCTGCAGCGCGTGGCCGACCTGGCGCGCGACATCCTGGACGCCCGGTACGGCGCCGTCGGAATGCTCGCGGCCGATGGGCGCACCCTGGAGACCTTCACCACCTCCGGGATGGCGCCTGACGAGGTGGCCATGATGGACCACTACCCCAAGGGGCACGGGATCCTCGGGCTGGTGATCCACAAGGGCCACAGCATCCGGCTTTCCGACCTGACGCGGCACCCCGCCGCCGCGGGCTTCCCGGCCCACCACCCCCCCATGCGCCGCTTCCTCGGCGTGCCGATCATGGGCAAGCGCGGCGTGCTCGGCGACCTCTACCTGACGGAACGCCTGGACGGGAGCGAGTTCACCGAGGACGACGAGCACATCGCCCGATTGCTGGCCCAGAAGGCCGGCGCCGCCATCGAGAATGCGCGGCTCCATGAGGAAAGCGCCCGCCTGCTGGAGGAGGTGCAGCAGCTGCAGCGCTCGCGCGAGCGGTTCTTCGCCATGGTGAACCACGAGCTCCGGAACTCCCTGGCCGCCGTCTACGGCTGGGCCGAGATGCTGGTCCGGCGGAAAGACCCGGCGACGGTCCCCCGCGCCGCATTCGAGGTCCTCGATTCGGCCGAGGGCGCCATCGCCCTGATCAACGACCTGCTGGACCTGAGCCGCCTCGACGAGGACCGGCTCAAGCCGGTGATCCGGGACGTGGACCCGGCCGGCATCGTGCGCCACGCGCTGAGCCGCATGACGCCCGCTGCGGACGCCAAGGACGTCATGCTGAAGGCGGAGATTCCCGAGGACTTCCCCCTCTGCCGGAGCGACCCGCACCGGGTCGAGCAGATCCTGGTCAACCTGCTGGGCAACGCCATCCGGCACACCCCCTCGAGCAGCACCGTGACCACTCGTCTCCAGCTGGCCGGCCAGACCATGACCTATGTCATCGAAGACCAGGGGCCGGGGGTGCCGGCGGAGGAGATCGACCGGATCTTCGACGTGTACCAGACCAAGGCGGAAGAGGGGAAAGGAAGCGGACTTGGCCTGCCCCTGTCCCGCCGGCTGGCCCGGCTGCTCGGGGGGGAGCTTCGGGCGGTGGCGCGTGGGGACGGTGGGGGATGCTTCATTCTGGAACTTCCAGCAGTCGTATCGTGAAGGTAGCTTCACCTAACGTTCCCTTCACGTTCACTCGGCCGCTATAGGATTGTCCTCATGAAAATTCTCGTCGTGGAGGACGACCGGAAGGTCGCCGGGTTCATCGAGCAGGGGCTGAAGGAAGAAGGCTATGTCGTGGACGTGGCCACGGATGGCGAAGAAGCCACAACGCTGGCCCATGTGTACGAGTACGACGTGATCCTGCTCGACGTCGTGCTCCCCAAGAAGAACGGCTTCCAGATCGCCATGGAGCTCCGGCGGGAGGGGCGCAACACCCCGATCATGATGCTCACCAGCCGCGATGCGGTGGAGGACATCGTGCGGGGCCTCGACGCCGGCGCCGACGACTACCTGGCCAAGCCCTTCCGCTTCGATGAGCTGCTGGCCCGCATCCGGGCGCTGGCCCGGCGGGGCGGCGCGGAGCGCCTCGAGGTGCTGCGCTACGGGCCCCTCACCCTCGACCGGCTGCGGCATGTGGTGCTGGTCAACGAAAAGCCGCTCGACCTCACGCCCAAGGAATTCCAGATCGTGGAGTTCTTCCTGCTCCACCCGGAGCAGGTGGTGCGCCGCACGACGCTGCTCGAGAAGGTCTGGGACATGCACTTCGACCCGGAGAGCAACGTGGTGGACGTGCACGTGGGCAACGTGCGCCGCAAGCTGCAGAAGGCGGCGGGCGAGGTCCTGATCCAGACCGTGCGCGGGGTCGGCTTCACGCTGCGGCGGGAGCGGGCCGGCGTCCCGGTGGAACAGGAGCCGGAGGACGCCCAGGCGCACTGATGTCGCGCTGGCATGCGCCGCTCCTGGCGCTGGCGGTGATCCTGAGCGGCCTCGCCCTGCGGGCGGGGCCGCTTGCCGTCTGGGGGGGGCGCGTCTGGATGGCGGGGCTCGTGCTGCTCGGCGCGCGGGTCGCCTGGCGGACCCTGCGCGGGATGCTGCGCGGGCAGTTCGCCGCCGACCTCGTGGCCACGCTGGCGATCATCGCCGCCCTCCTCCTGTGGCAGCCGCTGGCCGGGATGGTGGTGATCCTGATGCAGACGGGCGGGGAGGCGCTGGACCAGTACGCCGCCCGCCGCGCCTCCCGCGCCGTGGCGGCGCTCGAGGCCGAGGCCCCCCGCCAGGCGCACCGCCGAGCCGGCGCGGGGTGGGAGGACATCGGGGCGGAGGCCGTCCGCCCCGGTGACCTCCTGCTGGTCCGCCCGGGCGAGATGCTCCCCTGTGACGGCACGGTCGAGGAGGGGCAATCGCACCTCGACGTCTCCCGCCTGACGGGCGAGCCCCTGCCCGCCCTGGTGGAGCGGGGGAGCCGAGTCCGCAGCGGCAGCCTCAATCTCGAGAGCCCCTTCACCTACGTCAGCACCGCGCCGGCGGCGGAGAGCCAGTACGCCCGGATCGTGCAGCTGGTGCGGAGCGCGGAGGCCAGCAAGGCTCCGCTCCAGCGCGTGGCCGACCGCTACGCGGTGCTGTTCACCCCGCTCACGCTCGTGGTCTGTGCGCTGGCCTGGGGCGCGTCGCAGGATCCCCTCCGGGCGCTGGCGGTGCTGGTGGTGGCGACCCCCTGCCCCCTGATCCTCGCGGCCCCGGTGGCGCTGATCGGCGGGATCAATCGCGCCGCGCGGGCCGGGGTGATCGTGCGCCACGGGGAGGCCCTCGAGCGGATGAGTGCCGCCACCGTGGTCCTCCTGGACAAGACGGGCACCATCACGCTGGGGCGCCCGGCGGTCACGGCGGTGCGGCCCTGCGCGCCGTTCACCGAGGGGGATCTCCTGGCCCTCGCGGCGAGCGTGGAGCAGGGCTCGGGACACCTGCTGGCCCGGTCCGTCGTCGAGGCGGCGGAGGCCCGCGGACTCCCGCTTCCCCCGGTGGAGGCCGTGGAGGAACGCCCGGGTCTCGGCGTGCACGGCCGCGTGCGCGGCCGCTCGGTGGCCATCGGGTCCCCGCTCTACCTCCGCTCGGTGGCCCCCGAGGTTGCGCTCCCCGACGGCACGGCGCCGGGTCTCCGGGCGTGGGTGGTGGTGGATGGCCAGGTGGCCGGGGCCGTCGAGTTTGCCGACCGGCTGCGCCCCGAGGCGCCCAAGCTCATTGCGGCGCTGCGCCAGCTCGGCTTCTCGCGCCTGATCCTCGTCACGGGCGACCACGCCGGCCACGCGGAGGCCGTGGCGCGGGAAGTGGGGATCACGGAGGTGCACGCCAGCCTCCTGCCGGAGGACAAGGTGGGCGTGGTGGCCGGGCTCGAGGCGGCGGGCCACCGGGTGCTCATGCTCGGCGACGGGACCAACGACGCCCCCGCCCTCTCGCGCGCCAGCGTGGGCGTGGCGCTCGCGGCGCATGGCGGCGGCATCACGGCCGAGGCCGCCGATGCCGTGGTGCTGGCCGACGACCCGAGCCGGGTGGCCGACGCCATCGTCATCAGCCGGCGGACCTTGCGGGTGGCGCGGCAGAGCATCTGGGCCGGCCTCGGTCTCTCCAGCGTGGCGATGGGCTTCGCGGCCTTCGGGCTCATCCCGCCGACCGCGGGGGCCCTCCTGCAGGAGCTCATCGACCTGGCCGTGATCCTGAACGCGCTCCGGGCGAGCGCCGACTGACACCTGATTAATATTCCCGCTGACGCCGCTCCCCCTCTCCCGCCCGCGAGGTCGTCCTGATGTCGCTCCCGCCCGTGCCGGCCCGCCGGACACTCTTCGGCCGTGCCCTGCAGCGCCGCTGCCCCCTGTGCGGCGGACGCCCGCTGTTCGACGGCTGGTTCCGGATGAAGGAACGCTGCCCCTCGTGCGGGATCCGGATGCGGCGGGGGGAGGACGGGTACACCCTCGGGGCGCTCTGGTTCAACCTGCTGCTGGCGGAGAGCATCACGATGACGGTGTTCATCGTGACGCTGGTGCGGACCTGGCCGACGCCGCCGTGGGACCGGCTGCAGATCCTCGGGCCGCTCGAGGCCATCCTCATGCCGCTCCTGGTCTGGCCCTTTGCCCGGACGATGTTCCTGGCCTTCGACCTGATGTTCCGCCCCCCCACCCAGAAAGACCTCGCCTGAGATGCCGCTTCGACCGAAGCTGCTGACCACCCTGCAGGAGGGCTACACCCGGGCCCAGTTCGTGGCCGACCTCGGGGCCGGGATCGTGGTGGGGATCGTGGCGCTGCCGCTCGCCATCGCATTCGGCATCGCGAGCGGGGCCACCCCCGAGGCGGGGCTGATCACGGCGATCGTGGCCGGCTTCCTGATCTCCGCGCTGGGCGGCTCGCGGGTGCAGATCGGCGGGCCGACGGGCGCGTTCGTGGTGATCGTGGCGGGCGTGATTGCGAAGCACGGGATGGGCGGGCTCTGGGTGGCCACAATGATGGCCGGCGTCATGCTGATCGGGCTCGGCGTCGCGCGGCTGGGCGGGGCCATCAAGTTCATCCCTTACCCCGTCACCACCGGCTTCACCACGGGGATCGCACTCATCATCTTCTCCAGCCAGGTGCGCGACTTCCTCGGCTCGGATGGACAGCGTGCCGGCGGAATTCCTCGACAAGTGGGCCGCGTATGGCGCCGCGCTCGGGACCGTGAACTGGCCGGCCACCGGGGTGGCCCTGCTGGCGCTCGCGATCATCACCCAGTGGCCGCGGCTCAAGAGCCGAGTCCCCGGGCCGTTCGTGGCGCTGGTGGCGTGCACCGCGCTGGTGCAGCTCATGCACCTGCCGGTGGAGACCATCGGTGACCGCTTCGGGGAGATCACGGCGACGCTCTCGCTGCCCCGGCTGCCGCCGATCTCGCTCGCCCTGGTGCGGGACCTGTCAGGCGCCGCGTTCACCATCGCCCTGCTCGCCGGCATCGAGTCGCTGCTCTCCGCGGTGGTGGCGGACGGGATGATCGGCACCCGGCACCGCTCCAACATGGAGCTGGTGGCCCAGGGCGTCGCCAACCTGGCGAGCCCGCTCTTCGGGGGCCTCCCCGCCACGGGGGCCATCGCCCGGACGGCCACCAACGTCAAGAACGGCGGACGCACCCCGGTGGCCGGGATGCTCCACGCGGTGGTGCTCCTCGCCATCATGCTGTTCGTCGGCAAGTGGGCCGCCATGATCCCGATGGCCGTGCTGGCGGCCATCCTGGTGGTGGTGAGCTACAACATGAGCGAGTGGCGGCGCTTCCGGGCGGAGCTCCGGGCCCCGCGGAGCGACGTGGCGGTGCTGCTCATCACCTTCGCGCTCACCGTCCTCGTGGACCTGACGGTGGCCGTGGAGGTGGGGATGGTGCTGGCGGCCTTCCTGTTCATGAAGCGGATGGCGGAGGTCACCAACGTCCGGAGCCTCTCCGGCGCCTTCAGCGACGAGGAGGAGGGCGCCGACCCCAACGCCACCGTCCTCCAGGCCATCCCGGCGGGGGTGGACGTCTACGAGATCGACGGGCCGTTCTTCTTCGGCGCGGCCGAGTCGTTCAAGTCGGCGCTGGCCAACGTGGGGCGGAAGCCCGGCGCGCTCATCATCCGCATGCGCCGGGTGCCGGTGGTGGACTCCACCGGCCTGGCCGCGCTCCGGGACGTGGTGCTCCGGAGCCGGCGCGAGGGCACGCTGGTGATCCTGGCGGAAGTGCACAGCCAGCCGGTGGTGGCCCTGACGAACTCGGAGTTCCACGAGGAGCTCGGGGAGGAGAACGTCACCGGCACCCTGGCCGAGGCGCTCGAGCGGGCCCGCCAGTTCCTGGCCCTCCCGCCGGGGGAGCGGACGGCGCAGCTCAGGCACACCACCACCCCGTCGCACTGAGCCCGCGACGGCGCGGGCGGGTTGCCACGCGAAGGGCCGCCGGCGATGACGTCCGGCGGCCCTTCTCCCATTCAAGCCCGGCGGGCGGGCCGGCGGTCAGGCGTCGTCGCCGCGGCGCAGCGGGAGGGTGGGCGGGGGCGGCGTGCCGAGGCGGGCCCCGAAGCGGCAGCTGGCCTGGACGTCCGCCGGCACCGCGTCGCAGAAGGCGGCGCGGCTCGCCGGCGCGGGCATGAGGATGGCCGCCTCGAGGCCGAGGGCCTCGTAGCACTTCTGGCGGTTCCCGTCCCCCTTCACCACCGCACAGACCGGCAGGCCGTCGGCGGCGCGCGCGGTGACGTTCACGCGGTTCCGCACCAGCCCGAGGATGCACCACGGCTGGTAGGCTTCCTCACCGAGATAGCAGAGCGCCAGGGCGCGGCCATCGTCGCGACTCTCCCCGGCGGCGTTGGTGCCGATGCTCTGGTAGCAGGTGGGGCGGAAGCGCTCCGGCGCGCCGCTGCAGAGGCGGGCCGTGGCGGCGAAGTCGCGGTTGGTGCGTTCCAGCATGAGCCCGCTCTGCATGCTGTAGCAGGCGTCCTGGTACTTGAGGCCCACCACCGAACAGGGGTAGTAGGGATCGTCGGCCTTGCGCGAGGGGAACGGCGGGGCGGCGCCGTGCTCCATGCCGCCGTGCTCCATGCCGGCCCCGTGGTCGTGCCCGGCCGCGGCGGGGACGCCCTGCCCTGTCGCCGCCTGCGCGTGGTGCTGCTGCTCGGTGGTCCCCACGATGTTCTCCATGAAGACCCCGCCGTAGCAGGAGAGCTGGTCCCAGCGCTGCTCCAGCATGTCGCATCCCTCGAGCGCCATGGGGACGTGGCCGGCGTGGTACATGGTGAGGCCGTGGCCCATGCCGTGGACGCACTGGAAGCGGATCCACTGGTCGGCGGCGGGCTGGGTGAACGCGGCGCAGAGCGCCCGGACCTGGGCTTCGGTGACCTCCACCTGCTGGCCGAAGTAGGCCTGGATGACCCCGTGGTAGCAGCCGGACTGGTACAGCTCGGTGCAGCTCCGGAAGATCTCGGCGATGTCCTTGTCCGGCCGGAAGGCGGCGATGCCGATGCCGTGGGTGTACTGGTGGCTGTTGTGGCGCACCTCGGGGTCCGCATCGCCGATGAGGTGGAGGGCCCCATGGCGAGGCGCACGCGGTCCCTCGCGACGAGTGCGAAGAGGATCTCCTCATAGCACGCGGGCTTCTGCTCGGCGGGGCGCGCGGCGCAGCGCTCGTGCGCCAGGGCGGCCACCTTGGCCGAGTCCCGCACGTCGCCCGGGAGGCTCAGCGTGTCGAGCGGCGTGGAGCCGGCGGTGGCGGTCCCGCGCGAGCAGGCAGCTGCGAGCCCCGTAACCATGAACACGACACCCAGATGTGCCCGGATCGAGCGAATGCTCATGCGCCAGACTCTTGGTGAAAAGGCCCGCGGGCAGGACCTGACGAATGCCCGCTGGCGACCGGCGCGTCCCGGAGGAGACGCATCCACGGGTTGCCGCCAGATCTTCCGTCCTGGACTAGCATAGCCGATAACCCGCGTATCGCCAAGCATTTACGACCGCCGGCCGCCCCACCGCAATGGAGCCCGACGGCCCCCACCCCTCGCCGCCCCACCTCGTGGGGAGGCGGTGACATGAAGTTGGCTTCATGCCGACCCGCACCTGACTTCACGAAGATCCCGATACTCTTCTGCCCGTTCCAACTACTGAGGCGCCGTCATCTCGTGGTGGTGTGGCATCTGATGCTGCCGTGAGGGCGCCGTCGTTCGCATCCAGATCATCCACAACCCCGTGAGCAGCAGGACGACGGCGAGCAGTCGCCGGCGCCACAGGCTTGCGAGCACGACGCGCCGGAGGCCGAGGGCCGCGAGACTCAGCGCCGGCAGCGTGCCGAGGCCGAAGGCGAGCATCACGGCGGCCCCGCGCAGCCAGTCGGCCTGCGCCACGGCGGTGCTCAGGGCGGTGTAGACCAGGCCGCACGGCAGGAAGCCATTGAGGACGCCGAAGACGAGCTGGGCGCCCAGGCTGGTGGAGCCGGCCGCGCGGGTGCCGGCGGCGGTGAGGCCGGCGGGAATGAGCCGGGGCTCCGGCACGAGGCCGGCGAGCGCCAGGGCAAACCAGAGCAGGAAGGCGGCGGCCACGGCCCCCGGCACCCAGGCCGGCCCGGGCAGCAGCTGGCCGAACTGGCCCGCGAGGGCCCCGAGGAAGGTGTAGCTGGCGAGGCGGCCGAGGTGCCACGCGGGGAGGCCGCCCCGCGCGCGGGTGCAGGAGACGGCGAAGGCGCCGCACATGGCGACACAGTGGACGCTGCCGAGCAGGCCAGCAACGAGGGCGGCGACGAGCGCAGGTATCATCACACTGGAGGAGGGAGAGGCCGTGCAATATACCGCGGGGACAAGCGTGGCTGGTGCGGCGCGCGTGGAGGGAGTCAAATACGATGAGGACATCGTCAAGATGTTCCTCATCGCAAGCGTCACCTGGGCGGTGGTCGGGCTCCTGGTGGGCGTGATCATCGCGCTGCAGCTCGCCTGGTGGCCGGCCAACCTCGGCCTGCCGTGGACGACGTTCGGGCGGCTCCGGCCGCTGCACACCAACGCGGTGATCTTCGCGTTCGGGGGGAACATCGTCTTCACCGGCATGTACCACTCCATGCAGCGGCTGCTCAAGACCCGGATGTGGAGCGACACCCTGTCGCGCATCCACTTCTGGGGCTGGCAGCTGATCATCGTGAGCGCCGCGGTCACCCTGCCGCTCGGCCTCACGCAGGCGAAGGAGTACGCCGAGCTGATCTGGCCGATCGACATCGCGATCACGCTGATCTGGGTGGTGATGGCGGTGAACTTCTTCGGCACCCTGGCGATCCGGAAGGTGGAGCACCTCTACGTCGCGATCTGGTTCTACATGTCGTTCGTGCTGGTGATCGCGGTCCTGCACATCACCAACAGCATGGCGATGCCGGCCACGCTGACGCGGAGCTACCCGGTCTACGCGGGCCTGACGGACGCGCTGGTGCAGTGGTGGTACGGCCACAACGCGGTGGGCTTCTTCCTCACCACCCCGTTCCTGGGGCTCATGTACTACTACCTGCCCCGCATCTCGGGGCGGCCGGTCTTCAGCTACCGGCTGTCGATCATCCACTTCTGGGCGCTGGTCTTCCTCTACATCTGGGCCGGCCCGCACCACCTGCTCTACTCGGCCCTGCCGGAGTGGGCGCAGACGCTGGGGATGATCTTCTCGGTGATGCTGATCGCGCCGAGCTGGGGCGGGATGCTGAACGGCCTGCTGACGCTGCGCGGGGCCTGGGACCGGGTGCGGACCGACCCGATCCTCAAGTTCCTGGTGGTGGCGGTGAGCTTCTACGGCATGAGCACCTTCGAGGGCCCGATGATGTCGATCCGGGCCGTGAACCTGCTGTCCCACTACACCAACTGGACCATCGGCCACGTGCACTCGGGAGCGCTCGGGTGGAACGGCATGATCTCGTTCGCGATGATCTACTGGCTGGTGCCCGAGCTGTGGAAGCGCCCGCTGGCGCACCCGACCTGGCCGACGGCGCACTTCTGGCTGGCCACCATCGGCATCGTGCTCTACACCGTGTCGATGTGGGCGGCGGGCCTGACCGAGGGCCTGATGTGGCGGGCGTTCGACGACAGCGGCCTGCTCAAGTACCCGAACTTCGTGGACATCGTGAACCAGCTGCACCCGTTCTACTGGCTGCGCCTGGTGGGCGGCCTCATGTTCCTGACGGGCGCCATCATGATGGCCATCAACGTCTTCCAGACCATCAGCCGCCCGTCGTCCTCGACGGCCGCGGCCGCGTGAGGGCCCGATGAGCGACCAGACCCCACAGAGCGGCTACGCCGCCGCGCACCGGACCCTGGAGGGCAAGAGCGCCCTCTTCGCCGTGCTCACCACGGTGGTGATCCTGATCGGCGGCATCGTCGAGATCATCCCGATGTTCAGCGCCACCGCCGGCCCCGAGCACCTGGCCGGGGTGACGCCGTACACCCCGCTGGAGCAGGCGGGCCGGGACATCTACACCAGCGAGGGCTGCTACGTCTGCCACTCGCAGATGATCCGGCCCACGCGCGCCGAGGTCCTGCGCTACGGCGAGTGGACCCGGGCGGGCGAGTACGAGTACGACCACCCCTTCCAGCTCGGCTCCCGCCGCATGGGGCCGGACCTGCAGCGGGTGGGCGGCAAGTACCCCGATGCCTGGCACTTCGAGCACATGCGCGACCCGCGCAGCACCTCGCCGGGCAGCGTGATGCCCCCGTACACGTGGCTGCACGAGGGGACCTACGACGTGGCGGACATCCAGGCCTCGCTGCGTGCCCTGCAGAAGGTGGGCGTGCCCTACACCGACGAGGAGATCGCCAACGCGCCGCAGGCTATCCAGGCCCAGGCGCAGGAGATCACCGCGCGGCTGGCGCAGGCGGGCATCACCACCCAGCCCGACCGCAAGATCGTGGCGCTCATTGCCTACCTGCAGCGGCTGGGCAAGGACGGCAAGGCGGCCATCGCCGCGCAGCAGGCTGCCCAGGCGGCCGTGCCGCCGGGGGCCACGCCATGAACCCGCTCCTCAAGGAAGCTGCCACCCAGGTGGACCTGGGCTGGCTCCTCGGCGGGATGACGGTGGTGTTCCTCGGGACGTTCCTGTTCTGGACCTGGTGGGCATTCACGGGCAAGCACGCCGCACGGATGGAAGCGGACAGCCAGATGCCCCTCAATGAGGGAGGCGAGTCGTGAGCAAGAAGGAACTGAACCAGGTGCTCGGCCACGCCGACGAGGCGGACGGCATCGAGGAGTACGACAACCCGCTGCCGAACTGGTGGCTGGGCCTGTTCTACTTCACCATCGTGTGGGGCGTGCTGTACGGGATCAACTATCACTTCGTGGCCCACAACTCCGAGGTGAAGACCCTGGCCGCCGAGATGGCGGACGCGGACGCCAAGTGGCCGAGGCAGGCCGAGGCGGCGGCGGCCACCGAGGTGAAACTCACCCCTGAGGCGGTCGCCGCGGGCGAGGCCGTCTTAACGGCCAACTGCGTGAGCTGCCACGGCGCGGACATGAAGGGCGGCATCGGGCCCAACCTCCTCGACACCACCTGGATCCACGGCGGGGCGCCGGAGAACATCGTCAACACCATCACCAAGGGCGTGCCGGAGAAGGGCATGCTCACCTGGGGCCCCATCCTCGGCCCCGAGAAGATCGCCGAGGTGGCAGCCTACGTGATCTCGAAGAACCATGAGGCAACCGGGACTCCCGCCGTCGGGGAACCGGCCGCGCCGGCCGATACTACGAAGGCGGGCAGTCCCTCGTAGCCGTCCGGTAGGCTTGCCGGGCGCCGTCGGCCCCACGCCGGCGGCGCCCACCCTGCAAGGAGCAATACCATGATCGGGTTCTCCGCGAAGCGGAAGTGGATCTACCCCCAGGCCATCACCGGCGCGTGGCAGCGCATGCGGTGGCTCACCTTCGCGGCGCTGCACCTGATCCTGTTCGCGACGCCGTGGATCACCATCAACGGCAACCCCGCGCTCCGGATCGACCTCCCCGCCCGCCGGCTCTACGCCTTCGGCGCCATCTTCACGGCGGCCGACACGCTGTTCATGCTGCTGCTGCTCCTCTTCCTCGCCTTCTCGCTCTTCTTCTTCACCTCGCTGTTCGGGCGGCTATGGTGCGGCTTCGCCTGCCCGCAGACGGTGTTCCTCGACAGCTGGATCCGCCCGCTCGAGAAGCTCATCGAGGGCGACTGGGTGGTGCGCCGCAAGCGCGACCAGGGCCCGTGGACCCTGGACAAGACCTGGCGCAAGGCGGTGAAGTGGAGCCTCTTTGCCGGCATCGCCTTCGTGCTGGCCATGAGTTTCGTGGCGTATTTCGCGGGGGCGCGGGAGCTGTGGAGCGGCGAGGCGGGCCGCACCAGCTACACGCTGGTGGGCATCTTCGGCACCGGGATCTTCTTTGACCTGACCTGGTTCCGCGAGCAGTTCTGCAACTACCTCTGCCCCTACGCCCGCTTCCAGAGCGCGCTGACGGACGGGGACACGCTGCTGGTGCAGTACGACATCACCCGGGGCGAGCCGCGGGGCGGCGCCAGTGCCAAGGAAGTGGGGCGCTGCATCGAGTGCAACAAGTGCGTGTTCGTCTGCCCGCAGGGCATCGACATCCGGCAGGGGTTCCAGCTCGAGTGCATCGCCTGCGCCCGCTGCATCGACGCCTGCGACATGGTCATGGAGAAGGTGGGGCACAAGGGGCTGGTGAGCTTCGGCTCGGAGAACCAGCTCAAGGGGAAGCAGGGCGTGCGGCGCCTGCGGCCCCGCACCGTGGCCTACGGCGGCCTCCTCACCGGGATCGCGGCCGCGGCCGTGACGCTGATGACGGCCCGCGCCCCCTTCGACGCCGCGGTGCAGCGGGCCCCGGGCTCGCTCTTCACCATGGATGCGGACGGCTATGTCCGGAACACCTACCTGCTCCGCGTCACCAACAAGCAGGCGGGGGACGGGGCGGTGGCGTTCCACGTCGAGGTTGACGGCCTGCCCGAGGGGTCGGCGCAGGTGATGGTGCCGGACCTGAGCCTCAAGACCACCGAGAGCCAGACCGTGCCCCTGATCATCCGGGTGCCGGCCTCGAGCGACATGCCGCGCACCATCCCCATCTCGGTCGAGGTGAAGAGCCCGACCAACGAGGTGCGCCTCACCGCCACCTTCAAGACCGGAGGCCAGCTTGTCGTCGAGTAAGCAGAGCGGCCTGATCTGGCCCTGGGCCATCGCCATCGGGCTCGGGATCATGATCGTCGTCAACGCGGTGTTCGCCTACGTGGCGATCAGCGGGGCGGACCAGGTTGTCAGCTCCTACCAGACGGAACCCCGCTAGCACGCCCCCCGGGGCGACGGGCGCGGGCGGTGGGGCGGCGGGTCGCCCGACCGCCCGCTGTCCGCATTGTGGCACCCCGGTGGAGGGCACCACCGACAGCTTCTGCTGCACCGGCTGTGAGGTGGCGGCGGCGATCATCGCCGGCGCCGGGCTCGAGCGCTACTACGCCGAACGCACCGACTTCGCCCCGCGCCCCGACCCGCTGCCCCAGGGCGACTGGTCGCAGGTCCCCGTCACCGCCACCGCCGAGGGGACCTGCGAGGCGCGCGTGGTGGTGGACGGGCTCCGCTGCGCCTCCTGCGTCTGGGTCACCGAGAAGGTCCTCGAGCACAGCCCCGGGATCACCCGCGCCACCGTGAGCTACGCCACCGGGCGTGCCACGCTGCGCTGGGACCCGGCGCGCACCGACCTCACCGCCATTGCGCGGCGGATCGCCGCCCTCGGCTACCGGCCACGCCCGCTCACGGAAGCGGCGGCCCCGGACCGCGGGCTCGTCCTGCGCGCGGTGTTCGCCTCGGTCGCGGCGCTGGCCATCATGGGGCTCTACGAGGGGCTCTACGCCGGCTGGTGGTACGGGGCCATCGACCCCTTCTACGCGCAGCTCTTCCGCTGGACCAGCCTGCTCCTCGCCACGCCGGTCACCGTCTGGGCGGCGGAGCCGTTCTTCAGCGGCGCATGGGCGGGCCTCCGCCACAAGGTCCTCCACATGGACCTGCCGGTGGCCCTCGGCGTGGCGGTGCTGTACGTCCACGGCCTCGTCACCACGCTGCAGCGCCAGGATGGATACCTCGACTCGCTCTCGATGCTGGTCGCGCTGCTGCTCGTGGGGCGGGTGCTCGAGTCCCGCGGACGGCGACGGGCGGCGGAGGCGGCGGGCGCGCTGGTGGGCGCGGTGCCGCGGACCGCACGGCGGGTGCACCGCCTCGATGGGGAGACCCTGGGCGTGGAGCCGGTGCCGGTGGGCGAACTCCGCCCCGGCGACTGGCTCGACGTCGGCGCCGGCGAGGAGTTTGCCGCCGACGGCCGTGTGGCCGAGGGGTCGGGCCAGGTGCGCCTGGCGCTGCTGACCGGCGAGGCCGCCCCCGTGCTGGTGGGTCCCGGCGATGCCATCGTGGCCGGCGCCCTGCTGCTCGACGGGGCGCTCACGGTTGAGGTTGAGGCCGTGGGCACCGACACGGTGATCCACAAGATGGCGGCGGAACTGCAGGCGGCCCAGGATCGCGGGATGCGGCCGAGCTCCACCGATCGCATCGCGCCGTGGTTCACCGCGGCCACCCTCATCGCCGCGCTCGGCACCTTCGTGGGCTGGTGGTGGTTCCAGGACCTGGCCAGCGCCACCACGGCCACGGTGGCCGTGCTCGTGGTGGCCTGTCCCTGCGCCCTGGCGCTCGCGCAGCCGCTCGCCACCGCTGCGGGCCTCGGCGCCACGGCGCGGCGGGGCCTCCTGCTCCGCTCGGGGGACGCCCTGCTCCGGCTCGGCGAGACGGACCTGGCCGCGCTCGACAAGACCGGGACGGTCACGGCCGGCAGCATCGCCGTCACCGACGCGGACGACGCGGTGCTGCGCATCGCCGCGGGGCTGGAGCGCTACAGCGCCCACCCCATTGCCCGGGCCATCACCGACGAGGCGGCGGCCCGCGGGATCCCCCTGCCCCAGGCCGAGGAGGTGCACGAGGAGGCCGGCGTGGGCATCAGCGGCGTGGTGGACGGCGTGCGCTGGGAGCTGGTGAGCGCGGGCCCCGGTGCCGTGCAGTTGCGCCGGGGCGACACGGGCGAGGAGGGGCAGGCCATCCGCCTCGGCGACACGGTGCGGCCCGACGCCCACCAGGCCGTGGCCGGGCTCCAGCAACTCGGGCTCAAGCCCGTGCTCCTCACCGGCGACCACGAGGCGGTGGCCCGGCGGATGGGCCGTCAGGCGGGCATCGAGACGCTGGTGGCGCGCGTGGACCCGGCGGGCAAGGCCGCATGGATCCGTGATCGCCAGGCGGAGGGACGGGTGGTGGTGTTCGCGGGCGACGGGCTCAACGACGGGCCGGCGCTCGCCGCGGCGGACGTGGGGATCGCCATGGCGGGCGGGGCGGCCAGCAGCGTGCTGGTGGCGGACGGGATCATCGGGACCGGTTCGCTCCGGCCCATCGCGGCGGGGGTCCGGGCCGCGCGGGTGGCCCGCGCGATGGTCCGCTCGAGCCAGGTCCAGTCTATCTTCTACAACGTGATCTCCGTGGCCGCGGCGATGGCGGGGCTGGTGAACCCGCTGGTGGCGGCCATCCTGATGCCGATCTCGAGCACCGTGGTGCTCTGGAACGCGGCGCGGGTGGAGCACCTGGTCCGCAAGGAGGAGCAATGCGAGCGATAGCCTTCCTGCTGCCGATCGTGCTCGCGGTCGGCGGGTTCTTCCTCTACATGTTCCTCAAGGCGGTGCGCGAGGGCCAGTTCGACGACCTCGACGACCCGCCCCAGCGGGTGGTGCACGACCAGGATTGACCCGGGGGGTTCACCCCACCTTGCACCAGCCTTCATTCCCCCGCGCCTATGCTGGGGAGGCTGGTTCCCGGAGGTCCCGATGGTCCGCCTGGCCCGAATTGCCCTTCCCCTGCTCGTCCTCCTCCCGGCGACCCTCGCCGCCCAGGATCCCGCCGTTCCCAGACCGCCGCATCGCCCACCCGAGGTGACGGATTCCGCCATCGCCGCCGGGGACTCGCTGTTCCACGGCATTGCGGGGTGCAGCGGCTGCCACGGGCCGCGCGGGATCGGCACCGACAGTGGCGCCCCGATCGGCCAGGGGATCTGGATGCACGGACCCGACACCTACGCCGGCATCCTGGGCCGCATCCTCCACGGGGTCCCGCGGCAATTCTCGACCCGCGGCCTCGCCATGCCGATGCGCGGCTGGGCCGACATGAGCGACGCCCAGGCAAAGGCGATCGCCGCGTACGTGTGGGAAATCAGTCACCGCTTCCCGCAGGAGCCGGGCCACTGACCCGTTCATGAGCGAAGTTTCGCGGCCGTTTCCCGGTTTCTTGGCGCGTGATTTGTTAGGCTTGGGTGCAGTTCCGCAGCACGGCTGAATCGTCCCACGGTTCACCACGGGAGGACCCCATGAAAGTCACCAAGATCCCCACCGGCATGCCCACGATGGTTCGCGACATCGAGGACGTCTTCGAGCGCTTCCTCGCCCCGCCGGTGATGTTCCCGCTCCTTGGCACCGAGCCGCTCCGGAAGGCCCCGGTCACCTGGGTGCCGGCCCTGGACCTGACGGAAACCGAGAAGGAATTCATCCTCCGCGCGGAAGTGCCGGGCGTGCCGCGGGAGAACCTCGACGTCCACCTCGAGGCCGATGTGCTGACGCTGACCGGCCATCGTGAGGCGATGGTGCGCGAGGCCAACGAGCACGTGCTGTGGGAGGAACGGGAGACCGGCCAGTTCCTGCGCAACATCCGGCTGCCCAAGCCGGTGGAGCCCACCAAGGTCGAGGCGCTGTTCCACGAGGGGGTGCTCACGATCCGCCTGCCCAAGATCGAGACGCAGGCCAAGAGCAAGATCGTCATCAAGGGCTGACGCCCTCGCCCCCGGCGCCTGACCGCACCGCACACCGCCCCGGCCGGGCTCCGCCGGGGCGGTTCTTTCTGCGACCATGACGCTCACCGCCCTGCCCTGGCACGCGCGCACCGCCGAGGAGACCCTGGCCGCCCTCGGGAGCACGGCGCACGGGCTGTCCCCCGAGGCCGCGGCAGCACGGCTGGCCGCCACGGGACCGAACCGCTTCCAGGCCATCCGGCCCACCCCGCTGCTGCGGATCCTGCTGCGGCAGTTCAGCGGCATGCTGGTGGTCCTGCTCTTCGGGGCGGCGGCCATCTCGCTGGCCACCGGGGACCAGCTGGACGCGCTGGCGATCGTGGCAGTGCTGCTGCTCAACGGCGTGCTAGGCTTTGCCACCGAGTGGCGCGCGCGACGGGCCATGGAAGGCCTGCTGGGCCTGGAGGTGGGGCGCGCCCGCGTCCGGCGGGCCGGCCGCGAGGATGAGGTCGCAGCCGACACGCTGGTGCCGGGCGACGTGATCATCCTCGAGGCGGGGCAGACGGTGCCGGCGGATGCCCGGCTGCTGACCACCCACGACCTCGCCCTGCTCGAGGCGCCGCTCACGGGCGAGTCCGCCCCCGTGGCCAAGGCCGCGGGAGTGGAACTCCCCGCCGAGACTCCGCTGCCTGCCCGACGGACCATGGCCTACAAGGGCACGCCGGTGGTGGGCGGCCGGGGTGAGGCGGTGGTGGTGGCCACGGGCATGGCCACCGAGGTGGGCCAGGTCGGCACGCTCGCGGCCGGGTTCGGGGAGGATCGCACGCCGCTCGAGCGGCGCCTCGAGGCGCTGGGGCGCCCGCTGGCCCTGCTCGCCGTGGGCGCGGCGGCGCTGGCCGGGCTTCTGGCCTGGCGGAATGGTGTGCCCCTCCCCGTGGTGCTGCAGACCACCATCGCGCTCGCGGTGGCCGCCGTGCCGGAGGGCCTGCCCGCCGTAGCCACGATCACGCTCGCGCTCGGCGTGCACCGCATGGCGCGCCAGGCCGCCCTCATCCGCCGGCTGCCGTCGGTGGAGACCCTGGGTTCGGTGTCGGTGATCTGCACCGACAAGACCGGGACCCTCACCACCGGGGTCATGACCGCCACCCTGCTTCGCCTGGCGGACCGGGATCTCCCGCTCGCGACGGGCCCGGACGCCGGCCGGGCGGACCCGCGGGTGGTCGCGGCGCTGCGGGCCGGCGCCCTGGCCAACCGCGCCGCCGCGAGCCGGCAGGCCGGGGGCTGGGTGGTCGCGGGCGACCCGATGGAGGCCGCGCTGCTCGTGGCGGCGGCGGACGCGGGGCTCGATCCCGCCGCCCTGCGGGCCGAGTACCCGGAGACCGGGGAGCTCGCCTTCACGAGCGAGCGCATGTACATGGCCACCTGCCATGCCGGTCCCACCGGGCCGCTGGCCTGCCTCAAGGGCGCCCCCACCCGCGTGCTGCCGCGCTGCAGCCACGAGGCCGGGCCCGCGGGCCCCCGACTGCTCGACGACGCGGCACGCGCCCGCCTCCTCGAAGCCAACCGCGATCTCGCCCGGCGGGGACTTCGCGTGCTCGCCCTGGCGGAGGGCCCGCCCCCAGGGCCCGGCGAGGAGCCCACCGGCTTCACCCTGCTCGGCTTCGTGGGCCTGGAGGACCCGCCGGCGCCGGGCGTGGCGGCCACCATCGGGCAGTTCCGGCGCGCGGGCATCCGCACCGTGATGCTGACCGGTGACCAGCAGGCGACCGCCACCGCCATCGCCCGGGAACTGGACCTGCTGCCGGCGGGCGCCGAGACCCGGGACGGGGCCGAGCTCGACTGCCTCCCGGACAGCGAGCTGGCGGCGGCCGGGGCCCGGACGGCGGTGTGGAGCCGGGTGAGCCCGGCGGGGAAGCTCCGGCTGGTGGCGGCCCTGCAGCGCGAGGGAGCGGTGGTCGCCATGCTCGGTGACGGCATCAACGACGCGGCCGCCCTCCGCAAGGCGGACATCGGCGTGGCCATGGGGCGGCGGGGGACCGATCTCGCCCGCGAGGCCGCCGACGTGGTCCTGGCCGATGACCGCTTCGCGACCATCGCGATCGCCGTGGCCGAGGGCCGCGTGATTCACGACAACGTCCGCAAGGCCGTGGTCTACCTGCTCGCCTGCAACATGGCCGAGCTCGCCGTGGTGCTGCTGGCGGCGGCGGCCGGATGGCCCGCTCCCCTCCACCCGCTCCAGATCCTCTGGCTCAACCTGCTGACCGACACCATCCCGGCGCTCGCGCTGGCCGTGGAGCCGGCGGAGCCAGGCATCATGGCCCGCGGCCCCGCGGGGGCCCGGACACCCCTGCTCACGCGCGCCAGCCGTCGCGAGGTCGCCGGGTACGGTAGCCTGATCGCCGGCGCGACGCTGGCGGCGTTTGCCTGGGGCCTCGGTCGCGGCACCGCGCCGGCGGAGGCGGCCGCGCTGGCGTTTCTCACCCTCGCCTTCGCGCAGCTCTTCCATCTCGGGACGGCGCGCCGCACAGGGCCCGTCGTGGGGTGGGGAGCCGCATGCAGCAATCCGATGGCGCTCGGCGCGGTGGCGCTCGCGGCCGGCCTCCAGGTGGTGGCCGCCACGTGGCACCCGCTCGCCTCTCTGCTCGGGGTGCATTCGCTCACGCGGCTGGAGTGGCTGGTGGTGTTCGTGCTGGCGCTGGCCCCCGCACTGCTGGGACAGGCCTGGAAGCTGTGGCGCGCCCGGAGCGATGACCGGCCCCTCCCCCCTGAGCCAGCCTTGGACTAGCACCTTCCGTCGGCCACGGCCCGGACCGGGTGGAAGGTGGTCACCCCGGCGGCCAGCCGTTCACCGTCGAGCACCCCCAGGCCGCCGGGAGGAGTACCTCGCCTCACGCCCGAAGTACCCCGCGTTGAGGAATGAGGACATCAGGGGGCACCTCGCCAGCCTCACGGCCCTCCTGCGACTGTGCGGCCTCGGACCGCGGCGGGCGCGGGCGTGGTACGACCGCCCCGGCATCATGGCCCACTGCCGCCCGCTCGCGGAGCTCCTCAGCCGGCTCCATGGGGCGCGCCAGGATGGCTTGGGGAGACGGAGAGCAGCGCCCGGAGCCGGCCCCGTGCCACCGGCTGCACGTAGCGCGCGCGCCACGCGGGCCAGGGCGCCAGCGCGGCGACCGCCTCGGCGCTGACCGCGGCGTGGAGCGGCCCGGGCGGCGCCAGCCGCACGAGGCGCGGCAGCAGCACGCCCGCGTCGTGCCACGCCCCGAGCGCATCCTGGAGGGCGTGCAGTTCCTCCAGCCAGCCGGCCACCGCCGGCACCAGCACCGGGGCCAGGCACTCGACTTCGTAGCGAACGCGCTTGATGCGGCGGCGCAGCCGGTGCAACGCGGCGGCTTTCGGGGCGTCTTCACCCGGCGGTTCCGCCACGGCCCACGCCGGCTCGAGGAGCAGCCCACTCACCGTCGGCAGCAGCAGGTCCGGCACCGCCGCGGCCAGGGAGAGCCCGGCACTTGCCGTGAAGCTGGGCGCCTCGAGCCACCGCTCGAGCTCGTGCGCGAGGTCGCGCAGCCCGGCCTTCCGCGCCTGGCTGCGCGCCCGCCGCCCGGCGGGCTCGCGCTCATCCGCCAGCTCCACGTGAGGGCGGCGGCCACCGCGGGCTCGACGGGGCCGTGGCGCTGGAGCAGGTCGTCGAGGACATCGAGGTCGCGCAGGCGGCCCGCGCGCCGCTCCACCCGGCGCAGGGGCTGGCGGCGCACGCAGCCCGGCAGCACCAGGAGCGGGGCGAAGACCGTGAGGGCCGCGCGCAGGCGGCGGGCGGCGACGCGCAGGTCGTGCACCACCCCGGCATCCCCGTGGTCCAGGAACGCGTCGAGGTGGTGCGCCAGGGCCTGGGCACGGGGGCCCAGCTCGGCGAGCACCACCTCGGGCAGGTGGGTCATTGGTCGGCAGTGGCCCCTGACAGCGGGGCGCCGTGCTACGAGGCGACGGCCACCGGACGGCTGGTTCGCACCAGCGTGCTCACGTCGGCGCCCGTGGTCTGGGCAAATGTCTGGTCCTGGATGCGGAGCGGACAGGGCGCGCCCGCTTCATACAGCAGCACGCTGGTGTCGATGGCCCGGCCCAGGTCGGCACAGCACTCGGCCGTGGCGGTCGGAGCCGCGAGCACCACGCGACGGGCGCCGAGGCTGCGGACGGCGCGCACCGCGGCCTGCAGGAGCACCGGCTCGGCCAGGCCGTCGTCGGCCAGCACCACGGTGCGGCCCGTGAGGCTGACAGGGCCGGCCTGGCCACGCCACGCCCGGGCCGCCTCGGCCACCTCCTCGTGGGCCACCTCCACCAGCCTGGCCACGTACGCCTCCGGCAGCGCGAGCGCGGCCACCCGCCCCGGCAGGAGCAGCGTCGATCCGTTGGCGATGGCCCCGAAGGTTGAACGGAGCCTGCCGGGTACATCGAGCCGGCAGGCCGGCAGGACGTCGAGGGGTGCCTCGAACAGCCGCGCAATCTCGGCGGCCACCGCGATCCCGCCGGGGGAAATTCCGATGACCACCGTCGGTTCCATGCCGAGCACTGGCACCAGTGCGGTGGCCAGCCGGCGACCCACCTCGGTACGAGTCAGGACGAGCATGAAGCCTCCTTACCCGGGGGATTGCGAGTATCGGCCGGACTCCGTGAGAACTTGATGAAGGATCACTGAGTTTCGTCGCGGGGCGCCCCCGGGGCCCGCGGCCTATATTGCGGTCCCCTGAGTCGAACATTGAACGGATGCACCGTGGCTCCTCGCTCGATCGACCCGCTGCACGACCCCCTCCGACTCGCCGCCCTGCAGGCTACGGGGCTCCTCGACTCCCCACCGGAAGCCGCGTTCGACCGGATGACCGCGCTGGCCAGCGACCTCCTTCGCGCGCCCGTGGCCCTGCTGTCCCTGGTCGACGATCACCGCCAGTTCTTCAAGAGCGCCGCCGGCCTGGGCGAGCCCTGGGTCACGCTCCGGGGCACCCCAGCCGATGAGTCGTTTTGCCAGCACGTGGTCCGCCGCGGCGAGCCTTTTGTGGTGCGCGACGCGCGCCACGACCACGTCATGGCCGGGAATCCCGCGATCACCAAGCTCGACACGGTGGCCTACGCCGGGGTCCCGGTCCGGTCAAGCCGCGGTCACGTCCTCGGCAGCTTCTGCGTCACGTCCCCGGAACCGCGTGAGTGGACGGCGCACGACCTGCGCATCCTCGGCGACCTCGCCGCCGCCGTCGGCACCGAGATCGCGCTGCGGCAGGAGGTGCGCGACCGCCAGGCCGCGCTCGATGCGCTCGCGGTCAGCGAGCGGCGGCTCGCCCTCACCCTGGCCGTCACCGGCGAGGGGCATTACGACACCGACCTGAACTCCGGCAGCGCCACCCTGAGTCCGTCGCTGGCGCGGCTCCTCGGCACCAGCGAGACCTGGGTCTCGGGCGCCATCGACCGCTGGAGCGCCCGCATCCACCCCGACGATCGCGACCGGGTGCAGGCGGCCTTCGGCGCGCACCTCAGCGGGGCCACCGCGGAGGTGCGGGTGCAGTACCGCATGCGGGGCGCGGATGACGAGTGGCACTGGCTGCTGGATCGTGGCCAGGTGGTGGAACGCGACGCCGCCGGCCGGGCGCTCCGGATCGTGGGCCTCGTGGTGGACGTGACCTCCCAGGTGCAGGCCGCCGACCGGGAGCGCCAGCTCCAGCGCGAACGCGACGCCCTGCTCGCCGAACTGGAGCTGCAGCGCCAGAGCATGCCGATGGCCCTCCTCATGGCGGACCCCACAGGCTGCGTCACATACGCCAATCCGGCCGCCGAAGCCCTCTTCGGGTATCCGTCGGCGGAGCTGGTGGGGCGGAGCTTCTTCGAGACCATCGTCCCACCGGACGCCGAGGCGCACGTCCGTGAGGTCGTGGGCCAGGTACTCACCACCCGGGCGGAATCGCACACCATCAACCAGAACCGCACCCGCGACGGCCGCCGGCTCACCTGCGAGTGGCACAATGCCCCGCTCCTCGACGAGCAGGGCCGCCTCCGGGGCCTCCTCTGCATGGCCCACGACATCACCGAGCGCGACCACGCCGTGGCCGCGCTGCGCCAGAGCGAGGAGACGCACCGCCAGCTGTTCGAGCGGCACCCGTCCCCGCTGTGGGCGTTCGACCGCGAGACGCTCCGTTTCCTCGCGGTCAACGACGCCGCGGTGGAGCACTACGGCTGGAGCCGCGACGAATTCCTCGCCATGACCATCCGCGACATCCGTCCCGCGGAGGACCAGCACCAGCTCGCCCAGTCAATCGCCGAGCGGGATGCGGCGCAGGACCCGGCCGCGCGCCGGCACGCCGGGGTCTTCCGGCACTTCCGGAAGGACGGCTCCCTGCGGTTCGTGGAGATCGAGTCGAGCGAGATCCATCTCGACGGCCGCCCCGCGCGCCTGGTGGTGGCCACCGACGTCACCCGGCGCCAGGTCACGGAGCAGGCCCTGGCGCAGAGCCAGCACGAACTGCGGCAGGCGCAGAAGATGGAAGCCATCGGCCAGCTCGCCGGCGGGGTGGCGCACGACTTCAACAACCTGCTCACCGCCATCACCGGCAACGCCGAGCTCCTGCTGCACGAGCTGGGCGAGACCGGCCCCGGCCACGAGGAGATCGTGGAGATCCGGCGGGCGGTGGACCGCGCCAGCTACCTCACCCGCGGCCTGCTCGCCTTCAGCCGCAAGCAGGTGCTGCAGCCGCAGGTGCTCGACATCAACGACGTCATCCGCGGGCTCACCCGCCTGCTCCAGCGACTCATCGGCGAGGACATCGCCCTCGAGGCCGAGCTGGCCCCTGCGCCCGCCGTGGTGCTGGCCGACCCGGCGCAGCTGGAGCAGGTGCTGGTGAACCTGGTGGTGAACGCCCGCGATGCCATGCCGGCGGGTGGCACCATCACGCTGCGCACCTGGCAGGAAGGCGCCGAGATCCTCACGAGCGTCGCCGACACGGGGCTCGGGATGACGGCGGAGGTGCGGGACCGGATGTTCGAGCCCTTCTTCACCACCAAGGCGCCGGGCAAGGGCACCGGGCTGGGGCTCTCCACCGTGCTCGGGATCGTCACCCAGTCCGGGGGCCGGATCGCCTGCGACTCCACCGTGGGCCACGGGACCAGCTTCACCGTCGCGCTCCCGCGCCACGACGCCGGCGCGGACCCGGCCCAGTGATGATCGTGGAGGACGAGGCGCCGGTGCGCCGCACCATCCGGCGCGTGCTGGAGCGCCTGGGCTACACCGTGATCGAGGCGCGTCACGCCGCCGAGGCCCTGCGCCTTGGGGCCGAGCGGGAGTGGCGGGTGGACGCGGTGCTGACCGACCTGGTGATGCCGGAGATGAGCGGGCAGGAACTGGTGGCGCAGTTGCGCGCCCTCCAGCCCGGCCTGCCGGTGCTGGTGATGACCGGCTACACCGACAAGGCCATTCCCGAGGGGGTGGACGCGGTGCTGGAGAAGCCGTTCATGGCCGAGGTGCTGGCCCGGCGGCTCCGCGAGGTGCTGGAGGCGCGGCGGGCGCGGTAGCGCGCCCGCTCAGCCCGCCCGGAGGAGGTCCGCGACCGTCGTGTCGCGGAAGAAGGCCGCCTGCTTCTCCGCCACCGCCTTCCAGCGGTGGTGGGCCACGCAGGGGGTGTGGTCACTGCAGGTGGTCCGGCCCAGGAGGCAGCTCCGCTTCCCCCGGATGTCGTCGAACTCCCCCACCACTTCCAGCAGCGTGATCCGGTCTCCGGCGCGGGCCAGGCGGAAGCCGCCGAGCTTGCCGCGCGCCGACTCGAGGATGCCCGCCCGCGCCAGCTGGTGGAGGGTCTTCGACAGGTAGTTGGCCGGGATGCCGAGCTCCTCGGCGATACGGGCGGCCCCGACGGCCTTCCCGTCGGCCTCCCGGGCAATGGCGAGGACGGCGCGCAGCGCATACTCGGCGGTCTGGCTCAGGATCATCGGTTCCGCTCCCCGCAGGGCCCCCGCATGAAGGACACTTCATCGAACGCGCACGGTGCGTTCATGCAACCTCTAATATCATATGCCCATGATAATATGGTATTACTGACGCCCGGCACAAGAGCACGCACCATGATCCCGATCCTGCGAGGCAGCCCGATGACCATCCGCACCCTCCTGGCCCTTCCCCTGGCGCTCCTGCTGGGCGCCTGCGGCGGCGGGGCCGACCAGCCAGACGCCCCGGCCGCCCAGGGGGCCCAGGCGGCCTCCGGCACCACCCTCACGGCCTTCCAGCTGGAACATGGCATCGGCCCGGTCACCGAGGCGGTGACGCTCGGGGCGCTCGACCCGGCCATGGCCGAGCGCGGCAAGGCGACCTTCGAGACCAAGTGTAGCGCCTGCCACAAGTTCGATGCCCGCTACGTGGGCCCCTCGCTCGGCGGCCTCATGGAGCGGCGCACCCCCGCCTACATCATGAACATGATCCTCGCCCCGGAGGAGATGTACACCAAGCACCCGGCGGCGAAGCAGCTCCTGGCGGAGCTGATGACCCAGATGCCCAACACCGGCCTCACCCGGGACCAGGCCCGGGAGGTCGTCGAGTACCTCCGCACCGTCTCCCCCACCCCCAGCGGCCAGTGACCGCGACAGGAGGAATGCCCATGTCGGCCCCGTTCGTCCCCGCCCGCCGCGCTCTCGCCGGGCTCCTGCTCGCCAGCGTGGCGCTCGGCGCCTGCGGCAAGCCCACCACGACCCAGGCCGGGATGGCCGGGGACGCGGCGAGCCGCGTCTACGTGGCGCCGGGCCAGTACGACGAGTTCTACGCCTTCCTGTCGGGCGGCTTCTCCGGGCAGCTGGCGGTCTACGGCCTGCCCTCGGGCCGCCTGCTCCGGGTGATCCCGGTGTTCGCCCAGGATGGCGAGAAGGGGTACGGCTACAGCCAGGAGACGAAGGCGATGCTCGAGACGAGCTATGGCTTCGTACCCTGGGACGATGCGCACCACCCGTCGCTGTCGATGACCGACGGCCTGCACGACGGCCGCTGGATCTTCATCAACGGCAACAACACCCCCCGCATCGCGCGGATCGACCTCACCAAGATGGAGACCGAGGAGATCATCGAGATCCCGAATGCGGCGGGCAATCACGCGTCGCCCTTCACCACCCAGAACACCGAGTACGTGGTGGGCGCCACCCGCTTCAGCGTCCCGACCCCGCAGCGCGACGTGCCGATCAGCACTTACAAGGAGACCTTCGACGGCCTGATCTCCTTCGTGAAGGTGGACTCGGCGAGCGGCGCCCTGTCGCTGGCGTTCCAGATCCACATGCCGGGCTTCGACTATGACCTGGCGCGGCCGGGCAAGGGCCCGTCGCACGGGTGGGCGTTCTTCACCTCGTACAACACCGAGCAGGCCAGCACGCTCAAGGAGCGCAACGCCTCGCAGAACGACAAGGACTATATCGCCGCCGTCAACTGGAAGCGAGCCGAGGAGTGCGTGGCCCAGGGGAAGGCCAAGACCATGCCCGCCACCTACGTCCACACCCTCCGGGGCGAGGACGGCGTGGCCCGGGCGGACACCCGCTCCGGCGCCCCGGTGCTCGAGGTGGCCGACTGCCCCGGCGTGGTCTACTACCTGCCGACGCCCAAGTCGCCGCACGGGGTGGACGTCAACCCGTCGGGCGAGTTCATGGCGGCGGGCGGCAAGCTGGCGACGGTGATCCCCGTGTTCTCGTTCGCCAAGTTCCAGGCCGCCATCCAGGCCAAGGACTTCACCGGGGATGTGCGCGGGATCCCGGTGGTCAAGTACGAGTCGGCGCTCAGCTGCGAGGTGCAGCAGCCGGGCCTCGGCCCCCTGCACAACGAGTTCGACGACGCCGGCAACGCCTACACGTCGATGTTCGTGTCGTCGGAAATCGTGAAGTGGTCGGTGAAGGACTGCCAGGTGCTGGACCGGATCCCGACCTACTACTCGATCGGGCACCTGCTGGTCCCCGGCGGCGACACCCGGAAGCCCTACGGCAAGTACGTGATCGCGCTCAACAAGATCACCAAGGACCGCTACCTCCCGACCGGCCCGGAGCTCACCCAGTCGGCGCAGCTCATCGACATCACCGGCGCCAAGATGCAGCTCCTGCTCGACTTCCCCACCATCGGCGAGCCCCACTACGCGCAGGCCATCCAGGCGTCACTCATCAAGGATCGCCAGGTGCGCACCTATGACCTCGCCACCAGTCGCAACCCGGACGCGGTGAAGTCGGAGAAGGACGCGCGGGTGGAGCGCCGCGGGCGCGAGGTGCACGTGTACGGCACCATGATCCGCAGCCACTTTGCCCCGGACAACATCGAGGGCATCGAGGTGGGCGACAGCGTGTACTTCCACATGACCAACCTCGAGCAGGACTGGGACGTGCCGCACGGCTTCGCGATCACGGGCCAGCAGGACGCCGAGCTGCTGGTGATGCCGGGCGCCACGCGCACCAGCCTCTGGGTGCCGCAGAAGGTCGGGGTGTTCCCCTTCTACTGCACCGACTTCTGCTCGGCGCTGCACCAGGAGATGCAGGGGTACATCCGGGTGTCGCCGAAGGGCTCGGGCGTGAAGCTGACCTACAACAACCCGTCGCAGTCCTGACCTCCACCGGCCGGCGTCCCCACCCGGGGGCGCCGGCACCGGAGCGGAACCAATGATGACCAAGAGCACCCGCCTCCTGCTCGCCGCCGCGGCGCTCGCGCTCACGCTGGCGTACGTGTTCCCGCTGTGGCACATCGCCCTCCAGGCCCCGCAGTATCCCGAGGGGCTGGGCCTCTACATCGCGGTGAACCAGGTGACGGGGGAGAAGCCGCAGGATCTCAACAGCATCAACAACCTGAACCACTACATCGGCATGAAGGTGATCACGCCGGCCGACATCCCGGAGCTGCGCTTCATGCCGTGGCTGCTGGCGGGGCTCATCGGCGTGGGCGTGGTGGCGGCCGCCGCCGGCCGGCGCTGGATGCTCTACGGCTTTGCCACGCTCTTCGTGCTCGGCTCGGTGGCGGGCCTGTACGACTTCTGGCGCTGGGGCTACGACTACGGCCACAACCTGGACCCGCACGCCATCATCAAGATCCCGGGGATGACGTACCAGCCGCCACTGATCGGCAGCAAGCAGCTGCTCAACTTCCACGCCACGAGCCTGCCCGCGACCGGGGGCTGGATCCTGATCGTGGCCGTGACCCTGGCCGTGCTCCTCAGCGTGCGCGAGTTCCGCCTCGCGCGCCGGGCCCCCGCCGAGGCCTGACCATGCGCCGCGACCTCGCCACCGCCCTGCTGACCCTGGCCCTGGCCGCCTGCGCTGCCGGCGGCCCGCGCCCCATCGGCTACGGGGCGGAACCGTGCGAGCACTGCCACATGACCATCAGCGACCCGCGGTTTGCCGCGGAGGCCCGGACCGAAGGCGGCCGCCTGCTGGTGTTCGACGACGTGGGCTGCCTCGCGGCGTGGCTTCAGGGCGCCCCCGGCGCCCGGGGCTGGGTGGTGAGCTACGTGGACCAGGCCTCCTGGCTCCCTGCCGACTCGGCGGTGTACCTCCGCACCGACACGCTCCGCACCCCGATGGCGAGCGGGCTGGTGGCCCTCCGCCCCGGCGCCGAGGCCGACAGTGTCCGCGCGGCACTCGGCGGGACGCTCCTCACCTGGGGCGAGGTCCTGTCCGCCGCCCCGGCGGATCACCAGCTGGGGCACGGGTCGTGATCCACTGGGCCCTCGCCGCCGTGGCCGTCCTGGCCGGCCCGCCGCGACAGATCGTGGCGGGGCCCGGCACGGCGTACCCGACCCTCGGCGCGGCGCTCGCCGCGGCGGACAGCGGGGACACCATCCGGCTGGGCCGCGGTGCGTATCGCGAGGGCCCCCTCACCATCCGTGTCCCGCTCACCCTCACGGGCGAGCCGGGCACGGTGCTCTACGGTGGTCCCTTCACCCTGCTCACCGTCACCGCCGACAGCGTGACCCTCCGGGGTCTCGAGTTCCGGGACATCCCGCCTTCCGCCGCGGAAGACCGGGCGGCGCTCAAGGTGGCTGGGGCACGGGGGTGCCGGCTCGAAGACCTCCGGTTCACCAACACCTTCTTCGGCCTCTATCTCTCCAAGGTGACCGGCTGCGTGGTGCGCCGGGTCGTGGCCCGCGGCACGGGGCGGCTGGAGAGCCTGTCGGGCAACGCCATCCACTCCTGGAGCTCCTCGCACCTCGTGATCGAGGACAATGACCTGAGCGGGCACCGAGACGGGATCTACTTCGAGTTCACCACCGACAGCCGGGTGGCCGGGAACCTGAGCGCCGGCAACCACCGCTACGGGATCCACTTCATGTTCTCGGACGGCAACACGTACGAGGGGAACCGGTTCCTCCACAACGGTGCCGGCGTGGCCGTGATGTACAGCAGGCGGGTGCGCATGACGCGGAACCGCTTCGAGGACAGCTGGGGCAGTGCCACCTACGGGCTCCTGCTCAAGGACATCAGCGACAGCGAGCTGGACCACAACCGCTTCCGCGCCAACTCCGTGGGCGTGTACGCCGAGGGAACCACGCGCGTGACCTTCACCGGCAACGAGTTCCTGGGCAACGGGTGGGGGGCGCAGGTGATGGCCAACGCGGTCGACACCCGCTTCCTCGGGAACCGGTTCGAGGGCAACAGCTTCGACGTCGCCACCAACAGCGTCCACGCCTCGAGCGAGTTCCGGGGCAACTTCTGGGACCGCTACACCGGCTACGACCTGGACCGGGACGGCACCGGCGACGTGCCCTTTGCCCCCGTGCGGCTCTTCGCGCTCGTGGTCCAGCAGAACCCGCCAGCGCTGATCCTGCTCCGGAGCTTCTTCATCTCACTGCTGGATGCCGCGGAACGGGTGGCCCCCGCCCTGACGCCGCAGACGATGGTGGACCAGGCGCCGCGCCTCCGCTGGGCCGGCGACGAGGCCGCGCAATGACGTCCCCGATCGAGGCCCGCAACCTCACCAAGCGCTTCGGGCGTCTGGAGGTCCTCCGGGGCGTGACGCTCGCGCTGGCCCCCGGCCGGATCACCGGCCTCGTGGGCCCCAACGCAGCCGGCAAGTCCACGCTCATCAAGTCGGTGCTGGGCCTCGTGAAGCCGGATGGCGGGTCGCTCCACGTGCTCGGGCACCGAGTCAACGGCGACGAGCGCTACCGCCGGGGGCTGGGCTACATGCCGCAGCTGGCCGCGTTCCCGGAGAACCTCACGGGTGCCGAGGTGCTGGAGATGCTCGCGGACCTCCGCGGCCCGGGGACGCCACAGGACCGCTCGCTCCTCAGCGCCTTCGGGCTCGAGGACCAGCTCGGCAAGCCGGTGCGCACGCTCTCGGGCGGCACCCGGCAGAAGCTGTCGGCGGCGGTGGCGTTCCTGTTCACGCCGCGGCTCCTGATCCTGGACGAGCCCACGGCAGGCCTCGACCCGGTGGCCGCCGGGATCTTCAAGGCCAAGCTGGCCGAGCGGCGCGCCGCGGGGGCCGCGGTGCTGCTGGCCTCCCACACGCTCTCCGAGCTGGAGGAACTGGCCGACGACCTGGTCTTCCTGCTCGAGGGCCAGGTCCGGTTTCAGGGGCCTGTGGCTGACCTGCTGGCGCAGACGGGTGAGCAGCGCCTGGAACGGGCCGTGGCGGCGCTCATGACGGAAGGAGGCCGCTGATGCGGCACGCCACCCGGATCATCCGCTACCAGCTGCGCGACATTGCCCGGAACAAGTGGATCCTGGCCTACGCGGTGGTGCTCGGGGTCCTGACCGAGGCACTGTTCCGGCTCGGCGGCGACGGCGGGCGGGTGGTGCTATCACTCCTCAACGTGGTGCTGATCTTCGTGCCGCTGGTGGCGCTCACCTTCGGGACGCTCTACCTGTACACGGCGCGGGAGTTCATCGAGCTGATGCTGGCGCAGCCGGTGGGCCGCGGGGCGATGTTCGCGGGGCTCTGGGCCGGGCTCACGGGGCCGCTGGCCGCGGCGCTGCTGGGGGGGATCGGCGTGCCGTTCGTGCTGCATGCGGGCGCGATGCCGGTCCCGGCGCGCTCGCTGGCGATGCTGCTCGGGACGGGAGTGCTGCTCACCGCTTCCTCGACGGCCATCGCCTTCGTGCTGGCGCTCCGTTTCGAGGACCGGGCGCGCGGCTTCGGCGCGGCGATCCTCGCCTGGCTGCTCGCGGCGGTGGTGTACGACGGCCTTGTCCTCCTCGTGGCCACGGTGTTTCGCGACCGGCCGCTCGAGACGCCCCTCCTGGTCCTCACCTTCCTCAACCCGCTGGACCTTGGGCGCGTGCTGCTCCTCCTCGACCTGGACGTGGCCGCGCTCATGGGCTACACCGGCGCCGTCTTCCATCACTTCCTCGGCGGGCCACTCGGTCTCGCCGTGGCCGGCGCGGCGTTGCTGGCGTGGATCGCGGGGCCGCTCGCGGCGGGTGGGCGGCGGTTCGCCCGGAAGGACTTCTAGCCTCCGCGTTGGGGCGCGGAGGCGCCCCACTCAGCTGGCCGGCAGGCCGCGGAGCACGGCCACGAAGCGCGCCTGGTCCCGCAGGGGACGCAGGTCCTCGTCGCCTTCGATGGTTGCACGGTCCCGCATGCCCTGCTCCACCGCGTGCTCGAGCGCCGTGAGCGCCTTCTCCACCTGCCCGAGCCGGGCATACGCGCAGGCCAGGTTGTACCACGCCACTCCCTGGGTGGCGCGCCCCGGCGGGATACCGAGGGCAATCGCGCGCTCATAGCTCACCGCCGCCTCGGCGTTCCGCCCCAGGTTGAGCTGCGCCCACCCGATCTGCCCCACCACCAGCGAGTTCTCCCCCCCATCCTGCCGGGCGCGCTCGAGCAGCGGGAGCGCGTCCGCCCAGCGCCGCTGCGCCAGCCGCACGCGCGCAAGCCCATTGAGCACGCCGAGGTTCGTGGAGTCGAGGGCCCAGGCACGCTCGTACGCCACGCTCGCCTCCCCTGGCCGGCCCAGCTGGCCGAGCAGCCGCCCGCGCTGCGCGTGCGCCACCGCGTCATCGGGGTGCGTCTCGACCCAGCGCGTGAGAAGCGCAACGGACCGCTCAGCATCGTTGCCGTACAGCGCCGCCACGATGGCCCGCGCCTCACTCGGCTGCCACCCCGGCTGGGGCACCGGCTCGAGATGCGACTTCCAGAACGCCAGCGTCTGCTGGATCAGGCGCCGGGCCTCGTCGGTGTCGGTGAAGGCATCGAAGGCGTGCGGCATGCCGCTCGCATACTGCAGGGTCCAGGGCGCGCGCCGCTCGAGGATCCGCTGCCACAGGCCAGGGAGGGCCGCCGCCATCCTCGGCGCGTCGCCCTCGGCGAGGACGAACAGGGTGGGGAGGTCCATCCGCGCCGTGCTGTCGGGCACGCCGCCGTAGTAGAGCGCCACGGCGCGAATGCCGCGGCTCGCGGAATCGCTCTTCAGGTAGGTCACGGCCCCGGAGGCGTTCGCCGAGGCCGCATACATCCCGAGGCGCGCGGCGTCGATGCCGTGCTCGGCGCCGTGCTGCTCGAGGTACCGGAACAGCCCATGGATGCTGCCCTGGATGTCGGCGGGGTCCGCGTCCATCGCGAGACCCACCAGCCCGTGCGCCGCCACGAGCCGCGGCCAGGTCCGGTAGATGCCCCAGCGCTTGACGCGATCCTCGCCCTGATCCCCCACCGCGTTGAGGAAGACCACCGCGGGCCGCCGCTCGCCCCGGCGCATGCCGGCGGGGCGGTACACATCCATGGTCAGCGCGCGGGCCGGGGTGCGATGAAAGGGCACCTCCGCCTCGAGGGTGACCTTCCGGGTCTCGGGGACGTCGTACACCACGCCCCAGTTCGAGGGATCGAGCGGCGAGCGGGTATCTGGGGCCTGGGCGTGGAGCGGACGGAGCGCGACGAGGACGAGGGCGGCGAGCGGAACGAGGCGCATGGCGACTCCCCGGGGCAGGAGGCGCAGGCGCCTCACGTTGCAGGGCGCGACGGCAGCAGCCGTCGGTGTGAGCCACCTACGCCGGGGAGGAAATCACGGTTTCCCCGCAGCACCCGTGTCGTCGAGCCAACGCGCTCTAGGTCAGCGTCCGCCGCACGAACCCGCGCACGCCGAGCCAGCCGAGCGCCACCGTCTGGGCGACCAGCGCACCGAGCGAGGCCCCGGGCGGCATGTGGGGCAGGTCGGGGGTGAGGGCCGCCCGGAGGCCCTCACTCATGTACACCAGCGGGTTGATGAGGACGAGGTGCTGCAGCCACGGGATCGCGGCGAGGAGGGCCCACGGGTAGTACACGCAGCCGAGGAAGGTGATCGGGACCACGACCACGGCGAACATGAGCCCGATCTGCTGCGGCCGGACGCTGGTGCCGAGGACGAGGCCCAGGGCCCCGGCGGCGAGGCTGGCCAGCAGCACCACCAGGATGAGGAGCGGCCAGCTGGCCACGTGCACGTGCACCGGCGTCGCGGGGATGAAGTACACCAGCGGGAACACCACGAGCCCCGCCACGATCCCCTGCACCGCCGCCACCACGATCTTCTCCAGCGCCACCAGCTCGAGCGCCACGGGGGCCAGCACCCGGTCCTCGATCTCGCGCGTGGCGCCGAGCTCCATGGTGAGCGGCAGGGCCACGGCCGAGATGGCGGTGAAGACCATGCCGACGGCCACGAGCCCGGGCACCACCACCGTGGCATACCCGAGCCCTTCCCCCCCGCGGCCCACCCCCACGCCCGTGCCGATGGTCGGGAAGACATAGGTGAAGACGAAGACGAACAGCAGCGGATTCATCACGGTCCGCACCATGAGCGGCAGGAAGTTGCGCCGCAGCACGGTGAGGTCCCGGAGCACCATCCCCCAGAGGGCGCGGAGCGTCGTGCCGTCAGTCACGGAGCTCCCGTCCGGTGAGCTGGATGAAGACCGTCTCGAGCGTGGGCTCGTGGATGCGGAGGTCGGCGAGGCCATAGGGGAGCGCGGCTTCCACGATGGGCGGGATGAGCCCGTCGCGCGCGGTGCCGAACACGCGGAGGCCGTGCTCGCCGCGGTGGACGCGGCGCACGGGCGGCAGCGCCTCGAGCCGGGCCACGAGCGCGTCGTCGAGACGCTCGAGCTGGAGTTCCACGATGGTATCCGCGCCCACCCGCTGCTTGAGCTCGGCCGCGGTCCCCGTCACGAGGACCTTCCCGTGATCGATGATGGCGACGCGGTCACTCAGCCGGTCGGCCTCCTCCATGTAGTGGGTGGTGAGCAGGACGGTGATGCCCTGGGCACGGAGCCCCGCGATGAGCTCCCAGAGGGCGAGCCGGCTCTGCGGGTCGAGTCCCGCCGTCGGCTCGTCGAGGAAGAGCATCGAGGGCCGGTGCGCGATGGCCCGCGCCAGCTGCACCCGCTGGGCGAGCCCGCCCGAGAGCGTCTGCGCCATCGCGGCGGCCCGGTCCGCGAGCCGGAACTGCGCCAGCAACTCCCCGGTGCGCCCCGCCGCCTCCCGGCCGCCCCAGCCGTGGTAGCGGCAGTGGTAGTAGAGGTTCTCGAAGACGGTGCAGGCCCGGTCCAGGGTGTTGTACTGGGTCACGACGCCGATCCGCTGCTTGACCCGCACGGGCGCCCGGGCGACGTCAATGCCGTCGAGCGCGACGGTGCCGGCGGTGGGCCGCACCCGGGTGGTGCAGACGCCCACCGTGGTGGTCTTGCCGGCACCGTTCGGCCCGAGGAGGGCAAAGACTTCGCCGGGGCGGACCGTGAGGTCCACCCCGGCGAGCGCCGTGACGGCGGGCGGGCCCGCGAAGGTGCGCGTGAGCCCGGCGATCTCGAGCGCCGCGGCGGTCACGCGCGGTGCCTCACGCCGGCTCGAACACCCGCTGGGCGCGGGTGGCCACGTACTCGGCCCGCGCCCGGGCGACGGCGTCGATGAGCGGGCTCGGGTCGAACCGTACCGGGTCGGTGCACGGCAGCCCAGTCTCGCGGGTGGCCGCCTCACACGCGGCGCGCGCCTCGGCCTCGGTCATGTCGTAGGTGTTGAGCGAGATGCCGATGGTCTTCGTGGGGTGCACGAAGCCGGCCACGCCCTCGTACAGCTTCACGTAGTCCGACAGGGGCGGGATCTTGAGCCAGCCGGCCTTGCGATAGTCGCCGATGTAGTCGCGCGTGGCCTGGTGGCAGAGGATGAGCGCGTCGGGGCAGGACCCGTGCAGCAGGCCGCAGGTGACGCCGGAGTAGCCGGGGTGGTTGAGGCTCCCCTGCCCCTCCACCAGCACGATGTCGGCGTCCTTGCTGCCCTCGAGCACCAGCCACTCCGCCGCCCCCGCGATGAAGTCCGCCACCACGGCGTCCACCGCGATGCCCCACCCCTCGATCATGATGCCGGTCTGGCCGGTGGCCACGAAGCGCGTGCGCAGGCCCCGCTCGTTGAGCTTCTGCGTGATCTGCAGCTGGCTCGTCATCTTGCCGACGTTGCAGTCGGTTCCCACGGTGAGGATGACGAACGGCTCGACGTGCTTGGCCTTGCCGCTCGCGACCGGCAGGTTGGCCGGCGGGCGGCGGAAGTCGTAGATCTCGGTGCCCCGGGCCTTGGCGCGCGCCGCGATGGCGGTGTCGTCGCCGATGAAGGTGTGGAGCCCGCTCCAGATGCTGCAGCCCGCGTCCACCGCCTCCAGCAGCCAGGCCCGCCACTCCTCCGGCAGCTTCCCGCCCACCGGGGCAATGCCGATGAGCACCGCATCGGGCCGGAGCTTGAGCGCCTCCGTCATGGAGCCGAGCACGGGCGTGGCCCCGCCGAAGCCGAGGACATCCTGGACCGTCTTGCCGGCGTGCTGCCGGTCAAGGACGGCGGCGATCCGCTCGGGACGGTAGCGGATCACGGAGTTCGCGGTCTTGGAGGTGAGCGGGCCGAACTCGCCGTCGGCGAGGATCAGGAAGCGGGAGCCTTGCATGGGGCGTCGGGAAAGGGGAACAGGGGCACGCGAAACCGGCCGGTAAGCTACCACGGCAAGCGGCGGGAGGGAACGACACGGGGGTGCCGGATGGCACCCCCGTCGGCCTGCCCTGGCGGATGGTGGCCTACGCCTGCTTCTCGGGCAGGTCGTCGTCCACCAGCTCGGCGTCGACGGTGTCGCCGCGGCCGATCTGCTTGGTTTCCCCGCCCTTGCCGCCCGCCCCGAGGAGGCCCATGCGGGCCTTGAGCTCGAGCAGCTGCTGGTCGGGCGCGCCCTTGTACTCGAGCGCCTGGAACTGCTGCATCAGCTGGTCCCCCTCGAACTCGTTCTGCAGCTCCGCGGCGGCGATGGCCTTGCGCTCGTTCTGCTCGATCTTCTCGGTCATCCGCTCGAACGACTCGAAGGCCGACTTGTCGGACATCCCCGACATCGTCTCCTGGATGCGCTGCTGCGCCTCCGCCCGCCGCGCCCGGGCGATGAGGATGTTCTTCTTGCGCTTGGCTTCCTCGATCTTGTCGTTGAGCTGGCGCAGCGAGGCCTTGAGGTTCTCGGTCTCGGCCTTGTGCTTGACCCAGGTCTCGTGGAGCTGCTGGGCGCCGGTCATGGCCTCGTTGTAGCGCAGCAGCGCCTGCTTGGCCAGGTCGTCGCGGCCCTCCTGCACCGCGAGCATGGCGCGCCGCTCCCAGTCCTCGGCCTGCTTGCGCATGGCCTCGGCGTCCGCCTGCAGCTTCTTCTCGTCCGCGATGGCGCTGGCCACCTGCTGCTTGGCCTTGGCCAGCTGACCCTTCATGTCGATGATCAGCTGGTTCAGCATCTTCTCGGGATTCTCGGCGCGCGTGATGAGGTCGTTGATGTTCGACCGGATCATCGTCGAGAGACGGTCAAAGATCCCCATGTCTTACTCCCGGAAGGGCGCCAGGGCGCCGAGGTGCGTGGCCAGGGCGAGCGTCAGGGAATCGAAGCTCGCCTCGAATTCGTTGAAGTCCAGGTTCTCGAGTTCCAGCGTGTCCACCAGGACCACGCGGTTGCCCTCGAGCCCGTAGGCGCCGTGCACGAGGTCGCGGGCGTTGTATGCCAGCAGCTCGCGGAAGAGCGCCGCCTGCCGCTCCGCGCCCCCGGGCAGCTCCATGACCGCCACCCGCAGGATCACCACCGGCGGGGCGAAGTGCACCACCACCTCGGCGCCCGCCGCGGTCTTGACGAGCCAGAGGTTGGGCTCGACCTCGCTCACGTCCGCCGAGCCGCTGTCCAGCCGGTCGAGAAAATCCTCGATGTCTTCCTTGCCGCGCATGCCTGCCTCCCCGATGGGGCCTGCCTGCAATCTAACCGGGACCCGGCCTAGCGAACCGCCGGCACCGCCTCGGGCGGGGTGTCCGCCTCGTCGTCGAGCCGCGGGGGCGCCACGAGCAGCCGCTCGGCGAACTCCAGCCGTTCCTCCACCTCCCGCAGGCGGTGGGCCAGGGCGTCCATCTCCTCCAGCCGCTCCACCAGGAGCCGCTCGGTCTGTTCCTTTTCCCGGAGGGTCTGGTCCGAGCCGAACGCGCCCATGATCCGCTCCGTCCCGCGCCCGATGGCCCGGCCGACGGGGCCAAGCAGCACGGCCACACTGATGGCCGCGGTCATCATCCAGAAGCCGAGCGTCCCGATACTGTCATTGAACATCCGCGCCTCCAGATCCCGGGGTCAGCGTGCGGCGGGCAGCGCCTCGGGCGGGGTATCCGCCTCGTCGGGCAGCGCCCGCCGGTCCTGCCGCGCCAGGAGCCGCTCGGTGAAGTCGAGCCGCTCCTCCAGTTCCACCAGACGCAGCTCCCGGGCCTCGAGTTCCTGCACCCGGGCCCGGAGCTCCTCGAGTTCCCCGGTGCCCGCCCCCGCAACGCCTCCCTCGATCCGCCGCGCCCAGGCCCGCACCAGCGGCCGCAACAGGTAAACTGCGGCGAAGGTGAGCGTGAAGCCCCCGAGGATGGGGCCCAGCCGGTTCAGCACTTCGGGCGAGAAGGGCATCGGGTCACTCTCCGCGTTCGAGGCGGGCGGGATCCTGATCCCGCTGGCGCACCAGCAGGCGCTCCGTGAAATCGAGGCGTTCTTCGAGTTCGTACATCCGGGCCTGCTGGCCCTCGAGCTCCTGCACCCGGGCCCGCAGTTCCTCTACCTCGAGCTTGAGCCCCGGGTCAGACCCACCTTCCGGGCCACCGAGCCGCCGTCCCAGGCCCTGCATGATCGGCGTGAACAGCTTGATCGAGCCGATCAGCACGGCCGCCGAGACCGCAATCAGCGACATCGTCTCGCCGGGTCCCATCAGCCCTCCTTGCCTGGGGCCAGTCGGCCCGGCTCCGGTTCCCGCTGTTGCAGCAGCATCCGCTCGGTGAAGTCGAGGCGTTCCTCGAGCTCCAGCACCCGCCCCTGCACCTCTTCCAGTTCCGCCACCCGGAGCTGCAGGTCCGCCACCTCGTCCACCGAGGCCGGCAGCGCCTCGCGCTCCCGCAACCCGCGCCGGCGGCGCCAGGCAAAGAAGAACGTGGAGGCGGCGAAGATCCCGAGCACGAGCGGGTCTTCCAGGGCCGGCCCCACGATCTCGGCCGCCATCCCCGCGAGGAAGCCGGTTGCCGTGAGATGGATGACGAGTTCCACCCCATCCATCCCGAGGGTCTGCTTGAGGCCCATCCTCACCCTTCCCCGGGTCCGATCCGTTCCGCCTCGCGCTGGCGCACCAGGAGGCGTTCCGCGAAATCCAGCCGCTCCTCGAGCTCCAGCACCCGGGCCTGCCCCTGCTCCAGCTCGGCCACGCGGTCCTCCAGCTCCATGATCCGCTGGGCCGCGACCTCCCCGGTGCTGGGCTCCCTGGGCTCGAGGGCCGCCCGCTTCCGTCGCCAGGCCAGCACCCCGAGCGAGGCCAGGAACGCCACCGACACGCCGATCTCCTCCTGCGGCTGGGTCATGGAGCTCAGCATGATGGCGGCCGCGATCGTGGCGCCCGACTGGATCAGGAAGTCCACGAAGTCGATGCCCACATACTTCCGGAACATCAGGACGCCCCTGGCCCCAGCCGCTCGGGCTCGCGGTGTTGCGCCAGCAGCCGCTCGGCGAAGTCCAGCCGCTCCTCGAGTTCGGCCACACGGCCGCGCAAGGCGTCCGAGTCATCGAGGCGCGCCCGCAGGTCGGCCAGTTCCGCCTCGAGCTCCGTCGGGACGCCGCCCTTGCCGCGCTCCACGCGCTTGACCATGACGTTCACTAACGCGATGACGGCATACACCGAGGCTCCCGCGAGCCCCATTCCGGCGAAGACGCCGAACATCTTGATGAACTCGTCCATCAGACCTCTCCCTGCCGGAGCCGCTCCGGCTCACGCTGCTGCGCCAGCAGCCGTTCGGTGAAGTCCACCCGCTCCTCCAGCTCCATGACCCGGTGCTGCAGCTGGTCCACCTCCGCGAGGCGGGCCCGCAGGTCCTCGACCTCCTGCCGCAGCGCCGGGTCCGCCACGACCTTCCCTTCGATCCGCCGCCCGAGCGCCCGCATCAGCGGCCACAGGACGATCGTGCCCGCCGCCAGGACGGCCAGCGTGATCAGCAGGATCACCGCCGGCGGCATCACTTCCCAGGGCGCCGGCGTGTGCGGGAAGTCCGGGATCGGCGGCAGCGTGGGCGGCTCCGGCACCTGCACCACCACCTGCCACATCACGACTCCCCCCCCGACAGCGACTCGCTCTCGCGCTTGGCGGTGAGCAGCCGCTCCGCGAAGTCCATGCGCTCGTGCAGCTCCGCCACCTCGAGGCGCAGGCGCTCCACTTCCTCCAGCAGGGCCGGGTCGCCCGTCCCGGCCATGCCCAGGGGGCCGTGGCGGATCCGGTCGCTGATGGCCCGGCCGATGTCCGTCTTGGACAGCGCGATCAGCATGCCGCCGCCAAACACGATGATGATGAACAGGACCCCTTCCATCGGCGCCTCCTACTGCCCGTCGGGCAGCTGCTCGGCCTCGCGCCCGCGGGCCAGCAGCCGCTCGGTGAAGTCCACCCGCTCCTGGAGTTCCGTCAGCTCCTGCCGCATCCGGTCGAGCTCCTCGTACACCGCCGGGTCCCCCTCGGCGACTTCCCGGTGCCCGCGGATGCGGTCGGCAATCGCCTTGCCCACGGGACTGAACGAAATCGCGATCGTGGCCCCGCCGCCGAAGATCATGATGAGCGCGACGATGTCTTCCATCAGGCACCTTCTCCCGGCGTGGCGGACCGGTCGCGGATCATCAACCGCTCCGTGAACTCGAGCCGATCCTGGGTGTCGGCCAGTTGCTGCTGCAGGCTCTCCATCTGCTCCCGCAGCGTCCCGAGGGCGGCGAGCACCTCGGGATCGGTCCCGGCCGTCGCCCGCCGCGCCTCGGTCTGCAGCCGGGTGATGGCCACGGCCCCCTTCATGATGAGACCGGTGATGACCACACCGCTCAGCATCCCGAGGATGGGAATCAGCTCGCCGCCCATCAGCTACCTCCCGGCAGGCGGTCGGGCGCCCGGCCCTGCGCCAGCAGTCGTTCGGTGAAGTCCAGCCGCTCCTGCGTCTCCGCCACCTGGTGCTGCAGCTGATCCACCTGGTCCCGGAGCGCACTGACCGCCGCGAGCAGGTCCGGATCGCTGCCCGAGGGGACCTGTCGCGCGTCCGCCCACATCTTCATGCCCCGCACCACCACCCACCCCACCATGCCGGTGACGATGATGCCGGTGAACATGCCCAGGATCGGGATGACCTCGGGGAGCATGGTCAGCCTCCGGGAAGCTGCTCGGAGGCCCGGCCCTGCGCGAGGAGACGCTCCGTGAAGTCGATCCGTTCCTGCGCCTCCGCCAGCTCATGCCGCACCCCGTCCAGCTCGTGCCGGAGGTCCGCCACCTCACCGCGCAACGCGTCCAAGTCCTCCCCCCCGCCACCCGGTCCCGAGCGGATCCGGTGCGCGATGGCCTTCCCGATCTCGGAGCGGGAGATCAAGACGGCGCCCCCGGTCAGGAAGAACGTCATGGGAATCAGGACTTCGGGTCCGGACATCCTCGGCCTCGGCGACTCGGTTCTGCGGGGTACCTGCGTGATGCCCCCAGTTGCGGCGGGGTGGAGGCAGTACGGAGAGATGTTTCAGCCTGTTTCATAGGAAACAGGCCAGTTTTCGGTCAGTTCTTGGGCTTTCCCTTGATCTGGACCAGTCGCTCCCGGGCCAGCTTTCGGCCGGTCGGGGTGGCGGCCAAGCCGCCCCCGGCGGTCTCACGGTAGCGGACATCCATGCTCCGGCCGATCTCCCCCATGGTGTCAATGACCTCGTCCACGGGGATCGGGAACTCGACGCCGGCCAGCGCCATCTCGATCCCGGCGAGCGCCATCGCGGCTCCGGTGGCGTTGCGGTAGACGCAGGGGACCTCGACGAGCCCGCCGAGCGGGTCGCAGACCAGGCCGAGGGTGCCCTGCATGGTCAGGGCGACGGCGTGGACCGCCTCCTCGGGGCTCCCTCCGAGCAGCTCGACGCCTGCGCCAGCCGCCATGCCGGCCGCCGCCCCAGTCTCGGCCTGGCAGCCCCCCTCGGCTCCAGAGAGGGAGGCGCGCACCGCCACCACCGCGCCGATGAGGCCCGCGGTGGCGAGGGCGCGGACCAGTGCCTCGTCGGTCACGTCACGATGGCTGGCAAGGCCGAGCAGCACGCCGGGCAGGACGCCGGCGCCACCCGCCGTTGGCGCGGCGACGATGACGCCCATCGCCGCGTTCACCTCCTGGACCGCGAGCGCCCGCGCGATGGCATCGGTGAAGACCGTGCCACCGAGCGGCCCCTTGGGATGGGTCATCTTCTGCGCATCACCGCCGACGAGGCCGCTCACGCTCTTGAAGCCGCCGGGGAGGCCCTGGTCCACCGCCCCTCGCATGACCTTGAGCGCCCGGGCGAGGGCCGTCTCCACTTCGGCCCGGGTGCGGAGCCCCGCATCGGCCTCGGCGCGGAGGGCCACCTCGCCAAGCGAGACGCCGTCGCGCTCGGCCTCGGCGAGGGCATCGGCCAGGGCGGTGATCCTCATGCGATCCTCGGGATGGAGCGGAGGAAGCGGACCGCCGAGAGGGCGCGGATGGCCTGCATGGCTTCCTCGCTGGCGGGACGGTCCAGCTCGTAGATGTGGATGGCGTCGCCGCCCTTCTTGGCGCGGCTCACCTTGAGGGTGGCGATGTTGTCGCCCTGGCGCGCGAGGGCGCCGGTGACGGAGGCCACGATGCCCGGGGTGTCCTTGGCCACGAACACCAGGGCCGGGAAGGCGCCCGTGACCTCCACGCCGTAGCCGTCGATCTCGGTGATCTGGATCCGGCCCGCGCCGAGGGAGGAGCCCACCACGACGGCCTTCCGGCCGTCCCGCATGAGCGTCAGGCGTGCCGTGTTGGGATGGTGCTCACCACGGAGCTTGGTGTTCTCGAAGGTGAGCTGGACGCCGGCCTGCTCGGCCAGCTCGAGGCTCTGGCGGAGCCGCTCGTCGTCGGGCGGGAAGCCGAGGAGGCCGCCGGCGATGGCGCGGTCGGTGCCGTGCCCGGTGCCGGTGCGGGCAAACGAGCCGTGGAGCTCCACCAGCGCCGTCTCGGGCTGGCCGCCGGCCATCTCACGGGCAAAGAGCCCGATCCGGCAGGCCCCCGCCGTGTGCGACGACGAGGGACCCACCATGACCGGGCCGATGATGTCGAGGAGGGAAACCATGAGCCAAACCTATAGGGGAGCGTGGGAAAGGGAAACGCGCCCCCGCTCCCCCGCCTCAGATCAGCTCCACCTCGCGGATTTCCCCCAGGCTCATGGCGATCTCGGTGCTGTCGTCGTCGAGGGGGTGGAGATAGACCTCGTGCGCCGTGATGTGCGTGTCCACGCTGGTGGGGATGCCGGTGACTTCGTGGCGGTCGGCGGTCACGATCCGCACCGCGCGCTCATTGCTGTTGGCGAAGCCCAGGACGGCGACGATCTGCTCGTAGGTCATGGCGTCCTCCGGGTGAGGGTGATGCCCCGAATGTAGGACGGGGCACCCGGCCGGTCGAGCCTCACCCGGTAGGAATCAGGTCATGCCCCCGTCCAGCTGGATCACGGGTGGCGGGGGTTCGGGCACCGGGGCCGCGCCAAACACCTGCACGGAGCGGATGTTGCTCTCGATGGCCGCCATCATCCCCTCCAGCTCCTCCTCGGCCTTCCGCAACGCGTACGGATACAGGAGGCGATACCCGGCGAGGCTGAGGCCGCCGAAGAGCGCGGCCCCGCCGAGCGCCGGCAGGGCCGCCAGCGCCCCCAGGCCCAGGGCGGCGAGACTCACCCCGCCGCCGATGGCCGCCCCGCTCGCTCCGAGGGCCCCGGCGATCCAGTAGTTGGCCACGAGGTTCTTGCGGAGCCCCGGCCGGAGGTCGCCGTAGATGGTGACTTCGGTGCTGGTCCCGCCGGCCCCGGAGACCGGACGCATGGTGACGTTGAGCTGGAAGAGCTCGAGCTGGTACATCCGGTAGGTGAACGAGGTGTACGACTCCAGGGTACCGGCGCTCGCGAGCCCGCCCTTCATGATGTTGGGGACGTCGAAGACCAGGACACCGCCGCTGAAGGGGTGGCCGCCCACCGTGTCGCGGAGCCGGAGGAGATACGGCCGCGCCGTGAACACCCGGCCGATGGCCTCGAGCGTCAGCTTGGGACTGGACTTGATGAGGCGGGAGACGGAGAAGCTCCGCTTCTCCGTGCCGAGCAGGCGCGTGATCCGGCGGTCCTCCCGGGTGCCCCCAACGACCACTGCCTTCCCCGGGGCACTGTCCCCCGGCTGTTCCGCCAGCGCCAGCGCCACGAACTCCGGCGCAATCCCCACCTCGGCGGCCGCCTGCTCCACGTCCTTGAGCCGGTAGCCGCCCGTGGGCAGGGACTGGCTGAGGCCGATGAGCCCGCCCTCCTGGGAGCGGAGCTGCAGCCGCGAGGCCGCTTCGGCCTGCAGCTGGGCGGCGCGGAGCCAGATGGCCTGGGCCTGGTCTTCCGGGACCACGCGATCCGCCGAGTTGACCGTCGCCAGCTGGGTGGCCGAGCGCTCGAGGGCCAGGGCCAGGGCGTCGGCCAGGGCCTCGCCGGTCAGGAAGCGGGCCTCCGGCTCGCGGGCGAGGCAGCGGTCGATGACCTCGACGAGCGGGCGCGGCACCGTGGAGCTGACGGTGGCCAGGGACGGGGCCTGCCGGCTGGCCACGGCCACGAGCACGGCGGTGGCGTTGTCGCCCTCGAAGGGGAGGCGGCCGGAGAGGGCGTAGAAGCCGGCCACGCCGAGGGAGTAGAGGTCGCTGCGGCCGTCGAGGGGCTGGCCGTTGGCCTGCTCCGGGCTCATGTAGTGGACCGTGCCCACCACCTCGCCCTGCTGGGTGAGGGACGAAGCCGACTGGTCCCGGGCAATGCCGAAGTCGGTGACGACGGCGCGTCCGGTGGCGCGCTCCAGCATGATGTTGGCGGCCTTGATGTCGCGGTGCACCACGCCGCGGGCGTGCGCGTATGCAAGCGCCCAGGCCGACTCGCGGAGGGTGCGCACCACCTCCTGCGGCGGCAGGGGCCCGCGGTCGCGCACCCGCTCGGCGAGGGTCTGGCCGTCGATGTACCCCATGGTGAAGTAGGCGTAGCCGCCCACCTCTTCGGCGCGGTAGATGGGGACGATGTTCGGGTGGGAGAGCTGCGCCGCCGTGCGGGCCTCGCGCAGGAAGCGCTCCCGCACCCCGGGCAGGGCGCCGAGGTGGGGCGGCAGCACCTTGATGGCGACGGGGCGCTCGAGCCGCGTCTCCCGTGCCAGGTAGACGACCCCCATGCCGCCCCGCCCGAGTTCGCGCTCGAGGGAATACTGGCCCGCGAGGAGCGGGGCGAGCTGTTCAACGATTCCGTCGGGCGAGGTCATGGGTGCAAGATCGCGCGGGTCGGGGCCGAAGAAAAGCTCAGTTGGTGAGCGGGCGCGGCGGGGGGGCCGCCGGCGGCGTGCGCGGGGGGCCCAGGGTCTCGTCGATGAAGCCGGTGAGCAGCGTCCGCAGGTGCATCGTGGTGTTGCCGCCGAAGATGCCGTGGTTGCGGTTGGGGTAGCTCATGAAGTCGAACTGCTTGTCGGCCTTCACCAGCGCGTTGACCAGCGCCTCGGTGTTCTGGTAATGGACGTTGTCGTCGCCGGTGCCGTGGACCAGGAGGAGGCGGCCGCGGAGGCCGCCCACGTGGCTGAGCGGGGAGCCGGCGTCGTAGCCGGCCTGGTTGTCCCGCGGGAGGCCGTTGAAGCGCTCGGTGTAGACGTTGTCGTAGTACTTCCAGTGGGTCACCGGGGCCACGGCGATGGCCATCTTGTACACGTCGCCGCCCTGGAAGAGGGTGTTGAGGCTCATGAACCCGCCGTAGCTCCACCCGAAGATGCCGATGCGCGCGGGGTCCACGTAGCTCCAGCGGCTCATGGCGCGGGCGGCGGCCACCTGGTCGTGGGTCTCCACCACGCCGAGCTGGCGGTAGATGACCTTCCGCCAGGCGCGCCCGCGCATCCCCGTGCCGCGGTTGTCGATGCTGGCGACGAGGTACCCCTTCTGGGTGAGGAGCGTATACCAGAGGTAGTTGGCACCGCCCCAGGCGTCGAGCACCGTCTGGGAGCCGGGGCCGCCGTAGATGGAGATGAAGAGCGGGTACTTCTTCGTGGGGTCGAAGCCCGCCGGCTTCATGATCCAGCCGTTGAGTGGGACCCCGCCGGCGTCCACCTGGAAGAACTCCACCGGACCGCGCTCCAGCGCCTCGACCCGCGCGCCGAGCTGGGCGTTGGCGGCGAGGACGCGGCGCACCCGGTGGTCGGGCAGGGAGACGAGGTCCGTCACCGGCGGGACGCCGAAGCGCGAGAAGGTGTGGATGGCGGTGCGGGCGTCCGGCGCCAGGGTGTAGCCGTGCGTGCCCGCCTGCCCCGCCGGCGAGACCCGCTCGGCCTGGCCCTGCCCGTCGAGCCGGGCGCGGTAGAGGTAGCGCTGCGCCGCATTGTCCGGCGAGGCGATGTAGTAGACGTACCCGCCGGCTTCATCCACTCCCGCCACGCTGGCCACGTCGAAGTCGCCCCGGGTGAGGAGGGTGGTGGCCTGGCCGTCGCGGGAGACGGCGTAGAGGTGGTTCCAGCCGTCGCGCTCGCTCTCCCAGAGGAACCGGCGGCCGCCGTCGAGCCAGCGCCAGTCGGCCACCTCCACCCAGGCGCTGTCCCGCTCCACGAGCACGGGGCGCACGGCGCCGGTGCGGCGGTCGCCGAGGAAGACGGTGTTGGTGTTCTGCAGGCGGTTGAGCTGCTGGACGGCGACCTCGTCGCTCGAGCCCGCCCACTCCATGCGGGCCAGGTAGTGGTTGCGCGGGTCGCCCGGGAGGGCGAGCCAGCGGGTGGCGCCGCCCGTCGCCGGCACGATGCCGATCCGCGCGGCGGAGTTCGACTCGCCCGCCTTGGGATACTGCACCGGCACGGCCTGGGAGTAGAGCGAGTCGGTGTTGTTGATCATCACGTAGTCGCGCACCGAGTCGGCGTTGAGCTGCCAGTACGCGATGGCGGTGCCGTCGGGGCTCCAGCGCCAGCCGTCGGCGTAGCCCATCAGCTCCTCCTCGTAGACCCAGTCGAAGGTCCCGTTGATCATGGTGCGGGAGCCGTCGCGGGTGAGCTGGGTGATGCGGCCGCTGGCCAGGTCCTCGACGTAGAGGTTGTTCTCGCGCACGTAGGCCACCTTGCGCCCGTCGGGCGCGTACTTGGCGAACATGAGCGTCGAGGGCCTGGCCTGCCGGCCGCCCAGCTGCTTCAGCCGCCAGGTGCGCAGGTCGAGCGACCAGTAGTCGCCCCGGGTGTTGAGGCGCCAGACGGGCTGGGTGTTGGTGAAGAGCAGCAGCTGCCGCTCGTCGGCGGACCAGCTGTAGGCGTCGATGGCCAGCGGCACCGTGTCGCGCGGCGGGATGAGGCGGGTGGCCGGGACCAGCACCGTCCGCTCGCCGGTCTCCACGTCGTAGCGGACCAGGTCCTGCCCGCCCTTCCCCTCCCGCGAGGCCTCGAGCGTGGTGTACGCCTTCCCGCCCGCCAGCCAGCGCGCGGGCCCGAAGGTCTCGGGCTGGAACTCGGGGCTGGCGTAAATGCGGCGGAGGTTGAGCAGCGCGGTGTCCGCCACCTGCGCGGGGACGGGCACCGGGCGCCACACCAGCAGGGCGAGGAGGGCGGGCGTGGCCCGGCGGGTCACGGAGCGGAAGGCGGGGTGCATGCGGATCGCGGGACAGGGTGAATCGTGCGGGGGCTGGCTCCGTGCCCCGACGTTGCCGGCCGCGGCGGGTTTCGGCGCGGGCGGCCCGGAAACGTAGCCGGGCCGGCGCCGGGGAGAGAGGGGCCTGACCCCGCTCAGGGCTTTGGGCGCGGCAGCGTGTCGGCGAGTTCCGCCCGGAACCGGTCGGCGGCGGTGGGCTCGCCGAGGGAGTCGAAGGCGGCCACGAGGTCGCGCCGCGCGGCCCGGAGGAAGCTGGTGGCGGGATCGGTCTGCCGGACCAGGATGTCGTAGCCGGCCCGGGTCTCGCTGATCGCGGCGCGGTAGCGGCCCTGCCGCAGCAGCGCGCGCCCCAGCTTGACGTGCCCGATGCCGGCGTTGACGTGGCCCGGCGGCAGGATGCTGTCGTAGATGGCGAGCGCTTCCCGGAAGAGCGGCTCCGCGCCCCGCGGGTCCCCGCGCTGCATCACCACGCTGGCCACATTGGCCAGGGCCACGGCCACGAACTGGTGGAACTCCCCGAGCGCGTCCCGATAGATGGCCAATGCCTCCCGGAACCGCGCCTCCGCCACGGGATAGTCATCCACCGTCCACGCCACGTTGCCGAGCTCGTTCAGGGCTTCCGCCACCTGTGGGTGCCGGGGGCCGTAGACGCGTCGCTGCACGGCGAGGGCCTGGTCCAGCGCCGTCACCGCCTCCGGAATGCGCTTCTGGTAGGTGAGGGCGCGCCCCAGGCGCGTCAGGTTGGCGGCCACCTCGGGGTGCGCCTCCCCGTACCACCGGCGCGTGATGGACAGCGCCTCCGTGTACAACGACTCGGCGGCGGCATAGTGGCCCAGCATCAGCTGCACCTCGCCGAGGGCGGCCAGGTCGCTGGCGACATCGGGATGACGCGGGCCGTGGCGGGCCTGGTCGAGCTCGAGCACCGCGCGGCCGAGGGTGTCGGCGAGGGGATAGTCACCGGCGTAGAAGTGGGCCTGGGCAAGCTCCCGCAGGTGCGTGGCATGCTCGGGAGTCGGGGTGCCCGCGGCGGCGTCCTGCCGTGCCAGGGCAGCCAGCAGCTGGATGGCCTCCGGGTAGCTGCCGCGCTTCTGCAGCACCTGCGCCAGGGTCACCGTGGCCTCCGCCACCACGGGGTGGTCTGCCGGGACGGCGCCGCGCATGCGAGCCAGCGCGTCGCGGGCCAGCGAGTCGGCCTCGGCGAAGCGGGCCTGCGCCATGCGTAGCTGGGACAGTGCCACGAGGCTCCGCGCCAAGGCCGGGTCTTCCGCGGGAACACGGGCGCGCCGCTGGGCCAGCGCCCGCGCGAGCAGCGTGTCCGCCCGCTCCAGCTGCCCCAGCCGCTGGAAGACGCTGCCGAGGGTCTGCAGCATCTCCTCCTGCACCGCCGGCTCCCGGTCGAGCGCGGAGGCGTCGCGAACGCCGCCCTCGAGCAACGACACCACCCGCAGGCTCTCTGCCGGGGCCACGGCGGCCTCGCCGCCCTGAAAAAGGCCCAACATGAATTCCTGGATCCGCGCACCGCGCGCCGCCTCGGCGAGCGCCGCATTGCGCGCCTGCGCCAGGCGATAGGTGTAGAAGCCCACCAGCCCCACGAGCACCAGGGTCACGAGCGTCACGGCGACGGTGGCGGCCGTGTGGCGCCGGAGGAACTTGCCGAGACGATACCCGAGCGCATCGGGCCGGGCCTCGAGGGGCTCGCCCGCCAGGAACCGGTCGATCTCGGCGATCAGGGCATCCACGCTGCGGTAGCGCCGCGCCGGATCAGGATGGAGGGCGGTGAGGCAGAGCACGTCGAGATCCGCCCAGGTGCTGGCGCCCACCGCGGACCAGAGTTCCCCCGCGCGCCCGGCCATCTGCCGCGCGGCGAGGGAGGGACGCCCGGGCGGGCCGCGCAGGATGAGCGCGGCGGCGGCCTCGGGTGAGAGCCCGGTGAGCTCGAACGGCAGGCGGCCGGCAAGCAGCTCGTACAGCACCACCCCGAGCGCATAGACGTCGGTGTGCACCCCGATGCGCCCGCCGAGGAGCTGCTCGGGCGCCGCGTAGCCGGGGGTGAGCGCGCGCAGCCCGGTGCGGGTCTGGTCGGCCGGCAGGTCCACCGCCTCGAGCTGCTTGGCGATGCCGAAGTCGAGCAGCTTCACCACACCGTCGGCGCGGACGAGGATGTTGGACGGCTTGAGGTCGCGGTGGATGACCGCGTGCTCGTGCGCGTGCCGGACGGCCTCGGCCACGGTGCGGAGCAGCCGGAGCCGCTCCCGCATGGAGCTCCGGCGGGCGCGGCACCACTCGGTGAGCGGCAGCCCGTCCACGTACTCCATGGCAAACCACGGGGTGCCGTCGGGCAGCATGTCCGCGTCGTACAGCCGCGCGATGCCCGGGTCGTTGAGCTGGGCCAGGGTGCGCTGCTCGGCCCGGAAGCGCTCTCGCCGCGCGGGGGAGAGCCAGGCGTCGGGGAGGATCTTGATGGCCGCCTGGGTGCGGAGGTCGGCCCGCTCGGCCAGGTACACCACGCCCATGCCGCCCTCGCCGAGGATCCGGAGCAGGCGGTAAGGCCCGAAGAGCTGGCGCCGGGCCGGCTGGTCCACGCGGCCCACCACCACCTCGGCGGCCCCGGCGAGGCCGCGATCGAGGAGCGAGTCGTCGCCGGCATCGGCCGCGAGCATCCCGAGGACGAGGCTCGCCAGCTCCACGTCGGTTCCCGCCCGGGCCCGCACGTGCGCCTCGCGGACCGGGGCGGCCTGGGCCAGCGCCTCGTGAAAGAGCGCCTGGATCTCCTCCCAGCGGGCACGCTCCATGCGGCTCAGGCGCCGGGGCGGAGCGCGTGCGCCAGCCACGCCCGGGCGGCGCGCCAGTCGCGCAGCACGGTGGCCTCGGATACGCCGAGCAGCTCGGCGATCTCGGGGACCTCGAGGCCACCGAAGAACCGGCCCTCCACCATGGCCGCCTGCCGCGGGCTCACCCGCGCGAGCGTCTCCAGCGCCTCGTGCAGCCCCAGCACCTCGGCGGGGCTCGTGGTGCCCCCTTCGAGGGCGTCGTCGAGCGTCACCGGCATGACCCCGCCGCCGCGCTTGTCGGCCAGGCGCCGGCGCGCCGCCTCCACGAGCACCTGCCGCATGGCCCGGGCGGCCACCCGCTTGAACTCGAGCCGCGAGAGCCCCCCCACGGTGGGCGTGGCGGCCAGCTTGAGCCACGCCTCGTTGACCAGCGCGGTGGGCGTGAGCGTCACCTGCCGGTCTCCGCGACGCACGGCGCCCGCGAGCCGCTTCAACTCCTCGTATGCCGCGGCGAAGAGGCGATCCACCGCCAGCCGTTCGTCATCGGGGACCATGGTCACCATGAGGGACCTCCATGGTCCCCAAGGTACGCCCGGGACCGGAATCGGCCAGCCACCCGCCGGCCCCGGAAGGGCCGTGATGGTTTTTCCCCGCTTCCTGCGCATGGCGAAGGGACACCCCCATGGACGGAGGCCTGGATGCGTGGACTGACAGTGATGGTGCTCGGGATCGGGGCGCTGGCAGCGGGACTCGGGTGCGGCGGCGGCGGGAGCACCGGGCCGTCGAACGGTGGCGGCGGGGGCGGTGGCGGCGGGGGCGGTGGTGGTGGATCAGGCGGGTTCTCTGCCGTGATCGACGGCCAGGCGTGGAACGCCACCAGCACCAGCCGGAAGGCGCAGGTCGGGCCGTTCGGGACGATCACCATCCAGGGCCTGGCCAATGGCACCACGCTGCTGCTGATCCTCTACAACATCGATTCCGTGGGCACCTACCCGCTCGGCATGGGCGGCACCGCGGTGGGCGGCCTCGGACAGGTCAGCGACCTCACCGGGCGCGGCTGGAGCACACCGCTCTCCGGGGCGGCGGGCAGCGTGACCATCACCACGCTCACCAGCAGCCGGATCGTCGGCACCTTCACCTATGATGCCGATTCCCTCCTGGGCAGCGCCCATGGGACACGGGCCGTGACCGCAGGCCAGTTCGACCTCCTCCTCGGCGGCACCTTCGCCCCCCTGCCCGACAACGCCGGGAGCCGGCTGGACGGCACGGTGGGCGGCGCGCCGTGGCTGGCGTCGACGGTGGTGATGCAGCTGCAGGCCGGCACCCTGGTGATCGGCGCCAACAACACCGCGTACACCCTGTCGGTGGCCGTGACGGGCTTCACGGGGCCCGGCACGTACACGGTGGGCTCCGCCCCGGGCGACGCGGTGGTCACGATGATCGGCCCCGTCTCCAATCCCTTCGGCACCGTGAACTGCTGCTGGGGCGGCGGCGGCGGCACCAGCGGCACCCTGACCGTCACCGCGCTCAGCGCCACGCGGCTCCAGGGCACCCTCTCCGCCACCCTGCCCCCGACACCGGGCACCGCGGCCGCGAACACCCTCACGGTGAGCGGCGTGACGTTCGACATCGGCATTCCCTGACGGCCCGGCCGTCCATCCCCGACTCTCTCCCAGCGAGGTGCCGTCATGTGGGGCTTCATCACGGGACTGTTCAGCCTGCTGCTCTGGATCGGCCTGCCGCTGCTGGTGTTCGCGGTTTGGACCTACAACAAGCTGCAGAAGCAGGCGCAGGAAGTGCGCGAGGCCACCTCGAACGTGCAGGTGGCCGTGGCCAAGAAGCTCAACCTGGTCAACCAGCTCGGGGACATCGTGAAGAGCTTCCAGGCCAGCGAGCAGTTCACCCACCTCAAACTGGCGCAGGACAACAACGCGGCGGCCATCGCGGTGGCCTACGCCCAGTCGGGGGCCATGCTCAGCTCGCTGCTGGGCGCCGCGGAACGCTCGCCCGAGTTCAAGGCCAGTGAGCAATACCACCGGCTGGTGGACAGCATCCAGCACTGCGAGCTCGACATCCAGCAGGCCCGCACCACGCTCAACACGGCGGTCAAGCACTACAACAATGCCTACCTGGCGTTCCCCACCGTGCTGCTGGCGCCGGTGCTGGGGTTCTCCAAGGCGCCCTACCTCGAGTTCGACGTGAGCGGGAACGTGGACGCCACGGCGCTCAAGAGCTTCCAGACGGATGACGGGGAGCGCCTCAAGCAGCTGCTGGCGGGCGCGGGCGGCTCCCTGGCCGGGGCCACGCGGACGCTGGCGGGGGCGGCGGGCCAGGCGGGCAAGCTGCTGGCGGTGCAGGCGGGGAACGCCGGCAAGCTGATCGCGGCCAAGGCGGCGGAGCGCGGCGCCACCAGCTACTTCTACCTGCCGCGCGGCGGGGTGCCGCGCGGGCCGGTGCCGCTCCCCACGGTGCGCGAGCTCATCCAGCGGGGCGAGCTCGACGCGGACGTCATGGTGGCACGCGCCGGCTCGGAGGAGTGGCAGCCCGTCTCCGCACTGCCGCAGGACGCCTGACGAAGGATGCCCGCCGGGGCGTCAGCGCACCAGTTCCGCGGTGGCGCCGCCGGCGGGCTGCAGCAGGACGGTGTTGAGGAAGGGAGTGGGCGCGCCCTGCAGGGCCGTGAGGAGGCCCTCGAGGCTCGTGACCTCGATGGCCAGCGTGGCGGGCGTGCCGACCTGCGCCTGCGTCTGCTGCCGCAGGGCCAGCACCTCGCCGACGCCCAGGAAGGCGGGGATCACCTGGTGGCCGTTCACGGTGATGGTGACGTAGCCCAGCGCGTCGGAGCGGAGCAGGAACACCGGCGTGCCCTGCACGGCGGGCCGCCCCTGGCGGCGCAACTCGTCCTGGGCCGCCACCACCTGTTCGGGATCCGGCACGAAGGTGATCTCGTAACCGCCAGCCGCGGGCCGCTGCCGCAGCACGTCACTCAGCGTCGGCGAGTCGAGGCGGAGCTGGGACGCCACGGTGGCGTTCTGGGCCTTCACTCCGGCGAGGAAGCTCTCCGCCTGGGACCGCCGCAGGAACAGCACCACCGTGGGCCGGCCATTGGGCGGGGTGCTGACCAGGAGATTGCCACCGGCGTTGATGTGCGTGAAGACCGGCAGGGCTTCCGTGGCACGGAAGAGGTTGGCCGGGGAGCCGCCCTGGGCAACGAGCGCGCGGGCACCCAGCGCGAGGGCGAGCAGCGTGACGAAAGCCGGGGCGGCACGACGGGGCACGGCGGGCATCCGGGATCGAGTCGGGGACGCGCGTTCACCGGGATGGTGGCGCGGCACTCGCCGGAATAGTAGTGGACCCGCCCTGCGGCGGGAGGGCGCGCACGGGGTCAGCCGCCGCCGCCCTCACGCCAGCGTTCGAGGGACTCGACGCGCGCCTCCAGCCGGGCCAGCCGGTCGGGCTCGGCGCGCGGGAGCGCGGCCGGCGGTGCCGCCGGTGTCACCCGCACCGGGCGGACGGGTGGCGGGGTGAGGGGCGCGCCGCCGCCCGTCGTCACGCCGCGGGCGGCCAGCCGCAGGAAGAGGCGTCCCGGCAGCCCCATCCACACCACCCGGAAGAGCCGCTCGCCGATGCCGGGGCGGAACGGGCTCCGCATCAGGCCGATCATCGAGATGCCGATCATGATCACGGCCGACAGCAGCATCACCACGAACGGGCGGGGCACCGTGAAGTGATTGGGCCCACTGGGTACCCGTGCCTGGAGGACCACCCAGATCATCGCCACGCCCATGGCGATCATGCTGCCGAACACGATCACCGTCCTCCGGCGCCGCGCCACCACCGTCGGCAGCGCCCGGAGCCGCGACCGCTCCTCCTCTCGCTCGCTGAGCACCCGCCCGAACCCCGCCAGGATCTCCGCCGGCCGGAAGCCGGCTTCCACCACGCGGCGGGCCGCGCCCACGGTCATCGCCAGCCGGCCCCAGAGCACCGCCAGCAGGAAGAGCCCCGGCAGCGCGATGTCGATGTTGCCGGGCGCCCGCTGCGCCGTGCCGCCCTGCCACATCGTGATGATGATGAGCAGGAAGACGGCCACGAGGCCGAGTTGCCCCAGGTCCTGCGCCAGGAGCCGCACCGGGAGTGCCACCTCCGGCGCCGACAGCTGGGCCGACTCGAGGGCTTCCACCAGCGCCTCGGCGGAGGCGAAGCGGTCGCCGGGCTCCTTGCGGACCAGGCGGTCGATGGCCTCCGCCAGCGGGGCCGGCAGGTCGGGGCGGTGCAGAGCCACCGACGGCACGGCCTCGGTGAGCTGGCGGACGAGGATCTTCTGGGTGGTGTCGCCGCTGATGGCCAGCTGGCCGGTCACGGCAAACCAGGCCACGAGCCCAAGCGAATAGAGGTCGCTTCGTCCATCCACCGTGTCCCCGGAGGCCTGCTCGGGGCTCATGAACTCCGGCGTGCCCACCACTTCGCCCACCCGGGTGAGGCCCGGGGCGGCAGCCGCGCCCGGCGCCGTGATGCTGCGGGAGATCCCGAAGTCGGTGACCAGCGCGCGGCCGGTGGCGCGGTCGAGCAGGATGTTGTCCGGCTTGATGTCCCGATGGACCACGCCGCGGCCGTGGGCGTACGCCAGCGCCCAGGCCACGTCCTGCAGCAACCGCACCGTCTCCTTGACGCCGAGTGGCCCGCTCCGCGCCACCCGCGCGCCGAGCGACTCGCCTTCCACGTAGCCCATGGCGAAGGCCAGGAGCCCGTCCTGCTCCTCCACGCCGTAGACCGGGACGATGTTGGGATGGGAGAAGCTGGCGGCGGTGCGGGTCTCGCGCAGGAACCGCTCGCGCAGCTCCGGCTGGGTGGCGAGGTCCGGGGGGAGGACCTTGATGGCCACGGGCCGGTCGAGCCGCCGCTCGCGCGCCAGGTACACCGCGCCCATGCCGCCGCGTCCCAGCTGGCGCAGGATCTCGTAGCGCTCGCCGAGGCGGTCGCGGAGATCGGGGAGGGAGTCGGCGGAGGCGGTCATCGCTCGAACATATCCCGCCGCCCGCCGGTCCGCGAGCGCCCCTAGCGGAGCACCGACCGCAGGAAGCGCCCGGTGTGGCTCTCGGCCACCCCGGCCACCGCCTCCGGGGCGCCGGCGGCCACCACGCGCCCGCCGCCGTCGCCGCCCTCGGGGCCGAGGTCGAGGATCCAGTCGGCGGTCTTGATGACGTCGAGGTTGTGCTCGATGACGAGCACCGTGTTGCCCTTGTCCACCAGACGGTGCAGCACCTCGAGCAGCAGGCGCACGTCCTCGAAGTGGAGGCCGGTCGTGGGCTCGTCCAGGATGTACAGGGTGCGGCCGGTGTCGCGCTTGGCCAGCTCCGTCGCCAGCTTCACGCGCTGCGCCTCCCCGCCCGAGAGGGTCGTGGCGGCCTGGCCCAGGTGGATGTAGCCCAGCCCCACGTCGTTCAGCAGCTCCAGCCGCTCGGCGATGCGCCGCTGGCTCTCGAAGAAATCGAGCGCATCGGCCACGGTGAGGTCCAGCACCTCGGCGATGCTGCGCCCGCGGTAGCGCACCTCCAGGGTCTCGCGGTTGTACCGCTTCCCCTTGCACACCTCGCACGGCACGAAGACGTCGGGGAGGAAGTGCATCTCGATCTTCACCAGCCCGTCGCCCTCGCAGGCCTCGCAGCGGCCGCCCTTCACGTTGAAGGAGAAGCGGCCCGGCCCGTAGCCGCGGATCTTGGCCTCGGGCAGCTGGGTGAAGAGCTCGCGGATCGGCGTGAACAGCCCGGTGTAGGTGGCCGGGTTGGAGCGCGGCGTCCGGCCGATGGGGCTCTGGTCGATGTCGATGACCTTGTCGATGTGGTGGAGCCCCTCGAGTCCCTTGTGCAGCCCCGGGATCACCTTGGCCCGGTAGAAATGGCGGGCCAGCGCCTGGTAGAGGATGTCGGTGACCAGCGTGGACTTCCCCGACCCCGACACGCCGGTGACCGCCACGAAGAGCCCGAGCGGAAGTCCACCGTCAGGTTCTTGAGGTTGTTGGCCTGGGCCCCGACCACGCGGAGCTGCTTCCCCTTCTCGGGCACGCCGGCGCTTCGGCGGCCCGGGATGCGGAGCTCCCCGGAGGTAGCGCCCGGTGAGCGACTCGCGGTCGCCGAGCACGTCGTCGATGGTCCCCTCGACGATCACCTCCCCGCCGTGCCGGCCGGCGCGGGGGCCCAGGTCCACCACATGGTCGGCCGCGCGGATGGTGTCCTCGTCGTGCTCCACCACCAGCACGGTGTTGCCGAGGTCGCGGAGGTCCTTGAGGGTGTGCAGCAGGCGCTCGTTGTCCCGCTGGTGCAGGCCGATGCTCGGCTCGTCCAGCACGTACAGGACGCCGGTCAGGCGGGAGCCGATCTGCGTGGCCAGCCGGATCCGCTGCGCCTCGCCGCCCGACAGGGAGCCGGCGGAGCGCCCCAGGGTCAGGTAGTCGAGGCCCACGTCGCGGAGGAAGCGGAGCCGGTCGCAGACCTCCTTGAGGATGGGGCCGGCCACGTCCGGGTCGAGCGGCGCGATGCCCTTCACCGGCTTGCTGGCGCCGGGGCCGCGGACCGGCAGGGCGGAGAAGAAGTCGAACGCCGCCGTCACGGGCAGGTCCACCACCTCCCCGATCCCCTTCCCGCCCACCAGCACCGCCAGCGACTCCGGCTTGAGGCGGTGCCCCTGGCAGGCGCGGCAGGGCTCCTCCACCATGAACTGCTCCAGGCTCGAGCGCACCGCGTCGCTGGCGCTCTCGCGGTAACGGCGCGCCACGTTGGCGACGATGCCTTCCCATTCGCTCTCGTAGTCGTCGCGGCTCCGGGCCCCCTCGACGGTGAACTTGAGCTTCTTCCCGGGCGCGCCATGCAGCAGCGCCTGGCGCGCGGCCTCGGGGATCTGCCCCCAGGGCGTGGCCAGGTCGAACTTGAGCGCCTTGGCGAGGGTGGGCAGCACCACCTTGCGGAGGTAGCCCGTGGGCTCGCCCCAGGGGAGGACCACGCCCTCGAGGATCGTGATGCTCGCGTCGCCGAGGATGAGGTCCGCATTGACCTCGCGCCGGGCGCCCACGCCGTGGCACTCCGGGCAGGCGCCGAACGGCGAGTTGAAGGAGAACTGCCGCGGCTCGAGCTCCGGGAGCGAGAGCCCGCAGGTGGGGCACGCGAACTTCTCCGAGAACATCACCGGCTCGGGCTGCTTCCGGTCGTGCCGCCACACCTCCACCACGCCCTCGGCCGCCTTGAGCGCGGTCTCGACGGAATCGGCCAGGCGCGCGCGGTCGGCGGGGCGCACCACAAGGCGGTCCACCACCACCGCGACGTCGTGGTTCTGGCGCCGGTTGAGCGCCGGCACCTCGTTCAGGTCGTAGGTCTCGCCGTCCACCCGCACGCGGGCAAAGCCGCGCTGCCGCAGCTCGTCGAAGAGCTCCTTGAACTCCCCCTTCCGCCCCCGCACCAGCGGGGCCAGCACCTCGATGCGGGTGCCCTCGGGCCAGCCCAGGATAGTCTCGGTGATCTGGGTGGCGCTGGACCGCTGGATGGGGCTGCCGTCGTTGGGGCAGTGCGGCACGCCGGCGCGGGCCCAGAGGAGGCGCAGGTAGTCGTAGATCTCCGTGACCGTCCCCACCGTGGACCGCGGGTTGTGCCCCGCCGTCTTCTGCTCGATGGCGATGGCCGGCGAGAGCCCCTCGATGGCGTCGACGTCCGGCTTCTCCATCAGCCCGAGGAACTGCCGCGCGTAGGCCGAGAGCGACTCGACGTAGCGCCGCTGCCCCTCGGCGTAGATCGTGTCGAAGGCGAGCGACGACTTCCCCGACCCCGACAGGCCGGTGATCACGGTGAGCCGGTCCCTGGGGATCTGGACCGAGACGTTCTTGAGGTTGTGCTCGCGGGCGCCGCGGACGACGAGGTATTCCTGTGCCATAAGCCGGGAAACGTACCGGCACCGGGCATCGCGCTTCAACCCCGGGGCTGCGGCGGGACCCGGGAGCCCCCGGCCGGGGATCAGCCGCCCGAGAGGCGGGCCAGCGCCGCGAGGATGAAGAGCACCACCGGCCAGTGGCCGAGCACCCAGCGGACCGCATTCCGGACCGCATAGCCGGCCACGTACCACACCCCGTGCCCGAGCCCGATCCCGGCGCCGATCGCCATCAGGTAGAGCGGAATGTTGAGCGGCCCCAGGCGTTCGGTGGGCACCACCCGGGCGAAGATCATCAGGGTCAGCGCGATGCCGAGGGCGCTCAGGAGGAAGACGATCACCCGGCCGGCGGTGAGCTGGGCCTGCTTGCGCACGTCGAGCTCCTGCTCCAGGCGCAGCCGGTCCTCGAGCCGCGCCAGCTCCACGTCGGAGAGCTGGTCCAGCTCGTCCTCGTTCACGTAAAACTCGGTGAGGCCGAACACTTCAGGGCCCTCCCTGGACGCAGAGCACCACCTTCACCTCGGTGTCGCGATAGCCGCCGCTCGATCCCACCGAGGGCCGCTGGCCGTCCCCGATCTGGATGGCGCTCCGGCCGGCCGCCCAGACCGACACCGGCCGCTCCAGCGTCGGCCAGCTGGAGAGGGTCGGCAGGTTGCCGAGTCCGCCGGGCAAGCCCCAGCCGGGACCCAGTTCGCGGCACCACGCCTCGGCCTCGCGGTACGTTCCCTTCACCAGCAGCGAGTCAGCGATCAGGAGTTGCCAGTCGGCGCCGGACGCCTGGGCGGGGTCCACCGCGATGCCGCGGGCCCGGTTCCGCCGGTCGAGCCTGGCGTTCTGCTCCGCGAGGAAGTCGCTACCCGCACCCCGAAGCCCCCGCCCGATGCCGGAGTTGGGCCCGAGGAGCGCCACCAGCGTGCCGAGCAGCAGCACCACCACCAGGACGGACGTCCCGGCCCGGAAGCCGCGTTGCACCTGGCCCTGCACCCGCGCCCACGCTCGCCCGAACGCCATGTCCGCTGCCCCGATGGCCAGGGCGGTGAGCGTCACCCCGATCGGCCCGGACGGCAGCACACGCTGCGCCAGCCCGCCCACCACCCCCATCAGCACCAGGCGAAGCACCAGGCGGGTGAGGTTGGTGGCCGAGAAGATGCCGATGCGCCGCTCGGGATGGCGGCGCTCGTCGAGGAGCACACGGATCCGCTCCAGGCGGGCAGCGCGGTCGATCATGGACTCGGGGTGTGAGGGATGCGGCGCGCGGGCGCCGGGAGAATTGTACACCCGACCCGGCGGTCGGCGCGCCCCCGGGGCGCACCCCCGTGGCGCGGGGCACGTCCCTGCTATTATTCAGGCCACCCGTCGTCCCCATTGACCCGCACCCGTGAGGCCGATGTCCACCTACCGCTCCCGCGCCACGAGCAGCGAGTCCATGCTGGACGAGCTGTTCGGGACCTCCGGGCTCGAGGGGGACCTGCCGCCCACGGAACCGGATCCCGGCTTCCCGCTCCGCCCCTTCGCGGCGGCCATGCCGATGGACGACCTCACCGTCACCGAGCCCCGCACCGACGAGAGTCCCGCCGAGCGGCTCTTCCGCCGCGCCATGGAGGCGGCGAGCCGGGGACGCGCCAGCGAGGCGATCCATCGCTACCGCGAACTGCTCCAGCTCGACCCCTCGCACGTCTCCGCGCGCAACAACCTCTCCCAGCTCCTCGACACCACCGGCGACCCGGAGGAGGCCCTGGAGCAGCTCACCGCGGCGCTCCGCGTCACCCCGGACGACGTGCACCTGCTGGTGTCCCGCGGCGCCATCAATGGCCGCCTCAAGCGCTACGTCGAGGCCGAGGGCGACCTGCGAAAGGCCCTGCGCCTCTCGCCCGAGAGCATGAACGCGCACCTGACGCTGGGGATGGTGCTCTGGCGGAAGGGCATGGCCATGCCGGCCGCCGAGGCACTCCGCAAGGCCATCACCCTGGAACCCACCCACGCCGGCGCCCACTACTACCTGGGCGAGGCGTTGAACCAGGCGGGGGACTACCGGAACGCGCGCGCCGCGCTGGAGCGCGCCCTCGAGCTCGCCCCCGCGCAGGGCCGCACCCTCCGCCTCCTCGGCCGCGTGCTGGACCGCCTGAAGCTGCCGGACGAGGCGCAGGTCATGTATCGCCGCGCCCGCGACGCAGGCGACACCTGACTCCCCCCGCCCCCGCCGTCCCCCTCGCGCCGCGATGACCCGACGCACCGTCGCCGTGCTCATCCTCTCTGTCTGGGTGGGCTCCCTCGGCTGGCTGGCGCAGCGCCAGCTGGCCGGGCGCACCCCGGCGGAGGAGAACAGCCGCTGGCCGGTGCCGCCCGGCGCCGCGTTCCACGCCGTGCGCCTCGGCGAGCGGCAGGTGGGCTTTGCCTCACTGACGGTGGACACGGTGCCCGAGGGCCTCAAGGTCACCGAGCTCGTCACCGTGGACCTGCCGTCGGCGGAGGCGCGCACCCGCCGGCGGGTGAGCCGTCGCACCGAGGCCATCTACACCCGGGGCCTTCAGCTGAGCAGTTGGTCCGCCGATGAACTGAGTGAGGCGGGCCGGCGCACCCTGGCCGGCACCGTCACGGCCGACACCCTGCTCACGGTGGTGGCCAGCGAGGGAACGGCGGTGGCGGAGACCCTGATGGTGGCGCTCCGCCGGCCGGTGGTGCTGCCGGGCGCGGTGGGACTCGTGGCGGCCTCGCGCGGGCTCCCCCGCCCGGGGAGCCACCTCAACGTCGAGGTGTACGACCCGTTCGCCGCCGAGGTCCGGCTGCAGCGCCTCACCGTGGCGCGCGACTCGCTCTTCGTGGTGCCCGACAGCGCGGAATTCAACACCACCCTCGGCCGCTGGCGCGTGGCGCACAGCGACACGGTGCGGGCCTGGCGCCTCGAGGGGGTCGAGGCGGGCCTCCCCGCGGCACGGTGGGTGGACGGCACCGGCATGACCGTGCGCCTGGAGCACGCCCTCGGCGCCACCTACGAGCGCTCGGCGTTCGAGCTGGTGAGCACCAACTTCCGCGCCGGGCCAGCGCCGGTGTGGGACACGAGCGCCGCCGCGCCCAGCTATCGCCTGACGGAGGCGCCGCCCGCCCAGGCGGCACCCTTCGGGGCCGTGCTGGCCTGGTCCCGCCGGCGGTGCTGCCGGACAGCCTGCCCGCCCTCCAGGGCGGCTGGCAGCAGCGCCGGGGCGACACCCTCCTCGTGGCGCGGCCCGCCGACAGTGCCGCGACCGGCCCCGCGCCGGACGATCCGGCCGCGCCCCCCCGGCCGTCGCTCGACACGGCGCTCGCCGCGCCGGCGCTGGCCGCCATCCCGCCGGCCGCCGGCGCCGAGGCAGCGGCCCTCGCACTCGCGGCGTGGGTGCACACCCATGTGGCGGGACGCACGGGCGCCCATACGCGGCGTCCCGCGCAGGTGCTGGCCGCGCGCCAGGGCACGGCGCAGGAACAGGTGGAGCTGCTGGTGGCCCTGCTCCGCGCGGCGGACCTCCCCGCGCGCCGGGTCTGGGGCCTGGTCCGCGCCGGTGGCCGCTGGGAGCTGCGCCCCTGGGCCGAAGCCTGGACCGGCACCTGGCGTCCGCTCGACCCGACCCTCGCCCCCGGCGACCCGGTGGCCCGCCTCCGCCTCGCCACCGGGGGCGAGGCCCGCTTCCTCGACCTGGCGCTCCGCGCCGGACGGCTTCGCCTGACGGCGCTCCAGGAGACTCCATGATCCGCCTGACCAAGCTCACCAAGCGCTACTGCAAGTTCACCGCGGTGGACGGGATCGACCTCGAGATCCGGAAGGGCGAGCTCTTCGGCTTTCTCGGCCCCAACGGGGCCGGGAAGACCACGACCATGCGGATGATCGCCGGCATCCTGCAGCCCACCGCCGGCACCATCGAGATCGCCGGCGACGACCTGGCGGCCGACCCGCTCAAGGCCAAGCAGCGCCTGGGCTTCATCCCCGACCGGCCCTACGTCTACGACAAGCTGACGGGCGCCGAGTTCCTGCGCTTCGTGGCGGCGCTCTACGGGCAGGACGGCGAGGCGGTGGAGCGGCGCATGGAGGAGCTGCTCGACCTCTTCGAGCTGCTCCCCTGGAAGGACGAGCTGGTGGAGAGCTACAGCCACGGCATGCGGCAGAAGCTCATCATCTCGAGCGCCCTGCTGCACCGCCCCGAGGTCATCGTCGTCGACGAGCCGATGGTGGGCCTGGACCCGAAGGGCCAGCGGTTCCTGAAGGAGCTCTTCCGCGCCTTCGTGGACCGCGGCGGCACGGTGCTCATGAGCACCCACACCCTCGACACCGTCGAGGAGATGTGCGACCGCATCGGCATCATCGTCGGCGGCAAGATCCTGGCCTGCGGCACGATGGCCGAGGTGCGGCAGCAGACGGCCGGCGGCGACGCGAAGCTCGAGGAGCTCTTCCTCAAGCTCACCGGCGGCGTCATCGACCGCGAGATGGACCTGATCCTCGACTGACCATGGACCAGCCCCGGCAGCCCTCGCTCACCACCATCACCATCCCCAAGTGGCGGACGGCGGTGAACCGCTTCCGCCAGGAGCGCTCGGGCGGGAGCGGCCGCTTCCTGCTGCTCACGCTCGTGGCCCTCGGCTGCTGGCTGGGGATCTTCGGCGTGGTGTTCCGGGTGCTCCGCTACCTCCAGTCCACGAGCGAGGTGGGCGTGCCGCTCGCGGCGAAGGGGCTGAGCATCCTGCTCCTCTCGTTTGCGTCGCTGCTGCTCCTCTCCAACCTGGTCACCGCCCTCTCGGCCTTCTTCCTGGCCAAGGACCTGGACCTGCTGGTCTCCTCGCCGGTGGACTGGCTGCACCTCTACCTCGCCAAGCTGGGCGAGACGCTGCTCCACTCCTCGTGGATGGTAGCCCTGATCGCGGTGCCGATCTTCACGGCGTACGGGCTGGTGTTCGACGGCGGGTTCCTCTTCCCGCTGGTGGTCATTGGCGCGCTGGTGCCGTACTTCGTGCTTCCCTCGGTGGTGGGCTCGGCGCTCACCCTCGCGCTGGTGAACATCTTCCCGGCCCGGCGCACCCGCGACCTGCTGAGCCTCATCGCCATCGGCGCGGTGGGGGGGCTGGTGCTGCTGTTCCGGCTGGTGCGGCCGGAGCGGCTGTCGCGGCCCGAGGGGATGCGGAACCTGATCGACTACCTGCAGGGCCTGCAGGCGCCCACCAGCCCCTTCCTGCCGAGCGAGTGGGCGTCGCAGATGATCATGAACTGGCTCCAGCGCACCGGCGACCCGCTGCCGGTGCTGCTGCTCTGGAGCACCGCCGCCGCCTTCGTGGTGCTCGGCGCCATGCTGCACGGGCGGCTCTACCACGGCGGCTTCAGCAAGGCGCAGGAGGGGGCGGAGCGCTTCGTGCGGGGGCGGGCCTGGTCGGGGATCGGGGCGCGGCTCTTCCGCTCCATGCCGGCGGCCCGGCGCGAGTTCGTGCTCAAGGACATCCGGCTCTTCTTCCGCGACACCACGCAGTGGAGCCAGCTCATCCTGCTGGCGGTGCTGCTCGTGGTGTACGTGTTCAACATCAAGTCGCTCCCGCTCTTCAGCGGCGAGAAGGTGCCGGTGTTCCTGGTGACGCTGGTGGTGTTCCTGAACCTGGGGCTGGCCGGCTTCGTGCTCGCGGCCATCGCGGCGCGCTTCGTCTTCCCCGCGGTCTCGCTCGAGGGGAAGCAGATGTGGCTCCTCCGCTCGAGCCCGCTCGACCTGCGCGCCCTGCTCTGGAGCAAGTACTGGACGGGGACGGTGCCCCTGCTGGTGCTCGCCGTGGCCATCACGGCGGGCACCAACCTGCTGCTCCAGGCCACGCCGTTCATGATGGTGGTGAGCCTGGGCACCATCGTGCTCTTCACCTTCGCGCTGAGCGCGCTGGCGCTCTGCTTCGGCGCCCTCTACCCGCGCTTCGACACCGAGAACGCGGCCCAGATCCCCACCAGCTTCGGCGGGCTCGTGTTCATGATGTCCGCCGTGGTGCTCCTCGGCGTGGTGCTGGTGCTCGAGGCCACGCCGGTGCTGGGCTACCTGCGCGCCCAGTTCGCCGGGGAGGACGCAACGATGGGACTCGGGATGCTCGCGTCGCTCGGCGGGGTGGTGCTGCTCTGCGGGCTCTGCACCGTCATTCCCCTTCGCATCGGCCTCCGCCGCATGGAGGCGATGGAGTTCTAGCTGGCTGCGGGCTCCCGTGTCAACCGGCGCCCGTCACCGGCTCCTGCGCCAGCGCGAGGCCGGCCTTCCCCCGCCGTGAGCCGCAATCGGCTTCACCCCGCCTCCCCATGGGCGGCCCGGCCAGGCCCCCTGGCCCCAGGCCCAGACCGGGCTGCCCCGCCTGCCTCCCGGGCCGCGCGGGCCTCCTCCGTCGAGTCAGCCCCGCAACTGCACCTCCCCGGCGACCACGTCCACCGGGAAGGTCGCGACCGGCTCGGTGGCCGGCCCCGCCCGCACCACGCCCGTCCGCACGTCGAACTGCGACCCGTGCCAGGGGCACTGCACCGTGCCGCAGGCCAGCGTCCCGCCGGCCAGGCTCCCGCCCTTGTGGGTGCAGCGGTCCTCGAAGCACGCAAACCCGTCCTCGGTGCGCGCCAGCACCAGCCGCCGGTCCCGGAAGCGCAGCAGCTTCATCTGCCCCACCTCGAGTTCCCCCTCCGCCGCCACCACCGTGGGCCCGCCGACGCTGCGCTCGAGCGTCAGCTCCCGCCAGCGCCCCGCCCGCGCATAGCGGTTCTCCACCCCCACCTGGTGCTTGAATGCCAGCTCGCCGCCGAGCCACCCGGAAACGGCGAGCAGGGCGGTCCCGAGCCCCTCGAGGAGGAGCACCGTGGACAGCCGCGGCAGCAGCTCGCCCCGCACCAGCAGGGCGGCGCCGAAGAGCGCGATCACGCCGACGTTGAGCGCCAGGTGCAGGGTGGCCCGATTCCTCGCCGAACTGCGGGGCGGGACCACCCGCAGGTAGTCGAGCAGGCCAGGCACCGCCGCGACCAGGGCGGTCAGCACGCCGAGGAGCGCCAGGTAGTACCCGGTGGCCCAGAAGGCCCCCTGCCCGGTGAGCCAGTACGCCAGGTCGAAGCCGAACGCCCCCGTGAGGAAGGCGATCGGGAAGGCCACGAGCATCGGGTGGATCGGATGGCCCTTCAGGTGGGCGGCGCTGCGCATGAGGTCGGGCTCCGGTCGGCGCGGGGAGGGACGGCCGTGGCCCGTCCCGGCGCCGGGACAGCTGCGTCCGCCGGGCGCCCGGCCCCGCCGCGCGTACCGCGGGGTCGCGCATGGGGACGTCGAGCGCGCGTCCGACTGACAGGAATCCGCGCCGGCACCTCAGCGTGCGTGTTTTTGGACCGGCCTGCGTTGGAATGCGACCGGTCTTTCGGGGGAGAGGCCCTACTGTGGGCGCGCCGTCATGCCACGCGCTGCACCCCGTCCCCCGGAGGCTCTCCATGTCGTTCCGCCGCACTGCCGCCCTCGTCACCCTCCTCCTTGCCTCGGCCTGCGCCGAGCGTGGCGAGGATGGCCCGCCCACGGCCCCGGCCACCGGCCCCGCCGGTGGCGCAGGCCGTCACCGCCGAGACCCGCGAACTCGAGGGCGTGGCCCGCCGCCTGGCCCTCGCCCTGGCGGATCCCGGGTTCCGGGCCCGCCTCCGGGCCCGCCTCGAGGGCTCCCCCATCCGGGAGCACAAGCTGCACCTGCAGCGCGACCTCGCCGCCGGCGGCGGCCGGGAGCGCCGCGAGCTGGCCCGCCTCACCCGGGAATCCGACCGGAGCGTGGATTCCCTCCTGGCCGCCACCCGGGGTCTCGAGATGTACTTCCCGGTTCCCGCCCACCGGGCCGCCTGGCAGGGTGGCCCCAACCTCCTGGTGGCCACCGCCGCGCGGGACCACGACGTCCCGGTGGCCTTCGACGTCCAGGGCCGTCGCATCCTCCTCGATCCCACCACGCCCCCGGCCACGCCGGTGCTTGCCGTGGTCCCGGTCGAAACCGACTTCGACCACCCGCTCCGCAGCGCCAGCGCCACCTGCACCAACTGCAGCACCGAAGGCGGGACCGGCGGGACCGGGGGCCTGTACATGACCAAGGCCAGGTTCTTCTCGGATTTTGAGGGTTGGTTGAAGGGCAGTCCCGAATTTGAGGTCCACATCATGGGCCAGAAGAGCACCAGCGACTCCCTGACCCGCTACGCCTGCGCGGGCGAGCACGAATCCGCGCTCTACAACTGGGACGGCGGCACCGACTGGACCGGCACCGTCCTGCTCTTCAGCCGGGCCCAGATCGACGCCTACCAGGCGGCGCACCCCAACGAGGCCTTCCGGATCGTGGCCATGGAAGACGACAACACCGCCTGCGAGCTCAAGATCAGCGACAGCCTCTGGAGCGACTTCATCAGCGCCATCGGCCCGCTGTACCGGGACATGACCGGCGCCGTGGACACCGGCGACCCCAACCACGTCCTGCGCGCCGGCAAGAGCCTCAAGAACGTGCTCACGGCCGTCATGAACCTGATCAAGACCAACGACGACCTCATCGGCACGGCCATCGAGGGCCGGATCACCGGCGAGTCGCGCACCGGGTTCAACTGGGTCCTCAAGGCCGACGGTGGCACCACCAACGGCTGGCTCAACCTCGTCGTGCAATAGTCAGGCGCCCCGGGCCGCGTCCGCGGCCCGGGGCATCCCGGCCCCTCCAAGGAGATGTCATGCGCCACCCGCTTCCGAACGTCGCCCTGCTCGGCCTCACCCTCGCCGCGCTCGGCCTGCCGGCCGGGCTCGCCGCCCAGCGGCCCGGCCGCTGATCCTCCACGTCGCCGCGAGCCACGAGAGCTTCGCCGGCGCCTCGCGCGACACCACCACCATCCCGGGGGCGCCCGTGGACGTGCACCCCGCCCCGCGCCTCGCGCTCGAACTCGGGATCGGACGCCGCTTCGGCGCGTGGGAACTGACGCTGGACGGGGCGTATGCGCCCGGGAACCTGCGGGCGGTCACCGATGCCCTCGCACTCGACAACCGCGACGGCGGGGTGGACCGCTACCGGCTCGCCCTGCGGCTGGGCCGCGCGCTCGCCAGCCTCCGCGCCGCCCAGCTCCTGCTCGAGGCCGGGCTGGCCACGGACCACTGGGCCATTTCCGACGGGTCGGGCCGCACCACCCTCGCCGGGCAGGGTGGCCTGCGCCTCCGGGTGCCGCTCGGGCGCGGCTTCGCCCTGGAACAGAGCGCGCTCTTCACGCTGGGGGGGACCCCCTTCGCGAAGAGCGCGTTGCCGCCGGAGGCGGCACTGTCGTCCCTCAAGACCTGGAGCCTTGGGATGGGGCTCCGGCGCGGCTGGTGATCAGGCCTGCGCCACCGCCGAGCCGCAGCTCTCGCAGAAGCGGCTGCCGGGCACCAGCGCCGCCCCGCAGGAGCCGCAGCCCCCGATGGTCAGCGAGCGCCCGCAGCCCGAGCAGAACAGGGCATCCCCCTCGGGCCGCGGGCCGCACGCCGGGCACTTCACGGCCCCCGCCTCCAGCGCCCGCACCCGGTCGGCGATCAGCGCCTCCACGGCATCACCCGTGGCGCCGGCGGCCACGGGCGCGGGCGCCGCGGCCGGGGCGGGCGCCTCGCGCCGGAGCACCTCCAGGGCCTCGGCCGTGTACTTGGCCTTGAGCGCGGCGTAGTCCTCGTCGGACAGCTTGCCGGTGGCGCGGTCAAACTCGATCTCCCGCAGCGCGGCGAGCGCCATGCCCTTCGGCGTCTCCTCCAGGTCTTCCGGCTCGTCGGCCCCAATCTGGGCGGCCTGGCTGCCGCCGAGGAGTGGCCCGAGCAGCAGGGCCACGACAGCGAGGGCCACGAGGACCGCGGCGATGGCTTCGTAGATCACGGATCGAGCTCCCGGAGCTCGCGCTCGAGACGCGCCAGCTCCTCAGGGGTGCCCGTGCCGCCCGGCAGCACCGGAACACCCGGATCATTGGCTTCCACCGAGGCTCCCGGCGCCGCGCCGGCGAGGGCCGCCTGCCGGGTCAGGGAACGGCGGCGCAGGATGGCCGTCAGGACCGCCCCGGCCGTGAGGATCGCAACCCCCGGGACCACGTACCCGGCAATGTTGAAGCCCTCGGCCTTCGGGGCCATCAGTACGTCCTCGCCGTACTTGGCCACGAAGGCGGCGATGATCTCGTCGCCCGTCTTCCCCTCATCCTGCAGCGCCAGCACCTCCTTGTGGAGCTGCGGGGAGTAGGTGCAGGTGAAGTCCGTGGTCCGGCAGGTGTAGATGTCGAGCGTGCAGCCGCAGGTGCACTGCAGCCGGTGCTCGAGGGCCTTCACGAACTCGTCGTTGTCCCGGTCGGTGGCGCGCTCGCGCGCGCGGCCCGCCGAGACCGGGTCGCGGAGCAGCCCGGCCTCGCCCTGGCCGGCCAGCGGTTCCTGCTGCTGGGCACTCAACAGGAGCGGGCCCCCGAGCACCACGATGCCCGCCGCGGCGCCGCGGCGGAGCAGGTCTCGGCGCGTGGTCACGAGGCGCTCCCGGCGCCCGCCAGCTGCACCTCATAACCCGCCTGCGCCCGGCGGGTGACCCCCGCCCCCGCGCTGCCCGGCCACATCGTAACCAGGCCGCCGATCACCAGGACCACGCCGCCCATCCACACCCAGAGCACCAGCGGGTTGATGGTGAAGCGGTACACCGCCTCCTCCGTGCCCTGCACCGAGCCGGCGTACACGATGTAGAGATCCTCCTGCAGCCCGCTCCGGATGCCCACCTCCGTGGAGGGCTCGAACGACTTCTGCCGGACGCCGGGCGCGGGCTCGGAGAAGTGCTGGCGCTTCTCGGAATTGATGACCCCCACCGGCTTGCCGTCCTTGCTCACCTGCACCGACGCCTGCGTCACCACCCGGTTCAGCTGCTCGAACTGCGACACCCCGAGGTGGGTGAAGGTGTAGGTGTGGCCGTAGGGGCTCTTGAGGGTGGCGGTCTCGCCCGGCTTCAGGGTGGCTTCCATCTCCGTCTTGAACGCCATCCCGGCAAACGCCACGAACATGATCACCATGCCCGCGTGCACGATGTAGCCGCCGTAGCGCCGGCGGTTCCGCGCCACCAGCTGCCCGAAGGCCATGGGCCACGACTCCCCGTACATCTTGTGGCGTGCCCGGGTACCCCGCGCGAACTCCTGAACCAGCGTCCCCGTGGTGAAGGCGCCGAGCGCGATGGCCACCACCGCGTAGAAGTCCCGGCTCCCCGTGGCCACCATGGCGATCCCCGCCACGAGGCCCGTGAGCACCGGCCAGGTGAACTGCCGCTTGAGGTTGGCCGTCGAGGCCTTCCGCCAGGCGATGAGCGGCCCGATGCCCGTCAGCATCAGCAGGAGGAGGCCCAGCGGGACGTTCACCTTGTTGAAGAAGGGCGGGCCCACCGTGATCTTGGTGCCCCGCACCGCCTCCGAGAGGATGGGGAACAGCGTCCCCCACAGCACCGAGAACGCGATGCCCACCAGCAGCAGGTTATTGAACAGGAACGCCGCCTCCCGGCTCACCATGCTCTCCAGCTGCACGTCCGCCTCGAGCCGGTCCCACCGGGTGTACAGCAGCGTGAAGCCCAGGATGCCGGCGATGAGCAGGAAGGCCAGGAAGAAGTAGCCCACGTTGGACTGCGTGAAGCTGTGCACGCTGGCGATCACGCCGCTGCGCGTGATGAACGTCCCGAAGATGCTGAGCAGGAAGGACCCCAGGATGAGGGCCATGTTCCAGCGCTTGAGCATCCCCCGCTTCTCCTGGATCATCACCGAGTGCAGGAACGCCGACATGGTGAGCCACGGCAGCAGGCTCGCGTTCTCCACCGGGTCCCAGGCCCAGTACCCGCCCCAGCCCAGCTCCACGTACGCCCACCACATCCCGAGCACGATGCCGATGCTCAGGAACAGCCACGACATGATGGTCCACTTCCGGATGGCGTGCAGCCACCCCGTGTCCACCCGCCGCGACAGCAGCGCCGCGATGGCGAAGGCGAACGGGATGGTGATGCTGATGTAGCCCAGGTAGAGCATCGGCGGGTGGATGATCATGCCGATGTTCTGCAGCTGCGGATTGAGCCCGTTGCCGTCCGGCGGCGTGAACGGCAGCCGCTCGAACGGGTTGGACGCGAAGAGCATCACGACGATGAAGAACGACACCACCCCGCTGGTGACCGCCGCCACGTACGGCAGCAGCGCCCGGTAGCGGGCCGAGGTGAGCCACTGCGCGGCCGAGGAGAAGCCCGAGAGCACCACGGCCCAGAACAGCAGCGACCCCTTCTGGCCCGCCCAGAACGCCGAGACGATGAAGTAGTCCGGCAGGTTCCGCGAGGTGTAGCTGGCCACGTATTCGATGTTGAAGTCGTGGCTGATGAGTCCCTTCCAGAGCGCCGCCGACGCCACCAGCATCACGGCGAACATGGCGTGCGTGGCCCGGGTGACGCTCACCGCGAGCGCCGGCTGCGCGTGCCAGCGGCCGGAGAAGCCCACGAGCATGGCCCAGGCCCCGAGCAGGAGCCCGGTCCAGAGCGCGAAGGTGCCGAGCAGGGTCATGGCGTGCTGCCTCCCGTTGCTTCACGGGCATTGGCCAGGAAGTCGGCCAGCGCCCGGGGGTGTTCGGTGTATTCGACGCGGGCTGCCTTCTGCTCCGCGTCGTAGTGGGCCAGGAAGTCCTTGTACGCCCGCTTGAGGCCGGCGCTGTCCTGCTGGAACCGCGCCAGGGTCCCCTTCACCACGTAGCCGAAGAGGTGGCCTGGCTGCTTCTTGAGGATCGTGTCGGCCAGGGCGGACGCCTCGGCCACCCCGCCCGTGTGCAGGTAGATCAGCGCCGCGTGGTAGCGCGCGTCCGCGTCCACCGAGTCGAGCTCGGCGTAGGACGCCAGCGCCATCGGCGCGAACATCCCCACCGACGCCTCATCCCCGCGCTCCGAGCTCCGCATGATCCGGTTGTACAGCGCGTCGAACCGCTGCTTCGGCGTCATGGCCGCCAGGTCGGCCGCCGAGAATCCGTCGTCGGGGGCCTGCGGGCGGGCGGCAGCCGTGGCGGGCGCCGGCTGGCCCGCGGCGGCCACGGGGGTGCGCGTCAGGAGGAGCACCAGCGCTCCCGCCACCGCCACCGTGGCGCCACCCGCCAGGAACCACCGCAGCTTCTCGGCGCCACTCGCGCCGGCCGACCCGGCGCCGACCGTGCGCCCGCATTGATTGCAGAATCGCGCATCGGGACGGAGCGCCGCCCCGCAACCGGTGCACCCCTGGGTGGTGGAATCGGCGTGCACGGCGGCGCCGCAGTGCCGGCAGAACTTCCCGCCCGTGGCTTGCTTGCAGGACGGACAGATTGTGGTGGTCAAGCTGGACTCCGCAGGTGGACCTGCCAAACCGCGTTGTATGAAGAAACCTAGGGTAGTGCGCCCCGACCGCAAGCCGGACCGCCGAAGGGGGCCGGATGCGCGGGGCTCGTTCCATGTTCTGCGGCCACCGTCGGTTCCACGCAATCACACGCGAATGCCGCGTTGGCCGGCAAGGAATGAACCTCTCTTTATATGAGGAGAGGATTGGGCTTCCATGAAGTAAGTCTCATTTCAATCCACCTTGCTTTCAATACTGCCCGTTGTAATGTAGGCCCGACACCGGCACAACCCATTTCCAGTGGACCCGCGCATGCCTGCTTTGCACAGAGGGCGCCGAGGGACGGGAGCATTCGTCGCGCTAATCGCGCTGACGTTGCTCGGCGCTTGCACCGATACCGAGACCGTCTTCCGCGACCGCGATTTCAACCCGCCCCCCGATGCCGAGAGCGGCTTCCTCGGCTACTACTCGGTGGAAGCGGGCCAGACCACCTGCGGCAACTGCCACGTGGATCACCAGGCCGACTGGTCCACGCATGCCCACTCCGACGCCTGGGCCACCCTCCAGGCGTCGGGCCACGCGCAGTCCTACTGCGAGGGCTGCCACACCGTGAGCGAGCTGGGCAGCAAGGTGGACAGTGCGGCGGGCTACAACAAGGTGAAGGACCCGGCCTACCAGGACGTGCAATGCGAGAGCTGCCACGGGCCCGGCGAGGCGCACGTGACCGCACCCGACGCGGTGGCCCCGCCGCTGGCCCGGGTGAACGCCGACACCAGCAGCAACTCGGGCACCTGCGCCGAGTGCCACAACGGGACGCATCATCCGTTCGTGGAGCAGTGGGAACAGTCGCGGCACGCGGAGGCCAATGCCGAGGTCGTGGACGAAGCCATCACCACGCCGGCCACCTATGCCTCCTGCCTGGCGTGCCACGAGGGGCGGGGCGCCCTCAAGGCCTGGGGCGTGACCGACAACTTCGTGGAACGCGACGATGCGCTCTCCCACAGCAACGCCCTCGGGATCACCTGCGCCGTATGCCACGACCCGCACGGCTCGGGCAACCCCGGCCAGCTGCGCTACTCGATCACGGATCCCACGCTCGAGGGGAACCTCTGCATGAAGTGCCACGCGCGGCGCTTCGAGCCGCAGCTCACCTCGAGCCGCGGGCCGCACGCCCCGCAGGGGCCCGTCTTCCTGGGCACGGGAGGCTGGTTCCCCCCCGGCGTGGACACCACCCCGCAGACCAGCACCCACGGCGACCCGACGGCCAACCCGCGCCTCTGCGCCGGCTGCCACGTGGCGCAGTTCACGGTCACCGACAGCGCCACCGGCAACTTCCAGCTGCAGTCGGTCGGTCACCTGTTCCGGCCCATTCCGTGCCTCGACCCGCAGGGCAACCCGGTGGGGGGCAACGCCTGCGGTTACACCGCGCTGGAGCGCAGCTGGGCCAGCTGCACCGGCAGCGGCTGTCACACCGACGCGGCCGCCGTGGTGCAGGCCTTCGACGCCAACCGCGCCATCCTGGCGACGCTGGCGGACCAGATCTGGATCGACAGCGACAACGACGGCACCGTGGACGCGACCGACCAGGGGCTCCTGGCCCAGGTGGTGGCGGGCGCGCCGACCAACCAGTTCAGCACCACCGACGGCGTGATCACCGTCGCGGAGGGCGCGCTCTACAACGTCCGGATGCTCGGCGAGGGCCGCTACGCCAATGGCGACAAGTCCATGGGCGTGCACAACCCGTTCCTCTCGCAGAAGCTCCTGGCCGTCTCGATCCAGGCGCTGCACACCCAGTATCCCTTCCTGCCCGCCCCGCCGGCCGCCGTCCGGGCCGTGGTGCAGCAGGCGCTGGCCAAGGCCGCCTCGGCCGGGCACGCGACCGTCAGCCTCCGCTAATCCAGCGGATGCGGCGATTCACCCGCAGTAGCGCCAGCCCGGGCGGGCCTCGGCCCGCCCGAGCTGGCGTCCTTGCAAGCCGATGATCCAGATCCCGCAGGACACGCTGCACATGCCGATCAACCCCGTTGACTCGGTGGTGACGGCCCCGACGTACGACAACGTCACGCCCATCATCCAGTGGATCTTCCAGCAGCCACCCTGGGTGATGTGGGGCGGGGTCGTGATCGGCGCCATCTGCGCCCTCATCGTCCTCTGGTGGGCCTGGCCCCGCCGCGACGCCGGGCTCAGCTGGATCCGCACCCGCAGCACCGGGGTCAAGGCCACCCTCGTCGGCGGCGCCGCCGTGGCGGTCCTCGTGGCCCTCGGCGTCGGCTACAGCGGCTTCCACTTCATGGAAACCGACCGGCGCTTCTGCAACGGCTGCCACATCTTCGTGCCGAGCGGCCAGGCCTGGGTGCTGCCGGACACCGGGAGCTACACCCTGGTACCCCGCCTGGAAGGCAAGCACGACACCATCAACTGCCACACCTGCCACACCCTGAAGCCGCTCAAGGAAGCGGTGAAGATGTTCTTCTGGATGTCGGGGCACCGGGACGACAAGATCCCCGAGCACGGCAAGGTGCCCACGACCATCTGCTCCTCCTGTCACGTGCAGGGCGCCGCCAAGGAGACCTGGCAGGCCATCGCCGCCACGGCGGGCCACCGGGTGCACCTGGAGTCGGACTCCTCGGCGATGCAGGACAAGAAGGAATGCCTCACCTGCCACGCCAAGACGGCCCACCGGTTCCAGCCGCCCAACGAGACCTGCGGCCAGTCGGGCTGCCACAAGGAAGACGACATCAAGATCCGCCTGGGCAAGATGTCCCAGATCGGCGACTTCCACTGCGGGGCCTGCCACAACTTCACCGTCAGGGTGCCCGCGCTGGCCACCACCGACTCGGCCGCGGGCGCGATGACGCCCAACCTGGACAAGTGCTTCGCGTGCCACGAGATGAAGGAGCGGCTCCCGGACTTCGACATCACCAAGGACCCGCACTCCGGCACCTGCGGCATGTGCCACAACCCGCACGAGCAGGCCAAGGCGGGGGAGGCCGTCAAGACGTGCGCCAGTGCGCAGTGTCACGCCGACTGGCGTGAGGAGCCTTTCCACGTGGGCACCGCCCACAAGAAGGTGGCCCAGGACTGCGAGACCTGCCACGCGCCCCACGCGGCGAAGGTGGACGCGAGCGCGTGCGAGCAGTGCCACGAGGACGTGAAGGCCGCCCGCCGCTGGGGCGGCGGGCGCCGGATGAGCCCGCCCATGCCCTTCGACACCACCAAGGCGCTGCGCCAGTCGGCCGCGCCGGTGCGACCGGAGCCGGGCCTGCATGAACCGGCCGCCAAGGTGCGGGGGGATGGCCCCCCCGCACCCGCCCCGGATCCGGTCCGGGACAGTAAGGTGAAGGGCGACGCGCCACCCCTCGACGACCCCGGGCCGGCCCCCCCGCCTCCCGGGGCCTTCCACGCGGGAGCGCCACCTGGGGGCAACCCCACCCCTCCGTGGCGCCAGGTGCGCGCCCTGCCCCCCCTGCCGAGCGACACCTTCTCCCACGACCAGCACAAGAAGCAGGCCTGCCTCACTTGCCATGTCGTGGCAACGGGGAAGGGCCCGCTGACGTTCCAGCAGCCGCGCGGGTGCCAGATCTGCCATCACGAGGCCCCGGCCCGCAGCACCTGCAGCAGCTGTCACGAGCCGCGCGAGCTCGAGGTCAAGGCCGTGCCTGTGACGGTGGAGGTCCGCGACAAGCCGTCGCGCACCCGGGACGTCGGGTTCAAGCACGACCTCCACACCTCCCCGGACGCCCGGCTCAAGTGCCAGGACTGCCACACCGGCCGCGTGGACCTGCCGGCCAGCGACTCGGTGAAGAGCTGCCAGGGCTGCCACGTGCAGCACCACGAAGTGGGCCGCGACTGCGCCTCCTGCCACCGCACCGCGGTGATCGAGGATGCGCACGAGACCACCGTGGCCACTGGCCAGCACTCGGCCGAGGCGGCCCACACCAGGTGCGATGCCTGTCATGACCAGAGCCGGATCGTGAACCTCACCCCCTCGCGGACCTTCTGCCTGGCCTGCCACTCCACCGAGGTGGACCACTACAAGGCGAAGGAGTGCAGCGTCTGTCATTTCCAGGCCACGCCGGCGGAGTGGAAACCGCGCCTGATCGGCGGGAGGGCGCCATGAGGCCCGTCATGCGTTCCACCGTGCTCCTCGCGGCCGGCGCCCTGCTGGCGTCGCCGCTCGCGGCGCAGGATTACACCGTCCGGGTGGATGCCGGCGCGCAGAGCGTGAGCTACCGCGGCCTCCGGCTCGACAGCATCCCGGTGGGCCAGGTGGTCCCGGCCCCCACCGGCGGGTCCCAGACGCCGGACGGCTACGCGGCCTACTGCATCGCCGGCCGCACCTACTGTGACTACTACCGTGCCGGTGCCCGCCAGACCGGCGGCCCCTTCACCTCCACCGTTGACCTCACCGCCTGGGGCTTCGGGGTGAAGGGCCTCAGCCTGCACGCCAACGCACGGCTCGCCGCCGACTTTGGCGACGCCAACATCTGGCCCGGCACCGACCCGGCGCTGCAGCTCTTCGAGGGCTACGCCGAGTACGCCGCCACCCGCTACACGGTCCGGGTGGGCCGCCAGGTGATGCGCTGGCGCCTCGGGTACACCGGCTTCGATGGCGCCCGCGCCACCTATCGCGTGCCGACCGTCGGCCTCACGGCCGACCTGTTCGGCGGCTGGGGGCTGGCCCGCGGTACGGCCCTCCCGGTGACGAGCGAAGCCCTCAATCCGCTGGACCAGTGGCAGCCGCTCCAGCGCCAGCGCCTGATCGGCGCCGGCCTCGGCCTCGAGCGGCAGGTGGTGGAAGCCCGCGCCGAGTACCTCCGCGAGGTGGACCCGGCCACCGACTTCTTCGTCTCGGAGCGCATCGCGCTCTCCGGCGCGGTCCGTCCCCTCCCGGGCTGGAGCCTCACGGCCGGGGCGGAGTACGACCTCTCCAACGAGTGGTGGGGCACCAGCGACGTCGCCCTCCGCCACACCAACCGGCTGTTCGGGGGGGCGGTGGGGCTGCGCCGGTACCGGCCCTACTTCGACCTCTGGACCATCTGGGGCGCCTTCTCCCCTGTTCCCTACAACGCCGTGAACGGATCGCTCTGGGTCACCCCGGTGCCGGGGCTCGAGCTCCGGGCCTCCGGTGAGAAGTACAACTACGACGACACCGAGACCTTCACGCCCCTGGTGGACGAGGAGACCGACGGCTGGCGCTGGAGCGCCGGCGTGGGCTACGCCTTCAGCCAGGCGGTGAGCGCCGATCTCGGCATCCACGACGAGCGCGGGCCCGGTGCGGCCGCGCAGGGCTGGGATGCGAGCGTGAGCGTGCGACCGGTGCCGCGGCTGACGCTGACGGCCTCCGGCGGGCGGCTCGAGCGGCCGCTCGAGTTCCGCTTCTCCGACGCCACCCTCAAGTACGGGGGCCTCGCCGCCGACTACCGGGCCGGCGAGCACCTGCGCTTCAACGCCGCGATCACCCGGTACAGCGAGGATCGCGACCGGCCGGACGCGGCCGCGATCGACTGGTCGCAGACCCGGCTCCGGGCCGGGCTCACCTGGATGTTCGGCTCCGACGCCGACCGCCTGACGCTGCCGCCCGCCCGCCGGAGGACCGCGCGATGAGCCGCCTCGATCGTTCGACCCTCGGGCGCCTCGCGCTCACCGTGCTCACCCTGCTGCTGGTGGGGGCCGGGGTGACCACCGGCGCCCGGCGCGACGGGTTCGACCACCCGAAGCACGCCAAGCTCTTCCCGACCTGCACCACCTGCCACGCGGGCGTGCTCGACTCGGCGCGGAGCGTCTTCCCTAGCGCCGCCAGCTGCGAGAGCTGCCATGACGGCGACGTGGAGAAGAAAGTGGACTGGCAGCCACGCCCCGTCGGCGCCCGGCCCAACAACCTCCGCTTCACGCACGCCAAGCACCGCGAGGAGTTCACGCGGAAGGTCAAGGCGGACAGCGCGGTGACCTGCAGCGAGTGCCACACGCCGAAGGGCAAGGGCTGGATGACGGTGGAGCGGGCCCTCACCGGCCAGTGCCTCGACTGCCATGGGGTCAAGGTGGCCCACTTCTCCGCCCCCGACACGGCGTGCGCCACCTGCCACCTCCCGCTGGCCCGCGCTACGGCGCTGCCGCAGGAACGGGTGGCCGCGTTCGAGAAGCCGGCCTCGCATGACGCGCCGGACTTCATGACCCAGCGTGGGCACGGCAAGCAGGCGGAGCCGCCCGCCGGCACGCGCCAGCCGGTGGCGGCCAGCTGCGCCACCTGCCACGCGCGCGACTTCTGCGCCCAGTGCCACGTCAACGCCCCCGAGCTCCGGCTCATCCAGGCGCTGGCGCCCGACCCGCGGTCCCTGGCCTTCAAGGCGGAGATCAAGCAGCCGGCCAGCCACGACCGGGCCGATTTCCTCTCGGTCCACGGCCCGCAGGCCAAGCGCCGCGCCGAGACCTGCGCCAACTGCCACACGAGCGAGAGCTGCGTCGCCTGCCACCAGGCCCAGCCCCGGGTGGCCGCCGCCCTGCCCGCCGCCGGGCCGGGCCGGGCCGCCGGCGCCAAGATCGAGCGCCGCAAGCCCGTCACGCACTCTCCGGACTTCGCGGACCGCCACGGCCCCGATGCCAGCGCCAACCCGCAGAGCTGCGCCACCTGCCACGCGCGCAGCGAGTGCCTCGACTGTCACCGGCCCGATCCGGGGCGCGAGGGGAGCTACCACCCCGCGGGCTTCCTGACCCGGCATCCGTCCGCGGCCACCAACCGGCAGTCGGACTGCGCCGAGTGCCACAACCAGCAGCAGTTCTGCGCCACCTGCCACGTGCAGTCAGGGCTTCGCTCGGCCGGCACCATCGGGCCCGGCTACCACGATGCGCAGGGCAGCTTCCTGCTCAACCACGGCACCGCGGCGCGACAGACGCTCGAGAGCTGCGTCACCTGCCACACCGAGCGCGACTGCCTGCTCTGCCACTCGGCCACCGCCGGCCGCCACTTCAACCCGCACGGCCCCGGCTTCAACGCCGAGCGCCTGGCCAAGCGGAACCCGCAGACCTGCTCGGCCTGCCACGGGCGGAACATCCCCACCCGCTGACCCAGGTTGCAGCCAACCCCGCGCCCCCGGCCCTGCGCCGGGGGCGCGGTCGTTTGCGGTGGCCCAGGCGTGGGAGGCGCGCCCCGGCCCCGGGCGGGGGGTGCCGGCATGACAAGGGGCCGCCTCCCGGGTGGGAGGCGGCCCCTGCGTGCGGCACGGGTCCTGGGCGGGGACTTAGACCGGCTTGCCCTGGTTGTTGTACTGCGCCTCGTAGCGCGACCCGCACTTGGCCAGGAGCGTGGTGGCGTGGAAGACGCCGTCCCGCCCGTAGCGGCCCTCGACGACAACCTCGATTTCCATCTGGTCGGTGAAGGTATCGGGCGCGAGGCCACGATAGGTCACCGGGATCTGCTTCCCGCCGTCGGAGACCACGAAATCGATGGTCTGCGTGGCGGCGTCCCGCTTGATGGTGCCGGGCACCACCTTGGCTTCCATCTTCACGCCGGTGTCGTAGAACGCCGGGTCGGCCTCGGCCCGCGCCGCGAGCTCGGTGGGCTTGAGCGAGTACTGCCCGAACTGCTTGACTCCCTGTGCCATCAGGGCGGCCACGCTGAGCACGATGATGCCGGCCCCGACTGCGAACTTGGTCCCCGCCTTCATGCCAATTCTCCGTCAGGAGGTTGCATTTCCAATATACGAGGTCAGGCCACTTCGCGCGCCCCCTCGAGCGCCCGGGAACCGCAAGAAAGACCGATCTTTTCCATGAAGGCCTTGGGGGGTGTTCCGCCCGCGAATACCCAGACCAGGTCGTTGGGGACCTCCCGCCGGCCCCCTGGACCCCGAGCACCACGGATCCGGGCCGGATCTCGAGTGGCTGGGAATTGAACACCACCTGCAGTCTCCCCTTCCGCATGTACTCCCGGACCCGCTTCTCGTTCCGGTCCTTGAGGCGCATGAAGACGTCCTTGCGGTAGGAGAGCGTGACCGTGTTGCCCGGCTGGCTGGCCAGGCCCATGGCCGCCTCCACCGCGCTGTCTCCCCCGCCCACCACGAGGATCCGCTTGCCCTGGTAGGAGGCGGCGTCCAGGAGGCTGTACATCACCTTGGGCAGCTCTTCGCCGGGCACGTCCAGCTTGCGGGGGCTGCCCCGCCGACCGATGGCCAGGACGACGCTCAAGGCGCGGTAGCGGCCCTGCGGGGTCTCGATGGTGAACGCCCCGTCGGGTTCCTGCTGGATGTTCTCCACCCGCTCGCGGGTGCGGACCTTGAGGCCGGCCTTCTTCACCGCCTTCCCCCAGAACTCGAGCAGGTCCTCCTTGGACAGCTCGAGCTTCCGGAAGGGACCGTGCGTCGGGAATTCCACGGGGCTGGTGAGCACCAGCTTCTGGCGCGGGTACTTGGCGACCGTCCCGCCGAGGTCCTCGGCCTCGAGCACCACGTGACTCAGGCCGCGCTCCACGGCGCGCAGGCCGGCGCTCAGGCCCGCCGGCCCGGCCCCCACGATGCAGACGTCCACCACCTCGCCAATGCGGCGGGCGCGGAGCTTGGGCACCCGCTCGGCGATGCGGTCGGCCGTCTCACGCCCCTGGTTGACCGCGTTCTTGATGAGCGCCAACCCCGTCAGCTCCCCGACGACGAAGAGATTGGGGATCTCGGTCTCGAGGTCGGGGGTGAGCGCCGGGAGGTCCGCGTTGACGCTGGGCGGCGCCATGACGATCTCGATGGCCCCGACCGGGCACGCCTCGGCACACAGGCCGTGCCCGATGCACTTCTGCGGCTGCGCCAGCGCCGCCTTCCCGCCAATCACCGCCAGCACCCCGCTCTCCGGGCACGCCTCGACGCAGGAGCCGCACCCGATGCAATGGGTCAGGTCGATGCGCGGATGCTGCGCCATCGCCGTGGCGCCTCCATGCGCCTTGGCCGCCTGGCGCGCCGAGGCTTCCCGGCGCCGCTGGCTGGTGACCTGCAGCACAACCGCGAGCACCGTGACGAGGGCGAGGATGAGATACATGAGTCCGCCGTTCATGAATAGCCGACGAGGTGTGACGAACGATTCGTTACAGATGCAATGCAGTGTCGCAATCCCAACGGCGCTGTCTCCGACGGTCCAGATGCGAAGTGCCCGCCGCTGCATGGACTTAGCACGCTTGCCGGACCAGGGAATCGAGTGTGCGATTCTTGCTGTGGCAGGGTGCGTGCCCGTTCACAATCCTGCTCTTTGTCGGAACGCCCGCATCGGGCGTCGCATCTTGCCATGACAACCCTGCGCGTCTTGCCCGCCTCCGAGCGCTCCTCCGGCGCCCAGACCGTTCCCGGCTCTACGGCGCCGGGGCCCCGGCGGGTCGTCGGTGCCCCGGAGCAACCGCAGCGGCGGCCGCCGATCGTCGTTCTCGTGATCCTGCTGCTCCTGGCCGGGAGCGCCCTGGGATCGGAGTACTACCTGGCGTCCGCGGGGGAACGGGTGCGCTCGCCGCTGCACGCCTGGCTCCGTCCGTCGGGATACGTGGGCCAGAGCGTGGGCATCGTGGCGCTGCTCGCCTTCGTGCTGCTGTGGCTGTACCCGCTCCGCAAGAAGTACCGCTGGCTCGCCTGGACGGGCGCCATGGCCAAGTGGCTCGACGTGCACGTGGGCGTGGCGCTCATCGTGCCGGTGCTCGTGGCGGTCCATGCCAGCTGGCGGTTCGAGGGGATCATCGGGCTCGGGTACGCGTCCATGCTCATCGTCTGCGCCAGTGGGGTGGTGGGACGCTACCTGTACGTCCGCATCCCGCGCAGTGCCAACGGCCTCGAGCTCAGCGCCGAGGAAATGGCCAACGAGCGCCGCGAACTGGTGGCGAAGATCGCGGAGGCCTCGCGCCTGCCGATCGCGCAGGTGGAGTCGCTGCTCCGGTCCGATCCGACGCCCTGCGAGGGGCTGGGCCTCGGCGCCACCCTGGTCCGGATGGCCAAGGACGACCTCGACCGCTGGCGCGCCGCGCGCGCGCTGCGCCGGCTCTGCGCCGGCCAGGGGGCCAGCAAGCTGGACCGGGCCACGCTCCGCAAGGTGCTCCGCCTGGCCCGAAGCGAGATGGCCCTCACCCAGCAGGCCCGGATGCTGGCCGCCACCCAGCGGGTGTTCCGCTTCTGGCACGTGGCGCACCGGCCGTTTGCCATCACCGCGCTCGTGGCGGTGGGGATCCACGTGGGCGTGGCGGTGGCCATGGGGATGACGTGGTTCTGGTAACGCCGCTGCGGAGGCTTGCCCTCCTCGTCCTGCTGGCGCTCGCCGGCGTGCACGGCCTCGGGGCGCAGATCTCCCCGGGGCCACTGGCACGGGCGCACCAGTCGGTCGAAGGGCAACAGCAACTGCACCAAGTGTCATGGCGGGGGCAACGAAGGCATGGCCGCCCGCTGCCTGAGCTGCCACAAGGAGATGGGCTGGCTGGTGGCCCGCGGCCGCGGGCTGCACGGCCGCCCGGGGGTGAAGGGTGAACCCTGCGCCTCGTGCCATCCGGACCACGCGGGGCGCGAGTTCGCGATGGTCACGTGGAAGGCCGGCAGCGAGGACCGCTTCGATCATCGCGAAACGGGCTGGGCGCTCAAGCAGACCCACGCCACCACGAAGTGCGCGGACTGCCACACGGCCAAGTTCCAGGTATCCCCGGCGCGCACCCTGGCCCCGGCGGGCCGGCCCACCAAGTGGACCGGGCTCGAGGCGGGCTGCACCGGGTGCCACGAGGACGTGCATCGCGGTGCCCTCGGCACCGACTGCGGCAAGTGCCACGACCTCGGGAAGTGGGAAGTCACGCCCGGCTTCAGCCACGACTCGACCCGCTACCCGCTCACCGGCAAGCACGTCAGCACCGAGTGCGACAAGTGCCACACGGCCGCGCGGCTGCACCCGGCCCGGGATGCCGCCGGCCAGCTGGTGCCGGTCTACAAGCCGGTCAGCTCCGAGAGCTGCGCCGACTGCCACCAGGACGTGCACGCCGGCCGCCTCGGCCCCGACTGTGCCAAGTGCCACCAGACCTCGTCCTTCCGGACGATCGACCGGAACAACTTCGACCACGAGAAGACCAGCTATCCGCTCCGCGGCAAGCACGCCGCGGTGCGCTGCGCCGACTGCCACGGCACCTTTGCCACGGCCCTGCAGAAGCAGCCGGCCTTCAAGCGCTGCGGCGACTGCCATGCCGACCAGCACGGCGGCACCGCCACCCTCGCGGGCAAGCCCGCCGACTGTGACGCCTGCCACGCCCTGCAGGGCTTCACCCCCGCCACCTTCCGGGTGCAGGACCACGCCGCCACGCGGTACCCGCTCGAGGGGAAGCACGCCACGGTGACCTGCGCCAAGTGTCACGGCAAGGACGCCACCGCCGGCGCCCCCACGCGACTCGGGCCCTCGCGGGTGGTGATCCGGCCGGCGTTTGCCACCTGCCAGGGCTGCCACGCCGACGTGCACGGGGGCCAGCTGGCGCGCACACCGGGCGCCGGCGCCTGCGCCGATTGCCACAAGGTGAACGGCTGGACGCCGAGCACCGTGGACGCCGCGGCCCACGCCAAGGCGGGCTTCCCGCTGGAGGGGGAACACGCCACCGCCACCTGCCGCAGCTGCCACGGCATGGAGCGGACGGGGCTCCCGCCGCTCGCCGCCACCCCGGCCACGGGCACGGCGAAGTTCCGCTTTGCGCTGGCCGAGAAGGACTGCGCCAGCTGCCACGTGGACCCGCACGCCGGCCGCTTTGCGGCCGGCGGCGCCCGCGCCAAGGCGGCGGGGTGCGCGGCGTGCCACGACGCCAGGCGCTTCCGGCCCTCCACGGCAGGGATCACGCAGCACGCCGACTACGGCTTCCCCCTCGACGGGGCCCACGGGGCCACGCCCTGCGTGGCCTGCCACAAGGAACTCGGCACCCCGGGCCCGCGGCCCGCGTCGAGCCTGGTGAAGGCGGGCGGGCGTTTCCCCGCCCTCAGCTTCGAGACCAAGCGGGACTGCGCCGCCTGCCACGAGAACGTGCACGGCACCCAGTTCGCCGAGCTGCGCGATGGGGGCCGGTGCGAGAGCTGCCACGGCACCGAGCGGTTTGCCCCGGCCTCGAGGTTCGACCACGACAGGACGACGAGCTTCCCGCTCCGCGGGGGGCATGAGGGGGTTGCCTGCAATCGCTGTCATCCGACGGACCTCGCCAGCCGGGTGCCGGGCCGCCTCATCTGGCGGCCGGTCTCCGGCAAGTGCGAGAGCTGCCACAAGGAGGTGAAGCCGTGATGCGCATCCTGTCCGCCCTGTGCCTGCTGCTCCTGGCCGCGCCGCTCGCGGCCCAGGAGCGCACGGCCTCGCCCCACGGCAAGCTCAGCGTGGAGTGCGCGGCCTGCCACCGCCCCGAGGCATGGAGCCCGCTCAAGGCGCGGCTCCAGTTCAGCCACGCGGCTACCGGCTTCCCCCTCGAGGCGGCGCACGCCACCGCGGAGTGCCGGACCTGCCACACGGCGCTGGACTTCCAGGGCACGCCCAACAACTGCGCCACCTGCCACCAGGACACCCACCGGGGCGAGCTGGGCCCCGACTGCGGCAGCTGCCACACCGAGCGCAGCTTCCTGGACCAGGCCAAGATGCAGCGGGCGCACGACCAGACCCGCTTCACGCTCACGGGGGCGCACCGGGCCGTGGACTGCGTGGCCTGCCACCAGCCCTCCGCGCAGGGCGGGCTCCAGTTCGTGGGCCAGTCGCCGGAGTGCCTGAGCTGCCACCAGCCGCAGTTCGCCGCCGCGAAGAACCCCGATCACGTGCAGGGCGGGCTCCCCGAGAACTGCGAGCAGTGCCACTCGAGCACCGAGTGGGATCGCGGCCGCTTCAACCACGACGAGGGGCCGTTCCCGCTCACGGGCGCCCACCGCGCCGTGCGCTGCGTGGACTGCCACACCACGAGCCACTACAGCGACGCGCCCACCCAGTGCGCCGGCTGCCACCAGGCCGACTACGACAACACCACCGACCCGAACCATGCGGGGGCGTCCTTCCCCACCACCTGCCTGGACTGCCACGGCACCACCTCGTGGGACGGCGCCGCCTTCAACCACGACCAGAGCGGGTTCAAGCTCACCGGGGCGCACCGCAGCACCGCCTGCGACCAGTGCCACGTGAACAACCAGTACACCGGCACGCCCTCGACCTGCCTGGCCTGCCACCAGGCGGACTACGACAACACCGCCAACCCGAACCACCTCGCGGCGAACTTCCCGACCGACTGCGCCAGCTGCCACACGACGCAGCAGTGGCTCGGGGCCACGTTCGACCACGACGCCTCCTTCTTCAAGATCTACAGCGGCGACCACCGCGGTGAGTGGGCCACCTGCGCCGATTGCCACCAGACGCCCACCAACTTCGGGGACTTCACCTGCCTCAGCTGTCACGAGCACAGCCAGACCAAGATGGACAGCGAGCACCGGGGCAAGAACGGCTATTCCTACGTCAGCTCGGAGTGCCTGCGATGCCATCCGCGCACCTGATCCGCCGCGGCCTCCGGGCCGCGCTGCTCTGCCTGGGCCTCGCGGCGCCGCTGGCCGCGCAGGACACGACCGCCTCCCGCACCGCGGCGGTCACCTACCTGGCCGGGACCTCGGTGTACGTCGGGGCGGGCCGCGAGGCCGGGGTGGCCGAGGGCACGCTCCTGACGGTGTTCCGTGGCGCGGCGACCATCGCCACGCTCAAGGTGGTCTTCCTGTCCTCCCGCCAGGCCTCGTGTGAGGTGGTGTCCGCCACCGGCGAGATCCAGCTCGGCGACAGCGTGCGCTACGTGCCCACGGCCGCGGCGGCCGTGGTCGCGGCGGGGCCAGCGAGGCGCCGTCCGCGCGCCTTCCGCGGGCCGGGCCTGCACGGCCGGGTGGGGGCCCGCTACCTGGTGGCCAGCGAGGACCCGGGCAACGTCGGCTTCACGCAGCCCTCGGCCGACCTCCGGCTGATGGGCCAGGACCTCTGGGGCACGTCGCTCGGGCTGGCCTTCGACCTGCGCACCCGGCGCACCACGCGGGACCGGAGCACCGGCCCCGCCACCGTGGACGGTCGCACCCGGGTCTACCAGGCGGCCCTGCTCTGGAACAGCCCGGGGGCGCCGTTCCGGATGGGCATCGGCCGCCAGTACCTGGGGGCCGTCACCTCGGTGAGCCTCTTTGACGGGGTGCTCACCGAGTTCAACGGTCGCCACGTCACCGGCGCCGTCTTCGGCGGCGTCGAGCCGGAGCCGCTCAAGCTCGGCTTCTCCTCCGACGTGCGGGACGTGGGCGGCTACGTGCAGTTCCACAGCGCGCCGATGGGGGTGAATCGCTGGCAGTTCACCACGGGCGTGGTGGGCTCGTACCAGGGCGGGCGGTCCAACCGGGAGTTCGCCTTCGGGCAGGCGAGCCTCAGCACGCGGGCCGTGTCGCTCAGCGCGCTGCAGGAGGTGGACTACTACCGCCCGTGGAAGACCGCGCAGGGGGAGAGCGCACTCTCGCCCACGAGCACCTACCTCTCGGGCGTGCTGCGCGCGGCGTCGTGGCTCTCCTTCCGCGGCAGCTACGACACCCGCCGGCGGGTGCGGCTCTACCGCGACGCCGTGGACCCCGCCACCGCCTTCGACGACAGCTACCGCAAGGGCGGCATGGTCGGCCTCACCCTCGGCAGCCGCCGGGTGCGGCTCTCGGGCGACTACCACCGGTCGTCAGGCGTCACCAACGGCGTGGCCAATGCCTATACCACGGGGCTCGCCTTCAACCGGCTGTGGCCGTTCCACTGGGACGTGGGGCTCCGGGCCACCTGGTTCGACAACGCGCTCACCTCCGGCCACCTCGAGACGCTGCGGGTGGGGATGAACCCGGCCCCGTCGCTGCACCTCGACTGGAGCCTCGGGGGCCGCACCGACACCGATCCGCTGGCCAACCCGCAGGATCGGCGTGTAACTTGGTATGGTCTGGATGCCGACCTCGGCATCGGGCGCTCGTGGTACCTCGGGCTCTCCGGCCAGCGCGAGAGCGGGATGGGCATCACGAGCACGCTGTTCCACTCCAGCCTCACCTGGCGCTTCTAGCGCGGAGGCCCATGAGCGACACTCCCGAGAAGAAGCCGGACGCGCTCTGGATCGAGTCGGTCTACCGGCCCGGTTACAAGGTGGCGCGGTCCACCCTCAAGACCCTCGGCCGGATCCTGAACGGCGCGACGGCCGACGACGCCGCCTCCCCGCAAGCCGAGCCGAGCGCCCCGGGCGAGAACGCCGTGGCGCTGACGCAGGTACCCGAGCTGAACGAAGTGGGAGGCGTGGCCAGGGTGGAGACGCCGGACCACACCACGATCGGGGTGGCCCGCGTGGGGCGGACCAGCTTCGTGGGTTTCCGGCTGGATCACGAGCAGCTGGCCGAGGTGGAGGTGCAGTTCGACGAGGCCAACGGGACGCTCCGCATCAGCGGCGAGGCCACCCCGCCCGAGCCGCCCGCCGCCTGACATCGGTCCGCGCCCCCTGACGGCCCGCCCTCCCCGGGGCGGGCCGTCCTGCGTTCAGGCCACGGGGGCCATGGCCGCCACCGCGCGCTCGAAGGCGGCGAACACCCGCGGCGACCACCAGTGCCGGGTCTCCCCCATCCGGGCCAGCGCCACCTCATGGGCCATGGCCCCGCGGTAGCTCCGGGTGGTGGTCAGCGCATCATAGACATCCACCACGCAGATGACCTGGGCCGGGAGCGGGATCTCCTCCCCCCGCAGGCGATCCGGGTACCCGGTGCCATCGTAGCGCTCGTGGTGCCAGCGGATGATGGGCTTGAGGTCCCAGGGAAACTCCACCTCCGCCAGCAGCTCCACGCCCCAGACCGGGTGCTGCTTCACCAGCTCGAACTCCGCCTCGGTGAGCGGGCCCGGCTTGTTGAGCACCTCGTGGGGGACATTCACCTTGCCCAGGTCGTGGAGATAGGCCCCGAGGCGGAGGACCGTGAGGTCGTCAACCTCCAGGCCGAGGGCCTCGCCGACCCGCACCGCCAGCTCGGCGACGCGCTCGCAATGGCCGTGGGTGTAGCTGTCGGCGGATTCGAGCGAGCGGCCCCAGTCCCGCACCACGGCGAGGAAGGTGCCCTCGAGGGTGGCGACGCGGGCGGCGACGTCCACCTGGTCGCGCGCCGCCTGCAGGCGGGTGAACAGGCGGTGGGCGGCGTTGAGCAGCCGCAGCGCCTCCTGGTTGCGGCCCAGGTCGCGGTGCAGGAGGGCCAGCTCGCGGGCCGCCTCGGCCTCGGAGAGGACCGAGCCGTGCTCCACCGCCAGCTCCATGGCCGCCCGCAGGCGGGCCTCGGCCAGGGCGGGACGCCCGGTCTCCCGGTAGACCACGCCCAGGACCTTGTAGGCATCCGCCTTGTCGAGCGAGGTGCCGAGGCTGTCGAAGATGCGCAGGGCGACCTCAGCATCCACGCGCGCGGCCTCGAAGCGCTGGTGCGCCAGGTGCACCTCGCTGCCGTTGAGCAGGCAGAGACCCTCCAGGTGCCGGTCCCCGAGCTGCACCGCCGCCCGCCGGCTCTCGGCGTAGTGCCCCTCGGCCTCGTCCCAGCGCCCCTGGTCGGCGGCGGCCATGCCGAGGTTATGCCAGGCCAGGGCGCAGCCGCGCTCGTCGCCGGCCTCCCGGAACGCCGCCAGCGAGGCCGTGTAGTGCGCGGTGGCGGTGGTGAGGTCGCCGCGGACGTTGGCCAGGATGCCGAGGTTCTGCTCCACCCGCCCGCGCAGCGCCGGGGAGCCGGCCCCGAGCGCCAGCGCCTCCATGTAGGTGGCGTGAGCCTGCTCCATCTCCCCCTGCTCGAAGGCCATGTTGGCGAGGGCGTTGAGCGCCTCGGCCGCGAGCATGGCATCGCCCCCTTCGAGTGCCACGGCGTGACTCCGCTGGCAGGTGGCCCGCGCCAGGTCCGCCTCCCCCCGATGATGATGCAGCGCCCCGAGCCGCCGCAGCGCCTCCGCGAGAACCGCGCGGATCCCGCCCTGCTCCGCGGCCGCGGCCGCGGCCTGGTACGCCGCCATGGCCTCGGGGAGGCGGCCGGCCCGCTCGTGCACCCGAGCGGCGTGCAGCTCGGCGTGCGCCGAGGTGGCCCCGGGCAGCGGCCGGGCGGGGAGCGCGGGCGTCATGCCGTCACCAGGCCACGGCGTAGCGGGAGAAGTGCGGGACCTGCCCCGTGACCTCCCGCGCCAGCAGGTTGTCGATCGAGAGCAGGTACTCGAGGATGGTGAGGGTCCCGCTGGTATAGGCCACCCGCTTGGGCGCCAGCAGGGACAGCGGCCCGCAATGCCGGTAACTCAGCGTCAGGCGCGCCGGGCGCTGGAACTGGAGGCCGTGGGGCAGCATCTCCACCGAGACCACCGGGTCGCTCGGGATCCGCATGGTGATGCGCACCGGCCCCGCCAGGGCGCCCGGGGGCACCACGAAGCGATGCGGCCCCACCGTCACCGACCCGCCGAGCGGGCCGATCCAGGCCGAGGCCTGCGCCGGCGGCAGCGCCGGACAGGCGAGCAGGCGCCCAACCAGCGGGAGGCCCGACAGGGAGAGATTGGCGGCCTCCACCGCGGGGGCCGCCGGCGCCACCGGGGCCGCCGGCGCAGTCGGGTCCTGCCCGTCCGCACAGGCCGTGAGGCCGAGCCCCACCAGCAGGGGCAAAGCCAGCAGGAACCGCTTGAGATGACGCAGCACACCAACCTCCTCGATGGGGTCGAGCCAGCAGGGGACTGGCCGATCGAGAGGGCAGGAGATATGCCGCAAGTGAAGTCGGGATGTCAAACATTACAACATGCTTCCCGGCGCTGACTCCGGAAATGCAGAATGATCAATTACTTACGAAGCCACTACAGTCATCTGGCGCGACAACAATCACGACAGTCGAAGCCACTGTATCCGACCGATTTCCGGTCCGGACTACAGGGGACTTCTGCGGGAGCGACGCCACAGCGGGGCGGCGGCGCGGCGGCGGGGACAGCTCGCGTGGAGCTGGCGGTGGGTCGTGGAGGGGCCGCTCAGGCGCCGGGCCCGCGGGCCCAGGCGAGCGCGGCGTGCACGGCGCGCCGCCAGGCCTGCCATCCCGCGTCCCGGGCGGCCGCGTCGGTGGCGGGCGTGAACCGGCGGTAGCGGCGCCCGGCGAGGAATCCCTCCACGTCGGGCCAGACGCCGAGCGCCAGGCCGGCGAGGCCGGCGGCGCCGAGGGCCGTGGTTTCGATGTTCTCCGGCCGCTCCACGGGGAGGTCGAGGATGTCGGCCTGGAACTGCATCAGCCAGTCATTGGCGGCGGCGCCGCCATCCACCCGGAGGGCCGACACCGAAAACCCGCTGCCGGCGGTCATCACCGCCAGTAGTTCGGCGCTCGAGTAGGCCATGGACTCGAGCGCGGCCCGGACCAGGTGGGCGCGGGTGGTGCCGCGGGTGAGGCCGACGATGGTCCCCCGTGCCTCGCTCTCCCAGTAGGGCGAGCCGAGCCCCACGAAGGCCGGGATGAAGACCACGCCGCCGGTGTCGGCCACGCTCCGGGCCAGCGCGTCCGAGTCCGCCGCGTGGGCGAGGATGCCGAGCCCGTCACGCAGCCACTGCATCACGGCGCCGGCGATGAACACGCTCCCCTCGAGCGCGTAGGCCGGCTCGCCGCGGGGCCCGCGGCGGCGGTGGTCAGCAGGCCCGGCCGGGGGTCCACCAGCTGCTGGCCGGTGTGCGTCAGCAGGAAGGCGCCGGTGCCATAGGTGTTCTTGGCCTGGCCGGCCCCCACGCAGCCCTGTCCGAAGAGCGCCGCCTGCTGGTCCCCCGCGAGGCCTGCAATGGGCAGGCTGGCGCCGAGGTGCGCACGGTCGGTCAGGGCGACGACGCCGCTCGAGGGGACGATGTCGGGGAGCACCTCCCACGGCACGCCGAAGAGCGCGAGCAGGGCGGGATCCCACTCGCGCCGCTCCAGGTGATAGAGCAGCGTGCGTGAGGCATTGGTATGGTCGGTGACGTGGGCCCGCCCGCCGGTGAGCCGCGCGATGATCCAGCTGTCGACCGTCCCGGCCGCGAGTTCCCCCCGCTCCGCGCGCCGGCGGAGCGCGGGGTCCCGGAGGAGCCACTCGAGCTTGGTGGCGGAGAAGTAGGGGTCGAGGAGGAGCCCGGTCGCGGCGCGGACCTGGTGCAGGTGCCCCGCCGCCTCGAGCGCCCGGCAGCGCTCCGCCGTGCGCCGGTCCTGCCACACCAGCGCCCGGGCCACCGGCGCCAGCGTGCGCCGGTCCCACAGGACGATGGTCTCGCGCTGGTTGGTGAGCCCGATGCCCTGCGGCATCTCGCCGGCCTGCCGGATGGCGTCGGCGGCGGCCTCGACGGTGAGGCGGAAGAGCTCGTCCGGGTCGTGTTCCACCCAGCCGGGGACGGGGAAGTGCTGGGTGATCTCGCGGTAGCCCCGCCCCAGCACCCGGCCGTCCGCATGGACGACGAGCGCGGTGGAGCCGGTGGTGCCCTGGTCGAGCGCGAGGATCGACGACATGGGCCGCCTACATGCCTAGGCGCGACAGCTCGCCGGCCCGGAGCAGCCCGGCGTCGGTGATGTAGCCGGTGATCAGCTGGTGCGGTGTCACGTCGAAGGCGGGGTTCCACACCGCGGCCGCCGGGGCGTCCACCTGCGTCCCGCCGATCTTCCGCACCTCCTCGGCCCGCCGCTCCTCGATGGGGATCGCGGGCCCGTCGGGGGTGGCGGGGTCGAAGGTGGAGCGCGGCGCCGCGACGTAGAACGGGACGCCGTGGGCGTGCGCGGCGAGCGCCACCGCGTAGGTGCCGATCTTGTTGGCCGTGTCGCCGTTCAGCGCGATCCGGTCCGCCCCGACGATCACGCACGTCACCCCGCCCCGCCGCAGCCGGCTCGCCGCCATCCCGTCGGTGATCACGGTGACCGGCACGCCGCCGCGGGTGAGCTCCCACGCCGTGAGCCGGCTCCCCTGCAGGAGCGGCCGGGTCTCGCAGGCCACGACGCTCACGCCCTGGTGCCGCGCGTGGGCCACGTACACCGGGGCCAGCGCCGTCCCCATCCCGCCGGTGGCCAGCGCGCCCGCGTTGCAGATCGTCATCACGGTGGCGCCCGGGGGCAGGAGGACCGCCCCCGCCGCCCCGATTGCCTCACACATGCCCCGGTCCTCGGCCCAGATGGCCTCGGCCTCGGCGCGGACCGCCTGGGCCACGTCGCGCCCCTGCTGCGCGGCGGCGTGCACCGCCGCCCGCATGCGGCCCATGGCCCAGGGGAGGTTCACGGCGGTGGGGCGGGTGGCCTCGAGCTGGTCACACGCCGCCAGCAGGCGGGCCGGGTCGGCCGGGCCCTCGCGCAGGGCGAGGGTGACGCCGTAGGCCGCCGAGACGCCGATCAGCGGGGCGCCGCGCACCCGGAGCACCGAGATGGCCTCGGCCACCTCGTCCACCGTGGTGAGGGTGAGGTAGCGTTCCTCGCCGGGGAGGAGCGTCTGGTCGAGGATGCGGAGGGCGCCGTCGGGGGTGACGCCAAAGTGAGTGGGAAGCATGGGGGGAACTTAGCCCCCGCCGTGCCCGCCGTGAATGCGCGGGCGCCCGCGCGCACCTCAGCCGCCGGCCGACGCGGCGCCCGCCGGCTGGAGCGCCGTGAGCCAGGGCACCGGCTCGCTCCTTCCACGCGGCAGGCCGAGGGCCAGGTAGCCCTCGTGCGCCAGGCGGTAGAAGCGCTCAGCGTTGGGGTGCCGCCGGAGCTGGGCGGCCGCCTGCCCGGCGAGTTCGGCACACTCGGTCGCCACGTGGGTGGCGCCGAGACGCCGGGCGCGGTGATAGCCGGCCAGTGCCGCACGCAGGGCCGCGCCGGGGCGGCCCTCCGCCAGCGCCACGCGCGCTTCGGCCCGGCGGCCGTCGGCCACCCCCAGCCAGTCCCCGCTGGCGCGGGCGAGGCGGCGGGCACATTCCACGTTGGCGTGGGCCGCGGCGAAGTCCGACAGCGCGAGGGCCGCTTCCGCCCGCCCCACGCGCACCAGGGACTGCAGGGCGACATCGGAGGTGCGGCTCGCGGCCGCCACGGCCTCCTCGGCGAGTTCCGCCGCGCGCTCGTGCGCGCCCCCTTCACGGGCCAGCAGGGCCAGGTTGTGGCAGGTCTGGGCCACGCCGGCCTCGTGGCCCAGCCGGCGCCACACCCCGAGGGCGCCCTGATAGAGGCTGGCCGCGAGCTGCGGCTTGCCGCGCATGTGGGCAATCGAGGCGAGGTTGTTGGCCGCCCGCGCCACGAGTTCGCCATCGCGGATGAGGCGGCCCTGGCGCAGCACCAGCTCGAACCGCTCCTCCGCCTCGTGCAGCCGTCCCTGCTCGAAGGCGATGCCGCCGAGCAGGTTGGCCGCCCTTGCCTGCACGCAGCCATCAATGGGGGCGTCGGCGAGAACGGTGAGGGCCAGCTGCTCGGCCCGGCCGAACTGGCCGGTCCGGGCACAGCGCATGGCCTCGCTCAGGCGCGCCTCCAGGGACGTGGCGCTCATCAGCTCACCACGCCACGGCGTAGCGCGAGAAGTGGTCGATGGCCGAGGTGACCCGGCGCTGGGTGGTGTCGTCCGTGGAGCCGAGGAGGCTCAGGACGCTCAGGCCATCGGTGGTGAAGACCGCCGACTTGCCGGGCTTGCCGGGTCCGCTCGGGCAGTGACTGTAGTCCAGCGTCAGGTACGCGGGCAGCAGGAACTGGAGGCCTTCCGGGAAGAAGCGGACCGACGCCACGTTGTCGGCCGGGGCCTCCGCGGTGATCAGCACCGGGGCGAGGAGCGCCCCCGGCGGAATTTCCAGCCGGTGGTTCCCGACCCGGACGGTCCCTCCGAGGAGGCCGACCGTCTGGGAGGTGACCGCATAGGGTTGCTGCTGGCACATCAGGAGCGACGGCGCCTCGCTCAACTCCGCCACCGGGATCTCATGGGTGCGCGAAGGAGCGGCGGCGGGCATGCTGGAGTCGGTGCAGGCAGCCAGCCCGGCCAGCAGGGCGGGCAGGAGCAGGCGGGGACGCACGAAGGGAACGGCGAGCATCAGGCCTCCGGGGAAACAGCCGCGATCGCAGTCGCGGGGGTGACCGGCGCTGCCACGCGGCGGGACCAAACCCACGCACGCGGCGCACGACGGACTCAACCTGCGGCCCCCCCAAGGCCCCAGCAATTCCCCTTACGGGAGAGGCAGGAGAATTGTGCGGCATGTTGTGACCCCGGCGCCCCCGGGCGCGTGACCGGCACCACCTGCGCCCCGCAGGCGGGCGGCGCCCCGATGGCTTAGGTTTCCGGCGCGCCGACATCCGTCCACCCAACCCCCTTGGCCCATGTCCTTCCAGACGCTCGCCCTGGACCTGCGCGATGGCCTCGCGGTCCTGACCGTGAACCGCCCCGACAAGCTCAACGCCCTCAACGACCAGGTCATCGGCGAGCTCGGCCAGGCCGCCGCGGCCCTCGGCGAGGACCCGGCGGTGCGCGGCGTGATCCTGACGGGCGCGGGCAGCAAGGCGTTCGTGGCCGGGGCGGACATCAGCGAGCTCGCATCGCAGGGACCGGCGGAGGGGAAGGCGCGCTCGCTCCGCGGCCAGGCGGTGTTCCGGCGCTTCGAGGCCCTTCGCAAGCCCGTGGTGGCGGCCGTCAACGGCTTCTGCCTGGGCGGCGGGTGCGAACTGGCCATGGCGTGCCACCTTCGCCTCGCGAGCGCGGAGGCCAGGTTCGGCCAGCCGGAGGTGAAGCTCGGGATCGGCCCGGGGTACGGGGGGACGGTGCGGCTGCCGCGGCTGGTGGGCCGGGGGCGGGCGCTGGAGCTGCTCCTCACCGGCGCCATGATCGATGCCCAGGAGGCGTGGCGGATCGGGCTCGTGAACCGGGTGGTGCCGGCGGACCAGCTGCTGCCGGAGGCCGAGAAGCTGATGCGGGGGATCCTGGCGCAGGGGCCCCTGGCGGTGGCGGCGGTGCTGGAGGCGGTGGATGCGGGGCTCGAGATGTCGCAGGATGAGGCACTGCTCCTCGAGGCCAACCACTTCGGGCTGCTGTCCGCGACGGAGGACATGCGGGAGGGGATGGCCGCCTTCCTCGCGAAGCGGGCGGCCGCGTTCCGGTCGCGATGAGCTGCCATTTTCCCTCGGAAACGGGTATTTTTCGGTGATGTTTTTGGGGTTTCGCCGTCTGGCGCGCCGGACCGTGGGGTGGGGGGTCGCCGCCCTCGCGCTGGGCGCGTGCAACGACCGGGAGCGGCTCACGTTCAATGAGCCCCCGCCCCCGGGCGGGGAGGGGCCGGCGATCACCATCGAGCGGCCCGGGCAGGACACCTCGGTGATCGAGGGCCCGGCGGTGGTGGTGAGCGGGACGGTCCGGGACCCCGAGGGCGTGGACACGTTCTACGCCGAGGTGCTGGGCGGGGTCACCACCTTCCCGCCGTTCCCGGGGGACGATTCCCTCTTCCTCTTTGCGCTGCCCATCACCACGGCGGCGCAGGGCGGCGAGATCATCCAGGTGCGGCTCTACGCCACCGACATGGCGGGGAACCACAGCGATTCGGTGAGCCGCGTGATCATCGTCCTCCAGGACACCACGACGCCGCCGTCCGTGGAGCCGTAGTGCGGCTGGCCCGGCTCACCGTTCGCGGCTTCCGGAACCTGGCCGACACCGACCTCGGCCTCCCGCCGGAGGGCCTGGCGCTGCTGGGCCGGAACGGCCAGGGGAAGACCAGCCTGCTCGAGGCCATCGCCTATCCGGTGCTGTTCCGGTCGTTCCGCACCGCGCGCGACGGCGAGCTCGCCACCTTCGGGGGGACGGGCTTTCATGCGGGGCTGGGCTTCGAGCGCGGCGGGTCGGCCCGGCAGGTGGCGGTGACGTTCCGGATCCTCGGGCGGCGGAAGCAGCTGGAGCTCGACGGGGTGCCGGCCACCCGGGTGGTGGAGGCGGCGGGGGCGTGGCTCGGCGTGGTCTTCGCGCCGGAGGATGTCCGGCTGGCCTCGGGCCCTGCCGCGGGACGGCGGCTCTACCTGGACCGGACGCTCTCCCTGGCGGACCGCGGCTACCTCACGGCGCTGTCCCGCTACCGGGCGGCCCTGGCGCAGCGGAATGCCGCGCTCCGGCAGGGCCGGGGCGACCTGGCCCAGGCCTTCGACCGCCCGCTCGCCGACGCGGGGGCCACGGTGGTGGCGGGCCGGCTGGCCTGGGTGGCGCGGCAGGCCGAGCCCTTTGCCCGCGCGCTGGTGGCGCTGGGCGAGCAGGGGGGCGAGCCCGCGCTGGCCTACGACGGGGACATGGAGCTGGCGGAACCCGGCGCGTGGGGGCCGCGGCTGGAGCAGGCGCGGGCGCGGGACCTGGGCCGCGGCGTCACCACGGTGGGCCCGCACCGGGACGACCTGGTGCTCCGCCTCGACGGCCACCTGCTCCGCGACTACGGCTCCACGGGGCAGGTGCGGAGCGCGGCCATCGCCCTCAAGCTGCTGGAGCTCGAGACGCTCGAGGCGGCCACGGGCGAGGCCCCGGCACTCCTGCTCGACGACGTGTTCGCCGAGCTGGACGCGGAGCGCCAGCGGCGGCTGGCGACGCGGCTCTTCGGGACGGGCCGGCGGTCGCAGGTGTTCATCACGGCGCCCCGGCCGGACGAGCTGCCCGAGGGCCTGGCCCTCCCCCGCTGGCAGGTGGAGGCGGGGCGCGTGGTGGCCCAGGACTGAGGGGGCGGGCATGTCGGATACACCCAGGCCGGTGCCGCTCGCGGAGGCACTGCAGGCGTGGCTCAAGCGGAGCGGCATCGCCAAGCGCCTGGGCCAGGCGGGCGTGCTGGACGAGTGGGCGGAGCTGGTGGGACCGCAGATCGCCAAGGTCACCGTGCCCGAGTCGGTGAGCGCGGAGGGGGTCCTTCGGGTGCAGGTCCAGACGGCGGCGTGGGCCTCCGAGCTCTCACTGATGACGCCGCAGATCCTGGGCCGGCTCAACAAGGGCCGGACGGGGCGGATCAAGGGGATCCGCTGGGTCGCGGGGGGCAGTGCCCCGCCGGCCGAGGAACGGTAGGCCGGGCACCGAGCTGCAGCGCGGCCGCAGGTTGAGGAACGACGCGAGGGCCCGGGGGGCCGCTCGCCCGAGCAGGTTGAGGTTGGCAGTGGCAAGGCAACAGGCACCCCGCCCGGCCGCGAAGGCCGGGGGGAAGGCGTCCGGGACCCGCGCGGCCCCGGCACCCACCCGTACCCAGGCACGGTCCATGGCGAAGGAAGCAGCCGAGAACGGCGAGCGGCAGTACGACGCGGGCAGTATCCAGGTCCTCAAGGGCCTCGAGGCGGTCCGCAAGCGGCCGGGCATGTACATCGGCTCCACGGGCGAGAACGGCCTCCACCACCTGGTGTACGAGGTGGTGGACAACTCGATCGACGAGGCGCTCGCCGGGCACTGCGACGAGATCCACGTCACCATCCACAAGGACAACTCGATCTCGGTGGAGGACAACGGGCGCGGCATCCCGGTGGACATGCACCCCACCGAGAAGCTGCCGGCGGTCGAGGTGGCGCTCACGGTGCTGCACGCGGGCGGCAAGTTCGACAAGTCCAACTACAAGGTGTCCGGCGGCCTCCACGGCGTGGGCGTGTCGGTGGTGAACGCGCTCTCGGAGCGCACCGAGGTGATCGTCAAACGCGACGGCTTCAAGTGGCGGATGGCCTTCGTGCGGGGCCAGACGGTCAAGAAGCTGGAGAAGCTCGACAAGGCCAAGGACACCGGCACCCTGGTCCGCTTCAAGCCGGACCCGGAGATCTTCACCGTCCTCGAGTACAGCTGGAACACGCTGGCCGACCGGATGCGGCAGCTGGCCTTCCTGAACAAGGGCGTGGCGATCTCGCTCAAGGACGACCGCGGCGCGGAGCCGAAGGAGGAGAACTTCTTCGCCAAGGGCGGGCTGATCCAGTTCGTGGAGTGGCTCAACCGGAACAAGAAGGCGCTCCACCCCAAGCCGATCGCGTTCACCATGACGAAGGACGACGTCGAGGTGGACGTGGCCATCCAGTACGAGGACGGCTACAACGAGAACATCTTCACCTTCGTCAACAACATCAACACGCACGAGGGCGGCACCCACCTCACGGGCTTCCGGGCGGCGCTGACGCGCGCCATCAACGAGTTCGCCAAGCAGCAGGGCGCGCTCAAGAAGGAGGACTTCTCGCTCACGGGCGAGGACATCCGCGAGGGCCTCACCGCCATCATCCACTGCAAGGTGCGCGAGCCGCAGTTCGAGGGCCAGACCAAGACCAAGCTCGGCAACGGCGAGGTCGAGGGCATCGTGAAACAGGTGGTGTACGAGCAGCTGCGCACCTTCCTCGACGAGAAGCCGGCGGTGGGCCGCGCGGTCATCGAGAAGGCCGTGAGCGCCGCCCGCGCCCGCGAGGCCGCCCGCAAGGCGCGCGACCTGGTGCGCAAGAAGTCGGGCCTCGAGGGTGCGGTGCTGCCGGGCAAGCTGGCCGACTGCCAGAGCGACGACCCCGCCGAGTGCGAGCTCTACCTGGTGGAGGGCGACTCGGCCGGCGGCAGCGCCAAGCAGGGCCGCGACCGGCGCTTCCAGGCCATCCTGCCGCTCCGCGGCAAGATCCTGAACGTGGAGAAGGCGCGCATCGACAAGATCCTGAGCAACGAGGAGATCCGCGCCATCATCACGGCGATCGGCGCCGGCGTGCGGGAGGACTTCACGCTGGAGAACGTGCGCTACAACAAGATCATCATCATGACGGACGCCGACGTGGACGGCGCCCACATCCGCACCCTGCTGCTCACCTTCTTCTTCCGGCAGATGCTGGAGCTGATCGAGGCGGGCTACGTCTACATCGCGCAGCCGCCGCTCTACCGCGTGGCGTACAAGAAGGAGGAGTTCTACGCCTACGACGAGAAGGAGCGGGAGGAGTACGTGAAGCGGCTGGTGGGCAACGACGGCAAGGGCAACGTCAACATCCAGCGCTACAAGGGCCTCGGCGAGATGAACCCCGACCAGCTCTGGAAGACCACCATGGACCCGGCGCGCCGCACCATCCTGCGCGTCACCATGGACGACGCGGTGGAGGCGAGCAAGCTGTTCGACGAGCTGATGGGCGACGAGGTGGAGCCGCGCCGGCAGTTCATCGAGCGGAACGCCAAGTACGTGAGCCACCTCGACGTCTGAGCGGTGGCCGGGCGGGTGCCCGCGGGCCGCTTCCCTCCCGGGAGGCGGCCCGCGGCGCGTCCGGCCCCCGCGTCAGGCCCGCACGGCGATCACCTCGAGGTACTCGGCCGCCGCCCGCGTGGCGCGGCCCTCCGCCGTGTTGGCGCGGGCCCAGAGCGCGGCCAGCTCGGCCGCCAGGCCGGCGCGCGCCTCCGGGTCGATCGCCGCGAAGGTGCGCACGGTGGGGCCGTAGCACTCGCGGAAGAGCTCCGCCACGCCGGCCGGCGCGTGCGGATAGTCGAACTGCAGCATCCGCCGGGCCTGGCCCAGCGCCGAGACGCCGGGGCCGAAGCGCTCGCGCACGACGGCCTCGTCGCCCCACAGCAGGGTGCTCGGGACGCCGGGGGGCGCCGGCACGCGGGCCACGTGGAGGCGGAGCATCTCGCCGACCAGTCCCTCGCGCGTCCAGTTGGCCAGGGCGATCCGCCCGCCCGGCCGGGTGACGCGGAGCAGTTCCGCCACGGCCCGCTCGGGCCGGGCGGCGAACATCACGCCGAACATGGACACGACGGTGTCGAACTGGCCATCGGCGTACGGCAGCGCCTCGGCGTTGCCCTCGTCCAGCGCCACGCGGGTGCCCTCGGCGTCGGCGCGCTGGCGCAGGGTGGCCAGCAGGTTCGGGGCGATGTCGAGCCCGGTCACCACGGCGCCGGCGCGCGCGGCCGGGAGCGTGAGGTTGCCGGTGCCGCAGGCCACGTCGAGCACCCGCTCCCCCCGGCGGAGGGCCAGGCGGCTGATGAACGCCTCCGCCTCGGCCTCGAAGCCGCGGGCGATCTGGTGGAAGTCGCCCGCGGTCCAGGTGAGGCGGGCGCGGGTGGTGAGGGGATCCTCGCCGCTCACCGCCGGGGGGCGGGGGACGGATTCGCGCCTGGGGGCGCTGGGCTGGGCGGTCATGGGGCCGGACTCCGGGGGCAGAGGGGACACGGAGGCACCACGTCGAGGTGGTCCTGCCCAGGAAAGCGCAGGAGTGCCCGCCCGCGCGACTTCTTGCCCCCGCCACCGCCATTCCCTACACTGCTCCGATCGCCCCCCCCTTGCCCCGGCCTCGCGGAGGCGCCATGGACCCGCTGTCGGACGTGCTGCGCGCCGTGCGCCTGAATGGCGCCTTCTTCTATGCGGTCGAGGCCACGGCGCCGTGGAGCGTCGAGTCGCTGGCCGCGCGCGCCCTGGAGCCGCGCATCCTGCCCGGCTCCGAGCACCTGATTGCCTATCACATCCTCACCGAGGGCACCTGCTGGGCCGGGCTGAGCGACGGGCCGGCGGTGGAGCTGCGGGCCGGGGACGTGATCGTCTTCCCGCAGGGCGACCGCCACGTCCTGTCGCACGCGGCCGGGCAGCGGCTCCCGGGCGACACCCATGCGGCGAGCCCGGACTGCTTCCCGGAGGTGGTGTGCGTGGGCCCGCCGGGGCCGCCGTCGGCGCGGTTCGTCTGCGGGTTCCTGGGCTGCGACCGGCGCCCCTTCAACCCGGTGCTCGGGACCCTGCCCCGCATGCTGCACCAGCCCGGGCCAGCCGGGGGCTGGCTGGCCCTGTTCGCGCGGCAGGTGGTGGAGGAGACCCGGGCGCGCCGGGCCGGCGCCAGCGAGGTGCTGACGCGGCTGGCCGAGCTGATGTTCATCGAGGTGGTGCGCGACCACCTGGCCCGCCTGCCCGAGGGCCAGACGGGGTGGCTGGCCGGCCTCCGCGACCCGGTGGTGGGCGCCGCGCTGGGCCGCCTGCACGCCGAGCCGGCGCGCGCGTGGACGCTCGATGCGCTGGCGCACGAGGTGGCCACCTCCCGCTCGCGGCTGGCGGAGCGGTTCATGGCGCTGGTGGGCCAGCCGCCGATGCAGTACCTGGCCCAGTGGCGGATGCAGCTGGCGGCGGCCCGCCTGACGGAAGGCGGCGCCAAGGTCGCGACGATCGCCGCGGAGGTGGGTTACGACTCGGAGGCGGCGTTCAGCCGCGCCTTCAAGAAGCTGGTGGGGGTGCCGCCGGGCGCCTGGCGGCGGCGCCCCTGATCAGGCGGGTGGCCCGCCGGTGGCGCCCTGGTTGAGGAGCATCCAGTACATGCCGAGCTGGTCCACCACCTCGTTGAACTTCTCGAAGTCCACCGGCTTGACGATGTAGCTGTTGGCCCCGAGGGTGTAGCTCTGCACGATGTCGCGCTCCTCCTTGCTGCTGGTGAGGATGACCACGGGGAGCACCCGGAGCACCTCGTCCTCGCGAATCCAGCGCAGCAGCTCGAAGCCGTCCACCCGCGGCAGCTTGAGGTCCAGCAGGATGAGGGCGGGACGCGGCTGGGTCTGGCTCAGCAGCCGCTCCATGGCCTCCACCCCGTCGCGGGCGACCACGACGTCATTGGCGACGCGGCTGCGGCGGAAGGCCCGCAGGGTGAGCTCGACATCATCCGGGTTGTCCTCCACCAGGAGGATCGGGGCCACGGCCATCAGGAACTCTCCTCGGTACCGAGCGTGAAGAAGAAGGCGGCGCCCGCGCCCGGGGCCGCCTCGGCCCAGATGCGCCCGCCGTGGCGCCGGATGATGCGCTGCACCGTGGCGAGCCCGATCCCCGAGCCCTCGAACTCGCTCCGGTGATGGAGCCGCTGGAACGGCCCGAAGAGCTTGCCCGCGTACCGCGGGTCGAAGCCCACGCCGTTGTCCTCCACCACGAAGGCCGGGCCGCTGGCGGTGGTCACCCGGCCCAGCCGGATGGCGGCGCCGCTGCTGCGGCTGGTGAACTTCCAGGCATTGCCCAGCAGGTTGGCGAGCACCGTCCGCAGCAGGACCGGGTCGCCCTCGGCGCGGAGGCCGGGCTCGAGGGTGACCGCCACCTGCCGGCCGGGGTCCCCGGCGCGCAATTCGGCCACCACCTCGGCTGCGAGGGCCGAGAGATCGACGGAGGATAGGTGGATCTCGCCCCGGGTCAAGCGGGAGAGCTGCAGCAGGTCGTCGATGAGCAGGCCCATGCGCTGTGAGGCACTGCGGACGCGGGTGAGGTAGCCGCGGCCGGTCTCGTCGAGCCGGAGGGCGTAGTCCTCGAGCAGGGCCTGGCAGAAGCCGTCGATGGCGCGGAGCGGGGTGCGCAGGTCGTGCGACACGGAGTAGCTGAAGCTCTCGAGCTCCTGGTTGGCGAGCTCGAGGTCGGCGGTGCGGCGGCGGACCCGCTCCTCCAGCTCGGCATTCAGGCGGCGCACCTCGGCCTCGGCCCGCTTCTGCGGCGTCAGGTTGACGGCCATGCCCGCGAGGTAGCGCTCCCCCGTCCCGAGGGTCACCGGGAACTTGAAGTTGAGCCAGCTCTCCCGTCCGCCTTCCCGCTCGAAGCTCTCCTCCACCACGGCGGCCTGCCCGGTCTCGAGCACCCGCACCTCGTTGCGCCGGTACTCCTCGGCCTGCGCCCGGGGCCACAGCTCGAAGTCGGACCGGCCCTGCCAGTCGGGGGGCGTGCCTTCCCACATGGCGTCGATGAACGCCTGGTTGACGTACTGCAGCCGTCCCGCGTCGTCCTTGAGATAGCAGACCGTGGGGCTCTGCTCCACGAACACGGCGAACATGGCCCGTCCGCGCTCCAGCTCCAGGGCGGCGCGCTTGACCTGGTCGATGTCCTGCATGGAGCCGGCCAGCCGGATCGGCCGGCCGGGCTCCCGCTGCGCCTCCCCCTGGATGCGGAACCAGCGCCAGCCTCCGTCCTTGTGCCGCAGGCGCACCTCGGACTCGAGCGGTTCCCCCAGCGCGAGGTGACGCTGGAAGCCCGCCTCCGCGGCCGCCAGGTCCTCGGGGTGGACCAGCGCCTCCCGATAGAACGACGCCGTGACGGCAAACTCCCCCGGCGCATAGCCGAGCAGCTGGAAACACCGGGGCGACCAGAACACCTCCTCCCGCGTGATGTCGGGCCAGTCCCAGACGCCGTCCACCGTGCTCCGGATGGCGAGGCGGTAGCGCTCCTCGCTCTCGCGCAGCGCCCGTTCCATGACCAGCCGCTCGGTGATGTCCTGCGAGGTGCCCACCAGTCGGGTGACGCGCCCGCTCCCGTCGCGCTGCAGCTCGGCGAAGACGTGGAGCACCCGCACCTCCCCGTCGGGCCGGAGGATGCGCGAGTCCCATTCCGCGCGATCGGCCTCCGGGCCCGTGGCCGGGGCCTCGAGCAGGGCGCGCAGGCGCGCCTGGACCTCCGCCTGGTCGTGCGGGTGGCTCACCCGGGTCCACTCGGCGAGCGTGGCGCGATCGCGGGTCTCCGGCAGGCCGACGAGGCGGAGCAGCTCGGCGCTCAACTGCACCTCGTCGGTCCCCACCTCCCAGACCCAGCTGCCGAGGCGCCCGACCCGCTGGGCCTCGAGCAGGTCGGCGGCCAGGCGGCGCTGGCGCTCCTCGGCACGGCGGCGCTCGTCGAGCTCGGCCTGGAGGGCCGCCTGCAGGGTGGCATGATCGAGCACCAGGGCCGCGAGCCGGGAGAATCGCTCGAGGATCCGGAGGGTGTCCTCGCCCACCGCGGCCTCACCGGGGCGCTGCACCACCATGAGGACCCCGACCACGTCCTCTCCCGAGCGCAGCGGGACCGCGGCCACGCCCACGATGCCGTCGGCGGCCTTGCCCGGATGGCGGTGCGGCCACCGGGCGTAGTCGGCCACGAGCACCGGGGCGCCGGTCTCGAGGACCCGTCCCGAGACCCCGCTGCCCCGCTCGGTGGCGGCGAGCCAGCCCGGGGGCACCGCGCCCCAGGCGAGACGGGACGCCAGCCGGGCGCGGTCGGGATCGGCCACGCGGAGGATCCCGCCCCCGACACCGGCGAGGCCGCAGGCGCTCCGGAGCAGCGCCTGCAGCACCAGCTCCGGGTCCTCGCGGGCCAGCAGGGCCAGGGCCAGCTCGTTGAGGGCGCCGAGGTAGTGGTTCTCCTGGGAGAGGGCCGCCTCGGCCTCGCGCAGCATGCCGTTGAGCCGCTCCAGCTCGGCGGTGCGCTCGCGGACCCGGTCCTCGAGCGCGGCATTGAGCTGACGGAACGCCTCCTCGGCCTCCCGCCGGGCGGTGATGTCGAGCCCCATCTGCAGCAGCAGCACCTCGCCGTCGCGCTCGAGGGGCGTCCGGATGACGTGGTACCAGTGGGTGCCGTCGCCGTTGCCGGCGAAGGGCTCGTCGCTGGCACGGGTCACCCGGCCGGCGAGGACCTCCGCGTCGAGCGCGCCGGACCCGCTGGTGAACACGTGCGCGCGCGCCGGCGGGGCGCCGAGGAGCGCCGCCTTGGGGTGCCCCAGCTCGTCGGCGAGGACCCGGTTGACGAGGCGGAGATTCCCCGCGGCATCGCGCACGGCGATGGGGCCGGGGAAGGTGTCGAGCACCTGCTCCACGAAGCGCGCCGACTCGGCCAGCGCCTCCTCGGCCCGGCGCCGCTCCGAGATGTCGCGGCAGAGCCCGATCACCTGCAGCCCGGCGCTGCCCACCAGGACGGTGGCGTTGAGCTCCACCGGCAGCCCCTGGCCGCCGGGCCCGAGGTAATCGGTCTCGAGATGGCGGATGCTCCCCTCGCCCAGGGCCCGGCGGAGCGCCTCCTCGGTGCGCGGGCGATCGGCGGGCCGGGTCCAGGCGGTGACGGGATGGCCGATCACCTGGGAGAGGTCGGGCCGGCCCGTCAGGCGGAGGTACTCGCGATTGGCGTCGAGCACCCGGCCCGCGCGGTCGAAGATCACGTACCCGGTGCCCGTGGTCTCGACCAGGGCGCGGTACTTCCGCTCGCTCTCGCGCAGCAGGGCCTGCTGCAGGCGCTGCTGGCTCACGTCGCGCACGATGACCTGGATGGCGCTGCCCCCGGCAAACGGGACGGCGGTGGACGACACCTCCGCGTCGAACACCGTCCCGTCGAGGCGCCGCCACACCAGGCCGGTGGTGGGCACGGCCTCCCCGGCACCCAGGCGGCGCGTGCGCTCGCGGAACTCGTCGTGGTGTTCCGGGAGGAGCAGGTCCGTCACCTGCCGGCCCGCCAACTGCCCCGCCGCCGCCCCGACCATCCGCTCGAGGGCGACGTTGGCGTACTCGATCCGGCCCTCGCGATGCAGGAAGATCCCGTCGGGGGCGTCCTCGACCAGCCGCCGGAAGCGCTCCTCGCTGGTGCGAAGCTCGGCCTCCACCTGCTTGCGGCTGGTCACGTCGGTGGACACCCCGCCCACCGCCACGCCCCGCCCCTGCTCGTTCCGGACCACGAAGATCCGCTCGTGGATCCAGCGTTCCTCCCCGTCGGGGCGGCGGATGCGGTACTCCACCTCGCGCCGGCGGCCGTCCCGGAAGCTGGTGTCGGCCAGGAGCCCCGGGAGATCATCGGGGTGGACGGAGCGGCGCCACCGTTCCGGCTCCGCCAGGGCCGCCTCACGCGAGAAGCCCCACACGTCGTCGAAGGCCGGGCTGAGGTAGGTGTAGCGGTCACCCGCCTCGGTGGTCATCCAGAAGACCTCCCGGATGCTCTCCACCAGCAGGCGGAAGCGCTGCTCGCTCTGGGCGAGGGCTTCCTCGGCCTCGAGACGCGCGGTGAGGTCGGTCAGGGTGCCGGTGACGCGGAGCGGCCGCCCATCCTCGCCGAACTCGATGCCCCGGCCACGCGCCAGCACCCAGCGCCAGCCGCCATCGCGGGCGCGCAGCCGATAGGTGCGCTCGAAGCCCTGGGACTCGCCGCGCAGCAGCGCGCCGTAGGCGGCTTCCACCCCGGCCCGATCCTCCGGGTGGAGCCGGTCGGCCCAGCCGGCGTAGCTGGCCTCGAGCTCGTCGGGGCCGAAGCCGAGGATCGCGTTCCACGCGGGTGACTGATAGAACGCGCCGCCAGGGACGTCGTGCTCCCACACGCCGGTGCCCGTGGCCTCGAGCGCGAAGGCCCAGCGCTGCTCCAGCTTGGCGAGCGCGGCCTCGGCTTCCTGGCGGGCGCGCAGTTCCCGTTCCACCTCGAGCTGGCGGTGGGTGAGGTCGGCCATCATCCGGGCCAGGACGGCGGGGCGCCCGGAGATCACGAGCAGGAGGCCGGCGAGGATGGTCACGAGCAGGATGCCCACGACCAGCACCACGCGCGTGGCCCCGCCCTGGTGCGCCGCGAGGAACTCGGGTCCGACCGCCATGCGGAGCACCCACGCTCCCCCGGGGAGCGGCAGCGCCAGCGTGCTCACGAAGGCCGGCGCCGTGGGCATGGGACCGCGCGCAAAGAGGGGCGCCGCGCCCGCCGCGGCGGAATCCCGCAGCTCCACCTGGATCTCCCGCTCGAGGCTGCCGGGAAGAAGGCCGGCCATGAGGGCCGCCGGATCGAGCGCTCCCACCACGAAGCCCTCGGGCGGATCCCCCGGCCGCGCGCCGGGGACGGTCTGCGCCACCAGCACCACCGGAAGCTCCGGCGCCAGGGCTTCGGCCCCGGCCCGGCCGGCCACCGGGTGCCTCAGCTCGGCCGCCCGGCGGAGCAGCGTGGCACGCGCGCTGTCGCCGGCGTAGTCCCGCCCGCGCATCCGCCAGCTGCGTTCCGCCGGCTCCGAGTAGAGCACGGGGTAGTGGAGCGGCCGTGCGGGTGCGGGCGCGAGGCCGCCGGCGGAGAACAACTCCCGGATCCGGAAGGTGTCGCGCCCCTCGCGACTCGCCACCGCCTCGAAGCCGGCGCGCTCGGCCCCCGGTACGCGCGTCACCCAGTCGATGCCCCGCCAGCCGGGCTGGTTGGCCATGCTGCGCCGCGCGAAGGCGGAAAACTCGAGGCGGGAGAGGCCGGCGAGTTCCTGCTTGACCGCGGCGAGCGACACGAGCGCATCCAGGTGCGCCTCGAGGCGGTGGGTGGTGCGCTGGCCCAGGTCGGCGACGGCGCGATCGAACGCCACGCGCGCCGCCTCGAGTTCCGCGTTGCGCCGCTCGCGCGCCAGCAGCACCACCGCCAGCGAGGCCACGAGGAGCGGCAGCCCCACCGCCAGTCGCCGCCCCCGCCAGCGGTCCGAGCTGCGCGTGGCCAGTGCCAGCGCCATGGGGGTGAACGCGGCCAGGCCGATGACGTCCCCCGCCCACCAGGTGAAGGCATAGTCCGCGCCGGCGCCGGGTGCCACCGCGCCGAAGGCCCGGGCCACCAGGAGCCCACCTGCCGCATCAAGGAGGGACGAGACCGGCACCACCACGAAGAGGAACACCAGCACGTCCCGCTCGAGCCGGAGTTCCAGCGGCTCCGCCAGGATCCGGCGCATGAGCCAGGCCGCGAGGAGCGCCTGCAGCGTGGCGAGGGCGGCGAGCGCCGAGGCGAACGGCAGCTGGGTCGGCGCCAGCATGGCCCCCATGCCGAGGGTGCCGACGACCAGCGCCGGCCAGACCCGCGGCCCCAGCAGGAGCGCCGCCGCCAGCGCCACCCCATCCGCCGGCCAGAAGGGCGACGGCGCGGCGGGAGAGCGCGCCAGCAGCATCCCGAGCCACTGCGCCCCGGCGAGCGCCAGCGCCACCAGTGCGAGCACGCGCACCGAGGGCACGGGAGGCGGAGGAGTGCGGGGAGCGGGTCCGGCCACGAGGCGGGCTCTCGACGTGGGACGTGAAGGGGCGGGCCCGGGATCCCGGGCCGCGACGGCAGCCGTCGGTCACGCACGACGGCGCGCGCGGACCGCCTTCAAGTTATGTCAGGGAATGGCAGGGACCAGATCAGTGCGGGGCGCCGGGACCCCAGTCGCGCTCGTCTACCTCTTTCGAGGTAGGCGAGCCGAACTCCGGATCCTGCACTTCCCGCTCGGCCGCCTCGAGCTCGTCCTGGTCGGGCGGTTCGATCGTGTCGAGGGGATCCTGGGCGCTCCCGCGGCGGGTGGGGCCGATGAGCCAGACGAGCAGCATGGCGACCAGGAACGAGACGAACACCAGGCTCCACATGCGTCAGCTCCCCGTCGGCTCCACGTCGATGGCGGCGACCCGGTCCAGGACCAGCGGCAGGGCGGGCCCGGGCGCCGCGTCCCCGATCACGATGGCGCGCCCGAGTGCGGCGAGCCCCTCGGCGATCCCGGCCGGGTCCCGCGCAAAGACGGACGCGAGGGGTTCCCCCTGCTGCACGCGCTGCCCCGGGCGGACGGAGACCACGAAGCCCACACTATGGTCGATGGCCTCGCCCAGCGCGCGCCGGCCGCCGCCGAGCGCCACGACGGCCTCACCCAGGGCGCGCGGCTCCACCCGCGCCACCACGCCGGCGCGCGGGGCCTCGAACAGCTCCACCTCGCGCGCCTGGGGGAGGGCCGCGGGGTCGTCCACCAGGGCCGGGCTGCCGCCCTGCGCCTCGATGAGCTGGGCAAAGCGCTCCAGCGCCGCCCCGCTCCCCAGGGCCTCCTCCGCCTGTTCCCGCGCGGCTTCGGGACCCCGGGCCAGGCCGGCCGCCACCAGCATCTCGGCCGTGAGCTGGAGCGAGAGCTCGCGCACGTCGGCCGGGCCCTCGCCGTCGAGCACCAGCAGCGCCTCCTCCACCTCGAGCGCGTTCCCGATGGCACGGCCCAGCGGGCGGTCCATGGCGGTCACGAGGGCGGTGGTGCGGCAGCCGTGCGCTGCGCCCAGGCGGCACATGACGCGCGCCAGCTCGGTGGCCTCCGCCGGGTCGGGCAGGAACGCCCCGGAGCCGGCCTTCACGTCGAGCACCAGCGCGGTGAGACCCTCGGCCAGCTTCTTGGACATGATGCTGGCGGCGATGAGCGGCAGGGAGGGCACCGTGCCCGTCACGTCGCGCAGGGCGTAGAGCCGCCGGTCCGCGGGGGCAATCGTCTCCGTCTGGCCGAACATCGCCACGCCGATCCGCGCCAGCTGTGCCTCCACCTCGGGGAGCGTGAGGTCGGTGCGGAAGCCGGGGATGGCCTCGAGCTTGTCGGTGGTGCCGCCGGTGTGGCCCAGGCCCCGGCCCGACATCATCGGCACCACCAGCCCGCACGCGGCGGCGAGCGGGGCCAGCACCAGGGAGATCTTGTCGCCGACACCGCCGGTGGAGTGCTTGTCGGCGCGCGGCGCGCTGCCCGCCGCGGGCCGCGCGCGCTCCCCGGACTCGAGCATGGCGAGCGTGAGCTCGGCCAGCTCCGCGTCCGTGAGCCCGCGCCAGACCACGGCCATGAGCATGGCCGCCATCTGGTACTCGGGGATGCCCCCGTCGAGGTACGCGGCCAGGCTGGCGCGCCACGCCCCGGGGGCGAGCGGCTGCCCGTCCCGCTTGCGGGCGATGAGCGTGGGGAAGTGCACGGGGACCAGGGGAGGCAAGGGAAGCCGGCGTGCCGGGAGCCTTGCGCAGCCCTCGGCCATGGCCAGAGTTTTCCCCTTCCCGCGTGCCCGCGCAAGGGCGCGCGCGTCCCGTTGACCGGATCGGGCCTCATGCGCCGCCTGCTGTTCATGCTTTCGCTGCTCCTCCCGCTCGGCCTGGCCGCGCAATCGCCGGCGGAGCACATCCAGGCCGCCGTCGCCGCGCAGCTGGCGCGCGATCCGCAGGCCGCCCTGCCCCACCTCGAGGCCGCGCTGGCCCAGGAGCCGCGCTCCTACGAGGCGAACTGGCGCGCCGCCGAGATCCTGATGGACATCGGCAAACAGACGCCGGACAGCGTGAAGAGTCCCGCGCGGGACTCGCTCTACGCCCGCGCCGAGGGCCTGGCGCGGGTGGCGGTGGAGGTGCATCCCGAGGGCGCCGATGGCTGGTACGCGCTGGCCGCGGCGATCGGCCGGGCCTCGCTCACCAAGGGGAAGAAGGAGCGGGTGCAGCGCGCGGGCGAGATCCGGAGCGCCGCGCTCCGGGCGCTGGAGATCGACCCCGCGCACCACAAGACGCTCCACGTAATGGGGCGATGGAACGCGGAGATCATGCGGCTGTCGGGGTTCCAGCGGTTCTTCGCCAAGAACTTCCTCGGCGGGGCCGTCTTCAACGCGGCCGCGTGGGACAGCGCGCAGGCCTACATGGAGCTGGCGGTCGCCGCGAGCCCGGAGAACGTGTACCACCGGCTGGACCTGGGCGAGGTCCTGATCGACCGCAAGCGCTACGGCGCCGCGCGCGTGGAACTGGAGCGCGCCGCGGAGCTGCCGGTGTTCGACGTGCTGGACCCGGAGTATCAGGCCCGGGCCCGGACCCTGCTGGAGCGGATCGCCGGGAAGCGGGACGAGCGCTAGCCCTCGTCCTCATCCGCGTCGTCGTAGTCCCCATTGCGGCTCCGGGCGCGGGCCTTGGCCACCCGCGAGCGGAACTCGGCCCGGCGCTCGTCCAGCATGTCGCGCGCGCGGGAGCGGGTATCATCCCAGCGCTCGGCGGCCTGGCGGCCCAGGCGGCGCACCTTCCGGCGGAGCCGGCGGCGGGTGCGCGACCCGGAGGCGGGCGCCATGACGAGCGCCACCCCGGCCCCCAGGGTGGCACCGAGGATGAGCCCGGTCAGGAAGCTGCCGACGTCCCACCCGTGCTCAGTGTCGAGGTCCAGCGCCAGTTCGGGCTCCGCCGTGGCGCCCGTGGCCGTGTCCGTGTCCATGTCCATGTGACCCTCCTCACGGGAAGGCGGGCCGGTGGCTTGACCCCCTTCCACTCTGCGGCAAGAATTCGGCGTCGATTTCCGTCCATCCCCTAATCCTGGCGCCCCCGTGTCCGAGGAACTGGAACGTCTGCAGGCCCGCGTCGCGGAGCTGGAGCAGGATCGCCGTCACCTGCTCGCGCTCATCGAGATCCTGCAGGAGATCTCCGGCTCGCTGCACTTCGTGGACATCATGCAGGCCATCGCGCGGCGGCTGGGCGAGGCGTTCGGCCTCGACCGGGCCTCCATCTTCCTCGCGGAGCGGGGCGGCAGCACGGCGCGGCTCGTGGCCAGCTTCGAGGACCCGAGCATCCGGAACTACGTGGTGGACCTGGAGCGCTACCCCGAGCTGCGGCGCGCGCTCAAGGACGGGGAGACGGTCTTCATCCCCGACGTGGAGCTGGACCCCTCGCTCGCGCACCTCCGGGGGACGTTTGAGCACCGGCGGGTCCGCAGCTTGACGGTCATCCCGATCACCTGGCGCGGGGTGGCCATCGGCGCGATCAGGCTGCGCACCTTCCGCGACGGCCCCGCCTTCTCGGAGGGGGACCTGCGCTTCTGCCAGGTGGTGGCGAGCCTCACCGCCAAGGCGCTCCGGAACGCCCACCGGTTCGAGCGGCTGCAGCAGCGGGCGGGGCTTCCCTCGAGCGCGCTGAGCCGCGAGCGGCAGCGGGTGGCGCTGATCGGCTTCCTGCGGCGGCTGCTGGACGAGTTCGCGGCGCGCGAGGGGCCCTGGAGCGAGGGGGTGCTGGCGCGCGCCAGCGCGGAGGAGATCGAGCGACTGGTGGGAGTGGCGCTCACGGTCGTGTCGCAGGAAGCGGCGGCGCGCTAGCTTCCCGGCATGACGCCACGCACCCGCGCGGCCGAGCTTCGCTCGCTCCTCGACCGCGCCAACCACGCCTACTACGTCCTCGACCAGCCCGAGGTCAGCGACGCGGAGTACGACCGCTGGCTCCGTGAACTCCAGGCCCTCGAGGCCACCCACCCGGAGCTCCAGACCCCCGACAGCCCCACGCAGCGCGTCGGCGCCGAGCCCGCCTCGGCGCTGGCCAAGCACCGCCACCTGCGGCCCATGGTGTCGCTGGCCAACGCCTTCACCGCCGAGGAGATGGCGGCCTGGGAGGCGCGGAACGCGCGGCTCACCCCCGACGCGGCGCAGGGCGGCTACACCACCGAGGTGAAGATCGACGGTGCGGCCGTCAGCCTCACGTACCGCGACGGGCACTTCGCGGTGGGCGCCACCCGCGGCAACGGCGTCATCGGCGAGGTGATCACCGCCAACCTGAAGACCATCCCCGAGCTGCCGCTCCGCCTCATGGGCGCCGCCCCGGCGCTGATGGAGGTGCGGGGCGAGGTGTACCTCTCCCGCAGCGCCTTTGCCCGGCTCAACGAGGACCGCGCCCGGGACGGCGAGCCCCTCTTCGCCAACCCGCGGAACGCGGCGGCCGGGAGCCTGCGGCAGCTCGACGCGCGCATCACGCGGAAGCGCCGGCTCCGGCTCTTCGCCTTCCACGTGGAGGTCATCGAGGGGGCCCTGCCCTTCTCCTGCCAGTGGGACGTGCTGGAGCAGCTGGCCGCGTGGGGCTTCCCCGTGGAGCCGCACCGGGGCCGCCACACCGACCTCGCCGAGGTGCAGGCGCGCGTCGCCGAGTTCGAGGGGCAGCTCCGCACCCTGCCCTTCGACGCCGACGGCATCGTGGTGAAGATCGACCGGCTGGCGCTCCACACCGAGCTGGGCATCGTGGGCGGGCGGGAGCCGCGCTGGGCCATTGCGCGGAAGTTTGCCCCCGAGGTGGCCCAGACCAAGCTGCTCGACATCCGCATCAACGTGGGGCGCACCGGGGCGCTGAATCCCTACGCCGTGCTCGAGCCGGTGGAGGTGGGGGGCGTGACGGTCTCGGCCGCCACGCTCCACAACGAGGACCTCATCGCCCAGAAGGACATCCGCGTGGGCGACTGGGTGGAGGTGCTGCGGGCGGGCGAGGTGATCCCGCAGGTCGTGGGCCCGGTGCGGGAGAAGAACACCCGCCGCGGCCCCGCCTTCGTCATGCCGGACGCCTGCCCCGCCTGCGGCACCCCGGTGGAGCGCCCGCCCGACGAGGCCATGCGCTACTGCCCCAACAGCGTCTGCCCCGGCCGGGTGCTCGAGGGGATCGTCCACTTCGCCTCACGCGACGCGATGGACATCCGCGGCCTCGGCTACGAGCGGGTGAAGCAGCTGCTGGACGAGGGCCTGATCAAGGACGTGGCCGACCTCTACGAACTCACCGTCGCCCAGCTCACCGGCCTGGAGCGCTTCGCCGAGCAGTCGGCGTCCCAGCTGGTGGCGGCGATCGCGGCCTCGAAGGCGCAGCCGCTCTCGGTGCTGCTCTTTGGCCTCGGGATCCGGCACGTGGGGAAGACGGTGGCGCAGCTGCTCGCGCGGCGTTTCGGGACCATGGAGACGCTGGCGCGTGCCGCCCAGGAGGAGATCGAGGCCACCCCGGGCGTGGGCCCCACCATCGCCGAGGCGGTGGCGAGCTTCTTCCGCAACGAGGACAACCAGCGGCTGGTGGCCCGGCTGTCGGCACTCGGGCTCACCTTCAGCGAGCCCAACGCGGTGAAGGCCGGTGGGGCGCTCGCCGGCCAGACCTACGTGCTCACCGGGACGCTGCCCACCCTGAGCCGCCAGCAGGCCACGGACCTCATCGAGGCGGCCGGCGGCCGGGTGGCCGGCAGCGTGAGCAAGAAGACCGACGCCGTCGTCGCCGGGGAGGACGCCGGCAGCAAGCTGGAGAAGGCCCGGGCCCTCGGCGTGGCCATCATCGACGAGGCCGAGCTGCAGCGCCGGGTGGCCGGCGACTGATCCCCGGCGCCTTGCCCCTCCCCGGGGCTCCCCCTAACCTTCAGGCCACCCCTCACGCGCGGACCTATGACCACCACCGCCATCGCCACCCCGGCCCAGTGCCTCGTCCTCGGCTGGCAGAGTATCCATGCGCTCCGTCAGGCGCTCGAGCGGGACGCCGGCCCGCAGGCGGCGGCCTGGCTGCAGGAGGCGGGCTTCGCCGGCGGCGAGTCGCTCTTCACCGCCTACTGTGAGTGGCTGGGCGACCGCTACCAGGTGAGCCGTCCCGGCGACCTCGACGTCCGCCACCTCGGCGAGACGCTCTCCGCCTTCTTCCGCGACAGCGGCTGGGGGTCGCTCAGCATCTCCCCGCTGGCCCCGGCCATCCTGGCGCTCGACTCCACCGACTGGTGGGAAGCCGACCCCGGCATGGGCGCGGAGTACCCCACCTGCCACCTGTCGTCCGGGCTGCTGGCCGAGTTCCTGACGCGGGTCTCCGGCTCGCCGCTCGGCGCCATGGAGGTGGAGTGCCGCTCCCGCGGCGATGCGCGCTGCCGCTTCCTGGTGGGGGCGCCGGAGACCCTGCAGGTCATCTACACCAGCATGGCCGAGGGCGTCGCCTATCAAGACGCGCTCAACGGCTAGCGCGATGGCCTACAACGTCCGCCACAGCAAGAGCGTCGACCACGTCCCCGCCACCGGGGCGGAGCGGACCAAGAACCTGCTGCGGGAGGTGCTGGTGTGGGTGGTGGGGCTGGGCGTGATGTACGCGGTCTACTGGCTGGCCAGGCGGTTCCTCTTCTAGCACCTCCCTAGAACACCGAGACTCCCTCCACCACCAGGGCCGGCGCCGAGCGGGCGCCGAGCCAGGTGGCGTCGCGACCCACCAGGGCCACGCGCGCCAGCAGGTCGTGCGCGTTCCCGGCCAGGGTGAGTTCCGGGATGAGTCCCTGCACTTCCCCGTTGGCCACCTTCCACGCCAGGCCCGCGACCTGCGCAAACGTCCCGCCCGCGGCGCTCACGGGGAAGGGGCCGCGCAGCGACTCCACCAGGATCCCCTCCCCCACCGCCTCAAGCAGCTGGTCGAACGAGGCCTCGCCCGGGGCCAGCACCACGTTGCTACACGCCGGCTGGGGCTTGCCGAACGTGGTGCGGCGGCCGTGCCCGGTGGGCGCGGTGCCGACCCGTGCGGCGGTCTCGAGGTCGTAGAGGAGCCCCTCCACCACTCCGGCGTTGATGAGCGTGAGCGGCTTGCTCGGCACCCCCTCGTCGTCGAAGGGCCGCGACCCGGGGCGGGCCGGGGCCAGCGGGTCATCGGTGAGGGTCACGGCGGCGCTGAAGGTGGGGGTCCCCCGCCGCCGCGCGAGCGGCGAGCCGCCACGCAGCACCTCGCGCCCGGTGAGCGCCTGCTCCACCGGCACCAGCAGCACCGGCAGTGCCGATGGCAGGAAGAGCACGTTCTGGCGGCCCGCCGCCACCTCGGCCGGCCGCTCGCTCCACGCCAGCCGCTGGCGCACCTGCGCCACCACCATCTCGAGCTCGGGGAGCGAGGGGAGGTCGGCACTGCCGAGGTGGGCGCGGGTCACGAAGCGCCGCCCGTCGCGCACCCGCGCGGCCTCGAGCGCGAGGGTCACCAGCGACACGTCCCAGCTGGCGTTGGCGCCGGCGGTGTTGGCCACCTCGACGGATCCGAGCGACCGTTCCACCACGATCTCGAGCTCCGCCCGGTCGGGGGCGAGCCGGTCCCGCAGCATGGTGGCGAGGGACGCCAGGTCGGCCACGCTCGCGGTGGCGGCGCGCGGCACGTGGGTCACCACGGAGGGGCCGCGGGCCAGGCCCGGGAACTGGAGCGGCACCGCCTCGCCGCCCTCGGCCGAGGCCAGGGCGCGGGCGAGCAGGTCCTCGGGATCGTCGCCGGTGGTGCCGGCGGTGCCCACGCGCCCGTCGCGGAGCACGCGGAGGTTCACCCCATCCACCAGGACCGACTGCGCGCTCACCACGCGCCCGCCGCTCAGGCGCAGGGTGGTGGTCTCGTCGGTCTTCCGCGCGGCATCGGCGCCGTCGGTGCGGCGCGCGGCCTGCTCGAGCAGGGTGGCGATCATGCGGCGTCCCCGCCCACCAGCAGCCCGTCGAACCGCAGGTGGGGCGCGCCCTCGGTGACCGCGAGCCGGGGGCCGTGCCCGCGGGTGCAGCCACTGGCGAGGTGGCTCCAGCGGAAGTCGCCGGCCACGCCGTCGAGGCGGTGGAGCGTGTCCACGACGTCGCCCGCGAGGGTGGCCGGCTTCACCAGCTCGGCCAGGTGGCCATCGCGGATCACCTGGCCCCACGCCGAGGTGAGGCTGAAGCGGCCGAGCCAGGCATTCCCCTGGATGGCGTCCGCGAGGTACACGCCGTGGCGGATGCCGCGGACCAGCTCCTCCAGCGGGCCGCGGCCGTTGGTGACGTAGACGTTGGCCAGCCGCGCGCCGGGCGTGGCGCGGAGCCGGTCGGCCCGGGCCGAGCCGGTGGCGGGGACGCCGGCCCGCGCGGCGGTCTCGCGGGTGTGCAGGCGGCCCACCAGCACGCCGTGCTGCACCAGCAGGGTGTTCTGGGTGGGGGCACCCTCGTCGTCGAAGTGGCGGCTGCCGGCCAGGCCGGTGCCGCTGCCGTCGTCGCCCATCGTGAGGAGGTCGGAGGCCAGGCGGCGGCCGGGGCGGAGGACCTGGTCGGCGTCGCCCTCGCGCTGGCCCCGGTCGGCCTCGGAGAGGTGGCCGATGGTGACGTGCATGAGGGCGCCGGCGGCGCGCGGGTCGAGCACCACGGGGTAGGTCCCGGCGCGGAGCCGCGGGGCGCCCAGCAGCTCCACGGCCCGGCGGGCCGCTGTGCGGAAGGGATGCTCGGTGGCCTGCACCGAGTGCCACCCGGCCGGCGCGGCCCACGATTCCACCGCGCGCTCGAGGAAGCTCTCCTCCCGCGCCACCGCCCCGGCGGTCATCCGCACCAGCGGGCGCAGCTCCCGCAGCATCACGCCGTCCGACGTGGCGACGAACCGCTCCACCACCGCGTCCTCGTAGGCGCTCCAGCTGTCGGCCAGGCGCCGGTCGATGCCGAGCATCTCCTGGGTGAGCCGCTCGAGCAGCGCGCGCTTCTCGCCGAGCGAGATGCCGCGCACGTCGCCATCGAGGTCCGCGCTGAACTCGGCGTCGCGCACCGGGATCTCGGCCAGGCGGAGCGGCGTGTCCAGGTGGATGGCCAGCGACAGCTCGTGGGCCCGGCTCACGGCGGCGCGGAGCCCGTCCGTGCCGGTGAACCCGGCCACCCCCCAGCCCTTCCCGCGATTCAGGCAGCGCACCACCCCGCCCACCTCGGTGGCCGTGGTGGCCCCCTCGAGCCGGATGCCGCGGAAGGCGATGGCGGTGCGCCAGCTCCGCTCCAGGCGGATGTCGGTGTAGTCCGCGCGCGAGGCGCGGAGGGCGTCGGCGAGGAGACTCTTCATGCGGGGCGCCCGGGGGCGCTCAGGGAGCGCCCTTGAGCCACTGGACGTAGTCGGGCCGGGTCACCAGCTCCCCCTCCACGATGATCTCCTTGTCCCAGGGCAGGATGATCTGCTTCTCGGTGCGGAAGGCGTGGAAGTCCGCGTTGTAGGTGCCGGTGCTGAACGACACCGCCGTCCGCACCTCGGCGGGCTTGAGGGCGCGCACCTCGTTCAGGGCCAGCTTGAGGGTGCTGCCGGTGTCGCAGGTCTCGTCCACGAGGAGGATGCGCCGGCCGCGGATGCTGGCGGGCGGCCCGGTGACCAGCTGCGGTTCCCCCTCCCCGTCCCGGCGGGTGACGGCCATGGAGGCGAACTCCACCTGCAGGATCGACGCGACGACCACCCCGGGAATCACCCCCGCGCGGGCGATGCCGAGCACGATCTCGGGCTGGAACTCCCGCGCCACCTTGAGCGCGAGGGCGCGGCAGAGCTCGCCGAAGAACGGCCAGTCGATCTCCAGCACTCCGCGGGGCACGGCAGGATTGGCGCGCTTCATGGGGGTGTCCTCGGCGGTTCTGGTGCGTGGGGCGGGACGGTAACCTACGCGGCGCACGAGCCCCTTACAACCACGTTGCGGCCCCCCGGGGGCGGGAGTATCTTGCGCCGTAACCCACCGATTTCCAAGGACGTTGTTCCCCGATGAGTCTATGGCGGCGGTTGTTCGGCGGCGGCCAGTCCGAGAGCCTGAAGCCGCAGCGGCTCGATTACCTCAATGAGGCACTGGCGCTGGAGCGTCAGGGGGACTACGAGGCCGCGCTGACGTCCTATCGGCTGGCCCTGCGGGACAACCCGAACGACCCCCGCATCCTGCAGAACATGGCCATCGCCTTCACCAAGACCGGCCAGCACGACGAAGCCATCCGGCACTACCGCCGGGCGCTCCAGCTGGACCCGGCCCTCGTCGGGGCGCACTACGGCCTGGCCTTCCGCCTCAAGGAAAAGGGCGAGAATGCCGAGGCCGCCCAGCACCTGCGCGAGTTCCTCGCCCGGCCGCCCAAGGGGGCCGACGCGGATCGCTGGGTCCGCCACGCCGAGGCGACGCTGCGGGAGCTCGAGGACGACACGTCCACGGGGCCCGAGTGACCGGTCGCCGCCTGGCGGCCCTGCTGGGCCTCTGCGCCGGCTGCAGCAGCCTCGGCGAGAGCGGGACGGTGGTGGCCATCGAGGTGCGGACGCCCCTCCCGGCAGTGGTGGAGCAGAACGATACCCTGACGCTCGCCGCCCGGGCCCTCGACCAGCAGGGCGACAGCGTGGGCGCCACGGTGCTCTGGGAGTCGCCGGACACCACGGTGGTCATCGTGAACGGCAACCAGCTCACCAGCGACACCTCGGCCGGGACCGGACGGGTCCAGGCGCGTGTGGGCAGCCTCCGGTCCGAGCTGGTGACGTACACCATCCGGCGCCGCTCCGACAGCCTGCTGCTGGTGGGCCCCGCGCGCGACACGGTGACCAGCGGCGCCGGCGAGACCGAGTCGGCGGCACTGCAGGCCCGGCTCGAGTCGTACGGCAGCGATACCGTGGGCGTGGCCGACGCCTTCATCCGCTTCCGCATCATCGACGCGGATACCGCCCTCGCGAGTGGGGCCGTGGCGTTCCCGGGCGGGACGCTGGACACCCGGATCAAGACCACGAGCACCGGCGCCTCCATCACCCTGCAGGTGGTGAGCGGCGTCACCCCGCCCGACAGCCTCCGCCTGGAGGTGCTCGCCGAGCGGCCGAGCGGCGCGGTGGTGCCGGGCTCGGGGCAGCGGTTCACGGTCGTCTTCGAGTAGCGCGGGCTGCCAGGCCCGCGCACTCCTCCCCGGCGGGCACCCCCCGTCCTCCCGGTCCGTTCCCGGACGCTCTGCGCGGAGCCGAGCATGCCGAATCCCACGACGCTCACGGAACTCTTCCTCGACGGCATCGCGCGCTACGGCTCGCGGCCAGTGGCCATGCGCGTCAAGCGCAACGGCACCTGGGAGGACATCTCCTACACCAGCCTGATGGACCAGGTCCGGGCCATCGCCTTTGGCCTGCGCGAACTGGGCGTCGGCCCCGGGCAGAACGTGGGGCTCCTCTCGGAGAACCGGCCGGAATGGGCGTTCATCGACTATGCCTGCCTGATGAACCGCTGTGCCGACGTCCCGGTGTACCCCACCCTGCCGGCCGGCCAGATCAGCTACATCCTGCGGGACTCGGGCGCCACGGCGCTCTTCGTCTCGAGCAAGGCCCAGCTCGAGAAGATCCTCTCCATCCGGGACCCGGACGTCCTCCCGGCCCTGCGCCACATCATCGCCCTCGACGACGATGCCACGGGCCCGGGCGTCATGCCCCTCGGCGACCTCATGAAGCGGGGCCGCGAGGCGGCCGCGAAGTACCCGCGCTGGCAGGACGAGGCCCGCGAGGTGCGCCCCGACGACCTGGCCACGCTGATCTACACCAGCGGCACCACCGGGGACCCGAAGGGCGTGATGCTCACCCACGGGAACCTCTGCTCCAACGTGGTGGGCTCGGCCACGATGATCGAGCTCGTGGACGGCGACGAGGCGCTCTCGTTCCTGCCGCTCAGCCACGTCTTCGAGCGGATGGCCGGCCACTACCTGCTCTACTACAAGGGCGTGATCATCAATTATGCCCAGAGCATCGACACCGTCTCCGCCGACATGCTGGAGCGGCGGCCCACGGTGGTGCTCTCCGTGCCCCGCCTGTACGAGAAGATCTACGCCCGCATCCTCGAGGGGGCGGCCAAGTCCCCCGTCAAGAAGAAGATCTTCGACTGGGCCCGGGCCCAGGGTGATGCCTGGACCGACCTCACGCTGGCCGGGAAGCCGGTGCCCGCGTTCCTCGGCTTCAAGAAGGGGATCGGCGACAAGCTGGTCTTCTCCAAGCTGCGCGAGCGGGTGGGCGGCCGGCTCCGGTTCTTCGTCTCGGGCGGGGCGCCGCTCTCGGCGGAGATCGCCAAGTTCTTCTACACGGCGGGCCTGCCGATCTTCGAGGGGTACGGCCTCACCGAGACCTCCCCGGTGATCACCGTCAACACGCCCGAGGCCATCCGGATGGGCACGGTGGGCAAGCCGATCCCCGGCACCGAGGTCCGCATCGCGGCCGACGGCGAGATCCTCTGCCGCGGCGCCCAGGTCATGAAGGGCTACTACAACAAGCCGGAGGCCAGCCGCGAGGCGGTGGACGCGGAGGGCTGGTTCCACACCGGTGACATCGGCGAGTTCGACCGGGACGGGTTCCTCCGCATCACCGACCGCAAGAAGGACATCATCGTCACCGCCGGCGGCAAGAACATCGCGCCCCAGCCCATCGAGAACCGGGTCAAGACCAACCCGTTCGTGCTCAACGCGGTCATGATCGGCGACAAGCGCAAGTTCCCCGTCATGCTCGTGGTGCCGAACGTGGAGAGCCTGCGGGCATGGGCTGCCAGCCGGAACCTCGCCTTCGCGGACGACGAGGCGATGCTCGGCAGCAAGGACGTGGCGGAGAAGATGGAGCGCGAGGTCAAGAAGTCGCTTCGCGACCTGGCCCACTTCGAGATGCCGAAGAAGGTGCTGGTGGTCCACCGCGACTTCTCGATCGAGAGCGGGGAGCTGACGCCCACGCTCAAGGTGAAGCGCCGGGTGGTGGAGAAGAACTACCAGGCCCAGATCGACGCCCTCTACGCCAGCGGCGGCGGCGGCGACTGACCCCGCCCGCCGGAGCGCCACGGGCCGCCTTCCCCCGGAAGGCGGCCCGTCTTGTTTCCGTCCGGCCCGGCCGCCTCACGAGGCCCGGGCCACCCACCATCCCCCGGCGCTGGCCAGGAGCTCGAGCCCGGCGCGCTCGGGTGGCGCCCCCTCGCCGGTGGCGCGGAGGCCGGGCAGGACGCTGCCCACCACCTCGGCCCAGGCCGGATCGAGGGCCTCCGGCGCGCCGAGGATCACGCCGCGGCACGACCGCGCCTTGAGCGGCGGCCGGGGTGAGCGCACGACGCTCACGGACGCGGACGGCGGCACGTCCGCCGGCGGGTTCACCGCCACGCAATGCACCCCGGGCAGGAGCTGCCCCAGCTCGGCGGCCCGCTCGGCCACGCTCCCCACCAGCGCCACGAACCCGCCCGGCCCCTCGATCCCGAGGAACGCCCGCAGCGCCTCCGCCTCCGGGAGGTCGGTCCGCGGCGGCGCCGGCGCGGCGGCGCCGAACGCCAGCACGGCGTCGCCGATCGGAAAGACGCGATGACAGACCGGGCAGCCGAGACTCCCCTGCAGCACCGTGCGGCCGCGCATGGTATCGGGGATCAGGACGAGGAAGGACTCCTCGTGCTCGGCGGGGCAGCGGAGGTGGTCGGTGAGCTCGATGAACATGCGGCGGGACGGCGGCGCGTCAGGGCCGGAAGACCACCCAGCTCAGCTTCCCCGCCTCGACCGTGACGCGGCGGAACACCTTCCGCCCGTTGATCTCCACGCCGAGCACGTAGCTGCCGGGGGGCACGTCGCCCACGGCGAAGTGCTCGCCGTAGAGGGGATGGGGGTGCGCCTTGTCGCCGTAGGTCTCGGCAAAGGAGAACGGGGTCTCCGCGGGATCGGGCTTGATGATGCCGTACACGCGGGCCTGGGGCACCGGCTTCCCCGCGGCGTCGAGCACCTGGCCGGCGATGAGGCCGGTGCCGGGGATGGGCTCGATCCAGAGCTCGGGGTTGGTGGTGTAGGCCGGGAACCGTTCCAGCGAGTCCACCACCAGCGCGACGTCGTCGCCGGGAACGGCGTGGACCTCGAGGTGCAGGTGGTCGTTGGTGGCGCGGCCGGTGTTGCCGACCCGGGCGATGAGGTCCCCGGCGGCCACCCGCTGGCCCACCCGGGCCACGAGCGCGGAGTTGTGGTAGTACACGCTGAAGATGCGGAGCGGACCGCCGGGGCCGGCCACCGTGGTGTCGTGCCGGATGGCCACGGTGAGGGCGCCCTGCTCGGCGGGCCCCGCATAGACCACCCGGCCGGCGCCAATGGCGTACACCGGCGTGCCGTCGGGGTTGTTGAACTCGACGCCCTGGTGCTGCTGGAAGTTGCCGCCCATCGTGGAGCCGTAGCGGTAGGTCTGGTCGATGAACCAGTTGTCGGACTTCTCGATGGGGCGGCGGAACCAGGTGGTGCGCGGGAGCTGCGGCGTGCCGGCGGCCACGGGCGCACGCTTGAGGCAGGGCGTGGTGTCGGCCACGAGGCGGAGGCCGCAGGTGGTCCCCTTCCACGGCGTGCCGGCCACGAGGATGCGGTTGCGGGGCGAGAAGGCGGGGAACGCCACGTCCTCGCGCACCCAGCCGTCGGGCGTGTGGGCGATGCGCTCGTTGCCCCGCAGGCCCGCCAGGATCACGCCGCGCCGGTCAAACCCGATCCGCCGCACGTACTCGCTCGTGAGCAGGGCGAGGGCGGTGTCCGCGGGGCCGCGGGCGGCGGGGCCGGTCTTGTCGCCCAGGGCCACCCAATGGGCGCCCCCGTCGGGCGTCATCTGGACGCCGTCCGCCGTGGCCACCCAGACGGTGTCGTCGCGGGAGACGAGGCCGTCGGGCGTGACGTACTGCCATTCGGGACCGAGCTGCGAGAAGGTCCAGTTGGTCCAGGTGGCGCCATCATCGCGGCTCACGCCCCAGCCGTTGCCCACGGTGCCGTACCAGACGCCGCCCCGCGCGTCGAAGGCGAAGGCGTGCACGAAATCCCAGGAGATGCTGGTGCCCGTGGTGTCGTGGCGCAGGCGCTCCCACTGCGTGGTCCCCGGGCGCAGGCGGAAGATCCCCTGCCCGTAGGTGCCCACCCACAGACTGCCGCGCGGGTCGCGGGCCACGGCCAGCACGTGCGTGCCGAAGCCGGTGGAATCGGGGAGCGCGGGGAGGGCCTGGGCCTCGAGCACCACGGGAAGCGCGAGCAGGGGGAGCGCGCGCCGGAAGGCGGGAAGAGTCGGCATGCTGGACAATCGCATGGCCGGGGCCGGTCCGCCAGCGGGCCGGCAGCCGCCCCGCGACGGCAACGGCAGGTCGCGCCTCTCCGTGGCGACGGCCCCGACCGGCGGGCCGGGACCGCGCGGCTAGGGCGTCCCCAGCCGGCGCACCGGCGAGAGGCGCAGCCAGTCCACGTTGGCGTGGGGCGGACGGGTGGCCACGAAGCGCACCGCCTCCGCCACGTCCCCGGCGCGGAGCATCTCGGCGCGGCGCGGGAAGCCGGGGCGGTGATCGGGATCGAGGGGATCCCAGAGCGGCGTGTCGGTGGCGCCGGGGGAGATGAGCGAGAAGCGGACCCCGGTGCCCCGGTATTCCGCCGAGAGCACCTCGTGCAGCGCCCGCACGCCGTACTTGCCGACGGTGTAGGCGCCGTTCTCGGGCAGGGCCACGTGGTCGCAGGTGCTGCCGATGGTGACGTGGATCCCGCGCCCGGCCGCGCGCATCGCGGGAAGGAGAGCCTGCGCCACGAGGAACGGCGCGCGGACGTTCAGCGCGTAGGAGGCGTCGAGCTCGGCGGGGTCGGTGGCGTCGAGCGGCTTGAGCGTGAAGGTGCCCGCATTCTGGACCACGATCTCCGGGGTGCCCCACTCGCCGAGGATGGTGGTGGTGGCGCGGACGATCGCGGCGGGATCGGCGAGGTCACAGGGGACGTCGCGGAAGGGGCCGCGCGCGCCCGGCGCGAGGCTCCGGGCGAGCCGCACCACCACGGCGCCCTCGGCGGCCAGCGCCTCGCTTGCGGCCAGCCCGATGCCGCGCGAGGCACCGGTGACCACGGCGAGGCGGCCCTCGAGCGGCTTCATTCGCCCCCGCGGTGGACCAGCCGCAGGAACTCCTCGCGGGTGCGGATGTCGCTCCGGAAGATGCCGCGGACGGCGCTCGTCACGGTGCGGCTGTTCTGCTTCTCCACCCCGCGCATGGCCATGCAGAGGTGGGTGGCCTCCACCAGCACGCCCACGCCATGCGGATCCAGCACGTCCATGATGGCGTCGGCGATCTGGTCGGTGAGCCGCTCCTGCACCTGCAGCCGGCGCGCGAAGACCTCCACGATGCGGGGCAGCTTGGAGAGCCCCACGATGCGCCCGTTCGGGATGTAGGCCACGTGCGCCCGGCCGAAGAACGGCAGCAGGTGGTGCTCGCACAGCGAGTAGAGCTCGATGTCCCGCACCAGGATCATGCTGCTGTGCTGCTCCTCGAACAGCGCGTCGCCCACCGCGTCCATGACCGAGAGGCCGTAGCCGCGGGTGAGCCAGCGGAGCGCCTTCTCCACCCGTTCCGGGGTCTTGACGAGCCCCTCGCGCTCGGGATCTTCCCCGAGGGCGCCGAGGATGTGGCGGACCTCGTCCTGGAACGAGGTGGGCACGGCGACCGGCGCGTCAGCGCCCTTCAAAATCGACATAGTTGCGGGGGGTCTCCCAGAGGCGCAGGTGGGCCAGCCGGCCCGCGGGGATCGCGGGGGCGAGCACCTGCCAGCAGTACACCGCGATGTTCTCCGCCGTGGGGATCACCGCGGCGAAGTGCGGCACGTCGAGGTTCAGGTTCTTGTGGTCGAGGTGGGCGAGGAGCTTTTCCTCGACCAGCCGCTTCAGTACGTTGATGTCGACCACGTACCCGGTCTCGGGGTCGATCTCCCCCTCGACCGTGACGTCGAGCTCGTAGTTGTGGCCGTGATAGTTGGGGTTGGCGCAGACCCCGAAGGTCCGCGCGTTCCACTCATCGGAGCGGCCGGGGTGGTACAGGCGATGGGCGGCGTTGAAGTGCACGCGCCGGGTCACTCGGCAGGCAGGCATCCAGTCTCGATTCCAGGTCGTCCCTCTGGAAGATGGCCCGGTGCCGTCGTGGGTCAAGGCACGTTGCCCAGCATTGAACAGGGGGCACCAGCCAGCCGGCCGGTGCCCCCCGCAGGGAAGAGGCGACGTCGAAGGGGTTAATTGAAGCCCGACGATATAGCTTTGGTGCCCTCGCCACAGCGTCTGCCTTCCCCCGCGGGGCATGACATCGGCCGCAGCATATGGGCCCTTCGACGGACCTGTTGGCTCAATAACGAAGGTCTCCGACGCCGCTTTCCCCGAAGATAGGACCGGGGACCACGGGCGTCAACGCAATTTTTCCGGGACGGGGCATGGATCTCAACCTGATCGGCGCGATTGTCGCACTTCTGGCCTGGGTGGCCGTGACCTTCCTCTTCCCGCTCGGCCCGGCGGGAGCCCCCCTCCACCTGCTCCTCGGCGTGGCGGGCGTGCTGTTCGTGCGCTGGTGGGCGCTCCGGAAGAGCTGAGCCGCGTGACCGCCCCGCCCCCCGCTCCGCCGCCCCCGCCCGCTGCCCGCGACGCGCTGCCGGCGATCCTCGCCGGGCTCCTCTACGTCCTGCTCCTCGTGTCGCTGCGCGAGATCCTGGCCCCGCCCCTGGTGCTGCCGATGGCGCTCGCCGCGCTGTGGCCACTCCGCGGGCGGCCGGGGGTGCAGACCGCCATGCTCATCGGGGTGCTGCTGACGCTGGTGTGGGGCCTCAAGCTCTACGGCGGGCTGCTCGGGCCGTTCCTGCTGGCGCTCGCGGTGGCCTACCTGCTGTCCCCGCTGGTGCGGCGGCTCGAGCAGCGCCGCGTGCCGCGCGGCCTCGCCATCGGCCTCGTGGCGATCCCGCCGGTGGCGGCGCTGGTGCTGCTGCTCCTCTTCGCCGGCCCGCAGGTGTGGCAGCAGGCCATCACGCTGGTGAACGGCATCCCCGGCTTTGCCCGCACGCTGCTCGGCCTGCTCGACACCCTGCGCACGCGGGCGGAAACGCTCCCCTTCCTCACGCAGGAGCAGCAGGCCTGGCTGCACAACCTCGACGCCGACCAGCTCGGCGCCCTGCTGCAGGCCAATGCCGACACGCTGCTGGGCGAGGTGGCCGGCTGGGGGCTCGACTTCCTGAAGCGCCTCGGCACCATCTTCGGCTTCCTCGGCTACCTGGTGGTGACGCCGGTGGTGGCGTTCTACCTGCTCCGCGACTGGCAGCCGCTGCTCACCTTCCTCGAGGAGCTGATCCCGCCGGCCCGGCGGCCGGCGCTGGTGGCGTTCCTCGAGGAGTACGACCTGAGCCTCGGCAAGTTCGTGCGCGGCCAGCTCATCGAAGCCACGCTGGTGGGGGTGCTGACCGGCGGGGGCCTCGCGGTGCTCGGCGTGCCGAATGCGCTCCTGATCGGCGTGGTGGCGGGCCTCTTCAACCTGGTGCCCTACATCGGCCTCGCCATCTCGGCGGTGCCGGCGCTGGTCGTGGCGCTCACCATGCCCGACCCGGTGGGCGGGCTGTGGCGGGTGGGGCTCGTCTTCTTCATCGTGCAGTTCATTGACGGCTCGGTCACCGGCCCGCGCATCGTGGGCGACTCGGTGGGGCTGCACCCGGTGGTGGTGATGCTCGCGCTCGCGTTCGGCGGGGCCATGCTGGGCTTCGCGGGGCTCCTCCTCGCGGTGCCGCTCGCGGTGCTCCTCAAGCTGCTCGGTACCCGGCTCATGGCGCGCTACCGGGCCTCGGCGGTGTACGCGGCGGGGTGAGGGGGCGTTGCCGCCGGGAGTGGAAGGGCGAGCTTTGGTGAGGCTCAACGCAGAGGCGCAGAGGACGCGGAGGGCCGCAGAGGGATCGAGCCCGGGTTGGCATGTCGCCGACCCGGGCTCGGTGATTTTGTGGTGGGGCTCCGCGAGGGGGCGGGAGCGTTGCCGAACCTGATCAGGCACTCCGACCATAGGGATGAGCTCACCTTGCGGTGGGCTCACCATTGTCGCGCAGTTCCTCTGCGGCCCGCTGCGGACCCTGTGCCTCCGCGGTGATCCTCTCCCAGGGCCGGCCCGGCGGCGGAGCGAGCGACGCTCCTAGATCTCCCAGTTCGACCACACCACTGCCCCACCCTGCGGCGCCGGGTCCTCGTAGCCGGAGAGCGTCATGCGCAGGTCGGTCCAGTGCGCCCGGAAGCCGAGCTGGATGAGGCGGAGGTAGGCGGCGGGATAGGCCGTCTCGGCCCGCACGGTGAGGCGGCGGATGTCGAGCGCCAGCGCGGCGGCCTCGGCGGCGGCGATGAGGCGCTCGAAGGTGTCGATGTCGCGCGCCACCAGCTTGAGGATGCGGAGTTCGTCCTGGGGGCGGCCGGCGGCGAGCGGCGCCGTGTGGAAGAGCGCGAAGCCGGCCAGGTCGCCGTTGGGATCGCGGCTGACGAGGGTGTCGCCGATGCGGAGCTCGGCCGTGGTGAGGAGCTCGCGGGTGTAGTCGGCGCCGGGCAGGAGCCGCTCGGTGAGCGCGGCGCAGGCGCGGAGCCGTTCCTGCCGCTGGTTGCCGAGCGCGGCGAGGAACTCGGGCTGGAGCACCGGGCGGCGCGCCAGGTCGCGCACCAGCGACACCGTGAGCGGCCCGGGCACGAAGCCGAGCCGGCTGTAGAAGCCGATGTTCTCGACGGTGCGCGGCATGGTCTCGAGGCCGATGGTGCGCGCCCCGCGCTCCTTGAGCCACGCAATGCCCGCCTTGAGCATCACCTTGCCGAGGCCGGCGCCCTGCTGGTCGGGCCGCACCGCGAGGGGGCCCATCCACCCCTCGCGGCCGGAGAGGTGCACCATGTTGAAGGCGCAGAGCTCGCCGTCGCCGTCGCGCCAGATCATGGCGCCATCGCCGGCGTCCTCGAGGGCGTAGCGCCAGATGACGGGGTTGAGGTGCGGCACCCGCACCCCGGTCATGCCGTCGCGGCGGTAGCGGTCGGTGAACGACTCCGCGAAGACCCGGTTGAGCGGGTCGATGTCGCGCGCCTGGGGGCGCTCGGGGCCGTAGACCTCGCGGTCAGGCAGCCAGGCCATCGGGGCTCATCGAGGGTTCCTCGTCCCGCGCGCGGGCGGTGCCCGTCTCCACGTCGAACTCCACCCGCACCACCCGGTCGAAGCCCTCCCGCACGGTGTCGATGTGGGTGATGAGGATCACCTGCGGGAACCGGTCGGCGATGCTCGGAGCAGGTCCACCACGGCACTCCGCCGTTCCTCGTCCAGCGAGCCGAAGATCTCGTCCAGCACCAGCAGCGACAGCGGCTGCCCCGCGCGGTCGGCGATCATCTGGCTGATGGCCAGGCGCAGCGCCAGGTTGGCCACGTCCTCCTCGCCTCCCGAGATCACCGGCTTGGCCTCCCCGCCCTCCATGATGGTGGCCACGTAGTCCTCGTCCAGCTCGAGCTCGGTGTAGCGGTCGCTGGTGAGGTCCCGCAGGAAGCCGCTGGCCAGCTCGGAGAGGTCGGGGCGGAGCTGCTGGTTCAGGTCGGTCCGCAGGTCGGTGAAGGCGCGGTCGAGCTCGTTGTGCATGGCGAGGTCGTGCGCGGTGGCCTGCGCCTCGGCCTCGCGGCGCGCGCGCTCCTCGCGCCGGCGGGAGACCGCCTGGCGCGCCTCCACCGCGGCCGAGCGCTCGGCGCCCGCCCGCACCACGGCCAGCGCCGCCTGCTGCGTGTCCGCCTCCACCTGCTCCCAGGCGGTCCGGGCCGCGAGGAAGGCCGGCTCCGAGTAGCCGAGCGCGGCAACGCGCTCCTGCTGCTCCCGCAGGTCCGCCTCGAGGGCGGAGAGCGCACGCTCGGCGGCCTCCGCTTCCTGCACCAGGCGCCCCGCCGCATCCGCCCGCTCCTGCAGCCGCACGGCCTGCAGGTGGAGCGGCTCCAGGTCGGCGATCTGCTTCTTCACTTCCGCGTGACGATGCGGGTCGTATTCCGCCGCCGTGGTCCCCGCCTGCTGCTCCAGCGACTGCACCTGCGCCACCAGCCGCGTCTCCTCCGCGCGCAGGCGCGGGGCGTCCTGCAGCTGGGCCTGCAGGCGGGCCAGCTCGTTCCGGGCCTGGACCAGCTGGCGCTCGGCCTCGTGCTGCTGCTTCACGAGGTCCCGCAGCTCGGCGGGCTCGTGGGAAAGCTGGTCGATGCGGGTCTTGTAGTAGCTGCCGTTGAACTTCACCTCCTCGAGCTGGCGGTCCAGCATGCCGAGGACGTTCTGGAACTCCTCCTTGAGGGGGCGGGCGCAGGTGGGACAGGCCCCCTCGGCACCGGCGGCCTGGATCCGGTCCACCTGCTCGCGGAGGTCGCGATACTGGTCGCGGAGCGCATCGCGCTTGGTGGTGGCGTCCTGGAGGTCGCGGTCCCAGGCGGAGCGCCGCTCGCGCAGGTGCTCGTCGTGGTGCGCCAGCTCGCGCTCCAGCCGCTCCACCGCCTGGCGGGCGCCCTCCACGACGTCCGCCGCCGGGAGCCGCGCGGCCTGGGTCCGCACCGACTGCAGGCCGGTGCGCGCATGCTCCAGTTCCGCCACGAGGCGGTTGCGGCGGATGTAGGCGCCCATCTGCTCGTCGAGGCGGTGCAGCTCCCCGCGCAATCCCGCGAGCGGGGCCAGCGACTCGCGCAGCGCCTCGAGCTTCCCGTGCGCCTCGTTGGCCTGCATGAGCTGGCGGTCGAGCAGCTGGAAGCTCTCCCGGGCGCCGGTCACCTTGTGCTCGGCCAGGCGGAGGTCCGCCTGGAGGGCGGCGGACTTCTCGCGGAGCCGCTGCTGCTCCTGCCAGCGGGGCTCGAGGTCGGCGCGGCGGCGCACCACGCCCGCCTGCCGCTCGGCGGCCTGGCGCTCGGCGGCCTCGGCGGCCGCCAGCCGGGCGTCGGCGGCGGCCTCCTCGCGGTCCAGCTCCGCCGGGTCGGCGAGGAGCTGCTGCAGCGCCTTGAGGCGCGCACCCACCTCGGCGCGCCCCTCGCGCAGCTTCTCCTGCGCCCGGCGCAGCTTGTCGTAGCCGAGGACGCGAGCCAGGAACTGGGCGCGGGCCACGCCGGTCATGGTGCCCATCACCGCCAGCTGCTTCTGGCTGGTGAAGTAGGTGTTGAAGAACTCCTCGCGATTCATGCCGAGGAGCCGGCCCACCTTCTCCGTCACCGCGCCGAGGCTGTTGGCAATGGGCGCAGGATCGCTGTCCTGGAACAGCTCCGCATTGTTGAGCGTGCGGACGATGCGGTAATGGTGCGTGCCGAGGGCGAAGTCCAATTCCACGCGCACCGGGGCGCGGGCACCAGCGCCGCGGCGGCGGATGGTCTCCCGGGTGCCGCGCGCGGCCTCGGTGCCGTACAGCGCCCAGGCGATGGCCTCGAGCAGGGTGCTCTTCCCCGCCCCGTTCGGCCCGACGATGCCGGTGAGGCCGGCCCCCAGGACCAGCTCGGTGTCCTCGTGCTGGCGGAAGTTGACGAGGCGGAGGCGTTCGAGCTGCATCAGCCCTCCGCCCATTCCCGCTCCGCCGCCTGCACCAGCTCGGTGCCGCGGCGGACGAAGCTCTCCCGGTCGAGGTCGCCGGGGAGGAGGCGGCGGGTGAGGTAGTCCTCCACCAGCTCCGGCAGCGTGCGCCGCCGGCCCGGGGCGCCCACGCCCACCTCGCGATGGACCTCGGGACGGCGCAGGTCCAGCTGGTAGTGCAGCGCCTCGGCCTTGAGGGCGCGGATGGCGGTGTGGTTGAGCTCGCGGCCGATGTGGCGCGGGACGTTCCGGATCACCTGGCGCACCACCTGGTCCTGGTGACCGCCGGGGAGCGCCGCCACCGCCGCCGCGATGAGCTGGTCCAGCTCGGCCGCGGTCCTGCCCTGGCCGTCGAGCGCGGGCAGGTCGTGGACCCGGCGGGCGAGCACCACCGGCTGGCGCTGCACCCGCCCCGCGGGAAGGTCCACCAGCAGCCACCCCTTCCCCTCCAGCCCGAGCTGCGCCTCCTCATGGAGCTCGCCCCACGGGTTGGGGCTCACGTACTCGAGGGAGCCGGCGTACCACACCCTGGGCGCCACCTCGCGCTGCACGTGGTAATGCCCCAGCGCCACGTAGCTCCAGCCGCCCCGGGCCAGCGCCTCCGGGGACACCAGGGCGCCGCCGTACTCCACGCTGCTGCGGTCGGCCGGGAAGAGGCCCTCCACCTCCCCGTGCAGCATGAGCACCTGGTGCGGCTCCGATCCCGCCGGCTCCATTGCTGGACGCTCCGGGGCCACCAGCGCGTTGTGCGGCACCGCCAGCACCGACAGCCCGAGCGCCGGGTAGGAGAGCCGGCGCGCCTCGTCCGCCACCACGTCCACGCCGATGCTGTCGAAGAGGCCGAGAATCGAGCCGGTCTCCACCGAGCGCGGCGTGTCGTGGTTCCCGGCGATCAGGACGATGGGGGCCGCCGGGAGTGCCTCGCGCAGGCGGTGGAACTGGTGGAAGGCAAAGAGGATGGCGGGGTTGGTGGGGCGGACCGAGTGAAAGAGGTCGCCCGCCACCAGCACGGCGTCGGGGCGTGCCGCGATCACGCCATCGACCGCGCGGCGGAAGGCGTTGGCCACGTCCGCCTCCCGCTGGTTCAGCCCCGAGGAGGTCTGGCGGTGGTATTGGCGGAAGCCGAGGTGCGGGTCGGCGAGATGGGCAATCTTCACGCGGGGAATTTGGCGGAAGCCGGGGCGGAGGGTAAGAGCCAAATGCCGCGGGCCCGGGCCGGATTCGTGCCGCCCCCTGCAGGGCGCCGAGCGATCCCCCTATCTTGTCGCGTCCCTCACCTGCGGAGCTGCTCGCGACCCTGCGCCCGGCCCCGCCTGCCTCTGCCCCGGCTCCCCGGGGCCCCGCCCCCCCCCCCGCCCCCCCCCCGGGGCCCCCGCCGGGCCCGGCCCGGCGGCCCCCCCCCCGGCCCGCCCCCCCCGGCCCGCCCGGGGGCCCCGCCCCCCCCCCCCCCGGGGGGCCCCCCCCCCCCCGGCGCCCCCCTCCTCCCCGGTGGCCCTCCTGGCCGGGGCCCCCCGCCCCGTGCGGGCGACGGTGACCGACACGACGGGCGCCCTCAGCCTCCCCGCCGCCGGCGACGACAGCGCCGGCCACTGGAGCGCGACGGCCGAGCTGGCCTACACCGACGTCAGCGGGAACCGCACCCTGGCGCTGCTCTCCAGCCGCCTCGGCCTCCGGCGCACCGGGCGGCAGGCCGAGTTCTCCCTCGCCACCGGCATGCGCTACGGCAAGAGCGAGGGGGAGCTGGCCGCCGAGAGCTACACGGTGGAGTTCAACGGGCGGCTCAAGCCCCGCTCGTGGGTCTCCCCCTTCGTCTATACCAGGGGCGAACGCGACCTGATCAAGAACCTCGACCTCCGCGTGGCCGCCTCACTTGGCGCCGACCTCAACATCCTGCCGGGGACCGAGCAGCGGGTGGCCGTGGGCGTGGCCGTGCTGCAGGACTACGAGCGCCGCCTTCTGCCGGCCGGCAGCACCGGAGCCCGAGACCATCGAGCGGACCCGCTTCAACCTCCGCGTCGTGGCCCAGCCAACGCTCCGCAAGGGCGTCACCGCCGAGCACCGCACCCAGTTCGAGCCGGTGGCCGGCGACCTGGGCGACTACCTGCTCACCAGCAAGACCTCGCTCCGGGTGCTCCTGACCCGTACGCTCGCCTTCCAGACCAGCTGGGAATACAACTTCGACTCGACGCCGGCACCGGGCGTGGTGAGCAAGGTGGACCGGGCACTCACCACGGGGCTCGTCGTCGAGTTCCACTGAACGGGCCGGCCGCCCGGTGGTGACGGGGCGCCGCTCCGTCAACTGGAGTCCAGGAACAAGCACGGGGCGGCCGATTGGCCGCCCCGTCTGCGTCGCCCGCATCAGGTCGACGGAGCGGCGCTCCGTCGCCACGGCGGTCAGGCGTACGGGTCCCCGCCGTTCCGCTTGAGCGGCGCCACGCCGCGGCGGTCCACCACCTCCCGCTCCACCTTCTTGCCGAGCTGCGCGGTGAAGTACGCCAGCACGTTGTCGGGGCGGGTGCGCCGGGTGGCGTGGAGTGCCCGGCGGACGTCCTCCTCGCGCCGGCCGTCGATGAGCAGCTCGATCGCCGGGGTGGTCACCGCCGGGTCGAGCCCGCGCAGCTGGCGCGCCACGGCCGCCGGGAAGCTCACCTCGGCCGCGGGCGGAAAGCGCTCCACCCCCTGGCGCCCCGTGAGTGCCGCCGGTCGCGGAAAGCGGACGAAGAGCGGCTGCGTGAAGTGCGGATGACGCACCATGAGCTCGCCCTTGGGGAGCGCCGCCAGCTTGGCCCGCGTGGACGGCGACAGGGTGCCGTAGCCGGGCGTTGCCAGCTCGTCCATGTCCATCCGGCCGAAGAAGGCGGTGCCCGCGTTGCCCACCACGCGCCGCAGCACCTGCGAGCGGAACTGCTGGGCGCTGAACAGCACGAGCCCGAGGTAGCGCCCGCGCTCCGCGATGTCGAGCAGCATCCGCCGCACGTAGGTGTCCGGCCCGTCGGCGGGGGCGTACTTGTTGAGCTCGTCCACGAACACCACGACCTGTTCCACGCCGAGCTGCCGCTTCTCGAGATGCTCGCGCAGCTGCGAGACGATCCGGGCGAAGACCAGGTCCTGCACCGTGGGGTCGAGCCCCGCCACGTCCACCACGTGGAGGCTCCGGTCCTCGAAGCGACCCCAGGGCAGGTCGCTGGCGGCGCCGTCATCGGTGACCAGGCCCTTGGCGCGGACGCTGATGTTGCCGAGGCGGTTCCGCACCTTGCGGATGGTGGCCACGTGATGGCTCCGCCACACCTCCGCCCCGCGCGACTGCACCTCGAGGAACTCGAAGATCCGCCGGAAGAAGTCCTCGAGGTCGGCGAAGCTCCGCACCTCGAGCGGCGCATCCGAGAGCGTCACGTCACTGAACGGCTTCCCGACCACCCGCTCCTTGAGGAAGTCGATGAACGCCCCCGCCTTGGCGTCCACGTCGTCGCGGTTGAGCAGCACCTCGGCGTAGTCCAGCACCTCCCGCAGGCCCCACACCAGCGGCACCGTGTTGGCCGCCAGGGCCTCGTGGCTCCGGAGCGTGTTGAGGTTCACGCCGTCCGACTTGTACGGCGCGTAGTAGCGCACGTTGCCGAACGGCTCCGCCACCAGGCCGAGCCGCGCGTAGAGGCCGCGGTCCTCCTCCGGCACCTCGCTGGGCTGGTCGAGGAAGCAGAGGTCCGGCCCCTTCACGTTGAAGCAGACGGCCGCCACGCGGCCGCGATGCGCCGGGAAGGTCTGGAAGATGCTGGCGAGGAGGAACTGCGCCGCGCTCGTCTTGGTGGCGAGGCCCGAGACGCCGGTGATGTTCAGGTGCGCGGCCTCGGGGCCGAGCAGGAAATCGGCATCGAGGAAGATGGGGGCATCGCGGCCGCCCGCGGCGTACACGCCCACCGGCACGCCCGTCGGCTGCTCGCCGCCGAGGAAGGCGTCCATGCGGAGCGCCTCGGCGACGTCGGCGTCGCCGGCCAGGAACACCGCGCCGAGCGGCACGGGCTGCATGGGCTGCTCGGGCACCTGCCGCAGGACGGCGGCCTGGTAGAGGCGGATCTCGGCGCGCTCGGTGGGCGCGCGCCCGCCGAGGTTGGGATCGCCATCGGCGCCGATGACGTCGTGGATGGGCGCGTCGAGGTCGGAGTACGCGAAGCCGTCGGTGACGATCCCGAACACCACCCGCCCCGGCACGTCCACCCGGACGATGGCCCCGATCCCGATCGGCGACTCGCGCGCGGTCCAGAAGTGGAACTGGTGCGGCGTGGCCGGCTTGAGCTCGGTGGCCACCACCCGGCCGATCGGCAGTGCATCTGGCATGGCGCTAATACTAACGCCTCATCCCGTGGGCATGGGGGTGCGCCGGAATGCGGTCGGTCGGGGTGACGCAACGCAGAGGCGCGGCGGGTGCGCAGTTCCGCTGCGGCCCGCCGCGCCATCCTGATCCCCACGTCGAGTCAATCGGGAGGCCAGCCCAGCGCCTCACCGCTCCCCGGACGCCCGCAGGTACTGCTCCACGGCGCGGATGCCGTAGAGGAGCCGGTCCCAGCGCGGGTCCGGGGTGCTCACCGGCGAGCGCTCGGCGATGAGCCAGCGGGAGAGCTGGTCCACCTGCGCCAGCGTCTCGTCGCGGGGCGCGGCCTCGATGCGGACCAGGCCGTGCAGGAGGTCGCGGCCCTCCCAGGGCCAGAGGCGGAGCGCCCAGGACCAGACGGGCGCCACGTCGTGCCCCGCCGGCTGGAAGACGGGCGAGCGATGCCCCACCGGGAGGCGGAGGTACTGCTCCAGGTCGGTGTCGGCGAAGGGCAGCGTCGCGTGGCTCTTGCAGACACCGAGCATCCGGCCATCGGCGGCCCACTGGGGGCTCTCGGTGAGGGTGCCGTCCACGATGAGCCAGGCGTCGGACCGGGCGCGGAAGCTGTGCCCCAGTTCCACCTCGAGCCGCCCGCGCGCGGCGTCCACCTCGCGGCGCGCCAGCAGGAAGTCGTGCACCGGGTGCGGCGGGCCGTCCTCGGGGAGCGGGATGGCCTGATGGTCCTCGATGGCGTCCCCCAGGTCGGCCAGGACCGCCGGCCGGGCGATGACGAGGCGGCGCCGCGCCGCCAGCGCCGCGTGGAGCTGGCGATCGTGACGCTCCAGCACCGCGCCGGCCACCTCCGCCACCACCACCGGACTGGCCCCGGCGTAGGCCATCACCTCGTAGCGCTGCATGCCATCGAGGAACGCCACCGGGTCCGGCCATGGCTCGGCGAGCCCCACGGCGATGCCGCCCACCTCCCCCTGCTCCACCAGCCGCGCGGGGCGGATGGTCGCCTCCTCCGCCCGGCCCTCGCTCGCGGCGGGGATCCAGGAAGCAGGCGTGAAGCCGCGCGCAGCCACGGCGCGGCGGAGACGGGTCCAGGTGGTGGAGGCCATGTCGGGGGAACGGGGGCGCTCAAGGCGGCCCTGGCCGGCGGACACGCCGCGGCCAGGATCGGGACACCGGCAACATACTGCGTGGGACCGCCCGGCGCTGGGCCGGGCGTCACCTTACCGGGCGCCGGAGGCCGCGGGGGCCTGGGCGCCGAGCTTCCGGATGAGGGCCAGCAGGCGGTCGCAGGCGGTCTCGAGTTCCTTGTCGCTCACCGCGTAGCTCATGCGGACCCAGCGGTCGTCGCCGAAGGCGGCCCCGGGGACCAGCGCCACGCCCGCCGCCATGGCCGCGTCGCAGAAGGCCGAGCCGGTGTAGTTCCGCTCCGGGGTGGTGCCGTCCACGCGGAAGAAGAAGTAGAAGGCGCCCGTCGGCTCCACAAACTCGACGCCCGGCGCCTCCGCCCGGAAGCGCTCCACCACGCGGTCGCGGCGGCGGCGGAAGGCCGCCACCATCTTCGTGACCTCCTGCTCCACCTTCTCGTCGCTGAAGGCGGTGGCGGCGGCCCACTGCGCCGGGTGGTTGGCGCCGGTGGTGGTGTGGGACTGGAACGCCGCCATCGCCTTGGCGATCGGCATGGGCGCGTACGCGGCGCCGATGCGCCAGCCCGTCATGGCGTAGGCCTTCGAGGCGCCGTAGATCAGCACCACCTTCTGGCGCAGCTCCTCCGGCAGGTCCATGAACGACGGCGCCGGCCCGTCCCCGTAGTAGATGCGGCGGTAGATCTCGTCGGCGATGATCCAGACGTCGTGCTTCTTCGCCCACTCGGCGATGGCGCGGATCTCGGTAGCGCTGTAGGTGGCACCCGTCGGGTTGCAGGGGGAGCAGAGGATCAGCCCCTTCACCAGCTTGTCCGTCTTCTGCTCCAGCTCCTTGACGCTCACCTTGAGGCCCCATTCGGGGTCGCCGTGCACCAGCACCGGCTCCGCGCGGCAGAGCGAGACGATCTGCGGGTACGACACCCAGGCCGGCGCCGGGATGAGCACCTTGTCCTTGGGCCCGAACAGCGTGAAGCAGGCGTTGAAGATCGACTGCTTGGAGCCGTTGGAGATGACGATCTGGTCCGGGTTGATGGCCACGCCCCGGGACATGAGCGACACGTCGCGCGCCAGCGCCGCCCGCAGCTCCGCGATGCCGATGTTCGGCGGATACCGGGTCATCCCCTTCTCGATGGCCTTCACCGCCGCCTCCGCCACCGCGCGGGGCGTGTTGAAGTCGGGCTCCCCCACGCTCATGTCCACGATGTCCTCGCCCGCCGCGCGCCGGCGCTTGGTCTCGGCGCTGATGGCCACCGTCTCGGAGGGCTTGAGGTACGCAATGTTGGGGGAGAGGGCGTCCGACATGGTGGGGTCCATCAGGCTCAGGGACAAAGGCGCACCCCGGACGCGCCGGCAGGGCGCGGACGGGGCGGTGCCGGAGCGGGGTGCTCGGGACTTGGAATAGTCCCCGCCCGCCGGGACGATGTCAACTGGCCCGAACACCGACCCCCCCATTACCTTCCGCGCCCCAAGGTGGGATTCACCCGCTGTTTGACAATTGAGGATGGCGATGTCGGGAATTGCTGATCTGCACGTCGCACCGGCGGTGGCCGGTGCCCTCGAGGCATTCGGGTATTCGGCCGAAGACGCCCTGGTCCGGGACCAGGCGCCGGCCGCGGCCCGTGGCACCAACCTGGCGCTGGCGTACCCGCCGGCCGCCCGCTATTCCGCGCCGGCGCTGGCCGGGGTGGTGAGTGCCCTCCTTTCCGACGACACCCTGGGTCTCGTGCTGGTGCCCTCGCAGGCGCTGGCCGAGTGGGCCGCCGTCCTCCTCCCCCTGGCCGAGGCCGCCGGCCTCCCGGCCCTCGCCGCCCAGGCCCCCGGGCGCGCCGGCCGCGCGCTCCGCGAGGGCACCCTTCGCCTCCTCCTCACCACCCCCGAGACGGCCTACGCGCTGCTCGAGCGCTCCGCGCTCAAGACCGAGCGCGTGGGTCACCTGGTGCTGGCGTGGCCGGAGCAGTTCGATTCCGACGAGCCGGTCACCGCGCTGATGCACGACGTGCCGGCCGACGCGCAGCGCGTGCTGGTCTTCGCCGCGTACCGCACCGCCCACCCGCTGCTCGAGCGCTACGCCCGCCGCGCCCACCTGGCCGGCCCGCTGGTCCCGAATCTCGCCGAGGGCGTCGAGGCGCCCGCCCGCCCGGCGGCCCGCGTGGCCACGGTGAGCTGGAGCCGACGCGCCGGCGCCCTCACCTCGCTGCTCGACGTCCTCGACCCGGCGCGCCTGACGGTCTGGTGCGCCGACCGGGCCAGCGCTGCGGCGGCCCGCGCCGCGCTCCCCGTGGCCGACGCCAGCGTCACCATCACCACCGGCGACGCGCCCAAGTCCGACACCGTGATTGCGTGGGACCTCCCCGACCCGGCGCGCACCGCCCAGCTGGCCTCGGCCGGCGAGCTGGTGTTCCTGGCGCCGCCCCACGCCACGGCCTACGTGGCGCAGGTGACGAGCCGTCAGCATCCGCTCCGCCCCGCGGGCGCGCTGGAGGAAGTCCGCCGCGAGGCAGGCCGCCGCCGGCAGCTGGTGGAGGGCGAGCTGGAGAAGGGCGAGCTCGAGGGCGACCTGCTGGCACTGGCCCCGCTCTTCGAGCGGGCCGACCCGGCGCTCGTGGCCTCGGCGCTCTATCGCCTGTGGCGCGGGGCGCCGGGCGCGGTGGCGCCGACGGCCACCAGCGCGCCGGCCGCGGAGGGCGGCCCGGCGCGGATCTGGATTGGCGTGGGCAAGAAGGACAACGTGGCGCCGGCGGACATCGTGGCGGCGCTCACGCGGGATGTGGGGATGGACAGCGGGAAGATCGGGCGGATCGAGATCCGCGAGCTGTTTGCGCTGGTGGAAGTGCCGGCCGGCGAGGCGGACGAGATTGCGCGGCGGCTCTCGGGCCGGCAGATCCGCCGGCGGACGGTGACGGCCAAGGTGGATCGCGGCCGTCCGGACAGCACCCGGGAGCGGAGCGGGCGCCCGGACAGTACGCGCGATCGGGGCGAGCGCCCGGCGCCGCGTCGCGGCCCCAAGCCCCGCTAACGCCCGCGGTTCACCGCTTCCTTCAGGCCCTTGCCCGCCCGGAACACCGGCGCGGTCGAGGGCTTGATGGTCATGGCGCGCCCCGTCCGGGGATTCCGGCCGGTGCGCGCCTTCCGCTTGCGGGTCTCGAAGCTGCCGAAGCCGCTGATGGTCACCTTCTTGCCCTTGCGGAGCTCCGCCGGGATCAGGCCCTCGGCCCCGAACAGCGCCTCGAGCGCGCGGACCACCTCCGCCTTGGGCCGGCCCAGCCGGGCGGCCAGGGCGACTGCGAGCTGCTGCCGGTTCACGAGAACTCCGCGGAGGGGGTGGCACTTGGGGACGGCCAATATGGGAACCCCCGGCGGGGGCCGCAAGCGCGCGCATCACACCGCCCCGCGTGATCGCGACGCTTGACCCCGCCTCGGCGCGGTCGTATCCTCACGAGCCTCCGCAGGTCCCCACTCCGTCTTCCGACGAGACCACGATGTACCACGGAACGCGACCCGGCTGGATCGAGGTCATCACCGGGGTCATGTTCAGCGGCAAGAGCGAGGAGCTCATCCGGCGCGTGCGCCGGGGCATCATCGCGCGCCGCCGCGTCCAGGTCTTCAAGTCGCACCTCGATGCCCGCTATGCGGGCCTCTACACCGTGTCCACGCACGACGGCCGCGAACTCGAGGCCACGCCGGTGGACTCGGCCGCGGAGATCTTCCGCCAGGTGCGGCCCGACACCGAGCTCGTGGCCATCGACGAGGCCCAGTTCCTCGACCCCGAGGTGGTGACGGTGGCGAGCGCGCTGGCGGCGCGCGGCGTCCGCGTCCTCCTGGCCGGCACCGACACCGACTTCCGGGGCGAGCCCTTTGGCGCCATGGGCAACCTGCTCGCCATCGCGGAGTCGGTGGACAAGCTGCAGGCCATCTGCGTCATCTGCGGCGACCTCGCCACCCGGAACCAGCGGCTGGTGGACGGCAAGCCGGCGCGCTACGACTCGCCCACGATCCTGGTCGGGGGGCGCGAGGCCTACGAGGCCCGCTGCCGCCACTGCCACCGGGTGCCGCGGCGGGACGAAGACCAGACCGCCCTCCTCTAGGCCCGCGCGACGCCGGAGCCGCGCGGTCGCCAGCCTCCCTCGCCCACGATGAGACGCATCGCGCTGACGGGAAATGCGGCGGCGGGGAAGTCCACCGTCGCGGCCCTGCTGCGCGGGTGGGGCGTCACGGTGATCGACGCCGACGCCATCGTGCGCGAGCTGCAGGCGCCGGGCGCGCCGCTGCTCCGCGCCATTGCCACCCGCTTCGGCCAGGGGGTGCTGCGGCCCGACGGCGCGCTGGACCGCGCGCGGCTGCGCGCCGTGGTGCTGGGCGAGCCGGCCAAGCGGCTGGCGCTCGAGGCGCTGGTGCACCCGGCCGTGGCGGAGCGGCGCGAGCAGCTCGAGGCCGAGGCGGCGGCCCGGGGCATCGGCACGGTGGTGCACGACATCCCGCTCCTCTTCGAGGCGATGGACCCGGGCGCCTTCGACGCGGTGCTGCTGGTGGACGCGCCCGAGGCGCTGCGGCGCGCGCGCCTCGCGGAGCGGGGCCTCACGCCGCCCGAGGTGGAGCAGCTGCTGGCCGCGCAGCGGCCGCCGGCGGAGAAGCGCGCCTGGCGCGGCGGCCCGCGCGGGCGGCCGGCGCTCCTGATCGAGAACGACGCCGACCGGGCGACGCTCGAGGCCCGCACCCGCGCCGCGTGGGAGGCCGCGCTCGGCTGACGCCGCCGCTCATATTCATGCAGCCGCCGGGTGAGCCTTGCCCCGTCCCCCACCCTCCCCTATTCTCCCCGCACTGAACTTTTCCCCGGAGCCGTCCGTGGCCGAGATCCCCGCCGACCTGCTGTACACACCCGAGCACGAATACGTCCGCAAGACCAGCGATCCGGCCATCGTCGAGATCGGCATCACCGACTACGCCCAGGGCGAGCTCGGCGACATCGTCTTCGTGGACCTGCCGAAGCCCGGGCAGGCGTTCGACCGGATGGGGGTCTTCGGGACGGTGGAGGCGGTGAAGGCGGTCTCCGAGCTCTTCTGCCCGGTGGCCGGCACGGTGGTGGAGGCCAACCCGGCGCTGGACGCCGATCCGGCCACCATCAACCGCGATCCCTACGGGGCGGGCTGGATGGTGCGGCTCCGCCTCGCCACGCCGGCCGAGCTGGGCACGCTGCTCGATGCGGCGGCCTACGAGGCCAAGATCGGTGGCTGACCCCCGCCCCCCGATCGTGATGCAGTGACCGACCGGCGCCCCGCGGAGCTCTCGCGGGGCGTTCGCGTCGGGAGGGGCGCCGCCGGGCCGGATCCCGCGCGGCGCCCCGGCTCCCCCGCCCCGCGCCAGACGCGGGCGCCCCCGGAGCCGGGCACCCCGCGGGAGCCGCGGCACTCCGTCGGCTCCATTCCTGAGGTACGGCGGCCGCCAGTGCCGCCCCTACGCGAGGGGAACCCCCATTCCCCCGGACCGACCCGCGATGACCGACACGCTCTCCCGCCCGGCGCCTGGCGCCCGGCCCGACTCGCCGCCCGCGGATGCGCCCTACACGCTGCTCCGCACCGACCGCTTCGTCCACCGCCACCTGGGGCCCCGCCGCGACGACATCCAGGCGATGCTCGGGCTGCTGGGCTACGACTCGCTCGACGCCTTCGTCGACGCCGTGGTCCCCGCCGACATCCGGCTGGCCCAGCCGCTCGACCTGCCGCCCAACCGCAGCGAGCGCGAGGTGCTGGTGGCGCTCCGCGGCATCGCGAGCGCCAACCGCCTGTACCGGAACTACCTCGGCATGGGGTACTACGGCACCTTCACGCCGCAGGTGATCCAGCGGAACATCCTGGAGAATCCCGGCTGGTACACGGCCTACACGCCCTACCAGGCCGAGATCTCGCAGGGCCGGCTCGAGGCCCTGCTCAACTTCCAGACGGTCGTGGCGGACCTCACGGGCCTCCCGATCGCCAACGCCTCGCTCCTGGACGAGGCCACCGCCGCGGCCGAGGCGATGGCCATGACGCTGGCGGTGAAGAAGGTGGGCGGGACGCCGGTCTATCTGGTGGACGCCGGCTGCCACCCGCAGACCATCGCGGTGGTGCAGACCCGCGCGTGGGCCCGCGGCATCGAGGTGAAGGTGGGCGACGCGGAGGCGTTCGAGTTCGGGCCGCAGGTGATCGGCTGCCTGGTGCAGTACCCGGCCACCGACGGCGGCATCCGGGACTTCCGCGCCGTGGCCGCGAAGGCCCGGGCGGCCGGCGCGCTCGTCACCTGCGCCACCGACCTGCTGGCCCTGACGCTCCTCACCCCCCCGGGCGAGTGGGGCGCCGACATCGCGGTGGGCAACAGCCAGCGCTTCGGCGTGCCGATGGGGTACGGCGGGCCGCACGCGGCGTTCTTCGCCACGCGCGATGAGCTCAAGCGGCACATGCCGGGCCGCATTATCGGCGTCTCCCGGGACTCGAGCGGCCGCCCCGCGCTCCGCATGGCGCTCCAGACCCGCGAGCAGCACATCCGCCGCGACAAGGCCACCAGCAACGTCTGCACGGCGCAGGTGCTCCTGGCCGTGATGGCCAGCATGTACGCCGTCTACCACGGCCCCGCCGGCCTCAAGCGCATCGCCGAGCGGGTGCACACGCAGGCCACCATGCTGGCGGGGGCGCTCCGGCGGCTGCGCTACCACGTGGTCCACGAGCACTTCTTCGACACCATCTGCGTGCAGGTGCGGCCGGCCAACCTGCCGCGGATCCTCGACGCGGCCCGCTCGCGGCGGATCAACCTGCGGGTGCTGGACCCGCGCCACCTGTGCGTGGCCCTCGACGAGACGGTGTCGGTGGCGGACCTCTCCGACCTCATCTCCATCTTCTCGCTGGACGTGGCCCTGCCCCACATGCTGGGCGACAGCGGCGTCCACACCGCGCCAGCCATCCCCGCGCACGCCCGACGCGACACCCCGTACCTGGCGCATCCCGTCTTCCACCGCTGCCACAGCGAGACGGAGATGCTGCGCTACATCAAGCGGCTGGAGGCCAAGGACCTCTCGCTCACCGCGGCGATGATCCCCCTGGGCTCCTGCACCATGAAGCTCAACGCCACCACCGAGATGATGCCGGTGGGCTGGCGCGAGTTCAACCGGCTGCACCCGTTCCAGCCGCTGTCGCAGACGCAGGGGTACCTGCAGCTCTTCAGCCAGCTCGAGGAGTCGCTGGCCGAGATCACCGGGTTCGCCCGGGTGTCGCTGCAGCCCAACGCGGGGAGCCAGGGCGAGTACGCGGGCCTGCTGGTGATCCGGAAGTACCACGAGTGCCGCGGCGAGGGGCACCGGAAGACCTGCCTCATCCCCATGTCCGCCCACGGCACCAACCCGGCGAGCGCGGTGATGGCGGGGCTCGAGGTCGTGGCGGTGGCCACGGACCCGCACGGCAACATCGACGTGGCCGACCTCAAGGCCAAGGCGGCGAAGCATGCCGCCACGCTCGCCTGCCTCATGGTCACGTACCCGTCCACGCACGGCGTCTTCGAGGCGTCGATCCGCGAGATCTGCACCGTGGTGCACCAGCACGGCGGCCAGGTGTACATGGACGGCGCCAACATGAACGCGCAGGTGGGCCTCTGCCGCCCCGGCGACTTCGGCGCGGACGTCTGCCACCTGAACCTGCACAAGACGTTCTGCATCCCGCACGGCGGCGGCGGGCCCGGGATGGGCCCCATCTGCGTGGCCGCCCACCTGGCGCGCCACCTGCCCGACCATCCGGTGGTGCCGCTCGGCATCCCGGAGAGCTGCGGCACCATCTCCGCGGCGCCGTGGGGGAGCCCCTCCATCCTGCCGATCTCCTACGCGTACATCGCGCTGATGGGGAGCGACGGGCTGGCGGAGGCCACCAAGGTGGCCATCCTCAACGCCAACTACATCGCGCACCGGCTCAAGGGGCACTTCGAGGTGCTCTACACCGGCGCCCACGGGCTGGTGGCGCACGAGTGCATCCTCGACACGCGGCCGTTCAAGCAGTCGGCGGGCATCGAGGTGGAGGACATCGCCAAGCGGATCATCGACTACGGGTTCCACCCGCCGACGGTCTCCTTCCCGGTGCCGGGGACGCTCATGATCGAGCCCACGGAATCCGAGCCGCGCGAGGAGCTGGATCGCTTCATCGATGCGCTGATCGCCATCCGGCAGGAGATCCGTGACATCGAGGAGGGCCGGGCACCGCGGGAGAACAACCTGCTCACCAACGCGCCCCACACGCTGGTGCAGGTGGCCGGCAACACGTGGGACCGGCCCTACTCGCGCGAGCAGGCGGCCTTCCCGGCGCCGGGCCTGCGCGAGCACAAGACCTGGCCCACGGTGGGCCGCATCGATGGCGCGTACGGCGACCGCAACCTGGTCTGCACCTGCCCGCCGATGGGGGACTACGCGGGCGAGTAGCCCCGCAGGACCGCCGCGACCAACGACGGGGAGCCCGGGCCTGGCCCGGGCTCCCCGTCCGGCTGTGGATCCTGGGCGGCCGCGGGGGGCCGGGCACGGAGCCGCGGGGGGGTGCGGTGGTGGGTGACCCGCAGCGGTACTTCCACTACTCTTTGCTGCTCATGATCTGGAACCTGCTCTCGACGCCTGACCCCCGGCCGGGGTGGTGGCAGATGGCCCTCGACCAGGCGCTCCTCGACGAGGCGGAGCGGACGGGGGTGGGGTTCCTGCGCTGCTATCGGTGGGCGCCGTGGACGCTGTCGTTCGGGCGCAATGAGCCGGCGTTGCGGCGGTATGACCGGGAGGGCCTCGAGGCGCGGGGGATGGCCGTGGTCCGCCGGCCCACGGGAGGCCGCGCGGTGTGGCATGCGGCGGAGTGCACGTATGCGGTGGCCGCGCCGGTGCCGGCCTTCGGGTCGGTGCCGGCGGCGTACCAGGCGATCCATGCCACGATCGCGCGCGCGGTGGAGGGACTGGGGACGCGGGCGTCGCTGGCGCCGGCGACGCGGCCGCTCGCGGTGGGGGCCGGCGCCTGTTTCGCGGCCCCGGTCGGCGGCGAGGTGCTGCTCGGCACCCGCAAGGTGGCGGGGAGCGCACAGCTGCAGCAGGGCGGCGCGCTGCTGCAGCACGGCTCGATCCTGCTCGAGGGGAACCAGCAGGTGGTGGCCGAGGTGACGCTCGGCGCGGCGCCCGCGGGGAGCGAGGTCGCGCTGTCGGCGGTGCTCGGGCGGCCGGTGGCATTCGAGGAGATGGCGGCGGCACTCCTGGCGGAGGCGCGGCGCTGGGTGGGGACCTGGCGCGTCCTCGCGCCGGCGCAGGCCGAGGTGCTCGTGGCACGGCACGCTGGACGCTTCCAGGACCCGGCCTGGACCTGGCGCCGGTAGGGCGCAAGCGGTGGCGCCCGGCGGGCGCGGCGCACTACAATTGAAGCCATGCTGCGACCCCTCCTTCGCCTCCTCGCGCCGCTCGCCCTCGTTGCCCTTCCCGCGATCCTCCCGGCGCAGACGCTGGTGATCGTCACGGGGCGCGAGGTGCTGAGCCCCGTGCCCACCCTCTGGAAGAACGACCAGTCCAACCGCGAGATCTCCGACCTGCTGTTCCTGCGCCTGGCCGACCTGGGCCCGGCGCTCCGCACCACGGACGAGCGCGCCTTCCTCCCGCGCCTGGCCCGGCGGTGGACGCGCCGGGACTCGGTCACCCTGGCCTTCGAGCTGGATCCGCGCGCGCACTGGCACGACGGCGCGCCGGTCACCCCGGCCGACGTGATCCTGAGCTACCGCCGCGCCGCGGACCGGGCGCTCTCCCCGCAACTCAGCACGTTGCTCGGCCGCATCGTCGCGGTGGAGGCGGAAGGAGAGCGCACCGTGGTGGTGCGCTTCCGTGAGGCCTATGCCGAGCAGCTGTACGACGCCACCTACCAGGCCCCGCCGCTGCCCGCGCACCTGCTGGCCCGCGTCCCGCCCGAGTCGCTCGCCACGTCCGCGTTCGTGCGGGCGCCGGTGGGCAACGGGCCGTATCGCTGGGTGGGCCGGACCCCCGGCCAGCGGCTCGAGCTCCGCGCGGACACCACGTTCTTCCTGGGGCGGCCCGGCATCCAGCGCATGGTGCAGCTGGTGGTGCCGGACGGGGAGGCGCGCGCCAACCTGCTCCGCACGGGCGAGGTGGACGCGATCGACAATGTCTACGGGCTGCCCAATTTCCGCCGGGTGGAGCGGCTCGCCGACTACGCATACTACCCGGCCCCCGGCCTGATCCTCGGCTTCGCCGGCTTCAACTTCCGCGATCCCGCCGACACCAGTCGCGCCCACCCGCTCTTCCAGGACCCGCTGGTGCGCCAGGCCCTGGTGCTCGCCCTCGACCGGGCCGCCATCAGCAAGGCCAGCTGGGGCCCCCTGACCACGACGCCGGATGCGCCGCTCTCCGCCATCGTGGGCCGCAACGTCGCCTCGCCCCCGGTGCTGGCGTACGATACGAGCGCGGCGCGCCGCCTGCTGGCCCGGGCGGGCTGGCGCGACACGGACGGCGACGGCGTGCTCGACAAGGGCGGCCGCCCGCTCCGCTTCCGCCTCATGGTGCCGAGCGTCTCCACGCCGCGGGTGGAGATGGCCACCCGCATGCAGGAGGCCTGGCGGCGCCTCGGCATTGCCGCGGAGCTCGACCTGGTGGAGCCGGGGACGTACATGACGCGGCGCGGCCAGGGGCGCTACGACCTGGAGTTCTGGCAGCCGCTCCAGGATCCCACCCCCTCGGGACTGGTCCAGAGCTGGGCCTGCGCCGGCATCGGCGGCTCCAACGTGGGCCACTACTGCAACCCGGCCGTCGACTCCCTGCTGGCCCGGGGCAGCCGCGCCGGCGCGGCGGAGGCGACGCGGCGGTGGAGCGAGGCCGTGGCCCGGATCGCCGAGGACGTGCCGGCGGTGTTCCTGTACGCCCTCGTCTACGGCACGGCGGTGCACCGCCGCTTCACCAACGTGACGATCCGTCCCGAGTCGGCCTGGTCCACGGTGTGGCAGTGGCGGCTCCGCCCCGGCCAGGCGCTGCCCCGGGACGGCCAGTGAGCGGCTGGCTGCTCCGCCGCGCCGCGCAGGCGGCGCTCACCTTCGTGCTCGCGGTGTCGCTCGCCTTCGTGGTGATGCGGCTCGCCCCGGGAGACCCGCTCGCCCGCCTGACGGAAGACCGCCCCCTGGCGCCGGAGACGCTGGCCCGGCTCCGCGCCCGCTACGGCCTGGACCAGCCGCTCGCCGCGCAGTATGGGGCGTTCCTGGCCGGCGTCGCGCGGGGCGACCTCGGGACCTCCATCCTCCGCGACGAGCCCGTCACCCGGCTCCTGGCCGAGCGGCTGCCGGCCACGCTGCTGCTGGGCGGCACGGCGCTGCTGCTCAACTTCACGATCGGCATCGGGCTCGGCACCTGGCAGGCCACGCGCGCGGGCGGGCGCGGCGACCGCTGGCTCACCCGCGTGGTGCTGGCCACGTATGCCATGCCCTCCTTCTGGCTCGGGCTGGTGCTGGCGTGGGTCTTCGCGGTGGAGCTCCGGTGGTTCCCGTCGGCTTCATGCGCGACCCGCTGCTGGCCGCCGACGCCGGCTGGGCCACGCGCCTGGCCGACCTCGCGCGGCACCTGGTGCTGCCGGCCGCCACCCTGTCCATCGTGACCCTCGGCGCCACCGCCCGCTACCAGCGCGGGGCCATGCTCGACGCGCTGGCCCAGCCCTTCGTGCGCACCGCCCGCGCCAAGGGCCTCGGCGAGCGCGCCGTGCGCTGGCGCCACGCCTGGCCCAACGCGCTCGGGCCGGTGCTGGCGCTCTTCGGGCTGTGGCTCCCGCTCCTCGTGGCCGGCTCGGTCTTCGTGGAGCAGGTCTTCTCCTGGCCCGGCCTCGGCACGCTCGCGGCCGATGCCATCCAGGCGCGCGACTATCCGGTCATCATGGGCACCACCCTGCTGGTGGCCTTCGCGGTGGTGACCGGCACGCTCGCCGCCGACCTGCTGCACCGCGCGGTGGACCCGCGGGTGGCCGCGTGACCGCGCTGCAGCGCACCTGGGCCGATCGCGGCGGGCGGGGCGGGCTCCTGGTGCTGGCGTTCCTCGTGCTGCTCGCGCTCCTCGGCCCGCTGGCGCTGCCCGACCCGCGGGCCCAGCCCGACCTCGCCACCGGCACGCTCCGCCCGCCCACGGCCGCGCACCTCCTCGGCACCGACCACCTGAGCCGCGACGTGCTGAGCCGGGTGGTGACCGGGGCGCGCGTGTCCCTCAGCGTGGCGGTGGGGGCAGTGCTGCTCGCCGTGACGCTCGGCGCCGGCGTGGGGGTCGTGGCGGGCTACGCGGGCGGCTGGGTGGACGCCGCGCTCATGCGCACGGTGGACGCGGCGCTCGCGGTGCCGCGCATCTTCCTGCTGCTCCTCGTCACCGCCACCATGGAGCGCATCCCGCTCGGCGCGCTGGTGCTCCTGCTCGGGGTCACCGGGTGGTTCGGCACCAGCCGCCTGGTCCGGAGCGAGGTGCTGCGGCTCAGGGCGCTCGACTTCGTCCGCGGGGCCGAGGCGCTCGGGGCGGGGCCCGGCCGCATCGTCCGGCAGCACCTGCTCCCCAACGTGCTCCGTCCACTCACGGTGGCCACCACCCTCGCCGTGGGCGACGTGATCCTGCTCGAGGCCGGCCTCTCCTTCCTCGGGCTCGGCGTGCAGCCGCCGATGCCGTCGTGGGGCGGGATGATCTACGAGGCGCGCCCGTACCTGGTGGACGCGCCGTGGACCAGCCTGGCGCCTGGCGTGGCCATCGTGCTGGCGGTGCTGGCCGTGAACCTGGTCGGCGAGGCGCTGGCCGCGGACCGCGGGGGCCTGCCGGCATGACCGCGCTGCTCGAGGTCCGGGACCTCCGCATCGCCTTCCCCGCCCCGGGGGGGGACCGCCATCCGGTGGACGGCGTGAGCCTCACGGTGGCCCCCGGCGAACTGCTCGCGCTGGTGGGCGAATCCGGGTCCGGGAAGACGCTGACGGGGCTGGCGCTGCTCCGGCTGGTGCCGCCGCCGGGCCGCATCGAGCCCGGCAGCTCCATCCGGCTGGACAGGACCGACGTGCTGGCCCTGGCCGACGAGCCGCTCCGCCAGCTCCGCGGGCGGAAGGCCGCCATGGTGTTCCAGGACCCGCTCGCCAGCCTCAACCCGGTGCTCACCGTGGGGGAACAGGTGAGCGAGACGGTGCGGGCGCATTTCCCCGTGACGGCGCGCGCGGCCCGGCAGCGCGCCGAGGCGCTCCTCGCCGAGGTGGGCCTGCCGGACCCGGCGCGGCGCTACGCGGCGTACCCGCACCAGCTGAGCGGCGGGATGCGCCAGCGGGTGATGCTCGCCATCGCGCTGGCGGCGGAGCCGGCGCTGCTCATCGCCGACGAACCGACCTCGGCCCTCGACGTGACGGTCCAGGCGCAGGTGCTCGCGCTGCTCGACCGGCTGCGCGCGGCGCACGGCATGGCGGTGCTGCTCATCACCCACGACCTCGGCATCGTGGCGAGCCGCGCCGACCGCGTGGCGGTGATGCAGGCGGGCCGGATCGTGGAGACGGCGCCGACGGCCGCGCTCTTCCGCGCCCCGGCGCACCCCTACACGCAGTCGCTGCTGGCGGCCATCCCGCGGCTGCCGCGTGCCGCCGGAGGCGCCACGTGACCGCGCCGCTGCTCGAGGTCCAGGACCTCGTGGTGCACTACCCGGGCGGCGGGCTCTTCCGCCGGGGGGCGCCGGTGTGCGCGGTGAACGGCGTCTCGTTCAGCGTGGCGCGCGGGGAGACGCTCGCGCTCGTCGGGGAGTCGGGCTCGGGCAAGTCGTCCCTGGCCAGGACCATCCTGCGGCTGCAGGCCAAGCAGGGCGGCACGGTGCGCTTCGGCGGGACGGACCTCTTTGCGCTCCGGGGCCGGGCGCTGCGTGCGGAGCGGCGGCGGCTGCAGATCGTCTTCCAGGATCCCGCCAGCTCGCTCAACCCGCGGATGCGCATCGGCGACGCCGTGGCGGAGGGGCTGGCCATCCACGCCTTGGCGCCGCGGGCCGAGTGGCCGGCGCGGGTGGCCGCCCTGCTGGGGGAGGTTGGGCTCGACCCCGCGCTCGCAGCGCGCTGGCCGCACGAGCTCTCCGGCGGGCAGAAGCAGCGCGTGGCGATCGCGCGGGCGCTGGCGGTGGAGCCGGCGCTGGTGGTGCTGGACGAGGCGGTGTCGGCGCTCGACGTGTCCGTGCAGGCCCAGGTGCTCACGCTGCTCACCACGCTGCAGCAGCGGCGGGGGCTGGCGTACCTGTTCATTGCGCACGACCTGGCGGTGGTGGCGCAGGTGGCGCACCGGGTGGCGGTGCTCTACGCGGGGCGGGTGGTCGAGGAGGGCCCCGTCGGCTCCATCCTCACGGCGCCGCGCCACCCCTACACCCAGGCGCTGCTGGCCGCCGTGCCCGCGCCGGACCCGTCGGCGCCCCCGCCCCGCCTGCTGCTCCAGGGGGACCCGCCGGACCCGAGCGCCCTCCCTCCCGGCTGTCCCCTCTGGCCGCGCTGCCCGCACCCGGCCCGGGACGCGCACTGCCAGGCGGAACGGCCGGCACTCCGCCCCGTGGGCCCCACCCACGCCGCCTGCCACCACGCGGGGCCGGCGGCCTAGCGGCCCGCCGGCGCCAGCTGCGCGAGCGCCTCACACAACGCATCGAGCTCGCGCTCGATCCCGGCCACCGCCTCCGCCGCACCCTCCAGCCGCCCGGCCCGGGCGGCCTGCTCCAGGGCCTCCGCCCGCGCCCCGACCGTCACTCCCCCGAGCTGCAGGGGCCGAGCCCTTGAGCGCGTGGGCGGCGGCGCGCACCCCCGCGGCATCCTCGGCCGCCAGGGCGGCGGAGAGCGCGGCACGGTGCCGCGGGACGGTCTCCAGGAAGAGCTCCACCATCCCCTCCAGCAGGCCGGGGACTTCCTCCTCGAACCGCCGGATCTCCTGGAGCCGGGCGGAATCGAGCGGCCCCGCCTTGTCCGCCGCACCGAGGAGGGCCACGGCGCGGTCGGCCTCGGTGGCCAGCTCATCGGCGAGGACGGTGGCCTCCGCGAGGGCGTCACGCTCGAGCGCGATCTCGATCTCCTCGCAGAGCCGCGCCACCGGCGGCGCGCCCACCACCCGCGCGGTGCCGCGCAGTGCCTGCGCCAGGTGCGCGGCGGCGCGCTCGTCGCCCGCGAGGATGGCCTGCCGGAGCGCCCGCACCTGCCCGGGCGCCTGGGCGGCGAAGTGGCCGGCCAGGCGGCTGGCGAGGCTGGCGCCGGCACTCCCCGCCTGGGCCAAACTGGCGAGCACCCCGCCCTCGGCCGGGACGGGCGGGCTGCCCGGGGCCGGCGGGCTGGTGGGCAGCCATTCGCGCAGGGCGCGCGCGAGGTCGGCCTGGCGCACGGGCTTGGGGATGTGGCCGTTCATGCCGGCGGCCAGGCAGCGCTCGCGATCGCCAGGCATGGCGCTCGCCGTCACCGCCACGATGGGCACCTTGCCGCGGAGGCCGGGCAGCTGGCGGATGCGGCGGGCGGCCTCGTAGCCGTCCATCCCGGGCATCTCGCAGTCGAGGAGCACCAGGTCGATGCCCTCGCACGCCACCCGCCGCAGCGCTTCCTCCCCGCTGCCGGCGCATTCCACCACCGATGCCAGGCCGCGGAGGTAAGCCTCGGCCACGAGCCGGTTGATGGGGTCGTCGTCCACCACGAGGATGCGGGCACCGGCCGGGGCCTCGCGCGCCGGGGCACGATCGGCGTCGAGCTGGCGCGCCTCGAGCAGCCAGTGCCGGGTGATGAGCGGCCAGGTGAGCCCGTCGCGCGCCACCTGGCGCGCCACGGCCACGGCCTCCCGCAGGTCCTCGGCGCGGGCCGGCAGCGTCAGCAGCGCGGTGGCACCAAGCTGGGCGAGGCGAAGCGCATCGCCGGGGCGCGCCTGCCGGAGGAGCACCAGGATCGCCACCCGGGGCCACAGGCCCCGGTGCGCGCCCTGGAGACCGGCCTCGAGGGAGGCGTGCAGGCGCTCGGCCTCGAGCACCACCACGGCGAAGGGGTCGCGGAGCGAGGCCGCCTCCAGCAGGGACTCGTGCAGCGGGTGATAACTGCCGTCGGTGGTGACGCGGAGCCCCACGCCGCGGAGCTGCTGCAGGGCATCGGGGTCCGGGAGGGCGTCGAAGCTGATGTAGAGGGCGCGGAGGGCCTCGAGGCTCAGGTCGCGCGGGAGGCGCGCCGGCACCGGCGGCGCCGCCGGCAGCGGGAGCGTGAAGGTGAAGCGGCTTCCCTCCCCCGGTTCGCTCGTGACCCCGATGGTGCCGCCCATGAGCGCCACCAGGTCGCGGCAGATGGTGAGCCCGAGCCGGGCCCGGCCGTCCTGGCCCCACGGGGTCGAGTCTCCGGCCCCGTCGTGGGTGGTGAAGAGCTGCTCGCGCTGCTCCCGCGTCATGCCGATGCCGGTGTCCGCCACGGTGAAGGCCACCTGCGTCTCCTCGCCCTCGCCGGTCACCGCCAGGCTCACGGTGACGCGGCCCGAGGGGGTGAAGCGGAGGGCGTTGGCCAGCAGGTTGGTGAGCACCTGGCGCAGGCGCACCGGGTCGCCGAGCAGGCGGGCCGGGACCTCCGGGGCGAGGTGCTGCTCCAGCTGGACGCCGCGGTCGGCGGCGCGTGGCGCGAAGAGGGCGATGGTCTCGTCGAGCAGGCGGCGCACGTCGAAGGGCACCTGCTCGATGGCGAGGGTGCCGGACTCGACGCGCGAGAGGTCCAGCAGGTCGTTGACCAGCGCCAGCAGCGACTCGCCCGCCGAGTGCACCGCCTCAACGTAGCGGCTCTGGTCGGGGGTGAGCGGGGTCCGCCGGAGGAGGTCGGCCAGGCCGAGGACGGCGTTCATCGGGGCGCGGATCTCGTGGCTGGTGCGCGCCAGGAAGCCGCTCTTGGCCTGGTTGGCGGCCAGGGCCGCGTCGTGCGCCCGGCGCCAGCCGCGCTCGGCATCCTCGCGGGCGCGGACCATCTGGTTGTAGCGGGCGATGAACTCCGCCCACTCGCGCGCCGCGTCCTCCGCGGGCAGCGGGCCGAGGCGGCCCTCCGCCTCGAGGCGCGCCATGGCCGCCTCGAGCCGCGCGAACGGGCCGAGCAGCAGGTGCTGCGCCGACCGGAGGCCCCAGGCACAGAGTCCCACCGCCAGCAGGGTCATGAGCAGGTACCCGCCCACGAGCCACGCGTCGAGCGCGGCGAACTCCTCCCGGGAGGCGCGGAGCTCCACCTGCACCGCCGGCCGGCCGAGGAGGTCCGCCGCGACGAAGCGGGTGCGGACGCTGTCGCCGTGGGCCACGACGGCACGGCTGCTGTCGCCCGGGCCGTCCAGGACCGCCAGCTCCATCTGGAACCCGAGCAGGGCCCCCTGCGCCGCCAGCGTCCCGCGGGCCACCGGCCGGGTGACGAGGAGGTAGCCGTGCGGCGGCTCGCCGGAGCGGTCCGTGGCGCTCGGGAGGACCACGGCGCCGGCCACCTCGTGCAGCGTCCCGCCCAGCGCCAGCAGGCCGGCCGCGCTCCGGGCCGAGTCGAGGAGGGGCAGCAGCCGCTCGAGCGGCAGGGCCGGGGCGGGGCCCGTCCCGGGGGCCTGCCAGCTCCACTGCACGGAGCCATCCCGCCGCAGGAAGCGGATGGACTGGTCCCCGTACTGCGCCGGGAGCCACTCGCTGAAGTTCTCGGTGAGCCAGGGAAGGTCCCCGGCGCGGTGCGGGCGCGCGAGGTACGCGTAGCTGTCGTCCCACCAGGCGCTCTCGGTGAGGCGGCGCTGGTCCTGCCCGGCGCGCCAGGCGAGCGCCAGCCGGGTGCGGGTGACGGCGCTCCGCGCGGCGTCGGCGTCGAGGCGCCGCCGCACCGTGAGCAGCAAGCCGCCCCCGATGGCCACCAGCCCCAGGATCACCAGCGCGGCAGGGATGCCGAACTGCAGGAACTGCCGGCGAACGCCGGCCGGAGCCCGGCCGCCCGCCGGCGCGCTCACCTGACCGCCTCGAGGTCGGCCGGGAGGGCCTGGCCCTGCTCGGCCGCGGCGAGCGCCCGTTCGTAGAAGGGGCGGACCCGCGCGAACTCGCGGGCGAGACGCTCCGCCTGCTCCGCCCCGAGGCGCAGGCTCCCGCCGGCACCCTGCCGCTCCAGGGTCTCGGCCACCTCCCCCATGCGCCGGGCGCCGACGATCCAGCAGGCGCCCTTCAGGGTATGGGCCACATGGTGCACTTCCTTCGCGTCGTTGGCGGCCACCGCGGCGGCGAGCGCGTCGAGGCGGACCGGCGTGTCGCGCAGGAAGAGCCGGCAGAGCTCGGCCACCAGCGTGGAGCCGCCGGAGCGGTCGTACTCCCGCAGCTGGTCCAGCGGGCTCGTCTCCAGCGCCTCCTCGGGGGCCAGGTGCTCGCCCGAGACGCGGCCGCGGCCGGCGGTGAGCCAGCGGTCGAGCATGGAGGCCAGCGCCTCGCTCTTGACCGGCTTGGGCACGTAGTCGTCCATGCCGGCGGCCAGGCACTTCTCACGGTCGCCCTGCATGGCGTTGGCGGTCATGGCGATGACCGGGAGCCGCGCGGCCGGGGTGTCCGAGGCGCGGAGGAGCCGGGTGGCCTCGTAGCCGTCCATCTCCGGCATCTGGCAGTCCATGAAGACCAGGTCGTAGGGCAGCGTCACCAGCATGTCCACCGCCTCGCGGCCGTTGGCGGCCACGTCCACGCGGCAGCTGAGCTTCTCGAGCAGCCGGATGGCGAGCTTCTGGTTGACCGGGTTGTCCTCGACCAGCAGCACCCGCGGCGTAGCCGACGCCCGGCGCGGCTTGGCGACCGCAGGGGCCCCCATGCTCCGGCTCTCGGCCAGCGAATGGCGGGTGATGAGCGGGAGCCGCTCGGCCTGTTCACGGGTCCCCCAGGCGACGGCGAGCGCCTCGGCCAGGTCGCGATGATGGACCGGCTTCACGAAGTAGCCGGCGAAGCCCGCGTCGGAGGCGCGTGTCCCGTCGCCCGGGCGTCCCTGGGAGGTGAGGAGCAGCAGGACCGTGCCGCGGAGCCGGGGGTCCGCCTTCACCAGGCGGCCGAAGGCCTCGCCGTCCCCGTCGGGGAGCTGGGCCGCGAGGAGCGCCACGCCGTAGGGGTCGCCCACCCACTCCGCGTTCCCGAGTTCGGCCAGCCCCTCCTCGCCGCTCGCCACGGCCGAGGGGCGGCACTCGAGGGTGTGGAGCTGCTCCGAGAGGACGTGCCGGTTGACGGCGTCGGGATCCACGACCAGGACGCGCACGCCCTCGAGGGCCGGGGCCACCCGGGGCAGGGCGCGGAACGACTCGTCCACGGGGAGCGGGAGCGTCACCCAGAAGCAGCTCCCGGCCCCTTCCTCGCTCCTGGCGCCCACGGTCCCGCCGAGCAGCTCCGCGAGCTGCCGGCAGATGGCCAGGCCCAGCCCGGTCCCGCCGTACTTGCGGGTGGTGGAGGTGTCGGCCTGGGTGAACTTGTCCCAGACCCGCTCCAGCCGGTCGGCGGGGATGCCGATGCCGGTGTCCTCCACCGCGAAGCGCACCAGCGGCCCGCGCTCGCCCCGCCCCGCCAGCTCCACGTTGATCAGCACGTGCCCGCGGGCGGTGAACTTGACGGCGTTGCCGGCCAGGTTGACGAGGATCTGCCGGATGCGCCCCGGGTCGCTCACCACCTGGGCGGGGACGTCCGGGGCCACGCGCACCACGAGCTCGAGGCCCTTCTCCTGCGCGCGCCCGGCCACGAGGTCCGCCACCTCCTCCACCGTGCGCCGCAGGTCGAAGGAGATGAGCTCCACGCTCAGCTTGCCGGCCTCGATCTTGGAGAAGTCGAGGATGTCGTTGATGATCCCGAGCAGGGCGTCGGCCGAGCGCTGGATGGCGGTGGCGTACTCGCGCTGCTCCCCGTTCAGGGTGGTGTCGAGCAGCAGCCCCGACATGCCGAGCACGCCGTTCATCGGGGTCCGGATCTCGTGGCTCATGCTGGCCAGGAAGTCGCTCTTGGCGCGGGCGGAGCGGACGGCCTCGTCGCGGGCCTCGGCCAGCTCGCGGGCCTGGGCCTCGAGCAGCTGGGTCTGGGCGGCCACCGCCGCCTCGGCCTGTTTTCGCTCGTGGATGTCGCGCGCGGTGCCGCTGAGGCCGGTGACGGTGCCGTCCGGGGCCAGGTTCGGCCGGCCGACGACCTCGAGCCAGCGGGCCGAGCCGGCGCTCGTGAGGCAGCGGAGTTCCATGTGGAACTCGCGCACCTTGCCCGCCATGAGGTCGCGATAGTTGGCGAGCAGGGCCGGGAGGTCGTCGGGATGCGCCGCGTGCTCGAAGGTCTTCCCGAGCAGGGCCTCGACCGGGTGCCCCGTGATGCGGGTGAACGACGGGTTGAGGTAGAGGAAGCGGCCCTGCCCGTCGGCCTGGAAGAGCACCTCCGTGACCGCCGCCGCCACCTCGTCGAGCTGGTGGACCCTGGCCGACACCAGCGCCGCCGCGCGGCGCTGCTCGGGCCGGAGCACCAGGCCCCACAGCGCGACGAATCCCACCAGGGTGATGGCGGCGGTGTCGATGAGGCCCGCCACCCACCACGACAGCACGGGCTCGAAGTGCGGCAGGATGCTCATGATGGCCATCTCCGCCCCGAGGATCACGCCGAGGGCGAGGAGCAGGCGCCTAGGCATGGAGGCTTTCCTCCAGCGCCTGCGCCAGCGCGCCCCGCGCCGCCTCGTACGCCTCCGTCAGGCGGACCAGGCCGGCTTCCCCGGCCGCGGGGAAGTCGCCATCCCGGTCCTCGAGGGCGGCGCAGGCGCCCGCCAGCGCCACGGCACCCACGGTGCCCGCGCTCCCCTTGAGCGCGTGGAGCCGCTTGCGCCAGGTGGCGCGGTCCCCGGCCGGAAGCGCCGCGCGGAGCGCCCCCAGGTGGTCCCGCCACTGCACCTCGAAGAGTTCCAGGACCTCGGCCACGAGGCCCGGGTGCTGGTCGGCCTCGATCTCGCGCAGGCCGCGCAGCACCTCGGGATCCAGGACGGGCGCGTCGGCGGGCGCGGGCGGGGCCGCCGGGAGGTCGCGCGTGCGGCCCGGGTGGTGCCGCTCCAGCAGGGCGCCGAGGTCGGCGCGCATGATCGGCTTGGTGAGGTAGTCATCCATCCCCGCCGCCAGGCACCGTTCCCGGTCGCCCTGCATGGCGTGGGCGGTGAGGGCCACGATCACCTGCCGCGGGGCGCCCGCCGCCTCCCGCGCGCGCTGCGCCGCGGTGGCGGCGAATCCGTCCATCACCGGCATCTGGCAGTCCATCAGCACCAGGTCGTAGCGCTGCGAGCCGAGCAGGGCCACCGCCTCCTGCCCGTTCCCCGCGAGGTCGAACTCACACCCCAGCCGCCGCAGCATGCTGCCGACCACCTTCTGGTTCACCGGCGCATCGTCCACCAGCAGGATGTGCAGGGGCACGTGGCCGCCGGCCGGGACGGGCGCCGGCGCGGGCCGGGGCGCCCCGGCCGCCGGGGCCGGCGCGGCGCCCACGCCGAGGGCTTCACGCAGGTCGTGCCGACGGACCGGGCGCATCACGGTGCGCGCGCTGGTGGGCCGGCCGCCGGCGGCGTGGAGGTCGGTGATGACCACCAGCGGGATGCCGGCCGGGAGGAGGTCGCGCACGATGCGGAGCCCCTCGGGCCCGAGGTCCGCGTCCGCCACCACGGCGTCGGGGACCGGCAGCTCCCGGTCGCGGAGGCGAATGGCCGCGAGTGAGGCACGGCGGAACGGCTCCACCACGGCGCCCTCGTGCAGCAGCAGCTCGCCCTGCACGTCGGCCTCGAGGCCCTCGGGCGCCACGTGCACCACCCGGCGGCCGACCAGCGGGAGCGCGACGTCGGGCGGCGGCAGCGGGTGGAGGGGCAGGAGGCAGCGGAAGGTGCTTCCCTCCCCCAGCCGGCTGGTGACGCCGAGGCGCCCGCCCATGAGCAGGGTGAGCTCGCGGGTGATGGCCAGGCCCAGGCCGGTGCCGCCGTACTTCCGGGTGGTGCTGGCATCGGCCTGGGTGAACTTGCCGAAGATGTGCTCGAGCTTGTCCGCGGGGATCCCGATGCCGGTGTCGGTGACCTCGAGCTCGAGCGCCGGGCGGCCGTCGAGCTCGCCGGCGCCGACGTTCACCAGCACGTGCCCGCGCTCGGTGAACTTGATGGCGTTCCCCGCCAGGTTCACGAGCACCTGGCGCCAGCGCACCGGGTCGCCCAGGACCAGCGCCGGCACCTCGGGCGCCACGCGGGTGACCAGCCGGAGCCCGCGATCCTGCGCGCGCACGCCCAGCAGCGCGCCGACCTCCTCCACCACGTCGCGCGGGGCCAGGGGCACCGGCTCGATGCTCAGCTTGCCGGCCTCGATCTTGGAGAGGTCCAGGATGTCGTTGAGCAGCGCCAGCAGGGCGTTGGCCGACTGGTGGATGGTCTCGGCGTAGTCGCGCTGCTCGCCCGAGAGCGGGGTGTCGAGGAGGAGGCTCGCCATGCCGATGACGCCGTTCATCGGCGTCCGGAGCTCGTGGCTCATGTTGGCGAGGAACTCGCTCTTGGCGCGGTTGGCGGCCTGCGCCTCCTCGTTGGAGCGCACCAGGGCGGCGGTCCGCTCGTTGACCAGCGCCTCGAGCCCCTGGCTGTAGGCGGCCAGCTCGTGGTACAGCTCCGCGCTCTCGAGCGCGCTGGCGCAGTTGCCGAGGAGGATGGAGAGCAGCTTGGCGGTGGCGTCGGGGAGGTCCTGCAGCTCCTCGCGCGGGATCCCGACGAACATGCCGAGCACCCGCGAGCGGGTGCAGAGGGCGTGCAGGAGGACGCTCCCGTCGTCGCGTCCCGCGGCCGGGACGATGACGGGGGCGTTCCGCTGCATGGCCCACGCGAAGACCCCGGCCGCCACCTGCCCGTCGAGTTCCCGCTGCAGCGGGGCGGCCGCGTCCGCCGGCTCGCACTCCACCAGCCGCACGCCGAGCCCGTCGGGCTCAAAGAGGAAGAAGCCGATCTGCTCGAAGGCGATCAGCCGGTGCAGCACCGGGCGCGCGGCCCCGAGCACGACGGCGGGCGTGGCCTCCCGCGTCTGCCCCGAGCGGAAGGTGCCGAGCGCCGCGACCATGTCGAGCGCGTCGAGCAGCCAGGCCGGGTCGGGAGTGCGCGGGGCGCTCATGCGGCCGCATCCAGCGCAATGACGCGCGTCGCCGCCTCGGCGTGGCGCTCCGTCTCGGCCACGATGTCCTCGAGCACGGTCACCGGCAGGGCCACCGCCTCCCACGCCGCCGTGGCGAGGGGCGGCACGCCCTGCTCGCCGCTGGTGCCGAGGTGCATGGCGTTGACGATCTGGTCGGCCACGTGGACGATGGCCGCCTCGGCCGGGAAGCGCTGCGCCCGCTCGGGGTGGTGGTGGTGCTGCACCGACTCGCGCAGGCTGGCCGGCAGCTTCCACAGCTCGAGCAGGGCGTGGCCCACGTGGCTGTGGTCGAAGCCGAACACGGCCTGCTCCGCCTCGTACAGCGGCATGCCGCTCTCGCCGGCCCGCGCGAAGGCCGCCTGCACCTCGTCGGGCGCCTGCAGGAACATGATGGGCCGCCCGATGTCGTGGAGCAGGCCGGCGACGAAGAAGCGCTCCACGTTGGGCTCGCGCCGTCGCGCCGCCAGCGCGCGCGCCGTGACGCCCACCGCCACCGAGTGCCGCCAGAACGACGCCATCGACACCATGGTGGGCGGCACCTTGGCGAAGAGCCGGATGACGCTGGTGGCCAGGGCCAGGTCCTGCAGCTGCGCCGTCCCCACGATGCTGATGGCGTGGGTGACGGTCTCGATCTTGGACGGGAAGCCGTACATCGCGCTGTTGACCAGCTTGAGCAGCCGGGCCGTGAGGCCCGGGTCCTCGGCAATGACGCGGCCCACGTCGGCGGCCGAGCTGCGCGGGTCGCTCACCACCGACGAGAGCCGGAGGTAGACCCCCGGCAGCGAGGCGACGTTGACGACGCCCTTGAGGAGGTCGCTCGCCCTAGCCATCGACGGGCCCCCCGTGCAGGCGGTGGTGGGCCAGCCGCCGGGCGCAGAGCCGCAGCAACTCGGCCGTGAACGGGTGCGCCACGTCGCCGCGGAAGCGCGGGCGGAGCTCGGCCTCGGCGAGGGCCACCTCATCGGGGGTGGGGTCCCGCAGGTCCTGCTCCGGGCCGGCGCCCTCGCCGCGGATGCGCACCGTCTGGATGCCCCACAGCTGGAAGGCGCGCAGGTGCCGCGACGTGAGCGCGGTCCCGGCGGGCATCAGCAGCCGGCCCTGCTGGTCGTTGATGTCCTCGGCCAAAACCATGCCCTCGGCGAGGTCGTCGACGTCCACCTGCACGCGGGGTCCCACGGCGGCGCCGTCCATGGCGGTGGAGCTCACGTCCCGGCCTGGGTCACGAAGGTGCCCAGGGCCCCGGCGGCGGTGGCCACCTCGTGGTCCAGGGCGTCGAGCACGTCGGGCGAGGGCACCTGGCCGTCCCGCCCCGCCGACTCGATGGCATAGGCAAAGGCCCCCACGCGCTGCGCGCCGATGGTGCGCGACGCGCCCTTGAGCGCGTGGGCGGCGGCCACCACCGCCTGCGCGTCGCGCGCCAGCGCCTGGCGCCGGAGTTCCACCAGCCGCACCGGGGTCTCCTGCAGGTAGCCGTCCACGAGGTCCGCCAGGAAGGCCGCATCGCCCTCGGCGAGCTCGGTCAGGCGCGCCAGGGCCAGCGCGTCCAGCACCGGCAGGGTCGGCGTGAGGGGGACGAGGGGCGCGCTCATGGGTCCTTCCGGCCGGGGGCCGGGGGCGAAAGGGGGAGCACCTCGAGCTGGGGCCGCAGGTGCGACTCATAGCAGGTGGGGCAGACCCCGTGGGTGAACTGCGCCGCCGTGCGGCGCGCCACGTAGTCCTCCACCTGGCTCCAGTGGTCCGACTCGTCGCGGATGCGCTTGCAGTAGGAGCAGATCGGCAGGAGCCCCTGCAGCTGGGTCACCTCGCGCTGGAGGCCCAGGATGCGCTCGGCGACGCGCATGCGGGCGTGCAGCTCCTGGCGGTCGATCGGCTTGGTGACGAAGTCGTCCGCCCCCGCCGCCATGCCGTCGAGGTAGCGGGCCCGGCCCGAGAGGGCGGTGAGCAGCAGGACATAGGTGTAGCGCTCGCGCTGGGCGTCGCGGATGCGGCGGATGAGCTCGAGGCCGTCGAGCTCCGGCATCATCCAGTCGGCGATGAGCACGTCCGGCTGGTCGGCGGCGAAGCGCGCCCAGGCGGTGAGCCCGTCGGCCGCGATCTCCACCGTGTGGCCCAGCCGCTCCAGCGTGGCGCTCAGCACCCGCCGGGAGACCGGATCGTCTTCGGCCACGAGGATGCGCATCAGGCGGCTCCTGCCCGGCGCACGGCAGCCGCCGCGCGGTAGGCCACCGAGACCCCCGCCGGCAGCCGTTCCCACCCGTCGTCCACCATGATGGTGGTCTCGGCGCTGCCGAGCAGCAGCAGGCCGTCGGGACGCAGCGCCTGGCGGGCCCGGCGCAGGATGGCGCGCTTGGTCTCGAGGTCGAAGTAGATGAGGACGTTGCGGAGGAAGATCACGTCGAAGGCCGGCAGCGCCGGCCACGCTTCCACCAGGTTGAGCTCCCGCGCGGTGACGAGCTTCCGGAGCGGCGCCTTCACCTGCCAGCTGGTGCCATGGCGCTCGAAGTACTTCACCAGGAACGCCGCGGGCAGGCCGCGGTTCACCTCCAGCTGGCCGTAGCTGCCGGCGGTGGTGCGGGCCACCATCTCGCGCGAGAGGTCGCTGGCGAAGATGCTCACGTCCCACGCCCCGAGCTCGGGGAAGTGCTCCGTCAGCAGCATGGCCAGGCTGTAGGCCTCCTGCCCCGTGGAGCAGGCGTTGCTCCAGAAGCGCAGCCGGCGCTCGGGGCGGCGCGCCGCGATGAGGTCGGGCAGGAAGCGCGTGCGCAGGGCCTCGAACGGGTGGTGGTCGCGGAAGAAGCTGGTCTCGTTGGTGGTCATGGCCTCGACCACCCGGCGCTCGAGCTCGCCCCGCGGTTCACGGCGCAGCCTCGCCACCAGCTCCACGGGCGAGGCGAAGCCCCCGCCCCGCAGGATCGGCAGCAGCCGGCTCTCCACGAGGTACTCCTTGCCGGGCTCCAGCACGATCGCGGAGCGCTCGCGGATCAGGGCCCGCAGGAAGTCGAACTCGGCCTGGCCGATCATCGCGTCACCGTCCCAGCGCCGGGCTGGCGACCGGCATGCGGAGCGGCAGCCGGCCCACCAGGGCCCGCTCCGCCAGCTCGGGCGCGATGCGCGCGAGCGGCAGCACCAGGTCGGCCTGGCCGTTCTGGACCAGGGCGCCGGGCATCCCCCACACCACGGAGGTGGCCTCGTCCTGGGCGATCATGACGCCACCGCCCCGCCGGATCTCGCCGGCGCCGCGAAGCCCATCGTACCCCATCCCCGTCAGCACCACGCCGAGCGCCCGCTCGCCGAAGCACTGGGCCACGGAGCGGAAGAGGGGGTCGACGGCCGGTCGGCAGGAGTTCTCGGGCGGGTCCTGGTTGAGCCCCACGCGGACGCCGTCGGCGTCCTTGCGGAGGATCATGTGGAAGTTGCCCGGCGCCACCCAGACGGCGCCCGGGGTGAGGCGCGCACCGTCCTCGGCTTCCTTGACCGTGAGCTGGGAGGCGGCGCTCAGGCGGTCGGCCAGGAAGCGGGTGAAGACCGGCGGCATGTGCTGCACGATCACGATGGGCACCGGGAAGTCGCCCGGGAGCCGGGGCAGCACCTCGGCCAGGGCGTTGGGGCCGCCGGTGGAGACCCCAATGGCCACCACGTCGATGCGCAGCGGCAGCCCCACCCGCGGTGGCACCAGCGGCAGCTTCGGCGCACTCGTGGCCGGGCGGGGTGCGGCCACCGCCGCGGCCGGCTTCGGCAGCACCTGGGCACAGAGCGCCTTGATGCGCGGGATCAGCTCCTCGCGGATCCGCGCCTGGGCCAGCGTGACACTGCCGACGTTGGCGGGCTTGGTGACGTAGTCGGTCGCCCCGCGCGCCAGCGCCTCCAGCGTGGCGGCGGCACCCCGCTCGGTGAGCGTGGAGAACATGATCACCGGCAGCTTCGGATAGGCCTTGCGGAGGCCCACCAGGGTCTCCAGCCCGTCCAGCTCCGGCATCTCGATGTCGAGCGTCACCAGGTCGGGGGTGAGTTGCGGCAGCTTGGCGAGCGCGAGGCGCCCGTTGGCCGCCGTCCCCACCACCTCGATGTCGGGATCGGCCGACAGCAGGTCGGTGACCATCCGGCGGACGACGACAGCGTCGTCCACCACCAGCACCCGGATCTTGCGCATGGCGTGCGGCCTACGCCGCGAGCCCCACCAGCTGGAGCTTCTCGTGCAGGACGTCCTTGGTGAAAGGCTTCATGACGTACTCGTTGGCCCCGGCGTCGAGGGCCCGCTGCATCTGGGCCATCTCGGTCTCGGTGGTGACCATCATGATCACGGTGTCCTTCCACGCCGGGTTCTGGCGCGCCGCCACGAGGAAGTCGAAGCCGTTCATCTCGGGCATGTTCCAGTCCACGAGCACCAGCTCGACGGTGCCCGCGGCCTCGAGCCGCTCGAGCGCCTCCTTGCCGTTCCCCGCCTCGAGCAGCTCGAACCCGAGCTCCTTGACGGTCTTCCCGATGATGCTGCGGATCGCCCGCGAGTCATCCACGACCAGTGCTCGCACTGTTGCCTCCCCGTTCGGTGTGTCTGTCGGGGCCGCTCAGGCCGCCCCACGCCCCGGGCCCCGGGCCCGCCCCGCCGATTCCTTGCGCACGCATTCCGGGCACCGGGTGGCCGGCGCCAGGTGCGCGCCCTCCGCCACCTGCCGGAGCCCGACCCAGCGCCCACCCGCCTGCCGCACCCGCTGGCACCCGGGGCAGCACTCCACCAGCGCCTCCAGGTAGCCGAGCGTCGTCTCCATGCCGAGGATCCGCTCCGCCACCCGGAGCCGGGTCACCAGCTCGTCCGGGTCGAACGGCTTGGTGAGGAAATCGTCGGCGCCCGCGTCCATGGCCTCGAGGTAGTTCTTCTTGCCGCCCAGCTGGGTCAGCACGATCAGGTAGGTGTAGCGGTCGTGGCGCGCGTCGCCGCGGATGCGGCGGCAGAGCTCGAGACCGTCCATCCGCGGCATCATCCAGTCCGTGATGACCACCGGCGTGCGCTCGGCCAGGAAGCGGGTCCAGGCCTCGGCACCGTCGCTGGCCTCGAGCACCCCGTAGCCCAGCGTGCCCAGCGTCTTGCTGAGCACCCGGCGGGAGGTGAGGTCGTCGTCGGCAATGAGGATCTGCACGGGCGCTCCGCTGTCAGGCGGCCCCGGGCGGCGCGCGGCCCGGGAGGGGCCGGGACGGGCCCGGGACACGCCCTGAGTATCGGCGGTGGCGCGGAAACACTTGACCCGGCCGGGGGCCGGGTCAGGGGGGGTCAGGCGTCGCGGCGGAGGCCCAGGTGCTCGTGGAACTCGCGCTCCACCTGCTCGGGATCGGCGGCGTTGAAGCGGACGAGGTTGCGGAGGTGATCGAGGCTGTCGAGGCCCACGATCTCGTCGAACTGGATCGCGCAGCCGCCCGGCCCATGGCGCACCACGTGGCCCAGGGCGTGGACCTCGATCTCGGTGCCCTCGAGGTGGAGCCGGACCCGGACCTCCGTGTTCTCGGCGGGCGGGTTGGCGGCGCGGAAGAACCCGCCCTTGAGGCTCAGGCTCTCCATGGACCCCTCGCGGTGGAACTGGCCGGCGGCGTCCACCTCGGTGTGCAGGTGCACGGCCACCCGGCTGAACTCGCGGCGCTGGCTGACGGGCTCGGACATGGGGCCTCCTAGGCCTGGTCGGTCTTCTTGTGGAGGCGGATGATCAGCGGCGAGCCCTCGCAGTCGAAGGCCACCGTGGTCACCAGCGTGCCGCCGGAGACGCGGGTGTTGAAGTCCCCGCCCTCGGTCACCGTGGGCAGCGACAGCCGGCAGGGCTCCGGCAGGAGCGCCTTGATGTTGCCGCCGGTCATGTTGGCCAGCTCGCCGATCGCGTCCTGGGTGTCGCTCACCGAGGCGGCCTCGGGCTCCACGCCGAACATGGTCCCCGCGGCCCGCTTGGCGAATTCCGCGCTGCACTCGATGGTCACCGCGCCTTCCCACGCGCCGGTGAACTGCACGCAGCCGAGTACCGCCCGCGGGGGCCCCGGCGGCACCTCGGGCTCCCGCACCAGCGGGACGCCCAGGACCGAGTCCCACACCGTCGTGGTGACCTGGCTGATCTCATCCTCGAGGAACTGCATCGGACCCTCCCTAACGCTTGAGCCGGTAGCAGCCGGCCTTGTCGAACTGCACCCGCTCGAACGTGTCGCCCAGGTTGATCGTCGTCTCGGCGCCGCCCAGGAAGAGGTAGCCACAGGGCTGCATGACCTTCCGCGCGTTGGCGAGGATGGCCTTCTTCGTCTCCACGTCGAAGTAGATCAGCACGTTCCGCATGAACACCACGTCCATCGGCGGCAGCGTGCCCCACGGCTCGATCAGGTTGAGCTCCCGGAAGTGGCACCAGCGCTGCAGCTCCGGCCGCACCTGCCACTCCATCCCCCGCTTCTCGAAGTACTTCACGAGGAGGGCCGCGGGCAGCCCGCGGTTCACCTCGATCTGCCCGTACTTGCCCTGCTTGCAGCGCGCCACCATCTCGGCCGAGAGGTCGGTGCCGAGGATGGTGACCTGCCACGAGGTGAGCTGCGGGAAGTGCTCCAGCAGCGTCATCGCGATGGTGTACGGCTCCTGCCCGCTCGAGCTCGCCGCGCACCAGATGGTGAGCGTGCGGGCCGCGCGCCGCCGCTCCAGCACCTCCGGCACCACCACCGTGCGCAGCGCGTCGAACGGGTGCACGTCGCGGTAGAAGCTCGTCTCGTTGGTCGTCATGGCCTCGACGACCTTGCGGTGCAGCCCGTTGAAGGGCTGCGCCCGCATCTGCGCGATCAGCGCCTCGAGCGACCCGAACCCCTCGGTCCGCGCCAGCGGCGTGAGCCGCGCCTCCAGCAGGTAGGCCTTCTCCGGCTCGAGCACGATGGCCGAGCGCTGGCGGACCAGCTGGCTCACGAACTGGAAATCGACCGGGCTGAGTGCCATCGGGACGTCCGTCTCTCGTCAGGCCGTGGCGGCGGTGCGCCGCAGCGCCAGCGTCCGCCTCAGGATCTCGGTGGCGATGGCCCCGAGGGGGAGCACCGCCGCCGCATGGCCGGCGCGCACCACCGCGCCCGGCATGCCCCACACCACGCTCGTGGCCTCGTCCTGCGCCAGCACCGTGCCGCCCGCCGCCACCAGGGCCCCGGCGCCGAGCATCCCATCCTGGCCCATGCCGGTCAGCACCACCCCCAGCACCGCCGGGCCCCACGCCTTGGCCGCCGAGCGGAACAGCGGGTCGGCCGCCGGCCTACAGGAATTCTCGGGTGCCTCCCGGTTCAACTGTAGGTGCACGAAGCTGCCGACCCGCTGCACCACCAGGTGGCGGTCCGCCGGCGCCACCCAGATGGTGCCCGGCGCCAGCGGGATCCCCGATTCCGCCTCCCGGGCATCCAGCCGGCAGCGCGACCGCAGCCGCTCCGCCAGGAGCGCCGTGAAGCCGACGGGCATGTGCTGCACCACCAGCACCGGGAGCGGGAAGTCCGCCGGCAGCTCGGCCAGGATCGCCTCGAGGGCGTTCGGGCCCCGGTGGAGGCGGCCACCACCAGGACCTCCGGGGGCGTGCTGCGGAAGGGCGGCGAGGCCGGCGGCGGGGGGCTGGCCGCCGGCGGCGAGGGCGGCGCACCCGCGGGCGGCGCCGTCGGTGACGCGGGCACGGGGGCCGGGCGGGTCACGGGGGGGGCCGGCGGCCGCGCGGGGGCCGAGGCGCTCCGCACGGTCAGCTGCCACTCGGCCACGATGGCCTTGAGCCGCGGGCCCAGGGTCTCCTGCACCCACTTGAGGGCGTGCACCATGTTGCCCTCGTGCGGGACCTTCACGATGCAGTCGTTGGCCCCGAGCGCGAGCGCCTCGAGCTCGGCGGGGCCAGGCTCGCTCATGCCCGTGAAGATCACGGCCGGCAGGCCCCGCCAGCGGCGGCGGATCTCGGCCAGCACCTTGAGGCCGTCCATCTCCGGCATGTCGAGGTCGAGGGTCACCACGTCGGGTGAGAGTTCCGCGATCTTCTGCAGCGCGAGCGGGCCGTCCGACGCCGTGCCGACCACCTGGAACTCGGGATCCGCCTCCAGGGCCTTGGCCACGAGGCGCCGCACGATGACGGCGTCGTCCACCACGAGCACGCGAATCCGGGACACGATCAGGCCAGGCGGTCGGGGGGCCCCGGGGGCGCGGGGGCGAAGGCCTCCCGGAGCTCTGTCAGGCGAGCCGCCGTGGCCTGGCCCTGCGCCACCACCCGGCTGCCCGCCTCCGCCCGTTCGGCCAGCGCCCTCACCCGTTCGCCCAGTCCCTCGGCGAGCGCGCGCGGGCGTCCCCCGCCAGGCGGCGGGCCTCCACGGCGGCCTCATCCTCCACGGCAAAGAGCGCGGCCTCCACGGCGAGCCGATTGGTCTCGCGGGCCAGGCCCGTCAGGCGGGTCACTGCCTCGCTCACCTCCGGCCGCGAGGTGCCGCCCGTCCCCTGCGCGCGGAGCTCGGCCAGCGCGGCGAGCGCGGCCTGCGCCAGCCGGGCACTCTCCTCCCCCTGGGCGACCGCCGCCTGCGGCTCCCCCGCCGGCACGCCGTCGAGGGAGAGGCCGTCCATGGCATCGGCGACGTGCTCGAGGTGACGCGTGAGGCGCAGCAAGTCCTCCGACGCCGTGGCCAGCGCCCGCGCTTCCGCGCGGAGCGCCCCGCCACGGCCGCTCGGCGCGGCCGGCTGGCCGGCGCCCGCCGGCGACGGGGCCGGTGGCGCGACCGGTGCCGGGGCCGGCCGCGATGGCGGCGCCGGCGCGGGCCGGGGAGGAATGGCCGGCGCTGCGGCGCGCTGGGGCTGCACTGGCGGCTCCACGCGTGGCGGCTCCGGGGCCGCCGGCTCGGCGGCGCGCGGCGTGGTGATCTCCCAGGTGAGCTGCGGTCCGAGGTACCGCTGTTCGCTGTCGCGGATGGCCAGCACCCGGTACGTGACCCGCTCGGGCCCGAACCACACCTCGCCACTGTGCGGCAGCCGCGCGGGCGACCCGAACAACGCCTGCCGGAGGTCGGGGTCCGGCAGGAAGAGCGCCACGGGCACGCCCTCGAGCGGGTTCACCCGCACGGGGAGGTGCGGCGCCAGCCGCTCGAGCGTCGCCGCGCAGGCGGCGTTGCCGCTCCAGAGGGCGGGATCCTCGCCGGGGAACATCACCGGCAGCGGCAGCTCCTCGGCCTGCTGGCGGAGGCGCTCCAGCACCAGCCCGCTGCGGCGGGCCTCGGAGTCGTCCCGCCAGGCCACGAGGTAACCGCCGGACATGACGCGGAGGAGCTGCGTCCGCCAGGTCACCTGCCCGAAGGCCCAGGTGGCCTCGAGCGGGGCGTCGCCCAGCTCCTGGAGGAGCCGCGTGAACCTGGCGGGTGCCGGGTGGAACCGCCCCACCGGGTGGCCCACCACCTCGGTGGCCCGGATGCCAAAGACGCGGAACAGTTCCCCATCCACCGCGGCGAGCGCCTCGGCGGCCTCGGGGCTCTGGTAGACCACCGTGAACTCACGGTCCAGCACGAAGAGGTTCCAGTCGGCCAGGCCGGCGCGCGCCTGCTGCAGCAGGGCCTGGGCCACCAGCACCTCCCGCGGGCCCGCGGGTGCGGGCGCCGGCTCCGCGGGGCGCGGCGCCTCGGGGTGGAAGCCCGCGCGCACCAGCAGCGCCAGCAGCGCGGTCCGGCAATCGTCGAGCAGCCCCCCCGCCACGCCCGTGGCCGCCAGGCTGTCGATGGCGTGCGCCAGCAGCCGCCCGGCCTGGGCCTCGGTGATCTGCCGCCCCGTGCGCAGGGCCCCGGGCTCCGGCCCGTCGTACGCAATCGGGCCACCGAGCAGGTCGGTGAGCAGGAACTGCACCTGCCACCGCAGGTCCTCGCCCACCCCGGAGGGGAGCAGGGTGGCCACCATCGGGTCCGCCGCAACGCGCTGGAGCAGGGCGGGGACCGCCTGGTCCAGCGCGTCGAAGCCACCCACTCGCTCAAAGAGGCTCTGGCCCCGGAGCGTCTCCGCCAGCCCGGTCATCGTTCCATCCTCCACCCGCTCAGCGCCCGCCCTCGATCGTGAAGCGGCCCACCACCCGCCGGAGGGCCGTGGCCATGCCCGAGAGCGCCGCGGCGGCGGCCTCGGTCTCTTCCGTGGCCGCGCTGGTCTCGCGCGCGGCCTGCGCCATGGTGCCGATGGACTGCGACACCTCCCCCGCCGAGCGCGCGGCCACGCTCAGCGTGCGCGTCATCTCGTTGGTGGTGGCGGTCTGCTCCTCCACGGCGCCGGCGATGGTCACCTGGATGTTGTTGATCTGCCCGATGATCGTGCCGATCTCGCGGATGGCCCCCACGGCCCGCCCGGTCTCCGCCTGGATCGCCTCGATCTTGCCGCCGATCTCCTCGGTGGCGCGCGCGGTCTCCTTGGCCAGCTCCTTCACTTCCTTGGCCACCACGGCGAAACCCTTGCCCGCCTCACCGGCCCGCGCCGCCTCGATGGTGGCGTTGAGCGCCAGCAGGTTGGTCTGCTGCGCCACCGAGGTGATGAGCTTCACCACCTTGCCGATCTCGTGGCTGGAGCTGCCCAGGGCCCCCATGATGGTGTTGGTGCGCTCGGCCAGCTGCACCGCCTCACCGGCCACCCGGGCGGCATCCGCCGCGTTCTTGGCGATCTCCCGGATCGAGGCACTCATCTCCTCGGTGCCCGCCGCCACCGTCTGCACGCCCTCACTGGTCTCGGCGCTCCCCGCGGCCACCACCTCGGCCTGGGCGGTGGTCTCGGTGGCGGAGGTGCGGAGCGCGCCGCTCACCGTGGCCAGCCGTTCCGCCGCGTGCGTCAGCTCCGTGCTGGCCCGCGCGATCTCGCCCACGTTGCCCCGCAGGTCGCCGAGCAGTCGCTCGAGCCCCGCGCCCAGCTGGCCGATGGCGTCCTGCCCGTGCACGGTGACGGGGCGCGTCAGGTCCCCGGCCGCCGCGGCGTTCACCACGGCCAGCAGGCTGTCCACCTTCTCGCGCAGCACCGCCGCGTCGCGCCGCTCCCGCTCCCCGGCGTCCACCACCGCCTGCTCGGCGCGGAGGCGGGCCGTGACCACTTCCCAGGTGAGCATCGGCCCGATGTAGTTCTTCTGGTGGTCCCAGGTGGCGGTGACGAGCAGGTCGAGCGTCTCGTCGCCGAACGCCACGCGGGCCTCGTACGGCAGGTTCTGCGGGTCCCGCAGGCGCTCGGCGAGCCCCGGCGTCCCGGGGAAGAAGAGGGTGAGCGGCTTGCCGGCCAGGTCGCCGGGGCCCACCGGCAGCACGCGGCGGAGCGCGGTGAGCGCGCGCTGGCCCGCCGGGTTCACGTACTGCATGGTGAGGTCGGGGTCGCCGCAGATGATGTTGGTGGGGCAGCTCTCGATCATCGAGAGCACGCGCCCCAGCTCCACCTCCACCCGCTGCCGCGCGGTGCGATCGTCCCACGCCACCGCGTAGCCGGCCAGCGCCCCCGCCTCGTCGCGCACCGCGCTCACGACCGCCTTGAACACCTTGCCGCCCGCCTCGACCTTGGTCTCGTAGGGCAGCTGGGCCGGGTCCGCCACGGCGGCCGCGAAGCCGGGCGGGTACCCGTGCAGCTCGGCGAGCGCCTTGCCGGCGAGGGTGCCCGTGAGCAGGCCCACCTGCCGCAGCACCTCCTCCGCCTTGCCGCTCGCACAGGCCACCCGCTGGTCGCGGTCCGCCACCAGCGCAATGCTGCCGAGCGCGCCGAGCGCGCCCAGCAGCCGCACGGCGGCCAGCGGGTCGGTGGTCGGGGGAAGCCCCACGCGGGGGGATGTCGAAGACTCAGCCATGGCAGCGCGCTCCCTGCGCCGTGACGCGGCGGTACGGGCCGGCCTCCAGGGCCGACGGGTCGTGATCGCGCCCCGAAGCCCCGGGGCCGCCGCCGGGGCGTCCAGCGCCCCGGCGGCCTGTCCGCAACCGGGCGGCTAGCGCCCGGCCTCGGCGAACTCGAGGGCCAGCGCCTTCTCCGTGTCGAGGATCAGCAGCAGCCGTTCCGGCAGCTTGTAGACGCCGCGGATCAGCTCCCGCGCCTGCGCCGAGAGCGTCTCGGGCGGGCCCTCGTAGGTGTCCTCGTCAGTGTCGAGCACGTCGCCGATCTCGTCCACCAGCAGGCTCACCGCGCCCTCGTCGGTGCGCACCACCACGTTCATGGGGTGGCGCCCCTCGGCGAGCGGCGCGAGCCCCAGCCGCTCCCGCAGGTCCACGGCCGTCACGATCTGGCCGCGGAGGTTGATGAGCCCCCGCACCGCGCGCGGCGCCAGCGGGACCCGGGTCATCTCCTGGGTCCGGATCACTTCCTGGACCTTGAGCACCTCGATGCCGAGGAACAGGTCGTCGAGGTGGAAGGTGCAGAACTGCCGTTCCATGGCCATGGCTCAGACTCCCGCCGTTGCGAGTTCGCTCTCGGCGCCGGTGAACAGCAGGACGTCGTTCCCGTCGATCAGGGCGCGCACGTCGAGCAGGTCGGTCACCTTGCCCTGGATCACCGCGCTGCCGAAGACGGCGCCGCCGCGGCTCCGCCGGTGCACGGTCAGGGCCTCCTCCACGATGTCGGTGATGTTCTCCACCACGAGGCCCACGTCGCGGCCCTCGTGCGCGTACACCACCACCGAGAGGGTCTCCCGCTCCTCGGCCGCGCCGGCGTCGCCGAGCAGCTCGCTCAGGCGGAGCAGCGGCAGCAGGCGCCCGCGGTACTGCACCACCTGGTGGTGCCCGGCGTGCTCGATGCTGCCGCGCGTGAACTCCTCGAGGCGCGCCACCATCGAGAGCGGGATGGCCATGCGGCGGTCGGCGCCGAGGCGGAAGAGGAGCAGCATCTGCCGGTTCTCGTCGGCGGCCTGCGCCCGGGTGGTGGCTTCCGCCGCGCCCTGGGCCCGGCGGCTCCGCTCGGAGAACACCGCCGCCTGCTGGGCCAGCCCGGAGACGTCGAGGATGAGGGCCACCCGCCCGTCGCCCATGATGGTGGCGCCGGCGAAGGCCCCGATCCCCTTGAGCTGCTTGCCGAGCGGCTTGACCACGATCTCCTCGGTGTCGTTGATCTCCTGCACCACGAGGCCGAAGGCGTGGTCGTCCGCCTGCAGCACCACGATGTTCACCGCCTCGTCCGGCGCGCGGGTCGGCGACCAGAAGCCGTCCTGGCGGCGCAGCGCGTGCGCCAGGTTCACCAGCGGCAGCAGCCGCCCGCGCAGCCGGTACACCGGCGCCCCGTAGACCATCTCGATCCCCTTCTGCGCCTCCTCCCCCTCGAGCCGCACCAGCTCCAGCAGCGACACCTGCGGGATGGCGAAGCGGTCCTCCCCCGCGGACACGATGAGCGCCGGGATGATGGCCAGGGTGAGGGGAATCCGGATCTTGAGCGTGGTGCCCTGCCCCGCCACGCTGTGGATGTCCACCGTGCCGCCGATCTTCTCGATGTTCGTCTTGACGACGTCCATCCCGACGCCGCGGCCGGAGATGTTGCTCACCTGTTCCGCGGTGGAGAAGCCGGGGGCGAAGACCAGGTTGACGAGCTCCCGCTCGCCCATCCGGGCGGCCTGCTCGGCCGTGATGACGCCCTTCTGGATGGCCTTGGCCTTCACCCGCTCGGTGTTGATGCCGCCGCCGTCGTCGCTGATCTCGATGTTGACCTGCCCGCCCTCGTGATAGGCGCGCAGGAGCAGCCGCCCCTCGGCCGGCTTGCCCTTCGCCACCCGCTCGGCGGGGAGCTCGAGGCCGTGGTCCACCGAGTTCCGCACGATGTGCGTGAGCGGGTCCTTGATGGCCTCGATGATCGTCTTGTCGAGCTCGGTCTCCTTGCCCTCCATCTCGATCCGCACCTGCTTCTTGCAGGCGAGCGCGAGGTCGCGCACCACGCGCGGGAACTTGGCCCACACGTTCCCGATCGGCTGCATGCGGGTCTTCATGACCCCCTCCTGCAGCTCGGTGGTGATGAGGTTGAGCCGCTGCGTCGTGGCGACGAAGCCGCTGTCCTCCTGCGTGGCGGTGTACTGCAGGATCTGGTTGCGGGCCAGCACCAGCTCGCCCACCAGGTTCATCAGCTTGTCGAGGAGCCCCACGTCCACGCGGATGTTGCTGTCGGACGCCTGCGGGCCCTTCACCTCCGCCGCCTCGGCCTGGGCCACGGCGCTCGGCACCTCGGCCACCGGGGCCGGCGCCACCACGGCGGGGGCGGGGGGCGGGATCACCGCCTGGGGGACGGGGGCGGCGGGCTCGGCCACGACGGCCGTGGGGCCGCTCTTGCGGCCCTTCTTCGCGGGCGCCGCCCCCTCAGCTTTTCCCGCCGGTGCCGGCGCCGCCTCGCCCTTCTGCAGGCGGGTCAGCAGCGCCACCAGCTCGGGGAACTCCTTGTCGCCATCGGTGCCGTTCGCTTCCACCGCGGACAGCATGGAGCGGACGGCGTCCACCAGCTGCAGCAGCGCGCTGGTGATCTCCGGCGTCAGCACCTTCTTGCCGTCGCGCAGGTCGGAGAGCAGGCTCTCGCCCACGTGGGTCACGCTCTCGAGCTTCCCGAAGCCCAGGAAGCCGCTGGTGCCCTTGATGGTGTGGATGCACCGGAAGATGCTGGCGAGCAGGGCCTTGTCCCCCGGCGCCTGTTCCAGGGCCACGAGGTTCCGGTCCAGCTGGTCCAGGCCTTCGCTGCTCTCGACCAGGAATTCCTTGACGATGTCGTCCATGTCGCTCATGCTGGCTCTCCGGCGGGGCCGGCTTCCGGCGCGCCCTCTGAGGTGCGGTCCACCCACCTGATGTCGGGAGTATCGGCCCGGGGGGTAAATCGTTGAGGGGCGGGGCTCGTGGGGCCCGCCGGGTTCACCCGCCCTCCCCCCCCGGGGGCGGCGGGCCCCCCCGCGGCCCCGGGGGCGGGCCCGGCGGGGGCCGGGGCCGGGCCCGGTGGGCGGGTCCCCAGTCCCGGCCCCACCCGGATCTGGAACTGGCCCAGGAGGGATTGCCGCGGCCAGCTGCCCGGCAGGTGCGAAGAAGCGGTCGCCCACGTTGCGCAGCCAGTCCAGGTGCGTCGGAGGGGGCCCCCCCCCTTCCCCCCCTTGGGGGGGGGGGGGCCCCCCCGCCCCCGGCCGCCCGGACCCCCACCCCGCGGGCGCCCCCCGCCCCGCCCCCCCTCCCCCCCCGCCCCCTTTCAACATTTGACCAGGCGCCCGTTTTCTTCCGGGCGCGGGAGTCTGGCGCGGGGCGCCGCGGGCCGGCGCGGGCCCAACGCCCGTCCCCCCGGGCGGGCGCGCGGGGGCCCGGGGGGGCCCCGGGGCCCCCCCCCCCCCCCCCAGGACGGGCAGCGCAGAAGCCCCCGCCCCTCCGTGCCCCCCCCCCCGCCCCCTCCCCTCGGGGGCGCCTGCCCCCCCCCCCGGCCCGGGCGCGGCGCGCTGGCGTTCTAGCTCTCGGTGGGCCGCCCGCGCGAGGCAAGGCCCCTCCCGTTCTCCCCTTCGGTGGGGGCCTCCCCCAGACCCGCGTCACCGTCGGGAGCTGGTCGCCGCGGAAATCGCGTCCGGGCGGGACCCCCCCCCCCCCCCCCCCCCCCCCCCCCCCCCCCCCCCCCCCCCCCCCCCCCCCCCCCCCCCCCCCCCCCCCCCCCCCCCCCCCCCCCCCCCCCCCCGGCCTCGTGCCAACCCGCCCGGTGCTCCCAGCCCTCCGGGCCGCCGGCGGCGTTACTCGACGCCGCCCGGGACCACCCTGCCGCCGGGCCGCGAAGGCCTTCGCGTAGTCGCTGAGCGGCAGGCTGCCGGCCGCGCCCCCGCCCTGCCGGCTGGCCACCGGCCGGCCGGGTTCGTTCTCGTACCGGAACTGGCCGACCAGGTCCTGCAGCGCCGCCGCCATCCGGGACAGCTCCATGGCGGCCTGCTGGGTGTCCGTGGCGCCGCGCGTGGTCTCGCTCGCCGCGGCGGCGACCCCGCCCACGTTCTGCGAGATCTCGCTCACGCTGGTGACCGCCTCCGCGAGGTTGCGGTTGATCTCGCTCGTGGTGGCCGTCTGCTCCTCCACCGCGCTCGCGATGGTGCCCTGCGCCGCGCTGATCTGGCTCACCACCCGGGTGATGGCCCGGATGGCCTCCACGGCGCCGCCCGTGTCGCTCTGGATGGCGGCGATCTTCCGGCTGATGTCCTCGGTCGCGCGGGCCGTCTCCTTGGCCAGCTCCTTCACCTCGTTGGCCACCACCGCGAACCCCTTGCCCGCCTCGCCCGCGCGCGCCGCCTCGATGGTGGCGTTCAGCGCCAGCAGGTTGGTCTGCTCCGCGATCTGCGTGATCACCTTCACCACCTGCCCGATCTCCGCACTCGAGGTGCCGAGCCGGCCGATGGCCTCATCGGCCTGGCCGGCGGCCACCACGGCCTCGCTGGCCACGTGGGCCGCCTCGGTGGCGTTCTTGGCGATCTCGGTGATGGAGCTGCTCATCTCCTCCGACGCCGTGGCCACGGTCTGCACGTTCCCCGTGACCCCCTCGGTGGCCCGCGCGACCACCGAGGCCTGCGCCGAGGTCTCCTCGGCACCGGCGCTCATGGTCTGGCTCACGCTGGTGAGCTCCTCGGCCGTGCTGGCCAGCGCGGTGGCGTTCCGCGCGATCGCGGCAATGCTGCCGCTCAGCGTCTCCAGGAAGCCGTCGAGCGCCCGGGCGATGGCCCCGAACTCGTCGGCCGACTCGAACGGGCTCCGGACCGTGAGATCCCCCGTGGCGGCCGTCTCGAGGACCCGGACGGTCTGCTGCAGCCGGGTCACCACCTGCCTGGCGATCCACCACCCGGTGGCCGCCACGAGGACCAGCACCACCGCCGCCAGCAGCAGCAATTCCCGCTTGGGCGCCGTATCCACCGTCCGTGCCTGCGCCTCGAGCGCGGCATAGGCCGAGGCTTCGACCGTCTGGAGCTTGGCGATGGCCGCGACATTGGCCAGGTACGAGTCGAGCAGCGGGCCCTCGAGCAGCGCGCGGGCGGCCCGGGAGTCGCCGCGCTCGATGGCCACCATGAAGGGGCCCGTCGAACGCCGCGTAGAACCTGTCCGCGGACGGGAACACCTCCTGGTCCAGGACCTTCCGCACTTCGGCGCTCACCGATTCCGCCGCCCAGAAGGCCCGGCGCTCGCGGTAGGCCCGCGACAGGTCCCGGCCCAGGGCGAGGAACCGCTCCCGGTCGTCCGCGTGGGCCCCGTACTCGATCCGGTCGGCCACCATCAGGGGTTCGGCCACCGAGAGGACGGGCGAGAGGTAGTCGGCCATCAGGTCCTTGTTGCGGACGATGGTCTGGAAGAGGGGACCGTAGACCTTCACGTCGTTGATGGTGCGGAAGGCGAGCCCGGTCAGGAGCACCACCCCGACGGCCGAAAAGGCGATGATGCCGAACAGCCGACCGCGGACGCTCACCTGATTCAGCCAGTTCATGTGCCCCTCTAGGCGTGGAGACCGTCGTCCGGGTGCCCCGGACGTGATGCGAGTTGGTCCGATTATCGGGCGCAGGTCACGTTTCCTGAGAGCGGGGACGGGCGACGGCGGCTGCAGGTCGGTGATGAACTGGACTGGCGTCGAGTTTCGCGACACGGCCAGGGCGCGGCCGTTCATGAAGCCGCGCACTCCGCGGCCGGCAGTTGTGTCCATCCCACTGGACGGGCGTGTCGTCCTGTCGCCCGGGGGCGACAGGGGGGATTCGGGGTGCACCGGCCAAGCCAAAGCCGGTCAATGGCTTACGGAGGCGCCCTCCGGAGGCGAGGGCGTGGACGGCGATGGCACCAATCGTGCAATAAAGGGATGCCGATCCCCGCACGCGTCCAGAGCCCAGGAGGTGGATCATGCTCAAGGCGTTGTTCGTGATGGTGGTGCTGAGCAATGAGCTGGTGGCCCGGCTGTTCCGCCGGTTCTACCGACCGCGAACCCTCCATCCCCGTGCCGTCCACGTGACGCACGCCTGAATGCCCGCGGGGCGGCCTCCGAGGAGGCCGCCCCGCTCGCTTTCCCCGCCCCTTCCGCTCACGCCAGGAACTGGCGCGCCTTCTCCGACAGCGTCGGCAGTTCCGCCTCGATCTCCTCGATGGTGCCCTCGTCGGCGCCGAGTTCGGTGAGCACGTCGAAGGGCGAGCAGTCGGCGCTCCCCTCCTCGGCCAGCCCCACCCCTCCGTCGGTGCACAGCACCTCGGCCGCCTGCACCACGCGGCAGAGCCCCTGCAGCTTCTCGTCCGCCTGGTGCGGGTGGTGGTGGTTGGTGACGGCCTCGGCCAGGTAGGGCGGCAGGCCCCAGCGCCCGATCAGCAGCCCCCCGACCGCCCCGTGATCCATGCCGAGGTGCTCCTCCTCCACCTGCCAGAGGCGGCCGCCGTTGGCCGCGCGTTCCGCGAGGACCTCGGCGAACTCCCGGGGGAAGTGCTGCTCGATGACCAGCAGGCCGGTGTCATGGAGCAGCCCGGCCACGTAGACGTCGTCGGCGGAGATGTCGGGGTCATCGCCGAAGCGGTCCCAGAGTCGCCGCGCCAGCATCCCGACGGCGGCGGCATGCACCCAGAAGGCGGTGTGGTCCAGGCCCCCGCGCCGCTGCCCGAACGCCTTCACCACCGCGAGGGCGATGCAGACGGCCCGGACCTGGTTGACCCCCAGCATGGCCACCGCCGACTGGACCGAGCCGATGCGCTGCCCGGGCCGGGCAAAGGCGGCCGAGTTGGCGGCCCGGAGCAGCCGGATGGTCAGGCTCGGGTCGCGCTCGATGATGGCCCCCACGTCCCGCGCCCCGGCGCGCTCGTCGTCGAGCACCCGGTGCAGCTGGAACACGACCGTGGGAAGCGTCGGGAGGTTCTCGCCGCGGGCCAAGAGGTCCCGCATTCCGTTGATGATATAGGGCACGTCCTGGCTCCCGGCGGGGGCGTCATGCCCCCTGGCGCTCCTCAAGGTATCGGCAAAGCTGATACTTCAGCCATGCAAGGGATGGCATCGACATGATCGCAATCATTGGCCTGATCATCGTGCTGGCATCCGTGGCGGGCGGCTTCACCCATCGCCGGCGGCCACCTGCCCGCCCTGTTCCACATCTCGGAGATCGTCACGATCTGCGGCGTGGCGCTGGGCACGGTGCTCATCAGCACCCGGCCCCCGTCCTCGGGGCCCCCGGGCGCCAAGCTGGGCGCGGTCTTCAAGGGCAGCCACTACTCGAAGGACCTCTACCTCGACGCCCTGAAGATGCTCTACGAGCTCTTCCAGATCGCCCGCAAGGACGGCCTGGTGGCCATCGAGGCCCACATCGAGGATCCCGACAAGAGCGCCATCTTCAAGAAGTACCCCAAGATCCTGCACGAGCACCACGCGATGGAGTTCCTCTGCGACTCCCTGCGGCTGGTGCTGGTGGGCAGCGTCCCGCCGCACGACCTCGACTCGCTGATGGACGCCGAGATGGACGTCCACCACGAGGAGTCGGGGAAGCCGGCGAGCGCGCTCCAGAAGGTGGGCGACGCGCTCCCCGGCATCGGCATCGTGGCCGCGGTGCTGGGCATCGTGGTGACGATGGCTGCCATCTCGGGCCCGGTGGAGGTCATCGGCGAGAAGGTGGCCGCGGCGCTCACCGGCACCTTCCTCGGCGTGCTCCTGGCCTACGGCTTCTTCGGGCCGCTCTCGACCGCCATCGAGAACATCAACTCCGAGGAGGCCCGCTTCTTCGCCTTCTTCAAGGCCAGCGTCATCGCCTTCGCCAAGGGGTTCGCGCCCATCGTGGCGGTGGAGTTTGCGCGGCGGGCCATCTTCTCCACCGCCCGCCCGACGTTCCAGGAGATGGAAGCCGCGTGCAAGCAGGCGGCGAAGGCCGGGAAGTAGGCCCCCGTGAACAAGGCCCGCGAGCAGCCGATCATCATCATCAAGAAGAAGGCCCACGGGCACGGCCACCACGGCGGCGTCTGGAAGGTGGCCCTTGCGGGGACTTCACGACGGCGATGTTCGCGATGCTCCGGTGCTGTGGATCGTGGGCCAGTCGAGCGACGTCAAGTCCGCCATCGCCGGGTACTTCTCCAGGACCCGGCTGGCCGCGCCGACGAGTTCGGCAGCTCCATCATGCCGGGAGAGGGCGCGCAGTCGCAGAGCCCCCGCATCATGTCGCCCAACCAGGTGGTGGACCTCCGCCGCGACCGCCTCCGCCAGCTGGCCGAGCAGATCCGCCAGCAGGTGCGCGAGGTGCCCGCCCTGGCCGAGATCGCCGAGCACGTGGAGATCGGAGGTCACCGAGGGGGCTCGGGTGCAGCTGCCCGAGGCCGACGCCAACCGCCGCGTCACCGTGATGATGCTGCTGCCGCCGGCCACCGCCGGCGACTCGCTGGCCATGCCGCTCGTCCCCGGCGATTCCGGCGTGGCCAGGACGACAGCGCCGGCCTGGAATCGCGCCGGGGTGCGCGCCATGGGCACGCCCACGCCGGCGGTCCCCGGTGAGCACCATCCTCTTTCGGTGGACGACGACGCCGCGACGCTCCGCCGTCTTCCAGCGCGCCTCGAGCGAGCCCGATGCGCGTGGCCACCGCGCTCGATGGCTCCGAGGCGCTGGCCGTTAGCCGCCGATCCGCCCGGACGTGATCGTCTCGACTCACAACACATGCCGGGGTACGAACGGCGTCCCGGCTCTGCCGCCAGGTGCGGGGAGGGACCCGGAGCTCCGCGACTGCATCTTCGTGGTGCTGTCCGCTTCACCGACACCGCGCTCAAGGTCGAGGGCCTCAACTTCGGGCGTGGACGAGTCCCTCACCAAGCCGATCGAGCTGCCCGGAGCTGCTGTCCTGGGGTGCAAGTAAGCGGGCCTCCGCCTCAAGCGCCTGCAGGACCGCGCCCGCTTCGACCGCGTCGCCATGGCCCACCTGCACCAGCAGCTTTGGCCGGGCTCGACCAGCTGCTGGAGCTGCTGATCCACCTGGTGGACCTGGGCCTCCCGGGCGCCGCCGAGCGCGGCAAGCGGCTCGCGTCGCTGGCGCGGCGCATCGCCGAGCGCTTCGAGGTGCCCGTCGAGCTGGTGCACGACCTCGAGCTCGCCGCCTGGCCGGGACCTCTGCCAGCTCCGGGCGTGGCTGCTGGCGAGCGGCGCCACCATCAGCGAGAGCATACGCGATCCAGCGCCGGCACCTCGGCCGACCCCCATCGTGGACTTGGGTCTGGATCGTCCGCTAGCGGCCGGGGCCGGGTGGGTGCCGCCGCTGGGGCCACCCCGCTAGTTTCTCGGGGCCCCCAGGAGACCCCCGAGTGACGAGCGCCGCCACGACCGAGCCCCACGCCCGGGCCCTGAGCCCCACCCAGCTCGAGGAACTGCTCCTCCGCGCCGACCGCGCCCAGGTCATGGGCTCGCTCTCGCGCGGGATGGCGCACGACCTCCGTGGCCCCCTCCAGACCCTGACGCTGCTCGTGGACCCCCACGCCGATTTCCTCACCCCCGGCGAGGGGAACCGGCTGCGCGGCGCCATGAGTGACTCGGTGCAGCACCCGGCCCGACACCATCACCCGCTTCAGCCAGATCTACGCCGCCAGGAGCTCGAGCCGATGCCCATAATCGTCGAGGAGCTCCTCACCTGCACTGGCCGACCTGCAGCGCTACCAGCGCGGCCTGCCGCTCGCCGAGGTCGAGGTGCGGCTGCCGGGCGGCCTGGCGCCGGTGCGGCGTCGATTCCCAGCTCCGCCATGCCCTGCTCTCCTGGTGATCAACGCCAAGGAGGCCGGCCGACTACCCGGCACCCACCATCACCTCCTCGCCGCCGAGCGGGGTGATGGCATGCGCCTGCTGGTCGAGGACCACGGTCCTTTGATGACGACGAGCAGCGCCTCCCGGGCGTCCGAACCCTTCCACACCACCCGCAGCGGGCCCCCGGGCATCGGCCTGCCGGTGGCGGCCCGCCTGGCCGAGAAGAACGGCGGCCGCCTCGCGCTCGAGGCGCGCGCGGCCGGCGGCACGCGCGCCATCCTCCGCCTGCCCTGCTGGAAGCGGCCCTAGCCGCGCCCCAGGGCCGCCAGGAACGACGACGGGGCCGCCTCCCACGCTGGAGGCGGCCCCCGCGGGCGTCCGGCGCCCGGCGCTAACTCAGGGATTCTTGAGTGGCAGCTGGTCCAGCCCGGTCGGTGCGGGCCCCGCGCGTTGGCGCGGCGGTTCTCCTCGGCGACGCGCATTGACCAGCTCCTCGCGCTGGATGTTGATCTCGGTGGGCGCCTCGATGCCGATGCGCGCACCGCTGCGATCGCTCGAGGACGATGATCCGGATCCCCCCGTCGATGATGATCGCCTCCCCCGGCACGATTCAGGATGAAAGCACGGCTTGCTCCCGATTCAGGTGCTCAGGCGCGCGTCCCAGCGCACCATGCCAGCACGGCCTGCATCATCTCGTCGGCCACCGACACGAGGCGGGCCGCCGCCGAGTAGGCGTTCTGCTGGGCGATCATTTGGGTCAGTTCCTCGTCAATGGACACACTGCTGACACCTTTTGCGCTGGCTGTCCGCGTTGGTCGCGATGACGTCCTGCTTCCCCTTTCTCCCGCTGGCTGGCGTCCTTCACCGCCACGCCCAGGTCCGACACCAGCGCCCGGTACGCTTCCCGATGTTCTGGCTGCCGAAGCTCGTCACCCCGTTGGTGCGGAGCGCCGCGTGAGGGCCAGGGCGTTGGCGTTAGTCGTTGCCGCCGCCGCCTCCGGCCGGCGGCGATGTTGTCGGGGTGAGCTGCAGGGCCTGGCTCAGCTTCGCACGCTGCTGGCCGTCAGGCCCGTGGGGTCGAAGAAGTCGATCCCCGTGGCCCCGGTCAGGCGCGTTCCGGCCCGCCCGGTGGATAAGTGCTCCACCTCGCGTACCATCCCCTGCACTCGCCCATTGAGCCGGGCCCGGGATGCCGGGCAGCGTGGCAAGGGGGACAGCCCGCCAGCGGCGAGCTGGCCGGTCTGCAGGTTCACCGGTGCCGGGATCGCCCACCAGGCCCACGTTGTAGGCAAGGCACCGTCGCCGAGGTTCCGGAGCTCGAGGTCGGTGTGGTGGCCGGCGTCCACGATCATCACGTCG
>JADJPD010000011.1 GCA_016713435.1 Gemmatimonadota bacterium | reverse complement strand
CCCGCCGGCCAGGCCGCCCCCGCCGACCACTCGCTGCACCTGGCCGAGGCCACCTTCCGCGCCCAGCTCGACCTGCTGGAGCAGCACGCCCAGATCGTCCCGCTCGCCGACCTCCTCGCCGGCAAGACCATCGGCGAGGGCCCGTACGTGGCGATCACCTTCGACGACGCCTATCGCGGCGCCGTCACGGTGGGCCTCCGCGAGCTGGCGCACCGCGGCCATCCCGCCACCCTGTTCGTGACGCCCGGCTGCCTCGGCGGCGGCGCCTTCTGGTGGGACCGGGTGAGCGACGGGAAGACCGGCGGCCTGCCCCCGGCCTTCCGCGAACGGGCGCTCAGCGAGGGCCGCGGCCGCGGCCTCGACGTGCTCGGCCTCGCCGCGCAGGCCGGGCTCTCGGTGCTCGACGTCCCGGCCCACGCGCTCCCCGCCAGCCTCGAGGAGCTCACCCAGGCCGCCCAGGCGCCGGGCCTGGTCTTAGGCGCCCACACCTGGACCCATCCCAACCTCGCCGCGCTGCACGGCCCGGAGTTCGAGGAGGAACTGCTCCGCCCCCTCACCTGGCTCCACCAGCGCTTTGACCGCGTGCGGCCGTGGATTGCCTATCCCTACGGCCTGATCTCGCCGGAGGGCGAGGCCGCCGTGGAGCGGGCGGGCTACGAGGCCGGCTTCCTGGTGAGCGGCGGCTGGCTCCCCGAGGGCGGCTGGCCCCGGCTCCGCATCCCGCGCCTCAACATCCCTGCCGGGCTCAGCGAGGCCGGGTTCATCGTCCGGCTCGCCGGCCTCATGGGCGCATGAGCCGCACGGTCCTCGTCACCGACGCCGAGCAGCGTGCGGCGCTCGCCGTGACCCGGAGCCTGGGCCGAGCCGGCCACCGCGTGCTCGTGGCCTCGGCCAAGGCGGCGCCGCTCGCCGGCGGCTCGCGCGCCGCCGCGGGGGAATTCCAGGTCCCCGACCCGCTCCACGATCCCGCCGCCTTCGCGGCCCGCATCGGCGAGCTGGTGCAGCAGGAGCGCATCGAGGCGGTGCTGCCCGTGGCCGAACCGTCGGTGCTGGCGCTGCTCGAATACCGCGACTGCCTGGGCGCGGCGCGCTTCCCCTATCCCGACCTGGCCCGCTTCCGCGCCATCTCCGACAAGGCCGCGCTCCTCGCGGCGGCGCCGGAGCTCGGCATCGCGGTGCCCGCGCAGGTGCGCGTGGAGACGAAGGCCGACGTGGCCTCACTCGACGCCGCCACGCTCCGCTTCCCGCTGGTCCTCAAGCCCGCCCGCTCCGTGAGTGGAGCCGACGGGGCGCGTGGCAAGTTCGGGGTGAGCCACGCGGCCACGGCCGCCGAGCTGTCGCGCCACCTGGCCGAGTATCCCGAGGCGGCGTATCCGGTGCTGCTGCAGCAGCGGGTGGTGGGGCCGGGTGTGGGGATCTTCCTGCTGGTATGGGACGGCGAGACGCGCGCGGTGTTCGCGCACCAGCGCCTCCGCGAGAAGCCGCCGGCGGGCGGCGTGAGCGTCTATCGCGAGAGCATCCCGGCCGAGCCCTCGCTCGTGGCGCGCTCGCGGGCGCTGCTCGACCGGTTCCAGTGGCAGGGCGTGGCCATGATCGAGTACAAGGTGGACGCCGCCACCGGCACGCCGTACCTGATGGAGATCAACGGCCGCTTCTGGGGCTCGCTGCAGCTGGCGGTGGACGCCGGGGTGGACTTCCCGCGGCTCCTCCTCGACGCCATGTTCGGCGCGCCGGCGGCCCTGCCGCCCGCGTACCGGAACGGCGTCCGCAGCCGCTGGTGGTGGGGCGACGTGGACCACCTGCTGGCCCGCGTCCGGAAGAGCGACGCCCAGCTGGCCCTGCCGCCCGGCTCCCCAGCCGGCTCCACTCGTTGCTCGACTTCCTCGTCCTCTGGCGCCCCGGCGACCGGAACGAGATCCTTCGGCTGGCAGACCCCGGACCCTTCTGGCGGGAGACACGCGCGTGGCTTCGGAGGAGTAGCTCGCGCCCCGTCCGCCTGGGCGTGGTGCACGTCCACAGCGGCTGGAGCCATGACGGCAAGGACACGCTGGAGGCGCTCCACGACCTCTCGCGCGGCCGCGGCATCCGCTTCGTGGGCCTCACCGACCACGCCGAGGACTTCACCGAGGCGCGTTTCCGCGAGTACCAGGCGGCGTGCCAGAAGGCGTCGTCCGAGCACGTGCAGCTCATCGCCGGCCTCGAGTACCGCTTTGCCGGCCTCAAGGGCCTCCACCTCCTGGCGCTCGGCATGGCCGCCTGGATGAACCCCGCGACCCCGGCCGAGTTCATCGCGGAGGCGCGGCGCGTGGCGCGGTTCACCATCGCGGCGCACCCCGTCCTCTACCGCCATGAGCTCCCCGAGGTGGTGGAGCAGGGCATTGACGCCATCGAGATCTGGAACGCCAGCTACAACACCCGCTGGCTCCCCGACCCCCGCGCCATCGAGCTGCTCAAGCGGGTGCAGGTAAAGCGCCCCGAGGTCACCGGCATCGCCGGCCTGGACCAACACGACGCCAGGAACGACCGCGAGACCCGCGTCCTCCTCCTCAAGGCCGACGAGTCCCTCGATCCCCTGGCCGAGCTCAAGGCCGGCCGCTACGTGAACCTGGGCCGCACCATGGAACTCGGCGCCTCCGAGGCCATGAGCCCCACCGCCCTCGGCATGCTGCACCTGGTGCGCTGGGGCTTCGACGGCGTGGAGCGGACGCAGGACAAGCTCACCCGCCTCCTCCGCGGGGGGCCGCGATGAGCCGTCGGCTCCGCGTGCTCCACGTCATCCAGAACCTCCACTACGGCGGCATGGAGCGGCTCTTCGCCGACATCGTGCGGCTGCTGGACCCACGGGAGTTCGAGTCGCACGTGATGGTGCTCGGCTTCCTGGGGCACTTTGGCGAGGGACTGGACCGGTACGCCACCATCCACCACGCCGTCCCGATGACGCGCCTCTCGATGCTCCGGCCCGCCGGGCTCGCGGCGCAGATCCGCGCGATTGCGCCGGACGTGGTGCACACCCACCAGGGCTGCTGGTACAAGGTGTCGCTCGCGGCGCGGATGGCGGGGGTGCCGTGGATCGTGCACACGGAGCATGGGCGGCAGAAGCCGGACCCGTTCATTGCGCGCTCGGTGGCGCGGCTCGCGTCGGGGCGCACCCACGTGGTGGCGAGCGTGTCGGGCGCGCTGGCGGAGCACCTGAAGACGGCGGTGGGCGTGGACGGCGCGCGGATCCGGGTGCTCACCAACGGCGTGGACACCGAGCTCTACCAGCCGGGCGGCGATCCCTGTCCCATCCGGAAGGAACTCGGGCTTGCCGACGACACCCCGATCATCGGCAGCATCGGCCGGCTGGAGCCCATCAAGGGCTATGACGTGGTGGTGGACGCCTGGCTCAGGCTGCGCGAGACGTGGTCCGAGGGCCCGCTCCCGGTGCTGGTGGTGGCCGGCGACGGCTCCGCGCGCGCCGATCTCGACGCCCGCCTGGCCGCCGCCAATGCCGGCCCCGGCGTCCGCCTCCTCGGCTGGCGGAGCGACATGACGGCACTCCACGCCGCCTTCTCGCTCTTCACCATGGGCTCCCGCAGCGAGGGCACCTCGGTGAGCCTGCTCGAGGCCATGAGCGCGGGCCTCTGCCCCGTGGTCACCGACGTCGGCGGCAATGCCGCCGTGCTCGGCCCGCGCTCCAGCACCGCCTGGTGCCCCCGTGAACCCCGCCGCCCTCGCCGCCGCCTGGACCGACGCCCTCACCGACGACACCCGCCGTGCCGCCGACGCCCGCGCCGCCCGCGAGCGGGTGCTGGCCGAGTTCGGCGTGGGGGCGATGGTGCGGGGGTACGCGGCCATATATAAGGAGGGCCCGCGGAAGTAGCGCGCGGGCACGGTACAACGAGGAGCTGGCCCCGCGGGCACGACGCCCGCGGGGCCGCGTGTTTTCGGGGGTAAACCCGAAGCAAGGAGCAAACCCGATCGATCACGTGTCCGGCGAGGCCGCTCGGGTGGTGACGCCACGCGCCGGGAGTCTTCCGAGTCCACCCGGGTGCTTCCTGGCTTCACCCGGGTGGTGACCCGGTCCACCCGGGTGCTTCCTGAATTCACCCGGGTGGTGACCCGGTCCACCCGGGTGCTTCCGGAGTTCACCCGGGCGGTGACCCGACCCACCCGGGTGCTTCCTGAATTCACCTGGGTGGTGACGCGGTCCACCGGGTGCTTCCGGAGTTCACCCGGGTGGTGACCCGGTCCACCCGGGTGCTTCCGGAGTTCACCCGGGTGGTGACCCGGTCCACCGGGTGCTTCCGGAGTTCACCGGGGCGGTGACGCGACCCACCCGGGTGCTTCCTGAATTCACCCGGGTGGTGACGGCCTCGACCCGGGTGCATGCGGGCGGCGATTGGGCGGTGAGCTCGCCGAATTGGGCGCGTCCCGGGGCTGCGGCGGCACCGGCATCGCGCGCGGGAGCGGTGCCGCCGGTGTCCCGGTAACGGGCGCGCGTGAGAGTTCATGCACGCCAACGCGAGCTTTCCACCGACCATCCGCGCGTTCGAGTCGTGAAGATTTCTTCGGGATATTTCTTCGCACGTGCGTTCGCGAGCGAATTTTTGCGGGCGCAGGTGGCGGAGGAAATCGTGTCGCCGGGCGGTGGCGTGGCGCCTAACATGTTGCCCGTGCTCGGCTTGTGCATCTTTATACTTTTTGCCAATTCTCGCGGCGGTTTCTGGCCCGCCGATTGCATCTCCAGCCTTTCGCCAGGCGGCGGCGCGGACCACGTGCCTGGTGAACAGGGCCACGTGCGCAGGGGTGCACACGGGCCATCCCTTGCTCCGCATGCAGGAGGACACCATGACGCTTCGTCCCTCCGTGCTGCTGAAGGTGGTCCAGCTGATCCTGGACTTCTTCGCAGCGCACCCGGACACGAGCCCCGGGTTCACCGCGGCGCTGGCCAAGCTGAGGACCCTCGGCGACGCCTTGCGCGGGCTCACCACCACCACGCAGGCCGGGACGGCCCGGAGCCAGAAGGGCGCCGAGCGGTTCCTCGACCTCCAGGCGGAGATCAAGGCCATCTTCCTCCAGCCGCTCGCGTCGCTGGCCCGGAGCACGTACCGGGGCTTCCCGAAGCGGATCGCCGAGTTCCGGCTGGGGCGGCAGGTGGGGAAGTCGCGTGAGGGCTTCCTGGCCCGCTGCACCGCCATCCAGCAGGCGCTGGTGGCCAACCTCGCCGATTTCGTGGCGCTCGGCATGGACCCGGCGGTGCCGGAGCAGTTCGCCGCGGCGCTGGTGGAGCTGGCGGCCCTTCCCACGGAGGTCAACGGCGGCCGGCTGGCCCGCAAGCAGGCGCGGGGCGACATCGACCGGACCATGGGGCAGCTGATGGCCACCATTCACCAGCTCGACGGCCTGGTGCGGCTCAAGTACCGGGACGACGTGGCGACCCTCTCGGCGTGGCAGGTGGCGCGTCACATTCCGTGGCCCAATCGGGCGACGACCCCGGAGACCCCGGCGGGTGGGGATGCGGCGGCGGGTGGTGCCTCCGCCAAGTGACACTGCCGAGGGCACCTGCATCGCCCCCGTTCCCGGGTCCGGGAGCGGGGGCGATGGTGTTTTCGGGGGGCGGGGCGGGGGCTGTCACAGGGCGCTGGTAGCGTGTGTCAGGCGCTCCAAGGAGGCAGGCATGCCCTGGTTTCGGACACTCGTTCCCGAGACCCAGTATCACCAGCACCAGTACGCGGAGGCCCTCTGGCAGGCGCTGCCGGAGGGCGGAGTGTGGCTGGACCTGGGCGCGGGCAGCCGGATCCACGGCGGCTGGCTCGGGCACGGGCCGGAGGCGCTGCGGCAGCGGGTGCGGACACTCGTGGGCGTGGACCTGGTAGCGCCGCACCTGCGCCAGCACCCGCAGCTCACCGGCGGCGCGCTGGCGGAGGGGGAGACGCTGCCGTTCCGGGACGGCAGCGTGGACCTGGTGTCGGCCAACATGGTGCTGGAGCACCTGACGGCGCCGGCGAGTGTGTTCCGGGAGGTGGCGCGGGTGCTCCGGCCCGGCGGGGCGTTCGTGTTCGTGACGCCGAACCGCGCGCACCCCGTGATCCGGCTGCTGGCGCTGCTGCTTCGCCCGGGCGCGCGGCGCCTGCTGGCGCGGGTGGTGGAGTCCGGCCGCGCGGCCGACCGGGTGTTCCTGACGCACTACCGCGCCAACCGGGTGCTCGACCTGCTGCAGCTGGGCTGGGAGACGGGGCTCAACGTGGAGCGGCTGGTGCCGTTCTCGAGCCTCCCGATGTTCGGGCGCATCCCCCCGCTGCTGGCGCTCGAGGCGGCGTGGATCCGCTGGTTTGCGCGGCCGGAGGGGTGGTACCCGGAGGGCGGGTCGAACCTGCTCGGGGTGCTGCGGAAGCCGGCCGGTCGGTTGAGCCCTGGCGAGGATGCTCCCGTACGGCTGATCCCCGGGCCCCCCGCGCCGTCTGACGGAGAATTGCTCGCCCAGCCGAGCGGCGAACGCGGGGGGGCTCTTCTACTGTGAGGCAGGTCACCACTCGCCTTCCAGAGTCATCCCTCTCTCCCTCGCGAGTGCTTGCACCCGCCACTCGGTCGTCCCTGCCTGCGCACCACCAGCATCACGCCGCATGCCGCGGCCGGCGGGCCAGCGCCCGCCGGAGCCGGGGCCCCGCTTCGATCCTGCCCGGGCCTGGCCGTGATTGCACCGTCGTCCGTTGGCGCGTGGCCGGCTGACCGGCCGCCGCCCGCGCCGTCCCCCACGGGATCCCCGGCGCGCATCCGCTGCAATCCAGACCTTCCGCACACGAACGAGGCTGTCATGTATCCCAAGTCCCGGGTCGGTTGTTGCCGTTCCTGTCCCTCATTGCCGGCGCAGCGGTGCTGCCCGGCTGCGCCCGCGACCAGCCGACCGCGCCGACCCTGCCGTCCAGTCTGCCCGCGGACAATGTCCTTCGCGCCAGCCACGAGCCGGCCGGATTCACGCCGCTCGCCACGCAGACGATGTCCGGACGGGGCATCCTGGGGTGGGCGCGCCTGCCGCAGGCCCTCAGCTTCGGGGTGGACCCCACGGCACCCCTGAGTCCCGGGGGCTACGCGCGCATGTACTTCCCCGCCGGCTTCACCGGCGGCCGGGCGCCGGGGACCACGGCCACGGCGAGTTTCTCCGGGCGCCGGATGCAGGCGCTGTACGTGCGCACCGCCTTCCGCGTCTCGGCCAACTGGTACGGCCATCCCAGCACGATCAACAAGGTGCTGCACTTTGGACGACCCGGCCGCAGCACAACATGCTGTACCTGGCGCTGGCGGGTGCGGGCCCCAAGCAGCTCGCGCTCCGGATGGTGTGCTAGGGGAGCCCCAACGACCGCGCGTGCGATCGGATGCAGGCCAATACGGGCGCGAGCGGCGTGGTGAGCCGGGGGGCGTGGCACGTGGTGGAGGTGTACCTGCGACTCAACCGGCGCGGCCGGGCCGACGGTGAATTGCGGATCTGGCTGGACGGCAGGCTCACCCATGACTATCGCGCCCTTCGGCTCGACGCCGGGGCGTGGTCCCTGGTCGAGTGGTCGCCGACCTGGGGCGGCACGCGGTACGTCCTGCCGGCGGCGCAGTCGATGGACATGGACGACATCTACGTGAGCGGCCGCTAGCAGGGGCGCGTGAAGGCGGCCGGCGCCGCGCGTGAGCGCCGCGCGCCGGCCGCCTTCACGCGCGCTTCAGCGCCGCCGCGGCGCTTTTCGCAGGCCGCCGGGGCCCCTGTCAGGCACCGCGCGGGCGCGGCAACTCGTGCCGCCGGGCGGGCAGTTGCTGCCGCGTGCGCGCGGGCCGCGGGCCGCGCGCGCTGAATAGGTGGCATGCCGCGTCTCCTGTCAGCTGCATTCCTACGCTGCGCGCTTATCCGTCAGCTCCACGCCCGTGGGCGCGGCGTTGGCGATGCCGGTCACGCGCCGCGCGCGCCGCGACTCACGCCGGCCCGCGCCGCGCGCGCCCGATTCCCCGCCTTGTCAGCGTTCTTGACGCCGCGCAGCTGATTGACAGGACGGAAGGCGTCCGCCTTGCCCTCCGGGGGGACGCCGGTGCACTCCGTGCCGGCCCCGCCGAGGCCGGATCACGGAACCCTCCCTTCGCGGTGCACGAGAAAGACGCAGCCGGGGCACGCTCCGCAGTCGCCATTTCCATTGATCCAAGCCGTTCCGTAGAAGTCCGAGTCGCCCGTGTCGCGTCTCCTTCCTGCGCCGTCCCGCCCCACCGTGGCGGGCCTCCTCCTGGCCCTGGCCCTCGCGGGCTGCACCCCCGACGCCAGCACCGGCCCGAGTTCGCTCCCCACGGTCCCGGCCGGCAGCCTCTTCACGACGCTGCACGAGGCCAGCACGATGACCGGCGTGGTGACCCAGCCGATGAATCCCGCCAACGTGGCCGGCTGGAGCTACTACACCACCACCGTCACCTTCGGGACCGACGCCGCCGGGCCGCTCTCGCCCAACAGCTTCGGCCGGATGACCTATCCCAAGGGCTTCGCCGGGGGCCGCGCGCCGGGCACCACCTCCTCCACCAGCTTCTCCGGCCGCGGCTACAAGGAGATCTACGTGCGCGCCGGCGTGCGGCTCTCCAGCAATTTCTACGGCCACCCGAGCGCCACCAACAAGTTCCTCCACTTCTGGAGCTATGGCCCGCAGGCCAACCGCGTCTTCCTCTCCTTCGAGGGCGTGGGCACCGGCGCGCTCAACCTCCAGGTGCGCTGCCAGGGCTCGCCGGATGACTCGAAGTGCGGCCACCTCAAGGCCAACACCGGCAGCAGCGCCGCCATCGCGCGCGGGAAGTGGAACGTCATCGAGGTGCGCCTGCGGGTGAACACGATGGGCCAGTCCAACGGCATCGTCGAGGTGTGGGTGAACGGCATCCGCACCCACTATTACACCAACATCCGGCTCGACGTCGGCGGCTGGGGCATCGTCTCCTGGTCGCCCACCTGGGGCGGGGTGGGGTCCACCGTGCCGGCCGCGCAGACCATGGACCTCGAGGACCTCAAGGTGAGCGGCAAGCCCTGACCGCTGCTCGCCGAAACGGCCCGAGGGGCGATCGCGCAAGCGATCGCCCCTCGTCGTCGTGCGGGCGCCCGACCCGCCCTATGCCCCGGCCGTGCGCTGGGTCCCGCCCCGGCCCGCCAGCTCCGCCGAGTGGCCGCCGGTGATGTAGGCGTCGCCATCGGCCACGGCGCGGGACCAGTTCGGCGCGGCGCTCGGGGGTCAGGGCGTTGATGTCGTAGCGGGCGTAATCAAAGCTCGGGCGCTGGGCCAGTCGCTCGCGGTGCCGGGCGAGGTACTCGTCCAGGCTGCAGATCACCTTGCAGGGATTGCCCGCGCACACGCTGTCGGGCGGCAGGGACTTGGTGATGACGGAGTTGGCCCCCACGATGGTCCGTGGCCCGATCTCGACGCCGGCGAGGATGGTGGTGCGGGCCCCGATGTGGCACGACTCGTGGATGATCACCCGGCCGATGCGCGCGATGTCGAGAAACTCGTCCATCTGGGCGTCGTGGGCGAGGATCAGGCACTCCGGCCCGAGCCCCGTGTGGTCCCCGATGCTGATCAGGAAGCAGTGGCTGGTGTCGATGAAGGTGGAGGCGGGGAGCAGGACGTCTTTCCCGATGTGCATGCCGGCCGCGCGCAGGCTGGCCCAGCGCCGCTCCAGCCGCTTCTCCTCAAAGCGCGCCTTGAGGCGCGACGCCACCCGCCAGAGCATGCCGATCATCCTGCCGTCCCCCGCACGAGGTCCTTGAAGCGCTCCAGGCCCGAGGCGTACTGTGCCAGCACCGGCAGCTGGTCCGGCATGCTGAAGCGCCGCACCAGGAACGGGTTCTCCGGGGCCTGCTGGAAGAAGCCCGGGTCCACGTAGCCCGCCGATCCCACCACGGCCCCCACCAGCCCGGCGGCGCGGCAGGCCGCGATCTCCCGCGGCCCGAAGTCACCCGGCTGGCCGTTCGGGTAGCAGAAGATCGGGTCGGGCCGCGGGAGTTCCTGCTGCAGGCGCCGCCAGCTCTCGGTGATCTCGTGCGTGGCCTGCGGGTCGGTGGCGCGGGCCATGATCGGGTGGGTGACGGTGTGCGGCCCGAACGTCATGGTGCCTTGCTCCACCCGGCGCGCGTCATCCCAGCTCATCGGGGCATAGCGCGCCGGGGCGAGCTGCGGCAGCTCCACCTCGAGCGCGGCCGCCAGGCGGCCGATGCCCTCGTGCTTTTCGGCATCCGGCACGCGCTTGCAGCGCTCGGTGAACTCGCCTTGCGCCCGGCGGCGCTCCTGGGGAGTGGTCCAGGCATAGCGGAGGCGTTCGCCCCCGAGCTCCACCTCGGCGGCGGCCCGGGTAGCGTGCTCGAAGGCGTACTCGATCCGGTCCCACCAGAACCACAGCGTGCGATCGAGGTAGCCCGACGTGAGGAACGTCGTCACCGGGACATCGAACTCGGCGAAGATGGGCGCCGCCACGGTCGCCTGGTCGAGGTAGCCGTCATCAATGGTGAACGCCACCGTCCGGTCCGGCACGGTCCCTGACGCCAGCCGCAGGAACAGCTCGTTGAGCGAGAGCAGGGGGTAGTTGGCCTTCCGCAACCACGCCAGCGCGCGCCGAAGCGCGGCGGGATCGGTGCCCTCGATGCCCAGCTCCGGATCGGTGAAGCGATGCAGCATGAAGATCGTGGCCCGCGACCGCATCAGCGGGCGCAGGGGCAGGTCGGCGCCGGGAAGCAGCAGCGTGCTGAGCAGGGCGTGGCGGAGCGGGACCATGCGGGATCCGGGTCAGGTGCGGAAGTAGGGGGCGAGCGCGTCGAACAGGGTCGTGGCCTGCGCCCGTCGGGCCAGCCTGGCGGTGCCGGTCGGCTTCCCCGGTCGCCCACCGGCGGCAAACTCGCGCCAGCGACGGCGCAGCACCTCGGCCATCGCCGCTTCGTCGTCAGGAGGGGCCAGGTCCGCGGACGTGCCGGCGAGGGCGGCGCCCGTGGCGCTCTCGGGCGTGGCGAGGGCGAGGACCCACGCCTCGAAGTTCAGGTACTCGAAGACCTTCGAGGGGATGGCGAGGTCGCTGTCCTGCGGCAGGCTCACGAGCAGCGTGGCGCGGGCCAGGAAGGCCATCGCCTCGGAGCGGGGCAGGGTGGGCCCGGTCTCGACGAATTCCCCGATCCCCTCCTGCGCCGCGATCTGGCGCACGGGCACGCCGCCATAGCGCTCGGTGTTCCCGATGAAGCTGAAGCCGATCTGCGCCGGCGTCAGGCCTTCCTCGCGGATGACCCGGGCCCCCGCCCGGAACAGCGGACGCGGATCGCGGTCCAGGTAGATGGAGCCGGCGTAGGCGATCAGGAAGCGCGGGTCACGCTCGACGGCGGGCACGGCCTCTTCGTCGTAGCCGTTCATCACCGGAAGGATGCGGTCGCGCTGGCCGGGATAGAGCGCCTGCATGCCGAGCGCGAAGGGGGCGGTGTTGGTGACCACGAGGGCGGCGCGCGCCACGCACCGCTCCTCCCACCGCGTGGCGAGCGCAAACCAGCGCGTGCTCGCGATGGCGTTGGGCAGCCGCTGCTGCAGGCGCCACGGATCGCGCAGGTCCATCACGTGCGGGATGCCCTGGCGCACCGCGAGCTCCGAAGCGGCCACGTGCGGCATGTGGGGCGGTCCGCAGGAGACCACGATCCGGTGCACGCCTCGCTCGAGGACCTGGAGCCCGGTGGCGGTGGCCGCGCGGGCCCACGCCAGGTCCTTGTCGGCCTCGAGTTGCGCGTAGAACCCGGCGCGAATGTCCCCGAGCCGGCCCCGGCGGATGCGCCCTCCCAGGATCTCCTCACGTCCGTACGAGCCGACTACGGGTGGCGCCGGCGGGGGAGACGGGGCGGGTGAACCTGACGGTGCCGGTGCCTGGGGCGGCGTACGCCGGGGAGGCCGCAGGGTACGGTAGGCACCGTAGGCCAGCGCCTCGAGGCGTTCCAGCGTCACGAGGGGCACGCGAGTCCCGAAGACGCGGGTGCCGGCGGGCAGGGTGGTGAGCCGGCTGGCGTCGGACCTGGGCAGGTCGTCGGGGTGCACGGTCAGGACGTCGGCACCGATGCCGCGCTCGTCAGCGAACCGCACCAACTTCTCCCAGCGCAGCGCGCCCGGGGCCTGGCCCGGTGGGAAGTGGTAGCTGAGCAGCAGTAGTCGTGGCCGGCCGGTCGGCGCGGTGGCCGGGCCGGCAAGCTGCTCGCTCGTGGTCGTGCTCAGGCCTGGCACCGAGGCGCGCTCCGCAGACTGGCACTCCACGGGGCCGGCGCACGGTTCTGCGCACCGGCCTGGTGGACTGCACGAGATAGGAATGACGGGCCGGCGCCCCCATGGGGCGCCGGAGATGTTGCATCAGGAGACCAATATCGCAGGGTGGGCCGCTGGCGTCACCTTGGGCTTCCCCGTGAGGGGGATCACCACTTCACACCCCCACCGCCTCGACCAGCCGCCGCATCTGCACTGGGGTGGTCCAGCGCCCGAGAACGAGCGGATCCGGCACACTGACCCAGCCCGCTTTCCGGCCCAGGACAGCTCGCACTGCGTCCACGGCGTCCGTGAGGTCACTCGAGGCCACCACCGCGTGGCCGCCGGCTTCTTGCAGCATCCGTGCCGTCTCCCCACCGGCATCGACGAAGGCGAGAATCGGGCGGCGCGTGCCGAGGTACTCATAGAGCTTGTTCGGCACCTGGTCGGGCTGGCCCTGGGCGAGCAGGAGGAGGGCGTCGGCGGTCCGGAGCAGGTCCTGCGTCCGTTCATGCGGGAGCCAATCGGTGAACCGCACGACGGAGTCGAGGCCCAGGGCCCGGACCTCTGCCTCGACCGACACCTCGCCGAAACTGCGGCACTGGCCCACCAGCTCCACGACCAGATCGGCGGGGCCGAGCCGGTCCTGGCGGACCACCTCCGCCAGCGCGCGCAGGAAGAGGCGGGGATCACGGCCAAGGTAGAAGACCCCGGCGTGGACGATGCGGCGGGGCCTCGGTCCCGCCGCGACGGGGGGCGCGGGCGGGGCCAGCCAATCGATGCCGTTGCGTACCACGAGCACGCGATCCTGGCGCTCCGTCGGCAGCTTGGGGCGCAGGACCCGGCTGATGCCGTCGGAGGCGGCCACGACGCGTTCCGCACAGTTCAGCGTCCGCGCCTCCAGCCAGCGCTCGATGCGCTCGCTGAGGGCGCTGCGCTGGGCCGCGGGCTTGCCCGGGTTGTCGGTCCAGGGATCCCGGAATTCCGCAATCCAGCGCACGCCCTGCGTGGCCACCAGCATTGCGGCGAGGTGCACCGAGAAGGGTGGGGCGCTCGTGACCACCAGGTCCGGGCCACCCGGAAAGGCCCGTCGTGCCGCGCGGGCGGCCGGGATGATGAATCCCTGCAGGTCATCCGGCAGCCACAGCAGCGAGAAGATCCAGCGCTTCCAGGTGGGGGGCTCGCGCGGCGGGCGGGCGGGCCCAGGAGTGGAGCTGACGGTTTGGTGGGTCTGCGCGCGCGCTCCCCGTGTCCGCCACCGCACCCACAGCTGCCGCGGGCTGGGCCAGCAATGGACGCGCTCGACGACGATGCCGCTGGGTGTGGTGGTGCGGGGGGAGTGCGCTTCGGGAACCTGCGCCGCGATGACGTGGATCTCGTGGCCCGCCGCCCGCAGCGCTTCCGCGTCCTTGGCGGCGCGGAGGCCCCCCACCGCACGGGCAGGGGGATAATGATACGAAATGAGGACGATCCGCATACCACCAGGGGGTTCAGGTGGCTGGCGCGGTCCTCCCCTGCCGAATGGTGGTGACCACCGCCAGCAGCCGCTTGCGATAGAGCGTCCCCGCAAGTGCCGCGTAGGTGACGCCACCCACCGCGACCTGCCCCACCAGCCGCGCCACCCCCGGCCACGTCGCCGGCGTGAATGCCTGCCACGCCAGCACCGCCCCCGCCATCACCGCCGTCGCCACCACGGCCGGGAAGATGGCGCTGAAGTAGTCGCGCCAGCGGCACTCGGCCACCCGGAGCGCCAGCCGGTACATCGGGAAGGCCACCACCGGGTAGCCGATCACCCACGCCCAGCCCACGCCCGCCAGCCCCCACCGCGTCCCCAGCCAGAACGCCGGCGGCAGCACCACCAGCGCGTACAGGCTGAACCGCAGCGCCTCCCCCGCGCGCCCCACCGCCTGCAGCAGGAACGGCAGCAGCGCCGCGATGGACCGGATGCCGCTGTACGCCGCCAGCACCTGCAGCGGCACGATCGCCGCCGTCCACTCCGGCCCGAGCCCCACCTCCACCAGGTCCCGCGCCACCAGCGCGAGCCCCGCCGCCATCGGGAAGGCGAAGAACGCCACGCCCTCCGTGAGCAGCAGCAGGTAGCGGCGCAGCGCCGGCGGCTCGTCCTGCACCGCCGAGAAGATGCCGGGCACCACCTGGCCCAGCAGGCCCGTGATGCGGCCCACCGGGATCGTCGCGATGGTCCAGCCGAAGTTGTACGCGCCGAGCGCCGCCGTGCCCAGCACCTTGCCCACCACGAAGAAGTCGGCGTTGCTGTAGCCGTACCACGCCACCCGGCCGCCCATCACGTGGGTGCCGAAGGTGAGGTGCTGGCGGAGGTCGCGCAGGTGCGACGGCCACGCCAGCCGGTGCGGCCGCACCTTGAGCGCCACCGCCGTGGCCACCACGCTGCCGATGATCCCGCCCAGCACCAGCGACCAGTAGCCCCAGCCCAGCAGCGCCAGCGTCAGCGTGGCCGCCGCCGAGACGATGCCCTCGCTCGAGTCCACCATGGCCACCCGGCGGAACTCGAGCTCGCGCGTCAGCAGCGCCCGCGGCAGGGTGCGGAGCGCGCTGGTCACGAAGGTGACGCCGAGCACCGCCACGATCCCCGCCACCTTGGGCTCGTTGAAGAACCAGGCCAGCGGGAAGCCGAGCAGGCAGGAGAGCGCCCAGAACGCCACGCCCACCGCCAGCGAGATCCCGCCCAGCTCCGCCACCGGCCGGCCCTCGAGCTCGCGATGCCTGACGATCGCGGCGCCCACGCCGAACTCGTTGACCAGCTGCACGAAGCCGATGTAGAGGGTGCCGTAGCCCACCAGGCCGTAGTCGGTCTTGGTGAGCAGGCGCGCGATGAGGAGGGTGGCCGCCCAGCTGAAGATCTGCGTGCCCCACCGCGCCAGCCCCGTCCACGCCACGCCCTTCACCAGCGCGCGGTCCAGCGAGCGCCGGTCGGCGGGCGGGGGTGTGGTCGGGGTTTCGGGCGCCGGGGAGGCGCTCGGCGGGGTGGGGCTCATCCGGCTCCGGTGGGTGGTGGCGAAAAGATACCACCAGCCGCGCACGAAACGAGGGCCGACCGGAATCCACTCCCGCCGTCCACGGCCGTCACCTCGCCCGGCGCCGCCAGCACGCAGCCGGTGGGGCAGGTGGCCGCCAGCCGCCGGACCTCCGCCAGGGTGGCCTGGTCCGCGGGGGTGGGCGCGTAGCGGGCGTTGAGGACGGCGAGCAGCGCCGCGACCTCGTTCGCCATGCCGCGCTCCACCGCCCGGAAGCCCGCCACCACGTCCGCCACCAGCTGGGGCGAGGGCGCAGCCGGGCCGCGGCCCAGGCCGGCATAGGCGCGCGGCGCCGCGTCGCCCGGCTGCCAGGCATTGCAGGCGTCGAAGACCTGCGTGGCCCGCCGCGCCAGGGCCAGCAGCGCCGCCCGCCCATCCTGGTACTCCCGGTGCGCCGCACACAGAACCAGCACCTCGGCCGGCGCCACCGCGCCCGCCAGGTCGCGGGTGAACAGCTCGGCGAGCCCCGCGCGGCGGAGCTCGGGGTCGGTGGGATAGACGTGCGGGTCGTGCAGCGTGACCCGGGCGCCCAGGCCCAGGAGCAGGCGCGCCAGCACCAGGGCGGGCGAGTGGCGGGTCTCGCCGGCGTTGGCGCGGTAGGCGGCGCCGAGCAGCGCCACGGCCCGGCCGTTGAGGGGGCCGAGGGCGTGCTCCATCTGCGCCAGCACCTGGCGCGGCGCCTCGTCGTTGAGGCAGCGGGCGGCCACCACCACGCTCCGGTCCCGGGGGAGGCCGCCCTCGCGGGCGCGCCAGCGGAGCAGCAGGCCGTCCTTGGGGAGGCAGGGGCCGCCCACGCCCAGGGTGGGGATGAGGAGGCCGCCGCTCGGCACCACGTCGCGGTCGGCGGCGGCCTCGTCGGCCTGGGCCAGGGCGGCGTTGGCCTCGGCGCGGAGCGCGTAGAAGTCCACGCCGTGCGCGTCGGTGAAGCGCGCCACCTCGCCGGTGTAGGCCAGCCGCACGTCGCGCCAGCCGTTCTCCAGCGCCTTCACCAGCTCCGCTGTCAGGCAATTGGTGGGGTGGAGCGTGCCGCCCGTCACCACCCGGCGGAGGAAGGCGAGCGCGGCGGCGGTGGCCGCGGGGGTGGTGCCGGCCACCAGCTTGTCGGCGTCGCGGAGGCGGGCCACCAGGCGGCCCGGCTGCACCCGGCTCGGGCTCAGGGCCAGCAGGAGGTCCCGGTCCTCCTCGAAACCGAGCGTTGTCAGGCGGGGCCGCACCACGGAGGCCATGGCGGAGGGGGCCAGGGTGCACTCGAGCAGCACCAGCGGCGGCGCGGCCGGCCGACGCGGCAGGTGGGCGCCGAGGGCGTCGAGCGCGGCGAGGAGCGGCTCGTGGTCGGGCACCTCGCCGCGGACGTCGGTCTGGGTGGCGATGACCACGGCGTCGGCGGCGGCGAGGACCGCGGCGTCGTGGGTGGCGCGGAGGCGGCCGCTCGCCACGCTGGCGGCGAGGAGCTCGGGGAGGTCCGGCTCGTCCCCGCCCACCGGGGAGCGGCCGGCGTTGAGGGCGCCCACCTTCCAGCCGCTCGCGGGGGAGTTCCGCTGCAGCAGCAGCACCTCGGGCGGCGGTTCGCTTTCCACCGCCGGTGCCGCGGCCAGCAGCACCGCCATCGGCACGCCGACGGGGCCGGCGCCGATCACCACGATGCGCTGCAGCGGCCGGCGGCTCGCCGGCAGGGCGGAGGACTGGAGGGGCATGAGGCTCGGGCTCTGGTGCGGGGGCCGGTGATCACGCTCACCGGGGCGGCCCAAGATGCCGCATCGCGGCGCCGCGCGGCAGTGGCGCGCGGGCGCCTCGGTATGGCGCGGGCGCGGCTGGCGTTGTGGCGTCGGGGCACCAGACGGCGAGGGGCCGGGGATCGAGTCGCCCGAGCGGCGCTCGGGCGCTACGGGGGAGCAGGTGCCCGGGGAGGTGCGGGACGGGTCGGCGTCAGGGCGCCGTCTCGGCGGGGACCCCCGCACTGGCACCCCTCTTGCGCTCGGTGTGGGGCAGGTCACACTTCCCGAGCACCCCGCGGGCTGCGGCCCGCTCCCGAGTCCCCGATGCCGCTCACGATGAGCCTCACAGAGCCCACGCCGGCCCCGGTCGCCGAGGCGACGCCGGTGGCCCCGCCTCCCGCGGCGGACGCGCCCGCGCCGCTCAGCGGGCGGGTGGCGGCCGCGGCGGCCGGGCTCGTGGTGCTCCACGTGGTGCTCGCCTGGCTGGTGCGCCAGCCCGCCGTGACCACCGGCAACGACGACGCGCTCTACCTCCTCCTGGCCCGCGCCCTCCGCGCCGGCACCTATCGCGACCTCCACGTGCTGGGGCATCCCTGGCACTCGCAGTATCCCCCGGGCTACCCGCTGCTGCTGGCGCTCTTCGGCGGCACCCTGGGCCCCGGCATCACCGGCGCGGTGACCTTCGGGATCCTCGCCTCGGCGGTGACGCTGGTGGCGGTGTTCGACGTGGCGCGCCGGCACCTGCCGCCCCTCTACGCGCTCACGCTGCTCGCGCTGCTCGCGGTCTCGCCGCACCTGCTGGCCTTCGCGGGCTCGGTGCGGAGCGAGACGCCGTACATCCTGCTCACCGTGGCGTCGCTCTGGCTGCTGGTGGTGCTGCCCGGGCGGCGGGCGGCGGTCCTCGCCGGGACGGCGCTGGCCGTGCTCGCGGCGCTCACCCGGAGCGTGGGGCTGGCCATCGTGCTGGCGCTCGGGCTGGTGTGGGTGTGGGAGCGGCGCTGGGCGCGGGTGGGGTGGCTGGCGCTCGCCGGCGGGATCACGGTGGGGCTCTGGATGCTGTGGATGTTCAAGGCGCCGGAGCAGTTCGAGGCCCGCTCCTACGGGGTGATGCTCAAGCTCGGCTCCCCCACCGAGCGCACCCCGCTCGGGCTCGTCCAGGGGCGCGTCATGCGTGCGGTGCAGGCCTTCCTGCTCGACGGCGGGCTCGGCTCCGCCCTCGGCCTGCCGCGGATTCCCGGGACCTCGCTCGACAACCTCGTGGGCATGGGGGGGACGCTTGCGCTGGCGGCGGTGGGCATGGTGGCCAGCCGGCAGTGGAGCCGGCTGGTGAGCGCCTACCTGCTGGTCTACGCCGCGCTGCTCGTGGTGTGGACCTACAAGCTGACCCGGTTCCTGATTCCCCTCACCCCCATCCTGCTCCTGTTCATGGTGGTGGGGATCTGGGCGATGAGCCGGCGCTGGAAGCCGCTGCCGCGGGCACTCTTCCTGGGGGGCGTGGCGCTGTTCTACCTGGCAGGCGGGGTGCAAGGCTTCGGGCGGAATTACGCGGAGACCGGCGGCTGCCCGGCCGACGACGTCTCCACCCCCGACGCCTGCCTCACCGACAACCAGCGCGACTTCTTCCGCGCCGTGCGCTTCCTGCGGGACAGCACCCCGCCCACGACCATCGTGATCTCCACCAAGGAGGCGGTCCTCGGCCTGTACACCGGCCGGCCCGAGCTCCACGGCCAGGCGCTGCACGTGCGCTACGGGGACCCGTTCCTGGAGGGGCTGCGGCGGCAGGGCGAGGCCATCTTCGTCCTCACCACCCTCCACCTCTGGCACGTACCCGACGAGATGGTGGCCCAGTGCGACCAGTTCGAGCTGGTCCGGGCCTACGCCAACGGCACCGACCTGGTCCGGCTCAAGCCCGCCGGGGCCCCCGGTCCGGACGCCTGCCCGGTGATCCAGTACCACGCCGCCCGCTTCACCCCGCCCCTGAAATAGGCCGCCAGGCCGCCCGATTATGGCACCGGCGCCCCACCGGTGTGGCGAAGTTCCCGCAACCTGATTATCCAATCCAGCACATTCGCACCGACTGTAGCGCTTTGGCGACCGCCAGCCCGGTCGGGAAATGCGGGGGTGCCCCGGTGCGGCCGTCCGGGGGGCCCGGGAGGGGGCAGGCAGGTGTCATTTCTTAAGATGTTGTCCGACAATGTCTTGGAACGAATCACCCCGCGCCGGGGGCGTTTTCCCGCGGCGGGAGCCGGTGTGGCATTTGGTTTGCCCAGAGGGGGGCCGGAGTGGTGGGGGATCGTGGGGTGGAATCGCAACATCCCGTCTCCCGGCCGTCCCCACCGCCTCCGGATCGTCGTCCACCACCCAGATGAGGGGTCCCCTGAGCGCCCGACCGAGCCTGACGCTCGTCCTGCTGGCCACTCCCGGTCATCCCGGGCTGGAGCAGTGCATCGCCGACCTGGTCCCCACCTGCGGGGGCTACGGGGCGGACCTGCTCGTGGCCGGCGCCAAGAGCCTCCCGGGCAGCTGGGCGGAGGGGGCGGTGCGCTTCCTCCCGAGCGGCCCGGGCGAGACCCCGCACGACCTGCGGGCCCGCGCCCTGGCGGAGTCGGCGGGGGACATCGTGCTCTTCCTTACCGTGGCGCAGGCGCAGGCGGAAGACGTGGCGGGGCTGCTGGGGCATCGGGCGGGGATCGTGAGCGTGGACGGGCCGGAGGCCGGCGCGGCGGTGGCGCCCGCGGAGCAGTCGTCGGTTGGCTGAGGGCGGGGAGCCCGGTGCCGTGACGGCGCCGGCCCTGGCGGTGGTGGTGCCGTCGGTGAACGGCTGGGCGCACCTCGAGGGGTGCCTCGCGGCGCTGGCGGCGGAGGGGCGGACGGTGCCGCTCGAGGTGGTGGTGGCGGACCGGCTGGGCGAGGAACTGCGGTCGCGGGTGCGGGCGGCCTTTCCCGCGGTACGCATCCTGCCTGCCTCCCCGGAGACCACCATCCCCGACCTGCGCGCGCTGGCCTTCGCGGCGGCGACGGCGCCGGCGGTGGCGGTGATCGAGGACCATGTGCTGGTGCCGCCGGGGTGGGCGGGCCGGCTGCTCGCGGCGCTGGCCGCGGGCGAGGACGTGGCGGGGGGCGCGGTGGAGAACGCCGCCACCGAGACACTGGTGGACCGGGCCGCGTTCCTGTGCGAGTACCATCAGCTGCTGCCGCCCCTCGTGGCCGGCGAGGTGGCGGGGCTGGCCGGCAACAACGTGGTCTATCGCCGTTCGGTGCTGCTGCGGGCCGAGGCGGCGTGGCGCGCGGGGCGGTGGGAGGACCACCTGCAGGCCGAGTTGCGTCGGCAGGGGGTGCGGCTGATCCAGCATCCCGAGATCGTGGTGGGCCACCGGATGCCGTGCACCGTGGGCGGCTACCTGGGACAGCGCTTCCTCTATTCCCGGGCGTACGCGGGGCTCCGCGCCGCGGGGATGGGCCGGGCGGGGCGGGCGGCCTACGGGGCCGCGGCGCTGGCGCTGCCGGCGGTGCTGCTGGTGCGGGTGGTGCGCACCCTGCTGGCCAAGGGGGGGCACGGGAAGGACGTGGTGCTGGGCCTGCCGCTCTTCGTGCTGTTCACGGCGGCGTGGGGGCTCGGTGAGGTGGCCGGCGCCTGGTTCGGTGACGGCGGCGCGTTGCGACGGATACGCTAGCGGATCCTCTGGACCCGAAACGGAGTCTCGATGTCGGCTGCTCCTGCTTCTCCCCGCGTGGTGTCCCAGCTCAAGCCGGGCGACCGTACCGTCGTCATCGGCGGCGGTCCCGCGGGGCTCACGGCCGCGTACCTGCTCTCCAAGAAGGGCTACGCGGTGACCGTGCTCGAGGCCGACGACATCGTCGGCGGCATCTCGCGCACCGCGCAGTACAAGGGCTACCGCTTCGACATCGGCGGGCACCGCTTCTTCACCAAGATCAAGCCCGTCGAGGACCTCTGGTACGAGATCCTGGGCGAGGACTTCATCTCGGTGCCGCGGCTCAGCCGCATCCACTACGACGGCAAGTTCTTCGACTACCCGCTCAAGGCGATGAACGCGCTGCGGGGCCTCGGGCTCTGGAACGCGATCACCATCGTGCTGAGCTACCTCAAGTCGCACTGGTGGCCCAACCCGGTCGAGGAAAACTTCGAGCAGTGGGTCACCAACCGGTTCGGGGCCAAGCTCTACAACATCTTCTTCAAGACCTACACCGAGAAGGTGTGGGGCATTCCCTGCACCGAGATCCGCGCCGAGTGGGCGGCGCAGCGGATCCAGGGGCTGTCGCTGGCCAAGGCCATCCTCTCGGCCGCGGCCATCAACAAGCGCTCCACGAAGATCAAGACGCTCATCAACGAGTTCCAGTACCCGCGCCTCGGTCCCGGCCAGATGTGGGAGACCTGCGTGGACCGGATCCGCGGCATGGGCAACCAGGTGCTGCTCAAGCACTACGTGACGGCGGTCGAGACGGTGAACGGCAAGGTGGTGGCGGTGCGGGCGAAGACGGCGGAGGGCGAGGTGCGCTTCCCCTGCGAGCACGCCATCAACACCAGCTCCATCCGCTCGCTGGTGCGGGCGCTCGACCCGCAGGTGCCGGAGCCCGTGAAGGTGGCGGGCCGAGGGCCCTCAAGTACCGGGACTTCCTGGTGGTGGCCCTGATGCTCAAGGCGGAGAACCTGTTCCCCGGACAACTGGATCTACATCCACCCGCCGGGCGTCAAGGTGGGCCGCATCCAGAACTTCAACAACTGGTCCAAGGCCATGGTGCCGGTGGAGGGCCACACCTGCCTCGGCCTCGAGTACTTCTGCTTCAAGGGCGACGGGCTGTGGGACGCGAAGGACGCGGACCTGGTGGCGCTGGCGAAGAAGGAGTTCCTGTCGCTCGGGCTCTGCGACCCGAACGTCGAGGTGGTGGACGGCGCCGTGATCCGGATGCCGAAGGCGTACCCCATCTACGACTCGGAGTACCGCGGCCACCTGGACGTGATCCGCGAGCATACATCGACGCCATCCCCAACCTCCACACCGTGGGGCGGAACGGGATGCACAAGTACAACAACGCCGACCACTCGATGCTGACGGCCATGTTCGCGTGGAGAACATGCAGGGCGCGTCGCACGACGTGTGGGCGGTGAACACCGACTTCGAGTACCACGAGGAGCAGAAGCTGGACGACAAGCAGAACGTGGCCGTGGCCGCCGCGGGGCGGTAGGCCATGCGCATCGGGGTGGACGCCACCTGCTGGGCGAACGGGCGCGGCTACGGCCGCTTCACCCGCTCGCTGCTGGCGGAGATGGCGGCGCTCTCCCCCGGACGACGAGTTCATCTGCTTCCTCGACCCGGTGGCCGCGCAGGGGCTTCGACCTGGCGGGGGCCCAACGTGCGCCCGGTGATCGTGCCCATGGGCGTGGCGCCCACCGCGCCGCCGCGGCCGACGGTACCGGGCGCCGCTCGACATGCTGCGCCTCACGCGCGCGGTCTGGCGCTCGGCGCCCGACGTGTTCTTCTCGCCGTCGGTCTACACCTACTTCCCGCTCCCCCCGGGGCAGCGGGCCGTGGTCACCGTGCACGACGCCATCGCCGAGCGCTTCCCGGAGCTGACGCTGCCGAGCCCCCGGGCCCGGCTGTTCTGGCGGCTCAAGGTGGGGCTGGCCCTGCGGCAGGCGCGGCTGGTGCTCACGGTGTCGGACTTCGCGGCGGGGGAGATCGCGGAGGTGCTCGGGATCCAGAAGGGGCGGATCCGGGTCACCAGCGAGGCGCCGGCGGCGGAATACGCGCCGAGCGAGGACAAGAAGGCCATCGCGGCGCTGGCGGCGCGGGTGGGGGTGCCGGCGGGGGCGCGGTGGTTCACGTACGTGGGCGGCTTCAACCCGCACAACACGTGGATGCCATCGTGAGGGCGCACGCGGCCGTCGCCAAGCAGCTGAGCGCCCCGCCCCACCTGCTGCTGGTCGGGACCGTCGACAAGGACGTCTTCCACGGCGACCAGGCCAAGATCCGCCGCGCCATCCGCGAGGCTGGGGACGGAGGCGCTGGTGCACTGGACCGGCTTCGTCGCCGACGGCGAGCTCCGCCACCTGCACTGCGGCGCCGTGGCGCTGCTCCCTGCCCAGCGCGTGCGAAGGCTTCGGCCTGCCGGCGGTCGAGGCCGCGGCGTGCGGCGCGCCGGTGATCGCGACGCGCGAGAGCCCGTTGCCGGAGTTGCTCGAAGGCGGCGGCGTGTTCGTACGCCGGGCGACGCGCCCGCGCTCGACGCCGCCCTCCGCGCTGCTGACCGACGACTTGGCGCGCGCGCGCATGGCGCGGAGCGCGCTCGCGCGGGCGCGGGCGCTGTCGACTGCCGGCGCGGCGCCGACGCCGCGCTCGCGGCGTTGCGCGAGGCGGCGGCGTGAGCGAGGGCTCAAGTTTCGGGCTCCTGACCACGTTCTACCCGCCGCACAACTTCGGCGGCGACGGCATCGGCATCCAGCGGCTCGTGCGCGGGCTCGCGAAGGCTCGGCACCACGAGACCGTCGTGCACGACCTCGACGCCTATCGACTGCTCGCCAGAACCAGGGCCCGCCAAGGACCTCGGCGAGCCGCCGGGCGTCGAGGTGGTCCAACTCCGGAGCGGGGGGGAAGCTCGTGCCTGCTCACGCAGCAGCCGGCCGGCCGGTGGTGAACGGGCGGTCGCACCGCGGAGCTGCTCGAACGCGACGAGTTCGACGTGATCAACTTCCACAACATCTCGCTGGTCGGCGGTCCGGGCGTGCTGAAGCACGGCGACGCGCTCAAGCTCTACATGGCGCACGAGCACTGGCTCGTCTGCCCGAGCCACGTGCTCTGGCGTCACGATCGCGAGCTCCGGCCACGCGCGCGACAGTGCGTCTGCAGAATCGCTCTTCACGGCCGCCGCAAGCGTGGCGCCACCGGTACCTCGAGCGCGAGCTCCGTCACGTCGACGCGTTCATCGCGATGAGTCGCTTCAGCCGCGACAAGCACACGGAGTTCGGCTTCCGCGCGACATGGAAGTGCTCCCGTACTTCCTGCCCCGCGCCCGAGGCGGGGCGCCCGGTGGCGGCGCGGCCGCTGCACGCGGCCCTCTTTCCTGTTCGTGGGCGGCTGAGAAGATCAAGGGCCTCGACGACGTCCTCCCGGTGTTCGGGCATTACCAGGACGCCGAAACTTGCTCTGGTCGCCGGCGACGGCGAGTGTGCGGGGCCGCTCAAGGCGCGGCGGGCGGGCTCCCAACGTGAAGCTCCTGGGCGCGTCCGGAGGACCTGCGGCGATTTACGAGCACGCCCTTGCCCCTGATCGTGCCGTCGGTGTGCTTCGAGACCTTCGGCATCATCCTGATCGAGGCGTTCCGCCAGGATGCCGGTGATCGCGCGGCGGGCTCGGCCCGTTCCCGGAGATCGTGGAGAGACGGCGGGGGCGGCGAGCCTTCAGCACCACCGACGAGTTGGTGGCCGCCATGTGGCGGCTGCAGCAGGATCCCCCTGCGCGGCGGGACCGGCTGGCGGAGGCGGCAGTGCGGCGTTCCTGCAGCGCTGGAGCGAGAGCGCGGTGGTGCCGCAGTTCCTGGATCGTGGCGCTCGGCCCTGCAAGAAGGGCGATGCGCGTGCTGGGCAAGCTGGGCTAGTCGGACCGCGCGAGCGGCCACCCGCCACTTCCGGCGGGCGCTACGCGCGCGGCTAGCGGGACGGACCGGGAGAGTTCCCCATGAAGGTGTTCATCACCGGCGGCGCCGGGTTCATCGGTTCACCCTGGCCGAGCGGCTGCTCGCCCGGGGCGACAAGGTGTCTCATCCTGGACGACCTCTCTCCACGGGGACGATGGACAACATCGACCACCTGGTGGGGCGGCCGGGCTTCGAGTACCGGATCGGCACCGCGCCTGACCTCCCGCTCGTCACCGAGTGCGTGGACCGCTGCGACGTGACCGTCCACCTGGCGGCGGCGGTGGGCGTCAAGCTTCATCGTGGAGCGGCCGGTCCACACCATCGAGACTAACGTGGGCTGCACCGAGACCGTGCTCGAGGCGGTATTGCCCGAAGCTCAACAGCCGCTCGTGGCCAGCACCTCCGAGGTGTACGGCAGCAGCGCCTGCATCCCCTTCGGCGAGGGAGGACGACCTCCAGCTCGGCCCCACCAGCCACAGCCGCTGGGCCTACGCCTGCAGCAAGGCGCTGGACGAGTGGCTGGCGCTGGCCTACCTGCGCGAGAAGCAGGTG
>JADJPD010000010.1 GCA_016713435.1 Gemmatimonadota bacterium | reverse complement strand
TCAACACCGAACCGAGCGGCCACGGCATGGTGGAACAGATCCCGGTCCCGGCCGGCGTGGAGCTGGTGGCGGCCGCCGTCACGGATGAACCCGCCGGCGGCTCCCCCCAGCCCACGACGACCCCGCTCGTGGTCGGGAGCTTCGCCCCCGTGAAGTCATGAAGGGACCCGCCGTCCTCCTGCTGCTGACGCTCGCCGCCGCCCCGGCCGCCGCCCAGCTCCCGGCCGACCTCGGCGGGAGCGGCAGGCCTACGTGGCCTGGCTCACCACGGCGGCGCTCTCGCCGTATGCCGCCGTGGCGGTCCAGAGCATCGGGGCGGGGCTGCTGCTCGGCCCGGAGACCGGCGACATCCCGCTCGCCGGCCTGGCGCGGACCGAGCTGCGGGAGGCGCGTGGCGCGGTCACCCTGCGCGCCGCCGGGCGCGAGGTGTCGGTGCCACGCGGGCGCCCCGTGCCGCTCGACAGCACCCGCCGCCTGGTGGTGAATGGCGAGCCGGGACGCACCGTGGCCATCGTGTACGGCCCCCTCCGCCCCGCGCCGGCACCGGCCTGGTTCGACTACGATCCGGCCCTGGTGCTCACCGTGGAGCTCGAGCCGCCGGAACGCCGCGGCCGCTTCCGCATCCTCGGGCCCGATGGCCTCGAGACGGAAGCCGTGGAGGCGGGCTTCGTGGCGGTGCGCGCGGGCGGGAGCGCCGGCCGGCTGCGCGCCTACCGCGTGGGGGCCGAGGACGATGACGAGGCGGAACTGCTGATCTTCTTCCGCGATGCCACCAACCGCCACGGCAGCTATCCGGCCGGGCGGTTCGTGGAGCTGATCCCGCTGGGCGGCCGCCGCTACCGGCTGGACTTCAACCGGGCGCGAAACCCCTTCTGCGCCTACAGCACCGTCTTCCCCTGCCCCGCGCCGTGGCCCGGCAACCAGCTGGCGGCCGTGCTCGCCGCCGGGGAGAAGTACGCGGGTGGCGGGCTCGAACTCGAGTGAGGCCCTGATGCTTCCACTCCTGGCCCTGCTGGTGGTCCAGCCGCCCTCGCCCGTGGGCGAGTGGCGCGCGGTGCTCGACCAGTCGGGCGGGCCACTCGCCTTCCGCCTGGTGGTGACGGCGGACCCGGACGGCTACCAGGGCCAGCTCTGCAACGGCCCCGCCTGCGAGCCCGCCCAGCGCCTGACGCTCACCGGCGACTCGCTGCACCTCGACCTGCGCGACTTTGCCGCGAGCATCACCGCGCGCCTGCAGGGGACTCACTGGTGGGCACCTACCAGAACGTGGGGCGGCGGGGCCCGCGGGTGCTCCCCTTCCGCGCGGCGCGGGGCCGCTTCGCCACCTCGCACGCGCCGGCGGGGCTCGCGGGCCGCTGGGACGCCTGGTTCGCGGGCACGGTGGAGGCGACGCCGCGCGTGCTCGAGTTCCGCGACGGCCCCCAGGGCCTCGAGGGCACCGTCATCTCCAACGCCGGCGACTACGGCCTCTTCTGGGGCCGCACCCTGGGCGACAGCCTGGAGATGGCGCACTTCGACGGCAGCAACGTCTACCGCGTCACCGCCCGCCTCACCGGTGACACCCTGCGTGGCACCTTCCACGCCGGCCTCCGGGCCCGCACCGAGTTCACCGCCACGCGGAGCCGCGGCCGCCGCCACCTGACGCCGCCGGACGAAGTCACGCAGGTGGACACCACCGTCCCGTTCACCTTCCGCTTCCCCGACGCCGACGGGCGCGTGGTGTCGCTCGACGATGCGCGCTTCCGGGGGAAGGTGGTGCTGGTGGACCTGTTCGGGACCTGGTGCCCCGCCTGCCATGACGCGGCGCCGGTGCTGGGCCGCTTCTGGCGCGCGTATCACGACCGGGGACTCGAGGTGGTGGGGATCGCCTTCGAGGTGACCGGCGACCCGGCCCAGGACGGCGAGATGGTGCGGCGCTTCCAGCAGAAGTTTGGCGTGCCCTACCCGCTTCTCCTCGGCGGCGCCAGCGAGACGGACGTGGTGGCAGGCCTCTTCCCCCAGCTGCAGGGCTTCACCGCCTTCCCGACGACGGTGTTCGTGGGGCGGGATGGCAGGGTGCGGCGGGTGCACGCCGGCTTCTACGGCCCGGCCACCGGCGCCCAGCACACCGCGCTCGTGGACAACTTCCGGCGGGAGATCGAGGCGCTGCTCGCGGAGCCGGCGCCCTAGGGCGCCGGCTTGACCACCAGGGTCGGGAGGGTGGCCTCGCGGTCCACCTTGAGGCCGATCCACTCCCCCTTGATGGCGTGCCCCGGCACGCCGCAGAGCATCCAGTACCACCCTGCCTGGTCGGCGGGGAAGGTGGTGACGTCCCGCTGGCCGGGACGCATGCCGGCGAGGACCGCGCGGGTCATGGCGTTCTCGAGCGCGGGGCGGCCGCCTTCGAGAGGCAGCTTCTCGCGCTCCGCCATCACTACAAGGCTGTGGTTCTGGGTGCTGTCCCGGTGGGTCCAGGTCCAGCGCACGGTCCAATTGAGGGGCACCACCAGCTGGACGTCCCCATGGTGATGGCCGTTCAGCGTGGCGATGCCGTCGGGGCCGCCCGGCTCCACCTCGAACGCGAGCGCGACGGTCTTCGCGGCGGTGTCGACCGTGATCCACTCCGGCAGCTGCGCCGACAGGGGCAGGCTCCCGGCGATGAGCGCGGCCACGACGAGCACAACGGAACGACGCATACGGTCCCCAGGTGGTGGCGTTTTCGATACCGTCGCCGTAATCTACCCGACCCTTTCTCCACCCGATACGCCTCCAGGAGCCGCCGATGGCCGGTCTGCTCGACCGCGAACGCACCGTTGCGAAGCCCGGCTTCAACCGCTGGCTGGTCCCCCCGCCCGCCCTCGCGGTGCACCTCTCCATCGGCATGGCGTACGGGTTCAGCGTGTTCTGGCTGCCGCTCAGCAAGGCCATCGGCGTGAGCCAGCCGGTGCCCTGCCCCGCGGACATGAGCGTCTTCGCCCAGCTCGTCACCACCACGTGCGACTGGAAGATCAGCATGCTGGGGTGGATGTACACGCTGTTCTTCGTCTTCCTCGGCAGCTCGGCCGCCATCTTCGGCGGGTGGCTGGAGCGGGTGGGGCCGCGGAAGGCGGGCGTGGTGGCGGCGTTCTGCTGGGGTGGCGGCTTCTTCATCTCGGCGCTGGGCCTCAAGTACCACCAGCTCTGGCTCATGTGGCTCGGCAGCGGCGTCATCGGCGGCTGCGGGCTCGGCCTCGGGTACATCTCGCCGGTGTCCACGCTCATCAAGTGGTTCCCCGACCGCCGCGGCATGGCCACCGGCATGGCCATCATGGGCTTCGGCGGCGGCGCGATGATCGGCTCGCCGCTGGCCGACCTGCTGATGAAGAAGTTCGCCACGGCCACGTCGGTGGGGCGTTCGAGACGTTCCTGGTGCTCGGCTCCCTCTACTTCACCGCCATCCTGCTCGGCGCCTTCGGCTACCGGGTGCCGCCGCCGGACTGGAAGCCGGCCGGCTGGGTGCCCAAGGCCTCGGCCAGCACCATGGTGACGCGCGGCCACGTGCACGTGCGGACGGCGCCGAAGACGCCGCAGTTCTGGCTCCTCTGGGCCGTGCTCTGCCTCAACGTGAGCGCCGGCATCGGCGTCATCGGCATGGCGTCGCCGATGATCCAGGAGGTGTTCGGCGGGAACCTCATCGGCCGGGCGGGAGTGGCGCTGGCCGACCTGACGACGGATGAGAAGGCGCAGGTGGCCACCATCGGCGCCGCGTTCGCGGCCCTGCTCAGCTTCTTCAACATCATCGGCCGCTTCATCTGGGCCTCGGCCTCCGACTGGCTGGGACGGAAGCGGACCTACGCCGTGTTCTTCCTGCTCGGGATCCTGCTCTACGCCTCGGTGCCGCACGCCGGCACCGGCGGGAGCAAGACGCTGTTCGTGGTGATCTTCTGCGTGATCATCACCATGTACGGCGGGGGCTTTGCCACCATTCCCGCCTACCTGGCCGACATGTTCGGCACCCAGTTCGTGGGAGCCATCCACGGGCGCCTGCTCACCGCCTGGTCCACTGCTGGCGTGCTGGGCCCGGTGCTCATCAACTACCTCCGCGAGTACCAGCTGGGGCACGGGGTGCCGGCGGCGCAGGCCTACAACACGACCATGTACGTGCTGGCCGCCCTGCTGGCGGCCGGCTTCGTGGCCAACCTGCTGGTCCGGCCCGTGGCCGAGCAGTACTTCATGAGCGAGAGCGAGCTGGCGGCGCTCCGCGGCGCCAAGTAATCCCGACTGGAGATCGCACCCATGACGAGTGACCGGGACGAGCCGACCCCCACGCTGTTCAGCTGGGTCCAGGTGGTGGCGGGGTGGCTGCTGGTGGGGGGGCCCCTGGTGTGGGGGATCGTGATGACCTTCAAGAAGGCGGCGCCGCTGTTCAAGTAACGGGCGCCGAACGTTGCAGGGCTTGACTCTCCGGCGGAGTGCCGGATATTGGAGCGGACTTCATCAAATCCACATCCGAACCGGTCCGTGCCAGCGGGCCTGCCCCAACGGCCGGGGGGCTATCCGATGTACGGCGCCAATTCGGGGCGCCGACCCAGTGGCAGCACCCTTTCCCACATTCAGGAGACCGTCCTCATGCGTAGGCAGACGCAGTGGGGGGCCTTGGCGCTTCTCGTCGTGACGAGCACGCCAGCCCTCTCGGCCCAGGCCAACTGGACCACGTACGGCGGCAATGATTGGAACCAGCGGTACTCGACCCTCGCGCAGATCACCCCGGCGAACGTCGGCCGGCTGGTCCCGCGGATGGTGTTCCAGACGGGCATCGGGCGGCTCGGCAGCTTCGAGAACACGCCGGTCGTGGTGGACAACATGATGTACGTCACCACCCCGTACAACACGGCGATCGCCTACGACCTGAACACCGGCAAGCAGGTGTGGCGCTACGAGCACAAGCTCGGCACCACCATCTACTGCTGCGGCCCCAACAACCGCGGCGTGGCGGTGCACGGCCCCCACGTCTACATGGGCACCCTGGACGGGCGCCTGGTGGCGATGGACCGGATGACCGGCGAGGTCACCTGGGACATCGAGGTGGCCGATCCCGCCTTCGGCTACAGCATCACCCACGCGCCCCTGGTCATCGGCGACAACGTGATCGTGGGCGTCTCGGGCGGTGAGTACGGCATCCGCGGCCACGTCACGGCGTACAACGCCATGACCGGCGACCAGGTGTGGCGCTGGTACTCGATCCCGGCCCCCAAGGGCGACCCGACCTTCGACCCGATCGCCCCGAACGGCTGGTGGGGCACCTGGCCGACCCACACCCCGGACGGCGCCGACCTGCACCGGAACGTGGCGCAGGAGAAGGCCGACAGCGCCAAGTACGCTGACGCGTGGAAGCGCGGCGGCGGCGGCGTCTGGATGACCCCGGCGTACGACAAGCAGCTCAACATGATCTACGTGGCGGTCGGCAACCCGTCGCCGGACCTCGACGGCGCCATCCGCCCCGGCGACAACCTCTACACCGACTGCGTGGTGGCCATCGACGCCACGACCGGCAAGACCAAGTGGTACTACCAGACGGTGCCGCACGACGTGTGGGACCTCGACGCGGTCTCGCCGCCGGTGGTGACCACGATCGCCGGGCAGAAGGTGGTGGTGCACGCCGGCAAGACCGCGTGGGTGTACGTGCTCGACGCCGCGACCGGCAAGCTGGTCCGCCGCACCGAGAACTTCACCCCGCAGGAGAACATGTTCGCCCTGCCCACCCCGCAGGGCACCCGGATGCTCCCGGGCGCCAACGGCGGGGCCGAGTGGTCGCCGATCGCGGTGGACCCGAAGCTCAACTACGCGTTCGTGGCGGGCCTGCACCAGCCGATGAACTACATCACCCACAACGCCCCGTGGGAGAAGGGCCGGCTCTGGCTCGGCTCCGCCTTCGTGGCGATCCCGGGTGAGGAGCAGTGGGGCACCTACAGCGCGATCAACCTGGCCACGGGCAAGATCGTGTGGCAGAACAAGGTGCCGCAGCCGATGATGGGCGGCGCGCTGGCCACGGCCGGCGGGCTCACCTTCACCGGCGAGGGCAACGGCAACTTCAACGCCTACAACTCGCGCACCGGCAAGCTGGTGTGGCAGTTCAACGCCGGCGCCGGCTGCAACAGCGCCCCGATGAGCTTCCAGTACAAGGGCGAGCAGTTCATCGCCGTGGCGTGCGGCGGCAACTTCCAGCTCAACTTCCCGCTGGGTGACGCCGTCTTCGTGTTCGGCCTGCCGAAGCCCTTCCAGGCCGCGGCGCGCTGAGGCGCTACCCCAGCACCGCTGTCGCATTAGTTTTATGGCGGGAGCACCCGGGTGGGTGCTCCCGCCAGTTTTTGCCCCTGAGGGAGACCTGATGCCTCGCACCCGTACCGTCGGCCTCGTCCTGCTCGCCCTGCCGCTCCTCGGCGGCGCCCTCGAGCACGGGCCCGACCCCAAGTGGCTGCGGTGGAATCCCGCCACCCGGACCACCAGCTTCGAGCTCATCGCGGGCCTGACCGGCCAGGTGAAGAGCCCGTTCAATTTCAACGGCTATACCAACGGCGAGCTGACCCTGACGGTGCCCGAGAGCACCACCGTGGTGCTCAACTTCGTCAACGAGGACGGCACGCCCCACAGCGCCATCGTCATCGACGACAAGGACCCGATGCCGACCATGGCCGAGGAGCCGGCGATCCCGCGGGCCTATTCCGTGAAGGCCATCGAGGGGCTCGGCTACTTCGCCAAGGACGTGATCCGCTTCAAGGCGGCCCCGGCCGGCGACTATCGGATCTTCTGCGGCGTGCCGGGCCATGGCCTGTCGGGGATGTGGATCCGGCTCAAGGTGGCGCCCGGGACGACCGAGCCCAGCATGGCGGAGACCCCGGCCCAGAGCCCGTAGGGGGAGGCGGAATAAATTTCCGGTTTCCCGTATTCCCATTCAGGGTCGGGTTGCGGGCTCGGCCGAAACCCCTATTTTATCGACAGTTCTGTCGCTGCCCTCCCCCCATGGGGGTAGCCTCCACAGCACGTTTTCATCGGCAATTCACGCGTCGCGGGACCAGCCAGGGTCGCGGCGCCTGTATCGAGAGTCCCGAGCGCGATGCGAACCTCGGTTCGCTGCAGTCGTTCCGCGTCCCGCGACCTTTTCCCGGAAGGAAGACCCTCACCGGCCGGTCACCCCTTGGGGTGCAGCCATCCCCAGACCTCGTTTGTGCCCAGGACGACCGCAGGCGTGAAGGTGCAGGCAGGAAGTCGCTCTGAAGCGTGTCAGTCGTTTTCAGTCCTCTTCTAGTCAGGAGAAGCACCGATGAAGCGTAGCGCTCTGTTGTTTGGGGCCCTCATGCTGGGCGCGGCGAATGCCGCCTCGGCCCAGGGTCTCTCGATGCAGATGAGCAATGGCTGGACGTTCTCCTTCGCGGGGAACGTGAACATCTTCGCGATGTACCAGAAGGTCTCCGACGGCGACGCCACGGGCAGCGCCGGCCAGCTGGTGGGCAGCGCCGAGGCCAAGGGCCTCTACTACGGCACCGGCCTCCTCCCGGCCTTCGCGACCTTCAGCGCGAAGGGCAAGGAAGGCAACACCGACCTCGGCGTGCACTTCGGGTTCGCCCCGCAGGTGCAGTGCGGCGGCAACAGCCACGACTGCTTCGGCGCCCAGATCGACATGCGTCAGGTGTTCATGACGATCGGCGGGGACTGGGGTACGATCACCGCCGGTAAGGAGCTCGGCGTCTACCAGCGCTCCAACATCCTCAACGACCAGACGCTCTTCGGCGTCGGCGGCGGCGGGATCGCCCCGGGCGGCACCACCCTGGGCCGCATCGGCTTCGGGTACATCTACCCGAACTTCGTCCCGCAGTTCACCTACTCCTCGCCGGCGGGCCGGAGCACCAGCTTCAACATCGGCCTCATGGAGCCGAGCGCCTTCGGCGCGTACAACGAGCTGACGACGCCCCGCATCGAGGCCGAGGTCACGTTCAAGGCCGGGAGCAACCTGAGCGTGTTCGTGGGCGGCACCGCCCAGAACGGCAAGGACCCGGTTGCGGATGAGTCGAAGACCGCGGTGGGCGCGAGCGGCGGCCTGACCTACAAGGGCTCGACCTTCGCGATCCACGGCTCGGGCTACTACGGCAAGGGCCTCGGCACCACCCTGATGTTCAGCCCGCTCTCGTACGACGCGGCCGGCGACCTGACCACCTCGTACGGCTACTACGGCCAGATCACCTTCACCCCGGCCGGCAGCAAGGCGACCATCGCCGGTTCGTACGGCTCGTCCTTCCTCAAGGACGCCGACGACACCTTCAAGACCGAGAACAGCCTGATCTCGGGCGGCGTGTACTACCAGGCCACCAAGTCGCTCAAGATGGTCTTCGAGGGCGATTACATGTGGTCGAAGGACGGCGAGGGCAGCGGCAAGAACAAGGCGTTCACCGGCGCCTTCGGCCTGATGCTGTTCTACTAAGCCCGGTTCCAGCCCCTGCGGGCTGGCGCAGGACTTCGGCGGCCGCCCACCCCTGGTGGGCGGCCGTTCCGTTTCCGTCCCGGGGATGGCCGCCGCGTCCTCGCGGCTTAGATTCCGTTCACGTCTCCCTTCAAGGATAGAATCGTGCGACTGCTTCCCCTCGTCGGCCTGCTCGGCGTGGCCGCGTGCGGCGGGACCCTCATGAGCGCCACCCGGGGGGTCACCCCGAATGCCCCGGATGTGGCCTACCAGTGCACCCAGCGCCAGCTCACCGCCCTGGGCTTCCGGATGACGGCCCACAACGACGTGGACCTCCGGATCGTCGGCGAGAAGCTCGACCCGAGCCTCCGGGTGGCCAACGGGCTCTTCAAGCGGGGCTTCCACCGGATCGAGGTGGAGATCCGCCCGGACGCCTCCGGGAATTCCGCCTATACCACCACGCTCCAGACCTTCCGGGAGTACATCTCGAGCCAGGGGACGACGCTCGAGGAGACCAAGGTCCCCGCCTCCGCCGCCCGTGACCAGGCGAAGCTGATCGAGGCTTGCGCGCCGAAGGCGCAGTAAGTCGTTCACCGGCAAGGCGTTCCACCAGCGGCGCGGCCTCATCGGCCGCGCCGTCCGCGCTTTAGGGGCTCGGGGTGCACTCAACCAAACGGTTGAAATAGCTTGCTTTGCCCGTAGCCAGTTCCGTCGCACCTCCTTAGCTTGGGGGCCGTTCCTCTCCTTTCCCCGGAGTCGGCGATGGCGGCACCGCTGGTCCAGCTCACCCGAACCTCCTCGCCGGCCCCCGAGGCGCCCGCGCCGCAGGCGGCGCTGGTCCGCAAGCCCAGCTGGCTCAAGGTGAAGGCCCCCGGCGGCGGCACCTACCTGGAAGTGAAGCGGCTGATGCGGGACCTGGGCCTCCACACGGTGTGCGAGGAGGCCCGCTGCCCCAACATCGGGGAATGCTGGGAGCACAAAGCCGCCACCTTCATGATCCTGGGCGATGTCTGCACCCGGAACTGCGCCTACTGCGCGGTGGCCCACGGAACGCCGGCCCCGTACGACCCGGTGGAGCCCGTCCGGCTCGCCGAGGCCGTGGCCGCCATGGGGCTCAAGCACGTGGTGATCACCTCGGTGGACCGGGACGACCTCCCCAATGGCGGGGCGGAGGCGTTCGCGGGGTGCGTCACCGAGATCCGGGCGCGGCTGCCGGAAAGCACGGTCGAGGTGCTGATCCCCGACTTCAAGGGCTCGGAGGCGGCGCTGGAGATCGTCCTCGCCGCGAAGCCGGCCATCCTGAACCACAACCTCGAGACCTGCGAGCGGCTCTACCGCCTGGCGCGGCCGGGCGGGCGCTACGATCGCGCGCTGCGGCTGCTGGCCAACGCGCGGCGGATCCGCCCCGACGGCCTCACCAAGTCCGGGATCATCCTCGGGCTCGGCGAGGAGTGGGAGGAAGTGGTGACCTGCATGCGGGACCTCAGGGCCAGCGACGTGAACATCCTGACGCTGGGCCAGTACCTGCGGCCCTCGGACGCCCACCTGCCGATTGCGCGCTACTACACGCCGGACGAGTTCCGGGAGCTGGCGGAGATCGGCATGCGGCTCGGCTTCACCCACGTGCAGGCGAGCCCGCTCACGCGCTCGTCCTACCACGCGTGGGAGCAGGCGTCGGCGGCTGGAGCGTCGCCGGCGGGAGATGCGGCGCCGGTTCACCGCAGCGGCGCGGAGGCGCAGAGGGCCGCGGAGGACCTGCGTGCGGAGGCGGGCTTCGAGGGGGGGGGGAGGTGGTGGGGTCTGGTGCCGGACCCAATCTGCCACCAACCAAGAACGCAGGGGGCTCACCCTGAGGTGAGCCCACCATCCACACGCAGTTCCTCTGCGGCCCTCGGCGTCTCGGCGCCTCTGCGGTGAACCCGCGCCGAGCCCAGAGCCGCATGCATGGCATGAACCAGCGAGGAGCCTGATGGCCACGGCACGGGCGGGACGGAAGGCGGATACGAAGACGGCGGAGAAGTACCGCCACTACCTGCGGCAGATGCTGCTGATCCGGCGCTTCGAGGAGAAGGCCGGGGAGGCGTACAGCCTGGGGAAGATCGGCGGCTTCTGCCACCTCTACATCGGGCAGGAGGCGGTGGCGGTGGGGACCATCTCCCAGCTCCGCCCGGACGACTACATCACGGCCACCTACCGCGAGCACGGCCACGCGCTGGCGCGCGGGATCTCGGCGCGGGCGGTGATGGCCGAGCTGTTCGGGAAGGCCACGGGCTGCAGCAAGGGCAAGGGCGGCTCGATGCACCTCTTCGACGCCTCGCTCGGCTTCCTCGGCGGGCACGGCATCGTGGGCGGGCACATCCCGCTCACCACGGGGATGGGCTTCGCCATCAAGTACCGGAACGCCGACCAGGTGGCGATCTGCTACTTCGGGGAGGCGGCCATCAACAACGGCGCCTTCCACGAGGCGGCCAACATGGCCGGCATCTGGAAGCTGCCCTGCATCTTCATCTGCGAGAACAACCGTTACGGCATGGGCACCGCGCTGGACCGGGCCACCGCCACGTGGAACATCTCCGAGCGGGCCAGCTCGTACGACATGGCGCGCGAGGTGGTGGACGGCCAGGACCTGGGCGAGGTGATGGCGGCGATGGACCGCGCGGTGGTGCGCGCCCGCCGGCCGGCCTCCCCCACCCTGCTCGAGATCCGCACCTATCGCTTCGTGGGCCACTCCATGAGCGACCCGATCCACGGCCACTACCGCACCAAGGAAGAGGTGGAGGCGCACCGGAAGCGCGACCCCATCTCGCTCTGGGACGACAAGCTCCGCGCCGAGAACATCCTCGACGACGCCACCATGGAGAAGATGGACGCGGAGGTGAAGGCCGAGGTGCAGGACGCCTACGACTTCGCGGACCAGAGCCCCGACCCGGAGCCGGCGGAGCTCTACACCGACGTGTACGCCCCCCGGGCGAGCGAGTGAGCGACCGATGCCGACCCTGACTTATCGCGACGCGCTCAACCAGGCCCTCCGCGAGGAGATGGCGCGCGACGCCGACGTGTTCCTGATGGGCGAGGAAGTGGGCGTCTACCAGGGCGCGTACAAGGTGAGCCGCGGGCTGCTGGAGGAGTTCGGGCCCAACCGCGTGGTGGACACGCCCATCACCGAGCTCGGCTTCGCCGGCGTGGGGATCGGGGCGGCGATGGTGGGGCTCAAGCCCGTCATCGAGTTCATGACGTGGAACTTCGCGCTCCTGGCCATCGACCAGATCGTCAACAGCGCGGCCAAGCTCCGCTACATGTCGGGCGGGCAGGTGCCGATGCAGATCGTCTTCCGCGGCCCGTGCGGCGCGGCGCTGCAGCTGGCGGCGCAGCACTCCCAGAACTTCGAGAGCATGTACGCCAACATCCCGGGGCTCAAGGTGGTGATCCCGGCCACGCCGGCGGACGCGAAGGGCCTGCTCAAGGCGGCCATCCGCGACCCGGACCCGGTGGTGTTCATGGAAGGCGAGATGCTCTACAACATCAAGGGCGAGGTGCCCGAGGGGGAGCACGTCGTCCCGATCGGGGTGGCCGAGGTGAAGCGGGCCGGGGACCACGTGACGATCGTCTGCTGGGGCAAGACGGTGGCGCTGGCGCTCAAGGCGGCCGACCAGCTCGCGGCCGAGGAGATCAGCGTGGAGGTGGTGGACCTCCGCACCATCCGCCCGCTCGACGTGGCGACGGTGCTGGCCTCGGTGCGGAAGACCCATCGCGCGGTGGTGGCCGAGGAGGGGTGGTACTTCGCGGGGGTGGGGGCGCAGGTGGTGGACGAGATCCAGTCGCAGGCGTTCGACGAGCTGGATGCGCCGGTGGTGCGGGTGACGAGTGCGGACGTGCCGATGCCCTACAACAAGCACCTCGAGAAGGCGGCGAAGGTGTCGGTGGAGCGGATCGCGGCGGCGGTGAAGAAGGTTCTCTATCTCGACTGAGAGGCGCGGCCCAGGGGCCGCGCCAACGATGAGGATCATTTATCAGATGGCTACCAAGGTCCTGATGGAGGCGCTCTCCCCCACCATGGAAGAGGGGCGCCTGGTGGAGTGGAAGAAGAAGGAAGGCGACGCGGTGTCGCCGGGGGAGATCCTCGCCGAGGTGGAGACGGACAAGGCGGTGATGGACCTGCAGGCGCGGGCGGGTGGGGTGCTGCTCAAGCAGCTCATCGCGCCGGGGACCACGGTGCCGGTGGGGAACGTGGTGGGGGTGATCGGCGAGGCGGGCGAGGACGTGAGCGCGATCGCGGGTGCCGCGCCAGCGGCCAAGCCCGCCGCCGCGCCGAAGGCGGCCGACGCCGCGCCGGCCCCGAAGGCACCGCCGGGGCCGGCCCCGGCGCCCGCCAAGGCCCAAGGTGACACGCGGGCGCCCGCGCCGGTGGCTGCGCCCGCGGCCCCGGCCCGGAGCCCGGACGCCCGCGTGAAAGCCTCGCCGCTGGCGAAGAAGGTCGCGGCGGAGCGAGGGCTCGACCTCGGGATGCTGCAGGGGACGGGACCCGACGGCCGCATCGTGCTGCGCGACCTCGAGAACGCGCCGACGGCGGCACCGGTGGCGGGGAGCGCCGCCCCGCGCCCCCGGGTGGCGGAGGGGGCGAGCTTCGAGGACGTGCCGCTCACGCAGATCCGGAAGACCATCGCCAAGCGGCTCACCCAGTCGATCGGGCCGATCCCGACGTTCTACCTCACCACCGAGGTGGACATGGACCGGGCGTGGGAGGCGCGCGAGGCGCTCAACGCGCTGGCGAAGCAGCACGGTGGCGACGCGGCGGCCAAGGTGTCGTTCAACGACATGATCATCAAGGCCACGGCGCTGGCGCTCCGCCAGCACCGCGCCTGCAATGCCTGGTGGCAGGACGACCGGATCCGCTACTGGAACGACGTCCACGTCAGCATGGCGGTGGCCATCGAGGACGGGCTCATCACCCCGGTGATCCGCCACGCCGACCAGAAGACCCTGCGCGAGATCGGCGCCGAGGCGAAGGACCTGGCCAGGCGGGCGCGCGACCGGCGCCTCACGCCGGAGGAGTACACCGGGGGCACCTTCTCGATCTCCAACCTCGGCATGTTCGACATCGACCAGTTCACCGCCATCATCAACCCGCCCGAGGCGGGGATCCTGGCGGTGGGCAGCATCACCGAGCAGCCCGTGGTGAAGGGCGGCCAGGTGGTGCCGGGCCGGCGGGTGCGGCTCACCATGAGCTGCGACCACCGGGTGATTGACGGCGCCACGGGCGCCGCGTTCCTGCGGACCCTCAAGGGCATGCTGGAGAACCCGCTCGCGATGGTGTGGTGAGCATGCGCTCCCTCATGCGCGCGCTCGGCATGGTGGCGCTGCTGCTCACGCCGGCCATGGCAGAGGCCCAGGGCAAGCTGCAGAGCGGGGTGGAGGCCGGCATCCTGCTGGCCAAGTTCGGCGGGGACGATGCGGACGGTGCCAAGACCCGCATCGGCCTGGCGGGCGGCGGCTTCCTCCGCTTTCCCTTCGGCCGCATCGTGGCCCTGGAGCCGGCGCTGATCTACGCCAGCCAGGGGACCAAGGCGGAAGGCGGCGGCATCACCAACACGTACAAGCTGGAGTACTGGCAGGTGCCGCTCCGGCTCCGGTTCACGGTGCCGACCAGCGGCGCGCTCCGGCCGTGGGTGTACGTGGCGCCGGCCATTGCGCTCCGGGACCGGTGCCGGCTGGAGATCAAGCAGGGCAACCAGAGCCTCGAGGCCGACTGCAACGACCGGGGCGCGCTCGGCACGCGGTTCAACACCAAGGCGCTCGAGACCTCGGTGCATCTCGGGGCCGGCCTCGAGTACGGGCGCATCCAGCTCGGGGTGCGCTACCAGTACGGCCTCTCGACGGTGGACAACTCGGACCCCAGCGCCGACCTGCACAATCGCGTGCTCGCGATCGTGGGCGGCTATCGCTTCGGCGGCCCGCGCTGAGCGCGGGTCCTTCCCTTCCCTCCCGGAGACCCTGACGTGGCGACCTTCGACGTGATCATCCTGGGCGGCGGGCCCGCAGGCTACGTGGCCGCCATCCGTTCCGCGCAGCTCGGCCTGGCCACCGCCGTGGTGGAGAAGGACAAGCTGGGTGGCGTGTGCGTCAACATCGGCTGCATCCCCACCAAGGCGCTGCTGCACAGCGCGCGCGTGGCGGGCGTGATCGCGCACGAGGCCAAGGACCTGGGCATCGAGGTCGGCGCGGTGAAGACCGACTACGGCGTGGCCATGAAGCGCTCGCGCAAGGTGTCGGAACAGAACTCGAAGGGCGTCGAGTTCCTGATGAAGAAGCACAAGGTGACGGTCATCAAGGGCGCCGGCACCCTGCTGGCGGGCCGGAAGGTGAAGGTGGGCGCCGACGTGCACGAGGCGAAGAAGGCGGTGATCATCGCCACCGGGTCGCGGGTGAAGGGGATCCCGGCGCTGGGCCTCGAGATCAACAAGACGACGGTGATCAGCTCGGACGAGGCGCTGTTCCTGGAGAAGGCGCCGGCCAGCATCGCCGTGATCGGCGCCGGGGCCGTGGGCTGCGAGTTCGCCGACATCTTCAACAGCTTCGGCAGCAAGGTGACGCTCATCGAGGCGCTGCCGCGCATCCTCCCCATCGAGGACGCGGAGTGCTCCGACACGCTGGCCAAGAGCTACAAGAAGCGCGGCATCGACGTGGTGGCCGGCGCCAAGGTGGTGAAGGCGGAGGTGAAGGCCGACGGGGTGACCCTCACCCTCGAGGCGGGCGGCAAGCAGCAGGCCGTCACCGCCGAGAAGGTGCTGATGGCGGCGGGCCGGGCGGTGAACACGGAGGGGATGGGGTTCAAGGAAGCGGGCGTGGAGCTGACCGACCGCGGCTTCGTGAAGGTGAACCTGGCCACCCTCGAGACCACCGCCAAGGGCGTCTACTGCATCGGCGACGTGGCCGGACCCCCGATGCTGGCGCACAAGGGGAGCCGGGAGGGCACCTTCGTGGCAGAACTCATCGCCGGCCACACGCCGCACCCGATCCGCTACGACAACATCCCCTCGGTGACCTACTGCCACCCCGAGGTGGCGAGCGTGGGGCTCTCCGAGGAGGCGTGCAAGGAGAAGAAGCTCGACTACCAGGTGGGCCGCTTCCCGTTCAGCGCCAACGGGCGCGCCCGCGCGTCCAACGAGACCGAGGGCTTCGTCAAGATCATCCGTGACAAGAAGTACGGCGAGATCCTCGGTGCCCACATCGTGGGCGGCCACGCCTCGGAGATGATCCACGAGCTGGCCGTGGCGCGCGAGAACGAGTACACCGTCGAGGAGATCGACCTGGCCGTGCATGCGCACCCCACGCTGTCGGAGGCGGTGGCGGAGGCGGCGCTGGACTCGATGGGACGGGTGATGCACATCTGAGGAGGGGCGCGGCCCAAGGGCCGCGCGTTCGATGTGGAGGGGTGATTGGGGACTGAGATGCGGGCGGCGTCGGCGACGGGGGAGGAAGCCCAGCCCGACCACGTGGGGATCGCCCTCCAGGGGATCCTGGCGGGGGCGGTGGCGGGGCTCGGGCTGGTGTCGCTGGTGATGTGGCTGGTGCGGACCCTCCAGCTCTCGGGCGCGGCGCCGCTCGCCCCCAGGCCGTCGGACAGCATCGCCACGGTGATCCTGGCGGGGTGGATGGGGAGCGCCATCGCGGGCGGGTTCGTGTCGTGGACCCTGCTCAAGCCCATCCGTTCCGCCTACCGCCGGGGCGGGCTGGCGATGGTCGGCGGGTTTGCGGGGCTCCTCTTCACCTTCGTCACCGCGCCGGTAGATGGCGTGCTCGGCCGGTGGGGATTGCTCGGCCTGGCCGGGGTGGCCGCGCTCTGGTTTGCCCTGCTGGCGCGGAAGATCGCGCGGCGGGCGCGGGAACTCGAGGCGGAGGCGCGGCTCGTCGCCGCCCCGGCGGCGTCCCCGCTCGCCGGCGCGCCCCCGGCGTCGTGAGCGCTCACCTCGGCGTCCTCACGCTCGGCCAGGTGGGCTATCGTGAGGCACACGCGCTGCAGCGGCAGCTCGCCGAGCGCCGGATCAGCGGCGCCCTGCCCCACGACCTCCTGCTGCTCCTCGAACACGAGCGCACCATCACCCTCGGCCGCGGCACCAAGGCGGCGAGCCTGCCGCTCTCGGCGGAGGAGATCGCGCGGCGCGGCCTCACCGTGGTGGAAGTGGAGCGCGGCGGCGACGTGACGTGGCACGGCCCGGGCCAGCTCGTGGGGTATCCCATCCTGGACCTCAACCGGCACCGGCCCGACCTCCACTGGTACCTCCGCCAGGTGGAAGAGGCGCTCCTGCTGGCCCTGGGCCAGCTCGGCATCCCCGCCGAGCGGAACCCGGGCTACACGGGGGTGTGGACGGGTGGGCGGAAGATCGCGAGCATCGGGATCCACGTGCGGCAGTGGGTCACCACGCACGGCTTTGCGCTCAACGTGCGGAACCGGCTGGAGGACTTCGGGCTCATCGTGCCCTGCGGCATCAGCGGGGTACAGATGACGAGCGTTGCCCTCGAGGCCGAGCGCCTGGGCCTCGGCGCCGCCCTCGGGGAAGGCCTGGCCCTCTGGAGCGCCACCCTCGACGCCGTGACTGGCGCCTTCGCCACGACCTTCGGCCTGGTGCCCGAGCCCATGGAGCTCCGGGCCGTGCTCCCCGAGGGAACCGAGGCCGCCGCGGGGGCGTAGAAGGGGCATGCCTGAGCCCCTCGACGTCCGCCCCACCGATCGCCCGCGGCTCCCGCCGGGCCAGATCCTCACACAGAAGTGGCCGGTGCTGCACTACGGCACCGTCCCCCACGTGGACCCCGCCGATTGGACGCTCGAGGTGACGGGGCTCGTGGAGGCGCGCTTCACCCTGGGCTGGGAGGAGTTGCAGGCGCTGCCGCAGGCGGAGACGCTGTGCGACATCCACTGCGTCACCCGCTGGAGCCGGTACGACAACGTCTTCGCAGGCGTCCCGGTCCGCACCCTGGTGGAGCGCGCACGGCCCCGGCCCGAGGTGAGTCACGTGCTGGTGCACGCGGAGCACGGCTTCACCACCAACCTGCCGCTGGACGATTTCCTGGCGCCGGGCAACCTGCTGGCGTTGCGGCACAACGGGCGCGAACTCGATCCCGAGCACGGCGGCCCGGTCCGGCTGGTGGTGCCGCACCTCTATTTCTGGAAGAGCGCCAAGTGGGTGCGCGGCTTCGAGTTCATGGAGGGGGACTACCCGGGCTTCTGGGAACAGAACGGCTATCACATGCGGGGCGAGCCGTGGGCCGAGGAGCGTTATGGGCGTCCGGACCCGGCCCGGATGCGGCGGGGGCCCCGGAGCTAGCGGGTCAGTTCCATTGCCCGCGGCCCGGGGGGTTGTCAAGACCCCCAACCCCCGGGCCGCGGGTTCCGTTTCGGGGGTATACGCCGGGGAGTACTCCGTCTTGTCTTTCCCCCGCCGCCGGGCCATTCTAGTGGTCCTATGAACGGACCGACGGAACGGCGCTCCCCGGAAGCGCAGGCGGAGCAGCTGGTGCGCGACATCCTCAAGGCGGCGCAGGGCTGGGCGCGCGAGGTCTCGCCGGCGCTGCAGCCGGCGGTGCGGGCGGTCTGCATCCGGCTCGGCGAGATGGTGGCGGACCAGCGCAACTACTTTGCCCCCGTCTCCGGCCAGCAGGCGGCCGAGCGGACCCAGGTAATGGCCATGGTGGCCAAGGAGCTGGCCTCACGGGCGGTCACGGAAGGGCTGGAGAAACAGCTGGCCGCGCTGACCGAGCTCGAGCTCAAGTCCACCAGCTCCTGGGCCCTGGTGCCCTCGGCGCAGGGCGAATGGGTGAACACGGCGGTGCAGTTCCTGGAGCAGCAGGGCAAGGCGCTCCCCTCGGACCAGCAGCCGGACCCCTACTGGGCGGACGACGTGGTGGCCGGAGTGATCGCCTCGGTGCGGGCCGTGCTCGGGGTGGATGAGCTCACCGCGCGCACCGAGTCCCAGTACCCGGGTGGCCGGAAGAGCGGCGAGGCTCCGCCGGACGACACCGAGTAGCAGGCCCGCAAACGACCGACGCCCCGCCGGCACCTCGCCGGCGGGGCGTCATGACGTTGGGGGCCGGCCTCAGGCCGGCTTGGTGGCCGCGAACAGCTCCATGAAGCGGCCGAAGACCACGATGCCGTCCCAGAGCTGCTGGAGATCCAGCTTCTCGTTGGGGGAGTGGAGCCCGTCATCCGGGAGGCCGATGCCGGTGAGGAGCACCGGGGCCCCCATGGTGCCGAGGCGCGGGATGATGGGAATGGAGCCGCCGGCACGGACGCGCACGGCCGGCTTCCCCACCACTTCCTTGAAGGCCGCATCGAGCGGGCCGAAGGCGGGGTGGTTGACGTCCACCTGCACCGGGTCGCCGCCGTGGAGGATCTTCACCTCGGTGGTGGCGTACTTGGGGGTGCGCTGCTTCACCGCCCGCGCGAGCCACGCCGCCACCTGCTTGAACGGCAGGCCGGGCACGAGGCGCAACGAGACCTTGGCGGTGGCGGCGGCCGGGATGACCGTCTTGGCGCCTTCGCCGACGAAGCCGCCCTTGATGCCGTGGATCTCGAAGGTGGGCAGCGCCCAGGTGCGCTCGAAGGTGGAGTACTTCTTGAGGCCGGTGAGCGCCTTGGCGGTCACCTCCTCCCGCAGGTACTCCTTCTTCTTGAAGGGGAGCCGGTTCCAGTCGCGCAGCTCGGCCTTGCTCGGCTTGATGACCGACTTGTAGAGCTTGGGGATGGCGATCTTGCCGCTGGCGTCCTTGAGGTCGGCCAGGAGGCGCACCAGCTCCTCGATGGCGTTGGGCGCCACCCCGCCGTAGGTGCCGGAGTGCAGGTCGCGCTGGAGCGTCCGCATGGAGATCTCGGCGTAGCACATGCCACGGAGCGCGGTGTACACGGCCGGGAGGCCGGGCGCATAGTAGTTCATGTCGCAGACCAGGGCGGCGTCCGCCTTGGTGCGCTCGGGCTCCTTCTCCAGCAGCTCGTCGATGGCGTGGCCGCCGCACTCTTCCTCGCCCTCGAAGATGAAGTGCACGTTGAGGGGCGGGCGCTGGTTGGCGTCGAGGATGGCTTCGTAGGCGCGGAGCAGGCAGAAGACCTGGCCCTTGTCGTCAGCGGTGCCGCGGGCGTAGAGCTTGCCGTCGCGGACGGTGGCCTCGAAGGGGGGCGAGTTCCACTCGTCGAGCGGGTCCACCGGCTGCACGTCGTAGTGGCCGTAGATGAGCAGCGTGGGCGCGCCCTCCACCTTGGGGCTCTCGGCCCAGACCACCGGATGACCATTGCCCTCGAGCAGCTCCACCTTGGCGCAGCCGAGGCGCTCGAGGTCGGTGATGAGCCACTGGGCGGCGCGGCGGCAATCGGCGGCGTGGCTGGGGAGGGCGCTGATGCTCGGGATGGCGAGGAACTCGGTGAGCTCGCGCAGGAGGCGCGCACGCTCGCGGGCGACGAATTGGGTATCCATGCCGCAAAAGATGTGGGGGAAATCGGCGGGGGGCTAGAGGCGCGGCGCCGGATCCCGGACGGCATCGCTCCCCTAGCGGAACCCGTGGTGGGGGGTACATTCGCGCCCATGTACTCCACGGACCAGTTCCGCGTCTTCACGGGCGAGGCCCCGGACCGCATCCTGTCGCGGCCCCGGCGGCTCACGCAGGAGGGGCGGCTCCGGGACGCGGAGGCGGCGTACCGGGAATTGCTCCTGACCCATCCCGAGATGCCGCAGGCGTGGATGGAACTGTTCACGCTGCTGCGCGAGTCGGGCCGCCACGAGGATGCGCTCGCGCTGGCGGTGCGCTCCGGGGCCGAACTCCCGGGGGATGCGCTGCCGAGCATCCTGAAGGGCGCAGCCCTGGTGGAGCTGGGCCGGTTTCGCGAGGGGCTCTCCGCGCTCGATGATGCGTCCCAGGTGGCGCCCGACTCGGGGCTGGTGTGGCACGAGGCGGGCTATGCCGCCTACCGGCTCGGCGAGCTCTCGCGCGCGCTGATGGCGCTGGACCGGGCCTTCGCCCTGGAGCCGCACGGGGCCACGCTGCTGCTCCGGGGCCGAGTGCTGCGGCAGGCGGGCCGCTACCTCGCGGCGGAGGTGGCCTTCGAGGGCGCGGCGCAGGCCGCGGAATTCGCGGCGCAGCGCGAGGTGGCCGAGCGGGAGATCCGGGCGACGCGCCGCTACGGCGCCTTCCCCGGCTCCAAGCCGGATGCCCTGCCCCCCGCCCGCCGCTGGTTTGCCGACCAGGGCGCCGTGCCGCTCACCGGCATGCCGGGCGCCCCGGCCGACGATGAGGCGCTGGCGCGCGGCGTCCTGCAGCTGGCCCGCGACCTCGGCTGGCGCTTCACGGTGCTCGTGGCCCTCGATGCCTGGCCAGGCTGGTACGACCTGGCGTCCGGGCTCGGCATCCCCGTGGCCGCGGAGGTGCCGGCCGATCCGGCCGCCGTGCCGCTCCTCGCCGTGCGCCACCCGGCGCAGGCGGCGGCGTGGATGGAGCTGGCGGACGAGCCGGGCCGCCGGGGCCGCGGCCTCACGCTGGCGCTGCACCAGCCGCTCACCGGGCCCGTGGCCGACGTGGCCGGGCAGCTGGAGGGCACCCCGCGTGCCCTGGACCTGGCGCTGGCCCACGAGACGGGCCAGCATCCCGAGAGCCGGCTCCGCGACCGGATCCTCGCCCCGCGCTGACGCCCGTCAGCGGATCCCGCCGCCGAGCATCACCAGCAGCATCGCCGCCAGCACCACCGGGACCGCCGCCTCAGCCAGGCGGCCCGCCCGCCGCGCCTGCCGCACGACCTCGATTCGTGGCGGGAGGGCCCGCAGCCAGCGGCTCAGGTCATCCTCCCGCCGCCGGTGCCGTGCGGGCCGGCGGTGCCAGCCCCATTCCGAGCGTCGCATCCTTCCTCCTCGCATCCGTGCCTGTCGCGCCGGTGTGGCGCGGCGACCCAACACTCGCCGCCGCCGGTCACGCGCCGATGACCGAACGACGACGCGCCGGTCCCAGTCGGGACCGGCGCGTCGTGATGTGGCGGCGGGACGAGCGCTTCAGGACTTGTAGATCCGGTCCACCCACTGCACCGCGTTGCGATAAATGAACGGGAGCCGGCCGGGGGAGAGGTCGGCGGCCTGCGCCAGTTCCTTCACCTGGGGCCAGTCGGCCCGCTCGTAGGCCAGCACCAGCTGCCAGACGGTGGAGAGCCGGGTGCGCTTGCCGAGGAGGGTGTTGCGCACCTCCACCGACAGCGGCATCTGCGACAGCGCCTCTTCCATGGGGCGGCCGAGCAGGACGTCAATGGTGGAGAGCATGCCGGTGAGGAAGAGGTCGAGCGAGAGGCCCGCGAGCCCCGCCTCCATCCCCACCTGCTCCGCGAGCGCGGCGCGGAGCATCGAGACCTGCACCACCTGCGCCGGCCGGTCGCCGCCCATCACCGTGAGGGCAATGAGCGAGCACCACTTCCGGGTGGCGTCCTCGCCCAGGACCCGGAGCGCCTGCTTGATGGAAGTCACCTCGTGGCGCCAGCCGAAGCCGGCGGAGTTGAGGTAGCGGAGCAGCTTCACGGTGAGCGCCACTTCCTGGCGGATGAGCTCGTCGAGCCGGTCGAAGTTGAGCTCGGGACGGTGCAACTCGGTCATGAAGCGCATGCAGTTGCGCTTGTAGGCCGGCACGTCCGGCGTGGAGAGCAGCTCCGGCTCGGCGAAGAAGCCGCCCTGGAAGTGGGTGAAGCCCTCGCGCGCGGCGTCGGCGAACTGGAGCCGGGTGTCCACGCTGGTGGCCAGGAGGCGCACCTTCCTCGGCAGGAACTCCCGCACGATGGCGCGGCGCTCCGCCTCCGGCGTCCCGGTGTAGTCCACCCGCACCACGTCGGCGAGGGTGGCGAGCGGGAGCAGGTCGGGACGGCGGAGGAAGTCGTCAATGGCGAGCGAGTAGCCGCGCTCCCGCAGGACCCGGCAGGCGGTGACCACCTGGTCGTCCGGCGTGACCCCGTCGGCCACCTGGAGCACGGTGCGTTCCTTGGGCAGGATGAGGTAGAACTCCTGCAGCAGCACCTCGCGCGAGGCGGGGAGGTAGCCGGCCCGGTCCCCGAGCAGGCTGTCGAGCCCGAAGCCGAGGAGGGCGGTGTGCAGCATCTCGAAGGAGGCGCGGTCCGGCGTGTCGGGGCGCGCGGCGGAGTCGAGCCCGCTCCGGAAGAGCAGTTCGTAGCCGTGGATTTCCTGGCGCCGGTCGACGACCGCCTGCCGGGCCACGAAGATCTCGGAGGCGCCCGTGCCGGCGGTGCCCCGTGCGTCCAGAGGAGTGCTGGTCATGCGGCTCGGCCGTCCCTGTTGCCGGGTGAATCCGTCCGCATCCAGTATCGGCGGGGGGTGGCTGGATCTTGACCACCACGACGTTCCCGCTCAGGGACAGCCGACCACGAGGTTGAGCTGGAGACTCCCACCGTTGACGAGCCCGCTGTAGGGCAGGAGGCCCGGATCCGGGCAGGCGGCCGGGAGACCGCCGAGACTGACGGTCCCGGTACCGTCGCCGACCGGAAGACCGGTGACGAGGTAGGTCCCGCCGGGGCCGGTGACGACCGGCGGCGCCGCCACACCGCCGGTGGGCGTGAAGGTGAGGGTCACGCCGGGGAGCGGCGTCCCGCCTCCATCGGCCAGCATCCCGGTGATGTTGCCGAAGAGCGGCAGCGATCCGCAGGTGAGGCTGAGGGGCAGGCTCGTGACCCCGCCCGCCTGGACCAGGACACTGTAGGATGACTGGGCCGTGCAGAGCGCGGGCAGGCCACCGAGCACCACGCTGACCGTGCCCACCGGGACCCCCGTGAACGTGAAGCCGCCGAGGGCGTCGGTGAGCGTCGAGGCCCCGGTCGCCGGAAGCGTGACCGTGACGCCGGCCAGGGGACCAAGCGCCGGGGAGGTGATACTCCCCTGGATCCCCCCCGTGGGCGCCGGGGCGAGATCGGTGACGTCGGCGGCGAGGATGAGGCGGGCGGTGAACTGGCCCACCGTGGGGTCGATGTCGAAGCCCACCCGCCTCGCGGCCGTCGTGCCGCCGGGGAGGACGGGGGGAAATTCCTCGTACCGGAAGCAGTCGTTGTCCGCGAGGCAGGTGGAATCGTTGAAGAAGTTCCACGGTGCCCCATCCCAGTCCGGACTCGGCGCAACCAGGCCCCCGCCGGGCAGGACGACGATCACGTCGCTCCCGCCCCCGCTGCTGGTGCCGCCGCTCGTGGTGGCCACGGCGATGTCGTAGGGGAAGAGCAGCGGACCCGTGGTGCCAGGCGGGGCGAGCGGGAAGACGGAGGGCGCCTGCAGGGCCGCACCCGCGAGCAGGCTGGTGATCACCACGTCGAACGACACCCGCACCTTCCCCGGCTGGAAGGCCCCGACCGCGGAGGCGCTGAAGTTGCTCGTGGTCAGCAGCACCGCATCACCGCCCACGAGGGAGAAGGCGATCCCCCCGTCGCCGGGCGCCGGGCTCTCGACCCTCGGCGCGGCCACCAGCACCCGGCCACGCCCGAGGTCGACATCGAACAGGAACGCCGCGCGGGCCGGCCCCGTGGCGGGGACGTCCGGCGGCCCATAGGGCCCGAGGGCGCGCTGCTCCGCGGTGCAGGCGGCCGCCAGCAGCGTGATGGCCACGAGCCCGGGTCGGGCCCGCCGCGGGAGGAGCTGGAGCACCGAGCGCCGTCCTTCAGGGGAGCCGCAAAACTACCGGTTGCCCGTCACGGCGAGGCCACGATGACGCCACGGCGCGCCCTCCCGGCTCACGGCGTGGGGCCCGACCATCCGCGCGTCCAGCCCGCGTACCAGGGCACCCGCACGATGCCCACCACGTCCGGCTCCACCGCCCCCACGAAGGTCACCGTGAGGTCGAAGAACTGGTTGGAGGGCGGCACGACGGCCCCGCTCGCGGCAGGCGCCCCGGGCACCGGCCGGGTGTCGGGGGTCAGGGTGTTGGCGGCCGCGATGAGCCCGGGGTCGACGAAGCGATTCTGCAGCAGCGGGGCGGTCCCGTACGCCACCTCGTCGAGGCAGTCGGGATCGGCGGAGAGGTCGGGGGCGTTGCCAAAGAGGATCGCGTGGTCCAGGAAGGCATTGCCGCCGCTCACCTGATCGCAGGCGTCCTGGCCCTCGACATCGAAGCCGGCGGCCGCGGTGCGCGTCACGATGACGTTCCGGAACACGCCGGAGCTGCCATCCTGCAGCACGATACCCCGCCCCGCGCCCGTGACGCTGCCGACGACCGTCACGTTGTACAGGTCGGGTTCCGAGCGTGGCAGGGTGCCCGGGGCGCCCGCGAGCGTGGAGCCGAGCACGGCGTCTCCACCCCCTGCCGGCACCTGCACCTGGAGGAACTGCACCGCCCCGCCGATGGCGTTGCCCCCCCAGCCGTGATCCCAGTGGAGCGCGCTGCCGATGTTGCCGGTGAGCACCACCTGGCGCAGGTTGGCGTTCCCGCCCGACACATAGATGCCATCACCCAGGGAACCGTGGACCTGGATGTGCTCCAGCACGGTGCCGGTCCCCACCCCGAGCAGCGCGAGCCCGCCGACGGGGCCGCTGCCGGCGCTCATCCCCGCGTACTCGATCCGCACGTACTGCAGCACCCCCGACGTGTCCTCGACCAGGCAGCCGCCGTAGAGCAGCGTGGTCCCGATGCTGGTCTTCTCGGGGCACACCCCGAGGGTCCCGGGATCGCGATGATTGACCAGGGCCAGCCCGTTCAGCACCACGCCGCCCCAGCAGCCCGGCGCCTTCCCCGCGCCGGCGCAGGTGAAGACCACCGGCTCGAGCCGGGTACCGCGGGCGATGAGATTGCCGGCCCGCGCCACCACCAGCGCGCCCCGGCTCGCACCGTCCCCCTCGATGCGGGTGCCGGCCTCGATGGTCAGCGTGACACCGGCGTCCACGATCACGTTGCCCTGGAGCTGGTAGATCGTGTCGCGGTGCAGCGTGCGGTCGGCGGTGAGCAGTCCCGTCAGGATCACGCTGCCCGACCTCGGCGTGCGGCCGGGGATCGGCTGCCCGGGAATGGGCCGGTCGATCCCCACCGCCTCGTTGGCGATCTCGGCGGCGTCGAGGATGGTGATGGTGTGGCTGCCGTCGGTGTTCTGGCCGGGCGGGATCGGATCGCTCGCCTCGCCGAGGCCGGGGAGGTTGGCCGGACTCACGTCGGCGGCGATGGCGTAGTCACGCATGGCCTCGGTGAGGAGTGGGCGGTTGCCCACGGCGACGTTCGCGGTGAACGCGGCGTCGAGGATGTCCACCACTCCATTGAGCGTGGGATCGCCGTAGACGATGCCGTCGCCCGCCACGCGCGGCCGCAGCCGCTCGACCAGCCGGAAGTGCACCACCCAGTCCTCGAGGCGCCGGGGGGCGATGTCATCGACGGGCGGGGCGGCGCGCTCCTTGAGCGGGAGATCCCCGGCCTGGTGGAGCGCCTGACCCACGCTGGTGGCCGCCTCCTCGAAGACGTAGCGGAGGGACCGCGCCGCGCCGGCCTCGAGCACGAGGAAGCGGAGGTCCGCCGTGGCCTCCGGGAGGCCGCCCGGGCGGAGGCTCGCCACCCGCAGTTCGCCGTCCGCGGCGCGCCCGTCGTTGACGAGCACGAACACCTCGCCGGTGAGGGGCTGGCCGAGGTAGCGGAGGGCGCGCGGATCGAAGTACACCCGGCCCTGGACACCGGCGAGGATGGTGCCGTCGCGCGCGTGGACCACCGGCTGCACGGCGAGGGTCTCCGCGGGGGCCGCGTCGAGGTGGCTGACGGCCAGCCCGGCCTGCAGGGCCGGCACCACGGGGCCCGCCCCGAGCGGCCCCTGGTCCCGGGCGCAGCCGGTCGCGAGGAGCAGCAGGAGACCGGCCCCGGGCCACGCGAGGGCCGGCGCGGCGCTCCGCTCAGTTGAAGAGATCATCGTCCTCCACCCGCGTGAAGTTGCCGGCCCGGTCGAAGAGATAGAGGATCACGGCGTAGTAGTCGTAGTATTCCGGCCGGCCGCCCCCGAGCGGGATGGTGGGCACCAGCACGTCGCCCTCGTAGCCGAAGGCGTTGAAGACGCCGAGGTCGGGCGCGCCGTCGGGGGTGCCGAGGATGCCGTCGCGGAGGCGGGCGGCGCCGAAGAAGCCGACGTAGTCGGGATCGCTCATCTGGAGGACGGTGCCGAGCGCCGCCGTCGTCTGGAGCCGGGCGTTGAAGGCCACGGGGATGGGCCCGGGCCCCGACTCGTTGCCGATCGGCTCCTCGACGACGGCGGTGGTGTTGCCGTTCCAGTCCTGCACCCGCAGGCTGGTGCAGCGGCCCTGCATCTGGGCGTCCGGCAGGCCGAGCTCGATGGCACCGAAGATGGTGGCGGTGTCAGGGCCCACGGGCGCGCCGACCAGCAGGCCGCGGCGCTGGCGGCCGCCCGCTGGGAGCACGCTGGTCCCGGCGCAGTCCGTGATGTCCCAGTAGTAGCGCTCGGCATCCCCATCCGGATCGGCGACGCGGAACATGAAGCCGCTCACCCCGTCGTGGTACGAGGTGGCCACCTGCAGGAACTCCGGCCGCAGCGCCGGGTCGGAGCAGACGACCCGGAAGTCGGCGCGCGCGCCGCCGGGGCCGGTGATGCTGAAGCGCTGGCGCCGCCCGCCATCGTTGATCGGGGTGCAGTTGCCGGCCACGTGCGCGAGGTCCACGCTGTACTCGCCGTCGGGCAGGCCATCGAAATACACGGTGTCATTGCCGGCGGCCACGCCGCTCCGCACGATGCCGACGCCGTTGGAGAGCGTCCACACGTAGGACGCGTCGTTCTGGTAGCCGTCGGTGGCGGTGGTCATCCGGATCTGCGACTCGCAGCTGATCTGGAAGCGCCAGACGGCGGTGTTCGCCCCCTCCGGCACGAGGAGGTAGATCTCGGTACCCTGCTGCACCTGGCACTGGCTGGGCACGCCGCTCAACGTGATCCGGTAGGTGGCCGGCTTGACGGGCACGATGACCGTGTCGGTCGGGGCCACGCGCCGGACCTCATCGATGTTCAGGGTCCCGCTGATCTCGGTCACCTGGTACGTGTACTGCCGGCCGATGTCGGTGCCGTCCTCGGCGGTGATCACCGGGATGATCGCGATGTAGGGCGGCTCGGCGTCGGGCTTGGTGCCGCCGTCGCAACCGGCCAGGAGCGCGGCGACGACCGCCGGCATCCGCCAGTCGAGCCGGGGCGCACGACGACCACCCGGGACGTGCCTCATTGGGATCCCCTCCGCATCGGCGAGAGTGGGCGGCCGGCCCCAACCGCGAGCCGACCGCCCGTAGTGCTGCACTGCGTTACGTCAGGCAGAACCCTCGCTCACGGCGTGGTGGCGGTGGTCCAGGTCCGGGTCCAGCCGGCGTACCACGGGATCGACCCGCTGGCGCCCGGGGCGACGGCGCCGCGGTAGTTCGCGGTGGCGTCGAAGAAGCCGTCGTTGGGCGGCGTGGTGCTGCTGCCCTGCGACACGGCGGCCGCGCTCACCGGACGGAAGTCCGGGGTGAGGACATTGAACGGCGCGGTGAGCGGCTGGCTCGCCGCGGCGGTGTTGCCGAACTGCGCGTCCGTGATCACCAGGGCCTCGAGGTTGGTCTCGGTGCCGAGGGTGGTGTAGGGCTGGCAGATCGGGTCCGCGTCGGTGTTGTCGAGGCGGGTGTTGCTGAAGTACGTCACCGACTGGAGCTTGACCTCGGTGCTCAGGTCCGCGCCGGTGGGGCAGGTCGCGGCGTCGTCGAGGTCCATGATGATCGGGTAGCCGGTGATCACCATGTTGAAGAACGACGGGCGCGCCCCGCGACGGAGGTGGATCGCATCCTCGACGTTGTTGGTGGCGAGCGCCCCGCCGGTGCCGGCCGGGTCGGCCTTGCCGATGAGGGTGTAGTTGTAGATCTGCGACGTGACCCGCGGGGTGCTGTTGTAGGTGGCGGAGACCTCGGTGTTGTCGATCTCCATGACCTTGTCGCCGTCCAGCGAGTCCTTCTGGCTGATCAGGAACTGCGCCTTGCCGGTCCAGCCGGAGGCGAAGTCGAAGTCATCGTCCGAGTTGGCGGTCATGACGATGTAGCGGGTGTTGAAGGTCCCGCCCCAGATCTCGAAGCCATCGTCGAGGCCGGCGTGCACCTGCACGTACTCGATGACCGTCTTGCTGCCCAGGCCGCCCACCGTGAGGTTGTTGAGCTCGGTGTTGGCCGCGAAGGCGTACCCGCCGTACTCGATGATGGCGTACTTGAGGACGCCGCTCGAGTCGGCGTCGTTGCAGCCGCCGAAGTCGGTCTGCGACGGGGTGCCGGTGGTGCCCTCGAAGCGGGTGGAGAAGCAGCCGCCGGTGGCGGCGCGGCCCGGGATGACCGGGCTGGTGAGCGTGGCGCTCTGGGCGGCGTTCACCGAGGCGTTGCCCATGATCGCGAGCCCGCCCCAGCAGCCCTTGAACTTGGGCGTCTGGTCGCAGGAGAAGACGATCGGCTGCAGCTGGGTGCCGACCGCGTTGATGCGGCCGTCGCGCTCGATGAGGAGCTCGCTGATCTGGAAGGTGCCGGCCCCGAGGTACTTGCCCTCGATGCGGGTGCCGGGCTGGATGGTCAGCGTGGCGCCGTTGTTCACCTTCACCACGCCGTTCAGCTGGTAGATCGTGTCGCTGTAGAAGGTGCGGTCGGCGGTGATGTTGCCCGTCACCTGCACCACGTTGCCCGTGACGGGCGCGCGGCCGGGGATCGGGTCGCAGACGATGGTCTGGTCGTTGCCCACCGCCTCGTTGGCCACGGCCGCCGCATCGAGGATGTCGATGCTGCGGGCGCCGCTGGCGCTGACACCCGGGTGCGGGCCGCCGGTGGCGGGCCGCACGTTGCCGGCCACGACCGGGTCACGGGTCGGGAAGTCGACGCCCAGGACCGAGTTGTTGCCCACGGCGATGTTGGCCACGTACGCCGCGTCGAGGATGTTCACCGAGGTGCAGCTCGAGGGGCTCTCGGCGCTCAGGTTGGCGTTGCCGTAACGCAGGTTGGCCAGGTACTGGCCCGCCACGTTGGCCTTCGGCAGCCGGCTCTCGGCGGCCGTCAGCTCGGGGTAGAGCGTCGCGGTGAGGCTGGCGTAATCGAACTGCCGGGCCTCGGCCGGCACGGCCAGGTCGGCCGCGGCGATGGTCGGGGCCTGGCGGGCGCGGGTGATCTCGCGGTTGGTGGAGCGGTCCGTCGCCATCTCGAGCTCATAGCGCAGCGAGGCGGCGTAGTCCCCGCCCTTCACGCGGAAGACGAGCCGGCCGCTGTGCGCGGGCAGGACGGTGCCGGGGAGGTAGCTGATGGTGCGCAGCTCGCCGAGCGCGGCCCGGCTCGGGTTGACGACGGTGACGAGGGCCCCTTCGGTGCCCTGCCCCACGTACTCGAGGGCGCGCGGGTCGTAGCGCAGGTAGCCCTGCACGCCGGCCAGCTCCTCACCCTCGGTGGCCACGGCCACGGCAATCTCGTCGCCGGGCCGGGCGTTGGCGTCCGACACGAGGACGCCGACGGCCAGGTCACTCGCCGACGGGCCGCCGAACGGGGCGGCGTCGTCGCCGGAGCAGGCCGCGAACAGCGCCACCGCACCGAGCACGGCGGCAGCCGGCCGGAAGGGACGCAGCGGGTTGGTCCGAATCATGTGGTCAGTCTCCAGGAAGCGGGATGGGCGGGCCCCCCGCAGGGGACCCGCCCCCCGGTCAGGTTACGGGACGTCGTTGATCTGGATGTTCGGCAGCAGGTTCGTGCCGTTCTGGCTCTCGGCCACGGTCAGCGTGGTGGCCGTGGTCAGGGCGCCGCTCCCCGCATCCGTGAAGGTGCAGGTGAGGAGGCCCTGGGTGCCGGTCTGCACCGCGGGGTTGGTCGAGAAGTTCCCGAAGGAGACCACGCCCGCCGTCGCAGTGTTGGCCACGGCGTTGAGCAGGCCCGAGCCCGAGACGTTGCCGCAGCTCGGGGCGCTGAGGCGCGCCGTGTTGTAGGTGAACGAGCCCTGGACCGCGAAGATGTCGTCCGCGCCCGGGATGGCCGGGTCGTCGCGGGTGGCCATGTTGATCGCGAAGGTGATGGTCACCGTCGCGCCGTTGTCCACCGCGGTGCCGGTGTAGGTGTACACCGAGGGCGGCGCCACGCAGGCCACCGTGAAGTTCACCACCTGGGTGCCGCCGTTGGTCAGGCCGCTGTAGCTGCCCGCGCCGGGGTTGGTGCAGCCGGCCGGCAGGTTGGCGAGCGCCACGGCGCCGCTGGTGGAGAGGTTGATCGGCACGGCGCTGATGCTGATGGCGCCGGTGCTGCTGACAGCGCCCGCCACCGCGGTGCCGCCGGTCGGCGTGGCCGAGGCGGTGATGGCGTCGATCGCCGTGCCGGCCGGAGTGAAGCCGGTGAAGGTGATCTGGCCCGCGATGCTGCCGGTCGGGACCGGGCAGGTCACGGTGAAGTTGACCGTGGCGGTGCCGCCGTTGGTGACGGTGGCGGCCTGCGAGCCGGGGTTGGTGCAGCCCGCCGGGAGGCCGGCAGTGATGGCCACGCTGGCCGGGCCGGTCGGGACGGAAGCGATGGAGTACGCGCCCGCGCCCGCCGTGGTGCCCGGCAGGCTGGTGATGCCCGAGGTGGCCGTGACCGTGACGCCGTTCAGCGTGCCGAGCTGCGGCGAGGTCACCGTGCCGGCGATCGTGCCGGTCGGGGCCGGGCCGCTGTTCTGGAGGTCCGCCGCCACGAGCAGGCGGGCGGTGAACTGGCCGACCGTCGGGTCGATGTCGAAGCCGACGTTCGAGGCCGAGGTGGTCGAGCCCGGGAAGATCGGGCCGAGGAACTCCTCCCAGCGGAAGCAGTCGGAACCGTTGTTGGTGCCGAAGCCGCCGTTGCCGCCCTGGTTGCCCGTGCCGCCGCCGTTGTTGTTGGTGGGGCAGCCGGTGTCATTGAAGAAGTTGTGCGGCGCGCCGTTCCAGTCCGTGCTCGGCGCCACGAGGCCATAGCTCGGCAGCGTGACGATGATGTCGTTGCCCTGGCCGCCCGTCGCGGTGCCGCCCGTGGTGACCGCCACGGCCACGTCGAACGGGAAGAGGATGGGGCCGGTGGTGCCGGCCGGCGGCGCCGGGAAGACCGTGGGGCCCACGAGCTGGACGCCCGAGAGCTTGTTGGTGATGCTGACATCGAACGTCACCCGCACCTTCCCGGGCTGGAACGCGCCGACGGCCGACGCGACGAAGTTCGAGGAGGTGAGCTGCACCACGTCACCACCGACGAGCGAGAGGTCCACCCCCTCGAGGCTCGCGTCCATGGCGCTGCCCGTGGGCAGGCCGTTCTGCGTGCCCGTCAGCTGCGGGGCGCGGATCTTCACCTCGCCGGTCCGCACATTCACGTCCGCGAGGAAGGCCGCGCGGGTGATGGTCGGGTTCGGCGTCGGGGTGCCCGGGATGACCGGACCAGCCCCGGTGCTGTCGGACGAGCAGGCGGCGGCGAAGATCGCGGTCGCGACGAGCGCGCTGACCGCAAACGGCCGCTTGGCCGACCCGCCGAAACGGCGGACGAACTGCATGGAACCTCCAGGGGAGACGAGTGGATGGGCAGTCGCCGGGCTAGCCATGCGGACGACCGGGCTCTTCAGCCGCGACCAAAGTCGGCCGATAATCCCATCCCCTCATCGCGCCGGGGTACCGACTCCCCCCTGAGGGGGTAACGACGGAGGGCGTACTTTGGCGTTGATAACTACCAGAGTCGTGATGTGGGGAAGTGACAGGCAATGTCACGAACGTCGGCGCCCCATCCCGCCACGCCAGGCGCGCGGGATGGGGCGTGGAGCCTCCAGGGCCGGGGCGCAACCGCGGCGCCCGGCCTCACGGCACGGTCAGCGTGCCGTCCACGATGGTGATGAGGCTCCTGTAGTTGAACGCCCCGAGCTGGTTGGTGCTGAGCACCGGGCCGAGGTAGGTGGTCGTGGAGGTCACGGTGCCGGTGCCGGCCTTCGGCTTGAAGCGCACCGTCGCGACGGTGACGAGGCCCGTGTTCTGCGGGCTGGTCGGCAGGCCGCTGAAGGTGAGCTTGCACTTGCAGCCGCCCACGGCATCCGTGGTGTTGAACGACCCGCCGCCGCTCCCATAGGTGAGGGAGTGGTACTCCAGCACCGCCGGGTCCCACTTGAGCGAATCCACGAAGTACTGCCCCAGGGCCTCGGGCCCGCTGGTCTGGGGGATGTCCTGCGTCAGGTTGAGCGTGATGACGAGCGGGATGGTGCCGGGCACCGGCTCCAGGGCGCCGAAGCTGCCGGCCCAGGTGAAGGGTGTGCCACCGCCGCTCGCGATCGTGACACTGGCCTGGTCCACCGCCGTGGCACCCAGGTTGTCCGTGACGGTCAGGGTGGCCGAGTAGGTCCCCGCGCTCGCGAAACTCTTGGAGGGATTCGCCTGGGTGCTGGTGGTGCCGTCGCTGAAGGACCAGGCGTAGCTCGCGATGCTCCCATCCGGGTCGGAGGAGCCCGCCGAACTGAAGCTGACCGGGGTGCCGGCCGTCCCGCTGTAGGGGCCGTTGGCCTCGGCCACCGGCGCCTGGTTGCCGCCCCCGCCGCCGGTGATGGTCACGCTCGCCTGGTCCACGCCCGTCGCCCCCTGGTTGTCGGTGACGGTCAGGGTGGCGGTGAAGGTGCCCGCGCTCGCGAAGCTCTTGGAGGGGTTGGCCTGGGTGCTCGTGGTCCCGTCACTGAACGCCCAGCTGTAGCCCGCGATGCTGCCGTCGGAGTCGCCCGAGCCGCTCGAGCTGAAGGCGATGGCCCCGCCGACGGTGCCGCTGTACGGCCCGTTGGCCTCGGCGACGGGGGCCTGGTTGCCCCCTCCCCCGCCGGAGCCGACCGTGAAGGTGTCCTCCACCACGCGGAAGAGCGTGTCGGCGATCTCCGCGAAGTCCGCGTCTGCGGCGAGGATGTTGGTGGTGCGGGTGGTGCTCTGCCCGCTCGCCGCGTTGACGGTGAAGGTGAAGCGCGCCACCGCGACGAGCCCGGTCGGGGCGGTCGCGGAGGTGGTGAAGTTGCCCCAGCTGACGACACCGGGGGTGCCCGCGTTCACCGTCAGGTTGTTCATCTGCGCCGGGGCCGGCGAGCTGCTCCCCGCAAAGGTCAGCACCGCGCTGTTGTACTGCAGCTCCGCCTGGATGGCGCCGAGCGGCGTGCCCGGCACGGCGCTCATGTCCACCGCAACATCCAGGGTGACGGTCTGGCCGGCACTCGCCTGCGCGGGCGACCAGGTATTGCGCACCACGAAGGGCGCGCTGGGGTTGCCCCCGCCGCCGGTGTTGGGACAGGTCACCTGGAAGCGGACCGTGTCCACCGCGAGCGCCGCCACCTGGGCGTTCTGGCTCGCCGCGCCACTCACCAGGCACGGCACCTCGACATCGCTCAGCGTCACCTCGTAGTCGCCGGGCCGGAGGCCCGCAAAGGGCTGGGTGCCTCCCGTGCCCCCCACCGTCGCCCCACCCACGGCCGGGACCGAGTCGCCGGGGATGATGCCCGCATAGTCGAGGCGGTAGCCGTCGGCGTCGACGCTGTCGCCGGTCACCGTCACCAGCGCCACGAGCCCGCCGCGGGTCGGGTCGGAGCAGGACGCCGTGAAGGCCACGGGGGTCCGGGTGACGAGCCCCGTGTCGCGCACCACCGCGGTGCGCACGGAGTCCCCGACCAGCGTGCAGGTGGGCGCCAGGTCGCTCAGCACCACCGTGTAGCTGCCGGCGGGCAGGGGCGCCACCACCCGCTGCTCGGCGGGGCCGAGGGCGAGGGTGGTGTCCCGCGGGCCGCTGATTGTCAGGCGGTAGCCGTTGGGGTCCGCCAGCGCCTCCGGGGTGCCCTGCAGGGCGGTCTGGAGCAGGAGCCCCGGCACCGGCGGGGTGAGCGCGCCGGCCACCACCGAGGGCCGGGAGGTCTCGCCCAGGCGGTTGACCACCACCACGCGATACCCGTAGAAGGTGCCGGCCTCGAGCCCCGCGTCGAAGTAGGTCGTGGCCGCGGCGTCGAGTTCCGCCACGGTCTCGAACCGGCCCTTGAGGTTGGTGCGGCGCTGGACGCGGAGCGTCTGCAGGTCGGCGCCGGCGACGCTCGCCCAGTCGAGCCGGACCGCGGACAGGTTCACCGCGGTGGCGGAGACGGTGGCGGGCGGGACCAGGCCCGGGGCCTCCAGGCTCTCGCCGGACCGGCAGGCCCCACCCACGAAGAGGGTGAGGAGCAGCGCCGCACACAGGCGGCCGATCCCGCGGGCCGGGCTAGAAGACATCGTAGGTAACCCCGAACGAGTAGGACGTACCGAGCCGGGCCCGGCGCGTGAGCAGCCGCCCGCCGGTGCCCTCGACCACCCACCGGACCTCCTGCCCGGTCAGGTTGGTGCCGGAGAGCGACAGCTTGAGTGGACCCCACACCTGCTGGACCTTGGCGTCCAGGCTGTGCCGCCCCTGCTCCAGCACGTTGGGCGGCCGCACGTCGGGCAGCGAGGGCTGCGCGCCGCCGTAGCGCGCGATCCGGCTCGCGAAGTAGTTGAAGAGCAGGGAGACCGAGGTCCCGCCCGATGCGCTGGCCCAGCTGAGGGAGCCGTTGAGCAGGAAGGGGGACTGCCCCTGCAGGCCCAGGCCGTCGGAGGCGCCGAAGCGAATGGGGTCGAGCTCCACCTCGGAGTGCAGGATGGTCGCGTTGACGCTGAGGGCCAGGCCGCCGAGGGCGCCCGGCAGGAAGTCGAGCGCCCGGCGCGCCTCGAGCTCGAGGCCGTAGTTGCGCGCGCCCTCCCCGTTGGCCGTGTAGCTGAAGCAGGTGTTGGCGGTCTCCTGGATCACTTCCACCAGCGGGTTGGTGAACTTCTTGTAGAACCCGCTGACCGCGAAGAGCTCGGCGGCCCGCGGGTAGAACTCCCAGCGCGCGTCGAGGTTGAGGATGCGCGCGGGCCGGAGCGTCGGGTCACCGGTGAGCTCGCACTCGGTGCCCACGGGGAGGTAGCGATCGTTGATGAGCTCGCGCGGGTCGGGACGCGTCAGCGAGCGGAACCCCGCCAGCCGCACGTTCATCTGGTCGGTCAGGGACCAGGTGAGGTTGGCCGACCAGAGGAAATCGTAGGGGCGCAGGAAGGTGATCGAGTCCGGCGCGGCGCGCCCCCCCTCGAACACGTTCAGCCGCCAGTGCTCCATGCGGACCCCGCCGACGAGCCGCACCCGCGGCAGCAGCGGCAGGTCCAGCATGCCGTAGGCGGCGGTGAGGTCGTCATCGGAGTCGTAGGAGCCGCCGAAGTCGAACGGCTGGCCCGTGAGCGCGGTGCCCATGTTCTCCGGCGCAAAGAGCTGCTCCGGCGGGAGCGACAGGATGGCCACGTCGGTGGTCTGGGCCCGCACCGCGGTGTAGCTCGAGGTGAACGTGCGCGGCTTGTCGCGCAGCACCCCGCCCATCTTGAAGGCGGCGTCGGCCTCCCGCCGCAGGCTGAGCGGGATCGTGAGGTCGAGCTGCCCGGTGCGGATCCGGTCGTCGAGGTCGCGGGTCTGGAAGGTGTTGAACTGCGTCAGGACCGCCACGCCCCCCGAGCGGACGTAGTTGGCGCGGCGCTGGTCCGGCTCGCGCCGGCGCGCCCAGGCGAGCGTGCCCTTCCAGTCGAGCCGGGCGTTGAAGAAGAAGGGGAGCAGGTGCTCGCCGGCGAGCTGGGTCTGGAGCAGCTCCCGCTCCACGTACTGCACGCCATAGGTGTCGAAGACGGTGTTGTTCTCGGTGTTGTAGCCCTCGCCACTGGCGAGGGTCTCCTCGGCGTTCCTGGTGTAGAGGTTCTTCCAGCCGATCTTGCTGCCGCTCCCCAGCCGGACGGAGAGGTTGGCCAGCGCGCCCCACTCCACCTCCACGACGCTCTCGTCGAGCAGGCGGCCGTTCCCGCCGTCGCCCGTCTTGTTCGGCACGTAGGCCAGCAGCCGGCCGGGGGTGTACGCGCGCTTGTTGCCGTAGGTGAGCGCCCCGGAGAAGCCGATGGGCGTCGTCTCGCCCACCTGCCCGCCGAAGTTGATGCTCAGGCCGAGGTTGGGGGCGGCGGACACCGGGTGGCCGGTCCACACGTTCCGGTAGGACTCCAGCGCCCGCTCGTCGATCCGCCCGGCGATGGCATCGGCGTTGGGCCGGCGCCGGGCGTCGCCGAAGCCGAAGAAGTCGGCGGTGGTCCGGGGCGCCATGGCCATGCGCTCGAACGTGGTCTGGGAGTTGAACCCCTGCGAGACGCCGATCTGGAACACCGGGTTCTCGGGGAAGTCCTTGGTGCGGACCTCCACGGCGCCGCCGGCGAAGTCGCCCGGCTTGTCGGGCGGTGGCGGTCTTGGCGGTGACGATGGACTCGAGCAGGCTGGCCGGGAAGATGTCGAGGGGCGCCACCTTCTTGAGCGGCTCGGGGCTCGGCAGGTCGGCGCCGTTCAGCGTGGTGGTGCTGTAGCGTTCGTTGAGGCCGCGGACCACGACGAACTTCCGGTCGAAGACCGCCACCCCCGTGACCCGCCGGATCACGTCGCCGCCGTCCCCGTCGGGACTCCGGCTGATGGCCTCGGCGCTGATGCCGTCACTCACGCTCGGGGCGGCCTGCTGGGCGGCCAGGAGCCCGGCGTCGGTCTTGGGCGCCACCGGGATCACGGCCTCGACGGCCAGTTCGTCGAGTTCCACCGCGCGCACGGTCAGCGCGAAGTCCACGGTCACCGTCTGCCCGCCGACCACCCTGATGCTGTCGCGCTGCACGGGGTTGTAGCCGATGTACATGGCGCGCACGGAATAGAGGCCCGCGGCGACCGGCGGGGTGCGGTAACGCCCATCCAGGTCGGTCTCCACCACGCCTGCCTGCCCGACGAGCATCACGCGCACGCCCTGCACCGGTCGCCCGGTCTCGCGATCCACCACGCGGCCGGTGATCCGTCCGGTCGGGGCGGGCGTGGCGGGCGGCGGAGTGGGCTGCTGCGCCGACAGCGGCGCCAGGCCGAGACCGGTGAGCAGCAGGCACAGACGGAGGAGGCGCATGGACCACGTCCGGGTAGAGAGCATGTCACGAGGGCAAGGAACCACCGGCCGGGACCCGCAGCCAGCACCACAGCATGGACCCCAATGCCCGCGATGACGGCGCGAGGCCGTCACGGGCTGGTCACGGATTGGTGGCGGTGTCAGGCGGGGCGGCCACCGGGACGGCCGCCGGCGGCCACGTCCCCGCGAGGAACTCGCGGAGCGCGGCGAGGATGCCCGGCGCGTCCTCCACCCAGGGAAAGAGCGGCGTGACCCCGGCCGCGAGCAGGCGGCCGTCAGGCAGCCGCCCCGCCCACGCCCGGGCCCCCGCGAGCAGCGCCGGACTGCCGGCGCCGGTGACCACGAGCACCGGCATGGTCAGTCCCGGGATCGAGTCGCTCCAGTCCCAGGTGCCGAAGGTGGCGAACAGCTGTCGCTGGATCCCCTCCCGCGCCAGCAGGGCCGCGGGCGGCGCGTCGCAGATCGCCGGGGCGAGGCGCCCGATCACCGCCGGGTCCGTCACCTCGATCGGAGAGAGGGCCATGCCCCAGAACCGCCGGCAGTAGCCGGGCGGGTCGGTGGTGTCGGCGCGTGCCTCCCGGGCACGCAGGTGCGCGGCGAGCGCCACGGTGTCGTGAGGCTGCCGGATCAACTCGAACATGTACTGGCCCTTGTGCGGGAAGGGCGCGAGCAGGGCTGCGCGAGTCACCCGTCCCGGATACCGAAGCGCGTACTTGAGGACCACCGCCGTTCCCCAGTGGTGCCCCACGAGGGTGAGCCGCGCCAGGCCAAGTGTCTCCCGCAGGGCCTCGAGGTCGGTGACGTCCACGTCGAGGCGGAGACTGTCCGGCGTGACGACCGCCGGGGAGCGTCCCCGTCCCCTGAGGTCGTAGAACAGGAGCGTGCGCTGGTCTCCGAGGCCCTCGAAGGCATCCTCCAGGTACCGCGCACCGAATGCAGGCCCCCCATGGACAAACACGACCGTATCCGGCCCGCCGCCCACCATCCGGTACGGCAGCGAATCCCCGCCCGGCCGGGCCAGCCAGCCCTCACGCACCGGTAACGGGCGGTGGTCACCGCACCCCACGACCAGGGCGGGTACAAGAAGCAGGAGGATCGCGCGGAGGGCTCGCGTGACGTGACGCAGCATGGCGGGTGGCATGCCCGTAGCCTACGGGCCGGCATCACGGCCCGGTCACGCCTGCCTGAGCCGCGGGGTAACACCTCCGGACTCAGCGCCCGGGCGGCTGGGGGTCCGGGCGGGGAAGGCGAACCGACGGTGGGAACAGCAGCAGGCCGAGGAAGGGACGCACACCGCCCCGGGCACCCGTGATGCCGGCCTGCACGACGAGCGGGCCGGTACGCACCGCCCACCGGAGGCCGCCTGCCACAGTCGGGGCCTCCAGGCCGGGCGCCACCGGCTCGGCGGGGGCTTGCCGTGGCGTGGTCCCCGGCCCGAGCATGGCGTGGAGCCGCATGGAGGTGAGGTACCGTGGCAGGCGCACCCGCTCCGTCGCCGGTGCCTGCGCGAGCAACCCGCCCGGCCAGGCCAGGAGGACGAGCAGCAGGACGAGGTGTTTCGGGGTCCGCATGCCTGCAGGGTGGGCCAGCGCTGTCACGACCGCGTCACCCCGCGGGGTCGGCTCGGTCGCTAGCCGCTCTGGATGGCCGTGACCCACTCCACCGCCCGCCGGTAGGCGTCGGGGATGCGGGGCTCGGGGATCGCCGTCCGGTTGGCGAGGTGGGTGACCCGGTACCAGTCGGCCCGGTCGTAGGAGGAGGCGAGCTGGAGGACGTCGCTGAGCAGGGAGTCGCAGCCGAGGAGCGCGGTGCGGATCTCCTCCGAGAGCGACATGGCGCTCACGATGTCGGGCAGCGGCCGGTCGAGCATGGCGTCGAGCAGCGACAGCAGGCCAATGAGGAAGAGGTCCGCGGGGCGGTCGGGGAGTGCCATCTCGTTCCCCAGTTCCTCGCAGAACTGCGCCCGCACCAGGGACGTGGTCACGAGTTCCGGGGGCTTGTCGTCGCCGATCAGCGTGAGCGCCACCAGTGACGCCCACTTCCGGGTGGGCCGCTCGCCCAGCACGCGCAGCGCCTGGCTGATGGTGCTGATGTCGTGCCGCCAGCCGAAGCCGGCGGAGTGGAGGTAGCGGAGCAGGCGCACCGAGAGCGCCATCTCGCCCTTCACGATGTCCTCGAGCCGGTCGAAGCTCACCTCCGGCCGGTTCACCTCCTGCAGCAGGCGCACCAGGTTGGCCTTGAGCGCGGGGACGTCCTTGCCGAGGACCATCTCCGGCTTGCAGAAGAAGTAGCCCTGGAAGAGCGTGTACCCCGCCGCGAGCCCCGCCTCGAACTCCTCGTGGGTCTCCACCTTCTCGGCCAGCATCCGGACGCCGCGGCTGCCATAGACATCCGCCAGGCGCTTCCGCTCGGCACCCTTGGTGAGGAGGAAGTCCACCTTGATGATGTCCGCCAGCTCCAGCAGCGGCTCGTACTCCGGGCGGAAGACGAAGTCGTCCAGCGCCAGCTGGTAGCCCGCCTTCTTGAGGCCGACACAGGCGCCCACCACCTCGGCGTCCGGCTCCACGGTCTCGAGCACCTCGATGACGGTCTTGGCCGGCGGCAGCACCGCCCAGTGCTCGCGGACCAGGACCTCGCGGGTGGCGTTGAAGAAGGCGGGCTTGTCCCCCACGAGCGCGTCCAGGCCGAAGCCCAGCAGCGTCGTGTCCATCATCTTGAGCGACGCCTTGTTGGGGTCGTTCTTGCCGAAGATGTTCTCGCGGGACGACCGGAAGAGCAGCTCGTAGCCCACCACGTGCCGCTGCCGGTCGAAGATCGGCTGCCGGGCGACGAAGAGATCCACCCGGCCCTCAGGCCCGCGCCAGCGCGGGGAGCGCGGCGGCCATGGCCTCGGCCGTGGGCCAGCGCTGGTCGCGGTCCTTGGCAAGGGCGCGCCGGATGGCCTCGGCGAGCGCGGGCGGGGTGTCGGCGCGGGCCTCGCGCACGTCGGGGATGGGGGCCACCTGGTGCTTGGTGAGGATCAGGTCCTCGAACGGGTCGTCGAAGGGCGGCTTGCCTGCCAGGCATTCGTGGAGCACGCAGCCCAGCGAGTACAGGTCCGAGCGGGGGTCGATGGTCTCGATGCCCCCGATCTGCTCGGGACTCATGTAGGCCGAGGTGCCCACCGCAAAGCCCGAGCGGGTGAGCCGGTCCGAGCTGGCCTCGGCCACCGCCTTGGCGATGCCGAAGTCCACCAGCGTGGCCCCATCGGTGCAGAGCACGATGTTGTCGGGCTTCACGTCGCGGTGGACGATGCTGACGGTGTGGGCACTGCCGAGGGCGGCGAGCAGGTCGTGCGCGATGTGCAGCGTGTCCGACACCGAGCAGCGCCGCACCCGGTCGAGGTGCTGGCGCAGCGTGGGCCCCTGCACGAACTCCATGACGTACCAGAGCACCCAGTCGCTCTCGCCGTAGTCCAGGAGCCGCGCCACCCGCGGGTGCGTGAGCTTGCTGATGAACTGGATCTCGCGCAGGAAGCGATCGGCCGCCACACTCGCCGCGAGCTGCGGGTGCAGGACCTTGAGGGCCACCGCCTCGCCGGCGGGATTGCGTGCCAGGAACACCCGCGCCGCCCCGCCCCGTCCCAGCTCGCGCTCAACCGCATAGCGGCCTTCCAGCGCGGCGCGCACCAGGGGGAGGATGTCACGAGCCATGCTACCTCGACGTGAATTGCCTACAGGGGGTTCGGAAAGGTTCGAAGTGACGCGAATCTACGCAAGTGGGGTGGATGGAATCCGTCCCATCTTCATGAAATGTCCCCCACGTGCGCCTCGCCAAACCCTCAACATCACGTCGGTCAGCGCAATGCCCCCTCCAGCCGGGCATACGCCGAGTCGCCCGGCACCCCCTGCATGAGCGTGTCGAGCGAGGCCACGGCCAGCGCGATGTCCCGGCCGTGCTGCTCGAACCAGCGCTCGAAGAGCTCCAGCCGCGTCCGGTAGATGCGCGCCGCGATGAGGCGCGCGTTGTTGACCGGCCGCTCCGCCATGGGACCGATGGTATAGGTCCGCAATTGCCGGCCCACGTCCCCCTGCAGCTGGGCCCGCGCCCAGCGGCCCAGCTCGGCCCGGCCGCTGTCCACCGCGGCGGAATCGGGGGCGTGCCGGTAGAGGGTGTCCAGCCGGCCCGTGAGGTCGGCGTAATAGCCGCTGAGCACCACCTCGTCGAGCCAGCGCGCGGCGGCGCGGTCCGCCGCCTCGGTGGAGCCGCGCCGCCGGAAGAACACCTCGGCGGCCCGGTAGCCGGCAAGCTGCGCGAAGCTCTCGTTGAAGGGCGTGGCGCTCTTCACGTAGAGCGTGTTGTGCGCGATCTCGTGGAAGACGGTGGCCGCCAGCTCCACGCTGTCGTGACTCAGGGCGGTGGAATAGAGCGGGTCGTTGAACCAGCCCAGGGTGGAGTAGGCGCCGGCGGGGCGGAGGTAGATGTCGTAGCCCTTCTGCTCCAGCCGCGCCGCCTCCTTCCGCGCCATGGCCGGGTCGAAGAAGCCCTTGTAGGGGATGTGCCCCACGATGGGATACTTCCAGGTGTGCGGGCAGAGGCAGTCCTTCGGGCTCGCGGAGAGCACCAGGAGCAGCGTGTCGCGGCCGACGTCGGCGTAGGTGGTGTAGGTCTCGCCGGCGGCGTAGCCGAGCTCCGCGGCAAAGTCGCGCGCATCGAGCACCACCCGCAGCAGGGCACGGGTCTCCGCATCGGTCTTGGGATCGGCGATCAGGTCCCGGATGGGACGGCGCGCCTCGAGGATCTTGGCCTGCTCGAAGCCCGCCCGCGTCAGGTAGCGGACGTCCTCGCTCGCCACGTACGCGGTGCCGTAGCCGGCCATGAGCACGCCGACGAGTGCCAGGAAGAACATGCAACCTCGCCGCTTGGTCATCAGATGGTGAAGCGCAGGCCGAACCGGTGGACGTGGCCGCCGAGCTTGGTCCGTCGCTGCCAGGCATAATCGATGTTGAACCGGCTCAGCACCACCCCGGCGCCGAGCGACACTTCCTTCTGCCCCGCCCCCTCGGGCGGCGCCCCCCAGCCCACCCGTCCCACCACCCCCACCTTGCCGAGCACAGCGCCGGCCTCGGCCCCGATGATGGTGCGCCGCCGGGCGTGCTCGGTCCACACCACCTCGATGGTGCCGAGCACCCGGGCGGTCTCCTGCGGGTCGGTGAAGTTGAACGAGAAGCCGGCGTGCTTGCTCGTGGGCAGCGTGAGCGGGCCGCCGGTCACCCGCCAGCCGCCGACGTTCCGCACCGCGAAGGCCAGCGTCATCAGGTCGAAGACATGGATGCCGGCGCCCAGGTCCATCGTGCCGGCGCGCCGGACCTGGTCCAGCGAGTCCTCGAGCGAGACGTACTTGAGGGTGGACCCGAGCGAGATGAACCCGAACCGGTAGGTGGCCGAGCCGGTCCAGACCAGGTTGTCCTTGGTGGCGGAGGTGTCGCTGAAGCGCAGGTAGTGGTAGCCGCCGCCCAGGTCGAACTGCAGCAGCCGGAAGGCGGCCGCGCCCATGGTCTCGATGGTGCCGTCAGGATAGCGCTGCAGCGAGCCTTCCATGGCCGCGTGCCGGATCGTGGCGAGGGCGGCCGGGTTCACGAAGGTGGCCCCCGCATCGCCGGCGATGGCCACCCCCGCCCCGCCGAGGCCGGCGAGGCGGACGGAGACCGGCAGCGTGAGGATCAGGGGAGTTGGAGCGGACTGGGCCTGGAGCAGGCCGGGCAGGAGCCCGCCGAGCAGCGCGAGGGCGACGCGCGTCGCCCTCAGCGCAGCCGGACGACGGCGAGCCGCGGGAGCACCTCGGCGGTGTTCCGGGTGTCGAGGAGGAAGCCCACCGGCTCGCCCGACGGGGGCTGCACCACACGCAGGTACGTCGCCGAACCGCCGAGCAGGGTGCCCGCCGCCGCGTACGGCGCGCCCGACGTCGAGTCGGGCCGGAGCGGATAGGGCCCCGGGAACAGCTGGTCGAACACCAGCGGCAGGTCCCAGCTGCGGTAGCGCAGCCAGCCGCTCGGCTCGCTGAAGCCGGGGACCCGCTCCGTCCAGTTGCTCAGGTGCCATCGCCCCGCCAGCGTGGGGAAGGTGATGCCGGCCTCGACCCGCTGCAGCGCCGCAGCCACGTTGGCTCCGCCGGTGAGCGCGAGCCCGCCGGCCTGGTCCGCACCGAGGAGGCGGCGCGTGACGTCGGTGGCCAGCACCGTGTCCGCCAGCGAACGGTCCGCCAGCCAGCGCACGAACAACCAGGCCGCGCCCCGCTCGCCCAGCGACCCCGTGCTGCCCCGCGGATAGACCAGGTAGTAGGAGCCGGGACTGGAAAGATAGGTGAATGCGTTCCGGATGTTGCCTGCCGCGAACTGGTTCAGGCAGTTCCCGGACGGGCACAGCATCGGGGGCACGGTCCGCCCCGCCAGCTCCTCGGCGAAGTGCGACAGCCCCTCATTGAGCCAGCTGGCCTCCGGCTGCCCGTTCCCGAGCAGGACGTGCCGGTTGTAGGAGATCAGGTGCTGCAGCTCGTGCACCACCGTCGGCGCGATGTTGGCGCGCACGAACACCTTGCCGAAGCAGAGCGCCTGGGCGGGGTCGGGCACCATGCCGTAGACGATCTCGCCCTGGTTGGAGCCGGGTTGCTGGGTCAGGTCCCGGCTGGAGAAGTACCCCCGCACGATCCCGCCCGAGAGGCTGCAGTTCGAAAGCGCGTTCACCCGGTCGGTGAGCAGCACGATGACCACCCCGTTGCCATCCAGGTCCGAGGGGGCGCCGAACGCGGTGGTGTCGAGGGGGAAGAGATGACTGTCGGCCAGGACGCCGAGCGAGTCGAGCTCCGCGGGGCTGAAGCCGCCGGCGGCGACGGTGTCGTCCACGAAGAGCGCCACGTGCGTCCCGACGAACCGGGCGCTGGCCTGCACCGGCACAAACCCCGCGCAGGCGATCGACGCGCACACAGAGAAGGTCCGGGTGTCCCCGACCGACGGGGGCCGCCGCACGGCCGGCCGCCGCTGCCGACGGTTTGCCACGGCGGCCGAGGCCAGCCGGACCTCCTCCGCACGGAGGCGGGCCTCGAAGGCCAGTCCGGCGTCTTCAGCCCCCCCGGACCGCGCGGCGGCGCGGGGTGCCGCGAGCGCCGCCCCGTTCAGGGCGTAGGCACCGCTTGCCCCGCCGTCCACCACCTGCCCGTTTGCGGAATAGACCGTCACCAGATACTCGGCCCCAAGCGGCCCGCTGGCGGGAAGGGTCAGGCAGCCGTTGCTGGAGGCCGGGTCGATGAGGGCCACCTCCCCGGCTGCGAGCGTCGTTGGGGAGGCCGTCCTGCAGTCCGCCGGGGTGGGAGGCCCCCCGTCATCCCCCCCGCCGCAGGCGGTCAGAAACACGGCAAGGAGGAGCCCGGCCCGGCTCGTCAACCTGAGCCAAGCTGATGCGCCACAAGGGTTTTTGACAATCATGGGAAGGCCCGGTAGCTTGTGGCGTGACTCACGATCCATGGCTCGAGCAGGTGCGCTTCGGCGCGGCTGGGCTGGTGCCCGTCATCGCGCAGGACCGCCGCTCGGGGGATGTCCTGATGCTCGCCTGGGCCACCCGCGAGGCGCTGGTCCGCACCCGGGAAACCGGCCTGGCCCACTACTGGAGCCGGAGCCGCGAGGCGCTCTGGCGGAAGGGCGAGACCAGCGGCCACGAGCAGCGGGTGGCGGAGATCCGGCTGGACTGCGACGGCGACGCCATCCTGTACCGCGTGGACCAGCAGGGACCGGCCTGCCACACCGGGACCCCCACCTGCTTCGCCACCCGGGTGACCGCCGAGGGGGGGACTTCCCCCGAGCCCGATCCGGGCGGCCACCTGCTCACCCGCCTCGCCAGCACCATCGCCCGGCGGGCCGAGGAACGGACGCCCGGCTCCTATACCGTCACCCTGCTGGATCACGGTCTGGCAAAGGTCTCGCAAAAGGTCGGTGAGGAGGCCGTGGAGACGGTCGTGGCGGCCCACGCCGAAAGTGACGAGCGGCTCGCCAACGAGGCGGCCGACCTGCTCTTCCACCTGCTGGTCTTGCTGCGCGCGCGCGGGGTGTCGCTGGACACCGTGCTGCGCACGCTCGAAGCCCGGGAGAAATAGGCCGGGCGCCCCGCGCCCGGTGGTCCGATGGCCTTCGTCCACCTCCATACCCACTCCGAGTACTCCCTCCTCGACGGCGCCAACCGGATCCCCGAGCTGGTGGCGCACGTCCAGAAGCTCGGCATGGACAGCCTGGCCATCACCGACCACGGCAACATGCACTGCGCCTGGTCGTTCTATGAGGAGGCCAAGGCGAAGAAGCTGCGCCCCATCCTGGGCTTCGAGGCGTACCTCGCCTTCGGTCCGCGGACGGTGCAGCAGAAGCCGCAGTGGGCGCCCTCCGCGTACAGCCACCTCGTCCTGCTCGCCAGGAACCGCGCGGGGTACAAGAACCTCGTCCGGCTCTCCTCCATCGGGTACCTCGAGGGCTTCTACCGCCGCCCCCGCATCGACAAGGAAGTCCTGGCGCAGCACAGCGAGGGGATGGTCTGCCTCGCCGCCTGCCTCTCGGGCGAGGTGGCGCTCTGGCTGCGCCAGCAGAACTACGAGGAGGCGAAGAAGTCGGCGAGCTGGTTTGCGCAGACCTTCGGCGAGGGAAACTTCTGGCTCGAGGTGCAGAGCCACGGCATCCCCGAGGAGGCCATCGTCACCGAGGGGATGTTCCAGCTCTCCAAGGACCTCGGCCTCGGCGTGGTGGCCACCAACGACGCCCACTACCTGACCCGCGAGGACGCCGAGGCGCACGACGTGCTGCTGGCCATCGGCACCGGCTCGGAGCTGGACGATCCCAAGCGGTTCCGCTTCGAGGGCAGCGAGTCGTACGTCAAGAGCGAGGCCGAGATGGCCAAGCTCTTCAAGGGCCATCCCGAGGTGTTGGCGAACACGCAGGTGGTGGCCAACACCTGCGAGTTCAGCTTCGAGAAGAAGTACTTCGTGCCGAGCTTCCCGCGGCCCGAGGGCTACGACACCGAGGAGGCGCTGCTCCTCGACCTGGCCACGAAGGGCATCGAGAAACGGTACGGCGCCCCCATCCCCGCGCACGTGCAGGAGCGGCTCGACTACGAGCTCTCCGTGATCAACAAGGCGGGCTACGCCGGCTACTTCCTGATCGTCCAGGACTTCATCGCCGCGGCGCGGGAGCGCGGCATCCCGGTGGGCCCGGGCCGCGGGTCGGCGGCCGGGTCCATCGTGGCGTACGGGCTCGGCATCACCAACGTGGACCCGCTCAAGTTCGACCTGCTGTTCGAGCGGTTCCTGAACCCCGAGCGCGTGTCGATGCCCGACATCGACGTGGACTTCTGCTTCGAGCGCCGGGGCGAGGTCATCGAGTACGTGCGGCAGCGCTACGGGCGCGCCAGCGTGGGGCAGATCATCACCTTCGGGACGCTCAAGGCGCGCGCCGCGGTGAAGGACGTGGCCCGCCTGCTCCGCATCCCCCCGGGCGACGCCGACAAGCTCACCAAGCTCATCCCCTCCGGGCCGGCGTTCGCGCTCACCGTGGACGAGGCGCTGAAGCAGGTCACCGAGTTCCGGGACCTGGTGAAGGGCAACCCGCTCTACGAGCGCTGCGTCCAGTTCGCGAGCCGGATCGAGGGGATCAGCCGCCACGCGTCGGTGCACGCCGCGGGCGTGGTCATCGCGCCGGGCCCGCTCAGCGAGTACGTCCCCGTCTGCTCCGCCCCCACCAAGGGCTCGGGGGCGGGGGCGGACGGCGAGGACTCCATCATCACGCAGTTCGAGATGGGGCCCCTCGAGAAGGTCGGCATGCTCAAGATGGACATGCTCGGCCTCAAGACGCTGACCGTCATCCACGACGCCGTGCAGATGATCGCCGAGCGCCACGGGCGGCACATCGACGTGGACACGCTGGACTTCGAGGACCCCAAGGTCTACGAGGTGCTCCGCAAGGGCCGCACCGCCGGCATCTTCCAGTTCGAGTCGCCGCTGGCCACCGAGACGCTCCGGAACATGAAGTGCGACCGGTTCGACGACCTCGTGGCCTCCAACGCGCTGCTCCGGCCAGGCCCGCTCGACGCAGGGATGCACCTCGTCTTCATCCGCCGCAAGCTGGGGCAGGAGAAGGTCAGCTACCCGCACCCCTCCCTCGAGGAGGTGCTGGAGCCCACCTACGGCGTCATCACCTACCAGGAGCAGGTGATGCGGATCGCCAACGTGCTGGCGGGCTACTCGCTCGCCGAAGCCGACGTGCTCCGGAAGGCGGTGGGCAAGAAGGACCAGGAGCTGATCGACAAGGAAGTGGGCCACTTCATCGAGCGCGCCGTGGCCAAGGGCATCAGCCAGAAGCTGGCCGAGGACCTCGGCGGGCAGATCAAGACCTTCGGGCGCTACGGCTTCAACAAGTCGCACTCGGTGGCGTACTCGGTGCTGAGCTACCAGACGGCGTGGCTCAAGACCTACTACCCGGCCGAGTTCATGGCGGCGCTGCTCTCCTCGGAAATCGGGAGCACCGACAAGGTGGTGCAGTACATCAACGAGGCCCGCGAGCTGGGCATCGAGGTGCTGCCGCCGGACGTCAACGAGTCGGGCTTCAAGTTCACCGTCACCGGGGAGAAGCGGATGCGCTTTGGCCTCGGCGCGGTGCGGAACGTGGGACGCGGCGCCATCGAGTCGATGATCGCGGCGCGCACCCAGGAGCCGTTCACGAGCCTCCGCGACTTCGCGCAGCGGGTGGACCTCCGCCTCTGCAACAAGCGCGTCCTCGAGTCCCTCGTGGCCGCCGGCGCCATGGACGGCCTCGGCGGCCACCGCCACCAGCTGGTGCAGGCGCTGGACGACGCGCTGCGGGAGGCGCAGGTGCTGCAGCAGGAGCGCGAGGTGGGCCAGGCCTCCCTCTTCGGCGAGGCGACGCCCACCGCGCGGCCCACCGCCAGCGGCCTCCCCGACGTCCCGCCGTGGACCGAGCAGGAACGGCTGGCCAAGGAAAAGGAAGTCATCGGCTTCTTCATCTCCGGCCACCCGCTGGAGCGCTTCCGCGCGGAGGTCGAGGTCTTCGGCAGCCGGACCACCGCCACGCTGCACGAGTGGAGCGAGCACCAGGTGACGGTGGCCGCCGTGCTGACGTCGGTGAAGCGGCAGATCTCAAAGAAGACGGGCAAGGAGTACGCCCGGATCATCCTCGAGGACTTCCACGGCACCGCCGAGGCCATCGTCTTCCCGGAGGCGTGGTCCAAGCTGAACTCCGTGCTGCGGGAGGATCTGGCGGTGCTCCTGACGGGCGGGTACTCCGCCCGGGACCGGGGGGAGGAGCGGGCGCCGTTCGTGGTGGAGAGCGCCCGCCCGCTCGAGGAGCTGCTCAGCTCGGGCTCGCTGGGCCTGGCGCTCCGCTGGAGCCTGCCGAGCGCCCCCGAGCCGGACCTGCTCCGGCAGGCGGTGGCCCTCTGCAGCCGCCACCCCGGGCCCGCGCCGCTCTATATTGAATGGTCCGACGGGAACGGCGAGCGCCTCCGGGCGCGGTCCCGCCGGGTCCGCGTGGCCCCCGACGAAGAACTGGTGGCCGGCCTGCGCCGGCTGCTTGGCACGGACAGCGTCGCGTTCGTGCGCGCATCCTGACGGCGGCGCCCCGCGCCGCCGCGACCCTCGCTCACCCGACCCCCATGGCCTCGACCTACGCGCTCGACTTCGAGAAGCCCCTGCAGGAGCTGGAACGGCAGATCGAGAACCTCCAGAAGCTCGGTGAGGAGGGCAAGATCGACGTGGCCGAGGAGATCCGGCTGCTGCAGGTCCGGCTCAACACGGTGCGCCAGGAGATCTACGGCGCGCTCTCGCCCATCCAGCGGGTGCAGGTGGCGCGGCATCCGCGCCGGCCCTACACGCTGGACTACCTGAGCACCATCTTCACCGACTTCATCGAGCTGCACGGCGACCGGCTCTACCGCGACGATCCCTCGATCGTCGGCGGCTGGGCGCGGCTCGCCGGACTGTCGGTGATGGTGATCGGGCACCAGAAGGGGCGGGACACCAAGGAGAACCTGAAGCGCAACTTCGGCATGGCCCACCCCGAGGGCTACCGGAAGGCGCTCCGGCTCATGAAGATGGCGGCCAAGTTCGGCGCGCCGGTCATCACGCTCATCGACACCCCCGGCGCCTATCCCGGCCTCGGCGCCGAGGAGCGCGGCCAGTCCGAGGCGCTGGCGCGGAACATCCTCGAGATGGCGGCGCTGCCGACGCCCATCGTGGCCGTGGTCATCGGCGAAGGCGGCTCGGGCGGCGCCCTGGCGCTCGGCACCGCCGACCGGATCCTCATGTTCGAGAACTCGGTCTACTCGGTGATCTCCCCCGAGGGCTGCGCCGCCATCCTCTGGAAGGACGCCAGCCAGCGCGAGCGCGCCGCCGACGCCCTGAAGCTGACGGCGCAGGACCTGCTCAAGAGCAAGCTCATCGACGAGGTGCTCCCCGAGCCCATGGGGGGCGCCCACCTCGATCCCGACGCCACCGGTGAGGCGCTGCGGGAGGCGCTCATCCGCCACGTCAACGAGCTCCGCAAGATCCGCCCCGAAAAGCTGGTGCGCCGCCGCGGCGACAAGTTCGCCGCGATGGGGGCCTTCACCGAGGCCTGATGCCCCAGACCGTCGAAGTCCGCTTCAAGGGCACCCGCCGCGAGTTCTTCGCCTGGCCCGACGACCGGGAGCCGCTGCGGCTCCACGAGGCCGTCGTGGTTCCCGCCGAGCGCGGCCAGGACCTGGGGCGCGTGCTCACCACCGGGCCGTCCGCCGAGAAGAAGTGCGGGGCGTGCAGCTCCTGCGCCGTGGGCGCGGGCGTCGCCGAGGCGCGCAGCGGCGGCCGGGCGGTGGAGACCAGCGCGGAACCCGGCGGCGCCGACGAGGGGAGCGCGGTGGCCGTGGCCGGCGACGCCCCGGCGGAGGAGGAGACGCCCGCCGCCCCTCCCCCGGCCCCGGAGCCACCGGCCCCCCCGGCCGACGGCAAGCGCGGGCCCAAGCTCCGGCAGGTCCTCCGGCGCGCCACCCAGGAAGACATTCGTCAGGCCAACGAGCTCCGCAAGCAGGAAGACGACCTCCGCCAGCAGGCCATCGCCAAGGTCCGCCAGCACAAGCTCGAGATGCGGGTGAGCGACACCGAGTGGCAGTTCGACCGCTCCAAGCTCACCATCTACTTCACGGCCGAGAAGCGGGTGGACTTCCGCGTGCTGGTGCGCGAGCTCGCGGCGGCGTTCAAGGCACGGATCGAGCTGCGCCAGATCGGCGTCCGGGACGAGGCCGCGCGCCTGGGCGGCGTGGGCCGCTGCGGCCGCGAGTTCTGCTGCAGCACCTGGCTCAAGGACCTCAACCCCGTGAGCCTGGCCCTCGCCAAGGACCAGCACCTCTCACTCAACCCGGCGCAGATCTCCGGTGGCTGCGGGCGGCTGCTCTGCTGCCTCAAGTACGAACACGAGTTCTACGTCGCCGCGCGCAAGCGCTTCCCGCGCGAGGGCAAGACGCTGCAGACCCGCCACGGCGCCGAGAAGGTGGTGGCGGTGGACATCTTCCGCGAGCGCGTCTTCCTCCGGAGCGAGGGCCACGGGCCGCGCATCATCCCGCTGGTGCAGCTGCGCGAGGAACAGGCCGAGCGCGAGGCCGGGGCCGAGCCGCTGGCCGCGCCCGCCGTGCCGGCGCGCCCCGGCATGGACCGGCGGCCGCCGGACGGGAAGCGTCCCGAGGCGCGCCCGGCCGCTGCCCCCGCGTCGCAGGGTGGCAAGCACGAGCGCCCGCCTCAGCCGTCACGGCCACCGCAGGGGGCCGCCGGGAAGCCGGCCCTCTCCGAACAGCGTCCAGCGCAGGGCGAGGCACCGCGCCAGAAGGGGAGGCCGGGCGAGCGCGCCGAGCGCCCCCGCGGGCGCGCTCCCGAGCAGCCGCTCCCGCCCCCCCGTCCCACGCCCGAGCCGACCGGCCAGCCGGACAACGCCGAGGCCGATGGCCAGCAGGCTCGGCGGCGCCGGCGCCGCGGCCGCCGCGGGCGCGGCGGCCGTGGCGGCGAGACTCCAGGCGGCAACTCCTCACCGTCCCCCGAGGCCTGAGTGGCGTCGTTTTTCCTCACCACCGCCATTGACTATGCCAACGGCGATCCCCACATGGGGCACGCCTTCGAGAAGGTCGGCGCCGACTGCATCGCCCGCTACCGCCGGCTCCGCGGCGACGACGTCTGGTTCCTGATCGGCATGGACGAGCACGGCCAGAAGGTGGCGCAGACCGCCGTGGACCGTGGCACCACCCCGCAGGCGCTGGTGGACGAGGTGGCCGCCACCTTCGAGCAGACCTGGGATGAGCTGCTCATTTCCCGCGACCAGTTCATCCGCACCACCCGGCCCGAGCATCACGCCGGCGTGCAGGCGCTGATCGAGCAGATCTTCGCCCGCAACCCCGACGACTTCTACGAGCGCGCCTACACCGGGCTCTACTGTGTCGGCTGCGAGTCGTTCAAGACCGACGCGGACATCGTGGACGGCAAGTGCGTGCTGCACCCCACCCGCACGCTGGAGGAGGTGACGGAGCGGAACTGGTTCTTCCGCCTCTCGCGCTACCAGGGCTTCCTCGAGAAGCTCCTCGCCGACAACCCGCAGTTCATCCAGCCCGAGGTCCGCCGCAACGAGATCCTGGGCCTGCTGCGCCAGGGGCTCGAGGACGTCTCCGCCAGCCGGAGCCGCTTCTCGTGGGGCATTCCCTTCCCCCGCCCCCTCAGCACCGGCGAGCAGCAGACCACCTACGTCTGGTTCGACGCGCTCCCCAACTACTGGACCGCGCGCCGCTTCGCCGGCTCCGGCGCCACCTGGCCGGCGCAGCTCCACGTCATCGGCAAGGACATCACCCGCTTCCACTGCGTGATCTGGCCCGCGATGCTCCACGCCGCGGGCGAGCCGGTGCCGGAGCGGGTGTGGGCCCACGGCTTCATCTACTACGGCGGCGACCGCTTCTCGAAGAGCGCCGGCGTCCGCCTCGACCTGCGCGAGGCCATCAGCCGCCACGGCCCCGACGCGCTGCGCTACTTCCTGCTGCGCGAGGTGGGCTTTGCCAGCGACGGCAACTTCACCTGGGAGCGCTTCGACGAGCGCTACACCGCCGACCTGGCCGACGGCCTCGGCAACCTGGCCAGCCGCTCGCTCGCCATGATCGAGAAGTACCGCGCCGGCGTGGTCCCCGCCGGCGGCCCGAGCCCCCTCGACGAGGCCGGCGCCGAGGCCGTGGCGGGCTACGCCGAGGCCATGGATGCGTTTGACCTCCGCGGCGGCGCCGAGGCCGCCTGGGAGCTGGTGACGGCCGCCAACCAGTACATCGTCCAGGTGGCTCCCTGGACCCTGGCCAAGCAGGGGAGGGACCCGGAACTGGACCAGGCCCTCGCCTCCCTGGCCCGCTGCCTCCTCCGGCTGGCCGTCCTGACCTGGCCATTCATGCCGGGCAAGGCCGGCAGTCTCTGGCAATTTCTTGGACAGGCGGACCGCCCGATCCGGGCGTGGAATGCGGCCACCCACCCGGAGGTGACTGGCCTCACGGTCCGGAAACCGGACGGGCTCTTTCCGAAGCCGCCGGTGGCAAATCCTTGACAGTCAAGGATTTGCCAGTGATTAATCGCACTTGACCATCCCTGCCCCGGGGGTAGGTTAGCCTCCGGTCGAAGGTCCGACCCGCCGATAACTCCTCAGGCACAAGATTTCCTTGGGTCTCCGGTATCCACCGGCCTTCTTTGCAGGGATGCCATGCCCGAACCGAAGAAATGGACGATCGTGCTCGTGCCCCCGGGCTCTGGGGCGAGCCGGGCCATTGAGGTCTCCCAGCGCCTGGTCAAGGGCGCGGCGGCCTCCGGCGGGATCGTGGCGCTCCTGGCCCTGCTGCTCGGCTACGGCACCGTCTCCAAGTCCCTGGACCTGGGGCGGGCGGCGCAGCTGGAGCGGGAGAATGCCCGGCTGGCCGAGGAACTGGGCCAGATGCACAGCCAGGTCACCCAGCTCACCGACACCCTCAAGAACATCGCGACGCGGGACGCCCGCATCCGCCTGCTGGCCAACCTCGAGCCCAATGATCCGTCGGTGCAGTAGGCCGGCATCGGCGGCCCCGCCGACCCCAACGCCAGCATCGACTCACTGAGCCGGATGGGGGTCCTGGGCCAGCGGGCCGCAGACGTCCGCGTGGACCTCGGCGCCCTCATCCGTCGCGCCAACCTGCTGGCCGCGTCCTTCGACGAGGCCAAGGACAGCCTGCTGCAGCACCGCGAGCGCCTGGCGGCCACGCCGTCGATCCTGCCCACCACGGGCTGGCTCACCAGCGCCTTCGCCAAGATGCGCTCGCACCCGATCCTGCACATCAACCGGCCGCACGAGGGCATCGACGTCACCGCCCCGATGGGCTCGCCCATCCAGGCGCCGGCGGGCGGCACCGTCCTCTCGGCCGGCTGGGAAGCCGGCTATGGCAACGTCATCGAGATCGACCACGGCTTCGGCATCACCACCCGCTTTGCCCACGCCTCCAAGCTCCTGGCCAAGCGGGGCCAGCGCGTGGCGCGCGGCCAGCTCATCGCCGAGGTGGGCAGCACCGGCCTCGCCACCGGGCCACACCTCCAATACGAGGTGCACGTCAACGGCAAGCCGGTGGACCCGATGCGCTACGTCCTTCCCGAGGCGGTGGTGGACTGAGGGCGGGGGGCCTGGTGTGACTCAACGCAGAGGCGCGGAGGTCGCAGAGGGCCGCAGAGGGCATCGAGGCCGGGTTGGCATGTTGCCGACCCGGGCTCTGCGATTTTGGGTGAGGCGCCGTGAGGGGGCGGGGGCGTTGCCCGACCCGGCCCGGCACCCGCAAAAACACGATGGGCTCCCCTCGCGGGGAGCCCACCATCTTCGGGCCGTTCCTCTGCGGCCCTCCGCGACCTCTGCGCCTCTGCGTTGAGTCACACCGGACCTCGTTCACACCCACGAGCCGCCCCCGAGCGAGGCAGCCCGTGTTCGCGCGAAGGCGCCGCTCGGGCTAGAACTTGACCTCCGGCGCCGCCTCCGCCCCCTCGCGGGCCTGGAAGTACGGCTTGGGCCCGCCCGCGCCGAACATCTTGGCGGTCAGGTTGTAGGGGAACTTGCGGATGTAGCCGTTGAACGAGTTCACCGCATCGTTGTAGTCCTGGCGCGCCGTGGCGATCCGGTTCTCGGTGCCGGTCAGCTCATCCTGCAGCGCCCGGAAGTTCTGGTCCGCCTTGAGCTCGGGATAGGCCTCCGAGATGGCCAGCAGCCGCCCGAGGGGCGCATTGAGCGCCTGGTTGGCCTCCGCCATCTGCTCCAGGTTGTTGGACTGCACCGCCCCCGCCAGGCGCGAGCGCGCGTCGGCCACGGCGGTGAAGACGCCCTCCTCGTGGGCCGCGTAGCCCTTCACCGTGGCCACGAGGTTCGGGATCAGGTCGGCGCGCCGCTGCAGCTGGGCCTGGATCTGGCCCTGCGCGCGGCCCACCTGTTCGTCGAGCGTCTGGATCGTGTTGTAACCGCAGCCGCTCGAGCCCAGCGCTAGCGTAGCGAGCAGTGCGAGAGCGAAACGACGCGTCATCCCCGGTCTCCAATCTGATGATGGTCCACGTAACGTGCAGCCGCCTCGACGGCCGCAAGATAGCCCCGCATCTCCCCCTCGGTGCAGCGCCAGGCGGCGTCCGCCCGGTGGGTGACGATGCGGGTGACGGGGTCCGGATCGAACCCCGCGAGCGTGCCGAGCGCCTGGGTCAGCGTCACGCTGTCGCGCGGCGGGGTGCGCCCCGCCAGCACCAGGGTGCCCCGTGCCAGGAACAGGATGGCCGGCAGGCTCCGGCGCACGAACTCCCCGAGCATCGCCGGGTCGTCGTTGAGCAGGGCGTAGCCCTGGCGGAGCCGGAGCAGCTTGCCGCGCCAGTCGCGCTCGAGCGCCTGGCGGAGGTCCGCCGGGCGCACCGTGAGGCCGGCCACCGGGTCTTCACCGCGGAGCACCGTGTAGCCGGTGCGCATCTCGGCGATCTCGAGCGGATAGGAATCCGCCGAGCGCACCCACTCCGCCCGCGTGAGGAGCAGCGGCAGGGCGCCGCCCGCCTGCTCCCACTTCCGCAGCGGCGCCTGCAGCCGCTCCAGCACGTTGGTGTCGACGGCCTCGAGCACCAGCACCACGTTGATGTCCGACTGGCCGGCGATCCACTCCCCGCGCGCGGCCGAGCCGTGCAGCACCGCGCTGTAGGGGCCGAGGCCCGCCTGGTCGAGGTCGGCCAGGAAGCGGGTGATTGCGTCGTTCACCTGGGTCATTGCTGCCTCCTGCTAGAAGCTGCGGCCGGCACCGCCGCCGCTGAAGCCGCCACCGCCACCGAAGCCGCCGAAGCCGCCGCCACTGCCACCGCCCCAGCCGCCGCCGCCGAATCCCCCACTGCTCCACCCGCCGCCCAGGCCGCCCCCCCATCCGCCCCACCCGCCCCCGTGGCGCCCGCCGCGGGAGCGTCCGCTCCGCGGCCCGCCGCGCCCGCCGCCGCTGGCGTCGTTGATGATGGAGAGGATGATCATCACCACCAGCACCAGCAGGATGATGGTGAACACCGTGCTGCGGCTCATGCTGCCACTCGGCTCCCGGAACGGCCGGGCGTTCACGAGCGCGGAGTCCGTGACCCCGAACCCCTGCGCCACCGTCATGGCGATGACCTGGGTGCCGGTGAGCAGCGCGGGTCCCCACTCGCCCTGCCGCAGCTGCGGCAGCATCTCATCGAGCATCCGCCCCGACTCGGCGTCGGTGATGATGCCCTCGATGCCGCGCCCGGTGGAGAGGTAGATCTCGCCCTTGTGGTCGGCGGTCTTGGGGACCAGCAGGAGCACCATCCCCGCGTTGCGGGTCGAGTCGCCGATCTCGGCCTTGGCACCCACGCCCCAGCGCCGCCCGATGGCGAGCGCCACGTCTCCCGGGGCCTGGTCCTCGATGGTGGGAAGGGTGACGACGGCGAGTTCCGCCCCGGTCGCGGCGCGGAGCCGGGACGCGAGGTCGTTGATCTGCCCGGCCACGTCGGGGGAGACCACCCCCGCGACGTCGGTCAGGTAGTTGCTCGGCTGCGCGGGAAAGAGCCGCTCCACCCGCGCGTCCTGCGCGGCGAGGAGGAGCGGCAGCGCGAGTTGTAGGACCCCGAGCAGGCGGGTAGCTTTCCCCCGTCTCTGCCAAAGCCGGGTGCCCGTGCTCCGCTGGTGGTCGATGCTGCTCGTCGCGCTGGTGGCCTGCAAGCCACGCGACGTCGTGATCCAAGTTGCCATTCCCGGTCCGGATTCGGTGGACGCGCCGGTGGCCAAGCTCGGCCTCGTCGCCCTGCCCTACGACCGCGACAGCCTCCTCGCCACCTTCGAGGCGAAGAACCCGCGGCCGGCCGCTCTTACGCAGCAGCTCGACAGTCTGTTCCAGGCCTACCGCGCGCCGTTCACCACCTACGCGGTGGCCGCCTACCGCCTGCAGGCGACGGAACGCCGCCTGGCACGGGAGCGCGCGCGGCTCGACAGCCTGCCCCGCGGCGCCGCCGCCTATGACACCGCCTACCGCGCCTTCGCCGCCCTCGGCGACAGCCTCACCGCGCTCCGCGCTGCCCGGGACGACGCCCAGCGCCGCCTCGCACGCACCAACGACGCCCTCAAGCCGCGGATGGACTCCCTCCGCATCGAGATGGTGCGCTGGGAAGATAGCACCTACGCCGGCTACGATACCCTGACCAAGAAGCTCGCCGAGGGGATCGGCCGGGAACAGGTCTCCGACTCCACCGATGCCGAGGGACGCGCCCGCTTCCGCCTCCCGCCCGGCGACTGGTGGATCTACGCCCGCTCCTGGGACGCCTGGGACCCCAACAGCCAATGGTACTGGAACGTGAAGGTGAGCGGGGAGCGCGTCATCCTCGACAAGACCACCGGTCGCCGCGTGCCCCGCTACTGAGACCCGCCATGCGCTTTCTCGCCGCTCTCGCCGTCGTCACTGGCCTGGCCCTGCTGGCGCCGGCGCCGGCCGCCGCGCAGCTCGACCCGATGCTCGCCCAGCGCACCAAGGGCAAGGCCGACGCGCCCATCACGGTGTACGAGCTCTCCGACTTCCAGTGCCCCTTCTGCCGCAAGCTGACGCTCGAGGTGATCCCGGAACTGGACCGCGACTACGTCCAGACCGGCAAGGTGCGCTGGATCTTCGTGAACCTGCCGCTCACCCAGATCCACCCGAACGCCCTCGCCGCCGCGGAGTTTGCCATGTGCTCGGCACGGCTCGGCAAATTCTGGCCGGCGCACGACCTGCTCTTCCAGCACCAGCCCAAGTGGGCGCCGCTCAAGGACCCGGCGCCCTTCCTGCTCACCCTCGCCGACTCCATGGGCGTGCCGCGGGCCGACCTCGTCTCCTGCCTCCAGGGCAACGAGACCCGGAGCCTCATCCAGGGCGAGGCCGAGGGCGCCGCGCGCTCCGGCGTGGCCAGCACCCCCACCCTCTACGTGGACCGCGCCGGCCTCATCCCCGGCGCCCAGCCCGTGGCGCTCTACCGGCAGATCTTCGACTCGCTCTACAAGGAGCGGACGGGGGGGCGCTGAGCCGGGGAGGCGCGGCCCACGCCCCCGCCGCGACACCACTTCAGCCGAGCCCGCGCACCGTGAGGAACACGTCGTAGAGCGCGTGTGTCCACGCCGCGACGCCGAAGCCCCGGAGCAGGAAGAGCGCGCTGAGCAGCAGCCCCGCGATCATCCGGAAGACGAACGAGGTGAGCTGCAGGTCGTCGCCGAGCGGCCCGATGTAGTGGAAGGCGCTGAAGATGAAGGCGCCGAGCACCGTGGCGAACGCCCCGCCCACCCACGGCCGCCAGCCAAACCCGCCCGTGGCCAGCTTGGCGAGCGCGGCCACGATGAGCACCCGGAAGACGAGCTCCTCGTAGAACCCCGCCCCGAGCGACACCATGAGCTCGGTGCCCATGTCGAGCCCGGGCGGCGCCACCGCCGCCTGGGAGAGCGCCGACGGGCCCTGCAGCACCAGCCCGGTGAGCGTGCTGGTGACGCCCCCGAAGAGCAGCGCATAGAGCACCGACTCCACGGCCATCCCCGCGAAGTAACTGCCCTGCGGCGCGCCGCACTTGCGCCAGTCGTGAATGATGAGGGCGAGCCCGCTCCCGAGCACCACCACCGCAAACACGGTGAGCCCGTGCGCCCCGCCGAGCACGGTGAAGAGGCTCTTCAGGAGGACGTCGGCGCCGTTCCGGACGCCGCCGGCCCCGCTGATCAGGTGCGCCAGCGCCTCGTAGAGGAGGAGCAGCGGGAAGGCAAAGACGAAGCTGTAGCGCGGCGCGCGCGTGTCGGACCAGTAGCCGGCCATGGCCGGTATCGTAATGCCCTGCGGGGCGCCTCGCCACGACGTTGCGGCAGCCCGGTGGGTGAAACGTGACAGGGGCCCGGTCCGCCCATTGGCGGCCGGGCCCCTGCTGTTGGCATCGGACTCGAGGCGATCCCCGGGTCCAGCAGATCCGGGAGGATCAGCAGCTCACCAGGCGATCGCTTGCCCTGTTCGAGCCACCGATGCAACTGTCACTAGACAATGGATCACCTCCTTCGTTGGCGGTGGAACAGCGGGCGGACCGGTGAATCCTAGGACGGTCCCATCCCGCCTGCAAGGGCGCGAGACCGGACATCGCCTCCCCACGCCGATGCCCTAGATTGGGGCGCCATGCCCTCGCCGCCCCTGAGCTACCGCGCCGCCACCGGGCTCCTCCGCCCGCTGCTGCCGCTCGTGGCCCCGTTCGATGCCCGGCTCGCCCGGGGCCTCGCGGGCCGGCGGGCCTTCCAGTCGGCGCTGCCGGAGGCCGCCCGGCGTCTCGCGGGCCGCACCGTGCTCCACGTCCACGCCGCTTCGGCGGGCGAGCTCCGGTATGCGGAGCCGGTCATCGCGCGCCTGCGGCGGGAGCATCCGGCGTGGTGCTGGGTGATCACCTATTTCAGTCCCTCGGCAGCGCCGTTCGCGGCCGAGCTGGCGCCGGATCTTCACGGCCACCTGCCGTGGGACACCCCGGCCGAGGTGGCGGCCTTCCTCGGCACCCTGCCGCTCACGGCCAGCCTCGTGTCGCGGCTCGACCTGTGGCCGGAGTTCGCCGCCCAGGCCGCCCGGCGGCGGATTCCGCTGGTGCTCATCGCCGCCGGGATGCGCCCCGACAGCGGGCGCCTGGGCCTGCTCGGCCGCCACGCCCTCGGGCCGGCGTACGCCTCCGTGGCGGCGGCCGCGGCCGTCGCCCCCGAGGATGTGCCCCGCCTCCAGCGCCTCGGCGTCCCGCGCGACCGCATCCACGTGCTCGGCGATCCGCGCGCCGACCAGGTGCGCGAGCGGGTGGCCCGCGACGAACCCGCCCGCCGCTGGCCGGCCCTCCTCGCCGGCGGCCCCCTCCTCGTGGCCGGCTCCACCTGGCGGCCCGACGAGCAGCTGCTGCTGGCCGCGTTCCGGCAGGTCCGCCAGCTCCATCCCGCCGCGCGGCTGGTGCTGGCCCCGCACCAGCCGGACCCGGCCGCCCTTGCCGCCATCACCCGGGAGGCGCTCGCGCTCGGCCTCCCGGCGCCGCAGCTCGTGGCGGGCGCCTCCCTCGACGCGCCGATCGCGGTGCTGGACCAGGTGGGCCCGCTCAACCTGCTCTATGGCGCCGGGACCATCGCGTACGTGGGGGGCGGCTTCGGGCGGGGGCTCCACTCGGTGCTCGAGCCGGCGGCGTGGAGCCTCCCCGTGCTCGTGGGACCGCGCTGGCGTGGCCACGCCGATGCCGAGCGGCTGGCGGTGGCCGGCGGCCTCTTCGGCCTCCCCGCCGAGGGGACGAAGGAGGCGCTGGTGGAACGCTGGGCGCGCTGGCTCGGGCTGGAAACGGACCGCGCCGTCGCAGGAGCGGCGGCGCGGGCGGTGGTCGATGCGGCAGCGGGTGCTGCGGACCGGACGGCGGGACTGGTGGAGCGGGTCCTGGCCGGCTACTGACCGACGACGACGCCCTCCACCTCGACCGTGCGGGGCACCAGCACCCCCGCCGTGAGCACCGTGAAGAGCAGGTCGGTGAAGCGGCTCCGCACCCGCACCCGGACGTCGGCCACCGACTTCCCGCCCACCAGCTGCTGCGCCAGCATCTTCCCCACCGACGGCTGCCCCACCTTGAGCACGCCCCAGAAGGCGTAGGTGGCGTGGGCGCGCACCTTGAAGGGCGTGCCTTGCGCCGGCTGGGCGGCGTCGCTCGCCAGCGTGGCCGGCACGCCGAGCGTGGTGGCGTCGATGGTCAGGCTGCAGGCGCTCGTCCCGGCCAGCAGGACGAGGACGGCGACAACACGAAGCAGACGGGGCACGGGCAGGAACCGGGGACGGGGAGGAGAGGGCCGGGCCCCGGCCGCCCCCGCGGGGACGGCCGGGCGCGGGCAGGGCTCAGAGGCCCGGGATCTTGATGGCGTAGTTGGCGCCGAGACTGAACACCGACGGGTTCACGCCGTTGCCGGCCCACACCCGGTCGTACGCGGCGCTGAAGCCGATGCCGCCGAGCAGGCTGAAGTCGACACCGCCGCTCATGGCGAAGTTGTACTCGGTGTCGTCAATGGCGCCCGAGGTGCGCACGATGTCCAGCCGCGGGGCGAGCCACGGCTTGATGGCCAGCGCCGGGTTCGGGATCTTGAGCGCGATGCCGAGCCCCACCGGGGCGTGCACCGCCTTGAGCCCGTTCCGCTCCGCGTACTCGGCCCCGCCCTGCAGCGTCACCGACAGCGGGATGAGGGGGCCGCCGAACACCTTAAGGTTCAGGTAGCCACCCACCGCCGTGGCCCCGTCCACGGGGCCCTTGGGGTTCCAGCTGGACGCCACCGCGCTGATGCCGAGGGGGCCGAGGCCGAGCGCCGCCCGGGCGCCGTAGGCCGTCCCCTTGCCGTAGTCCGCGCCCGGGAAGCCCACCTCGGCCCCGATGGTGAGTCCGCTCGCCACCCCACCGTTCTGCACCGGGAGGCCGGTGACCTGGGCCTCGGCGCGGCCCGCCAGGGCCACGAGGGCAAGGACGACGAGCGATCGGGCAGTGCGCATCATGGAACCTCCAGCAATGGTCAGGGGCAATGGAAGGCCGGAAGCTACCGAGGCGCCCCGGGCAGCGTCAACGCGGCGCGGGCCGCGGAAAAACCCAAGGGGGAACCACCCGGCCGGGCGGTTCCCCCTCGTGGCACCCCAGGGTGGGGCGCGGTGGCCTAACGGTGCCAGGCCAGGCCGATGCCCACACCCTCGATGTCCCCGAGGGACCCGCTCACCCGGACGTCGAGCCGCGGCGACAGGCCGATGTCCACGCCGAGACCGAGGCCGAACTGGGCGTCATCGCCCACCACGTTGTCGTCGCCGAAGACCGGGATGAGGGTCGGGGCCACGTACGGGGTGAAGGTGACCTTCGAGTTCTCCAGCTGCACCTGGCGGCCCAGGCTCACCCCCAGGGGGATGCCGAAGCCCACGTCGCCGTCGCGGAACAGCACGCCGAACCCGGCGATGCCCGACAGGTCGAGCGGGAAGTCCTGGGTGTGGCGGGCCAGCTTGATGCGCCCGTCCACGCCGGCGCCGATGACCCCCTCGACGTCGCCTTCGGGGTCGATGTAGCCGAGCGTCACGCCCCAGTCGAAGCTGGGCTGGGCCATGCGGTACTCGCCCTGGACGGCCAGGCTCACGCCCTCGCCCGGGTCGGAGAGGTAGCCGCCCAGCTCGGAACGCTGGAAGGCGCGGTAGGGGCTATGGAAGACCGGGGTCCCGATGGTCTGGGCCACGGCGGGAGTGACGAGGAGTGCGGCCAGCAGGCCGCCCAGCAGAACGCTACGACGCATTGGGAAGTCCTTTCACCTGTTCCGCCACGACGCGGACCGTGTCGTGCACCGCCTGCAGGAAGCCGCCATCCACCTGGAACCGGTGGGTGGTGCCGCCGGCGGTGACCGCCAGGGTACCCCGTCCCAGCAGGGTCATGAACGGGGCGTGGCGGGGGAGGATCCCCACCTGCCCGTCGTAGGCCGGCGCGACGACCGCGTCGGCATCGCCATCGAAGATGGCAGCTTCCGGCGAGATGACGGTGACCCGCATCACGCGCTCGCCAGCTTGCGGGCCTTCTCGATGGCCTCCTCGATGCCACCGACCATGTAGAAGGCCTGCTCCGGCAGGTCGTCGAACTCGCCCGAGAGCACCCGCTCGAAGCTCTCGATGGTGTCGGCGAGCTTCACGTACTTGCCGGGGAACCCGGTGAACTGCTCGGCCACGAAGAACGGCTGCGACAGGAAGCGCTGGATGCGGCGCGCCCGCGCCACCACCAGCTTGTCCTCCTCGCTCAGCTCGTCCATGCCCAGGATCGCGATGATGTCCTGGAGGCTCTTGTACTTCTGCAGCGTCCGCTGGACACCGATGGCCACGTTGTAGTGGCGGGCGCCGAGGTACTGCGGGTCGAGGATGCGGCTCGAGCTGTCGAGCGGGTCCACGGCCGGGTAGATGCCGAGCTCCGCGATGGAACGCGAGAGCACCACCGTGGCGTCGAGGTGCGCGAACGCGGTGGCCGGCGCCGGGTCGGTGAGGTCGTCGGCCGGCACGTAGATGGCCTGCACCGAGGTGATCGAGCCCTTCTTGGTCGACGTGATGCGCTCCTGCAGGTCGCCCATCTCGGTGGCCAGCGTCGGCTGGTAGCCCACCGCGCTCGGCATGCGGCCGAGGAGCGCCGAGACCTCGGAGCCCGCCTGGGTGAAGCGGAAGATGTTGTCGATGAAGAGGAGCACGTCCTGGCCCTCGACGTCGCGGAAGTACTCGGCGACCGTCAGGCCCGAGAGGCCCACGCGGAGGCGGGCCCCCGGCGGCTCGTTCATCTGGCCGTAGATCAGGGCGCAGCTCTTGATGACGCCGCTCTCCTCCATCTCGAGGTAGAGGTCGTTGCCCTCACGGGTGCGCTCGCCCACGCCGCAGAACACGGACTTGCCGCCGTGGCCCTTCGCGACGTTGTTGATGAGCTCCATGATGACGACCGTCTTGCCCACGCCGGCGCCGCCGAAGAGGCCGATCTTGCCGCCCTTCACGAACGGGGCGATCAGGTCGATGACCTTGATGCCCGTCTCGAACACCGCCGTCTTGGGCTCGAGGTCCACGAACTTCGGGGTCTCGCGGTGGATCGGCCAGCGCTCGTTGGAGGCCGGGATCGGCGCGCCGCCGTCCACCGGCTCCCCGAGCACGTTGAGGATGCGGCCGAGCGGGGCCGCGCCCACCGGCACCGCGATCGGGGCGCCGGTGTCGATCACCGACATGCCGCGCACCACGCCGTCGGTGGAGCTCATGGCCACCGCGCGCACCTGGTTCTGGCCGATGTGCTGCTGCACCTCGACCGTGAGGCGGATCGGCATCGGGCCGGTCGTGTCCTCGAGGACGAGCGCGTTGTAGATCTCCGGCAGCTTCTCCGGCTCGAACTCCACGTCGAGCACCGGGCCGATGATCTGGACGACCTTGCCGATGTTCTGCGTCGCGGTGGCGGTTGCCATCACTGTTCCCTGAGTTGAGTGGCCCCTGGACGGGCCCGGCGGGCCCGTGTCGTCGTCAATACGGGTGCTGCGTCAGCCCTCGAGCGCCGCCGCGCCGCCCACGATCTCCGCGATCTCCTGCGTGATCGCCGCCTGGCGCTGGCGGTTGTAGGTGCGCTTGAGGAGCTCGAAGATCTCGCCGGCGTTGTCGGTGGCGCTCTTCATGGCGGTCCGCCGGGCGCCGTGCTCCGCCGCCGCCGTCTCCACCAGGCCGCGGTACACCTGGTTGCGCACGTAGAGCGGGAGGAGCTGCGCCAGGATCTGGTCGGCGCCGGGCTTGAGGATGTAGTCCGCCTTCATCCCGCCCTTCTGCTTCACCGGCGTCTCCACCGGCAGCACCCGGAGCGTGGTGGGCGGCGTGGAGAGGGGGCTGTTGAACTTGGCGTAGACGATGTCCACGCTGGCCAGCCGCCCCGCCTCGTACTCCGTGATGAGCGCCTGCACCAGCTCGCCCGCGTGCGCCGCCGTCGGCTTGTCGCCGATGTCGATGCGCTGCGTGGTGATGGCGCGGCCCAGGTACTTGAAGAAGCCGATGCCCTTCCGGCCGATCAGGTGCAGGTCCACCTGGTAGCCCGCGGCCTCCAGCTGCTCCAGCCGGCGCCGGGCTTCCTTGATCAGGTTGGAATTGAAGCCGCCGGCCAGCCCGCGGTTGGAGGTCACGAGGAGCAGCGCCGCCTTCGTGGGCCCGCCCTTCGACGGCGGCGCCGGCTGCCGCAGCAGCGGGAACCGCTCCGCCAGCTCCGGCGTCACCAGGTCGGCGATCACCTCGGCGAGCGCGCTGGCGTACGGCCGGGCGGCCACCACCCGGTCCTGCGCGCGCTTGAGCTTCGACGTGGAGACGAGCTCCATCGTCCGCGTGATCTTGCGGGTGTTCTGGACCGAGCGCATCCGCCCGCGGAGGGCGCGCGACGCCTTGGCCATCTTACTCGGCCTTGAAGAGCGGCTTGAAGGCGGCGATCGCGGCCTTGAGCTTGCCCGTCAGCTCGTCGTCCAGCGCCTTCTTGGTCCGGATCCCCGTGAGGATCTCCGGGTGCGTGGCCTCGAGGTACGCCATGAAGTCCGCCTCCCACTTCCGGATCTGCGGGACCTCGATGTCGTCGAGGTAGCCGTTGGTCACGGCGTAGATCGCCGCCACCTGCTTCTCCACCGGCACCGGCGCGTACTGCGGCTGCTTGAGGATCTCCACCGTCCGGGCGCCCCGCGACAGCTGCCGCTGCGTCGCCGCGTCGAGCTCCGAGCCGAACTGCGCGAACGCCTCGAGCTCGCGGAACTGCGCCAGCGAGAGGCGGAGCGGGCCCGCCACCTGCTTCATGGCCTTGATCTGCGCGTTGCCGCCCACGCGGCTCACGCTGATGCCGGCGTCCACCGCGGGACGCACGTTCGAGTAGAACAGGTCCGTGGTGAGGAAGATCTGGCCATCGGTGATGCTGATGACGTTGGTCGGGATGTACGCCGACACGTCGCCCGCCTGCGTCTCGATGATGGGCAGCGCCGTGAGCGAGCCGCCCGGCTTCTTGATGCGGCTGTCCAGCTTCACGACATCCGGGTTCTCGCTGATCTTCGCCGCACGCTCGAGCAGGCGGCTGTGGAGGTAGAACACGTCGCCCGGGTACGCCTCACGGCCCGGCGGGCGGCGCAGGATCAGCGACAGCTGGCGGTAGGCGGCGGCCTGCTTGGAGAGGTCGTCGTACACGCACAGCGTCGGCTGGCCTTCCTCGTACATGAAGTACTCGGCGATGGCGCAGCCCGAGTAGGGCGCGATGTACTGCAGCGGCGCCGGGTCCGAGGCGCTGGCCACGACCACGATGGTGTAGTCCATCGCGCCGTGCTCCTTGAGCTTCTCCACCACGGTCGCCACCGTCGAGCGCTTCTGCCCGATCGCGACATACACGCAGACGACGCCGGTGCCCTTCTGGTTGATGATCGTGTCCACCGCGATCGCCGTCTTGCCGGTGCCGCGGTCCCCGATGATCAGCTCGCGCTGGCCGCGCCCGATCGGGATCATGGCGTCGATGGCCTTGATGCCCGTCTGCAGCGGCTCCTTCACCGGCTGCCGCACGATGATGCCCGGCGCCACCATCTCCACCGCGCGCGCGCCGCTCGCCTGGATCGGCCCGCGGCCGTCCACCGGCCGGCCGAGCGCGTCCACCACCCGGCCCAGCATCGCCTTGCCCACCGGCACCTCGAGCAGGCGGCCGGTGCAGCGCACCTCGTCCCCCTCCTTGAGCTTCAGGTAGTCGCCCAGGATGACGGCGCCCACGTTGTCCGCCTCGAGGTTGAGCGCCATGCCGGTGATCACCTCGCCCGTCTCGGCCACGGTGAACTCGATCATCTCGCCCGCCACCGCCTTGGTCAGGCCGTAGATGCGGGCCACGCCGTCGCGCACCTCGAGGACGGTGCCGACCTCGTTGACGTCCACCGACGCCAGGTCGGCCTTCTCGATCTCCCGGAGCAGGACGTCCTTGAGCTCGCCAGGACGCAGAACGGATTCGGTCGCCATAGGTCTCGTGCTTGGGGGGTGGGACAAGGTTCGGGCACAGCTTGTGAAAACTATCACAAGCTTCGGGTGAAGGCAACGGGCCCCTGCCGGGCGCCAATATACCCAGCCGGGACGGCCCGGCTATCCTTCCCCGCCCCCATGCCGACCGCTTCATGACGCCCCCCGGTGCTTCCCCCCCGCCCACCCGCGGCCGCCGGCTTGCCGTCACCATGGCCCGTCTCGGCCGGTGGCTGCCGGACCGCCTGTTCCGCCTCGGCCTGGGGGAGGAGCCCGCCCTCCTCGTCATTGCCACCCTGATCGGCCTCCTCACGGGCGGGGCCATCCTCGGCTTCTACCAGCTCCTTTCCCTGGCCGGCCGGGTGGCGCAGGCCGCTGAGGCGCAGCTGACCCTCCCGGCCTTCTGGGTCCATGCCGCGGTGCTCGGGCTCGGCATCGGCGTCGCCCGGCTGCTCGTCCGGCTGGGCACCGCGGACTCCCCCGGGGAGAACGTCCCCGCGCTCATGCTCGCGGTGGCCCGCCACGGGGGCCGCCTGCCGATCCGGGCCATCCTCATCAAGACGGTGGCGGCCGGGGTCGTCATCGGGGCCGGGGGGTCGGTGGGGGCCGAGGGCCCGGTGGCGGTACTCGGGGCCGGGACCGCCAACGCCGCCGGACGGTGGCTCCGGCTGAGCTCGGAGCGGTTCCGGCTGCTGGTGGCCTGCGGCGCGGGCGCCGGGATCGCGGGAGCGTTCGGGGCGCCGATCGCCGGGCTCTTCTTTGCCGTCGAGAAGCTCTTCGGCGGCACCCGCAATGCGAGCCTCGCCCCGCTGGTGGTAGCCAGCGTGACGGCGGCCGCGGTGACCCGGACCGTACTCGGCTCCCACAGCACCCTGATCCACGTCCCGGCGCTCCACGCCGGCTGGGCCCTCCGCGACCTCCTCCTCAGCGTCGCGGTGGGGGTGATCGGGGGAGGCGCGGCCGCCCTCTACAGCCGGGGCATCTGGTGGGGTCGCGACCTGCTGGGGCGCCTGGGTCGATCCCCGCGCGGGTCCTGCTGGCCGCCGGCCTCGTCGCCTTCCTGTACACGGTGGTCCCGACCTCCCTCCTCGGGGTGGGCACCCTGGAACTCGGCGACCTGGCCCAGCACGGCGCCCTCCTCCTGCTCGGGCTCGCCCTGGCGAAGATCGCGGCCACGGCCCTCACCCTCGGCGCGAGCGAAGTGGGGGGACTGTTTGCGCCGGCCATCGTGGCGGGCGCCCTCACCGGCGCGGGCCTGGGCCAGCTGCTGCAGCAGGCCGGGGTGCCGCTGCCGCTCGGCACCACCGGATACGCGCTGCTCGGGATGGCGGCCCTGCTGGCGGGCAGCACCCACGCCCCGCTCACCGCCATCTTCGTGGTCCTGGAACTGTCCGGCGACTGGACGCTCATCCTCCCGCTCCTCGTGGCCGGCGCCCTCGGCCACGTCACCGCGCGGCGGCTCTGGCGCGAGTCGGTGTACTCGGAGTGGCTGGCGCGGCGCGGGGAAGCGCGGATGCCGGGCGCGGACGAGGGGATGCTGGCGCGGCTCAAGGTGGGCGCGGTCTGCGAGCGGGCGCCCGTGGTGCTCGCGGCGGATGCGCCGCTCGCCCAGGCCGAGGCGGCGCTCAGGGCGGGACCGCGGCTCGAGTACCCGGTGGTGGACGCGGAGGGCGCCCTGGTGGGCATGCTCTCGCTGGAGGCGTGGCATCGGCTCCGGCTGGAGCCGGCGGACGGCGGCCGCCTGGTGCGCGACCTGGCGGCGCCGGTGGGCCCCACCGTCACCGAGGACGACTCGCTCCTCACCGCCCTCCGCCGCATGGGCGGCCGCGACGCCCCGCTGCTCCCCGTGGTGCACCCGCACCACCGCCGCCTGCTCGGGGTCATCGGCCGGCGGGAGATCTTCGCCGCCTACGAGGCCGCCCTCGGCGGGAGCGGCGGCTAGAGCCGGCTCCGCGTCTTCCCGCGCACGAACGCCTGCAGGACCCCGCGCGGCCCGAGCGCCGCCAGCCCGCCGGCGGGCACCCCGGTGATGCGCCGGGCGGTGGCGCTGAGGTGACTCGGCGTGGCGAAGCGGAGGATCCGCGCCACCGCCGCGGCATCATGCCCCGGGTTCCGCAGCAGCGCGGCGGCCCACGCCACCCGTGTCAGGTCAATGACGCGCTTCAGGTTCGGCGCCCCGCCCGCCCCGAACTGCCGCGACAGGTGCTCGCGCGAGCAGTCGAGGCGCTCCGCCAGGTCCGCCGTCCGCACCGCCTCATCCACCCGGTCGAGCAGCTGCTGCCACACGCCTCGCTGGAGCGGGTCGGTGAGGCGGAGCATGCGGGGCGCGTCGGCCAGCAGGCGGCGACGCTCGGCGGCCGCGGAGTAGCGCACCACCAGTTCGCCGGCCACGGCATCGTCCACGCCGAGGATCACCGCGGCGGCGGCGCGACCGGCCTGGCAGTCGAGGAGCACCGCGCCGTCATCGGCGCGGAAGGGATGGCAGGCGATCCAGGGGATGGCGGGGAACCGTTCACGCAGCGGCGCGAGGGCGGCCGTGCTGGCTCCCGGCCCGAGGGGCGAGAAGACCACCGCGTCCACCAGCCGGCCCGCGAGCCCCCGCTCGAGCTGCGCCACGGTCCGGCAGGGCACCAGCTTCCACGGGCCCCCCGCCGGCAGGGTGCGGCGGAGCGTCTGGGCCGCCTCGGTGCCGGGGAGGAAGGCCAGGAGGGCGGGCATGGCTAGCGGGGATCGGGGTCGGCGCTGACGCCGGCGTCCTCCGGAAGGGCGAGCACGACGGGCGGGGGCGGGTCGGCCGAGGGGGCCGGGGTACGCCGGGGCGGCCGCCCGGCGCCGACGGCCACCAGGGTGCGCGCCATCTCGCCGGCGCGCTTGAGGACGCCGCGGGCGTTGTCGTAGGAGAGCGTCTCGAGCGCCTCCTCGAGGGTCAGCCACTTGTAGTCGGTGATGCCTTCCTCCGCCTGCGGCACGACGTCGGCCGCCGGGCTCTCATAGAGGAAGAAGTGGCAGAACTTGTGGATGTAGCGCCCGCGGAAGCGGAAGTGCCAGTCGATGATGCGGATGGGCCCGTGGAGGATGAGGTCGGTGAGGCCCGTCTCCTCCTCCGTCTCTCGGGTGGCCGCGGCCGTGGGGGTCTCCTCGTGCTCGAGGTGGCCCTTGGGGAAGCCCCAGTGCTCGTAGGGATCGCGGATCAGCAGGAAGCGCGCGGACTGGTCCGGCTGGCGGCGGAAGACGATGCCGCCGGCCGAGACCTCGCGTTCGGGCTTCCGTTTCTTCTTCGGGTGCATGGCGGTGCCTAGAACACGGAGAACTTGAAGTACTTGCGCGGATTGGCCTGGATGTCCGCGATGAGGCGCCGCATCTCCTGCATGGTCTCCACGGCCTCGTTGTGGAGGGCCGGGTTCTTGGCCAGCAGGCCCAAGGTGCCCTGCCCCGCCTGGATGCCGGTGAGCACCGAGTCCACGGCGATGAGCGAGCGCACGATGCTCTGGTCCTCGGCCCGCACCTTGGAGAGGATGTCGCGCAGGTCGGCCGAGGCCTGGCGCAGGTCGCCGCTGCCGGCGGCGGCGTTGTCGAGGATGGCCTGGAGCTGGCCGCCGGCGGTGGCGCTGTCCACCCGGGCCAGCGTGGCGTCGAGGTGCTGCGACGCGCCGAGCACCGCCTCGCTCGTCCGCTCCACGTTGCCGGTCACCTGGTTGAGGCGGCTGGTCTGGCTCTGGGTGAAGCGCACCAGCTGGTTGGTGATGGCCCCGAAGTCCTTGATGCTCTGGCGCAGCTCGGTGACGGCCGAGGAGTCGAAGGTGGACTGCACCCGCGCCGCCACCGCGGCGATGTCGGTGGCGATGCGGCCGGCCTGGGCGGTGAGCTGGCCCACGTCGGGGAGCGTGGCACCGGGCCAGCGGTCCCCGCCGGGGCGCGCGGTCTCGTCGAGCATCAGCCGCACGTTGGGGTCGTCCTGCGGCTGGTCCCGGGGCACGATGGTGGCGGCCCACTCGCCGAAGAGGCTCTGCGAGGCCGCGATGACCGCCGGGCGCGCCGGCAAGTCCACGCCGGTGTAGATCTTGAGGTCCGCCTCCACGAACAGGTCGGCGAGGCGGATGGCCTCCACCCGTCCCACCCGGACGCCGCGGTAGGTGACGGGCGCGCCGGGCGTGAGGCCGCCCACCGTGCGGAAGCGGGCCACGTGCACGGTCTCCCGCTTCCCGATGTTGGCCTCGGAGAGCCACAGCGCGCCGCCCACCACGGCCGCGATGGCCAGGAGGAGCACGAGGCCCACGAGGAACTCGTTGCCGCGCTTCATGCCGTGGCCTCCACCGGGAGCGCGTCGGGGTCGAACGGCCGCCCCTCAATGAAGTTCCGCACCACGGGATCGTCCGTGGCCTGGATCTCGGCGATGGTGCCGACCTGGCGGATGCGGCCCTGGTAGAGCATCGCGATGCGGTCCCCGACGGTGTAGGCGCTGCGCATGTCGTGCGTCACGACGACGCCGGTGGTGCCGAGCTCCTGCCGCGCCCGCACCATCAGGCCGTCGATGACGGCGCTGGTGACGGGATCGAGGCCGGTGGTCGGCTCGTCGTACAGAATGTAGCGCGGCCGGAGCGCGATCGCGCGGGCGATGCCGACGCGCTTGCGCATGCCGCCGGACAACTCGGCCGGGAAGCGCGCCTCCGCCCCCGGCAGGTCCACGAGCGCCAGGCTCTCCGCGATGCGCGCCTGGATGGTGGCCTCGTCGAGCCCGCGCCGCGCCAGGCCGAGCCGGATGTTGGCCCCCACCGACAGCGAGTCGAAGAGCGCGGCGAACTGGAACACGTAGCCGATCTCCCCCCGCAGCGCGCCCAGCGCATCCGGCGACAGCTCGTGCACCACGCGGCCGTCCACCTCCACCGTGCCGGCATCCGGTGCGAGCAGCCCCACGATGTGCTTGAGCGCCACGCTCTTCCCGGTCCCCGAGAAGCCGATGATGACGGTGGTCTGCCCGTCGGGGATGTCGAGCGTGAGCCCGTCGAGCACCACCTTGGGGCCGAAGCGCTTGTGCACGTCGGTGAAGCGGATCATCGCCGGCTCACAGGAGCACCAGGGCCCAGAAGGCGTCGAGCACCAGGATGGCCTCGCACCCGAGCACCACCGCGCGCGTGGTGTTGCGGCCCACGCCCTCGGCGCCGCCGCTGGTCCGGAGCCCCATGAGGCAGCCCGCGAGCGTCACCGCGGCGCCGAAGCTCGCCGCCTTGATGAGCCCGAACCAGATGTCCTTGAACTTGTAGAAGAGCTTGAGCCCCTTCACGAACTCGAGCGTGGAGAGGTCCAGCAGGTTCACCGCGGTGATCCAGCCGGCGACGACGCCGAGCAGGATGGCCAGGGCCGTGATCACCGGGAACATCAGGACGCCGGCCAGCACCCGCGGCACGACCAGGTAGCTGTTGGGATTGTAGGCGAGGGTCTCCAGCGCATCCACCTGCTCGGTGACGCGCATGGTGCCGACCTCGGCCGCGATGTTGGCGCCGACGCGGCCGGCGAGCGCCAGGCCCGTGAGCACGGGCCCGAGCTCCATCATGATCGTCTTGCCGACGAGCGCGCCCACGAAGTAGAGCGGCACCGCGCCGGTGAAGATGTACTTGGAGAGGAGGGCCAGGACGATGCCGGTGAACGTCGCGATGAACAGCGCGATCGGCACCGAGTCCACGCCGAGCCGGCGCATCTGCGGCACCAGGTGCGGCAGCCAGGTGCGCACGTCGGCGAGCGCGCGCGCGGCGGTGACCGCCGAGCGCCCGACACGCGTGACCACCCGGGCCGGCAGGCCCGGCTCGACCGCGGTGGTGAAGATTGGCACGTCCGGAAACTACGACGCGGGCCCGGGCCGCGTAAGGGGAAAAATGAAGGGGCGCGACCGCGTGGTCGCGCCCCTTCCACATCGTACGCGCGGCCCTTGGGCCGCGCCCCTCACGGCCGCGAACGACGCCAGCGCCCGTCCCACCTCGCCCTCGCGCAGCCGCTTGAGGGCGCGGTCGCGGAGCTGGCGGACGCGCTCGCGGGTGACGCCGAGCATGCCGCCGATCTCCTCCAGCGTGTGCTCCCGCCCGCCGTCGAGCCCGAAGTAGAGCCGCAGCACCTTGGCGTCGCGGGCCGGCAGCGTGGCGAGGGCGCCCTCGATCTCGTCGGTGAGGAAGCGATCCATGGCCTCCTCCTCGGCGTCCGCCTGGTCGTCGGCGATGAAGCGCTCGATGAGCGAGCGGTCGCCTTCCGGATCCAGCGGGGCGTCGAGGCGCACGTCGCTGGTGTTGAGCGCCGCGAGCGACTGCACCACCTCGAGCGAGAGCCCGGTGCTCTTGGCGATCTCCTCCGGCGTGGGCTCGCGGCGGAGCTCCTGGCGGAGCGCCTCGGCGGTGCGGACGATCCGGGAGAGGTCGGCGGTGCGGTTGAGCGGGACGCGCACGGTGCGGCCCTGGCGCGCCAGCGACGCGAGGATGGCCTGCCGGATCCACCACACCGCGTAGGAGATGAACTTGACGCCCTGGTCCGGGTCGAACTTCCGCGCGGCGGTGAGCAGGCCCACGTTGCCCTCGCCGATCAGGTCGGTGAGCGGCAGGCCGCGGTTCTGGTACTTCTTGGCCACCGAGATGACGAAGCGGAGGTTGCGCTTGACCAGCTCCTGCATGGCCTCAGGGTCGCCGGCGCGCACCAGCCGCGCGATGGCGATCTCCTGCGCCGGGGTGAGCAGCGGCGTCTGGCTCACCTCGTAGAGGTACTGGTCCAGGATGTCGCGGTCGGCATCGTAGACGCCGAGGGTCTTGGAGGTCTCCCGCTTGCCGCGGCGGCCCTTCTTGGTGGGCTGGTTGTTGGCGAGGATCTGCTGGACGGGGGTGAGCGGAAGCGCCTTCTTGGGCGCCTCGGCGGCCGCGGCCTTCTTGGTGGCCTTGGCGGCCTTGGCCGGGGTGCCTTGGCGCCCTTCGCCGGCTTCGGTTCCGCGCTTGCCTTCGCGGCCTTGGGGGCCTTCGGTTCCGCCGCCGCCTTGGTGGCCTTGGGGGCGGACGCCTTCGAGCCCGACGCTGTGCGCTTCTTCATGCCCACGCTACCCTCGAGAATCTGGAATTGTTGGCCCGTCAGCTTGACATGCCCCGCGGGGCCCGAGTAGCTTGTCGTGCTTCTCCGGACCAGCGGGGGAGCCGACGGGGCGCGCTAATATAATGGGGGCGTAGCTCAGTTGGGAGAGCGCGTGAATGGCATTCACGAGGTCAGGGGTTCGATCCCCCTCGCCTCCACTGGTGTTGGGCCGCGGCATGCCGGCAGCACCTCGCATGCGGGCCCGGCACCAGACCGCCGCGCCGCCCCGTTGCCATTTTGGGAGTCGGTCGGTACAATCCGGCCCGCTGCGGGAATAGCTCAGTTGGTAGAGCACAACCTTGCCAAGGTTGGGGTCGCGGGTTCGAGTCCCGTTTCCCGCTCTGCAGCAAAAAAATTCGAGGTTCGCAGGCTACCGTCGCGGGGTGGAGCAGCCTGGTAGCTCGCCGGGCTCATAACCCGGAGGTCGTGGGTTCAAATCCCACCCCCGCTATTCGCTGGCAGCAGCACCCGTAGGGGCGAGGCGGTGCCTCGCCCCTACGAGTTATCGGGCGGTTAGCTCAGTTGGTTAGAGCGCCACGTTGACATCGTGGAGGTCACAAGTTCGAGCCTTGTACCGCCCATTGGGCCCTTAGCTCAATTGGATAGAGCATTTGACTACGGATCAAAAGGTTGGGGGTTCGAGTCCCTCAGGGCCCGTTGGACAGCCAGACCGCACCGGCTGATGCAGGACGGGGCGTAGCGCAGCCCGGTTAGCGCGCCTGCTTCGGGAGCAGGAGGTCCCCGGTTCGAATCCGGGCGCCCCGATGATCACCCGCCGGACGCCGGCTTCCGCGTGGAAGCCGGCGTTCGTGTTTCCCTCCCCCGGAGTGGCCGCGCCCTCCTCGCGCGGGCTACTCCCCGCCGCACTCCAGTATCCATCCCCGACTGCCCCTGCCGGGAAATGGTGCGCCCTCGCGGCGCACCATACGTTGAGCCTGCCCCTGCACCGATCGGCCGGGGCGAAGGACCTGAGGGTCGATGGCCGGCTCCACAACGTGGTCGCGCGATCACTGGCAGTACCAGCGGTACCCACCCCGCCTCCCGGGAACCCGGGGGGCGGGCCGAGAGGGGCGGCACATCAGGGTAGCCACTGCCGTCGTCCGCCGGGACGGCGGCACCGGGTGGGCGCGCGAGCGCCGGGCCCGACCCTGAGGCCGCATCGCGAGGGAGGGTGGCTCCACATGGATGCGAAGCAGGGGTACCTGGCCGAGCGGGCCGCGGCGCTCAAGGCGTGGCGGCTCCGCTACGAGGGACTGGTGGCGCAGGCGCTCCGCGGCTCGGCGCACGACCGGCTCGAGGCGGCCCGGCTGTTCGACATCCTGCACGAGAAGCGCTACGGCGTGCATCGCTCCTTCGAGGAACTCACCATGGCCGGCGACACCGGCTGGGACGGGGCCACGGCCCGGCTGGAGGCCGCCTGGGCGGCGCTCACGGCCGCGACCGACGAGGTCGCCGCCCGCCTGGAACGGCTCACGCTGAGCCAGGAGGCCGCAGATGCTCGAAACGATCGCAGTCGTGCTCGTCGTGCTCTGGCTGCTCGGGATGTTGTCGTCCTATACGATGAGCGGGTTCATCCATATCCTGCTGGTGATCGCGCTCGTGGTCGTCGCCATCCGGATCATCCAGGGACGGCGTCCCTTGAGCTGACCACCATGCTCAAGTAGGCCCAGCAGCGTGGGCCGCACCCCGGGCCGGGGAGACAGACCATCGTCTCCCCGGCCCGCGGCGTTTCCCCGCCCACGCGCGAGCGCGCCCCGGGACCGCAGGGTCCCGGGGCGCGCGTGCCGTCCGCCAGCTTCAGGCCGGCTGGGGAGTGTCGCTGGAGCGGACCGCGGGCACCCGCGCGGACCGGCGCACCAGCGCGCGCGCCGGCGCGGGGAGCGCCACCATCCCCTGCGCCGCCAGCTGGCCGAGCGGCGAGCCGTCGTACTCGGCCAGCAGGTGGGCCGGCCCGCCGTAGACGGCGAGCGCGCCGCCCAGGTCGAGCTCGCCCCAGCCGCCACTGCGGAGCGCCACCACGCCGACCCCGGCGTTCCAGCCCGCCTCGACGTCGTAGGGCGTGTCGCCAAGGAGGAGCGCGGCCTGGCGCGGGACCCCGGCCCGCACCAGGGCCAGGCGGAGGGCGTCCGGCCGCGGCGTGAACCCCACGCCGTCCGCCAGGCTCACGCGGATCCCCACCAGGTCGGCGAGGCCGGCGGCCTCGAGCAGCCGGTCCACCTCCGCGGCCGGTTCGGGCGCGGCCACCGCCGGCGTGATGCCGTCGGCCACGCAGCGCTCGAGCAGCTCGCGCACGTGGAAGAAGGGCCGCACCCCCGGGAGATAGTGCCGCTGGAAGAGCGCCGAGCGGCGGGCCAGGATGGCGTGCCCCTCGCGGCCCTCGGGGCGGAGCCCGACGGCCAGCGCCAGCACCTGCTCGGGGGGCGAGCCCGAGCAGGCGGAGGATGGTCTGCGGGCGGAGCCCGACGTAGCCGGCTTCCCGCAGCGCCTCGAGCCACGCCAGCGCGCGCGCCTCGATGCTGTCGACGAGCGTGCCGTCGAGGTCGAAGACCGCCGCGCGGGGCGGCCCCATCAACGCCGCCCCGTGCGTCCCGAGGTGGGGCCGCGGCCGCCGCGGCTGCCGGCCGAGCGACTGCCGCCGGCCTTGCCGGCCGCCCGCCGGCGGCTCGTGCCCCGCGACTCGCTGAGGAGGCCGCCGTCCTCGTCACCCTCGTCCTCGTCGCCGGTGGTGGCCTGCTGGTTGATGCCGCTCTCGGCGATCTGGCTGAGCAGCTGGTCGGCGGCCTTCTCCTCCTCGAGCGTCTGCTCGAGCAGCCGGGCCACGGTGTCGTAGCCCAGGGTGCGGGCGTAGGTCACGATGGTGCCGTAGGCGGCGATCTCGTAGTGCTCGGCGCGCTGGGCGGCGGCGATGATGGCGGCGTCCTTCACGTCCTCGGCGCCACGCTCCTCGAGGACCTCGCTGCCCTCCTCGACGATGCCCTCCATGCCCTTGCACTTCTTGGCGCGCACCGGCTGGTCGAGCTCGCCGAAGGCCTGCTCCAGCCGCTCGACCTGGTTCTCGGTCTGGGTCAGGTGCTCCTGCAGCGCTTGCTGCAGCCGGGGCGTAGTGGCGCCCTTGGCGAGCTTGGGCAGCGCCTTCAGCAGCTGCCGCTCGGCGTGATAGATGTCGCGGAGTTCATCGACCAGGAGGTCGTGCAGCGATGCCAGAGCCATGGGGCTCGTCCTTTCCGTGGGGGAACTAGTTGGAGTCGCTGGGCTCGCCGGCGCCGGCCGACATGGCCCCGCCGCCCAGCACGTCGTCGAAGGTGATGGCCTCGGCCTGCCCCGCCTGGCCGGTGACCACCACGGTATAGGCACGCCCGGCCTGGAACTGCTTCCGCGCCAGCGTCACCACGGGCCGCCCGCCGTCCTCGCGGGTGATGGCCAGCCGGCCGCCGACGGGGTCGAGGTCCTTGAAGCCGGCCTCCATCCCGGGGTTCACGCCGTCGAAGAGCGCGTCCTTCCGGCTGTCGAGGTGGACGTCGATCTCGCCGACGCCGGTGAGCGCGTTGATGACGCGGAGCCGCGCCTTGCCCTCGTCGGGCTGGAGCTCGTCGTGCAGCACGCGGAGCGTCACGGCGCCGGCCTCGTCGCCGTCGTCGGGCAGGGCCACGATGGTGTAGCGCTCGCCGTCGAGCAGCGCCTCGTTGTTGCTGGCCAGCACCTTGCCGGCCGGATCCACGAGCTCGAAGCGGGCGACGTTCTCGCGCAGCTCCACGTAGGGGGTCACCGACTTGTAGCTGACGGGCTGGAACGGCGACTCCTCGCCCGTGCGGAGCACGGCGCCGGGGTGGCCGGGGACGGCGTTGACGTAGCGCACCAGCGCGCGGCCCCGGTCCTCGGCCACCTCGCCCGAGGGCGTGGTGGCGGTTCCCTGGGCCGTCGTGGTGGTGACGGGCCGGTCGGAGCGGGCCTCGCAGGCCATCAGGCCGGCGACGAGGCCGGCCAGGAGTACGGCATGTCCATGCATTCTCACAGGTGCCTCCCGGACGGCGAGCCGCGAGGATCGCTCCCCGCGGCCCGCCTGGGTTGGGTCAAGAGTGTCCCTCAGGACGGGAACGCTCAGCGGTTGCCGCCGCGGCCACCCTGGCCGCCGCCCTGACCACCGCCGGTGCCACCCTGGCCGCCGCCGGTGCCGCCCTGGCCGCCGCCGGTGCCCCCCTGGCCACCGCTCCCGCCCTGGCCGCCGCCCATCGAGGAGGTGTCGTCCAGGTCCCGCTCGGTCACGTCGCGATCGGTGCGACCGGTGCGGCCGCTCTCCTCGGAGCCGCCGCCCATGCCGCCGCCCTGGCCGCCGCCGCCCTGGCCGCCACCGCCCCCCCGCCCTGGCCGCCCTGGCCGCCACCCTGGCCACCACGGCCCTGCTCGGAGCCACCGAACCCGCCACCGGACCCGCCACGACCCTGCTCGGAATTGCCTGCCATATTGCCTCCCTGGCCTTCGCGGCCGTTGCCTGCATTGGTTGGAACTGCTGGTCCGTTCCCCGGAGACGCGTCCGCCCGCTCGTGCAGGGCGGCCGCCTCCCCGGCCGGCGCCGACCGCCGGACCTCGCACCCGCGCCTGCGGCGCGAGATCCTGCCCCCGGAGTTCCTGGGGGCCAGCGCCTGCGCCCTGCTGCAGGAGGCCCGCCGCGGCGGCGTGCCTCGTCCCAGGGCATCCCTGCCCTGGCGCGCTGGTGAAGCGGCTCCCGGCTCCGGGAGCGTGCCCCCGGACGGCCGCACGGCGTGCGGCCCGCATACAGGATGGGCCACTCGGCGCGGTCCGGAAATTCCGCGAATGGGGTGACTTTCGGTGGCCAGATGGGAGGGGCCCGGCGTGGGCCGGAAGGAGCAGGCGGGGGATGGAGCTGACGGGACCGGAAATGCGGCGCGGGGCCGCCCCCGGGAGGAAGGCGGCCCCGCGGGCGGCCGGGCGACGGCGGGTGTTACCCCGGGCCGACCAGCCCCCGGCGGAGCGCGAGCGTGGCGGCCTGGGTGCGGTCGCGCGCGCCGAGCTTGGCGAGGATGGCCTTCACGTGGGCCTTCACGGTGCCCTCGGTGATGTTGAGCCCGTGGGCGATCTCGAGGTTGGACTTCCCCGCCACGATGAGCCGCAGGGTATCGAGCTGCCGCGGGGTCAGGCGCTCGGTGGCCATGTGGTCGGCCAGCTTGGCGGCGACGGGCGCGGGAATGCGCTTCTCACCGCGGCACACGGCGCGGATGGTCTCCACCAGCTCGTTGGCCCCCACGTCCTTCATGAGGTAGCTCGCCGCCCCCGCCTTGAGGCCACGATAGATGTCCTCATCGGTGTCCCACGCGGTCAGCAGGATGACCCGCGCGTCGGGGTACTCGGTCCGGAGGGCGGTGATGGTCTCGACGCCGTCCATGGTCCCCATGCGCAGGTCCACCAGGGCCACGTCCGGCTGGTGCTCGCGGTACGCCGACAGGCCCTCCGGGCCGCTGCTCGCGCGGGCCACGACGTCCACGTCGGGGAAGCGGCCGAGCACCTCCGCCAGGCCCTCGCGGACGAGCTCGTGGTCGTCCACGATCAGGATCCGAAGGGGGGCATGGCCATTCGTATCAGACATGGGGACTCCTGAAGGTCGAACCAGGGCTTCGACAAGATGCACCATGGAAACTCTCCCGGCAAGCGGTGAACGACACTAACTGCCTGACAACACACGACTTATCACTTTCGAGATAGCCACCCCGGCCTCCCGGGGGGCATGTTGCCTCCGTTCCCGGAGCCACTATCCTTGAAGCCACGGGGCGAGGGCGTCCCGCCGCATCACGGTTTCCCCTCAGGTGTCCCGATGCCCCACCCTCGCCCGCCGCGGTCGGCCAAGGTCCCAAGCCCTGGCCCCGCCCTCGATCCGGACACCTGGCTGGCGCGGGTGGCGGCCATGGTGCGCGAGGGCGCGGACCTCCCGCAGGCGCTCGAGGCCTTCGCCGCGCTGGTGCTGCCCGAGCTGGCGGACGGCGTGGTGGTGGACCTCCTCACCCCACGGGGCAGTGGCGCCCGGCGCTGGTGCGCCTCGGCGGCGCCGAGCCGGCGGAGTGGCCGGGCCCTCTCTTCCATCCGCAGCCCCTTCCCGAAGGCGGCGAGCTCCGCGCCCGGGTGACCGACGAGTGGTTCGCCGCGCGCGTCCGCGCGCCCGCGCTCGAGGCGGCGCTCCGCGGGGCGGGCACGCACTCGGCGCTGCTGCTGCCGGTGACCCTCCATGGCATCACCTACGGGCTCCTCCTCCTCGCCCGCGGCGGGAGCCGGGCCCCCTTCACGGCGGCGGACCTGCCCCGCGCGCGGCTGGTGACGGACCTCCTGGCCGGCGCGCTCCGCACCGAGCGCAGCGTGCAGAGCGTGCAGCAGCAGCTGCGGGAACGGGAGCGGGTGGAGCACGAGCTGCGCGCCTCGGTGCGCCGCGAGGCGCGCCGCGCGGCCGAGTTCAGCGCCATCATGGAGGCGGTGCCGATCGGCGTCTTCCTGGCCTACGACCGCGAGTGCCGGGTGATCCGCGGCAACTCCACGGCGTACCGCCTGATCCGCGCCGAGCGCCACGGCAACGCCTCGATGAGCGCGCCCGAGGGGGAGCGGGTGATCCAGGCGGTGATCCGCGAGGCGGGCCGGGTGCTCCGCGCCGACGAGCTCCCCATGCAGCGCGCCGCGCGCGACGGCACCGTCACTCGCAACGCCGAGCAGGAGTTCACCTTCCCCGACGGCACCACGGCGCACATGCTCGTCAACTGCGTGCCCCTCCTCGACGAGCACGGCGTGCCGCGCGGGGCCGTGGCGGCCATGCTCGACGTGACCCGGCTCAAGGAGACCGAGCACGAGCTGCTGGCGCACCGCGAGCGGCTGGAGCACCTGGTGGAGGAGCGCACCACCGAGCTCACCCGCTCGCTGGCCCGGCTGCGCGAGGTGGAGCGCATCGCCACCATCGGCACCCTGGCCGCCGGCCTCGGCCATGACCTGAGCAACCTGCTGCTGCCGCTCCGGCTCCGGCTCGAGTCGCTGCTGGAGCAGGACCTGCCCCGCGGCGCCAAGGCGGACGTGCGGGCCCTGGCCAAGACGGAGGAGTACCTGCGCCGCCTGGCCCAGGCGCTCCGGCTGCTGGCCGCCAACCCCGATCCCGCGCGCGAGCGCGGGGTGCACGTGGACCTGGCGGCCTGGTGGCAGGACTCGCGGCCGCTGCTGCGCGATGCGGTGCCCAAGGGCGTGGCCCTGGCCGCGCGCATTCCCGCCGACCTGCCGGCCGTGGCCATCTCCACCGCCGGCCTCACGCAGGCGGTGCTCAACCTGGTCCAGAACGCGGGCCGCGCGGCCAAGGACGTGCCCGGCGCCCGGGTGGTGGTGTGGGCCGATCACGACGTGGCCCGGCAGCGGATCCGGGTGGGCGTGAGCGACAACGGTGCCGGCCTGCCGCCCGAGGTGCTGGCGCAGTGCTTCGAGCCGTTCTTCACCACCCAGAAGCGCGAGTTCAGCACCGGCCTCGGCCTGGCGGTGGTGCGCGCGCTGGCGCACCGCGCGGGGGGCGAGGTGACGGTGGAATCGGAGCCGGGGCACGGGGCCACGTTCACGCTGCTCCTGCCGGTGCACGTGCAGGGGCCCCTCGCCCCGGCGACGGCACGATCCACCTGCTTCACGATCACCGACCCCCGCAAGCGGGCCCTGGTGCTCGGCCTGCTCGGCCGGCAGGGCCTCGCCGCGCAGCCGCACGAGGCCGCCGCGGTGCCCGACAGCGCCATCTGGATCACCGACGCGGGCGTCGCGCCCGAGCGTCTCGAGGCCTTCGTCGCCCAGGATCCGGGGCGCATGGCCATCGTGCTCGACGCCGCCTCGCCCCCCTCGGCCTCCCCGCAGGTGCGCGCGGTGTCCTCGCGCGACGTGGCCTTCCTCCGCACCCTGCTGGCCAGCCCCGGCGCGCCACCCGCCCCGTGACCTCCGTCGCCTGCGTGGACGACAACCGCCTGCTCGGCGAGGCCCTGGGCTCGCGGCTCGGGCGGGAGCCCGGCTTCGTGTGGCTGGGCTGCCTGCACCGGGCGGAGGGGGCGCTGGAGCGCCTGGTGGAGCTGGCGCCCGACCTCGTCCTCCTCGACCTCGACATGCCGGGGCTCGACTCCTTCGCGCTGCTGGAGCACGCGGGCGGCTCGCTGCCCAGCACGCGCATCGTGGTGATCACCGCCTCCACCCGCGCGAGCGACCGCGACCATGCCCTGGCCCGCGGCGCCTGGGGCTACCTCTCGAAGGGGATCTCCACCCTGCGCCTGCTCGAGGCCATGCGGCGCGTCATGGCCGACGAGGTGGTCCTGGACGAGGTCGGCGCCGTGGATGACGGCACCTTCCCGCCGGGGCCCAGCTCCGGGGCGGCCCAGCCCGGCTGACGCGGCACCCATCAGGGCCGCCGCCGGCTGCCGGGCGCACGCGGCCGGGTCACTTCATCTCCCGGCGGGTGAGCAGCTCGCGCGCGGTGCGCGGCCGGGCGCGGTCACTCATGCGTCCTCCTGGGGCACCGCCGCCCCTCGGCGTCGGTGACGAGCGTGAAAGCGTGGATGGGAACGAGTCGCCCCGCGCGGGAGCGGCTGCGGTCGCGCCGGCCGGGCCGCGATCGTGACCGGGAGGACGGGGCCGCCCCGCGCCTCATGGGGCACCTCCGTCCTCGGGCTCGAGTGCGGTGCCGCCCCGGCGGGCCTCCTCGCCGGCCGAGCCGAGGCTGGCATCTCCGCCCGGCGTGGAGCTGGCGGGCCTGCCGGGGTCCACCGTCGGGGCCGCCCGGCGGGCACCGGGCTCCCGCTCGCGCTCGGGCTCGCGCTCCGGCCGGGGGTGGGGTGGCCGTCTTCCTCGGCCGGGCGCCGCTCGGAGGCCGGAGCCCGCGACGCGTGGCTCAGGCCCGGCCAGATCACGGCGCTCCGCGCGGCGAGTGCCGCATCCCGGGTCTCCCGCACGTCAGGTATCATGGGCTTTCATAGTAGGCCGCGGGTGGCCCACGGGAAATTCGCCGGGAGGGAATGAACTTCACGCACCCACGGGTGCACCCACACCTCACCCGTGAGAGCTAGGCCGTCGCTGGCCGGCAGTAGTGCACTCGGCTGCCGCGGGATTGGGTGGCGGGACGGTGGTGGTGGCGGAAAGCGGGCAGGGCCGGCACCCCGGAAACGAGAACGGCGCGGTCCACGCAACGGGACCGCGCCGCTCACGGCCGGAGGCCGACGGAAGGGAATCGCCGTCCCGGCGGTGGTGCCTCCGCCTCAGTCGGGCCAGGCCGGCTGGAGCCGGCCGGAGGGGACCAGCAGGTCGAGCTCGTCGTCGGGGATCTGCCGGCCGTTGGGGAGCGAGGCCTGCGCCTCCTGCGTGGCGACCTGCAGCTCCTCCCAGGCCTTGTCGGTGCGCTCGCGCCATTCCCGCCAGGACTGGTCGGTGGCGTCGCGCACCTCGCGCAGGCAGCGGATGAGCGCGGCGTGCTTGGCCGCCAGCACCTTGAAGGCCTTGCCACCGCGAGGCCGGCCGTTCACGGCGCGCGCCACCTGCGCATTCAAACCCTCAAACTGGGCGCGCCATTCCACGAGCTGGGCGGCCAGCGCGTCCTGATAGGCATCCCGGTCGGTGAGGCCGGAATCCACGGTCGTGTCGGTCGGTGCCAAGGGGGCCTCCTGAATCGCAAGGATCGAGTCGTGCGGCAACCCTATCCTGCGACAGTCCGTCCCCCGACGCCATTCCCCAAAAGGGGGAATTCGCCCGCCCGCCCGCGTGCGCGACCGAAATGCCACGGCTCCCCGGCGCGCCACTGTGAGGCAGCGCACCAAGGGAGCCGTGTCGTGGTGGTGCTCAGTGACTGTGCGGGGTCGCCTCGCCCGCGGCGGGGGCGCCATCGTCCACGTACGCCACGGCCTGGTCGGCGAGGGCCGGCCACTGGCGCAGGTCGCTCGGCGCCAGGATGGCGTTGAGGTGCGCCATGCCGCCCTCGAGCGGCTCGCCCGTGGGGTTCAGGTAGGTGGCCACGAGACGGTAATGGCGGCCGGCATGCAGCCGGATGCCGCGCCCCGCAATTCCGTAGAGCTTCACCGGCATGTTGCGGATGCGGCCCACGGAGTCCAGGGTGGTGGTGATGGAGAGCACAGTCTTGCCGGTGCTCACGTCCTCGAGCGCCACCGATTGCCCCCAGTCGTGCATGTGGCCGCTGGCGCCGAGGAGGCGGCCGTCCACCGGCATGATGAACTCGCGGGTGGCGCGGAGCCCGCCGGGCGGGATGGTGAAGGTGTTGGTCTTTCCCTGTGCGTCGGCCAGGTCGATGCTCATGGGGAGCACCGTGGTGGGGGCCGGCAGCAGGTTGGCCGGCGAGTAGCGGATGCGGAGCGTGGCGGTGACGCCCTGCACGTCGCGCGGGGTCTCGTTGTGCCACATGATGTTGAGCCGCATCCGGCTGCCCCGCGCCAGCGGCATGCCGATGGTGTTGGGCAGCATGATGTTCCGGGTCTCGCGGCCGATGGCCATCACCCGCTCCCGGAGCGGCAGCAGCAGCTGGCGGCGCGAGTTGTTGGCAATCTGGAGATGATGCAGCACCCGCTGCGACACCTTCTGCCCGCTGGCGTCGCGGAGCTCCAGCGTGAAGCCGCGGCCCATGGCCTCCACCGGCCACTCGAACCGCTGGGTGTACTCCGCCATCATTGACGGGTCGTGGCCATGGCCGGCCATGGACGGCAGGTCGAAGGGCCCGGCGGTGAGGACCACTTCGTGGCGGGCCGAGTCCACCCGGACGGTGAGCGGCGCGGAGGAGAGGTCCTCCTGCGCGACGAGCGTGGGCGCGGCCATGGTGAGCAGCGCCACGACGAGGCGTGGAATGCGCAAGGATGCCTGGGCGGTGAAGGAAGCGGCCGCGGGAGCCGGGCCGGCCCGAATGATAGCGCCTGCCGCGTTGTAGCGAGAGGGGGTGGCGAGTATGTTCCCCGCTCCCCTCTGCCCGAGTCCCATGCCCCGCGTCCTGCTGCTCCTGGTCGATGGTTTGCGCCCCGACGTGGCGGAAGCGGCGCTGGCGCGCGGCGAGCTGCCGGCCCTGGCCGCGCTCACGGCCACCGGCGGGGTTCGCCGTGGCATCACGGCCTTCCCGTCCACCACCAGCGTGGCGTACCTCCCGTTCCTCACGGGCTGCACCCCGGGCACCGCCAACATCCCCTCCATCCGCTGGCTCGACCGCGCCCGCTACGCCGGCCGCTGGTGGCGCGAGCGCGAGCTGGTGCGGAGCTACTGCGGCTACCAGGCCGGCCGCCTCGACGGCGACATCGCCGCCGGCGTGCCCTCGGTCTTCGAGCTGGTGCCGGAGAGCCTCGGCATCTTCACGCCGATCGCCAGGGGCCTGACGCCCGAGCGCGATCCCGCGGCGGGCGAGCGGAAGTTCTGGGGTGCGCTGGCGCACTACGCCGAGTGGCACCAGCCGTCCGACGACGCGGTGACGCGGCACCTGCTCCGCGGGCTCGCGCGCGGGTGGAAGTTCATCTTCGCGCAGTTCCCGGCGGTGGATGGGTACACCCACCAGAGCACGCCGGAGGGGCCCAAGGTGCTCCGCGCGCTGCATCGGGTGGACCGGACGGTGGCGGCGGTGCGGACGCTGCTGGCAGCGCGGGGCGAGCTCGACGACACGCTGATCGTCATGGTGAGCGACCACGGCGCCTCGGTGGTGCACGCGCACCTGGACCTGGCGGACTGGTTCCGGGGGCAGGGCGTGGCCACGATGTCGCACCCGGTGATCTGGGAGCGCAATCCGCGCGCGGCGGTGATGGTGGCCGGCAACGGCTCGGCCATGGTCTACGCGCGCCCGGGGACGCCGCGTCCCGACCGCTGGCCCCTCGAGCGCCTGCGCCAGCGCGAGACGTTCGGCAGCACGCATGACGTGATCGCCGAGCTGGTGCGGGAGGCCGCCGTCGCCTTCGTGGCGGCGGAAGACGCGCCCGGCACCGTGCGCGTGGCCGATCGGGACGGCGAGGCGCTCGTCATCCGCCAGGACGACGGCCGCCTCACCTACCAGCCACTGACCGCCGACCCGCTCCGCCTGGGCGCGGCCCGCACCCGCGACCCCGACCAGTGGCTGGCGGAGAGCTGGGACGGGCCGTACCCGGATGCCTGCGTGCAGCTGCTGGACCAGTTCCGCGCCCCGCGCACCGGCGACCTCCTGGTGGTGGGCCGCGAGGGCTTCGACTTCCGCGAGCGCTTCGAGGTGCCGGAGCACAAGTCGGGGCACGGGTCGCTGATCCGCGCGCACATGCAGGTGCCGGTGTGGAGCAACGCCCTGCTCCCCGAGGCCACGATGCGCACGGTGGACCTCTTCCCCGCCATGCTCCACTGGCTCGGCGTGCCGGTGCCCCCGGGCATCGACGGCCGGGGGGTCTGGCAGCCGGGCCGGCTGGCCCCGGTTGCGTAAAGGGCCGCGCCCGGCGACTATTCTGCCCCTCGGAAGGGCCCCTGGGTCCCTCCCCCGCGCCCGTAGCTCAGCTGGATAGAGCGCTTGCCTCCGGAGCAAGAGGTCGGACGTTCGAATCGTCTCGGGCGCACTCGCCAGGGAGCCCCGCCGTCAGTGATGACGGCGGGGCTCGGTGTTTCCGGCTACCCTCGTGCGCCCCGCGATCGGTTCCAGCCGGGCCGGCTGGGTCACCGCTCGACCGCACGCGCGCCGCCGACCCCGGCGACGCGCCCGACAAGTCCCGCTGCCCGCCGCCCGCCTTCGCCGGAGCCCGGCACGGTCTCGCCAGCTCTCGAGAGGGCTCCGCCGGCTCTCGAGACGCCTCCGCCAGCATTCGCCGCCGCCAGTTCTCGGGACGCCTCCGCCAGCTCGGGAGCCCGCGGCGGCTCGCCCTGGGACCGCCGTCCGACCCCTCCGCCTGCACGCTCGTCCACCCGCAACGTCGTGGCGGGCGCCACGCGCGCGGCGCGGCGCGCCGGGATCCACGTGGCGGCGGAGGCCACGCCGAGCTGCAGCGCGGCGATGACGCCGCCGATCAGGTAGGGGTTCACCGGGATCGCGAAGATCAGGCCCTGCGCCAGCCCGAACTTGAGCGCCGCGATGCTGAGCGGCAGGCCGAGCAGCAGCGCCAGCGCGCTCACCCGCACCCCGGACGCCAGGAACATCCGCGCCACCGCCATCGGGACCGCGCCCACCGCGATCCGGATCCCGATCTCGCGGGTCCGCTGCCGCACCGCGAGCGACACCACGCCATAGAGGCCGAGTGAGGCGAGCAGCAGCGCCAGCACCCCGCCCGCCCCCGCCAGCAGCGCCACCCGGAACGCCTCCCGCGACTGCTCGGCGTCCGCCTGCGCCAGCGTCAGCATCGAGGACACCGGGAGCGACGGCGCCACCGTGCGCACGAAGCGCTGCAGCTCAGGCACGACCGGCGCCGCGGGCCCCCGGGTCCGCACCAGCAGGCGGTCCCGGCGCCACTGCTGGCCGTGGGCGGTGTAGACGCGGTAGGTGGGCGTGCCGCCCATCGCGGCGGCGCTCGGGGCGCCACGGGTGGTCGGCCGGGTGGCGTCGTACACGCCGACCACTGTCAGGCGCACCGAGTCCTGTCCCGACCCCGGCAGCGGCGGCGAGGCGAGCACCTGGCCCACGGGATTGGTGCCGCCCCAGAGGGCGCGCGCCAGGTCGCTGCCGATCACCACCGGCGGCCCCTCGGCCAGCGAATCGGCGAGCGCCACGTCGCGGCCCAGCACGATGGGCACGTCGAGCAGCGCGAACCACCCGGGCGCCGCCCCCTCGAGGTGCACGATGGTCGGACGCGCACCCGCGGTCCCCTGAACCGGCGTCCCCGGTGGCACGATCCCGCGCAGCGCAAAGCCCCGCGCCTCCGGCACCGCGCTCACCACGTCCGGCCGCTCGGCGATGCGGCGGAGCAGGGAGTCCACGGCCTCCTGCCCCTGCCCCGGTGCGCCCGCGGTCGCGAGCGGCCGGACGTCGGCGGTGATCACGTGGCGGCTCATGGCCGGTGTCAGCGGCTGGTAGCCGGCCAGCACCAGCGACAGCATGGTGGCGAGCAGCACCAGCAGCGGCTGCGACAGCGCGATCTGCGCCACCACGAACCCCCGCTGCAGCCGTGCACGGCCGCCGCTGGCCGTGCCCGCGCCCGCGCCCGAATCGCGCAGCGCGTTGGCCACGGCGCCGCGGGTGGCGTGCAGCGCCGGCGAGAGGCCGAAGAGGATGCCCGTGGCCAGCGCCATTCCCGCCACGAAGGCGAAGGTGCCGAGATCGGGCGCCAGGTCCACGCCCTCCACCTCGGTGCGCGCCATGTAGCTGAGCTCCCACCAGGCGAGGAGCAGCCCCAGGGCGCTGCCGGTGAGCGCCAGCAGCGTGGACTCGGCGAGGAGCTGGCGGAGCAGCCGCCAGCGGGAGGCGCCGAGGGAGAGCCGCACCGCGATCTCGTGGCGGCGCCCCACGGCGGCCGCCACCATGAGCGAGCTCACGTTCATCCACGCCACCAGCAGGATCACCACGCCGATGAGCGTCACGAAGCTCACCGCCAGGGCCATCTCGCTGGTCTCCTCGCCCGGCGGCAGCGCCTGCAGCGCCAGCACCTCGGCGCGCCGCGTCATCCCCACGCGCGTGGCCGAGTCAGGCAGCGTGGCGGTCACCACCTGCTGGGTGAGGGCCGTGGCCTGCGCCCGTGAGGCACCCGGGGCCAGGCGGGCAAACAGGGCCAGCACCGCCGCATCACTGAGCCACGACGGGGAGAGCCGGGCCAGCTCGGCCCGGGCGCTGACCGGGAGCCAGAGGGCGGCGTCGTCCATGTTGCGGATGGCGCCCTGGAACCGCGGGGCGGCCACGCCGACGACGAGCACCGTCACCTCGTTGATCCGCACGGTGCGCCCCACGGCCGCGGACGGCGTGCCGTAGAGGAGCGCGGCGAGCGGAGTGGAGAGGACCGCGGCGAGCTCCGGGGCGTCGGCCGTCGCGCCACTCGTGCCGGGGAGGAAGGACCGGCCGGCCGCCACCGGCACGCCGAGGGTGGTGAAGTAGTTGGGCGTCACGAACTGCGCATGGAGGCTCCTCGCGCCGGTGCTGTCGCCCGCGTCGAGGATCACGTCGTCATCGGTCCATGCGGCCAGGTCGTGGAACACGGCGCGGCGGCCGGCCAAGGCCTGCAGCTCCGGGAACGTGAAGCCGCGCGGCGTGAAGCGCGCGGTGGGCGTGGCGCGCTCCTCCGCCCAGAGCCGGACGTGCGCGGGGTCCGCCGGCACGGCGGGCGCCGGGCGGAAGAAGTTGGCCTGCAGCATCGAGAAGATGATGGTGTTGGCCGCCGTGCCGAGGGCCAGCACCGCCACGATGAGCACGGCCGTGGCCGTGTGCCGCCGGAAGTGGCGCACGGCGAAGCGCAGGTCGGCGCCGATGTCGTGCAGCCAGCGGAAGCCGCGCGCCTCGCGCGCCTCCTCCTGCAGCAGCGCCACGTTGCCGAACTCCCGCCGCGCCGCCTCCCGCGCCTGGTCCGCCGGGAGCCCGCGGGCCCGGAAGCGCTCGGCGGCCTGCTCGAGGTGCCCCGCCATCTCCTCCTGCATCTCCCGCTCGAGCGCGCGCCGCCGGAGCAGGCCGCGCACGCGGCGCATCATCCACGTCGCCGGATTCATCGGCCCGGCCTCAGGCGGTGCCCAGGATGGCGCCGAGCGCGCCGGCAAAGCGCTGCCAGTCGGCGCGCGCGGCCGCGAGCTGCTTCCGGCCGGCCGGCGTGAGGGAATAGACCTTGGCCCGGCGCCCCTTCGGCGTCTCCTGCCACGTCGAGGCGATGAGCCCCCGCTCCTCGAGGCGGTAGAGCGCCGGATAGAGGGAGCCGGCGTTGACCTGCAGCACGTCGCGCGAGGTGGCCTGGATCCGGAGGCTCAGGTCGTAGCCGTTGGTGGGCTCCGCGCGCAGCAGCTGCAGCACGATGAGGTCGAGGGTGCCCTGCAGCAGGGCGAGGGGCGTGTGGGCCATGATCCGAACTCCGCTAGACGGTCTAGTGCTGGGGCCAATCTGGGCCGCTTCCACTAGACAGTCAAGAGGAGTGCATCCGTCCCCGGTTGCAGACGTTGCAGCCGCCCAGAACGCGGAAGCCCCGCCGTCCTCACGGACGACGGGGCCTCGCGGCGCGGTGCGCCCGCCCGGCTACTTGTAGCGCTTGGCCAGCGTCTCGAGCGGGATCGGCTTGATCTTGGGGGCGTGGCCCGCGGTGCCGAAGGCCTCGAAGCGCGCGATGCAGATGTCCCGGGCGGCGGCGCGCGCCGCGATGAGCGCCTTCCGCGGGTCGAATTCCGACGGCTGCTCGGCGAAGACCTTCCGCATGGCGCCGGTCATGGCCAGGCGGATGTCGGTGTCGATGTTCACCTTCCGGACCCCGGTCTTGATGCCGCGCTGGATCTCCTCCACCGGCACGCCGTAGGTCTCCTTGATGTCGCCGCCGTACTTCCGGATGATGGCCAGCCACTCCTGCGGCACGCTCGAGGAGCCGTGCATCACGAGGTGGGTGGTGGGGATCGCCGCGTGGATCTCGGCGATGCGGTCCATGGCCAGGATGTCGCCGGTGGGCTTGCGGGTGAACTTGTAGGCGCCGTGGCTGGTGCCGATGGCGATGGCGAGCGCGTCCACGCCGGTGGCCGCCACGAACTCCTTCGCCTGCGCCGGGTCGGTGAGCAGCATGTCGTGGCTCAGCTTCCCCTCGGCGCCGATGCCGTCCTCCTCGCCCGCCTCGCCGGTCTCGAGCGACCCGAGGCAGCCGAGCTCGCCCTCCACCGAGACGCCGATGGCGTGGGCAAACTCCGACACCTTCTTCGTGACCTCGAGGTTGTACTCGTAGGACGCCGGCGTCTTGCCGTCCTCGAGCAGCGAGCCGTCCATCATCACGCTGGTGAAGCCGGAGCGGATGGACTGCTGGCAGACCGCGGGGGAGGTGCCATGGTCCTGGTGCAGCACCACCGGGATGTCGGGGTGCGACTCGACGGCGCCGAGCACCATGTGCCGCAGGTAGGGCTCGCCGGCGTACTTCCGGGCGCCGGCCGAGGCCTGCAGGATCACCGGCGACTGGGTCTTCTCGGCGGCCTCCATGATGGCCTGGATCTGCTCCAGGTTGTTGACGTTGAAGGCGGGCACGCCGTAGCCGAACTCGGCGGCATGATCGAGCAGCTGGCGCAACGAGACCAGGGCCATCGGATCACTCCGTGCTGGATGATGGAGACGCCGGCGCCCACCAGCGGCGCAGGTCGTCCAGGCGGACGGGCCCCGCGCCCGGGGGAACCGGGGCGGGCAGCCAGCCCATGCGATTGTCGAAGCCGGGGCCGCGTGCCGCCGCTCCCTCGATGGCGGCACCGGCGAAGTACGCACTGTCCGTCACGATCACCGGCAGGCCCGCCCCGCGCGCGGCACGCACCCCGTCGGGCGAGTCCTCCACCGCGATCGCCTCCCCGGGCGCGAGCTGCAGGACCGCCAGCGCCTGCCGGTACACCGCGGGATCGGGCTTCTTCCGCGCCGTGTCCTCGCCGGTGACCATCACCTCGCACCACCCCGGCCCGACCGTGGCCTCGAGCAGCGCCTCGACGTTGGCGCGGGTGGTGGTGGTGGCGATCCCGAGCCGGAGCCCGGCGGCCCGGCACTCCCCGAGCAGCTCCCGCACCCCGGGCCGGAGCGGGATCCGCCCCGCGCGCACCATCGCCGTGTAGGCGGCGGTCTTGCGCTGGTGCACCCGTCCAGCCAGCTCCACGCGCGCCTCGGGGGACGCGGGCGCGTCGGGGCGGGCCGTCATGTCGTGCAGCAGCCGCTCGCGGCCGCCGGCCACCTTGAGCAGCTCGCCGTAGTGCGCCACGTCCCAGCGCCACGGCAGCCCGAGCGCCGCGAAGGCCTCGTTGAAGGCCACCCGGTGCCCCTCGCGCTCCGTCTCCGCCAGCGTGCCGTCCACGTCCCAGAGGATGGCGCGCAGTCCGGTCATGTGCGGCGCCTCACGCCTGGGCGCCGAGCACGTGATCGGCCACGCCACTCAGGCCCTCGAACACCCGGTCCGGGCCCGCCTCCGCGATGGGGCGGCCGCCGTTGTAGCCGTAGGGCACCACCCAGGCGGCCACGCCGGCGTTCCGGGCGGCCTGCACGTCGATCCCCGAGTCGCCGACGTGGGCGGTGGTGGCGGGGGTGGCGCCCGCCAGCTCCATCACCTTCTGGAGCACCCGGGCGTCCGGCTTCTTCCAGGGCAGCGTGTCGCCGCCGATCACCACGGCGAAGCAGTCGTCGAGGCCGGTGGCCTCGAGCACCCGCTGCGCGTGGCGCGATTCCTTGTTGGTGACGCACGCCAGGAACACGCCCTGCGCGCCCAGCCGGTCCACCGCCTCACGCGCGCCGGGATAGGGCCGCGCGGTGGTGCCGGTGGTGCGGGCGTAGTGCGTGTCCATGCTGGCGAGGAGCGCCGCCTCGGGCACCTGCCCGGCGCGCGCCGGGTCTTCCGCCACGGCGCGGGCCAGCAGCGCCCGGATCAGCGTCTCGGTGCCGTGGCCGATCAGCGCCACGATCTCCGGCACCGGCCGCCGCGGCAGTCCCTGCTCCTCGAGCGCCAGGCAGGCCGCCTCGGCGATCTCCGCCGCGGTGTCCACCAGGGTGCCGTCGAGGTCGAACGAGACCAGGCGATACGGCCCCGTCATGCCGGCGCGGGCGCGGCCACCAGCGATTCCACCAGCGCCACGAGCCGCGCGGCCGTGAGGCCGAAGTGCTCGTAGACCGCCGGCGCCGGCGCCGACTCGCCGAAGCTGTCCACGCCGAGCGCGGCGACGCAGCCGTACTGGCCCCACCACCGCGTCACGCCGGCCTCGACGCCGATCCGCGGGATGCCCTGCCCGAGCACCTCCGCCCGCCACGCCGCCGGCTGGCGGTCGAAGCGGGTGCTCGAGGGCACCGAGACCACGCGCACCGGGATGCCGCGCTCATCGAGCTGCTGCTGCGCCGTCATGGCCAGGCCCACCTCGGAGCCGGTGGCCAGGATCACGGCCTGGGGCGCGGGCCGGTCGGAGAGCACGTAGCCGCCGCGCTGGATGCCCTCGACGTGCGCGGCCTCGCGCGCCAGCACGGGGAGGTTCTGGCGGGAGAGGAGCAACGCCGAGGGGCGCGCCGCGTCGGCGACGGCCTCGGTCCAGGCCACCGTGGTCTCGAGGGTGTCGCAGGGGCGCCAGACCTCGAGGTTGGGGATGAGGCGCAGGCTGGCCGCGTGCTCCACGGCCTGGTGCGTGGGCCCATCCTCGCCGAGGCCGATGGAATCGTGGGTCAGGACGTGGATCACCCGCTGCTTCATCAGCGCGGCCATGCGGATGGCGTTGCGGTTGTAGTCGCAGAAGGTGAGGAAGGTGCCGCCGTACGGGATGAAGCCGCCGTGGAGCGCCATGCCGTTCATGATGGCGGCCATGCCGAACTCGCGGACCCCGTAGTTGATGTGCCGCCCGCCGGGCTCGCCGGCCCGCACCGCCCCGGCGCCGGGGAAGTCGGTGAGGTTGGAGCCGGTGAGGTCGGCGCTGCCGCCGAGGAGCTCCGGCACCTTGGGGCCGAGGAGCGCCAGTACCTGCTGCGAGGCCTTGCGGCTGGCCACGGCGCCCGCCGGCTTCACGGCCGTGGCCACCGCATCCGCCCGGATGGTGGCGAATTCCGCCGGGAGCGCCCCGCTCACGCGGCGCTCAAACTCCGCGGCCAGCGCCGGATGGGCCGAGCGATAGGCCTCGAAGCGGGCCTGCCACTCCTGCTCCGCCGCGGTGCCGCGGGCGCGGGCGTCCCACTGGGCGCGGATCGCGTCCGGGATCTCGAAGGGCGCGTGGCTCCAGCCGAGCGCCTCGCGGGTGGCGCGGATCTCGTCGGCGCCGAGCGGCTCGCCGTGCGCCTTGGCGGTGCCGGCCCGCCCGGGCGAGCCCTTGCCGATGGTGGTGCGGCAGATGATCAGCGTGGGCGCGTCGCTCCCCTGCCCCGCCTCCGCGAGCGCGCGGCGGACGGCGCCGGTGTCGTGCCCGTCCACGGGCCCGAGCACGCGCCAGCCGTAGGCGCGGAAGCGCTGGGCGGTGTCGTCGGTGAACCAGCCGTCGACGGCGCCGTCGATGGAGATGCCGTTGTCGTCGTAGAGCGCGATGAGCTTGCCGAGCTTCCAGGTCCCGGCCAGGGCGCAGGCCTCGTGGCTGATGCCCTCCATGAGGCAGCCGTCACCCAGGAAGACATAGGTGCGGTGGTCCACGATGGCGTGGCCGGGGCGGTTGAACTCGTCGCCCAGGAGCCGCTCGGCGAGGGCCATGCCCACGGCGTTGGCCAGGCCCTGGCCCAGCGGGCCGGTGGTGGTCTCCACGCCGGGGGTGAGGCCGTGCTCCGGGTGGCCCGGGGTCTTGCTGTGGAGCTGGCGGAAGCGCTTGAGCTCGTCGAGCGGCAGGGCGTAGCCGCTCAGGTGCAGCAGCGCGTAGAGCAGCATCGAGGCGTGCCCGTTGGAGAGCACGAAGCGGTCGCGGTCGGGCCAGGCCGGGTTGGCCGGGTTGTGGCGGAGCGGCCCGCCCCAGAGGGCCGAGGCCATCTCGGCCATGCCCATCGGTGCGCCGGGGTGGCCGGAGTTGGCCGCCTGCACGGCGTCCATGGCGAGGGCGCGGAGCGCGTCCGCCATCGGGTCGGTGAGGCCGTTGGCCGGGCGCAGCACCCGGTCGGTGGAGGACGAGGCCATCAGACGGCTCCCAGGGCACGCTTGCGGCGCTCGATCAGGCGCCAGATGAACGGGGTGAAGATGAGCTGCATCGCCAGCTCCATCTTGCCGCCCGGCACCACGATCGTGTTGGCCCGGGACATGAACGAGTCGTGGATCATGGACAGCAGGTAGGGGAAGTCGATCCCCTTGGGGTTCGCGAAGCGGATCACCACCATGCTCTCCGACGCCGAGGGGATGTCCCGGGCGATGAAGGGGTTGGAGGTGTCCACCATCGGCACCCGCTGGAAGTTCACGTGGGTCTGGGTGAACTGGGGGCAGATGTAGTGCACGTAGTCGGGCATGCGCCGGAGGATGGTGTCGGTCACCGCCTCGGCCGAGTAGCCGCGGACGTTCTTGTCGCGGTAGAGCTTCTGGATCCACTCCAGGTTCACCACCGGCACCACGCCGATGAGCAGGTCGGGGTGCTTCGCGATGTTCACCTCGGGCGTCACCACCGCGCCGTGGAGGCCTTCATAGAAGAGGAGGTCGGTGCCCTCGCCGATCTCCTCCCACGCCGTGAAGGTGCCGGGCTCCTGCTTGTAGGGCTTGGCCTCGACGGGATCGTGGAGGTACTTCCGCGAGCGCCCGCGGCCGGTCTCGCCGTAGCAGCGGAACAGCTCCTCCAGCTCGGCGAAGAGGTTGTTGTCCGGGCCAAAGTGGCTGAAGTGCTTGTTGCCGGCCTTCTCCGCCTCGGCCTGGCGCTGCCGCATCTCGGCGCGGTCGTAGCGGTGGAAGCTGTCGCCCTCGACGACGGCCGCGGTCAGCTCCTCGCGGCGGAAGATGTTCTCGAAGGTGCGCTGCACCGAGGTGGTGCCGGCGCCGGAGGAGCCGGTGATGGCGATGATCGGGTGGCGTGCGGACATGGTCGGGGGTCCGGGAGGCGGAAGACCGGGCTCAGGCCCGGAAGAGGCTGCGCGTGGCGAAGAGCGGCTCGGGGCCGTCGTCCGAGAGCGGCTCCTGGTGGTAGCGCTCGATGCGGTCCACCTCGTCCTTGGAGCCGAAGACGAAGCCGATGCGCTGGTGCAGCGCCGTGGGCGTGACCCCGAGGACGGGCTGGCGCCCGGTGCTGGCGCGGCCGCCGGCCTGCTCGATCAGCATGCCGACGGGGCTGGCCTCGTAGAGCAGGCGGAGGCGGCCCGGCTTGGCCGGGTCGCGCATGTCGCGCGGGTAGAGGAACACCCCGCCCCGCATCAGGATCCGGTGCGCCTCGGCCACGAGGGAGGCGATCCAGCGCATGTTGAAGTCCTTGCCCCGCGGGCCGGCCTTCCCCGCCAGGCATTCATCCACGTAGCGCTTGACCGGCGGCTCCCAGAAGCGGGCGTTGGAGCTGTTGATGGCGAATTCCTGCGTGGCCGGCGGCACCGTGATCTTCGGGTGCGTCAGCACGAACTCGCCCGTGGTGGGATTCAGCGTGAAGCCCACGACGCCGTTCCCCACCGTGAGCACCAGCATGGTGGTGGGGCCGTACAGCGCGTACCCGGCCGCCACCTGCCGGGCGCCGGGCTGCAGGAAGTCCGCCTCGACCACGTCGCGGCCGGCGGCCACGACGTCGTCGGGGGCGCGGAGGATGGAGAAGATGCTCCCCACCGACACGTTCACGTCCAGGTTGCTCGAGCCGTCGAGCGGGTCGAAGACCAGCAGGTACTTGCCCCGCGGGTACTGGGCCGGGATCTGGAACGGGACGTCCATCTCCTCCGAGGCCATGCCGGCCAGGTGCCCGTTCCACTCGTTGGTGCGGGTGAAGATCTCGTTGCTGATCACGTCGAGGCGCTTCTGCACCTCGCCCTGGACGTTGATGGCGCCGCCCTCGAGCTTGCTGCCGCCCTCCGGCACGAACGCCCCCGCCAGGTCCTCGAAGGCCACGATCTTGGCGATCGCCTTGCAGGCGGTGGCCACGTCGAGGATGAGCGCGTTGAGGTCACCGCTCGCCTCGGGGAAGCGGCGGCGCTCCTCGATGAGGTAGCGCGTCAGGGTCCAGCGGCGGGACAGCGGCATCGCAGCCCTCGGGGCTCGGGGGTCAGGCGCCCGGCTTGCGGGCGAAGAGGCGGCTCGCCCGGATGTCGGCCGGGGTGAGCGTGATGAGGTCGTCCTTGCTGAGCTCGCGGCCCGGGTCGGCGAAGAGCCGGCTGGCCTGGCGGAGCCGCATGCGGTCGAGCGCGTTCCGGACGCTCCGGGCGTTGGCGAAGTTGGGCTGCGCCAGCCGGAGCTCGAGGTACTCGGCGAAGGCCTCGCGCGCCCCGGGGCCGAACAGGTAGTGCATCCCCGCCACCATCCGGTCGGCGATCTCGAGCAGCTCGCCCGGGCTGTAGTCGGGGAACTCGAGGTGGTGCGCGATGCGCGAGCTCATGCCCGGGTTGGACTTGAAGAAGGTGTCCATCCGGTCCTTGTAGCCCGCCAGGATCACGACGAGGTCGTCGCGCTGGTTCTCCATGACCTGCAGCAGCAGCTCGATGGCCTCCTGCCCGTAGTCCCGCTCGTTCTCGGGGCGGTACAGGTAGTAGGCCTCGTCGATGAACAGCACGCCGCCCATCGCCTTCCGCAGCACCTCGTTGGTCTTGGGCGCCGTGTGGCCGATGTACTGGCCCACCAGGTCCTCGCGCGTCACCGCCACCAGGTGCCCGGTGCGCACGTAGCCCAGGCGGTGGAGGATCTGCGCCATCCGCCGCGCCACCGTGGTCTTGCCCGTGCCGGGGTTCCCGGTGAAGCACATGTGCAGCGACGGCGACTGCGCCTCGAGCCCGAAGTTGGCGCGCAGCTTGTCGATCACCAGCAGCGCCGCGATGTCCCGCACCCGCGCCTTGATGGGCGCCAGGCCCACGAGGTCACGGTCCAGCTCGGCCAGCACCGCCTCCACCTGGCTCTGGGCCAGCACCTCGCCCACGGTGCGGGCCGGCGGGCCGGCGGGCTCGGCCGCCGCGGAGGCGGCGGGCGTCGCCGGGGGCGGCGTCACCGACCCCGGGATGGCGTAACGGGGATGCGTCATGGTCTGGATCGCTCGCGGATCGGGCGGCCGGGCTCAGCCCTCGCCGTAGCGCTCGCCCTCGGGATCCTGCGTGGCGTAGCTCCCGATGGTGTAGCGGATGGTGCGGTTGTGCACCTCCTGCCGCGACAGCTGGAAGCCCGGCTCCCTCGGCGGCCGCTGCACGATGAAGCTCATGGCGATGGACTCCACGCCGCGCGTCGAGTCGAACGCCACCAGCCGGATGTAGTGCCGCGGGAAGGCCTGGCGGCAGCCCGTCAGCTCCCGGAGCACGCCGGCCGGGTCGGCGAGGTCGAACATCGGGTTGCCGTACATCTCCCAGTAGGTGTTCCGGGGATGCGGGTCGTCGGTGTACTCGACGCTCCAGGCGTAGCCCTTCCGGAGGCCGTAGGCCACCTGCAGGGCGATCTCCGTGTCGGTCAGGTCGGGCAGGAAGCTGAACTGGCCCTGCGTCAGGCGGCCCGTCGGGTTGGTCATCATGGTCTGGGAGCTCCCGGCTCAGGCCGACGCGGTCGGCGAAGGGGTGAAGTCGCTGGTGTCGGTGGAGGCGTAGTTGAACGTGACCTCGCCCCAGGTGTCGAGCGCCTGCTGCAGCGGGGTGCAGGACTTGGCCGCTTCCTTGAGGATCATCGGGCCGTCCTGCAGGATGTTCTTGCCCTCGTTGCGGGCCTTGACCATCACCTCGAGCGCCACCCGGTTGGCCACGGCGCCCGCCTGGATCCCGCTCGGGTGGCCGATGGTGCCGCCGCCGAACTGGAGCACCACGTCGTCGCCGAAGAGGTCGAGCAGCTGGTGCATCTGGCCGGCGTGGATGCCGCCCGAGGCCACCGGCATGACCTTCTTGAGGTCGGCCCAGTCCTGGTCGAAGAAGAGGCCGCGCGGCAGGTCCTGCCGGGTGTACGCGTCGCGGCAGACGTTGTAGTAGCCCTGCACCGTCATCGGATCGCCCTCGAGCTTGCCGACGGCGGTGCCGGTGTGCAGGTGGTCGCAGCCGGCCAGGCGGAGCCACTTGGCGATGACGCGGAAGCTCACGCCGTGGTTCTTCTGCCGGGTGTAGGTGCCGTGGCCTGCGCGGTGCATGTGCATCAGCATGTCGTTCTTGCGGCACCAGTTGGCCATCGACTGGATGGCCGTCCAGCCGATCACCAGGTCCACCATCACGATCACCGACCCGAGCTCCTTGGCGAACTCGGCCCGCTCGTACATGTCCTCCATGGTCGCGGCGGTGATGTTGAGGTAGTGGCCCTTCACCTCGCCGGTCGCGGCGCTCGCCTTGTTCACCGCGTCCATGACGTAGAGGAAGCGGTCGCGCCAGTGCATGAACGGCTGGCTGTTGATGTTCTCGTCGTCCTTCGTGAAGTCGAGCCCGCCCTTGAGGCCCTCGTACACCACGCGCCCGTAGTTCCGGCCCGAGAGGCCGAGCTTGGGCTTGGTGGTGGCGCCGAGGAGGGGGCGGCCGTACTTGTCGAGGCGCTCGCGCTCCACGATGAGGCCGGTGGGCGGGCCCTTGAAGGTCTTGACGTACGCGACGGGGATCCGGATGTCCTCGAGCCGCGCCGCCTTGAGCGGCTTGAACGAGAAGACGTTGCCGATCAGGCTCGCCGTCATGTTGGCGATCGAGCCCTCCTCGAAGAGCACCAGGTCGTACGCCACCCAGGCGAAGTACTGGCCCGGCGTCGAGGGCACCGGCTCCACCCGGTAGGCCTTGGCCCGGTAGCTGTCGCAGGCGGTGAGGCGATCCGTCCAGACCACGGTCCAGGTGGCCGTGCTCGACTCGCCCGCCACCGCGGCGGCCGCCTCCACCGGGTCCACCCCCTCCTGGGGCGTGATCCGGAAGACGCAGATCACGTCGGTCTCGGCGGGCTGGTAGTCGGGGACCCAGTAGCCCATCTGGCGGTACTTGAGCACCCCGGCCGCGTAGCGCTTCTTCGCGTCCTTGGTGATGTCGGTGGCGTCGGGGCGGATGGCGGAATCCACGTGGCCGGCCATGGCAGCTCCTGCAGCAGGATGGCGTGATTGACGAAGGCGATGGTCCAATGTATGGTCCCAATCCAATAAGCGAAAATCACAATATCTCGCCACCATCGTCAGCAAAGGCTTATCCATGGACGTCTCGTTCCGGCAGCTCCGGGTCTTCGTGGAGGTGGCGCAGCAGGGCAGCATGGCCCGAACCGCCGCCAAGCTGCACGTCACGCCGCCGGCCATCTCCATGATCATCAAGGACTTGGAGGAGGAGGTCGGGCTGCCCCTGTTCGACCGCGAGGGCCGCAAGCTCCGGCTCTCCCCCGGGGGCCGCTGGTTCCTGGAGCATGCCCGGAAGCTCCTGGCCACACTCAAGGAAGCGCAGGACGCGGTGGCCCGGTTCAAGCGGCTGGAGGAGGGCCTGCTGACCATCGGGATCGTCAGCACGGCCAAGTACTTCGTGCCCCAGCTCCTGGCGCGCTTCCGGCGGGAGTACCCGGGCATCGAGCTGCGCCTCCGGGTGGCCGGCAACCGGGACGCCCTGGTGAACCTGATGCTCGCCGGCGAGGCGGACCTCACCATCATGGGCCGCCCGCCCCGCACCCTCGCCGCGCGGGGCGAGAGCTTTGCGCCGCACCCGTTCGTCTTCGTCTGCCCGGCGGATCATCCGCTCGCAGCCGCGGGTCCGCTCTCGGCGAGCGCGCTGGTGGGGCAGCCGTTCATCGTGCGGGAGCCGGGGTCCGGGACGCGGGCGGCGATGGAGCAGTACTTCGCCGAGCACCGGTGCGAGGCCCACATCTCGATGGACACCTCGAGCAACGAGACCATCAAGCAGGCGGTGATGGCGGGGATGGGGCTGTCGTTCCTGTCGCGGCACACGCTCGGGCTCGAGCTCCGCGCGGGGCTGCTCCGGGTGCTCGACGTCGAGGACACGCCGGTGATGCGCACCTGGCACGTGGTGAGCCTGCAGTCCAAGCTGCTCTCGCCGGCGGCGGAGGCGCTGCACCGCTTCATCCTGGAGCACGGGGCGGCGCACCTGCAGTCGTGGGAGGCGCCGGTGGCGGCGTAGGCCGGCCGCCTGACCACCTGGGGAAGCACGACGCCCCGCCGGCAGCGCAGCCGGCGGGGCGTCGTGCCTTGGAGGCGGTGCGGCTACGGGTCGAGCGGCACCACGCTCCCGCCCTTCATCACGAAGCGGACCTTCCGGAGGGCGGCCACATCCCGGGTCGGGTCGCCGGCCACGGCCACGAGGTCGGCCAGGAGCCCAGGGAGCCACGCGGCCGAGGCGGTCGTCGAGGTGGAAGGTGCGGGCATTGCCGGCGGTGGCCGCCCTGAGCGCGGCCAGCGGCGTCATGCCGTATTCCACCATCGCCTCGAGCTCGCGCACATTGTCGCCGTGGCGGAAGACGCCCACGTCGCCGCCGAAGCAGATGGTGACGCCGGCGTCGAGCGCGGCGCGGACGCTCTGCCGCTTGGCCACGAGGCCGGACGGGGGCGGCATGCGGCCCTTCACCCAGCCGTCGAAGTAGGTGGCGTACGCCTCCGCCGCCGCGATGGTGGGACAGAGCGCCACGCCATGGTCCCGCATCAGGCGGAACACCTCCGGCGTGCCGCCGTCGCCGTGCTCGATGGTCTCGACGCCGGCCATCACGGCGCGGCGCATGCCCTCGGGCGTGCTGGCGTGGGCCGCGACGGGGCGGCCGGCGCCACGCGCGGTTTCCACCAGCACGCGCAGTTCCTCCTCGGAGAAGGTGGGGAGCGTGGCCCCGCCCGGGCCCCAGCCGAAGTCGGCGTACACCTTGATCCAGTCGGCTCCATGCCCCACCTGGCTCCGCACCACGCGGATCAGCTCCCCGGCCCCCGAGGCCTCCTCGGCCCCCTGCGGCGGGTCGAAGGCGTAGTTGGCCCGGCGCGGGGCGTAGGACCCGGTGGCCACGATGGCGCGGGTGACGACGAGCAGCCGGGGCCCGGGGATGACGCCCCGGGCGATGGCGCGCTGCAGCTGCACGTCGTCGGCGCCCATGCCCTCGGTGCCGAGGTCGCGCTCGGTGGTGATGCCGGCCTGGAGGGTGGCGCGGGCGTGGGCCACGGCTGCGGCCACGCGATAGGCGGCCGGCTCGCGCAGCACCTGGTCGTCCCACAGGGTCTCGTCGTAGGGGTGCAGGAAGAGGTGGGCGTGGCCCTCGATGAGGCCGGGGATGAGCGTGGTGCCGGGGAGCGGCACCCGGGTGACGGTGCGCGGCGCCGGCACCGACGCCGCGGGGCCCACCGCCACGATCCGCTCCCCGCGCACCAGCACCACCCAGCCCGCCTTCGGCGCATCGGCGACGCCGTCCCAGACGGCGTCGGGGACGAGGAGCGTGGCGGTGACAGTGTCCGGCGCCTGGGCCGCGAGGGGCGGCGCGGCGGCCAGCAGGAGCGGGAGCATCCGGCGACAGGCGGCGAAGAAACGCACGGGCATCGGCAGGGTCCGTCAGGAATGGAGAACGGTGGGGTGTGGCACTCGCCCAGAGTACCGCCAATCCCGCCGAGGCGACAGGTCCCTCAGGACAACAACGCCCCGCCGCTCACCCGGAGCGCGGGGCGTTGTCATGGCCCGGAGGGCGCAGCGCTGTCGGAGGAACCGCACGCGAGGAGCAGGGCCGCAAGCACACCGAGGGAAGCACGCTTTCGCAGTGCTTCCCTCGTGGGTGCCGTGGTGCCATGAGCCCGGTCACCCGCCGCCGGCCGGCCCCGCGGCAAGCTCCGTCAGGTGCCGCTCGCCGTGGTCTCGCTCTCCACCGGCAGGTCCTCGCGCTCGGCCCACTCGGTCCAGGACGGGACGTAGACGCGCACGCGCGGGTAGCCGAGCAGGTGGCGGAGCGCGAAGTAGACGTGGCTCGCCTCGGTGCCGGTGTTGCAGTAGACGAAGACCTGCTTGTCCGGCGTGATCCCCTGCGCCACATAGGCCGCACGCAGCGCCTCGACGGACTTCCAGCGCTTCCCCGCGCCATCGGCCACGAGGTCATCCTGCCAGAAGTGATGGATGGCGCCGGGGATGTGCCCGCGGCGCAGCTGGGCGCCGGCCTGACCCTCGTACTGGTCGCGCGGCCGGACGTCCACGATGGCCACGTCGGGCCGGCCGAGGCTGCCGCGCAGCCAGACGGCCTCGGCCACCTCGAGGGCAAAGTTGCTGTCCGGGTAGCTGACGGGCGCGAGGTCGGGATAGCGGCGCTCGACGGGCTTGCCGGCCGCCGCCCAGGCGCCGAAGCCGCCGTCGAGGAGATAGACCTCGGGATGCCGGAGCCCGCTCAGCACCCACAGCGCGAAGGTGGCGTTGAAGTTCGCGGCATCGCCGGAGCCGTACACCACAACGGGGCGATCCGGCCGCACACCGAGGGCGCCGAACAGCTGGCCGTAGGCCTGCGCCGTGAGGGCGTCGCCGGGCGTGCCGCCGCGGCTCTGGCGCAGCGACTCGAAGTGCAGGTACACCGCGCCCGGCAGGTGACCCGCGAGGTACGCGGGGAGGTCCCCGCGGGCGTCGAGGACGGTCACCTCCCCGGCGGCGATCCGGTCGGCGAGGTGCGCGGGGTCCACGAGGCCGGCACGGGTGGCGGGGATGCCCCCTTCCACCGGCAGCTCGGCGCGGGCCTCCCATTCCGTGTAGGAGCCATCGTAGAGTCGCACGTCCAGCCCAAGCAGCCGCGCCGCGAAGTACACCACCGTGGCCTGCTGGCCGATGTGGCAGTAGGCAACCACCTGCTGGCCGGGCTTCACGCCCGCCTCGGTGAAGCGCCGGCGCAGGGCGCTGTCGGGGAGGAAGCGGCCGGTGCTGTCGAAGAGCGTGTGGAACGGCAGGCTCACGGCGCCGGGGAGGTGCCCCTCGCGGCCGTGCATGCCGGGCTCGAGCCCGCGGTAGAACTCCCGGTCGCGCGCATCGATGATCGTCAGGCGGGCGGCCCCGAGGTGGCCCTGCACCCACCCGGCGTCCACGACGGCATCGGGGCGCGGGTGGGAGCCCGGCGCACGGACGGCGCGCGCCGCCGGCGGCGGGTCGGCGGTGACGGGGCGGCCGGCGGCCCGCCACGCCGGCAGGCCGCCGTCCAGGATCACCGTCCGCGCACCGAGCCCCAGGTAATCGAAGGTGAACCAGGCGCGCGTGGTGGGAGAGACCCAGTCGCTGCCGAAGTAGAGCACGATCCGGGAATCAGGGCCCACGCCCGCGGCGGCGAAGACCGAGTCGAGGCGCGCCACCGGCGGCAGCTCGAAGACGGTGCCCGACGGCTTCCGCTCGGTGATCGTGGCCAGCGGCAGGAAACGGGCGCCGGCGATGTGGGCCGAGTCGTAGCCGGCCTTGGTGCCGATGTGGAAGAGCACCAAGGCGGGATCACCGAGGCGCGCGGCCACCCACGCGGGGGAGACGAGCATACGGTCGCGGGGGGCCGCGTCGAGGGCGGCGGGCGCGAGGGCCAGCGCGGCGAGCAGCAGCCGGCCCGGCCGGGGAAGACGCAGCATGACGGGACTCCGGTGAGGGGTGTGGGACGATACGCGCCCGTCCCCGCGAAGTTGTGTGTGCCCCGGTGCGGAGGATGTGCGGGATCGGTGCCGCCTACGGCTGGAAGCGATAGCCCGTCTTCCAGACCGTGAGCAGGTGCCGGGGCTCGGCCGGGTCCGGCTCGAGCTTGCGGCGCAGCTCGGCCATGTGGGAGTCCACGGTGCGGGTGAGCACGTCGGGCGCCGCGCCCCAGACCTCGGCCAGCAGCTCCGCGCGGGAGGCGACGGCCCCGTCCCGGCGCACCAAAGCCAGCAGCAGGTCGAACGCCTTGGGCGTGAGGCCGACGGGCGCCCCGTCCACGGTGACCACCCGGGCCGCCACCTCCACCCGAACCGCGCCGAAGCCGACCGGCGCGGCGCCAGGCGCCCGGCCTCGGGGCGCGCACGGCGGAGGAGCGCGCGCACCCGCTCCAGCAGCTCCAGCAGGCCCACCGGCTTGGTGACGTACTGGTCCGCGTCGAGCCGGAAGCCGCGGACCTTGTCCGCCTCCTCGCCGCGGGCGCTCAGGATGATGACGGGCAGGCGCGCCCCCGCCGCGCGGATGGTGCGGAGGACCTCGTAGCCGTCGCACCCCGGCAGCATGAGGTCGAGGATGAGCAGGTCCGGCTCCGCCGCGCGCACGGCGGCGATGGCGGCGCGGCCCTCGCCGATCACCTGCACGGCGTAGCCCTCGAGCTCCAGGTTGTAGCGGAGGCCGTCGGCGAGGTCGGCGTTGTCCTCCACGATGAGGATGCGCGGCGCGCTCATGCCGGCGCCGCCGCGGGGGACCACCGGCAGCTCCACGACGAACACCGCCCCCGGCGCCCCGTCCTCCACGCACACCGTCCCGCCGGCCCGCCGCACCGCCTCCGCCACCAGCGCGAGCCCGATCCCGCTCCCTCCCACCGCGCGCACCCCCTCCGCCGCACCGCGATAGTACGGCTCCCAGATCCGCTCCCGCTCCGCCCGCGGGACGCCGGGGCCCTCATCCGCCACGGTGAGGCGGGCCCGGTCCCCGTGTCGCGCCAGGGTCACCCGCACGCGCTGCCCGCGGGGGCCGAACTTGATGGCGTTGTCGAGCAGGTTGAGCACCACCTGCCGCAGGACGGGCGCCTCGATGGCGGCGTCGAGGCTGGCGTCGAGCACCGGCTCGACCACCGTGCCCCGCCCCTCCGCGAGCGGCCGGAAGAGCGCCACGGCGTCGGCGATCTCGCCGGCGAGGGCCAGCGGCGGCGCGGGCCCCTGCGGGGGCAGGGCGTGCTCGAGCCGCGTGAAGGCCAGGACACTCTCCACCAGCTGCTCGAGGCGCGTGGTCTCGCGCGCCAGGTGGCCGAGGATCCAGTCGCGCTGCTCGGTGGTGGCGTAGCGACCGAGCCGGAGGGTGTCGAGGTAGAGGCGCACCTGGGCGAGCGGGGTGCGGAGCTCGTGGGAGACGCTGGCCACGAAGTCCCCCGCAGGCGGGCCAGCCGGCCCTCGCGGCGCAGCTGGAGCAGCGCCAGCAGCGCGAGGCCGGTGGCGAGCGCCGCCGCCAGCAGGAGCGGGCCGCCGCGATCGGGCAGGCCCCCGCCAGGAGGCGGGGCCGCCGTGGGCCGGAGGGTGGCGCGCACCAGGAGGCCGCCCTGGGCCGGCCGGAGCCGTTCCTCCGCGATGGGGTACTCCTCCGTCCAGGCGCTGTCGCGGTAGAGCGAGGTGCCGTCGTCCGCCCGGACCTCGAGCGCCACCAGCTCGGTGGTGGGCCGGCCGCCGGTCACCGCGTCCGGAAGCAGCGGTCCGTAGCTGAGCGCCTGACGGAAGCCGGCGGCATGGCTGGCCGGGTCGATCACCATCCCGTAGACCATCGTGTCGCCACGGGCGGTGGGCATGAGGCCGTAGCCCACCAGCCGGGGCGCGGCGCCGGTGAGGCGGTAGAGGCCCGCCCGCGGGAAGTTCCGCTCGGCGAAGCGCGCCTCGAGCTCCCGGCGCAGCTGGGCCACGTCCGCCGCCGCCGTGGTGTCGCCGGCGAGGCGGAGGCCGCCGGGGCGATGGCGGACGAAGCGGAAGTAGGTGGCCACGCGGTAGCCGGGATCGCAGGCGCAGTCGGCGAGACTCCGGGCGTGGTAGCGCACCAGGTCGGCGGCGTCCGGCACCTGCACCGCGCGGTGGACCTGGCGGTGCAGGATCGGGTTGACCACCAGCCAGGTCATCTCGCCCAGGGACTCGCCGACGTACCGGGAATAATTCCACGCCGCGAAGCGGGCGTAGTCGCGCAGCAGCTGGTCGGCGGTCTGGCGATGGCGGCGCGCGCCCTGCCAGGCGACCGCCGCTGTGGTGACCATCACGCCGAGGCAGGCGAGCAGCAGGACGAACGGCCAGGCGAGGTGGCGGGGCGCGCGGGCGGGCATGGACTCCCGGAGCGGGGGACGCCGTAGGGTCGGCGGACGGCGCCCCCGCAGCAAGGGCCAGATGTGCGAGAAGTGTGCGAAAGGGCGGCCGCCGCGCTCAGGGCGTGGTGCCGGCCCCCTCCCACGCCGCCACGCTCAGCCGGCCGATGGTGCCGGCATCGGTGCCGAACCAGATCATCCGGGTGGTGGGGTCGAAGGTCATGTGCCGGATCACGATCCCGCCGCTCTCGCTGATCTCCACCGGCGGCAGGAATGCCTCACGTCGCGGGTCGAAGGCCACCAGCCGGTTGGGCTGCGGGCCGGTCTCGGCCTGCCACACCCGGCCCTTGTCGTCGCCGGCCATGGCGTACGGCGCCGAGCGGGCGCCGGCGGGGTTGGCCCACTGGGTGAACCGGCCCGACTTCGGGTCGAGGCGCCAGAGCTTGCCGCCGCTGTAGTCCCCGGCGAAGAGGGACCCGTCCTGGCCCAGCACGATGCGGCGCGGGCGGGCCGAGGACTCGGGAAGCACGTGCTCCGTGAGCGCCAGCGTGGCCGGGTCGATGGTGCCGACCTTGTTGGTGCCGAACTCCACGAACCAGGGCCGGTTGGCCCGGTCCACCACGATGCCGTAGGGCCGGGAGCCGGAGGCGGGCATGTAGACCAGGTCGATCGTCCCGGTGGCCGGCCGGAGCCGGCCCACGGCGTTGCCGGCCTGCACGGTGAACCAGAGGTCGCCGTGCTGGTCGAAGACGAGGGTGTGGGGATCCCCGGCGCGCGGGTCGGGCATGGGGAAGCGGGTGATGCGGCCGTCCTTCGGGTCGAGCCGGCCGATCATCGCGTTCCGGTTGCCGGCAAACCAGACCATCCCGTCCGGCGCCACGATGCAGTTGTGCGGCATGGTGCCGGGGTCGAGCTCGTAGCGGCGGAACGCGCCGGTGCGCGGATCGAGGACCCCGAGGTAATTGCCCACCTGGCCCACGAACCAGACCCGGCCGTCGGGCGCGGCGAAGGGATCGCGCGGGCGGGTGTCGGGCCAGGGTACGGTCCACTCCTGGACCACGGGCCCGGGGCCTTGGGCGGCGAGCGCCACCGGCGTGACGGTGGCGACAGTGAGCGAGAGGGCGACCAGCGATCGGAAATCGGTCATTGGGTTCCGCCTTTGTAATGGAAAGGCCAGCCGGGGGCCCGGGGTCGTCGAGGCTTTTGCGTGCCGGCGCGGGGCGCGGTCGAGGCTTTCAGTGAAATCCATAGGCGTGCGCCTGCGGTGGCACCAGCGCTGACGGGGGCGGGCCGCCTGGCGTTTCACGCGGGTGCACCGCGGGCCCCCCAAGCCCTGCTGGCCATGCGAGTTGCGCGCCGGTCAGGCCCCGGGGTCCCGGCCCTGGGCACAGGCGACGCCCGGGCGGGCAATTCGGCGGCGTCCATGCTTCCCTGGCGTCCGCCGCGCCGCTGTCGAACTCGCCCGCCCCCCGGGTGAATTCCGGGCAGCGGGGTGGGCGGGAAATGGAGCTGACGGGATGGGCCCGTTCGCGCCAGAAAACTGGTAATTACGAGCCCGGGAAACCCTTACCCAGCCCTTAATCTTTCTTTCATGAGGCAGGGACGACAATTGTGGCGCTTCCCGGACCCGTACGCCGTCGGGCCGACTATTCCGTTCTAGCCGACCTCCCCCAGGCATCGGGCCCGCTGGTTCCGCCACACGAACCCGGAGTCCCCACGATGTCCTTTCTGAATCCCCTCGCCGACGAGTCGCTGGACGAGCGTCTCGCCCGCCAAGGCGTTTCCCGGCGGGAGTTCATGGAGTACTGCAGCGCGCTCTGTGTCGTCCTGGGCGTAGGCAAGAAGTTCGCGCCCACGATGGCGAAGGCGCTCCAGACTCCGCAGCGGCCGCCGGTGATCTGGCTGCAGCTGCAGGAGTGCACGGGGTGCGTCGAGAGCGTGCTCCGCACGGCGGAGCCCACGGTCGGTGACCTGGTGCTCGACGTGATCTCCCTGGACTACAGCCACGCGCTGATGGCGGGCGCGGGCCACGCGGTGGAGAAGGCGCTGCACGACTCCATGACGGCCAACGCGGGCAAGTACGTGCTGCTGGTGACCGGCTCGGTGCCGCTGGCGGAGAACGGGGTGTACACCGTCATCGGCGGGCGGACCGCGAAGGACATCCTGGAGGAGGCGGGCAAGGGCGCGGCGGCGGTGATCGCCGTCGGCGCGTGCGCGCACTTCGGCAGCGTGCAGGCGGCGCGGCCGAACCCGACGGGCGCGGTGGGCGTCGCGGACATCATCAAGGACAAGCCGGTGGTGAACATCGCGGGCTGCCCGCCGATCGGCGACGTGGTGACCGCGACGGTGGTGCACTTCCTGACGTTCGGCCGGCTGCCGGACGTGGACCCGGTGGGCCGCCCGCTCTTCGCGTATGGCGCCCGCATCCACGACCAGTGCCCCCGCCGCGCCAACTTCGACGCCGGCCAGTTCGTCGAGAAGTTCGACGACGAGGCGGCGCGCAAGGGCTGGTGCCTGTACCACGTGGGCTGCAAGGGCCCGGCGACGTTCTCGCCCTGCCCGATCTTCCAGTGGAACACCCGGACCAGCTGGCCGATCGGCGCGGGCCACCCCTGCATCGGCTGCACCGAGCCCCACTTCTGGGACACGATGACCCCGTTCTACGGCCGGCTGCCCGACGTGGGCGGCTTCGGGATCGAGGAGCGGGTGGACGTGCTGGGCGCGGCGCTGGCGATCGGCGCCACGGCAGGTGTGGTGGCCCACGCGGCCGCGACCGGTGTCCACCAGATGCGTGAGAAGAACCGGCAGCTGCCGGTCGTCGACGGCCCGTCCCAGGGCGGCACCCCGAACAAGTAACGGAGACTGACACCCATGGCTGCCACCAAAGTCGTCGTCGACCCGATCACCCGCATCGAGGGTCACCTCCGCATCGAGGTGCAATCCGAGAACGGGAAGATCACCGACAGCTGGGCCTCGTCCACGCAGTTCCGCGGGATCGAGACCATCATGAAGGACCGGGACCCGCGCGACGCCTGGGCGTTCGTCCAGCGCATCTGCGGCGTCTGCACCGTCGTCCACGCGGTGGCGAGCTGCCGCGCGGTGGAGGACGCGCTGGACATCCGGATCCCGCCCAACGCCAACATCATCCGGAACCTGATCCACGGGATGCAGTTCATCCAGGATCACGTCATCCACTTCTACCACCTGCACGCGCTCGACTGGGTCGACGTGGTGAGCGCCCTCAAGGCCGACCCGGCCGGCACCAGCCGGCTGGCCAAGTCCCTCTCGCCGTGGCCCAACAACTCGGAGACGTACTTCGCCGAGGTCCAGAACCGGGTCAAGAAGTTCGTGGCCAGCGGCCAGCTCGGCATCTTCACCAACGGCTACTGGGGCCACCCGGCGTACAAGCTCCCGCCCGAGGCCAACCTCATGGCGGTGGCGCACTACCTCGAGGCGCTCGACTGGCAGCGCGACATCATCCGGCTCCACGCCATCTTCGGCGGCAAGAACCCGCACCCGAACTTCCTCGTGGGCGGCATGGCGTCGGCCATCAACCTGAACGACACGGCGACGATCAACGCGGAGCGGCTCACCGACATCCGCGACATGATCACCCGCGCCCAGCGCTTCGTGGAGCAGGTGTACTGGACCGACCTCGTGGCCATCGCCGGCTTCTACAAGGACTGGGCGGCGATCGGCGGCGGCGTCAAGAACCACCTCTGCTACGGCGAGTTCCCCGAGGGCGACATCCGGGACCTCGACAAGCTCTACTTCCCGCGCGGCATCATCTACGACAACGACCTCACCAAGGTGCACGACTTCGACCCGGCCAAGGTGCAGGAGTTCATCAACACCAGCTGGTACGAGTACAGCACCGGCCCCGAGTCGGGCCTGCACCCGTTCGACGGCGAGACCACGCCCAAGTACACCGGCCCCGCCACCCCCTGGACCTACCTGATGGGCGAGCCGAAGTACACCTGGATGAAGGCCCCGCGCTACGAGGGCAAGCCGATGCAGGTGGGCCCGCTCTCGCGCCTGCTGGTGGCGTACGGCAAGGGCCACGAGGAAGTGCGCGAGATGGTCGGCGGCGTCATGAGCGCCCTGAACGTGGGCCCGAGCGCGCTGTTCTCCACCCTCGGCCGCACCGCGGCCCGCGGCATGGAGACGGTGCTGCTGGCCCGGCGCATGAACAAGTGGTACGACGACCTCGTCAACCGCATCAAGAACGGCGACACCCAGACGTTCAACCAGGAGAAGTGGGATCCCTCCAAGTGGCCGGCCGGCGAGTCGAAGGGCTTCGGCTTCCTCGACGCCCCGCGCGGCGCGCTGGGGCACTGGGTGAAGATCAAGGACGGCAAGATCACCAACTACCAGTGCGTGGTGCCGAGCACCTGGAACTGCTCGCCGCGGGACGGCCAGGGCCAGCAGGGCGCCTATGAGGCCTCGCTGGTGGACAACCACCCGCTGGTGAACCCCGAGCAGCCGCTCGAGATCCTGCGCACCATCCACAGCTTCGACCCGTGCATGTCCTGCGGCGTCCACGTCCTGGATGCCAATGGCAACCCGGTCGTGGAGGTCAAGGTCCAATGACCAAGGCCACTCCCCAGGCCGGCCGCCCCGCGGCCGGCCAGCAGGGGTTCCACCTCGGCGCCGACATCGCGGCACCGAGCGGGAACTACAGGTGGGTGAAGCTGTGGGGCTGGCCCATCCGGCTGATGCACTGGCTGGCCGTCGGGACCATGGTGGCGCTGGTGGTCACGGGCCTCTACATCGGCAAGCCCTACTTCATGGCGGGCGGCGACACCCGGGACCACTTCCTGATGGGGTGGATGCGGTTCATCCACTTCGCGGCGGCGGCCATCTTCGCCACCACGGCCATCTGGCGGATCTACTGGCTCTTCGCCGGCAACCGGTTCGAGCGGCTCCCCGCCCTCTTCCCGATCCGCCCGCGCGACTGGGTCAACATGGTGAAGCAGGTGAAGTTCTACGCCATGATCGAGCCGGAGAAGGCGCCCCATTACCTGGGCCACAACCCGCTGCAGCAGCTGAGCTACACCGGGGTGTACTTCCTGGCGATGGTGATGATCGTGAGCGGCTTCGCGCTGTACGGGCAGTCGGACCCGAGCGGGTTCTTCTACAAGGCGTTCAACTGGGTGGGCATCGTGATGGGCGGGATGCCGGTGGTGCGGTTTGTCCACCACGTGCTGACCTGGGCGTTCCTGATCTTCATCCCGATGCACATCTACCTGGCCGTGCGCGCGGACGTGCTGGAGCGCGGCGGCGTCATCTCCTCGATCTTCACGGGCGGCCGCTTCGTGCCCGCCAAGCACCACTTCGTGGACGGCGAGGACCTCAATGAGTAGCCCCACGCGCCGCACGGTGGTGCTCGGCCTCGGCAACCCCATCATGGGGGACGACGGGCTCGGGCTGGCCGCGCTGGCGCGGCTCAAGGAAGGGTGGGAGCTCCCGCCGTCGCTCGAGCTGGTGGACGGCGGGACCTGGGGGATGAACCTGCTGCCCATGATCGAGGACGCGGACGAGCTGCTCCTGCTCGACGCCATCCGCTCCGGGGCGGCGCCCGGGACGGTGCACGAGATGAGCCGGGGCGAGCTGCCCCGCTACCTCGCGCACAAGCTCTCGCCGCACCAGATTGACCTGAAGGAAGTGCTGGCCCTGGCCGAGCTCCGCGGCACCCTGCCCCCGGTGGTGGCGGCGGTGGGCGCGGAGCCCGACCGGGTGGAGATGTCCGCGATCCTCACGCCCGAGCTCGAGGCGGTGGTGGATGCGGTGGCCGAGAAGGCGGCCCACCGCCTCGAGGCGTGGGGCCATCACGTCAAGAAGAGGCCGGCCTACAGCCATGCATGAGATGAGCCTCGCCATGGAAGTGGCCCGGCTGGTGGAAGAGCAGATGACACGACACCCGGGGCGATTGCTCCGGGTGGGTGTTTTGGTGGGGGACGATGCTGGCGTGGAACCGGACAACTTCCAGTTCTGCCTCGAGGCCGTCTTCCAGACGCCGCCCTTCACCGGCGCCCAGACCGAGCTGACCCGCGTGCCGGGGGACGTCCTCCGGCTGGACTACCTGGAGGTGGACGATGGCCGTCCGGACGATTGAGGTCCGCGAGAAGGTGATGGCGCGGAACAACGAGCTGGCCGGCGAGGTCCGGCAGGTGCTCGACGACCACGGCATCCTCTCGTTCAACGTCGTCTCCTCGCCCGGCTCCGGGAAGACGCTGCTGCTGGAGAAGACCCTCGCCGCGCTCGGCGAGGAGCTCGGGATCGCCGTGGTCACCGGCGACGTGCAGACGCAGAACGACGCCGACCGCCTGGCCCGCCACACCGTGCGCCTGGTGCAGGCGGTGGTCACGGGCGGCGCCTGCCACCTGGATGCGCTGCAGGTGCAGGATGCGCTGACGGCCATCGACCTGGCGCGGACGAAGCTCCTGTTCGTGGAGAACGTCGGCAACCTGGTCTGCCCCGCCAGCTGGGACCTGGGCGAGCGGGACAAGATCGTGGTCTTCTCGGTGACCGAGGGCGAGGACAAGCCGCTCAAGTACCCCAAGATGTTCAAGGTGTCGCGCTACGCGGTGCTCAACAAGATCGACCTCCTGCCCCACCTCGACTTCGACGTGGAGCTGGCGATCCGGAACGCGAAGAGCGTGAACCCCGACCTCGAGTTCTTCCTCACCTCGGCCCGCACGGGCGAGGGGCTCGACGCCTGGTTCGCGTTCCTGCGCTCGCAGGTGGCGGCGCACGCCGCCCGATGACCTCCCCGACCCGGACGGTGGCCGTGGCCTGCCGCGTCCGGGTCGAGGGCGTGGTCCAGGGCGTCGGCTTCCGTCCGTTCCTTCATCGCCTGGCCCTCCGGCACGGCCTCACGGGATGGGTCCGCAACGCCGCCGGCGAGGTGACCGTCCACCTCGAGGGTGATGACGCCGGGGTGCAGGCGTTCCTGCAGGCGCTCCGCGCCGAGGCGCCGCCGCTCGCCCAGGTGATGGCCGTGGCGGTGAGCGACGCCGAGCCCGAGGGCTGCACCGGCTTCCGGATCGAGGCGAGCGACGAGGCCCCCGCCGGCCGCCTCCCCGTGCCGCCCGACATCGCCATCTGCCCGGCGTGCGAGCGCGAGCTGCTCGACCCGATGAACCGGCGGCACCACTACCCGTTCATCACCTGCACCGACTGCGGCCCCCGCTACACGGTGATCGAGCACCTCCCGTACGACCGGGAGCGGACCACCATGCGGGCCTTCACCCAGTGCGCGGCGTGCCGCGCCGAGTACGACACGCCGGGCGACCGCCGCCATCACTCCGAGACCAACAGCTGCCCCGCCTGCGGCCCCGCGCTCTGGCTGGAGACCGGCGAGCCCGGGGTCCCCACGGCAAGGGACGAGGGCGCCCTCCGCGCCGCCGCCCGCCTCCTCGCCGATGGCGCCATCGTGGCGCTCCGCGGGTTCGGCGGCTTCCACCTGGCCTGTGACGCCACCGACGACGGCGCGGTGCAGCTGCTCCGGCGCCGGAAGCGGCGTGAGGGGAAGCCCTTTGCCGTCATGGTGCGGGACCTCGCGGCCGCGCGCGCGCTCGCGCACGTCTCGGAGGCGGAGGCGGCGCTGCTCGAGCGCGCCGAGCGTCCCGTGGTGCTGGTGACCGTGCGCCCCCACGCGGGGCTGGCGCCGACGGTGGCCCCGGGGCTCGACACCCTGGGGCTGATGCTGCCGGCGACGCCCCTGCACCTGCTGCTCCTCGAGGCCGTGGGCCGCCCGCTGGTGATGACGAGCGGCAACCGGAGCGAGGAGCCCATCGCCATCGGCAATACCGAGGCGCGCCGGCGGCTCGGCGACATCGCCGACGCCTTCCTGCTGCACGACCGCGAGATCCTCTCGCGCTGCGACGACTCGGTGATCCGCGTGGCCGAGGCCACGCCGATCTTCCTGCGCCGGGCCCGCGGCTATGCCCCGCTCCCGGTGCCGCTGCCCGTGCCGGCCCCGGTCCCGCTCCTGGCGGTGGGGCCGCACCTCAAGAACACCTTCACCCTGGCCCACGGCAGCGCGGCGTACGTCAGCCCGCACATCGGGGACCTGGAGAGCATGGAGGGGCTGGAGCACTTCCGGCAGGCGCTGGCGGTGTACCGGCGGCTCTTCCACATCGAGCCCGAGGCCGTGGCCCACGACCTCCACCCCGGCTACCTCTCCACCCGGGTGGCCCAGGAGCTTGGCCTGCCGCACCTGCTGGCGGTGCAGCACCACGAGGCCCACGTGGCCGCGGTGCTCGGCGAGCACGGCGAGACCGGCCCCGCCGTGGGCGTGGCCTTCGACGGCACCGGCTACGGGCACGACGGCGCCACCTGGGGCGCGGAGGTGTTCGTGGGCTCGGTGACCGACTTCCAGCGGGTGGGCCACCTCCGGTACGCCCCGCTCCCCGGAGGCGACCTCGCGGCGCGCCGGCCGTGGCGCGTGGCGCTCGGCTTCGCGAGCCTCGACCCGGTGCTCCGGGACGCCCTGGCCCCGCTCCTCGTCACCGTGCCGGAGGGCGAGCTGGCGCTGGCGGAGCGGCAGATTGCCACGGGGACCAACTGCCCCCTCGCCAGCTCCATGGGGCGGTTGTTCGACGCCGCGGCGGCCATCGTGGGCGTGCGACTGGCCTCGGACTACGAGGGCCAGGCCGCCATGGAGCTGGAGGCGCTGGCCCACAACCGCGTGGCGGCCGAGCACCCGGTGCCGCTCGAGGACGACGGCCGCGGTGGCTGGGTGATGAACCCGGTCCCCCTCCTCACCCACCTGGCGATCCGGAAGGCCCGCGGCGCCCATGCGGGCGACCTGGCGGCCGATTTTCATGCCAGCGTGGCCCGGGGGGCCGAGCAACTCGTGCTGCGGGCCGCCGAGCGGCATCACCTCTCGACGGTGGCGCTCTCCGGTGGCACCTTCCAGAACGCCCGGCTGGTGAGCTCGCTCCAGAAGCGGCTCGCCGACCACGGCCTCCGGGTGCTGGTGGCCCGGCGGCTGCCGCCGAACGACGGCGCCGTGAGCTACGGGCAGGCGGTCATCGCCGCCGCCCGGCTCGGCGCCCACCCCTGATCCCCCTCTCGCATCCACGGACCGGAGCTTCCCATGTGCCTCGGCATCCCCGGCAGGATCATCGATACCCGTGACGACGCGGGCCTCCCGATGGGCACCGTCGATTTCGGCGGCGTCCGGCGCGAGTGCTGCCTCGCCTACGTCGCCAACGAGGTGAGCGTCGGCGACTACGTCGTCGTCCACGTCGGCTTCGCCATCAGCAAGGTGGACGAGGAGGAAGCCATCAAGACCTTCCAGGCGCTCAAGGAAATGAGCCAGCTCGAGGAACTCGAGTGGATGGGCGAGGTGGCGGAGAACAGCCTGGCGGCAGGCAAGGAGGAGGCGCCATGAAGTTCCTCTCCGAGTACCGCGACCCGAAGCTGGCGCAGAGCCTGCTCAAGAAGATCCAGCAAACCGCCACCCGCCGCTGGACGCTCATGGAGGTGTGCGGGGGGCAGACGCACACCATCGTGCGCCAGGGCCTCGACGAACTGCTGGCCGATGCGGTGGAGATGATCCACGGGCCGGGCTGCCCGGTCTGCGTCACGCCGCTCGAGCAGATCGACAAGGCGCTCAACCTCGCCGCGCGCCCTGACATCATCTTCACGTCCTTCGGGGACATGCTGCGGGTGCCCGGCAGCGACTGCGACCTGCTGCAGGTGCGGGCGCGCGGCGGGAAGGTGCAGATCGTCTACAGCCCGCTCGACGCGCTCACGCTGGCGCAGAAGCACCCCGACAAGCAGGTGGTGTTCTTCGCGGTGGGCTTCGAGACCACGGCGCCGGCCAATGCCATGGCGGTGTGGCGGGCGCGCCAGCTGGGGATCAGGAACTTCTCGATCCTCGTGAGCCACGTGACGGTGCCCCCGGCCATGGAGGCCATCCTCGGCGCGCCCGACAACCGGGTGCAGGCCTTCCTGGCCGCGGGCCACGTCTGCGCCGTGATGGGGTGGACGGAGTACGAGCCGATCGCCGCGAAGTACCGGGTGCCGATCATCGTGACGGGCTTCGAGCCGCTCGACATCCTCGAGGGGATGCTCATGGCGGTGGAGCAGCTCGAGGCCGGCAGGCACGAGGTGCAGAACCAGTACGTCCGCGCGGTCAACCGCGACGGCACCCGGCCCGCGCAGGACCTGGTCCGCCAGGTCTTCCGCCTCGGCGACCGCGCGTGGCGCGGCATCGGCACCATCCCGGCGAGCGGGCTGGTACTGCGGGAGGAGTTCGCGGACTTCGATGCCGAGGTGCGCTTCGGCCTCTCCGACATCAAGGTGCAGGAACCGGCGGAGTGCCGCGCCGGTGACGTGCTGCGGGGGCAGCTCAAGCCCACGCAATGCGCGGCGTTCGGCACCCGCTGCACGCCGGAGCACCCGCTCGGCGCGCCGATGGTGAGCTCGGAGGGCGCCTGCGCCGCCTACTACAACTACGCCCGCTTCCGCACCCCGGAGGCCGCGCAGTGACCGGCGTGCGTTTCGACGGCCCCGCCTGCCCCGTGCCGCTCACCGACACCGAGCGGGTGCAGCTGGGCCACGGGTCGGGCGGCAAGATGAGCGCGCGGCTCATCCGCGACCACTTCGTCCCGCTCCTCGGCAACGAGTACCTGGCCCAGCAGGGCGACGGCGCGGTGCTCCCGGCCGGCGAGCGCGGGGAGCTGGTGGTGTCCACCGATTCGTTTGTGGTGAGCCCGCTCGAGTTCCCGGGCGGCAACATCGGCGCGCTGGCGGTGCACGGCACGGTGAACGACGTGGCCATGATGGGGGCCACGCCGCTGTTCATCACCGCCGGCTTCATCCTGGAGGAAGGGCTGCCGCTCGACGTGCTGGACCGGGTGGTGGCCACCATGGCGGCGGCGGCACGGGCCGCCGGCGTCCAGATGGTGGCGGGCGACACCAAGGTGGTGGAGCGCGGCAAGGCCGACGGGATGTACATCAACACCACCGGCCTCGGAATGCGGGACCCGGGCTTCCGGCCCGGCCCCGAGCGCGCCCGCCCGGGGGACGTGATCCTGGTGAGCGGCCCGCTGGCCCGCCACGGCATGGCCATCATGGCGGTGCGCGAGGGGCTCTCCTTCGAGACCACCATCACGAGCGACACCGCCTGCCTGGTCCCGCTGGTGGCCCAGCTGCGCCAGGACATCGGCGACCACGTCGCGGCCCTCCGCGATCCCACCCGCGGCGGCATGGCGAGCGCGCTCAACGAGATCGCCCAGGCCTCGAAGGTCGGGATGGAGCTCGACGAGTCGGCCATCCCGGTGCCGCCGGACGCCTACGCCGCCTGCGAGATGCTGGGCCTCGACCCGCTCTACGTGGCCAACGAGGGCGTCCTCACCGCCATCGTCCGGCCGGAGCATGCGGACGCGGCGCTCGCGGCCATGCGCAAGCACGCGGTGGGCGCCGAGGCCCGCATCGTGGGCCGCGTGGTGGCGGAGCACCCGGGGTACGTGGTGCTCAAGACCCTCGTGGGCGGGACGCGCATCGTGGACATGCTGCCCGGGGACCAGCTGCCGCGCATCTGCTGAGCCCCCGGGGCGTCGCGGCGCGGCCAGGGCCGCGCCGCGGCGCTCAGGCGAAGAACCCCTCGATCGAGAGATAGCGCTCGCCGGTGTCATAGCAGAACGCCAGCACCCGGCTCCCCGCCGGGAGCTCCGGCAGCTTCCGCGCCACCGCCGCGAGCGACGCCCCCGAGCTCGGCCCCACGAAGATCGCTTCCTCCCTGGCGGCACGCACCGCGTACCCGTAGGCCTCCTCCTCGGTGACCTGGATGGTCCCGTCGAGGAGCTTGGTGTTCAGGTTCCCGGGGATGAACCCCGCGCCGATGCCCTGGATCTTGTGCGGGCTCGGCTCGCCGCCCGAGATCACCGCCGACTTGGCCGGCTCCACGGCAAAGACCTTGAGCCCCGGGAACTTCTCCTTGAGCACCTCGGCCACGCCGGTGATGTGCCCGCCGGTGCCCACGCCCGTGATGAGCACGTCGAGCCCCTCGGGGAAGTCGGTGATGATCTCGCGCGCGGTGGTGCGGCGGTGGATCTCCACGTTGGCCGGGTTGTCGAACTGCGACGGCATCCACGCCCCCGGCGTCTGCGCCACCAGCTCCTGCGCCCGCGCGATGGCGCCCTTCATGCCCTTCTCGCGCGGCGTCAGGTCGAACTGGGCCCCGTACGCCGCCATGATCTTCCGCCGCTCGATGGTCATGGACTCCGGCATCACCAGCACCAGCTTGTAGCCCTTCACCGCGGCCGCCATGGCCAGGCCGATGCCGGTGTTCCCGCTGGTCGGCTCGATGATCACGCTGTCCTTGCCGAGGACCCCGCGGCGCTCGGCGTCCTCGATCATGGCCACGCCGATGCGGTCCTTGATGCTCCCGCCCGGGTTGGCCCGCTCCAGCTTGAGCCACACCTCGGCCGGCGCATTGGCGTAGAGCCGGTGGATGCGGACGTGCGGGGTGTTGCCGATGGTGTCGAGGATGGTGTTGGCCCTCATATGTTGAACTCCAGCAGGGGTTCGTCGGCCTCGCGGGGACGCTCGATGGTGGCGCCGTGGGTGACCACGGAACCGGGCGGCACGCTGTGGGTGAGCCAGACGTTGCCGCCGATGACGCTGTCCTTCCCGATCACGGTGTCGCCGCCGAGGATCGTGGCGCCGGAATAGATCACCACGTCGTCCTCGATGGTGGGGTGGCGCTTCCGCTGGGCCAGCGACTTGCGGACGCTCAAGGCGCCGAGCGTCACACCCTGGTAGATCCGGACCCGATCGCCGATCACCGCCGTCTCGCCGATGACGATTCCCGTCCCGTGGTCGATGGCGCACGAGGCGCCGATCTGCGCCCCGGGATGGATGTCGATCCCCGTGGTCCGGTGGGCATACTCCGCGATGAGACGGGGGAGCAGCGTCACCCCGCGGCCCAGCAGGCCGTGCGCGATCCGGTGGCACGCCAGGGCCAGGAAGCCGGGATAGGCCAGGATCACCTCGTCCACGCTCCGGGCGGCGGGGTCCGCCTCGCAGGTGGCCTCGGCGTCGCGCTGCAGCGCCGCGGCGAGGTCGGGCAGCCGGGCGCAGGACTCGAGGCTGATCCGCTCGGCTTCGGCCGGGGCGGTCCCCTGCGCCAACAGGAAGGCCTCGAGCCCGCCCCGCAGGCGCTCCAGTTCGGAGCGGACCTCCCCGGGCGCCGTGCTCTGGGACGGCGTGAAGTGCGGAAAGAGGAGCGCCAGCGCAGCCTGCGTGAGTGTATCCCGGCGCCAGCCCGGCATTCGGGCACCGGCGGCGGTCGCTGTCCAACCCTAGCCATCGCCCCGCCCGGAGTGAACATTCCCGCCGGTCCCGTGATCCAATGCGGACACCGGCGTGACGCGCCGGCGTTGCGGGGCTGGAACATTCCGGGAGGAACCCCATGGCCCCCCCGTGCGTAGTCCGCGCGTGCCGTCCATCCCGCACCCGAGCCGCATGACGCCCTTCCCCGACCCCACCCCTCGCCCCGACGACCCGGCCACGGCGCTGGCCCGGCGGGAGTTCGGGGTGGCCTATCCCGCCTTTCCCGAGTTCCTGCCGGACACGGTGCTCGAGGCCGGCCGCTACGTGGTCCGCTTTGCGCGAAGCGCCGAGGACCTCGACGCCATCCAGCGGCTGCGCTTCGGGATCTTCAACCTGGAGCTCGGCGAGGGCCTCGAGAGCGCCTTCGCCACGGGGCGGGATCATGATGACCTGGACCTGACCTTTCACCACCTGCTGATTGCCAGCGCGGGGAGCGGCGAGGTGGTGGGCACCTACCGCCTGCAGACCGCGGCGATGGCGGCCCGGCACGGGTTCTACTCGGCGGGGGAATTCGACCTCTCGCTCCTGCCCCCGGCCTACCTGGACGACGCGGTGGAGATCGGCCGCGCCTGCGTGGCGAAGGAACATCGCAATGGCCGCGTGCTCAACCTGCTCTGGCGCGGCCTGGCGCAGTACCTGGCGTGGAACGGCAAGCACCAGCTCTTCGGCTGCTGCTCGCTCACCTCGCAGGATCCGGTGGAAGGCCAGGCGACCTTCCGGTGGCTCGATGCGCACGGGCACCTGCACCGCACCCTCTGCACGCCGCCCCGGCCCGGCTTCGGCTGCGCCGAGGCCGATCCCGCGGCGGTGGACGCGTTCCCGGTGCACATCCCCGCGCTCTTCCGGAGCTACCTGGCGCTCGGGGCCAAGGTGATGGGCCCGCCGGCCATCGACCGCGCCTTCAAGACCATCGACTTCCTCGTGACGCTCGACGTCCGTGACTTCGACGAGCCTACCTACCGCTTCTTCTTCCGCTGAGCCGGGCCGCGCCCTCCGGGTGCCGCTCCGCGCGCTGGGCATCATCGCGTGGTCGGCGGCCTCGCTCGGGCTCATGGCGCTCGGCCTCGCGCTCGCCTGGCCCTCGCCCCGGGCGCGGGGCGGATGGCGGCGCGTGGTGGTGCGCGGCTGGGGCCGGGGGCTGGCGGCCATCCTCGGGCTCCGCATCGAGGTGGAGGGGACGGCACCGGCCCCGCCGTTTTTCCTGGTGTCCAACCATCTTTCCTACGTGGATGCGGTGGTGTACGCGGCCGTGGCCCCCGGGCGCTTCGTGGCCAAGCGCGAGGTCCGCGGCTGGCCCGGCATCGGGATCCTGGCGTGGATGGCGGGGACGATCTTCATTGATCGCGGTGCGCCCCGGGACGCCCTGCGCGTGCAGCGTCACCTCGCCTCGGCGTATGAGGCAGGCGAGGGCGTGCTGGTCTTCGCCGAGGCCACCAGCAGCGAGGGGCGCCGGGTGCTGCCCTTCAGGCCGGCGCTGCTCGACTGGGCCGCGCGCACCGGGCGCCCCGTGCACCACGCCAGCATCAGTTACCGCACCCCGGCGGGCGCCGAGCCGGCGCACCAGAGCATCTGCTGGTGGGGCGACATGACCTTCGGCCCGCACTTCCTGGGGCTCTGCCGGCTGCCGTCGGCGACGGCCTCGGTGACCTTTGGCGCCGCCTCGCTCACGGGCGAGGACCGGCGCACGCTCGCCGCCGCCTTGCAGCGCGCGGTGGCGGGCCACTTCATTCCTGTGGTGGGAGACTGACGGATGGATGCACGACTCGAGGCGGTGACCGGCAACCTGATCGTCCTGGAGCAGGCCGCGGAGGCCCTGCGCCGCATGGACGACGCCACCTACATGGAGGGCGGCGCCGCGCCGGGCATCTCGCCCGTCGGGGTCCACTTCCGGCACGTGTTCGATCACTACCGCGCCTTCCTCGCGGGGCTGCCCGAGGGCCGCATCGACTATGACGCGCGCGACCGCGCGGTGCCGCTCGAGCGGGATCGCGAGCTGGCCCTCGCCGCCGCCCTCGGGTACATCATGGACCTCGGGCGCCTCCCCGCCGAGCTCGGCGCCCGGCCGGTGCAGGTGAGCACGCGCAGCGTGGCCGGGGCGTCCGAGGACCCGGACTGGGCGCCGTCCACCGTCAAGCGCGAGCTGCAGTTCCTGGTGAGCCACACGGTGCACCACTACGCGCTCATCAAGGAGCTGCTTCGCCGCGCGGACTTCGACCCCGGGGTGGAGTTCGGGGTGGCGCCCTCCACCCTCGCCGCGCGCCGCGATCCCGCATGTGCACGGTAAGCTGGCTCCCCGAGGCCGGCGGCTACCACCTCTTCACCAACCGCGACGAACGCCTGACACGCGCCCCGGCGCTGCCCGCCGAGGCGCGCCAGGCCGACGGCGTCCCGTTCCTGGCGCCGCTCGACGGCGAGGCGGGCGGCACCTGGGTGCTGGTGAACGCCTTCGGCCTGACCGTGACGCTCCTCAATCGCTGGGGCGTCCCCGGCGACGTGGAGCCGGCGGAACCCCGGAGCCGCGGGCTGCTGGCCCTCGAGCTGGCCAGCGCCCCGGGCATCGCCCAGGCGGCGGCGCGGCTCACGCCGGGCCGTCTCGCGGTCACGCGGCCCTGCACGCTGGTGCTGGTGGAGCCGGCGCGGCCGGCCTGGATCGGGACGTGGAACGGCCGCGCGCTCGCGGTGAGTGAGCAGGCGGCGGCGGGCTTCCTGCGGAGCAGTTCCTCGGTGACGGAACCGGAGGTCCTGGCATCGCGCCGGGCGCTCTTCGAGCGGCTCACCCCGGTCACCGCCGTGGGCCTCGCTGCGCTGCACCGCAGCCACGCGCCGGCGCGCGGAAAGCTGTCGGTGTGCATGCATCGGGAGGACGCCGCCACCCAGGCCTTCACCCGCATCGAGGTGACGGCCACCGAGGTGCGCCTGCTCCACACGCCCGGCGCGCCCTGCGTCACGGCGCCGTCGGCCCCCCTCACCCTCGCCCGCCAGCCGCTGCCGTTTACTGTTCCCGCGTGACCACACCCGTAGGCACCCCCGCACCGCCCCGCCGCCCCCGCCGCTGGCTCCTGTGGAGCTGGCTGGTGCTGCTCGCGGCCTCCACCCTGGTGCGCCACTTCCGCCCAGTGCCGCACCGGCCGGCGCCGGACGAACTGGCCCAGGTGGTGGGCGCCGTGCGTGACACGGCGATGGGCCCCGCCCCCGTCACCATCGCCTACCGGCGCTTCGGCCCCCGGGCCGACTCGGCGCGGCAGGCGCCGACGGTCCTCCTGATCCACGGCAGCCCCGGGGATAACGACGAGGTCACCGGCCTTGCCGCCATCCTCGGCCAGCACTACCAGACGCTGGCACCCGACCTGCCCGGCTTCGGCGGCTCCACGTGGGACGTTCTCGACTACTCCAATCGCGCACACGCCCGCTACCTGCTCGCGCTGCTGGACAGCCTCCACGTCGGCCCGGTGCACCTGGTGGGCTTCAGCATGGGCGGTGGGGTGGTGCTGCAGCTGGAGGCGCTGGCGCCGGGGCGGGTCCGCTCCATCACCCTGCTCGCCGCCATCGGCGCGCAGGAGTACGAACTCCTCGGCGACTATCACCTGAACCACGCGCTGCACCTGGCCCAGCTCGCGGGGCTCACGCTCCTGCGGGACCTGGTCCCTCACTTCGGCTGGCTGGACGACGCCATGCTGTCGGTGCCGTACGCGCGCAATTTCTCCGACACCGACCAGCGGCCGCTCCGCGGCATCCTCGCCGGCTACGCCGGCCCCATGCTCATCCTCCACGGCGCGCGCGACGTGCTGGTGGCCCCCGCCGCCGCCCGGGAGCACGCCCGCATCGTCCCCCAGGCCGAGCTGCGGATGAACGAGGGCGATCACTTCGCCGCCTTCCTCACACCGGAGCCCGTCGCCGAGGCCATCGGCGACTTCGTGGCACGGGTGGAGGCGGGCACCGCCCCGACCCGCGCCACGGCGGACCCGGCGCGCCTCGCCGCCGCCGCGCGCCCCTTCGACCGCGCCACGATCCCCAAGGCCGAGGGGTTTGCGCTGGTGCTGGTGCTGGTGCTGCTGGCCCTCTCGACGCTCATCAGCGAGGACCTCACCTGCATCGCCGCCGGGCTCATGGTGGCCAACGGCACGCTGCCGTACCTGCCCACGACCCTCGCCTGCTTCATCGGCATCTTCGGGGGGGACCTGCTGGTGTTCCTGGCGGGGCGCACCTTTGGCCGCGCGGTGCTCGGCCGGGCGCCGATCCGCTGGTTCCTCTCGCCGGAGGCCGTGGCGGTCGGGGCCCGCTGGGTGGACCGGCAGGGCGCGCGCCTGGTGTTCACCACCCGCTTCCTGCCCGGCACCCGGCTGCCGGCCTACTTCGCGGCCGGCATGCTCGGCACGGGCCTGGGGCGGTTTGCGCTCTATTTCTTCGTTGCGTGCGCGCTCTGGACGCCGTTCCTGGTGGCGCTCTCGGCGGCCTTCGGTGAGGCGGTCCAGGCGGTGCTCGAGGGGCTGGCCCGCCATACCGGGCTCTACCTGCTGGTGACCGGGGCCACGTTCTTCGTGCTCCTCAAGATCATCATCCCGCTGTTCAGCCACCGCGGGCGCCGGCTGCTCGTGGGCCGGTGGCGCCGCCTGACACGCTGGGAATTCTGGCCGCGGTGGGCGTTCTACCCGCCGGTGGTGGCGTACGTGTGCTGGCTGGCCGTGCGGCACCGGGGGCTCCTGCTCTTCACGGCGGTGAACCCGGGGATCCCGGGCGGCGGATTCGTGGGGGAGTCCAAGGCAGGGATCCTGCGCGGCCTCGCGGGCGCGGGCGGGCGCGTGGCCCCGTGGGAGCTCATCCCGGCCGCCCTGCCGCCGGAGGCGCGCGTGCGCCAGGCCCTCGCGTTCGGCGCCCGCTGCGCCGCCGCCTGGCCGCTCGTCCTCAAGCCGGACATCGGGGAGCGGGGCTCGGGGGTGGCGGTGGTCCGGTCCCCCGAGGAGGTCACCGCCTACCTGACCCACGCCCGGGGCGACACCATCGTGCAGGCCTACGCCCCCGGGCAGGAATTCGGGGTTTTCTACCTGCGTCACCCGGGGTGGGACCGCGGCCGGATCTTCTCCGTCACCGAGAAGCGCTTCCCGACCGTCACCGGTGATGGCCGGCGCGACATCGAGACGCTCATCCTCGACGACGAGCGCGGCGTGTGCATGGCGCCGTTTTACCTCGCGCGGCACGGCCACCACCTGGACGAGATCCTCCCCGCCGGGCAGGCGCTCCAGCTGGTGGAGCTCGGCACCCACTGCCGCGGGGCGGTGTTTTTCGACGGGGCCTGGGTGGTCACCCCGGCCCTCGAGGCCGAGATCGACCGGCTCAGCCGGAGCTTCGACGGGTTCTTCTTTGGCCGCTACGACATCCGCACGCCCGACGTGGCGGCCTTCCAGCGGGGCGAGGGTTACCAGGTGGTGGAGCTGAACGGGGCGACGGCGGAAGCCACCTCGATCTACGACCCGAAGAATGGGTTGCTGACGGCGTATCGCACCCTGTTCGAACAGTGGCGCCTCCTCTTCGAGATCGCCGCCGCCAACCGGGCGCGTGGCGCCCGGCCCGCCACGCCCCGCGAGCTCCTGGCGCTGCTGCGGCAGCACCGGGCGGCAATCCGGACCCACCGGGAGTAGCGCTGCGCTGTGCGCGTTGCTGAACCCCGCAGAAACTGCCAGAACCACACCATGGGCTCACCCTGCGGTGAGCCCACCATTCCCAGGCGGTTCGTCTGCGGCCGCTGCGGACCCCGCGCCTCTGCGGGTCCCGCCACGCCCGGGCAGTTCCTGACGGGCGGCGCCTAGTCCGGCACCCAGAACCCCTCGGGGCAGTGCCGCCGCACAAACGCCTCGCCGGACGGCGTGAACGGCCGCCGCCAGCCGAAGCTCATGATGCGCTGTCCCACCTGGTCGCTCGCCACCTTGAGGAGGCGGGTGGCGAGGCCCTTGCCGTGGTGGTCGGCGGTGGTCCAGATGCTCTCGACGGTCCAGCTGGTCATCGGAGCCACCGGGGTGGAGGGGCGGCGCTCGGCGTCGTAGTCATCCCAGGACCACCAGCCCCAGCGCGGACGCGCCCGCAGGACGGCCAGGCCCACCGCCACCCCGCCCTCCCGGGCGACGAAGACCCGGGTGTCGGGATCGGTGTCCGCGGCGGTGTAGGCGGGGGTGTGGAAGGGGGTATCCCGCATGGCACGGAGGGCCACGGCGGCGGCGGCCTCGCGAGCGGCAGCGGGGGAGGTGCCGGTCACCTGCAGCACCTCCACGCCGTCCCAGCGTGCCAGGACGGCTTCCCCCGGCAGCGCGGGGACGGGCACGGTCTCGCTCGGGTCGTGGCTCATGCAGCCAATGATAAGCACGGCCGGGGCCGTGTGGCGAGCGCCGGCCGGACGTACCTTCCTCTCCATGCTCCTCATGGACCGCGAGAACCTGCTCGTCCCGGGCTGGTCCCACGTGCTCTCCACCAGCAACGACCTCGCCGAACTCGACGCGCTGCGCCGGCGGGTCGGCGCCCCGCCGCAGGCCCTCCACCGGCGCGCGGGGCGGCCGCACCTGGACCTGAAGCTGGTGCCCCGCGAGCTGGCCCTGCTGGACCCGGCCGTGCAGGTGTTCGCCGACACCCGCGCCCTGCTCCGGGCCTGGACCGAGGCCCAGTCCCGATGACGGCACCGGGCCGGTTCAGCGGGCGCCTCCACCGGACGGGCGGGCACGATCATCTCGCAACCGTGCGGCTTCCCCTGGCGGACACAGTCAGCTGCATGCCCGTGCCACCGGCCCACGGATGGCCGGAAGCCCCGCCCGCCCGGTTTCCGGGCACGTCACCTCGCCCGGCAACCGCAGGGCGACCCCACGGAGCTCAACGCCGGGGCAGGAAGCGCGCGGGAGCGAACGGCGCCAGGTCGAACCCGGCCGGCTCGTCACAGGCGAGCCGGGCGAGCACCTCCCCCAGCGTCGAGGCGAACTTGAAGCCGTGGCCGCTGCAGGCGCTCGCCAGCAGGACGCGCGGTTCGTCGGGCACGGGCCCGACCACGAAGTCGTGGTCGGGCGTGTTGGTGTAGAGGCAGGTCACGGCGTCGGCGGGGTCGGGCTCGAGCCCGGCGAGGTGCTGCGCCACGAGCGCGCGGATGTCGGCCCGCTCGGCGGGGGCGATGGTCCGGTCCACGTCGTCGGCGTCGGCCAGCGGGCCGTCGTGGTGCCGGGCCACCTTCACGCCGGCGCCCTGGTCGGGGATCCCGTAGAAGTAGCGACCCGGCTCCCATTCCCAGAGGAAGACGGGGGCCGTGCCCGCGCGCCAGGGGGCCTCGGTGCGCGGCCGGAACCACCACATCACCTGCCGCTCCACCGCGAGCGGCACGGTGCCGCGCACCAGCCGCGGCATCCACGCACCGGCCGCGAGGATCACCCGGCCCGCCTCGAGCGGCCCCGAGGGCGTGGCCAGGCGCAGCACCCCGGGCTCGTTGCCGATGCTGGTGAGGGGCGTTTCGGGCAGGATGGTGGCGCCGGCGCGGGCGGCGAGCCCGAGTGCGCCCGCGATGCACGCCTCGGGATCGAGAATGCCTGCCATGGGCTCGTGGAGCGCCTCGGTGGCGTCGCCCACCTGGAACTGGGGGAAGCGGCGGCGGAGGTCCGCGGCGCCGAGCCGCTGGTGCGCCAGGCCGTGGGCGCGCGCGCTCGCCTCGGCGCCGGGCACCAGCGTGCCCCCCGCCGGGCCAAGCATCAGGCCGCCGGTGCGCTGCAGCAGCGGCTGGCCCGCGTCGCGCGCCAGCGCCTCCCAGCGGTCCCACGCATCCCGCACCAGCGGCACGTAGGCCGGGGACTCGTAGTATGCCTGACGGATGATCCGCGACCGCCCGTGGCTCGAGCCCTGGGCGTGCGGCGGCGTGAAGCGGTCGAGGCCCACCACCCGGCGCCCGCGACGGGCCAGCGCCAGGAGCGCCTGGCTCCCGGTGGCCCCGAGTCCCACCACAGCCACGTCATAGGGTCGGGCCATGCTAGAGCCCCAGGTAGCGGTGGCGCTCGAGGAGGAAGCGCTGCTCCTCCATGATGACCCGGAGGGGGATCCCGTCCTCGAGCCGCACCGCCACCTCGCGGCCGTCGAGCCGGATCACCATGCCGCGCACCTCGACCTCCTCGCCGCGACGGAACCGGATGAGGCCGGCCACCTCGTCGCCGAGCCGGGGCGCGTCCGCCGTCTTGCCGAGGGCAAAGCGCATCCCCTTCTCGGAGACGTCGATCACGTCAAAGAAATGGGACTGGACGTCGAGGCGCGGCCGGAGGTCGGTGGGATAGGCCACCCGGTAGTACTCGCGGGAGTGCTGCCAGCCCATGGGCACCTACCAGAGCAGCCCGCTCCGCCGGAGGCCGGGGCCAGCCGGTGCGGGGCTCGCGATGCGCTCCTGCCCGCCCTCGAGCTGGAAGGCGGCCTCGTCGCCGCTCACCCGGAGGACCCGGCCCTCCACCGCCACCGCACGGTCGGCCGGGAAGTGGAGGGTGGCACGGAGCACCTCGCCGATGGTGATCACCCGCTGGCCCGGGCGGGCGGTGCGGATCCGCATCCCCTCGGGCGAGAGGTCCACCACCTCGTAGGTGCCGAGGTCGGTCTCGAGGCGCGGGGCGGGGCGGCCGGCAAACGAGAGGCGCGGGCGGGCGCGTCGGGCGTCTTCCATCAGCGGGGCTCCGGGGCGTGCGGGTCGAGGCGACGGGCGTTGTCGTGCGTGATCGCGGCGCGGGCGTCGGGGGCCAGGTCCAGCAGGTCGAGCCGCGCCCCAGGCGTTTCCGCCAGCCGCAACGGCTGGCCGCTCCCCAGAAGGAAACGTGCCGGGCCCATGGTGGCAAGCAGGAGGGCCAGGTGTTCCTCCGGTGGCCCCCATACCCAACTGATGTCCCACCAGATCCGGGCCGCCTCGTCCGGGGTGCTGCCCCAGTGCACCTCCTCGATGAAGCTCCGCTCGGCGTGGGTGATCACCAGCCGGAGCCGGGGATGCGAGCGGATCCAGGCGCGGACCACCCACGGCGCCAGCTCCGGCGCCACGTCGAGCGGATGGCGCCCGCGGCCATCCTCGAGGCGCACCGCCGCTTGCACCGGCAGCCCCACCTCGGCGGCCGCCCCGAGGAGTCGGAGCATGTCCACCCCGGTCGGAGCGAGGGCCAGGGGGCCGGGGTCGGCGCGGACGGCCACGGCATGGCGTTCCGCGGCCTCCTGCAGATCGTCTTCCCAGTGCGGCAAGCCCGGGTGGACCACGGGCACCGGACGGAAGCGCGGCTCGCGCGACGCCACCTCGTAGAGCCACGGGTTCCCCTCGGCCGGGTCCTTCCAGTAGAGGCTCGGCAGGTGCGTCACCCACGCGGTCGCGACGCCCACGGCGTCCATGGCGCGCAGCACCGCCTCGGGGCTCGTGCCGGGGATGCGTCGCCAGGGGTAGGCGCCGAGGAAGACGTTGACGTCGATCATGCGAAGGCACCCGCGGGGAAGATGCGCCGCGCATTGCCGCTGGTGACGAGTGCTAGGTCGTCGGGGCCGAGGAGCCGGCCCAGGGCGCGCAGCTTGGCGTACCCGGTGCAGAGCGTCACGTCGCAGGCCCAGAGGAGGCGGCCCGGCCCCACGGCGCGGAGGGCCGCCTCGAGCATGCCGCCGTCGGTGCCGCTGCCGGAGAGGTCCAGGAGGACGTTGGGCACCTGGCGGGCCGCGCGGAGGGTGTGCAGCCAGTCACCCCCACCGCCGATGTGCGCCAGGATGAAGCTGACCGTGGGGTGGCGCCGGGCCAGGCGGCAGAGCTCCACCCCGTCGGAGGCCTCCTGGCTGGGCCACTCGCGGCGGCGGTGCTGCCACACGTGGTGGAGCACCGGGAAGCCGTGGCGGGCCGCGGCCTCGCACACGGGGTCGAGCAGCGGGTCGTCGGCCCGGCGGCTGGCCGCCAGCTTCACGCCGATCATCCCGCGCCGCTGCCCCAGCTCGATCTCGGCGAGGGCGTGCGCCGCATGGTTGGGGTTCACCGCCACGTAGCCCCGCACCTCGGCCGGGTGCGCCGCCTGCAGCTCCCGCATCTTCGCGTTGGCGTAGCCGAGGTCGGTGGGCGAGGGGAAATAGGTGGGGCTGGTGTGGCCCCAGCTCCCGAGGATGGAGGCCACGTGATGGGTGACCCCCATCTTCCGGCCGGCCACGAGGCGCGCCTGGTTGCGGGCCGGCCAGTCGGCGTGGCCGGTGCGGTCGTGGTCGAAGTGGGCGTGGACGTCGATCAGCATCAGGCGTGCCGGAGGGCGGCGGCGCAGTCGGCCAGGATGGCGAGGGCGCGATCCACCTGCTCCTCGCCGTGCGCCAGCGACACGAAGTTGTACGCGCCGCGCTTCCAGAGCAGCCCCCGCTCCGCCGCCAGGCGCGCCAGGCGGGCCCCGGTCTCCTCGGTGACGGGGCGCAGGTAGCTCATCTCGGCGATGCCGGCCACGCCGAGGAACAACGTCGGGTGATGCGCCGCGAGTTGCGCCAAGCCCGCCACGAGCCGCCCACCGACGCGCTGCAGGTAGGCCGGCACCTCGTCGCGCGCCAGCACGTCCAGGGTGGCGTGCGCCGCCGCGAAGCCCACCAGGTCGGTGGCCAGCGTGGAGCTGATCCAGGTGCGGCGCGACTGCTCCATGACGTCCCGCCGGCCGCCTACCGCCGAGAGGGCGAAGCCGTTGGCCAGCGCCTTGCCGAACACCACCAGGTCGGGCACGCAGTTCCAGCGCTCCACGGCTCCGCCCGGCGCCACGCGGAAGCCGGTCTTGATCTCGTCGAAGACGAGCACCGCCCCGGCGCGCGTGGTCTCCTCGCGCAGCATCTGCAGCCACTCGGCGGGCGGGGCCCGCTCGATCACCGGCTCCACCACGACGGCGGCGAGCCGGTCGCCGGCGGCGCGGATGGCATGCCGGCCACGTTCGGCGTCGCCGAATGGGATCTCGGCCGAGAGGCCGCTGATGGCCGCCGGCACGCCGGGGGTGCCCGGCGCCTGGGACCAGTCGAGCCAGCCGTGATACCCGCAGCGGAGGACGAAGTCGCGCCCGGTGTGGGCCCGGGCCAGCCGCACCGCCGCCGCCACGGCCTCGGCACCGGTCTTGAGGAAGCGTGTCCGCTCCATCCACGGCATCAGGCCCGCCAGGCGCTCGGCGAGGCGCTCCTCGCTCTCCGGTGCCAGCGGGCCCACCACGCCGGCCTCGATGGCATCCACCGCGGCGGCCGTGACCACGGGATGGGCGTAGCCGAGCGACACCGCCCCGAGCCCCATGATGAAATCGAGGTACCGCCGCCCCTCGGCATCCCACACCTCCGCCCCGGCGGCCCGCGCCAGGCGCACGGGCAGGCCGCGCGGCGCGCCCATGCCGAACAGGGCGTCCGGGCGCTTGCTGCCGGTGGAGGTGAAGCCGGGGACCCTCATCGGAGGAGCAGCCTCCCAAGGCGCGCGGGATCGTGGCGGTCGCCGCGGAGGTAGACCCACCCCCCGCCGCCCGTCCATGCGAGTTGCCCCGCGCGGCGGAGCCGGCCGGGGCGCATCTCGTTCACCACAACATCGAACCGCGGCGGCTCCGCCGCCACCGGGGGCGGCCAGCCGGCCGTGGTGAGGCGCAGCGTCACGACGTAGCCATCCTCCGTCGCCCGCCAGCGGCCGCTGGCCTGTCCCTCGCGCGCGGCGGTGCCGCTCACGGGGCGGACGGTGAGCGCGTCGCTCCGGGGATCGGGAGCGGCGAGCCAGCCCGCCACCGCCTCACCGGCGGGGGCGAGGTACACCTGGACGCCGTCGGCGTGGATCAGGTCGGGCTCGTTGTCGAGGTGGAGCGGCGGTGCGTCCGGCGCGCGGAAGGTGAGCCCCGTCTTCCGGACCCGGACCGCCACATACACCGCCTCCTCGTCCCAGCCCAGGTGCACCTCGGCCGAGAGCTCCTCGGGGCCGGGGTACGGCGACTCGCTCCGCCGATACTGGTCGTCGTGGTCGAGGAGGATCGCCGGAGTCGTCGGGAAGCCGGCGAGCGTCCCATCCAGGGCCGGCGCGGGATGCAGGTGCTCCGTCACCGCCTCCGGCGGCACCCAGCGGGCGGGGCCCACCGGGGTGGGGATGTCCTCGAGGGCGGCCGCGAGCAGGTTCCGCTGCGGGCCGCGGAGCGTCACCTTGCCGCCGGCGTCCTCCACTTCCCAGCCGTCACTGGCCAGCCGGTGCGTGGTGGTGGCGGCGCCCTGCACCACGATCTCGCCCGGCGTGAAGCTGGCGGAGGTCACCGCGCCCGCGTCCCAGCCCAGGACCGAGACAAGGCGCACGAAGCGCCCGCGCTGGCGCCGGAGCAGGAAGGGGCGGGTCCCGCCCTCGGTGGGGCGCCCCGGGCCGGTGGCGCGGAGGAGTTCCCCTGCCCCATCAAAGATGCCGGTGAGGCGATGCCCGTCCACCGTGACCTCCCACGCCACGGGCCCCGGCGTGGCAGGCACGAACCGCTCGGCGCCCGTGACGAACTCCTCCGGCAGTGCCGCCGGCTCCCAGCTGCCCGGCGTGACGATGCCGAGCTCGCCGAGCGGATGCCAGGGCAGCTCCACCAGCAGTTCCTGCTCGGCCGCACACTCGAGCACCTCCACGAGCTGCGTGGCGCCGGCCACCACGGTCCGGGTGCAGCCGGCATAGCTGCCCCGGGTCCAGGCCCATCGGGGCGAGGCGTCGAAGTACTCGCACCGCGCGCGGCCGCCCTGCTGCGAGCGGCCGTCGAGCCGCGGCGCATTGTGGGCGAGGGTGGAGCGGTACCAGAAGAGGTCGCGCGTCAGGTAGGAGCCGGTGCCGGGATCCGCGAGCCAGTGCACGCCGCCGGCGTGAAGCGTCAGGTGCAGGCGGTCGGGATGGCCGTGGCCCCCGCTCTCGACGCCACAATCCAGGCTGGCATACGTGTCCCCGACGCGGAGCACCGCCAGCCCCTCCTCCTCGAGCAGCGTGCTGCCGGGGAGCGCGCCGGCGCCGGCCGGCAGCTCCGGGGCCATGGTGAGGAGCATCCACCAGGAGAGGCAGGTCCGGTCGCGCCAAGTCGGGGCGGGCTCCCCCGCCTCCCCGAGATACGAGTCGAAGGTCTGCGCCTCGGGTGCGGGCAGGGCGTAGAGGTGACGGAGCCAGGCCGCGAGCTCGCCCGCCGGCTTCATGCGCCCGGTCCGGAGCAGGCCGCCCACGCCGTGCTCCCAGAGCTCGAGGTACATCGGCTGCGCGAGCGAGACGCCGAAGCGGGCGTCCTTCCGTGCCGGGAAGGTCCCGTCGGGCAGGGCGGAGCGGATCGGCGCCGAGAGCGCGAGGGCCAGGCGCCTCGCGCCTTCCTCCTCCTCGTACAGGTCCACCCCGGCCAGCCGCGCCCACCCCGCGCCGATGAGCAGGCCCTGCAGCGCGAAGAGGTGGTAGTTCTCTCCCTCGAACCACATCCCGTCGGCGCCGAAGCCGTCGGCGAGTGCACCCGCGAGCCCGCGCGGCCCCTCGAGCGCGCGCCGGGCCAGGTCCTCATCCTCGAACCAGGCGGCGGCGGCGGCGAGGGCAGCGTTGTGCCACACCTGCCGGTTGGAGAAGCCCTCGTCGAACTCGCCGATCAGGTTGGCGGCCTCGTCGGCCACGGCGTTGACGGCCTCGAGGGCGTCCTCGTCGAGGACATTCGCCTCCCGCAGCAGCCAGGCCGCGGTGAGATAGCGCGTCAGCCACACCGACTCGAGGTAGGTGGAGAAGAACAGGCGGGAGGGGCCGAGCACGTTGTCGGCGTTGGGGAACCCGGGATAGCGCGCGGCGTAGTCCACGACCATCGTGGCGGCCCAGTTCACGAGCGCCTCGTCGTCGGCCATCAGCCCGGCGACCGTCGCGGACACCACCTGCTCGCCGAGCCAGAGGTGCATCCGCCAGGCCCACCAGCCATCGTGCCGCTCCCCCGAGGCCACCGCACCGCAGCGGGGGCAGGCGTACCGGCCCGGGCTTCGCGGGTCGAAGCGCAGGGGCGCGCCGTCCCCGGGGCAGGTGCCGCCGTCGGCGGAGAGCATCCCCTTCGCCGCCGGGATGGCCGGCGCCCGGGCCACCACGGCCCGCCCCTCCCGCACCAGCCGTTCGAGCAGGCCGCGCAGGTCCGCGGACGCCTCGATCTCGGCGCGCCGCAGGTCGAGTTCTTCCGCCGTCAGCATCGTTCCACTCCCGTGGCGGACCAGCCGGCCTCGAGGACCGTGGCGCCCGCCCGTCGTGCCGCGGCGGGGCCCGTGCCGGCCTCGCCGCCCATGATGAAGAACATGCAGCCGCCCGCCCCCGCGCCGGCCGCCTTGCCGCCGAGCGCGCCGGCGTCGGTCATGGCGCGCTCGAGCGCGGCCATCTCCGGGGTGCACATCACCGGGTCGAGCGCCTGCTGCCGGCGCCAGTTCTCGCTGAGGAGCGCGGCGACGCCCGCCAGGTCCGCGGCCACGAGGGCCTCGCGCATCCGCGCCGTGATCGTCACCAGCTCGCGCAGGGCCCGCGTGACGCCGGCCTCGCCCCGCTCGTACGCGCCCATGACGCGGGAGATCGTCTCACCCGACACGCGCGAGCGGCCGGTGTAGCAGATCACGGTGCGGCGCTCCAGCTCGGCCAGGAACGCCGGGTCGAGGGGGAGCGGCGTCGCCACCACCTCCCCGTCGTGGAATTCGAGGAAGTTGAACCCGCCGAGCGCCGCGGCGTACTGGTCCTGGCGGCCGCCGGCCATGCCGGCCTCCACCATCTCCAGGTGACAGGCCTGCGCCGCGATCTCCGCCGGGTCCAGCGCGTCGCCCCGGTGCGGCGCCAGCGTGGCGACGAGCGCCACGTCGAGCGCGCCCGAGCTGCCGAGCCCGCTGCCCGCCGGCACCGAGGAGCGGGTGCGGAGCGTGCCGGGGCCCGGCGGGAACATCCGCGCCGCCGCGCGATGCAGGTCGAGCACGCCCGCCGGCGCGAGGTCGGCGGGCGTGCGGATCACGGCCGCCTGGTCCAGCTCCTCGGCGCGGAGCAGCAGCCCCTCGCGCGCCGGCGCGAACTCGGCGCTCACCCGGAGCGTCAGTGCGGCATTGACCACGGCGCCGCCTTCGCGAGCCGCGAAGGGCGGGACGTCGGTCCATCCGCCGGCCAGATCGAGGCGCACCGGTGCCGTGGCGCGTGACACCGGCGGCAGGGCCCGCGGCGACGGCACGGCTGTCATGGAGTGACGTGCCACCGGCTCACCGTCGCCAGCTCCCCGCGGAGGCCAAACTCGACGCCCTGCACCCGGCGATTCATCCCCTGCAACCCCCGCGCGTGATAGACGATGGTGACCGGCACGCTGTCCTCGATGAAGCGGAGCACCGCCGCCGGCCCCGCCGGGGCCCGCAGCCCCGACAGCTCCGCGAGCGGGGCAAGATAGCCGAGGCCCAGATCGCCGGGAGTGCCGAGGACGGCGGCGTCGAAGTCGGGGGCCGGGCCGTACACGCGGGCCAGGAAGGCGGAGAGCTCGAGCTGGCGGATGCGCACCGTCATGCCGTGCCGGGCCAGCTGCGCCTGCAGCATCTGCTCCATGGCGGCCTCCCCCGACCCCACCGTCAGCAGTTCGAACGACAACGGCGGCCCGGCGGCCGTCACGGGACGAGGCCGCCCCGGCCCCCCGGGCGCCGGGACCCCCGGGGGAATGGGCGAGTCGCCGGGCGTGGCGAAGCCGTAGGTGAACCCGTCCACGATGGCCTGGCGGTCGAGGGCCGCCGCCACGGCCGCGCGGGCGGCGAGCGCATCGAACGGCGGGTGGCGCGCGTTGAAGACGATGCCGACCGAGAAGAGCAGCGGATAGTCCACCGCGCGGAGCTCCGGGCGTTCGGCCACGAAGCGCGCGTGGGCGGGCTGGATGCCGGCAAAGTCGAGCTCGCCCGCGGCGAGGGCGGCCAGCTTCGTCATCGGCTCGTCCACCACCGCGATGACCAGGCGCGCGAGGGCCGGCGGGCCGCCCAGGCTGGCCGGGAAGGCGGGATTCCGTGCAAAGACCCAGCGCCGGTTGGGTTCGTGGGCCACGAACCGGAACGGGCCGTTGCCGACCGGGGCCTGGTGCCACGCCGCCTGACGGAGCCGCTCCAGCGGGACGGTGTCGAGCAGGTGATGCGGCAGGATGGCCAGGTCGGTGAGCACGTCCGGCACGCGGCCGGGGGGGGCGGCGAAGGTGAGCACCAGCGTGGAGTCGTCGGGCGCGGCGGCGGTGAGGCCGGCCAGGTCCGTGAGGCGCGGGTAGCCGATGCCGATGTTCTGCCCGGCCGCCAGTGTCCACGCGGCGTCGCGCGCGGTGGTGGGCGCGCCGTCGTGCCAGCGCACCTCGGTGCTCAGGGTCATGGTGAGGCGCCGGCCGTCGGCGGACCAGGCCCAGCGCCGGGCCAGGTAGGGCGCCACCTGCATGGTGCTGTCGTACTGCACCAGCGTGGTGAGCAGCACGTAGCGCTGCACCTGCCGCGCCAGCGGGTGCACCGTGAACAACGGGTTGATGCTCTGCAGGTCGGCGCCGGAGGCAAACAGCACCGTGTCCCCGCGGCGCGTCGCCGCGCCGCCGCAGGCGAGCAGCGCGCCCAGCCCGGCCGCGAGGAGCCCCCACCGGCACGGGTTCCACATGCCCGAAAGGTGCGCCCCGCCCCGCCGAACGCAACGCCGGGCCGCTGGCGGCGGGTCCGCCCCCCGGGCAGATTCCCGGCCATGCTCCTCCGGTTGCTCGGGCGCGTCGCCGCCGCCGCCGCGGTGGTCCTCGGCGTGGTGCTGCTCACCTTCCTGCTGCTGCACCTGGCCCCGGGCGATCCCGCCGTCCACCTCGCCGGCCCCGGGGCCTCCGCCGCCCAGCTCGCGGCGGTGCGCCACACCCTCGGCCTCGACCAGCCCCTGCCGCTCCAGGTCCTCGCCTGGCTCGGCCGCGCGGCCACGGGCGACTGGGGCACGAGCCTCGCCACCGGCCGCCCCGTGGCCACCATGCTCGGCGAGGCCTGGCCGTGGACGGCCGCACTGGTGCTCCTGTCGCTCGGGCTCTCCTACCTGTTCGGGATCGGGCTGGCGCTGCTCCAGGCCCAGGGCTCCGCGCGGCGCGACACCATCCTCTCCGTGGTCTCGGTGGCGCTCTTCGCCGTGCCGGCGTACTGGCTGGCGGTGGTGCTGGTGTGGGTGTTCAGCTGGCGGCTGGGCTGGCTGCCCGCGTTCGGCGGCGCGGGCGTCGACGCGGACTTCCTGCCGGCGGGAGCCCGCGCCGTGGACCTGCTCCGGCACCTGGCGCTGCCGCTGGTGACGCTCACGCTCATCGGCGTGGGCGGGGCGGCGCGCTTCGTGCGCGGCTCGCTGTTCGACGCGCGGCGGGAGCCGTTCCTGGTGGCCGCGCGCGCCCGCGGCCTCAGCGGCCGGCGGCTGCTGCTCCGGCATCTCCTGCGCAACGCCCTCGGGCCGGTGGTCACGCTGCTCGGGCTCTCGCTGCCCGCCCTCTTCTCCGGCACCGTGTTCGTGGAGGGCGTGTTCGCGTGGCCCGGCGTGGGCCGGGTGCTCCTGCTCGGGGTGCAGGCGCGCGACTACCCGGTGGTGATGGCCGCCGCCCTGGTGAGCGCCGTCCTGGTGGTGCTCGGCACGCTGCTGGCCGACGTGCTCCGGGCCTGGCTGGACCCGCGGGTGCGCCATGCCTGACTCGGCCCTCCTCCACGACCGCCGGGCCCGCGCCGGCCTCCTCCTGCTCGCGGGGCTCACGGGGCTCGCGCTCCTCGCCCCGCTGGTGGCCGGTGCCGACCCCGCGGCGCAGGGCGACGTGGTGGCCACCCGCTTCCTGGCCCCGCTGGCGCATGGACCTGACGGACACTTCCACCTCCTCGGCACCGACCGCTTCGGGCGCGACGTCTGGGCCCGGCTGGTCCACGGGGCGCGGGTGTCGCTCCTCACGGGGTTCCTCGCCACGGCCATCGCGGTGGGGATCGGGCTCGTGGTGGGGACCGTGGCGGGCGTGTGGCGGGGCCCGCTCGGGCGCGGGCTCATGGCGGCCACCGACTTCGCGCTCGCCCTCCCCCGTGTGGTGCTGCTGCTCCTGCTCGCCGCGCTCTGGCCGCCGAGCGGGGTGCTGGTGGTGCTGGTGCTGGGGCTCACCGGGTGGATGAGCATCGCGCGGCTGGTGTACGGGGAGGCGGTGGGGCTCATGGCGCGGCCCTTCGTGCTCGCGGCGCGGAGCCTCGGGGCGCGGCGGCTCCGCCTCGCCTTCCGGCACCTGGTGCCCAGCCTCTGGACGCCGGTGACCGTCGCCGCGGCGCTCGGGGTCGGGAACGCCATCACGCTCGAGGCCGGGCTCAGTTACCTGGGCCTCGGCGTGCAGCCGCCGGCGCCGAGCTGGGGCGGGATGATCGCCTCGGGGCGGGACACGCTGGTGAACGCGCCCTGGGTGGCGCTGGCGCCGGGCCTCGCGCTCGTGCTCACCGTGGTGGCCTGCACCCTGCTCGGCGACGCGCTCCGCGACCACCTCGCCGGCCACCCCGACTGACCCGGGACGCGATGCTCCACGCCCTGACCATGGACTACGCCCTCACCGTGCCGGCCCTGCTCCGGCGCACCCGGGCGCATTTCCGCACCAAGCACATCACCAGCCGCCGGGCCGACGGCACCCTCACCCGCACCACCTACGACGCCCTCCTCACCCGCGCCGGCCGCCTCGCAGCCGCCCTGCGCCGCCTCGGCGTGCAGGACGGCGAGCCCGTGGCCACGCTCTGCTGGAACCACGACCGGCACCTCGAGGCCTACTACGCCATCCCGGCCATGGGCGCCGTGTTGCACCCGCTCAACCTCCGCCTGGGCGCCGGCGAACTGGGCCACGTGGTGCGCGAGGCGGGCGACCGCGTGCTGCTGGTGGACGCCGAGCTGGTGCCGCTGGCCGAGGGGTTCCTCGCGGAGAGTCCCATCACGACGGTGGTGGTCGTCGGGGGCGGGGCCGCACGCCGCCCGGGCTGGCTCGACTACGATGCCCTGGTCGACGCCGAGGCCGGGCCGCTCGACCTGGGCGCCGTGGAGCTGGCGGAGACCTGCGCCGCCGCGATGTGCCACACCTCCGGCACCACGGGCCACGCGAAGGGCGTGGTGTACTCGCACCGGGCGCTCGTCCTGCACTCCCTCACGCTGGCCACGGCCGACCTCTTCGGGCTCCGGGAGGCCGACGTGATCCTCCCGGCGGTGGCCATGTTCCACGCCAACGCGTGGGGGCTCCCCTACGCCGCCGCCATGGTGGGCGCCGACCTGGTGCTGCCGGGCGCGCACCTCGACGCGCGCGGGCTCCGCACGCTGCTCGCCGGCGAGCGCGTCACCTTCACCGCCGGCGTCCCCACCGTCTGGCTGGGCCTGCTCGAGTTGCTCGACGCGGAGCCCGGCGCGGCAGATCTCTCCGCGCTCCGGATGGTGGTGGTGGGCGGCGCCCCGATGCCGCAGGCGCTCCTCGACGGGCTCGAGGGGCGCCATGGCGTCTGCCGCTGCATCATTCCTGGGGGATGACGGAGCTCGCTCCCGTGGGCACCCTCAACCGGGTCCCCACCTGGGGCGCCGCCGCGCCCGGCTACCGGACCTGGGCCGGCACCCCCGGCCCGTTCCTCGAGGTCCGCGCCCGCGGCGAGGCGGGCCTGGTGCCATGGGACGGCGAGAGCGTGGGCGAGCTCGAGGTGCGCGGCCCCGCCGTCGCGGCGGGCTACCTCGGCCAGGGCGCGCCGCCCGACAGCTTCACGCCGGACGGCTGGTTCCGCACGGGGGACGTCGTGAGCATCGACCCGCACGGCACCCTCCGCCTGCGGGACCGCGCCAAGGACCTGGTGAAGTCGGGCGGGGAGTGGATCAGCTCGGTGGCGCTCGAGGTGGCGCTGATGAACCATCCCGCGGTCCTCGAGGCGGCCGTCGTGGCGGTGCCGCACCCGCGCTGGATCGAGCGCCCCCTGGCGGCCATCGTGCTGCGGGGCGGCGCCACCGTGACCGACGCGGAGCTCGCGGCCCACCTCACCGCCAGCTGCCCCCGCTGGTGGGTGCCGGATGCCTTCGTGCGGGTGGACGCCATCCCGCGCACCAGCACCGGCAAGTTCCGGAAGACGGCGCTGCGCGAGCGCTTCCGGCAGCACTACGGGGTGCCGTGAACCCGCTCCTCGATCCTGCCGCGCAGCTGGTCATCGGCCACCGGGGCGCGGCCGCCTACGCGCCGGAGAACACCCTGGCCAGCTTCCGCCTGGCGCTGGCGCAGGGCGCCGATGCGCTCGAGTTCGACCTCCGTCGTTCCCGGGACGGGGTGGCGATGGTGTTCCACGATCCCACGCTCGAGCGCACCACCGACGGCGCGGGACCGCTCGCCGCGCTCACCGCGAGTGAACTCCAGCGCCTCGACGCCGGCCGGCACTTCACGGACCTGGCCGGGGCCACCCCGTATCGCGGCACAGGCATCCGCATCCCCACCTTCCAGGAGGTGGTGCGCGCCTTTCCCGGGGTGCCGCTGCTGATCGAGATCAAGGAAGTGGAGGTCAGGAAGCTGGCCGCCGCCATCCTCCGCGAGGAGGGCGCCGCCCCCCGCGCCGTGGTGGCCGGCGACGACTGGCGCGCCCTCACCGCCTTCCGCGAGCCGCCCTTCCACCTCGGCGCCTCCCGCCGCGACATCACGCGCCTCTACTTTGGCCTCGGCGCGCCGGACGACCGCTGCGTCAACTACGCCGTGCCGGAGTTCCACTACGGCCTCCCCATCCCGAGCCGTCGCTTCGTGCGCCGCGCCCATGCCCGCGGTGCCACCGTGCACGTCTGGACGGTGGACGACGCCCGCTCCGCCCTCCGCTGGTGGCGGAACGGGGCGAATGGCCTGGTGACCAATCGCCCCGACGCGATCCACTCGGCCCGCACCCTCCTCCAGCGCTAGCGCCTCACGGCAGCACCGCCAGGCATTCGATCTCCACCAGCGCGCCGAGCGCCAGGCCGCCTCCCGCCACCGTGGAGCGGGCGGGCGGGTCCACCGGCCAGTAGCCGGCGTACACCTCGTTCATCGCGGCGTAGTCGGCGATGTCCTTGAGGAACACCGTGCACTTCACCACGTGCTGGAGGTCGCTCCCGGCGGCGGTGAGCACGGTCTTGATGTTCTCGAGCGTCTGGCGCGTCTCCGCGCGGATGCCACCCGGCACCAGCTCCCGCGTCCCGATCCGGTTGCCGAGCTGGCCCGAGAGGTAGAGCACGTTCCCCACCTTCACCACCGGCGAGAACGGGAGCCCGGCCACGGCACCGGGGACGGGGAGCACTTCCCGCTGCTGCGCGGCGAGCGGGAGGGCCAGCAGGAGCAGGCAGGCGGCGGCGAGGCGGCGCATCACGGCCTCCAGGGGACGAAGGTGAGGTGAAAGGTGACCAGCTCGTGCGGGCCGGCCTCGAACGACAGCCGGGTGAGGGGGGCGCCCGGGGCGGCCGGGCCAAGCGGGGTACCGTCGGCGCGCACCCGGCGCGCGGCGGCCACCGGCCGGGCGAAGCGCCAGGTGCCGGCCACCGCGGTGGGCCGCGCATTGTAGCAGCGCAGCAGGAAGCCATCGCCACTGCGCTCGGGGTGTGCGCTGGAGAAGACCAGTCCCTCGCCCTCGAGCGCCAGGCCTGAGGGTGGCGTGGCGGCCGGCTCCGCGAGGGCCTGACGGAGCCAGGTGCCCTGCACCGGCAGGAAGGCATCCTCCCAGAGGCGCTCGAGGCGCTCGGGGCGTCCCGAGCATCGCCCCGGTGGCCCAGCCCAGTGCCAGGGGGATGACCTCCGTGCCGAGGCACTGGGCACCCGGGGTCGGCGTGGGCCATCCGGCATGCCCGGGACGCGTGGCGAGGCCGGGCTTCGACAGCTCCCCGGTGGCGCGGAGCAGCGTCACCAGCAGCTCACCGCGCGCCGTCCATTCATACTCGAAGAACCCCGGCAGCAGCACCACGAGCCCCACCCCGCCCCGCGCGGCCGCCACCCAGCGATGCGCCGGCGCGGTGGCCACCGGCGTCTCGCGGAGCGCCCCGTGCACCGCCGGGCGGCGCGCCACCGGGGCCCGCTCCACGCTGCCGAACTGCGCCCCGGCGACGCAGCGCGCCCCGCGGAGCCCCGTCGGGAAGCGGAGCCGGAGGCGGTGGTCCGTCGCCTGGTTCTCCAGCCGGATCGTGCCGCGCACCGCGGCCTCGTCGCCCACGAGCTCCAGGGTGTACTCGGCCCGCACCCGGCCCGTGGCCCGCGCCAGCCGCACCGCCCAGCCCAGGCCGGCCACGAAGGGCCCTTCGGCCAGCACCCTGGCGCGAACGCGGGCCTGCGGGGCCACCGGCCGGTCGCCGCGCACGGGGGCCACGCTGTAGGTGTCGCCCGCGTCGCCCTCGCTGACGAGCTCGGCCAGGCCGTCGAGCCGGCGGCCGGAGGCGGCGTGCACCAGCTGGACGGTGCCGGTGGGGCTGACGGCCACCTGGAGGTGGCCGTTGCCGATGGCGGCCCGTCCCGCCGCCACGAACGGCTCGTCCGGGGCGCCATCGGCATCCGTCAACTCCACTGTTGCCCCGCCGAGGCCCGGGACCGCGGCCGGCAGCGGGAAGGCCACCCGGACCACGTCCACCAGGTCCTGGTCGGGGTAGTGGCGCGGGGCGTCGAGCCGTTCCTGTGCGCGTGCCACGCCGAGGACCTGCGGCATCACGGGCACGCCCCCCACCCGGAGGGCAAACGGTCGCGCGCCCGGGCCGCGCCGGGGACGGCGGGGGCCGGGCGGCCCCACGAGCACGTCACCCCGGAAGAACGTCAGCTCCGCCACCACCACGCCGCCGCGCGGTCGCGCCGCCGGGTTCCAGAGCGCGAGCGTGGGGCGCACCGGCGCCCCGTCCCGGGCCCGGTCCGGATCGTGCCCCACCAGCGCGTGCACGCCGCGCCGCACCACCTCCCCGCCCAGCGCCGCCGCGTCGGTGAGGCGCGTGGCCATGGCCTCCGCCACGGCGTCGTGGACGGTCCCCGAGAGGGTGTCGTGGAACTGGCATTGCACCACCTCGCGCCAGGCCCGCTCCAGCGTCCCCGCCACGCCCGGGGTGCCGGCCAGCACGGCGAGTGGCTCGGCCTGCCGGGCCAGCAGCAGTTCCACGGCCGCGTTGCGGCGCTTGAGCGGGGCGCGCGTCGCGTGCGCCCCCTGCAGGGTCCAGGTGTACCCGTAGGACCAGCGCAGTTCGCCCCGGAGCTCCGGCAGCTCCCCGGCAGCTTCACGCGCGGCGGCGAGGAACGCGGGCAGCGAGGACAGCCGGAACTCGCACCCCGCGTCCGTGACCGACAGCCGCGCCGGCAGGGCCGGCAGCGCCGGGTCCACGGCGTGGTGATCGGCGCCCACCAGCACCGCCACGTGGCGGGTCGCCGCGCGGGGCAGCAGCGCCGCCTTGACCCGCGCCCAGGCGCCGGGCAAGGCCTCGTCCGCCACCAGCAGGTTGGAGCCGATCTCGTAGCCGTCGGCGGGCAGGTGGTACGCCAGCAGGCGGCGCCCGTCCGGCGCCCGCCACCAGGCCAGGTCCTTCCCGCCGGTGCGATCGGGATGCAGCCCGCGCCACACCACCGCGCTCGCGAGCCCGAACTCCGCGGCGAGCGCCGGCAGCACCGCCGGGTGGCCGAAGGCATCCGGGCTGTAGCAGCACTGCGTCCCGGGGTCGGGCACCCGCCCCGTCAGGCGGGTGAGGTCCAGCCGCCCGAGGGCCAGGTTCCGGAGCAGTGCCTCGCCCGCGGGCACCTGCTCGTCGGCCAGCACGTACCACGGGCCGCTGGTGAGGCGTCCCCCCAGCAGGGCCTGCGCCACGTCGTCCCGCCGCTCCGGGCGCAGCGCCAGGTAGTCCTCGAGCAGCACGGTCTGGCCGTCGAGGTGGAAGGCCGGCACCTCCGGCACCGCGTGCAGCACCCCGAGGACGCCATCCACCGCCTCGGCGAGGCGTGCGCGGAACCCGCCCAGCGGCAGGTACCACTCGCGGTCCCAGTGCGTGTGGGGGATCAGGTGGACGACGGGGCGCGGCATGCCCCAATGCTAGCGGGCAACGGGGGAAGCGGCAGGGGGCGCACCGCCCTTCCGTGCGTGCAGGCCGAATGCCAGATTCCCGGCAACCACTCCACCCGCAGCAGGTGCCCCCGTGACCGCCATCGTCTGGAAGCCGCGCGAACTGCCCACCCACGGACAGACCACGCTGCCCCGCCGCTACTTCACCGATCCCGCCCTGCTCGCCGAGGAGGAGGAGAAGCTCTTCCGCCGCCAGTGGCTCTGCGTGGACCGGGAGGAGAAGGTGGCGCGCCCCGGGGACTACTTCCTGCTCGAGGTGGCCGGCGAGAGCATCATCATCCTGCGCGACCAGCAGGGCACCGTCCGCGCCTTCTACAACGTCTGCCGCCACCGCGGCAGCCGGATCTGCGAGGAGCACCAGGGACAGTTCAGCGAGACCATCCAGTGCCCCTACCACGCCTGGACCTACGGGCTCGACGGCCGCCTGATCGGCGCGCCCGCCACCCACGACCTCGAGGGGTTCCGGAAGGCCGACTGGCCGCTCAAGGCCGTGCCGCTCGCGCTCTGGGAGGGGTTCATCTTCATCAACCTCGCCGAGAACCCCGCCAGCTTCGAGGAGACCCACGCCCCGCTGCTCGGCCGCTTCACGCGCTTCGCGATGCCCTCCCTCAGGCTCGGCAAGACCATCGAGTACGACATCCGGGCCAACTGGAAGCTCATCGTCCAGAACTACTCGGAGTGCTATCACTGCCCGCTGGTGCACCCCACCCTCACCAAGCGCACCCCGCCCTCCCTCGGCGAGAACGACCTCACCGACGGCCCCTACCTCGGCGGCTACATGGTCCTGGCCGAGGATGCCAGGAGCATGACCCTGACGGGGCGCGTCTGCGGCGTCCCCGTGAGCGCGACGCTCCCCGAGGAGGACCACGACCGGGTGTACTACTACAGCATCATGCCCAACATGCTGCTGAGCCTGCACCCCGACTACGTGATGTTCCACGTGCTCTGGCCCGTGGCGGTGGACCGCACCCGGGTCTTCTGCAGCTGGCTCTTCCACCCGGCCACGCTCGCCGATCCCGCCTTCGACATCGAGGACGGCACCCGGTTCTGGGACATGACCAACCGCGAGGACTGGCACGTCTGCGAGCTGTCGCAGCAGGGCGTGACCTCCCGGAGCTACACCCCCGGCCCGTATTCGCGGCGCGAGTCGGTCTCGGCGGCGTTCGACCGGGACTACATCCGCGCCATGGAGCACCCGGCGCAGGTGATCTTCCCCAACCTGGCCGGCTGACACCGCCGGGCCGGGAACGACAACGGGCCGCCAAGTGGCGGCCCGTTGTGCGTGCCGGATCCCGCCGCGTCAGATCACGCCGCGCCGCTTGAGGTGATTGTACTGGTCCACCACGGCAGCGGCGGCCCCCGCCGGCGGGACATCCAGCACGAGCACGCCCCGGGCCCGCATGTCGGCCAGCGCCTCCTCGCGCGCCTGCAGCAGTTCCTCGGCGGCCGCACGCTCGAAGGCGCCGGCGGTGGTGGCCGGCCGGGCGGTGGCCACCAGTTCCAGCGCGGGATCGCGGAGCGCCACCGTGAGCGGCACGTGCCGGGGCCGGAGCGCGCCCGCCTGGGCCAGCAGCGCCTCGCTCGCCGTGCGGTCGATGACGTCGGTGAAGATCACGGTGAGGGCGCGCTTGCGGTTCCGATCGGCCAGGTAGGCGAAGGCCGCGGGATAGTCCGGCTCCACCAGCTTCCCCTCCACCTCGGCGAGCGCGTCGAGCACCGCACGGAGCGCCCGCCGCCCGCGGGCCGGCGGCACGAACTGCTGCACCGTGTCGGCGAAGGCCATGAGGCCCACGTTGTCGTCGTGCTCCTCCGCGCTGTGCGCCAGCCGCAGCGCCGCCTCCACCACGGCCTCGAGCCGGGACCGCCCCTCGGCATGCTCCGCCGCCAGCGCCCGCCCGCAGTCGATGACGATGAGCACCTGCTGCCGCCGTTCATCCTCGTACTGGCGGGCCATCACCTTGCCCCGGCGCGCGGTGGCCTTCCAGTCGATGGTGCGGGTGTCCTCGCCCGGGACCCACTCCTTGAGGCTCTCGAACATCCGCCCCTCCCCGATCCGCCGCACCGCGCGGAAGCCGGCCTCGCGGCGGCGCTGCGCCTGCGTGGGCAGCGAGCGGAGCGACGCGCCCACGAGGTTCGGGTACACCGTGGCACGCCAGGGCAGCTCGCGGCGCACCTGGCGCCAGGCCAGGCCCCACGGTCCGAGGAGCCGGAGCGCCAGGGTCCCCCCGTCGGCCCGGCCCCGGTGCAGCGGGACCAGCTCGAGTCCTTCCTCGAACGCGGTCCCGGGCGGGAGCGTGAGCGCGCGCTCCCGCGGCCCCGCCAGCGGCGCCGGCCAGTGCTCCCGCACCAGCAGCGTGAGCGGGCGCGGGAGCGGGTGCGACCAGCGATACGTCACCGGCAGCGGCCGCCCGAGCGAGAAGGCCGGTGGCGCCGCACGCGCCACGGCGGGCACGGCGTCGCCGAGCCCCGCCAGCCGCCAGGCGTCCACGACGAACGCCAGCACCCACACCACATCGAGGAGCAGCAGCACCACCACCGCCCGCGGCCACAGCAGGGCCAGCGGCGCCACGAGGGCGAGCGCCGCCGCCACCAGGTACCAGCGCCGGGACGGCAGGTAGATCACCGGGGCGCCTCGATCCGCTCCAGGATGGTGCGGAGCGCCTGGTCCGGCGTCACGCCCTCGAGCTCGAGCTCCGGCGCCACCGCCACCCGGTGGCGCAGCACCGGCGGGGCGAGGCGCTTCACGTCGTCGGGCACCACGTAGTCGCGGCCGTCGAGCAGGGCCGCGGCCTGCGCCAGCCGCAGCAGCGCGACGCTGGCGCGCGGCGAGGCCCCGAGCGTCAGTGCCGGCGCGCCCCGCGTGGCACGCACCAGCGTGGTGATGTAGGCGGTGAGCGTCGGCTCCACGCGGACCCGCCGGGTGGCGGCACGGAGCCGCGCCAGGCCCTCGGCGTCGAGCAGCCGCGTCACACCGAAGCTGGCGGGCTCGGCGGCCTCGAAGCCGCCCAGCACCCGCGCCAGCACGCCCTGCTCCGCCTCCGCCGAGGGATACTCGAGCAGGCTCTTGATGAGGAAGCGGTCCAGCTCCGCCTCGGGCAGCGGGTAGGTGCCCTCGAACTCGATCGGGTTCTGGGTGGCGAACACCGTGAAGCTGGCGGAGAGCGGGTGGCTGGTGCCGTCCACCGTGACGTGCCGCTCCTGCATGGCCTCGAGCAGCGCCGCCTGGGTCTTGGCGGGGGCGCGGTTGATCTCGTCGCCCAGCACCAGGTCGCCGAAGAGCGGGCCGGGGCGGAAGCTGAAGCCGCCGGTGCTGGTGAGCAGGTTGACGCCGGTGATGTCGCTCGGCATCAGGTCCGGCGTGAACTGGATCCGCCGGAAGGTGAGCCCCATGGCCTCCGCGAGGGTGCGCACCAGCAGCGTCTTGGCGGTGCCCGGCGCGCCCTCGAGCAGCACGTGGCCCCGCGCCATGAGCGCGAGCACCGCCTCGGTGATCACCGCCTCCTGCCCCAGCACCACGCGCCCGAGCGTCGCCACCAGTTCCCGCGCGACGCGCGCCTCCGCCTCGACCTCGGCGGCTGTCAGGGCCTCAGTTCCTCCCACAGGTCCTCCACGGCAGTGGCGGCCCGGAGCACGCCATCGGCGTCCTGCCCGGGCCTGGTGAGTGCCTGCAACGTCCTGGTCTCCGCCTGCGCGCGCGGGCTGCGGGCATGGTCCTGCAGCTGCCGGAGCCACGGGCCGGGGTCCCCCCGGACCCGCGCGGCGGGGTTGAGCCGGCGGCGGAGCCCGCGGAGCATGGCCTGGATGGCCACGTCGTGCCCGCGCGCGGCGGCGAGCGCCGTGGCCAGCGCGCGCACGTGCTCCAGCGACGACCGGCGCCGCCGCCCGCCCAGCCGGCGCACGGGCCCGAAGCGGATGGCCCCCGCCAGCAGCACCAGCAGCCCGACCCCGGCCACCTGCCACGCCGCCCAGCCGAGCGGCGACCGCCAGCTCCACGCCAGCACCGCGTCGCCCAGCGACCCGCCGGCGCCGAAGCCCTGGCTCGTCTCCTCGAACACCACCCGGTCGTAGCGTCCCACGAAGAGGCCCAGGGCAAAGGGGCCGGCGGCCGTCTCCCGGAGCGCCCGGTTCCGGAGCAGCCCCGCATCCGCCAGCGCCACGATGCTGCGGGCCCCGTCCGCCAGCCACAGCCGGAGCGCCACCACGCGTCCCGACCGCGTCGTGAGCAGCGTGTCCGCCCGCGCCACCACGGGGACCACGCAGCGCGCAGTCCCCGCATCCTCGCCGCGGCTCGAGTCGGCGATCTCCGCCTCCGAGTGAGCGCCCAGCACGGCCTCCACCGCCGGCCAGGGGCCGTTCCCGGCCACCGCCAGGCTGTCCGCGCCGCGCCAGTCCACCGTCAGGCCGTAGCACCCGAGGAGCCCCTCGGCCCCGCGCCCGGCAACCACGAGGTCGCGCCCCGGGCGCTCGCCCGCCCAGGCCACGAAGCGCGTCACCTCCTCGAGGGAGGGCACCATCACGGGGTCCGCGAGGACCAGCGCGGTGCGAAGCGAGTCCTCGGTGTCCGGCAGGCGCCGGGCCCCGGTGCGGTGGCGGCGCACGTCCACGCCGAGCCGGGTGAGCGCGTCGGCGAGGCCGCGGGTGCCGTAGGGCCCGGCCACGTAGCTCGAGGCGCGGGAGTCGGTGGCCTCGCCGCGGTTCTCGCGGCCGCCCAGCGCCGCCGCCACCGTGGCGAGCAGCGCCAGCGACACCACCCCGACCAGCGCCTCAGTGCGCGCCCGCATACCGCCCCACGCCGCTCCGGGCCCGCCACGCCGCCGCCTCGTCCGCCGTGACCGGCGCCCCACCGAAGGCCGCCCGGTAGAGCCCCCGCACCAGCTCGCGGAACTCGTCCCGGGCCGCCGCGCCCAGCTGCGCCTCCCGGGCGTACTCCGCCGGCGTCTTGCTCGGGTGGTAGCGCAGCAGGGACCGCTGGTCCAGCTCGAGGGCCAGCGCCAGGAAGTCCGCCTGCATGGCGAGGGTGAGCCGCCCGGCGGCGGCGTGGCGCTCCGCCTCGGCGCGGAACCAGCGCGCGTCGCGGCGCGCGGGCGCGTCGGCCAGCCGGGCCTCGGCGGGCCGCCGCGCGGCGCGGAGGGTCTGCACGAACACGTAGGCCGCATGCACCAGGATCGCCACCACGATGGTGACGAGCACCCAGAACACCACCGAATACAGCGTGGGGTTGGTCTCCTTGAGGTCGAAGAGCCAGTCCACCAGGGCCCGCCACCAGCGCAGCAGGAAGGCCAGCGGGTGGCGCCGCTCTTCCCAGTCGTACGCCGGCGCGGCGAAGACCGTGTCCAGCACGGCGCGCAGCGAGTCGGCGGCGGGGACAGCCTGCGCCGGCATCGTCAGGCGGCGCCCAGGTCGGCGGCCAGCACCTCGAGGTCGTAGGCCTCCTTGCGGACGCGGAGGTCGTAGTAGAGCACCGTGAGCACGGCGTAGAGGAGGGGGTAGATCAGCGTCTGGATGAGCGCCGCGAGCGCCACCGCCAGCAGCCCCTCGGAGTTCAGTGCCGTGGTGGCCTCCAGGGTGCCCTGCGACACCATGAACATGCCGAGCGCAATGAACGGGATGACGATCAGGGTGAACACCACCATCATGGCCACGAACACCCGGAAGCGGAACCCGCGCGACAGCGACCACGCTCGCCCCAGGGCATCCACCGCCCCCGGCAGGTCCTCCAGCACCAGCGCGGGCGTGGCCAGCACCAGCCCGGGCAGCAGGATGAAGAACGGGATCACGAGCAGCAGCATGCCGAACCCGAGCAGCAGCGTGGAGAGGAGCGCCACCAGGATGAGCCGCCCGATGAAGGGCGTGGAGCGGGCAAAGGCCGCCCCGGCCGTGAGCGGCCGCCCCAGGTAGTTCTCCGCGATCACGAAGGTCGACGCCGCCGCCGCCACGGCGCCGAGCACCACGTTGAGCACCAGGTTCACGGCGTACAGCAGCGGCTGGGCCAGCAGCCCCCCCGAGGCCTCCACATACACCTCGATGAGCAGCGGCACCGCGCGGGTGGCCAGCGTGACGAGGAAGAGCGGGGTGAACAGCGTCCGGTACAGCCCGAAGGAGATGTCCAGCACCTCCCCGAGGGAGAGCGGCTTGAGGACCGGTGCGGCCATGCCGAGCGACTCCGCGACGAGGGAAGCACCAAGATGCGCCCGGCCCGGGCCCTTGGGAAGTGAACCACCACTGCCGTACATTGGGGAAGCCACGCACACCCCATGACCACGCCCACCGACTACCGCCAGCACCTCGAGGTCGAGACCCCCGAGCTCGTCGTCATCGACTACGAGATCGCCGGGCTCGGCTCGCGCGCGCTGGCCGCCATCTACGACGCCGTCCTCCTGGGCCTCGGCACCATCGCGCTGGCGCTCGCCGTGGGGCTGATGGGGGTCGGCGACAGCGCCCTGGCCATGGCGCTGCTCGGCTTCGGCTACTTCGCGGTACTGTGGGGCTATTTCGCCTTCTTCGAGGCGTTCTGGCACGGACAGACGCCCGGCAAGCGCCGTGTCGGCATCCGGGTGATCCGCGACAGCGGCCACCCCGTCACCCTGGGGGCCGCCGCCCTCCGCAACCTGCTGCGCATCGCCGACTTCATGCCCGGCGGCTACCTCCTCGGCGGCGTCATCGTGGGCCTCCACCCCACCGCCAAGCGGCTCGGCGACCTCGTGGCCGGCACCATCGTGGTGCGCGACCGGCCGCACCAGGCCGTCGCCCCCGTCGCGGCGGCCCCGGCCGCCGGCGTGGAGCCGGCGGGCCTCCCCCAGCTCGCCGACGACGAGTTCCGGCTGCTGCGCGAGTTCGCCGAGCGCGCCCCCGCCCTCCCGCCCGACGTGCGCGACCGCCTCGCGGCCGGCCTGGTGCAGCGCTTCGGCGCCCGCTACCCCGTGCGCCCGCCCGACGCGCTCGGCTTCCTCACCTGGCTCCTCGCCGATGAGACCGCCCGCCGCCAGGGCCGCTTCGGCGGCCGCAGCGCGGCGCCCGCCGCGGCCCCCGGTCAGGCTCCGTCAGGCGGCGTGGCCGAGCGGCTGGTGGCGCGACAGGCCCCGCGCTGGGCCGAGTTCGAGCAGCTCGCCACCCGCGCCGCCACCTCGGGGCTCGACAGCTTCGCCGCCGCCGAGCTGCCCGACTTCGCCGCCCGCTACCGGGAGATCGCCGCCGACCTGGCCCGGGCCCGCACCTACCGCGCGCCCGCCCCGGTGCGGAGCCGGCTCGAGCGGCTGGTGGCCGCCGGCCACAACGCGCTCTACCGCGACGAGCGACGGCCGGGGCGGTGGCTCTGGGAGTTCCTCACCCGGGAGTGCCCGGCCACGATCCTGGTGGCGTGGCGCACGGTGCTCGCGGCCTTCCTCGCCTTCGCCCTCCCGGCCGCCGCCGGCTACCTCCTGCTGGTGGAACAGCCGGGGCTCGCCGAGGAGGTCCTGCCGCCCGTGATGCTCGAGCGCGCCGAGGCCGGCCGCGAGCGCGTCGCCGCCGGCCGGGGCTATTTCGAGGCCGAGGCCGAGGTCCGGCCGCTGGTGGCCTCGCAGATCATGACCAACAACATCAAGGTGGCGCTGGTCTGTTTCGCGGCGGGGATCTTCGCGGGGGTGGGCTCGCTGCTGCTGCTGGCCTTCAATGGCCTCTACCTCGGCTCCGCCACGGGCCACTTCGCCAACGTGGGGCTGGCGGGCTACCTCTGGACCTTCGTGGTGGGGCACGGCGTGCTCGAGCTGTTCGCCATCTGGCTGGCGGGCGCGGCGGGGTTCCTGCTGGGCCGGGCCCTGCTCGCCCCCGGCGACTACCGTCGCGGCGACGCCCTGGTCCTGGCCGGGCGCCTCGGCGTCCGGCTGGTGGGGGCCACCGTCGTGCTGCTCGTGATCGCGGGGCTGATCGAGGGCTTCGTGTCGGCCAGTGAGGTCCCGCTCCCCTACCGCCTCGGCGTGAGCGGGGCGAGCCTCGTGCTGCTGCTCCTCTTCCTGGCCAACGGCTGGCCGGCCCGCACCCAGGTCCGGGCGCTCATCGCGCCGGGAGAGTGAGACTCAGGTCTCCCGCAGGATGGTCCGCATCCGGACCGCCAGCGCCTCGATCTCGCGGAGACTGGTCAGCGTCTCGGAGTCGAGGCGCGACTCGTTGAGCAGGAGGAGTTGGGTCTCCGCCAGCAGCGCGGACAGGGGATTGGACAGGTCGTGGCGCAGCTTGTGGAACTTGTCGCTCTCAGCAGTCACGGTGCGAGGCCCGGGATGGGGGGGAGCGGGCATGGCAAGGACGGTGCGCGCAATATACGTCGGCCGGTGCCGGACGACACCCCGGGGGCCGCCCCTATTGCTGGAAGGGGACCGGCACGAAGGTCAGGATGAAGACCGCTACACAGAGCCAGCCCACCAGCTGCCGGGACCAGGGACCGCCCGCTCCGGGTGCAGCACCGAGGGGTGGGTCCAGCGCCACCCGCCCACCACGAGGGTCAGCACCACCCACACCAGCCACGCCACCCAGTACTGCGACAGGTAGACCAGGCCGATCAGCGCGACCAGCCCGAGCGGCGCCTGCTTGCGGCCCAGGAGACTGTAGGAGACGTGGCCCCCGTCGAGCTGGGAGAGCGGCAGCAGGTTGAGGCCGGTGATCAGGGCGCCCGCCCACCCGGCAAAGGCCGGCAGGCTGAGCCGGAGCGACGCCACACCGGGGAAGAAGTGCTCCCGGACGAGCGAGGTCAGGTACGAATCGCCGAGCGCCAGCGGGCTCCCGGCCAGCTCGATGAACGTCCGCCCGTAGCCGAGTCCCTCCCCGAAGGGCGTGGAACTGGCGTAGCCCCAGTAGAGCACCCCGAGCGTCACCACGAACCCCGCCAGCGGCCCGCCCGCCCCCACGTCCAGCAGCTGCAGCCGGTCGACCACCGGCGACCGCAGCTTCAGGAACGCCCCGAGGCTGCCGATCGGGGAGAGGGTGGGCGGGATGGGGAGCAGGAAGGGGGGCGAGACGTCGATCGAGTACCGCGCGGCCCGGACGTAATGGCCCAGTTCATGAACCAGGAGGATGCCGAGCAGCGAGGCCGCAAAGGGCCAGCCGCTCAGGAGCACCTCGGGGGGCTGGCGGAGGAAGTCGGGCAGGAAGCCGGCGGCGGCCCGCAGGACGCCGAAGAACCCGCTCCCGTACGGGGGATGGTAGGTACCGGCCAGGGTCGCACCGGCCCCGAGGGCGCAGGCGGCCGTCACCACCAGGAGCCCGAGGTGCAGGATCCACCGCTCCCGGCGGGGGAGGCCGACGGGCCGGACCAGGACCAGTTCGCTCCGATCTTGTCGGGTGAAGTAGGCGGCGTGGGGCCAGCGCCGGAGGGCGGCCTGGAGGTCGGCGGAGGGGCCCCGGTGGGCCGGGGCCACGAGGCCCTCGAGCACTTCCCGGTTTCCCGCCCGGATCACCCGCCACGTCAGGAAACAGCGGGTCAGGTCATCCACGGGAACCCTTGACGGTCCAGCCGGCAAATTCTATTATGGGGCGCTCCTGCGATGGTCCTGTACTCGCCCGGTAGTCCCTTCATCGTCACAATCCGAGCATCCGCGGGCCGCCCGGTCCGTCGTCCACTCTCGACCCCGTAATCATTTGCCTGCCCCCAAGGCTCGTCCGCCCGCGCAGCAGCGGGCCGCTTCCCCCGAGCGGAGCACTCCCGAGCGGAGCACCCCAGAGCGGAGCACGTCACCTGTGGATATCGCCGAGCTCAAGCAGAAGTCGGTCGGCGAGCTGCATCAGCTGGCCGAACAGCTCAACATCACCAACTACTCGGGCCTCCGCAAGCAGGACCTGATCTTCCGGATCGAGCAGACCCTGCTCGACCAGGACACGGTCATCCGCGGCGAGGGGGTCCTCGAGATCCTGCCCGAGGGCTACGGGTTCCTCCGCAGCCAGGACTGGAACTATCTCTACGGGCCCGACGACATCTACGTCAGCCCGAGCCAGATCAAGCGCTTCGACCTGCGCACCGGCGATACGGTGATGGGGCAGGTCCGCCCCCCCAAGGAGGGGGAGCGCTACCTGGCCCTCCTCAAGGTGGAGAGCGTCAACTACGAGGAGCCGGAGAAGACCAAGCACCGGATCGCCTTCGACAACCTGCGCCCGCGCTACCCCGACCGGCGCATCGTCCTGGAGCGGAAGACCACCAGCGACCTCTCGATGCGCGTGGTGGACCTGCTCTCCCCGATCGGCAAGGGCCAGCGCGGCCTGATCGTGGCCCCGCCGAAGGCGGGCAAGACGATCCTGATGCAGAAGCTGGCCAACTCCATCAGCGAGAACCACCCCGAGGTCGTGCTCATCGTGCTGCTCATCGACGAGCGGCCCGAGGAAGTCACCGACATGCAGGAGAACGTCAAGGCGGAGGTCATCTCCTCCACCTTCGACGAGCCGGCCGACCGGCACGTGCAGGTGGCCGACATGGTCATCGAGAAGGCCAAGCGCCTCGTGGAGCACGGGCGTGACGTGGTCATCCTGCTGGACAGCATCACCCGCCTCGCCCGCGCGCACAACGTGGTGGTGCCCCACTCGGGCAAGATCCTCTCCGGCGGTGTCGACGCCAACGCGCTCCAGAAGCCCAAGCGCTTCTTCGGCGCCGCGCGGAACATCGAGGGCGGCGGCTCGCTCACCATCATCGCCACGGCGCTCATCGACACCGGCAGCCGCATGGACGAGGTGATCTTCGAGGAGTTCAAGGGCACCGGCAACATGGAACTGGTCCTCGACCGGCGCCTGGCCGACCGCCGCATCTACCCGGCCATCGACATCCAGCGCACCAGCACCCGCAAGGAAGAGCTCCTCATGGACAAGGACGAGCTCAACCGCGTCTACCTGCTGCGCAACTTCCTGGCCGACATGCCGCCCGTCGAGGCCCTCGAGTTCCTGCTGGAGCGCATGAAGCGCACCAAGAGCAACAAGGAATTCTTCGCGACGATGGCCCAATAACCGACCATCGTTCCGCATCGAAAGCGCGGCCCTTGGGCCGCGCCCCGGTGTGGAATGTCGATCGAGATGATTCCGCGCGAGGGAAGGGTGATCGCCATCGACTGGGGCGAGGTCCGCTTGGGCCTCGCCCTTTCCGATGAGGGCCAGCGCCTGGCGAGTCCCCTCGAGACCCTCGTGCGCCGCCCCGGCAAGCGCTTCCCCATGCCGCGCTTCCTCGAGCTCGTGGCCGAGCACCGGCCCGTCGGCCTCATCGTCGGCCTCCCGCTCACCCCCGACGGAGACGAAGGCCCGAGTGCCGCCGCCGCCCGCGAGCTGGCCGGCCAGGTAGGCGCCCGCACCGGCCTCCCCGTCGAGTTCCAGGACGAGCGGATGACCACCGCACGGGTCCACACGCTGATCCGCGAGCAGGGCGGCTCCACCCGCGGCCGGCGCGAGGACGTGGACGCGCTCGCCGCCGCCCTCGTGCTGCAGGCCTTCCTGGACATCCGCCGCGGGGGCGCCACGTGAGGCGCCACCTGCCCGCCGCGGCGCTCCTCCTTGCGGCCTGCGGCGCCCCGCCGCCACCGGCGAGGTGGTCCGGTTCACCGTCCCCGCCGGCGCCAGCGTCCGCCAGGTGGGCGACACCCTCGCCGCCCGCGGCCTCATCACCTCGCCCCTCGGCTTCCGCCTCGTCAGCCGCCTCACGGGCGGGGACCGGAAGATCCGGGCCGGCATCTACGACGTGGCGATGGGCACCGGGCCAAAGGACATCCTGGCCATCCTCCGCACCGGCCGCGTGGCGGTGCAGAAGATCACCGTGCCCGAGGGCCTGACACTCGCCGAAATGGCGACCGTCATGGCGGCACGCTACGGCCTCGACGCCGCCGCCTTCCTGGCCGCCGCGCGCGATCCCGCCCTGCTCCGCCAGGCCGCCGTGGACCGCCCCACCCTCGAGGGCTTCCTCCTCCCCGAGACCTACACCCTGCCCCTCCCCGCCACCCCCGAGGCGCTGGTGGGCGCCATGCTGGGCGGCATGGAGCGGGCGTGGACCCCCGTCTGGCGCGCCCGGGCCGACTCGATCGGCCTCACGCGACTGCAGGTGCTCACCCTGGCGTCGATTGTGGAGGGGGAAGCGCGGCACGACGACGAGCGGAACGTCATCGCCGGCGTGTACACCAACCGGCTGAAGCGCGGCATGGCGCTGCAGGCCGATCCGACGGTGCAGTACGCCATCCAGCTGGCCACTGGAAACCGGAAGACGCGGCTCTACTTCAAGGACTACGCCTTCCAGTCGCCGTACAACACCTACCTCCGGACCGGCCTGCCGCCGGGCCCCGTGAACAACCCGGGCTGGAAGAGCATCGCTGCCGCCCTCTACCCGGCCGAGGTGCCGTTCCTCTACTTCGTGGCCTTGCCCGACGGGCACCACCGCTTCTCGAAGACCCTCGCCGAGCACAACCGCGCCATCCGCGAGATCCGCGCCCGGCCGGCCGCGCGCTAGGCGCGCCCTAGCGGAGGCCGCTGGCCGCGAGCGCGGTCGCGTAGCGCTGTGCGGCCGCGCTCACGTCCTCGTGCGCCAGGATCCCCGAAACCACCGCCACGCCGGCCCCCCCGCGCCCAGCACGGCGGCGACATCCTCGGGCCGCACCGCGCCGATTGCCACGCACGGCCGCCCGCCCGCCTGCGCCACGATCCCGGCAAAGCCCTCGGCGCCGATCGCGGCTCCCGCATCCGCCTTGGTGCTGGTGCCCCGCCACGGCCCGATCCCCCAGTAGTCCGCCCCCTCCTCGGCGAGGGCCCGTTCCACTTCCCGCGCCGTGCCCACCGACGTCCCGATGAGCGTACCGGCCGGCAGGACGCTCCGCGCCAGCGGCACGGGCAGGTCCTCGGGACCGAGGTGAACGCCGCAGCCGGCGGCCGCCGCGACGTCCGGCCGGTCGTTGACGAGGACCGGCACGGGCAGCGCCTCCCGGAGCAGCCGCGCCAGGCGCACCAGCTCCCGCGGTGCCGCCTGCTTGAGGCGGAGCTGGACGGAAGTCACCCCGCCCGCCACCGCCCGCCGCGCCACGTCCACCACGTCCCGCCCGTCGAGCAGCACGTCGTCCGTGACGAGCATGAGCCGCAGGTGCGATGCTAGATTGTTGCCCATGAGCCCCGAGCCCTCTCCCCGCGTGGTGGGCATCCGTGGCGCCACCACCGTGGACGCCAACGATGCCCAGCAGATCCTCGAGGCGACGGACGAGCTGCTCCGCCGCCTCATCGAGGCCAACGACCTCACCCCCGACGACGTGGTGAGTGGCCTCTTCACCATGACCGCCGACCTCAACGCCGCCTTCCCCGCGCGCGCCGCCGAGGTCTACGGCTGGAATATCGTCGCGCTGCTGCATTCCACGGAGATCCAGGTCCCGGGCTCGCTGCCGATGTGCATCCGGCTCCTGGTGCACGCCTACTCCCGCCGCAGCCGCGACGAGATCCGGCACGTCTACCTCCGCAAGGCCGTCGCCCTCCGGCCCGATCGCGCGCGGCCGTAGGCCGGCATGCCCCGCACCACCGCGGCCGCCACGGCCGTCGTCTCGCCCAAGGGGGCCCACCGCTGGGAGCGGGGCCATCCCTGGATCTTCCGCACCGACGTCCTCGAGGCACCCGCGGCCGCGGGCGTGGTCCGCGTCACCGACCGCCGCGGCCGCTTCCTCGGCACCGCGCTCTTCTCGCCGAAGTCGGAGATCCGCCTCCGGCTCCTGGCGCGCGAGGAGGTGACGGTGGATCGCGCCTGGTGGCAGGCCCGGCTGGCCCGGGCGCTGGCCCGGCGCCAGGGCATCGACGCCACCGCCTACCGGCTGGTCCACGCCGAGGGCGACGGGCTCCCTTCCCTGGTGGTGGACCGCTACGAGCGCTGGCTCGTGGTGCAGCTCCTCTCCGCCGGCCTGGAGACCTGCCGCGCCGACATCCTCGGTGCCCTCGAGGCGCTGGTCCGCCCCGAGGGCATCCTCCTCCGCAACGACGTCGGCGTCCGCCGCCATGAGGGGCTGCCGGAGAACGTGGAGCTGGCGATGGGCAGCGTGCCGGAGGAGGTGGAGTTCCGCGAGGGCCAGGTGCGGTACCTGGCGGCGCCCTGGCGCGGGCAGAAGACCGGCGCGTTCCTGGACCAGCGCCCCAACCGCCTCCTCGCCGCCGCCCTGGCGAAGCCCGGCGGGACCGCGCTCGACTGCTTCACCTACCACGGCAGCTTCGCGCTCCACCTGGCCACACGGGCCGGCCACGTCACCGCCCTCGACGTGAGCGCCGAGGCGCTGGCCCGCGGCAGGGAGAACGCGGGGCGGAATGCCATGACCAACCTCGACTGGCTCGAGGGCGACTGCTTCGATGTCCTGCGCCAGTTCGAGCGCGAGCGGCGCCGCTTCGACACCATCGTGCTCGACCCGCCGGCCTTCGCCAAGACCAAGGCGGCCATCCCCCAGGCCCTGCGGGGCTACAAGGAAATCAACCTCCGCGCCATGAAGCTGCTGGCGGACGACGGCGTCCTGCTCACCGCCTCCTGCTCCTACCACGTCCGACGCGACGCCTTCCTCGAGATGGTGGCCGACGCCGCCGCCGACAGCGGCCGGCGCCTGACCCTGACCCACATCCTGGGCCAGGGCGACGACCATCCCGAGGTGGTCACCATCCCCGAGACCGGCTACCTCAAGGGGGCAGTCCTCCGCGCCTCGTGAGCCCGGCCCGGCCCCCGCCGGGTTCTCCACATTGTCACGGAACCGGAAGAGACACCAAACGTTGACCGATGAGGGCTGAGATATCACTTTAGGTGTCGCACGACCCCGCTGGCCCCCAAGCGCCCTGTAGCCTCCGAGTCCCATGCTGACAGCCATCCAGGTTCAGCAGCAGCGGCGGCGCCCCCTCCCCAGCCTGCAGCAGCAGTACGACGAGTACATCCTCCAGCGGATCGAGAACTTCAAGAACGGCCTGTCCCGTCACGAGCTCATGGCCCTCGGCAACGAGGCCCTGGCCGAGATGAATGCCGCCCGTGAGGCGCAGCTGACCCTCACCGAGATGCTCATGGCGGACGAGGTGGACAAGCTGATCAGCCGGCGGCTCAAGCTCGAGTCGTACAAGAAGTGGTCCCGGAAGATCAAGAACCTGCGCGCCGCCCAGCGCGCCCCCATGCGCTGGGGCCTCGATCCCAACGGCCCCCTCGCCAAGATCCTCCCCCGCCTCGAACCCGGGGACACCGCCATCGTCCTCGGCCCCGATGCCGAGCCAGTGGCGGGCCTGCTCGCGGCCCACGAGGTGCACGTCACGTTCCTCGGGGATGACATGACCCATGTGGACCAGGTCGAGTCGCGGATCAACGACGAGACCCTGGGACACTACTGCACCACCTACGTGGCGCCCCTGGGGCACTTCCCCTGTGGTGTCCCCGACCAGGTGCACATCGTGGTGGTGGACACCCGCACCCTCGAGGGCCAGACCGCCGCCAACCGCCGGGCGGTGCTCGAGACCCTGATGGCGCGCACCCTGCCGGGCGGCCTGCACCTGATCTTCCCGAGCAAGCACGCCCTCGCCCCCGAGGCGTACCTGACGCATTACGGGGAGTGGATCCGCGAGCCCGGGGAGAGTCGTGGCCGCCAGCCGGCGCGGTCTCTCGGTATCCTGCTCTCCCGGCCGCCGGAGCCGCCCGGCGCCCGCCCTAGCGCGGAGGCGGGGAGCCCGGCCATCCCCGCCTCACGGGACGTCCCGGCCTGAGCCCCACCGTCCGGCCCCTGCCTGGAACGGGCCGGACCTGACTCCCCTCGGCACACCTGCACCGGGCTGGCCTGCCGCGGTTCACGGGCAGGCGTGAGCCCCGTGGCTTCCTTCGGGCCCGGCACGCGCCCATCTTTCGCGCTCCCGCCACCTCCGGCCCGCCGATGCTGCTCCGCAACCTCCGCTATCTCGTCGCCCTGGCCCGCGAGGGGCACTTTGCCCGCGCCGCCCAGACCTGCGACGTGACCCAGCCGACGCTCTCGGCCGGGATCAAGCAGTTGGAGGAAGAGATGGGCCTGCTGCTCGTGCGGCGGGGGCAGCGCTTCGAGGGCCTCACCAGCGAGGGCGAGCGGGTGCTGGGCTGGGCCCGCCGCATCCTGGCCGACGCCGAGAGCCTGGAACAGGAAGCCAGCGAGCTCCGGGGCGGGCTGGTCGGGCGGCTCCGCATCGGGGCCATCCCGGTGACCCTGCCGATGCTGGCGCACCTCACGGAGCCGTTCACCACCCGGCATCCCGGCGTCACCCTCACCATCCTCTCGCTCACCTCGGCCGAGATCCAGCGCGGCCTCGATGACTTCAGCCTCGACGCCGGGGTGACCTACCTCGACAACGAGCCGCTGGCCCACGTGCGGACGGTGCCGCTCTACCGGGAGCAGTTCTACCTCTTTGTGCCGGCGGGGAATGCGCTGGCGGGGCGCGCGTCGGTGACCTGGGGGGATGCGGCGGCGGAACGCCTCTGCCTCCTCACGCCCGACATGCAGAACCGGCGGATCATCAACGCGCGGTTCCAGCAGGCGGGGGTCACGCCGGCCCCGGTGCTCGAGACCAACTCGGTGCTCACGCTCTGGGGCCACGTGCGGGCGGGGGAATTCTGCAGCCTGCTGCCGCACCCGTTCGTGCACTTCTTCGGGCCGGTGGCGGAGGTGGTGGCCATCCCCCTGGAGCATGACGCGCACGACTTCACCATCGGCCTCGTGGTCCCGGACCGCGACCCGCTCACCCCCGGTGCCCGGGAGATCCTGCGGCTCAGCGAGTCGGTGCGCCTCCCGGCGGCACTCGGCGGGGGCCGCGCCGCCGTCCGCTAGGCATTGGGGGCCAGCCGGGCCGGGTGGGTGTAGATGGTGTGCCGCCCACCCCGCGTGAACCCCACCAGCGTCACCCCGGCCTGCTCGGCCACCCGCACGGCGAGCCCTGTGGGACCCGAGATGGCGGCCAGGAGCGGCGCGCCCACCACCGTGGCCTTCTGCACCATCTCGAAGCTGGCCCGGCTGGTCACCACCAGGAACCCGTCACCCACCTGCGTGCTGCCGCGGCGCGCCATCGCGCCGATGAGCTTGTCGAGGGCGTTGTGCCGGCCCACGTCCTCCCGCACCAGGTCGAGCGTGCCGTCGGGCCGGGCCAGGCCCGCCGCGTGCACCGTCCCCGCCAGCTGGTTCAGGTCCTGCCGCGCCGCCAGCGCCCCCAGGGCCCGGTGCAGCGCCTCCGGCGCGAACTGTCCGCCCGCCGGGACGGGATGCAGGGTCTTGATGGTCCCCTCCAGGGTGGAGGAGCCGCAGATCCCGCACCCGGTCCGCCCCGTGAGCGAGCGACTCTTGCCGGCGATGGCCTCGGCGACCGCCGCGGTCACCTGCAGCTGCAGCTCGATCCCCAGGCTGTAGCGCTGCACCTCGATGCCGAGGATGTCCCCGGCCGTGGGCACCAGCTCTTCTGTCAGGCTGAAGCCCACGGCGAAGTCCTCGAGGTCCGCCGGCGATGCCATCATCACCGCGTGGGGCGCGCCGTTGTACACCAGCGCCACCGGCACCTCTTCCGCCACCGTTTCCTCGCTGGCCGCGGTGGCGCCGTCGGTCCAGCGCAGCGCCGGCTGCGTCAGCGTGAGCCCCGCGTAGCCCAGCCGCTTGAGGCCCAGCGGGTGCTGCATCTGGTGGATCTCGTCGCCCATGGCACCCCCGGCTGGCCGGTGTCCGGCTTGATTGACGATTCGTTCAACCCTTGAAGCCGTGACCATGAACAAAGCCCGGCTTTCGCTCACCGTCATCGCTCCTGCCAATCACGTCATCGGAACGCGCGATTTGCCAGAACCCCGCGTCCCGTAAAGAATTATGGAGACTGGCCGAGGCTCCCCAGTAGGTCCCCGAGGTGCCCGGTACCGCCCGCACGACCGCAGCCCGCCAGCCTGCGGCCGGTGCCTTTCGCTTGACGGAGTGTCTGCCCGCATGGACGCATCGCGCGTTGCCCTGCCCCGCCTGCCGCTGCCGGTGATCGGATTCGTCGGCTCGAGCGGGAGCGGCAAGACCACCATCATCACCCGGGTGCTGCCGCACCTCAAGGCCGCCGGCCTCAAGGTGGCGGTGCTGAAGCATGCGCGCCATGGCTTCGACATGGACAAGCCGGGGAAGGACAGCCATCGCGCCCGCGAGGCCGGGGCCGCGCAGGTGCTGGTGGCCTCGCGCGACCGCTGGGTGCTCATGGGCGAGTGCCCGCCGGACCTGGCCGAGCCGCCGTTCGCGGACCTGCTGGGCCGCTTCGACCGCACCCGGGTGGACCTGGTGCTGGCCGAGGGCTTCGCCTCGGAGCACTATCCGAAGGTCGAGGTCTATCGCCCGGCGCACGGGGAGCCGCCCAAGTGCTGGCCGCAGGATCCCGCGATCATCGCGGTGGCCAGCGACGCGCCGCTCGAGGTGACCGCACCGGTCCGCCGCCTGGACCTCAACGCGCCGGCCGAGGTGTCGGCGTTCCTCCTCCACTACCTCGCCGCCTCAGGCGGTGCCATCCATGCCGCCTGAAGCCACCACCGCCGAACCCTGGGCGCCCGCCGTGGAGCGGGCCCTGGCCGCGCACAAGACGCGGCCGGGCGCGCTGCTCCCGATCCTGCACGAGATCCAGCACGCGCTCGGGTACGTGCCGCCGGCGGCCGTGCCGGTGATCGCCGACGCGCTCAACCTCTCGCGGGCCGAGGTGCACGGCGTGGTGACGTTCTACCACGAGTTCCGCGAGCAGGCGCCGGGCCGGCACGTGGTGAAGATCTGCCTGGCGGAGGCCTGCCAGTCGCTCGGCTGCGAGGAGCTGCTGGCGCACGCCAAGGCGCGGCTGGGCGTGGAGCTGCACGGCACCACCGCCGACGGCGCCATCACGCTGGAGCCGGTGTACTGCCTCGGCAACTGCATGCTGTCGCCCTCGCTGATGGCCGACGGCGAGATCCACGGCCGGGTGACGCCCCAGTCGTTCGACCGGCTCACGGCCGAGCTCCGGGAGGCCCGGTGAGCACCCGCGTCTTCATCCCGCGCGACTCGGGCGCGCTCTCGGTGGGCGCGGAGAAGGTGGCGCGCGCGATCGCGACGGAGGCCGCGGTGCGGAACCTGCCCGTCACCATCGTCCGGAACGGCTCGCGGGGGCTCTACTGGCTCGAGCCCCTGGTCGAGGTGGAGACCCCCGCCGGGCGCGTGGCCTACGGCCCCGTGAGCGCGGCCGACGTGCCGGCGCTCTTCGAGGCGGGCTTCCTCACCGGCGGGCGGCACGGCCTCAACCTGGGGCTCACCGAGGAGATCCCGTTCCTCAAGAAGCAGGAGCGGCTCACCTGCGCGCGCGTGGGCATCACCGACCCGGTCTCGGTGGCGGACTACGAGGCGCACGGCGGCTACCGCGGCCTCCGCAACGCCATCCGCATGGAGCCGGCGGCCATCGTGGAGCAGGTGACGCAGTCCGGCCTGCGCGGCCGCGGCGGCGCGGCCTTCCCCACCGGCATCAAGTGGAAGACCGTCCTCGGCGCCACCGGGGACCAGAAGTACGTGGTCTGCAACGCCGACGAGGGAGACTCGGGCACCTTCTCCGACCGCATGATCATGGAGGGCGATCCGCTGGTGCTGGTGGAGGGGATGACCATCGCCGCGCTCGCCGTCGGGGCCGCGCAGGGGTACATCTACTCGCGCTCCGAGTACCCGCACGCCATCGCCGCGCTCACCGAGGCCATCCAGGGCGCGTACCGCGCCGGCTTCCTCGGGCCGGACATCCTGGGCAGCGGCAAGCGCTTCGACCTCGAGGTGCGGGTGGGCGCCGGCGCGTACGTGTGCGGCGAGGAGACCGCGCTGCTCGAGAGCCTGGAGGGCAAGCGCGGCGTGGTGCGCTACAAGCCGCCGCTGCCCGCGATCGAGGGCCTCTTCGGCAAGCCGACGGTGATCAACAACGTGATCTCGCTCGCCTCGGTGCCGATCATCCTGGACCGGGGCGCGGCCTACTACCGCGACTACGGCATGGGCCGCTCCCGCGGCACGCTGCCCATCCAGCTGGCCGGCAACATCAGGCACGGCGGCCTCGTGGAGAAGGCGTTCGGTGTCACCGTGCGGGAGCTCCTGTACGACTACGGCGGCGGCACCCTGACGGGCCGCCCCATCCGCGCCGTGCAGGTCGGCGGCCCGCTCGGCGCGTACCTGCCCGAGTCGCAGTTCGATACGCCGCTCGACTACGAGGCCTTCGTGGCCATCAACGCGATGGTCGGGCACGGCGGCATCGTGGTCTTCGATGACACGGTGGACATGGCGAAGCAGGCCCGCTGGGCGATGGAGTTCTGCGCCATCGAGTCCTGCGGCAAGTGCACGCCGTGCCGCATCGGCTCCACCCGCGGCGTGGAAGTGCTGGACAAGGTGATGGCGGGGCAGGACCGGGAGGCCAACGTGGCCCTCACCCGCGACCTCTGCAACACCATGCTGTACGGCTCGCTCTGCGCCCTGGGCGGCATGACGCCCTACCCGGTGCTGAGCGCCCTGAACCACTTCCCCGACGACTTCGGGCTCCCCGCGGCCGAACCGGCCGCGGCCGCCCGCTGACCAGGATCCACACGGAGCCCTGATGACCGCCATCCACGAGATCGACTTCGGCACCCCGGCGAGCGAGAGCACCACGATGGTGAGCCTCACCATCGATGGCATCCCGGTCACGGTCCCCGCGGGCACCAGCCTGATGCGGGCCGCGGCGGAGGCGGGCATCGCGGTGCCCAAGCTCTGCGCCACCGACAGCCTCAAGGCGTTCGGCTCCTGCCGCCTCTGCCTGGTGCAGGTGGACGGCCGCCGCGGCTTCCCGGCCTCCTGCACCACGCCGGCCGAGCAGGGGATGACCGTCCACACCCAGAACGGCAAGCTGGCCGAGCTCCGCCGCGGCGTGATGGAGCTCTACATCTCCGATCACCCGCTCGACTGCCTCACCTGCGCCGCCAACGGCGACTGCGAGCTGCAGGACATGGCCGGCGCGGTGGGCCTGCGCGAGGTGCGCTACGGCTACGAGGGCGCCAATCACCTCAAGGCCGAGAAGGACACCTCGAACCCCTACTTCACCTTCGACCCGGCCAAGTGCATCGTCTGCTCGCGCTGCGTGCGCGCCTGCGAGGAGATCCAGGGCACCTTCGCGCTCACCATTGACGGGCGCGGGTTCCAGTCCGTGGTCTCGCCGGGCCAGCTCGAGGCGTTCATGGAGTCGGAGTGCGTCTCCTGCGGCGCCTGCGTGCAGGCCTGCCCCACGGCGACGCTCATGGACAACAGCGTCATCGCGGCCGGCACGCCGGACCGCGCGGTGGTGACCACCTGCGCCTACTGCGGTGTCGGTTGCGCCTTCAAGGCGGAGCTGCGCGGCAGCGAGCTGGTGCGCATGACGCCCTACAAGGACGGCAAGGCCAACCACGGCCACTCCTGCGTGAAGGGCCGCTTCGCCTGGGGCTACGCCACGCACAAGGACCGGATCACCACCCCCATGATCCGGAAGTCCATCCAGGACCCGTGGAAGGAGGTCTCCTGGGAGGAGGCCATCGCCTACGCCGCCGCGGAGTTCAAGCGGCTGCAGGGCCAGTACGGCCGGGCCTCGGTGGGCGCCATCACCTCGTCGCGCTGCAGCAACGAGGAGACCTACCTGGTGCAGAAGCTGGTGCGGGCGGCGTTCGGCAACAACAACGTGGACACCTGCGCGCGCGTCTGCCACTCGCCCACCGGCTACGGCCTCAAGCAGACGCTCGGCGAGTCGGCCGGCACGCAGGACTTCGATTCCATCCGGGCCACCGACGTCATGTTCGTCATCGGCGCCAACCCGACCGACGGCCATCCCGTCTTCGGCTCCGCCATGAAGCGCCGCCTCCGGGAGGGGGCGAGGCTCATCGTGGCGGACCCGCGCACCATCGACCTGGTGCGCACGCCGCACGTCGAGGCCGCGTACCACCTCAAGCTCCGCCCGGGCACCAACGTGGCGCTGCTGACGGCGCTGGCGCACGTCATCGTCACCGAGGGGCTCGTGGCCGAGACGTTCGTCCGCGAGCGCTGCGAGGGGCCGAGCTTCGCGCAGTGGCGCGAGTTCGTGGCGCGGCCGGAGCACTCGCCCGAGGCCACCGAGGCCGTCACCGGCGTGCCCGCGGCCGAGCTGCGCGGCGCCGCGCGGCTCTTCGCCACCGGCGGCAACGCGGCGATCTACTACGGCCTCGGCGTCACCGAGCACAGCCAGGGCTCCACCAGCGTGATGGCGATCGCCAACCTCGCGATGGCCACCGGCAACATCGGCCGCGAGGGCGTCGGCGTGAACCCGCTCCGCGGCCAGAACAACGTGCAGGGCTCCTGCGACATGGGCAGCTTCCCGCACGAGCTGCCGGGCTACCGCCACGTGCTCGACGAGGGGCCCCGCGCCCTCTTCGGCCAGGCCTGGGGCGTGGAGCTGGAGCCGGAACCGGGGCTCCGCATCCCCAACATGTTCGACGCCGCGCTCGAGGGCTCCTTCAAGGGCCTCTACCTCGAGGGGGAGGACATCGCGCAGTCCGACCCCAACACCCAGCACGTCACCGCGGCGCTCGAGGCCATGGAGTGCATCGTGGTCCAGGACCTGTTCCTGAACGAGACCGCGAAGTTCGCCCACGTCTTCCTGCCGGGGTCGTCGTTCCTCGAGAAGGACGGAACCTTCACCAATGCGGAGCGGCGCATCTCGCGGGTGCGGAAGGTCATGCCGCCGCTCGCGGGCAAGGAGGACTGGCAGGTCACCATGGACCTGTCCAACGCCCTCGGCTACCCGATGCACTACGCGCACCCGTCCGAGATCATGGACGAGATCGCGCGCCTCACGCCCACCTTCCACGGCGTGAGTTACGACCGCATCGACGAGCTGGGCAGCATCCAGTGGCCCTGCAACGACGAGCACCCCACCGGCACGCCGGTGATGCACCAGCAGGAGTTCGTGCGCGGCAAGGGCCGCTTCATGCTCACCGAATACGTGGCCACCGAGGAGCGGGTCAACAGCCGCTTCCCGCTCATCCTGACCACCGGGCGCATCCTGTCGCAGTACAACGTCGGCGCCCAGACCCGCCGCACCGCCAACGTGGAGTGGCACGAGGAGGACCGGCTCGAGATCCACCCGCACGACGCCGAGGACCGCGGCATCAAGGACGGCGACTGGGTCGGCATCGTGAGCCGCGCCGGCGAGACCACGCTCCGCGCCCGCGTCACCGAGCGGGTGCAGCCGGGCGTGGTGTACACCACGTTCCATCACCCGGAGTCCGGGGCCAACGTCATCACCACCGAGAACTCGGACTGGGCCACCAACTGCCCCGAGTACAAGGTCACCGCCGTGCAGGTGACGCCGGTCTTCGGCACCTCCGAGTGGCAGGCCCGCTTCCGGCAGTTCACGAAGGAACAGCTCAGCCTGCTGGCGCAGGCGCACTGGGAGAGCCGTCCATGAAGAGCCTCGCGCACCTGGTCCAGATGGCCAACCAGATTGCCGCCTTCCACGCCGCGCTCCCGGACCACACCGAGGCGGTGAACGGCGTGGCCGCGCACCTCCGGCGCTTCTGGGAGCCGCGGATGCGGGCCACCCTGCTGGATCACCTCGACGACCCGGCCTGCGCCGCGCTGCACCCGCTGGTCCGCGAGGCCATCGACACCCACGCCGACGACCTGCGGCCGGCCCCGCGCTGACCCCCACCCCGCGCGGCCCCCTGGCGCCCCGGCCTCGATGAGTCCGGGGCGCCAGTTCGTTGGAAAATCCGTTCACGATGCGGCATCGCGCCGGCGGACCCGTTGCCGATTCGGCTGGTCCGATTAGCGTTCGGGGCGCTTCAACCGGACCAGCCCGTGCCCGTCTCCTTCCCCCGCTTCCGCGACCTTCGCGACTTCCTCGCCGCCCTCGAGCAGCGGGGCGACGTCCGCCGCATCACGGCCGAGGTGGATCCCTGCCTCGAGGTCTCCGAGATCATCCAGCGCGTCATCCGGGAAGACGGGCCGGCGCTCATCTTCGAGAACATGAAGGGGAGCCGGTTTCCCCTCGTGGCGGGAACCTTCAGCGCCGAACGCCGGGTGCACCTGGCGCTGGGCCGGGACCCGAAGGAGATCGGCGAGGAGCTGCTCGCGGTCATGAAGGGCCTGAACCCGCCGTCGCTCGCGGCGCTGTGGCGCTCGCGGGAGTTCATCGCGCGCGGGCGCTTCGTGCGGCCCCGGGTGGTGACCCGGGCGCCGGTGCAGGAGGTGGTGGAGGCGCCGAAGCTCTCCTCGTTCCCCCACATCGTCAGTTGGCCGCGCGACGGCGGGCCGTTCATCACCTGGGGGCCCACGCTCACCTGCGACCCGGTGAACGGCCGCCGCAACTTCGGCCTCTACCGCCTGCAGGTCTTCGACGACCGCACCACCGGCATGCACTGGCAGAGCATGAAGGGCGGCCGCGCGCACCACTACGAGGCGGAGAAGCTCAACCGGAGGCTCCCCACCGCCGTGGTGCTCGGCGGCGATCCGCTGACCATGATGGCCGCCATCCTCCCGCTCCCGGAGGACTTCGACGAGCTCGCCTTCGCCGGCTTCTTCCGCGGCGCCCGCACCGAGGTGGTGAAGACCATCGCCGGCGACCTCCTGGTGCCCGCCACCGCCGAGATCATCCTCGAGGGCTACGTGGCGCCGCACGAGCGCCGGAGCGAGGGTCCCTTCGGCGATCATTACGGCCACTACTCCGAGGCCGCCGACTTCCCCGTCTTCCACGTCGAGCGCGTCACCCGCCGCCGCGATGCCCTGTATCCCGGCACCGTCGTCGGCAAGCCGCCCCAGGAGGACAAGTACCTCGGCAACGCCGTGGGCGAGATGACCGCCCCGCTCATCCGGCTGCTCAATCCCAACGTCACCGACCTCTACGCCTACGACTCCGCCAGCTTCCACAACCTGATCGGCGTCTCCATGAAGGAACGCCATCCCAAGGAAGTGCTGAAGACGGCCCTTGCGCTCCTCGGCACCGGGCAGCTCTCGCTCACCAAGGCGGCGGTGCTGGTGCAGGAGCACGTGCCGGTGCGGAACTTCCAGGCGCTGCTGCGCGAGATGTGGTACCGCTTCGAGCCGCGCGACCGCATGATCCTGCTCCCCATCGGCGCACTCGACACCCTGGACTACACCTCCTACGTCATGCACGTCGGCGCCAAGGTGGTCTTCGACGCCACCGGCGACGCCCTCACCAGCGACGCGCCGCCCTCCGAGATCGCCAACCCCGCCCAGTGCGACGGCCGCGTCCTGGGCCACCGGCTCCTCGACGGCGGCTGGCTGGTGGTGCAGGTGGAGCAGCAGCCCAAGGACGTGCTGAGGAAGCTGCTCGCCTGGCCCGGCCTGGGCCCGGTCCGGTTCGTGGTGGCGGTGAGCAGCGACGTGGACCTGGCGAGCGAGATGAGCCTGCTCTGGGGCATCTTCAACCGGTTCGATCCGGTGCTCGACATGATCTTCAGCAAGCAGGAGTTCGTCGGCGCCCGGCCGGTCTACCACGGCCCCATCGCCATCGACTCGACCATGAAGGAAGGCTATCCCGTCCCCGTCACCATGCCCGACGAGGTGGTGAAGCAGGTGGACCGCCGCTGGAAGGAGTACTTCCCGGGGTGAAACGAACGGCGGGCGGGAGACCGGAGTCTCCCGCCCGCCGGGGGGTCAGGCTGGGCTCAGACGGCGGCGGCGATCACCGCGTCCGGGTCGTAGTTCACCAGGGTGTTGAGCCCGAACATCCGGTCCATCGCCTTCCAGAAGCTGGCGATCCAGATGGCCGAGGCCGTCTCCGGCCCGTAGAGGAGCTCCTCGTTGAGGAACTTGCCCCACGCCGCGTCCTTCCAGCCGATGAAGCGCGCGATCGCCGCCTCACCCAGCGCCCCCGGCTGGGGCATGGCCTGCGGCATCTGGCTGTGGCGGGAGTTGAGCATCACGTTGACACGCGGGCCGGCGCAGATGGTGTGGGTGTAGACGTTGTACTTCTTCCGCATGTCGTAGAGGCAGACCATCGCCACCACGGTCCCCTCGGTCACCTCGGTGACGGTCGTGGGGAAGACGACCCGGACCACGTCGTCCTCGAGGTACTTGAAGAGGCGGGGCTCAGGCACCACCTCGTAGCCGCCCCGGTTCACGTAGTAGATCTCGGACTTCCAGTTCTCGCAGCTGATGATTTCGCGGACGATCTCCTCGCGCGACATCTTGGACATGGGGCAGGCTCCGTCGGGGATGCGGTGGACAGGATAGGCAGTTGCGGGCAAGATACGGGGGAGGCATGAAACAACCGTGAGGAATAGCCGAGTTGGCATGGAGGAATCTCGTCCACCGGTCCCGAACCCGGATGGGCAGGTATTGCCCGGTACCTCGACGTTGGTGGCGTACCTCAACTTCGTCAAGTTCCCGCATACCCTCTTCGCGCTGCCCTTCGCCCTGCTCGGGGTGGTGGCCGCCTCGGCCACGACCGCGTTGCACTGGCGCACCGTGGCCCTCGCCGTGGTGGCCTTCGCCGCCGCCCGCTGGGCGGCCCTCGGCTTCAACATGATCGTGGACCTGCGCTACGACCTCGTCAATCCCCGCAACCAGCGCCGGGAGCTCCCCCGGGGCGCCCTGACGCTCCGTCAGGCGTGGGTCTCGGTGGCCGTGGCCGGCGCCCTGTTCCTCGTGGCCTCCGCCGCCATCAACCCGCTCTGCGCCCGCCTGGCCCCGATCGCCCTGGCGTGGGTGATGACCTACTCCTTCGCCAAGCGCTTCACCAACTGGCCGCACCTCTGGCTCGGGATCTCGCTCGCCATCGCCCCGGTGGGGGGATGGCTGGCCGTCACCGGCCGCTGGAGCGAGCCCGCCTGGGCGCTCGGGGCCATCATCGTGGCCGTGGCCAGCTGGACCGCCGGCTTCGACATCTTCTACTCGCTCCCCGACGAGCAGTTCGACCGCACGCAGGGGCTGCACAGCCTCGTGGCCCGCTTCGGCGTGCCCACCACGCTCGGGATCGCGCGAGGACTGCACCTGCTCACCGTCCCCGCGCTGGCGCTCTTCGGCCTCGGCGTCGGCTTCGGGACCTGGTACTTCGTCGGCGTCGCCGCCGCCGCCGCCATCCTCCTCTACGAGCACTCCCTGGTCCGCGCCGGCGACCTCTCCCGCCTCGATGCGGCATTCTTCACCATGAACGCGGTGATGTCCGCCACGGTCCTCGGCTTCGCGCTGCTCGACCGCGTGCTCCGCTGATGCGCCGGCGGGACTGGATCGCCTGGGACGGCTACGCCCCCTGGCGCGACACGGTCGTCGCCTGCCGCCGCGAGTTCGAGAAGGTGGTCCTGAGCTTCGGCCTCATCCCCTGGCTCATCCCGCCGGCCCGCCGCGAGGACATCGCCCTCCTCTACTGCTTCTGCCGCCGCCTCGACGACGAGGTGGACGAGGCGCCGGACGGCCACGCCGCGCGCACCGCCCTCGAGGCGGCCCGGGCCGAGCTGGCGGGCACCGCCCCTGCCCGCCCGCTCATCGCCGCCTTCCATGCCATGGCGGTCCGGAACGCGCTTCCCCTCGAATGCGCCCGCCATCTCCTCGATGGCATGCAGGGCGACCTCGGCCCCGTCCGCGTGCCGGACGATGCCGAGCTGATCCGCTACTCGTACCGGGTGAGCGCCGCCGTGGGCCAGCTGCTCTCCCCCCTCCTCGGCATCCGCGACCGGGAAGCGCTCGTGCGCGCCGTGGACCTGGGGCTCGGCCTCCAGGTCAGCAACATCCTCCTCGGCGTCGTGGCCGATGCCGCGAAGGACCGCGTGTATCTGCCCGCCACCCGGCTCGCCGCGCACGGCCTCGACCATGATGCGGTCCTGGCCGATCCGGCCTCGCCCCGCCTGACTCCGGTCAAGGCGGAACTCGCCGCCCTGGCCGAGACCCTCTATCGGAGCGCCGAACTCGGCGCCTCCCGGACGCCGTACCGGTACCGCCACGGCATCATGCTGCTGGGCCGGGTCTACGGCGGGATGGGCCGGGCCATCGTCGCCGACCCCGCGGCCCCCACCCAGCCGCTGCACCTGGGGTGGCCCACCCGCCTCGCGCGCCTGGTCGAAGTGCTGGTCCGGGGCTTCCACCCGGAGGTGCTGGGTCTCACGACCCCCACCCCGCACGACCCCACCCTCCACACCGCCATCGCCGGCTGGCCCGGCGTGGATCCCCGGGCCGAAGCCGCCCGCGCTTACGGAACGGTCCCCGCCCGGCCATCTTTGTAGCATGGATTTGGGACTGCGGGGCCGGGTCGCCCTCGTCTGCGGGGGCTCCGCCGGGCTCGGCTATGCGATCGGCGAACTCCTCCTGGCCGAAGGGGCACTCGTCGCCCTGAACGGCCGCGACGGCGCCCGGCTGGACGACGCCGTGCAGCGGCTCTCGGCTGCCGCCCCGGGGCGCGTCCACGGCTTCCCCGCCGACGTCTCGGACGGCACGGCCGCGGCGGAGCTGGTGGCGCGCGTGCACGACGCGCACGGCGGTCCCGACATCGTCCTCTGCAACGCGGGTGGACCGCCGGCCGGGCCGTTCGAGGCGCATGACACCGCCGCCTGGCAGCACGCGCTCGACACCTCGCTCCTGTCCACCGTCCACCTCTGCCGCGCGGCGGTGCCGCACATGCGGGCGCGGCGCTGGGGCCGGATCCTCTGCCTCACCTCGGTGGCGGCCAAGCAGCCCACGACCGGCCTGATCCTCTCCACCACCGCGCGCGCCGGCGTCCTCGGCTTCGCCAAGGCGCTGAGCGACGAGGTGGCCCGCGACGGGATCACCGTGAACGTGCTCTGCCCGGGCTTCTTCACCACGGACCGCCTGCGTTCCCTGGCCGAGTCCCGCGGCGCGGCGGCGGGGAAGCCGGCGGAGACCGTGCTCGCCGAGTTGGGCCAGGCCGTGCCGATCGGCCGGCTGGGAAATCCCGCCGAGTTCGCGGCGGCGGCGGTCTTTCTGGCCTCGGAGCCGGCTCGCTACATCACCGGCACCGCCCTCTCCGTGGATGGCGGTGCCACCCGTGCCATTGCCTGAGACCCGATGAGTCAAATCCTCACGCTCGCCGCTCCCGACGGCACCCACGCGGTCACGCTGGGCCGGGAGTTCCAGCAGTGGACCATGGGGCCCACCGCGCTCACCATCCCCGAGGATGTGCGCGACCGCGGCCTCGCCTTCATGGCCGACGCCATCACCACCGAGAAGAAGATCCCGCGCGACGTGCTGTGGCTCTGGGTGCGCGCCCTGCGCGCGGCCTGGCGCCGCGCGCCCAAGTGCTACGTGGGCCTGTGGCACAAGCGGCCGGACGGGCTCGAGGAATCCACCGAGGCCTATCTCACCGACGGCAAGACGGCGTGGATGGTCGAGACCATCCCGGACGGGCTCAGCGTCAGCAAGCTGACCCCCACGCAGGCCGCCGACCGGCAGAAGCGCCAGAAGTCGCTGTTCCTCAAGGCGGATGCCACCGCCGCCGCCGGGTGGGCCAAGGCCGGCCGCATGGCGCCGGAGGAGTTCGCGCCCCTCATCGGCGACTCCCCCCTCCGGCTCGAGCACGTGACGCCCGGCCAGCACTTCGCCGCCGAGCTCGCCGCGCTCGAGGCGCTGGTCCTTCACCTCGAGGCCACGGCGCTCCCCGCGGCCGTATGCACTGCCACCTGATCCCACTCGGCCTCGTGCTCGCCCTCGCGGCGGGCACGGCGCCCCTCCTCGCGCAGGACAGCCCACCGCCGCTCCAGGCGGTGCTCGCCAATGGGTACCGCTTCGCGTATGTGGTGCAGGGGTCGGGGCGGCCGGTGGTCCTCCTCCACGGCGAGCTCGAGGACTACCGCCGGTGGGACACCCTCGGCGTGAAGCTGTCGGGAAGTGCCCGCGCCATCGCCTACAGCGCCCGCTACCACTTCCCCAATCCCTGGCGCCCGGACGACCCGCCCACCAACCTCTCCACCCACGCCGCCGACCTGGTGGCCATCCTCCGCGCCCTCCATCTCGAGGGCACGGTCCTCGTGGCCGACGGATGGGCCGCCACCATCGCCGTGCGTGCGGCCCTCCGCGAGCCGGGGCTGCTGGCGGCGGTCGTGCTGGTGGAGCCGCTGCTGGGGCTGCCGGGCCCCGGCGCCCCGTCCACGCCTGCGCCGCCCCGTGCCGCCGCGAACCGGCTCCCCGAGACCCTCGCCGGCCCGCTCCGCCCCGCCAGCTGCGAGGAGCTCGGCGGCCTTGTAGTCCCGCTCCACGTGATCACGGGGACCGGCAGCGAGCCGCGCGTCGGCGCCAGCCTGGGCACCACGCGCCAATGCCACCCCGGCACCACCAGCGAGAGTCTTCGGGGCGCCGACCTCGCCGGGACGGGCGCCGCAGCCCTCGCCGAGGCGCTGGCACGGTTCATCACCACCCTGCCCCCCCTGCCCCCGGCCCGTTAGCTTGGTGGCCATGCAGAACCCCGTCCGGCCACGCGTTCCGGCGCCATCCCGGCCGTGCGCCCGTCGTCCCTCGCTCCCGCCTGATCCCGCATGCGCGCCCTCGTCAAAGTCTCCGCCGGCCCGGGCATGGAAGTCCGGGAGGTGCCCATTCCGTCCTGCGGGCCGAGTGACGCCCTGATCAAGGTCCACTACGCCGGCGTCTGCGGCACCGACCTCCACATCTGGGAGTGGGACGCCTGGGCCGCCGGCCGGCTCAAGCCGCCGGTCACCATCGGCCACGAGTTCGCGGGCGAGATCGTCGAGCTCGGCCCCGAGGCCAAGGCCGAGGGCCTGCTGGCCATCGGCGACCTGGTCACCGCCGAAGGGCACATCGTCTGCGGCCACTGCCTCCCCTGCCGCACCGGCGATGCGCACGTCTGCCGCCGCACCCGCATCATCGGCGTGGACCGCGACGGGGCCTTCGCCGAGTACATCACCATGCCCGCCAGCAACGTGATGAAGCTCGACGGCATCCCCCCCGAGATCGGCGCCATCATGGACCCGATGGGGAACGCGGTGCACACCGTGCTCGAGGGCGGGAACGTCCCGGGCAGCGCCGTGCTGGTGCTCGGCTGCGGCCCGATCGGCTGCTTTGCGGTGGGCGTGGCCCGGGCGGCCGGCGCCTCGCTCGTCATCGCCAGCGACTACAACCCCATGCGCCTCGAGCTGGCCCGGAAGATGGGCGCCCACGTGACGCTCAACCCCGGCAGCGACGACGTGGTCGCCAAGTGCCGGGAGCTGACGGGCGGTGAGGGCGTGGACCTCGTCTGCGAGATGAGTGGCCACCCCGCGGGCCACCAGACCGCCTTCAGCGCCGCGCGCCTCGGCGGCCGCGTCAACTTCCTCGGCACGCCGGCCAAGACCACCGACGTGAACTTCGCCCGCGACGTGATCTTCAAGGGCCTCACGCTCTACGGCGTCACCGGCCGGCGCATGTACGACACCTGGCAGCAGATGTTCCGCCTGCTCCGCGCCGGCCAGCTCGATCCGCGCCCCACCGTCACCCATCGCTTCCCCCTCGAGCGGATCGCCGACGCCATCCAGGTCATCAAGGAAGGCCAGGCGGGCAAGGTCATCCTCGAGATCGCCTGAGCGCTTCCCCGGAGAGCCCCATGTCCCTCGTCTCGCGCCTCGAGGCCGACCTCGCGCAATTCAAGAAGGACGGCGTCTACAAGCACCTCCTCTACCTCGACAGCCCGCAAGGCGCCCGCGTCCGCATGGAGGGCCGCGGCGAGGTCATCGTCCTCTCCTCCAACAACTACCTGGGCCTCTGCGACGTGCCCGAGGTGGTGAGCGCGGGCAAGCGCGCCCTCGACCGCTTCGGCGCCGGCACCGCGAGCGTCCGCTTCATCTGCGGCACCTTCACCGTGCACCGCGCCCTCGAGGAGGCCTGCGCCCGCCTCGTCGGCTGCAAGGCGTCGCTCAGTTTCGTCAGCTGCTGGAACGCCAACGAGGCCGTCCCCGGCACCCTGCTCGGCGAGGACGACCTCATCATCAGCGACCAGCTGAACCACGCCTCCATCATCGACGGCATCCGCCTGGCCAAGGCCATCACCAAGTGCCAGACCGCCGTGTACAAGCACGCCGACCTGATGGACCTGGACCAGAAGCTCGCCGCCGCCACGGATCGCCGCACCAAGATGGTGATCACCGACGGCGTGTTTTCCATGGAGGGGAGCATCGCCCGGCTGCCCGACATCGCCGAGATCTGCCGCCGCCACGGCGCCGTGCTCGTGGTGGACGACTCCCATGCCACCGGCGTCCTCGGCAAGACCGGCCGCGGCACGGCCGAGCACTTCGGCATGCTGGGCGAGATCGACATCATCACCTCCACCCTCGGCAAGGCCCTCGGTGGCGCCGCCGGCGGCTTCGTCGCCGCCGATCCCGCGGTCACCGACTACCTCACCCAGCGCGCCCGCCCGCAGCTCTTCTCCAACGCGCTGCCGCCCACCGTGGCGGCGAGCGCCCTGGCCAGTGTCGAGTACCTCGAACACCATCCCGAGCGCGTCGAGACACTACGCCAGAACGCCCGCTATTTCCGCGAGCAGCTCCTCGAGGCAGGCTTCCAGCCCCTCCCCGGCGAGACCCCGATCATCCCGGTGATCCTCGGGGAGACCTCGCGCGCCATCGAGATGAGCCGGCAGCTGCTGGAGGAAGGCGTCTTCGTGACCGGGTTCGGGTATCCGGTGGTCCCGCAGGGCCAGGCACGCGTCCGGTGCCAGATTTCGGCCTCCCACACCCGGGACGACCTCGATCAGGTGCTCCAGGCCATGAAGAAAGTTGGACGCCGTCTTGGAGTTGTGTGAGGGAGATCACCTTTTCGGTCAATGTTCGGGCCGGGAGATGCTTGCCGGAATCGGGCACCTCAAGTAGTTTGGTAACTCGACTTCCCAAGCAAAAGCCACCAAAGCCTATAGGGGCCTGAGGCCCACCTCCCGGAGGCACCGTGATGCGTACGCTCGGCCGCACCCTACTGGTGCTCGGGCTCGTTGGTCTCACTGCATCGTCGAGACTCGCCGCCCAACAGACGGGCTTCGAGTCGTTCAAGTGGTATTTCGGCGCCCAGGGTGGTGTCACCATCATCGAGACCCCCACCCAGACCAAGGGCGCCATCCCGACGGTCGGCGGCCACATCCTCATCACCGCCAAGCGGACAGGGCTCCTGTTCTCGGTGGAAGAGGGATTCAAGAAGAACCAGACCAGCTCCTACGCCGACAACACCGTGGTGGGTGGGTCGCGGCAGGTGCTCTTCAACGACGTCCGGAAGTACTCGGTGGCGGTGGTGTTCTTCCCCTTCCGGACCGTGGCCCAGCCCTACTTCGGCTTCGGGGCGGGCATCCTCCACACGGTCAAGGAATACCCGCAGGGCTTCTTCGGGTCGCCCGCCGCGTCGGACACGGCGGCGGCGCTGGCCGATCGCCTGGGCGGGCACGGGTTTGCGTCCTTCACCGGCGGCGTCCAGTTCCGGGTCAACCGCTTCATCGCCTTCGGCCAGTATCAGCTGGCCTCCGCGCCGAGCGGCGGGAAGCTGCTCACGGGCGCGTCGCACGCCTTCACGGCGGGCCTGCGGATCGGCCTCGGCGCCTCACGGGAAGAGACCACCGGCGGCGGGTACTAGCGGCCGCCGGACCGGCAGCCGGAAACGCTCGAGGGCGGGCCACGGTGGCCCGCCCTCAGTCGTTCCTGCCCCGCGGCCCCGAGACCCAGGGGCTCCCCTCCTCCAGGAACCGCAGCGGCCAGTCGGCCGCCTTGGTGATGCCGATGCGCGGGGTCACCCGCACCCGGCCGGGCGGGAGCCCTTCCACTCCCAGCACCCGGGCCGGCGACCGCCGCATCGGCACACCGTCGAGCGTCCGGTCGATCCCCAGCGCCTGGCAGAGCCTCCCCGGCCCGGCACACAGGAGCCGGGCGATCCTGGTGCCGCGACGCCGCTCCATCAGCTCGAGGCCCTCGAGCGGCTGGAGCGCGCGGAGCAGCACCGCCGCGCCCTGCCCCGGTGGGCCCGCCACCAGGTTGGCGCACCAGTGCATCCCGTAGCTCAGGTACACGTACCAGGTGCCCGGCGGGCCATAGATGGCCGCGTTGCGCTCGTTGCGCCGCAGGCCGGCCGCATGGGATGCCGGGTCCTCGCCGCCCAGGTAGGCCTCGGTCTCGACGATGCGGCCGCCCACCCGGCCGTCCGCTCCCTCGACCACCAGCAGCCGCCCGAGGAGATCCCGCGCCACCTGGTCGGCGGGACGGGCAAAAAAGGCGACGGGCAGCAGGGCTGCCCGTCGCGCGCGTTGCATCACTCGGCCTTCTTCTTGGCCCGGGGCCGGCTGGCCTTTTTCTTGGCCGGGGCCGGCTCCGCCGCCTCCTCGGCCGGTGCGGCCTTGGCGGCCTTCTTCTTGGTGCCGCGCCCCTTCTTCGGGCGGCCTCCGCCGGCTCGGCCGCCGGGGCCTCGTCATCCAGGCTCACCACGCCGACCATGGCAATGGCCGGCGGGGCCGAACCGAGGCGCGAACCGCGGCGGAACCGGATGCCACCGCGCGCAGCGGCCGCCCCGTTGCCGCCCGGCGTGACCACCAGCGGCTCCTCCGCCATGGACTCGTCGGAGGCGGCGCGTTCCCGTGGGGCCGGCGCCGCCGCCGGCTGCGGGGCCGGCTCCACGCCCCGCCCGGTGACCTCGAACTCGCCGTCGCCGAGCTTGCGGACGTCGGCCACCTCGGCATCATGCGCCTGCCGCAGGAAGCGGGCAAAGCGCTCGGTCTCGAGCAGCGTGTCCTCGCGGCCGTGCAGCGCCGCCATGCGGAGCCGGAGCGCCTCGTACCCCACCGGCGAGGGCAGTTCCGCGAGGGCGCGACGCATCAGCTCGAACGCCCGCGCCAGGGTGAGCCCTTCGCTGCTCCGCGGCGCGGCCGGCGGCAGGTCCGGCGTCCGCGGCTCGGCTTCGCCCCGGGCCTCGTCGCGGCCCCCGCGGCGGTCGCGATCCCGGCCCCGGCCCCGCCCACGGCGGCCGCGGCCCTCGCGGCCCTCGCGGCCGCCCTCCTCCGCGCGTCCGCCCTCGCGCACGGGCTCCGCCGGACGGTCGGCGCCGCGCGCCGGCGCCGCCGGCGCGGCGGCGCCGTCCACGGGGGCCACCTCGTACTGGCCGTTGTCGAGCCGGGTGAGCTTGATGAGCCCCTTGTGCCCCGCCTCGAGCACGAACTTCGAGAACCGGCTGTAGCCCGCGTTCTTCTCGTCGAAGTTCGGGTCGATCTGCTGCATCACCTGCTTGAGGCGGTCGGAGCGCATCACGTCGCCCGAGCGGGCCATGGTGGCCACGGCCTCCTGCACCAGCTGCCACGGGTCCTTCTGCGTCGAGGGGACCTCGGCTTCCTTGGTGAGGCCGGCCAGGTCCGAGTACGAGTAGTACTCGTCGCAGTTCTGGATCAGCAGGTCACTCGCCGACTCGCGGATGCCGACGCCGATCACGTACTTGCCGTACTCCTTCAGCTTGATCACCAGCATCGAGAAGTCGCTGTCGCCCGAGAGCAGGATGAAGGTGCCGATCTCGGGGCGCGTGAACACCAGCTCCATCGCATCGATGGCCAGGCGGATGTCCGTCGCGTTCTTCTTGTTGGTGCCGAAGGCGGGGGCGAAGATCAGGTCGATCGAGGACTCCGACAGCGGCACGATGTACTGGTGGTAGCGCCGCCAGTCGGCATAGGCGCGGGAGACCGCGACCTTGCCCTTGATGATGTCGCTGTTGAGGAGGTGCTTCAGTTCCTTCGTGAGGTCCGAGCGGATGCCGAGCGTGACGTTGTCGAAGTCGATCAGCAGCGCGGCGTTGGGCGCGTGCAGGGGCGGATCCCCCGCGCGCAGGTGGCGAAGGTGAGGCTGGGTCACTGGTTGGTTGGCTCCACGCGCGACCCCTCCGGCCGTCCCCGCCAACCTGCCCGGACCCGGCGCCGGGAAGTCAGGCGAGGCGCACCCTCAGGGCCGCGCACTCTGCTGCTCAGTATGGATGCGGGAGCCACAGTGGCCCGCCGCGGGATCGCCGCGCGGTCCCGGCCCGGCTTCCCTTCCTCGCCTCACCACCGGCGGTGCCGGATGGTCGAGGCTTGGGGTCCCTAGCCGACCGGGTCAGGTCAGGGGACAATCAGGAAGCACGGCCAGGGGCCGCCCAGCGACGGAAAGGTAGGCAGGGACGGCAGATACGGGTAGGGTCAGTCCCCGGCGAGGGCGGCGATGATCCGTTCGCCGGCCCGGCCGTCCCAGCCCTCGGGCCGCCCCGGCTTGAAGTGCCCGCTGGCCCGCTGGGCCAGCACCTGCTCCACCGCGGCCAGGATCCCGGCCCGCTCCGAGGGGATCAGCCGGTTGGTGCCCTCGGTGATGGTCACCGGCCGCTCGGTATTGGGCCGCGCGGTCAGGCAGGGGACGCCGAGCACGGTGGTTTCTTCCTGGAGGCCGCCGCTGTCGGTCAGCACCAGTGTGGCCTGGTCCACCAGCGAGACGGTGTCGAGGTAGCTGAGCGGATCCAGCAGGGTGACCCGCTGCGCCAGGTGCTGCAGCCCGAACTCGCCGATCCGGGCCCGCGTCCGTGGATGGATGGCGAAGATCACCGGCATCCGGCCCGCGAGGTCGTCCAGCGCCCCGAGGATTTCCTGCAGCGTGGCCGCGTGGTCCACGTTGCTGGGGCGGTGGAAGGTGCAGAACGCATACGGCTTCCCTGCGAGCCCGTGCTTGGCCGGCGTCCCGAGGGCCTGGGCCGTGGCGCGGAGCGAGAGCAGCGTGTCCACCATGACGTTGCCGACGAACACGATGCGCGCCTCGGGAATCCCCTCGGCCCGCAGGTTGGCGTCGCCGTCCCGGCTGGGGGTCAGCAGCACGTCGGCCAGCTGGTCGGTGAGCAGGCGGTTGATCTCCTCGGGCATGGAGCGGTCACGGCTGCGGAGCCCCGCCTCCACGTGCGCCACCTTGATGCCCTTCTTGCTGGCCACCAGCGCGGTGGCCACCGTCGAGTTCACGTCGCCGTAGACCACCATCCAGTCGGGCTGCAGGCGGTCCAGCACCGGCTCGAACTCCATCATGATCTTCGCGGTCTGCACCGCGTGGCTGGCCGAGCCCACGTTCAGGTTCACGTCGGGCTCGGGGAGGCCGAGGTCCTGGAAGAAGCGGTCGCTCATGGCGGCGTCGTAGTGCTGCCCGGTGTGCACCAGGTACTGCACCACGCCCGGACGGGCGCGGCCCGCGCGGAGCACCGGGGCCACCTTCATGAAGTTCGGGCGGGCCCCCACCACGTGAAGCAGGCTGGTCATAACCGTTCGGAGGCGAGCGGGAGGTCGAGCTCGAAGTAGAACCGCGTGCCGGCGTCCGGCGAGGTGTCCACCTTGAGGGTGGAGTGCATGGCCTCGACCAGCTTGCGGCAGATGGACAGGCCGAGCCCCGCCCCGGAGAAGGCGTACTCGCCCTGCTTCTGGCGGCGGCGGAACGGCTCGAAGAGGGTCAGCATGGCGTGCGGCGGGATGCCGCGGCCGGTGTCGCGGACGGAGAACTCCACCCGGGTCCCGTCGCGCTGGTCGCTGCGGACCTCCACGAACCCCTCGGAGGTGAACTTGAGGGCGTTGGTGGTGAGGTTGAGCAGCACCCGCGACAGCGCCACGGGGTGGCCCACCCGGAAGTCCTCGGTGGGCATGGCGAGCTTCACCTGCAGCCCCTTCTCTTCCGCGATGGGCTGCACGATGTCCCGCACCGACTCGAGGATGTCGGAGATGGAGAACGGCAGCGGGTCGAGGTCCACCAGCCGGTCCCCGCCCCGCGCCAGCTCGATCACGTCGCTGGCGAGCGAGGAGAGGCCGAAGGCCGCGGAATAGATGAGCCCGAGCTGCCGCTCCTGCACCGCATTGATCGGCCCGGAGCGGCCGCGCTGGAGCGTCTCGGCGAGGAAGAGGATGGACGTGAGCGGCGAGCGGAGGTCGTGCGCCACCTCCACCACCAGCTCCATGCCGTCGGGGCCCGAGAGCCGGTCGGCGAAGTGCTGCGCCCAGTCGGGTTCGATGGCGCGGTGGGTGGCCTCGAGCCGCGCCAGCAGCGCCAGGAGGTCGGCTGCCGTCGGGGCCGGCTCGAGCCGGCCCACCCGCACCAGCACGGCCCGCCGCACCAGCTCCATGAGCCGGCGCACCAGCACCGTCCGCGCGAGGCCGTCGCCGCCCGGGTGATCGTGGTCGCGGTCGGCGCGGATGGCCCGCCCGAGGGCCACGAGGTGCTGGCGCACCTCGTCCTGGGAGGGGCTGTCCTCGGCCACCTGCTGCCACGCCGCCCCGACATCCGCCAGCGCCTCATCGAAACAGTCCCACAGGCGGGGCGGCACCGTCCCGGGCACCAGGACCGGGCCGCTGTCACGCGCTACGGTCACTCAGGCGTCCCCGACAGCTCATCGCGCTGGAAGTTGTGCTTGTCCATCAGCCGGTAGAGGGTGGTGCGGTCGATGTTGGCGAGCCGCGCCGCCTTGGACATGTTGCCACCGGCCCGCCCGATGAGGCGCGACAGGTACTCCTTCTCGAAGGACGCCACCACCCGATCCTTGGCCACGTGGTACGCCTCGTCGAGCACCGGGGCCGCCATGGCGCCCTCGTTCGGGAACTCCGCGGCATCCTCGTAGATCGGGATGTCGTTGGGCTGGATGACCTGGTCCGGCTCCGCCAGCACGGCGCAATGCTCGATGACGTTCTGCAGCTCGCGCACGTTGCCGCGCCAGGGCCGCGACCGCAGGAACGCGATGCTGGCATCGGAGAGCCGCGGCAGCCGGTCGCCCATCTGGCGGTGGCGGTTCCAGTAGTAGGTCAGGAAGTGATTGGCGAGGAGCGGGATGTCCTCGGGCCGCTTCCGCAGCGGCGGCAGCTTGATCGGGACCACCCGCAGGCGGTAGAACAGGTCGCCGCGCAGGATGCCCTGATTCACCGCGTCCTGCGGGTCCCGGTTGGTGGCGGCGATGTACCGGACGTCCACCACCGCATCGTGGGTCTCGCTGCCGACCCGGCGCACCACGCCATCCTGGATGACGCGGAGCAGCTTGGCCTGGAGCGGCATGGACATCTCGGTGAGCTCGTCCAGGAAGAGCGTGCCGCCGTTGGCCGTCTCCAGCAGGCCGGGCTTGTCGCGGTCGGCACCGGTGAAGGCGCCCTTCCGGTGCCCGAACATCTCCGACTCGAGCAGCGGCTCCGGCAGCGCGGCGCAGTTGATGGCCACCATGCCCCGGCTGGTGCGCCGGCTGTGCTGGTGGATGAACTGCGCGATGACTTCCTTGCCCGTGCCGCTCTCCCCCGAGATGAACACCGAGGCGTCCGTGGCGGCCACCTTCCGGGCCAGGTCCACGGCCTTCCGGAACAGCGGCGAGATCCCGATCAGCGACAGCTTGTCGCTCTGCCCGCCCTGCTTGGCCAGCTGCTGCTTGAGGTCCCGCGTCTCGCGGGCCACCATGACGGCATGCGAGGCCCGGCCGATCAGCACCTGCAGGTGGGTGGCCGAGAATGGCTTCGGCAGGTAGTCCCAGGCCCCGGCCCGCAGGGCCTCGATGCTGCTCGTGACGCTCGGGTTCCCCGTCATGACCACCACGATGGTGTCTCGGTTGAACTCGAGGGCGCTGCGCAGGATGTCCATGCCGGACGTCTGCGACATGTACAGGTCCACCAGGATCACGTCGAACTTGCGCCGCTTGACCGTGTCCAGGGCCTCTTCCCCCCGGCCGATCAGCGTGACATTGTAGCCATCCATCTGCAGGACGCTGGCGCAGCTCTCGCGCAGGGTCCGCTCGTCATCGACGATGAGGATGCGGATGCTGGCCTTCACGTCGGCCGGGATCGACAGGGGATCGCGCCCCCCCGCATCGGGGGGACCGCCCTCCGGCCGACGGGTGGTGTGCACCAGCGAGGAACCCATGGTCCGACTCCTGGGCCACCCCCGGACTGGGCGCGGCCACCCTGCGATGAAAGTGGGGCCTGACGTGACGAACGACCGCCACTAGTGCATCTTTGATACCACAGGTTGGCGCGGCCCAACGGCACCCGGGTGTTGCGTTCCGGGGCATGAGGTGCGCCGAACCTGCTACAATGTAGCGTCTTCGCAACAGAGAGCCAGCCCGAAAAGGGCCGATTCCGGGGCCCGGGCGTGTGCAATGGGCCGAGGGCCGGGCGTCCGGCGGTCAGGGTCGCGGTACTGACCTTGCAACGGGAGTTGCGAATCGCGGGCTGCCGAGGACCGGCAGCCTCCACCCAAGCCGCTCAGGCAGCCATGGCCGGTCACCTCGTTTCCTCGCAGCCCCAGGGCCTCCCGCCCGACCCGCAGGTCAACATTACTCCCCATCTGGGCACCATGGCCCCGATGGAGTCGCCGGAGGCGCGGGAAGCGGGGGTGAACTGGGGCCGCTACGTCTCCGCGCTCCGCCGCTACCGCTGGCTGATGCTCGGCATCATCCTGCTCGGCAGCGCGCTCGGGGTGGTGGCCACCAAGTTCATGCCGCCGGAATACTCGGCCATGACCACCATCTGGGTTGAGAACCGCAACGCCGGCGCCGGCCCCATCCGGCCGGGCAGCATGCTCGACAACGCCGGCTGGACCCAGCTGCTGCAGACCCCGATCATCTATGAGCCGGTGGTGCGGAAGCTCCGGCTGTACATCAAGCCCACCGACCCGGCCGACTCCACCGCCTTCAGCACCTTCGAGGTGGACAAGCGCTTCAAGACCGGCGTGTTCACGCTCGAGGTCGCGGCCAACGGCAAGAACTGGCGCCTCCTCGACAACGACGTCCAGATCGACGGCGGCGTCGTCGGGGACTCCATCGGCAACGGCGACCTCAGCAACAACGGCAAGGACCCCGGCTCGCTGGGCTGGCTCTGGGCGCCCTCCACGGCGGAGCTGGGCCGGGACCGCAAGATCGAGTTTGCGCTGACCGACCCCCGCCAGGTGGTGGCGCAGATCTCCAAGAACCTGAACGTGTCGCTGCCGGAAGAGGGCACCTTCATGCGGGTGACCTACTCCAGCATCGAGCAGGACGAGGTCGCCTCCATCGTCAACGCCGTCTCCACCGAGTTCGTCGAGACCGCCGCGGACCTCAAGAAGCGGAAGCTCACCGAGCTGCGCATGGCGCTCGACTCGCAGGTCACCATCGCGTACCAGAACCTGCGGAATGCGGAAGCGTCGCTGAAGACCTTCCAGATCAACACCGTCACCAAGCCCCGGCCCCAGGCGGTGCTCACCGCGCCGGGCCTGCAGCAGACCACCAACACGACCACCGCCCAGTACTTCGCGCAGCGGCAGTCGCGCGACGGGATCCGCCAGGACCGGGAGCAGCTGGAGCAGGTCTTTGCCCGGAGCCAGTCGGGGCCAATCACCGTGGACGCGTTCCAGACCATCCCCTCGGTGGCCAACGCCCCGCAGCTGCAGCAGGCGCTGCGCGACCTGACCACCCGAGAGGCGGAGCTCACCGCCCTGCTGGCCCGCTACACCCCCGAGCACCCGCTGGTGAAGCAGACCCAGCAGGACCTCGACCGGATCCGCACCGAACTGGTCCCGCGCTACGTGCAGGCCCTCATCGGGCAGCTCAGGCTGCAGGAGCAGGACCTCGACGGCCGCCTGACGATCGCCGAGAGCCAGATGCGCGAGATCCCCACGGTCGCCATCGAGGAGGGGCGGCTGATGCGCGAGCTCGGCGCGGCGGACGAGCTCTACAAGATGCTGAGCGGACGCCTCGAGGAAGCCAAGCTCTCCGAGCTCTCGGCCATCCCCGACGTGCGCGTGCTCGACTGGGCCGTCACCCCCAAGAAGCCCTCGAGCAGCACCGCGCCCAAGATCATCTTCATGGCCGTGGCCGCCAGCATCGGCGCCGCGATCGCGCTGGCGCTGCTGCTCGACCAGCTCGACCACCGCTTCCGCTACCCGGAGCAGGTCTCGAGCGAGCTCGGGCTGCCCATCCTCGGCGCCATCCCGGCCATCCGGAAGACGCGCCGCGGCGAACTGGCCCCGGAGCAGGCGGCGCAGGTCATCGAGGCGTTCCGCACGGTCCGCCTCAACCTGGCCCACTCGTACGGCAGTGCCGGGCCCGTGATGCTCACCATCTCGAGCCCCGGCGCGGGCGACGGCAAGTCGCTCGTGTCCTCGAACCTCGCGGTCTCCTTCGCGGAGGCCGGCTACCGGACGGTGCTGGTGGATGGCGACATCCGCCGCGGCGAGATCCACCGGATGTTCGGCGTGGACCGGCGCCCGGGCCTGCTCGACCACCTGACGGGCGGCGCGCCCTTCGACGAGATCATCCGTCCCACCAGCCAGCGCAACCTCTCGGTGGTGCCCTGCGGCACCCGCCGCCATCACGGGCCGGAGCTCCTGGGTTCCGCCGCGATGGCCGAGGCGATGGCGCTCTTCAAGACCCGTTTCGACGTCATCATCGTGGACAGCCCGCCGCTCGGCGCCGGCATCGACCCGTTCGTGCTCGGCACCACCACGGGGCACCTGATGCTGGTGTTCCGCACCGGCGAGACCGACCGCCAGATGGCCGAGGCCAAGCTCCGGCTGCTCGACCGGCTGCCCGTGCGGGTGCTCGGGGCGGTGCTCAACGAGATCGAGGCGGAGGGGAGCTACCGGTACTACTCGTACCTCTACGGCTACACGGCCGACGAGGAGCCGGCGCAGATCCCGGCGGAGACGGGCGGCAGCACCAACGGCGCCGGGGCCTAGCGGCCCCGGACCGGAAACGACCGCGGCGGGGAGCCCAGGGCTCCCCGCCGCGGTCGTTCGTGGCCTGGCCTCAGTTGACGGGCGCCGTGGGGCCCACGGGCACCGCGCGGATCCGCTCGGCGGCCGGGGCGCTCATGAGTTCGCGCAGGGTGGAGGTGGCGCGGAGCAGCATCTCCACCGCGTCCATGGGGGAAGCCGCATAGTCCGGCACGGCGCAGTAGCCGACGCGGAGTGCCGGGCGGGCCGCGGGGCCGCCGAGCATGTCCTCGAGCCGCTCCACCATGCGCTGGACCCCGTTGGGCCCGGTGGCCGGAGCGATGACCGCAAACTCGTGCTCGCCGAGCCGGCCGATGGCGTCCGAGGAGCGGCCCTTCTCCCGGAGGACGCGGCTCAGCTGCGCGCTGGCCTCCTCGTTCTCCTCGGGCGAGGGGGCGCCGGCCGTGAACACCACGCAGGCGAGCGCCTGGTGGCTGCGGTACACCTCGGCGGCGATCTCGCGGGCCCGGCGCGAGAGGCCGCGCATGTTGTACAGGCCGGAGGCGGGATCGAGCAGGCTCTCCTCGCGGAAGCGGTCGGTCTCCAGCTTGGCGGCGAGGAAGGTGCGCAGCTTGAGGAGCAGGCTCTCCCCGTCGAGGGGCTGGCCCAGGAATTCCCACGCGCCGGCCTGGTAGGCCTCGAGCCGCTGGGCGCGCCCGGACGGGCCTGCCGTGGTGATGAGGATCGGGGTGGTGGCGCTGAACCGCGGGTCCGCCCGGAGCTGGCGACAGACCTCGATGCCGTGCAGGTCCGGCATCTGGGCGTCGAGGATGATCAGGTCGGGCCGCGCGGAGCGCGCCCGCTCGAGCGCCTGCTGGCCCGTATATGCGCGCAGCACGGCATACCCATTCGGGGCGAGGATGCTTTCGAGCGAGCGCGCGGACCATTCCTGGTCGTTGGCGATCAGCACGAGAGGCGGCCGCTGGGGCACCTCGGATTCGGTCATGCGTCCCCGGACGGGTGAACCCGCCGCCTTGGGAGCGGTGGGTGGAAGGGTCCCGACATCGCTGGCAGGTTCCGCAATTCTTGCGCTTGGGGCAGTGAGGCTGCCGGGTGGACCGGTTGCCCCTATCTGCCGCTGGTAGGATACGAAATGCCGGGACTCAAGGCAATACAAGTGGGCGATTTGCCAGAAGTTGACTCGGTTCGCCAGCGAGAGCTGCGTCACCGCGCCGTCCCATGCCCCGGGCGGCGACCCGCCTTGCGTGTGGCGCGGCCGCGACTGGGAGTGTAGCCTTCCAGCCACATGGCGCCGCTTCAAGGAGTTGCCCGACGTCTCCTATGCAGGGCAGGTGGCGGTGTGCCAGCAGGTTCGGCGTTCGCGGCCCGGGGTGGTCCCGGGCCCCTTCCTAGCACGGCCTGTGCAATAGGAATCTGGCGATGACCAAGCTTTTCGCTTCCCTTCGTCTCCGGTCGCAGCGTCTGGCAGGGCTCGGGCTGGGCCCTGGGCCTCCTGGCCATCCCGGCCAGCCTCCGGGCGCAGGACCAGCCGGTGGATGCCCAGCGCCCCCTGGCCACCCGGGCCCAGCTGCAAGCCACCCTGGTCGAGGCGGAGCAGGTGGCCAGCGGGAACGGGTTCAGTTCGAGCTTCCGGAAGGCCAAGCGGGACGAGGCGGCCATGATCCGGGAACGGCTCACGGAAGGCGACTTCTACGTCGGCGACCAGATCACCATCACGGTGGTGGGCGCCGACACCAGCCTCGGGGGCCTGGGGGGGACGCACACGGTGTCGTACGGCCGGGTGCTCATCCTGCCGAGCATCGGCGAGGTGCCGCTGCGGGGTGTGCTCCGGTCGGAGGTCCAGACGTACCTGACGGAGCAGATCGGGCGCTTCGTCCGGAACCCCGACATCCGGGTGCGGCCCTCGCTGCGGCTGACGTTCATGGGGGGCGTGAACACGCCGGGGTTCCACCAGGTGGACGCGGACATGCTGGTGAGTGACGCGCTCACGCTGGCCGGCGGCATCAACAACAGCACCGTCCTCAAGGACACCAAGATCCTGCGGGGCGAGGAAGAGATCGTCGATGGCGAGACGTTCGCCAAGGCGGTGACGTCCGGCATGACGATCGACCAGTTGAACCTTCGCGCGGGTGATGAGATAAACGTGGGCGTCCAGAACCAGCGCGACTGGTTCACGACCCTGCGCACCTTCGCGGCAATCCCGGCCCTCATCCTGAGCACGTATGGCCTTGGGCGGCTCTTCGGCATCTTCTAGTCCCCGGCGAGACCCGGAGATGGAACGCAACATGGCATCCGCAACCGGTCCCCGTACCACCCGCCAGCCGCCCGCGCGTGAGCGCCGGTTGCGGCTGGTCGAGGACGTGGACCCACCGCTGGTGCCGCGGGAGCGTTCCGAGGCGGCGGCGCGCGTGCTCAACTTCACGCTCGCGCTCCTGGCGCTCATCCTGCTGGCGCCGCTCTTCCTGCTCATCGCCATCGTGGTGAAGGTCACCAGCCGGGGGCCGGTGTTCTACACCCAGACCCGCATCGGGCTGGACCGGCGCTGGAGCCGGACCCCCGACGATCCCGACGCGCGGCGCCGCGCCTACGACCTGGGCGGGCGGGTGTTCACCATCTACAAGTTCCGCACGATGTGCGTGAACGCGGAGCACCTCTCGGGCGCCGTGTGGGCGGCCAAGGAGGACCCGCGCGTGACTTCCATCGGGCGGCTGCTCCGCCAGTACCGCCTCGACGAGCTGCCGCAGCTCTACAACGTGCTGCGCGGCGACATGAACATCGTGGGCCCGCGCCCCGAGCGGCCCAGCATCTTCGCCCAGCTGCGGCAGAACATCCCGAACTACGAGTACCGCCAGCGCGTGAAGCCCGGCATCACCGGGCTGGCGCAGGTGAACCAGCAGTACGACCAGTGCCTCGACGACGTCCGGAACAAGCTCGAGTTCGACCTGCAGTACCTCCGGCGCCAGGGCTTCTGGGAGGACATCCGGATCATGCTCAAGACGATCCCGGTCATCCTCTTCAAGAAGGGCGGCTGGTAAGCCGGTGACCGCATCCCCGCCGCTCCCGCGCCCCGGCGCGCGGGAGCTCGCGCCGTTCGTCGCCGCCGCCGCCTGCTTCGTCCTCCTCTTCAGTCATCCCTTCCGGCTCCTCGCGCTGGACTGGTGGAACGACCCCGACGCGGGCCACGGGCTGCTGCTCGCGCCCGTGGCGCTGTGGCTCGGCTGGCAGCGGGGCCTCGTGCCCGCGGCGCCGGCCCGGGCCACCGGGCTCCTCGTCCTCGCGGGCGGCGTGGTGCTCCGCTACCTGGCGGGCCTCGCCGCCGAGCTGTTCACCATGCGCTTCTCCATGGTGCTGGCCGGCGTGGGGCTGGTGCTCTTCTTCCGCGGCTGGCGGCAGGTGCGGCACTGGTGGCTCCCCATCCTGCTCTTCGCCCTGTCCATCCCGATCCCCGCGGTGCTCACCAGTTCGCTGGCGCTGCCACTGCAGCTGCAGGCGTCGCGCTGGGGCGCGGCGCTGCTCGAGGCGCGGCACGTGCCTGTGATGCTCTCGGGGAACATCATCCGGCTGCCGGGGCGGGACCTCTTCGTCACCGAGGCATGCAGCGGGCTGCGGTCGCTCACGGCGCTGCTGTCGCTCGGCGTGCTGGTGGGCGGGCTCTGGCTGCGCCACCCGGTGAGCCGGATCGTGCTCGTGCTGCTGGCGCTTCCCGTGGCCATGGTGGTGAACGCCTTCCGGGTGTTCCTCACCGGCTTCCTGGTGCACTGGGTGGACCCCGCGCTCGGCGAGGGGTTCATGCACCTGAGCGAGGGGTGGCTGCTGTTCGTCATCGCCTTCCTGATCCTCGGGGCCTTCACCTGGGTGGTGAGCGGGCTCGAGACCCGGCTCCTCGGGCCGGCGCCCGGCGCTCCCGCCCCCGACCCCGGCCCCGGAGCCGACCCATGCCGCGTGAGCTGACCAACTGGCTGCCGGCGGGGTGCCTGGCGCTCGGCTGCGTGTTCACGCTGGCGGTGAACCGGCAGGTGAAGGCCGACCTGCGCGAACCGCTCGACGCGATCCCGATGGTGCTCGCGGGCCGCACCGGCGAGGCGCGGGTCATCCCCGACGACCAGCGGCTGGCGGCGGGCATGTCGCACTACATCAACCGGGTCTTCCCCGCGGATACGGCGCCCTTCGAGATCTACGTCGGCTACTACGACCAGCAGACGCAGGGGAAGACCATCCATTCGCCCAAGAACTGCCTGCCGGGGTCGGGGTGGGAGGCGCTGCAGCAGCAGACCACCACGGTGAGCACCGCCCAGGGCCCCGTGGTGGTGAACCGCTACCTGCTGCAGAACAAGGAAGCGCGCGCGCTGGTCTTCTACTGGTACCAGGGGCGCGGCCGGGTGGCCTCCAACGAGTACCGGGTGAAGTGGGAGCTCCTCCGCGACTCGGCCCTGCGGGGCCGCAGCGAGGAATCCCTGGTGCGGATCGTGGTGCACCTCAATCCGGCCACGTCCGAGGAGCGCGCCGGCGAGGTGGCCACCCAGGTGGCGCAGGCCCTCGTGCCGGCCGTCACCCAGGTGATGCCGGCCTGGTAGGCCGGCCCCGAACGCTCCCCGCCCCATCGCAGCATCCCGTCGCCTCCCGGCGGCGGCCTCCACCAGCTTGACGAGGTTGGCCCATGCGTCGCCACGACACCGGTCGCGCGCCTGCATGCCGTGCTCCCGCGGCCCCTTCCGGGCCGGGCCGCGCATGAGCGCGCCCGCGCGCCTCGACGTCGGGGCCGAGCTGCGGCTGGCCGCGTGCGCCGGCCTCCTGGCCGGCTACCTCGACGTACTGGCCACGGCCTGGCGCCGGCTGCTGGTGGAGCCGATCGTCTTCGTGGGCCGCCACCAGGTGTGGACGGCACCGGTGGCGGACCTGGCGCTCTTCCTGGCCGTGGGCGCCGGGCTGGTGGTGCTGCTGGCGCTGGTCCGCCGGCCCGCGCTGCGGGGCCTCCCCGTGGTGGTGTACACGGCGCTCGCCGTGCTCGGGGCGCTCTACGTCTTCCCCTCGATCCACCGCGTGGCCGCGCTCCTCCTGGCGACCGGCCTGGGCGTGCAGGTGGCGCGCTGGACGGGGCCGCGACGGGCGGGCGTGGACCGGGGCACGCGCCGCCTCCTCCCCTGGCTGGCGGGCGCCACGGCCCTGCTGGCCGCCGGGATGATCGGCGCGCAGGCGCTGGCAGAGCGGCGGGCCCTGGACCGCCTGCCTGCCGCGGGGCGGACGCCGAACGTGCTGTTCCTCGTGCTCGACACGGTGCGGGCGATGAACCTGAGCCTCTATGGCTACGCCCGTCCCACCACCCCCGAGCTGGATCGGCGCGCGCCCCACGCCGTCCGCTTCACGCGCGCCATCGCGCCCGGGCCGTGGACCCTGCCCTCCCACGCGGGGATCTTCACCGGGCGCTCCGTCCCGGAGCTCTCCGCCGACTGGATGGTGCCGCTCGACGCCACCTACCCCGTGCTGGCCGAGGTCCTGGGCCACGCCGGGTACCGGAGCGCGGGCTTCGTGGGGAACACGGACTACTGCAGCGAGGAGGTGGGCCTGGCGCGCGGCTTCACGCACTACGAGGACTACGTGCTGACGCCGGGGCAGATGGCGCGGAGCGCGGCGCTCTGGCGGATGATCGCGCGGGTGCGCCTGCTGCGGACGCTCGTGGGCTCCCAGGACAACCTGGGGCGCCGTACCGCGCCGATGGTCATCGACCGCTTCCTCGGCTGGCTGGACCGCGATTCCGGCCGGCCGTGGTTCGCCTTCCTCAACCTGTACGACGCCCACCGGCCCTACCTCCCCCCGGCGCCGTTCGACACGCTGTTCCAGACCCCCGGGGTGCCCAAGGTGCCGCGCATCGCACGGGAGCACGCGGACGAGCCCCGCGATCCCGCCCGCGCCCGGGGCGCCGAAGATGCCTATGACAGCGCCATCGCGGCGCTCGACGCGGCGCTGGGCGGGCTGTTCCGCGAGCTCGAGGCGCGCGGGGCGCTCGCCAACACCATCGTGATCGTCACGGCCGACCATGGCGAGGAGTTCCTGGAGCACGGCGTCTGGGACCACGGCAACACGCTCTACCTCACGGCGGTGCACGTCCCGCTCCTCATCTTCGCGCCCGGCGGCGAGGGGGCCGGCACCACGGTGACCGCCCCGGTGGCGCTCACCGACCTCCCGGCCACCGTCATGGAGCTGGCGGGGCTGCCCGGCGGCGCCTTCCCCGGCCGCTCGCTGCGGCGCCACTGGGCCTCCGCCACGGCCGCGCCGCCCGACACCATCCTCTCGGCGGTGCGCCAGGTCCCGCGCCAGGCCATCCAGTACCCGGTGAGCCAGGGCAACATGGCGAGCCTCATGACCGGCGACCTCCGCTACATCCGGAACCTCGGCAGCGAGCGCGAGGAGCTCTACGCCGTGACGACGGACCCGCTCGAGCAGCGCGACCTCGGCGGCGCCCCGGCCAGCCTGGCCGCGCGCGACAGCCTGCGCGCCCGCACCCTGCACCTCTTCGCGCCCGCCGCCGCCCCGGGCGACTGAGCGATCCCCCGCACGCCAACGCCCCCGGGAGCCGTGCTCCCGGGGGCGTTCCACGTCCGGCCCCCGCGCCTCAGACCGGCCGGCGCGTCGGCTCCCAGATGGGATTCAGCTCCCCCCGCAGTGCCTTGGTCCAGGCAATGAAGCCGGCGAGGTGGGAGGCGAGCGCAAAACCGCACAGCGCGGTGAGCCGCGGCAGCGGCTGGCCCTCGGGCGCCCGCATGGCCACGAAGCCAAGCGCGAAGCCGAGCAGGGTGCAGGCGAGCCCCACCGCGGCGAGCCACGACGAGAGCGCCAGCAGCGCCAGCCCCACCACCGCCGCCGGCCACACCAGGAACACCAGCCAGCGCACCAGCTTGTGGCTCCACAGCATGAAGGCAAAGCGGCCGTAGCGGAACGGGTTCAGCAGGTGACGCTTGAACCAGAGGGTCTCGAGGCCGCGGGCCATGGTGCGGATCTTCCGCTTGTACTCGCGCTGCAGCGAGGCGGTCCGGGGCACGAGGCAGACCGCCTCGTCCACCGACACGGCCCGCAGCCCATGCTCCCGCGCGGTGAGCGCCGAGGCGAAGTCGCGCGAGAGGGCGGCGGGGACCAGCACCTCGTGCAGTTCCCGCCGGATGGCGTAGAAGCAGCCGCTCGCCCCCACGATGGAGCCGACGGTGGTCTCGAGCGAGCGCACCCACATCTCGTAGCCCACGTAGCCCGACTCGCCCTGGTTGCCCTCGACGGTGATGTCGCCGACGCTCACGTCCCGTCCCGAGGCGACCCCGATGCCCGGATCCTGGAACACCCGCATGAGCGGCTTGAGCGAGCCGGGGAGGATGCGGATGGTGGCGTCGGTGTTGACGATGATCTCGCCGTCGAGGCGCGCCAGCGCCGCGTTCTCCGCCGCCGTCTTGCCGCCCCGCACCGGCAGGCGCAGCAGCTCCACGCCGCGGTCCGCGTACTCGCCCACGATGGCGTCGGTCTCGTCCTCGGAGGCGTCGGAGACGATGAGGATCTGGCGCCGGTCCGCGGGATAATCCAGGGCCAGCAGCGACTCGATGGTGCGCCGGATCGCGCGGGCCTCGTTGTAGGCCGGCACCACGATGCTCACCCGCGGCCAGGTGGCGGGGTCGCCGAGCGGCGGGCGCGCGGGCCGCAGGCTCCCCACAGGCGCAGGATCGCGGGGTACAGGAAGTAGGCGTAGGTGCCGAGCAGGCCCGGCAGCAGGAACAGGAACAGCTCGAGATCCGTGGCGATCATCAGGTCATCCGTCCCCGGCGACCGGGGAGCGAGGTGTAGAGCGCACGATGGCGCTCGAGCCAGGGCCCGAGCGCATACTCCGTGGTGAGGCGCGCGCGGGCGCGCGCCGCGCGCGCCGCCGCCGCGGCGGGATCCCCGAGGCTCCGCTCGAGGGCCGCCGCCAGCGCGGCGGGGTCCTCGGCTGGCACCAGCAGCGCCTCGGCCTCGTGGGTCACCACCTGCGGGACTCCCCCCACCCGTGTGGCCACGATCGGCGCCCCCGCCGCCATGGCCTCGAACAGCGCGATGGGCGTGCCCTCGGTGCGGGAGCTCAGCACGAAGGCATCGAACGCCCCCGTGAACCGTCCGGCCCCCGGCACGAGCCCGAGCCAGCGCACCCGGTCGGTGATGCCGAGGCGCGCCGCCTCCGCCTCGAGGACCGCGCGCTCCCGGCCCTCCCCCACCAGCACGGCCTGCACATCCGTCCGCGCGAGTTGCGCCACCGCCGCGAGGAAGATGTCCGCCCCTTTCTCGGGCGAGAGCCGACCCACCCAGCCGAGCAGCGTCCCCCCGGCCGGGAGGCCGAGCGCCGCCCGCGCCTCGCCGGGCGGCAGCGGCGCGGCATGCGGCGCCCAGGCGTTGGGGATCAGCGCCACCTGCTCCCGTGCGAAGCCCAGCGCGGTGAGCCGCTCCACGATCGGCGCGGACACCGCCACCACCGCATCGTAGCGCCGGAGCGCCCGGAGTTGCAGGCGCTCGTAGACGCGGTTCTTCCAGTCGCCGCCGGTGAAGCCGTGCAGCGTGCTCACCCGGCCGCAGCCCCGCCGCCGGGCCACGCTGCCCGCCATCAGGTCCGCCCGGTACCCGTGCGTGTGCACCACGTCGGGCCGGAAGCGCGCCACGACCGCGTCCACGGCGCGCCGCTCGGCGAGGTACGCGCGCGGGGGCAGCTCCAGCGGGAAGAGCTCGACGCCGAGGCCCGCGAGCTCACGGAAGGCCGGGGCCAGCTCGGCCCCCGATCCAGGGTGAGCGCGAGCCCGACCCGCCCCCCGAGCTCCACCCAGCCGCGGGCCAGCAGCTGCACCACGCTCTCCAGCCCGCCCGCCGGGCCGGGGGCGAGGGCGTGGAGGACGCTCGGGAGGGGGGCCGGGGGGGCCAGGGGGGTCGGAGTAGGCATGGCGATCGGCCAACTGCGGCAAGCAAGACCCATACTTGTTTGGCCCGAGCAACGGCTTGGGGCCGGGACGGCAGGGAAGCTACAAGAGTGTTGCGTCGCCGCAACGGAGCCCCGCCCCTTCGCGCCGGGGAGGTTCCCCGCCAAATTGGTAGGGTGCTCCCCCCGGATTGTCCCAGCCAGCTCGAGGTGATGATGTCGTTCCGCCGCCCGCCGGGCGTCGAGGCCCGGGTCACGCCGGCCGGTCCGGCGTCTTGCCGTTCGCGACAGGCCGGGGAGGCTGCCCGATGATCGCGGCGCCTCCCAGCCGGATCGGCACCATGGGGGTCCTGCGGCTGGCGGCGGCCTTCGGCCTCGTTGGCGGGCTGCTCGAGTCACTCGCCAATGTGGCGCGGTGGGAGTTCGAGTCGGTGCCGCTGCGGCTCGGGCTCTACCTGACCTGGATGCCGGCGGCGGCCAACCTGCTCTTCTTCCTGGCGATCGGGCTCCTGGTGGCGGGGCTGCACGCCGCGTGGCCACGCGTGGTCACCCCCGGCCGGATGATCGGCCTGTTCGGCACGCTGGCGGGGATGGCGGCCCTGCGCGAGTTCGACGGCCAGCTCGGCGTCATCACCGTGGACCTGATCGCCCTGGGCCTCGGGGTGCAGGCGGCCCAGCGCCTGGGCGGGCGCTGGACCGGCGTCGACCGGGTCCTGCGCCGGGCCGTGCCGGTTGTGCTCGCCGTGCTCACGCTCACAGCGGTGGGCATCGAGGTCCGGTATCGTGTGCGTGAACGTCGTGCGGTGGCCGGGCTGCCGGCCGCCGCGGCCGGCGCCCCGAACGTCCTCCTGCTGATCCTCGATACGGTCCGCGCCCAGAGCCTGAGTGCCTATGGCTACCGCGTGCCGACGACCCCGGTGCTCGCGGGGCTCGCCGCGGAGGGGGTGCGGTTTGCCCGCGCCTATGCCCCGGCGCCGTGGACGCTGGCGTCGCACGCGTCGATCATGACGGGACGGTGGCCGCACCAGCTCTCGGCGGACTGGGAGGTGCCGCTGGACGACGCCGACTCGACGCTCGCGGAGGCGCTGGCGGCGCGCGGGTACCGCACCGGCGGCATGGTGGCCAACCTGAGCTACACGGGGCGCTGGACCGGCCTCGCGCGGGGCTTCCAGCACTACGCGGAGCACCCGCTCAGCCTGACCCAGGTGCTCCGGACCTCGGCCTTCACCAGCAAGCTGTACGACCTCGAGCCGCTGTCCCGCTGGCTGCCACCCGCGCGGCTCGACTACCGCCGGAAGACGGCGCGCGAGGTGAACGCGGAACTGCTGGCCTGGCTGGACCGCGGGGGGGACCGGCCGTTCTTCGCGTTCCTGAACTACCTGGACGCGCACCGCGAGTACCTGCCGATGCCGCCGTTCGACACGGCGTTCGCGGCCATCGAGTACCCGGCGCTCCCGCCGGCCGCCCACGGCGGGCTGTACAAGGACGACCGCCCGCGGCCGATGCGGCCGTATGACCAGGCCATCGCATCGATCGACCACGAGATCGGCCGGCTGCTCGCCGACCTGCGGTCGCGCGGGCTGCTCGAGAACACGATCGTGATCGTGACCTCGGACCACGGCGAGGAGTTCGGCGAGCACGGCTTCTACGGGCACGGGCACACGCTGTACCTGCCGGCGGTGGCGGTGCCCCTGGTGCTGGCGTGGCCCGGGCGGCTCCCGGCCGGCACGGTGGTGGAGGCCCGGACCAGCCTGCGGGACTTGGCGGCCACGGTGCTCGACCTTGCGGCACCGGGCGGAACCCGGGCACTGCCCGGCCGGTCGCTGGCGCGATTCTGGCAGCCCGGAACATCGTCAGCCTCACTGCCGGATTCCGACACCCTGCTGCTCGGCGTGCGCTGGGCCCGCAACCGCCCGACGTGGGACGCCACCAGCCGGGGCGACCTGCAAGGGGTCCTGACGCAGGCGCTGTCCCTGGTGCGTGACGTGGACCAGCACGTGGAGCTGTACGACCTCGCGGCGGACTCGGGGCAGCAGCGGAACCTTGCGCCCGATTCCGCCTGGGCCCCGGCAACGGCGGCCCTGCAGTCTCATCTCGATCGTGAGGCGGGCCCGCCGCGCCGGGGACCGCGTTGACCTGATGCCCGCTGCCCCGCCGCCGCCCCCGCCCGCCCCCGCCCCGGCCACCGGGGCGGTTCTGTTGCTGGCGGGCGCCACGGGACTCTCGCTCGGGCTCGCCGAGATCGGGGCGCTGTGGCTCCGGCGCCTGCTCGTCCATCGCTGGATGGGGGTGGGGCCCGACGCGCTCTGGATGGCGCCGCTAGCCTACGCCACGCTCTTCGTGCTGCTGGCCGGGCTGGGGCTCGTGTTAGGCCGGCGCGTCACCTCGCGCGAGCGGGCGGCGGCGCTGGCGCTCGGCGGCGTGGTGTTCGTCGCCGACTGGACCGAGCTCCACATCTTCCATCCGTCGCTGCACAAGGCGGCCATCCTGCTGCTCGCCCTCGGCCTCGCCCGCCTGGTGACGGGCCCGGCGCTGCGGGCGCGCCCGGCGGTGGTCCGCCGGACGGCCGGGGTGCTCGCGGCGGTGGTGGCGACGGCGTGCGTCGCAGTGTCGGCCGGTCACTGGGTCGCCGCGCGGCGGGCCGCCACCCGGGTGGACGCGCGGCCGGGCGCCGGGGCCGCGGCCCCCAACATCCTGCTGCTGGTGCTCGACACGGTGCGCGGCGCCAACCTGAGCCTGTACGGGTACGGACGGCCCACCGCCCCGGTGCTCACCCGCCTCGCCGAACGCGGGGTGGCGTTTGAGCGCGCCTACAGCACGGCGCCGTGGACCTTGCCGTCACACGTCACCCTCCTGACAGGCCGCCACCCGCACGCCTTCCGTGCGGACTGGTGGCAACCCTACCAGGGCCACGTGCCCTCGATGGCGGAGATGCTCGCCGGGGCCGGGTACACGACCGGCGGCTTCGTGGGCAACACCATCAACTGCGCGCTGGAGACGGGGCTCGGCCGCGGCTTCGACGTCTACCGCGACCACGCGGTGAGCCTGGGAGAGGCCATCGAGGCCACCTCGCTCGGGCGCCTCCTGTCGGGGAACCGCATCCTGCGGCGCTGGCTCGCCACCGAGCAACTGCCCGCCCGGCGGCATGCGGCCGACGTGAACCGCGAGGTCCTCACCTGGGTCCGGGCCCAGGGCGAGCGGCCCTGGTTTGCGTTCGTGAACTACTTCGATGCCCACCAGCCCTATGTGCCGCCGCCCGACCTGGCCGGCGCCTTCGGGCCGGCCCCCCCGCCGCCCTCGCTCGTCAGCCGGGTGTGGAACGGCGGGCGCCCGTGGGCTCGGACGCCCGCGTTCGATGACGACACGGCGCGGATGATCGCGGCCTACGACGCCAGCATCGCCGGCCTCGACCGGGCGATCGGCGCCCTGCTCGACAGCCTCCCCCGCGGACGCCCGACCGTGATCGTGGTGACGGCCGACCACGGCGAGGAGTTCGGGGAGCACGGCTGGTTCGAGCATGGCCTCACGCTCTATCCGCTGGCGCTCCACGTTCCCCTGGTCATCGTGGCCGAGGACCGGGCCCCGGCCGGCGTCCGGGTGACGGAGACGGTCAGCCTCCGCGACGTGATGGCGACGGTCCTCGACCTCGCGGCCGTGAGCCCGCCGGTAGCGCCGCGCGGCCGGTCGCTCGCGCGCTACTGGCAGGAGGGCGCGGAGCCCGGCGTGGCGCTGGCCGAGTTGAGTTGGGTGCCCCGGGCGCCGCCGGGCTCCCCGGCGCAGCTAGGTGACGCCCGGGCGCTCATCATCGACGACCAGGAATTCATCCTGCGCGGCGACAGCACGGCGGAGCTCCTGGAGCTCGCCGGCACGCCCGCCGGCCGCCGGTCTTGGGGCGGCGACATTCGCGCCACCGATTCCGCCGACTGGTACGTGCAGGCCCTGCGGCGCATCGTCCCCGACAGCCTCTGGGAGCGGCCGAAGCCGACGGGCTTCACCAGCGGCATCCTGGCCGAGGTGCCCGCGTCCCCGCCCCCCCCTGCGCCTGACGAGGCCCCCCGATGAGCCCTGCCCCCTCGGGGACTCCCCCCGCAGGCGCTCCGACGCCGTGCACCAGCACTGACGTCCTCCTGCTCGGCATGTCAGGCGGGCTGCTGGCCGGCGTCCTGGAAACCGGCGTCCGCCTGGTCCGCCGCGCGGTGGATGGGCTGCCCATCGACATCGGGGCCCACATCCTGTGGATGCCGGCCGCCGCCAACCTCCTGTTCGGGTTGCTGCTCGCCCTGCTGCTGGTGCCGGTGCAGCGTGCGTGGCCGCATCGTCTCACGCTGCCGCGTCTCATCGGGGGCCTCGGGGCGCTTGCGGTGCTGGTGGCCCTGTTCCCCCTCAAGGGCCTGCTCACCCCGTGGACCCTTGGCTTCCTCGCGGTGGGGCTCGGCGTGCAGGCGGGGCGCCTCCTCCGGCCGGCCCCCGCACGGCTCGGGGCCGGGCTCCGGACCGGCGTGGCGGCGGGGTGTCTCCTGCTCGGGCTCACGGCCGGTGGCCTCGCGGCGCGGGACCGCTGGCGTGAGGCACGGGCGCTCGCGGCCCTTCCCGACGCGGGGGCGCGCGCGCCGAACGTGCTGCTCCTGATCCTCGACACGGTGCGGGCGCCGAGCCTGAGCGCATATGGCTACGAGATCCCCACGACGCCGGTCTTCGCGCGGCTCGCGGCGGCGGGCGCCCGCTTCGCGCGGGCCTACAGCACCGCGCCGTGGACGCTCCCGCCCACGCCTCGGTGATGACGGGGCGCTGGATGCCGGAACTCGGCGTGGACTGGGTGACACCCCTCCCGGCGCGCGACACCACCCTGGCGGAGGCCCTGGCGGCGCGCGGATACCGCACCGGCGCGATGGTGGCCAACATCAGCTACACCGGCCCATGGACGGGACTCGACCGGGGCTTCGCGCGCTACGAGGGCGCCACCGTCAGCCTCATGCAGGTGGTCCGGAGCACGGCGGTGGGCAGCTGGCTCACCGAGCTCCCCCTGCTCGAGCGCCACCTCCCGCCGGCGATGAGCGACTACCGCCGGAAGACCGCGCGCGAGGTGAACGAGGCGCTGCTCGCCTGGCTGGACCACTCCGGGAGCCGGCCGTTCTTCGCCTTCCTGAATTACCAGGATGCGCACGAGCCCTACCTGCCGCAGGCGCCGTTCGACACGGCCTTCGCCACGCTGCCCTACCCGCCGCCGCCGGCGCCGCGCCATCCCACCGCCCATCTCTCTGCCCGGCCGCGCGACATGCGGCCGTACGACCAGGCCATCGCCTACATCGACCATGAGGTGGGCCGGCTCCTCGATGCCCTGGCGGAGCGCGGGCTGCTCGACAACACGCTGGTCAACATCACGTCCGACCATGGGGAGGAATTCGGCGAGCACGGCGTGTGGGGCCACGGCCACACGCTGTACCGCAATGCCCTCCAGGTGCCGCTCATCCTGCAGCTGGCGGGCCGGGTCCCGGCGGGCGTGGTGGTGGAGCACGCGGTGAGCCTCCGGGACCTGCCCGCGACGGTGCTGGCCCTGGTGGCCCCGGGCACCCGGTCGCCGTTTCCGGGCGCGCCCCTCACCCGGCACCTCGGGCCGGACGTTCCGTCAGGCAGCGACAGCCTGCTCGTGGCCACCAACTGGGCCCCCCGCCGCCCGCCCTGGGACCCCACCTCCCGCGGCGACCTGCAGGCCGTGTACACCGACTCGGCGGCCCTCATCCGCGACGTGGCGCGGCAGGCCGAACTGTACGTCTTCCCCGCCGACTCGGCGGAGCAGCACGACCTCGCCACCGACCCGGCCTGGGCCGCCACGGTGGCGGCGCTCCACGCTCAGCTCGACCGGCGCCTGCCCCCGCCGGCCCGCGCGCACTAGGCGGGCGGGGCACCGCGGGCCGCCGGGTCCCTCTCAAGGTTCCAGACCGCCACACCACCCCTCGCCGGCTGGCCGGCAGCGGGTCCCGCGCATCGACCGCCGGGTCGGCCGGCTCGCGGGCCTTGGGCCATTCCCGTAAGCTCTTCCCTATCAAATAGATACGGCAGCCTATGGGACTGGACGACCCGCCGCCCGCGCCAGCGGGAGATCCGGCCCGGTGCGCCCGGGCAGCCTCGGGTCCGCTGGCACGGGAATGGCACCGGGTAAGACGCCATTTCCGCCCCCGCGGCCCCTGCTCACCCGTCCCCGGGAGGCAGCCGCATGCCGGGGACGGGCCTCCCGGATTCAGGGCAACCCCGGTGCGCGCCCCGCGATCACGCGACCGCCCGCCGCCTCGTGGACCGACCGTGATGACCTCGTTCGCCCCGGCAATCGCATGACCGCGCCCCTGACCCCGACGCATCGCGTCGCCCCCGGGCTGGCCGTCGCCGGCACGCTCGGTGGCGTGGCGTTCTTCCTGGTAGCCGCCAAGGGGGCCGGCACCGCACCGTTCGCGGCCGCCCTGCCCGTGGCGCTGGCGCTGCTGGCGGTGAGTGGCGCCCTGCTGGTGCTCGAGCTCCGCCGGCCGGCGCGGGAGCGGGCGCCGGAGTGGCCCCTGGTGCTGGTGGTGGCGCTGGCCACCGGCCTGGCGCTCTCCACGCTCTGGGGGCTCTCGTTCTATATGCGCTTCCCGGCCGACTTCCTCGGCTTCTGGGAAGGCGACTACCTCAACGACCTGCTGCAGTTCCACAAGGGCGTGCCGCTCTACGGCGACGTGCTCGACAACATCGACTCGGTGTACACGCCGGGGGCGCAGCTGCTCACCTACGGGATCGCACGGCTGTTCGGCGTGGAGTTCTCGGTGGTGCCGCTCCGGCTGATCCAGTTCTCCTACGTGCTGGTGGCGGCCGCCGTGGCCACGAGCGCCGCCGACCACCTGGCGCGCCGCTTCCTGGCGCCGGGCGAGTACGCCGCGCGGCCGCTCTGGCTCGCGGCGTGGTTCCCGCTGCTGGTGCTGGTCGGGGTGGAGCCGCGCTTCAACCTGAACGTCCACACCCTGCATCCCGACAGCCTCACGCTGCTGCTCTCAGCGTGCGCCTTCTGGCTGCTCGCGCGGCACCTGCTGCGGCCCAGCCTCGGCGTCACCATCGGGATGGCGCTCGTGCCGGCGCTCGGCTTCTGGACCAAGCAGAGCCTGGTGATCTGGCTGGTGCTGTTCGGCGGCTACCTGGTCATCAGCGGGCGGCGGGCCCGGGAGATCGTGACCTTCGGCCTGCTCGGCGCGCTGTTCCTGGCGGCAAGCCTCTGGCTGCTCTTCCGCGTCGGGGGCCCGCAGACCGGCTACTGGATCTTCGGTGTCCTCGGCGACAAGGCCGTGGGCCTGGGCCGCAGCCTCCAGGCCTTTGTCCTCGCCGGCGGCTACGTCGGGATGCTCGTCCTGGCGCTCTGGCTGCTGGTGCTCCGGGACCGGAGCGTGCCGGCCCTGCTCGCCTGGCTGGTGCCGGCCGGCCTGCTGCTCCTCGAGTGCTACACCACCGGCATCGGCTGGCAGAAGAATCACCTCGGGCCCGGCGTGCTCATGGCGGCAACGTTCGGCCTGGCCACGTTGCCGCGGCTGTGGCAGCGGGTGCTGGCCACCCCCGAGCCGCCGGTGCGGCTGGTCGGCCAGCTCGGATTTGCGCTGGGGATCGGCCTGCTGCCCGCAGCCGTGGGCCTGGTGCGCGAACCGGTCAACAAGGTGCCCGAAGAGGCGCTGGCACAGGTGGCCGCCATCGAGGCGGAGTTCAAGGGGATGGACCCGCACCGGGTGCTCCTGGACCGCGGCACCTGGGTGTACCTGCCGACACCACCCTGCAGAAGGACCGCGCCTCGGCCGTGCAGCTCCACCTCGGCGCCAACTCCCCCCGGATGGACCTCGACGCCATCCAGGGCACGCTGGCCCGCATCCGCGCCGAGGCCTACGACAAGCTGCTGATCCACACCTTCCCCAAGGGCAACCCCTACGACTGGCACTCGCGGGGCTCTGGGATCCCGGAGGCCATCGACTCGCACTACGTGGCGGTGCGGGTGATCCCGGGGGCCCCCGAGGTCGACGAGTGGTGGCCCAAGCGGCTGCTCACGCCGGTGACGGTGTACGTGGCGCGCTCACGCCTTCCGGCGGTGGCCACGGTTCCCGCCCAGGCGGCACCGTGAACCGCGCCCCCTCCCCGCTCAAGGACCTGCTCACCAGCGCCACCTGGGCGGCGGTGCTCTTCGGCCTGCTCGAGGGCGCGCTGCACATCGTGCTCCGGGGGTACCCGGCCCTGCAGGCCGCCCACAAGCTCGGGCCGGCGGCGCTCTGGATCACGCCGCTCGGCAACCTGCTCCTCCTGCTGCCGCTGGCCGTGGGGCTGGCGCTCGTGGCGCGGGTGTGGGCCGTGGCGGGCACGGCGCCGGCCGCGTGGGGCATCTTCGGCGCGCTGGGCGCCATGGCCGTGTTCCGCGCCCCCGAGGTGCTGCACCCGGCGACCGTGGGCCTGCTCGGGCTCGGCGTCGGGACCATGGTGTCACGGGCGGTGCGGGCCCAGGGGGCGGGGTTCGTGCCCGCGCTCCGCCGCTGGCTGCCGGTGCTGCCGGTGCTGCTGCTCCTGGCGCTGGCCGGCACGCTGCTGGAGCAGCGCCTGACGGAGCAGCGCCGGGTGGCCGCGCTCCCCGCGGCACCGGCCGGCCGGCCGGACGTCCTCATCCTGATCCTCGACACCGTGCGGCGCGACCGCTTCACCGGCGCCCACTCCCTCACGCCGACCCTCGACAGCCTGGCCGCCGGCGGCACCGACTTCGCCAACGCGTGGGCGCCGTCGTCGTGGTCGCTGCCGTCGCACGCGTCGATCCTGACGGGGCGCCACGCCACCGTGCACGGCGCCAACTGGCCGGGGCTCCGCCTCGCGGACAGCATCCCGAGCGTGGCCGAGGCGTTCCGCGACGCGGGCTACGCCACGGGCGCCTTCTCCAGCAATCATGCGTGGGTCACGCCGGAATACCTCGGCCGCGGCTTCACGCGCTTCCGGGTGTACGAGCAGCTCGATCTCTGGGAGCGGACCAGCGCCGGACGCATCGGCTCGCGGGTGCTCGCGCTCTTCGGCTGGCGGCCGGGGCAGCCGGTGGTGCCCGCTCCCCGGACGATCCGCCGGTACCTCGACTTCGTGGACGCCCACCCGGGGCGGCCGACGTTCGGCTACATCTGCTTCATGGACGTGAACCGCGCCTTCTACAACCAGCTGCACGGCAAGAAGGCGTGGGAGCCGAAGCACAGCATGGCCTCGGCCATCGCGGCCTACGACGCCGCGCTCACCCGCCTCGACGGCGAGCTGGCCCAGCTGCTCGCCGAGCTGCGCCGCCGGGGCCGCCTGGCGAATACCGTGATCGTGGTCTCGTCCGACCACGGCGAGTCCTTCGGCCCGGATGACGCGCCGGACCACCTGCCCCGCGGCCACGGCACGAGCCTCTATCCCGAGCAGGTGCGGGTCCCGTTCTTCGTCACCGGCCCCGGGGTCCCGGCCGGCCAGATCGTCCCGGCCGCCACCTCGCTGGTGGACGTGCCCGGCCTGGTGCTCGGCCTCGCCGGCCTGCCCGATGCGCGCTTTGCCCCCGGGCCGGCGCTCGCGGCCGTGCGCGCGCCCGCCGAGGCGGACACCGTCGGCGACGTCTTCACCACGCTCGATTACGACAAGTGGAGCGCGCGCAGCGCCATTGAGGGCACCACCCAGTACATCGTGACGCGCGCACCAGCCCCGGGGGGCGAGGAACTCTTCGACCTCGCCACCGACTCGACGGCCCAGGTGAGTCTGCCGGCCACGGACCCGCGCTGGGGACCGCTGCAGGACCTGCTGCGACGGTTCGACCCGACCAGCCCCACCCCTCGTGCTCCAAGCCGCTAGCCCGCCGGTGCTGGCCCCGCTGGCCACGCCTAACACGGCCGTGGTGGCACCGCTCTTCTGGGCGGCGCTCACCGTCGCCGGCCTCGGCGCCCTGCTCCTGCAGCGGGGCGAGGGCGCGCGCACCGGGCGCTGGCTCGCGCTCCTCGCGGCCGGCACCGCGGCCATGCTGCAGCTCACCGCGGCCGGCCCGCTGATCCGCTACCAGCACTTCCTGCCGCTGGCCAGAGGGTGGACCCCCACGCAAGCGGCCGCCCTCGCGGTGCTGGGCCTGCAGGCCGTCCTGGTGGTCGGTTGGCTGGCGCGCCGGGGGACCGGCCTGCTGGGCTGGGCGCGGGCGCGCTGGTCCGGTGGGCGGCTGGCGCTGCTCGGGCTCGCGCTCGTGGGCATGTCGGCCACGCTGAGCGCGTCGCCGCGGGTATTCGGGCAGGAACTGCTGCTGGCGGGACTGGCGCAGCTGCTGCAACTCGTCACGCTCGGCCTCGCCCTCGAGGCGCTCCCCGCGGCCTGGGCGGCGCGCGCGGCCGCGTGGTTCGACGGGGCAGACGCGGGCCATGACCCCGTCCCGCTGCTCATGGCCGCGTTCAGCGTGGTGCTCGCGGCGCTCCTGGCCCTCCTGGTGTACGAGCGGCATCCCCACATCCCCGACGAGGCCGCCTACCTGCTGCAGGCGCGCACCTTCGCGCGCGGGGCGCTCACCCTGCCCACGCCCCCGGCGCTGCCCGCGTTCGACGTGGACATCACCCTCAGCGACCACGGCCGCTGGTTCTCCGCCTTCCCCCCCGGCTGGCCGGCGATCCTCGCGCTCGGCGCGCTGGTGCGCGCCGAGTGGCTGGTGAACCCGCTGCTCGGCGGGCTCAACGTGCTGCTGGCCTACGCCGTGACCCGGCGGCTCTACGACCGTCGCACCGCGCGCCTGGCGGCCTTCCTGCTGGCCGCCTCGCCCTGGCACCTGTTCCTGGCCATGAGCTACATGAGCCAGACGGTGACCCTCACCGTGGGCCTCCTCGCCGCACTCGGGGTGATCCGCTGGCGCCAGGGGGACTCCCCCGCGTGGCTGGTGCTGGCCGGGGCCGCGGCGGGCTGGGCCGGCCTCACCCGCCCGCTCGACGGGGTCCTCGTGGCGGGCGCCACCGGCCTCTGGCTCCTCGTGCCCGGCGACCGGGTGGCCGCCCTGCGCGCCCGCCTGACGGGCGCGGTGGTGTACGGCCTCGGGATGGGGCTGACGGGCACCCTGACGCTGCTCTACAACCGCGCCCTCACCGGGTCGCCGCTCAAGTTCCCCGTGATGCTCTGGTCCGACCGCGTGTACGGGCCCGGCAAGAATGCGCTCGGCTTCGGGCCCGACCGCGGCTTCGGGTGGACCTCGCTCGACCCCTTCCCCGGCCACGGCTGGAAGGACGTGCTGGTCAATGCCAACCTGAACACCTTCCAGGTCAACACCGAGCTGCTGGGCTGGGGCACGGGGTCGCTGCTCGTCGTGGTGGCCTACCTGCTGCTGCGCCGCCTCGAGCACCGTGACCTCGGCCTCCTGCTGGCGGCGTTCCTGGTGGTGGGGCTCCACGCCTTCTACTGGTTCAGCGGCGGGCCGGACTTCGGCGCCCGCTACTGGTTCCTGGTGATCTACCCGCTCGTGGCCCTCGCCGCGCGCGCGGTGCTCGCCTTCGAGGAGGCCACCCCGCTCCGCGGGCGACCGCTCGCGGCCGTGCTCCTCCTCACGGCGGTGACGCTCCTGGTCTTCGTCCCCTGGCGCGCACTCGACAAGTACTGGCACTATCGCCGCATGCGGCCCGGCGTGGCCGCGCTCGCCGATTCCGCCGGGTTTGGCCGGAGCCTGGTGCTGGTGCAGGGGATCCGCTTTCCCGACTACGCGGGCGCGGCCACCTTCAACCCGCTCGACCTCCACGCCGACCAGCCCCTCTACGCCTTCGACGCCGACTCGACGCTCCGGGCCGAGGTGCTGGCCGCCTATCCCGACCGGCCGGTGTGGGTCATCGAGGGGCCGAGCCGCACCGGTGGCCCCTATCGGGTGGTCGCCGGTCCCTTCCCGCCCGGCGCACCCGTGCCCACGCCCATCCCACCCCGTCCATGAACGTCGCCGCCCTCGCGCCCTACCGGGGTGTCCGCGTGCTCGTGCTCGGTGGCGATGGATTCATCGGGCGGTGGGTGGCGCGGTTGCTCACGGCGGCCGGCGCGGAGGTTCACGTGAGCGTGCTCGACCACGCCGCCGCCGAGCCGGTGCTGGCCGCGTGGGAGGTAGAGGCCACCGTCCACCGGGCCGACCTCACCGATCCCACGGTCCTCGCCACCCTGCTCGGCGCGGTGGAACCGGCCCTGGTGATCAACGCCGTCGGCTACGGCGTGGCCCCGGCAGAGAAGCGGGCCGAGAACCTGGCGCTGGCCGAGGCCATCAACCGTGACCTGCCGCGCCGGCTCGTCGAGGCGCTGGCAGAGCACCCGGCGCCGGCCGGCTGGCACGGCCGCCGCCTGGTGCACGTGGGCTCCATCCTGGAGTACGGCAACATCGGCGGTCACCTCCCCGAGACGGCCGCAGCGGCGCCCTTCGGGGTCTACGGCCTGACCAAGCACGCCGGCACCGAGGCGGTGCGCCAGGCGGCGATGGCCCGCGGCGTGCCGGCGCTCACCGCCCGGATCTGCCAGGTGTACGGGCCCGGCGAGCACCCCGGCCGGCTGCTCCCGCTGTTGCTTGCCGCGCAGCAGACCGGTACCCTCCCGGTGCTGTCCCGGGGGACCCAGCGGAAGGACTTCACCTATGTGGAGGAGACCGCCGAGGGGCTGCTCCGGCTGGGGCTGACCGCGGGGGTTCCCGGGGAGATCGTGAACCTCGCCAGCGGCCGGCTGACCGCCGTGGCCGAGTTCATCCGGGAGGCGGCACAGCTCTTGCAACTTCCGCCAGCCATTGTAAGACTCGAAAACCCGTTGCCGGACAATGAGTTAGCACACGATGAGGTGTGCAACGACCGGCTCCGGGAGCTCACCGCATGGGTGCCGGGGCTGGACATCCGCGGTGGACTCCGCCGTACGCTCGCCTTCGGCGCGCGCCCCTTTAGCCGCGGGTAGACCATGACCCAGGTCCTGACCGAGACCGCCGACCGGCTCCTGTCGCTGGCCGTGCCCTGCTACAACGAGGAGGAGTCGGTCCGGAACACCACGGTCCGGCTGGTCCAGGCCTTCCGGGAGCGGGGGCTGGAGGTGGAGCTGGTGCTGGTGGACAACGGCTCCAAGGACCGCACCGGGGCCATCATCGACGAGCTGGTGGCCGAGGGGCTGCCGGTGGTCAAGGAAGTCGTCCCGGTGAACCAGGGCTACGGCTACGGGGTGCTGCGCGGGCTCACGCGCTGCCGGGGCAAGTTCGTGGGCTTCATCTGCGCCGACGGCCAGGTGGAGGCCACGGACGTGGCCAAGCTCTACGAGGTCCTGCTCAACGCCAAGACCCCGAAGCTGGTGAAGGTGCGCCGGCGCTTCCGGATGGACGGCTTCAAGCGGAAGATCGTGTCCATCATCTACAACGGCTTCGCCAACGTGCTCTTCGGCGGGCTCGGCACCATCGACATCAACGGCAACCCGAAGCTGTTCCCGCGGGCCTACTACGAGCGCATGAACCTGGCGAGCCGGGACTGGTTCCTCGACGCCGAGGTGATGATCAAGGCCCGGCGCCTCGGCCTGCCGGTGTTCGAGCTGAACGTGCTGGGCCAGATGCGCGAGGGCGGCGCCTCGAACGTGCGGGGCAGCACCATCTGGGAATTCCTGGTGAACCTGGCGCGCGCGCGCTTCGGCCGCCTCGGCCCCGCCGAGGCCCCGGCCGTTCCCGTCTCCGGCGGCGCCCCCGCCGCCCGTCCCTGAGGATCATGGCGCACCACCTGCGGACCACCTGCCGCGCCTGCGGCGGCACCAAGCTCACGGCGTTCCTGGCCCTCGGGCCCCAGCCGCTGGCCAACGCCTTCCTGCGCACGCCGGCGGAGTTCGACGCCGAGGCGCGCTACCCCCTCGACGTCTACCTCTGCGAGGACTGCAGCCTGGTGCAGCTGCTCGACGTGATCGACCCCGAGGTGCTCTTCCGGGACTACATCTACGTCACCGGCACCTCGAGCACCATCGCCGCGCACAACCAGGCCTACGCCCGCACCGTCATCGACCACCTCGGCCTCGGCGCGGGGGACCTGGTGGTGGAGGCGGCGAGCAACGACGGCAGCCTGCTCAAGTGCTTCAAGGCGGGCGGGGTGCGCACCCTTGGGGTGGAGCCGGCGCGCAACATCGCCCAGATGGCCCGGGAGGCGGGGATCGACACGGTGGCCGAGTTCTTCAGCACCGCCACCGCGCGCGAGCTCCGCGCCCGCTACGGGCCGGCCCGCGCCGTGATCGGCAACAACGTCCTGGCCCACGTGGACGACACCCGCGACTTCCTGCAGGGTGGCGCCGAGTGGATCGCCGACGACGGCCTGATGATCACCGAGGTGCCCTACATCCGCGAGTTCATGGAGCGGCTGGAGTACGACACCGTCTACCACGAGCACCTCTGCTACTTCTCGGTGACCGCGCTCATGCGCCTCTGCGAGGCCGTGGGGCTCCGCATCGTGCGGACCGATCATCACCCGGTGCATGGCGGCACGCTCCGCATGTACGCCGGCAAGGCGAGCTCCCCACCCCGACCACGCCCCGGCCGTGAAGGCGCTGGCCGAGGAGGAGCGGAAGTGCGGCTTCACCACCCTGCCCCGCTTCCTCCAGTACGGGCAGGACGTGAAGAAGAACCGGGAGCGGGTGCGGGGGCTGCTCGAGGAGCTCAAGGCGGAGGGGAAGACGGTGGCGGGCTACGGCGCGCCGGCCAAGGGCAACACGCTGCTCAACTACTGCGGCATCGGCACCGACCTGCTGCCGTACACGGTGGACAAGTCCCCGCTCAAGGTGGGCAAGTACACGCCGGGGATGCACATCCCGGTGCTGCCGGTGGAGACGCTGCTGGAGCGCCAGCCCGATTTCGTCCTGATCCTGGCCTGGAACTTCGCCGGGGAGATCATGGCGCAGCAGCAGGAGTACCGGAACCGCGGGGGCAAGTTCATCGTCCCCATCCCCGACCCCCTCATCTGCTAGGCGACGCATGGAAGTGATCATCCTGGCGGGCGGCCGGGGCACCCGGATCGCGGAGGAGTCGGCCACGCGGCCCAAGCCCATGGTGGAGATCGGCGGCCGGCCGATCCTGTGGCACATCCTGAACATCTACGCCGCCCACGGCCACTGCGACTTCCTGGTGGCCTGCGGCTACAAGAGCGAGATCATCAAGGAGTACTTCCACAACTTCATCGTCCACAACACCGACTACGTCATCGACTTCGCCACGGGCCAGCTCGAGTACCTGAGCCCCAAGCGGCTGGGGTGGAAGGTGGCGGTGGTGGACACCGGGCTCGACACCATGACGGGCGGGCGCATCAAGCGGCTGGAGCCGCTGGTGAAGGGCCAGACGTTCATGGCCACCTACGGCGATGGGGTCGGGAACGTCGACATCGGCGCGCTGGTCCAGTTCCACAAGGCCCACGGCCGCCTGGCGACCTCGAGCGGCTCGCCGCGGCGGGCCAGCTCATGGCGTTCCGCCATCCCGGCTTCTGGCAGCCGATGGACACCCTGCGGGAAAAACAGCTGCTCGAGTCGCTCTGGGCGGACGGGCGGGCACCCTGGAAGGTCTGGTCATGACGCGCTGGAAGCAGAAGAACGTCTTCGTGACGGGGGCCAGCGGCCTCCTCGGTTCCTGGATGACGCAGGAGCTGGTGGCGCGCGGCGCCAACGTGGTGGTCCTCCTCCGCGACTGGGTGCCGGCCAGCCGGCTCGTCACCTCGGGGATGATCGACAAGGTCACCGCGGTGCGCGGCGAGCTCGAGGACCTCGAGCTCCTGCTCCGCGCCCTCAACGAGCACGAGATCGACACCGTCTTCCACCTCGGCGCCCAGACCATCGTGGGCACCGCCAGCCGCTCGCCGCTCAGCACCTTCGAGGCGAACATCCGCGGCACCTGGAACCTGCTCGAGGCCTGCCGGCTCAACCCCAAGCTCATCCGGCGGGTGCTCGTGGCCTCGAGCGACAAGGCCTACGGCGAGCACGCCGTGCTGCCCTACCAGGAGGACGCCCCGCTCCAGGGCAAGTGGCCCTACGACGTGTCCAAGAGCTGCACCGACCTCATCACCCTGAGCTACTGGCACACCTACAAGCTGCCGGTGGCGGTGACCCGCTGCGGCAACCTCTTCGGCGGCGGCGACCTCAACTTCAACCGCCTCATCCCCGGCACCATCCGCGCGGTGCTCCAGGGCGAGCGCCCGCTGATCCGGAGCGACGGCACCTTCATCCGCGACTACTTCTACGTGCGCGACGCGGTGGACGCCTACCTCCAGCTCGCCGACCGCATGGACGACCCCCGGTTCCACGGCCAGGCCTTCAACTTTGGCACCGAGACGCCGATGTCTGTGGTGGAGATGGTCAAGGCCATCCTGGCGCGGATGGGGAAGGTGGGCGTGGAGCCGCTCATCCTGAACGAGGCGAGCCACGAGATCCCCAAGCAGTACCTCGATTGCACCAAGGCGCGGACGTTCATGAACTGGCGGCCGGCCTTCACCCTGGAGCAGGGCCTCGACGAGGCCATTGCCTGGTACACCGAATGGCTGCGGCAGCGCAGCGAGCACACCGTCCCATGACCCGTCTCTTCCTCAGCGTCCACAAGTGGGTGGGCATCGCCCTCGGCGTCCTCCTCTTCATCTGGCTGGCCAGCGGCGTGGTAATGGTGCTGCCGATGAAGCTCATCGCGCGGAACGCCAAGCCCGGCGACGTGACCGTCTCCGGCGTCACCCTCTCCCCCGCCGCCGCGGCCGAGCTGGTGCGCACCCGCGACGGCGACAGCTCGGCCGTGAAGGACTGGAGCCTCGAGATCCTCGGGGACCAGGCCTACTACCGCATCGTCACCGCGGCGAAGGGGAACTTCCTGATCAACGGGACCACCGGCGCGCGGCTGGAGGTCAACCGGGCGGTGGCGGAGACGCTGGCCACGGCGCGGCTGCCGAAGCCACTGCCGGTGGCGTCGGTCACGGAGGTGAAGAAATTCTCGCTGGGCTACCCGAACGGGCCGCTGCCCGCCTGGCGGGTGGAGTTCGCCGACGGGGCCCACACGGTGGCCTACGTGGGCCAGCGGGATGGCAGCGTGGGGCTCAGCACCGGGCTGCACCGGGTGCGGTACTTCATTGCGCAGATGCACACCTTCGACCAGATCCGCACCCTCGGCCTCTCCCGGGCGATGCAGCACCTGGTGCTGGCCGTGACCAGCGCCGTCGCGGTGCTGCTGGTCCTCACCGGGTATTACCTGGTGCTGCCCCGTCGCTGGCGACGGCGCTGGGAGCAGCGTCCCGCCTGAGCTGCGCGAGCACCTGCCGCACGCCCTCGAGGCGGCGGTCCAGTTCCTCCCGCGAGTAGTACCGCCCCCCCGCCACCACCGCGCGCACCGTCCGGAGCGCGCCGAGATTGGCGAGGGGGTTTTCGTCGACCAGCACCAGGTCGGCCACCTTGCCGGGCGTGACGGTGCCGAGCGAGTCGCTCAGCCGCAGGAAGCGGGCGGGGTTGATGGTGGCCGTCTGGAGCGCCTCCAGGTTGCTCAGGCCGGCCTGGGCCAGCAGCTCCAGTTCGTCCACCAGGCTCATCCCCGGCACCCGGCGCGTGCCCGGGCTGTCCGTCCCCGCCAGGATCGGCACGCCGGCCTGCTGCATCATGCGGGTCACCCGCATCTGCAGGGCGAACTGCTTGAGGAAGATCTGCTCCCGCCACGGCCCCACCGCCTTGTCGGTGGTGTCCGTCCGCAGGATCTTGGGCGGCAACCAGGCCAGGCGCTCGGGCGGGATCTCCGGCTCGAGCCGCTGGATGTCGCGGAGCGCCGAGAGCGTGGGCGTCTGCTCGGTGTGGTTGCGGGCCAGCACCTCGATGGTGCGCGCCTCGGTGGCGCTGTCCCAGGTCACGATCATCCGCTCGGCGCGCCGCCGCCGGCGCTGGGCGTGGTTCCACCACCCGATACGCACCAGCCGCTCGCCCCACCACGAGAACTCCCGGCCCGCGGACTCCGCCAGGTGCTCCTCCTCCGTGGAGCCGGCGGCCACACCCTGGTGCAGGTGCTCCACCCCGTCCAGCCCGAGCTCCGAGGCGGTGCGCAGCGTCATCCACGGCCCCACGTGCCCCACCACCTGGAGGCCGCGCCTGTGGGCCTCCTCCGCCACGACGCGCAGTTCCTCGGGCTGCATCGTCTCCACCTTGATGAAGTCGACGCCGGCATCGGCCGCCCGGTCCACGGCGCGCCGCAGCTCTGCCGGCGTGTGCGGATCCCGCGGGGCGCCCGGCACCACGGGCTCGGGGGCGCCGATCTTCCAGCCGGTGTGCACGATCCGGGGCCCGGCGCGGACGCCGCTCCCCACCTGGTCGCGCCAGGTGCGCAGCATCGCGAAGTTGCCGGACATGTCGCGCACACCCGTGACGCCGTGCGCGAGGAACAGCGGCAGGTGCCAGCTGGCGTTGATCTCGTAGTTGCCCGGCCGGTTGCCGAGGCGGTCGATCGCCACGGCGGCGAGGTGGACGTGCGTGTCCCAGAGGCCGGGCAACAGGTAGCGCCCGCGCGCCGGGATCACGGTGGTCCCCGGCGGCAGCGCCCGGTGCGACTCCTCCACCCGCTCGATCCGGCCCCCCGCCACCACCACCGTCTGGTTCGGCAGGAGCGTCCCATGCTCCACGTCCACCACCGTCACCCCCACGAACGCGACGGGCGCGAGCGGCGGGGCCGGGACCCCTGGGCGGACACCGCCCCGGGAAGGAGCGATGCGACTGCGGCAAAAGCCCTACTGAAGTTGCAGAATCCCAACATGGGTAGCATCCTCATGTCGCGCCCAGGCAACACCCCGAGGGAGTGGTCAGGCCGGTCCAGCGCTGGCGGGTTGGGGCGCGGTAAGCACTGTCCGCCGAGGCTAACCCATTGCCATACATTGACATCAGTCCGCAGAGGTGGCTCCGACGCGGTCTGACAGCTCAGGGTCAATTGGAACGGAAAACGGTCCCCGCCCGGGGGCGCTTGTCCCGTTTCATTGCAAGGCCCGCACCCGTGCTGGAACGGGGATTGCCCAACACCGGGCGTCCGTGATGGCCCCCGAACCCAGAGTCCATGACCACCGCAGCCCCCGACGCCCCCCCTCCCCCGCCGGCGCCCCCGGCGCGCGTGCCGGCCGGGATCCCGACCCCGGGCCTGACCGGGCTCGAATGGGCCGGGCTCGGGCTGCTGGTGCTGGGGGCGCTGGCGCTCCGCCTGCCCCATCTGGGGGACGGGCTCTGGTACGATGAGATCGAGACGCTGGTGGACTACGCCCGCCGCCCGCTGGGCGAGCTGCTCACCACCTACGGCAGCAAGAACCAGCACCCGCTCTTCACCCTGCTGGCGCACCTGAGCACGAGCCTGTTCGGGGAGTCGGCCTGGGCGCTGCGGCTGCCGGCGGCACTCTTCGGGGCGGCGGGGCCGGCGGCGGTGTACCTCTTGGGCCGCCACGTGGCGTCGAAGGCCGAGGCGTTCACGGCGGCGGCGCTGCTGGCCGTGTCGTCGCATCACATCTGGTTCTCCCAGAATGCGCGCGGCTACACGGGCCTCCTCTTCCTGGCCACGCTCGCCACGCTGGCCTTCGTGCGGCTGCTGCGGGATCCGGCGGCGGGTCGCGGCATGCTGGCGCTGTACGCGGTGAGCACCGCGCTGGCGCTCTACACGCACCTGACGGCGGCCTTCCAGGTGGTGGCGCACGGGCTGGTGTGGCTGGTGGCGTTCCGGGGCGCACCCGATCGCGGCCGCCGGGCGTTCGTGGCGCTGGTGCTGGGCGGGCTCGGCGGCGTCCTGCTCTATGCGCCCGTGCTGCCGAGCCTGGTGCCGATCATGCTCTCCTCGGCGCAGCCGGCAGCGGCCACGGCGCCGCCGCCCACGGCATGGAAGAGCCCCTTCTGGCTCGTCACCGAGATGCTCGCCGTGCTGGCCCGCGGCATCCCGGGCGGTTACCTCGGGCTCGCGGTGGTGGCCGGCATCGGCCTGACCGGGGTGGTGCGCTACGCGAAGGAGAAGCCGGTGGCGCTCGGGCTGTTCGTGCTGCCCGGCGTGGTGACGGTGGCGGCCATCGTGGCGCTCAAGCACAACCTCTGGCCGCGGTTCTTCTTCTTCCTGGCCGGGTTCATCCTGCTGGTGGGGGTGCGCGGCTGGTTCGCCGTGGCGGGCTGGGCGGGGCGGTACGCGCGGCCGCTGCAGCTGGCGGGCGCCGCCGTGGCGGTGCTGGCGCTGGGCAGCACCGCCGGGCGGGCCTGGGGCCCCAAGCAGCAGTACGAGGAGGCGGTGGCCTTCGTGGAGGCGCAGGCGGCGCCCGGCGACGTGGTGGCCACCGTGGACCTGACCAACTACCCCGTGCACCGGTGGCTGGGCCGGAACTGGCCCGAGCTCAGCAGCGACACGAGCCTCGCGGCGCTGGAGCAGCCGGGCCGGCGCACCTGGGTGCTCACGACCTTCCCCATCCGCCTCGTGGCGGAAGCGCCGGGCGTGGTGACCCGCCTGGCGGAGCGGTACGACACGGTGCGGGTGTTCCCCGGCACCATCAGTGGTGGCGACATCGTGGTGCTGGGCTCCCGCCCGGCCCCGACCCCGACGACGGAGTGACGGAGTGATCGAAGAGATCCAGGACGACGGCGGCGTCGCGCTGCCCGATGCGGTGAGCGTCGTGATCCCGGCCTACAACGAGGGCGCCCACGTGGCCGCCCAGGTGCGGGACGTCGAGCGCGTCATGCAGGGCACCGGCTGGACCTACGAGATCATCGTCGTGGACGATGGCTCGAGGGACAACACCGCGGCCGAGGCCGACACCACCGGTGCCCGGGTGCTGCGGCGGAAGAAGAACCGCGGCTACGGCGCCGGCCTCAAGCTCGGCATCCGCCGCGCCAGGTACGACTACATCCTGATCACCGACGCCGACGGCACCTACCCCGTCGAGGCCATCCCGGCCATGCTCGCGGCCGCGCACAAGAACGCCATGGTCGTGGGTGCCCGGACCGGGCAGACCGTGCAGATCCCGCTGGTGCGCCGGCCCGCCAAGGCCTTCATCCGCTGGCTGGCGAGCTACCTCTCGGGCCACGAGATCCCCGACATCAACTCGGGCCTCCGCCTGATGCGGAAGGACCTGGTGCAGCGCTACGAGCACCTGCTGCCCGACGGCTTCTCCTTCACCACCACCATCACGCTGGCCTCGCTCTGCAACGGCTACGCGGTGGAGTACCAGGCCATCAACTACCACGCGCGCCTCGGCGAGTCGAAGATCCGGCCCCGCCACGCCTACGACTTCACGCTGCTGGTGCTGCGCGTGATCACCTACTTCAACCCGCTCAAGATCTTCATCCCGGTGGGGGCGTGGATCGCGCTGGCGGGGCTGGCCAAGCTCGGGTACGACATCTACCGGGACAACCTCTCCGAGAGCGCCGTCCTGGCGCTGCTCGGCGCGCTCATCATCTGGTGCGTGGGCCTGCTGGCCGACCAGAACGCGCGCATGGCGATGCGGCCGTGAAGCTCTGGCTCCGGATCCTGATCAGCGCGGGACTCTTCGTCCTGCTCTTCCTGCTCCTGCCGTGGGCGCAGGTGCGGGACGCGCTCCTGAAGCTGCCGCCCGGCACCTGGGCCTTCGTGCTGGCGGGCTTCGTGGTGGGGCATGGCGTGGGCGTGTTCAAGTGGCGGCTCTTCGTCAACGCCGGGCGCGCCAGCCTCCGCGTGCGGGACGCCGTCCAGTGCTACGCGGCGGGCCTCTTCGCCAACCTCTGCCTGCCGAGCATCGTGGGCGGGGACGTGCTGCGGGCGGCCATGGCGGCCAGGTTCACCAAGCGGCCCGAGGCGACGTTCCTGGGCGGCGTCATCGACCGGCTCACGGACATGATCGCCATGGTGATCCTGATCGTGGGCGGCGGGCTCTTCGCGCACTCGGCGCTGGACGGCTGGCTGCAGGGCGCCATGACCGCGGCGATGATCCTCGGCGCGGTGGCGGTGGCACTGTTCGTCCCCCTGGTCTTCCGCCGGCCGCTGGCGAAGTGGCCGCGGAAGTTCCGCCGCCCCATCGGCCGGAGCCTGGTGGCCCTGCGGCGCATGCTCCGCAACCCGGGCACCGCGGCGGTGGCGCTCGGCCTCTCGCTCACCATCCAGGGGAGCTTCGTGCTGCTCAACGCGGCCCTGGGGCACGCGGTGGGCATCACGGTGCCGCTCGCGGTCTGGTTCCTGGTGTGGCCGCTCGCCAAGATCGCCGGCCTGATGCCGATCAGCCTGGGCGGCCTGGCCGTGCGTGAGGCGACGCTCGCCGGCCTGCTGGCGCCCTTCGGCGTGCCGTTCGCGGTGGGCGTGGTGTGCTCGCTCCTCTGGCAGACGGTGCTCATCGTGGGCGGCCTCATCGGCGGCCTCGCCTGGCTGGTGCTCGGCCGGCTCCGTTCCACCCCGCTCGACGGCGGGGATCCCGCCACGGTCGTCACCCATGCCTGAACCGCGCGTCGTCATCCTCGGAGGCGGGCCCGCCGGCGTCGGCGCCGCGTGGAAGCTCCGCACCACGGGCAAGGCGCAGGTGACCCTGCTCGAGCGGCAGGAGGTGGTGGGCGGCAACGCCGGCAGCTTCACGCTGGACGGGCTCCGCGTGGACTACGGCAGCCACCGGCTCCACCCCGCCACCGATCCCGCGATCCTGGCCGACATCCAGCGCCTCCTGGGCGGCGACCTGCTGGACCGCCCCCGGCACGGCCGCATCGGGCTGCTGGGCCGCTGGATCCACTTCCCGCTCAAGCCGGTGGACCTGATGCTCCGGATGCCGCCGGGCTTCGCGCTCGGCGCCACGAAGGACGCGGCCACCAAGAAGTTCCGCGTCATCGAGCAGGACACCTTCGCGGCGGTGCTCCGGAAGAACCTCGGCCCCACCATCTGCGAGCACTTCTACTTCCCCTACGCCCAGAAGATCTGGGGCCGCGCCCCCGAGACGCTCTCCGGCATCCAGGCGCGCCGCCGGGTCTCGGCCGGCTCGTTCGGGAAGCTGGTGAAGAAGGTCCTCTCCGCCGTCCCCGGCCTCAAGCCGCCGGGCGCGGGGCGCTTCTACTACCCGCGGAAGGGCTTCGGCCAGATCACCGAGGGATTCGCCGAGGCCGCCGTGCAGGCGGGCGCCGACCTGCGGCTCGGCGCCGAGGTGACCGGCCTGGCGCCCCCGGCGGGGGCGGACGCGCCGTGGATCGTCGAGGGCCGCCGCGGCACCGAGCCGTTCCGCCTGGAGGCCGACTACGTCTGGAGCACCATCCCCATCCCGGTGCTCGCGCGCCTGGTGCGGGGGGCGCTCACCGAGCCGGTGATGCGCGCCACGGGCGCCATCCACTACCGCGCCATGCTGCTGGTGTACCTGGTGCTCGACGTGGACCAGTTCACCGAGTACGACGCGCACTACCTCCCGGCCGCCGACGTGTCCATCACCCGGCTCTCGGAACCCAAGAACTACTCGGCCAGCGCCGAGCCGCGCGGGAAGACCATCCTCTGCGCCGAGCTCCCGTGCGACGCCGACGACGCCACCTGGAAGAAGAGCGACGCCGAGCTGGGCGCGCAGGTCACCGCCGACCTGGCCCGCGCCGGCATCCCGCTGCCCCGCCCGGCCATCGGCGTGCACGTGCGGCGCCTCCGTCAGGCGTATCCCATCTACCTCACCGGCTACGAGAAGCCCTTCAGCGTGCTGGACCAGTGGGCCAGCGGCCTGCCGCGGCTCGTCAACTACGGCCGCCAGGGCCTCTTCGCGCACGACAACACCCACCACGCGCTGGCCATGGCCTACGCCGCGGTGGATGCGCTCGAGCCGGCCGGCTGGAACGCGGACAAGTGGGCCGCGAGCCGCCGGGTCTTCGAGACCTTCGTGGTGGAGGACTGAGCCCCATGCCGCGCACCGGGCTCGGGCTCCGGGTCTTCCTCACGTGCTGGATGGTGTATTGCCTGCACTACGCCACCGACTTCATGCGGGAGCACTTCCTCGTGGCGTCGATCGTGGAGCGGCACTCCTTCACGCTCGACCCCTACGCCGGCCGCCACGCCGACCTGTTCCAGTTCAACGGCCACACCTACCACGGCGCCAACCCCGGCATCTCGATGCTCGGGGCGGTGCCCTACTTTGCGCTGCACCCGCTGGTGGAGCGCGTGGTCCAGGGGGAACTGGCGAAGCGCCGCGCCACCGGAGACACCAGCGCCGTCTACAACGACCCGCGCCCCGCGCGCCAGGCCTTCTACGCCTGGGCCCGCGCCAACGGCTACGACATCCGCTTCGGGCTCATCGGGCTCATCACCATGGTCTTCTGCATGGCCCCGCTCGCGGCGGCCGGCGGGGTGGTGATGTTCAAGACCCTGCGCGGTGCGGGGCTCAGCGACCGCCTCGCCCTGGCCGGCACCGTGCTCTACGCCTTCGGCACGCCGCTCTTCTTCCGGAGCGCGTACCTCAACCAGAACCTGGCCGTCACCCACTTCATCTTCGCGGCCTTCGCCGTGCTCTGGAACCCGGGCGACTGGACCGGCCTCGACGAGAAGAAGCGCGAGCTGCTGGCCGGCTTCCTCGGCGGGATGGCGCTCCTCTGCGACTACACCGGCGCGGTGCTCCTGGCCGGTATCGGCCTCTACGCGCTGGTGCGCGCGTGGCCTCAGGGCGGCGTGCGCGGCGCCTTCCAGGCCGGCGTCCGGATCACGCTCGGGGCCCTCGGCCGATCGTGGTGCTCTGGTGGTACCAGTACGAGTGCTTCGGCAACGCCTTCATGCCGCCGCAGAAGTGGATGCCGCCCACGCAGGCGCTCTCCGACAAGGGCTGGAAGGGCGTCATGGGGCCGGACCCGGCCCTCTTCAAGATGCTGCTCTTCGACCCGCGCTTCGGGCTGTTCGTGACGGGACCGCTCCTGATGCTCGGGCTGCTGGCGCCGCTGGCGCGGCGGCGGAGCACCTTCCAGCCCGCCACGCGCGAGCTGACGGCGCTGCTCCTCTTCCCGGCGCTGGTGCTGCTCTTTTTCTCCAGCCTGAGCTACACCCAGCTCCAGTACATCCACGGCATCCGCTACGTGGTGCCGGCCATCCCGTTTCTGCTGGTGGCCACGCTGGTGGTGCTGCTGGCGCTGCCGCGCTGGCTGAGCCTCTCCCTGGGCATCCTCTCGCTGGCCCTCGGCTGGGGGCTGGCCATGGGGCGGCTCGAGGAGCAGCACCGGAGCATCCTGGTGGGGCTCAAGTCGGTCTACCTCGGCGGGCTCCGGCTGCCCGCACTGACCACCCTGGGCCGGATGTCCGCCCAGTACGCCCCGGAGCTGGGCGGGACGATTTCGCCCCTCCCTGCGTTCCTGTTGGCCGGGGCCTTCCTCTGGCTCGTCTGGCGTGTGGAGTGGCCATCCCGCCGCCTCGGGGATGACCCGCCGCCCAACCGCGCCTGACCCCGGGGGGTGGCACCAAGCTTGCACGTTTGAGAGGCTGTCGTTTTTCGCTAAACCCTTATTTTTCAAGCTCTTGTGAGTCTGGACCCGGCTTCCGTGCCAGCCGGGTGACCACCTGCGGGGCAAGGCTGTTGGCAGGGTGCGACACTCCGTGCCGCGCCCGCCCGGCTTCCCCCACCCTAACCCGAGGTTCCGCATGCCGGCGACTCCCGGTTCTCCCCGCCCTGCCCCGCTCCGGGTGGACGTGGTCATCCCGGTGCTCAACGAGGCCCATGTCCTCGAGAAGAGCGTCACCGAGGTGCGCGCCTTCCTGGCGGCCAACTCGGACTGGGACTGGCGGGTGGTGGTGGTGGACAACGGGTCCACCGACGGCACCGACCGCGTGGCCCGGATGCTGGTGGAGCGGCATGGGGACGTGCAGTTCGTGCAGCTGCCCCAGCGCGGCCGCGGGCGGGCGCTCCGGCAGGCGTGGACGCAGAGCGACGCCGACATCATGAGCTACACCGACGTGGACCTCTCCACCGAGCTCGCCGCCCTGCCCAAGCTGGTCAACGGCGTGGCGAGCGGGCAGTACGACCTCGGCACCGGCTCCCGGCTCCTTCCCGAGTCCCAGACCACGCGGTCCGTCAAGCGCGAGTTCATCTCGCGCTGCTACAACCTGATGATCAAGGCCGTCCTCTGGACCAGCTTCAGCGACGCCCAGTGCGGCTTCAAGGTGGTGAGCCGGCGGGTGGTGCAGGAGATCGTGCCCAACATCAAGGACCAGGCCTGGTTCTTCGACACCGAGCTCCTGGTGCTGGCCGAGAAGCACGGCTACAAGATCATGGACGTGCCGGTCCGCTGGATCGAGGATGACGACAGCCGCGTGAAGATCGTCAAGACCGCCTGGGACGACATCAAGGGCGTCGCCCGGCTCCGCTGGACGCTCTGGTTCGGCACCTTCGAGCCCGCCTCCGCGTCGCTGCCGGTGTCGAGCCGCGCGCCGGGCGCCTGAGCCCGCCCGTGCCGCGCCCCCGCCGGGCCACCCCATGGCCATGACAGGGCCCATTGCCCTGACCGGGGCGGGCGGCTTCGTGGGCCGCCGGCTCCTCGCCCAGCTCTCTCCCGACCGCTATCCCGACGTCCGCTGTCTCATCCGCGAGCCCGCCCGGCTCGCGGCGTCGCTTCGGGCGCCGGGCTGGCGCGCCGTGGCCGGGACCCTCGCGGACGAGCAGGCGCTCGCCACCCTCGTGGCCGGCGCCGGCACCGTGATCCACCTGGCCGCCACCACCGGCAAGGCCCGGCCGGCGGAATACACCGCCACCAACGTCGAGGGCACCCGGCGCCTCGTGGCCGCGGCCCGCGCGGCCGGCGTCCGCCGCATCATCGCGCTCTCGAGCGTGGCGGCGGGCTTCGCCGACCAGCGGCACTATCCCTACGCCACCAGCAAGCGCGCCATGGAGCAGGTGCTGGCCGAGGGCGGCGTGCCGGCGCTCATCTTCCGCCCCACCATGATCCTGGGCGACGGCAGCCCCGTCCTCAAGGGCCTCCGCACCCTGGCCTGCGCCCCCGCGGGCGTCTGCTTCGGCCCCGGCACCCTCCCGGTCCAGCCCGTCCACGTGGACGACGTGGCCGCGGCGCTGGCGGGCGCGCTGGCATTGCCTGACACCACCGGCACGGCGGGTCTCGGCGGCCCCGAGGTCCTCCCGTTCCTCGACCTGCTCCGCGCCATCCGCACCCGGGTGCGCGGGCGGCCGGATCCCTTCCTGCACCTTCCGCTCGGTCCCGTGCGCGCCGCACTGGCGCTGGCCGAGCCGCTCTTTTTTCCTGTCCTGCCGCTCACCGCGGGCCAGCTCGCATCGTTCGCGAATCCCGGCACCGTACCGGCCGAACCCTGGCCCGGCGGGCTCCCACGCCCGACCCGGCCGCTGGCGGCAATGCTCTCCTCGCTCCATGCCTGAGTCCCCAGCCGTCCTCGCGCGGGAAAGCGCGGTGTTCACGCGCTACCTCGCCGGCGTCAGCACGACGCCCTACGTCACGCAAGCGTACGCCCGCTGCCACCCCACCATGCCCGCCCTGGCGAAGGGCGTGCCCGACCGCTTCGACCGGTTCCTCGTGCGCGTGGCCACCGCCGGTGGCCCCTTCACCCGCATCGCCGACGCCTATGCCCGGCGGGTGCGTCCCACCGGCCTGCTGCGGCAGAAGCTGGTGCTCATGTGCGCCGTGCTCGAGTCGAGCCCGCCCGCGCACGACTACCTCAACACCGCCGCCGCCGGCTCCGTCGCCGCCACGGTGGTGCGCATCGGCCTGGCCGGCGTGACGAGCGTGCTCGCCACCCTGGCGGGCGTGCTGCTGCTCGGCCCGGCGCACCTGGCGCTCCGCGGGAAGGGGGTGGCCGCATGACCCACGTCGTGGTGGTGGGCTCCGGGGCCTCGGGGGTGCACTTTGCGCTCACCGCGCTCGAGCGCGGGCATGACGTGACCATGGTGGACGTGGGCCTCGAGCGGCCGGCCCCGGTGGAGCCGGGCGCCAGCATCGAGGGCATGAAGGACCGGCTGGCCGACCCGGCCGCCTGGTTCCTCGGCGAGGACGGCCGCAACGTGGTGTATCCCGCCACCAAGGCCAGTTACTACGGCTTCCCGCCCAGCAAGGAATACGTCTTCAAGACGCCCGGCGCGTTCCGCTCGCGGGCGGAGCAGATGGTGCCGGTGTTCTCGTTTGCGCAGGGCGGCCTGGCGGAGGCCTGGACCGGCGGCGCCTACGCCTTCGGGCCCACCGACCTGGCCGAGTTCCCCTTCGGCTACGACGACATCGCGCCGTACTACGCGCAGGTGGCGGAACGGATCGGCGTCGGCGCGGAGCCGGACGACCTGGCGCAGTTCATCCCCTGCGACGCGCCCTACCTGCCGCCGCTCCCCTTCGACCCGCACTCGGCGCACCTGGTGGCGCGCTACCAGCGGGTGCGCCCGGCGCTGCAGCAGGACCTCGGCTTCTTCCTCGGCCGCTCGCGCGTGGCCACGCTGAGCCGCGGGCACCGCGGCCGCCAGGGCTGCGGGCAGCTGGGTCGCTGCTTCTGGGGCTGCCCCAACGAGTCGCTCTACACCCCGTCGTACACCCTGCGCGAGCTGCGCCAGCACCCGCGCTTCACCTACAAGCCCGGCCTGCTGGCCACCCACCTCGAGCAGGACGCGGGCGCCCGCATCACCGCGGTGGTGGCGCGCCCCGTGGACGGTGGCGACCCGGTGCGGGTCCAGGGTGAGGCATTTGCCCTCGCGGCGGGCGCCCTGCCGTCGTCGGCGCTGGTCCTGGCCACGCACCACGCCCACAGCGGCGAGGTGGCGAGCCTCGAGGGCCTGATGGACAACCGCCAGGTGCACGTCCCCTTCCTCACCCCCGCCATGATGGGCAAGGAAGTGCGCACCGCGAGCTACCAGTTCCATCTCCTGGCCTTCGGCCTCACCGAGCGGGACCCGGCGGAGTACGTGCACGCGCAGATCACCACCCTCAAGGCGGCGGCGGTCCACCCGATCGTCCAGGGCCTCCCGCTCGACCTGGCCGGCAGCCTCGGCATCTTCCGGGCGCTCCGCACCGGCCTCGCCCTGGCCAACGTCAACTTCCACGACCGGCGCCGCGCCGAGAGCCGTGTCACCATCGTGCCGCGCCCCGACGGGCCGGCGGAGCTGCGCATCAGCTACGTGGATGACCCGCAGGAAGAAGCGCTGGTGGCCCGCACCCTGGGCCGCGTCAAGAAGGCGCTCGGCAGGCTCGGCTGCGTGGTCCCCCCCGGCATGACCCGGGTGTTGCCCAAGGGCACCAGCGTGCATTACTCCGGCACGCTCCCCATGACCCGGAGCGACGGCGGCCGCTTCAGCTGCACCCCGGAGGGCCGGCTCCGCGGCTGGTCCAACCTCTACGTGGCCGACGGGGCGGGCTTTTCGTTCCTGCCGGCCAAGAACCTGACCTTCACGCTGATGGCCAACGCCTCACGGATCGCCACGGCGCTGGCGTGACGGGGATCACACCCCGTGCGTCCGGGCGGGCGGGGATCGTCACTCCCGTGGCCGGAGTCACTCCATAGATTTAGGAGCTTGCTGCCCTGCCCGTCCCGTGCTGGAGGAACCCGATGGTCCGGATGCGCCCCATGCTGTCCCTGGTGTCCCTGGTCGCCGCCCTTGCCGCCTGCGGTGGGAGCGACGGGGACGGCGGGGGCGGCACCAACCCGACGCCCACCGCGCCCAAGACCGTCACCATCACCCCGTCGCCCATCAGCGTGTTCGTGGGGGACTCGGTGCAGCTCACCGCGGTGGTCCGCGACTCGAACAACAACATCCTCGCCAACAGCACGGTCACCTGGGGGACCGGCAACGGCAGCACCGCCAGCGTGACGGCGGGCGGCCGGATCAAGGGCCTCGCCGCCGGGACCACGCAGGTGACCGCCTCGGCGACGCCCGCCGCGGGGCAGGCGGGCGTGACGGTGTCCACCAAGCCGGCCGGCAACAGCTTCCATCCCAACCTGAGCACCTACCTCGGCGGCAACGACATCGAGCTGGCCCGTGACGTCACGGTGGACGCGCAGGGCAACGTGATCGTGGCCGGCAACACCTACTCGGACAACTTCCCGGTGACCCCGGGCGCGTACGACGTGACCCACGCCACCGGCTTCGACCCGCCGGCGGACGCGTTCATCGTGAAGATCTCGCCCGGCGGCTCGGTGGTGGCGTCCACCTTCCTCGGTGGACCCAACTACGAGCGCATCTACGGTGTCGAGACCGACGCCCAGGGCTTCATCTACCTGAGCGGGCGCGCCGGGGCCTCCTTCCCCGTCACCAACGGCGCCTTCCAGACCACCTTCGGCGGCGGCAGCACCGCCAATTTCTACGGGCCGCAGGACGCCATGGTCTGCAAGATGCAGCCGGACCTCTCGGCGCGGGTCTGGTGCAGCTACTTCGGCGTGAGCGACGACGGCATCTCCCGCGACATGACCGTGGACGCCCAGGGCAACGTGTACCTCGTGGCCTGGACCACGGTGGGCGGCTTTCCGTCGGCGTGGTTCACGAATGCCTACCAGCCCACCAAGCACGCGGGCGAGGAAGTGATCGTCGCCAAGATCAAGGCGGACGGCTCCCAGGTGCTGTGGGCCACGTACCTCGGCGGCTCCGGCGACGATGGTGGCACTCCCGCCATCCGCCTCGATGCCAACGGCAACGTGCTGGTCCTGTTCATGACCAACTCCACCGACCTGGCCACGCCCGGCAACGGGGACCACAGCCTCAACGGCGGCCTGGACCAGTTCCTCGCCAAGCTGAGCGCCGACGGCTCGCAGCTGCTCTACGGCACCTACGTGGGCGGCGGCGGGAACGAGACCTCGGAGACCCACGGCCTGGCGGTGGACGGCACCGGCAACGCCTTCGTGGCCGTGGCCACCACCTCGAACAACCTGACCTTCCCCGGCGGCAACTACCAGGCGCAGTACGGCGGCGGCACCGGCGACGGCGTGCTCTGGAAGATCGGGCCCACCGGCACCATCCTGGCCGGCACGTACTACGGCGGTACCGGCTCGGAAGGCATCCAGGGCGTCTCCGCCGACGCCAACGGCGACGTGTACTTCTCCGCCACCACCTCGTCCGCCACCATCGCCACCACAGTGGCGGGCGGCGGGAACCCCAACGGGAACGGCGACGCCGTGGCCGTGAAGATGTCGGGCACGCTGGGCTCGCTGCTCTTCGCGCAGCGCTTCGGCGGCAGTGACGATGAAACGTCGCGCGCCTCCTGGATCGGCAGCAACGGCGCGTTCGTCATCGTGGGCCAGACCACCTCCACCAACTTCCCCCTCGTCAACGCGCTCCAGCCCCAGCCGGGCGGTGGCGGCTTCGACGACGCCTGGCTGATTCGCCTCATCCCGTGATCCGCCCCGTCCTGCTCCTGACCCTCGGCGCGCTGGCCTGCGCGCCGAGGACCGGCGGCGGTGCGCCCGCCGTGACCGACGCCGCCGGCGCCACCATCGCCTTCTCCGCCGTGCTCGGCGGCACCCACCGTGACATGGACATGGCCCGCGACGTCCTCACCGACAGCGCGGGCGTGGTGTACGTGGTGGGCAACGCCGCCTCGCCCGACTTCCCCGTCACCCCCGGCGCCCTCGACACCGTGCCCGGCGGCGGCCAGTTCCCGAGCGACGCCTTCGTGTCGGCCCTGATGCCCGACGGCGCACTGCGCTGGTCCACCGTTCTCGGCGGCCCCGGCTTCGAGCGGGCCTACGGCCTCGAGCGCGCCCCCGACGGCGACCTGGTCCTCGCCGGCCGCGCGGGCGACGGGATGCCCACCACGCCGGGCGTGGTCCAGCGCGCCTTCGGCGGTGACCAGAGGAACCGCGCCCCCTACGGCCGCCAGGACGGCTTCGTCTGCCGCCTGAGCGGCGACGGCGCCACGCTCCGCTTCTGCACCTACCTGGGTGGCGCCGACAACGGCTTCATCCGCGACATGGACCTCGACGCCGAGGGCAACATCGTCGTGGTGCTGGGTTCCACGCTCGGCGACCTCCCCACTGCCTGGTTTGCCCAGGCCGCCCAGCCGCGGCACGGCGGCGATGAGGACGTGGTGGTGGCCAAGCTCGCGGCCGACGGCTCGCGGGTCCTCTGGGCCACTTACCTCGGCGGCCCCGGCAAGGAGATCGGCGCGCCCACCGTGCGGGTGGCGCCGGACGGCTCGGTGCTGGTGCTGCTGAGCACCCAGTCGGCGGGGCTCCCCACGCCGGGCGGCTTCGACAGCACCCTCGGCGGGCAGCAGGACCTCTACCTGGCGCGGCTCGCGCCGGACGGGTCGCGGATCGTGATGGGCACCTACATCGGCGGCAGCGGCGTCGAGGCCATCGAGACCCACGGCCTGGCGCTCGGCCCCGACAGCTCCATCTACGTCACCGGCGGGAGCGACTCCCCGGATTTCCCCACCACCCCCGGCAGCTGGCGCCCGGCGCTCGCCGACAGCCGCAACGGCTTCGTGGTGCGCGTGAGCCCGGCGGGCGGGCTGCTCGCCGGCTCGCTCGTGGGGGGCAACGGCTGGGATTACGGGGAAGGGATCGCCACCGACGGGATGGGGCGGGTGCTGGTGACAGGGTACACCGAGTCACCGGTGCTTGGCGGGGACTCGAGCAGCGCGGCGCTCACCGATCACGGGGACGTGATGGTGGCACTCTTCTCACCCGACCTGTCGCAGCTGCTCTACGGGGCGCGGGTGGGCGGGAGCGACCGGGACATGGGCCGGGCGGCGGCCATCGACCGGGACGGCTGGCTGGTGGTGGTGGGCCACACCTCCTCCGACGACTGGCCCGGCCACGGGTCCCTCGCCCGCCCGGGGGGCGGCGGGCTCGACGCCATCATCCTCCGCCTCCAGCCCCTCGCGCCCTGAGGGGCCCGCGCCTCAGCGGCGCCGGCGCCCCAGCACCACACCCACGAAGAACGCCGCCCCCGCCAGGGCCAGCGCGTACGCCAGGCGGCGCTTGCCACCGGTCTTCTCCAGCACCCGGTCGAGCAGCGTCGGCGCGGGCCGGGCGGGCTGGTTGATGTCGCGCCAGCGCGACGGCGTGAACTCCCCCGAGCTCTCCTCCGCGACGGTGTGCACCAGGTAGCGCACCGAGTCGCCCGTGACCCGGACCTCGAGGTAGTTGTCGAACTGGCTCGAGAGGAGCCGGCTGCCCAGGTTGTTCTGCAGCAGCGGCAGCTTCACGGGCAGCTCGATGGAGTTCTGGTAGTAGTGCACCCCGTCGCGCTGCAGCCAGGAGAACTTGAGCGGCCCGTAGTCGCCGGAGAAGACGCCGCTGACGTGCGCGTCGCGAAGCAGCGGGTGCACCTCCCGCCAGAAGGCGGTGGTGTCCGCCTCCCACCAGAGCAGGTGGTGCATCACCAGGAAGGTCTGCCGGGCGCCGCCGGCGGCCGGCAGCGAGTCGCGCAGGAACGCCACCTGGTCGGGCGTGAGCGCCACGCCCCGGATGAAGGCGCGGCGGGCGGAGACGCTGTCGCCCGCCTTCGGGATCCAGGCGCTCGAGACGCTGATGAAGCGGACCGGGCCCACGCGGGTCACCAGCGGCAGCGGGCCGTAGCGGCGGAACCAGGCGTCGCGGGTGACCGGATCGTTGATGTCGTGGTTGCCGGGCGCGCGGATCACCGGCACGCCGAGCGTGGCGAGCGCCGAGTCCACGGCATTCCACTGCGCCTCGATCTTGGCGGAGTCCACCGGGACCGTCTGCACCTCGCCCCAGATGATGTCGCCGGGGAGCACCACGGCCTGGGGCTTGAGCTCCCGCACCCGCTCCAGCAGCTCGGCGAGGCGGGGGCTCAGGTCCCCCTCGACGCCACCGCGGATGTGGCCCAGCACCACGAAGCGGAAGGTGCTGTCGGGTGCGGGAGCGGCCGGGGCCGGCGCAGCGAGGAGCGTGGCAGCCAGGAGCGACGCGAGCATCGGTGCCTCAGCGGGTGGGATAAACGGCGTAACGGCGCAGGTCGAGCCGGGCCCCCACCAGGATGCGGAGCCCCGTGGCGCCGTCGATCTCGGTGAGCCCCGGCACGGGCGTGAGCTCCACGGCCACCGCCACATACTGGCCGGGCGGCAGCTCCAGCTCGGTGAAGCGGGACTGGTGAGCCTCGGGCCCGATGCGGATGGGAGCCTGGTACACCGTCCCGTCGGCACCGGTGACCATGACGCGCGCGCCCGCCATCGTCTCGCCGGCCGCCTCGAGCACCAGGGTGCCACCCTGCGGCAGGTCCCAGCGCACGGGCTTGGTGGCGGTGCCGGGGGTGCGCTCCACTTCCATGACCAGCGCGTCCCGCCGCTTCTCGAGGCGGCGGGTGCCCTCGGCCGGCACCCAGCCATCGCTCATTGCGCCAAAGTCGTCGAGGAACGTGCCTTCATCCACCGGCACGAGCGGCGGCACCTCGCGCCACGACGTCACCCGGCCCGGCGCCGGCCTGCCCTCGACCTCCACGCCGTGGGCGGCGTACAGCCAGGACAGGTCGCCATTGCCGGTGGTGTCGGCCGGGAGGGTGTCGAGGCCCACCACGTCCACCAGGGTGATCCGCGAGAACGGGTCCTGCACCCAGCGCTTCCGGCTGTCGGTCCAGGCGGTCCGCGCAACGGTGGCCCACCCGCCGCCGCCGTAGCGCCAGTTCTTGCGGCGCTCGCGGAGGCCCGTCTTGTTCTTCACCAGCTCGTTCTGGAGGATCACCGGTGCCGAGCGGTCCTTCACCTCGATGCCGATGCTGCAGCCCTCGATGTAATTGTTGAACACGAACGGCGTGCTCGCCTCGCCCACCGAGATGCCCTTGTCGCCGGAGCGGAGGATCCGGTTGCCCACGATCCGCGGCGTCGAGGACATGAGGTCGAGGGCGTCACCGCCGGTGTCCTCGAAGGTGTTGTCGTAGAGCTCGCCGGTGGAGATGTCCATGTCGAGCGCGTCGGAGTTGGCGCGCAGGAAGTGCGAGCGCCGCACCGTCACGTGGCTGTGGAGGGCGTGGAAGGTGTCGTCGCTCCGCTTGTTGTCGCGGAAGGTCACCTCCTCGAACAGCACCCGGTCGACCCGGTGCGTGTTCACCATGCCGATGTACTCCACCCGGTCGATCAGCGCGCCGCCGCCCTCCGCAAACACCACGTGCCGGAAGATGCTCCCGTCGGCCCCGTGGTCCTGCAGCGAGAAGGTCCCCCAGACGGTGCCCGCCACCGCCGGCAGCACCCGGATCGGCCGCTCGGCCGTCCCCTCCGCCAGCACCACGCCGCGGCTCAGGAACGACACGTCGGGTCCGAGCCGGAGGTCGGTGCCCGGCGCGATGATCACCGTATCCCCGGCGGGGATCTTGAGCGTCGAGTCGAGGCGGACCGGGCCACTCAGGCGCAGCACCCGCCCCGGCGTGGCGGGGAACCGCCACGGATGCCAGGCATCGTCGGCCGGGAGCACCGCGCCGTCGGCGAGCGGCAGCACGTGGACCGCGCCGCCCGTCAGGCGGTTGGCCAGCACCGGCGTGGCGGTGGCGCCGGCGCCCTCGAGGAACATCCGGTAGCTGAGCCGTCCCGGCTCCACGCCGCGGTTGCCCGTGAGGGCGCTGAGGAGCGCCACCGGCTCGCGGAGCAGGAGCCGGGTCGTGTCGCGCCCGTGGTCCACCACGAGCGGCAGCACCCGGTCACCGGCGCTGGGCAGGCCGTCGAGGTCGCTGTCGAGGCGGAGCCGCGGCGCGCCGCCGACGGGCCCGGTCACCGTGAAGCCGGTCAGGGTGGCGCCCGCAAAGCCCTCGCTGACGAGGTCGACCACCGCGCCCTCGGGCCGGGCCCCCACGTGCACCGCCACCACCGCGCTGTCCACCCAGCGGCGCAGCTGCGCCACATTGCCGCGGAGGATGGTGGTGACGGCGCCCGCCTCCCACACGTCCGGGATGAGGCCGCGGCGCAGCCGGTCGTAGCGGAACTCCTCGGCGTAGCGCTGCTCAGCGGTGGTGGCCAGGCTCTCGGCGGCGTGGAGCAGGTGGTCATCGGCCAGGCGGGTGGCCAGCTCGCGCATGGTGGCGTCCACCACGAACGGGTCCCGCAGCATCCCCTGCATCCAGTTGTTGAGCGGCTGCCGCAGGCGGCCGAGCGCCAGGAGGCGGATGTCCCACGGGATGGGGTGGAGCTGCTGGGTGGTCGGATCCTCGTAGACCAGCTCGTTGTGCACCCGGTCCATGTGGAACGGGTCGCCCACCACGAAGAGATAGGTGAACATCCGCGCCCACTCGTCGCGGTCCACCCGCTGCATGAGGCGCTGGTGGTCGGCGAAGGTGGTGCCGGCCAGGTCGTTCAGCAGGAGCGCCAGCTGGCCGCCGCCCGCGCTGGTCCAGCGGTCGTTGTTGGCCACCCGGTCCCAGATGTACGGGTTCTCGAACACCACCCGCTGGCTGCCCTTGAACACCTCGCCCCGCTCGGCGGCGTCGGCGCGGAAGATGTTGCCCGGCATCCGGTCGAAGGGCCGCAGGAACGACTCGTCAATCGGCTCCACGAAGCGGTAGAGCCCGTGGAACCTGTTGTTGAGGTACACCGGCACCACCTCGGTCTCGCCCGCCAGCAGGCCGAACTGGTCGGTGAGCCGGTTGGCGGTGTACGAGGCGAGCACGTCTTTGGCCGACAGGCCGAAGCTGCGGAAGCGCTTGTAGAACTCCTCCCGCGGGGTGCGCACCGTGAAGGAGCGCTTGTCGGTGAGCCAGTGGATGCTGTTGTCGCCGCGCTTCCGGAGCTTGACGGGCACCATCGACTTCCCGTACCGCAGCGTCCCGTCCACCCAGGTGCCCCACATGGCGAGCGGGTCGGCCCACATGGCGTCCCACTGGGCGGCGGGGACCTCGATGCGGATCACGCCGGCGTCGGGGCGGGCGGGATCGAGGTGATTGCGGATGGTCCACGCCGCCGGCAGGCGCACCGCGGCGTGCGCCCGGGCGTCGAAGTAGCCGTTGACGGTCTGGGCGTTGGACCACCAGTCGTCGAACTGGCGCGCCCGCGTGTAGTCGTAGATGGCGAGGCCCGCGAGCATGAGCGCCGGGAGCAGCGGGACGAGCGACAGCGCCACCGCGTCCCGGAACCGGAGCCCGGCCCAGGCCCGGGCCAGGAGGCCGGGCCGCGTCGCGCCGCCCGGCCTGGCGGCGGCGTCCTCGAGCCGCAGCTCAGGGCTGGTCACGCAGCGCCGCCTGCAGGCCCTCCCGGGCCCACGGAAGATCGGTGAGGACCTGGTCGGCGCGCTCCGCGTCGGGGAATGGCAGGGAGCGCGCGCTGTCCGCAAGGAAGCCGGCGGGGTCCAGCAGGTTGAGGTAGCTCTTCCGCATCAGCAGCCAGAGGTCCTGGTCCATCGGCTTGTAGAGGCGGAGGTCGAGCACCACCCGGCCCACGCCGGCCGCCACGGGCGGCAGGTCGGCCACGAGGGTGCTCGCGGTGTCGTCGGTGAGCCACCCGCCCGGCACCGCCGTGAGGCCCTGGCCACGGAAGGCGGTGGTGTCGAGCACCACGGGCGCCGCGGCGGCCACTCGCCCCACCACCCGCGCCGGGAGGAGCGTCACCCGCTCCAGCAGGAACGGCATCCCCTGCGTGTGCAGCACGAAGCGCCCGCCCTGCCCCGGAGGAAGCACCAGCGGCAGCTCGACCCGGTGCGTGCGCCCATCCACCTGCAGCGCCACCTGGGCGCTCGAGTCGCCGAGCGCCACGGTCACGGTGTGGAGGAAGAAGGCGTTGAGGTAGGCGCGGTAGGCCTGGCTCACCGGGATGAACTCGCCCCGGTCCATGTAGTAGTCCACGTAGCCGCGCACCGACGGCAGGTGGATCGGGAAGATGCGGAGCACGCTGGCGTAGCCGTCCTTCGCCTCCTCCGCGAGCGCCCACCCTGAGAGCATCCGTTCGGCCGCCTGCGCATAGCCCAGGCGGTTGGTGTAGTTGAGGGAGTCGAACGCCACCAGGCGCTCCCAGGTGGCCATCGCCTTGCCGGACTTGCCCTCGCCCTCGTAACTCCGGGCCAGCAGGCGGAGCACCAGTTCGCGTTCCTTGTCGCGGGCGTGCCGCACGTTGGTGGCGGGGTGCTCGGCGTCGAGCCGCTCCAGCATGGGCGTGGCCCGGGCCCAGTCCTGCGCCTTGACCAGCGCCTCCGCCGCGGTCACCCGGCGGGCCCAGCGCTCCTCGTAGAAGTCCACCAGCAGCCCGGCGCGGTCCAGCAGGCGCTCCCGCACGGGCGGGAGCGCGATCGCCGTCACCACGAGCAGGCTGCCCACGAGCCAGAGGCCCGCGAGCGTCCGCTCATGCCGCCGGAACCAGGGGAGGAACCCCTCGGCCACGTGGTCCGCCATCAGACGTCGATGTTCTCCTGGCCGGTGAGCAGGAGCACCCGGCCGCCGCCCGCCGCCTGGCGGACCTCGTCCATGAAGCGCGCCTCGTCCACCCCGCCCTTGAGCTCCACCGAGTAGACCAGCTCGAGCTGCTGGGTAGAGGACAGCGTCTCCACCGACAGCAGCGCGTGCTCGCGCAGGTTGCGGTAGAAGGTGTCCTTGAGCGCGCCCTGGTAGTCGAGGCCCTGCGGCACCTGCAGCTTGAGCAGCACCTCGCGCATGCTGGTGCGGCCCACGTCGAAGCGCGTCAGGCCGTAGGCCACCAGGCTCACGAACAGCGTGAAGATCACCGCCTGCAGGTAGAACCCGGTGCCCACCGCCATGCCGATGGCCATGGCCACGAACAGGAACGCGACGTCGCGCGAGTCCTTGATCGGGTTGCGGAAGCGGATGATCGAGAGCGCGCCCACCAGCGTGAACGCCCGCGCGATGTTGCTGCCGATGATCAGCATGATCACCGACACCGTGATCCCGAGCAGGATCGTGGCGTGCACGAACGACACCGAGTAGCTGAGCCCCCGGTGTGACTGGCGGTAGAAGTACGCCAGCACGAGGGTGAGCGCGAGGCTCAGCGCCAGCGTGATGAAGGTCTCCGCCAGCCCGAAGGTGTCGGGACTCCCCGCCTGCTGCAGCAATCCGTTCACGCCGTCCTCCTCAGGTGTTCTGCCCGCCGAACCAGTGCCGGTCCACGGCGGAGCAGTACTTCGACATGCGCACCATCTTGAGCTCCTCGCGGCGGATCGCCTTGGTGAGCCAGATGGGGGCGCGGTGGTCGTACTTGATCTCGAGCACGCTGACCCGGGGATCGAGGATGTCGCTCCCCGCCTCGAAGGGCTGGCGCAGGCTGAAGTCGCTGGCGTGATACCGGAGGCGGCCATCCACGGTGACGCGCAGCTCCGGGTCGAACTTCCCGAACCACGCGCGCCGCCGGTACCGGATGGCCATCCGCGGCCGGAGCCGCAGCCGCTCGATGAGCAGCGCCACCTCCGTGGCCACCGGATCCTCCCCGGCCAGGTCGAAGCGCACGCCCCCGTCACCGCTGCCGAACACCTGCTCCACCTTCTCCAGCGGCCAGCGGAGCCGCCGCTTCTGCAGCGTCCGGTCCTCCCGCTGCTTGATCTCGATGAAGATGTCGTCGGTGCTGCCGTAGCGGCGGAACCGCAGCTTCCGGCGGAACTTGCTGCCCTCGATCTTCTCCCAGAAGAAGCGCAGGTCGGGCGTGTCCCAGTACACCGACGAGATGTTGTAGCCCCACTCGTCCTGCCAGTGCGAGTCCCGTTCCAGGTACGGCCCGAACTCGGCGAGCAGCTGGGGCACGCGCCGGGTGGCCACGAGGTACTTCACCTCGTAGCGGTTCATCGTCTCGTGGGCCTGGGCCGAGCCTGCGCCGACCTGGGTCTTCATCGCCTGCCGGATTGGGGAGCCACCCGGGAGGGGCCCCGGGGCGGAAATTCGGAGGTTTTTCTCAGCAATGGCCGTGCCGCGCGGGGCCAGAATGGAGGCAGGGGACGAATCCCGAACCTGAACTGCCGAAAGGGGTTAGACCGTGAGGGCCGGACCCGCCCCACCCCCCACCCGGACCCCGCCCACCGCCCACAGGGTGGTCACGTAGGCCACCGCGCCAAGGGGCACCAGCAGCCAGACCGACCACCCCCCGAGGCCCACCACCACCGCCCCCATCACCCCCGCCGCCGCCAGGGCCTTGGCGAACCGCCCCAGACCGGGCGGAACGAGGTGGAGCCGGCGCACCGCCTGGATGGCCAGGGCCGCCCGGAGGGCCTCGGTGGACAGGGTGGCCGCCGCCGCCCCGGGGGCGCCGAAGCGGGGAATCAGCACCGCATTGAGGCCCAGGTTGAGCACGGCGGACAACAGGGTGAGGCGGAACACCTGCCGCTCCTCCCCCGCCGCATAGAGGCCCATGATGGGCACGTCGCGGAGGAAGCAGAGCGGCAGGGTCCAGATCAGGATGCTGAAGGGCAGCGCCGTCGGCGCGTAGCCCGGCCCGTAGAAGAGCGCAATGAGCGGCCCCGCCAGCAGCGACCCGCCGAGCGCGAGCGGGAGCGTGAGCGCAAAGACCTCCGCCATGCTCTTCTGGAACAGCGCGCCGGCCGCCTCCCGGTCGGCCCGCAGCCGCGTGAGCGCGGGCAGCAGGCTCAGGTTGTACGCCTGGCCCAGGTTCAGGAAGAAGGTGACCAGCGTGTACCCCGCCGCATACCACCCCACCACCGTGGTGCCGTGGAAGCCGCGGAGCAGGAAGAAATTGGCGTTGTAGATCAGGATGCCGAGCAGGGCGCTCGTCACCACCGAACTGGCGCGCGGCAGGAGCCCCCGCACCAGCGGCCAGTCGAGGCGCACCGGGAGCCGGCGGAGCGCGGCCGGCAGGACGAGCACGAAGACGAGCGCGGCCACGAGGTCACCGGCCACCTGCGCGCCGGGCACCACCGCGAGGTCGCCGGGGCCGCGCACCAGGGCCAGCACCAGCAGGGCCATCAGCGCCTGGCCGACGATCATCCCCACCGCGGCCGCCCGCGTGTGCCCGAGGCCCACCAGCGCCCACCGCACCCCGCCCCCCACCGCCAGCAGGGTCAGCGTCTGCACCGCGAGCACCGTGCTGTCGGGGGCGGGCAGCACCAGGTGGCCCACCAGCAGCACCAGCAGGATGAGCCCCACCGCCACCAGGAGCCGCGCCGCCACCACCGCCGTGAGGCCGCGCCCGAGGAAGCCGTGATCCGCCGCCACCTCGCGCACGCCGAGGCTCAGGTCGAAGCCGAGGTCGCTGATGCGGTTGAGGTAGAGCGTCACGGCCATCGCCACGCCCACGATGCCGTAGCCCGAGGCGCCGAGGGCGCGGGCCATCACCAGCGTGGCGGCAAAGCCGAGCAGGCGCGCGAGCGCCTCACCCGCGCCGAGGGCCAGGAAGGCGCGGTTGACGCTCACGCGATGGACAGGAGGAGAAGGGGCAGCGACGGCTCCAGGGTGGCGGCGGGCGCTCAACGGCCCGCCGGCACACCTCCCGGGGCGGGATCGGCGAGCTGCTTGAGCCGCTGGTAGTCGGTCTTGTCGGTGGAGGTGCGCGGGATGGCGTCGAGCCAGCGATAGGCATCGGGCGCCATGTAGCGCGGCAGGGCCTCGACCGCGTACTGCTTGAGCGCGATGAGCGACGGCGCCGTCACCCCGGCGCGGGCACTCAGGAACGCCGTGATCCGGACGCCGGCAGCCGGGTCCGCGCTGGCCACCACCGCCACCTCGCGCACCGCGTCGTGCCGGGCCAGCCCCGCCTCGATCTCGCCCGAGCTCGATGCGGTAGCCGCGCCGCTTCACCATCCGGTCGGCGCGGCCGTGGAAGACCAGGCAGCCATCCCCCTCGTCCACCACCAGGTCGCCTGTACGATACCACCGCGTGCCCGCATCATCCACGAGGAAGGCGGCGGCGTTCCGCTCGGGGAGGTTCCAGTAGCCGCTCATCACCCCCGGGCCGGCGATGACCAGCTCGCCCTCCGCGCCCGGCGCCACGTCCCGCCCGTCGGGATCCACCACCCGCCCCCGGTAGTGCGCGCACACCTCGCCGATCGGGAACGGGTCCACCCGGTCCGCCGGCACCACCGCCGGGACCTCGTAGGCGGTGCAGACGTTGGTCTCGGTGGGGCCGTAGAGGTTGTGGTAGCCGGGATGCGGCACCAGCGCCTTGAGCGCGCGGAACTGCGGCAGCGGGAACACCTCGCCCGCGAAGAGCACCAGCCGGAGCGCCTCGAGATCGTAGCGGTCCAGGTGGCCGTACTGCACCAGCATGTTGAGGATGGACGGCGTCGAGTACCAGACGGTGAGCCGCTCCGCCGCGATGAGCTGCGCCAGCTTGAGCGGGTCCTTCCCCAGGTCCTCCCCGATGAGCGTCACCGACGCGCCATGGTGCAGCGGCACGTACAGGTCCAGCACCGAGAGGTCAAAGTGGAAGGGCGCGTGCGAGGAGAAGCGGTCCTCGGGCCGCGGCTGGAAGCGCGCCGCGCACCAGTCCACGAACGCGAGCGCCGCCTCGTGGCTGATCGTCACGCCCTTCGGCTTCCCCGTGGAGCCCGAGGTGTAGAGGATGTACGCCAGCGACGCGGGCGTGAGGCCCGTGGCATCCGCCGCCGCCGGGGCGCCGGCGCGGGCCAGCGCCGCGTCGAGCGCCACCCCGCCCCCCGGCCCGTCGAGCTGGAGCAGCGCCGGCGCCGCGCCGAGCGTGGCCAGTTCCGGCGCCAGCGCCGCGAGCAGCGCCTGGTCCACGATCGCGGCGCGCACCGCGCAGTCGTTCAGGATGTACGCCGCGCGCCACGGCGGGCTCCCCGGGTCCACCGGCACGTACGCCGCCCCCGCGCGGAGCACGCCGAGCAGCGCGGCCACCGCGTCGATGGTCTTGGGCAGGTAGAGCCCCACCCGGTCGCCGGGGCGCACGCCCTGGGCCACCAGCCAGTCGCGCACCCGGGCACTCAGCGCCTCGAGCGCGCGGTAGCGGATCGGTTCCATGCCCGCCTCCGTGGCCGCCACCCGCTCGGGATGGCGGTGCGCGGCGGCCAGGACGCCGGGGTGCAGCAGCCCGGTCGTCACCCTACACCCGCGCCAGCTTGCCCTGCACCAGCTCGGCGATCTTCTCGAGCGTGTCCAGCCGGTCGCGGTCCACCTCGTGCGCCTCGAGCTCGATGCCGAAGCGCCCCTCGAGGAACGCCACCAGGTCCAGCGTGGCCAGCGAGTCGAGGATGCCCCCCGAGACGAGCGGCGTCGTCAGCGTGAGGTTGGCCGGGTTCTCACCCGGGAGGTGGTGGTCCAGGATGTACTGCTTCACCTGCGGGATCACGTCGGGCATGTCAGCGGGCTCCGGAGGGAACGGGGGAAACCGGGTCGGGGGTCGATGTCGGGAGGAGGCGGGTCCGCTGGAGCTCGTGCTGCAGCGCCACGGCGAGCAGCCGGTTGGCCTCGGCATTGGGGTGGCGGTCCCACGGACCCACGCGGAGCTGGTTCTCCTCGTGGCCGTCGTAGGCGTGGGACAGGTCGAGCACGGTGAAGCCGGCCTCGGCCGCGAGCTCCGCGCTCCGCGCCAGCGGGCCGGCCGGCTGCGTGGGCATCCGCACCAGCATCAGCGCCGGCCGGGCGCCCGCCTCGGCGATCTGCTCCACCAGCGCGCGCAGCGCGTGGTGCATCAGGTCCTCGTCATACGGCCGGAGCCGCCGCACCACGTCGGCGTGCCGGTCGGCGCTCGTGATCCCGGCCTGCTCGATGACGCGCGCCAGGTACGGCACCTCCACCGACGCCCCCGCCGCCATCAGCCGCCGCACGTGCTCGGCCGCCACCCGGTGCTCGATGGGCGTGAGCGTCACCAGCACCAGGTCGGGGCGGAACTGCGCCGCCCGCTGCCGGAAGGTGGCCAGCTGCTGCGTCAGGCTGTGCCCCTCGAACGCGAAGTTGAGCAGCTCCACCCTCGGGTGCGTGCCCTCCGCCGCGAGCATGGCCTCGAGCTGGGCCTCGAACGGCTCGCCGTCGCCGATGCCGTAGCCCATCACCAGCGACGGGCCCAGCACCGCGACCCGGTAGGTGTCAACCGGCTTCTCGAGGGTGTAGGCCTGGTCGCGCATGCCCCACGCGTTGGTGGTGAACGGCTGGCCCTTGTAGGTCTGGTGCAGGTCGGGGGGCAGCTCCGCCAGGAGCACGCCCGGCACGGGCCGGGTCCAGCCCAGTTCCATCAGGCCCGCCCCCCAGCCCCGCGGCCGCTCCGCCACCGCGTTCCACACCTGGCCGCCGGTGCGGTCGGCCGCGTTGAGCTGCTCGTAGTAGCCGCGCTGGAGCATGGCCTCGTCCCGCGCGTTGAGGCCGGGCTCGCCCACGCTCTCGGCGTAGGGCCGGAGGGCGAGCGGCAGCGCCGAGCGCACCGCCGGCTGCCCCAGCGCCGCCACCGAGCCGAGCAGCGCCAGCCGCAGCCCACCGGCGCGAAGCTGCGCACCGAGCGCGGGGGCGGGCTCCGGCGCGGCGGCGAGCGTCGCCGCGCCCCAGGGATATCCCGCCACCACGAGCGCGAGGGCGAGCAGCGCGCCGAGGGCCAGCACCTCGCTGGTGCTGGTCTGGCCGGCCGCATGGAACAGGCTGGCCCACTCCGTCACCGACTCGCTGCTCCAGAGCGACCAGAGCAGGCTCATGCCCGTGAACACCCCGATCACCTGCAGCGCCCGGCCCAGCTCCCACCGGCGCTGGGCGGGCCGGCGCGCCCGGCGCTTCTCGTAGACCGTGGTCACCAGCACCAGCACGCCGAGGATGCCCCAGAAGAGCGCATCCGGCACGGTGAAGTGCGGCGCGCCGAGCAGCCAGAAGGTCTGGTAGGCGTGCAGCAGCCAGGTCATCAGGAACACGATGGCGGTGCTCAGCAGCAGCGCCGTCTCCTGCCCGTGCTTCCGGAGCCGGAAGAACGCCGGGTAGTAGACCAGCTTCATCATGAAGTTGGTCCAGTACAGGTTGATGCGGCGCCAGAGGTCGGTGAAGCTCGAGGCCAGGTAATAGAGGTGGTGCGTCTCCGGCAGGTTGAAGCCGAAGAGGTGCAGCACGCCCACGATGAGGTGGAACTGGCCGGAGACCCGGAGGTAGAGCAGGAAGGTGCTGAGGGTGAACTGCACCAGCTGGCCCAGGCTCCGCACGTCGAGCGGGTCCATGGTCACGTGGTGGTACACCAGGCGGTAGAGCGCCAGGTGCACCACGCCCCGGGCGATCCACCGCATGCCGCGCTCGTAGATCAGGAAGTCGGGCGCGTCGTAGTGGTTCCTGATGAACGCCTTGTAGTCCACCACCGGGAAGAGCGGGAACGCCACGTTCGGCAGCATGGCGAAGTAGCCGAGCGTGGGCCAGAACCCCGTGGGCGCCTCCTTGTGCCGCCACGCGTGCGCATACAGCGCCAGGCGGAACATGAAGATGGCGCCGAGCACCGGCCACAGCGCGTGCGGCAGCGGCGACGGGATGGTCCCCGTGCGGAGCAGCGCCAGCCCCACCCCGGCCACCGAGAGGAGCGCCAGCTTCACGCCCCAGCGCACCGGCAGCTGCACCAGCCCCACCAGCACCGCCCCGATCCCGAACACCGCCAGCGCCGCCTTGGGCTGCAGCACCAGCACCAGCCCGGCCACCGAGATGACCGCAAACGCCCGCATCCGGAGCACCGGCGCCAGCAGCGCGTGCACCGGGAACGCCACCGCCGCCACCACCATCACCGTGTAGAGCGCAAAGCTCTCGATGCGGAGCTCGCGGACCACCAGCGCCGTGAGGGCCAGCTGCAGCGCCAGGATCCCCACCCGCGCCAGGGACGCCGCACTCACGCGCGACTCGGCGACCTCGGGCGACAGTGCGGCGGTGGTCCCGGTCGGCGCGGCCGGGGCGGTCGGTGACGTCATGCGCATCCTGAGTGTGGAGGCCCCAGCGTCGGGACGTGATGCACGGGATTTAGCCAAAGCCGTGCCATCCCCGGGCGATTCCGGCAGCCCGGTGGTCTCCAGCTAACTCATTGTCTGGCGGTAAGATGCGGTAGGAATATCTCGGAAGGGCCGGGCGGGAATGCGGCATGTTGCGGCGCCGCAACGCACCCCGTGCCGGGGCCGTGCCCCGCCCCGGGCGGCTTGCTAGAGCCCGAGGCTCCGGGCAATGAGGTTGCGCTGGATCTCGGTGGTGCCGGAATAGAGGGTTCCGCCCACGGCGTCGCGCAGGTCGCGCTCCACCTCGTACTCGGTGGTGAAACCGTAGCCGCCGCGCACCTGCACGGCATCGAGGCTGGTCGCCAGCATGGCCTCGCTCACGTACAGCTTGGAGAGCGCGGCCCAGAGCCCCGCGTCCTGGCCCCGCTCCTTGGCCCACGCCGCGCGGTAGAGCAGCAGCCGGCTGGCCTCGAGCCGGAGCTTCATGTCCACCAGCCGGCCGGCCACCGCCTGGAACTTCCCGATGCTCTGGCCATACTGCTGCCGCTCGCGGCAGTAGCGGATGGAGCTGTCGAGCAGCCGGGCCTGCGTCCCCAGGTTGAAGGCCAGGATGCAGCCCCGCTCCCACTCCATGGAGTCGTTGAAGATCTGCGCCGCGCGCCCCTCGCGGCCCAGCCGGTTGGCGGCGGGCACCACGCACTCCTCGAGGATGAGCTCCGCCATCGGCGAGGTCTTGAGCCCCATCTTCTCGATGCCGCGCCCCACCCGGAAGCCGGGCGTGTCCCGCTCCACCAGGAAGGCGGTGAGGCCGAGCGGCCCCTTCTCCCGGTCGAGGGTGGCGAAGACCACGAAGACGTCCGCCACCGGCGCCTCGCTCACGAACGTCTTGGTGCCCGTCAGCACGTAGCAGTCGCCCCGCTTCTCGGCGACGGTGCGGAGGGCGAAGGCGTCGGAGCCGGAGTCGGGCTCGCTCATGCCGTGGGCGCCGATCAGCTCACCGCGGCAGAGCGCGGGGAGCCAGCGCTCCCGCTGGGCCTCGGTGCCGTGGCGCCAGAGGGGCATCTGCACCGACCACATCTGCGCCGCCAGTCCGAAGAGCAGGCCGTTGTCGGCGCACCCCTCGCCGAGGGCCTCCATGGCCAGGATGGTGGTGAGGACGTCCTGGCCGCCGCCGCCGTACTGCTCCGGGAAGGGCAGCCCCTGGATCCCGAACTCCCCGCACGCGCGCCACAGCGCGCGCGAAAACTCCCCGCGCTTCTCGCGCGCGGGGAGGTCGTCCTGCAGGCTCTTCCGGGCAAACTCGAGCGTGGCCTGCCGGAACTCGAGCTGCTCGGGGCGGAAGCCGAAGTCCATGGTTACATGTACCCGTCGCGCCGCAGCGTCTCGAGCCCGCCGCCGTCGTCCTTGTCCTGGGCGCGCCCGCTCCGCTCGGCGATGTTGGCGAACTTGCCGGTCTTGAGCTCGATGATGATCTCCTCGACGTTCCGCGAGGTGCTCTCCACCGCCTTGGTGCACGGGCCGCAGCCGAGCGAGCGGTAGCGGATCCCGGTGCCCTGGTCGTAGTACAGCGACACCGTGGGGATGTTCTCCCGCTGGATGTACTCCCAGATGTTGAGCTCGGTCCAGTCGAGCAGCGGGTGGATGCGCAGGTGCGTGCCCGGCGCAAACTCCGTCTTGTACTGGTTCCAGAACTCGGGCGGCTGGTCGCCGACGTCCCAGGTGGACTGCTGGTTGCGGGGGGAGAAGTAGCGCTCCTTGGAGCGGCTGCCTTCCTCGTCCGCGCGCGCGCCCACGATCACGCCGGTGTACGGCTCGGTGTTCTTGTCGACCTCGTACGCCTTCTTGGCGTGGTTGAACTTCCACCGCGGCCACTCGCCCGAGAGCGTCTTCTTGAGCGCCTCGGTCTTGAGCAGGCCGCAGCAGGTGATCCGGTCCACCGCGCCGTCGGGGAAGGTGCGCTTCTCCTCCAGCGCCTTCACGTTCTGGCCGTAGATCAGGTTCAGGTTCCACTCCGCGGCCAGCCGGTCGCGGTAGCGGATCATCTCCGGGATCTTGAAGCTGGTGTCGATGTGCACCAGCGGGAACGGCACGTGGCCGTAGAAGGCCTTCCGCGCCAGCCAGAGGAGGACCGTCGAGTCCTTCCCGATGGACCAGAGCATGCACAAGTTCTTGAAGCTGGCGTACGCCTCACGGAAGATGTGGACGCTCTTGTGCTCCAGCTGGTCCAGGTGATCCATGGTCACGGTCGTGGTCATGCCCTGCCTCCGTCCAGGTACGCCAGCACCCGCTGGACGGCCGCGTCCACCGGGAGGTTGGTCGTGTCGATGGTGAGCTCCGGCGTGGCCGGCGGCTCGTACGGGTCGTCGAGGCCCGTGAAGTGCTTGATCTCGCCCTTGAGCGCCTTCGCGTACAGCCCCTTCACGTCGCGCCGGGCGCACTCGTCGAACGAGGTGCTCACGTACACCTCGTGGTAGTGCCGGCAGAGCCCGCGCACGAACCGGCGCGACTCCTCGTACGGCGACACCAGCGACGCGATCACCGTCACCCCGTGCCGCTCCAGCCGGCTCGCCACCCAACCCACCCGGCGGATGTGCGCGTCCCGCTCCGGCCGCGTGAAGCCGGTGGCGGGGAAGATGTCGCGGATGGCATCGCCGTCGAGGTACTCCACCGCCTCGCCCCGCGCCTCGAGCGCTGCCACCACCTGCCGCGCGATGGTGCTCTTCCCCGAGCCCGAGAGCCCGGTGAACCACACCACCCGCCCCTCGCCGCTCCCCGTCTCGAGCGCGCTGTCGTCGAGGCCGATGACGAAGCCGGGGTTCTTGAGCGCCGGCTGGTTGTACACCAGCGAGGAAGCGCGCGGCTTCTTCTCACCCGAGTTCCGGAAGATGCAGTCGCCGGCGGCCACGTCCCACTCCATGGTGGGGCCGAGCCGCGGGTAGATGTCCGCCTTCCCCTCCGCCACCCAGCAGAACTTGAGCGAGCTCCCCGCCGGCACCCGCTCCGCCACGAGGATGGTCGCGAGGTACTCCTCGAGTTCCTTCGACGGGTGCGACCGGCTCTCCGCCACCCGGAGCGCATGCTGCGGCAGCGGCGGCCGGGAGAAGATCCGCACCGGCGCCCCGCCCTTCTCGCGCTTCCAGCTGCCGAGGCCCTGCCCCGCGTAGTAGAGCAGGTCCAGCGCCGGGGCGTAGATCACGCCGAGCACCGGCACCCCGTCCTCGATCAGGGCGATGTTCACCGTGAACTCGCCGTTCTGCTGGATGAACTCCTTGGTCCCGTCGAGCGGGTCCACCAGCCAGAACCGGCGCCACCCCGCGCGCCCCTCGGGGCCGGGGATCTCCCCTTCCTCGGAGATCACCGGGATCGTCGGATCCCACGCCGCGAGCGCGGCCGAGATCTTGGCGTGCGCCGCCTTGTCGGCCAGGGTCACGGGGCTGTTGTCGCCCTTGGTCTCGACGGGGCCGCCCTTGCCGTAGTGGCCCAGGATGGCGCAGCCCGCCTCACCGGCGATCTGCGTCAGGCGCACCAGTGCGTCGGGGGAGATGGTCACCCGGCTCATCGCGTGGGCCGCACCAGGCTGAAGTGCACCACGTGCAGCAGTCCGGCGAGCCCGTCCTTCCAGGTGATCTTCTTCCCCGCCTCGAAGCTCCGCCCCGCGTAGCTCACCGGCACCTCCACCACCCGCGCCCCGGCCTGGGCCAGCCGCGCGGTGATCTCCGGCTCGATGCCGAAGCGGTCGGTGGTGAGCACCAGCGACGTGAGCAGCGGCGCCCTCACCATCTTGTAGCAGGTTTCCATGTCGGTGAGGCCGAGGCCCGTCCAGCGGTTGCTCCACCAGGTCAGCACCCGGTTGCCGATCAGGTGGCCCAGGTAGCGCCCATGGAACCGGCCCTTGAGGAAGCGCGAGCCGTACACCGCGTCGGCCTCGTCCCGCGCCAGCACGTCGAGCATGGCCACGAAGTCGTAGGGGTCGTACTCGAGGTCGGCGTCCTGCGGCACGATCACGTCGCCGGTGGCGGCGGCAAAGCCGGTACGGAGCGCCGCGCCCTTCCCCCGGTTCACCTCGTGCCGCAGCACCCGGTCCACCACCCCCTCGGCCAGGAGCCGCGCCAGGATGGCGGGGCTCTCGTCGCGGGAGCAGTCGTCCACGGCGATGACCTCGAGGGCGAGCGGCACCAGCCGCAGCCGCCGCAGGATGTCCTCGAGGGTGGCCGCCTCGTTGTACACCGGCACCACCACGCTCAGCCGGAGCGTGGCGGCCGGGGGCGTGGCGGGCCGGCGGCCCTGCGCCGCCGAGTGCGAGTTCACCATGGGCGGAACAGGACGCCCTTCTCCTGCAGCAGCTGCTTGATGCGGGTCACGCCGTCCTCGGCGCCTTCCTGGTCGGCCATGATGAGGTCGTAGCTCACGTCGGTGGTCAGGGTGTCGCCCACCCAGATCACCTCGATGCGCTCCGGCGCCACCGCGGTCTTCACCACCTCGAGGTCCTCCTGCGACAGCTCGTGCGCCGTGACGATCAGGATGGCGCCGGCGTCCAGCAGGATGTTGGCCACCTCGCCCAGGCGGCGCAGGTGCTCCACCCGGTTGGCGCTGCCCCGCTCGATGTCGGCGTCCACCCCGTACACCACGTTGGCCATGCCCAGGAAGTAGACCACCCGCCCGTCCTCGAAGAGCCGCGCCTCCAGCTCCTTGGCCAGCGCCTTCCGCGGCTGCTCGTGCGAGCCGGTGACCAGCAGCAGCGACGCCTTCTGGCTGTACTTCTCCGCGCGCCGCTCCGGCGGGATGATGCTCGGCTCCCACTTGAAGTTCCGGAGCATCACCTTCTCGCGGATCTCGCTCTGCCGGTCCGGGAGCGCCTCGCGGACGATGCCGCCGCCGGTGATCTCGTAGTCGTCCACCAGCACGAAGCGGCTGGTGGCGGCCGACTGGTCCGCCGTGTCGAACCCCACCGCGCGCGAGAGCTTGAGCGTGCACTCCGCCACGTCGTGGCGGTCGATCTGCTGCTTCTTCTCGCTGGCGTTCAGGTTGCTCGCGTCAATGACCCGGTGGACGGTCTCCAGCCGGCACGGCACCCGCGCGCTGCCGAGCTTGAGGAGGTAGTCCTTCTTGGACGTGAGCGGCTGCTTGCCGAGCCAGAAGATGCTCACCCGGAGCCGGGTGGTGACCTCGGGCTTGGGCTGCCCCGCCTTGGCCGCGAGTTCGCCGCGGGCCACGTAGATCTGCTCGGTGAGCGTGAAGCCGGCGGCCTGCCCCGCCACCGCCTCCGACTGCACCGGCCGGTTGAACGCCTCGATGGTCTTGACCCGGCTCTTCTTGCCCGAGGGATAGAACACCACCTCGTCGCCCACGCTCAGGGTGCCGGTCTCGATGGTGCCCGCCACGATGCGGCGGTCGTCGCCCTGGGCGGTGAACTTGTAGACGTCCTGCACCGGCATGCGGAACGGCTTGTCGAGCGCCGGGCCCTCGCTGGCGAAGCGGTCCAGCGCCTCGAGCACCGTGGGGCCGCTGTACCAGGGCATGGCCGTGGAACGGAGCGCGATGTTGTCGCCCTCGCGGCCGGCCGCGGGGATGAACGCCGCCGGGTGCACCCCGATCTGCTGCAGGAACGCGCTGTACTCGGCGACGATGCCCTCGAAGTGGCGCTGGTCGTAGTTGACCAGGTCCATCTTGTTCACGAGCACCGCGATCTGCCGGATGCCGAGCATGGACATCATGTAGCCGTGGCGGCGGCTGTTCTCCTGCACCCCCTCCTTGGCGTCAATGACCAGCAGCGCCGCCTCGGCGCGCGAGGCGCCGGTCACCATGTTCTTCAGGAACTCGATGTGGCCGGGCGCGTCAATGATGATGTAGTGCCGCTTGGCGGTCTTGAAGAACACCCGCGCGGCATCGATGGTGATGCCCTGCGCCTGCTCGTCCTTGAGGGCGTCGAGCAGGAAGGCGTACTCGAAGGGCCGGGCGGTCCGCTCGCAGAGCGCGCGCACCGCCTCCAGCTTCCCTTCCGGCAGCGACCCGGTGTCGGCCAGGAGCCGGCCCACCACGGTGCTCTTGCCGTGATCGACGTGCCCGCCGATCACGATGTTCATCCGCTCGCGCTGGTCGAAGGCGCCGGCGCCCGTCGGGGCGGCCTGGGGGGTCGTCGCAGAAACCGTCACGGTGCTCCCACTCGCAAGGGTGGCCCCCCGGGCGTGGCCCGGGGGGCTGGATCGTAAGTGGCATGGGCACAAGGCCTTGCACCCGCACCACGCCTGCCGAGGGGCAATCTACATGCCCCGCCCGGGCCGGGGTACCGCGCCACCGCCCGGGGAAACAGAACCGGCCCGGGAAGCCCGGGCCGGGAGGGTCTGCCGGCGGCGGGCCTCAGCCCGCCGTGGACTCCGCGGGTTCCTCCGCGCTCGCCTCGCCCGGGGTCGGGCCGTCGGCCAGGGAGACCGGCACCCGCTCCGAGGGATGCAGCGGGAGCGGCTTGCTCCACACCTTCCCCTTGAGCGTGGCCTCGAGCAGCGGCAGCGGCTGGTACACGATGCTCGACCACATGAACACCTCGGTGGTGCACCAGCACTCCTTGTTGGCGATCTGCTGCCGCAGCTTCTTCGCCTCCGGCGAGTGCCAGATCTCCGGGAAGGTCTTCTGCCGCAGGTTGCCGATCGGCTTGTGGATCTCGCACACGCCCACGTCGCCGTTGGCGTACACCACGCCCGAGATCTTCCCCGCCTTGCACGGCACCACCTGCCGCTCCTGCTTCACCGACTCCGTCTTGGCCCACTGCAGCATCGGCTCCACCGCCGAGCCCGTGCGGCCCTGCTCGCGCGGGGCCCAGAGGCGGCGGATGTACTCGTAGAGATCCTCGTACTGCTTGAGGCTCGGACCCTTGAGCGTCGGGTTCTTCCGGTCGCCCCGGATGATGGCCAGGTTGTGGTGGTCCATCTTGGGGCAGCGCTCGTACAGGTACGTCGTGAGCTTCTTGATCTCCTCCATGTTCACGTCGGTGGCGGTGGAGATGGAGTGGATCCGCACCCGCGGGTCCTCCTCCTGCAGCTTCACCAGCGCATCGTACGTCTCCATGGCCTTCTTGAAGGCGTGCCGCGCCACGCGGAACTTGTCGTGGAACTCGGGCATGCCGTCGAGCGAGATCTCCGCCACGAACAGGTCCAGCCCCGGCTCCTTGAGCACCTCCCGGATCGCCGCGATGCAGCGCTCCGTGAAGTAGCCGTTGGTGGGCACGTAGATCTGCTTCACGCCGTTGGTCTGGATGAACTTGCGGCAGATCTCGCCGAATTCCTTCCGCAGGAAGGGCTCGCCGCCGGAGAGGTTGAGGTTCTCGATCATGCCGAGCGAGTCGGAGAGCGCGAAGATCTCCTCCTTGCTCAGGTCGTCCTTCTTGTTCAGGCTCGTCCAGTAGAAGCAGTGCTCGCACTTCATGTTGCAGATGCTGTTGATGAACAGCACCAGGAAGGGCGGACTGTCCATGTCCCGGTACGAGTAGCTCGTGAGCCGGGCGTGTCGGGCGACGCGACTGATGATGTTCATTCCCGCTCCTGCAGGCGTTCAGCGAAAGTCCGGTTCCGGCCCGAATGGCCGCCCCTTACCGAGCAAACCCCATACCCACCAACCATAGTAGCGATTGCCCCGTCCAGCTGTGGCGCGGGCGCCACGGTCCGGCATGACCTGTGGCGCCGGCAACCCAGAAATGCCCGGGAATCAGGCCGCCCGCGCCCCCATCCCCGCCTCCAGCGCCCGGGCCGGCCCCCGCCAGTACCCCACCGCCTCGCCGATGGCCCACCAGCCCAGCAGCAGCAGGGTGAGCGGGCTGGCGGCCAGGAAGATGGCCGGCCGCTCCCGCCAACTGGCCCGGGCAATCCGCAGGAACAGGAGCACCGCCAGCAGGGGAGCCGCCAGCAGCAGCAGCCAGCGGTTGGACTCCGGGTGCTCCGCCAGGCGGCTCCGGGCGTACTCGAGCCCGTGCTCGTAGCGGTCCCGGCAGAACTCCGCGAACCCGTACCGCTGCACGTGGTACACCACCGCCTCCGGCACGAAGGCCAGCCGCTCCCCTGGGCGCGGAGCCGGTCGTGCAGGACGTTTTCCCACTCCCCGGCGACCGACCAGGCGGCCACGTCGGCCACCACCCGCCGGGGATAGACGATGTTGGCGGCGGTGAGCAGGGGAATGGTCCCCGGCGGGTCCCGCCGCGCCTTGCTGTAGAAGCCGTAATCCGAGTAGTAGGCCGCCCATGCGAGGAGCCCGAGGCCCTCGCCGTTCGCCATGCCGCCGCCGGCCGCCCCGATCCCCGGCCCGAGGGCGGGCACCAGCCGGTCCAGCCAGTCAGGCGCGGGGACCAGGTGGTCCTCGGTGACCGCCACCGGGTCCCCGTGGCGGCCTGCATGCCGAGGCCGCGGAGCGCGGGGACGCCGGTGCCGGGCGCCGCCCGGACAAACCGGACCCCGGGATGCCGCGCCTCGAGCGCGGCCACCTCCGCCGCCGTCCCGGCCCGCGCCACCACCCGCTCCACCCCGTGGCGCTCCGCCAGGGGCGCGAGCGCCGCGAGCAGCCGCTCGAGGAGCTTCGGGTCCCGGCAAGACGCCACCACCACCGAGGCAGGCATCCGCCCGTGCCCCCGGTCCGTCAGTCCTTCTTGGCCTCGCCCGTCTTGGCCCCGCCCGTCACGCGCCGGAAGAAGCCGACCACCTGCCGCCAGAAGATCATGATCGCCCCGCCGATGGCCCCGAGGATCGAGGTGATCGGGAGCAGCTGGTCGGGACCCACGTAAAGCGCAAAGAGCTGGAAGTTCAGCATGGTCACTCCGGCACGGATACAGGACTCGGGGTGGCGGACGGCCCGCCACCCCCACGACGGCCAATCGGGGATCGGTTTACGGCATATTGCCTTGGCAAGAGGCGTTCCACCCCCCCGGAGACGCCTCCAGACGGGTGCGATTCTCGTCCCCGGGACCCGGGCGGGGTCCGGGGCCGTGGTGCTACCCTAGACGGCCCGGTAGATCACGAGGGCACAGTACCCCGCCCAGAGCACCACCGCCGTGAGCAGCGACCGGTCGGTCAGCAGCGCCTCCGTGGGGCTGCCCTGCTCCTTCTGGTGCACCAGGTACAGGTACCGGAACACGCCGTACAGCACGAAGCCGGTGCTGTAGGTGAGCGCATAGCTCCCCACCTCCGCCAGCTTCTCGGGCGACAGCGTGTACATCACGTACGAGATCAGCGTGACCGAGAGCAGCACCGTGCTCATCTGGTCGAGGAACTGCGGGCTGTACTCCGCCAGCACCCCCCGATGGCTCGCCGACGCCCCGCCCAGCAGCATCAGCTCATGCCGCCGCTTGGCGAAGCCCAGGTAGAGCGCCAGCAGCCCGCCGCACAGGATCAGCCAGATGGACGGCACCACCTGGATCGCCTCGGCGCCGGCCAGGAGCCGCAGCACGAAGAAGGTGGCGATGCTGAACACGTCGAGCAGCACCACCTGCTTCAGGCGGAGCGTGTAGAGCAGGTTGAGCCCGAGGTAGCTGCCCAGGATGGCGCCCACCGTGGGATGCACCAGCCACCCGAGGCCGAGCCCCACCACGCCGAGGGCCAGCGCCACCGGCAGCGCCGCGCCGGCGCTGATGCGCCCGCTGGCCACCGGGCGCAGCCGCTTCACCGGGTGCGCGCGGTCGCGCTCGCGGTCGATGACGTCGTTGAAGACGTACACCGCGCTGGCCACCAGGCAGAAGCTCGCGCACGCCTCGAGCGCCAGGCGGATCGCGTCCACCTGCAGCATCCGCCCCGAGAAGAGCAGCGGCGCCAGCACGAAGCCGTTCTTCACCCACTGCTGCGGGCGCAGCAACAGCAGCCAGTCGCGGAGGGTGGTGGTCACGGCCGGGCTCCCCGGACCGGCTTGGTCCAGCGGGCCAGCGCCGAGTCGAGCGCCGTGCGCATCCGGGTCAGGCGGCCGCCGGGGTTGGCCGGCGCCAGGTTGGTGAGCTCCCCCGGGTCCTCGCGGGTGGCGTAGAGCTCCTCGTCCTCGCGCTGGCGGATCAGGCGGTGGCCGTCCTGCTCCACCGCGGTGATGTCGCCCCGGCTCACGGGGTTCACCTTGCGGAGGAGGGGCGAGTAGTTGACCGACGCGAGGATGGTCTCGGCGCGGTCCGGCGCGCGGCCGTCCCAGAGCGGCACCAGCGAGCTGCCCGGGAACGGCGCCCGCGGAATGCCTGCCAGCTCCATGAGGGTGGCGGGGAGGTCGTAGAGCGCCACCGGCGACGTCACCACCCGCCCCGCCGGCACCCGCCCCGGCTGCACCACGATCAGCGGCACGTGCAGCACCGGCAGGTACAGGCTGTTGCCGTGCACCAGCCGGCGGTGCTCGCCGAACTGCTCGCCGTGGTCGGAGGTGAGCACCACGATGGTGGAGTCGAGCGCGCCCCGCGCCGCGAGCGAGTCGAACAGCCGGCCCAGCTCGTGGTCCAGCCCCTGGATGGTGCGCTCGTAACGGGTGCGCAGGTCGTCGAGCACGGCCTCGCCGGGGAGGTCGCCCGGGGCCATGGTCTCGAGCTCCATGGAGGGGAGCCCGTCCGGGAGGCCCGCGCGGAACGCCGGCGGCGGGATGTAGGGGTTGTGCGCGTCGAAGTAGTTGAGGAACGCGAAGTAGGGCCGGTTCCGCGGCCGCCGGTCCAGCCAGGCCAGGAAGCCGTCGCTCACCGACGGCGCCTCCTTGCGGCCCAGCAGCTGCTCGATGCCGAGCACCCGGCGCACCAGCGGGGTGCCGTGCAGCACCCGCAGCAGCGACACGCTCCGCACCCACTCGCCGGGGGCGGCGGTGTAGTCGCGGTAGTAGGTAAAGCCCCGCGCCAGCCCCGTCTCGCGGCTGCAGTAGAGGGTGTTGCCCACGAAGCCGCCGGTCACCCAGCCCCGCTTCGCCAGCTCCTGGGCCAGCACCGGGGTGGTGGGGTCGAGCGGCGTCATCCAGTCCGCGTCGAGCGCGCGGGCCGGCTTGCCGGTGAAGGCACTGGCATGGCTCGGCAGGGTCCAGGGCGCGGGGGAGCGTGCCTCACTGAAGCGGGTGCCCCGGCCGGCCAGCCGCGCCAGGAAGGGCGTGGGGCCCTGGACGGAGTCCGCCAGGTTCACGCTCTGCTCGCGCACCGTGTCCAGGAAGATCACCAGGATGTTGGGCGCCCCGACCGGCGCGAAGGGCAGCGCCTCCACCGCGCGCCGCTCGTCCCACGCCGCCTTCCCCCGCACCCCCGCGAAGCACGCCACGATGAGCAGGAGGGGCACGGCCCACGTGGCCCGCCCCAGGCGCAGCAGCCACCCCTCCCCCACCGACCAGCGGCTCACCTGCACCGCGACGCCCACCGCCAGCAGCAGCGCCGCCGCCTTGTGGAGCGGCGGGTACATGAACGCCAGGCTCGCCACCGCCGGGACGGTGAGCACGCCGAGGAACACCCCCGGGCGGCGCAGCCGCGGCAGCGCCGCGCCCGCGGCCAGGAGCAGCAGGCCGAGGAGCAGGAAGAGCAGCGTGTAGGCGGCGGGGGTGAGCCAGGGCAGGTCGCGCCCGGTGAAGTTGAACCGGTGCCAGCCGTAGCGGACCGCGTACTGCAGCAGCACCTCGCCGAAGCCGGCGAGGGCGCCGAGCCAGGCGGCGAGGCGGAGCGCGCCTCCCGCGGTGAGCGGCGCGTCGGGAGCCCGGGACGGGACCGGCGAGTCGCTCACGCGGGAGCCTTAGCGGGGACGGACGAGGAAGTTGTACGCCGAGCCGACCAGCCGCCCGAAGGCGTAGCCCACCACGAAGGCGTAGATGAAGCCGATGATGGCGCCGGCGTAGCTGATGGAGTAGCCGGGGAAGAAGACCCGGAGCAGGCCGAGGTGCTGGCCCACGTTCTCGCCGCCCCGCATCACCAGCACCACGGTGGCGATGAAGAGCCCGCCCCCCAGCAGCAGCCCGAAGGCGATGCCCCAGGCACGCGCGTTGAGGCGGAGGAGGGCCTGCTGCAGCTCGGTGTCGGTCTGGGTCATGGCCGGGTCAGATGTGGTCAAGGAAGTCCTGGGTCTGGTCCATCTCGTTGCGCGTCCGGATCCAGAAGAGCGAGGCCGCGATCACGAAGTTGCGGCAGAAGGCGATGAACCACCCCGCCACGAACCCCATCACCAGCCCCCACCCGAACCCGATGAACGCCCCGGGCCAGGTCTGCGAGTAGCCGGAGAGGTAGTTGGCGAGCAGCCACAGGTTGACCTCCCGCCCGCCCTCGCGGACCAGCGTCATGGCGGTGGCCAGGAAGATCAGGAGCCCGAGCGCCAGGCCCGTGGCCACGCCCAGCGCCCGCTTGTCGAGCGGGGCAAAGGCCAGGACGAGCGGCTCGGGAAGGGCCTCGGTCTCGGGGCGCTGGGTCACGGGCATGGAACCCCCGGAAGTGACGGACGGGCAAGGGGATACGCCCCGAATATCGCCGGGCGTCCCGGGCAGCGGCAAGGCCGGGCGGCGCTCATCGCGTCCCCTCCCCCGCCGCCCGGCGCGACCCGCTCCACGGGTGCCACTTCCCCCGCGTCGGCACCGGCGGCCAGTGCGACACCCCCACCTCCGCGAACGCCTGCACCGACGGCCGCGGGTGCGGCTCGCCGATCACGTGATGCAGCACGATGCCGAGCGACGCCGACACGCAGTTGAGCAGGTAGTAGAAGTAGTGCAGCGGCATGATGGCCAGCGTGAACGCCAGCCCCTTGGTCCGCCGGAAGAAGTGGTAGAGCGGCAGGTTGGTGAGGAAGATCGGGAGCCCGAGGAGCCCCGTCACGAACACCAGCCGCCAGTCCACGAACGGTGCCGCCAGCAGCACCAGGAAGCCGAGCCCCGCCAGCGCCGTGTTGACCTTCTCCGACAGCTTCAGGTTCAGCGACCGCATGGTGCCGATCCGCTCCTCCTGCAGCAGCAGCCGCATCCACGGCACCCCGCGGTCGTGGAGGTCGGTCCTGGCCATGTTCTGCAGCGTCCACTGCTTGAGGTGCGTGCACTGGATCTCGGGCCGGAGCACGATGCGGCAGCCGATGGCCCGCAGCCGGTGCCCCAGCTCGATGTCCTCGATGGACGGCTTGGGGTAGTGCCACTCGTCGTACTTCCCCGCCTGCAGGAAGAGCGCGCGCCGGATGGCGCCGCAGCCGGCCCAGAAGGTCTCCGCGTCGCCGCCGTTCTGCTGGTGGTGGTAGTGGTGCAGCAGGTTCCGGTACTGCGACACGATGCCGGGCGCGGGCGGCTTGTCGTCGTAGCTGCCGAACGCCGCCCCGATGTCGGGGTGGGCGCGGAACAGCTCGGCGAAGCGCCGGAGCGTCGTCGGGTGCACGCACACGTCGCTGTCCACGAACACCAGCACCTCGCCCCGCGCCGCCTCGGCGCCGCGGTTCCGCGCGTAGGCGGGGCCCTGGGGCGGGCCGGGCAGCCGGATCACCGCGTCCGCGTGGCGCGCGGCCAGCGCGGGCGTGGCATCGGGGCTGGCGTCGTCCACCACGAGGAACTCCCACTCCTCGCGCGGCAGGTCGCTGGCGAGCAGCGCGTCCATGACGCGCGGCAGGACGGCGAGCGCCCGGTGGGCGGGCATCACGACACTGAGGTACGGCCTCTGGGTCACCACTGGCCTCCGAAAGTCCCGAGCGCGGCGCGCACCCGGCGCGCCTGTGCCCGCATCCACATCGTCCCCGCGAACCGCGCCGAGCCGTACGCCTCGAGGGCGCCGGCCTGGCGGAGGTAGAACATGTCGAGCCGCGGCAGCAGGAGCGGGTCCTCCGCCGGCCCGAGCAGGCGCAGCTCGGTGGTCACCGCCCGGCCGAACACCCGCCCCGTCGCCCGGGCCACCGCCGGGTTCACGTCCCCGTAGGGGTACGCAAACTCCACCGGCCGCCGGCCCAGCTCCGCCACCATCCGCTCCGCCCCGCCGGCCAGCTCATCGAGCAGCTGCGCCTCGGTGCACTGCGTCAGGTGCGGGTGCCGCCGGGTGTGCCCCCCCAGCGTGACGCCCTGCTCCGCCAGGCGGCCGAGCGCCGGCCAGTCGAGCAGCGGCAGCTCCGGCACCCGCATGTCGGCCTTGCCGCCCCAGCGGTTGGTGCCGCCCACGTGGTCGCTCACCACGAAGAGCGTGGCGGGGAGCCCGTGCTCCCGGAGCAGCGGTGCTGCGACCTCCCCGAAGCTGGCGAAGGCGTCGTCGAAGGTGAGCGCCACCGCCTCGGCCTCCGCCGGGAGCCCGAGCAGCGCCTCCAGCGACACCACCCGCACCTCTCCCGACGCCAGCCACGCCACGTGCCGGCGGAATTCCTCCGGCGCCACGGAAATCGCCGACCCACGGAGGGTCGATCGAGTGCGTCCCGTCAGGATCGCGCGCACGCCGGCCGCGCGCTACGCCCGCGCGGCCACGCGCGCGCTGGTCCGCGACGACGTCCGCGATGATCTTCGCCAGCGGCGTCCGCGGCCGGAAGCCGATGGCCTTCTCGAGCTTCCGCACGTCGGGCACCCGCCGCTGCATGTCCTCGAACCCGATGGGATACGCCTCGCTGTAGGGGATGAGCCGGATCTCCGAGCTCGAGCCCGCCGCCTCCTTCACCAGCTCCGCCAGGCGCAGGATGCTCACCTCTTCGTCATTCCCCACGTTGAACACCTGCCCCACCGCCGCCGGCGTGGCGAGGAGGCGGAGGATGCTCTCCACCGCGTCCTGCACGTGGCCGAAGCAGCGCGACTGGGTGCCGGTGCCGTACACCGTGATCGGCTCGCCGGCCAGCGCCTGCGCGGCGAAGTTGGGCAGCACCATGCCGTAGCGCCCCGTCTGCCGCGGGCCCACCGTGTTGAAGAAGCGGCACAGGATCACCGGCACCTGCTTCTCGCGCAGGTAGGCCAGCGCCAGCCACTCGTCCAGCGCCTTGCTGCAGGCGTAGGCCCAGCGGCTGTGGCTGGTGGGGCCGAGCTGGAGGTCGTCCTCCTCGCCGAAGGGGATGCGGGCGCTCTTGCCGTACACTTCGGAGGTGCTGGCCACGAGCGTCAGCTTCTGCTTCTTGGCCGCCGCCTCGAGCACCGTCTCGGTGCAGCCCACGTTGGTCTCAATGGTATGGACCGGCCGCTCCACGATCAGCTTGACGCCCACCGCCGCCGCCAGGTGGACGGTCACGTCGCAGCGGTCCACGCACTCGGTGACGAGCGGGAGGTCGAGCGCGGTGCCGATCCGGTACTCGAAGCCGGGCCGCCCCACGAGGTGGTCGATGTTGTCCATCGTCCCCGTCGAGAGGTCGTCCAGGATGAGCACCTTGTCGCCCCGGGCGAGCAGCCGCTCGGCCAGGTGGGAACCGATGAACCCGGCGCCGCCGGTGATGAACACCTTCATGGGAACTCTCCCGGTCCGTCCCGCTAGCCGCGCGCGGTGGCGCCCGCCGGAAGTGGCGGGTGGCCGCTCGCGCGGTCCGACAAGCCCAACTTGCCCAGCACGCGCGCATCGCCCTTCTTGCGGGCCGAGCGCGCCACGATGTCCAGGAACTGCGGCACCACGGCGCTCTCGCTCCAGCGCTGCAGGAACGCCGCACTGCCCGCCTCCGCCAGGCGGTCCCGCCGCGCGGGATCGTCCTGCAGCCGCCGCATGGCGGCCACCAGCTCGTCGGTGGTGCTGAAGAGCTCGCCGCCGCCCGCCGTCTCCACGATCTCCGGGAACGGCCCGAGCCGCCGCGCGATCACCGGCGTCCCCTGCTTGAACGCCTCGATCAGGATGATGCCGAAGGTCTCGAAGCACACCGACGGCACGACCAGCGCAATGGCGTGCTCGTAGATCCGCCGCAGCTCCTCCGGCGCCACCCGCCCCAGGAACTTCACGTTGGGCAGCCCCGCCGCCAGCGCCTTGAGCGGCCCCGCGTACTCGCCGTCGCCGGCGATGAGCAGGTCGGCGTCCGGGTACTGCCGGAACACCGGGATCACGTCGTCGAGGCCCTTGATCTTCTCCAGCCGCCCCACGAACAGGAAATAGGGCCGCTCCTGCGGCCGCGCCCCGCCCACCCGGGCGCCCCCCGCCTCGGGATCGGGCAGGAAGTAGGGCAGCACTTCCATGTCCCGCGGAAAGCCGAACTCGGCGTGCTTCTTCCGGCTGAACTCGCTCATGGCGATGAAGGTGTCCACGTGCCGGAGCTCGCGCTCCAGGTAGCCCGTGGCCCGCCACGCCTGCGGCGGCCGCTTGAAGCTGAGCTGGCAGCGGACGCAGTCGCGCGCGTCGCAGAGCTCGCGGTCGTAGCGCCACAGCACGTGGCTCGGGCAGACCAGCCAGTGCTCGTGCGCCATGTACAGCTTGAGCGCGTGCCCGTACTTGAGCAGCCCGGGCCCGCCGATGAGCGACACGTTGTGGAAGGTGATCACGTCGAAGTCGTGCGCCGCGAGCAGCGCCGCGATCTTCCGCCCGTTCATCACCGGCCGCCCCGTCTGCTGCGTGAGCAGCGGGCTCAGCGTCCCCACCCCGCTCCGGAGCTTCACCACCTCGAGCCCCGGCGGCTCCGCCGGGGCCGCCGGCGGCGGGCCCGGGTGCAGCGCGTGGTAGGCATCGAGGTCGTGGATCACCGTCACCTGGTGCCCCGCCTTCACCAGCCCGCGCGCCAGCCGCTGGATGCCGATCCCGTCGCCGCCGAAGTTCTCCGGCGGGTAGAACGTGGTCAGGAACCCGAACTTGAGCCCGCTCACGCCGCCGCCTCGTGCAGCGCGGCCATCGCCGCCTCCGCGCCGCGCCGCCACGACAGCGCCCGCGCCCGCTCGAGCGCAATGCGCGCCATGCGCGCGCGGCCCAGGTCGTCGGTCAGGAGCGTCCGGAGGGCGGCCTCGAGCGCGGGCTCGTCCCCCGGGGCCACGAAGATCCCGCCGCCCTGGAGCAGCTGCGGCAGCGGGCTCGCCGTGGTGGCCACCACCGGCGTGCCGCAGGCCGCGGCCTCCACCGCCGGCAGCCCGAAGCCCTCGCACGCCGAGGGGAGGAGCAGCGCCACGGCGCCGCTGTGCAGGTGCCGGAGCTCGCCGTCGGGCAGGAAGCCCGTCCAGTGCACCAGCGACTCCGTCCCCGCCTCACTGATGGCGCGGCGGATCTTGGCCTGGTCGCCGTGGAAGACGTCCTTGTCGATGGTCCCCACCAGCAGCAGGTGCGGCGGGGCGCTCATCTCCTTGGCCACGGCCGCGTGCGCCCGCACGATGGCATCCACGTGCTTGTGCGGGTTGAAGCCGCCCACGTACGTGAACCACCGCGCCCCGGCCGGCACCCCCACCCGCGCCGCCAGCGCCGCGATCGCCTTCTTGTCCTCGCTCGGCGCGTACGCCTCCGCCGGCGCCTCGCTGGTGACCCGGATCCGCCCCTTCTGGATGCCGAGCACCTCCGCGATCTCCCCGCCGCGAAGTCCGACACCGTGAGCACCAGCCGCGCCTGACGGAGCGCCAGCCCCACCTTGAGCCGCCAGAACAGGCGGGCCCGGGGGCTCGGCAGCGTCAGCTCGGGGAAGCGCTCGGCGATGGCGTCGTGCACGGTGACCACGGCCCGCTGCCCCGGGGGGAGCGGGAAATAGGTGTAGACCGACGGCGAGAAGAACACGTCCGGCCGCTCCCGCCACACCGCGCGCGTGAGCCGCAGCATGTCGAGCGGCGCCCGGTACCCGTCGGCCGCGGCGGCCGCGGTGGGCGCCACGCCCATGGGCACGATCACCGGGCGCACGTTGGGCCCCGCCAGGTCGAAGCCCTGCGCGGCCACCGGGTCGAGGAAGCAGATGAACTCGTCGTCCGGGGAGAGCGCCGCCATCTCCGCCAGCAGCGAGCGGGTGAAGCGGCCGTAGCCGCGCCCGTTCGCCCAGCAGGTGGCGTCCACCCCGATGCGCATGGCCTACCGCCCCGCGGCGGCCACGGCCACGTTCTGCTTGTCGTCCAGCTTCTGCTCCTCGTGGTACTCGAAGTCGGTGTTCACCGCCCACACGTCGTGCGACGCGCCCTGCATGTTCTCCAGCGCGAACATGGCCGTCAGCATCGAGTGGTCGGCGTTGTTGTACTTGTGCATCCCGTTCCGCCCCACGGTGTGGAGGTTGGGGATGGCGTCGATGTGCTCGCGGATCACGTCCAGGTGGCCGCGATACTCCGAGTCGTAGATGGGATAGGCCTTGGGCATCCGGATCACGGCGCCGTCCACCACCTCGACGTTCGGGTCGCAGAGCCCGAGCGACAGGAACTCCTTCTTGGCCAGCGCCACCAGGTCCGCGTCCTTCGCGTCCCAGAGGCCGTCGCCCTTGAAGCAGAAGTACTCGAGGCCGAGGCAGGTGTGGCCCTCCACCGGCACCATGGCCTTGGACCAGTTGTTGAAGTTCTGGATGCGGCCCACCTTGACGCCCGGCGTGTGGATGTAGATCCAGTTGTCCGGGAACAGGTTCTCCGCCTTGAGCATCAGGGCCACCACCAGGAAGTCCCGGTACTTGAGCCCCTCGCCCGCCACCTTCACGGGCGCCGGCACCTGCGGGTCGAGCGCCCGCACCAGCGAGCGGATGGAGCTGGTGTTGATGGCGTGCTCGCAGGGGAAGCGCACCTCGCCCTCCGCCGTCTTCGCGCGCACCGCCACCACCTTGCCGTTCACCGTCTCCACCGCCGTGACGTAGTGCTTGAGCAGCACCTGGTTGCCCATGCCGCGGATCCGCTCCACGCAGGTCTCCCACATCTGGCCGGGTCCGAGGCGCGGATACTGGAACTCGTTGATGAGCGTCTTGATCTTCGTCGAGCGCTTGTTGATGGCCGCGGCCGAGAGGATGGCCTTGGCCAGCGACAGGCCCTGGATCCGCTGCGCCGCCCACTCGGCGCGGATCTCGGTGCAGGGAATGCCCCACACCTTCTCGGTGTAGGTCTTGAAGAAGATGTTGTAGAGCTTGGCCCCGAACCGGTTGGTGACCCACTGCTCGAAGTTTTCCTCGACCGGGTTGGGCCACCAGTGCGACTTGAGGTAGCTCAGCACGATGGTGATCGCGTTCCAGAGCCCGAGGCCCCGCAAGGCATTCATGGCCTTGAGCGGGTAGTCGAAGAACTTGCCGTCGTAGTGGATGCGGGAGAGCCGCGGCACCGAGATGAAGACCTCGCCCAGGATCTCGTACCAGAGGTCCTCGACCGGCTTGATCTTGGTGAAGAAGCGGTGCCCGCCGATGTCGAAGCGGTAGCCCTTGTACTGCGCGGTGCGCGAGATGCCGCCGACGATGTCGTCGGCCTCGAGCACGGTCACCGCGTAGCCCTTCTTGGAGAGCAGGTACGCGGCCGTGAGCCCCGCGGGACCGCCGATGACGACGGTGCGGTCGCCCGGCTTGAGCTGGGACACCACGCGGGGAGAAGCAGGAGCAGCCGACATCGAGACTCCGTTTCGGGTCCAGAGGGATCCGTAGCGTATCCGTCGCAACGCGCCACCGTCGCCGAACCAGGCGCCAGCCACCTCACCGAGCCCCCACGCCGCCGTGAACAGCACGAACAGCGGCAGGCCCAGCACCACGTCCTTCCCGTGCCCGCCCTTGGCCAGCAGCGTCCGCACGATCCGCAGCAGCAGCACCGCTTAAGCGCCAGCGCGGCGGCCCCGTAGGCCACCCGCCCCGCCCGGCCCATCCCCGCGGCGCGGAGCCCCGCATACGCCCGGGAATAGAGGAAGCGCTGCGCCAGGTACCCGCCCACCGTGAACGGCATCCGGTGGCCCACCACGATCTCGGGATGCTGGTGGAGCCGCACCCCCTGCCGCAACTCGGCCTGCAGGTGGTCCTCCCACCGCCCCGCCCGCCACGCCGCCTCGGCCCGCAGCAGCACCGTGCGGCGATAGACCACGTTGTTGCCGGCCAGCCCCGCCACCTCGCCGGCCACGAGGGGCGGCAGCAGCTGATGGTACTCGCACAGGAACGCGGCCCGGTCCACCAGTGTCTCGGTGGCGGCATTCTCCACCGCGCCCCCGGCCACGTCCTCCCCCGCCGCCAGCGCCTGCAGCAGCCGGCCCGCCCACCCGGGCGGCACCAGCACATGATCCTCGATGACCGCCACCGCCGGCGCCGTCGCCGCCTGGAAGGCCAGCGCGCGCAGGTCGGGGATGGTGGTATCCGGGGAGGCAGGCAGGATGCGTACCGCGGGAAAGGCCGCCCGCACCCGCGCCCGCAGTTCCTCTCCCAGCCGGTCCGCCACCAGCACCTCGAGCGGCACCGTCCGCCCCTCCGCCGCCAGCGCCGCGAGGCACCCCTCGAGGTGCGCCCAGCCGTTCACCGACGGCACCACCACGGCCAGGGCCGGCGCCGTCACGGCACCCGGGCCCCCGCCCTCAGCCAACCGACGACTGCCCCGCGGGCGCCGCCGCCGCGTCGGCCTCCGGCCCGTCCACGCTCACGATCCCCGAGCGATGCCCCAGCAGCTCCGCCACGTCCGAGGCCTGCACCTGCGCCACCGTAAGGAAGAGCACGATGTCCCCGCCCGACTCCGCGAGGGCGCGGGCCCGGAGGTCGTGGGCCGTCTCGCCGGGGCCGCCCGGGAGGAAGCGCACGGCGCCCTCCTCCCAGCTCCCCGGGAAGCTCTTGGCACCGGCCACGAGCAGCTCCGCCCCGTAGCCCCCGCAGGTGGGAACCAGGTCGGCGATGCACTGCTCCAGCCCGGATTGGCCGGGACTGGCCAGCAGGACGAGCGTGAGGCTCGGTCGGGCGCTCAGGGGACCCCTCATCTGGGTGGTGGACGACGATCCGGAGGCGGTGGGGACGGCCGGGAGACGGGATGTGGCAATTCCACCCCACGCTCCCCCACCACTCCGGCCCCCCTGTGGGCAAACCAAATGCCACACCGTGCCCCGGGACGAAAAACCGCCCCGGAACCCGGGTGCATGGCTCCAAGACATTGTCTGACAACGTCTTGAGAAAAGACACCGGCAGGCCCCCTCCCGGGGGCCCCGGACGGCCGCGCCGGGGCACCCCCGCATTTCCCGACCGGGCTGGCGGTCGCCAAAGCGCTACAGTCGGCGCAAATGTGCTGGATTGGATAATCAGGTTGCGGGAACTTCGCCACACCGGTGGGGCACCGGTGCCATAATCGGGCGGCTTGGCGGCCTACTTGAGGGGCGGAATGAAACGGCCGGCGTGGTACTGGATCACCGGACAGGCGTCCGGGCCAGGGGCCCCGGCGGGCTTGAGGCGGACCAGGTCGGTGCCGTTGGCGTAGGCGCGGACCAGCTCGAACTGGTTGCACTGGGCCACCATCTCGTCGGGGACGTGCCAGAGATGGAGGGTGGTGAGGACGAAGATGGCGTCCCCCTCCCGGCGCAGGCCGTCCAGGAACGGCTCCCCGTAGCGCGGGTGGAGCGCCTGCCCGTGGAGCTCGGGGCGGCCGGTATAGAGGCCGAGGACCGCTTCCTTGGTGGAGATCACGACGGTCGCGGGCGGCGTGCTGTCCCGCAGGTAGCGCACGGCGCGGAAGAAGTCGCGCTGGTTGTCGGTGAGGCAGGCGTCGGGGGTGGTGACGTCGTTGGCCGGGCAGCCGCCGGTCTCCGCGTAGTTTCGCCCGAATCCTTGCACCCCGCCCGCCAGGTAGAACAGCGCCACGCTTCCGGGAGCAGTGCCCGCGGCAGCGGCTTCCACCGCCGGCTCACCGCCCAGGTCCCGACCACCATGAACAGGAGCAGGATGGGGTGAGGGGATCAGGAACCGGGTCAGCTTGTAGGTCCAGACCACCAGCAGCCCGGCGTACACCAGCAGGTAGGCGCTCACCAGTGGCTCCACGACCGGCTGGCCACCAGGCCCACCAGAGCCAGCGCCAGGGTGCCCAGCATGCCCACGATGTTGTCGAGCGAGGTCCCGGGGATCCGTGGCAGCCCGAGCGCCGAGCCGAGCCCGCCATCGAGCAGGAAGGCCTGCACCGCGCGCATGACGCGCCCCTGGACCAGCCCGAGCGTGGTGCGCTCGGTGGGCGAGCCGAGCTTGAGCATCACCCCGTAGGAGCGGGCCTCGAACTGCTCCGGCGCCTTGAACATCCACAGCAGCCAGAGCCCCACCGTGATCCCGCCGAGGAGCGCCAGCCATCCCACCCGCACCCAGCGCCGCTCCCACACCCACACCAGCCCGAGCGCCAGCACGATGGCCAGCCCCACGCTCCGGGTGAGCGCCGCGAGCACGGCCAGCGCGGTGCCCGCCGCCACCGCCGCGCGCCGCTCGGGCAGCACCACCAGCAGCCAGAGCGAGAGCACGGTGAGCAGGATGTAGGGCGTCTCGCTCCGCACCGAGCCCGCGAAGGCCAGCAGGTGCGGCGACACCGCGAGCAGGGCGAGGAGCGTGAGTGCGTAGAGCGGCGGCAGGTGCCGGCGCGCCATGTCGAACAGCGCCACCAGGGTCACCGCCGACGCCAGGATCCCGAACGTCACCGCGCCGGTGATGCCGGGGCCCAGGGTGCCGCCGAAGAGCGCCAGCAGCAGCGGGTAGCCGGGCGGATACTGCGAGTGCCAGGGATGCCCCAGCACGTGGAGGTCGCGATAGGTGCCGGCGCGGAGGGCGCGGGCAAGGAGGAGGTAGAGCGCGTCGTCGTTCCCGGTGGTCACGGCCGGCTGGCGCACCAGCCAGGCAAGCACCACGTGCAGCACCACGAGCCCCGCCGCGGCGGCCACCACCCGGCCGCCGAGCGGCGCGGGTGCGTCCGCCGCGGGAGGCGGGGCCCTGGCGTCGCCTCGGCGACCGGGGCCGGCGTGGGCTCTGGGGAGGCTCATCGTGAGCAGCATCGGGGACTCGAAGGCGGGCCGCAGCCCGCGGGGCGCTCGGGAAGTGTGACCTGCCCCACACCGAGCGCAAGAGGGGTGCCAGCCAGGTCCCCGCCGGACGCCCCGTCGCCGCCCGCACCTCCCGGAGCAGCCCGAGCGCTGCTCGGGCGACTCGATCCCCTGGCCCCTGGCCGTCTGGTGTCCCGACGCCACAACGCCAGCCGCACCCGCGCCATACCGAGGCGCCCGCGCGCCATTGCCGCCGGCGCCGCGATGCGGCATCTTGGGCCGCCCCGGTGAGCGCGCTCACCGGCCCCCACTCAGACGCCTGAGCCTCATGCCCCTGCAGTCCTCCGCCCTGCCCGCGAGTCGCCGGCCGCTGCATCGCATCGTGGTGATCGGCGCCGGCCCCGTCGGCGTGCCGATGGCGGTGCTGCTCGCCTCGGCGCCCGGGGCGGGCAGCGAGCCGCCGCCCGAGGTGCTGCTGCTGCAGCGGAACTCCCCCGCGAGCGGCTGGAAGGTGGCCGCCGTGAACGCCGGCCGCTCCCCGGTGGGCGGCCACGAGCCGGAGCTCCCCGAGCTCCTCGCCGCCGCCGTGGCGGGCGGCCGCCTCCGCGCCACCCACGACGCCGCGGTGCTCGCCGCCGCCGACGTCGTGGTCATCGCCACCCAGACCGACGTCCGCGGCGGAGGTGCCCGACCACGAGCCGCTCCTCGCCGCGCTCGACGCCCTCGGCGCGCACCTGCCCCGCCGCCCGGCCGCGCCGCCGCTGGTGCTGCTCGAGTGCACCCTGGCGCCCTCGGCCATGGCCGCGGTGGTCCGCCCCCGCCTCACAACGCTGGGCCTCGAGGACGGCCAGGACCTGCTGCTGGCGGTGAGCCCGAGCCGCGTCCAGCCCGGCCGCCTGGTGGCCCGCCTCCGGCGACCCGACAAGCTGGTGGCCGGCACCACCCCTCGAGCCACCGCCGCCGCGCTCGCCTTCCTCCGCCGGGTGGTGACGGGCGGCACGCTCCACCCCACCAATTGCCTGACGGCCGAGCTGGTGAAGGCGCTCGAGAACGGCTGGCGCGACGTGCGCCTGGCCTATACCGGCGAGGTGGCCCGCTTCACCGACGCCCACGACGTGGACTTCTACGCCCTCCGCGCAGAGGCCAACGCCGCCCTGGCCCAGGCCGACGACGCCGCCGCCAACCGCGACGCGGTGCCGAGCGGCGGCCTCCTCATCCCCACCCTGGGCGTGGGCGGCCCCTGCCTCCCCGGGCGATTGCCTGCTGCTCCGCTGGCGCGGCCCGCGAGGTGCGGGTCCCCCGCGACCGGAGCGTGGTGGTGACCGCCCGCTGCCTCAACGACGAGGCCCCGCGCCAGGTGCTGGCCCAGATGGAGCACGCCCTCGGCCCCCTCAACGGCCGCGCCGTGGTGCTGCTCGGCGCCGCCTACCGCGCCAACGCCGGCGAGACCCGGCACTCCCCCGCCCTGGTGCTGGCGCGCCTGCTCCTGGGTCTCGGCGCGCGGGTGACGCTGCACGACCCGCACGTCTATCCCACCGACCCCGAGCTCCGCCGCGCGGGCCTGGCCGAACTCTTCACCCGCGACCTGGCGGGCGCCGTGGCGCCGGCCGAGGTGCTGGTGCTGTGTGCGGCACACCGGGACTACCATGACGGGCGCGCGGCGCTGCTGGCGCTGGCGCGCCGGGCCACGCAGGTGTTCGACGCCTGCAATGCCTGGCAACCGGGCGACGCCGCCCCGCGCCAGTACGCCGGCATTGGCCGGGGCACCCGAACACCCTCAGCGGAACTGGTGGCGGACGTGGTGGCGGGCTTCCGGGCGGTGGAGCGCGGGATGGCCAACGAGGTGGCCGCCCTCGTGGCCGTCCTCAACGCCCGCTACGCCCCCACCCCCGCCGAGCAGGCGAGCATCCCTGAGGTGCGGCGGCTGGCGGCCACCTGTCCCACGGGCTGCGTGCTGGTGGAGCCGGGCGAGGTCACTCTCCCGGAAGGGGGAAGCGGATTCCGGTCGGCCCTCGTTTCGTGCTCGGCTGGTGGTATCTTTTCGCGGCCACCCACCGGAGCCGGATGACCACTACCCCGCCGAGCGCCTCCCCGGCGCCCGACACCACCCCGCCGCCCCCCGCCCCCGACCGGCGCTCGCTGGACCGCGCGCTGGTGAAGGGGGTGGCGTGGACGGGGCTGGCGCGGTGGGGCACGCAGATCTTCAGCTGGGCGGCCACCCTCCTCATTGCGCGCTTGCTCACCAAGACCGACTACGGGCTGGTGGGCTACGGCACCCTCTACATCGGCTTCGTGCAGCTGGTCAACGAGTTCGGCGTGGGCGCGGCGATCGTCAAGCATCGCGAGCTCGAGGGCCGGCCGGTGGCGGAGCTGGGCGGGATCTCGCTGGCGGTGGGCGTGGCGCTGGGGGCTCTCCTGCCTGCTCGGCTTCCCGCTGGCCTGGTTCTTCAACGAGCCCAAGGTGGCGGGGGTCGTGGCGGTGCTCGGTGTCACCTTCGTGACCAGCGCGCTCCGCACCCTGCCGCGGGCGCTGCTGACGCGCGAGCTCGAGTTCCGCAGGGTGGCCATGGTGGACTCGAGCGAGGGCATCGTCTCGGCCGCGGCCACGCTGACGCTGGCGCTGCTCGGCTGGGGCTACTGGTCGCTGGTGCTGGGCGGGATCATCGGGAGCGTGGTGGCTACGGCAGTGGCGCTCAAGGTGCGGCCGCACCGGCTGGCGTGGCCCTCGCACCTGCGGGACATCCGCCAGCACCTCACCTTCGGCACCCACGTGATGGGCGGCCGGGTGGCGTGGTACGGCTACAGCAACGCCGACTTCTTCGTGGTGGGCAAGGTGCTGGGCACCGCGGCGCTGGGCGCGTACAACTTCGGCTGGACCATCGCCACGATCCCGGTGGGCCGGATCACGGGCCTGCTGGGCCAGGTGGTGCCGGGGATCTTCTCGGCGGTGCAGGACGAGCCGCCGGCGCTGCGCCGCTACCTGCTGCTGCTCACGGAGGGCGTGGCGTTCTTCGCCTTCCCGATGGCGGCGGGGCTGGCGCTGGTGGCCAAGGACCTGGTGGAAGTGGGGCTCGGGCCGGAGTGGACGGCGGCCATCGTGCCGCTGCAGGTGCTGGCGGCGTACAGCGGCATCCGGTCCATCGCGGCGCTGCTGCCGTTCCTGCTGCAGGCGGTGGGACGCGCGGGGGAGGCGCTCCGGTTCAGCCTGTACGCGCTGGTGGTGCTGCCGCCGGCGTTCTGGCTGGGGACGCACTGGGGGCTGGCGGGCGTGGGCTGGGCGTGGGTGATCGGCTACCCGGTGGTGGCGTTGCCGATGTACCGGCTGGCGCTCCAGGTGGCGGAGTGCCGCTGGCGCGACTACGTGGGCGCCATCTTCCCGGCCGTGGTGGCGACGGGGGTGATGGCGGGGGCGGTGCTGGCGTGGCAGGCGTTCACGCCGAGCGAATGGTCGGGTGTTGTCAGGCTAGTGGGCCAAGTGGCGGTCGGCGCCGTCACCTACGCGGTCCTTGCGGGAACCATCTACCGCAAGCGACTGCTGGCGGTGGTTACCACTATTCGTCAGGGGGATCCGCGCCAGCCACCTAAGCCCCAGGACTGGCATGCGGATCGCCTTGATTTCGTACCACTATCCTCCAGCCCCCGCGCGGTCGGCGGGTTCCGTGCCGAGAAGGACGCCGAGGCGCTGCGCGCCGCTGACCACGACGTCCATGTCATCGCCGCGCAGGTCCCCGAAGCGCCCTGTCCTCGCCTCGTGACGGCGAGCGGCATCCTGGTGGAGCGCGTGATTGCCTGGCCAAGCCCACGGCAGCTCTGGGTTCGCTGGCGCACGCGAGCGCGCCGATCCGCGCCGCCGGCCGCGGCCTCCACTTCGAGTTCCGCCACCCCGAGTATCGTCCCGAACTGGAAGCGCTGGATCTTTTCCCTGCTCTGGCTGCCTGACGACCTGCAGGGCTTCATCTATCCCGCCTACGCCGCCGCCCGCCGCAGCCACGGCGGCCGTGGCCCGGACCTTGTCATCACCAGCGCTCCACCGTTCTCGGTCCACCTCACCGGCCTCATGCTGGCAGCGCGCCGTGTCCGGTGGATCGCCGAGTTCCGTGATCCGTGGACCGACAATCCGTGGAAGACCGCCATTCATCGCAGTCGACTCAGCGACAAGGTCGAGCGCTGGCTCGAGCGAGAGACGCTCCGCCTGGCCGAACGTGTGGTCGTGGCATCAGAAGGCATTGACCGGATACTCCGTCGCAAGCTCCCGCCCCGGGAGCAGGAGCGGGTCATCCTCATCCGCAACGGGATCGAGGCCTTGGCCCCGGCCCTGCCTGGCCCCCGACCCATCACCGCCCAGAGAGTCGTGCACGTCGGCTCTTGCTACGGTGCGCGTGATCCCCGGCCGTTCGTGCTGGGCTTGGCCGAGGTGATCCGGCGCCACGGCCTCACCCCCGCCCGGCTGCAGGTGCTGATGGTCGGGAAGTGCCGTGAGTACGCGGGCGGTTCGATCGAGGCTCTGGTGCGCGACGCCGGGATTTCGGCATTCGTGCAGTTCGAGGACTGGCTCCCCCATGACGCCTGCCAACGTTTGGTGAACGAGGCAGACGTCCTGCTCCTCCTCGCCCAGCGTCAGCCCGACCAGGTCCCGAACAAACTCTATGAGTACCTGGGGAGCCGACGACCCATCCTGGCGTTCGTCGACGAGGAAGGAGAGTCGGCGCGCATGCTTCGGGAGGTAGGCGGCCATGCCTTGGTGACGACGGGTCTGCCGGCCGACGCGGCCAACGGACTCGAACTCGCCCTCGGCCTCGCTCCAGGGCGGCGGCTCCCCGAGCCCGCCACCGCCCGCCTGGAGGAGTGGACCACCACGGCCCAGATGCGGCGCCTCGTCCACGCCCTCCAGATGTGAACCCGGCCGGGCCGGTCCCCCCGGGGGGCCGGTCCGGCATGCGGGCCCCGAAGTTGCTGGAGGGCTGACGCGTCGACATCCCTGAGCGATATTCCCCAGCGGTCTCGCACCGCCCGCCCGGACATCGAAGGTTCGCATCCGCACCGCGCCCGTCCTGGAGGCGGTCGGTCGAGCCACGCGGATTGCCGTCTTGCCCGAGGAACGGCCTCGATTTCATGGTCGCCAACACCCTTCGACGCGTCATCCTGCTGGCCTACCATTACCCACCGTCTCCGGCCGTGGGGGCCATCCGCACGGCCAAGGTGGCCAAGGCATTGGCTGCGGCCGGCCACGATGTCCACGTACTCACGATTCCCAGCGCTGGGGGCGCGGCCGCGACCATCGCGGATGGCCCTAACCTCACGCGGCACCTGGTTCCCCCCGACCGCAGCCCCCGGGAGTGGGTGAATCACCTCCGTCGCCGCCTCCGCGGCCAGGTCGCCGAGGCCCCTGCTGGGGACGCGCCCAGTGCGTCGGCGGCGGCTGACGCCTCGCCCGGCCCCGTGCGGACCTCCTCACTGAAGCGATACTTCTTCTCGCTCCTCTGGCTCCCGCGTGATGTCCAGGATTCATCCGCCCGGCGGTCCAACTGGCGCGACGGCTGGCAGCGGAGCGGCCTTCGGTCATCTACTCCAGCGCCCCGCCGCTCTCTCCCCACCTCGCCGCACGTCGAACCAAGCGGGCCGCGGACATCCCGCTGGTCCTTGAGTTCCGCGATCCGTGGGTCGACAACCCGCAGAAACCCGCCCATGTGCGGAGCCAGTTGACCGATTGGCTCGACGCTCGTCTCGAACGCAAGTGCCTCGAAGCGGCGGACCTCGTCGTAAGCGTGTCGAGCGGCATCGACCGGCTGATGAGCCGGAAGCTCCCGGCAGCACTGCAGGACAAGTGCGTGATGATTCGGAATGGCATTGACGGATTGACCGCCGCCCCACCCCTGCCACCGCGCCCCTTCCGGATCATGCATGCGGGAACCTGCAGTTACGGGCGGGATCCTCGCCAGTTCCTGCGCACCCTCGCCGCTGCCGTGAAGCGTCTCGGGCTCGGCCCGGCGGACGTGGAGGTCCACTTCGTCGGGATGTGCCGGGCATTCGCGGGGGACGATCTGGCCACCCTTGCGGCGAGCCTTGGGCTCGGGGGGATGCTGCACCTGGACGACTGGGGTCCCCGCGACACCGCCCTCCGCCTGATGAGCGAGAGTCACCTGCTCCTCGTGCTCGCCCAGGAGCAGCCCGACCAAGTCCCGAACAAGGTGTACGAGTGCCTGGCTCCGGCCGTCCGGTGCTCGCGTATGCGGACGAAGAAGGCGAGGTCGCCTCTCTCCTTCGGCCTCTCCCCGGCCATCACCTGGCCACTCGCCCGGACGACTCGGCCACGCTGGCCTTCCTCGAGGCCAGCCTGCGCGAGGGCCGCAGCCAGGTCGCCATCGACGACCCTCGCCTAGCCGCCCTGACGGCGGAGCAACAGATGGCCCAACTCGTGGACCGCGTCCGGAGCCTCGGTGCGGCGAGGAGGACGTAACATGGCCACAGCCGCCAGGGTCGTCTCGCGCCTGCGGGAGTCTCCCACCAGCGCGCTTGCCGCGATCATCGCCCTCGCCCGTGGCTGGCTTACGGTGCGGTGGTACCGCCTGCGGGGTTTCCGCGTCCGCGCGGGCCGCAATTTCCGGATCTTCGGCCAGCTCAAGCTGTCCGGCCCCGGCGAAGTGATCTTCGGGGACGACGTGCGGATCGACATGCTCGTGACCCCCTTCACGCACCACCCTGACGCCCGCATTGAGATCGGCAACAACTGTTTCCTGAACGGCACTCGCTTCGGTTGCTTCCAGTCGATTCAGGTCGGGGACAACGGCATCCTCGCCCAGGCCATGTTGATGGACACCAACTTCCATAGCACCGGCGCCGATCGGCACAACCCCGAGGCCCCAGTGAAGGTCGCCCCCATCTCGCTCGCGGAGAACGTGTGGGTGGCTGCCCAGGCCGGCCTGCTGCCTGGAACCCGGGTGGGGCGCAACAGCGTCGTGGGTTTCGGGGCGGTCTGCAGCGGGGAATTCCCCGCGAACGTGATCATCGCCGGCAAACCTGGCCACGGTCGTACGTCCCATCCTGGCGCCCCGGAGGATACGGCATGATAAAGCACTGGATCAACGAGGCCCGCTTCGGCCGGGGCCTGCTCGGCATGCGCGCCGTGCGGCGCGCCCTGCGCGAACTCCGGCTGCCCGCAATCAGGCCACTCTGGGCGGTGGTGGGGGCGAGCGTGCGGGGTGTGGAGGGTCTGCTTCACGGGCTCGCTACCTTCTGCTATCGCGATCCCGTTTTTCGCAGTCGCTGCGACCGGGCCGGACGCCGGCTGGTGCTCGAGGGCCAGATCCCGCAGGTCATCGGTGACGGCCGCATTGAGGTTGGCGACGACGTCCGCATCGGAACGCGCAACACCTGGGTCGTCGGCCTCAAGATCTCCACGGATCCCGCCCTCCTCATCGGCGACCGCACGAGCATCAACTACCAGACGATCATCAGCGTGGCTCGGCGGGTCACGATCGGCAATGACGTGATGATCGCCGGCAACACCCAGATCTTCGACAACCCGAGCCACCCTGTCTCCCCCGCACGTCGGCTCGCGCACGACTCGATCGCCCTCGACGACGCCCGCGAGGTGACCATCGGCGACAACGTCTGGATCGGGTCCAATGCCCTCATCCTGAGGGCCAGCGTCGGGGCCAACTCCATCGTGGCCGCCGGAAGCGTCGTCACCAAGGACGTGCCCGCCAACACCCTCGTGGCGGGCAACCCCGCGCGGGTGATTCGCGACATCAGCGACCAGGCCCCGCTCCCGCTGGCCGAGCGCGCCAGTCTCGCAGAGCCAACCCCGTCCTGACCGCACGCGCGTAGGACAACGGCCGACGCCCACCAGCACCCCCGTCCCTCCCGCCGCCCCGCTACGGCAGGTCTTGCCGCACGTTCCTGCCGCCCGATTCAGCGCCACCTGTCAGCTCCATTCCCTCCATGAAGGGCGTCCGCGCGCGGTCCTAACGCCGGGCCCATCCTGCTGCCGGTCGGCACGCGGTGCATCACCTCGGCCCGGTGATGTTCGTCAGCTTCATGCGTGAATCATCGCGATTCTCGAACATGTCGATGACCGTGACACCACCCAACAACTGAGCAGGAGCAAAGGCACCCAGCCTGCCTAGGAAGTGGCCGCACGCCCGAAGGTACATCACCACGATTGTACCCAAGTCGGCTGCAGCCACCGCTGACGCAGGAGTTCCCCGTGGGTGTCTCCCCCTCCTTCCGCGTTCCTAGCCGCTCTCTCACGGCCCTGATGCTCGCACTCGGTCTCACAAATCTCGCCGGGTGTTCGGATCCCGGCCGGACGCTGGGGCCCGCAGAGCAGCTGCCCCAAGAGTCTCTGTTCTCCTCCATGACCTACCTTGAGCCCGCTGGCATGAAGCTTTTGACCAGCAATGACTGGACTGGATTCTCCCTGGCCACACCGACCACCGGCGGGACCTTCAGTGGGTGGTACCGCTACCAGGCTTAAGCAACACGGGGAAGGTGATCGTTGATGCGACTGCGGGGTGTGGTTCCACCAGCGTGCTTCAAGTGACCGTCCCGCAGGATTCACGCAGGGCAGCGGCCCAGAACACATGGCGGTGGGGAGCAGCGGGTCGTGGTTTCTGAAGCAGGGGACGTTCACCCAGCTGTACCTGCGATACTGTGTCTGGGTTCCGGCCAACTACTACGGTTCGACGAGCGGAGTCCAGAAGCTGTTCCACATCTGGGGTACGTCGGATGCGTCCGCGTCGGGCGCCTCCCAGGCGGTCCCGTCTCTGTACGGGGTGGGCACGGGCTCGCTCTCCCATCAGTTGCGCCTGCAGAACATGAGCACGAAGAACGGCGGCGTGATCAGCTTCAATCTGGGGTGCGCTGCGGCGGCCAGGAATCGCTGGGACCGGGTCGAGGTGCTCCTGACCCAGAATTCGAGCGGCAGTGCCAACGGCGTGGCCAAGATGTGGGTGAATGGCACGCTCTGCATGCAGCGTTCGAACCTGACCTGGAGCGGGGCCGCACGGACCGGCAAGCGCTGGACGGCGGTTCAGCTCAATCCCACCTACGGTGGCACCGGGAAGGTCCAGACGGCCCAGTACATTCGCTACGGCGCCGTGCGGGTGAGCGCGAAGTAGCCCTGTCCACCAGACTCCCGCGGAGGGCCGTCCCGGCGGCTCCCCGCGGGGGAGTGGGTCTCCACTGCCCGCCGCATCACCCCCAGCAGGTTCGACCCTCCCTCCGGATACCACCCCCCCGGCCGCGCAAACCACCGGATCCACGCCGCCTCGAGCGCCAGCAGCGGCGGCAGCCGCGGGAACATCGGCAGGCTCGAGAACGGCACCAGCCGCTCCACGTTGAGCCCCGTCTCCCACCCCAGCTGCAGCAGGTCGAGCACCCGGTTGGCGCGGTAGTGCGTCAGGAACACCCGGTCCGCCCCGCGGCCCGACTCCACCACCCGCGCCAGCAGCCGCCGCGCGCCCGGGCGGAGCAGCAGGGCCAGCAGTCGGATCACGGGGTGCGCGCGGTTCGGCGTCACGAACACGAAGGCCCCACCCGGCCGGAGCACCCGCGCCACCTCCCGGAACACGCTCGCGGGCGCCGTCAGGTGCTCCAGAACCATGTTGGCCGACACGAGGTCCACGCTGCCGTCCCGGAACGGCAGCGTCTCCCCCTCCGCCAGCGCGCCGCCGGTGAGATGCGGGTGCTGGCGCAGGTGCGGCGCCACCAGGTCCACGCCCACGAGCGTCCGCACCCGCTGCCGCAGCGCCTCCGGCCCGTGCCCGAGCCAGCCGCCGTGAATGCGGCTGCCCGCGCCGAGGTCGAGCCACGTCCCGCACTCCGGCAGCGCCGGCCACAGGGCCTCCGCGTACTGGGGCTGGTGATAGTGGGCTTCCGGGACGAGTGTCCGAAACCAGGGCATGCCTGCCTCCTTGGGGCGCATGACACACGCTACCAGCGGCCTGTGACAGCCCCCGCCCCAGCCCCCATAAACACCATCGCCCCCGCTCCCGGACCCGGGAGCGGGGGCGATGCGTGCACCGCAGGACGGCTCAGGTGGCCGGGGTCCCGCCCGCCGGCGCCGCGCCGGTCGCCGGGGTGTCAGGGGCCGTGGCCCGGTTGGCCCACGGGATGTGACGCGCCACCTGCCACGCCGCGAGGGTCGCCACGTCGTCCCGGTACTTGAGCCGCACCAGGCCGTCGAGCTGGTGGATGACGGCCATGAGCTGGTCGGCCGTCCGGTCGATGTCGCCCCGAGCCTGCTTGCGGGCCAGACGCCCGCCATTCACCTCGGCGGGCAGCGCCCGCAGCTCCGCCAGCGCCACGGCGAACTGGTCCGGCACCGCCGGGTCCATGCCGAGCGCCAGGAAATCGGCGAGGTTGGCCACCAGCGCCAGCTGGATGGCGTCGCACCGGGTGAGGAACCCCTCCCGCGAGTCGTCGGTCAGCTTCCCGATCCGGAATTCCGCGATCCGCTTGGGGAAGCCCCGGTACGCGCTCCGGGCGAGGGAGGCGAGCGGCTGCAGGAAGATGAACTTGAGCTGCTGCTGCTGGTCGAGGAACCGCTCCGCCCCCTTCTGGCTGCGGGCCGTCCCCGCCTGCGTGGTGGTGGTGAGCCCGCGCAAGGTCTCGCCGAGGGTCCTCAGCTTGGCCAGCGCCGCGGTGAGCCCGGGGCTCATCTCCGGGTGCGCTGCGAAGAAGTCCAGGATGAGCTGGACCACCTTCAGCAGCACGGAAGACCGAATCGCCATACACACCTCCGTGCGCGGAGCGGGTCAGGCACGCATGCACCCCTGCAGACGATGCCCTGATCACCGGGAGCGTGCTCCGCGCCGCATCCCGGCAGGAGGGGGAGGACGCAAATGGCATACCACGTCCGCCTCACGAGGGCAAAACGTGCATAAACATGCGCTAACGACTTGCCCGGCAACATGTTAGGATTCGCGCGCCTGGCGTGGGACTGCATTGCCTAACTCGCACGAAAAGTGATTTTCTCGCTCTGACGCGCGCCGGACTCCACCCGAAAACACCCGAAAACGTTCCACCCCTGAACGGCCGCGGGACGCCCGGCCGGCACGTCACTGGGGTGCATGAAGTCTCAGGTCGGGGTCTCCCCGCTCCGCAATGCCCACGCCCCTGACCACCCGCTGGGCGCACGCGACTCCTCGGCACCGCCCCGCACCCCTCCGATGAACCAGATGTGCGCAACGGCCGACCCGGACACCACGTCGGCCGCACCGAGCAGTCCTCCGGTCGACCTCGACACCACGCCGGCGGACCTGGAAAGTGCTCCGGCGAGATTTCCACCACGTTCCCGGACCTGAAAAGTGCGCCGGACGAGCCCGACACCAGGACGGCAGACCCGGAAAGTGCTCCGGGCGAGCCTCGACACCACGACGGCAGACCCGGAAAGTGCCCGGGCAGAGTTCGACACTGCGCCGGTGGACCCGAGAAGGGCTCCGGCCGAGCCCGTCACCACGGCGGCAAACCCGGGAAGTGACCCGGCCGGGTGCGTCACCGCGGCGGTGACTCCGGGAAGCACCTGGGGCGGTCGCGTCACGACGTTGGCACTCGGGTTTCGGGACTACCCCAAAATGAGCCGGCCCCGCAGGCGCACTGCCCGCGGGGCCAATGGTGAACACGCTGTGATTCTCCAGCGCTATCGCGCCGGGCACTCCTTATATATGGCCGCGTACCCCCGCACCATCGCCCCCACGCTGAACTCGGCCAGCACCCGCTCCCGCGCGGCGCGGGCGTCGGCGGCGCGGCGGGCGTCGTTGGTCAGGGCGTCGGTCCAGGCGGCGGCCAGGGCGTCGGGGTTCACGGGGGGCACCAGGCGGTGCTGCAGCGCGGGGCCCAGCACCGCGGCGTTCCCCCCCACGTTGGTGACAACGGGGCAGAGCCCCGCGCTCATGGCCTCGAGCAGGCTGACCGAGGTGCCCTCGCTCCGGGAGCCCATGGTGAAGAGGGAGAAGGCGGCGTGCAGCGCCGTCATGTCGCTCCGCCAGCCGAGGAGGCGGACGCCGGGGCCGGCGTTGGCGGCGGCCAGGCGCGCGTCGAGATCGGCGCGCGCGGAGCCGTCGCCGGCCACCACCAGCACCGGGAGCGGGCCGCGCTGCCACGTCTCGCGGAGCTTGAGCCACGCGTCCACCACCACGTCATAGCCCTTGATGGGCTCCAGCCGGCCGATGCTGCCGATGATCGGGGTGTCGTCGGCGATGCCGAGTTCCTTCCGGATGGGACAGGGATCGCCGCCCGGCTGGTAGAGCTCGGTGTCCACGCCGTTGGTGAGCACCCGGATCCGCGCGCCCGTCCACGCCCACCGCCGTCTTCAGGTGCTCCGCCAGCGCGCCCGACACGCTCGCCACCACGTGGGTGCGCCCCGACGCCAGCCGCGCCACCGTCCGCGCAATGAACGGGTCCGGCTTCTGCCGCCCATGCTCCGTATGCACGATCCACGGCACCCCCGCCATCCGCGCCGCGAGCGACACCTTGTACCAGCAGCCCTGGTGGGTGTGCACCACGTCCGGCGCGATGGCGCGGATCTGCGCCGCGAGCCCGGCCGGCCGCACCATCGAAAGGCGCGACATCTTCACGGCGTGGTGGATGGTGGCGTACTTATCGAGCCCCTCGCCGAAGTGCCCCAAAAAGCCGAGCACCATCACGTGCGACTCGAACTCCGCCGGATCGAGCAGCCGCACGATGTCGGCGAAGAGCCGCTCCATGCCGCCGTAGTGGAGGTTCTGGATGACGTGCAGCACCCGGAGCCGGCGGCTCATCGCGGATCCCCGCGCAGGAGCCGCGTCAGCTTGTCCTGGGTCCGCTCCACGCCATCAAACCCCCAGCGCACCAGGTGCAGCATGCCGAGGGCGGTGGGGCTCATGGCCTCGGAGGCGCCGAGTTCCATGGTGCGGCCCAGGTTCACGTAGCGGCCGGCCTTGAGCTCGGCGAGCGGATCGAGGGACTCGTCGGCCTTGAGGAGGAGGACGCGGGTCTCGCGGTCGTTCTTCGCGTCGTGCTGGTCCAGGCCGGCGATGCCGGTGACCTCGGGACGCTTCGCCTGCACCCGCTTGAGCAGCTCGATGGCGCGGGGGTCGGGGAGCCAGCGGGTGTTGTAGCTGGCGTTCCAGATCTCGATGGCGTCGATGCCCTGCTCCACCACCTCGGGCAGTTCGTGGCGGTACAGGATGGGATGCGCCGCGATGGTGAACCGCGCCACGCGCCGCGCCTCCGCGATGAACTCGGCCGGCGTGGCCGGGTTCATCCAGGCGGCCATGCCGAGCGCCAGGAGGTGCAGGCCCTTGAGGCCGGCAAAGCGGTACTCGAGGCCGGCGATGAGCTGCACGTGCTCGGACGACGCCTTCTGGCACGCCGCCTGATACTCGCGGAAGCGCGCCTCGGTGAAGTCCTCGGCGTGGTCGGTGAGCCCTACGAAGCGGATGCCGCGGCCGCGCGAGAGGTCGTGCAGCGCCTCCAGCGTGTCCTTGCCGTCATGGCTCCAGCCGCTGTGGACGTGCACCACGCCCAGGCGGCCGGGGCCGCGAGCTACTCCCTCCGAAGCCACGCGCGTGTCTCCCGCCAGAAGGGTCCGGGGTCTGCCAGCCGAAGGATCTCGTTCCGGTCGCCGGGGCGCCAGAGGACGAGGAAGTCGAGCAACGAGTGGAGCCGGCTGGGGGAGCCGGGCGGCAGGGCCAGCTGGGCGTCGCTCTTCCGGACGCGGGCCAGCAGGTGGTCCACGTCGCCCCACCACCAGCGGCTGCGGACGCCGGGCCGGTACGCCGGGGGCGGCGCCGCCGGCGCGCCGAACATGGCGTCGAGCAGGAGCCGCGGGAAGTCCACCCCGGCGTCCACCGCCAGCTGGAGCGAGCCCCAGAAGCGGCCGTTGATCTCCATGAGGTAGGGCGTGCCGGTGGCGGCGTCCACCTTGTACTCGATCATGGCCACGCCCTGCCACTCAAACCGGTCCAGCAGCGCCCGCGAGCGCGCCACGAGCGTGGGCTCCGCGGGGATGCTCTCGCGGTAGACGCTCACGCCGCCGGCCGGCGGCTTCTCCCGGAGGCGCTGGTGGGCAAACACCGCGCGCGTCTCGCCGTCCCACACCAGCAGGAAGATCCCCACGCCCGGCCCCACCACCCGCTGCTGCAGCAGCACCGGATAGGCGGCCTCCGGATACTCGGCCAAGTGGCGCTCGAGCTCGGCGGCCGTGGCCGCGTGGCTCACGCCGAACTTGCCGCGGGCCCCGTCGGCTCCACTCACGGAGCGGGCGGGCTTGAGCACCAGGGGGAAGCGGAGCGTGGCGGCGTCGAGCGCGGCGGCGTCCGCCTTCGTCTCCACGCGCACCTGGGCGGGCACCGCGATGCCGAGCGCGGGCGCCGCCGCGAGGAGCGCGGCCTTGTCCGAGATGGCGCGGAAGCGGGCCAGGTCGGGATAGGGGAAGCGCGCCGTGCCCAGGCAGTCGCGGTACTCGAGCAGCGCCAGCACCGACGGCTCGGCGACGGGGAGCACGGCCTCGATGCCTTCCTGCTGCACCAGCGCCCCGACGCGGGCCGCGAAGGCGGCGGGATCGTGGAGCGGGTCGGGGACCTGGAACTCCCCCGCGGCGGCGCGCGAGCCCCCGGCGAGCGGCGCCGCCTTGGCCGAGGCCACGAGCACGCGGTGGCCGGCCAGGCCCAGGCTCCGGGTGACGGCCAGCGCGGCGCGCTGCTCGCCGTCGGTGACGAGGACCGTCCGCGTCATGCGCCCATGAGGCCGGCGATCCGGACGATGAAGCCCGCCTCGCTGAGGCCGGCGGGGATGTTGAGGCGCGGGATGCGGAGCCGCGGCCAGCCGCCCTCGGGGAGCCAGCCGCCAGCCACCAGGAAGCCGGCCTCGTAGCCCGCCCGCTCCACGGCGGCCTCGCCCTCGGGGGAGGTGAGGCCGTAGGGATAGGCAATCCATGGCATCACCCGGTCGAAGCGCTGGTGCAGCCAGGTGAGGGGGCGCAGCAGCTCCTCCTCGAACTCGGCGCCGTGCAGCGCGGCGAGGTTGGGATGGGTCCAGGTGTGGGCGGCGAGCACCAGGCCCGGGGCCTGGGCGGCCTGGGTCAGCTCCTCGAGGCTGGCGGGGAGCGCGTGGGCCGGGACGTCGAGCACCGAGAGGCCGGCCTGCGCGGCGAGGCCGAGCACGTCGATGCCGCGACCGCGGCCCTCGGTGAGCGCGCGGGCGCGGAAGGCGGCGGGAGGCCGCCGGTCTTCCCGTCGCTGATGCGGTCCCACCAGAAGGCGCCGCCGCCGGGGCAGCCCGGCGTCACGAAGAGCGTGGCGGGGTGGCCGCGGTGCGCCAGCTCGCGGAGGCCCACCGTGACGGCGCCGCGATAGGCATCGTCGAAGGTGAGGGCCACGTACGGGCCCTCGCCGATGAGCTTGCCGGCGAGCAAGTCGGCGAGCGGGACGATGTGGGCGTGCTGCTCCAGCAGGTCGAGCTGGGCGCGGAAGGTGGCCTCGGCCAGGTGCAGCGAGTGGTCGGCGGGGGCGGCCTGGCCGGCGGGGAGGATGTTGTGGTAGGCGAGCACCAGCCCCCGGCGACGGAAGGCCCGCCGCGAGAGGGCGGCGGGCCCGGCCTGAGCGAGCAGGCGTTCCATCACCGCCTTCGTTGTCGCTCGGACCATCATTGCGCGCGCGGGTACATCACTGGCGGCGGGAGCGGAGACGGCTGACGCGGTCCTGCCGGGGGCAGACCACCCCGGTATCGCCGCGCTGACTGCGACGCGGCCTGTGCGGTGACCGCGCCATCAGTACCCAAAGCCGCTTCCTTGCGCAGGCGAGCTTCAAAGGAAAGCTGAAGCCCGCCGATGAACGCCACCAGCACGTATATGGGGGTCGAGGTACGCGAACGAGACGAAGAACCCGCCCACGCCAAAGCCAATGAAGGCCACCGGCATGTAGAGGGCAGTGAAGTACAGGAAGCGCTGCTCGGCATCGCCCTCGGCCCAGCCCTTCATCTGCTTGCGCAGCCGTGCACAGATGAAGATCGGCGAGAACACCATGATGCACATGATGACAAGGCCGGGGATACCCATCTCCGCCCCGGCCTGCAGGAAGGAGTTGTGGGCAGCGGACCACTTGATGCCGGGCAACGACGGGTCCAGCGCCTGCGCCTTGGCGCGCTCACTTAGCATACCCTCGGCGCGCTCGAAGTTGTCGATCCCGAGCCCGGCGATGGGGAACTGCATCATGTACGCCATGCCGCGCTTGAACACGGCTTTGCGGCCTGTCTCCGAGGTCCAGTTGTAGTCCTCCGTCGGGTTGCTCATGGTGTTCATCTGCTCCCAGTACCCCGCCGGAGCGAACCACAGCAGCCCCACCATCACCACGCCGACGAAGGCCACTTTCTTCCCGACCGAGACACCGCGCACGAGCACCAGCATGGCGGCGCCGACCACCACCAGCGCGAGGAACGCGCCGCGCGAACCCGTCCGGGCGATGGCACCACCGAGTCCCGCCATGATCACGGTCGCGACCGTCTTGCCTCGTGGACCGGAGGTCTGCCAGGCCAGCAAGGCGAGGACGAGGCAGAGAACGCAGACGAATCCCAGGTCGTTCGAGTCGTAACTGTAGGCGTTCTGGATCCGGGCGAAGCCGTCGCTGGTCGCCGCACGGATCTTGAAGACGAAGAGCGAGAGGTAGGCCAGACCCCCCCCGGCGAGCACGACGGCCCAGACCAACTGGAAGAGGTCGCTGGCCTGGCGGATGGCGAAGAGCACCAGAAAGGCGAACAGGATGGTCTTGGAGTACTCGTACAGGATAAACGTCCCCGAGTTCCCCATGGAGATCCCGAACGGCGTCGAGATGCAGGCCATGATCCCGATGGCCGCGATCATGCGCGCAGCCCACGTCTTGGTTGCCAGCGCGGTCGACAGCATCTTCGGGTTGGCAAACGCGTAGAACGCAGCAAGCAGCACCAGCGTCATGGCCGGGCGCAGCGGATTCAGGAACTTGAAATGCTGGTGCAGGCGGCTGATGGAAATGAGCATCAGCGCCGCAACGATGTTCCGGTATCCGTCCGCCGTCGGCTTGAGAATGCCGACCAGTTTCGCGTTCAGGGGCTGCACCCATCGAGGTTCGGATCGCTCCAGAGGAGGGGGAGGCTAACTCCTTGTCCCCGTAGCAATTTCGGGGCCGCCCGTGGCACCGACATTGCTGGGGCCGAAACGTGGCTTGGCGACGAGCGGACCGCAATCTCCGTGGCATGTTGCAGGAAGACTACGGCCAGTTCATTTTCAGCAAGTCCTTGTGGTACATAAACTTGGGTCACGTTACATGGCCCTGACCGAGGCTCCTGACACCCGAGATGCCCGCCCCGCGCCGGGAGTTCGCTGTCATCATCCCTGCCCGGGATGCCAAGAGCACCATCCTGCCCTGCCTGGCGGCCGTTCTGCAGGCTTACGCCCGGGTGGGGGGAATCGCGGTGACGGTCGTTGACAACGGCTCCCGGGACGGGACTCCGGACGTGGTCCGGGCGCACTTCCCGGATGCGGTGACGGTTCTTGACCGCCCCACCCTCACGGTCGGCGCCCTGCGTAATGCCGGCGCGGCGGCGACGGATTCAGAGATCTGCTGCTTTGTGGATGCGGATTGTGTGATCAGCCTGGACTGGTTTGAGCGCGTGCGACAGGTTCTTTCGGAGCGCCGGGCAGACGCAGTGGGCTGTTATTATGCGCTTCCGGCTCTCCCGACCCAGCTCGAGACTGCCTGGGACCGCCTGCACTTCCCCGCCCAGGATGGGCCAGCCGGCATGATCAACGCCGGGAATTTCGCCGTGCGGCGAGCGATCTTCGCGGCGGCAGGCGGCTTCAGCGAGATCTTGCCCACCGGAGAGGACGCCGAGCTGTGCCAGCGGCTGGCGGACCGCGGAGCCGTCCTCTGGCAGGACCGTTCGATCACGGCCCAGCACCTCGGGAATCCCCGGTCCCTCGGGGCCTTCTTTCGCAAGGAGTATTGGCACGCGCTCGGCGCCTTGGGAACAGTGCGGCTCGGCAGCCTTGACCGGCCGTTCCTGATGACGCTCGCTTTTCTGGCCACGACAGCCGCCGGCGTGGGGATGATTCTGGCGGGGGCTTCGCCGACAGCCCGCCTGGCCGGAGTTGCATGGTTTCTCGCCGTTCCGCTCGTCACCGTGGTGTACCGTGGGGTGATGGCGCGTCGATGGCCGCCCATCGTGCTCGGCGTGCTGCTCTACTGGGTGTACTTTGCGGCACGGGCGGTCGCCCTGCCGGCGGCCTGGCGCCTTCGACGCCCCGCGCTTTCCACCTCCTGATCCCGGATCGCATGCTCGTTCTTGGCCTGGTCGCCCTGGTGCTCTCGATGGTCGTCGCGCTGCCCGCGGTCGCGGACTTTGCGATGATGCTGGCTGGCCTTGGCCGACGGCGTCCCGACCCTCCGCGGCAGGAGCCCCAGCCGCTCGTGTTCATCGTCCCGGCCCACGACGAGGAGATGCTCGTCCAGCGCGCCGTGCGCTCCCTGCTGGCGCAGGACTACCCGCCTGAGCTGCTGACCGTGGCGGTCATCGCCGACAACTGCAGCGACCGTACTGCGGAGCTCGCGCGCGAGGCCGGAGCCGTGGTGCTGGAGCGTAGTTCGGCCACGGATCGCGGGAAGGGCCACGCGATCAAGTGGGCGCTCGAGAACTGCCCCTCGAGCGGTGGGCCGCCGTGGTCATCGTGGACGCCGACACCATCCTCGATTCCCAGTACAGCCGGGAGCTGATGCGCTTCGCCCCGCTCGAGGACAAGGCCGTCCAGAGCTACGATGGCATGAGCAACGAGTTCGAAAACTGGCTGACACGCCTGGCCGGCCTGCTCACCCGTTCCCGCTACGGCATCGCCATGCCCCTCAAGGTGCACGCGGGGCTCAACGTCCCGCTCACCGGCGATGGCACGGTGCTCGGTACCACGCTGCTCCGCCGTGAGCCGTGGCGGGTGGAGACCATCACCGAAGGCTGGGAGCTGAGTGCCGCGCTCTTCTCAACCGGGGCCCTCCAGCCAGCGCTGTACGCGGCCCTCGCGCTCCGCTCTCACCCCGGAACCCGGCGCTACAGTGAGCGCCCTCCTCCGACTCCCCCGGCTATGCAGTGTGGCGTGGGGTGGTCGGCTTGCGGGCCGCCCTCATCTCAGGACGTGGTGCCTGGACGAGGACGGCCCGTCATGTCGAGAAGTTGGATTCGGGCCCTGTAAGTGACCCCCCCTTCTACTTGCCGCTGATGTAGAACTGGTCGATCTGCATGTACTGATTGGCCGGCACCACGTCCGCGGGCCCGCCGTACGTCGGATTCCAGGAGACCTGCTGCCAGTTCACGGCGCCCGGCGTCACGTTGCCCGAGGCAACGAAGCCGACATCGGTGTAGGCGGCGATCTTCACCCCATCCAACCACCAGTCCACCTCTCCGTCCTGAACGCCCGGAGTGTTGGACTTGAGGAGGATCTCGACCCGGTGCCACTGGCCACGGATCAGGCGTGCCGTGGGCAAGAGGTTCGGGTTCAGGTTGAAGGAGATGCCTCGAGCGTCAGCCTCGATGTTCTGGAGCCGCATCTGGGGCGCGATCGAGTTCGTGGTCTGGCCCTGAGCCGAGAAGACCACCACGCTCCCGCCGTTGATCCACAGATGCAGCACCTTGTTCACCCCGTTCGTAGCCCCTCCGTACCAGTTGGGGACAGCTTGAACCAGAAGGACAGGTACATCTGCTTCCGGTTGTACTGCCCGATCACGCGGTAGGTGTTGATCGGCCCGCGGCCTCCGGTGAAGCCCTGGGGGAACAGGGACTGTCCGACATTGGGCGCCGAGATCGGCGCGGAAGCGTCGGTGGCGATCGAGAAGTTGGCGTCTCCACGATCCAACCAGCCGTCCTCGACCTTCGCATCGAAGCGCCGGTTGCTGATGACGGTGAAGCCCGGTGGCTCCCCGGGGTAGTTGCCCCCGTTAGCGCTGCTGCCCACCGCGTTGACGACATACGGAGTTAGACCGCCTGACGTCGCCGTGAGCGTCTGCGGCCCGGCCGCAGGCCCGAGTCGCCACGAGGTCTTGGCTTCGCCGTTGTTATCCGTCACGGTCGTGGCGTTGACGATGCTGCCGCCCTGGCCGGGAGTCCAGCCGACCGTGGCCCCCACCACGGGGTTGCTGTTGGCATCAAGGACCCGGACCACGACCTGCTGGGGCAGGACGGAGTCGGTGAAGCCGTTCTGGTTGAGCCCGAGCAGGCCGACGATCGCGCCCTGGCCGCCGGAGAGCGTGAAGTTGACGTTCACCACCTGCGACGGGATGCCGAGTGCCGAGCTGACGGGCACGCTCGCAGTGTACAGGCCCGCCGTGAGGGCACCGACCGTGGCGCGCAAGGTGATCGTGGCAGGCGCGGTGGTGCCGTTCAGGGTGGCCGTGAGCCAATTGGTCGGCTGGCCGGCCCCGTAAGCAATGGTGCCGAGTTGCAGACCCGTGACGGACCCGCCGCCCGTGTTGGTGACAGAAACCGCTGCTGCGCCGGGGTTGGCGCCACCGCTGGCGGCCGCGAAAGCCACCGTGGCGGGGCTTACGCCAATGCGCGGCGGTGCGCTCAGCGTGAACCGGACTCGTACGCTGTCAGAGTTGGCCGACGCCGGATCGGTCACCACCACCGTCGCACGATAGGTCCCGGCGGCAAGCTGGCCGGTCTGCGGTGCGAAGGTCAGCGTCGTGGGTCCCGTGGTGCTGCGAGTGTCGCGGTGAGCCAGCCCGGATCCCCCTGCCTGATAGGTGATGGTCCGGCTGAGGGCGCTCAGGGTGCCGCCACCGGTGTTGGTGATGTTGACGACCTGGGAATTCGGGTCGTTCCCTCCGCTCGTAGCCGTGAAGATCAGCGGAGTCCTGCACCATCGCGATGCGGGGAGGCACGGGTGCCGCGGCGACGTCGAAGCCAACGTCGAGCGTGTCCCGAACGCCGCCGACACCCTGCAGGATCACCCTGGCACCGTAACTCCCGGCCGTAAGCGCGCCCACCGCGGCGGACAAGTTCAAGGTGGTGGGTGCCGTTGCCGCGCCGAGGTTGGCCGTCAGCCAAGGAGTGCCGACCACTGGCGAGTAGGTGGTGGAGAGGACCGTGAGCTGGTTCAGCGTGGCCGTGCCGCCGTTGTCCACTTGGACCGTCACCGCGGCGGGATTCGAGCCGCCGGACGTCGCCGCGAAGTGGGCCGTGTCCGCGGACAGCTCGATGACTGGAGCCGACGCGACCGTCAGGGTGACGATGACGTTCTGCGGGCTGTTGCCCGAACTGGCAGAGATGATCGGGATCGTGGCTGAGTAGTACCCCTCGGCCAACGAGGTGTTGGCGAGGTTCAGTGTCAGTGTGGCTGGGCGCCGTAGTGCCGTTGAGCTGGGCAGAGAGCCACCCGGATGGGCCGACGAACTGCGGATTGCCCAGCGTGAGGCCCGAGACGTCGTCGGTGGTGCCCGCCGTGACTTGTACCTGGATGGGCACCAGGTTTCCCTGGCCAACCTGTGCGTTCAGGTCGAACTGCACCGGTGCCACGACCAGCACGCCCGGCGGCGGCTGGTTGCCACCGCTGGTGTTCAGCAGGTCGGCGGTGCAGCTCAGGCTGCCCACTGCGAGCAAGACAAGGCGCTGCACGCGCCCACATACCGCGCCGTTGAGACGGCATCCCTTCGTACCTCATGGCTTCTTCCTGATCTCGGGAAACTGCAGCGCGACTAGGGCTTCGCGCTCACGTAGAAATGGTCCACCAGCATCGACATCTCCCGGGCGGTTCGGTCCTTGGGCGCGCCCCATGTCGGATTCCAAGAGATCTCACTCCAATAGAGATCGTCTCCGGGATTCAGGAAGCCGACGTTGCGATACTCGCCGGCGGGGCGCCCATCCAGCCACCACTCCACGATGCCGTTGCTCTCACCCGGTGAGTTCAGGCGAAGGTGAATCTCGACCTCATACCAGCGATCCCGGAGGATCTGGGGAACGGCTTCTCGCTGCGGGTTGAGGTTGAAAGACACTCCCCGGCGGTCAGCGCGGACGTTCTGGAGGCGCATCTGGGGCGTCAGCGCGTTCCTGCCTCGGCCTTGGGCCGAGAATACCACGACGCTTCGTTCGCCCAGCCAGATGTGCAGCACCTTGTTGATGCCGGCGCTCTGGGCCCCCTCGAAGCCCTCAGGGAGCTTCAGCCAGAACGCGAGATAGAGCTCGCGGACACGCTTGCCCCGCAACTGCGCGGAAGTGTTGATCGGCCCGCTTCCGCCCACATACCCGACCGGGAATTGCGCGCGCCCCACGAAGGGGGGCGACACCGGAGCCGACTTGTCCTCGACGATCGTGAAGGTGTTGCCCCGGCGAGTGCTCCACCCCGGCTCCTCGCGAGCGCCGAAGCTACGGTTCGTGATGCAGATGAAGCCCCCCGGCTCGTTGGGTCGAGGTGGGAGGGGGGTGGGTCCTTCGCAAGTCGACTGCCCGGTCAACCGCGCGGGCGCGCAGGCACCGGAAGTCAGGAAGAACAACACGAGCAGCGAGCGGGAAGACCGCCAGATCCGCATGCAGGGTACCCACGAGAATGCCCAAGCCGCCAGACAACCAGGACAGGGCGGCGCCATTCCGACCAGTCGATGCTCTCCTGCTTCACATCTCGGGCCACGGCATCTTCGCAGTGCCATGCCCAACGGGGCATCGGGATTCTGGCCTGCAAGCTAAAGTGACTCAATTGTTTACCACGCGTCAAGGCGGCTTTCGTACCATGACCTGAAGCAGGGAGCCCACATACCCCTTTTTGCGGGGGTGGGCCAAGTCTGCCTAGGCGCGCGGAAGCGCCTGCCGGATCATCATCGCCAGCAGGGCTAGCTCAGATTCAGACATGAAAGCGTGGACGGGCGCCGTGACTACCGCCCGGGCGAGTAAGGTAGCGCCAGGTAGGGTGCCTTGGGCTGTGGCATGACTCACAAACGGCTCACCCAAGGCGGGCAGCGAGGTGGGATATCCCGGTTGAAGGCCGAGCCGGCGTCCGGCCTCGAGCGCGGAAGGCCGAAGATCGGGATCGACCACAACAGGAAAGCGGAGGTGGCCGGGGTTACCACCGGCGCTCGGGCTGGCCGGCCGCACGGGGCGACCGATGAGGGCAGTCAGGCGTACGGCATTCCTCCGACGGACGGCGGCGTCACCGTCGACCTCCAGAAGGCTGCGTGAGAGGAGGCCGAAACCGCTGGAGCTCATTCCACGGGGTGGGTGTGCCGGGTGATACACCGTTTCCCCCAGCCCCAGGAACGGCAGCGACGCCGGGATCGCATACAGCGCCGGCCGCGCCAGCAGATACTGCACCCCCGTCTTGGCCACCGCCACCATCCCCGCCCCGCCCGGCGGCAGGTCCGGCAGCTGCCCCGCATAGCGCGCGTCGTGCACCAGCAGCGCGCCGCCGCCGCCGCTCGTGTTGCCCTTGCCGCGGCCAAAGCTCAGGACGCTGAGCGCCCCGTGCGCGCCGAGCGGGCGACCGCGCCAGCTCCCGCCGATCCCCTGCGCGGCATCCTCCACCACCACCGCGCCGTGGCGCCCGGCCAGCTCCGCCAGGCGGTCCAGGTCCACCGGCACGCCGTAGAGGTGCACCGCCACCACCACGCCGGCGCCCGCCTGGAGCGCCTGCTCCAGCGAGGCCCAGTCGGGGCCCAGCGTGGCGGGGTCCACATCATAGAGGAAGACACGCACCCCGGCGGCGTCGCAGGCGGTGGCCAGGTCGTAGCAGCCGTAGGCGGGGAGCGCCACCGGCCGGCGCCCCTCCTCGCTGGCCAGGCGGAGCGCCAGCGCCAGGGCGCTGGTGCCGCTGTCGGTCCAGCGCCAGGCGGCCGGGGCGTAGGTGGCCTGCAGCCACTGCTCCACCTCCGCCCGCGCCAGCGCGGCCCGGGCCGGAATGAGCGCGGCGCCGAAGCCGGCGCCGATGGCCGCCGCGGAGAGCGGCGAGTGGACGGGAGGGAGCCGCCGCCAGCTCACGGAATGCCGCGCACGATCATGGGCCCCATGGCCGTGGCCAGCGGCAGCGGGAGCTTCTGCCACACCCGCGGGCCCCAGCTGTAGGCGCCCTGGTCCGGCGACGGGGTGCCCCCGCCCTCCTCCGCCGCCGCGCCCGCCTGGTACCACCAGAGCTGCTCGTCCCGGCTCCCCCACTGCTTCTTGAAGCGGTGCGTCCCCACCCCGGCGAGCAGCGGCCGAAGTTGAAGAGCGTGAGCTGCTCCGCCATCGCCCGCTCCATGAAGGCGAAGTAGAGCCCCATGTTGGGCGCGATCTTCTGGTGGCTGTAGAGGGACGACGCCCACGTCATCTCGAACTCGCGCCCCCACACGAACCCCGCCCCGCAGGCGATCGGCTCGTCCTTGAGCCAGGCCGTCCCGAACCACGCGTCGGGAAAGGTGTCGGCGATGGCCTGGAAGAGGCGCCGGGGCTGCGTGGGCGTGCCGAGGTCCCGCATGTGGCGTGCAAAGACCTGGAAGAACGGCTCCACCTGGTCCGGCCCGAAGCGGTAGGTCACGCCCTCCTTCCCCGGCCGGCGCACCTGGCTGCGGAGCTTGGACTCGAAGCTCTTCATCAGCGCCTCGGGGGTCCCCGGCAGGTCCAGCACCACGGTGATCTTCCGGTGCGAGCAGGCGAGCGAGAGCGGCAGCTCGCGGCGGCTGCGGAGCTCCAGCAGCTTCACGCCATCCGCCTGCGCCCGCTCGGCCGCCCAGGTGGCCAGCGCCTGCACCGCGGCGTCGGTGCCGAGCGGCCCGCCGTAGTTCACGAAGGGCATGGACACCAGGTAGTGGCCAAAGAGCAGGCTCTTCACCCGCACCAGCGGCAGCACGCCCTGCAGGACGCCATCCTCCCGCGCCTCCAGGTAGAGGCACTCGTGCCCGACGGTCCCCTCGTAGATCCCCTTCCAGCCGTGCAGGTGGAAGTGGGTGAACCCGCCTGCTGCCTGACGAACCCATCCCACTCGGCGGCCGCGCCCGTGAAGGGCGCCACGGTGAGGCTCACGCGGCCCCCCGCGCCGGGGCCAGGCCGAGCAGGTCGCCGTAGGCGTCCTGGATGGAGCCGAAGCGGAACTCGGTGAGCAGCGTCGCCATGCGGGGCCAGGTCTGGTGGAGGTTCCGGTAGTGCCGGAAGGCGGTGACCCGGCCGCAGGGGAGGCGGGGCTGGCCGGGGTCGTATTCCCAGGGATGGATATAGAAGGCGGCCGGGAATCCCTGCCCCTCCGCCTCACGGAAGGCGCGGCGGACGAGGCCCAGGGGGAACTGCCGCAGGTAGCCGCCGCCGGCCGCCGGGACCCGGAGGCCCAGGACGCTGGTGGTGGCCAGCGGGATCTCGAGCAGGGTGCCGCCGGGGCGCTCGATCAGGAAGGGCACCGCGGGGGCGGTCGGGTAGCCGTAGTCGGGGCGGTGGATGGGGAAGAGGCTCGAGTCGTAGCGGTAGCCTTCCTCGAGCAGCACGTCGAAGGCCCACTCCAGCCCGGGAATGATCGAGAAGCTCGGCGCCCGGAAGCCGAGGACCGCCCGGCCGCCGGCGCTCTCCAGGTCGGCCTTGGAGGCGCGGAGCTCCTCGCGGAACTGGTCGGGGGTGAGGGTGGTGACGCGGCGGTGCCACTCGCCGTGGGACGCCACCTCGTGGCCGGCGGCGGCGATGCGGGCCACCAGCGCGGGGCACTTCCGGGCCACCCAGCCCAGCGTGAAGAAGGTGCCGCGGACGTTCCGCTCGGCGAGGAGGGCCAGCAGGCGGTCGGTGTTGGCCTCGACGCGGCTCGGGTGGCGGTCCCAGTCGGCGCGGGCCACCAGGCCCTCGAAGGCCACCACCTGGAAGTAGTCCTCGACGTCCACCGAGAAGAGGTGCGGGGTGCCGGGACGGGGCGGAAGCGGGCGGAAGGCGGGGGCGGCGGTCACGGCAGGGAAGCTAGCGGAAGGAGGAAGCGTGGGGCAGCGGCGCGGGGGGAAAACAGCGGCCCCGGGGTGACGAACCCCGGGGCCAGTTCACCAACCGACGGTCAGATCAGGCGGTCTGCTTCTGCTTGCGACGGCGGAGGAAGCCGGCGCCACCCATCCCGGCGAGACCGGTCGCGAGGAGCGACATGGTCACGGGCTCCGGGGTGACGGTGGTGCAGGTGGACGGCGCCCCATTCGGGCTGTTGCCGGTCCAGCACTCCGTCGAGGAGCCGCTCACCGGGTTGATGCCGCGGAGGACGACGTCGCTCGTGGTCGGATCCCAGGTGCCGGAGATCTGGAACGAGAAGGTGACGTAGTCGGCGGTGTTGCCCAGGTTGCCGGTGCAGGGGTTCTGCCAGACCTCGATGTTGGTCGGGATGGCCGCGCAGCCGCTGGCGATACCGTTGGCGCCGCCCTTGCCCGGGGAGATGGTCTTCCAGTCCACCGAGAAGCCGAGGGTGGCGTTGTTCTGGAGGCCCCAGCCGGAGGGCGTGTCACCCGCGCGGACCGGACCGGTGGTCTGCAGGGTGCCGCTGACGGCGCTGACGCCGCCGGTGTTGTAGAAGCCGATGCCGTTGAAGACGGTGTTGGCCGCGACGGTGGAGCCGACGCCGTAGGTGGCCGCCCCGTTGCCGGAGAGGTTCCACACGCGCACGGTCACGCTGCTGCCGACCACGTTGATGCTGACGGCGGCGCAGGTGCTGAAGTTCAGCCCCCCGCACACCTTGTAACTCTGGAACCCGTCGGCGTATGCCGCCGCCGGGAGGCCCACGGCGAGCGCACTCGCGAGAGCCAGGAGTCGACCGGTCTTGATCATTGGGGTTGTCCTTGTCGTCAGTTGGTGAACTATGGCGTCACGCGGACTTCGCGTGCTTCCATCCGAGTATGCCGGTCCAGAGGAACGCGGCGGTGTAACCCACTCCCTGCAACAGCGCCTTGGCGATGGCCTTCTGCAGGCCGACCTTCACCAGGGCATCGGTGGTGCTGGCCAGAGCCACCGGGATGGTCCGGGCGTACAGCCCGAGGAGTCCGAGGAGCACGACCGCCACGAGCACCAGGACAATCGACCAGAACTTCAGCAGGCCGATCTTGCCGCGGGCGACGGCGGCGCCGAAGGAGAGCGCCAGGCCCATCGCGAACAGCGGGAGACCATCGAAGACCGCACTCACGGTCCCGAACTCCCATTCCCGGTTGCCGAACCCCGCCGGGTACCAGGTCAGCGCCAGATCCGCGCCGGCCACCAGGGCGAACACCAGCCCCATCCCACCCAACAGGTACCACCCGATTTCGGGCGCCGGGGCCATCTCGGCGTGACTCGGGCCTTCGGTCTTCACCAGGATCCGCGGAGCAGTCATGGAAGCCTCGTGGCGGCCCTCGTGCGACCGCCGCTCATTATTGCAGGGTTCAGGCCAGAATCCGGCGCCGCGTGCCACGACGTCAAGGCCTTGTGAAACAACAACTTAGGAAACCGGTGCCGACTACATGAAGTCCTGATGACGGGCGGGTGTCGTGGTGTAGCTACAACACCTCCGGGACACTCAGCCCCGCCGCCGCCGGGTCAAGGTGGCCTTCCAGGCCGCCCCCGCCAGCCAGAGCAGGGCAAACGGGTAGAACGCCGCCTGCACCAGGGCCTTGGCGCCGGCCTTCTTCATCACGGTCATGGCCGGCGGATTCCCGGCCATCGCCCGCAGGCTCATGGGCCAGGTGGTGGCAAACAGGGTGAAAACCAGCCACATGGTCACGGCCACCAGGACCGCCAGCACGGCCAGGGTCCGCACCCGGAGCTTGCGGCCCTGGGCCACCCCATCCGCGATCAGGATGGCCAGCCCCAGGCCGAAAGAGCGGGAAGCGATCGAAGAAGCCGGCCGAGACGCCGAGCTCCCACTCCGGCTTCCCGAAGAACGGGGGCAGCCAGGAGGTCAGGATGTCGGCCAGGGCCACGACGAAGAAGACGATCCCGAGGGCCCGGAGCGCCGTGACCGCGAGGGCCACGCCGGATCGGGAGGATCGCGCCACTGCCGAAGTTGCCATGCTGTTGCCTCGCACGCCGTTGCCACCGCACGGGTCCCCCCCGGGGCGGGTGCCCCGGCCGGCCCGTCGGCGGGCTAGAAGATAGTCAGGTCCTGCGCACTGCGGAGGCGGAGTTCCCAGCTCCCCGCCCCGGTGGAGACGAGGACGCCTGAGGCCTTCACGCTGTCACCCGGAAAGAAGAGGCTCGGGGTGGCCTGCAGGATCTTGTCGATGCGCATCTCCACCGGCCCGCTGCCGTCGTCCACGGTCACCACCACGTCCCCGTTCTGCCCCACGGCCGTCAGCACCTCGGCGTCCTGGATGTAGACCAGCCCGGCGTCCAGCGCCCCCGCCCTGGCCCCCGCCGCCTCGGCGGTGGTGAGGGTGTCCGGCACCGGCGCGCCGGTGCCGAGGCCGGCCAGCGCCACGCGGGTGCTGTCGAGCACCGGCTGGCCGCCCCGGCTGGCGGCGTGGCCCAGCACCCGGACGATGTCGCCGGGGATGAAGGGGCCGCCGGCGGTGGCCACGATGCGGGTGACGCGGAGGTTCCCCGAGGCGTCACGGAGGTGCGCCGTGCTGTCGCTGAAGCTCGAGGGGGCGCCCGTGAGGGTGGCCAGCACCACGAGCCGCTTGCCCGGGGCCGCCGCGCGCGCCTGGGCCAGCGTCAGCTGCGGGAACCCCACCCGGCCCAGGATGGTGGGTGCCTGGCCGCTGTTGGCCACGGTGGCGCGCACTGGGTTGAGCGTGGTGGAGAAGGAGTCGCCGAGGACCAGCACCGAGTCGAGCGCCACGGTGGGGGGCCGGGCACCAGGCCGGTGAAGAGCACCGCGCCGGTGGCCGCCGTCTGGCCGGTGGCCACGGTGTCCCGCCCGCCGCCGGTGATCAGGTACACGTTGAGGCCCGCGATGGTGGTGTCACCGGCGCTGAAGCTGCCGTTCCAGTCGCGGTCCACGAAGAACTGGGCCTGCAGCGCCCCGTTGCCGGGGAGCGCCACGCCGAGATCCTCGCCGGCGTTGCCGCAGGCGGCCGCGCCGAGCGAAAGGAGCGCGAGCGGGAGGAGACGATGGGCGCGCATGCGGGCCTCGATCACGGCGCCAGCCGCAGGCCGAAGCGGACGACCCGGGGGTCGATCCGGCGGCTCTGCAGCTTGCCGAAGTGCGGGTTGGCGACGAGCGGCAGGGTCACGTTGCCCAGCGCGTCGGTGGTGAGGGTGCCCGCCGGGTCCACGAGGACGACGGCGCGATCCACCAGCCCCATCTCGCTGGAGGCGAGGTTGAAGACGTCCACGAGCAGCTCGAGGCGGCCGCCGAGGGAGCGGAGCGGCAGGCCCACCGCAAATGAGAGGTCGAGGGCGTGGTTGGCCGCCTCGCGGCAGCTGTTGCGCGCCGCCATGCGGCCGGACTGCTCGTCGAGGCAGGGATTGCGGGCCAGCAGGGCCGGCATCCCCGGGATGGTGGGATCGAGGTAGCCCGGGTCGTTGCGGCCGGAGCCGTCGCCGTTGGCGTCCACCCCGGGGCGGAAGCCCGGGGTGAAGGGGAGCCCCGAGCTGATCCGGTAGCGCGCCCCGATCCGGAGCGGCAGCCCGCCGCCCGCCCGCCAGGTGGCTTCCACCACGGCGCGGTGCGGCACGTCGAAGTCGGAGACGCCGTAGGCCCACTCGCTCTTCCCCGACTTCTGCCCCGCAAAGGGCGACAGCTCGTCCTCGGCGGTGCCGGTGGTGGCGGTGAGCCAGTTGTCGCGGGTCCGGCTCCAGAGGTAGCTCGCCGAGACGGAGAGCCCGCGGCCCACCTGCGCCTCCACCTCGGTGCCGGCCTGGTAGTAGTCCTGGAAGCCGTCGGAGACCAGCGCCGACACCATGTCGTAGCCCGCCACGCGGCGGTTGCTGCCCGGCACCGCGGCCAGCAAGCCACCCTCCTGCTGCAGCGTGCCGTAGACGGTCCGGCCTTCCTGCGTGACGCCGGTGCCGGCGCCGAGCAGGTTCAGGTCGGTGCGGCGGAGGAGATAGTCGGTGTGGTGGTAGCCGCCGATGAAGCGCACCGCGCCGGTGCTGCCCAGGCTCCGGGTGAACTCGGCGTCCACCTTGGTGGTGCGGGGCTGCCGGTAGCCGCTGTCGGGGTTGAAGATGGTGAAGCGGCGGCCGGTGACCGGGGCCACGGTGCTGTCAGGCAGCGTGCCCCAGCTGCCGAGGGCGCCCACCGCGCGACGCACCGTCACGCCGCCGTCCATCAGCATGGCCTCGGCGAAGTAGGCGGGGTTGAGCTCGCCGGTGGTGCGGGTGGCAAAGACGCTGGCGGTCCAGCGGCCCCGCTCCGGGACCCAGGTGATGCCGAGGCGCGGGGTGAAGCCCTTCTTGTCGGTGGGCACCACGAAGTTGGGCAGCCCGAAGTCGGTGCCGAACTGCTGGTCCACCTGGATGTACTGGTTGTTGCCCTGGGGGAACTTCTGGCGGTCGTAGCGGACGCCGAGGATGCTGGTAACGCCCGGCGCCAGGCCCCAGCTGAGCTGGGAGAAGATCCCCGCCTCCACCAGCTTGAAGCGGGCGCGGGTGCTGGCGGCCTCGGTGACCCAGAAGGCGCCGCGCAGGTCCTCGAAGCCGTCGAGGTTGCCGAAGGTGAAGACGCCCTGCTCGCCGGCCAGGTGGTCCTGGGTCCAGAAGCCGCTCGAGTACTGGAAGCCGGCCTTGAGGCGGTGCTGCCGCTGGCGGCCGAAGGTGTACTGGAAGCCCTCGGAGAGGTCGGCGCCGCGGTAGCGGAACTCGCCGGGGGTGGCCGGCAGGCCACCGAGGCCGATGCCCTCCGCGGCGAGCAGGGTGCTCGGCAGGGGGCCGGCGGACCAGTTGCGCTCGGTGCCGCGGAAGCCGAAGCGGAGCTCGTTGCCCCAGTCGCCCTTGGCGTAGGAAAAGCTGGTGCCGATGGTGTAGTCCTTGGCCTCGAGCCGGCTGCCGGCGCCGTTGGAGAGGTCGGGGCCGAGGAGCGGGGCGCGCTCGCGGTAGCGGGCGAGGGTGGCGCGGGTGGTGAGCATCCAGCTGGGGCTCAGGCGCCAGTCCACCCGGAAGCCGCCGGTGCCGCCGCGGGTGTCGCGCACCGCGGGCCGGGCGCCGCCGCGGAGGCTGGTGCCCTGGGCGCCGGCCACGGACTCGAGGGCGTCCGTCAGGTTCACGGTGCCGCCGTTGAGGCGGGCGCTGTCCACGGTCCAGGGGCGGGCGCCGGGGATCTGCTCCCGCTCCAGCGCAAAGCCCACGATGACGTTGGCGCGCCCCGGCACCAGCGGGCCGCTGGCGGTGAGGCCCACGGCGTAGGACGCGGACGAGGAGTCCCCGGGATTGTCGGCGCTCCGCCGCCCGATCCCGGGGCTCCAGTAGGCAAACGGCTCCGCCCGCCGCCGCGCGGTGGGCGGGCGCGAGACGACGCCGAGCATGGCGCCGTTGCCGCCCGACCACTCGCCGTCGCTGGTGGAGACGGCCAGCACCGCCTGCTGGGCGAGGAGCCGGGAGAGGAGCGGGGTGGGCGCGGGCTCGTTGGGGAGGCCGGGGTGGCGGATCCACGAGCCGGGGAGCCCGTCCACCAGCAGGCGGCTGTGCGACTGCGGCAGGCCACCGATGGCCAGCCCCAGGCCGCGGCGGCTGTCGAACGGCGAGGCCACGAGGGCGGAGGTGCGGCCGTCCACCGCGATGCCCGCCACCGGCGCCCACCACGGCCCCGGCCCATCCCCGAGCCGCTCGGCGATGCGGGGCGTGTTGGGGGTGAAGCGCTGGTCCGCGAGCGGAACCTCCACCACGCTGGTGATGGGCGGCGGCCGGCGCTCCACCCGGATGACCACGGCCGTCTGCACCTCGGCCAGCACGTCAATGCCCCGCTGCCGGAGCGGCTGGAAGCCGACCCGCTCGGCCAGGAGGGAGTAGCGCCCGGGCTCGAGCAGCGGGATGGCGAAGCGGCCGTGGGGGTCGGTCTGGAGCTGGCGGAGCTCGAGGCCGGAATAGTCCTCGAGGGTGAGCGTCACGCCCGGGACGCCGATGCCGTCGGCGGTCACCACCTCGCCCCGGAGCGCGCCGCCGGTGAGGCTCTGCGCGGCGAGGGGCATGGCGAGGACCAGGCCGAGCAGGAGCGCCCCGAGGGCGCGCACACGAAGGTCTCGGCGGACAACCGCGAGTCGGGCCATCGGGGTACCGGGGACGGATTGGGGAAACGGACTGACTATCCGAGTCGAGGATAGTGCAGTTATAGTGCCACGCGCGCAAGCGCTGGATTTCCGGGGACATTAAGGGAGGGCGTGTGGCAGGGACACCACGACGATGGGTGGGCCCGCTCCTCACCGGGGTGGTGGTGCTGGCCATCGCGTGGCTGACGCTGCGGCCGGCGCCCGCGGATGCCGAGGCGGCGGCGCGGAGCGCCTTCCTGTGCCTGTATCCCTGCGGGGTGGAGGGGCTCCGGGACGCCATCCTGAACGTGGTGATGTTCGTCCCGCTCGGGCTGGTGCTCCGGCTGTGGCTGCCGCGGGGGATCACCGCGCTGCTCTGCGTGCTGGCCACCTTCGGCATCGAGGGGACGCAATGGCTGGCGCTGGTGGGGCGCGATGCCAGCCTGCGGGACCTCCTCACCAACACGCTGGGCGGCCTGCTCGGCATCCTGCTCGCCGAGCAGGGGATGGCGCTGCTGCGGCCGACGGCGCGGCGCGCGGCGCAGCTCGCCGCGGGGGCCATGGCGGCGTGGCTGCTGGTGGTGGCCTTCGGCGCGGTGGGGGTGCGGCCCTCGATGCCGCACACGGTGTACTGGGGGCAGCACGTGGCGGAGCTGGGGCAGTTCGAGATCTACGAGGGGGAGCTGCTCGAGTCGTTCGTGGCGGGCGTCCCCTTCCCCAACGGGCGGGTGAACGACTCGGAGCGGCTCCGCGCGGTGCTGCTCGGCGACTCGCTGGTGGTGCGGGCCACGGTGGTGAGCGGCCCGGCGCCCGCGGGGCCCGCGCCGATCCTGAGCATCTTCGACGAGAACCAGCAGCAGATCCTGGCGCTGCTGCAGGACGAGCAGGGGCTCTCCTTTGCCGAGCGGACCGGCCTCGAGGAAGTGGAGCTGGCGGGCCAGACGGTGCACCTGCCGGCCTTCCCGGGCAGCCGGCCGGGGGACACGGTGCACATCGCGGCGGGGCACCGGCGGGGGGAGCTGTTCCTCCGCGCCACGTCGGGGCACGTAACGCAGGAGCACCGCTGGGCGCGGTCGCCGGCCTGGATCGTGACCACGCTCAACCCGTTCGTGCGGCGCATCATGCCCTCGTCGTGGGTGGTGGAGGCGCTGGCGCTGGGGCTGCTGCTGCTGCCGGCCGGCTACTGGGTGGGGTGGGCCACGCGGCGGGGGAGCGCGGTGCTGGTGCTCTGCCTGCCGGTGTCGCTCGGGCTCGGGATCGCGACGCGGCTGGCGGGGATCCCGCTCGCGGCGCCGAGTCTCTGGGCGGGGAGCCTCCTCGGCGGGCTGCTCGGCTGGGTGGTGGCGCGGACCTGGGGTGGGGCGCCCCGCCCGACAGTAGATTAGGACATGGCCCTCCCCTTCCGCCGGCGGATCCTCTACGCGCTCATCGCCCTCGGCACGGTGCCGGCGGCCATCGCGGTGATCGGGTGGGCGCTCACGGTGCGCTCGCCCGCGAGCCCGGCGGAGACCACCCGCCAGGCCGTGGCCGAGGTGGCGGCGACGGGCCGGGCGCTGGTGCAGACCATCGATTCCACGCGGCTGTCGCGGGGAGAGCGGGAGGCGCTGGCCCAGCACACCCGCGCGCTCAACGAGGCGCTCTCGCGGGTGCAGCGGAGCGAGACGCTGGCGGCGTACTACGCCCCGACGCTCGCGGCCATCATCCTGGGGCTCGGGGCGCTGGTGCTGTACCTCTCGGTGCGGCTCGGCGGGTATCTCTCGCGGCAGCTCACCAAGCCGATTGATGAACTGGTGCAGTGGACCGGCCTCATCCAGCGGGAGGAGCCACTGCCGGCGGAGCCGCGCGAGGGGGGCGCGCCGGAGTTCGCGGCGCTGCGGGGGGCGTTCCGGGAGATGGCGCGGGGCCTGGCGGAGGCGCGGACGCGGCAGCTGGAGGCGGAGCGGCTCCGCGCCTTCCGCGAGGTGGCGCGGCGGGTGGCGCACGAGATGAAGAACCCGCTCACGCCCATCCGCTTCGCGGTGTCGGCGCTCGCGCGCTCGGCCCGGCCGGAGCAGCAGGAGTCGCTGGAGGTGCTGCAGGCGGAGTCGGCGCGGCTGGAGCAGCTGGCGCGGGAGTTCACCGAGATGGGCCGCCTGACGGAGGGCCCGGCCAGCGAGGTGGACCTGGGCGAGCTGGTGGCGGAGCTGGTGCGGACCAGCCTGCCGCGCGGTGTGCGCACCACGCTGACGCTCGACCCCACGACGCCCCGGATCACGGGGCACTACGAGCCGCTGCGGCGCGCGTTCGGCAACCTGCTCCGGAACGCGGTGGAAGCGGCCACGGGGCCGCTGGTGCTGGAGGTGAGCTGCGCGCCGCTCGGGCCCGACGGGGCCGAGGTGCGGATCGTGGATCATGGGCCGGGGGTGGCGCCGGCGCTCCGCGAGACGCTCTTCGATGCGTACGTGACGGGCGGGAAGGAAGGCGGCCAGGGGCTCGGCCTGGCGCTGGTGCGGCAGACGGTGGAGGCGCACGGGGGGCGCATCCGCCTCGAGGACACGCCGGGCGGCGGCGCCACGTTCGTCGTGACCCTGCCGGTGCGCCGACCCCGCTGAGTGCCCCTCCACAGGTAGATTCCGGCCATGCCCTCACGCGTGCTCATCATCGACGACGAGCCGAACATCCGCCGGATGCTCGGGGCGCTGCTGCGCGCCGAGGGGTTCGGGGTGGAGGAGGCGGGGAACGGGTCGGCGGGGCTCATCCTGCTCGAGAAGCTGGAGCCGGAGGCGATCTTCCTCGACTTCCTGATGCCGCCGGGCCCCGACGGGATCGAGACGCTGCGGCAGCTGCGGGAGCGGGGGCTCGAGACGCCGGTCATCATGATGAGCGGCAAGGCGCAGCTGGCCGACGCGGTGCGGGCGGCGCAGCTCGGCGCGTTCCAGTTCCTGGAGAAGCCGCTGTCGCCGGAGGCGGTGCTGGTGACGCTGCGGGCGGCGCTCGAGCTCGGGAAGGCGCGGACCCAGAACAAGGCGCTGCGCCAGGCGCTGGCGCCCCGGGACGAGATGGTGGGGACGAGCGAGCCGATCGCGCGGGTGCGGCAGCTGGTGGCGCAGGTGGCGCCGACCGACGCGCGGGTGCTCATCACCGGCGAGTCGGGGACGGGCAAGGAGCTGGTGGCCGCGGCCATCCACCGCGCCAGCCGGCGGGCCCCGGAGCCGTTCGTGACGGTCAACTGCGCCGCCATCCCGCGGGAGCTCGTCGAGTCGGAGATGTTCGGGCACGAGAAGGGCGCCTTCACCGGCGCGCTGGAGCGGCGGCTGGGCCGCTTTGAGCTGGCGGACGGCGGGACGCTCTTCCTCGACGAGATCGGCGACCTGAACCTCGAGGCGCAGGCCAAGCTGCTCCGCACCCTGGAGACGGGCGTGCTGCAGCGGCTCGGCGCCGAGCAGCCGACGCAGGTCAACGTGCGGGTGCTGGCCGCCACCAACCGGCGGCTGGAGCAGGCGGTGCAGGCCGGCGGGTTCCGCGAGGACCTGTTCTTCCGGCTCAACATCTTCCCCATTCCCCTCCCGCCGCTGCGCGAGCGGCTGAGCGACCTGCCGGCGCTGGTGGCGCACCTGGCCGCGCGGGCGCGGCCCGGGCGGCCGCAGCGCTACACCGCGGACGCGCTCCGGCGGCTCGGCGCCTATCACTGGCCCGGCAACATCCGGGAGCTGGCCAACCTGGTGGAGCGGCTGGCCATCCTGGGCGGCGAGGAGATCAGCGAGGGCGAGGTGCGGCTGGTGCTCCCCGACGGCGCCACGCGCGGCGCGATCGCGGGGGGCCGGCGGCCGGTGGCGCCGGAGGGCGAGTCGCTGACGGAAGCGCTCGACAACTACGAGCGCGAGCTCATCGCGGGCGCGCTCGAGAAGGCGCAGGGCAACATGGCCGAGGCCTCGCGGCTGCTGCAGACCGACCGGGCCAACCTCTACCGGCGCATGAAGCGGCTCGGGCTCGAGCGGGAGGGGGCGGAGTGAGCGGGGGGGCGCGGGGGTTCACGCGAGGCGCCGAGGGCGGGGGAACTGGCCGGGCCTTGGCGGGACTCAACGTCAGGCCGCCCTGAGGACGTTGGGTGGGTGTCACTCGGGGACCGGCGCCAGCCCCGACTTCCTGGCCGGAAGCCACCCCCAGGCCACCGAGCCGACCCCATGCATGCCCTCCGCGCCCTCTGCGTCCTCTGCGCCTCTGCGGCGCTCTGCGCCTCTGCGCCTCTGCGGACGCCTTCCGCGCCGCCGCCGTGGTGGCGCGCTGAGCCTCGCCGCAGCCCCGGCCCTCCGCGCGCAGGACAGCGTGGTGGTGATCGACCCCGATGCGCCGGGCCAGGCGCAGGTGGTGTCGGGGCTGCCGGTGGAGGTGCTGAACGAGCTGCTGGCGGCGTGGAACGACTCGGCCACGGTGCGGCTGCCCGCCGGGTTCACGCTGCCGGCGGGGGCGGTGCTCCAGGGGGACGTGGCGGCGTTCCGGGGCACGCTCCGGATCGCGGGGACGGTGGAAGGGTCGCTCACCGTGATCAACGGGGACCTCACCATCCTCCCCGGCGGCCGGGTGCTCGGCGACGTGCTGGTGGCCGGCGGGCGGATGACCATCGCCGAGGGCGGCAGCCACGAGGGGACGGCGCGGGTGTTCTGGGATGCCGCCCCCGTGAACCGGCTCTCCGACGGGGCGCTCGGCGTGCGGGAGCGGCGCCGCGCCCTCGGCGACCTGGCCACCGCCGAGCGCACCTTCGGCGACGGGAAGATCCGGACCACGCTCCGGCTCACCACCACCCAGACGTACAACCGGATCGAGGGGCTCGGCATCGTCTTCGGGCCGGCGTTCACCTGGCAGCCGAACGAGCGGGTGAGCGGGACGCTCGACCTGCGCGGCATCCTGCGCACCGCGCCCGACAACGGCCCCTTCCGCCGCGACCTGGGCTGGCTGATCCGCACCGACTGGCGGCTGGCGGGAACGCGCGGCTACGGGGTGGGCGCGCGGACCTACTCGGTGATCGCGGGGATCGAGGAGCACACGCTCCCGCGCGACGAGATCGGCTGGAACGCCTTCCTCTTCCAGCGGGACAACCGCGACTACTTCAGCAGCGAGGGCGTGGGCGGCAGCGCGTATGCGTACCTGACGCGGCGGCTCCGGTTCGACGCGCTGGTGCGCTACGAGAAGCAGGGCTCGGTGCGGGCCAACGACCCGTGGTCGCTGTTCCGCAACAGCGGCCGCTGGCGGCCCAACCCGCTCATCGACGACGGCCACTACACCCTGCTCGGCCTGCAGGCCGACTACGACAGCCGCAACACCCGGCTCAACGCCTCGAGCGGCTGGTGGGTGCGCGGCAGCGTGGAGTACTCGCACAGCAGCGACGTGGCGCCGGTGGCGCTCCCGCGCACGGTGCGGACGCCGCTTCCCTCCGGGAGCTACAACACCAGCCGCTTCACCCTGGACGCCCGGCGCTACAACCGGCTCTCCCCCGACGTGCAGCTCAACCTGCGGCTTTGGGCGGGCGGGTGGCTGGCCGGGGATCCGCTCCCGATCCAGCGGCGGCTCTCGCTCGGCGGGGTGGACCTGCTGCCGGGCTACGACTTCCGCGCCCTCAACTGCGCGCCGCTCGGCACCCAGGACCCGGCCCAGACGGCGCTCTGCGACCGCGCCCTGGTGACGCAGGCGGAGTTCCGGCACCGGCTGCGGCTGCGCGCCGGTCTCACGCTGCGCGATCCGGACCAGAAGGAGTTGACGCGCTTCGCGGGCGTCGAGGACCCGGAGCTGGTGATCTTCGGCAACGCCGGCAGCGCCTGGCTCGCCGGCGACGGCCCGGGGCGGGTGCCGAGCGACCGGATCCAGTCGCTCACGCAGTGGAAGGCGGACGTGGGCGTGGGGCTCGATGCGGGCGGCGTGGCGGTGTACCTGGCCAAGGCCGTGACCGGCGGCGAGCCGGTCAAGCTCTACCTGCGGCTGGAGCGGCGGTTCTAGGCACGTGACTCGGGATCCCGGCAGGGGCGTGCAGCGCGGCGGGGCCGCGCCACGGCGCGGGTGGCGGGGGGCGCTCGTCGCCCTGTGCCTCGTCGCGGCGCCGCTCGCCGCGCAGGACAGCACCCAGGTGCGGCTCGACGTCACCCTCGACTCGGCCGGGACCGCGGCGCGGGTCCGCACCGAGAACCTGTTTGCCGACACGCCGTGGCTGTCCGCGCTCCGCCAGGGGTTGCCGGTGCGGCTGCAGTACCGGCTCGAGGTGTGGCGCTCGCGGGAGCAGTGGTTCGACGAGGTGGCGCGGAGCGTGGAGTGGACGGTGCTGGTGAAGCACGAGCCGCTGCTGGACCAGTTTGCGGTGGTGCTCTTTGCCCCGCCCCGCCGGGTCACGGAGAGCCGCTACGCCACGCCGGGCGCCCTCGCCGCGGCGCTCGGGCGCACCTACCAGCTCCCCATCGCGCCTGCGGAGGCGGGGCGGTACTACTACGCGGGGACGCTCACCGTCACCACGCTGTCGGACTCCGACCTGGACCAGTTCGAGCGGCTGCTGCGCGGCTCGCTGGACCCGGGGAACGCGAGCGGCGGTTCGCTGGCCGAGCGGGCGCGGCGGCTGGTGCTCCGGCTGGCGGGGCTGCCGACGCTCAGCGTGACGGGGCAGTCGGGGATGTTTGACGTGCGGTGAGCGGCGGGGCTCGGTGTGCTTGATTCACCGCAGAGGCGCGGAGGCGCGAGGGCGCGAGAACGCGCGTGGGCTCGGCGGAGGGGGGCGCGTTGTCTGGCACAGGGTGGGACCCGCCCCTGCCAGCACCCAGACGGCGGGGCTCGCCCAGACGGGCCCCGCTCTCCGGGCAGGTCCTCTGCGTCCTCTGCGTCTCCGCGCCTCTGCGGGGCACCGCAAATCACCGCGCGCCAGGCGCCGCTCACCCGCCGAGGGCCTTGAGGGCTTGCTGGCCGTAGAAGAGGCGGATGTACTTGGCCTGGGTGGTGGTGAGCCGGCGGACGGCCCAGGCGAGGTGGACGAAGTGGGGCTCGCCGGGGTGGGTGTGGGGGTGCATGCCGCACTCGTCCGGGAGGCGGTTGCCCTTGCGGGTGTTGCAGGTGCTGCAGGCCGTGACGACGTTGGTCCACTCGTTCAGGCCGCCGCGGCTGATGGGGAGCAGGTGGTCCCGGGTGAGGCACTCGCGGTGGCGGAGTTCGTGCTGGCTCCGGAGACAGTACTGGCAGCGGTAGTTGTCCCGGGCAAACAGGAAGGTGTTGGTGACCTGGCGGCGGAACCGGCGGGGGACGTGCACGAACTTGACGAGGCGGATGATCGCCGGTCTCGGGAGGACGAGGTGCTCGCTGCGCACCACGTCCCGTCCCTCCGCCTCGACGATTTCCGCCTTGCCCTCGATGACCAATCGTAGGGCACGCCGGACGGGCACCATGGTGAGGGGCTCGAACGACGAGTTCAGCGCCAGGCAACGCACCAGAAGTTCCCCCTGCTTCCGAACGGACGCCGAATCGTAAACCGGCCCGGAGCCGGGGCGCAAGCAACGATCAGGCGACGCCGGCTAGCGCACCATGGCGGCGAGCCGGGCCTCGATCAGGTGCCGCCCGCGCTGGTGCTTGGCGATGATGAGCAGGGTGTCGTCGCCGGCGAGGGTGCCGATGATCTCCTTCCACCCGGCGGTGTCGAGCGCCGCCGCCACGGCGGGGGCGCCGCCGGTGGCCGTCTTGCAGACCAGCAGCGGACCGGTGCCCTCGATGCTCACCAGGAGCGTGGGGAGGACGGCGTCGAGGTCCGGGCGCAGGGAGCCCTCCTGCGGGTTGGCGTAATACGAGCCACCCTGGGGGTCCACCAGCTTGGCGAGGGTGAGCTCGCGGATGTCGCGGCTCAGCGTGGCCTGGGTGACCGAGATGCCTTCAGCCGCCAGTGCCTCACGGAGGCCGTCCTGGCTCTCGATGAGCTTCTCGCGGATGATGCGGAGGATGGCGGCGTGCCGCTGCAGTTTCATGCGCTGTCCAGTCCCGAAGCGGGGGGCTCAGGTAGGGGCCGTGCCGCGCACCGCCGATGCGGTGCGGGCGGTGGGCCCCGGGATCAGTGTCGGCAGAGGACGACCCGCCCTCCGGTGTCTGGCGCCGGGAAGGCCGGCCTGATGGTGGCGATGAGTCCCGGGCACCTCACTGGGTGCCGGGCTCCGCCTCGGCCTCCCGCCAGACGGTCCGTCCGGCGAGCACGGTCAAGCTTACATCTTCATGCATCGCCGTGAAAAGGGTCTCCGCCAGCTTGGTGGCGTCCACCGGGCCCGGGAGGCGGACGGCGGCCAGGTCGCCCCACTTCCCGGGCACCAGGCTCCCGATTTCCTGCTGCAGCCCCAAAGCGGCCGCTCCCCCGAGCGTCACGAGGTGCAACCCCTGCCCCGCCGTGAGTCCGCCGAGGGCGCGGGCGGCCGCCGCCTCGCGCGCGAGCGAGAGGGGGGAGACGCTGGCGACCGAGTCGGTGCCGGCGCCCACGCGGAGCCCGCGCGCGAGCATCGCGGCGAGCGGGGCGTCGCCGTGGCCGTGGGCGCGGTTGGAGCGGGGGCAGTGGGCAATGGCGACGCCGCGGCGGGCCAAGAGGTCCAGCTCGGGGTCACCGGCGCGGACTACGTGGATGCAGAGCACATCGTTTCCGAGGACGCCGTGCTCGTCGAGCCAGGCGATGGGGGAGCGGCCCGGCAGCGACGGGAGCGGGATGCCGCGCCGGGCCCACGCCTCCGCAAACCCGCCCGAGGCCGAGGCGAGCAGCGCCGACTCGTCCGCCGATTCGGCGAGGTGCACGGCGAGCGGCAGGCCGGCGGCGCGGGCGTGGCGCGCGGCGGCGGCGTAGAGGGGGCCGCTGACGCTGTAGGGCGCGTGGGGCGAGGCGCCCAGGCGGACGCGCGGCCCGGCGAAGCGGGCCAGCTCGCCGAGGCGGGCGACCCAGGCCTGCAGGGCGGCGTCGCACTGGGCGGGGTCGGGCCCGAAGACCTCGTGATAGGCAATGCCGCTCGCGCCGAGCTCGGCGAGGGCCTGGATGACGGCGCCGGAGTCGCCGGTGTCGCCGACGGTGGTGACGCCCTGCGCCCAGCAGTCGCGGATGCCCTGCCGGGCGGCGGCGAGCACGGTGGCGAAGGGGCGCGCGGCCTTGAGGGCGATGAGCTGGCGGATCCAGGCGGGGAAGTCGGCCGGGTGCGCGCTGTGGGCGTCGAGGCCGGTGAGCTCGAGATGGGTGTGGGCGTTGACGAGGCCGGGAAGCAGCGCGCCCGCGAGGCGCTCGGTGCAGACGCCCGGCGGCGCGGGGACCTGGGTCTCGGGGCCGACGGCCGCGATGCGGCCCCCGGCCCCGACGAGCACCGCGCCGTCGGGGATCGGGACACCCTCGCCCGGCCAGACCCACGGCGCCGTGAGGCGGCGGGGTCCGGCGGTCACCGGGGCGGGCGGGGGTTGAGGGGGCTGCCGCCGGAGGTGTTCTCGCGCGGGGGGGTCGGCGGGGGGGCCGGCGGGGCGGGCGCGCCCGGCTGCTGGCCCGGGGAGAGCGGGTTGCCTCCCTGCACACCGCCGCCCCACGGGTCGTGGATGCGGCAGTAGCTGCGGGGCTCGGTGCCGGGGAGGAAGGACTCCACCGAGAGCGAGTCGCGCGGGCAGAAGGGACTGAAGCGCTCGCCGCTCTGGCGATCGACTTCCACGAAGGTGAGGCCGTCGGGCCGCACCCAGACGGCGGGCACCGGCCGGCGCTCGTAGATGTCCTTCATCATCATGGTCCAGGCTGGCGCGGCGAGGCGGCCGCCCTGGGCGTTGTCCATGATGCGCTGCGGCTTGTCCATCCCGATCCAGACGCCCGCCACCAGGTCCGGCGTGAAGCCGACGAACCAGACGTCGCCGTAGTCGTTGGTGGTGCCGGTCTTGCCGCCGGCGGGGATCTGGAACTGGCTGCCGACGGAGCCGGCGGCGGTGCCGCGGCGCACCACGTCCCGCAACCCGTCGAGCATCAGCCAGGCAAGGGCCGAGTCCATCACCTGCTCGGAGCGGGGGCGCGGGGCCCAGAGCACGTTGCCGTTCTTGTCCTCCACCCGCTCCACCGCGAAGGGCGTGGTGCGGCTGCCCATGTTGGCGAAGGCGCTGTAGGCCGAGATCAGCTCGATGGGATAGACGCCCGCCGAGCCGATGTGGATGGAGGGATAGGGCGGGATGGGCGTGGTGATGCCGAAGCGGGCGGCCTCGCCGATGACGGCGGGGGCGCCGATCTCCATCCCCACCTTGATGGCGGGGATGTTGCGGCTCTCGTAGAACGCCTCCTTGAGCGGCATGGGGCCGCCGAACTTGTTGTCGTAGTTCATCGGCTCCCAGGGCGGCTCACCGGGGAGCATCTCCACGCTGATGGGGTCGTCCACCACGATCTCGGTCCACGGGTGGCCGGCGCGGAGCGCCGCCGTGTACACGATGGGCTTGAAGGTGGAGCCGGGCTGGCGGAGCGCCTGCACCGCGCGGTTGAACTTGGAGTCGTTGTAGTCCCGCCCGCCCACCATGGCGAGGATGCGGCCGGTGCGCGCCTCGAGCACCACCGCGAGGCCCTGCAGGTAGGGCGACTCGCGCGGCGAGGGGGCGTCCTCGCGGCGCTTCTCGAGGTAGTCGGCGTAGCCCGGGCGCGGGTAGTTGGGGTACTTGGTGCGGTTCCGCTCGATCTCGTCGAGCTGGCGCGTCAGCGCCCGCTCGGCCGCCAGCTGCACGTCGAGGTCGATGGTGGTGTAGATGCGGAGGCCGGCGCGGTAGAGCTCCGTGGGGAAGCGGGTGCGGAGCTGCTGCCGCACGTACTCCACGAAGTAGGGGGCCACGTCGCTGAAGTCGGAGCGGGCCGAGAGGACGAGCGGGTAGGCCTTCCAGCGCTCGGCCTCGTTGCGGGAGATGACGTCCTCCTCGGCCATGAGGTCGAGGATGAGGTTCCGGCGCTCCACCGACAGGTCGGGGGAGCGGCGCGGGTTGTACCGGGTGGGCGAGCGCGGGATGCCGGCGAGCGTGGCGGCCTCGGCCAGGTTCAGGTCCCGGGCGGGCTTGCCGAAGTAGCGCTGGGCCGCGGCCTCGATGCCGAAGGCGCCGTTGCCGAGGTTGATCTGGTTGAGGTAGAGCTCGAGGACCTGGTTCTTGGAGAAGTTGTCCTCGATCTCGAAGGCCACCTGCATCTCGCGCAGCTTGCGCTTGATGGAGCGGTCCTGGCGGTCGATCTCGGAGAAGATGTTCCCCGCCAGCTGCATGGTGATGGTGGAGAAGCCGTGCAGGCGGCCGCGGCCGGTGAGCTTGTAGAGCGTGGTGCGGTAGAGCGCGCCGAAGAAGCGGACCCAGTCCACGCCGTGATGCTCGTAGAAGCGCTTGTCCTCCACCGAGAGGAAGGCGGCCACGGCGGCCGGCGAGATCTGCTCGATGGAGACGACGGTGCGGCGCTCCTCGCCGAGGTCGGTGATGAGGCGGCCATCGGCGGCGAAGACCTTGGCGGCCTGGGCGGGGTCCCACTTGCCGTGCACCAGGCGGGCCACCGAGGGGCAGGTGTTGCCGGCGCAGGCCCGCTGCCAGGCCCCGAGGGCGATCCCGACGCCCAGCGCCATCACGGAGAGGATGACGGTGAGGACCGTGCTGCGGATCCGGGGGGTGAACCACCACCGGGCGAGGGTGCTGCCGATGCGGGAAGCCATGGACGGAAGATAACGGGCCCTCCCGCCGCGGCGAGGTGATCCGCGCCGCCCGGGACGCCCGCCCCGCGGGGGTGGCGCGGCTTGCTCCCCCCGGAGGGTCGCCGTACCATTCGCGTCCCATGACCACCGCCTTCCTCTCCCAGCTCACCGACCGCGGGTTCGTCCACGACGTCACCCCCGGCTTTGCCGACCGCCTGCAGCAGGGGCCGGTCACCGGCTACGTCGGCTTCGATCCCACGGCCGACAGCCTGCACGTCGGCAACCTGGTGCCGGTGATGGGGCTGGCGTGGCTGCAGCGCTTCGGCGGGACGCCGATCATCCTGGTGGGCGGCGGCACCGGCATGGTCGGGGACCCGAGCGGCAAGCGGAGCGAGCGGCCGATGCTCACGGTGGAGCAGATCGACCACAACGCGTCGCGCATCCGGGGCCAGCTGGAGCAGTTCCTGAGCTTCGAGGGGCAGAACGCCGCGCGGGTGCGCAACAACGCCGACTGGCTGCGGCCGCTGGGCCTGATGGAGTTCCTGCGGGACGTGGGGAAGCACTTCACCATCAACTACATGCTGCAGAAGGACTCGGTGAAGAGCCGGATGGAGACCGGCATCAGCTACACCGAGTTCACCTACATGCTGGTGCAGGCGTTCGACTTCTGGCACCTGTGGAAGCACGAGCGCTGCGAGCTGCAGATGGGCGGCAGCGACCAGTGGGGGAACATCACCGCGGGCAGCGAGCTGGTGTCGCGGCGCGAGGGGGCGCAGGTGCACGGGCTGGTGTTCCCGCTGCTCACCACGGCGAGCGGCGGCAAGTTCGGGAAGAGCGAGCAGGGGAACGTCTGGCTCGACCCGGCGAAGACCAGTCCCTACAGGTTCTACCAGTTCTGGCTCAACACCGAGGACGCGGACGCCGACCGGCTGCTCCGCTTCTTCACCTTCCTGCCGCTCGAGGAAATCGCCGCCATCGTGGCCGAGCACTCGGCGGACCCGGGCAAGCGGGTGGCGCAGCGACGGCTGGCGGAGGAGCTGACCACGCGGGTGCACGGCGCCGAGGTGACGAAGCGCGTGATTGACGCGAGCCGGCTCCTCTTTGGCGGCACCAACCTGGCGCAGGCGGGCGCCGAGGTGCTCGGGGTGCTGGCGGGCGAGGTGCCGACGACGGCGCTCGCGGCCGCGGAGCTCGAGGGGCTGCCGATTGCCGATGCGCTGGTGAAGGCGGGGCTCGCCGCCTCCAAGAACGAGGCGCGGCGCGGGCTCACGCAGAACGGCTTCTCGCTGAACGGCGCCCCCGTGGCCGCCGACCGCGTGCTCGGGGCCGGCGACGTGCTCGGCGGCGGCTTCGTGCTGCTGCAGAAGGGCAAGCGGAGCTACGCGCTGCTCGACTGTCGCTAGGCGGCGCGCCGGGCGCCGGTGACGGGTGACCTAGCGCCCCGCCGCCTCCCCGCTCATACTTGCACCCGTCGCGGCCCCCCGGCCGCCGATTCCCCATCCCCAGCGACCCCCTCGCTCCCCTTCCCCCTGGAGGAGATCTGGCATGCGCGGCGAATTCATGGCGTTCCTGAAGGAGTACGGTGTCATCGGCCTGGCCATCGCGGTCATCATCGGCGGCAAGGCGGGTGACCTGGTGAAGTCGATCGTGGACGGCCTGCTCATGCCCATCGTGGGCCTGCTGCTGCCGAGCGGGGACTGGCAGAAGCTGGTGGTGGGGCCGTTCCAGGTGGGGATCGTGCTGTCGGCGCTGGTGAACTTCATCATCGTGGCGTTCCTGGTGTTCCTCTTCGCCAAGAAGGTGCTCAAGGAGGAGAAGGTGGCGAAGAAGTAAGCGCCCCTGCTGAACGCGCGACGCCCCCGCGGGAGCTGCTCCCGCGGGGGCGTCGTGTTTCCGGGGCCTGCCTACCAGCGGGTGCGGCTGGTGTTGCGGCGCGGCTTGGCGCCGAGCATGCCGAGGACGCCGCGCACCAGCTCGCGACCGACGGTGCGGGCCACGGTGGTGCCGAGCGCCGCGACGATGGCGCCGCCCACCTTGGCGCCGGTGGACATGCCGCCGCTCCGGGGCGCGGGCGCGGAGCGCGGTTCGGGCGCCGAGGTGGGGAACGGGCTGCGCGGGGCCTCCCGCACCGGCGGCGCCGAGGCCTGGACCCGGCGCTGCAGCATCTCCCGGGCGCTCTCGCGGTCCACGGCCTGGCCGTACTCGCGGAGGAGGTCGGAGGCCTGGATGTCCGCCTGGAGTTCCTCTGGGGTCAGGGGGCCCATGCGGGAGGAGGGCGGGATGAGGCGGGCGGCCACCACGGGGGTGGGGACGCCGCGCGGGTCGAGCGCCGTGACCACCGCCTCGCCGATGCCGAGGCTGGTGAGGGTCTCGGCGAGGTCGTAGTAGCTGGTCTTGGGGAAGGTGCGCACCGCGGCGGTGAGCGCCTTCTCGTCGTCGGGGGTGTGGGCGCGGAGGGCGTGCTGGACGCGGTTGCCGAGCTGGGCCAGGATGTCCGAGGGGACGTCCTTGGGGCTCTGGGTGACGAAGTAGATGCCGACGCCCTTGGAGCGGACCAGGCGCACCACCTGCTCCACCTGCTCCAGGAACGCCTTGGAGGCGTCGTTGAAGAGGAGGTGGGCCTCGTCGAAGAAGAAGACGAGCTTGGGCTTGTCGAGGTCGCCGGCCTCGGGCAGCGCCTGGTAGAGCTCGGCGAGCAGCCACATCATGAACGTGGAGAAGAGCCGCGGCTTCTCCTGCACGTCGGTGAGCTCGAGGCAGGTGACGACGCCCCGGCCGTCGCGGGTGGTGGCGAGGAGGTCGTGCACGTCGAACTCCGGCTCGCCGAAGAGGATCTCGGCGCCGAGCGCCTCGAGCTCCACCATCTTGCGGAGCAGGACGCCCACGGTGGCGCTGCTCATGCCGCCGTACTGGGCCAGCTCGGGCTTCCCCTCGTCCGACGACAGGAACTGGAGCAGGGCGCGGAGGTCGGAGAGGTCGAGGAGCGGGAGCCGGCTGTCGTCGGCGTACTTGAAGACCAGGGTGAGGACGCTGGTCTGGGTCTCGTTGAGGCCGAGCACCTTGGCCAGGAGGAGGGGGCCGAAGCTCGCGACGGTGGCGCGGAGCTGGACGCCGGGCTTGCCCGTCAGGCTCACGAACTCGACCGGCACGCCCGCGGCCTGCCAGGTCCAGCCGGTCTCGGTGGCGCGGGTGGTGACCCGGTCGCTGGCAACGCCCGGCATGGCGAGGCCGGCGAGGTCGCCCTTGATGTCGGCGACGAAGACGGGGACGCCGGCGCGGGAGAGCTGCTCGGTGAGGAGCTGCAGCGTCTTGGTCTTGCCGGTGCCGGTGGCGCCGGCGATGAGGCCGTGGCGGTTCATCATGGCCAGCGGGATGCGGACGGCCGGGGTGGCGTGGAGCGCCCCCTCGTGCAGGGCCGCGCCGAGGGTGACGGCGGCGCCGCTGAAGCCGTAGCCGGCGGCGAGCATTTCGTCGAAGGTGCCGGGCATCGGGATCTCCGGGGTCAGACGAGCGGGTCGAGCACGGCCACGATCCGCTCGACCTCGCCCAGGGTGTTGTAGCAGTGCGGCGCGAAGCGCAGGGCGCCCTCGCGATGGCTGAGCGACACGCCCGCCTTCCGGAGCGCCTTGAAGCACTCCTCGATGCGCGGCGGCGCCAGGCAGGTGATGCCCGAGGCCCGCGCGCCCACGGGCGAGGTGAGGGCCACGCCCTTCCGCTGCGCCCACTCCACGAGGGGGGCCTGGAGGCGGGTGAGGTGCTGCTGGATGCCCGCCACGCCCAGCTCGAGCAGGAGCTCGATGGACTGGCGCATCCCCACGAACTCCTGGTAGGGAAGCGTGATGAGCTCGAAGCGGCGGGCGTCGGGGCGGAAGACGTCCTTGTAGTCGGTGAGCCGGGAGAAGTCGTCGGTGCCCTCGAAGGCCATCCAGCTGGCGACGGCCGGCTCCATGACGGGGATGAGGTCGCGGCGGACGTACATGAAGCCGCTGCCCCACGGCGAGAGCAGCCACTTCTGGCCGCCCGAGGAGAGGATGTCCACCGGCACCTGCTTCACGTCCACCGGGATCTGGCCGAGGGCCTGGATGGCGTCCACCACCAGGAACTGGCCGCGGGCCCGGGTGGCCTGGGACAGCGCGGCCAGGTCCACCGTATACCCATTGGCGAACTGAGTGAGCGACACCGCCAGGCAGCGCACGCGGGGGTCGGCCAGGCGGGCGTGCATGCGGACCTCGTCGGGCCAGCCCTCCGGGGTGGTGGGGAGCACCTCGAGTTCCACGCCCCGGTCGCCAAGACGGCGCCAGGGGTACATGTTGGCGGGGAACTCGCGGTCGGACACCAGGACGATGTCGCCCTGGCCGAGGGGGAGGGCCCGGGCCGCGATGGCGAGGCCGAAGGTGGTGTTGGTGGTGAGCGCCACCTCCCCGGTGTCGGCATTGATGAGCTTCGCCACGGCCTCACGGGGCCAGGTCGAAGGCCCCGAAGAGGTCCTCGTGGCGCAGCAGGTGCGGGCGGGTGCGGCGGGTGTTGAAGTCGTCGAGGGCGCGGCGGGTGCGCTCGGGGATGGGCCCGATGGAGGCGTGGTCGAGGTAGGTGGTCTCGTCCGCCCACGGGAATTCGGTCCGGCGCAGGGCGCCCAGGTCGTACGGCACGGGGTGATATCCTCCGGGAAGTGGCGTACGTTACCGGCAGGCGGAGGCTGGAGGCAAGCATGGGCTTTGGCGGACCCTTTTCCCTGGTGCTCTCGGGCGGCGGCCTCAAGGGGCTGGCGCACGTGGGCGTGCTGCTGGCGCTCGAGGAGCGGGGCCTCGAGCCCGAGCTGGTGGTGGGGAGCAGCATGGGGGCGCTCATCGCGGCGGCGTGGGCGGCGGGGGTGCCGGCGCGGACGCTCGAGGCGGGCGGCCTCAAGGTGAAGCGGCGCGACATCTTCCAGGTGGCGCACGCCGACATGGCGTTCAAGCGGATGAAGGCGCCGGCCGTCTACCGGCGGGAGCCGCTGTACGCCCTGATCCGCTCGGTGATCGGCGACGTGCGCTTCGAGGAGCTGCCCCGGCGGCTGTTCATCAACACCGTGGAGCTCGACTCCGGGATGCAGGTGTTCTGGGGCCTGCCCGGCCTCAGGGACGCACGGGTGGCGGATGCGGTGCTGGCCTCGTGCGCGCTGCCCGGGCTGTTCCCGCCGGTGGAGATCGGGGGGCGCCACTATGTGGACGGGGCCGTGCTGGAGAACCTGCCGGTCTCGGCGGCGGCCGCGCTGGGGCAGGCGCCGGTGCTGGCGGTGGACGTGGGCTCGACGGCGGCGCTCCGCGCCAACGTGCAGGAGGAGGGGTTTGCCGCCACCTACGCGCGCGGACTCGAGATCGTGATGCAGGCCATGATGGAAAGCCGGCTGCGCCGCTGGAGCCGGCCGCCCCTGCTGCTGCTGCACCCGCGGGTGGAGCACGTGTCGATGTTCGCCTTTGGCCAGAACCGGGAGATCATCGAGGAGGGGCGCCGCGCCACGCTGGACCTGCTGGACCGGCTCCCGGCCACGCTGCCGGCGGAGGCCGAGGGGATCTTCCCGCAGCGGATGGTGGAGGTGCGGGTGGACGCGGCGCGCTGCATCGGGTGCGGCGCGTGCGCGATGCAGGCGCCGCAGGTGTTCGGGATGAGCGAGGGGAAGGCGGTGGTGCGGCAGCCGCGGCAGTGCTGGTCGCCGCTGGATGGGTCCTACGTGCGGAACTGCCCCACCTACGCGATCAGCGCGCGCTTCGCGCCGCCGGCGGGGTGAAGGCGCGGGCGGCGGCCTCGAGGTCCGCCACCACCCGCGCCCAGCCGAAGTGCCGCTCCGCCCGCGCGCGGCCCGCCTGGCCCAGCGCGTGGGCGCGCTCGGGGTGCCGCAGGAGCGCCACCGCCGCGGCCAGCACCTCGCGGCGGTCGGTGGGCGGGAGCAGCAGCCCGCTCACGCCGTCCTCGACGCACTCCGCCGTCCCCCCGCCCCGCCCCGCCAGCACCGGCAGCCCCGCCGCCTGCGCCTCGAGCAGTGCCAGGCCGAAGCCCTCCACCTCCGGCCCGTCGACCCGCGACAACCCCACGTAGAGATCCGCCGCCTGGTAGAGCGAGGGCAGTTCCGCTTCCGACACGGCGCCGAGGAAGCGGACCTGCCCGGCCACGCCGAGCTCGGCCGCCAGCGCCTCGAGGCGGGGCCGGTCCGGACCCTCGCCGGCCACCACGTAATGACAGGTGTACCCCTCGGCCCGGAGCCCGGCGAGGAGCGCGAGCGCCTCGTCCACGCCCTTGTGGGGGACGAGGCGGGCCACCGTGAGCAGGGTGCAGCTCCCGGCGCGGGGGCCGCCGGCGGGCCGCGGCGCGAAGCGCTGGGTGTCCACGCCGAGCGGGACCACGCGCACCCGGTCGGGGCCGGCGGGGACGCCGAGGCGTTCCGCCAGCTCCACGTAGCGGTCGCGGGTCCAGCCGCTGATGGCCACGGCACCGGCGGCACCGGCCACGAGCTCGCGGATGCCGCGGCGGCGGCGGGGGGAGCGGCGGGCCTGGTCGTGGAGGAGCTCGAGGTCGAGGCCGTAGGTGATCAGGCCATACGGAATGCCACGCCGGGTGCCGAGCCAGCGCGCCACATGGCCCGCCGGCTTCACGTTGCCGGCCCAGAGGAAGGCGGGGTGGTGCTGGCGCACCAGCCGGTCGGCGTGGAGGCCCCAGCGCACCAGGCAGGGAAGCGTCTTGAGCCGGCGGCTCGGCACGGCGAGGCGGTCCACGGGGAGGCCGCTGGCCCGGTCCCACGCCTCCCAGCCGTCCACCTGGCCGGTGGAGACGCGGACCCGCCCCTCGGCGTGGCGCGCGATCTCGCCCAGCGCGCGGGCGATGCCGCCGAGCATGGGCGGGAAGTCGTAGGTGAGGAGGAGGGCCGGGTGGGTCATCGGCGGAGGGCGCGTTCGGCGAGGACGGCGTGGTACACGGCCAGGGTGCGGTCGAGCATGCGGTCGAGCGAGAAGTCCTCCCGGGCGCGGCGGCGTCCGCTGGCGCCGAGGCGCGCGGCGAGGTCGCGGTCGCCGAGGAGGCGGTCAATGGCGGCGGCCCAGGCCGCGGGGTCCGTCGGCGCCACGAGGAGGCCATCCACCTCGGGGCGGATGATCTCCGCGTTGCCGGTGGCGTTGGATGCCACGACCGGCAGGCCGAGCGCCAGCGCCTCGAGCACCGCCTGCGGAAACGCATCCCAGCGCGAGGGATGGAGCGCCAGCTCGAGCAGCTCGTAGAGCGGGCGGATGGCCGGATCGAAGGGGAGCCGCACCACCGCGTGGCGCTCAGGCACGGGCGGGAGCGGGGCCGCGAGTGCGGCCGCATCCAGCCCCGCGAGCACCAGGCGCACGGGGGTCGCCACGTGGGCCAGGGCCGCGAGCACCACCGCCTGGTCCTTGGGCCGTGCCACCACGCCGATGACCCGGCGGGACGGCTCCCAGCCGATGCGCGCGCGCCACGCGTCGCGCTCCGCGTCGCTGACCGGCCGGTCCATGCGGCCGGCCACGAACCCGCTCGGCACCACCACCACCTTCCCGGCCGGCGTGCCGCGCCGCACCAGCTCGTCGCGCACCGACGCGCTCAGGGCGATGACCCGGGCGCTCACCCGGGCGGCGAGCCAGTTCTGCAGCCGGGTGCTCCGCGGGAACGAGCGGCGCGTCAGGATCAGTGGCGCCGGGAGGCGGCGGGTGAGGCCGAGCCAGGTGAATGCCTCACGGTCGCGCGAGCCCTGCGAGTTGATGATGTCCACGGGCTGGTCGCGCAGCAAGGCCCCGAGGGCGCGCGCGTTCATGAAGCGCGACTGGCGCGCGAGCGGCAGCGGGTGCACGGGCAGCCCGCCCGCGCGCGCCTCCGCCTCCACCGGCGAGCCGGGCGGGCAGACCAGGCGCGCGTCCACGCCGCGCGCGCGGAGCCCGAGCCCGAGCGCGAGGGTGGAATTGACCGATCCCGCGCCCCCGCCCTGATGCAGGGCCAGGAGAACCCGGAGCGGCACGCTGGTATCTTCCCGCTCACCCATGCGGATCCTCATCGTCGGCGCGGCCGGGAATGGCCGGACGGAAGCCTCGGTGGCGCGCGCGGCCCGGCAGCTCGGCCACGAGGCGCAGGTGCTCGACGCGCTCGGCTGGCGGCGGCGCCTGGGGGCGCTGGCGCCGTGGTGGCTCCGCTGGCAGGCGGATGCCTTTGCCCCGGAGCTGGTGCTCTGCACCCGGCATGCGGTGAGCGTCGGGCTGGAGCACCTGCCCGGGTTGCTCCGGCGGCGGCGCTCGGCGTTCTGGTACTTCGACGCGCCGAGCCCGCTGCCCGAGCCGGTGGCGCGACTGGCGACCCTGGTGGACCAGGCCTTCGCCACCTACGGCTACCAGCGCGACGCCTTCCTGGCGCTCGGCGCGCGGGGCGCGCAATTCCTGCCGCAGGGCGCCGATCCCGTGCTGGACACGCCGGCGGAGTCCGCGCCTGCGGGGTGGCAGTGCGAGCTCTCGTTCGTGGGCTCGGGACAGTACCCGCGGCGGCATCCGATCCTGGCGGCCTTTGCGCGGGCGTGCCGCCTGCAGGTGCGCGGGCCCCAGTGGGACAATGTACCGGAAGGCGTACCGGTCGTGGGGGGCGCGGTGCGCGGCCGGGAGTTTGCGCGGGCGGTACGCGGGGCCGCGGTGTCGCTCGGGGTGGATGCGCTGGAGGCGCAGCGCCAGGAACGGAGCGGCGGCACCTCCAACCGGCTCTGGCGAGTGCTGGCCTGCGGCGGGGTGTTCCTCGGTGAGGCGGTGGAGGGGCTGGAGCAGTTCGTGCGGGATGGGGAACACGCCGTGTTCTACCGGACGGTGGAGGACGGCGTTGCCCGGCTCCGGGAGCTGCTGGCCGATGAAGGGCTCCGGCGGCGGCTCGCGTCGGCGGGGCGGGCACAGGTGATGGCGCGGCACACCTACGCGGACCGGCTGGAGCTGCTGCTGCAGGGCCGGGGCTACACCTCGACGTAGTTCCGGTGCTCGAAGGGGCGCCAGCCGGTGAGGCGCTCGATGCCGAGTGAGGCGGCAAGCGCCAGGCGGCGGCGATCCCAGGGGCGCGGCAGGAACTGGTCGTTGAAGCGGCCGGCGCGCGTCACCAGCCACTCGCGGATCACGGCGGGATGGGTGCCGGTGAAGGGCGCGAGGCCCACGTCCCAGGGGAGTCCCGCACTCACGTCGGCACGGGCGGCGGCGCCGCCGTGGTAGAGCTCGTTGTCCACCTGCTGCTTGGCCACGAGGGCGGGCGTGGGGCGGGCCCAGCCATAATGATGATAGGTGGCGCCGCTCCGGCGGGCGCGCGGGCGGCGGTGGTCGGCGCCGAGGCGGAACCCCTGCGCGTCGCGGAAGCTCCGGAGCCCGATGCCGGGGCGCACCACGCGCACCTCGCGCCGGTACCAGGCGCGGCCCTGCCCCACCCAGGCGGGGGAGCCGTAGTGGTGGACGAAGTCCACCAGCAGCGCCTCCACCGACGGCTCCGCGCGCGCCTGTTCCATGGCGGCACGCAGGGCGGGGATCCCGGCCTCGTGCAGGACTTCGTCGGCCTGGATGTAGATTGCCCAGTCGCCGGTGGCGGCGTCGAGGGCGCGCTGGGTCTCGGTGGCGAGCATGGCGCTGCCGGCCGAGCGGTCCCACGCGCCCGTGATGAGGCGGAGTCGCGGGTCGGCGAGGCTCGCCACGAGGTCGTGGGTGCCGTCGTCCGAGGGACCGACGTTCACGATGAGCTCGTCCACGAGCGGCAGCAGCGAGCGGAGCGCTTCCACGACGGGGAAGTCGAGCCGCACGGCGTTGGCAACGAGGCTGAACCCGGTGACGCGCATCGCGTGGCACCCGCGCTGGGAGAAGGGAACCCGCCAAAGATATGCGCGTGGCCCTGGTGCATCACACCAAGCTGCCGGTGGAGGGGTACGGCGGCACGGAACGGGTGGTCGTCTCGCTTGCGGCGGGGCTCGTGGCCCTCGGCCATGAAGTGACGCTGCTGGCGCCCCCCGGCACCACGGTGCCGAACGTGCGGCATGTGGCGGTGCCCGGCCGCCAGCTCCACGACGCCGCCACCGACCTCACGCCCTTCCTGCCGGACGGCACCGAGATCGTCCACGCCTTCTACCCGCTCAAGGTGGCCCCGGCGGTGCCCCACGTGTGGACGCTCGAGGGCACCACCAAGCCCGGCGTCACCCGCCCGCCCAACACCATCTACGTGAGCGCCGACCATGCGGCGCGCCACGGCAGCACGAGCTTCGTCTACAACGGCCTCGACCCCGCGGAACTCCGCTTCCAGGCCAAGAAGGGGGACTACGACCTCTTCCTGGGCCGGCTCCACACCATCAAGGGGTGGCGCTGGGCGGTGGAGGGGGCGCGGAAGGCGGGACGGCGGATCGTGGTGGCCGGCGGGTGGCGGCCCACGCTGTCGCTGAGCGTGCGGTTCGTGGGCGAGGTGGGCGGCGCCAAGAAGGCGGCGCTGCTCGCGGGGGCGCGGCTCTTCTGGATGCCCGCGATCTGGGACGAGCCGTTCGGCCTCACGCTCATCGAGGCGCTCTGGAGCGGGACGCCGGTGCTGGGAACGCGGCGCGGGGCGCTGCCGGAGGTGCTGTCGGACGACGTGGCCGGCTTCGGCGACACGCTGGAGGAACTCGTGGCCGCGATCCCCGGCGCGGAGGCGAAGGACCCCGCCGCCTGCCGAGCGCGGGCGGAGCGGTGGTTCGGGCACCTGCGGATGGCGGAGGAGTACGTGCGCTTCTACCGGGGCTGGCTCCGCGACGGCGTGCTGCCGGCGGGGGAGCGGACCCGCTAGACGCCGGTGACCACCTCGAGCAGCTGGCGGAGGCGGTGCATGTAGGTGTGGTGCGAGATGGCGCGCTGGCGGGCCGCGGTGGCGAGGCGATCGCGGTACTTGTCCTCCTGGATGGCGCGCTTCACCTGGCCCTTGAGCTGCTCGGGCGTCTCATAGACGAGGACCTCGGTGCCGTCCTCGAAGTGCTGCGGCAGGTCGGTGCGGGCATCAATGACCTGCGGCGCGCCGATGGCGGCGATCTCGAAGGCGCGGCGGTTGACGCCGGCGCCGTCGCCGTTGGGGGAGTCGGGGTCGTCGCGGTGGACGTTCACCGCCACCGTGGCGCCCGCGTAGGCCCGCACGAAATCCTCGGTGCTCGGGAGCTCCCCCCGGCAGTAGTCCCGCAGTCCCGTCTTCCGCCACCCCGGCCCCCACAGCGCCAGCCCGAACTCCACCAGCTCCGTGAGGTAGCGCTCACGGCGCGGGGTGGCCTGCCCGGCGAAGACCACGTTGGCGCGGAACGGCCCGCGGGCGCGGAGCGGCTTGTGCACCGAGGGGTCGCAGCCCACGGCCAGGTAGTGCGCGTGCTTGACGCCGTGGCGGTCCAGGCCCTGCACCGCCGCCGTGGAGCCCACGAAGATGAAGTCGTAGCTCATGGCGGCGTGGGCGGTGCGCTCGACGCTGTCCACGGACTCGCCCAGGAGCTGCACCCACTTGGCGGGGCGGGCGGCGCGGAGCTGGTCGGCGACGTCGGCGGGGAGGGTGTCCTCGTCGGCCACCATGACCACGTCCGGCTGGTGCTGGGCGATGGCGGCTTCGAGGCGGTCGGCCAGGTCGCGGCGCACCAGGCGCTCGAGCCAGCCGGCGTGCGTCGGATCCACGTGCAGCAGGCTGGCGCCGAGGCGCTCCAGCGCGCGGCGGCGGAGGCGGTTGTGCGCCAGCTCGGCATCGTCCGTGGGGGCGATGTAGAGCAGCCGGAGCCCGGTGTGTGGTGCAGTCATATGGCGGACACAATCTAGGCGGGGCGCCCGCCGCTCCCCAAGGGTTCCGGCGCCAGCTCGGGCCCGAACTGGCTGGCGGAGAGCCGGCGGTAGAGGCCGTCCCGCGCCAGCAGCTCGGCGTGGGTGCCGCGTTCCACGATGCGGCCGTGGTCGAGGACCAGGATCAGGTCGGCATGACGCACCGTGGCGAGGCGATGGGCAATGACGAGCGTGGTCCGGTCCCGCATCAGCCGCAGGAGCGCCTCCTGCACCAGGCGCTCGCTCTCGGTGTCGAGCGCGCTGGTGGCCTCGTCGAGGATGAGGAGCGGTGGGTCGCGCAGCAGCGCCCGCGCGATGGCGAGCCGCTGCCGCTGCCCGCCGGAGAGGCGGGTGCCGCGCTCGCCGAGGACGGTGTCGTAGCCCTGCGGCAGGCGGCGGATGAACTCCTCGGCGTTGGCGGCGCGGGCGGCGGCCTCCACCTGCTCCCGCGTGGCGTCGGGCCGGCCGTAAGCGATGTTGGCGAGCACGGTGTCGTTGAAGACGACCGTCTCCTGCCCCACGAAGCCGATGAGCCCGCGGAGCGAGCTGCGCGCCAGCGACGGCAGCGGCGCGCCGTCGAGCAGGATGCGTCCCGCCACCGGCTCGCGGAGCCGCGGCAGCAGCTCGGCCAGCGTGGTCTTGCCGGAGCCGGAGGGGCCCACCAGCGCGACGGTGGTGCCCTTCGCCAGGGTGAAGGTGATGTCCTCCAGCACGTGCGGCAGCTCCGGCGCGTACGCGAAGCTCACCCGCTCGAATTCGATGCCGCGCTCCAGGCCGGCGGGACGGCCGTCGTCGCCACGCGGCTCGGCGGCGGGGCGGTCGAGGATCTCGAAGACACGGTCCGCGCTCGCGAGGGCCTGCGCCATGAGGGCCGGGAACTGGGTGATGGCCTTGAGCGGCGCCATCATGCGGAGCGCGGCCACGAGGAACACCACCAGCCCTTCCGGCGTCATCGCCTCGCCGAGGAGGGCCGGGCGGGTGCCGACCACGATCAGCAGCACCATGAGGAGCCCGCCGAAGAGCTCGCTCACGGGGCTCGAGAGCTGGGCAAAGCGCTGGGTGCGCACCACGGCGCGGCGGTACTGGTTGGCCTGCGCGCGGAAGCGCTCCGCCTCCCGCGGCTCGGCGGAGTTGAGGCGGATGAGCTTCACGGCCTGGAGCCGTTCCGCCAGGGTGGCGGTCATCTGGCCCGCCTCGTCGGCGCGGGCGCGGGCCTGGCGGCGGAGGCGCTTGAGCAGCTGGCGGATGCCCACCAGCAGGAGCGGCGCGGCGCCCAGGGTGAGCAGGGTGAGCTTGAGCGACAGCTGCGCCAGCACCACGAGCGTGGTGAGGATGAGCAGCAGGTTCTGGAAGAACGACGCGAGGCCCGCGCTCACCGAGCCCTTCACCTGGTCGGCATCCTGCATGACCCGGGCGATGACCTGGCCGCCCTTCACCCGCTCGAGCCACGCCAGGTCGAGGCGCAGGAGGTGCTCGAAGAGCGCCGAGCGGAGGTCTCGCACCAGCCCCTCCTGCGCGCGCACGCTCAGCTGGGCGGCGAGGTAGCTGAGGACGTTCTTGCCGAGGAGCGCCACCCAGAGGAGCGCCACCAGCCGCGCCGTCGTGCCGGCGGGGGAGTGGCCGCCGGTGAGCGGGGCCAGCAGGCCGTCCACCATGCCCTCGAGCCCGCCCCCCGCCACGAGGCCCGCGGTGGAGCCGAAGAGGTGACGGAAGAGGGGGATGAGGAGGAGCAGCACCGCGCCGTCGAGGAGCGAGGCGATGGCGGTGCAGAGGACGCCGAGGCCCAGGGTGACGCGATAGGGCCGGAGCCACGGCAGCAGCCGCGACACCGGGGCGCTCTTCGGGGGCGTCCCGGCCACGCTCAGCGCCGCGCCGTGAGGAGGGCGATGGGGAGCACCACTTCCTCGGGCGTGACGCCGCCGTGCAGGAAGGCGCCGCGGTAGCGGGCCTGGTACTCGCGCAGCTTGGTGGGATAGACGAAGAACCGGTCGCCGGTGGCCAGCAGCATGCGGGTGGAGGCGTGGAGCCCCAGGCCGGCAGGTTGTCCACCTGGATGGCCGACTCGCGGTCCTGCGCGCGCAGGTCGTCGCCGAACTTGTAGCGCAGGTTGGCGGTGGTGTCGCGCCGGGCGTAGACGGTCGCCGGGGTGTGGCAGTGGATGGAGCCGTGGTCCGTGGTGAGGAGCACGGGCACCCGGCGGCGCTCCGCCTCCCGCAGCGCGGCCCAGAGCGGGGACCGCTCGAACCAGGTGCGGGTGAGGTTCCGGAGCGCCAGCGTGTCGCGCGCCACCTCGTAGAGGGTGGAGTTCTCGGTGCGGCCGTGGGTGAGCTGGTCGATGAAGTTGAAGACCAGCGCGGTGACGCCGTCCGCCGCGAGGTGCGCGGGGAGGCGGCCGAGCAGCGCCTCGCCGTCGGTGGCGGTGAAGACCTTCTCGTAGCGCACGGGGACGTGGCGGCCGTGGCGGCCGTCGAGCTGGCGCTGCAGCAGCTCGGCCTCGTGCCCGTTGAGGCTCACCTCGTCCTGCTCCTTCCACCACTGCGGGTAGCGGGCGGCGAGGTCGCGCGGGAGCAGGCCGGCGAAGATGGCGTTCCGCGCGAAGGGCGTGGCGGTGGGGACGATCGAGAAGTAGTACGACGTCTCGATGTCGAACCGGCTGGCGATGAGCGGCCGGATGGCCTCCCACTGGTCGAGGCGGAGGCAGTCCACCACCACCAGCAGCGCCTTGCCGTGCTGCCGCAGGGCCGGCTCCACGAACTCCGGCACGATGTCAATCGAGAGCGGCGGCCGCCCGGCGCGGCTCCCCGCCAGCCAGCCCGGGTAGCGCTGCTCCACGAACTTGGCGAAGTCCTGCCGCAGGCTCACCTGCAGGGTGCGGAGCGCCTCGGAGAGCCCGGGCTCCTCCGCCTGCCCCAGCCGCACCTCCCACTCCGCCGCCTCCACCACCAGCTCGATCCACTCGCGCCAGTTCATGGGGCTGGCGCGGATGGCCTCGAGCTCGCGGAAGCGGGTGGCGAAGTCGCGCGAGAGGCGCTGCTGGCGGATGCGGTCGCCCTCGAGGAGCCGGGTCACCACGGAGAGCACCTGGCGCGGGTTGACCGGCTTCACCAGGTAGTCGGAGACGTCGGCGCCGATGGCATCCTTGAGCGTGGCGGGCTCCTCGCTCTTGGTGACCATGACCACGGGAATGGTGGCGTCGAGGTCGCGGATGGCGCGGAAGAGCTCGAGGCCGCGGCGGCCGGGCATCTGCTCGTCGAGCAGCACCACGCCGTAGGGCTGGCGCTGCAGCAGGGCGAGGGCGTCGTCCCCGTGGGCGGCCTTCTCGACGGAGAAACCCTGCTCCTCGAGGAAGAGGATGTGGGAGGAGAGGCTCTCGACCTCGTCGTCCACCCAGAGGATGCTTCGGGGACGCGGCATGCGCAAAGTATAGGCGGGCCGCGGGCGCAGGGCGAGTTACTTTTCCGGGCCATGGCCCCGCCCGCGATCCTCCTGGTCCGCTTCAGCTCCCTCGGCGACGTGCTGCTCACCACGCCGCTCATCCGGGCCTTGCGGGCTCGCCACCCGGACGCCACACTCACCGCGCTGACCAAGGCGGCGTGGGCGCCGCTTCTCTCCGCCAATCCGCACCTGGACCAGGTGGTGACCATCGCGCCGGGCGACACGCTCGGCGGGCTGGCCCGGGCACTCCGCCGCGGCGGCTTCAGCCACCGGCTGGACCTGCACGGCAGCGTCCGGAGCCGGATGCTCCGGCTGCTGGTGCCCGGCGCCTGGCAGGGCTACGACGCGCGCCGGCGCGAGCGTCGCGCCCTGATCCACGCCCGGCGCGACCACTATCACCCGCGCGTGCCGGTGCCGGAGCGCTACTTCGAGGCGGCCCGCGAGCTCGACGTGCGGCCCGATGGCGGCCCCGCCGAGCTCTTCACGAGCCCGGGTGCCGAGGCCCGCGCCGAGGAATGGCTGGCCACGGCGGGGCTCGACGAGACGGCGCCGCTGGTGGCGCTGGCGCCCGGCGCGGCGCACCCCACGAAGCGCTGGCCGCTCACGCACTGGCGGGCGCTGGCCCGCGCGCTGGTGGAGCGCGGGATGCAGGTGGCGCTGGTGGGGCATGGCGGCGATCGCGCGGCCGCGGCCGAGGTGCTCGCCTCACTGGACCACGGGGCGGCGAGCGCGGCCGGCCAGCTGGACCTGCAGGCCAGCGGCGCCCTGCTCCGCCGCGCCCGGGTGGTGGTGAGCAACGACAGCGGCCCGATGCACCTGGCTGCCGCGGTGGGGACCCCGGTCGTGGCGCTGTTCGGGCCGACGGTGGAGCAGTTCGGCTTCTTTCCCTACCGGGCGCGCGCGAGTGTCGTGGAACGCGACCTCCCGTGCCGGCCCTGCAGCAGCAAGGGCGGCCCGCGCTGCCCGCTGGGCCATCATCGCTGCATGACGGAGCTCCTGCCGGAGGTGGTCATGGCGCGTGTCCGGGAGTGGCTGGCGTGAGCGGCTGGGACCCGGCCGCCGGCGAACTGCTGGCGCTGCTGCCCAAGCTCGGCCGCGGCCCCAAGCGCGAGGGGATCTTTGCGCTGTGGCTGACGGTGCGGGTGGCGCAGGACATGCTGCTCGACCCGCCGCTCGCCGAGCGTGCCGAGCGCCGGCGCCTCGCGGCGCTCGAGAGCCGCCTCTCGAGCCTGGCCCTCCCCCCGCCGCTGCGGCGCGCGCTCACCGCCGCCCTGCACCAGCTGCGGGAGGAGAAGGCGGAGGGGGTCCCCCTCGCCCTGGCCGCGCTGGTGGCCCCGGCGCGGGACGTGCTCGGCAGTGAGGCCGCTGAGGCGCTGCAGCACGCCACCCGGGCGGCCCGGCAGAAGGTGGCCACCCCGTCCCGCTGAGCGGCGATTCTTCCTATCTTGGGGACATGCGTCCCTCGTCCGACCGCCAGGTCTCCCCGGCCGAAGCCCTGATCGCGCAGATCGATGCGCGGGAGAAGGCGCGCCAGGCGCCCGCCGCCGACGCGCCGCCGGATGCCGTGCGTTCGGGCTTCCCGTCGATTGACCGGGTGCTGGGCGGCGGGCTCCGGCGGCAGGACTTCCTGGTGCTGGCCGGGGATGTGGGCGCAGGGAAGTCGGCGCTGGCGCTGGCCATCGCCATCCGGGCGGCGGCGCACGGGCACCCGGTGCTCTACCTCTCGGGCGAGATGTCGGAGGAGCGGCTGCTGGAGCGCGCCCTGGCCCTCGAGGCGCGGGTAGCCGTGGACACCATCCGGAAGGGGGAACTGGGCGACCTCGAGCGCGCTGCCCTCGGCGCCGCCGCGATCCGGCTCCGCGACTATCCGCTGATGCTCCGGCCGCTCCGGAGCGGCCGGACCGAACTCAGCGAGGCGCTCCGCACGGTGCCGCGCCGCGCCCTCTGCATCGTGGACGAGCTGCAACTTGTGGAGGCCCCCGCGCCCGGCGAGACCCCGGAGCAGTCGCTCGCGGGTGTGGCGCGGTTCTGCAAGCAGGTGGCGCTGGACGAGGACGTGGCGCTGCTGGCGGTGGCCTCGCTGCCCCGACTCCGCCCCATGCGGCAGGACCCCCGCCCCACCCTCGAGGACCTCGGCGGCGGCGGGGTGGTGAAGCAGCTGGCGGACGTGGTGCTCGCCATCTATCGCGAGGAGATGTACCGGCCGGCCATCGGGGTGGAGGGCGCGGTGGAGCTGCTCACGCTCAAGAACCGGAACGGGCCCACCGGCTACCTGGATCTCTACTTTTACCGGCAGTGGCTCCGCTTCGAGGACATGCTCGATCCGGATCGCTGACTGGCAGCCGGAAACAGAACGGGCCGCCCCGGTGGGGCGGCCCGTCTGGCATTCCCGCATGGCGGGCTACTTCGTCTTGGCACCGGTCAGGTCCACGTAACTGCCGCCGAGGGTGCTGTCCATCCGGATGCTGACCCAGAGCGGGGGGCCGCTGTCCTGCTCGGCGTAGAACGTGAGGGAGCCGTTGGGCAGCGTGGACTCGCTCTTCAGGCTCCAGGGCTTCTTCTGGAGGCTGGCCCGGTAGTAGTCGGCCACGGCGGCCGGGGCGAGCGGGGTCTTGAACATGAGCTGGACCGCGTCGGCGGCATCCTGGCGGCCGAGGCCCTGGGCGCCCGGCGGGAGGGGGACGTCGCTGAAGGTGTCGGCCAGGCGGGCCTTGGGGCGGTCGTCCACGGGCTGGCAGGCGGCGAGGCCGGCCAGGGCGAGGAGGAGCAGAGTGCGTCGCATAGGGCCGGGAGAGTAGCGGGCGGCCGGGGCCGGGGCAAGGGCGCACGGCGCCCTAAGGGCCGATGGCTAACGGGCTTACCCTCCCTTATTTTCCAGCCCGACACTCGGGAGGGCTCCATGGCCGGCCATAGCAAGTGGAAGCAGATCAAGCGCAAGAAGGCGATCACCGACGCCAAGCGGGGCGCCTCGTGGACCAAGGTGATCCGCGAGATCACCGTGGCCGCCAAGGCCGGCGGGGGGGACCCGGGCGGGAACCCGCGGCTGCGCACCGCGATCGACGCGGCCAAGGCCGTCAACATGCCGGGCGACAACATCGAGCGCGCCATCAAGAAGGGCACCGGCGAGCTCGAGGGCACCATCTACGAGGAAGTGACCTACGAAGGCTACGGGCCGGGCGGCGCCGCCATCATCATCGAGGCGACCACCGACAACTCGACCCGCACCGTGGCGGATATCCGCCACGCCTTCAGCCGGAACGGCGGCAACCTCGGGTCGAGCAACTCCGTCACCTGGATGTTCGACCGGAAGGGCCAGATCTACATCGACGCCAGCAAGCACAAGGAAGACTCCACCCTGGAGGCCGCGCTCGAGGCCGGCGCCGAGGACTTCGCCCCCGAGGGCGACCAGTACATCGTCAGCACCACCATCCCCACCTTCCACGCCGTGCAGGAGGCGCTCAAGGCCAAGGGCATCACCATCGACTCGGCCGAGATCGCGCAGGTGCCGAAGAACACGGTGAAGCTCGAGGGGAAGCAGGCCGAGCAGATCCTCAAGCTGGTCGAGGCGCTGGAAGACCTCGACGACGTCTCGAAGGTCTTCTCCAACTTCGACATCGACGCGAGCGAGCTGGCGGAGGCCACCTGACGCGGTCGCCCCGATGAAGGTGCTCGGCGTGGACCCGGGCACCGCCGCCACCGGGTACGGCGTGGTGGAGCGGGGCCCGCTCGGTGGCTTCCAGCTGGTGGAGTGCGGCGTGATCCGGCCCACCCGCGGCGCGGCCCTCCCGCAGCGGCTGCGCGAGCTGCACGAGGACCTCGTGGCACTGCTCACCCGGCACCACCCCGACGTGCTGGCCGTCGAGGAAGCCTTCCACGCCAGGAATGCCCGCACCACCCTGGTCCTCGGCCATGCGCGCGGGGTGATCCTGCTCGCGGGGGCGGAGGCGGGGGTGGAGATCGCGGAATACCCGCCGGCGGTCATCAAGAAGACGGTGACCGGCAAGGGGGCGGCGCAGAAGCCGCAGGTGGGCTACATGGTGGCGCAGCTGCTCCGCCTCAAGGACGCCCCGAAGCCGACGGACGCGGCCGATGGCGTGGCCGTGGCGCTCACCCGGCTGCTGGGCGCGCGGCACCACAAGACGCGCGGCATGGCGGCCCCCACGAAAGCGACGCGATGATCGCCTCCATCACCGGCACCCTGCGCGAGCGCGAGGGCGAGACGCTGCTCATCGAGACGGCGGGGGGCGTGGGGTACGCGGTCACGGTGCCGCTCGGCACGCTGGAGCGGATCCCCGCGGCGGGCCAGCCGGTCAGCCTGCTGACGGAGCTGGTGGTGCGGGAGGACAGCTGGGCGCTGTACGGCTTCGACCGGCCGGCGGACAGGGCGGTGTTCCAGCGGCTGCTGTCCGCCAGCGGCGTGGGCCCCAAGCTGGCGCTGGCGGTGCTCTCCGCGCTCGGCGCGGAGCGGACGGTGCGGAGCATCCAGCAGCGGGACCTGGCGACGCTGGCGTCGGTGCCGGGGATCGGCCGGAAGAAGGCGGAGAAGCTGGCCGTGGAGCTGGCGGACCGGCTGGTGGCCATGCCGTCGGACGGGCCGCCGCTCCCGGCCGGCCCCGCGGACGAGGCGGTGCCGGCGCTGGTGCGGCTCGGCTACCCGCCGGCCACCGCGGAGGAGGCGGTGCGGGGGGCGCTCGCCGAGGGCGTCACCGGCACCGGGGCCGTCATCCGCGCCGCCTTGCAGTCGCTGGCGGGCAAGCGCTGATCGCTGCATGGAAGTGTGCCGGCGCCCGCGGCCCCCGGGGCCGCGTGCGCCGGCGAGATGAGACCCCACGAAAGGCACCCGATGACCGTCCTCGCCACCACCGCGGAGTGGCTGTGCACCCGCTGCGGCAGCACCAACCGCATCCTCGTCGCCGCCGACACCGCGCGGGTGACGGACCGCTGCGTGCACTGCCACGCCAGGCACGTGGTGGAACCGGGCGAGCGCCCGGTCCGCTGGACCGCCCGCCTGCAGGACTGAGCCGGCCGCGCCCCCGGGCGCCCCGGACCCGCCGATGACGAGCCGCCTCCAGATCACCACCCCCGAGCCCCTCCCCGAGGAGACGGGCGCCGACCAGGCGCTCCGCCCGGGGCGCCTCGAGGAGTTCGTGGGGCAGGCACAGGTGAAGACCTCGCTCCGGATCGCCATCGACGCGGCGAAGCACCGGAAGGAGCCGCTCGACCACCTGCTCTTCTTCGGGCCGCCGGGCCTCGGCAAGACCACGCTGGCCATGCTGCTGGCGCGGGAGATGGGCGTCACGCTCCGCACCACGAGCGGTCCCGTCCTCGAGAAGCCGGGCGACCTGGTGAGCATGCTGACCACGCTGGCGCCCGGCGACATCCTCTTCATCGACGAGATCCACCGGCTGCGCCCGGTGCTGGAGGAGTTCCTCTATCCCGCCATGGAGGACTACCGGGTGGACGTGCGCCTGGCAGACGGGCCCAACGCGCAGACCATCACCATGCCGATCGAGCGCTTCACGCTGATCGGCGCCACCACCCGCTTCGGGCTCCTCACGCCGCCGATGCGGGCGCGCTTCGGCATGGTGGAGCGGCTCCACTTCTACCCGCCGGAAGACCTGGAGCAGATCATCGTGCGCTCGGCGCGACTGCTCAACGTGCCGGCGGACGCCGAGGGCACGCTGGAGATCGCCCGGCGGAGCCGCGGGACGCCGCGGGTGGCCAACCGCCTGCTCCGCCGGGTGCGGGACTACGCCCAGGTGAAGGCCGAGGGCCGGATCACGGGCCCGGTGGCGCGGGACGCGCTGGCGCGGCTCAACGTCGACGAGTTCGGGCTCGACGACATGGACGCGCGGCTCCTCACCACCATCATCGAGAAGTTCGGCGGCGGCCCGGTGGGGCTCAACACGGTGGCCGTGGCCATCGGCGAGGACGCGGCCACCATCGAGGAAGTGTACGAGCCGTACCTCATCCAGCAGGGCTTCCTGGAGCGCACGCCCCGGGGCCGCGTGGCGACGCCGCATGCCTACCGCCGCTTCGGCGTCACGCCCCCGGCGGGGGCGCAGGGGTCCATTTTCTAGGATGCCGGGTTCCTCGAGGGGTCGGCGACGGTGAGCTCAACGCAGAGGCGCAGAGGACGCGGAGGGGGCGCGGAGAGACAAGGACCACACCGTGTTCTTGTGCGGCACGGGGCTCTTCCGTCCTCGATCCCTCCGCGTCCTCAGCGTCCCCTGCGCCTCTGCGTTGAGTCACGACGCGCCCATTCCCGGCCCCTGCCGGCCGCGACGCCCCGGACCCATGCCCTACACCACCAACGACTTCGACTACGCCCTGCCGGAGGACCTGATCGCGCAGGAGCCGGTGGCCGAGCGGGGGGCGAGCCGGCTGCTGGTGGTGCGGCGCGGGGATGGGCTCGAGGACCGGCGCTTTCCGGCCATCGTGGACCTCATCCCGCCCGGCGACCTCCTGGTGCTCAACACCACGCGGGTCCGCCACGCCCGCTTCCTCGGCACCCGGCCAAGCGGGGCGGCGGCGGAGGTGCTGCTCATCCATCCGTCCACCGACGGGAAGTGGATCGCCATCGGGAAGCCGGGGTCGGCGCTGCGGGCGGGGAAGCGGATCAGCATCGACGGCGGGGAGATCGAGACGGTGGCGGTGCTCGACGAGGGGTTTCGCGAGGTGCGCTTCGTCGGCATCACGGCGGAGGACGCCATCGCGCGGGCGGGGCGGCTGCCGCTGCCGCCGTACATCGAGCGCGCGCCCACCGCGGTGGACGAGGTGCGCTACCAGACCGTCTACGCCGAACGCGAGGGCAGCGTCGCGGCCCCGACGGCGGGGCTCCACTTCACCCCGGCCATCCTCGAGGCGCTCCGCGCGAAGGGCGTCCAGATCGTGACGCTCGACCTTGAGGTGGGACCCGGCACCTTCAAGCCCGTGGAAGTGGTGGACCCGGCCACGCATCCCATGCACGAGGAGCGCTACACGATCCCGGCCGCCACCGCGGACACCATCGCCGCGCTCCGCGCGCGCGGGGGGAGGCTCTGGGCCGTCGGCACCACCGTGGTGCGGGCGCTCGAGAGCTCGGCCGCGGGCGGCGGCCTGGTGCACGCGGGCGAGCGCGGCACGCGGCTGCTGATCACGCCGGGCTACCAATTCCAGGTGGTGGACCGCCTGCTCACCAACTTCCACCTGCCCCGCTCCACGCTGGTGATGCTGGTGGCGGCGTTCGCGGGCTACGACACGGCCATGACCGCGTACCGCCACGCGGTGGCGGCGCGCTACCGGTTCTACTCCTATGGCGACGCGATGGTGATCCTGTGAGGCGAGGCTAGCCGATGTTCGAGTACGAGCTCCTCGCCACCGAGGGCGATGCGCGCGCGGGCCTGCTCCACCTGCCGCACGGGCCGGTGGAGACGCCCGCCTTCATGCCCGTGGGCACCCACGGCGCGGTGCGCGGCCTCCACCCGGGCGAGGTGCGCCGCGCCGGCGCGCAGATCATCCTCGGCAACACCTACCACCTGCACCTCCGTCCCGGCGAGGCGGTGATCCGCCAGCTCGGCGGGCTGCACAAGTTCACCACCTGGGACCGGCCGATGCTCACCGACTCGGGCGGCTTCCAGGTGTTCTCGCTGGAGGGGCTGCGGAAGATCTCGGAGGAGGGGGTGGAGTTCGTGAGCCACATCGACGGCTCCACGCGCACCATCACCCCCGAGAGCTCCATGGCCATCCAGTGGGCCCTCGGCGCGGACGTGGCGATGGTGTTCGACCACGTGGTGCCCGGCCAGGCGTCGTGGGAGCTGGCCGAGGAAGGGATGGAGCGGACCCTGCGGTGGCTCGACCGGTGCAAGGCGGCGCACGCGGAGCTCGCCGCCACCTGCCCGCCGCCGGACCCGGCCTGGAGGGCGAGCCCCGCGGCGCCCAGCCCCCAGACGCTCTGGCCCATCGTGCAGGGCGGGACGCACGCGGACCTCCGGCGCCGCTCGCTCGAGGGCACGCTGGCGCGGGGGCCGTGGACGGGGATCGCCATCGGCGGGCTCTCGGTGGGGGAGCCGAAGCCGGTGATGCACCGGGTGCTCGAGGAACTCGGGCCCCACCTGCCCGTCGGGGTGCCCCGTTATCTTATGGGCGTCGGATTCCCGGACGACCTCCTCGAGGGGATAGCCCGGGGCGTGGACCTGTTCGACTGCGTGGCCGCCACGCGGAACGGGCGCCACGGCAGCGCCTGGACGGCGGACGGCAAGGTGAACATCCGCGCCGCGAGCCTCAAGCTCAGCGACCAGCCGCTGGACCCGACGTGCGACTGCGAGACCTGCACCCGGTTCTCCCGCGGCTACCTCCGCCACCTGTTCATGGCGGAGGAGATGCTCGGCCTCCGGCTGGTCTCGATCCACAACATCCGGTTCCTGGTCCGGCTCGGGGAACTGTCCCGGGCCGCGATCCTGGCCGGCCGCTTCGCGGCCTTCCGCCGCGAGTGGACCGACCGCTACCACCGTCGAGGAGCACCGTGACGCTTTCCCTGCTGGCCCTGATGGCCCCGACCGACAACCCCAATGCCGGGCTGTCGATGCTGCTGTTCCAGATCGGCGCCATTGCCCTCGTGTTCTATTTCCTCATCCTCCGGCCGCAGCAGCAGGCGCGCAAGAAGCACGAGGAGCTGCTCAAGGCGCTCAAGAAGGGCGACGAGGTCACCACCGTGGGCGGGATCATCGGCAAGGTGAAGGACGTCAAGGAGGACCGCGTCACCGTCGAGTCGGGGACCGCCACCGTGGTGGTGGAGCGGACCCGGATCGTGAAGGTCGGCGACCAGAGTGCCCCGGGCGTTTCATGAGCCTGCTCGACCTCCATCTCCTCGGATCCCCGGTGCTGCGCGAGGCCAGCGCCCCGGTGGCCGCCGTGGACGACGAGGTCCGGCGCTTCGTGGCCGACCTCTTCGAGACGATGCACGCCGCCAAGGGCGTGGGCCTCGCCGCCAACCAGGTGGGCGTGGCCCGGCGCATCGCCGTGGTGGATGCCGAGGGGGAGCGGCTGGTGCTCATCAACCCGCGGATCCTCGCCAGCCAGGGGAAGGAAACGGGCGAGGAAGGCTGCCTCTCCATCCCCGACTACTACGCCGACGTCACCCGCCCCGAGCAGGTCACGGTGGAGGCGCTCGACGAGCAGGGCCAGCGCTGGGAGAAGACCCTGACCGGCCTCCCCGCGCGCGCCGTGCAGCACGAGATCGACCACCTCGACGGCATCCTGTTCCTGGACCACCTGAGCCTGCTCAAGCGCAAGCGGATGCTGGCCAAGTACAAGAAGGAACACGCCGACGACCCCAGCTTCATCAAGCCGGTCGCCACGGTCGCGCCCGAGAAGGGCTGATGCGGATCGCCTTCTTCGGGACGCCGGAGTTCGCGGTGCCCTCGCTCCGCGCGCTGCTGGAGGAGGGGTTCGAGGTGGCGGGCGTCGTCACCCAGCCGGACCGGCCGCGCGGCCGCTCGCGGAGCCAGCTGCTTCCCCCGCCGGTGAAGACCGTCGCCCTCGAGGAAGGGCTGCCGGTGCTCCAGCCCGAGCGCCCCGTCGGGGACTTCGCGGCCCAGCTCGCCGCGCTCGACGCCGACCTCGGCGTGGTGGTGGCCTATGGCCACATCCTCAAGCCGGCGGTGCTCGCCACGCCGCGGCGCGGGATGATCAACGTGCACGCCTCGCTCCTGCCGCACCTCCGCGGCGCCGCCCCCATCCAGTGGGCCATCCTCAACGGCCTCGAGACCACCGGCGTCTCCATCATGCAGATGGAGGCGGGCCTCGACAGCGGCCCCGTCTACCACACCATCGAGACCGAGGTGGCCGCCGACGAGACCGGCGGGGAACTCACCGCGCGCCTGGCGGAGCTCGGGGCGGCGGCGCTGGTGGAGTCGCTGATGCTGGCGGGCGGCGGGGACGTGGAGCCGGTGCCGCAGGACCATGCGCGCGCCACCTTCGCCCCCAAGATCACCCGCGCGCTGGCGCGGCTCGACTGGGCCAAGGACGCGGCGACGCTCGCGCGCACCGTGCGCGCCTTCGATCCCGAGCCGGGGGCGTGGGCGCTGCTCGAGGGCCAGGAGGTGAAGCTCTTCGGCGGCCGCGCCGTCAACGCGCTCGGCGCCGCGGGGGAGGTGCTCTCGGCGGGGACCGCGCTGGTGCTCGGCACCGGCATCGGCGCGCTCGAGGTCACCGAGGTGCAGCCGGCCGGCAAGAAGCGCATGCCGGTGGACGACTGGGTCCGCGGCCGTGGCGTGGCCGTGGGCCAGCGCCTGACATGAGGCCGCTGCCCCGCCTCCACGCCGTCACCGACGCGCGGATCCTGGGCCGCGAGGACCTCGCGATCCGCGCCGCCGCCCTCGCCGCCGCCGGTCCCGCGGTGGCCCTCCACGTGCGGGACCGCGCCCGCCCCGGCCGGGCCCTCGCCCAGGTGACCGACCGGCTCCAGCGGCTGGCGGCCCCGCCCGGGGCCACCGTGGTGGTCAACGCCCGCCCCGACGTGGCCGCCGCCCTCGGCGCCGAGGGCGTCCAGCTGGCGCGGGGCGACCTCTCGCCACGGGACGTCCGCGCGCACCTCGGGGCCTGGCCCGGCTGGATCGGCGTCTCGGTCCACGGTGTGGACGAGGCCCGCGCGGCGATCGACGAGGGAGCAGACCTCGTTGTGGTGGGTACCATCTACCCGAGCGCGAGCCACCCGGGACGTCCCGGCGCCGGTCCTGCGCTCATCGAGCAGGTGAGCCGCCTCGGCTGCCCCGTGATCGCCATCGGCGGGGTCACGGCCGAGCGCTGCCGCGAACTGCGCGATGCGGGCGCCCATGGCGTGGCCGCGATCACGGCCCTGTGGGATGCCCCTCACCCGTACCAGGCTGCCCGCGCGCTGCTGGCGCCGTGGGCTGACGATCCCGCATGAGCGACCTCCGCCTCATCGTGAACGGCGAGCTCCGCAATCTGCCGGGCCCCGCCAAGGTCACCGACCTCCTCACCCACCTGGGCCTCGACCCGCGCATGGTGGTGGTGGAGGTGAACCGCGAGATCGTCCGCCGGCCGCGCCTGCCGGAGGTGGACCTCAAGGACGGGGACATGGTGGAACTCGTCCACTTCGTCGGGGGGGGCTGAGCGGCAGCGGGTCCGCCGGGCGGATTCACCGCCGAGACGCGGAGCCCCCCCCCCCCCCCCCCCCCCCCCCCCCCCCCCCCCGCCCCCCCCGTGGGGCCCCCCCCCCCCCGCCCCGCCCCGGCGCCCCCCCCGCCTCTCCGTGCCGCCCCTGGGATTCCGCACCGAGTCCCGTTCGACCACTCACTCCGCTCCGAGCAGCTGTTCTCCACGGCCGCCTGAGCCCGTGCCGTGATTTTCACCCACCGGGAGCCGCCCCCTCGTACCAGCCCACGCCGCCGGTTAGTTTTGGCGCCATGAACGACACTCCCTTGGTGATCGGCGGGCAGACGTTCCGCTCGCGGCTCCTCGTGGGGACCGGGAAGTACCGGTCCAACGCGGAGATGGTGGCCGCGATCGCGGCGAGCGGGGCGGACGTGGTCACGGTGGCGGTCCGGCGGGTGGACCTGGACCGGACCAAGGAAGAGGGGATGCTCTATCACCTCGACCCCAAGCAGTACTTCCTCCTCGCCAACACCGCAGGCTGCTATACCGCCGACGAGGCCATCCGCTACGCCCGGCTGGGGCGGGAGGCAGGGTTCAACGAGTTCATCAAGCTCGAGGTCATCGGCGACAAGGAAACCCTGCTGCCAGACGCCGAGGGACTGCTGGAGGCCACGCGGGTGCTGGTGAAGGAAGGCTTCCAGGTCATGGCCTACACCAACGACGACCTCATCACCGCCCTCCGCCTGCAGGATGCGGGCGCCGCCGCCGTGATGCCGCTCGCCTCGCCGATCGGGAGCGGGCTCGGGCTGGTGAATCCCTACGCCATCCGCACCATCAAGCGCCGCCTGACCGTGCCGGTGCTCGTCGATGCCGGCGTCGGCACCGCGAGCGATGCCTGCCTCACCATGGAGCAGGGCGTGGACGGCATCCTCATGAACACGGCCATCGCCGAGGCCGCGGACGCGGCGGCGATGGGCCGCGCCATGGGGTTGGCCGTCGAGGCCGGCCGGCTGGCCTACCTCGCCGGGCGCATGCCCCGGCGCGAGGTGGCGGTGCCCTCGAGTCCCACCCGCGGCATGCTGGCGTGAGCGGCAAGGCGCTCCCGCCCGGCCTTCCCGCGCGCCGCGCCGCCTACCTGGTCCTCCGCGCCGTTGACGAGGGCACGCCGCTCGAAGCGGCCCTCGGCCGCGCCCTCACCGGCCTCGACGACGCCGACCGGCGCCTGGCCCACGAACTGGCCGCCGGCACCCTCCGCCAGCGCTCCGACCTCGATGCCCGCCTGCAGCCGCTGGTGCATCGCGGCTGGAGCACCGTGCAGCCCCCGCTCCGTGACCTGCTGCGCCTCGGCGCGTACCAGCTGACCGGGCTGGACCGGGTCCCGCCCCACGCCGCCGTCTCCACCACCGTGGAGCTGGCCCGCCGCGAGATCGGCGAAGGCGCCGCCAGGTTCGCCAACGCGCTGCTGCGCGGCCTCGGCGGCCGCGCCGCGCCCCCCGCGCGCGACGCCGATCCCGCGAAGCACCTGGGCGACCGCTACTCCCACCCCGCGTGGCTCGTGAAGCGCTGGCTGGCGCGGTTCGGGGACGCGGAGACCGAACGACTGCTGGCGCGCAACAACGAGCGCCCGTCGCTCATCCTGCAGCCGGCCCGGCTGTCCCTCGAGGAGCTGCAGGCGCGCTTCTGGGAGCGGGGGGTCGCCGCACGACGGGCCCCGTTCGATGCCGGGCTCGTGGTGGACGGTGGCCGCCCCGCGGACCTGCCAGGCTACGCGGAGGGCTGGTTCGTGGTGCAGGACGCGGCGCAGGCGCTGGTGGCGCGGTTCGCCGGCGTGCCGGCCGGCGCGCTGGTGTTCGATGCCGCAGCCGCGCCCGGAGGCAAGACCGTCGCCCTCGGCCGCATGGCGCGCGTGGTGCTGGCGGGCGAGGTACGGCCGGAGCGCGCGGCCCGGCTGGCGGAGAACCTCCGGCGGGCGGGCAGTGGCCGGGAACAGGTGGTCGTGGCGGACGCCGGGTCGCCCCCGGTGCGCGGCGCCGACGTGGTGCTGCTCGATGCCCCCTGTCTGGGCACCGGGACCTTCGCCCGGCATCCAGACGCCCGATGGAAAGTCACGCCCCAGGCGCTGGGTCGGCTGGCGGGGCAGCAGGCCGGGTTGCTCGACGGGGTGGCCGCCGCCGTCCGGCCCGGCGGGTGGTTAGTTTACGCCACCTGCTCCCTCGAGCCGGAAGAAAACGAGATCCAGGTGAACGCCTTTCTCTCCCGCCATCCCGAGTTCCACCGGATGCCCACCGACCTGGGCGCCCCGGAACTCCTCTCCCCCGCCGGCGACCTGGAGCTGCTGCCGCAGCGCCACGGCACCGACGGGGCGTTCGCGGCGCGGCTCGCGCGGGGGAACGCATGAGGTTCTCGCGGCCCGCCAGCGTCGAGCCGTCGCCCGGCTACCTGCAGACCATCGGGGGCCGGCGGCTGGTCAAGCAGGCGCTGATCGTCCTCGGCGCGTTCGTGCTGGGGTACCTGATCAACGTCTTCGTGCTCTTTCCGGGCCCCCTGTTCGAGAAGGTGCACGCGGTGCCGAACGTGCTGGACGTGGGGGTGACCGAGGCGCGGGCCAAGCTCGAGGCTCAGGGGCTCCGCTCCAAGGTGGAAGACCAGCGGAGCGACGCCACCGCACCCAAGGCTGCAGTCATCTGGCAGGACCCGCCCCCCGGGACCGTGGTCCCGCCCAACACCCAGATCTCCCTCACCCTGAGCGACGGCCCCACCGACCTGCCGGTGCCCGACGTCGCGGGGATGCCGCGCGACCTGGCGGAGAAGGTGCTGGCGGCCGCGGGCTTCAAGCTGGGCTCCACCGAGACCGTCCCTGCCGCGCCCGAGCCGGGCGTGGTGGTGCAGACCCGACCCAACGCCGGCGTGGGCCGGCCGGCCGGGGCGGAGATTATCCTTGTGGTGAGCAGCGGGCCGGCCGAGGTGACCGTGCCCGGCGTGCTGGGGGTGCCGCTGTCGGTGGCGCGGGAGCGGATCGAGCTCCTGGGTCTCGAGGTGGGCCAGGTGCGCAACCGCACCACCCCGGGCCGCCCGGACGGCCTCGTGCTGGAGCAGCGCCCCAACGCGGGGAGCCGCGTTTCCCGGGGCACCGCCGTGGACCTGATCGTGACCAAGGGGAACTGATGGACGTGCGTATTGCGCCGAGCCTGCTCGCCTCCGACCTGGGCCGGCTTCGGGAGCAGGTGGAGGCGGCGCTGGCCGGCGGGGCCGAGTGGCTCCACGTGGACGTGATGGACGGGCGGTTCGTGCCCAACCTCACCTTCGGGGCGCCGCTCATCAAGGCGCTCCGGCGCTTCACCGACGCGCCGATCGACGTCCACCTCATGGTGGTGGAGCCGGAGAACTACATCGCCGAGTACGCCGACCTGGGCGCGAACGTCTTCACGTTCCACCCCGAGGCCACGGTGCACGTGCAGCGGCACCTGGCGGAGATCCGCCGGCGCGGCATGGCGGCCGGCCTCGCGCTCAACCCGTCGACGCCGCTCAGCCTCATCGAGGAGGTGACGGCGGACCTGGACCTGGTGCTCATCATGAGCGTCAACCCGGGCTTCGGAGGCCAGGGCTACATCCCGCAGGCCACCGGCAAGATCGCGCGCACCCGCCAGCTGCTGGACCGCCACGCGGCCCGGGCCACGCTGGAGGTGGATGGCGGCATCACGCTGGACACCATCCGCGCCGCCTGGCAGGCGGGTGCCGACACCTTCGTGGCCGGCACGGCCATCTTCGGCCAGCCGGACATCGGCGAGGCCGTGCGCGGCCTCCAGCGCCAGTGCCGGGAGAGGGCCTGACATGTCGAAGCAGTGGATCTTCGTGCTCACCATCGTCGGCGGCCTCGTCCTCGGCATCGTGATGCTGGCCAAGTTCGGGCCCGAGGTGGCGCCGGTGGCGGTCGGCGAGCGCGCCCCCGACTACCAGGCGATGAACATCGCCACCGGCGACAGCGTGCGGGTGCGGTCCGGCTACAAGGGCCACGTGACGCTGGTGAACATCTGGGCCACCTGGTGCGTGCCCTGCAAGGTGGAGATGCCGTCGATGCAGCAGCTCTACGACAGCCTCAGCCCGCTCGGCTTCCGCATCGCGGCCGTGAGCATCGACCAGGACGATCCCAAGGCGGTGAAGGAGTTCACCGACCAGCTCGGCATCACCTTCGACATCCTCCAGGACCGCAAGGGCGAGATCCAGCAGGCCTACCAGACCACCGGCGTGCCGGAGAGCTTCATCCTGGACCAGGACGGCATCATCATGAAGCGGGTGATCGGCGCGTACGACTGGACCGCGCCCGTGAACGTGAACCTGATCCGCCGGCTCCTCGGCGATACGCTGCCCGGGGTCCCCGCGACCGACCAGGCGCCGGTGGACAGCGTGCCGGCGGCGCGCTAGCGCCGGGGCTGGCCACGGCGCGGCGCACCGCGCTCACCGCCCAGTGCGCCGACTGATCGCGAGGGAGGCCGCCTCGCCCGTGCGCCCGTGCCCCCCTCGACCCGCTCCGCCACTCACCGAACCGCCGAGTGACCAAGCTCCTCGCCATCGAGACGTCCTGTGACGAGACCTCCGCCGCCGTGGTGGCGGAGGAGGGCGGGCGCGTGGCGCTGCGGAGCCTGGTGATCCTGTCCCAGGACGTGCACAAGATCTTCGGGGGGCGTGGTGCCGGAGCTGGCCAGCCGCGCGCACCTCACCACCATCGGGCCGGTGGTGGACCAGGCGCTGGCCGAGTCGGGAGTGGCGCTGAACGAACTGGAGGCCATCGCCGTCACGGCGGGCCCGGGGCTCGTGGGCGCGCTCCTGGTGGGCGTGATGTACGGCAAGACGCTCGCGTGGCGGCTCGGCGTGCCGCTGGTGGGGGTGCATCACCTGGAAGGGCATCTCTTCGCCCCGACGCTCGAGGGCGAGGTGACGCCGCCCTTCGTGGCGCTGCTCGTGAGCGGCGGCCACACCCTGCTGCTCGACGTCCCCGCCTGGGGCGAGTACCGCCTCCTCGGCACCACCCGCGACGACGCGGCCGGTGAGGCATTCGACAAGGTGGGCACCCTCCTGGGCCTCGAGTACCCGGGTGGCCCCATCATCGAGCGGCTGGCCCGCGAGGGGGATCCGCGGCGCTTCAAGTTCCCCCGCCCCATGCTCCGCGAGGCCGAACAGCCGGGGCCGGACCGGTTCACCTTCTCCTTCAGCGGCCTCAAGACCGCCGTGCTCCGCGCCGTGCAGCAGAGCCCCAGCCTCGAGGCCGACCGCCCGCACCTGGCGCGCGGCTTCCAGGACGCCGCGCTCGACGTGCTCGTGGGGAAGGCCGCCGCCGCAGTGGAGGCCCTCGACCGGCCGCTCCTGGTGCTGGGCGGCGGCGTGGCGTGCAACGGCGAACTCGTGGCCCGGATGCGCCGGCGGCTCGGGCAGGACGTCCGGGTGGCCGTGGCCTCGAACCGGCTCAACACCGACAATGCGGCGATGATCGGGGCCGCCGGCCCTGTTCCGGCTCCGGCACGGCGCCGCCAGCGGCCTCGACCTCGAGCCCCGCGCCGACCTACCTTTCCCCGGCCTCGTCCCCATCACCCCAGCGACCGGACGCCCGACATGAACGTCTACCCGTTTGCCCTGCACCTGGGCCCCGTGGAGCTCACCGGCTACGGGATCATGATGATGGTCGGCTTCCTGGTGGGCGGCTGGCTCATCACCCTCGAGCTCCGGCGGCGCGGCTTCTACGAGGAATACGCCTCCGACATCACCGTGGCCGCGGTGGTGGGCGGCGTCATCGGGGCCAAGGTCTGGTACTGGGTCCTGAACGGCGGCCCGCTCTTCTCGCGCGGGGGGCTGGTGTGGTACGGCGGCTTCGTGGGCGGCGCGCTGGCCGTGCTGCTCAACAGCCTGCGCCTCCGGGTCCCCGTGCGCTGGACCATGCAGCTCTGCGCCCCGGCGCTCGCCGCGGCCTATGCCCTGGGCCGCATCGGCTGTTTCATCGTGAACGACGACTACGGCCGCCCGACCGACCTGCCCTGGGCGGTGAAGTTCCCGCAGGGCCTCCCCCCCTCCACCGCCGAGCGCATGCAGACGATGTTCGGGATCCCGGTCCCCCCGGGCACCGATCCCGGCACGGTTCTCGCCGTGCATCCGACCCAGCTGTACGAGGTGACGATCATGCTGGCGGCCTTCCTGGTGCTGTGGCGCCTGCGCCTGCAGCAGCGGGCCACCGGCTGGCTCTTCAGCGTGTACCTGGTCTGGGCCGGGGCGGAGCGGTTCGTCATCGAGATCTTCCGGGCGAAGGACGACCGGTTCTTCGGCCCCTTCACCCTGGCGCAGGTGGTCAGTGTTGGCCTCATCGTGATCGGCGTGGGGCTGATGGCCCGCCTGGCGAAGGGTGAGGAACTCCCGCCGGGTCCGTACCTGACCAAGACCGCGACAGCCTAGCTCGGCTGTTTTTTCCGTGTGACCGGAAATGAATGCCGGTATTTCATGCCGATCCGGCAAGAAATACCGGCATTGTAATGTCGAAGAGTCTTTCTAAGTCGTTGGAGAGCAATCGCTTACATAAAATGTGATCAGTGGCACATGGCCTGCAATAACCGAGGGCGACGGCGCAAGGCGCCGAACCGAAAGTGGTAGGCCGAAGAAGAGTGGGCTCAAGCACTTCGGCTTGGTCCCGTCCAAACTCAGGGGGCGGCCTGCCACCTCACCTCGCGGTTCCCGTCGGGGTCCCGCACTCGCAGTGGCAGGCCGAAGAAGAGTGGAGCGAGCACTCCGTTCGTCTCCGTCCACAACTCAGGGGGCGGTCTGCCATCCCAGTGCCAACGCCGGTCCTTCGGGGCCGGCGTTCGGCTTTGCTCCCCCGTGCTACCTTCCAGCCATGCCGCCGTCCCTTCCTGCCCTCGACCCCGCCACCGGCGAAGTCTTCGCCGAGACGCCACTCACCCCCGCGGAGGAGGTGGCGGGGATCGTGGCGCGGGCTCGTGCCGCGCAGCCCGCCTGGGCCGGGCGGCCATTGGCCGAGCGGGCACGGGTCCTCGAGCGCTTCCAGCTGGCGCTCTACGAGCGGCGGCGGGAGATGGCGGACCTGATCAGCCGGGAGAACGGCAAGCCCCTCGGCGAGGCGCTCTTCGCCGACGTGGCCGTGACGCTCGACCTGGCGCGCTACTACCTGGCGCATGGCGCCCGCCTGCTCCGGCCCACGCCGGTCCGTGCCGGCAACCTGGCGCTGCTCGGCAAGCGCGGCCGGGTGCACTGGGACCCGATGGGCGTGCTGGCCGTGATTGCGCCGTGGAACTACCCGCTCCTGCTGCCGGCAGGCACGATCCTCCCAGGATTGCTGGCCGGCAATGCCGTCGTCCTCAAGCCGAGCGAATTCACCACCAGGACTGCCGTGCTGCTGGTGGAGCTCCTCGCCGAGGCGGGCGTCCCGGAGGGGCTGGTGGCGCTGGTGGTCGGCGGCGGGGAGGTGGGGGCCGCGCTGATCGATGCGGGACCGGACAAGGTGTTCTTCACCGGCAGCGCCGCCACCGGCCGGAAGGTGTCACTCCGGGCGGCGGAGCAGATGATCCCCGTCAACCTGGAGTTGGGCGGCAGCGATCCCTGCCTGGTGCTGGCGGACGCGGACCTGGAGCTGGCGGCCAGCGGCGCCCTGTGGGCGCGCTTCACCAACGGCGGGCAGACCTGCGTGGCGGTGAAGCGGGCCATCGTGGAGCGCCCGGTCTACCAGCGCTTCGTGGACCTGGTGGTGCGGAAGGCGGAGGCCCTGGTGCTCGGGCCCGGCCTCGCGCCGGCCACCGACGTGGGGCCGATGATCCGCGACTCGCAGGTTCGCGAGCTCGAGCGCCAGCTGGCGCAGGCGGTGGCGCGCGGGGCGCGGGTGCTGACGGGCGGGCGCCGCCGCCCCGATCTCGGGCCGACGTTCTTCGAGCCCACCGTGGTCACCGAGCTGCCGCTCGACGCCGCGCTCTGGCGGGAGGAGGTCTTCGGGCCCGTGCTGCCCATCGTGGTGGCGGAGGACGAGGAGCACGCCATCCGCCTCGCCAACGACTCGGCCTACGGGCTCTCGGCCAGCGTATGGACCCGGGACCGGGCGCGGGGCCGGCGGGTGGCGCGCCGCCTCGAGGCGGGCGCGGTGCAGGTGAACGATGCGACGAGCCACGTCGGCACCGCCGAGGTGCCGCACGGCGGGGAGAAACAGTCGGGGCTGGGCCGCACCCATGGGGAGCACGGCCTGCGCGAGACCTGCCGGCCGCGCTACGTGGGCGTCGACTTCCTGGACTGGATGCACCGGCCCTGGTGGTTTGGCTACCACGCCGACAGCCTGGGGGCGCGGGACGCCTTCCTGCGCTTCGCCTTCGCCCCGTCGTGGCTGGCGCGCCTCCGGGCAATGCCGGCGGCGCTCGGGCTGCTCCGGAACCGGCGGCGGCTCTAGGGCGGGCCCGCAGCCAGGTGCACGTGCGCGAAACGGGGCGACCAGCTGGTCGCCCCGTCGGCTTCTCCGGGATGGTGGGGACGGAGCGGCGCTCCGTCCTCACGGGTGGGCGGGATCAGTCCGGGGCGGGGCGGCGCAGGATGACGGCGACGGCCCCGGCGGTGGCGTCGGAGTGGGAGAGCGACAGCTCCATGGCCAGCGGCCCGTGGGTGAACGCGAGCTGGCGCGCCAGGCCGTGCAGCGTGAGGAAGGGGCGCCCCTCGGTCTCGCGCTCCACCTCGAGGTCCTGCCAGCTCACGGCCCGGGCGCCGGGCAGCGGCTGCAGCGCCTTGTAGGCCGCCTCCTTGGCGGCGATGCGCGCGGCGATGTGCATGGCGGGGCGCGCCTTGTCGGCCACGTAGGCGCGCTCGCGCTCGGTGAGGAAGCGGCGGAGCACGCGGTCGCCGTGGCGCGCGAGCATCCGCTCCACGCGCGCGATGTCCACGAGGTCGATCCCGATCCCGATCAGCTCCATCCGGCCCAGAGCTCCTCGACGAAGGGACGCACCGGCCCCGGCACCGGCAGGTAGCCACCGAGGACCAGGCCCACATAGAGGGCGACACCGAACAGCACCGCGGCCGTGAGGTACAGCGGCCAGCCGGGCCGGCGCCAGCGGCGCAGGTCCTGCACCTCCGCGTCCCACTCCCGCCCCTCCCGCGCCAGCGCCTCCAGCAGCCCGAGCCAGGCCGACTCGAGCCGGCGCGCCACCGTGAGGAGCGCGTCCTGCCACGCGGTCACGGCCGCGACGGGGGCGCGCTCCGGCCGGACCGGCGCCGCGGCCAGCTCGAGCGCGCGGAGTGCCTCACGGAAGCCGGCGTCCCCCTGGGCCAGGCGGGCGGCGATGGCGCGGACCTCCGCGGGCTCGAGCGCGAGGCGGCGGGTGCGGGCCGCCGGCAGCCGCGCCTCCCGTGCCGCGGCGAGGAGCCGCGCATTCACCTGCTCCGCCACCCGCTGCGCGAGCGCCTCCACCGCGCGGTGCCAGGTGCCCTCGAGCGCCGCGCGGTCGAGGGTGCCGAGCGCCAGCTCGCGGTCGCCCTCGCGGGCCCAGCGGCGCGCGTCTCCCCCCAGCGCAAAGAGCTGCGTCACGAGCCCCACGCGGAGGTCCTCGACCGGCACCCAGGTGGGCGGGGCGCCGCCGGGCGGGGCCACGAGGCGGCCGAGGGCCGGGCCGAGTTCCGGGACCACGAGGACGCTGCGGGCGGCGGTGGTCATGCGGTGGCCCAGCCCGGGGGGTGCTCCTCCAGCTCGGCCTCGGCCAGGCAGGCGGGGCGGCCGGTGCGCTGCTGGTAGCGCGTCGTGAAGCTGACGAGCGCGTCCGGCAGGCAGGCCCGGCGCTCCAGGCCGAGCGAGCGGATGGTGGCCTCGATGCCGTCGGGCTCCCCCTCGATCTCGGCCAGGACGTCCATGCGCGGGTACCACTCCAGGCGCACGGTGGTGCCGCCCAGGCGCCAGACCTCGACGAAGCGGTCGATGGCGTGGGTGATGACGTAGCCCAGCGCCTGGAAGGTGGCGAGCACCGCCTCGCCCGGCGCCGCGTCGTACTCGAGCTCGTCGCGGTGCTTGTAGCCGGCGGCGTTCACGGTGGTCGGGCCCTTGAACGCCACCACCGCGCGGTGCGGCCCCGCGCCCTCGGGGAGCCAGAGGCGGAGGCGGAGGACCTCGTCGCGGGCGTCGAGCTCGCCGCCCCGGTCGAAGCGGCGGTCGCGCATGAAGCCGCGGAAGTCGCGCACCGCGCCCGCGTCGCGCAGCCGGGTGCGGAGGGCGGCGGGGTCGGCCACGACGGCCTTGAGCTCGAGCTCAGTCGCCAAGGATGGCCTCGAGGACGAGGGCGGTCTCGGCCAGGGAGTCGAAGGCGGCGTGGGCGCCGGCGGCACGGAGCTCGGCCACGGAGTAGGCGCCGGTGGCCACCCCGATGGCCCGGGCGCCGATGTCGCGGCCGCAGGTCACGTCCGCGGGCGTGTCGCCGATGATCACCACCTCCTGGCCGCGCGGCTCGCGCCCGAAGAACGGGAGCGCGCGCCGCGCCGCGATGGCGGGGAGGTCGGGCCGGTGGTGGGAATCGGAGCCGTACGCGCCCACCTCGAAGCGAGCCACGTTGATGCCGGCCGCGGCCAGCTTGAGCGCGGCCCCCTGCGCCACGTTGCCGGTGAGCAGGCCCAGCACCACCGCGGGATGGGCCTCGAGGGTGTTGAGCAGCGCGGGGACGCCGGGCATGATGGTCGTGACGCTCCGCGGCTGGCGCAGCTCGGCCGCGAGGATGCCGACGTAGCGCTCGCAGATGGCGTGGGCCAGCGCGGGATCCTCCGCGTCGGGATGCCCGCCGGCCTCGAGCAGCTCGCGGATGATCTGCGGGTCGGTCTTGCCGTCGAAGCGGACCTGGCCCACGGCCGCGTTGAGCTCGATGAGGTCCCCGAGGGCCTCGGTCAGGGCGCGGCGGCCCGCCCCGGCGGTGAGGAGGATCGTGCCGTCGATGTCGAACAGGACGAGCGTGGCCGGCGCGCTCATCCGTTCACCCGGCGGACGGCAACGAGCTGCGGCCGCAGCACCGCGGCGCGCGCGCCCGGCGCCCACGACTCGAGCACCACCCCGCCCAGGGCCACGGTGGAATGCACCAGCGTGCCGGCCGGTCCCGCGAGGGCCACGTGGGTGATGCGGTCGCCCCGTTCGCTGAAGAAGAGGAGGTCGCCCTGCCGCTCGGCCCCCGGCTCCACGGGGATGCCCTCGTGCGCCTGCTGCGCGGCGTCGCGCGGGAGGCGGATGCCGCGGGCCAGGAAGGTGGTCTGCACCAGGCCGGAGCAGTCCACGCCCCAGGGCGTGACACCGCCCCAGAGGTAGGGCGTGCCCACGAAGGTGCGCCAGGCCCAGAGGTCGGGCGAGACGGCGCCGGCGCGCGCGCGGCAGCGCTCGTAGGGCAGCACGCTCCCGGCGATGACGGTGCCGACCCGGCCATCCGGCAGGTCGATGCGCGGGGCGGCGAGCCCCACGCGGGCGCGCACGGGGAGGCGCACGATGTCGCCGCCCTCGGTCCGCACCACCGCGCCCTCGCTCCAGCCGGTGGCGGAGTCCCGCCAGCCGCGGGCGATCTCGTGATCGGTCTCGAGCGCGTAGCCGCGGTGGACCCAGCCCTCGTAGCGGTCGCCCTCCAGGCGCGCGCGGCGCCACTCGCCCTCGGCGGCCAGGACCCGCGCGGTCTCGCCGAGCACCAGCTGGGTGACCACCTCGCTGCGGAGGTTCGGCTCGCGGAAGACGGGCGCCACCCCGCTCCGGCCGATGAGCGAGGTGGTGCTCACGCGCCCCCGGCCTTCTCCGCCTCCTGGCAGGCCCGGCACCGGGTGACGCCCTTGAAGGAGCACATGATGCAGATGAACGTGCCGCAGCCCTCGCAGGGGTAGCCTTCCGAGGCCCGCTCCTCGCGCCCGCAGGCGCGGCAGCCCATGGCGTCCTTTTCCTTCAGCTCGGCCTTCATGCAGTCCTCCCCGGGAGCGGGGTGCTCCCCATGGACCCTAATCTCTCCTGGCACCGGGCGCGACACAAACGGGCGGCCGGCTAGGAGCCGATCGCGAACTTCTTGATCTTGTTGATGAGCGTGGCGCGCGAGATGCCGAGTTCCTGCGCGGCGCGGGTGCGGTTGCCGGCATGGTGGCGCAGGGTGCGCTCGATGTGGGCGCGCTCCAGCTCGTCGAGCGTCATGGGGGTGTGGCGGCGATCGCCGGGCCCGGGGCGGTTGCGGAAGTCGCCGGGCAGGTGCTCCAGCGCCACGGCCGGCTGGCCGCGCGCCAGCAGCAGGGCCCGCTCCAGCACGTTCCGCATCTCGCGCACGTTGCCCGGCCAGGGGTGCGCCAGCAGGCGTTCCAGCGCCTCGGGGCCCACGGCCGCCGGCGCGCCGGGCAGGTTGCGCTGCAGCTCGTTGACGAGCGCGAGCAGCAGTGTCAGGCGGTCCTCGCGCAGCCGTTCCCGGATGGGCGGCAGGTGGACGGGCATGACGTTCAGGCGGTAGAGCAGGTCCCCGCGGAACTGGCCGGCCTCGCTCAGCGCGGTGAGGTCCTGCGCCGTGGCGGCGATGACGCGGATGTCGGCGTTCAGGTCCCGGGTGCCGCCCACGCGGCGGAAGGTGCGGGTCTCGAGCAGGCGCAGCAGCTTGGGCTGCAGCTCGGCGGGGAGCTCGGCCACCTCCTCCAGGAAGAGCGAGCCGCCGGCGCCGGTCTCCACCAGGCCGGGCCGGCGCTCGCGCGCCTGCTCGGCGCTGGCGTACTCCGCGCCGAAGAGGTCGGCGTCCACGTCGGCCGCGCTCCGGCCGAAGAAGCTCACCGTGAGGAAGGGCCCCGCCGCCCGGGGCGAGAGCTGGTGCACCACCTCCGCCAGCCAGCCCTTCCCCACCCCGCTCTCGCCGGTGAGGAGCACGGGGGTCCGCTCGGAGAGCGAGACGAGGCCCACGCGGGTGAGCAGCTCCTTCATGGACGTGGAGCTGCCGAGGGCGTCGAGGTCGTCCCCGGGGGCGGCGCGGAGGAGCAGGAGCTCGTTGAGGCGCTTGAGCCGCACCTTGTCCGCCACGCGCTGCACGGCGGCCTGCAGGTGCTGCAGGTCCACCGGCTTGGTGAGGAAGTTCTCGGCGCCGAGCTGCATGGCCTGGACCGCCGTCGACACCTCGGCGAAGCCGGTGAGGACGATGACCGCCGCGTTCCGCTCCTTGAAGCGGGCCAGCGCCTCGAGGCCGCTCATCCCGGGGAGGTTGAGGTCCAGGAGCACCACCTCGGGGCGGAGCCGGTCGTAGGCGGCGAGGCCCGATTCGGCGTCGAGCTCGCGGGCCACCTCGTAGCCCGCCTGCTCGAACACGTTGCCGATGGCGCGCAGCACGTCCACGTCGTCGTCGATGAGCAGGACCGAGTCAGCCATCGGTGCTCCTCGGGGTACGGGTGGGGTCGCGGGGGAGCTGGAAGGCGAAGCGGGCGCCGCCCTCGGCCCGGTTCCCCCCGGTGATCTCGCCGCCGTGCGCGCGGACGATGCCGTGCGAGAGCGAGAGCCCGAGGCCGGTGCCCTTGCCCTGCGGCTTGGTGGTGAAGAAGGGCTCGAAGATCCGCGACAGCGATTCCGCGGGGATGCCGGGCCCGCCGTCGAGCACCTCGAAGCCCACCCAGTCGGCGGTGGACCAGGTGCGGACCAGGCCGCGGGCGCCGGGCACGCCTTCCATGGCGTGGGCGGCGTTGACGAGCAGGTTGGTGATCACCTGCCGCACCTGGTCCGCGTCGGCGCTCACGGCGGGCAGCGTCGGGTCGAGGCCGAGGGTCCAGACCACGCCCTGGCCGCCGAGGGCCGGGGTGGTGACGAAGGTCTCGCGCACCACGGCGTTGAGGTCGGTGGCGCGGCGCTCGAGCGGGCGCTGCCGGGCGAAGCTCAGCAGGTCGGTGACGATGCGCGCGGCCCGCATCGCCTCGCCCCGGATGGTGTCGAGGCCGCGGCCCACCTCCTCCTGCACGTGCGGGTCGAAGGAGAGCGCCTGCGCCATGGCGGCGATGCCGGCGAGCGGGTTGTTCAGCTCGTGCGCCACGCCGGAGACGAGCGAGCCGAGCGCCGCCATCTTCTCCGAGTGGGTGAGCCGCTCGCGCAGCTCCACCTCGTCGGTGACGTCCCGTGCGATGGCGAGCACGGCGCGCCGCCCGCCCTGCTCCTCCACCGGGACGACCACCATCGCCGCCTGGCGCTGGGCGCCGTCGCGGCGGCGGAAGTGGAACATGAAGTCGCGTGTCTCGCCCTCGAGGGTGCCCGCGAGCTGCGCCTCCACGTAGCCCCACTCGGCCGGGATCACGAAGGCCTGCAGCGTCAGCGCCGGCTCGGGCGCCGTGACGCCGGCCAGCCGGAACGCCGCACGGTTGGCGGAGACGAAGCGCCCCTCGCGGTCCAGCGTGAAGATGGCGAGCGGGGCGCGGTTGAAGAGCACCCGGAAGCGCCGCTCCGAGCGGCGGAGCGCCTCGGTGGCCAGGCGCTCGCGGGTGACGTCGCGGGCCACGGCCACGGCGCCGGCGGGGGTGCCGCGCTCCTCCAGCGGCGCCACCGAGACCTCGGCGATGCGCACCCCGTCGGGGCGGCGGATGAGCGCCTCGTAGCGGCGGCCGGCGCCGCTCGGCGCCTCGGGGCCGTCGTGCGGGAGGAGCAGGTCGAGCGGCTGGCCCAGCAGCTGGCTGGCGCCGGTGCCGAAGAGCTCGGCCGCGGCCGGGTTGGCCAGCACCACGCGCCCGTCGGGGCCGGTGAGCAGGATGGCCTCGACGGCGGTGGCCACGAGGCGGCTGTAGCGCGACTCGAGGCGGACGTACTGGGTGAGGTCGTCCACGGCCACCACGAACCCGCCACCCTGGCGCGGCGTGGCGGTGAGCACGGCGTGCTGCCCGCGGACGGTGTCGAGGAAGCGGCTGGTGCGCTGGCCGCTGCGCCGCGCCTCACTGAAGGGATCCCCGGTGGGCGGCCAGTCGGTGAAGAGGGAGGCCACGTCGAGCCCGGGCAGCGCCGTGACCTCCACCCCCGCCATCTCGGCGATGAAGCGGTTGGCGCGCTCGATGCGCCCGTCGTCGTCCACCAGCGCCAGGCCGTTGCCGGTCCCGTCGAACGCCGCCTGCCACTCCTGCTTGATGCGCGACACCTGCGCCACCACCCGGCTACGCCCCACCGCGAGCGCGGCCAGGTCGGCGAACGCGAGGAGCAGCCGGCGCTCCGGCTCCGCGTAGGGCCGGGGCTCGGGCGACAGGAGCACCAGCCAGCCCACCAGCCCGCGGCCGTGGCGGAGCGGGAGGACCGCGGTGGCGCCGAGGCCCTCGGTGACGGCGACCGCCTGCAGCGGGCTCTCCGGCGCCGCGCGGAGGTCCTCGGTGAAGAAGGGCAGCGCCTGCACGTCGGGGTGCGCCTCGAGCTGGGCCAGCAGCGCCTGCGCCAGCGCCGGGGAGAGGCCGCACAGCGCCCCCACCGACGCCAGGCCGCGCCGCTCATCCCGGAGGAAGAGACCCGCGGCGCGCGCCGGGACCAGCGCCAGCGCCTCCTCCACCACGGCGGCGATGGTGCCCTCCGCGTCGCCGGTGGCGGCGAGGTGATGGGCCACGCGGCCCAGCTGGACGACGGGATCGCCGGTCATTCGGGCCGCACCGGAGTGAGCACCTTGATCGCGTGCGGCACCACCTCGGCCGTGAAGGGCGTCCTGCCGTGCGCCTCGCCGTCGAGCTGCACCGGCTGGGCGGGTTCGGTGGCCACCGTGATGACCTTGCCGCGCGCGTACCCGATGTAGCCGGCCTGCGGGCCGTCCCCGCCCTCGCGCACCAGCTCCCAGACGGCACGCACGCTGTCCACCAGGCTGTCGGCGCGGAGCACCACCACGTCGAGCAGGCCGTCGTCCGGGGTGATGCCCTTCCGCAGGCGGAGGAGGGGCGGGATGACCTCGCCGCAGTTGGCCACGAGGACGAGCGCCGCCGTGGCCTCGTACTCCACGCCATCCACGGTGATGTGGTGCACGGTGCTGCGGAGTTCCGGCATGAGGCGGAAGACGGTGGCCACGTAGGCCGCGAAGCGCCAGCGGTGCTTCTCGGCGGTGGTGGTCTCGGCCATCACGCGCGCGTCGTAGCCGGCCCCGCAGGCCACGGCGAAGTAGTGCGTGCCGTCGGGGCGCTGCATGCGGCCGAGGTCGAGCGGCGCCACGCGGCTGGCCAGCATGGCGCGCGCCGCGCGCACCGGGTTGGCGGGGATGCGGAGGTTGCCGGCCAGCAGGTTGCCGGTGCCGCCGGGGATGACGCCGAGCGCGGTGTCGGTGCCCACGAGCGCGGCGGCGGCCTGCATGGTGGTGCCATCCCCGCCGAAGACGCCCACCACGTCCATCCGGTCGGCCACCGCCTCGAGGGCGAAGCGGCGCGCGTCGCCGGGGCCGCCGGTGGCGCGGAGCTCCACCTCCCAGCCGCCCTGGCGGAGGGTGTCCACCACGGCGCGGATGCTGGGCGCCTGGGTGCGGGCGGCGGCGGGGTTGGTGATGATCAGCGCGCGCGTCACGCTCAGTACTCCCGTTCCCAGAGCAGGTCGAGGCCGACCTGGTAGCGGTTCACCGACAGCGTCGGCTGGTTGAGCGCCGACTGGCAGGAGTAGGACGGCTCCACGGCGCCCTTGAGGCGCAGCTCGCGGCTCACGCGGTACTCCGCGTTGGGATAGAAGCGCTGGGTGTTGGTGCAGAGGTCGGCGACGACGGTGACGAACCAGCGCCGCCCGATCTGCCAGCCCGCCGCCACCTGTGCCAGCTGGGCGGTGGTGTTGTCGCCGCTCAGCGTGGCCTGGCCGGTGCTGCCGGTGCGGATGTCGATGTAGTCGATCGGCACGCCGAGGTCGCTGATGAGCGCCCGCTGCAGCTCGCTCGAGAAGGCGCTGGTGAGGTAGGTGAGCCCCGCCTGCACCGCCGCCAGCTGGCTCCCCTGCCCGCCGCCCCCCACCCCCTGCAGGCTGAACGTGGGCCGCCCGAACATGAGGTACGACACCAGCTCGGTCTGCGAGAGCGCCGGCCGGTCCGCGGTGACCGCGGAGGTGAGCTCCAGCTTGGGCTGCAGCAGCGTGCCGGTGATCCGGGCAACCACCGGGATCTCCTCGTTGGTCTCCGCGGCCGTCACCACGTGGCTGGCCTCGATGTCGAGCTCGGCGTTCAGGTCGGGGGTGCCGAAGTAGCGCACGGTGCCGCGGGTCACCTGGAACTCGCGGGTCACCACGCCGCCGATCCGGAGCGCGTAGTTGCCGCGCACCGCGTTGAGGGTGCCGTCGTAGCGGTAGCGCTCCCGCGCCTTGGACACGGTGAGCGAGCCGTCGAGCTGGATGTTGGCCTCACTGGAGCGGAGCCAGAAGCTCTCGCCCATGGCGATGCGCAGCGTGTCGATGGTCAGCGAGTCGAGGAAGCGGCTCTGGAAGTTGGCACCGAGCCGCTCGGTGCGCACCAGGTCCAGGTCGATGAGCCCGCTGTCGGCGGGATTCTCGAGGTCCACGATCCGCTTGGTGAGCAGGTCGGCGAAGTGGAGGTTGCCCTGGTCGGCGGTGACGCGGCCGGTGAGGTGCGGGCGCGCCAGCGGGCCCTCGAGCTCGATGGTGCCGCTGGCGTCGAGGGTGAGGAAGCGGCGGGAGTCGATGAACCGGAACCGCCGCGCGCGCAGCACGAGATCGAGCACCGGGCGGGTGAGCTGCTCCAGCCGCACCAGCCCGCTCACGCGGATGTTGCCGTCGCCGCTGCGGGCCGCGAGGGAATCGAGCAGCACCGAGTCGCCGGTGAGGCGGGCGCGGGCGGTGAGGTCGCGGTAGCGGACGCCGAGGCCGGGGACCGTGGCGTCGCCGTCGTCGATGGCGAGGGTCCCGCCCAGGCGGGGCGCGTCCCAGGTGCCTTCGATGGAGAGGTCGGCCCGGAGCGTCCCCCGCACCCGGCGCAGGTTCCGGGTGAAGGCCTCGGTGACACCGAGGTCGGTGCTGTCGGCCACCAGCCGCACGTGGAGCGGGCCGGCCACCTGGCGCTTCGGGCGCGCCTCGAGGGCCAGGTCGAGCGGGAGCCCGGCCTCGATGCGCAGCACCGGGGCGCCGGTCTTCCAGAGGAGCAGGTTGGCGTCGAGCCGCCGGTCCTCGTAGTTGAGGATCCCCTGCACGAAGGGCGACCCGAACTCCCCGAACGACGCGTCGGCCAGCGCCCCGGTGCCGCGCAGGCGCGGGGCGGCGGCGGTCCCGCCGATCTCGAGGTCGAGCTGCAGGGTGCCGGCGACGTTGCTGGTGTCGCGCTCGAGCAGGGTGTACACGTCGCGGAGCGGCAGGCCCACCACGCTCACCGCCAGGTTGCCCGGCGCCTGGCGCGGGAGCGTCCCCGCCACGGTGATGGATCCCGAGCCGTCCACGGCCGCGAGCCGCGCCGGGGTGAAGCTGACGCGCCCGGTGCCGAGCCCGAGCGTCACCGGCTGCTCCAGGCGCCAGGCGTGCTCGGGGAGCCGGGCCACGAGGCTGTCCACGGTGAGCACGCTCGAGTCCGGCAGGCGCCACAGCGAGCCGGCCCCGGAGAGCCCCGCCTCCGGCCCCACCCGGCCGCCCGCCAGCCAGCGGAGCGAGTCCTGCCACCCGCCCACCACCACGTCGAGGTCGCGCAGCACCCAGCTGCCCACCACGATGCTGTCCGCGCGCACGGCGCCGCCGATCTCGGGCCGGGGGGCGCGCTGCCAGCCGAAGCCGAGCGCCACCTCCGGGCTGCGCACGCCGCGCCAGCGGAGCGCGCGGGCGCGGGCCTGCAGCAGCACCCGCGGCGCCTCGAGCGTGCCGATGACGTCCACCTCCCCGCTGGCCCGGCCGGCGAGCGGCTCGGCGCGGTCGGCGCTGTCGCTGGCCTCCCCGGCGTAGGTGGTGACCAGCGGGTCGAAGTGCGTCAGGCTTTCCGCCTCGAATGTCAGGTGCAGGCCGGGGCCCTCGCCGCGGCGCCACGGGAGCCGGCCGCCGCCGCCGAGCCGGCCGCCGGTCCAGGCCAGGAAGAGGGTGTCCAGCGCCACGGTGGCGCCGTCGCCCTCGGCCTGGAGGTGGAGGCTGTCGAACGGCACCTCGCGCACCTGGCTCGGGGCCAGGTCCAGGCGGAGGGTGCCGCGGGGACCGGCCACGCTGTCGTACTGGCCGTCGGCCGCGAGGCTGCCGGTGAGGCGGGTGGCCGGCCCCCGGCCGGTGAGGGCCGCGAGGTCCAGGCGCTGGAAGCGGCCCTCGAGCCCGCGCGCCCCGAGCCGGCCGCCCGGCCCCGGCTCCACCACGCCGCGGAGCGCCAGCCGCCCGGCAGCCCCCGTCAGGTCCACGTCGGTCTGGAAGCTGTCGGGGGTGCCGGCCAGCGCCACCAGGCCGGTGACGCTGCCGCGCACGGGCAGGTTGGGATAGCTCGGCCGCACCCCCTCGAAGGCCAGCGGCGCCACCATGAGCCGGGTGTCGAAGCGGAGGGTATCGGCGCGGGTGTCGAGATAGGCGCGGCCGCTGGCGGCGCTCTGGGGGGCGTCGCCGTCCCGGTGGGCCAGGTCGCCCTCGAAGGTGACGGCCTTCCAGGGGCCCGCCAGGCGGCCCACCAGCAGCAGCCGGCCCTGGAGCGCCACCGCCGGCGCCAGCCGCCGGACGGTGCGCAGGTCCACGTCGGTGCTGTCGAGCACCAGCGTGTCGAAGGTCATCCCGTTGGCGCCGCCCAGCCGCAGGTGGCCGTAGCTGCGGAAGCGGGTGGCGGCCCCCCCCGGGATGTCCCGGTCCTGGTAGGTGAGGTCGGTGCGGAGGTCCAGGCCATCGAGGTAGCCGTCGCCCTCGAGGCGGCCGGTGAGGGTGCCGCGCAGCGGGAGGGTGTCGAGCCAGGGGCGGGGGACGTCGAGGTCGAGCGCGTCGAGGTCGAGCATCATCCCCTCGACCCCGAGGCCGCGGCGCTGGTCGAGCACCACGGTCACGTCGCCGGTGGCCCGACCGGCCGCGCCGGCGAGGTCGAGGCCGGTGAGGGTGTAGGCGGTGGTGACGTCGCTGCGCGAGAACGCCACGACGTGCCCCTGCCCCGTCATGCTGGGGAAGTCCGGGGAGATCCAGCGCGGGTCCGCCAGGTTCACGTGCGGCGACGCGAGCTGGAAGTCGTACAGGATGGGCCCGCGCGGCCAGGTGACCCGCCCGCCCCCCGTCACCCGGGTGTCCGGGAGCGCGGCGCGGTGCACGGTGAAGGCCAGCGTGTCGGCCCGCTGCCAGCCGTCGGCGGCCAGGTCGGTGATCGTCAGCGCGGGATCGCTGAGCCGGCTCGTCAGGGTGTCGATGGCGAACGTGAGCGGCTCGTTCTTCGGGCTGCTGAGGAGGAGCCGCGCCAGGTGCGCGTCGAGCGCCTCGAAGCGGAGGATGCGCCGGAGCCCGTCGGCTGTCGCCCGGATCTCGCGCCCGGGCCGGGCCCGCTCGGCGGCGAGGGCGGAATCCTGCTGGGCCCGGGACAGGGTGTCCGGCGCCTTCCACGGCAGCCGCACCTCGATGCGCCCATCGCGGATGGCCACGTCGCGCAGTTCCACCAGCCGCTTGGGGCCGGTCCCGGGCGGGCCCTCGCCCAGCTTGAAGATCTCCTGGTAGTTGAAGCGGCCGTTGGCCCGGCGGATGATCCGCACGTCGGGCGCCACCAGGGTCACGTGCCGGAGCACGATGCGGCCGGCCGCGAGGTCGGGCAGCTGGTAGCCCACCACCAGCCGGTCGACCGTGGCGAAGGGCTCGCCGGCGCTGTCGCGGATGGTGAGGTCCGCCAGCTCCACGCCGTGCAGGAAGGAGCCCTCCACCCGCGCCAGCGTGAAGGTGCCGCGGAAGCTGCGCCCCAGCTCGGCCGCCACCAGGCGGCCGAGCGTGGCGGCGCCCGCCCCGGTGTAGAGGAGCGCGCCCACCGTGCCGAGCACCGCCGGCACCAGGGCCACGAGGACCGCGAGCAGGCCGCGGAGCGCGCGCCGCCTCAAAACGCCTGCCCGAAGCTGAAGTGGTAGGTGAGCCGGCTGCCGCGCTTGAGCACGAAGTCGGTCTGCACCAGCTGCAGGGTGCCGTCGCTCTTCTGCAGGTAGAGGGCCCCCGGCGGGCGGTCGTAGCCGTTGTAGCCGATGTCGAAGCGCGCGGGCCCGAGCGGGGTCGCGATCCGCAGGCCGATGCCCGGGGTCACCCGCACCTGGATCGGGGCCAGCCGCGTCTTCCCCCGCTCGTACAGCGTGCCCGCGTCCACGAACGCCGCGAAGCGGAGCCGCGAGCTCCAGACCGGCGCCGGCACCCGGAACTCGAGCTGCGCGATGCCCAGGGTGTTGCCGCCGGTGGCCGAGAAGCGCGTGGCCCGGTCCGAGTTGCCGCGCACCAGCGAGTCGAGCGCCTCGGGTGACAGGCTGTCGGCCCGCAGCACGTACACCAGCGGCCCGAGCTCGTTCAGGTTGTAGCCCCGCACGTCGTTGGGGCCGCCGGCGTAGAAGCGCTGCTCCGGCGGCACGAAGTTGCCGGACGCGCTGTCGAGCGACACCCGCGGGCTGAAGACCAGCCCGCCCCGCAGGTGGGCCGAGAGCACGGCGCCCTTGCGGCCCACCGGGACGTACCACGCGGCGTCGCCGGTGGCCCGGGTGAAGGTCTGGAACGCCGCCGAGCCGGTGAGCTGGGAGCTGTGCGCGGCCTCGAAGGTGTACACGTGGCCGCGGCTCGGGTCGAGCGGGTTGTTCTGCCGCGGCCAGCTGATGCTGGCGGAGACCACGCCGAGGAGCCGGCGCTCCTGCAGCCGGCGGGCGTCCTCCGGCGTGCAGGCGTTGAAGAAGGCGCAGAAGGTGGCGTCGGTGGCCACCGTGCCGCCGAACGAGAGCCGGTAGGCCAGCGAGATCGGCATGCGCTGGGACGTCTCGCGCAGGAGCCCGAGGCTCACGCCCACTTCCTCGCGGCGGTAGATGGCGAACTCGCTCCGGCGCTCCGCGTAGAGCGCGAGCGTCCCCGTGATGTCGGGGGTGAAGAAGCGCGGCTGGCGCACCGCCGTGGTCACGTTGTAGTTGGCCAGCGCCGAGCCGATGGGATCGTCCTTGAGGCTCGAGCAGATGGAGTTCTCGAGCCCGAGCCCGAAGGGGGTGCCCACCCCCACCTTGGAGACGCGGCCCGTCACCTCGAAGCGGCGGCCGGTGCCCAGGAGGTTCCGGTCGGTCCACCCCGCGCCGCCGCGGAAGCAGTCGTTGGTGCCGTAGCCGATGCCGCTCGTCACCCGGTGGGCGGGGCCCTCGGAAACCACCACCGTCACCGGCACCACGCTGCTGTCCGCGGAATAGCGCGTGCTGTCGATGGTGACGGTGGCCAGCCGGAAGAGCTGCGTGGTGTAGAGCTTCCGCTGGCTCTGGAACAATTCTTCCTGGGAGAACCGCTGCCCCGGCCGCACCGCGAGCAGCTGGCGGACGAAAGTGGTGTCCACCCCGCGCGCGCCCTCCACCCGGATGGCGCCGAAGTGCGCGCGCGGCCCCGGCACCACCTCGAGCGACGCTTCCGCGCGGCGCGCCTCGCGGTCCACGTCGAAGGTGCGGAATACCTCCACCGCGGGGTAGCCGCGATCCCGGAGCCGCGCCACGATGGTGTCGGCACTGGCCTGGAAGAGGAACCGGTCGAAGGGCTGGCCCTCCTCCAGCGGCAGCGCGTCGCGCGTGGCCTCGGCATCGGGCAGCGAGTCGAGGCCGGTCACCGTGAAGCGCCGCACCACCACCGGCGGGCCCTCGCGGATCTTGAACGTGAGGTGCACGTTTCCCCGGGCGCGCCGCACCACGGTGTCCACCTCCACCTCCATGAACCCGCTCTGCCGGTAGAGCAGGATGAGCCGCAGCACGTCGCGCCGGAACTCGATCGGGTCGAAGTAGCGCTTCTCCCCGAGACCGATCCAGCGGAAGTACCACGCCGTGGCGAAGGTGCTCGAGTTGGTGGTGCCGATGGCGATGCTCAGGCGATAGTCGTCGATCGCATGGTTGCCCTCGAACTCGAGCCCGCGCACCACCAGCGGCCGGTCCGCCTGCGCCCACCCTGCGCGAGGCAGGACGAGCCCAAGCAGCGCGAGCGCAGCCAGGAGCGCGCGGCGCGTCACAAAATCAGACAGTCGAGGGGGCGCCGGACCGCCCCGGGGTCGGAATTGACGACATGGTCCAAGTGCTGTAGGATGGCGGGGTTACACCAGAGAGTCAACGTTCATGACGGTCTCCATGAGGGCTGAATGAAACATGTGCAGCGGGCCGGGCGCGTCCCCGGCCAGATCGGTGCGCCGTCGGGGACCTCCCGCCCGGTTTTCATCGCCCTCCTGATGCTACTGACGGCGGCGCTCGCGGCCGCCGCACCCGCCCCGCTGGCGGCCCAGCTCGGCCGGCGCGCCACCCGGGTCCTCGATTCGCTGCTCGACAGCCCGCCGCTCGAGCGCGCCCTCTGGGGCGTGGCCCTGCTCGACGATCGCGGGAAGCTCCTCTTCGGCCGGAATGCCGATCGCCTCTTCATTCCCGCCAGCAACACCAAGCTCGTCGTCAGCGCCGTCGCCTCCTCCCTCCTCCCCGGCGATGTCCGGGTGAAGACCAGCGTCTACGCTGCCGGCCCCGTGGTGGATGGCGCGGTCCAGGGAGACCTGGTGCTCTACGGCCGCGGCGACCCGACCTTCGGCAAGCGCTGCTACGCCACCGACACGCTGCTCCCGGGCGCCTGCGACCGCGACCCCCTGGATCGGCTGCGCGACCTGGCCCGCACACTCCACGGCGCCGGCGTCCGCACCGTCGTGGGCGACCTCGTGGGCGACGGCTCCTGGTTCGACGCCGAGATCCTGCACCCCGCCTGGGAGAACTACGACCTCAGCTGGTGGTTTGCGGCGCCGGTGAGCGGCCTCGGCTTCAACGACAACAGCGTGGACATCACCTGGGGCCCCGGCCCCGCCGTGGGCGCCCCCGCCGTGCTCAGCTTCACCCCCGACCTCGGGGACGTCACCCTCGAGAACCGCACCGTCACCGTGGCCGCCGGCGGCACCAGCGACATCGGCGACCGCATGTTCCGCGAGCCCGGCACCCTCCGCCTCTGGGCCGAGGGCACCGTGGCCGTGGACGCGCGGGGCGGGCTCGAGTCCTTCGCCATGCCCGACCCCGCGCTCTTCACCGCCCGCGCCTTCCGCCAGGCGCTGGCCGAGGCAGGCATTTCCGTGCAGGGCACCACCCGCAGCACCACCGACAGCCTGCGCTACCGCCACCTTCGCCTCACCCCCGCGCTCGCCGAGGTGGAGGGCCGGCCGCTCCGCGACTGGATCTTCCCCATCCTCAACACCAGCCAGAACTGGTACGCCGACATGCTGCTCAAGCAGCTGGGCCGCCAGTTCGGCGTCGCCGGCTCGTGGGACGAGGGCCGGCAGGTGGAGCGGCGTTTCCTCATTGACTCGGTGGGGATCGACTCGACGCTCGTTGCCGTGGACGACGGCTCCGGCCTCTCGGCCGCCAACCTGGTGGCGCCGATGGCGTTTGCGCAGCTGCTGCGCTACATCCGCACGCACCGGGGCTGGGAGACCTTCCGCCCCGGCCTCCCGCAGGCCGGCAACACCGGCTCGCTCCGGAACCGCTTCCGCGGCACCCTGCTCGAAGGCGCCGTGGAGGCGAAGACCGGGAGCATCGCGCGGGTCAACACGCTTTCCGGCTACTTCACCGTGGACGGGAAGACGTACACCTTCTCGGTGATGGCCAATCACCACGTGGCCGGCGGTCGCCGGGCGATCGCGCAGATCGACAGCGTCGTGGTGGCGATGGCCCGCGCCGTGAAGCGCGGCCGCTGACCCCGAGGAGGTCCCGTGCAGCTCCTGCTCATCCGCCACGCCGACGCCGGCGCGCACGACCCCAGCCTCTGGCCCGACGACACCCTGCGCCCGCTCACCGACAAGGGCCGCAAGCGCCACCGCCGCGTCGCGAGGCAGCTCCGCAAGCGCGGACTCGTGCCCACCCTGCTCCTCGCCTCGCCCTGGCTCCGGGCCTGGCAGACGGCGGTGATCACCACCGAGTTCGCCCGGGGACCGGCGCCGCTCGCCAGCCCTGCGCTCGCCGAGGCGCCGCACCTCGGCCGCCTCGCCAGCGCCATCGGCGGCGCCGGCGACGACGCCGTCGTGGCGCTCGTGGGCCACGAGCCGTGGCTCGGCCAGCTGGCCTCCCTCCTCCTCACGGGCGACCCGACGAGCCTCGCCATCGACTTCCCCAAGTCCGGCGTGCTCGGCCTCGACCTCGCCGAGGTGAAGGCCGGCGCGGCCCACCTCCGCTTCTTCTGGCGCCCCAAGGGCGGCTGATCCCGACGGCTCCCGCCTGCTTTGCCCTCCGCCGGGCTGCGCCGCCTCCCGCCGCGCCCGGCGGGGGTTAGCTTACCGCATCACCCGTTCTCCCTCGACATGCGCATCGCGATCATCGGCACCGGCCCCTCGGGCTTCTACGCGGCGGAGCACCTGCTCAAGCAGGCCCCGGCCGCGCACATCGACCTCATTGACCGGCTGCCGACGCCCTACGGCCTGGTCCGCGGGGGCGTGGCGCCCGACCACCAGAAGATCAAGTCGGTGACCCGCATCTACGAGCGCATCGCCGCCGATCCCCGGGTGCGCTTCCTGGGCCACGTCGAGGTGGGCTCGGATCTCTCGCGCGAGGAGCTGCTGCGGCACTATCACGCCGTGGTGTACGCCGTCGGCGCGCGCAGCGACCGCGCCCTCGGCATCCCCGGTGAGGCGCTGGCCGGCAGCCATGCGGCCACCGAGTTCGTCGGGTGGTACAACGGGCACCCGGATTACCGCGACCTGGCGTTCGACCTGACGCAGGACAGTGTCGCCGTCATCGGCGTCGGGAACGTGGCCATCGACGTGGCGCGCATCCTGGTGCGCACCGAGGCGGAGCTCCAGAAGACCGACATCGCCGAGCACGCCCGGCAGGCGCTGATCGCCAGCAGCGTGCGGCACGTGTACATGATCGGTCGCCGCGGCCCGGTGCAGGCCGCCTTCACCAACCCCGAGCTCAAGGAACTGGGCGAGCTCGCGGGCGCCGACGTGGACGTGCGCGCCGAGGACCTGGCCCTCGACCCCGCCAGCGAGCGGCTGCTGGCCCAGGGCGACGACCGCACGGCCGAGAAGAACCTGGCCACCCTGCGCGAGTTCGCGGGCAGGCCCAAGGCCGGGAAGTCCCGGTGCGTGCACCTCCGGTTCCTCGAGTCGCCGGTGGCGCTGGAGGGCCGCGGCCGGGTGGAGCGGATCACCCTCGGGCGGAACCGGCTGGTGGCGGGCAGCGGCACCGACGTGAAGGCCGAGGCCACGGGCGAGACGACCGTCCTGCCGGTGGGCCTCGTGTTCCGCTCGGTGGGATACCTCGGCACCGGCCTGCCCGGGGTCCCGCTCGACGCGAAGAAGGGCGTCATCCCCAACGTCGAGGGGCGGGTGCAGGCCGCGCCCGGCACGGTGGCCCGGGGGGAGTACGTGGTGGGCTGGATCAAGCGCGGCCCGAGCGGCGTCATCGGCACCAACAAGCCGGATGCCGTCGAGACCGCCGACCGGCTGCTCGAGGACGCGGCCGCCGGCCAGCTCAATGCGCCCGCCGACCCGTCGCCGGAGGCGGTGGACCGGCTGCTGGCGGCCCGCGGCCTCCGCGTGGTGAGCTGGCGCGACTGGCAGCTGCTGGACCAGGCCGAGCTGGCCGCGGGCAAGGCGGCGGGCCGCCCGCGCATCAAGTTCACGCGGGTGGCGGAGATGCTCGCGGCGCTGCCGCCGGGCTGAACCTTCTCGGGGAGGCACCATGCGCAGGCGTCCCACGCTCCACCGGTGGCTGGTCGCGGTCCTGCCCCTCGCGGCGGGATGCGCCGCGCTCGGCGGCGTGCTCACGGGCCTGGAGCGGCCGCCGGCCCCCCTCGACGCGGCCACCGTGGCGAGCGACGCCCGGCTCGACTCCACCGGCGCCCTCCTCGGCAGCTTCATTGGTGAGGGGACGAGCCGCGAGGTGCACCTGGTCTCGGGCGACACCGCGCTCATCGCCGCGCTGGCCCGCCGCTACCGCCCCGCCACCGACCGTCGCGGCGACACCTGGCAGTGGCTCACCGCCCGGCGCACCTTCGCCATCAACCTCGACCCCGTGGCCGACTCCGCCCTCCGCGCCCGCGCCGTGATGGTGGGCTCGCCGGCCGGGCACACCCAGGTGGACCTGACGGGCATCCTGCTCCGCGGCTCCTCCTGCGGCGCACGCGGGGCCCGGGCGGAGTTCCTCGTGGCGCCGGCCCGCGGCAGCAGCGGCCCCTCGCTCCGCGGCCCGGTGGTGGGCTCCTTCCTCGAGGACCGGAGCTTCATGGTGGTGAAGCGCATGGAGCGCCGCACCCCGGCCGACGACCCGTCGCCGGAGCTCACCGACAGCCTCCTCGGGTGGACGGCCGACGCCATGGATTCGCTCCTCGAGGCGCAGCTCCCCCCGCGCGAGCGCCCGCTGGCCCGCCCCACCGGCATCCGCCTGGAGCTCAACGGCCTCGCCGACGACGACGCCGCCGACGTGCTGGCGTTCCGGCTCGACGACGGCCGCATCCGCTATGCCGTCTCGCTCCGCGAGCGCCGGACCACGGCGCGCGGGGCCGACGTGCTGGCGTCCATCGTCATGGTGTGGGATGCCGCCGGGTCCTGGCGGCAGGTGGTGTTCAATCCGACGCTGCTCGAGTACCGCCGCTGGCGCCCGGTGCGCCCCTACGGCAGCTTCACGGGGCCGCACTTCTGGCGCCGGCTCGATGCCGTGAGCGGCTTCGCCTTCGGGCGGGACTACCTGTGGATGGAGCAGGTCGACGTCACCGATGGCAGCGTCCTCTGGGTCATCCTCGAGCCGCGTGGCAACACCGTCGTGGCCGCGGCCGAGATGGACGGCCCCTGCACCTGATCGCCTGGATCCCGGACTTCCCATGGCCACGCCCGCCCCGCTCGAGACCCGCCGCCTCCGCCTGCTCCCGTTCACGGCGGACGCCATCGCCGCGCTCCTCGACGGCGACCAGGCCCGGCTGGCCCAGCTGACCGGCAGCACCTTCCCGCTCCCGCTCCGGCCGCCGCCGCTCATGGAGGAGGTCCTCCCCCTGGTGCGCGACCAGCTCCGCGCCCATCCCGGCACCCTCGGCTGGTGGACCTGGCTGACCGTGGACAAGGCCACCGGCCAGGTGACCGGCGCCCTCGGGTTCGGCGGCCCGCCGGACGGCGAGGGTGCCGTGATGATCGGCTATGCGACGTACCCCGGCGCGGCGCAGCAGGGCTTCGCCAGCGAGGCCACCCGGGCGCTCATCGACTGGGCCCTGGCGCACCCCGGGGTGGCGCGCGTCTGCGCCAGCATCCCGCCCGAGAACACCGCCGCGCGCCGCGTGGCGGAGAAGGTGGGCATGCGCGTCGCCGGCACGGTGTGGGAGGAAGAGATCGACGACGTGCTGCTGTACGAGGTGACCCGCTAGCGCCGCCCGGCGGCGGGCCCGCCCCCGAGCGCGGGAGGGCCCGCCAGTCTTATACTTCCCGCCCCATGACCATCTATACCCGCACCGGCGACGCCGGCGAGACGGGCCTCTTCGGCGGCGGCCGCGTCCCCAAGGACCATGCCCGCGTCCAGGCCTACGGCGATGTCGACGAGCTCAACTCCGTCATCGGCCTGGTGCGTGCCACCCAGCCCGTCCACTTCCACGACGAGCTGCTCGAGACCATCCAGCGGGACCTCTTCGCCCTCGGCGGCCAGCTGGCCACGCCCGACCCCGAGCGCGTGCGCGAGGCGCTCGCCAAGGCCGAGCTGAGTGAGGCGCGGGTGACGCTGTTCGAGCGCACCATCGACGCCGCCGATGCCGAGCTGCCGCCGCTGCGCGCCTTCGTGCTGCCCGCCGGCAGCCCCAAGGCGGCGGCGTTTCACCTGGCGCGGACCGTCTGCCGCCGCGCCGAGCGGAACGTGGTGACGCTGTCGCACTACGCGGAGATCCCGGAGCTGTTCATCGTCTACCTCAACCGGCTCTCCGACCTGCTCTTCACCCTGGCCCGCCTCGCCAACCACCGCGAGGGCGCGGGCGACGTGACCTGGTAGCACCCGCCGCGGCATGCCCATCGTCCCCGTCCACCACGCCACCGGCCAGTACGACGTCGTCATCGAGCCGGGCAGCCTGCTGCAGCTCCCCGAGCTGCTGGCCCGCGCCCTCGGGCGACGGAAGCTGGCGCTCATCACCGACGACACGGTGGCGCGCTACTACGACGAGTGGACCAGCGCCACCGCGGCCACCCGCGCCCTCGGCGCCCGCCCGAGCGACGCCGGCATCCGGCTTCGCGCCGAGGCGCGCCTGAGCTTTCCGGCTGGCGAGGAGAGCAAGACCCGCGAGACCTGGATCCGGCTCTCGGACGAGCTGCTCTCGGCCGGCTTCGATCGTCACGCGGCCGTCGTGGCCCTTGGCGGCGGCGTGGTGGGCGACCTGGCCGGCTTCGTCGCCGCCACCTATCTGCGCGGCATCCCCTACGCGCAGGTGCCCACCACCGTGCTGGCGATGGTGGACGCCTCCGTGGGTGGCAAGGTGGGCGTGGACACACCGCTCGGGAAGAACCTCATCGGCGCCTTCCACCCCCCCGCCATCGTGGTGGCCGACCCCCTCACCCTGCTCAGCCTCCCCGACCGCACCTATCGCGCCGGCCTCGCCGAGGCGGTGAAGCATGGGGTGATCGCGGACGCCAGCTTCTTCGGGTGGCTCGAGGCCAACGCGCGGAAGGTGATGCAGCGGGACCTCGCCGCGCTCACCCACCTGGTCCACCGCAACGTCGAGATCAAGGCCGCCGTGGTGAGCGCCGACGAGCGCGAGGGCGGCATGCGCGCCATCCTGAACGCCGGTCACACGATTGCGCACGGCCTGGAGCAGGAATCCGGCTACCGCATCCCCCACGGCGAGGCGGTGGCCCTGGGCCTGATCGCCGAGTGCCGCATCGCCGAGCGCATGGGCCTCGCCCCGGCGGGGCTCGCCGACCGGATCCTTGGCCTCTGCCGGGCGCTCGGGTTGCCCATCCGGCTGTCCGCCCCGGTTCAGGTCGCCCGCGTGCTCGATGCCACCACCCGCGACAAGAAGAACCGCGACGGCGAGGTGCGCCTCGCGCTGCCGGTGACCCTGGGCAGCATGCACGAGGGCGACGGGAAGTGGACCGTGCCGGTCACCGACGAACTGCTCGCAAACGCGGTGAACGAGCTGCACTGATCCACATTTCCCCACCCGTTTTCCCCGCGGATCCCCACCCGTCAACAACGAAAATCAGTCACCACAACACCATAACCTGTAACACCTTACAGCCTACCTATCAGTAGATATCCCCATCCGGGAGCGAATCGGGGAGTGGACAAGGTCCGCAACCGGCAGGCAATAAACGATTTGTGATGTGGAAATCGTGGGTTTCTTGACCACTTTTTTGTCACGTCCTATATTCGCACACCCTTCACGCGGCCTTCCCCCCATTCCCCGGCCGCTTTTCTGGACACAACCTGCTGAGCCTGCGGAGTCTGCATGAAGTCGCAGCCGCCGAAGTCCAAGGCGTTTTTCCGTCCCACCGCGTCCGGGGCGTTCGACCAGTACCTCCTGGACATCCAGAAGCTTCCCATGATCACCGACCCGGCCGAGGAGAAGCGGCTGGCCCGGCTGGCCCAGAAGGGAGACCCCCAGGCGGCGGAACGCCTCGTCACGGCCAACCTCCGCTTCGTCATTTCCTATGTGAAGAAATATCAGGGCCACGGCCTCGACCTCTCCGAGCTGGTGGCCATCGGCAACGAGGGGCTGCTCAAGGCGGTGCGGAAGTTCGACCCCGACCACGGCGTCAAGTTCATCTCCTACGCCGTCTGGTGGGTCCGCCAGGCCGTCCTCAAGGCCCTGGCCGAGCAGACCCGCAGCGTCCGCATCCCGCTGAACCAGAACTCGGCCCTGATCAAGATGTCCCGCGCCGAGAGCTTCCTGGCGCAGGAGCTGGGTCGCGAGCCCACGGACGAGGAGATTGCCACCGCGCTCAACGACTCGGTGGACAACATCCGCTCCGCCCGCCGCATGACCTCGGCCGAGCTCTCGCTCGACGCCCCGGTGGAGAAGAGCGACAAGGCCAGCGGCACCCTGGGCGAGCGCTTCGCCGGCACCGAGGGTGGCGACATCGAGGAGCGCACCGACGCCACCCTCATGCGCGAGTTCATCGACAAGATCTTCGAGCGCTACCTCACCCCGCGCGAGCGGAAGATCCTCTACCTCTACTACGGGCTCGAGGAAGGCAGCGAGGCGCTCACCCTGGAGCGGATCGGGGAGCTCCTGGGCGTCACCCGCGAGCGCATCCGCCAGATCCGCGAGCGCGCCTTCGAGAAGCTGCGCGAGTCGCCGGACGTGAAGGGCCTCAAGGGGTTCTGGGTGGCGGCGTAACCCGCAGGTTGCGCGGCACCGACGGGGGAGGGCGCGTCACGCGCCTTCCCCCGTTCCCTTTGATCCCCCTACATTCCGCCCATGTCCCGCCGCCTGCCGCTCTTTCCGCTCCCGCTCGTGGCCTTCCCGGGCGAGCTCATCCCGCTGCACATCTTCGAGCCCCGCTATCGCCAGCTGCTGGCCGACTGCCTGGAGGGGGACGAGCGGTTCGGCATCACCACCCAGGCCGAGCCCCGCCCGGGCGCGCTCGGCACGCTGGTGCTGATCCGCGGCAGCCAGCCGCTTCCCGACGGCCGCTCGAACATCGTGGTCGAGGGAGTGCGCCGCTTCGCGGTGCGCGCGGTGGTGCCCGAAGGGCTTCCCTACCTGGTGGCGATGGTGGAGGAGTTCGGGGACGGCATCGAGTCGGCGCCGCTGCCGGCGGAGCTCGAGGCGCTCCGGACCCTCGGCGCCGAGTACCGGGAGGCCCTCGGCCTCCTCGCCGACAGCCCGGGCGACCCGCCCGCCTGGGCCCCGGACCCGGAGGCGCTCAGCTTCCAGGTCGCGGCCCTGGCCGAGGTGGACGTGGCGGCCAAGGAGCGGCTGCTGGCGCTCCGGAGCACCCGTGAGCGGGCGCGGGCGCTGCTCGACCTGCTGCCGCCTCTGGTGCAGGCCGCGCGGGCGCGGGCCACGGTGCACGTGCGGGCCCGCTCCAACGGGAAGGGCCACCACGGGCACGACATCGTGACCGGCGGATGACGACGCCGCTCGCCGACGCGCTGGCCCGCATCGTGGGAAAGCGCTGGGTGCGGAGCCAGCCGGCCGAGCTCGCCACCTACGCCGCCGACGGCCTGCCCACGCACGAGGCGGTGCCGGGCCTCGTGGTGCTGCCCGCCACCAAGCACGAGGTGGCCGCGGTGCTCCGGCTGCTGCACCTGCTCGAGGTGCCGTTCGTGGCGCGCGGCGCCGGCACGGGGCTCTCGGGCGGCGCGCTCGCGGAGGCCCCGGCGGTGCTGGTGACGCTCACGCGGATGAACCGGATCCTGCGCCTCTGCGCCGACTCGCGGCGGGCGGTGGTGGAGCCCGGGGTGATCAACGCCAAGCTCTCCGAAGCCGCAGCCCCGCTCGGCCTCCACTACGTCCCGGATCCCTCGAGCCAGACGGCCTGCACCATCGGCGGCAACGTGGCGGAGAACGCCGGCGGGCCGCACTGCCTCAAGTACGGCGTCACCACCAATCACGTCACGCAGGTGGAGGTGCTCCTCGCCGACGGCTCCAGCGTGGTGCTCGGCTCGCCGCAGGGGGAGCCGTGGGGGCCGGACCTGGTGGGGCTCTTCGTGGGGAGCGAGGGGATGTTCGGGATCGCGGTGGAGATCACCGTGCGGCTCGAGCCCATCCCGCGCACCATCCGCACCGTCTTCGCCGACTTCATGGCGCTCCGCGCGGCCAGTGAGGCGGTCTCCGCCATCATCGCGTCGGGGATCGTGCCGGCGGCGCTGGAGATGATGGACCAGAGCTGCGTCATCGCCGTGGAGCAGTCCATCTACGCCACGGGGGCGCGCACCGACGCGGCCGCGGTGCTGCTGGTGGAGCTCGACGGCAGCGACGCCGCCGTGGCCGCCGAGACGCAGGTGGTGGAGGCGCTGCTCCGCACGCACGGCGCGCGCGAGGTGCGCAGCGCCACCGCGCCCGCCGACCGGGCGCGCCTGTGGCAGGGCCGCAAGAAGGCCTTCGGCGCGCTGGGCCGCATTGCACCGGACCTCGCGGTGCAGGACGCGGTGGTGCCGCGCTCGGTGCTGCCGATGATCCTCGACCGCATCGCCGGCATCCGCGACCGGCTGGGCCTCCAGATCAGCAACGTCTTCCACGCCGGCGACGGGAACCTGCACCCCTGCATCAGCTTCGACCGCCGCGCGCCGGGCGAGGCCGACCGCGTGGAAGAGGCGAGCCGCGAGATCATGGAGGCGTGCCTGGCCGCCGGCGGCAGCGTCACCGGCGAGCATGGCGTGGGCAGCGACAAGCGCGACTACATGCCGCTGGCCTTCACGGCCCCCACCCTCGCGCTGATGTGCGATGTCCGGCGCGCCTTCGATCCGGAGGCGCGCGCCAACCCGGGCAAGGTGGTCCCCGTGCATCTCTGCCGTGAGTGGCGGCGCGGAGGCGAGGCATGAGCGCCATCTTCGACCGGCTGCAGGCACTGCTGGGCGCCGAGGGCGTGGAGCGCGACCCGCACGGCCTCCCCTGCGCCGTCCCCGAGAGCGACGACGCGCTGGTGCTGGTCCTCCAGGCCGCGGCCGATGCCGGCTGGCGGCTCCGCGTCGAGGGCCAGGGCAGCTGGCTCCCCGCCGACGCGCCGGCCGACCTGGCCGTTTCCACGCGCGCCCTCCGGCGCATCCTGGAGGTGAGCCCCGACGACCTGGTGGCCACGGTGGAAGCGGGTGTGCCGCTGGACCTGCTGCGGGCCGAACTCGAGCGGCAGCGCCTCTGGCTGGCCATCGACCCGCCAGGCCGCCCCGACCGCACCCTCGGCAGCATCGTGGCCACCGGCACCGCCGGCCCGCTCCGCCAGGGTTTCGGCCCGGTGCGCGACCAGGTGCTCGGCGTGAGCGCCGTGACCGGCGACGGCCGCCTCATCGAGGCCGGCGGGCGCGTGGTCAAGAACGTGGCCGGCTACGACCTCACCAAGCTGCACGTGGGCGGCTTCGGGGCCTTCGGGGTGCTCACGGCGATGCACCTGCGCCTGCGCGCCCTGCCCGCGCTCGACGTGACCGTCGTGGCCCGCGGCAGCCGCGACACCCTCTTCCTGGCCGCGCTGGAACTGGTGCGCGCGCAGGCGGGCGTGGCCGCGCTCGAGGTGCTGTCACCGGCCACGGCGGCGGGGCCGGAGTGGACCCTGGCGGCCCGCCTGACGGGCACGGCCGAGGGCGTGGAGGCCGAGGCGGCACAGCTCGCTGCCATGACCCGGGTCCGCTGGGAGCGCCTCGACGCGGAGCAGGCGGCGGCGTTCTGGACCCTCGTGGCGCGCGGCCCGCTCGACGCCCCGGTGGCGCTGCGCCTCGGGGCGCTGGTGGACAGCGTGGAGGAGGTCACCGCCCTCGTCACCGAGACGCTCGGCGAGGGCCTCCTGACCGCCGGCGCCGGCAGCGGGGCCATCCGCTGGGCCGGGGCCCCAGCGCCGGCCGCGCTGACCCGCCTCCGGCACGCCGCCGCCCAGCGCGAGGTGCCGGTGACGCTGGAGCGGGCGCCGTGGGCGCTGCGTCAGGCGGTGGGCCACTTCGGCGCCTACCGGGAGGGGGTCGGCAACCTCGTGACGCGGCTCCGGGCCACCTTCGACCCGCGCCACACCTTCCAGGTGGCGCTCGAGGCCCGGGATGGCTGAGGTGCGCCCCGCGCCCACCCCGGGCCCGGCCCCGGCGGCACCGGGCCTGTTTGCCTCACTGGACCCGTGCGTCCACTGCGGCTTCTGCCTGCAGGCCTGCCCCACCTACCTCGCCACCGGCGACGAGAGCGACAGCCCGCGCGGCCGCATCGTGCTCATGCGCGCCCTCGAGCGCGGCGAGGTGCCGCCGAGCGACCCCGGCCTGCAGCAGCACCTCGATGCGTGCCTCGGGTGCCGCGGCTGCGAGCCGGTGTGCCCCGCGGGGGTGGGCTACGGCCGGGGCCTCGAGGCCGCGCGGACCATCCTGGCAAAGGAACGCGGCTTCCGGCCGCTGGCCCGGCTGATGCTGGCGACCTTCCGTACCGAGGCGTTCTGGCGCCCGGCGTTCACGCTGTGGCGCTGGCTGCGTGACCTGGGCGTCACCCGCCGCCTGGCGGGCAGCGACCGCCTGGGCTTCGGCATGGCGATGATGAGTTCCACGGCGCCGGCCCGCGCCATCGGGCAGGCGCCCGTCGTGCCGGCCGCGACGCGCGGCCGCGTGGCGCTCTTCCGCGGCTGCGTGATGGACACGCTCTTCACCCACGTGCACGAGGCCACCCGACTCACGCTGGCGGTGAATGGCTACGAGGTCGTGGAGGTGCCCGGCCAGGGCTGCTGCGGCGCGCTCCACGACCACGCGGGCGACCACGCCAGCGCCGTGACCCTGGCCGAGGCCAACGTGCGCGCCTTCCTCGAGAGCGCGGACTTCGTGGTGGTGAACAGCGCCGGCTGCGGCGCCCTCCTCAAGGACTACGGGCACCTGCTCGGCACGGCGGAGGCGGCCGCCTTCGCCGCCCGGGTGAAGGACGTGAGCGAACTGCTCGCCGCCGCGGGCCCCCTCCCCGGGCGCCCGCTCGACCTCGACGTGGTCTACGACGCGCCCTGCCACCTGCAGCACGCGCAGCGCGTGCACGATGCGCCGCTCGCCCTGCTCCGCGCCATACCCGGCCTCCGGCTCCGGCTCCTCCCCGACAGCGACAAGTGCTGCGGCAGCGCCGGCATCTACTCGCTCCTCGAGCCGGCGCTGAGCCGCGCCGTGCTGGACAGCAAGCTCGCCGCGCTCGCGGCCGCCACGCCGCGGCCGGCGTACGTGGCCACCGGGAACCCGGGCTGCCTGATGCAGATCGGCGGCGGCCTCGAGGCGGCCGGCCTGCCCATGCGCGCCGTCCACCCGGTGGAGCTGCTGGCCTGGTCGTACACGGCCGGATAGCGGCCCCGGTTCCGCCGCCCGCCCGCCCCGCTTACCGTTCCGGCATGCCCGATCGCGCCATCCTGTTCGACTTCAACGGCGTCATCATCGACGACGAGCCGCAGCACTGCGCCGCGCTCATTGCGACGCTCGCCACCTACGGGTACCCGCTCGACGAGGCCGGGTACTACCGCGACTACCTCGGCTTCGACGACCGGGAGTGCTTCCGCTTCACCTTCACCAAGATGGGGCTCGGCACCGATCCGGCGCTGATCCACGAGGCCATCGAGCGGAAGGCCGTGCTCTACGAGCGGGCGATCCGCGCCTCGATGGAGCTGGTGCCCGGCTCCAAGGCGTTCATCGAGCAGGCGGCGGCGGCGGGTTACCGGCTGGCGGTCTGTTCCGGGGCGCTCCGGCGGGAGATCGACCTGGTGCTCGGGGAGGCGGGGCTGCGGCCCTTCTTTGCCCACATCGTGGCCGCGGAGGACGTCGAGGCCTGCAAGCCGAGCCCGCAGGGCTACCAGAAGGCGCGCGAGGCGCTCTGCCTGGCCCCCGCGCAGTGCGTGGTGATCGAGGATTCCCTCCCGGGGCTCGCCGCGGCGCAGGCGGCGGGCATGCGCTGCCAGATGATCGCCACCTCGCATCCGGCGGCGGAGCTGGCCGCCGCCGACCAGGTGTGGGCCAACCTGGCCGGCCGGCATCCGCGCGAGCTGCCGTGGGTGGCCTGATGGACACCATCACCCTCACGCCCGCCGCCCTCCGCCGGCTCCATGGCGCGGCCGTGGCGGTGCCGGTACGACCCACCGTGCTGGCCCTCCGCGGCAGCGGGGCCATCCAGTGCCTCCAGGGCCTGCTCACCAACGACGTGGAGAAGCCGGGAGCGGGCAGCGCCGTCTACGGGGCGCTGCTCACCCCGAAGGGCGCGATCATCGCCGACGCCTGGGCGCTCCGGCTCGCCGACCGGGTGCTGCTCGTGGCCGACCCCGGGGCGGCCGTGCCGCTCACCGACCTGCTCAAGCGCTCCATCCCCCCGCGCCTCGCCCGGGTGGAGGACGAGAGCGGGCGGCAGGCCGGCGCCCTGCTGCTCGGGCCGGAGGCGGCCGAGAAGCTCCCGGGCCTCCCGGCCCCCGGACACGTCAGTGAGGCTGGCGGGCTGGTGCTGGTCCGGGCGCCGGCCGGTGCCCCGTTCGAGGCGCTCCTGCTCGGCGACGCCGCGCTCGTGGAAGCGGCCCTCGCCGCCAGCGGCCTCCCCCGCGGCGATGACGCCGACCGCGAGGCCGCGCGCATCCTGGCCGGCTGGCCCCGCCTCGGCGCCGAGATCGGGGAGCGCACCCTGGTGCAGGAGGTGCGCTTCGACGAGATCGGCGGCGTGTCCTATACCAAGGGCTGCTACACCGGGCAGGAGACGGTGGCGCGGCTTCACTTCCGCGGGCACACCAACCGGGCGCTGCGCGGGCTCCTCTGGGACGGTCACCCGACTCTCGACGGCGCCACCCTCAGCACCGAGGAGCGGCCCGAGGCCGGGACCATCACCTCCCTGCTGGCGCTCCCCGACCGGCTGCTCGGCCTGGCCCTGGTGCGGCGCGAGGTGGAGCCGGGCAGCACCGTGACGGCCGGCGGCGTGCCCGCCACGGTGGTGGCCCTGCCGTTCCACCTGCCGGCGTTCCTCTCCTCGGCGGCCGGGTGATCTACCTGACGGGGGGCACCGGTCTCCTCGGACTCCACATCCTCGATGCATTGCGGTCCCGCGGCGAACCGGTCCGCGCCCTGGCGCGCACCGGCGCCGCCGCCGCCACCCTGGCCCTGCGCGGCGCGGAACCCCACCTCGGCGACGTCACCGAGGCGGCCAGCTGGCGCGAGGTGATGGGCGTCCGGGCCATCGTCCACAGCGCGGCGATGATCCTCAGCAAGGCGCCGTGGCCCGAGTACGAGCGCGTGAACGTAGGCAGCACCCGCCTCGCAGTGGCGACGGCACTCCGGCTCGGCGTGCCGCTCGTGCACATCTCCTCGGTGGCGGTGTATGGGCCGCGGCTCGAGGACGCCGCGCCGGGCAGCGTGGCCGAGGACTACCCCTTCGGCCCCCGGGACCGGGGCGAGCACTACGCCCGTTCCAAGCGGCTGGCGGAGGACGTGGTGTGGGAGGGAGTCGCGCGGGGGCTCCAGGCCGTCGCCCTCCGGCCGTGCGTGGTGTACGGGCGAGGGGACCGGCTGTTCATGCCGAACGTGCTCAGGTACGCCCGCACGGGCTACTTCCCGGTGGTGGGACCCGGCCGCGAGCCCATGGCCCTCGTGGAAGCCGGCAACGTGGCCGAGGCGGTCGCGGCGGTGCTGACGGCCCCGCCAGCCGCATGGGGCCGCGCCTACAACCTGACCAACGACGACGCGATCTCGGTGCCGGAATTCGTGGCCGCCCTGGCCCTGGGCCTCGGCCGGCCCGTCCGGCCGGTGCACCTCCCGGCGGGCATGGCACTCGGTCTGGGATCCGTGGTGGACTGGCTCGGGTCGGTGGGCGGGCGGCAGGCGCCCGGGATCCGGGCCGCGCTCCGCTTCCTGGCCGGCGGGAATCCGTTCACTTCACGGGCGGCCTTCGAGACGCTGGGCTGGAAACCCGTCACCCGGCACCGCGACGGCATCCCGGCCGCCCTCCGGACTCCCTGACACAAGCAAGCGGGCCGCCCTTGCGAGGCGGCCCGATTCAGCAGCACCTGCCTGGCGCCGAGGCGCCGGGCCTGCTTAGTGCGACGTGGTGTCGCGGACCATCGCGGTGTCGGTGGTCATGCCGGCGCTGTCGGTGGTGACCGGAGCGGCGGTGTCGGCCGGGACGGTGACGCCGGCGCCGACGCTGTCGGCGGCGGGGGTGGCGTCCTGCTTGCTGCCGCACGCGGCGACCGCGAGAAGGGCGGCCAGGGTGAGATACTTCTTCATGTCTGCCTCTGCTGGATAGGAGTAAGAGCCACGGTTACCTGTAGGGGACCAGGGGGACCGGTCCGCAACAAAACCGCGGGCAAGGTAGTTGAACCTGTCCAAAAGTCAAACATCAAGAACTCCCTCATGCCCCCGTACCCGCTCGCACCGTCACGGGGGACCGAGTCGGGGCGGGCGGCCTGCACAGCCCGGCCGGAACGCGGAGGTCGGCGGCGGGTAGGAAAGGGGTCTTGCCGGGCGCATGACCGGCCGCCGGGCGACGTCTCCCGCTGGTGACCCCGCCCGTCCCCGCCCTGAGGCACGCAGCCCCACTTTCCCCCAGCCGGTGTACTTTCGAGCATGCCCCGACTTCCCGAGACCCTTGGCGACCTGAAGCGCTCCCCCTGGGCCGAAGCCCCGCTTCGCGGCCGCACCGTGCGCGACGAGCTGCGCGGCAACCTCCTCCGCCTCCTCGAGGCCGGCGAGCCGCTCTTCCCCGGCATCGTGGGCTACGAGGACACCATCCTGCCGCAGCTCACCAACGCGCTGCTGGCGCGGCACCATTTCATCCTCCTGGGCCTGCGGGGCCAGGCGAAGAGCCGGATCCTCCGCCAGCTCACCCGCTTCCTCGACGAGGCCATCCCGATCGTGGCCGGGAGCGAGGTGAACGACGATCCCTTCGCCCCGATCTCCAAGTACGCCCGGGAGCGCCTGGCCGAGTGCGGCGACGCCACGGCGATTGCCTGGCTGCCGCGGGCCCAGCGCTACGTCGAGAAGCTCGCCACCCCGGACGTCACGGTGGCGGACCTGATCGGCGACGTGGACCCCATCAAGGCGGCGCGGGGCGGGCACCTGCTCTCCGACGAGCTCACCATGCACTTCGGGCTGTTGCCCCGCGCCAACCGCGCCATCTTCGCCATCAACGAGCTGCCGGACCTCTCGGGGAAGGTGCAGGTGGGCCTCTTCAACATCATGCAGGAGGGCGACGTCCAGATCAAAGGCTACCCGGTGCGGCTGCCGCTGGACGTGCTGCTGGCGTTCACGGCCAACCCCGAGGACTACACCGCGCGCGGCAAGATCATCACGCCGCTCAAGGACCGGATCGGCTCGGAGATCATCACCCACTACCCGCGCAGCGTGGAACTCGGCATGGCCATCACGGCGCAGGAGGCGTGGACCCAGCGCGGGCGGCGGCCGGTGCGGACGCCCGACTTCGTGCTTGAGGTCATCGAGCGCGTGGCCTTCGAGGCCCGGGGGGACAAGCGGGTGGACAAGCGCTCCGGCGTGAGCCAGCGCCTCCCGATCAGCGTCCTGGAGCACGCCATCTCCAACGCCGAGCGCCGGACGCTCGTCGCAAAGGAGCCGGAGGTGGTGCCGCGCCTCAGCGACGTCTACGCGTCGATCCCCTCCATCACCGGCAAGCTGGAACTCGAGTACGAAGGCGAGCTGCAGGGCGGCGAGGCCATCGCCAAGGAACTCATCCGGCGGGCCGCCGGCGTCACGCTGGACGAACGGCTCGGCGACATCGCGCTCGACAGCGTGGTGCAGTGGTTCGACACGGGCGGCGCCCTCAAGGTGGAAGGCGACGAGCGGAGCGACCTCTGCCTCAAGGGCTTCCAGGTGGTGCCGGGCCTCGTGGACGCCGCCGTGGCCGGCGAGCTCGCCCCGCGTGACGACGCGCCGGGCCTCGTGGCCGCCTGCGAGCTCATCCTCGAGGGCCTCGCCGCCCACAAGCGGATCAGCCGCAACGAGGAACTCGGCTACACTCGTGCGCGGCCGGAGCGGAAGGACCCGATGGGCGGGTACGGCAAGGGCCACTTCGGCTGAGGCGCCGGGGCCGGCGTTCGTGCCTCACCAACCGCGCGAGGACCCGGGCGGAGTGCATGGGAAGAGCGGGGCTCCCCTCAGGGGGAGCCCCGCTTGGCGTTCCGACCCGCCGGTCCGCAGTGGGCCGGGACGCGGCGCTCCCCGTCAGCGCCGCGTCTCGTCGAGGATGGCATCCAGCAGCCCGCCCGAGGGCGCGTCGTCGGTGAGCTGCCAGAACATGATGCCGCCGAGGCCGTGGCGGCGGGCCCAGCGGGTCTTGAGGCGGACGGAGGTGGTGTCGTCGTAGGTGGCGTACTCGCGGGTAGCCGGGTTGTAGGCGTACGGCGCCTCCGCGTCCCGGTCCCAGTGCCGCGTGAAGCCGGCGAGGCCCGCGTCGATGGTCCGCCAGCTCACGCCGCGCTCGAACCAGGCCGCCTGGTACCGGCCGCCGCCGGCGGAGTCCACGCCGCCGAAGACGCGGGCGTAGAACGCCGCCCCGATGGCCACCTTGGCGCGCGGCACGCCGAGCGAGTCGAGGAGGCGGACCGCGTGCTCCACCGACTCGTGCTGCCGCCGCGTGCCGCGGAGCGGGGTGTGGTGTCCCGTTTCCTTGCTGTAGCCGTGGACCAGGTCGTAGGTCATGAGGTGGACCCGGTCCACCACGGGCATCACCGCGGCCCAATCCACCGCCTGGGTCAGGTAATCCGTGAAGCCACCCGCCGCGAAGGTGATCTCGGCACCGGGGCCGAGCGCCGCCCGGAGCGCCCGCACCAGCGCGGTGAAGCTCTCCCGGTCCCACGGGACGTAGCGGTGGCCGGGCGGGCCGGGAATCACCGGATACTCCCAGTCGAGATCGATCCCGTCGGTGCCCAGCGAGTCGTTGAGCCGGCGCACGGAGGCCGCGAACGCCTTCCGGCCGCTGTCGCTCTCGAAGACCACCGAGCAGGTGGCGCAGCCGGTCCAGCCCCCGAGCGAGAGGAGCACCCGGAGCCGCGGGTTCTGCCGCTTGAGGGCCACCAGCGCCGGGATCGTGGTGCGCGCGGCGAGCGTGTCCACGGCGAGCTCGCTCCCGCGCAGGTGACCGAAGCTGTAGATGATGTGCGTCAGCCGCTCCGGGCGGTGCGCCCGGAAGGCGGCGCTGTCGCCGGGGTAGTATCCGATGACGGCGAGCGGCGGCGCGGCGTGGGCACAGGCGCCGAGCGCCAGCGCGAGGAGGGGCCGGGAGCAGGCGGGCTCGCACCGCGTCACCAGCCGCGGGCGTGGGCCCGCTCCAGGATGACTTGTGCGGCACCGTCCAGGCCGAGCAGCCCGGTGTTGAGCACCATGTGGAAGTGGCTCGGGTCGTCCCAGTCTCGGCCGTAGTGCTCGCGATGGTAGCGCGCGCGCTGCCGGTCGGTCTGGTCGAGGAGGCGTTCCGCTTCCTCGGGGGAGACCCGCTCCGCCTCGGCGGCGAGGCGGATGCGGAAGGGACGCGCGGCCACGACCTTCACGTGGAGCGCGTCGTACGCCTCGCCGAGCACGGCCGGCGCGGCGCGGCCCACCAGCACCTTCCGTCCCTCGGTGGCCACCTCCTTCACCACCATCTCGGTGATGCGCACGAGGCTCGGCTCCTCGGGGCCCACCGCCACGCCGAGCTCCGGGACGGCGTACTCCTGGGAGGAGTTGGTGAGGGCGCGGGCCAGGCGCTCCACGAAGCCGGGGGCGCGCTCGTCCTGCGCCGCCACCACCTCGGGCGCGAGCCCGGCGCGCCGGGCCACGCGATCCACGATCTCGTTGTCCACCACGCTCCATCCCAGGCCCTCGGCCACCAGCCGGGCCACTTCAGAGCCGCCGGCGCCGTACTGGCGCGATATGGTGATCAGCATCGATGCCTCCGTCCGCGAGGGGCGCGGCTCAAGGTGCAGCGGCCCGGCGGGGGCCACAAGGTGGTCACGCGTCCCGCCGCGGCGCGAAGCCCAGCACCGCGAGCCCGCACATCACGGCGCCGAGACCGAGCGTCACCGGCACGCCGAAATGCTCCGCGATCCACCCGGCCTGGAAGGCGCCGAACGGCGCCATCCCCAGCACCGTGAGCGAGTAGAAGCCCATGACCCGGCCGCGCAGGTGGTCCGGCACCCGGACCTGCAGGTGGGTGTTGGTGCTGATGTTGTTGAGGATCATGGCGGCGCCGGCGCAGGCCAGCACCGCCGCGGCCGGCGCCACGCCCCGCACCAGGGCCAGGAGCGCCAGCGTGGCGCTGAAGAGGAGCCCCGCCCGCCGGATGACCCGGAGCCGGTCGAAGGTGTGGCCGCGCGTGGCCATGAGCAGCGCCCCGATGCTGGCGCCGATCCCCACCGAGGTCATGAGCACCCCGTAGCCGGTGGCGTCCGAGGCCAGCGTGTCGCGGGTGTACACCGGCAGCATGCTGACGAACGAGAACCCGAAGATGCTGTAGATCCCCGTGAGCAACAGCAGCGAGCGCGGCCCCCGCTCCCCGAGCGCGTGGCGCGCGCCCTCAGCGAAGGTGGCGGCCCGGGTCTCGGCGTGGGGCGCCCCGGCCGTGCCGCGCATCAGCGCCAGGGCGCCGATGGCGGCAATGAAGCTGGCGGAATTCAGGTAGAAGCAGGCCGCGCTCCCGAACGCCGCGATGGTCGCCCCGGCGATGGCGGGACCGACGATGCGGGTCAGGTTGAAGTTGGAGGAGTTGAGGGCGATGGCGTTCATCAGCGAGTCCTTGCCCACCATCTCCACGATGAACGCCTGCCGGATCGGCACCTCGAAGGCGGCGGAGGTCCCGTGCAGCACCGCCAGCACCATCACCAGCTGCACCGTGACGTGGCCCGTGGCCGTGAGCGTGGCGAGCGCCAGCGCGTCACACAGCATGAGGGACTGCAGCACCAGCAGGGCGCGGCGGCGGTTCACCCGGTCCGCCAGCACGCCGCCCCAGAGGGTGAAGAGGAGGATCGGCAGCGACTCGAGGGCGCTCACCACCCCCACGAGGAAGGGCGAGTTGGTGAGCTCCAGGACCAGCCAGCCCTGCGCCACCACTTGCATCCAGGTCCCCACCAGGGACACGAACTGGCCCACGAAGAACAGCCGGAAGTTGCGGGACCGGAGGGAGGGGAAGAGGGTGAGGACCCGCTCGCGGGCGGAGGGGCGCTGGGCGTCGGCGGGGGCGTCCATGGGCCGAACATAGCACAAGGCCCGCCGGCGCGGACCTCTCGCGCGTCCCCGGGTTATACTCAGGTTGCGGCCGCCCCGCGGGTGGCCGGGATTCCTTCAGCGGCGCGGAGCCCCATGCGCTACACCACCTATTCCAAGTACGTGCCGGGCATGGCCGAGGCCGTGAACCTCCAGGCCCTGCTGGACCAGCTCGGCGACTTCCTGCTCCAGTCCGGCTTTGCCGGCGAGAGCTGGTGGGGCGGCGAGGAGCCGGCCGACCGCTCCATGGATGCGCTGCGTGAGGCCATCCTCAAGGCCCTCATGGAGTCGGGCCAGCTCACCGACGACATGATGAAGCTGATGCGCGGCGAGTCCACCGGCAGCCCCGAGCGGGACGCGGAGACCGAGGCCCAGCTGGCCCAGCTCCTCGACCAGATCGTGCAGCGCCTGCTCGAGGAGGGCTACCTCAAGATGGAGCAGGCCCCGCAGATGCCCGCCGGGTACTCCGAGGTCACCGGCCCGCACGGCCAGGCGCGCTCCGCGGCCAGGCAGGTTCAGTTCGGCCTCACCGAGAAGGGCGCCGACTTCCTCGGCTTCAAGACGCTCAAGGAGCTGCTCGGCTCCATCGGCAAGTCGAGCGTGGGGGCGCACGACACCGTGCACCTGGCCACCAGCACCGAGGCCGAGGCGGCGAGCAAGCCCTACGAGTTCGGCGACACGCTGAACCTGGACGTGCCCGCCACCCTGGCCAACGCCATCGCCCGCGAGGGGCTCGCCATGCCCCTCAACCTCGAGTATGGCGACCTGATGGTGCACCAGTCGGAGTACCGGTCGTCGGCGGCCACGGTGCTGATGCTCGACTGCTCGCACTCCATGATCCTCTACGGCGAGGACCGCTTCACGCCCGCCAAGAAGGTCGCGCTCGCGCTCACGCACCTCATCCGCACCCAGTTCCCGGGCGACAGCATCCGCTGCGTCCTCTTCCACGACTCGGCCGAGGAGATCCCGCTCGCGGCGCTCCCGTCCGTGGCCGTCGGCCCGTACCATACCAACACCGCCGAGGGCCTCAAGCTGGCCCGGCGGATCCTGATGGCGCAGAAGAAGGACATGCGCCAGGTCATCATGATCACCGACGGCAAGCCCTCCGCCATGACGCTGCCCGACGGGCAGGTGTACGTGAACAGCGTGGGCCTCGACCCGCGGGTGCTCGAGGCCACCTATCGCGAGGTGGCGGAGTGCCGGCGGGCGGGGATCATGATCAACACGTTCATGCTGGCGCGGGAGCGGACGCTGGTGGAGTTCGTCAAGAAGGTGTCGGAGATCTGCCGCGGCAAGGCGTACTTCACCACCACCATGACGCTGGGGCAGTTCATCCTCATGGACTTCATGAAGCGGCGGACGCGAAAGGTGTCCTAGGCCGGTGCCGGGCAGCGCAAAGGGCCGCCTCTCGACCGGGAGGCGGCCCTTTGCGCTGCCCGGCGGGCGACTACTGGTTGATCACCCGCTTCACCGACTCGCCCGCGGCGATGGGCGCATTGCCGTCCGCGACGCCATTGACCAGCGCCAGCCGCTCGATGCTGATGGTTGAGGGATACTGCTGGTTGAACTGCGCCAGCGTCATGGCGCGCGGCACCTTGACGATGTCGATCCGGTCCGGCTTGATGCCGAGTGCGGCGGGGTCCGTGAGCCGCCGGAAGCTCATGATGAACCCCTGGAACGCCTGGCTGTAGGCCGACGCGGGCTGCGCCGTGATGCCGAGCAGCTGGTAGGTGTTGCCCCCGTAACTCACCATGGCCACCAGGCCGTTCAGCGTCTGGCCCTCCTGGGTCTGGGCGCTGAAGGGTGCCATGGCCGCGGGATTGCCGTTGACGCTCGTGGACCGCGCCTGCCCCGCCTGGATCCCCTCCTGCCCGAGGAACTGCTGCAGCGTCTGGCCCGGGTCGCCCTTGCCGGCGAGGGAGAGCTGGAGCTGCGCGTCCTTCTGCGGGGAGAGGCCGGCCACGGCCGAGACCTGGTTGACCGTCTGCCAGCCGGACGGGAAGTCGATGGAGAAGGCGAGGTCGGGATGGTTGAACCGCCCGTCCTTGAAGAAGCCCTGGCGCGGGTTGTCGCCGAAGATCATGCCGTCGATGACGGCCAGGAACTCGGGCCGGCCCACCTTCTTGCCGTCGAGCGGCACGGTGACGCGGCGCAGCCGCGCCTCGGTGGCCTCGATGCGGTTGCCGGGATCGGGGTGGGTGGACTGCCACTCCGGGATCCGGCTGCCGCCGCCGGAAATGCGCTGCAGGATCCGGAACATGTCCACCATCTGGCGGACGTCGTAGCCGTCGTTGAGCGCATAGCGGAAGCCGAGGGCGTCGGCCTGGGTCTCGTCGTCGCGGCCATACTTGAGGGAGAGGATGCCGAGGCCGGTGCTGAGGAGCCCCAGGTTCTGGGCCACCTTGTCGCTGGCGATGGCGCCAGCCACGAGGCCCACCTGGAAGAGCTGCTGGCGGGTCATCTGCTGCACCGAGTGGCGCGCCGTCACGTGCCCGATCTCGTGCCCCACGACGCTGGCGAGCTCCGCCTCGGAGTTCATGTGCGTCAGGATCCCGCGGGTGAGGAAAATCGGCCCGCCCGGCAGGGCGAAGGCGTTGACCTGCGGGTCATCGATCACCGTGAAGCTCCACGGCAGGCTCGGCCGCTCGGACGCCTTGGCGAGGCGGAGCCCGATGGTGCGCACGTAGCGCTGCACGCTCGAATCCGGGTACGCGCCCATCTCCTGCGTCACCTGCTTGGCGTACTCCTGGCCCATCTGGATCTCCTGGCCCTCGGAGACGAGGGACAGCTCGCGCTTGCCGGTGACCGGATTGACGGCGCACGTCACGGTCGCCGCGGCGAGCGCCGCGGTCCCGGCCAGCCGCCACGAACGGCGAAGGAATGCCTGCTTCACGGGTGCCTCCTCGATCAGGTGCCTGGTCCGGAATGGCTACACCGGCATCCGCTCCGGGGCAAGGAGGGCGCGGACCCGGCCCAGCAGTTCCGTCGGCGTGAACGGCTTCTGCAGGAACGCCCGCCCCTCGGCCGGGGCCTCGGGAACGGGGGACTCGTTGGTATACCCGGAGACGAACAGGATCTTCAAATCCGGTCGCCGGGCCAGCAGCCGGTCCGCCAGCTCCCGTCCGCCCACGCGCGGCATGATGACGTCGGTGACGAGCAGGTCGATCCGGCCGGGATGGGCCGCCTCGAGGGCCAGCGCCTCCTGCCCATCCGGGGCCACGAGGGTGCGATACCCCGCGCGCCGCATGGTGCGGGCAATGAGGTCCCGCACCAGTGCCTCGTCTTCCACCACGAGCACCGTCCCGGTGGTCGCCGCCGCCAGGGGCGCGGCGCCGGGCACGGCACCGGCGGGGCCGTCGGCGAGCCGGGGCAGGTACACCCGCACGGTGGTGCCGCTGCCCGGCGTGCTCTCCAGCCGGATGCTCCCGCCGCTCTGCCGCACGATGCCGTAGACGGTGGAGAGCCCGAGCCCCGTCCCCTGGCCCTGTTGCTTGGTGGTGAAGAAGGGGTCGAAGGCGCGGCTCAGCACCTCGGGCGCCATGCCGGTCCCGGTGTCCTGCACCGTGAGGCAGATGTGCGGCCCGGGGACGGCATCGGGGAACTCGTGCGTCACGCCGGCGTCCAGCTCCACGGCGTGGGTGGCGAGGGTCAGCGTGCCGCCCCCCGGCATCGCGTCGCGGGCGTTGACCACCAGGTTGAGGATCACCTGCTCCAGCTGCCCCCGGTCGGCGCGCACCCAGCCCTCGCCGGGCGCGTGCTGCACCACGAACTCCACGTCTTCGCCGATGAGGCGGCGCAGCATCCCGCCGAGGTGCTCGACCACCACCCGCACATCGAGCACCTCCGGCGTGAGGATCTGCTGGCGGCTGAAGGCCAGCAGCTGGCGGGTGAGGCGGGCGGCGCGGTCGCTGGCGGTGATGATCTCCTGGATGTCCTCGCGCGCGGCGGGCGCGGGGGCCCAGTCCAGCAGCGACTCGGCGTAGCCGGCGATCGCCGTGAGCAGGTTGTTGAAGTCGTGCGCCACCCCGCCGGCCAGCTTGCCCACCGCCTCCATCTTCTGCGCCTGCCGCAGCTCGGCCTCGAGCCGCTTCTGGGCGGTGATGTCGGTGACGGCGCCGTCGTAGTGGAGCACCTCGCCGTCCGCGTCCCGGATGGCGGTGCTGGTGGTGAGGCCCCAGAAGACACTGCCGTCCTTGCGGCGGTACTCCGATTCCTCGCGATAGCCGCCGCTCACGCGAATGAGCTCCTGCAGCTCGGCCCGGCGCGCGGGGCGGGCGTAGAGCTGCTCCGGCGCCACCGCACACACCTCCTCGGGGGAGGCGTAGCCGAACATCTCGGCGAAGGCCTGGTTCACGTACAGCAGGCCCAGGCTGGGGCTGCTGCGGAAGATGCCCTCGCGGATGTTCCGGTTGATGGACGCCACCAGCTCGCGCCCGGCCTGCAGGGCCCGCTCCCGCTGCTCCCGCTGGATGGCGATGCTGGCGAGCGCACTGGCCCGTTCCAGCAGCACCAGCTCCCCCTCCGCCGGCCGCCGGACCTCGCGGGCATAGGTGGCGAAGGTGCCGAGCACCTGCCCCGCCTCGTCGCGGATCGGCACCGACCAGCAGGCGCGAAGGTCCGAGGTCGCGTACAGCGCCCGGAACGACTCCCAGCGCGGGTCGGTGTGGATGTCCTCCGCGATGACCGTCCGGTTCTCGAAGGCGGCCGTGCCGCAGGAGCCCGCCATGGGGCCGATCCGGAGGCCGTCGAGCTCGCGGGCGATCTCGGGCGGGAACGAGGGGCCGGCCGCCGGGTGCAGCCGGTCGCCCTCACGCAGCAGGACCGTGGCCACGCTCCCCTCCATGAGCTGCTCCAGGCCCAGGGCCAGCTCCCGCAGCACGTCGGCGAGGGGCCGCCCTTCCGCCACCTGGCGCAGGAGCGCCGCCTGCCACTCGAGCAGGGCGGTCGTGCGGCGCTGGTCGGTGATGTCGCGCACCACCGTCAGCACCTCGTCGGGGCCGGCCGGCACGAAGCGGGCCTCGCGGTAGCGCAGCAGCGGCCCCCGCCGGAGCGCAAACTCGAGGTACTGCACCTCGCCGCTGTCGAGCGCCCGCACCGTGGCGTCGAGGTGCATCTGCGCCTGCTCGGGATTGAAGTACTCGGTGATCCGCCGGCCCAGCACCTGGTCCACCGGGAGGACCGGCTGCGCACCCGGGGGCACCCGGACGTCGAGGAAGGTGCCGTCGCGCCCCATGCGGTACACGATGTCCGGCAGGGCGGCGAGCAGCGCCTCCGTGGTGCGGGCGCTGCGGTCGCGCTCGCCGTAGGCGGTGGCGCGCTCGTGCAGCAGCGTCGCCGTCACGAAGGTGGTGGCCGTGGCCAGGAAGACGTACGCCTGCAGCAGCGGCACCCGCAGCGCCGGCGCCACGCCGTGCAACGGCCCGTACCCGAAGGCCGAGCCTGCGAAGACGATCCCCATCATCACGAACACCGCGCCGATGGCGCCCGGCACGCCCACCAGCGCCACCGGCAGCAGCGCCACCGCCAGCGACAGCACCATCACCGGGAGGGCCCACGGGCCGAGCGGGTCGGGCAGGAAGAAGCAGGCGGCGGTGGCCAGCCCGAGGAGGGCGAGGGTCCACGTGGCGCGCCACACCCGCGCCAGGGGCCAGCCCCACGGCGGGTCGGCCCGCCACCCGAGCACCGCCGGCACCACCACCAGCAGGCCGAGGACGTTCATCACCCACCACTGCCACCAGCCCTGCATCAGCTGCTCCGGCGCCTGGTGCCGGACGGCAGGCACCACGCTCCCCATGGACGCACTGAAGGTGGCCGCCACCAGCGCGGAGAAGAGGAGGATGAGCGTGTCGCGGAAGCGCGCCAGGCGCAGGTCCAGCCCGGCCCGCCGGCAGCCCACGGTGAAGACCAGCGCCTCGACCGAGTTCCCGATCGCGGGCGGGAGGATGTAGAGCAGGTCGTACCCGGCCCAGACGCGGGTGAGGACCGTCCCGGCGAAGATCACGGGCCAGTACCGCCAGCCGAAGAGCAGCAGGCCCACCGCGCCGACGCCCGTGGGCAGCCACACGGCGGCGACGTCGCTGAACGACCCCAGGGCGATGATGAGCCCGGTGGAGGCGAGGTAGAACCCGAGCAGGAGGGCGGCCCGGCCGGCGGCCCGGGTCCAGGCGGGAGGCATGCCGCAATAATGGGCGGCGCCCCGCGGGGCCGCCAGTGCGCGGGACCCCCGGAACGCAACGCGGCCCGGGTTGCCCCGGGCCGCGTGAAGCACGTGTGAAGCCGGCCGGCTACATCGCCGGCGTGGCCCCCCGGCGCTCGAGCTCGTCCACCAGCGCGTGCGCGTCGTACACCCGGCGCAGCGCGTGCGTGATGGCCCGGCTGTCCACCCACACCGACCGCGCCACGCGCTCGGTGAAGAGGAAGCGGTTGGGCAGCATCTCGATGTTGCCGTCGAAGATCAGCCCGATCACCTCGGCGTCCCGGTTGATCACCGGGCTGCCGGAGTTGCCGCCGATGATGTCGTTGGTGCCGGCGCCGTTGAACGGCGTGTCCATGGTGAGCGAGTCGCGCCGCTCCCGCCAGCGGGGCGGCAGGTCGAACGGCGGCTGCCCGCCGAACGCCGACGCGCGCTCGTACAGGCCGCCGAAGGTAGTGTACGGCGCGGCCACGGTGCCGTTCATCGGGTAGCGGCGGATCTCGCCGTCCGAGATGCGGAGGCTGAACGTGGCGTCGGGCGAGGCATTGCTGCCGTACACCGCCAGGAAGGCGCGCGCGATCTGCTCGTTGGCCTGCGCCTCACGGTCGTTCAGGTCGGTCACTTCCTTGACGAGGGCACGGTCGAGCGGGTCGATGACCCGCGCCACCGCGATGAACGGATCGGTGGAGCCGGCGATCCCCGCCGCCCCGCCCGTGGCCAGCGCCTTGCGCGCGTCCCCGGTGGTGAGCGTGGCACCCTTCACCATGGCCTCCGCCGCGGCCGCCGGGGTGCGGCCCTGCAGGTACGCCTTGAGCACCGGGTCGGTGGCCGGCACTTCCCGCTGCATGGCCGTCAGGAACGCCGTGAGCAGCGCCTGTTCCTGCACCACGTCAATCGGCGCATTGCCGAACAGGTTCCGCTCGAAGGCCGCCTTGTTGGCCTCCTGGTACGCCGGCAGCCGCTCGGCGTCCGGCTTCGCCGTCTCGGCGCCGTAGCGCACCGTGGCCAGCGCCGTGTTGAGCAGGCGCGAGCCGTAGGCGTTGCCGCTGTGGTAGCGCCGGCGCACGTCGATGGCCTTCCGGCGCGCCTGGATCTCGCTCACCGTCTGCCACACGCGGCCGTACTGGCGGCGCAGGGTGGCGTCGGCGTTCACCTTGCCCCGGAACTCCCCCTCCCAGGCGCGCTTGCGCGCCATGAGCCGCGGGTCGAGCAGGCCGGACTGGTAGCCGCCGATGGCCTTCTGCGTGTTCTCGAGGCCGAAGATCGTGTTGCGGAGCGCCTTCGCGCGGACGGTGTCCGCGGCCCCGAGGGCCTTGAACGCCTCGATCATGCGGTGGAGCTGGTCGAGCTGCGCCGGATACTGCGCGTCGCGCAGGTACTCGAGCTGGCTCATGGTGTTGAGCCGGCCGGTGGAGCCCGGGTTGCCGATCACGAAGGTCAGGTCCCCCTCGCGGCTCCCGTTCCGGCTCCAGGTGAAGTGGTGCGGCGTCTCGGCCGGCTTGCCGTTGACGTACGCGCGCACGAACGACACGTCGAGGTTCCAGCGCGGGTACGTGAAGTTGTCCGGGTCCCCGCCGAAGAAGGCGATCTGCCCCTCGGGCGCGAACACCAGCCGGATGTCCTTGAAGCGGTGGAAGCGGTACAGCTTGTACTGCCCACCCCGGTACATCGTCACCACCTGGCAGGCGGCGTCGGCTTCCGTCTTGTTGCACTCGTCCTCGATCTCCCTCATCACCTTGGTCCGCTGCGTGGCCGCCGTCTTGGCGTCCGCCGTGGGCGCGGCCGCGCGGCTCACCCGCTCGGTCACGTCGGTGATCGCCTGCAGCTGGTCGAGGAACAGGCCCTGGCAGACCCGCTCGTCCTCGCGCTTCGCCGCGTAGAAGCCGTTGGTGAGGAAGTCCTCCCCCGGCCTGGTGGCCGACTCGATGCAGGACCGGGCGCAGTGATGGTTGGTCATCACCAGCCCCTCGCCCGACACGAACGACGAGGAGCAACCGCCGCCGTACCGCACCGCGGAGAGCCGCACGTGCTCGAGCCACTGGTCGCTCGGCGAGAAGTTGTACCGCTGGGCCCAGTACTGCCGCGGCGGCACGTCGAAGGTCCACATCTTCCCCGTCTCGAGCCCGGGGTACTCGCCGTCCATCAGGTCCTGCGCGGCCACCATCACCGGCACGAGCAGCAGGAACGCGAGCAGACAGGTACGGAGCTGGCGCATAACGTCCGTGTTTCAGGGTGGGACTACCGGGAGAGTGCCCGGAAAGGTAATGACGCGAATCTTAAGCTTTTGGCCAAAGCGACCCGAAGACTCCCCCAGTCACGAGCGCGTAGAGCAGCGCGTCCAGCAGGTCCTTCCCCACCGCCCGCCAGGGCCGGCCGTACCAGATCCCGTCGCTCACGTGCCCGATGGCGTACGCCACGAAGGCGATGGTGCCCGCCACCCGGAAGACCTGCAGGTACGGCGTCCCCGGCGCCAGCAGGCGCGAGCCGAGGTAGGCCACGAAGACCGCCACCACGAGATTCAGCACGAACCACTGGCCCAGGGCCGGCCCCATGGACGGCAGCCCGCTCGGCCGCACATAGATGAATGCCACCGGCCCCTCGGCGAAGCGCGCCTGCATCCCGGGGTCGGCCAGTTCCTTCATGTCGCTGCAGTAGGGGGTGACGTAACCGCCCGGCGCGGGGCTGCCCTTGCGCATGGCGGCGCGCACCTCGTCCTCGTTGGGGAGGCGCTGGTAGTCGGAGTTGTGCCACTTGAACACCATGTGCACCAGGCTGCTCGCGAAGAACACGGCGAGCGCACCGAGCAGGACGGGCAGCCACAGCTGGACCAGGGAGACCATCGGCGACTCCGGAGAGGGGGAATGCTATGCTACCCTCGGGACCGGGGCCGTCAAGGCGTCAGCCGTCCCGCGGGACGGCCCACATCTGGTAGCAGAGCCAGAGACCGCTGAGGACGGACGCCCCGAGTAGGAGGAGCCCTACGCCGCGCACCGCGCTCGCGATGCCGAGATTGTGCTGCACCACGCCCCAGTGCTGCAGCAGCCACGCCCAGTCGTGGCCACCCTCCTCCCCGAAGCTGAGCAGGTCGAGGTCGAAGCTCCGCGCGTCGGCGATGTAGATGGCCATGTCGAAGAGACTCGAGGCCAGCCACAGGCCCACCACGGTGATGCCGAAGTAATCCCGGTGATGATAGAGCAGCGCGCCCGCCCCGAGCGGGATGAGCAGCTGCATGAGGCTGCCGCCGAGGACGGTGAGCGTCTCCCCGCCGAAGGCGAAGAAGAGGTGCCCGAACTCGTGCACCCCGAAGGTGATCCCCGAGAAGAGCGTCGGCTCCTCGACGCCCCCCCGGTACTGGCCCAGCACGTCCCCCGCGAGCAGCAGGAGCAGCGGCAGCCGCCACAGCCACCAGCGGCCGCGGGCGTAGTCGGGGATCGAGGGCTCGAGGGTCATCGGGGCCGGGGTGGGAGATGGGTCGTTGCCGAAGCGGGCGGCCGGGGGGAAATTACGCGTGACGTCGTTCCCTTCCTCCCGGACGCCCCATGCTGATCCTCGCTGCGCTGCTCGCCGCCACGCCGCCCGCGCCGGCCCCCCTGCTGCCGCTGCCCCGCGAAGTGCGCTGGGGCGAGGGCCGGCTGCGGCTCGACTCCACGGCCACCGCCACCACGAGCGCCTTCCACGACGGGCGCCTCGGTCGCGGCATCGCCCGGACGCTGGCGCACCTCGAGCAGCGGATCGCGGTGCCGCTCGCCGACAGCGCGGGCCGCGGGGCGGGCGGGACCCTCGTGGTGACGGTCGCCAGCGTGGGCCAGCGCGTGCAGGGGCCGGACGAGGACGAGTCTTACACGCTGGACGTGACCCCGGCGGGCGCCCGCCTCACCGCGCCTGCCGTCGTGGGCGCCCTGCGCGGCCTGGCCACCCTGGAGCAGCTGCTCCTGGCGGACAGCGCGGGCTTCTACCTCCCCGCCGTGCACATCGAGGACGCGCCGCGCTTCCCATGGCGCGGCGTCCTGATCGACGCGGGCCGTCACTTCGTCCCGCCCGAGGTGATCCGCCGGACCCTCGAGGGCATGGCCGCCGTGAAGCTCAACGTGCTGCACTGGCACCTCTCCGAGGACCAGGGTTTCCGGGTGGAGAGCAAGCGCTTCCCGAAGCTCCACCAGCTCGGCTCCGACGGCCAGTACTACACCCAGCAGGAGCTCCGCGACCTCGTGGCCTACGCGGCGGACCGCGGCATTCGCGTGGTCCCGGAGTTCGACATGCCGGGGCACTCCACCAGCTGGTTCGTGGGCTACCCCGAGCACGCCAGCGCCCCCGGCCCCTACGCCATCGAGCGCCGCTTCGGCGTCTTCCCGCCGGCGTTCGACCCGACGCGCGAGTCCACCTACCTGTTCCTCGAGCAGTTCATCACCGAGATGACGGGGCTCTTCCCCGACCGCTACTGGCACATCGGCGGCGACGAGGTGATGGGGAAGCAGTGGAACGAGAACCCGCGCATCATTGAGTACAAGCGCGCCCACGGCTTCCGCACCAACGAGGCGCTGCAGGCCCACTTCAACCAGCGCCTCTCGAAGATCCTGGCGCGGCACGGCCGCCGCATGGTGGGCTGGGACGAGATCCTCCACGAGGGCATCCCCGCGGGCACCGTGGTCCAGTCGTGGCGCGGCACGGAATACCTGGGCCGCGCGGCGCGCCAGGGCCTCGACGGCATCCTCTCCGCGCCCTGGTACCTGGACCACATCAGGACGGCCGAGGACCACTACCTGGCCGACCCGCTCCCCGCCGGCTCCACGCTCACGCCTGACGAGGCGAAGCACGTCCTGGGCGGCGAGGCCTGCATGTGGGCCGAGCACGTGAACCCCGAGACCATCGACAGCCGCCTCTGGCCCCGCCTCGGCGCCGTCGCCGAGCGGCTCTGGTCCCCGCAGGACGTGCGGGACGTGGCCGACCTCTACCGCCGCCTGGGCCCGCTCAGCCTGCAGCTCGAGCGCCTGGGCCTCACCCACGAGGGCCACACCGCGCGCCTGCTGCGCCGCCTCACCGGCCAGCGCGAGTCGCCCGTGCTGGAGCGCCTCCTGGAGTACGCCGCGCCGGTGAGCTTCGGCGAGCGCTCCCGGATCCAGCAGACCACCCAGCTCACGCCCCTCACCCGCCTGGTGGACGCCGCGCGTCCCGACCCGTGGGCCCGCGTGGCCCTGCGCGCGCGCGCGGCCGAGCTGGTGGCGTCGGACTTCCGGGACCAGGCCGCGCTGCACGACCTCCGCGCCACCTTCGCCCGGTGGACGGCATTCCCGGCGGAGGTGGAGGCGCTCCTCCCCACCACCCCGCTCGCCGCCGACGGCCTTCCCGCGGCCCGCGCCCTCGCCGACCTCGGCCGCCTCGCCCAGGAGGTGATCGACTGGCGCACCGGCGCCGTCGTCGCCCCCGACGGGTGGCAGGCGGCCACCCACGCCCGCCTCGACGAGCTCAACAAGCCCCAGGGTCTCCTGCGCCTCGCCGGGATCGACGCCGTCCGGACGCTGGTGGGCCCGCGGTCGCCGTCGCCCTGACCCCGGCGGGGACCTCCTACGCCGACACGATGGGCCACTGCGGGAACTTGGCCCACCGCCCGCGCGTGAAGTCCGGCACCTGCTGCGGCTTCCCGCCCTGCCGCACGGAACGGATCGTCAGCTCCACCATCGCCGACAGCGCCGCCGCGTCGTACACGTTCATGTCGGTCGGCTCCCCCTTCCGCAGGCACTCGATCAGCCGGTAGTCCTCGAGGAAGTCCATCCCGCCGTGCCCGCGGTCCATCTGCTGGATGCGCTCGCTGCGCCAGAGCGGATGGTCGAACTCGGCGTAGTACTTCTCCGCCGGCTCCCAGCCGTGCCCCGGGCTCCGCCCCTCGAGGTGCACCCGGTGCGGCCACCCGGACACGATCCCCTTGGTCCCCTGCAGCGTCGCCAGCCGGCTGTAGGGTCGCGGGCTGTTGGTGTTGTGCGCCAGGTAGATGGTGCGCCCCTTCGCGGTCTGGACGAGCGCGACGTTCTGGTCACCGAGCACGTAGCGCTCCGCTCGGCGCGGGTCGTCGGCCGGGAGGGTGGCCTGCCACTCCTGCAGCCCCCGCGAGGGCGAGCTCATCGAGACCACCGTGGTGAAGCGGTCGCCGCGGTTGATGTCCATCGCGTTGGCCACCGGGCCAAGGCCGTGCGTGGGATAGAGGTTCCCGTTGTGCGTCATGGACCAGGCGCGCCGCCACAGGCCCTCGCCATCCTTCGCGAACTTCACGCTGCGAAGGTCGTGCAGGTACGCGGCCTCGCCGTGCAGCAGCTCGCCGAGCACCCCCTGGCGCGTCATCACCAGCATCATGAGCTCGAAGCGGTCGTAGTTGCAGTTCTCCATCATGACGCAGTGCTTCTGCTCCCGCTCCGCCGTCTCCACCAGTTCCCAGCAGTGGTCCAGCGTCATCGCCGCCGGGACCTCGGTGGCCGCGTGCTTGCCGTGCCGCATCGCGGAGAGCAGCACCGGCACGTGCCACTCCCATGGCGTGGCCGTGAACACCAGGTCCAGGTCCTCCTCCGCGCAGAGCCGCTCGAAGTCGCGCGGTCCCCGGGTGTAGAGGGTCGGCGCCGGCTGGCCGGCCGCCACGATCTTCTCGGCGGCGGCGCGAGCGTGACTTTCGTCGATGTCGCAGATGGCCTTGAGGTCCACCCCCTCCAGGCTCAGCAGGTTCTCCACGTGCGTGGTGCCCTGGCCGCCGACCCCCACGAACCCGATCCGCACCCGCTCCATCGGCGGGGCCCGGAAGGGCAGCGGGTCGCCCGGAGCGGGCTGGGGGGAGCGGCGGGACGGCGCCGGGGCCGGCGGGACGAAGGCGGCGCCGAGGGCAAGCGTGGCGCCGGCCTGGATGAAATCGCGACGGGAGGTAGCCATGACCGTGAGACGCGGAGGAGGGGTTGGGAATCCGGGACAGGGGGCCCGGGCGGCGACCGCCGCCGGGACCCAAGCTGTGGCCCGGGGCGGCGATAGCAGGGGTGCCCGTTTAGTGGTAGAATGGTAGCGCGCGCCGCCGGAATCACCACCCGGCCGCGGGACCGGCCCCCCGGCCGGCCCCGGTTTTTCCTTTGCTTGGCCTCTTTGCGCTGATGACCGTGACCGCTGCCTGCTCCCGCTGCAAGACCCCCCTCGACCCCGGCGCGCGCTTCTGCCAGGTCTGCGGGATGAGCGTCTCGGGTGAGCAGACCGCCCCGCTCCCCACCCTGCTGCAGCTCCTCCGCCAGGCCACGCTGGGCGAGTACGAGATCCTGCGCGAGGTGGGCCAGGGCGGCATGGCCACGGTGTACCTGGCGCACGAGATCGCGCTGGACCGCAAGGTGGCCATCAAGGTCATGTCGCCCCAGTTCGTGCACGGGGCGGAGATGATCGAGCGGTTCAAGCGCGAGGCCCGCACCTCCGCGTCGCTCAACCACGCGCACATCATCCCCATCTACGCCGTGCGCGAGTCGGAGCACCTGCTGTATTTCGTCATGAAGTACATCAACGGCCGCTCCCTCGACGCCATCCTGCGCGACGTGGGCCCCCTCCCCTTCCCGATGGTCCGCTCCATCCTGTCCGACGTGGGGCAGGCGCTCGATTACGCCCATCGCCAGGGCGTCATCCATCGCGACGTGAAGCCGGGCAACATCATGATCGACGAGGAGGGCTTCGCGGTCATCACCGACTTCGGCATCTCGAAGGCCGCCGAGGGCGATGCGCTGACGCGCAGCGGCACCACGGTCGGCACGCCGAGCTACCTCTCCCCCGAGGCCTGCTCCGGCGAGCCGGTGGGCCCGGCGGCGGACCAGTACAGCCTCGGCATCGTGGGCTACGAGATGGTGACGGGGCAGCTGCCGTTCAGCGCCGAGTCGAGCCTGGGGATGATGTACGCGCAGGTGCACACGCTGCCCCGCCCCAGCGAGCAGCTGCGGCCCGACTGCCCCGCCGACCTCCGCGCCGCCATCATGCGCATGCTCGAGAAGGCGCCAGGCGACCGCTTCGCCACCATGCGCGAGGCGGCCATCGCCGTGGGCGGCGGCCGCGCGAGCGGCGAGAGCGCGCCCGACGAGCACGTGCGCAGCCACATCGGCCTGCTCGCCGCGCCGCGGCCGAGCCGCCCGGTCACCGAGGTGCGGCGGACGCCGGCCAGCCCCACGCCGTTCGCGCCGGTCTCTCCCGGCCCCAAGACGCTGGCCCGGCAACGGCGGAGGAAGCTGGGCCTCTACGCCGGGGGGGCGGTGGTGCTGCTCGGCGGTGCGGTGGCGGCGGCGCTCCTCACGCGGACGCCCCCCCCGCCCCCGCCGCCGGCGCCCGCGGTGGACACCACGCCCGCGGTGGCCGTGGACCCCTCGGCGGACAGCCTGCTCCTCGTCTCCCGCGCCCGCGCCGACTTCGCGCGCCAGCGCGCCGTGGCGAGCGGCGCCACGCCCGACGCCCTCGCCGCGGGCGACTCGCTCATGCAGCAGGCCGAGACCCTGGCGGTCCAGGGCCGGAAGACGGAGGCCGCGCTTCGCATCACCGGCGCCACCACGATCTTCATCGCCGCGGAACGGCCGGCCCCGGTCCCCGGCGGCACCCCGCGGCCGCCGCGCCCGGCCCCCGACACCGCGCGGCCCGTGGCGGTGGATACCGCCGGCCCCGGCCGGCCCACCACCCCGGTGACGCCGCCCGTGGTCTCCGACAGCGCCGCCGTGCAGGCGTTCTACCTCGAGCTGGAGCGCGCCATCGAGTCGCGCCAGCTGGGCGAGGTGCGTCGCCTCCTCCCCAACATGGAGGAGACCGAGGCCATCGGCTGGCGCAACATGTTCGACGACCGGGACATCGAGTCCATCCAGGCCACCTACCTGGTGAAGCGGGTGACCCGCCGGCCCGACATGCTCTACGCCCTCGTGTATGAGGAGGTGCTGCTCCTGCACAAGGGCAGCCGGGTGGAGCGCAAGCGCCGCAACAACATCAATGCAACCCTCACCCTGGGCCCCCAGGGCTGGCGCCAGATCCGCAGTGAGCGGGCCCGCTGATGCCCGCCCGCCGGTGAGCGCGCCCCGCTCCCGTTCCACCACCCGATGCCCCGCCCACTCCTGCTCCTCATGACCCTCCTCGCCAGCTCCACTGCCGCGGTCGCGGCGCAGGACGCCCCCGACCCGCACCTCTGGCTCGAGGAGGTCACCGGCGACAGCGCCCTGGCCTGGGTCCGCACCCAGAACGCGCGGAGCACCGCCGCCCTCACCGGCAGCGCCGCCTTCCAGGACCTCGACGCGCGGCTCCTCGCCATGCTCGACAGCGACGCGCGCATCCCCTACGTCGAGCGCCTCGGCCGCCACTACTACAACTTCTGGCGCGACGCCCAGCACCCGCGCGGCCTCTGGCGCCGGACCACGCTGGTGGAATACCGGAAGCCCGCCCCCGCCTGGGAGGTGGTGCTGGACCTCGACCGCCTGGGCGCCGAGGAGGGGGAGAACTGGGTCTGGTCGGGCGCCAGCTGCCTGGCGCCGGCGTACCGCCGCTGCCTGCTCTCGCTCTCCCGCGGCGGGGCCGACGCCACCGTGGTGCGCGAGTTCGACCTCGTGGCGAAGCAGTTCGTCCCCGGCGGCTTCACGGTGCCGGAGGCCAAGTCGGTGGTCACCTGGCGGGACGAGGAGACGGTCTTCGTCGGCACCGACTTCGGGCCCGGCAGCCTCACCACCTCGGGCTACCCGCGCATCGTCAAGGAATGGCGCCGCGGCACGCCGCTCGAGGCCGCCACGACCATCTACGAGGGCCGCGAGGACGACGTCTACGCCTACGGGTACCGCGACCTCGCCAAGGGCTACGAGCAGGACTACATCTCCCGGAGTCCCACCTTCTTCACCAACGAGCTCTACCTGCGCACCGGCGCCGAGCTGCTCAAGCTCGACAAGCCGGACGACGCCAACGCCGTCATTCACCGCGGCTGGCTCTACCTCGAGCTCCGCAGCGACTGGGCCACCGGCGACGCCACCCACGCCGCCGGCGCCCTCCTTGCCATCCGGCTCGATGCCTTCCTGGCCGGCGACCGGCGCTTCACCGCGCTGTTCACGCCCACGGAGCGCAGCTCGCTGGCGGGCGTTGCGCCCACCCAGAACTACGTCCTCGTCAACGAGCTCGACAACGTGCGGAACCGGCTCTACCAGTTCCGCTTCCACGACGGCCGCTGGACCCGCCGCCCCGTCCCCGGCCTGCCGGACTTCGGCACCATCAGCGCCAGCGCGGTGGACGCCGACGAGTCGGACGCGTACTTCCTGACCATCACCGACTTCCTCACCCCCACGAGTCTCTACCACGGCACGCTGGGCCAGGCGCGTCCCGCCCGCCTCAAGCAGCTCCCCGCCTTCTTCAGGGCCGAGGGCCTCGCGATCACCCAGCACGAGGCCACCTCGGCCGACGGTACCCGGGTCCCCTACTTCCAGGTGGCGCGCGAGGGCGTGACCCCCGACGCCACCACGCCGACGCTCCTCTACGGCTACGGCGGCTTCGAGGTCCCGATGCTGCCGGGCTATTCGGGGGGCGTGGGCTTCGGCTGGCTCGAGCGCGGCGGCACCTACGTGCTGGCCAACATCCGCGGCGGCGGCGAGTTCGGGCCGCGCTGGCACCAGGCCGCGCTCAAGGCCAACCGCCACAAGGCCTACGAGGACTTCATCGCCGTGGCCGAGGACCTGGTGCGCCGGGGCGTCACCACGCCCAGGCACCTCGGCATCATGGGCGGCAGCAACGGCGGGCTGCTCATGGGGAACATGCTGACCCTCCGGCCCGACCTCTTCGGCGCGATCGTCTGCCAGGTGCCGCTGCTCGACATGCGGCGCTATCACCAGCTCCTGGCCGGCGCCTCGTGGATGGGCGAGTACGGCGACCCCGACAACCCGGAGGAGTGGGCCTTCATCCGCACCTTCTCGCCCTACCACAACGTGAAGCCGGACGTGCGCTACCCGCCGATCCTCTTCACCACCTCCACCCGCGATGACCGGGTGCACCCCGGCCACGCGCGGAAGATGGTGGCCCGCATGCTGGAACAGGGGCACGACGTGCTGTACTACGAGAACATCGAGGGCGGCCACGCCGGTGCGGCCGACAACCGGCAGGCGGCGTTCATGTCCGCGCTGGCCTACACCTTCCTCTGGAGCCGGCTGGCGCCGGCGCCGGCGGTGCCCTGAGGCCGCGTGAACCTCCTGTTCTCGGAGCTGCACGCCGCCCTGCTGCTCGCCGTGGTCACCCTCGGCGTCGCCAGCGTCTGCGGCCTTCTTTATATCCGGTTCCGGAAGGCCCACTTCTTCTGGTGGGCCGTGGGCTGGGCGCTGTACCTGGCGCGGCTCAGCGCCATCATGCTGTACGTGCCCACGCTGGAGCCCTTCTGGCTCTACGCCCACCAGGTGGCCACGGGGTGGGCGGCCGTGGCGCTGCTGTGGAGTGCGCTCGTCTTCTCCCGCGGGATCCAGTTCCGCTGGCCCTACCTGGCGCTCGTGCTCTTCCCGCCGGTGTGGAGCTGGTACGCCATCTACCACATCGGGACCGCCGATCGCTTCCTCTATGCCGCGATCCCCGCGGTGGTGTTCCTGAGCCTGGCCACGCTGTGGACCGCGGTGGTGTTCTTCCGCTTCAACTGGAAGACGGGCAGCTCGGGCGCCATGCTGCTCGGCTTCGCCTTCCTGCTCTGGGGGCTCCACCACCTCGACTACCCCATCCTCCGGGCGCGCGGTGTCTGGAATCCGTGGGGCTACTACCTCGACATCATCTTCATCCTGCTCGTGGCCGGCGGCATCCTCATCCTGGTCATCGAGGACCTGCAGGGCGGCGTCGGGGCCCTCTCCGCGCTCTCGGGCGACCTGCAGCGCGGCGAGGCCGGCCACGACGTGAGCGGCGCCCTGCTCGCCCGGGCGCTCGCGCTGCCCGGCGTCCGCGGCAGCGCGCTCTACGACCGCGCGCGCGGCCAGGTGACCCGCGGTCTCGGCGCCTGCGCCGCCTGGGAGGCCGCCCGTCCCGGCCCCGCCGCCCAGGCCCGCATCGACGAGGTGATCCGCAGCGGCCTCCCCGCCTCGGGCAGCGCGGGCACCTTCGCCTACCTCGCCGCGCTCCCGGTGATGCGGCAGACCGAGGTGGCCGGGGTCATGCTCATCGTGGGCGACGCGCGCGATCCCTTCGCCGCCCTCGACCTCCCCTTCCTCCGCGCCCTGGGCCAGCAGGTGGGCGCCGCCCTCGAGAACGCCGACCTGAACCAGCGCCTGCAGCGCCGCACCGAGGACCTCGAGCGGCTCTCGGTCCGCATGCTGCAGCACCAGGAGGAGGAGCGCCGCCGCCTCTCCCTCGAGCTGCACGACGAGACCGCGCAGGTCTTCTCCGCCGTGAAGATCCAGCTCGGCCTGGTGCGCGAGGAGGTCGCCGCCCCGCAGGCCGCGCGCCTCGGCCGCGTGCTCGAGCTCGTGGACGAGGGCATGGCCAGCATCCGGAGCGTCACCGCCGCGCTCCGGCCCGCCCTCCTCGACGACCTGGGGCTCCTCCCCGCGCTCCGCGCCCTGGCCACCGACTTCGAGGCCCGCACCGGCATCGCCGCCAGCTTCACGGCGCCGGCAAGCCTCCCGCCGCTCAACGAGTCGGCCGACGTGGCCGTGTTCCGCGCCGTGCAGGAAGGCCTCTCCAACGTGGCCCGCCACGCCGACGCCGACCGGGCCGAGGTCACCGTGGAGCTGGCGGACGGCCGCCTCTGCATCGTCATCGAGGATGACGGCCGCGGCCTCGACGCCGAGGGCCCCGTGGAGGAGCACATGGGCATCGGCGGCATGCGCGAGCGCTTCGCCGCCCTCGGCGGGACCGTGGACATCCAGGGCCGCCCCGGCGGCGGCACCCGCCTCTCCCTCTGCCTGCCCCTGGGCCCCAAGGTGGTGACCACATGACCGAGCCGCTGACCCGCGTGATGCTGGTCGATGACCACAGCCTGGTCCGCGAGGGCCTGCGCCACGTGCTCGCCGCCACCCCCGGCGTCGAGATCATCGCCGAGGCCGGTGACGGCGAGACCGCCCTCCGCCTCGCGGCCGAGATCAAGCCCGACCTCGTGGTGATGGACCTCTCCATGCCCGGCATGGGCGGCCTCGAGGTCACCACCCGGCTCCGCGAGCTGCTGCCCCAGGTGAAGGTCCTGATCCTCTCGGTGCAGGACCACCCCGAGTACGTCCTCGGCGCCGTGCGGGCCGGCGCCCAGGGCTACCTGCGCAAGGACACCTCTCCCGCGGAGCTGCGCGAGGGCCTCCGCGCCGTGGCGCGCGGCGAGTCGTACTTCTCCCCGCCCGTGGCCCGCCACCTCACCAACGCCGTCCGCGGCGAGGCCGACGACACCTCCGACCCCGGCCAGCGCCTGGCCCGCCTCACCCCGCGCGAGCGCGAGGTGCTGATCGGCATCGCCGGCGGTGAGACCAGCCGCGCCATGGCGGCGCGCCTCGGCATCTCCCCGCGCACCATCGAGACCTACCGCGAGGGCCTGACCCGGAAGCTCGGCATCCGCACCGTGGCCGGCCTGGTGCGCTTCGCGCTCGACGCCGGCCTCGTGAAGCCCGAGGGCCAGTAGCGCCCGGGGCCGCGGAACCCGGCAGCACGACGGGGCAACCAGCCTGGTTGCCCCGTCGTGTTTCCGCCAGCTTCACTCGTCCCGCGCTACGGCATCACCTCGGCGCGCATCCCGAGGTAGAACCGCCGCTCCACCTGCGCCGTCCAGTTGTCCGGCCGCCGGTCGAACAGGTTGTCCACCCCGGCCTGGGCCCGGAGCCCCGGCAGGAGCCGCCCGGCCACCTGCACGTCCACCGCCAGGAACGCCTCCTGGTACCCCTGGAACTGCTCCTGTCCCGCCAGCGTGGTCGGCGCGATGCGCGCCCGGCCGGTGTAGCGCGCCGTCAGGTCCACGGTCCCGTCGGTCACGAAGGCGGGGAACCAGGTGGCGCGGAGGCGGCCGTTGTGCGCCGCGCGGCGGTCCAGCGCGTTGCCCGTCTCCAGGTTCCGCGCGTGCAGGTAGTCGTACCCCGCGCCGAGCGCCCAGCCCGCGAGCGTCTTCTGCAGCTCGAACTCGAGCCCCTGCGTCCGCGCCCGCCGGATGTTGTCGGGGGTGAACACCAGCAGCCCGCTCGAGTCGGTGCCCGTGGTGCGGAAGTCGATCATCTGCCGGATGTCGTTCCGGTACGCCTCGGCGGAGAGGTGCCAGCCGCCGCCCGGCGCCCAGTTGAGGCCGCTCGAGTAGCTCCACGAGTGCTCCGGCCGCAGGTCGGCGTTGCCCACCACCACGTAGCCGCCCTGCGGGTTGGAGAAGTTCCAGCCCAGTTCCTTGAAGCTCGGCGCCCGGTAGCCCCGCGCCAGCGCGCCCCGGAGGCGGAGCGTGGGCGTCAGGTTCACCGCGGCGCCCACGCTTGGCGTGGCCACGGTGCCCCAGCGGGAGTTCCAGCTCACCCGCCCGCCACCGTTGAGGAACAGCGCGCCCAGCTGCCAGCCGTCCTGCGCAAAGACGTCCACCCCGCGGTCGTCGGCGCTGCCGGCGTCGATCCGCTGCGGGGCGTCGACGCTCCGCACCATGACTTCCGCCCCGGCGTCCACCAGGTGCGCGCCCGCCGGGCGGGTCCACGCCACGAGGCCGCGAAGCGCGCGCTCCGTCTGCCGCGGGCGGAGGTCCCCGGCGATCGGGCTCGAGCCGCGCGCCTCCCGGTAGCGGTACTCGAAGTAGCTGCCCGAGGTCCGCGCCCGGAGCGTGCCGCCGAGCGCGCCCACGGTGGCCTCCCCCAGGGCGGTGGCGCCCCAGGTGTCCACGAAGGCGTTGAAGCCGCCCGCCGTGGGCCAGCGCTGGCGGGTGCGCTCGTAGCTCGCGTCCGCCCGGAGCGCCGTGGAGCCGACGGTGGTGCGCACCGTGCCCCGGCCATCCCACACCCGCTCGAACGCCGAGCCGCCCTCGTTCCGGCCGCCCACCCGGTCGCTCTGCCGCCAGCCGCCCGAGAGGCGCGTGGCCACCCGCCCGCCGCTCGAGAGCGAGAGGTTGCCCTCCCGCCGCCCGTTGCTGCCGGCGCGCACCTCGCCCGCCAGGGTGAGCGGGCCCTCCGGCGCGGCCGTCACCACGTTGATCACGCCGCCGATGGCATCCGAGCCGTGCGCCACCGACCCCGGCCCCTTGGTCACCTCGATCCGCTCCACCGCCAGGGTCGAGGTGCGCGAGAGGTCCCGGTTCTCGAGCAGCGGCCCGCCCACCGGCTCGCCGTCCACCAGCAGCAGCACCCGCGAGGCACCGAGCCCGCGGATGTAGAGCTGGTTGCCGGCCGGCACGCCGCCCACCTGCTGCACCCCGGGCAGCTCCGCCACCACCTGGTCCACCGCGGGTGCGGCCTGCGCCTCGATCTCGCGGCGGTCCACCGTGGTGGTGGCCACCGTCAGCTCCCCGCCCCGCGCCTCCCGGCGCCCCATCGTGGTCACCACCATGTCGGGGAGGAGCGTGGCCTCCGCCACCAGGCGCGCCTCGAGCGTGCCGCCCTGGCCCGCCGCCACCGGCCGCCGCCAGGCCGCGTACCCGAGCGCGGCCACCACCAGCGTGTCGGGGGCATCCGGGGCCGCCAGCTCCACGCGCCCCGCCTCGTCGGCCGCGGCCGACCGGCGCGCCACCACGAGCCGCGCCCGGGCATACCCGAGCGCGCGCCCGTCGGCGGAATCCCGCACCTGCACCACCAGCACGGGGGCCGGCGCCGGCGCCTGGGCGGCCGCCGGCACGCTGCCCCCGAGGGCGAGCAGGGCGAGGAGGGCGGGTCTCACTGGATCCGCTGGAACCGGAGCGTCGGGTAGCCGCTCTGGCCCGTGGGGCTGTAGTAGTCGATGAGCTGCAGCTTCCACGTGTCCGTCCCCACCCGGATCAGGTAGGTGTTGAACGTGGGCGTGAGGCGCTGGTCGGCCGCCAGGTCGTACAGGAAGGGTGCCTCGGGATCACTGAACGAGCTCGGGATCGGCCCCGAGATCCGCGCCAGGAACGGCCCGTACTCCGGCGCATCGCTCGCCGCGGTGGTGCCGGCGAAGGTCTGCGTCACGTCGAGCGGGAAGCTCCCGGCCTGGCAGCCGCTGTTCACCGTCACGATGAAGTTCACGTCGGCGCTCACGTCCCAGCCACAGCCGGTGGCCGCCACCTGGGTCCCGGTGCCGAGGTCGAGCCCGATGGTCCCGCCGCCGGTCCCCACCACCTTGGTCTGCGCCGCGCCGAGGGCGCCGGCGCTCTCCAGCCGCCACTCGAACTCCACCGAGTCGAGGGTGGTCTGCGTGGCCACCATGCGGATCACGCGGACCAGCGCGTACCCGCCGCTGTTGGGCCGCTGGACCTTCCACGACGCCTGCGGGTTGGCGATGAGGCCGTTGGTGGTGGGATCGAAGCGGAACCACGACGCGAAGTCCGGCCCCAGGTCCTCGCCCGCGAACTGGTTGTCGGCCGGCACGTCGCCCGCGCCGATCGCCTCGAAGGCCGCCAGCGTGTTGGAGGGGTGAAGCCGAGGATCGTCGCCGTGTCGGCCGTGGCGTTGTTGGCGAGGTTGTAGCCAAGGACGCCCTTCGTCCCGCCCACGCCGCCGTTCAGCTTCACCGTGTAGCGCCGCAGCGCCAGGTCCCACTCCGTGGCACCGGGATTGGCCACCACCACCAGGCTGTCCCCCTCGAAGCGGACGTAGGTGTAGCCCGAGTTGGAACTCGCGTTCACCTGCAGCGTGCCGGTGGCCGGCGCAGTGTTGGGACCCGAGGAATCGCTCTCGCACGCGGCGAGGAGCACCAGGGAGAGGAGCAGCGTGGCGCCGAGGGCGCCGGTCGGACGAATGGCAGTACGCATAGCTAGGCCCGCGTTGAGGAAAGTTTTGTTCAGGCGCGGGCAAGTATGCGAATGCCTCCCGCGGGAGACAATTCCGGTGAAGTACGGGGAATGGGGCCTACGTAGATCTACGGAGCGCGGGGGCACGGGGTCCTACGAATACCGCGCCAGCTCCATCCCCCGTACTATGAGCGCGTTCCCACCGAGGTTACATGCGAAGCGCAGTCCACTTCATCCCCATCCTCTCTACCTTCCTCGCGCTCGGGTTCGCCGCGGTGCTCTTCGGCCGCTACCGGGCGCGAGGGGGGTCCCACCTCCTCTGGTGGGGGATCGGCATGCTGACCTACGGGGCCGGGACCATCACCGAGGCCTCCACCACGCTGCTCGGCTGGCACGAGCCGCTCTTCCGCGCCTGGTACATCACCGGCGCGCTCCTCGGCGGCGCCCCGCTGGCGCAGGGCACCGTCTACCTGCTGCTCAAGAAGCGCACCGCCGACCTGCTCTCCGTGGCGCTCGTCACCGCCATCCTCGCCGGTGCGGTGTGCGTGCTGCTCTCGCCGATCCAGTACGAGCTGGTGGAATCGTACCGGCTCTCCGGCAAGGTCCTTGCCTGGCACTGGGTGCGGCTCATCAGCCCGTTCATCAACCTCTACGCCGTCGTCTTCCTCATCGGCGGCGCGCTCCTCTCCGCCATCCGCTACGCCCGGCGGCTCGACACCCGCCAGCGCATGTACGCCAACGTCGCCATCGCCCTCGGCGCCATCCTGCCGGGGATCGGCGGCACCTTCACGCGCTTCGGGCACGTCGAGGTCCTCTACGTCACCGAGTTCCTGGGGCTCTGCTTCATCGCCCTCGGGTATCGCCTCAGCACGGGGCCCAGCATCTACCGGGCGCCCGTTCCAGTCGCGGCCCAGTAGTCCAGAGGGCCGGGAAGCCAGAACCGCACCGCGGGCGCGTGCCCACGGTGCGGTTCTGGCATTGCGGACGGGCAGCTGACGGTGGCTACCCGTCGCGCCGGCCCCCGGGCTCGAAGACGGGGATGTCGAACACCGCCGAGAAGTCCACGCCCGGCAGCGTCGCCTTGACGGAGAGTTCCCAGACGACCTTGTTGGCCGAGTTGCGCTCGTCGGTCTCCCGCGCATCGTGCGGCAGCGCAAACGCCACCGGCAGCGCGAGGCCGTCCGGCCGCTCCGTCGCGGCCGGCAGCGTCATCTCCTGCTCCCAGAGGGTCGTGGTGTCGGTGCGCTTGTTCTTGCCCGAGCCGGTCTCGCGCTTGTGCAGGCAGCGGAGCCGGATGACGAACCCCTCCGGCGGCGCGAGGTCCGCCGTGCTCCGCACGTAGCCCGCGAGCATGCCGCCCGGCACCACCGGCACCGACTCGAGCTCGAGGATCGGCGTGCCGAACTTCTCCTGGTGCCGCCGCCCGTAGAGCGCCGCGCCGACGAGCAGCGCCACGAAGGTGGGAAAGAGCAGCACCGGGAGGTTGTCGGCCCCTCCGTCCTTGAGGAACACCCACGCGAAGCCGCAGCTCCCCACGAAGAGAAGCAACCCGCCGCGGACCATGCAGCCGGCGAGCTTGTAGCGCTCGTCACGCACCCGGCGCTCCGCCCAGTCCTTCCGGGCCAGCCACGGCGCGGTCATCGCGGTGCCGCGCCCGTGGCGATGGGCAGCTGCCGGCTCGCCCACTCCGTCCACGAGCCATCATAGAGGGCGCGCCCGTCGTGCCCTACCCGCGCCAGCGCATGCAGCAGCACGCACGCCGTCACCCCGGAGCCGCAGCTCGCGATCACCGGCGCCTTGAGTGACAACCCAGCCCCCGCCAGCCGTTCGCGCACCGCCTCCGGGGGCAGGGCCAGCCCGTTCGCGTCCACCAGCTCCGCGTAGGGGAGGTTCAAGGCGCCCGGCATGTGCCCGCTCGCCAGGCCCGCGCGCGGTTCCGGGTCGGCCCCGCGATAGCGCCCGGCCGAGCGCGCATCCACCACCTCCGCACTGCCCGCCGCGAGCGCGTCACCCACCTGTTCCGCCGTCCGCACCGCCTCCAGCGACGGGCCCGCGGTGAAGTCGCCGGGCCTGACGGTGGGCTCGCCGCGCTCCATGGGATGGCCCTCGCGCTGCCAGGCCCGGCTGCCGCCGTCGAGCACGGTCACCGCCGCATGGCCGAAATACCGGAACATCCACCAGGCCCTCGGCGCACTCATGTTCGTCCCCGACCCGTCGTACACCACCACCAGGCTGGCGCGGCCCACGCCAAGGGCGCGCATCGCCGCCTCGAAGGCCGCGGGCGTGGGCAGCATGTGCGGCAGCGGGGACGACGGGTCGCTCACCTGGTCCAGGTCGAAGAACCGCGCGCCGGGCAGGTGGGCCGCCTCGAACTCCGCGCGCGCGTCGCGCCCGCTCTGGGGCATGTACCAGGAGGCATCGAGCACCACGACACCTGGGTCACCGAGGCGCGCGGCCAGCTCGGCGGTGCTCATGAACGGTGGTGTGGAGAGGGAGGTCATGGGGCAGAATGGTAGCGCGCGCCGGGGACGCGGGCGAGGGGCGCAAGCAGAAGGGGCCGGGATCCCCGAGGGAATCCCGGCCCCGAACCCTTCGCCGCCCGTCTCAGCGCGGCCCGCCCGGCGCGCCCGGCACCACCTTCACGGCGGCGATGACCACGTCGATGGTCACCTCGTCGCCGAGCACCACCCCGCCACCCTCCGCGGCGCGGTTCCAGGTGAGCCCGTAGTCCAGGCGGTTGACGGTGGTGGACACCTCGAAGCCGATGCGGTCGCGGCCGCCCTGCCCGGCGGTCATGCCCAGGAAGTCGCCCTTGAGCACCACCGTCTTGGTCACGTCCTTGATGGTGAGCTCCCCGGTGAGCGTCACCTCGTTGCCCGCCACCTCCACCTTCGTGCTCTTGAACGTCATCGCCGGGAACTTCTCCACGTCGAAGAAGTCCCCCGAGCGGAGGTGCGTGTCGCGGCGGTCGTTGTTGGTCTGGATGCTCGCGGTGCGGACGTTCACCACCACCGCGCCACCGTTCCACTGGTTGGGCTCGGCCGTCAGGGTCCCGTCCCAGTCGGTGAAGGTGCCGCGCACCCGGCTCACCAGGTGGCGGACCCGGAAGGTCAGTTCCGAGTGGGTCTTGTCGATCGCCCACGTGGTCGGGGTCGTGTCGGTCGGGGCCGCGACCGCCGGGACGGCGGGCGCGGTCGAGAGCAGGGCGAGCAGGGCCAGCATGGAAGCTCCGGAAAGGGTGACGGATCAAGCAACGTCCGTAGTATAACCGCACCCCGTCTCGTACGTGGAAGCCCCCGGATTGGTTGGCCCGTTCCCCCTAGAGACGCCCCAGCGCCCAGGCCGCGGCCCGCCGCACCCCGGCGTCGCGGTGCTTGAGCAAGCCCACCAGGGCCTGCGCCGACGCCTGGTCTTCCATGGACCCGACGGCCCACGCCGCGAGCCGCACCACCCCGGCGTCGGCGTCCCCAAGGAGGGTCCGCACGCGGGACGCGTCGGCGGAATCCGCGGCCACGCCGAGGCCATAGGTCGCGGCCTCGCGGGTGCGGGGCTCGCCGCTCCGGAGCGCCTCACGCAGCGCCGTGCGCGCCGCCGGGGCGCTGCTCTCGCCGAGGAGCGCCGCAGCGGTGCGACGGAGGCAGGCATTCGGCCCGCCGAGTTCCGGCACCAGCAGGCGCACGGCGCGCTCGTCACTGATCGGGGAACGGAACCGCTCCCGCACCGCCGGCTGCGCCACCGCCGCGTCGCGCAGCGTCGCGATGTCCTCCCCGCCGTTGCTCCAGTGCATCCCGCTGCCAAGCAGGTCCGTGGCCAGGGCACACACCAGCGGATCGCTGCCACGGAGCCCCGTGAGGAGATGCGCCACCGCGGCCGAATCGGGGCCCGCCGACGCCGGCACGTCGCGCGGGCCGGCCGGGGCCGGCCCCGCCCCGAGGAGCAGGACGAGGCCGGCCAGCAGCAGGCGCGCGCTCATTCGCCGTCCCGCGAGCCGAGCATCTCGGCCGCGGCGCGCCGCACCACCGGGTCACTCGAACGGAGCGCCCCGACCAGCGCCTCGAGCGCGCTCCGGTCGCGGATCTCGCCCAGGGACGACACCGCCTGCTCGCGCACCTCGGCGTCACTGTCGGCCAGCAGCGTCTTGAGCGTGGGCACGCCCTTCGCGTCGCCGATCTCACCGAGCGCCTGGGCCACCGCCTCACGGACGTCGGACGAGCGGTCCTTCGACGCCTCCAGCAGTGCCGCCGGCGCCTCCTTGAGGCCGGCCTCCGCCAGCGCCATCACCGCCTGCGCCCGCACGTCGGCATCGCGGTCGGCCAGGAGCCGGGTGAAGAGCGCCACGAAGCGCGGGTCCGCGGGCGAATCCTCCTCGCCGTCCCGGTGCAGCCGGCTCAGCGCCAGCCCCAGCGCGGCCTGCCGGATCTCGTCATCCGCATCGCCCATCGCCGCCACGATGGCGTCCACCGGCACCTCCGCCTCCGTCCCCTGCAGCGCGTACAGCGCGGCGCGACGGACCTCCACGTTGCCATCCTTGAGCAGCGCCACCAGCGGGGCGCCCGCCCGCTTGTCCTCGAACTCCCCCAGCGCCATCGCGGCGGTGGCGCGCACCTCGGCGTCGCTGTCCTTGAGCGCGTCGATGAGCGCGGGCACCGCGCGCGGGTCCTCATGGTTGGCGAGTGCCTGCGCGGCCGCGCGGCGCACCTGCACGTCGGGGTCCTTGAGCGCGGCCATCAGCGCGGGCACCGCGATCCCCGACGTGTCCCGCTGCCGCTCGCCCCCGAACGCCATCGCCATCGGCGCACGGAGCCGGCTCAGCGCCCGCACCTCGGCGAGCTGGGCGTGGGCATCCGCCAGCGCCATGGCGCGTGGGGCCACCGCCGGCATCGGCGGGAGCGGGGCCATCGGGGCCCGCGGCGCTGCCGGGGCGAGGGCCGGCCCGCCGTAGCTCCGCGCCAGGGACCGCGCCAGCCGCCGTTCCCGGAGCGCCATGCCCCGGGCCTGCCGTTCGAGGGACGAGAGCGAGCGGCGCGCCGTGGTGTCGTCGGTGTCCGCCTGCGCCGTGATCTCGGCGAGCATGGCGTCGCTCTCCGCCTCACTGAGCGGGACGTCGTCGGTCGCCGCGGTGGTGCCCGGCTCCGGCTGCGGCGCGGGGGTGGCCGTCGTGATGCCGGGCGCGGCCACGGCGGTGACACCCACCAGCGCCACGGCGCCGGCCAGGAACCAGAAGGAACGGGGAGACGCAGGCATGGGACGGCCCTCCAGCAGGCGGTGGACGCGCGAGACGAGTTGGGATGGCCGCGCCGCCATCCCGGCGAGCGGCACGGTGGCGGGCCGGGTGTCGACCCATTCGGCGACCTTCACGAGGCAGCGCGCCAGCGAGAAGCCGGAGCCGGTGCGCGTCACCGCCCAGTCGTCGCAGAGGTACTCCGCCGCTTCCTGCAGCTCGCGGCGGGCCAGCAGGTTGAGCGGCTGCAGGAAGAAGAGCCGCTCCAGCACGCAGGCGAAGGTCAGCCACGCCGGGTCGCGCCGCACCAGGTGCGCCAGCTCGTGCGCCAGCAGGCCTTCCTGCTGCTCCAGGTCCAGCTCCAGCAGCGCCGCCTCCGGCAGCACGATCTCATCCGCGCCGAGCGCGATGGGGCTGCCGAGGCCCGGTGCCGCCGTGAGCCGGATGGCGCGACGGACCCCGCCCCGCTCGCGGAGGCGGGCCAGCACCAGCAGCAAGGCCTCCTCGTCCACGGCCCGGCGCGGCCCGATCCGGTGGAGCGCCCGTGCGCGCTGGATGGCATAGAGGAGCACCAGCAGCCCCCCGCCCACCAGCCAGGCCAGCGCCCCCGTCGTCACCAGGTCCCCGGCCGTCCAGCCGGCCGCCGCCGTTGCCGCGGGAGTCGGCGCCGGATCCGCCGCCACGGCCGGCGACGCCATGGCCTCTGGCGCCACGTCCACCGGCGCCTCCGCCGCGGGACCATCGCCGGGCTGCGGGGCTTCGGCGCCGGCGCGCTCGCCGAGCAGCCCGGTCCACGCCTCAGGCTCGGCCTGGGCGGCGGGCGTGGAGCTGACGGTCGCATTGGCGAGCGGCGGGAGCGGGAGCGACCAGCCGAGCGACCCGCCCATCACCGCCGCCTGCGCCGTGGCCGACACCAGCCCGCCCACCAGCCCCACCTTCCAGAGTACCTCCCGCCGCGCGGCGGCGAGCGCGCCGCGCCGGGTCACCAGCCACGCGCCCCCGAGGAGCAGCGTGCTGTGGAGCAGGTACGTCAGCAGCCAGCCCCCGAGGGCCGGCACCCAGCTAGTGGTCATGGGAGCCTCGCGTGGTCTTCCGGGCATGCGCATCGAGGAGGGACTTGAGGCGATCCACGTCGCCCGGGCTGATCTCGCGGCCGGTGAGCAGGTGGGAGACCAGCGCGGTGACGTCGCCGTCGAACAGCTGCGCCGTCAGCTCCTGCACCATGGAGCGCTGCACCTCGGGCTCGGTGACCAGCGCCCGGTACACGTACTGCCGGGCCCGCACGTCGTGCGTCACCACCCCCCGCTTCTCGAGCCGCGACATGAGGGTGGCCACCGTGGTGAGGGCCAGTCCCCGCTCCGGCCGGAGCACCTCGCAGATCTCCGCCACCGTGGCCTGCCCCCGGTCCCACAGGACCCGGAGCAGGGCGATCTGCAGTTCGGTCAGCTGGTGGACGTCATCCGACACAGGCGCTCCGGCGTTCGGGGAAGGAGACCGCATCAAACTACACCTGTAATATTACGCGCGTAGTGGTTTCGTCAAGACGGCACACCGCGTCGCCCGGTTTCAGGCTGGGACTCCTGGGGGATCCGGCCCCCCGGCGCCGGGTGCCGGCGTCCGCCTACCAACTGATAGGGGACTCCAAACTTCGTTGCTGCCCGGAGTCCGGCCCCGGCATATTCCATCATGCCTCCCCGCGCCGACGCCCCGGGCGCCCGCCTCCGCCAGCTCTGGTCCCGCCTGGCGCCGCTTCCCGGCGGGCGCTGGCTCTTCACCCGTCTCCTCGGACTCATGGTGCCCTACACTGGCGCGCTCGGCGCGCGGGTGGCGGTGCTCGAGCCGGGCCACGCCGTGGTCACCCTGCGCGAGCGGCGCGGGGTCCGCAATCATCTCCGCTCCGTCCACGCCGTGGCCCTCGCCAACCTGGGCGAGGTGACGAGCGGCCTCGCCATGCTCGTGGGGCTGCCGGGCGACGTGCGCGGCATCGTGACCACGCTCAGCATCGAGTACCGGAAGAAGGCGCGCGGCCGGCTCACCGCGGAGAGCCGCGTGACCCTCCCCACCGTGACCGAGCCGACCGACTACCCGGTGACGGCCGAGATCCGCGACGAGGCCAACGAGGTGGTGGCAGTGCTCACGGCGCACTGGCGCCTCGAGCGGCTCGGATGATCGAGACCCCGCTGACCCGCCACGCGGGCATCGCCGTGCCGCTCCTCTGCGGCGCGATGTACCCCTGCAGCAACCCCGAGCTGGTGGCGGCGGTGTCGGAGGCCGGCGGCCTCGGCATCGTGCAGCCCATCTCGCTCACCTATGTGCACGGGCACGAGTTCCGCGAGGGGCTCCGCCTCATCCGCCGGCTGACGTCGAAGCCCATCGGCCTGAACGCCCTCATCGAGCAGTCCTCCAAGGCCTACCACGAGCGGATGGTGCGCTGGATCGACGTGGCGCTCGAGGAAGGGGTGCGCTTCTTCGTCACCTCGCTCGGCAACCCGCGCTGGGTGGTGGACCGGGTGCGGGGCGTGGGCGGCGTGGTGTACCACGACGTGACCGAGCGGCGCTGGGCCGAGAAGGGCCTGGAGGGGGGCGTGCAGGGGCTGATCGCGGTGAACCGCCGCGCCGGTGGCCACGCCGGCACCCGGTCGGCCGAGGAACTGCTGGCCGAGTTAGGCGGGCTCGGCGTGCCGGTGGTGGCGGCGGGCGGCATCGGGGACGCGGCGGGCTTCGCGGCGATCCTCCGGATGGGCTACGCGGGCGCCCAGCTCGGCACCCGCTTCATCGCCACGCCCGAGTGCCGCGCCAGCGAGTCCTACAAGCAGGCCATCCTGGCCGCCGGCGAGGACGACATCGTGCTCACCGAGCGCGTCACCGGCGTGCCGGTGGCGGTGCTCCGCACCCCGTACATCGAGCGCATGGGGCTCACGGCCGGCCCGGTGGCGCGCTGGATGCTCCGCCACCGGCGCACCAAGCACCTGATGCGGACCATCTACGCGCTCCGCTCCCTCTGGCAGCTCAAGCGTGGCCTGCTGCGCGAGTCCACCACCGGCGGCGACGACTACTGGCAGGCGGGCAAGAGCGTCGCCACCATCACGCGCCTCGAGCCCGCGGGCGACATCGTGCGCGAGTTCGCCGCGGCGGTCAGCTAGGGCCGGCGCCGTCACCGGCGCGGGGCGGGCGCCGGCGGGCTACGGTGTGACTCCCCCCAGTGCCCGCCCCACGATGCGCTCCCAGCCGCCCGGATCCGTGGCCCCCTCGGTGGAGAGCAGCAGCACGTGCGCCCCGGCGAGGCCGAGGTCCCCGCGGGCCCGGGCGGCGCTCCCGCCCTCACACACCTCGAGCAAGCCGGCGAGGCCCGCCGCCCCGGACTCCCCGCTGGTGATCCCCTCGGCTGCGAGGAGCCGCATGGCCTCGCGCGCCTGCTCATCATCCACCGCCACGAAGGCGTCCATGCCGTCCCGCAGCGCCGGCCAGGCGGCGGACGACGGCGCGCCGCAGTTGAGCCCGGCCATGATGGACGCGTCGGCGCCCACCTCGAGGAGCACCGGCTGGCCCGCCTCGACGGAGCGGAGCGCGCACGCCGCCCCCGTCGGCTCCACGCCCACCAGCCGGAGCGCCGCCGGGTAGGGCGCCCGCCGGAAGTGGGCCACCACCGCGCTCGCCAGCGTCCCCACGCCCACCTGCACCAGCACCACGTCCGGCGCCGGGATCCCGTCCCGCGCCCGCGCGTCCGCCACCTCGGCGAAGATGGTCTCGTAGCCCTCGGCCACGAGGGCCGGGATCTCCTCGTAGCCGGGCCAGCCGTGATCCTGGATCAGGAGCACGTCGTCGCCCGTCACCCCGGCGGCGGTGGCCACGGTGGCGTCGTAGGTGCCGTCCACCACCACCACGCGCGCCCCCTCGCTCTCGATCCCGGCGATCCGGGCGGCGGCCGTCCCCACCGGCACATAGACCTCCGCCGCGAACCCCAGCAGGCGAGCCACGCGCGCCACGCCCCGGCCATGGTTCCCGTCCGTGGCCGTGACCAGGCGGAGCCGCTGCCCCGCCAGTCGCCGGCGCAGGTCGTCGAGGTCGGTCCACCCCCGCACCGCCGGCTGGCGTGCCTCGAGCACCCGGACCGTCGCCCAGGCGGCACCGAGCACCTTGTAGGCTGGGAGTCCGAGCCGGTTGGACTCGTCCTTGAGGTGCAGGCTGGCCAGCCCAAGCCGGGCGGCAAGGACGGGAAGCGACCGGAGCGGGGTTGGCGCATAGCCGGGCAGGCGCCGGTGCACCCGGAGGGGGTCCGCCGCCGGCCCGGTCTCACGGTATGTCGGCTGGCGGTGCGGATTTCGGAGATAGAAGGCCATGGCCGAAAATGAAGGGAGAGGACGGCTTCGGCGAGGGGCCCGGTGGCAGAACTCCGGCCCCCATGAAGAATGCCGCAAGCATTCTTGCCACAGTGGTCATCGGTCACCGACCTAAGGCATTACCAAGGATACACTTAGCACACAGGCCCAAGTGTTGCTCTTCTAGGCGGCGAGCTAGAGGATTCAGCGGCGGTGACCTACGGGTTGGAGGCGGACACCATGTATCGGATTCGATCCACGGACGGACTCGAGGCGGATTACGGCTCCCTGGAGGAGTTTGCGGCGGCCGTGCGCCGAGGCGAAGTCACGCCGGACGCCGAGATCTTCCACGTCCGGGCCAATCGCTGGCTCGACATCAAGAGCCATCCGCACTACCGGCTGGCCTGCAGTGCCCCGAGCTCGGCCGGCTCCGCCCCGGCTGCCGTGGCCGCCCCGCCGGCGACGCCGGTCCCCGTCGTCCCGCGGGCTCCCGCGCCGCAGCCCCGGCCGCAGCACACCACCGTCCGCCCGCAGCTGCAGTCGGAGCCGCCGCACGCCAGCGCGCCCGCGGCACCCGTCGCGCCGCCCAAGAAGAGCAACGACCTGGTCTTCGTTGACGTGCCGGGCGTGAAGGTGCCGGGCGCGCCCCAGAAGGCCACCATCATTCAGGCCCAGCGTCCGCCGGAGCCCAAGCCCGCCTCCCCGCCGCCACTCAAGATGGAGGCGGCCGACCAGTTCCTGGTGATGGACACCGGCCTCGAGTCGCCGGTGCGCACCTCCAAGGGCGTCCGCATCATCAACGACGACCTCGACCTGCTCTTCGACAAGCCGGCCCCCGAGGGGACCGCTGCGTCGCCGAACGTGGTGACGCCGGTCAAGCCGCTCAACCTGACCCCGACCCAGCCGCCGGTGGACGTGGTCCCGCAGGTGCCGGCCCCGGCTCCCGAGCCGCCCAGCGCCCATGGTCGAGCGCCCTGCCGCCAAGGCCGCGCCCGAGACGCCGGCCCGCCCCGCCACGGTGGTGGGCCGCATCCCGGTGGCCGAACCGCCGAAGGCGGCGGTCCGGGCCCCAGCCCCGCCGGCGCCCGCGCCTGCGCTTGAGCCCGTCGAGCCGGCGCGGCCCGTGGTGGAGCGGAAGCCGGAACCGGCCCCGATCCCCGTTGCGCCCGCCAAGCCGGTTGAGCCCAGGCCCGCGCCAGTCGTGGAGGCCAAGGCCACGCCGGCAGCCCCGGTGGCGCCGCCGCCCGAACCGGTGAAGCCGGTGGTCGTGGCCCCGAAGGTGGAGCCCGCCGCACGGGTGGAACCCGCCCCGAGCGTGGAGCCCGCCCCGAAGCCGGAGCCGCTCCCGGCCCCCGCCGCCAAGGCGGCCGAGCCGCTGCCGCACATGGAGCGGACGGCGGCCGCGGTGGACCTGTCCACGGCGCCGCACGAACCCGTCCCGGCCCCGGTCGCCGAGGCGGCGCCGGCCCGTGGGTCCCGCATGCCGCTCATCGCCGCCGGCGTGGTGGCGGTGCTGGCCACCGGGGCCTTGCTCATCTGGAAGCCGTGGGCCGCCGCGGCGGCGCCGGCGACCGATGTCGCCTCACTCGGCGCCACGCTGCCCCCCGGCGGCGAGCCCCAGCCCACGGCGCCCGCCCCGACGCGCGTGGTGCCCGACGCCAACGCCCCGTCCTTCGGCTCGAACGCCCCCTCGGTGCCGGCGCCCAAGCCCGCGCCGAGTCAGCCCACCGCGCCCGCCCCGGTGCAGCCCGCCCCGGCGGCCGTGACCACGCCCCCGAAGGACAGCGCCGCGGACGAGGAGATCCTCGCCGTCGCCAAGCCGGTCCTGTCGCCGGTGACGCTCAACGCCCCCACCCTGGATCTCGGGGCGTCGCCCGCCAGCTCCACGCCCGCCGCCGCCAGCGCCGTGGCGCCGAGCACGCTCGCGCGCAACATCGCCGCGGCCGAGCGGACGGCGCAGCAGGACCTCGCGGCGCGCCTGGGCAGCGCCGGCTTCCGCGCCGTGCTGGCCCCGGCCCGCCTCGGCACCGCCGACGGCGTGGCGCAGGCCAAGGCCAGCTGGTCGCAGGGGGCCGAGGCGCTGCGGCAGTATCGCGCCCGCATCGGGCGGATCGAGAAGGCGTACGAGGACAGCGCGCTCGCCTCGCAGCGCGCCGAGCGCTGGCCCGCCAGCGAGCTCCGCGCGTGGGCCGCCCATTCGAGCGTGGCCGAGCCGGGCGAGACCTCCCAGGTGGCGGACCTCATGGTCAGCCAGGTGAGTGAGGCACTCGACCTCCTGGCCGGGGCCGCCGGCCAGTACGAGGTCCGCAACGGCGCCATCAGCTTCCGCTCGCCGGCCACCGCCGTGCGCTACACCGCCATCCGCACCTGGGTGGAGCAGAAGACCGCCAACTGGAACGCCACCCCCGAGGGCGCGCGTCCCCACACCATCACGGCACTGCTGCGCGCGCTGGGCGACGGCCTGCCGCCGACCCGCTGAGCGTCGTCCCAGGATCCACGGCGGCCCGGGCTCGTGAGCCCGGGCCGCCGTCGTTTTCCACAGCTTTCCACGCCGTCCACAGAGTCCACACGGGCAGGGCGTCAAGGCGACCCGCGCGCTGCTTGACGAAACCACCCGCGGGGCGGACCTTATGCGCTCTTCTCCCCCACCAACCCCGCTGATCCCGTGGACGGTTTCCTCGACGCGCTCCGGCGCTCGCTCTTCCCCGTGCAGGTGCTCGTCGTCGATGACGACGAGGGCGCCCGGCGCGCGCTCGCCGGCGTGCTGCACCAGCAGAAGTACCAGGTGCTGCAGGCCGCCACTGCCGCCGATGCGCTCGCGCTGCTCGCGTCGAGCCATGTGGCGGTGGACCTCATCATCTCCGACATCCAGATGCCGGGGATGCGCGGTGACGCCCTGGGCCGCGAGGTGCGCGCCCGCTGGGGCGACCTGCCCATCCTCTTCATCTCGGGCGACGCGAGCTTCGCCACGGTCCCCGCCGAGATCGGCGGCCCCGCCCGCTTCCTGGCCAAGCCCTTCGGCACACCCGAACTGCTGGAGCAGCTCCACCACCTCCTCGGCACCACCGACGCCTCGGCCGAGGCGTTCCTCCGCCCCGCCTTCGACGCCGGGACCTGAACGTCCCCTCACGTTGCACTCCTGAAAACCCGGGCCCGCGACGCTGGCCCGGGGGTTGCCCCGATGCGCCAGGACGCGGGATGCGCGGCATGGGGCCGCCGCAACGCGCGGGGCGGAAGGGGATTTGCATGAGGCAGCTGGCGGCGCCCGGGACCATCCTCGGTGGACGATTCGCGGTCACCCGCGAGATCGGCCGGGGACCGCGCTCGGTGGTCTGTCTCGCCATGGACCAGCGCCACGGGCGCGAGGTGGCGCTCAAGCTCTACGACGGGCCCACCGGGCGCCTGCAGCGGCTGGTGGTGGAGGCGGCCGACCTCGCCCGGCACCGCCTGCTGGTGCCGCGGGAGATCGTCGAGGGCTCGCCCGCCCTGCTGGTGCTCGACCACCTGCCCGGCACGGACCTGGGCCATGAGATCGCCGCGCAGGGTGGCCTCGCCCCGGCGGCCGTGGCCGAGCACGGCCGGCAGGCGGCCCGCGCGCTGGTGGCGGCGCACCGCCGCGGCCTCCTCCACGGCAACCTCACCCCGCGCAACATCCTCCTCCCGCTGGCCGGCGGCGTCTGGCTCACCGACCTCGCCATGGAGCCGACGAGCCAGGCCTTCCTGGCCCCGGAGGTGCGTCGCGGGGCGGCGGCCGACCCGCGCGCCGACCTCTACGCCCTCGGCCTCGTGCTCTACGTTGGGCTGACGGGCCGGCTGCCGGCTGTTCCCGCCCCCACCCTGCCCGACGGCCTGCGCGCCTCCGAGCGCCGCGAGGACGTGCCCGCCTGGCTGGACGACGCCATCGCGCGGGCCACGGCCCTCCTGCCGGCCGACCGCTTTTCCCGCGCCAGCCAGCTCGCCGAGGCGCTCGAGCCACCGCGGCCGTCCCGGGCCATGGCCGGCTGACGCCGCCCCTAGTGCCCCCGCCCGGCCGGCGCCACAATTCCCCCATGCCGACCGAGCGCCTCTACTACACCGACGCCTACTGCAGCCGCTTCACCGCCACCGTCGTGGACGCCTCCGACGGCGGCACGCGCGTCTACCTCGACCGTTCCGCCTTCTACCCCACCTCCGGCGGCCAGCCCTTCGACCTCGGCACCCTCGGCGGCGTGGCCGTGCGCGACGTCGTGGACGAGGACGACCGGGTGGCGCACCTGCTGGCCGCCCCGCTGGCGCCCGGCACCGCCGTCGAGGGCGAGGTGGACTGGGCCCGCCGCTTCGACCTGATGCAGCAGCACACGGCGCAGCACCTGCTGTCCGCCATCTTCGCGGACCGGTACGGCTGGCCCACCGTCAGCGTCCACTTCGGCGATGAGTCGGCCACGCTGGACCTCGACGTGGGGCAGGTGGACGCCGCGGTGCTGCGTGAGGCGGAACGACAGGCCAACGCCGTCGTCACGGAGAACCGGCCGGTGGTGGTGAGCTTCGAGGACGCGGCCACCGCCACCGGGCTCCGGAAGGCCAGTGAACGCACGGGCGTGCTGCGCATCGTGAGCATCACCGGCCTGGACCGGAGCGCGTGCGGCGGCACCCACGTGCGGCACACCGGCGAGATCGGCGTGATCCTGCTCCGCAAGGTGGAACGGGTGAAGAAACAGGTGCGGATCGAGTTCCTGGCCGGCGGCCGCGCCGTGCGGCGCGCGCGGCAGGACCAGGAACTCCTCGCCACGCTCGCCGCGGCCTTCTCCGCGGGTGCGGACGAGGTGCCGGCGCTGGTCGAGGGCCAGCGCGCGCAGCTCAAGGAGGCGGAGGCGCTCCGCCGCGCCCTCGTGGAGCAGCTGGCCGGCTACCGCCTCCGCGACCTGCATGCCGGCGCCGCGCCGGATGCCGGCGGCGTGCGCCGCATCCGCTACGCCGCCCAGCCGGGCGACGACCTGCGGGCGCTCGGCCAGGCGGCCACGCAGCTCGCCGGCACCGTCTTCCTGGCCACGAGCGAGGCGCCTCCCACCATCCTCCTCGCCACCTCGGCGGACAGCGGCGTGGACGCGGGCGCGGTCCTCAAGGCCGCGCTCAGCGCGGCGGGGGGGCGTGGCGGCGGGTCACCGCGCCTCGCACAGGGGACGGTGCCGGACGCGGCGGCGCTGGCAGCCGTGCGGGCTCAGGTGGAGGGGAGCTGAGGCGAAGGAGACCGTCGGGCGCGGCGCGGCAGGCGCGGCCCCGCGCGGGGGAGAGCGGCGCGGCCCAAGGGCCGCGCTTTCGACATCCCCCAGCGGCACGACAGGGCCTGTCGCACACGACAGGCCCTGTCGAACGCGCGGCCCTTGGGCCGCGCCAGCATCCCACCCTACTGCGCGATCGCCTCGATCGCGATCTCGAGCTCGACATTGTCGCTGAGCAGCGTGCCGTCGTCGAGGACCTGGTTCCACGTCAGGTTGTAGTCGCGCCGGTTGATGAGCGCGGTGCCGTCGAAGGCGATCCGCTCCTTGCCGCCCTGGTCGCGCATGGTGCCGAGGTAGGCGCCCTTGAACACCACCGGGTGGGTCTGCCCCTTGAGCGTGAGCAGGCCGCTCATCTCGAACGTGTTGTTCTCCACCACGAGGCCGGTGCTCTCGAAGGTCATGGTGGGGAAGCTGTCCACGTTGAAGAAGCGTGGCGAGCGGAGGTCCGCGTCGCGCGCCGCGTTCCGGGTGTCGATGCTCCGGGTGCGGACCGTGACGTTCACCGTGCCGCGATCCCACTCGGGGCCCCGGGTGACCAGCACGCCTTCCCACTCGGTGAAGAAGCCGCGCACCCGGCCGGCCAGGTGCCGGATCCGGAAGCTCACCTCGGAGTGCGTCGGGTCCACGCGCCAGGTGGTGCCGACCGGGATCCGGGTGAAGGTCCGCCCCTGCGTGGTCCCCTGCGCCTCGGCGCCGGTCGTCGCCGCCAGGGACAGGCCCGCCGCCAGCGCCACAATCGCCATCGCCCGCATACTCCGCCTCCCCGTACTGGTGAATGTTCCGTCCGGTCTTCCTCGACCGCTCGCGGAACATGCCCGGCCCGGACGTAAGCCTTCATGGGGCGATCATGTGAACAAATTCACGATCGCGGCTTCGCCCGGCGGGTCGGCGTGGCGGTGAGCGGGTCCTCGGGCCAGGCGTGCCGCGGATACCGCCCTTTCATCTCTTTCCGGACATCGAAGTAGCTGGTGCGCCAGAATCCGGCCAGGTCGCGGGTGACCTGCACGGGGCGGTGGGCGGGCGAGAGGAGGTGCATCGTGACCGGCACCCGCCCCCCCGCCACGCGCGGGGTCTCGGTGAGCCCGAAGACCTCCTGCAGCCGCACCGCGAGGACCGGGGCCGCGGGATCGGCGTAGTCCACCCGGATCATCGAGCCGGTGGGGACGGGCAGGTGCGTGGGGGCGAGCTGGTCGAGCGCGGCGCGCCGCTGCCAGCCCAGCCAGGCGAGGAGGGCGTCCGCCAGCTCCACGCGCGCCAGGTCGCCCCGGCGGCGCACCCCCGGGAGCGCGGGACCGAGCCAGGCCTCGAGCGCGCCGAGCAGGGCCGCGTCGTCCACGGCGGGCCAGCCCTCGGCCGCCAGGTGATGATGGAGGAAGCCGAGCCGCTCGCGCAGGCGGGTGGCGTCGTCGGTCCACGGGAGCACGGCGAGGCCCGCCCGCCGGATCCACCCCAGCACCTCCTGCGCGACGAGCGACGGCTCGGGCTCCCGCAGGCCGGTCTCCCGGAGCACCAGCGCGCCCAGCCGCTCCCGCCGCACCGCCACCACGCCGTCGCTCGCATCCTCCCAGCGCACCACGTCCTCCACCCGGATCAGCCCGCCGAAGTGGCGGCGCAGTTCCTCCTCCGCCAGCGGCAGGCCGAGCCAGAGGCGGCTCTCGCGCCGGTCGCCGTCGAGGTCGGCCGCCACGACGAAGGGCGCGAGCACGAGCGCGGGCGAGGTGGTGGCGGCGCCCTGCCCGTTGGCCAGCAGGAACCGCCCCGCCTGCCCCGCGCGCAGCATGCCGATCCGGTCCGGATACGCCAGGGCGAGCAGCAGCCCGGCGCTCACCGGCTCGGGGAGCGCCGGCGCCGGCAGGCGCCGCAGCTGGTCCTGCCAGGCACGGGCCTCCCGGCGCACCCGGTCGAGGCCCCCGCGATCCACGCTCATCCCGTGCACCAGCGGCGGCACGTCGCGCCGGTCCAGCAGGTCGAGGCGCAGGGCGAGGTCGGCATCACCGCTGGCGCGGTCGGCACGGAGGAGGTCGCGTTCCTCGAGCAAGGCCGCGAGTCGCGCCGCCACCGCGCCCTGGCCCAGCTCGTGGCCGCGGAGCAGCAGGTGCGCCAGCCGCGGGTGGGTGCCGAACTCCGCCATCCGCTTCCCGTGCGCGGTGATGCGGCCCTCCCCATCCAGCGCGCCGAGCTGGGCGAGGAGGCCCCGCGCCTCGGCGAGCGCGGCGGCGGGCGGCGCATCCAGCCAGGCGAGCTGGTCCGCGCGGCTCCCCGATGCCGCCAGCTCCAGGGCGAGCGGCGCGAGGTCCGCCTCGAGGATCTCCGGCGTGGCGCGCGGCAGCAGGTGATGCTCCTCGGCCGCGGCCCAGAGCCGGTAGCAGACGCCCGGGGCGGTGCGGCCCGCGCGCCCGCGCCGCTGGTCCGCCGCCGCGCGCGAGACGCGCACCGTGGTGAGCCGCGTCATCCCGGTGCGGGGCGCGTACTTGGGCACGCGCGCCAGCCCCGCGTCGATCACGACACGCACCCCCTCGATGGTGAGGCTCGTCTCCGCGATGGACGTGGCCAGCACCACCTTCCGCGTCCCCGCCGGCGCCGGCAGCAGCGCCGCGTCCTGGGCCTCCCCGGCGAGCATGCCGTGCAGCAGGTGCACCGCCACCCGCGGCGCGCGCCGCTCCGCGAGGTCCTCGAGCAGTTCCGCCGTGCGGTGGATCTCGCCCTGGCCGGGGAGGAACACGAGCAGGTCGCCCTCGCTCTCGGCGAGGGCCTGGCGCACGGCGGCGGCCACGCCGGCCTCGAGGCGCTGCTCGGGGCGCGGCGGGAGGTAGCGGGTCTCCACCGGGAAGCCACGGCCTTCACTGGTGAGGATGGGCGCGTCGCCGAGGAGGGCGGAGACCGCCTGCCCGTCGAGCGTCGCCGACATCACGAGGAGGCGGAGGTCGGGCCGGAGCACCGCCCGGCTCTCCAGCGTGAGCGCGAGGCCGAGGTCGGCATGCAGGCTGCGCTCGTGGAACTCGTCGAAGATCACGAGGCCCACGCCTGCCAGCTCCGGGTCGGACTGGAGCATGCGGGTGAGGATGCCCTCGGTCACCACCTCGATGCGCGTCCGGGGCCCGCTCACCACCTCGCGGCGGATGCGATAGCCCACCGTGCCACCCACCGCGTCCCCGTGGAGGTGCGCCATCCGCCGCGCCGCGGCGCGCGCCGCCAGCCGCCGCGGCTCGAGCAGCAGGATGCGCCGGCCCGCGAGCCACGGCGCCTCCAGCAGGGCCAGGGGCACCAGCGTGGTCTTGCCGGCGCCCGGCGGCGCCTGCAGCACCAGCCGGCCCTCGGCGCCCAGGGCGCGGGCGATCTCGGGAAGGAGCGGTTCGATGGGGAGCACGGCCGGAAGTTATCGCGCCCGGCGGGGGCGCGGGAACGCTCGGCGATCATGAAGGTGTTGCAGGTTCGGGGCGCAGCGCGGGGCCCCGCTTGCCCGGCCTCCGCGACCCGGCCAATCTTCCGGCACCATGTCCGATCCCCTCCCACCCAACGACCGCCCGGCGCGCGACAACATCGACGTCTTCGGCCTCACCCACGTGGGCAAGGTCCGGACGGAGAACCAGGACCAGTTCCTGATCGCGAGCCTGCACAAGACCATGGCGGTGCACTCCACCAGCCTGCCCCGCGAGGAGCTCGGCGCGCTGCGCAGCCCCTCGCGCGGCTACGTCTTCCTGGTGGCCGATGGCGTGGGCGGGGTGCCCGGCGGCCAGGACGCCAGCCGCACCGCGCTGCGGGCGGTGATGGACTACGTCCTCCGCGCCATGGACCTCTACGTGCAGATCGACGCCGAGGTGGAGGCCGAGTTCCTGCGGGAGCTGCAGAAGTCGGTGGAGCGGAGCCACGAGGCGGTGCTCGAGGCCGGCGCCTCGGACGAGGACAAGGAAGGGATGGCCACCACCCTCACCATGGTGTGCATCCGCTGGCCGCGGGGCTACCTGGTGCACGTGGGGGACAGCCGCTGCTACCGCTTCCGCGACGGGCAGCTCGAGCTCCTCACCAAGGACCAGACCATGGCGCAGGCCATGGTGGACGCCGGCGCGCTCTCGCCGGACCAGGCCGAGCGCTCCGGCCTCTCGCACGTGCTCTACAGCGCGCTCGGCGCCACCCGCGCGGAGCCCTACACCCTCACCACCGACGTGCGGTGGGACGACGTGATGCTCCTCTGCAGTGACGGCATCACCAAGCACGTGAGCGACGAGGAGATCCGCGCCGCGCTGGCCCGCCCGGCCAGCGCCGAGGCCACGGCCCAGGCGCTGGTGGACCTGGCCCTCGAGCGCGGCGGCAGCGACAACACCACGGTCATCGTCGGGCGGCTGCACCGCCCGGCCTGATCCCCGGCCGGGGCGCGCGCCCCGGCCGGAAAGGACGCATGCGAAGTCTCGTCATCATCTACTGGCTCGGGCCCATCGTCCTGAGCATCCTCCGGGACCGCCGGCGCTTCCTCTGGTGGGGCGGCCCCCTGACCCGGACCCGCCACTTCCACGAGCGCCGCGCCCGCCAGCTCGTGGATGCCCTGACCCACCTCGGCCCCACGTTCATCAAGCTCGGCCAGGTCTTCGCCGGCCGCGCCGACGTCATCCCCTCGCCCTACAACGAGGCGCTGGCCACGCTCACCGACCGGGTGCGCCCGCTCGGCTTCGACGTCATCGCGCGCACCATCCGCGAGAGCTACGGGCGCGAGGTGGACCAGATCTTCGACGACTTCGAGCGCACCCCCGAGGCCGCCGCCTCGCTGGGCCAGGTCCACCGCGCGCACTACCAGGGCAAGAAGGTGGCGGTGAAGGTGCTCCGCCCCGGCGTGGCCGAGCTGGTGGAACGCGACATCGTCTCGGCGCGCTGGATCCTGACGCAGGTGGCGCGCTTCTTCGACAACCCGCACGTGCGCGCGCTCCGGGTGGCGGTGGACGAGTTCGCCCTCCGCATCCCCGAGGAGATGGACTTTCGCATCGAGGCGAAGAACGCCATCGAGGTGCACGGCTTCTTCGCGAAGAACCCGCGGATCCGCATCCCCGAGGTGGTGCGCGAGCTCATCACCGAGCGGGTGCTGGTGCTCGAATACCTGGAGGGCTCCCGCATCGACGCCCTGCAGGACCGCATCCGGGCCGGCGAGCTCAACAGTGACGACGTGATCCGCCGGGTGCTGGAGGCCTACCTCGAGATGATGCTGGTCCGCGGCTTCTTCCACGCCGACCCGCACCCCGGCAACCTCAAGGTGGGCCCGCGGGGCGAGCTGGTGATCCTCGACTTCGGCATGGTGATCCGGGTGCCCATCGAGCGGCGACGGCAGATTGTGGAGGCGGCCTTCGCCTCCATCTTCCGCGACCTCGACGCGCTGGTGAAGGCCTTCAACGAGCTCGGCTTCATCGAGCCCGGCACCGACCCGATGGCGCTCAAGAGCCTCTCCGCCGCGCTCCTCCGCCTCGCCGACCAGCGCACCACCACCATCGAGCGCCTGGAGTACCTGAGCCAGGAAGTGCTCACCACGCTCTACGACTGGCCCGTGGTGCTCCCCGGCGACCTGGTCTACTTCTCCCGCACGGCCGGCCTCATCGAGGGACTCGGCGTCAAGTACGACCCGCAGTTCAACGCGCTCCAGGTGGCCACCCCCGTGCTGCTCCAGCTCCGCCCGCGCATCGCCGAGGCCATCGGGCCCACCTCGTCCATCGACTGGGCCACCCAGGTGGGCAGCTTCCTCGGCAAGGCCAGCCGGATCCTCGGCCGCGCCGGGCGCGACCTCGGCTCGCTCGTCTCCGAGCAGGCCGCCAAGGCCAGCGCCGTGGCCGGGGCGCTCAAGACGCTCACCATGGCGCCGCCCCCGCCCCCGGCTCCGCCAGCTCCACGACCGCCGGCCCCGCCCGCCGTGCCGGCCGCGCCGCCGTGCCGGCCCCGCCCGCCGCGCCCGCCCCGCCCGCCGTGCCCGCCCCGCTCCCCACGGAGCCCTGAACACGAAGCGGCCCCCGGCATCCCGCCGGGGGCCGCTCCGTGCAATGGCAGCCGGAGCTCAACTCCGCTCCACCCGCGTCCGCTCCCGCGTGGGGCGCGGCGTCCGCCAGAAGGTGCGGCCCTCCTCCCGCTCGCTCGCCTTCCAGGTGACGGTGAGCTTCCGCTGCTTCCGCATCACCTCGAGCTTCGCCGTCTCGCCATCGGCGTAGGAGCGGAAGATCCGCTGCGCCTGCTCGTCCGTCTTCACGGCGCGGCCGTCAATGGAGAGGATCACGTCACCGGCGCGGAGCGCCGAGCTCGAGTCCTTCGGCGCCTCGAGCACCAGCACGCCCTCCCGGGTCCCGAAGTACTCCCCCAAGTCGGGGTTCAGCTCGGCCAGCTTGAGCCCGCTCGCGGACGCAAAGCCGTCGGTGAAGACGCGGAAGCTGCCCTCGGGGCCCTGCTCGAACTTGAAGGTGCTGGGACCATCCGGCATGGGGATGCCGGGCGTGCGCTCGAGCAACGGCATCCGCTCCCGCATCGGCAGGCGGTCCAGCTGCACGCCCGGCACCCGCATCGTGAAGTTGCGGCTGCCCAGGTCAGCGGCCACCAGGGTGGCCCGCTTGTTCTGGCCGTCGCGGCGGTACTCCACCTGGACGGTGTCGCCGGCATCGAGCGCGCGCGCCAGCTCCACGAGCTTGCGGCCCGGCCCGGAGGCGTCGTCATCGTCGCTCGCGAGGCCGCCGAGGCTGGTGCCGTTGAACTTGGTGATCACGTCGCCGGCCTTGAGGCCGGCCTTGGCGGCGGGACCGTCGGGGGTGACGTCGGAGATGCGGGCGCCCCACCGGTCGGTCTCGGCGTTGGGGCGGGAGTCCACCATCACGCCGATCCGCGGGCGGTCGGTCATGGTGGTGTACACGCGGACGCGACCGTCGGAGTCATCCTCCTGCGCGGCGAGGGGCAGCGCGGCCGCGCCAAGGGACAGGGCGGAAACGAGGGACAGGGCGGCACGGGGCCCGGTCAGGTGACGCAGCATGGGTCCAGCTCCTGGGTGGGAAGGTTCGCTGGTGGGATGCCGGGCACCGGAGGAGGGTCGCAGCCCCCCTTCCGTGGGCGGGCCCCCGGCCTACCTTCCCGGGGTCCCCACCCCCTCCGAGCATGCTCAACTACATCTGGGCCGGGCTCATTGCGCTGAGCCTCCTCTTCGCGCTGGTCAACGACAGCCGCGACCTCCGCCAGGACACCTATCGCAACGGGGTCCCGCTCGCCGTCGGCGTCGCCTTTCCCAACGGCTACGACCCGGCCGCCCGGCGCCAGCCCGTGAGCATCCGCGCGGACTCCGCCGCGCTCCACGCCCACTACGGCCGCCCCCTCGGCGCCAGCGTCACCTGGGCGGGCGAGCTGGTCCAGGCCGAGGCGGGCGCCGAGCTGCGGTTCGCCAGGGACGTGAACCTGCCGGAGCCGCTCGCCACCGTGCGGAGCCTCACCAGCGAGCGGGACAACGACCTCCGCGGCCCCGCCACCCTCACCGCCGCCGCCGGCGACACCCTCGCCACCGCCACGGTGACCTTCGCCCCGGTCCGCTTCACCAAGATGGTGGCCATCACCAAGGCCGCGATCGACTTCGCCAAGACCGCGGTGACGCTGGCCCTCGGCCTCGTCGGCGTCATCGCGCTCTGGCTCGGGATGCTGCGGATCGCGGAGAAGTCGGGGCTCATCAACGTCATCGTGAAGGTCGCCGAGCCGGTGCTGCGGCCCATCTTCCCCGAGATCCCGCGGGGCCATCCCGCCATGGGGATGATCGTCCTCAACCTCTCCGCCAACGTCCTCGGCCTCGGCAATGCCGCCACGCCCATGGGCATCAAGGCCATGGAGGAGCTGCAGAAGCTCAATCCCTCGAAGGACACCGCCACCAACTCCATGTGCATGCTGCTGGCGATCAACACGGCGAGCGTGCAGCTGGTGCCGCCGGTGCTGCTGGTGGCCATCATGGGGCTCGGGATCAACAAGCTGTTCGCGCCGATCGTCATCGTCACGGCGTGTTCGCTGCTGATCGGCATCGTCTCGGCGCGGCTGCTGGAGAAGGTGGGCCGCTACAAGGCCACCGACCCGATGCGGCAGGGCGCGGCCGCCGGCGGGGAGGGCTGAGCCATGCGGAACGTCCTCGACCTGCTGTCGGTGTTCGTCATCCCCGCCATCATCATCGGCTTCCCGCTCTACGGCCTGGCGCGGCGGGTGCCGGTGTACGAGGAGTTCATCGCGGGGGCCCGCGAGGGGTTCCAGGTGGCGGTGAACATCATCCCGTACCTGGTGGCCATCCTCTTCGCCGTGGCGATGTTCCGGGCGTCGGGGGCCATGGAGTTCCTAGTGGAGGGGCTCCGGCCGCTGCTCGCCCCGCTCGGCGTGCCGCCCGAGGTGCTGCCGATGGTCATCACCCGCCCGCTCACCGGCTCGGGGAGCGCGGGGATCATGCTGGACCTCATCAACACCTACGGCCCCGATTCGCTCATCGTGAAGATCGCGGCCACCATGTTCGGCTCCACCGAGACCACCTTCTACGTCGTTGCCGTCTACTTCGGCGCCATCAACGTCCGCCGGACCCGCCACGCCGTGGCCGCGGGCCTGATCGCGGACATCTCGGCGATGATCCTCGCGGTCATCGTGGTGAAGTGGATGTTTGCGTAGCGGGTGTGGGCGGCGCTGGCGGGCGGTGGCGCGAGGCGGAGGGCCGCGAGGACCTGTGCTACGGAGAGGCGCAGAGATCGCAGAGAGCGAGAGGGTGTCGAGCCAGGGTGGCGCTGGCCGACCCGGGCCTGAGTTCGGGTGGGTCCGCCAAAGGGCGCCGAGCCCGAAGTGAACACCCACAAGAACATGGCGGGCTCACCCTGCGGTGAGCCCGCCATGTTCTCGTGCGGTTCCTCTGCGGCCCTCTGCGCTCTCTGCGCCTCTGCGTTGAGTCTCACCATCCCCCACCCCAACGCCCAGGCCAAGCGACGCCCCGAGCCCCATCCAGCCTACCCCGCCGCCACGCAGGTCTCGCAGCACCGCCCGAGCGCCGTGAAGCCGTGCAGCGTCACCTCCGGGCTCAGGAAGCCGTCCTTCACCGGCTCGTCCTTCACCAGGTCGGTGGAGAGGTACTTCTTGTTGTCGTCGCAGAAGAAGGTCACCACGGTGGCGTCGCCGCCGAGCTGGTCCTGCACCTTGAGCGCGCCGAGGAAGTTGGCCCCGGCCGAGATGCCGACCGCGAGGCCCAGGGTGCGCGCCAGCTGCTGCGCCATGAGGATGGCGTCGCCGTCGTCAATGGCTACCACCTCGTCGAGGTAGGCCAGGTCCACGATCGGCGGGATGAACTCGTCCGAGATCCCCTGGATGCGGTGCTTCCCCACCTTGTGGCCGGTGGTGAGCGTGGGGCTGTTGGCGGGCTCGAGCGGGTGCAGCTTGATGGCGGGGTCGCGCTGCCGCAGGTAGCGGCCGGCGCCCATGATGGTCCCCCCGGTCCCCACCCCCGCGATGAGCGCGTCGGCGCGCAGCCCCTCGCGCTCGAGCTGCGCCCAGATCTCCGGCCCCGTGGTGGTGGCGTGCGCCGCGCAGTTGTCCTCGTTGCTGAACTGCCGCGGCAGGAAGGCGTGGCCTCGCTCCGCCGCCAGCGCCTCCGCCCGCCGGATGCTGCCCAGGAAGCCGCCGTCCGCCGCGCTCACCAGGTGGATGTCGGCGCCATAGAACCGGATCAGGTTCTTCCGCTCCTCGCTCATCCAGTCCGGCATGAAGATGGCCACGGGGTGCCCCAGCGCCCGGCCGATGGCCGAGAAGGCGATGCCGGTGTTGCCGCTCGTGGCCTCGATGATGAGGTCGCCGGGACGGAGGGCCCCGCGCTGCGCCGCCTCGCGCAGGATGTGGAGCGCCATCCGGTCCTTGATGGAGCCCGTCAGGTTCAGGTGCTCCGCCTTGGCGTAGACCACCCGGGGCCGGCCGCGGTAGGCGCACTCGATCTTGAGGAGGGGCGTGTTGCCCACGAGGGCGCGGAGGCCCGCGAAGCGGCGGGCCAGCACGGGGTCGGGCGCGGCGGTGGTGGTCATGCGCGCAAGGCTCGGGGAAAGGCGACGGGCCGGGGTGCCCTGGCAGGCTCCCCCGGCCGTGAACGCGCGAGAATCTAACCCGCGGGACGCCGGCGCGCCGCCTACGCCTGCATGGCCCGGAGCCGCTCCCGCACCCGCTCCACCAGCCACGCCGGCTCCAGCACCCGGGCCTCCGGGCCGTACTGCAGCACGTGCCGGATGGCCCACTCGGGATCCGCCAGCGGGTACTCCACCGTGAGCGACCCGTCCGCCTCCGGCTGGCGTCCCTCCCGCTCCGCGATCCACCGCGCCACGGCGGGGCTGAAGCGGACCCGGAGCCGGCTCGCCGCCTCGCCGCTGAAGAGGCGCCCGTCGCGCACCTGGTCCTCGAGCGAGAAGTCCGCCGGCTCCGCGAACGTCGCCGCCAGCGGCTCCGCCGCGTGGATGCGGTCCACCCGGAAGAAGCGGAGTCCCTCCCCGCGCTCGCAGTGGGCCACCAGGTACCACATCCGCTCGGCGAAGACCAGGCCGTAGGGGCAGGCGGTGCGCGCCACCGGCGCGGCGTCGCCGCTGCCCTGGTAGGTCAGGCGCACCTTGTGCCGCTCGTGCGCCGCCCGCCGCACGGTGGCAAGGATCGCGGGATCCACCGCGGCGCCGAGGGCGCCGCTCTCCAGCACCTCGGGCTCGAGCCGCACCCGCACCTGCGCCAGCGCCTCGCGCACCCGCGCAATGCCGGCGCGCTCCTCGCGCGGGCGCTCCCGCTCGAGCAGGGCCAGCCCCAGCTCCAGCGCGGCCACCTGCGGCAGCGTCACCCGCAGGGGGCGCAGGAAGTAGCGGGTGTTCACCGACACCTGCTCGTCGTCGATGGTGCAGCCGATCCGCTCCACCCACCCCGGTGGGTCGAGGTCGCGCTCCATGAGCAGCTTGAGGTCGGCCACCAGGGTGTCGCGGTCGGTGCCCACGCGCCCCGCCACCGCGTCCACCGGGTGCTCCTCCCCGTCCGCGAAGAGCGGGATGACGCTGAGCAGGCGCAGCAGCTGCGCCAGGGCCGTGTCAGGCATCGGGGGCCTCGTACGCGGCCAGCGTGGCGGCGAGCAGCGCGCGGTACGCCGCCACCAGGGCGGGCGGCTCCACCGGCGCCACCGCGCCGCCGAAGGACAGCAGGAGGCGCGCCAGCACCTCGGGCCGGCGCATCACGAAGCGGCGGCGGTCCGGCGCGCCGGGGATGGCCTCGCCGAGCTGCCGCGCCGCGTGCGCCGGCCCGCTCCCGCCGCGGAACTCCACCACCGCGCCCTCCCCATCCCCGGTCCCGAGCTCCCACGCCTGCTTCGATTGCGCCCACTCCCGCAGCTTGAAGCTGGCGGGCCGCTGGAACGCCGCCGCCGGGGACCCGCGTTGCAGGATCTCGACCGCGCTCATCCGGCTCAGCCGGTAGTTCTTCACCTGCGCCTCGCCGGGCGCGGGGCCGGCCAGGTACCAGTGGTGCCCCAGGAAGAAGAGCCCGTACGGCTCCACCTCCCGCGCCCGCGGCGCCGCGTCCTGCATGCCATGATAGAGGAACCGCACCCGCTTCCGCGTCCGGAGCGCCAGGTCCAGCTCCCGGAACAGCGCATCCGGGATCCGGTCCGGCCCCGGCGCGTGATGCACCGGCGGCGGCTCCACGCTGTCGAGCGGCAGGTAGAGGGTCAGCGTCCGCACCGCGTCCCGCGCGTGCTCGGCCAGCAGCGGGTCGCCGAGCGCGGCGGCGCGGGTGGCCGCCTCCTTGATGAGCAGCAGCCCCTCCTGGTCGAACGCCACCTCACCGAGGCCGCGATACCCTTCCTGTTCCACCTTGGGTGGCCCGTGCCGCTGCCCGTCCACCACCAGCGTGAGGTAGGGGAGGTAGAAATCGGTGCCCTTGAGGCTGTAGGTCTCGCTCTCGTCGTCGCAGGTGATCGGGATCCCCGCCACCTTGAGCTCGCGCTTGTCGCGCTCGAAGCGCTGGCGGATGGTGGCCTCGCCGACCCCCGGCTCCCCGTAGCCCGGCACCTCGAGCTTGAGCTCCTCGAAGGTGAGCCCCCGCCGGCGCGAGAGCAGGGCGAGCAGCAGGTCGAGCCAGCGGCGCAGCTTGGCGTCGGTGCGGGCGGGGGGCGGGGCGTCGGGCATGGGGGAGAAGATACGCCGCCCCCGTGACAGGGCCAGTTGTCAGGGACCCGCCAGCCGCGCCAGCAGCCGGGCCAGCCGGTCGAGCCGGCCAGCCTCACGCGGGTCGCCCGCCAGGTTGGTGAGCTCGAAGGGGTCGGCGGCCAGGTCGTAGAGCTCGCGCTCGCCGTTGACGTACTCCACGTACAGCTCGGTGGCGGTGCGCACGGCGCGGAAGCGGCGGTCCGCGGGCGTGGACGCATCCTCGCCCGCGTACTCGAGGTAGAGCGCCGTGGCCCCCGCGGCGCCGCGCGTCCGGAGCCGGGGCACCAGGCTGGTGCCTTCCCGGCCCGCCGGCACCGGTGCGCCCGCCAGCTCCATGAGGGTCGGCGCCAGGTCGGCGAGCGAGGCGAGGCTGCTGTCCACCCCGCCCAGGATCCCCGGGGCCCGGAGCAGCAGCGGCACCCGCACCTGCTCCTCGTACGGCGCCCCGCCCCCCGGGGACCAGAGCCGGTGCTCCCCCTGCATCGCCCCCGCGTCCGCGGTGAGCACCACCACCGGCGGCCCCCCGGGCCGCGACGCCGCCAGCTGCGCCACCAGCGCGCCGGCCGCCCGATCCACCGCCAGCAGCGACGCCTGGTAATCCTCCCGCCGCGCCTCCTCCCGCGCGAGCTCCCGCGGCGCCAGCGCCGGTTGCTGCCGCACCCACGACGGCTTGTCGCTCACGTCCGCCTCGTTGAAGGCGGGACTGGCCACCGGCACGCCCCCGGCGAACGCTCCCGAGTCCCCCGGCGCCGGCGTGGATGGGAACGCCGGCGCGTACGGCGCCAGGACCAGGAACAGCGGCGCCCCCGCCGGCGCGCGGCGCACCACCGCGCGCGCCGAGTCGGCCAGGAGCGTGGTGGAGTACACCGCGGGCTGGCGGCCCAGCCGCGTGAGGCGGCCGTTCGCGTTCAGGGTGTAGTCGTAGTATTGCGCGGCGCCCAGCGTCCCGCCCCAGAGCACGATCCACTCGTCCCACGCATCCGGCGTGGGGTCGAGGAGCCGCGCCGGCTCGTCCAGCCAGGTCCCCACGTACGCCGTGCGGTACCCCGCCCGGCCCAGCCAGGTCGCGAGCGTGGCCTGCCCCTCGAACGCCGCCGCCCCGCCCCCGGGCCCGAGGCTCGTGCGCACCCCGTGCGTCCGCGGCAGCTGCCCGGTCAGCAGCGTGGCGCGGCTCGGCGAGCCGCCGGGCCTCGGCGCGTACGCACGAGTGAAGCTGACGGCGCTGCGCCCGAACAGGCTGTCCAGCACCGGCAGCCCGGCCACCCGGTCGGCCCGGAGGTCGTTGGCCAGGATCAGCACGATGTCCGGCGCCGCCCCGCCGGCCAGCACCGTGAGGCGGAGGGTGTCCGTGAACCCCGCCCCCACCGCCAGCAGCGCCGCCTCCCCCGCCGCCACCGCGCGCGCCACCCCCGCGCTGTCCACGGTGGCCACCGCCGGATCACTGCTCCGCCACCGGATGGGCGCCCCCGGGAGCGGCGCGCCCCGCGCGTCCACCACCGCCGCCGCATACTGCGCCACCCACCCCGGCCGGAGCGTATCCGCCGCCGGCACCGCCACGCCCACCGCCACCTGCCGCACCGTGATCCGCGCCGTGTCCGCCCGCCCGCCGCCCGAAACCTCGATCCCCGTCGTTCCGTCCCGCACCGCAATCACCCGGCCCGCACGGTCCACCGTGGCGACCGCCGCATCCAGCGAGCGCCACTGGAACGCCGCGGCCATCGGCAGGCCGGCGGAATCGAAGGCGGTGGCGGCGAGGATCACCGTGTCGCCGAGTGCGGCCAGCGTGTCGGCGGCGGGAGCCACCTCCACCCGGCTCGCGCGCGGCGTCAGCAACGGCCCGCCCACCGGCTCGGCGGAGCAGGCCACCAGCAGGAGCAGCAGCGGCAGGGGGCGACGGCACATCGGCAGGCTCGCAGCGCAGGATCCTGAGGCGACGCCCGGGGTCCGAGGTCCGCCACACCGGCCCGTTTCGCGCCGTGCCCGCGCGGCGGCGCAAGTCACAGCGCCGTCTGGCTTTCCGCCCCGCCCGCCCGTATGTTATCGGCGGCTCACCGTCGCCTCACTCCCAGTTCCCGGCCCGTGTCCGAAATCCTCGCACGCCTGCAGGCCTCCCTCCAGGATCGCTACGGCATCCAGCGCGAGCTGGGCCGCGGCGGCATGGCCACCGTCTTCCTGGCCACGGACCTGAAGCACGGGCGCGAAGTGGCCATCAAGGTGCTCCACCCGGAGCTCGGCGAGACCATCGGCCCCGAGCGCTTCGCGCGCGAGATCCAGGTCGCCGCGAAGCTGCAGCATCCCAACATCCTCGGCCTCTTCGACTCCGGCGAGGCCGACGGGCTGCTCTATTACGTGATGCCGTTCATCTACGGCGAGAGCCTCCGCGACCGCCTCACGCGCGAGGGGCTCCTCCCCGTGGACTTCGCCGTCCGCACCGCGCTCGAGGTGCTCGACGCGCTGGGCTACGCCCACTCCATGGGCATCGTCCACCGCGACATCAAGCCCGAGAACATCATGCTGTCGGGCGGGCACGCCCTGCTGGCCGACTTCGGCATCGCCCGCGCCGTCACCGACGCCGGCACCGACCAGCGGCTCACCCAGACCGGCACCGCCGTCGGCACCCCGCTCTACATGAGCCCCGAGCAGGCCGTCGGCGACCCCGCCGGCCCCACCAGCGACCTCTACTCGCTGGGCTGCGTCCTCTACGAGATGCTCGCCGGCACCCCGCCCTTCACCGGCCCCAACGCCCGCGCCATCATGGCCCGCCACGCCATGGAGCAGGTGCCGAGCGTCCAGGTGGTGCGCGACACGGTGCCTGACGAGGTCGAGGACGCCATCATGGCCGCCCTCGCCAAGGTCCCCGCCGACCGGCCGCAGACCGCGCAGCAGATGATCGAGCAGCTGCAGATGGGCCTGCAGCTCACCGGCACCGCCTTCACCGCCACCCGCGCCGCCCAGCGCCGCAGCATGGCGCGCACCGCGCAGCACACCGCCCAGATGCGGGCCGCCCAGGGCGCCATGCTGCCGGAGCCCCCGGCGAAGCGGAACCGGCTCCTGCTCGGCGGGGGCATTGGCCTCGGGCTCGCGGCCGTGGGCGGCCTCGTGGCCTTCCTCGCCATGCGCGGCGGCCAGGACGCCGGCATGCCGAGCGGCGGCCTCGACCGGCACCACGTCGCCATCACCTACTTCGAGGACCTCTCCCCCAAGGGCGAGCTCTCCTACGTCGCTGACGGCGTCACCGAGAACCTGATCGGCGCGCTGGGCTCGGTGCCGAGCCTCTCGGTGATCTCCAAGGGCGGCGTGCTCCCCTACCGCGGCGGCCGCGTGCCGCGCGACAGCATCGCGCGCGCGCTCCAGGTGGGCACCCTGGTGGGCGGCAGCATCGAGCCGGAGAACGACCAGCTGGTGGTCACCCTCCGGGTCTACGACGACGCCGGCACCGAGCTCGAGCGCGCCACCTTCCGGCAGCCGGCCACCGACCTCGTGGCCCTCGCCGACACCCTGGCGCAGCAGGCCGCCGAGCTGATCCGCAAGCGCATCGGCGCCGAGGCGCAGCTGCGCCGCACCCGCGAGGGCACCCGCAACGCCGAGGCCTGGGCCACCTACCAGCGCGCCGTCCAGGCGCGGGACCGCGGCGATTCCCTGGCGCGCGCCGGCGAGGTGCCCGCCTACCAGCGGCAGTACGCCGTGGCCGAGTCCCTCGGCCGCCTGGCCCAGCGGCTCGACGACCGGTGGGTGGACCCCGTGGTGCTCCTGGGCCAGCTCGATTTCTGGCGCTCGCGCCGCGACGTCGGCGATCCGGGGCGCGCCAACCTGGCGGTCGACTCGGGGCTCGCCCACACCGACCGCGCCCTCGCCCTCGACCGCAACAGCAGCGCCGCCCTCGAGCTCCGGGGCACCCTCAACTACTGGCGCTGGCTCGTCCCGCTCGAGGCCGACGAGAACCGCCGCAAGGCCATCTTCGCCAGCGCCCGCGCCGACCTCGAGAAGGCGGTGCAGCTCAACCCCCAGGCCGCCTCGGCGTACGCGACGCTCTCCCACCTCTACGCCAACGCCGACGACAAGGAGGGCGTGGACGTCGTCAACGCCGCCCAGAAGGCGCTCGAGCTCGACGCCTATCTCGGCAACGCCGACGTCGTGATGCTGCGGCTGGTGAACGGGTTCTACGACCTCAACCAGGCCGTCAACGCCGATCGCTGGTGCAGTGAGGGCCGGCGGCGCTTCCCCGACGACTACCGCTTCCTCCACTGCCGCCTCCAGCTCCTCGGCACCAAGCTGGTGGTGAGGCCGGAGCCGGCCGTGGCCTGGGCCCTCGCCGACTCCACTGTGGCGCTCGCCCGCGATCCCGTGGACCAGCGCTACGAGCAGCTCATCACCCGCGTGCTCGTGGCTGGCGCCCTGGCGCGGGCGGGCCTCCAGGACTCGGCCCAGCACATTCTCCGGGCGGTGCGCCCCGATCCGGAGGTCGACTCCTCCAACGACCTCATGCTCAACGCCTCGTACGCCTGGCTGCTCGCCGGGGATACGACGGAGGCCATGCGGAGCCTCAAGCAGTACCTGACCACCAACCCTGGCAAGCTGCCGCTGCTCCAGAAGGATCCCATCTGGTGGTACCAGGGGATCCTCACCGACACCCGCTACCTGGCGGTGGTTCCCCCGGCGCGGTGACCGGGCGGGCAGCACCTCGGGCCCGCGCCTGTCGGGGGCTCACCCCAACAGGTCGTGTGGCGGACCCGCCGCAGCGCGGCGACCAGCAGGCCGGACCCGCCCCGGCGGCTACGTCCCAAGGCATTGCCGTACAAGCACTTGAGCACCGGCGTCACAGCCCGGCAACAGGTCATCGCCGAGTCCGATTCCTGCAGTATGTCAGGTCCCGTTAGCCCCGCCCAGCCTGGCCGGGGCTGCTCCCGTCCTCCCCCGAGGGTCCCCGTGCGCCGTCTCCTTGCCGCTGCCAGCGCCAGCCTGGTCGTGCTCGCCGCCTGCTCCGACTCCGCCACCCAGACGGAGTCGCCGATCGTGCCGCACGCCTTCGACGTGGCGCCGCCCGCCCCGTGCCCCACCATCGACCAGACCCGCGCCCTGCTCAAGGAGCTGTACGCGGCGGGGCCCCGTCAGGCCCAGCTCATCACCGCGCTCAACACCATCCGGACTCGGATGGCCGCGGGCAACCAGCCGGGCGCCCAGGAGCTGGTGCTCCTCACCACCCGGTCGGTCATTGCCGACTTCTACGCCGGCGTCCTCATCGGCGGCCAGGGCGCCACGACGCAAGCCAAGACCCGCGGCTTCATCAACGGCCTCTTCTGCCTTGCGGGGCTGGCGCAGCCCAACGTGAGCCTCGACCCCGACGCCACCGCCGGCGTCGTCGGCCCCACCTCGCCCACCACCACGCTGGTGACGCCGACGCAGTTTGCCGGCGTGCAGGTGCCGGCCGGGGCCGCGCCGAAGCTCACGCTCATCAAGGTGCGCCGCCTCCCCGACGCCCCGACGCCGCTGCTCACGCCGCTCGACCAGTACCAGGCGTTCTACGAGTTCGAGGCCTTCCCGCCCACCACCTTCCCCACCGACCTCACCGTGGGCGTCTGCCAGGCGGACATCTTCTCGCCCACCGACTACGCCCGGCTCCGGGTGGCGCACAACGTCGGGTCGCAGGCGGTGATCCTGCCGCTCGTGGCGGCCCCGTTCCTCGACTGCACCACGCTCATCGGCGCCGCGCCCTTCTATCCGGGCCTCAAGGGCTACGCCAGCCGCGGCGTGCACTGGATGACCAACATGGTCCTCCCCGCGCCGGCCTACGCCATGGCGCTCGGCTCCTGCTGCATCGCCGGCAGCACCAAGAGCTTCAGCCCCTTCGGCGCGGTGGACCCGCTCACCGTCCTCACCCTGGACGCGCCCACCACCATCCCGGGCGCCCCGGGCTCCAGCGTCCCCGTCAACCTGCTGCCGCGCGTCTTCCTCAAGACGCCCCTCGGCCGGCCGGTGCCGGGCGCCACCGTCACCTTCACGCTCAACCCGGGCAGCGACGCCACCATCGGCGGCACCTCGATGGCCACCACCAGCAACGGCATCGCCGAGCTGGGCTCGTGGAAGCTCGGCACCGACGGCATCCCGGACACGGTGTACATCAACGTCACCCCGCTGGCCAACACCACCGTCCAGGACAACGGCCAGTACTACGTGGCCCCCTGACCCGGGCCGCCTGACGCACGAACGGGCGCCGTCCACCGGACGGCGCCCGTTCTGCTTTCCACCCTTCGCTCCGCTAGAACCGGCTCGACGTCAGCACCACGTCGGCCCCCTGCCACGCCGCCTGGAACCGCGCGGCCACCTCCGTCGCCTCCGCCTTCTTCCCCTGCGCCCGGAGCGCCAGCTCCAGCCCCTTGAGCGACCACCCGTTCTCCGGGAACCGCGCCAGGTCCTGCCGGTACACCCGCTCCGCCTCCGCCGGCTGGGTGATCAGGAGCAGCGCCTTCCCGAGCGAGTGCCGCACCGGGAAGTACCAGGTGGGCGGTTCCATGTAGCCCATGCCGTCCTCGAGGAACATCGCCTCACGGAAGAGCCGCGCGGCCTCCCTCGGCTTGCCCTGCCGGAGCGCCACCTCGCCCAGCACCATCCGCGCCGCGATCCGCATCGCCACCCGGTTGTCGCCGTCGGGCATGGCGGCGGCCACGGCGCTCACCGAGTCGCCGGCGGCCAGCGCCTCCGTCCAGCGGTGTGCTGCGGCCAGCGCCACGCCCCGGGCGTACTGCGCCATGCCCCAGGTGTACCGCAGGTCGGCCGGCGGGAGCGGCTCGGCCAGGATGGCGTCGTACTGCCCGAACGTCACCATCGTCCACCAGACGATCGGCGTCACCCCTCCACCCACGGCTGCTGCCGCGCCACCTCGTAGCCCACGCTCGCGGCCACCTGCCGCGCCGCCTCGAGCGCCACCTTCGACTGGCCCGCCATGCTGGCCGCGAAGCTCATGAAGTGCCAGTTGTGCGGGTAGTACGCCAGCGCGTACAGCCCCTTCGCCTGCCCCGCCGGCCCCTCGAAGAGGTGCTGGTCGGCGTGCACCGCGTGCCGGTTGGCCTCGATGGCGTCGCGGTAGCGGCCCACCCGGATGTAGATGTGCCCCGGCATGTGCACCAGGTGCCCCGCGCCCGGCATCAGCGCGGCCAGCCGCTCGGCGCACGGCACCGCCGCCGCCGGGTCCTTGGCCTCCACCGCATGGATGAAGAGGTGACAGGCGCCCGGGTGGTTCGGGTCCTTCGCCATGGCGCCCTCGAGCCGCGCCAGGATGGCCGGCGTCGCGGGACGCGGCGCGCCATTCTTCTCCCAGTAATGCCACGGCGAGAGATCCATCAGCGCCTCGGCGTGCAGCGCCTGCAGCTCGAGGTCGGCCGGATACTCGTCGGCCAGCTGGCCGATGGCCTCCGCCCACGCGCTGTCCGCGGTGGCGCGCGCCGCGCCGGTGGCGTAGCGCGCCACCAGCGCCGCCACGATCCCCCGCTCCCGCGCATCCCCACCCTCGGCCAGCCGCTCGGCCCGCGCGGCGATCAGTGCGGCCCGGGCCCCCGTCGCCGAGTCCATCGGCGCATTGATGTTGGGCCCGAGGGCCAGCGCCTGGCCCGCCACGCACAGCGCGCAGGCCGGGTCCAGCCGCTCCGCCTCCGCGAAGGCGCGGAACGCCTCCTCGTGGTTGAAGGCCCAGTAGAGCCGGAGGCCCTGGTCGAAATACGCCTGCGCCGCCGGCGACCCCGCGCGAACGGGGTAGTGCAGCGTGCCAAGGTTGTCGTACAGCGGCACCACGGCGCCGGGAGCGGCCGCCGGGTGCTCGTGGCCACCGTGCGCGGCATCGCCCTGCGCCTGGACGGCGGGGGCCACGGCCAGGGCGGCGGCGAGGATTGTCAGGGGAAGGCGGGACATGACGCTCTCCTGTGGGAAGGGGGGTGCCCGGCACCTGCCGGGCTCCATCCCCGTATTGCGCTGGCCTGTCCCCGGACCCGACATTAGCAGCGAGCCCATGAGCGACGACCACCTCGCATCCCCCGGCGAAGTGACCCGCCTCCTCCACGCCCTCGGCGCGGGGGAATCCACCGCCTACGACCAGCTCCTCCCGATGCTCCAGGCCGAGCTCCACCGCGCCGCCGAGCGCCTGCTGCGCCGCGAGCGGCCGGGGCACACCCTCCAGCCCACCGAGCTGGTGCACGAGGCCTGGCTCCGCATCGCGGACGGCAAGACGCCCGATTTTGCGTCACGCCAGCACTTCCTGGCCGTGGCCGCCCGCGCCATGCGGCACGTGCTGGTGGACCACGCCCGCCGCCGCCTGGCCGGCAAGCGGGGCGGTGGCGCCCTCGCCGTCTCGCTCCCCGGCGAGCTGGCCAGCCCCGCGCCCCCCGAGGAGATCCTGGCGCTGGACGAGGCGCTGGAGCGGCTGGCCGTCCACTCGCCGCGGCTCAAGCAGGTGGTGGAATACCGCTTCTTCGGCGGGCTCGAGGAGGCGGAGATCGCGTCGCTCATGGGCGTCACCACCCGCACGGTGCAGCGCGACTGGGCCAAGGCGCGCGCCTGGCTGCACCAGGAGCTGGCCCAAGGGCCGCGATGACCGACGGCGGGCGCTGGCGGCTCATCGAGGAGCTCTTCGACGGCGCACTCGACCAGCCGCCGGATACCCGCGCGTCCTGGCTGGAACGCGCCACCTCGGACACCGACCTCCGCAACGTCGTGGCCCGCATGCTCGCCGCCCACGCCGAGGAGGGCGGCATGCTCGACCGCCCCCTCCCCTCCCCCCCGACCAGTCCGCCGCCCAGGCCCGCCTGACGGAAATCCTCGGCGACCGCTACACCCTGGAGCGGGAGATCGGCAAGGGCGGCATGGCCACGGTGTTCCTGGCCCGCGAGCGCAAGCACGACCGCCCCGTCGTCATCAAGGCGATGAACCCCGAGGCCACCCTGGCCTACGGCAACCGCCGCTTCCTCGACGAGGTGCGCGTGGTGGCCCGCCTGGCCCACCCGCACATCCTGCCGCTCCTCGACTCCGGCATCTCCACGCCGAGCGGCCGCACCACCGGGGGCAGCGCGCAGGGGCCCACCGTCGAGTACCTCTACTACGTGATGCCGTACCTGGGCGGCGAGACGCTCCGCACCCGGCTGCGCGAGGAGGGGGCGCTCCCCTATCCCGTGGTGCGGAAGCTGCTCACCGACATCGCGAGCGCGCTGGCCGCCGCCCACCAGGCCGGCATCGTGCACCGCGACCTCAAGCCCGAGAACGTCCTCCTCGTTGGCGATCACGCCTACCTGCTCGACTTCGGCATCGCCTTCCTGCGCCACAGCGGCCGCATGGACCGCCACACCGGCGAGGGGCTCGCCATCGGCACCGTCGGCTACATGGCGCCGGAGCAGTCGTTCGGCGGCGCCACCACGCCCGCCGCCGACGTCTACGCCTGGGGCGTGCTGGCGCGCGAGATGCTCAGCGGCCGCTCCCCCGACGCCTTCAAGGACTTTGCCCAGACCCTCCCGCCCGAGGTGCCGGCCGGCCTGGTCCAGCTCGTGAAGGACACCCTCGCCGAGACGCCCGCGGACCGGCCGAAGGACGGCGCCGAGCTGCTGGCGCGGCTGGAGGCGCTCGAGGACGGCCTCCCCGTCGCAGCCGCCCCCCGCAGCCGCGCGTGGGTCCTCACCACCCTGCTCGTCGTGGCCGCGGCCGCCTTCCTCGTGGCGCGGAACCGCGCCCCGCGCCTCGACCCCGGCACCCTGCCGCAGCCGGTGGCGGTGCTCAGCTTCCGCAACGAGACCGGCGACTCCACCCTCGGCACCTGGGGTCACCTGGCCGGTGACTGGGTGACCCAGGGGCTGCAGGAGGCCGGCGTGGTGCAGGTGGTGCCCTGGAGCGCGGCGCAGGGCGTGGAGCTGGCGGGCGCCGCCGACCCGGTCGCGGCGCTCCGCCACGAGACCGGCGCCGGCACCGTCATCAGCGGCGCCTACTACCTGGTGGGCGACCGCCTCCGCTTCCAGGCCCAGGTCATCGACGCCGTCCGCGGCACCGTCCTCGCGGCGCCCGCCCCCGCCCTCGCCCCGCGCGACTCCGCCGACCAGGCCGTGCAGGTGCTCCGCACCCGCATCATGGCGGCCCTCGCCATCCGGGCCGACAGCGACCTCGGCGGCATCCCCGGCCTGGCCGAGCGGCCGCCCACCTTCGAGGCGTACCGGGCCTTCGAGCGCGGCATGCGCGCCCACCTGACCGGCCAGTACGACAGCGCCACGGCGGCGTTCCGTGAGGCGTTCACGCTGGACACCACCTTCGGCGTGGCGCTGGTGCACGCCGCGCTCGACCTCTGGAACACCAGCGACTACGGCGCCATCGACACCCTCCTCACCGAGCTGCGCCGCCGCGACCTGCCGCTCGCGCCGTACCACGAGCTCATGGGCGAGTACCTCCGCGCCCTGCTCCGCGGCGACGGCCTCCGCGCCCTGGCCACCATCCGCCAGGCGGAGCAGCAGGGGCCGCACCCGCGCGGCGGCTACGCCGTGGCCTGGGCCGCGCTCAACGTCTACCGCCCCTACGAGGCGCGCGAGGTGCTCCGCCGCCTCGACCCCACCCAGGGCATGCTCCGCAGCTGGGCCCCCTACTGGACCCAGCGCGCCCACGCCGAGCACCTGGTGCGCGATCACGACGCGGAACTCGCCACCGTCCGCGCCATGCGCGCCCAGCATCCCGACAGCCGCGTGGCCGTGGTCCTCGAGGTCCGCGCCGCCGCCGCGCTCGGCCGCGACGCGCTGGTGGACTCGCTCCTCGACGCCGCCGCCAGCCTGCCGCCCGACAGCTACTGGTCCTACGGCGCCGCGCTGGTGGTGGCGGGCGAGGAGTTCGCGGCGCACGGCCGCGGCTTCCGCAGCAACGCCTACTACAAGCGCGCCATCGCCTGGCTCACCACCCAGCTGGCCCGCGATCCCCGGAGCCGCGTCCACCGCTACTGGCTCGGCAGCGCGCTCTACGACGCCGGCCGCTGGCCGGAAGCCGAGCCCCGGTTCGCCTCGCTGGCGCGCGACTTCCCCGACCGCCTCGACTACCGCGGCATGTACGCCCTCTGCCGCGCCCGCGGCGGCCACCACGCGGACGCGGCCCGGATCCTGGGCCCCCGCCCCGCCTACAATCCGGGCGCCCACACCGTCATGCGCGCGCGCCTCGCCGCCGTGGCGGGCCACGACGACGAGGCGCTCACCCTCCTCTCCCAGGCCGTGGCCGAGGGCTACGAAGGCTGGGCCTGGTTCCACGCCGTCGCCTTCCGCGACATGAGCCCGCTCAGCGAGACGCCCCGCTACCGCCGCCTGCTCGCCGCCGACCAGCCTCTCCCCTAGGACCGGGGCGCTTCCCGCCACGGTCCTGATTCCGTCAGCTCCACATCACGCTCACCACGTGCGCCGACGCACGTGGTGCCCCGCCTCCCCACCACGACGTCCTACGTGTACCGCAACAGACCGGCTTTCGCGGCCTCCGCCCACGGGCGGAGCCCGGGAATCATCCATTGGGAGGAGTGGCATTCATGCAGAGAATCGGAACCAACGCGGGCCTGGCCGCGCTCATGCTCGTGGCCGGCCTCGTGGCCTGCGGCGACGACGACAACGGCGGCGGCAACATCGGCCCCAACGGTGAGGGCAAGCTCACCATCATCCTCAAGGACGCCCCCGGCGACGTGCAGGCCGCGGTCGTCACCATTGACGGGATCACGCTGGTCACCGCCGACGGGCGGCGCGAGACCGTCCTCAGCGACCCCGCCACCCTCGACCTCTTCCCCCTGGCCAGCAGCGACACCGTGCTCGCGAGCGAGGTCACCGTGAAGGCCGGGGAATACACCCGCATGCAGCTCCGCGTCTCGGGCGCCTACGTGCAGGTGGAGAACGACAGCCTCACCGGCGGCTCCAGCGTCTTCGCCACCGCCAGCGACTACCCCGGGCTCCCCGGCGGCACCGCCGTGGCCGGCACCCTCGGCCTCACCGAGCCGAGCGACAGCAACGGCTTCGACGTCCCGATGCCGGGCGGCGGCATCCGCATCTCGAACGGCTCCAACGACACGCTCGTCGTGGACTTCGACGTGAACCAGAGCTTCAGCGGCGACTCCGCCGGCTGGAACCTCACGCCGATCCTCACCTCCAACAACCCCGGCGAGCTCGGCAGCGCCAGCGTCACCCTGCGCGCCGACTCCGCCACCCAGGCCCGCTTCGACAGCGCCGGCGTGGGCCTCGGCCTCTTCAACGGCAGCTTCACCGGCAGTGACAGCGTCGCCCGCAGCGTGGCCTTCGCCGGCCCCGACTCGAGCGGCGCCTTCACCGCCAACCTCCGCTACCTCCCGGCCGGCAGCTACGGCTTCAACATCACCGGCCCCGGCACCGTCTCGGCCTTCACCACCGACTCGCTGCTCCCCGGCACCATCAACGTGAGCGGCGGCAGCACCGCCACCACCGCCTACACCATCAACTCGGCCACCCTGGCCCCGTAGCCGCCGGGCGCAGGCACGCGCACACGACAAGCGGGGCTCGTCTCACGACGAGCCCCGCTCCTCTCATCAAACCCGTAGCGGCGGAGCTACGCTCCGCCGACTGGATCTTCGAGACCCTGCACGATGGCCGGGATCGAGTCGGCGGAGCGCAGCTCCGCCGTTACGGGGGCTAGTCGTAGCGCAACGCCACGATCGGATCCACCCTGAGCGCCCGCCGCGCCGGCAGGAAGATCGCCGCCAGGCAGGTGAGCGCCAGCACCACGTTCACCCCCGCGTACATCAGCGGGTTGGTCGTGTTCACCTGGAAGAGCACCAGCCCGAGCCCCTTCCCGAGGAAGAACGCCAGCACCAGCCCCACCGAGAGCCCCACCGCCACCTGCACCGCCCCCCTGCTTGAGGAACAGGCTGAGCACGTCCTGGGACCCGGCCCCGAGCGCCATCCGCACCCCCACCTCCCGGGTGCGCTGCGCCACGCCGAAGCTCACCACCCCGTACACCCCCACCGTCGCCAGGAAGAGCGCCGCGCCGCCGAAGGCCACGAACAGCGCGCCGAACACCTCGTAGAACCACCCCGACTGGTAGATCGCCTGGTCCAGCGTGCGGGACCAGTAGATCGGCTGGTCGGGGTCAATGCCGCTTACCACCCCTTCCACCGCCTTCTGCAGCGCCATCGGGTCGCTCCCCGACGCCACCACCGCCACCGACAGGAACTGGTAGTTCCCCTGCTGCACCGGGACCAGCGCCGTGGTGCCCAGCCGGTGATTGCTGTCGTTGCCGTCGGTGGCCACGTCCGGCACCACGCCCACGATGGTCCGCCACGGCTCCTTGGTCTTCGAGTCGCCGATCCGCACCCGCTTGCCGAGCGGCGACTCCTGCCCGAAGTACCGCGTGGCGAACGCCTTCGACACCACCGTCACCGGCATGCCGGCCTGGTCGTCTTCCGGCCCGAGCACCCGCCCCTCGAGTGGCGCCAGCCTGAAGGCCGGGAACCAGCCCGGCGTCACCGCGATGAACCGCGTCTCCGGGTAATCCCAGTCCTGCGCGGTACGTCTTCCCTCGATGCCCACCCGCCGGTCCGACCAGGCGCCGAGTCCCGGCAGCGTGGTGGCGATGGCGGCGCCGCGGGTGTTGGGCAATTCGCCGAGCCGGCGGTCCAGCTCCAGCCAGAACCGCTTCCGGCTGGCGCTGTCCGGGTAGGTGGCCTCGAACAGCCCGAGCCGGGCGGTGAAGGTGTTGCCCGTCGGCACTCCGTAGTCGAAGCGCGCCCGCTGCACCACGCTCTGGATCATGAACCCCGCCCCCACCAGCAGCCCGCCCGCGAGCGCCAGTTCCACCATCACCAGCGTCCGGCTGAACCGCCCGAGCCGCATGGAGCTCGACCCGCGCGCCTCGTCCTTGAGCACGTCGTACAGGCTCCCCCGCGTGGCCTGCAGCGCCGGCACCAGCCCGCTCACCAGCGCCGCCACGAGCGAGATGCCGAGCACGAAGGCCAGCACGCCCCCGTCGAGGTGGATCTGGATCCAGTACGGCGGCTCGGTGTCGCGGATGGAGTCCATGAAGAGCTTGCACCCGTACCACGCGATCCCCGTCCCCAGCACCCCGCCGATCACCGACAGCATCAGCGACTCCGCCAGGTGCTGCGTCATGATCTGCCATCGGCTGGCGCCGAGCGCGGTGCGGATCGCCACCTCGCGGGTGCGCACCGCCGCGCGGGCCACCAGCAGGTTGGCCACGTTGGTGCAGGCAATTAGGAACACCCCGAACACCGCCGCCAGCATGGTCCACAGCATGGCGCGGGGCTCGTCGTCCACGTACAGGTCGGTGAATTCCTTGACCATCGGCGAGACGCCCTCGTTCTCCTTCACGTGCTCGGTGCCGAGCCGCTTGGCGATGGCCGCGAGGTCCTGCTGCGCCGCGTCGATCGTCACGCCCGGCTTGAGCCGCCCGATCACGTTGAAGTGCTCCCCCTCGCCCCACGGCTGGGCCAGCGGGTCGGCCACCCGCGGCAGCCAGAGCTTGGAGTTGGCGGGGAACTCGAACCCCTCTGGCATCACGCCGATGATCTCGCGCGTGACGCCGTTCACCCGCATCGTCTTGCCGACGATCGCCGGGTCGCCGGCAAAGCGCCGCTGCCAGGTGCCCCACCCCAGCACCACCACCGGCGCCGCCCCCTGCTTCCCCTCGTCTTCCGTGAACGTCCGGCCCATGAGCGGCGCCACCCCCACGATCGGGAACACCGACGGCGAGATGTACCCGCCATCGAACCGCTCCGGCGGCCCCTCCGGCCCGCTCACGTTCACTGTCCCCTCGCCGAACCCGCCCAGGTCGGTGAAGCTGTGCTGCCCCTCCCGCCAGGCCGCCAGGTCGCTCGCCGGCACCCCATCCCGTTCGATCTGCTGGCTCGGCCGTGTCCGGAGGATGTGGACCAGCCGGTCCCCGCCCTCGATGGGCAGCCCCCGCAGGAACGCCCCCCAGACGATGCTGAACATGGTGGCCGTCAGCCCGATCCCGAGCGCCAGCGCCACCACCGCAATGACCGTCAGGCCCGGATACTTGACCAGCATCCGGACACCCTGCCGCAGGTCGGCCAGGAAGGACATCAGGGGATTCCTTGCTATGGATGCCCCTAGAACGACCGGACCCCCTCCGAGGTTTCCGCATGGAACACATGAAACGTCTCGCACACCCGTAGCGGCGGAGCTACGCTCCGCCGACTCGATCTTCAAACATCGTGCACGATCCTGGAGATCCAGACGGCGGAGCGTAGCTCCGCCGCTACGGGTCCAGACGCGAAGCGGGGCTCGTCGTGAGACGAGCCCCGCTCAAAGCCCCCGTACCCCGTCCTACTCTTACGTCGGCTGCTGCGCCAGCAGCACGATCCGCTCGCGCGTCGACACCACCACGCCCCCCGGCCGCTCCACCGTCACCGCAAAGAGCACCGCCTTCCCCACCGGCACCTTGGCCGTGATCGGCACCAGCACCTCGCCGTCCTGGCCCACGTCGAAGACGCCGCCATCCACCGGGTAGCGATCATCCCGCTCCGCATCGAAGATCCAGAGCTGGTACTGCTCGCGCGTCGGGTCGTTGCGCTTGAGGCCGGCGATGCGCATCACGCCCTCCTGCCGCGCCCCGTTCCACACCACGTCGCCGCCCACCGTCAGGCTGCTGAGCGAATCCTCGGTGCCCTTCCACGCCAGCACCTGCGTGGCCGCCGAGTCGCGGAGCAGGGTGGCGCGCACCTCCGCCACCGTGGGCGCGGGCGGCGGCACCGCGGGCCGCGGGCCGCGCGGGCTCCCCACGAACACCCACGCCAGCACCGCCGCCGCCGCCGCCACCCAGCCCAGCCAGCCCGCGGCACTGCCCCGCCCGGCCGTGGGCCGGAGCGGCGTCACGCCGCGCACTTCCGCTTCTCCCGCCGCAATGATCCCCGCCGCCAGCGCCGGCGGCAGCGCCGGCGCCGCCGCGTCCTGCGCCAGCTCGGCGGTGAGCTCGCCCAGGGCACGCTCGAGCAGGTCGCGCTCGCGATCGCTCATCATGCGTCACCTCCCTGGCGCGCGCCGAGCAGCTTGCGGGCCCGCTCGAGCCCGCGGCGGATGTGCGACTTGACCGTGCCGAGCGGCGTCCCCGTCTCCCGCGCAATCTCCTCGTGCGTCTTCCCCTCCAGCAGCGCCAGCTCGAGCGTCCGCCGCTGCGCCGGGCTGAGCGACGCCAGCACCGCGCGCGCCTCCCCCGCCTCGGCCTGGAAGCTCGTCTCCGGGGCGCCGGGGTCGGGGACGTCGAAATCGTCGGGGAACGGGATGGCCTCGATGGTCCGCTTCCGCTTCCGCGCCCGGTCAATGAGCCGCCGTCGCGCGATCATGGCCACGAAGCCCTGCTCGCTGGCGCGCTCGGGCAGGTAGCGGCCCGCGCTGCGCCAGAGGTCAAAGAAGATCTCCTGCGCGGCATCCTCCGCGTCCGCCGGGTCGTGCGACCAGCGGCGTGCCAGGAGCCATACCAGCGACCCGAAACGCTCGACGGCCTCGCGCACCGCCGCGCTGTCCCCAGCGGCAATGCGGGCGAAGACACCGGTCGGCGCCGGGGAAAGGTCGGGGAGGGTCATCTCCACCAGGGTGGCGGTCATTCAGCTCCGGGGGTGCACAGGCTCTTGCTCCCCCTCGATTCGCCCGCGGCACGGTGCCGGATGCACTGCATCCGCCGCACAGGCTCCCGCCGAAACTAGGGCCGTCGGGCGTTCCGACCAACCCTCACCCCTGGAGTGTTCCATGTTTCGTCTCCGCACGCTGACGGCCGCCGCCGCCGCGCTCCTCCTGGCGGCCCCGCTCGCCGCCCAGCAGCACCACGCCGCCATGCGCTCCCCCACCATCGTCCAGGTGGCGCGCGACGCCGGCAGTTTCTCCACCCTCCTGGCCGCCGTCGAGGCCGCCGGCCTCACCGAGACCCTGATGGGCGACGGGCCGTTCACCGTCTTCGCGCCCACCAACGAGGCCTTCGCCAAGCTCCCCAAGGGCACCATCGAGACCCTGCTCCGCCCCGAGAACCGCGACCAGCTCAAGGCCATCCTCACCTATCACGTGGTCCCCGGCCGCATCAGCGCCGAGGAGGCCATCATGGCGAAGAAGGCCCGCTCGGTGGAGGGCAGCAGCCTGCGGGTGGGGATCACCGACGGCGCGCTCCGCGTCAACAGCACGAAGATCATCACCGCCGACGTGCGCGCCAGCAACGGCGTCATCCACGTCATTGACGAGGTGCTGCTGCCGCCCGCCGCGCGCCCGGCGCATCACTGACGGGCATCAGCTCCGGGCACTCGCCCAGCGCTTCACCTCGGCCGGCAGCACCTCGGCCCCGAGGGTGTCCTGGGCAAAGACCTGGTCGGCCGCGCGGCGGAGCTCCCGCCGCGCGGCTTCGTCCATGGCGGCGGGGAGCAGCACCGCCACGGGGATGGCGCCCCACTGCGGATGGCGGCGCAGCGTGTCCACCAGCACCACGCCTTCCATGAGCGGCAGCGTCAGGTCCACCAGGATGGCCTGCGGGGCCCTGGCCGCCACGTGGCCGAGCGCCTCGCGGCCATTGGCAGCACCGAGGGCGCCGATGTGGTTGGCCAGCAGCGTCCCGGTGAGCTGCTCGCGGAGCCGCGCCTCCGCCGCCACCACCAGGGCCACCGCCTCCTGGTCCCGCGCGCCGAGTCGCCGGACGGTGCCGAGCAGGGCATCGTCGTCCACCGGCTGGGTGAGCACGCCCGCGCTGCCGAGCGCAAAGGCCAGCTGGTCGTTGCCCACGAGGCCGAGCAGCACCACCGGCAACTGGGTGGTCTCGGGCGTCTGGTGCAGCTCGGCCAGCGTGCCCCAGCCGTCGAGTTCGGGGTGCAGGAGGTCGAGCAGCACCAGGTCGGGCTGGATCTCCCGCGCCAGCGTCACCGCCTCCTCGCGCACCGCGCTGGTGATGACGCGGTAGCCTTCCACGCCGAGCAGCCGCTCCAGGCCGTCCCGCGCGGTGTCGGAGTGCACCACCAGCAGCACCGTGCCGAGGTAGGGCAGCAGCGGCACCGCGCTGGTGCGCCGGGACCGGCGCACCACCGCGAAGGTGCCGGTGCTGGACATCTCGAGCGCCTCGACCGTGAGCGGGAACCACGCCTGGAAGGTGGTGCCCACGCCGGGCTCGCTGCTCACGTCAATGCCGCCGCCCATCATCTCGCAGAACCGCCGGCTGATGGTCAGGCCCAGGCCGGTGCCGCCGTAGCGCCGCGTGGTCGAGGCATCCGCCTGCACGAAGGGCTGGAACAGCCGGGTGAGCTGCGCCGGCGTCATCCCGATCCCCGAGTCCGTCACCGCGAACACCACCCGCCGCGCCCCCGTGCTCGACGTCTCCCGCCGGGCCGCCAGGCGCACCACCCCGCCCTCGGTGAACTTGGCCGCGTTGGAGAGGAGGTTGAGCAGCACCTGCCGCACCTTGGTGAGGTCGGCGTGCATCACCGACAGGGTCGGGTCCACCGACACCTCGAGCCGGTTCCCCCGCGCCTGGTTCTGCGGCGTCACCGTGGAGGCCACCTCCTGCACGATCGCCGCGATGTCGAAGTCCTCGAGGAAGAGGTCCATCTTCCCCGCCTCGATCTTGGAGAGGTCCAGCACCTCGTTGATGAGGCCCAGCAGGTGCTTCCCCGCGCCCTGGATCTTTTCCAGGTCAGGCTTGAGCTCCTCCGCCCCGGCGTCCTCGCTCTCCTCGATCAGCATCTCGGAGTAGCCGATGATGGCGTTGAGCGGCGTGCGGAGCTCGTGGCTCATGTTGGCCAGGAAGCGGCTCTTGGCGCGGTTGGCCTCCTCGGCCGCCTTCTTGGCGGCTTCCGCCACCTCGTTGGCCCGCTCGAGCTCCCGGGTGCGCTGCTCCAGCAGCACCGACTTCTCCCCGATCTGCGCGTTCTGTTCCGCGATCTGCTTGATGCCGTGCACCACCCGCTTGGACTGGTTGTGCGAGTGCATGCTGAACACCGTCAGGTACACGAACAGCACCGCCATGCTGAGCCCGGTGGTGAGCAGGCTCGCCTCGAGGTCCACCCGGAAGCCCACCAGCGCCCCCATGGCCAGCACGCCGAGCGCGGTGGCCAGCAGGTTCCGCCAGGCAAAGCGCAACCCGTTGATGCTGATGTTCCCCGAGTACACCCCGAACACCCCCGCCACGCTCGGCCACGGGCAGAAGGCCAGGATCGGCATCCAGGTGCCCACGATGAACGAGTCGACGGTGAGCGTCCGGAGCTCGGTGGCCTTGCTGTTGGCGCTCCGCACCGCGACCAGGTACGCCACGTGCGGGAACACGAAGCCGTACGCTACCAGGTACACCCACACCCACGCCGGCAGCGCCTGGCCCCGGAGGTGGGACCAGTAGAGCAGCGCAAAGAAGGGATAGGTGGAGAGCCGGACCGTGTAGTCCAGCTTGACGATCGGGTGGGGCCGGCCCGGCATGCGGGGGGTGAGGAACGGCGTGAGGCGCATCAGGCCGGCTCCCGCGCCAGCGCCAGCAGGGTCACGTCGTCGAACGGGTCCACCCCGGCGCCGTGCCCGGTGAGGGCGGCGTCAATGCGCGACACCAGCCCATCCGCGCCGCCGTCGCCCGCCAGCAGCCCCTCGAGCCGCGCCTCCCCGAACACCTCGCCCGCGGCGCTCCGCGCGTCGGTGACGCCGTCGGTGAACGCCAGTAGCCGGTCCCCGGGCAGGAACTCCCGCTCTTCCACCCCGAAGACCAGCCCCTCCAGCAAGCCCATCGCCGGCCCCGTCGGCGGCAGCCGCTCCCGGCCGCCATCCGCGCGCAGCAGGTACGGCGCATCGTGCCCCGCGTTCAGGTAGGTGAGCCGCCCCTGCCCCTGGTCCAGCACCGCGAAGAAGATCGTCGCGAACATGTTGGCCGAGCCGTGGGTGCGCGCGTTGTAGTCGCTCAGCACCTGCAGGGTGCGGGGCATCTGCCGCGCGTCGCTCAGGTCCGGCGCGCCGACGTACGCCTCCTGCGTCACCACCCGCAGCAGGCTCCGGAACACCGCCATGAAGAGCGCCGCGCCCACCCCCTTGTCGCAGACGTCGGCCACCACCAGCGCGGTGCGGCCGGGGGCGGGGAGCGGGAAGGCGTCGTAGAAGTCGCCCGCCACCTGGCGGGCGGGGCGGAAGCGGGCAGCCAGCTCGTACCCGGGGATTCGCGGCAGCGCGGGCGGCAGGAAGCTGGCCTGGATGTTCCGCGCAATGTCGAGCTCCCGCGCCATCGCCTGCGCCACCACCTGCTCCCGGTCGCGGAGCCGCTTCTTGGCCAGCGACGCGTCAATCCGCGCCTTGAGCAGCGTCGCGTTGAACGGCTTCGGCAGGTGGTCCTCGGCGCCGAGCTCGATGCACCGGACCACGCTGTCCATGTCGGTGATCGCCGTGATCATGATCACCGGCACGTGCCGCAGCGCCTCGTCCCCCTTGAGCCGCGCCAGCACCTCGTAGCCGTTCATGTCCGGCATCATGATGTCGAGCAGCACCAGGTCAAACGCCTCGGCCCCGAGCCGCGCCAGCGCCTCGGGGCCGCTCGCCACCATCTCCACCGCGTGGCCGGCGCGCCGGAGCCGCCGGGTCAGCATGTCCCGGTTGGCCTCCGTGTCGTCCACCACCAGGATCCGCGCGGGATCGGCCGCGGGCGCCGTCACTCAGGCCGCTCCGGCCAGCAGTTTCTCGAGGTAGGGAAGGTGCTGCTCGGTGGCCCGCTCCCCCTCTTCCATCACGTAGGGGATCTGGTCCGTGTCGAAGAGCCCGATGTTCCGGTTGAACTCCGGCAGCACCGTGATGATCTCCGCGTGGTGCGCCAGGTTGTGGAAGGCGAAGTTGGCGCGGAGCAGGTTGTTGGTGTACACGCTGTTCACGTGGAAGGCGTAGCGGGAGCCGTTCCGGAGCTTCCGCGGGTACGGGCTCTCGAAACCCATCGCCAGGATCACGTTGGCCCCCTCGCGGATGGCCACGTCCACCGGCAGCGGGTCGGACATGCAGCCGTCCATGAGCCACCGCTCCCCCACCTTCCAGGGCCGCCAGATATAAGGAATGGCGATCGACGCCCGGATGGCGTCCTGCACCGGCCCCGAGCTCAGCACCACCTTTTCCCCGGTGTGCAGGTCGGTGGTCACGATGTGCAGGGGGATCTTGGCGTCCTCGAACCGCTTCCCCCCGTACGGGCCGCTCAGGGCGTCCCACATCGCCGTGTCGTCCACCATCCCGAACTTCCCGTCGAAGCCAAAGAGCCCGGGGAAGAGGGCGCCGAGGATCTGCCGCGTTGCCCGCTTCTTGGTGATGGCCGGCGTCCACAGTTCGCGCGTGAGCCGGGCGCAGGTGTCCAGGTCGTAGCCGAGCGCCATGACGCTCGCATACAGCGAGCCGCCCGAGCACCCCACCACCATGTCGAGCCCGATGCCGGCGCGCTCCAGCGCCCGCCACAGGCCGAGCGCCGCCGCGCACTTCACGCTGCCGGCGCCGATCACCAGCGCCACCCGCTTGTTGTTCGTCGTCATGAGGTCGGGTAGGAGAGTCAGGAGCCGAAGCTCTGCACCGCCGCGTCCACGTCGGGATAGTGCTTGAGGATGCTGGTGAAGCCGGAGAGCTCCAGCACCTTGAGCACCGCCGGCTGCACGCCGGCCAGCCGGAAGTCGCCGCCCTGCGAGCGCGTGGCCTTGAGCGTGGCGAGGAGCGCGCGGAGGCCGGCGCTGCTGGTGTAGGCCACGCCCGAGAGGTCGCCCACCAGCTTCACGGCGCCGCCCTGCACCTGCTCCAGCAGCCGCGCCTCGAGTGGGCCGGCCGTGATGCCGTCCACGCTGCCCACCAGTCGCACCACCGTCGCCGCGCCCCGCGGCTCCACGGTCACGTCCATGGCATCCTCTGCTGTGAGTTGAGCTACGCGGCCGGGAGCCGCTTGGTGAGGGTGATCCGGTTGCCGCCGCCCGGCAGTCCCTCGTGGTGGACGTCGTCCATCACCTGCCGCACCAGGTGCCACCCGAGGCCGCCCACGGGCCGCTGCTCCGCGGTGCCGCGCAGCACCGGTGCCGGCGCGCTCGCCGGGTCGAAGGTGGCGCCCTTGTCCTCCACCACGATGACCACTGCCGCCGGCTCCCGCAGCAGCCGGAGCTTGACCGGCCCCGCCTCCCGCCCGCGGTACGCATGGTCCATCACGTTGACGCACACCTCTTCCACCGAGAGCCGCACCCGGAAGCTGGTGTCCGCGTCGAGCCCGAACTCCCGGCTGGTGCGCTCGCAGAACGCCAGCAGCTCGCCCAGCGACGCCCGCGTGCCGGGCAGCGTCACCTGGGCCATCGGCGGCAGCCGGAGCGCGGGCATCGGCTGGCCGGTGTCCGTGGCGCCCGGGTTCGGCACCTCGCCAAGCCAGCGCTGGATCTTCCCGAGCAGCCGCGGCAGGTCCACCGGCTTGGTGTCGAAGTCGTCGCACCCGGCCGAGCGGGCGCGGGCCTCGTCCCCCGCCATGGCGTGGGCCGTGAGCGCGATGACCGGGATCGGCCGCGTCACCGGGTCGGCCTTGAGCCGCCGCGCCGCCTCCCAGCCGTCCACCACCGGGATGCTCATGTCCATCAGGATCAGGTCCGGCCGCTCCGCCCGCGCCAGCGCCAGCCCCTGGCCGCCGTCCGACGCCAGCAGCACCTGGTACCCCCGCCGCTGCAGCCGGCGGGAGAGCATGTCCCGGTTGAGCTCGTTGTCCTCGACGATGAGCAGCGTGGGCATGCGCAGGGGTGAAAGGGGAGTGCAGGCCATAGGTTACCGCACCAGTCGCATTCCCGGTAGGGCGCCCACCCCGTTCCCGACCATTTCAACTACATTTCCCGTCCCGCACCCTGCCCCCGATGCCCCGACGACCCAAGCGCGAGCGCCTGCTCTTCATCTGTACCTACAACCAGAGCCGGAGCTTCACCGCCGAGCGCCTCTTCCACGACCACACGCACTACGACGTGCGCTCGGCCGGCACCCACCGCTCGGCCACCAAGCAGGTCACCGCGCATCTCCTCGGCTGGGCCGACCGCATCATCGTGATGGAAGACACCCACCACGCCCAGCTGCGCGAGCGCTTCCCCGACGCCCTCACCACCAAGACCATCGTCTGCCTCGGCATTCCGGATGAATATCAGCCACTGGCCGACAGCCTGGTGCAGGTGCTCACCGAGCGGCTGCGGGCGGAAGGCATCGAGTGGGAGGAACCGTTCCATCACGAGCAGCAGGACGGCGCCGGGGCCTGACAACTCCTTCACCAGCCCGTAAGCCTCCCTTCACCGCGCCGGTGTTATGCTCCCATCGCGCGTGAGACACGCCCGGCCGGCCTCGGCCCCGGCGCCCCGGGGCCCCGGCCCACCCCGGCCCCCCGCGTCGCGGGCGCCCCGCCCCCCCCCCCGCTGGAGCGCACCCTCGCCACAGGAGGGAGCCATGACACCGTTCCAGAAGCGCCTGGCCGACACGGGCCGGGCCGCCACCCGGGCCGCCGTGAAGGAGCTCGAGACCCGCATCCTCGTCGCCGAGGGCAAGCGGTCGGTGGAGCGGAAGGTCCGCACCGTGAAAAAGGTCGGCAAGAAGGCCGCAAAGACCGGCCTCATCGCCGGCACCCTCGCGGCCGCCGCGGTGGTCATCCACGAAGCGAAGAAGCGCCGGTAGGGGCCGGATACATCCGGCCCTCCCCACCCTCCCCCGGACCTCCGGGACGCGCGAAGGGGGCCCCTCCCAGGGCCCCCTTCCCATTCCCCCCCTCGGCCACGCTCGCTGAAGCGAGCGCTGAAGAACCCAAGTGCTGAAGCACTCGCGTCCCGATCTCCTCGATGGGTTCCGGGACGCGAGTCCTTCAGGACTTGGCTGGCCGAGCGCTCACTTCAGTGAGCGACCGCCACGAGCTCAGTAAATCGCCGCCCCCCGCTCAAAGTCGAACAGCGTCGCCCGCCGGAGCGAGTAGTACGCCAGCCAGTACCCGCGCAGCGCCTGCACCACCGCCGCCAGCGCCTGGTCCTTCTCCGCCTGCGCGATGTACAGCACGTCGATGCTGATCCGCCCGATCACGTAGCGGTTGTACGCCACCTCGAAGCGCTTGGTGGCCACCGTGTCGCTCTTGGCGGAGAGTTCCAGGTTCCGCCGGGCCTGCGCCAGCTGCAGCGCCGCGAAGTGCGCATCCTGCGCCACCTCCTGCCGCGCCAGCTCGGCGTTGCTCCGCACCCGCTCCCGGTCGGCCTCGGCCGCGCGCACCGTCTGGCTCCCCGCACCCCAGCGCCAGAGCGGCACCTCCACCGCCACCGAGAACTGCCGCGCCTCGAGCAGGTTGCTGTAGGCGTCGTTGAAGGTCGCCGCCGTGGCGTTGAAGCCATAGCTCGCCGACACCGTGGCGCCGGCGCCGTTGTTGAGCTTGGCCTCGGTGACCCGCCGCCCCGCCTGCACCGACTGCAGCTCGGTGGAGCTCACCGTGGAGCTGTTGCGGAGCGCCTCGGCGACGGCGCGCGCGGTGTCGGCCGCGATCTCCGGCACCTGCTCGGGCACCAGGATGGCGAGCGGGGTCCCCGGCCGCAGGTTGAGCAGCACCCGGAGCGACGCCAGCGCGCGGTCGTAGCTCAGGCGGGCCGCATCCAGCGACGTCCGCGCGCGGAGCAGCGCCAGCTCGCTCTGCAGCAGGTCGTTCTCGCCGATCTTGCCCACGTCGAAGCGGCCCTTGTTCAGGGTGTACAGCGTGTCGTTCACCGACACGTTCTTGGCCGCGTTCTCGAGCTCCACCTGCGCCTGGTACACGTCGAAGAACCGCCCCGTGGCCTCGAGCGCGATCTCCTCCCGCGCCTCCCGGTACTGCCGCTCCGCCACCTCCGCCGCCACCGGCTGCTCCCGCCGGTCCCACGCCAGCGCGTTGGGCCGGAAGATGTCCTGCCGGAGGCCGATGGTGACGGGCGTCGAGCTCCACGTCCGGAACCCCTGCGCCCCGCTCACCGACAGCCGCGCCAGCGACGAGCTCACGAACAGGTCGCCGCCCGTGAGCGGCAGCTTCTGCCGCAGCGTGGCCGTCAGCTCGCTGTTGGTCTGGTTCTGCGGCCGGAACAGCGTGGAGCCGTCGGGCTGCAGCACCTCGATGATCCGCCGGTTGTACGACGGCACCGTGCCGCCCAGCGAGAGCTGCGGCAGCAGGCCGGCGCTGAAGGCGGAGTAGCGGGAGCGGGAGGCGTCCCGGCTGGCGCGGGCGGCGCGCGCCTGGTGGCTCTCCTCCAGCGCCCGGGCCACCACCTGGTCCAGCGTCAGGGTGTCCTGCGCCCGGAGCGGCGCGGGCGCGGGCAGGAGCGCGGCGGCAAGCGCCAGCGCGGACAGTCGAAGCGTCATGCGCATCACTCGTAGCGGAGGCAGACCACCGGGTCCTGCTGGGCCGCACGCTGCGCCGGGATGCTCCCGAACGTGAGCCCCACCGTGAACGACACCCCGAACGCCACCATCACCGACACCGGCGAGACCAGCGTCCGGATCCCCGCGAAGTGCTCGATCCCGGCGCTCACCCCCACGCCCACCAGGATCCCCGCCACCCCGCCCGCCACCGAGATCAGGATGGCCTCCGCCAGGAACTGCGACAGCACGTCCCGCCGCGTCGCGCCCAGCGCCCGGCGCACCCCGATCTCCTTGATCCGCTCCAGCACCGACGCCAGCATGATGTTCATGATCCCGATCCCGCCCACGATGAGCGAGATGGACGCGATGGCGCCGAGCACGATGTTGAAGATGGTCCGCGTCCGCTGCTCCTGCTTGAGCAGCATCTCGGGGATGGTGATCTCGAAGTCCACCACGCTGTTGTGCCGCCGCGTGAGCAGCCGCCGCATCACGTCGGCCGACCCCGACACCTGGTCGGGCGCGCTCACCTGCACGATGATCCGGTCCAGCTGGTTGCGGTTGGTGCGCTCCCGCCGCCGCTCCTCGCTCTCCGGCTCCTCGTTGTTGTTGGTGAAGTTGAACTGCCGCGCCGCCAGCTCGATGTCCCGCTTGGTGAGCCGCGTGCGGTCGCGGTAGCGGGTCAGCATGGTGCGCACCGGCAGGTACACGTCCATGGCCGCGTCGCGGACGCCGAGCCAGCTCGTGGTCTTGGCGTCCACCCGGCGGTCGGCCAGCACCCCCACCACCGTCACCCAGTTGGGCCCCACCTTGAGCCGGGCCCCGATCGGCGGCTCGGTGGTGAAGAAGCGCGACTTGACCCCCGCCCCGATGATCGCCACCGGGAGCCCCTGGATCACCTGCTCCTCCGTGAACCACGACCCGTCCGCCAGCTCCAGGTTGGTCAGCCGGAAGTAGCTGGTGTCCACCCCCACCGCCTTGCCGCTCCGCCGCTGCCCCTCCCGCACCAGGCTGGTGTTGAGCACCAGCTCCGCGCTCGCCGCGTCCACCGACGGCAGCACCCGCCGGATGGCGTGTGCGTCGGCGTAGGTGAGCCCCGGCGAGAAGCGCTTCACTTCCTTCTTCTGGTCCTCGTCCGCGGCGCCTTCCGACTGCTCCACCAGCGGCGTGATCATCACCGTGTTGGAGCCGAGCAGCCGCATCTGCTCCAGGATCTCCTGCTCCGCCCCCTTCCCGATGGCCAGCATCGCGATCACCGACGCCACCCCGAACAGGATGCCGAGCGAGGTGAGCGCCGCGCGCAGCTTGTTGTGCTGCACCGCCTCCACCGCGTTCCGCGTGCTGAACGCCGCGTGCGCCAGGAACCCGGTCTGGAAGCGGCGCAGCCGCTCCGCCAGCGTCCCCTGGCTCACGGCCGCGCCCGGGGCGCCGACTCGGCGGGCGCCGCCGGCTTCACGGCCGCCACCGGCGTGCTCTTCGCCGTGTCGGGGCTCGTGCTCTTGGGCCGGAACTCCTCCGGCAGCCGCACCAGCTCCAGCCCGTCCGCGTCGGCCGGCGGGGTGAGCAGCACCTCGTCGCCCTCCGCGACGCCGTGGGTGATCACCACCTCGTCGTCGCTCATGGCGCCGGTGGCCACTTCCTGCCGCCGCACCCGGCCGCCGTCCTTGAGGTACACGTACTGCACCCCGTCCGAGCCGCCCAGCGCCTCGAGCGGCACGAACAGCACGCTGTCGGCGGTGTACACGCGGATGTTGTTGCCGGTGGTCATCCCCGGGCGGAGCGTGGTGTCGCTCTGCTCCACCGTCACCTTCACCTCGAACACCTTGCTGTCGGTGTTGGGCCGCTGCTCGCCCACGTTGGCCACCGTCACCACGGTGCCGCGGAACTTCTTGGTGGGGTCGCTGTCCAGCGTGATCTCCGCCGTCTGCCCCACCGCCACCTTCCGGATGTCGATCTCGTTGATGTACGTCACCGACTCCATCTGGGTGAGGTCGGGCAGCGTGGCCACGCCGGGATCCCACGGCGACACCTGCGAGCCCGTCGTCCGCTTCCGCCCATTCCATTCCTTCGCGTAGATCACCATCCCCGCCGACGGCGCCCGCACCGTGAACGCCTCCATCACCGACTGCACCATGCCGAGCAGGTTCCGCTGCCGCTCGAGATCCGCCCCCACCTCGCGCATCTTGGCCTTCGCCTGCTCGGTCTTGGTCTCGTAGTCCGCCTTGGCCTGCGCCAGCGCCCGCGTCGCCTTCTCGAGGTCGATCTCCGCCTGCCGCTGCACCGTGGGCGCCTCGTACTTGGCCTGCTCCATGGCCAGCCGCTTCTCCTCCAGCCCCAGCTCCATGCTGCGGATGTCCTCCCGCGCCTTGGAGAGGGTGAGCGTCGAGTCCAGCATCGCCTGCTCGTAGACCGCCTGGGCCTTCTGCAGCGCCAGGCTCACCTCCTGCATCTTGTTGGCCGCCGCCGAGCGGTCGATCTCCGCGACCACGTCCCCCGCCTTCACCACCGTCCCCTCCGGCACGATGGACGCGATCTTCATCTGGTAGATGTCCGCCTGCTGCGCGCTGGCCGGCGCCGTGATCTGCACGAACTGCCGGGCCTGCAGCTCCCCGCTGGCCGACACCTCCACCGAGAACGGCCCTTTCCTTACTACCGCCACGACCGGCCGCCCCCCCGGCCCCGGTTCCCCGGCCTTGAGGTAAGCGGCTGTAAGGGCCACCGCGACGATCGCGACCGCCACGAGGAACCAGCGCTGCCGGATGAGCCGCATGCGGCCTCCCGGATGGGGGGTGGACGAAAAGGGGGCAGGCCCCCGGCCGGGGGACCGCGCTTTGTCAGGCTCTAATGTGGGGCTGAACCGGGGACTTCGACAGGAGTAGACGCGCGGGACCGCAAAAAGGTTGCGAGGGGGGAACAGACGGGGAGCTGACGGCGGCGACCGGCGTCCCGGGGGGCTAGGTCCCCGCCGTCCGCCGGTGCGCTTCGGCGCGCTGGTACATGACGTTGACACACTCGATGAGCCGCCGCAGGACGAGCCGCCGGAGCTCCCCCGTGATCAGCCGCTGCTCCGGCTCCCGGGTGACCTCCCACGCCAGCTCGTGCATCGGCGCCAGCAGCCCCTCTTCCTGGAACCCCCGGTACCAGTCCTCCCACTCCTCCTCCGGGCACCGCGCCAGCAGCAGGAAGCCCTGCGACCACCACTCCCCCGGCAGCTCCGCCTCCTCCAGGGGCAGCGGCACGTTCTGGAACTGGCCCGTGTCCAGCCGGTGCTGCAGGTCGTGCCAGTGCCGCAGCAGCAGCTGGATGGTCTCGCCGTGGTACTCGGGGGTCGGCTCGTCGTCGGCCCGGGGCCACTCGTCGTTCTCGCTGTAGTTGATCACCCGGCCAAACCACTCGTTGGGCAGCATCCCCACCGGCGCCACCAGCAGCGCCGCGTAGAAGCCGTCCAGCTCGCTGAACGACGTGATGTCCCCGCCCGAGTTCATCAGGCGTTCCTCGAGCTCCTCCTGTTCGTCCTCATCCAGGGGCTCGACGCGCGGGCGCAGGGGGATCATGGCCATGGGTCCGCCCGAAAGGTGGCCGGGTCGAAAAATTGGGGGAAGCCCCCTCAAACCCTGCCCCCCGGGCCGGCATCTCACTGCCGAACCCCCAACCTGGAGAGCACCATGCGGAACGCACCACTGCTGGCCCTCGCCGCCGGCCTCGGACTGGCCGGCGCCGGCGCCATGGGCGGCTGGGCCGTGATCACCGTGGAGAATCCCCCCGAGGCGCTGGAGGCCGGCGCCACCTACCAGCTCGAGTACACCGTCCGCCAGCACGGCGAGGAGCCCCTCAGCGACCTGCGCGGCACCGTGCGCGTCCAGCCGGCCGGCGGGCGCCTCCTCGAGGTGGCCGCCACCCCCGCCGGCCAGCCCGGCCGCTACCGGGCCACCTTCACCGTCCCCGCCGCCCCCACCGTGGACATCACCGTGGCCAGCGGCTTCGGCCCCAAGGGCTACTCGGAGCTCGCGCTCGTCCCCATCGCCGTGACCCGCCGCGGCGAGCCCCGCCCCGCCCTGGCCAGCGCCGACCGCGCCCGCGCCCTCTTCGTGGCCAAGGGCTGCGGCACCTGCCACCGGAACGGCGACGTCCCGGAATGGGCCGCCCGCAACCGCCCGTCCCAGAGCTTCGCCCCCGACCTCACCGGCCGCGTCCTCGACGCCGCCTACGTCCGCCAGCGCCTGACCAACCCCCGGAGCCTCCCCGCCATCGGCACCGGCGCGGTGCGCATGCCCCAGCTCAACCTGGCCCAGGCCGAGGTGGAGGCCCTGGTCCGGTTTCTGGGCAGCCGGGAGCAGCGCGCCAGCCGGTAGCCCGCCCCCCGCTCCAGTCCGGCTGTCCCGGTGCCGATAGCTGGGCAGATGACGGCAGCCAGCGTCCCGGGCCCGCCACGGCCCGGGACGTCGTGTCGGTGGCGGTCCCACCCGGACGGAGGCTCGCAATGCCTGACCACGACGCGCGCGCCCCCCAGGCCCTCGAACGGCGCCTGGTGCGCCTCGGCGCCAACGCCGCCGCCCGCCCCGTGCTGGTGCTCCTGGTCCTCACCCTGCTCCTCATGTGGCGGCTCGACAGCCGCCTCACCGGCACTCTCGCCACCGAGACCCGCGAGCACCTGGGCCAGACCACCCACGGCGTGAACGCCATGCTGCTGGCCCAGTACGAGTCGCTGCAGCACCTGCTCTCCAACAGCCTCAACGCCACCCGCGACATCGCCCGCCGCCGCGGCGGGTTCGGCATCGGGAGCGGCAGCGTCGCCTGGCGGGCGAAGAACCAGGAGACCGGCGCCGTCACCCCCGTCCGCCTCCCGCCCATGCTGGTGGGCGGCCAGTGGCTGGGCCAGGAGACCGACGTCACCCGCTTCACCCCCGTCGTGGACGAGGCCATGGGCCTCCTCGGCGGCAACTACACCATCTTCCAGCGCATGAACCCGGCGGGCGACATGCTGCGCGTCGCCACCACCGTCGTCACCGCGGACGGGAAGCGCGCCATCGGCACGTTCATCCCCGCCACCGGGGCCGGCGGCGCGCCCAACCCCGTCGTCGACCAGGTGCTGCAGGGGAAGGCCTTCGTGGGCCGCGCCAACGTCGTCGGCACCTGGTACCAGACCGTCTACGAGCCCATCACCAACCGCCAGGGCCAGGTCATCGGCATGCTCTTCGTGGGCGAGCGGCAGGAGAACATCCCGAGCCTCCGCCACTCCATCGAGGGCACCCAGATCGGCCGCACCGGGCACGTGCTCGTGGTCACCGGCACCGGCAAGGAGCGCGGCAAGGTCACCATCTCCCCCGGCGGCCGGCAGAACGGCCAGGACGCCCTCGCCATCACCGACCCCGACGGCACCCCCATCTACGCCACCCTCGTGGACTCCGCCGTCCACGCACCCGCCGGCGACGTCATCATCCACCGCTTCACCGCCCCGAAGGACGAGGGCGGCATCCCCATGATCGCCGCCGCCACCTACTTCAAGCCGTGGGACTGGGTGGTCATCGCCGAGGCGCCGGAGGCGGAGTTCACCGAGGCGCGGAGCGCCGCGCGCGGGACGCTCGTCTGGCTCATCCTCGGGCTCCTCGCCACGGGCGGCGGGCTCTTCGTCGTCACCCTGCGCATCGTGCGCCGCTCCGCGCACGACGTGGCCCGCCCCATCCACGACCTCGCCACCGCCGCCGAGCGCCTGGCCGAGGGCGATCTCTCGGTGGAGATCCACGAGCAGGGCGACGAGGAGATCGTCCGCCTGGCCCGCTCCCTCCACCGCACCGTGGAGGCCGAGCGCGAGCTCGCCGACGCCGTGCAGGCCCTCGCCGCCGGCGACCTCGACGTCACCGTCACCCCCCGCGGCGACAAGGACGTCCTGGGCCACGCCGCCGCCGCCATCCTCGCCGCCGAGCGCACCGCGGCCGACGCCGCCACCCGCATCGCCGCCGGCGACCTGAGCCGGGAGCTCGAGCTGCGGAGCGACACCGACCGCCTGACCGGCGCCATGAACGCCATCATCCGCACCGAGCGCGAGCTGGCCGCCACCGCGGCCCGCCTGGCTCAGGGCGACCTCGCCGTCACCGTCACCCCCCGCTCCCCCGACGATTCGCTCAGCGTCTCCGTGGCCCGCGTCGTCGCGGCCGAGAAGGCGCTCGCCGAGGCGGCCCAGCGCATCGCCACCGGCGACCTGCAGGTGGTCATCACCCCGCGGAGCCCGCACGATGGCCTGAGCCTCGCCTTCCAGCGCATCCTCGACGCCGAGCGCACCCTCGCCGCCGCCGCCGATCGCCTGGCCGCCGGGGACTTCTCCGAGGCCGTCGTCGCCCGCGGCGCCAACGACCGCCTGAGCGCCTCGGTCCAGGCGCTGCAGCAGACCATCACGGCCCTCACCGCCGAGGTCCGTCGCCTCACCGCCGCGGCCACCGCCGGCACCCTGGCCACCCGTGGCGACGCCGCCGCCTTCCAGGGCGAGTTCCGCACCCTGGTGGCCGGCATCAACGCCCTGCTCGACGCCACCGCCGGCCCCCTCGCCGAGGCCACCGAGGTGCTCGAGGCCGTCGCCAACCACGACCTCACCCGCCGCATGCGCGGCCACTACGCCGGCGACCACGCCCGCCTCGCCGGCGACGTGAACCGCATGGCCGACGACCTCACCGCCAGCATGCGCGCCATCGCCGCCACCGCGGGCCGCCTGGGCCAGGCCGCCACCGCGCTGCGCGCCGCCGGCGCCGTGGTGCACCAGAGCGCCGAGCACGCCGCCGCCGAGGCGGCCGGCGTGGCCGAGAAGAGCGGCAGCGTCTCCACCACCGTCACCGCCGTTGCCGCGGGCGCGGAGGAGATGGGGGCCTCCATCAAGGAGATCGCCGGCAGCGCCACCGACGCCGCGCGCATGGCCGAGGACGGCGTCCGCCTCGCCGCCTCGGCGGACCAGACCGTGGCCGGGCTCGATCGCTCGAGCAGCGAGATCGGCAAGGTGATCAAGGTGATCAGCGGCATCGCGCAGCAGACCAACCTGCTGGCGCTCAACGCCACCATCGAGGCCGCCCGCGCCGGCGAGGCGGGCAAGGGCTTCGCCGTGGTGGCGCACGAGGTGAAGGAACTGGCGAAGGAGACGGGCCGCGCCACCGAGGAAATCGGCACCCGCGTGGCCGCCATCCAGGGCGATGCGCAGGGCGCGGTGGCGGCGCTGGCGCAGATCAGCGCGCTCATCGGCAAGATCAGCGCGCTGCAGACCTCCATTGCCGGCGCCGTGGAGGAGCAGACCGCCACCACCGCCGAGATGAACCGCGGCATCCACGGCGCCTCGGCGGGCGTGGGGCAGATCGCCGGCGTCATCCACGACGTGGCCGAGGCGGCCGAGCGCTCCCGGCAGGCCAGCCAGGAGAGCCAGGCGGCCATCGATTCGCTCACCGAGATGGCCGCCGAGCTGGAGGCGCACGTGGGACGCTTCCGCTACGAGCAGGCGGCCGCGTCCCGACCCCTCACCCGGGAGGCCGCATGGGCCGCCGCCTCGTCCTGATCTCGCTGCTCGCGACCCTGCTGTTCGGGGTGGCGCTCCGCTACGCCGCGGGCCGCGAGGAGGCGCGCATCATCGAGTCGTGGACCGCGCTGCTCTAGTGACGCGCGGCCCCCGGCCCGGGTGATGCGGCCCGGTGGCGCGGAATAGGCCCCGCAACCTGCCCGACTTCGCGCCCCGGCGGCGGCACCCCGCCAGCTCCAAAGCTCTGATCTGGCAACGAGTTGCCGCCGCGGTCCGCAAGTTGCTTTTCCATCGGGACAACCCCGGCTTTGGAGAACCAGGCGTGGCCGAGATCAAGGTGCGGAACCCCGCACACAGCGAGTTCAGCTTCTCCTCCCTCGAGGAGTTCCTCAGCACCATCCGGAGCGGCGGCATCACCGCGGACTGGGAGATCTGGCACCAGATCGCCTCCCGCTGGCTGCCCGTGAGCCTGCACCCCCTCTTCGGCAGCGCCGACGGCCGCGAACTCGCCGAACCCTGATTCGTACGGGTTCCGTAGGGGCCGGATATATCCGGCCCTACTCAATCCCGAGCGCGCCACTCGCGCTCAACCCCTCCCTGCCTGAGTCCGATACTCGGGCAAATCCACCGTCCCCCTGGAGGGGTCCTCATGCGTCGCCTCGTCTCCCTCGCCGCCCTGGCGGCGCTGGCTGCCTGCAGCAGCACGAGCACCACCAACGGCCCGAGCACCATCTCGCTGGCCATCCTGAGCTCCGCCACCGCGGCGCCGCCCTCCGTGGTGAACGGCCCCGCCGCCGCCCCGCCCGTCGTGGTGGGCGACCCGACCTCGCTTGAGGTGGGCATGTACGCCCTCTACATCTCCCACAACACCGACTGCAGCAACGCGGTGCTGGTGGTGGACCACGGCAGCACCCTCACCTACCGTGACTTCGTGCAGGGCGACACCCTCTTCACCGGCACCCCGGCCGACGGCAGCTATCCCTGCATCGCCATCCACATGTCGGACGTGATCCGCTTCCAGTCGGCCAGCGCCGGCGGCAGCTGCCAGGTGGGCCCCACCTACGAGAACGACATCTACCGCGACGGTGAGACCGACTGGCACGACCTCGACCACAATGCGATCGTGGGCACCGGCACCGACTCGGTCCCCGCCAACGACCACGTCTGGATCATCTTCTCCACCGACACCACGGCCGCGCAGGCCGCGGGCTTCAGCCCCCACCAGACCCTCTAACTGGCGAGCCCCCTCGTGGTCCCCGGCGCGGCGACGTTCTACTGGGACGGCACCAACTCCGTCACCGACGACGGCGCCCTCTGCGGCATCCAGCCCGGCGTCCCCCAGTTCCACTAACCCCCGCAACGCCCCCGTAGGGGCCGGCCGTGGCCGGCCCGCCCGGGACGAAGCCCGCAGGAAACAGCGCGGGACCGGCGAACCCGCCGGCCCCGCGCGTCGTTTCCCACGCCTCACCCGGCGGCGTCCCCCTCCTCCCCATCTTCGTACGGGCCGGATACATCCGGCCCCCCCACCCAACAAACGCAGAGCGGCCCGCGACGTCTGGTCGCGGGCCGCTGGCCGCGACTTAGACGGAATCCACCGGGCAAGCCCGGCCGCGCGGCCCGTCAAGTCGGGGAATGCACCGCGCACCTCCACACGACCGAAAGCCCCCCGCGGTGCGCAAGCGGGACCCCCGGTGCGCTCTCCCACCCCGCCTGCCTACGGGTGGGCGTGGCCCGCCACTCCCACCCGCTCCAGTGCTGCCATCAGCATCCGCAGCGTGAACGGCTTCTCCAGCACCTGCGCGGCGCCGAGCTGGTGGGCCACCCGGAGCAACTCCCCGGGCGGCATCACGCCGCCACCGCTGATTGCCACCACCGGCACGGCCGGCGACTCGCGCCGGAGCGCCAGCAGGAACTCCACGCCGTCGCAGTCGGGCATCAGCAGGTCGGTGATCACCCCGTCCACCGCCTCCCGCCGCAGTTGCCCCAGCCCCTCGGCCCCGTTGCCTCCCGCCCGCACCTCGAACCCGCGCGAGGTGAGGCCGGCGACGAGCGCCTCTCGCACCCGCCAGTCATCCTCGAGCAGCAGCAGGCGCGGCGCCCGCCGGCTCACGCGAGACGCCCCGCAGGCACCGCCGGCTCCACCCGATACCGGAACCGCTGCACCAGCGCCTGCAGCTCCCCCGACACCTTGAGCAGCTCCCCCGCCGCCTGCTGGCTCTGCACCGCGCCGTCGGCCGTCTGCCCCGCCGCGGCCGCCACGCCGGCCAGGTTCCGGACGATCTCGTCGGTCCCTCGCGCCGCCTCACCCACGGTGCGGCTCATCTCCGCCGTGGTCACGCTCTGTTCCTCCACCGCGCCGGCGATGGTGGTCTGCGAGTGGTTCACCTGCCCGATCACCGTGCCGATCTCGCCGATGGACCGGAGCACCACCTGGGTGTCCCCCTGGATCGCCGCGATGGTCCGCCCGATGGACTCGGTGGCCGTGGCGGTCTGCTTGGCCAGGTCCTTCACCTCGTTGGCCACCACCGCGAAGCCCTTCCCCGCGTCTCCCGCGCGCGCCGCCTCGATGGTGGCGTTGAGCGCCAGCAGGTTGGTCTGCTCCGCGATGGCCGTGATGAGCTTCACCACCTCGCCGATCTCGGTGCTGCTCGCGGCCAGCTTGCCGATGGCCTGCCTGGTCTCGTCGGCCCGGCCCACGGCCACCTGCGCCACCTGCGCCGCCTCCGCGGCGCTCCGCGCGATCTCCCGGATGGACGCGCTCAGTTCCTCCGTTCCCGCCGCCACCGTCTGCACCCCGCGACTCACCTCACCGGCCGAGCTGCCCACCACGCCGGTCTGCGCGCTCGTCTCCTCCGCGGCACCGGCCAGCGCCTGGCCAAGCTGGCTGAGCTGGCTCGAGGCCGCCGCCACCACCTCTGCCGCCCGCGCGATCTCGGCCACGCTCCCCGCCAGGTCCCGGAAGAACCCGTCGAGCCCGCTGCCGAGCCGCCCGATCGCATCCTCGCCGCTCACCGGCACCCGCCGGGTGAGGTCGCCGCCGGCGGCGGCGTTCACCACCTCGAGGATCGCGTCCACCTTCCCCTCGAGCTCCGCGGCGCGCGCCGCCTCCTCCCGCGCCTTGGCCCGCTGCTCCGCCTCCCGCGCCGCCGCTGCCTCCCGGGCGCGCTCCTCCTCCACCCGCTCCTGCTCCCGCCGCGCCTCCTGCTCCCGCGCCTGCGCCGCACGCGCCTCCTCGAGCGCCGCCTCCGCCGCGAGCCGCGCCGTGATCACCTCCCACGTCACCATCGGGCCGAGGTACTCCCCCGCCTGGGTGCGGATGGCCGACACCGCCAGCTCCACCACTTCCGGCCCCGCCTCGATCCGCCCCCGCCACGGCAGCCGCGCCGGGTCGCCGAGCGGCGGCACCGTCGCCGCGTCGTGGAACAGCTCAGCGGACGCGCCCACCAGCTCGCCGGCCGGCAGCCGCAGGTGGTCGCGGAGTGCCGCCAGCGACGCGCGGCCCGCCGGGTTCACGTAGCCGATGGTCAGGTCCGGCCGCGCGTACAGGATGTTGAGCGGCGCGTTCTCCACCAGCTGCCCGATCCGCTCCACCTCCAGCCGCTGCCGCCCCACCTCCGCCCAGTCCACCCGCTCCTGGCCCAGCGCCGTGCGGATGCCGCTCACTGTGCGGTTCATCGCGTCGCTCATGGCCGCCAGCTCGTCCCGGCCCTGGGCGGCGAGCGTGGCGGTGAGGTCCCCGCCGGCCAGCCCCTCGAGCGCCGGCACCATCCGCCCGATCGGCCGCGTGATGCTCCGCGCGATCCCGACCCCGAGCCCGCCAAGCGTCACCAGCACGAGCAGGGTGATGCCCCACTGCACCCGGCTGGTCCGCCGGAGCGACCGCGCCAGCTCCGCCTGCGAGGCCGCCACGTTCCGCCCGAGTTGCTCCGCCACCGAGTCCACCAGGGCCACCGGCCCCCGGTCCACCCCGTGCACCGCGACGTCCGCCGCCCGGGCCGCCGACGGCGACAGCGTCACCCGGCCCCCGAGCTCCGCACGATACCGCGCCGACAGCGTGGCATGCTGCGACGCGAAGCGGGTCACCAGCTCCCGGGCCGCACCGGCCGGCAGGTGCGCCTCCAGCGAATCCGCCAGTTGCCGCACCCGAGCCTCCGCCGCCAGGAACTGCCCGCGGTAGCGCGCATACTGCGCCGCGTCCCCGCCCCGGAGCAGCAGGTTCTTCCATTCCTGCACCTGCGTCTTGAACGTCACCTGCATCTGCCGGGCGGAGTCGCGCGCCGCCACCTCCTGCGCCAGCAGGGCATCGTACGCCCGCACCGTCCGGCCCTGGTCCCGCTCCATCATCATCAGGATGGCGAGGCAGCAGAGCGTGGCCAGCACAAGGAGCAACGAGATGCGGGTGGTGATCCTGAAGCGGTGCATGGGCGGTCCGGTCGTTAGGGTCGCCGCCGCCCCAGGCAGGAGGCGCGCCACGGCCGCACCGCGTCCCGCGGCGCTCACCTGGTGATGATGATTGTCGGAGTTGAGGGTCCCTGGGGGTGACGCCGACAGGCGGGTGCGGCCGACTCCCACGACCGGCCGCGACCACCCGCGCCATGTCGTGCGTCTTGCCGGTCGCGGCGCGGAGACGGGCCTAGCGAGCGCGCGCGCACGCCGAGGCGCTGCATGAGGGAACGCAGCGTGGAAGGCCGCAAGCCAAGGATCTCGGCGGCGCCCCCGGCACCTTCGATGCGCCACCCGGTGGCCTCGAGCACGGCACGTACGTGGGCGGCTTCCACGGCCTCCAGCGTGCCGAGTGGCGCGGGCGCGGCCGGGGCACCGGCCGGCCGGGCGCCCCCGGCGATCGGGCCGAGTTCCACCCGCGGCCCGGCGGCCAGCACGCAGGCGCGCTCGATCACGTTCTGCAGCTCGCGGATGTTCCCCGGCCAGTCGTACGCCAGCAGGCGCGCGGTGGAATCGCGGCTGAGGCCGGTGAGCGGCTTGTTGAGCGCCCGCGCAAAGTGAGCCACGAAGTGCGCCGCCAGCACTGGGATGTCCTCCCGCCGCTCCCGGAGCGGCGGCACCGGGACCGGGAAAGACGTTGAGCCGGTAGTAGAGGTCCGCCCGGAACCGCCCCGCCGCCACGTCGAGCGGCAGGTCGCGGTGGCCGCGATCACCCGCACGTCCACCCGCACCTGCCGTTCCCCGCCCACCCGCTCGAATTCCCGCTCCTGCAGCACCCGCAGCAGCTTCACCTGCGTCTCCGGCGCCAGCTCCCCCACCTCGTCCAGGAACAGCGTGCCCTTGTCCGCCAGCTCGAAGCGGCCCAGCCGCCGCTGCAGCGCGCCGGTGAACGCCCCCTTCTCGTGGCCGAAGAGCTCGCTCTCCACCAGCGACGGCGTGATGGCGCCGCAGTTCACCTTGATCAGCGGATGCCCGGCCCGGCGGCTCCCCGCATGGATGGCCCGCGCGATGAGTTCCTTGCCCGTCCCCGTCTCCCCCGTCAGCAGCACCGTGCTCTCGCTCGGTGCCACCTGCTGCACCAGCCGCAGCACCTCCCGCAGCGCGGGGCTCCGCCCCACCACCCCCGCGAAGCCCGCCTGCTCCTCGATCTCGTGCTGCAG
>JADJPD010000009.1 GCA_016713435.1 Gemmatimonadota bacterium | reverse complement strand
GACGGTTGCGGGCGCGGTCGCGGTCGGCATTCCGGCCTCGCTCGTCGGGGCAACGGCAACCGGGATTGCAGCGGAGAGCTGGTGGTCGAACACCTCTACTCCGAAGAGGGTGGAGGGGACAGAAACCTAAGTTCGCTAACAAGCGCACCCCTGAACACCAAGATCAAGGGCAACCAAGTGTCCGTGGACGCAGAACGAGGAGGTAGTGGGCAGTGAACGTCCACGTCAAGGTCAACTCAGACAAGTACTACATCAAGAGCCCAGGTGAGCTGGGCGATCTCCCAGGCTCCGTGCGCCGGAGTGAAGCGGTGAAGCGGGCGGTACAGGCTGCATTCGACTACATCCAGAAGGCCCAACAGTGAGTGAGCCCCAGAAGATCACGCAGACAGTCGTCCTTGAGTACACCCGTGGAGCCGACGAGCCCGCCAAGGGCATCTTCCGCCGGTTCCCAGTGTCGCCCCGCTTCGCCGACGAGCTCGTCCTCGGTATCGCGGAGAGGATGACCCCACGCGTGCGTTGGGATGCCGCGCAGGGTCCACCGCAAGTTCACCTGGCGGGCACACCTCGGGCATTTGAAGAGAGCTCGGGACCTTTCTCATCGCGTTGGCGCGCCTGCAAACGCAGGACCCGGCGCCCTCGACGAGCTTGTCCGACGTGCGCTTTGACCAAGGGGGACATGCCCGCTTGATCGTGCACCGACTCTCGAAGCCTTAATTGATGGAGTTCCCACTCGTAGACTAGTCCGCGCCACGGCACCAAGGGCAAGGGAAGCGGCAGCCCGTATCGGCGGGCCTCGCTGACCCAGGATCCCATTGGGTTGGCGGGCGGGAGCAACCTGTACGCGTATGCGGGGAACAACCCGGTCAGCTTCAGCGATCCGTTCGGCTTGTCCCCTGACGGCTGTACTAACAACCGCGGGGAAGATGTCCCCTGCGTCGACGTGAAGAAGATGGTGGAGGCTGCCAGGGCCAACGCGGCCCAGAAACCAGTGGGCAAGTGTGCCCGATATTGCAGAGAAGCTATGGAGGCCGGCGGATTCAGCAAGGAATGGAAGGGCAATCCCAATCGCCCCGGGAGTGCGAAAGATTACGGCCCATTTCTGGAAAGTCGTGGCGCCACCGCTGTTCCCGACCCAGCACAGTTCCAGAACGGAGACATCGCGGTCTTTGCCGGCACCGAGAAGCACCCGCACGGGCATATCCAGATCTACGACGCCGAGAAATTCGGACTTCAAGCAGCGTGGTTTTCATCCCGTATAGTGATCCATCTTCTGCCGGCGCTCACACGATCTACAGGTTCCAAGTTCCCCAGAGTGCGCCAGCGGCGTCGGGTCCCGTGCCCGGCGGTGGTAGAGGCAACAGCATGGCGTACTGTGGCAAGGTCGGCTGCTGAGCCCGCATCCACAAAGGCGACACTGACCCTGGGAGACAATCATGCGGTTTCCGCGCCTGCTGTTTCGGTTGGGAGTACTGTCTATCGTCCTCGGCGCATGCACAGAGCAGCGTCTCCCTGCGAGCGGGGGTAAGGCGCAAGATCAGCCGAATACGTTCGTCACCGAGTTCTTTTGACCCCATCTTGGGCTCCCAAGATCCTTGCCCGACATATCACGCCGGCAGAGTGCAAGAGATCGGATCGCGGTATCGGGTGGAGATGCTCCCCGGATGCGGGGATGCCGCGTCAGGGGGGAGTAGCGTAATCGCGGAACTCGAGAAGCGCGGGAGCGACTGGGTGTTTACGAACTTCATTTATCCCGGCATACGAGCGGATCTCATCTCGCTCCTTCACGCTGCACATCGCCCCAGCTAGAGAGTGCCCTTGCAGCCTTGGTGGCTGCCAACCGTAGTCGTTGAACGAGCAACCAAGGCTGGTCCGCGGGCTCAACAATCCAGAGCTACTCCCAAAGCCCATGGCACCTCGCTGACCAGGATCCCATTGGGTTGGCGGGGGGCATCAACCTCTACAGCTACGCCGGGAACAATCCGGTCAGCTTTAGTGATCCGTTTGGGTTGAAGTCAGACACGGTTGAGGTCGCTTGCCGACCTGTCGAGGGCCTTGAGGGAGCGGCACAGCACTGCGCTGTCCGTGTCCACAACGACAAGCTGGACAAGACATTCGAACTCCTGAATGTCGGCGGGCGCAATGCCATCGGTTCCGCGCCAGCCGATCAGGTGGCAAGGTACTCGGGGAGATGGGTCGTGTCGACGGTCCCGCTTGGCATGACTTCCCAGCAATACGACAACGCGGTGTTGAGCAATGCGTCGACCATAGCGGTTGAAAGAAACGGCATCGCCATAGCCCTTTCGGGGAAGGAACTCGAACCGCTACGTGGCTGACGTGATCACGAGAAGTGGCGGTCAGGTGCCCGCTGCGGCGCGACGCGAAGGGGGAGGAGTGGCACCCGGACTATGTGGCGGACTCGGGGTGCATACCGGGGGCAACTGCTCAGTCCGCGACTGATGTTCCAATAAACTCGAGGACCCGAGATGCTTACGCCTAGGACACCAGGTCTCCGCGGCGCAACAGCGGGGGCGATCGCCGCGGCACTCCTCTTCAGTGTCTACTCGGGATGGACCCAGTTCTCCCCGCGGGCCTACGAGGGCGCCTACGATGCGATCACCGTCATCGCCTATGTGCTCGGCTTCCCAGTGAGCTTCGCGCTCGACCAGTTTCTGGCCGCCATCGAAGGCTCGGGAGCCAAGTACCTGATATCGACCCTGACGCTGGCGCTCTTTAGCATCCCATTGAATTGGGCATCGATCGCGTCTCTAGTGGCGACCATCCGACGCCGGGCCGACGGCCGCACAGAAGTGTGAATCGAGTGTTGAGCTGCCCCCGGTTTGCTGGGCAGGCGGTTAGGTCGAGCGCTGAGGCCCGAGCGCCTGGGTGGCGAGAGCGTCCGCGCGCCCTACCCGCCGAGCTCCTCAACGTCCGCGAGGTCGCGCGGACGGCCACTCGTGCGCTTGTTACGGATGAGGTCGCTGCGCCCGATCACCGGCACCGACAGGGTGTCCAACGACACCGTCACCCGGTTGGCCCAGGCGTCCTCGAAGGTCACGCCCGAGATGCTGGTCATGATGTCGATCCGCACCGGCGGCAGGCCGATCTGGAACACCACGTCCGGCGTCGCGAGATCGTCGCGCGTCAGGGCCTCAAGTGGGGCGCCGAAGGCCTCGAGGGCCTGATACACCTTGCTGGCGTTGCCGGACGTGGGGTCGCACCCAGATATCGAGGTCCCCCGTGGCGCGGGGCCGGCCGTGGGCGGCCAGGGCGTGGGCGCCGACGATCAGGTACTCACTGCCCGAGGCGTGTAACGCGGACAACATGTCGAGAAAGTCGGGATGCATCCGCGGCTCCCGGCACGAAGGCCCAGGCGTTGAGGGTGAGTTGCCAGACCATCGCCACCCGTTCGGCAGCAGGTAGCCCTTCGACCGCCGCGAAGTCTTCGGGGTCGGTCAGGCGGCGCTTGCGGGTCGGGTAGGCTGAGCGATCCATGGGATGGAAACTTACCGGTGCGGTCCGTGAGTCGCACCAGCCTTGGGCATCCGAATTCGAGGCAGCAATCCGGGCGAGGGCGTCCCGAACTGTGCCGTGTTGCACCACGAATGAAGCGGGCCGAGGCCTTGCCCCGGCCCGCGCTGCTTCCGCCAGGCGCCTCGCCCTCCACGAACCAGGACCGGCGGATCCCATCCATCAAGCCCAACAGGTACAACGACTTACCAAGCAAGGTAGCGGAACATCCCCACCCCAAGTATTTTTGCGCCGCTTTTCCCCAGCCAATATCTCTCCAGTAGGGGGCGGCCCTGGATACCCCGAACACGTACCGAATCCCGGTCGGCTGGTTGCTCGCGCACGGTGGCGAGACCATCCGGTACCGGACCTTTGCCGAACTGGCGCCCCCCGGGACCGTCGCGGCGGAGACGCTGGCGCAGGCCCGTGCCGCCATCGAGACCGGGAAGGCGGCTCAGGCCGTCATCAAGAAGCAGAAGGACACCGGCACCTGGGGTGGCAACCTCCTCGGGGTCACCCCGTCCGCCGCACAGGGGATCAAGGACGTCGGCACCATCCCGCAGTACCGGCGGCTGGTGCAGCTGGCGCTGCCCGCCCAGGCACGCCCCTTCAAGCTCGCCGACCGGGTGCTCTACCGGCTGCTCTCGCGGGACGAGGATCCGGCGCTGCTGTTCGAGTTCCAGAAGGCCGCCAGGGCGACGAGGCCTACACCCTCTGGGCCCGCACCCTGGTCGGGAGTCCGCCACCACGGCGCTGGCGGAGGCGGGGAACGTCGAGGACCCGCGGGTGCGGGGCTCGGCGCACAAGATCGCGTCCGAGGTGTCGGAGTTCCTCCGGAGTCCCATCGCCGAGAAGCCGTTCGTGCGCTCGGGGGCGTCCACCATCCTGAACCCCGAGGCCACGCCGCCCACCTGGCTGTCGCTGGCGCTGGTGGCGTCCATGCCGGCGCTGCAGCGGGAGCGGGCGGCGTTCACCGAGCGGCTGGGGCACTACCTCTCGCTGCCGACGCCCAAGAAGGCGTGGGCGCTGGCCATCGGGAAGAAGAAGCTCAAGCCCACCCACATCCTGCTCGGCGACCCCATCGAGTGCGACGCGAAGGGGACCCCCAAGGATCTGCCGCTGGCGCTGCATTTCCTGGAGATGATGGCGCGGATCGGCGCGCTAAGGGGGAGGCGCCGCAGCTCAAGCTGTTCAACCGGCTGCAGAAGGACGTGGACGAGACCGGCGTCTGGAACCCGAAGGGGCTCCGCGGGCTCCCCAAGGCCACGAGCAAGGCGAGCTACCACAGCTTCCCGCTGGAGCTCGAGACCAAGGCCGCGGAGTGGAAGCAGGTGGACGTGACGTTCCGGCTGGCGCTGATCGCGCGGCTGTCGGGGCTGCCCGTCGAATACGTCCGAGCGCATCCATCCGTGGACTCCCCGACGGGGCCGCCCACCAGGCGGCCCCGTCGCCGTTGCGGACCCCGGGCACACCCGATCCCGCCCGTCTCCCACGTCCGTAGCGGCCGGATATATCCGGCCGCGCGCGCTTGCGCGCGTTGATCGTGCGCTGGCTCGGCTTCGTCGGAGGGGTGGGGGGCGCCGGGCGCTGGAGCTGCGGGTGGGGGTGGGTTGGTTCCGCAGGCGTCGGCAGCTACGCCCTCTGCCCCCACCCCCTCCTCCTCAGCCGGCCCCGACCTCGTGGTGTCGCGGGTCTCCCTGGGCTCCGCGGGAGGCGCGCATCTGCTTGCGGAATCTGGCGTTGCCGCTTGCACCCTTCGGGTTGGTAGTCTATGCTACTCCCCATATGGCCGACGTTGACCTCACGCCGTTCGGCTTCACCCCCACCGAGAGCAGAGTCTACGGGGTCCTCCTGTCCGGGGGACCCGGGACCGGGTACGCCATTGCGCGGAACGCGGAGCTCGCGCGCGCCAATACGTACAGCGCGCTCGAGGGGCTGGTGGCCGGGGGGCGGCGCGGATGGAGGAGGGGGAGCCGAAGCGGTTCCGGGCGGAGCCGCCGGCGGGGGTGCTGGCGCGGGTGACCAACGCGCAGGGGGAGGCGCTGGACCGGCTGGCGCGGGCGTTCGAGGGGTTCGGGGCGAGTGCCTCGCCCTCGCTCGTGGAGCTGACGAGTCCCAAGGGCGTCCTCCAGTTACTCACGCACGAGATCGGGCGGGCGCAGGCGTCGGTGCGGCTGGTGGCGCCGGCGGAGGCGTACCCGATCCTGGCGCCGGTGCTCCGGCGGGCGGCGGGGGCCAGTCTCGAGATGGAGTTGCTGGCGGAGGCGATGGTGTCCCTGCCCTTCGCCGCGGTCGGGGTGCTCGGCGACGGGGTGGAGTGGCCGGGGATTCCCGTGGTGGGGGTGTTCGACGGGCGGAGTGCCGTGCTCGCGAGCCGGGAGCATGGGGAGGTGCGGGGGCACTGGAGCAGCGCGCCGGCGTTCGTGGCGGCGGCACGGCACACCTTCGATCGCATCCGGGAGCGCTCATGAGCGACGCGCTGCACGACGCGCTGGCCGAGCTGCGGCGCGAGTACCTGGCGGAGGTGCCGGCCCGGCTGGCGGAGCTCCGGAAGGACGTCGCCGCGTTTCGCGCCGGGGAAGCGGACGCGGCGCAGTCGCTGGTCCGCCGCTTCCACCGGCTCGCGGGCTCCGGCGGTTCCTACGGATTCCCCGAGGTGAGGGAGAGCTCCCGGGAGGGGGAGCGCTGGCTCAAGGAGGAACAGCCCAAGTCGTCGGAGCCCAACGCGCAGAAGCTCGAGGACATGATCGACCGGCTGGCCGCCAGCTTCGACACGGCGGCACGCGAGCTGGGGTTGCCGGCGCGGAGCACGGGCGCCACCGACTTCGGCTATCGCGCGCTGGTGATCGGGCCGGCCGAGCAGGTGCGGGAGGACGTGGCGGCGGCGCTGGCCGGCGCCGGCTTCATGGTGCGCGCCGACAGCGGCGCCGGCGAGCCGCGCGAGCTCAAGCTAAGCGAGCGCCCCGACCTCATCGTGGTGATCGACTCGCCCGACGGGCCGGACGCCTATTCCACCGCCGCGTCCTGGTCGGGCGCGGGGCCGGTGCGGCCGCGGTCCATCGTGCTGGTGTCGTCGTCGGAGCGGGCGGACCGGGTGCGGGCGCTCACCTCCGGCATCGACGCCGTGATCCCCGGCGACCGGGTGGCGGTGGACCTCCCGATCTTTGCCAAGACCCTCGCGCGCATCGGCAGTCCCCCGCCCCGCGTGCTGCTGGTCGAGACCGATCCCACCCAGGCCGAGACCATCACCCAGTGGCTGGAGCAGGTGAACGCCAAGGTGACGCACTGCCCTGACGGCATCACCGCGCGCGAGGCGCTGGTGCGGGAGACGCCGGACCTGATCCTGATGGACTCACGGCTGCCGGGGCTCAACGGGCCGTCGTTTGCGCGGCTGGTGCGGCAGGACAGCCGCTTTGGCCTCACGCCGATCGTGTTCCTGACGCACCACGACACCGTGGCCGAGCAGATCGAGGCGCTCTCCGCGGGGGCGGACCACTTCCTGACCGAGCCCGTGGACCGCGAGCTGCTGACGCACCTGGTGGTGAACCGCGCCGAGCGCGGGCGGCGGCTCCGCGAGATGGTGCACCGCGACGGGCTCACCGGGCTCCTGAACCACGCGACGCTCATGGCGGAGCTGGAGCACGCGGTGGAGTTCGGGCGGCGGCATGGGGAGACGTTTGCGTTCGTGATGATCGACGTGGACCACTTCAAGCGGATCAACGACCGCTACGGCCACATCGCCGGCGACCAGGTGCTGCTGCACGTGGCGCGCATCTTCCAGACCACGGCGCGGGCCAGCGACCTGATCGGGCGCTACGGCGGCGAGGAGTTCGGCATGATCCTCCGCCGCACCGACACCGGCGGGGCGGGCGTGCTGGCGCAGAAGCTCCGCACGGCCCTCATGGAGCAGCCGGCCGTGCTCGGCAACGGCGAGACCATTCCCGTGCGCGTCTGCATCGGCATCGCGACGTACCCGGAGGACGCCACCACCGCCGCCGAACTGGCGCAGCTGGCCGACCAGGCGCTGTACCGGGCCAAGCAGGGGGGGCGGGACCGGGTGGAGTTCACCAAGGAAATCCGCGCGCGGATCATCTAGCCTGCCGAACGCCCTGCCCGCGTGGGGCCGGAGCGCCGCTCCGGCCGCTCGGGCTTCGAGATCGAGTGGCCGGAGCAGCGCTCCGGCCCCACGGAGCCCTCCCGGATGACGCACCGCTCGCCTGACGCACCCACGCGCCTGCTGGCGGCCGCGCTCGAGGAGTTCGGGGCGCACGGGCGGGCGGGGGCGCGGACCGACCAGATCGCCAGGCGCGCCGGCGTCAACAAGCAGCTCATCCACTACTACTACCGCACCAAGCAGGGCCTCTACGAGGCCGCCGTGGCGCATGCCGCCGAGGGGGCGGCCGGGGCGCTCGGCGCGCTGCCGCTGGTGGGGCTCACGGCGGTGGAGCGGCTCCGGCGGCTGGTGCGGGGGCAGTTCGACTTCCTCCGCACCCATCCCCGCCACACCGCCATCCTGCTGGCCGCCGACGGCGAGGGGCGCTGGGCCGACGTGGCGGTGAAGCCGGTGGCCGACCTGCTCCGCGACGGGCAGGCCACCGGCTTCTTCCGCGACGACATCGAGCCCGAGGTGCACGCCCGGCTGGCCCTCCTCCTGGCCCTCGGCTACTTCGCGGCGCGGCCGGTGAGCGCCGGCTGGGGCGCGGCGGAGCAGTGGCGGGATCGCGCCGCGGAGCTCGTGGTGCGAGGCTGTACCTGGTAGGGGCCGGCCACGGCCGGCCCCCCTCAAACCCTCACGACTGCCCGCCCCCCAAGTCGATAGGCTTCTTCAAGCTGATCTCAGCCCCCGCCAATGCCCCGACTCTAGCATTCACAGTGCGACAGGACGCCTCAAATCGCACATGTAGGTGCTGGTAAGACGACGACCACCTGACACAGGAACTCTTCGATGGCAACGACGCGACCCCTGCGCCTCACGGGACTGATGGCGCTGCTGCTGGTGACGGCCTGCGGGACGGGCACTGATGCCGCGCTGGAAGCCGCGCGCGCCAGGGAAGCCGCGGCGATCGCCGCGCGCGGCAGCGACAGCGCGCTGGTGAAGAAGTACGAGGTGAAGGACGTGACCCTCGCCATCCCCACCGACGCCGCGGCCATCGCCCGGGGCGAACACCTGGCGCAGGCGGTGGTGGTGTGCGTGGAGTGTCACGGCGAGGACCTGAGCGGCCAGGTGCTCCTGATGGGCGGGCTCGGCGACTTCACGGCGCCGAACCTCACGGCCGGCAAGGGCGGCGTCGGCGGCAGCTACCGGAGCGACGCCGAGTGGATCCGGAACATCCGCCACGGCGTCGGGCCGACGGCACGCCGCTCGTCTTCATGCCCTCCGCCCCTACCAGCACCTCAGTGACGAAGACCTCGCGGCCATCCTGGCCTGGGTGCGCTCCAAGCCGCCGGTGGACAAGGCGCATCCGGACCTGACGATCGGCCCGGACGGGCATGCGGTCCTGGCCGCCAACCCGGGGCTCATCATTGCCGCAGCGATTATCGATCACCAGCGGGTGCCGCCGGCCCGGGTTACGCCGGGGCGTACCGTCGAGTATGGTATGTACCTCGCGAACATTGCCGGCTGCACCCATTGCCATGGTCCCAGCCTCAAGGGCGGGCTTCAGCTAGGCGCGCCCGGCACGCCGCCCTCCACCGACCTCACCAGCACGGGCCCCATGGCCCAGTGGACGGAGGCGCAGTTCGCGATGGCCGTGCAGGGCGGCGTCCGCCCCGAGGGCACCGGGATCAACCCGTTCATGCCCTGGAAGGACTATCGCTTCATGACGGCCGACGAGGTGGGGGCCATCTTCGACTACATCCGCGCGCAGCACTAGCGGCTCACCCGGCGCTGCGCGCGTCCACTTCCACACAAGGGACGACGCGATGAAGACGCTGGGCAAGGTGCTGCTCGGGATCGTGGGGCTGGTGGTGCTGGCGGTGGGGGTGCTCTTTGCGCTGAGCAGCAGGGCCGTCGGCAAGAAGTACGAGGTGACCGCGCGCCCCGTGGCGGTGCCCACCGACTCCGCCTCACTGGCGCGCGGTGCGCACCTGGTGGAGGCGGTGGTGGCCTGCCGCGACTGCCACGGCGAGAACCTGGGCGGCGGCGCCCTGGCCATGGGGCCGGTGGGCACCTTCGTGGGACCCAACCTGACCAGCGGCAAGGGCGGCGTGGCAGGCGCGGAGATCGAGCGCCTGGAGCTGGCCATCCGCCACGGCGTCCGCCCCGACGGCACCCCGCTGCTCTTCATGCCCGCCGAGGCCTACACCTACCTGAGCGACGCGGACCTGGGCGCCGTCATCGCCTACCTGCGCTCGCAACCTGCGGTGGACACCACCCAGCCGGCCACCACCCTCGGGCCCGTCGGCCGCCTCATCGTGGCCCGCGACGCCAAGGCCTTCATCGCGGCCGAGGTGGTGGACCACGGCGCCACCCCGCCGGCGAGCGTGACGCCGGAGCGGAGCGTGGCCTACGGGCAGTACCTGGCCAACATCGGCGGGTGCACCTCCTGCCACCAGGCGTCGCTCAAGGGCGGGCTCGAGCTCGGCCCGCCGGGGACCCCGAAGACCGCCGACATCTCGGCCACGGGGCGGGTGCGGCAGTGGAGCGAGGAGCAGTTCCGTGAGGCGATGCGGACGGGGGTGCGGCCGGACCAGACCACGATCAATCCGTTCATGCCCTGGCGGGCGTACCGGCACATGACCGATGACGAACTCGGGGCGATCTACGATTTCCTGAAGTCCGCCTCGTAGGACAGGCCGCCGTGGGCGGGAGCGCCGCTCCGGCCGCTGGGACCTGGGGATCGAGTGGCCGGGCGGCGCTCCGGCCCCACGGCCATCATGGGGTGGTGAAGGAAAGCGAAGGGGCCGGCGATCGCCGGCCCCTTCCTGCTTCAGTGATGGTAGGCGTGGAGCGGTGCCACATCCCCCGGCGCCTGGTCGCCGAAGAGGAGCCTGCCCTCCCGGAAACTCGCACCGCGAAGCGCGAGCGCCAGCACCTGGCCGAGGTTCTCGCAGGGATAGACCTCGATGGTCTTGCGGACCTCGGCCGGCAGGTCCTCGAGGTCGGGCTCGTTCCGCTTGGGCAGCACGATCCGCGTGATGCCCGCGCGCACCGCGCCGAGCACCTTCTCCTTCACGCCGCCGATGGGCAGCACCTCGCCGCGGAGGGTGATCTCCCCGTCATGGCGATGTCGTTCCGCACCGGGCGGCCCGACAGGACCGACACCAGCGCGGTGGCCATCGTGACGCCGGCCGAGGGCCATCCTTCGGGATGGCGCCGGCGGGGACGTGCACGTGCACGTCGCGCTCGGCGAAGGTCTCCTCGCGGATGTGCAGGCCGGCCGCGTGGCTGCGGGCGTAGGTCCACGCCGCGCGGGCCGACTCCTTCATCACGTCGCCGAGCTGGCCGGTGAGCACCAGCTCGCCCTTGCCCTTCATCATGCTGGCCTCGACGAACATGATGTCGCCGCCCACCGGCGTGTAGTACATGCCGGTGGCGACGCCGATCGCGTCCTCAGTGCCCGGGCGCTCCGGGATGCACCCTGGGCGGCCCAGCAGGTCGTCCACCATCTCCGGCGTGATGCTGGCCGTCTCCACTTCCTTGGCCGCGATCCGCCGCGCCACCTTGCGGGCCAGCTTGCCGATCTCGCGCTCGAGCTGGCGGACGCCGGCCTCGCGGGTGTACCCGGTGATGACCTCGCTCAGCGCGCCGTCGCCGATCTCGATCTGCTCGGCCGAGAGGCCCTGCTCCTCGAGCTGGCGCGGGATGAGGTAGTTCCGCGCGATGTGGAGCTTCTCCCGCTCGGTGTAGCCCGCGAACTCCACCGTCTCCATCCGGTCCAGCAGCGGGCCGGGGATGTTCCTGGATGAAGTTGGCGGTGCAGATGAAGAGCACCTCGCTCAGGTCGAACGGCATCCCGAGGTAGTGATCCACGAAGCTGTCGTTCTGCGCAGGATCGAGCACCTCGAGCAGCGCGCTCGCCGGGTCGCCCTGGAAGGAGACGCCGAGCTTGTCCACCTCGTCCAGCAGGAAGACCGGATTCTTGGTGCCGGCCTGCTTCATCCCCTGGATGATGCGGCCCGCCATGGCGCCGACGTAGGTGCGCGCCGGTGGCCCGCGGATGTCGGCCTCGTCCCGGCGCCGCCGAGGAGATGCGGACGTACTTCCGCCCCATGGCGCGGGCGATGGACTTGGCCACCGACGTCTTGCCGACGCCCGGGGGCCCGGCGAAGAGGAGGATGGGGCCCTTGCTCTCGCCGTCGGCCTTCTGCTTCCGGGGCTTCGGGGCCTCGATCACGGGCTCCTCGGCGTCGGCGCCGGCCTCGGCCGCGTCGGCGTCACCGAGCGCGTCCTTGGCGCGGGCGGCGAGCTCGCCCTCCATGGCGGCCTCGGCGTCCTCGGTCTTGGGCCCCGCGGCGGCCTGCTTCTCGGCCTGGGCCGCCTTGAGCTGGCGCACGGCCAGGAACTCGAGCACGCGGTCCTTCACGTCGCCGAGGGCGTAGTGGTCCTCGTCGAGGATGGTCTGCGCCTTCTGCAGGTCCAGCGACTCCTCGCTCCGCTCGTTCCACGGCAGCTCGGCCACGGTGTCGAGGAAGGTGCGGATGACCTGCGCCTCCATCGACTCGCGGCCGATCCGCTCCAGCCGCGCAAACTCGCGGTCCACTTCCTTGCGGGCCTCGGGCGGGAGCTCGAGCGCGTCGAGCTTATCGCGCAGCTCCTCGAGGTCGTTGCCGCCCTCGTCTTCGCCCAGCTCGCGGCGGATCTGCTTGAGCTGCTCGCGCAGGAACATCTCGCGCTGGCGCTCGCCCAGCTCCTCCTGGACCTGGGTCTTGATGTCCTCCTGTGCGTCGAGGACGGAGATCTGGCGCTGCACGTGGACCAGGACGCGGCGGAGCCGCTCCTCTACGGAGAGCGTCTCGAGCAGCGCCTGGCGCTGGCCCGGGTTGATGTCGAGGTAGCCGGCCACCAGGTCCGCGAAGCGGCCCGGCTCATGGACGCCGGCCAGCACCTGCTGGACGACTTCCTCCGGCAGGCCCGACTTCTGGCCCAGCTCGGCGGCGCGGGCGCGCGCCTCCCGGTAGAGGCCCACGAACGCCGGGTCCTCCTCGTTGAGCGGGCTCATCTCCTCGGCCTGGCGGACGATGGACTCGAGGTAGCCGTTCCGCTCCCCGATGTGCATGGCGATGCCGCGCGACTCGCCGTGGAGCAGGAGCTGCATCCCCGCCAGCCCCCGCTGCATCTGCCCGATGCGCGCGATGGTGCCGATGGTGTAGAGCCCCTCGGCCGCCACCTGCTCGGTGTTCGCCCGCTGGCTCACGGCGAAGATGAGCTTCTCCGGCGTGGCGAGCGCGGCCTCGATGGCGCGGAGCGTCCCGGGACGGCCGGCGCCGATCGGTGCGGTGATGCCGGGAAAGAGCACCACTTCACGGAGCGGCAGGACGGGCAGCACCAGGCGATCGCTGCGTTCAGACATTTATGGTTGCTCCAGGTTGCTGGCGTTATGGCAGTGCGTCTTGGTACAGGTACCCCTTAGGGGCACGGGGCGTGCCACCGGGTGCGGGTGGCGGGATCCAGTCGGCGGAGCGTAGCTCCGCCGGTACGGGGTCCCCAAGGTGTAGACCGGGGCCGGGCGGGAAGTTCGGGCGCCTGATCGGTCAGGCATCCGGGCCCCCGGGAATCCGGCACCAGCCGGGGGCCGGCGTGACGAGTTGAAACGCAGGGGCTGCCAAACTCGTCTCCACCTTCCGGCGCGGACTGCCGAAGTGTCGGTAGCGCGTACGGGGTGTCCGACTCACCTTGTCCCCCCCGTCCTGTGCTGCTAAATCTATGACGCTTCTTCACCTACTCGATGACCGACCCAACTTCTCCGCTCGCCCCCCGGCTCAGTGACGCCCTTGGCGGCGCCTTCACCATTGAGGGCGAGATTGGTCGTGGGGGCATGGGCGTCGTCTACCGCGCGCGCGACGAGAAGCTCAAGCGCCGGGTCGCCATCAAGGTGCTCCCGCCCGAACTGGCCTTCCAGGCCGAGATTCGGGCCCGCTTCACCCGTGAAGCGGAGACGGCGGCTCGGCTCTCCCATCCGCACATCGTTCCCATCTACGCCGTCGGCGAGGGCAATGGCCTCGTCTACTTCGTCATGGGGTACGTGGACGGGGAGTCGCTCGGCGGGCGGCTCAAGCGGCGGGGCAAGCTGCCGGTGGAGGAGGTGCGGCGGATCATGAAGGAGACCGCCGACGCGCTCTCCGCGGCGCACGCGCTCTCGGTCATCCATCGCGACATCAAGCCCGACAACATCCTGCTCGACGGCACCCGCGGCCGCGTGATGGTCACCGACTTCGGCATCGCCAAGGCGATGAGCGCCGGGTCGGGCGGGACGCTGACGAGCGCCGGTGTCGCCATCGGCACGCCGCAGTACATGAGCCCCGAGCAGGCGGCCGGCGAGAAGGAAATCGACGGGCGGAGCGACCTCTACTCGCTCGGCATCGTCAGCTACCAGATGCTGACGGGCAAGCTGCCGTTCACGGCGCCGAGCGTGGCGGGCATCCTGATGAAGCAGATCACGGAGATGCCGCCGTCGATCAGCGCGGAGCGGTCCGACTGTCCCGAGGACCTGGCGCTGGCGGTGATGCGCTGCCTGGAGAAGGACCCGGAGAACCGCTGGCCGTCGGCCGATGCGCTGCGGCAGGCGCTCGAGTCGCGCACGGTCACCAACTACCGGCCCACGGGCAGACCCGGCGCGGCCTCGGCCGCCAACCCCGCCGCCGACCTGCCGGACGTCTCGCCGCGGCGCTCCTCGGGGATGAACCCGCAGATCCCCCAGAGCCCGCCGCTGGGCCGCCGCCCCCTGCCCCAGCGCCCGAGCCAGGGCCGCCCGGTCCCGAGCGACGACTGGCGCGACCGGCTGGACCGGCACATGGACCGCGCCAGCCGCCGGATGGAGCGGCGGAGTGGCGGGAGCGACACGCCGCTGCCGGTGCCGGACACCGGCGAGCCCAAGATCGTCCAGAAGACGCGGGCGCAGTTTGCGCGCTGGGCGGCGGTGTCGGCCGGCTGCTTCATGATCAACATCGCCACGGGGATGAACGAGCCGTGGTTCCTGTTCCCCACGTTCTTCATGGGGTTCGGGCTGGCCAACAGCTACAGCCGGCTCTGGCAGGCGGGTACCCTGGCGGGACGTGCTGAACCGGCCGGCCGCGCCCGATGCCGTTGCCATCCCAAGTGGCAAGGGGGGCAAGGCGGTACGCGCCCTTCCGGCGCCGCGGGCCGACGAGTACGGGCCCTTCATGGGCCAGGTGATGCAGGCGCACACCGACCGGCAGGCGATCCTCAAGCTGCTGGAGCGGATGTCGCCCGGGGAGCGGAACATGCTGCCCGAGGACGTGCCCGGCACGGTGGAAAGCCTGTACCAGCGGGCCACCGACCTGGCCAAGACGCTCTACTCCATGGACACCAACATGGACCTGCAGAGCCTGGAGCGGATCGACCAGCGGATCGAGGCCCTGAAGCGGGAGCCGGACGACGAGGAGCGCGGGCGGCGGATGACGCTGCTGGAGCGGCAGAAGAAGACCATCGGCGACCTGCAGGGCCGGCGGGACCTCATCGCCAGCCAGCTCGAGAGCTGCATCCTGGCCATGCAGAACGTGCGCTCGACCTGCTCCGCCTCCGCTCGGCCGACGCGGCGGCGGCGCTCGGGGACCTGACCATGGCGACCCAGCAGGCGCGGGCGCTGTCGCGGGACGTGGACAACGCGATCGTGGCGGCGGCGGAGATCCGGGAGGCGCTCGGGAAGGACTAGCGTGGGCGTCGCCGTCGGCGGTGCCGGGGCCGGGGGGGGCGGTGTGACTCAACGCAGAGGCGCAGAGGGCGCGGAGGGCCGCAGAGGAACTGCTCGGGGATGGTGGGCTCACTGCAAGGTGAGCCCATTGGTGTTTTTGTGGGTGTCACTTCGCGGTCTGCGCCATCCCTGGACCCTGCTGTCAGGCCACCCTCAACCACCCGCTTTCCCCCTGGCGGGGGCGCCCACTCCGGGGCAATCGCCTCTGCGGCCCTCGGCGTCCTCTGCGCCTCTGCGTTGAGTCACACCGGCCCCCGCCCCGCCTGCGCCGCCCGCCCCCTGCCCCACCCGCCAGCCCGCGGAGCGCCCGACCGGGGGGGTTCTTCCGTGAGGGGGTCCGGTGGGTATATTCCCGCCCGTCTAAAGTTGCATTTTGGCTCATTCTTGGGGTGCCCGGTCGGTGAGGCGGGTGCCCCCATCCAATGACAAGTCAGCTGGAGGCTTTGCGATGTCCGTCGCCCGTCGGATTGTTGCTGGCCGCGCCCGTACCCTGGTGATGGGTGCGGTGGCGTCGGCGACCCTGCTCTCGGCCTGCGCCAAGAAGGACGAGGCGCCGCCGGCGCCGGCGGGCCCGCCGCTGGTGGCCATGGTCCGCGCGGCCGACTGGATGGGCAGCGAGTGGAGCGAGGACGCGATCAAGTTCGGCCTGAGCGAGATGGGGCCTCGAGGAGGGAAGGACTACCGTCCTCAAGACCACCAGCGCCCAGGCGACATCGCCACGCTGCCGAGGCCTGCTCGACGCCGCGCGCGACGAGAAGGCGGCCGTGATCGTGGCGCTGCAGGACTTACCTGCAGGTGGCGGTCGAGCGGGTGAAGGACGTGCCGGTGGTCTTCCACCTGCTCTCCGACCCGTTCGCCATCAGCGCCGGCACCACCGACAGCGCCCACCTGCCGAACATCACGGGCGTGTACTCCCCGCGGCTTCGGCGACCCGGAGCAGGAGCGCCGCGTGCAGCTGATCCGCCGCACGCTGCCCAAGGCCGGGCAAGCTCGGCATCCTGTTCAGCCCCGACGAGGCGCTGTCGGTGAACCTCAAGGACAAAGATGACCGGCTCGGCGCAGAGGGCGGGCTTCACGGTGGTGGCGCAGCCCATCGCCAGCGTGGCCGAGGCGTCCGCGGCGGCGCAGGCCCTGATGGCGCAGGGGCGTGGATGCCATCGAGATCTACGGCAACGCCGCGCACCGCCTTCGACGCCATCATCACGGCGGCCAAGAAAGAAAGGTGCCGGTGTTCTCGTCGTCGCCGTTCGAGGTGATGAAGGGCGCGGTGGCGGCCTTCTACCCCGACTTCCAGGGAGGGTGGCGTCGAGGCAGGCAAGATGATCGGGCGGATCATCAAAGGGTGAGAGCCCGGCCGGGATCCCCTTCTTCCGCGTGGAGACCACCAAGCTCCTCGTGAACCCGAACACCAGCGTCCAGGTGCCGGCCGAGGGGGCCAAGGAAGGCACCGTGGTGGGCGCCCCCGCAGCGCCGTGACCTGACCCTGATGCGGATGAGCGCAGCGCACGACGGCCTGATGGCCGTCGTGACGATGACAGGCCGGCTCGATGGTGAGTCGGCTCGTCATCTTTCCGACTACCATCGAGGACCTCCTCCAGGGACGGCGCCGGACCATCGAGCTGGACATGGCCCGGGGTGACGTACCTGAGTTCGGCCGCGGCGCGTAAAGCTGGCGCGGCGGTCGGAGGACCTCGCGACCCTGCGGGCGCAGCCTGCAGGTGGTGGCGCCGTCGGATGCCGCGCGGGCGCTGCTGGCGGCGGCGGGGCTGAGAGCTCGCTGATCCGGGAGGGCGGCCCACCCGGCTGTCGATCTCGTCGGGAAGTTCACGCAGTGGCCTGCCGGCCATCGACGCGCAGCACGGCAGCTACGAGGTGTCGCACTACGCCGAGGGCAGGGTGGCCGTCGGGTGATCGGGAGCCGGAGAGCCCGCTCACCGCCCCTCCGATCCCGCCCGGGCGGAGCGGATCGAGTTCCCGCTCGGCAGCTTCGGCCCCGGGCTCGGGCAATCGCGGACTCGCCGGAGGAGGCGCTGCCGCGGCTCGGCGAGTTCATCGCGGCCGAAGGCGTCATCGGCTACCTGCCGACGGACGCCACGGTCCCCGACTTCCATGGTGAGCTACGCCGAGCGGGTGCCGGCGGCGGTGCTCTCGTCGAGGATCGTGTGGCGGGGATGTTCACCGACCTGATCCGCTACTACCCAGCCCAACAGCGACGAGATCCCGCTGGCGAGCTGTGCGAGGTGTGCCTCGAGATGGGGGAACGCCGACGCTGGTGCTGGCCACGGTGGCGGAGGTGCGCGGCCTCATCGGCGCGCGACGCCTGCGGAATGCCGCCGACGCAGGTGGCGGCGGGGGCGCTGCGGGACCTGGTGTCGTTCACGCCGGAGCCGTCGTATCCGGGACCACGGCGCTCATCGTGGGCGTGGTGGCGCGGGGCGCCAGGGGCCGCGGGAATCCTGGCGCCGTACCTCCGGCCGCTCGACGCCGGGGGAACGGTGCGCGGGCACCTGCGTGCCGCCGTGTTCCCCCTACGCGCCGGTGCCGCAGCGGACGGTGATGCTGCCGGCGCTGGTGGGGCGGCTGTTCCAGACGCTGCCGCTCCGCGCGGTGCCGCACTGGTGGGACCTCCGGCCGCAGGAGGGCGCGGGAACCTCGGTCGCTCCTGCGCGGCGTGCTGGACGGCGCAGGTGACGGACGTGGAGGGCCGGATGAGCCTCCTCCTCTCGTCGCTGGCGATGGGCATCCTGCTGGCGCTGCTGAGCCTCCAGGGTGTTCGTGTCGTTCCGGATCCTCCGGACACTGGACCTCACGACGGATGGCGCGTTCACCATCGGCGGGGCAGTGGCGGGGCGCTCCTCATGGCGGGCTCCCGCCCGTGGTGACGATCCTGGCCGGGGTCGCGGGGCGCTCGCCGGCGTGGTGACGGGCCTCATCCACACCCGGGGCAAGGTGGACGCGATCCTCTCCGGCATCCTGGTGTCGACGGGGCTCTACTCCGTCACCTACTGGACCATCGGCGCCGGCAACCTCTCGCTGGCGAGCCGGCACACGCTGTTCGACCAGATCGCCGGCCTGGTGCCGAGCGCTGCCCGCGGACGTGGGCGCGATCGTGGTGCTGCTGGGGCTCGTCGGCTTCGGCGGGGTGTTCGGGATCTTCGTGAGAACACCGGACCTGGGGCTGGCGCTCCGCTCCACCGGCAGCAATTCGCGCATGGCCAAGGCGCAGGCCATCGACACGGCGCTCGCCACCACGCTCGGCCTGGCGCTGGCCAACAGCGGGGTGGGCATCTCGGCGCGCTGATGGTGCACTACACGGGCTTTGCCAACGTCCAGAACGGCGCCGGGATGATCGTCACCGCGCTGGCGAGCATCATCCTCGGGGAAGCGCTGTTCTCGCAGCGGACCATCCGGCGGCGGCTGCTGGCGGCGCTCATGGGGGCGGTGGCGTTCCGACTGATGGTGGCGGCGGTGCTCCGGATGGGCTTCGACCCCAACGCGCTCAAGCTGTTCGGCGCTCTTCGTGCTGCTGGCGCTGCTGCTGCCGCGCTGGTTCCCGCGGTTCCGGAGGGCGCATGGATAGCCCGGCAGTGGAGGTGCGCGGCCTGGCCACGTCTTCAACCGGGGCACGCGTACGAGACGGCGGCGCTGCAGAACGTCAACCTGGTGCTCGAGCCCAGTGCCTTCGTGGTGGTGCTCGGCAGCAACGGGTCGAAGTCCACGCTGCTCAACGCCATTGCAGGGTCGCTGATGGC
>JADJPD010000008.1 GCA_016713435.1 Gemmatimonadota bacterium | reverse complement strand
GAGCGCCGCCCCGTGGTGGCGCCCACGACCACGCACCACGCTGCCCACCCCCACGCCGAAGAGCACCCCGGCCGCGAGCGTCAGCAGGAGTCCCGGCACCAGCGCCACGGCGAGCAGCGCGTAGAGGCCCGCCACCGCCACGGGCCCCCACAGGCCGAGGGCCGCCACCCGGGCGGGCAGCGACGGGAGGAGCGGCCGCGACCTCGCGCCGGGCGAGCAGCAGCAGCCACCAGGATGATGCCCGCCAGCAGCCACTTCCCGAGCGCGCTGGCTCGCAAGCGCCCCCTCCGCAGCTCCGAGCCGGCGCCCGCCGTGCAGCCGAAGCAGTGCGGTCCCACCACGATGGGCCGGCCGGCGAGCGCGGCGGCCTCGAAGTCGTGGATGGTCTGTGGCCGGGTCGGGTCCACCGGCAGGTCGAGCATCTGGTTGAAGTCGCAGTCGAAGGGTGCCGTCCCAGGCCACCGACAGGGTGTCGCGCACATCACGCTGGCGGCGGCGGCGCCGGGTTGTAGGCGCGCACCAGCCGGTCAGGTATGCGCGGCCGTCTGGCCCGCGCCTCGGGGTGCTCAAGAACCGGCTGATCGGCATGTTGGTGATGGTGAACAGCTGGGTGAAGACGATCCCGTGCTCCTCCCGGAGGCGGGCCTTCCACTCCGCCTCCGCCGCGCGCTGCTCCGGCGGCAGGAAGGCACCCACCGGGTTGGTGACCAGGTTCAGGACCAGTCCGGAGCCGGGTTGCCCGTAGCCCACCGCGTTCAGGTCCTTGAGGGCGGCAATCGAAAGTTCGGCGAACGCCCTCGCCGCGCTGGCGGTCGACGTCCCCGGGCCTGATAGTAGGGAAGCAGGCCACCACCTCCACCGTGCTCCGCCAGGAAGGCGGGGAGATGCTGGAAGATTCGGGGCTGGGTGATGGTCAGGTTGCAGCGGTCGATCACCCGGCGGCCCAGGCCGCGCGCCGTGGTGACGAGGCGCTGGAAGTCGGGGTGGAGCTCGGGGGCGCCGCCGGTGATGTCGAGCACCGGGATGGCATGCTCGGCCAGTACGCGGAGGCAGGCGTCCACCGTGTCCGGGGCCATCACCTCGGTGCGCGCGGGCCCGGCGTCCACGTGGCAGTGATGGCACGCCTGGTTGCAGCGCTTGCCGAGGTTCACCTGCAGCACGCCGATCCCCGTGGCATGGAGGGGGCCACAGGCCCGTGACCGGCCAGCGCCTCCTCGAACCGCCGTCCCACCGGCACCTCGGCCAAGCGGGCGCCGCTGCGCCGCGCCGGGGCAAGCGGGTGGCGCTGCTGCTCAGGGTGGGCGGGAGGCAGCACTATCCCCAGCCGCTCGAGGTGGTTCCGCATCTGGACGCCGTGCACCAGCGGGCGCCGCCCGGATTGCCGCGGCCCACCGCGTGGACCGCCTCGGTCATCTGGGCCTCGTTGCTCCCCTTCTCCAGGCAGTCGGTGCTGTAGGCGTCGATGCAATAGGGACACTGCACCGCATGCGCCACGGCGAGGGCGATGAGCGCCTTCTCGCGCGCCGACAGCGCGCCCGGGGCGAAGACGGCGCCGTACCAGGCGCTGAACTTGTCCCACAGGTCAGGGGAGCCCTTCCCCATCTCCGCAAAGCGGGCCAGGTCGGGGGCGTGGTAGTAGTGCTCGTGATCCGGCATGGAAGCCTGCAGGCCAGGGGGAACGGGTGCCCGGGAGGGCGGCATGGACGGAGAACAGATAGGCGGGCCGGGCGCGGCGGGCAAGCGTCACCGGCGGCGGGTGCCGCGGCTCACCGTCAGCTCCATGTTTCCGGGCATGCCGCGTTCCGCGCTCTGGTGGGCGGGGACGCCTCACACTAGGTTCTGGGCCGCAGTCTCCCTCCCGGGGGAGGACCGGCCCCGGCCGTTCCCCGGAGGCCGCGCCCTGTCCGAGGATGCCCCATGCCCGTTGCCTACACGATCGATCCCGAGCACCGCCTGGCCGTCGCCCGCCTGCACGGGGTGGTGGAGGACCGGGACGTGGTGGGGCTGGCCCGGGCGCTCGCCGCGGCGGGGGCGGACGGGCGGGGCCTGGCGCAGCTCTTCGACCTGCGCGGCGTGACCCGGGCGGCGGTGGCGCCCCGCGTCATCGAGGCCGCCGGCCGGCTCGGCGGCTGCGGGCCCGGCACCCGGCGGGCCTTCCTCACGGCATCGACGGTGGTGTACGGGCTGGTGCGCACCTACCAGAACTGCGGGGAGGACGACGCGGAGTGCGGGATCTTCGCGCGCGTGGAGGAGGCGCTGTCCTGGCTCGGCGTCGTGGGGACGCGGGCGGCGGCGCTGCTCGAGCGGCTGCCGGGGCGCGCACCGCCTGAAGTCCCCGACGCGCGACACCCGCCGGACAGCCGTCCGGCGGGGTGTCTGTCATAGAGCGGACCGGGATCGAACCGGCGACCCACCACCGCGCAAAGCAGGTGCTCTCCCAGCTGAGCTACCGCCCCGCGCGGGCGAACAATAGCCAGCCCCGGCGGGTTCGGCTACCGGGGCGGCCTCACGGGGTGGCGCGGAACTGCCCCACCAGCGCCGTCAGCCCCGTGGACAGCTCCGCCAGCCCGGTGCTGGTGCGCGCCACCTCTTCCGACCCTCGGAGATGTGCGCGCTGCGGTTGCTGATGGTCACCAGGTCCTTGCTGATCTCCTGCGCCACCACGCTCTGCTCCTCCGCCGCCGTGGCGATGGCGTGGTTCATGGCCTCGATGCGGTGCACCGCCGCGTCAATCCCGTCCAGCGCCTCCCGCGCGGCCATGGCCTCCTGGACCGTGGCCTGGGCGCGGGCCCGGCCCTCGATCATGACGGCGGCCGCCTCGCGCGCCCGGTCCTGGAGGTCGGTGACGATCCGCGCGATCTCGCGCGCCGACTCCCGGGTCTGGGTGGAGAGCGTGCGGACGTTGCCGGCCACGACCGCAAAGCCCCGGCCCTGCTCGCCCGCGTGCGCCGCCTCGATGGTGGCGTTGAGCGCCAGCAGGCCCGTCTGCTGCGCGATGTCCTCGATCACCTTGAGCACCTGCCCGATGCTGGTGCTCGACTCGGCCAGCCGCTGCACCAGCTCCGCGCCGCGGTCCACCTCGGTGGCCAGGCCGTCGATCGCGCGGTGGACTTCCTCCACCACCGCCCGGCTCTTGCCCGCCGCGGCGTTCACCTCGCCGATGGCCTCCACCGCGCCCGCCGTGCTGCGGGCCACCTCGGTGACCGTGGCGGCCATCTCCGTCATCGCGGAAGAGACCTGCCCGGTCTGGGCATTCAACTCGCTCACCGAGTGCGTGCTCGCCTGCACCACGGAACTGGTCCGGCCCGCCATGCCGGCCACCTGCTGGGCCGAGTCGTCGATGCGGGCCACCACAGCCTGCAGGCGGTGGTCCACCATGCTGAACGCCAGCGCCAGCTCCCGAGGTCGTCGCGGCGCCCGGTGAGGACGTACTGCGCCACGATGTCGCGGTGGATGCCGCGGGCATGCCGGACCAGCCGCCGCAACGGCCACGTCGCCACCAGCGCGGCCAGCGCCAGGATCCCGAAGCCGACGGCGCCGGCCTCGGCCAGCTGCGGCCAGGACAGCCCGGCCTGCCGGTGGAGGACCCACCCAGCGGCCAGGAAGGCCAGCGCCCCCGCCGCGCACAGCCGCGACAGGATGCCCGGCGTGCGCCACAGCAGCATCCACGCCGGCACGCCGCGGTTCAGGAGGCCGTACACCCGGTCCGCCCGGCGCACGCTGGCACGCTGGGGGGCCGTGCGGACCGACTGGTACTCGTGCAGCGCGCCATCGCGCTGGATGGGCGTGGCGAAGGCATCCACCCAGTAGAAGCCGCCGTCCTTGCACCGGTTCTTCACCAGCCCGATCCAGGACTGCCCGGTCTTCAGCGTGTCCCACAGCATCTGGAACGCCACCCGCGGCATGTCGGGGTGCCGGACGATGTTGTGCGGCTCGCCCAGCAGTTCGTCGGGCTCGAACCCGCTGATCTGGACGAAAGTGTCGTTGATGTAGGTGATCCGGCCCTTCGGATCGGTGGTGGAGAGGATGACCTCCCCCGGCTTCACCACGCGCTCGCGGTCGGTGACGGGCAGGTTCTTGCGCACGCAGTCAGCTCCAAGGAACAGGAATCGCCTTGCCGAGTTTCGGCCGCACGGCCGCAAAACCTGAGCGCCCCGGATGAGGGCCCCTTCAGGGACGGGACCGGGCGGCCCCCCGGGCGTCAGCGGCCAGGCACCGCCGGCGCGGTGCGCTCGACGAGCAGGTCGCGCAGTTGCTCGATGGTGACCGGCTTGGCGAGCACCCCGTCCATGCCCGCCTCGCGGCAGAGCCGGTGCTCGTCCGCGGTCACGGAGGCCGTGAGCGCCACGATGGGGACCTGCGCCATCTCGCCCGGCAGCGCGCGGATGCCGCGGGCGGCCCCGTAGCCGTCGAGCACCGGCATGTGGCAGTCGAGCAGCACCAGGTCGTAGCCGCCGGCGCCGGCCTTGGCGAGCGCCTCCGCCCCGTCCACGGCCGTGTCCACCCGGCAGCCGAGTTTCTTGAGCATGCGGGTGGCCACCGCCAGGTTCACGCTGGTGTCGTCCGCGAGGAGGACGCGGATGCCCGGAACGGCCACCGGTGGCGGCGCGGCCGGCCGCACCGGCGCGGCGGGGGTGGGCGCCGTCCCCTCGTGGGTGGGCAGCGGCAGCTCGCACCAAAAGGTGCTGCCCTCCCCCGGCGTGCTCTCCACGCCCACCCGCCCGCCCATCAGCTCCGCCAGCTGGCGGCAGATGGCCAGGCCCAGCCCGGTGCCGCCGTATTCCCGCGCGGTGGAGGTGTGCGCCTGCGTGAAGCTCTCGAAGACGGCGTCGAGCCGGTCGGCGGGGATGCCGATGCCGGTGTCGCGCACGGCGAGGCGGATGCCGCCACCTGCGCCTGCCGGCGCGAGGGTGACCCAGATGGTGCCCTCGCGCGTGAACTTGATGGCGTTGCCGATGAAGTTGGTGAGGACCTGGCGCACCCGGCCCGGGTCGCCCACCACGGCGGCCGGGGTGCCGGGCTCGGCGCGGAAGAGCAGGGCCAGGCCCTTCGCCTCCGCGGCGGCGCGGAGCAGGGCCACCACGTCGCGGGTGGCGCGGGTCGGGTCGAAGGGGATGGCCTCGAGGGTGAGCTTGCCGGCCTCGACCTTGGAGAAGTCCAGGATGTCGTTGAGCACGCCGAGCAGGTGGGCCCCGGACCGGTGGATGGTGTCCACCATCTCGCGCTGCGCCGGCGCCAGGTCCTCGTGCAGCAGCAGCTCGGCCATGCCGAGCACGCCGTTCATCGGGGTGCGGATCTCGTGGCTCATGGTGGCCAGGAAGGCGCTCTTGGCGCGCGTCGCCGACTCGGCGCGCTCACGCGCCTGGGCCAGTTCCCGGTCCGCCTCGTGCCGCGCGGTGAGGTCCAGGTAGATGAACATGAGCCGGGGCGGGTACCCCGGCTGGCAGATCGGCGCGGCCGACACGGCCACGGCACGCGGCTGCCGTCCTTCCGCAGCCGGACCATCTCCCGCCCCTGGACGTGCATCCCCGCCGCCACTTCGGCCCACAGGGCCCGCGCCTCGGCCTGGGCCTCGGGCGGCAGCACCGGCACGGGCTGCCCGAGCACCTCGAACGCCGCCCATCCAAAGAGGTGCTGCGCGCCCGCATTCCACTCGCGCACCGTGCCGTCGGGGTCGATGACCACCAGCGCCAGCGGGGCGTGATCCACCAGCAGCCGGAGCTCGATGGAGGTCTGCGCCAGCGCCTGCTCCGCCAGGGTGCGCTGGGCCAGGTGCATCCGCGCCAGCTGGGTCAGCGACACGCCGAGGACCAGGGCCAGGAGGAGGGCTGCCAGGTTGAGGCCCCAGCCCCGGGTGTTGGCGAGGGTCTGCGCGGCGACGGCGGTGCGGAGGTGGTCCTGCTCGTGCACCACCAGCCCCTCGACGCTGCCGTGGATTGCCTGGTCGTTCGCGAGGTCGGCCAGCATCCGGCCGTTCACGGTGAGGGCGTCGGCGGCCCGGAGTCGCATCGCGATCAGCAGGCGGACGTCACCGGCGAGGTGACGGGTCGGGCCGTCCCCCTCGAAGCTGTCCAGCCCCACGAGCGCCGAGTCGAGGCGCAGCCGGGCCGCGTGCACCAGGCTCAGGTACGCCTCGCCGCCCGTGGCGGCCCAGCGGGCCTCCGCGCTGCTGTGGTCGGCCATGGCGTCCCGGACGTCGAGCAGCCGGTGCACGTTGGCGCCGGCCATCCGCGCCGCCGCGTCCGCCCGGCGCGACCGCCCCGACTCGAGCAGGCTCAGCACCGTGACGATGCCGAGCCCGAGCATGGCCAGCCATGCCCCGACCTGCCACCCCCGCCGTGCGATTCGCGAACCTGGCACCCACCCCCTCCGATTCCGAGACACCGAGATGCCCGGCCAAAGGCCGGGGTGTCTCCCCGTTATCGGCCCGACAGGTTCACTCCTGAATCCACCGGCAGGAAAGCGGAAACCCTGAACAGGGCCGCATCGCAGGCAAGAAGGGGGAGGTCAGGACTCGGGTTGGAGCGCCTGGCGCAGGAGTTCCCGGACGGCCCGGACCTCCCGGCCCGGTGGCAGGAGAAGGAGGCGGCTGCCGGCCGGGGCGTCGAGCGGCCGGTCCGCGACGAGGAGGTCGGCAGGCGGATCCGCGGGGCCGCGGACCACCTCAAAGCGGAGCCGGCGCAGCTCTGCGGTGACGAAGGCGGCAATGCGGGCATCCTCGACCGCCACGGCCGCGCGCGGTCGCTGGTCGGCGGCCAGGCCCGCGCTCGGCGCCAGGGGGAGCCGGAGCGTGAAAGTGGTGCCGACCCCCGGCGCGGACTCCAGCTCCACCGTCCCCCCCGCATCGCGGACCAGGCCGTGCACCAGCGACAGGCCGAGCCCCGTGGAGATGCCGCGGGGCTTGGTGGTGAAGAACGGCTCCAGGCAGCGCCGACGGACCTCGTCGCCCATGCCGGAGCCCGTGTCCGTGACGCTCAGCACCAGGTCACCGCCGTCGCAGCGTGCGCGGACGGTCACGCAGCCGGCGCGCCCCGGCCCGATGGCGTCCCCGGCGTTCTGGACCAGGTTGAACACCGCCTGGGTGAGGGCCGCCTTGCCGATGACCACGCGGGCCTCGCTGCAGCCGGCGACGTCGGCGCTGAAGGTGACGGAGCGCGGCAGGCAGTTGCGGAGCACCGCCTCGGTGTCGGTCCACCAGGCGCCGAGCTCCGTGATCTCCGCGGGGGGGGGCGTGGCCGGGTCCAGGGCCAGCAGCCGGAGCCCGGCCGCCAGCCGGCGCAGGTACTCCGCGGTGGTGCCGATGGCCTCGAGCTCGGCGTGCGCCTCCACCGGCAGCGGCATCTGCGACAGGGCGGACAGGCGGACGCGGAGCGGCATGAGGAGGTTGCCCATGTCGTGCCCGAGACCGGCCGCCAGGGTGCCCAGGGCCACGAGTCGTTCCGAGAGCGTGAGCTGGGCGTGCGAGGCCTCGAGCTCGGCGGTGCGCTCCTCCACCAGGCGCTCCAGGTGCTCCTGGTGCTGGCGCAGCCGCTCCTCGCTGGCGGCGCGCGCCGCCTCGGCGCGCGCCCGCTCCAGCCGCAGGTGGACCCGCGCTCCCACCTCGGTCAGGAGGACCAGGTCGTCGGCCCGCCAGCGGGTGGGCGTGGCGCGCGTCACGCCGAGCAGGTAGGCCACGCGGCCGTCCGTCAGGCAGGGCGCCAGGAGGAGCGCCCGGGTGCCCCAGGCCTCGTGAGCGGCGGCGTGGGCGGCGGTGCGGGCGTCCTTGCGCACGTCGTCCACGGCCACCGGATGGCCGCGGGCCAGGTCCGCCAGCGCCCCGGCGCTGAGGTAGCTGGAGAGCGCCTCGACTCCGCCGGGCTCGCCGCCGCCGTCCGCCGCGAGCAGGTGGACGTCCTGCAGGGCCCAGCTGTCCGGGTCCACCGTCGCCAGGCTCACGCGCGCGGCGTTGAAGTGCCCGAGCAGGAGGCGCGCGGTGGTGGCGGCGATGTCCGCCACGCTCGCCGCCGGCGCGAACGCCACGCTCAGGTCGGCGAGCAGCTCGAGTCCGCGCTGCTGGCGCCGCGCCTGGGTGACGTCGCGCGAGACGCCCGCGACCCCGATCACCCGCCCCGCCCCGTCGCGGAGCGGCGCCTTCAGGGTCTCGAAGACGCGCGGGGCGTCCGGGGGCCCGAGCGCTTCCTCCACCCGCAGCAGCGTGCCACGGGCCAGCACCGTCGCGTCGTTGGCGAGGATCCTGGCCGCCTGGCCCGGGTCCGGGATGAGCGTGCCGGCCTCGGCGCCGAGCACCCGCGCCGGGTTGCCCCCGCCGAGCAGGTCGAAGAGGGCCTGATTGCCGAGGGTGGTGCGGCCCGCCAGGTCCCTGGCCCAGACGATGTCCGGCGTCGTCTCCAGGACCGCCCGCAGCAGCTCGGCGGTGCGACGCAGCTCCGCCTCCGCTTCCTTGCGGGCGGTGACGTCGGTGGCCACGCCGAGCACCGAGCGCAGCCCGCCGAGGGGGACGCGCTGGTAGGCCACGTCGCGGCTCAGGAGCCAGCGCCAGCTGCCGTCGCGCCGGCGGAGGCGGTATTCCACCTCGCAGGTGACACCTTCCGCGGCACTGGCCAGGCGCTGGAAGTGGGCGCGCAGCGCGCCGCGGTCGTCGGGGTGGACCAGCTCCTCCAGCAGCCGCGGGCCAAGGGCGCGAATCTCCTCGGCGGTGTAGCCCAGCACCGCCTCACACTGCTGGTTGATGAAGACGTTGCGCCCTTCCCGGACATCGTGCACGTAGACGATGCCCGGCACCACGGCGGTGATCTCGCCCACGAAGCGGTCGTGGTCGCGGAGCCGCTGGTCGGCGTCGTGGCGCTCCGTGACGTCGCGGTTGACCGAGAGCAGGCCCGCCGGGCGCCCGTCCACGGGCGCCAGGCGGGTGACGCACGACTCGACCCGCCGGACCCGCCCGTCCCGCAGCTCGTGCAGGCTCTCCCCCCGCCACACGCCCCGGGCCGTGAGCGCCTCCACGGCGCGCGCGGGCTCCGTCGGCTCCAGCCAGCGCCGGTGGTAGAGGGAGTCCACCTGGTGCCCCAGCACCTCGGTGGCCGGCACCCCGTACATGCGCTCGGCGGCGGCGTTGAGGTACGTCAGGCGCCCGCCGGCATCCACCGCGATGACGGCATCGCTGACCTGCGCCAGCATGGCGCCGCGGAGCGCATTGGAGGCCGCCTCCGCGCTGGCCAGGGCAAACACCTGCGGCCCGGCGGGCCCCTCGATGACGAGTGCCTCGACCTCCCCGGACCGGATGGCCTCGAGCGTCTCGGTGGCCTCCGCGAGCCGGAGCCGGAGCTCCGCATTCTCGGCCTCGAGCACGGCCAGGGGGTCCGGCCGCGGCCGGGCAGGCGCCCGCGAGCCCTTCACGCGGGGTCCTTGCGCCGCGGCAGGGGCCGGTCATCCGCCAGCACGCGCACGATGCGCTCGGCCCGCGAGAGGTCACCGATGAAGCGGCGGACCGGCGGCGGCTGGGTCTTCACCAGGGTCGGGGCCGCCACCACCTGCGCTTCCCCCGCGCGGGCCGGCTCGTCGCGCAGGTCCACGATGCGCAGGTCGTAGCAGCCGGGGAGATGCTCTTCGCACAGCCGCCGCGCGTTGGCGATGGCGCGGGCCGAGGCGGGCGCCGAACCCACCACGTACAGCGCGAGGTCAAAGCGGACCGCGGGCTCCGGGTCCGGGGGGACCGGCGGGGCCACCGTGCGCTTCCGCGGGGCGCGCACCGCCTCAGCCCACGGTGAGGAGGTCGAGGCCCACCAGCACCCGCTCCTCGTTGGAGAGGTTCCCGATGATCTTGGTCATCGGCTCGGGGAGGCGGCGCACCAGGGTGGGCAGCGCGAGGATCTGGTCCCCGGCGGCGAGCTGCGGGTTGGCGATGAGGTCGATCACCTCGATCGAGTACCGCCCGGCGAGGTGCGACTCGCAGATCCGTCGGAGGTTGGCCAGCGCGGCCACCGACTTGGCCGTCTCCCCGGCCACATAGAGCCGCAGCAGATATTCCTTGTGCTGGACGGGAGGGCTGGCAGGGGCGAGGGTGACACGCGGCATGGGTTCCTCGTGGGGATCAGGGACGGGCCGGGCGGCGGCCGGGGCGCGCCTCGACGTGCCCGTTGTGGGTACCCGGGGTGGTGCCGCCGCGGGCCGCGCGCAGCCGCTCGAGACTCGCGGCGGCGACGGCACCCTCGCTGGCCGCGTCGCCCTCGCGGGCCTGCTCCTCGAACCGCTCGGCCTCGAGCTCCGCCTGGAGCGCCGCGATCCGCGCCTCGAGCCCCTTGCGCCGGGTGCGGGCCAGCCGCTGGCGCCGCTCCTCCTCCCGCCGTCGCCCGGCGTGCCCCGCGGCCTCCCGGGCCTCCTGCGCCAGGCGCGCGGAGCCGGTGAGCACGCGGCCGTCGCCGAGGTACACGTCGACCAGGTCGATGCCGCGCGAGCTCAGGACGAACTCGCGCACCTGGTTGGAGTGCGCCATCCCGCGCGACTTGAGCACGTACAGGGTGCGGTTCCGCTCCCCGTCGGCCTCGAGGTTCCGCACCAGCAGCCAGGTGTCCATCAGCGACGACACCTCCACCTCCGAGCTTTCGACCGCGTCGCTGGTGGCGCCGTGCGTCAGGCTGGTGAAGACGCTGGTGATCTGCGACTGCTTCAGGAAGTCGATCAGGCGCATGAGCATCGGCTTGATCGCCCGCTCGTCGTCGCCGGCGGTGAGGTTGGTGATGGGGTCCACCACCACCAGGTCCGGCTGGAAGGCGGTCATGGTGTCGTGCATCCGCACCAGGTGCTGTTCCAGGCCCGTGAGCGTGGGCCGGGAGGAGTGGATCTGCAGCCGGCCCTGCTTGAGGGCCGGGGCCAGGTCGAGGCCGATCGACCGCATGTTGCGGAGGATCTGCGCGGGCGACTCCTCGAAGGCGAAGATCAGCGCCCGCTCGCCGCGGGCACACGCGGCCTGGGCCATCGCGGCGCCCAGGCTCGACTTCCCGGTGCCCGGGGCGCCCGAGACCAGCATGCTGGCCCCCCGATAGAGCCCGCGCCCCCCCAGCATCTCGTCGAGGCGCGGCACCCCGGTGCTCACCAGCTCCTCGGACACCGCGTGGTCCAGGCGCAGCGAGGTGACCGGCAGCACCGAGATGCCCTTGGCGCCGATGAGGAACGGATACTCGTTGGTGCCGTGCGCCGAGCCGCGATACTTGACCACGCGGAGTCGGCGAGTCGAGACGCTGTCGTGCACCCGGTGATCGAGCACCAGCACGCAGTCCGCCACGTACTCCTCGAGACCGAAGCGGGTCAGCGTCGTCTCCCCGCGCTCGCCCGTGATCACGGCGGTGAGCCCGCGGTCCTTGAGCCAGCGGAACAGCCGCCGGAGCTCGGCCCGCAGGATGCCGTGATTCGGCAGGCCCGCGAAGAGCGCCTCCAGGGTGTCGAGCACCACCCGCTTGGCCCCGATCCGGTCCACGGCATGGCCCAGGCGGATGAACAGGCCCTCGAGGTCGTACTCCCCGGTCTCCTCGATCTCGCTGCGCTCGATGTGGACGTAGTCCACCGCCACCTTCCCCTCGGCCACCAGCTGCTCGAGGTCGAAGCCGAGCGAGCGCACGTTGGCCGCGATCTCTTCCGTCGTCTCCTCAAATGTGAGGCAGACGCCGGGCTCCCCGAACTCCTGCGCGCCTCGCACCAGGAATTCCATCGCGAGCATCGTCTTGCCCGCCCCGGCGCTGCCGCACACGAGCGACGGCCGCCCGCGCGGCAGGCCGCCGAAGGTGATCTCATCGAGACCGAGGATGCCGGTACGGGCCTTGGGAAGGGTCGGCGGGGGGGCGCCGGCCGATCGCGCCTTCATGCATGTTCTCCTGGCGGGGGCAGCGGAAACGCGGGACGACGTACGCTAGGACGGTTCGGACAGGCCAGCAACGCTCCGGAAGTGGTATCCACCTTCGGGCTATCACCTCGGGGGGTGGTGCAGGAAGTCGTCCGCTTACAGGCGCCTACGCGGCTGCGCCGCGCTGAGGGGTGCGTTTCGCGGCAGGGCGGATCGAAGCGCTCCTTCATTCCGGCTTCACGCTCGCGCGACGCTCAGGGCCGGAGATTCAGTCCCCGGCCGACGCCGCCGATCCTAAGGGAATTCGGGTGTGGGGGGTCCGGCCCCGACATGGAGTGTCATGCCAACGTCGCCAACGTGCTGCCTCGTCGTTCGCTCCCGCGGTGGACTCTCCTTCCGCTGGTGCCGCTCCTCGCGGCCATCGGGGCTCCGCATTGTCGCGGTGCTCGGGATCTCCGATAGCGCCGAGGCCATCCTGGTGCCCCCGCCGCTGACCCGGGTCTCGGATCGGCACGGCCCGGGCCTGCTCCCCGCCGCATCATGACGCGCCGTCCCTCCGTGGGCCTCATCCAGTTCAGCACCTTGGCCCTGTTAGGGCTCGCGCTGACCGCGTTCTACTACCTCCACGAGAGCCGCGACCTGCACGACCAGATCGTGGCCGCCGCCATGGACCGTGCCACCGCGCTCGGCAACCGGGTGGCGGACCGCTACGAGCACTTCCGGGCGCGGGACGACCACACAGAGGCCTCCCTCGTCATCGAGGCCCTGGGCGGCACCCCGGACCTCGAGTGGAGCGTGGCCGCGGACGCGAACGGCGTCATTCGGGATGCCACCGACCATCGGCTCGTTGGCCGCTCGCTGGCCCTGCTGCTCGGCCATCCGGCCATCGCCGATTCCGCCCAGGGCCCGCCGGCCGCCGGCGCCTTCGACGTCGGAGACTCGACCCTCACGGCCCTCTACGCCTGGACGCCGTCGCCCCGCGCCGGGGAGCTGCAGCCGGGCCGCGCGGGGACCATCGGATTCCGCTTCCAGCTCGCGCGTCCGCTCCGTGAGGCGCGCTGGGCGGCGCGGCGGCGGGCCCAGTACGCCGCCGGCATCATCCTGGTGGCCTGCCTCGTGAGCTGGATCGGGAACTACTTCCTGGTGGGCCGCCACGCGCTGCGCCTCGCCGAGGCGACGCGCCGCCTGGCCGGCGGCGACCTGACCGCTCGCGTAATCCCCGGCGGCCCGGCGGAGGTGGCGCTGCTCTGCGAGCGGTTCAACAGCATGGTGGCCCACCTCGACGACAGCACCCGGGAACTGCGCCGCGCCAACGGCGCCCTGCGCACCTTGAGCCGCTGCAACGAGGAGCTGGTCCGCGCCCACGATCCGGCCAGCCTGCTCGACGCCATCTGCCGGGTGGCCGTGAACGATGGCGGCTATGCCCTGGCCTGGGTGGGCCTTGCCGAAACGGCCCCCGGGAACCGGGTGCGGCCCGTGGCCTGCGCGGGCGGTGACGAGGCCTTCCTCCGCGCGCTCGACTGCACCTGGGGACCGGAGCCCGCGGAGAAAGGCCCCCTCGGGACGGCCATCGCAACTGGCGAGCCCGTGGCCGTGGACGACATCGACGCCAGCCCGAGCCCGCTCCCCTGGCGCCTCGCCGCGCGCGGCCGCGGCCTTCGCTCCGTCCTGGCACTGCCGCTGCGGGTGAACGGCAGCGTCATCGGTGGCCTCGCGGTGTATGCCAGGGAGCCCGGGGCCTTCGGCGCCGGCCAGCAGGCGCTCCTCGCGGAGCTCGCGGAAGACCTGGGCTTCGGGCTCCAGGTGCTGCAGGAGCGCACCGAGCGGGACGCCTCGGGCCGCGCGCTGCACGACAGCACCCGCCGGCTCCAGCTGGCCCTCGAGATGGCGCAACTCGGCTACTGGGAGTTCGACTTCGCCTCCGAGCGCCTGTCGTACGACCGGCATCTCATGGCCATCTTCCGCCGCCCCGCCGGAGACGCCGCCCCCTCGGCCCTCTCGCTCGACGAGCTGACCCGCCGGTTCCTCTCCCCGGAGGACGCGGCCACCGTGCGGCGCGAGATCGCAGCGGCGCGCACGCTGGCGCCCGGCGAGACCCGCCAGTTCGAGCACGGCTTCCGCCGCCACGACGGGACCGAGGGCTTCATGTCCGTGCGCGTCGCCGTGGCCCACGACGACGCCGGCCAGCCGCGCACCGCCTACGGCCTGAGCCAGGACATCACCGAGCGGCGCGCCGCCGAGCGCTCGGCGGAGCAGTACCGCCGCCGGGCCACCGCCATCATCGACTCCTCGCTCGACGGCATCGTCTCCGTCGACGCCGAGGAGCGGATCGTGGTGTTCAACCCGGCCGCCGAGCGGATCTTCCGTTGCACCGCCGCCGAGGTGATCGGCACCCGGATCGAGCGCTTCATCCCGGCCGGCCTCCGGGCGCACCACGGCGACCTCGTGGCGGGCTTTGCCGCGGATCCCGGGGCACAGGCCATGGGCTCCTTCCGCCCGGTGCAGGCCGTCCGCGCCGACGGCGAGTCCGTGCTGCTCGAGGCGGTGATCTTCAAGGGGGAGGTGGACGGCCAGCGGCTCTTCACCGTGGCCTGCCGTGACGTCTCGGAGCGGCACAGCGCGGAGCGCCGCCGGCACGAGCTCGAGGCCCAGCTGCGCCAGGCGCAGAAGATGGAGGCCATCGGCCTGCTGGCCGGCGGCGTGGCGCACGACTTCAACAACATCCTCGGCGCCATCATGATGCAGGTGAGCCTGGTCCAGAGCGAGCCGGCCTGCCGCCGGGCGCCCTCGAAGGCCTCGAGGACATCAAGCACTCCGCCGAGCGCGCCGCCAACCTGACGCGGCAGCTCCTGCTCTTCAGCCGCAAGCAGGCCATGCAGCCGAAGACCCTCGACCTGGCCGAGCTGGTGAGCAACATCGCCAAGATGCTGCAGCGCGTCCTGCGGGAGGACATCCGGCTGCAGGTGAAGCACCAGGGCGGCGCGCTCGTGGTGGAGGGCGACCCCGGCATGCTGGACCAGGTGCTGCTCAACCTGGCCGTCAACGCCCGCGACGCGATGCCGGAGGGCGGCTCGCTGATCATTACCACCGGGCTCCGCCACCTCGATGCGGACGCGGCCGGGGCCGCGCAGCTGTCGCCCGGGCCCTATGCCGTCCTCGACGTCACCGACAGCGGCAGCGGCATCCCGCCCGAGGTGCTGCCCACATCTTCGAGCCGTTCTTCACCACCAAGGCTGCGGGCCAGGGCACCGGCCTGGGCCTGGCGACGGTGTTCGGCATCGTCCAGCAGCACCGCGGCACGATCCACGTGCGGAGCACCCCCGGACAGGGCACCAGCTTCGAGCTCCTGCTCCCCTGCGTGGTGGCGGACCCGGCGACGGCCGGCGGCGGGGCCAGCCGCGCCCTGAGCGGCCCGCCACCGAGACGGTCCTGCTGGTGGAGGACGAGCCGGCGGTCCGCCGCCTCACCAGCCGGGTGCTCGAGCGCCGCGGGTACCGGGTGCTCACCGCGGCCCATGGCCGCGAGGCGCTCCGCCTCTGGCAGGAGGCGCAGGGCCAGGTCCAGGTGCTCGTCACCGACATCGTCATGCCCGGCGGCCTCACCGGGCAGGAACTGGCCACCCGCCTGCAGGGCGAGGCCCCCGGGCTCAAGGTGATCCTGATGAGCGGCTACGCGGTGGACGCCACCGGCCGGCCGCTGCAGATCCCGGAGGGCCAGGTCTTCATGCAGAAGCCCATCTCCCCCCGGGAGCTGCTGGAGGCGGTGGCCCGGGCGCTCGAAGGCCTGGGGAGGCCGCCGCCCTTCCCCAACCCCCGGGCCGCGGTGTACTCTGGACCCACCCCGACCCGCCACGCGTGGCACGCACATGCGCACTGTCGCCCCATCCTGCTCGACGGCCAGTGGATCACGCCGAAGAGCAAGGTCCTCCGCCCCATCCTGAATCCCGCCACCACGGAGCAGGTGGGCCTCGCGGCCGACTGCGCCCGCGAGGACGTGCACTTCGCCTGTGAGGCGGCGGCGCGCGCCCAGCCCGGCTGGTGGGCCATCCCCGGCGTGGAGAAGGCGAAACTGCTGCGGGAGGTGGGTGCCCGGATCCGTGCCGCGGACAAGGAGCTCGCCACGCTCATGGCGCGGGAAACCGGCAAGCTCCTCATCGAGGCCATCGACGAGATCGAGTGGGTGGCGGCGCCGCACGAGTACTACGCGGAGTGCGGGCGGCGCAGCTTCGGCAACTCCATCCCGCCGGTGGCGCCGCACCAGGTCAACTTCACCATCAAGGAGCCCTACGGGGTGGTGGCGGCCATCGTGCCGTTCAACTTCCCGCTGCTGCTGCTGGCGTGGAAGCTGGCGCCGGCCCTCGCGGCCGGGAACACCGTCGTGGCCAAGCCGCCGCACCAGGAGACCTCGCTCGCCACGCTGCTCATGGCGCGCTGCCTCGCGGCCCTGCCGCCGCCGGGTGGTGAACGTCATCACCGGCGGCCGCGAGACGGGCGAACTGCTGGTGCAGGACCCCACGGTGGACCTCATCGCCTTCACCGGCCCTCGAGGCCGGCCGGAGCGTGGCGGCGGAGGCGGGCCGCCAGCTCAAGAAGGTGAACCTGGAGCTCGGCAGCGTGGACCCGTTCATCGTCTTCGCCGACGCCAACCTCGACATCGCGGTGCCGGGCGTGGCCTGGGCGCGGCTCCTCAACGCCGGCCAGGGTCAGGCACCTCGTCCAAGCGGGTGTACGTGGTCCGGGAGGTCGCCGCGGAGTTCACCGCCGGCTCCACGCCTCGCGTGCGGGGCCTCGTGGTAGGAGACCCGATGGACCCGCGCCACCGACGTGGGCCCGCTCATCACCGCCGACGCGCTGGCCCGGTGGAGAGACCAGGTGCAGGCCGCCGTGGAGGAAGGGGCCACCCTGCTGCACGGCGGCCGCCGCCTCCAGCCAAACGGCCTCACGGGGCACTCTGCAGGCCCACCATCCTGACCAACGTGCGCCACGGCGGCCTCCCCCACCCGCGAGGAGATCTTCGGCCCTGTCCTCACCATCACCGTCGCCGACGACGCCGAGCAGGCCATCACCATGGCCAACGATTTCCCGCTTCCGGCCTCGGCGCCTCGATCTACACCAACAGCCTCGAGCTGGCCATGACGGCCATGCACCGGATCAAGGCTGGCACCTTCTGGATCAACGACCCCTCACCGACAACGACGCCGGCCCCTTCGGCGGCATGCGCCTGAGCGGCATCGGCCGCGAGCTCGGCGAGGAGGGCCTCGACGCCTTCCGCGAGACGAAGCACGTCCACCTCGACTACGTCATGGAGGCCAAGCCCTGGTGGTTCCCCTACAAGAACCGGCCGGTCCCGGGGCACTAGGCGTCGCCGGGGGCGTCCGCCGGACGGGGGCCTGCGAGCTCAACGCAGAGGCGCGGAGGACGCAGAGGGGCGCAGAGGAACTGCAGAACCCTGGAGGCACGGCACGATCACCGAGGGACGGAGAACAGCAAGTACCAATTGATGGGGGCGCCTGTTCGGGTCTGGCAACGCCCCCACCCCACCACGGAGCCTC
>JADJPD010000007.1 GCA_016713435.1 Gemmatimonadota bacterium | reverse complement strand
TTCTCGAACGCGGCCGTGAGCCGCGCGCGGCCACGGGGATGCGGCAGTTCATGAAGGGGACGGGCAAGCTCTACGGCCTGCGCGTGGACACCAGGAGTGGACGAGCGGCGCGACTTCGTCCGCGCCACCGACGCGGCCGCGCGCCACCTCGCCGACCTGCGCGACCGCTTCGGCTCCATGTACCTCGCCGCCGCGGCGTACAATGCCGGCGCCGGCAAGGTGGGCCGCGGCCTCCGCCGCCTCCCCGACGGCGACGACGAGGAAGAGGAAAACGCGGACGCCACCTTCTTCCGCCTCTATGACACCCGCTTCCTGCGGCGGGAAACCAAGGACTACGTCCCGAAGCTCATCGCCGCGGCGCTGATCGCCAAGCAGCCGGAGAAGTACGGCTTCGTCCGCTTCACGGACATCCAGCCGGTGTCGTACGACTCGATCATCGTGCCGGATGCCACCGGCCTCGACGTCCTCGCGCGGCTGGCCGACACTTCCGTGGCGTTCCTGCGCGAGCTCAACCCGCACTACATCCGCTCGGTCACGCCGCCCCGCACGCCGTCGGTCGTCCGCCTGCCCACGGGGCTCGGCGCCCTGGTGGAAGCGCGTTACGCGGAACTGCCGGAGAACGACCGGGTGCACTACGTGGAGCACGTGGTGGCCCGGGGCCAGACGGCGAGCATCGCGCGGATGTACCGCGTGAACACGCGGCTCCTGACCGACGCCAACCCGGGCGTGCGGATGACGCGGCTCAAGATCGGCACCCGGCTGGTGGTGCCCACGAGCTTCGTGCCCAACGTGCCCGAGGCCGCGGAGCGCACCGTGACGGCGCGCGGCACCTCGTCCACCACCATCCGCTACCGGGTGCGCCCGGGCGAGACGCTGTCGGGCATCGCGGAGAAGTACAGCACGTCGGTGACACGGCTCCGGTCGCTGAATGCCCTGGGCCGCACCTCGATGATCCGCGCCGGCCAGGTGATCCGCGTGCCGGCCCCCGCCCGGCCGGCCCCGGAGGCCGAGTCCGCGCCGGCCCACCAGCCTGCACCCGCCCCGGCGCCGAGCAGCACCGGCGCTCCCGCGGAGCGGCCGGCCACCCACCTGGTGCGCCGCGGCGAGACGCTCACCGCGATCGCGGCGCGCTACGGCGTGACCATCGCCTCGTTGCGGGAAGCCAACGGCATGACCCCGCGCACCGTCCTCAAGGCCGGCGTCCGGCTCAAGATCCCGGGCTGACGCGACCGCCCGGACGCACGACGGGCCGCCTGCCGGGAGGCAGGCGGCCCGTCGGCCGTTCAGGGGGCGTAGCGCCTACTCGATCACCGCTCCCGGCGCGTGGCGGGTGCCCTTGAGCACCGCCTCGGCGTAGCCGTTCGACGGGTCGCCGCCCTGCAGCAGGATCTCCTCCACCCGGCCCGGGCCGCGGTTGTAGGCCTGACGCGAGCCGGAAGTCGCCATCGTGGCGGCGCAGCAGGTCGCGGAGGAATCGGAACCCGATGCGCAGGTTCACGTCGCGCTGGTAGAGCTGCTCCTCGGACAGGCCGGGCTCGTAGAAGCGCGCCGTCCGGAGCTGCACCTGCGCGTAGCCGATGGCCCCCTTGCCCGAGAGGGCCTTGGGCGAACTGGCTCTCCACCTTCACCAGGCGGAACGCCACGTCAGTGTCGATCCCTCGCTCAGGCGATATCGTAGATGGCCGCGGCGAGGTCCGCCGATCTGGTACTGGCTCGAGTAGCGGATGATGTTGTTGGCGCGATCCACCTGGGCGCGCGCCATGGCGAGCTCCCCCTTGGTGGTTTCCAGCCGGCGGGCCAGGTTCCGCACCTCGTCCGCCACCATCCCGATCGTGGGGGCCGCGGGCTCGTTCGAGGCGCGCACCCGCGCGCTCGAGCCGGCCAGGGCGCTCACGATGAGCGTGGCCACGAGCAGGGCAGCGCCCTTGGCGAGCAGGCGCCGGGTCCACCCCGCGCGACCGGTCGGATCGGGTTCTTCGATACTCATGCAACCTCCTAGTAGGGGCGACGGGCCCACCCGCGCGGCCACCCAGTCACCCTTGGTACCGCCGGTCTTGGCGACCAGGCGGATGCCGTCGATGGTCATTCCGCGATCCACCGCCTTCACCATGTCGTAGACGGTGAGACAAGCGACCGCGACCGCCGTCAGCGCTTCCATCTTCCACCCCGGTGCGGCTCGTCACCGCGTCGGGGCCCTGACCCGGACGCCCGGAAGCTCGGCGTCCGCTTCGCACTCCACCGTCAGCGCATCCAGCGCCAGCGGGTGACACAGCGGGATCAGCGTGCCCGTCTGCTTGCCGCCCATCGTGCCCGCCACCTCCGCGACCCGCAGCACGTCGCCCTTGGCGATGGCGTTCTCCCCGACCAGCGCAAAGCGCCTCGGCGCTCATCCGCACCTGGCCTTCGGCCACCGCGGTGCGCTGGGTGACGGGCTTGCCACCCACGTCCACCATGCGGGCCCGGCCCTTGTCGTCCACGTGGCTCAGGCTCACAGCACCTCCGCCAGGTCGTCCGCCAGCGCCATGAGCAGGAGCTGGGGATTCACGTTGCCCTGCGCGGCCTCCCGCGCCCGGGCCCACCTTCTCCTGCGCCGTCACCAGCGCGCTCACGGCATGCGGCCGGCTCAGCGCCTCGGGCAGCGGCCGCCGGGCCCGGCCCCCGGCGGCCTGCCGGGCCGCATCGGCCAGGGTATCGGCGAGGGCATCCAGCATCGCGGTGAAGTCCCCGCGCGCCGCCCACGGCCCCTGCTTGAGGGCCCGCTCCGCCCGGCCGGCGGGGCCACTGGTCACCGCCTTCAGGAGCTCGTCCACCGCCCGGGTGGCCTTGGCCGAGTCGTCCCCGGCGGCCAGCGCCCGGCCAATCGAGCCCTCCCCGGCGCTCACCATCCGCCCCAGTGCCATCCCGCTTGCCCCGGCATGGGCGGCCAGGAACCGCTCAACCTCCCCATCCTGCAGCCGGCCCAGCCGGAGCGGGATCAGCCGGGAGCGGATGGTCGGCAGCAGCCGGTTGGCATCCGTCACGGTCAGGAGGAAGGTGCTGTCCGCCGGCGGCTCCTCGAGCAGCTTGAGGAGGGCATTGGCCGCCTCTGGGCTCGATTCCTGGGGCACCAGCCGGTCGGCCTCGGCCACCAGGAACATCTTCCGCTTGCCCTGCACCGGCGTCAGCGCCGCCCGCCGCTGGAGCAGCCGGGCGGTGGCCACGAAATGCCCGGCCAGGCCGTCCGCCGGTTGCCAGAGCGGCTGGCTCCGCCGCTCCTCGATGACCGCCCCGATCGCCTCCGCCAGCTCCTCCACCTGCTTGTCCGGCTCGCTGGCCTTGGGCCGGGGCACCGGCATGAACCAGTGCAGATCCGGGTGCGCGAGCCCTGCCACCTGCAGACAGCTACGGCACGTCCCGCACGGCCGGTCGGCCCCTCACAGAACAGCGCCTGCGCCAGCCACAACCCGAACCTCTGCTTGCCGATCCCGCTCGGCCCCACCAGCAGGAGCATCTGGGGGAGCCGCCCCTCGGCCAGGCTCTTCTGGACCTGCGCCTTGGCCGCGTCGTGGCCAACGAGGGGAAGTAACGGCATGGCGCAAAAGGTAGGAGCGCGCGGCGTTTCCGGTACTGCCCGAACGTGTAAAGGCATTTTCCACATTGACTTAGGTGTCATTTGGGCAGTGGCCAACCGACGGGGAAATTGGCTTGCTCCAAGCGTTGGTAGATGTGAGTGCTCGCTCGCTAGCATTGGAATGTGAGCGTCTGCTCGCTTCTCGTGTAAGTGCTGCTCTCGTTTGTGCTTGGGGGTGTCGCCTGGACGTGACGGTGGAGGGGGTCCCTGATGGCCATTTGGGCGCGAATCGGCAGGTTCAGCCTGGTTCGGCAGCCTAAGTGTCATCATGAAGTCATTATACTGCCTCATGACTGTCTCTCAAACGGCTTGTCTGCGCTCTGGCTTGCACTTCGGGGAAGGTGTGGCTATTCTCTCGCGCCTTCCCGAGTAGCTCAGTTGGTAGAGCAGCTGACTGTTAATCAGCGGGTCGCAGGTTCGAGTCCTGCCTCGGGAGCTTTCCTCACTTGACCACCATCCAGCGCGGCCCGGGTCTCTGCCCGGGCCGCGCTGGTTTTGGGGGATGTACGGGACGGCCCGCTGGATGTGGTTGCGGGGTCGGGCCTGGTGATGAATACTCACGGGGGCGGCGTCCGCCGACCCAACCCGCATCCGCTTCCCGACCCGATGACGACACCGGCTCCTGCTGACCTGCCCCTGACCGCCGGGGCGGCCCGGTTGCTCCGCGAACTCGGCGACCGTCCCGCCGCGGGGCTTCCCGACTGGCTGCTGCTCTTCCTTGAGCGCTACGCGCCGATGGTGGCCACGCTCTCGCCGGGGCTGGACCTTTCCACGGCCAAGCAGGCCGCTCGCGCCGCGGCCCAGGGCGCCCAGCCCTATCCCGCCGCCACCCTGGAGCGCGAGGCCTCGGCGATCGCGCGGGGGCTCGGGAAAGGGATGGTGGGGGAGCGGGACCTGCTCGCAGCGGTGCTGCGGGCGTCCGGCCACCCGGTGACCTACCAGGTGGCCACGCCCCCGACCGCCACCGCCCCGGCGACGCCCGCGTCCGGGAGCGAGGCCGAGAAGCGCGCTCCCGAGGCGCGGCCGGCCGCTCCCCTGGAGGGCATCCGCACCCTGCAGCCGACGCCCACGCTGGAGCGCTTTGGCCGGGACCTCACGCAGGCGGCGCGCGAAGGCAAGCTGCCCTCGTGCGTGGGGCGCGACACCGAGATCGAGACCATCATCGAGACGCTCTGCCGGCGCACCAAGCGGAATCCCCTGCTGGTGGGGGCCGCGGGGACGGGCAAGACCGCCATCGTCGAAGGGATCGCCCAGCGGATCGCGGCGGGCCAGGTGCCGGCACCCCTCATGGGGGTGCGGCTCTTTGGCCTGCAGCCGTCGGCGCTGGTGGCCGGGGCCGGGATCGTGGGCGAGCTCGACAAGCGGGTGGGCGCCATCCTGGCCGAGGCGAAGCAGGACGGCATCGTGCTCTTCATCGACGAGGTGCACGCCATCATGGGGGCGGGTGGCCGGGAGGGGACCGGCGACCTGTCGAGCATGCTCAAGCCGGCGCTGGCCCGCGGCGAGATCGCCTGCATCGGGGCGACCACCGACGAGGAGTACCGGCGCTTCATCGAGCACGACCGGGCGCTCGAGCGGCGCTTCCAGCCGGTGCGGATCGCCGAGCTGACGCCGGAGCGCACGCTCGAGGTGCTCAAGGTGGTCCGGGACGACCTGACCCGCGGCCGCGGCCTCACGGTGGGCGATGAGGTCCTGCGCTGGATCGTGGACGTGGCGCGGCAGTTCATGCCCAACCGCCACTTCCCCGACAAGGCCGTGGACCTCCTCGACCAGGCGGTGGCGCATGGGGTGAGCCGTGGGCTTCCCGCGGTGACCCGGGTGGAGGCCGAGGCCGTCGTGAAGCGGATGCTGGGCCTGCCGTCGCTGGAGCGGGCGCGGCTGGCGTCGCTGCGCGAGCGGCTGGTGCAGGAGCAGCTGCTCGATGACGACTCGGCCGAGCGCCTGGTGGGCCGGCTCGAGGTGACGAGCCGTGGGCTGGACCTGCGGGCGGCGCGCCCCAACGCGGTGGTGGCCCTCGGGGGTGAGATGCACGAGCACGCGCCGGTACTCGCCGAGGTGATCGCCGAGGGACTGTACGGCGACGCGCGGCGAGTGGTGCGGATCGACTTCGCGCGGTTCCAGGACGATGCCAGCCTGACGGCGCTGCTCGGCTCGCCGGCCGGGTACGTGGGCTACGAGGACCGGCACGCACTGTACGCGCTGGCCGAGATGCCGTGGTCGGTGGTGCTCTGTGACCGGATCGATCGCTGCCATCCCTCGGTGCTGGCGGCCTTCCTGCCGGCCATCACGCAGGGCGTGATCACGGACTTCCAGGGCCGGCGTATCTACCTGAGCGACGCGGTGGTGCTCATGACGCTCGGTGCGGCGCAGGACCGGGAGATCGGCACCATCGGGTTTGCGGCGTCGGGGGCACAGCCGGCCCCCGACGCGGTGGAGCCGGACCTGGCCGAACGGCTGGGCCCGGAGCTGGCGGGGACGGTGGACTTCTGGTTCGACGAGGCGCCCGCCGCCGCTACGCTCGGCAGCGACTGGATCACCACGCGGCTCCTCCCGGAGGTGGCGGCGCGGCACCGCGAGCACGGGGTGACGCTCGACTGGGACGCGTCGATCGTCAGCTGGCTCGCGGGGGCGTGGAAGGCGCATGCCAACACCCGCGCGGTGGAGCACCTCGTGGAACACGAGATCAGCCCGGCGCTGGTGCGCGCGCTCTACCAGGGCGGCAACCCGGCCGGCACGCGCTATGTGGTCCGCCGCCAGCAGGCGGACCTGATTGTCGAAGCCGTTCCCTGACCCACCCTCATCCGGAGCAGCCGATGCCCCCGCAGTTCCAGAACGAGAACCAGGCCAAGGTGTACGAGAAGGTCGCCACGATCCTCAAGGAGCAGTTCGGGGCGCAGGCCCGGCCCAACGACACCGCCCCGCAGTTCCACATCCGGGCCGGCTCGGCCTGGGTGACGGTGTCGGTGACGCCGATCAACGAGCGGTTCACGGTGGTGCGCGCCTTCAGCTGGGTGGTGACGGGGGCCGAGCCGACGCTGGAGCTGCGGCAGTTCCTGCTGGAGGAGAACTTCAACATGCGCTTCGGGGCCTATGCCATGGAGCCGGGCACCAACGACATCCTCTTCACCCACGCTTTCGTGGGGGAGGGGATCGACACCGACGAGCTGATGTGGACGGTGATGGCCGTGGCCAACACCGCCGACGACGGGGACGACAAGATCGTGCAGCGCTTCGGGGGACAGCGGGCGGTGGACCGGAACTGAGCCGTTCCGTCGGGTTCACGCTCCCCGGCACCAGGGTGGTGCCGGGGAGCGTGGCGTTTCAGGGGGCGGAGTCGAGCGGGACCAGGATGGGCCAGCGGAGGTGGCAGGGGCTCACGAAGGGGGTGTCGGGGTGGCTGCCGCGCTGCAGGAGGTCGTGCAGCATCTCGTGGCGCACCAGCGGCTCGTGGTCGAGGAGCTTGTCGGACAGGTAGATGGTGTGCGGGGAGTGCCACAGGCCGGCCACGCGCTTCCCGTCCCAGGTGAAGAGCCCCTGCGCATCGGACGGGACGCGGATCCACGCGAGTCGCGCGAACCGGCCGCTGCGCCCGCTGCAGCCCTCCGTGGCGTGCCACCAGGCCCGATAGGAGGATGGGGGCTCGAATGCCTCACCCGCCGGGGGCAGCAGCGAGGGCTCGGCGCAGCCCAGGAGGGCCAGGAGCAGGAGGCGGGCGGGGCGGGCGCGGCGGCGCATGACGGCTCCTCGAGGGTGTCCACGCGAGGGAACGCCCTGAGGACGCCGCTGGGGCCTGCGAAATGCTCACTCCGCCTGACGGGGGATATGGGGCTCGCCGCTGGGGCGGGTGCGGAGGTACCAGTGAAGGAGGCCGAGCAGCAGCACGACGCTCATGACGACAAGCTCACGGCCGCTCATGCGCGTGGCCAGCAGGCCGGAGGTGAGGAACCCGAGCAGGGCGAGGAGCGGGCCGGCGGGGAGCCGGAGCGTGGCGGCGGGCAGGCCGGGGTCCTGCCGTTCACGGCGGCGCAGGACGGGGAGCGCCGCGGAGACGAGGCCGTAGGTGAACAGGCGTGAGACGGCGGAGAGGGTGAGGTTCTGCAGGAAGCCGCTCGAGGCCGCGAGGCACCACACCAGCGCCGCGAAGAGGAGGATGGAGAGCCAGGGCGTCCGGTGCACCGGGTGGAGCCGGGCGAAGGCCGCGGGGAGGTCGCCCTGCTCGGCCATGGCGAAGGTGAGGCGCGGGACATTCACCATGGCGCCGGCGAGGTAGCCCGTGACCGAGACGAGGGCGGCGAGCGCCAGCACGGTGGCGCCGGCCGGGCCGAGGAAGGCGCCGGCGGCCGCGGCGAGGGGGCGATCGCCGGCGGCGGGGTCGGGGAGGGCGGCGTTCACCACGAGCTGCGCGCTGCCATACAGGAAGGCGCAGGTGAGCAGCGTGACGCCCAGGGCAAAGGGCGCGTCGCGCCGGGGGGCCTTGGCCTCGGCCAGGGGGACCAGGGCTGACTCGAAGCCGCCGTAGGCGAACATCAGGATGAGGATGACGTCGAGCCAGTCGCGGAGGGCCGGCACGGGCGCGGCGGGGTGCGCCACCGGATGCGGCACGGCCAGCGCCAGTCCGAGGAGCGCGAAGGTGGCGAGCGGCAGCAGCTTGACGATGAGCAGCACCGTGCTCACCCGGGCCCCGCCGCGCACGCCCTGCACGTTGGCGAGCGCCAGCGGGATGATCACGAGCGCCAGCACCACGCGCGAGGCCACCGGGCCGGCGGCCCCGGGCCAGAACTGGCCCAGGTAGATCACGAACAGATTGGCGTTGGTGGCCGAGGCGGTGAGGCGCACCAGGTAGGCGAGCCAGCCCATCTCGATGCCGGCCAGCCGCCCGAAGGCGACCCGCGCATACAGGTACGGCCCGCCCGCCCCCTCGAAGCGGCTCGCCACCTCGGCGAAGCAGGCGACGATGAGCCCGATGGCCCCGGCCGCGATGAGCCAGGCCCAGGGGCTGGCCGCGCCCAGGCGACCCCACAGCACCGACGGCAGCCCGAAGACGCTGCTGCCGATGACGCCATTGAGCATCAGCGCCACGAGGCTCCAGCGCCCGATGGCGCGGACGAGTCCCGTGCTCATGCGGGCGGGCGGCGGAGCTCCTCGAGCTCCTCCACGGTGCGGGGCCAGTCGTCCTTGAGGAGCCGGCTCAGGCCGCGGTCGGCGAGGAGGCGGCCCTCGGTCTGGCAGGCGGGACAGTAGTTGGTCTCGTTGTCGGCGTACCGGATGCGCTGGACGGGCGTGCCGCAGTCGGGGCAGGGCTCCCCGTAGCGGCCGTGCACGGCCATGCCCGGGCGGAAGGCCGTGACTTTCCCGGGGAACCGGTCGCCTGACTCGGCGATGAGGCGCGTGGTCCACTCCGCGAGCACGGCGGTGCAGGCGTGGTGCAGGCGGGCGTACCCGGCGTCGTCGAGGCGCTGGGTGAGGAGGAAGGGAGAGAGGCGCGCGGCGTGGAGGATCTCGTCGGAGTAGGCGTTGCCGATGCCGTCGAGGATCGTGGGGTCGGTGAGGGCGCGCTTCAGGGTGTGGTTCCGGGCGCGGAGGCGCGCGGCGAACGCCTCGGTGGTGGCGGCCTCCACGTCCAGGCCGCCGCGGTCGAACGGCGCCAGCTGCGCGCGGCCCGCGATCACGTGGAGCGACGCCCGGCGCTTGCTCCCGGCCTCGGTCAGGGCGAGGGTGCCGTCGGCCAGGTCGAAGGCGGCGAGGCCGATCTTGCCAGGGGGCTTGGCGCCCGCCTGCAGCCAGCGGAAGCGTCCCGCGATCATCAGGTGGATCACCAGGAAGTGCTCCCCCTCGAGGGCCACTACGATCCGCTTGCCGAGCCGCTCGAGCCCGGTGATGAGGCGGCCCTCCACCGCGGCCAGCGGGGGCTCCACGCTCCGGAGCAGGAACGGGGTGAAGAGCCGCACCCGCTCGAGCCGCCGCCCGGGGAGGCGGGTCTCGAGGGCCGAGAGGTAGAGGCGGATGTCGGGCAGCTCGGGCATGGGAGGGGAAGGTACGGGCCGCGGCGCTCTGGCGCGACCACGGTGGCACCTGCATCTTTATGCCACTTCACCACTTCCAGCAGGTCCGGTCCGTCGTGTCGTCCATGAAGCCGATCGTCCCCGGGACGAGCAACGTCCACATCCGCCGCTTCGAGCCCCTGGTGGCGCCGAGGACGCTGATCGGGGACCTCCCCCTCACGCGCCGCGCGGCGAGCACGGTGCTCGCGGGGCGCACCGCCGTGCGCCAGATCCTGTCGGGGGAAGACCGCCGGCTGCTGGTGGTGGTGGGGCCGTGCTCCATCCACGATCCCGCCGCCGCGCTGGCGTATGCCCGGCGGCTGGCGGCGCTGCGGACGGAGCTCGAGGGGACGCTCTGCCTGGTGATGCGGGTGTACTTCGAGAAGCCGCGGACCACCGTCGGGTGGAAGGGGCTGATCAACGACCCGCACCTCGACGGCACGCGCGACATGGCCACGGGGCTCCGCCTGGCGCGGAAGCTCCTCCTCGACGTGAACGAACTCGGGCTGCCGGCCGCCACGGAGCTGCTGGGTCCGGTGGTGCCGCAGTACATCGCCGACCTGGTGGCGTGGACGGCCATCGGGGCGCGGACCGCCGAGTCGCAGACGCACCGGGAGATGGCGAGCGGCCTCTCCATGCCCGTCGGCTTCAAGAACACCACCGACGGCAACCTGCAGGTGGCGCTCGACGCCATGCAGGCCGCGGGCACGCCCCACACCTTCCTCGGCATGGACGACGAGGGGCGCAGCGCCATCGTCCACACCACCGGGAACCCGGAGCGGCACCTCGTGCTGCGGGGCGGGGGCGGGCGCACCAACTACGACGCCGAGTCGGTGGCGGAAGCCGCGTCGCTGTGCGCAGCGCGCGGGTTGCCCGCGCGGGTGATGGTGGACTGCAGCCACGGCAACTCGGGCAAGGACCACATGCGGCAGCCGCTGGTCTTCGGCGACGTGGTGCGGCAGCTCGTGGCGGGGAGCCCGCACCTCATGGGCGCCATGGTGGAGAGCCACCTGCACGCGGGCGCGCAGAAGCTGGGGGAGGACGCCCGGACGCTGGCGTACGGCGTGTCCATCACCGATGCCTGCATCGACTGGCCCACCACCGAGGCCATGCTGCGGGAGGCCGCCCAGGCGCTGCGGGCGCGGGACCGGCTGGAGGCGGCGGGCTAACCGCCCGGCGGGGGTGGAACACGAAACGGGGCGGCCACCTGGCCGCCCCGTTCGCGTTCGCGGGCCCTGCCGGTCAGCTGCCCGGGAGGCGGAGGTAGAGGAGCTGGCCGCTCTCGCCGGTGGAGCTGGCGCCGTTGAAGGTGAAGGGGAGGCCGTGCGCCTGCGTCACGAACAGCCAGCTGCCGGCGCCGAGCCAGGCGGAGGCGTCGATGATGCCGCTGGTCTCCCAGCAGGTGGCGGCGCCGCCCCCGATGGACTCGTCGCAGCCGGGGTTGGTGGCCTCGGCCACGGCCAGCGCGGGCTTGAGGCCGCGGGTCCCGTCGTAGCCCAGGTACCAGATGCGCGGGGCGCGCTGGAAGCCGGGGTAGGCGGGATCCTCCTGCAGCATGAGCCCGCGGGGCGAGGTGGCGATGTTGTCCGGCGACGCCCACTCGGTGGCGGCGCCCTGCGAGCGCTCGATGAGCTTGAGCTCACCGCCCCGGGTCGGGTCGCGGCGGTCGGCCCAGGTCAGGCGGTAGATGGAGCCGGCGGGGTCGCAGACGCGGGGGGTGGTGCCGTCGTCGGTGCAGATGGCGTTGAGCAGGCCGGGCACCACGCGGCCGGTGGTGGTGGAGCGGCCGGTGTCCACGAAGTAGAGGCCCGGGGTGCGGCGGCCGGGCGCCTGGTCGGCCTCGCCGTCCTCGATCCGGACGAAGGGCAGGGCGCCGATCGAGTCCACCCGGCGCTGCAGCGCGGCCGGGGTGGTGAGGCTCATCGGGTTCTCGATCTCCCGGAAGCTGACCGGCACCGTCTGACCTTCCTTCAGGTTGCCGGCATGGGTGAGCGCGCTCGAGGCCAGCACGTAGAGCTTGCCCTGGCCCGCGAGCGCGGCGTCGAGCGACGCGGCCACGTACATGTAGAGCTCGGAGGCGCCCCCGGTGTCGTCGAGGCCGATGAACACCACCTGGCCCTCGAAGCCGGGGATCACCACCTGGTTCTCGTGCGCGTAGAGGCCGAACCAGGGCATCTCGGTGATGGTGCCGGCCGCGTCGACCGCGAGCTGGCGGCCCTTGCCGGGGTTGGTGCTCTCCTCGCCCGTCAGGAAGATGCCCGGGTAGCCGACGCCCTCCTGGATGCCTGCCCAGAAGGCGGAGCAGAGCCGCTCGAAGAGACCCTGGCCGGCCTTGGCCTGGTCAATGGCGTAGCTCCCCTCGAGGACGCTGAGGCTCTTCCGGTCGAGCAGGAGCCGGGAGACACGGGCCCACTTGTAGGGGGCGCTGCCGTCGCTGAGCGGGATGCCGCGGCCGTCGAGTTCGTGGTTGGCGTACAGCACGAGGTTGCCATCCGTCCCGAGGTACCCCCCGAGGCCGTCGGGGAGCGGGCCCCAGGCCTGGTCTTCCGCGGCAACGGCGGGCGCGCCGGGGAAGGGGTCGCCGGTGGTGATGATGGGCTTCAGGGTGACCTGGGGGAGGAGGGCCTGCACCTGGGCCGGCTGCGCGGTCACCGTCCCGGTGCGCGCCAGGGCGGCGTCGAGGGGAAGGCGGTCCTCCGCCTCGGGACTGCAGGCGGCGAGGGCCAGGATGGCCGGGACGAGGGCCAGCGTGCTGGGGTGATGACGCATGCGAACTCCTGCGCGAGCGGGTGACGGGATGCGAGCGGGGCGGCCCCTCTGGAGCCGCCCCGAACGTCACCGGGCCGCGTCACGTCCCCGCGACCGCTGGCACGACGGAGCCGTCACGCTTCGTAAAGGACGGGTGACGCGGCCGCTCAGGTGGCCACGCGCGCGCGCGGCCGCGCCGGAGCTCGGGCAGGAGGCTGCCCGCCAGGATGCCGAGGCCGCCGAGCCACTGGAGGGGCCCGAGGCGCTCGCCGATGAGGAGGAAGCTCATCACCGCCGCCACCACGGGTTCGGCCGTGAAGATGAGGGCGCTGTGGGTGGGGGTGAGGACCTGCTGGGCGCTGAGCTGGAGCTTGATGGCGATGAGGCTGGCGAAGATCGCCTCATAGAGGGTCACGGCGAGGACGAGCGGCGTGAAGGCGTAGGCCGGGGTCTCGACCAGCGGCAGGGCCAGGGCGGAGAGGAGGCCCGCCACCAGGATCTGGGCGGCCGCCAGCGCATGGGGCCGGCGGCCGGCGCGGCCCGCGGCGCTGGTGGCCACGAGGTGCGCGGCGAAGACCACCGCCGAGACCACGGTCAGCAGGTCCCCCGCGTTCAGGCCCTGCTGGCCGGCGGCCGCGGCCCCGGTGAGGAGCCAGGTGCCGGCCAGCGCGAGCAGGAGTCCGCCGGCCTGGGGTGCCCCGGGCAGCGTCCGGTACACCAGGAAGACGATCACCGGCGTGCTCGGCGCGTACAGCGCCGTGAGGAAGCCGGAGCGGCTGGCGGTGGTCTGCGCCAGCCCCACCGTCTGCAGCGCAAAGCCGAGGGCAAGGAGGAGCCCGAGGAACCCGCCCCAGCGCCACTCGTCCCGGGTGACCTGTCGCGCGGTGGGAATGAGGAACGGCGCCGCCACCAGGAAGCGCGCCACGTTGAACGCCATCGGCGTGGCGTCCGCGAGGGCGAGCTTGGCCAGCGGAAAGGCGGCGCCCCAGATGAGGCAGCCCGCCCAGAGGGCGTAGACGGCCTGGCGCCGGGTCATCCGGCGGCGGGCGCCTCGGCGAGCACCTCGCGGAGGAAGCGGCCGGTGTGGGAGCCCGGCGTGGCCGCGACCAGCTCGGGGGTGCCCTGGGCCACGAGGCGGCCGCCCCCCGCGCCGGCCTCGGGCCCCAGGTCGATGACCCAGTCGGCGCGCTTGATCACGTCCAGGTGGTGCTCGATGACGATGACGGTGTTGCCCGCCTCGACCAGCCGCTCCAGCACGTGGATGAGCACGCGGACGTCCTCGAGGTGGAGGCCGGTGGTGGGCTCGTCGAGGATGTAGCACTTGCGGCCGCCGCGCTTGCCGGCGGCGGCCAGCTCGCGGGCGATCTTGAGCCGCTGCGCCTCGCCGCCTGACAGCGTGGTGGCGGGCTGCCCGAGGCGGAGGTAGCCCAGGCCCACCTGCTGCAGGTGCCAGAGGGCCTGGCCGAGCCGGGGCTGGTGGCGGAAGCGGTGCATGGCTTGTTCCACCGTCAGCTCCAGCACGTCGGCGATGGAGAAGCCCTGGATCTTCACGTCCAGCACGTCGCGCCGGTAGCGCCTGCCGCCGCAGGTCTCGCAGGGCACGTACACGTCGGCCAGGAAGACCATCTCCACCAGCACCGCGCCGGCGCCCTCGCAGGTCTCGCAGCGGCCGCCGGCCATGTTGAAGGAGAACGACGCGGCGGTGAGCTTCCGGCGCCGTGCCTCGGGCTGGGCGGCGTAGAGCTCGCGGATGTCGTCGAAGCCCTTCACGTAGGTGATGGGGTTGGAGCGCGGGGTGCGGCCGATCGGCGACTGGTCGATGAGCAGCACGTCGTCGAGCTGCTCCACCCCGCGGAGCTCGCGGACCTTGCCGACCACCTCGCCGAGGTGCTCCTTGGCGGAGTGGCCGCCCTGGAGGCGGGCCTCGAGGTTCCGGTAGAGCACGTCGTGCACCAGGGTGCTCTTGCCGCTGCCCGAGACGCCCGTGACGGCGGTGAGCGCGCCGATGGGGATGTCCACGTCCACGCCCTGCAGGTTGTGGAGCGACGCCCCGCGCAGCTTGAGCCAGGCACTGGCCGGCCGCCGCGCGCTCGGCACGCCGATGCGCTTCTTCCCCGACAGGTACTGGCCGGTGAGCGAGTCGGTGGCCGCCTCGAGCTTGCCGGCAAAGACCACCCGGCCGCCGTGCTCGCCGGCGCCGGGGCCGAGCTCGAGCATGAAGTCGGCGCGGCGCATGGCGGCGGGGTCGTGCTCCACCACCACGACGGTGTTGCCCTGGTCGCGCAGGCGCTCGAGCAGGCGGAGCAGGCGGTCCACGTCGCGCGGGTGGAGGCCGATGGACGGCTCGTCGAGCACGTAGAGCGCGTCCACCAGCCGCGAGCCGAGCGCGTTGGCGAGCGCGATGCGCTGGGCCTCGCCGCCCGAGAGGGTGCGGGTGAGGCGGTCGAGGCTGAGGTAGCCGAGCCCCACGTCCTCGAGGTAGCTGGTGCGCTGGTGCACCTGCGCCAGGACGAGCGCCGCCACCTCCCGCTCGAACTCCGTCAGCTCCAGCCGGCCCAGCCACCGCGCCAGCTCCTCCACCGGGAGCGTCGCGACGGCGGCGATGGTGGTGTCCCCCACCCGCACCGCGAGGGCGTCGGGATTGAGCCGCGCGCCGCCGCACGCCGGGCAGGTCTTGGCCAGCTGGTACTGCCGCAGGAAGACGCGGATGTACTGCTTGTAGCGCTTCGCCTCGAGGCTCTTGAGGAAGGGGAAGATCCCCTGGTAGCGGCCCACCTTGCCGTACAGCAATTCCCGGCGCTGCTCGGCGGTGAGCTTGCTACAGGGGGCGTCCGGGCTGGCGCCGAGGGCCCGGGCCGCGGTGAGGAGCATGCGGCGGCGGGTCTCGTAGCGGGGCTTGGTCCAGGGGTCGATGGCCCCCTCGGCCAGGGAGCGCGCGGGATTGGGGACGATGAGCGACTCGTCGTACTCGAGCACCGCGCCGAAGCCGTTGCAGGCCTGGCAGGCCCCCCGCGGGTTGTTGAAGGAGAAGAGCGCGGGGGTGATGGTGGCGCCCGGCGTGTCGCACACGCTGCAGGCGGGGCGCTCGGTGAAGCGCAGCCGGCGGTCGTCGAGCAGCGCGATGGCGATGCCCTCGCCCTCGGCGAAGGCGGTGGCGAGGGCCTCCGAGACGCGCCGGGCCGGCGGCTCCCCGCCGGCGGCCGCCAGCGACAGCCGATCCACGATGACGAGCAGCTCCGCCGTCGCGGCGAGGTCGAGGCCGGCGGGCAGGTCCTCGAGGTGAAACGGCGCGCCATCCGCCACCACGCGGACGAAGCCCAGGGCGGCGAGGTTCTCCACGATGGCGGCGTGGCTCTGGCGCGCGGTGGCCGGCAGCGGGAAGGCCACCTGCACCCGGGCCGAGCCGCCGGCGAGGATGGCGTCGGCCGCGGACTGCGGCGTGTCGCGGCGCACGGGGGCGCCGCAGGCGCGGCAGAACTGCCGGCCGACGCGGGCCCAGAGGAGCCGCAGGTAGTCGTAGATCTCGGTGGCGGTGCCGACGGTGGAGCGGCTCGAGACCGTCGGGTTCCGCTGCTCGATGGCGACGGCAGGCGCAATCCCCTCCAGCCGGTCCACCAGCGGCTTCGGCATCCGCTCCAGGAACTGCTTGGCGTAGGTGGAGAGCGACTCGATGTAGCGCCGCTGCCCCTCGGCGTAGAGGGTGTCGAAGGCCAGCGAGCTCTTGCCGGAGCCCGAGGGCCCGGTGATGACGATCAGCGCCCGGCGGGGCAGGTCCACCGTGATGCCGCGCAGGTTGTGCTGCCGGGCGTTGACGATCCGCAGGACTCCATGAGACATGGCGGGGAAGATAAGGGGGCCCGGGACCTGCCCACCCGGCCCCCGGCCCACCTGTCTAGATTCCCGGCGTCATGGCTTCCGTCCTCACCCCGCGTTTCCTGTTCCGCGGCTTCCTCGTCTTCGTCGGCATCTCGGCGCTCGGGTACGCCGGCGTGCTCCTGTACGGCAACAACCTCCAGGCCTTCCTGGATGCGGCGCAGCACATCCACTGGGGCTGGGTGCTGGTGGGCGTGGGGCTGGCGTCGATGGACTGGTTCGGCGGCGGGCTCAGGAACTGGGTGCTGGTGCGGCCCTTCCATCCCAAGCCCGACCTGGGCGGGATGATCCTCTCGGGGGGGATGGGGGCGTGGGCCGCGTACCTCACGCCGATGAACTCGGGCGCCGGCCCGATGACCATCTACGCCATGCGGCGCGCGGGCGTGCCGCTGCCCCTCGCGGTGACGGCGACGCTCATGTCGTTCATCGCCACCGTGCTGTTCTTCGCCATCGCGGGGCCGCTGGTCATCCTGCTCGGCGCGGGGCGCTCGCTCGGCAACCACGGCAATGTGCTCGGGCTCACGCTCTACGACCTGTTCCTGGGCAGCCTCGGGCTGTTCGTGGGCATCGGTGTGGTGCTGATCGTGGTCATCGTCTTCCCCGGGCTGGTGCGGGACTGGCTGCACCGGGTGGCGGGGAAGCTGGCGCGCAAGCGCCCGAAGCTGGGCGAGCGGATCGAGAAGCTCCGCGCCGGCATCGACGAGGCGCACCACAACGTGGTGGCGTTCAACAGCCCCAAGGGATGGCTGGCGCTCTTCTGGGCCACGATCATCTCCGGCCCGTCCCACGCCAACAAGCTGCTGGCGGGCTACGTGGCGCTCCGGGCGGTGGGGATCGAGGCGCACTTCGTGGACGTGCTGCTGGTGCAGACGCTGATCACCTTCCTGCTCTACTTTGCGCCCACGCCCGGCGCGTCGGGGTTCGCCGAGATCCTGTCCACCACGGTGATGTCGTCGGTGTACCTCCCCAAGGAGCTGGGGCCGCTGTACACGCTGATCTGGCGCGCCATCCTCTCGTACTTCACTCTCGCCTTCGGGTTCGTCGTCTTCTCGCGCTGGGGGGCCACCCGGGTCTCGGCCTCGCGCACGCCGGGCGACGACAGCGCCCTCGACGACGACGACCCGATGGGCCAGGGCGCCCCCGCGGCGCCCTGAGCCGCCGCGGCCCCCCATGGCCGGTTCCGATCCCCACGCCGAACCCGACGAGCAGGGCTACGACGCGACGCTGATGCGCCGCCTGCTCGGCTACCTCCGTCCCTACCGGTGGACGGCGGTGACCGCGCTGGTGCTCATCCTCGCCACGGCGGGGCTCGAGCTGGTGATCCCCTGGCTCACCAAGCGCGCGCTCGACGTGGCGGTGCCGGCGCGGGACGCGCACCAGCTGCTGGTGCTGGCGCTCGTGGCGCTCGGGGCGCTGGTGCTCGAGTTCGTCTTCGACTACAGCCAGGCCTACCTCACCTCGCTCATGGGCCAGCGGGTGATGGGGGACCTCCGGGCGGCGCTCTTCGCCCACCTGCAGGGGCTGTCGGTGGCGTTCTTCGACCGGAACCCGTGGGCCGCCTCATGACGCGGGTCACGAGCGACGTCGAGACGCTCAACGAGCTCTTCGCCTCGGGCGTCGTGACCGTCTTCGGCGACATCTTCCGCATCATCGCCATCGTCGGGATGATGTTCTACATGGACTGGCGGCTCACGCTGGTGGCGCTGGCGGTAGTGCCGCTCATGATCCTGGCGGCGGCCACCTTCCGGCGGGCGGTGCGCGACTCGTTCCGCGAGATCCGCGCCCGGGTGGCGCGCCTCAACGCCTTCCTGCAGGAGCACCTCTCCGGGGTGCGGGTGGTGCAGCTCTTCGGGCGGGAGCAGGCCGCGGCCGACGCGTTCGGGGGCGTGAACCAGGCGCACCTCGACGCGCACCTCCGGTCCATCACCATCTACGCCATCTTCTTCCCGGTGGTGGAATTCCTCACCATCGCGGCGCTGGCGTCGCTGCTCTGGTACGGCGGGCTCCGGACCGAGGGCAGCACGATCACCGTCGGCGTGCTGGCGGCGTTCATCCAGTACACCCGGCGGTTCTTCCAGCCGCTCCAGGACCTGTCGGAGAAGTACAACCTGCTCCAGAGCGCCATGGCCTCGTCGGAGCGGATCTTCACCCTGCTCGACACCCGGCCCACCGTGGCGGTTCCCGCCCAGCCCCGCCTCCTCCCGGCCCCGGTGCGGGGCGAGGTGCGGTTTGAGAATGTCTGGTTCCGGTATGCGTCTGTGCCGATGGACCCGGCCCAGGGCACGGAGCCGGCCTGGGTGCTCCGCGACATCAGCTTCACGGCGCGTCCGGGCCAGACCCTCGCGCTGGTGGGGCACACTGGGGCCGGGAAGTCCACGATCATCAACCTGCTGCTGCGGTTCTACGACGTGGAGCGCGGGCGCATCACGGTGGACGGGGTGGACATCCGCGAGCTGGACCCGGCGACGCTCCGGGGGCTCGTGGGGTACGTCCAGCAGGACCTTTTCCTCTTCACCGGCGACATCCTGCGGAACCTGGTGCTGGACGCCGCCATCACCCCCGAGGCGGCCATGGCCGCCGCGCGGCGGGTGGGCGCCGACCGCTTCATCCAGCGCCTCCCGGCGGGGTACGGGCACGTCCTCGGTGAGCGGGGCCGGTCCCTGAGCGTGGGGGAGCGGCAGCTGCTGTCCTTTGCCCGGGCCCTGGCCCGGGACCCCCGGATCCTGGTGCTGGACGAGGCCACCAGCTCCGTGGACGCCGAAGCCGAGGCGCAGGTCCAGGAGGCGGTGGCGGAACTGATGCAGGGCCGGACGAGCCTCGTGGTGGCCCACCGGCTGAGCACCATCCTGCATGCCGATGAGATCCTGGTGATGCACCACGGCGAGATCCGGGAGCGGGGCACGCACCGTGCACTGCTGGCGGCCGGCGGGCTGTACGAACGGCTCTACCGGCTGCAGCTGAGCGGGCAGGAAGCCCGGCAGGGGGAGCGCGCGTAAGCCCGTATCGCTTGCGTGGTTAGGGCCTGTCGGGTACGTTGTTATTCACCGGTTACCCCAGAGAGCACGTGCGATGATGGAGCTCGACGTCGGCGGGCGGACGCCCATTCCCCATGGCGAACTGATGATCGGTGCCGATCCGTCGTGCGGTCTGCGACTGACCGGCATCGCGGCAGCCCACGCCGTGGTGGGGATGGCCACCGACGGCTCCTGCAGCGTCCGGAAGGTGGGCGACAACGACGTCTTCCTGAACGGCGTGAAGCTGGGCGCCGAGCCGGGCCCCATCCTGCATGGGGACAAGCTGCAGGTGGGCGCGCACGAAATCCTGGTCACCGACCCGCGCCGGAGCGGCAGCACCCAGTTCGTGAGCGCCGCCGACGTGGCACGGATGGTTTCCGCCTCCGTGAAGCCGGCGGGCCCCAAGGCCGCGACGGCCGCCACCGGCGGCCGCATGGTCTGCCTCACCGATGGGCGCGAGTACACCATCGGCACGGCGCCGCTGGTGATCGGCCGCGAGGCCGGCTGCGACATCGTGGTGCCCAACAAGGACGTCTCCCGCCGCCACGCCGAGATCTTCGCCTCCCCGCAGGGCTACGTGCTGGTGGACTCGAGCACCAACGGCACCTGGGTGAACGGCGACCGGGTCGAGGCGCAGCGCGTGCTGGCGCGCGCCGACGTGATCCGCATCGGCGACCACGAGTTCCGCTTCTACGCCGACCGCGCGGTGGATGCCGCCCCGCCGCCCGCGCCGGCGCCCGTGGCTGCGGCGCTCGCCCCCGCGCCGCCGCCTCCGGCCCCCGCGCCCGAACCTGCGGCCCCGAAGGGCGCCTCCGAGCGGCTGTCGCACACCAGCGATGGGCATGCCGCTGACGCCACCGGCCGGCCGGCCGGTGGTGGTGCCCCCGGCGGCTCCCGCGCCGGTCCCGGCGCCGGCACCAGCCCCCGCACCCGCGGCGCCTGCCGCGCGTCCCTCCGGGGCGCAGGCGGCCATCGCCACCTTCCTGGTGCGCACCGGGGCGCTCAAGGGCCAGCGGCTCACGGTGAAGGTGCCGGTGGTGAACATCGGCCGCGCCGAGTACAACGACCTCATGATTCCCGACGACAGCGTGAGCGGCTCGCACGCCAAGCTGCAGCGCCGCGAGGGGATCTGGGTGCTCACCGACAGCGACTCCACCAACGGGACCTGGGTGGATGGCGAGCGGGTCACCGGTGAGGATGCTCTCCCCCGGCTCGGTGGTGCGTTTCGGCGAGGTGTCGGTGCTCTTCGAGCCCACGGACGATCACCTCGGCACCGGGCACGGCTCGGGCACCAAGGTCATGGGTGCCATCAAGACTGGTGCGGCCGCCGCGCCCGCGCCGGCCGCCCCGGCTCCGGTGCCCGCGGCCCCGGCCCCCGCGCCGGTCCCGCCGCCCGTCGCCCCGCCCAAGCTGCCGGAGCCCGCGCCGGTGCCGGTCACCCAGGCGCCGCCGCCCAAGCCTGCCGCGCCGCCCGAGCCGCCGCGCACCCCGCCGGCGGACCGGCCCGCGCCCAGGCCGGCGCCGCCGCGGCCGGTGGTGGTGAGTTCGCCCTCGTCCGGTGGCATGCCCAAGTGGGTGGTGCCGCTCATCGTGGTGATCATCCTCGGCGTGGCCGCGGCCGCGCTGTTCAACCGCTGACGGTCACGTGCGCTTTTCCTGCGCGGCTCGCACCGACACGGGTATCGTCCGTTCCGGCAACGAGGACAATTACCGCATGATCGCGGACCGCGGCATCTTCATCGTCGCGGACGGGATGGGCGGCCATGCGGCCGGCGAGGTGGCGAGCGAGATGGCGGTGCAGATCATCGC
>JADJPD010000006.1 GCA_016713435.1 Gemmatimonadota bacterium | reverse complement strand
AGCACCACGGCGGCGGTGAATGCCGGCGCCCGGCCCAGGGTGCGAAGCGCGTACCGGAAGTCCTGCCCGAGCTGCTCCAGGAGCACGAGGCCCCGCCCCTCGCGGCTCGCCTCCCGTACCTGCGCCGTCCCGCCGAAGGCGACCCGCGCCTGACGCATCGCCTCGGCCCGCGGGAGGCCGCGCGCCACGAGGGCCTCGGTCTCGCGGTCGAGGTGGTCGCGGAGCTCCTCGTCGAGCTCCTGGTCCATGCGGGCGCCGCGGAACAGGGCCCGCGCGCGGTAGCGGAGGTCGCTCCAGAGCTCGGCCAGCATGGCTCAGCGCATCCCGAGGATGAGGTCGACGACGGCGGTGAGGCGGCGCCAGTCGTCGGTCTCGGTGCGGAGCTGGCGGTGGCCGGCGCGGGTCAGCGCGTAGTACTTGGCCCGGCGATTGTTGTCCGAGGACTGCCACTCGGCGGAGATCCAGCCCCGGCGCTCCAGCCGGTGCAGCGCGGATAGAGCGACCCCTGCGGCACCGTGAGCGTGCCCGCGAGACCTGGTGCAGGCGCTCCGAGATGGCCCAGCCATGCTGCGGGCCCAGCGAGAGCGCCTTGAGGATGAGGAGGTCGAGGGTGCCTTGCGGCAGGTCGAGACGGTCGTCGGACATGGGGGCTTCCTCTCGGGCTTCTACAAGAGTGGGGCGACTGCTGTAGAAGCGCAAGGGGAGAGGCGGGCGGCCGCCGCGGACGCGGAGTACTCTTCCTCCCCATGGTCCCCCCGGCTCCCTGCCCGATATTCGTCACCGGTGCCACCGGCTACCTCGGCCGCGCGTTCACCGGCGCGGCGCTGGCGCGGGGCCACCCCGTGCGCGGGCTGGTGCGCCCCGGGCGCGCCGCGGGCCTCACCCCCGGCGTGACCCCCGTGGAGGGGAACGCCCTCCAGGGCGGGAGCTATGCCTCACAGCTTGCGCCGGGCGAGACGCTGGTGCAGCTGGTGGGCACGCCCCATCCCGGCCCGGCCAAGGCGGCCGAGTTCCGCGCGGTGGACCTGCCGTCCGGCCTGGCGGCGGTGGAGGCGGCCGTGGCGGCGCGGGTGCGGCACCTGGTGTACGTGAGCGTGGCGCAGCCGGCGCCGGTGATGCACGCGTACCTCGCGGTGCGCGCGGAGGTGGAGGCGCGGATCAGGCGCGCGGCGGCGGAGCACGGTCTTGGCGCCACGATCCTGCGACCTTGGTACATCCTCGGGCCCGGGCACCGGTGGCCGCTCCTCCTGGTGCCCCTCTATGCCCTCGGGGCGCGCGTGCCCGCCACCCGGGCCGGCGCCGCGCGGCTCGGCCTCGTGACGCTCGACACCATGGTGCGCGCGATGCTCGCCGCGCTCGACCCCGCCCCGCGCCGGGCGAGGTGCGCATCTGGGAGGTCCCGGCCCTCCGGGCGCGGGGCACGGTACCGGGGGCGCTGAGCGCCCCGGCTCCCGCTACATTCCCGGCCCGCCCCCGAACCCGACAGGCCCGCATGTCGTTTCGATTCGCTCCAGCTCATCGGCTGGGCCGCCACCGCACTGACCATCGGCTCCTACTACTGCCGCGATGCACGGGTGCTGCGCCGGGTGCAGGCGGTGGCCGCGCTGGTGTGGATCGCCTACGGCATAGCCATCGCCGCGCCGCCGATCATCGCCGCCAACGTGCTGGTGGCGGGGGTGGCGGCGTGGTCGTCGCTGCGACGGGCGTGAGGGCGGACCTGCCACCGCCCCGCTGGCGAGGCCCCGCGCCGGCGGTACATTCGGGAGTCCGCGAGTGAGTCCGCTCCCCATCCGTCCCTCGAGCCCTCGACCCTGCCCGCCATGCGCCGACCGTTTCCCGCCCTGTTCGCCACCCTCCTGGCGCTGGCCGGCACCGCCCCGCTCGCCGCCCAGGCCTACCAGGTGGCCCGCATCACCACCCCCCTCGGCGAGATCCGCTTCCTGCTCGACGACCGCACCCCGAAGCACAAGGCGGCGTTCATGCGCTTCGCTGCCGCGGGCTACTTCGACACGCTGACGTTCAACCGGGTGATCCCCCACTTCGTGGCGCAGGGCGGCTGCCCCGACGTGCCGGAGGGATCTCGAAGTACCCGGACCTGCTGCAGCCCGGGTTCAACGACGGCCTGAAGCACACCTACGGCGCCGTCGGCGCGGGGCACGACGGCAACGCGCAGAGCATCGATCCCGGCTGCCAGTTCTACATCGTGGTGAACCAGGACGGCCTCAAGCGGCTCGACGGCAAGTTCACCGTCTTCGGGCAGGTGTTCCAGGGCATGGACGTGGCCGAGCGGATCGTCCATCTCCCCCGCGACACCACGGACCAGCCGCACCGGCCCATGACGCTCAAGGTGGAGGTGATCGCCATGACGGCCGAGGAGCTGCGGCGCGCGGGGGTGAGGCTGCCGTAGCCGGTCGCCGCAAGACTCGCTGTGCGCGGCTCCCCGGAAGGGCTTCCGGCGGTCGCGCGGCCGGGCGGTCTCGCCAGTTTGATCGCGAAGGCGCCGTTCGTGGGCCTCCAGGCCAGCCTCGGGCCGGGGCTGGTGGCGCGCGTGGCACCGACGGCCTCCGCCTGGTTCCCCTTCCTCCTGATTGGCGCCGCCATCAATGCCTCGGCGTGGCGACACTCATCCCGGCCCTCTTCGGCGGCTTCGACAGCGACGGGCGGGACTGGCTGGAGGAACTGGCGCGGCGGGCGTGACGCGCGGACGTTCAGGCCGGTGGGAGCAGCGCCTCGACCGCCTGCAGGAACTCGTCCATCGAGAAAGGCTTCTGCAGGAACCGGAAGCCCGGCTGGGTGAGCCAGGAGGCGGGCACCTCGTCCTCGGAGTAGCCGGTAATGAACATCACCGGGAGCCAGCGACCGCCATCGGCGAGCTCCCGCGTCAGCTCCACGCCGGAGCGGTCGGGCAGGCGGGAGTCGGTGATGAGGAGATCGAGGGGCTCGGGCGCCTCCGCCACCAGGGCATTGGCGGCCTCGGCGCTCGCCGCAACGCGGACGTGGTAGCCCGCGCGCAGCAGGATCCGCGCGAGGGTGTCCCGCAGGTCGTCGTCGTCGTCCACGAGGAGGATGGTGCGGACCTCGGGCGGCGCCCCGGCGGCCGGGCCGGCGGGCATGGGGGGCGCCCCGCCCTCCTGCTCCGGCAGGTACACGGTGAAGCACGACCCCGCGCCGGGCGCCGTCTCCACCAGCACCGCCCCCCCGGCCTGGCCCACGATGCCGTGCACCGTGGAGAGCCCGAGACCGGTGCCTTCGCCGACGGGCTTGGTGGTGAAGAACGGCTCGAAGAGGTGTGCGACCACCTCCGGGGACATCCCGGTGCCGGAGTCGCACACGGCGAGGGTGGCGTAGCGCCTCGGCGGCAGCGTGCCGGTGAGGTGCGGCACCGGCCCCGCCAGCTCCACGCGCCCCCGGGTGACCGTCACGCTCCCCGTGCCCCGGATGGCCTCGCCGGCGTTCTGCACCAGGGGTGCGGAGCACCCGCTCGAGCTGCAACCCATCGACGCCCACCGTGGCGCCCCGCTGCCCATCCACACCGCGCACCGTCAGGCCGATGCGCGAGGGCAGCGCGAGGCGGAGGGGTGCCTCCACGCCGTGGAGCCAGGGGTCGAGCCGCAGCGTCGCGCCGGGGACCGGGAGCCCTCGGCAGTACGACACGAGCTGCCCCGTCACCTGCGCCGCCCGCGCCACGATGCCGCCGATGTCCTGCAGGTAGGACCCGGGTCGCCGCCCCGGGCGACTTCCTGCTCCGCCAGCTCCAGGCAGAACTGCACGGCGGTGAAGAGGAGTTGAAGTCGTGCGCGATGCCGGGCCATGCGCGGCCGGTGGCCTCGAGGCGTTGCGCCTTCTGGCGGTCGGCCTCGAGCTGGCGCTGCGCGGTGACGTCGCGGCCCACCGTCACTGCGCCGAGGATGGTGCTGTCGGCGCGCCGGAGCTGGCGCGCGTTGGCCACGATGATGCGCACCGGGTGACCCTCGCGCACCAGCCACAGCTCCCGGTCGTGCACCATTTCGCCCTGCAGGGCCCGCGCCAGCGGCATCTCCTCCGGGGCGAGTATCACCTCCCCCCCGGGTTCGCAGAAGTGGAATTGCACCGGCCAGGGCGCCGCCACGTACCGGCCCTCCTGGTTGTCACTCAGGTGGCGGGCGGCCCGGTTGAACAGCACCATCCGGCCGTCCGCGTCACACGCCACCAGCTCCTCCTCCATCTGGTCGAGGATCGCGCTGAGCGTCTGCCGCTCCGCCTCGCGCTCGAGTTCCGCCTGACGGAGCGCCGTGACGTCGCTCGAGACCAGGAGCACCGACTCCACTTCGCCGGCCGCATCCCGGGCCGGGGTCAGGACCACCATCCGGTGCTGGGGCCGCTCCGGACCCGCGAAGGTGAAGTGCGCCAGCTGCCGCTCGCCGGTGGCGAAGGCGGCCTCGATCGACCCGTGGGTGGCCTCGACGATGCTCCACCCGTGCCCGCCTCCGCGAGCGTGCAATGACGCAGGGCCTCGAGAGGGCGCCCGAAGTACGCCACCAGCGGCGCGTTGGCGAAGCGGATGTGACGATCGCGGTCCAGCTGCAGCACGTGGATGTTGCTGGCCTCCGCGATGGCCTCGATCATCGACGCGGCGCGCTCCCGCGCCTCCCGTTCGGCCTCCGCGCGCAGCGCCTCCGTGACGTCCCGCGCGGTGAGGATGGCGCCGAGGCGGGTGCCGTCCGCCGCCAGGATGGGCGCGGCGCTGCAGCGGAGCTGGCGCCGCCCCTGGCCCGGCACCTCGACCTCGTACGGCGCCCCCTCGATCCGCTCGCCCCGGAGGGGGCGGAAGAGGGGACGTGCCTCGCCCACGCGCTCCCACCCGGCAGGCAGAGGCCGAGGCGACGGAGGGCCTGGTCGAGGTTCGCGTCCGCGGCCACGCCGCAGCGTTCGCGGAGCAGCCGGTTCATGATGGTCACCGTCCCCTCGGCGTTGCAGGCGATGAGCCCGTCGCTCATCTGGTCCAGCGCGGCGGCCATGAAGGCCCGCTCCTGCGCCAGTCCCTGCTCCGCCAGGCGCGCCGCCGTGACGTCCACGATGCCCACGGCCGCAGACCGGATGCGGCCCCGCGCGTCGCGCTCCGGCTCGAGGCAGGCCATGAAGTGGCGTGCAACCCCGTCCACCGGCATCGTCAGCGCCACCACCTGGCGCTCGCCCGTCGTGAGGACGCGACCGAGGGCGGGCTCCACGAGGTCGAGCACCTCCTCGGGCACCCCGCCCTCGCGCATGGTCCTGCTAGCAGCGCGGCTTGGGTGGTGCCGAGCACGGCGGCCGCATCGTCGGTGGCAAAGAGATAGCGTCCCTCCGGCGACAGGCGCACCGCCATGGTGCCGCTCGCCGTCGTGATGGCCCGCAGCGACTGGAGGTAGGCCTGCTCCGCCCGCCCCGCCTGCTGCCGCACGCGGAACGCCACGGCCACCAGCCCCGCCAGCGCCAGGCACTCCACCAGCAGCCACCACTGCAGCACCGCGATGTGGTTGGCGATGGAGCGCAGCTTCGGAGAGCCGGAGCCCCGGCTGCGCCCGGAGCCCGCTCCGCTGCCGGTCGACGCCTTCGGCGATGGAGAGGCCGGCCACCATCCGGGGTGGCGGCACCAGCGTCCGCCCCGGCGCCTCGAGCAGCACCGCACGCTGGCTCTGCAGCAGGCTCACCAGGCTATCATAGCGCAGCTCCTCGAGGCTGTCGCCCAGGAGGAGGCCGTGCAGGGAGTCGAGACTCGCCGCCTGCAGCGCCCCCGCGACGGGGATGCTGTCCAGCCGGGCGCCCTCCACGAGCGCCGTCCCCCGCAGGGTCCGCGCATGGGCGGCGGCCACGTCGATGGCGTCGAGCCGGCGCACGATTTCCGCGTTCCGCGCCCCCCACTCCGTGGCGTGCCGCCCGAGGGCCGTGACCTGCCCCGCCGCCCCGACGATTGCCACGCCAAGGACGGCCACGACCAGGAACAGCCACAGGGTCTTGGTCCCGCGACGAACCATCCCGCCTCCGGCAGGGGGATCCACGACTGATGCTGACTGGTGGGTGGTGCGGCCCAGGGCGGGCCCCGCCCCAAATTTCCGCCGCCCCCGCTAGAAATCCGTGAGCCCACCATGAAGAGGAACGAAAGGCGCGGACAAGAACCTTCGACAGTCGGAGCCTCGGGTGCCCGGCGACGCCCGGAACCAGATCGCGCCCCGGCCGCTATCTTCGGTGACCCCGGGCCGGCCCTGTGCCGCCCCTGACACACCCGTTCCCGGCAGGGATGCCCCGCCTCCGATGCCCCCGTCCCTCGAATTCGGTCTCGACACCTTCGGCGACGTGACCCACGATGCCGACGGCCAGCCGCTCGCCCACGCACAGGTGCTCCGGAACGTGGTTCGCGAGGCGGTCCTCGCGGACGAGGCGGGAGTGGATTTCATCGGGCTCGGCGAACATCACCGCCCCGATTTCGCCATCTCCTCTCCCGAGATGGTGCTGGCCGCCATCGCCGGCCAGACGAGGCGGATCCGGCTCGGCTCCGCCGTCACCGTCCTGGGCAGTGATGACCCGGTGCGTGTCTTCCAGCGCTTCGCCACGCTCGACGCCGTCTCGGGCGGGCGCGCGGAGGTGATCCTCGGGCGGGGGAGCTTCACCGAGTCGTTTCCGCTCTTCGGCTTCCCCCTGGACGACTACGAGACGCTGTTCGAGGAGCGGCTCGACCTGTACGCCCGCATCCTGGAGCAGGACCGTCGCGGCGACCCGCTCAGCTGGCAGGGGCGGACCCGCGCCGCGCTCACCAACCAGCGGATCTACCCCGCCACGGAGCGCGGGGAACTGCGGACCTGGGTGGGGGTCGGCGGGAGCCCGCAGTCGGTGGTGCGCGCGGCGCGGCATGGGTTCCCGCTGATGCTGGCCATCATCGGCGGGGACCCGCGGCGCTTCGCACCGTACGTGATGCTCTATCACGAGTCGCTCACCAAGCAGGGGCCTACGGCCTGCCCGTGGATAGGGGTGCACTCCCCGGGTACGTCGGCACCAGCGATGCCGAGGCGCGGGAAACGTACTGGCCGGGCTACCGCGAGTTGATGGGCCGCATCGGGCGGGAACGGGGCTGGCCGCCGGTGGCGCGCGAGCAGTACGAGCGGGAGGTGGACTCCGGCCGCTGTACGTGGGTTCGGCGGAGACGGTGGCGCGGAAGATCGCGGCCACGGTGCAGGCGCTCGGGCTGGCCCGCTTCCAGATGAAGTACAGCTCCGGCCCGCTGGCGCACGAACTGCTGCTCGGCAGCATCGAGCGGTACGGCCGCGAGGTGATCCCGGCGGTGCGGAAGCTGCTCGTGGCGGCGGCGCCGTCCCCGGCGCACTGACCCCGGCGCGCCCCCCGCCGCGCCCCGGTGCCCGCAGGAGGTACCGGGGCGCGGTGTTTCAGGGTGACCACGCGCGCCCCGGGGGAATTGCGCCCCCGCGTCCCCGGCGGATACCCTACGGCCCCCGCCCCACATGGAGCTGCCGGTGACCGCCGCCCCCGCCGACGACTCGCGCGCCCGCCGCACCGGCCTCGACGCCCTCCGGGGCCTCGTCATGGTGATCATGGCGCTGGACCACGTGCGCGACTTCATCCACCACGACGCCATGCTGCGCCAGCCCGAGGACCTGGCCACCACCACGCCGCTCCTCTTCTTCACCCGCTGGGTCACCCACCTGGTGGCGCCCACCTTCTCGCTGGCGGCTGGCATCGGTGCCTACCTCTGGTGGCGGCGCGGGCGGACGCGGGGTGAGCTGTCCCGCTTCCTGGCCACCCGTGGCCTCTGGCTGGTGGTGCTGGAGGTGACGGTGATGCGGCTGGCGTACAACTTCACGCCGAGTCTCCAGTACCCGCTCCTGCTGCTGGTGCTGTGGGTGCTCGGCCTCTCGATGCTGGTGCTGGCCGCGCTGGTGTGGCTCCCCGCGTGCGCTGGCGGTGCTGAGCCTCGCCGTGATCGCGCTCCACAACCTGCTCGACGGGATCCGCGCCGCCGACCTCGGCGCCGCCGCGCCGCTGTGGAACTTCCTGCACCAGCCCGGGGCGTTCCCGGTGGGCGGACTGCTGGTGATCATCGGCTACCCGCTCATCCCGTGGGCGTTCGTGATGGCGCTCGGCTTCGCGGCCGGCACGCTGTACGAGTGGCCGGCCGCCGACCGGGAGCGGCACCTGGTGCGGTGGGGCTCGCGATGATCGCCGCGTTCGTGGTCCTCCGCGCCCTCAATCTCTATGGTGACCCCGCGCCGTGGAGCCGGCAGGACTCGACGGTGTTCACGCTGCTTTCCTTCCTCAAGACCACCAAGTACCCGCCGTCCCTCCTCTTCCTGCTCATGACGCTCGGGCCGGCGTGCCTGCTGCTGGCGGCGTTCGAGCGGGCCCGGCTCGCGCCGGGGCATCCGCTGGTGATCTTCGGGCGGGTGCCGCCTTCTACTTCGTGGTGCACTTCGCGCTGGCGCACCTGGCGGCGGTGCTGCTCGGGCTGGCGCGCTACGGGAGCGCGGCGTGGGGCTGGGCTTTCCTGCCGCTCCCCACCATGGGCGGCCCCGCCGACCGCTTCCCGCCGGACTTCGGCTGGTCCTCGGCGTGGCGTACCTAGTGGGCTGGCGTGGTGGTGGCGCTCTACCCGCTCTGCCGCTGGTTCGCGGCGGTCAAGGCGCGACGGCGGGACTGGTGGCTGTCCTACCCTCTGAGGCCGAGTCAGGCCCCGAGCCACGCCATGGCCTCGGGCCCTCGTGGAACACCCGGAGCCGCCGCTCGGGGATGGTGGGCACGAAACGGGAGAGCGCCTCACGGAGGGGCAACCCGTCGTCCGGGGCCACGAGGTAGGCCACCCGCGCCCGCCACAGCGAGGCGAACGAGGCGTGCAGCACGGCGATCGTCCACGCCTCCTCGGCGGTCGCCCGATACGCGACGGCCCGCGCGTCGAGCAGCACGCCCTGGCGCGGCGGCCACCCCGCGCCGCCCGCCAGCCCCGCGGGCAGCCGCACGAGTTCCTCGAACGTCAGCCGGTCCCGGAAGCGGAGCCGGAGCAACCCCGCCGTGTCCGTCGCCTCCAGGATGTGCCCCATGCGTCCCTCCCGGCCGCCGTTGCCGGAGGGAGGCGCCCGCGGAGCGGACGAGCACACACCGCCCGGAATCCGGCCACCTCGCCACGTTTTCCCGCCTTGCCGAAACCCGGCGCGCCCGTCATCGTATACCTATCTAGCTATGCATAGCTACATGAGGCCCGCCCCATGACCCGCCCGAAGAACGACATCCTGCAGGGCACCCTGGCCCTGCTCGTCCTGCGCACCCTGGCCGCGCAGGGGAAGCTGCACGGCTACGGCATCACCTCCCACATCCAGCGGGTCTCCGACGACCTGCTCCGGGTAGAGGAGGGTCGCTTTACCCCGCGCTGCACCGGATGGAACAGGCCGGCTGGGTGAAGGCGGAATGGGGGACCACCGAGAAGAACCGGGAGGCGCGCTTCTACAGCCTCACCGCAGTGGGGCGGAAGCAGCTCGCGGCCGAACAGGAGCAGTGGCAACGGCTCACCACCGGCGTCAACCGCGTGCTGCGGTTCGCCTGAGACACGGGGAGGGCGGCATGGGGTGGCTGGCACGGGTGCGGAACCTCCTGCCGGGCACGCGGCACGCGGCCGACGTGGCGCGGGAGCTCGACTTCCACGTGGCGGAGCTCGCCGACCGGCTGGCGGCCGAGGGGATGCCGCGGCCGGCGGCGGAGCGGGAGGCGCGGCTCCGCTTCGGGCACCTGCAGGGGCCTGGGAGGAGACCCGCGCGGCGGGGATCGTGGGCTGGCTGGAGTCGCTGGCGCAGGACCTGCGCTATGCCTGGCGCGGGCTCCGGGCCTCGCCCGGGTTCACCCTCACCGTGGTGGTGTCGCTGGCGCTCGGCATCGGCGCCAACAGCGCCATCTTCTCGCTCTTCAACGCCCTGCTGCTCCGGTCGCTGCCGGTGGAGGCGCCGCAGGAGCTGGTGCAAGTGGTGCGCGTGGAGGATGGCGGCGGCGAGTGGACCAACCCCATCTGGGAGGCGGTGCGACAGCGGCAGGACGTCTTCAGCGGCGTGTTTGCCGTCGGCACCACCTCCATCAACCTCGCGAGCGGCGGCCCGGCCCGCTTCGCCGCGGGGGCCTACGTGGGAGGCGACTTCTTCCCGACGCTCGGCCTGCGGCCGGCGGCGGGCCGGCTCCTCACTGGCGAGGACGACCATCGCGGCTGCCCGCCCGTGGCCGTGCTGGGCCACGGATTCTGGCAGCGCGAGTTCGGCGGGAGCCCCGACGCAGTGGGCCGGTCGCTCCCGGTCAACGGGCACCCCTTCGAGGTCGTGGGCGTGGCCCAGCGCGGCTTCTTCGGGGTGGAGGTAGGGCGCCAGATCGACGTCTACCTGCCGCTCTGCGAGGAGGCGGTGGTCCAGGGAAGCAACAGCACGCCTGACGTGCGGGCCAACTGGTGGCTCACCATCTGGGCGCCCGCACGCGGGCCTCACCCCGGAAGCAGTGAGCGCGCGGCTGGCGACCATTTCCCCCGCGGTCTTCGAGGCCAGCGTGCCCGGTGACTGGGACGCCGAGAATTAGCGCCAGTTCCTTGCCACGCGCCTGGCAGCGTCCCCCGCCGCCACCGGCGTCTCGGAAGTTCGCCTCACCTACCGGCCCGCCCTCCTCATGCTGCTCGGGGTGGTCGCGCTGGTTCTGCTCATTGCCTGCGCCAACGTGGCCAACCTGCTGCTGGCGCGCGGGGCCTCGCGCCGCCACGAGGTGGCGATGCGGCTGGCGCTCGGCGCCAGCCGCGGGCGGGTCATCCGGCAGATGCTCACGGAGAGCCTGCTGCTCGCCGGGCTCGGCGCCGCGCTCGGGGCGCTCTTTGCTCGCTGGAGCAGTGCCCTGCTGCTCCGCATGCTGGGGACGCGCGGCGGCATCATGTGGCTCGACCTGTCACTGGACCAGCGCCTGGTGGCCTTCACTGCCGGAGTAGCCGTGGTGACGGGCGTGCTCTTTGGCCTTGCTCCCTGCGTGGCGCGCCACGCGGGTGGACCTGCAGGGCGCCATGCGCGCCGGGGGGCGGAGCATCGTGCCGGGCGGGTCCGCCAGGTTCACGCTGGGGAAAGGCCTGGCCCTGGCGCAGGTGGCGCTGTCGCTGGTGCTGGTGGCGGCCGCGGCGCTGCTCCTCGGCACCTTCCGGAACCTGGCCACGGTCGACCCGGGCTTCGAGCGGGCCGGGCGCCTGGCGCTCACCATGGACCTCTCCACTGCCGGGTTCGCGGACGCCCGGCGGATGGCCATCGAGCGCGAGCTGGTGTCGCGCCTGCGGCAGGTGCCGGGCGTGCGGCCTGCCGCGCCGTGATGGTGCTGCCGGTGTCGGGCATGGGATGGAACGGCGGGGTGGCCGGCCCGGCCAGCCGGAGCCGGAGCGCTGGGAGGACAAGGTCAGCATGTTCAACCAGGTGAGCGACGGGTTCTTCGCCGCCGCCGGCACCCGCCTGCTGGCCGGCCGCGACTTCGGGCCTGGTGACGTGCCGGGCGGCCCGCCCGTGGTGATCGTCAACGAGGCGTTCGCCGCAAAGTTCCTCCCGGGCGAGCCGCCGCTGGGCCGCACCCTCGAGCTCGAGGTTGGCCCCGGCCCGCGCAAGGCGGTGACCGTGGTCGGCGTCGTGGCAACCGCCAAGTACCGCAACCTCCGTGAGGCGGCGGAACCCACGCTCTACCTGGCGCACAGCCAGGCCGGCGAGCCGGCGTGGTCGGTGAGCTACATCCTGCAGGTGGACGGGCCACCAATGGCCCTGCTGCCGTCGCTGGCGGGTGCAGTTGCCGAGGTGGACCCCCGGATTGCCTTCCGGGCATCGCTCGTGGAGGAGGTGGTGGATCGGTCGCTGGCGCGCGAGCGGCTGCTCGCGCTGCTGTCGAGCTTCTTCGGCGGGCTGGCGCTGCTGCTGGCGCTGGTGGGCCTCTACGGGCTCATGGCCTACAACGTGGCCCGGCGCCGCAACGAGATCGGGATCCGGCTGGCGCTCGGCGCCGCGCGCGGGCGGGTGGTGGGGATGATCGTGGCGGAAGTGGGGCGGCTGGTGCTGGGAGGCCTGGTCCTCGGGATGGCGGGAGCACTCGCCTGCGGGCACCTGGTACGGACATTCCTCTACGGCCTTACGCCGGCGGACACAGGCACCCTCGCGATCGCCACCGGGCTGGTCCTCGTCGTCACCCTGGCGGCCGGGGCGGTGCCGGCCTGGCGCGCCGCCCGCATGGACCCGGCAGTGGCCTTGCGGGAGGAGTGGACGGCGCGGGGGGGAGCCGCCTGCTCTCCGGCTAGGGCGCGCCCCCCGCCCAGGTCCTGCTGGGGCTGTGCCAGCAGCCAGGCCAGCGCCGCCGACTCATCATGGAAGATCTGCGTGCGGCTCACCTCCTCGGCGTAGGCCTCGAACTGCCGGGCCTGGCCGTACTGCGTGGGGGTGGCCACCAGCAGCGCCGCCGCCCCCCCCCGCCCCGCGAGCTGCGGCGCCACCACGGTCCGCAGCACCTCCGACAGCTCCACCCCCGTGAAGGCCAGGTCCGCCCCCCGCAGGTCCACCAGGCTCCGCCCCAACGCCAGTGCCTCCTCCGTGACGAGCCGGGCCCAGTGCTCGGCGAGCTCCGGCGCCGTGATCCGCCCGCGCCAGGTGGCGACCAGCAGCCGGCGCTCGTGGTCCAGCGTGATGTCGATGGGCATGCGGGCCCGGGGAGCGGGACAATGGCCGATCCATCCGTCAGCCTCATTTTGCAGCGCACCGGCTCCCGCGGCAACCCCGGCGGCCCGGGTCCCTATCGCCGGCTTCATGCGCGGGCGGCATTCCGGGCACCGTGCGCCACGCCCGGGAGTGGGCCATGCAGGATGCGGCACCGCGCCAGGCCCTCCTGGCCTCCCCGCCATTATTGTAAGGCATAATGTCACCGGGGCTTCAACCGCGCTTCAGCGCCCCGGTGCTACCTTGGGCGTGCCTGGAGGCCCGAGCGGCTCCGGGTCCTGCCGCTCGGCCTTCCGGGCCTCCCGCACCCCCGAGGTCCCCATGCCGTCCCCTATCCCACGTCGTTGGCTGCCGGTCGTCCTGCTCGGGGGGCTGCTCGCCATCCCGATCGGGGCCTGCAGCGACGGCGGGCCCAACAACCCGCCCGCCGAGGACGTCGACGCCTACGTCACCGAGCTGCCCCCCTGGGATGAGTTCAGCCCCGGCGGCGGTGGACAGCGAGGAGGCCACGGCGCCGTCCAGGTTCTACCGCCCTCGCCGAGGGCGTGGAGTACGCCTGCGTCGAGACGCCGTACGACCTGACGCGGACCCCCGACCGGGTGGTGACGCTCGACCCGGACGCCAACATCCTGTGGGTGGGGGCGCTGCTGGAGGAAGGGCTACAAGCAGGGCATCGGTCGCTCCGCGAGCTGGCCATCCGGGAGCGGAGCCCGGTGACGATCTCGATCGACCTGCCGGCCAACCAGAACTCGCGCGCCATCCGCAACCCGACCCTGGCCACCGTGAACTGCGCCGTGGGGAGCTGATCCAGGCCGCCACCGACGAGGGCAACAAGGCTTGGCAGCAGCATCTCCTTCTCGCAGGAGAACACCTACGGGGTGAGCCAGGCGGCTCTCAAGATGGGGCTCTCCGCCCGCTTCTTCAGCTTCTCCGCGCGCGCCATGCTGGATGCCAGCCGCGGCACCAACGAGCGGACGGTCACCGCGCACTTCGTGCAGCGGATGTTCACCGTCTCCATGGTGCTGCCGGGCGGGCTTACCGAGGTGTTCAACCGGGACTTCACGCTGGACCGGCTCAACGAGATGATCGACCGCGGCGCCATCGGGCCGGACAACATCCCGGTGTACGGGGCCAACGTGGTGTACGGCCGCATCCTCGACTTCACCGTGACCTCGAGCGAGAGCTACGACCGCATCCGTGCCGCCCTCTCGGCGAGCTACGGCAGCATCGCCAGCGGCAGCGTGGACGTGGAGCTGCTGCAGGTGCTGCAGCGGAGCAGCATCCACGTGGTGACGGTCGGCGGCGAGGGGAAGAACGCCATCGCCCTGATCCAGAGCGGCAACCTGCGCGACTACTTCAGCGAGGACGCCGCCCTGACGAGCGCCCGGCCCATCAGCTACACCGTCCGGAACCTGGGCGACAACAGCCTCGCCAAGGTGTCCGAGACCACGTCGTACAACGTGAAGGAGTGCACCGCGCTCCCGATGACCGGCGCCATCGACGTCAACATGAGCCCCAACGACGCGCTGGTGACGCTCAAGGGCGCCGCCGGCACCAACGAAGGCCCCGACCTCGGCGACCAGCTCTACAGGGACCTGCCGAAGGGCGGCTACACCGTGACCGTGTTCCGCGACGCCGGCGAAGGCACTCTGACTCCACCTGGACGGTGGAGACGCGCGAGGTGACCGTGAGCTCGGGCGACGCCGCGCACATCGCCATCACCACCCGCCCGCTGAGCCAGGTGGGCGAGGTCTACAGCGTGGCCGTGACAGCCGTGGACCGCAACAACATGAACTGCGCGTCGGGGCTGGGCGAGGGCGCGATCGACGTACTACTGGTTCCGCTCTCACCCTCGAGGACGACACCGAGGCGCTCGAGGAGCTCCCCGCGTCGAGCTACATCGGGGTGGGCAACGGCTACACCCGGCCGCTCAGCCTCACCGGGCAGCGCAGCGCGTCGGTCACCCGCTCGCCTGGAATCCGGATCCGCGGCGAGGTCTGGGATTACGACCCCGTCGGCTCGGACGACCTGATCGCCAGCTTCGACCGCAAGGAGGATTACCCGAACATCGCCACCGGCGACCGGACGCTCGCCATCGGCGTCAACGGGTGCGTGGCCACGCTGCATTACACGGTGACCTCGCTCGGCCCGATCTCGCCGTGACGCACGGTCAGGGCCATGCCGGCGGCCGGGGCCCTCGGGCTCCGGCCGCCGTGCATCCGGGGGAACGCCGCCCTTGGTGCTGAAGCTGCGCTGGAAGACCTGCGCCTGCACCTCGGGAGGCATCACCCCGGCGTTGTGGACGCGCAGTTCGAGGGCGGCCTCGGTGCGTGTGGCCGAGAGGGTGACGGTGCCGCCCCGGGGGCTGGCCTCGAGCGCGTTCTTCACCAGGTTGCCGAGCACGCGTCGCAGGATCACGGGATCGGTGACCCAGGCGACCGGCTCCCCCGGCTCCACCACCACCGTGCGCCGTCGAGCCACGTCGTGGGCACGGTAGAGCATGGCCACGTCCTCGAGCAGGCCACGCACATCGGTGAGGACGAGGCTCGGCTGGTAGGCGCCGCGCTCGGCCGCGCGGAGGGCGCGCTGCAGCTCGATCTCCTCGACCAGCTGGGCGGCAAGCCGCGCCAGGGTGACCGGGGCCTCGGGGAAATCGGCGGCCGTCTCGGGATCCGCGGTCAGGCGGGCCAGGCCGTGGATGCCGCCGGCGGTGTTCAGCACGTCGTGGAAGAAGACCCGCTCCAGCACGTCGCGCCGCTTCTCGCCGGAGAGGTCGCGGAGCGAGAGCACGGTGAGGAGTTCCCCCTCGAACTCGAGCGGGGTGACGGTGGCCTCGAGGTCGAGGGAGGTGCGGCCATCCCGCGCCACGGTGACGCGGCATTCCCCGGTGACGGTGCGGCGCTCCGTGGAGGCGGTCTTGAGCGCCTGCGCCACGCCGCAGGTGGCGCACCAGGCGGTGGTGCCGCACCCGTCCGGCGGCGCGTGCGAGCGGACGCACGCCAGGGCCTCACCCGGCCGCTGCCCGAGCGCGTGGCTCAGCGCCGGGACCCCGATGGTGAACAGCAGCTGCCGGTTGGCGGCGATGATCTGGCGCTGCGCGTTGATGACACACGCCGCCCCCGGCATGGCCTCGAGCAGCTGGGTGAGGAGCGGGCTGGCGTCGACCCGGGCCGCCTGTCGGCGCAGCGTGACGAGGTCGACGCGGCCGGCCGGCAGGAATGGAGCCGCCGGGTTCGCGCTGCCCCGGGCGGCGCCGTCCCGGAAGACCGGCAGCGTGGCGGGCGCAGGAATGTCGGGGAGCTCGAGGGCCTCGGCGGCGCCCGTCATCTCGACCGCGGGGGCGGCGGGGGGCGCGCCGAGCGGACGCGGCGGGTGCTGGCTCATGGACTGGTAAGATCGGACGACACGCGTGAACGGACCGTGAAGCCTGTCGAATGCAGCCCTGCCACCCCGGGGCACGCCCGGGGTGGCAGGTGCGAGACGCTCACAAGCCGCGCCGAACCCGGAGGTAGAGGTTCCGCCCCGGCCGCCTGAGGAGCAGCGGATCGAGGTGCCGGCGATACGCGCGATCACCGATGTTGTCCACGCCGATGGTGAGGTCGGTGCGGGCCAGCGAGACCATCAACCGCGCATTGACCACCACGAATCCCGGCGTCGCCACTTCGCCTGCGGTGGTGGCCGGGCGGTCCTGCCGGGCCGTCCCCTGCACCTCGACCTCGGCCCACTGCAGCAGCCGGGCGCGGGTGTAGCGCAGGCTGGCGGTCCCCTCCACGGGCGGAATGGTGGCGAGCGGGGCGCCGGTGCTCCGGTTCTCGCCCCGGGTGTAGCTGGCCACACCGTGCAGGCCGAAGCCGCCTGGGAGCGCCAGGCCGAGCCGTCCGGTGATCCCGTCGATCCGGGCTCGCGTCAGGTTGGTGTACTGGCGGACCTTCGTAGCCGGAGATCATCGAGTCGGCGAGGAGCACCGGGGTGATCAGGTCGTGGCTTCATTGCGGTAGACGGTGACCCCGGCGTCGAGCGGCCCGGTGGCGTATCCCACGGCGAGTTCGAGGTTCCGGTTGGTCTCGGTGCCGAGCCCGGCGCGGCCGATGTACAGGAACCCATCCGGTCTCGGCGCGATGCCGTAGAGCTCCGTCGGGTCGGGCAGGCGATAGCCGTAGCCGAGGCTGGTGCGGACCACCACGCCCTCGAACGGGAAGAGCCGAAGCCCCACGTTGCCGGTGGGCACCCAGTCGTGCGTGGTCAGGCCACCGTCCGCGCGATTGACGATGCGGTCGAGCCGCGCACCACCGTTCACCGACACGGCCGACGAGACCCGAAGTTCCCCCTGTGCAAAGGCGCCGATGTCGAGGACGCGCACGTCGGGCCAGCTCTGGAAGGTGAGGAGCGTCGGGGCCGGGGTGTTGGCGCCCTTGGTGATCCAGCGGGTGCCGTCCGCGTTCCACTGCGTAAGTTCGGCGCCGGCATCCACCCGGAGGGCGGAGGACGGCACCAGCCGGAGCTGGCCACGGCCGCCGTAGGTCACCGAGTGGGTCCGGGCCGCCGTGCGGGTGGTCATCGGCATGTTGTTCATGCCGGTCATGGTCATCGCCATGCGCATGTCGTGGTCCAGCCCCTGACGGTACACCTTGGCCGAGGCGCCATCCACGATGCCGCGCCGCCCCTGGTAGCCGAATTCGAGCGCGGTGAGCAGCCGGTCCTCGGCGGGAATCGAGGTGCCCATCATGGCGGGGTACCCGATGTCGCGGGCTGGCGTATAGCGCTGCACGTGGAGCCCACCCGGTGGGTGGCCGACGGCAGGCGGCCACCCGGCCGTCGAGGGTGACATCCCGGTAGCCCGAGCGGTCCACGGTGCCGTCCGGGGTGGAGTAATCACCGTAGGCGGCACCATCCGCGGCGAGCGCCACCCTCAGGGCGTCGTGATTCCAGAACCACGATCCGCCTAACGTACCCCCGGGAACGGCGGAGGAGGCTCCAGCGCGAAGTTCCCCGCCGGTGGCACGGTCCTCGTCACTGCCGCGGGTGACCACGTTGATCACGCCGCCGAGGTTCCCGGACCTGTAGAGCACGGACCCGGGCCCCGCGAGGACTTCCACCCGCTCGACGGTGCCCGGCTGGATGGTGGCCAGGCTCCCATCCATCCCGAAGTTGCAGGCACGATTGACCCGGTCCCCATCGAGCAGCACCGTCACCCGCTCCCCTCCCAGCCCCCGCACGAAGGCCTTGCCGCCCCAGGTCCCGGGCTGCTGCGAGGAGACGCCCTCGACCGCGAGGGCGCTCGCGAGACTCACCTCCCCGCGGGGCGCCAGGGCCTCTTCCCCGATACTCGTCAGGCCGAGGGCCGTACCGCTCGCGATGCTCACCGGTTCCACGGCCGTGCTGGTCAGCGTGGTCAGCAGCACCGGCTCGGGGGCGAGCAGGGTGACCTGACCCACCCGGCCGGCCGCCAGGCGGCGCGGTGCATAGCCCATCCGGCGGATCACGATCGCCGTGCTGTCACTGCCGACCACGAGCCGGAACCGACCCGTCGCATCGGTGACCACTCGGGTCAGGCCTGCGGTGACCTCGGCGCCAGCCACCGGCACCCCAGTGAGGGAATCACGAATGACGCCGCTGACGGTGTGCCCCTCCGCCTGAGCGGCGAGGGGAAGCCGGCGGCAATCACAGACCCGCCAGCGCCAGGGCGGCGTGGCGGAAGGTCGTCCAGCGCATGGAACACTCCCGGGAAAGGACTGCGGTCACGTGAGGGCGCACCCCGGGTGGGGTGGCCGGGGAACGTCACGCGCCGGCGGGAGGTGCCGTGGCGAAGGGAAGAAGGTGATGGCTGAGGAGGGGGCCCGGGCCCTGTGGCCGGGGCACGACGCGAACGATCGCCACCAGTGCGACGAACAACGCCTGCGCATCGAACCGCGGCGAGGCGACTACGCCGCCCGGAGCACTGCAGCAGTGGATGCAGGGACCCTTGTGGTGGCCGTCGGGGGCGGAGCCGACCCGGACTCGTGCCCCTCATGGCCGCCTCGCGCATGCGCGCACACACCCGGGAGTACCGCCTCACTCGGCGGACAGCAGGTGTAGGTGGCAAACCAGGGCTGTGCCGCCGCCAGCAGGACGGCGAACCCGAAGCGGAGGGCGCGAAGGGACCGGGTACTCACGCCAAAGAGTTTACCGGGGACGGCATGAAGGCGAGATGAAAGCGAGGCGTCATCCCGGGGGGACTAGTCGTCGTCCCCGCCCCACCCCTCGTGCCCGCCATGCTCCCGCCCGCCCGCGTGGCACCGGACGCAGTCGTCGAGGTTGGTGGTCCGGACCTCGCCGCGGTGCTGGCGGAGCACGCGGTCCCGGGAGTGCTCGTGGCAGTTGTAGCAGGTGTACTGCCTGTAGTCGGCCCGGTTCTCATGGCAGGTGCTGCACGGCGAGGGCCGGCGGCTGCCGTGATTGATGGGGAAGACATCGTGCCGGATGCGCGCGCCCTCCCAGCTCCGCGTGTCGTGGCAGGCGCCGCAGTCCCGGCCAAACTCGCCCCGGTGCTCGTCGTCGCGCGCATGGCATCCGGCACAATCGGACGGCGCGCGGGCGAACCCCGGCAGCGTGGTGACGCCGGTGTGGCAATCGGCGCAGGCCGTCTTCGCGTGCGCCCCGTCGAGGCGGAGGCCGGTGGTATCGTGGCTGAAGCGGCCGCGCGAGAATCGGTCGGCGCCGTCGTGGCAGCTGCGGCAGTCGGTGCCCCAGTCCCGGACGTGGGCGGTCACGAAGGCCGGCTGGTACTCGCGGTGGCAGCTCTCGCAGCGCGCCGGCTCCCAGCGGAAGCTGTCGCCCCCGTGGCAGTCGCCGCAGCCGAAGGGGCGCCCGCCGGCCGTCGCCTGGTGCGCGTCGAGCGGGAAGCCGAGCTGCCCGTGGGCGACGGTGAAGCCGGTGAAGCGGGTGAGCCGGGCGGTGGCGCCGAGATGCTCGTCGTGGCAGGCCAGGCAGTTCCGCGGATCGTCGAGCGCGCCGTGCAGGGCGGTGCTGTCACCGAGCTCGGCCCGGGTGTCCTCGTGGCAGGCGAGGCAGCGGTCGGCCATGCGCTCGGTGCCCCATGGGGCGGCATGGCAGGCAGCGCAGTCGTGCCCGAGCGCCGCGTGCGAGGTGACGCCGCCGAGGGTGGTGACGGCGCTGTCACCGGCGTGGAGCTGACCGGGCGAGAACATGGCGCCCCCGCCGAGACCGGCGGCGAGCGCCAGGCCGGCGAGGGTCGCCGCCATGGCCAGGAGGGTCACCCGGGAGAAGAGGGGTCCGTGCATCGGCGCCTAGCGCGAGAAGGTCCCGTACCAGAGCGCCCCGCCCACGTGCGCCAGGGCCAGCAGCCAGAGGGCCATGCTCACCGGCACGTGGAGGAACCACCAGCCGCTCAGCACCTTCCGCCACGCCACCGCCCCACCCGCCGCGCGCCAGCTGGTGCGGAGCACTTCCTGCTCGTGCTGCAGGTCCGCCATGGCGCGTCGCACCCGCGCCTCGGTGGCGGGGTCCGGGGCGGGCGCGCGCGCGGCCTCGGCGCGCTGCACCTCGAGGCGGGCCAGCTCCGCGTCGAGCATGGCGAGGCGGATCGGGTCGGCCACGGTGACCTCGCGCGGTACCGCGCCGAAGAGCGCGCGGCCCACCACGCCGCTCGCCACCACGAGCACCATGGCCAGCGAGAGGATACCCGCGAGGCCATGGAAGATGAACCCGGAGTGGAGGATCACCAGCAGCGGCCCCAGCAGGCCTGCCGCCACGTGGGAATACATCGCGGAGCGCATGGCGGTGACCCCGGCGCCGTGCTCCGCTTCCGCCAGGTGTAGCCGAACCCGGCCCACAGCATGAGCCCGAGTCCCACCGTGCCGAGGAGGTGACCCACCGGCGCCCCGGCCCAGCGGGCGACGCCGGGGCGCGCCAGGAGGTAGGCGAGGATCGCGCCGGCCGCGGTGAAGACGGCCGCGAAGAGCTCAGCCGTGCGACGCGGTGCGGTCGCGGACATGCGCGTGGCAGAAGTCGAGGAGGAGATCGAGCGCGGCCTCGGGCTCCGCGTCGAGCGCCGGCCGGAGGGCCGAGATGTCCACCTGCTCCCCGATGAGGTGTGCCAGCGGGGTGGAAAGGGCCTGGTCGCCCATGATGACGGCACCCACGATGGCGCGGCCGCTCACCACCACGCGGAGCCGGTGGCCGCGGCGCGCGCCGCCGACACTCCACGCCTGCGGATCGGTGAGCCAGCGTTCGCTCTGGCCGCGGGTGAGGGTGAGGAGGTCGGGATCGTCGCTGGCCCCCACCGTGCCGACGATGGTGGTGGTGATGCCGCCGAGGCGGGTGACGTTGAGCGCGGGCCGGGTACGGTAGGCCAGGCGGAGGCCGGCCATGTTGAGTCCCGCGATCCGGCCCTGCGCCTGGGCGCTGGCCCAGAGGGTGTCGAGCTGCGCGGTGCGGGTGACGGGATCGTACACCTGCGCCACGTCACCCGCGGCGTAGACGTCCGCCGCGGAGGTCTCGAGGCACTCGGAGGTGACGATGCCGCGATCGAGCGTGAGCCCCGCCCCTTGCGCCAGCGGCCAGCCGCGGCCGCACGCCGACGGCCACCGCCACGATCTCCGCCGGGAGGTGGTGGCCCGTCGTGGTGCTGACCCCCGCCACCCGGCCGTCCTGGCCGAGCACCTCACGAATGCCGGTGTGCCGGTGCAGGTGCACCCCGCCGGCGAGGAGCCGGGCCTCGACGATCGCCGATTCCACCCGGTCGAGGACCTTGGCCCAGTAGCGCTCACCGCGCAGCAGGTAGTGGGTCTCGAGCCCGCGGGCCGCGAAGCCCTCCACCAGCTCCAGCGCCGTGCTGCCGCCGCCCACCACCACCGCGGCGCGGGCCGACCCCATCCGCCGCACCAGCCCCTCGGCGTCCGCCAGCCCATCGAGGTGCATGACGCCCTCGAGTCCGGCCCCGGGAAAATCGGGCGGGATCGATGCTGCCCCGGTGGCCAGGAGCAGCCGGTCGTAGCGGAGCGCCCGCCCGTCCTCCAGGTAGAGGAGATGCCGCGCCGGGACGAGCGACGTGGCGCGCCCCACGATGCGCTCCAGCCTGAGGGCCGCCAGCTCCCGCTCGGTCCGGAGGGCCAGCTGCTGGGCCGGCAGCTCCTCCGTCAGGTAGTAGGCCAGGCCCGGGCGCGAGTAGAACCCGGCCGGCTCCATGCCCACCACCGTGATGGTGGCCCGAGGCTCCGCCTGGCGGATCGCCTCGGCGGCCGAGAGCGCCGCGATGCCCGAACCCACGATGACATGGCGGCGGCTCATGCGGCACCCTCCACGAGCACGAACGACAGCACGCCGCGGGGACAGCGCGAGACGCAACTGCCACACAGAAGGCACCGCCGGTCGGTCACTGCCGCGCCCTCCCGCGCCACGGCCCGCACGTCGATGCCGCTGGGGCAGCTGTGCGAGCACGTGCCGCACTGCACGCACCGCCCGGGCTCCGCCACCACCAGGCCGCGGGCCAGCAACCGCACCCGGTCCGCGTCGCTCGGGAGCGGCGGGCCGGTGGGACTCGTGAGGGGATGACGACGTGACAGGGCCAGCATGCAACCTCCCAGGTGATGGGGCCAACCTAGGCGGGAGCGGTGAACCGGCCGTGAATGAACGGCGGAGGGAACGATTGTCATGAAGGCCGAGCGCCCTGCTTGTGCCGCTACCCCCACCCCGAGAAGTTTGGGCGTCCTCCACCGGCCCCCGCCCATGCCGCACGCCGAACTCCACCGCACCGCCCACATCGGGTGGCTCCGCGCCGCCGTGCTCGGCGCCAACGACGGGCTCATCTCCACCAGCAGCCTCGTGGTCGGCGTGGCCGCCGCCAATCCCGGCCAGCCGGCCATCCTGCTGGCCGCCACGGCCGGCCTCGTGGCCGGCGCCCTGAGCATGGCGGCCGGGGAGTACGTCTCGGTGAGCTCGCAGGCCGACACCGAGCAGGCCGACCTGGCGCGCGAAAAGGCCGAGCTCGCGGCCAACCCGGTGGCCGAGCGCGAGGAGCTGATCGGCCTCTACGTCCAGCGCGGCCTCACCCGCGGCCTCGCCACGCAGGTGGCCGACCAGCTCACGGCGCGCGATGCCCTCAGCGCGCACGCGCGCGACGAGCTCGGCATGTCGGCGGTCACCATGGCGCGGCCCATCCAGGCGGCGCTCGCGTCGGCGGCCGCCTTCGCCGTCGGGGCGGCGCTGCCGCTCGTGCTCGTCCTGGCGGTCGCCGGCCCCGCGCTGAGCCGCGCGGTGGTGGCCGGTACGCTGGCGCTGCTGCTGGTCCTCGGCGCCCTGGCCGCGCAGCTCGGCGGGGCCCCGCTGGGGCGGGGGGCGGTGCGGGTGGCCTTCTGGGGCGCGCTGGCCATGGGCGCCACCGCGCTGATCGGGCGGCTGGTCGGCACGCCCGTCTAGCGGACCGCTCCCGTCGGCTCCATCTTGCCCGCTCCCCTGCCCCGAGGCTCCATGCGCCGGTTGCCGTCGTTCGCCTCCTGCTGCTCCTGCTGGCGCCCGCCCTCGCGGCCCAGGCGCCCCGCCGCTACGAGCGCCGGGAGCTCACGATTCCGGTCCGGGACGGGGTCACCCTCCACGCCGTGGCCCTGCTGCCGCTCGGCGAGGTGCGCCCGCTCCCCATCCTCCTGGTCCGCACGCCGTACAATGCCGGCGGCGTCTTTCCCGACACCGTGGTGCCGTACGGCTACCGGGAGCTGGCGGAGGACGGCTACCTCTTCGTGGCCGAGGACATCCGCGGCCGCTTCGGCTCGGGGGGCGAGTACGTGACGGTCCGCGCCCAGGCCGACCCGCGAAGCCCCGAGGGCATCAACGAGTCCACCGACACCTGGGACACCATCGACTGGCTGGTGAAGCACCTGCCGGGGAACAACGGCCGCGTGGGAGCGCTGGGCATCTCCTACCCGGGCTGGCTCACCGCGCTCGCCGGCGTGGACCCCCACCCCGCGCTCAAGGCCATCTCCCCGCAGGCCCCGATGAGCGACACCTGGATGGGGGACGACTTCTTCCACCAGGGCGCCTTCCGGCAGACGCAGGGCGTGGTCTTCCCGCGCATCATGGAGACCGACCCGAAGGGCTTCACCTTCGGTGCCTCCCCGATGGAGGACGACTACGCCTACTACCTGAGCTTCCCGACGCTCGACTCGATGGCGCGCGGCATGGGCGTGACCGGCCTTCCCTCGTGGCAGGCCCTCGTGACCCACCCGAGCTACGACCGCTACTGGCAGGAGCGCGCCCTCACCACCGTCCTCACCCGCCCCACGGTGCCCACCCTCATGGTCGGCGGCTTCTGGGACCAGGAGGACATGTACGGGCCGCAGGCCCTCTACCGCACGCTGGAACCGAAGGACTCGGCGGGCTGGCACCACCTCGTGCTGGGCCCGTGGTGGCACGGCGGCTGGATGGCCACCCCCGGCGACTCGATCGGCCCGCTCCCGCTCGGCAGCGCCACGGGCACCTGGTTCCGGGCCAACGTCCAGCGACCCTGGTTCGCCCACCACCTGCACGGCACCGGCGACGGCCGTTTTCCCGAGGCGTGGGCGTTCGAGACCGGCGGGAATGCCTGGCGCACCTTCAGCGAGTGGCCGCCGAAGGCGGCCGTGGCCACCCGGCTCTACCTGCGGGAGGACGGCCGACTGGCGTTCACGCCGCCCACCGCCCCGACGGGCGTGGTGCCCCCGGCGCGCCTGCCGGGCCGCACCCCGGCCTTCGACGCCTACCTGAGCGACCCGGCCCACCCGGTCCCGTACGTCCCGCGCCCCGATGACGGCAGCCGCTGGCGGACCTGGCTCCAGCAGGACCAGCGTTTCGTGGACGGCCGTCCCGACGTGCTGACCTTCACCTCGGACCCGCTCACCGAGGACCTGGTCATTGCCGGCGACGTCTCCGCCCAGCTGTACGCCTCCACCACCGGCACCGACGCCGACTGGGTGGTGAAGCTCATCGACGTCTACCCCGACACCATGCCCAGCATGCCCGGGTGGGGCGGCTACCAGCTCATGGTGAACGCCGACATCCTGCGCGGCCGCTACTGGCGCAGCTTCACCACGGCGGCGCCGGTTCCGGCCAACACCGTAACGCCCTTCACCGTGCGCCTGCAGCAGCAGCACTACCGCTTCAAGAAGGGCCATCGCCTGATGGTGCAGGTCCAGTCCACCTGGTTCCCCCTCTACGACCGGAACCCGCAGACCTTCGTGCCGAGCATCTTCAAGGCACGGGCGGGCGACTACCGGGCCCAGATCCACCGGGTGTGGCACACGGCGCGCCATCCGTCCCACCTGGTGCTGCCGGTCCTGCGCTGACCACCCGCGGCGGGAGGTGCCCGCCGCACAGGCGTCACCCGCGCTGGTTGTCCCCGCGCGCGAACGGGCTACCTTCCCGTCCTCGCGCGCGGCCGCGCGCGTCCCCCCACTCGCCGGAGGCTGGTGTGCTCGACCGCAAGGTCTATCTCGTCAAGGAACGCGTCGCCGTCCTGAAGCTGACCGATACCTACGACATCCACGACGCGGCCACGGGCGAGACGCTCGGCACGGCGGCCGAGAACGTCAGCGGCCTCATCAAGGTCATGCGCCTGCTCGTCAGCAAGCGCCTGCTGCCGACCACCGTGGATGTGAAGGGCAAGGACGGCCGCCTCGTCATGAGCATCACGCGCACCGGCCTCCTCCGCTCCACCGTCACCGTCCAGAACGCCCGGGGGCAGGGACTCGGCAGCTTCAAGAGCAAGCTGCTCAGCATCGGCGGGCACTTCTTCGTCCACGACACCGCCGGCCGCCAGGTGGCCGAGGTCAAGGGCGACTGGAAGGGCTGGAACTTCCGCTTCACCACGCTGGATGGGACCGCGCTGGGCCAGGTGACGCGGAAGTGGGGCGGGATCGGCCGGGAGCTGTTCACGTCGGCGGACAACTACGTCATCGCCCTCGACGAAAAGGCGGAGCTCCCGCCCGAGACCTCGGCCCTCCTGATCGCCGCCGGGCTCGCCATCGACATCGTCTACAAGGAGCAGTGATGCCGCGCGCCACCGGCAGCTTCGACGTCACCCTCACCCCGCAGCCCGCCGATGGCTTCGCCGACGGCGCCACGCTCGGCCGCATGACCATCGACAAGGCCTTCCACGGCGACCTCGACGGGACCAGCAAGGGGCAGATGCTCACCGGCATGACCGCCACCAGGGGCTCCGCGGGCTATGTGGCCATCGAGCGCGTCACCGGCACCCTCGCGGGCCGGCGCGGCAGCTTCATCCTCCAGCACACCGGCCTCATGGTGCGCGGCACGCCGAGCCTCACCATCACGGTCGTCGCCGATTCTGGCACCGACGAGCTCACCGGGCTCACCGGCAGCATGTCCATCGAGGTGGGCGGCGGCCAGCACGCCTACACCTTCGACTACGCGCTCACCGGCGCCTGAGCCCCGGAACGACGAAGGCTCCCCGGCCGGCGGCCGGGGAGCCTTCGTGTGTGTGGGGCCGAGGGCCTAGGCGCGCCGGGCCTTCGTCGTCCCCGCGGCGGAACAGCCGCAGTCGCTGGCGCAGCCGGCCGCGGTGTCCCGCGCGGCGCGCACCGAGCGCACCACGCGCCGCGCGAGGAACCCCGCCGCCACGGCCACCACCAGGAGCACCACCAGCTGATCGGTTGCCATCCTCACCCCCCGTAGCCGAGCGCCCGCCCGCCCACCTGCACCACCCACGCTCCAAGGTACGCCAGCACCAGCATGTAGGCGAACTGGATCCCCGCCCACTTCCATCCCTCCCGGCCCCCGCCCGCCTCACGCACCGTCACCGCCACGGTGCTGATGCACATCAGGGCAAAGACGTAGAAGACCATCAGGCTCACCGCCAGGAGCGGGGTGTAGACCAGCGCGCCGGTGACCGGGTTCCGCTCGCTGCGGAGCCGCTCACCGAGCGCCGCCACGTCCTCGTCCCCGCTGCCGACGCCGTAGATGGTCCCCATGGTGGAGACGAACACCTCGCGCGCCGCGAAGCTGGCGGCAATCGAGACGCCGATCTTCCAGTCATAGCCGAGCGGCCGCACCAGCGGCTCGATCCCCCGCCCGATGTGCCCGAGGGCCGAGCCCTCGAGCCGGAGCTCCTGCTGCACCGCCTCGGGGAGCGTCGGGTCCACCGTCACGCGTGGGTACGTGGCCAGCGCCCACAGCACCACCGAGAGCGCCAGGATCACCGTGCCCGCGCGCTGCAGGAACAGCCGGCAGCGCTGCGCCACCGACACGCCGAGCGACTTGAGGCTCGGCCACCGGTAGGCCGGCAGCTCGAGGATCATGGGCCGCACCGGGCCCTTGAGCAGCGTCTTCTTGAAGGCCAGCGCCGCGAGCAGCGCCGCGAGGGTGCCGGTGAGGTACATCGCCAGCATCGTCAGGCCCTGCAGGCCGACACCCCACCCCACCGTGACCGCCGGCACGAAGGCGCCGATCAGGAGCGCGTACACTGGCAGCCGCGCCGAGCAGCTCATGAGCGGGGCGACGAGAATGGTGACGAGCCGATCCTTGGGCGACTCGATGGTGCGCGTGGCCATGATGCCGGGCACCGCGCAGGCGTAGCCCGAGAGCATCGGGATGAAGCTCTTGCCGTGCAGCCCGACCTTCCGCATGACGCGATCCATGATGAACGCGGCGCGCGCCATGTAGCCCGACTGCTCCAGCACCCCGATGAACAGGAACAGGATGGCGATCTGGGGCAGGAAGACCAGCACGGACCCGACCCCGGCAAAGACCCCGTCCACCACCAGGCTCCGCAGGTCCCCCTCCGGGAGCATCCCCCCGGCCCACTCGCCGGCCGCCCCGATGCCGGCCTCGATCCCGCCGATCAGCGGTTCCGCCCAGCTGAAGACCGCCTGGAACATCAGCGCCATGAGGAGCAGGAAGAGGACGGGCCCGAGCACGCGGTGGAGCACGATGCGATCGATGCGGTGGCTCTGGTCCCGCCCCACCGACTGCGTCCGCGTCACCGTCCGTCCCATCACCTGGGCAATCCACCCGTAGCGCACGTCCGACTCCACCCGGCCCGGCTGGTACCCGGCCGCCGTGAGGCGGAGCCGCGTGGCCGCGAGCTCGTCGCGGAGCCCCGGCACGTCCGCGAGGTGCGCCTCGGCCTGCTCCACGCTGAGCAGCCGGAGCGCCTCCATGCCCGCCGCCGAGGGCGCGAGGCCGCCGGCCACCAGGCAGGCCACCAGCGGCGCGAGCGCCGCCTCCATGGGCGCCGGCAGCACGAACTTCCGCCCGGGCACCGGGGCCCCGACCGCCAGCTCCACGGCGCGCTTCAGCGGGTCGAGTCCCTCGCCGCGGTTGGCCACGGTGGGCACCACGAAGGTGCCCAGTTCATGGATGAGTTCCGGCACGTCGATCCGGTACCCCTCGGCCTCGGCGCGGTCGTACTGGTTGAGCGCCACCACCACGGGGAGGCCGAGCTCACAGACCTGGCTGGCGAGGAAGAGGTTCCGCTCCAGGTGCACGGCGTCGGCCACCACCACCACCACGTCGGGGCGCCAGTGCTGCCGGTCGCGGTTCAGCAGCACCTCGAGCGCCACCCGTTCGTCAGGCGAGCCGGCGCTGAGCGAGTAGCTGCCGGGGAGGTCGAGCACCGCCACCTTGCGCCCGTCGAGGCTCCGGTAGCCGCCCTCCACCCGCTCCACCGTGACCCCGGCGAAGTTTCCCACCCGCTGGCGGAGGCCCGTCAGCGCGTTGAAGAGCGTGGTCTTGCCGGTGTTGGGGTTGCCGATGATGGCCACGCGGAGCGTGGCATCGGCGTCGGGACTGGGTGTGGGGGCGGCGCCCCCGCTGGCGGGAGTGGAGTGAGGCGGCCGGACGGAGGTCATGGGCGGGGATCGCGCGCGGCGATCCGGGGGCCGTCAGGCCGACCGGCGCTCGAGCTGGACGGTGATGCCGGCGGTCAGGTCGTTCCCCAGGGCGAGGCGGGTGCCGCGGACGTCCACGAGCATGCAGTGCCGGGCCTCGACCACGCAGACCTGGCTTCCTTCATAGAGACCGAGCGCCCGCAGGCGACACCCCTCATCGGGCGAACAGCCGAGCCCCACGACCGTGGCCTGACTCCCCGGCGCGCAATTCGCGAGCGGGCAGGTCGCCATGACCACCTGATGGGTGGCGTTCGGCGCGGTCTTCGGGGATTCGAGCATTCGCGGGCTCGGCTAGTTGAGAATCGTTCTCACTAACAACTATATGGATGATACACTACTACCGCCTGCAGGCCAATAGGGACACCACCAGTCCGCAATATCTCTCACCCTGGACCATGAAAACTGCCAGAAGAGGCTAGGAATTCCCGCTTCACCCCCGCCCTGGCGCCCCGGGTGCCCGAGCTTCGGCCTCCGTATCTTCCACCATGCTTCCGTTTGGCTTCGTCACCACCACGATGCTGGCTGGCGCGCTCCGCGCCGTGGCGCCGCCGGTTCCTCACGGCTGGGTGCCCGAGCCGAGGCTGGCGCGGGCGGCGCAGGTCCTCGCGCTCTCGGAAACGGGCCGAGCGGCGCTGGCGCAGTACGATGCGGCCGGCTACGAGGTGCGCTTCGCCGGTCCGGCGGAACGGGCGGCCAACCGCGGGAGCCGCCTGACGCAGGCGGCCGGACGTGCCCCCGACTTCCTGACCGACCACACCTTCGGCCGGGTCCTGATCCTGGGCGACAGCCTGCCGCCGGCGGCGCTCGCCGTGGGACTGGTGCACGAGCTGATTCACATCCGGGGCGGTGCGCAGCCCGGCTCCTGGGGCATCGGGCAGGAAGAGGTCCAGGCGTGGGAGACGGCGCTCGACTACTACGCCAGCCTCCCGGCACCGTTGCGTCTGGAAGCCGCGCCGAAGTACCAGCCATACGCCGACTGGCGTGCGCGAGACCGGACCGGATTCCGCACCACCTTCCGCTGCGTCTTCCCCGGGACGCCCGGGTGTCCGATCGTGACCTCACCCCGCTGACAGCGCGGGCCGGGAACCTCCTGGCGCCGCACGGCGTCTTCCCCGGGCGCCCGGGGATGGTCCCGCGGGCCGCCGTCCCTGACCCCCTGAGGTTCCGATGAAGTTGCCGACCACCCTGCTGGCCCTGGTCGTCGTCGCGAGCGGGCTCGAGGCCCAGGCCGTGAACGTGCGCAATGGGCTGGCGCTCGACGGCTACGATCCCGTCGCCTACCAGACCGAGGCACGCGCCACGTCGGGCTCGCCGGCCTTCACGGCGTCGCACGAGGGCGCCGTCTATCGCTTCGTGAGCGCCGCCAGCCAGGCCACCTTCGAGGCGGACCCCGCGCGATACGTGCCCGCCTATGGCGGGTATTGTGCCTACGGGATGGCGCGCGGCTACCGGGCCAAGATCGACCCGCGGGCCTTCACCGTGGTGGATGGCCGGCTCTACCTGAACTACTCGCTCGACGTGCGGGACCGCTGGAGCAAGGACATCGCCGGCTACCTCCAGAAGGCCGACGCCAACTGGGCCCGGCTGCGGGACAGCACCAGCCGGGAGTGATGCCGTCGGGACCCCGGCGATACCCGTTCCTCATTCCGCGGCCTCTCGCCGGCGCCGTGCCGCCTCCAGGGCCAGGATGATGGACTGCCGCGACTCGAGCAGGCGCGCGAGCGCCCCCGCCGCGTCGCCCGCCGGGAGTCCGCGCGCCCCTTCCGGCTCGAGGTAGGGCCAGAGCTGGTCCCGGACCCTGGAAGGCAGCACCCGCTCGAGGTACTCGAGCGCGGTCCCCCGCAGGTGGCGGTCCGCCGTGTGGAGCCCGTGATAGGCGAGCCGGAGCGGCTCCTCGGGGAGGACCAGGGCGAGGAGCGTGAAGACGTGCTCGAGACTCCGGTCGGCGCGGTCCCGGAGGAGGGACGTCTCCATGGGCGCCTCGGCGTCGTCCGTGGCATCGAGGAGGCGCCGCCCCTCCCAGATGCCCTTGCCGACGCTGACCTCAGTCAGCACCACGTCGCGGACCAGCGCGTCGTCCACCACCAGGTCGGGGCGGGCCACCTTCTGCCGGTAGAGGGCCCGCCCCGCCAGGTAGCGCACCTCGAAGCGCCGGTCCTTGAGGGCGGCGTGCAGTGCGGTGAACACCTCGCGCGTGGGCACACCGGCCAGCACGCGGACGAGGCGCCGCCGGACGGCGAACTCCTCGTCGGGATCCAGCAGCCGGGCCATCAGCAGCGGGGCCGCGGCCTCCGCCTGGGCTGCCAGGACCTCGATAGCCTCACTGGCAACGGCGTCCCAGGCCAGCAGCGTGACCACCCGCCCGACCAGGTCCGGCGGCACCGGCCCTTGCCGCAGGGCGGCGCGGACGACCTCGCGATCCGGGCTGGCGAGGGCGGCCGCCCGGTCCGGCGGGAGCGCGGCCGCCGGTGCGGGCGCAGGCGCCGCGGGCGTGGCAGCAGGCGGCTCGGCGCGGAGTTCGGTGAGCGTCTGGAGCAGCCCACCCGTGTCCTCCATCACGGGGTCGAGGCCGCCGGACCGCACCGTGAGGTTCCGCGCCAGGGCACCGGCATACCCGCCATGGAGCTGACGGGCGACGGCGAGGGCCCCCGCCGCCGCGAGCATCGTGGCCACGAGGACGGACGCACCGACGGCATTCCCGGCGCCGAGGAGGAGCACCTGCACGCAGGCGGCTCCCGCGAGGTCACCCAGCCGGCTCGCCCCGACGTCCACCAGCAGCTTGGTGGCGCGCCGCTCCGCGGGGAGGACCGGCGTGAACAGGAGTTCGTACGCGCTCCGGAAGATGCCCCCGCGCAGGACGGCTTCGGTGGCCCGGGCGCCGAGGAGCGGGACCACGCCCGGCAGGACCAGCCCCGTCGCGCTCCCGAGGATCACGCCCGCCGGCAGCAGGGCGGCGCTCCGTGCCGAGCCAAGCCGCGCCAGCAGCGCGGGCAGGAGCGTAGCCTGGAGCACCAGGCCCAGCAGCGCCGTGGCGCAGTAGAACAGCGTGAAGAAGCGCAGCAGCTCGCCCGCGCTCGGCGCGACCGCGAGGGCCCGCGCCTTGAACGCCCAGTCGAGCAGCCCCTCGGCCATCGCCGTGAGGATCACGAGACTCGCGAGGAGGCGCAGGTAGCGGGAGCCTTGGAACACCTCCCGCGCCTCGGAGGACCGCGGGGCACGCGCCCCCCCGGCGACCGGCTCCGCCAGGTGGAGACCCCGGAGCAGCAGGGCCGTCAGCGCATGGAGGGCGGCCAGGAGCGGCAGGAGCGCGGCCACGGGCACCCGCGCGCCGAGCGGCAGCGTGAGCAGCCCGCCCAGCAGGCCGCCGAGGGAGGCACCGGTGGTGATGCGCGTGAAGCTGGCCCGGGCAGCGCGCGGGTCGAAGCGCTCGGCCACCATGGCCCAGAAGCCGGAGACCAGCAGCGCCCCGAGCGCACTGAAGTGGAGGTAATACGCGACCACCGCCGCGCGGGGCGCGCGCGACATCAGCAGCCACTCCGCGACGAGCAGCACGGCGCTCGCGACGAAGAGGCGCGGCACCAGCCGGGCGGGGCCGGCCCGCAGCAGCAGCCGCGAGAGCCCGAGGACCGTGAGTGCGGAGACCACGGCGGCGGCGATGGTCATCCGCGGCAGGGCCGCCACCTCGAAGGCGCCGAGGAAGAGTGCCTCCCGGGTGGCCTTCCCCACGAGCTGGAAGGCCACCATCAGCCCGCTCGCCAGGGCGGCGAGCGCGGTGGCGCGGCGATCGGCAGCCGGGCCGCTCACGGCGTCAGAAACCGAGCCCGGCCCGGAAGTAGGCGGCGGTCCGCTCCGCGCTTCGCGCCACCGAGACGCTCACGAGGTTGTCGCGGTCGAGGATCGCCAGCCAGAGCCCGCCGCCCACCGCCCCGTGCCACTGATCCGACGATTCGCCATCCAGGTACACGCGCCCCGCCTCGGCCAGGCCCAGGACGCCGAACTCCGCCGGCGCGCCGACGAACAGCTGTCCGAACCCGAGGTAGAGCTCGCTCCCGCCCCACACGGCCGCATCCCCGGCGTAGCGGTTCTCGCGGCCAAGGCGCACCGTGGCCGGGTCGCCGAGGAAGGCCGCATCGAAGTAGGGGAAGCGGCCCCAGAGCTTCCGCGCCCCCGCGCGCACATGCAGCGCCGGCGCCAGGGGGGCGGGGAGATTCAGCACCCCGGCCACGTCCCCGTGCACCTCGCCGTACGCCGCCGTGGCGTCCCACCACCCGGGGGTGAGGCTCCCGCCGAGGTTGAGGTGGATCCCATCCCGCGCCGGGCCGGGCAGGGCGCGCGAGTCGAGCGCGAGCCCGGCGTGGGCGCCGACCACCCCGAACCGGCCGTCGCCGTAGGGATCGAGGGTGGTGAGGAAGCGGTCGGCGCGCTCGTCGGTGACGACGTAGCGGGCCCCGGCGCCGCCCGTCAGCTCCACATGCGCACCGAGCGGCCGCACCACCGCGACGCCCGCGCCGAGGGCGTGCTGGGTGACCCGGTAGAACTCCGAGGGGCGCGGGGCCGCCACCTCGTTGCCGAAGCCGTGGAACCGGAGCACGTCGATGCCCGACGCCCGCGCCGACACCTCGAGCCATCCCGGGGAGGTCTCGCGCCGGAACTCCCCCCGGTAATCGGCCCGGTAGGTCCACGGTCCGGTGGCCAGCCCGGCGCGGAAGCGGTGCCGGCTGGCGAAGGGAAGCCGGCGGAAGCCGTAGGTGGTGAGGGTCCGCCCCGCCCCGAGCAGCACGCCGACATCGGGCCCGATGCTGATGAGCCCGGCGGGCTCCCAGCGATGGCCCCAGTCGCGCGGGGGTATCTCGGTCGGGGTGCGCTTGGGGGGCGGGGTGAACGGGCGCGCATCCACCTCGGCGCCGGGGGACACGACGGTTCCCGGATCGGTGTCGTACAGGCGGAGCCTCCGGTCGCCCGGTGCCAGCAGGACGTCCGAACCTGCCCCGCCGATCACGCGCACCTGGGAAGGGGAGCCGGGTGCCGTCGTCCAGGCGCAGGCTGTCCGCACCGCCCCGCAGGAACAGCCGAAGCTCCCGCGAGTCCGCGCGGCTGAAGCGCCGCAGGAAGTACGGCGCCTGCCCGGGCCGGCGCAGCGTGACCTCCACCGTGTCCGCGCCGGCCGGGCGGATGGTGGCAACGTCGTCCGCGTCCGTGGCCACGAGGTCCGCCTGCTCGAGCAGCATGTGGTAGAACCGCGCCGCCACCTCGGGCAGGGCGTCGCGCCGGCGGCGCAGGGCCGCCGCCATGGCCTCGCCGTTGAGCGCCACGTGTTCGGGCGGCATCCGCCGCACCGCCGCCTCGATGACCGCGTCCGTGATGGCCGCCTGCACCTCGGCCACGACCGAGTCCCAGGTCGGCCGCTCCAGCTCGGGCAGGAAGGCGCGGTCCAGCTCCCGGCCGTTCCATGTGAGCCCCAGCACGTCCGGGTACTCGGGACCGAAATCAATGAGCTGCGGCAGCCGGACCCGTCCGAGGCGGAGGAACAGGCCGTCGTAGCGGATCATGGCGAAATCGCGGTCGCGCGGGACGGGCTGCCAGCGGTGGGGGAGCGCGTCGCCGAAGCGGGCCCACGACCACTGGTCCCGGTGCCGGTCCCAGTCGCCGACGAGGATGTCCACCAGGCGCGCCGTGAGGAACGCCCGGGCATCCACCCGGTCGTCCGGGCCCTGCTCCACGCGGGTGAAGAGCTCGTCGCCCTGGATCACCTCGGTTGCGCCGCCCCAGCCGGCCCCGATGCGGGGCTCGAGCATGCCGATTAGCCCGGCGAGCGACCGGTGCTCGCCCAGCCGGGGATCGTCCGGCAGGATGTAGAGCGCCGTCTCGCCGTGGAGCACGCCGGCCGCCGCCAGCAGTGGCCCCACCACGAGCGGCGCGGTGGGGTGGGCGCTGCTGATCTGGTCCTGCACCACGGCGGCCACCACGGTGCCGCGCAGCTCGGGCGGCAGGTTGGGCGAGGGATCCTTGTCCACGGACCGGAAGTAGAACTCCCGCCCGTCGGCGGCGCGGAACCGGAGGCTCGTGGTCTGCTGCCCCCCGCCCCGGGAGACTGGCGTGAGCCCGCCCCCGAACCGGGCGAGGTCGAGTACCGGGATGGTGACCGGCACCGCCCACAGGCTCCGGTATTCCCGCCCGAGGAGGAGCCGACGCAACCATCCCGCCGCGTACCGCTGTCCGATGGGCCGCACCACCAGCGAATCTCCCGGCGCGGGAGCCGGCCGGACCTGCGCGGCCGCGGCCGGCGCCGCGAGCGCCAGGAGCAGCAGCAGCCCGCGGGACCTCATGCGGCCCCCGTCAGGCGGGCGTAGCCGCGTCCCGTCCCGACGGCGAGGGCGAGCCAGGCCAGCACCAGCACCAGGTTGCCGAGCGCAAACTCCCGGGGCCCCAGCGCCAGCACGGTGGTGCCTAGGTAAACAGAGAGCGCGGAGAGCACGTCGCCCGCCCGCACGAAGACGCCGTCGATGCCCTGCTTGGCCTTGTACTTCTGCTCCCGGGTGGTGGGCAGGAAGAGGACGTTGCGGACGGTGTTCTGCAGCGAGTAATCGGTGGCGTTCTCCGCGGTCTTCACCCAGCGCACCACCCCCAGCAGCGGCACGAAGGCCAGCAGCGCATACCCGAGCAGGGCCACCGCGGGGAGGACCAGCACCGCCACCCGGACGCCCGCGAGGCGGAGCAGCCGCGGCACCACCAGCAGCTGCAGGAGGAGGCCCGCCAGGTTCACGCCGAGGAAGAAGCGCGAGTAGAACCGGCCGATGAACCCGGCCACGCCGAGCCCGTCGGCGGTTCCGCCCGCCACCGCCGCTTCTGCGGCGGCCGCGACGGTGCGGCCGAGGACGTACTCGCCGGTGGTGTTCACCCAGTTCACCACCAGCAGCAGCAGCGCGATGCCGAGCAGGTAGCGGCTCTCGAACACCAGGCGGAAGGTGCCGGGCCGCGCGGGCCCGCCCGCAAGCGACACCGTGACCTGCTCGGTCCCGCCCGCCTCCTGGACCAGGTACTCGCCGGTGGCCGCGGGGATCTCCGCGGTGGTGAAGCGCGGCGGCAGGCCGGCCTCGCAGCGCCGTCGCTCGCGCCGGTCGGCAAGGTTGCCGAGGGCGGCCGCCGCGGCCAGGAGCAGCGCGGCAACGGGCAGCAGCTGCGGCACGCCCACCACCGGGATCAGCGCGCCCGCCACCCCGCTCCCGAGCACCGCCCCGAGCGACGCCCCGAACGCCACGATCGGGAAGAGGCGCTCGCCCTGCTCGCGGCTGTACAGGTCGTTGGCGAAAGACCAGAACTGGGCCACGATCATCAGGTTGAAGATCCCCACCCACAGGAAGAACGGGATCCCGACCCGCACCCCCGCCCCGGCGAGCAGGTAGAACGCCGCCAGGCAGGCCACGAAGAAGCCGGTGACCGCGTTGAGCAGCCGGCGGCGCGGGAGCCGGTCGGCGAGGCGCCCGTAGAGCGGCACTAGGAGCAGCAGCAGGAGCGCCTGCCCCCCGGCCGCGTACGACTTGACCTCCGCCCCGCTCGCCGCGAGGATCAGCGCCTCCCGGACCGGCTTGATGACGTAATAGGCGGTGAGCAGCAGGAAGACGTTCCCGGTGAGCAGGAGGGCGGTCGGGCCCTCGCCGTCCCGCACCACCGTGAAGGGGCGGAGGAGGCGATCCAGGGCGCTGCCGCCGGCGGCCGTCACCGCGCCACCTCGAGGGTCGCCGCCGGCGCCCGGCCGGGCTCCGTCGCCTCGGGCTCCGGCAGCTCCACTGATTCGGGACGATGCCGCTCCCACCAGGCGACCGCCCGCTCCACGTCCCAGCGGGCCGGGCCGATCGCCTGCTCCAGGCGCGTGGCCAGCTCGGCGGCGGACGCCGGGCGCCCTGCCGGGTCCTTGGCGAGGCAGGCCAGCACCACCTCGTCGAGTGCCGCAGGGATGGGCAGCTCGATCCGGCGCGAGGGCGGCACCGGGGCGTCGTTGATGTGCTGCAGCAGCTGCTGCAGCGGGTTCCGGGCCTCGAACACCAGCTGGCCGGTGAGCAGCCAGTAGGCCACGCACCCCAGGGCGTAGATGTCGACCCGCGCATCCACCGGGCGCCCCCCGTGCGCCACCTCGGGCGCGATGAACGCGGGGGTGCCCGCCGTGGCGTTGGGCGCCGTCAGCTTCACGGCCTCGGCGCCCTCGTCGTCCTGCAGCTTGACCAGCCCGAAGTCGAGCACCTTCACGAAGTCCACCTCGAGTCCCATGCGGCAGGTGAAGATGTTCGAGGGCTTGATGTCGCGGTGGACCATGCCCCGCCGGTGCGCCTCCTCGAGCGAGTGGCACACCTGCCGCAGCAGGTGCACCACCCGTTCGGGCGGGAGCGGCCCGTAGCGCTCCACCAGGCGCTCGAGGTCCAGGCCCTCGAGCAGCTCCATGACCAGGAAGAAGGTCCCGTCCTGCGCCATGCCGAAGTCGTACAGGCTAATGGTGTGCGGTGACCGGAGCGTCGCGGAGGCCTCCGCCTCGCGGCGGAAGCGCTCCAGGATGACGCGCGCCTTGGCCGCGGTGTGCTCCCCCAGCACCTCGGGCCGGATGATCTTCACGGCCGCGGGACGCGCCAGCATCTGGTGGGAGGCGCGATACACCGCCCCCATCCCCCCGCGCCCGAGCAGCGCCTCCAGCCGGTAGCTCCCCAGCTCCCGGGCCCGCCGCACCTGCTGGCCGAGGCTCCGGATCACCCTGGCCGGCACCACCGCGATCACGGCACAGAGGTACGTGGGCAGGAAGCTCCAGACGAAATAGAACGGCGCATGATCGAACGGCACGCCCCGCAGCTCCGCGATGCCGAGGCCGATGGGATCCATGGTCGCCGCGGCCAGCGAGATCAGGAGGGTGCGGCGCGGCGACAAGGGCACGATCGCCGGGTAGATGAGCACCAGCACCGCGAGCCACGACAGCCGGGGGGTGATGGGCGGCGGGACCCACTGGGTGAGCAGCGCGGCCAGGAAACAGTTGAGCAGGAAGAAGCCGGCGCTCGCATCCACCAGCTGCTCCGGGCGGCCGGCCATCCGGACGGCCACAACCGTGAAGCCGACGGCGAGCAGGAGCCCGAACCCGGCGACGTGCAGCGCGGGCCACGGCCAGACCTGGTCGAGGATCGCGGGCCGGCCCAGCAGCGGGGCGACGACGGCGTTGACGAGGATGGAGAAGGACCACAGGCCCGCGGACACCACCCCGAGGGCCCGGACCCGCCGGCAGGTCTCGACCAGCAGGTCCCCGGGGAGGCTGGTGTTCGAGCTCCCGCCGGAGACGATGCGCGCCGGCGTGGTGGTGCGGCGGCGGAGGAGGCGCGGGGCGGTCATGCGCGCGGCGCGTGGGCCTGCCACCACGCGGCGGCCTGCGCCTCGGTCCAGGGGGGCACCGGGACCGCCGCCAGCGCGGTGGCGAGGGCGTCGGCATCAGCCGGGCGATCCACGGGGGGCTTGGCCAGGCAGGCGAGCAGGAGCGCCTCGAGCGCGGCGGGGACGGGCAGTTCCGTGCGCTGCGACGGCGGGACCGGGGCCACACTCAAGTGGCGCGCCAGCACCTGCATCCCGTTCGGCGCCTCGAACACGACCTGGCCGGTGAGCAGGAAGTACCCGACGCACCCGACGGCGTAGAGGTCGGCCCGCCCATCGAGGGTGTCGCCGCGTGCGGCCTCCGGAGCCATGTAGGCCGGGGTCCCCGCCAGCATGCCGGCCATCGTCCCCTGCGACTCCTCACCATCCTCCGGCTGGAGGGGCTTCACCAGCCCGAAGTCGAGCACCTTCACGAAGTCGTGCCGCAGCCCCAGGCGCCCACAGTGGATGTTGGCGGGCTTGATGTCGCGGTGCACCAGGCCGGCGGCGTGCGCCTCGGCCAGCGAGTCACACACCTGCCGCAGCACGTGGATCACGCGCCCCGCGGGCAGCGGCCCGGTCTGCCGGACCATCGTCTCCAGGTCCATCCCGTCCAGCAGTTCCATGACGAAGTACAGCGTCCGGTCCTCGGCGACCCCGAAGTCATAGAGCTCCACCGTGTGCGGCGAGCGCAACGAGGCCGCCGCCTCCGCTTCCCGCCGGAAGCGCCGGGTGGCCAGGTCCGCCGCCGCCGCCCCGCCCTGCTCCAGCACTTCGGGGCGGATCAGCTTGATGGCCGCCGGCCGGGCCAGCAGGCGATGGGTGGCGCGATATACCTCGCCCATGCCCCCGCGGCCGATCAGCCCGCCGAGACGATAGCTGCCGAGCTCTCGCGCCCGGGCCACCTCGCGCCCGAGGCCGTACACCACCCCCGCCGCCAGGTAGGCAAACACCGCCCCCATCACCGGCCCGAAGGTGGCCTGCACGTAGGCGCTCCAGTCCGTCACCTGCACCAGGCCGAGGCGCGCGAGCAGGAACAGCGCCGCGGGCGACATCGCCGCCGCGAGCAGGGCGGCTGCGAGCATGCGCCTCGGGGGGCCGGGCATGACGAGGGGGAAGATGATGACCACGACGGGAACCCACGTGAGGGTGGGCAGGATCCCCGTCGCCGCGTACTGCTGCCAGAACGCGATGAACGCGATGGTGAAGCAGACGCAGACCTGGTAGGCCAGGCCGATGGCGTGCAGGCGGCTCGGGGCCAGCCGGCGGCTCCGTGCCCCCCACCAGAGGCCGAGGGAAGCCAGCATGGCCAGCAGGTTGGCCCACTGGATGGGCTCGCTGCTGGCCACTTCCGCCGGCAGCGGCTGCCCTCGCGCAGCGGCCAGCGCCCACTGGATGGAGAACAGGACGAGGTCAAACCCGAAGGCGAACGCGAACAGGCCCGCCAGCAGCCGCACTCGCTGGCGCACCTGCTCCAGCAAGTCGGGGGGCAGCACCGCCGACAAGCGCGACGAGGTCGTCGCCCCCGCCGGGGTGGAGCCCTCGGCGGGGCGGACGAGCGTCGGGTCCCTTCCATTATTACCGGCAGCCGCAATCGGCATCCCCTGTATTACCATTGCCGACCGCGCAAGTCAACAATTGTCGATCTGCTAGCCCTCGGCCACGCGGCAATAGGCCTTGATGACACCGCGGCCGTTCGTGAGGTGTTGCAGCAGTTCCGCCCAGGCCCCGAGCCCGGCGACCGGATGCGTCAGGAGGCGGGCCAGCCAGCCCGGGTACTGTGCCTCACACTGCGCCAGGTCCTTCACCCCGGCTTCGAAGTACTCGCGGTTCGCGTTCACCGTGCCCACCATCACCTTGTTGCCGAGCACGAAGTCGAGGTTGATGCGGTCGGCGGGGACCTCGACGTGGCGGTCGCCGCCGGTGACGGAGGAGAGGACGAGGACCCCGTTCTTCGCGAGGGCCTGCATGGCCTCGAAGACGATGGGCGAGAAGCCGGTGGCCTCGAAGATGAGGTCGAAGGGCGCCTCGGCCGTGGCCGCCGCCATCACGCCCAGGTCCCGGGTGGATTCGTAGCGGGCCCCGAGTGCCTCGACGAGGTCGGAGTTGAGGTACGGCTTCCGCTCGAGGCCGAAGACGGTCACCTCGAGGCCGCGGAGGCGCAGCGCCATCGCCGCGAGCAACCCGATGGTGCCGGCGCCGAGCACCGCGGCGCGCCGTGGGCGCCAGACCCGCAGGCGGCGCTGGATCTCGAAGGCCTGGTGGATGCCCTTCTCCACCACGGTGGTGGGCTCGAGCAGGACGCCCACCTCCCGCAGTCTCATCGGGATCTTCACGAGGAAGTCAGCGTCGTCGGCGTAGTACTCCGCGAGGAAGCCATGGCGGAGGTTGATGCCGCGCTCGTAGTAGGTGTCATCGGTGGTCATGTCGCTGGTGCCGATGGCGTCGTACAGGCTGTGCCCCGGCCGGCGTACCGTCGCCACGACGTAGTCGCCGGGGACGAGCTCCCGCACGGCCGGCCCCACCGCCTCGACCACGCCGAAGCTCTCGTGCCCGATGACGAGCACGTCGCTCCCGGGAGGCGCCATGCCGTACTCCGCGGCATTGATCTCCCGGTCCGTGCCGTCCACGCCCACGCGGAGGACGCGCACCAGCACGCCGCGGCCGCCGGGGATGTCCGCCAGCTCGGGCCGGGGCACGTCGGCCAGGTGGGCCGAGCCGGGGACGCCGGGGTGGACGGCGACGGCCTTCATGGTGCGGGGACGGTCGTTCATGGTCATCCCGGTCCCGGTGGCGGCGGCGGGGGTGCGGATCATGCGGTCACCTGAGTGGAAGCGAGAATCCAGCGGGGCGCCGGACGGGTGGCGCCAAGAAAAGTCGGGACGTGCCGGTCAAGGCCGCCGGCGTCGGCGGCATCGAAGCGCACGTGGAGCCAGCGGGCCACGTCGCTCGCGAAGCGGAGCGCCGCGCGGGCGAGCTCGCCGGAGCGCGCGGCGGGGTCGACGTAGAGTCCCGCCACCCGGGCACGCGGCGCCTCGAACAGCGCCCCCGCCCGGAACTGGAGCACCAGGTAGCCGATGACCTGGTCGCCGCGGCGGATGAGCCAGGCTTGCCACTGGCCCGGATCGGCGAGGACCCGCTCAGCTTCAGCCACGAGCGTGGCGCGCCTCATCCCGGCCAGGAGCGGCCAGCGCTGGATCGCGGCGGCGAGCCGCGGGGCATCCGTGGGGCCGAGTTGCTCGAACTGCGTCGCCATGGCTGCCTCCGGGGCGTCAGGGGTCCACCAGCCGGACTGCGTGTCCATCGGGGTCTCGCACCACAACGCCGCCTCCCTGCCAGGGGTTCCGCGCCGGGGCACCGGGCCGCGACAGGACGCGGACGCCGGCGGAATCGAGGGCGGCCAGCACCGGCGCCAGCTCGCGCACGCGCACGGCGGTCTCCCAGTGGATCAGGTCGGTGGCGCGGGCATCGTCGGGATAGGGACGGCCGTCCCGGGGGTGGAGGTACTCGAGGAGCTCGACGCCCGGGCCCTGCGGAGCGCGCAGGCCGGTGATGCGGAGCTCCGCGCCCTCGACGTTGTTGAGGTGCGCCTGCTCCACGCCCTGGTTCCGGCTCTCGCCGGCCACCCGAAAGCCGAGCAGGTCACGATAGAACGCGAGGCTCCGCTCGGTGTCCCGCACCACGATGGCCGTGTGGTCAATGCCGAGGAAGAGCGCGTGGCGCGACTGCCAGCGCGGGTCGCCCTTGTCCGGCGGGAACTGGAGGATCTCGAGCGCGTGCCCGTCGGGATCGCGGAAATAGAAGGCGCGGATGCCGGCCGCCCCGGGAATGGACTTGGGAAGGAGCTGCGGCGCCGTGGAGGCGCTCCGGACCCGGTGCGCGCGGAGCAGCGCGTAGGCGCTGTCCATGTCACTCACGATGATGGCCACGTGCTGGAACCAGCCGTCGTTGCTGCGGGCGTCGGGGGGCGCCGGCCGGCCAGGGGTCGCGGCGGCGAGGTACTCCGCCAGCTCCAGCCGCTCCTCGCCGAGGCGGAGCCGCACCACGCGGAGGCGCACGCCGAACACCCCGGTCCGCCGCTCCCATTCCGGCCCGGCCACCTCCGTGTCGGCCTCCACCACGAAGGGGAGCACCCTGGTGTAGAAGGCCAGCGAGCGATCCATGTCGCCCACGGTCACGGCGACGGCCGGCACGGCCTCGGCGGCAGGCAGGCCCACCCCCCCCCCCGGTCCACGGCGCCTGCCCGTGGACCGGCGCGGCGACGGCCAGCAGGGAAAAGAAGTACACCCACACCAGGTAGCGGCTGCCCGCCGTGAGTGCACGCACGGCGAGCGCCTGCAGCGCCACGGCCGGGTTCACGTGAGCCTCCCGGCCAGGTGATCGCCGACCCGCAGCGCATTCGCCATGATGGTGAGGGCCGGGTTCACGGCGCCGCTCGAAGGGAAGAAGCTCCCGTCCACCACGTAGAGGTTGTCCACCTCGTGGGCGCGACAGTGCACGTCGAGCGCGCTGGTGTGCGGGTCGTGCCCGAACCGGATGGTGCCGTTCTGGTGCGCCACGCCCGCGAGCGGGATGCGCTGTCCCAGGAAGAGGTTCCGGCCGAAGAGCCCCTGGTGGCAGTCGTGCCCGTGCACGCCGCAGGCGGTCTGCCCCTGCATGAGCTGCTGGAGCTTCCGGGTGAGCTGCCGGTGGCCCTCCTCGTTGTTGGGCCGGTAGCTGAGCACTATGCGCCCCTCGCGGTCCAGGGTGACGCGGTTCTCCGGGTCCGGCAGGTCCTCCGAGGTGAGCCAGAAGTCGAGCGAGTGGCGGGCCATGAGGTCCAGCGTCCACCCGGGGGCGATGGCCGGCGCGCCGGCGGAGAGCGTGTCCGCGTCGAGCTTCCCGACGAAGGAGATGTGCCCCATCGGGTGCGGGAAGTCCGGGCTCCCGAGGTAGAAGTCGTTCACCGAGAGCGTCTTCTGGAAGATCGTGGGGTTGGGGCAGCGCGAGAGCGCCATGAGCACGGAGTTGATGTGCCCCATGTAGTGGCGCCCCACCATGTCCGACCCGTTGGCGAGGCCGCGCGGGTGGCGGTCGCTGGCGGAGCGGAGGAGGAGCGCCGCGGAGTTGATCGCGCCCGCCGCCACCACCACGATGTCCGCCGTGTAGCGCTCCGCGGCGCCGTCCCGCTCCACCAGGACGCCCGTGACGGTGCGGCCGCTCGCGTCGGTCTCGAGCCGGGAGACGTAGGCCCCGGTGAGCAGCGTGACGTTCGGGTGGCGCAGCGCGGGATCCACGCAGATCACCTGCGCGTCGGCCTTCGCGTTGAGGAGGCAGGGGTGCCCGTCGCAGGTGGCGCAGCGGATGCAGGGGCTGGTGCGCGGGTCGCGCTCGTTGCGCATCACGCCGAGGGGCGTGTGGAACGGCCGCACGCCCTGGCGCGCGAAGTCCTCGGCCAGCTGGGCGATGCGCGGCTCGTGGCTCACCGCCGGATGGCAGTAGGGCCCGCTGGCCTCGGGTTCCGTCGGGTCCTCGCCCCGGTTGCCCCGGACCTGGTAGAGCTGCTCGGCCTGGGTGTAGTAGGGCTCGAGGTCGTCGTAGCTGATGGGCCAGGCCGGCGAGAGGCCGCCGTGGTGGCGCAGTTCGCCGAAGTCCTCGCGGCGCAGGCGGAAGAGCGCCGCGCCGTAGAACTTGGTGTTGCCGCCCACCCAGTAGTTGGTGTGCGGATGCAGCGGCTTCCCGGCCCGGTCCCGCCACTCCTCCTTGGTGTTGTACCGCCCCTCGGCGTTGACCGCGCGGGTGCTCCAGTTCTCGGGCTCGCGAGGCACGTAGTCCCCGCGCTCGAGCAGCAGGATGCGCTTCCCGGTCGGGGCGAGGCGATGGACCAGCGTGCCGCCGCCGGCGCCCGAGCCGATCACGATCACGTCGTAGTGGTGCAGGCTCATCGGATGGCGCCTCCGCGCCACGCCAGCGCGGCGGGGTCGCCCTCGACGGGGCGGTGCGCGCCGAGGGCGCCCTCGGGGTGGATCTCGCGCGCCGCCCAGTGGCGGCCGGTGCGCACGTACAGCACGCGGCCGGCCAGGGCGGGATGCGCGAGGATGGTGGACTGCTCGTCGGGTGCGTGCATGCGAGAACCTCCTGCCCCCCGTGAACGCCACGGCGGGCAGGAGGTTCCCGTGCGGAGCCGCCCTACTACCGTGCGGCAGCCTGCCTGCCCCGGAACGCCGCGGTGCCCGGCACCTCGAGCCGCAACCGGTAGAGGCCGGTGCTCGCGGTGATGTACAGCGTGCGGAAGTCGGCGTCGCCCCAGGCGAAGTTGGCCACGTGCTCGGGCAGGGTGAGCGTGCCGAGGTGCACGCCGTCGGGGGAGAGGACGTAGATCCCCTCGGGGCCGGCGGCGAAGACGTGCCCCTGCTCGTCAACCTTGATGCCGTCCCACGCGTCGTCGCCGGGGACGGTGCGGGTGATGTCGAAGAAGACCCGCCCATTGGCGATCGCGCCGTCGGGCTGCACGTCGTAGCGCATGATCACCTTGTGCGCCGGATCCCAGTTGTCCACGTACAGCACCCGCTCATCCGGCGAGAAGGCGATCCCGTTGGGCCCGGAGAGCTCGCGGGTGAGCAGGCGGAGCTCTCCGTCCTTGAGGCGGTACACCCCACTCCACGCGGTCTCCTTGGCCGGGTCCTGGTACACCCCGGGCAGGCCGAAGGGCGGGTCGGTGAAGTACAGCGCCCCATCCGAGCGGAAGACCAGGTCGTTGGGCGAGTTGAGGCGCCGGCCCTGGTAGCGGTCGGCCAGCACGGTGAGGGCGCCCGTGCGCTCCACCCGCAGGACCCGGCGGTTGCCGTGCTGGTCGATGACCAGCCGTCCCTCCTGGTCCAGCGCCAGGCCATTGGAGCCCGGCTGGTGGTAGCGCCCGATGTCTACCCCGGCATAGCCGCTCTTGGTGCGGAACGCGGTGACCTGCCCGTCGGGACTCCAGCGCCAGATGGTATTGGTGTTGGGATCGCTGAACAGGAGATAGCCGCCGTCGGCCACCCAGACCGGGCCCTCGGTGAACTCGAAGCCACCGGCGAGCTTCTCGAGCACGGGCCTCGTCGGGAGCACCGCATCGAGCCCGGGGTCGAGGCGGGTGACGCGAAGCTCGGCGCGCGCCGGGGCCGCCGACCCAGCCGCGTAGAAATCGAGCGTGGCGGAGCGAATCCAGATGAAGTTGACGGGCGGGTTGGAGACCGGCCCGTTCATCCCGAAGATGGCGAGCTGGAACTGCTGCCCGGGCCGCGCGTCCCGCGTGAGCACCACGCGGTTCGGTGCGTTGAAGCCCTTCGGGAGCGCGCCGCCCGCCTGGCCGAGCACGAGCGGGAGCGCCCCGTTGACCCAGACCTCCGCGTAGTCGTCCACCACCACCTCGAGGACCACGGTCATCCCGGTCGGATCCAGTGCGCCGACCCGCTCCGGTACCGTGACCGTGGTGCGATACCAGTTGAACGACAGCCGCCCATGCCCGCGCCGCGCCTGGAGCGACTCGGCCGGGATCACGGGCCAGCTGCTGTCGTCGAAGCCGGCGAGATGGGCGTGCGGGGTGATGTCTCGGGTGCGGTTGGGCGCGCCCGTGGGCCGGAGGTCCGGGCCAGGCTCCCGATGCTCCACCTCGACGATGCCGGCGTCGTGGTACCGCCAGGTGGCGCCGGCCAGCGCGGCCCCCGCGGAGGTGCCGAGGTCGATGACGGCCACCGGCTTCCCGAAGGGTGCGTCCCCGGTGGCCTGCGCGCCGAGCAGGGCCGGCGCGAGGGCGCCGGCCAGGATGAGGGTGAGGGAGCGCATGCTCACCGCACCTTCACCACGTAGTACTGCAGCGTCCCGTTCACCTGCGCGAACCAGTGCGGGATGCCGTTCGGGATGGTGATCACGTCGCCCTTGGCCAGCTGGCGGCGCTCGCCACCCTCGATGCTGTCGCCGCGGATCTCGTTGGGCTCGATGGTGCGCGGACTGGCCACGGTCCCGCCGGTCACCAGCGTGGCGGAGCCGTCGAGCACGTAGATCACGTCGGTGTCGAGCACGTGCACCTCCGCCTGGCCGGCGCGGTCGCGGCGGCTGGCGTGCACCATGTAGTTGCGGCCCGCGCCATCGAGCAGCACGCTGCCCCGCTGGAAGGCGGCACGCACGCTGTCACGCGGGAAGTAGCTCACGGCCATGGGGCGGAGCGGCGCCGCGGTCCCGACGCGGCCCAGCACGCCCGCGGCCCCGGCGAGCGCCACCTCCTCGTCCTCCTGCGCGCTCGCCGCCCCGCTCACGCCCACGGCGCCGACGATCTCGCCGTCCACGGTGATGGGGATGCCGCCCTGGAGGGGCGTGAAGTCGTTCAGCGCCACCATGCTGGTGCGCCCGTTCCGGATGATGTCCTCGAACACCTTGGTGGGCTTCTTGAACAGCGCGGCGGTCCGCGCCTTCCCGATCGAGATCGTCGCGCCCGCGGCGAAGGTGCCGTCGAGACGCTCGAGCGCCATCAGGTTGCCGCCCGCGTCCACCACGGCGATGACGCCGGTGCCGGCCCGCGTGCGGGCGAGGGCCACGGCGGCCGCGATCACGTTGCGCGCGCCCTCGAGGGTGAGGGTCTTCTGCTGGGCCACCTGCGCCCCCGCCGGCAGCGCGGCGAGGCAGGAGAGCAGGGCCATGAGGCTGGTCCGTCGCATCGGCTGATCCTCCCGGAAACACGACCGCCGGCCGGGAGCGCCCGACCGGCGGTGTGCACGTTGTGGGTTACTTGACGATCGTCTCGAAGGCGGCCTCGCCGAGCAGCGCCTCGGCCCAGGAGCACCACACCTGCACTTTGGCCACGTCCTTGATGTAGGCCGGCAGGGTGATCTGGCGGTTGGTGCCGCTCTTGATCTTCATCTGGTTGAGCAGGTACACGTTGCCCTTCGAGTCCACCACCTGCCAGCTCGGGGCCGGGGTGTCCGGGATCTGGAAGTCGTCCGACACCTTGAGCGTGATCTTGCCGCCGTCCACCGTGGCCGTGACCGTGCCGGTGTTGGCCTTGGCGCCCATGAAGGGCTTGCTGGTGAAGGACTTCTCCGCCGGCGCCGCCGCCGTAGTGACCGCCACCATCGAGACCAGCACCGCCGCCATCGCGAGCATCCTGCGCATCATTCCCTCCGGGAGAGTTGTGAGGCACCGGCCCCGCGCCGGCACCGCGACTGCTGTGCCCCCGACAATGCCGGCGGGGGGCCGCAGGTTCCCGGTCAGCGCGGTGCGTGGCCGCAGAAGATGCAGCGCACCCGGCGGTCGTGGTGGAGCTTGGCGCAGCCGTCGCGCCGCAGGGCGGGCGCCCGGCGCGTGAGCTCGGCGGCGGCCAGCATGCCGAGGAGGGGGGCCGTGAAGTAGATCCAGAGGCCGGTCCACGCGTGCGCAAACACGGCGGAGCCGGTGGTCCGCGCCGGGTTCATGCTCATCCCCGAGAGCGGCGCCTCGACGGCGATGTACAGCGCCACCAGCAGGCCCGCCAGGACGCCGGTGAAGGGCGCGAGGCGCTCGCGCCCCGTCACGACGAGGACCATGAGCATCATGCCGAACGCGATGCCGCACTCGGCCACGAACGCCGCCGCCAGGCCGTGCGGTCCGGGCAGGGTCGCCACGTAATTCACCGCCGGGTCCGCGACCGCCGGCCGGAAGAGGAGGACCGCGACCGCCGTGCCCGCCACCCCGCCCGCGAACTGGGCCGCGACGTACCCGGCGACATCCGCCGCGGCGACCTTCCCGAGGCGGAAGAAGGTGAGCGTCACCGCCGGGTTCAGGTGGGCCCCGGACCGGCGGCCCCACGGGGAGTACACGTTGAGCACCAGGGTGCCCCCCATGGCCAGGCCCATCAGCGCGCTGCGCGCCACCGCGGACGGCACGCTGGCGACGAGCGGCGACCCCGGCGCGAACAGCAGCACCGCGAACCCGCACGCCGACACCATGAACAGCCCGAGCCCGAAGGCCTCCGCGAGGTACTCAGGCCAGTGCCGGCGCCAGCGGCTGAAGCCGTCCCGCGCCGTCATCGGCGGGGGCGGGCCGCGCGGACCCTCGGCGGGTGCGCCTCCGCCAGCACCACGCGGTCGAGGCGGAGCAGCTCGCCCATGGACCAGGCCTGGAAGGGACAACCCCGCGGGGCGTACGGCGCCTCCGCGTCCGCGATCTCCGCCAGGTGGCCGAGCCCGGCCCGCTCCAGCTGGCCGAGCAGCGGCGTGAAGAACCGCTCGCGAGCGGCCGCGCGCGCCTCGGCCGTCCCGCCGTGCACCCGGACCCACGCCTCGATGAACGGGCCCGCAAGCCAGGGCCAGACCGTCCCCTGGTGGTAGGCGCCGTCCCGCTCCACCGGGCCACCCTCATAGTGGGGCACGTAGGCCGGGTGCCCCGGGGCCAGGCTCCGCGGCCCCATCGGGGTCCAGAGCCGCGCTTCCGCCAGCTCCACGACACGCTTGCCGCGCTCGTGGTCCAGCACCGGGAACGGCAGCCCGCCGATCGCGAAGAGCTGGTTGGGCCGGAACGCGGTGTCCCGTGCCCCGGGGCGCCCGTCGGCATCGGCCACGTCGGCGAGGTACCCGTCGGCCAGCCAGAACGCATCGGCAAAGGCGGCGGTGGCCCGCCCGGCGTGGCGTGCCCACTCCGGGGCGAACTGCGCCCCGATGGTGAGCGCGTTGATCCAGAGCGCCTGCACCTCCACCGGCTTGCCGATGCGCGGGGTCACGACCCAGTCGCCGACCTTGGCATCCATCCAGGTGAGCTGCACGCCCGGGACGCCGGCCTCGAGCAGGCCGCTCTCCGCCATCCGGATGCCGTACCGCGTGCCGCCGGCATAGCCGGCCAGGATGGCCAGCACCGCCTGCGCCAGCGCATCTCGCTCCCCGCCGGGCACCGTCAGGCCTGCGGCAGCCATGGCGCCGAGGTATTCGTGGACCGCGATCACGTACCAGAGGGAGGCGTCCACCGAGTTGAACTCGGGCGCGTCCCCCTCCTCGAGGAAGCGATTGGGGAGCATGCCCTGGTCCACGAGGCCGGCCCACTGGAGGAGGATCGCCCGCGCGTCGTCGAATCGCCCGGTCGCGAGGCACAGGCCGCGCAGCGCGATGAACGTGTCGCGGCCCCAGTCGGTGAACCATGGATAGCCGGCGATGATCGTCTTCCCCGCCCCGCGCCGCACGAGGTAGGCATCGCCAGCGCGCGCGAGCGGGTCGCCCAAGGCCGCGCGCCGCTTCGCCTCGGCGCCAAAGAGGGCGGTGGCGAGGGCGCGCGTGCTCCGGCCCCCGGGCGCCACGTGGCCCTCGGCGCCCTCGGCCATGAGCAGCCACACGGCATCGCCCTCGGCGAGGTCGAAGTGGAACTCGCCCGGCGAGCAGAGGTCCATCCGGTGCTCAAAGCCGCGGCGCCGTTCCTCCTCGAGGAGGAAGTTCCGGTACCACACCGGATCGTGCCGATACGTGCCGGTGGCCACGCTGAGCACGGTGGGCAGGCCCGGATAGGGCCGCCACCGCACCTCGCGCCCGGCAACCTCCGCGGTGGGGTCGAACGCGGGGTTCTCGGGTGCAGGGCGTGCGTGTCCCGCCCCGAAAGCAGCGGACGCACCACCAGACGCGCTCCCGCCGGCAGGCCTTCCGCCCGCCAGCGCAGCACTACCGCCGGCCGCTCATGCGGGACGAGCAGTTCCAGCGTCACCGTCGTGCCCTCGCCCAGGTCCCAGCGCCAGGTGGGCCACGGACTGTACTCAAAGCCCGCCAGGCGGTTCGCGCCGTCCGGGTGCGTCACGTCGGGCAGGTAGCGCTGGGTGGAGAGCGCGGTGCGCCCTGACCCCGACTCCACCCACGCCTCGAAGCCATCGACCAGCACCGCCCGGCGGCTCGGCACTTCGACCGCGGGCGTGAGCAGCCCGTGATAGCGGCGCGTGCGCCACCCCGCCACCGTGCCCATGGCGAAGCCGCCGAGCCCGTCGGCCTCGAGCCATTCCGCGTCGAGGGGCGGCCTCATCCGCCGGCCTCGAAGCCGGGGTAGAGCGTCATGCCGCCATCCACCACGAGCGTGGTGCCGGTGACGTAGTCCGCCTCGTCGGACACGAGCCAGGTCACGGCGCGCGCCAGGTCCTCCGGCTCGCCGATGCGGCGGGCGGGGATGAGCGTGAGGAGCCGCGCGTAGGCCTCCGGCGTATCCCACGCCTCCCGGTTGATCGGGGTGCGGATGGCGCCGGGCGCCACGCTGTTGACCCGGATCCCCTCGCGCGCGTACTCCTGGGCGATGCTCTTCATCATGAGCATCACCCCGCCCTTCGACGCCGCGTAGTTCACGTGGCCGGCCCACGGGATCACCTCATGGACGCTGCTCACGCAGACGATCTTGCCGAGGGCCCGCGAGCGCGCGGGCTCGAGGCCGCGCCGCCGGAACTCCCGGACCGCCTCCCGGCAGCAGAGGAACTGGCCGGTCAGGTTCACGTCGATGACCCGCTGCCACTGGGCCAGCGACATCTCGTGGAACGGCGCGTCCTGCTGCAGGCCCGCGTTGGCCACCAGGATGTCGAGGCCGCCGAGGTGGGCGCGGGCCGCCTCGAAGAGCGCGAGCACGTCCGCCTCGCGGCCCACGTCGGCGCGGACGGCCACCGCCTGGCGGCCGAGGTCCCGGAGCTCGGTGGCCACGGCCTCCGCCGGCCCCGCCTGGCTGGCGTAGTTCACCACCACGTCCGCCCCGGCGGCGCCCAGGGCCAGCGCGATGGCCCGGCCGATGCCGGAGCTGGCGCCCGTCACCAGCGCCCGCTGGCCAAGGAGGACCGGCGCCACCGGGCGCACGGCGAGGTCAGCGCTCTGCATGGGTCATCCTCCGCGGACGCGGGTGAGCGGCGTGGGCCAGCGGCTCCGCCGGGGTGGACGAGGTGCCGCAGGCCCGCGGCATCAGGAGCTTGGCAATCAGGCCGGTCCAGCCGGTCTGGTGAGACGCCCCGACGCCGCGCCCGCTGTCGCCGTGGAAGTACTCATGGAAGAGCACCAGGTCCCGGAAGTGCGGGTCCCGCTGCAGCTTCTCGTTGGCCCCGAAGACGGCGCGGCGGCCCTCCCCGTCCCGCAGGAAGATCCCCGCCAGCCGCCGCGACAGTTCGTCCGCGACCTCGGCGAGCGTGAGGTGACGCCCCGACCCGGTGGGGCACTCCACCCGGAAGTCGTCGCTGTAGTAGTGATGGAACTTCTGCAGCGACTCGATCAGCAGGTAGTTGACCGGGAACCAGATCGGCCCACGCCAGTTCGAGTTGCCGCCGAAGAGCCCGCTGTCGGACTCCCCGGGCTGGTAGCGCACCGTGAGCGGCATCCCCATCACGTCGAAGACGTAGGGCGTCGCCTCGTGGTGCTTCGAGAGCGCCCGGATCCCGTAGGGCGAGAGGAACTCGGTCTCGTCCAGCATGCGCTGGAGGAGCTTCTTCATCCGGTGGCCGCGGAGGAGCGACAGCAGCCGCCGCTCCCCCATCCCCGGCTCCCCCCAACGCGACACCAGCGCCGCCAGCTCCGGCCGGTAGTCGAGGAACCACCGCAGCCGCCGCGCGAACTCCGGCAGCTCCTCGAGCAGCGACTCCTCGATGGTCTCCACCGCGAAGAGCGGGATGAGGCCCACCATCGAGCGGACGCGGAGCGGGATGAGCCGGTCATCCGGGGTGTTGAGGACGTCGTAGTAGAACTGATCCTGCTCGTCCCAGAGCGCGACGCCGTCGCCCCCCAGGTTGGTCATCGCCTCGGCGATGTGCAGGAAGTGCTCGAAGAACTTGGTGGCGATGTCCTCGTACACCCGGTTGTGCCGCGCCAGCTCCAGCGCGATGCGCATCAGGTTGAGGCTGTACATCCCCATCCACGCCGTGCCGTCGGCCTGGTTGATGTGGCCGCCGGTCGGGAGCGGCGCGCTCCGGTCGAAGACGCCGATGTTGTCGAGGCCGAGGAAGCCGCCCTGGAAGACGTTCCGGCCCTGCGCGTCCTTCCGGTTCACCCACCAGGTGAAGTTGAGCATGAGCTTGTGGAACACCCGCTCCAGGAACGCGAGGTCCCCCGCCCCGCCGCGGCGCTTCCGGTCCATCTGGAACACGCGCCAGGTGGCCCACGCATGCACCGGCGGGTTCACGTCCCCGAAGGCCCACTCATACGCCGGCAGCTGGCCGTTCGGGTGCATGTACCACTCGCGCGTGAGCAGCACCAGCTGCTCCTTGGCGAACTCCGGGTCCACGAGCGCCAGCGGGATGCAGTGGAAGGCCAGGTCCCAGGCGGCGTACCATGGGTATTCCCAGGTGTCCGGCATCGAGATGATGTCGGCGTTGTTGAGGTGCCGCCATTCGCGGTTGCGGCCGTGCTTGCGGCCGCCGGGCGGCGCGGGCTGCGCCGGGTCGCCCTCGAGCCAGGCGGGGACGTCGTAGTGGAAGAACTGCTTGGACCAGAGCATCCCGGCCAGCGCCTGCCGCTGCACCAGCCGGGCGTCCGCGTCCGGGATCCCGGCCTGCAGCTCGGCATAGAACTGGTCCGCCTCCTGCCGTCGCAGTTCCAGGAGCGCGCGGGCATCCGCCGGGCGGCTCCGCGGCGGCGCCTCGTGCCCGGGCGAGAGGCGCACCGTCACGGCGTAGCTGCCGCCCGCGGCGATCGTCGCGCGATACCAGGCGGCGGCCTTGGTGCCCATCCGGTCAGCCCGCAGGGCGTCCCGGTTCCCATGGATGACGCGCTCGTGGAAGGCGTCCTTGTAGCGCCGCGCATCGGGCTCGGCACCGTAGAGCCGGGGCGCGTTGGTCTCGTTGTCGGTGAAGAGCAGCTCGACCGCGCCTTCCGGCGCCCAGCGGTAGGCGCCGAGCGTGGGGTGCTGCACCAGCACCGCGCCGTTGTCGGCGCGAAGCGAGGGGCGCTCCGCCTCCGCCTGCCACGACCAGGTGTTCCGGAACCAGAGCTGCGGCAGGAGGTGGAGCTCGGCCGCCTCGGGGCCACGATTGTGGGCGGTGATGCGCACCACCAGGTCATCCGCCGAGGCCTTGGCGTACTCCACCTCGACGTCGAAGTAGCGGTCGTCGTCCAGCACGCCGGTGTCGAGCAGCTCGAACTCCGGCTCCCCGACGCCCCGGCGGGCGTTCTCCCGCACCAGCGCCTCGTAGGGGAAGGCGCGCTGCGGGTACTTGTAGAGCATCTTGAGGTAGGCGTGGCTGGGCGTCGCGTCGAGGTAGTAGTACAGCTCCTTGACGTCCTCCCCGTGATTCCCCTCGGCGTTGGTGAGGCCGAAGAGGCGCTCCTTGAGGATCGGGTCCTGCCCGTTCCAGAGCGCCAGGGAGAGGCAGAGGCGCTGCTGGGCGTCGGAGACGCCGGCGAGGCCGTCCTCGCCCCAGCGGTAGGCGCGGCTCTGCGCGTGATCGTGCGGGAAGTAGTGCCAGGCGGCGCCGTCGGCGCTGTAGTCCTCGCGCACGGTGCCCCACTGCCGCTCGGCGAGGTAGGGACCCCAGCGCCGCCAGTCGGCGGTGCCCTTTCGCTGCTGTTCCAGCCGCTCCTGCTCCGCCGAGATCTGCCGCACGCTGCCTCCGTCGTCGTGGCCGTTGCGCCGCACGGACGGCGGCGTGGGGCCTCAACGATCAGGGCGCGGCGGCGGTTCCCGGCTCAGCCCTCCTGGCGCGCCTCCACCGCCAGCATGGCGGCGATCCGTGCGCGAAGCGCCTCCGGCGCCCGATCGCGCCAGAGCACCCGGCGCATGGCGAGGCGGAACGCGTCCATCCCCGGTGCCGCCGGCGTTCCCCCAGTCCGTGCGCCCTCGCTCGTCATCGCTGCCTCACATTCGGGTTGATGCCCGGGCCCCGCCCTTGGCCCAGAACGTCCGGGGGGCGGCGAGGGTTCCCCGCTAACGGAAACACGTCCACCGCTGTAGCCTTGGGGCATCCCCTGAGGAGCCCCCCATGCTGGAAGTCCGCCGACGCGACACCGGTGTCGTCGTGCTCGCCCTCGACGCCCCGTCCCTGGCCGGGGCGCGCCTGGCGCACGCCGTGCTGACCTATGCGGAGCTCCCCGGCATGGACCTGACGGGTGCCGACCTCCGGAGCGCCGACCTCTGTTCCGCCAACCTCGCCGGCGCCCGCCTCGAGGGCGCGGACCTCCGCGACGCCGACCTGAGCGGCGCCTCCCTGGCCGGCGCCAGCTTCGCCGGCGCCCGCCTGACCAACGCCCGCCTCCTCGGGACCGACCTCACCGGCACCTCCTTCCGCCGCGCGGACCTGACCCGCACCAGCTTCAAGCTGGCCTATGTCACCGGCGCTGGCCCCGGCTTCCAGGATGCCAGGCTGCCGCGGGCGAGCCTCGACCACACCACCCTGCCCGGCTCCGACTTCGCCGGCGCCGACCTCACCGAGGCGAACCTCCGCGCCGCTGTCCTCCGCAACGCTTCCCTCCGCGGCGCCTCCCTGCACGCGGCCCTCCTCGAGGGCACCGACCTGGGTGGCGCCTCCCTCGCGCACGCCGACCTCACCTACGCCATCCTGCACCACGCCACCCTGACGGGCGCGGATTTCTCCGAGGCCACCTTCGGGCACACGGTGCTCGCGGACTGCCCCACGCTGGCCGCCGCCTGCGGGCTCGACCTCACCGCCCACCGCGCCGACTCGACGTTCGATGTCGCCACGCTCGCCGCCATCGGCGCCGCGCTGCCTCCCGCCTTCCTCGAAGCCGCTGGCCTCGGGACCGACCTCCTCACCCGCCTGCTCGGCTGACCCGGGGGGAAGCGCCGCGCGTGCGGCGCGGTTCCCCAGCCTCCCATCCCGGTCCCATCGTGGTGGGACGGGTCCCATCCCGTTGGGACCCGTGGGACCCGCCGCCCGCCCCCCCAACGCGCAGGTCTCGTCCGCAGCACGACTTAGCCCTCCCGCCTGACATGGCACCAACCCTGCCTCTACCCGGGGCAGGGCGGCCGCCACGAGGGCGACGCCATCGCCGGCGCGGGAGGGACCATGCACACTCCGGACGAAGCCCAGGATGAGTTCACCCAGCTCCTCACGCCGGTCCTGCCGGCCGCCTTCCGCACCGCCCGCCAGTTCGGCGGCGACGGCGCGGACGCCGAGGATGCCGTGCAGCAGGCTTCCCTGCAGGCGTGGCGCGCCTTCCGGAGCTTCGAGCGCGGGACCAACTTCCGTGCCTGGTTCCTGCGCATCGTACTGAATGTCTGCCGCTCGGGATACCGCACCCGCCGACGGGCTCCCGTCGCGCTGTCCCTCGACGATCCGGACACCGGTGAGGAGGTGCTGACCCCCGCCTCGGAGGACGCCACCGCGGCCGCGGGCCCGCTCGCCGACTGCATCGCCTCGCTGGACCAGGAGGAGATCCGCGCGGCCCTCGCCGCCCTCCCGGACGATTACCGCGCCACCGCCGTCCTCTACTTCGTGGACGACCTGGGCTACGACGAGATCGCCACCGTCCTCGCCTGCCCTATCGGCACCGTGCGCTCGCGCCTGCACCGCGCGCGGCGGCTCCTCAAGCAGCAGCTGGCGCGCCTCGCCGTGGACCGCGGCCTCACCGAGGCCGCGGCGGAGCTGGTGGCCTGAGCGGAGGCTAGCGCGACAGCAGCATGACCCACGCGTCGCCGCGCCGGCTCCCCTCGCGCACCACCACCTCCCGCCCGTCGGGCGTGACGTCCTCCACCACGCTGCCCGGCGCGAAGCTGGCCAGCAGTGCTTCGGCCCCGCTCCGCACGTCGATGGTGTACACCCGCACCGAGTCCCCCGTCATCGGGAAGGCCCGCGCGAGGATCCGCCGCCCGTCGGGCGACCACCGGAGCACGTCGAGCAGCTGCTGCGTGAGCCGCCGCGGCGCCCCCCCCGCCATGTCCACGAGGTAGATGCCCGACTGCGTCCGGCGGCTCCACGTGACGGCCAGCGTCCGGCCGTCAGGCCCGAGCGCCGGGGAGAAGAGCCAGCCGAGGGAGTCGAGCCCCGCCAGGGGCCGGATGCTGCCGGTGCGCAGGTCCAGGAGGTCGAGCGAGCGGTTCCCGAGGTGCTGCACCGCGATGAGCGAGTCCCCGAGCCACTCGGCCGTCCATCCCGTCTCGCCCACCATGTAGGCGCGCACCGGCCCGCCCTCGAGCGGCACCACCTGCAGCGCCATCCGGTCCCCGGCCGTGATCGCCGGGATCGCGATCCGGTCGCCACTGGGGGACCAGCTCGGCTCCCCCGCGTCCTTGAAGCGGATCAGTTCGCGCGCCGGAGCGCCGGGCGCGGCGGCGACCTGGAGGCTCTGCCCGTCCGTCTCGCCCTGCACGAAGGCCACGCCGCGCCCCCGCGGCCCGAAGCGCACCATGCTGACCTGCCCCGACCCCGTGGCGAACGGCCGGCTGCGCCCCCCCGGGCCCAGCCCGCGCGCGGTCACCTCGCTCCACATGGCCGTCCGGAAGTAGGTGAGCTGGCGGCCGTCGTCGGTGAGCGTGAGCCGGAGGCCTTCATCCAGCGCGCTGGCGATGCCCTGCAGCACCAGCTCGGGCTCGCCGTCGGCCGCGCCGTCATGGGTCAGCGGCAGGCGCATGAGGTCCACCAGCGCACCGGCCTGCCGCAGGTAGTAGATCACGCGGTTGTCGGCGGTGAGCACCGGCGAGCCGAGCAGCACGGTGTCCCGGGTCACCACGAGCGCCCGGGAGAGGGAGGGGATGGCCACCACGATCCCCGCCCGCCGGCTTTCCCCGGTGGCCCCCGCGAACACGAGCCGCGTGCCGTCCACTGACCAGTTCGGGGCCTCGTACCAGGAGAACTCGCCTAACGGGATCACCGTGGTGTCCCACCGCTCCATGTCCACCAGCCGCAGGTCGAGCGTCGCCCCCGGGACGAACGCCGCCACCCGACCGTCACGGGAAAGTGAGGGCTTGCCCGCGCGGACCACCGCCCGCGCCGTGCCGCCCAGCCGCGGCACCCGGTAGAGCGAGGTGGCCCCCCGCTCCCGGCTCAGGTACCGGATCTCGGTGCCGTCGCCTGACCAGCTCGGCTCGCGGATGTCGGCCTGGCGCGCCACCACCAGCGGGCTGCCGCCGTGCAGGTCCTGCACCTGCAGCAGCGTCACCCCGTCGCGATGCTCGGTGTACGCCAGGAACTGCCCATCCGGCGAGATCGCCCCGCCGGCCACCGTGCCGGTGAAGGTGAGCTGCCGCTCCTCGATCCGCATCGGGGCCTCGGCCGGACGCACCGTGAGGTGCACCGCGCCGAGCAGCGCGAGCACCCCCAGGGCAACGCCGCCAAGCCACCGGGCCCACGCGTCCGCGCGGCCGCCGGGCCGGGGCGCGGGTTCCACCCCGTTGCTCGGCGTGGCGAGCGGCTCGAGCCGCTCCACCATGGCCTCCGCCGTGTCCCACCGGTCCTCGCGACGCTTGGCCAGCGCGCGGTGGAGGAGCGCCACCAGCGCGGCCGGCGCCTCCAGCCGCCGCGGGCCCAGCGGGGCGGGCTCGTCGAGGACGTGGGCCATGAGGGTCTGCTGCGGGCCGTCGCCGGTGAACGGCGGCGTGCCGGCGAGCAGCTCGTAGCCCACCACGCCGAGGGCGTACAGGTCGGCGCGGCCATCCACGTCCGGCTCGGCCGTGGCCTGCTCCGGGGCCATGTACGTGGGCGTGCCCAGCGCCACGCCGGTGGTGAGGTCGCTCGGCGCGATCGTCGCGGCGGTGAGTGCCTTGGCCACGCCGAAGTCGGTCACCAGCGCGTGGCGTCCCGAGAGCAGGATGTTGTCCGGCTTGATGTCGCGATGAACGATGCCCTTCCGGTGCGCGTAGCCGAGCGCATCGGCCACGTGGGTCAGGATGCGGACCGCGTCGGCCACCGGGAGGGGACCCTCGCGCGCCAGCCGGGCGCGCAGGGATTCCCCCTCGATGAAGGGCATCACCAGGTAGAGGAGGCCGGGGCCCGCCCCGGAGTCCAGCACCGGCACGATGTGCGGGTGCTGGAGCCGCGCGGCGATGGCCACCTCCCGGAGGAACCGGTCCGCCGTGAACTGCCCCGCGTGCTCCTGCGCCAGCACCTTGATGACCACCGGCCGCCCATGCCGGGTGTCCTCGGCCAGGTACAGCAGCGCCATGCTGCCGCCCGTCAGTTCCCGCTCCACGCGGTAGTGGGGGGCCAGCAGCTCCTGCAGCCGGTCGATCAGCATGGGTGCGAGCATGGGAGGTCCCGGGTCGGGCGGGTACGGCGGCGGGCCCTCCGCCACCGGCCACGTTCGGGATAACGCCGCAAGCCGGGAACAAGTTCACGGCCCCCAGCGTTCTCGCTCAGCACCGGATGGACCCGCACGCCTGACGCCTTTCCGGACACCGCCCATGACCCTCGCCCCGCTCGCCGTACCGCTTGGAGCCCCGGAGGCGCTGCTCGACCTCCTGCCCCTCCCGCTCCTGCGCTGGGACCTGCCGACGCCGCTCGAGGCCCCCTTCGCCCCGGAGGCCACCGCCGCCACGCTGCTGGCGGAGCTGCGCCTCGGGTACGCCAACCCGGCGGCCGCGGCCCTGCTCGGCCAGGGCCATCCGGACCACCTGGCCGGGGCCTCACTCGGCAGCGTCGTCCCGGAGGCGGTGGTCCTCGACGCCTTCAGCGCCATGGCGCGGGCGGACTTCCGTGAGGCGCGGCGGGCCCAAGGCCCCGCGGGCCGCGAGGCCACCGGCACGCGCTGGCCCCGCAGGGCCAGCTCTGGTCCCTGTGGATGGTGGTGGAGGCCGCCCCGGCACGGTCGTCCGGGCCGGCCGCGCATGCCGAGCGGGAGGCGCTGTCGGGCATCATCGGGGAGAGCGCGCCGATCCGCCGCGTGCTGGAGCAGGTGGCGCAGGTGAGCGGCACCGATGTCACGGTGCTCATTCGGGGGGAGACCGGCACGGGCAAGGAGCTCATCGCCCGCGGCATCCACGCCGGCTCGCCCCGGCGCGATGGTCCGCTCATCGCCGTCAACTGCGGCGCCATCGCGAGCAGCCTGGTGGAGAGCGAGCTGTTCGGCCACGAGAAGGGGGCCTTCACCGGTGCGGTGGCCCGGAAGCCCGGCCAGATCGAGCTGGCCGACGGGGGCACGCTCTTCCTCGACGAGATCGGGGATCTCGCCCCGCCGCTGCAGGTGAAGCTGCTCCGTGTGCTCCAGGAGGGCGAATTCCTGCCGGTCGGCGGCACCGTGCCGCGGCGGGTCAACGTCCGCGTCATCGCGGCCACTCACCGGGACCTGCCCGCCATGGTGCAGCGCGGCGATTTCCGCCAGGACCTGTACTACCGGCTCAACGTCTTCCCGATCCACGTGCCCGCGCTCCGCGACCGCACCGAGGACATCCCCAGGCTGGCCGCGCACCTGGCGCAGCGCTACGCCACCCGCCACGGCAAGACCATCTCCGCCATCCCGGCCGAGGTGCTGACGCGGCTGGTGCGGCACCAGTGGCCGGGCAACATCCGCGAGCTGGCCAACCTCATGGAGCGCTCGGTCATCGTGTCGCGGGACACCACCCTGCAGCTGGCCGAGTGGGCAACGGGCCAGAACCCGCCGGTGGCCGCCCCGACGGTGACGCCGACGCAGGCCCCGCGGGTGATGCTCGACGTGGAGCGCGAGCACATCCGCCGCACCCTGGAGCGGTGCCGCTGGAAGGTGAGCGGCCCGGGCGGGGCCGCCGAGGCGCTCGGGCTCAAGGCCACCACGCTCGAGGCCCGCATGAAGCGGCTGGGACTGGAACGGCCCCGGAGCTAGGCGCCCGGGGCCGCAAGAAGCGGAAAGGTCACTGCGAAGGGGAGGCCGCTAGGCCTCCCCTTCCGGGGCGTTCGGCGGCGATGCGGGCGCTGATGCGGGCCATGAGGTCGGAGGGCACCGAGAGGCGGCGAAGCTTGTCCTTGACCCCGGTGAGCACGGTGGCCTCGAACTGGTGCTCGCTGGCGCACGCAGCGCAGGTGTCCAGGTGCGCGTGCACCAGCCGCATCTCCTCGGCGGTGAGCTCGCGGTCCAGGTAGTCGTCCAGCCGCGCGAAGACTTCCTCGCAGGTGAACCGGTCGGGCGGATGCATGTCAGTGTCCCTCGTCCACGGCGTCAGTCAGTGTGCCCACGATGCCCCGCTCCTCCGCGATCCGCCACAGGGCCTTCTGCAGCAGCCGCCGGCCCCGGTGGATGCGCGAGCGGATCGTCCCGACCGGCACCCCCACGATGTCCGCGATCTCCTGGTACGCGAAGTCCTCCATGAAGTACAGCGTCGCCACCACGCGGTACTCCTCCGGCAGGGCCTCGATGGCCGCCGTCACGTGCTCGCTCTCCAGCTTGGCCATCAGCGCCTGGGCCGGGTCGGTGCTCTTGCCGTGCAGGCCCAGCGTGGCGGTCTGCACGTAGAGGTACAGCTCGGGCGGGGGCCCGAGCTCCACGTCGGTGTCCTGCCGCTTCCGCTTCCGGTACTTGCTGTAGAACGCATTGGTGAGGATCCGGAAGAACCACGCGCGGAAGTTGCTCCCCCGCTCAAAGCTCCCGAAGCCCCGGTACGCGAGCAGCGCCGCCTCCTGCACCAGGTCCTCGGCGTCCGCCCGGTTCCGGGTGAAGCGGAGCGCCGTGCCGTAGGCCGCATCCAGCACCGGCTCGAGGAAGGCCTCGAACTGGGCGGCGCTGCCCGGCAGGATGGGCGCCGGCTGCCCGGCCGCCACCTGGCTGGTCATTCCTGGGGTTCTCCCATGCAACCTCCCTTGCTCGTCCGGTGGGCCAACCGCTCCCCCGGCATGTCCCTACGCCCGCGACAACGCCGCCGCCCCGGCAAAGGTTCCCGTGCGGCTCACGCCACGCAAGCCATGCCCCCCAGGTACGCCTCCACCTCCCCCTCCTGCCCGGCCGCGGCCGGGCGCACCGGGGCCGCGGCCAGCGTGGCCTGCTCCAGGTCCTGCGCCACGTTCATGAAGGCCACGAAGGCATCATACGGTGAGGCATAGGGGCTGAAGTACTTGTGGACATCCCCGTCGGCGAACCACTTGGTGCACATGTAATAGAGGTGATCGCTCGTGGTGAGGCGCTTCCACCGGGCCAGCAGGGCCGGATCCCCCGTGGCCAGCACCGCCGCACGCAGGCCGTAGAGGCGCGCCTGCGCGGAGTCCTGCATCTGGTTGCCGAGCCAGGCGGTGGTATCCCGCTCCATGTCCGCCCAGCTGGTGGGCCGGGGAAAGCTCAGCTCGGCCACGGGGGGCCGGGCCGCCAGGCTCGACGGGTGCACGAAGCGGAGGCCGCGGCGGAAGCACTCCTCGGGCAGCTGCGCCAGGAAGGCGAAGATCCCGGTGTCGGCCCACTGGTGCTCCCCGAAGGTCTCGTAGTCCACGTAGAGGTGAATGCTGTCGCCCCCGGCGGCCTGCAGCCAGTCGGCGTACTTCTCCGCCGTGAGCGGCCACCCATCCCAGTCGCGGTTGGAGAACCGGAAGCCCACGTCATCGCTCAGCCGGTAGTTGCGCGGCAGCAGCCGGAGGCCGGGCGTGCCGCTCGCCGCATAGACGTGGTTGGACGAGCGCCACCCCATCACGTGGTCCGCCCCCTCCACCATCACCGCCTGGTAGCCCAGCGCCGCGATCTCGGGCGCGAGGCCGTCCCAGTAGATGAGTTCGGTGTTCCGGAACACGGTGGGTCGCTGGCCGAACCAGCGCTGGATGGCCCGACGGTGCTCGGCCACCTGCGCCCGGAACTCCTCCGCGGAGGCAAGGGCGGCGAGGCTGTGGCCGTGGGTCTCCCCGAGGAGCTCGACGCCCCCGGTGGCCACCAGCTCCTGGAAGCTCACCAGCACGTCCGGCGCCCATTCGGCCAGCTGGTCCATCAGCGTGCCGCTCAGCGACAGCGCCACCTTGAACCGCCGCCCGGACGAACGGATCAGCTGCGTCAGCAGCCGGTTCGCCGGCAGGTAGCACTTGTCCGCCACCCGGCGGAGGAGCCGCCGGTTGGCCTCGTCGTCGAAATAGGCCGCCTCGGTCCCGATGTCGAACAGCCGGTACTCCCGCAGCCGGAAGGGCTGGTGGACCTGGGCGTAGATGCAGATGTCGGTCATCGCGCGCTCGCGGTGGGGGGTCGGGTGCGGCGGTAGGACTGTGCGGTGAGGCGGGCGGGCTCCTCGAGCGAGAAGCGCGGGCTCGCGAGCTCCCGCCGCGCGTTGAGGGCCAGCTCCTCGCGGAGCGCCCGGTGGCGGAGCAGCGCCACGATCTGGTTGGTCATCGCCTGGATGTCCCAGAAGTCCACCTTGAAGGCGTGCCGCACCACCTCGGCCACCCCGGCCGTGCGCGGCATGATGCAGGGCGTGCCGTGCCGCAGGCTCTCCAGGGCCACGAGCCCGAACGGCTCGCTCACGGAGGGCATCACGCAGACATCGGCCAGCCGGTAGAGGCGGTGCACGTCCTCGCCGCCCACGCCCCCGGTGAAGTGCACCCGGTCGGCGATCCCGAGCTCGGCGGCGCGGCGGATCACCCACGGGAGCATGTCGCCCTGGCCGGCCACCACGAAGCGCGCCGCGGGCTCGAAGCGCGCCACCTGCGCGGCCATCTCGATGAAGTAGTCGGGACCCTTCTGCCAGGTGACGCGCCCCAGGAAGAGCACCACCGGGACCTTCGCCCGCGCGCCGGGGGCGTGGCCCCGGAACACCGGCGGCACCGTCACCCGCGCCGGGAACCCGTCGCCGTCGATGCCCCAGTGCACCACGTCGATCTTCGCCGCGGGGATGCCGAGCCGCTCCACGCAGGTGCGCTTGAGGGCATGGCTGTTGGCGACCACCCGGTCGGCCGCGAGCATTCCCTCCCGCTCGCGCCGCAGGATCTCCGGGTTGGCGCCGGCGCCGGCGCGGTCATACTCGGTGGCATGGATGTGCGCCACCAGCGGCTTGCCCGAGACGCGCCGGGCGGCCAGCCCGGCGGCGAAGGTGATCCAGTCGTGGGTGTCGATCACGTCGTGCGGCTCCCGCGCCGCGATGGCGCCGGCCAGGCCGGCGTAGCGTTCCACCTCGGCGAAGAGGTCGGCGCCATACACGGCCCCGCGGCGCCGCTCCCCGCGGGCCAGTGCCGCCTGCGCCTCCGCATACGCCGCAACGCCGCCGTACGGCGTCATCGGCGAGGCGACGCGGTGCACCACGAGGTCCGCCGGGCCATCCGCGCTGACGAGCCGGAGCGCAGGCAGCGGCGACTGTTCGGCATGGAACGGCACCACGAGCGTCACGTCCACCGCCGTGCGCAGCAGTCCCTTCACCAGCCCCACCGTGGCCGTGGCAAGTCCCCCGGCCTGGAACGGCGGGAACTCCCAGCCGAACATGAGCACCCGCATCCCCGAGCGCGGCGCCGTCGAGCTCACCGCGCCGCTCCGTGCGGCAGCGCCCGCGCCGCGATCGAGGCGTCCCAGCGGGCCAGGATCGCCAGCACCCGCGCCCGGGGCGTGATGAAGCGCGCCGGGATCGCCGTGGGCTGGCGCGGGGACGGGGAGCGAACGGGATGGCGTGGCTGCATGGCGGCCTCCAGCGGGTGACGTCCGTGTCCGGCATGAGTGGCGCTGGGGGAGAACAAGCGAGGCGCCCGGGAAAGAGTTCCCGGGCGCCTCGCCGCCGCGTCGCGCGCGGAGGCGGGAACCAGCCCGCCTCACACGGCATTGTCGGTGGCCCGTCCCGCCGGTTCAGCCTTCCGCGCGGGGCCGCTGGGCGTGCCAGGCCGCCGACTCCGCCTCCCGCCCCCGCACCACCCGCCGCCCCGCCAGGGGCCCCAGCTGTTCCGTCACCACGGTGGCCTGGCTCTCGCCCTGGTCGCCATCGGCGTAGATCACCACCCAGTCGTGGGTGCGCCCCAGCCGGTGCGCGCGCTCCGTGTTGGAGAACAGCGCGGTGTAGTGGCGATTCCCCCGCGTGGTGTGCAGGACGGGGAGCCACGCCCGCTTCTCCGGATTGTGCCGGCGGGGCGTGATGAGCGGCAGCCGGCCCGAGCTCGCCGCGTCGCGGTACTCGCGGTCCACGTCCAGCAGGTCCTCCACCGGCAGCGGCGGGGGGCGGGGCACCGGCGGGGGCAACCGCGACCGCGCCAGCCGCCGCAGGATGGCGGCCCGCAGGGTGGCGAGGCGCCGTGGCCCGAACCCGGGGATCCTGGCCAGCCGGCCATCGTCGAGCGCCGCCATCAGCTGCTCCAGCGTCTCGTAGCCGTGGTCGTGGTGCAGCCGGTCGGCCAGGCCCTCGCCGATCCCGGGCAGCGTGCCGAAGAGCTGCACCGGGTCGTCCTCGGCCCGCAGCCGCTCGAGCAGCGGCAGCCGCCCGTGCTCGATCAGGTCCCGCAGTGCGCGGGCAATGCCCCGCCCCACGCCGGGAAGCTGCTCCAGCCCCGCCAGGCCGCTGCGGTGGTACAGCTCGGTGACCGGCGCGCCCAGCTGCCGGAGGGCCGCCGCGGCGACGTGATAGGCACGGACCCGGAAGTCGTCGGCCTGCTGGGTCTCGAGCAGGTCGCCCACCTCGTCGAGGCACCGGGCGAGCGCGGCGTTCGACGGCGGCGCGGCTTCCCGCGTCGCGGCCGGCGCCGTGCCGGTGGTCAGGGGCGTGGGAGCGGGAGCAGTGCGCCGGGGACGGCGGCCGGGATGGCGGGCATGGGATCCTCCTGGGGCGGGCGCTCACTGCACCCGGATGGGTGCAACTTAACGAGCGGGGCCTGAAGCCCGGCTGAGCGGGCCGTGAACTTCTCGATCGGCATGAACCCGGCGGGCAGGCTCGGGGTGCCTCACATGAGTGAATCGTCACCGGCGCCCCAGCCTCGCTTCAGCCGCCGGATGTTATGCATGCACCACGCCGCCGTCCGTCCGTGCGGCGGGGAGGTGCAGATGCCCTTCCTTTTCTCCGACCGGGCCGATGCGGGACGCTGGCTCGCCCTGCGCCTGGTCCTGCGGCCCCCTGGTCCGGTCGGCCCGGCGCCCGGGCCGCCCGGCCCCCGTCTGCCGACTTCGTCGTGCTCCTGGTGGACGGGTGGCCGTGCTGCCCTCCCCGGGCAGCATCCGCCGCTGGTCGTGGCGGTGGGCGCCCGAGGCCTACCAGGCGCTCGCGGCCACGGGCGTTCCCTGCATCACCCTCAGCGCGCCCGAGCCATTCGGGAGCGTGGGACGCTGGTATCAGGACTTCCGCCCCACCACCGAGGCGGAGGTTGAGGCGCTGCTCGCGCGCTTCCGGGTCGCCCCACCGGCGCCCTCGCTCACCACCCCGCGCGGCTGACGTGGAGGCTCCCATGGCCACCGACTTCACCCCCACCGCCCTCCGGCGGATCGCGGTGCCGGACCGGCGCCACCACCTCGAGGCCGACCTCGTCCTCCCCGAGAACGCCACCGGCCTCGTCCTGCTGGCCCACCTGCCAGGCTCGATCGCAGCGCGGAGCCGCCACCTGCTCGCCACCGACCTGCTCCACGAGGCCGGCATCGCCACGCTGCACTTCCCGCTCCTCACCGACGCCGAGGCGCTCATCCGGGCCAACAGCTTCGACCTGGAGCTGCTCGCCGACCGGCTCGCCGCCGCCACCAACGCGGCCGCCCGCCTCCCCGAATGCGCCTCCCTGCCGCTCGGCTACCTGGGCGACAGCACCGGCGCCGCCGCCGCCCTGGTGGCCGCCGCCCGGCTCGGGCGCCGGATCCGCGCCGTCGTGGCCCGCACCGGCCGGCCCGACCTTGCCGGCCCCTGGCTCCACCAGGTGAAGGCGGCCACGCTCCTGGTCGTCGGCGGGCTCGACACCCCGGTGCTCGGCCTCAACCACCTTGCGCTGGAGCAGCTCGAGTGTCCCCGGCGCCTCACGGTGGTGCCTGGCGCCTCGCACCTCTTCGAGGAGCCGGGGACCCTGGAGCAGGCGACGCGCCTCGCGCGCGACTGGTTCCAGCACTACCTGCACCTCCGCGCCCAGGCCCACTAGCCCGCCGCGAACGGCACCGCGCCCCGGCCCGGGAACCCCGGGCCGGGGTGTGGCGTTTGGAGCGAGTCGGGAGAACTGCTCCCGCCTGACCCTCACCCGGACGCCACCCGATGCCCGACACCGCGCTCACCCGGCCCGCCCTCATCACCAGCTGGCTCTGCCAGCTCACTGCGGCCGCCATCCTGGGCCAGACGCTCTTCTTCAAGTTCACCGGCGCCCCCGAGTCGCGGTACATCTTCGCGACCCTCGGCGTGGAGCCGTGGGGCCGCATCGGGACCGGGGTGCTGGAGCTCGTCGCCGTGGCGCTGCTACTCTTCCCGCGCACGCCGGCGCTCGGCGCAGTGCTGGCCATGGGGCTGATGGGCGGCGCCATCCTGAGTCACCTGACGAAGCTGGGCATCGAGGTCCAGGGGGATCACGGCCTGCTCTTCACCCTCGCCCTGGTGACGCTGGTGGCCGCGGGCATCGTGGCGCTGTTGCGCCGGCGCGAGTTGCCGGTGGTGGGCGGGCACTTCTAGGAGGCGGGAATGCGGATCGCGGTCTTCGGCGGGAGCGGACGCACGGGGCAGCGCATCATCGCCCTGGCGCTGGCGGAGGGGCACGCCATCACCGCGCTGGCGCGGGATCCCGCCCGGCTCGGGGCGCTTGCCCCCCGCTGCACGGTGGTCCCGGGCGACGTGCTCGACCCCGCCGCCGTGGACCGCACCCTCGAGGGCGCGGACGCCGTGCTGAGCGCCCTCGGCAAACCGCTCGGCTCGGGCGGCACCGCGCGCTCCGAGGGCATGCGGCACATCGTGGCCGCCATGGAGGCGCGCGGCATCCGGCGCATCATCGCCATCGCCGGCGGCGGGATCCTCGACGCGCCGGAAGGCGGGCTGCGCGCGGATCGCCCCACCTTCCCGGCGATCTTCAAGCCCGGCAACCTGGAGCACCAGGCCGCCTGGGACGTCCTCCGCGCCAGCACGCTCGACTGGACCCTCGCCTGCACCCCCGACCTGGTCCCCGGCCCCCGCACCGACCGCTACCGCGCGCTCCCGGACCTGATGCCGGACGGCGGTCGCCGCATCTCGCTCGACGACGTCGCCAGCTTCATGCTCGGCGAGCTCGCCTCCCCCACCTACGCCCGCCGCCGCGTGGGCCTCGCCGATTAGTGGCTCATGCCGCCGGACGGGTTCCCCGCCCGGAGCATCCCCACCGCCCCCTTCGTGGCATCCGCGAAGGCGTGCGACACGAACGGGTAGATCCCCTCCTCGGCCAGCCGCACGTCGAAGATCATCCCCCCGCCCACCGGCACCTCGAAGGTCTGCACCCCGCGCAGCGGCGTCCCGAACCCGTCCAGGTACACCCGGTCGAACACCGCGCCCACCACGTGGAACGACGAGACGCGGTTGGGTCCGGCATTGACCACGTAGAAGCGCACCGGCTCCCCCACGTCCACCTGCAGCGGATGGGTGGCGTACTGGCTCGCCACGCCGTTGAAGGTCACGTAGTCGGGGGCGAGGTCGAGCATCCGCTGCCAGTCGAGCGACTGCACCGAGTCCGCCCCGGTCTTGGGCCCCAGGTAGAACTCGCTCTGCACCAGCACGAACTCCCGTGCCTTCGGCCGCGGCGTCACCGGGTCCACCACCAGCGCCCCGTACATGCCGTTGGCGATGTGCGCCGCCACCGGCGCGGTGCCGCAGTGATACATGAACACCCCTGGCGTCCGCGCCCGGAACCCGAAGTGCAGCGAGTCGTTCGGCATCACGTTCACGTACGCCCGGCTCGGCGCGATCTCGGCGGCGTGGAAGTCCATCGAGTGCGGCATCAGTGCCTTGTTCACGATGGTGAAGTCCACGCTGTCGCCCACCGTGACCCGGTAGGTGGGGCCTGGCACCTGCCCGCCGAAGGTCCACGCGTCATACGTCACGCCGGGCGCCACGGCGTGCCGGGCGTGGAGGGTCTCGAGCCGGATCCGGTGCACCTTGGTGGTGGACCGCGGCGGCGCCTCCGCCCCCCGCTCCACCGGCGCGGACGGCATCCCCACCGCCGCCTCCCCGTGCGACATCGGCGCCGGCGGCGCCTTGGCCTCCGGCATCTTGGCCGTGTCGCCGGGGGCCGCCCGCTGGCTCCGGGATCGGGCCGGATCGGCGGCGGTTGAGGAGGGGCGCTCACAGGCAGCCAGGAGCACCAGCACGGCGGCAGGCGACAGGACACCACGCATGACATGTCCCCGGGGGAGGGGAAGCAGCAGCCAACCTAGGCCGCAGCCGCGCCCCCGGACAGCGCGGCGATTCCCGGCCATGGCGGGAACGCGCCAGCCGCCGCATGAAGCTGTCGGTCGTCCGAGCCGCCACGAAAGGCAACGGCCCGCCTTCCGGCGGGCCGTCACCCAGCCACGCTTCCCCCGCAGCTGCGGCGCCGCGGCACACCCGCGGCGACGCCTGCCGAGCCTACCGCGCGTGCCGGTACATCAGCTCCACCAGTTCATCGTACATCGCGTCCGCCGCCTCGTCCCCGGCCCGGATGGCGCTCGAGGCGCAGTGCTTGAGGTGGTTGCGCAGCAGTTCCCGCCCCACCGAGCGGAGCGCCTCCTGCACCGACGAGACCTGCGTCAGGATGTCGGCGCAGTAGCGCTCTTCCTCCACCATCTTCTGGAGCCCGCGCACCTGCCCCTCGATGCGCTTGAGCCGGTTCAGGTTCCGCACCTTGATGTCGGGGTCCACCCCGACGGCCTTCCGGCCGCCCGCGTCCACCTCGCAGCCGCAGCCGCGGCCGTCCTTCGTCACTCCCATCGGGGCCCCCTCAGGCCAGCCGCGCCCGGCCGAGCCGGAGGCTGTTGGTCACCACGCTGACCGAGCTCATGGCCATCGCGGCGCTCGCGAGGATCGGGGAGAGGAGGAGGCCGAACGCCGGGTAGAGCGCGCCGGCCGCCACCGGGATCCCGATCACGTTGTAGATGAACGCCCAGAACAGGTTCTGCTGCATGGTGCGCATGGTGCGCCGGGACAGCGCGATGGCCTGCGCCGCGCTCCGGAGGTCGCCCCGCATCAGCACCACGTCGCCGGCGTCCGCCGCGATGTCGGTGCCGGTGCCGATGGCCATGCCGATGTCCGCCTGCGCCAGCGCGGGGGCGTCGTTGATCCCGTCGCCCACCATGGCCACCACCTGGCCGGCCGCCTGCAGCCGCTGGATCTCCGCCACCTTCCCCTCGGGCAGCACCCCCGCCACCACCCGCGGGATCCCCGCCTCCCGCGCGATGGCCTGCGCGGTGCGCTCGGTGTCGCCCGTCAGCATCACGACGTCGAGGCCCAGCCGCTGCAGCGTGGCGATGGCCTCGCGACTCCCCGCCTTGATCGGGTCCGCCACGGCGATCAGCGCCTCGAGCCGGCCGTTCACGGCGGCGTACATCGGCGTCTGGCCCGCGCCGGTGAGCCGGGCCAGGTCGGCGGCGAGGGGCGTCACGTCGAGGGCCCAGTCGTCCATCAGCCGCGCGTTGCCCACCACCAGGGCCTGCCCTTCCACCACGCCAACGGCCCCGCGCCCCGCGATCGCCTCGAACGACTCCGGCGCCATCAGGCCGAGCCCCGCGTCCTGCGCCCGGCGCACGAGGGCGTCCGCCAGCGGATGCTCCGAGAGGCGCTCGAGCGAGGCCACCAGCCGGAGCAGGTCCGCCCCCGCCAGCGCGGCGCCGGGGCGGGCACCACCTCGGTCACGGTCGGCCGGCCCTCGGTCACGGTGCCGGTCTTGTCGAGCACCACCACCGAGACATCGCCGGCGCGCTGCAGCGCCTCGCCGCCCTTGATGAGGATGCCGAGGGCGGCGCCGCGCCCGGTGGCCACCATCACCGCCGTGGGCACCGCGAGCCCCATGGCGCAGGGGCAGGCGATGATCAGCACCGCCACCGCCGCCGCGAAGCCCCGCACCGCCGGCGCCTCGAGCCCCGCCAGCCCGGCCGCCACGTACCAGGTGACGAACGTCGCGATGGCGAGGCTGATCACCACCGGCACGAAGATCCCGCTCACCTGGTCCGCCAGCCGCTGGATCGGCGCCCGCGAGCCCTGCGCATCGCGCATGAGCCGGACGATCCGCGCCAGCACGCTCTCGCTGCCGAGCGTGGTGGCCCGGTAGCGGAAGCTGCCGGTGCGGTTGATGGTGCCGCCGATGACGGCGCTCCCCACGCCCTTCGCCACCGGCAGCGACTCGCCGGTGAGCATCGACTCGTCCACGGCGCTCGCCCCGCTCAGCACCTCGCCGTCCACCGGGATCCGCTCCCCCGGGCGCACCACGATCTCGTCGCCGCGGCGCACCAGCGCGAGGGGCAGGTCCTTCTCGCCCTCGTCGTCCACCACCCGCGCGGTGCTGGGCTGCAGGTGCACCAGCGCCCGCAACGCCTGGGAGGTGCGGCCCTTGGCGCGCGCCTCGAACAGGTTGCCCGTCAGGATCAGCGCAATGATGATGATGACCGCCTCGTAGTACACGTCCGGCGCCATCCCCCGGCCGGTGAAGAAGCCGGGCGCCACGGTGGCCACCGCCGAGTAGAGGAACGCGGCCCCGGTGCCCACGGCCACCAGCGTGTTCATGTCGGCGGAGTGGTGCCGGAAGGCGGCCCACGCGCGGGTGTAGAAATACCGTCCTGCCCAGAGCATCACCAGCAGGGTGAGGCCAAGGAGGCCCCACGTCAGGGCCGCCGCCGGGATGCCGTAGAGCCACGGCGCCAGCGCCCGGAGCGCGGGCGTGAGCGCGTCCATGGCCCAGCGCATGAACGGGTCGGCCACGACCCCGTGCCGGTGCTCACGTCCGCCCATGAGCGGCATGGAGACCAGCATGGCGACGGCACCGGCCGCCACGCTCCCCAGCACCTTGCCCTTGAGCTCCGCGATCTCCCCCGCCACCGCGCGGTCCCGCGCCTCCTGCTCCTCGAAGGCGTCCTGCGACGGGTCGGCGAGGTCCGCCGCGTAGCCCGTGGCGCGGATCCGCGCCACCAGCGCCTCGGGGGTGACCAGTGCCGGGTCGTAGGTGACGGCGGCGTCGCGCACCCCCCCCCCCCCCCCCCCCCCCCCCCCCCCCCCCCCCCCCCCCCCCCCCCCCCCCCCCGCAGTCATCGGACGATCGCGCCGCGGAGCATGCCATGCCGCAGGTGAACTCGCGCCGGCCCGGGGCGCCTTCGTGGCCGCTGCGGCTGGCAGGCGGCGCAGGGAACACCCCCCCACCGGGATCTCCGGCCCGCGAAGCGCTGCTCGCCGGCCCGCGGCCGGCGGTGGTCACCTGACCAGGATGGTGCCCGGACCCCCGGGCGGCGGCCGGGCGGCGCCGCCCCGCCAGGAAGAAGTACCAGTTCACCCACGCGATGGCGGCGACCCCGCCCGCGATCACCAGCCAGTGGTCGAGCCGCATCCCTGCCTCCTCAGGCCGGCTGCGCCTCGTAGCCCGCCTCCGTCACCGCGCCCGCGATGGCGGACGGCGTGGTCCGGGCCGGGTCGTACTGCACGCGTGCCCCGCCCACCTTCACTTCCTGCACCTCCACGCCCGGCACGGCCTTCAGGGCCTGGTCCACCGCCTTGACGCAGTGCCCGCACGACATCCCGCCGATGCTGAGGTTCAGCGCTTCCATGATCTGCTCCCAAGCCTGGTTGCTTTCCGGACAGCCCACTGTCCAACATACCCCCTACCCCTATCCGTAGCCAGCGCCACCCGGCCGAGTTCCCGCGGCCCGCCCCCCAAAAAGCCAGCGCCCCGCCGGGAAGACCCGGCGGGGCGTGGGGACGACGTCCGCGAGCGCTTAGTTGCTGACCAGGATCAGGTACTGGTTGCCGGCCCAGAAGGCGTTCGGGTCCGTGATCAGGACCTCCTTCTGGATCTTGCCGTCGCGGACGGTGGTGCTGTCCAGGACGGAGATCGGCTGGCGCGAGACGATCTTGTACTCGTGATCGTCCGGCAGGTCGATCCGGGTGGCCGCGCGGCGGTCCACGGCGGTGAAGAGCGCCGGGTCGAGGTTGCGCGCCGGGTGCAGCTGCTTGCCACCGAAGAACAGGAACTTGCTGCCTTCCTTGACCACGATGCCCTTCTGGATCAGCTCGTCCTCGGTGCCCACCACGTAGTACACCTTGTTCATGGCATCCGTGAGGCGCACCGTCGAGTCCATGTAGGCGGCCCGCTCGCCGGCCATGACCTCGTTCTGGGCCCGGGCGGTGTCGAGGTCCTGGTTCAGCTGGGCGATCTGCACCCGCTGGCCCTCGACGGTGGCCTCGAGCTCCTGCTGCGTGCGCAGGGCGCTCGCCTGCAGGCTGTCGATGCTGGTCTTGTACTCCTCGATCTGGCGCAGCAGGGCGGTGTTCCGCGTGGACAGCGAGCGTGCCCGCTGGGTGCTCTGCTCCAGCCGGGTCTCGGTCTCGTTGAGCCGCGCCACCAGCGCCTGCACCCGCTCCAGCGCCGCCGTGCGCGCCGCGCGGTCCCGCTCGGCGGGCGTGCCGGCGTCGGTGGCGGCCGAGTTGGCCACGACTGCGCTCCGCGCCCGGGCGAGCTCCTCGTTGATGGAGTTGACGAACTTCGACGTCTCCAGCACCTCGGTGATCAGGCTGTCCTTCTCCGCCGCCAGCGCCTGCGCGTCGGCGAGCGCCTGGTTCAGCTCCTCCTTGTGCTGGTTGCAGCCCATGGCCACGACCAGCGGCACGACCCACAGCAGACGACCACGCATCCGGTACCTCCAGGTGAATCCCCGTGAGCGCCCCCCATCCCGGGGCCAGCGCGGCGCGCGGGAAGGGATCCGCGCGCGGTGGCCAAATCCTAAACGTCTGCAAACTAGTCGCCAGTGACTGGCCTCACAGGCTTCGATGACAGTCCTGTTATCGAAACGCAAGGCTGGCGAGAGAGAGGTCGCTGCCCCCGGAGGGAAAGCGACCGGCATCACCAGGGGAGGGTCAGCTGCGGCGCCGGGGGGCGGCGGGGGTGGTGGGGGTCGCCGGGCGCGCGGGGGCCGAATCGGCGGCAGGCGTGGCCGGCCTCCCCGTCAGGCCGTACTTCTCCGGGTGGCTGCACACGATCGCGGCGGCGATGATCTTCGGCACGTACTCCCGGGTCTCCTCGGGGAGCAGCTTCAGGCGGTAGAGGTGCCAGAAATCGCGCTTGGCCTTCTTGAAGCCGCCCGGCGTCTGCGCCACCTTGCGCAGCACCCGCCGCACCCCGTTCTCGCCCTTGTTGTAGCTGGCCATGGCCAGCATGAATGACTCCTCGCCAAACTCCGCCAGCAGCCCCGCGATGTACTTGGCCGCCGCCCGCGTCTGCCGCGGCACGTCGGTGCGCTCGTCCACGGCGCCATCCACCCGGAGCCCCAGGCTCTGGGCCGTGGTCCGGGTCATCTGCCACATCCCGCGCGCCCCGGCCGAGCTCTTGGCCATCGGGTCGAACTGGGACTCGGTCCAGGCCACGTAGGCCATCACTTCCGGCAGCTCCAGCGCGCGGAACTCCGCCGTGATCTGCGGCCAGTAGCGCTCCTTCCGCCGGTAAATGATCCGCGCCGTGGGGCCCGAGCGCACCAGCTGCTGGATGTGGAACGCCACCCGCTCCTTGAAGATGGGAGGCACCGCGTAGGTCTCCGCCCCGGCTTGCGCCAGGATGTTGCGGATCTCCCGGTCCAGGTCGTCGCCGCTCTCCGACTCGGCCTTGGCGGCCGCCTGCCGGCTGGTCTGCGCCAGCGTGGCGAGGGTCTTCTCCGCGTTGGCGGTGGCCTCGAGCAGCTGCCGTTCGAGCAGCGCCAGCTGGAAGGAATCGCGCTCGGAGTCCATCCGCTTCTGGATGTCGGCGATCTGCAGGTCGAAGCGGCCCTTGGCGTCGAGCAGGGTGTCGATCTTCCGCTGCTGCGCGTAGATCACCGCGCCCATCAGCGCGATGATCACCACCGAGATGCCGCCCACCACCCCCACGATCCGCACCCAGCGGCGCCGCGTCTGGGCTTTCATCAGGTCGCCGACGTCCTGGATGGCGCCGGCCATCACCTCCATGGTGCGCCGGCTCTTGGTGCCGCCCGCGCGGGCGCGCTCCTCCGCCACCTTTTCCGCCGCCGCCGCCACCACCCGGAGCGCCGAGGTGCTGCGGGTGCGCCCCTTGAAGGTCTCGACCATCCGCTGCGCATCTTCCTGCGCGTCGTAGTTGGGGTCGAAGACCACCGCCACCTCCACCTCCGGCCCCTCCATGCTCCCGAAGCGGATGCGGTCGCCGCTCTTGAGCACCGCGCTCTCGGTCTTGTCCCCGTTCACGTAGATGCCGCCCGCCTGCCCCAGGTCCAGCACGTGGTAGGCGTTCTCCTTGCGCACGATGGCCGCGTGATAGCGGCCCACGTCGGGGTCGGCGTCGGCGTCGAACCGCACGTCACAGTCCCCGCTCGTCCCCACGCGGAGGGAGCGCTTCTCGTACTCGGCCGTGGTGCCGGCCTGGGAGCCGTGGATGTGGTTGATCCGGATCATGAATTGGGGGAGGAAATGAAGGTAGGGAGAGTACCGTTTTGCGGCACTCTCCGCCAGACCTGCCTGAAAGGTCGCTTATAGCCCAGTTCACGGGAGTTTTCACTCAGGTGGCGACTTTTCTGTCACAGGCCGAGCCGGAAATGGACGATGTCGACCCCGCATGGGAAGGACACGTCGGCGGCGCCAGGCCAGGACAGCGACCTCGCCCGCCTCATCGCGCTGGAGCAGCAACTCAGCGCCGAGCAGGAGGCCGCGCGCGCAGAGGACGAGCACCTGCTCGCCACCGCCCGCGCCGCCGCCGCCGAGGAGCTCGCGACCCTCTCCCGCGAGCTCGACCTCCTCCGCCAGCAGCTCAGCACCGAGTCCCAGGCCGCCACCGCCGAGCGCATCCGCGCCCTCGAGGCCGAGGGTGCCGCCGCCTGCGCCCGCTACGACGCGCTGGATGAGGCGAGGGTCGCGCGCCTCGCCGGCGAGCTGCTGCACTGGCTGCTCGCAGGGCGGGAGGGATCCGCATGATCGTCGCCATGCTGCGGGTACGCCTGCTGGGCCCGCGCGAGCAGCTGGAGCCGGTGCTCCGGACGCTCCAGGACGTCGGCCTGGTGCACCTCGCCCAGCCGGAAGAGGCGCCGCTGCTCCTGGCGCCGGACCTCTCGGCGCCCGAGCTGCGCCTCCGCCGCCGGCTGGCCCGCCTGGCCGACCGCGCCGAGCAGACGCTCGGGCTCTCGGCGCCGCCGTGAATGCGTCGCCGCCGCGCACGGGGGCACCCGCCCTCGGCGCGCTTGCGCGGCGCGTGCATCGCGCCCATCGCGAGGCCACCCACATCACCGCCGCGCTGGCCGCGCTGGACGAGGAAGGCACCCAGCTCGCGCCGCTACGGCGCCATCTTCCGCGCCTTCGAGCCGCTGCTCCGGAGCCAGGCGCGCTGGGCCGCCGGGCGCGTCTATCACATCCTGCTCCGCCCCGGCCAGGCGGAGGCCGCCCCCGCCCTCGAGGCGCAACTCGGCGCCCTGCTCGGCAAGGCGTTCGAGCTCCGCACCCAGCCGCTGCCCGACAAGGAAACGGCCGTGCTCATCGTGGTCCCGGAGCACTCCGCCCCGCAGGTGGAGAAGCTGCTGGCCCAGGGCCGCATCAGCGAGGTGGCCATGCCGGGCCCGTGGGCGGGGCAGACCCTGGCGCAGGCCATGCCCGCCATGCAGGCTCGCCTCCGCGCCATTCCCGGCGAGCGCGCCACGCTCGAGCGCCGCCGCGCCGAGCTCCGCCGCCGCGAGGAACCGTGGCTCCGCCACGCCGCCCGCGGCGCCCGCGACCTGCTGGCCCGCCTCGACGCCCGGGCCCTCTCCCGGCTCACCCGCCACGCCTTCGTGCTGGAGGGCTGGGTGCCCGCCGAGACCCGCCCGCGCCTCACCACCGCCCTCCGCGACCGCTTCGGCGACACCGTGGTGGTGGAGGAGGTGGCCCGCGATCACTGGCACGCCGAGGAGGCGCCGGTGGTGCTCCGCAACCCGCGTCTGTTCCGGCCCTTCGAGCTCCTGATCACGCTCCTTCCCCTGCCCACCTACGGCTCCATGGACCCCACGCCGTTCGTGGCGGTGTTCTTCCCCATGTTCTTCGGCCTCATCCTCGGCGACCTCGGCTACGGGCTCATGCTCACGGTGCTCGGCGTGATGCTCCGCCGCCGGAGCGCCGAGGGCACCGTGGTCCGGAACGTGGCCGAGATCCTCGAGGCGTGCGCCATCTTCAGCCTCATCTTCGGGCTCCTCTTCGGCGAGTTCTTCGGCGACCTGGGTCGCCGCGCGTTCGGGCTGCACGCGCTCTGGTTCGACCGCGAGGAGGCGGTGATCCCGTTCCTCATCCTCGCCGTGGCCCTCGGCGCGGTGCACATGCTGCTCGGGCTCGTCATCGGGACGGCGACGGCCTTCAAGACCCACCGTCACCAGGCCCTCGGGCGCGGGCTGATGGCCATCATGCTGGTGCTCACCGTGGTGGCGCTCCTCGCCAGCGTGAACGTGCTGCCGCACGGCTTCCTCACGCCGAGCGCCCTCGCCATCCTCGGCGCCTTCCCCATCCTCGTGGTGCTGGAGGGCATCGTGGCGCCGGTGGAGTTCCTCTCCACCCTGGGCAAGGTGCTCTCCTACGCCCGCATCATGGCGCTCGGCACGGCGTCGGTGATGCTGGCGGTGGTGGCCAACGAGCTGGCGGGCGCGTTCGGGAGCGCGGTGGTGGGCGTGGTGTTCGCGCTGCTCTTCCACGTGGTGAACTTCGCGCTCGGCGTCTTCAGCCCCGCCATCCACGCGCTCCGCCTCCACTACGTGGAGTTCTTCGGGAATTTCTACAGTCCGGGTGGGGTGGCCTACCGCCCCTTCGGGCACTGGACCCCCACCCGCACCGAGCCGTCGTAGGCCGGCCCTGCAAGGAGGACCGCATGTCATTCTGGATCCCACTCGCCGCGGCGCTCGCCATCGGGCTGCCGGCACTGGCCACCGCCTGGGCGCAGTCGCGCATCGGCCCGGCGGGAGCGGCCACGCTGGCGGAGAAGCCCGAGCTCACCACCACCGTCATCATCATGGTGGCCATCCCGGAGACCATGGTGGTGCTGGGCTTCGTGGTGGCGGTGCTCATCATGCTGCGGGGCGGCGCCTGAGTCGCCATGGCGCTCACCGACCTGCTGGCCTCCCTGGAGCACGACGCGCGGGCCCGCCTCACCGAGGCCCGGGCCGCCGCGGAGGCAGAGGCGACGCGCCTCCACGCCGAGGCGGCCGAGACCGCGGCACGCCGCCGCGCCGAGGTGACGGCCACCACCCGCGCCGCCCTGGCGCAGGAGAGCGGCCACGCCGTGGCACTGGCCACCCAGCGGGTGCAGCACGCCGTACTCGCCGGCCGGGAGCGTGCCATGCAGCGGGTGCTCTCGGCGGCGCGCGCCCAGTGCCGCGAGCCGCCCTCGCCCGAGCTCCAGCCCACGCTGGTGGCCCTCGCGCAGGCCGGGCTCCGCTACCTGGAGCGGGGCCGCGCCATTGCCCGCGGCGATCCCGCGCTCCTCACCGCCCTCGGCACCGCGGTGAACGGCACCCACGACCTCACCCTCACCCCCGACCCATCGCTGGGGGCGGGCCTTCACCTGGCGAGCGCGGACGGCCGCACCCGCGTCGATGCCTCCCTGCTGGGCCGGCTGGCGCATCGGGAGGACGAGGCGCGCGCGTTCCTCGTGCGCCGCCTGACCGAGGGGCCGTCATGAGTCACGAGGCGCTGGTGGCCCGCGCGGCGGGCCTCGCCACCCACCTGCTGGGCCGTGAGACGCTCACCCGCCTGGCCGAGCTGCCCGACCTGAATGCCCTCGGCCGCGAACTGGGCGCCCTCGGGGTGCCCCTCCCCGCGCAGCAACCCTCGGCCACGGAGCTGGAGCTGGCGGTCCGCCGCCACGCCGGGCTCCGCATGCGCGAGCTGTCGCGCTGGGATCCCGCCGGCATGATCGTCCCGGTGCTGCTGGCCGAGGCCGAGCGCCGTGCGCTCCGCACCCTGGTGCGCGGCCTGGTGGAAGGGCTGGCTCCCGCCAGCCGCCTCGACGGCCTGGTGCCCACGCCCGGCCTGGCCGAGCGCGAGCTCGGCGAGCTCTCCCGCCAGGCCACGCTCGCCGGGATGGTGGCGCTGCTCACCACCTGGCGCTCCCCCTGGGCCGAGGCCCTCGCCCGGGTCCGGGGCAGCGAGCCGGACCTGGTCCACGTGGAGCTGGCGCTCGCCAGGGTGCTGGCGCACCGCTGCGAGCTCGCCGCGCGGCGCGCCGGCGGGGCGTTCCGCGACTACCTGCGTGAGGCCATTGATCTCGAGAACCTCGCCGCCGCCCTGCTGCTGGCCGGCCGCGAGGCCGAGGCGGAGCCGGGCACGCACTTCCATGACGGTGGGAGCTGGCTCGTGGATGGGGCATTCGTCATCGCGGCGCGGGCCGAGTCGGTGTCCACCGCCGCGCATCGCATGGCCGCCGTCTGCCCCGACCCCGACCTCGCGGAGCGCATCCTGACGCTGGCCGAGGATCCGGTGGCGCTCGAGCGCGGCATTGCCGCCTGGCGCCGGGCCGCCTGGTGCCGCCGGGCGCGGATGGAGCCGCTCGGCGCCGCCCCCGTCCTGGCCTATGTCCTCCGCCTGGAGGAGGAGACGCGCGCGCTCCAGCGCGTCATCTGGGCCATGGCCCTCGGCGCCCCGTGCGAACTCCGCCTCGCCGCCGAGGAGGCCCGATGAGGTGCCGGGTGCAGGTGCTCTGCCGTCCCGCCCTCGCCCCCGGCTTTGCGCTGGCCGGGCTGCGGCCCGTGCTCGCCGCCACCCCGGGCGAGGCGGCCACCGCGCTCCGCACCCTCGCCGCCCAGCCCGACGCCGGGGTCATCCTGGTGGACGAGGCGCTGCACGAGCAGCTGCCCGTCGACCTCCGCCGCGACCTCGCCCGGCGCGCGCTCCCGCTCGTGGTGCCCTGCCCCGGGCCCCGCTGGGGCGGCCAGGAGGCGGGACTCGACCGCTACATCGCCGAGCTGCTCCGCCAGGCCATCGGCTATCGCGTGAGGCTCACATGACCGCGCCCGCCCTCATCCGCCGCGTCACCGGCACGCTGGTCGAGGCGGCCCCGCTGCCCGGCGTGGGCCTGTACGAGCTCGCCGCCGTCGGCAGCGGCGGCCTCCTCGGCGAGGTGATCCGCCTGGCAGGCGACCGCGCCACCCTCCAGGTCTACGAGGAGACCAATGGCCTCGAGGTGGGCGAGCCGGTGAGCCCGAGCGGGCGCGCCCTCGAGATCGAACTCGGCCCCGGCCTCCTCGGCAGTGTGCTCGACGGCCTCGGCCGGCCCCTCGCCGCCCTGGCGGCGCACAGTGGCGATTTCCTCACCGCCGGCGCCAACGTCCCCACCCTCGACCCCGCCCGGTGGTGGACCTTCGGCCCCGCCCTCGCCGCCGGCGCCACCGTCGCCCCGGGCGACGTGCTCGGCACCGTCGAGGAGCGTCCCGGCTTTGCGCACCGGATCCTGGTGCCGCCCGGTGTCCGCGGCACGCTGGCGCACATCACCGGCGGCCGGTACACCGTGCACGAGACCATCGCCGAGCTGGCCGACGGCACCCGCTTCACCCTGGCGCAGCGCTGGCCCGTCCGCCGCCCGCGCCCCGTCGCCGCGCGCCTCCCCGACGACCGCCCCTTCCTCACCGGCCAGCGCATCCTCGACTTCCTCTTCCCCGTGGCCGAGGGCGGCACCGTGGCGGTGCCGGGCGGCTTCGGGACCGGGAAGACGGTCATCGAGCAGTCGCTCGCCAAGTGGGCGGACGCGGACCTCATCGTCTACATCGGCTGCGGCGAGCGCGGCAACGAGATGGCCGAGGTGCTGAGCGAGTTCCCCGAGCTGACCGACCCGCGCACCGGCCGCTCGCTCATGGACCGCACCATCATGGTGGTGAACACCAGCAACATGCCCGTCGCCGCCCGCGAGGCGTCGGTGTACCTCGGCGTCACCCTGGCCGAGTACTACCGCGACCAGGGTTACCGCGTGGCGCTCATGGCGGACAGCCTCTCCCGCTGGGCGGAGGCGCTGCGCGAGATCAGCGCCCGCCTCTCCGACATGCCGGGGGAGGAAGGCTACCCCACCTACCTCGCCAGCCGCCTCGGCAGCTTCTACGAGCGCGCCGGCCGGGTGCAGTGCGCGGGGACCCCGGAACGCACTGGTGCCCTCACGCTCATCACCGCCATCTCCCCGCCCGGCGGGGACTTCTCCGAGCCGGTCACCCAGGCCTGCCTCCGCGTGGCCGGCGCCGTCTGGGCGCTCGACCCCGCGCTCGCGCACCAGCGCCAGTTCCCCGCCGTGGACTGGGAGGTGAGCTACTCCGAGTACCTGCAGGGCACGCTGCCCTGGTTCGAGCAGGAGGCCGGCACCGGCTGGACCGACGCCCGCCGCCGCCTGCTCGAGCTGCTGCAACGCGGCCGGGAGCTCAAGGAGATCGCGGCCCTCATCGGCCCCGATGCGCTCCAGGACGAGGACCGGCTGGTGCTCGAGGTGGCGCGCCTCATCCGCGAGCTGGTGCTGGGCCAGAGCGCCTACAGCGCCACCGACGCCTCGTCCCCCGCGGGGAAGACGCTGGCGCTCGCCCGCCTGGTGCTGGCGCTCCACGACGCGGCGCGGGCCGCCATCGCCGCCGGCAAGGCGCTCGAGCGGCTGGACCTGGCGCACCAGCGCCGCCACATCGCCGCCGTCCGCGACGCCGGCCCCGAGGCCTGGCCCCAGGCGGCGGAGACCGCGCACGCCGAGCTGGCACGCCTCGGCAAGGAGGCGGTGTGACCCTCACCCTCCCCCGCTCGTACCAGGGCGCCAATGGCGCCGCCGGCCCGCTGCTCTTCCTGGAGGGCGCCGACCGCGTGGCGCTCGGCGAGTGGGTCACGGTGCGCATCCCCGGCACCACCGACCGCCGCGGCCAGGTCATCGACGCGGGCGACAAGGTCACCGTGGTGCAGGTCCTCGACGAACCGATGGGCCTGGCCCCGGGCCGCGCGGAAGTGACGCTGACGGGCGAGGTGGCGCGCGCCGTGGTGGGGAAGGAACTGATCGGCCGCGCGCTCTCCGGCGTGGGCCTCCCGCTCGACGGGCTGCCGCCGCCGGTGGGTGAGGCATTGCGGCCGGTGAACGGCGCCCCCATGAACCCCTCGCGCCGGGTCCGCCCCTCCGAGTTCATCGAGACGGGCGTGAGCGCCATCGACGGCCTCAACACCCTGGTCCGCGGCCAGAAGCTCCCCGTCTTCTCGGGGCCCGGGCTCCCCGCCCTGGAGCTGGCGGCCAGCATCGTGGAGCAGGCCCGCGCCCCGCGCGGCGAGCCGTTCGCCGTGGTCTTCGCCGGCATCGGCATCACCGCCCGGGAGACCCGGCGCTTCCTCGACCGCTTCACCAAGGCCGGCGCGCTGGAGCGCAGCGTGCTGTACCTCAACCAGGCCAGCGACCCCACCATCGAGCGCCTGCTCTGCCCCCGCATGGCGCTCACCGCGGCGGAGTACCTGGCCTTCGAGTGCGGCCTCCACGTCCTCGTGGTCATGGCCGACCTCACCCACTACTGCGAGGCGCTCCGCGAGATCGCCACCGCGCGCCAGGAGATCCCCGGCCGCCGCGGCTATCCCGGCTACATGTACACCGACCTCGCCACCATCTTCGAGCGCGCCGGCATCCTCCGCGGCCGCCCCGGCTCGGTGACGCAGCTGCCCATCCTCACCATGCCGGACGACGACATCACCCACCCCATCCCCGACCTCACCGGCTACATCACCGAGGGCCAGGTGGTGCTCGGCCGCGACCTGCACCGCCGCGGCGTCTTCCCCCCGATCGACGTGCTGCCGAGCCTCTCGCGCCTGATGAACGCCGGCATCGGGAAGGGCCGCACCGTCCCCGAGCATCGCCAGTGGGCCGACCAGCTCTACGCCCTCTACGCCCAGGGCCGCGAGGCCCGCCTCATGGCCGCCATCGTCGGCGAGGCCGGCCTCGGCGCCGCCGACCGCCGGGCGCTCCAGTTCGGGGAGGCGTTCGAGAAGGAGTTCATCGGCCAGCCGCTCGGGCGGCGCACCCTGCCGGAAACCCTCGACGCGGGCTGGCGACTCCTCGAGGCCTTCCCCCGCGATGACCTCACCCGCATCAGCGACGCCGCCTGGGCGGCTCGTCAGGCAGCGCGGGCGGCGGCCCCATGAGCGACCGCCCCCCCGCCACCCGCCAGGTGCTGCTCCGCACCCGCCGCCAGCTGGACCGGATGCAGAAGGGCACCACCATGCTGCGCCGCAAGCGCGAGGCCCTCGTGGCCGAGCTCTTCCAGCTGGCCCGCCCCGCCGCCTCCGCCCGCCAGGCCATCGCCTCGGAGGCCACCCAGGCCTACGGCGCCCTGCTCGAGGCCTACGCCCGCGAGGGCCACGCCGGCCTCCGCGCCTGGGCCTGGCCCAGCCGCGAGCTCACCGTGGAGATCCGCCCGCTCTCCGTCTGGGGCGTCCCGGCCTCCGCCATCACCGACGCGCCGACCGTCGCCCGCACCGCGGCCAGCCGCGGCACCCCACCCGGACCCGCCCGCGCCGCCCTGCTCGAGACCGCGGAGCACTTCGAGCGCCTGGTGGATCGCCTCGTCACCTCGGCGCCGCGCGAACTCCTCCTCCAGCGCCTGGGCCAGGCCCTCTCCAGCACCACCCGGCAGGTGAACGTGCTGGAGCAGCGCCTCGCCCCCGGCCTCGCCCGCCAGCTCACCGACGTGCGGCGGCGGCTCGAGGAGCGGGAACGGGAGGAGCACGTGCGCCTGGAACGCCTGAAAGCCCGCACCACCAGCCCCGCCTGAGTCAGCCTGACCTCAGCAGCCGTTATCGAAGGGAATCTCCGTCACTAACAGGCAGTTAACGCTCGCGCGCGATACTGGGGCCTCGCGCGGCCTCACTCGGTGGCCGCCGCGTCCCCCCCGACCCCGGAGTCGCGTCGGTATGCGGCCTCAAATCGTGGCGTCCGTCGCCCTCCTCGCACTGCTCACCCCGCCCGGGCACGCGCCCAGGATCTCCCAGGTCAGCCTCCCGCTCGCCGAGGTGGACGCCACCCGCTTCGTCTTTGCCGGCGACCTGGCCGTCGCAATCCGCTGGGACGGTACCAAGACCATCACCGCCCGGATGCAGGGCTTCGACCTCGCCGCCGGGACCGCCCTCTGGCGGCAGGACCTCCGGGTGCAGGAATCGGAGGACAACCACGGCGCCCTCGTGACCCGGATTCCCGGCACCGACCGGGTCTTCTTCGGCAACGGGCCGCTCACGCTCCTGGATCTCGCCACCGGGAAGCCGGTCTGGAGCCTCGACTGCAAGGCGGGTGGCAATCTCGAGATCGCCGAGACCACCTGGATGCGGGACGGCACCATGATCGCCACGGGAACCACCGGCTGTGGCGACCGTGAACACCGCCGGTTGCTGCGGGTGAACGCGGCCACCGGACAGGTGCTCTGGCAGGTTGACGTGGAGGCCGCCAGAGGCATAGGAGGGCGCGCGCGAGGTCCTCGCCTTCAACACCTGGGCCTGGACCCCACCCGGCGACACGCTGCCGAGCATCATCCTGGCCGCCGGCAAGCGGGCCATCGGCATTGATTACCTCACCGGCGCACCCCGCTGGAAGCTGGATGACCCGCCGGGCCGCGTCCTCGGCCGCGTCTCCCGTCCCGGGCACCTGATCTTCTGGGACGACAAGGACGTGGTGTCCTACGACGTGGTCACGGGCGCCAGGCAGTGGACCTACCGGGTGAACGCCGGCAACTGGCTGATGAACTGGCCGGTGAAGGCCAGCGACCCGCAGAGCGACCTCCTCCTGATGACCGACGAGGCCACCCACCGGGTGAGCCTCGCGTCCGGCAAGGCGGTCTGGGTCACCCGGCGGGACAGCAAGGGCGGCGGCTCCGGCTACGTGCCGCCCCCTATCCGCTCGTCCACGTGGGCCGGGGCGTGTGGGCCGCGCTCGACGTCGAGACGGGCGCGGAGCGCTGGCGGTTCCCGATCGAGCATCCGCTCATCCACAACGTGGCCGAGGACGTCCCCGCCACGTCGGGCACCATCCTCCTCCGGAACATGCTCGCGAACGGGGGCCCGCCCTACGAGCTCATCGCGGTGGACCCCGCCACGGGCCGGCTCCGCTGGCGCCACAAGGAGGTCCTGGGCGAGCTGGTCCGCACCCACGAGTTCGTCCCGCCCGGGTCCCTCATGGCGGTGACCCGGAAGGCCGTGGTGCTCATCGACCTCGCCTCCGGCGCCATCACCGACACCACGAGGCTGACCGGCGAGGAAAGCCAGGCGATCCGCAGCCTCGCCGACTCCCCGCGCCGAGCCGAGGTGGGCGACCTCCGCCTGGTCTATTCCCGCGACCGCAAGGAACTCACCTGCCTCGGCCCGTCCGGCGCGGTCCGCTGGCGCCGCCCCGGCGAGGAGTCGGAGAACGCCATCACCAGCGTGCTCCCCGGCCCCGGCCTCGCCATCTTCCCGCAGAAGAACGGCACGGTGGAATTCCTGAACCTCACCACCGGCGAGGTCGTCCACAGCGTCACCGGCAACGCCAAGCCGGTCGTGGCGGTTGACCCGATCGGCAACCGCGTCCTGGTGCCGCGGGACAAGGCGCTGCAGGTGATCACCGTCCGCGACTGACCGCCCGCCGCCGGCGGACCCTTCCGCCGGCGGCCGTCGCTTGGCAGGAGAAGTTGCGTGTGGAATGGCGTCAGGCCGCGACTCGCCCCTGACGATGGCGTAGGTACCCCGGCTCTCCGCGCCGCGCGGCGCGGCGCGCCGGCAGCGCACCACAGTGGGCCCGGTGGGATTTGAACCCACGACCTGGGGATTATGAGTCCCTTGCTCTAACCGGCCTGAGCTACGGGCCCGCGTGCGTCAATCTGCCCGCGGCCCCGCCCCGCCGCCAGCGGAGCCGCCCGCCCCGCCACCGCCCGGATGGCTGGCGCCTCCACCCCGACGTTGCGGGCGTTCCACCCCTCCCCACCCGCGTGAACCTGCCCGTCGCAAATCGGTGACCGCCCCGTTACAATCCCCGCATGTCGTCCCCGGATATTCCGTCCGCGGGGCCTGGCCGGCAGGAACTCGGCCGCGCCCTCGGGCTTGTTCTCCTCGCCTGGCTCGTGCTGGTGTTGCAGCAGGCCGCCCTCTTCGGGCGCCCCTCGCCGTATGCACAGCCGTACGCCGCCGTCTGGACCACGTACTTCTTCTACGGCCTCGCCTACCGCGCGCTCGCGCTGCTCGGGCTGCTGCTGCCCTTCGCGGCCTGGTGGCTCTGGCAGTTCCACGCCGACGTCCCGGCGCGCCACGCCCGCTGGGGCCACGGCCTCCTCGGCCTCCTGCTCCTCCTGGTCCTGACCTTCGACCAGGCCGACAACGAGGTGATGCGCTTCATGGGCATCCACCTCACCGTCAACTTCCTCCGCACCTACGGCTCGGCCGGCCTCGGGCAGGAGGAGGTGCTCGCCTCGCTGCTCACCGACCGCGGCGGCCCCTTCTCCGGCGTCTTCATCCTCCTCGCCTCACTCGGCCTCTTCGCCTGGGCCGGCCTGGCGTGGCTCCGCCGGGCACGGGCGCTCGCATGGAGCTGGCGGCGTCGGGTGGCGCTCGCCGCCATCGCCCTGCCCTTCGCCGCCGCGCTCGTGGTCTACAACCTCCCCGGCGGCCGCTTCCGCCGCGAACGGGTGCAGGGCGCCGTCCTCTCCCAGCTCACCGACGTGGTGAAGGGCCGCGTGGCCGGCGTCCGGCCCGCCGACCTCCCCGCCCTGGCCGCCGAAGCCGAGCGCCTCTGGCTGGCTGGCGAGACCGCGGGCGGCTGGCGCTTTGCCGGCGACACGACCTACCCGCTGCTTCGCGTCCCCGACCAGCCGGCCACCCCGCCGGCCGAGGGCCGCTGGAACGTCATCTATCTCCAGCTCGAGACCTTCCGCGGCTGGAACGTGGGCCACCTCCGCCCCGACGACCCGCGCCCGAGCGCCACGCCCTTCCTCGACAGCCTGGCCACCGCGCGCCAGAATGCCTACTGGAGCCGCGCGCTCAGCTTCGGCCCGCCCACCATCAGCGGGTTCATGGCGGGCCACTGCTCGCTGCCGCCGCACTCGCAGTTCCACGTCACCACCACCTTCACGGGCACGGCGCTCGACTGCATCCCCGCCGTCCTCCGCCGCCACGGCTGGCACACCCTGCTCTTCAGCGCCAGCGATCCCGACTGGGACAACGAGACCCCGTGGCTCCGCCGCTGGTACGACGAGCACTACTACTATCCTGACGCCGGCGAGGCCGACCGCGTGGTCTTCCGCCGCGCCGCCGAGCGGATCCGCGCCGCGGCGGCCACCGGCACGCCGTTCCTGGCCACCGTCATCTCGATCAGCAACCACTACCCCTTCCGGACCCGCGAGCCCGCGCTCGACCTCTCGGCCGACCCCGACCCGCCCACCGCCATCCGCAACACCATGCACTACACCGACGCGGTGGTGCGGGAGTTCGTGGACAGCCTCCGCGGGGAGCCGTGGTTCCAGCACACCGTGATCATCGTCGTGGGCGACCACGGCTACAACTTCGGCGAGCACGACGGCGAGCGCAGCCAGCGGAACGGCTTCCGCGAGTCGCTCTGGATCCCGCTGGTCATCGCCGGCGGCCACCCCGCCCTGGTCCCGGGCCGCCACGACGAGGTCGCGAGCCTCCTCGACGTGGCACCCACCATCGCCGAGCTCGCCGGGATCCGGGAGCCCACCAGCTGGCTCGGCCACAACCTGGCGACGCCCACGCCGCCGCAGGCGTTCATCGGCGCCACCCGCTCCAACATGTCGTTCGCGGAACAGGGGTCGTACGCCGTGGTCGGCACCCCGTCCAGTCACACGCTCCATCTCTTCGACGCCCTCGCCGACCCGCTCCAGAGGCACGACCTCGGCCCGACCCACGCCGACACGGCCCGCGCCCTCTACCGCGCGGCGGAGCGGAGCACCCGCCTCACCGACTACCTGGTGGCCGCCAACCGCATCACCCCGGCCATCGACACCGCCACCCACCTCGCTCGGGCCGCGCGGCCGTAAGCGCCAGCCGGACGACGGGGCACCGCCTCCAACCCCGTCAGGTGTCACGCGCCGAGCCGCTCCCCCAGCTCCTCCCACCCCTGTAGCACCCCGCCCCACCCCCCCGTCCCAACCTGCCGCACCCGGGCGACAGCGCATCACCCCCAACCGCCCTATCTGCTTGTATTTGAGCCCTCTCGGCGCGGCACGCATCTTCCACTAGGACGAAGCGTGTGGGAACGCTGTTGCCCATGGCACGTCACTAGTATGTTGGGAGTCCGCTCGGCTATTACACCCCGGTTGGGCTGTCCCGGAGTCTCCATGCTCGCTCGTCGTCCCCTGGGCCGCCTCGTGCGGCTGGTTCTCGTCCTTGCCGCCGTCCTGCCGGCCACGCTCCGGGCCGCCGATGACGACGTCTCGGCCGATGGCCCGCGCCTCATGCGCGAAGCCGGGGCCGCCGAGAAGGCGGGGCGCCGCGCCGAGGCCCGGCAGCTTTATCTCGACGCCGCGAAGGAAGTGCCGCTCCTCGGCGACTGGCTCCTCCGCCGCGCGGCGCGCCTCACCTCCGACAGCGCCACCCGCTGGGGCATGCTGGAGCGGATCCGCACCCCGCTCGTGGCCGCCCGCCTCCTCGAGGCCGATGCCCAGGCCCGCGAGCTCGCCGGCGACGTCAAGGGCGCCATCCTCCGCTACGACTCCCTGGGCCAGGTGGGCAACGCCACCCGGCTCCGCCTGCAGCTGGCGCGCACCCCGGCCCAGCGCGCCGAGGTGCGCCGCGCGCTCGTCGCGGCGCTCAAGACCCGGCCGGCCGTGGCCACGCTCGACGCGCTCTTCACCGCGAACCTGCCGCTCACCGCGCAGGAGGCGCTCGTCGTGGCCCGCGCCGCCACCGAGCTCCGCCAGCCCGCGCGCGAGGCCGCGCTCTACCATCGGGCCCTCGCCGCCGGCCTCGGCACCAGCGAGGACCGCCTGGCCCCTGGCGTGGCCCTGAACCGCACCCGTCGCTATACCCAGGCCATCACCGCCCTGGGCCGCATCACCACGGCGTCGCCGCTTGCGCCCCGGGCACAGTGGGAGCGGGCGCTGGCCGAGATCCGCCTGGGCCGCGATGCCGTGGCCCGCGCCACGCTGGCGCGCCTCATGAGCCGCTATCCCCGGGACGAGGTCATCCCCTCCGCGCTCTTCCTCGCCGGGGGCGTCGAGAGCCGCCTCGGCAACGCCGAGCAGGCGCGCAAGTTCTGGAAGGACCTGGCCACCCGCTTCCCCGAGAGCGACTCCGCCGGCCGCGCCGGCTTCCTCGCCGCCCTCTCCCGCTGGGAATCGGGCGACAGGGCCGGCGCCGCCGAGGACTTCGTGGCCGTCCACCAGCGGAATCCCGGCGCCGACGGCCAGGCCGCCGGCTACTGGGCCGGCCGCACCTACGACGAACTCGGCGACCGCCCCCGCGCCGAGCTCTTCTGGCAGTCCGTCATCGCGCGCGACCCGCTCAGCTACTACGCCTCCGTGAGCGCCCGCCGCCTCGGCGTCCCCGCCTGGCAGCCGGTGGCCGCGGCGGACAGCTTCTCTTTCTACAGCGACGTGGGCCACGCGCTCCGCCGCATCCAGCTCCTCACCGAGGCTGAGTTCAGCCCCGAAGCCGCCTGGGAGCGCGAGGCGCTGCTCACCGGCCCCGACTCCTCGGCCGAGCGCCTCCTGGCCATCGCCGATGGCTACCGGAAGATCGGCCAGCCCTCCGCCGCCGTGACCATCGCGCGGCGCGCCCAGGCCCGCGGCGCCCCGGCCGATGCGCGCACCTATCGCCTGCTCTACCCGCTCTACTACGCCGACGAACTCGAGCGCCAGGCCAGCGCCACCGGGCTCGACCCGCTCGTGGTGGCCGCGCTCATCCGGCAGGAATCCGCCTGGGAACCCCGCGCCCGCTCCCGCGCCGGCGCCCTCGGCCTCATGCAGGTGATGCCCGAGACCGGCCGCCTCCTGGCCCGCACCCTCAAGCTCCCCGGCTGGAGCACCGACCAGCTCCACGACCCGGCCGTCAACCTGCAGCTCGGCACCCATTACCTGGCCACCCGCCTGACGCAGTTCGATGGCGACCTTGCCCGCGCCCTCGCCGCCTACAACGCCGGCGCCGGCCGCGTCCCCCTCTGGGCCGTGGGCGCCGCCGCCGCCGATCCCGACCTCTTCGTCGAGAAGATCACCTTCGCCGAGACCCGCGACTACGTCCGCATCGTCCAGCGCAACGTCGCCATCTACCGCGCCCTCCTACGGGACCGGAAGGCCGAGAAGGTCGCCAGAGGCCACCGACGCGATCAACTGAGCTGCCGGCCCCGGCAGATCGAGCGCCGGCCGCACGCCGACCCCGGCTCTGGTGTTCTCGAATGCCCTGAGCTGCCGTCCGTGGTGCCGAGCGCCGCCCCGGCAACTCGATCTCATAGACCCAGTGGCCGGAGCAACGCTCCGCCGCTACGGACCAGGCAGGCCGCGTCTACCCCGCCACCTCCGGCGAGTGCTGGTACGCCACCACCCGCTCATACAGCGCCACGTGCCGCTCCGCCATGAGCTGCCGGGTGAAGAACTTCTCCACCCGCGCCTTCCCCGCATCCCCCATCTTCTCCCGCAGGTAGGGATCGTGCGCCATCTGCTCCAGCGCCTCGGCCAGCGAGCGGACGTCGTGCACCGGCACCTCGAGGCCCGTCTCGCCGGGGGCGTTCACCTCGCGCACGCCGGTGGGCACCGCGGTGGTGATCACCGGCCGCCCCGCCGCCATGGCCTCGAGCACCACCAGGCCGAACATCTCCTCCACCGCCACCGACGGCAGCACCAGGAAGTCGGCCTCCGCCATCCGGCGCGGCAGGTCCTCGTCCGGATACTCGCCGTGGAAGCGCACCCGGTCCGCGAGCGCCAGCGCCTGCGTCAGGGTCTTGAGCCTGGGCCCCTCGGGCCCCGCGCCGACGATGTCGAGCCGCAGGTCCGGCACCCGCTCCAGCGCCCGCAGCAGCACGTCGAGCCCCTTGTACTTGAGCAGCCGCCCGATGAAGAGCGCCCGCGGCGGCGCATCCATGGGGCGCCGCGGGATGTCGGCCCAGCGGCTCTCGTCGATGCCGAAGGGGATCACCTCGGTCTTGTGCTCAAACCCCTCGAGCTCCCGCGACAGCGCCAGGTGCGCCCGGCTCGGCACCACGATGGCCGCCGCGCGCCGCAGCACCGCCCGGGCCACGAGGCCGGCCCCCGGCTTCCGCGTGTCCTGGTGCTGCGTCACCACGAGGGGCGTGCGCCGGGAGCGGAGCATGCCGGCCAGGTCGGCCAGCGGGTGGGGATGGTGCAGGTGGATGATGTCGGCCCGCCGGCGCGCCGCCGTCAGGTACCCCGGCGCGATCTCCTCGCTGCCGAGCGCCCCCGAACGAGAACACCCGCGTCACCGTGGAGCGCTGCCGCCCCCCCACCCGGCCGCCGATCCGGCTCTCCACCGCCACCACCGACACTTCGTGGCCGAGCGCGGCGGCGCCCTCGGCCAGGTCCTGCACCACCCGCTCCATGCCGCCCGAGCGGGGCCAGTAGTACTTCGCGAGGTGGAGGATGCGCATGGGGTGCACCAAACTACACGCCGGGGATTGCGCCCGGCAGAGGGGCACGCCCTGGGTGAGCCCCGTCACCCGCGCGCGGGGGCGCGGCCCACGCTACATTGGTGCCTGCCAATGCGCGCCGTCATCGTCTCCCACACCTACATCGATCCCGCCACCCGCGGGAAGCTCAAGGCGCTGGCCGGCCTCGGCTGCACCCTGAGCGTCGCGGTCCCCGCCGCCTGGTCCCCCACCCCGCGCGGCCCCGCGCTGCAGGCCACCTGGGGCAACGACGGCGGCATCCGCGTCGTCCCCATTCCCGTCACCGGCGACCGCGGCGAGGGCGTCGCCTGGCGCTCCAAGGACCTCTACCGCCTCCTCAGCGACTTCCGCCCCGACATCGTCCAGGTCGAGGCCGAACCGTGGACCCCGGCCGCCGCCGCCGCCAGCAGCCACGCCGCCAGGCTCCGCCAGCCCCTCGTCCTCTTCGGGTGGGAGAGCGTGGCCCGCTCCTTCGGGTTCCTCGAGGGCTTCCGGCGGGGGCGCACCCTCGACCGCGCCACGGGCCTGATCGGCGGCAACCGGGTGGCGGCCGCCATCCTGGCCAAGGGCAAGCCCGGCGTCCCGGTCACCGTCATCCCCCAGCTCGGCATCACCCCGCCCCTCGAGGTGCAGCGGCCCAGCGAGCCGGGCCTCGCCATCGCCTTCGTGGGCCGGCTGGTGCCGGAGAAGGGCCTCGACTGCCTCTTCCGCGCCTGCGTCAAGCTGCTCGGCAAGTGGACCCTGACCGTGGTGGGCAGCGGCCCCGCCCAGGAGCAGCTCGAGCAGCTGGCCGAGAAGCTCGGCATCGCCAGCCGCATCACCTGGAAGGGCGCCCTGCCGCCCGAGACGGTGCGCACCCTCTGGGCCGAGGTGGACACCCTGGTGATCCCCTCCCGCACCACGCCGGGCTGGGTGGAGACCTTCCACCAGCCGCTGGTCGAGGCCATGGGCCACGGCGTCACGGTGGTGGGCAGCGATTCGGGCGCGCTCCCCGAGCTCATTGATACGGCCGGCCTCGTGGTCCCCGAGGACGACGTCCCCGCCCTCACCGCCGCCCTGCAGCACCTCGCCGACAGCCCCCGCGAGCGCCAGCGCCTCGGCCGCGAGGCCCGCCTCCGCGTCATGCACGACTACGTGGACGACGCCGTGGCCCGCCGCACCCTCGAGTTCTGGGAGTCCCTGCGCCGCCCCTGACCCCACGCCATCCCCGTACCGGCGGAGCTACGCTCCGCCGACTGGGACTTGGGGATCGAGGCGGCGGAGCACAGCTCCGCCGCTACGGGGCTCGTGCCCTTCCGAAGACCCCCCGTATCCCCTCATTTTTGGGGCCAATGACACCCCACACCATCCGCCGCACCCTCCGGGCCGCGGCCCTCGTGCTCAGCCTCGGGCTTGGCCTCACGAGCGCGCTCCAGGCCCAGGTCCCGGGCCAGGCGCAGGGTCTCCCGTCACCGGCGCAGGCGCAGCAGATGCTGCAGGACCGCCCTGACCTCGCCGCCAAGGTGCGCGAGAAGATCGGCGCCTCCGGCCTGACCCCCGAGCAAGTCCGCGCCCGCCTCCGCGCGGCCGGCTACCCCGACAACCTCCTCGACGCCTACCTCCCCGGCGCCGACAGCACCGCCGCTGGCCGCAAGCCCACCAGCGGCGTCCTCGATGCCGTGCGGCTCCTCGGCATCGTGAGCGTGGAGGAGGCGGACAGCCTCTACTTCCTCACCGACAGCGCCCAGGCGGTGATGGACTCGCTCCGCGCCGACAGCCTCACCGAACGCGGCACCGGCCTCAAGGTCTTCGGCCTCGCGCTCTTCCGCCGCTCCACCAGCCTCTTCATCCCCACCCTCGCCGGCCCGGTGGACGCCAACTACCGCCTGGGCCCGGGCGACGGCCTGGTGCTCATCCTCACCGGCGACGTGGAGCTGGCGCACGAGCTCGAGGTCACCCGCGAGGGCTTCATCGCCATCCCGCAGGTGGGCCAGCTCAACGTGGCCAACCTGACGCTGGCCGAGCTGACCGACCTGCTCTACACCCGCCTCGCGCGGGTGTACTCGGGGGTGCGCCGCGGCCCCGGCGCCACCACCCGCTTCAGCGTCAGCGTGTCGCGGCTCCGCGCCGTGCAGGTCTTCGTCACCGGCGACGTGGCGCGCCCCGGCTCCTTCCAGCTCTCGGCGGCCGGCACCGCCATGACGGCGCTCTACGCCGCCGGCGGCCCCACCGAGAACGGCAGCTTCCGCCGCATCGAGGTGCGCCGGGGCGGGCGGCTGGTGGATTCCCTCGACGTCTACGACTACCTCCTCCGCGGCGAGAGCAAGGGCGACGCCCGCCTCGAGAACGGCGACGTGATCTTCGTCCCCGTCCGCGGCAACCAGGTGAAGCTGGCGGGCCGGGTGGTGCGCCCCGCCATCTACGAGCTCAAGCCCGGCGAGACCCTCGCCGACCTGATCCGCGCCGCCGGCGGTTTCGAGGCCAACGCGCTCCGCCGCCGCGTCCAGGTGGACCGCATCCTGCCGCCCGCCCAGCGTGGCGTGAACGGCCGCGACCGGGTGGTCCTCGACATCGCCTCCGACCAGTTCACCGACGGCGTCGCCCCACCCTTCGCGCTCGCCGCCGGCGACTCCGTCACCGTCTTCGAGGTGGCCGACCGCCGCCGTGGCGTGGTCACCGTCCTCGGCAACGTGTGGACCGCCGGGGCCGTGGGCCACAGCCCCGGCATGAAGCTGTCGGACGCCATCCGCCTCGCCGGCGGCCCCAAGCCCGACGTCTACCTCGGCCGGATCCTCGTCACCCGGCTCCTCGCCGACTCGAGCCGGGTCCAGCTCCGCTCCGCCTTCCGGGACTCCACCGGCGCCGTCACCGAGGACCTCCCGCTCGAGGAGGACGACGAGGTCACCGTCTTCTCCCGCACCGCCTTCCGGCCCGAGCGCTACGTGGTGGTCACCGGGGCCGTGCGGAAGCCGGGCCGGGTCATCTACCGGGATGGCATGACCCTGCGCGACGCCGTCCTGCAGGTGGACGGCCTCCGGCAGGAGGCCCTCCTCACCGAGGCCGAGATCGCCCGGCTGCCCGAGGACAGCCTGCGCCAGCGCGGCCGCGTGGCCGAGACCTTCCGGGTGCCGCTCGACTCCACCTACCTGTTCGACCGCGATCCCGGCGGGCGCTACCTCGGCCCGCCGGGCCAGCCCGCGCCGGCGGCCGGCGCGGCGGACGTCGTGCTCAAGCCGTACGACAACGTCCTGATCCTCCGCCAGCCTGACTGGGAGCTGCACCGCACCATCGACCTCAGCGGTCAGGTGCGCTTCCCCGGCCGCTACGCGCTCCTCACCCCGACCGATCGCCTCACCGACCTCATCGCGCGCGCGGGAGGACTCACCAAGGAGGCGTACCCGGACGGTATCCGGTTCTACCGCAACAGTGATCGCGGCGGCCGCATCGGCGTCGACCTGCCGAGGGTGCTCGATGACCCAAGCTACCGCGACAACCTGATCCTCTCCGACGGCGACTCGATCTTCATCCCCGAGTACATCCCCGTCGTCTACGTCCGCGGCGCCGTGAACGCGGCCATGTCCGTCACCTACGTGAAGGGCCGCAGCCTCGACTATTACGTTGGCGCCGCCGGCGGGTACAGCCGGGTCGCCGACCGCAACCGCGCCTACGTCACCCAGCCGAGTGGCAAGGTGGAGAGCGTCAGCAAGCACTTCTGGTTCCTGCCGGACAGCAAGCCCGACCCCCTCGCCGGCGCCACCGTCTACGTCCCCGAGAAGGACCCCGCGGACCGCAAGGACTGGCTGGCCTTTGCCGGCTCCCTGGCGCAGATCCTCGCCAGCCTGACCGCCGTCGTCGTGGTGGTCGTGAAGTAGGAGTCACGCCGAAATGCCTGCGGGGGGTGGTGCCACCCAGGCACCACCCCCCGCGCGTTTCCCGCCCCAGCGGCTTAGTCCTTCAGGAACCGCTCCCGCGTCGGGCTGTCACTCTTCACCGGGGCCCCGGCCAGCGTGGCCTCGTAGTCCGGCACCAGCCGGCGCAGCAGGCGGCGCAGGTCATCGTGGGCCCACCCCTCCTCAGCCGCGTGAATGAGGTCCCCCACCACTGTGGTGACCCCGATGGGGAGCGCCGCGTTCTTGGCGCGAAGCACCTTCGGGTGCCCGGTCGGCGTCGCGTGCTCGGCGTCGAAGAACAGCTCCTCGTAGAGCTTCTCGCCCGGCCGCGTGCCGCTGAAGCGGATCTCGATGTCCCGCCCCACTTCCTTCCCCGAGAGCCGGATCAGGTCGGCCGCCAGGTCCGCGATCTTCACCGGCTCGCCCATGTCCAGCACGAACACCTCGCCGCCCTGCCCCAGCGCCCCGGCCTGCAGCACCAGCTGCACCGCCTCGGGGATCGTCATGAAGTAGCGGCGCATCTCCGGGTGCGTCACCGTCACCGGCCCGCCGTCGGCGATCTGCTTGAGGAAGGTCGGCACCACCGACCCGCGGCTCCCCAGCACGTTGCCGAAGCGCACCGCCACGAAGTTCCGGCCGGTTTCCTCCGCCACCATCTGCACCAGCTGCTCCGCCACCCGCTTGGTGGCGCCCATGACGCTGGTGGGCCGCACCGCCTTGTCGGTGGAGATCATCACCAGGTGCTCCACCCCGAACTCCGCCGCGGCGTGCACCACGTTCCGGGTGCCCAGGATGTTGTTGCGCACCGCCTCGGCGATGTTCTCCTCCATGAGCGGCACGTGCTTGTGCGCCGCCGCGTGGAACACCGAGAACGGCTGCCACCGCTCGAACGTCCGCCGCATCTGGCCCGCGTCCTTCACGTCCGCGATCACCGCCTCGAGCCGGATGTGTGGCCACCGCTGGGTCAGCTCTTGCTGGATCCCGAAGATGGAATTCTCGCCGTGCCCCACCAGCACCAGCCGCGTGGGTTCGAGCCCCGCCAGCTGCCGGCACAGCTCCGACCCGATGGACCCGCCCGCCCCGGTCACCAGCACCGTCCGCTCCATCGCCAGCGACTGCACCGAGGCCAGGTCGATCTTCACCGGCTCCCGCCGCAGCAGGTCCTGGATCTCCACCTGCCGCAGCGCGAACGGGTCGAACTTCCCCGACAGGATGTCGCCGATGCTCGGCAGCGTCCGGGTCTTCACCCCCGCCGCGGTGGCCGCCGTCACCAGCGCCCGCAGCACCGAGCCGCGCGCCGTCGGCATGGCGATCAGCACCTCGTCCACCGCCTCCTCGGCGCAGACTCGGGCCGTGTCGGCGAGTGTCCCAAACACGGGCAGCCCGTACAGCGTGTGCCCCTGCTTCTCCGGGCTGTCGTCGACGAAACCCACGGGGATCAGGCCAAGGCGCGGATGACTGTCGATTTGCTTCGCCAGCATTCCCCCGGCCGTCCCGGCCCCCGCAATCAGCACGCGTCGGGTGCCCTCGCCGCCCTTCCGGCTACGCCGCATGAAGCCGGCACGGAGAAGGAACCCGCGGGGAGTGAGACCACGGCGCCTGTCAGCAGCATGTCCAGCAGCATCTGCGAGAGGGGCGGCCGCATCAGGGCGAGCCCGGTGCCGGGCAGCACCCATACCCCGATGCCGAAACAGGTGATCCCGGACAGGAAGGTGGCGTGCAGGATCGTCCGGAGTTCCGTTACGCTCGCCAGCTGCCACAGCCGCCGGTACAGGCCGAAGGCCAGCAGGAACCCGAGCTTGAGCGGCAGCGTGACGGCGATATAGGCGACCGCGACCTCGCCGTACGGCGCTGGCCAGCTGAACCCCTCGAAACGCAGGACGTAGCCAAGGATGGTGGCTAGGGGCAGCAGCGCCAGGTCGGACAGGAACAGATACCGGTTTCGGAGTCCGTTCCGAGTGGAGAGCGGCATGTCGTCCGTTTCAGGGGAGGTGCCCGCCACCCTGACAAGCAGAATGCGGGCCACGTAGTGCTCAAATCTAGCGCCGGCGACGGTTCGGTCAATTACCTGTAAAATCAGGACTTAGCCACCTGCCTCGTCACGCTACAGCGGGGCCTGGTCCCCGACTCCCCCGTTCGGGTTGCCCTGTCATCCCAACCCCGGCTAGTCTTTCCCTCTCACCGGAAGCAAAGGCCGATGCCGCTGGACGTTCATCCGATTGCCACCGCGACCACCGCCCTGGTCAACGCCCCCGCCCTCGAGGCGGCTGCCCGCGCCCGTCCCGGCGTGGTGGTGGCATGGGAGGAACGCGGCCAGGAGGTCATGCGGGTGGCCGATGGCCCGCCGGGCACCGCCTCGGGGCCCATCGGGGTCCGCCTCACCCGCCGCAGCGGCCGCCTCAAGGAACGCCGCCCCAACCTCCTCATTCTCGATCGCGACGGCACCCTGATCGAGGAACGCCACTACCTGAGCGACCCCGACCGGGTGGCCCTCCTCCCCGGTGCCGCCGCCGGCCTGCGCGAATTCGAGAAGGCTGGCTTCACCGTGGTGGTGGTCACCAACCAGAGCGGCGTGGCCCGCGGCCTCGTCACCCTGGACCAGCTCGCCGCCATCCACGCCCGGCTCGAGCAGGTTCTGGCCCGCGAGGGCGTCCGGCTCGATGGCATTTATAGCTGCCCCCACGACGGCGCCAGCGGCTGCCTCTGCCGCAAGCCCGGCACCGCCCTCGTGGAGCGCGCCGCCACCGAGCTGGGCGTGGACCCGACCCGCGCCATCGTGGTCGGCGACAAGCTCGCCGACCTGGAGCTCGGCCGCGCCTTGGGCGTCCCCACCGTCCTGGTGGCCACCGGCTACGGGCCCCGCACCCTCACCGAAGCGGCCGGCCGTGCCGATTATCTGGTGGGGGACCTGCTGGAGCTGGCGCGCATCGTCCGCCACCCGGCCGGCCTCCCCGTGGTGCGTCCCGTCCCCTGACCCCGCCGCCCGAGGCGCCGATGTCCGGATCCGCCGAGTTCGTCCGCCGCCACCTCCTCACCAGCGCCGACGTGAAGCGGGCGGCCGCCGAGCAGTGCGCCGCGCCCCTCGCCGAGGCCGCGGCCCGCGTGGTGGCCAGCTTCCGGGCGGGCGGGAAGCTCCTCTTCTGCGGCAACGGCGGCAGCGCCGCCGACTGCCAGCACCTCGCGGCCGAGTTCACCAGCGCGCTCAACCACGACCGCCCCCGCCCCGCCCTCGGCGCCATCGCCCTGACCACCGACACCTCGTTCCTGACGGCCAACGCCAACGACTTCGGCTTCGACCACGTCTTCGAGCGCCCCGAATGTCCTTCGGGCCTTCGAGAAGGCGCGGACGATCGGGCTCGTCACGGTGCTGTTTTCCGGGGATACTGGCGGGAAGGCGCGGGCGGGGGTGGACGTGGCAATCTGCGTCCCGAGTCGGGATACCCAGCACATTCAGGAGACGCACATTGCCCTCGGCCATTGCCTCTGCGGGCTCGTCGAGGATGCGCTCGCGGCACCTGGCCCGTGACGCCGATGCCTAGCGAGGCGCTCTGGTGATCTCGCTGTAGCGCCCCGCGCGCCTCGGCGCAGCACCATGAAGTCCACCACCCCGCGCAGGAATCCGTAGCCGTATCCGATGTGGTAGCCTGCGAAGACCGCGGGCAGGAGCGGGAGCAGGTCGGCGCCCTGGGCCCGCGCCGTCTTCACGGTCGCCACTCCCACCACCAGCAGGTAGGCCCCGGTCATTCCGCCCCACACCCAGAACATGGGCGGCCAAGCCAGACCCAGGAGGGGAAGCCCCACCAGCGCCGCCACGAAGGCACCCGGCACGAGGTGCCGCGGCGAGGCGGGCACACGGTGCTTCTGGATGACCCGCACCTTCCAGTAGCCATACTGGGTGTACTGCCGGAAGAGCGCCCGGAGGGAGTTCCGCGGTCGATAGACGCTACGGATCCTGGGGGATTGCCACAGCCGGGCCCCGGCCCGGGTCAGTCGCAGGCTCAGCTCGTCGTCCTGGTTTCGGACGAGCTCCTCGTCGAACAAGCCGGCCTGTTCCAGCACCTCACGTGGCCAGCAGCCCAGGTACACCGCATCCACCGGCCCTTCGTAGTCGGGATCGTGGCTGCGGGCGCCCCCTGCCGCGAAGGGCGACTGGAATGCCGCTGCGATGGCCCGGCTCACGCGCCCCTCCCCCACCGCCACCCACGGGCCCCCCACGTTCTGCGCGCCCGTCTCACGGAGCACCTCGACGCAGCGCCGCACGTAGTCAGGTGCGTACTCGGTGTGCGCGTCCATGCGAATGATGATGGCGCCGGCCGAAGCGCGTATCGCGGCGTTGAGCCCCGTGGACACGATCCGGCCGGGATTGTCCACGACTCGGAGCCTCGGATCCTCCGCCGCCAGGCGCGCCAGCACTTCCCGGGTGCCATCGTCGGAGCACCCGTCGGCGACCAGGCATTCGAAGCCGCCGGGTGGCGTCTCCTGCGCGAGGATAGAGCGGATGCTTGCCTCGATATGACTGCGCTCATTGCGGCAGGGGACAACGATCGAGACCTGGGGCATCCGGGGTCAGCCCTCCCGCCCCGGGACCAGCAGTCCCAGGTAATGCGAGCGAAGCAGGGGGACCGCCGCCAGGGGCCCGTACAGCCACGGTGCCACCCGGCCCAGTGCCCGCGCTGCGGGGGGTAGCAGCGTCAGTGAGCGAAGGCTCGCCTGCGCGTACCCGGGGAAGAGGGCGCCCAGCTCGGCCCGCCCGATACCCCGGATGTTCGGGTTTCGCGGGTTGTCGAACCGCATGTCATACCAGACCACGCCGCCGCCGCCGGGCGCGCCCGGCCGGATCACCCGTCGCACCTCCGCCGCCAGCCGTGCTGCGACGGCGCGGTCCCAGGATCGAGCTCATCACGGTGAAAAGGAGGACCACCTCGAACTCGCCCGCCTCGAACGGCAGAGCCGTCGCGTCGGCGCACTCGAGCCACGCCCCAGGCAGCCGGGTCCGCGCCTGTGCCACACGGTCCGGCATCAGGTCCACCCCGTGGAGAGCCGTCACCGGCACGCCGAGGGAGGCCAGCAGCGCCAGGTTCCGTCCAGCCCCGCATCCCACCTCGAGGACGCGCCCCCCCCGGTAGGGAAGCCAGCCCGCCTTACGCAGCAGGCCCGCCACCGCCGCATCCCGTTCCTCCAGCATCAGTCGGTTCCCCGGGGAATCCCCCCAGCGGCTCCGCACCGCGTCGTCCTGCGCATACTGCGCGTAGACGGCGCGGAGGCGGGCCGCCTCGTCCAGTCCGTCATTCGTCCTCCTCCGGCAGGCTGAGGTTCTCCGGGGGGGCGGACCCACGTCGATCCCGGCCAGACGCAGGAGCCCGGGTCGCCCGAGGATCGTCGCCGCCACCACCGCGACGTCCGAGGCCAGGCTCGCCTGACCAGCATACCGGAGCGCAGCCGCGATCTTCCAGGGCAGGAGCCGGCGCACATAGAGGAGCTCGGGCGTGGGCGAGGCGGCGAGCAGCTCCGCCTCGTTCCACAAAAGCAGCGAGGTGGGATCGGTGAGACCGGGCCGCAGGTCGAGGACTGCCCGGTCTGCCAAGGAGTAGGTGGCGACGTATTTCGGCACTTCGGGACGCGGCCCCACGAGGCTCATCTCGCCGCGGAGCACGTTCACGAGTTGGGGGAGTTCATCCAGCTTGAACCGGCGCAACCACCGCCCGACCGGGGTGATCCGCGGGTCCCGGTGCCCCGTCAGCGCGCTCCCGAGTCGGTCCGCATCCTGGATCATCGTCCGGAACTTCCAGATGCGGAACTCCCGACCGCCAAGCCCCACCCGCCGCTGACGGAAGAGGGCCGGCCCGTGATCTGACCACCGGATGAGGAGGGCGAGGAGGAGAAGGAACGGAGAGAGGATCAGCAGCCCGCCGCCTGCGGCGGCCACGTCCAGCAGCCGCTTGCCCCGATAAGGCGTGAGGGGCAGCCGCGCGTCAGACCGCATGCTCACGCCGGCCAGACGGGCACCCGGGACGTCACCTCGCGAACGTGGCGCAGACGTCCCCGACCGCCCGGATGACATGCTCCACCTGCTCATCCGTCATGGAGGAGTAGATCGGCAGCGACACGATCCCGGGGGCACCTGGACTGCGGGCAGCCCGCTGAGCGCCTCGTGGTACCGGCAGGCGATCGCCCCTCGGCGCCCGAGCAGGGTCGAGGCGCGGCCGAGCTGGACCCGCCCGAGCGCCGAGGCGATGTCGGTCAGGTTGTACTTGTACCCAGCCTCCACCACCTCATAGTGCCAGTTCCCGGTGGCCGTGTACCGCTTCCACGCATCCCGGCTGATGCCGTGGAGTGACATCAGGCGCACCCGGTCCGCGACGCGCGCGTCGTCGGTGGTGAGCATTCCGCCTTCGCCGGTGGTGATGGTCTTGGTGGCGTAGAAGCTGAACGCCGTCGGGCAGCCGAAGCTCCCCACTCCCCGCCCCTGCAGCGCTGCCGGGAAGGCGTGCGCGGCATCGTCAAGCACCACGATGCCGAATTCCTCCGCCAACGCCAAGAAGCCGGGCATGTCGCACAACTGGCCAGCAAAGTGGACCGGCACCACCGCCCGCAGGCGGTTCCGGCTCTGCCGGTGGATCCAGACACCGTCTGCCCGCTCGTACTCGCGCAGGATGAGGCCCGCACCCCGGCCGGGGTCAGGTTGAGCGTATCAGGATCCACGTCCAGGAACCGGGTCCTCGCGCCCAGGTATTCCACCACCTCGGCCGTGGCGGTGAACGTGATGGTGCTGGTGAGCACCTCATCGCCCGGTCCCACACCGAGTGCCTCCAAGCCGAGGTGCAACGCCGCCGTGCAGGAGTTCAGCGCCACCGCATGTTCCACTCCCACAGCCGCGGCGAATTCCCGCTCGAAGGCCTTCGTCTCCGGACCGGTCGTGATCCAGCCCGAGCGCAGCACCCGCACCACCGCCTCGATCTCGGCCTCTCCGAGATCCGGCATGGCAAACGGCAGGAAAGGGACGTCGACCAGGGAGGCGGGCGGCGGGGAGATGGGAACCGGCAAGCAAGCCTCGGGGTGAGAGAACCACACCTGTGTCTCGCCGACCAGTCCGGGCCCGGACCGTGGCGGCACGAGGTGCGTGAGCGCGGCAACTCCGGCGAGGAAATATAGGACCTTCCGCGGGGAAGGGACCCCAGCGGGGGACTTATCCCGCCGCCCACCGATCAGGCCGGCTGTGGCGCCGGCAGACCCAGGATCCGCTCGTAGAGCGTCACCAGGCGGCGGAACTCGGATTCCCAGTTGAACTCCGCCAGCACCGCAGCCCGCCCCCGCTCGCCCATTGCCTGCGCGCGCGCTGGATCCGCCAGCAGGCCGGCGATCGCCTCCGCGATGGCCGTCGGCCGGGTAGGGTCGGCCACCACCCCGCAGCCGACGCCCTCGATCAGGGAGCGCCAGGCCGGGAAGTCCGGCCCGACCACGGGCAGCCCCGCCGCCATGTACTCGAAGACCTTGTTGGATCGAACGGCGTAGTGGTTCGGGTGAGGCCCGAACATCACCACGCCCACCCGTGCCTGTGTTAGGCGGGCCGCCACGGTCGCACGGTCGCACCAGCCCAGGGCCTCCGTCCGTTGCCAGCCGGGCAGGTGCGTGACCTCGTCGCCCAACCCGTCATCGTCGAACGTCCCGAGCAGCACCAGGCGGGCGTCGAGGACCGATGGGATCAGCCCGGCCGCCTCGACCAGCTCGCGGCTGGCCCGGATGCGCGACAGGTTCCCCACGTGCACCACGTGCGCGGGGCGCGCCGTGTACGGGACCTCCCCCGGACGGCCGAACTCGGCCAGGAGCGGGAAGTTCCGGAGCACGGTCACGCCCGCACCGCCCAGCCCCGCCGCCACGTCGTCATCCGCCGCCACCACCCCGTCAAACACGCGCAGCCCCGCCCACTGCACCAGCGCCGTCCCCCGCGCGATCCCGCCGCGCACGACCGGCGGCAGCCAGTGCTTGCTCCGGATCTGCCCCGGCACGTCCTCGTGCACGTCGTACACCACCCGCTTCCCCAGGGCGCGGAGCACGAGTCCCACCGGGATCAATTCCGGGTCATGGAAGTGATAGAGGTCGGCGCCAGCCGCCAGCGCCGCCCGCAGCACCTGCAGGCCGCCGAACGCCAGCCGCCGGGCCCGGGAGCGGGCACGCGGAATCGCGAGATAGCGCACCCCGTCGACCGTCCCGACCGGCGCCCCGGGCGCCACGAAGGTCACGTCGTAGCCCGCGGCGGCGAGCTCGGCAGTTCCCGGCCGAACACCCGCTGGTCGTCCGGCCGGTGAACGGAACTGAGGTGCGCCACCCTCGGGACGCGGGCGGCAGGGGCAGGCGGTACGGTGGGCATGACGGAGGCCAAACCTGGGCGCCCGCCGGTCGCGGGGTAGGGCCCGCGGCCGCTTGACCCCCGTGCGAGGTAGCGCCAGACTTCCGGCCATGTCAGCTCCCATCTCGCCGGTCCCGCCGGACTCCTCCCGGCGGGACTCGGCGCTGGATTACCTGAGCCTCCTCCTGATCCACTGGCGCCTGGTGGCCGGGTGTGCCCTGGCGGCCGCCAGCACGGCTCTCGCCGTCACCTTCGTGGTGCCGAAGGAGGACCGCCAAGTCGACCTTCCTTCCTGTCAGTAGCTCCACCAACGCGGTCTCCTCCGCCATCGGCAACCTCGCGGGCAACCTCGGCATCAGCCTACCCGGCAGCTCCCCGTCGGATGGCCCCGAGTTCTACGTCGCGCTCATCCGGAGCCGGGAGATCCAGGACGGCGTGCTCCAGACCCGATTCGCCATCGGCGACGATTCCCTGCCCCTGCTCGACATCCTTGGGATCGAGGGCGATTCCCTGTCCGCCCGCCTCGAGGAAGGCCGCGACGAACTGCAGGACATGTTCAGCGCCTCGTCCGACCGGGCCACCAGCATCGTCACGGTGCGCGCCACGGCTCACGCGCCTGCCCTGGCCGCGGCCATCGCCAACCGCTTCATCGAGCTCGCCAACCGCTACAACCGCGAGAGCCGCGGCTTCCAGGCGCGCGAGACCCGGCGCTTCGTCGAGGCACGCCTCACCGAGGCCGAGCGCGAGCTCCGGCAGGCCGAGGACGGCCTGCGCGTCTTCCACACTCGCAACCGGCGTTTCGAGACGCCGGAGCTGCAGCTCGAGGATCAACGCCTCCAGCGCCAGGTGCAGCTGCAGCAGAACCTCTACCTGTCCCTTCGCCAGCAGTACGAGAGGTGCGCGCATCCAGGAAGTCAACGACACCCCGGTGCTCAGCGTCATCGAGCCGGCGGTGCCGCCCGTGCGCCGATCCGCCCCGCCGGGGACGCACCACGGTCCTGGCCTTCGTCATCGGGGCGTGCCTGGGCGGCGCGGTGGCCGTGGGTCGGGGGTGATCCGGCAGTGGCGGGCCTCAGGCGACCAGGCTTCGCGCGGCTGGAGGCCTCCTTGGCCACGGCCCTCCGTCGTCCCCGCTAGCTCCCCGTCAGCCTCACGACCCGACGAGCACCAGCCGGTGGCCACCCGCAACGGGAGCGGGCCGCCACCGTCCCCCGCCAGGACCGCCACCGGCACCCGCACGCCGTAGCGTGGCGCCACCCACCCATCCGTCAACTCCAACTCCACGCTCGACTCCAGCCGGAAGCGCGCGTGGGCGTGCGCCAGCTCCCAGGCGCCGCCGAGCGCCCGCACCTGCACCGCCGGCGCGCAGTGCCACCGAATCGTGGCCCGGTGGCGCCCCACACCGGTGACCGTGTCGTCGATCTCCCAGGCCAGCCGCGCTCGCTCGAACCGTACCGCCCGCCGGTGCCGCAGTGGTGCGCCGACGGTCCCGTAGCCCCCATGGGTGCCAATCCACTCCTCCACCCCGTCGGGCCGCTCCGATGTGATCCACCGCTCCACCACCGGCGCCGTCCGGTCAGCTCGGATACGCCAGAAACCCACCAGGTCGGCGGGCTCGGCATCATCGATCGTGAGGGTGTTGTGGCCACGCGCCGAGACCTGCGCCACGTAGCTGTCGAAATCGGATGTGTAGCAGTAGCACCCCCGGTCCACCAGCAGGGGCGCCCCCGCCGCCCAGGCCTCGAGGCTCAGCGTGTCGAAGTGGCCGTGGCCGAGCGTCCCGTCGAAGCCGAGCGCGCCGGCATCTGGGATGAGGTGCGCATCCCTTGACCGCAGCACGTAGAATCCGCCGGACGGAAAGGCACGAGATCCGCCCGAAGGCGCTGCCGGCGCTGACGGTCCGGCAGCGACCCTGGAGGGACCCGCCAGCCACAGCGCGTCGCCCACGGCGAGCCCTGCCGCGTGCCGAGCATCGTCCCGGCCGAGAAGCGCCCCCACCCAGCCCAAGCAGCGCGATGGTCCCCAGGGGTGAGTGCCGGCACGAAGGGAGTATGCGCCCATCATCCGCATCACCGAGGACCGGGCTCGAGCCGTCCGGCCGCGTATAGGCCAGCGTGAAGTCGAGCATCGCACCGAGCCGCGCGCGTAGCCTGAAGAGAATCGCCCCCTCCCGTTCGCCGGAGAGCCAGTGCGACCAGCAGCAGTTCCGCCACCAGCCGGTGGTAACTCGTGGACTTCGAAATCCACGCCGTCGGCATGCACCTGCCAGCGGATCTGCGCCTCCAGTTCACGGTGGGCGAGGCGCCGCCAGTCTGCCCCTTCGACCGTCTCGCCGAACAGCATCCCCAGCGCCAGCAGCCCCACCAGGTCGGCAACGTAGTGATTGCCCACGTGCCGCCCCACCTCGAGATTGCCGCGGATCACCCGGCCGTGCCAGAGCAGGGAGGCGTGCATCCCCGCCCGGAGCGAAGGACCCAGGGCCGGCGCGTCCGCGAGGAGGTCAAGCGTCACGATCCAGTTCACCGCCCGGATCGCCAGCTCCATCGGGCATAGCCAGTGGATGCCCCAGCCCGGCGGGTTCGCCGCCAGGAAGCTCCCGGCCAGTTCGGCGAACGCCTCGGCGTAGCGCGCCTCCCCCGTCAGGCGCCACGCCTGCCCCAGCCACAGCCCGGCGTGGAACCGCGCATGCTCCCACGGAACCTTCACGTCAGAGGGACGGCTGGGGTCGCGGTGATCGATGCGCCAGAACCAGTCCTCGGGAAACCGATGCCCACTGCGGAAGTCGAGGTGCCAGTCTGGGGCCAGGCCGAGCGGGATACGCCCCGAACCCAGCACATCCACGATCCCGCCAGCAGCATCCTCGGCCAGCGCCAGCACGGTCGCTTCGGCTCCCGGGACGGCCCGAGCGCGGCGAGGGTGGCCGTACGCTCCGCCGCCGGCCAGCCCAATACCCGTGCCCGGTGGGATTCGAAGCGTTGCATCCAGTCAGGCGCCCCTCCGTAGGGCAGGAGCTGGCGGAGCCCCTCCGGATCCGCTGGGGGGAGTCCGGTGCGGAATCGCCATCGCCATGCCGGCCTCTCGAGCAGACGCGGCCGCACCAGCCGCAACAGCCCCGTCCCGAGGCGCGCCCAATGCCGAAGGGTGGTCATGGCGCGCGGGCCGCCGTCTCGACCGACGCGGCCGCCCGCTGGAGAAACCGTTCGCCCGCACCCAGCAGCCACACGCCGCCGAGCACCAGCAGCACGCCTCCTGAGAGGAGCGTCTGGGGCAACGGCGCCAGGTTCGCCTGCCAGAACGCCCAGTACATGAACGCGTAGGCCGCCACCCAGGGGATCGTCTTCGGCTGGCGGAGGAGGAAGACGTGCCCCCTGGCAGATCGCGCCTGCAGCCACGCCGCCGAGCACCACCCCGATCATCCCGAAATCAGCGTAGAAGAAGCCGAGGAACGCGGCCGGCGCGGCCCCGGACTCGATCCGGGTCGGGAACATGTACTGGTACACGTAGTTCGACAGGTTGAAGGCGGGCTCGCCGAGCAGCCACGCCACGCGCCCGATCGTCCGCCCGTGCAGGAAGGCCAGCCGGACCGGGATGATCTCGAAGTAGGCATACAGGATCTCGGCGGGAAGCACGAAGAGTCGCCGAAGGATCGCCTCCAGCAGCTTCCCCACCGTGACATCCGTCGTGGCGCTCAGCAGGAGCAGCACCGCAAGCGGGAAGCTCAGGACCAGCACCGTGCCCCCGAGCAGCAGCCGCAGCGACAGCCGCCCGCCCCGATCCAGGTACCAGTAGAAGCACGCCACGAGCACGATGAGGGCCACCGGCGCCTTCGCCAGCGACAGGGACGCGAAGAACACACCGAGCGCCCCCCACCAGCAGGAACGCCACCAGCCAGCCGCGTTCCCGTCGTGCCAGGTACTGCCCGAGTCCCAGGGTCACGAGCAGCGGGAAACCCACCGAGCGCAGCACGTCATACAGGTACCGGAACGGCGAGTCGAGCAGCTTGAACGACTCTTCGCGGAGGAGGGTCGCTTCGGCCAGGGCCCCGGGGTTGCGGATCAGGTAGAAGATCGGGACGGACGGTACCTCAACCAGATAGAGGGCCACCAGCAGCGCAGCCACCAGCACGGCTACTCCGTACACCGTGCGCCCGTGAAGCCCGGGTGCGTCGGCTTGGAGCGGCCGCGCGAAGTACGCCGCCACCTCGGCCCGGCGAAACCCTGCCAGGCGGTTCACGACAAGGATGCCGAGCGGTCCGGTCACCAGCACGCTCAGGATCGCGAAGAGGAACCGTCCCTCGTTCGGGTGGCTGCGCTCCCGCGGCCACCACGAGCCCGGGGACGAGCACCGTCGCGAGGTACGTGAGGTACCAAAGGGCGGGAGGCTGACGCGCCGCAGGTTGAGCAGCCCGACCAGCTGGTGCATGACCACGACCGAACCCACGGTCAGGCCGGCCACCAGCAGCCCCAGCCACGACAGCGTGAACCCGGCGAGTCCGAGGGCGGCCCCCGCAGCCAGGGCCGCGATCAGGGCGCCGCGCTCGACCGTCACCTTCATGCGGCGGCCGGGCGCCGGATCAGGCGCGCTTCGATTTCCGTGACCCAGCGCACGCCCACCCGCCGCAGGAGGTACAGGTACACGAGCGTGAGCGACCCCGTCACCACTCCACCAACCGCCAGGCGCGCAAGGACCGGCCAGCCGCCCGGCACCACCCACCGCGCGCCCGCCGCCAGCAGCCCGAGCCCCACCGCCCCCGCGACCCCGGGCACGAGGTGAAGCGCGGCCCAGTCGAGGTGCAGGGCCCGCCACAGGTAGCGCACGGTCAGCGCGCCGAGCAGGATCATCCCCGCCGCGCTGGCGGCGGCCAGGCCGGAGGCCCCATAGCCCCGTAGCCGAGCGCCAGCGCCGCCACCACCGTCATGGCGAACGCCGCGTAAGTGTTCCGCGCGTTCACGGCCCGCTCGTCCAGCACGTCGATGACCGACCGGAGCAGGGTGTACGCCGTGTAGGGCGCTACCGAGCAAAGCACCACGCGGATCACCGGGACGGCCGGGGCGTACCGCTCCCCGAGCCATGCCGTCACGATCACGTCCGCCCACACCAGCAAATGAAACGTGAAGAAGAGCCCCAGGTGAACCGCCATCGCGATCACGTCCCCGACCCGGGCCCGGATGAAGGCCGCCTGGCCGCGGGCGTGCAGTTCCGCCACCTTCGGCAGCGCCACCACCCCGAATGCGGCCGTCCCCGCGTCAACCAGGCGCAGCAAGACCTGGCCCGCCACCAGGTAGCCGGCCGCCGTCGTCGTCGCGAAGCGGGGCGCCAGGACGGGCGCAACCGAGGCGAGGCTTCCGATCGCGAATCCGCCGGGGATGCGCGGCCATACGAACGCCCACTGCTCCCGGAAGCAGCTGGCACGCAGGGCCGCCCCGCTGGCCCGGAACGCACCCCAGATTTCCGGCGCCAGCACCACCAGCGCGATCAGCATCACCCCCGCGCTGAGCGTGTTGACCACCGCCGTGCTCCCCGTGGAGGCCGAGACGAGCGCCACCAGCATCGGTCCGATACCCACCAGGGCGACGTTGAACCGGTTCCCAATCGTGACCCGGTTGGTCCCGCGGTAGTGGGCAAAGAGCAGGTTGAAGCTGGCGGTGGCGAGCACCAGGAACAGCATGGAGAGCAGCGCGGGTCCCTGCGTCCGGTCGTCGAAGACCAGCCCGGCCCAGAACCCGGGCGCCAGCGCTCCCGCCGCCAGCAGCAGGATGCCGGGAAGGAGGGCCAGGCCGGCCGCCACCACGAGATGGGCACGCCGCACCATCTCGTCCGCCTGCAGGGCCAGGTATCGCGCCAGCGACAAGCCCACAACGTTGGAGATCGCAAGCGTCCCCACCATCCGCCGCGAGATGCCGTACACCCCCGAACTCGTGCGTCGTGAAGGCGGCGGCGATCCAGCGCGTGGTGAGCACCAGCGAGGCCATGGTGACCCCCGTGGTCACCACCGTCGTCAGTACGTCGCGCAGGAAGGGACTGGGGCGAAGCGCCAGGCGCCCGCAGCTGTGCGCTCAGCGGTCATACCGCGAGCGCAGGAAGGCCAGGTGCTGTTCGGTCTCCTCCGGCGTGGGAAACCGCGTCTTCAGGCGGCGCGCGGGGATCCCACCCCAGATCTCGCACGCGGGCACGCTGCCCGTGACCACGCTCCCCGCCGCCACGATGGCCCCACGTCCGACGCGGGCCCCGCCGAGCAGCGTGACGCCGTGACCGATCCACGCATCGCCCTCGATGATCACGGGCCGGAGCTCGCTGCGACCGCTGGCGCGCATCAGCACTCCCGGCTGGTCGAAGCGGTGGTCCCCGCCGATCAGGGCGACATAGCTCGCCAGCATCACGTCTGGGCCGATCTCACACGGCGCCGCAATGTGGGCATGGTGGCCGATGTAGACGTGGGGACCGATCGTGATCGCCTCGCCCGGGCGGAACCAGGCCGCATGTCCGCAGTAGAACCCGGGCCCCGCCCGTCGCAGGATCCCCAGCGGCACCCCCTCGCCGCACGTTTCCCCAGCCAGCGCCGCAGGCGCTGCAGCAGCCCCCTCGGCAGGCGTGGCGCCCGTCACGGGATGCTGGAGTCGAAGCGGAGCGCCTGCCCGGCCAGCCCGCTCGCGTGCGCGGCCAGCGCCATCCACGTCGCGTACATCCCCGCCTCGGCATCGGCTCCCGGAGAACCGCCCGTCCCGCTCCGGATCGCCTCGGCGAACTCCCGGAGCGCCCCGAGTTGCCCCCTTGTCGCCCGGCGGGAACTTGCGCCCGGCCGTTCCCCCCCGCCGAACAGCCGCAGGGACTGGTAATCGTCGCACGCACCGGACCGGCCGTTGCCCAGCACCTCGATGTACTCCTTGCCCAGCCCAGGATGGCCGAGCGTGGTGTACGTCAGGACCGCGATCGAGCCGTCCGGGTAGCCCACCTGCACCACCGCGTTGGGGTTCTGCACGCCCGGAGACCCCGCAAACTCCGCCATCACCCGCTCCGGATACTGCTGCAGCAGCCAGTTGGCCAGGTCGAAGAAATGCACCTCCCCCAGAAGCCGCCCACCCTCCTCCGCCGCATTGCTCCAGTGATCGCCCAGGCTGCCCACATTCACCCGGATCGTCACCACCCGCCGCCCGCCGGCGGAGAGGACCCGGGCGAGCGGCGCGAGCCACGGCGAGAAGCGCCGGTTGAAGCCCACCCGAAGCACCCGGCCGCTCGCCCGGGCCGCTGCCTGGACCCGCTGGGCATCCTCCACGGTGGTGGCGAGCGGCTTCTCCACGTACACGTGCTTCCCCGCCTCGAGGGCGGCAATCGTCAGGGCGGCATGGGACGCATGCCGGGTGGAGATGAGGACCGCGTCGATCCCCGGATCCTCGAGGAGCGCCTGTGGATCGCTCGCCACCAGCGGAATGCCGTATTGGCGCGCGGCGGCCGCCGCCGTGGCCCCTGTCCGGCTGGCCACCCCGGCCAGCAGGAATGCCTCCCCCAGCTTCCGGAGGTTGGGGAGGTGCACCGCCTTTGCGTAGGCACCGACCCCGACGAGCCCGAGCCGCACCTGCCCCGGACGCGCGGCGACGGCAGCGGACGCGCGGAGCACGCGCACTGGCGGCGTGGGCATGGGCGGAGTCCCGTAGTCGAAGAGGATCCCGAAATCCGAGGCACTGCCCGCCTTCACCCGCGCGTAGGCCTCCCCCGCACGCTCCACGGCGTACCGTGCGCTCACCAGGGGCCCGAGGTCCACCGCGCCGCTCGAGAGCAGCGCAAGGAAATGTTCCAGGTTCCGCCGCGAGGTCCAGCGGACCAGGCCGAACGGGTAGTCCTGCCCCTCGAACTCGTAGGCCGGGTCGTACCGCCCCGGTCCGTACGACGTGGACATCCGCAGCTCCAGCTCCTTCCGGTACATCTTCCCCCGCAGCAGGCCGAATCCCACGTCCCCAACGATGCTGACCCGGCCCCGCGGCCGGCAGAGGTCGAAGGCGAGGTTCACGGGACCGTCGCTGGCGGTCGCCGCGCAGAGAATCACCCCGTCCACCCCCTTGCCGCCGGTCAGCTCCATGGCCCGCGTCACGCTGTCGGCCTCCGCGGAGGACCACGCGGGGATTCCGGCGGCCTGCGCCAGCGCCACCCGGCCCGCCACCAGGTCCATGGCGCAGGCCCGATAGCCCATCGCCCGAAGCAGCCGCACCGTGACCTGCCCGATCAGCCCGAGGCCGATGACCGCGATCCACTCCCCGGGCCCCGCCTCCAGCCGGCGGATCCCCTGCATCGCGATGCACCCGATTGCCCCGAACGCGGCCTGTTCCGGTTGCGACGGCGCCGGCACCGGCCCCAGCTAGTTGTGCGGCACTGCGAGGTATTCGGCGTGATTCGCGATGCCCGCACCGACACAGGCCACCTCATCCCCGACCCGGTAGGGACTCGTCGCATCGTCCACTTCCACCACCGTGCCCGAGGCGCTGTAGCCCAGCGGCGCGAAGTCGGCCAGCTTGGCGCGCACCATCGCAAGGGTGGAGCTGAGACCCTGGCTCCGCGCCAGCTGCCACACCCGCTCCACCTTGGCGGGCGACTCGCGCGCCCGTTCCACCAGCCCGAGCAGCCCCCCCCGGGCCGCGACCGCCGCCCCCTCCGTCCCGCTGCTGATCAGTGAGTACCGCGTGCGCACCAGCACGCCCCCGCGCGATCGGAACGGCGCGGGCACGTCGAGGACCTCAATCTGGCCCTGTCCCGAGACGAGGACTTGCTTCATGAGTCGATGGGGGTGGTGAGGTGGTGCGCCAACGTGAGGGAGAAGCCGGGGAAGTGCGGCGCGCGCGCGGCGCGCCGGAGACGGCTCCCCCGTCACAACTCCAGCGGCAGCCCGACCGTCTTCCCGTCGCGCGCCGAGAGGTACATCCCGATCAGCAACTCCAGCGACCGCAGCCCCTCCCGCCCATCCGTCTCCGCCCGCGCCTCCCCACGCAGCGCCCGGATCACGTTGTCGTAATAGGCCGGGTGCCCGAAGCCGTACACCGACGTCGTCTGGTAGCTCGCATCCCGCACCTTCGCATCGTCGGGATCCGAGTCCGCAAAGTCCCACGCCTGGATCTCATTCACCGCCACCCCGCCGATCCGCACCGACCCCGTCTCGCCGAGGATGGTGATCGACCCCTCGAAGTTCTTCTGGTGCGTCAGCATCGTGACGCTCACCGACCCCAGCGCCCCGCTCCGCCAGCGAATCGAGGCGACGCCGGTGTCCTCCACCTCGATCCGCCGCGCCAGCGTCGCCGTGAACGCGTGCACACTCTCCACCGGGCCGATGAGCCAGTCGAGCAAGTCCACGTAATGGCTCGCCTGGTTCATGAACGCGCCGCCGTCGAACTCCCACGTCCCCCGCCAGCTCGCGCTGTCGTAGTACGCCTGCGGCCGGCTCCAGAACACGTTGACGCTCACCATGTAGATCCGCCCGAAGCGCTTCTTCTCGATCGCGCGCTTGAGCAGCTGGATCGTCGCGTTCATCCGGTTCTGCTTCACCACGAAGAGCTGGACGCCCGCCTTGTCACAGGCGGCCACCATCCGCTCCCCGTCGTGCCACCGCGTGGCCATCGGCTTCTCCGTCACCACGTGGCGCCCGGCCTCGGCCGCCTGGATCGTCTGCGCCGCATGGATCCCCGACGGCGTCGCCAGCACGATCACCTCCGCGTCCGACTGCGCCAGCAGCTCCTCCAGCGTCCCGAACCCCCGCGCCCGCGTCCGCCCCACCGCGCGCGCCAGCGCCGCCGGGTCCGTGTCACAGACCGCGACGAGCTCCGCCCGCTCGGCGTGCTTCTCCAGCGCCTCGAAGTGCTTGTCCGCAATTCTGCCGCAGCCAACCAGCGCAAAACGAATCCGCCGGCCGGTGATAGGAAGGGGCGAAAGTGGCATGGGACAAGAATATAGGTGGGTCCTCCCCCCAAGGCAGGGGGCCGAAGAGTGGATTGTTTGTGTATGAGCCGGCACTGCCACGCCGGGACCGGTTCCCGAGAGGGCCGGAGGGCGCGGGTCTCGACCCACGCAGGCGCCCGAGCCGCCTCGGCGTGCGCAGGCAGAGTTGCGCCTCGGCCGAGTGCCCCCGCACCGGGCTGGAGCGCCAGCAGGCTCGACGTCGAGAGAGCCGCCGGACCGGGGGAGGCGGGGCCAGCCGCCCCCAGGCCGGCCCGGCCCAGCCGCCGCGCCCAGCGCCAGCTGCCCGCCCCCCCGCCGAGACCGCCCCACCCCGCCGCGACCCGCCGTTCACCTGGCCACGCCCGGCCACGCACTGGCACCACAAGACCGCCGCACCCCAAGCCCCAGCCCCCACCAGCCCCACGCCCCGCCCCAGCGCCCGAAAGGCCGCCCCCCGGGAGAGAGCAGGACCCCCGCCGCGCGCACCCCGCGGCACCACGGCCCCAGGCAGCCCGGGGCCACCGCCACGACACCCCCGGCCGCCGCGCCAGGCCCCGGCCCGCCCGCGACCGCGGCCGGAGCCGCGCCCCCCCCCCCCCCCCCCCCCCCCCCCCCCCCCCCCCCCCCCCCCCCCCCCCCCGCCCGCACCCCCGACCACCCCCTTCAGCGCGAAGCCGCCCGAGCCCTCGGGGCTCGCCACCCCGGCCACCAGCCATCCACCGCACGAGCGCCCCCCGGCCGGCCCCCCTTGCGCCATACCCGCCCCTCCAGAAGGCTCATACACAGACTTTCGCGCCCGGCCGAAACCCCATCCCCCACCCGCCCCCCGCCAGGCCCCGCCGGCACCCTCACACCACCACCGCCCCCCCCACCCGCCAGCATCCCACCACCGCCACCGCCGAGCCCCCGCCTGCCGCCCGCGCATCACCACCGCACTGCCCCCCCGCCCCACCTGCCGCCAGCAGCCTCACCACCGCCGCCGCCGCCACCCCACCCGCCATCCGCAGGCTCACCACCACCGTCGCCGCCACCCCACCCGCCGCCGACGACCTCCCCGCCACCACCCACCCCACCCCACCGCCGCTCACCCACCCACCGCTCCCACCGCCCCTCACCCACCAGCGTCCGCCGTCCTCACCACCGCTGCCCGCCCCACCCCGCGTCCTGCGCCTCAGTTCCCAATGCGGATCAGCGCGCCGCCCCCACCGTCCGCCGCCGCCACGCCCGCTCTCGCCGCCGCCTCCACCCCCGCGCGCCCTCGCGCGCGCACCGCCACCCGCTCTCCCACGCGCTCCCGCACGATCTCGTGCGCCTCTCGATTTTCCGCTTCTCCTTGCCTGACAATCACTTGCCGCTTTCCCGCGCCGGGCACGCGGATTGCATCTCCCCCTCCCGCACCCGCGCGATCGCCACCGTCGCGCACTCCACCACCACCGGAGCCGCCGCATGCAAGCCAGATTCCGGAGAACCCTCGCCGCCGGCACCCGCGCCCTCGTCGTCGCCGGCGAGCATCCCGCCCGCGCCCCGCGCTTCGCCGACTGGACCGCGCGCCTCGCCGCCGACGTCGCGGCCGGCCGCCACGCCCTCGCGCAGGCCGGCGAGGGCGAGGACAGCGGCCGCTCCGCCACCGACCTCCGCGGCGACGCCCGCACCGTCGTCCTCGACGACATCCGCGCCCTCTGCCGCCTCGGCAAGGCCATCCCCGAGGAACTCGGCACCGCCGCCGCATACTGGAAGGTGGGCCACATCACCCAGCCGGCGGAGCAACTCCTCGCGCGCGGCCGCCAGTACCTCGCCTTCGCCCGCGCCCACCAGGACATCCTGGCCGGCTACGGCGTGACCCCCGCGCACCTCGACACCATGGCCGCCCACCTCGCCGACTTCGCCGCCCGTGGCGACGCGCAGACCCGCGCCCAGGCCGCCCACATCAGCGCCCACGCCCTCATCCCCGAGCTCACCACCCGGATCCTCAAGGCCCTCCGCGCCCTCTCGGCCATCTACACCCACGAATTCGCCACCCAGCCCGACCGCCTCGCCGCCTGGCAGAGCGCCGCCCGCGTCCACGCCCCCCGCCGCAAGCGCCCCGCCCCACCTCCCACCCCCGACACCCCCAAGCCCCCCCTCGCCCTCCCCCCGGGCCAGCCGCCAGTCCTCGGCTTCCTCCCCCTCCCAAGGGTGAACCTCACCGAGCCCCTTCGCCGCCCCCCCCAACAACAGAACGGGCCCACCTCCCGGTGAGCCCGCCCCCTCCAGTTCCCCACTGCGCATTCCCCGCCGCCGCCCTCCCCGGCCCTCCCCTCAACCCCACCCCTCGCCGAGCGGGCGCCGGGGGCAGGGCCACGGAGGGGACGAGGCACGACCGGCCGCGCAGCAGCCGGTCGTGATGTCCCCGCAGTGGCCCTGCCCCCGGCGCCCGCCCCACCCCGAGGAAAAAAAACCGCGCAGAACCAGCCGCACAGCCGGTCCCGCGCGATGTCTTCGGACGGTCCTCGAGCGGGCCGGCCACGGCCGGCCCCTGCGACGACGACGCCAGCGGCGCCGGCTAGCGGCTGAGGCCCACGAGCTTCGGGTCCTCGCGGCCCTTGAGCACGCCGCGCGTATCGAGGACGAGCGGCGCCACCTTGAGCACCCGCTCGTAGTCGAGCCCCGAGTGATCCGTCACCACGAGCACCAGGTCCGCCGCCTTGAGCGCGTCGTCCGTGAGCGGCACGCTGTGCATCGGCAGCCCCTGGATCGGCGTGTGCCCGTCGTCCTTGATCTCCGGGCAGTGCGGATCGTGGAACGACACCTTCGCGCCCTTCTCCTGCAGCAGCTTGATGATGTCGAGCGCCGGGCTCTCGCGCAGGTCGCTGATGTTCTTCTTGTAGGCCACGCCGAGCACCAGGACCTTGGAGCCCTTCATGGCCTTGCAGTGCTCGTTCAGCGCGTCCGACGCCTTCCGCACCACGTACACCGGCATCTCGGCGTTGATCTCGCTCGCGAGCTCGATCATGCGGGTCTTGTACTGCAGCGTCCGCATCTTCCACGACAGGTAATGCGGGTCGAGCGGGATGCAGTGCCCGCCGAGCCCGGGGCCCGGCGTGAACTTCATGAAGCCGAACGGCTTCGTGCCCGCGGCGTCAATGACGCCCCAGACATCGAGCCCGAGCCGGTCGCACGCCTGCGCCAGCTCGTTGGCCAGCGCGATGTTGATCATGCGGAAGGTGTTCTCGTACACCTTCACCAGCTCCGCCGCCTCGGGACTCTCCACCGGCACCATGGTGTCGAACACCTTGGAGTAGAGCGCCAGCGCCGCCTCGTTGCAGCGCTTGGTGATGCCGCCGATCACCTTCGGGGTGTTGCGGGTCTGCCAGGTGGGGTTGCCCGGGTCCACCCGCTCGGGGCTGAAGCAGAGCCCGAAGTCGACACCCACCTTGAGCCCCGTCTCCTCGAACGCCGGCAGCAGCACCTCGCGGGTGGTGCCCGGGTAGGTGGTGCTCTCCAGGATGATCACCTGCCCGGGCCGGAGCGTCGCCTTGACCGACATGGCGGCGCTGACCACGTAGCTGAGGTCGGGATCCTTGATCTTGTTGAGGGGGGTCGGGACGCAGATGGAGATGACGTCCGCCTCCTTGAGCCGGCCAAAGTCCGTGGTGGCCGTGATCAGGCCCTTCTTCACGTAGCCGGCCAGCTGCTCGGTCGGCACGTCCTCCACGTGACTCTTCCCGGCGTTGATGCCGTTGCAGACCGGCTCGCTGATGTCGAAGCCCAGGACCTTGAACCCGCTCCGGGCGCATTCCACCGCCAGCGGGAGCCCCACGTAGCCCAGCCCGATGATGCCAACTGTGGCATTCCCTCGCTGGATCCGCTCCACCAACTGGCTCAAGCCGTCCGCCATGACCACTCCCGCCGCATGAGGAAAGATGTTGACCTGCAAGGAGATAGGCGCCGAAGCACCGCAAACTAGTGCCCCCGGCCCCTGCGTGCCAGCCCGACACTAGTGCAAGCCCCGTGCAACTCCCCCGCCCCCAGGGCCAGCGCGCGCCTGCGTTCCGCTCGCTGAAGCGAGCTCGCCACCAAGTCCGTGCCGCATCCCGGGGATCCGAGGCGCGCAGGCCGAGCGCTCGCTTCAGCGACTTGCGCGGCTTGCCCACCACTTGTGAAAACTTTCACAACCTGTATGATTATCTATGCAGGTGCAAGGGCCGGCCAGACCGGCCCGCGTTGTCTGTGTCCCTTACCGGCGAATCCCGAGCCCGGAGCCGGGAACCGCCGCCTCCTGAGGAGCCTCATGGCCGCTACCACCCCGCCCGTCAGCAAGGCCGCCGCCTACCCCCGCGACGAGATCGCCAAGCTCCTCGCCCCCGCCCGAGCAGGAGGCCCCCGGCGCCAAGCTGCGCCGCCTCCTCCACGAGGCCCGTGACAAGGGCTCCTTCGTCCACACCGCCGGCGCCTACGACGCCTACACCGCCGCCCTGATGACGCGGCTCGGCTTCAAGGCGCTCTACGGCTCCGGCTGGCAGCTGGCCGCCGTCAAGAACATGTACCCCGACATCGGCGTCTACCAGTCGCAGCAGATGGTGGAGCTGGCGCTCGAGCTCTGGAAGGGCATCGAGGGCGCCCGCCACACCCACTACTACGACACCGAAGGCAAGGAGCTCCTCTCCGTGCCGCCGATGTTCGTGGACATGGAGGCCGGCTTCGGCGGCCCGACCCAGACCTTTGCCCTGGCCACCGAGCTGGTGCGCGCCCGCGTCGGCGGCGTCCACCTCGAGAACCAGGATCCCGCCGACCGCACCTGCGGCCACATCGTCAACGTCGGCAAGGCCAAGCGCGACAAGGTGCTCGTCCCCCGCTCCAACTGGCTCGCCAAGCTCAAGGCCATCAAGGCCGCCGCCGAGGCGATGGGCCAGGAGCTGGTGATCATCGCCCGCACCGACTCGGTGGACGGCGCGCTTCCGGGCCAGTCGGCCGGCGGCGTGAAGATGGCGGTGGAGGATGCGTGGGAGGCGTCGGAGCTCGGCTGCGACGTGATCTGGGCCGAGTTCAACAACGTGGACCTGGAGCAGCCGCAGGCGTTCGCCGAGGGCGTCCGGAAGTACTACCCCAACCAGATGCTCGGCTTCAACCTGAGCCCCTCGCTCTACTGGGGGAAGGCCAAGCAGGCCGGCAAGCTCATCACCAACCAGCAGCTGGCGGACCTGGGCTACACCCTGCAGTTCTCGACCCTCTTCAACTTCCGCACGGCCGGCCTGGCGCTCGACAAGGGCCTCCGGAAGTTCGCCGCCGCGGGCCTCGACGCCCTCGCCGACCTGCAGATCGAGGAAGAGAACGCCCCGGGCGGCCCGCCGATGACCCGGATGCACCAGAAGCTCGCCGGCATGAACCGCTGGCTCATCCTCGAGTCGGTGCTCTCCGGCAAGATCTAGCCCGGCGTTCCCGGAGCGCGGGGGCGCAGGGGCCGCGCCCGTGCGATCCCCACGATCTGACGCCTGGCCGACGAGACGCGCGCGGGACCAGCGTTGTCGCTGCTCCCGCGCCTCTGGCCTCCCTCGGCCGCCATCCGAGTGGGCCGGCTCCGCGCAGGTCCCCTGCGGACGTCCGCGTCTCCGCGCCTTGCGGTGACCCGCCTACGCCGACGCCCGCCCCCGCGACGTGGCCGACTCCCCCTCCACCGCCAGCCCCTCCCGCCTGAGCCCCTCCGCCTGCCACGGCTCCAGCCGCACCGTCACCAGGTGATGCTCCTCGGCGGTCGCCTGTCCCAGCACCTCGCCCATGCGGTAGAGCGACGCGAGCCGCGCCCCGTCGGCGAGGGGGACGTGCACCACCACCGCCGGCCGCCGCGCCCGCTCGCGCCGGCACAGCTCGGCCTTGAGCGCCTCGAGCCCGTCCATCCGCACCGTGGTGGCCAGCACCGACTCGGGATAGAGCGCGCCCACCCGCGCCGCGAAGGCGCCGGGGTCGGGCACCGCGTCCATCTTGTTGAACACCGGCACCACCGGCCGCTCCCCGACGCCGATCTCCTCCAGCACCTGGTCCACCACCCGCAGCTGCTCCTCCCACCCCGGGTGGCTGGCGTCGATGACGTGGAGCAGCAGGTCCGCCTCCCGCACCTCCTTGAGCGTGGCGCGGAAGCTGGCCACGAGGTGGTGCGGGAGCTTCCGGATGAAGCCGACGGTGTCGGAGACGCGCGCCCGGCACCCCTCCCCCAGGTCCACCTCGCGCGTCAGCGTGTCCAGCGTGGCGAAGAGCCGGTCCTCGACGAAGATGTCGTGCGCGCCCGAGAGCATGCGCAGCACGCTCGACTTGCCGGCGTTGGTGTAGCCCACCAGCGCCACGTCGAGCAGGTCGCTCCGGCCGGCCCGCAGCACGTCGCGGTGCTTCTCCCAGTCGCGCAGCTTCTCCCGCAGGAACTGGATCTTCTTCCGGATCATCCGGCGGTCGGTCTCGAGCTGCGTCTCGCCCGGGCCCCGCAGGCCGATGCCGCCGCGGATGCGGCTCAGGTGCGTCCACATCCGCGCCAGGCGGGGCAGCAGGTACTCGAGCTGCGCCAGCTCCACCTGCAGCTTGGCCTCGTGCGTCCGCGCCCGGGTCGAGAAGATGTCGAGGATCAGCTCGGCCCGGTCCATGACGCGCAGCTTGAGCTCCTTCTCGAGGTTGGCGCCCTGGTTGGGCGTGAGCTCCTCGTCGAAGAGCACCAGGCTCGCCCGCGTCTCCTGCGCGAGGGCCTTGAGCTCCTCGACCTTGCCCTCCCCGATCAGCGTGGCCGGGTTGGGGCTGGCCACCTGCTGCGAGAGCCGCCCCACCACCTCCGCCCCGGCCGTGTCCGCGAGGCGGGCCAGCTCGTCGAGGTGCTCGGTGATCTGGGCGGCGTCGTCGGAGCCCTTGCGGGGCGCGCCCACCAGCAGGGCGCGCTCCACCGGCGGCTCGATGTCGATCAGCTGGCGAATGGGAGGCCTGCTTACGGCTTGAGGAGCGGGATCATCCCCGATCCCGTGAACGGCACGGCCAGGTCCCCGGCGTTGGCCGGCAGCTTCACCGTGAAGCTCCCGTCCACCCCGTAGTTGACCGCCCCGCTGTTGAGCACCGAGCGCGCCGCCCCGCCCACCCCCGACCAGGAAAAGTTGAGCGGCACCGTGACGACGGTGGTGTCCGTCCCCGCCAGCGTGAACGGCGAGGTGAGCACCACGTCGCCGAACTTCTTCCCCTCGATGGCCAGCGCGGCCGTGAGCCCCGCCCCCGTCAGGGAAAACCGGTTCGGGTTGTGGAACGCGAACGCCACCTCGAGCGTCCCGCCCGCCAGCCCGACGTTCCGGACCGCGATGGTCCGCACCGAGACCTTGGGCTCGATCAGCTTGGCGGGATTGACGCCCCCGGCGGAACAGCCGGCGGCGGCGAGGACGGCCACGAGGGCAAGGACAGGAGAAGGGCGCATGGCAGGAATATAGGGGGGTCAGGACGCCACGGATGCCCGAAAGACGTCCCACCCCCCTCCCACCCGCACCGACGTCCTTCGGACGCGGCGGCCGGATATATCCGGCCGCTACGGACGTGGGGGCTGCCGGGATACTGCGAGCCCACCCCTCGATGGCCGGGGGCCGGGTGAGGAGGAGGGGCAGGGGGCAGAGGGCGCGTAGCTGCCGACGCCTGCGAACCAGCCCACCCTCACCCGCAGCTCCAGCGCCCGGCGCCCCCTGCCCCTCCGACGAACCCGGCCCAGCGCACCCAGCCCGCCCGAGCGGCGCTCGGGCGCTACGAGCGCTCGTCGCGGAGCTTGCGCCAGTATTCGAGCCGCTCGCGGATGCGTTTCTCGAAGCCCATCTCGCCGGGCTCGTAGAACACCGCGTCCTTGAGCTTCTCGGGCAGGTAGTCCTGCGGCAGGTACCCCGTCGGCGCGTCGTGGGCGTACTGGTAGCCCTTGTTGTAGCCCAGCTCCTTCATGAGGCTGGTCGGCGCGTTCCGGATGTGGAGCGGCACCGGCTCCGCCGGCGTCCGCCGCGCCGCGTCGAGCGCCGCGTGCAGCGCCAGCACCACCTTGTTGCTCTTGGGCGCCGTCGCCAGGTACACCGTCATCTCGGTGAGCGGCAGGTACCCCTCGGGCGCGCCCAGCATGTGATAGGCATCCCGCGCGGCCACCGCCAGCTTGAGCGCCTCGGGATCGGCGAGCCCGATGTCCTCCGCCGCCATCGCGATGGCGCGGCGGAAGAGCGTCATCGGGTCCTCCCCGCCCTCGAGCATCCGCGCCATCCAGTACAGCGCCCCCTGCGGGTCGCTCCCGCGCAGCGACTTGTGGTACGCGGAGAGCATGTTGAAATGCTCCTCGCGGTTCTTGTCGTACGCCGCCACCCGCCGGCCCAGCGCCTGGACGATCCCCTCCTTGCTGATCGCCCCCTTGAGCCCCGCGAGCTTGGCCGCCCCCTCGAGCACCGTGAGCGCCCGCCGCGCGTCCCCATCCGCCTGCTCGGCCAGCAGCTCGAGCGCCCCGTCCTCCACCTCGAGCTCCAGGTTCCCGAGCCCCCGTTCCGGGTCCGCCACCGCCCGGCGGAGCACCACCAGCACGTCGTCCTGGGTGAGCGCCTTGAGCACGAACACCTGCGCCCGCGACAGCAGCGCCGGGTTGAGCTCAAACGAGGGATTCTCGGTGGTGGCGCCGATCAGCGTCACCGTCCCCCGCTCCACGTGCGGCAGGAAGGCGTCCTGCTGCGCCCGGTTGAAGCGGTGGATCTCGTCGCAGAAGAGCACCGTCCCCCGCCCCATCACCCGGCGCCCCTCGGCCTCCTTGATGATCTCCTTGACCCGCGCCACCCCGTCGAGCACCGCCGACAGCTCCACGAACTCCTTCTCCGTGTGCCGCGCAATGAGCCGCGCGATCGTCGTCTTCCCCGTCCCCGGCGGCCCCCAGAAGATGCAGCTCCCCACCTCCCCCCGCCGGATCGCGTCGCCGAGCGGCTTCCCGACGCCGAGCAGGTGCTCCTGCCCCACGCACTCCTCCAGCGCCCGCGGCCGCATCCTGGCGGCGAGGGGCTCGGGCGTGGCGAAGAGGGAGGGTGCGGTCATCGATGGCCGGATGAGATCATCGTTGAGGAATCCCCGCAGCGCCCCTTCACTCACACCCGTACCGGCGGAGCTACGCTCCGCCGACTCGATCTCGAAGATCGTGCACGATCCCCAGGATCAAGCCCGTAACGGCGGAGTGAATCTCGGCCCAATCGAATCTCGAGATTGTGTAAGGGGGAGGGAATCGAGGCGGCGGGCACAGCTCCGCCGCCTACGGCCCATGCGGACTCAGCCCGTCAATGCAGCCCCGCCGCCTCCACCAAGGCCCGCGTCGCGAAGAACGCCGCCGCCCCGACGAAGAAGAGGACCGGCATGCGCCAGTCCTTCCGCGTCTGGAACTCGGGCACCAGGTTCGACGCCGCCACATAGATGGTGACGCCGGCCGAGAGCGCGAGCCCATGCGCGGCCAGCGGGGCGATGGCGGTGGTCAGCAACACGCCAAGGATCGTCGCCACGCCGAGCGCCGCCACGGCCGAGAGCGCCCGGCTCCGCCCCTGCCCGCCCGCGATCATGACGCTCGCCATGGCCACGCCCTCGGGCAGCTTGTGGAGGAACACCGCCAGGAAGAGCAGGAAGCCGAGGTGCGCGTTGACCTCGAAGCCGCTGGCGATGGCCACGCCGTCGAAGAAGGTGTGCAGCAGCAGCCCGAGCAGCGCCGCCCACCCCTGCCCCGGGCTGACCTTGTGCGTCTCCTCGCCGAAGTGGAAGTGCGGCGCCAGCACGTGCTGCGCCAGGTGCACGGCGAGGTACCCGCCCAGGATGAAGAGCGGCGCGTCACTCCGCTGCGCCACCGCCTCCGGCATCACCTCGAGCACCGCCACCGCCAGCATGAAGCCGGCGCCGAAGGCCAGGAAGAGGTTGATGACGTCGAGCGACCGCCGCTCCTTCCGCACCACCGCCCACCCGCCCACGAGGTTCCCGAGCGCGGCGACCAGCGCGAAGACGAAGGCGTTCACTTGAGCTTCTCGGCCAGGGCGAGGAGCTGCTCGCGGGTGTTGAGCGCGGGGTTGTCCACCACCTCGTGCAGCAGCCGGTCGAGGATGGCGCCCAGCTTCGGCCCGGCGGCGACGCCGAGGGCGGTGAGGTCGTTGCCCGCGATGGCCAGCTGCTTCCGGCTGGTGGCCTCGCCCCGCTGCCGGATGCCGTCGAGGGTGCGGCGCCAGGGCGCGGCCATCCCGTGGCGCAGCTCCCAGAGCGCGGTGAGGTCATCCGCCGCCTCGTGCACCGCGGCGAGCCAGCGGCGCACCGCGAGCGGGCTCTCCCCCTCCGGCGCCGCCGGTCCCGACACCATCGCCAGCGCCCGCGCGATCTCCGCGCGCGACGCCTTGAGCCGGTTGAGCACCGCCACCGGGTCCAGCGTGAAGAGCGCCGTCAGCAGCACCGGGTCCCGCGGCAGCGCCACGGCGTCGGGCTGGCCGATGGCGTCGCTCCCGCGCAGCTCGGGGAGCCACACCGCCGCCGCCCGGCTGGCGCGCCACAGCCGCAGGAACTCGCTGAGCGAGCGCGCCGTCCGCAGCCCCTTGAACCACTCGTCCCGCACCCGCTCGGCCGAGAGATACTTGAGCCCGTCCACCGTGGCGAGCATCGCCTGCCAGGTGACGGGGTCAATGGTGAAGCCGAAGCGCGCCGTGAAGCGGAGCCCGCGCAGGATGCGGAGGTAGTCCTCGCGGAAGCGCGTCTCCGCGTCGCCCACGGCGCGGAGGGAGCCGGTGGTGATGTCGTGCATCCCCTCGAACGGGTCCCGCCACTCGTGCCGGAGCGGGTGGTAGGCAATGGCGTTGACGGTGAAGTCCCGCCGCGCCAGGTCCTCCTCGAGCGACGCGCCGAACTCCACCACCGCGTGGCGGCCGTCGGTCTCCACGTCCTTCCGGAACGTCGTCACCTCGTGGTGCCGCCGGTGGGTGCGCACCGCGATGGTGCCGAAGCGCTCGCCCACCGGGACGTGGTGCTTGAAGAGCCCGCGCACCTGCTCCGGCCGGGCCGAGGTGGCGATGTCGTAGTCGGTGTTGGGCTGGCCTAGCAGGGTGTCGCGGAGGGCCCCGCCCACGCACCACGCCTCGAAGCCCGCGCCCTCGAGGAGGCGCGCGATCTCCAGCACGTCCTGCGGGATGTCGATGCTCGCGGGGAAGGTCATGGCGTGGGCCGGGTGGGATCAGGCGAGGGGCGCCCCGTAGGGCACCCCGGCGGACAGCGCAATGGTGAGCTCGAGCCGCGCCTGCGCCAGCGTGCGCGGGCCCGCGGGGAGGGCGCCGGCCTTCACCACCGTGGCGCCGCCGCCCTCGAACGCATAGATGGGACTCACCTCGCCCCGGGGGCAGCGGGTGCCGAGGATCACGGGCTTCCCCTCCTCCACCCAGCGGCGGATGGCGGGGAGCGCGCCGGGCGGGAGGTTGCCGCTCCCGAAGGCGGCGATGACGACGCCATCGTGCGTCGGGCGCGCGAGGTCGAGCAGTTCCCCGACATCCCCGATGACCATCGGGATCAAGGCGACCTTCGCCGTCAACGCCGCCAATCCCTTCCCCGTCGTCTGTAGGGGCCGGATATATCCGGCCCCTACGGACTCCCCGATCCTCGGCGCGCGGTTCGCGTACGTCACGGTCCCGTTCGCCACCCGCCCCACCGGCCCGCCGAACGGCGCCCCGAACGCGTCGAGCTCCGTGGCCTCCACCTTCTGCACCGTGAGCCCGCCGAAGACCTTGCCGTGGAACACCACCATGGTCCCGCGCCCGGAGCTCGCCTCACTGGCCGCCCCCACCGCGGCGTCGGTCAGGTTCCGCGGCCCGTCGAACCCCTCGTCGCTCGCGGTGCGCATGGCACCGGTGATCACCACCGGGATCCGCGGGTCCAGCGTGCGCGCCAGCAGGTACGCCGTCTCCTCGATGGTGTCGGTGCCGTGCGTGACGACGATCCCGGCCGGCGCCTCGGGCCCGGCCATGATAGCGGCGAGCCGGTTGCGCAGTTCCCAGAGCTTGGGCAGCCCCATGTGCGCCGCCGGGTGGCGGCCCCAGTCCTCGATGACGAACGGCGCCACCGCCGGCAGCTCCGGCGCCAGCGCCACCAGCGCCTCGCCGCCATGCGCGGGCACGTTGCCGCCGGCCCGCGCATCGCGCTGCATCGAGATGGTGCCGCCGGTGAAGACGAGGTGGATCACCACCCCTGGCCGGGGGTCCGCGACGGCTTGGGGACCAGGCTCCACAGCGTCCGGGCGATCTCCACCTCGAGCCGGATCACCGCCAGCGCGATCTCCTTCCCCGTCTCCACCAGGCGCCGCTGCTGCTCCACCAGGGACGGGCGAGGCAGGGCCGCGCCCTCGCTCGTGTCGCCCTGGATGTTGCCCGATTCATCTACCCACATAGGACGCTCCCGCCGTTGACGTTCAGGATCTCCCCGGTGACGTGCCGCGCCAGCGGCGAGCAGAGGAAGAGGACCGGCCCCGCCACGTCCTCCGCGCTGGCCACCCGCCGGAGCGGGATGCCCGCCGCGATCCGCTCCCGCCCGCCCTCGGCGAACGCCTCGGTGCACATCTCGGTGTCCACCCACCCCGGCGCCACGCAATTCACCGTGATGGCCGGGGCGCACTCCACGCAGAGGCTCTTCACCAGCGAAATCATGGCCCCCTTGGTGGCCGCGTAGTCCGCGTGGTACGCCTCGCCCCGCTGTCCCGCCGTGCTGCCGATCAGCACCACCCGCCCGCCCGGCTTCATCTGCCCGAGCGCCGCCCGGGTCGAGAAGAAGATGGCGTCGAGGTTGGCGCGCATGGAGCGCTGCCACCGCTCCGCCGGCATCTCCTTGAGCGGGTAGTCCTCCGGCGGCCAGATGCCGGCGTTGCCCACGAAGATGTCGAGCGCCCCGAGCGCCGCCGTGGCGTCGGCAAAGAGCCGCGTGGTGGCCGCCTCGTCCCCGAGGTCCGCCGCCCCCACCCACGCCCGCCGCCCCAGCTCCCGCACCTCGGCCGCCACCAGCTCCGCCTCGGCGACGCGCGACTGGCAGGTGATCGCCACGTCGGCCCCTGCGCGGGCCAGGAGCCGCACCACCGCCCGCCCGATCCCGCGCGAGCCCCCCGTCACCAGCGCCACCTGCCCCGCGAGGTCGATCATGAACGCTCCGCACTGCGGCCGCCGAACAGGCCGCGGACGATGTCGAGCATGGGGATCCGGAAGCTGAAGGGCGGCACCGGCGCCGGCACCTCGTCGGCCAGCAGGCTCTCGGGGTTCTTCCGGAAGAGGAGCTGCGCCACCAGCCCGCCGCCCGCCTGCCCGTGGAACTCGTCCCACACTTCCTTGAGGCCGCGCTCGTCGCCGTGGTTGTCGCCGGCGCCGATGTCCGCCAGCCCGTGCTCCACCAGCTCCCGCGCCCGCACCCCCCGGCTCCGGGGCGACAGCAGCGTCGGCCCGTCCACCTGCATCAGCGCGCCGAGGGCGCGCCACTGCCGCACCGTGTGGGGGCTGCAGCAGGCGTAGCGTTCCGGGTGCGCCACCACCGGCACCAGCCCCACCTCCAGCACCCGGGTCAGCGCCTGCGTCACCGTGCCGCTCGCCACCGCCCGCGGGAACTCCACCAGCAGGTAGCGGGTGCCGTTGAGCGTCACCGCGCGGTCGCGCGCCACCCGCTCATCCAGCGGCCGGTCCAGCATCACCTCCGCCCCGCGGTAGAGCACTATGCCGGTGGGCGCCAGCGGCCGGAGCGCCTCCCACGCCGCCACGTGCGCCGCCGGCATCCCCGCCGCCGCCGCGCTGGCCAGCAGGTGCGGTGTCAGGCACACGCCGGCCACGCCCTGCTGGGCAAAGCGCGCCAGCACCGCGGCCGATTGCTCGGGGGTCTTGGCGCCGTCGTCGACGCCGGGGAGGAGGTGGCTGTGGAGGTCGAACACCTAGCCGGCGCGCTCCGCCGCGAGCAGGCCCTCGGCGAACGCGCCCAGCCGGTCGGGCGCCGCCTCGGCCTGGGCCAGCAGCGCCAGGGTGATGATGGCATCGGCGGCCAGGAGGTCGAGCGCGATGCCGCGGTCGCCGGGATGCTCCTCGACGATGGCCAGCACCCGCTCCGCCGCCAGCGCCAGCCGCTCGGCCACGGTGCCGCCGTCGTCCACGGCGCGCACGTGCTCCAGCACCCGCTCCTTGAGCGTGGCCGGCGCGGCCGCGGTGTGCGCGGCCAGCCAGCGCTCCAGCTCGGCCTCAGCGACCACCGGCCAGCCACTCCGTGATGAGGGCCGGCGCCGCGGCGCGCGCCGCGCCGAGCTTGGCCGGATCCCCCGCGCCGGCCGACGCGAGGCCCGGCCGCCCGCCGCCCTTGCCGCCGCTCACCGCGGCGATCTTGTTGACCAGGTCGCCCGCCTTCTTGCCGCCCTTGACCAGGTCGTCGGTGAGCGCCACGTGCACGGCGCCGCGGCCCGCGGCGGAGAAGAGCACCAGCACCGCGTTCTTCTTCCCCTCCCGGTGCCGGTCGGCGATGCCGGCGATCTCGTCGCGGTCCTCGCTGTCGGTATCGCCGAGGGTGACGGCCACGCCGTTGATGTCGAGCGTCTCGCCGGCCGCCTGCGGGCCGCCGCCGCTCTTCATGAGCTGGGCAATGCGCGCCTCGAGCTTCTCGCGCTCGGCGCGGACCTGGTCGAGCTTGCGGAGCAGCTGGTCCGGCTTCGCCTTGAGGCTCTCGGCCACCTGGCTGAGGAGCGCCTCTTCCTGCCGCACCGCGCCATACGCCTCGGGGCCGGTGATGGCCTCGATGCGCCGCACGCCGGCCGCGACGCCGCCCTGCCCCGCGAAGCGGAACAGCCCCAGCTGCCCGGTGGTGCGCACGTGCGTGCCACCGCAGAGCTCGATGCTCGGCCCCATCTGCACCACCCGCACGCGGTCGCCGTACTTCTCCGAGAAGAAGGCCATGGCGCCGAGCTTCAGGGCGTCGTTGTAGGGCATCTCGCGGGTGGAGACGTCGAAGTTCTCGAGCACCTGGTCGTAGACGTCCCGCTCGATGGTCTCGAGCAGCGCCGGCTCGATGGGCCCGTGGTGCGAGAAGTCGAAGCGGAGCCGGGTGGGCTCCACCAGCGAGCCCTGCTGCCGCACGTGGGTGCCGAGGTGCTTCCGGAGCGCCCAGTGCACGATGTGCGTGGCGGAGTGGTTCCGCTCGATGTCGCGGCGGCGCTGGCGGTCCACCGACGCCTTCACCTTCCCCGGCGCAAAGTCCCCGGTGAGGGTGCCGCTGATCACCTGGCCCTCGGGCGTCTTCCGCACCGAGTCCACGGTGAGCGCCCAGCCGTCGCCCAGGATGGTGCCGGTGTCGCTCACCTGGCCGCCGGATTCGGCGTAGAACGGGTTCTCGGCCAGGATCACGCTCGCGGTGCCGTTCCCCGCCTCGCCCCAGAGGACGTCGGTCTCGCTCTCCACCGCCTGGTAGCCGATGAAGCTCGACTTCTTGTCGCCGAGCACGGCGGCGGGGGCACCGCCCTGCACCGCCTGCGTGCCCCGGGCCGCAAGCCGCGCCTCGCGCGAGCGCTCGCGCTGCTCGTCGAGCGCCTTCTCGAAGCCCACCGCGTCCACGGTGGCGCCCCGCTCCCCGGCGATGATCTGCGTCAGGTCAATCGGGAAGCCGAAGGTGTCGTACAGCTTGAACGCCTCGTCGCCCGCGATGGTCTTCACGCCCTGGGCAAAGAGCTCGTCGAGCCGCTTGAGCCCGCCCTCGATGGTGGCGAGGAAGCGTTCCTCTTCCTGGGTGGTGACGTCGCGGACGTACTTGGCCTTGGCCTTGAGCTCGGGGAAGGCGTCGCCCATCTCGCGCACCACCACCTCGGTGAGCGGGGCGAGCGTCGGTTCCTTCCGGCCCAGCAGCCAGGCGTGCCGGACGCCACGGCGGAGGATGCGGCGCAGCACGTAGCCGCGGCCCTCGTTGCCGGGGTAGATGCCGTCGGTGAGCAGGAACGTCACCGCGCGCGCGTGGTCGGCGAGCACGCGGAACGAGCCGCCGGCGGGCCCCCGGTCGTACGGCTTGCCCACCAGCTCGGCCACCTTCTCCAGCAGCGGCTTGAAGAGGTCGGTGTGGAAGTTCGAGTCCTCGCCCTGCATCACCGAGGCGATGCGCTCGAGGCCCGCCCCGGTGTCCACCGACGGCTTCGGCAGCGGCACCAGCGTGCCGTCGGCGGAGCGGTCGAACTGCATGAAGACGAGGTTCCAGATCTCGAGCATCTCGCCCGACTCGGCGATGGCCTCGAAGGTGGCCTTGTCGATGACCTCGTCCTTGAGGGCCGCGCCGGTGGGGGCGTTCTTCCGGAGGTCCACGTAGATCTCGGAACAGGGGCCGCAGGGCCCGGTGTCGCCCATCTGCCAGAAATTGTCCTTGTCGCCGAGCCCGTAGATGCGGTGCTCGGGGAGGCCGGCGATCTCGCGCCAGAGGCCGCGCGCCTCATCATCGGAGTAGTGGACGGTGACGCGGAGCCGCGACGGATCCAGGCCGAGCCACTCCTTCCCGGTGACGAACTCCCAGGCGAAGCGGATGGCGTCGCGCTTGAAGTAGTCGCCGAAGGAGAAGTTCCCCAGCATCTCGAAGAAGGTGTGATGCCGGGTGGTGTGGCCCACCTGCTCGAGGTCGTTGTGCTTGCCGCCGGCGCGCACGACTTTCTGGTCCGTGGTGGCGCGGACGTAGTCCCGCGGCTCCTGGCCCAGGAAGGTGCGCTTGAACTGGTTCATCCCGGCGTTGGTGAACAGCAGCGTCGGGTCGTCGGCCGGCAGGAGGGACGAAGAAGGCACCTCACGGTGCCCCTGGGCGACGAAATAGTCGAGGAAACGGCGGCGGATGTCGGCGGCTTTCATAGGGCGGGAAATATACCGCGCGGCGGGGTCCGGCGGGATGCGGGCCCAGCTCGCGCCAACACCGCTTATCCCACCCCCGCCGGGGTGAGGACCTTCCGGACCAGCTCCCCGACCCCCCGGCCCGTGAATCCCCGCCGGGCCAGGTACTGGAGCAGCCGCCGGCGCTTCACCTCGGGCGCCAGCCCGGCCAGCTGCCGCGCCCGCTTCTCGGCGAGCCCCCGCGCCAGGTCCAGCGCCTCCTCGGGCTCCGGCCAGTGCGCCGCGATGGCCCGGTCGATCAGCGTCCGCTCCACGCCCAGCGCCATGAGGTCCCGCCGGAGCCGCCCCGGCCCCCGGCCCCGGGCCGCGCGGGTCTCCACGTAGTTCACCGCGAACGCCGCATCGTCCAGCAGCTTCAGCTCCCGCGCCCGCCCGATGGCGTACTCCACCGCCTCCGGGTGGTGCGCCTTCCGCCGCAGGGTCCGGCGGAGTTCCTGGGTGCCATGGCCCCGCCGCTCCAGTGCCACCAGCAGCGCCCGCCACGCCCCCTCCTCCTCCGCCAGCCGGTTCACGACCTCGGCCAGGCCCCCCTCGAACGCCTGCCCCACCGCCAGCCCGGCCGACCGCCCCCCCTCGTGCACGGTGGCGAAATGCACCCCGTCCACGAGGACCTTGAGCGCCCCCCGGCGGCGCGGGTCCGGCTCGAGGCCGGTGATCCGCGCCCCCGGACCCGGGACCGGACGCCTACTCGTCCTCATCCTCGGCGTTCCCGGCGCCCACGCCCACCGTGCTCTTCATCCCCAGGAAGTCCTTCACCTTCACCTCCACCTCGGCCAGCATCGCCGGGTTGTCCCGCAGGAACAGCTTCGCGTTCTCCCGGCCCTGGCCGATGCGCTGGTCCCCGTACGAGTACCACGCGCCCGACTTCTGGATGATGTTGGCCTCCGCCGCGATGTCCACCACCAGCGAATGGTGGCTGATCCCCTCGTCGAACATCACGTCGAACTCGGCCTGCTTGAACGGCGGCGCCACCTTGTTCTTCACCACCTTGACCCGCACGTGGTTGCCGATGACGGCCTCGCGCTCCTTCACCGGGCCCACCCGCCGGATGTCGAGGCGCAGCGAGGCGTAGAACTTGAGCGCCTTGCCGCCCGTGGTGGTCTCCGGGTTGCCGAACATGACGCCGATCTTCTCGCGCAGCTGGTTGATGAACACCACCGCGCAGTTGGAGCGGTTGATGGCGCCGGCGAGCTTGCGCAGCGCCTGGCTCATGAGCCGGGCCTGCAGGCCCACGTGGCTGTCGCCCATCTCGCCGTCGATCTCGGCCTTGGGCACCAGGGCCGCCACCGAGTCGATGACCACCACATCGACCGCGCCGGAGCGGACCAGCGTCTCCACGATCTCCAGCGCCTGCTCGCCGGTGTCCGGCTGCGACACCAGCAGGTTCTCGATGTCCACCCCCAGCTTCCGCGCATACTCCACATCCAGCGCATGCTCCGCGTCCACGTACGCCGCCACCCCGCCCGCGCGCTGCACGTTGGCCACCAGGTGGAGACAGAGCGTGGTCTTGCCGCTCGACTCCGGGCCGTAGATCTCGGTGATCCGCCCCCGCGGCACCCCGCCGATGCCGATGGCCGCGTCGAGGTTGATGGCGCCCGTGGGGATGGCCGCGATGGCCACCTTGGCCCGCTCGCTGCCCATCCGCATGATGGACCCCTTGCCCAGCTGCTTCTCGATCTGCGAAATGGCGAGACTCAGGGCCTTGCGGCGCTCCGCCTCCTGCTTGCTCTCGTCGGCAGCCATGCCTGACTCCTGTTCGTTGTGCTTGGAGAATGAGAAAGTGGCGCGTTTTGCTCCACTCATGTATCTGCCACAGTATACAACCGAAGAAGAACCGAATCAAGAGTGATTTTGTGGCGCAGTTTCAGTCACTTCACTAGCTCCGAGCGCTCACAGCCGCCATGCATCCGGGATGTGGACCACCCTCGGCGGCCCGCCGCCGCTCCGCGGGGAGACCTCGACCACGTCGAACCGGTACAGGTCCCCGGTCCGGCCGTACCGGAGCCGCCACACCTCCGCCACCCGGGCGATGGCCTGCCGCTTCCGCCAGCCGATGGCCTCCCGGCCCGCGCCGTAGGTGGCGGTGTGGCGGGTCTTCACCTCGACGAAGGCCACGACGTCGCCCTTCCGGACCACGAGGTCCAGGTCGTTCCGGCCGGCCTTGAAGCGGTGGGCCTCGATGAGCCAGCCCTCCCCCTCGAACCACGCCAGCGCCGCCTCCTCGCCATCGAACCCCAGCTGGTGGCGGGGATCGCTGAACCCGGTCGGCCGTTCCGTCTCGCGCATGGGCCACAATACCATCGTCCCCCGGAACCGCATGGCGCAGGACAACGCGAGCCGGTGCGGGACAACGCGCGCGCGTCGCCGGCCGCGGTGCTGGGCCGGGTTTGGTGTGTCTCAACGCAGAGGCGCAGAGGGCGCAGAGGGCCGCAGAGGGCATCGTGCCCGGACCGGGGCGTTGCCGACCCGAGCGCGGATGCTCTTGGGTGGGCTCCGCGCGGGGGTGGGGGCGTTGCCGGACCCGAACCGACATCCACAACAACATGGTGGGCCCACCGTGCGGTGAGCCCACCATGTTCGGGCAGTTCCTCTGCGCCCCTCCGCGCCCTCTGCGCCTCTGCGTTGAGACACACCGAACCCAGCCGCAGCACCGCCGTCGGCGACGCCCCTCCCGGTGCCCTACCGCGCCAGCGCCGCGTCGAGGAAGCTCTTGAGGTCCACCTCGTTCACCTCCGGCTCCCCGGGCTGCAGGTTGTCGAGGAGGCCGGCGTTGAGGCGCTGCTCGAGGTCGTGGACCAGGTAGAAGAGATGCTCGAAGTCGTCGATGACGAAGAGCAGCGGCTGGTAGTGGTGGATCTCGAAATACTGGTTGATCATCCACTCCACCTGCGCCGGGAAGCGCTGCACCTCCGGGCTCTCGACGCAGTGGCCCAGCTCGCCGTAGCTCGACAGGAGGCCGCTGCCGTACGCCCGCACGTGCCCCGGCGCGATGGCCGCGCCCGGCTTCTCCCGCATCAGCCCGAACTCCACCGTGAACCAGAAGAAGCGCGCCAGCCCCTTCACGTTGCTGGTGAGCACCCGGATCCGCTCCGCCTCGTCGCGGATCTCCCCGGCCCGCTTCGCCGCCCGCTCCGCGAACTGCCCGAAGCGCACCAGCGCCTCGGCGAAGGCCGGGTCGGTGTGCATCGGCACGTGGCCGGCGATGTCGTGGAAGATGTCCGGCTCGGGGAGGTAGTCGAGCGAGCCGCCGTCCCGCACCGTGATGGTGGTGGGGAACTCGCGGTTCTTGAGCGAGTCGAAGAACAGGTACGCCGGCACGTAGCCGCTCACCGGCTTGGCCTTGAAGCCGGTGCGGGGCTCCAGGAACCGGTTGATGTCCTCGCAGCGCGGCACCCGGTCGGGATCCAGGTGGAGGGTGGCCACGCCCTCGAGGAAGCGGGAGTTGGCGTAGCGTTCCCAGCGGTCGTGCATGCGGGTGAGGAGCCGGCTCCAGGTCCGGTGGTTCTCCTCGCTGTAGAGCGCGTACGGCTGGTCGATGTAGAGCTGCCCGTTGGCCTGGGCGTGCTCGATGAACGGGGCGCGGGTGGTGGTGAGCCCCGGCGCGATGCCGTCGGTCAGCGTGGTGGCCATGGGTCCTGCTCCTTCCCTGTTAGGGGCACCCGCCCGGGCGGGCGGGGCCGTGCATCATCCAACCTCGCCCCAGCACTCCCCGAAGCCGATCCGGGTGGCTCCCGGCGCCTCGCACCAGCCGCGCAGCACCACGCGGTCGCCCGGCTCCAGGAAGGCGCGGGTCTCGCCCGAGGGGAGCGTAAGCGGCTCGCTGCCGCGCCAGGTGCGCTCCAGCAGGCAGCCCCGCTCCTCCGGCTCCGGGCCCGACACGGTGCCGCTGCCGAGCAGGTCGCCGGGGCGCAGGTTGCAGCCGCCCATCGCGTGATGGGTGACGAGCTGCGGCAGGGTCCAGTAGAGCTGGCGGAAGTTGGTCCGGCTCACCCGGTAGGGCGGCAGGCCCAGCTCCCGCATCCGCGCGCTCTCGAGCGCCACCTCGAGGGTGACGTTCACGCCGCCGCACTCGCGGTTGGCGTCGCTCGTGAGGTAGGGGAGCGGGGCCGGGTCGCCCTCGGGCCGGGGGAAGGCGGGGACGCGGAACGGCGCCAGCGCCTCCCACGTCACCACCCACGGCGACACCGAGGTGGCGAAGTTCTTCGCCAGGAAGGGCCCGAGCGGCTGGTATTCCCAGGCCTGCAGGTCGCGCGCGGACCAGTCGTTGAGGAGCGAGAGGCCGAACAGGCGCGTCTCCGCCTCCGCCAGCGGCACCGGCTGCCCCAGCGCATTCTCGCCGGCGATCCAGGCGCCCACCTCCAGCTCGTAGTCGAGCTGGCGGCTCGGGCCCACCACCGGCTCGGCGGCCTCCGGCGGCTTCCGCTGTCCCGTGGGCCGCGGCACCGGCGTCCCGCTCACCACCACCGACGACGCCCGCCCGTGATAGCCGATCGGCACCCACTTGTAGTTGGGCAGCAGCGGGTTGTCCGGCCGGAACATGGAGCCGACGTTGGTGGCGTGGAACACCGAGGCGTAGAAGTCGGTGTAGTCGCCCACGACGGCGGGGAGGAGGAGCGTCACCTGCGCCTGCGGCACCAGCATGGCGGGGAGCGGCTCCTCCCCCTCGGCCAGGAGGCCCGCGAGGCGGCGGCGGAGCGCCAGGCGTTCCTCGGGCGCCAGCGCCATCACGGCGTTGAGCGAGGAAGTGCGGCACGCCGCGGCGGCGCCCGGCTGGTCGTCGAGGAAGCCGGCGCCCGAGAGCAGCCAGCAGTCGAGCACCTGGTCCCCGATGGCGACGCCGACGCGCGGGGTCCCGTCCCCGCCCCGGCGGAAGACGCCGAAGGGGAGGTTCTGGATGGGGAAGTCCGCGCCGGGCTCGTTGGCGGAGGGCACCCAGGAGCGGCGCGCGGGATCGTGCGTGGCGTCGAGCCGGGGCGTCGTCATGCGGGGTCCTCGAGGAAGGGGCGGATCTCCTCGAGCGGCTCGGTGAACGAGCAGGAACCGATCGAGCGGAAGAACTCGCGACGGGTGGCGGCGAGGTCCTCGGCGCCGAGCCGCTGGCCCCGCCAGGCAAGCCCGGCGGCGCCCACGCGCAGGTCGGCCGCGTCGGCGAGGGTGAGCCAGCGCTCCGCCTCCTCGCGGGTGCCGCCGCGCCAGAGCGTGGTGGCCGCGGCCAGGAGGTTCAGGTAGCCGTACATCACGGTCGAGGCGCTGCCCGTCGCGTAGGTGAGCGGGGCGTCCCGGCGCACGGGATGGTGGAGGCCCGCGGTGGCCTTGAAGGCCACGAGGTGGCGCGCGGCGCTGGTGAGGAAGCGGAGCACCGCGTCCGGCGCGGGGAAGTCGGCGGCGGTGGTGCCGCCCATGCGCACCTTGGCGCGGAGGCCCGCCTCGAGGACCGCCTCCATGAGCGCCGAGGTGTCCGGACCGAGCGGCAGCTCCACGAACACCTCGTACCCCTCGCCGAACTGCGCGGCCAGCGCGCGCACCCGCGCCGGCGACTCGGCCTTGCCCTCGAGCGACAGCACCTCGGGGCCCGCGTGGAGATGACGGGCGCGGAACGCCGCGAGCGCCTCGGCGTCGGCGGCGAGGTCGGCGCCGAGCAGCGCGGTGAGCGGCCAGCGGGCGCCGAGGCGCGCCGCGTCCCCCAGGGCGGCGACGGCCTGCTCGAACTCGCCGAGCCGCGCCACCGGCACCACGAACCGGCCGAGGGCCCAGTGGTCGGCGCGGCGCTGGTAGGCGGCGTAGTTGGCGACGGCTTCCGCCATCGGGAGCCCGGCCGGCGGGAAGAGGCCGGCGTAGTCCACGAGCCCCTCGAGGACGGCGCGGCGGGCGGTGGGCGTGGTGCTGGTCACGATGCCAGCTCCGGCAGGCCCTGGAAGAGGGCCAGCGCCTCGGGATTGGCGAGGGCGTCGGCGTTGCCCACGGCGCGGCCGTGGATGGCGGCACGCACGGCGAGCTCGGAGAGCTTGCCGTTGAGGGTGCGCGGCAGGTCGGCCACCTGCAGGATCTTCTTCGGGACGTGGTGCGGGCTGGCGTGGGTGCGGATCTCGCGCCGGATGCGCTCGCGGAGCGCCTCGTCGAGCTGGACCCCCTCGCGAAGCCGCACGAAGAGGACGACGCGCACGTCCTCCTCCCAGTCCTGCGCCACCACCAGGCTCTCCACCACCTCCTCGAGCCGCTCCACCTGGCGGTAGATCTCCGCCGTCCCGATGCGGACGCCGCCCGGGTTCAGGGTGGCGTCGCTGCGGCCGTAGATGATGAGGCCGTCGCTGGGCGTCCGCTCGGCCCAGTCCCCGTGGCGCCAGGCGTTGGGGAAGTGCTCGAAGTAGGCGGCGCGGTAGCGGCTCCCGTCGGGGTCATTCCAGAACGCCACCGGCATGCTCGGGAAGGGCCGGGTGCAGACCAGCTCCCCCGGGGCGTCGGCGAGCGGCGTGCCCTCCGGGGAGAAGACCTCCACGGCCATGCCCAGCCCGCGGGCCTGCAGCTCGCCGCGAAAGACCGGCGCCGCGGGGTTTCCGAGCGCGAAGCAGCTCACGATGTCGGTGCCGCCGCTGATGCTGGCCAGGTGCACGTCGGGCTTGATGCGGCCGTAGACGTAGTCGTAGCTGTGCGCGGCGAGCGGGCTGCCGGTGGACAGGATGGCACGCAGGGCACCCAGCCCGCCCGCCCCGCCGGGGGCGAGGCCTTCCTTCTCGCAGAGCGCCAGGTACTTGGCGCTGGTGCCGAAGACGGTGATCCGCTCCTCGGCGGCCAGGCGCCAGAGGATGTCCTTGGCGGGCGCCATCGGCGCGCCGTCGTAGAGCACCACGGTGGCGCCCACGGCCAGGCTCGAGACCAGCCAGTTCCACATCATCCACCCGCAGGTGGTGTAGTAGAAGATCCGGTCGTCGCGGCGGAGGTCGGTGTGGAGCACCAGTTCCTTCAGGTGCTGCAGCAGCGTGCCGCCCGCGCCGTGCACGATGGCCTTGGGGAGGCCAGTGGTGCCGCTCGAGTAGAGGATGTAGAGCGGATGGTCGAAGGGAAACCGCGCGAACGGCGTCGGCGCGAAGTGCGCCGCCTGGGCGAGCCAGTCGGCGCGCCGCCGCGCGCGGGGCACGGCGCCGATCCAGGCGGCGACGGGCGCGGCATCACCCAGGCACTCCACCACCACCACGCGCTGCACGGCGGGCAGCGCCTCGGCGATGCGCGTCACCCGCTCGCCGAGGCCGATGACCTTGCCGGCATAGCGGTAGCCGTCCGCCACCACCAGCACCTTGGGGGCGATCTGGCCAAAGCGGTCGAGCACGGCGCGCTCGCCGAAGTCGGGCGAGCAGCCGGACCAGATGGCACCGAGGCTCGCCGTGGCGAGCATGGCGATGACGGCCTCGGGCAGGTTGGGGAGGAACCCGGCGACGCGGTCGCCGGGGCCCACGCCCTCCGCCATGAGGGCGGCGCGCCAGCGCAGGACCTCGGCGTGGAGCTGGCGGTACGTCAGCGCGCGCTGGCGGCCCTCCTCGTTCCAGGAGACGAGGGCCTCGCGGTCGTCCCGGTAGAGGAGGAGGTTCTCGGCGAAGTTGAGCCGGGCCCCGGGGAACCAGCGGGGGCCCTGCAGCGGGTTGGGCGGCGCCATGCGGGTGCCACCCACGAGCACCGCGTCCCACGGCGCGCGCCCCGGGCGCTCCTCGGCGAGGAGGCCCGTGAACTTCCACACCGCGGCCCAGAACGCCTCCGGGCACTCCACCGACCACTGCCACAGCTCCGGGTACGCGAGGCCCGGGCGGAAGCGCTCGGTGAAGCGCGTGAGGTTGGCGCGCGCCACCCGCTCCGGGGAGGGCGTCCAGAGGGGGGCACTCACCACGGCGGGTGCCACGGGCGCGGCTCCGCTCAGGACGTGGGCGGGTTGAACTGGGCGTGCTGCGCGTCCACCCAGGACTTGTGATAGTTCGGGTCCTCGATGCTGCACGCGGCCCTGGCCACCCGGAGCGGGCGGAAGGAGTCCATCATCACCGCCAGCTCGTTGGTGTGGGTGGCGCCGATGGACGCCTCGGCCCGCCCCGGGTGCGGCCCGTGCGGCAGGCCGTCGGGGTGGTGGGTGATGGAGCCGTACTCGATGCCCTTGCGGCTCATGAATTCGCTCGAGGCATAGAAGAGCACCTCGTCGGAGTCCACGTTGCTGTGGTTGTACGGCGCCGGCACCGCCTCGGGGTCGAAGTCGTAGGGCCGCGGGCAGAAGCTGCAGATCACGAAGCCGTCGCCCTGGAAGGTCTGGTGCACGGGGGGCGGCTGGTGCACGCGGCCCACGATGGGCTCGAAGTCGTGGATGTTGAAGATCCACGGGTAGAAGTAGCCGTCCCAGCCCACCACGTCGAAGGGGTGGTGGTCCAGGATCATCTCGTTGATGGCGTCGTACTGCTTGACGAGGAGCGGGAAGTCGCCCTTCTCGTCGTGGGGCTTGAGCTCCATGGGCCGGCGGATGTCGCGCTCGCTGAAGGGCGCGCCCTCGAGCAGCTGGCCGAACTCGTTCCGGTAGCGCTTGGGGAAGCGGATGTGCCCGCGGCTCTCGAAGACCACGAACTTGGCCGGGCCCTTCGAGAGGTCGAGCCGCCAGCGGTGCAGGATGTTGCGATGGATGGTGACGTAGTCGCCCTGGCGGAACGGCAGGTCCCCGAAGACCGACTCGAGGGTCCCCTGCCCCTCGACCACGTAGATGCACTCGTCGGCCTGGCTGTTCCGGTAGAAGTGAGCGTCGTTCTCGTCCGGCTCCACGTACAGCATCCCGATGTCGCTGTTGAAGAGGAGCGGGATGCGGTCGAGGGTGGGGCTGCCGCCCTTCTTCACCCGGCTGGTGAGGAAGTGGCGGTGGCGGAGGCTCGTGTCCTCGTCGGCCTCCCACTTCACGTCCTTGAGCTTCCGCGCCGACTTGATGGTGGTCGGGGGATAGGTGTGGTACAAGAGCGAGCTGGTCCCCACGAAGCCCTCGTGGCCCATCAGCTCCTCGGCGTACAGCCCGCCGTCGGGGCGGCGGAAGACGATGTGGCGCTTGCGCGGGACCTGGCCCAGCTGGTGGTAGAACGGCATCAGAGGTTCCCCCGGAGCGCCTGCTCCCGCTCGATGGACTCGAACAGCGCCTTGAAGTTCCCCTTGCCGAAGCTCTTGGCGCCCTTCCGCTGGATGATCTCGTAGAACACGGTGGGGCGGTCCTGCACCGGCTTGGTGAAGATCTGGAGCAGGTAGCCCTCGTCGTCGCGGTCCACCAGGATGCCGAGCTCGCGGAGGGGGCGGAGGTCCTCGTCGATCTTGCCGACGCGGTCGAGGAGCTCGTCGTAATAGCTGCCCGGCACGGTGAGGAACTCGACGCCCCGGTCGCGGAGCGCCGTGACGGTGCTGATGATGTCGTCGGTGGCCACGGCCACGTGCTGCACGCCCGGCCCGTGGTAGAAGTCGAGATACTCCTCGATCTGCGACTTCTTCTTCCCCGACGCCGGCTCGTTGATCGGGAACTTGATCCGCTCGTTGCCGTTGGACATCACCTTGGACATGAGGGCCGAGTACTCGGTGGAGATGTCCTTGTCGTCGAAGCTGAGCAGGTTCTTGAAGCCCATCACGCGCTCGTAGAAGCCCACCCACTCGTTCATCTTGCCGAGCTCCACGTTCCCCACGCAGTGGTCCACGTACTTGAGCCCGACGGGCGCCGGCTGGTAGCGCGGCGTCACGGCCACGAAGCCCGGCAGGAAGAGGCCGCGGTAGTTGCGGCGCTCCACCAGGCTGTGGATGGTGTCGCCGTAGGTGCGGATGGCGGCCATGACGATCTCCCCATCGGCATCGGTGAGCACCGTGGGGGCCTGCACCGAGGTGGCGCCGTGACTCATGGCGTACTCGTACGCCTGGCGGCAGTCATCCACCCAGAGCGCGAGGTCCTTCACCCCGTCCCCGTGCTTCACGTGGTGCTCGGCGATGGGATGATCGGGATGCAGCGCCGAGGTGAGGACGAACCTGATCTTGCCCTGGACCATGAGATAGCTGGCCCGGTCCCGGACCCCGGTCTCGGGGCCCCGGTAGCCCACCAGCTGGAAGCCGAAGGCGGTGCGGTAGTAGTGGCTCGCCTGCTTGGCGTTGCCCACGTAGAACTCGACGTAGTCGGTGCCGTTGATCGGGAACGGATCGGCGACCGGGGTAGCGGAGGTGGAGAGGACCTGGGTGGCCATGCGGAGCTCCTTCAGGGGCGACGGCTTGGCGCGCAGCTCCGGGCGGACAGGGGAAAGCCCGCCCCGAGCACGGGTTAGGACGCGGTCAGGTCCGCCAACCTAGCAAACGCGGACCGATATGTCCAATATTAGTAATCCCATTTGACGATACGCCAAAGATATGGCCGAGCTCCCCGAAATCCGGCACCTCCGCTACTTCGCCACCGTGGCGGAAGAGCTCCACTTTGGCCGGGCGGCGGCCCGGCTCGGGATCGCGCAGCCGCCCCTCTCCCAGCAGATCCAGCGGCTGGAGCAGCTGCTCGGCGTCCGCCTGCTGGAGCGGACCAGCCGGCGGGTCCAGCTCACCCCCGCCGGCGAGGTGTTCCTGGCCGAGTCGCGGCGGGTGCTGGATGCGGTGGAGGGGGCGGTGGAGGCGGCCCAGCGGGTGGGGCGCGGGGAGAGCGGGACGCTGCGGGTGGCCTTCGCGGCGACGGTCATGTTCCTGGCGCTGCCGGGCATCATCCGGAGCTTCCGGGACCGGTTCCCGCGGGTCCACCTCGACCTGCGCGAGATGCCGACGGGACCGCAGCTGGCCGGGCTCAAGTCGGGGGAGATCGACATCGGCTTCGTGCGGGAGCCGCGGCCGGACCCCGACCTCGAGATCGTCACCGTGATGCGGGAGCCGCTCCGGATTGCGGTGAACCGGAGCCACCCGCTGGCCGCCAAGGCTACCCTCGGCGTCCGCGACCTCCAGCACGAGCCCTTCGTCCTCTTCCCGGCCGAGCTGGCGCCGGGCCTGCACGCCCAGGTGCTGGGCCTCTGCCGCGCCGCGGGCTTCGAGCCCCACGTGGTGGAGGAGAGCCGTGAGCTCTACACCAGCGTGAGCCTGGTGGAGGCCGGGCTCGGCGTCTCGATCCTCCCCGCCTCGGTGGAGAAGCTCGGCTGGACCGGGGTGCGCTACCGGGCCATCCCCTCGGCCCGGGCGGAGACCACCATCGCCGCGGCGTGGCGGCGCGAGAAGGCGCGGCCGCTGATCGACGCGTTCATGCGGGTGGTGCGGGAAGAGGTGGGCTGAGGGCTCAGCGCTCGAGGTACTGCTTGAGCGCCGCGAGCATCTGCTCCCAGTTCCGGGTCGCGTGCCCGCGGGCCTCCTCGGTGGGATTGTTGTCCTGCGTCAGCGCCACCCGCGTGCCGGCCGGCGCGTCGGAGAGCTGGATCGTCACCACGTGACGTTCCGCCGGCCCCGTCCCCTGCGGGCTCGCGTGCGCGTACTGCAGCACCTCGCCCGGCCGCACCCGCAGCACCTCGCCGGTGTCGCGGTACGCCTTCCCCTGCCACTCCCCTTCCCAGGTGATCGGGCTGCCCTCGGTCCAGTCGGACGTGACGACGGCGCCGAACATGTATTCCCGCAGGGCCGCGGGATCGACCAGCGCCGCCCACACGCGCGCCCGCGGGACGCGGATGCTGGTCTCGGCCGACGCGATGAGTGATTGTCCCATGTGATCCTCCCGGACAGGGAGGACGCCCGGACCAGCGGGAACGGGCACATCCCCCTCGCCTAGGCCAGCGGAGCACCGAATGCCCTGGGGGCCTCCGGTCGACAGCGTGGTCGCGTGACCGGGGGCCCCCAGGGCGTTCGGGCGGAGCGGCTCGCGCTCGCTTACTGGCAGTATTCGTCCAGCTGCTCGATCCCGATGAGCACTTCCCGCGGCTTCGACGACCCCTGCGTGGACGGCCCGAGGATCCCCGCCAGGTACAGCTGGTCGATGATGCGCGCCGCCCGCCCATAGCCGATCGAGAGCCGCCGCTGCAGCAGCGAGGTGGAGCCGCTCTGGTTCTGGATGCAGGCCTCGGCGGCCTGCCGGAAGAGGTCGTCGCGCGGCCCGTCGTCGGCCGCCTCGCCGCCCTCGCCGTCGTCGGCCTCGAGGGCGCGGATCACGGCGAGGATGTCCGTCTCCTGCGCCCGCGACGGCGCGCCGGCCGCGGTCCGCGCCTCGGCGCGCGCGGTGAACCAGCCGGTGACGCGTTCGGTTTCCTCGGTGCTGATGTAGGCGCCCTGGAGCCGCATCGGCTCGCTCTTCCCCGGCGGGAGGAACAGCATGTCGCCGTTGCCGAGCAGCGCCTCGGCGCCGTTCTGGTCCAGGATGGTGCGGCTGTCCACCTTGGAGGCCACGCGGAAGGCGATCCGGCTCGGGAAGTTGGCCTTGATGAGGCCGGTGATGACGTTCACCGAGGGGCGCTGCGTGGCGAGGATCAGGTGGATGCCGATGGCGCGCGCCTTCTGGGCCAGCAGCGCGAGCGGCGTCTCCACCTCCCCCTGCACCGTCATCATGAGGTCGGCCAGCTCGTCGACGATCATGACGATGAGCGGGAGCGGGCCATCCTTGTAGACGTCCTCGTCCGGCGCGGGGGGCGGTGTGGTGCCGTCCTCGGCCGCGATGCTCGCGAGGGTGACCTTCCCCTTGCTCGGGTTCCGCAGCGGCTTCCCCTTCCTCGGCCTTCTTGTTGAAGTCGGCGAGGTTGCGCGCGTGGTTGGCGTGGAGCAGCTCGTAGCGGCGGTTCATCTCGTACACCGCCCACTTGAGCGCGAAGGCCGCGTCGGTGTTCTGGGTGACCACGGGATGGCGCATGTGGGGCAGCGCGTTGTAGAGCGAGAGCTCCACCATCTTCGGGTCCACCATCAGGAAGCGGAGCTGCTTGTCGGTGTACTTGTACACCAGGCTGGTGACGATGGTGTTCACGGCCACCGACTTGCCCGAGCCGGTGGCGCCGGCGATGAGCAGGTGCGGCATCTTCGCCAGGTCGGCGATGATGGGCTTGCCCTCGAGGTTCCGGCCCAGCGCCACCGGCAGCATGGCCTTGGTGGTCTGGAACTCGTCGCTCTCCAGCAGCTCGCGGAGCGTCACCATGCGGGCCGTCGGGTTCGGGATCTCGACGCCGATGGCGCCCTTCCCCGGGATCGGCGCCACGCGGATGCTCTGGGCACGCATGGTGATGGCCATGTCGTCGGCCAGCGCGGCGAACCGCCCGACCTTCACGCCCGGCCCGGGCACCACCTCGAACTGCGTCACCACCGGCCCCGTGGTGCGCCCGGCGATGGTGCCCTCCACCTTGAAGGTGCGCAGGGTGTCGAGGAGCACCTGGCCCAGCCGGTCCAGCTCCGCCGCGCCGGCGTCCTTGTCCTGCGCGGGCGGGGGGGTGAGCAGGTCCACCGGCGGGAGCACGTGGTCGTCGGCCACGTCGCCGATGAGGGCGGCGGCGGGCTTCTGGGGCCGGGGCGGCTTCTTCTTCTTTTCCCGCGGCACCGACGGCTCGATGACCGAGTCGTGCGGCTCGTCCTCGTCCTCCTCCACCGGCGGCTTCACCGGCTTGGCCCGGGGCACCGGGACCACGGCGCCGGTGCCCGCCTCCACCGCGGCCGGCGCCGCGCCCACCCAGCGGAGCAGCGGGTGCCACGCGATGGTGACGATGGTGAGCGCGGAGAGGAGCGCGAAGCCCACGAGGAGCCCGCCCGCCACGCCCACGCCCCCCGTCACCCCATAGGCGAGAAAGCCCGGCACCACGCCGGTCAGGCGCGGGGCCAGGCGGCCGCTGTCGAAGTCGTTGGGCTGGATGTCGGTGAGGACGCCGACGAGGAACGGCACCAGGATGGCCAGGCCGATCACCAGGATGGCCGTCCGCTTCATGTCGAGCTGCGGCAGCTTGTCAAAACCGGTGAGCCCGAGCCCGAAGCCGAGGAGCGGGAAGCCGAGCGCCCCGATGCCGAGGCCGCGCCAGAGCAGCGCGCCGAGCCAGTGGCCGAAGGGGCCGGTGACGTTGACGGGCAGCAGCGTGAGCCCGACGAACGCGCCGAGCACCAGCGCCACGATGGCCCCGAGGTGGCGGCGCGCCTCCTCGCTCACGGGGCCACCGCGGTGACGCGGCGGTTGGCGAACTGCGCCAGCACTGGGAAGGCGTCCACCCGCGCGCACTCGGGGATGTCGTCCTTCATGCCGAGGGCCGCGAGCTCGCGCCCCCCCTGGCTGGCGAGGAGCGGGCGCTCCCAGCGGCGGCCGTAGCGGCGCACCAGGTCCAGGGCGGCCAGGGCGGCGTCGTTGAGCCCCTTCTTGCCGCGCCCGCCGCCGGTGGCCGCCTCGACGAGGCGGCCGGCGCAGTAGGCGTCATCGAGCGCGAAGCTCTTCTCCCGGCCGGCACAGACGATGAGGATCTCCTCCCCCCGGGTCCACGCCTCATGGGCGCGGGCGCCCACCAGCGAGAAGTTGGCCGCGCCGGCCACGTACACCGCCGCCGCCGAGGTGACGGCGAGGAGCGTGCCGGTGCCGTTGCTGGTGGTCATGATGACGGTGCGCCCCCCCACCAGCTCCGGCGTGACCTCGCGCGGCGAGTTCCCGAGCGCGAAACCCTCGATCCGCACGCAGTTCCGCTCGCCGGCCAGCACCGTCTCGTCGGTGCCGAGGGTGTGGGCCAGCTTGAGCGCCTCCTCCGTGTCGGCGACGGGCACCACCGCGCGCGCGCCGTGGTGGAGCGCGGCACAGATCATGGTGCCCGCCCGCAGGATGTCGATGACGAACACCGTCCGGCCCTGCACCTCGGAGAAGGGCAGGCCGGCCGGGGAGAAGACGACGTCCAGCTTCATGTCTCGGGTCGGAGGAGCTCCGGATGCCGCTCGAGGAACTTGGTATCCACCTCCCCGGCGGCAAACTCCGGGTGGCGGATGATGCGGGCCAGGAAGGGAATGGTAGTCGTGACACCCTCGATGATGAAGCTGTCGAGCGCCTGCCCCATGCGGGCCAGCGCCTCGGCGCGCGTGTTCCCGTGCACGATCACCTTGGCCAGCAGGGAATCGTAATAGGGCGGCACGGTGTAGCCCGCGTAGACGTGGGTGTCGATGCGAACGCCGGGCCCGCCCGGCGGGTGGTAGGCGGAAATCAGTCCCGGCGAGGGCTGGAAGTTCCGGTACGGGTCCTCGGCGTTGATGCGGCACTCGATGGCGTGGCCGCGGAGCCGGGCTCCGTCCCCGCTGAAGCTGATCGGGAGGCCGCTGGCCACCTTGATCTGCTCCTTGACCAGGTCGAAGCTCGTCACCATCTCGGTGACGGGGTGCTCCACCTGGATGCGGGTGTTCATCTCCATGAAGTAGAAGCTGCCGTCCTCGTCCAGCAGGAACTCGAGGGTGCCGGCGCCCACGTAACTGATGGCCGCGGCCAGTCGCACCGCCGCCTCGCCCATGCGGGCGCGGAGCTCGGGCGTGAGCGCGGGGCTCGGGCTTTCCTCGATGAGCTTCTGGTGGCGCCGCTGCACCGAGCAGTCGCGCTCGCCGAAGTGGATCACCTTGCCGTGGGTGTCGCCCATGACCTGGATCTCCACGTGCCGCGGCTTGGCGAGGTACTTCTCGACGTAGACCTCGCCGTTGCCGAAGGCCGCGAGCGCCTCGTTCTGCGCCAGCGAGAACGACTGGGCGAACTGGTCGGCGTCGTGCGCCACCCGCATGCCCTTGCCGCCGCCGCCCGCCGTGGCCTTGATGATCACCGGGAAGCCGATGCGCTCCACGTGCCCGAGCGCCTCCTCGATGTCCTGGATGGTGCCGGGCGTGCCCGGCACCGTCGGGACCCCGGCCTCCTGCGCCAGGCGCTTGGCCGTGGCCTTGTCGCCCATCTGCCGGATCTGGTCTCCCGAGGGGCCGATGAAGGCGATGTTCGACGCCTTGCAGGTGTCGGCGAACTCCGCGTTCTCCGCCAGGAACCCGTAGCCCGGGTGGATGGCGTCGGCGCCGGTGATCTCGGCCGCGGCGATGAGGTTGGGGATCTTGAGGTACGACTGCCGCCCGGGCGGGGGCCCGATGCAGACGTCGTCGTCGGCGAAGCGGACGTGGAGCGACTCGCGGTCGGCCTCGGAGTAGACGGCCACCGTCTCGATGCCGAGTTCCCGGCAGGCGCGGATCACGCGGAGGGCGATCTCCCCGCGGTTCGCGATGAGGACCTTCTTGAACATCAGGGCGTCAGGTCCGCGCTGAGGTCGGTCTTGCCCCCGCCACCCTGCGTGCCGATCCCGCTGAAGGTCCGGTCGCTGGCGGAGCTGATGCCCGAGGCGCGGAGCGCGAACTCACTCGGGTTGGTGGAATAGAAGAGCGCGCTCTCGTAGGAGATCGTGCCTTCCTTGTACCACATCATGAGGGACTGGTCGAAGCTCTGCATCCCGTACGCCTCGGTGCCCTCGGCGATGAGGTCCGGGATGTTGAGCGCCTTCTCGATGTCGCGGATGTTGTCGGCCACCGCGGCGGTGTTGATGAGCACCTCGGCCGCCGCCACCCGCCCCTTGCCGTCCTTCCGGGGCACCAGGCGGAGGCAGACCACCGCCGCCAGCGCCGTGGAGAGCAGCGAGCGGATCTCCTGGTGCTGGTGCGGGGGGTAGAAGCTGATGACGCGGTTGATGGTCTGGGTGGCGTCCGTGGTGTGGAGCGTGGAGAAGACGAGGTGCCCCGTGTCCGCGGCCTTGAGGGCCACGTCCAGCGTCTCCATGTCACGGATCTCGCCGATGAGGATCACGTCCGGGTCCTGCCGCAGCACGTGCCGGAGCGCCATGCCGAAGGAAAGCGTATCGCTCCCGACCTCCCGCTGGGCGATGTTGGCCATCACGTCGCGGTGCAGGAACTCGATCGGGTCCTCGATGGTGATGATGTTGACCCGGCGGTTCTGGTTCACGTGGTTGATCATGGCCGCGAGCGACGTCGACTTGCCCGAGCCCGTGACGCCCGTGACCAGCACCAGCCCGCGCGGCCGGATGGCGATCTCCTCCAGCACCTCCGGCAGGTGCAGCTCCCGGATGGTCTTCACCTCGTACGGGATCGCGCGGAACGCGAACGCGAGGGTGCCGCGCTGCTGGTAGATGTTGGTGCGGAAGCGCCCCACGCCCGGCACGCCGATGGCGAAGTCCGCCTCCTTCTTCTCGGCGAACTCCTTCACCTGCCGCGGCGTCATGATCTGCTCGGCGAGCAGCTTCAGGTCCTCGGGCTTGAGCGGCTGCTGGGGCAGCGCCTCGAGGTCGCCGTTGACGCGGATGGTGGGCGGGCGGCCCACCTTGAGGTGCAGGTCGGAGCCATTCCGCTGCACCATCTGCGAGATGGCCGCCTTGAAGTTGAAGGGCGGGTGCAGCGCTGCCGAGGTCGGGTCAGCCATTCGGGTCCACCCGGAAGAGGACGGTGCCGAACTCCACCGGCTGCGTGTCGTCCGCCAGGACCTCGCGCACTACGCCGGTGACCTCGGCTTCGATCTCGTTCATGATCTTCATGGCCTCGATGATGCAGACCGTCTGGCCCGCGGTCACCCGGCTCCCGACCTTGACGTACGGCTCCGCGCCCGGCTCCGGCGCCTTGTAGAACGTGCCCACCATCGGCGACTTGATGTCCTTGAGCGCCGACGCCGCGGCCGCGGGACGGCTCTCGGCCGCGGGCGCCGCGGGGGCGGGCGCGGGCGCCGCGGGGGCCGCATGCGCCATCGGCATGGGCACGGGCATCGGCATCGGGGCGGCCAGGGGGCCGACCATGCCGGTGCGGGTGATGGTCACGCCGCTGTCGAAGAACCCCTTCACCTCGATGGACCCGATCTCCGGATACTCGTGCAGCAGCGCCGCGAGATCCCGCACGTCCTTGAGCTCGACCGCCTTGATGCCGGGAAGCTTGGCGAGGAGCTTGGCGAGGTCCTGGGTGTCCTTGGGGGTCATGACTTCTCTAGGGTTGAGGTTCGGGGAACCCCGGGCGCGCGCGGCGCGTCGTGCGCGGGCGCCTCACCGGAGTTCCACCAGTTCCACGCGATTGTCGGACAGCAGCTCCGGCCCGGCCGGCGTCAGGTGCACGTCGTCCTCGAGGCGCACCCCGCCCCAGCCCGGAAGATAGATGCCGGGTTCCACCGTGACCACCACGCCCGCCACCAGCGGCGCCTCCGCCGTGGGCGAGAGCCGGGGCGCCTCGTGCACCTCGAGCCCGAGCCCATGCCCGAGCGAGTGGCCGAAGGCCTCCCCGTAGCCGCGCTGCGCGATCACCTCGCGCGCCAGCGCATCGCCTTCCTTGCCCGTCATGCCAGTGCGGAGCCCGTCGAGCGCGCGCCGCTGCGCCTGGCGGACCACCTCGTGCACCAGCTTCTGCTTCTCGTCGGCGGCCCCCACCACCACGGTCCGGGTGAGGTCGGCACAGTATCCGTCCACCTGCGCGCCGAAGTCAAGCAGCAGCCAGTCGCCCGTGACAATCACTCGCTCGCTGGTGCGCGCGTGCGGCAGCGCCGCGCGCGGCCCCGAGGCCACGATGGTCTGGAACGGGTGCCACTCACTGCCGCGCACCCGCAGCGCCTGCTCGAGGGCGGCCCCCACGTCCAGCTCCCGCTGGCCCGCCCGCACCGTCGGCAGCACCGCGGCGAGCGCGTCCTGGGCCACCGCCACCGCGCGGCGGATGGCGTCCACCTCGCCGGCATCCTTCACCGCGCGGAGGCGTTCCACCAGCTCGCCCGCGGCCTTCCAGCGGCCGGGGACGAGCGCCTCGAGCCGCTCCCGCTCGCGCACGGTGGCCACGTGGGCCTCGAAGCCGAGCGTCCCGGTGGCGCGCTCGCCCACCACCTTCTTCAGGCGGTCCCAGACGCTCGCCTGGTCGATCTCCACCCGGACCGTCGTCCCGGCCTCCCGCCCCGCCTGCACGGCATAGCGGAAGTCGGTGATGAGCACCAGTTCGGTGCCCCGGACCAGCAGGAGGCCCGCCGACCCGGTGAAGCCGGTCAGGTAGCGGATGTTGGGGAGCGACTGGACCAGGAGCCCGTCGAGCCCCTCCGCCGCCAGCAGGTCGCCGAGCGCGCGCTGGCGCTCGGCGCGCCGGTCAGCGGGCATCGAGCTTTTGCTTCAGGGCGGAGAGCGCCAGGACGTAGCCCGGCGCCCCGAAGCCTGCGATGATCCCGAGCGCGAGGTCGGCGAGCCGCGAGTGCCGCCGCTCCGCCTCCCGCGCGAAGATGTTGGAGAGGTGCACCTCGACGAACGGGACCTGCACCGCGAGGAACGCGTCGCGGATGGCGAGGCTCGTGTGGGTGAAGGCCGCGGCGTTGACGATGGCACCGTCGGCCTGGCCCTTGAGGGCCTGCACCGCGTCCACGAACGCCCCCTCGTGGTTGGTCTGGAACCAGGTGAGCTCCACCCCGAGGCGGGCGGCCTCGGCGCGCACGTCGCGCTCGAGGTCGGCGAGGGTGGCCCGCCCGTACACCTCGGGCTCGCGGGTACCGAGGAGGTTCAGGTTCGGGCCGTTCAGGACGGCGATGCGCATCAGCGCTTGAGGCTCTTGAGCCAGTGCTGGAACTGGTCGAGATCCTCGTCGCGCGGCTGCGCGCCCGAGGCGCGGATGGACGGCCCCTGCGTCGAGGCCGGCGTGGCCCCGAAGAACTGGTCGAAGCTGAACGCATCCGCCGACGGCTTGGCCGGTGCGGGCGCCGCCGGCACCCGGGTGGCGGAAGGCGCCGGCGAGGCCGGTTCCTCGCCGAAGATGGCGCTCAGCGACAGCGGGTCGGTGGCCGGACGCGTCGGCGCCGGCGCCTCGCCCGGGGGCGCGGGCGGCGGCGTCAGCTCGGGCATCGCCGCGGTACTGCCCGGCCGGGCGCTCGCCAGGGCGCGGAAGAACGACTCGACCGACTCGCCGCCCGTCTCCACCGCCAGGTACGACAGCCGCCGGCGCCCCGCCTGCTGCTGGGCCTCAACCTGCCGGAGCCGGGCCTCGAGCCGCGGGTCCCCCGGCTGCCGCGCCAGCAGCGTGCGATACACCTGGGCGGCGTCCTCGAGGTGCCCCTGCTTGAGATACAGCTCCGCCATGGTCTCGGTGGCCACGAGCGCCGGCTCCCCGGCCTCCGCGGCCTCCGTGTCGGCCGGCACCTCCGGCCGGGGCATGGCTTCCTCCGACACGCGCCGCCGGGGCGTCTCGGCGGCGGGGGCATCCGGATAGATGATCGGGAGGTCGGCGGCAGCCGGCGCCTCGGCGATGGCCACCTCCCCTGGCTTCCGCCTCGGGCGCGGCTTCCGGCGACCGTTCCGCCTCCACCCGGTCCGCTCCGCCGCGCGACCAGGGCCGCCGCCTCCGGCTCCTCCACCTCGGGCTCCACCGCGTCCGGCTCCGTGGCCGGCGGCGCCACCAGTTCCGGCTCCGCCACGGCCGTCACCGCTTCCGCGTCGTCGGCCGGTTCCGACGAGCGGCACTGCCTCCTCAGCCTCGGCCACCGCCTCCGGCTCGGGCTCCTCCAGCTCCACCAACTCCGCCGTCGGCTCCTCCGCGGGCGGCAGGGGGCGCAGGTTCATCTCGGCGGTGGGCGCCTCGGTGATGGCCAGGTCGGCGGGATACTCCATGGCCGCCCAGCTGCCAGGCCCCTCCAGCACCTGGCCCTCGACCTTCGGCTCCTCGGCCGCCCGGGCCCGGGCCTCGGCCTGCTCGGCGAGCGCCAGCAGTTCTTCCGCGCCACTCGGCGTCTGGTATTCGCTGCTGCCGCCGGTGCCCACCCGGAGATCCGCGGCGGCATCCGGCACCTGGAACTCGGTCTGGCCGGGCTTGAGGTCCATCAACTCGGAGGCCGCGTCGGGGCTCTGGAACTCCGACTGCCCCGGCTTCAGGTCCATGAGGTCCGACGCCGCATCCGGCGCCTGGAACTCGCTGGCGCCCGACGGGCGGAGCTCGATCCCCGAGGCAGATTCCTCGTTCCGCACCGTGAACTCGAGGCCGGAGACCGCGGGCATCGGCGGCGCCGTGACATCCGCGTCGACGGCGGTGTAGTCGATGCCGGAGACCGCGCGCATCGGCGGCGCGGTGGGCTCGTCGCTCGCGCGGGTGTAGTCGATCCCCTTCACGGCCGGCATGGGCGGCGCGGTGGGCGCCTCGCCCGGGGAGACGAAGGGCTCGTCCAGCTCGATCCCGGCCGGCGGCTCGCTGGCGAGGTCCCGCGCGGCGGCCGCATCGAACTCGGTGGCCTCCAGCTCGTGAATGCGTGGCGGCGGCGGCGGGGTGAAGGCGGGGATGGCGGGAACCGTCTCCGCATCCTCGATGCCGAGCAGCTGGGCTGCCACCGACGGGGCCGGGGGCGCGCCGGCGGGGGCGGCGGCGGCGGCGCCTCGAGGACGGGGGTGCGGTACTCGGCGCTGTCGATGATCCCGCTCGCCACCTCGGCCGAGGACATCGCGACTGGGGGCTCGGGCGCCGCGGCCCCGGGGGCCTCCGTCGACTCCACGCTGGTGTCCGGCGGCGCGGCGCGCCCGGCCTGGGCCGTCAGCTGGCCGGTGATGACGGCCGCGGCCGCCTCCCGCGCGCCGTCGACCCGCGCCAGCTGGTCCCGGGCCTCGTCGTTGCTCGGGTCCACCGAGACGAGCCGGCCGAGCCAGCGCGAGGCCTCCATGAGGCGGCCCTGCCGCTCGGTGATGTCCGCCAGCGCCTTGAGCGCGATGACGTTCTCGCTGTCGAGCTCCAGCACGTGCGTGAACGCGGCCTCCGCCGGCCCATCCTCGCCGAGGTCGAGGCAGCAGCGCCCCAGCACGATGTTGCCGGGGATGTGGTCCGGGTGCAGTTCGAGCCCCTGGCGCAGCACCTCGCGCGCCAGCGGGTGGTCGCCGTTCTTGCGCAGGACCTCCGCGTAGGGCGCGAAAACCGTCCCCTTGGGATTCTCCCTCCAACGACGCTCGAGCTTCTCGATCTCGCTGTTAGGTGGCATCCCGGCCCTTCGGCGTAAGTTGTTGTGGGAATTGGACAAAGGATACTGCGGCCCCGTGGGCGTGTCAACGGGTCCCAAGCCCGGTCGCCTTGTGATTCCGCGTTGCGGGCTATAGACTTACGCCTCTTTTTCGCCCGACCCCCCTCATCACCGCAGGACCGTCCGTATGATGCGAGTCTTCCGCAGCGCCGCCGGCAAGGTCGCGGCCTTCGTCTTTGCCTTCCTGATGCTGCTCTTCGTGCTCACCAGCGTGGACTGGAGCCAGGTCACCGGCGGCAGCCGCAGCACGGTCGGCACCATCGACGGCGTCAGCATCCCGCTGCAGCAGTTCCAGCAGATGGTCCAGAGCGAGGTGGCCGCCCGGCAGCAGCAGAACGGCCGCTCGCTCTCGGAGGAGGAGGTCGCGGAGGTCCGCGACGCCGTCTGGCAGAACCTGATCCAGCAGCGGGTCCTCGACCGCGAGTTCACGGCCCGGCACATCACCGTCTCCCCGGACGAGATCGCCGAGACCATCCAGAACAACCCGCCGCCGCAGCTCATGCAGGCGCCGGAGTTCCAGACCGACGGCCAGTTCGACCTCCAGAAGTACCAGGCCTACCTCCGCTCGGCCGCGGGCGCGCAGATCGTGCCGCTGCTCGAGCAGGAGTACGCCAGCCAGATCCGCCAGGCCAAGCTGATGCGGGTGGTCACCAGCGACGTCTACGTCTCCGACCCCGAGCTCTGGCAGATCTGGCGCGACACCTACGAGAAGGCCACCATCGAGATCGCCCGGGTCCTCCCGGCCGCGGTGATCCCCGACTCGGCCGCCCCCATCACCGAGGCCGAGGCGCGCGACTTCTACCAGAAGAACCAGGAGCGCTTCAGGCGGCCCGCCACGGCCTACCTCAGCTATATCCAGCTGCTCCGCTTCGCCGACGCGTCGGACAGCGCCGCGGCCCTCAAGCGCGCCACCGACCTCCGGGCCGAGATCCTCGCCGGCGCCCCGTTCGCCGAGGTGGCCACCCGCGAGTCCTCCGACAGCGTCTCGGCGGCCAACGGCGGCCTGCTGCCCGAGTTCGGCAAGGGACAGATGGACCAGGCGTTCGAGAAGGCGGCCATGAGCCTGCCGCTCAACGTCGTCTCCGAGCCGGTGCTGTCCCAGTTCGGTTATCACCTGATCAAGGTGGAAGGCCGGACCGGTGGCAAGGTGAAGGCCCGCCACATCCTCATCCCCATCGAGATCACCGGCCAGCACCGCAACGACCTCGATGCCCGGGCCGACCAGTTCGAGGCCCTGGCGGCCGGCAAGCTCGACCCGGCCGCCCTCGACACCGCCGCGCGCGCCCTCGGCCTGACGGTCGGCGCGGCCAACCCGCTGCAGCAGGGGAGCCGCGCGCAGATCGGCTTCCAGGTGATCCCCGACGCCGGCGTCTGGGCCTTCCAGGCCGCCAAGGGCGAGACCAGCCCGGTCATCGAGGTGGATTACGCCTACTTCATCTTCCGCCTCGACAGCACCCAGGCCGAGGGCGTGCCGCCCTTCGAGGCCATCAAGGCCGACGTCGAGGCCGCCGCGCGCGACGAGAAGAAGATCGCCCAGGGCCGCAGCGTGGCCGAGGCGCTGGTCCGCCGCGTGGGCGAGGGCAGCACCCTGGAGCAGGCGGCCCGGGCCGTCGGCGCCAACTACCAGGTGCTCGGCCCCTTCACCCGCATCAACCCGCCGATCCGCGATACCCGCGTGGTGGGCGCCGCGTTCGGGCTCGAGGTCAACAAGCTGAGCGGCATCATCGCCAACGACCAGCTGTACTACGTCATGCGCGTCACCAAGCGCGAGCCGGCCGACTCCGCCGCCTTCCTCAAGGATTACGATCCCTTCCGCGCCCAGCAGGTCCGCCTGGCGCGCCAGGACCGGGTCCGCAGCTACCTCGAGGCGCTCGAGACCTCGGCCAAGGTCGAGGACAATCGCGCGCAGATCTTCCGCACCGCCGCCCAGGCGGAGGCGGCGCAGCCGGCCGCCAGCCGCTAGGCGCCCGGGGCCGGACACACGGACGGGCGGCGCGCACCTCGCGGTGCGCGCCGCCCGTCGGCGTCTGGGGCCCCCGGTGCCGCTTACTGCGACAGGCGCTTGGGGCCGCCCTCGTTGCTGGGCGGCTGGGTGCCGCGCTGGTCGATCTGCCGCGACTGAGACGCCCCGCTGTCGGGCCCCGTCACCGCGTCACTCGCCTCGTTGATGCTCTTCTTGAACTCGCGGATCCCCTTGCCGAACGACGCCCCGATCTCCGGCAGCCGCTTGGCGCCAAAGACCAGGAGGATGATCACCATGATGAGGAGGATCTCGGGAAAACCCAGGTTGCCGAACATGGTCCTACCCCCGCTAGAAGAGTGAGCGCGCGATCCAGTAGGCGATGATGACGCCCAGGATCGCGAGCGGCGAGACGTTCACGGCGAATGGCCCGAGCGTGAGGCTGACCACCAGCAGGTCGAGCGAGAACGGACCGGCGCTCGCGCTGGCGGTAAAGGTAAACACCTGCTTGGCGACGCTGTCGGGCAGCATCGCCTTCACCAGGGCGTTGAGGAAGCCGCCGAAGATGAAGCCGGCGACCAGCACCGCCAGGTGGAACCCGGGACGCCGCGGTCCGCTCGCCATCAGCGCCGCCGGTCCAGGACGTAGGTGATGCTGTCGCGGAGCGTCTCCCGGGCCGGGCTCGGCGGCAGCTCGTCGAGCGCCTGGTCGGCGCCCTCCGCCAGGCGCTGCCCGCGGCCGCGCGCGTAGTCCAGCCCGCCCGCCTCCGCCACCAGCGCGATGACGCGGGAGATCTGGGTGTCGTCCGGCTCCGCGGTCTTCATGAGGGTGGCCACCTCCGCGCGCGCGGCCGGGGTCAGCCGGTCCAGCGCGTAGATGAGGGGCAGCGTCACCTTGTGCTCGCGGAGGTCGTTGCCCGAGGGCTTGCCGGTGACCGTCTCCTGCTCGGTGTAGTCGAGCAGGTCGTCCACGATCTGGAAGGCCATGCCGAGCTGCTCGCCGAAGCGGCGCAGCGCGTCGCGCTCACGCGCGCCGGCGCGGAGCGCCCCGAGCTCGCAGGCGGCCGAGAGGAGCGAGGCGGTCTTGGCCTTGATGAGCAGGTCGTACTCGTACTCCGAGAAGTCGAGCGGCTCGTGCGCCATCAGCTGGCGCATCTCGCCCACGGTCATCTCGTTGGTGACCCGGGCCATCACCCGCATGGGCTCGAGGTCGTCCAGGCGGGTCAGCTCCACCATCGCGCGCGAGTACAGGTAGTCGCCCATGATGACCGACACCTGGTGACTGAACAGCGCGTTGATGGTGGGCATCCCGCGGCGGAGCACCGAGTGGTCCACCGAGTCATCGTGCACCAGCGTCGCCAGGTGGGTCAGCTCGATGACCGCGGCGAGCCGCTCGGCGCGCGGGTCCTGCGCCCCGCTCGCCTCCTCGGCGAGCAGCAGCAGGGTGGGCCGGAACATCTTGCCCTGCATCTGCAGCAGGTGCCCGTTCACCTCGCTGATGAGCGGGAAGTCGCTGGCCACGGAGCGGCGGAGCTCGTGCTTCACCTTCTCCAGGCGGGGCTGCACCCCGGCCTGCAGGCTGGCGAGCGTCACGCCGGCGGCGGGCGTCCTCACCGGGCCCGTCCGGCGCTCAGCTTGGCCATGCGGGACCCGGCATCCATGAAGCCGATGTCCACCGCCAGCACCCGCTCGAAAGTCGGGATCGCGAGTTCCACCTTGCCTTGCGCCTCCTGCGACCGGCCCAGCCAGTAGATCAGGCCGATCTGCTCGTCGTCAGTCGCACCGAGGCTCTCCACGGCCCGGCGCAGGATCGCCTCGGCGATCGCGTACTGGCCCTTCTCGTAGAACGCCGTGCCGAGCGCTTCCGAGGTCTTGAGCCGCCCCTCGGGCGCGCGCAGCGCCTTCTGGAACTCGGCGATCGCCTCGTCCAGCAGGCCCATCTCCTTGAAGGCCACGCCCAGGTCATAGTGCGACTGGAAGTCCTCGGCGTCGATGTTCTCGTCGATGCCCTTCTTGAAGGCCGAGAGCATCTCCTGGAAGTCCTTCTGCTCGTCGCCGGAGGGGGCCTCCTCGCCCTCCACCCGCATGCGGGTGTCCTTGACCTTCTCGTCCTCGAGGACCAGCGCGCCCAGGTCCACGAAGTCGCCGTCCAGCATCGACTCCATCGGACGGGACGGGCGCTTGGGCGGCGCGGGGGGCGGCGGCGGCGGGATGGGGGCCGCCAGCATGGCCTCCACCGCCTCCTCCCCTGCCTCGGCGAGGTCGGAGAAGTCCTCCGGCGCCGAGGCTGCAGGCGTGGCCGGGGCCACCGATTCCGGTTCAGGGTCCACGGACGCGGGAGCCGGGGCCGGCTCCTCCGGCGGGGCCAGCGAATCGAGCGCAGCGAGCGCACGCTGGTTGCCGGGGTCGTGATCGGCCACGCGGCGATAGACGGCCAGCGCCTTGTCGAGCGCACCCACGCGGAGCAGCGAGTCGGCGAGCTCCAGGTAGGCGTCGATCAGCTTGGACCGCTCGCCGCTCCGGAAGGCGATCTCGACCCGCTTCTGGTGGTACCGCACCCCGCTGGGGTCCAGGCGGATGAGCACCAGCACCAGCCCGTCCGCCCGCTCCCAGTCCTCGCGGGACTCGTAGCCGGCCAGCGCCAGCTCGAGTTCCTCCTGGCCGCGCGCCTGCTCGCCCGCACCGACCAGCGCCTCCCCAAGGGCGCGATGCGCCTCGGGATCGTCCGGGTCCTCCAGCACCCGGTCCTCGAGCTCGCTGATGCTCGGCGTGGCCGGCCCGCCCAGGTCGATGAAGCCGATCCCCTCGGCCTCGGCCGCCGCCGCCTCATCCGGCAGGGCATCGAGGAGCGGCAGCGCCTCATCGGCCGGGGTGCCGGCGTCGATCAGCTCGAGACCCGCCACCGGTTCCGGCGCCGCGAAGGCCTCGGTCTCCGGCGGGCCGTCCTCGCCGAGGCCACTGCTGAAGTCCTCGGCATACTCGGGCTCGCTGTCGAGCGGCTCCGGCACCACGACGTCGTCCGGCACCAGCGGCTCGAAGCCCGCCAGCGGCTCCGGCTCGCTGATCCGCTCCAGCTCGAGCTCCATGCCGCCGGTGGTGAGGTCCACCGAATCCGCCACCGGCTGGTCAGCTCCAGCCCCTCCAGCGGGGCGATGGCGGCGTCCTCGAGCCCCTCCACCTGCGTGGGCTCGAACCCCAGCGTCCTCGCCACCTCACCCGAGGCCGTGGCCTCGAGGCGCGCCTCGTCGGAGAGCGGCTGCACCGACTCGAGGTCGAGCGGCTCGTCCGAGAGGCTCGAGGTCTCGATGGTGAGCGGCCCGGAGGTGTCGATGAGGGGCATCGGTTCCGGCTCGGGGGTCGGCGCCTCGACCGTGGCCCCGACGTCGAGCAGCGGGATGCCAGCCGGTGGCGTCGGGGCCTTGGCGGCGGGTGGCGGGGTCACCGCGCGCGTCTTCCGGCTCCCCGGGCCCGTCGGGGCGGCGGGGCGCGCCGCGCCCGGGGAGAACCGGGGAACCTCCGGCCCGGTGTCCAGGAAGACCAGGTCGCCGGAACGCGGCTTGCCCGCCGGCTTCGGCGCCTCCGACGGGAGCGGCGGCGCGGGGGCGGTGCCGCCCTCGGCGTCCAGCGCCTGCAGGCGCATCATGGTCTTCCGCGCGCCGATGGTGTCGCCCCGGGCCTCGAGGTCGCTCGCCAGCTTCTCCAGCTGCTCCCGCGCCTCGGCGTTGCGCGAGGAGGCGCGCAGGAGCTCCGAGAGCATCAGCCGGATTTCCTTGTTGCCGGGGAACTGGTCGGCGAAGTCCTTGACGGCCTTGAAGGCGTCGTCCAGCTGGTTGAGCGTGTTCATCCGCTCGAGGTACTCCAGCAGGTTCTTCTTGGCCTCGATGACGACGTTCTTGCGGGCGTGGAGGTGCGCGAGCTTCAGGTAAGTCTGGATCCGGCCGGGGTTGACCCGCAGGATCTTGCCGCACAGGGCGATCGCGTTGTTGTAGAACCCCTGCTCGCCGTAGAGGTCGGCGGCCCGCTCATACGCCTGGACCGCGGCGCCCGGCTCGTTGGCCTTGAGGTAGAGGTCGCCGATGCGGTTGTAGACCGAGAGGTCGGGGACCGGGTCGTGCCCGGCCTCGAACTCCCGGATAGCCTGCAAATAGACCTCGATGGCCCGCCGCCATTCCTCCTTCTGCTCGTACTTCCGGGCCGTCTCTTTGAGCTTCTCGAAGTTCATCCGGCGCGGCGGGTTGAGGGGGTGAAGCCCTATGAAATACCGGGACTTAGAAGATACCGGCCCCTAAGACCCCTAGCAAGCCAAACCGGGCGCGGGATCGAGCGCCCCGGCCCCGATCAGGGCCGCCAGCCGCTCCAGGTCCGGGGCCGGCGGCCGGTCCTCGGCGAGGGGGAGAACGCCATCGGCGGCACGAATCCGCCGGAACAGGCCCTCCACGCCCCGACCGGGCCGCAGCGGCCGGAGCAGGTCCAGGGCCTGGGCCCCGCACAGGAACTCGGCTGCCACCACCCGCCGGGCGTTGTCGAGGATCCGCCGGGCCTTCTGGGCGGCCGCCATGCCCATCGGCACGAAGTCCTCCTGGTTGGCATCGGTCGGGATGGACCCGATGCTGGCGGGCATGGCCAGCGCCCGCGATTCCGCCACCAGGGAGGCCGCCGTGATCTGGACCATCATGAAGCCGGAGGAAAGTCCGGGGTCCGCCGTGAGGAAGGCGGGAAGCCCCTGTGAAAGATCGGGATTGACCAGCCGCTCCACCCGTCGCTCCGCGATGGCCTGCAGGGTCACGAGGCTGATGGCCAGGAAGTCGAGCGCCTGCGCCACCGGCTGGCCATGGAAATTCCCGCCGGAGAGCACGTCGCCGTTGTCGAAGACCAGCGGGTTGTCGGTCGAGGCGTTCAGCTCGGCCAGCGCCACCTCACGCGCAAACCGGATGGCATCGGCCACGGCGCCGAGCACCTGGGGGGTGCAGCGCAGGCTGTAGGCGTCCTGCACCCGGTCGTCGTTCTCCCGGTGCGACTCGCGAATCTCGCTCTCCTCCAGTAACCCGCGCATCAGCCCGGCGGCGCGGACCTGGCCGGGATGCGGGCGGGCCGCATGAATCCGTGGGTCGAGCGGGGTGGGCGTCCCCCGGAGGGCCTCGAGGCTCATCGCTGCCGCGCCCACCGCGCTGCGCCACAGCACCTCGGCATCGTTGACGAGCAGGGCGAGCAGCGCCGTCTGCGCCTGGGTCCCGTTGATGAAGCTGATCCCTTCCTTCGGTGCAAAGCGGAACGGCGCGAGCCCCGCCGCCCGGAGCACTTCGCCGGCTGGGGCCGCCACACCCTGCCCCAGCACCGCCCCCTCCCCGATCAGCGCCATGGCGATGTGGCTGAGTGGTGCCAGGTCGCCGCTCGCGCCCACGCTGCCCTGCTCCGGGACCAGCGGCACGATCCCGGCGTTGAAGAGCGCCACCAGCGCGCGCACCAGGTCGGGGCGCACCCCGCTCGTGGGCCGGAGCAGCACGTTGGCGCGGAGCAGCATCGCGGCGCGCACCACATCGGGCGGCAGCGGCTGCCCCACGCCGGCGGCGTGGCTCCGGATCAGGTTCACCTGGAGCTGGTCCAGCTTGTCGGCCGGGATGCGCACGTTGGCGAGTTTCCCGAATCCGGTGTTGATGCCGTAGATGGTGTCGCCGCGAGTCATCGCGGCCTCGACCAGCGCCCGGCTGGCGCCGAGGGCGGCCACGGCCGCGGGATCGAGGGCGAGCGTGGCGCCCGGGGTCCGGGCCACCGCCACGACATCGGCGATCGACAGCGTGCGGCCGGTGAGCACGAGGGGAGTGGAAGCCATGGCGGGAACGTAGCCACGCCGTCCCGGGCCGTGCCAGTGACCCGGACGACGAACGGGGCGGCACCCGTGAGGGTACCGCCCCGTCCCCGGCGTCCCCGCTGTGCCCGCGCTCAGTTGGCCGCGACCACGATCAGTTCGGGGTTGCCCGGGTCGGTCTGGAAGCCCCAGTCGAGGATCAGGAAGTTCTGGCCCACGTGGCTCACCCGCACCGACGCGTAGCGCGCAAAGCCGTCCCCCCCGTCCATCTCGAATACGTAGCCCCAGCCGGGCAGCGCCTCGATCCCGTTGCGGCTGTACGTGGCATTGGGCGCCACGTCGATGTCCGTGAGATCCGCCACCGGGGCGTTGCCGTAGACCAGCACGCCCGTCCCGCTCCGGACCGGCGTGAGGAACAGCGCCCCCGCCTGGTCCCGCTCCACGCTGAAGTCGATGCTCGCCAGCGACCCCGCCTGCACCAGCCCGATCTCGTTGGGGTCCGCCCAGCCATCATGATCCAGGTCGTTCCAGAACCGCATGCCGCTCCCCGCATCCTGCGCCTGGCGGGCGTACACCACCACGTTCCGCGCGTCGGGCCGGGGCGTGTCGCTCCGGATGGGGGACCAGAGGCTCTCGAAGCCCTCGATGCTCACCGCCGACACCGCGAAGCAGCGCGACACGCCGTTGGTCAGCGCCCCCGCCACGAACTCCGGCGCCACGGTAGTCCCCTCGAGCGCCCAGGCGGTGCCGCACAGGCCGGCGTCGAGGTCGTATGAGGTGCTGTAGACCCGGTACTCGCGGAACCCCGCCGGCTCGTGCTGGAAGGGATTGTCCGACCAGGTGAGCGCAATGGCGCCGTCGAGCGTCGTGGTGGTCATCGTGGTGGGCTTCTCGAGCGCCAGCCGCTCGTCCACCGTCACCACGTTGCTCGGGCTCGACTCGCCGCCGTCGACGTCCTCGGCCGTCACGTAGTACTCGAGGTGCGGGATGCCCTGGTCGTGGAAGCTGTTGGAGGTGGTGCTGCCCCGGAGCCGGAACGACTCATTGCTGGCCCCGCGGGAGTACACGTGCCAGACCGCGAGGTCCGGGCTGCCATCGTCGTCCCAATGCAGGAGGACGCCGGTCGGCGCGCCGGGGGTTCCGCTCGGTTCCACTTGGTAGGTCAGGTTGCTCGGCGGGTTCAGGAAGGTCCCGCCACCCACGATCTCGTTGTCCGTGCAGGCCGCGAGGAGGAGGAAGAGCGGCCCAGCCAGCCACAAGCGACGCATTGGTCTCAGCTCCGGAAGGGGGTCCGGAGGGGGGTCAATGCAGGGATGATGCCAAACCGCCATTTTGACTCAAGTGCTTGATTGGCAATCACTTAAGAAAAATGGCCGCTTGCACTTTTTTGATCGCGGCGAGCGCCGCGATCGGAAAGTGGCCCGGCCGGGCGCCGCCTCACCGCTCGATCGAGGTCTGGTTGTAGTCGAACTTGATGTCCGGCAGGTCGGACAGGTACACGGAGAAGAAGAAGGCGAAATTGCCGTTGGGATTCCGCACGAAGTTGAATCCCGCCCGCCACTCGTGCAGTACCCGCTCCAGCCGCACCGTCTGCGACTCGAACTCCCCGTCCGTGATGTTGTACTGGCTGCTCCAGGAGACGCTCCAGAACGGTGTCGGGGCAAAGCTGGTGCTGAAGCCCAGGCTCTGGCGCTCGTTGCCGCGGTCGGTCCGCTGGCGGGAGAGGCTGTAGTTGAAGTTGGCGGTGAAGCGCTTGTTGGTGCTGATGCCGAGCTGCTGGTCGCTCCCGCCGAAGAAGGACGGCGGGCGCCCGAAGCGGCTCTGGCCCGCCACGTAGCTCGGCGGCGGCGCCTCCTCGCGCCCCCGGGTGCTGTCCTTCCGGGCCAGCCCGAAGATGCCGAGGAGGGACCGGACGGTGCTGCCCGAGATGGCGAAGCTGGCGGTGACGCCCTGCAGGAAGGGGTTGAAGCGGGCACTGTCGGTACCGACGGTGCCTTTCCAGAGGTCGTGGGTGAGGGCCAGGTTGAAGCCCGGCAGGAGGTCGGACTGGAACTGGTTGCTCACCGTCTGGGTGCGCCAGCCCGTCTTGCCCGGCTGCTTGGCCTGCTCGAAGTCGTACTGAATACTGCTGGTCTGGATGCCGAGGATGCGGTACTTCCGCGCTTGGGTGGCGTCGCCGGTGTCCCCGGGGGCGCGGCGGAGCTTGCCCTCGAAGTTCTGCGACAGGCCGACGCTCAGGAGCTGGGTCGGGTCGCTCCGGAGGCGGGGCACCGAGCCGGCGGGGGTCACCGCCTGGGCGTACTCGCGATTGACGCTGGCCGCGGGGCTGTAGCTGTAGTTGACCGTGGGGGCCACGCTGTGCCGGATCCGCTCGAACGAGGCCACCCCGGGGAAGAAGCCGAAGAACGTCGGTGCCACGGACAGGCCCAGGCTGGCGCGCTTGCCCTGCCGCACCCAGTCCCCGCCGGTGCGCTGGTTCCGCACCATGAAGGCGCCGGAGGTCGAGTTGGTGATGCCCAGGGTGGGCTGGAGCTTCCAGCTGCTGCTGAACAGCGTCGGGAGGTTGATGCCGGTGTCCCAGTTGAGTTCGCTCGAGAAGTCGCCCACCGTGGCCTGGTTCACGGTGATGGAGTCGGTCGGGTCGGGGGTCGAGGGGTCCGGGATCTTCTGGGAGGCGATGATCGTGGGCGCCGTGGTCTTCCGGTCGGTGTAGCCGAAGCTGTTGCGCCAGTTGAAGCCGCCCACCCGGAGCGGGGTGTCGAAGTTGACCACCGTGTTCCGGCTGTCGCGCGTGCGGGAGAGGGTATCGAGCCCGCCCCCGGGGCGGGTGATGATGAGCACCCGGGCGTCGGTCACCGGGAAGTTCGTCTCGAAGCTGTTGCGGACGCTCAGGCCCGGGGACCAGGTGACGTTCGACGACAGGTCGATGGGCTTGGGCGAGACCGCGAGCGAGGGGAGCTCCATCGACACGCTCTCGTCCGAGAGGTTCTGGCGCCGGTTGCCGCCGATGGCCACCGAGCCCCAGTTGAAGCGCCGGGTGAAGTTGGCCGAGCTCACGATCTGCTGCGTGGAGGCCACGGGGTCGATGGCGTTGCGCCGCTGGACGAACCCGCTGGAGGCGTAGTTGAAGGTGAGGTTCAGCGTGGTGTTGAGGCTGAAGCTCTGGCGGTGGTCCCACCGGATGTTGGTGGAGCGCCGGCCGGTGTTCTCCACCGTGCGGCGATACCCGAGGCTGCCCGTCATGAAGCGGTCCAGCCAGCGGTATTGGGCGGCGCCACCGTACTCGACGTAGCGGTTGGAGAACCAGTCGAGCTTGGCCGTCACGTCGAAGAAGTCGTTCGGCGCCCAGTAGTAGCCGATGTTGGTGATCTGCCGGTTGTACCCCGGGTCCTGGCGCACGATGTCGTTGAGCCCGAAGCGCGGGATGAGGATGCCCGAGCGGCGCCCGGTGCGCGCGTCCTGGAACACGAACGGCAGCCAGAGCACCGGCACGTCGCGGATGTAGAGCACGGCCGGCCGCGCCACCATGACGGTCTTGGAGATCCACTTCACCTCGCGCGCGGAGAAGTGGTAGTGCGGGTCCGGCAGGTCGCAGCTGGTGATCTCACTCTCGGAGGCGTAGAGGCGCGCGGCGCTCGAGTCCTGCGCCAGGTTGCCGCGGAGGAACCAGTCCGTGGCGTCCTGCTTGAAGGTGGTGAGCGCGCCCGAGACGATGCCGCGGCGGATGCAGGTGTTGTAGCGGATCCCGCCGATGCCCGTGAGCACCGTCTCCTGGTCGAAGAGCGCCGGGTCGCCGGTGGCGCGGATGAGGCAGTCGGACTCCTGGTAGAGGATGGAGTCGGCCTCGAGGTGCGTGGTGCCGCGCTTGGTGCCCGCCTCGCCGCGCAGGATGATCCGGCGCTCCGGCGCAAAGACGATCGCCGAGTCGCTGCGGAAGCGGGTGGCGCTGTAGCCCGGCCGCTCCAGGAGGCGCTCCATGAGCGTATCGCCGGTGGCGAAGGGATGCCGGGGCTCCGTGGGGAGGCCGAGGCGGCGGGCGGTCGCGGTGTCCACCGCCTGGCCCGGGCGCACCAGCGAGTCGCGCCCGAGGCTGTCGCGGCCCACGCGGCGGGTGGTGTCCTGCGGCACGGGGCGCCCGGTCCGGGTCGGCACCTGCTGGGCCGAGGCCCGGTGACCCCGCCGGCGAGCAGCAACACCAGGAGCCCGGCGCTGGCCGCGGCGCGCGACACCTTCCGGCGGTGCGCCACCCAGGAGCCGAGGTAGCCCAACTCGTAGAGCAGCAGCAGGGGCACCATCACCAGGATCATGGACAGCACGTCCGTGCCCGGGGAGAGGATGGCGCCGCCGATGGCGGACAGGACCACCGCGAACCGGCGGAAGCGGGTGTAGGTGGCCGGCTCGGTCACGCCGAAGGCGGTGAGCATCACCATGAGGAGCGGGATCTCGAAGGCGATCCCCATGCTCAGCATGATCTGCAGCACGAACGAGAAGTACTCCTCGTACGTGATGAGGATGGCCAGCCCCTCGGTCTGGAAGCTGAACAGCACGGGAAGCGAGAGCGGCAGCAGCGCCGCGTAGCCCACCACGCAGCCGGCGAGGAACAGCAGGGTGCCCACGAGGAGCGCCGGCAGCGCGGCGCGCTTTTCCTTCTCGTAGAGCGCCGGGGCCAGGAAGCCCCAGACCTGGAAGACGATGAACGGGGAGACCGCGATGAGCCCCACCAGCAGCGACAGCTTGAGCACGATCATGACCGGCTCGGTGGGGCTCGTCACGGTGAGCTTCCCGCCGGTCACCTTGAGGTAGGGGGCGATCGGGGCCGCGAGCAGGCTCACCAGCTGGAAGCGGTTCACCACCCACAGCCCGACGGCGAACCCGGCGATGAGCGCCAGCACCACCCGCACGAGGCGGGCGCGGAGTTCCTCGAGGTGCTCGAGGAATGGCATTTCCGCGCCGGGGCCGGTCATCGTGTTGTCAGGCGAGGGGGGATCAGCGCGCGGGCGTCTTCAGGCGGTCGCGGGCCAGGGCCGCTTCGTCGGAGCGGGGGTAGTCGCGGACCACGCGCGTGAAGAAGCCGCGGGCGGCCTCGAGGTCCTTCTTGCGCTCGGCCAGCAGGCCCAGCTTGTAGAGGGAACTCGCGGCCCGGGGCGACTGCGGGAAGTCGGCGACGACCTTCTGGTAATACGCCGCGGCCGAATCCGGGGACTCGGCGGCGAAGGTCTCGCCCACGAAGTAGGTGGCGTCCGGGACCCGCTCGTGCCGCGGGTACTGGCGCAGCAGCTCCCGGAAGCCCATGCGCGCCGTGCCGGGACTGCCCCGGCGCAGCTGCTGCAGGCTGGCGGAGTAGATCTGCTCCGCCGAGGGGGCGCCGGGGGCCGGGGCCGCCACCTCGGGCGCGCCCGCCGGCGCGGCGCTGTCCGCGGGGACCTGCGCGGTGACGGCGGCCTGCTCGCTGCGGGCCTCGAGCTGCGTCTGCAGCTCGGTGAGGCGCTGCTGGCTCTGGCCGGTGAGGGCCTGGACCTGGACCAGCTGCTGCTGGATGCTGATCAGGTCGTTGGCCACGTCGCCGCGCAGCGTCTGCAGCTGGCGCGAGAGGCCCGCCACGGACCGGCCCGTGGCGTCGAGGGAATCCATGATGCGCCGCTGAAGGCCGAGCAAATCCGCGAGGTCGGCGGCGCGAGCCGAATCCGCACGGAGGGTTTCCTGCCGCTGGAGGACGAGCTGCTCCTCCACCCGGCGCAAGTCGCCCTTGGAGGCACAGCCCCCAAGGGCGACGAGGACCACCCCGGCTGCGAGTGACCGGTAGGTCGTCATCAGGGTGCGCGGAGGGTGCCGCCGCCGGCGGTGACCTCGAACTCGGCGCGACGGTTGGCGGCCCACGCGTCCTCGTTCTCACCGGTCTGGAGGGGCTTCTCCTCGCCGTAGGACACGACGGCCAGGCGGTCGCTGCCGATGCCCTTGTTGGCCAGGTAAGTCTTCACCGCCGCCGCGCGACGGTTGCCGAGGGCCAGGTTGTACTCATCGGAGCCGCGGTCGTCGGCATGCCCGCTGACGCGCAGCTGCAGCGCGCCGTTGACGCCGAGGATGGCGGCCACGCGGTCGAGCAGGGCGCGGTCCTCGGCGCGGATCTCGGCCTTGTCGAAATCGAAGTGCACCATCGACTGCGTGAGCTCGGCCGTGAGGGCGGCGGTCATGCGGGCGGCGGCCGCGGCCGGATCCTCGGTGGGCCGGGTGGGCGCGGGCGGCGGCGCCGGCGCGGGGGCCGGGGCGGGCGCGGGGGCCGGGGCCGGCGGCGGGGCCGGCTGGGGCGTCGGCTGGTCCGGCTGCGACTTGCCGCCGCAGGCGGCGAGGGTCACGGCCATGGCGAGCGTCCAGCGGAACGGGGTGCGCATCGGGTCTCCGGTTGGGTCAGTGAGTGCCAGGCGAGGCCCCTGTCAGGCGACGGGACCACGCGGGTAGCCGGGTCGCACCGGCGAACGTGAGCTGCCGCACCCGGCCGCTCACGAGGTCGATGACCCAGAGCTGTCGCCGGCCGCTCCGGTCCGAGACGAAGGCGATGTGCCGCCCGTCGGGTGCCCAGGTGGGGTCCTCGTTGCGGCCGCTCGAGGTGAGCTGCCGCACCTTGCGGCTGGCCACGTCGAGCACGAAGACCTGCGGCGCCCGGTTCACGTCCCGGTGGAACACCACGCTCGCGCCGTCGGGGGACCACTCCGGGGCATTGGAGCTGCCGGTGGCCCCGTAGTCGAAGGGGGCCAGCAGGTCCTGGTCGGTGCCGTCGGAAGCCATGCCATAGACCTGCGGCTGCCCCGCGCGCGTGGAGACGAACGCGAGGCGGCGCCCGTCGGGGGCGAACGTCGGGGAAAGATTATCGGAGTAGCGCCCGACGGTCAACCGCTGGAGACAGCAGTTTTGCGCGACATCCACCGTGAAGATGTCGGTCCCCGATTCATCGGAGCGCGCGAATGCGAGCAGCCGCCCGTCCGGGGAGAACGCCGGGGTGATGTTGAGCCCGGTCCCGGTGCCCGCCACCACCTGCCGCTGCCCCGTGGCGGGGCTGAAGAGCACTAGTGGTCCCGCCCCGGCCCCGAAGCGCGTGTACACCAGCCGGCTCCCATCGGGACTCCAGGCCGGTGAGAGCACCTCCTCCCCCGGGGCCGAGACCTGGGTCAGGCCCGCCCCGTCACTGTCCACCCGGAAGAGGCGCCGGTCCGAGACGAAGAGGAGTTGCGAGGCGGCGGCCCCCGGGGTCCCGGTGATCCACCGCACCAGCTCATCGCTGGCCCGGTGCACCGCCAGGCGGAAGCCGGCGTCGAAGGGCGCCGGCAGCGGGTAGCGCTGCTCACGGCGGATGGCGCCGGTGGTCACGTCGTGCAGGCGCACGAGGGTGAGCTGCCCGTCGGCCACCACTTCCACCGCATATTCGGCCCCGAGGGTGCGGAAGAGGGCGTAATTCACGGTGCGGCCGCCGAGATTCGCCGCAGTGGCGGCGGTGTCGCCCTGGCCCAGGGCGATGACGTCGAAGCGGTCGCTGTAGTCGAGGTCGCGGGCCACGATGGCGCGGACCGAGTCGAGCCCCCGCCCCGGCAGCACCACCACCGAGGGCCGGAACCCGGGACGGTACTCGATCCCGACGCGGACGCCCTCCAGCGGGGGCGTGGTGTCCTGCGCGGCCAGCGGGGCGAGCGAGAGCGGAAGAAGCGCGGCGGCCAGCAGGGCGGCCGCGCCGCGGAAGACGGTCATTGGGTCCGGGGCGTAAAGTAGAACGAGACAGGCAGCACGTCGGCGGGCCAGCCGTCCGGGAGCGGGCCAAAGGCGCCGGCCGTGCCCGCGGCCTCCACCGCGCCCTGCGCGGAGAGGTCGAAGGAGAAGCTGCCGGAGGACTTGGTGAGCTTGATGCCATTCACCGAGCCATCCCGCAGGATCATGAAGCTCACCTCCGCCCGGAGCGCCGCATTCCCGAACGGCCGCTGCCAGCGGCGGTAGACGGCCTCGACGATGTTGCGGAGGTAATCGGGGAACGGGAACTGCAACCCCGGCGTGCTCACCGTCACGGCATCTCGGCCGGTGCTCGGGGTCTCCCCGGGCGCCGGCGTGACAGGGCTCGCGCTCCGGGGCGTGGGCTCGACCTTCTGGGGAGTAGTCACCGGCTTGGGCTTGGGGGGCACCGGCGCGGGCTTGCTGGTCTTGGGCTCCGGGAGCTTCGGGGCCGGGGGGTCGGGGGCGGGACGGGTCACCGCCTCGGGCGCCGGCCGGGCCTCCGGCTGGGGGGCCGGCGCCGCCACGAGCTCCACGGCATACGCCGGCGGCCCGGGGCGCGCGGGCGCACGGCCGTGTAGAGCAGCGCCAGCGCCCCGCGTGAACCAGCAGGGTGCCGGTGAGCCCCACCGCCACGCCCGTGCCCTGCCTGGGCCGCGTGCCCCGCTGCATCACGGTCGCTCTTCCTCCTCCGCCACGAGTCCCACGTCGGTGATCCCCGATGTCCGGATGATGGCCAGGACCCGCACAACGTCGCCGTACGGCACCCGGCGGTCGGCGCGGAGGTAGACGGCCTTCGGCTTGCGGCTCGTGACGAGGGCCCGGAAGGTCATCTGGAAGTCGTTCATGGAGACGCGGGTCTCATCCACGAAGATCCGGCCCTCCCGGTCCACGCTCACCACCATCCCTTCCGAGGCCGTGATGGGCCGGGCCTCGGCGCGGGGCAGCTGGACCTCGACGCCGCCCTGCATGATGGGCGCCGTGATCATGAAGATGATGAGCAGCACGAAGGCCACGTCCACGAGGGACGTGACGTTGATGTCCGCGTTGAGCGGCAGCTCGCCGTGCCCGCGCAGCCCGCCGCCGCGACCCACGCCCATGGCCATTTAGAGGAGTCCTTCCCGTGCCATCGAGCCCACCAGCTCGTTGGCGAACCCCTCGAGTTCGCCGGCGAAGAGTCCGAGCTTGTTGACGAAGACGTTGTAGGCGATCACCGCGGGAATCGCCGCGGCCAGGCCTGCCACGGTGGTGACGAGGGCCTCGGCCACACCGGGCGCCACCGCCGAGAGGTTCCCCGAGCCCTTCGAGGCGATGCCGATGAACGCGTCCATCACCCCGAGCACCGTGCCGAGGAGGCCGAGCAGCGGCCCCACCGAGCCGATGGTGGCCAGCCAGGAGATGAACCGCGCCATGAGGTCCCGCTCCGCCGCGACTTCCTTGCCGAGCACCATCCGGAGCGCCTCGAGCTGGGTCATGGTGAGCACGCCGCCCTTGGCCGCCGCCTCCGCGAGCCCGCCGGGCCGCAGCTCGCTCACGAAGCTGAGCCCCTCGCGGAAGAGCCGGTTGAACGGCGAGGGCGGCAGCTTCATCACGGCGTGATAGGCATCCTGCAGGCGGGTGGTCCGCTCCAGCTCCCCGAAGAAGCGGTCCGCCTGCTGCCGCACCCGGCGGAACTGCCACCACTTGAGCCCGATGATGAACCAGGACAGGAGCGAGAAGATCGCGATGACGACGAGGACGATCTTGGTCTCGGGACTCGACTGCTGCACGAGTTCCCACGAGGAGGACGGCGTGAAGCCGGCGGCCTGAAGCATCAGCGGCATTCCTGGGAGAGAAGGCTCAGACGGGAGCCGGGCCCGTCACCCCGGGGCCCGCGCCCCCGGAGGGGGGCACTGGCGGCGGAGCGGCGGGCCCGATGGGAGACGCGGGGACCCGGGGCGTCACCACGCCCCATCACGACGGCAGCTTGGCGACCTGGCGGGCCTCGATGCCGACGGGGACGTCGGGCTGGGTGACGCGGAGGACGCGGGCGGTGGACGTGTGCTCACCCACGTGCACCACCTGGACGGTGGCCATGACCTCGTTGACCAGGTCGGCCCGGTTGACGCGCTCGCGCGCGCTGCGACGGAGCTCGAACTGGTCGCCGAGCGCCACGCCGTCGGTGCGGCCCCGGTCGAGGAAGATCACGTCCTGCGGGCCGATGAGCGGCTGCTCGTCGCGCCCGGCGATGACCCGGCCCACGACGCCGTCGGAGATGGGCACCGCCCGCACGTTGCCCGGGTCGGCGAACTTCTCGATGGGCAGGGTGACCTGCTGGTCCCGGACCGGCCCATACGCGGCCACCACCTCGGCGAGGTTCTCGGCGCGGCTCACGTCGATGATCCGGACGAGCCCGGTGGGCAGGAAGACGCGGCCGTAGCCACGGATCTCCCGCTGCACGAGGCCGACGAGGAGGGTGTCGCCCACCTGGTACTGCGCACCGGCCGGCGGCGTGACGGCCACCTTGGCATAGATCATGGCCGTGCTGCGGTTGGTGACCTCCTCGATCGCGGGCGGCGTAACGAGGCCAAGCACCTTGCCGAACGGCAGCACCTGCTCCTCGGTGAGGAACCCGGAGCTGTAGAACTCGCTCCGGCGCAGGGGCCGGTAATTGCGGGCCAGGCTGGCCTCGAGGCTCGGCCCGGCGGCGCGGCGGGTGTTGCGGTTGCCCACGAGCGGCGTGAGGTCCACGCTGTCGGTGGGGCCCGCCTCGGCGGCCGCGTCGGCGACTTCGGGCTCGTTGAGCGCGGCGGGCTCGTCTGCCACCGGGGCCTGGGCTTCCGGCTGCGATTCCACGGCGGGGGCCTGGGCCAGCGGCTGGGCTGCCTCGACCGGCTGCCCGGCTGGGGCCGGCGTGTCGGTGGCCGGGACCGCGCTCACCTCGGCCCCGCCCGCGAGGCGCAGGACCTCGCCGGGATAGATCCAGTGCGGATCCTCGACGACGGCGGTATTGAGGCGGTAGATCTCGGGCCAGAGGAACGGATCGCCGAGATAGGTGCGGGCGAGATCCCAGAGGGTATCGCCGGGGCGCACCGTGTGGGTGTCGGGCTTGGAAGCCACCTGGGCCGAGGCCAGCGCAGGCAGCCCCAGCACGGCCAGCACAAGGGCCAGGCCGAGACGAGCGGAACGGGTCATCACACTACCCTCTTTTTGGGTGGGTATCGTGCTAACCCAATATAGGACTATAGGCTCCGGCGCGCCACTCAGAGACTACATGAGCCCTGCCGGGCTAAGTGCCGACACCGGAAGGTGATGCGGCTCACCCGCGTCCGCCGCCCGCCCGGGAAGCCCCGGGCGGGCGGCGGCGGGATCAGAACGGAAGGTCGTCTTCCTCGCCATCGAAGGCGGCGGGGACGTCCTCGAAGGACTCGGCCTTGCCTTCCTTCTTGGCGGGGGCACTGGCCGCGGCGCGGGCGGGGGCGCTGTAACTCGGGCCGCCCTTCGCCGCTGCCACCCTTGCCCGAGAGCATGATGATCTCGTTGGCGATGATCTCGGTGGTGTAGCGCGTCTGGCCTTCCTTGTCCTGCCACGAGCGGTACTCGATGCGGCCCTCGACGTAGAGTTTGTCGCCCTTCTTGCAGTACTTCTCGACGACATCTGCCAGGCCGGTGCCCGCACCACGGGCGTTGTTCCAGGCCACGACCCGGTGCCACTCGGTCTTCTCCTGCTTGTCGCCGCCCTGGCCGGACCACTGCCGGCTGGTGGCCAGGCTGAAGTTGGCGACGCGACCACCGTTGCTGGTGCTGCGCACCTCCGGATCCTGCCCGATGTTGCCGATCAGGATCACCTTGTTGAGACTGCGACTCACGGGAACCTCCACCGCTGGGGGCTGGAAACGGAGCTTGGGGAACACGCGACACAACTTGGAGACGGCCCGGGTCCCCACGCCACCCCAAATGTAGCAGGCCGTACCAAAATCACGCGGGGGCGAGACCGAGCCGGAGCACCAGGGCGTCCTCCACGGGGTGGCGGTAGTACTCCCGGCGCCGCCCCACCTCGCGAAAGCCACGCGCTCGATAGAGTGCGCGGGCGGCTGCATTGCTGGCCCGCACCTCGAGGAACACCTCGCCCACCCCCGCCTGACGGAGCCGGGTGAGCCCCTCCTCGAGCAGCCAGCGGCCCAGCCCCTGGCCGCGCTGCTCGGGCACCACGGCGAGGTTCAGGATCTCGCCCTCCCCGGCGACGGCGCGGCCCACGAAATAGCCGACGATCTCGAGCCCGGCCTCCGCCACGAAGAGCTGCATGTGCGGCGCGTGCAGCGCGGACGTGAAGGCGTTGGCTGGCCACGGGTCGCTGAAGCAACGCCGCTCGAGGCCGGCCAGCACCGCCGCGTCAGCGCGCGTCGCCGGCCGGAACTGCCAGGGGACGTCCATGCTCGCGCTCCCACTTGGCCTGCGCCTCCGCCGGCCGGCCGTAGTCCGGCTCCCAGGCCGCCGGGGCGGCGATCCGCCGGACCCCGCCGTGCCAGCCCACCAGCGAGAGCAGGGCCCGCGCCTGCGGCCAGCTCGGCTGGACGTCGCCGAGGAGCGGGGCTGCGCTGCCCACGATGCGCGCCTCCCCGCCGATGCGGGCGCGGAGCGCCTGCGGCGTCAGCACCGTGGGGGCGAGCACGCACTCCACCCGCCCCGGGCCAAAGCGCCAGCCGCCCGCGAAGACCTCGCCACGGAGCGCATCGCTCACCGCCACCACCAGCTGGCCATCCGGCGCCCCGGCGCCACGCGCCACGCCGAGCAGCGAGGGGGCCACCCAGAGCGGCATGGGGCGGGCGCGCACCAGCGCCTTGGCGACGGTGGCGGCCACGCGGAGCCCCGTGAAGCTGCCGGGCCCGTCGGCGAGGATCACGGCCTCGAGGTCCATGGCCGTCGCGTGCGCCTCGCGGAGCAGCCGGTCGAGGGCGGGGAGCAGGCCCGCCGCGTGCCGCCGCGCGCCGACGATCTCCCCCTCCGCCACGAGGCCCGCGGGGCCGCCCAGGGCGAGCGAGGCGCGGTCGGTGGCCGTGTCCAGCGCGAGCCACATGCTCAGCACTCCTCGAGCCCGCGCCGCTCGGCGTCGGGCAGGTGATGGAACCGGAAGCGGCGGGTGGGCGCGGGCAGCCAGCTCCCTGCCTTCTCGGGCCACTCGACCAGCAGCGCGTCGCCCTCGGCGAGGAGGCCTTCCCAGTCCAGGTCGGCGGCTTCCTCGGGGCGGCGGAGGCGATAGCAGTCGAGATGAAAGACCGGCCCGCGGCGCCCCTCGTACCGGTGCACCAGCGCGTAGGTGGGACTGGTGGCGGGCGCGGTGACGCCGAGCCCGCTGGCCACCGCCTGCGCGAAGGTGGTCTTCCCCGCCCCGAGGTTCCCCTCCAGCGCCACGATGCTCCGGGGGGCGAGCGCCCGGCCGAGCGCCTGGCCTTCGGCCACGAGCTCGGCTTCGGTGAGGGGGCGGATCATGCCCGGCGGCGCGCGGGCTGCGCCCGCGCCACGTCCGGGGTGTCGAGGGCGCGGAGCTCGTTCACCTGGTCGCGCAGCATCGCCGCCACCTCGAACTCGAGGTTGGCCGCCGCCTCCTTCATCTGGCGCTCGAGCGCCGCGATGGTCTGGGCCCGCTTGGCCGGGTCGCGGAAGTCGAGCTCCACCAGCCGCTCCTCCTTCCCCTTCCGTTCCGGCTTCTCGGTGCGCGCATCGGCCACGCGGGTGGTGAGCTTCACTTCCTCGAGCGACTTGGTGATGGAGCGCGGCACGATCCCGTGCACCCGGTTGTGTTCCAGCTGGAGGGTGCGGCGGCGCTCCATCTCCGCCAGCGCCCGCTCCATGGAGCCCGTCATCCGGTCGGCGTAGAGGATGGCCTTGCCGTTCACGTTGCGCGCCGCGCGGCCCACGGTCTGGATGAGGGAGCGGTCCGAGCGCAGGAATCCCTCCTGGTCCGCGTCGAGGATGGCCACCAGCGAGACCTCGGGCAGGTCCAGCCCCTCGCGCAGCAGGTTGATGCCCACCAGCACGTCGAAATCCCCGAGGCGGAGGCCACGCAGGATTTCCATCCGCTCGATGGCGTCGATGTCGGAGTGCAGGTAGCGCACCCGCACGCCCGTCTGCTGCAGGTAGTCGGTGAGGTCCTCGGCCATGCGCTTGGTGAGCGTGGTGACCAGGGTGCGCTCACGGCGGCGGGTGCGCTCGCGGATCTCGCCGAGGAGGTCGTCCACCTGGCCCTTCACCGGGCGGATCTCGACCACCGGGTCCACGAGGCCCGTGGGGCGGATGATCTGCTCCACCACCCGACCCGCGCTCAGCCCCAGCTCGAACTCGCCCGGCGTGGCCGAGACGGCGAGGAGCTGGGGCACGATGGCCATGAACTCCTCGAACTTGAGCGGCCGGTTGTCGAGCGCCGAGGGAAGCCGGAAGCCGTACTCGACCAGCGTGGTCTTCCGGGCACGGTCGCCGTTGAACATGCCGCCGATCTGGGGGAGCGTCACGTGGGACTCGTCGGCCACCACCAGGAACTCGGGCGGGAAGTAGTCGAGCAGGCAGGCGGGCCGCTCGCCCGGCAGGCGGCCGGAGATGGGCCGCGAGTAGTTCTCGATACCGGCGCAGGTGCCCACCTCCAGCATCATGTCGATGTCGAAGGTGGTGCGCGACTCGAGCCGCTGCGCCTCGAGCAGCTTCCCCGCGGCGCGCAGCTCCGCGAGGCGCTCCGCCAGCTCCTGCCGGATGACCTTCACCGCCCGCTCGATGGTGGGCCGCTGGGTGACGAAATGCTTGGCCGGGTAGATGGCGCAGCGGTCCAGGGTGGCGATGACCTTGCCCGTCAGCGGGTCGATCTTGGCGATCCGCTCGATCTCGTCGCCGAAGAACTCGAGCCGCAACGCCTGCTCGGCGTATGCCGGGAACACCTCCACCGTGTCGCCGCGCACCCGGAAGGTGCCCTGGTCGAAGGCGACGTCGTTGCGGCCGTACTGGATGCGCACCAGGTCGGCGAGGAACTCGTCCCGGCCCCGCTCCTCGCCGCGGGTGGCGGTGACCAGGAGCTTGCGGTACTCGACCGGGTCGCCGAGGCCGTAGATGGCGCTCACCGTGGCCACGATGACCACGTCCTCCCGCTCCATGAGGCTGGACGTGGCGCGGAGCCGGAGGCTCTCGATGTCCGCGTTGATGCTCGCGTCCTTCTCGATGTAGACGTCCGTCTGGGGGACGTAGGCCTCGGGCTGGTAGTAGTCGTAGTACGAGACGAAGTACTCGACGGCGTTGTGCGGCAGGAACTGGCGCAGCTCACCATACAGCTGTGCGGCGAGGGTCTTGTTGTGCGACAGCACCAGCGTCGGCTTGCCATAGTTGGCGATGACGTTGGCGAGCGTCATGGTCTTGCCGCTGCCGGTGACGCCGAGGAGCGTCTGGTAGCGCGCCCCCTCGGCGAAGCCCTGGCTCAGGGCCGCGATGGCGCGGGGCTGGTCCCCGGCCGGCTGGAACGGGGCGACGACCTGGAAGGCGGGGCTCGACATGGGCGCCAATATACCAGCTTCGGTCTTTGTTCGGGAGAGGGACCCTTCCCCGGCTCAGCCCCGCCCCAGCGCCTCGAGCCGCTTCCACTGCGCCGGTGTCACCGGCATGACCGACAGCCGCGAGTGCCGCACCAGCCCCAGGTCCGCGAAGGCCGGGTCGGCCTTGATGGCGGCGAGGGAGACGGGCGCGGCGAGGCGGGGGCCCACCGCGAGGTCCACCACCACCAGCTTCGGGTCACCCTGCCGGGGGTCAGGAAAGGCCCCCTTGGCCACGGTGGCGTGGCCGATGACGGCCTTGTCGCTGCCGGAGTGGTACACCAGGACCTGGTCGCCCCGGGCCATCTGGCGGAGGTAGATGAGTGCCTGGGGATTGCGGACCCCATCCCAGGTGGTGCGGCGGTCGCGCTCGAGGTCGGCGAAGCCGTAGGTGTCGGGATCGGACTTGAGGAGCCAGTACGCCATGGGACCCAGGGAGAAGGAAGCCGCAAGGTAGCCGCTCCCGGGTGCGGTGCCCAGCATCGCGGCCCCACCCGGGAAGTGCCCCCCCGCGGGAGCCCCGCGGGGGCGCCGCCTGCGGCATATCCGTCAGCTCCATACGCGAACGCCGGGCGCCGCGGACGCCGTTCCGGCACGCGGAGGCGCTGGAGCCTGAGGGGGTGGGGGCGGTGGGAGGAGGAGCGGCCGCTGCAGGCGGGCTGGTGTGCGCCGGTGTTCGCCGGCGGGCACGCGCCGCGCGACCCGCCCGGCGAACTCGACGCCCTGCCCCAGGGCGCCGGGGCGCTCCGGCTCCGTGGCGACGTGCCGGTGGGCGGCTACCGGAGCGGCGGGCTCGATTCCCGCATCACCTGCGCGCCCGGGATGCCTCACACGCCACGCCGGGCCCCGGGCCCGGGGCCCGGGGCCCGCTAGGCGCCGCCGGGGCCGGCGTGTCGCGGCGCTCCACGTCGGTGATACCCTTCACCTTGCGGATGCTCTTGATGACCTTGGCGAGGTGGGCGCGGTTGTCCACCTCCACCACGATGGTGCTGAAGACGGTGCCGTCGCGCGTGGTGAGCTCCGCGGCCTTGACGTTGGTGCCGCTGGCGCTGATGGCCTGCATCACGTCGGCGTAGAGCCCCCGGCGGTCCTCGCCGCTCACCGCCAGCTTCACGGCAAACGCCTCCCCCTTGGCCTCCTGCCAGTCGATCTCCACGCGGCGTCCCTCGCCGCCGAGCGTGAGCAGGTTGGGGCAATCGGCGCGATGGATCGAGATTCCCCGCCCCTGCGTCACGTACCCCACCACCTCGTCGCCCGGCACCGGCTGGCAGCACTGGGCGTAGCGCACCAGCAGCCCCGACATGCCCTGGATGCGGATGCCGCTTCCCAGCCGGATCCGGTCCAGCACCCGGCCGATGACGCTCGGCTTCTGGTCCTGCAGGTCGTCCGAGGGCAGCTCGGGGAAGATGGCCCGGATCACCTGGACGATGGTGACGTCGCCGCGGCCGAGCGCCACCTCGAGGAGGCGGCCGTCGGCCAGGCCGAGGGTCTCGGCGGCCTGCTGGAGTTCCTGGGCCTCCGGGGTGGCGAGCCGGCGGCGCTTGAGCTCGCGGCCCAGCAGCTCCTTGCCGATCCCCTGCGCCTCCTCGTCCTCCTGGTGCCGGATCCACGCCTTGATCTTGTGCCGGGCGCGCGCGGTCTTCACGTGCGCCAGCCAGTCGCGGCTCGGCTTGTGGGCGGGACCGGTGAGCACCTCCACCGTGTCGCCGTTCTTGAGTTCGCGGTGGAGCGGCGCGATGCGCCCGTTCACCTTGGCGCCGACGCAGCGGAAGCCCACGTCGGTGTGCACCATGAACGCGAAGTCGATGGGCGTGGCGCCCTTCGGGAGCTGCTTGACGTCCCCCTTCGGGGTGAAGACGAAGATCTCGTCCTGGAAGAGGTCCACCTTGAGGAACTCGAGGAACTCCTCCGGCGTGTGCGCGTCCTGCTGCAGCTCCAGCAGCTGGCGGAACCAGCCGAAGTGCGCCTCGAGCTGCGCCCCCTTCCGGGTCCCGTCGCTCTTGTAGAGCCAGTGCGCCGCAATGCCGAACTCGGCCGTCCGGTGCATCTCCTGGGTGCGGATCTGCACCTCGAAGAGGTGCCCGCCCGGCCCGAACACCGTGGTGTGGAGCGACTGGTACGCGTTGCTCTTGGGGCTCGCGATGTAGTCCTTGATGCGCTCCTGCAACGGGGTCCAGTTGTGGTGGATCACGCCGAGGACGTGGTAGCACTCCTGCACCGACTTGACGATCACCCGGATCGCCATGAGGTCGTAGATCTCCTCGAACGGCTTGTTGCGCTTCTTCATCTTCTGGTAGATGGACCAGAGATGCTTGGGCCGGCCGGTGATGTCGAACCAGGTGAGCCCCGCCTCCTTGAGCTCGTGCTCGAGCGGGATCTGCAGCTTGGAGATGAGCTGCTCGCGCTCGGCCCGGCGCGCGGCCACCTGGGCGGCGAGGGCCTTGTAGTCCTCCGTCTCCAGGTGCTTGAAGCAGAGGTCCTCGAGCTCCGCCTTGATGCCCGCCATGCCGAAGCGGTGGGCCAGCGGGGCATAGATCTCCCGCGTCTCCGTGGCGATGCGGTGCCGCTTCTCCGGCGCGAACGGGTCCAGCGTCCGCATGTTGTGCAGCCGGTCGGCCAGCTTGATGATGATGACCCGGGCGTCCTTGGCGATGGACAGCAGCAGCTTGCGGTAGTTCTCCACCTGCTGCTCCGCATTGGAGCGGAAGGTGAGCGAGCTGATCTTCGTGAGCCCGTCCACGATGTTGGCGACTTCCGGCCCGAACTCCCGCGCGATGTCGTCCTGGCGGATGTCGGAGTCCTCGACCACGTCGTGGAGGAGGGCGGCCACCACCGAGGTGGTGTCGAGCTGCTGCTCCACCAGCGTCCGCGCCACCGCGATGCTGTGGGTGATGAAGTCCTCGCCGGTGGCCCGCTTCTGCCCGCGATGCGCCGAGGCGCTGAAGCGCAGCGCGCGGTCGACCTGCTCGAGGTCCAGCCGGTCGGCATGGCGCTCGAGGAGGGCCCGGAAGTCGGGGGCCAGGTCGGGGAGGGTTCCAGTCACGGGACTCGGGGCACGGGACACGACCACCACCGCCCCGCGCCGGTGGCGCAGGACGAGGCACGGGACGACCTCCGTAATCCTCATGGATCCGGCCCATCCCGCAAGGGGCCGACCGCTCGGGACGTAGCTCAGGCAGCCCCTGCCCCCCACGACCCGCCCGCCGTCACAGGTAGCCGGCCGCCACGAAGCTCAGGTAGCGATCCCCCGCCACGATCACGTGGTCATAGACGGGCAGGTCGAGGAGGCGCCCCGCCTCCACCAGTTGCCGGGTCACGGCCCGGTCCTCCGGCGACGGGGTCGGGTCGCCGCTCGGGTGGTTGTGGGCCACGATGATCCCGGCCGCGGCCTCCGCGATGGCGGCCCGGAACACCTCCCGGGGATGGACCAGGGCGCTGTTCAGGAGGCCCCGGCTCACCAGGACGTCGCGCCGAACCTGGCTCTGGCTGTCCAGCGCCAGCACGTGGAACTCCTCCACGGTGAGGTCCCGGAGCCGGGGCCCCAGGAACGCCACCACGTCCTCCGGCTGGCGGATGCGCGGCGGCGCCCGGCGCTGCTCGGCCTGATGGCGGGCGGCCAGCTCGAGCGCGGCCACCAGCCGCGCCGCCTTCACCGGGCCTACCCCCCGAGTCCGCATCAGCTCGGCGGCGGGCCGGGACGCGAGTTCCCGCAGGGAGCCGTGGGCCCGCTCGAGGAGCAGGCGCGCCACGCTCAGGGCCGAGGCATCCCGGGCCCCGTTCCCAGGAGGACGGCGACGAGTTCGGTGGTGGTCAGGGCCGCCGGCCCGAGGCTCCAGAGCCGGTCCCGGGGAAGGTCGGTGGCGATGGGGAGACGGGGGGGCCATGCCGCCAAGATGCCACCGCCGGCGGCCGGCCCATGGCGCATTTCCCCGCACGCCGGACCGGATCGTGACATCGCCATTCCAGACGCCGAACGGGGCTCCCTCACCGAGGAAGCCCCGTTCGCGACGGCACCGCTCAGGCCCTTACTGCCCGGCCCCGTGGCACTTCTTGTACTTCTTGCCCGAGCCGCAGGGACAGGGATCGTTCCGCCCGATCTCGGCCGGGCCGCCGGCCGGGGCGCCGGCCGGCTTGAGCGGGCCGCGATTGGTGGTGATGGCCGGCGGGGCCGGCATCCGGGGGCCGCTGAAGGTCGGCGGCGTGGCGGGCGCCACCTTGGCGTCGGGGGCAAAGAGGTCGTCCGCGCCCGCTGGCGGGCGCGGGCGCGGCCGGCGGCTCGCCAGCCGGCGCCTGGGGCGCGCGCGGGGCCGCCGCCGGTCCCGTGCGGGTCGGCGGGGGCGGCGCGGGCCGCGGGGCCTCGGCGGTCACGGTGATCTTCAGGAATCGTTCCGTGAAGGTCGACTGCATGTCGCGCACGAGGTCCTCGAACATCTCGAAGGCCTCCTTCTTGTACTCCACCAGCGGGTCGCGCTGGCCGTAGGCGCGGTACTGGATGGCGTTGCGCAGCTGGTCGAGGTCGTAGAGGTGGTCCTTCCACTTCTCGTCCAGCACCGTCAGCATCACGGTGGAGAGCACCTGGCCGTCCACGTCCACCGCCCCGATCTGCTGGGCGAAGTCGCGCAGGTACGCCACCTTCCGCTCGAACGCCTCGTGGCCGGCGGCCTTGGCGGCCGCCAGCAGCTTGTCCTGGGTGGGCGTGGCCGCCTCGTCGCCGAGGGCCTCGGCCTGCACCAGGTACTGCTGCAGCAGGGCCGACTGCATGCCGGCGCGGTCCCACTGGTCGGGACGATCGGCGTCGGCGAGCATCAGGGTGAGCACGCGCTCCACCGCGGCGTCCACCATCTTGAGCGCCTCGGCCTTGAGCTGCTCGCCCCGCTCGAGGGCGAAGAGCCGGAGCGAGTAGACCACCTCGCGCTGCTGGTTCATCACGTCGTCGTACTCGAGCAGCCGCTTGCGGGCCTGGAAGTTCTGCAGCTCCACCCGCTTCTGGGCCTGGCCGATGGCGCGGGTGACGAGCGGGTGCGAGATGACCTCGCCCTCCACCGCCCCGCCCTTGTCCATCCACGCGGCGATCCGGTCGGTGCCGAAGAGCCGCATGAGGTCGTCTTCGAGCGACAGGAAGAACAGCGTGCGGCCCGGGTCCCCCTGGCGGCCCGAGCGCCCGCGCAGCTGCCGGTCGATGCGCCGCGACTCGTGGCGCTCGGTGCCGATGATCTGCAGGCCGTCGGTGTCCACGACCTTCGCGACGTCGGTGCCCAGCTTGATGTCGGTGCCGCGGCCGGCCATGTTGGTCGCGATCGTCACCGCGCCGCGCTGGCCCGCCTTGGCGACGATTTCCGCCTCGCGCTGGTGGTACTTGGCGTTCAGCACCTCGTGCTTGAGCCCCCGCGGCTTGAGCGAGCGCGACAGCGTCTCCGAGCTCTCCACCGACACCGTGCCGATCAGCACCGGCAGACCCGCGGTGTGGAGCCGCTCCACCTCGTCGATGATGGCGTTGGTCTTCTCGCGCCGGGTCTTGTAGATCTGGTCTTCCTCGTCCCGCCGGCGGATGGGCCGGTTGGTGGGGATGACCGAGACCTCGAGGCCGTAGATGGTGAAGAACTCCTGCTCTTCCGTCTCCGCCGTGCCGGTCATGCCGGCCAGCTTGTCGTACATGCGGAAGTAGTTCTGGATGGTGATGGTGGCGAGGGTCTGCGTCTCGCCCTTCACCTGCACGCCCTCCTTGGCCTCCACCGCCTGGTGGAGCCCGTCGGCCCAGCGGCGCCCGGCCATCACGCGGCCGGTGAACTCGTCCACGATCACCACCTGCCCGTCCTGCACCAGGTAGTCCACTTCCTTCTCGTAGAGGGAGTGGGCCTGCAGCAGCTTGTGGATGATGTGGAGCTTCTCGCTCTTCACGGCGTACTCGGCCTCGACGTCGCGGCGCCTGGCCACCCGCTCGGCGGGCGTGAGCGCCGGGTCCCGGTCGATGGCGTGCACCTCCTCCGAGATGTCCGGCACGATGAACAGCGCCGGCTCGTTGGGGGACAGCGCGGTGGCGCCCCGGTCGGTGAGGTGGACGCTGTGGCCCTTCTCGTCGAGCACGAAGTACAGCGACTCCTCGAGGTCGCGCATGGTCTGCTGGCGCATCGGGAGCTTGCGGTCCGCGATGTGGTCCAGCTCCACGCGCTGCACGGCGCTCTTGACGCCGGTCTCGTTGAGGAGCTTGAGGAGCTTCTTGTTCTTGGGCATGCCGAGGCGCGCCAGGTAGAGCTTGCGGGCGCCCTCGTACAGCTGCTTCGGGTCCTCGAGCAGCGGTTCCGCCTCGGCCAGGAGCTGGCTCACGATGGCCGACTGCCGCTTCACCAGCTCCGCGACCACACGGTTGTGCTGCGCGTACTTGTCGTCGTTCTCGTTCCCCACCGGGCCCGAGATGATGAGCGGCGTCCGCGCCTCGTCGATGAGGATCGAGTCCACCTCGTCGATGATGGCGTACGCGTGCTCCCGCTGGACCCGCTGCTCCAGCGAGAACACCATGTTGTCGCGGAGGTAGTCGAAGCCGAACTCGTTGTTGGTGCCGTAGGTGATGTCGGCCAGGTAGGCCGCGCGGCGCTCCGGCGAGGACGGCTGGGTGTCGTCCAGGCAGGCGACCGTCAGGCCGAGCCACTTGAAGACGTGGCCCATCCACTGGGAGTCGCGGCGGGCCAGGTAGTTGTTGACGGTGACGAGGTGCGCCCCGCGCCCGGTGAGGGCGTTGAGGTAGAGGGGCAGCGTGGCCACGAGCGTCTTGCCCTCGCCGGTGGCCATCTCGGCGATCTTGCCCTGGTGCAGCACCACTCCGCCGATGATCTGCACGTCGTAGGGCACCATGTCCCAGGTGAGCTCGTGGCCGGTCACCATCACCTTGCTGCCCACCAGCCGCCGGCAGGCCTCGCGCACGGTGGCGTAGGCTTCCGGCAGCAGCTCGTCCAGCGCGGCGGCCAGGGCGGTCTTGTAGCGGGCCTCGAGATCGTGCCCCCGCTGCTCCAGCTTGTCGCGCTCCACCGGGTCGGCGCAGTCGTGCTGGGCCTGGCGCACCTGGTCCCACTCCGCCTTGACCGTGCCGGTGCGCTCCGCGAGGCGCGCCCGGAACTTCGCGGTCTGCGCCTGCAGCTGCTCGTCGCTGAAGCCCTGCAGGACCTCTTCCTGCTTCTTGATCTCGGCCACGACGGGGTCGAGCTTCTTGCGCTCGCGGTCGTACCGGGTCCCGATGACCTTGGTGAGGAGGTTCTTAAGCATCCGAGGAATATAACCCTTCCGACTCGATGATCCGGGCCACCGGGTCCGGCACCCAGAACCGGATCGGGCGGTGCGCTGCCACCCGTTCACGGATGGCCGTGGCCGAGATCTCGACCGCCGGGGTGGGCACCACGGCCACGGGCCAAGGCAACTCCGGGACCGCAATTCCCGGCCGGGCAAACAGGACCAGCCGCGCCAAGGCCGCCACCTCGGCCGCTTCCCGCCACTTGGGCAGGTCCACGGCCGCATCCGCCCCCACCAGCAAGGCAAACTCCCGCCCCGGTTCGCGGCGCCGGAGCTCCCGCAGGGTGTCGACGGTGTAGGAGGGGCCGGCGCGCTCCAGCTCCAGCCGCTCCAGCCGGAAGCGCGGCTCGCTCGCGATGGCCGCCGCCACCATGCGGGCACGGGCCTCCGGTGGGGCGTGGTGCTGGCCGGACTTGAAGGGCTGCTGGCGGGCCGGAACGAACCGCAGCTCCTCGAGCCCGAGGGCCTCCAGGACCACCTGCGCGGTGATCAGGTGCCCGTGATGGATGGGATCGAAGGAGCCGCCGAAGAGACCGATCATCGGGAGGGGGCCCGCGCCTGCGGGCCCGGCGTCAGGACGAGGAGTCGGGGGCCGCCGCGGGGACCGGGCAGCTCAGCTCCAGGCCGGGCGTGGTGGGATGGAAGCGGCGGATGTACCCGCAGGTTTCCTGCAGGTCTTCCTGGTAGCCCAGGGCCTTGTACGCCTTGGTGAGGTCGAGGAGGGCGGAGGGGGTGACCTCGGCGCGCGGATAGGTCGCGGCAACGTCCTTCAGGTACAGGATGGCCGAGTCGTACGCCTTGAGCCGGAGATAGTAGAGCGCCGCCTTGTACTCCTTCAGCGCAAACGCTTCCTCGAGCGCGGCGATGCGCGCGCGTGCGCGGGCCGCGACCGGCGCATCGGGGTAGCGGCTCACCACTTCCTGGTACGTGGCCACCGCCGTCTGTCCGTAGGTGGGGTCGAGTTCGGGCCGGCGCCACAGCTCGGCGTACGCGTCACCCGCGCGGAGCAGCGCCGTTGGGGCCAGCCTGGCGCTCGGCGTCTCGTCGGAGACCCGCCGGAACTCACGGGCCGCCTCGAGCTGGTTCCGCATCCCGAGGTGGCACTCCGCGACGCGGAACCGCGCCTCGATGGCGAGCGTGTCGTTGGCCGGGACCTCGAGCCCCACCCGCTCGTAGAGCGTGAGGGCCTTGGCCCACTTGCCGCTGCGGTAGAGCCGGTCCGCCCGGGCCCACAGCGAATCCACCTGCGCCCGCGCCAACCCGGCGGGCTCCGCGGCCACGGTCGCAGCCGGGCCGCCGCCTCCGCACGCCCCGAGGACGGCCACCAGTGCCAGCACGGCTCCGCGGCCGCCCCACGTCGCAAGCATCCTCACGTCACCTCACTCCGAGTCCGGGGCCGCCGTCGCGTCGGCCACCCGGGCCAGGCGCATCTTGGCTTCGCTGCTCACTGAGTCGCTGGGATCCGCCGCCATGGCGTCCTGCCAGGCGAGCGCGGCCCCCAGCAGGTCGTCCTGCGCCAGGCGCGCATCGCCGAGGCCCACGAGGGCCAGGCGGCCGTAATCACTCGCGGGATCCGCCGCGATGACCTTTGCAAACCACTCCACCGCCCGGTCCGGCTGCCCCACCAGCAGCGCCTCGCGGCCGAGCTGGAGGCCGCAGGCGCCGAGGCCTTCGCCGGAGCGCTGGCGCACGGCCAGGTCGCGCGAGCGGCGGAGGGCAGCCTGAAACAGCTCGGCCGCCTCGGCGCAGGCGGTGGTCTTCTGCAGGGCGGCGCCGTACTGGACCAGCATCTGGTCCACCGCCGCCGCGTCGCCGGCCGCCGCGAGCGCCAGCGGGCCGAGCGCCGCCACCTCCCCGGCCTCGAGCCGTCCGCTCCGGAGCAGGGCGATGGTCTGCCGGGGCGTCACCCGTTCCGGCGCCACCTGACGGAGGGCGGACACGGCGGTTTCCAGCGCGGCGCCGGCATCCGCCCGCTCGGCCTCACGGGCGACCTGCTCGAGGCCCCGGGCCGCCTCGGTGGCGCGGCTCTTGTCCGCCTCCGCGAGGAGCCGATAGGCCTCTCCGGCCTCGTTCAGGTTGCCGGTCTTGAGGGCCACGAGCCCGAGCTTGGCGTAGACGCCGGGCTCCGCCGTCCCGCGCGCCGCCGTGCGGTACTCCTCGAGGGCGGTGGCATACTCGCCCTCGGCATAGGCGTTGTCGCCGAGCCGCTCGTGATCGGCGGCGGAGCCGGCGCAGGCGGCGAGCAGGAGCAGCGGGGCGAGCCGGCGGATCACTCGGCCGCTCGCTCCAGCATGGCGAGGTAGGCCTCGACGCGCGCGTTCTTGGGCCGGGTCAGGAGGCACTCGCGCCAGACCTGCTGGGCGCCGGCCGCATCGCCGGAGAGATAGCGGGCCAGGCCGAGGGAGGCGAGGGCGTCCACGAAGTTGGGGCGGTCGGCGACCACGCGCTCGAGTTCCTCGCGGGCGGTGAGCACGTCGCCCATCTCGAGGAGGACGCGCGCCAGGCGGTAGCGGATGTCCGCGAAGGCGGGCCCGAGCGCGACCGCGCGCCGGTACTGCTCCACCGCCAGGGGCAGCGCGCCCGCCTCGGCATAGGCCGCGCCGAGCAGCGCATGGTGGTTGGCCAGGTTGGCCGCCACGTGCGCGGGGAAGCCCGAGGCGTGGCGCTGGTTCTGGTCGGCGGCGCGGCGGAAGGCCTCCGCAGCCTCCTCGGTGCGACCGAGGTCGTTGAGGAGGATGCCACGGTGGATGTGGGCCTCGATGTAGCGCGGGTTGAGCTCCAGCGCGCGCCCGAAGTGATCCAGTGCCCGCTGGGGCTGCCCGAGCATGGCGTAGCAGAGGCCCAGCAGGTGATGGCAGTCGGCGAAGCTCCGGCCCGCTTCCACCAGTTCCTGCAGCAGGTGGACCGCGCCGTAGTAGTCCTGGAGCGCGAACCGCTCCCGGGCCTGGTTGATCAGCGGTTCGTCACTGATGCGCATGCTGCTCCCGGTACCACGCCACGAAGCGGCGGATGCCCTCGGGGAATGGGGTCCGGGGGGCATAGCCCAGGACCCGGCCGGACTTGGTGATGTCGGCGGACGTGAGCAGGACGTCGCCCGGCTGGCGGCCGGCGCGCTCCACGCGGGGTTCCATCCCGAGCGCGGCCCCGATCTCGGCGATCATGCGCCGGAGCTCGATGACCTCGTTGCCGCCCAGGTTGAAGATGTCCATCCCGACGGGCGCGGTGGCGGTCCAGTCCAGCGCCGCCACGACCCCGCTCACGATGTCCTCAATATAGGTGTAGTCCCGCCCCTCGGAACCGGTGCCGAACATGGTGATCGGCTCGCCCGCGGCGATCCGGCGGGTGAAGCTGTGGATCGCGAGGTCGGGCCGCTGCCGCGGCCCGTAGACCGTGAAGAACCGGAGCGACGCGATCCGGAGCCCCCAGTGGGGAGCCAGCGCCTCGAGCACCAGCTCCCCGGCCCGCTTGGTGGCGGCATAGGGGAGATGGGGTGGATGGCGGCGTAATCCTCGCGGAACGGGGCCGGGGTGTCGTCGCCGTACACGGAGGAGGACGATCCGAAGGCGAGGCGCGTGGCGCCCGCCGCCCGCATGGCATCCACCAGCGCCTGGGTGGCGGTCAGGTTGGCGCGGAGGTAGCCCGCCGGGTCCCGGAGCGAGGGCCGCACCCCGGCCTTGGCCGCGAGGTGCACCACGGCGGTGTCGGCGGTCAGCAGCGCGGCGAGGGGCGCGGCGGGGTCGGCGAGGTCGAGCTCGTGGAACGCGAAGCCGCGCTGCTGCCGCAACGCGGCGAGGTTGCGCTCCTTCACCGCCCGGGGATAGAAAGGGTCGAAGTTGTCCACCCCGACCACCTCGTCGCCCCGCGCCACGAGCCGCTCCGCGAGGCTCGAGCCGATGAACCCGGCCGCCCCGGTGACGAGGACGCGCATCAGTCCAGGTGCTCGCGGAAGTAGGCGATGGTGCGCTGCAGCCCTTCGTCCAGCAGCACCTTCGGCTCCCAGCCGAGGAGGGTGCGGGCCTTGGTGATGTCGGGCTGGCGCACCTTGGGGTCGTCGGTGGGGAGCGGCCGGCGCTCGATCGGGGCCTTGGACCCGGTGAGCGCCAGCACCCGCTCCGCCAGCTGCTGCACGGTGAACTCGTGCGGGTTGCCGATGTTGGTGGGCTCCACGTGGGTGCTCATGAACAGGCGGTAGATGCCGTCCACGAGGTCGGAGACGTAGCAGAACGAGCGGGTCTGCTGGCCCTCGCCGTACACCGTGAGCGGCTCGCCCTTGAGCGCCTGCACGATGAAGTTGGACACCACGCGCCCGTCGCGGGCGCGCATGCGGGGGCCGTAGGTGTTGAAGATCCGGATGATGCGGGTGTCCACCCCGTGGTAGCGGTGATAGGCCATCGTCATGGCCTCGGCGAAGCGCTTGGCCTCGTCGTACACGCCGCGGGGGCCCACCGGGTTCACGTGGCCCCAGTAGCTCTCGGGCTGGGGATGGACCTGCGGGTCGCCGTAGACCTCCGAGGTGGAGGCCAGGAAGAAGCGCGCCCCCTTGGCCTTGGCGACCCCGAGGGCGTTGTGGGTGCCGAGCGAGCCGACCTTGAGGGTCTGGATGGGCAGCTCGAGGTAATCAATGGGGCTCGCCGGCGAGGCGAAGTGCAGCACGCCGTCGAGCGGGCCCTCCACCTGGATGTAGCGGCTGACGTCGTGGAACACGAACTGGAACCGCCGCTCGTGCTGCAGGTGCGCGAGGTTCTCGCGCGAGCCGGTGATCAGGTTGTCCATCCCCACGACCTCGTGCCCCTCGGCGAGGAAGCGGTCGGTCAGGTGGGAGCCGAGGAACCCCGCGGCACCGGTGATGAGGACTCTCATGTGAGGCGACGGCCGATGCCGTGGTACTCGAAGCCCTTGGCGCGCAGCCGGGCCGGGTCGTACAGGTTCCGCCCGTCCACGAGGAGCGGCCGCTTGAGGAGCCCCTTCAGCCGGTCGAAGTCGGGGTTCCGGTAGACGAGCCACTCCGTGACGATCGCCAGCGCGTCCGCGCCGTGCGCCGCGCTGTACGGGTCGTGGACGTACACGATGCGGTCGCCCAGCACGGCGCGCGTCGTCTCCATGGCCTTGGGATCGTGCGCCTGCACCCGGGCGCCGTGCTCCAGCAGCTTCTCGCACAGCGTCAGGGCCGGGCTCTCGCGGACGTCGTCGGTTTCGGCCTTGAAGGCCAGGCCCCAGAGGCCCACCGTCCGGCCCTTGAGGTCCCCGCCCATCGCCGCCTTGAGCTTCTCGAACACCACCAGCTTCTGCCGCTCGTTGACCTCCTCGACGGCCTCGAGGATGTCGAAGCCCTGCCCCACCTCGCGCCCGGTGCGGATGAGGGCCTTCACGTCCTTCGGGAAGCAACTGCCGCCGTAGCCGGGGCCGGGGAAGAGGAACGCGGTGCCGATGCGCTTGTCGGTGCCGATGCCCTTGCGGACGTCGTTGACGTCGGCGCCCACCTTCTCGCAGAACATCGCGATCGAGTTCATGAAGGAGATGCGCGTCGCGAGCATCGCGTTGGCCGCGTACTTGGTGACCTCGGCCGAGGGGATGTCCATGAAGAGGACCGGGTTCCCCGTCCGCACGAACGGGGCGTACAGCTCGGCCATCGCCTCGCGGGCCTCGGGCGTGTCCACGCCCACCACGATGCGGTCCGGCTTCATGAAGTCGTCGATCGCCGCGCCTTCCTTGAGGAACTCCGGGTTGGAGCAGACGCTGAAGGCGCCCGTGGTCTCGGCCTTGATGGCGGCGCGCACCTTCTCCGCGGTGCCCACCGGCACGGTGGATTTGGTGACGACAATCTTGTGGTCGGTGAGGTGTCGGCCCACGGTCCGCGCCACGGCGAGCACGTGCTGGAGGTCGGCCGAGCCGTCCTCGCCGGGCGGGGTGCCGACGGCGATGAAGACCACCTTGGAGGCCTCGACCGCCTGCCCCACGTCGGTGGTGAAGCTCAGGCGCCCCTCGGCCTGGTTGCGGCGGACGATCTCCTCGAGGCCGGGCTCGTAGATCGGGATGTCGTTCTGCCGGAGGCGCTCGACCTTGCGCGCGTCGATGTCCGCGCAGATCACGTCGTTGCCGGTCTCCGCCAGGCAGGCGCCGGTCACGAGCCCCACGTACCCGCTCCCCACCACCGCGACTCTCATCCGCCCGCCTCCAGACGCCTAACGGTAGAATTCCAGGACCGCCGCGACCACCTCGTCCTGCTGCGCGTCGGCCAGCTCGGGATAGATCGGCAGCGCCAGCACGCTCCCCATGGCCGCCTCGGTCACCGGCAGGCTGCCCCGCCCGTAGCCCAGGTAGGCGAAGCACGGCTGCAGGTGCAGGCCGAGGGGGTAGTACACCGCGCAGCCGATGCCGCGCGCCTTCAGGTGCTCCACCAGCCCGTCGCGCCGCTCGGCGCGCACCACGTACTGGTGGAAGATGTGCTCGTTGCCCTCCGCCACCCGCGGCGGGCAGAGGGCGGATGGCCGGTGAACGCCTCGGTGTCGCGCGCGCCCGCGCGCGCCGCGCCGCGCTCCACGCGGCCAGGTGCGGCAGCTTGGCGAGCAGCACCGCGGCCTGCAGCGTGTCGAGCCGGCTGTTGAAGCCGACCTCGTCGTGGTGGTACTGCTTGGCGCCGCCATGGGTGCGCAGGCGCCGCAGCCGCGCGGCCAGCGCGTCGTCCTGGGTGACCATCATGCCGCCGTCGCCCCAGGCGCCGAGGTTCTTGCTGGGGAAGAACGAGAAGGCCCCCACCTGCCCCAGCTCGCCCGCCAGGCGCCAGCTCCCGTCCACCCGCTGCCGCGCCCCGATGGACTGGGCCGCGTCCTCGATGACCGGCAGCCCGTGGCGGCGGGCCACCGCCAGGATCCCCCCCATGTCCGCCATCTGCCCGAACAGATGCACCACCACGATCCCGCGGGTGCGCGGGGTGATGGCGGCCTCCACGGCCGCGGGCGTCATGTTGAACGTGGTGGGATCGATGTCCACGAACACCGGCCGCCCGCCGGTGTTGTGGATGGTGCCCGCCGTGGCGAAGAAGGTGAAGGCCGGGCAGATCACCTCGTCGCCCGGCTGGAGCTCCAGCGCCCGGAGCGGCAGCAGCAGCGCGTCGGTGCCGCTGGCGCAGCCGATCCCGTGCTTCGCGTGGGAGAGCGCGGCGACCTGCGCCTCGAGCTCGGCGACCTCCGGCCCGAGGATGAACGCCTGGCGCTCGATGACGCGCTGGAGGGCGGCCTGCACCTCGGCCTGGATGGACCGGTACTGGGCAACGAGGTCGAGCAGCGGTACGGGCACGGGGCTCCGGGGAAGCACCACCCACGATTAGGGGGCCCGGCGGGCCCAGGGACGGCCCTGCCCCAAGCAACTCCGGGGCCAGCCGGCGGGCGAAGTCTAGCGGTCGCGTCCCGGCGGGTCAACGAGGCTAAGTGCGCCCTGCTCTTCACGATACGCCGTCCCGCAGGCGCCGCAGGTGGCCTGCCTGTCGCGCAGCTGCAACCGCTCGCCGCAGCGGCACATCCACCCCACCCGCCGGGCCGGGACGCCCACCATGAGGGCAAAGGCCGGCACGTCGCTCGTCACCACCGCGCCCGCCCCGATGAAGGCGTACTCGCCGAGCGTCACCCCGCACACGATGGTGGCGTTGGCCCCGATGGACGTCCCGCGACGCACCAGGGTGGGCCGGTACTCGTGCTTCCGGGAGACGTGGCTCCGCGGGTTGCTGACGTTGGTGAAGACGCAGCTCGGCCCGCAGAACACGTCGTCCTCGAGGGTGACGCCCTCGTAGATCGAGACGTTGTTCTGGACCTTCACGTTGTTGCCGAGCCGCGTGCCGGGCATGACCACCACGTTCTGGCCCAGGTTGCAGCGCTCGCCGATCACGGCGCCGGCCATGACGTGGCAGAAGTGCCAGACCTTGCTGCCGGCCCCGATCACCGCCCCGTCGTCGACGTAGCTCGACTCGTGCACGAAGAAGTCCGCCACCGCCGCCCTCCCGTCAGTCCTGCGTGGAATCCGCGAAGCTGCCGTCGGGCCGCACGACCTTCACCTCGGTCTCGAGCGCCGCGCCGAAGCGTTCCCGCACCGTCCGCCGCGCCAGGGCGATGAGCCCGCGCACGTCCGCCGCCGTGGCCCCGCCGGTGTTCACGAAGTAGTTGGCGTGCATCGGCGACACCTCCGCCGCGCCCACCCGCGTGCCCTTGAGCTCCGCCGCCTCGATGAGTTGGCCGGCCGTGCGCGGTCCGTCGGTCTTCTGCCAGCTCGGCCCGCCCGGGTTCTTGAACACGCTGCCGCAGCAGGGCTGATTGAACGGCGTCCCCTCCTGCCGCCAGCGATACAGCTCCGCCACCTCCGCCTGGATGACCGCGGGCTCCTCGGCCACGAGCTGGACCGTGGTGTCGAGCACCACCTGGTCCTGGAGCCCGCTCGCGCGGTACCGGAAGGGCACCTCGGCGCGGGGGAGCACCCGGTCGTGCCCCGTGGCGTCCACCACGGTGACGTGGGTGACCACCTCCGCCCACTCCCCGCCATGGCAGCCGGCGTTCATGTACACGCCCCCGCCCACGCTGCCGGGGACGCCCACGAAGCGATGCAGCCCACGCCAGCCCGCCTCACTGGTGCGGCGGGCCGCGAGCGGCTGCGGCAGCCCGGCGCCCACCCGGAAGCGCCCGCCGCCGAGCGGCTCGAGGCCATCGAGGCCCTTGCCGAGCCGGATGACGAGGGCCGTCATCCCCTCATCGGGCAGGAGCAGGTTGCTCCCGAGGCCGAGCGCAAACCACGGCACCCCCGCGCCCGCCGCGACCACGAGCGCCCGGGCCACGTCCTCGGCGACTTCCGGCAGCAGCACCGTGGCGGGCCCGCCGATCCGGTAGGTGGAGTACCGCGCCAGGCCCTCCTGCTCCTTCACCGTGCCGCGCACCCGGGTGCGGAGCGCGGCGGCGAAGGCGGGGTCGCGCGCGTCGGTCATGCGCGTCAGCCCGCGGCGCGCTGCTCGCGTGCCAGGCGGTGCCACTCCTGCACCGAGCGGACGCCGCGCTCCTGGTTGCGGAGCGCCTGGATGGCATCGAGCGCCGCCGAGGCGGCGGAGAGCGTGGTGGTGTACGGCACCCGATGGGCCAGCGCGGCGGCCCGGATCGTATAGTCGTCCTGCTGGGTGAGCTTGCCGAGCGGCGTGTTGATCAGCAGCTGCACCGTGCCCGACACCAGGAGGTCCATCACGTTGGGCCGCCCCTCGTACACCTTGAGCACGCGCTCGGCCGGGATGCCCTTGCCGCGCAGGTGCTTGGCCGTGCCCTCGGTGGCGTAGATCCTGAACCCGAGCGCGTGCAGCTTCTCGGCGATCGGGGTCACGGTGGCCTTGTCGTGGTCGTTGACGGTGATGAACACCGCGCCCGCGATCGGCAGCGCGCCGTCCGCCGCGTGCTGCGCCTTGGCGAAGGCCATCCCGAACGACTCGCTGATCCCCATCACCTCCCCGGTGGAGCGCATCTCCGGGCCCAGGATCAGGTCCACGCCGTGGAGCTTGTTGAAGGGGAACACCGCCTCCTTCACCGCCACGTAGGGCTGGCGCACCTCGTCCTGGATCCCCAGCTCGTCGAGCGTCTTGCCGGCCATCACGGCGGCGGCGACGCTCGCCAGCGGCACCCCCGTGGTCTTCGACACGAAGGGGACGGTGCGGGAGGCCCGGGGGTTCACCTCCAGCACGTAGACCACGCCGTCCTTGATGGCGTACTGCACGTTGATGAGCCCCACCACGCCGAGCCTGAGGGCGAAGGCCTTGGTGTAGGCCTTCATCTGCTCCACCTGCGGCGGGGTGATGAGGTAGGGCGGCAGGACGCAGGCCGAGTCGCCCGAGTGGATGCCGGCATCCTCGATGTGCTGCATCACGCCGCCGATGGCGCAGCGGCGGCCGTCCGCGATGGCGTCGACGTCCGCCTCGAAGGCATCCTCGAGGAAGCGGTCGATGAGCACCGGGTGCCCCGGCGCCACCCGCACCGCGCGGCCGAAGTAGTCCCGGAGCGAGGGCTCGTCATACACGATCTCCATGCCCCGCCCGCCCAGCACGTACGAGGGGCGCACCAGGCAGGGATAGCCCACCCGCTCCGCCACCCGCACCGCCTCGTCGAGCGAGAGCGCCGTGCCGGCCGGCGGCTGCGCCACGCCGAGCTCGCGCGCCAGCGCCTCGAAGCGCTTGCGGTCCTCCGCCGCATCGATGGCGTCCGGCGAGGTGCCGAGGATCTTCACCCCGGCCGCCTCGAGGCCGCGCGCCAGCTTGAGCGGGGTCTGCCCGCCCAGCTGCACCACCACGCCGAGCGGCTGCTCCACGTGCACGATCTCCAGCACGTCCTCGAGCGTGAGCGGCTCGAAGTAGAGCGTGTCGCTGATGTCGTAGTCGGTGGAGACGGTCTCGGGGTTGGAGTTTACCATCACCGTGCGGTAGCCCATCTCGCGGAAGGCGAGCGTGGCCCGGACGCAGCAGTAGTCGAACTCCACGCCCTGCCCGATCCGGTTGGGCCCGCTCCCGAGGATGATGACCGTCTTGTCCGACCGCGCCGGCGACTCGTTCTCCTCGTCGTAGCAGGAGTAGAGATAGGGCGTCTGGGAGGGGAACTCCCCGGCGCAGGTGTCCACCGTCTTGAAGACCGGCCGCACCCCCAGATCGTGCCGCAGGTTCCGGATCTCGGCCTCGGGCACGTTCCGCATCTCGGCCAGCTGCCGGTCGGAGAAGCCCATCTTCTTCATCCGCCGCACCAGCCCCGCGTCCCCGTAGATCTCCGCGCGCCCGGCCGCGGACCAGCGGCGCTCCGCCTCCACCAGCTCGAGCATCTGGTCCAGGAACCAGAGGTCGATGCCGGTGCGCTCGTGGATCTCCTCCAGGGACACGCCGAGCAGCAGGGCGCGCTTCACCTGGTAGATCCGCTCCGCCGTCGGCGTGCGGATGGCCGCCTTGATGGCCTCCAGCGAGGTGTCCGTCAGGCGGTCATCGATCGGCGCCCGCCCGAGCTCCCAGCCGGAACGGTCGGCCTCGAGGGCGCGGAAGCCCTTCTGGAAGGCCTCCTTGAAGGTGCGGCCGATGGCCATCGCCTCGCCCACCGCCTTCATCTGGGTGCCGAGCTTGGGATCGGCCGTGGGGAACTTCTCGAAGGCGAAGCGCGGGACCTTCACCACCACGTAGTCCAGCACCGGCTCGAACGAGGCCGGCGTGGTCTTGGTGATGTCGTTCGGGAGCTCGTCCAGCGTGTAGCCCACCGCCACCTTGGTGCCGATCCGCGCGATGGGGAAGCCCGTGGCCTTCGACGCCAGCGCCGAGGAGCGGGAGACGCGCGGGTTCATCTCGATCACGAACTGCTCGCCCGTGGTGGGGCTCACCGCGAACTGGATGTTGCACCCACCGGCCGCGACGCCCACCTCGCGGATGATCTTGATGGCGCTGTCCCGCATCACCTGGTACTCGCGGTCGGTCAGCGTCATGGCCGGCGCCACCGTGATCGAGTCCCCGGTGTGGACGCCCATCGGGTCGAGGTTCTCGATGGAGCAGACGATGACCACGTTGTCCGCACCATCCCGCATCACCTCGAGCTCGTACTCCTTCCAGCCCATGATGCTCCGCTCCACCAGCACCGAGCCCACCGGCGAGAGGTCGAGCCCGCGCTCCACGATGGCGATGAACTCCTCGCGGTTGTACGCGATGCCGCCGCCCGTGCCGCCCAGCGTGAAGGACGGCCGGATGATGGCCGGGTAGCCCGTCTGCTCCACCGCCGCGAGCCCCTCCTCGAGCGAGCGGATGGTGCGCCCCGGCGGCGTGGCCAGGCCGATCCGCTTCATGGCCTGCGCAAACTCCTCGCGGTCCTCCGCCACGCGGATGGCGCGCTCGTTGGCGCCGATCAGCTCCACGCCGTACTTGGCGAGCGTCCCGTCGCGGGTGAGCGCCATGGCCACGTTGAGCGCCGTCTGGCCGCCCATGGTGGGCAGCAGCGCATCCGGCCGTTCCCGCTCGATCACCCGCGCCACCCATTCCGGCGTCACCGGTTCGATGTAGGTGGCGTCGGCGATCTCCGGGTCGGTCATGATCGTCGCCGGATTGGAGTTGACGAGGATGACCCGGTAGCCCTCTTCCTTGAGCGCCCGCACCGCCTGCGTGCCGGAGTAGTCGAACTCGGCCCCCTGCCCGATGATGATCGGGCCCGAGCCGAGCAGGAGGATGGAGCGAAGGTCAGTCCGTTTGGGCATCGACGAGATCCTGGAGTGTCTGCGCGAAGGGAATGGTCGGGGTCCAGCCGGTCGCCTCGGTGAGCCGCGCGGCGTTCCCCACGAGGTGCGGCAGGTCGGCGGTGCGGGCAAACTGCGGGTCCACCTCGGGGATGGCCCGCACACCGAGCTGCTCGCTCAGCATGGTGAAGACCTGGCCAAGGCTCCAGCCGTGGCCCGAGGCCACGTTGTACACCGCCCCGGGCTCGCCGGCGCCGAGCAGCGCCACGTAGGCGCGCACCACGTCGCGCACGTCGAGGAAGTCGCGCACGGGCTCGAGGTTGCCGGTCTTCACCACCGGCGCGCCGATCCGCCGCGCTGCCTTCAGGCGCCGGGCGAAGGCCGGCACCACGTAACGGTCGGTCTGGCCGGGCCCGGTGTGCGGGAAGGCCCGCGCCACCAGCGTGCGCAGCCCGGTCCGGCGCGCCACCTCCTGCACGGCCACCTCCGCGCCAAGCTTGCTCGCCGCGTAGGGCGAGATGGGCGCCAGCGGCTCGTCCTCGGTGCGGGCGTGCGGCTCGGCCACGCCGTACACCTCGGCCGTGCTCACGAGGAGCAGGAGCGGGTCGCCGCGCCCCGCGGACCGTGCCTGCCCGAGCGCGTCCGCCAGCCGGGCCGTGCCGCCGGCGTTCACCTCCCACGCCAGGCCCGGGTCCCGCCGCGCCTCGGCGCCGGAGGCGATGGCGGCGAGGTGAATCACCGCGTCGGGCAGCTCGTCCACCAGCGCCGTCACCGAGACCGGATCACGCAGGTCGAGCGGGTACCAGCGGGTCCAGGCCCGCTCCGTGGCCGACAGGAACTCCGGCGGCGCCTCCCCCGGGAGCCGGGTGCCCAGCACCTCGTGCCCTGCCTCGAGCAACGCCGGCAGCAGCCACCGGCCGACGAAGCCGCCGGCCCCGGTGACGAGCACCTTCACCGGCCCACCCCGAGCCGGGCCAGGTCCGCGTCCACCATCATCCGGATCAGCCCCGCGAAGGTGACGGTGGGCCTCCAGCCGAGTTCCCGCGCCGCCTTCGACGGGTCGGCGAGGAGGATGTCCACCTCGGCGGGCCGCACGAAGCGCGGGTCGATCTTCACGTAGCGCTCCCAGTCGAGCCCGGCGTGCTGGAAGGCGATCTCCACCAGCTCCCGCACCGTGTGCGTCTCCCCCGTGCCGATCACGTAATCCTCGGGCTCCGACTGCTGCAGCATGCGCCACATGGCGTCCACGTAGTCGCCGGCAAAGCCCCAGTCGCGCCGGGCGTCGAGGTTGCCGAGGCGGAGCTCCGCGGCCAGGCCCGCCTTGATCCGCGCCACGCCGTCGGTGACCTTCCGCGTCACGAACTCAATGCCGCGCCGCGGCGACTCGTGATTGAAGAGGATCCCGCTCACCGCGTAGAGGTTGTACGACTCGCGGTAGTTCACCGTGATCCAGTGCCCGTAGCACTTGGCCACGCCGTAGGGCGAGCGCGGGTAGAAGGGGGTGCTCTCCTTCTGCGGCGTCTCCATGGCCCGGCCGAACATCTCGGAGCTCGACGCCTGGTAGAACCGGGCCTTGGGCCAGGCCAGGCGGATGGCCTCGAGGATGCGGGTGACGCCGAGGGCCGTGAACTCGCCCGTGAGCACGGGCTGCGACCAGCTGGTGGGGACGTACGACTGGGCCGCGAGGTTGTAGACCTCGTCCGGTTCCGTCTCCTTGAGGACCGTGGTCAGGGAGTGCTGGTCCAGCAGGTCGGCCGGGAGGATGGTGACCCGGTCGAGCAGGTGGTCGATGCGCTCGTAGCTGTGGTGGCTGGTCCGCCGGACCACCCCCACCACCTCGTAGCCCTTGGCCAGCAGGAATTCGGCGAGGTAGGAGCCGTCCTGCCCGGTGATCCCGGTGATCAGTGCCCGCGGCATGGGGGGAGGTCCCTCCGGTGTTGTGTCAAGACCTTCAGCCGGTTATACTTGGCGGCTGTCCCGCGACTCGTGGAACCCAGTCCCCCGGAAGGAAGATCCGTATGGCCCGGACGTGCAACGTGTGTGGCAAGGGGCCGATCACCGGCAACAACGTCAGCCACGCCAACAACCGGAAGAAGCGCCGCTGGTACCCCAACCTCCAGACGGTCCGTGTCCTGGTCGAGGGGGCGCCCCGCCGGGTCCAGGTCTGCACCCAGTGCATCAAGTCTAACCGGGTGAAGAAGGCGGTCTGAGGCAGCCGGGACGCCGCCCGCGTGGCCGGCGTCCCGCTTCCGGTGGTCGGTCGGCGGCGCAGACATCCAGTGCTGGCCAGAAAAAAGGGGACCCTCGGGTCCCCTTTCGTCGTTCCTCTCAGTCCGGAATCGCCGGGCCATCGTCACTCCGGGAGGAGCTCGATGCGCGCCATCTCGGCGCCGTCGCCCGGCCGGTGGCCGAGCTTGAGGATCCGGGTGTAGCCGCCCGGGCGCGCGGCGAAGCGGTCGGAGATCTCCCCGAACAGCTTGGCGAGCGCCTCGCGCTCCCGCACCTTGGCCGCGGCGAGGCGGCGGGCGTGCAGGGTCTTCTTGCGCGACTGGGTGATCAGCTTCTCGGCGTACGGCCGGAGCTCCTTGGCCTTGGCCACGGTGGTGGTGATGCTGCCGTGGAGGAAGAGGCTCGTGGCCATGTTGCGCAGGAGCGCCCGGCGGTGCTCCGAGGTGCGCGACAGCTGCCGTCCCTTTGCCTGGTGCCGCATTGTCTCAGCTCTCCTCGACGCCGTCGGACGCGACGCGCACGCTCGGCGGGGTGCCGGGGTTCACCACGCGGAGGTCCCCATCGGCCTCCTCGAAGCGCATCCCGAAGTTCAGTTCCTGCTGGCGGAGGAGGTCGGCGATCTCGCGGAGCGCCTTCTCCCCGACGTTCTTGACCTTGAGCAGCTCGTCCTCGGTGTAGGTGACGAGGTCGCCCAGGGTGCGGATGTTGGAGTTCTTCAGGGAATTGAGCGACCGGACCGAGAGCCCGAAATCGTCAATCAGCCGGTTCAGCTTGTCGCGGAGCGCGCCCGCGCCGACCGCCCCCGCCTGGCTCTCGGCGCGGCCCACGGGGACCTTTCCGAAGTCGACGAAGTAGCGGAAGTGCTCCTGCGCGAGGGCCGCCGCGTAGGCGATGGCGTCCTCGGGCGAGATGGTGCCGTTGGTCTCGACGCTGACCGTGAGCCGGTCATAGTCGGTGCGCTGGCCGACGCGGGTCTCGGCCACCGCGAAGTTGGCGCGGCGGACCGGGTTGTAGATGGCGTCGATGGTGATGAGGTCCACCGGCAGCGAGCGGTCCTTGGGGTGCAGCTCCGCCTCGACGTAGCCGCGGCCCTTGTTGACGTAGAGCTCGCCGTTGACCTCGCGGGCATCCTGCACGGTGAAGAGCAGGTGGTCCGGGTTCACCACGCGCACCGAGCCGCTCGGCACGATGTCGCGGGCGTAGACCGGGCCGGCGCCGTCCTTCTTGATGCGGAGCACCGCCTCGTCCACCTCGTCCGCGAGGACGAGCGTGAGCGACTTGAGGCGCTGGATGATCTGGTGCACGTCCTCGTGGACGCCCGGGATGGTCTGGTGCTCGTGCACCACGCCATCGAGGCGGAAGGCCCACACCGCGCTGCCGCGGAGCGAGGACAGCAGGAGCCGCCGGAGCGAATTGCCCAGCGTATACCCGAACCCGCGCTCCAGCGGCTGCAGCCGGAACTCGGCGATGTTCGGGTTGTCCTCCCGCTTGGTCATCTCGACCAGGTGCGGGCGGACCAGGCCGGTGAGGTCGATGGTCATGGTCACTTGGAGTACAGCTCGACGATGAGCTGTTCCTGCGCGTTGAGCGGGATCGCATCGCGCGTCGGGCGCTCGATGACCTTCCCCGCCACCTTGTCGCCGTCCACGGAGACCCACTTCACGGCCTGGCCGCGCGGGCGAACTCGAGCGCGAGCTTCACCGGGACGAGCTCCTTGCTGGCCTGCGTGACGCGCACTTCCATGCCCGGCTTCACGTGGAAGCTCGGGATGTCCACCTTGCCGCCGTTGACCTCGATGTGGCCGTGGCGGACGAGCTGGCGCGCCTGCTTGCGGTTGGCGGCGAAGCCCATGCGGAAGACGACGTTGTCGAGCCGGGTCTCGAGCGCCACCAGGAGGTTGGTGCCCTTGACGCCCTGCTCGCGCGAGATCCGGTCGAAGGTGTTCCGGAACTGCTTCTCGGTGAGGCCGTAGATGCGCTTCACCTTCTGCTTCTCACGCAGCTGCTTGGCGTACCCCGAGGCCTTGCGGCCCCGCGCGCCGCCCGACTGGCCGTGCTGGCCCGGCGGATAGCCGCGGCGCTCGACGGCGCACTTCTCGGTGAGGCAGCGGGTGCCCTTCAGGAACAGCTTGGTGCCCTCGCGCCGGCACTGCCGGCAGCTCGCTCCAGCGTAACGCGCCATAAATCAGACCCGCCGCTTCTTGGGAGGACGGCAGCCGTTGTGCGGAATCGGCGTGACGTCGCGGATGGAGACCACCTTGAGGCCAACCGAGGCGAGCCCCTGGATGGCCGACTCGCGGCCGCTGCCCGGGCCCTGCACGCGCACGTGCACGCGGCGCAGTCCCAGGTTCATGGCCTCGCGGCCGCAGTTCTCGGCGGCGACGGTGGCGGCGAAGGGCGTGGACTTCTTCGACCCCTTGAAGCCCGCCTTGCCGGCCGAGCCCCACGTCAGGGTGTTGCCCTTCATGTCCGTGATGGTGATCAGCAGGTTGTTGAAGGTGGCCGAGATGTGGGCGACGCCCTCGCTCTCGACGATCTTCTTCCCGCGCTTCGCGGCGGGGGCCTTGGGGGCCGCCGCCGGCGCCGCGGCCGCGGGGGCCGCCGTCTGGGGCTTCTCGGGAGTGGTCATTTACTTCTTCGTCACCTTCTTCTTGCCCGCGATGGCCCGGCGCGGGCCCTTCTTGGTGCGGGCGTTGGTATGCGTGCGCTGGCCGCGGAGCGGGAGGCCCCGGCGGTGGCGGATGCCGCGGTAGCTGCCGATGTCCATCAGGCGTTTGATGTTCATTGCGATCTCGGTGCGCAGCGCACCTTCGACGCGCAACGAGCGCTCGATGAACTGGCGGAGCCGGGCCACCTCGTTGTCACTGAGGTCCCGGACCCGGGTGTCGGGGCTCACGCCCGTCTCGGAGAGGATCTTGCCGGAGGTCGGCCGGCCGATCCCGTAGATGTACGTGAGGGCGATCTCGACGCGCTTCTCGCGCGGGAGGTCTACGCCAGCGATACGCGCCATCGGTTACCCCTGCCGCTGCTTGTGCTTCGGGTTGCGCTTGCAGATGATCCGGAGCGTGCCCTGGCGGCGGACCACCTTGCAGTGCTCGCAGATGGGCTTGATGCTCGAACGAACCTTCACGGACCACTCCCAGAAACGGGTTTGACTAGAGCACGACAACGTACTGGGGGGATGTGGATAATGCAAGGGGGACGCACGACTTAGGAGGGACCCGCCGGGGAGGCCGCGGACAGGGGTCAGGCCAGCCTCAACCCTCCGCGGCCGAGGCCATTTCCAGGAAGGCGGCCCGGGGGTCCTGGGCCTGCAGCACCGGCCGACCCACCACGAGATGGGTGGCCCCCGCCTGCGCCGCCTCCCGGGGTCCGGCCGTCCGGGCCTGGTCCCCGGCCGCGTCTCCGGCGCGTCGGATTCCGGGCACCACCACCCAACCCTCCGGGCCGAGCTGGGCCCGGACGGTCGCCACCTCGTGGGGGGAGCAGACACAGCCCCGGAGCCCCGCCCGCCCGGCCGCCCCTGCCAGCCGGGCCACCTCGTCCAGCACCGTCACGCTGCCCCGCCCCACCGCCTCGGCGTAGCCCTCCGGCGTGTGGCTGGTCAGGACCGTCACCCCTACTACCCCCAGCGACGGGCCGGCCGCCTCCGCGGCCGCCGCCATCATGGCCGAGCCGCCGAGGGTGTGGATCGTCGCCATCTGGACGCCCAGGGCCCGGGCCCCGCGGACGGCCCCGGCCACCGTGTTGGGGATGTCGTGCCATTTCAGGTCGAGGAACACCGACAGCCCCCGGCCTGCCATTTCCCGGACGAACGCCGGGCCCTCTTCCGCGAAGAGGATGGAGCCCACCTTGACCCACCGTGCCTCGGGGATCTGGTCGAGGAGGCGGCGCGCGTCCGCGCCCGGCAGGTCCAGGGCGATGATGATCTCAGCCACCGTGCTGCTCCAGGTCGCGGATGACCTTCTCGGGAATGCGAGGATTGGCCATGGCCGCGGTGCCGATGGCCACCAGGCTCGCGCCGGCGCGGAGGTACTGGCGGGCGTCATCCGCGGTGCGGATGCCGCCCATTCCCACCACCGGCATGCCGCCGCTCTTGTCCATGATCTTGCGGACCGCGAGCACGCCCACCGGCAGCAGGGCCGGGCCGCTCATGCCGCCGTTGCCGTTGCCCAGCCTGGGCGCCCCGGCCTCGTCCATCAGGTAGGCGGGAAAGGTGTTCACCACCGACACGCCGTCGGCGCCGGCGTCACGCACGCAGAGCGCCATGCCGGCGATGTCGGGGAGCGCGGGGGAGAGCTTGGCGAGGATCGGCCGCCGGGTCCGCTCGCGGCAGAGGCCGATGACCTGCGCCGCCGTGGCCGGGTTGGCCCCGAACTCCACCCCGCCCGCGTGGGTGTTGGGGCAGGAGAGGTTGATCTCGTAGCCGGTGATGATGCTGAAGTGATCGAGGCCGGCCACCACCTCCGCGAAATCCCCGGGCTCGAAGCCCACCACGTTGACGATGACCCGCGCCGCCTTCACGTGGGTCTCGAGCCAGGGAAACTCGTGCTCCCGCACCGAGGCGAGTCCCGGATTGGCGAGCCCCACCGAGTTGAGCATCCCGAAGGGGAACTCGGCCACGCGTGGGGCCTTGTTGCCCTTCCGCGGCTCCTTCGAGACGGCCTTCGTCATGATGCCGCCGAGGCGCTCGAGATCGATGACGCCCTGCACCTCGCGGCCGAAGCCACAGGTGCCGGCGGCGAGGAGGACGGGATTCTGGAAGGTGGTGCCGAAGACGGTGCGGGCGAGCGACGACGTCACTGTTCCACCGGGGCGCGGAGCGTGGCGGGCTGGGCGGGCTGCGGCCGTCCGGGCGTGGGCCGCGGGGTCCCCGGGCGCGCCGGCGTGGGCCGGCCCCCCGGCGCGAGGCTCCCGAGCGAGTCCTCGAGCGCCTGGAACGCGGGCGACTCGGTGCCGAGCAGCGTGAGCACGTAGGGACTGGCGGCGTAGTCACGGGCGAGCGCGTCGCGAAGCGAATCGGCGTGCGCCGGCTCGAGCTCCATGAGGGCGAGGAGCGCCTTGGGGACGTAGGGCGACTCGGGCCACCCGGCCGTGATGCGATGCAGGTAGCGGGCGGCGAGCGACGGGGCCGAGAGCGAGTCGCGCAGCACCTCGGCGAGGAGGAAGAGCCGCATCTCGCCGTTCGGCGTGCCGGGGGTAATGCTGTCCTGCGCCGCCACCTTGAGGGCCACGCGCCCGAGGCGGCCCGCCTCTGGCGCGAAGCGCCCACCGGTCTCCGCGAGGTCGTTGACCTGCTGGGCGAGTTCCGCGAACCGCGCCGGGTCGGCGGCCACCCGCAGGCGGGCGATGGCCTGACGCAGGTCGGCAGCCCGGGTCACCGGATCCCCGGGCCGGCCGAGTGCCCGCGCCTCGGCGAAGCGGCGGAGGCCGCGTGCGGAATCGGTCGGGAACCAGTACTCCCGTCGGCGATGAGCAGCTCGCCGCGGATGGCCGGGGCGATCGCGGTGTCGGCCACCGCGTCGGCGAGGAGGCGCTGGCCCGCGGTGGTGTCGTGGCGCCGGACCCGCGCCACCAGCGAGTCCCACGGCATGAGCGTGTCGCGCACCAGCGGGTGCTGCGCCGCGAGCAGCGACTCCGCGACCGCCACCGCCTCGCCGACCCGCCCCGCCCCCGCCAGGGCGGCGGCGCGCTCGGCCACCGCCCGGGGATGCTCGCTCCGCTCGAGCGCGGCGACCGCCTCGTCGAAGCGACCCTCGTGCGAAAGGGTGCGGCCCAGGGCGAAGCGGCCGTACGCCCGCTCCCGGGCATCGGGCGATTCCGCCAGGCGCCCGAAGGCGCGGATGGCCCCGGCATAATCGCCGAGCCGTTCGTAGCACTCGCCGGCGAGGCGGCGGGCGCGGGTGGCCACCGCGGCGTCGCGCGCGTCGGCGGCCTCCTCGAGCGGGAGCAGCGCCCGCTCGCACTGGCCGAGCCGGGCGAGCGACTGCCCCTGCAGGACGCGGGCGCGGTCGGCGAAGCCGGCGTGCGGGTGGCGCACCAGCACCGACTCGGCGCGCACCGACACCTCGCCCCAGAGCCCGTTGGCCTCGAGGGTGCGGCCCTCGCGCTCGGCCTTCAGGGCCCGGCCGGCCGCGCGGTCGGTGTGGTACATCCCGTTGTAGTAGGCGCACCCGCCGAGGAGGAGCGCCAGCACCAGCGCCGCGGCGCGCTTCACCGGCCGTTCCCCGCGGCGGACGGGGCGCCGAGCTTGCGGTCGTACTCGAGCAGGTAGGCCACGATGGCGTCGGCCAGGGCGGTGGCGAGGGACTGCTGCGAACTGCGGCGCGTCATGAGCCGCGCATCGTTGGGGTTGGTGCTGAAGCCCATCTCCACCAGGATGGCCGGGCGACGGGCAGTGTTCAGCACGGCGAGCCGGTTGTGCTGCTTCACGCCGCGGTCGGTGCCGGTGTGGACCTTGGCGAGTTCCTCCTGCACCAGCTCGGCCGCGCGGGCCGACTCGCGGAGGTACTCGTTCATCTGGAGGTTGCGGAGGATGTAGTCGAGGTCGTTGGCGCCCTGCGCGGGGGCGTCCTCGTACTGCAGCGCCTCGTTCTCCATGTTGGCGATGCGGTCGGCGTCCTCGGTGTTCTCCTCGCCGATGATGATGGTGTGGAACCCGCTCACCTCGCCGAAGCGGCGGCGGGCGCGGGCATCGAGCGCGTCCACGTGCAGGCTCACGAAGAGCTCGCACTCGGCGGTGCAGTAGCGGGCGCGGTCGAGGATGTTGATGAGCGTGTCGGTGGTGCGCGTCATCACCACGCGGATGCCGCGGCCCTTGAGCTCGTCGCGCAGGAGGAGTGCCACCTGCAGCGTCACGTCCTTCTCGCGCAGGCCGCGGGGAAAGTAGATGCCGGGGTTGCCGGGGTCGCGACCGCCGTGCCCGGCGTCCACGGTGATGACATGGCCGGGCCGGAGCCCGTTGGGGAGCCGCGCGATGGTGGTGGCCGGCGGCGGGGTGCGCACCAGCTCCTTGAGCCGCGCGGTGCGCGGGTCCCAGCTGTAGCGCTCGGCCAGGACGCGGGGCAGCACCTCGGCGACGAACTGGAGTGGCAGGAACAGGGAGTCGCGCAGCACCACGGCGGTGCCGGCGAGGGGTTGCAGCCGGTCGTTGAAGGCGAAGGCCGGGGCGCCCGGCAGGAAGCGGAACGCCTGGCGGGCGAGCGTGAGGTCGTACCATCCCTCGCGCCGGGCGATGGTCCCGTTGAGGAGGCCCACCAGCGTACCGCCGTGCACCAGCGGGCCAGCCAGGCGGTCCATGCGCACGGCGAGCTGGGTGGCCCCACGGGCGGTCTGGACGGTGATGGTGGCCGGCACCGCGGCCGCCCGCGCGGGGAGGGCCAGCGCCAGGACCAGCGCGAGCACCCGCCCGAGGCCCGCCGGCTTCATTCCCGCCCCCGGTGGCTCAGGGCGCGGGCCATCTCGCGGTTCGCGTCGCGACGCTTGAGGTCCTCGCGGCGGTCGTGCTGCTTCTTGCCGCGGCCCAGGGCCAGGGTGACCTTGGCGACGCCGTTCCGGAAGTAGAGCTCGAGCGGCACCAGTGTCAGGCCCTTCTGCTCCACGGCGCCGATCAGGCGCTCGATCTCCTTGCGGTGGAGGAGGAGCTTCCGGGTGCGGACGGGATCGTGGTTGTAGCGGTTGCCCTGCTCGTACGGGGTGATGTTGACGCCCTCGAGGAACACCTCGCCGTTGGCGAGGCGGGCAAAGCCCTCCTTGATCGACGCCTTCCCGCTGCGCAGCGACTTGACCTCGGTGCCGGTCAGCACGACGCCCGCCTCCCACGTCTCGAGGATGTGGTAGTCGTGGGTTGCCTTGGGGTTCCGGGCAACCTGCTGCTTGCCGTCATCGGCGGCGGGACGGGGGCGGGCCATGGCGCTAAGGCCAAGATAGACAGGGGGTTGGGGCGGGCCAAGGTGGCGGATCACCGCGTGCCGCCCGGAAACGCGAACGGCCCCACCGGGAGGCGGGGCCGTCGCTGTCATCAAGTGCCGAAGGGGGGACTCGAACCCCCACGGGCTTGCGCCCACTGCGCCCTGAACGCAGCGCGTCTACCAATTCCACCACTTCGGCGAGGGCCGCAAAAGTACCCCGTGAAGGGAGGGTGCGTCCACTGACCGCCGCCGCCGGGCTAGTAGCGGGGCAGCGCCGGCTCCACTTCGCGCGCCCACGCATCGATGCCGCCGGCCAGGCTCCGCGCCCCGTGATACCCCGCCCCCCGCAGCAACTCCACCGCCGCCAGCGACCGCGCGCCGTGATGGCAGAGCACCACCACCTCGGCGCGCGGGTCCACCTCGCGCACCCGGCTGGGCAGGTCGCGTAGCGGGATGTGGAGCGCACCCGGGAGGTGCACCACCTCCCATTCGTACCCTTCCCGGACATCCACCAGGACGTGGGGCGTCCCCGACGCCCGCAGGTCGGCGTACGCCTGCACCGTGATCTCCAGCCCCACGGCCGGTGCCCCGATGCCGCAGAACGCCTCGTAGTCGATGAGGGTGCGGACCGTGGGGTTGGGCCCGCAGACGGCGCAGTCGGGGTCCTTCCGCAGCTCCAGCTCCCGGAAGCGCATCCGCAGCGTGTCCACGAGGAGCAGCCGGCCCGTGAGCGCCTGCCCAGCCCCGGTGAGCAGCTTGAGCGCCTCGAGCGCCTGCAGGCTGCCGACGATCCCTGGCAGCACGCCCAGGACGCCACCCTCGGCGCAACTCGGGACCAGGCCCGGCGGGGGGGGCTCGGCGTAGAGACAGCGGTAGCACGGCCCGTGCCTGGCGTCGAACACCGAGACCTGGCCGTCGAAGCGGAAGATGCTCCCGTACACCAGCGGCTTGCCGAGGAGCACGCAGGCGTCGTTGACGAGGTAGCGGGTGGGGAAGTTGTCGCTGCCGTCCACCACCACGTCGAAGCCGCGCAGGATGTCGAGGGCGTTGGCGGCGGTGAGGCGGACCGGGAAGGGCTCGACGGTGACGTGGGGATTCAGGTCGTGGAGCCGGGCGGTCGCGGACTCGAGCTTGGGCCGGCCCACCGCCGCGGTGCCGTGGAGCACCTGGCGCTGCAGGTTGGTCAGGTCCACGGTGTCGAAGTCGACAATGCCGAGGGTCCCGACGCCCGCCGCCGCGAGGTACAGCGCCGCCGGGGAGCCCAGGCCCCCCGCGCCGACGAGCAGGACGCGGCCGGCCCGGAGCTGCCGCTGCCCCTCGAGGCCCACCTCCGGGAGGATCAGGTGGCGCGAGTAGCGCAGCAGCTCGTCGGGGGCGAAGGGGCAGTCATGCGCTGAAAAATATACGCGCCCAGCCGCGTGGGCTGGGCGCGTGCACGACTTCCGGACCAGCGGTGCGGCTCAGTGACTCGGGTTCAGCGAGACGAGCTCCTGCACCTGGGTCTCATGCTTCATCAGGTCGGCGAGGGCGATCCCGGCGAGGAGTTCGTCCACCCGCTGCTGCAGCGCCTGCCACACCGGGCGGATGCTGCAGGACGACCCGGGCGCGCAGCGCTCCCCGTCCACGGGGTGCGAGGCGCAGTTCATCTCGAAGGTCTGGTGCTCCGAGGCCGTCATGATGTCGCGCATGGAGATGGCGGCGGGCTCCTTGGCGAGGTAGTACCCGCCCTTGGCACCGCGCACGCTCTCCACGAGGCCGGCTCGCCGGAGCCGGAGCAGGATTTGCTCGACGTAATCGCCGGGAAGCCGCTCCTGCTCAGCGATCTCCCGAGCCGCCACCGGACCGGCGCCTGTCGCGCCGCGGCGCGCCAGGTGGATCGCGATGATCAGGCTGTACTCCGTCCAGGTAGTTATCCGCATGGACCCAAGTTAGGGATCATGGGCGATCGCATCAAGATTGATCGGTCAGGCGCCAAGCCTCATGAATTTCTCATCCGCCCCCAGGCAGCCCAACTCCGCCCGGGACACCGATTTCCGTCATCGCACGGAGGTCGAGGACCTCCCCCAGCTCCTTCCCCTGGAGGAGGTTCTTCTGGACCACCAGCTGCTTCACGGTGAGCCCGGTGGCAATCGCCTCCTTGGCCAGCTTGGCCGACTCGGCATAGCCGATCTTGGGCGCCAGGGCGGTCACCAGCGCCGGGCTCCGCTCCAGCCAGTAGGCGCAGAGCTGCTCGTCCGCCTCGATGCCGCGGACGCAGCGTTCGGCGAGGACGCGCGTGGCGTTCCCCACGATGGTGAGGCCGAAGACCACGTTGTGGGTCATCACCGGCATCATGACGTTCAGCTCGAGCTGCCCCGCTTCCGCCGCCATGGCCACGGTGGTGTCGAGGCCGAGCGCCTGGTAGCAGACCTGGTTCACCATCTCGGCGATGGACGGGTTGACCTTCCCCGGCATGATGGACGAGCCCGGCTGCACGGCCGGCAGGAGGATCTCGGCGAGGCCGGTGCGCGGCCCCGAGGCCAGGAGGCGGATGTCGTTGGCGATCTTCTGGAGGTCCAGCACGTAGGCCCGGAAGGCGCCGGTGAAGCTCGCGATGTCGCCCATCGACTGCATGAGCTGGATGCGGTCCTGGCCCACGCGGAGCTCGAGGCCGCTCACCTGCTGCAGGTACTTCACCATCAGCGCCGGGTACGCCGCCTCGGCATTGATCCCGGTGCCGACGGCGGTGCCGCCGATGCCGAGGTCGCGGAGCCAGTCGGCCGCCTGGGCCAGCTTGGCGCGATGGCGCTGCACCGTGTGGCCGTAGGCGGTGAACTCCTGGCCCAGCCGGATGGGAGTGGCATCCTGCAGGTGGGTGCGGCCCGACTTGATCACGTGGTCAAACTGGGTGCCCTTGGCCAGGAAGTCCGCGCCGAGGGTGTCCATGGCCTGCAGCAGCGCCGGCAGCGTGGCCAGCGCGGCGAGGCGCATGGCAGTGGGGATCACGTCGTTGGTGCTCTGCGCCATGTTGACGTGATCGTTGGGATGCACCGGCGTGTAGGCGCCGCGGGTCCCGCCCAGGAGCTCGTTGGCCCGGTTGGCGAGGACCTCGTTGCAGTTCATGTTGTGGCTGGTCCCGGCGCCGGCCTGGTAGACGTCCACGATGAACTGGTCGCGGTGCTGGCCGGCGAGGACCTCGTCCGCGGCCTGCACGATGGCGTCGGCGAGCCTGGCCTCGAGGCGCCCCGTCTCCTTGTGGGTGAGGGCGGCGGAGCGCTTGATCCAGATCACCGCGTCCACGAAGGCCGGCAGCGGCCGGAGGCCGGAGATCGGGAAGTTCTCGGCGGCGCGCACGGTCTGGATGCCGTAGAGGGCCGTGGCCGGAACCGGCTTCTCGCCGAGGGGGTCTTTTTCGAGGCGGGTAGTCATGGGTGGCTCGACACTTGGCGCCGGCTGGGGCGCCGCGAAACGGGGAGAGGAGCAGCGATGACGACGATGCGACGACAGCTGGCGGCCGAGGCGCGCTTCGGGGCCGAGAAGGCCGCGAAGGTGGACCTGTTCCGCGGGACGGGGCTCTTCCTGGGGCTCAATTGCTTCGAGCCCGGCCAGGCGCAGCCGGTCCATGCCCACGCGGGGGCGGACAAATTTTACTTTCTTGCCTCGGGAAAGGCGAGGATGGTGGTGGGCGACGAGACCTTCGAGGCCGCCGCGGGTGACGTGGTGTGGGCCCCGGCCGACGTGCCCCACGGCGTGGCCGAGGCGCTGGAGCGGACGGTGATGCTGGTGGGGATCGCGCCGCCGTCGCGGTGAGCTAGCGGGCGGGGCGGCGCACCACGCGGCGGATGGCGTCGAGCAGGGGCCGGGCACCGACGGCGTGCAGCGCCAGGGTGGCTCCCAGCAGGATGCCGGCGCCCACCGTCCAGAATCGCCAGGCCAGGAGGAGGCCCGCCTCGTCGGCCCCGAGGTCGCCCGCCATGCCGCCGAGGAAGCCCAGGTCCACGGCGCCAGCGCCCGCCGGCGTGGGCAGCACGAGCTGGGCATAGAGGAGCACGAAGCTCCCGACGAGCATCACGCCGAAGGGCGGGTGCTCCGGGAGCGTCAGGGCGAGGACCGGCAGCATGGCGGTGCGCGCCGCCACGTTCACGAAGGACGTCGGGATGCCCCCAAGAATGGCCCAGCGCGGCGTGGCAGCGCCCAGGGCGGCCACGCGCGCCTTGCCGCGGGCGGGCTCGCGCAGGGCCAGCCGCTTCCGCCGCCAGACCACGATCCAGACCAGGATGGTGAGGAGCAGCACCGCCGCCGCCCAGGGCCAGCCCCGGGCGAGGGCCTGCTTCAGGCCGGGGCCGGCCTGGCTCCACCAGTCGGGGGCGTAGCGCCACACGAGGAAGCCGCCCACGGCGAACACCACCGGGTAGGCCACCACCACCTCCAGCCCGATGGCCATGAAGCTGACGGTGGCGGAGCACCCGGCGCGGAGCATCCCCGCGAGGCGCGCGGGCTCGCCGGCGAGACGCATGGGGGTGAGGCCCGCGGCCGCGTCGCCCCAGGCGTTGAGCACCAGGGCATCCCGCACCGTGAGCGGCTCGCCCTGGGCCTCGACGTACCAGCGGATGCGCCAGGCGCGGGCCAGGAGGTCCAGCGCGAAGAGGGCGGCGCAGAGAAGGTGGGCCTGGGCCAGCGTGAGCATCGTCAGGCTCCCGCCGCCACGAGGGCCTGGTAGGTGGCGAAGAGGCGGTCGAAGGCCGCCGCCTGGGCATGGTGCGTCTCAGCCCAGGCGCGCGCAGCAGCCGCCTGGCCGGCCCGGTCCTGCCCGAGGAGCCGGACCGCCTGCCCAGCACAGGCGGCCGCATCGTCCACCGGATAGCAGGCGCCCACGCCGGAGGCGTGCACCCGGTCGGCCACGCCCCCCACATCCACCGACAGGACCGGCGTGCCCGAGGCCAGCGCCTCCAGCGCGCTCAGGCCGAAGGTCTCGGCTGGCCCGGGCGCGAGGTACAGGTCGGCGGCGGCGAGGAGGTCGGCCACGCGGGCGCGGTCGCGCTGGAAGGGGAGCCAGCGGACGGCGAGCCCGCCGGCGCGGGCGCGGAGGCGCGCCTCACGCGGGCCGGTCCCCACGAGCACCAGGGTGGCGCCCGCCTCCCGGCCCACCCTCCGCCATGCATCGATGACCACCTCGAGCCGCTTCTCCTCGGTGAAGCGGCCGAGATAGAGGGCGAGCGGGCCATCGGGAAGGCCGTGCCGGGCCCGGACGGCCTCGCGTGCCGCACGGCGCGCGGGCGTGAACTGCGCCAGGTCCACGCCGAGCGCGATGCGCTGAACGTTGTGGACCCCGTGCTGCTCCAGGGCGCGCGCCACCCCCTCGGACGCCACCAGCACGGCGCGATGCGCGCGGGCGAGGCGGCGCACGCCCAGGCGGCGCGGGCGGCACCGCGCCGCCACGCGGGCGTCCCCGCTCCCGGCGGCGCGATGATCGCCGGGAAGTGGGTGTGATAGAACCAGGCCGTGGGGATGCCGAGGTCGCGCGCGGCGCCGCGGACCACCCACGGCACCAGCCACGGGCTGCCCACCTCGATGAGGTCGGGGCGCTCGTGCGCGAGCACCCGGCGGACCGCCGCGCGGTCGAGGAGGAAGCGGTAGTTGCGGTCGAGCGGGATCTCGGGGCCGCGCACGCGGTAGCAGCGCAGGTTCCCGTCGTCGCCGACCTGCCCCCCGGCGCCCGGGACCAGCAGGAGCTGGGCGAGGTCGGGATGCGCGGCCACGTAGCGGGCCTTGTCCAGCAGGTAGGTGCGGATGCCGCCGGTCGTGGGGCCGAAGTACTTGGTGATGTCGAGGATCGTGAGGCGGCGGCCCGTGCGGAGCGGCGGGGGGAGCGGATCGCGCGCCGGGTCGAGGGGACGCGCCGCCGAGAGGACGCGGGGCTCGGCGGGGGGGAGGTCAGTCGGAGCAGTCACCGAGCGGATACACGGTGCCGCAATTGGCGCAGGGATTCTTGCAGCCCCACGGGCGCGAGGTGACGGGAAACCCGCAGCGGTTGCAGCGGGGCGGCTCCTTGGGCGCCGGGCCCCGGGCCTCCGCCGGCCGCTCACCCATGGCGATAGGCGCCCGTGAGGAAGGGGTTGGTCATCCGCTCCACGCCGATGGTGGTCTCGGGGCCGTGGCCGCTCAGCACCACCGTCGAATCCGGCAGCGTGAGGAACACCGACTGGATGCTCTGCAGCAGGGTCGCGAAGTCTCCCCCGGGCAGGTCGGTGCGGCCGATGGAGCCGCTGAAGAGCACGTCCCCGCCGAGGATGATGTCCGGACCCACGAAGCTCACGCTGCCCGGTGAATGACCGGGTGTGTGGCGCACGGTGAACGCGTGCCGGCCGAGGTGCAGCACCTGGCCGTCGGCGAGTTGGTGGTCGGGCGGCGGCGGGGCCTCGAGCACGAGGCCCATCCAGCCGCCCTGCTGGGGCAGCGCGTCGTACAGCGCCCGGTCGGCAGGATGGAGGTAGACCGGCACGCCGGTGGCGGCCTTCACCTCGGCCACGCCCATGATGTGGTCCACGTGGCCGTGGGTGAGCCAGATGGCCTCGAGCGTCAGGCCGCGGCGGCCGAGCTCGGCCAGGAAGAGCGCCGGGTCCTCCCCGGGGTCGACCAGCACCGCGCGGCGCGTCTCCCGGTCCGCCAGGATGTAGCAGTTCTCGGCGAATTGCCCGTTGGGCAGCGCGACGATCTCGAGCTCAGACGCCGGCATGGCTCCGGCGCTCGGCGAGGTACTTCTCGACCGCGATGGCCGCCGTGGTGGCGTCCCCGACCGCGGTGGTGACCTGGCGGGTGAGCTGCACGCGCAGGTCGCCGGCGGCGAAGAGGCCGGGGATCGAGGTCATCATGCGGTCGTCGGTGACCACGTAGCCGCTCGGGTCGTGCGCAAAGTGCTCCTTGATGAGCCCACTGTTAGGCCGGAACCCGACGAAGACGAAGACGCCCGCGACGGGCAGCGTGGACTCGGCCCCGGTCACGGTGTCCTGGAGCCGGAGGCCGTGCACTTCCTTCATGCCCAGCTTCTCGGCGCCCTGCACCTCGAGCACCTTCTTGTTCCAGATCACCTCGATCTTCGGGTTGGCGAACAGCCGCTCCTGCAGGATCTTCGACGCCCGGAGCTCGTCGCGGCGGTGCACCAGGTACACCTTCGAGGCATACCGCGTGAGGTAGTCCGCCTCCTCCACCGCCGCGTCGCCGCCGCCGACCACGGCGAGGACCTGGTTGCGGAAGAAGGCCCCGTCGCACACGGCGCAGTAGGAGACGCCGAAGCCGGCGTACTCCGCCTCCCCGGGGACGTCGAGCTTGGTCGGCGTGCCACCCGCGGTGAGGATCACGGTCGGGGCCCGATAGGTGGGGCCATCCACGGTCTTCACGGCGAAGGTGCCGTCGGCCTCCCGCTGGATGCCGTCCACGGTGGCCTGCCGGATATCGGCGCCGAACTTCTTCGCATGGGCGGTCATCCGCTCGGCGAGCTCGCGGCCGAGGATGGACTCGAAGCCGGGGTAATCCTCGATCTTCTCGGTGGCGAGGAGCTCGCCGCCCGGCACCTTGCCCTCGAGGGTCACGGCCTTGAGCATGCCGCGCCCGGCGTACATGGCGGCGCACAGGCCGGCGGGGCCGGCGCCCACGATGATCGTGTCGAAGTCGGTGCTGGTGGTCATGGCGTGGTCAGGGAAGGCTGAAGGAGAGCTCGGGTGGCCGCAATATAAGCCCCTCCCCCGCCCCGAGGTGGAGCAGCTGGGCCGCCCCATGGCAGCAGGAGTGGGTCCCCACCAGTATCGCCACGTCGTCCGTCCGGTTCCCGGCCTCGGCCACCCGGCGGTCGCCGTCCAGAATGTCCGGGACCGCGATCATGCCGACCCCGAACACCTGGTGGGCGCAGTGATAGTCCACGCACAGCGCCCCCAGCTTCGCGGCCCAGTCGCGATAGGTGGCCGCCATGTCCCAGGTGCGCGGGGCCCGGGTCACCGGGCAGGTGGCGGGCTCGATGCAGTGGACGGGGCAGGTCCAGTCGGCGTGGGAGACGTAGCGGGCGCCGTCAGGCGCGCCCGCATCGTAGGGCGTGCGCGGGCCGGCGGCGAGGGGCCGGGTCTCCACCAGGCGGCCGGGCCACCGCGTGCGGGCGCGGCGAAGGAGCCAGTGGTAGAGCACGTGCGGCATGAGCGGCGAGGGCACCAGCATGTCAGGCGGCCGCGCCGCCCGGGGGGCGGGGGCGAGCGCCTGGGTGGAGAGCCACTCGTCGAGGAATTCGTCCCACTCGCCGACCACCAGGCGATGGTGGCCGGCGATGCCGACGTCCCGGGTGTACTGGCAGTGCGGGTCCTGGTCGACGACCCACAGCTCGTCGAAGGTCACCTTGCCCCGGGCCTCGGCCGCGAGGAGCTGGCGGGTGTAGAAGGTGCCATAGCAGCCGCCGCCCACGATGAGGACAGTGCCGAACGCGAGGGGCCGCAGCGCTCATCGGAGCAGGCGCCCCCCGTCCACCACGAGGGTGGTGCCGGTCACGTAGTCGCCCTGCTCCAGGAGGTAGAGGACGGCGCCGGTGACGTCGTCGGGGCTGCCGAGGCGCTTGAGGGGCGTGGTGCGGGCCAGGTGCTCGCGGCTGGCCTCGTCCCAGTCGTTGGGTGGGAGCACCGCGCCGGGGGCCACGGCGTTGACGGTGACCTCGGGGGCGAGGGCCCGGGCGAGGGTCTCGGTGAGCATGACCACGCCCGCCTTGCTGATGCAGTGGGCGGCGTAGCGGGGCCAGGGCTCGAGCCCGCCCACGTCGGCCAGGTTGACGACCTTGCCGCGCGCCTCACGCAGCCAGGGCAGCGCCCCCTGCACGGTGAAGAAGCCGGCGCGCAGGTTCACCGCCATGACCTCGTCCCAGAGCTCGGGGGTGGTCTCCTCCACGAAGGCGCGGGTCATGATGCCGGCGGAGTTGATCACCACGTCGAGCCGCCCGAAGTAGCGGGCGACGCGCTCGGGCAGGGCGCGGGCGGCGTGGGCGTCGCGGAGGTCGGCCTGGAAGCTGACGGCCTGGACGCCCAGCTCGAGGGCCGCGCGGACGGTGGTGTCCGCCTCCGCGGCGCTGGCATGGTAGTGCACGGCCAGGTGGGCGCCGCGCCGCGCCACCGCGAGGGCGATGGCGCGGCCGACCCGGTGGCCGGCCCCGGTGACGAGGACGACGCGCCCGGCCAGCTCCATGTCAGGGAATCCCGTTGGTGACCGGGAGGATGTGGCCGGTGATCCCCGCCGACGCCGGGCCCGCCAGGAAGCACACCGCGTCGAGCAGCTGGGGCATCTCCACGTAATGGGCCTGCTCGCCGGCCTGGGCCACGTTCTCGGGCGTGCGGACCATGCCCGGCGCGATGGCGTTGACGCGGATGCCGCGGGGCCACAGCTCCACCGCCAGGCTCTGGGTCATGGCGGCCACGCCGGCCTTGGCCGCGCTGTAGACCGCCATCTGGCCCTGCGGCCGGTAGTACGCCACCGAGGCGAAGTTGACGATGGCCCCCTGGGTCTTCGCGAGCGCCTCGACCGCGGCCTGGGACATCAGGTAGGCGGTCTTCAGGTTGATGGCGATCTCGCGGTCGAAGCCGGCCGGGCTCACCGAGTCCACCGCGCCATAGGTGGTGAGGCCGCCCGCCACGTTCACCACGGCGTGCAGGCCACCGAAGTTCTTGATGGCCGTCTCGACGGCGAGCGCGGCCACGTCCGGCTCGGTGAGGTCCCCGGCGGCCGGCTTGGCCGGGATCCCCGCCGCGGTGAACTCCTTGGCGCGGTCGGACACCGCGACCGCGTTGCGGTCCACCGCCACGATGTTGGCCCCCGCCTGCCCCAGCACCTGGGCCACGGCGTGGCCGATCTGGCCGGCTCGGCCCACGCCGGTCACGAGGACGGTCTTGCCCGAGAAGTCCCACCGAGTGCTCATCTGTCCATCTCAGTAAAGGTGAATGCGGTCCCGCGTCTCCCGGCCCTCAACTTGCCGAGGCCGGGCGCGGTTCCCGGCGGGCGCCCTCGAGGGCCGTCACCCACTCCTCGGGCACCTCCTGCCCGCCGAGCTGGGTGCCGGGATCCCAGGCCGACTCCTCGCCGTGCCAGTCGGAGCCGCCGCTGCGGAGCAGGCCGAGGGCCTGGGCGAGGTCGGTGAGCCGGGCGCGGGTGTCGGGATCGTGCGAGGGGTGGCGGGTCTCGACGGCATCGAGCCCCTGCCCCTTGAGGAGCGTCAGGTTACTGCGCGTGCCGCGATCCTTGAGATGCGCCGCGGACACGACCCCGCCACAGCCGTGCACCAGCTCGGCCACGTCGCGGAAGGCCGGCAGCTTCTTCTCCACGAAGCCGGGCCGGCCCCAGCCGATGTAGCGGTCGAACGCCTCCTGCACCGTCGCCACCTGGCCGCGCTTGAGCAGGGCGCGCGCCACGTGCGGCCGGCCGATGGCGCCCCCATCGGCCTCGGCCTCGATGTCGGCGACGTCCACGGCGAGGCCGAGCCCCTGGAGCCGCGCGGCCATGTCGGCGCCGCGGCGGGCGCGGTCATCGCGGGTGGTGGCCAGGAACTGCTCCAGCGGCGCGTGCCCCACCGGCAGGAAGTAGCCAAGGAGGTGCATCTCGCCCCAGGGCACCTGGACCGAGAACTCGCAGCCCGCGATCACCCGCACGCCGAGCCGGGCACCCGCCTCGAGGGCGGCGGGGAGGCCGTCGAGGGTGTCGTGATCGGTGAGCGCGAGGATGCGGACGCCCGCCGCGTGGGCGCGCGTCACGACTTCCTCGGGGGGGTAGATGCCGTCGGAGGCGGTGGAGTGGCAGTGCAGCTCCACCCGCCGCGACGGCGGGAGGTCGGCGCTCAGCGGCGGTAGCCCGTCTCGGGGGCGGTCCAGGATGGCTGGGACCGCTGGAACAGCGTCGTGAGCTCCTGCTCCGTCAGTTCCGCGAGCGAGAGTTCCCAGGCGCGGGCCCCCATGGGGGTGTAGCGCGCCACGCGGATCTCGTCGCCGGCCGGGTCCCGGCGGCGGAAGGCGAGCCCGAACTCGTCGCGGGTGTACTGGGTGACGCGGCCGGTGGGGCTCACCTCCCAGGCCTGGCCACCGACCATCAGCGTGCGTTGCATGTGCACCTGCCCATGTGCGGGTCGTGGAGCCCGGGGGCTCCTCAGTATTCGTCGCTGCCCGGCGCCGGGTCGGGCGCGGGCACTTCTTCCCAGAGATCCCACGCGCCGGGGGCGTAGGTGCAGATCTCGCGGAGGCGCTGTTCCAGCCGGCCCTCGAGGTCGGTGCGCGAGGCGCGCGAGCGGTGGGTCAGCTCGGTGCGGCTCTCGCTGAACTCGAGGAACATGCCGGGGCTGGCCATGCTCCGGAACACCCACAGGTGCTGCCCCCGGTCCTCGCCGATCACCGCCAGCTGGTGGATCAGTTCGAGGTACTCCCCCGCGTGCTCCGGGGCCACGGTGACGCGCGCCGCCGTCAGGACGCGGGGCATCTCAGGCCGCGTCGTCGGGGAACTGCTCCAGCGCCTTCTTCACGTCGGCCAGGAAGCGGTCGGCGTCGGCCCCGTCCACCACGCGGTGGTCGAAGGACATGGTGAGCATGCCCTTGAGCCGCGGCGCGATGGTGTCGGTGCCGTCGGGCAGCGTGACCACGGCGGGCCGCTTCTCGATGGTGCCGACGCCGAGGATGGCCACCTGCGGCTGGTTGATGATCGGGAGGCCCGCGTAACTGCCGAAGACGCCCGGGTTGGTGATCGTGAAGGTGCCCTTCTGCACGTCGTCCGGCGACAGCTTTTTGGTGCGGGCGCGTTCGCCGAGGTCGTTGATGGCGCGGGCAAGCCCGAGCAGCGACAGCTCGTCGGCCCGGCGGATCACCGGGACGATGAGGCCCCAGTCGAGCGCCACGGCGATGCCGAGATTGATGTCGCGCCGGAAGATCGTGGCCTCGTTGCTCACCGCGGCGTTCATCCCGGGGTGCTTGCGCAGGTTCTCCGCGATGGCCTTGGCGATGAACGCGAGGAACGTCAGGTTCACGCCCCGCTCCGCGAACTCCTTCTTCCGCCTGGCCCGGATCTGGGAGACGCGGGTGTAGTCGATCTCGAACAGCGTCTGCACGTGCGCCGACACCCTGCGCGACATGATCATGTGCTCGGCGGTGAGCTTCCGGATCCGCGACCACGGCTCCACCCGGTCGCCGTCCCACGCCTCGGCGGCGGGGCCGTGCGCGGCGGGCGCGGAGGCGGCCGCGGCGGGCCTGGGGGCGGCCGCGGCCGGGGCGGGCGGGCCGGGGCGGCGGGGCATCGCGGGCGGCGGCGCGCTGGGGCGGTGACCGGCGGGGCCTCGATGTACCCGAGGATGTCGCTCTTGGTCACCCGGCCGGCGTGGCCGGTGCCCGACACCGCGGTGAGATCAATGCCGTGCTCGGCCGCAATCTTCCGCACCAGCGGCGTGGACTTCTGCCGCAGCCGCCCTCGGCCGAGTCCGGCGCGGCGGCGGGGCCTGGCCACGGCAAACGGCTCGGTGGCGCGCTTGGCCGCCGCCGGCTCCGGCGGGCGCGGGGGCCGGCGCCGCGGCGGCGGGGCGCGTCAGGGGCCGGGGCGGCAGGCGGGCGCGCCGGGGCCGCACTGACGGCCGCGCCCTTCTCGGTCTCGATCCGCGCCACCACGGTGTTGACCGCGACCGTCTGGCCCTGCTGCACCAGGATCTCGGCCAGCACGCCGCCCTGGGGTGCGGGGATCTCGGCGTCCACCTTGTCGGTGGAGATCTCGAAGATGGGTTCGTCGCGCTTCACCTCGTCGCCGACGTTCTTGATCCAGCGGGACAGGGTGCCTTCCGCGATGGATTCACCCATCTGGGGCATGATCACGTCGATGCGGGCCATACGGACTCCGTTAGGGAAACCAGGCGCCCCCCGGGAGGGGCGTCAGTACTTTGCCAGCCAGCGGGCCGCGGCGACGAGGTCGTCCACCTGCGGCAGCACGAAATCCTCGAGCGGCGGGGCGTAGGGCAGTGGCACGTCGTGCGCGCAGACCCGCCGTACTGGGGCATCCAGCCACTCGAAGCACAGCTCGTTGATGCGGGCGCAGACCTCGCCCGCCACCCCGCCGGTCCGCGTGTCCTCGTGGGCCACGAGGACGCGGTTGGTCTTGCGGACCGTGCGGATGATCGCCTCGTCGTCCAGCGGGAGCAGGGTGCGCAGGTCCAGCACCTCCACCGAGAGGCCGTGCTCCTGCTGCAGCCGCCCCGCCGCCTCCAGCGCGCTCCAGACCATCGCCGAGTAGGTGATGATCGAGAGGTCCGTCCCCTCCCGCGCCAGCCGGGCCGAGCCGATGGGGGTCAGGATCTCCTGTCCCACCGGCAGCGCCTCCTTGATCCGCCGGTAAAGATACTTGTGCTCGAGGAAGAGCACCGGATCCTCGTCCCGGATGGCCGCCTTGATCAGGCCCTTGGCGTCCCGGGCGGTGGCCGGGGCCACGATCTTGAGCCCCGGGGTATGGAGGAAAGCTGCCTCGGGATTCTGGCTATGGAAGGGGCCCCCGCGCACGTGGCCGCCCGCCGGCCCCCGGACCACCATGGGGGTGCGGAGCCCCGCCCGGTAGCGGGCGGTGGCCACGTAGTTGGTGAGCATGTCGTAGGCGCAGGCGATGAAGTCGATGAACTGCATCTCGCACACCGGCCGCCACCCCACGTGCGCCAGGCCCGCGGCGGCGCCCACGATGGCCATCTCGCTCACCGGCGTCTCCAGGATGCGCTCCGCGCCGAACTGCTCCCAGAACCCCTCCGTCACCCGGAACGGCCCGCCCATGCGGCCGATGTCCTCGCCGAGAAGCATGACGCGCGGGTCGCGCGCCAGCTCCTCCCGGAGGCCGTCGCGGATGGCCTCGAGGTAGGTGACCTCAGTCCCGGCGCCCTCTGGCGGCGGGAGCGACGGCTCCATGCGCACCACCGGCGCGGGGCGCGGCCCGACGGATCGCGGTACCACTCCCGCTCGGCCGCGGCCGGCTCGGCATAGACGCCGGTGAGGGCGGTGCTGATGTCGGGGAACGGCTCGTCGAGGCACTGCGCCAGCGCGGCGTCGAGCTCCGCCTCCACCCGGGCATCGAGGGCGCGGAGGTCGGCCGGGGTGGCCCAGCCGCTCCCGAGCAGCCGCTCGCTGAAGCGGGCGATCGGATCCTTCGCGGCCCACGCCTCGAGTTCCGCCTTGGGGACGTAGCCCTGCCCGTCGTGCTCCGCGTGCCCCTTCATGCGGTAGGTGACGAGCTCGACGAGCGTGGGGCCCCCGCCGGCGCGGGCGCGGTCCACCGCGGCCCGGGTCACGGCATACGTGGCCAGCACGTCGTTGCCGTCCGCCTGGACGCCGGGGATCCCGTAGCCCGCCGCCTTGTCCTTGAGCTCCTTCACCGCCGTCTGCAGCCGCATCGGGGTGGAGTACGCCCAGCCGTTGTTCTCGCAGACGATGACGAGCGGCAGCTGCTGCACCGCGGCAAAATTGATCCCCTCGTGGAAGGCGCCGGTGCTCATGGCGCCGTCGCCCACGTAGACCATGCCGACCTGCGGCACGCCGCGCAGCTTGAAGTCGAGCGCGATGCCGGCCATGACCGGGACCATGTCGCCCAGGGGCGAGACCTGGCCCAGGAAGCCGCGCTCGAGGTCGTTGTAGTGGATGTTGAGCTCGCGGCCGGCGGTGGGACTCTCCGCCTTGGCCATGTACTGCCGGAACACCTCGAGCGGCGTGGCGCCCTTCACCAGCATGGAGCCCAGGTTCCGGATCAGCGGGGAGAGGATGTCCCCTGCCTGCAGGGCAAAGGCGCTCCCCACCGCGTCCGCCTCCTGCCCCAGCGAGCGGAACAGGCCGCCCACCACCTTCCCCTGCCGATGCAGCCCCACCAGCCGCTCCTCGAGGGCGCGGGTGAGCCGCATGTAGTAGTAGAGATCGTGGAGCTGGGCCCGGGAGAGTCCGGCGGGGATCGGCTGCGGGGGGGCCGCGGAGGCGGGCGAGGTCATCGGAGGCGGGAATCTCGGCCGGGGGGTTGGGGGAGTCAAGCTGGCCGGACCCGTCGGCGGTCCGCGGCTGGGTGAGTGGCTGCCGCAGCCCCCCCGTGGCCGAGGGCCGCCGTCGCAACCACCGGCGGCCCTTGGAGATACGTGGTGCAGGAGCGCTCAGGGCAGTGGCGCCCGCAACCCCAGTTGCCCCCCGCTGTTGAGCCACATGTAGAGGCCGAATCCCGCCACCCCCGCGCCCGCCACCGTGACGATCGGTTCGTCCACCGCGATGCCGGTGACGATGCCGGCGGCGCCCACGATCATCAGGATCACTCCCGTCCGCCGCTGGTTGGGGCGCGACTGCGCCACCACCTGCGTGGTGCTGCCTGCCGCGAGCGGCGCGGGCGCCAGGTGGGCCGTTGCCGCGTACGCCGCGACACCCGGCCGGAGGCCGGGGGTGGCCGTCTGGGCCCGGAGCGCCTGCGGTACGACCGGGACCAGGAGGAACGCGGCAGCAACGGCGAGGATGCGGCGAACCATGACTCCCTCCTTGGCAGCATGCGGTGGATTGCCTGCCGGGCAGGTCCCGGCGCCAGCGCCGCCGCCCCTGCCGTCCCGGGACAGCACCATCGCCCCGGGAGGACCACAGGCGGCCGACACCTAGGAGTCGGAACTGGAGGGCTTTTCGTACACGGGCGCGGCCCGGTCAGGCGCCGATGGTCTCCCCGCCAAGGACGGGCAGGACCTCGCCGGTGATGTAGCTGGCGTCGCCGTCGGAGGCGAGGAAGACGTAGGCCGGCGCGAGTTCCTCGGGCTGGGCCGGCCGCTTCATCGGGACGTCGCGGCCGAACTGGGCCACCTTCTCCGCCACCTGGTCGGCGGGGTTGAGCGGGGTCCACACGGGGCCCGGTGCCACACAATTCACCCGGATGCGGCGTTCCACCAGGTTCTGCGCCAGCGACTTGGTGAAGGCGTGGATCGCGCCCTTGGTGGCCGAGTAGTCGAGCAGCTCCTTGCTGCCCTGGATGCCGGTGATGGAACCCGTGTTCAGGATCACCCCGCCCTCCGGGAGATGCGCCAGCGCGGCCCGCGCCATGTACATGGAGCCGAAGATGTTGGTGCGGAAGGTCTGCTCCAGCTGCTCGTCGGTCAGGTCTTCGAGCGACGGGAGGTGCTGCTGGAAGGCGGCGTTGTTGACGAGGATGTCGAGCTGGCCGAACTCCTTCACCACCCTGGCCACGGCGTCCTGGCAGAAGGCGGAGTTGCCGACATCGCCGGGAATGAGGAGACACTGGCGGCCGGCATCCTCCACGGCGCGCCGGGTCTCCTCGGCGTCCACGTCCTCGCTCAGGTAGACCACGGCCACGTCGGCGCCCTCCCGCGCGAACAGCACGGCCACCGAGCGGCCGATGCCCGAGTCGCCGCCGGCGATGAGGGCCACCTTGCCCTCGAGCTTGCCGGCGGGGCGGTAGCGCTCGCCCGAGTAGGCCGGTCGCGGGTCCATCTCTGCCTCGATGCCGGGCTTGACCAGCTGCTGGGCCTTCTGGGGCGGCTCGGGGTAACGACCGCCGGCGGGCTGCACGGCGCCCTCCTCCGCCTTGCCCCGTCCGCGCTCGAGGCGGGGCTTCGCGGCCTTCTGCAGCGCCTGGTAGCGCTGCGCCGTGCGCTTGCCGTCGGCGGCGCCGCGGGCCGCAGGCTTGGCCGGGGGGTCGGCCTTCGGGGACTTGGCGCGGGCCGACCCGCGCGCCGGGGACTTGGTGGCCATGAGCGACTCCAGGGAAAGAGACGAAGCGTCGGGGGATCTCGTCCCCCGACGCTTCGTGCACGGCCGCTCGCACATGGGCCCGCGTGGGGCCGGAAATGCTACCGGGCGCGGGGCGGGCCGCCGTTCAGCGCGTCGACCGCCAGCGTGGCCATCACCCGGATGGCGTTGGGGACGGTCTGGTCGTCCACGTAGAAGCCGGGGGTGTGGTGGCCAGTGGAGGCCATGCCGTCGGGCACGCCACCGATGAAGACATAGAGGCCGGGGATCTGCTGCGAGAAATAGGAGAAGTCCTCGGCGCCGGTGCGCGGCGGCACCTCCACCACGTTGCCGGTCCCGGCGGCGCGCTGCAGCGACGGGACGAAGCGACGGGTGAGGGCCGTGTCGTTGGCGGTGAGCGGGTGCGAGCGGTCGAACTCGAGCTCGAAGGTGGCGCCGGCGGACCGGGTGATGCCGTCGAAGATCTCGCGCATGCGGCGCTCGATGGTCTCGAGCGTGGCCAGCTCGAAGGTCCGGATGGTGCCCTCGAGGTAGGCCTCCCCGGCCACGATGTTGTTGCGGTCGCCGGCCTGCAGCACACCGACCGTGAGCACGTTGTCGGAGAAGGGCGAGAGGTTCCGGGAGCGGATGGTCTGCAGTGCCAGCACCACCTCCGACGCAGTGACCACTGCGTCCACGCTCAGGTGCGGGGTGGACCCGTGCGCCGGCCGGCCATGGATGCGGGCGATGAACTTGGTGGCCGCGGCCATGGTGGGCCCCACGCTGTAGCTGACACGGCCGAGGCGCTCGCGGTCGCCCTCGGCGTCGGGCGGGTCACCGTTGGCGTGGAAGGCGAAGATCATGTCGGGACGCGGGTTGTCGAGCGCGCCCTCGGCCACCATCTGCTTGCCCCCGCCCACCTCCCCGGGCGGCAGCCCCTCCTCGGCGGGCTGGAAGATGAACACCACCGTGCCCTTGAGCTGCGCGCGCATCCCGGCGAGCACGTTGGCCACGCCGAGCTGGGCGGCGACGTGGGTGTCGTGGCCGCAGGCGTGCATCACGCCGGTCTCTCGGCCCAGGTAGGTGGTGGTGAGCGTGGACTTGAAGGGCAGTTCGTTCCGCTCGGTGATGGGGAGCCCGTCCATGTCGGCGCGCAGCGCGATCACCGGCCCGGGCTTCCCGCCGCGCAGGATCCCAATGACGCCGGTGGTGGCAACGCCCGTGCGCACCTCGAGTCCCAGGCGACGCAGCTCGCCGGCGATGAGGCCGGCGGTGCGGGTCTCGCGGTTGCCGAGCTCGGGGTGCTGGTGGATGTCGTGGCGGAGCTCGATCATGCGGGGCGCCACGCGATCGACGGCGGCGCGGAGCTCGGCATCCGACTGGGCCGCGAGCGGGACGATGGGCAGGACCAACACCGTGAACGGGAGCAGGCGCACGTGCGGGCTCATGGGGAGGGGGATGGGGAATCGTACCGGCCGGCCGCCGGTCCGGGAAGGGGGCGGCTCAGCGAACCATGACCTCGCCACGGAGGCGAAGGTCGCGGGATGAGGCCCCGACGAGCAGCGTGACGGCGCCGGGCTCGAGCACCGGCGCGAGGTCCGGCCCCGGCACCTCGAACACGGCGCGCGGCAGCAGCAGCTCCACGTCCTGCGCCTCCCCGGGCGCTAGCGTCACGCGCGTGAACCCCGCCAGCGCCAGCACCGGCCGCGTCACCGAGGCCACGGGATCGCGGAGGTACACCTGCACCACCTCGTCGCCGGCGCGGGGGCCGGTGTTCCGGATGGTGCAGGTCACGCGGATTCCCTGCGCCGCCTCGCCCGTGAGGCGCAGGTCGCTGTACGCGAAGCGGGTGTAGCTGAGCCCAAACCCGAACGGGAAGAGCGGGAGGCCCGTGAGGTCGGTGTAGTCGTCCCCGCGGCCGGTCGGCGCGTGGCGATAGCTGAGCGGGAGCTGTCCCTCCGCCACCGGGAAGGTGATGGGCAGGCGACCCGCCGGGTTCGCCTCGCCGAGCAGCAGGGCGGCGAGGGCCTCGCCGCCGGCCTCGCCCGGGTACCAGACGTCGAGCACGGCGCCCACGCGGTCGAGCCACGGCATCGTCACCGCGCTGCCGCCGACGAGCACCACCACCACGGGCGTTCCCGTCGCGGCCACGCGGCGGATCAGCTCCTCCTGCCGGCCCGGCAGGGCCAGTGAGGCGCGGTCGCGGAACTCACCCTCCTCGAGGCCGGGCATCACGATCGCCACGTCGGCCCCCCGGGCGGCGAGCACCGCGCGACGGATCTCCTGCTCCGACGAATCCACGACGCCGGCGCTCCAGGCCAGGCGCAGCCGGCCGTTGGCCGCGGGCTGGCGCGCCTCGAGGCGGAGCGCCACTCCACGCCCCCGGACGGCCGCCAACGGCACGGCGCGGCGCCGCTGGCCCTGCCCCGCCCACTCGTCCATCACCAGCGTGTCCCCGAGCCAGAGCCGGAAGCCATCAGTCCCCTCGACGCTCAGCTCGAGCCGGCCCGTGCGATCGGGAACCAGCGTGCCTTCCCAGCGCGCCGAGAACCAGTCGGGCGCGACACCTGGGACCGGGGGCAGGAAGGTCCAGTGGAAGTCGATGGCGGCCTCGGTGCGCTGCGCCACCGAGGCTCCGTCGAGGTCGGGGCCACTGAAGTAGGTGGCGCCGAGGCCCGGCTCGCCGCCAGGGGTGCGAAGGTGGGCGGATGAGATGGTCGTGTCCCGCGCGCGGCTCCGGCCGGGGCCACGTGCGAACGTCACCCGCGCGGCGCCGAGCCGCGCGTGCAGGGCATCGAGGGCGGTGACGACGCGGCGCCCCGGCCCCGAGTAGCCGCCGAGCCGCCCCTCCGCGGCATCGGCCCCGATCACGGCCACGCGGCGGAGTCGCGTGGGGTGAGCGGCAGGAGGGCGCGATCGTTCTTGAGCAGGACGGCCGAGCGCTCCGCCGCGCGGCGGGCGAGCGCCCGCGCCGCGGTGTCCGCATCCACGCGCCGCGCCGCCGCGCTGTCGGCGAGGGGCGCCTCGAAGAGGCCGAGGGCAAACTTGAGCCGGAGCACGCGCGCCACCGCGCTGTCGATGACCGGCGCGGGGATGCGCCCGTCGAGGAACGGCGGCGTGAAGAGGCCGGCGCTGGTGGCGTCGCCCTGGAAGATCACGTCGAGGCCCGCGCGCAGGGCCTGCGCCCCGGCATCGGCGTAGTCCGTGGCGGTGCCGTGCAGGACGTTGGCGCCCCCCACCCCGCCTGCGTCCGACATCGCCACGGCATCGGAGTGCCAGCGCCCGCGGAGGAGCGTGCGGAGAAGCCACTCGCTGGCGGAGGCCGGGCGACCGTCCACCGAGTTGTACGCAGCCATCACCGAGCGCGCGGGGCCGTCGCGCAGGAGGGCCGCGAACGGCGGCAGGACTTCCTCCACGAGCCGCCGCTCGCTCCACTCGATCGGGTAGCTGTCCCGTCCCCCGTCGCCGACGTTGGCCACGAAATGCTTGGGCGTGGTGACGATGCCCGCGCGCTCGAACGGGGCCACGAACGCGCGCCCCATCGCGGAGGCGAGCAGCGGATCCTCCCCGTACGTCTCCTCGGTGCGCCCCCAGCGGACGTCCGTGGCCAGGTTCACCACCGGCGACAGCACCTGCCGGATCCCGCGCGCCCGCGCCTCGGCAGCGATGGCCGAGGCCACGGCTCCCATGAGCGCCGTGTCCCAGCTGGCCGCGAGCGCGATGGCCTGGGGGAAGGCAGTGGCCCCCGGGGCGGTGACGCCGTGCAGCGCCTCCTCCACCGGCAGCATGGGGATGGCGAGGCGGGAGCGGGCCATCAGGTCCCGCTGCACCGCGTTGAGCTGGCGGACCGCATCCACCGCGGTCCCGGTGGTACGCACCTGGATGCCGTAGCGGCTGCTCCCCGTCCCCAGCCCGCTGGTGCTGTCCCCCGGGTGGAGGAAGAGCTGCCAGAACTTCTCCTCGGCGGTGAGCCGCGCGAGGAGATCCTGCGCCCGCTCGGCCGGGGACCGGCGCGGGTCCTGCCACGGCGCCGCCTGCGCACGCAGCGCAGGCGCACCGGCGAGCAGGCCGAGCGCCAGCAGCAGCGCACCCCGGCCCGCCGCAAACGCCGAAGGGGTGGCCGCTCGCGCGGCCACCCCCCGGATGCTGCCCAGCATGCTGCGGAGGCGGCTCACGCCGACTCGATCCGCATCCCGTAGAAGGAGCGGTAGACGAACACCATCGACACGAGGAGGAACGCGCCCGAGAGCACGTAGCCCAGCGTCGGGCCCGACGTCTTGCTCAGGTACACGCCGAGCTCCACGGCCAGCAGGCCGAAGAGCGTGGTGAACTTGATGACCGGGTTCATGGCCACGGAGCTCGTGTCCTTGAACGGGTCGCCGACCGTGTCGCCCACCACGGAGGCGGCGTGCAGGTCGGTGCCCTTCGCCTTGAGCTCGGTCTCCACGATCTTCTTGGCGTTGTCCCAGGCGCCGCCGGCGTTGGCCATGAAGATGGCCTGGTACAGGCCGAAGATCGCGATCGAGATCAGGTAGCCGATGAAGAAGAACGGCTCCACGAACGCGAAGGCCAGCGTCGAGAAGAACACGCCGAGGAAGATGTTGAACATGCCCTTCTGGGCGTACTGGGTGCAGATCTCGACGACCTTGCGGCTGTCGGCCACCGAGGCCTTCTCCACGCCCTCGAGCTTGATGTTGGCCTTGATGTACTCCACGGCGCGATAGGCGCCGGTGGTCACGGCCTGCATCGAGGCGCCGGTGAACCAGTAGATGACCGCGCCGCCGGTGATGAGGCCGAGCAGGAACGGCGGGTGGAGGATGGAGAGGTTCTCCATGGACTCCGTGAGGCCGTGGGTGAGCGCCATGATGATCGAGAAGATCATGGTGGTGGCGCCCACGACCGCGGTGCCGATGAGCACCGGCTTGGCCGTGGCCTTGAAGGTGTTGCCGGCGCCGTCGTTCTCCTCGAGCAGCTCCTTGGCCACCTCGAAGTTCACGTCGATGCCGAAGTCCTTCTTCACTTCCTGCTTGATGTTCGGCAGGGTCTCGATGACGCTGAGCTCGTAGACCGACTGCGCGTTGTCCGTCACCGGGCCGTAGCTGTCCACCGCGATGGTCACCGGGCCCATGCCGAGGAAGCCGAACGCCACCAGGCCGAACGCGAAGATCGGCGGGGCCTTCATGAACTGCTCCAGCCCCTGCGTGCTCACGCCGAAGGCGATGGCCATGAGCGCCATGATGGTGATGCCGAGCCAGTAGGCCGAGAAGTTGCCGGACACGAGGCCGGAGAGGATGTTGAGCGACGCCCCGCCCTCGCGCGAGCTCGAGACCACCTCGCGCACGTGCCGCGAGTTGGTGGAGGTGAACACCTTCACCATCTCGGGAATGATGGCGCCGGCCAGCGTGCCGCAGGTGATGACCAGCGACAGCTTCCACCACATCGTCGGGTCCTGGGCGGCGCCCAGGGTCGGGATCACGAACTTCGACACCACGAACGTCAGCACCACCGAGACGATCGAGGTGAGCCACACCAGCGTGGTGAGCGGGTGCTCGAAGTCGAACTTGACGGCGTTCCCGTACTTGCCCTTGGCCATCGCCTCGTTGACGAGGTAGCTGCCGGCCGAGGCCAGCACCATCATGACGCGCATCAGGAAGATCCAGACGAGGAGCTGGACCTGCACCTGGGGATCGGCCACCGCGAGGATGATGAACGAGATGAGCGCGACACCCGTGACGCCGTAGGTCTCGAAGCCGTCCGCCGTCGGGCCCACCGAGTCGCCGGCGTTGTCACCGGTGCAGTCGGCGATGACGCCCGGGTTGCGCGCGTCGTCTTCCTTGATCTTGAAGACGACCTTCATCAGGTCGGAGCCGATGTCGGCGATCTTGGTGAAGATGCCGCCCGCGATGCGGAGCGCCGCGGCGCCGAGCGACTCGCCGATGGCGAAGCCGAGGAAGCAGGCGCCCGCCACCGTGCTCGGGATGAAGAGCAGGATGGCCAGCATGAAGAGCAGCTCGACCGAGATGAGCATCATGCCGACGCTCATGCCCGCGCGGAGCGGGATCGCGTACACCGGATAGCCCTTGCCCGCGAGCGACGAGAACGCCGTCCGGCTGTTGGCCAGGGTGTTGATCCGGATGCCGTACCAGGCCACGCCGTAGCTGCCCGCCATGCCGATCAGCCCGAACACGAGGATGATGGCGATCTTCGGCAGCTCGAGCCCGGTGAGCAGGAAGTAGACGATGATCACGACCCCGATGAACGCGAACAGCGTGAGCAGGAACTTGCCCTGCTGCACCAGGTACGCCTTGCAGGTCTCGTAGATGAGCTCCGAGACCTCGGCCATGGAGCGGTGCACCGGCATCTTCTTGACGGCGTTGTAGCTCCACAGCCCGAAGAGCAGGCCCAGGACGCACACGAACAGGCCGGAGAGCAGGATCGTGTGGCCATCCATGCCGAGGAACTCGACGCTCCGCAGGTCGGGCAGCTGGAGGTTGACCTCCCCGCCGGGGCGGTGCTCGGTGACCGGCGCGGCCTGCGCGGCGGCGTCCGGGGTGGCGGCGTGGTCCTGCGCGGTGGCCACGACGGGCGCGGCCATCAGCACGAGGGCGGCGAGCCACGGCAGGGCCCGGCGGAGGACGGCGATCGCGGGGATCGTCATCAGTGGGACTCCTTGGTGTGTGAGGTGCTGCGGGACTGTCGGGCCGCCAGCTGCGCCGCGTCCCCTGGCCGGGGTGCGCGGCGCGGCCGGCGGCCCGCTGCTAATACGCGCCCCGGGGCTCGTGCCCCGGGTCTTCCATCGTGTGCACCACCGTGAGGAACCGCTTGGCCAGCTTGTCGGCCTCGCTCTCCCCCGGCTGGTTGGTCTCCACCGTGACCAGCGTGTAGTGGCCACCCTCCGCCTGCACCGTCACGGCGATCTGGCCGAGGGTGCCCGAGAACCGCCGGCGCCGCGGCGCCTCCTCGGTGGGCGCGAGGCGCGGCCCGAAGAAGGCGTTGGCCCGCGCGATGACCGCGTCGGGAGCGAGGTGGCTCCTGTGGAAGTACTTCATGGCCGGTCCGGTCTCCTGCGGGTGAAGCGAAGGCGGTGCGCGGCACCCGCCGCGCACCGCCTGGGACTCACTTCTCGCCGTACTCGTAGTACTCGACGCCGAGATGGGTGATCTGCTGCTCCCCCATGAGCCAGCGGAGCGTGTTCTTCATCTTGGTCTGCTGGATGAAGAGGTCGTGCTCCGGGTAGAGGCCGGGCGCCACCTGCGGACTCTTGAAGTAGAAGCTGAGCCACTCCTGGATCCCGGACAGCTTGGCCCGCTGCGCCAGGTCGAAGAAGATCGCGAGGTCGAGCACCAGCGGCGCCGCGAGGATCGAGTCGCGGCAGAGGAAATCGACCTTGATCTGCATCGGGTAGCCGCACCACCCGAAGATGTCGATGTTGTCCCAGCCCTCCTTGTTGTCCCCACGCGGCGGGTAGTAGTTGATCCGCACCTTGTGGTAGATCTCGCCGTAGAGCTCCGGGTAGAGGTGCGGCTGGAAGATGTGCTCCAGCACGCCGAGCTTGGAGACCTCCTTGGACTTGAAGCTCTCCGGATCATCGAGAACCTCGCCGTCGCGGTTGCCCAGGATGTTGGTGCTGTACCAGCCGCTCACGCCGAGCATGCGCGCCTTGAACATCGGCGACAGCACGGTCTTGAGCATGGTCTGGCCGGTCTTGAAGTCCTTGCCGCCGATGGCCACACCCTTGTCCTTGGCCAGCTGCTCGATGGCTGGGATGTCGCAGGTGAGGTTCGGTGCACCGTTGGCGAACGGCACCCCCTCCATGATGGCCGCGTACGCGTACAGCATCGACGGCGCGATGGACGGGTCGTTCGTCTCCATGGCCTTCTCGAAGGCCGCCAGCGTCTGGTGCGCCGGGCCCGGGGTGATGAAGATCTCGGTGCTGGCGCACCAGACGATCACCAGGCGGTCGCAGCCGTGCTTGGCCTTGAAGTCCCGGATGTCCTTCCGCAGCTGCTCGGCCAGGTCCTTCTTGTTCTTGCCCTGCTTGACGTTGCTGCCCTCGAGCTTCTTGACGTAGTGCTGGTCGAAGGCCGCCGGCATCGGCTTGATCGTGGACAGGAAGTCCTTGATGGGCAGGACGTGCTCGTGCTTGTCGAGCACGCCGCAGTGCAGGCAGGACTCGAAGGCATCGTCCGGCACCGGGTCCCAGGCCCCGAAGACCAGGTCCTCGAGCCGGGCCAGCGGCACGAACTCCTTGATGAGGGGCGCCCGGCCCTCGGTGCGCTTGCCGAGGCGGATGGTGCCCATCTGGGTCAGCGAGCCGATCGGCTTGGCCAGCCCGCGGCGGGTCAGCTCCACGCCCGCGATGAACGTGGACGCGACGGCGCCGAGGCCGACGCAGAGAACACCGAGCTTGCCCTGGGCCGGCGCGATCGGCCGGGGAGTGCCTGCGGTTGCCACTAGGACTGTCCTTTCGGCCCCTCCGGCGCCCGTGCGCCCTCGGTGACCTGGTAGACGTACACGAAGCGCTGCACGACGGTGATCACCGACGCGAGCGCGAGGATCGTCACGATCCAGAAGAGGAGCTGGCCCCCAGGGCCGGCCCCGAAGAGCAGCGACGGCAGCCCCAGGCCGAGGATCCGCTCGGCCCGCTGCACCAGCCCGACCTTGCAGTCGAGCCCGAGCCCCTCGGCCCGCGCACGGGCATACGAGACGAGGAGCGACGCGATGATCGCCACCATGCCGATGATCACCGCCGCGTCGCGGTAGACCACGCTGCCCGCCGGGGCGAGCAGGAAGTACACGGCCACCCCCATGAAGGTGGCCCCGTCGCCGACCCGGTCCAGCGTCGAGTCGTAGAAGGCCCCGAACTTCGTCACCTGCGCGTTGGTCCGCGCCACCTGCCCGTCGAGCGTGTCCACGATCCCGCTCACCAGGTACAGGAGCCCGCCCAGCCGCACCTGGCCGAGCCCGTACGCCGCCGCCGAGACCACCACGAACAGCGTGCCCACGGTGGTGATGGCGTTGGGCCGCACCCGGGCGCGGATCAGGGCGTTCACCAAGGGCTGAGTCACGGCGTAGAACGCCCGTTCGACCGGCTTGGTGATGAGCTTCACCGGATGACTGTCCCCCGGGGGTGCGGACGGGTGTGGACCCGCCGGAGCGGGGCCTGAAAACCGCGGCAAACTATAACTGGGGAAACGGGTTATAGGAAGGATTCGGGCCCCGGAGGGCCCCGGGCGCCCCCTTGCCAAACGCCTGCGGCCCCGGGGCCTACTCGGGGTAAATGAGGAAGGGCCGCCGCCGCACCAGGTAGGCCTCGCGCTGGGCGCGCCAGCGTTCCGCCGGGTCCGCGCCGGCCTCCGCCCAGCCCAGGGCCGTCGAGTCGCCCGCCAGCCGGAGGAAGTGCCGGGGAAGGAACTGGAGGGTGAACTGGGCCGCGTCGGCCAGGCTGTCGGCGTCCGCGCAGTCCAGGCACTGGTGGAAGGGCAGGTTGGCGAACTGCTGCAGCACCGCCAGCGCCGTCCGGGTGGGGTCGTACTGCCGCCGGTCCGTTACGATGAACCGCAGCCCGGCGAGGAGGGTGTCCGCCAGCTTCTGGTCGCCGGGGCGGACCGGCGTGAAGCTGTCCACCTCGAACCGCACCCCCGGCAGCGGCGGCCGGAGCGCCGCGAGCCGTGCCGCCACCGCCGCCGGCGCGAGCCCCGGCGTCCCGAGGTGCTCGAACGGCCGGGGGCTGCCCCGCCCCACCGAGAGGTTGGTGCCCTCGAACAGGCAGAGCCCGGGATAGTGGATCAGCGCCTCGAGCGTCGGCAGGTTGGGCGACGGCGCCACGAAGGGCAGCCCGGTCTCGTCGAAGTACATCGCCCGCTTCCAACCGGCCATCGGCACCACGTGCACCTCGGCGCCGAGGCCCAGGTCGTGCCGCGCCAGCAGCACCAGCTCGGCGAAGGTGAGCCCGTGGCGCATCGGCACCGCGAGGAACCCCACGTCGCTGCTGAACCGGGCCGGGTCGAGCACGTTGCCCTGCACCGCACCGCCGATGGGGTTCGGGCGGTCGAGCACCACGACCGGCAGGTGCGCTGCCTCGGCCGCGCGGAGTACCCGCACCGCCGCGGCGACGTAGGTGAAGTAGCGCGCCCCGGAATCCTGCAGGTCGATCAGCAGCACGTCGAGCCCGGCGAGCATGGCGGGCGAGACTTGAGCCCCGGGCCCGTAGAGGCTGTAGATTGGGAGGCCCGTGGCCGAGTCGATGGTGGAGGCCACCGGGGCGCCGGGATCGGCGGTGCCGCGGAATCCGTGCTCGGGGCTGAAGAGCGCCCGCACCGCGATTCCCGCGCCGAGCAGCCGGTCCACCCCGCGCCGGCCGGTGTGGTCAATCCCGCCCTGATGGGTGAGCAGGCCCACCCGCTTGCCGCGCACCAGGTGCACGCTGTCGCTGAGCAGCACCTCGAGCCCGGGCCGCACCGGCGCCGACGCCACCCGCGCGCGCGGCGCCACGGCGAGCGCCGCCCCCACGACCGCCACCATCCCGAGACCCACGTGCCTCGTTCGCATACGCTCTCGCTCTCGCTTGCGCTCCTCGTCCTCGCCGCCGCCCCGGTGGCGGCGCAGGCCACCCACATCCGCGGGCTGCCGCCACCGCACACCGACGACTCGCTGGCGGTGGAGCAGCTGCTCGACTCGCTCCCGCTCGCGGCGCGGGTGGCGCAGCTGGTGATGCCCTGGATCCCCGGGGGCTATGCCGCCAGCGACGACAGCGCCTTCACCGTGGCCCAGCGCTGGGTGGACTCCCTCCGCGTGGGCGGGATCATCGTCTCCATCGGCTCGCCGCTCGACATTGCCAGCCGGCTCAACCGGCTGCAACTGCGCTCGCCCCTCCCGCTCCTCATGGCCAGCGACCTGGAGAGCGGCTCGAGCTTCCGGCTCAACGGCGGCACGCCCTTCCCCAGCAATATGGGCATCGCGGCCACCGGGAGGGAGGAGGACGCCTATGAAGTGGGACGCGTCACCGCCCTCGAGGGCCGCGCCGTCGGTATCCACCTGACCTTCTCCCCGGTGGCCGACGTCAACAACAATCCCGAGAACCCCATCATCAACACCCGGTCCTTCGGCGAGGACCCGGCGCTGGTGGCGCGCCTCGTGGCGGCCACCGTCCTTGGGATCCAGGACCACGGCATGCTCGCCACCGCCAAGCATTTCCCCGGGCATGGCGACACGGGCACCGACTCGCACATCACCGTGCCGGTCATCGGCGCCGGCTGGTCGCGGCTCGACAGCGTGGAGCTCATGCCGTTCCGCGCGGCGGTGGGCGCTGGCGTCTCGTTCGTGATGTCGGGCCACCTGGTGCTGCCGAAGCTGCAGGGGGAGTCCGGGCGGCCCGCCACGCTCGACCCCGCCATCCTCACCGGTGTCCTGCGCGACTCGCTCGGCTTCCAGGGCCTCGTGGTCACCGATGCGCTCGACATGGGCGCCGTGGTGCAGAAGTACGGCGCCGGCGAGGCCGCGGTGCTCGCCTTCCTCGCCGGCTCCGACCTGCTGCTCATGCCGGCCGATCCCGGGCAGGCCATCAGCGCCATGACCCAGGCCGTCGAGAGCGGGCGCGTCACCTACGAGCGCCTCGAGCGCTCGGTGCGCCGCGTGGTCTTCCTCAAGTGGCGCCTCGGCCTGTTCCGGCAGCGCACCGTCCCGCTCGACAGCATCCCCGAGATCGTGGGCGGCGCCCGCTTCCAGGCCAGCGCCCGCGACATCGCCACCCGGAGCATTGTGCTGGCGAGCGACAGCACCGGCACCATCGACAGCCTCCGCGCCGCCCCGCGCGCCCTCACGCTGGTGACCTACGGCGAGGACAATGCCGGCAGCGTGGGCAACGTGCTGGCCCGCCAGCTCCGCGCCACCGGCCATCGCGTGACGATGTTCCGCCTCTGGCCGGCGAGCGGCCCCGAGAGCCTCGACAGCGCCCGCGCCCTCATCCGGAAGACGCCCTACGTGGTCTTCGCCATCGCGGTGCGCACCAAGGAGAACAAGGGCCACCTGAACATCCCCGAGGCGCTGGCCCGCCTGGTCGACGAGACGAGCCGGCGGCGGCGCACCGCCATCGTGTCCCTCGGCTCGCCCTACATCGCCTCCCAGCTCGAGCACGCGCGGAGCTACCTCCTGGCCTGGAGCGCCAACAGCGTGAGCGAGTGGGCCGCCGGCCGCGCGCTCAGCACCCTGGTGCCGATCACCGGGCGGCTCCCGGTCCGCCTGCCGCCGGCCTTCCCCGTCGGGTACGGGCTCCTGCGGTGAGGCGCGCGGCGCTCCTGCTGCTGCCCCTGGCCATCGCCTGCGCGGCGCCGCCGGCGGGACCGGCGCCGACCCGCGCGGGCTGGCGCGACGCGACCCACTTCCTCGACTCCCTGATCGCCGACGGTGTGGCGCCCGGCGCGGTGCTCGCGGTGAGCGTGCAGGGCCGCCACTACTATCACGGCACCGGCCACCTCGGTCTCGACGACCCGCGCCGCCCCGACAGCGCCACCGTCTACGACCTCGCCTCGGTCACCAAGGTGGTGGGCCTGACGCCGGCGGTGATCCTGGCCGTCGAGGAGGGCAAGCTTGGCGTACGGACGCCGCATCGACTCCCTCCTCGCCGAACGGGTGTACCAGCCGCTCGGCCTCCACGACACCCGCTACCTGCCGCCCCGCGAGTGGCGTCCCCGCATCGCCCCCACCGAGGACGATCCCTGGCGCGGCCGCGTCCTGCGCGGCGAGGTGCACGACGAGAACGCGGCCCGCCTCGACGGCGTGAGCGGCCATGCCGGCCTCTTCAGCTCCGCCCGCGACCTCCTCGCCTTCGGCGACTGGATGCTGGCGCGCTGGGCCGCCGATTCCGTGGTCCGGCTCTTCACCACTCGCGCCGACCTGCCGGCCGGCTCCAGCCGCGCACTGGGCTGGGATACGCCGAGCCAGCCGAGCAGCGGTGGCACGCTGATCTCGCCGCGGAGCTTTGGGCACACCGGCTTCACCGGCACCTCGATCTGGGTGGACCCCACTCGCTCCCTGGTGATCGTCCTCCTCACCAACCGCGTCCACCCCAGCCGGACCAACACCCGCCTGGCCGGCCTCCGGGGCGCGGTCGTCGACCGGGTGGTGCGCGCCTTCCCGGCACTGCTTGCAGCACCTTGAGCCACAACGACTTGGAAGGCCTCCCCGGGGCGGGTCTCATCGATCCTTCAATTGACAGCGCTCCGGGTCCGGCCGTACACTTATCCCGGAAGGTTGAGGGCGACGACCGAAGGCCGGCCGCCGCCATCACCATTTAGAGCCACGGAGCAGCCCATGCAGAGCGCGGATCAGCAGGTCTCGACCCCCGGCTTCACCCTGACCATCACCGACCGTGCCGCCGAGGAAGTCCAGAAGTTCATGGCCGCGGAACAGGTCCCGGCCGAGAGCGCCGGCCTCCGGGTGAGCGTCATGCCGGGCGGCTGCTCGGGCTTCAAGTACAGCCTGAACATCGAGGAGCGGGCCCTCGAGGACGACGTGGTGGCCGAGATCAACAGCATCCGGGTCTTCGTGGACGGGTTCAGCATGCAGTACCTGAACGGCGTCACCGTGGACTACGTCACCTCCATGCAGGGGTCGGGCTTCACCTTCCACAACCCGAACGCCACCGGCGGCTGCGGCTGCGGGAGCAGCTTCACCGTCTGAGCCCCGTCCTCCTCGCGTGAGGAGTCACCCAGGGGGAGCGAGCCGCCAGGTTCGCTCCCCCTTCGTGTCGCTGCCCGCCTGAGCCCGGGAGGCCGCCCTGTCGTCGCTCGACCTCGCCGTCATCGCGCTCTATTTCGTGGTCACGCTGGGCGTGGGCCTCTGGATGTCCCGCCGGCAGGCCACCGCGGGGGACTACTTCCTCGGCGCCCGGGACCTGCCGGCGTGGGCCATCCTGCTGTCCATCGTGGCCACGGAGACCAGCGCGCTGACGGTGATCTCCGTCCCCGGCGTAGCCGCCCGCGGCGACCTCACCTTCCTGCAGCTCCCCATCGGGTACCTCATCGGGCGGATCGGCGTGGCGCTGTGGCTGCTGCCCGGCTACTTCCGCGGGGAGCAGGAGACGGCGTATGCGCGGCTCGAGTCGTCGTTCGGGCCGGTGACGCGGCGCGCGGCGTCCGGCATCTTCCTGGTGACCCGCGCCCTGGGCGACGGCGTGCGGGTCTACGCCAGCGCCATCCCGCTCGCCGTGCTCACCGGCTGGAGCATCCCGCTCTCGATTCTGGCCATGAGCGTGGTGACGCTGGCCTACACCTGGCACGGCGGCCTCAAGGCGGTGGTGTGGGTGGACGTGATCCAGCTGGTGGTATACGTGGCGGGCGGGGTGGCGGCCTTCGCGATCGCGGCGGACATGGCGGGGGGCACGGGCGTGGTGCTGAGCCACGCCGCCGCGGCCGGCAAGCTGCGGTTCATCGACCCGACCATCTCCTTCACGTCCACCTACACCCTGCTCGGCGCCATCGTGGGCGGGGGGATGCTGTCGGCGGCGTCGCACGGGACGGATCACCTCATCGTGCAGCGGCTGCTGGCCAGTCGCGGGCTCCCCGACGCCCGCCGCGCGCTGGTGGGCTCGGGGGTGGTGGTGCTGCTGCAGTTTGCGCTCTTCCTGCTGATCGGGACGGCGCTCTGGGCCGCCAACCTGGCGCCGGAGAGCGTCCCGGCCGACCAGCTCTTCTCGCGCTTCGTGGTGGAGCACCTGCCCACCGGCCTCGCGGGTCTCGTCGTGGCCGCCATCCTGGCGGCGGCCATGAGCACCCAGAGCTCGGCCATCAACGCGCTGGCGTCGTCGGTGACCCACGATCTCTACGCCAGCTGGACCGGCGAGCGTGACCCGGTGCGCCTCCTCCACGTGGGGCGGCTCTGGACCGTGGGCTGGGGCATCCTGATCACGGGCGCGGCCCTGGCCTTCAACGCCATTGCCGGCGGGGGCCAGGGCTCGGTGGTGGTCTTCGCCCTCTCGATTGCGTCCATCACCTACGGCGGGCTGCTCGGCGCCTACCTCCTGGCGGGGATGGCGGGCCGGGTGCGGGGGCGGGACGTGCTGCCGGCCATCGGGGTGAGCGTCGCAGTGATGCTCGTGGTCTTCCTCGCGAAGCAGCTCGGCCAGTTGCCCGCGCTTGCCTGGCTCCAGCCGGTGGGCCGCCTCGCGTGGCCGTGGTATGTTCCGCTCGGCACGGCGCTCACGGTGGGCGCCGGCCTCGTGTTTGCGCTCCGGCGCGGGAAGGAGTCGGCATGAGTCCCATCGTGGTCGGCGTGGATGCCGGCGGGACCAAGACGGTGGCGATCGTGGCGGAGGGCGAGCGGGTGCTCGCGCGCGCCACCGGTCCTGGCGCCAAGATGCGGAGCGGCCGGGGCATCGCCTGCGCGGCGACCATCGCCGAGGTGACCCGCCGCGCGCTGGCCGAGACGGGGCGGCTGCGGGGGGACGTGCTGGTGGCGGGCGCGGCGGGCGCCGGGCGCGACGAGGAAAAAGAGGAGCTGCGGCAGGCGCTCCGCACCGAGTCCGTGGCGGAGCGGCTCCACGTCACCGGCGACACGGAGCTCGCGCTGGCCGCGGCCTTCGGCGAGAAGCCGGGCATCGTGGTCACGGCGGGCACCGGCAGCATGGCCATCGCGCGCGATCCCTTCGGCCGGCTGCACCGCTCCGGGGGCTACGGCTGGCAGATGGGCGACGAAGGCAGCGGATACGCCATCGGCCGGGCGGCGCTCGGCGCGGTGGGCCGCGCGGCCGATGGGCGGAGCCCCAAGACCGAGCTCTCCACGCTGCTCCTGGCCGCCACCCGGAGCGAGACGCTCGAGATGCTCGTCCGCTGGGCCGCCGCCGCCGGGCCACCCGAGGTGGCCGCCCTCGCCCCCGCCGTCTTCACCGCCGCCCAGCAGGGCGACACGGTGGCCGCCGGCATCATCGACTACGGCGCCCGTGAACTCACCGCCCTGGTCCATCGCCTCCTTCCCGACTTCGGCGCCGACGTGCGCCAACCGGTGGACGTGGCGCTCAACGGCGGGCTCCTCTTCGCCGAGGGGCCGCTCTACCGGCTGCTGACCACCAAGCTCGCCGAAGAGCCGCGCCTGCGCCTCAGGTCCGAGCCGCTCGACCCGGCCACCGGCGCGATCCACCTCGCCGCGAGACTGAGGCGAAATAGCGGGGTCGCGGGGCGTGGTGCAGCGGGGTTGACTCAGACGCCGAGGCGCAGAGGGCCGCAGAGGAACTGCTCGTTGATCATGGGCTCACTGCAAGGTGAGCCCATGGTGTTATTGTGGGTGTGAGTCTGGGTCCGGCAACGCACCCCGCCGGTCGAGGCACCCCACCCAAAATGAACGGAGCCCGGAGGTGGGCACTGCGCCACCCCGGGCTCGATCCCTCCGCGTACTCTGCGTCCTCCGCGACTCTGCGTTGAGTCACCCGCGCGGCCCCCGATGCCGCCAGGCGCCGCCGCCTCAGCAGCTCGCGAAGACCACGTAGTGCAGCAGCGCCGCCGCCGCCGCCACGCCAACGAGCGGGATCCAGAGCAGCTTGAAGGGCGCCGGCCCGTTGGGGTTGCGGAGCCGGCTGTGGAAGGCCCCGTAGAGGAAGTAGATCACGAGCCCCGCCAGCAGCCACCAGCTGAACCGCCGCCAGGTGATGCAGGGCAGCTGGTACATCAGGTAGAAACAGGCCACCACCGACACCAGCGGCGTGAACGGCACCCACGGCACCCGGAAGGGCCGCGGCCGCTCGGGCTCCTTGTAGCGGAGCACGATGACGCCGAGCGACACCAGCACGAACGCGAACAGCGTGCCGATGTTGGTCAGGTCCACCACCTCCGCGATGTTGGCCGTGGCCGCGAAGGTGGCCACGAACAGCCCGGTGAGGATGGTGCCGACGTACGGCGTCTTGAACCTGGGGTGCAGCTTGGCCAGGAAGGGCGGCAGCAGCCCGTCCCGCGACATGGACATGAAGATGCGCGGCTGCCCCAGCTGGAACACCAGCAGCACGCTGAACATGGCGATCACCGCGCCGAGCGCGATGATGAACCGCGACACGTTGAGCAGCACCGGGCTCCCGCCCGAGTGCTCCAGCGCCGTGAGCATCGGCTCGGCCGTGCCGAGCATCTTCCAGGGTGCGATGCCGGTCATCACCGCCGACAGCGCGATGTAGAGCACCGTGCAGATGACCAGGCTCATGATGATGCCGAACGGCATGTCCCGCGCCGGGTCCTTGGCCTCCTCCGCCGCGGTGCTCACCGCGTCGAACCCGATATAGCTGAAGAAGATGATCGCGGCGCCGGCGCCGACGCCCGCGAAGCCGTTGGGCATGAAGCCGCCCTGCACCGGGTCGGTCCAGTTGGACGGCTTGATGAGGAACGCGCCCACCGCGATGAAGAACAGGATCAGGCCCACCTTGAGCAGCACCATCACGTTGTTGGAGTCGGCCGACTCCTTGACGCCCTTCACGAGCACCGCCGTGATCGCCATGACGGCGAGGAAGGCGGGGAGGTTGAAGATGATCGGGACGCTGCCGAGATGCGGGGCGTTGGTGATGGCGGACGCCAGGTACAGCACACCGGCCTCCGTCGCGCCGCCCGCCACCGCCGCCGCGGCATCGCTGGCCGAGCGGTAGTCGGTGGCGAGCCAGGCGGGGAGGTGGATCCCGAAGTACTCGATGAGCTCGCGGAAGTGCCCCGACCAGCCGATGGCCACGCCGATGTTGCCCACGGCGTACTCGATGATCAGGTCCCAGCCGATGATCCACGCCACGAACTCGCCGAGGGAGGCATAGGCGTAGGTGTAGGCGGAGCCCGCGATCGGCACCATGGCCGCGAACTCGGCATAGCACAGCGCCGCGAAGCCGCAGGCCACCGCCGTGAGCACGAAGGAGAGGATGATGGCGGGCCCCGCGCCGGGCCGGTACGCGTCGCCCACGATGGCGGTGCCGGTGGTGGCGAAGATGCCGGCGCCGATGGTGGCGCCGACGCCCAGCGCGGTGAGGTGCCACTTGGTCAGGGAGCGCTTGAGGCCGCCGCGCTCGGCGATGTCCTGCTCGCAGTCGGCGACCGACTTGCGGGTGAAGAGGCCGTGCATTGAGTCCGGGGGTGGTCGGGGAGGAGGGACCGGAACCGGTCAGTACGTGATGGTCTGGACGTACGTCGTGGCGATCGGCGTGCCGTCGGGGCCGAGCGCGGGGTAGAAGCGATAGTCGAGCATGGTCTCGCGAAGCTGGCGGCGGAACTTGCCGTCACTGATCTCGGGATCGAAGCTCACCCGTTCCACCGTGCCGGTGGCGTTCACCGCAAAGGTCACGCGGATCTCGACGCCCCGGTAGTTCTTGGGCACGTCGTCCACCGTGGGGATGGCCTGCCGCCGCGGGCGTGCGGGCCGGCCGCGTCCGGCGCTGCCGCTGTCCCCGGTGCCTGGCCCGCTGCCCGTGCCAATCCCCGGGCCAATCCCGCCACCCACCCCGCCGCCCGCACCGCCTCCCTGCCCGGGACCACTCCCGGGCCCGGCGCTGCCGCTCTGGGCGGCGGCGGGGGCGGGCTGGGCACTCGACGGCGCCGGCGCCACGGGCTCCGCCGGGGGCGGCGGGACGACGGCAGCGGGTTCGGGAACCGGGATGGACGCCACCGGCACTGGTGGCGGCGTCCGCTCGGGCGGCGGTGTCACTGCCACCCCGGCGCGAGGCGTAGCCGCCGGCGCGGGGAGCGAAATATACGCCTCGCGCGAGGCACCGCCACCACCACCGCCGCCACCGCCTGCCCGCCGCCCGTCGGGCCGGCCCGGGTCGAGGACCCGCGCAAAGTCGTGCCGCAACTGCACCAGCAGCAGCGCCACGAGCAGCAGGTGCGCCAGCGCCGAGAGCACGAGCCCCAGCCGCCCCCGGCGCACGGGGGCCTGGACGCCGAAGGCGTAGCGGGTGGGATCGGGGCGGCGCATGGCTCGGGAGAAAGGTGACACCATCAGGGTGCCCGACGGGAGACGCCCCCGGGGCCCGGAAACCGCACCCCCGGACGCGACGCGGGGGACGTGGGTTTCCCCGCGTCCCCCGGCCTCCATCTCATGACCTTCCGTCGTTGCGGCGCTGGGCGCGGCCTCGCGGCCGCGCCTACGCGCGTCGATGCGGAGCGATGATGCTAGGGGTTCGCCGGCGACCCCTTCTCCGCGGGCGTGAAGCCGATGACCTGCACCCCGGCCCCGCGCGCCACGTCCATCGCGTCGATCACTTCCTGGTACTTCCGCATCGGCGCGCTCTTGATGAACAGGAGCTTGGCCGGCCGGGTGTCGAAGATGGCGTGCACCTGCGTGTCCAGCTGGTCGAAGGGCACCGGCTGGGTGTTGATGGCGTAGCCCCCGTCGGCCGTGAGCTCGAGCACGATCTGGTTGCTGGCTGCCGCCGGCTTGGCCGCCGCGGTCTCCTGCGGCGGCACCTGGATGTCGAGCGCCATGCGGGCGAGCGGCTGGGACACCATGAAGATGATGAGCATCACCAGCATGATGTCGATCATCGGGATGACGTTGGGTTCCGAGTTGACTTCGCCCGGACCCGCGCTTCCTCCGCCGGCCATGTCAGTTCTCCTCGCCAGCGGCGTCGAACAGCCCGCCGCTGACCTTGGGCTCGGTGATGGCCGCCATCACGCGGACGCCGGAGCGACGCGCCATCTCCACGGCCGCCTGGATCCGGCCGAACTCCAGGTCGTTGTCGGCCTTGAAGTAGATGATCTTGTCCTCGCTGCGCGCGGCGTACATCGCCTTGAGCTGCTCCTCGAGCACCACCGGGTCCACCGGCCCCTTGCCGTCCAGGAAGTACTGGCCGTTGGCGTCGATGCCGAGGATGATCTCGTTCTCCCCCTCGGGCCGGCTGTCGAGGTTCTTGCCCTTGGGCATCGTCGCCTTGAAGCCGGCGGCGATGAGCGGGGTCACGATCATGAAAATGATGAGCAGCACGAGCATGATGTCGATCATCGGGATGACGTTCGGCTCAGCCTTGACGCTGCTCCGTCCGGCATTACCCGCTGACATGCCCATGGCCGGTCACCGCCTTCTGGGCCTGGAATTCCTTGGTGAAGATCGAGCGCCCGAACTCGCTCCCCACGCTCTTGATGAGGTAGTCGATGAGCTCCTTGGAGGAGTAGGTCATCTCCACCGTCAGGTTCTCGATCTTGGTGGTGAAGTAGTTGTAGAACCACACCGCCGGGATCGCGACCATGAGGCCGAAGGCCGTCGTGATGAGCGCCTCGGCGATACCGGCCGAGATGCCCGCCAGGCCGCCGGAGGCACCCGCCGCCGCCATGCCCGTGAAGGCCGTCACGATACCCATCGTGGTGCCGAGGAGGCCGACGAACGGCGCCGTGGCGCCCACCGTCGCCATGACCGACATGCCGCGGCGGAACTCGGCCAGCGTGATCAGCATCTGGCGCTCCACCGCGCGCTCCGCCGAGTTGATGTCGGCCGAGGTGATGGTGGCGCGGTCCTGGATCAGGGTCTTGACCTCGCCGAGCGCGCCGCCGAGCACGCGGGCGATGTGGCTGGCCTGGTTCTTCTCGGCCAGGGCGATGGCCTTCTCGAGGTTCTCTTCCTGGATGGCGCGGCTGAACTCCGGCGCGAACTTCCGCGTGGCCTTCTGGCTCTTGGCGATGTAGATCGCCTTGGCGATGGCCACCGACAGCGACCACAGCGACATGACCGCCATGACCACGATGACGCCGCGGGCGAACATGCCGGCCGCGTCCCACAGCTTCATGATATCAATACCGTGTTGCATGACTGAACCGTCCTCAGGAGGATGGGGATGACGCTCAGGAAGCGAGCTTGAATGCGACCGCCTGCTGGACCAGCACGCGGACCGGGTTGCCGCGGGAACTGCCCGGCTTGAAGGTGCAGGCGGCGCTCGTCATGACGCGCTTGGCCGGCTCCTCGAAGGCCTTGTGGCTCGACGACGACACCTTGATGGACGAGGCATCCACCCGGCCGTCGGTGTTGACGATGAACTGCAGCACCACGCGGCCGGCGATGCCCGCCGACTTCATCACCGCGGGGTAGTTCTTGTTGAGCTCCTCGATGCAGGCCGCGCCCGTGGCCACCGTGGGCGGCTCCTCCACCTCGGCCTGCAGGAAGACCTCGCCCTCGATGGTGGGCACCGGGCCCGTGCCCCCGACGATGCCGGTGGCGATGCCGCCCTCGACGCCCTTGCCCGTGAAGTCACGCGGGTCGAAGCGCTCGTTCAGGTTCACCGGGGGGATCTCCGTCGGGATGTTGTCCGGCGGCGTGATCACCTGGAAGCCCTGCGGCGGCGGGTTGGCGCTCACCACCACGTTCTCGGGCGGCGGCTCGGGCGGCGGGGGCGGGGCCTCGGGCGGCTTCAGGAAGACCATCGTCGTGTCCTGGACGATCTCCTTGACCACCTGCGCCGCACTCCTCGTCGCCTGAATGGCCCCAAGGATGAGGCCGACGTGCACAGCCATGGACACGATGGTCTGGCTGAGCGGCGGCTTCGCCTTGCGGTTGGATTCAATCAGGTTCTCGAACACGGGGGGTGCCCTCCAGGGGGTGAGTACGGAGGGAGAAGCTACCGGTGGCGCATTGCACCGCAACCAGCCCTAGATGACAAATCGTTAACAGCGGGATTAGGTGTGGCTGGCACTCCTCAGGCCGGGGGCGGGCCCTCCCCTTCGGGCGAGGGGGCGCTCAACCCCGGGGTGGACGGGGCCGGCTCCTCGGGCGGCGGGACCGGCGTGCCGCGCAGCTCGCCGCTCCCTTCCTTGGGGAGCGTCACCGTGAAGACGGTGCCCCGCCCGAGCCGGCTCTGCACCGTGATGGTGCCGCCGTGCGCCTCCGCCACCCAGCGGGTGATGGCGAGGCCGAGCCCCGTGCCGGGCCGCGCGCCGGTGCGGGAACGCACGTGGTCCACCCGATAGAAGCGGTCGAAGATGTGCGGCAGGTCGGCGGCGGGCATGCCGATGCCGTTGTCGCCCACCACGATGGCGGCGGTCTCGCCGCGGTCCACCAGGCCCAGGCTCACCTTCCCCTTGGGCGGCGTGAACTTGATGGCGTTGGTGACCAGGTTGAGCAGCAGCTGGCGGATGCGGCTCCGGTCCACCGGCACCATCACCGGGTAGTGCGGCAACTCGAGCCGCACGGCGATCTCGCCCTCCTCGCCGAGGATGCCGGCGGTCTCGCCGGCTTCACTGACGAGGTCCCGGAGGTCGAGCGGCTGCACCGAGAGCACCACCTGGCCCTCGTCGGCGCGGGCCAGGGTGAGGAGGTTCTCCACCATCTCGGTCATGCGGTGGATCTCCTCGAGCACCTCCTCGAGCGAGCGGAGCGCCGCCGTGGGCGTGCGCGGGTTCCGCATGGCGCGCTCCACCCCCGCGCGCAGCACCATGAGCGGCGTCTTGAGCTCGTGGCTCGCGTCGGCGGTGAAGCGGCGCAGGCTGGCGAAGCTCTCCTCGAGCCGCGCCAGCATCCGGTTCATGGTGCCGGCCAGGCGGGCCAGCTCGTCGGCCTGGCCGGGGATGGCGAGGCGGCGGTGCAGGCTCTTGCCGTCGGTGATGGCCTCGAGCTCGTCCACCATCCCCTCGAGGGGCCGCAGGCTCCGGTCCGACAGCACGTAGCCGAGCCCCACGCCGCCGAAGAGGATCAGCGGGGCGATGACGAGCATCGCCTGCAGCAGCTCGCCCGGGCCGAAGGGGACGGCGTCACTCGGGCTGGCCACGAGGATGCTGCCGGGGCGGTCCCAGATGCCGGGGAGCGGCACGCGCGCGTACCGCAAGCGGGCGCCCGTGCCGGCAATCGTGGCGTCGCCGCCGTTCGGGGCATCGTGGATGATGCCGCGGTAGGCACTCGAGAGCGCGGGGACGCTGAAGACCTTGGCCGCGGCGTTCCGGTAGAACGGCTGGCTGTCGGGGTCGAAGACGATGACGTAGTCGCGGATGCCGTCCAGGTAGCCGCCCACCGCGTTGATGGCGAGCGTCGGCGCCTCGCCGGGGGCGAGGGTGCGGCCCAGCTGGCGGCGGAACACCACGAAGTACTGCGCCGCGAGGTTGCCCTCGAGGACCAGGCGCTGGTCGATCTCGGTGCGCGCCGAGCGCTGGCGCTCGAAGTAGAGCGCGGCCCCGAAGGCCGCCACCGCGATGAGGAGCGCGACGGCGTACCAGACCGTGAGCCGCCGGCGGATGGAGGCCACGGCCGCCGCCTAGGCCCGGATCACGTAGCCGACCCCGCGCACCGTGTGGATCAGCTTGGGCAGGTCGCCGTGGTCCACCTTCTTGCGGAGGCGGTTGATCACCACGTCCACGATGTTGGTGCCGGGGTCGAAGTGGTAATCCCAGGCGTACTCGGTGATGAGCGTCCGGCTCATCACCCGCCCCTCGTGGCGCATCAGGTACTCGAGGACGGCGTACTCCTTGGGCGTCAGGTCCAGCCGCTTGCCGGCCCGGGTCACCTCGCGGGTGCCGTGGTCCAGCTCGAGGTCGGCCACCCGGAGGGCGCGCGGCGCGATCTGCTTGGGACGGCGGCCCAGCGCCTCGACCCGCGCCAGCAGCTCCTCGAAGGAGAAGGGCTTGGTGACGTAGTCGTCCGCGCCGGCGCGGAGGGCCTGCACCTTGAAGTCCACCGCGTCCTGCGCCGTGAGCACCAGGATGGGGGTGGTGTTGCCGCGGTCGCGCAGGGTGCGCAGGACCTCGAAGCCGGTCATGCCGGGGAGCCGGAGGTCGAGCACCATGAGGTCGTAGTTGCCCTGGGAGGCGGCCTGCAGCGCCTCGGTGCCGTCGGCCACGAGGTCGGCCTGGAAGCCCTGTTCCTGCAGGCCACGCAGGACGTACTGGCCCACGGTGCGGTCGTCCTCCACGACGAGGATCTTCATCCCTGCGTCCCCGCGGCCCGTTCCGTCACGGGGAGGAACACCCGGAAGAGCGCCCCCCGCCCCGTCGTGCTCTCCGCCTCGATCCGCCCGCCGTGCTCGGCCACGATGCCGTAGCAGATGGAGAGGCCGAGGCCGGTGCCGCGGCCCGGCGGCTTGGTGGTGTAGAACGGCTCGAAGATCTTGGGCAGCTCGTTGCGCGGGATGCCGGCGCCGGTGTCCTCGATCTCCACCTCGATCTCGTCGGCGTGCACCGTGCCGGCGTGGCACTGCACCGTGAGCGCCCCGCCCTGCTCCATGGCATCGAGCGCGTTCAGCATGATGGCCATGAACACCTGGATCAGCTGCTCCGCGTTGGCGCGGACCATCGGGAGGTCCTCGGCCAGCGCCTTGCGCACCTCGATCTTCTTGAAGCGCTCGTGGTGCTTGAGGAGGAACAGCGTGTCCTCGAGGATGGTGGCCACGTTCACCGGCCCCTTGGCCTTGCCCTTGGGGCGGCTGAAGTCGAGCAGGCCGTCCACGATCCCCTCGCAGCGCTGCACTTCCTTGTCGATGATCTGCAGGTACTCGAGCATGCCCGGCTGGGCGGCGGCGGGCACGTCGTCGCTCACCCGCCCCTCGAGCGCGGCCACGCAGGCGCCGATGGTGGCCAGCGGGTTGTTGATCTCGTGCATGATCCCCGCGGCCAGCTGCCCGATGGCGGCGAGCTTCTCGGACTGCAGGATCCGCTGCTGCGCCACGTGGGTGTCGGTGACGTCCTCGCCGATGGTGATGACGTGGGTGATCGTCTCGCCGTCCTGCCGCATGGGGATCTTGCTGATGCGATAGTACTTGGTCTCGGTGCTCCCCTGCACCTCGAGTTCCATCTGCGTGGCCTCGCCGGTGGCGAAGACCTGGTCGAACTCCTCCCGCAGCTGGCCGGCGGGCTGGCGGGTCAGCACCTCGAAGACCGGGCGGCCGACCACCTCGTCCCGGCGGAGGCCCTGGGTGCCCATCTCGCGCTTGCGGTTCCAGATCTGGATGCGGTACTCCCGGTCCACCACGTAGAGGCCCACCGGGAGGCAGTCGATGACCAGCGTGATGAACCGCCGCTGCTCCTCGATCTCGCGCGAGCGGAGCGCCACCTCGTAGGCCAGGTCCTCCGACAGCTCGATGCTCGCCAGGTAGGGCGCCAGCAGGTCGGCGATGATGGGCAGCACCCGCTCGGTGTCCGAGGCGGGCACGGGCGTGAGCTCCAGGACGCCCAGGCGCTCGCCCTCGTGCAGCAGGGGGATGCGGAGCGTCTCGGGGCCCGCATCGGGGATCACGGCAAAGGAACGGCTGGTGCGGTGCTTGCCCTGCGGCGGCGGGACGGTGATGGCGCGGAGGGTGGTGGCGTCGGGCTCGCGCAGCCACAGCTGCACCAGCGAGGACCCGAGGCGCTCCCGGAGCACCCCGGCCACGGTGGCCAGCGTTTCCTCGGGGGTGAGGCCGGTGTTGAGCAGCCGGGCCACCTGCCCGACCAGCGCGAGTCCCGGACCGGTCCGGTCGCTGTCTGCGGTCATGCGGGGAGGACAGACCTTTCGTCTGGGGCCGGGCCGATCCCGCGCCCCGGCTGTGAGATAGCGCCCCCCGGCCCGAAAGGCCAGCGGGGGGCGGCCCTCACCGTCGGGACCAGGCCCCGAGGAGCCCGAGGCCGAGCAGGCCGAGCCCAAAGGGGAGCGACCCGAGCGCCATCGGCCGGAGCAGGCCGGCGGTGGTGCCGGCGCCCCGGGGCAGCCGGAGCAGCAGGCTGCCCTGGGTGCGGGGCGTGGCCGCCACCACCGAGGCCCCCTCGGCGTCCCAGGTGACGGGCTGGTCGGCGCCGTCGGCGCCCCGCCGGGGTTCCACCTCGAGGTCGAGCGCGAGCGTGGGGAGCTCGGCCTGCCGCACCTGCGGGGCGGTGGCGGCCACCTCCATCAGCTGGCGCACCGTGATGAGGCGGGCCTGCACGGCGGCGTGGCTGGTGGAGTCCACGATTCGCCCCAGGTCGAGCGCCAGCACCAGCCCGGCCGCCGCCGAGAGGGCGAGCAGCACGCCGAGCCGTCGCCGACCGCCCCGATCACCACCACGCCGAGCGCCGCGGCCGCCAGCCCGAGCGCGAGCAGCGACAGCACGATGGCCTCCCGGGTGGGAAGCATGGGCTCGAGGGCGCCCCAGCTCGCCACCCAGCCGAGCGGCGCGCCATCGGCGGCGCGGAAGGCGGCGATGGCCACGCTCACCGTGTCGAGGTCCACGAAGGCCGGCGCGAGGCCCGTTTCCACCTGCACCCGCACCGAGTCCGGCAGCGGCAGCAGGCCGACGTCGTCCGGCACGAGCGGCGTGCCGCCAAGCACCAGCTGGAGCTGGCCCGGCCAGAAGGTGGCGCCGGCGAGGGCGTTGGCACCGGAGAGCAGGTGGGCCGGGTCGTAGCCGCCGGCCACGCCCCCTGGTGTCGCCACCCGGAGGAAGGCGCCCGCGTGCTGCGCCAGCGCCACGTGCAAGGCGTCCACCACCCGCCGCTCCTCGGCGAGCGGCGGGCGCCACAGCCCCGCAATCCCGGCGAGGCAACAGGTGAAGGAAATCAGCCCCCAGACGAGGGAGGCCGGACGGGAGGGCGGCATGCGCGGAGTAAACTGGCGCGGCCTCGGCAAAGGGCAAGGCCACGCGCGGCATGGCGCGAGCCCCCCGGCCGCGCTACCCTACCCGGAACCCCGAGCCCCCGCCCCATGGTCCTGACTCCGTTCATCAATGGCGCCCATCTCCCGCTCGACGGGCGCCCCACCGATCCCATCCTCGCCCCCTTCACCGGCCAGCCGGTGGCGGAGGTGGCCCAGGCCACGGCGGCCGACTTCGAGGCCGCCGTCGCCGCGGCCGGGGCCGGCTTCCGCGCCATGCGGGCGCTGCCCCGCCACGCGCGGCGCGACCTGCTGGTGCGCATCGCCGACTGCCTGACACGCGACCGCCAGGCGCTCGCCACCGAGCTGGCGGTGAGCTGCGGCAAGCCGATCACCCAGGCCCTGGGCGAGCTCGACCGCGCCATCCTCACCTTCTCCCTGGCCGCGGACGAGGCGCGCCGCTTCGGCGGCGAGGTGGTCCCGCTCGACGTGGACCCGCGCACGGTGAAGATGACCGGCATGGTGCACCGCTTCCCGGTGGGCCCCATCAGCGCCATCACGCCGTTCAACTTCCCGCTCAACCTGCTGGCCCATAAGGTGGCGCCGGCGCTCGCCGTCGGCACCAGCCTGGTGGTGAAGCCGCCGCCGCAGTGCCCGCAGCTGGCCTTCCGCCTCGGCGCCATCCTGGCCGAGTGCGGCGCGCCGGCCGGCGCGTACAACGTGCTCCACCTGCCGCTCCCGCTGGCCGAGCGCCTGGCCACCGACCCGCGCTTCGCGATGCTCACCTTCACCGGGAGTCCGGTGGTGGGCTGGCACCTGAAGCACGTGGCGGGCAAGAAGAAGGTGGCGCTCGAACTCGGCGGCAACGCCGCCGCCGTGGTGCACGAGGACGTCCCGGACCTCGGCGCCGTGGCGCGGCGCCTGGCGGTGGGCGCGTACAGCTACGCGGGCCAGGTGTGCATCAAGGTGCAGCGCATCCTGGTGCACCAGCCGGTGTACCAGCGCTTCTGCGACGAGTTCGTGGCCGCCTCGGCGGCGCTCTGCTGGCCGCGCGGCGGAGCGGCAACGTGCTCACCCCCGGCATCCTGGCCCGGGTGCCGCGTGAGGCGAAGGTGTCGTGCAAGGAGGTCTTCGGGCCCGTCACCATCGTGGCGCCGTACGCCGGCTTCGACGAGGCGCTGGCACAGGTCAACGACAGCGACTTCGGCCTGCAGGCCGGCGTCTTCACGCAGGACGTGACGCGGATCTTCCAGGCGTTCCGCACCCTCGAGGTGGGCGGCGTCATCGCCAACGACTTCCCGACCCTCCGGGTGGACAACTACCCCTACGGCGGCGTGAAGGACTCGGGCTTCGGGCGGGAAGGCGTGCGCTACGCCATGGAGGAGATGAGCGAGCCGCGGATGCTCGTCATCAACCTCGGCTAGCTAGGCCAGCAGGAACTGCACCTCGTGCTCCCCCGCCAGCTCGAAGGCGGCCCGGGGAGCGCCGAGGGACACCTCGTCCACCATCACGCCGGTCACGGACGCCCCGGCCGGCGGCGCCACCTCGAGGCGCAGGCGCGGCCCGTGGAGCCGGCTGGCGCGCAGCACCAGCGCCGACGGGGTGCGGCGCACCAGCAGGTCCAGCGTGGTGGCGCCCACGCGGAGCTTCTCCAGCGCCATCTCCCGCCACTCCCCCGGCAATGCGGGGCGGCACGCGAGCCGCCCCGCGAGCGCGTCGGGACCCAGCGCAAAGAGCCGCTCGACGACGTCCCCCACCACCCCCCACCCCACCGCGAGGTCCGGTGCCGCCATGAGCAGCGTCTGCCGCTCCGGGTCCGGCAGCTGCGCCAGGCGGTCGAGGCCCGCGGGGTAGCGCGAGGTGAAGTCCACGTCGCCCGTCCACGCCAGGAAGTCGGAGTAGAGGTGCTGGAGCGCCGGCACCACCGGGCGCGCCACCCGCCCGGCTGCGAGCGCCACCGCCATGGCGCGCACCAGGTCCTTGGTGGCGTCGCGCTCGCCCATGGCGAGCAGCGCGCGGCCCGAGAGCACCGCCTCGAAGCTGGCCGGCTCGTCGGGAATCCCCTCGCCCCCCTTCCAGCCGGGCACGGCGGCGCGCACGGCCGCCTCGAGAACGGCGCTCGCCCGCTCCCACCGGTGCATCATCGGCAGGGCGGGCGAGCGGAACTGCGTCCAGGCCACGGTGCTAGGCGATGGCCTCGAGCTGCGCCTGCAGCTCGGCGTCGTCCCGGCGCAGGCCGTTGTGCTCCTCCACGTGGGCCCAGCGGAGCAGGCCCGCGCGGTCGATCACGAAGTAGGAGCGCCGGGCAAAGAAGCGGTCCTCGTCCAGCACGCCGTACTTCCGGCTCGCGTCCCGCTTGATGTCGCTCAGGAGCTCGACGGTCATCTTCTCCTGCGCCTTGAACGCCTTGAGCGACGGCACCGCGTCGATGCTGACCGGCAGGACCACCGCGCCCGCGGCCTCGAACCGCGCGTAGTCGTCGGAGAACGCGCAGAGCTCGGTGGTGCAGACGCGGGTGAACGCCAGCGGGAAGAAGGCCAGCAGCACCTTCCGGCCGCGGAGCGCCGAGAGCGTCACGGCCTGGCCCGACGTGGCGTCGAGCGTGAAGTCGGGAGCGGGAGCGCCGAGGGCGGGAAGGGCCATGGCGGGGCGGTGAGCTCGGGTCGGGGTCAGCGGGCGTCGTAGCGCCGGGCCACGTCGGTCCAGTTCACCACGTTCCACCAGGCGGAGACGTAGTCGGGCCGGCGATTCTGGTACTTGAGGTAGTAGGCGTGCTCCCAGACATCGCAGCCGAGGAGCGGCACCTTGCCCTCCATCACGGGGCTGTCCTGGTTGGCGGTGCTGTACACCTCGAGGCTCCCGTCCTTCTTCCGGGCCAGCCAGCCCCAGCCGCTGCCGAAGCGGGTGGCGCAGGCCTTGGCGAAGGCCTCCTTGAACTTGTCGAGGCCGCCCAGCTCCTTGTCGATGGCCGCGGCAAGCGCGCCGGTGGGCGCCTTGGCGCCACCGGGCGCCATGATCTCCCAGAACAGCGTGTGGTTGTGGTGGCCGCCGCCGTTGTTCCGCACGGCGGTGCGGATGGCCTCGGGCACCGCGTCCAGGTTGCTGATCAGCGCGTCGAGCGACTTGCCCTGGAGGTCGGCGTGGCCCTCGAGCGCGGCGTTCAGGTTGTTGACGTAGGCGGCGTGATGCTTGTCGTGGTGGATCCGCATCGTCTGCTCGTCGATGTGCGGCTCCAGCGCGGTGTAGTCGTAGGGCAGCGGGGGAAGCGCGTGCGCCATGGGGACTCCTCAAAGCGTCGAGAGATGATTCATACCCGAACAGCGGGCTCGGAACATAGCCACGGACCGGATCGGCGGCCACGGGCGCGGGCGGCCGTCATGCGAGCATGAACAACCGGTGCCCGGGGGACTCGGTGGCGCCGGAGGTCCACACACCTCACTCGGCCCGGGCCGACACCCCCGTAGGCGCGTCGCCCCCGGCCAGCCAGGCCAGCGCCGCGGCGCCAAGCACGGTGAGCACCGTGTAGAACGCCTCGGTGGCCAGGCCGCCGCTCACCGCGGGCACGAGGAGCGCCGCGCCAGCCGCGCACGCCACGCCGGTCACCACTTCCGCCAGCGCGGGCTGTCGCGCTCGCGTCAGGCCGGCGAGCGCCACCAGTCCCGGCAGGGCGGCCAGGCCGAGACCGGCCCATCCGGGCTGCGGCGCCGCGCTCGCCAGGCCCAGCGCGGCCAGGGCGACGACACCCTCGTCCACACGCCGGGTGGCCACCGCATGCCACGCGGCCAGCGTGCCCGGCAGGTACAGCAGCGGCTGCCAGTGCACCAGTCCGCTCGGGAGCGCCACCGCCGTCAGGCGCACCAGCAGCGCGCCTCCCACCACCGGCGCCCAGCTCCCCAGTCGCCCGCGGTGAAATGGCGCGAGCCCGAGCAGCACCCACGCCGCGAGCGCGAGCGGCACCGACGCCGACAGCTCGAATGCCGGACTGAACGGCCCCTCCGCGAGATCGGCCAGCCGGAGCGAGGTGTCCCCCGCCACCCGGGCGAGGTACCACCAGGCGAAGAGCAGCAGCCCGAGCGCCAGCCCCCCCGAGACCAGCGGCCCCGCCCCGCGCGTCGAACCGGCGTTCAACCACCCGTACAGCCCGAGCAGCACGGTGGCCACCGCGCACGCGAGGAGCCCGTGCGCCCCCGGGACCAGCACGGCGCCGACCGCCAGGAGTGCGCCGGCCGAGAGCACCCCCGGAGACTCCGGCACTGCCGGGGCCGTCCCTGCCTGCGTTTCCAGCCACCGCACGGCCGCCCCGATCCGAAGGAAGGGTCCGAAGACGCCGAGGACGAAGGTGGCCACCGTGAAGCCGGCCAGGGCGGCCACGGTCACCCCCGCCCCGCCCTGCTGGACCAGCGGCACCACGGGCACCAGCGCGGCCGCCGCGCCGAGAGCGAGCAGCGCCAGCCCGGGACCGCGCCGCGTGGCCCGGCTGCTGCCGAGGAGCGCCCCCGCCACGAGGAGCGCGACACCATAGAGCACGAGCCCGGCGCTGATCCCGGCGTTCCGGGGCGCGAGCTGCCCCAGCGCCCAGTCCGGGCCCCCCGCCACCAGCAGGCCGGCAAAGGCCAGCGCCAGGACCAGCACACCCGCGAGTCCCCGGCGCGAGGGGGAGAGGAGCGCGGCCAGGGTGGCCGCGAGCAGCAGGGCCTGGAGGACGACGGGGGAGAGGGACATGGGGCAAAGAAGATAGGGTGGCGGGGAAGCATGCGGCCCCGACCGGAGCGGGGGCCGCTTGACAGTTTTGTGCGCCAGCCCCATACTTTGTTCGGTCAACGAACAAAGCCGGGACCCCACGGCGGGGCCTGCCTTCCCCGGCGCTTCCCAATCGTCACTTCGGAGCGAGCCCATGTCTCGTACCGTCTCCATCGCCCGGGGGGCCGCGCTGGCCAGCCTGCTGTGCGCCGGCCTCGCCTGCGCCCGCGACACCGATGCCCTGGGCCCGGCGGAGTTCCCGTCCGAGGCGGGCGTGTTCGCGGAGGGCTTCACGTCGGGGGTCGGCTTCCAGGCCTTCGGGGGGTCGAAGCTCGATGCGCTCTCCGAGGACGGCAGCACGGCCCACACCGGCACGGTGAGCCTCCGGATCACCGTCCCCGACGCCGGCGACCCGAGCGGTGGCTACGCCGGCGGCGCCTTCGTGGCCAGCGTGCCGCGGGACCTCACGAGCTACAACGCCCTGACCTTCTGGGCCAAGGCGAGCCGCGCCCTGACGCTCGACGTGGCCGGCCTGGGCAACGACAACACCGGCACCTCGCGCTTCACGGCCCAGGTGGCGGGGCTGGCCCTGTCGACCACCTGGCAGCGTTACGTCATCCCGATCCCGCTGGCGGCCCGGCTGACCCAGGAGGCCGGCCTGCTCTTCCTGGCCGAGGGGCCGGAGGGGGGCGTGGGTGCGGAGATCTGGCTCGACGACATCCAGTTCGAGACGGTGGGCACCATCAGCAACCCGCGCCCGGCGCTGGTCCCGGATACGATCGTGGACGAGGTCGGCTCCGAGCTGCGGCTGGGGGGCACCAGCGTGACCTTCGCGGTGGGCGGCGTGGACCAGGTGGTGAGCGCGGCGCCGCAGTACTTCACCTTCCAGTCGTCGGACGCGGCGGTGGCCACCGTGGATGGCGACGCGGTCGTGAGCATCGTGGGCGCCGGCGTCGCCGAGATCACGGCGCTCCTCGGGACCACGCCGGCCACGGGCAGCGTGACGCTCACCGTCGGCGCGCCGCCGAGCGGGGCGGCTCCGGCTCCGGACGAGGCGCCGGCCGACGTCATCTCCCTGTTCAGCGGGGCGTACACCAACGTGGCGGTGGACACCTGGTCGGCGGTCTGGGACCAGGCGGACCTGGCCGACGTGACCGTCGGCGGCGACGCCGTGAAGAAGTACACCAACCTGACCTTCGCGGGGATCGAGTTCACCAGCGCCCCGGTCAACGCCTCGGCGATGACCCACCTGCACCTCGACGCCTGGCTGCTCGACGCGTCGCTGCTCCGGGTCAAGCTGGTGGACTTCGGCGCCAACGGCGTCTTCGGCGGCGGGGACGACTCGGAGCACGAGCTGTCGCTGACGCCCGGGAGCGTGCCGGGCCTGCAGCTCGGTGCGTGGAACAGCCTCGACCTGCCGCTCGCCTCCTTCACCGGGCTGGCGGGCACCGGCCACCTGGCCCAGCTCATCCTGTCGGGCTCGAGCCGGACCGTCTACCTGGACAACGTGTACTTCTACGCGGGCCAGGCCCCGCCGCCGCCGGCCGCCCCCTCGGTGGCCGCCCCCACCCCGGTGGTGGCCAGCGGCAACGTGATCTCGCTCTTCAGCAACGCCTACACCAACACCACGGTGGACACCTGGTCGGCGGTCTGGGACCAGGCCGACCTCACCGACCTGCAGGTGGCCGGCAACGACACCAAGCGCTACACCAACCTCGTCTTTGCCGGCATTGAGTTCACCAGCGCGCCGGTCAACGCCGCGGCGATGGACCACTTCCACATGGACATCTGGACGCCGGACCCGACGGCCGCGGGGAGCTTCAAGGTGAAGCTGGTGGACTTCGGCGCCGACGGCGGCTTCGGGGGCGGGGATGACGTGGAGCACGAGCTCACCTTCACCTCGGCGACCAGTCCCGCGCTCGCCACGGGGAGCTGGGTGGGGCTCGACGTGCCGCTCACGGACTTCACCGGCCTGACGACGCGGGGCCACCTGGCCCAGCTCGTCATCTCCGGGACGCTCGGCACCGTCTTCGTGGACAACGTCTACCTGTACGGGACCGCGGCGCCCTCGACGCCGGTGGTGGCGGCCCCGACGCCGTCGGCCGCCCCCGGGAGCGTGGTGTCGCTCTTCAGCAATGCCTACACCAACGCGGCGGTGGACACCTGGTCCGCGGGGTGGGACCAGGCGGACGTCACCGACCTGCAGGTGGCTGGCGACGACGTCAAGCAGTACAGCAACCTGGTCTTCGCGGGCGTGGAGTTCACCTCCACCCCGGTGGATGCCTCCGCGATGACCCACTTCCACATGGACCTGTGGACCCCCGACCCGACGGCGGCCGCGAGCTTCAAGGTGAAGCTGGTGGACTTCGGGGCCGACGGCAGCTTCGGGGGCGGGGACGACACGGAGCACGAGCTCACGTTCACCAGCGCCAGCAATCCCGCACTCGCCACGGGCACCTGGGTGGGGATCGACGTGCCGATGACGGCGTTCGCGGGCCTCACCAACCGCGCGCACCTGGCCCAGTTCATCATCGCCGGCACGCTGCCGACCGTGTTCGTGGACAACATCTACTTCTACGCGGTCGCGGCGCCCACCACCCCGGCCTCGCCGGCGTCCGCCCCGGGTTTCGCGCCGGCGGACGTCATCTCGCTCTTCAGCAACAGCTACACCAACGTGACCGTGGACACCTGGTCCGCGGGCTGGGACGTGGCCGACGTGACCGACCAGCAGGTGGCCGGCAACGACGTCAAGAAGTACAGCAACCTGGTCTTCGCGGGCATCGAGTTCACCAGCGCGCCGGTCGACGCCGCCGCGATGACCCACTTCCTGCTGGACATCTGGACGCCGGATGCCACCGGGGCACCGGCCGTCTTCAAGGTGAAGCTGGTGGACTTCGGCGCCGACGGCGGCTTCGGCGGGGGCGATGACGTCGAGCACGAGCTCACGCTGTCGGACGCCACCAGCCCCGCGCTGGCGACCGGCAGCTGGGTCCGGCTGGACCTCCCGCTCAGCTCCTTCACCAACCTCACGACCCGGGGCCACCTCGCCCAGTTGATCATTTCGGGCAGCCTCGGTACGGTGTTCGTGGACAACGTGCTGTTGCACCGCTGACCACGATAGGTGGCCCTCGCGGGCCGGGAAGACACCATGAACCTGCAGGGAGCTGGGCGGAACGGCGGGGCCTGGCGCCCCGAGGCGGGACACCCGCGGAGCCTGGCCGACGCGGTGCTGCACCTGATCTGGGAGCAGCGGCGCATCTCGCGGGCGGAGATCGCCCGGCGCACGGGGCTGTCGCGCTCCACCGTCTCGGAGGTGGCGTCCGCGCTGCTGCCCACGCGGCTGGTGGCGGAGGCCGGGGTGGGCGACTCGCGCGGCGGCCGGCGCCCCATCGTGCTCGAGTTCCAGGACGACGCCTGCGTGATCCTGGGGCTCGACATCGGGGCCACGCACGTGGCCGTGGTGCTCACCAACCTGCGCGGCAAGATCCTGGCGTGGGAGCATGGCGAGCACCCGGTGCGCTCCGACCCTGACGGGACGCTGGCGATGGCGCTCGAGTTCTGCCGCCGCTGCCTCCGGCGCTGGGGCGGGCCGCGGCAGCGGCTGGTCGGCATCGGGATCGCGGTGCCGAGCCCCGTGGACCCGGAACATCCCGATCGCTTCTCGCCCATCGCCATGCCGGCCTGGCGCGGGCGCGGAGGCTTCCCGGAGCTGGTGGCGGAGTTCGGCGTGCCGGTGCTGGTGGACAACGACGCCAACCTGGGCGCGCTGGCCGAGCACTGGTGGGGCGCGGGGCGCGGGGTGGCGGACTTCGCCTTCATCAAGGTGGCCACGGGCATCGGCCTCGGGCACCTGATGGAGGGCCGGATCTACCGTGGCGCGCGCGGGGTGGCGGGTGAGATCAGCCACCTCTCGATTGACCCGCAGGGCGAACCGTGCGGCTGCGGCAACCGCGGGTGCCTGGTGACGTTCGTGGGCACCGCGGCGCTCCTGGCCCACGCCACCCGGCTCCGGGCCACGTATCCGGCGAGCGTGCTGGCCACGGGGACGCTCACCATTGCCCGCATCGAGGACGCGGCGCTGGCCGGGGATCCGCTGGCGCTCGCGGTCGTGGCCGCGGCGGCCGAGCATCTCGGTGTGGCCATCGCCGGCCTGCTCAACCTGACCAACCCCGCCGCCGTGATCCTGGGCGGGGGCCTGACCCGGCTCGGGGACCGGCTGGTGATGCCGCTCCGCGAAACGGTGCGCCAACGGACCTTCGTCGAGGCGCTCGCCACCTCGGAGATCGTCACCAGCCAGCTCGGGCCGCAGGGCATCGCCATCGGTGCCGCGACCCTGATACTCGACGCCGCGCTCACGGACCCCTCCATGTTCCCGACGGGAGGGCGCCGCTAACACTCCTCCTGCGAGGGCCCCATGCCCCGTGCCGCACTCGGCCTCACGATCCTCCTCGCCGGCCTGGCCGGCTGCCTCTCCGGTCCCGAGCCGCTCGGGGACCTCGAGCTCGCCTGGGCCGACGAGTTCGACGGCGCGGCGGGGACCCTGCCCTCCGCCCAGAACTGGGCCTTCGACCTCGGGACCGACTGGGGCAATGCCCAGCTCGAGTACGACACCGACCGCCCGGAGAATGCCGCCCTCGACGGCCAGGGCAACCTGCTCATCACGGCCCGCCAGGAGAACTACCAGGGCCAGCCCTACACCTCGGCGCGCCTCACGACGCGCGCGCTCCGGGAGCAGCGCTACGGCCGCTTCGAGGCCCGCATCAAGCTGCCGGTGAGCCGCGGCATCTGGCCCGCCTTCTGGATGCTCGGCGCCGACTTCCCCACGGTCGGGTGGCCGGCCAGCGGCGAGATCGACATCATGGAGCACTTCGGCCGCGAGCCGGGCTCCATCCAGGGCGCGCTGCACGGGCCCAACTACTCCGCGGGCAACTCCCTCTACCGCCGCTACGACCTGCCGAACGGGGCGCGGTTCGACTCCGCCTTTCACGTCTTCGCCGTCGAGTGGTCGCCCGACCGGATCAACTGGTTCGTGGACGACTCGCTGTACCAGAGCATCAAGCGGAGCTACCCGCCCGGGCGGTGGGTGTTCGACAAGCCCTTCTTCCTGATCCTCAACCTCGCCGTGGGCGGCGGCCCCGCCGGCGCGCCCGACGGCTCCACCACCTTCCCGCAGGTCATGACGGTGGACTACGTGCGCGTGTACCGGTACAAGCCGTGAGCGTCGGGAGCCGGCTCCGGGGGTGGTGGCAGCTCGCGCTGGCGGCGTGGCACTCGCGCATCCCGCCCGGCGCGGAGGCCGCCGCCCACCGGGCGACGGCGCCCGAGGACCGCATTCCCTTTGCGCACAAGGTGGCGTACGGGCTCGGGGCGTTCGTCAACAACCTGCTGGCCGCGGCGATCGGCGGGATGATCGTGATCCTGAACCTGGGGCTCGGCATGAACCCGGCGCTGGTCGGCGTGCTGGCCTCGGTGCCGCGGCTCTCGGACGCGCTGATCGACCCGGTGATGGGCTACATCACCGACCACACCCGCTCGCGCTGGGGCCGGCGGCGGCCGTACATCTTCGCCGGGGCCATCCTCTCCGGGATCACCTACGTGATCCTCTGGCAGCTCCCCGCGGGCCGGAGCGAGGCATTCTACGCCTGGTGGTTCCTCGGCTTCTCCATCCTGTTCTACGTGGCCTATACCATCTTCGCCGCCCCCTGGGTGGCGCTGGGCTACGAGCTGACGCCCGACTACCACGAGCGCACCCGCCTCATGGGGGTGCAGAACTTCATCGGGCAGCTGGCCTACGTGGTGTCGCCCTGGTTCGTCTGGGTGATGAACCACAAGCCGTGGTTCCCCGACCCGGTGGCGGGCGCTCGTGGCCTGGCCATCGCCATCGGGGTCGGCGCCCTGGTGATCGGCATCATCCCCGCGCTGGTGCTGCGGGAGCGCTTCGAGCACCGTGAGGCGGCACCGGACGGTGGCGGGGCCGAGGGATCCGCGCTCGACGCGCTGCGGCGGAACACCGTGACTTTCCTCAAGGGCTTCGGCACCTGCCTCCGGATGCGGCCGTTCCTGCGCCTGTGCGCGGCGACGTTCCTGGTGTTCAACGGCTTCATCATGATCTCGTCGTTCCAGCTCTACGTGATCATCTACTACGTCTGCGGCGGGGACCAGGAGCTCGGCGCCAAGTACGCGGGCTACGCGGGCACGCTCGGCGCCGTGAGCACCTTCGTGGTGATCTTCATCGTCACCGGGCTCGGCACCCGGATCGGGAAGCGCCGCGCCTTCTTCGTGTCGACCGGCCTCTCGGTGCTGGGCTACCTGCTCAAGTGGTTCTGCTACGACCCGCGCTACCCGCTCCTCGTGCTGCTGCCCGTGCCGCTCATGGCCTTCGGCCTCGGCGGGCTCTTCACGCTGATGGGGGCCATGATCGCCGACGTGGTGGACGTGGACGAGCTGGCCACGAGCCAGCGGCGCGAGGGGATGTTCGGGGCCATCTACTGGTGGGTGGTGAAGCTCGGCATGGCCGCGGCCCTGGCCGGCGGCGGCGTGCTGCTCGAGGCCACCGGGTTCGACGTGGCGCGCGGCGGCGCGCAGGCGGCCGAGACCATCACGCGGCTCCGCCTCCTCGATGCCGGCATCCCGGCGCTGGCGTCGCTCGTGGCCATCTGGATGCTGGCGGGCTACCCCGTCACCGAGGCCCGCGCCCAGGAAGTTCGACGCGAGCTCGAGGCCCGGCGCGGCCGGCTCGCCGCCGCGGCAGCCTGAGGCCCCAGCGCAATCGCCCCCCGGCCGCCGTCGCGACCGGGGGGCGATTGCGTTTCCGCGCTCAGCCCAGCGTCAGGCCATACCCGCACGGGAAGAGCGTGCCGCCGGCGCCGGGCCAGCGGAAGGACAGCCGGCCGGTGAAGTCCGCCTGGCCAAAGAGCACATCGCTGACGCCCGCACCTCTCCGACCCGGGCAGCCAGGCCGCGATGAACGCCGCCGCTGTGGCCATTTCCGGGTCCACCAGGAACGGCCGGCCCGAAAGCAGCACCGCCACCATGGGCACCGTCGTTGCCGAAATCCGCCGCAGCGTGGCGAGGTCTTCCGGATGGAGGTCGGCCAAGGCCAGCGACTGGCCGTACGGCGCGAGCTTCGCCGTGCGGCCCGCGGGCCCGAGCCGGCACCCGGCGACGGCACCGAACGGATGTCACCCATGCCCTCGGCGTACGGTCGCTCGCCGATCACCACCACGGCCACGTCGTGGCGCGACGGATCGGCGCCTGCGCCGTCCGGCACCAGCTCGGCGTGCGGCGCCACGGCGCGGATGCCCTCCCAGATGGAGGTGCCGCCCTCGATCCGCGCGTTGCCGGACACCCCCTGCCACTCGATGGTGAACCCGCCGCACTGGTGCCCGCGGTTGTCGGCGTTGCGGCCGGCCACCAGGATGCGCGCCCCGGTGCTGAGCGGCAGCACCCGCGGGGCGTGCTTGAGCAGCACCAGCGACTTCCGCACCGCCTCCCGCGCAATGGCGCGATGCTCCGCGGCCCCGAGCGCGGCGGGCCGCCGCGCCCAGGGACGCTCGGCCGGCCGCGGCCGGTCGAAGAGGCCGTAGCGGAGCTTGACGCCCAGGATGCGGCGCACCGCGTCGTCCACCCGGGCGAGCGGGATGGTGCCCGCGTCCACCAGCGCGCGGAGCGTCTCGATGCACTTCCGCCACTCCACCGACACCATGAACATGTCCACGCCCGCATTCGCGGCCATGGCGATGGCCTCGGCGTAGTCATCGGACAGGTAATCGGCCCCGTCCCAGTCGGACACCACGAAGCCATCGAACCCGAGGCGGTGCTTGAGCAGGTCGGTCAGCAACCAGCGGTGGCCGTGGCACTTGTCGCCGTTCCAGCTGTTGAACGACGCCATCACCGTGAGCACGCCGGCCTCGAGCGCCGGGTGATACGGGGTGAGGTGCGTGGCGAGCAGTTCTTCCTCGGACGCCACGGTGTTGCCCTGGTCCACGCCGTCGGTGGTGCCGCCGTCGCCGAGGAAGTGCTTTGCGCACGCCACCACGCCGTCGGGACCCCGCTCGGCCTGGAGCCCGCGCACGAACGCCGCGCCCAGGCGCGCCACCAGCGCGGGATCGTCGGAGTAGCTCTCGTAGGTGCGGCCCCACCGCGGGTCCTGCGCCACGGCGAGCGTCGGGGCAAAGGTCCAGTCCACGCCGGTGGCGAGGATCTCCCGGGCCGTGGCGCGCGCGATGCGCTCGAGCAGCGCCGGATCCCCGGTGGCCCCGAGGCCGATGTTGTGCGGGAACACCGTGGCCCCGAGGACGTTGGCGTGCCCATGCACCGCGTCCACGCCGTAGAGCAGCGGGATCGGCAGCCGGCCGCCGTCGGTGGCCATGGACGCCTGCCAGTAGGCGTCGTTCATCGCCACCCAGTCGGCGGGGCGGTTGGCGCCCGGCACCGAGCCGCCGCCGCTCAGGATGGAGCCGAGGTGGTACTCGCGCACGTCGTCCGGCGTGGTCCAGGCGCGCTCGCCCTGCACCATCTGGCCCAGCTTGGCGGCCAGCGACATCCGTGCCAGCAGCGCCTCCACCCGGGTGGCGATCGTCGCGGCCTCTGCCAGCATGCTCATCGTGCCAGGTCTCCATGGCCCGCGTCGTCCACCAGGTGGAACCGGGCCTCGAGGGTTGCCTCGGCGTTGCCGCCGACCCAGACGCGGAACTCTCCCGCCTCGGCCCGCAGCCGGTGGTCGCGGCCGTGGAAGGCCAGGTCGGCGGCGGTGAGGGTGAAGTGCACGGTGCGCCGCTCGCCCGCGGCGAGGGCCACGCGGGCGAAGGCCACCAGCTCCCGCACCGGCCGCGTGAGGCTGGCGACCGGATCGCCGACGTAGCACTGCACCACGTCCTCGCCGGCGCGGGGGCCGGTGTTGGTCACCTCGACGCTCACCACCAGCGCCGAGCGCCGCCGGAGCACCGTGTCGCTCAGCGCCAGCGCAGCGTACCCGAACGTGGTGTAGGAGAGCCCGTAGCCGAACGGGTAGAGCGGCGTGAAGCCCGCATCGAGGTGATAGGAGGTGTTGCCCACCGACGTCTGGCCGGCGCGCGCGGGGATTGCGTCGAGCGGAATGACCTGCGCCGGCCACGCCGGCTTCCCGGTGCGCCGCTGCGCGTAATAGATGGGCACCTGCCCCACCGCCCGCGGCAGCGAGACGGGCAGCCGGCCCGAGGGCGCGGACACGCCGAAGAGCAGGTCCGCGATCGCCGGCCCGCCCATGGTGCCGGGGTGCCACGCGTACAGGAGGGCGTCCACCTGCGGCACCACCTCCGCGAGGGCGAGGGCCCGCCCCGCCAGCACCACGAGGATGAGCGGCTTGCCGAGCCTGGCCAGCCGCGCCACCAGCGCCGCCTGCGCGCCCGGGGAGCCGGATGTCCGCGCGGCAGTGCGCTTCCCCGAGAGGATGGACTCCTCACCGAGGCAGAGCACCACCGCGTCGGCGTCCTGCGCCACGGCCACCGCCTGGTCGAAGCCCTCCTGGCCGAGGCTCCGCGTGGTGTCCACGCCGCGGGCGTAACGCACCTCCACCTGCTCGCCCGCGCGGGCACGGAGCGCCGGCAGGATGGTGGCACTGTCCTCCGCGCGGCCGTCGAAGACCCAGGTCCCCATCTGTTCGTGCCCGTCGTCGGCGAGCGGGCCGATGACGGCGAGGGAGCGCAGCCGCGCCGGGTCGAGCGGCAGCACCGCGCGGTCGTTCTTGAGGAGCACCACGCTGGCCACCGCGGCCTCGTAGGCGGCGGCGCGGTGCGCGTCGTTGAGGGGGGCGGGCAGCGTGACGGAGAGCGCCGGCGCACGCTCCAGCAGGCCGAGCCGGAGCTTGGTGCGGAGCACGTTCGCCACCATGGCATCGAGCTGCGCCGGCGGCACCTCAGCGGCGCGGACCAGCGCCGGCAGGTGGTCGGTGTAGGTGCGGCTCGTCATCTCCATGTCGCAGCCGGCCAGCGCGGCCTCCCGGGCCGAGGCGCGGTCGTCGGCGGTCAGGCCGTGCACGGCGAGCTGGGGCACCGATTCCCAGTCGCTCACCACCAGGCCGTCGAAACCCCACTCCCGGCGGAGGATGTCGCGCAGGAGGAGCGGGTTGGCGGTGGCGGGGAGCCCGTTCACGTCGCTGAACGACGTCATGACGCTCGCCACCCCGGCGGCGACGGCGGCGCGGAAGGGGCGGAGGTGGACGTTGCGGAGCTCGGTCTCGGGGAGGCTGGTGGCGGCGTAGTCGCGCCCGGCCTCGCAGGCGCCGTAGCCGGCGAAATGCTTCACGCAGGCCGCGATGCTCCCGGGCTGCGCCAGGTCCTCGCCCTGGAAGCCGCGGATCATCGCCTCCGCCAGGCGGCTGGCCAGGAGCGGGTCCTCGCCCAGGCATTCCGCCACCCGCCCCCAGCGAGGGTCCCGCCCGATGTCCACCATCGGGGCAAAGGTCCAGTTGACGCCGGCCGCTGCCGCCTCGAGCGCGGCCACGCGCGCCCCGCGCTCCACCAGCGCCGGGCTCCACGTCGCCGCCTGGCCCAGGGGGATCGGGAAGATCGTGCGGAAGCCGTGGATCACGTCCCGCCCCACCAGCAGCGGGATGCCGAGCCGGCTCTCCTCGCGCGCCAGCCGCTGCAGCTCGGTGACGGTGCCGGGGTCCACCTCGTTCAGCACCGCGCCGATGCGTCCCGCGCGGATCTCCTCGGCCAGGGACGGTGGCACGTGGCCGCCGCCGCCCGGCACCAGCGTCAGCTGCCCGATCTTCTCCTCGAGCGTCATCCGCGCCAGCAGCTCGGCGATGCGCCACTCCGCCTCGCCGGCCCGTTCCACCCGCACCGCCGGCGGCTGCGTGGCCGTCATCCGTGCGTCCTCACCAGCCGACGGTCAGGTAGGTGCGGATCTCCCACTCCTCGCCGTCCACGCCGGGCGCGGTCGGGTCGCAGACCGTGGCGCCGGTGCCGTCCACCGTGGTGGCGGGGCAGTAACGCGGCGAGAGCCGGTCGAGCGAACGCCAGGTGCCGCGGATGCCCACGCGGGTGGAGGGGACGTCCCACCACGCCGGGCGGCCCAGCGAGTACGACAGGTCGCCCATCAGCTGCATCGGGAAGGTGAGGTTGAAGTCGCGGTGGTAGTCGTATGGGCCCCAGTCGTTCCACTTGGCCGAGGTCACGAGCTTGAGGTGCTGCCGCACCAGGCGCAGGTCGCCGCCGTAGCGCCGCACCAGCCGCTGGCTGTCGCCATTGGGCTCGGCGGTGCCGCCGAAGACGTTGAGGATGAAGCGGAAGTCGGGACGCAGCTGCGAGACGACCCGGCCGCGCAGCTCCCAGAGATCGCGCTTCGGCGTGGCGCCGGGGAAGGCGAAGGCGGTGCGCCCGTCGCCCAGGAAGCCGATGGCGGCGTCCTGCGTGGTGAGGAAGTGACGGTAGGTGAAGCCGGCACTCACGGCGAGCCGCGCGTCCTCGCGCATGTCGCTGTCCCACGCGTACATCCAGGTGGCCGGCGTCGGGTCCCAGGTGACGAGCACCTCGCCCGCCGTCTGCTCCCGGTTGGCGCGCACCACGAACGGATCGTCGAGGATGTTGCGCGGCCGCGCGGGCACCGGGGCGGACGCCGGGACCGGGCCCACGATGGGCTTCTGCCAGAGGAAGTTGGGCCCCACCGACAGGTTGCCGGTGGTGTAGGTGAACCCCGAGAGCAGGTTCCACTGGTTGCCGCTGCCGCTGTCCTTGAGGTTCCAGCCGGTGAAGGTCTGCACCGCGGTGGGACCGGCATCCGCCACGAGGCCCATGGCGGCCCCCTGGCCGTACCAGTTCCAGCGGCCGCGCGCCACGCTCACCTTGGCCTTCACGCCCCAGTTGTCGGAGCGGCGCACCCGGTCCTGCAGTACCCGCTGGCCGGCGCCGCTGCCCTCCACCAGCTGGAACTGCCGGCCCACCAGCGCCTCACCGGCCCAGATGCCGCCGAGCTCGAGCGTGGCCGGGCCCCGCTGGGTGGTCACGTGGAGCGTGGCGCGCTTGGTGGGCGGCGTCGGGATGGCGAGGGAGCTGCTGGTCTCGCCCTGGCGGGTGATCTCGTTCTGGAAGACGCCTGTCACGGTGAAGGCGCCGACCGGCCGGCGGTACTTCACCAGGTAGCCCGGGTTGGCGCCCCACCAGAGCTCCGGCCCGAAGGCCACCTTGAGCCCGGTGAACTGCTGCTTGCCCGTCACCTCCACGCCGAGCGGCGCCTCGCCGTTGTAGATGTCGATGTTGGGGCCGTAGTTGGCCTCGCGGTAGAGGCCGAAGAAGTCCCCCTCGTAGCCCCAGTGGTAGTGCCCGGTGCGGTAGAACCCGTCGAGGCGGAACTTCGCCTCGTCCCAGCCCACGCTGGCGCGGTAGACGCGCACCCGGTCGAGCCGCTCACGGTGACGGGCTGCCCGTCGGAATCGAGCTGGCGGGCGCGGCCGCGGTTCTCGTAGAAGATCTGGTCGATCGGGTTGTCCGGCACGTTGCCGAGCACGTTGACCGTGACGCTGGCCACCAGGTTGCTGGCGGGCCGCGCCTCCAGTTCGGCGTAGTACGACTGGAGATGGTCGAAGCCGCGGAAGGCGGGGTACGTCGCGGTGGTGGGCGCCGTCTGCGGCGGCGTGCTGATCCGGCTCCCGCCCGTGCTGTACGTGGCCAGGTCCAGCCGCATGCTCTTGATGCGGACCTTCGAGTCCTCGGCACTGGCGGCGGCCCGGTCGCCGCGGGCCCGCAGCGCCATCTCCTGCGGCGCGATCGCCGCGAAGTGGGCGCGGATGGCCGCCACGTCGGTGCCGCTCCCGTAGGGCGCCAGGCCGTAGACGCGCTGCAGGGCGTAGTAGGCGGCGCGCGGGTAGAGCTCGAAGTGGCCGCGCGCGTCCGTGGCCCCCTTGGCCACGATGCCCCACCACTCCTCGTTCATGTTGTTCTCGCCGGGCACGTAGTCGTCGGCGTAGCCGGCGTTGGGCCAGGAGGCGGTGGCGTCGTGCACGTCGAGCCCCACTTCCTGCCCCGCCTTCCACCAGCCGTCCGTCCACTGGAAGGTGAAGCCGCCGATGGCGTTCCCGGCGAGCCCCTTCCCCGCCGTGTTGCGGTAGATCTCCTCCCACTGCGACAGCAGGTAGCGGGCCTGCGACACCTGGTCCTCGGCGTGGGTCCGCACGTTGAACGCGTCGGCCCCGAACTCGGTGAAGACCAGCGGCAGCCCCAGCTTGGCCTTCACCACCTCGAAGGCATCCCCGAAGGAGAGCCCGCGGTACATGTTGGTGCCGAAGATGTCGAGCCCCTTCACCTCCTCGGCGATGATGTCCACGTACTGCAGGTCGCCGTTGGCCATGGCCACCAGCGCGGCCGGATCCTGCGCCTTCACCGCCGCCACCGCCTCGCCCATCAGGCTATAGAGGAAGCGCGCCTTCGCCGCGTCACGCTCACCGGCGGGCAGCGCCTCGGTGGCCGCGGACTTCCAGGTGAGCCCGTAGTTGTTCTCGTTCCCCAGCAGCCAGAACAGCAGCCCCGGCGTGCCCCGGAATTCCGCCGCCAGCGCGGAGACCTCCGCCACGAGGGCGCTCCGCACCCGGGGGTCGGAGTAATCGGTCTGGGCGCGGTAGCTGCCGTCGAGGGTGAGGCCGTAGCGGCCCACCGTGGGGTTCAGCACGGTGTAAATGCCGTACTGTTCGTAGATGTAGGTGATCCACCGCTTCGGCACCCCCACGTACTGGCGGATGGCGTTGACGCCCATGGCCCGCAGCAGCGGCATCTCCCGGTCCAGCGCCTCGCGGATGAAGTCGTCCGGCTGGGCCCAGAGCGAGTAGGCGTAGTTCTGCCCCACCGGCACGTAGTCCCAGTTGACGCCCTGCACCAGGAACGGCTGGCCGCCCACCGTGAGCGTGAGCCCGGCCGGCCCCGACGCCACCCGGATGGCGGGCGCCTGGGCGGGGAGCGGCGCGGTGGCGAGGGCGAGCACGAGACCGGCGAGCGCGATGCGCCCGCCGAGCGAGCGGAGGGCTCGCATGGTCACCTTGAACATGGAAAGCTCCTTTGGCCGGGAGCGGAGGAGGCCCGAGGGATGCCGGGGCTTGGCACTTTGTTCGGTTACCAAACAAAGTGGGGCCGTGGCGCGCGGCTGTCAAGATCGCCGGAACGGCAGCGGGGCCGGGTCCCCAGGAACCCGGCCCCGCCTCGCCCCCACCGGGCAGGACCTAGTCGGCGCGGGCCGCGTCGGGGGTTGGCAGCCGCTCCTCCAGCGCCGCCCGGGCCAGCCGGGTGATCCGCACCGTCACCACCCCGGTCACGAGCAGGCCCGCCGCGAGCACCCCGTAGGCGAGCGGCCCCCGCGCCGGCGCCCCGCCCGCCACCAGCGCCGCCTCCCCCGCCAGCTGCCCGAGGTACACGTACAGGACGATGAGCGGCACCATCCCCACCGACCCCAGCACGAAATCGCGGAACCGCACCGTGGTCAGGCCGAGCCCGTAGTTGAGGAGGACGAAGGGAAAGAGCGGCGACATCCGGAGCAGCAGCACGATCCGGAGCCCATCCGCCCCGATGGCCCGGTCCACCGCCGCGAAGCGCGGGTAGCGGGCCGCCACCCGGCTCACCGCGTCCCGCGCCAGGTAGCGCGCAATGAGGAACGAGAGCGCCGCCCCCGTGGTAGCGCCCACGAACACGACCACGCTGCCCACCCCCACGCCGAAGAGCACCCCGGCCGCGAGCGTCAGCAGGAGTCCCGGCACCAGCGCCACCGCGAGCAGCGCGTAGAGGCCCGCCACCGCCACCGGCCCCCACAGGCCGAGGGCCGCCACCCGGGCGGGCAGCGAGGGGAGGAGCGGCCGCACCTCGCGCCAGGCGAGCAGCAGCAGCACCAGGATCGTGCCCGCCAGCAGCCACTTCCCGAGCGCGCTAGCTCGCAAGCGCCCCTCCGCAGCTCGAGCCGGCGCCCGCCGTGCAGCCGAAGCAGTGCGGCCCCACCACGATGGGCCGGCCGGCGAGCGCCGCCGCCTCGAACGCGTGGATGGTCTGCGGCCGGGTCGGGTCCACCGGCAGGTCGAGCATCTGGTTGAAGTCGCAGTCGAAGAGGGTGCCGTCCCAGGCCACGGACAGGGTGTCGCGACACATCACGCTGGCGGCCGCGGCGGGGTTGTAGGCGCGCACCAGCCGGTCCAGGTATGCCGCCGTCTGGCCCCGCGCCTCGAGGTGCTCCAGGAACCGGCTGATCGGCATGTTGGTGATGGTGAACAGCTGGGTGAAGACGATCCCGTGCTCCTCCCGGAGCCGCGCCTTCCACTCCGCCTCCGCCGCCCCCTGCTCCGGTGGCAGGAAGGCACCCACGGGGTTGGTGACCAGGTTCAGGATCAGCCCCGAGCCGGGTTGCCCGTAGCCCACCGCGTTCAGGTCCTGGAGCGCGGCGATCGAGTCGGCGAAGACGCCCTCGCCGCGCTGGCGGTCGGTCTCCCGGGCCTGGTAGTAGGGGAGCGAGGCGACCACCTCCACGCCGTGCTCCGCCAGGAAGGCGGGGAGGTAGCGGTAGTTCGGGAGCTGGGTGATGGTCAGGTTGCAGCGGTCGATCACCCGGCGGCCCAGGCCGCGCGCCGTGGTGACGAGGCGGCGGAAGTCGGGGTGGAGCTCGGGGGCACCGCCGGTGATGTCGAGCACCGGGATGGCATGCTCGGCCAGTACGCGGAGGCAGGCGTCCACCGTGTCCGGGGCCATCACCTCGGTGCGCGCGGGCCCGGCGTCCACGTGGCAGTGATGGCACGCCTGGTTGCAGCGCTTGCCGAGGTTCACCTGCAGCACGCCGATCCCCGTGGCATGGAGGGGCCACAGGCCGTGCCCGGCCAGCGCCTCCTCGAACCGCCGTCCCACCGGCACCTCGGCCAGGCGGGCCCGCTGCGCCGCGCCGGGGGCAAGCGGGTGGCGCTGCTGCGCCAGGGTGGGCAGGAGCGGCACTACATCCCCAGCCGCTCGAGGTGGTTCCGCATCTGGACGCCGTGCACCAGCGAGGCGCCGCCCCGGATGGCGGCGGCCACGTGGACCGCCTCGGTCATCTGGGCCTCGTTGCTCCCCTTCTCCAGGCAGTCGGTGCTGTAGGCGTCGATGCAGTAGGGACACTGCACCGCGTGCGCCACGGCGAGGGCGATGAGCGCCTTCTCGCGCGCCGACAGCGCGCCGGGGGCGAAGACGGCGCCGTACCAGGCGCTGAACTTCTCCCACAGCTCGGGGGAGCCCTTCCCCAGCTCCGCGAAGCGGGCGAGGTCGGGGGCATGGTAGTAGTGCTCGTGGTCCGGCATCGGAGCCTGCGGGTCGGGGTCGACGGGTGCCCGGGACGGCGGCATGGACGGAGAACAGATAGGCGGGCCGGGCGCGGCGGGCAAGCGTCACCGGCGGGGCGTGCCGGGGCTCACCGTCAGCTCCACGTTTCCGGGCATGCCGCATTCCACGCTCTGGTGGCCGGACCCGCCTCACACTAGGTTCGAGGCCGCAGTCCCCCTCCCGGGAGAGGGGCGGCCTTGGCCGTGCCCCGGGAGACGAGCCCTGTCCGAGGTTGCCGCATGCCCGTTGCCTACGCGATCGATCCCGAGCACCGCCTGGCCGTCGCCCGCCTGCACGGGGTGGTGGAGGACCGCGACGTGGTGGCGCTGGCCCGGGCGCTCGCGGCGGCCGGCGCGAACGGGCCGGGGCTGGCGCAGCTGTTCGACCTGCGCGGCGTCACCCGCGCCGTGGTGGCCCCCCGCGTCATCGAGGCCGCCGGCCGGCTCGGCGGCTGCGGGCCGGGCACCCGCCGGGCCTTCGTCACGGCCTCCACGGTGGTGTACGGCCTGGTGCGCACATACCAGAACTGCGGGGAGGACGACGCGGAGTGCGGGATCTTCGCGCGCGTGGAGGAGGCGCTGTCCTGGCTCGGCGTCGTGGGGACGCGGGCGGCGGCGCTGCTCGAGCGGCTGCCGGGGGCGGCGCAGCCCGCCTGAGCCCGTACGCGCGACACCCCGCCGGACGGCCGTCCGGCGGGGTGTCGTCTGTCATGGAGCGGACCGGGATCGAACCGGCGACCCCCTGCTTGCAAAGCAGGTGCTCTCCCAGCTGAGCTACCGCCCCGAGCGGGGGAACAATAGCCAGCGCGCGTCCGTTCGGCCACCGGGCCCGGCTCAGGGGCTGGCGCGGAACTGCCCCACCAGCGCCGTCAGCCCCGTGGACAGCTCCGCCAGCCCGGTGCTGGTGCGCGCCACCTCTTCCGACCCCTCGGAGATGTGCGCGCTGCGGTTGCTGATGGTCACCAGGTCCTTGCTGATCTCCTGGGCCACCACGCTCTGCTCCTCCGCCGCCGTGGCGATGGCGTGGTTCATGGCCTCGATCCGGTGCACCGCGGCGTCGATCCCGTCGAGCGCCTCCCGCGCCGCCATGGCCTCCTGGACGGTCGCCTGCGCCCGGGCCCGGCCCTCGATCATGACGGCGGCCGCCTCGCGGGCCCGGTCCTGCAGCTCGGTGACGATCCGCGCGATCTCCCGCGCCGACTCCCGGGTCTGGGTGGAGAGCGTCCGCACGTTGCCCGCCACCACCGCAAAGCCCCGTCCCTGCTCCCCCGCATGCGCCGCTTCGATCGTGGCGTTGAGCGCCAGGAGGCCCGTCTGCTGCGCGATGTCCTCGATCACCTTGAGCACCTGCCCGATGCTGGTGCTCGACTCGGCCAGCCGCTGGACCAGCTCGGCCCCGCGGTCCACCTCAGTGGCCAGCCCGTCGATGGCACGGTGCACCTCCTCCACCACCGCCCGGCTCTTCCCCGCTGCCACGTTCACGTCGTTGATCGCCTCCACCGCGCCGGCCGGTGCTCCGCGCCACCTCTGTGACCGTGGCGGCCATCTCCGTCATGGCGGAGGACACCTGGCCGGTCTGGGCATTGAGCTCGCTCACCGAGTGGGTGCTGGCCTGCACCACCGAGCTGGTCCGCCCCGCCATCCCCGCCACCTGCTGGGCCGAGTCGTCGATGCGGGCCACCACGGCCTGCAGGCGGTGCTCCACCATGTTGAACGCCAGCTCCAGCTCCCCGAGGTCGTCGCGCCGCCCGGTGAGGACGTACTGCGCCACGATGTCGCGGTGGATGCCGCGGGCGTGCCGGACCAGCCGCCGCAGCGGCCACGTCACCACCAGCGCGGCCAGCGCCAGCACCCCGAAGCCGGTGGCGCCGGCTGGGGCCAGCTGCGGCCACGACAGGCCGGCCTGCCGGTGCAGCACCCACCCGGCGGCCAGGAACGCCAGCCCCCCCGCCGCGAACAGGCGCGAGAGGATGCCCGGCGCGCGCCACAGGAGCAGCCATGCCGGCACGCCCCGGTTGAGCAGGCCGTAGACCATCTCCGCCCGGCGCACGCTGGCGCGCTGCGGTGCCGTCCGCACCGACTGGTACTCGTGGAGCGCCCCATCGTGCTGGATGGGCGTGGCGAACGCATCCACCCAGTAGAAGCTCCCATCCTTGCACCGATTCTTCACCAGCCCGATCCAGGACCGCCCGGTCTTTAGCGTGTCCCACAGCATCTGGAACGCCACCCGCGGCATGTCGGGGTGGCGCACGATGTTGTGCGGCTCGCCGAGCAGTTCGTCGGGCGCAAACCCGCTGATCTGGACGAACGTGTCGTTGATGTAGGTGATCCGGCCCTTCGGGTCCGTGGTGGAGAGGATGACCTCTCCCGGCTTCACCACGCGCTCGCGGTCGGTGACGGGCAGGTTCTTGCGCACTCGCTCAGCTCCAAGGAACAGGGTATGCCTTGGCTGAGTTTCGGCCGCGGCCCGGCCAAACCTGAGGAAGGAGTGATGAAGGCGGCTTCACGGCGCGCGGCCGCCCGACCTCGCGAGCGTCAGCCGGCGGGCGCGGCGGGGGCCGTGCGCTCGGCCAGCAACTCCCGCAGCTGTTCGATGGTCACCGGCTTGGCCAGCACCGCGTCCATCCCCGCCTCGCGGCAGAGCCGGTGTTCCTCCGCCGTCACGGAGGCCGTGAGCGCCACGATCGGGACCTGCGCCATCTCGCCCGCCAGCGCGCGGATGGCGCGGGCGGCCCCGAAGCCGTCGAGCACCGGCATGTTGCAGTCGAGGAGCACCAGGTCGTAGCCGCCGGCACGGGCCTTCGCGAGCGCCTCCGCCCCGTCCACGGCCGTGTCCACGCGACAGCCGAGCTTCTTGAGCATGCGCGTGGCCACCGCCAGGTTCACGCTCGTGTCGTCGGCGAGGAGGACGCGGGTGCCCGCCCCAGTCGCGGGCGGCGGCGCGGCCGGCCGCACCGGCGCGGGAGGCGCGGCCGCAGGTTCCGCCCCGATGTAGGTGGGCAACGGCAGCTCGCACCAGAAGGTGCTGCCCTCCCCCGGCGCGCTCTCCACGCCCACCCGCCCCCCCATCAGCTCCGCCAGCTGGCGGCAGATGGCCAGGCCGAGCCCGGTGCCGCCGTACTCCCGCGCGGTGGAGGTGTGCGCCTGCGCAAAGCTCTCGAAGACCGCATCGAGCCGGTCGGCGGGGATGCCGATGCCGGTGTCGCGCACGGCGAGGCGGAGGCCGCCACCCGCACCGGCCGGCCCGAGGGTCACCCAGATGGTGCCCTCGCGCGTGAACTTGATGGCATTGCCGATGAAGTTGGTGAGGACCTGGCGCACCCGGCCCGGGTCGCCCTGCACCGCGGCGGGGGTGCCGGGCTCGGCGCGGAAGAGGAGGGCCAGTCCCTTGGCCTCCGCGGCCGCACGGAGCAGCGCGACGACGTCGCGGGTGGCGCGCGTGGGATCGAAGGGGGATGGCCTCGAGGGTGAGCTTAAGCCTCCCACCTTGGAGAAGTCCAGGATATCGTTGAGCACGCCGAGAAGGTGGGCGCCGGAGCGATGGATGGTATCCACCATCTCCCGCTGCGCCGGGGCGAGGTCCTCGTGCAGCAGCAACTCGGCCATGCCCAGCACCCCGTTCATCGGGGTGCGGATCTCATGGCTCATCGTGGCCAGGAAGGCACTCTTGGCGCGGGTCGCCGCCTCGGCGCGCTCCCGGGCCTCCGCCACTTCCCGGTCGGCCTGCTGCCGCTCGGTGAGGTCCAGGTAGATGAACATGAGCCGGGGCGGATGCCCCGGCTGGAAGACCGGGGCCGCCGACGGCCACCGGCACGCGGCTCCCGTCCTTGCGCAGGCGGACCATCTCCCGGCCCTGCACGTGCTCCCCGGCGGCCACCTGGGCCCAGAGCGCCTGCGCGTCGGCCAGGCCCTCCGGCGGGACCACGGGCACGCGCTGCCCGAGCAGCTCGAACGCCGCCCAGCCGAACAGGTGCTGCGCCCCGGCATTCCACTCGCGCACCATCCCGTCGGGGTCGATGACCACCAGCGCCAGCGGGGCATGATCGACCAGCAGGCGGAGTTCCGTGGAGGTCTGCGCCAGCGCCTGCTCCGCGAGGGTGCGCTGCGCCAGGTGCAGGCGCGCCAGCTGGGTCAGCGACACCCCGAGGACCAGCGCCAGGAGCAGCGCGGCGAGGTTCAGGGCCCAGCCCCGCGCGTTGGCCAGCGCCTGGGCCGCGGCGGCATCGTCGAGGCGGTCCTGCTGGCGGCGCACCAGGCCCTCGACACTGCCATGAATGGCCTGATCGTTGACCAGATCGGCCAGCATCCGGCCGTTGACCGTGATCGCGTCGGCCGCGAGGAGGCGGGTGGCAATGAGGAGCCGCACGTCGCCAGCGAGGTGACGGGCCGGGGCATCCCCCTCGAAGCGGTCCAGCCCGGCGAGGGCCGTATCCAGCCGCAGGCGGGCGGCGCGCACCAGGCTCAGGTAGCCGTCGCCGGCAGTGGCGGCCCAGCGGGCCTCGGCGCTGTTGTGGTCGGCCATGGCGTCCCGCAGGTCGAGCAGCCGGTGCACGTTGGCGTAAGCCAGCCGCGCCTCCATGGCCGCCGCGCGCGCGCGGGACGACTCCAGCAGGCTAAACAGCGTGACGAGGCCCAGCCCGAGCGTGGCGACCCACGCCCCGACCTGCCATCCCCGCCGTGCGATCCGCGAACCTGGCACCCACCCCCTCCGATTCCGAGGCACCCCCTTGCCCGGCCAAAGGCCGGGGTGTCTTCCGGTTATCGGTCCGACAGGTTCACTCCTGAATACTCAGGCCGGGAGGCCCCGACCTTGGACAGGCCGGGGCGGGGGCGACGGGCGGTTCAGGACCCGGCCTGCAGCGCCTGGCGGAGGAGTTCCCGGACGGCGCGCACTTCCCGGCCCGGCGGAAGGAGCAGGAGGCGGCTGCTTAAGCAGGCGGGTCGAGGGGCCGGTCAGCGACGAGGAGGTCGGCGGGGTGGTCGGGCGCGTCCCCGGACCACCTCGAAGCGGAGCCGCCGGAGCTCCGCGGTGACGAAGGCGGCGATGCGGGCGTCCTGCACCGCCACCGCGGCCCGGAGCCGCTCCCCGGCGGCGAGCCCCGGCTCGGCGCCAGCGGGAGCCGCAGCGTGAACGTAGTCCCGGCCCCGGGGCGGACTCCAGCTCCACCGTCCCGCCGGCATCGCGCACCAGGCCGTGCACCAGCGACAGGCCAAGCCCGGTGGAGATGCCGCGCGGCTTGGTGGTGAAGAACGGCTCGAGGCAGCGGCGGCGCACCTCGTCGGTCATGCCGGGGCCCGTGTCGGTCACGCTCAGCAGCAGGTCGTCCGCCTCGCAGCGGATCCGGAGGGTCACCCCGCCCGGGCAGCCGGCCCCGATGGCGTCCCCGGCGTTCTGGACCAGGTTGAAGACGGCCTGGGTGAGGGCGGCCTTGCCGATCACCACGCGGGCCTCGGTGCACCCGTCGAAATCCACCGTGAAGCTGACGGACCGCGGCAGGCAGTTGCGCAGCACCGCCTCGGTGTCGGTCCACCAGGCCCCCACCTCGGTGACCTCCGCCGGCGCCGGGGTGGCGGGGTCGAGCGCCAGCAGCCGGAGCCCCGCGGCGAGCCGGCGCAGGTACTCCGCGGTGGTGCCGATCGCCTCGAGCTCGCCCCGCGCCTGCGCCGGCAGCGGCATCTGCCCCAGCGCGGACAGCCGCACGCGGAGCGGCATGAGGAGGTTGCCCATGTCGTGGCCCAGCCCCGCCGCCAGCGTCCCGAGGGCCACGAGCCGCTCCGACAGCCGGAGCTGCGCGTGCGAGGCCTCGAGCTCCCCGGTGCGCTCCTCCACCAGGCGTTCCAGGTGCTCCTGGTGCTGGCGCAGGCGCTCCTCACTGGCGGCGCGGGCCGCCTCGGCGCGGGCCCGCTCCAGCCGCAGGTGCACCCGGGCCCCCACCTCGGTCAGCAGCACCAGGTCGTCGGCGCGCCAGCGGGTGGGGGTGCCCAGCGTCACCGCCAGCAGGTAGGCCAGCCGGCCGTCGGTCAGGCAGGGTGCCAGCAGGAGCGCCCGCGTGCCCCAGGCGGCGTGGGCGTCGGCGCAGGCGAAGGTGCGGGCGTCATCCTGCACGTCGTCCACGGCCACCGGATGACCGCGGGCCAGGTCGGCCAGCGCCTGGGGGCTCAGGTAGCGCGACAGCGGCGCGACCCCGGCGGGTGCGCCCCCGCCGTCCGCGGTGAGCAGGTGGACGTCCTGGAGCGCCCAGCTGTCCGGGTCCACCGTCGCCAGGCTCACGCGCGCGGCGCCAAAGTGGCCCAGCAGCAGGCGCGCCGTGGCGGCCGCGATCTCCGCGACACTCGCGGCCGGTGCAAATGCCGCACTCAGGTCCGCCAGCAGCGCGAGCCCGCCCTGCTGCCGCCGCGCCTGGGTGACGTCCCGGGAGACGCCCGCGATCCCGATCACCCGCCCCGCCCCGTCGCGCAGCGGGGCCTTGAGGGTGTCGAAGAGGCGCTCGGCATCGGGCGGGCCCAGCGCCTCCTCCACCCGCAGCAGCGCCCCGCGGGCCAGTACCGCCTCGTCGTTGGTGCGGATCCGCGCCGCCTGGGCCGGGTCGGCGATCAGCGCGCCGGTGTCGGCACCCAGCACCCGCGCCGCCTCGCCCCCGCCGAGCAGGTCGAAGAGCGCCTGGTTGCCGAGGGTGGTGCGGCCGTCGAGGTCCTTGGCCCACACCACGTCCGGTGTGGTCTCGAGCACCGCCCGGAGCAGCTCGGCCGTGCGGCGCAACCTCGGCCTCGGCCTCCTTCCGGGCGGTGATGTCGGTGGCCACGCCGAGCACCGAGCGGAGCCCGCCGAGCGGCGCCCGCTGGTAGGCCACGTCGCGGCTCAGGAACCAGCGCCATGCGCCGTCGCGGCGGCGCAGGCGGTACTCCACCTCACAGGTGGCCCCCTCCGCGGCCCCGGCCAGGGCATGGAAATGGGCGCGCAGGACCTCGCGGTCGTCGGGGTGAAGCATCTCCTCCAGCAGCCGCGGGCCCAGGGCGCGCATCTCCCCGGCGGAATAGCCCAGCACCGCCTCACACTGCTGGTTGATGAAGACGTTGCGGCCCTCGCGGACATCGTGCACGTACACGATCCCCGGCACCACGGCGGTGATCTCGCCCACGAAGCGGTCGTGGTCGCGGAGCCGCTGGTCGGCGTCGTGGCGCTCGGTGATGTCGCGGTTCACCGCCAGCAAGCCGGCCGGGTTTCCATCCACCGGCGCCAGGCGGGTGACGCCCGACTCGACCCGCCGCACCCGGCCGTCGCGCAGCTCGTGCAGGCTCTCCCCCCGCCAGACGCCGCGGGTGGCCAGCGCCTCCTCGGCGCGCGCCGCCTCCGTCGGCTCCAGCCAGCGCCAGTGGTAGAGGGAGTCCACCGGCTGGCCCAGCACCTCCGCGGCTTAAGCACCCCGTACATGCGCTCGGCCGCCGCGTTGAGGTACGTCAGGCGCCCGTTAAGATCGACGGCGAGGACCGCGTCACTCACCTGCGCCAGCATGGCGCCGCGCAGCGCGTTCGAGGCCGCTTCCGCGCTCGCCAGGGTGAACACCTGCGGCCCGGCCGGACCCTCGATGACCAGCGCCTCCACCTCGCCGGAGCGAATGGCCTCGAGCGTCTCGGTGGCTTCGGTGAGGCGGAGCCGGAGCTCCGCGTTCTCGGCCTCGAGCCGCGCCAGGATCCGGCCGGGACCGGGAGGGCGCGCGCGATCCGGTCACGCGGGGTCCTTGTGCCGCGACAGGGGCCGGTCGCCCGCGAGCACCTGCACGATGCGCTCGGCCCGCGAGAGGTCCCCGATGAAGCGGCGGGTGGGTGGCGGCTGGGTCTTCACCAGGGTGGGCGCCGCCACCACCTGCGCCTCCCCCGCGCGGTCCGGCTCGTCGCGCAGGTCCACGATGCGCAGGTCGTAGCAGCCGGGTAGGTGCTCCTCGCACAGGCGCCGCGCGTTGGCGATGGCACGGGCCGACGCGGGCGCGGTGCCCACCACGTAGAGCGCGAGGTTGAAGTGGACCGCGGCCTCCGGATCCGGGGGGGCCGGCGGGGAGATGCGGCGCTTCCGCGGGGCGCGCACCGCCTCAGCCCAGGGTGAGGAGATCGAGGCCCACCAGCACCCGCTCCTCGTTGGAGAGGTTCCCGATGATCTTGGTCATCGGCTCGGGGAGGCGGCGCACCAGGGTGGGCAGCGCCAGGATCTGGTCCCCGGCGGCCAGCTGGGGGTTGGCGATCAGGTCGATCACCTCGATCGAGTACCGCCCGGCCAGGTGGGTCTCGCAGATCCGCCGGAGGTTGGCCAGCGCGGCCACCGACCTGGCCGTCTCCCCGGCCACATAGAGCCGAAGCAGGTATTCCCGGTGCTGGATCGGCGGGCTGGCGGGGGCGAGGGTGACACGCGGCATGGGGTTCCTCGTCGGGATCAGGTACGGGCGGTGCGCGGGCGGGGCCGCGCCCCGCCGTGACCGTTGTGGGTGCCCGGGGCGGCACCGCCGCGGGCCGCGCGCAGCCGCTCGAGGCTCGCGGCCGCGACTTCGCCCTCGCTGGCCGCCTCGCCCTGCCGGGCCTGCTCCTCGAGCCGATCGGCCTCGAGTTCGGACTGGAGCGCGGCGATCTGTGCCTCGAGCCCCTTGCGCCTGGTGCTGGCCAGCCGCCGGCGCCGCTCCTCCTCCCGCCGCCGCTCGGCACGCCCCGCGACCTCCCGCGCCTCCTGGGCCAGGCGCGCGGAGCCGGTGAGCACCCGGTCGTCGCCGAGGTACACGTCCACCAGCTCGATGCCGCGCGAGCTGAGGACGAATTCGCGCACCTGGTTGGAGTGCGCCACCCCGCGGGACTTGAGCACGTACAGCGTCCGGTTCCGCTCCCCGTTGGCCTCGAGGTTCCGCACCAGCAGCCAGGTGTCCATGAGCGACGACACCGCCACCTCCGAGCTCTCGAACGCCTCGTGGGCGCTGCCGTGGGTCAGGCTGCTGAACACGCTGGTGATCTGCGCCTGCTTCAGGAAGTCGATCAGGCGCATGAGCATCGGCTTCACCTCCCGCTGGTCGTCGTCCGCGGTGAGGTTGGTGATGGGATCCACCACCACCAGGTCGGGGCGGAAGGCCGCGATGGTGTCGTGCATCCGCACCAGGTGCTGCTCCAGGCCGGTGAGCGTGGGACGGGAGGAGTGGATCTCCAGCCGGCCCTGCTTGAGCCTCGGTGCCAGGTCGATGCCGATCGACCGCATGTTGCGGAGGATCTGCGCTTACGACTCCTCGAACGCGAAGATCATCGCGCGCTCCCCGCGGGTGCAGGCGGACAGCGCCATGGCCGCGCCGAGGCTCGACTTGCCGGTCCCGGGCGCGCCGGAGACCAGCACGCTCGAGCCGCGGTAGACCCCGCGCCCGCCGAGCATCTCGTCCAGCCGCGGCACCCCCCACGTACTCCTCGAGGCCAAAGCGGGTGAGCGTCGTCTCGCCCCGCTCGCCGGTGATCACGGCGGTGAGCCCGCGGTCCTTGAGCCAGCGGAACAGCCGCCGGAGCTCCGCCCGCAGGATGCCGTGGTTCGGCAGGCCGCGAAGAGCGCCTCCAGCGTGTCCAGCACCACCCGCTTGGCGCCGATCCGGTCCACGGCATGGCCCAGCCGGATGAAGAGGCCCTCGAGGTCGTACTCGCCGGTCTCCTCGATCTCGCTGCGCTCGATGTGGACGTAGTCCACCGCGACTTTCCCCTCCGCCACCAGCCGCTCGAGGTCGAAGCCGAGGGAGCGCACGTTGGCCGCGATCTCCGCGGCCGTCTCCTCGAACGTCAGGCAGACGCCCGGCTCCCCGAACTCCACGGCGCCACGCACCAGGAATTCCATCGCCAGCATGGTCTTGCCGGCGCCGGCGGTGCCGCACACGAGCGACGGCCGCCCGCGGGGCAGGCCGCCGAGGGTGATCTCGTCGAGGCCGACGATGCCGGTCGGGGGCCTTCGAGGGTAAGCGAACGCGCCGCCCGATCGCGACTTCATGCGTGCTCTCTCCTGGAGGGGGCGATGGAAACGCAGGACGGGAGTACGCTAGGCCGGGTCGGACGGGTCAGCAACGCTCCCAAAGTGGTATGCACCTTCGGGCTATCACCTGAGGGACAGCGCGAAGCCGAGCACTGACACGCGCTTACGCGACACGCTCGGCGGCCCGCCGGGGCACGGTGGGCGAGATCGCGTCGCGTCGGAGGGGCCGGCAACCGCCGGAGCGCTCCTTCATTCGCCCTTCACGCTGGCACGACGGCGGGGGCGAAGATTCAGTCCCCAGCGCTCGCCGCCGATCCTAGGGGGAATCCGGGTTTGCTCTGTCCGGCCCCAACATGGAGTGCCGTGCCAACGTCCTGACCATGCCTGCTCGTCTTGCCCTCCCGCGATGGACGCTGCTCCTGCTGCTGCCGCTCGTCGCTGCCGCCTGCGCCAGGCCACCGGCGCGGCCGGTGCGGGTCGGGCTCATTGCGTGGGGGGGCTATGAGGGGCTGTTGCTCGCGGAGCGGCGGGGTTCCGAGGAGGAGATGCCGGTGCAGGTGATCCGGTACAGCTCCGCGTCGGAGGTCATCCGCGCGCTGGGGGCGGGGCAGATCGAAGCCGGCGCGCTCACGGCCGACGAGGCGCTGCTCGCCGCCTCGCTCCATCCGCAGACGGGGCTCCGGATCGCCGCCGTACTCGATTTCTCCAACGGTGCCGACGCCATCCTGGCGCGCCCGCCGCTGGCCCGCTTCGCGGACCTGCGGTTGCGCGTGGGCGTGGAGGCTTACGGTGGGGGCGGATACCCTGCTGAGCCGGGCCCTCGAGCGCGCGGGCCTCGCGGTCGCCGACGTGATCCCGGTTTCGCTGGCCTACTACGAACACCGGGATGCCTGGGCGCGGGGCGAGGTCGACGGCATCGTCACGTTCGGGGAGGCGCGCGCCCGTATCGCGGCCGCGGGTGGGGTGACGGTCTTCGACTCGAAGGAGACCCCGGGCGAGCTTCTCGATGTCCTCGTGGTGCGCGCCACCTCACGGCGCGGAGCGCGCTGCGCTCGCCGCCCTCCGGCAGGCTGGTTCCGCTCGCGCGCCCTCGGCTGGCCCGGCCCGATTCCGTGGCCCTCGAAAGCCCGGCGGACCTCGGCATTTCCCCCGACGAGTATCGGGAGACCACCGCCCTCCTCGACCAGCCCGACCTCGAGCGCAATCGCCTCCTCATGACGCCCGGTCCCGCCGGCCTCGAGCCGGTGCTGGCCCGCATCGCCAGCGCCCTCCAGGCCCACCGCCTGGCCGGGCCGATTCCCCCGCCCGGCAGCTTGCTCGATCCGGGCCTGCTCCCCGCCGCGCCATGATGCGCCGTCCCGCGGTGGGGCTCGTCCAGCTCAGCACGTTGGCCCTGATGGGGCTCGCGCTCACCGCGTTCTATTACATGCATGAGAGCCGCGACCTCCACGACCAGATCGTGGCCGCCGCCATGGACCGCGCCACCGCGCTCGGGAACCGGGTGGCAGGCCGCTACGAGCACTTCCTGGCGCGCGGTGATCGCACCGAGGCCACGCTCGTCGTCGAGGCCCTGAGCGGCACGCCGGACCTCGCGTGGGGGGTGGCCGCCGATGCGAGCGGCCTGATCCGCGATGCCACCGACCGCCGCCTGGTGGGCCGCTCCCTGGCGCTGGTGCTCGGTAATCCGGCCATCGCCGACTCCGTGCAGAGCCCGCTCGCCGCCGGGACCTTCGATGTCGGCGACTCGACGCTCACCGCCATCTACGCCTGGTGGCCGCCCCCACGCGCCGGGGAGTTGCGCGCCAGCCGCCCCGGCACCATCGGCCTCCGCTTCGAGCTGGCGCGTTCGCTCCGCGTGGCGCGGTGGGCGGTCCGGCAGCGGGTGCAGTACGCCGCGGTCATCATCCTGGTGGCCTGCCTCGTCGGCTGGATCGGCAACTACTTCCTGGTGGGCCGCCACGTGCTGCGCCTCGCCGAGGCTACGCGCCGCCTGGCTGGCGGCGACCTGACCGCCCGTGTGGTCCCCGGCGGTCCGGCGGAGGTGGCACTGCTCGGCGAGCAGTTCAACGCCATGGTGACCCACCTCGACGACAGCACCCGGGACCTCCGGCGCGCCAACCGCGCCCTGCGCACCCTGAGCCGCTGCAACGAGGAGCTGGTCCGCGCCCACGATGCGGCCAGCCTGCTCGAGGCCATCTGCCGCGTGGCGGTGAACGACGGCGGCTATGCCACGGCCTGGGTGGGCCTGGCCAGAACGGCCCCCGGAACCGGGTGCGGCCCGTGGCCTACGCGGGCGGTGACGATGCCTTTGTCCGCGCGCTCGACTGCACCTGGGGCCCCGAACCCGAGGGCAAGGGACCCGTGGGAACGGCCATCCAGACCGGCGCCCCCGTGGCCGTGGGCGACCTCGACGCCGACCCGAGCCCGCTCCCCTGGCGCCTCGCCGCGCGCGCCCGCGGCGTCCGCTCCGCGCTGGCGCTGCCGCTGCGCGTGAACGGCACCGTGATCGGCGGCCTCGCCGTCTATGCCAGGGAACCCGGGGCCTTCGGGCCCGGCCAGCAGGCGCTGCTCGCCGAGCTCGCGGACGACCTCGGCTTCGGGCTGCAGGTGCTGCAGGAACGCACCGAGCGGGAAGCCGCGGGCCGCGCGCTGCACGACAGCACCCGCCGGCTCCAGCTGGCCCTCGAGATGGCGCAACTCGGCTACTGGGAGTTCGACTTCGCCTCCGAGCGCCTGTCGTACGACCGGCACCTCATGGCCATCTTCCGCCGCCCTCCGGAGACGCCGCCCCCCTCGGCCCTCTCGCTCGACGAGCTGACCCGCCGGTTCCTCTCCCCGGAGGACGCGGCCACCGTGCGGCGCGAGATCGCAGCGGCGCGCACGCTGGCGCCCGGCGAGACCCGCCAGTTCGAGCACGGCTTCCGCCGCCACGACGGGACCGAGGGCTTCATGTCCGTGCGCGTCGCCGTGGCCCACGACGGCGCCGGCCAGCCGCGCACCGCCTACGGCCTGAGCCAGGACATCACCGAGCGGCGCGCCGCCGAGCGCTCGGCGGAGCAGTACCGCCGCCGGGCCACCGCCATCATCGACTCCTCGCTCGACGGCATCGTCTCCGTCGACGCCGAGGAGCGGATCGTGGTTTTCAACCCGGCCGCGGAGCGGATCTTCCGTTGCACCGCCGCCGAGGTGATCGGCACCCGGATCGAGCGCTTCATCCCGGCCGGCCTCCGGGCGCACCACGGTGACCTCGTGGCGGGCTTTGCCGCGGATCCCGGGGCAACCCAGGCCATGGGCTCCTTCCGCCCGGTGCAGGCCATCCGCGCCGACGGCGAGTCCGTGCTGCTCGAGGCGGTGATCTTCAAGGGGGAGGTGGACGGCCAGCGGCTCTTCACCGTGGCCTGCCGTGACGTCTCGAGCGGCACAGCGCGAGCGCCGCTTAAGCACGAGCTCGAGGCCCAGCTGCGCCAGGCGCAGAAGATGGAGGCCATCGGCCTGCTGGCCGGCGGCGTGGCGCACGACTTCAACAACATCCTCGGCGCCATCATGATGCAGGTGAGCCTGGTCCAGAGCGAGCCGGCCCTGCCGCCGGGCGCCCTCGAAGGCCTCGAGGACATCAAGCACTCCGCCGACCGGGCCGCCAACCTGACGCGGCAGCTCCTGCTCTTCAGCCGCAAGCAGGCCATGCAGCCGAAGACCCTCGACCTGGCCGAGCTGGTGAGCAACATCGCCAAGATGCTGCAGCGCGTCCTGCGGGAGGACATCCGGCTGCAGGTGAGGCACCAGGGCGGCGCGCTCGTGGTGGAGGGCGACCCCGGCATGCTGGACCAGGTGCTGCTCAACCTGGCCGTCAACGCCCGCGACGCGATGCCGGAGGGCGGCTCGCTGATCATTACCACCGGGCTCCGCCACCTCGATGCGGACGCGGCCCTGGCCGCGCAGCTGCCGCCCGGGCCCTATGCCGTCCTCGACGTCACCGACAGCGGCACCGGCATCCCGGCCGACGTGCTGCCCCACATCTTCGAGCCGTTCTTCACCACCAAGGCCGCGGGCCAGGGCACCGGCCTGGGCCTGGCGACGGTGTTCGGCATCGTCCAGCAGCACCGCGGCACGATCCACGTGCGGAGCACTCCCGGACAGGGCACCAGCTTCGAGCTCCTGCTCCCCTGCGTGGTGGCGGACCCGGCGACGGCCGGCGGCGGGGCCAGCCGCGCCCTGGAGCGGCCCGCCACCGAGACCGTGCTGCTGGTGGAGGACGAGCCGGCGGTCCGCCGCCTCACCAGCCGGGTGCTCGAGCGCCGCGGGTACCGGGTGCTCACCGCGGCCCATGGCCGCGAGGCGCTCCGCCTCTGGCAGGAGGCGCAGGGCCAGGTCCAGGTGCTCGTCACCGATATCGTCATGCCGGGCGGCCTCACCGGCCAGGAACTGGCCACCCGCCTGCAGGGCGAGGCCCCCGGGCTCAAGGTGATCCTGATGAGCGGGTACGCGGTGGACGCCACTGGCCGGCCGCTGCAGATCCCGGAGGGCCAGGTCTTCATGCAGAAGCCCATCTCCCCCCGGGAGCTGCTGGAGGCGGTGGCCCGGGCGCTCGAGGGCTAGGCCGCCGCCCTTCCCCAACCCCCGGGCCGCGGTGTACTCTGGACCCACCCCGACCCGCCACGCGTGGCACGCACATGCGCACTGTCGCCCCCATCCTGCTCGACGGCCAGTGGATCACGCCGAAGAGCAAGGTCCTCCGCCCCATCCTCAATCCCGCCACCACGGAGCAGGTGGGCCTCGCGGCCGACTGCACCCGCGAGGACGTGCACTTCGCCTGTGAGGCGGCGGCCCGCGCGCAGCCCGGCTGGTGGGCCATCCCGGGCGTGGAGAAGGCGAAGCTGCTGCGGGAGGTGGGTGCCCGGATCCGCGCCGCGGACAAGGAACTCGCCACGCTCATGGCGCGGGAAACCGGCAAGCCGCTCATCGAGGCCATCGACGAGATCGAGTGGGTGGCGGCTGCGTTCGAGTATTACGCGGAGGTGGGGCGGCGCAGCTTCGGCAACTCCATCCCGCCGGTGGCGCCGCACCAGGTCAACTTCACCATCAAGGAGCCCTACGGGGTGGTGGCGGCCATCGTGCCGTTCAACTTCCCGCTGCTGCTGCTGGCCTGGAAGCTGGCGCCGGCCCTCGCGGCCGGGAACACCGTCGTGGCCAAGCCGCCGCACCAGAACCCGCTCGCCACGCTGCTCATGGCGCGCTGCCTCGACGCCCTGCCGCCCGGCGTGGTGAACGTCATCACCGGCGGCCGCGAGACGGGCGAGCTGCTGGTGCAGGACCCCACGGTGGACCTCATCGCCTTCACCGGCTCCCTCGAGGCCGGCCGGAGCGTGGCGGCGGAGGCGGGCCGCCAGCTCAAGAAGGTGAACCTGGAGCTCGGCAGCGTGGACCCGTTCATCGTCTTCGCCGACGCCAACCTCGACATCGCGGTGCCGGGCGTGGCCTGGGCGCGGCTCCTCAACGCCGGCCAGGTCTGCACCTCGTCCAAGCGGGTGTACGTGGTCCGGGAGGTCGCCGCGGAGTTCACCCGCCGGCTCCATGCCTACGTGCGCGGCCTCGTCGTGGGCGACCCGATGGACCCCGCCACCGACGTCGGCCCGCTCATCACCGCCGACGCGCTCGCCCGCGTGGAGGACCAGGTGCAGGCCGCCGTGGAGGAAGGCGCCACCCTGCTCCACGGCGGCCGCCGCCTCCAGCCCAACGGGCTCACGGGGCACTTCTACGAGCCCACCATCCTGACCAACGTGCGGCACGGCGGCCTCCCCACCCGCGAGGAGATCTTCGGCCCCGTCCTCTCCATCACCGTCGCCGACGACGCCGAGCAGGCCATCACCATGGCCAACGATTCTCGCTTCGGCCTCGGCGCCTCGATCTACACCAACAGCCTCGAGCTGGCCATGACGGCCATGCACCGGATCAAGGCCGGCACCTTCTGGATCAACGACCCCCTCACCGACAACGACGCCGGCCCCTTCGGCGGCATGCGCCTGAGCGGCATCGGCCGCGAGCTCGGCGAGGAGGGCCTCGACGCCTTCCGGGAGCCCAAGCACGTGCACATGGACTACGTCATGGAGGCCAAGCCCTGGTGGTTCCCCTACAAGTCGCGGCCCATCCCCGGGCACTAGGCGTCGCCGGGGGCGTCCGCCGGACGGGGGCCTGCGAGCTCAACGCAGAGGCGCGGAGGACGCAGAGGGGCGCAGAGGAACTCAGAACCCCGGAGGCATCGGCACGATCACCGAGGACGGAGAACAGCAAGTACCATTGATGGGGCGCCTGTTCGGGTCTGGCAACGCCCCACCCCACCACGGGACGCCCACCCAAATACCCGAGCCCGGATCGGCAACGCGCCGATCCGGGCTCGATCCCTCTGCGCCCCTCTGCGCCCCTCTGCGCCTCTGCGTTGAGTCACACCCCAGCCCACCCCACCCCAGACGGCGACGCTCCTTACGCCGTCAGCGCCCTGCAGAACCCGGTGAACACCTCGATGTACTCGTCGATGTCCCCCTCGGTGTGCTGCACCGACAGCGTCCACTGTTCCTCGTCGCCCGGCGTCATGAAGATGCCGCGGTTGAGGAGCCAGGGGTACGAGGCCGCGAACAGCTCCGGCTTGGTCTCGAGGAAGTCGCGGTAGTTCCGCATGGGCGTCTGGCGGTACGAGACGCACCCCTTGGCCCCAAGATCAATTGTATGCGCCGGCAGGCCGTAGGTGTCGATCGCCTTCTGGCACCCCGCCGAGAGCTGGGCGCCGAGGGCGGCAAGCGTCCGGTAGCCCTCGGCGTCGAGGATCTCGCGCAGCACCACCAGCCCCACGTGGCTGACGAGCGGGTTGCCGTTGTAGGTCCCCATCTGCGACACGCCCTGCTCGATGAGCCGCATCAGGTCCTCCCGCCCCCCGAACGCCGCCGCCGGCAGCCCGCCCGAGATGGCCTTGGCCAGGCAGACGAGGTCCGGCTGCACCCCGAACCGCTCCGTGGCCCCGCCCGGGGCAATGGTGAAGCCGGTCTTGATCTCGTCATAGATGAACACCACCCCGTGCTTGGTGCAGAGCTCGCGCGCCCGCTTCAGGTAGGCCACCTCCGGCAGCACGATGCCGATGTTCATCATGGCCGGCTCCATCACCAGGCAGGCAATCTCCTGCCCCTTCTCGTCGAACAGCCGCTCCAGCTGCTCCGCGTCGTTGAACGGGACCACCTCGATGTACTTCGACGCGTCCTTCACCAGCCCCTTGGAGACGGGCGCCTTGGCCGGCCGCTCGCGGCCGCCCATCACGTCGGCGTTCGGGATCACCGAGAACATCACCGCGTCGTGGTGCCCGTGGTACGACCCCTCGATCTTGCAGACCACGTCCCGCCCCGTGGCGGCGCGCGCCACCCGGATGGCGTCCATGGTGGCCTCGGTGCCGCTGTTGGCAAAGCGCAGCATCTCGAGGTTGAAGCGGCGGCAGATCTCCTCGCCGAAGGCCACCGCGCTCTCGGTGGTCACGGCGAAGTGCGTCCCCCGGCTGGCCGCCTCGGTGATGGCCTCGACCACGCGCGGGTGCGCGTGCCCGCACACCATGGCGCCGAAGCCGCCGTGGTAGTCGAGGTATTCGTGATGATCCTGGTCCCAGACGTGGCTCCCCTTCCCGTGGCTCACGTAGATCGGGTAGGGACTCCCCTTCTGGAACGACGACACCACCCCGAAGGGCAGCGTCTGGCGCGCCCGGCCATACAGCCGGGCCGAGGCCGGGGTGCGGGCCAGGAGCTTCTCGGTCTCCTGCTCGCCGAGCTGCTGGGCACGGGCGAGCAGACGCTCCATGCCCACCGGCTCGCGGGACGAGACAGTGGTGGTCATGCTGGACTCGCTGGTTTGTGGGGCTGGCTGGGTGCTATCGCCTGCGACGGGGGACGGCAGGCCCGAGGGGGACGCCCGGGGGGCCGAGGGTTGCCCCAACCTGCGGCGCGGGGCGCGGGTTGTCAACTCCGCCCGTAAGGCACAGATTGGGTTCGCCAGTCCCGCCCAGCCGTCCGCCAGCCAGGAAGCCACCGCATGGATCCGGTCGTCGCCCTCGACCACGTGAACAAGCGGTTCGGGGATTTTGTCGCCGTGCACGAGGCCCATTTCACCATCGGCCGCGGCGAGTTCTTCTCCATGCTCGGCCCCTCGGGCTGCGGCAAGACCACGACGCTGCGCATGATCGCCGGCTTCGAGCAGCCCGACGGCGGCCGCATCCTCCTCGAGGGGCAGGACGTCTCCCGCACCCCGCCCTACCGCCGCAACGTCAACACCGTCTTCCAGCACTATGCCCTCTTCCCGCACATGAGCGTGCGGGACAACGTCGCCTTCGGCCCCCGCAGCAAGAAGGTGCCCGAGCCCGAGGTGCAGAAGCGGGTCACCGAGCTGCTGGAGGTCATCCGCCTGGCCCACCTCGGCGGCCGCAAGCCCGGCCAGCTCTCCGGCGGCCAGCAGCAGCGCGTGGCGCTGGCCCGCGCCCTCGTCAACTACCCCTCCGCCCTCCTCCTCGACGAGCCGCTCGGCGCCCTGGACCTGAAGCTCCGCCAGGCCATGCAGATCGAGCTCAAGCGCATCCAGCGTGAGGTCAACATCACGTTCATCTACGTGACCCACGACCAGGAGGAAGCCCTCACGATGTCCGATCGCATCGCGGTCATGAACGAGGGCCGCGTCGAGCAGATCGGGACCCCGCAGGAGATCTACCACGCCCCCACCACCGTGTTCGTGGCCGGCTTCATCGGCGTGGCCAACCTGCTGTCGGCCAAGATCGTCGGCGTCATGGGCGAGCGCGCCGTGGCCGAGGTGGCGGGCCAGCGGGTGGAGACGCTGGCGCCCGCCTGGACGGCCGGCGCCGGCGCCGAGGCCACGCTCATGGTGCGCCCGGAGCGGCTCCGCCTGGCCGAGGCCGGCCCCGGCGTTCGCGCGCGGCTCGAGACGGCCGTCTTCCAGGGCCCCGTGATCCGCGCCATCCTGCGCGCCGCCGACGGCGCCGAGGTCGTCGCACACGTGGGGGCCGAGGCCCAGCACGTGGCGCTCACCCCCGGGCAGGAGTACGTCCTCAGCTGGGAGGCCGAGGCCGCGCGCCTGCTGCAGCCCAGCAAGGCCCCGCACATCCTCGACCGTTCCGACCGGCCCACCATCGAGATGGCCGGCCAGCGCTAGCCCGTTCCCTCCCCTTCCCTCTCCCCGAGGTGACCCGATGAAGCGCCGTGAACCGTACGACGAGCAGGAACTCCAATCGCTGGTCCGCCGCGCCCTCTCCCGCCGCCAGTTCCTCGGCCGCACCGCCCTCGCGGCCGGCGGCCTGGCCCTCGGCTCGAGCTTCCTGGCGGCCTGCGGCAAGAAGGACGGAGGCGCCGCCGCCGATTCCACCGCCGCGGCGGCTGGCGGCGCCAAGGCCATCAACATCTCCAACTGGCCGCTCTACATCGACGCCAAGACCGTCGCCGAGTTCACCACGGCCACGGGCATCGCGGCCAACTACACCGAGGACGTCAACGACAACGACGAGTTCTTCGCCAAGATCGACGAGCCGCTCAAGCGCGGCCAGTCCATCGACCGCGACATCGTCGTCCTCACCGACTGGATGGCCGGCCGCCTGATCAAGCTGGGCTACACCCAGGCCATCCCCACGGGGCCCTTCCCCAACAAGGCCAACCTCGTGGACAACCTCAGCAACGTCGGCTTCGATCCCGGCCGCACCCACAGCGTGCCGTGGATGTCCGGCATGACCGGCATCGCCTACAACCCCAAGACGCTGGGCCGCGAGCTCACCAGCATCAACGACATCTTCGACCCGAAGTACAAGGGCAAGGTCACGATGCTCACCGAGATGCGCGACACCCTCGGCCTCGTGATGCTCGGCATGGGCAAGGACCCCGCCACCTGCACCCTCGACGACGCCAAGGCGGCCTGCGCCAAGATCAAGCAGGCGCGCGAGAGCGGCCACATCCGCCGCTTCACCGGCAACGACTACACCGACGACCTCTCGGCCGGCAACATCAGCATCGCCATCGCCTGGTCGGGCGACATCCAGGGGCTCGCCGCCGACTCGCCGGACCTGGTCTGGCTGGCGCCCAGGGAAGGCGCCATGCTCTACTCCGACAACATGATGATCCCCAAGTCCAGCACCAACCCGGACCTGGCCGCGGCCTTCATGAACTACGTCTACGACCCCGCCCACTCGGCCCAGATCATCGCCGGCGCACCCTACCTCTCGCCGGTCAAGGGCATGGGCGCGGAGCTGGAGAAGATCGATCCCGCGCTGGCCAAGAGCCCGCTCGTCAATCCGCCTGACGATCTCCGCGCCCGGCTCCACGTCTTCCGCTGGCTCGAGGAAGCCGAGGAGACGGAGGTCAACAAGGCCTTCCAGGACGCGATCGGCGCGTAATGGCCGGCACCGCTATGGGGGGCACGCGGCGCAATCCGTGGGCCCCCTGGCTCCTGGTGGCGCCCGGGGTCCTCTGGCTCCTGGCGTTCTACCTGCTGCCCACGCTGGCGCTGGCCCGGACCTCCGTGGGGCCGGAGGGCGTGGCCTGGTACGACGGCTACCAGCGCGCCTTCACCGACTACGGCCAGCACCTGCTCCGCTCCTTCTGGTACGCCGGCCTGGCCACGGTCCTGGCCCTGCTGCTCGGCTATCCGCTGGCCTACGTCATTGCCTTCCGGGCCGGCCGCGCCAAGAACCTCCTGCTCGGGCTCGTGGTGCTGCCCTTCTTCACCACCTTCCTGGTGCGCACCTTTGCCTGGAAGACCATCCTGGGAGATGAAGGCTGGCTGGTGGGGCTGCTCGGCACGCTGCACCTGCTGCCGTCGGAGGGGCGCCTGCTCAGCACCACCTGGGCGGTGATCGGCGGGCTCACCTACAACTTCCTGCCGTTCATGATCCTGCCCATCTACGTGAGCCTGGAGAAGATCGACCGGCGGCTCACCGAGGCGGCGCAGGACCTCTACTGCAACGCCCTCGAAGCCTTCCGGAAGGTCGTCCTCCCGCTCTCGCTCCCCGGCGTGTTCGCGGGAAGCCTGCTGACCTTCATCCCCGCCGCCGGCGACTTCATCAACGCCGAGCTCCTCGGCAGCCCCAACCAGAAGATGCTCGGCTCCGTCATCCAGGGTCAGTTCCTGACCGTGCGCGACTACCCGCTCGCCGCCGCGCTCTCCTTCGTGCTCATGACCATCATCACCATCCTGGTCCTCATCTACACCCGCCTCCTCGGCACCGAGGAGCTGGCATGACGCCGGGCCATCGCCAGCCGGGGCAGCGCCGCTGGACGGGGTGGATGCTCGACGCCTACGCGGCGCTCGTGCTGCTCTACCTCTTCCTGCCGATCTTCGTCATCGTCGCCTACAGCTTCAACAAGCCGCTCGGCAAGTTCAACTTCGTCTGGAAGTCGTTCTCGTTCGACGCCTGGCGGGATCCCTTCGTCTTCCCGGCGCTGGTCGAGGCCATGAAGATGTCGCTCAAGGTGGCGGCGGTCTCCACCAGCGTGTCGCTGGTCTTCGGCACGCTCATCGCCCTGGCGCTCACCCGCTACACCTGGAAGGGCGCCGGCCCCGTCAACCTGCTGCTGGTCCTGCCGCTCACCACGCCCGAGGTGGTGCTCGGCTCGTCGCTGCTGGCGCTCTTCCTCACCATGAACGCGCCCACCGGCTTCTGGACCATCGTCATTGCGCACATCATGTTCTCGGTGAGCTACGTGGCGCTCACCGTGAAGGCGCGGATCCGCGGCTTCGACTGGACCCTCGAGGAGGCCGCCATGGACCTGGGCGCCACCCCGCTCCGCACCATCACCCACGTCACCCTGCCGCTCATCGCCCCCGGCATCGCGGCCGCGGGCATGCTCAGCTTTGCGCTGTCGCTCGACGACTTCATCATCACCCTCTTCAACGCCGGCAGCGACGTCACCTACCCCCTCTACGTCTACGGCGCCCGCCGCGCGGCCTTCCCCCCGCAGATCAACGTCCTCGCCACCGCCATCCTGGTCTCGAGCCTCCTCCTCCTCGGCGCCACCGTCCTCTGGCAGAACCGCTCGCTCAAGCAGGCGCTCGTCAAGGAATAGCCCGCCCCTGGGGACGTCAGTGGGAACGACGCCTGCGAGCTCAACGCAGAGGCGCAGAGGACGCAGAGGACGCCGTCGAGCCCGGGATGGGCTCCGTCCCGGGCCGGGTTGTTCCCGGGGCCCCGCCACAACCCCACCCCCCCGACACGATGGCGCCCTGTGGTGAGCCCACCACATGGCGCGGTTCCTTGCGCCCCTCTGCGCCCTCTGCGCCTTGCGTTGAGCTCGCAGGCGTCAGCCCTACCGGCGCATTGAGTCCTAGACGACGATCGGCAGCCTCCGCACCCGCTTCCCCGTCAGCACCGCCACCGCGTTGGCCACCGCCGGCGCAATCGGCGGCAGCCCCGGCTCGCCGAGGCCCTTCGGCGGCTCCGCCGACGGGATGAAGTGCACCTCCACCACCGGCGCCTCCGGCATCCGGATCACCGGGTAGTCGTGGAAGTTGCTCTGCTTCACCCGGCCGTTCTCCACCGTGATCTCCCCGTAGAGCGCGGCCGAGAGCCCGTACATGACGCCGCCCTCCACCTGGTACTTCGCGTTCCGCGGGTGCACCACCACGCCGCAGTCCACCGCGCAGGTCACCTTGTGCACCCGCGGCTTCCCGTCCACCAGCGACACCTCGGCCACCTCCGCCACCACCGTGTCGCTGAAGAAGTGATGGATGGCGATGCCGCGCGCGCGCCCCGCCGGGAGCGGCGTGCCCCAGCCGGCCTTCTCGGCGGCCAGGTTGAGCACCGCCAGGTGCCGCGGCGAGTGCGCCAGCAGCTCGCGCCGCACCTCGACCGGGTCGCGCCCGGCCAGCGCCGCCAGCTCGTCCACGAAGCACTCATTGGCAAAGCAGGTCTGCGACGCGTACACCGAGCGCCACCAGCCGAGCGGCACCACCGTCTGCGTCATGCCGTACTCGACCCGCAGGTTCGGCACCCCGTAGCGCACGTCGGCCGCGCCATCGATGGCGTCGATGCCGTCGAACTTGTTGCTGCTGATCATCTGCGTGGTGCTGCCGGGCCAGAACTGCTCCCCGATGGAGGGCCCCACCACCCGGTGCATCCACGCCGTGACCGCGCCCTTCGCATCCACGCTGCCGCGCATCCGGTGCAGGCTCATGGGCCGGTACCAGTCGCGCTGCATGTCGTCCTCGCGGGTGAACACCAGCTTGACGGGCACGCCCGCCGCCTGCGACACCTGCGCCGCCTCGAGCAGCTCCGCCGTGATGAACCGCCGGCCAAAGCCGCCGCCGAGCAGCGTGGTGTGCACCGTCACCTGCTCGGCCTCGAGGCCGAGCAGCTGCGCCAGCTCGCGCTGCGCCCAGTCGGGCGCCTGGTGCGGCGCCCAGATCTCGCACTTGCCGGGGCGCACGTCGGCCACGCAGTTCATCGGCTCCATGGTGGCGTGGGCCAGGAGCGGCGCCTCGTACGTGATCTCGATGGCCTTGGCCGAGCCGTCGAGGGTGGCGAGGGCATCGCCGTCGTTCCGGACCAGGGCACCGGCAAAGTCGGCGCGGGCCTGCAGCTCGCGGGACAGGTCGGCGGAGCTGAGCCGCGCGGCGCGGCCCTCGTCCCAGCGGCACTCGAGCGCGCGCCGTCCCTGCATCGCCGCCCACGTGCTGGTGGCAATGACCGCCGCGCCGCTCGGCACCTCGAGCACCGAGAGCACGCCGGGCACCGCGAGCGCCTTCGCCGGGTCGTGCCCCGCCATCTTGCCGCCGAACACCGGGCACCGCGCAATCACCGCGTAGCGCATCCCCGGCACCGTCACGTCGAGGCCGTACTCCGCCTTGCCCGTCACCTTGTCGCGGGTATCAATGCCCGGCGCGTCGGTGCCGATGATCCGGAACTCGGCCGGCGTCTTGAGCGTGGGCTCCTCCGGCACCGGCCGGATGGCGGCGCGCTGCACCAGGTCCCCGTAGCTGAAGCGGCGGCCGCTCGCCGGGTGCTCCACGGCGCTGGCGCGCGCGCGGCACTCGGAGGCGGGCACGCCCCAGCGCTCGGCCGCGGCGCCGATGAGCATCTCGCGCGCCTGTGCACCGGCCTTCCGGAGCGGCATCCAGAGATCCGACACGGTGCTCGAGCCGCCCGTGGCCATGGACCCGTACTTCGGGTGCGCGTCCGCCTGGACGATCTGCACCTTGTTCCAGTCGGCCTCGAGCTCCTCGGCCGCGATCATGGCCAGCGCGGTGCGGATCCCCTGCCCCATGTCGGAGCGGGTGATCCAGATGGTCGCCTGCCCGTCGGTGCCCACCTCCACGAAGGCATTGGGCGCCAGCGCCCGCGCGGCGGCGTCATCGCCGGGGCGCCGGATGCGCTTGGTGGTGGGCAGCGCCGTCACCGCCAGCGCCAGCCCGCCCGTGGCCACGAACTCGCGGCGGCTCAGCGTCGTCGCCATGGTCAGGCCCCCTTCTCGGCGGCGAGGTGAATCGCCGCGCGGATGCGGTTGTAGGTGCCGCAGCGGCAGATGTTCCCCGCCATGGCCGTGTCGATGTCCGCATCGCTCGGCTTCGGCGTCTTCGCCAGCAGCGCCGCCGCCTGCATGATCTGCCCCGACTGGCAGTAGCCGCACTGCGGCGCCTCCGCCTCCACCCACGCCTTCTGGAGCGGATGGCTGCCGTCGGCCGAGAGGCCCTCGATGGTGGTGACCTTCTTGCCGGCCGCCACGCTCACCGGCACGGAGCAGCTCCGCACCGCCTCGCCCTCGAGGTGCACCGTGCAGGCGCCGCACTGCGCCATGCCGCAGCCAAACTTGGTCCCGGTGAGGCCGAGGGTGTCCCGGATCACCCAGAGCAGCGGGGTGTCCGCCGGCACGTCCACCGAGGTCGATTTTCCATTGATGCTGAACGCGATTGCCACGACTGGCCTCCAGGGAGGGGCGCCCGTCAAATGCCGAAGGGATGGGGGCAATCTGCTGCCGGGCCCCGGCCCCCACAAGGAGACCTCCCTCACCCCATCCCCCCTCCCCGCCCCCTCCCCCCCCCCCCCGCCAATCCCCCCCCCCCCCCCCGCGCGCCCGCCCGGGGGGTCCCCCGCCCCCACCGGCCGAGCCCTCCCAGCCCACCACCGACGATCCCCTCTCCCCCACGTACGTAGCGGCCGGATATATCCGGCCGCGACAGACGTAACGCGACCGCGATCGAGCGTGATCGGCTGGGCGGTGGGGCAAGCGTCCCAAAGACAGCGCGGGGCCCGCCTCCCTCGGCGAGCCCCGCAACCGGCCGGATAGATCCCGCCCCGACCGCTACGCCATCGGCAGCGTCCTGATCCGCTTCCCCGTCAACTGGAACAGCGCATTCGCCACCGCCGGCGCCACCGGCGGCAGCCCCGGCTCCCCCACCCCCGTCGGCGCGCTCGTGGACGGCACGATGTGCACCTCCACCGCCGGCATGTCCGCCATCCGGAGGCAGCGGTAGGTGTCGAAATTCCCCTGCACCACCGCTCCCTCCTTGAGCGTGATCTCCCCATAGAGCGCCGCCGAGAGCCCGTAGGCAATGCCGCTTTCCATCTGCATGGCGATCACGTCCGGATTGATGGCGATGCCGCAGTCCACCGCACAGGTCACCTTGTGCACCTTGGGCTTCCCGCCCTCGAGCGACACCTCGGCCACCTCCGCGACCACCGAGCTGAACGACTCGTGCACTGCGATGCCCCGGGCCCGCCCCGCCGGCAGCGGCGATCCCCACCCCGCCTTCTCCGCCGCCAGGTTGAGCACCGCCAGGTGCCTCGGCGCATTGGCCAGCAGCTCGCGCCGGAACTCCACCGGGTCCCGCTTCGCCGCCGTGGCCAGCTCGTCGATGAACGCCTCCATGGCAAACGCCGTGTGCGTGTGCCCCACCGAGCGCCACCAGAGCACCGGCACCGGCACGTCCATGATGGTGGACTCCGCGCGGAACGCCGGGATGGCGTACGGCGTGTTGGCCACGCCCTCCACCGAGGTCTGGTCAATGCCGTCCTTCACCATGAACGGCTCCCACCCCGTCCCCTTCATGATGGACTGCCCCACGATGCGATGGTGCCACGCCACCGCCTGGCCGCCCGCAACGCTCCCCTTGATCCGGTGCACGTACATCGGGCGGAAGTAGCCGGCCCGCGTGTCGTCCTCGCGGGTCCAGACCATCTTCACGGGCGCGCGCCCGTTGATGGCCTTGGCGATGGACACGGCCTCGAGCACGTAGTCCGAGTGCGGATTGGCCCGCCGGCCAAAGCTGCCGCCGGCGTAGAGCATGTTGAGCACCACCTGCTCCGGCTTGAGCCCGGTGGCGGCGGCCACGGCCATCTGGTCGCCGGTCTGCATCTGCTCGCCGTTCCAGATCTCGCACTTGTCCGCCGAGAGCTGGACCACGCAGTTCATCGGCTCCATGGCCGCGTGGGCCAGGTAAGGGAAGGTGAACTCCGCCTCCACCACCGTGCCCTTCCGGAGCCCGGCGGTGACGTCCCCCGTCTCCTTGGCGACGGCGCCGGGCTTCCCGGCCGCCTCCCGGTAGCGCGCCAGCAGCTCGGGCGTGCCCTCGGTCATGGCCTTGCTCGTGTCCCATTCCACCGTGAGCGCGGCCCGGCCCTGCGTCGCCGCCCAGGTGGTCTCGGCGAGCACCGCGACACCGGTGGGGATCTGCACCACGTCCTTGACCCCCGCCACGGCCTTGGCCTTGGTGGCGTCGAACGACTTGACCGTGGCCCCGAACCTGGGTGGCCGAGCCACGACGGCCACGAGCATCCCCGGCAGCTGCACGTCCTGCGTGAACTGCGCCTTCCCCGTCACCTTGGCCGGCGCGTCCACCCGCGCCACCTTGCCGCCGATCAGGCGGAAGCGGGCCGGGTCCTTGAGCGGCACCTCGGCCGGGACGGGGAGCGTCGCCGCCAGCTCCACGAGCGAACCGTAGCTGGCGCGCTTCCCGCTCGCCGGGTCCACCACCGCGCCCGGCTCGGTGCTGAGCGTCGCCGCCTCCACCTTCCACTGCTGGGCCGCCGCCGCGATGAGCAGCGCCCGCGCCGTGGCGCCCGCCTGCCGGAGCTGGTCAAAGCTGTTGGCCATGGCGCTGCTGCCACCGGTGCCCTGCTGCGGGCCCCACTGCAGGTTGTTGTACTTGGACGCGTCGGCCGGCGCGCCCTCGACGCGCACCTTGCTCCAGTCGGCATCGAGCTCCTCGGCCAGGATGGTGGCGAGGCCGGTGTAGCTCCCCTGCCCCATCTCGAGGTGCTTGGCGATGACCGTCACCGACCCATCGGTCCCGATCCGGACAAAGGCGTTGGGGGCAAACGGCTCGCCCATCGCCGCCGCCTGCTCCCCCTTCCGGCCGCAGCCGGTGAGGTGGAAGGCCAGCGTGAGCCCGGCCCCGGCCGCGGCCGAGGTCTTGAGGAAGGTCCGGCGCGAGTAGGAGGTGGTCATGGCTCAGGCTCCCTTCTGGGCCGCGAGCTGGATGGCCGCCTTGATCCGGTTGTAGGTGCCGCAGCGGCAGAGGTTCCCCGCCATCGCGCCCTCGATCTCCGCCTCACTCGGCGTCGGCGTCTTCGCCAGCAGCGCCGCCGCCTGCATGATCTGCCCCGACTGGCAGTAGCCGCACTGCGGCGCCTGCGCCTCCACCCAGGCCTGCTGCAGCGGGTGGCTGCCGTCGGCCGAGAGGCCCTCGATGGTGGTCACCTTCTTGTCGGCGGCGGCACTCACCGGGAAGGAGCAGCTGCGGACCGCCTCGCCGTCCACGTGCACCGTGCAGGCCCCGCACTGCGCCATGCCGCAGCCGAACTTGGTCCCGGTGAGGCCCAGCGTGTCCCGGATCACCCACAGGAGTGGGGTCTCCGGCGCCACGTCCACCGAGGTGGACTTCCCGTTGATGCTGAATGCGATTGCCACGACTGGTCTCCAGAGAGGGGAGTCCGCGGGTCATCAGGGGACAGCGAGCAATCTGCTGCTCGACCCCACAGCCCACAAGGCACGCGCGGAAGCGCCCCAGGCCGATGCCACCATGTACCAGCAGTGGCGCGCGGCCCGCGCCATCCCGTGGCCCAAGGCCCGGAAGCGCTCGGCCAAGCCCAAGGACCAGGCCAAGCCCGACGACACGACCGGCGCCACCTGATCCCCTCGATGCCAACGTCCCCGCCACCGGGCCCGTGACCGGTGGCGGGGACGTGGTGTATAGTGGAGGTGGGCCGTCCCCGACTGAACCTTGAACGCCGCCGCATGCGCCTCCCGCTCCTCCCGCTGACCGCGCTCCTCGTCGGCCTCACGGCCCCGCTGGGATCGCAGGTGCCAGCCGCGCCGCCGCTCGCCATCCTCGGCGCCACCCTCTGGGACGGCACCGGCGCCCCCGCCGTGCCCGACGCGGTGGTGCTGGTGCAGGACGGGACGGTCACCTGCGCCGGCACCCGGCGCGCCTGCCCCGTGCCCCGAAACGCGACACGCGTGGATGCCACCGGCCGCTGGCTCCTCCCCGGCCTGATCGACACCCACGTCCACCTGCTCTTCCGCGTCGGCGGCCGGACCGACCCCTCGCTCCGCACCGACCTCCGCGACCTGCTGGCCCGCGGCATCACCACCGTGCGCGACATGGGCACCAACCCCTCGCGCCTCCGCGAGGAGGTGGACTCGGCGGGGCCCGCGGCGCCGCGCGTCTTTGCCATGCAGCTGGTGGCCGGCATCCGCTTCTTCGGCCCCGAGCGGGAGCGCACCGAGGACGGCTTCATCCGCATGCATGCCCCGCAGGCCAACGGCATGCGCCAGCTGGGCTGGTTTCCGCTGATGCTCACCACCGCCTCCGAGGCGCCGGAGGTGGTGCAGAAGGCCATCGCGGGCGGGGCCATCGGGCTCAAGCTGTACCAGGATCTCGACTCGGCGCAGGTCGCGGCGCTGGTGCAGGCCGCGCACGCCGTCGGGATGCCGGTGTGGGGCCATGCGTGGGTGCAGCCGGCCAGCGTCCTCGAGCAGGCCACCGCCGGGCAAGACGGCGTGGTCCACGCCGCCGGCCTCGTGGGCGAGCTGCTGGACCACTACGCGCGCGACAGCCTGCGCACCTCGAGCTACCTGCTCCGCATCACCGCCGACTCCGCCACCGGCACCTCGGCGCACGCGCCCGCCGTGCTCGCGGCCCTGGACACCCTCGCCGCCCGCGGCACCTTCCTCGAGCCCACCCTGCACGTGGCCGAGCTGAGCGCCCGGCGGGCCGGCGCCCACCGCCGCCCCGTGCCCACCCTGCCCGACCGCTACGCCCTGGCCGCCGGCACCTTCGGCGTCGCCGTCACGCGCGAGGCGGTGGCCCGCGGCGTCCGCCTCACCGCCGGCACCGACCACACCGCCTACGGCCCGCCGAGCGAGCGGGCCATGCTCACCGAGGAACTCCGCCTCTTCGTGGACTCCCTCGGCCTCGCCCCCGCGCGCGCCCTCCTCGCCGCCACCCGCGACGCCGCCATCGCCATCGGCCCCGTGGCCAAGGACCTGGGAACCATCGCCCCGGGGAAGCGGGCGGACCTCCTCCTCCTCCGCGCCGATCCGCTGGCGGACATCACCAACCTCACGCAGGTGGAGTGGGTGATGCGGGAGGGGGTGCCCCGATCTCCGCGCGACGCCGTGCCGCCGCCCCCCTGACGCAAGAGGGCCGTCTCCTGAGACGAGCCCCGCCGCAGCGTCCACGAGCGTTCAGCCCTCCCAGCCCCACCACGCACGCCCCTGGTGGCCCTCTAAGTCCAGTCAGGGCCGAACGTATGGTTGGGCCGCCGACCGGGCCCACCTCACCGTGGACCCCGCGGAGGCGGTGGACCACCTGATGGTGCGGCCCTGGGGGCGACCCCTCGGTGCGCGGGGACTGGGGAACGTGCGTGGACACTACCTCGCGCCGGGGCTACTTCTCGACCGGCAACTCCTCCCGCTCCGCCCACTGCGTCCACGACCCGGTGTAGATCCGCACCTTCGGATACCCGAGCAGCGCGTGGAGCGCAAACCAGACGTGGCTGGCCTCGGTGCCGCTGTTGCAGTAGAGGATGATGTCCTTGTCCGGCGTGATGCCCTGCGCCGCGTAGGAGGCGCGGAGGTCGGCGACGGATTTCCAGACCAGGGCCAGGTCGCGCTTCTCGAGGTCGTCCTTCCAGGGATGGTTGACGGCGCCCGGGATGTGCCCGCGCCGCATCTGCGCGCCGGCGGAGCCGGCGAACTGCTCCGGGGGGCGGGCGTCCACCAGGAGGACGCCGTTGCCGCGGGAGGCGGCCTGGACCTGCTCCAGTGAGGCAACGGCGGGCCGGAAACCCCGGCCACTCATGCCGGGCGGCACGGGGCGGCGCGGGTAGCGCTGCGTGAGGGGCCGGCCCTCGAGCTCCCAGCGGGCGTAGCCGCCGTCGAGCACGCGGACGCGGGGCACGCCCATCGCGGAGAGGAGCCACGCCGCGAAGGTGGCGTCGATGTCGAGCTGGTCGCCGGCGCTGTAGACCACCACCATCCGCCGGGGATCGACCCCGACTCGCCGGAACAGCGAGGCATAGGCCCCTGGCTCCAGCAGCTGGAAGGGGAGCTCGCCGTTCTGTGCGCGCAGCGTCTCGATCGAGAGCCAGGCGGCGTTCGGGAGGTGGTTCTGGAGGTAGCTGCTCCACGCGGCGCGCACGTCGAGCACCGACACGCTGTCGAGCAGGGGCGCCAGCGCCTCGGGCGTGATGAGCGCCACGCGCGGCGGGGGGTCCGCCTCGACGGCCTGGGACGCGAGGGGAGTCGTGAGGCAGGACGCCACGAGCAGCACCAGGGCGAACACTGGAGCACGCCGTCTCATGACCCCGCCTCCTCATCGAGGCCGAGGGCGGCCCGCTCCATCTCCTGGTACACCCGCGCCGCGTTCCGCCGGATGCGGCTGTTCCGCGTCACCGGCCGCCGCTCATCGGGCGGCGGGAACGCCTCGATGGCGCGCCGCTGCGAGCGGCCGCGCGCCACTTCCGCCTGCATGGAGTCGCGGAGCGTGGTGATGTACTGCCGGGTGAGGCGGGTCAGTTCCGTCGGATCTGTGGGGATGCGGCCGTGGCCGGGGACCACCACGCGCGGCTTCAGCGAATCGATGAGATCCAGCGTCCGGAGCAGGATCTTCGAGTTGCCGTCCACCACCATCGTGATCCCGTCCTCCACCAGGATGTCGCCCGCGAAGAGCACCCGGTCGGACGGCACCCACACCATGAGGTCGCCGAGCGAGTGCGCCTGACCGGGGTGGAACACCACCACCTCGCGCCCGCCGAGGCGGAGGGTGTCCCAGCCGGTCACGGGATGATCGGGGGCATTGGCAAACTCGAACCCCACCAGCTCCTGCAGCCCCACCACGCTGTGCCAGTCCGCCATCTCCGCGTCCGGCCCGCCCTCGGCCGCGAGCACCCGGCTGTTGGGGTGCGACACGACCTGCGCCCCGGCGCGCTTGAACTCGATGGCGCCGAACGACATGTCGGGATGGTGCGCGTACAGCACCAGGTAGCGAAGCGGCGCCTGGCTCCGGGTGCGGATGGTGCGGATCACCGCCCGCGCCTGCGCCGGGCTCGCCAGGCCGCCCACCGCGATCACCCCCTCGCGTGTGGCAATGAAGCCGGCGTTGGGACGCCCCTCGGCGCCCTTCCCGGTATCACCCCGCACCACCCACACGCCCTGCCCCGCGCGCTGCAGCGGGTAGAGTGTCCGCTCCGTGGTCACGGAGAACATCCGCGGCTTGGGCGCGGCTGAGTCCTGCGCGTGGGCCGGCACCGCCACACACACAGCGGCGAGGGCGCCCCAGGGGAGCGCCCTCGCCAGGATGCCGGCGGCGCGTCCGCGCCGCATCGGGGTCTGCCTCACGCCGTGGCGAACTTGAGCTCGGCCGTGCCGCTGTACTTCCCGCCGCGGTTGTCGGTCCAGAGGAAGGTGAGCGCGCCTTCCTTCTCCGCCTTGAGCTGGAAGCTCACGATCGGGTCCTTGGAGATCCCGCTGGTCCACTCGAACCGCGCGATCTCCTCGTCGCCCAGCGTCACCTGCACGTCCTTGATGAACCAGGGCGGGATGATCTCGGCGTTGGCGTCGCGGAAGAAGCCGGTGTCCATGGGATGCTGCACCGCCACCTGCACCCGGATCACGTCGCCACGCTGGATCCGCGGGGGCAGGACGATCTTCGTCTTTCCGGTTTCCATGATGGTCACCCGCACCCGTTGAGGGTGGTCTCAACCTTGAGATAGCTCGCATACAGCTCGCCGGTGTTGAGCTCGGCGATGCCGCGGATCCAGCTGGTCCGCTTCATCTTGATGCGGGTCTGGAGGTTCACCGGCCCGAGCGCGGGCGTGAAGTGGAACGCCGTCACCAGCGGGTCGGGATTGTGGTCCACAATGAGGAACAGGCTCTTCACGTACTGCTGCGCCGTCATCGGCAGGTCCGACTCGACGATCACCGGCACGTAGCGCCCGTCCTCCGCCATGAGCGGGATGTCGAGCGTCACGTGCCCCGTGGTGATGGCGCGGCCCTGGAAGCGGTCCTGGTAGATCTTCGCGACGATCTCGTTTGGGATCGGCGGCGGGTCGTCGCCCACCGCCAGGCGCGTCACGCGCGTCATGGCGGGCAGCGCCTTCCGGGCGCCGCTCACCCCTTCCACCGCCGCCGCGAGGCCCAGCGCGCCCACCGCCTGCAGGAAGCGTCGCCGGCCGTTCTCGTTCTGGTCCGTCATCCTGGTCTCCTCCGGGAGTCTCATCCCAAGCTGCGGCCGCCGGCCGCGTCCGTCAATCATCGCTGGTCAGTACGTCCACCAGGCGGAGGGCCACGGCGGCAAAGTGCTTCACGTCCCGCCGGCTCCGGGCCACCAGCATGGCGCCCTCCAGGCCCGCCAGCAGCGCCGCGGCCGCCGTCTCCGGCTTCCCCTCGAAGCGGAACATCCCCTGCGTCCGGCCGTCGGCCAGCACCCGGGCCAGCCACGCCTCGTTGTCGGCGAAGAACCCATTCACCTCGGCCAGCACCCGCTCCGGCAGCGTGGCCGAGGTGGAGGCCAGCATGCCGTAGAGGCACATGTGGTCCCCGTCGCGCAGCGCGTCCTGGAACAGCCGGACGTAGCGCATCAGGCGCCGGGTGGGGTCGGGATGCTCCGCCTCGAGCCGCGCCAGCTTCTCGGCGAAGGCGGCCCGGTACCGCGCCGCCACCGCCCGGGCCAGGTCGCCCTTGCTCGGGAAGTGGTAGTGAATCGAGGCGTTCCGGATGTTGAGCGGCGCCGAGATGTCGGCGTAGCTGAAGGCCTCGTAGCCGCGGGTCTGGATCAGCCCTTCGGCGAGGTCGAGGATCCGGTCGGCGGTGGAGGTGGTCATGCTGCAATCTACTAGTAGGTAGGGGACCGTCAACCGGTCCGGTTCCCGCCTACCGCCCGGCGAGCGCCCGCACCGCCTGCTCCCGGGCCAGCCGGTCCAGCTTCTCGAGCGGCAGTTCCAGGAAGAGGGCGATGCGTCGCTCCAGGGTAATGAGCGTGTCGCGGAAGGCGCGCAGCTTCTCCTCATCGGTCCCGCCCACTTCCGCCGGATCGGGCATGCCCCAGTGGGCAAAGACCGGGCGCCGGGGGAAGATCGGGCAGGCTTCCCGGGCGCGGTCGCAGACGGTGATCACGAAGTCCCAGCGTTCCCCCTCCAGCCCCTCGATGGGCTTCGGGACCCGGCCCTCCCACGCAATGCCGCGCTCGGCCAGCACGCGGACGGCGTAGGGATTGACCCGTGCCGCCGGCCGGGACCCCGCGCTCGCCACCACGAACCGCCCGGCGCCCCGCTCCGCCAGCAGCGCCTCGGCGATCTGGCTCCGGGCGGAGTTCCCGGTGCAGAGCACCAGCACGCGGTAGGGCTGCATGAGGCCGCGGAGGTCGCGTCGCAGGCAGGCCGCGCTCGAGGGACAGACGCTCCGGAACTCGCTGGTGCCGCGAATGCCCTCGGGCGCGCGGTCCCGCGCGGCCGGCTCCCAGCCCAGGTGGCGGAAGAAGGGCTCCGCGGTGGTGGTGAGCAGCCAGAGCTCCCGGAGCCCCGCGCCCACCGCCTGAGCCTCCACGTGCTGCACCAGCTCCCGGCCGAGCCCGGTGCCTCTCGACGCGGGCGCCACCGCCAGCGAGCGGAGGAGGCCCGCCTCCCCCTGCCGCTCCAGGGCCACCACGCCCTGGAGTCCGTCCGCCCCCTCGACGCCGAAGAAGCGCGGGAGCAGCGCCGGGTCGAGATCCTCGACCGGCAGCGCGCTGGCGCCGAGGAGGGCGCGGATCGCGGGCAGGCGATCCGGGCCCAGTTCCTGGATCGGGGCGCTCACGACCCGCAGCAGTCCGGACCGCAGCACGCCGCGGCCACGGGCAGGCCCTTCGCGGCGGGCTTGGTGGCGCGGATGAAGGCGCCCATCACCTTGCCGTCGATCTGCGGCGCCACCGCGGCGGCATCGAGCCCGGCGTCCACCAGGAAGGTCATGGCGTCCTCACCGCTGTAGATCCGCGTCGGCTCCACGCCCGCGGCCTCGAAGCCGGCGGCCGTCAGCTTGGCAACGTACTCGGCTTCATCCAGCGCGCCGGCCACGCAGCCGGTCCAGAGCGCCATGCTGGCGCGCACCGCCTCGGGGATGGCCCCGCGGGTGACGACGTCGGAGACCGCGAAGCGCCCGCCCGGCTTGAGCACCCGGAACGCCTCGGCGATGACCTTGTCCTTGTCGCCGGAGAGGTTGATGACGCAGTTGGAGATGATCACGTCCACGCTGTTGTCGGGGAGCGGGATCGCCTCGATCTGGCCCTTGAGGAACTCCACGTTGGTGGCGCCCGCCTCCTGCTGGTTCTTGCGCGCCAGGGCCAGCATGTCGTCCGTCATGTCGAGGCCGTAGGCCTTGCCCGTCGGCCCCACGCGCTTGGCGGAGAGGAGCACGTCAATGCCGCCGCCCGAGCCCAGGTCCAGCACCACCTCGCCCGGACGCAGCTCGGCGAGCGCCGTCGGGTTGCCGCAGCCCAGCGAGGCGAGGAGCGCCGCCTCGGGCACTTCATTGGCCTGCACCGCATCGTAGAGGTCGCGGGTGATGATGTCGGGGTCGCAGCTCGAGCCCGTGCCGCAACACCCCGCCTTGGTGCCCTGCTGGGCGCGCCGGGCGGCCTCGCCGTAGCGCTCCTTCACGATCTGCACGATCTCCGACATGTCCCGCTCCTTCTATCAAGAATTTTTGATGAATAAGAGAAAAAGAAAAGGCGGCGTCCCGCCTAGCAGCACTTCACCTTGAGCGCCCGCACCGCCCGCATCGGAGACAGCTCGGCCAGCTGCGACTCCAGTCCTTCCAGGGCGCCCGGCACCAGCGAGTAATAGGCCCAGCGTCCCTCGCGGCGGTCCTGCACCAGGCCCGCTTCCTTGAGGGTCTTGAGGTGGAAGGAGAGCCGGGACTGGCCCGCCTCCATCACCGCCGTCAGGTCGCAGACGCAGCGCTCCCCGTTCCGGAGCAGCGCGACAATGGCCAGGCGCGTCTCGTCGGAGAGGGCATGAAACGTCCGCGCCAGGCGGGCGAGGTCGGTCGGGCTGGTCAGCGTCGGCATGAGACAATCCTATCAAGTTTTCTTGATGTGTCAACACGGCACCCACGCCGAAAGTTCCCGGCCTACCCGAACACGCGGCCGGCCCAGGCCAGCAGCGCCGCCTGCGCCGGCAACAGGCCGGGCCGTCCGGCCGCCGCGGCCAGGAGGCGCGGCAGGTCCTCCGCCACATCCACGTCCGGGAGCGCCTCGAGTTCGGCCAGCGGGCCGTGCTCCCCGACGGCGGCGCGGAACGCGGCCACGGTGCCCTCGGTACCATATGGCACGCCCTCCCACGCCTCACGCGGCAGGGCGGCCCGGCCGCCGAAGAGATAGAACCCGCCGTCGAGCGCCGGGCCCAGGACATAGGGGGTGGCCGGCTCGGCGAGGTGCCGCACGGCGAGCGCCAGGTGCGCCGGCGCGAGGAGTGGCAGGTCGGAGCCCACGAGGATCGCGGCGCCGTGCTCGGCTCGGAGCGCCTCGTAGGTGGTGGCCATCCGCGTGCCGAGGCCGCCGTCGCCCTGCCAGAGCGCGGGGAAGCCGCGCCAGCGCGGGTGGCCCAGGCCCTCGCGTTCCGTCACCGCCCACACCGGCACCAGCCCCGGCAGCTCCATGCAGGCGGCGCGGACCACCGCCTCCACCGCGTCGAGCGCCAGCCGTCCGAACTCGGCCGCCGCTTCCGCCCCGATCCCCGCGGCCAGCCGCGTCTTGGCGGGGGAGAGGCCCGGCGTCCGCGCAAAGATGGCGAGCGCCGTGCGGCGCCGGCTCAGCGCGTCCGGAGCCATTGCCACGCCTCGGGCAGCGCCTGCGCCCAGGTGCGTGCGGCGAAGCGCGCGGTGGTGCGGAGCCAGCCCTGCTCGCGGTAGCGCCGGGCGCTGGTGCCGAGCGGCAATCCCACGGGGCGCACCGCGCCTCCCGCGCGCCGGGCGGCCCACACCAGCAGGTGATCCTCACCGTAGGGCACGTCCTCGCGGAACCCGCCCAGCGCCTCGAAACGGTCGCGGGCGAGGGCAAGTCCCTGGTCCCCGAACGGCAGCCCCAGCGCGCGTGAGCGGAACCAGGCGCCGGCCTCGTTGAGCAGCACGGCCGGCGGGCCGTCCGCGGCGAACCGGAGGTCGAAGTACCAGAGCGCCGCCGGGTCACGGGCCAGCGCGGCCAGGAGGATCGGCACCGTGCCCGGCACCGGCGTGGAGTCGGCGTGCAGGAACCAGAGGAAGCGGCCGCGTGCCGCCGTCACGGCGCGGTTCTGCTGCCGGGCGCGGCCGCTTGGTCCCTCGCACCAGCGCACCGCACCGCCCGCGGTGGTGCGCGTGAGGTCGCCGGGCTCGGGCGTGGTGGCGCTGATGAGCACCTCGCCGCGGCCGGCCAGCTCGGGGAGGAGCGCGGGCAGGAGGGCGCGCCAGGCGTCGTCGCCGGGGCCCACGGGGATGATGACGCTGAGCTGCGGGGCGGGCGGGGCGGTCATGAGCCTGACGGAGCGACGGGTCGCCCCGCGCTCATTGGGCGTGCGCGAGGAGCGGGAGGCGGTAGTCCGCCGGGAGCAGCAGCTGGTGGGTGATGCCGTGGGCCGCCTCGACGAGCGTGGCCGAGTAGCGCTGGTGGACATCGGGCACGTAGAGCCGCGCCACGGTGCCGTGCAGCGAGTCGCCGGCCACGGCGACGCGGCGGGCCACGCCGGCGTGGCTCGCCGAGATCAGGTAGGTGCCTTCGGCCACCACGGAGTCCACGGTGCCGCCGGCCACGTCGAACAGCAGCGCGCCGGTGTTGGTGGCGGGGCCGAGCACCACCACCTCGAGGTAGCCCGGCTCCGGGCCCGGGTCGGGCCCGTCGCCGCCGCAGCCGGCGAGGAGCGCACCGAGCGCCGCCATGGCCAGCAGGACGGGCCGCCTCACGGCGCCACTCCCGCCACCTGCTTGGCCTGGAGGAAGGCCAGCCAGTCGCCGAGGTCGAGCCGGCCGTTCTGGTTGCCCTGCGCATCGAGCGAGTCGAGCGCCGCCTGGCTCAGCGTGGCCGTGCCGAGGAGGGCGCCGTTGACGGTGGGCAGCGCCAGCACCACGCCCCCGGTGGGGGTGAGCGTCAGGCGGAAGGCCATGGCGCCGCCCGCCTGGAGCTGGCGGATGGAATCCAGCGTGAAGCCGGCGGTGAGGCCCTGGTTGTCGAGCGCCGCCGGCGTGGTGGCCGGGCCGAACACGGTGTTGTCCGTGCTCCCGGGCCAGGGATCGCCGGCGTCGCCGCGATTCTTGCCGCCGGGGGCGCGGAGCTGGTTGAGGCCGTCGGCCTGCACCAGCGCTACGCCGTGCACCGGCCCCACGTTCACGCGGTTGCCCGACCTGAAGCCCCAGGTGGTCACCTGGCCCTGGTCGATGTGCCAGACCAGGAGCCCCGGCATCTTGGCGCAGCTCCGCGTCCGGAAGGTGCACGCCGGGTTCATCTGCGCCGTGTCGGTGCCGAGGGGCTGGCGGTTCTCGAGGAGGAAGTACTCGTCCGTCCCGCCCACCGGCAGCACCAGCACCGTGTCCGCCAGGCCACGGGCCCGAGCGTCACCGGCCCCGCGGCCCCGAGTGTGTCCACGGCCACCCAGCCCAGCTCCACGAGCGACCAGCCGTCGAACGCCCCCGGGCTGTACGGCCGGCTGTAGGAGCCGCTCCCCATGATGCTCCACTCGCCGACGCCCTGCGTCACGCTGGGCGCGCCGAGGTTGGTGTCGTACAGGTCGGGAAGGCCAAAGGCGTGGCCGGTCTCGTGCGCCACGACGCCGATGCTCATCCGCTGGCCGTCGGTGCAGGCATCCGGGCCGCCGACGGCGCTCTGCAGCGTGTAGTCGCGGACGCGGATGAAGCTGCCGGTGGGCTGCCCCGCCCCGTCGCGGCGGGGGCTCTGCGTCACGTAGCCGCCGCCGCCGGTCCACGCGCCCACGTCGTAGCGGTGGGCCCAGAGATTGGTGGTGCCGCAGGCGCCGTCCACCTCGGGCTGCAGGAACAGCACGAAGTCCACGATGCCGTCGTCGTCGCCGGAGTTGGGGAGTCCGTCGGGGCCGTCGTTGTCGAACTGGCCCCAGTCGGTGCTGCCCGTGTCGCTCGCAGCGAGGGCGCCGAGGAGGAGGGCGCCGAGCGGACGGGCGCCGTTGGGACAGGGAGCCAGCGCGCCGATCCCGTTGCAGCCGTCCTCGTAGTAGGTGTCGGCGCTGTCGGCCGTCACCCAGCCGAAGACGTCGCCGTCGATGGTCACCCGCCCGCGCGACTGCTCGGCGTAATAGCTCCGCACGCTGTAGGCCGCGCCGGAGGGCGCCGGGTCGAAGAGGACGTCGTGGTAGTCCGTCGCCGGGAAGGGCGCGGCCACGTTGGCGAAGGCAATCGGAATGACCGGGACACGGTAGGCGCCCTGCACCACGAGCTGCCCCGCCGCGGGCCGGTTGAGGGCGGCAATGCGGCCCTCGCCGAGGAGCCGCTGCCGCGTGGCGCGGATGGCCCCCGTGCGAGTCCGCCAGGCGCCGTCGGGCCGGAAGTCGAGGCCCTGCACCTCGAAAAGGCCGACGCGCGTCCGGGGATAGCTCCCCGCCTGCCCGTCCACCCCGGCCCGGACGGCGACGAGCAGCCCGGCGAGGCCGAGACACAGGAGGCCGGTTCGGCGCGTCATGGGATGCGGCATGGAGGGAGGTTATCCACGGCGGGGGCCCAAGTCATCCCCTGAGGCAATCGGGGGGACTCCCGCCGGGGTAACGAATCCCGGTCTTTGGCTTGCCGGGTCCCAGCCAACCCTATAGCTTGTAACAGGTTAGTTACCGAAATCGGCGCATTCCGCCAGCAAACGAGGCCCCGTGGACGCACAGACCCTCCAGAGCATCGCCATCTTCGAGAAGTGCCGGCAGTTCACCAAGGCACGCGAAGTCCAGGCGGCCGGGCTTTACCCGTACTTCAAGCCCATCTCCGACTCCGAGGATACGGCGGTCGTGATCGAGGGCCAGAAGCGGATCATGCTCGGGTCCAACAACTACCTCGGCCTCACGCATCACCCCAAGGTCCTCGAGGCCGCGGCCCGGGCGCTGCACCGCTACGGCTCCGGCTGCACCGGCAGCCGCTTCCTGAACGGCACCCTCGACCTGCACGGCCAGCTCGAGGCCTCGCTGGCCGAGTTCCTCGGCAAGGAAGACTGCCTCGTCTTCTCCACCGGGTACCAGGCCAACCTGGGCCTCATCTCGGGCCTCATCGGCCGGGGCGACCTCGTCTACCTCGACAAGCTGGACCACGCCTCCATCGTGGACGGCGCCAAGATGTCCTACGGGGACACCCTGCGCTTCACCCACAATGACCTCGATGGCCTCGATCGCATGATCGAGCGCACCAAGAGCGGCCGCGGCGCCATGATCGTCGTGGACGGCGTGTACTCCATGGAGGGCGACATCGCCCACATCCCGGAGCTGGTGCGCATCGCCAAGAAGCACGGCGTGGCGCTGGCGGTGGACGACGCGCACTCCATCGGCGTGCTCGGCCCCAACGGCGAGGGCACCGCGGCCCACTTCGGCATGACGGACGAGGTGGACCTCATCGCCGGCACCTTCTCCAAGTCGCTCGCCTCCATCGGCGGCTTCGTGGCGGGGTCGGAGAACGTCATCCATTACCTCAAGCACCACAGCCGGCCGCTCATCTTCACCGCCTCGCTGCCGCCGGCCAACACGGCGGGCGTACTCGCGGCGCTCGAGGTCATGAAGACCGAGCCCGAGCGCCGCACCTCGCTCTGGGCCAACACCCGGCGCTTCCAGGCCGGCATGCGCGAGCTGGGCTACGACATCGGCGAGACCGAGACGCCCATCATCCCGGTCCTCATCGGCCCCATGGAGACCACGTTCGTCTTCTGGCGGAAGCTGTTCGACGCCGGCGTCTTCACCAACCCGGTGATGCCGCCCGCCGTGCCGCCCTTGCCACGATCGGCCGGGAGCTGGAGGTCATCTGAGCGACGCCATCCAGGTCCGGCCCGTCACTGACGCGGCCGGACTGGACCGGTTCATCAGCCTGCCGTACCGGCTGCACGAACGGGACCCCAACTGGGTCCCGTTGTTGCGCATGGACGTGAAGAAGCTGCTGGACCGCTCCAAGAACCCCTTCTTCGAGCACGCCGAGGCGGAGTACTTCATCGCCGAGAAGAACGGCGAGGTGGTCGGCCGCATCGCCGCCATCTCCAACAAGCTGCACAACCAGGTCCACGAGGACACCGTGGGCTTCTGGGGCTTCTTCGAGAGCATCTACGACCACGCCGTGGCCGACGCCCTCTTCGCCGAGGCCGGCAAGTGGCTCCGGGCGAAGGGGCACGACGTGATGCGCGGCCCCATGTCGTTCTCCACCAACGACGAGTGCGGGCTGCTCATCGACGGCTACGACACGCCGCCGACGCTCATGATGCCCCACAACCCGCCGTACTACGAGCGGCTGGTCAACGCCGCGAAGTTCACCAAGGCCAAGGACCTCCTCGTGTACCGGGGCGGGTACCAGGGCTACTACCTCCCCGTGCCCGAGCGCCTGGCGCGCGGCACCGAGCTCCTCCGCCAGCGCCTCGGCATCACCATCCGCCCCATGAACATGGCGGACTTCAACGGCGAGGTGGAGCGGATCAAGGTGCTGTACAACAAGTGCTGGGAGAAGAACTGGGGCTTCGTCCCCATGACGGACAAGGAGATCGACCACCTGGCCGAGCAGTTCAAGCCGGTGGCCATCGCCGACCTGGTGCCGTTCGCGGAGAAGGACGGCGAGATCATCGGCTTCGGGCTGGCGCTGCCGGACCTGAACCAGGTCTTCCAGCGGCACCGCTCCGGCCGCCTCACGCCGGCGCTCCTCGCCGACCTGCTCTGGTCACTCAAGATGCAGAAGGTGCGCCGGGCGCGGATCCTGCTCCTCGGCGTCATCCCCGAGCTCCGCGGCAAGGGCATCGACGCCATGCTCTACCACTGGATCTGGACCAAGGCCGCCGAGCACCAGATCTACTGGGGTGAGGCAGGGTGGATCCTCGAGGACAACCCGGCAATGAACGCGGGCCTCAAGAAGATGGAATTCTCCACCTACAAGACCTACCGCGTCTACGACCGGCCGGCATGAAGGCGCTGGTCACCGGGGCCACCGGGTTCGTCGGTGGCCACCTCGTGGACACCCTGCTCGCCGCGGGGGATGAGGTCACCGCCCTGGTGCGCTCGCCGGCCAGGGCGGCGGCGCTCGGGACGCGCGGCGTCCGCCTGATCCAGGGCGACCTGCACGACACCGCCGCCCTCCGCACCGCGGTGCAGGGCCAGGACGTCATCTACCACTCGGCCGCCCTCGTCGGCGCCCCCACCGAGGCCGAGCTCCTCGACGCCAATCGCGAAGGCACCCGCCACCTCGTCGCCGCCGCCGAGGCGGGGGCCGCGGGGGCGCGCTTCGTGCTGGTCAGCTCGCTCGCGGCGGCGGGACCGTCGCCCCGGGGCGGGGTGCGGCGCGGCGTGGAGCCGGCGGGACCCGTCACGGCCTACGGCCGGAGCAAGCTGGCGAGCGAGCAGGTGGTCACGGCGAGCCGCCTGCCCTGGGTCATCGCCCGCCCGCCCGCCGTCTACGGCCCCCGCGACCGCGACAATTTCCTGGCCCTCTTCAAGATGGCGCCGCTCGGCCTCTGCCCCGTCTTCGGCGATGGCAGCCAGGAGCTTTCGCTGGTCTACGTCACCGACCTCGCTGCGGGCCTTCGTGCCGCCGGCGTGACCCCGGGCATCGAGGGCCGCGGCTATTTCGTGAATCACCCCGAAGTGGTGACGAGTGGCGACATCCTGCGAGCCGTCGGTGCGTTGTCGGGCCGCCGGGTCAGGCTGCTGCCGCTCCCCCGCCCCGTGGCCACGGCCGCGCTCACCGTGGCCGGCACCGCGGCCCGCCTGCGGGGCCAGAAGACCATCCTTCACCCCGACAAGGCCAACGAGTTCTACCAGCCGGCCTGGACCGGGGACCCCGCCCCGCTCATGCGCGACACCGGCTGGACCGCGGCCTTCGACATGCAGGCGGGCCTCAGCGCCACCAAGCGCTGGTACGAGGAGCAGGGCTGGCTGTGAGGGCGGGGCTCCGGCTCCGGCCGGCGGAGTGGCTGCTCCTCGGGTACCTCGGCATCACCACCGGCATTGCGCTGGCGCGCTGGCCCGGGTTCCCGCCCGCGGGGTGGGTGGTGCTGGCCAACCTGCTCTATGCGCTCCTGATCGTGCTCGCCGCGCGTCGGGACCTCGGCCGCTTCGGCGAGGTGCTGCGCGAGCTCTATCCCATGCTGCTGCTGGCCGCGCTCTATCCCGCCCTCGACATCCTCAACTACTTCGGCGGCATCGCGGTGCACGACCGCACGGTGCGCGGCTGGGAGCTGGCCCTCTTCGGCATGGAGCCGAGCGTGGCGTGGTGGCAGGCGGCGCCGAGCCGGTTCTGGTCCACGGTGCTCCACGGCGCCTACTTCGCGTACTACCCGCTCATCGCGGCGCCGCTCATCACCTTCCTGGTGCAGGGACGGATGGAGGCGGCGCGGCGGATGGCGCTCTGGCTGGTGACCACCTTCCTGTCCTGCTACCTGGTCTTCCTGGCCTTCCCCGTGGCGGGACCCTACTACGAGTTCCCCCGTCCCTCGGCGGCCTTCCTCGACAACCCCGCCGCGCGCCTGGTCTATGCGACGCTGGCCCGGGGCAGCGCCTACGGCGCGGCCTTCCCCTCCTCGCACGTGGCGGCGACACTCGTGGCCGTGGCCGCGGCGTTCCGCGGCTCCCGTACCCTGGGCTGGCTGATGGTGGTGCCCGCGGCGCTGCTCACGGTGGGCGTGGTCTACTGCCAGATGCACTACGCCATCGACGCCCTCGCGGGCATCGCCACCGCCGCCCTGATCGTCACGGGCCTGACCTACCTCGAGCGCCGCCCGCCCTGACATGCCGAAGGGGGACGGCGCCTGCGCGCCGCCCCCCTCCTCGCGTGACTCGCGCCCAGCTTACTGGACGGTGATCTTCGCGTGCATCCCGAACGGAAGGTGCGGGGTGCAGTAGTACTTGTAGTCGCCCGCCGGCGCGCCGGCGAAGCTCACGCTGTACGCCTCACCAATGCCGACCTTCATCGGGCCGGTCAGCGGGGCCATGGTCTCGGTCATGGTCTTGTTGAGCGCGTCCGCGGCGCCGGCCGGGATGCTGTCACCCCAGAACGCGACGTTGTGCGGCGGGCCGCTCTTGACCACGAAGTTCACCACATCACCCGACTTGATCGTCAGCTCGGCGGGGGTGAAGGTCCCCGCCTTCCCGTCGAAGTCCATCGCCACCTCGTGGGTCGCGCCGGTGGCCGCCGGGGCCGCCGCCGGAGCCGGAGCCGCCGCAGCCGTCGTATCGGCCGCCGGGGTCTCGCCGCCCTTCCCACCACACGCCATCAGCACCAGCGCCACACCCGCCACCGTCATCGCACGCATCAGGAACCCGCCTCCACGGAATTGAAGGGATGACCTTTGTGAAAAGGTTCACAAACATAACGCGCCGTCCCGAAAAGGGGGAGAGGGCCTAAATTCCCGCGATGCCTCCCGCTCCCCCACCCTGCGCCTCCCTCGGCTCCCAGTGCCGAGCCCTGCCGGTCACCATCCTGATCGCCAGCTACACCAAGCCCGGCGAGGTCCTGGACCCGGAGGCCACCTGGCTCCTGGGCCACACCGAGACCCTGGCATTCCGGAACCTCCGCCAGGAGGGCAAGGACCTGCTGGTGGATGCCACCATGCGGGTCCGCTGCCGCCACCTCAAGCGGGACCCGAGCCTTCCCCCGGACGGGGTCCGGTGTGCTGCCCATGGGTACACGGGGACGGTGCCCGAAGATCCGTGGCCGGCCCAGCCGCGCCGCCTGGGCGGGGACCGCTTCCGGATCGTGGTGGGGGATGTCCAGGACGACGTGGAGCTGTCCCTCCCTCCCCGTCAGCTCCCGGTGATCCCGGCCGAGGACGACATCAACCCCTGCTCGCTGGCACCCTGCACCACCGCGGACCACCGGCGCGGTTCGGCCTGCTGCCGGGACATGCAACTCGAGATCCGCTGCCCCGAGGACTCCTCCACGCTGGAGCTGCTGCTGCGGAACCGGCAGTCCCCGTACTTCTGCAAGGTGAGCCGCGAGCGGCCCGGCTGGATCGAGGGGGAACTCATCAACACCTGCGACTACCTCGATGAGGAGCGGCTCAACTGCACCCTGCACGGGCGGTCGCGCCCCGACGGCCGCCCCGCCAAGCCGGACCTCTGCAGCGAGTGGCCGGATGATGGGAAGGGGCTGCACCCAGGGTGTCTCTGGTACGATCCCCCGAAGCGGAAAGCCCACAGCACCTGACGCCCCCGGAACAAGCACCGACGGGCCGGCCCCTGGATTGGGGGCCGGCCCGTCGGCGTCCGCTCGCGGGGCCGCTCAGTAGCGGCGGCGCCCGTTCACCCGCTGCAGCAGGGCCGTGACCGCCTCGGCCGGGCCCGTGACGGCGACCATGCGGTCGGCCTGCCGGATGGTGAAGGTCACGCGGCCGCTGGTGGAGTCGGTTGCCGCGTCCCGGGCAACGATGCCGGCCACCTGCGTGGCAGGCCCCACGATGGTCCGGACGATCTCCCCGGACTCGAGCTGCTGATCCACCGCGACCACCTCGGCTCCCCGTGGCGCCCGGCTGCATCCGGAGTCGAACCACGGCCAGTCCCGGGACAATCGGCAGGCCCGCGGCCTCCGCCTCGCCAGCTTCCACCGGCACCGTCCGCCACAGGCCGGCCAGCCCCGGCTCGGACGAGACGGGCGAGGCCTTCACGTCCACGTCCTCCACCCGGAGGTCGGTCGGCAGGTCGGGGGCGGACTCAGCGAGGGGACGGGCTGCGGTGGCCGGGGGATCGGTCTCAACGGCGTTGGCGACAAAGAACGAGCTCTCGCCGGTCCCCGCCCCGGCCTGGACGAGCCGGGGCGTTTCCGGGCGCCGGGGCGCTGCGGCGGGCACGGCCGTGGCGACGGGGCCGGTGGGAGAGGCGAGGGGAGCAGAGTCAGGGACAATCGGGGAGGCGGAGGGGGCAGCAGCGACCGGGGGGGCCGCGAGGGCGGCTTCGTGCACCGCCGGCCGCCGCCAGACGGTGAGGCCCAGCGCCAAGCCGGCCACGCCGGCGGCCACGGCGGCCCGCCGCATCCACTGCGCCCGCCGGGCGACTCCCGCGGCGTGCCGGGCCCGCAGTTCCTCGAACGGCGGTGCCACCACGCTCGGCGGGGAGCCGAGGCGGGCCAGGATGGCGGTGGTCCGGTCGCGCAGCGCCGCTGCCTCATCCCGCCGGGACTGGCAGGTGGGGCAGCGGGCGAGGTGCCGTTCGATCTCGATGGCCTGCGACCGGCTCAGGGCCTGGTCGAGGTAGGCGTGGAGTTCGTCGTCAGGAATGTGCCGCACGGGCCTTGGGTTCCATCCGGTCATAGGCGTCCACGAGCCGCTTCCGCGCCCGGGCCAGCGTGGTGCCAACGGCCCCCACGGCCAGCCCGGTCTGCTGGGCGATCTCAGGATAACTGAGCCCGGCATCCCACAACAGGAGGACCTCACGGTCCCGCCGGGTCAGGGTGGCCAACGCCTCGTCCACACGGGCCCGGCGCTCATCTTCCTCGACCATGAGGTCGGCGGCGACGGGAGAGGACGGGAGGGTGATCGGATCGTCCTTGAGGAGCGTCAGGTGACGCTTGCGGCGCACCGCCGCGCGGGCCTCGTCGCGGGCGAGATTCGCCGCCACAGCGAAGATCCAGGCACGAGGCTTCTCCGGCCGGTGATTCATGGCGCGGATGAAGACCTCCTGCGCCAGGTCATGCGCCCGGTCGGCGTCCCAGACCTTCCTGTAGAGGAACCGGACCACGGTGGCATACGTGGTACGGTAGAGTTCCTCGAGTTCGTCGCCCATCAATACGCTCCCGAATTGGACGAGCCAATCCTAACGGCGCGTACCCTGCGCCGCCTTTCCCTAAGAGACTAGGACGCACAGTAGCCTTTTGGACCACACATCTTTGGGGCAAGAGGGGGGTGCTTCACTTCGCAACACGAGGTAGGTAGGCCCCCGCCCCCCTCATCCTACCCTGCGGCCTGCCCCCCACAAGGGATACGCAACAGGGGGCCGCCCGGTTCTCGGACGGCCCCCTGGGTGGCGGTGAACAGCGGTGCTAGTGCTGGGCGTGCTCCATCTCGCCGGCCTCGTGGCTGTGGCCGTGGCCGCTTTCGCGTGCCAGGGTGATCGCGGCGAGTCGCGGGCTCACCATCGGGAAGGTGCGCCCGAAGAGCCCGTAGGCCAGCAGGAAGAGGCCGAGGAACATGGCCGTGGGCCCGAGCTCGGGGAGCGCGAAGACCGGCCCCGGCTCCTTGGTCACCGACGGCAGCACCATCAGGTAGCGCTCCACCCAGAGGGTGGTGAGGCTGACGGAGGCGAAGAGCCCGAGCGTCACCGGCGCCTTCTTGGGCGCCACGCCGAGGAGGCCGATGAAGGGAATGACGAACATCCCGAGGAAGACCCAGGTGCCGATGGGCCGCCACTCGCCCCAGAGCCGGGCGAAGACGAAGCCGGTCTCCTCGGGAAGGTTGCCGTACCAGATCACCAGGAACTGGGCCCACATCAGGTAGGTCCAGAACACCGAGAAGCCGAAGATGAGCTTGCCGAGGTCGTGCCGCTGCTTGGCGCTCACCCACTGGGCGATGCCGATGTGGTTCCGCCCGTAGAGCATCATGAGCGCCAGCAGCGTGTGCGCGCCGAGGAACGAGCCCATGAAGTACCAGCCGCCGAACAGGTTGGAGAACCAGTGCGGCTGGAGCGCCATCATGGTGTCGAACGCCACCATCGTGAACACGATGGCGTAGAGCACCGCGTAGACCGGGGCGAGGACGGCGATCCGCTCCTCGTTGCGCACCAGCCCGGCGAGCGAGCTGTCGAACCCCCTGAGGCACCAGTCGTACCAGCCGGCCCGGCCGCCGCTCACCAGGGCGCGGGTTTCCTTGAGGTCCGGCAGCATGTCGGCCAGGACCAGCTGGAAGCCCACCCAGTAGAGCAGCGCCAGCCCCACGCCGAGCCGGGCGAACATGAACCCGTGCGACAGCCAGATCTCCTTGCCGTGGCCGAGGCCGTGCATCTCGGGGAAGATGTGGTGGTAGCCGACGGTGAAGATGAGGATGAAGCCGACGAGCGACACCGGGAAGAAGAAGAACGGCGCCGCCTCGGCGAAGCGGATGAGGAGGCCCGACCACTTGGCCTTGGTGATCTTCTGCACCGCCACGAAGGCGAAGCTGCCGCCGGTGAGGCCGGTGAAGAACACCCAGTTCACGTGGAAGAGGTGCCAGGCCCGGTCGGCCTGCTCCCCCGAGAGGGACAGGGCGAAGATCGCGGCCCCGACCACCGCGAGGGCGGCGCCGAGCCCCACGAAGAGCCCGTACTTGCCGGTGACCGCCCGCTGGGCGATCTGCTCACGCACGGCGGCCATCAGTTCGCTCCTCCCGGTGCCGCGGGCGTGACGGCCACCGCCGCCGCCTGCAGCTGCCGGACGTAGTTCACGATCTCCCAGCGCGCGTCGCGCCGGACCTTGTCGCCGTAGCGCGGCATGACGCCGCGGCCGTAGCGGATGATGCTGTAGAGGTAGCCGTCGCTGTAGCCGCGGGCCCGGTCGGTAAGGAGCGACGGGGCGGCCACCTGAGCGCTGATCACGGCGTCGGCCGCGCCAGCCTGGCCGTGGCAAACGGCGCAGAAGGTCTGGAAGAGCGTGTCGCCCCGGGCCGAGGCGGGCTGGCCCGCGAGCGGGTTCACCAGCTTGTCGGCCGTGGTGGTGTTGCCCATGCCGAACTCCGCCGCCCAGTCGGCCTCGCCGCCCGTGATGGGCACGGTGCCGGGCACGGTGTTGCGGGGCACGTCGAGCCGCTGGTAGGGGAAGACCGGCGGCTGCTGGTACATGCCGTCGAACCAGGGCACGAGGCGCATGGCGTCGTCGGGCGACGGGATGTCGTTGTAGTAGAAGTCACAGCCCGTGGCGGCGAGGGCCAGGGCGAGGACGGCGAGCTTACGCCGCATGACGGACCTCCACGGAGCCGGCTTCCTTGAGCATGCGCTCGAGGCCCGGGACCTCCCCGGCGGCACAGGGGACGAAGATGCCGATCCGGTCGTCGCTGAAGCTGCCATCGTAAGGCCAGGCCGGTGGTCGGGTTGCGGAGCGAGAGGATGATGACGCCGGCCACCGTGGAGAGGGCGCCGATGAGCACCATCAGCTCGAACATGAACACCACGTAGGGCGGCACCGTGGCGATCGGCTTGCCGCCCACGAGGAGGGGCCAGTCGAGCGACATCCAGAAGGTCATCGCCACGCCGGCGGTGACGCCGGTGAGGCCACCGATGAGCGTGAACAGGCGCACCGGGCTCGAGGTGATGCCGAGGGCGTCCTCGAGCTCGTGGTTGGGGGCGGCCGAGTAGACGGTGAAGTCCTTGCGGCCCTTGGCCCGGAGCGCCGTGATGGCGTCACAGGCCGCGTCAATGTGCTCGAAGCTCGCGAGCACGCCGGGGACGGCGCGGGCCATCAGTGGCCTCCCTTGCGGAGCCGGGGCATCGGGATCTGCTCCTTGATCTCCTGGATCGCCACCACCGGGAAGGTGCGGGCGAAGAGCAGGAACCACATCGAGAACCAGCCGAAGGAGCCGGCGAGGATCCCCCAGTCCGCCCAGGTGGGCGTCATCTGGCTCCAGGCGTAGGGGAGGAAGTCGCTGGTCAGGCTGTTGATGATCACGTACCGCTCGAACCACATCCCGATGTTGATGAAGATCGAGATGACGAAGAGCGCCGTGAGGTTGGTGCGGATCTTCCGGAACCACAGCAGCTGCGACAGGAACGCGTTGCAGATCACCATGGTCCAGCCCCCCCACCACATGGGGCCGAAGAGCCGGTTCCAGAAGGCGGCCTGCTCGAAGGTGTTGTTGCTGTACCAGCCGATGAAGTACTCCATCCCGTAGGCGTAGAACAGGATGCAGCCGGTCAGGAGCGTCAGCTTCGCCAGGTTGTCGAAGTGATACTCCGTGATCATGTGCTCGAGCTTGAAGGCCTTCCGGAGCGGGATCAGGATGGTGAACACCATCCCGACGCCCGAGTAGATGGCGCCCGCCACGAAGTACGGGGCGAAGATGGTGCCGTGCCAGCCCGGGATGATGGACATGGCGAAGTCCCAGGACACCACCGAGTGCACCGAGAGCACCAGCGGGGTGGCGAGGGCCGCCAGGTACAGGTACGCCCGGCTGTAGTGGCGCCACTGGTGGTGGGTGCCCTTCCAGCCCAGCGAGAAGAAGCCGTACACCTTCTTCCGCCAGCCCGTCACCATGTCGCGCGCCGCCGCGATGTCCGGCACCAGGCCGACGCAGAGGAACGTGGTGGAGACGGTGAGGTACGTCGAGATGGCGAACACGTCCCACACCAGCGGCGACTTGAAGTTGGGCCACAGCCAGCGCTGGTTGGGATAGGGCAGCAGCCAGTAGAAGAACCACTGGCGCCCGATGTGGATGATCGGGAAGAGGCCCGCCGTCATGACCGCGAACACCGTCATGGCCTCCGTGGCCCGGTACACCGCGGTGCGCCACGGCGAGCGGAACAGGAAGAGGATGGCGGAGATCAGCGTGCCGGCGTGGCCGATGCCGACCCAGAACACGAACGTGGTGATGTAGACCGACCAGAAGACCGGCGGGGTGTAGCCCGCGAGGCCGAGGCCGTCCTTGAGCAGCATCACGAAGGTGAAGGCACCCACCAGGAAGAGCCCCACCGCCCCGGCCAGGAGCAGGAAGTAGCCCTTGTCGGCCGTCCCGAGCGTGTTGACGACGTCCCGCGTGACCTCGTGGTGGGTCTGCGTCGGGACGGTCGGGTCGTGGGCGCCGTGTGCCGCGTGCGCGTCGAGGGTAGTGGCCATCGGATCAGGCCTCCGTCCGGTGCACGACCTTCGCGAGGTACGTCACCGCCGGGCGAACGTTCAGGAGGTCGAGGACGTGGTAGCCACGCGAGTCGGCGCCCGCCTTGGTCACCTGCGCCTCGGGATCGGTCATGTCACCGAAGGTGATGGCGCCGGAGGGGCAGGCCTGGGCGCAGGCCGTGACCACGTCGCCATCCCGGAGCTTGCGGTCCTCGAGGCGCGCCTGGTGCTGGGCGCCGCGGATCCGCTGCACGCAGAAGGTGCACTTCTCCATGACGCCGCGCGCCCGCACCGTGACGTCCGGGTTGAGCTGCAGGTTGAGCGGCGCCGGGAAGGCCTTCTGGTTGTAGGCCAGCCAGTTGAAGTAGCGGACCTTGTAGGGGCAGTTGTTGCCGCAGTAGCGGGTGCCCACGCAGCGGTTGTACACCTGGCCGTTGAGGCCGTCCGGCGTGTGGTAGGCCGCGTACACCGGGCAGACCGGCTCGCAGGGCGCGTTGTCGCAGTGCTGGCACAGCATCGGGAGCACGCGGGCCTGCAGCGGCTCACCCTCCTCCCCGCCCTCCCAGTAGCGCTCGATGCGCATCCAGGACATCTCGCGGCCGCGCAGCACCTCGCTCTCGCCGACGAACGGGATGTTGTTCTCGGCGTAGCAGGCCGTGACGCAGGCCGAGCACCCCGTGCAGCGGCCCAGGTCGATGACCATGCCCCACATCGGGTTCTCGTTGGCGTACGCCCCGTACTTCCGCTTCTCGCGCTGCGCCTCGTCGAAGCCCTTGATGGCCTCGACCTCGCGCTCGGTGTTCACCTCGTGCTCGCCATGGCCTTCCTCGGCCAGGGCCTCGAGGGGGGTGAGCCCGCGCTTGGCCTGGTCCAGGGTGAGCCAGTTGACGATGCCGCGGCCGAGCTGGCGGGTGGTGCCCTCGGTCTTGGCGACCTTCTTCCAGTTCATGGTCTTGATGACCTTGACCCGGGTGCCGAAGTACGGCAGGAAGCTCCCGGCGGCCGCGCCGTCGACGAGGTCGAGGACGTTGACGCCGCTCCCCGTGGCAAACCGGCCGTAGCTCGTGTGCCCGAAGCCCATCGGCACCGAGACCACCCGCGGGTGGATGCCGGGGAAGACGTAGGCCGGCGCCTCGATGGTGCCGTGGGGCGACTCGAGCCGCAGGATCTCGCCCTCGCGGACGTTCATCTCCTTGGCGGTGTCCGGGTGGATCTCCACCCAGGCGTGCCAGGTGATGCGGGTGACCGGATCCGGCAGCTCCAGCATCCACGGCCGGTTGGCGAAGCGCCCGTCCCCCAGGACCGACGGGGAGGGCATGAGCCAGAAGGCGTCCTCCCCTTCCGGGCCGTCGAAGGCCGGGGCGCTGAAGGCCACGGCGCTCGCGGCGCCCGCGGCCAGCTTCACCGGGGCGGCCGGCGCCTCGCCGTACACGCCGCCCTTGGCGAGGGCCGCACGCCAGGCATCCTCGCTGCCCACCGCCTTGAGCCACTGGGCCTTGAGGTGCGCCTCGTAGCTCGGCGCGCTGAACTGGGCCAGCGGGCCGCCGAGCTTCTGCGCGGTCTTGAGCAGCAGGTCGCCCGTGGCCATGCCCGGGAAGACCGGCTCCATGACCGGCTGCAGCAGGTTGCTGACGCCCTTCCGCGAGCGCGCATCGTCCCAGCGCTCGAGGGCGTGGAGGTTCGGCAGCAGGAGATCGCAGAGGGCCGCGGTCTCGTCGAGGTAGAGGCTGGTGCTGACCTTGAAGGGGACCTTCGCGAACTTGCCCGCGAAGTCGGCCTTCTTCGGCATGGCGTAGGCCGGGTTGGCCTCGTGCACGATCGCCACGCTGGTGGCGCCGCCGCCGAAGCCGTCCACCAGGGCGAGGAGCGCAGCGTAGCCGTCGCCGCCCGCATCCTGGTCGGCGCCGTAGCGCACCGTGGTGCCCACGTTGCCGGCGATGTAGTTGAGCAGGTGCACCGCCGCGCAAAGCTCGGCCGCGCCCCGGTGCTGCGCCGGGATGCCGCCCGCCACCGCGAGGCTCGGGCTCGCCGAGGCGAACTCGCGCGCCACCCGCTTGATGACTTCCGCGTTGATGCCGCTGGCCTCCTGCGCCTTCTCGGGCGTGTGGGCCGCGAGCGCGCCGCGGAGCGCGTTGGCGTCGGCCGGGTTGCCGCTCCGCTCCGCGAGGAGGACGTTGGCCATGGCCAGCACGATGGCCGCCTCGCTGCCCGGCCGCGGCGCCAGCCACTCGTCGGCGTTCATGCCCGTCAGGCCCATGCGCGGGCTGAAGCTGACGTGCTTGGCCATCTCGCCGTTCCTGAACCCGTGCGCCTCGGCGAAGCCCAGCTGGGCCTCGACCGGCGACACCCAGGCGCCGTCCAGGAAGTCGGCGCCGAAGGAGACGATGTACTTCGCCTTGGCGAAGTCGAACACCGGCACCTCGTTGAGGCCGAAGACCTGCTGGCTGGCCTGGCGGATCGGCTCGGCGCTGAAGGGCTGGTACGCGACCACCTTGCCGCCCTGCGCCGCGGTCCACGCCGCCAGCAGGTCGCTGAAGGTGCCGCGGTTGGCCCCGTTGATGACGGCGAGCTTCCCGCCCGCGCCCTGGAGCTTCTGCACCAGCAGGGCGAGGGCGTCGTCCCAGGTGATGTCCTTGAAGCTGCCGTCCGCCTGGCGGGCCTTGGGGCCGGTCAGGCGGTCGGGGTTGTAGAGCCCCTGCAGCGCCGACTGGCCGTGGGCGCAGAGCTTGCCGGCGTTGACCGGGTGCTCCGGGTTGCCCTCGAGCTTGATGGCGCGGCCCTCGCGCGTCCGCACGTGCAGGCCGCAGCCCGCGCTGCACTCGGTGCAGGTGCTGGCGTACCACGTGGAGAGGCCGGGCACCTGGTCCTCGGACTGCACCAGGTACGGAATGAGCTTCTCCACCTTCTGGGTGGAGCAGCCCGAGACGACCGCCGCGCCGGCGCCCGTGACTCCGAGCACCTGCAGGAAGCGGCGGCGATCGAGACCTTCGCGGGGAGTGGAATCCGACATTGATGCTCCGGTGACCCGTCAGCCCTCAGGGACACAGCAGGCCGCCGCCCAGCCTCAGGAGGCGGGGCGGCGAGCCCCTGCTAGTAGTGACACGCCGTGCAGTCGCGGTTGACGCCCCGCTGGACGTGGCACGTGATGCAGAAACCCATGTTGTTGATGTTCTGGACCTTGAAGACCTGCGGCATCCGGGCGACGTCGCCGTGGCAGGTCTGGCAGGCGTTGGCGCCCAGCACCTTGATGTGCCGCATGTGCGGGAAGTGCACGTGCCGCGCCACGCTGTGGATGCGCACCCACTCCACCGGCTGCTTGGCGTTGTAGGCATCGCGCAGCTTCTTGATCTCGGCCTTGTCGCTCGAGTCGCGGCCGCTGACGATCAGGTGGCAGCCCATGCACGTCGCCATGCTCGGGATGCCGGGCTCCGACGCCTCGGCCACCGAGTAGTGGCAGTACTGGCACGGCGTCTTGTTGACGCCGACGTGGATGTCGTGACGGAAGAAGATCGGCTGCTTCGGGCCCTTGAGGCCCGCGGAATCCTCGACGGACAGTACCCACGGCCGGGGGGGCTGGGCGGGAGCCTGCTGGGCAGTCGAGGAACCCTCGAAGAGGACCACCGCCCCAAGGGCGAGGAGACCCGTTCCGGCGGCGAGGAGAGCCAGCTTACGCATGCGCGCTCACGGCGATTGTGAATTCTTTCACGAGAGGGCAACCCGTTGAACTCCCCGGATTTGCCGCGACAAGTATAGCCAGCACCCCAAGGAGCACCAAACGCTGGACGAGGTGCTTTTCCGACTAGTGTATTCGGATATCTCGGGCTAGCTGGCGAGGGTGCGGCGGGCCGCCGCCGGATTGTCCGCCATCAGCCACTCGAGCTTGCGCTTGACGAAGCTCAGGAACGCGTCGGCGGCCTTCTGGTCGCCGACGTCGAGGGCACACCAGCGCACCGGCCCCGTCCGCTGCGCCCCGCGGATGGCCGAGGCGATGGCCGCCGGCAGCCGGGGAATGGCGAGGGCGCGGGACTCTTCCTGGTCCGCGATGGTGAAGGTGATGGCCGCGCCGCCCTGCATGACGTGGATCCAGCAGAGCTTGCGATGCCCCACCGTGTACTCCCAGGCCCACGACTGCCAGTTGGCCATGTACTTCACGTGCTCGGTCACGCCCGGAAGCTTGAGCAGGCCCTCCCGCAGCCGGCGGAAGCGACTGGCCGGCCCCGCCGCCAGATCCTTGTAGGGTGCAACGCGGGCGGGCTCTTCCCGGGCGTTCTTGTACAACGCGGTCGCCCAGAAGGCGGCGGAACGCCCCATCAGTGGACTCCAGGGAGAAAGCGGCGATGGCGGAACGCCGGAATGTAATGGGGAGGGGAGTCCCCACCAAGACGGTCAGTCGGTCGTCGGGGCGTCGCCTGCCGGGGTGGACGGTGGCGGGATCGGCAGCCCGTTCCGTTCAAGGTAGCGGACCACCTCGATGCCCATGGCCCGCACCAGGGAGGCCTCGCGGCCGTCGAGCTCGGCCCGGAAGAGGATCTCGCGCCACGAGCGCATCACGTGGTCGGTCTGCCGGGTCTTGAAGAATTCGATGGCGCCGAGGGCGCGCTCCCAGTCGGCGAACAGGCGCTCCTGCAGCTCCATGGTGGCCGGCTCGGCGGGCTTGCGGGGCGGCTTGATCGGTTTCCGCTCGCCGCCGCGCGCCAGCCAGGTCTCGTAGGCCATGATGGCCACGGCCTGCGCCAGGTTGAGCGACTTGTGGGCAGGATTGGTGGGGATGGTGACGAGCGCGGTGCAGCGGTCGAGCTCGTCGTTGGAGAGCCCCTTGTCCTCGCGCCCCACCACGAAGGCGGCAGGGCCCTGCTCGGCGCGCGCCACCAGTTCGGCCGCGGCGGCGCCGGGACGGTACACGGTGCGCTTGGCGGCGCGCTCGCGCGCGGTGAGGGCCACGCTCCAGTGGCAGTCGGCGAGCGCATCGGCCACGGAGTCGTGGATGGTGATGCGCTCGATCAGGTCGGCGGTGTTGTGGGCGATGCCCTCGATGCGCCAGGCATCGAAGACGGCCGGCTGCACCAGGCGCACCTGCTCCAGCCCGAAATTCTTGGCGATCCGGACGGCGCTGCCGATGTTGACGATGTCCTGCGGGGCCACCAGGACCAGGATGGGGGCGTTCGACATGGCCCCGAACCTATCGCGGGGGGCGCCGTGGGCGTAGGGGGCTAGGCGGGCGCCACCACCTGGGCGAGCAGGTCCACCAGGTCCTGCAGGGCGAAGGGCTTGGAGAGGACCGGCCGCCCCACCTCGGCCAGGAAGCGCGAGGCCTCGGGGGAGAGCACGTCGCCGGTCATGAAGGCCAGGCGGGCGAGGGCCGGATCGTGGCGGGCCTCGAGCTGGCGGTAGAACTCATGGCCGCTCATGCCCGGCATGCGGAGGTCGCAGAGCACCGCGTCGAAGGCGCGGGTGCCGAGGAGGCGCAGGCCTTCCTCACCGGAGTCCGCCAGCTCCACCTGCCACCCGGTGCGGGTGAGGAACTTGGAGATGCTGCGCCGGATGTCCGGCTCGTCGTCAATGAGGAGGATGGCGCCGCGCCGCTCCGGCGGCGGGGAAGCCGCGGCCGGCCGGGCCGGGAGCGCCGGCACGGGCGGGGCGGCGGCATCGAGGAGCGGCAGCTCCACCACGAAGCGCGCGCCCCCGCCCGGCCGGGGCGAGGCGGCGATCTTGCCGAGGTGGTCGGCCACGATGCCCGCGCTCACGGAGAGGCCGAGGCCGGTGCCCTCGCCCTCGGGCTTGGTGGTGTAGAAGGGGTCGAAGATGCGGGTGAGCAGCTCGGGCGGGATGCCGGGGCCGTCGTCCTCCACCGTGAGGCGGGCCAGGCCGTCCTGCACCGCGAGGCGGATCCAGACGTGGCCCTGCTCGCGGACGCCGCGGATGGCGTGCTCCGCGTTGACCAGCAGGTTCATCAGCACCTGCTGCAGGTTGACGCTGTTGCCCGCCACCAGCACCGGCCCTTCCGGCAGCTCCACGTCCACGCTGATCTGGCGGCCGAGGAGCTGGTTGCGGCGGAGGGCGAGGGCGCCGCGCACCGGGTCCCGCAGGTCGAGGGGCAGCCGCTCGGCGCCCTGCCCGCGGACGTAGGTGAGCAGGTTCCGCACGATCTGGGCGGCGCGGTCGGTCTCCCCCTTGATGGCCTGCAGGGTCTCGAGCTGGCCGGCGTCGCGCGCCTCGGTGAGCAGCAGCTCCATGTTCACGAGGATGGAGGCGAGCGGGTTGTTGATCTCGTGGGCCATGCCGCCCACCAGCTGGCCGATGGCGGACATCTTCTCCGCCTGCAGGAGCTGGGCGGTGACCCGGCGCTGGTCGGTGACGTCCCGGGCGATGGCGAGGACCGCCGGGGCCCCGCCTTCCTCCACCAGGGGGGACATGGTCACCGCGGCGGTGCCGCGCTCACCGTCGGCCACGCGGAACCCCACCTCGAGGCCGCAGGACTCGCCGGCCAGCACCCGCGCCACCTGGGTGGCCATGAGCGCCGGCGTCTCCAGCGGCAGCCGGTCCGACCACGGGCTTCCCACGGCCTGCGCGGCCTGCACCTGCCACAGCCGCTCGGCGGCCGCGTTGAAGGAGGTGATGCGGCCCTGCGCGTCGAGGGTGAAGATGGCGTCGGTGGCGGCGGAGAAGAGGCGACGGTAGCGCTCCTCGGACTTCCGGATGGCCTCGCTGGCCCGGGCGGTGTGGTACCCGGCGCCCGCGTGGTCCGCGATCTGGGTCAGGCGATCCACCTCGGTGGTGGCGAAGCCCTGCCCCGCGGGGCGCAGCAGGTGCAGCACGGCCACCACCCGGTTGTCGCCCCAGACGGGGACGGCGGCCACGGCCACGGCACCGAGGCGGGCCCGGGCGTTCTCGGAGAGGCGGCCGTCGCTGCCGGCATCCGGGGTGACGAAGAGGGCGCCCTGCTGCGCCAGCATCCAGCCGGCCACGCTGTCGGCGAGCGGAAACGCCTGGCGCACGCCGTCGGGCAGGAGGCCGGCCGGCACGCCGGCCATGAGCCCGCCGTCCGCCGGCACCAGCGCCACCAGGGCGCCGAGCCCGCCGATGCCGTGGAACGCCGCCTCGGCGGCGCACTCGAACACCGGCAGGGTGCAGCCGGCGGGGTCGGTGGCGGTGCGCGCCATCTGGCGCAGCCATTCGGCGGTGATGCGCTGGCGCCGCTCCTCCTCGAGGCTCTCCAGGTTCTCGAGGGTGACGCCGAGCTGCTGGGCCACGATCTCGAGGATGCGGACGTCCTCGGGCTCGAAGGCGGCATCCTGCTCGTCGTCCTCGATGCTGATGACGCCGGTGACGCTGCCCCGGGTGCGCAGCGGCACCGCCGCGAAGGAGCGGGGCCTGGTGTCGATGGGATAGCCGGCCGCCTCCGCCTCCTCGGCGGCCCGCTCGGCGAAGAACCAGGTCCGGCCCGAGCGCCACACTTCCTCCAGCAGCCCGGACTCGAGGGGGCGGCCCACGCCGTCCTCAATGCGGTCCCCGGTGCGCCAGATGGGGAAGCGGAACTCGCGCCAGTCCTCGTCGACCGTGGCGATGCGGACGCGGCGCACGTTGAGCGCGCGGCGCAGCATGTCCGCGGCCTGGCCCATGGCGTCGGTGGGCCGGAGCGACTGGTGCAGCGAGGCGCTCACCTCGGCCACCGAGCGGATGCGGTCGGCGTACTGGCTCACCCGCACATTGGCGAGGCGCGTGAGCAGGGCCAGCTCGGCGATCTCGAGCAGGCGGCGCAGCAGGCCTTCCTCATGCCGCGCGAACGGGCGGGCACTCCGCACGAGCTGCACGCAGCCCGGATGATCGGTGACCTGCCCGAGGCAGGCGGCCAGCAGGAAGCCACTCCCGTCGGGGAGCAGGCAGCGGTGAGCCGGCTGGCCCTCGGCGAGGCTGTGGCCGCAGAGCAGCTGGGTGCCGGGATGCGGCGGGGTGGCGAGGGCGGGATGCTCCCCCTCGCTCGCCGTCACGGCCACGTGGGCCTGCACCCGCTCGCTCAGCCGCACCCCGTCCGCGGCCAGGGCGCGACCGAGCTCCTGGACGATCGCCTGGCGGAGGGCGGGGGTGCTGCGGGCCGCGGCGAAGGCCGCCGCCACCTGCGTGACGAGGCGGCCCTCGGCCACGTGACGCTCGGCCTGGGCGTGGAGCCGGAGCTCGGTGAGCGCGGCGGTGGCGTGCATGGCGAAGCGGAGGAGCGCTTCCCGGTCGGCCTCGGTGAAGCGGCCGGCGGCCTCGTCGGCCACGGTGAGGACGCCGATGACCTGTTCCACCCGGCGCAGCGGCACGGCCACGAGCGAGCGGATCCAGGTGTTGGCGCTCCCGCCCACCTGGTCGGCGGCCCAGTTGCTGGCGAGCACGCCCTCCACGGTGTCCAGGGCGACGCCCTCGAAGCCGTAGGTGCGGGGGCGCCGGCGGCCCAGGTCGGCGCTGAAGCGGCCGGTGGCCACGTGGCAGACCAGCTCGTCGCCATCCACGATGGAGACGCGGGCGGCCCCCGCCTCGAGCAGCATGGAGGCGCTCCGGGCCACCTCCACCCACGCCTCCGCCTCCTCGAAATGGCCCGACGCCACGAGCGCCATGCGGGCGGCGGCGCGGATCTCGAGCTGGGCGCGGGTGGCACCCGCGCCCTGCCCCAGCCCGCCCACCGACCAGAAGCCGGCGGCCAGCGCCGCGAGCCGCCCGAGCGTGGCGGCGTCGCTCCGGCGGAAGTGGCCCAGGTGGCGGTGATAGAGAATGAAGACGGCGACGGGGCGTTCGGCGGCGAGAATCGGGACCGCCATTACGTCGATGGTGCGGTCGTCCTGCCAGAGGGCCCCCTGCCTGGCGCGCGGCGGCGGCTCGGCGCCGATGACCAGGCGCGCCCGGTACCACGCCTCGCCGGCGACGGAGCCGGCCAGCGGGACCTGGTCGTCGGGGGCGGGGGCGTTGGGGCCGCGGGCCTGGAGGACGCGCAGCTGCTCGCCCTCGAGCGCGAGGATGGCCGCCCCGGTGGCGGCGGTGGCCTCGAGGGACAGCTCGAGCAGCACGCCGAGGCCGTCGGCGCGTGGCGTCGGCTGCGGAAGGAAGTCTGGTAGGGCGGAACTGCCGAGCGAAACGGGGACGAGCCCCATTGACCGAGCTCCCGCCGGGCTGCCTGACGGCGGCCGGCACGGTCGGGCGGGGGGGCGCCAGACCGATCGAAGCTCAATCTAGGTGGTCACCCCACTGCCGCTCAAGAGTCGGTCCCGAGGAAGGAGGTGTCGAACCGCTTGGCCTTGAGGGCGCCGGCGAAGGTGCCCTTGTCCTGCGCCTTCATGTACGCGTCCTTGGGCTCCACCAGCTTCTGCTCGACCAGCTCCAGCAGGGCATCGTTGAGGGTCACCATGCCGGCCTTCTTGTTGGTCTGCATGATGGAGGGGATCTGGAAGGTCTTCCCCTCGCGGATCAGGTTGCTGATGGCCGGGACGGCCAGGAGCACTTCCTTCGCCGCCGCGCGGCCGCCGCCGATCCGGCGGCACAGCACCTGGGCGATGACGCCCTTCAGCGACTCCGCCAGCATCACCCGGACCTGTGCCTGGCGGTCGGTGGGGAACTGGTCGATGATGCGGTCCACCGTGGAGGCGGCGGTGGTGGTGTGGAGCGTGCCGAAGACCAGGTGCCCGGTCTCGGCGGTCTCGAGGGCAATGGAGATGGTCTCGAGGTCGCGCATCTCGCCCACCAGGATGATGTCCGGGTCCTCGCGGAGCGCGGCCCGCAGGGCGGCCTTGAACGACTTGCTGTGCTGCCCCACCTGGCGCTGCGTCACCACGCACTTCTTGGGCGGGTGGACGAACTCGATCGGGTCCTCGATGGTGAGGATGTGATCGGACCGCGTGCGGTTGATGAGGTCCACCATGGCGGCGAGCGTGGTGGACTTGCCCGAGCCGGTGGGGCCGGTGACGAGGACCAGGCCCTTGGTGAGGTAGCAGAGCCGCTGGATCTCCGGGGAGAGGCCCAGCTCCTCGGCGGTGAGGATCTTCGACGGGATCACCCGGAAGACGGCCATGGGGCCGTTCCGCTCCAGCGCCGCGTTGCAGCGGAAGCGCGCCAGCCCCGCGATCTCGTAGGCCCAGTCCATGTCGCCGGTGTCGCGGAAGGCCTGCTGGTCGCTGCCGCTCATGATGCTGAGGATGAGGCCCTCGACGGTCTCGCTGTCGAGCTCGGGGCCGTCCTGGCGCACCAGCTCGCCGTCCTTGCGGAGGATGGGCTGCTGGCCGGTGCGCAGGTGGAGGTCGGAGGCGCCGGTCTCGAACGTCAGGCGGAGCAGCTGGTCGAGGTGCGCCCGGGCCAGCGAGTCGCCGACGGGGATGGCGCTCGTGATGCGCCGGAGCGGCGATCGCGCGGGCGGCGGCGGCTCCCCGGCGGGCGGCGCGGGGGCCGGCTCCGGTCCGGCGCGGGCGGGGCGGCCGGGGGCGGCGCGGCCGCCGCGGCGGCGGCGGGACGGATGTGGACGTGCGCGCCGTCGGCCTCGTGCGTCACCGCGATGTCCACCCGGCCGGCCGGGGCGTCGTACGTGAAGCTGGCGGGGGCGGGTCCGTCCACGGCCACGGTGCTGCCGGCGGGGAGCAGCTCCCGGACGAAGGGCAGCACGTGCGCCGCCTGCAGCGGCTGGGTCAGCGCCTGGGGTGCGGCGCCGTCGGCGTGGAGGGTGGCGGGCTTGCCAGGAGCGAGCTGGAGGGCCTGCGCCTTGCGCTCGAACAGGGCCTGGATCACGCGGTCGAGTCGGGCCACGGCGGGTCTCAGGAAAGGGGGCGGACGGCGCGCACGTACTGCCGGTTCAGGCAGAGGCTGCCACCCGCGGTGACCAGCAGGAAGAAGCGCTCCCGGGCCTCGTTGAGGAAGTCGAGGGCCCGGGAACGGTTGGGTGGCATTTCGTGCACCGCGACCCCCCGGTGCTCCGCGCCCCCCACCATCATCACTTCGAGGGAAATGGTCCGTGCGGCGCTGCGGCGCTCGGGGTCCGGCTCCTCCTCCACGCCCACGCCGAGGGCCAGGCTCGCCACCTGCGCCTTGGCGACGAAGGCCACGTCGCCGCCGGCGAGGGTCACGGGGAAGAAGGCCTCGTCCCGGTTCATCAGCTCGAGCGGCGTCTCCGGCCCGTCGCGCCAGGCGACGCGCGGCTGGAGGTGGATGTCACCCCGGATCACGAGGCCTTCGGCCAGGGTGATGCGCACCGAGCAGCGCTCGGTCTGGGCCCAGTCGGTCATCATCCCCTGATTTCGGCGCCGGTGCGGCGTTCCTGAAGCCGGATGGCCTCGAGGTAGTCCGCCTCCTCGCCGAGCGCCGCGCGGGCGGCGTGCATGAGGGCGCTGGTGAGCTGCAGCACGGGGGCATCCACCCCCTGGCTCTCGAGGAAGCCGACGGCGATCCCCACGTCCTTGTCGAGCAGCGCCAGCCGGAAGGTGTTGGGCCAAGCGCCGGTGAGCACCCGGTCGGGCACCAGGCCCTCGGTGACGAACGAGCGGCCCGAGGAGGCATTGAGCACCTCGAGCGCCTTGCGCACCGGGACCCCGGCCTTGGCGAGCGCGGTGAAGCCCTCGCCGAACGCCAGGATGTTCACGGCCAGGAGCGCGTTGTTCACCGCCTTCATGGCCGAGCCGGCGCCCACCGGGCCCAGGTGCTCGATGCGCTTCCCGAACGCCGCCAGCAGGGGGCGGGCCCGCTCGAAGGTGGCGGCGTCCGCGCCCACCATCACGGTGAGGGCCCCGGCCTCCGCGCCGTTGGTGCCGCCGCTCACCGGGCAGTCGGCGAAGGCCACCTGCCGGGCCGCCAGGCGCTCGGCGACGCGGCGCGCGCCGGCCGGATCGCCGGAGGTGCAGTCCAGCAGCAGCGCCCCGGCGGCGAGGCCAGCGAGGATGCCATCCGGGCCGTCGAGCAGCGCCTCCACCTCGCGCGAGGTCGGCAGGCAGGTGAGCACCACCTCGGCGCCGGTCACGGCCTCCCGCGGCGTGGCGGCGGCCCGCGCCCCGCTCGCGGCGGCGAACTCGTCCGCGCGGGCCCGGGTGCGGTTCCAGACGGTGAGGTCGTGCTGCTTGGCGAGGTGCTTGGCCATCGGGCGGCCGATGGCCCCGAGACCCAGGAAAGCGACGCGCACAGGAAGACTCGTGTCGGGAGTGGGAACGATCGTGAAGAAGGGTACATCGAATCGCTCCATTGCGGAACGGCCCGTGACCCCGCTGGTACCGCCTGCGCGACACCGCCGGTAACGTTCCGGCATGCCGCCCCGCCTCCTGCACGTGGACCTCGACGCCTTCTTCGTGGAGGTGTGCCGCCAGCGGCACCCCGAACTCCGCGACGTGGAGCTGCTGGTGGTGGGGGGCCGGCGGGAATCGCGCGGGGTGGTGCAGTCGGCGAGCTATGCGGCGCGGAAGTTCGGGGTGCGTGCCGGGATGCCCATCGCCCAGGCGGCGCGGCTCTGCCCCGACGCCACCTTCTTCAAGGGGTCGTTCCCCCACTACCGGGATGCATCACGGGCGGTGCGCGCGGTGCTGGCGCGGCACTCCCCGGTGGTGGCCATGGCCTCGCTGGACGAGGGCTACCTCGACTTCACCGGGACCGAGGCGCTCCACCCGGTGTCGCTCCTGCCCGTGGCGGCCGCGCTCCGGGGCGAGATCAAGCGGGAGACGGGCCTCGACTCGAGCGTGGGCATCGGCCCCAACCGCATGATCGCCAAGCTGGCCAGCGACTACGCCAAGCCGCGCGGCATCTGCGAGGTGCGCGCCGGGTGGGAGCGCGGCTTCGTGGCGGGCCTCGAGCTCCGGGCCCTCCCCGGCATCGGCCCGCGCACGGCGGAGAAACTCCGGACCCTGGGCCTCACCGAGGTGGCGCAGGTGCAGGCCATGGCGGAAGCCGACCTGGCGCGCCTCGTGGGCGACTACGCCCGCGAGCTCAAGTGGCGCGCCGAGGGCAACGGCACCACCGCCCTCCACGCCGAGCGGCTGCAGCGCTCGGTCAGCCGGGAAACCACGCTCGGCACCGACGCCACGGATCCCGCGTACCTCGATGCGCTGCTGGTGCGATTCGTGAGCCTCGTGGCCGCCGACCTGCGCGAGCACGGGCTGGTGGCGCGGACCGTGGTGCTCAAGCTGCGCCACGCCGACTTCACCACCGTGACCCGGCGGCGCACCCTGCCGGCCGCCACCGACCTCGACCAGGAACTCCTCGCCCCCGCGCGGGCGCTCTTCGGCCCCGCCTTCGAGGAGGCGCGCCGCCGGCGGCAGGGCGTCCGCCTCATCGGCGTCGCGGCCACCGGCCTCGGGGAGGCGGCGCCCGCTGACCTGTTCGAGCCGCCGGCGCGCACCCGGCTCCGCGAGCTTACCAGCGCGGTGGACAAGGTGCGCGAGCGTTTCGGCTTCGACGCCGTGCAGCCGGCGCGGCACCTCACCCTTCCCCAGCGGGACCGGCGCGAATGACCCGCCCCGTCCTGGTCCTCGTGCTTGTGGCCGGCCTGGCCGGCGCGGCGCCGCTGGCGGCGCAGTCGACGGCCGAGCTCCTGGGCCAGTGCGCGGCCGGCGAGCATGCGGCGTGCCTCCCCGCCGCCGAGCGCGTGGCCCGGGGCGACCAGGTGTCCCAGGACCAGGACCGGGCCGAGCAGCTCCTGCGCGGCGCGTGCGCGTCCGGCTACCCGGCCGCGTGCACCCGGCTCGGGCTCTGGTTTTCCCGGGGCGTGCTGCGCAGCCAGGACCTCGACGAGGCCGCCCGGCTCTACCGGAAGGGCTGCGACGACGGCGACGGCGAGGGCTGCCTGCGCCTGGGCGACGCCTACGCGGCGGGGAGCGGCGTCTTCCCCAGCGTGGAGGCGGCCCTGCCCCGGTGGCGGCGCGCCTGTCAGCTCCACGCCGCGCGCGGCTGCTTCCTCCTCGGCGACCGCTACGAGCGGGGCGACGGGGTGTGGACCGACTACGCCCAGGCGGCCGCGCTCTACGCCAGTGGCTGCGAAGGCAACGACGCCACCAGCTGCTTCCGCCTGGCGGGCCTGTACGAGCGTGGGGAGGGGGTGCCGCAGGACCGCGAGAAGGCCTTTGCGCTCTACAACAAAGCGTGCACGCTCGGCAACCGGGCCGTGTGCCGCGAGGTGGCCCCGGGCACGCCCCGCCGCTGACTCAGGGGACGCGCGGGAAGTTCTCGGCGGCGAACTTGAGGCCGACGGTCCCGTCGGCGGGGGAGACCTTGTCGCCGAGGTCCCGGAAGGTGGCCTCGGCGCCGCCCAGGCTCGCGGTGACGCCGCTGTTCCGGAACAGCGGGTAGTAGCCGATGTGCGCCCGGGTGGCGCCCGGCTTCACCTGGCAAGCGCACTTCATGGCGCTGGTGGTGCCCGGGTTCACCGTCACCTCGAGCAGGCCGCCGGCGGTGTTGGTGATGAGCGGGGCAAAGACCGGCGTGCCGGCGTCCGCGCGGAGAGCGTGCGCGGCATCCGGCCCCGGGGCCGGTCGATGGTGATGCTCCCCTGCACTTCCACGCCGAGCGGCCCCGAGGGGCCTTCCGGCCGCACCAGGTACCATTGCACCACCAGCGGGCCCTGCCGCGGGACCTTCTGCTCCAGCGTCCCGCCGGCGGCCACTTCCACGGTGGCGCCACCCACCACCAGCCGGACCGGCTCCACCAGCTTGTTCTCCACCACCAGCACCGGGCTCCCGCGGAACAGGAACATCCCTGCAGTGAGCGCACCCGCCACCCCGAGCAGCGCCAGCTGGCGGCCCCAGCCGCCGCGGGCGGGCCTGGCGGGCACCGGCGGAGCGCCGCGGGGCCGGCCGGGTGGCTGCCCGGCCGCGGGGCCCGCGAGCGGCCTGGGGCGCTCGGCGCTCGGCATCACCGCCGTGGCGTCGTCGGCATGGAGCTGGCGGACGACCCGCTCCGCACTCACCGGCTCCTGGGCGCCGGACTTGCGCCCCGCCGCCAGCGCCTCGAGCAGCGCCGCCGCCGACTGGTAGCGCTCCGCCGGGCGCTTGGCCAGGCAGCGCACGATCACGTCGGAGAGCCAGGCCGGAATCTGCGCGTTGTGGTTGGTGGCGAAGGGCGCCGGCTCGGAGAGGTGCTTGCCGACGATCTCCTGGCTGGAGGCCCCGTCGAAGGGCGGGGTGCCCGTCACCATCTGGTAGAGCATGGCGCCGACGGCGTAGAGGTCGGTGCGCGCGTCGAGGTCGCCCTGGCCGAGCGCCTGCTCGGGGCTCATGTATTGGGGCGTCCCCACCACGAAGCCGGCCTGGGTCTGGTGCCCCGCCCCGTCGATGCGCTTGGCGATCCCGAAGTCCACCAGCAGGGGCCGGCCCGTGGACGCCTCGAGCATCACGTTGTCGGGCTTGATGTCGCGGTGGATCAGGCCCTCGGTGTGCGCGTGCCCCAGCGCCTCGAGCAGCGGCCTGAGGATGGCGATGGCCCGCTCGGCGGGCAGCGCCCCCTGACGGCGCAAGAGCCCTGAGAGCGCCTCGCCCTGCACGAACGGCATGGCGTAGAACACCAGCCCCTCGCCCTCGCCCACGAAATGGATGGGGAGGATGTTGGGGTGGTTGAGCCGCGCGATGCTCCGCGTCTCCTGCTTGAAGCGCTCGAGCATCCCCGACGACCAGGCCAGGTCGGGCTTGAGCACCTTGACCGCCAGGCGCCGTTCGAGCCCGCGGTCCCACACCTCGAAGACCTGCGCAAAGCCCCCCTCGCCGAGCAGCTGGCGCACCTCGTAGTTGGTGCCGAGGGCACGGGCGAGCCGCTCGGGCACGTCGCTCGCCACCGGCACCTCGGCGCGCGAGTCGCCCCGGCCCGTGCGGGAACCGCAGCTCGGGCAGTACAGGGCGTTCTCGGGCACGGGGGTCTGGCAGGTGGCGCAGGGGACGTCGGCCATGCCGCAATCTAAGGAGAGGCGGACGGTGCCGGAACATGGAACGGCGGTCGGGCCCTGTCGGCGGCATCCGGTAAGCCGTAGCTTCCCCAGCGATCCTCCACCCCCCAGGCCCATGACCACCCCGAGCCGCCCCAGCGGCGTCACCCTCCGCTTCCTCGCCGAGCCGACGATGGTCAACTTCGGCGGCAAGGTGCACGGCGGGCAGGTAATGAAGTGGATCGACCAGGCGGGCTACAGCTGCGCGGCCGGCTGGACCGGCACCTACTGCGTCACCGCCTACGTCCACGGCATCCGCTTCCTGCAGCCAATCAGCGTGGGGGAGCTGGTCGAGGTGCGCGCCCAGGTGATCCGCACCGGGCGCACCAGCCTCGACGTGGCGATCGACATCTACGCCGCCAGCCCGCGCGAGACGGTCAAGCGGCGCAGCTGCCACTGCGTGATGGTCTTCGTGTCCATCGACGATGCCGGCAAGCCGAGGCCGGTGCCGGCATGGGCGCCCGGGACCCCCGTGGAACAGGCCCTCGCCGACTGGGCCACGCGCCTGAGCGAGATCCGCAAGGAGCTGGACCACGAGATCGAGACCCGGCTCGCCGGCCTCGACCAGCTGCCGCCCGCCGTGGCGCCCCGCGCATGAAGGCGCGCACGCGGCGGGTGGCCATCGTCGTCTTCAACGACGCGGAAGTGCTGGACGTGGCGGGCCCCTACGAAGTCTTCTCGGGGGCCGGGCGGCGGCAGGGGCTGGTGCCGTTCGAGGCGACGCGGGTGGCGGGGGAGGCGGGGCCGGTCACGCTCCGCAACGGCTTCGTGGTGACCCCACACGGCACCCTCGGGGATGCCCGGGGCGCCGACCTGCTGGTGATTCCCGGTGGCATCGGCACCCGGCGCGAAATGGGGAACGACGCCCTGCTCTCCTGGCTCCGGCAGGCGGCCGGCGAGGCGGAGCTCGTGCTCTCGGTCTGCACCGGGGCGCTCCTCCTCGGCAAGGCCGGGCTCCTCGACGGGCTCCAGGCGACCAGCCACCACGCCACCTACGGACTCCTCCGCGAGGTGGCGCCCAAGGCCATCGTGCGGGAGGGGGAGCGCTTTCTCGACAACGGGCGGATCGTGGTGGCCGCCGGGGTGTCGGCCGGGCTCGACATGGCCCTCCACGTGGTGGAGCGGCTGCTCGGCACCGAGGTCGCCGAGGAGACCGCCGCTTATATGGAATACCACTGGGACCGGAACGAGGAGGGGCTCAAGGACCAGGGGGTGTAGCAAGTCCTTTCCGTCCAAGGTGTTTGCCACGGATCGGGGGACCCGATCGAGCGATTGTCCAACTTCAACCGCGCCAACCATTGGCGCGGTTTTGTCATTTTGTAACCATGTTTTCATGTAATTTGACAACTGTTACTGCAAAGTGTCACGCGAATATTGCAAAAGTAGCAGAAATCACTTGACACCGTGCACATGGCCGGATATGTTCGGCCCAGTCGCCCAGCCTGGCGAGCTGCCCGGAGCCTTCCGGCGCCCACGGCCCCAGAGACCGTCCTCATCCCTCCACCGGACCCATCGATGCCTCGATCCCGGCTCCCTCCTCGCACTGGCAGCCCTCGTCCTGCCGGCGGCGCTCGCCGCCAGGGCGCTCCTGCCGATTCCGCCGCCGTGGCCGCCCCGGCCGTGGCGGCGGCGGCGCCCGCTGTCTCCGCTGCCGCGGACTCGATCGCCAATGCGGCGAGCGCCGCGGCGGCTGCGAATGGAGTCGCGATCAATTTCGTGTGGACGCTGGTGGCCGGGTTCCTGGTGATGCTCATGCAGCTCGGCTTCTGCATGGTCGAGGTGGGCTTCACCCGCGCCAAGAACGCGGCCCACACCGCGGCCATGAACTTCATGGTGTACGGCGTCGCGATGATGGCGTACTGGGCCTGCGGCTTCGCCTTCCAGGCGGGCGGCCTCGGGGCCCTCGGCACCCTCGGCCAGAGCGCCGACGGCGCCACGCTCACGAAGGCGCTGAGCCTCACGCTCGGGGGGCACACCTGGAACTTCCTCGGCCTGTCGGGCTTCTTCCTGGCCGGCGTGAACTACACCGCCCCGGTGTTCGCGTATTTCCTCTTCCAGATGGTGTTCATGGACACCACCGCGACGATCCCCACCGGGGCGCTCGCGGAGCGCTGGAAGTTCACCAGCTTCCTCGGCCTCTCGCTCGCCATCGGCGGCTTCATCTATCCGCTGTACGCCAACTGGGTCTGGGGCGGCGGCTGGCTCTCGCAGCTCGGCGCCAACCTGGGCCTGGGGCACGGGCACGTGGACTTCGCGGGCAGCTCCGGTGGTGCACACGACCGGCGGCGTCATCGCCCTCGTGACGGCCAAGCTCCTGGGCGCGCGCCGCGGCAAGTACGGCCCCGGCGACCGGGTCAACGCGATCCCGGGCCACAACATCCCGATGGCCATCTTCGGCACCTTCGTGCTCTGCTTTGGCTGGTTCGGCTTCAATGCCGGCAGCACCCTCGCCGGCACCGACCTGCGCATCGGGGTCGTGGCCACCAATACGATGCTGGCTGGGGCGGCCGGGAGCATCGCGGCCATGGTGTACATGTGGACCAAGTACGGGAAGCCGGACCCGTCGATGCTCGCCAACGGCGTGCTCGCCGGCCTGGTGGCCATCACCGCACCCTGCGCCTTCGTCACGGCGCCGGTGGCCGTGCTGATCGGCGGCATCGCGGGCGTGCTGGTCTGCTGGGCGGTGTTCTTCGTGGAGCGCACGCTGCGCATCGACGACCCGGTGGGCGCCATCGCCGTGCACGGCGTCAATGGCCTCTGGGGCGTCCTCGCCCTCGGGCTCTTCGCCGACGGCACCTATGGCGACGGCTTCAACGGCGTGGCGGGCGGGGTGCGGGGCCTCTTCTACGGGGACAGCGGGCAGCTCGTCGCGCAGCTGATCGGCATCAGCACCAACCTCGTGGTGGTGGGCGGGCTGGCGTTCGTGTTCTGGCAGCTCATCGGGGTGGTCGTCGGTGGGCACCGCGTGTCGGTGGAGGTCGAGGAACTCGGGCTCGACCTGCCGGAGGTCGGCGCGGTGGCCTACCCGGATGCGCTCGACATCAGCTCGTCGGTGGTCCTGGCCAGCGCGGCGGCGCACAGCGCCACCCCGCCCAAGCTCAAGAAGGACGCGGCCTGATTCCCCACGGAGGCCGCCTGTCGTCTGTCGGATGTGAGTGAAGGTGCCTTTCCCGTCATCTCCTGCCGTGACCCATCCCCTGGGCGCGGACTGGCCAGGGGGTGGCGGCAAAGGAACCGGATCACGCAAAGGGACCTTCCCGTCATCGTCTGCCGTGACCCATCCCCTGGGCGCGGACTGGCCAGGCGGTGGCGGTGAAGGACCCCGAGCGGCAGCCGGCGGGCGGCAGGTGGCCTCCTCTCTCCTTGCAGTTGCTGGCGGTGCCCGGGGGCTTCGGGCCACGGGCACCGCGCTCACCCTCGCCGAGGACGTGACACGATGAAGCTCATCACCTGCATCATCCGCCCCGAGAAGCTGCCGGACGTGAAGTCCGCCCTCTTCCGGGCCGGGATCACCGGCATCACCGTCTCCCGCGTGAGCGGCCACGGGGGCGAGAAGGAACTGGTCGAGATCTACCGGGCCTCGAGCGTGGTGCTCGAGTTCCGCGAGAAGGTGAAGGTGGAGATGGTCTGCAGCGAGCCGTTCGTGGAGCCCTGCATCAAGGCCATCCTGGCCTCGGCCCGCACCGGCGACGTGGGCGACGGCAAGATCTTCGTGCAGCCCATCGAGAAGGTGATCCGCATCCGCACCGGCGAGGCCGACAATGCGGCGCTCACCCCGGTGACGGCGGACGCGGTGCAGCGGCAGGCGCTGCAGGAGGAATTCGCCGGCACCTGAGGTTCCCCGGCCGTCGCCGGTTTACCTTCCCGCCCTCCCCGCCCATCCTGGTGCCGGGAGGGCGGCCTGCTTGGAGACCCTGATGCCCGTGTCCGTCCTGCCCCTCGTCGAAGCCGCCGCCGCGTCCCCGCCGGACCACGGGCTCACGCTCGCGCTGGCGCTGGCCCTCATCCTGACGGCGGCGCGCCTCGGCGGGCATGTGGCCGAGCGCCTGGGGCAGCCGGCGGTCCTGGGCGAGCTGCTGGCCGGGGTGCTGCTCGGCAACCTCACGCACCTGGGCTTCGGCTGGTTCGGCTCGCTGGCCCAGGATCCGGTCATCGACGGGCTCGCGCGGATCGGCGTCATCGTCCTCCTCTTCGAGGTGGGCCTCGAGTCCACCGTCGGCGACATGGCCCGGGTGGGGGTGCGCTCCCTGGTGGTGGCGGTGCTCGGGGTGGTGGCGCCGTGGGTGCTGGGCTGGGGCGTCGGCGTGCTGCTCTTCCCCCAGCACAGCAGCTACATGCACCTGTACCTCGGGGCCACGCTCACGGCCACCAGCGTCGGCATCACGGCGCGCGTGCTCCGCGACCTCGGCGCCTCACAGAGCGGGGAGGCCCGGGTGATCCTCGGCGCCGCCGTCATCGACGACGTGCTCGGCCTGGTGATCCTCGCCGTCGTGGGGAGTTTCATCCAGGCCGCCAACCTCGATGCGAGTGTGTCGCTCGCCGGCGTGGCGTGGATCCTGGGCAAGGCGCTCCTGTTCCTCGGCGGCGCCCTCTGGCTCGGGCTCCGGCTCTCGCCCCAGCTCTTCCGGGTGGCGGCGCGGCTGCGCGGGCCGGGCGTGCTGCTCGCCACGGCGATGGTCCTCTGCTTCACGCTGGCGGCGGTGGCCGCGGCGATCGGGCTGGCGCCCATCGTGGGCGCCTACGCCGCGGGCCTGGTGCTCGAGCGGGTGCACTACCAGGCCTTCACCGAGCGGGGCGAGACCGACCTCGAGCACCTGGTGAAGCCGGTCTCGACCCTGCTCGTCCCGATCTTCTTCGTGGTCATGGGGATGCAGGTGGACCTCGCCGCCTTCGGCCAGGCCAGCGCGCTCGGGCTGGCGCTCCTCCTCACCGTGGCCGCGGTGATCGGCAAGCAGGCCTGCGCCCTCGGGGCGCTCGGCAGTGACCTCGACCCGGCCACCATCGGCCTCGGCATGATCCCGCGCGGCGAGGTGGGGCTCATCTTCGCCAACCTCGGGCTCGCCATGGTGGTGCACGGGGAGAAGATCGTGGACAGCTCCATCTACTCGGCCGTGGTGGTCATGGTGCTGCTCACCACGGTGCTCACTCCCCCCGCGCTGCAGTGGGCGCTGCGCCGGCGACGGCGCACCCCTCCGGCAGCCGCCACCACGCCGGAGCCCTCGGCCTAGTGGCGTGCCCCTCCGGGGGCGCGGTACATTGGGGCATGGCGCCGCCCGTGGCGCCCTCCTGACCCCCGCGCCCCCGCCCTCATGTCCCGTCCCCTCCGCTCCCACGCCATCACCCAGGGCGTCCAGCGCACGCCCAACCGCGCCATGCTCCGCGCCGTCGGCTTCGGCCAGGACGACTTCACCAAGCCCATCATCGGCATCGCCAACGGCTACAGCACCATCACGCCCTGCAACGCGGGGCTCGACGTGCTGGCGCGCCGGGCGGAGTCCGCCGTGCGCGCCGCGGGCGGCATGCCGCAGCTCTTCGGCGTGGTGACGGTGAGCGACGGGATCTCGATGGGCACGGAGGGGATGAAGTACTCGCTGGTCTCCCGCGAGGTGATCGCCGACTCCATCGAGACCGCCTGCAACGGCGAGAGCATGGACGGCGTCGTGGCCGTGGGCGGGTGCGACAAGAACATGCCCGGGGCCCTGATCGCCATCGCGCGGATGAACATCCCGGCGATCTTCGTCTATGGCGGGACCATCCGTGCGGGGCACCTCGAGGGCGAGGACCTGACCATCGTCAGCGCCTTCGAGGCGGTGGGGCAGTTCAGCGCGGGGAAGATCTCGGCCGAGCGGCTGCACCAGGTGGAGTGCCACAGCTGCCCGGGCAACGGCTCGTGCGGGGGGATGTACACCGCCAACACCATGTCGTCCGCCATCGAGGCCATGGGCATGAGCCTGCCGGGCTCGTCCACCATGGCGGCCGAGGACGCGGAGAAGGCGGACAGTGCGGCACAGTCGGGGCGGGTGCTGGTCGAGGCCATCGCCGCCGGGCGGCTGCCGCGCGACATCATGACGCGGCAGGCGTTCGAGAACGCCATCGCCGTGGTGATGGCCACCGGCGGCTCCACCAACGCGGTGCTGCACCTGCTGGCCATCGCGGACGCGGCCGGCGTGCCGCTCGTGCTCGACGACTTCGAGCGGATCCGCGCCCGGGTGCCGGTGCTCTGCGACCTCAAGCCCTCGGGCCGCTACGTGGCCACCGACCTGCACCAGGCCGGCGGGGTGCCGCAGGTCATGAAGATGCTGCTGGCCCACGGCCTGATCCACGGGGAGTGCCGCACCATCACCGGCCAGACGGTGGCCGAGCAGCTGGCCGGCGTGCCCGCCGAGCCGCGTGGCGACCAGGACGTGATCCGGCCGTGGAGCAACCCGATGTACGCGCAGGGCCACCTGGCCATCCTGCGCGGCAACCTGGCCACCGAGGGCGCGGTCGCCAAGATCACCGGGGTCAAGCACCCGAAGATCACCGGGCCGGCGCGGATCTTCGAGTCCGAGGAGGCGTCGCTCGAAGCCATCCTGGCCGGCACGATTCGCGCGGGCGACGTGCTGGTGATCCGCTACGAGGGCCCGCGCGGCGGCCCGGGCATGCGCGAGATGCTCTCGCCCACCTCCGCCATCATCGGCGCGGGCCTTGGCGACAGTGTCGGGCTCATCACCGACGGGCGCTTCTCCGGCGGGACCTACGGCATGGTGGTGGGCCACGTGGCCCCGGAGGCGGCCGTGGGCGGCACCATCGCCCTGGTGCAGGAGGGCGATTCCATCACCATCGACGCTCCGGCCCGCCTGCTCCAGCTCAACGTGGACGAGGCGGAACTCGCCCGCCGCCGTGCCGCGTGGCAGCCGCCGGCCCCGCGCTACAGCCGCGGCGTGCTGGCCAAGTACGCGAAGCTCGTGTCCTCGGCGAGTGTCGGGGCGGTGACCGACCGATTGTGAGGCGGCCGGGGCGTCGAGGGGGTCACCGCAGAGGCGCCGAGCCGCAGAGGGCCGCAGAGGAACTGCTCGGGGATGGTGGGCTCACCGCAAGGTGAGCCCGCTGTGTCTTGGTGGGTCTGCATTCGGGTCCGGCACCATTCCCCACCCGTGCTGCCGGGCCACCTTCAATTCACAACTCACCCGGAGGAGCTCTCCCCTCTCGAGCGCAGGTCCTCTGCGGCCCTCTGCGTCTCCGCGCCTCTGCGGTGAACCCGATCGCCCGGAGGCCCCGCCCTACACCAGCCCCACGATGCAATCCGTCATGCCCGTGGTGCTGAGCACCGTCTCGCCCGGCAGCGCGATGTCCCGGGTGCGGGCTCCGCCAGCGAGCGCGCGGGCGACGGCGGCCTCAATGCGCGCAGCCGGCGCCGGGAGGCCCAGGCCGTGCCGGAGCAGCATGGCCACACTCAGGATGGTGCCGATGGGATTGGCCACGTCCTGCCCCGCGATGGTCGGCGCCGAGCCGTGGATGGGCTCGAAGAGCCCGGCGCCGGCGCCGAGCGACGCCGAGGGAAGGAGGCCGAGCGAGCCGACGAGGACGGCGGCCTCGTCGCTGAGGATGTCGCCGAACATGTTCTCGGTGAGCAGGATGTCGATCGACGCCGGGTCGCTCACCAGCCGCATGGCCGCGTAGTCCACGTAGATGTGCTCGAGCTGGACGTCCGGGAACTCCCGGGCCACCTCGATGACGGTGGCGCGCCACAGCTGCGAGGTCTCCAGCACGTTGGCCTTGTCCACCGAGAGCACCTTCTTCCGCCGCCCCCGCGCCGCCGCGAAGCCGAGCCGGGCGATGCGCTCCACCTCGGCGCGGGTGTAGCGGAGCGTGTTCACGGCCGCCTGGCCGTCGTTGCCGCGCGGCTCGCCGTAGTAGAGGCCGCCGGTGAGTTCGCGGAAGATCACGAGGTCCACCCCCGTGAGGCGCTCGGGGCGGAGCGGGCTGTGCGCGGTGAGCGCGGGGTGCACGGCCACCGGGCGCAGGTTGGCGTAGACGCCGAGTGCGGCGCGGAGCGCCAGCAGGCCGGTCTCGGGCTTCCGGGCGCGGGGGGCGCCGTCGAGCGACGGATCCCCGACGGCGCCGAGCAGCACGGCGTCCGCCTTGAGGACGGCCTCCCGGGTCGCGGCGGGAAACGGGTCGCCGTGCTGGTGCACGGCCACCCCGCCCATCGGGTACTCGGCGATCTCGAAGGCGAGGCCGTCCTGCTGCGCGACGGCATCCAGCACGCGGAGGGCGGCCCGGGTCACCTCCGGGCCGATGCCGTCCCCGGGGAGGACGGCGATGGAGCGGGTGGTCATTCGGCCTGGCGGGCGAGGAGGGTGGCGCGGCGCCGCTCGTACGCGGCGATCTTGCCGTCGAGCTGCAGGGTGCGGCCGATCTCGTCGAGCCCCGCCAGCAGCGAGTCGCGGCGGTAGGCATCGAGCGTGAAGCCGGCGGAGAAGCCGGCCCGGTCGGTGACCGTCAGCGTCTCGAGGCTCACCGTGAGTTCATAGGGCCCCTCGGCCAGCTCGTAGCGGCGGAAGAGCTCCGTCATCTGGGAGGCCGGCAGCCGCACCGGCACGATGCCGTTCTGGGTGCAGTTGGCGTCGAAGATGTCCGCGAAGGATTCGGCCAGGATGGCGCGGAAGCCGTACTCGCCGAGCGCCCAGGGGGCATGCTCCCGCGAGGAGCCGCAGCCGAAGTTGGCGCCCGCCAGCAGGATCGAGGCGCCGGCCGCCTTCGGCTGGTTCAGCTCGAAGCCCGGGTTGGGCGACCCATCCGCCTGGTAGCGCCAGTCGAAGAACAGGGCCGGCCCGAACCCCGTCCGCTCCACGCGCTTCAGGAACTGCTTGGGGATGATCTGGTCGGTGTCCACGTTGACGCGCGGGAGCGCGGCGGTGACACCGGTGTGGGTGGTGAAGGCGCGCATGGGCTCAGGGGGTCGCGGCGGATGGGGTGCGGACGGCCGCCGGCTCCAGCCGGCGCACGTCGGTGAGCGCGCCCGTCACGGCCGCGGCCGCGGCCATGGCAGGGCTCATGAGGTGCGTCCGCCCGCCCTTCCCCTGCCGGCCCTCGAAGTTGCGGTTGCTGGTGGCGGCGCAGCGCTCGCCGCTGGCCAGGATGTCGGGGTTCATGCCGAGGCACATCGAGCACCCCGCGTTCCGCCACTCGAAGCCGGCCTCGGTGAAGACGCGGTCGAGGCCTTCTCGCTCCGCCTGCGCCTTCACGCGCATGGAGCCGGGCACCACCATGGCGCGCACCCCGGGGGCCACGCTGCGCCCGCGGGCCACCCGGGCCGCCTCGCGGAGGTCCTCGATGCGGGCGTTGGTGCAGCTGCCGATGAACACCCGGTCAATCTTGAGCCCCTCGAGCGGCGTCCCGGCCGCGAGCCCCATGTAGCTGAGCGCCCGCGTGGCCGCCTCCCGCTCGGCCGGGTCGGCCACCGCCGCGGGGTCCGGCACGCGACCGTCGACCCCCGCCACCATCCCGGGGTTGGTGCCCCAGGTGACCTGCGGGACGATCGCGGTCGCGTCGATCTCGACGACCCGGTCGTACTTCGCATCCGGGTCGCTCACCAGCAGGCTCCAGCGATCCACCGCCGCGGTCCACGCCTTCCCCGTGGGGGCCCGGGGCCGGTCCATCAGGTAGGCAAACGTGGTCTCATCGGGCGCGATGAGCCCGGCCCGCGCCCCCGCCTCGATGGACATGTTGCACATCGTCATGCGCCCTTCCATGGAGAGCGCGCGCACCGCCGGTCCGGTGTACTCGACCACGTGCCCCGCTGCGCCGGCCGTCCCCACCCGGCCGATGAAGGCCAGGATCAGGTCCTTCGCGGTGACGCCTGCGGGCGGAAGCCCCACGTAGCGCGCCTCGAGCGTCCGGGGCCGGGCAAAGCGCACCGTCTGCGTGGCCAGCACGTGCTCCACCTCGCTGGTCCCGATGCCGAAGGCCAGCGCGCCGAAGGCGCCGTGCGTCGAGGTGTGGGAATCGCCGCAGACGATGGTCATCCCCGGCTGGGTGACGCCGAGTTCGGGCCCGATCACGTGGACGATGCCCTGTCCCGGGTCGTGCAGGTCGTGCAGCTCGATCCCGTAGGCGTGGGCGTTCTCCACCAGCAGCTCCACCTGGCGCCGCGAGACCGCGTCGGCGATGGGCAGGCTCCGGTCGGTGGTCGGCACGTTGTGGTCCACCGTGGCCAGCGTGAGGTCGGGGCGCCGCACGGCACGCCCCGCGAGCCGCAGGCCCTCGAAGGCCTGCGGGCTCGTCACCTCGTGGACCAGGTGCAGGTCGATGTAGACCAGGGCCGGCCCATCGGCCGGCTCCTCGACCAGGTGCGCCTCCCAGACCTTCTGGCAGAGGGTCCGACCGCTCATCCCCGGGACCTCGCCGGCGCCTTGTCGCCCGCCTTGGCGGCGGCAGCGGCGGCCTTGCCCTCCTCGGTCCACGGCATCATGCGGCGCAGCTCGGCGCCCACCTGCTCGATCTGGTGGGTCTTGTCCCGCTGGCGCATGCGCTGGAAGTTGGCGCCGCCGGCGCGGTGCTCGGCCAGCCACTCCCTGGCGAACTGCCCGCTCTGCACCTCGCCCAGGATCTTCTCCATCTCCTGCTTGGTGCCGTCGGTGATGATCCGCGGGCCGCGAGTGTAGTCGCCATACTCGGCGGTGTCGCTGATGGAGTAGCGCATGAACGAGAGCCCGCCGCGGTTGATCAGGTCCACGATCAGCTTGAGCTCGTGCAGGCACTCGAAGTACGCCATCTCGGGGCGGTAGCCGGCCTTCACCAGCGTCTCGAAGCCCGCCTTGACGAGCTCGCTCACGCCGCCGCAGAGCACCGCCTGCTCGCCGAAGAGGTCGGTCTCGGTCTCCTCCTTGAAGCTCGTCTCGATGACGCCCGCGCGGGTGCAGCCGATGCCGCGCGCGTAGGCCAGCGCGTCGGCGAGCGCGGTGCCGGTGGCGTCCTGGTGGATGGCCACGAGGCCCGGCACACCGCGGCCCCCCTCGTACTCGCTCCGCACCAGGTGCCCCGGCGACTTGGGCGCGATGAGCGACACGTTCACGTCCTTGGGCGGCACGATCTCGCCGAAGTGCACGTTGAACCCGTGCGCGAACATCAGCGTCTTGCCCTTGGTGAGGCCCGCCGCCACGTCCGCATCGTAGATCGTCTTCCCGTCCTGGTCGGGCACCAGCATCATGATGGTGTCGGCCGCCTTCGCGGCCTCGGCCACGGTGCGCACGTCGAGGCCCGCGGCCTCGGCCTTGGCCCAGCTGGCACCGCCCTTCCGCAGGCCGACGATCACCTTCGCGCCGCTCTCCTTGAGGTTGAGGGCATGCGCGTGGCCCTGGCTGCCGTACCCGATGATGGCAAAGGTGCGGTCGGTCAGCCGCCGGGGATCGGCGTCGTGGTCGTAGTAGATCCGGGGGACGGACATCAGCAGGCTCCAGGACAATGGGAAGGGAAGTCGGTCATTTCAGGCCGGGATGGCCGCCGGGAGGGCCACGGGCGGCCCGTCGCGGCCGGTGGCCGCGACGGCGGTGCGCGGCAGCACCACGGCGCCCCCGCGCACCTGCGCCAGCACCCCGTAGGGTTCGAGCGCCCGCAGGAGGGAGCCGAGCAGCGGCGCCGCCCCGGTGGCTTCCACCACCAGTTCCTCCGGCGTCTCCTCGAGGATCCGGGCTTCATACAGGGCCAGCACGTCGAGCAGCGCCGACAGCCGTGACGGCCCGTGCCGCAGGCGCAGCAGCAGGTGCTCGCGCGTGGTGCAGGCGGACTCGGGCAGCGTGGTGACGTCGCGGACGCCCACGGTCTTCCGGAGGGCGTTCGCCATGCGGTCCACCGCGCCGGGGTCGCTCGCCACGGTGCAGGTGAGGCGGCTCTGGCCGCCCTTGGGACCCGGGCCCACGGCGAGGCCGCCGACGGCCAGGTTGTGCCGGCGCATGATCCCGACGACGCGGTTGAGCGTCAGCAGGTCGTCGTCGAGGGCGACGGTGAGCACCAGGGTGGGCAGGGGCTGGCTCATGCGACCGGGGCGGCTGCGGGAGGCGCGGACTCGATCGGCTCGGACAGCGAGCCGCCGGGCGGGATCATCGGGAACACGTTGGCTTCCTGCTCGATGAGGAACTCGACCAGCGCCGGCCCGGGCTCGCGGAGCGCCTGCGCCACCGCCGCCTCGATCTGGCCGCTGTGCTGCACCCGGTAGCCGGCGATGCCGTAGGCCTCCGCCAGCTTCACGTAGTCCGGGCTCCAGATCGGCGTCGCGGAATAGCGGCGGCCATGGAAGAACTGCTGCCACTGCCGCACCATGCCGAGGTAGCCGTTGTTGAAGATCGCCATCTTCACCGGGATCCCCTCCTGCACCATCGTGGCGATCTCCTGCATGTTCATCTGGAAGCCGCCGTCGCCGCTGATGGCCCACACCGGCTTGCCCGGGCGGGCGAAGTGCACCCCCATCGCCGCCGGCACCGCGAAGCCCATGGTGCCGAGGCCGCCGGAGGTGATGTGGCTGTTGGGCTGCTGGTAGGGGTACAGCTTGGCCACCCACATCTGGTGCTGCCCCACGTCGGAGACGATCGTGCAGTCGCCCCCGGTCACCTCGTGGATGCGGTCGAGGATGGTCTCCGGGGCCATGTCGCCCCGGTAGGCATCGCGCCGGTCGCGGCGGAAGCCGCTGATCTCGTCCCGCCAGGCGGCGCAGTCGCGGGGGCGCACGGCCTGCGCCAGCCGGGCCGCCACGTCGCGCGCCTGGCCCACGAGGCCCACCGTCACCGCCACGTTCTTGCCGATCTCGGCGGGGTCCAGGTCCACGTGGATCACCTTCGCCCGGGGCGCGAAGGCGGCGATGTTGCCCGTCACCCGGTCGTCGAAGCGCATGCCGATGGCCACCAGCAGGTCGGCCTGCTGGATGGCCCGGTTCACGTGCACCTCGCCGTGCATGCCCGGCATGCCGAGATGGAGCGGGTGCCCATCGGGGAAGGCGCTGATGCCGAGCAGGGTGGTGATCACCGGCATGCCGACCTTCTCGGCCAGCGCGCGCACCTCCGCGTAGGCATTCCCCAGGATCACCCCCCGGCCCACGATGAGCAGCGGGCGCTCCGCCTGGTCCAGCAGCCGCACCGCCTCCGTGAAGCTGCCGGGGGGCGCCTCGAAGCCGGCCCGCCGGTCGGCGGCCGGCACGGCCGCCGTACCGCGGAGCGGCACCCACTCGGCCTTCTGGTTCTGCACGTCCTTCGGCACGTCCACCAGCACCGGGCCGGGCCGCCCCTCGGTGGCGATGTGGAACGCCTCGCGCACCTTGGGCCCCAGCTCGGTGATGTCCTCCACCACCACGCTGTGCTTGGTGATCGGGAGGGTGATGCCGATGACGTCGGTCTCCTGGAAGGCGTCGCGGCCGATGAACGCCCGCGCCACCTGGCCCGTGATGGCCACCACCGGCGAGCTGTCCATCTGCGCCGTGGCGAGGCCGGTGACCAGGTTGGTGGCCCCGGGCCCCGAGGTGGCGATGCAGACGCCGGGCCGCCCGCTGGCCCGCGCGTAGCCGTCCGCCGCATGCGCCGCCGCCTGCTCGTGCCGGGTCAGGATGTGGCGCAGCCCGGGCCGCTCGGGCAGGGCGTGGTAGAGCGGCATGATGGCGCCGCCCGGATACCCGAACATGACCTCCACCCCCTGCTCCTCGAGCAGGCGGCAGAGGATCTGGGCCCCCGACAGCGTCTCGTGCACCGGCCCGATGCCGCCCATCAGACCCCCCAGTGCTGGGTGGCGTCGTAGGCGGTGGCCTCGAGCCGCTCGGCGTGCCGCTCCTTGTTCAGCGCGTGGATGAGCGCCCGGGCGCTGGCCTCCACGATGTCGGTCGAGGCGCCCTGCCCCGAGAGCGACTTGCCGCCGATGCGCACCTGGAGGAACACCTGGCCCACCGAGTCGCGGCCCGGCGTCACCGAGCGGAGCTGGAGGCTGATGACTTCCACCGGCCGGTCGATGATCTCGCTGATCGCGGCGAACGCCGCGGCGATCGGGCCATCGCCGGCGCCCTGCGCCGTCCGCTGGCCGCCCCACGGCCCCGTCATGGTGACGCCGGCGTGGGCCGGCACGCTGCCGCAGGTGACCTCGAGCTTCCGCAGGTGGTACTCCTCCGGGGCGTCGTGGAAGCTCTCGTGCAGCAGGGCCAGGAGGTCCTCGTCGAGGATCTCGCGCTTGCGGTCGGCCAGCGTGGTGAAGTCCTTGTAGAGCTGCGCCAGCTTCTCCTCGGTGAGCTCGTAGCCCAGCTCCTTGTAGCGCCGCTCGAGCGCGTGGCGCCCCGAGTGCTTCCCGAGCACCAGCGTGGACCGCGGGATGCCCACCGACTCCGGCTTGATGATCTCGTAGGTGAGCCCGTGCTGCAGCACCCCATGCTGGTGGATCCCCGCCTCGTGCGCGAAGGCGTTCCGGCCCACGATGGCCTTGTTGGGCTGCGGGAAGCTGCCGGTCAGGTACGCCAGCAGCTGACTGGTGCGGAAGATCTCGGTGGCGTTGATCCCGGTGGTGAACTGGGCCAGCTGCGGGCGGATCCGGCCCGCCATGACGATCTCCTCCAGCGCCGCGTTGCCGGCCCGCTCGCCGATGCCGTTCACCGTGCACTCCACCTGGCCCGCCCCGGCCGCCACGGCGGCCAGCGAGTTGGCCACGGCCAGGCCGAGGTCGTCGTGGCAGTGGGCGCTCCAGGTCACCTTGTCGGCGTTGGCCACCCGGCCCATCACGGTGCGGAACATGGCCCCGTACTCGTCGGGCATGGCATAGCCCACGGTGTCGGGGAGGTTGATGGTGGTGGCGCCCTCCGCGATGGCCATCTCGATGACCTGGCAGAGGTAGTCGAGGTCGGTCCGGCTCGCGTCCTCGGCGGAGAACTCGATGTCGTCGGTGTAGCGCCGGGCCTGGCGGATGCTCTTGCGGGCCAGGGCCAGGGCGTCCTCGCGCGTGAGCTTGAGCTTGTGCTCGAGGTGCAGGTCGGAGGTGCTGATGAAGACGTGCAGCCGGCCCCGGGCCGCGTCCCGGATGGCCTCGCCGGCCAGCTCGATGTCGCGCTCGTGGCAGCGCGCCAGCGCGGCGATCACCGGCCGGCGCACCTCGGCCGCGATCTCGCGGACGCTGCGGTAGTCTCCCTCGCTCGCCGCCGGGAAGCCCGCCTCCATGATGTCCACGCCCAGGGCGTCGAGCTGGCGGGCCAGCCGGAGCTTCTCCTCCGGGGTCATGGTGTTGCCGGGCGCCTGCTCCCCATCGCGGAGCGTGGTGTCGAAGATCAGGATGTTGCGGGCCATACCGGGTCTCTCTCTATGCGGGGCCATGCCAGGGGTACGGAAACGAAAACCGCGGACCGGTACGGGGTCCGCGGTTCGAAGGGCTCAATCGTGTATCGATTGCTATGCCAGCCCGTGCGCGCCGCGATCCCCGTGCCCCAGTCCAATAAGGACGAGCACGAGGCTGGTAAGGACGAGGAGGAGCGCGCTGGCGAGGATCATGGTCTCGGAGTATCGGCCGGGGCGACAAGGAACTTTATGCGCCGGCGTGGAACCTGAGTCTACGGGCGGGCTTGGGATCTGTCAAGGGCGGTGGACGGTGCAGCCGGGCCCCCGGAGATCCCCGGGGCGGGGGACCGGGATGCCGCCACCGCGCCGGCCCCCGCCCATTGACCTCCTCGCACCGGCTCGTATTTTTATTCACATGCCGTCCGTCGCGCACCACCTCGCCAACGCCCTGCTTATTACCACGCCGGCCCTCCTCGTTGGGAGGGGCGGCCCGGGATGGTGACGCGCTCGCGCGACTGACCACGCCCCGGCCCGCTCCTGACCGAGCGGGCCGTTTTTCTTGCCCCGGAGGCCCCATGACCCCGCTACCCCGCTCGAGTGCCACGCCCGCCCACCGCCGGGAACACGACGCCTGCGGCGTCGGCTTCGTGGCGCGGGCCACCGGAGAACGCTCCCACGAGATCGTGCGGATGGCGCTCGAGGCCGTGGCCCGCGTGGCCCACCGCGGCGCCGCCAGCATCGACAACTCGGGCGACGGCGCCGGGCTCCTCACCCAGCTCCCCACCCGCCTGTTCTACCGGGAGGCGTATCGCCTGGGCCTCGGCCTGCAGCCCGGCCAGCCCTTCGCGGTGGGGTTCCTCTTCATGCCCCCCGGGCACGATCCCCTGCTCGCGGCCAGCGACCTGGTCGAGGCGGCCATCGCGCGGAACGGGATGACCTTCCTGGGCTGGCGCGACGTGCCGCACGACCTCGACGCCCTCGGTCCCCAGGCCCGGGCCACCTGCCCGGCCATCCGCCAGGTGTTCATCGGGCGGCCCGCCACCATCCACGACGACGACGCCTGGGAGCGCGCCCTCTACCTCCTCCGCCGCGACCTCGAGCGCGACGCCGAGGCCCAGGGCCTGGCCCCGTTCTACGTCTGCTCGCTGTCCTGCCGCACCATCGTCTACAAGGCGCTGCTCACCGGCACCCGGCTGCCGCAGTTCTATCCCGACCTCCGCTACCCGGAGTACGAGAGCGCGGTGGCCGTCTTCCACCAGCGGTACTCCACCAACACGCTGCCGAGCTGGCCGCTGGCGCAGCCGTTCCGCATGATTGCCCACAACGGCGAGATCAACACGCTGTGGGGCAACCGCAACGCCATGCTCGCGCGCGAGAACGACCTGGCCTCGCCGGTCTGGGGCAACGACATCGAGCGCCTGAAGCCCGTCATCTGGCCCGGCGGCAGCGACTCGGCCGGCTTCGACAACACCATGGAGCTGCTGGTGCGCTCGGGCCGCGACCCGCTGCACACCGTCATGATGCTGGTCCCGCAGGCCTGGGAGCGCTATCCCGACGTGGAGCCGGCGGTGCGCGACTTCTACCGCTTCCACGCCCAGATCGTGGAGCCGTGGGACGGGCCGGCGGCGCTGGCCTTCACCGACGGCATCATCGCCGGCGCCGCCACCGACCGCAACGGCCTCCGGCCCTGCCGCTACAAGGTCACCCGCGACCAGCTGGTGGTGGCGGGCTCCGAGGTGGGACTCGTGGACCTCGACCCCCGCAACGTGGTGGAGAGCGGCCGCCTCGGCCCCTGCGAGTACATCGCCGTGGACCTGACGAGCGGCACCGTACTCCGCAACATGGACGTGAAGCGCCGCGTGGCCGGCCGCCAGCCCTACGGCCAGTGGTGCCGTGACAACATGAAGGTGCTCGAGGCCGACCGCACCGCGTCGGTCGCCCTCCTCGGTGCCGAGGACCTGGCCCCCCTGCAGACCGCGGCGGGCTACGGCGCCGAGGACCTGCGCTTCGTGCTCGAGGCGATGGGGGGCACCGGCCTCGACCCCGTCTGGAGCATGGGGGACGACGCGCCCATCCCGCCGCTGGCCCAGCGGCCGAGCCTCTACGACTTCTTCCGGCAGCGGTTTGCCCAGGTCACCAACCCGCCCATCGACCCGCTCCGCGAGTCGGTGGTGATGTCGCTCCGGGTGCACATCGGCAAGCACGCCTCCTTCCTGGTGGAGAACCCGCTCCACGCCAAGGTGCTGCGGGTGGACCATCCCATCCTGCTCGACGAGGAGATACGCGCGCGACGGCGCCCGGATCCTGGTCCTGAGCGACCGCGGCCTCGGCGCCCTGCGGGCACCCGTCCCCATGCTCCTCGCCGTCGGCGCGGTGCGGCGGCACCTGATCGACACGGGCCTCCGGCTCCGCTGCGGCATCGTGGCCGAGACGGCGGATGCCTTCGACATCCATCACATGGCCACGCTGATCGGCTACGGGTGCGAGGTGGTGTACCCGTGGCTCGCGCTGCAGTCGGTGTCGGCCCTGTTCACGCCGGCCGCCGAGCCGGCGCGCGAAGGCCGCCGGAGCGGGCGCTACGAGGTGGCGGACCGCCCGCCCCCTGCCGAGGCGCGCAAGCGCTTCCGGAGTGCCGCCGAGAAGGGGTTGCTCAAGATCATGTCGAAGATGGGGATCTCGGTGCTGCCCTCGTACTGCGGCGCGCAGATCTTCGAGATCCTCGGGCTGGGCCGCGAGGTGGTGCAGCGCTGCTTCCTCGGCACGGAGTCCCCGGTGGGCGGCATCGGGTTCGAGGAGATCGCCGAGGACGTGCTGGCACGCCATGCTGCGGCGTGGGACGCGCCCGCCGGCCGCGAGGTCCCGGACTACGGCCGCATCCGCTTCCGGAAGGACGGCGAGGAGCACGCCTGGTCGCCGCCGGTGGTGGTGGCGCTGCAGAAGGCGGTGGGCAGCGGCAAGGGCGCCAAGGACGCGCCCACGGATGTGGCCACCGGCTACGCCCGGTTCCAGGAGTACATCGCCAAGGCCGAGGCGCACCGTCCCACGAGCCCGCGCGACCTCCTGGGGTTCCGCGCCGCCGGGGCGCCCGTCCCGCTGGAGGAGGTGGAGCCGATCGAGGCCATCCTGCCGCGCTTCGTCTCGGCGGCGATGTCGCTCGGGGCGCTCTCCCCTGAGGCGCACGCGACGCTGTCGATTGCCATGAACCGGATGGGCGCCCGCAGCAATTCCGGCGAGGGGGGCGAGGACCCATTCAACTACACCCCGCTCCCCAACGGGGACCGGGTGGACAACCGCATCAAGCAGGTGGCGAGCGGGCGGTTCGGCGTCACCACCGAGTACCTGGTGCGCGCCGAGGAGCTCGAGATCAAGGTGGTCCAGGGCGCCAAGCCGGGCGAGGGCGGGCAGCTGCCGGCGCACAAGGTCACGGAGCTCATCGCGCGGCTCAGGCACTCGGTACCGGGGATCTCGCTGATCTCCCCGCCGCCCCACCACGACATCTACTCCATCGAGGACCTGGCGCAGCTGATCCTCGACTTGAAGACCGTCAACCCGCGGGCGCGGGTGGGCGTGAAGCTCGTCTCGGAGACCGGGGTGGGGACGGTGGCGGCGGGCGTGGCCAAGGCGTATGCGGATTACGTGCTGATCGCCGGGCATAACGGGGGCACCGGGGCGTCGCCCCTGTCTTCCATCAAGCACGCCGGCAGCCCGTGGGAGATCGGCCTGGCGGAGGCGCAGGAGGCCCTGGTGGCCAACGGGCTCCGGGGCCGGATCGAGGTGCGGGTGGACGGCGGCTTCCGCACCGGGCGCGACGTCGTCATCGCCGCGCTCCTGGGCGGGGAGAGCTTCGGCTTCGGTACCGCGCCGCTCGTGGCCATCGGCTGCGCCATGGCGCGGCAGTGCCACCTGAACACCTGCCCCACCGGCGTGGCCACGCAGCGCGAGGACCTGCGCGCCAAGTTCAAGGGCACGCCGGACCAGGTGGTGACCTATTTCAGCTTCGTGGCCCAGCAGGTGCGTGAGATCCTCGCGGGCCTCGGTGCCCGGGGCCTCGACGAGATCATCGGGCGTGCCGACCTGCTGACGCGGGTGGAACGCCCCGAGGTGCCGCGCGCGCAGATGGTGGACCTCTCGGCCCTGATGGCGCCGGCGGAGAGCGCCACCACGCCGCGCTTCCACCAGATCACCCGCAACGACCGCCCCGGCGTGGTCTACCTCGATGACGAGATCCTCGAGGAGAGCGCCAGCCACATCCTGCAGGGAATGCCGTTCTCCGGGACCTACGACATCCGGAACCACCACCTCGCCGTGGGGGCCCGGGTGGCCGGCGCCATCGCGCGCAAGTACGGGGACGCGGGGCTCCCCGAGTCCACCGTACGGCTCCGCTTCCGCGGCAGTGCCGGCCAGAGCTTCGGCGCCTTCTGCATCAAGGGCATGGCGCTCGACCTCGAGGGGGAGGCCAACGACTACGTGGGCAAGGGCCTCTCCGGCGCCACGATCAGCATCCGGCCCTTCCGCCAGGCCAGCTACGTGCAGGCCACCCACGAGAACACCATCGTGGGCAACACCTGCCTCTACGGCGCCACCAGCGGCACGCTCTTCGCCGCGGGGCAGGCGGCCAGCCGCTTCGCGGTGCGGAACTCGGGGGCCACGGCCGTCATCGAGGGCGCGGGCAATCACTGCTGCGAGTACATGACGGGAGGCCTGGTCCTGGTCCTCGGCCCCGTGGGCCGGAACTTCGGCGCCGGCATGTCCAATGGCGTGGCCTATGTCCTGGACGAGCTCGGCGACTTCCCCGGCCGCGTCAACGGCGACATGATCCGCGTCGACGGGTGCACCGAGGAGGACGAGCGCACCATCCTGGCCCTGATCCACGAGCACCAGGAGCGCACGGGGAGCTACCGTGCCAAGTTCCTGATCGAACGCTGGGACGAGCACCGGGCGCTGTTCCGGAAGGTCGTGCCCAACACGGCCCCGACCGCACCGGCGATCCCGCCCGCCCCCACCGTCCCGGCTCCCGAGCCGACACCGCAGCCAGTCGGCGCCTGACCTACCACTCGGTAGATTCAGATACAGCCGGGGCCATCACCCGGCTGTATGCTTTCCGGCCATATTATGGAGGCGCAATTTCCGATGGGCATTCCACTCTTGCGGACCCTTGTCATTTCCATAACTTGCTAGACGACAAGCAAGCCGAACCAGCGAGGCCCATGGACCGGCATTCCGACCGGGAACGCAATCCCACCCGCACCAGGGAAGCCATCCTGGACGCCGCCGAGCGGCTCTTCGCCGAGAACGGCTACGACGCGACGAGCCTCACCGACGTCGGCACGGCGGCGGGGGTATCTCGGGGGACCCCGGGGTACTTCTTCGGCTCCAAGGAGCAGCTCTACCGGGAGGTGTTGGCGCGGTGCCTGGAGCGGGTCCGGGCCGCAGTGCGGAGCGGCCGCGAACGGGCCCTGGCCAGCCGGGAGCCTCCGGAGGTGGTGCTGGCGGGGGCGGTGGGGGAGTACTTCGACTTCATCCTCTCCCACCCGCACTTCGTGAAGCTGCTGGAACGCGAGGCGCTGGACGGTGGGCGGCAGCTGGCCCACATCCCGCCCCACCTCGAGGCGGCGCAGGAGGCCCTCGGCGCCATCGTCTCCGAGCTGGCGCTCGACCCGGCGGACGAGGCGGAGGCCCAGCAGCTGCTCATCAGCATGCTGGCGCTGTCGTGGTTCCATGTGGTGCATGGCCCCACGGTGCTGCGGGCGCTGGGCGTCGAGGCCGGGGCGCCGGCGTTCCTCGAGGCGCGGCGGCGGCACGTGGTGGGACTGGTGGTGCAGGGCTTGCGAGGCAGGATCGGGGCCCGTCCCGCACCGGCCGGGGAGGCCGGGGACGAGGCCTGAGGACCGTCAGGCTCATTTCAGCGAGGCATCTGGTCATGACCAACGTCGTCACGCCCGAACCGAAGCCGGCCGCCACGGCGGCGCCGCTCGCCACCGAGCAGGAGGCGCGCGAGGTGGCCGAGGGCGCGCGCGAGCAGGGCTGGGAAGCCCCGAGCTTCGTGCGCGAGCTGTTCGAGGGGAACTTCCGGCTGGACCTGATTCATCCCTTCCCCGAGCCCGACCCGCGCGAGGTGGAGAAGGCCCGCCCGTTCATGGAGCGGCTGGAGGCCTTCCTGCGGGATCGCGTTGACCCCGACCTCATCGACCGCGAGGGCAAGATCCCCGCCGACGTGATCCAGGGGCTGCGCGACATGGGGGCGTTCGGCATCAAGATCCCGGCCGAGTACGGCGGGCAGGGCCTGTCCCAGCTGATGTACACCAAGGCCATCGGCCTGGTGACGAGCGTGGACGGGAGCCTCACCGCCCTCCTCTCCGCCGCCCAGTCCATCGGCGTGCCCACGCCGCTCAAGCTGTTCGGTACGCCTGAGCAGAAGAAGAAGTACCTGCCGCGCCTGGCCAAGGGGGCCATCAGCGCCTTCGCGCTGACCGAGCCCAACGTGGGCTCCGATCCCGCCGGCCTCGCCACCCACGCCGAGCTCTCCGAGGACGGCACCCACTACATCCTGAACGGCGAGAAGCTCTGGTGCACCAACGGCACCGTGGCGGAGCTGCTCGTGGTGATGGCGCGGACAGCCAACAAGAAGATCACGGCGTTCATCGTGGAGATGGACTGGCCGGGCGTGGCGGTGACGCACCGGCTCCACTTCATGGGCCTCAAGGCCATCGAGAACGGCGTCATCCGCTTCACCAACGTGAAGGTGCCGAAGGAGAACGTGATCTGGGGCGAGGGGAAGGGCCTCAAGCTCGCGCTGGTCACGCTCAACACCGGCCGCCTGACGCTGCCCGCGTCGTGCGTGGCCGGCGCCAAGCGCTGCCTGGAGATCGTGCGGCGCTGGGGCAACGAGCGGGTGCAGTGGGGCCAGCCGGTGGGCAAGCACGACGCGGTGGCGCAGAAGATCGGCCGGATGGCGGCCGAGACCTTCGCCATGGAGGCCATCAGCGACCTCGCCAGCCTCATGGCCGACAAGGGCGGCCACGACATCCGGCTCGAGGCGGCCATCGCCAAGATGTACAACACCGAGCTCAGCTGGCGCATCGTGGACGACACGCTGCAGGTCAAGGGCGGCCGCGGCTACGAGACGACCGACAGCCTGCGCTCGCGGGGCGAGCGGCCCGACCCGGTGGAGCGGATGCTCCGCGACTGCCGCATCAACCTGATCTTCGAGGGCTCGAGCGAGATCATGCGGCTGTTCATCGCCCGCGAGGCGGTGGACACGCACCTGCAGGTGGCGGGCAAGCTGATCGACCCCAAGTCCTCCGGCGGCGAGAAGATGCAGGCGCTGCTCAAGTCGGCCGGGTTCTACGGGCTCTGGTATCCCAAGCTCTGGCTGCCGTTCAAGGGCTGGTTCGGGTATGGGGAGTTCGGGCGGCTGGCCGGGCACATGCGGTTCGTGGAGCGGTCGAGCCGCAAGCTGGCGCGCACGCTCTTCCACTGCATGGTGCGCTTCGGGCCCAAGCTCGAGAAGCGGCAGGCCGTCCTGGGCCGGCTGGTGGAGATCGGCGCCGAGCTGCTGGCCATCTCGGCGGCGTGCGCCCGGGCCCAGGCCATGGTGAAGAAGAACCCCAACCAGACCGGCCCCCGCGAGCTCGCCGACGTGTTCAGCCAGCAGGCCCGGCTGCGGGTGGAGGAGAAGTTCCGCGCCGTGTGGCGCAACACCGACGTGGCCACGTACGCCACGGCCCGCCACGTCCTCGACGACCACTTCCGCTGGCTGGAGGAGGGCGTGGTGCGCCTCGAGGCCGAGTAGCGCGGGCCCCGGGAGCCGGTACCGCCGCGGCGGGTGGGGTCGTCTCCCCGCCCGCCGCGCTGCTATCTTGGGGCACGGCACGCCGGCGGTGGGCGCCCGGCGGCCGACCCTCAGGGAGTGACCGATGGCGATTGCGGAAGGCCGGACCCTGCCCTTCGTGGGCCCCGAGCAGGTGGACGTGGCGGTGCTCGAGACCTTCGGGTACACCGGGCCCGACCAGGAGATCGTGACCGAGACCGACGAGTTCAGCGCGGTGTGCCCCTACAGCGGGCTCCCCGACTTCGCCAAGCTCGTCATCCGCTACATGCCGCGAGCCCGGTGCATCGAGCTCAAGAGCCTCAAGTACTACGTCACGAGCTACCGCAACGTCGGGATCTTCCAGGAACACGCGACGGCCAAGATCGCCGAGGACCTCGCCAAGGTGCTCGAGCCGCAGTGGCTCGAGGTGACGACCGTCTACAACGTGCGCGGCGGCTTCCTCACCACGTGCACGGTCAGGCTCCCGAAGGCCTGACCACCCCCGGACGCGCCACGGCCCCGGGCGGCACCGCCGCCCGGGGCCGTCGTGCGTCCGCCCCCGTGGAGCCGGCGGGACTCAGCGCGCCAGGCCGGGGCTCGGCTTCGCCACGCTCGGCGGCGTCACCTCGACGCGGGTGCCGCGCGGGAGCAGGACGGGGAGATTGGCCAGCTCGTACGCCGTCACGGCCATGACCGCCGCCGCCTGACGCAGGTCGCCCGGGACCGCCTTGTCGAAGCTGTCGGTCTGCGAGTGGTGGGTGTGGTTGTAGCCCCGGCGCTCCTGGTCGAAGTTGAAGCCCGGGATGCCGTAGGGCGTGAACGCCAGGTGGTCGGTACCGCCCTTCATGCCCTGCCGCACCGAGCCGGCGCCGAGGTGCGCCACCGGGGCCAGGAGATCCTTCCAGAGCTGCTCCAGCTCGTTCCGGCCCTGCAGCGCCTGGCCGGTGATCATGCCCGTGCCGTTGTCCAGCACCAGGACCGCCTGCACGCTGTCGGCCGTGGCGGCGTGGGCGGCGGCGTAGGCGCGCGAGCCGAGCAGGCCCTGCTCCTCCCCGCTGAACAGCACGAAGCGGATGGTGCGCCTGGGGCGGAGGCCCGTGGCCATCATGACGCGCGCGGCCTCCAGCACCACCGTGGACGACCCGCCGTTGTCGGTGAGCCCCTGCGACAGGTCCCAGCTGTCGAGGTGGGCGCCGAGGATCACCACCTGCCCGGGCCACTCGCTGCCCCGGATCTCACCCACCGTGTTCCACTGCTCGACCGGCGTCTTGCCGACCTTGTTCTCCACCCGCGCCTCGAGGCGCGGCACCTGCCCCGCCGCGATCTGGCGGGTGAACATGAGGAAGTCCTCGTGGCTCACCACCAGGTTGGGCAGCGGCGAGACCCGGTTCGGCGAGCCGCTCATGGTGACGAGCGCATGCTCCTTGGCGCCGTCGGTGATCAGGCCGAGGGCCCCCGCCCGCTTGAGCAGGTAGGGCCGGTCAATGCCGAACTGCTGCCGCGCGGCGCGCGCCGCCGCCGAGGTGTCGGCGTTGGCACGGCGCATCTCGGCGGTGCGGCGCTCCTGCTCCGTGCGCTGCGCGGCGGAGTCAGCGGCGGTCATCGGCGGGCCGTCGGGGTTCCAGACCTGGGCGGGGTCGCTCAGGATGAGCCACGCGCCCTTGATGCGGTCGCGCTGGGCCTCGAGGCTGGCGGCATCGGTGATCGTCAGGCGCACGATGGGGCCGGTGAGCGTCTTGCCGCCCGTGCCCTCGGTCCAGGCCCAGCTCCAGACGTTCACCCAGCGGCTGAACGGGGCCACCAGCCGGGCGCTCGCCGCCCCGCGCTCCCAGGTGACGCCGAACCGGTACGCCTCCAGGCTGGCCGTGGCGCCGTAGCTCCGGAACCGTTCGGCGAACCAGTCGTTGGCCCGCCGCATGGCCGGCGAGCCGGAAAGCCGCGGCCCGATCACGTCGCTCAGGTACTGCAGGTTGGGCATCAGCTCCGAGCGCTCCAGCGCCTCGGCGATCAGCCGGCCGCTGCCGCTGGTGTCCACCGGATACTGGGCGGCGAGCGGCAGCGCCGCGACGCCCGCGAGGAGGAGCGCGAGTCGGACAGCACGCATGGTACGACTCCTTGGGGAGGGAAGATCAGGTCGCCTTGAGGCCCACGAGCCGGAGCGCCAGCTCCTCGAGACGGGCGGCGTCGCGGACGGCGCTGCGCCACCGGGCCGGCACTGCCTCGAGCCCGTCCCGGGCGCCGAGGAGGCCGCCGGCGACGGCGGCATTGGTATCGGTGTCGCCGCCGGCGCCGGCCAGCCAGATGAGGCCGCGCTCCAGGTTGGGTTCATGGTACGCGAACCACAGCGCAATCTCCACCCCGTGCACCACATACCCGGCCGCAGGGCCGGTCACCGGCAGCTCCGCGCGCGCCTCGAGGGGCACCCGGGCCACCGCCTCCACCAGCTCGGACGGGGCGCCATTGTTGCGCAGCACCGCCAGCACGTCGCCGATGAAGTCGCGCCGGCCCTCGAGGAAGCTCATGGCCGCCACGTTGATGGCCACGGCGCCCCAGCCGCAGCGCTCGTCCGGATGGGTCAGCATGGCGGTGTGGAAGCTGCTCATGACCATGGCTTCCGGGTTCCGGAAGTGGCGCAGCGCCACCGGGAGGCAGCGCGAGATGGTCCCGTTCCCCGCCTGCCCGCCGGTCGAGGCGGGGGGCGAGTCGTGGGTGCGGATGTGCGCCAGCGCCGTCCGGGTCCACAGGCCGATGCCCCGCCCGTCCCGCTCGGCCCAGTCGCACCAGCGCAGCGCGAGGCGCCGCACGTCCGGCTCGGCCTCGAGCAGCTCCTCCGCCAGGAGGAGCGTCAGCGCCACGTCGTCGTCATGGGGCGACTCGGGGGTGTCGGCCCGGCGCACCTCGGTGACGCCCCCGGGAAACTCGCGGAGGATGGCCTCGGGCGAGCCGAGAAACTCGGTGGGCACACCGAGCACGTTGCCGGCCGCATGGCCCAGGAGGGCGCCCTTGGCGCGGCTGGCGAGGGAGGGGGTGGGCACGGCCAGAATGTAGCGCCCCGGGCAATCGGCGCGTTCGATCAGGGGATTGGAAAACGGCCCGGCCACCCCCGGCCGCCCCATACCCGACCGGCGCGACGCACTGTATCTTCTCGATCCCTAGTCAGGACCCTGCCGGACCCCGTCTCCTCCCGCCCGGAGCACCGCGTGGCCAAGGACTCCCTCACCATCGTCGACAACCGCACCGGCAAGCAGTACGAATTGCCGATCAGCGAAGGCTGCATCAAGAGCGCCGACCTGCGCCAGATCAAGACCGGCGACGAGGACTTCGGCCTCATGGCGTACGACCCGGCCTTCCTCAACACCGCCAGCTGCCGGAGCGCCGTGACCTTCATCGACGGCGACAAGGGCATCCTGCGCTACCGCGGCTACCCCATCGAGCAGCTGGCCGAGAAGGCGAGCTTCCTCGAGGTGGCGTACCTGCTGCTCGAGGGCGAGCTGCCCACCAAGGTGCAGCTCGAGAAGTGGGAGCACGAGATCCGCCACCACACCTACGTGCACACCAACGTCACCAAGTTCATGGAGGGCTTCCGCTACGACGCCCACCCCATGGGGACGCTGCTCGGCGCGGTGGGGGCGCTCTCGACGTTCTATCCCGATGCCAAGGACATCGAGGATCCGCACACCCGCTACCTGCAGCGGGTGCGCCTCATCTCCAAGCTGCCGACCATCGCCGCGTTTGCCTTCCGGCACTCGCGCGGGCTGCCGTACGTGTTCCCGCGGAACGACCTGAGCTACATCGGCAACTTCGTCAACATGACGTTCGAGATCGGCGGCAAGCACGAGCCCAACCTGGTGCTGCAGCGCGCGCTCGAGATCCTGCTCATCCTCCACGCCGACCACGAGCAGAACTGCTCCACCAGCGCGGTGCGGAGCGTCGGTTCCTCCCACGTGGACCCGTTCTCGGCGGTCTCGGCCGGGATCGCGGCGCTCTACGGCCCGCTGCACGGCGGGGCCAACGAGGCCGTGCTGGTGATGCTCGACGAGATCGGCGAGCAGAAGAACATCCCGGCGTTCATCGAGGAGGTGAAGGCCGGCAAGGGGCGGCTGATGGGCTTCGGCCACCGGGTGTACAAGAGCTACGACCCGCGCGCCAAGCTCATCAAGAAGGTGGCCTACGACGTCTTCGAGCAGACGGGGCTCAACCCCAAGCTCGAGATCGCGCTCGAGCTGGAGCGGATCGCGCTCGAGGACGAGTACTTCATCAAGCGGAAGCTCTATCCCAACGTGGACTTCTACTCCGGCCTCATCTACCAGGCCATGGGCTATCCCACGGACTACTTCACCGTACTCTTTGCCCTGGGCCGGCTGCCGGGGTGGATCGCGCAGTGGGAGGAGATGCTGCGCGACAAGGAGACCAAGATCTCCCGCCCGCGCCAGATCTACATCGGCCACGACGAGCGCCAGTTCGTGCCGATGGCCATGCGCGGCTGAGCGCCCGGCTTCCGGTCGCTGCGCCGAGGGGCCGTCCTCCCGCCGGGGGGACGGCCCCTCGCACATGGCGCCCCGGGCGCGGTGCCACGACTATTGAACAGCCCCCAGCCTGAGACCTGCGTGCCCACTGCCCCCCCCGCCCCCCGCACCGACACCGAGCTCGAGGATCGCCTCTCCCAGCCCACCGTCGGGCTGCTCGAGACCCTCGCGCAGCTCCCGGGCGACCTCCTGGTTCTCGGCGCCGGCGGGAAGATGGGCCCCTCGCTGGCCCGCATGGCGCGGCGCGCCTTCCAGGAACTCGGCCGGGCCGACCGCGTCCTGGCCGTCTCCCGATTCGGGGACCAGGCCGTCCGGGCGGCGCTCGACGCCAGCGGCGTCGCCACCGTCGCCGCCGACCTCCTGGCCGAGGGCGCCCTCGACGCCCTGCCGGAGGCGCCCAACCTCGTGTTCATGGCGGGCCAGAAGTTCGGCACCAGCGGGAGTCCCGCCACCACCTGGGCCATGAACGCGCTGCTGCCCATGCTCGCCGCCCGGCGCTACCCCGCCGCGCGCACCGTGGTCTTCTCCACCGGCAACGTCTACCCGCTCTGGCCGGCCGCCAGCGCCGGCCCCACCGAGGCCGACCCCGTGGGCCCCGTCGGCGAGTACGCCATGAGCTGCCTGGCGCGCGAGCGGCTGTACGAGCACGCGAGCCTCACCCGCGGCACGCCGGTGGCCATCGTCCGCCTCAACTACGCGGTGGACCTCCGCTACGGGGTGCTGGTGGACATCGCCCGCCGGGTCCACGCCGGCGAGCCGGTGCCGCTCGCCATGGGCTACGCCAACGTCCTCTGGCAGGGCGACGCGAACGCCATGGCCCTCCAATGCCTGGCGCTGGCGACGAGCCCGGCCACCGTCGTGAACCTGACGGGACCGGAGAAGCTGTCGGTGCGGGCCGTGGCCGAGGCGTTCGCCCGGCGGTTCGGGAAGGCGGTGCGCCTCGAGGGCACCGAGGCGCCGGATGCCCTCCTCAGTGACGCGAGCGCGCTGCTCGCCCGCCTCGGCCCGCCCACGGTGCCCCTCGCCACGCTGCTCGAGTGGGTGGCCGGCTGGATCGAGCAGGGCGGCCGCCTCCTGGCCAAGCCCACCCGCTTCGAGGCCCGTGATGGCCGCTTCTGACGCCGCGCTCACCGCGCTTCGCGCCCACCTGCTCGCGGGCCAGGTGATCCCCGCGCACCCGCTGGCCCTCACCGCCGAGCGCACCCTCGACGAGACCCGCCAGCGGGCCCTCACGCGCTACTACCTGGCGGCCGGCGCCGGCGGCCTCGCCGTCGGGGTGCATACCACGCAGTTCGCCATCCGCGACCGGCAGCATGGCCTGCTCGAGCCGGTGCTGGCGCTGGCCCGCGACACGGTGCGGGCCGACGCCGGCGGACGCCGGGTGGCGCTCATCGCCGGCGCTGTGGGCCGCACCCCGCAGGCCACCGCGGAGGCGGCGCTGGCCGCCCGGCTCGGCTATGACGCGGTGCTGCTCTCCCTCGGTGCCTGGCGCGACGCGCCGGACCTCGAGGTGCTGGCGCACTGCCGCGAGGTGGCCGCCATCCTTCCCGTGGTGGGCTTCTACCTCCAGCCTGCCGTCGGGGGGCGCGTGCTCGGGTACGGCTTCTGGCGCGCGTTCGCGGAGATTGAGCGGGTGGTGGCCATCAAGATCGCCCCGTTCAACCGCTACCAGACCCTCGACGTGATCCGCGCCGTGGCCGACGCCCGCCGGGACGACATCGCCCTCTACACCGGCAACGATGACAGCATCGTCACCGACCTCCTCACGCCTTTCCCCACCGCCCGCGGTGAGCGCCGGATCGTCGGCGGTCTCCTCGGCCAGTGGGCCGTGTGGACCGAACGTGCCGTGGCGCTGCTCCAGCGCATCCGGGCGCTCCCGCCGGGGGCACCGGTGCCCGCGGACCTGCTCCGGCTGGCCGCCGCGCTCACCGACGCCAACGCCGCCCTCTTCGATCCCGCCCACGACTTCGCCGGCTGCATCCCGGGCATCCACGAGGTCCTCCGGCGCCAGGGACTCCTGGCCGGCCGATGGTGCCTCGACCTCCACGAGGACCTCAGTCCCGGTCAGGCCGCCGAGATCGACCGGGTCACCAGTGCCTACCCCGACCTCCTCGATGATGACTTCGTGGCCAGGAATCGGGACGTCTGGCTCCGGCCCTAACTCGCAAGTCGTTGACGCAATGCTGGTTATGTTCGGTATTGCGTCAGCGCTAGCAATGTGATATCATATTGCTACCTATTTCACCTGAGGATACAACCGTGATCCGGGAAGTCGAGCGGAAGGCCACGTCGGGGCTGTTGATGGTGTTCGTGCTGCTGGTGCTCACGGCGCTGTGTGTGTACGGCTTCGTCGGGGCGGCGCAGGCCCAGGACGGCGGGCGGATCGCGGTCATCGCCACGGCGTTCGTGGTGATCATGGTCTGCTGGGGCGGGCTGTTCACGGTGCAGCCGAACGAGGCCAAGGCGCTGCAGTTCTTCGGCGAGTACACGGGCACGGTGCGGGCGCCCGGGCTGTGGTGGATGAACCCGTTCTACACCAAGAAGGGGATCTCGCTGCGGGTGCGGAACTTCGAGACGCCCAAGCTCAAGGTGAACGACCACAGCTCCAACCCGATCGAGATCGCGGCCGTGGTGGTCTGGCAGGTGGTGGACAGCGCGGAGGCGCTGTTCGAGGTGGACAGCTACACCGACTACGTGAAGGTGCAGAGCGAGTCGGCGCTGCGGGGGGTGGCCAACCAGTTCCCCTACGATGCCCACCAGGAGGGCCAGATGAGCCTCTCCACCCACACGCACGAGGTGGCGGAGAAGCTGCGCGGTGAGATCCAGGACCGGCTGGCCAAGGCGGGGGTGAAGGTGCTCGAGGCGCGCATCAGCCACCTGGCCTACGTCCCGGAGATTGCGGGCGTGATGCTGCGCCGGCAGCAGGCCACCGCGGTGATCGCGGCGCGGCAGAAGATCGTGGACGGCGCCGTGGGCATGGTGCAGGCCGCGCTCGAGCAGCTCTCCGCCAAGGAGATCGTGCACCTCGACGAGGAGCGGAAGGCCAGCATGGTGAGCAACCTGCTCGTGGTGCTCTGCTCCGAGCAGTCCACCACGCCGGTCGTCAACGCCGGGTCCCTCTACTGAGCCCCCCGTGGCCGAGCGCCGCGCCTTCCTCCTCCGCATCGACCCGGCGCTGCACGATCAGCTGCAGCGCTGGGCGGCGGACGACCTCCGCTCGTTGAACGGCCAGGTCGAGTACCTGCTGCGCAAGGCCCTGGCCGAGGCCGGCCGCCTCAAGGTGCCGGCCCCGGACCGGGCTCCACCTGCGGAGTGATGTCTCCATGCCCACCCCAAGCTGTCCCCGCTGCGGCGGCCGCTTCCAGGATGGTTTCCTGCTCGACCTCAAGCACCACAACGACGCTCAAGGGCCGCACCCGGCTCCCCGTGAAGACGCTGCGCTGCGAGCGCTGTGGGTTCCTCGAGTCCTACGCCCTGCCCGACCACTGACGGTCCGCCTATGACAGCCCGCATCCGCTTCCCCGTGGCCGTGCTCCTCGCGCTGGCCGCCGGCCGCGCCTCCGCCCAGGTGCTGCCCGAGGCCGGCACCTGGCGGATCTACCAGGGCAGCGCCGAACTGGGCCGCGAGAGCTTCCGCCGCTCGGGCGACACCCTGGTCCAGGCCATCACGGTGCCGGTGGCCAACCTGCAGCTGCTGGCCCGGACCACCTGGCGGGCCGCCGCGCTCACCGGCTTCCAGATGACCGTCCGCACCGCCGCGGGCGACAGCGTGCGCGGCACCTACGCCCTGGAGCGCGCGGGCGACTCGCTGCGCCTGACACAGGAGGGCGGCGGCCAGCGGCGCGAGCGCGCCGTCGCGGCGGGCCCGGCCGCGGTGGTGGCGCCGCAGTCCATCGGGCTCTTCGCGGAGCTCATCCGGGGAGCCGCCGGGCGCGACACCACGCTCCCGCTCCTCGTGGCAGGCGCGGACACGGTGCTCCCCGCCACCCTCACCCACGGCGGCGACTCGGTGCGGGTGGCCTTTGCGGGACTCCAGATCATCGGGCGGCTGGCTGACGGACGCCTGCGCGAAGTGGCGGTGCCGCAGCAGCACGCCCGCGCGGTCCTGGCCGCGGCGGGCGACAGCCTGCCGCCCCTGCGAGGCCTGCGCCGGCCCGTGCCCGACTACGCCGCCCCGGCCGATGCGCCGTGGACGGCCGAGGAGGTGCGGGTCCCCGTCGGGGCGGCGCCGGACAGCTTCTCGCTCGCCTGCACCCTGACGCGCCCCAAGGGCGTCCGGGGCCGCCTGCCCGCCGCCGTGACCATCACGGGCTCCGGCAGCCAGACGCGCGACGAGGACCTCTGGCCCCTCCTCCAGGGCTACCGGCCCTTCGGGGAAGTGGCGGCGGGACTGGGGCGCGCGGGCGTCGCAGTGCTGCGCTGCGACGACCGGGGGGCCGGCCAGAGCGGCGGCCGCGCCGACTCGGCCACCACCGCCGACCTCGCGGGTGATGCCCGGGCGCAGGTGCGCTGGCTCCGCGCCCAGGCGGGGATCGACCCTGCACGCATCGCGCTGATCGGGCACAGCGAGGGAGGGATGATCGGCCCCATGGTGGCCGCCGAGGATCCGCGCATCGCGGCGGTGGTGATCATGGCGGGTCCGGCCAAGAACGGGGTGGAGGTCCTGGTGGACCAGGTGCAGTGGCCCATCCGCACCGCCGCCGGCCTTTCCCCCGAGGCGCGCGATTCCCAGCTGGCGGAGGCGGCGCGCTCCGTTCGCGCCTCGGCGCCGAACATCCCCTGGCTCCAGTGGTTCCGGACCTACGAGCCGCTGCCCACCATCCGCCGGGTGCGGCAGCCGGTGCTCATCCTGCAGGGCGCCCTCGACCGGCAGGTGAGCGCCGGCCAGGCCGACACCCTGGCGGCCACGCTCCGGGCCGCCGGCAACCGTCGCGTGGCCGTGGAGGTCTATCCCCGCCTCAACCACCTCTTCCTCCCCTCCTCTTCCGACGGCTCGCCCGCGGAGTATCCTTCCCTGACTGACACCCGGATCCCCGCCGCCGTGCTGGACCGCCTCACGGGCTGGCTGGCCTCGGTGCTCCGGGCCACCCCGGCCCGCCCCTGAGGCTCGGCCGGGGAGGCCGATACTTGACGCGTCAAGTAATCTGCGATATACTGCCCCCATGCCGAGCCGCCTGCAGCAGGAGATCAAGCAGACCCGCCCGTTCCGCTCCGCGGGCCAGGAGGCCTCCATCGGCCTCCTGCGGACGGCCGATGAGGTGCGGCGGTACTTCAGCACCATCCTCGAACCGTCGGGGATCACCACCCAGCAGTACAACGTGCTCCGGATCCTGCGCGGCGCCGGCCCCGAGGGGCTGCCGACGCTCGAGATCGCCGCGCGGATGATCGAGCAGACGCCGGGGATCACGCGGCTGGTGGACCGGCTCGAGGCCAAGGGGCTGGTGAGCCGGGAGCGCTGCCCCGACGACCGCCGGCAGGTCACCTGCCGCATCACGCGTCCGGGACTCACGCTGCTCGGCAAGCTGGACCCGGTGATGGACGCCGCCGATGAGCGGATCACCGGAGCCATGAGCGAACCCGACCTCCGCCGCCTCATCCGGGCCCTCGAGGAACTGCGGGCCCTGCTCGGCGGGGATCGCTGAGCGCGGGGGCGCCGCACGGCCGGGAACTTCGTCGGCATTTACTTGATTAGTGAACTATTGATGGCACACGCAAACCTTGGACATTCACCGGAGCCCCCCATGAGCACCGTCACCCGGGCCACGCCCGTGGCCACGCTGGAGCAGGAGTTGAACACCGCCGTCCTCGCCGGGGAGATCCTCGAGGCGTTCGACCGGTACTACGCCGAGGACGTGGTGATGCAGGAGAACGCGGCGACGCCCGTCGTCGGCAAGGCCGCCAACCGCGAGCGGGAGCTCAAGTTCCTGGCCAGCATCGAGCAGTTCCACGGCGCGCAGTGCCTGGGCTCGGCCACCGCGGGGAACACCAGCTACTCGGAGTGGGTGCTGGACGTGACGTTCAAGGGCGGGATCCGCGTGAAGATGGAGCAGGTGGCCGTCCGCCGGTGGCGGGACGGCCAGGTGACGCACGAGCGCTTCTACTACAACGCGGGCAACGCCTGAGCCCGGGAGACCACGACCATGACCGCACTCTTCCGCACCAGCAACGACAAGTCCCTGCTCTACCTCCGCCTGGTCCTGGCGGCGGTCATCTTCCCGCACGGCGCCCAGAAGGTGCTCGGTTGGTTCGGCGGGTACGGGTACGAGGGGACAATGGGGTTCTTCACGGGCCAGCTCGGCATCCCGGCGGCGTTCGCCTTCCTCGCCATCGTGGCGGAGTTCGCGGGCTCGCTCGGCGTGGCGCTCGGCCTCCTGACGCGGGTGGCGGCGTTCGGCATCCTGAGCGTGATGGCGACGGCCGCGTACCTGGTGCACGCCGGCAACGGCTTCTTCATGAACTGGAGCGGCCAGCAGGCGGGCGAGGGCTTCGAGTATCACCTGGTGGTCGGCGCCATCGCGCTCCTGCTCACCATCCGGGGCGCCGGGGCGGTCTCGGTGGACGCGGCGATCGCCGCGAAGCTGGACCAGCCGGGCACGGCAGCCGCGCCGGAGTACGCCACGCGCTGACGGCGGACCGGCCCTGACGCAGACGAGGGACCGTCCCACCGGGACGGTCCCTCGTTCGTTACGCGGACACGGAGCTCAGCCGGCGGCGCCGTTGCCCGGGAGTTCCTCGCCCTCGAGGTAGGTGTAGCCCTCGAGCCCGGCCACGTAATCGGCGATGAACTGGTTGGCCTCGTGGCGCGGCAGGTCCCGGGCGTTGGTGACCTTGCGCCGGAAGGTGGTGAGCAGGTCGGAGGCGTGGAACTGCACGTAGTTGAGCACCTCGGTGACGGTGTCGCCGTGCACCATGTCGGTGATCATGTAGCCGTCGTCGGTGAGGCGGACGTGGACGGCGTTGGTGTCGCCGAAGAGGTTGTGCAGGTCGCCCAGGATCTCCTGGTAGGCGCCGGTGAGGAAGATGCCCAGGATGTAGGGCTCGTCGTCCTTGAGCGCGTGCAGCTCGAGCGACGGCTTGCCCTTGCGCCCGCCGACGAAGCGGTCGATCACGCCGTCGGAGTCGCAGGTGATGTCCTGCAGCGTCCCGCGCCGGCTGGGCTGCTCCAGCAGGCGGTGGACCGGCATGATGGGGAAGAGCTGGTCGATGGCCCAGTTGTCGGGCAGCGACTGGAAGACGGAGAAGTTGCAGAAGTAGCGGTCCACGAGGGTGGCCTCGATGTCGGACCAGATCTCGGGATACTCCGCCTTCTGCGGCTCCACCAGCCGGGCCAGCTGGTTCATGGTGCGGAGGTAGATGACTTCCGCCTGCGCCCGCTCGCGGAGCGACATGACGCCGCTGGCGAACAACTCGTGGGCGCGCGCCTTGCCGAAGCTGGCGTCGTGGTGGACCTCCTCCAGCCGCTCGGGCGAGAGGCCCTCGCAGTTTTCCTTCAGGTCCACCAGCACGGTGTGGGCGTCCGGCCCCAGGTCGGGCATCGGGGGCTCGTCCTGGGACTCGACGTCGGTGACGTTGATGAGCAGGAGCGAGTGGTGCGCCGTGATGGCCCGGCCGCTCTCGGAGATGAGGTGCGGCATGGGCACGTTCTCGGTCTTGCAGAGGGTGCCCAGGGTGTGGACGATGTCGCTGGCGTACTCCCGCATGGAGTAGTTCATGCTGGCGGGCCGGGTGCTGCGGGAGCCGTCGTAATCCACGCCGAGGCCCCCACCGACGTCCACGTGGCTCAGGCCGAAGCCCATGTTGCGGAGCTCCACGTAGTAGCGCCCGATCTCCTCGAGGCCGGCGCGGATGTACTGGATGTCGGTGATCTGGCTGCCGAGGTGGAAGTGCACCAGGCGGAGGATGTCCTTGCGCCCCAGCGCCTCCAGCCGGTCGAGCAGCTTCATGAGCTCCATGGCGGAGAGGCCGAACTTGGACTTCTCGCCGCCGCTCTTCGCCCAGCGGCCGGAGCCTTCGGTGGCCAGCTTGATGCGGACGCCCATGGTGGGCTGGAGGCCCAGCTCGTCGGCCACCTTGAGGTAGGTGTCGAGCTCGGTGAGCTGCTCGACGACCACGAAGACGGTGTGCCCGAGCTTCTGGCCGGTGAGGGCCAGGCGGAGGTACTCCTCGTCCTTGTAACCGTTGCAGACGATGACGGTCTGGACGTTGTCGGAGATGCCGAGCACCGCCTGCAGCTCCGGCTTGGAGCCGCACTCGAGGCCCACGCCGTGGGCGGAGCCGAACTCCACGATTTCCTGCACCACGTGGCGCTGCTGGTTCACCTTGATGGGATACACGGTGGTGTAGCTGCCGGTGTACCCGAACTCGGTGATGGCGTTCTGGAACTGGGTGGCGAGCGTCTGGATGCGGACGCGCAGGATATCGGAGAAGCGGAGCAGCAGCGGCAGCCCCACGCCCTGCGCCTGCAGGTCGGTGGCCAGCTGGTAGAGATCGAGGCCGCGCTTGGGATTGCCGTCGGGATGGACGGTGACGCGGCCCTCCGCGTTGACGCGGAAGAAACCAAGGCCCCAGCCCTGGGTGTTGTAGAGCTTCTCCGCGTCCTTGGCGGACCAGGTGACGTTGGCGATCGGGGGCCTCCGGGTACCGGTGAGGGGCGGAAAGTAGGGGGTCACCGGGGGGGACGGAAGATGGCGCGCGGCGCCCGGCGCCGGGGCGGCCCGCTCAAGTCCGGCGGGACCCCGCCGATAGTGGAAATAACTTCAGACATAGCCCCACGCGGGCCCCAGGCGGCTGGCCTGGGTCATGAATCCAGCCGTGAAGCCCGGGCGCGACCGCGACCGGGTTTCTCGTTACTATACACCCATGACGTGGTCGTTCCGGCTGGCGCGCATCCTGGGGACGGACGTGAAAGTGCACTTCACGTTCGTGCTCCTGCTCGGCTTCCTGTTCCTGTCGTGGCAGCAGGCGGGCGGGGTGGACGCCGCGCTGCAGCTGACGGGGCTGTTCCTGGCGCTGTTCTTCTGCATCGTGCTGCACGAGTTCGGGCACATCCTGATGGCCCGGCACTTCGGCATCCGGACGCCCGACGTGGTGATCCTGCCGATCGGCGGGGTGGCGCGGCTGGAGCGGGTGCCGGAGGTGCCGCGGCAGGAGTTGCTCATCGCGCTGGCGGGGCCGCTGGTGACGGCGGCCATCGCGGCGGGTCTCGCGGCGTGGCTGGCGGGGCGCGGCGAACTCATCACGCTGACCAACGCGGACGAGCTGCAGGGGAGCCTGGCGCTGGACCTGCTGCAGGCCAACGTGGTGCTGCTCTTCTTCAACCTGATCCCGGCCTTCCCGCTCGACGGCGGGCGGGTGTTCCGCGCGCTCCTCGCCATGCGGATGCCGCACCTCAAGGCCACACGCCTGGCGGCCAAGACGGGCCAGGCGCTGGCGATCGGCGGCGGGCTCTATGGCCTGGCCACGGGGCAGACGTGGCTCATGGTGGTGGCGCTGTTCGTGTTCCTCGCGGCGGGGCAGGAGCTGGCCTCGACGACCACCCGGGTGGCGGGCGCGGGCATCCTGGTGGACCAGATGATGATCACGCGGTTCCGCACGCTGCCGGTGTACGCCACGCTGCGGGAGGCCGTGGACCTGCTGCTCGAGGGCGAGCAGGGCGAGTTCCCGGTGGTGGACAACCTGGGGAGCGTGGAGGGGCTGCTGACGCGGGATCACCTGATCCGCGGCCTCACCGCGCGTGGCCCCGACTCCCCCGTGGCGGAAGCGATGGCGCGACCGGTGGCGCGGCTGCCGCTCGGCCTGCCGTTCGAAGCGGCGCTCACCCAGCTGCGCGAGAGCGGCCTCCCCGCCCTGCCGGTGGTGGACGCGGCGGGCCAGCTGACCGGGCTGCTCACCATGAACAACATCACCGACCTGATCCTGGTGCGGCAGGCAGTCGCGCCCCGCTGAGGGCGCGTCAGCCCTCGGGCAGCGGCGGGCGGGTGGTCTGGGTGGTGGCGCGGCGGTGCTCGCGGCCCAGCGTGGTCCCCGGCCGGGCGGCGAGGCGCCAGTGGAAGGTGCCGAGCACCGGGCCCCAGAAGAGCAGGTCCGCGCCGGCCGCCCCCACCAGCAGGCCCACGATCCCCCCGAACAGCCACAGCCCGAGCGCGTAGCAGGCGGGCCGGAGCACCAGGGTGTCGGCCACGTCGGCTGCGCCGAATTCCACGTGGAGCTGGCGGAGCAGCGCGCCCAGCCCGAGCGGCGGGGCGGTCCCCGCCTCGGCCTGGCGCTCGGCCAGGAGGTCCTGGCGGGCGAGCAGGGAGTAGAAGCAGGCGGTCTCGGCCAGGGTGGCGGCCCCGCCGGTGGCGAGCACGCTCCCCGTGAGGCGCTGCACACCGAGACCCGCCAGGATGGCGGCGGCCAGGCCCGCCAGCTCGGGCACGCCATAGCGGCGGCGCCAGGCCGAGAAGCGCGGCAGGAAGCGCTCGGTGCTGGACTCGGGGAGCGGGACGGCCCCGTGGTCCCAGGGGGCGGCGGTGATGAGGAGGTCGTGGCGGCCCACGCGGAGCCGGTCGCCATCGGCGAGGAGCGCGGGGGCGGCCACCACGGCGTCGTTCAGCAGGGTGCCGTAGCGACTGCGGTCCACGAGGACGGGGCCCTCCGGCGTGGGGAGGATGCGGGCGTGGCGGCGGGAGACCTCGAGGCCCTCGAGCGGCAGGTCGCAGCTCTCGAGGCGGCCCACGGTGACGGGGCGGCGGAGGGAGAGGGCGAGGTCGCCGGAGACGAGGTAGAGGGCGATCGGCACGCGGCGCTCAGAGCCCGTCGAGGTCTGCCTTGAGGGCGGGCCCAGGAACCCGGGGCTTCTCGAAGTACCACCACTGGACCTCGGGATCCCAGCCCTCCTCCGCCGCCACGATGCCGCCCCAGAGGCAGCGCGCCGCGGGCGTGAGGTGGAGGCGCACCACGCGGTCGGCCTCGGCAACGCGGGGGAGGAAGGCGTCGCGAACCTCGGCCGGGGCCAGCTCGAGGGCGTTGGCGAGGAGCTGGCGGCCGTCCATGTCGTTGAGGTAGTCGTCGAGGGTGAGGGGATAGCCCTCGAGGACCTGCTGGACCACGCGCTCCCAGTTCTCCACGAGGCCGCGCAGGCCGCGGGTGACCACGGAGTGGGGCGCGCCGCTCCTGCGGAGGTAGTCGCGGACGGGATCGTTGGGGCCGGAGATGCGCTGGGTCATGGAGTGCTCCCTCGGCGAGCCTGGCGCCGGAAGTAGGCCTCGCCATCGTTCGGGCGGAAGTACGTGCGGATGACCCCGTCGGGATTCACGGCCAGGAAATCGCCGGTGGCGCGGTCGAAGCGGGTGATGACGCCGTCGGTGCGGACCTGTTCCAGGATGTCGCCGCCGGCGGGGCGGTCACGCAGGAACTGGGCGCGCTCGAGGTACTCGCGCTTGCTGATGTTGCCGAATTCCGCCGCGTGCTTGGCGTAGTGCTCGGTGAGGTCCCGGGGCGAGCGGAAGCCGAGGTTGGGCCGGGTGATGCGGGCCTCGCCCGCCGCGGGCGGGGCAACGGTCGTGGTCTCGACCGCCGCACCGGCGGGCAGGCCGGTGACCACCTCGGCCGGGCCACGCAGGTCCCGGCCGCGGAGGAGGAAGACGAGCAGCAGCGCGGCGGCGATGGCGCCGGCGCGGAAGAGCAGTGATCGGTTCATGCGAGACACACCCTCGGGGAGCGGGCGCCGCGGGCAGGCAGGCCGCAGCCCCGGCAGCGCACGGCCGCCGGTGAACTGGAAAAGATACCGTCGGTTGGGAGGGCGACAACCCGGCCCCGGCGCGATCCCGGCCCCGCCGCACGGAACCCCGGGCCGCGTGGCGAGTAGCAGTAGCGAGACCCGTCTCCCCCCGCTGTCCCAGGAGGTTCCGTGGCCGTCGAACGATTCGAGCTGACCAGCGAACTGCCCGTGCCGCCAGGCGAAGCGTGGGCCTGGCACGCGCGGCCCGGGGCCTTCGAGCGGCTCACCCCGCCCTGGGAGACGGCGCGGGTGCTGGAGCGGTCCGGGTCGCTCGGGGATGGGCGGGTGGTGCTGCAGGTGTCCACCGGGCCGGTGTCGCACCGGTGGGTGGCCCAGCACCGCGACGCGATCCCGGAGCGGCAGTTCGTCGATGAGCAGGTGGAGGGGCCGTTTGCCCGCTGGGTGCACACGCACCTGTTCGAGCCGGCGGCGGGAGGGCACACCCGCTACACGGACCGGGTCGAGTACCAGCTGCCGGGCGGGGCGGCCGGGTCCTTCTTCGGGGCGGGCATGGTGCGGGAGCGGCTGCAGCGGACGTTCCGCTATCGCCACGCCACCGTGGCGGCGGACCTGCTGATGCACCGCCGGCTGGCGGCGGCGCCGATGACCGTGGCCATCACCGGCGCCACCGGCCTGCTCGGCGGCGTGCTCTCCTCGGTGCTGACCACGGGCGGCCACACGGTGCGGCGGATTACCCGTCGCCCCACCCGCCCCGACGACATCCGCTGGGACCCCGCGCAGGGCCAGCTCGATGCCGCGATGCTCGCCGGCGTGGACGCCGTGGTGCACCTGGCGGGCGAGACCATCGCCGGCGGACGGTGGACCGCCGAGAAGCGCCGCCGGATCCTCGAGAGCCGGACCCAGGGCACCACCCTGCTGGCCGAGACGCTGGCGCAGCTGCCGGTCCGGCCCAGGGTGCTGGTGTCGGCCTCGGCGGTGGGGATCTACGGGCCCCGGGGGGAGGAGGTGCTCACGGAAGCGACGAGTCTCCGCACGGGGCCCGAGGCCTCGTTCGTGGAGCAGGTGGGCCACGCATGGGAGGCGAGCGTGGAGCCGGCGGAGCGCGCCGGGATCCGGGTGGTGCGGGCGCGGATCGGGATCGTGGAGACGCCGGCCGGCGGGGCGCTGGCCAAGATGCTGCCGCCGTTCCTGGCTGGCGGCGGCGGCGTGCTCGGGCCGGGGACGCAATGGACCAGCTGGATCGGCATCGACGACGTGGTCGGGGCGCTGTGCCACGCGCTGGTGTCGCCGGCGGTGCGCGGGCCGGTGAACCTGACGGCCCCGGCCCCGGTGACCAATGCCGAACTGACGCGGGTGCTGGCGCGGGTGCTGGGGCGGCCGGCGGTGATCCCGGTGCCGGCCGCCGCCCTCCGGCTCCTGCTCGGCGACCTGGCCGACGAGCTGCTGCTGGCCAGCACGCGCGTGGTGCCGGTGCGGCTCAAGGAGACGGGCTACGAATTCCGGCACCCGGAGCTCGAGGGGGCGCTGCGGCACGTGCTCGGGCGGTGAGGCGAGGCGGGGCGTCCCGTGCGGCGTCGGCTCGGCGGGGCCGGCGAGCTCAACGCAGAGGCGCAGAGGACGCGGAGGGGCGCAGAGGAACGGCACCGACCAGGGGGTCGGCCCGGGTCGGGTGAGCCTGGCTCGTGGCTTTCGTGGGGGGGTTCCACGGGGCAGGGAACGATGCCCAACCGGCGGGCCCTCACCCAGGACCATCAGGGGCCCGTCGGCCGCTGGCACCGCGCCATTCCGGGTTCGATCCCTCCGCGGCCCCCTGCGCCCTCTGCGCCTCTGCGTTGCGTCACACCGACAGGACACCCTGCCACGATCGGCGGCGAGCACGAATGGCGTTCACGGCGGTGATCGCCTAGAATCGTGCGATGACGCAAGGGGTTCCGGCGGTGGTCCTGCTCTCGGGCGGGCTGGATTCGGCGACCGTGCTCGCGATGGCACGGGCGCAGGGGTTTGCCGCGCATGCGCTGAGCTTCCGCTACGGGCAGCGGCACGCCACCGAGCTCGCGGCCGCGGCCGAGGTGGCGCGGGCGCTCGGGGCGGTCCGGCATGCGGTGGCGGAGATCGACCTGCGCTTCGTGGGGGGCTCGGCCCTGACGAGCGACCTGGCGGTGCCGAAAGGCCGCTCGCTCGAGGCCATGACGGCGGAGATTCCCGTCACGTACGTGCCGGCGCGCAACACCATCTTCCTCTCGTACGCGCTGGCGTGGGCCGAGAGCCTGGGGGCCGCGGACATCTTCCTCGGGGTGAACGCGCTGGACTACTCCGGCTACCCGGACTGCCGGCCCGAGTACATCGCGGCCTTCGAGGCGATGGCCAACCTGGCCACCAAGGCCGGGGTCACCGGGCAGGCGCGGTTCCGCATCCACACGCCGCTCATCCACCTGACGAAAGCCGAGATCATCACCGCGGGACGGGCGCTGGGCGTGGATTATGGCCTGACGCGGAGCTGCTACGACCCCGCCCCGGACGGCGCCGCCTGCGGCACGTGCGACTCCTGCCTGCTCCGCCAGAAGGGCTTCCGCGAACTCGGCCTCACCGATCCCGCGCCCTACCAGCCGGGGGCGCGGGGCCAATGAGCTACGCGGTCAAGGAGATCTTCTTCACGCTGCAGGGCGAGGGCGCACAGGCGGGACGCCCGGCGGTGTTCTGCCGCTTTGCGGGCTGCAACCTCTGGACCGGCCGCGAGGCGGACCGCGCCACCGCCACCTGCCGCTTCTGCGACACGGACTTCGTGGGGACGGACGGCCCGGGGGGCGGCCGCTTCGCCACGGCCGCCGACCTCGCGACGGCGGTGGCGGCCGCCTGGCCCCGGGAGAGCGCCCCGCGCGCCCGGCGCTACGTGGTGTGCACCGGCGGCGAGCCGCTGCTGCAGCTCGACGCACCGCTCGTCGCGGCGCTCCACGCCGAGGGTTTCGAGGTGGCGGTGGAGACCAACGGCACCCAGCCGGCCCCGGCGGCCTCGACTGGGTCTGCGTGAGCCCCAAGGCGGACGCCCCCCTGACCCTGACGTCGGGCGACGAGCTCAAGCTGGTCTATCCCCAGGTGGAGGCGCGGCCGGAGCAGTTCGCCGGGCTGGCGTTCCGTCACCTGTATCTCCAGCCAATGGACGGCCCGGCCCGCGAGGCCAACACCCAGGCTGCGGTGGCCTACTGCCTGGCGCACCCGGAGTGGCGCCTGAGCCTGCAGACGCATAAGCTACTCGGCATCCCATGACCCACGGCTACTCCGACCGGATTGCGCACGCGCTCGCGTTCGCGGCCAAGCACGGCACCCCGCGCCACGGGCCGGGGGCCGGCGTGATCTACCTGACGCACCCCGCCAACGTGGCCGTGATCCTGGCGCGCTACGGCTGCGACGAGGCCACCATCGTGGCCGGCATCCTGGCCGTGCTGCTCGGCGACAGCGAGCCCTCCCGCCGCAGCGCCCTCGAGGGGAAGATCGGCCCCAAGTTCGGGGAGCGCCTGCTGCACGCGGCGCGGATGGCCACCGAGCCCCGCTGGGACGCCCGCGGCAAGGAGCGGAGCTGGGACGCCTACAAGCTGGAGCTGCTGGCGCAGCTCTCGGAGGCGGAGCCGCGGACGCTCGAGATCAGCGCGGCCTCCGAGATCCACCTCTGCGGCGCCCTCCTCACCGACGCCCGCCGGCTCGGCCCCGAGTACCTGAGCGGGTACGCCCCGGGCGGCGCCCCGACCGTGCTCCGCTGGCTCCGCAGCCTGGTGGAGGTGCTGGAGCGCCATCCCGTGGGGCCCCGGCCGGCCATGCTGGCGGAACTCCGGGACCTGAGCAACCGGCTGCAGGCCGCGCTCGACGGCTGACACCCCCCCCGAATGGCCCGAGGGCCGCTGTCCCGATGGGGACAGCGGCCCTCGTGCGTGAAGCCGGCGGAGCTAGTGCCCGCTGGGCGCGTGCTCGGGTGCGGCGGCGGCCGGGGCGTGCCCGCCCTCCGGGGCGGCGGCCGCCGGGTGCGCGGCCGCGTCGTAGCCGTGCGCAAAGCTCGTGTTCACGTGGACCACGGCCTCGTTGAGCCCCCGGAAGCCGTAGTCCTCGGTGATCTCCGGGAGCCGGGCGGCGGTGGCCGCGTCGGTGACCACCATGCCGGCGGGGACGTAGTGGTTGGGCGGGATGGTCACGCCGATCACCTTGGCGCCGGGTTCCACCACCGAGTTGTGCCCGATCCACGCCTTGAAGACCAGCGCCTGCATCCCGATGAAGACGTCGTCATCGATCCGGGCCGGGCCGTGCACCTGCGACTGGTGCGCCAGGGAGACCCGCCGGCCGATGTAGACCGCGTAGGGCTTCCCGTTCACCTCGTACGTCCGGTTGGGGACCGCCTTGCCGTGGCTCTGGGTCTCGAGGGCGTGGACCACCACGCCGTCCTGGACGTTGGTCTCGTCGCCGATGTTGATGGGCTGGCCCTCGTCGCCGCGGATGGACGCGAAGGGGGCCACGTACACGTCGCTGCCGACGATCACCTCGCCGAGCACGCTGGCGAGGGGATCGAGGTAGGCCGACTCCTTGACCACCGGCAGGTTCACCTCGGCGCTGAAGTCCGTGGTGACGTTGGGGCGACCGTGGCCCTCGAGGACGGCCAGCTCCCCCTCGAGGTGGGCCACCTGGGCCTGCAGCGCATGGACTTCCTTGTTGGACTGACTCGCTTCGCGCGCCAGGACGGCGACGAATCCGAGGACGGCAGCCCCGACAAAGGTGCCGACCCCGCCGACGATCATGGGTAGCTTGGACATGTACGCTCCTGAAGGGTGCCCCGGACCTTCCGAGGGTCGAGCCGTAGTATCGTCCACGACCGGCCCGAGCTTGAGGACCGGCCCGGGACATTGGAGCGGGCGGGCTGGCTCGCGGGGCGCGGGCCGTATCAGTATATTGGGCAACAAGATGGACGCTTCCCTCTCGGCACTGGCCCCGCTTCCGTCCGCATTCGCTGCGGCCTGCCGCACCGCGCGCACGGACGCGGAATTGTTCGAGCGCTGCCGCGAGGCGCTGGTGCGGCGATATGGGAACGAGCGCATCTGGTTCAGCGTCACCTCTCCCTCCAGCCTCATGCACGTGCTCCCGCCCCCGGACTGGCTGCCCGGGGCCGTGGAGGTCATCCGCATGGCGAGCGGGCAGACCGAGATCGCAATCCTGGCGGATCCCGACGTGGCGCCCGAGCTGCGGGGGCATGCCACGCCGATCGCGCTCGGCTTGTCGGTCATGCTGGAGCTGCACGCGGTGCTGCGGGAGCGGCAGGGGCAGCTCGACGACGCGGTGTTCCAGCTGCGGGCGCTGCGCCAGGTGGCGCGGCTCCTCTCCTCGGTGCATTCCGCCGAGGAGACGGAGAACCTGATCCTCGACTTCATGGCCGAGGTGTTCTTCTGCTGGTGGGGCTGCCTGTACCGGCCGGTGAACGGGGAGTACGTGCCGAAGGTGGTGCGATCGCTGCGCGGCGCGATGACGCTGCACCCGATTCCCGGGCCGGCGCTCGACCTGGCCCTTCCGCCTGACTCACCCGTGAGCAGCGCGGCGGACGCCGCGGTGGCGCGGCTGGTGCCGCCGGGGAGCCAGGTGTTGGTGTCGCTCGACTCGGGGGCGGAGCGGCTGGCCATCCTGGTGCTGGGGCCGCGGCTGCACGACCAGGGATTCGGCGCGCCGGAATCGGAACTGGCCGGCACGCTGGCCTTCGCGGCGGCCATCGCGCTCAAGAACGCATTGCTGGTGGAGCAGCTGCAGAGCGCGGCCACCACCGACCCGCTCACGGGGCTCTTCAACCGCCGGGCCATGGAGGAGCGGCTCAAGGCGGAAATCTCCCGCACCCAGCGGCACCAGATCCGCACCAGCGTGGTGGAGGTGGACGTGGACCGCTTCAAGGTGGTCAACGACACCCTGGGCCACGCCGCCGGCGACCGGCTGCTGGCCGAGCTGGCGCGGATCCTGAAGGCGCAAGCGCGCACGCTCGACAGCGTGGGCCGCATGGGAGGCGACGAGTTCCTCGTCATCCTGCCCATGACCACCGCGCAGGAGGCCCACGCCTACGTGGAGCGGGTGCAGGCGGCCGTCGCCCGGCTGGCGGAGGAGCGGCCGGAGTTCGGGCGGCCCTCGCTCAGCATGGGGATCGCCGAGGCACCGCTCCACGGCCAGACGCCGGACGCCATCCTCGCCGCCGCCGATGCGGCGCTCTATCGCGCCAAGCGGGGCGGCCGCGACGCGGTCGAGACCGCCCCGAATCCCTGACCCCATGCCCGATCCCGAATTCCTGCTCCTGGGCGAGCCGCTCTGGCTGGAGTTCGTGAACACCGCCCACCAGCCGCCCACCGGCGGCGAGGCGCTGCCCGACCCCGCCGCCTACCTCCGCTGGACCAAGGCCGTGCAGCTCTTGTCGCCCGGCGACGCCGAGGCGTACCGCGCGGCGCTCGCGCTGCGCGAGCGACTGGCCGCCATCGCCGATGCGCTCGCCGACGGCCGCGCCGCGGCGCCCTCGGCCATCGAGGCGGTGAACCGGCGGCTCGGCCTGCTGGAGGGGCGGGAACAGCTGGTGCGGATCGGCGGGCGGTGGCGGCTCCGCTTCCATCCCGAGCGCCCCCCCGCCGACCTCGAGGCCATCGCGCTCTCCGCGGCGCAGGCGCTGGCCAATCCGCTGGCCACGGTGCGGCGCTGCCCCGGGCCGGAGTGCGGGCTCTTCTTCCTCGACGAGACCGACAACCAGAGCCGGCGCATCTGCAGCCGCACCCGCTGCGGACAGCAACGCGGCCGGGTGGAGCGCCGCCGGGCCAACCGCACCCCCGTGGTGACGGACGAGTGACCCGATGACGACGCCGCCGCCGACGACGTCCTCCAACGCCACCCCGGCCCCGCTCACCATCTTCGAGCGGGTGGAGGCGGCCCTCGGCAAGCGCTACCGCCTGGAGACGATGGTGGCGGCCTCGCGCGAGCGGGTCCTCTTCACGGCGCACGACACGCTGCTCTCGCGCCGGGTGTCGCTCCGCGTCAACCTGTATCCCAACGACCGGACCCGCGCCTGGTTCCTGCGTGAGGCGGAGGCGCTGGCGCAGCTGGACCATCCCGCCATCCGCCACGTCTACGACGCCGGCCTGGTGGGCGACCTCGCCTACCGGGTGGGCAACTGGATCGAGGGCGAGAGCCTGCAGGAGGCGGCGCAGCGCGGGCCCCGTCCCTTCCCCGCCGTGCACGTGCTGGCGCGCGACGTGCTGAGCGGACTCGAGCATGCGCACGCCCATGGGATCATCGTGCGGCGGATCGCGCCGACGTCGCTGCTGGTGAACCTGGGCGGCCGCGGCACCGTCACCGACCTGCGCTTCTGCAACTGGACCCTGCCGGTGATTCCCGGCGGCGAGACGCCCGGCGCGCTCTCCTTCATGGCCCCCGAGGTGCGGGGCGGCGCCCCCGGCGACCCCACCAGCGACATCTACACCGCCGCCGCGATCCTCTACTACGCGGTGACGGGGGCCGAGCTGCCGCTCGATCCCGCCGAGATCCGGCCCCCCGCCGAGCTGCGGCCCAACGTGCCGAAGACCATCGAGCGGATCCTGCTGCGCGCGCTCCGGCCCAGCCCCGACGACCGCTACCTCACGGCGGCGGAGATGCTGGAGGACTTCGCGTCGGATGCGGGGACCTTCGAGAACCCGGCGCTCGTCATGCAGGTGGTGAACCCCCGCCCGCTGCCGAGCGAGAGCGACGACGGCCGCCACTGGGAGAAGCGCCTGCGCCGCGCGCTCGGCGACGACTACGAACTGCTGAGCCAGCTGGGCCGCGGCGGCTACGGCCGGGTGTACCGGGTGCGCGACCTGCACCTGGAGCGTGAGGTGGCCCTCAAGGTGCTGCACCCGCACCTGACGGCGGACCCGGCGGTGGTGGAGCGCTTCCGCCGCGAGGCCCAGCTGGCCGCGCGCCTGACACACCCGAACCTGGTGAACATCTACGACATCGGCGGCCGCGCCGGGCTGCTCTGGTACACCATGGAGCTGGTGGGCGGGCCGAACCTGGCGCAGCTGGTGGAAAAGGAGGGCCCGCTCCCGCTCGACGAGGTGGTGAAGCTGCTCCGCGAGGCGCTCTCGGCGCTGGCGCTGGCCCACCAGGGCGGGCTGGTGCACCGCGACCTCAAGCCCGAGAACATGCTCATCGCGCCGAGCGGGGACCTGCGGATCACCGACTTCGGCCTGGCGCTGGCGCTCCGCGGGCAGGGCCGCTTTGGCGGGGCCACGAGCCAGAGCGGGACGCCGATGTTCGCGAGCCCGGAGCAGCTGCTCGGCGAGCGGGTGGACCAGCGGTCCGATCTCTACAGCCTCGCGGCGGTCGCGTACTTCGCGCTGCTGGGCGAGCCGCCGTTCACGGGGCAGACGGTGGACCAGGTGCTGGCCCGGCAGACCACCAACCAGCGCCCCGCCCTGCGGGAGCGCCGCCCGGACGTGCCGGAAGACCTGGTCGTGGTTCTGGAGCGGGCGCTCCACAACGAGGTGGAGCAGCGCTTCCCCTCGGCGGCGGAGTTCCTGCAGGCCCTCAACCGGGCGGTGGGCTCGGGATTGCGGCGCCGCAGCGGCGAGTGGGCCCGGGCGGCGCTCAAGTGGTGGCGCCCCTGACGCGCCCTCTTGACGCGGCGGGACGGCGGCCCATCTTTGGGGCGGCCTAGCACTGAACCCGGCGGGCGCCGCCGGTCGTGGAGCACCCTCGCAGCACCTTCGCGACATCCCCGATCGACCGCACGCGGTCAGATGGTTGCAGCCGCCGGGAGGTTCCCGGCGTGTTGTCCCTGTCGGGCCCGGGGCTCTCCCCGACCCGACGATGTTCCCCTACGCACGGAGTACAGCAGCATGCCTCGCGTCACTGGCACGGTGAAGTGGTTCAACGACGCCAAGGGTTTCGGCTTCATCACCCCCGAAAACGGCTCGAAGGACTGTTTCGTCCACCACACCGCCATCAAGGCGGACGGGTTCCGCAGCCTCACCGAGGGTGAGCGCGTCGAGTTCGACATCGTCGACGGGGCCAAGGGGCCCGCGGCCGAGAACGTCACGAAGGTCAAGTAAGCTGGGGCACGCTGCTCCTGACGGAAACCGGCCCGGGACCTCGTCCCGGGCCGGTTTTCTCTTGGGGAGGTGCGGAGCCCACGCGGGGCAGTATGGGGGGGCGGCGCCGGGGAAACGAAAAGCGCGGCCCGGGGGCCGCGCAGGCGATGCGGAGGGAGCCGGCCTGGCGGCCGGCCCCTGGGCTGCTGCTCACTTGTGGCGGTAGATGACCCGGCCGCGGGTGAGGTCGTACGGGGAGAGGACCACGGTGACGCGGTCGCCCTCGAGGACGCGGATCTTGAACTTGCTCATCTTCCCGGCAGCGTAGGCAAGGATCGAGTGGCCGTTCTCGAGGAGCACCCGGTAGTTGCGGTCCGGGAGGACCTCGGTGACCACACCTTCCATCTCGATGCCTTCTTCCTTCGCCATTCAGCCTCTCTGTTCCGGGTAGGGGGACCTGCCGACGGGGGAGGAATCTTGCCCACGAATCCCCCGGGGACAAGGGCCGAGGGACGCCGGCCGCCGGGGGCCCTCCCGAGGGGGCATCCTACCCCCAGGCCCGCTCCAGCTCCTCCTCGACGAGGGCCACGAGTTCCCCGATCCGGGCCGTCTCGAAGGTGAACTCCACTCCCGCCGCCCGGTACAGCTCCGGCAGCGACCGGGTATTGCCAAGCGCCAGCGCCTCACGGTAGCGGCGGACCGCCTCGCCCTGGTCCTTCCGCGCGTTGCGCCAGACCTGCAGCGCGCCGACCTGCGCGATCCCGTACTCGATGTAGTAGAAGGGGTAGAGGAAGATGTGAAGCTGGCGGTACCAGCGGCTGACCCGCTCGCGGTCGAGGCCCGACCAGTCGATGCCGCGCTCGAAGCGGCTGCGGATGCGGAGCCAGGCCTGGTCGCGCGCGGCGGCGTCGTGGCCCTGGCCCGAGGTGTAGATCCAGCTCTGGAAGGCATCCACCCCCGCCACGTGCGCCAGCGTGATCAGCACGTCCTCGAGGTGCTCCGCGCGCGCGCGGCGCATCTCCTCGGCGGTGAAGAGCCCGCCGTCCTCGCGGCCCATGTAGGGCGCGGCGAGCAGTTCCATGGACATGCTGGCCAGCTCGCACATCTCGAGGCCGGGGTGTTGGCCGGCCTCGTGCAGCAGGGTGTTGACGTCGTCGAGCACGCCGACGGCGTTCATGAAGATGAACGGCCGCCCGCGCGCGTGCAGCGTCTCGCAGTAGCCGCCGGGCGCCTTGCCCTTCCGCACCTCGAGGTCGAGCAGCCCCTCCCGCGCCATGGTGGCGAACTGGTCGCCGAAGGCCGGGGCCACCCGCTGGAAGACGCGGCCGCTGGCCTCGATGAGGTCACCGGCGGCGCGGAATGGGCGCAGGGGTTCACGCCCCTCGGGATCGGGGCCCACGTCCCAGGGGCGGAGCGTCGGGACGCCGAGCCGCTCCCGGCGGCGCGCCATCACGCGCTCGACGGCGGGTGCCACGACCGCCTCCACCGCCTCGTGGAAGCGGCGGCAGTCGGCGGGCGTATAGTCGAAGCGGCACTTGGAGCGGAAGGCGTACTCCTCGTAGTCCTGGCAGCCCGCGTTGGCCGCCACCGCGGCCCGGCGGGCAAAGAGATCGTTGAAGATGCCGGCCAGCTCGTCCCGCCGCTCCAGGTACGCCGAGGTGCTGAGGCGGAAGGCCTCCTCGCGCTCGGCGCGGTTGGTGCCCTGCAGGATGGGCTGCAGTTCGGGAAGGGTCTTTTCCTCGCCCTTCCAGGAGACCGTGAGGCCGCCGGTGAGCTTCTGGTAGCGGGTGCCGAGCTCCTCCATTTCCTGGAAGAGCGGAACGTTCGCCTCACGGAAGAGCTCGCGCGCGCTCCGGAACCGGGCGATGGTGATCTCGAGGCCGGGACGGGTGTAACCCAGGTCCAGCAGTCGCCCGGCCAGCGCCACCTCCAGCTCCTCCATCTGCGGCAGGATCTCGGCGGAGAAGCGGAGGTGCGCGGCCTCCTTGGCGGGATCGGTGGTGTCGCAGGTGTAGGCGATCATCGCGAGCGCGGCGGCCTCGCTCACCACTTCCTCGAGGCGGGACCAGTCGGCCAGCCAGGCCTCGACGGTGGCGAGGGACAGCGGGCGCTCGGCGAGTTCGCGGTAGAGGGGCTGGATGTCGGCCCAGGTGGCCTGGGCGAGATCGTCAGGAACGAGGACGTTGGCAGACGGCAGCGGCATGACCGGAAACCCGAAGGAGATCACGGCGCCCGGGCGGCCCCCGGGCGGCACGCGGGGAATCTACATCCAGCGGCCCGTGGCGCGATGTCGGGCAGGATCGGGGGCTGAATTCCGGCGGGGGCGGCTGATGGACCGGTTCACCGCGGTGGCGGCGGCGGGGGCACAGGGCACCGAGGACCCAGTGGGGACGGCGGACCAGCCGGGGGTGCTGGGCTTGGTGAGCCCGGGTCGGCAACGCGCCGGCCGGGCTCGGCCTTCGTGCCTTCTTTCCCTCGGTCGATTCGCAGTCTCGGCTGCAGCGCTTCGGTGGTCGTCCGCGCCCCTACGCCGAGTCACCGCCGACCCTACCCCGGCGCGCGGCGGTGGTAGGCGTAGGCAATGGCCAGCGACACGAGCCCGAGGATGAGCGCCGAGCCGACGCGGTAGAGGGCGTCGAGGGTGGAGAGATCCACCAGGACCACCTTGGCCACCGCCAGCCCCGCCACCGCGAAGCCCGTGAGGCGGAGGCCACGGAGCTGGCGGCGGAAGCCCACGGCAAAGCAGGCGCCGGCATAGAGGATCCACCAGGCGCTCACCGCCAGGCCGCCGGCGAGGGCGCGCTGGTCGGGCGCCATGGCACTCTGCCCCGCGGCGCGCATCAGTTCCGCCGAGACGCCGAGGAAGAGGAGCAGGCCGGCAGCGCCCCAGTAGAGCAGCCTGACCGAGAGCTCCCCGAGGTAGGCCTCCTCCGTGATGAGCACCGCCGCCTGCACCACCGCCGTGGCCACGAGCAGCCAGAGCGTCAGGGCCACGGCGCTGGTGAAGGCGGGGTCGGCTGCGTCGCGCGCCGGGAGGACATCGGTCCCGAGGACGTAGAGCGCGCCGGAATACACGAGGAGCGAGAGGACGCGTCCGTCGCGGCGGCGGAGCAGGCGATCGGCCGTGGTGGTGGCGAGGGCCAAGGCGGCGAGGAGCCAGACGCGGAGCAGCACGTCCTCCTGCAGCACCGCCGCCCAGGCCAGGGCACCCACGGCGACGATGGCGAAGGGGCGTCGCTCCTGCTGGTACCCCGCCACGAGGTAGGGGAGCGCCACCAGCGCGGCGGCGGCCCCCGGATGCGCGCCGAACCAGGCCTTGTCCACGGACCAGAGCGCCACCGCCACGGCGAGCGGCGTGACGTAGAAGTAGAACGTCTCGCCGAAGGCGAATGGCCGGACGTACATCCCCTCCTTGGTGGAGGTGACATTGGGGCCCGTGCGCCCGGGCCAGACGAGGTCGGCCTGGAAGGCACGCCACCAGACCGGGGCCGCGAGCACCAGCGCGCCCGCGAGGTTCGGCCAGGCCGCCGCCGTCTGGGCATCCGCCGCCGCGAGGAAGGCCCAGCCGCCGCTGAAGGACAGGAACCGCGTCTCCCACCACCCCTCGCGGAGCCCCACGAAGAGGCCGGCCGCGCCACCGCCGATGCCGTAGAGCCAGAGCGGCAGCGCGGAGGCGTGCTCCGCCGCCGACGGCAGCGCGATGCCGAAGTAGGCCAGGGCCACGATCCCCATGGCCACGCGCCAGTGCCGCTGTGCCGCCACGGCACCGAACCCCACGCCCATGGAGCCGAGGTAGCCGAGGAGCATGTTGGCGTTGCCCGCCTCGGGCCCCGCCAGGAGCGGCGCGAAGAACGCGCCGAGCGCCGCCGTGGCGAGGAGCGCCTCGACCCCGATCGCCCACGCCACCGCCGCGAGCCCCACCGAGACGAGCGCCAGCGCCAGCAGGGCCTGGGTGGCGGGGAGGAACTGGTACAGCTGCGCCGCGGCCCACACGGCCAGGTAGATGATGGCCGCGCCCGCCCCGAGGAGCGCGGCTCCATAGGTGCGGAGTCCGCGGCCGTGGAGCCGCCAGCCCACCAGTCCCACCACCACGCCACCCGCCGCGCCCCCGAGGCAGCGCGCCAGCGGCGACACCCAGCCCCGGTCGAACGACAGCTTGAGCAGGTATCCCGCCGCGAGCACCAGGAACACCACGCCCACCGCCAGCAGCCCGCGGCTGCCAAGCCACTGCTCGTTGAGCACACCGGGGGAGCGCGCGGTGGCCGGCGCGGCCGGCTGCGGCGGCCGTGGAGCTGGCGGAGGAGGCGGGACGGGCCGGGGTGGCGGCGCGGCGTCGGGCGGGGTGTCGACCGGGACGCCGCGGTCGTCGACATGCCCGCCCCAGGGCCGGGAGGGCGGCGCGGGCGGAGGTGGAGGCGGCGCGGGGGGCGCGACGTCCGGGGCGCCCGCCCCGCGGCCCGCCACCAGGTCCCGCACCAGCCGCTCCAGCACCTGCACCCGGGCCTCGAGGCGCGCGATGCGGGGGTCGTCGGTCATGTGGGGCCTCGGGTCAGGAGCGGATGCGGTCCAGCGCCTGCTGGAACTCGGCGGCGGTGGCCCAGCGCTCCTCGGGCCGCTTGGCCAGGGCCTTGAGCACCAGGGCGCAGAAATCCCCGGGCAGCCCGGGGATGAGCGTCCGGGGATCCGTGGGCGGCTCCTGCACCTGCTTGAGGAGCACGGTCCCGAAGGAGTCGCCCTGCACCATGCGCTGGCCGGTGGCGCACTCGAAGAGCACCAGGCCGGCGGCGTAGAGGTCGGCGCGGCCATCCACCGTCTCCCCCATCAGCTGCTCGGGCGCCATGTACTGCGGCGTGCCGATGATGGAGCCCTCGGCGGTGAGGGCCTCGCCCTTCGGCCGCGCCGCCTGGCGTCCTTCCACGAGCCGCGCGATGCCGAAGTCCATGACCTTGAGGAAGCCCTGCGGGTCCACCACCAGGTTCTGCGGCTTGATGTCGCGGTGCACCACCCCCTGCGCATGGGCAACCTCGAGGGCGCGGAGCAGCTGGCGGCCCACGGTGAGCGTCACCGCGAGCGGCAAGGCGCCCCGGCGGCGGATCACCTCATCCAGCGCGCTCCCCTCCACGAACTCCATGGTGAGGAAGTAGAGCCCATCGGCCACGCCGAGGTCGTGGGTGCGGACCACGTTGGGATGGGAGATCTGCCGCGCCAGGCGGATCTCCTGCTTGAAGCGCTCGAGCAGCACCGGGTCGCCCACCAGCTCGGGGCGGAGGGTCTTGATGGCGACGGGCTCCTTGAGCTCGCGGTCGAAGGCGCGGAAGACGATGCCCATGCCGCCGGCGCCGAGCTGCTGGCGCAGCTCGTAGCGGCCATTCAGCACGCTCCCCACGCCCACGTCGCCGCTGGTGGGCGCGCTGCCCGTGGGCAGCACCTGGGTCCGTGCCACGGTGGCCGACGAGCCGAGGAACTCCACCAGCCGTTGCTTCTCCCGCAGCTCGGCCACCATGCCCTGGAAGGCGCTGGCCAGCTCGCCCACCTCGTCGCTGGCGCGGATGTCCACCTGCCCGGTGTAGCGGCCTTCGGCCACGTCACGCGTGAGGCTGACGAGACGGCGGAGCGGCCGGGTGATCTGGCCCGCCAGCAGCAGCGAGATGAGGAGCGCCACCGCCACCGCCCCCGCAAACGCGTACACGAACGACGCCTGCAGCGCGGCGAACGGCGCCAGGGCTTCCTCGCGCGCGCCGCAGCCCCGCGTACTCGCCCACGATGAGGCCGCTGGCCGTGCGGAGCGCGCCGGCCGCGCCGATCCAGGTCTTCCCCCCCGCGAGCACCCGCAGGCGGGCCGGCACCGAATCCACCGCCGCCCCCGAGCCCGCGTAGCGCTCGCGCAGTGCCCCCTCGAGCTGCTCCGCGGGCACCGTGGCGGCGTGCACGTGGGGTGCGCCCAGCGTGTCGAACGAGATGAACACCACCTCCGACCCGGTCTGCCGCTTGAGCCGCTCGGCCAGCGCCCCATCGAGCGGCACGGCCACGATCAGGGCCCCCACCACGGGCGCATTCTCGGCACCGAGCGGCACCGACACCGCCTGATAGAGTGAATCGCCGGCGGGCGTGCTCTCGATCCAGGTGCCGCGGCCGGCGTGCCGCCGAGCGCATCGCCCACGAGGGGGCTCTCGCCGAGTTCCACGCCGCTGCCATCGGGGTCACGGGTCCAGGCCTGCAGCACACCGCCCACGTCCACGATCATGGCCCAGTCGGCGCCGCTCTGGGTGCGGAACTCGCTGGCGGCGTCGAGCAGGTCGCCCCGGGTGCCGGCGCGGAGGGCTTCCTCGATGCGGGAGATGTAGGTGGGGACGCGGGCGAGCACCTGGGCGGCCCGCTCCAGGGTGCGGCTGCGCCCGTCGAGCGCATCCTCGATGGCCGACTGGGTGGCCACGAGGCCCTGGTCGATCGCCGCATCGGCCGCCTGTCCGGCGCGCATCCGCACCAGCAGCAGCGCACCGCCGAGCGTCAGGACCACCACCGCGGCGGTGGCGAGGAAGAGCTTGAGGCCGAGGCCGCGCAGGGGAGAGGTCTTAATAGCGCCGGCTCCGGTCGCTGTAGGACTTGCCGTTCTTGTCCTTGTGCTGCACCAGGCGATAGCCGCGCGCGTCGAGTGCCATGACGACCGGCGCGGGGGCGGCGGGGCCCACGCGGAGCGGCTGCGTCACCTCGGCGGTGCGCTCGTGCCAGACGTGCAGCACGTACTCCCCAGGCGGCACGCGCTCCAGGCGGAAGGTGCCGTCGGTCTCGGGCTGGGTGAAGAGGCCGCTGCCGGCGACCACCACCAGCCCTCGCATCTGCGCGTGCACGTTGCAGTAGACGCGAATGACGCCCGGCACCGTGAACTCCACCGACTTCGATTCCCCCCGCCCGTAGAGCCCCAGGTCGAAGACCCGCTCGGCGGCGAGGGAGAAGACGTTGTGGTTGAAGGGATCGTGGTTGGGAAAGGCCACGGTGGAGCCGCGCGGCACCACCACCAGGTGCGGGACGAACTGCTTGCCCTCGGTGGCCAGCTCCACCGTCACCGGGGCGCCCGCGGGGGCGCTCGCGCCCTCGAGCCAGACCACCGCCTGTGCCTGGTCGGTGCCGGGGCGGCCGTCCCGGTCCTGGATGGTGACGCGGCCCGTGACCGTCACGCCCTGGGCGGCGAGGGCGGTGGGCAGCCCGGCCGCACAGAGGGTGGCAAACCCGAATCGCCATGAGAGGCGGATAAAGGACATTGGCACTAGCTTATCCTCCGCCCCTCAGGGGCGTCAACCAGACCCTCACCGCCCGTGCCCATGCGCCGACTCGCCCTTGCCCTGCTCGCCCTGCCCGCCGCCGTCCTGGCCCGCCCGCTCGCCGCGCAGGACCAGCCCGCCCCCGAGGTGACCATCCACACGATGGTCCTGATGAACGGCTTCCATACCTCGGCCAAGAGCAACAACAGCGACCTGCCCCAGTTCGCCGTCCTGCGCGACGCGGGCGACAGCTTCCCCAACGCCGGCCTCGGCGCCACCATGCGTCAGACACGGGTGACGGCCCGCGCCTTCGCCGGCGGCGTCCTCGGCGGCGACTTCTCGGCCGAAGTCGACGTGGACTTCTGGGGCGGGCAGCAGCCCTCGAACGGCGGCCGCACCTTCCCGCTGCTCCGCATCCGGCGCGCCATCGGCGAGATGCGCTGGACCCGCTTCCGGGTGCTGGTGGGCCAGGAGGCCCCGCCGATCGCGGAGCTCAACCCGTCGAGCCTCGGTAGCCTCGGGCTCTCGTCGCTGTCGAGCAGCGGCAACCTGTGGCTCTGGATCCCGCAGGTGCGGGCCACCGGGGAGATCCTCGCTGGCACCCACGCGGCGCTCGAACTCGAGGGCGCGGTGCTGGCGCCCACCGGCTACGCCGCGCAGGGTCCGTTCGTGACCCAGCCGGATCGCGCGGAGCAGACCGAGCGGCCCTACCTCCAGGGCCGCCTCCGCTTCCGCTTCGGGGCCGCGGGGGAGATCGGCCTCGGCGGCCACTACGGCTGGCTCTCCACCACCGGCGACTCCCTGCTCCAGTCCAAGGCCGTAGCCGCCACGGTGCGGATCCCCGTGGGGAAGGCCCTCGAGCTCCGCGGCGAAGCCTTCAGCGGCCAGGCCCTCGCGGGCCTCGGCGGCGGCGGCATCGGGCAGAACTTCGGGCTCGGCGGGCGGCCGGTGCGAACCCGCGGCGGCTGGGCGCAGCTCCTGATCCTGCCGAGCGCGACGGTGGAACTCGGGGCCATGTTCGGCGTGGACGATCCCAAGGACGCCGACCTCGACCCCACCACCCAGCGGCTCAAGAACCAGACCTGGGGGCCCACCTGCACTGGCGGCCCGCCCCGCTTGTCCTGGGCCTCGAGTATCGTCGCATCACCACCACGTACGGCGCGGGGGACGCGAAGCTCGGGCACCTGAACCTGGCGGTGGGGGCGGAGTTCTAGGGGACTGGGCCCCGGTGCTTGTGGTTCACCGCAAAGGCGCGGAGGCACAGAGGGCCGCTGAGGAACTGCCCGGGGATCGTGGGCTCACCGAAAGGTGAGCCCGCTGTGCTTTGGTGGGTGAGGGTTCGGGTTTGCCACCGCCCCACCCCTGCACCGAAACCAGCATCAATTCACCACACTCACCGCGAGGCGACCTTCCCTCTCCGAGCGCAGGTCCTCTGCGGCCCTCTGCGAGCTCCGCGCCTCTGCGTTGAGACTCACCAAACCCACCCCGGGCTCGATGCTCGCCACGGCCCTCCGCGCCGCCACGGTGAACCCGCGCGCCCAGCCCTAGGATCGCGCCGGCGCCGGTGGCACCGGTGTCTCGGTGGTGTGGGCCGGGGGCGGCTCCACTTGGGTGGCCAGGAGCCCGGCGATGCCCACCACGACGGCCGCCAGGTAGAACGGGGCCGCGTGGGTGACGCGCTGGAAGGCAACGGTGGCCAGGAGGGGCGCCGCCACGCGGGAGATGCCGGCGAAGGTCTGCGCCACGCCCATGGTGGTGCCGAGCTCCTCCTTGAGCGAGGCGCGCGACATGAGCGCCGTGGTGCTCGGGAAGAGCAGCGCCGTGCCGATGGGCACGAGCGGGATGATGGCCGCCAGGATCCACACCTTGTGGACCACCGTGTACAGGACGAGCCCCACCACCAGCGCCGCGGTCCCCGCCCGCATGGCCCGCACCTCGCCGATCCGGCTCACCACCGGGCCGAGCAGCAGCGAGCGCATCACGAACGACAGCGCCCCGACATAACTGTAGAAGTAGCCGATGGTCTGCTCGGTCACCCCGAACTCGGCGTCGAGGAAGAGGGCGAGGATCGAGGTGAAGCAGGTGAAGGCGAACATGCCCACGCCGTAGATCCAGATGAGGCGCGACACCGGCCGCGTCGGGTGCTGCACCACCTCGGCCGCGGCCTGCCAGACCGGGCGCTTGGGGCGCGAGGGCATGCCCGCCGGGGTTGGCACCCGCGACTCGGGGAGCCACTTCCACGCGAAGGCCACGTTGAGGACACAGAGCGCCGCCGCCACCAGTCCCGGCGCGGCGGGCCCGAAGTGCTGGTTGCTGAAGGAGCCGATGGCCGGCCCGATCGCCACCCCGGCACTCGTGGCGGCCGAGAGCCAGCCGAGCGCCTGGGCCCGCTTGCTCGCCTTTACCGTCTCGGTGACGTACGCCTGCGCCACCCCGGTGGTCCCGCCACCCGCCCCCTGCACGATGCGCGAGAGGAAGAGCAGCCAGAGCGCGTCCGCGTAGCCGAAGATCACGTAGGCGATCGCCGAGGCCGAGAGCCCGATGAGGAGCGCGGGCCGCCGCCCGTAGCGGTCGGAGAAGCGGCCCCAGTAGGGCGCCGCGATGAGCTGCGCCACCGAGAAGATGGCGGTGAGCATCCCGATCATCTCGGGCGTGGCGGCCAGCTTCTTGGCGTAGAACGGCAGCAGCGGCAGCACCATCGCGAAGCCGATCATGTCGATCATGCAGGTGGCGATGAGCACCGAGAGCTGCTTGAGCTCGCCGGGGACGCGGGGGGGGGTCATCGGGCCACCACCTCCCGCTCGCTGCCGAGCGCAAAGACCAGGGCGGACAGGAGCATGAGGAGCACGCCGTACGCGGCGGCGACGCCCACGTCGCCCTGGCGCAGCGACGAGAGGATCTCGAGCGACAGCGGCCGGGTGTCGTAGGTGTAGAGGATGATCGAGACCACGAAGTCTCCCAGGGCCGTGACGAAGGCCAGCGTGGCGCCCGCGGCCAGCGCGGGCCGGAGGAGCGGCAGCGTCACCCGCCGGAGCGTGCGCCACCGCCCCGCGCCGAGGGAGTGGGCCGCCTCCTCGACCGAGGGATCGAGGGCCCGGAATCCGGCCAGCACCGCGCGCCCCGCGAGCGGCAGGTTCCGGATCACATAGGCCAGCGGCAAAATCCACACGGTCCCGACAAGGATGATTCGCGCCACCCAGGGCGCATGCACGCTGAAGGCCGAGGCCAGCGCGACGGCAAACACCGTCCCCGGCACCAGCCACGGCACCGCGATCAGCCGCTCCACGAGCCCCGCCAGCGGAGCCCGCTTCCGCGTGGCCAGCAGGCCCACCGCCACCGCCACGGCCATCGCCACGACGGTGGCCAGGGTGGCCATCCAGAGGCTGTTGCCGAGGGGGCGGAGCCGGGTGGGCTCGGTGAGCAGCTGCACGTAATTGGCCACGGTGTAGGCGGGCGGGAAGGTCTCCACCGTCCACGTCCCCACGGGGACGAACGACAGCAGCACCAGCGTGGCATGCGGCAGCAGCAGGAACACGCCGAGCGTCCACCCACCGATGGTGGCTAGGAGCCGCAGCGCGGGGCTGGCGATGGGCTGCGGCCGGGGCGCCACGCCCTTCCCGCCGGCCCGCGCCACGGTGGCCCCCCCGCCCGCCAGCCAGAGTCCCGCCAGCCCGAGCAGGCTCAGCACCACCGTCTGCACCATGGCCATGCCGTACTCACCGTTCAGGCGGGTGAAGACGATCTGCGTGGTCATCACCCGGAAGCCACCGCCGAAGATGTACGGCGCGCTGAAGCTGGCGAGCGCCGTCATGAACGTCAGCAGCGCCGCCCCCTTGAGCGACGGGGCGAGGAGCGGCAGCGTCACCCGCCGGAGGGTGCGCCAGCGGTCCGCGCCCAGGGACTGCGCGGCCTCGAGCGCGGCGTGATCCAGCTGCGCCAGCCCCGCGCGGGTGAAGAGGTAGAAGTAGACGTACATGGAGTAGGCGTGCACCAGCAGGATGGCCCACGCCCCCTCCAGCCGCCAGGGCGGCTCCTCCAGCCGCAGCACGGCCTGCACCAGGCGCGCGATGAACCCCGTCTCGCCGTACAGGAACAGGAACGCGATGACCCCCACGAGCGGCGGCAGCACCGCCGGCAGCGCCACCAGCGCGCCGATGAGCCGCCGGCCCGGGAACTCGTAGCGCTCGAACAGGAAGGCGAGCGGCACGCCGAGCACGGCGGCCAGCCCCACGCTCGCCACCGAGGTCCAGAGGCTGGCCCAGAGGGCGCGCCACTCACGGGGTTCGGCCAGGAAGCGCTGGAAATAGGCCAGGGTCCACTCGCCGTGCTGGCCACGCACGCTCTCGAGCGCCACGATCAGCAGCGGATAGGCCACCACCCAGGCCAGCAGCAGGGCCAGGAGCGCGGTGAGCCCGCGGCGGGCCGGGGTCATGCCGGTCCCGGAGGGAAGAGGTGCACGCCGTCCCCGGGGCCCGCCGGCTCCACGACCGGCGCCACCCGCACGGCCTGGCCCACCACGGCCGCGGCGCCCGGCGCCGCGATCTCGAGGAGGACGCCGCCGGCAGTCTGGGCCAGGTAGAAGGTGCTGGCCCCCGCGTAGCGCCGGTCGGTGACGGTGGCGGGCACGCCGCGGGCCGCATCCGTCGTGAAGGCCACGCCCTCGGGACGCAGCAGGAGCGCGCAGGGCCCTGGCACCAGTGGGCGGCCGGCCTCGAGGCGCACCCGCCAGCGCGCGCCCTCGACCACCACGGCGCCCACGCCGTCCGCCGCGTCCGGCAGAACCGTGCCGCCGATCCAGCTCGAGCGCCCGATGAACCGGCCCACGAACGGCGTCGCCGGATGGCGGTACAGCTCCTCCGGTGTGCCGAGCTGCTCCAGCTTCCCCTGCGCCAGGACCGCCACGCGGTCGGCCAGGTCGAAGGCGTCCTCCTGCTCGTGCGTCACGATCACCGTGGTGATTCCCACCCGGCGGATCAGCGCGCGGAGCTCCCGGCGGGTGCGCTCGCGGAGCGCGGGGTCCAGGTTGGAGAGCGGCTCGTCGAGCAGCAGCACCCGGGGCTCCGGCGCCAGCGCGCGCGCCAGCGCCACCCGCTGCTGCTGCCCGCCCGAGAGCGCCGCCACCGGTCGCCGCTCGAAGCCCGCCAGATCCACGAGCGCCAGCGCCTCCCGCACCCGCCGCGCGGCCTCGCTGCCCCCCACGCCGCGGCTCTCGAGCCCGAAGGCCACGTTCTCGCCCACGTCGAGGTGCGGGAAGAGGGCGTAGTGCTGGAACACCATGCCGAAGTGCCGGCGCTCGGGGCGGAGGGCCGTGACGTCCTCAGTGCCGACCAGGATGCGCCCGGCATCCGGGCGCTCGAAGCCGCCGAGCATGCGGAGCGTGGTGGTCTTGCCGCTGCCGCTCGGCCCGAGAAGCGCGAGGATGCCGCCCTGCTCCACCCCGAGCCCGAGGCCGAAGACGCCCGTCTCCGCGCCGAACCGCCGCGTGAGCCCGTCGAGGACGAGATAGCTCACCGGCCGGTGCCTCGCACGTGCTGGTCCCAGTATCCCATCCAGGTGGCCCCCCGTTCGGCGAGCAAGGCCCAGTCCATGGGCTCCACGACCATCTCCCGTTCCACCGTGCGCACCCAGGCGGGCACGCGCGCCTCCGGCAGGTCGTGCCGCGCCGGCAGGCGGAACACCTTCTCCGCCGCGAGCAGCTGCGCCTCGGTGCCCCCCACCCACTCAATGAACGCCTTGGCCTCGGCGGGATGCCGCGCGTTCCGCACCAGGGCGATGGCGTCGTCGATCACCGCCGTGCCGCTGGTGGGGAAGGTGTAGCCGAAGGGCATGCCCTTGCTCTGTGCAATGAGGATGTCCGGCAGGTCCCAGAGTGTGACGAGCCCCTCCTGCCGCGCCAGCTTGGCGTCGAGGAGGGCCGGCGAGAGCGCATACGTGCGGGTCTGCCCGTCCAGTTTCCGGAGCCACGCCATCCCCGCCGCCGTGTCCCCGGTGCTGCGGAGGCTCCGCTGCAGGATCAAGCCCCAGATGGCCCGCATGGTTCCGGAGGCGACGGGATCGCGGATCAGCACCTTGTCGTGCCAGCGCGGCGTGAGGACGTCATCCCAGTCGCGGGGCGCCAGCGAGTCGGGCACCGCATCCCGGTTGTAGGCGATGATCGTGGGGGTGCGATAGACCGGGTAGTAGAGGTCATCCGGCCCGACGCCCGAGGGATCCACCCGCCCCGCCCAGCTCGGCCGGTACGGGGCCAGGAGCGAGTCCTGGATGCCGCGCTGGAACAGCGTGGTGGGGCCGCCGAACCAGAGGTCGGCCTGCGGGTTCACGCGCTCCAGGCGCAGGCGGTCCAGCACTTCCTGGCTGCCCAGGTCGAGCCAGCGCACGTCGATCTCGGGGTGCAGGCGCTCGTACTCCCGCTCCAGCAGCGTGAGGTGATCGCGCCCGTGCGGCGAGTACATGGTCAGCGGCACCCGTCCGTCGCCACACGCCGCCAGGAGCAGGACGGCGGCCCACGCGCCGCGCCGCAGGAGCCGCCCGGCGGGGTGCCGGGGCGGCGCGACGGACTCAGGGCCGGGGCGCCACGGACGCCGTGGCCCCGCCAGGCCTTCGCTCACGGCTTCTCGACGTCGTACGAGGCCGCCGGCGGCGCCACCGGCGCCACCGCGCCGGCCCGCCGCTCGCCGAGCGCCAGCAGGTTGGCGAAGAGGCGGAAGGCCCCGGGCACCCCCGCCGGGAGCTGACGGAAGAAGCTGAGGCCGGTGTAGACGTAGGTGCCGCGTCCCACCGGGGCCACGAGCAGCCCGCCCTGGAGCGCGGGCTCGCCTGGGTCGTGCATGGCGAGCACCGGGCGCCAATGGTTCTCCCAGGTGCGGGCAAAGTAGAGCCCGCGCTCCTGCACCCAGTCCTCCCAGTCGGCTGCGCCGAGGCGGTTGGGCCGGAGCACCACGGGCGAGGCGGCGTCCACGATGCGCACCTCGGCGGTCTCGTCGGTGACGCGGTCGTGGCCGCCCAGGAGGGCGGTGGTGGCCACCCGCGTGGCGTTCTCGCGGGTGGTGGCGGTGGCGGCGGCGTTGGGCTGGCCCGGCGGGCGGCTCCCCACGGTGAGGCCAAAGGGCGCGTAGTCGCCGAGGAAGTAGCCGTACTGCTGGTACTGCACCAGCACCGTGCCGCCGGCGCGGGCATAGGCCAGGAGCGCGGCGTTGTTGCGCGGCAGGTCGGGGTCGGTCTCGAAGGCGCGCGGGCCGATGACGATGACGTCGAACCGCCGCAGGTCCCCCCGCCCGAGGTCGGCGCCGGTGACGAGCGTGAGCGGCACGCCCACGTCGCGGAGCGCCTCCGGCACCCGGTCGGCGGCGCCGCGGAGGTAGGCCACGGCGCGCAGGCGGGGCAGCGCGAGCGCGGCCACGTGGAGCGTGGCCACCGCCCGCCGGCTCCACGTGCGGGGATGGACGTGCGGGTGCGCCATGCGCTGCAGCCCCACGTCGTAGGCGCGGCCGTGCTCGTCCAGCGCCACCGCGGCCACCTCGTAGCGGCCGGGGCGCACGCCCGCGGGGGCGCGGAGCCGGAAGGTGACGACGCGCCGCTCGTCCTCGCGGGTGAGCCGGAACGCCACCGGCGCGGGGGCGGCCCAGCCGCGCGGCACCTGCAGCGTGAGCTGCCCGCTGGTCGTGTCGCGCGCGCCGTGGGTCAGGGTCACGGTGACGGTGCGGGCCCCGCTCCCGAGCGGCCACACCTCTTCCTCCGGCGTCACCGCCACGTCCACGCGCGGCACCACCACCACCGGCCGCCGGAACTCGCCCAGCGCCTGGTCGTTGCCACGGAAGGTGAGCTCGCTGGCGTTCCAGGGCTGGGGCTCGGGGCCCGCGAGCAGCGCCTGCTGCCACACCGCCGGCTCCTCGAACGGCTCCCCCCACGCGCGCCAGCTGTCCTCGTCCCAGGTGTAGAGGTCGCCGGCCCGCGGGGCGCGCAGGAAGTAGGGCACCGTGTAGTCGGCCGTCATCGGCACCGTCAGGCTGCCCCGGGCGGTGACGAAGCCGCCGGGCGGCAGCGTGCCGGTGGCATTCACCGCGGGCTCGAACCGGTTGCCCCCCGCGTCGTACCCCACGCAGGCCCCGCGCCGCTCGGACCGCGGCAGCGACGTCCCCCCGCCCCCCTCGCCGAGCGTGAAGTCCCACGCCACCTGGCCGAGGCAGAGCCAACCGCGGGAGGGATCCGTCCCCGGGTTCCAGAGCGAAAGCGTCAGCCCCACCCGCTGGCCCGGCACCACGCGTTCGTCGTCGCTGGTGGCGTCGCCGAGCAGCTCCTGGGCGCGGAGCCGCGCGGCCCACAGGCGGCGGAACTCCCCCTCGAAGGGGTCGCCCTGGAGCAGGGGGTCCAGGTTCACCCGGTCGCCCCGGCTGCCGGGCAGCGCGGCCAGGACCGCCTTGCGCGCGGCCGACAGGTCGTCGCCCGCGCGCTGCAGCAGGGCGCGGAGGTCGCCCCGCTCGGCCGGTGCCACGCGGAGCCGGGCGGAGTCGATGCGTGCCGCGTAGCTCGCCAGCCGGGCCTCGGCCGCCTGCCGCTGGGCGCCCTTCCCCGCCTGCACCAGCGGCATCCCCGCGAGGGTGGTGTCGAGCCCCGCGAAGAGCCCGTCGGCTCCACGTCCGGTGCGGTCCTCCACCAGCTGCATCCGCACCTCCGACGGCCCCAGCCGCTGCAGCTGCCCCATGTCCTGGGAGCGGTGCAGGCTCCGCCCCCGCATGGCGATCTGCAGGTACGACTGCCCCACGGCGGGATCGAGCCCGCCGCTCGGCAGCCGGAGGGTGGTGGCGGCGGAGTCGAAGCGGGTGCTGCGGTACAGCTTGAGCGGCGCCCACGGCGCCAGCGCCTCGCGCGCGAGCTCGGGGAAGACGTCCGGGTCCCCGGCCACGCGGAAGGCCTCCTGGGCGGCCCAGCCCGCGGCCTGGTGCTGGCCGTGGCCGTCGCGCGGGGTGCCGCTGAACACGGTGACGATGACCTGCGGCCGGAACTTCCGCACGATCCGCACGACGTCCTTGAGCACCGAGTCGCGCGGCCAGTGGGCCCAGGTGTCGTCCAGCGTCTTGGAGAAGCCGAAGTCGTAGGCGCGGGTGAAGTACTGGCGCGCCCCGTCGAGCCGCCGGGCCGCGAGCAGCTCCTCGGTGCGGAGCAGGCCGAGCCCGGGGCCGAGCTCCGCGCCGATGAGGTTCTGCCCGCCCTCGCCACGGGTGAGGGAGAGGTACGCGGCCTCCGCCCCGAGGCCGCGGGTCACCAGCGTGAGGAGCTCGGTGTCCTCGTCGTCGGGATGCGCCGCGATCATCAGCACTCGCTGGTAGCGCGCCAGCGGCCGGAGCGACTGGTCGAGCGCCACCAGCCCCCCGCTGGAGGGCGGCTCGAGCTGCGCGGCAAGCGAGAGGGGAACGACGGCGAGCGACAGGACCAGCGCGGCAACGACAGGACGCACGACCACCGGCCGGGGTTGAGACGCCCCAACTTAACCCGGCGGCCCGGCCCCAATAAGGGGCGCCCCGCGGCTCAGCTCCCGAGCGGCTCGGCCCGCAGGATGTCACGCAATTCCGGGTAGCGGCGCCAGAGGTAGGCACCCATCACGAAGGCCGCCAGGAGGTTGGGCACCAGCACCGCCCACGCGGGGAAGAGGTCCTGCACCGCGCCGCCCACCGTCCGCAGCACCACGTAGAAGCACAGCACGAAGAGCACGAACGCCACCACCAGCGCGAACCGCGCCACCGGCTCCTGCGTCGCCCACCGCGCCAGCAGCGCGAGCAGCCACCCCACCAGCAGGAACGCCGCCAGGTGGAACACCCCGTAGGCCGCGGCGGCCCCGGCGCTCACCCGCTCGAGGTCGGGCGAGGGATTCAGGAAGAGCAGCACCTGCCCCAGCACGCTCGCCGTGCGGAACGGCAGCCCGGCCAGGGTGTCGCGCACCAGGAACCAGAGCGCCACCGTGCCCGCGCCGAGCAGGCCGGCCACGGCCCCCTCGCGCAGGACCGAATGTGAGGCCCGCATGTCGCCCTCCCGGACCGGCCGGACCGTGCGCGCCCCAGCGGCCGGTCGGAATGACCGGGACGCGGGACCATATGGGTGGGTGGGGAGGTGGCGGGCAAGCTGGCGGGTTTCGGCCCGCCGGGGATCAGTCGTCGTCGTCCAGTTCCTGCTCGCGCTTGCCCGCAATGAAGGCACCCACGAAGCAGGCGAGGGCCAGCGCCAGCAACGTGGGCCCGAAGAACGACAGGAAGCCGAGCAGGAAGGTGAGCATCCCGAGCGACACCAGCACCGTCCCCGCGCCCCGCAGGATCTCGTCGGTGTTCCGCCACTCGGTCCGCCGCCCCCAGTGCACCGCGCCCACGAGGCCGGTGATCCCGAGGACCAGCAGGGCCACCCAGATGGCCACCCAGAGCGGGTGCCCCGGCAGCCGGAGCGCGAGGTGGAGGGAGTACATCAGGCGGAGGGCCGGGCGGGCGCCGCGCGGCACGCCGCGCAGGGGCAGCTGGCCAGCAGGCGTTCGAAGGTGTAGATGCCGGTGTCGTGGCCGTCGCTCCACGTCACCCGGAGGCCGTACGCGCCCACCAGGGCCACGCCGAGGGGGCGCACGTCGAGCGCGACCGTGGCCGGGTCGAGCAGCCGGCGGCCCGTCATCTCCTCGACACAGCCCGCGCAGGGACACGCCAGCCGGAGCCCCCGCGCCGGGTACAGCCCGCGGTGCCCCGCCTGGTCCCACTCGAACTCGATCCCGTCATCGCGCCGCGTGATGGCGCGCGGGATCACCGGTCGTTGAGCCATGCCACAGTCGCCCCGCATGGTGTATACTTGGCCGTCCGGCCACCACCCTCGCCCGTGAACCCGCCATGACCACCAAGACGCCTAACCCGTTCGGCGCCCGCGGCACCCTGGAGCTCGGCGCCCAGGCCGCAACGATTTTCCGCCTTCCGGAGCTGGAGCGCAAGGGAGTCGCCTCGCTCGACCGGCTGCCCTTCTCCATCCGCGTGCTGCTGGAGAACGCCCTCCGCTTCGCCGGCCGCGGCCTCGTCACGGAGGAACACGTTACCCAGATCGGGGCCTGGCAGGGAACTGCCACGGGTCGCAGTGAGATCCCTTTCATGCCCGCCCGCGTGGTTCTTCAGGATTTCACCGGCGTGCCCTGCGTCGTCGACCTCGCCGCCATGCGCGACGCCATGGTCCGCATGGGCGGCGACCCCGACCGCATCAACCCGCTCGTCCCCTGCGACCTCGTCATCGACCACTCGGTGCAGGTGGACTTCTTCGGCACCGGCGCGGCGTACCAGCAGAACGTGGACCTCGAGTTCGACCGCAACCGCGAGCGCTACCAGCTGCTCAAGTTTGCCCAGCGCGCCTTCCGCAACTTCCGCGTGGTGCCGCCCGGCACCGGCATCGTGCACCAGGTGAACCTCGAGTACCTGGCCCCGGTGGTCCAGCTCCGCGAGCAGCACGGCGTCCTCACCGCCTACCCCGACACCTGCGTGGGCACCGACTCCCACACGACGATGATCAACGGCCTGGGTGTCATGGGCTGGGGCGTCGGGGGCATCGAGGCCGAGGCCGTGATGCTGGGCCAGCCCTACTTCATGCTCATCCCCGACGTCATCGGCATGAAGCTCGTCGGCGAGCTGCCCCTCGGCACCACCGCCACCGACCTGGTCCTCACCGCCACCCAGATCCTCCGCAAGGCCGGCGTGGTGGACAAGTTCGTCGAGTTCTTCGGCCCCGGCCTCGCGAGCCTCGGGCTCGCCGACCGCGCCACCATCGCCAACATGGCGCCCGAGTACGGGGCCACCATGGGCTTCTTCCCCGTGGACGCCGAGACCCTCCGCTACCTGGAGCGCACCGGCCGGGACAAGTCTACCGTCAGCCGCGTGGAGCGCTACTGCAAGGAGCAGGGGCTCTTCCGCACCGACCAGAGCCCCGACCCCGAGTTCACCACCGTCCTCACCCTGGACCTGAGCAAGGTGGTGCCGAGCCTCGCCGGCCCCAAGCGCCCGCAGGACCTGGTGCCCATGGACACGCTCAAGCGCAACTTCCAGGTGGCGCTGCCGGAACTCCTGGTCCCGGCCGCCCCCGCGGCCCGGAAGGAGCAGGCCCAGGCCACACGCGCCCAGTGGGACGGTGGCGCCACCGCCGTGGCCAGCGCCGAGGCGCCGAGCCGCGTGGAGGCCACGCTCGACGGCCAGCCCATCGCCCTGCACGACGGCGCCGTGGTCATCGCCGCCATCACCAGCTGCACCAACACCTCCAATCCGTCCGTCATGCTCGGCGCCGGCCTCCTGGCCCGGAAGGCCGTGGAGAAGGGCCTCACCACCAAGCCGTGGGTCAAGACCAGCCTGGCCCCGGGCTCGCGCGTGGTCACCGAGTACCTGAAGGGCGCCGGCGTGCTGCCGTACCTGGAGCAGCTCCGCTTCAACGTGGTGGGCTACGGCTGCACCACCTGCATCGGCAACTCGGGCCCGCTGCCCGAGGCCATCGCCAAGCTCATCGACGAGCACCAGCTGGTCACCGCCGCGGTCCTCTCGGGCAACCGGAACTTCGAGGCCCGCGTGCACGCGCAGGTGCGCGCCAACTACCTCGCCTCGCCGGTGCTGGTGGTGGCCTACGCCCTCGCCGGCCGGGTGGACATCGACCTGGCCCAGGAACCGCTCGGCACCGGGAAGGACGGCAAGCCCGTCTACCTCCGCGACATCTGGCCCACGCCGAAGGAACTGGCCGACGCCATGGCCGCGAGCCTCAAGCCCGAGCTCTTCCAGGCCAAGTACGCCTCCGTCTTCGAGGGAGACGACGTCTGGCAGGCGCTCCCGGTGCCCGAGGGCAGCCGCTACGCCTGGGATCCGACGAGCACCTACGTGGCCGAGCCGCCGTTCTTCCAGAAACTGGCCACGGAGCCCGGCCCCCTCGCCGACATCCGGGGCGCGCGGGTCCTGGCCGCCCTCGGCGACTCGGTCACCACCGACCACATCTCGCCCGCCGGCTCCATCCCGAAGAACGGGCCGGCCGCGCGCTACCTGCTCGAGCACGGCGTCCAGCAGGTGGACTGGAACACCTTCGGCGCCCGCCGCGGCCATCACGAGGTCATGATGCGCGGCACCTTCGGCAACGTGCGCATCAAGAACGCCCTGGTCCCGGACAAGGAAGGCAACTGGACCACCTTCCTCCCCGGCACCGAGGTGATGTCCATCTTCGACGCCTCGGAGAAGTATCGCGCCGCCGGCGTGCCGCTCATCATCCTTTCGGGCAAGGAGTACGGCACCGGCTCCTCGCGCGACTGGGCCGCCAAGGGCCCCGCGCTCCAGGGCGTGAAGGCCGTCATCGCCGAGAGCTACGAGCGCATCCACCGGAGCAACCTCGTGGGCATGGGTGTGCTGCCCCTCGCCTACGAGCCCGGCACCACCCGCCAGTCCCTCGGCCTCACCGGCCGCGAACTGTTCAGCATCAGCGGCATCGCCACGGGCCTCACCCCGGGCGGGCGCGTGACGGTCACCGCCACGGCGGAGGACGGCAAGGTCACGAGCTTCCCCGCCGTGGTGCGGCTCAACAGCCAGGTGGAGCTGGACTACTACCGCCACGGCGGCATCCTGCAGCGCGTGCTCCGCATGTTCGCCAAGGGCGAAGCCTGAACACCCCACGCTGAAGGCTTCTTCACCAAGCCTTCAGCCCCCTCTCCCCGGCCTCCGACGACTCTTCGTCGGAGGCTTTTCCATGACACGCACAGCCATCATGCTCGACGGCAACGAGGCAGCGGCCCGGGTCGCCTACCTCGCGAGTGAAGTCGTTGCCATCTATCCAATTACCCCCGCCTCCACCATGGGGGAGCTGGCCGACCAGTGGGCGGCCGACGGGAAGCCCAATGCCTGGGGCCTCGTCCCCTCGGTGGTGGAGATGCAGAGCGAAGGCGGCGCCGCGGGCGCGGTGCACGGCGCCCTCCTGGCCGGCAGCCGCGCGACGACCTTCACGGCGTCGCAGGGCCTGCTGCTCATGCTTCCCAACATGTTCAAGATCGCGGGTGAGCTGACGCCGCTGGTGATCCACGTGGCCGCGCGCGCCATCGCCACCCAGGCGCTCTCCATCTTCGGCGACCACAGCGACGTGATGGCCGCCCGCTCCACCGGCTTCGCCATGCTCTGCGCCGCCACGCCGCAGGAGGCCATGGACCTGGCGCTGGTGTCGCACGCCGCCACGCTCGAGAGCCGCATCCCGTTCCTGCACTTCTTCGACGGCTTCCGCACCTCGCACGAGGTGGCGCGCGTCGTCCCGCTCGACGCGGCCGACGTGCAGGCGCTCCTGCCCGAGGCGCCGCGCCTGGCGCACCATGCGCGCGGCCTCTCGCCTGCACGTCCCGTCCTCAAGGGCAGCGCCCCAGAACCCCGACGTCTTCTTCCAGGCCCGCGAGGCCGCCAACCCCTGGTACCTCGCCACGCCCGCCATCGTGCAGCAGGCCATGGACCGCCTCGCGGCGCGCACCGGGCGGGCCTACCACCTGGTGGACTACCACGGCGCTCCCGACGCCGAGCGCGTCCTCGTCATCATGGGCTCGGGCGCCGAGGTGACGCGGGAGACGGTGGACGCCCTGCTGGCCCGGGGGGAGAAAGTGGGCGTGCTGCAGCTGCGGCTCTTCCGGCCCTTCCCGATGGAGCAGCTCCTCGCCGCCCTCCCCGCGACGGTGCACTCGCTCGCCGTCCTCGACCGCACCAAGGAACCCGGCTGCGCCGGCGAGCCGCTCTACCAGGACGTGGTCACCGCCCTGGCCGAGGGCGTGAGCGCGGGGCACCGCCCCGCCCTGCCGCGCATGATCGGCGGCCGCTACGGCCTGGCCTCCAAGGAATTCACCCCGGCCATGGCCAGGGCGATCTTCGACGAGCTCGCCCGCCCCGCCCTGCGGAACCACTTCACCGTCGGCATCACCGACGACGTCACCCACACGAGCCTCGAGCACGACGCCGGCTGGAGCACGGAGCACGCGGAGACCGTCCGCGCCGTCTTCTACGGCCTCGGCGCCGACGGGACCGTGGGGGGCAACAAGAACTCCATCAAGATCATCGGCGAGGACGCCGGGCTGCACGCGCAGGGCTACTTCGTCTACGACTCGAAGAAGTCGGGCTCCATCACCACCAGCCACCTGCGCTTCGGGCCGCATCCGATCCGCTCCAGCTACCTGATCAGCCAGGCCAGCTTCGTGGCCTGCCACCAGTTCCACTTCCTGGGCGAGATGGACGTGCTGGCGCTGGCCGCGCCCGGTGCCACGGTGCTGCTCAACGCGCCCTACCCCGCGGCCGAGCTGTGGCCCCACCTCCCCCGCCCGGTGCAGGAGACCATCCTGGCGCGGAAGCTCAAGGTCTTCAGCGTGGACGCCATCGCCGTGGCCACCAAGGCCGGCCTCGGCAAGCGCATCAACACCGTGATGCAGACCTGCTTCTTCGCGCTCACCAACCTGCTGCCGCTGCCGCAGGCGGTGGCCGCCATCAAGAAGGGGATCGAGAAGAGCTACGGGAAGCGTGGCAGCATCGTCCTCGAGAAGAACTACCAGGCGGTGGACGCCGCCATCTCCGCCCTGGCCGAGGTGCCGGTGCCGGCCACCGTCAGCTCCACGAAGGAACGCCGCCTGCCGGTGCTCCCCGAGGCCCCGCCGTTCGTGCAGGCCGTGACCGCCGCCCTCATCGCCGGCCAGGGCGACGCGCTCCCCGTCAGCATGCTCCCCGCCGACGGCACCTGGCCCACCGCCACCACCCGCTTCGAGAAGCGGAACCTCGCCACCGAGGTCCCCGAGTGGGACAGCGAGCTGTGCATCCAGTGCGGCAAGTGCGTGCTGGTCTGCCCGCACGCGGTGCTCCGCGCCGCGGTGTACGAGGAGGCGGCCCTCGCCGGCGCGCCCGACGGCTTCAAGTCTGCCGCCGCCCGCTGGCGCCAGTTCCCCGGGCAGAAATACACCCTGCAGGTCAGTGCGGAGGATTGCACCGGCTGCCGGCTCTGTGTCGAGGCGTGCCCGGTGAAGAACAAGCGCGAGGTGCGCCTCAAGGCCATCAACATGGCCCCGCACGCCCCCATCAAGGACCGCGAGCGCGCCAACTGGGACTTCTTCCGCACCCTCCCCGAGGTGCCGCGGGAACAGCTCAACCAGGACCTGGTCAAGGACACCCAGCTGCTCGAGCCGCTCTTCGAGTTCTCGGGCGCCTGCGCGGGCTGCGGCGAGACGCCCTACCTCAAGCTCCTCAGCCAGCTCTTCGGCGACCGCGCCATCATCGCCAACGCCACCGGCTGCTCCTCGATCTACGGCGGCAACCTGCCCACCACCCCGTGGGCCACCAACCGCGCCGGCCGCGGGCCCGCCTGGGCCAACTCCCTGTTCGAGGACAACGCCGAGTTCGGCCTCGGCATGCGGCTGGCGCTGGACCAGCAGCGCACCCGGGCCGAGTTCCTCCTCCGCGCCCATCGCGGCAAGCTGGACGCCGCGCTGGTGGATGGCCTCCTCGCCCTCGAGGGCCGGGACCCCGCCGCGCTCGCCGGGCGCCGCCACCTGGTGACCACCCTGCAGCACGCGCTGGCGGACGCCAGCGACCCCGAGCTGCACGAGCTCGCTGCCCTGGCCGAGAGCCTGGCCCGCCAGAGCGTCTGGATCGTCGGTGGTGACGGCTGGGCGTACGACATCGGCTTCGGCGGCCTCGATCACGTGCTGGCCAGCGGGCGCGACGTGAACATCCTGGTGCTCGACACCGAGGTCTATTCCAACACCGGCGGCCAGATGTCCAAGTCCACGCCACGCGGGGCGGTGGCCAAGTTTGCCGCCGGCGGGAAGCAGGCGCCCAAGAAGGACCTGGGCCTCTTCGCCATGTCGTACGGCCACGCCTACGTGGCCCAGATCGCCCTGGGCGGGGACGACAGCCATGCGGTGAAGGTGTTCCGCGAGGCGGAGGCGTTCCCAGGACCGTCGCTGATCATCGCCTACAGCCACTGCATCGCCCACGGCTACGACCTGGTCCATGGCCTCGAGCAGCAGAAGCTGGCCGTGCAGACGGGCCACTGGCCGCTCTTCCGCTACAATCCCGCCGTGGCCGAGACCGGGGCCAATCCCTTCTCGCTCGACTGCAAGGCGCCGAGCCTGCCGCTCAAGAAGTACGCCTACAACGAGACCCGCTACACCATGCTGGCGCACGCGCACCCCGAGGCCGCCGAGGAACTGCTGCACGAGGCCGAGGCAGACCTCAAGGAGCGCTGGCACCGCTACGAGTACCTGGCCCGCTCCGTCCACGGGTGGACCGCCGATGCGAAGGAGGAGCCCCATGCCTGACCTCTCGACCCGTTACCTGGGCCTCGCGCTCACCAGCCCGATCGTCGCGTCGTCGTCGCCGCTCACCGAGCGGCTGGAGAGCCTGCGGGTGCTCGAGGATGCCGGCGTGGGGGCGGTGGTGATGCCCTCCCTGTTCGAGGAGCAGCTCACCCTCGAGAGCACCGACCTCGACACCTACCTGAGCCACGGCGCCGACAGTCACTCGGAGGCGCTCAGCTACTTCCCCGACATGTGGGCCTACAACCTGGGCCCCGAGGGCTACCTCACCCGCCTGGCGGAGGCGAAGAGACTGCTCAAGGTCCCGGTGATCGCGAGCCTGAACGGCGTGTCGGTGGGCGGCTGGATCGCCTATGCCAAGCGGATGGAGGAGGCCGGCGCGGACGCGCTCGAGCTCAACGTCTACTACGTCCCCACCGACCCGGCGCAGGACGGCGGCGCCGTGGAACGGCAGCAAGCCGACCTGGTGCAGGCCGTGGTGGAGAGCCTCAAGATCCCGGTGGCGGTGAAGCTGACGCCCTTCCTGAGCGCGCCGGCCAACGTCGCCGCCCAGCTGGCCAAGGCTGGCGCCAGGGGGTGGTGCTGTTCAACCGCTTCTACCAGCCCGACATCGACCTCGAGGAGCTCACGGTGGTGCCGGCCCTGGACCTGAGCACGCCGTCCACCCTCCGGATCCGGCTCCGCTGGGCCGCCATCATGCATGGCCACATCGACACCGACCTGGCCATCTCCGGTGGCGTCCACTCGGCCACGGACGTGCTCAAGTGCATGATGGTCGGCGCCAAGGTGGCCATGATGGCGAGCGCGATCCTGCGTCACGGCCCCGGCCACGTCCGCAAGGTGCTCACCGACCTCGAGACCTGGATGCAGGTGCACGACTACGACTCCATCCAGCTGATGCAGGGCAGCATGAGCCGGCGTGCCTGCGCCGAGCCGGCCGCGTGGGAGCGCGCCAATTACATGAAGGTGCTCCGCTCCTACGCCCTGCGCGGGGGCTGACCGGGACAAACGAAAGGCCCCGCCTCGAGAGAGGCGGGGCCTTCGTGTGTCCGCGAGGCGGGTTACGCGACCAGGTCGCGCAGCTTCTGCCCCTGCTCGCCTTCCCGGAGCCGGGTGAGGGCCCGGTCGCGCAGCTGGCGGATGCGCTCGCGGGTGACGCCCATCATCCGGCCGATTTCCTCGAGCGTCCGGCTGTTGCCGTCATCGAGGCCGAAGTAGAGCCGGAGCACCTTGGCGTCCCGCGGGGGGAGCGTCGCCAGGGCCGCCTCGATGTCCGAGGTCTGGCTGTTGGCGATGGTGTTGGTGTCCGTGCCCTCCTGGTCGAGGGCGGTGAAGCGCTCCATCCGCTCGCTCGAGTCCCCGTCCCGCGTGGGGTGATCCAGGCGCACCGCTTCGGTGTTCAGCGCCCCGAGGCTCCGGACCGCCTCCAGCGTGAGGCCGGTGGCGCGGGCCAGCTCCTCGGTGGTGGGCATGCGGCCCAGCCGGTCCTTGAGGAGCGTGGTGGTCCGGCCCAGGCGCGAGAGATCCGCGGTGCGGTTGAGCGGCACCCGGACCGGGCGCCCGTGCCGGGCGATGGCCGCCTGGACCGCCTGCCGGATCCACCAGACCGCGTACGAGATGAACTTGACGCCGCGATCGGGGTCGAACTTCCGCGCGGCGGTCATCAGGCCGAGGTTGCCCTCGCCGATGAGGTCCACCAGCGGCACGCCGCGGTTCTGGAACTTCTTGGCCACGGAGACGACGAACCGGACGTTGTGCCGGGCCAGCTTCTCCTGGGCGGCGACGCTCCCGCGGAACGCCTTGCGGGCCAGCTCCATCTCTTCCTCGCGGGTCAGCAGGGGGACCTTGCTGATCTCGTCGAGGTACAGGTCAAGACTCTCCCGACCCTCATCGACCGCCTTGGCGATCTGGGCCGGACGCACTGCACGACGCTTCCGGCGTGGCTGCATGGTCACGCGCGCCCCTCCTTGGGCTGGGTGTGTCCACGTCCCATCGGGCTATCCTTGAACGATGCCCAATATACGACAGGCCACCCAGAAAAGAAACCGAACTCCTAAACCGTTGAATTACAGATAGTTACTGCGATCCACGGTGTATATACCAGCACTGTCATTACAGTTCCCTCGACAGTTGGACCCCAGACCCCCTGCCAAGGTTCCTTCCCGAGGCCTCCGCGATGTGCCTGCAAGGACGAGCAGGGCGAACGCCGTTGCACGACCTGCGGGAGATACGCACCCCCACCGGGAGTGTTACACTACGTGCCATGAAAACCGATCCGGCCTACGAACTCCTCCGTCTGTTCACCTCCCCGATCATCGCCGTGACGTCGAGCTGGCAGGGCCGCGCCAACGGGATGATTTCCGACGCGGTGATGCGCGCGTCGATCTCGCCCAACGTCCCCCGGCTGTCGGTGTACATCCACAAGTGGCACGCCAGCCACGACATGATCTGGAACAGCGGCAAGTTCGGCATCAACCTGCTGCACCAGGGCCAGCTGCAGGTGGTCCACGACCTTGGATTCGTGAGTGCCCGGGAACGTCTCACCAAGCTGGACCAGGTCCGCTGGAAGCCGGGGGAGACGGGCGTGCCGGTCCTCCTCGACGCCCCGGCGGCGTTCGAGTGCCGGGTGGTCAACACCATGGACACCGGGTACTCCACCTGCTTCCTGGGCCACGTGGACGCGGTGTACCACGGCCCGAAGATGGGCGAGGTCATGACGGCACCCTGGTTCCGCGCCAACCTGCCGCCCGAGTGGCAGGAGGCGTGGCTCGCCAACTACCGGAAGGCGCAGGATGTGATCGAGGCCAACCAGGTCCCCGAGGACCGGCGCTGGACCGGCCCGGCCCGGGCCTGACCCGCACCCCACCCCAACGAGAGGATGTTCCGCATGCCAGCGCGTCTGCGTGGTGCCCTCCCCCTCCTTGCCCTGCCGCTCGTCGCGGCGCCCGCGGTGGCGCAGGGGTTCGAGGGGGCCGTGACCCTGAAGATCACGAGCGAGCGGGGGCAGATGGAGATGGTCCAGCAGGTCAAAGGCGACAAGGTGCGCAGTGAGATGAACATGGGCGGCCGCGGCGGCGTGATCCTCATGGACGGGGCCGCCATGACGATGACCATGCTCATGCCGAGCGAGAAGATGTACATGACGATGCCGATCGGCGGCTCGCCGATGGGCGGCCCGCCGGAGCCCCAGCCGGCGCCCAAGATCACCAAGCTCGGCACCTCGGAGACCATCGCCGGCCGGGCCTGCGACAACTACCTCGTGGAGACGGAGCGGCAGAAGATGGAGATCTGCGCCGCGAAGGGGCTGGGCTTCTTCATGATGGGCGGCGGTGGCGGCCGCCGGGGCGGCGGGCCCAGCCTGCCGAACCTCCGGGATGCGAAGGTCGTGGCGGACTTCAAGGACGGCTTCTATCCGCTCCGCATCACCGACGTCACCAGCGGCCGCAAGCCGATGATGGAGGTCACCAAGATCGAGCCGAAGTCGCTCGACGCGGGCCTCTTCCAGATCCCGGCCGACTACCAGCAGATGAGCATGCCGGGCGGCATGGGTCCCGGCGCCGGCGGGCCCCCGGGCCGGCCGTAACCCTCTCCGGGAGACGACGAAGCCCCCGGCCGCCTGGAGCGGCCGGGGGCTTCGTCGTCCCGGGCACCGGGCGCCGCGCTAGTGCATGCCGCTCTCGCCCGCGAACTGCTTGACGAGCTCGCCCACGACGCCCTTGGCGTCGCCGAAGAGCATCCAGGTCTTGTCGCTGAAGTAGAGCTCGTTGTCGATGCCGGCGAAGCCCGGGTTCTTCGACCGCTTGATGGCGAAGATGGTCCGCGCCTTGTCGGCGTCGATGATCGGCATGCCGTAGATGGGGCTCGACTTGTCGGTGCGCGCGGCGGGATTCACCACGTCGTTGGCGCCCACCACGAGGCAGACGTCGCACTGCGGCATGTCGGGGTTGATCTCGTCCATCTCCACCAGGTCGGTGTAGGGGATGTCCGCCTCGGCCAGGAGCACGTTCATGTGGCCGGGCATGCGTCCCGCGACGGGGTGGATGGCGAACTTGACCGTGATGCCCTTCTTCTTGAGCTGGTCGTAGAGCTCGCGGACCTTGTGCTGCGCCTGGGCCACCGCCATGCCGTAGCCCGGCACGATCACCACCAGACTGGCCTGCTCCATCACCTGGGCCGCGCCCTCGGCGGTCTCGCCCTTGTACTGCTTCTGCTCGCCGCCCTTGTTCGCCTGCTGCACCTGCCCGAACGCGCCGAAGAGCACGTTGGTGAACGACCGGTTCATCGCCTTGCACATGATGATGGCGAGGATGAGGCCGCTCGAGCCGTCCAGGGCGCCGGCGGTGATCAGGAGCTTGTTGTCCAGCACGAAGCCCATCGCCACCGCGGAGAGACCCGCGTAGGAGTTGAGGATGGCGATGACCGTCGGCATGTCCGCGCCGCCGATCGGGATGATGAGCAGCACGCCGAAGGCGAGCGACAGCGCGATGACCACGGGGAAGGCCGTCGTGGCCCACGGCGCCGTGGGGTGCAGCGCCAGCGCGATGCCGAGCCCCACGGCGGTGGCGAAGAGCAGGCCGTTGATGAGGTTCTGGCCCGGGTACGTCACCGGGCGCTGCGGGATCCACTTGATCTCCTGCAGCTTGCCGGCGGCGAGGAGGCTGCCCGTGAAGGTCAGGTAGCCGAGGATGATCTCGAGGGTGATGGCCACCATGCGGAAGGTGGTCAGGTTCCCCGCGCCCTCGCCGTACCAGAGGTAGAACTTGGCGGTGCCCACGAGGCCCGCGGCCAGGCCGCCGAAGGCGTGGGAGAGCGCCGTCCGCTGCGGCACCGCGGTCAGCGGCACGTTGGCGAGCGGGATGCCCACGCCGAAGCCGAGCACGATGGCGATGACGATCCACGCGTGGTTGATCACCTCGGGCTGGGCCCAGGTGACGAGCACGGCGATGGCCATGCCGGCGACGCCGGCCTGGACACCCTTGCGGGCGCTGTCCGGCGTGTTCATCCAGTGCAGGGCCAGGATGAACAGCACCGTGGCGACGATGTAGCCGACCTGCGCGAAGGCGTACGTCATGTCAGTGCCCCCCCGCCTTCTTGTCGTCGGCCTTGAACATCTTCAGCATGCGGTTGGTGATGAGGAAGCCGCTCACGATGTTGGTCATCGAGGCGAAGAGCGCGATGGCGCCCATGACCTGGATGTGCAGCGGGTAGTGCCCGCCGGCCACCAGGATGGCGCCCACCACGGCGATGGCCGAGATGGCGTTGGTGAGCGACATCAGCGGCGTGTGCAGCAGCCGCGACACCCGGCGGATGACGCCGAGCCCGATGAACGACGAGAGCACGAAGACGAAGATCAGCGACCAGAACTCGCCGCTCGAGGTGGCGCCGTGCCCGGCAGCCTCGGCCACGGGCTCCGCCGCCTGCAGGAATGTCAGGATCATAGGCCCGCCTTCTGGAGCGCGTCCTTGGTCCGGGCGTGCACCACCTCGCCCGCGTGGGTGATGAGGGAGCCCTGCTGGATGTCGTCGTTCGGGTCCAGCACGAACGCCTTGTCCTTGGTGAACGTGGTGAGGAACGACACCAGGTTGCGGGAGAAGAGGAGGCTGGCGTCGGCCGGCATGGTGCCGGCCAGGTTGAGCGGTGCCATGATGGTGACGCCGTGCGCCACCACGGTCTCGCCCGGCTTGCTGAGCTCGCAGTTCCCGCCGCCGTCGGCGGCGAGGTCCACGATGATGCTGCCCGGCCGCATGGTCTTCACGATCTCGGCCGAGATGAGCTTCGGCGCGAACACGCCGCCGATGAGCGCCGTGGGGATCACCACGTCCACCTGCGCGCACTGCTCGGCGAGGAGCTGGCGCTGGCGGGCCTGGTCCTCGGCCGACAGCTCCTTGGCGTAGCCGCCGCCGGCCTGCGCGTCCTGCTTGAGCTCGATGCCGACGTACTTGGCACCCACCGACTCGATCTGTTCCTTGACCTCCGGGCGCACGTCGGTGGCGAACACCGTGGCGCCGAGGCGCTTGGCCGTGGCGATGGCCTGAAGGCCGGCCACGCCGGCGCCGATCACGAAGACGCGGGCCGGCTTCACCATGCCCGCCGCCGTCATGAACATGGGGAAGTACTTGGGCAGCTCCGCTGCCGCGAGCAGCACGCCCTTGTAGCCGGCGATGTTGGCCATGGAGGAGAGGGTGTCCATGGCCTGCGCGCGGGTGGTGCGCGGGATGGCGTCGGTGGAGAAGGCGGTGACCTTTCGCGCCGCGAGCGCCTTGGTGGCGGCCAGGTTGCGGAGCGGCATCAGCGAACTCACGAAGACGGCGCCCTCCTTCATGAGGCCCACTTCGTTGCGTCCGCCCTCCACCACCGGTGCCCCGACCTTGAGGACGATGTCGGCCCCGCCGAGCAGGGCGGCGGGATCGCTGACCACCTCGGCCCCGACGGCCTTATAGGCGTCGTCCGCGAAGCCGGCCGGGAGGCCCGCGCCGGACTCGATGGCGATGGTGTAGCCGGCCTGCCCGAGCTTCTTGCAGGTCTCGGGCACCAGCGCGACCCGCCGCTCCCGGGGAGCGGTTTCCTTCGGGACTGCAATGCGCATTGGGGATCTCGAATGTGAAGCGGATGACGCGAATCTATCGCTCGGCGCGCCCGGCGGGAGGGGGGGACGCCCGCACGACGGAATCATGAACCGAAGATGAACGGCCGGGCTAGCCCCCGAGGAGCACGCCGAGGTAGGCGGCGTAAATGGCGAGGAGAATCGCGCCCTCGAGGCGCGAGACGCGCATCCCCGTGCGCAGGATGGGGAAGAGCGCGAAGGCGGTGAGCAGCATCCAGACCATGTCACCGCTGAGCATCGCGGCGCTCACCGGCACCGGCTGGATGAGGGCGGTGATGCCGAGGATGCCGAGCAGGTTGAAGATGTTGGAGCCGATCAGGTTGGCGACGGCCACGTCGGTGCGCCCGCGCAGGGCCGCCATGACGGAGGCCGCCACCTCGGGCATCGAGGTGCCGATGGCCACGACGGTGAGGCCGATGACCCGCTCGGTCATCCCCGCGAGCCGGGCCAGCTCCACCGCGCCCAGGACCAGGGCCCGCCCCCCGAGCACCAGGAGCACGATCCCGCCGGCGACGGCGCCAAGCGCGAGCAGCCCCCGCGCGCGGGGCGCGCGGAGTGTCCGCTGTGCGACTTCGGCCTCGAACTCCGCTTGCTCCGCCCCGGCAACCTCGCGGCGCGCCAGCCGGACCATGAACCCGATGAAGAGCACGAGGCTCACCAGCAGGAAGCCCGCCTCGAGGCGGTCCAACAGCCCGTCCCGGGCGAGCAGGACCACGCCGCAACTGGCCACGAACATGAAGGGCCACTCGAGCTTCACCGCCGTCCCGTGCACCGGCACCACGGTGATCAGGGCCGTGATGCCCAGCACCCCCACCACGTTGAAGATGTTGGAGCCGACGACATTGCCCACGGCAATGTCGGGCTGGCCGCCGAGGGCGGCGAAGATGCTGACGACGAGCTCGGGGAGCGAGGTCCCCACGGCCACCACCGTGAGGCCGATGACCGCCGGCGTCAGGCCGGCGAGGCGGGCGAGCGCGGTGGCGCCACGCACCAGCGCCTCCCCGCCCCCCGCCAGCAGGAGGAGACCGAGGAACACGAGGGCGGTGGCCGCGAGCGGGGTCATGAGGCCCGGAGGAAGTGAGGGGCCGCCGCCCGAGCCGGGCCGGCGGGGGACCGCGGCATCAGAGGCCCGGCAGCTTGATGCCGCCGGTGGCGCCGCGCGTCAGGCGGCGGATCTCGGTCTCGAGGCGCTCGCGGACCGCCGACACCTGGCCCTGCTCCACCGGCAGGCGCCGGGTCACCTCGCCCTCGAGGGCGGTGACGCGGGGGCCCAGGGCGCTCACCTGCTGGTCCACGACGCGGTCCACGGCATCGCGGGCCTTCTGCTCGGCCTTGGCCACTTCCTCGCCCACGATGGCGCGCAGGCGCGCGGCGATGGCCTCGTCGAGGTTGGAGCGGATGGCCAGCGTGGGACTCTCGATGGTGCCGCCGAGTTCGGCGCGGACCTCGAGGGTGGTGAGGCCCGAGAGGACCCGCCACACGGTGCTCTCCACCAGTGAAGCTGACTGGAGCCGGCTGGAGTCGGCCACCCAGGTGACCTGCGGGGAGCTGATGGCCCAGATCCCCGCGAGGCGGTCGCCAGCGAGGGAGAAGCTGGCGGCGAGGGTGCTCCGGCCCGGGGTCACGCCGAAGGGGAGATCGGGGAAGTGGATGGTGGGGAGGGCCACGCCCGTCAGGCGGGCGCCGAGGGAGTCCTTCGGCGCGCGGCCGAAGTGCCGCGACATGGCGGCCACCTGGACCCCCACCTGCCCCGCGTCCCCGAGCGTGCCGTTGAGCCCGAGCGTGGCGGGCTGGCCGAGGAGCGCGGGCTGGCTGGTGATGCCGGTGGCCCGCGCGGCGAGCTTGCCCGGGATGGGGCCACCAAAGCTCAGGTCGATGTCGCCCTCGCGGAGCAGGAACTTGGGGTACTCCGCCGCCTTGGGGAACTCCACGTCGGTGCCGTCGAGGCGGGTGCGCTTGGGACCGGGGCGCTTCCAGGGCTGCAGGCCCGGCGGCACGTAGCGCTCCAGCACGCGGGCGTACGCCAGCGCAGTCTCGAAGTAATCGGTGCTCGGCTGGCCGAAGAGGGCGCCGCTGATGTTGGGCGCATCGAGGCTAGGCAGCTGCAGCAGGCCCATCGCAAAGGCATAATCGCGCTTGCGGGCCTCGTTGACGTCGCCGAGGCCGGCCTGCAGGGCGCCGAGGGAGGTGCGGGCCGTTTTCTCGAGGTCGCCGAGGGCGCGCTCGGTGCGCTCGAGGCGCTGGATGGTCTGGCGCACCGAGGAGACGGTGGACTGGATCCCCGACACGCCGAGCGTCTTGGGATCCAGGTTCGCCAGGCGGTTGGCGAGCGCCGTCGCGGAATCGACCAGGTCCTTCACGTTGAGGGCGGAGACCTGCTGCTCGAAGTCGCCCTTCACGGAGTCCACGCGGCCGGCAAGCGCCTGCGCGGCCTGCACGGTGCCGAGTTGGTCCGGGTTGAGCACCAGGTTCTTCACCGAGTCCACCCGGCCCATCACCAGCTTCGGGAACTGGAACTTCTCGCGGGCCCAGCCCGAGGTCTCGGCGAGGAGCTTCGCGGCGGGGCTGTTGGGATCGGCCGGCCGGGCGGGCTCGCGCCGGGCGGTGAGGAACTGGAGGCCCGAGAGCGAGAGCCGGTCGATGACGATCTTCTTCTCGGCGAGCGGGACCGGGTCGAGGTCGATGGTGATCCCGCCGGCCTCGAGCAGGTTCCGCATGGGATCCCGCGGGTCCGCGATGGCGAGGCCCGCCAGGTCCACGGCCACGTCCGCCTCACGGATGGTGAGGCGGTCCAGGTCCACCTGCGTGCCGAGCATGTCCTCCAGGCTGTCCTGCGCCTGTCGCCGGGCGAAGGCGTCGGCGAAGAGCATCCACAGGACCACGAGCAGCAGGAAGAACAGGAGCAGCGGGCCGATGGCCCGCCAGCGGAAGACCTTGAAGCGCTCCGGCGCGGCGGCGGTGCTCATTCGGGCCGGAACCAGGTGTAGACGTTGTAGGCCTTGCTCGCCTTGACGGCCTTCATGAGGCGGCTGTTCTCCACCCGGACGCCGTACTTGGCGCGGTAGGTGGCGATGGCGGCCTTGGCGCCGACGTAGATCGGCACGGCGAGCACCACCCACGCGGCCAGCGCCCCGAGGGTGACGGTGTTGTTGAAGCTGGTGTAGGGGACGAGCGGCGTGTTGTAGAGGCTGGTCCAGAGGCCCTGCAGCCCCGGCGCGTCGAGCAGCGCGAAGCCGAGCCGGTTGAAGACCGGGTCCAGCAGGAACCCGAGTGGCGTGAAGAGCGCCATGCCGAGCATGCCGCCGCCGAAGCTCACGTTGAGGAGCACCAGCGCGGCGAAGAGCACGAGGTTGTGCCCGGACAGGATGGGCGAGAGGCCGAGCCCGGCGCCGAGCATGATGCCGGCCGCCACCTGCCCGGGCGTGCCCTGGGAGTGGAGTGTCTTGAACAGGGACTGCAGCAGCTTCAGGATCGCGAGCATGAAGAGAAGTTAGGACGGGGCACGGGAATGGGGAACCGGGGGCCGGCGCGGGCTCGTGGCACGCCCGTGACGCGCCCCGGTCCGCGCCCCGTTCCGCGCCGTCGGGGCGCGTGGTATCCTTCCGGCACTATGCCTCGCGGCACATCCCAACTCGACATCCACAAGTTCGGCGGCGCGTCCCTCGCGGACGCGGCGGCGGTGCGCCATGCGGCGAGCCTGATCCAGGGCTGGCCTGGCCCGCGCGCCGTGGTGGTCTCGGCGATGGCCGGGGTCACCGACCTCCTCCTCGACGTGGCGGCGCGCGCGCAGGCCGGCGACGTGCTGGGGGCCAGCCGCGCCGTCGCCACGCTGCGGCAGCGGCACCACGACGCGGCGCGCACGCTGATCACTCATGCCGGTACCCGGCACGAGCTGGTGGCCTTCATCGATGCGCAGCTCGACGAGCTCGAGTCGCTGGCCAAGGGGCTCTCCATCCTGAAGGAACTGACCCCGCGCACCAGCGACTTCCTGGTGGCGCGCGGCGAGCGGCTGAGCGCCCGGCTGGTGACCGCCGCCCTGCACACCGCCGGCGTGAAGACCCGCTATGTGGACGCCGCCGAGGTGGTGGTGACAGACAGCCACTTCCAGAACGCCTCGCCGGACCTGGAGCGGACCGACGGCCGGCTGCGGAAGGCGCTGCAGCCGCTGCTCAAGCAGGGGATCACGCCCGTCGTCACGGGGTTCCTCGGCGCCACCCCGGCCGGCGAGGTGACCACGCTGGGGCGCGGGGGCTCGGACCTCACTGCGGCCCTGGTGGGCCGCGCCCTCGGGGCCCGCGCGGTGCATCTCTGGAAAGACGTGCCGGGCCTCCTCACCAGCGACCCGCGGGTGGTGCCGGATGCCCGGGTGCTGCCGCAGCTCAACGTGCGCGAGGCGGCGGAGCTGGCCTATTACGGGGCCAAGGTGCTGCACCCACGGGCGCTCACGCCGATCATCGGGCGGGGGGTGCCGCTGTTCGTGCGCCCGTTCGCGGACCCGGCGCGGCAGGGCACCGAGGTGTCGGAACGGGCCACCGGGCTCGACGTGCCGGTGAAGGCGCTCTCGGCGGCCACCGGGCAGGCGCTGCTCACCGTGGAGGGCAACGGGATGATCGGCGTCCCGGGCGTGGCGGCGCGGACCTTCGCGGCGCTGATGCGGGAGCAGATCTCGGTGTCGCTCATCTCGCAGGCCAGCAGCGAGCACTCGATCTGCCTGTGCGTGCCCGCCGCGGCGGCAGAGCGCGCGCGCACCTGCCTGACCGAGGCGTTCCGCGACGAGATCACCCACCGCGAGATCGACGGGGTGAGCGTCCGCACCGGCGTGGCCACGCTCGCCGTGGTGGGCCTGGGCATGGCGGGGACGCCGGGCGTGGCGCAGCGCGTGTTCTCGGCGCTGGCGCAGGCGGGCATCAACGTCATCGCCATCGCGCAGGGCTCGAGCGAGCTCAACATCTCGGCCGTGGTGGACGAGCAGCAGGCGCAGGACGCGCAGCGCGCGATCCACGCCGCCTTCCAGCTCGGCAAGGTGGGCGGCGGCTCCGTGGCGCCGCGGGACCGGCTGGACGTCTTCCTGCTCGGCTTCGGCCGCATCGGGCGGAGCTTCGGGGAGCTGGTGGCGGAGCTGCCGGCCCACGGGCCCAAGGTGCGGATCGTGGGGGTGGCGGACCGCAGCGGCGTCGTCTTCGACCCCGCAGGGCTCTCGGCGCACCGGCTGCAGGTGATCGCCCGCGAGAAGGCCAAGGGGCACAGCCTCAAGCACCTCGACGGCGGCCGCGCCGACAAGGCGGAGGACGCGGTGCGCCGCGCGCTCAAGCACGCGCTCTCCCACCCGGTGCTGGTGGACGTGACGGCGGACGAGACCGGCCCGGTGCTGCAGGCCGCGCTGACCGCCGGGATGGACGTGGTGCTGGCCAACAAGAAGCCGCTGGCCGGCCCCGCGCGGGAGGCCGAGGCGCTGGCGGCCCTGGCCGCGAAGCACGGGCGGCGGCTGCGCCACGAGGCCACGGTGGGCGCGGGCCTCCCGGTGATGGACACCTTCGCCAAGCTGGTGGAGACGGGCGACGAGCTGGTGTCCATCGAAGGCTGCCTCTCGGGGACGCTCGGCTTCCTGCTCACGGAGCTGGAGCGCTGGAAGAAGTTCTCCGAGGCGCTCAAGGCGGCCATCCACGCGGGCTACACCGAGCCCGACCCGCGCGAGGACCTCTCCGGCCAGGACGTGGCGCGGAAGGCGCTGATCCTGGGCCGCCTGATGGGCTTCAAGGGCGAGCCGGGGGCGGTGGTGACGGAATCGCTGGTCCCGGCGGACGCGGCCAGGCTGCCGCTCAAGCAGTTCCTGGCACGCCTCAGCGCGTGGGACGAGCATTTCGCCCAGAAGGTCCGTGCGGCGCAGCAGAAGGGGCAGGTGCTGCGCTACATCGCGACGGTGACGCCGAAGCGGCTACGGGTGGGGCTGCAGGCCGTGGGCGCGGACAGCCCGTTCGCGGCGCTCAAGGGGACCGACAACCAGGTGGTGTTCACCACCACCCGCTATCACGAACATCCGCTGGTGGTGCGCGGGCCGGGCGCGGGACCCATGGTCACCGCCGCCGGCGTGCTCAACGACGTGCTGGCGCTGGCCCGCCGATGACGCCCGCCCGCCGTGCGGTGCGAGTGTTTGCGCCCGGCTCCGTCGGCAACGTGGGGCCGGGGCTGGACATCATGGGCATGGCCGTGGCCGGCGCGGGGGACATCGTCGAGGCCACGGTGGCCGAGCGGCCCGGGGTGGTGGTGCTCGACGCCGGGCATCCCGAGCTGCCCCGCGAGGCGGGGGCCAACACCGCGGCCCTCGCGGCGCAGGCGGCGCTGCGCCTGGCGGGCGGCACGGACGCCGGCCTCTCCCTGCGCATCACCAAGGGCCTGCCCCTCTCCGGCGGCCAGGGGGGCAGCGCCGCCTCGGCGGTGGCCGGCGCCGTGGCCACGGACCGGCTGCTCGGCCTCGGGCTGTCGGAGCGGCAGCTGCTCGAGGCGGCGCTCGCGGCCGAGGCGTGCGTGGCGGGGTGGCACCTGGACAACATCCTGCCCTCGCTGGTGGGCGGCATCGTGCTGATCCGCGAGACGGCCAGCTACGACTACGTGAAGCTGCCGGTCCCCGCCGGCCTCCGCGTGGTGCTGGCGCACCCGGCCCAGCGGCTCCGCACCGCCGAGGGCCGCGCCGTCCTCCCCCGGGAACTGCCGCGCGACGTGGCGCTGCACCAGGCCGCGCAGGTGGCGGCCATGGTGCTGGCCTTCGCCACCGGCGACCTGGCGCTGCTCCGCCGTGCCCTGGACGACCGCATCGCCGAGCCGGCGCGGGCGCCGCTCCTGCCCGGCTTCCGCGAGGCCAAGGCGGCGGCGCTCGCGGCCGGGGCGCTCGGCTGCTCCATCTCGGGCTCCGGGCCCACGGCCTTCGCGTTCGCGGAGAGCGCCGCGGCGGGCGAGCGGATCGCGGCCGCCATGCGCGCCGGGTACGCCGCCGCCGGCGTGGAGAGCGTGACCCGCGTGGCGGACGTGAGCCGCCAGGGCGCGCAGGTACTGGAGGGCCCCGCATGACGAGCGTGCAGCGCTGCGACCAGTGCCGGGCCAGCTACGACGAGCTCGATCCCCGGGTCCGCTGCGCCTGCGGCGGGCTGCTGGCCCTGGAGCACGCGCCGCCCGCCGAGGATGGCGCGTCGCTCCGGCGGCTGTTCGAGGAGCGCTGGGGCCAGCGGAACGACGTGAACCTGTCGGGCGTCTGGCGCTACCGCGAGCTGGTGCTGCCCTCGGCCGGCGAGCGCGCCGTGACCCACCCCGAGGGGAACACCCCCCTGCTCCGCCGCCCGGCCATCGCCGCCTGGGCGGGGCTCCCCCAGCTGCGGGTGAAGCACGAGGGCCACAACCCCACCGGCAGCTTCAAGGACCGCGGCATGACCGTCGGGGTGACGCAGGCCGCGCGGCTCGGCGCCAGCGCCATCGCCTGCGCGTCGACGGGAAACACCTCGGCCGCGCTCGCCGCGTACGGGGCGCAGGCCGGCATCCCGGCGCTCGTCTTCGTCCCCGCGGGCCAGGTGGCGCTCGGGAAGCTGGCGCAGTCCCTGGCGTACGGGGCCAAGACGCTGCTGGTGCGCGGCGACTTCGACGCCTGCCTCCGGCTGGTGCAGCAGGCGGCCGACGAGCTCGGCGTGTACCTGCTCAACTCCATCAACCCGTACCGGCTCGAGGGGCAGAAGACCATCGTGCTCGAGCTGCTGCACCAGCTCTGCTGGGAGGTGCCCGAGTGGATCGTGCTGCCGGCGGGGAACCTCGGCAACACCGCCGCCTTCGGGAAGGCGCTGCGCGAGGCGAAGGCGCTCGGCCTCATCGACCGGGTGCCGCGGCTCGCCTCGGTGCAGGCCGCAGGGGCGGCGCCGTTCGCGCAGGGGTTCGCCGAGGGCTTCGGGGCGCGGCGCACGGTGAAGGCCGAGACCATCGCCACCGCCATCAAGATCGGCGATCCGGCGAGCTGGGACCGGGCGGTGCAGGCCATCCGCGAGACCGACGGCGTCGTCACCTCGGTGACGGACGCCGAGATCCTCGAGGCCAAGGCGGTCATCGACGCGGCCGGCGTGGGCTGCGAGCCGGCGAGCGCGGCCAGCGTGGCGGGCGCCCGGCGGCTCCACGCCGAGGGCGTCATCGGCCGGGATGACCGGGTCATGGCGGTGCTGACCGGCCATGTGCTCAAGGACCCGGGGGTGCTGCTCACCTACCACCAGGACACCGACCCGCCGCCGGCGCGGGCCAACCGGCCCATCGAGATCGACGCCGACCTGCGGGCGGTGGCGCGGGTGCTCGGGCGCTAGCGGAGCCGGAGTCTCCGCCTCGGCGCGATTTCACCGCAGAGACGCGGAGGCGCGGAGGGCCGCGGAGGACCTCCACGCACGAAGCGGGGCTCGTCTCGAGACGAGCCCCGCTTTGTTGTTGTGTGTGTCAGTCCAGGTTCGGCACGGGACCTCACCCCTGCTGCCAGACCACACTCAATTCACCGCACTCCCCCTCGAGAGAGTCGCTCCACTCCGAGCGCAGGTCCTCTGCGGCCCTCCGCGCCTCAGCGCCTCTGCGGTGAACCCCCGCACCGAGCGCCCCGTCAGCGCGCCACCATGACCTTCCAGATGGTCCCGCCCCGCTCGCTGCCGATGTAGAGCGAGCCGTCCGCCGCCCACGCCAGGCCGGCGGGGCGGAGCGCGGTGTCGCCCTCGGAGGAGGTGGCGAAGGTCTGGTACTCGCCGGTGGGCCGGCCGTCGGCGCCGAAGGGGGCGAAGACGACGCGGTAGCCCTGCTGCGGCAGCGGGGCGCGGTTCCAGGACCCGCGGAAGGCGATGAATGCGCCGCGGCGGTAGGCCTCGGGGAACTGCGTCCCGGTGGAGAACAGGATGGCCATCGGCGCCCAGTGCCCGGGGAAGCCGATGAGCGGGGCCTTCTTGCCGGCGCAGCGGCCGGTGGCGCGGCCGTCGCCGCCGTACTCGGGGGCAAGGACCTTCTGCTTCTGGACCTGGTCGTAGTAGCAGTAGGGCCAGCCGAAGTCATCGCCCGGCTCCACCAGCATGAACTCCTCCGAGGGCAGCTCGGCGTTCTGCTGGTCGGTGAAGCCCCAGTTGGCCGAGAGCTGGTCACGGCCGTGCGGCGCGGCGAAGAGCTTGCCCGTCGCCGGCTCCACGGCGAGGGCCATGGCGTTGCGGAGCCCGGTGGCGTGGCGGGTGCCGTCGCCGGGGCGCTGGTTCAGCCGGCTGGCGCTGAAGCGCCAGAGGCCGGCCCGTCCCTCGAGCTCGGTGCACGGATCCTTCCCGGGGGAGCGGACGGCGCGGTCGCTCACCTGGCAGCTGTTGGTGGCCGAGCCGAAGTTGACGATCAGGGTGTCGCCGCCGAGGAAGGCGAAGGTCTTCTCCTGGTGGCCGCCGGTCGGCATCCCGGCCACCACCACCTCGGGGGCGCCGAGCGTCGCCGCCGTCGGGGCGGGGAGCGGCCAGCGGAGGATGCGGTCGGGCGTGGCGAGCCAGAGGTGGCCGTCGTGCACGGCGATCCCGGTGCCCCCCTCGTTGAAGAGGCGGTCGGTGCGGTCGGCGGTGCCGTCGCCGTCGGTGTCGCGGAGGCGGAGCAGGCCGCCCGTGTCGCCGCGGAGCGCGGCGTAGAGCTCGCCCCCGGGGCCCACGGCGAGCTGGCGCACGTTGCCGAGGCCCTGCGCCACGACGACGGCGCAGAACCCCTCGGGGAGCGTGAGGCCGGCCGTGCGGGTGCAGGCGGGGGGCGCCACGGGCGCGGGGTGGTGCAGATCCGAGGGAGCGATGAGGACGCCCGGCAGGAGCACACGGGCGAGGAGAGGCAGCATTCCGGCCATCCTTGGGTGGAGGTTCCGAGGGAACATAGCCCGCTCCGCAGGCGGAACCAGAGGGGCCCGGGGGACCGCCGGCCCCGTTTTCCCTCGGAAAGCGGCGCCCCTTCCGAGGGGAAACGGCCGATTTCCCTCTTGCACCTGCGGGGCAACCCCTTACTTTGGGTCACGGATGGCGCACCGGGTCCGGGCGCCAGACCCACCAGTTCCCCTCAACGGAGGCTCTCGATGGCCACGAAGAAGAAGGCTGCGAAGAAGAGCGCGAAGAAGGCCGCCCCGAAGGCGAAGCGGAAGCCGAGTGCGGCGTTTATGAAGCCCATGACCCCGAGCGCCACGCTCGCGGCCGTGATCGGCGACAAGGCCGTGCCGCGCACCGAGGTCATCAAGAAGCTGTGGGTCTACATCAAGAAGAACGGCCTGCAGGACAAGAAGAACAAGCGGGCCATCAACGCCGACGCGAAGCTCAAGCCGCTGTTCAAGAAGGACCAGGTCACCATGTTCGACCTCGCGAAGATCGCGAACAAGAACCTGTCGTAACCTCCGCAGCACGCGGTCCGCGGTCTCAAGGGCGCTCCCGTCGGGGCGCCCTTCGCGTTACCTTCCCCGCCCTATGGCCGGCGAATACATCTTCACGATGCGCGACCTGCGAAAGGTCGTGCCCCCCTCCAAGGAGATCCTCAAGGGGATCTACCTCTCGTTCTACCCCGGGGCCAAGATCGGCGTGCTCGGCGGCAACGGCGCCGGCAAGTCCACGCTGCTCAAGATCATGGCCGGCGTGGACAAGGACTTCATCGGCGACGCGCGCCCGCTGCCCGGCACCAAGATCGGGTACCTCGCGCAGGAGCCCCAGCTCGATCCCGCGAAGGACGTGCGCGGCAACGTCGAGGAAGGCGTGGCCGAGCAGCGGAAGCTGCTCGACGACTTCAACGAGATCTCGATGAAGTTCGCCGAGCCGATGGACGACGACGCGATGAACAAGCTCCTGGAGAAGCAGGGCCGCATCCAGGAGCGGATCGACGCGCTCGGCCTCTGGGAGCTCGACCACAAGATCGACCTGGCCATGGACGCGCTCCGGCTTCCCCCGGGCGATGCCGACGTGGCGAAGATCTCCGGCGGCGAGCGCCGCCGGGTGGCGCTCTGCCGGCTGCTCCTCTCCGAGCCGGACATGCTGCTGCTCGACGAGCCCACCAATCACCTCGACGCCGAGAGCGTGTGGTGGCTGGAACGGTTCCTGGCCGAGTTCAAGGGCACCGTGGTGGCGGTGACGCACGACCGCTACTTCCTCGACAACGTGGCCAAGTGGATCCTCGAGCTCTACCAGGGCGAGGGCATCCCGTGGGAGGGGAACTACTCGAGCTGGCTGGACCAGAAGCAGAAGCGCATGGCGCAGGAGGAGAAGCAGGCCTCCGCCCGGCAGCGCACCCTGGCGCACGAGCTCGAGTGGATCCGCATGTCGCCGCGGGCGCGGCAGGCCAAGAGCAAGGCGCGCATCCAGCGCTACGAGGAGCTGCGCGCCGAGGCGGAGCGGCAGCAGGAGGGCGCGGCGGAAATCCTCATCCCCGTGCCGGAGCGGCTCGGCGAGGAGGTGGTGATCGCCAGGAACGTGTCGAAGGCGTTCGGCGACCAGCTCCTGTTCGAGAACCTCAACTTCTCGCTGCCGCGCGGCGGCATCGTCGGGATCATCGGGCCCAACGGCGCCGGCAAGACGACGCTGTTCCGCATGATCGCGGGGCAGGAGACGCCGGACAGCGGGCGAGCTGGTGGTGGGCAAGACGGTGCAGCTCGCCTACGTGAACCAGGACCGCGATTCCCTCGACGCCGGCAAGACGGTGTACGAGGAGATCTCGGGCGGGCTGGACGAGTTCCAGTTCGGCAACCGCAAGGTGAACGCCCGCGCCTACTCGGCCGGCTTCAACTTCCGCGGTGCCGACCAGCAGAAGAAGGTGGGCGTCCTCTCCGGCGGCGAGCGAAACCGGCTGCACCTGGCCAAGCTGCTCAAGAGCGGCGGCAACCTGCTCCTCCTCGACGAGCCCACCAACGACCTGGACGTCGACACGCTGCGGGCGCTGGAGGAGGCGCTGCTCGGCTTCGCCGGCTGCGCCGTGGTCATCAGCCACGACCGCTGGTTCCTCGACCGCATCGCCACCCACATCCTGGCGTTCGAGGGGAACAGCGAGGTGGTGTGGTTCGAGGGCAACTACCAGGACTACACGGCCGACCTCAAGCGCCGGAAGGGCGTGGACGCCAACCAGCCGCACCGGCTCAAGTACAAGCCCATCAAGCGCTAAGCGGGCCTGCGGATCCGCGGGGCGAGGGGCCGCCTTTCCGACGAAGGGCGGCCCCTTTCTTGCCTCGGGAGGCGCCGAGCGCGGCCCTGGAGGCCTGCGGCCTGCCGCCCCTGCGCTACAATTTCGTCCCTCGGCGGATGCCTGTTCCCCCCACGGCCCGGGGGTGATAGGTTCCCGCTGCCAGTCCGCGACCCGCCCTTTTTGCGGAGTGTCATGACCCAGCCGCGCGTTCGCATCCCGTACCTCCCGCCCCGCATCGAGGGGCTCTCGACCCTCGCAACCAACCTCTGGTGGAGCTGGTCCACGGATGCCCGGCAGGTGTTCCGCCGGATCGACGAGGCGCTCTGGTCGCTGACCAAGCACAATCCCATCGAGCTGCTGCGGCGGGTGGACCCGGCGCGGCTCGCGGCGTGCGCCACCGACCCCGCCTTCCTGGTGCTGTACGACCGGGTGATGGACAGCGCCACCCGCGCCCTGCAGGGCCCCAACACCTGGTTCCATGCGCACCATGCCGGCCTCGAGCGGCCGGTGGCGTATTTCTGCGCGGAGTTCGGCCTGCACAACTCGGTGCCGATCTATTCCGGCGGCCTGGGGATCCTGGCCGGGGACCACTGCAAGGCGGCGAGCGACCTCGGCATCCCCCTGGTGGGCATCGGGCTCTTCTACACCAAGGGGTACTTCGACCAGCGGCTGCGGATTGACGGCTGGCAGGAAGACAGCGACGCCCGCTTCACCCCGGAGTCCACCCCGCTCACCCGCATCCCCGGCCCCAACGGCGAGCCCTACCTGACGGTGGTGCGGACCTTCGGCCGCGCGGTGCACCTGGCGGCGTGGCGGATGCTGGTGGGGCGGGTGCCGGTGTACCTGCTCGACACCAACCTCGAGGAGAACGACCCGGCCGACCGCGAGCTGACCAGCAAGCTGTACGCCGGCGGCCCCGACATGCGCCTGCGGCAGGAGTGGCTGCTCGGCGTGGGCGGCGTGCGGGTGCTGCGCGCGGTGGGCATCGACCCGGCGGCGTGGCACGCCAACGAGGGGCATGCCGCCTTCATGCTGATCGAGCGGCTGCGGGAGCACCTCGCGGCGGGGATGAGCTACGCCGAGGCGGTGGAGGACGTCCGCCGCCGGAGCATCTTCACCACCCACACCCCGGTGCCCGCGGGGCACGACCGCTTCGGGCTGGACCAGGTGCTGGCCTGCGCGGGGTCGATCCACGAGGAGATGGGCATCACGCCCGAGCAGCTGGGGGCGATCGGGTCGCATCCCGAGGACGGGCACGCCACCTTCCATATGACGGCCACGGCCATCCGGCTCTCGAGCCGGGTGAACGGCGTGGCCGCCAAGCACGGCGAGGTGTCGCGCGAGATCTGGCGGCCGCTGTGGCCGCAGCTCGCCACGGAGGAGGTGCCGATCGGCAGCGTCACCAACGGCGTCCACCTCCCCACCTGGATGTCGGGCCCCATGCGCGGGCTGCTGGACCGCCACTTCGGCGAGGGCTGGAGCGAGCTGGTGGATGAGCCGGGCTTCTGGGACACCGTGCTCACCCTGGATGACGGCGAGCTGTGGCACCTGCACGGCGAGCTCAAGGATGCGCTCCTGGCCCACGCGCGCGAGGAGGCCCGCCGCCGCTGGGCCGAACGGTGGAAGGAGGCGGCGCACGTGGTGGGGGCGGGCACGCTGCTCAACAGCAACGCGCTCACCATCGGCTTCGCGCGGCGGTTTTGCCACGTACAAGCGCGCCTCGCTCCTGTTCCGCGACTTCGACCGGCTGCGCGAGCTGCTGGTCAACCCCTGGCGCCCGGTGCAGATCATCTTCGCCGGCAAGGCGCACCCCGAGGACCAGGGGGGCAAGGAAGTGCTGCAGCAGGTGTACGCCTACACCCGCGACCCCAGGCTCCAGGGCCGGGTGGCGTTCATCGAGGACTACGACATGCACCTGGCGCACCGCCTGGTGGAGGGCGTGGACCTGTGGATGAACGTGCCCCGGGTCCCCCTCGAGGCCAGCGGCACCAGCGGCATGAAGGCGGGCCTCAACGCCGTGCCGCAGCTGAGCACCCTCGACGGGTGGTGGGCCGAGGGCTACACCGGCCTCAACGGCTGGGCCATCCCCCCGCTCCAGCCCGGCGAGGACGCCGACCAGGCCGACGCCGACCGGCTCTACGACCTGCTGGAGCAGCAGGTGGTGCCCACGTTCTACAAGCGCAACGCGCGCGGCATCCCGGTGGAGTGGCTGCAGCGGATGAAGCACGCGTTGAAGGAAGCCGGCGAGCACTTCACCGCGCGCCGGATGCTGCAGGACTACGCCCGCGACTACTACGTCCCCGCCATGCGCGGGGAGGCCCCCGCCAGCGTCCAGCCCGCGTAAGGAGCGCGCATGAGCGAGCCCAGCGCCCTCTCGATGCCCGACGGCACCCCGGTGAGCATCGTGCACCTGGCGGCCGAGTACGGCTGGCTGGCGCGCACCGGCGGGCTGGCCGAGGCGGTGGCCGGCCTGGCCGCGAGCCAGGCGGTCAAGGGCATTCCCGTGGCGGTGATCATCCCGCTGCACCGCTCGGTGCGGAGTGCGGCCACCGGGCTCGAGCGGGTGGCGGGGCCGTTCCACGTGCAGGTGGGCCCCCGCCACGAGGAAGCGCGGCTCTGGCGGATCCCCACCGAGCCGGGCAAGGCCCGGGTCTACTGCATCGAGCACCCCTACTTCGACCGGGCGGGGCTCTACGGCGAGGGCGGGGCCGACTACGGCGACAACCTGCTCCGCTGGGCCTTCTTCTGCCGGGCCGCGCTCGAGTGCCTGCACCGCGTCACCCGCACGCCGTGCGTGCTGCACTGCCACGACTGGCACACGGCGCTGGCCCCGATCTACCTGCGCACCTACCACCAGCACGCGCAGTTCGCGCAGGGGATCCGCAGCGTGGTGTCGGTGCACAACGCCGGCTTCCAGGGCCACTTCTCCCCGAACGGGATGCCGGACATCGGGCTCCCGTGGGAGCTCTACACCTGGGAGTGGCTGGAGTGGCACGACAAGCTGAACCTGCTCAAGGGCGGGCTCAAGTTTGCCGATGCCGTCACCACGGTGAGCCCGACGCACGCGCACGAGTTGCGCACCCCCGTGGGCGGCTTCGGCCTCCACGACGTCTTCCTCTGGCTCGGCGACCGGTTCTCGGGGATCGTCAACGGCCTCGACCCGAAGGAATGGGACCCCGCCACCGACCCGCACATCACCGCCAACTACTCCCCCGAGGACCTCGAGGGGAAGGCGCGCTGCAAGGCCGCGCTGCAGCGGAGCTTCGGGCTGCCGCAGCGGCGGAAGATCCCGCTCTTCGCCATGACGGCGCGGATGACGCACCAGAAGGGCCTGGAGCTCATCACCGGCGAGTACACGCTCTTCATGCTCGAGGCGCAGTTCATCTTCCTCGGCACCGGGGAGCCCAAGTACGAGCAGCTGCTCAAGATGTGGGAGGCGCGCTGGCCCGACCGGATCAGCGTGCACCTGGGCTTCAGCGAGCGGCTGGAGCACCGGCTCATGGCGGGGGCGGACATCTACCTGATGCCGTCGCTGTACGAGCCGTGCGGCCTGGCGCAGCTGCGCGCCGAGCGCTACGGCGCCATTCCCCTGGCGCGCCGGGTGGGCGGCCTCGCCGACACCATCAAGGACGGCGAGACCGGGTTCCTCTTCGACGAGTACAGCTCGGAGGACCTGCTCCGGGTGGCGCGGCACGTGATGGACCGCTACCACCGGGGCGCGCCCTGGGAAGAGATGATGCGGAACGCGATGGCGCAGGACTTCTCGTGGGACCGCTCCTCCGGGAAGTACCTCGAGGTCTACCAGCGCATCCTGGCGCAGCCGCCGGTGGTGCAGCGGTGAGGGAGGGTACGATGGACTTCGTCCTGGCGCTCCACAGCCACCTGCCCTGGGTCCTCAACCACGGCCGCTGGCCGCACGGCAGCGACTGGATCTGTGAGGCGGCGCTCGACACCTACCTCCCACTCCTCCACACCCTGGACCGGCTGGCGGCGGAGGACGTGGCGTCGCCGCTCACCATCGGGATCACGCCGGTGCTGGCCAACCAGCTGGCGAGCCCCGACTTCGTCACCGAGCTCGAGGCCTACTTCACCCAGCGCATGGAGACCTGCGCCGAGGCGGAGACCTCCCTCGCGGAGACCGGCGACGAGCACCTGCTGCCCATCGCCCACTTCTGGCGCAGCCACCTGCTGGGCCTCCGGCAGCTGTTCCACCGCGAGGGCGGCGACCTGATCGCCGCCTTCCGCCGGCACCTCGACGCGGGCCGCGTGGAGCTGATCTCCTCGGGCGCCACCCACGGCTTCCTGCCGCTCCTGGCCCGCGACGAGTCGATCCGGCTCCAGCTGCAGCTCGGCTACGCGGAGCACCAGCGGCTCTTCGGGCGGAAGCCCGAGGGGGTGTGGCTCCCCGAGTGCGCCTACCGGCCGGCCGGCCCGTGGGCCCCGCTGCCGGCGGCGCCGGGCGCGGGCCGGCACCGGGCGGGCATCGAGGTGCACGTGGCCGAGGCGGGCTTCAAGTACTTCTTCGTCGACAGCCACCTGGTGGACGCCGGGCAGGCCTTCGAGCTCTACGGCGCCGACTGGGGCGAGTGGCGTGTCATCGGCGGCTCGGCCCCCAAGCGCCGGCCGCCGAGCGGCCACGTGCCCGCCAACTCGCCGTACTTCGCCTACGACGTCCTCAGCGAGGGCGGCCCGAGCGGGGTGGCCTGCTTTGCGCGCGACCCCATCTCCTCGCGCCAGGTGTGGAGCCGGCAGGAGGGCTACCCGGGCGACGAGTGGTACCTCGAGTTCCACAAGATCCGCTGGCCGGGCGGCCTCAAGTACTGGCGGGTGAGTGCGCCGGGCTCCGACCTCGGCAGCAAGGAACCGTACGACCCGGTCGAGGCGGCCGGCCGCGCCGGGGTGCACGCGCGCCACTTCGCCGCGCTGCTCGAGAAGATGGCGGGCCAGCTCCCCGGGGCCGAGGACCGGCTGGTGGCGGTGCCGTTCGACACCGAGCTGTTCGGGCACTGGTGGTTCGAGGGCGTGGAGTTCCTGGGCCAGCTCTACCGGAGCCTGGGCAAGCAGCAGCGCATCCGGCCCGTCACCGCCGGCGGGCACCTGCACGCACACCCGCCCGCGAGCGGCATGGACCTCGTCACCGGAAGCTGGGGCGCCAACGGCGACTTCAGCATGTGGCTCAACCCGGGCACCGACTGGACCTGGCCCCGGCTCTGGGCCATCGAGGAGAACTTCTGGGCCCTGGCGCCCGGCGCGCTGCAGGACCAGGCCCGCCGCCCGGTGCTGGCGCAGGCCGCGCGCGCCATGCTGCTCGCCATGGGCTCCGACTGGCAGTTCATCATCTCCACCGGCGCCGTCACCGACTACGCCATCAAGCGCTTCACCGAGCACTGCGCCGACGCCGAGTTCCTCCTCTCGGCCCTCCGGCCGGGCGCGGACAACCTCGCCGAGGCCCAGAAGGCCGCGGCGGAGCAGTGGGACCGTGACCACTGCTTCCCCGACGTCCTCGCCACGGTCCAGGCGGTGCTGGCGGACCGCGAGGGCGCGGGCGCCTGAGGCGGGGACTCACCGCCGCCCTCGCCACCGCGGCGAGTGCGGTCCGGATGTACCGCGGGACCGCCCTCGTGGTGGCCGCGTCGGGCGCCCTGGCCCTCGCGGCGCTCGGCCCCATGGCGCGGCTCCTGGCCCCGGGTCACGGCGCGGCCAGCCAGCTCCAGCTTCCTCCCTTCCCCAGCTCGCTCGACGGCCTGCCCGTCGCCACCCCGCGCACCACGGTGGCGATGGCGCAGGCCGCCACCGTGGAGGGCCTCTTCGGCTTCCTGCTGGCGGCCGCGGTGGCCACGGCGGCCGTGGCGCTGGTGACCCTGCTCCTGCTCTGGTTCGCCCGCGCCAGCGCCCGCGAGGGGCGAGGTGGCCCTGCGCCGCGCCATGGGCGCCTCCCGCACGGTGCTGGTGGCGGCGAGCCTGCTCGAGGGGGTGGCGGTGTACCTGCTCGCTGCCGGCGCCGGCGCGCCGTCGGCGCTCGGGCTCGGCGCCCTGGCGGCGCGCGGCTGGCCCGGCACCGCGCTCCCCGCCCACCCCACGGTGCTGGCCGCCCTCGCCGCGGGGCTCGGGGTGGTGTTGCTGCTCGGGGCCGAGTTCCCCGCGTGCTTCACGGCGCGCCGCCGGGTCGTGGAGGTGGAGGCCACGCCCGTGGCGTTCTTCTTCCCCGCCCTGCTGCAGCTCGGCACCTGCCTCATTGCGCTCACCACGAGCCTGATCCTGCTCCGCCACCTGGAGGGCGCGGCGCGCCCAGGCCAGGTGGCGGGCACCTTGTACCCGGCCGCGTTCCCCGCCGGGGGACAGCGCGGCGCGGAGCGCGGAGTATGCGGCGCTGCTTGGCGCGGCGCCCGGGGTGAGCGTGGCCGGTGCAGGCACGCACCTGGGCCTCGGCCCGGTGGCGCGCATCACCACCGACTGCGGCCAGTGCTACCGGGGCGGGATCTACGCGCGGTTCCTGCGGCCGCTCGCCGTGCATTACTTCGTGAGCCCGGACACCTTCCGGCTCCTCGGGGTCCGGCTCGTCACCGGGCGGCTGCTCGACGCCGGCGACACGCGGACGGCCGCGCCGGTGGCGGTGGTGAGCCAGTCCCTCGCCAACGGCTGGTTCGAGAATGGCGCGGCCCTCGGCCGCGGCATCCAGCTCGGGGATGACCGCAACCGCTGGTACACGGTGGTGGGCGTCGTGAGCGACTTCACGGGCGCGGGCTTCGGGGCCGGCCAGCTCCCGGCCGAGCAGGCCTGGGTCGGCGTGCTGCAGGCGCCCCCGGTCACCGGCGAGGTCCTGGTGCCGCCAGGTGGCGTGAAGCCGACGGGCGCGGCGCTCGGCGCCGGGGAGCCCATGCCCGACCGGCTGGAGCGGGAGGCGGCGCCCGGCGCGTGGTTCGGCCGCTGGCTCGGGGTGGAGGCGCTGCTGCTGCTGGGGCTCGCGATCCTCGGGCTCGCGGCCTTTGCGCGGCTCTGGGTGCTCTCGCTCCGGCCCACGCTCGGCCTGCGCCGCGCCGCCGGGGCCCGGCGGGGGCAGGTGATCGGCTTCGTGATGCGTCAGGCGGTGCTGGTGGGCGTGGGCGGGGTGCTGGTGGGGGCGTGGTTCGGGCCGGCGGTGTGGCTGGCGCTGCCCGACCTGCTGCCGGGGCTCCCCGCCTGGGACCCCGCCGTGATGCTCATGGCGGCCACCCTGCTGGTGACGATCATGGCGCTCGGGGCGCTGGCCCCGGCGGTACGGGCAGCGCGGGAGGCGCCGGCGGCGCTCGTCGCGGGAGCGGAGGAGGCATGATGCAGCGGCGGTCGATCGTCATCCATGGTCACTTCTACCAGCCGCCGCGCGAGGATCCCTGGCTCGACGAGGTGGAGCGCGAGCCCTCGGCCACCCCGGCGCACGACTGGAACGAGCGCATCGAGCAGGAATGCTACCGGCCCGTGGCGGCCGCCCGGGTCCCGGGCGCCGGCGGGCGCATCGCGCGGATCCTCAACCTGTACGAGTGGGTCAGCTTCAACTTCGGCCCCACGCTCCTCGAGTGGCTGGAGGACGCGGCACCGGACACCTACGCCGCCATCCTGGCCGCCGATCGCGCCAGCGCCGCGCGGGTGGGGCACGGCAACGCCATCGCGATGCCGTACCACCACGCCATCCTGCCGCTCTCGTCGCGGCGGGAGAAGGTCACGGAGGTGCGCTGGGGCATCGCGGACTTCGCGCGGCGCTTCGGGCGGGCCCCGGCGGGGATGTGGCTCCCCGAGACCGCGGTGGACGAGGAGACGCTCGACGTGCTGGCGCAGGAAGGCATCGCCTTCACCGTGCTGGCGCCCTACCAGGTGACGCCGCTCCCCCCGGGAGGCGCCCCGGGCCTGGTGCGGACCCCGAGCGGCCGCCAGCTGGCCGTCTTCCCCTACGACGGGAACATCGCCCACGACGTGGCCTTCGGCCCGCTGGTGCGCGACGCCGAGGCCTGGGTGGCGCGCCTGCTCGCCACGCCGGACCCCGGCGCGCCGCCCTCGCTGGTGTCCATGGCCACCGATGGCGAGACCTACGGTCATCATCATCGCTTCGGCGAGATGGCGCTGGCACGGACCATCGAGGCGGTGCGGAGCCTGCCCGGGATCACCGTCGAGAACTACGCCTCCTACCTGGCACGGCACCCCGCCACCCACGAGGTGCGCCTGCTGGCGCCGAGCGCCTGGAGCTGCAGCCACGGCGTGGAGCGCTGGCGCAGCGACTGCGGCTGCAAGGGCGCGGCGCACGAGCCCACCAGCCAGGCGTGGCGTGCCCCGCTCCGCCGGGCCATGGCGGGCCTCACCGCGGCCGCCCACGCCGTCTACGACCGCGAGGCGCCGGCGCTCTTCACCGATCCCGGGGCCGCGCGGGACGGCTACGGCGTCACGATCGGCGCGGCGCCCGAGGGCGTGGCGGCCTACGTGGCGCGGCATGCCCGGCCCGGCCTCGGTGCCACCGAGCGGGTGCGCGCCGCGGAGCTGCTGGAGCTGGAGCGCGGGGCGCTCCGGAGCCTGACGAGCTGCGCCTGGTTCTTCGACGACATCGGCGGGCTGGAGCCGCTGCAGGTGTTCCGCTATGCCGCCTGGGCGGTGGGGTTGGCCGGCGCCGAGGGGCCCGCCATGGAGGCCGCCCTCCTGGACGAACTCGGCCACGCCGAGAGCAACGTCCGCAGCCTCGGGACCGGGCGCGAGATCTACCTGGCGAAGGCCCGGCCGTACCTGCCGCCACACGTGCGGGTGGCGGCGGGGCTGGTGGCGGCGCGGCTCATCGCGCCGAAGGCGGCCACCGGCCGGGCCTGGCGGATCGACGGCCCCGACCACGCCGTCACCCTCACCCACCGCCGCACCGGCCGGCAGTACCAGCTGACGGTGGAGGTGGAAGTGAGCACCCTGGACCTGCTGGCGCGCGTGATGGCGCCCGAGCTGGACACCCCCGCCCTCCTGGTCCTCGACGAGCTCCCGGAACGGCAGCGGTCCGCCATCCACGCGGAGCTCCGCACCGAGACCGTGGATCGCCTCCTGCCCCCGGCGGAGCTGGCCGCCCTCGAACGCGGCGCGGAGCTCCGCCCGCTGGTGCGCGCGGCCCTCGTCGCCCGGGTGCGCGCGCTGGCCACCGATCGTTCCGGCAATGCCCGGCAGGCGGTGATGGACCTGCTCCGCGTCCTCGAGGGCCTGGGCCAGTCGGTGCCCTTCGACGCGCAGACCGCGTTCTTCCACGCCTGGAAATCGGCCCCCGCCGACGATCTCGAACTCGTGGGCCTGGCGCGCCGGATGGGCTTCGACACGACGGCGTCCGCGTAGCTGGGGCGCCGGCGCCGATCGTCTCACTGATCGGGCGCGGGACGCGTGGAGGAATCGAGCTTGGGCTGGGTCCGGTGCGACTCAACGCAGAGGCGCAGAGTTCGCGGAGGGCCGCAGAGGGCATCGAGCCCGGGTTGGCATGTTGCCGACCCGGGCTCTGGAGTTCTTGGGTGTGGCTCGATGAGAGGTGGGAGGCGTTGCCGGACCCGGACGGACACCCACAAAAACAACAAGGGCTCACCCGAGAGTGAGCCCACCATCGTCGCGCAGTTCCTTTGCGGCCCTCCGCGCCTCCGCGCCTCTGCGGTAAACCCGCGCGGGGCGCCGGCTACCCGATCAGCTCCCGCCGCCAGTCCTGCGCCGCGCGGATGAAGGCGCGGAAGAGGTGGCGGGTGTGCGGGTCGGTGAGCTCGAAGACCTCGGGATGCCACTGCACCCCGACGCAGAAGTGCTCGCTGCCGAGCTCCACGGCCTCGACGATGCCGTCCGGCGCCAGCGCGGCCGGCACCAGGGCGGGCGCCAGCGTCTTGATGCCCTGGTGATGCATGCTGTTCACCAGGAAGCGCTTCCGCTCCATGAGGGAGTGCAGCCGGCTGCCGGGGGTGAGGGTCACCTCGTGGGCCAGGTGGTCGCGCTCGAAGCCGGCGTTGGGGAAGTAGTCGTGCTTGATGGCCTCGGGGAGCTGGTCGGCGATGTCCTGGTAGAGCGTGCCACCGAGCGCCACGTTGATGACCTGGGCCCCACGGCAGAGGCCGAGGACCGGCTTGCGGTCCTCGAGGGCCCACTTCACCAGCTGCAGCTCCACGCGGTCGCGCGCGGGGTCCACGGCCCCGAGCTTGGGGTGGCGGTCCTCGCCGAAGGTGGCGGGGTCCATGTCCACGCCGCCCGGGATGAGGATCCCGTCGAGCCGCTGGTAGATCTCGTACAGCGTGTCCTCGTCGTCATCGAGCAGGGGCACCATCCACGGCACCCCGCCCACGATGGTGGCGGCCACGAAGTAACGCTGGTTCATGACCCACGACTCCGGCAGCCCCGACGGGATCCCGTCGATGGCCTGCAGGGTCTGGGTGGTGATCCCGATGACGGGACGCGACGGCCTGGTGGTCATCTGCTCACGCTTTCGGTCGGCGGGCTCCGGGCCCGCGGGGCACCCACAAGTATCGGCGGGGAGGCCTGAAATTGCGATGAAGGACCTCCGGACCCCCCTCTTGGCCTAGCACTAACCGTGCCGCCGGGGGGAGAGTTCCCCGCCCGGGCCCCTCAGGCCACCCCTTCGGCCGTCTCGGCCACCAGCTGGTCCACCACGGCCTTGAGGTCGTTGGTCTTCTGGAAGGTGGCCAGCTGGCGGTCGGCGCTGGTGCCTTCCGTCAGGATGCGGTAGGCGTACTCCACCTCGCGCCGGGTGCCGAGCTCGTCGAGGACGTCGTCCAGGAACCACTCGATCATCTCGCGGATGAGCTCGCGGGCCGGCGCCTCCCGGCCCTTGCCGAAGTCGATCAGCTTCCCGTCCAGCCCGTAGCGGCAGGCGCGCCACTTGTTCTCCTCGATGAACGCCACCGGATACTGGCGAAAGGAGAGGTTGTCGTAGCGCAGCTTCCACAGCTTGAAGATGATGGCCTGGAAGATGGCCGCGATGCAGACGGCCTCGTCCACCCGGGTGCAGACGTCGCAGATGCGGAACTCGAGCGTGGGATAGCTCCAGCTGGGCCGGACGTCCCACCAGATCTTCGAGGCGTTGGGGATGCTGTTGGTCTCCACCAGGGTGGTGACCACGTCCTCGAACTCCCCCCAGGAGTGCAGGCTGCGCGGGATCCCCGTGCGCGGGAAGCTCCGGAAGACGATGCTCCGGTAGCTCTTGAGCCCGGTGCGCCGCCCCATCCAGAAGGGCGAGCTGGTGGAGAGCGCCAGCACGTGCGGCATGAGGTAGCGCGACACGTTCATGGCGTCGATCAGGAACTCGCGATCCTCGATGCCGATGTGCACGTGGGTGCCGAAGATGAGGAGCGCCTGCGCCAGGTCCTGCAGGTCCTCCTTGACCCCCATGTACCGCTCCAAGGGGGTGATCTCCTGGTCCATCCACGCCGAGAAGGGGTGGCTGCCGGCTGCGGCCACGCGCAGGCCCTGCTTGGCGGCCAGGTCCATCACCAGGCGGCGCAGGCGGACCAGCTCGGCCTTCACCTCGGCCGGGTGGCGGCAGACCTTGGTCCCCACCTCCACCATGGACTGGTGCAGCTCGGGCTTCACCTCGCCCAGCACCAGCGAGTCCTCCTTGAGGATCTCGGTGATGTAGGAGCGCAGCTCGCGCGAGACGGGGTCGATGATCTGGTACTCTTCCTCGACACCGAGGGTGAGCGACGGCGGCTTCATCTGCATGCGGGGGGCCTCTCTCAGGTCCGGCGTTCCACCACCATGACGGGGACGGTGCTGCCCCCGCCGGCGGTGACGTTGAGGAGCGCGGCGGTGGAGAGGCGGGTGAGCGCCCCCTCCACCACCTCGCCGTTCAGCACGAAGGGGGCGGTGTCGAGCATCCGGTCCACCACCTGCAGGCGGCCGTCCACCCACGAGGGATAGGGCTCCGACGGCACCACCACCTTCTCCTGCACGATGTAGGGCGCGGTGAGCGCCTTGCGGATGGTGGCCGCCCACTCCTCGCTGGTGGCGGTCCAGCCGAGCACCACGCCGGCGCCGCCGTAGTCGTCGTTGGGCTTGAGCACCAGGCGCTGCTGCTCGTCGGCGATGAACTGGAGCAGGTCCACCGTCCGGCCGCCGTACTCGGTCTTCCGCTCCTCCACCACCCGCGTCCACGGCACCTGCGCCGCGATCTCGGCCCGCTCGGCGGGCTCGAAGAGGGCGGCATTCCGCTCGTCGGAGAGGAAGGCGAGGCTGGCCTTCTTGTGGAGCAGCTTGCAGCGGAAGGGGTTCACCATGCACACCGCGCCATCGCGCACCGCCTGGACCAGCGGGGTGTCCTCGCCCTCGCGCTCGATGAGCTCGTTGATGAGCACCCGCTTGTACACCAGGTCCACGTGGCCGCCCGGGGCCTTGAGCATCCGGAACTTGTACTCCAGCTCCCGCGGGTCCACGATCTCGGTCTGGATGCCGAGCTGGGTGAAGTAGTCCCGGAAGATCTCGAACTCGCTGGTGGTGGGCACGTCGTTCCAGTCCACGATGGCCACCCGCGGCAGCGGCCCGAAGCTGTGGGACTCGCGCCAGGCGTCGAGCAGCACGCTGGCCACGCCGGGCCGCGCCTGCAGCGGCCGGACGTCCCAGTCCATGCGGAAGCGCCGCATCACGGGCAGCACCGAGAACGCCTCCGACAGGACGTCGTTGTAGCCGGCGCCGGCCGGTGTCTCGGCGTTGTACTCGGTGAGCGCCAGCACGTCGCGCTCCATGTCCCAGAAGCAGTCGAGCCGGCCGTGCGGACTCGGCGCCCGGTAGCCCGGGTCGCCCATCACCAGCCGTTCCTCCCAGCCCTCGAGGCGGAACTGGGCCCGGAGCGCCGGGTCCACCATGGCGGCGATGTGGGCGCGGGCGAAGGCGCGCATGAGCCGCCGGATGCGCCCCGACATCGAGGCGTACTGCGCCGCCGTGAGGAAGCGCGGCCGCAGGACCGTGCAGAGCGGCCGCTCCCCGAAGACGAGGTTCCGCCGCTTGAGCTGGTCCTCCAGCATGGACGCGGACGAGGCGCCGTAGTCGCGCTTGGCCAGGAGGTCGTGCCAGGCCTGGATGGCGGTGGTCACGGGGCTCAGCCCTTCCGCGAGTGCGAGAAGAGCCGGGCCCAGCCGATCTGGTCCACCTGCCACGCCCGCCCTTCCTTGGCGAGGCGGATGGTGAGGTCCGCCATCTTGGTGACCACCCACTCGAAGTAGCGGGGGCCGAGGGAGTAGATGTCCATGTCCGGGGCGGGGTTCATGAAGTCGATCGCGTACGGGATCCCGTCCCGGATGGCGAACTCGATCGAGTTCATGTCGTAGCCCAGCGCCCGCACGATCGTCCGCGCGTCGCGCACCACCCGCTCGTGCAGCTCGGGCGAGAGGTAGTGGTCATCGTCGCCGTAGCGGCGGTGCTTGGGGTCGTACGGCATCACCAGGATCTCGTCCTGGCCCAGGCACATGCAGCGGACGAACTGCTCGAACTTGATGAACTCCTGCGCGATCATGGTGAGCCGCCCGGTCTCGTCGTAGCTCCGGATCAGCTCCTCCACCGAGTGGCAGATGTAGACGTCCCGCCACCCGCCGCCGTGCGCGTCCTTGAGGACCACCGGCAACCCCACCTCGCCCGCCAGCCATTCCCAGTCCACGAGCTGCATGTTCTTGAGGCTCTGGTCGGGGATGATGCCGGGCACGTACTCCTTGTTGGGGAGCGCGCGGGTCTTGGGGCTCGCCACGCCGAGCTTGGTGATGAGCGCGGCGCCGAAGAACTTGTCGTCGGCCGTCCACATGAAGGGGTTGTTGATCACCGCGGCGCCCTGCAGCACCGCCTGCTTGAGGTACGAGCGGTAGAACGGCACCTCGTGGGAGATGCGGTCCACGATCACGTCGTACGGGCAGGGGTCGTCGTGCGCCAGGGCGCCCACGGAGACCATCTCGGCCACCACGCCGGCCTGGCGGCGGTTCACCTCGTCGGTGAAGGCGGGCGGGAAGCTCCACTCGCGCCCCACGAGGAGGCCGATACGCTTGGTCATGTCAGTCGTGTCCCTGGAGGTAGAGCCGCACCATCCGCTCCCAGTACGGCCAGTCGTGCGCGTGGCCGTCCCAGACGCGGAGCGCGTTGCCGATCCCCTTGCTCCACAGGAGCGCGGAGAGGTCGCAGTTGTCGCGGTACATCGGGTCGTCCCGGCCAATGACGAAGATCAGGTCCTGGCGCCGGAAGGCGGCCAGGCGGCCGGGGTCGTGCTCGTTCGCCATGAAGGCGATCGGGTTCACCTGGTAGGTGTTCTCGTCGTGGTAGCCGCCGGTGAGGCGGCGGAGGTCGTAGCAGCCGCCCATGCCCACCAGCCGGTGCACCCGCTCCGGGTACTTGAGCGCGAAGGTCGCGGCGTGGGTGGCGCCGAGGCTGGCGCCGGTGGCGATCACGAAGGGGTTGGGGTTCTTCCCGGCCGTGAACGGCAGCACCTCCTCGGCCACGTAGGCATGGTACTGGATGTGGGTCCAGCTCCGGTGCCCGGGCGAGACGGCGTCGTTGCCCCAGTTCTCGTGGTGCGGCTGGTCCAGGCAGAAGAGCTGGATCCAGCCGGCGTCGATGTGGTCCTGCAGGACCTCGTGCATGTGGCGGTCCGGCCACTCGCGCCAGGTGCCCATGCTGGTGGGGAACACCAGCACGCGGGCGCCGGCGTGGCCGATCACCTGCAAGGTCATGTCGCGGCCGAGCCGGTGGCTGTACCAGGTGGTGGTCTCGTGATGCATGGCGCGGGGAACCGGGGTGAGACGGGGCCCCCGTCCGGGGCCCCGCTGCACGGGAATCTACCCGTCCCGGGAGGATGTTCCATGCCCCCCCGCCCGGTCCCTTTTCCGGGGGGCCCGACCCCCTAGGTTAGGGGCATGCCCAACCCCATCCGCTTCGTGTTCGGTGTCCACCTGCACCAGCCGGTGGGCAACTTCGACTCGGTCTTCGCCCAGCACCTGGCCGACGTCTACCAGCCCTTCCTCGAGCGGGTCGACGAGCGCGGCTTCCTGCCGGTGGTGCTCCACATCTCGGGCCCCCTACTCGAATGGCTGGAGCACCACGCCCCCGACTACCTGGACCAGGTGGGCCGCCTGGCCGCCGACGGGAAGGTGGAACTGCTGGCCGCCGGCATGTACGAGCCCATCCTCGCCGCCCTGCCCCGGCGGGACCGGGTGGAGCAGGTGGCGTGGCTCCGGGAGGCGATTGCGCGGCGCTTCGGGGTGGCCGCCCCGGGGCTCTGGCTCACCGAGCGGGTGTGGGAACCCGAGCTCGCCGCCGACCTGGCAGACGCGGGCGTCCAGTACGTGGTGCTTGACGACCGCCACTTCCTGGCGACCGGCTTCCCGCGCGAGGACCTCCACCGCCCCTGGGTCACCGAGAGCGACGGACGCCGCGTCGCCCTCTTCCCCATCGACGAGAAGCTGCGCTACCTGATCCCCTTCCGCCCGCCGGCCGAGGTGGCGCAGCACCTGCGCGCGCTGGCGGCCGAGGGCCAGCCCCTCGCCGTGTTTGCGGACGACGGCGAGAAGTTCGGCGGCTGGCCCGGCACCCGGAAGTGGGTGTACGAGGACGGCTGGCTCGACGACTTTCTCACCACCCTCGGCGCCCTGACCGACAACGGCGAGGTGCTGCTCACCACCTTCAGTGAGGCGCTCGCCAGCGTGACCCCCGGCGGCCTGGCCTACCTGCCCACCGCCTCCTACCGCGAGATGGAAGCCTGGGCGCTGCCCGCCCCCGCCGCGCGGCGGCTGGCCGCGCTGGAGCGGGAACTCGGTGAGGCGCGGCTGGCCGGCCCGGAGGGCGCCCTCCTGCGCGGCGCCCACTGGCGGAATTTCCTGGTGAAGTACCCGGAAGCCAACCGGATGCACAAGAAGATGGCCGCGCTCTCCGCCCGCTGCCGCGCCGCGGGCGATCCCGAGGTGGCCCGCCGCGCCATCGGCCGGGCGCAGTGCAACGACGCCTACTGGCACGGCGTCTTCGGCGGCCTCTACCTCCCGCACCTGCGCGACTCGGTGTGGCACCACCTGGCCATCGCGGAGGAAGAGCTCCGGCAGGGGGAGGCGCTGCAGTGGGAGCACCTCGACCTCGACGCCGACGGCCAGGCCGAGCTGTGGCTGCACGACGCCACCTTCTCGGCGCTGCTGGCACCCGGCCGCGGCGGCGTCATCGAGGAGTACACCGTCTTCCCGCACCGGATCAACTACGCCAACACCCTCACCCGCCGCCGCGAGGCCTACCACGAGCCGCCGGCCGGCAGCGCCCGGGTGAGCCACCACGACGAGGCCGGCACGCCGAGCATCGGGACGCTCGACGAGCAGATGCGCCGCAACGAGCTCCCGCCCATCGACCCCGAGCCCCGCGCGCTGCTGCGCGAGCGCCTGCTCGGCCGCGACGTGGACGAGCCGATGTACGCCCGCGGCGACTACGACGCCACCTGGTCGGTCTCGGCCCAGCCCCTGACGCCCGAGGTGGAGGCGGCCGACGGCCACCTGGCCGTCAGCTTCACGCACGCCGTGGCCGGCCGGCCGGTCTTCGCGAAGACCTACCGCTTCTTCCCCGGGGCCGCCTGGTGGCGGAGTACCGCTGGGACCCGGCCTGGGCCGGCGACGGCGTGATGGCGGTGGAGGCGAGCTACGCCGGGCCGCTCGAGCTCACCTGCGAGCCGGTGGCCTCGGTGTGGAGCCACGACATCGTCACGGTGGCCAAGAGCGAGCGGGAACTGGAGCAGACGGTGCAGGGCCGTTCGGTCACCCTGCGCTGGCACGCCTCAGCGGGGGCGGCGCGGGTAGAGATGGTCACCGCGCCCCGCCCGCCTGCCTGAGTCCCGAGAGCCCCCGCCCCCGCCCCGGTCGCCTCACAACCCCCGGCCGCTCCTGTGAGGCGGCGACGCCAGGGTTGCCTGCCAGTTCCACGCGCGGTACCTTGGGGAAGACCCTTCCCTCACGGCCCCTCCGCATGCGCGCACCCTTCCTCTGGACCACCCGGCTCCTCGCCGTGGCGGCCACCCTTTCCTGCGGCGGCGATGACGGCGTGGGCAGCGGGGACGTCGTCCCCGCCGCCATCATAATCACGCCCAACCACCCGAGCGTCCGCCAGGGCCTCACGCTGCAGCTGACGGGCACGGTGGTGGACGCCACGGGCCGCGAGATCCCGGGCCTCGACGTCAGCTGGACCTCCACCGACGCCAACCTCGCCGTGGTGAACAACCATGGGCTGGTCACCTCCACGGGCGAGCTGGGCACCGTGGAGATCATCGCCGACCACAAGGGGATCACCGAGCCGGTGACGCTGACCGTCACCCGGCGGATCGTCGACCTCGACGTGACGCCCGCCACCCTCACGTTGCACCGTAACACCGCGCGGGCCCTCGCCGCCGTCGCCACCGACTACGTGGGGCAGCTGGTATACAGCGGGATGTCGTTCGTCAGCGCCGACCCCGCGGTGGCCAGCGTCTCGCCGGCGGGCGTGGTCACGGCCAGGAACGGCACGGGGACCACCACCATCACCGTGTCGATGGACACGATCAGCGTGGCCATCCCGGTGACGGTCCGGATCGTCCCGACCACGCTCGCCGTCACGCCCGGGGTGGTGAGCCTTGGGCCCGGGGGGATGGATACCCTCAGCGTCGAGGTCCTGGACTCGCTGGGCGCCCCCATTGTCGGCAGCAGCGTCGGCTTCGCCTCCCTGGCGCCCGGCCTGGTCACGGTGTCGCCGGCGGGCATCGTGACCGCGGGTGCCGGCACCGGCTCCGGCGCCATCCGCGTCACCGCGGGGGCGCTCCAGACCGATGTCTCGGTGTACGTCGGCACTACGCTCAACGGGACCCTGCTGCAGACCGCCACACTCCCGGGCCAGTGGTACGGCGTGGCCGTGGATGCGCTGGACCACATCTTCATCGGGAACGTCGGGGCCAACACGCTCGACCGCACCACCCGCGCCAGCTTCACGTTCGGCAACACGTTCACCGGCCCGACCACGCCGCTCGGGATGGCCGTGAGTCCGGACGGCAACATCCTGTACGTCGGCCAGGGCGGCGGCGGGATGGTGGCACGGTATAGCACCGCCACCAACGCAACCCTCCCTCCCCTCACCCACGCCGGATGGACCACCTTCACCGTCGCCGCGACCGCGGACGGCAGCCGGATCTTCGTGGGGAGCGACGCCTACGTCTACATGTACCTGGCGGGACAGACCACCCCGGCGGACTCGTTCCCCGGCGCGAATGTCCTCCACCTCGCGGTGCACCCAACCCAGCCACTGGTGTACGCCAGCGAGTGGGCGGGCGGGCAGGTCCGGGAGTACAATTGGTTGACCCACGCCTCCCGGAGCTTCAGCAACGGGGGCGGGCAGAGCCAGGGAGTGGCGGTGAGCCCCGACGGCCTTACCCTCTACGCGGTCTCGGAAGGCGGCCCGCTGCGCCGCTGGGACATCGGCACCGGCGCGGCCCTTCCCGCCACCAACCTGGAGGTGTCAGGCTTCGGGCTCGGCGTGACGCCCAGCCGCGTGATCGTGGCCGGGGGCGGGGGCATCGAGGTGTTCGACGCGGCGACCATGACCCGGGTCGTGAAGTTCACCCCGGCCGGCATCCTCCGCCGCGTAGCCGTCAGCCCGGACTACCGGTTTGCCGTCGTGACCAACGAGTCCAACGACGTCTACCTGATCCAGTGACCGTGCCTCCGATGTGACACGGGCCGGCTTCCCCACAGGAAGCCGGCCCGTGTGCCTCCGGAGCCCGCGCCCCGGCTCATTCGCCGAGCTGGTGCAGCCGGGCCCTCACGTCCTCCCTGTACCCCACCACCGTGCTATCCCCAAAGGCCCGAAGCGCGAGGTAATGCCGCCAGGCTCGTCGCGCGCTCGCGGTGTCACCGGCCGCGAGTGCGTACAGTCCCTCGAGCCGGAGGGCCCGGGGCAGCATCGGCAACCCCGCCCAGAAATCGATGGGACGCCCGCGAAGCAGCCGCGCTGCATCGGCCGGGCGGCCGAGACGGGCATAGCAGTCCGCGAGCACGAAGTGGACCGGCTCGAGCCGGCCGCCCGCATGCGCCTCGCGCCAGGCCTCGAGCTGCTCCACGGCGGCCGGCGCGCCGGGATCCCCCGGCGCGCAGCGGCGGAGGCCCAGGGCCAGGAGTTCGAGCTGGCGGATCCACGCCTGCTCCTCGGGCAACGCGTGGGGCTCGGCGGAGAGGAGCGCCGCGAAGCGCGCCGAGTCGAGCGCGGCCCCATGCCACGCCCGCCAGAGCATGCCGTGGAGTTCCCCCCGCCGCGGATCCGGCGCCGCCAGCAGCCCCGCCAGCGCCGCCTCCGCCGCGAGGCTGTCCCCATCTGACCCCATGGCGTTGATCAGCGGCACCAGCGGCGACGCCGGCTCGGCCCTGCGCCGCGCCAGCTCGGCGCGGCCGCGCTCGTACTCACCGAACCGTCCCACGGCGGCCACCACCCACTGGTGCACGTTCAGGGCGTAGATGCGGTCCACCACGGAGCGCGCCCCGGCCAGGTGAAGCTGGCTGGCACGCAGGCCGTCCCCGACGTCCACGCCCTCGAGCATGCTCCAGGTCGCGATCTGGATGAGCGTGGTCGGCTCGAGCACCGGGAGCCGGGCGCGGAAGCGCGCCACCGCCGCGCTGTCCCCCGTGGCGAGCGCCACCCGGAGCGCCAGCGAACTCTCGCCCAGGGCGCTGGAGTCCGCCGCGCCGAGACGCGCGGTGGCGCGGGCCAGCAGCGCCGCATCCGGCCGGAGCAGGGCGATGTAGACCAGGTGGGTGAGCGGCGCCACGTAGGTGGAGTCGAGCCGGTGCGCGCGCTCGAAGGCCGCCTCCGCCCGCACGAAGCCGGAGTCTGCGCTGAGCGCGGCGCCGAGATGGAACAACTCATCCCCGAGCCCGAACCACCCCTCCGGGCGGTCGGGCGCCAGGCGGACGACGTCTTCCCAGGCCTTGAGCTGCGCCATGGGGGTCGTCTCCCCCGGCCATCCTGGGCCCACCACCGCGGTGAGGTACGCCCGGTCGGCCGGGCCGAGGCGGTCGCGCAGGGCCACGGCGGCGGCGTTGGCGATGCGCTGGCCGCGGTCGGCCATCCAGTCCGAGGCGTCGGCGCGCCACAGCCACGCCAGCGCGAAGGTGGAGTCGAGGGTGGTGGCCTCGGTGAAGCGCGCCAGCGCCAGGGCGTAGTCCCCGCGCCGGTACGCGAAGCGCCCGGCCAGCCAGGCGCGGAGCGCGGGCAGCGAGGCGGTGGTCCGCTCGGCGAGGTCGTCGGGCGCGCCCTGCACCTCGCCGAGCAGGAGGCCCGCCACCAGCCGGTCGATGAGCGCCGGCAGGCTGTCGGCCGGCCCCTGGACCTCGGCGCTGGCGCGCACGGCGCCGCCCCGCACGTCGAGGAGCCGGGCGGAGAGCGTGAGGTGCGCCTCGGTGCCCACCGCCGAGCCTAACACGATGCGCCCGGCGCCCAGCCGCCCCGCCACCTCGCGCGCGGCGTCGGGGCCCAGGTCGGCGTCGGTGCCGCGGGTGAACTGCCGCCAGGTGCCGAGCACCGCGCGGGGGTCCACGGCGCCGAGGGGGCCCCCGTCGCCGAGCTTCATGGCCAGCAGGTCCACCATCCCCTCGCGCAGGTAGGCGAGCGAGGGCGCGGCGCCGCTCACCCGGAAGGGCGCCACCACCACATGGGTGGGGTCGAGCGCCCCCCCTGCCCGCGGCCCGCGGACAATGGGCCACAAGGCCCCCAGCACCAGGATCAGCAGCGCCGCGAGGAGCGCCACGCGTCCCACGCGCGGCGCCTTGGGGCGGGGCGCCGGCGCCGGCGTGGCCGGCGGGGGGAGGTCCTCCGGAAGGGTGGGGATGGGAATCGCGAGCGGCGTGTGCCGCGGCTCGGCCGGGCGCGCGCGGAGGGTCGCCACGAGGCTCCGGGTCTCCGCGGAGGGCGCCACCTCGAGCTCCCGCCGCAACCGGCTGGCGAGCAGCTCGAACTCGGCCAGCGCCCCGCCCCGGTCGCCCGCCTGGTCCAGCAGGGTGATCAGCCGCCGCGCGGGTTCCTCCTCGAGCGGCGCCAGGGCCACCGCGCGCCGGGCCCAGCCCAGGGCGGTGGCCACATCCCCGAGGGCCGTGGCGGCATCCGCCAGGCGGCCCGCGGCCCCGATCGCCTCACGACGCAGGCGCCGCCGCTCCCCGTCCAGCCACTCCGCGAACTCGGGGCAGCCGGCCACGTGCAGTCCCGCCGCGAGGTCGCCCCGGTACATGCCGAGCGCCTCCTCGAGGCGGCCGGCCGCCAGCGCCTCGCTGAAGGCAACGGCATCGCACCAGAGGCGGTCGTGGTCCATCCCGAGTTCCTCGGTGCCCCGCCCGGTGATCACCTCCTCGCCCAGCGCCCGGCGGAGCTGGTGCACCGCCTGTCGCAGGGAGTTGCGCGCCTTCTCTTCCGGGGAGTCGGGCCAGAACAGCGGGAGGAGGGTGTCCCGGCGGACAAAGCCGCCGGCGCCGGTCCCCAGCGCGAGGACCAGGAGCACGCCCGTGCGCTTGGGCTGAGCCAAGACGGCATCCACGGGGACGCCGTCAGCGCCCCGGAGGTCGGCGGGGCCGAGGGTGAGGAACCGGATCATGGAGTGGAATCGGGGGAAACCGGGAGGCGGAGGCCCAGATAACGGGCCCTGCACAGCCAGTTAACGCCCACGACCCAAGGTACGGTGCGGCAGCCTCTTCCGTCAGGCCCCAGATCCGGGGCCCCCCTCATCCCGGAGTTGTTCATGCTTACCCACCTGTCCCGTACAGGCCGGCTTCTCGCGCTTGCCTCCGCCCTGACCCTTGCTGCCGCCTGCGGCGGAGATGGTGATGGGGGTGGCGGCCCCAACAACAACCAGACCACCTTCACCGGCATCCTCTCGTCCGATGATGGCCAGAGCTCGGGCGCGGTGGAGTTCGTGGCCGAGACCGGCTCGCCGGCCCCTCCGGCCGGGGCGGCCGCACTGCTGGCGCCGGTGAACATCACCGGAACCGTCACCTTCGGCGGCACCTTCACCGTGACCGGCACCTACGATCCCGCCACCGGCGCCCTCACCGCCAGCGGCGGCGGCTTCAGCTTCACCGGCACGTACGATGGCAACGGGGGCCTGAGCGGCACCTGGACCGGTCCCGGCGGCCTCAGCGGCACTTTCGTGGCCACCTCCGGCAACGCGCCCGCCGTCTTCTGCGGGACCTACGACGAGGATGACGACGGCAGCGTCAACGGCACCTTCAGCTTCTTCATCACCGGCGGCAGCATCACCGGTGAGGCTTATCCCCAGAGCGGCGGCGGGGTGATCCCGCTCGGCGGCACCGCCAACGGCAACGGCAACCTGACCATCACCACGCAGGGCCAGACCATCGCCACGGGGACGCGGAACGGGACGGACGTGTCGGGGGACTACGACACGGGCAGCAGCTCCGGCACCTGGGTGGGCTCGGCCTGCCAGTGAGGCGCGGATTGCCTCGGTAGTCGATGGCGCCAGCGGCGCCGGCGGCGCTCCATGGGAAGGGTCAGGCTCCAGCCGGGGCCTGGCCCTTTTTCCCGCTCACCCGAAGCGGGTCTCGTACTGGAGGATGTCGAGGGTGCGCTGGTACAGCTCGTCCGCCTCGGCGTGGCTGTTGCCGATGGCGGTGAGGCCCAGCTTGCCGTACTGCGACAGCGCCCCGATCAGGTGGAAGAGGACCCCGGTCTCGCGCCGGTGGTCGAAGTTGAGCTGGTTGATGGTGGTGATCTCCAGCAGGTCCTCGGGCAGGAGCCCGCGGTAGCGCGGCGAGTGGAGGTTGTCGGTGGCGCGATAGTACTTGGGGCGGCCGCTCGGGGAGCGGAAGAGGCCGCTGGAGGGGTCCAGCTCGCCGCCGGTGAGGAAGCGGAGCGCCAGGAACGGGTGCGTGGTGCCGCCGAGCCGCAGGTTGATCTCGATGGCATGGAGCTGCCAGGCCGAGGAGGGGGCGTCGCGGGTGGCCAGGAAGTCCACGCCGAAGCGGCTCACCACGCCGAGGTCGGCGAGCACCCGGCCGACGCGGAGCCCGAGCTCCTGCACCTCGCGGCGATACCCATCCGCCGCCGGGAAGCGGCAGCCCTCGAAGATCTGGGCATCCGCGCCGCCGAGCAGCTGGTCGTGGGTGCTGAGGAGCATCACGCCGCCGTTGGGATTGGTGCGGAGCTGGGCGCTCGGGCTCTGCACCTCGCGCGCCTCGAGGAAGGCCTCCACCACGCCGCCCATGGCGCGGAACTTGGCGAGGAACCCCGCGCGGTCCTCGCCCGGGGCCACGAACCGCAGTCCCTCGAGGGCCGGCGCGAGCGCCCCCGCCCCCCCGGCGGCGGGATAGGTGAAGAGCGCGTTGCCCTCGCCCGAAAATCCTTCGTCTAGCTTGAGCATGGCGCGCCGGAGGCCCGGCTGGCGGGCCTTGAGCGCGGCCAGCGCCTCGACGATGTCCAGCTCGTCGCGCAGGTCCTCGGCGCCATCGGGGAGGGGGACGCCCGCGCTGCGGAACACCTTCCGGCTCCCGGACTTGCTGCCAAGATGCGCCAGCGCCGGGTCCACGCCGTTGAGTGGGATCCCGAGCAGCACGGCGAGGCGGCGCTCGAGGGGCGTGGCGTTGAAGACGGAGAGGAAGGCCTGCCCGGGCTCGCCCACGGCCTGGCGGATGCGCTCGATGAGCCGCGGCCGCTCCAGGATCTTCTGGGTGAGCGGCCGGGGCGAGGCGTCGTGGGCGCAGAGCATGGTGAGCCGCTGGCGCGCGTGGCTCGCCGGGATGCCGGGCAAGAGCTGCAGCAGGTAATCCAGGATGAGCGGGTGCACCGGCTGGCTGGTGACGTACACCACCCGCGCGCGCGGGTTGCGGAGCCGGATCAGCAGGAAGAGGAGCCGCTCCTCGTAGTACGCCGCCCCCTCCAGGCGCTCGAGCCCCGCGGGGTCGAGCGTGAGCGAGGGGACCACCACCGTGGTGCTCGGCTGGTCACTCTCCTGTGCCAGGTGCGACCAGACGTGCGCCAGCCGGGGCTGCAGCGCCTCGAAGGCGCGCAGCTCATCCTCCAAGGTCAGCTGGCTGGCGAACGGGGGATGCGGGATCACGGGGATGCCTCACGGAATCCCCGACGCTACGGGAGTCCGCCGGTCGGCGGCATGAGCGTGACGTGAATTTCGCTTCAGGGCCCGGCCGGCCCCGCGGCGGGCCGGGACGCATTCGGGGGCGGCCAATTCACCTAACCCCTGCCCCGCCCTATCTTTGCGCCATGCCCAAGCCCTCCCCCGCCCCGACCGTCCTCGGCCTCGTGCAGATGCACATGTCGGCCGACCCGGCCGACAACATGGCGCGCGCCATCGCCGGCGTGCGCGAGGCCGCGAAGCGCGGCGCCACGGTGGTCTGCCTGCCGGAGCTCTTCCGCAGCCGCTACTTCTGCCAGACCGAGGACCACGAGTTCTTCAAGCTGGCCGAGCCGATCCCGGGGCCGAGCACCGAGGTGCTGGCCAAGCTCGCGGGCGAGCTCGGTATCGTGCTCATCGCCTCGCTGTTCGAGAAGCGGGCGGAGGGCCTCTACCACAACACCACCGCCATCCTGGACGCCGACGGGTCGTACCTCGGGAAGTACCGGAAGATGCACATCCCCGACGACCCGAACTACTACGAGAAGTTCTACTTCACCCCGGGCGACCTGGGCTTCCGGTCCTGGGACACGAAGTACTGCAAGGCGGGGGTGCTCATCTGCTGGGACCAGTGGTATCCCGAGGCCGCGCGGCTCACGGCGCTCACCGGGGCGCAGGTGCTGTTCTACCCCACGGCCATCGGCTGGCTGGTGCCGGAGAAGGCGGAGTACGGCGCGGCCCAGCAGGCCTCGTGGGAGACCATCCAGCGCAGCCACGCCATCGCCAACGGGGTGTACGTGTGCGCGGTGAATCGCGTGGGGGTGGAGCCGGGGCCCAACCAGGGCATCGAGTTCTGGGGCGGCAGCTTCGTGGCGGCGCCCAACGGCGAGATCCTGGCCAAGGCCGGCACCGGCGAGGAGATCCTGATCGTGCCCATCGACCCGTCGCGCACCGACTTTGCCCGCACCCACTGGCCCTTCCTGCGGGACCGGCGGGTGGAAAGCTACGGCGACATCACCCGGCGCTACATCGACTGATGCCCGCCGCAGGGCAACGCAACGGGGGTCGCGTCGTGATTCCGGCGCGGCCCCCGCTGTGCTGCCGGGACGACTCAGATGCCGCCGGGCGCGTGGCCGCGGGCCTGGTAGCCGTCGTCGAGGGTGTGCAGGAAGGCCACCAGCGCCGCCTCTTCGCTGGCATTGAGGCCCAGGTTCCCGAGCTCGTCGGTATTGACGTTCTCCGTGACCTCCGGCGCCGGCCAGCAGTTCACGCCGAAGCGCGGGCGGGCCACGGCGTCGCAGGCGGGCAGCACGTCGCGGGTGTTGTAGAAGTGGACCACCTGCTCCAGGCTCTTGAAGGCGCCGTTGTGCATGTAGGACTTCCGCCCGGCACGCATCCCCACGCGAGTCAGGTTGCGCAGCGTCGGCACCTTGACCTTGCCATGCTCGCTCGGCTCGCCGGTATGGCCACCGACGCCGAGGTCGAGGAAGGCGGGGTTGCCGACGTACACCGGGTTCTCCGGGTTGGCCGGCACGCCGATGTTGTCGTAGGTGTAGTCGGTGAAGAGGGCCTGCGGCCCGGCGGCGGGGTGGCAGGCGAAGCAGCCGCCCTTGCCGTTGTACACCCCGAAGCCACGCGCCTCATCCGGGGTGAAGCGGGCCTGGCCCGCCAGGACGGCGTCGTACTTCGAACTGAAGGAGTTCACCTCGGGCGAGGCCTCGAAGGCGGCCACCGCCAGGCCGATCAGGTCGTACTGGGCCATCATGGTGGTGCTGTCCGCCGGGGAGAGCGGGATCTTGCTCCCCTCCTGGGCGCAGAGCGCCTCGGTGTTGGCCGGGAAGGTCAGCACCTGCCCCGAGCGGCCGAGTGCCTCCCGGAAGAGCTGGCGGTACCGGCCCTTGGAGACCCGGAACACCACGCACGCCGGGTCGGGGAGCGCCATCTCCACCGGGTTCACGAAGGGGCCGAGCGCCTGCTCCGCCGCCGGGCTGCCGAGGCGCGCGCCGGTGGCGCGACCATCCCAGAAGTTCCCGCCCACATAGGTCTCGTCGACGTCGTCGAAGAAGCGCACCGGGGCCTGGGTGGCGTAGGCGGCGCTCGGCGGCTTCCGGTTGCCGAAGCGATCGCGCACCGAGCCGGGCAGGACGGCGCCGGCCGCATTGAAGCGGCTGTTGGGGGAGCTGAAGCCCCACGCGGCATCATGGCAGGAAGCGCAGGACTGGTTCCGCCGCAGGGAGAGGTTCTCGTCGTTGAAGACGGCCTTGCCGAGGGGGGCCAGGCTGCTCCGGACGGCCGACGCCCGCGAGGCCGCGGTCAGTTCGGTGGCCGGCGCGCTCGGATCATCCTGGCACGCGGCAAGGATGAGGGTGAGCATGGCGGCCGAAACGGCCCGGCGGGCGGTGCACGCGCTTCCCGTCACGGAAGCCTCCTTCGAGGAAGAGTGAAGACCGAGAGCCAGACCGTGTGCTCGAGGCGCGGTCCAGTCATCTGGCATTCATGAACGCAACCCGGAGGCCGGGTACGCTCGAAGCGATGGCATGAGACGGAAGTGCCCACTAAGAGCTTATCCCTCAAGTAGTTATGATTGTCGGCCACGATGGCGACCGCAGCGAAACGATGCAACAGTGTCGCGGGGGCACTACACGAGGGCATCCACACAACAACCCTTCATGGAGGAAGACCGCTGATCCATGGGGCATCCGTCAGCAGTGCATCGGGTTAGCTTGGTGCGCGACTTCTTCCCGATCCTGGACTCTGGGACCCCATGAACCGCTTTACCCCCGGCTCCCCCGCCGCCGCCGGCTTCCGGATGCCCCCCGAATGGGCCCCGCACCGCGGCACCTTCCTCTCCTGGCCTCACAAGGAAGCCTCGTGGCCGGGGAAGTTCGCGCCCGTGCCGGGCGTCTTCTGCGAGATCGTCCGGCACCTCGCGCCGCAGGAGGAGGTGCACATCAATGTCCGGGACGAGGCCATGGAGGAGGAGGTCCGCAGCCGGCTCACCGCGGCGGGGATCCCGCTTGGCAAGCGCGCGGGACCGGGCGCCGTGGTGTTCCACCACAACCCCACCAACGACGCCTGGTGCCGCGACCACGGCCCCATCTTCGTGCAGCGGGAGACGGCCTCCGGACGGAGCGAGGAGGCGATCATCGACTGGGGCTACAACGCCTGGGGCGGCAAGTACCCGCCGTTCGACGATGACGACGTCATCCCCACCCGGGTCGGGAAGAAGTACGGCATCAAGGTCTTCAGCCCCGGCATCGTCATGGAGGGCGGGAGCCTCGACGTGAACGGGGCGGGCACGCTGCTGACCACCGAGAGCTGCCTGCTCAATCCCAACCGGAACCCCGGCCTCGACCGCGCCCGCATCGAGCAGTACCTGGCCGACTACCTCGGCGTCACCCACATCCTCTGGCTCGGCGACGGCATCGAGGGCGACGACACCGATGGCCACGTGGACGACCTCACCCGCTTCACCGATCCCTCCACCATCGTCACGGTGGTGGAAGAAGACCCGCGCGACGCCAACTACCACCCGCTGCGCGACAACCTCGAGCGCCTGCGCCAGATGCGCGACCAGGACGGCCGTCCCTTCCGCATCCTCACCCTCCCCATGCCGCCGGCGATGTACCAGGATGACCAGCGACTGCCGGCCAGTTACGCCAACTTCTACATCGGCAACGGCGTGGTGCTGATGCCGGCCTACCACCCGACCACCGACGCACAGGCCCAGGCCGTGCTCGCCGGCTGCTTCCCGGGCCGCCGGGTGGTGCCCGTGAACTCGGTGGACCTGGTGTGGGGCCTTGGGTCGTTCCACTGCGTTACGCAGCAGTGGCCAGCGCTGCCGGGGAGGCCTACCTCTTAAGGGGTATTGCGCCATCCCTCCTGAGGGGGCAGGATTCTCCGGAATCACATGAAGCTGACGGGCATCCCCCCGCTCCCGCACCGGCCGCCCCGGCGCCCCGCCCCGGGGCCGGGCTGATGGCGCTCGGCCGTCCCGGGACGCTGCGGGCGCAGCTGGCGCTGCTCACCTTCGGCGGCGTCCTCGTGGCCACGGCGTTCGTCACCTGGGAGGCGCTGTCCACCCGCCGCCTGCTCCGCCAGCGCGCGCTCGCCGAGACTCGCCTGCTGGCCAGCCAGACGGCCCAGGCGGTCAAGGAGGGCCTGGGCGGGGCGCAGGAGCTGGTGCTGAGCTTCTCGGAGTGGTCCGCCGCGCGGGCCCATCAGGCAGAGGAGTGCAGCGCCTACGCGGCCCGCCTGCTGGCCGCCTCCTCCCGCTATTCCAACATCGGGGCCGCGGACACCGCCGGTGACATGTTCTGCAGCGGGGCGCCGCTGCGGGAAGCCACCAGCCTCGCCGCGGAACCGTGGTTCCAGCGGACGGTCCGCGAGGGCGTCACCACCATCGGCCGCTACCAGCTGGGCCTGGTGACGGGCCGGCGAGTGCTCCGCGTCAGCGCCCCGATCCGTGACCTCCGGGGCCGCATCTCGGGCGTGGCCTTCGCCACGCTCGACCTCGTGGAGCTGACGAGCCGGGTCGTCACCACCGCCCTGCCGCCGGGGGCCTCGCTCACGGTGCTGGACCCGGACGGAGTCATCATCCTCCGCCATCCCGAGCCCGAGCGCTGGATCGGGCAGCGCGGCACCGACTCCCTCCTCCAGCGCTTCGCCCGCGACACCGCGGGCCACGTCGAGGCGACGGGCGTGGACGGGCAGCCGCGGATCTTCTCCTTCACCCGCGTGCCCCTGCCCGGGGAGCAACCGGGCCTCCTGGTCTCGGTGGGCTTCCACCGCAGGGACGTGTACGCCCCCGCCGAAGCGCAGGGCGCGCGCGCCGCGCTGGTGGCCGCCGTGGCCCTCACCCTGCTGGTGCTCGGCTTCTGGGTCAGCAGCCGGTACCTGGTGCTGGACCCGCTCGAGTCGCTGGCCCGGCAGGCCGACCAGCTGGCGCGCGGCGAGGTCCCCCGTGGGGAGCGGCCCGCGCTCGGCGGCGAGCTCGGGCAGGTGGCCACCGCCCTGGACCAGGCCGGCCGCCGCATCCTCGCCGGCCAGGCGCAGTTCGCGGGGATCATCGACAGCGCCATGGACGCCATCGTCACGGTGGACGAGGGGCAGCGGATCGTCCTCTTCAACCCCGCGGCGGAGCGGATCTTCGGGTACAGCCGCGCCGAGGCGATCGGGCAGCCGCTCGACCTGCTGATCCCGCAGGCCCAGCGCGGCCGCCACCAGCGGCACCTGCACGACTTCGCGTTCACCGGTACCCCCGGCAAGGCCAGCCGGAGCATGGGCGCCGGCAGCCGGCTGCGGGGCCGTCACGCCGACGGGCACGAGTTTCCCATCGAGGCGTCCATCTCGCTGCTGCGCACCGAGAACGGGCGGTTCTTCACCGCCATCCTGCGGGACATCACCGAACGGCTGGCCTACGAAGCGTCCCTGGCCGAGCGGGCGGCGGAGCTGGAGGCGGTGCTCGCGTCCTCGCCGCTGGCCGTCATCTGGATCGGGACGGACCTCTCGGTGACCGGCTGGTTCGGCGCGGCCACCGAGATGTTCGGCTGGACCCGGGAGGAGGTGCTGGGCCGGCCGCTCTGCATCATCCCGCCGGGGCTCGAGGAGGAGTACCTGCGGCTGCGCACCCAGGTGTTCGCGGGGCACCCCTTCACCGGCGTGGAGACGCGCCGGCTCCGGAAGAACGGCCAGTCGCTGCCGGTGAGCATCTCCACGGCGCCGCTCCGCGACGCCACCGGCGCCGTGGTGGGACTGGTGGCCACCTACGAGGACGTGTCGATCCGCCGGGCGCACGAGGCGGACCGGGAGCGGTTGCTCGAGGAGCAGGCGCAGCTGGCGGAGGAGCTCCGCGCGCTCCACGGCCGCCTCGTGGCCGTGCGCGAGGAGGAGCGCGGCCGCATCGCGCGGGAGATCCACGACCAGCTCGGCTCGGCCCTCACGGCGCTCAAGATGGATGCCGCCTGGCTGCGCCGGCAGCACGCCGAGGCGCCGCGGGAGAAGGTGGAGGGCCGCCTGGGCGGCATGCTCGAGCTGCTCGACGAGACCATCGGGATGTCGCGCCGGCTCTCGAGCGAGCTCCGGCCCCCGGCCCTCGACGACCTGGGGCTCGCCGCGGCGCTCGAGGCCACGCTGAACGAGGTGGCCCGCCGCACCGGCCTGGCCACCACCCTGGTGGCGCCGGAAGACCTGCCGCCGCTGCCGCCCGAGCCGGGCGTGGCGCTGTTCCGCATCGCCCAGGAGGCGCTCACCAACGTGGTGCGCCACGCCGAGGCCCGGTCGGTGGAGGTGCGCCTGGCGCAGGCCGACGGCCTCCTCACGCTCAGCATCGCCGACGACGGGCGGGGCCTGCCCGCCGAGCTCCGGGAAGGGGCGCTGGGCCTGGTGGGGATGCGGGAGCGCGCCACCCTGGTGGGCGCCACCTGTGAGGTGCGGCCCAATCCGGGGGGAGGGACGGTGGTGGTGGTTCGCGTGCCTGTCCAGGAGGAAGCGACATGATCCGTGTGCTGATCGCCGACGACCACGTGCTGGTGCGCCGCGGGCTCCGCGACCTGATCGAGGAGGAGCCCGACCTGGCCTTCGCCGGCGAGGCTGCCACCGCGCGCGACCTCGTGGCGCTGGCCCGCACCACCGAGTGGGACGTGGCCGTGATCGACCTGAGCCTCCCCGATGCCAAGGGCCTCGAGCTGCTGAAGCAGCTCAAGAGCTGGTTCCCGGAGCGGCCGGTGATCGTGCTGAGCATGCACCCGGAAGAGCAGTACGCCGTGCGCGCCATCAAGAGCGGCGCCGCCACGTACCTCACCAAGGAAGGCGCCACCACCGAGCTGCTGGTGGCCATCCGGAAGGTGGCCCGCGGGGGCCGCTACGTGAGCGCCTCCCTGGCCGAGCGGCTGGCGGAGGACGTAACCCGCGCGGGCGGGCTGCCCCACGAGCAGCTCTCCGACCGCGAGTTCGAGGTGCTCCGCCTCATCGCCTCGGGCCAGAGCGTGGGGGACATCGCCACGACCCTCTCCCTCAGCGTGAAGACGGTCAGCACCTACCGCACCCGGATCCTCCAGAAGATGAACCTGAAGCACAACGCCGAACTCACCCGCTACGCCATCGAGCACGGCCTCGCCTAGCTGTAGGACCGTGTAGGACGGACACCGACAGCGCACCGCGCCGCCGCTGATATCCCGCCCCCAGGGGGCCCGGTAGCTTGGGTGGGAGTGCGGCGGTCCACCCCGGGCCGGCCCCTCCTCCCGGGTCCAGGAGTTCAGGGCATGCTCCGCGTCGTGCTGGTGGATGATTCCGCGCCGCTGCGGCGCCGGGTCGCGGCGCTGCTGGAGGAGATCCCGGGGTGCGCGTGGTCGGCGAGGCGGAGACCCCGCCCGAGGCCGTGCAGGTGATCCAGGCCACCTCGCCCGACGTCATCGTGCTCGACCTGCGGCTGCGCGAGGGCGTCGGCCTCGACGTGCTGCAGCAGGTCCGCCTGCTCGGCTGCCGCGCCCGCATCCTCGTCTTCACCAACCACCCGGCCGAGGTCTTCCGCGAGGTCTATGTCGCGGCGGGCGCCGAGGCCTTCCTCGACAAGTCGCGCGACAGCGAGCAGCTGGTGCAGCGAATCGAGGCCATGACCCGCCCCGCCTGACGCACCGTCCCCTCCGCCAGCTTCATGAAGCACCCGGCGACGGCCTCCGTAGGACGGACCACGACGCCCGCTGTACAGCCTTCCCGATCCCCCACCCCTGACAAGCTCCCCATCTTGGGTCCACGTGGTCGGCGCATCCGCGCAGCGACAGGGGACGGGCAGCCGGGAGGCAGCATGGTGGTGCTGGTGATCGAGGTCGGGGCGGAGCTGGTGACGCGGCTGCGGGCGACGTTTGCCCGGCGGGACGAGGTGCGGTTCCACCACGTGGAACCGCGCTCGGACGTGGTGATCAGTGCGGCGCTCCAGTTCCAGCCGCAGGTCGTGGTCCTCGGCATGGGCGTGATCCCGCACAACACCATCCGCCCGCTCTGGCCGCGCCTCGGCACCCGGGCCCCTCGGGTGCTGCTGGCCCAGCGGGCGCCGACGCCCGCCGAGCGCTATGCGTGGGCGCGGGAAGGCGTGGCCGGCGTGTACGACGTGAACGACGATTATCCCACGCTCATCGCCGAGCTCGAGCCGGGCACCGGCCCGGGACCCGAGCTCACCGGCGAGGTGGCCTGATGACCCCGCTGCCCCGTTCCGTGCGGCGGGCGCTTGCCGCCGTATCAGCCTGGGAGGGCTCCATGGACGAAGACATGCCGAACGGCCGCCGTGTCCTGCTGGTGGAGGACGAGGACAGCCTGAACCGCGTGCTCACCCGCCTGCTCGACAGCGAAGGCTACGAGGTGGTGTCCCATCGCTGCCCGGTGGAGGCGCTGCACGCGATGGACTCGGCGCCCGGCAGCTGGGACCTGCTGGTGACGGACGTCCGGCTCCCGGGCATGACCGGCCTCGAGCTGATCGCCGCGGCGCGCCAGCGCCAGCCGGACCTCGCGGTGCTCGCCATCTCCGCCACGCTCCCGCCGGAGGGCCAGGGGACGGCGCTGGAGCCGCGGGAGTTCCTGCACAAGCCGTTCACCGCCACGCACCTCTTCGGGCGGCTCACCGAGTTGCTCGAAGGCCGCCCCGTGCGCCAGGCGTGAGCCCACGGGCCGGCGGCCGCCTCGCCACGGGCGCGGGCGGGCGCTAGCTTCCCGCCGGACTTCACCCGGACCGGCCGTGCCGCACATCGTCTTTTCCAACGCCTGGGCGGCGGAGGTCGCCGCCGCCATCAATGCGAGTGCCGCCTATCGTGAGGCGGGGCGTGCGTGGGAGGGCGCCCTGCTCCTCGCCATGCTCGGCGACACCCCGGTGGAGCAGGACCTGCGGGTGTGGCTGGACCTGCGGCAGGGCGAGTGCCGCGCGGCGCGCGCCGCCACGGTGGCCGACGAGGAGCAGAGCCGCTACGTGCTCAGTGCCACCCGCGGCACCTGGCAGGCGCTGCTCGACGGGCGGCTGGCGCCGCTCATGGCCATCCTGACCGGCAAGCTCAAGCTGACCAAGGGAAACCTGGCCGAGTTGCTGCCGTTCGTGGGCGCCGCCAAGGAGATGATGGCGGCCGCGAGCGCGGTCGAGGCGACCTGGCCGGAAGGGGTAGCGGCCGCGGCCCCCCGCTGCCGATACTCTGGCGCATGGCGTCCCGGCGTGCCCCCCTGCCCTCGCGGCGGCTTCTCCTCGTGGTCCTGCTGTTGGGCGTGGCCATGGGCCTGCTCGAGGCCAGCGAGCATCTCCATCTGCACCGCCCCTGGCGGCAGGTGGCCGACCTGGCCCACCACCTGTTGCCCTGGTATTGCTGGACCCTGCTCTTCCCGGTGCTGTACCGCCTCGCGGCCCGCTGGCATCGCCGACCCGCGCCGCAGCTGGTGCTGCTGCACGCCGGGACCGTCCTGGTGCTCGGCGCCCTGGTGGCGCTGGTGAACACCGTGGCCTGGCACTGCTCGGGTGGGCCCCCGGCCTGGAGCTCGGGTCGCTGTTGTCGCGGCTGGGGCTGGAGACATTGGTGGGCGGATCATCGCGTACGCGGTGCTGGCCAGCGGCTGCCACGCCCTGACCTACGTGCACGAACTCCGCGGCGCCGAGGAGGCCCTCCGCCGCAGCCAGGAGCAGCTGCTGCAGGCCCAGAAGATGGAAGCCGTGGGCCGGCTCGCTGGCGGCATCGCGCACGACTTCAACAACCTGCTCACCGTCATCGGCAACTACACCTCGCTGGCCCTCGAAGCGCTCCCCGAGCAGGAGGCGGTGCGCGAGGACCTGCTCGAGGTGCGCCGCGCCAGCGAGCGCGCCTCCGCGCTCACCCGCCAGCTGCTGGCGTTCAGCCGGCGCCAGGTGATGCAGCCGCGCGCGCTCGACCTGCAGGCGGTGGTGCAGGACATGGCCGCGATGCTCCGCCGGCTGATCGGCGAGGAGATCGTCCTCGGGGTGAAGACCCGGCCCGGGCTGGGCTACGCGCTGGCAGACCCGGTGCAGGTGGAGCAGATCCTGCTCAACCTGGTGGTGAACGCCCGCGACGCCATCGCCGGCCGCGGCAGCATCGCCATCGAGTGTGCCAACGCGGACCTCGACGAGGAGTTTGCCCGGCTCCATCGCGGCTCCCGGCCCGGGGCCTACGTGATGCTGGCGGTGAGCGACACGGGCACCGGGATGGACGCGGAGACCCAGGCCCGCATCTTCGAGCCGTTCTTCACCACCAAGGAACAGGGCCGCGGCACGGGGCTCGGCCTGGCCACGGTGTACGGCATCGTGAAGCAGAGCGGGGGCTACATCGCCGTGTACAGCGAGGTGGGGCGCGGCACGGTGTTCCGGGTGTACCTGCCGCGGGCCGGCACCGAGCAGCCGACGCCGCTGGCGCCGCTGGCCGTGCCGCTCGCGCTCCCCGCGGGCAACGGGACCATCCTCCTGGTGGAGGACGAGGCCAACGTCCGCGGGCTGGTGGAGAAGGTGCTGGGCCGCCACGGCTACACCGTGGTGACCGCCACCGATGGGAAGGACGCCCTGGTGCAGGCGGCCGCGGCCGGCCGCGTGGACCTGATCCTGACGGACGTGGTGATGCCCCACCTCTCGGGGCCGGAGCTGGTGGACCGGCTCCGGCTGTCGCAGCCGACCGCGAAGGTGGTCTACATGTCCGGCTACACCGATGATGCGATGATCGACCGCGGCGTGGTGGGCCCGGAGGTCACCTTCCTGGCCAAGCCCTTCAACACCCGCGACCTGCTCAAGACGGTGCGCGACGCGCTCGAGGGCCGCCGCGCCGCGGAGCCGATCCCGGGCTAGGCCCTCAGGCGGCGCGCTGGCCGGCCGCGCGCAGCAGCGCCGCGGCCACCCGGTCGAGCGGCAGGACCTCCATGGCGGCGCCGAGCAGCGCCGCTTCCCGCGGCATCCCGTACACCACGCAGCTCGCCTCGTCCTGTGCGATGGTGCGCGCCCCGGCCTCCCGCATGCGCAGCAGCCCGCGCGCGCCGTCGCCCCCCATGCCGGTGAGGATGGCGCCGATGGCGTTGCGGCCCAGCACCTGGGCGCACGAGTCGAAGAGCACGTCCACCGAGGGCCGGTGCCGGTTGACGGGCGGCCCCTGGTGCAGCCGCACGGTGTAGTAGGCGCCGCTCACCCGCACTTCCATGTGATGGTTGCCGGGCGCAACCAGGACGTGGCCGGGGAGCACCCGGTCGCCGTCGCTGGCTTCCTTGACGCGCACCTGGCACAGCGTGTCCAGCCGGTCGGCGAAGGCGCGGGTGAAGTGCTCGGGCATGTGCTGCACCACCACGATGCCGGGGGCGTCGGCCGGGAGGGCGGTGAGCACGTCGCGGAGCGCCTCCGTGCCGCCGGTGGAGGCGCCGAGCGCGATCACCTTGTGGGTGGCGTCGAAGCGGAGCGGCCCGGCCGGCGGCCGCGCACTCACCGGCGCGGGCGCGGGCCTCGGGGCGCGAACGCGCGCCAGGGCGGCCGCCTCCACCTTGGCCACGAGCTCGTCGGCCAGCTCGATGGTGCCGTCGCGGACGTCGATCTTGGGCTTGGTGACGAAGTCCACGGCGCCCAGCTCGAGCGCCCGGAGCGTCGTCTCCGCCCCGCGCTCCGTGAGCGAGGAGACCATGAGCACCGGCATGGGCCGGAGCCGCATCAGCTTCTCGAGGAAGGTGAGCCCGTCCATCCGGGGCATCTCGACATCGAGCGTGAGCACGTCGGGGTGCAGCCGCTGCACCTTCTCCCAGGCCGCGTACGGATCGGCGGCCGCGCCCACCACCTCGAGCCGCGGGGACCGCGACAGGATGTCGGTGAGGAGCTGGCGGATCAGCGCCGAGTCGTCCACGATGAGCACCCGCGCCTTGCCGGGCATGCCGCCTCCTAGAAGAGCTCCACGGTGCCCGCGTCCATCGACTGCTGCTCCACATGCCGCCGGCCCGCGCCGGCGAGCCCCGCGCCATGGCGCGCCAGCCGGTCGCGGGCCGCCTCGACCGTGCTCCCGTCCGCCTCGGCGAGCTCGCCGAGGAACGGCTCCAGGGCGCCGAGCCGCCGCTCCACCTGCTGGGTGAGCTGCACCACGATGTCCTCGAACTGGAGCGCCGTCACGCTGGCGGCCACCCCGCGATCGATGCTGGTGGCCACGGTGGCGGCCCGCTCGAGCTGGCTACGCACCTGACGATTGACCTCGTCCAGCTCCGCCAGCATGCGCTGGAGCCGGTCCTGGGACGCCTGCGCCTCGGACTGGTCGGTGCGGGCGAGGGCCTCCGCTTGCTGGCGGCACTGCTGCATCTCCCGCCGACCCGCCGCCACCTGTTCCTCGATCCGGTCGCTGAAGCCGCCGGCGTCGTGGGCCAGGGCCTTCACCTCCTTGGCCACCACCGCGAACCCCTTCCCCTGCTCGCCCGCGCGTGCCGCCTCGAGGGTGGCATTCAGCGCCAGGAAACGGGTCTGGTCCGCGATCTCGCGCACGCCCACCGTCAGGCGGGCAATCTCGTCCAGCTGCCCCGCCACCTGCGCCAGCTGCACGGCCACGCCGTGTGACGACGCGCTGGTCAGCTGGGTGCGGGCCGCGAAGTGCTCCAGCAGCGCGCGGGTCTCCCGGGAGAACTCCGCGAAGTCGGCCTGCCCGTGGCCGCCCTGAAGGGCCCCGACCATGGCCCGGATCAGTGTCTCCTGCGCCAGGGTCTGCTGGCGGAGCTCGCTGAACGAGGCGCTCGCCTTCTGCAGGGCGTCGCCGAAAATGGTGCGCAGGTGGCCGAGGTCCTGGCCGGAGCTCGGCGAACTCCTGCGCCACGAGCGCCTGGTTCTCCCGGCGTCCGCCTGGAGGCCCGGCGCCTCCTCGCTGCTGGTGTGTGCCACCGCCCGTTCCCCCATGAGTCGTCGCAGCCAGGTCATGGATCGCTGAACAACGTGACATCCGCCGTCGGTGGCGGCTCCGCCATCCGCCGCTGGTACCGGACTTCCGCCTGCGCGATCCGGCGGCGGCGGCTCTCCTCCAGGGTACGCACCTGCGCGCGCCCCGTGGCCGTATGGAACCGCACCTCCAGCGGCTCGGTCCCGCCCAGCCGCTCGGCCACGAGCGGGATGCCCTCGGTGGCCAGGAACTTCCGGATGAACGCGACGTTGGCGTCCGCCACCGATCGCTCGCCCGCGAAGGCCGACAGCACGTTGGCCCCGCCGAACGCCTTGGCCTCCAGCCGGCGCCGCTCACCACCGAGGCCCATCACCTTGTTGATCAGGAGCTCCATGGCCTGCACGCCGTAGCGGCTCGGCAGCCCGCCCTCGCGCTCGGTGTCGGGCAACATGAAGTGGTTCATGCCACCGATCAGCGTCACCGGGTCGTAGAGGCACACGGCCACGCACGACCCCAGGATGGTGGTGAGCACCATCGGCTGGGCGCTCGCTTCCACTTCGCCGGCAGTCACGGTGCGCCGTGACGGATCCGCCGCAGCCGGTGGCGCCGCGGGCGCCGTCCCCGGCGCCGCCGTGCGCCCCGGGATGCGTGGCGCCGGTGCGCCGGCGTGCGCCGTCCCCCGGCGCGCCGGCCGGTGGGCACGCGCGAGCGGACCGGGCGACCCACCCGCCAGCTGGTAGACGGTCTGCCCCACCGCCTCGAACCGGCCGGTGAGGCCATGCAGCCCTTCGCTGTGCCCCAGGAACAGGAAGCCGCCCGGCTCGAGCCGCTCGGCGAAGCGCTCCAGCAGCTCCGCCTGCAACTCGCGCGAGAAGTAGATGAGCACGTTGCGGCAGAAGATCGCGTCGAAGGTGCCGTGGAGGGGCCACAGCGGGTCCTTCAGGTTGATGCGGGTGAACTCCACCATGCGGCGGAGCTCCGGCCGCATCCGCACCAGCCCCGCCTGCGCCCCGGTGCCCCGCAGGACGTGGGGCCGCCACTGGTGCCCCGGCAGGTGCTGCAGCCGCTCCAGCGGGTAGGTGGCCCGCGCCCCGGTCTCCAGCACCTGGCGGTCGATGTCCGAGGCCAGCACCGGCGGCGCGCTCCAGCGCGCCTCCGGAAACGCCGAGCGGAGCGTCATCGCGAGCGTGTAGGGCTCCTCGCCGGTGGACGCGGCTGAACACCAGACGCGCGGCAGCCGGCGCCCGGCACGCCACAGCGGCGCCGCCACCTCCCCGAGGAAGGTGAAGTGATGCGGTTCCCGGAAGAAGTCGGTCTTGTTGGTGGTCATGCATTCGATCATGACCTGCCGCTCCACGCCATCCGGGTCGTGGCGCTGGAGGTGCTCCAGGTACTCCCCGTAGCTGTCGAACCCGAAGTGCCGGAGCCGCCGCGCGAGGCGGGACGCCACCAGCGAGCGCTTGCTGTCGCTCAGGTGGATCCCCGCCTCCGCTTCCAGGATGGCCTGGAAGCCGCGGAGCTCCGTGCCGCTCAGGACCGGCAGCGTCGGGGCGGTCATGCGGCGGCGACGGCCTCCAGGGTGCCGGCCTCTGCGCCGATCACCTCGAGGATGTCGAGGAGCAGCACCAGCCGGTCGCCCACCTTGGCGAGGCCGGTCATGTAGTGCGTATCGACGCCCACGCCGAGGTCCGGCGGGGCCTCGATCTCGGACGCCGCCACCTGCAGCACGTCCGACACCGCGTCCACCACCAGCCCGGCCACCCGGTCACCGAGCCGCACCACGATGATCACCGTGAACTTGCCGTACTCGGTGGCCGGCATCCCGAAGCGCGCGCGCAGGTCCACCACCGGCACCACCGCGCCGCGCAGGTTCATCACGCCCTTGATGTGCGGCGGGGCGTGGGGGATGGGGGTCACCGCCGTGTAGCCGCGGATCTCCTGCACCTTGAGGATCTCCAGGCCATATTCTTCCGACGCCAGCAGGAACGTCAGGTACTGGTGCTGGGCGGAGGTCGTGCCGGCGTCGCCGGCCGTCAGGGTCGAGGACATGGTCGTCGCCTCGCCTAGAATTCCTCGAAGCCGGCGTCGTCGTGCGCCGGGGCCGCGACGGCTTCCTTCCGCGCGAGCGCGGGCTCCCGCGGCGGCGCCTTGTGCTCCGCCTTCCGCGCCGGCGCCTTCACCGGCTTCTTCGCCACCGGCCGGGCCACGTGGGCCACCGGGGCCGCCACCGTGGCGGACGCCGAGAGCTTGAACTTCCCGACCAGCGCCTGCAGCTGCTCGCCCTGGCTCGCCAGCGACTCGGCGGTGGCCGTCAGCTCCTCGGTCTGCGCCGCGTTCCGCTGGGTGACCTGATCCATCTGCGTCACCGCCTTGTTCACCTGCTCCACGCCCGCGGCCTGCTCCCGGCTCGCCGCCGCGATCTCGGCCACGATGTCGGTCACCCGCTTCACGCTGGTGACGATCTCGGTGAGCGTCTGCCCCGACTGGTTCACCAGGTCGCTGCCGTTCTCCACCTTCTGCACGCTGTCCTGGATCAGCCCCTTGATCTCCTTGGCCGCCGTGGCCGAGCGCTGCGCCAGGTTCCGCACCTCGCCCGCCACCACGGCGAAACCGCGGCCCTGCTCACCGGCGCGCGCCGCTTCCACGGCCGCGTTCAGCGCCAGCAGGTTGGTCTGGAAGGCGATCTCGTCGATGGTGGTGATGATGTCGGCGATCCGCTTGGAGCTGTCGTTGATCTCCTTCATGGCCTGCACCGCCTCGGCCACCACCGCCCCGCCCTGCTCCGCCACGCTCCGGGCGCCGGCCGCCAGCTGGTTGGCCTGCTGCGCGTTGTCGGCGTTCTGCCGGATGGTGGAGGTCATCTCCTCGAGGCTCGCCGCGGTCTCCTCCAGGGAGCTCGCCTGCTCCTGCGCGCCCGACGAGATGTCGGTGGCGCCGGAGGAGAGCTCCTGCGCCGCGCTCGAGAGCTGGGCGCTGGCCTGGGCCACCTGCGACATGCTGTCGTGCAGGGTGTCGAGGAAGTTGTTGAGCGTGCCGGCCGTCTGGCCCAGCTCGTCCTTGCTCGTCACCTCGGCGCGCGCGGTGAGGTCGCCCTGGGCCGCGTGGCCCATGGTGCGGCTCACGCCCTGCAGGGTGCCCGTGATGAGCCGCGTCACGAAGCCCGCCACCAGGAACGCCAGCACCACCGCCACCACCAGCTCCCCGATGGCAAACCGCCGGAGGCTGGCGAAGGTCGCGGCAGCCTGGGCCTCACGCTGGTGCATCACCTCGATCTTGGCGGCCTGCATCTCCTCGATCATCGCGTCGGTCGAGTCGGCCAGGTTCCGGATCGCCGAGAGCAGCTGGGCGGCCTCGCGGTCCCGCTGCTCGAGGGCCAGCGCCACCACCCGGTCCTGCTCCGGCCGCAGGCGGGTCGCGATGTACTGCTCGAGCACGGCCGTCTTCTGGTGGGTCTCCTGGAGGACGATCTTCGACTTCCAGTCCTGCAGGGCCTTGGCCAGTGCCTGGTCGTAGGTCTTCATCGTGGCGATCCGGCCCTCCACGCTGGCGCGATCGTCGTCGAGGATCGCGTTCCGCACCGCCCGCGACAGGCGGAGGACCTGGAGGTTGGCCTCCATGATGGCCCGGAGTCCCTCGGAATTGTCGCCCATAGAAACGACGTCGTCGTTCATCTTCTTGAGCCCGGTGATGCCCTGGACGCCGAGCGCCACCGCCAGGACCGCCAGCAGGCCGAACCCGAGCCCCAGCTTGAGCCCGACCCGGAAGTTGCGGAACCACTGCATACGCCCCACTCCTCTCTCTCTCCGGCCCCGCCGGGGCCGTACCGTGAGTACTGCCTAGGCCCCGGGCTCAGACCGCCGCGAGCGCCGCTTCCTCCACCATGCGGGGCTCGCGCCCCTCCCCCCCGCGCCCTCCGAGCCGCGCCAGCCCCTGCGCGTCCAGGATGAGCGCGACGTTCCCGTCCCCGAGGATGGTGGCGCCCATGACGCCGTCCACCTTGCGGTAGTTCGCCTCGAGGTTCTTGATCACCACCTGCGACTGCCCCAGCAGCTGGTCCACCAGGAGCCCGAGCCGTACGCCGTCGTGGTCCATGATGACCACCAGCGCCCGCGTCGGGTCGCTCTCGCCATCGGTAATGCCAAAGAGTGCGTGCAGCCGGAGCAGCGGCAGCGGTTCCCCGCGCACCATCACGAGCTCGCCCCGGCCGAGCACTGACTTGACGTCGCTGGCCGCGGGGCGGAGTGACTCCACGATCGACAGGAGCGGCAGGATGAAGGTCTGCTGCCCCACGCCGAGCGTCAGGCCGTCGAGGATCGCCAGGGTGAGCGGCAGCTTGATGCGGAAGCGGGTGCCCCGGCCGGGCTCGGTGAGGATGGCCACGGTGCCGTTGAGCGCCTCGACGTTCCGGCGCACCACGTCGAGCCCCACCCCGCGCCCCGACACGTCGCTCACCACGTCGGCCGTGGAGAAGCCGGCCGCGAAGATCAGCTGGTGGACCTGCTCGTCGGGCAGGGCGTCTTCCGCCTTGAGCAGCCCGCGCTCCAGCGCCTTGGCGCGGATGCGCGCGGTGTCGAGGCCGTTGCCGTCATCGGCCACCTCGATGACCACGCTGCCGCCCTCGTGCATGGCGGAGAGGCGGATCACGGCCTGGGCCGGCTTGCCGGCGGCCGTCCGCGCCGCGGCGTTCTCCACCCCGTGGTCCACCGCGTTCCGCACCAGATGGGTGAGCGGGTCGGTGACCCCCTCGATGACCGACTTGTCCAGCTCGATGTCCTCCCCCGCCGTCTCCAGCATCACGTCCTTGCCGAAGCGGGTGGCGAGGTCGCGCACCATGCGCGGGAAGCGCGAGAAGGCCGCCGCCACCGGCACCATGCGCACCGCCATCACCCGCTCCTGCAGCATCCGGGTGTTCCGCTCCAGCAGCGCCACCGCCTCGAGCAGCCGCGGCGCGCTGCCGTGCGCCAGCTCGCCGGCGGCGCTGGCCACCATGCTCTGCGCGATCACCAGCTCGCCCACCAGGTCGATCAGCTGGTCCACCTTCTCCGTGGCCACGCGGATCGAGCTGGTTTCAGCGCCGCTGCCCTGCCGGCGGTCGCCCTGGCGGCGGTCGCCCTGGCGGCGATCAGCCTGCCGGCGCTCCACCTCGGCGGGCGGCTCGCGGCACCGGGGCGCCCACCGGCGCGGCCGTCCTTGGCGGCCTGGGTGGCGGCGGCCACCGGCGCCACCGTCACGTCGCAGGTGTCCTCCACGAACTGGAACACCTCGCGCACCTGGGCCTCGCTCACCTCGCCCGTCAGCCGGAGCGACCAGCCGAGGTAGCAGCGTTCCGGGTCGAGGTGCGCCAGGGCGGGCAGGGCCGTCAGGTCGGGCACCACCTCGCTGAGCGTGCCCAGGGCCTCGAGTTCCCGGAGCAGCAGGAGCGGGTCCTGCCCGCGCTGCAGGAGGTCCACGTGCGGGACCAGGCTCACCCGCCATGAGGAGGCTGCGCGGTCGCCAGCCACGGGCCCCGCCGCCGGGGCGACTGCCGGCCCCGTGGGCGCGCCCGCCTGCTGCGCCTCCGCGAGCGCCGCCATCATCGCCTCCATGCCCTCGGGGGCGGGAGCGCCGGCCCGGGCCGCGGCCAGCACCTCGCGCAGCATGTCGGTGGCCCGGAGCAGCACCTCCGTCACGGCGGGCGTCACCTGCAGCTGGCCGCCGCGGAGCCGGTCCAGCAGCGCCTCCAGCACGTGGGTGAAGCGCGCCACGTCCGTCAGCCCGAAGGTCCCGCTGCCGCCCTTGATGGAATGCGCCGCGCGGAACACCCGGTCCAGTGCCTCACGGTCCGCCGGCTCCCGCTCCAGCGCGAGCAGCCCCGACTCGAGCGCCGCCTGGTGCTCGATCGCCTCCTCGAAGAAGGCGGCACGGAACTGGGCAAGGTCGATCTTCATGGCGGGCGTCCCTCGGCCTCAGGGCAGGACCTTCTGGACCACCTGCAGCAGCCGCTCGGGGTCGAACGGCTTCACCAGCCAGCCCGTGGCGCCGGCCGCCTTCCCCGCCTGCTTGCTCGCGTCCTGCGACTCCGTGGTGAGCATGAGGATGGGCGTGAAGCGGTGGGCCGGGCGGGTGCGGACTTCCTTGATGAAGGTGATCCCGTCCATGACGGGCATGTTGAGGTCGGTGATGATGATCTGCACCGCCGCCCCGTCCAGCTTGCCGAGGGCATCCTTGCCGTTCTCTCCCTCGAGCACGGTGAAGCCGGATTCGCGCAGCGTGAACCCGACCATCTGCCGCATCGAGGTGGAGTCATCCACGATCAAGGCCGTCTTGCCCACGTCGCCTCCTTGCGGCCCGGTCAGGACGGTGTGGTTCCCAGCAGCACCGCCTCGAGCCCCGCGAGCCGGAGGTACCGCCGCACCCCCTCCGGCACCTGCCGCACCGCCCACGCCCCCCCCGCCGCGCGCACCGCCTCCCGGAGCGCCAGCAGCACCTGCAGCGCCGAGGTGTCGAGGTGCTCGGCCTCGGCCAGGTCCACCTCCACCGCCCCGCCGGGGGGGATGCGCCGGGCCGCCCCGTGCAGCTCCTCGGCGAGCATGATGTTCACGGTGCCGCCGAGCGACAGCCGGGTTCCCCCGGGGAGGACCTGCAGGCGGATCGGCTGCAGGGTGGCGCCATCAGGCATCGCGAACCCGCCCGCGTGTCAGCGTGGACATCCGGTCTTCCAAAAGCGTGTTGCGAGTATCGGTCATGCTTGCACCGCCATGAGGCGTGTCCCCCCTTCCGGAACACCCCGTCGCACTTCCTTCAGGGAGGCTTCAGGAACCAGGGCGGTTGTGGCCACATTTGCGCCACCCCGCCGGGATCGGGACGGGGATGTCCCGTCAGCTACACGCGCACAACGGTGGTGGCGGGGGGGGGCAAGACGACGCCGGGGCCGCATCGCTGCGGCCCCGGCGGGTTCGACGTCCGTCCTGCGGTGCGGCGGACTTACTTGAGGAACAGCATCTGGCGGTAGGTCGGCAGCGGCCAGAGGTCCGCGGCCACCTGCGTCTCGAGCGCGTCCGCGTAGCTGCGGAGCGTGCTCATCGCCGGCTTCACCTTGTCGCGGATCCACGCGGCGTGCTTCGCGAAGTCGTCGTCCCCGTGGGCGACGGCCTTCTCGAGGGCCGCGAGCGCCTCCTGGAAGCGGGACACCAGGTTCACGAACTCGCCCAGCGCCGCCGAGGTCTCGCCGCACTTCACGCCGGCGGCCTCGGTGCTCTCCACGGCCTGCGCCAGCAGGGTCTGGTGGCGGAGTACCGCCGGCAGGATCTGGGTCCGGCCGATGGTGATCATCGTCTCGGCCTCGATCGTGAGCTCCTTGTTGTACTTCTCGTAGGCCACGGTGATGCGGCTGTCGTACTCCTGCTTGCTGAGCACGCCGTACTTCTTGAAGAGCGCCGCATGCTTGGCCGCGGTGAGCGCCTTGAGGCTGTCCACCGTGTCGCGCAGGTGCGGCAGGCCGCGCTTCTCGGCCTCCTCGTGCCAGGCCTGGGAGTAGCCGTCGCCGCCGAAGAGCACCCGCTTGTGCTGCTTCACCAGCTTCTTGAGCAGCGCCAGGGCGGCCGCCTGCACCCGGGCCGGGGTGGGGCTCTTGCCGACCGCCTTCTCGAGCTCCGTGGCCACGTAGTCGAGCGACTCGGCCACGATGGTGTTGAGCACCGTGTTCGGGAACGCGATGGACGCGCTCGAGCCCACCGCGCGGAACTCGAACTTGTTGCCCGTGAAGGCAAAGGGCGAGGTGCGGTTGCGGTCGCCGGAGTGCCGCGGCAGCGTGGGCAGGGTCCGCGCGCCGAGGTCGATGGTGCCGCCCTTGAGGGTGCGCTTGAGCTGGCCCTTCTCCACCTGGTCCAGGATGTCCTGGAGCATGTCGCCGAGGAAGACGGAGATGATGGCCGGCGGGGCCTCGTTGGCGCCGAGGCGGTGGTCGTTCGCCGCCGAGGCGATGCAGCCGCGCAGCAGCTCGGCGTGCAGGTCCACCGCCCGGATCACCGACACCAGGAACACCAGGAACTGCATGTTGGTGTGGGTGTCGTCCTGCGGGTCGAGCAGGTTGTGGCCCGCATCGGTGGACATGGACCAGTTGTTGTGCTTGCCCGAGCCGTTGACGCCCGCGAACGGCTTCTCGTGCAGGATGGCCGCCAGCCCGTGCCGCGGCGCCACCCGGCGCAGCACTTCCATGGTGAGCATCTGGTGGTCGCTGCCCAGCTGGCTCACCTCGAAGATCGGGGCGATCTCGTACTGCGCCGGCGCCACTTCGTTGTGCCGGGTCTTCACCGGCACACCGAGGGCCCAGAGCTCGCGCTCCACCTCGGCCATGCAGGCCAGCACGCGCTGCGGGATGCTGCCGAAGTAGTGGTCCTCGAGCTGCTGGCCCTTGGGCGGCTTGGCGCCGAAGAGGGTCCGGCCCGTGACCACGAGGTCGGGGCGCTTCCAGAACAGCTCCCGGTCAATGAGGAAGTACTCCTGCTCCGGGCCCACCGTGGTGTACACGCGACCCACGCCGGTGTCGGTGCCGAAGATCCGGAGGATCCGCAGCGCCTGGTGCGACAGCGCCTCCACCGAGCGGAGCAGCGGGATCTTGGTGTCGAGCGCCTCGCCGGTCCACGACACGAAGCCGGTGGGGATGACGAGCGTGACGGCGTTGGGGATGCGATGCAGGAAGGCGGGGCTCGTGGCGTCCCACGCCGTGTAGCCGCGGGCCTCGAACGTGGCGCGGAGGCCCCCCGAGGGGAAGCTCGAGGCGTCCGGCTCACCCTGCACCAGGTCCGAGCCCGAGAAGTTGAGGATGACGCCACCCTGGCCGTCGGGCGTGATCAGGCTGTCGTGCTTCTCGGCCGTGGAGCCCGTCAGCGGCTGGAACCAGTGCGTGTAGTGCGTGGCGCCGTTCTCGATGGCCCAGTCCTTCATGGCCGCCGCCACGATGTCGGCCACGCCCGGGTCCAGCGACTCGCCCCGGTCGATGGTCCGGAGCAGGCGCTTGTACACGTCCTTGGGCAAGCGCTGACGCATGACAGCCGGCGAGAAGACGTCGCGGCTGTACAGAGTGTCCACCGGCTCGAGATGGCCGTTGGAGGCTACGGGGGATGTCACCGGGGGAGCCCTCAGGCAAAGGGTGTGCGCGCGCTGGGCGCGGACTGGCGCCGAGAAGATAGCGCCCGGTCACGAGGGGAGGAAGCCGGAGCCGGCGGCCGGGTCCGGCACAAGAAAACGGGACCGCCGAGGCGGTCCCGTCAGACGTGCAGCCGGCGGAGGGATCGAGATCCCGGGCGGCTCAGCCCTCGCTGCGGCGGGCCGCCTTCCGGCGGCGGCGACGCGCCTCGGCCGCCTTCACGGCCTTGGCCACGCTGGGCTTGAGGTAATGCCGCCGACGCTTCACCTCGGCCAGGATGCCGGACTTGGCCAGCTTCCGGCGGAAGGCCTTGAGCGCCCACTCGATCCGATCGTCTTCGCCGAGGATGATTTCCATGTGTCCTTACTTCCCGAGGTCGTGGACCACTGCCCGGCGCCCTCGCCGGACGGGCCTGCGTGACGAAAAAATGGGACCCGGCCACTGCCAGCTCCCATGCGACTGCCATGCTGCTGGACCACCGCCCGACGGCCGGGCGGCAGGAGGCCAACAACCTAGCCATAAGGCTTTATCCTGTCAAACATTAGGTGCGCCGAGTCCGGCGGCTTCACCCGCTGCTCACCCGGGCTTCATCCACCGGGAGCAAAGTTCTCGGACATGGTCGTGGCCCCGCCGCCGGATCGCATCGTCCTCCCCACCCCGAACTCCCTCGGCCGCCGGCTCGAGTGGCCGGGGGTCCTCGGCCTGCTGGGGGTCGGGGCCGGGTTGATGCTGGCGCCGGTGGTGACCCTCCGGCTGCTGTGGCAGGTGGTCATCCCGCTCCTGCCGGCCACCTTCTTTCTCTCGCCCTCCCTGTGGCGGGCCGCCTGCCCGCTGGCCACTGCCGGCCTGCTCGCCGTGTCGCCGGGAGCGGGGCGGGCTCTCGACCGGCCGGCCGCCGACACAGCTGGCGTCGTGGGGCTCCTGCTGCTCCTCGTCCTGGTCCCCCCTTCGCCACCTGCTCCTGGAACACGACCCGCAGGTGCTCCTCCTCCTGCTGGCCGGCCTCGTGGTGCTCGCCGCGGTGCTGGGCCGGGGCCACGACATGAAGGCGGGCTTCTGCAACGCCATCTGCCCCGTGCTCCCGGTGGAACGCCTCTACGGTCAGGCTCCGTTGCTCCCGCTCGGGGACCAGCGCTGCGGGCCCTGCACCCGGTGCACCCCGGCCGGCTGCCCGGATCGGGCACCCAGACACGCCTTCCTGTCCATGATCGGCGCGTCGAGCTGGTGGCCCGGGCAGCCGTACGGCGCCTTCCTCGCGGGCTTCCCCGGCTTCGTGGTGGGCTTCGGGCTGGTGCCGCGCGACGTGGACGTGTCCGTCCTCCAGGCCTACGGGCCGAGCCTCCTGGGCTTCGGGCTCAGCTGGCTGCTCGTGGCCACGGCGGTGCGGCTGTTCCAGTGGACCGCCCGCGCCGCCCTCCCCTGGCTCGCCTGGGCCACGGCCAGCGGGTACTACTGGTTTGCCTCGGAGAGCCTCCGGCGCGGCGTCGGGCTGGGGCCCGGGCTGGTCTGGCCGCTGCGGGGCGCGGCCCTGCTCGGGCTGGCCGTGTGGCTGCATCGGGCGGTGCAATTACGACAGACACGCTCGGTATTTGGGTAATCCCGGGTTCGCCCAAATTCTTGACAAAACTGTGTCAGGATGTAAACGATTACATGCGCTCGGCTGGCCAAGCCCGGCGCGGAAGGCTCCACCGTAGGTCCCCGGCCGCCGTCCACCGCCAGTGCGCGGCGCCCGTCGCTCTCCTCGCAGTGCCTAGCTGACTATGGTGACGATCAAGGACGTGGCACGGGCGGCCGGGGTCTCGGTCGCCACGGTGTCCCGGGTCTACAACAGCTCCGCACCGGTGCGGCAGGACACCCGCGACCGGGTGCGCGCCGTGGCCGAACAGCTGGGGTACTCGCCCCACGGCGCGGCGCGCAGCCTGATCACGAGCCGCACCCACACCCTCGGCGTGCTGCTCCCCGATCTCTATGGCGAGTTCTTCTCCGAGGTGATCCGCGGCGTGGACGGCGCGGCCCAGCGGGCGGGCTACCACCTCCTGGTCTCGAGCCTGCGCGGGGAGAGCCACGGGCTCGAGGCGGCGCTGCGCTCCATGCGGGGGCGGGTGGACGGGCTGATCGTCATGTCGCCCGACCTCGACGCCGGGGCCGCCGGCCGGAGCCTTCCGTCTGGCTTCCCCGTGGTACTGCTGAACGGGCCACCGAGCGATGCCGCCTACGCGAGCCTCGTGGTGGCCAACGCGGAGGGTGCGCAGGCGATGGTGGCGCACCTGGCCGGCCTGGGCCATCGCCGCATTGCGCTGGTGGGCGGGGCGGCCCGGAACTACGACGCCGAGGAGCGGCGCCGCGGCTATCGCCAGGGGCTGGGCGAGGCGGGGCTCCCCTGGCGGCCCGACTACGAAGTGGCGGGCGACTTCAGCGAGGAGAGCGGGCACGCGGCCGCGCTCCGGCTGCTCAGCCTCCCGGAACCGCCCACGGCGATCTTCGCCGCCAACGACTGCATGGCCATCGGCGCCCTGAGCGCCTGTCGCGACCACGGGCGGAAGGTGCCCGACGACGTCGCGGTGGCCGGTTTTGACGACATCCCGATGGCCCGCTATGTGGACCCGCCGCTGACCTCCGTCCATGTAGACATCAGCGCGCTCGGCGCGCGCGCCACCGAACGGTTGCTGGACGCCCTCCGGGCGCCGGCCAACCGGGACCTTCGCCGCGAGACCCTCCCCACCACGCTCGTGGTGCGGCGGTCGTGCGGAGCGCTCACCCCCACCCCCATGAGGGAGATTCCATGACCACCCTGACCTGTGTTCGCTGGGTGCGGCGAGTGGCAGCAGTGCTCGCCGTCATCCTCTGGGCGTTGCCGCTCGGCGCCCAGAATACCACCGGCACGATCCGCGGCACCATCACCTCGGGCAGTGGCCCGGTGTCGGATGCCGAGATTGCCGCCCTCAATCCCGAGACCGGCGTCACTCGCCGGGCCGTGAGCCGGGCGGACGGATCCTACATCCTCCCCGGCCTGGCCCCGGCCCTCTATGAGGTGTCCGTCCGGCACATCGGCCACGCGCCGCAGGCGCGGCGGGTCCGGGTGCTGATCGGCGCCACGGCGCTCGAGAACTTCACCCTGAGCGAGCAGGCGGTGACGCTCGAGGAACTGGCCGTGGTGGCCGCCCCGCCGACCGTCGAGACCCGCACCTCGGAAGTGGCGACCAACGTCACCCAGGAGCAGATCGAGCGGCTGCCGACGCCGAGCCGCAACTTCCTGGACCTGGCCGCGCTGGCGCCGGGCATCACGGCAGCGGAAGACCGGGTGAATGCGACGGGCTTCCGGACCTTCCAGGGCGGCGGGCAGGCGGCGAACGCTGTAAACGTTTTCATTGACGGCACCAGCCTCAAGAACGACCTGACCACCGGCGGCGTCGCCGGCCAGGACGCGAGCCGCGGCAACCCCTTCCCGCGCAACGCCATCCAGGAGTACCGGGTCATCAGCCAGAACTTCAAGGCCGAGTACCAGAAGGCCTCGAGCTCGATCATCACCGCCACCACCCGCTCCGGCACCAACCGGTGGGAGGGCGGCGCCTTCTTCAGCTACCAGAACAAGTCGTTCGTGGCGCTCGACACCTTCCAGCGCGCCGACGAGAAGACCAACCCGAACTTCCGCGAACCCGAGTACGCCCGCTACCTGGCCGGCTTCAACGTGGGCGGCCCGCTGATCCGCGACCGGCTGTTCTTCTTCGGCTCCTACGAGGGGAACTACCAGAACCGCGAGAACCGCGTCACGATGCTCACCCCGCCGACGGGCTTTGCCGCCCTCGACTCGGTGAACCTCACCCAGTACAACGGCGCCTTCACCTCGCCGTTCCGCTCCACCCTGGGCTTCGGCAAGCTGACCTACGTGCGCTCGCCCAACTCCACGTTCGAGCTCAGCTTCAACCAGCGGCACGAGACCGACGAGCGCGACTTCGGCGGCACCCGCTCGTTCCAGTCGGCGGTGAACTTCCGCCAGAACGTCAGCATCGGGCAGCTGCGCCACACGTACACGAGCGGCGCCTGGCTCAACGAGGCCAAGATCGACTACTCCCGGTTCCAGCGGAACCCGGAGCCGGCCACCCTCGGCCTCGCGAGCCGGGTGTACCAGTACAACAACACCGACAACCGCATCGGCAGCGACCTCAGCACGCAGGACTTCGTGCAGCGGCGCATCGGCCTGCGCAACGACCTGACCTACTCCGGCTGGCAGGCGGCCGGCGAGCACGTGCTCAAGGCCGGCGTGAGCGCCGACTTCGTGAAGTACGACATCGTCAAGGACAACGACGGCACCCCGCGCTTCATGTACAAGGACAGCGTGGGCGCGCTCTCGTACGCGTTCCGGAACCCGTACCAGCTGGTCTACGGCACCGGCAACCCGAATCTCGACAAGTCCAACCTCCAGCTTGGCCTCTACCTGCAGGACGACTGGAGCCCGACGTCGCGGCTCACGTTCAACATCGGCGTCCGCTGGGACGTCGAGACGAACATGATCAACACCGACTACAAGACGCCGCAGAACGTCATCGACACGCTGACCCGCTACAACGACTCGCTGCCGAACCCGCTGGACCTCAACCGCTACATCAGCACCGGCAACAACCGGAAGCCTGACTACGGCAGCATCCAGCCGCGCCTCGGCTTCTCGTACGCGCTCGACGCCGCGGGCAAGACCACCATCTTCGGCGGCTTCGGCATCTACTACGACCGCACGCTGTTCGACGTGGCGGTGGACGAGACCCTGAAGCTCTCGCATCCCACCTACACCATCAACTTCGCCCATCCCGACAGCACCCCGGGCGCGGGTGAGGTGGCGTGGAGCGACTCGTACCTGACGGCCAGCAAGAGCCAGCTCGACCAGCTGGTGCACTCGGTGGGCACCCCCGAGGCGTGGCTCATCGACAAGGACATCAAGACGCCGAAGTCCCGGCAGTGGAACCTCGGCGTCCGCCGGCTGCTCGGGAACTGGGCGGTGTCGGCCACCTACGCCGGCGTCCGCGGCGTGGACCAGCTGACCCTCAACTGGGCCAACTTCGGACTCAACCCGGATGGGTCGTGCTGCGTGAGCTTCAACCTCGGCGCGCACGGCTTCAGCAACTTCATCTACAGCACCAACGACGGGAAGACGTGGTACGACGCGCTCCAGCTGCAGGTGGACCGCCCGTACCGCCGCACGAGCGAGAACTTCGGCTGGGGCGTGGGCTTCGCCCTGACCTACGCCGAGCGGGAGGTGCAGGGCGTGGACGCGCTCGGCGACCTCTTCGCGTTCCCGAACACCAAGAACATCCCGCGCCACCCGGCCAACGACGAGAAGGTCCGCGTCGTCACCAACTGGATCACCGACGTGCCGTTCCTGTACGGCATCCAGTGGAGCGGCCTGATCACCCTGGGCACCGGCAACCGCGCCGACGTGGGCTGCCAGGCCCGCTTCTGCGGCGCCGGCTATGAGCGCGGGGGCTTTACGCCGAAGCGGTACGGCTTCATCATCCCGGGGGCCTTTGCCTACCGCATGGTGGACATGCGCATCCGCAAGGACTTCCCGAACTTCGGCGGGAACCAGCTGGGCGTCACCGTGGACCTCTTCAACGTGTTCAACTTCCAGAACTACGGCTGCTACAACACCGGCTCCAAGACCGACCCGAACTTCGGGAAGGCGAGCTGCGTGGTGAGCGACGCCCGCCGCTGGCAGCTGGGCATGGAGTACAACTTCTAGTCGTCCTCACCAAGCCGCGGGGCACCTCTCGGGGTGCCCCGCGCGCTTCACCCCCTCGGGGGCACCGCATGCCGCACCTTCCCCGCCGTTGCCTGCCGCTCGCCGTTGCCTGCCTGCTCGCCGCCTGCGGCTCGAGTCCGGACCGGCCCACCGATCCCGGCGGGATCCCGCCCGAGGCGGGCGCCTTCCTCGACACCCTGGACCAGCGCACCTTCGCCTTCTTCTGGGAGCGGAGCGACCCGGCGACGGGCCTCACCCCGGACCGCTGGCCCACGCCGAGCTTCTCCAGTGTGGCAGCGATCGGTTTTGCGCTCACGGCGTATCCCGTGGGCATCGAGCACCAGTACATCACGCGGGCGGAGGGGGCGGCGCGCACCCTCGCCACACTCCAGTTCCTGTGGCACGCGCCGCAGGGCCCGGGGAGCGCCGGCATCGCCGGGTACCAGGGCTTCTTCTATCATTTCCTCGACATGGCGTCCGGGCTCCGGTACCGGGATGTCGAGCTCTCGACGGTGGACACGGCGCTGCTGCTCGCGGGGGCGCTCTTCTGCCAGCAGTACTTCGACGGCGCCGGCGCGGACGAGGCGGAGATCCGCGCGCTCGCCGACTCCCTCTACCGCCGCGTGAACTGGCAATGGGCCGCCACGCGGCACCCGCCGCTCGTGGCGATGGGCTGGCGTCCCGAGGATGGGTGGACGCCGCTCGACTGGAACGGCTACAACGAGGCGATGCTCGTCTACTTGCTCGGGCTCGGCTCGCCGACCTTCCCCCTGGACTCGGCGGCGTGGCCCGCGTGGACCAGCACGTACACGTGGGGCAGCTACTACGGCCAGGACCATGTGGGCTTCGCCCCGCTCTTCGGCCACCACTACAGCCAGACCTGGGTGGACTTCCGCGGCATCCAGGACGCCTACATGCGGGCGCGGGGCATTGATTACTTCGAGAACACGCGCCGGGCCACGCTGGCGCAGCGCCGCTACGCGATCGACAACCCGATGGGCTGGCGCGGCTACGGCGAGAGCCTCTGGGGCCTCTCCGCCTCCGACGGCCCGCTCGACACCACGCTCGCGGTGAACGGCACGCCCCGCCGCTTCTTCACCTACGCCGCCCGCGGCGCCTCGTACACCGAGGTCCGGGACGACGGCACGCTCGCCCCGACGGCCGCGGGGGGCAGCCTGCCCTTCGCGCCCGAGGTGGTGCTGCCGGCACTGCTCGAGATGCGCCGCCGCTACGGCGACCGGCTCTTCGGCCAGTACGGCTTCCTCGACGCCTTCAATCCCACCTATCGGTTCGCCACCCGGGCGCAGCACGGCGTCATCGTGGCCGACACGGGCTGGTTCGACACCGACTACCTGGGCATCGACCAGGGGCCGATCCTGGCCATGAGCGCCAACTACCGGAGCGACCTGGTCTGGAAGTACATGCGGAAGAGCCCCTACCTGGTGACCGGGCTCAAGCGCGCGGGATTCAGCGGCGGGTGGCTCACGCCGTGAGACCGGGCGCCGGCGCGGCGCGGCATCCCGCCATCACGGGCGCCCTGGCGCTCGCGGTGGCGGGGACGCTGGGCTGCGCGGCGCCAGCGGACGAGGGCATCACCCTCCGCTTCTGGGCCTTCGGGCGCGAGGGGGAGGTGGTGGCCGAGCTGGTGCCGGAGTTCGAGCGGACCCACCCGGGGATCCGGGTGGTGGTGCAGCAGATGCCGTGGACGGCCGCGCACGAGAAGCTCCTGACGGCCCACGTGGGCCGCACCACGCCCGACGTGGCGCAGCTCGGCAACACCTGGATCCCCGAGTTCGCCGCGCTCGAGGCGCTGGCGCCGCTCGACTCGTTCGTCGCGGCGTCGCCGCTGGTGGATTCGGCGGCCTTCTTCGGTGGCATCTGGGTCACCAACCGGAACGCGGGCCGCCTGCTCGGCGTGCCCTGGTACGTGGACACCCGGGTGCTCTTCTACCGGAGCGACCTGCTGGCGCGCGCCGGCTACGCCAGGATGCCAACCAGCTGGCCCGAGTGGCGGCGCGCCATGGAGGCGGTGAAGGCCCGGGGCGCCCCCGGCAGCTTCGCCATCTACCTGCCCACCAACGAGTGGAACCCGCCCATCCTGCTCGGCGTGGGCGCCGGCAGCCCGCTCCTGGCCGACGACTGGCAGCGCGGCGCGTTCCAGCAGGCGCCGTTCCGGCGCGCGTTCGACTTCTATCTCAGCCTCTACCGCGACGGACTGGCCCCGGCCATGGGCGCCAACGACGTGGCGAACCTGTACCAGGAGTTTGCCCGCGGCACCTTCGCCATGTACCTGGGCGGGCCCTGGCAGCTGGGGGAGTTTGCGCGCCGGCTGCCGGCCGAGCTGCAGGACAAGTGGGCCACGGCGCCGCTCCCCTCGGAAGACGGCCGCGAGCCGGGGCGGTCGCTGGCAGGCGGGTCGAGCCTGGTGGTGTTTGCCGCCACGAAGCACCGTGAGGCGGCGTGGCAGCTGGTGGAGTACCTCGCGCAGCCGGCCCAGCAGGTGGCCTTCTTCCACCTGAGCGGGAACCTCCCCGCCCGTCGCGAAGCCTGGGCCGATTCCGCGCTGGCCCGCGACCCGCGGGTGCAGGCCTTCCGGGTGCAGCTCGACCACGTGGCCCCGATGCCACCGATCCCGGAATGGGAGCTGATCACCTCGCGGGTCATCGAACAGGCGGAACGCGCCGTGCGCGGCGGTGTGCCGGCCGACTCGGTGCTCGCGGCGCTCGACCGGCAGGTGGACCAGATCCTCGAGAAGCGTCGCTGGCTGCTGGCCCGCGCGCGGGCGGAACGGCCGTGAACCGGGCGCCGGGGAGCCAGGCCGAAGGGCGGGCGGGATGGTGGTTCGTTGCCCCGGCGCTGACGCTCATCGGGGTGTTCTACGGCATCCCGGTGCTGGCCGCGTTCCTGCTCAGCTTCACCGACTTCGACCTCTACGCCATCGGCAACCTCGATACCGTCCGCTTCACCGGGCTCGGCAACTACGCGGCCCTGCTCCACAACCCCGTGTTCTGGACGGCGCTCCGGAACACGCTCTACTTCGCGCTGGTGGGCGGGCCCCTCTCGGTGCTGGTGTCGCTGTCCGCGGCGCTGCTGGTCAACGCCAGGCTGGCGCGCGCGAAGGGCGTCTTCCGCACCATCTACTTCACCCCGGTGGTGACGACGCTCGTGGCCGTGGCGGTGGTGTGGCGCTACCTGTACCACCCGAGCTACGGCCTGCTCAACTACGGCCTCGGGCAGCTGGGCATCGGCCGCATCGACTGGCTCGGCGACCCGCGCTGGTCCATGCCGGCGATCATCGTGATGGCCGTCTGGAAGAACTTCGGCTACAACATGCTGATCTTCGTGGCGGGCCTGCAGAACGTGCCGGCGGAGCTGCACGAGGCCGCGGCGCTCGACGGGGCGTCCGCCTGGCAGCGCTTCCGGCACGTGACGGTGCCGGCCCTGGCGCCCACCTTCCTGCTGGTGGGCGTGCTGACGACCATCGGCAACTTCCAGCTGTTCAGCGAGCCCTACGTCATGACCCAGGGCGGCCCGCTGCGGAGCACCACCACCATGGTGCTCCTGCTGTACGAGGAAGGCTTCCGCTGGTGGCGGATGGGCGTGGCGGCGGCGATCTCGGTGGTGCTCTTCCTCATTGTGCTGGCCGGGACGGCGCTCCAGATCCGGCTGCAGCGGCGGGCGGCCTCATGAGCCGGGGCCTCAAGTCCCTCCTGCTCCACGTGGCGCTGGTGGCGGGCGCGGTGCTGGCGCTCATCCCCATGGGGTGGATGGTGTCCGCCAGCTTCATGGCGCCCGGCGAGGCCAACACCTTCCCGCCGAGGATCCTGCCGGCGCACCCGACGCTGGTGCACTACCAGACGCTCTTCGGCCGGCTGGACCTGGGCCGCTATGCGCTCAACAGCCTCATCGTCGCGGTGGCGGGCACGGCGAGCTGCCTGCTGGTCACCTCGCTGGCCGGTTACGCCTTCGCCAAGCTCCGCTTTCCCGGGCGCGACGGGACCTTCCGCCTGCTGCTCGGCGCGCTCGTGATCCCCGCGCAGGTGTCCATGCTGCCGCTCTTCCTGCTGATGCGGGAGCTCGGCCTGGTGAACACCTACCTCGGGGCCATCATCCCGGCCATGGCGCCGATCTTCGGCATCTTCATGGTGCGCCAGTTTGCCGGGTCCATCCCCGACGACCTGCTGGACGCCGCCCGCCTCGATGGGGCCAGCGAGTGGCGGATCTACCGGAGCATCGTGCTGCCGGTCATCGCGCCGGTGCTGGTGACGCTGGCCATCTTCACGCTGCTCGCCACGTGGAACGACTTCATGTGGCCCCTCATCGTCCTGAGCGACGAGGCCAAGTGGACGCTGCCGGTGGCCCTCGCGAGCCTCTCGGGCGAGCACGCGCAGGACACCGAGCTCATGATGGCGGGCTCGGTGGTGACGACCCTGCCGGTGCTGGCCGTCTTCCTGGTGCTGCAGCGGTTCTACATCCAGGGCATCATGGCCGGGAGCGTCAAGGGATGATCGTGCTGCTGCTGGCCTCCCTGGCCCAGGACACGCTGCCCCCGCCCCGCGTGCTTGATGACTTCAGCGCCGTGGCGCCGTGGCACGCCGCCGCACCCGAGGGGGTGGAGGCCCGCGTCAGCGCCGCCGCCGGCCGCACGGGCGGTGCCCTGCGGCTCGACTACCGGTTCCACGGCGCCGGCTACGCCATCGCCCGGCGCGAGCTGGCGCTCGAGTTCCCGGCCAACTACGCCCTCTCCTTCTGGCTCCGGAGCGACGGGCCGCCCAACACCCTCGAGGTGAAGTTCGTGGACCCCTCGGGGGAGAACGTCTGGTGGTACACCGAGCGCGACCGCCACTTCACCGGCGGCTGGGAACGGATCACCATCCGCAAGCGGCAGGTGAGTTTTGCCTGGGGCCCCACGCCCGGGCCGCTCACCAGGTCGGCGGCGCTCGAGCTGGTGATCACCGCGGGCGCCGGTGGCGGGAGCGGCACGGTCCTCTTCGATGACCTGGTCCTCACACCACTGCCTGCGCTCGGGCCCTACGACCGCACTCCCGTGGCCACCGCGTCCGCGAGCGCGCCCGGCGCGGGCCCGGCGCGCCTGCTCGATGGCGACACCACCACCACGTGGCGCGCCCCCGCAGGCCCCACGCCCGTCACGGTGACGCTGGACTTCCAGCGCCTGCGTGAGTTCGGCGGCCTGGCCGTGCGCTGGGACCGGAGCGCCGCCGCCCGCGACTACGACGTGGAGCTGACCGACGACGCCCGCACCTGGCGCACCGCCCACCGGGTCCGCGGCGGGAACGGCGGCGTGGACCATCTCTTCCTCCCTGAGAGCGAGGCCGTGGGCCTGCGCCTGGTGCTGCGCCGGCCGCTGGCCGGCGCCACGACGTACGCCATCCGCGAGCTCACCGTGGAGCCGCTCGCCGCCGGCGCCTCCCGCAACGCCTTCATGGAGCGCGTAGCCGCCACGGCGCGCCGCGGCACCTACCCCCGCTACTTCTCCGGGGAGCGGCCGTCCTGGACCGTGGCGGGCGTCGACGGGGCGGCCGAGGAGGTGCTGGTGGGCGAGGAGGGCGCCGTGGAAGCCGGCAAGGGCCTCTTCTCGGTGATGCCGTTCCTGGAGCACGGCGGCCGCGTCCTCACCTGGGCGGATGCCCGCCTCACTCCCTCCCTCGCCGAGGGCGACCTGCCCGTCCCCACCGTACGCTGGGAGGCGGGGAGCCTCACCCTCGACGTGACCACCTTCGCCGTGGGTCCGGCCAGCGCCTCCTCGGCCGTGATCCGCTACCTGGTCCGGAACACTGGCCCCGAACGGAGCCGCCCCACCCTGCACCTGGCGGTGCGGCCGTTCCAGGTGAACCCGTCGTCCCAGTTCCTCAATACGCCGGGGGGCGTGGCACGGATCGACTCGCTGGCGTGGAGCGGACGGGCGATCCGGGTGAACGGCGACCGGACCCTGCTCCCCACCCCCCGCCCCGCCCGGCTCCTCGCCGGCGCCTTCGACGGCGGCGAGATCGGCGAGCGGCTCCTCGCGGGGGCGGGCCGGGGGCCCGGCCTTCCCGCCTCGCGGCCCTTCCTGCGGCGCGACGGCTTCGGCATGGCCTCCGCCGCACTCACCTACCCGCTCGTCCTTGGCCCCGGGGACTCGGCCGCCGTCTACCTCGAGATCCCGCTGACCCCCGGTGGCCGCGCCAACCTGCCACCGGGCGATGCAACCGCCTTCGAGGCGGCTCGCGCCGAGGTGACCGGCGCGTGGGCGGAGACGGTGGACCGGGTGGGCATCACGCTGCCGCCCGCGGCCGAGGCGCTGGCGCAGTCCATCCGGGCCACGCAAGCCTGGGTGCTCATCAATCGCGACGGGCCCGCCATCCAGCCGGGGTCGCGTTCCTACGAGCGGAGCTGGATCCGGGACGGCGCGCTCACCTCGTCGGCGATGCTCCGCTTCGGGCACCCCGAGGTGGTGCGCGACTTCCTGCGCTGGTTCGCGCCGCAGGTGTACGCCAACGGGAAGGTCCCCTGCTGCATCGACCATCGCGGCGCCGACCCCACGCCCGAGCACGACAGCCACGGGGAGTTCCTCTGGCTCCTCATGGAGTACTGGCGCCACACCGGGGACACGGCCCTCCTGCGCGAGACCTGGCCCGTGGCCCGGCGCACGGTGGCCTACATGGACTCGCTCCGCGGCGCCCGCCTCTCGCCGGCGTACGCCGGGACGGAGTTCGAGGGCCTGCTCCCCCCGTCGATCAGCCACGAGGGCTACTCGGCCAAGCCGATGCACTCGTACTGGGACGACTTCTTCGCCTATCGCGGCTACCGCGATGCGGTGGCGATGGCCCGCGTGCTGGGCCAGGACAGCGTGGCCACGCGCTGGCAGGCGGCGGCGGACTCGTTCGGGCGCGCCATCACCACCACGGTGGCGCGCACCATGGCGCGGCACCGGATTGACTACGTTCCCGGCGCCGCCGACCTCGGCGACTTCGACGCCACCTCCACCACCGTGGCCCTCACCCCCACGGGCGCGGAGGCCTTGCTGCCGCGCCCGGCGCTCGAGGCCACCTTCCAGCGCTATTACGACACGGCCTCAGCCCGCCGCAATCCCGCCACGGCCTGGGAGGCGTACACGCCGTATGAGCTCCGCACGGTGGGCAGCCTGCTCCGGCTGGGCCGTCGCGAGCAGGCGCTCGCCATGCTGGACCAGTTCCTGGACGACCAGGAGCCCCCCGCCTGGCGCCAGTGGCCGGAGGTGGTCTGGAAGGACCGGCGCGCGCCGAAGTTCATCGGCGACCTCCCGCACACCTGGGTGGGCAGCGACTTCCTCCGCGCCGCCGCCGACCTCTTTGCCTGGGAGCGCGAGGCCGACAGCGCCCTGGTCCTCGGCATGGGCCTCCGCGCCGCGTGGATGGCGGACGGCGGCACCACCGTCCGCGGCCTCCGCACCTGGTGGGGCCCGGTGAGCTACACCGCCCGCCGCGCGGGCGACTCCGTCAGCTTCATGCTCGCCGCCGGGACCCGGGTCCCGCCGGGTGGGCTCGTGGTGTACCCGCCCGTGGGGCTCGCGCCCCGCCGGGTGTTCGTCGATGACCAGCCCGCCGCGCCCGGCGCGGCGGGCGAGGTGACCGTCCGCCGCCTTCCCGCGGTGGTGCGCTTCCAGGACTGAGCCTTTCCAGGATCCCGTGACTGCCTTCGTCGTGCGTCCCGTCCACCTGCTCGGCAACGGCCGGCTCCATTCCTTCCTTGCGGCCGGCGGCACCGGCGGCACCACCTGGCAGGGCGCCGCGCTCACCCGCTGGGCCGCCGCCCCCGCCGGCGAGCCGGAAGGCGTGCTCCTCTACCTGCGCGACCTCGAGACCGGCGCGCTCCTGGCCACCGGCCTGGCGCCGTCGCACGGCGCCGGCGCCGCGGCCGCCCCGGGTGGCATCCTGTTCGAGACCGTGGCCGACGGGCTCTGCCTCCGGGTGGAAGTCACCGTGGCTCCCGACCGGGACCTCGAGCTCCGCCGCATCCGCCTCACCAATGGCGGCCGCCGCGCGCGGCAGCTGGACCTCACCACCGCCTTCGAGGTGGTGCTCAACGACCCCGACGGCGACCGCGCCCACCCGGCCTTCTCCAAGCTCTTCGTCCAGACCGAGCGCGAGCCTGGCGGTGCCCTGCTCGCCCGCCGCCGGCCCCGGAGCCCCGAGGAGCCCGCCCTCTGGCTGGCCCAGCAGCTCTGGTGTGACGGCCGCCCCGCCTCCAGCGTGGGAGACCGACCGCGCCCGCTTCCCTGGGCCGTGGCCGCACGGCCGCCACCCCGGCGATGCTCGACCCCGGCGCGACGCTCTCCGGCACCACCGGCAACGTGCTGGACCCCGTCTTCGCGCAGCGGCACGCGCTGACGCTGGCGCCCGGGCAGGCGGTGGAACTGGTCTCCGCGCTCGCGGCGGGTGCCGACCGGGCCCAGGTGCTGGCGCTGACGGGCGCGGCGGTGGCGGGCGAGTTCGAGGCGGTGTTCCGCTCGGCCCAGGCGGAAGCACGTGCCACGCTCGAGATGCTGGGCCTCCCGCGCGAGTGGCGCGCCCGCCTGCCGGTGCTGACCGGGGCCCTCGCGTACGGCGCCGCCGAGCCGCGCCCCGGGTTGCCGCTGCCATCCCGGGCGGAGCTTCCCGCGGGCGGGCTCGGCGCGCTGGGCCTCACGGGCGGCCTGCCCGTGGTGCTGGTGCACGTGAAGACCCCGGCCGACGTGATGACCGCGGTGGGGCTCGCCCGCGTGGCGGCCTACTGGCGCACGCGTGGTGTCGGGGTGGACCTCGTGCTGCTGGATGCGAGTGGCCCCGGCCTCGCCGACGCGGTGCACCAGGTGGGCCCGGCCCCCTCGCCCCGCCTGGGCCGGACGCTCGTTCGCCGTGCGGCAGACGAGCCGGCCGCGGTCGTGGCGCGCCTGGAGCGGCTGGCCCGCTTCGTGGTGCGCGCCGCGGAGCTCCCCATGGTGGCGCCCGCGCCTGCCGTGACGGTGCGGTTCCGTCAGGCGCCCGCGGAAGCCCCCGGCGCCCTGCCGGCGGACGAACCGCTCCGGCACTGGAACGGCCACGGCGGCTTCGCCGCCGACGGGAGCGAGTACGTCATCCGCCTGCCGGCGGACGGCGAGCGCCAGCGCCGCCCGCCGCTGGCGTGGACCAACGTGCTGGCCAACGAGCAGTTCGGCGCCCTCGCCACCGAGGCGGGGGGCGGCTACACCTGGAGCCGCAACAGCCGCGAACACCGGCTGACGCCGTGGACCAACGACCCGATCGCTGACCCGCCGAGTGAGGCGCTGTACCTCAGCGACCTGGACGCGGGGTGGTTCTGGTCCCCGCTGCCCGCCCCGGCGGGCGGTGGCGCGGATGTCGAGGTGCGCCACGGCTTCGGGCACACCAGCTGGACCCGGCGCTCCCAGGGCCTGACGCAGCACGTGACCGCCTTTGTTCCGCGCCAGGCGCCGCTCAAGGTGGTGCGCGTGCGGGTCACCAACGATGGCACCCACCCGCGCCGCCTGGCCCTGACCACCTACCAGGCGCTGGTGCTCGGCGTGCTGGAACAGGACACGCGGCGCGCCGTGGGCACGGCGTGGGACACGGCCTCGGGCGCGGTGCTGGCCATGAATCCGGATGCCGGGGAGTTCGCGGCGGGCGTGACCTTCGCCGCGCTGGTCGCGCCGGAGGGCGGCACCGCCGTGGAGCACACCGCGCATCGCGGCGCGTTCCTGGGGCGGGACGGCACCCTCGGGGCGCCCGGCGCCGTGGTGGCGGGGACCCCCCTCGATGGCCGCACCGGCCGCGGACTCGATCCCTGCGCCGCCTTCCGCACCACCTTCCTCGTGGCCCCCGGCGAGATTGCCGAGGCGATCTTGCTCCTCGGCGAGGCCCCCGACGCGGCGTCGGCGCGAAGCCTCGTGACCCGGTTCCGGGCGCCCGCGGTGGTAGCAATGGAGCTGGCGGACGTGGGCCGCTTCTGGGAGGAGACCCTGGGCCGGCTCCGGGTGGAGACGCCGGTGCCCGAGCTGGACCTCATGCTCAACGGCTGGCTGGCCTACCAGAACCTGGCCTGCCGCGTCTGGGGCCGCTCGGCCTTCTACCAGAGCGGCGGCGCCTTCGGCTTCCGCGACCAGCTGCAGGACGCGGCCGCGCTCACCTGGCTCGACCCGGCGCTCACCCGCCGCCAGCTCCTCCTCCACGCCGCCCATCAGTTCGAGGAGGGCGACGTGCTCCACTGGTGGCACCCGCCGCTCAGCAAGGGCATCCGCACCCGCTTCAGCGACGACCTCCTCTGGCTGCCGCTGCTCACGGCCGAGTACGTCCGCCACACCGGGGACACGGCGGTGCTCGACGAGCCGGTGCGCTTCCTCCGCGCCCCCCACCTCGAGGAAGGTGAGGACGAGACCTTCGTGGTTCCCACCGAGGCCGGCACCACCGGCACGCTCTACGAGCACTGCTGCCTGGCGCTCGACCGGTCCCTCACCACCGGCGCACACGGCATCCCCCTCATGGGCACCGGCGACTGGAACGACGGCATGAACCGCGTTGGCCGCCTCGGCCGGGGCGAGAGCGTCTGGCTCGGGTTCTTCCTGTATCACATCCTCGAGGGCTTCCTCCCGCACTGCGAGATGCGGCGCGATGCCCTGCGCCTGGAGCGATACCGCGCCTACCGCACCGCACTGGGCAAGGCGCTCAACGCCGAGGGCTGGGATGGCGGCTGGTACCGCCGCGCCTGGTACGACAACGGTGCCGTGCTCGGCTCCGCCGAGAGCGACGAGTGCCGCATCGACACCATCGCGCAGGCGTGGGCGGTGATCTCCGGCGCCGCCGCCCGAGCGCGCGGCCACGGCGCTCGACGCCATGGAGCAGCACCTCGTGGCGGAACCCGAGGGCATCATCCGCCTCCTCACCCCGGCGTTCGACCAGACGCCGAACGACCCCGGCTACATCAAGGGCTACCTGCCCGGCGTGCGCGAGAACGGCGGCCAGTACACGCACGGCGCCCTCTGGGGCGTGCGCGCCCTGGCGGAGCTGGGCCGCCGCGACCGCGCCGCTCACCTGCTGCGCATGCTGAGCCCCGTGCACCATGGCGGCACGCCCGAGGGCATCGCGCGCTACCAGGTGGAGCCGTACGTGGTCGCGGCGGACGTCTACGGCGTCGCCCCGCACTCGGGCCGTGGCGGCTGGACCTGGTACACCGGCTCGGCGGGGTGGATGTTCCGGGTGGGCGTGGAGTCACTGCTTGGTGTCACCGTGCTCGACGGCCGGGTGCTCCGCCTGGCGCCCTGCATCCCGGCCGGGTGGCCGGGCTTCCGCCTGCGCTGGTGCGTGCCGGGCAGCGACCGGGACGTGCTGCTGACGGTGGAGCAGCGCCGCGACGGCGGACCCACCGAGGCCTTCGCCAATGGCGAGCGGCTGGGGGTGACGGACGGGGGCGCTCCTCATCCCGCTCGCCGCGGATGGCGGCCTGCTCGACGTGCAGGTGCGGCTCGGCCCCGACGTGGGGCCGCGCTACCGCGCCCGTTAGGCGCCGAGCGCCGCGCCGTGGGTCCGGATCACCTCGGCGTAGAGCCGGGCGCTGGCCTTGAAGGTGCGTCGCTGCGTCGCGAAGTCCACGTGGATGAGCCCGAAGCGCTTGGCGTACCCGGCGCTCCACTCGAAGTTGTCGAGCGGCGACCAGGCGAAATACCCCCGCACGTCCGCGCCGGCGGCGATGGCGCGGTGGAGCGCCCGCAGGTGATCGCGGAGGTAGCCCACGCGGAGCGGGTCGGCGAGCTCCTCGCCCTCGACGGTCGGGGGGTCGTAGAAGGCGGAGCCGTTCTCCGTGATGTGGAGCGGGCAGTCGCCGTAGCGCGCCTTGACCCAGAGCAGCACGTCGGTGAAGGCCTGGGGGTAGACTTCCCAGTCCATGGACGTGTAGGTGTGCTGCGGCTGCCGCACCCGGCCCGCACCGACGGGCCACGCCCGGGGTTCGTGGCGATGCACGGCGCGGGTGTAGTAATTGACGCCGAGGAAGTCGAGCGGCGCGCGGATCACGTCGAAGTCTGCGGCCGGGAACTCGGGCCAGGCCTCGCCGTAGATCTCGGCCAACTCGGCGGGGTAGCCGCCGAGGAAGACGGGATCGAGGTACTGCCGGTTCATGTACGCCTCGGCCCGGCGCGTCGCCGCCTGGTCCTCGGGGCGGTCGCTCGCGGCGTACTTGGGCTCCAGGTTCACCACGAGGCCCGCCTGCCGGCCACCCGCCGCACGGATGGCGCGCAGGCCGAGCCCGTGGGCCCGGAGCAGGTTGTGGCTGGCAATGGGCGTCTCGTAGGGGCTGCGGTGCCCGGGCGCCAGCGTGCCGTGCAGGTAGCCGCCGTCGGTCACCACCCAGGGCTCGTTGAGCGTGGCCCACATCGCCACCCGGTCGCCGAGGCGGCGCACCACGGTGTCGGCGTAGGCGGCAAACCACTCGGCGATGTCGCGGTTGAGCCAGCCACCCCGGTCCTCGAGGGCGGCGGGCAGGTCCCAGTGGAACAGCGTGGCGTTCGGGGCGATGCCGGCGGCCAGGAGCTGGTCCACCAGCCGGTCGTAGAAGCCCAGGCCGGCCGCGTTGACGCGGCCCGTCCCCTCCGGCAGGACGCGGCCCCAGGCCAGCGAGAAGCGGTAGGCCGTGAGCCCCAGGCGCCGCATCAGGGCCACGTCCTCCGGCATGCGCCGGTAGTGGTCGCAGGCCACGTCGCCGGTCTCGCCGTTGGCGGTCATCCCGGGGGTGTGGGCAAAGCGGTGCCAGTTGCTGGCGCCGGCCCCATCCGCCAGGGGTGAGCCCTCGACCTGGTAGGCCGAAGTGGCGGCACCCCAGAGGAAGCGCTCGGGGAAACGGATGGAATCAGTCATGACGGACGGAGCCCTATGGCGACGGTGACGCTCGACGGAGTGCGAAAGATATACCACGACAAGGGCCGCGCCCACGTCGTGGTGCACGGACTCGACCTCGCCGTGGCCGACGGGGAATTCCTGGTGCTCGTGGGCCCGTCAGGCTGCGGGAAGAGCACCACGCTCCGCATGATCGCCGGCCTCGAGGCCATCAGCGAGGGCACCCTGCGGATCGGCGACCGCGTCGTCAATGACGTTCCCGCCCGCGAACGCGACATCGCCATGGTGTTCCAGAACTATGCCCTCTACCCCCACATGACGGTGGCGGAGAACCTCGGCTTTGCCCTGGCGCTCAGGAAGGTGGAGCACGCCGAGGTCCAGCGCCGCGTCGCCGCCACGGCGGAGCTCCTTGGCCTCGGCGAGCTGCTCGCGCGCCGGCCGGGCCAGCTCTCCGGCGGCCAGCGCCAGCGCGTGGCGGTGGGCCGCGCCATCATCCGCGAGCCGAGCGTCTTCCTGTTCGACGAACCGCTCAGCAACCTCGACGCCAAGCTCCGCGTGCAGATGCGCCGCGACCTCGCCGCGCTCCGCCGCCGCCTCGGCACCACCACCATCTACGTGACCCACGACCAGGTCGAGGCCATGACCCTCGGCGACCGCATCGTGGTGATGAACGCCGGCCGCGTGGAGCAGGTGGATGCCCCGCTCACCATCTACCGCCGGCCCGCCAGCACCTTCGTGGCCACCTTCGTCGGCAGCCCGCCGATGAACCTGCTCACGGGCACGCTGGTGCCCGGGAGCGCGCCGCAGTTTGAGGGCGGGGGGCTGCGGCTGCCCGTCCCCACCGCCGAACTCCCCGCCGGCCTCCCGCCCGGGGCGCCCGTGATCCTCGGCTTCCGGCCCGAGGCCATCCGCCTCGGCGGTGACGGCACCCCGCGCGCCGCGGTGGCCGAGATCGAGCCGCTCGGCAACGAGACGCTCATCTCACTCGACACCGCGGGCACGCCCCTCGCGGTCCGTCACGACGGGCCACCCCAGGTGCGGCGCGGGGAGCAGGTCGGCCTGACGCTGCTCCCCGGGAGCCTGCACTGGTTCGACGCCACCACCGGCGCGCGACTCGGCTGAGCTAGCGCGCCCCGCGGCAGGCGCCGGGCACCGGTGGGGCCGCGCCCGCGAGCCCCGCCGGATCGAGCCCGAGGCATTGCAGGATGGTCCCGGCCACGGCGGCCTGCCGCACGCCGGTCACGCCCCGGGGCTCCCCGACCGCCGCCGTCCCCGGCCCGATCACCGCCATCCAGATCTCCTGCGCGCCCTCCACGTCCTCGCCATGGTTGCTCCAGTCCTCCGGGGTGCGGCCGCGGCCGTGATCGGTGGTGATGATGAGCGTGGTCCGGCCGCGCAGGCGGGGATCGGCCTGGACGGTGGTCCAGAGCTCGTGCAGGAAATCATCGAGGCCGCCGAGCGCCACCAGGAGTGGTTCGTAGCGGCGGAGGTGGGCAAGGTCGTCGGTGTCGTCGAAGTTCACCACCAGGAGGCGCGGGTGGCGCGTGCGGAGGTAGTCGAGCGCCATGGCGCCAGTGAACACGTCCAGCCGGGCCTCGTGCCAGATGGGCTGGGCCCGGCGTTCGAGGCGCGCGAGCTCGCGGGTGCGCGGGGTCTCGAGCGCCGGTGCCATGGGCTGGCTGCCGGCATTCACCACCACGGCGGTCGAGTCGCTCGCGGCGTACCAGCGGAAGTTCTCCCAGCTGCCGAACAGCGCCACCTGCTCCCGCGGGAGCCCCAGCGCCCGGCGCGCGTGCTCCAGCACGGTGACGTGGCCGTAGCGCTTCTGGTCGTTGCTCGTCACGTCGGGCTGGGCCCGGCCGGTGAACATCTCCAGGTAGCCGGGTGCGGAGAAGCGCATGCGGTTCTGGATCAGCACCCGGTTCCCCCGCGCCACGTTGCCGAGCACCAGGCCCTGCGGCGCCAGCGAGTCCCAGAAGAAGGGCATGAGGAGCCGCCGCCGTTCCTCCGGCGTGGGCCGCCACCAGCGGCGGCGCACCGCGGCGGTGTCGCCCACGTTGTGCTGGCGCTCGGTGCCGTTCAGCACCAGCGTGTCGAGGCCGCCGAAGAACTCCTGGGTGCGGACCCCGTCGAGCGTCACCAGGATCACGTGGCGTGGCGCCTGTGCCGCGAGCGGGAGGACGGCCAGGGCGACGAGCGCCGCCGTGCGGCGAACGAGCGAGTGCGGCATGGTTGGGCGGGAAAGAGGGTGCCGAAAAGTACACCGGGCCCCGGGGATCGGCGTCCCCGGAGCCCGGCGTGGCGCGGGCCGCCTCAGAGGTACGAGGGGTACGTCCCGTCGTACATGCTGGCGCGGACCACCGCGGGAAGGTCGGCCGGTCGCGGCACGGTGGCGAGGCCATCGGCATACGCCACCTCCGCCACCGCCGTGGCGATCCGCGCGGAGACCGCCCGGATGTCGCGCAGCCTCGGGAAGAGCAAGCCCTCGTTCAGCGAGGCCTCCGGCACCCCTGCGGCCAGCGTGCGCGCCGCGGCGTAGAACATCGAGTCGGTGACCCGCCGCGCCCCGCTCACGATGACGCCCAGTCCCACGCCCGGGAAGATGTAGGCATTGTTCCCCTGCCCCGGCGTGAAGGTGCGCCCGCCCCACATCACCTGGTCGAAGGGGCTCCCGCTCGCGAACACCGCCTTCCCCTCGCTCCACCCGTACGCCTCGGCCGCGGTGCACTCCGACTTGGAGGTGGGGTTGGAGAGCGGGAAGATGATCGGGCGCGGGTTGTGCCGGCTCATCGCCTTCACCACGGCCTCGGTGAAGGTGTTGGGGGTGGCGCTCACGCCCACGATGGCCGTCGGCTTCACGCTCTCCACGGCGGTGAGCAGGTCGCCGGCCGGCGCGTGGTCGTGGGCGTAGGGGAGCTTGTGCTCCTGCAGGTCGGTGCGTCCCCGCACCACCAGGCCGCCGCGATCCACGAACCAGCAGTGCCGCCGCGCCTCCGCCTCCGGCATCCCCTCCCGCACCAGCGCCGAGACGATGAGGTCGGCGATGCCCGTGGCGGCGGCGCCTGCCCCGAGGAACATCACCACCTGCTGGGTGAGCGGCTGCCCGGTGATGCGCGTGGCCGACAGGATGCCCGCCAGCGTCACCGCCGCCGTCCCCTGGATGTCGTCGTTGAAGCAGCACACCCGGTCGCGGTAGCGCGCCAGCAGGTGCATGGCGTTCTCGGTGGCGAAGTCCTCGAACTGGATCACGGCGCCCGGGAACACCTCCTGCACCGCCAGCACGAACTCCTCCACCAGCGCCTCGTACTCCGCTCCGGTGAGCCGCTTCTGCGGCAGGCCCAGGTAGAGCGGGTCGGCCAGGAGCTCGTCGCGGTTGGTGCCCACGTCCAGCGTGATCGGCAGGCAGCGCGACGGGTCCACCCCCGCGCACGCCGTGTAGAGCGACAGCTTGCCGATCGGGATGCCCATGCCGTTGGCGCCGAGGTCGCCGAGGCCGAGGATGCGCTCGCCGTCGGTCACCACGATCATCGCGACGTCGCGCCCGGGCCAGTTGCGGAGCACGTCGCGGATGCGGCCCCGGTCCTGCGCCGTGACGTAGAGGCCGCGCGGCCGGCGGAAGATGTGCGAGAAGCTGGTGCAGGCCTCGCCCACCGTCGGGGTGTAGATGATCGGCATCATCTCCTCGACGTGGTCCATCACCACCCGGTAGAACAGGTGCTCGTTCCGGTCCTGGAGGCTGATCAGGTAGATGTACTTCTCGATGGCCGCCGTCTTCTTCCGGAAGTTCTCGAGGACCCGGGCCTGCTGCTCCGCCTGCGTGGTGAAGCGGGGCGGCACCAGGCCGCGCAGGCCGAGCTGGTCGCGCTCCTCGGGCGTGAAGCCGGTACCCTTGTTGAGGCGGGGGTTGTGGAGCAGGTCGTAGCCGCGATGGGAGTGCGTGGTCATTGCTGTGCGCCACCCGCCGGCGTGGCGGGGGCGACCTCGGGGTGAGGGGAAGGCGGGGACGCGAGCAGCACGCGCGCGTCCACCGCCACGGCGCCATCGCCGAAGGCGAGCACCGGGTTCAGGTCCAGCTCGGCAATCTCGGGGAAGTCGGCCGCCAGCCGGCCGACACGGACCAGGATCTCCTGCAGCGCGGGCAGGTCCGCCGGCGGTGCGCCGCGCACTCCGTCGAGGAGCTTCCGGCCGCGGATGCTCCGGAGCATGTCGCCGGCCTCGAGCGCCGTGACGGGGGCCAGGCGGAAGGTCACGTCGCCGAGCACCTCCACCAGGACGCCACCCAGGCCGAACATCACCATGGGCCCCACCGCCGGGTCACGGTGCATCCCCACGATGAGCTCGCGCCCGCCCCGCACCTGCTGCTGCACCAGGATCCCGCTGATGGCCGCCTCGGGATGCGCGCGCCGCGCGGACGCCATGATCTGCGCGAAGGTTGCGCGGGCCTCATCGGCGCTCGTCACGCCCGTCACCACGCCCCCCACGTCCGTCTTGTGCACGATGGCGGGGGCCACGACCTTCATCACCACCGGGAAGCCCATCGCCTCGGCCGCCCGGGCGGCCGTCTCCGCATCCGCGGCGAGGACGGCCTGCGCGGCGGGGATGCCCGCGGCCGCAAGCAGCTCGAGCGCCGCGATCTCGTCGAGGCGCGTCGCACCCCGGGCCCGCGCCGCATCGAGCAGCCTCGCGATGGCCGCGCGATCCAGCACCGGCGGGGCGTCCACGGGCACCGGGCGCTCCCGCCACTCGCGGTACCGGCTCATGGCCTGCAGGGCCCGCGCCGCCGACTCCGGGAAGATGTACGCCGGGATGTGCGCCGCATGCAGCTCGGCCTTGCCCTGCGGCAGCCCCTGCCGCCCCATCAGCACGCCGACGAGCGGCTTGTCCGCGTGCCCCGCCTTGGCCGCCACGATGGCCTCCGCGACGTCCTCCTGCTTCACGCCGAGCGGCGGCACGAAGATGGACATCACGGCGTCGATCCCGGGATCGGCCAGCAGCGCATCGAGCGCGGCGCGATAGCCCGGCGGCGTGGCGGAGGCGATCATGTCGAGCGGGTTGCGGAGCGACGCCTCGGGCGGGAAGAGCGGCCGCAGGCGCTCCACCGTGGCGGGGGCCAGCTCCGCCACCTCCATGCCCGCGCCCTCCAGGGCATCCGCCGCGATGATGCCGGGCCCGCCCGAGTTGGTCACCACCGCCACCCGGCGCGCGCGCGGCAGCGGCTGGCCGCCGAAGGCCATCGCCAGGTCGAACAGCTCCTCGACCGTCCCCGCGCGCAGCACCCCCGCCTGCGCAAACAGCGCGTCCACCACCGTGTCGCTCGCCGCCAGCGCGCCCGTGTGCGACGAGGCCGCCCGCGCCCCCGTGGCCGAGCGGCCCGACTTCACCGCGATGATCGGCTTCTTCCGCGTGATCCGGCTGGCGATCTCCAGGAACCGGCGCGGGTTCCCGAAGTTCTCCACGTACATCAGGATGACGCCGATCTCCGGATCGTCCTCCCAGTGGAGCAGCAGGTCGTTGCCGCTCACGTCCGGCTTGTTGCCCATGGACACGAACTGCGCGATGCCGATGCCGTACTCGCTGGCGTAGTCCAGCACCGAGAGCCCCATGGCCCCGGACTGGCTCACGAACCCCGCCCCGCCATACGGCGGCATGCTCGGCGCGAAGGTCGCGTTCATGGCCACCGCGGGGTTGGCGTTCAGCACGCCCATGCAGTTGGGCCCCACCAGCCGCATCCCGTGGCGGCGGCAGGTCGCCACCAGCTGCTCCTCGCGCGCCACCCCGTCGCCGCCCACCTCACGGAAGCCTGCGCTGATCACCGTGAGCCCCTTCACGCCCTTCCGCCCGCACGCCTCCGCCACCGCCACCACGTGCTGCTTGGGCACGCACACCACCGCCATGTCCACGGCGTCCGGGATGGCTTCCACGTCGGGCCACGCCTTCACCGAGTGCACCGACGGGGCCGTCGGGTTCACGGGGTACACGGTCCCGGTGTACCCGTATTCGAGCAGGTTGGCCAGGATCTGGTGGCCGATGGTGTTGGGCGAGCGCGACGCGCCGATGACGGCGATGGAGCGCGGGGCGAGGATCGGGTCGAGCGGACGCGTCATGAAGGAATCTTCGCTTGCCGCGCTTGAAGGGATCGTGAAGCTCCGCACCAGAGGTACTTCGTCCCGGCGATCAATCAGGAAGTCTCGGCGTCCGCTGCCGGCGTGGCCGCCGTGCCCGTTCCCCGGAGGACGAAGATCAGGCCGCCGATCGCGCCGGCCACCAGGTTGGCGGCAAAGTAGAGCAGGCTGAAGCCCACCACCTGGTCGTGCGGGATGCCGCTCCCCGTCAGCAGCAGCAGCCACGCCCCCTCGCGCACGCCGAGGCCGTTGAGCGTCACCGGCAGCATGGCGAAGAACGACACGACGGGCACACCCAGCACCAGCAGCCGGTCCGGTACCGGGAGCGCCACGCTCCGCGCCAGCACCACCCAGAGCAGGATGTAGATGCCCTGCACCACGAACCCGAGCGCCACCGCCGTCGCCAGCGCCCTCGGCGACCGCGCCAGCTCGCGCACCGCGGTCCACCCCTCGGCCACCGTGGCCTGCAGCGTGGGGGAACGGAGCGCCCTCCGGAAGAGGACCACCAGGAGAATGAAGCCGACGACGGCGGCGGCCAGGAGCCCCGCGCCCGGCAGCTTCACTTTTGCAGCCGCCACCAGCCGCGCCGTGACGTCGGGCGCCAGCAGGATGCCCACCAGCCCATACACCACGAGGGCGAGCACGCCGAGCAGGCGGTCCACCAACACGCTGGCAACCACCCCGCCGGGGCGGCGCGTGGCCTGCGCAGCGGCGGCGGCGCGCACCACGTCGCCGCCCACCACGGTGGGGAGGAAGAGGGAGAAGAAGGCGCCGATGTAGTAGAGGCGGGTGAGGTAGGCCCACGGCGGGCTCCCGGCGCCAAGCACCACCTTCCAGCGGAGCGCCGCCACCGCCTGCCCCGCCATGAGCAGCGCCGCCGCCGCGAGCACCCCCGCCAGGAGGCGCGGCCCCACGGGCACGCCGAAGTCGGGCACGCCCACCTTGCGGACGATGAGCGCCAGCAGCACCGCCCCGAGCCCAAGCCGCGCCGCGAAGCGGCCCCAGCCCCTCCGCGCGGCGGGGTCGCTCATTCGGGCTGGGGGCCGTCGCTGCCACGCGCCAGCCGGTAGCTCCGCCGGGTGGGCGCGTTCAGGTGCACGATGATCTCCGCCACCAGCCCGAGCGCGATGGCCTGCACCCCGAGCGCCAGCAGCAGCGTGCCGAGCAGCAGCGCCGGCCGGTTGGCGATGCCCACGCCCTCGATCCGCTGCACCAGCAGCACCGCCAGCAGCACCACGCCCGGCAGGGCCAGGAGCAGGCCCACCAGCCCGAAGAACCGGAGCGGCCGCTCCGTGAAGCGCGCCAGGAAGTACATCCCCAGCAGGTCGATGAGGCTCCGGAAGTAGGTCCCGGGCGGGTACACCGAAGGCCGCTGGTCTGCCGCGTGCCGTGCCACCGGCACCTCGGCCACCGCGAATCCCTCGCGCATCATGAGCGCGGGGAGGAAGCGGAAGAAGTCGCCGTAGGCGGGGGTGGCGAGGAGCGCGTCGCGCCGGACGGCGCCGACGCCCGAGCCCAGGTCGCGGAACTGGCCCTTGCTCACCGGCCGCGCCAGCCAGTGGAACAGCCGGCGATGCAGCCGGGCGGCGCCCGTCTCCCGCTCCGGGGTCCGCGCCGCGAAGGCGTGGGTGGCGTGGGTGGCCCCGGCTCGTGTCAGGCGGGCCAGGCCAGCTGGCTGCGCCAGCTGCAGGATGCGGATGGGTGCCCCGGCCGCCTTGAGGGGCTCGAGCGGGCGCGTCGCCTGCGCACCGTCCGGCGGGAACACGAAGAGGAACTCCACCACCTCCCCGCGCCCCATGAGGGCCGGGGCGTACTCCTGGTACACCCGGTCCAGCGATTCCTGGCGCCCATGCACCGGCACGATGACTGACAGCCCGGCCATCAGCGCACCTCCTGCACCAGCGCCGCCACCGGGGCCACGCGCCGGCCGTAGCGCCGCACCGCGGCCTCCGCCACGAGCCCCAGCATCAGCAGGTAGCCCGCGGTGGCGAACCAGACCAGCGCCACGCTCGGGAACACCAGCGCCGTGGCCTTCACCGGCGTGAAGTAGGCCATGGCGATCGCCGAGGCCGCCACCGCGAGGATCCCGAACAGGAATGCCACCAGCGCCACCCCGGCAAAGAGGTGGAGTGGCCGGTCGCGGAACGAGCGGATCATGATGATCACCAGCAGGTCGGCCAGCACCTTGGCGATCCGGGAGAGCCCGTACTTGCTCTGCCCGAAGCGGCGCGCGTGGTGGCGCACCGGCATCTCGGTGATGCGGGCGCCGGCCGTTGCGGCCGCCACGGCCGGGATGAAGCGATGCATGTCGGAGTAGAGATGGAGCTGGTCCACCACCGGGCGCCGGAACGCCTTGAGGGAGCAGCCGTTGTCGCGGATGGGCACCCCGGTGGCCTGGCGGATGAGCCAGTTGGCGATCAGCGACGGCAGCCGGCGCTTGAGGAACACGTCCTGCCGCCGTTCCCGGTAGCCGGCCACCAGGTCGTAGCCCTCGTCCAGCCGGGCCAGCACGGCGGGGATGTCGCGCGGGTCATTCTGGAGGTCGCCGTCCATCGTGACCACCACGTCGCCGCGGGCGGCATCGAAGCCGGCCTGCATCGCGGGGGTCTGGCCGTAGTTCCGGGCCAGCCGCACCAGCCGCACCCTGGGGTCCGCGGCCATGAGCACCGCGATCCGCTCCACCGTCCGGTCACGGCTGCCATCGTCCACCAGGATCAGTTCCCAGGCGTACGCGTCCCCCAGCGCCGAGCGGACCGCCTCCACCAGCGGACCGGCCGAGTCCTCCTCGTTGTACATCGGCACCACGACGGAGAGCGCCGGAGCGGCCATCGGCAGCGACCTGGTGGGGGAACGGGGTGAACCGCCCGGGGCGGGCGGCGAGCCGAGCCAAATGTAAGCCGCCGCTCCCGGGGGTGAAGCGGCGGGCCGCCCTGCGGAGGGCTATTTTAAGGAGGAGAGCCGGACATGGATCGGCTGGCCGCCGGGCCGGGCCGGGCCCGCACCCCTCCCCCTTGGCGGGAATTGGGCGGGAAGGCATATTTCCGACTTCCTTTATCCCCTTTCGAGATGACCATCACCGACACCGCCCTCTCCGCCCGCCTCCGCCAGGAAACCAAGGCCGCCCATACCCGGGCCGAGCGCAGAGGCATCATGCGCGCCTTCCTGACGGGGCAGCTCCCGGCGGAGTCGTACATCGCCCTGCTCGCCAACCTGCACGCGGTGTACTCGGCCCTCGAGGCCGGGCTCACGGCGCAGGCCGCGCATCCGCACGTGGCGCCGCTCTACGACCCGGCGCTTCACCGCGTGGCCGCACTCGAGGCAGACCTGACCCTGCTGGCCGGCGCCGACTGGGCCACCCGCTACCGCCCCACCGGCGCCGCCCAAGCCTACGCGGCCCGCATCACCGAGCTGGCGCGCACGGCCCCCCTCGGCCTCGTGGCCCACGCCTACACCCGCTACCTGGGCGACCTCTCGGGCGGCCAGATCCTCAAGCGGATGGTGGCGCCGATCCTCAAGCGGACCGACGGCGCCGGGACGGCCTTCTACGATTTCCCGGGGATTCCCGATCCGGACGGCTTCAAGCAGCGGTGGCGGGCGGCGCTGGACGCGCTGCCGCTGTCGGCGGGGGAGGCGGACTTCGTGGTGGCGGAGGCGCTCGGCGCGTTCGACGCGAACGGCGCCGTGTTCGAGGCGCTGGCCTAACTCGGCCGGTTGAGGCGGGCCACGGTGTAGCTCTCGAGCTGCAGGGCCAGGGCCGCGGCGCGGCGGGTGAGCGCCTCGACGCTCGCCAGCGTGGCCGGGAGCGGCAGGACGTGGTTCCGCTCAGCCAGCTCGGAGACGGCGCGGCGGGCCGTGGCGTGGATGGCCTCGAGCATGGTGCCGAACGTGTGCGCAGTCTGGGCGTCACTCGCCTCGAGGCGCGAGAGCCGGCTCGCCTCGGTCATCACCTCATGGACCCGCTGGCGCAGCGCCTCGGACTCGTGCCTGGCCCGGAGGTCCGTGGCGAAGAGCACGTAGCCCAGGTCCGCCCCGGCTTCCCCCGGCACCGGCTCGGCGCGGATGGCGAGCGGGATCACCTCGCCGTGGGCGCGGAGCCGGAGTTCCCCCTGCCACAGCCGCCGCTCCACCCGGAGCGCGCCCAGCATGGCCCCCACCTGCGTCTCATCCTCGAACAGCTGCAGCAGGTCCTCGGCCGAGGCCATGTTGTGCACCTCGGGGGCCAGCAGCGACTGGAAGGCGCGGTTGGCTACCAGAACCTTCCCCACGCTGTTCATCACCAGGGTCGGTTCCGTGGCCGCCTGCACCGAGTGGACCACGCGCTGGTACTGGTCGTGGGCGATCAGCACGCGCACCGCCTGCACCTGCTGCACCATGTCCACCAGCGAGCGGCGGATGGCGCGCGCGGTGCTCATCTCGGCTTCCGACCAGTGCTTGGAGGTGGCGCGGGTGACCTCGGTCCACACCGCAAAGGACCGGCGCGGCGAGAGCTTGTTGGGATCGTCGGGATCCACCGGCTTGCGCGGGTCGCCGGCCCAGCGCACCGTCTGCCGCTGCTCGGCGCGGAACCAGAGCAGGTAGTCCTGCCCCTGCCCGGACAGTGGAATGGCGAGCACACCGGACGCGACCGCCGTCAGGTGCTCGAACTCCGGCGCCAGCCGCGACAGCCCATGCGTGGCAAACACCGGCGCGGTGGGATACACCGCCGTGACCCACGCCGCGATGCGGCGGATGTCCTCGGAGGAGGGCACCTCGCCGGCGGTCACCAGCTGGTCCTCGTGGAGCAGCGCCGCACCGTTGGCGCCCAGCGCCGAGAGCAGCTGGCGCGGGGAGCTGAAGAAGCCGGTGCGCCACTCGCCGGTGGTGGCCAGCGCCTCCACCACCTGCTGCTCCAGGCGCTTGACCACCAGGTCGGCCTGCGCCAGGTCCAGGCTCTCGAGCGCGGCGAGCCGCGTGGCCACCATCTCCGCCAGGATGTTGCAGGCGGTGCGGACCTCGAACGGGATCCGCCGCGTCGAGTAATGGTGGCATGCCATGAGCCCCCACAGCCGCTCGCCCCGGGTGAGGGAGGCCACCAGCGTGGCCCGCACGCCCATGTTGGAGAGGTACTGCAGGTGCAGCGGCGACATGCTCCGCAGCCCGATCATCGACATGTCCACGTCGCCGCCCGTCATGGGTGAGAGGCGCGGGAACAGCGGGGCGGGCTCGTAGCCCACGTCCACCAGGACGCGGATGCGGTTCTTGAGGTACAGCTCGCGGGCCTGCTGGGGGATGTCGCTCTCGGGATAGTGGAGCCCCAGGAACGGCTCCAGCCGCTCCTCCCGCGCCTCCCCCACGATCTCGCCGTGGCCGTCGGGGTCGAAGCGGTAGACCATCACGCGGTCGTACCCGGCGAGCTCCTTCATGACGCGCGCCGCTTCCTCGTAGAGCGCCGTGGCGGAACCCGCGGCGCCGAGGCTCGCGATACCGGCGGAGAGGATCCGCGCCACCTGCTCCGCCACCGCCTCCGGCGTCCCCACCTCGTCCACCGGGACCACGGGCTCGAGCTCCACGGCGTACCCCTCGTGCCGCAGGCGGTGCACCAGCACCTCGTATTGCCGCACCTGGTCGCCGTCCTGGATGGTCACGGCGGAGGGCAGGCTGGTGGTCTCCGCGCCCTCCTCCTGCAGCCGGCGGATGAGGCGACCGAGCGCGGGATCGAGGGTGTCGATGTGCTTGCCGAGCGGCGACGCCCCCCAGCTGCCGAGGATGGCCTCGGCATTGAGCGTGGCCTGCAGCACATGGAGCCGGCTGGGGTGCAGGATCAGCAGGGCGCCATGCGGCTGCACCGATCCCGGGAGCTGGATCAGCTCCCGGGCGCAGTTGGTCAGGTCAGCAGCACCGAAGGGGGGATTGGTGACGGGGTCCGTCATGATGACGAGGATGCCCCGTAAATCGGCCCGCGTCAAGGGTCTGCGGGCAGAAGGTTGGACTATGAAGGGGCCTTCTAGTGACTCATTGTCAACCAGTCACGAGGAGTCAGCATGGACTGCAGCGCCGCCTCGGGACTGCCGGACGGGAACTCCGGGGCGTACTCCCAGCGCGCCTCGGGCGGCAGGCTCATCAGGACACTCTCCGCACGGGCACCGCTCTGGATGCCGAAGTGGGTGCCGCGGTCGTGGAGCAGGTTGAACTCGGCGTAGCGGCTGCGGCGGAAGGCCTGGAAGCGGCGCTCGCGCTCGCCCCAGGGGAGGTCCCGCCGGCGGGCCACGATGGGGCCGTAGGCGAGCGGGAAGCTCATGCCGATGTCGTGCACGAAGGCGTGGAGCTGCTCGAAGCCGAGTCCGTGGTCCCCTCCCGGCCGCAGGTGGTCAAAGAAGACGCCGCCCACGCCGCGGGCCTCGCCGTCGCGGTGGTGGTTGCGGAAGTAGTCGTCGCACCAGGCCTTGTAGCGCGGGTAGAGCGCCGGGCCGTGCCGGCCGCACAGCGTGGCCAGCGCCTGATGGAAGTGCGCCGCATCCTCGGGGAAGGGCCAGGTGGGCGTCAGGTCGGTGCCGCCGCCGAACCAGGCATCGAACACCGTGCCGTCCGAGCCCGTCAGCTCGAAGTAGCGGACGTTCAGGTGCACCGTGGGCACCATGGGACTGCGCGGGTGCGCCACCACGCTCACCCCGGTGGCGAAGAACGTGGCGCCCTCGAGTGCCCCGCCCTGGAGGGCCAGCCGCCCGGCCATGCTTTCCTCGAGCGGTCCCGCCACCGCGGAGCGGTTCACCCCTGCCTTCTCGAACACCGCCCCTTCGGTGAGCACGCGGGAATGCCCCCCGCCGCCGCCGGGCCGCTCCCAGCGATCCTCGCGGAAGGTCCCCCGCCCGTCGGCGGTGGCAAAGAAGTCGGTGATGGCGTCATGGACGCCCGAGATCCAGCGCGTGGCCTCGGCCGCGAAGCTCGGGGCGAGCCCCATCACGCGGTCCACTCCTTGACCGCGTCAATGAAGGCGCGCGCCCCGGCCACCGGCGTGTCCGGCAGGATCCCGTGACCCAGGTTGGCGATGTGCGGGCCGCCCTGGAAGGCGCGGATCATCTCGTGGGTGCGGGCGCGGACCTGCGCCGGTGGCCCGTAGAGCCAGGTGGGATCGAGGTTGCCCTGCAGCGCCTGCTGCCCGCCCACCGCCTGACGCGCGTCACGGGCGCGCGTGTGCCAGTCCACTCCGATCACGTCGGCGCCGGTGGCGGCCTTGATCTCGGGGAGCGCCCAGCCCGCGCCCGGGGCAAAGACGATCACCGGCACCCCCGACGCCTGCGCCACCCGGGCGGCATGCGCAAGCGGCGGCAGCGCGAAACGGAGGTAATCCTCCGGCGCCAGCGCCCCGGCCCACGAGTCGAAGAGCTGCACGGCCTGTGCGCCGGCTTCCACCTGCGCCACGAGGTAGCGTCCCACCGCCTCACCGAGGAGGTCCAGCAGGCGCTGGGCGCGCGCCGGCTCCTCGGCCAGGAGGCGCTTGGCCACGCTGAAGTTCTTGGTGCCCTGCCCCTCGATCATGTACGCCGCCAGCGTCCACGGCGCACCCGCAAAGCCGAGGAGCGGCACGCGGCCGTCGAGTTCGGCGCGGGTCTGGCGGATGGCGGTGAGGACGTACTCGAGCTTGCCGTCGGCCAGCGGATCCTGCAGCGCGGCCAGCTCGGCCTCGGTGCGGACCACCTTCCCGAAGCGCGGGCCCACGCCCTCGTCCACCGTGAGCGGGAGGCCCATGGCCTCGGGAATCACCAGGATGTCGCTGAAGATGATGGCGGCGTCCACGCCCAGCAGGTCCACCGGTTGCAGCGTCACCTCGGTGGCGAGGTCGGGGGTGCGGCACATGGTGAGGAAGTCGGCCTTGGCGCGCACCGCGCGGTACTCGGGCAGGTAACGGCCCGCCTGGCGCATCATCCAGACGGGCGGGCGGGGCGTGGTCTCGCCCTGGCAGGCACGGAGGAAGAGGGCGGTCTCGGTGGCGGCGGCAGTCATGTGAGGCTCGGCTGGAGAGAGTGAATCGCACTGAAGACCGCCCCGACCGACGGGTCGGCCGCGATGCGGGCCGGGGGCCAGCCCGCGCGCTCGGCGGCGTCGGCGGTAGTGGCGCCGATGGTGATGAGCGCCGGCCGGAGTGCCGTCGGCGCCACCCGGGCCAGGAGCTCGACCACGCGGGGGCTCGTCACCACCACCACGTCGCCGTCGGTGAGGACCCGGGCGGCCGCGGCCTCGTCCACCAGCACGGCGCGGTATGCCACCACCGGGTCCACCCGCCGGCCCGCCGCGCGGAGCCGCACCACCAGTTCCTCGCGGTGGTTCTCGCCGCAGGGGAACAGGATGGGGCTCCCCACCCGGGCCGCGAGCATCGCCTCGGCGAGCTGCACGGCCAGGCTGCCCGCGACCGCGCTCGCCGGCGCCGTGCGCACGTCGGGCAGCACGGCGCCGAGGCGGGCCGCACTGGCGAGGCCGGTCCACACTGGCGGCAGCGATGCCGGGTCGAGCCCCAGCTCACGCACCCGCGCGAGCAGGGCGTCCGCCGCCCGGGGCGAGGTGATGGCAATGGCCGCCAGTCGCTCCCGCTGGGCAAGGGCCTGGTCCAGCATGGCCCACGAGACCGGCGGGCCGAAGGTGAGGAGGGGATATTCCCGCACCTCGCATCCTGCCCGGTGCAGGAGGGGCGCAAGGCCGTCCAGCGTGCCTCGCGCCCCCGTCAGCACCACGCGCGGCGTGCGCCCCATCAGCCGCCCTCGGCGCTCGGCGAGCGCAGCGCCTCGAGGATCTGCGCGGCGCCTTCCGCCACGAGGCGGGCCGCCAGGCGCTGGCCCAGCTCGGTGGCGTGGGTCAGGTCGCCCACCGGCTCGGCGAGCTGGCCCTCGACACACTGGGTGCCGTCCACCGACACGACGCGCGCCCGCAGGCGCAGCACGCCCGGGCTCCGCCGCCACACCGAGGAGGCAGGCTGCACCAGCTCGGCCAGCGCCGCCACGGGGACCTCGCAGCCGCCGTCGAGCGCCCGCAGCAGGGCGCGTTCGGCGGTGACGCAGGCGGCCGTGACGGGATCGTGCATGGCGCGCTCCACGGGCTGCGCCGCCGCGGCGTGGCCGGTGCGCGCGGTGACCGCCATGGCGGCCTGGCCGGGCGCGGGGAGCACGACGCCGTAGGGCATCCGGTCGCAGATCCGCGCCTCGAGCCCCAGGCGCACCAGGCCCGCCACCGCGAGCAGCGTGGCAGCCACGTCGGGCTCGCGCTCGAGCTTCTTGAGGCGGGTGTCGACGTTGCCGCGGGTCTCCACCACCTCGAGGTCGGGCCGGGCGCGCAGGAGCTGGGCGCGCCGGCGCAGGCTGCTGGTGGCCACCTTGGCGCCCCGGGGCAGCGTCTCGAACCCGCCGCCGGTCCGGGTGATGAGCGCGTCACGCGGGTCGGCCCGCTCGCCGATGGCCACCACCTCGATGCCGGCGGGGAGGATCGTGGGCAGGTCCTTGAGCGAGTGCACCGCGAGGTCGATGCGGCCCTCGAGCATGGCCTCGTCGATCTGGCGGGTGAACAGCGCGGGATCGTTGATCTGCTGGAAGGGCAGGTCGGTGACCACGTCCCCGGTGGTCTTGATGATCACCACCTCGGTGGCCACGCCGGTCCGCGCGAGGGCATCGCACACCTGGGTGGTCTGCCAGAGCGCGAGCGGGCTGCCGCGCGTGCCAACCCGGAGGGGAGCGGGCATCGTCATGTCAGTCGGCCTCCATGGGCACCGAGGTGCCGAAGAGCGTGCGGAGGGTGGCCGAGACGGAGTCCACCGACTCCCCGCGCTCGGTCTTGCTGCGGAGCACCACCATGGGCCGGGCCATCAGCTTGGCGACGATGCGCTCCGCCGCCCGGTCGAGGTCCGCGCCCTGCTGCGCGCCGGCAAAGGCCAGCTCGCGGCGGCACACCTCGTCCAGCGCCAGGCGGAGCGGCAGCAGGGCATCGCGCGCCGCCGCGGCCTTGCACCAGGCCTCGAAGCCCGCCAGCTCGTCCGCCACGAGGACCTCGGCGCGGGGCACCGCGGCCTTCCGGAGGGCGGCGGCCTGCGCCAGCGGCGGCTGCAGCGCGTCGAGGTCGAGCAGCGTCACCCCGGCGAGCCCGGCCACCTCGGGCTCGATGTTGCGCGGGATGGAGAGGTCGATGAACAGCAGCGGCCGCCCGTCGGTGCCGGCGCTCTCGCGGGTGAAGCGGAGCGAGCTGGCGCGCACCGGCGGCTGCTCGGCGCTCGTCGCCACGATCGCGATGTCGGCCCGGGCCAGCTCGCGGTGCAGCCGGTCGAACGGCGCCGCGCGCCCCCAGATGTCCTTGGCCAGCGCCTCGGCCTTGTCCGGCGAGCGGTTGATGAGCACGATGTCCGCCGCGCCGAGCTTGACCAGCTGTCGCGCGGCGCGCTCGCCGGTCTTGCCGCAGCCCACCACCACGCAGCGGCGCTTCACCAGCGGGCCCATCTGCCGGGCCGCGAGGGCGGCGGCCTCCGCGCCCACCGAGTGCCGGCCGCCGATGAGCCCGGTCTCGTGCTGCACCCGCTTGGCCGCGTGCAGCGCCACCGCGAAGAGCCGGTGGAGCCCCGTGCCCACCACGCCGGCCTTGCGGGCCTGCAGGTAGGCGCGGCGCACCTGGCCCAGGATCTGGTTGTCGCCCAGCACCTGCGACTCGAGCCCGGCGGCCACCCGCACCAGGTGCGAGGCCGCCTCCATCCCCGCCCGCCGGGTGACGAGGCCCGCGAGCTCCTTCGCGCGCTCCCGGTCGCCCTCGGCCCAGCGGTCGATGAGGTCGAGCATGGCCGCCTCACACTCCTCGTCGGAGGTGGCGGCGGTCCAGGCGTAGAGCTCCAGCCGGTTGCAGGTGGAGAGCAGCGCCACCTCGTGGACCAGCTCCGTGCGCGGCAGCGCATAGAGCTGGTCCACCCGCGCATCCGCGAGGTGGAACCGCTCGCGGATGGTGACGCTCGCGTGATGGAAGTCCAGCGAAACGGAGATCAGCATAACTCAGGTGGCTGAGTGACGGTCCCGGAGCGCCGCCGCGGGCACGCCGCCGATGCGGCGCGCGGCGGCCGCGAGCGCCCACGCGCTCTCCGGCCGCACCCACGGGGCCCCCATCAGCGCCCGCTCCGCGCGCTCCACCAGCCGCGCGCGGCGCAGCGCCGCCTGCTCGAGCGCGAGGAGCCGGAGGCCCCCCACGCTGTCTTCCTCGATGTCCTGGTCGTCGTCGCGAAGCTGGTAAGCCCAGCCGAGGGCCGCGCCGTAGCGGTGCAGTGCCACCAGGCATGCCTCGGGGGCCCCCGCCAGCACCCCGCCCGCCTCGGCCGCGAGCGCGGCCAGGGCGGTGGTCTTCTCGCGATAGAGCCGCCGGGCCGCCCCGGTCAGCTTCTGGCCCTCGCGGACCCGGAGGTCCATCACCTGCCCGCCCGACATTCCCGCCAGGCCCACCGCCTTGCCCCACGCGCGCGACAGCGTCGCCGCGCCCAGCGGCGCCCGCCCGATCAGGTCGGCCGCTCGCCCGAGCAGGCCCACCGCCAGCAGGATGGCCCCGGCCGTGCCCACCTGCTGGTGCGTGGCCGGGCGGCCGCGGCGGAGCCGGGCGTCGTCCATGCAGGGCAGGTCGTCGAGCACCAGGGACGCGGTGTGGGTGAGTTCCAGCGCGGCCCCCACGTCCACCGCCTGCGCGGCCGTCCCGCCGCAGGCATCGGTGGCACAGAGCAGCACCAGCGGCCGCCAGCGATGCGCCTGGCCGCCGCCCACGTCGAGCGCGTCCGCGAGCGCCGCCTCATGCTCCGGCGCGAGCGGCAGGAGGTCCTTGCAGGCCCGCGCCACCGCCGACTCGATCATCGGGAGGTGCGCGGCGGTGAACGCCTTGAGGGCGGCGTCCTGCGTCCCGTGGAGCCCACGGGTGGGGATGACCATGGTCATGGCACCGGTACCAGCCCGCTCAGGTGACCCAGGTTCTTCGCGAAGATCCTGAGGTGGGCGAGGGGTTTCGCCCGCACCAGCCGCTTGTAGAGGTACCCCTCGAACGTCAGGCGCTGCACGTCCTTGTCGGCGCAGATCGCCACGAAGCGCTCCCGCCGGCTGTCCGAGGTGTACCAGCACCGCTGCATGATGCCGAGCACGCGGAAGACGCTGCCGTGCGCCGCGAGGAAGCGCTTGCGCGCCTGCCCCAGCGCACGCGCGTCGCCGCGCGTGAGCGCCAGGTCCACCGCGTCGGCGGCCAGCCGCCCGCCCGTCATCGCGTAGAAGATCCCTTCCCCGCTGGCCGGCGCCACGACGCCCGCGGCGTCGCCCGCCAGCACCACGTCGCGCCCGTTGTCCCACCGCGGCAGCGGATGCAGCGGGATCGGCGCCCCCTCCTGCCGGAGCGTGGTGGCGCCCGCGAGCCCGCTCTGCTCGCGCAGCCGCGCCGTCGCCCCGCGGAGGTCGAAGCCCTGGCGCATGCTCCCCGTGCCCACGCTGGTGGTGGCGCCGTGGGGGAACACCCAGCCGTAGAAGTCGGGGGACACCCGGCTGTCGTAGTACACGTCGCAGCGGCCCGGCGCGAAGCCCGGGGCCAGCGCCGCCGGCGACTTGATGATCTCGTGATAGGCAAACACGTACCGCGCCTGGTCGGCGCCGGGCACCGCCGCGCGGGCCACCGCCGAGAGCGCCCCGTCGGCGCCCACCACCATGCGGGCCCGCACCATCGCCGGCGCCCCGGCCCGCGACTTGCCCTCGGTATAGTGCACCACCGCCGTGCCGTCGCGATCCCGCCCCAGCCGCACGAAGGTGCCCACCCGCCGCTCCGCCCCCGCGTCCGCGGCGCGCACCCGCAGCCACTCGTCGAACACGTCGCGGTCCACCATCCCCACGAAGCCGGACTCGATCGGGATGTCCACCGCGCGGCTCCGCGGCGAGATCATCCGTGCGCAGTCCACCGTGTTCACCAGCAGGCTCTCCGGCACCTCGAAGTCCCGCAGCAGCTGCGGGGGCACCGCGCCGCCGCACGGCTTGATGCGGCCCGCGCGGTCGAGCAGCAGCACCCGCCACCCCATCCGCGCCAGGTCCCAGGCGGCCGTGCTGCCGGCCGGCCCGCCGCCCACGACCACCACGTCGAACTGTTCGAGGCTCATTGGGGGCCCTCCACCAGGCCGTACCGCGCTGCGAGACGCCAGGCATGCGCCGGGATCATCCGCTTCATCCGGTGGGGCCGCTGGCGCTGCAGCGTCAGGATCCCCTCCAGCACCTTCATCTCCACCCGCGCCCGCGCGAACTCGAGCCCCCGCGGCCCGAACCGCGGCATGGCCCACGCCAGCAGCGGGCGCAGGAACCGGGGCGCCCGCCGGAGCGGCAGCCCGTCGCCCGCCCGGAGCAGGTTGCCGAGGAACGCGCGCACCGGCGCCGCGCGCCGGCCCGCGCTGGTGAGCGGCGACGCCACCAGCTCCGGCGCCAGCAGCCCGTGCAGCAGCCGCCCCCGCGCGTTCCGCACCACCAGCCACTGCTCCCCCGCCCCGGCCATGTACCCCACCGTCAGGTCCGCCAGCGCGTTGCTGTAGTCGAAGCAGGCGCGGCAGGTCAGCGGGAAGAAGTCGGCCGGCAGGTCGGCGAGCGGCAGCTGGATGAACGGGATCCGGCGCACCGCCCCGTCCGTGAAGCGCAGCTCCACGTGCAGGTCGGGCATGAACTCGCAGTACGTCACCTCGTGCGGCCGGTTGGTGAGCCGCGCCAGGAACTGGGCGTAGTTGGCGGTGGTGGTGTTGTCGCTGCAGGGCGTGCCGATCACGTACAGCGCCTCGAGGCCGAGCTCCCGCTCCAGCACCCGCAGTGCATGGACCTGGCAGGCCACCCCGATCACCGCGATCCGCTTGAGCCCCCGCCGCGCCACCTCGTCGAGCAGCGCGAGCAGCGGGGAGTAGCCCATCTTCATCCCGCGGCACGCCGCCATCCCCGACGCCTCGGTGACCAGCACCGGCACCGGCGCCCAGCGGTTGTCGGGGGCGCTCGCGGTGGCCAGGACCCCGTCCACCAGTCCCCGCTCCAGCAGCAGCTCGCCGAGCCGGGTGGTGATCCCCGTCCACTGCGCCCCGGCCCGCGGGCGCGCCAGGCGCGCCCGGTGCATCTCGAGGAAGGGCCCGAAGAACTCCGCGTCCGGCCGCGACGCGTCGCGCGCGCGGCCGTGCACCTGCCGCTCCAGCGCCTCGTACCGCGGATGGATGAACTGGCACGCCTTGCCGCACTGGTCCGCGTGCGACGAGCGCGAGACCCCGCAGTCGGTGCACAGGTCGCGCGCCCGCGCCGGCGCGAGCGGCTCGGCGCCGAGCACCGGGAGGGGGAGCGACGGGGCGGCCATGGCGTCACTGGAGCGCGGCCAGGAGGGCATCGCCCTCCGCCGCGCTGGTGAGGGTCAGGCCCTGCGCGTCCGCCTCGTCCGCGCGCTTCACCAGCACCGCGGCCGCGAGGAACAGGAACGCCTCCACCACGAACACCGCCGCATAGCCCTGCGCGCTGTCGCCGAGCGCGGCGCGGGCCACGTCGCTGCCGAGCGCCCCGAGGAAGCCCCCGATGGCGTAGGCCACTGCCTGCGCGGCGCCGAAGATGCCCATCCGCAGGCCCGCGTCGTCGCCGCGCGCGCGGACCATCATGCTGCCGATCGCCCCGATGGCGAAGGCGCCGTTGGCCACGCCGAGCAGCACCACCACGCCCTTGAGCAGCGGCAGCGAGCCCGCCATCGGCGTCGCCGACAGCAGCAGGAACGCCACCGCCGAGATGGCGCAGCCGCCCGCCGCCCACAGCGTGAGCCCGCCGAGCCGCACCGCGAACGCCGCGGCGATCAGCATGCCCACCAGCATCCCGCCCTGGTGCATCCCGCTCACCTTCGTGGACTCGCCCGGCGTGAGGCCGAAGACGCTGCCGGCGAAGGGCTCGAGCACCAGGTCCTGCGCGCTGTAGCCCAGCATGGCCACGAAGACGAAGATCGCGAAGCGCCGCGTCGCGGGGTGCGCCCACGCCGTCCGGAGCGCCGCCCTGAAGTCGCCCCGCGCCTCGGCCTCGGCAGGCGCGAGCCGCGCCGGCTCGAGCCCGAGGAGCGCCAGGGCGCTCACCACGATGGCCCCGGCGCCGACCCCCGCCGACACCAGCACCAGGCGCTGCCAGCTGAACGGGTCAATGAGGTTCCCCACCAGCACGGTGGTGACGATGAACCCCGCGATCATCATGAGCCAGACGACGGCCGCCGCCCGCGCCCGCCGCTCCGCCCGCACCCCGTCGGCCAGCAGGGCCAGGAGCGGCGTGCCCGCCGCGCTGACGCCGCAGCCGATCAGCGCGAAGCCCCCGACGCACGCCACCAGCCCCAGCGTCCGGTGCGAGGCGATGAGGGCTACGCTCGCCGCCGAGAGGGCGCCCGCCACGCCGAGGAGCAGCATCCCGAGGAGGATGGTGCGGGTGCGCGGCCCGCCCGCGTCGGACTGGTGCCCGAGCCGGGGCCGCGCCACGAACTGGATGGCGAAGTGGAGCGCCACGAGCGCGCCCGGCACCGCGGCGGGCAGGCCGAGCTCGATGACCATGACGCGGTTGAGCGTGGCGGTCATGAGGACCACCACCGCCCCGATCGACCCCTGCACCAGGCCGAGCCGGAACACGTCGGGCCAGCCGAGCTCGCGCGCCAGCTTCATGCGCCCGCCCCGGCCCCGAGGGCCACCGCCGATGCCATCATGCCAAGCACGTAGAGGACCACTCCTGTGCCGTTGTACCAGGGAGCCAGCTCGCGCGGGGCGCCGAGCCAGCGCTTCATGCAGGGGATCTGCACCGCCACCACCAGGCCCACCGCGCCCGCCGCCACCGGGTGCCCCAGGTGGAGCAGCAGCCCGATCACCACGAGTTGCGGCACCAGCATCACCACGCACGCCACGATGGCCGCCCGCTCCGGGCCCAGCCGGGCCGGCAGCGACCCGATCCCCAGGCGGCGGTCGCCATCGAGCGACTTGTAGTCGTTGATGGTCATGATGCCGTGGCAGCCCAGGCTGTAGAGCAGCGCCACCAGCAGCACCATCGCGGGCGGCAGCGCCCCGCCCAGCACCAGCGCCGTCCCCGTCACCCAGGCCAGCCCCTCGTAGCAGAGCCCCACCGCCAGGTTGCCCCACCAGCCGTTCTGCTTGAGCCGCACCGGCGGCGCGCTGTACGCCCACGCCAGCACCAGCCCGATGAACGTCGCCAGCGCCGCCGGCAGGCTGATGGCAAACGCCACCCCGAGGGAGGCGAGGCTGCCGATGATGGCGAAGGTGAGGCCCCAGGTCCCCGGCACCCGGCCGGAGGGAATGGGCCGGTCCGGCTCGTTGATGGCGTCCACGTGCCGGTCGAACCAGTCGTTGACGGCCTGGCTGGTGCCGCAGACCAGCGGCCCGCACAGCAGGATCCCGAGCGGCAGGAGCCACCGCCGCTCGCCGAGGGGCTGGCCGGCGGAGACGATCCCGCAGGCGAAGGCCCACATCGGGGGGAACCAGGTCACCGGCTTGAAGAGCGTGAGGACGGCCCTCGGCTCGGGGAGGCCCGGGGCACCGACCGATCGTAATGTGGGCGAGACAGCAGTCATTGTCAAGAAAACCTGACAGTCGCGGCGGACGGGGTCCGGCCCCGGGGGAACACCCCCGGGGGCTCAGCGCTTGCGGCTCTTCTTCTTGGCGGCTGGGTCTTTGGGCTTGCGGGACGTCTTCGAGGCCACCACGGAGGCGATCCCGAGGTTATAGCGACGCAACTTCACGTACAGGCTCTGCCGGCTGACCCCCAGCACCTCGGCAGCCGAGGTCCGGTTGTCGGCGGTGGTCTCGAGGGCCGCCTCGATGAAGTGGCGCTCCACCAGGTCGGTGGTGTCCCGGACCAGGTTCTTGAGCGACACGCGGCCCACCAGCGCGGTGAGCTGCTCCACGGCGCGCGTCAGGTCCCGCGCCCCGCGCGGCCCGAGCGCCAGGCGGCGCCCCACATCCCGGACCGAGAGGGCAAAGCCCTGCCGGCCCCCGGTGCTGAGCGCCGCGGCCGACACCTCGACATCGCTGGTGCTGCCGAGTTCGCCCCGGAGGGAGGTCTCGAACAGCCGCGCCACGCCATGCTCCCGGAGCGTGGCGAGCAGGAGGCCCAGATCCGCCCCCGGCCGGCCGAGCCAGCGGCCCAGCGGCTGGTTCCGGGCCTGGTCATCGGTGGGCAGCTGGATCTGGTCCAGGAAGGCGCGGTTGGCCATCACGATGCGCCCCTCGTCGTCCGTCTCCACGAAGCCGTCCGGCATGGCCTGCAGCACGTCGCCGGCCACGGGGGGCGAGGTGGGCGCATTGGCGAGTCCCTCGCCGGCCTGCACCAGCCGCACCAGGAAGAGCGAGGTGCTGTCGTGCCGCACCAGCGACACCGCCACCTTCACCGTGCGCTCGCCCACCCGGATGCTGACCTCGTCGGCGCGCCCGTGGGCCCGGACCGTCACCAGCTGGTCGGAGACGAGCGCCTCGTCGGTGCGCGCCAGGTCGAAGGGGAAGGTCCGGCCCACCAGCCGCTTGGCCGGCTGGTCGAAGAGCACCAGGGCGGCGGGGTTCGCCTCCACCACCTTGAGGGTGGTGGCATCCACCAGCAGCACCGCCTCGGTGGACACCTGGAACAGCAGGCGATAGCGGGTCTCGATGTGCCGCATGCGCCAGTAGTCGCGCTCGAGCGACTGCTGCGCTTCCACCAGGCGCTGCTGCAGCGCCGACACCGCCCGGAGGTCCCGGCCGATGGCCACCACGTGGTGCTCCCCCTGCCCCAGCCGCACGGCGGTGTAGGCAATCGGGATGTCGTGGCCAGGTGGTGGAGAGGTGGTTGATCTGCCGCCGGCGGGAAACCCCCTCGCGCGTTGCCTCGAGGAGCATCTCCTGAATCTTGCCTCGGCTTTCGGACGTGACCGTCTCCACCCACCCCTGCCCCAGCCATTGCCGGGACTCATCGAGGGGGGCGTCGGTCTGTCCGAGCGCGATGTCGCGAATGACGCCGGCCTCATCCAGAATGAGGGCGATGTCAGAGGCGGCGGTCAGGATGGAAGCCATGGCCTGGTTGTCTTCCTCACCCAGGGACAGGGAACGAAGCCGCGCATCGAAGGTTTTGGCTAAACCCTTCATTGTCCGTAGCTTAACTGGAGTGGTTTGTCGTCGTCAACATTGAACACGGCGAAGCAACCCATCCGGGGCTCCCGCGGGAGCCATGCTGCGGGCGAGGTCGATGGCGCCCTGGGCATCCACCGCCACTCCGTCAGCTCCGGACTGTCCGGCGAGATCGGGCAACTGCCTGAACAGCCCGCCGCCGAGCAACACTCCGATTCGCGGATTCCGGGCGGCCCGCCGCACACCCCGGACTACCCGGGGCACGCGGACACCGAGCCGCTCCGTGGTGACGGACAACGCCACCACGTCGTACCACTCCGCGGACAACTCCTCGTACAAGGTAGCCTCGTCCGACTCCCGGGGGGTGAGGACTACGTCCCACCCGTCGCGGGTCAGGCAATCGGCCACCAGCATGACACCCAGCGTGTGCTGCTCCCCGGGGAACGGGCCCACCAGCGCCCGCGGCCGGGGGCCGCCGGCGGGGCCTTCCTCGGCCGCGCTGTGCCAGCGCGTCACCAGCTGCTCCAGCTGGCCAATCCCGATCGTGACGTCCACGAAGGTCGCCGTGTCCTCCTCCCACTGGCAGCCCAGCTGCTCGGCCACCTCGGGCATCACGTGGTCGCAGATCCACTCGAACGCCACGCCCTGCTCCAGCAACTCCTGCACGTACCCCTGCACCGCGCCATAGGGCAGACGCGACCGGGAGACGAGTTCACTCACGAGATGGAGACGGTACGGCTCGCCGGCGGGGTCGGCCGGGGGGGCCGGGACGGGGCGGCGGGGGTACGCGGCACGGGCCACGACCCGCGGAGACGCGGATGCGAGGGGTCCGGCCGGTGGAGCGGTGCCGCCGCGATGAGGATCGGACACGGAGGCGCCCTCCTCGCGTGGGGTGGGCGTACTTAAGGAACGGGAGTGCGCTGAACCTGCCTGATTCCAGACAGGGCGTCAAGCGAGTGGTCCAGCAACGGTGTCAATCTGGTGTCTAGATTGGATTACGTCAAGACTTCTTGACACTCGGCGCCCTTGCCCGTACGTTGGACCCGGTTCCGCTCAGGCCGCACCCCTTCCCCCCGGATTTCCCATGCGTGGCTTGGCCGAGCAGGCGAGCGCTCCTGTCGCGCATGCCCCCCTGTCGGGGCCTCGCCGCCCGCGCGTCTACACCACCGAAGAGCGCCGCCGGCGCGACACCTCCCGCTGGACCCTGGTCCAGGGGGTGCTGGCGCCGGTCCAGTTCCTGGTGTTCCTGGTCAGCCTGGCCCTCGTGCTGCGGTACCTCGCGACGGGGCAGGGCTACGCGGCCGCCACGGTCTCGGTGGTGGTGAAGACGCTCACGCTCTATACCATCATGATCACGGGCTCCATCTGGGAGCACGAGGTCTTCGGGAAGTACCTCTTTGCGCCGTCGTTCTTCTGGGAAGATGTCTTCAGCATGCTGGTGCTGGCGCTGCACACCGCCTACCTGCTGGCGCTCTTCACCGGGACCCTCGGTGCGACCCCGCTCATGCTGCTGGCCCTGGCCGCCTACGCGGCCTACATGGTGAATGCGGGCCAGTTCCTCTACAAGCTGCGGCTGGCCAGGCGCGAGGAGCGCGAGGGGGCCTACGCATGACCGCCACCCTCCCGACACCCGCGGGCTGCGCCGTCCCGGCGCGGCCGGAGAAGGGCCTCCCGGTGCTCCGGGAGCGGGGCCAGCGCGAGGTGTTCTGCGGCCTCACCGGGATCGTCTGGCTGCACCGGAAGATGCAGGACGCCTTCTTCCTGGTGGTGGGCTCGCGCACCTGCGCCCACCTGCTGCAGTCGGCGGCGGGCGTCATGATCTTCGCCGAGCCGCGGTTTGCCACCGCCATCATTGAAGACAAGGACCTGGCCGGGCGGAGTGATGCCCAGGACGAGCTCGACCGCGTCGTGGGCGAGCTGCTCGCGCGCCGGCCCGGCATCCGGAGCCTCTTCCTGGTGGGCTCCTGCCCCTCGGAAGTGATCAAGCTGGACCTCGGGCGCGCGGCCGAGCGGCTCAATCGCCGCCACGGGCCCGCCGGCGTCCGGGTCTTCAACTATTCCGGCAGCGGCATCGAGACCACCTTCACGCAGGGCGAGGATGCCTGCCTCGCGGCGCTCGTCCCCGCCCTGCCGGAGGCCCCGGCCGACGCGGAGCCCAACCTGCTGGTGGTGGGAACGCTGCCGGACATCGTCGAGGACCAGTTCGCGCGGATCTTCGCGGCCCTCGGCATCGAGCAGGTGCGCTTCTTCCCGCCGCGGCGCTCCGCCGAGCTGCCTGCCGTGGGCCCCACCACGCGGGTCCTGCTGGCGCAGCCCTTCCTGGCCGACACGGTGCGGACGCTGCTGGAGCGGGGGGCCACGCACCTGCGCGCGCCGTTCCCCTTCGGCGTCTCCGGCACCACCCGCTGGCTCACCGCCGCCTGCGACGCCTTTCACATCCCCTCCGAGCACCTCCGCCGCACCTGCCTCCCGATGGCGGAGCGGGCGCGGGTGGCGCTCGAGGCGCACCGCCGCTGGCTGGCGGGGAAGCGCGTCATGTTCTTCCCCGACTCGCAGCTCGAGATCCCGCTGGCCCGGTTCCTGGCGGAGGAGCTCGGCATGGAGCTGGCGGAGGTGGGCGTGCCCTACCTCCACCGCGAGCTGGTGGGCCCCGACCTCGAGGCCCTGCCCCGCGGCGTGCAGCTGGCCGAGGGGCAGGACGTGGACCGGCAGCTGGACCGCTGCCGCGCCGCCCGGCCGGACCTCGTGGTGTGCGGCCTGGGCCTCGCCAACCCGCTCGAGGCCGAGGGGCTGGCCACCAAGTGGAGCATCGAGCTGATCTTCTCGCCCGTGCACGGCTACGACCAGGCGGGCGACCTCGCGGAACTCTTCACCCGGCCGCTCCGGCGCCGGAATGTGCTGACGGTCTGACCATGCAGCTCAGCGTCTGGACGTATGAAGGGCCGCCGCACGTGGGGGCGATGCGCATCGCCACCGCGCTCAAGGACGTGCACTACGTCCTGCACGCCCCGCAGGGCGACACGTACGCGGACCTGCTCTTCACCATGATCGAGCGGCGCGACCATCGCCCGCCGGTGACGTACACCACCTTCCAGGCGCGGGACCTGGGCGGCGACACGGCCGAGCTCTTCAAGCGCGCCGTGCACGAGGCCTACGAGCGCTTCCGCCCCGCGGCGATCCTGGTGGGGGCCTCCTGCACCGCCGAGCTGATCCAGGATGACCCGGGCGGCCTGGCCAAGCGGCTCGGGCTCCCGGTGCCGGTGATCCCGCTCGAGCTCCCGTCCTACCAGCGCCGCGAGAACTGGGGCGCGGGCGAGACCTTCTACCAGGTGGTCCGCACCCTGGCCGGCGGTGCCCCGCGCCCCGCGGCGCCCCGCGCCCCGGGCGCCACGCGGAGCTGCAACCTGCTCGGCCCCACCGCGCTCGGATTCCGCCATCGCGACGACATCCTGGAGCTCACCCGGCTGCTGGCCGACATGGGGATCCGCGTCAACGTCGTGGCGCCCCTCGGTGCCGCCGCCGCCGACATCGCGCGGCTGCCGGAGGCGGACTTCAACGTGGTGCTGTACGGCGAGATCGCCACGCCGGCGGCCGAATGGCTGCAGCGCACGTACCGGCAGCCGTACACCAAGAGCATCCCCATCGGCCTGAACGGCACCCGCGACTTCGTGCGCGAGGTGGCCACCCTCGCCGGGCTCGATGCCGACGCCGAGGTGGCTCGGATCTCGGCCCGCTCGGCGTGGTACAGCCGCTCGGTGGACTCCACCTACCTCACCGGCAAGCGGGTCTTCGTCTTCGGGGACGCCACCCACGCGCTCGGCGCCGCCCGGGTGGCCACCGAGGAGCTCGGCTTCCAGCTGGTGGGCCTCGGCACCTACACCCGCGAGCGGGCCCGCGAGGTGCGCGCCGCCGCCGAGGCGCACGGGCTCACCGCGCTCATCACCGACGACTACCTCGAGGTGGAGCGCGCCATCGAGGCGGCCACGCCCGAACTGGTGCTCGGCACCCAGATGGAACGGCACATCGCCAAGCGGCTGCAGGTGCCCTGCGCCGTGATCTCGGCGCCGGTGCACGTGCAGGACTTCCCGGCGCGCTACTCGCCCCAGATGGGGGCGGAGGGCGCCAACGTCCTGTTCGACACCTGGGTGCACCCGCTGATGATGGGGCTCGAGGAGCACCTGCTCACGATGTTCCGCGAGGACTTCGAGTTCGGCGACCTGAGCCCGAGCCACCTGGGGCACGCACCGAGCCCGCGGGTGGACCACACCGTCGAGATGTCCACCACCCTGCTGCCCGGCGGCGGGGCCGCCGTGGCGGAGATGGCGGTGGCCGACGCGGGCGTGACGCTGGCCGACGAGCCGGCCGCCCCCGCCCCGCCGGTGGCTGCGGGCGCGCCGCGCTGGCAGCCGCAGGCGGAGCAGGAACTCAAGAAGATCCCGTTCTTCGTGCGCGGGAAGGCGCGCCGGAACACCGAGCGCTACGCGGCCGAGCGCGGGATCACCGACATCACCCTCGACACCCTGTATGAGGCGAAAGCCCACTTCAGCCGCTGACCGAGCCGTGCCCGTGCGCTTCGTGGTGGTGACCCTGGACGGGCACCGCACGGAGGCGTTCGCGCGCGCCCGGGAGCAGCTGGCGCGCGAGGTGCCGGGGCTGGAGCTGGAGCTGCACGTGGGCGCCGACTTCGCCAGCGACCCCGCCGCGGCGGAGCGCTGCCGGGCGTCGCTGCGCGAGGCGCATTTCGTCCTCCTCTTCCAGCTGTTCCAGGAGGAGATGGCGAAGGAGATCCTGCCCACCCTGCTGGAGCACCGCGACCGCTACGACTCCATCCTCGGCGCGCTCAGCACCACCGAGCTGGTGCGGCTGACGAAGCTGGGCCGCTTCTCGATGGCGGACGACACGGCCCGGAGCCCCTGGTCGCCGGTGTCGATCCTCAAGAAGCTGCGCGGCAGCAAGCAGGACGGCGCCTCCTCCGGCGAGCGGCAGATGCAGCTGGTGCGGACCCTGCCGAGCGTGCTCCGGTTCATCCCGGGGGTGGCGCAGGACGTCCGGGCGTACATGCTGTCGCTGCAGTACTGGCTCTCGGGCTCCGACACCAACATCGCGAGCCTGGTCAAGTTCCACGTGCACCGCTACGCCGCCGGCCCCCGTGCCGGCCTGCGCGACGTGGTGACGGCGCCGGAGCCGGAGCACTACCCGGAGAACGGGCTCTATCACCCGTCGCTGCCGGGACGCGGCTTTGCGCCCGACCGCGGGAAGCTGCCGGCCCGGGGGAAGAAGGGGCGCGTGGGCCTCCTGGTGGGCCGCTCGTACATCCTGGCGGGGAACACCACCCACTATCGCGCGGTCATCGAGGCGTTCGAGGCGCGTGGCCTGACGGTGGTGCCGGCGTTCGCCGCGGGGCTCGACAGCCGCCCGGCCATCGACGCATTCTTCAAGGACAAGAAGGGGCACCCCACCATCGACGCGCGGGTGTCGCTCACGGGCTTCTCGCTGGTGGGCGGCCCGGCGTACAACGACAGCGGCGCAGCCCAGGCGGCGCTCGCGGCGCTCGACGTGCCCTACCTCTCCCTCCCGTCGCTCGAGTTCCAGGACATCGGCGAGTGGGAGCAGGACCCGCGCGGGCTGAACCCGCTGCAGGCCACGCTGCAGGTGGCCATCCCCGAGCTCGACGGCGCCACCAATCCGCTGGTCTTCGCCGGCCGGCGGAGCGGCGGGGCCAAGGCCGCGGGCGCCGAGCCGATGGCGGACCGCATTGACCTGCTGGCGCGCCGGGTGGAGCGGCTGATCGCGCTCCGGCAGCGGCCGCGGGAGCAGCGGAAGCTGGCGATCATCCTCTTCAACTTCCCGCCCAACGCCGGCAACACCGGCAGCGCGGCGTACCTCGCCGTGTTCCCGTCGCTGCAGCGGGTGCTGGCCGAGCTCAAGGAGCAGGGCTATCGCGTGGACCTGCCGGAGAGCGCGGACGCGCTCCGCCGGGCCATCGTGGAGGGGAACGCGGGGCAGTACGGCATGCCGGCCAACGTGCACGCGCAGGTCCCGGCCGACGAGCACGTGCGCAAGGAACGCCACCTCGCGGACCTCGAGAAGGTCTGGGGCCCGGCGCCGGGGAAGCAGCTCACGGACGGGCGGTCGCTCTTCGTGCTCGGCAAGCAGTTCGGGAACGTGTTCGTCGGCGTGCAGCCCGCCTTCGGGTGGGAGGGCGACCCGATGCGGCTCCTCTTCGAGGGGAATTTCGCGCCGACGCATGCCTTCATGAACTTCTACCGCTGGCTGCGCGAGGACTACGGCGCGGATGCGGTGCTGCACTTCGGGACCCACGGCGCGCTCGAGTTCATGCCCGGCAAGCAGGTGGGCCTCTCGGCGCGGTGCTGGCCGGAGCGGCTGATCGGCGACCTGCCGAACGTCTATCTCTACGCCTCCAACAACTCGTCGGAAGGCACGCTCGCCAAGCGGCGCGGGGCGGCGACGCTCGTCTCCTACCTCACGCCCCCGCTCTCCAATGCGGGCCTCTACCGGAAGCTGGCGGAACTCAAGGCCACGCTGGACCGCTTCCGCGCCACCGGGCCGGAGCAGGCGGGCGAGCGCGCCACGCTGGCCGGGCTGCTGCAGCAGGAAGCCGCCGGGCTCGAGCTGGCCCGGGCGGAACCGGCCTGGGCACCCGAGGCGATCGACCGGGAAGTCGAGCGGGTCCGCGCCAGCCTGCTGGAGCTCGAGTACGCGCTGATCCCCCTCGGCCTCCACACCGTGGGCGAGCCGATGACGGGCGAGGCGCTGCAGGGCACGCTGCAGGCGCTCGAGGCGGCCGGCACCACGGGCCCGGCGCTGGAGCGGGCGGCGGAGCTGCTGAGCGAGGATCACGAGATCCCCGGGATCCTCCGCGCGCTCGATGCGCGCTTCGTCCCCCGGCCCCCGGCGGCGACCTGCTCCGGACGCCGCAGGTGCTGCCCACGGGGCGGAACCTCTACGGCTTCGATCCCTACCGCGTGCCGAGCGCCTTCGCGGTGCTCGAGGGCCAGCGTCGCGCGGCGCAGCTGCTGGCGCAGGCCACCGAGCGCGAGGGCGCGCTGCCGGAGACCATCGCCATGGTGCTCTGGGGGACGGACAACATGAAGACCGAGGGGACGCCGCTGGCCATTGCGCTGGCGCTCCTCGGCGCGGCGCCGCGGTTCGACGGCGTGGGCCGCCTGGTGGGCGCCCGCCTGGTGCCGCTGGCGCAGCTGGGCCGGCCGCGCATCGACGTGGTGCTCACGCTCTCCGGCATCTTCCGCGACCTGCTGCCGCTGCAGACGAGCCTCCTCGCGGAGGCCGCCCTCCTCGCCGCGCAGGCGGACGAGCCAGTGGAGCGGAACTTCGTCCGCAAGCACGCGCTCGAGACCATGCGGGAGACCGGCTGCGACCTCGAGACGGCCGCGCTCCGCGTCTTCAGCAACGCCGACGGGGCCTACGGTTCCAACGTCAACCTGCTCATCGACAGCGGGCGCTGGAACTCGGAGGAGGAGCTGGCGGAGCAGTTCCTGCGCCGCAAGAGCTTCGCCTACGGGCCCAAGGGGCCGCCGCGCGCCGAGGCGGAGCTGTTCCAGCGCGCGCTCGGCACGGCCACCGTGAGCTTCCAGAACCTGGACTCGGTGGAGCTCGGCACCACCGACATCGACCAGTACGTCGAGTCGCTGGGCGGGATGAACCGGCTCATCCAGAAGGCGCGCGGGCAGCAGCCGCTGGCGCTCATCGGCGATCACACCGGGCTCGAGAGCAAGGTGCGATCGCTGGAGGAGCAGGTGGCGCTCGAGACGCGCACCCGGCTCCTCAACCCCAAGTGGTTCGAGGCCCAGCTCGCCCATGGGTACGAGGGCGTGCGGAACCTCTCCGGTCACGTCACCACCACCCTCGGCTGGTCGGCCACGGGCAGCAGCGTGCCCCAGTGGGTCTACACCGAGGTGACGGAGACCTTCGTCTTGGACGCGGCCATGCGGGAACGCCTGGCCGCGCTCAACCCCACCGCGGCGGCCGGCATGGCGCAGCGGCTTCTCGAAGCGAATGACCGGGGCTACTGGCGTCCGGACCCCGCCACCCTCGACGCGCTGCGCCAGGCCAGCGCCGAGCTCGACGACCGCCTCGAGGGGGTCGTCGCAGGAGCCCCCGCATGACCGCCGTTGACCCGCGTCCCCGTTCCCTTCCCGTCGTCGGCAGCCTGCCGGGCGATGGCGAGGGGAGCCTGCAGGTGCACGACGAGACCAACTCGAAGGTCGGCTCCGCCCTGATCCTCGCCGTGTACGGCAAGGGCGGCATCGGCAAGAGCACCACCAGCAGCAACCTCTCCGCCGCCTTCGCCCACCTGGGCAAGCGGGTGATCCAGATCGGCTGCGACCCCAAGCACGACTCCACCTTCACCCTGACGCGCCGCATGGTGCCCACGGTGATCGACGTGCTCGAGAGCGTGGACTTCCATCCCGAGGAGCTCCGCACCGAGGACTTCGTCTTCGAGGGCTACCACGGGGTGATGTGCGTGGAGGCGGGCGGCCCGCCGGCCGGCACCGGCTGCGGCGGCTACGTGGTGGGGCAGACGGTGAAGCTCCTCAAGGAGCACCACCTGCTCGAGGACTCGGACGTGGTGGTCTTCGACGTGCTGGGCGACGTGGTGTGCGGCGGCTTCGCGGCCCCCCTCCAGCACGCCGACCGCGGCATCATCGTCACCGCGAACGACTTCGACTCGATCTTCGCGATGAACCGGATCGTCCAGGCCATCGGCGCCAAGGCCAAGAACTACGGCGTGCGCCTCGGCGGCGTGGTGGTGAACCGGAGTGCCGCCACCGACCAGGTGCACCGCTACACGGACAAGGTGGGCATGAACATCCTGGCCCACTTCCCCGACCTCGACGTGGTGCGCCGCAGCCGCCTCAAGAAGTGCACCCTCTTCGAGATGGAGCCGAGCCCCGAGCTCGAGGCGGTGCAGCAGGAGTACCTCAAGCTGGCGCGGACGCTGCTGGCGGGCACGGAGCCCGTGGCGCCGGCCGCGCTCAAGGACCGCGAGATCTTCGACCTGCTGGGCTTCGACTGATGACGCACGTGTCCGACGCCCCGAGTTACCTCACCCGCCGCGCCTGGCTCGAGGAATACTTCGACCGGACGGCCGCGCAGACGTGGGCCCGGCTCACGAGCGCGGCCCCCGTGGGCCGCATCCGGGCCTCGGTGCGCGAGGGGCGGGACCGCATGCGGGCGCTCATGCTGGGCTACCTCCCGGCCGACCTCGCCGGCGCGCGGGTGCTCGATGCGGGCGCCGGCACCGGCATGGCGTCCATCGAGCTGGCGCGGCGGGGGGCCGAGGTGGTGGCGGTGGACCTCTCCCCCACCCTGCTGGCGCTGGCCGACGAGCGGCTGCCGGCGGACGTGCGGGGCCGCATCACCTTCAAGCCGGGCGACATGCTGGACGACCGGCTCGGGAAGTTCGACTACGTCTTCGCGATGGACTCGCTGATCCATTACCACCGCGAGGACATGGTGACGGCGCTGGCCCGGCTGGCGGCGCGCACCGAGCGGAGCGTGGTCTTCACCTTCGCCCCGCGCACGGCGCCGCTGGCGCTGATGCACGCCGTGGGCAGCCTGTTCCCCCGCGGCAACCGCTCCCCGCGCATCGAGCCGGTGGCCGAGGCGTGGCTGCGCTCGGCGGTGGCGCGGCACGTGACGCTCCGGCCGTTCCGGCTGGCGCGGAGCGCGCGGGTGGCGCACGGCTTCTATACCTCGCAGGCGGCGGAACTGCGCCGCTGACCGTGGGGCGGGAGGGTCCCGCCCCGAACTCAAGCAGGGAGGATGCTTGCCGATGGATGCTCTCCTCATCGCCGGGGCCGGGGGTGCGGTGGCGCTCGTCGCCTGGTTCGTCGCGCAGCGGCGGGTCAAGGTGCCGTGCGAGCTCGACCTCGAGGCCACCGAGGGCCACTTCCACGCGCACGCGGTGCTGGAAGGCGCCCTGGTCCATGAAGGCGACGAGGTGCTCGTCCACGACGCCCCGCGGGCCATCCCGCTGGGCGAGGTCCGCACGGTGTCCACCACGGCGACGGTCACGCACGTCAGCTGGCCGCGCCGCCTGCTGGTCCGGGTCCTGGGCACGAGCCAGGTGACGGACCTCTACGAAGTCGGCTTCGAGGGCTGAGCCATGTACCCGACCCAGACCCAGCCGCCGATCAACGAGGCCACCCGCCTCGCGCAGCAGGACGCCGCGCTCAACCCGCGGTTCTACACCACCGACTTCGACGAGCTGGACCGCCTCGACATCTCGGCCCTGCGTCCGCAGTGGGACGCCATCATCGCCGAGTTCCGGAGCGACCCGAACCTGGACCACTTCAAGCGGAACGCCGAGTTCGAGCAGGACTTCTCGACCTGGGACCCGGAGCTGCGGCAGGCGTTCGTGGACTTCCTGATCAGCTCCGTGACGGCCGAGTTCTCGGGCTGCATCCTGTACGCGGAGATCAAGCGGCGGGTGAAGAACCCCGACGTGCGCGAGCTCTTCGGCCTCATGAGCCGCGACGAGGGCCGCCACGCCGGCTTCATCAACCACACCCTGGCCGACTTCAACGTCCGGGTGGACCTGTCGTTCCTGACCAAGGCCAAGAAGTACACCTACTTCAAGCCCAAGTACATCTACTACGCCACGTACCTGTCGGAGAAGATCGGCTACGCGCGGTACATCACCATCTACCGCCAGCTGGAAGCGCACCCCGAGTTCCGCTTCCACCCGATCTTCAAGTGGTTCGAGAACTGGTGCCAGGACGAGTTCCGCCACGGGGAGGCTTTCGCCATCCTGATGCGGTCCAACCCGCACCTGCTCCGCGGCGTGAACAAGTACTGGATCCGGTTCTTCCTGCTCGCGGTCTTCGCCACGATGTACGTGCGCGACCACCTGCGCCAGGGCTTCTTCCAGCGCCTGGGCCTCCAGGTGGACGACTTCGACCGCCGGGTCATCGCGCTGACCAACGAGATCAGCCAGCAGGTCTTCCCGGACACCATCGACACCGCCAACCCGAAGTTCTGGGCGCTGCTCGAGCAGATGTACCGGAACACGGTGGCGCTCAACGAGAACGCGGGCCGCTCGAGGCTCACCGCGCTCAGGCTGCAGGCCGCCAACGCGCTCTGCTTCCTGCGGCTCTACTTCCTGCCGGTGAAGAGCAAGCCGCTCCCGGCGGACTGCCGGCTCGAGCCGGTCTGGTAGCGGGAGGACCCCGATGGGAACCACGGCGCGGAACTTCTGGCGGGGCCTCGGCACGCGGTACATGCCGTTCGCCGACGTGGCGACCCCGGAGCTGCCCCTGTCGCGGCTCTGGCGGCTGAGCCTGTTCCAGCTCTCGGTGGGGATGGTCCAGACGCTGTTCGTCGGGACCCTCAACCGGGTGATGATCCTGGAGCTCCAGGTGCCGGCCACCTTCGTGGCCCTCGGCGTCGCCATCCCGCTGCTCATCGCGCCGTTCCGGACGCTCATCGGGTTCCGCTCCGACACCTACCGCTGCGTGCTCGGCTGGCGGCGGGTGCCGTTCATCTGGTTCGGGACGCTGATGCAGTTCGGCGGGCTGGCCATCATGCCCTTCGCGCTGCTCGCCCTCTCGCCCGACGCGGCGACGACCATGCGCTGGACCGGCTACGCCGGCACGGTGCTGGCGTTCTTCCTGGTGGGCGCGGGCGCGCACACCACGCAGACGGCCGGCCTGGCGCTGGCCAGCGACCTCGCCCCCGAGGGGCGGCGGCCGCGGGTAGTGGCGCTCATGTACGTGACGCTGCTGGTGGGCACGGTGCTCTCCGCGTTCGCGCTGGGGCACCTGCTGCACGACTACTCGCCGCTGCGGCTCATCAAGGTGATCCAGGGCTGCGCGGTGGTGACCATGGTGCTCAACACCCTCTGCCTCTGGAAGCAGGAGGCGCGGGTGCGCGGGGTGACTCCCTACGCCCGGGACGAGCGGCGGCCGCTCTTCCGGGAGGCCTGGCGGGTCTTCACCGCCGGCGGCAAGGCGGTGCGGCTCCTGGTGGCGGTGGGCTTCGGGTTCTTCGCCTTCAACCTGCAGGACGTGCTGCTCGAGCCCTACGGGGGCGAGATCCTGCACCTCTCGGTGGGCCAGACCACGAGCCTGACGGGCCTGATGGCCCTCGGCGCGATCGTCGCGTTCGTCGTGGCGGCCATGCGCCTCGAGCGGGGCACCAACGCCATCCGGCTGGCGGCCTACGGGGCGCTGATCGGGGTGGTCGGCTTCGCGGCCGTGGTCTTCGCCTCGCCGCTCTACTCGGCCGGGCTCTTCCGGGCCGGCGTGTTCTTCATCGGCATGGGCGAGGGGATGTTCGGCGTCGGGACGCTGTCGGCGGCCATGGCGCTGCGGGAGGAGCAGCACGGCATCGCGCTGGGCGCGTGGGGCGCGGTGTTCGCCACGTCGGAAGGCTTGGCCCTGGCGCTGTCCGGGGTCATCAAGGATGCAGTGGCCGGGCAGGTGCGGAGCGGGGCCCTGGGGCCCGCGCTCAGCGACCCCTCGGTGCCGTACAGTGTGGTCTATCACCTGGAGATCGCGGCGCTGTTCGCCACGCTCATCGCGCTCGGGCCGCTGGTGGCCCCCAGCCGGCACCACGGCGGGCGGGATGGGGACGCGCGGTTCGGCCTGGCGGATCTCCCGGCCTAAGGCAGTCGGTCCCGTTTCCCCTGGAGGAGGTTGTCCCATGGAACACCTCGATGGTGCGGCAATCACCCTGTACGCCTTCTGGATCTTCTTCTTCGGGCTGGTCTGGTGGCTCCGTCGGGAAGACAAGCGCGAAGGCTACCCGCTCGAGAGCGAGCGCGGGACCACCGAGGGGTGGCCGGCGCTCCCGCCCAAGAAGACCTTCATCGGCCATGACGGCCAGGAGATTCACCGGTGAGCACCCCCAAGCTCGTGCCGCTCGATCGCGGCGAAGGCTCCCCCCTGGTCCCGACCGGGAACCCGCTCGTCGATGCCGTCGGTCCCGCCACCTACACGGAGCGGCAGGACGTGCCGGACATCACGGCCCACGGGGAGGCGAAGATCGTCCCCATGCGCTTCGCGCCCACGTTCTTCATCGCCCCGCAGGATCCCGACCCGCGCGGCCTCAAGGTCGAGGCCTGTGACGGCGCCGTGGCCGGCGTGGTCAAGGACTTGTGGGTGGACAAGGCGGAGCCGCAGATCCGCTACTACGAGGTCGAGCTCGCCAACGGCAGCGGCGTCGTGCTGGTGCCGGTGGCCCTCATCCAGTGGCCGATGTTCGGGCTGGTGAAGACGGACAAGGTGCTGGTGAAGGCCATCACGGCCGCGCAGTTCGCGGACGTGCCGCGCACCAAGAGCCCGATGCAGGTCACCCTGCTCGAGGAAGACAAGATCATGGCGTACTTCTCGGGCGGGCACCTCTACGCGACCCCGGCACGGGCGCAGCCGCTCGTATGAGTGAACCCCGCACCTGGATTCCCGGCGTGGCCCAGCCGCTCCCCCCGGGGGAGCGGCTGCTCTGGCAGGGGGGCCCCGCCCGCAAGGCGCTCGCCCGGCACCTGTTCCACACCCGGATCCTGGGCGGCTACTTCGCAGTGATCATCGCCCTGGGGCTCCTCGGGGCGGTGCGGGACGGGGTGCCGCTGGCCACGCTGGTCGGCGCCCTCGTCACGCAGCTCGTGCTCGCCGGCCTCGTGTTCGGGGTGGTGCACGGCTACGCGCTGCTGCTCGAGCGCACGACCGTGTACGCCCTGACCGAGCGGCGGCTGGTGCTCCGCGTCGGGCTCGTGGTGCCGACGACGATCAACCTGCCGCTGCGCCTGGTGGATTCCGCCTGGCACCGGACCTTTGCGGACGGGACGGGAGACATCGCCCTGGCGATCCGCCCGCCCGACCGGATGAGCTACCTGCACCTGTGGCCGCACGCGCGGCCGTGGCGCCTCCGCTGGCCGGAGCCCATGCTGCGCGGCCTCGTCAATCCCGCCGAGGTGGCCCGCCTCCTGCGCGAGGCCGCCGAGGCCAGCGGGCCCGTCACCGAGGGCCCCGAGGCCCCGGCCGAGACGCCGGGCGCCCGCGAACCCTTCCTGGCCCCGCCGCTCCGGCCGGCGGAGAAGGCGCTGTCATGAGTCGTTTCGTGCTCGAGGCCGAGCCCGGCGCCCGCGAGGGGATGAACGAAGTCCGGGTCCCCGGCGCGCCCCTCAAGGCCGCCGCCCTGCTCGTGCTCCTCACCGTGGGCTTCGCGCTGCTGGCCCGCACCACCGGGGTCGGCGCCACCCGGGAGCCGGTCGTCCCGGCCCTCGAGGCCCGCTCCATCCGCCTGCACAAGGAGGCCGACGGCTCCCTCAGCGTGTGGGACAGCGCCGCCGCCCTCCCGTATGCCCGCCTCACCCAGAACGACCACGGCTTCCTGCTCGGCGCCCTGAACGGCCTCCGCTACAAGCGGGACCTGGCCCAGGCCGACCAGGAGGCGCTCTATCACCTCACCCGCTGGCAGGACGGCCGCGTCAGCCTGGACGACCCGATCACCGGCATGCACATCGCCGTGAACAGCTTCGGGCCCACTCAGGTCGCGTCGTTCGAGGTGCTCTTCAACGGCACCACCCCTTAACGCCGCCCCCAAGGCGCCCCGAGGCCCCGTGCTCCCGTGAGGAGCGCGGGGCCTCGGTGTTCAGGGGGCCTGCCTGCCCCCGCGCGCGCAGATCGCGCGGCGGCCGGAGCGGAGGAGCGCCAGCCCCGGCTCGTGCACCGGGTGGGCAACCAGGGCCCGCTCGGCTCCCGACCCCCCCCCCCTCCCCGCGCCCCCCCCTCCCCGCCCCCCCGTCCCGCCCTGGGGCCCGCGCGCCGCCCGGGGGCCCCGAATGCAGCACGCCCCGCAACCCAGAGGGCTGCGGGGCGCGCTGCGAACGATGCGGCGGAGGGCGCCTACCGCATCGCCACGACGGTGTCCACCGGGATCGCCGGGAACGGCTGGCCGTTCCAGGCGGGCCGGCCCCAGAGCGCCGGGTAGTCCTTCGCCATCGGGTAGCCGTAGAGCGGCTTGTAGGTCCCGTTGTGGCAGGTCCGGCACTGCGCCTTCGGCGCGTCGCCCATGGCGCCCTTGCGGACGGCCGGGAACATCGGGGCGAGCGGGCCCATGTACTCGGTGTTGACGTGGCGGATCATCTGCGCCCCGAGCAGCGCCTTGGCACGCTGCGGGGGCGCCTCCTCCCAGCTCCAGAAGGCCCGGCTGTTGTGGCAGTGGTTGCAGCTCACGCCCAGCGCATTGGACATCTGGATCATCAGCGCGTACGTCCACTCGGTCTGCTTGGCGCTGGAGCGGTTGTCGTTGCTGGCCGGGATGGCATGGCTCTGCACCCGCACCGCGTTCCGGTCGAGGTAGTAGCGCTCGAGCTGGTTCACGTTGGTGTAGGTCCAGATCCCGTTGGGAATCGGCTTGCCGAGGTGGCAGGTGTAGCAGGTGACGCCGGTGTTGGCGACGTGCCCCTCGTAGTTGGCGTTGATGTCGCGCACCATCTGCAGCATCCGCCGCGCCACCACCTTCGTCCAGAGCGTGTCGCCCTGGGCGCTGGTGTCGGCCGAGAGGTCGCCCAGGTTGTGGCAGTAGGCGCAGTTGCCCGTGCCCGCCACCCAGGTGCTCATGGCGATCATCGTGCGGGTGAGTTCCGGCACGCTGACGTCGGTGAGCACCTGTACGTTCTTCCAGGGCAGCGGCCCGGGCGTCGGGGCGGGCGACGCCGGGAGGGCGGCCGGGATCAGCGCCGCCACCGAGTCGAACCGCGCGTCGAGGACGGACTTGTCCTGGAAGTTCACCATCCCCGTGCCGCGGAAGCCGGTCTGCTGGGCCTCCTTCTGCCCGATCTCGCAGCCGCCGAGCAGGAGCACGCTCCCGACGAGGGCGAGCGCCCCGATTCCACGCATCCGGTTCATGCGGAGTCCCCGCGTAGTGGCGTGTGTCATGGCTTCACCAGCTCCACGCGCCGGTTCTGCGCGCGTCCCTGGGGGCTGTCGTTGCCGGCGATCGGCTGGGTGTCCCCGGCGCCCGCGGCGGTGAGCCGCGCGGCCTGGACCCCGGCCTGCACGAGGTAGTCCCGCACCGCCGCCGCCCGCTGCTCGGAGAGCACCTGGTTGGCCGCGGGGTTCCCCATGTTGTCGGTGTGGCCCACGATGTTGAGCACGAGCGCCCGGTCGGCCGCGAGCGCGGCGGCGATCTCGTCGAGCTGCGCCTTGGAGGCGGGCAGGATGGTGCTGCTGCCGCTCGGGAACAGGATCGCGCTGGTCGAGACCTTGCCGCTCGCCGCGAGGTCGGTGGCGATCTCGGCCGCCGTGACCACCTTGGGCGCCGGGATCACGAACGACGGGAAGCTGTCCGGCTGGGTGCCCGCGTACTGGCCGCGGAGCGCCTCGAGCTGGCCCTTGGCGTCGGGGTTCTGGACCGGGTAGTCGGCCACCAGGCCGTGCTTCACGCCCCACAGGTACCAGTTGTCCACCACGGTGCCGGTGAGCAGGATCCCGATGCCGCCGGTGAACGCCGTCAGGCAGGCGAACCACCAGGCCCAGCGGTGGATCGACTCCATGGTGGCGTTCCAGCCCATGCACCACCGCCAGAAGAGCGCGGCGCGCTCCGCGGCGGTGCCGCGGTCGGTGATCTGCTCGATCTCGCGCTCGCCACCCACCCGGGTGAGGGCCAGGATGGTGGCGCCGTGCATCGCGAAGAGCACCGCGGAGCCGTAGAGGAAGGCGATCGACAGCGCGTGGAACGGGTTGTAGTACAGGTTCCCGTACCGGATGGAGAAGGCGCTGGTCCAGTCGAGGTGCGCGAACAGCCCGAACGGCACCATCTCGCTCCAGCTGCCCACGAGGAGCGGCTGGAAGAAGAAGGTGAGGTACAGGAAGATGGCGCTGGCGAAGGCCCACGCGAGGTGGGTCCCCATGCCGAGCGCCCGCGCCCGCCGGTAGGTGCGCACCCACCAGAGGATGATCGAGGCCGTCAGCAGGCCGCCGGCGATCAGGTACCAGCCGCCCTGGTTGAGCGGGGGCATCCGGAGCCCGTAGGCGGGCGGCGGCGGCTCGAGGGTGAGCCACGGCAGCATCCGGAAGAACTGGATCGGGCTCCAGTGCACCTGCGCCAGGAAGTTCAGGCCGATGATCTCGATGGCCATGAACCCGAGCAGCAGGGAGACGAGGCCGGTCCAGCCCAGGTAGATCGGGCCGATCTGCGCGTCACCGAACTTGCCGAGCCAGTAGCTGAAGCCGCCCTTGCCGATGCGCTCCTCGGCGTTGGGGATGGCCAGCCCGGGATCAGGGATGGTCCGGACCTGGACGCGGGTGAAGATGTTCTGGTATTCGAGCATGGACGTCGCGCCTTATCGCCAGATCGGCAGGTTGAGCCACCAGCTCCACCACTCGGGCCAGCCGCGCGTCCACAGCGGCCCCGAGATGACGATGCAGATGGCGCTCCAGATCGCCGCGCTCATCGCGAGGAAGACCCCGAGCCGGTGGATGCCGAGCGCGCCGATCGAGTAGCCGACCAGGTCGCGGAAGAACACGTTCTCGTGCTCGCTCATCTTCACGTGCTCACCCTTCTTGGGATTGGTCACCGAGAGGATGAGGGACCCGTGCATCGCCAGCGCGAGGCAGTTGGTGAAGAAGAACGTCACCGCGATCATGTGCGCGGGATTGTAGTGGAAGTGCAGGTACTGGTAGCCGGTGTTCGACACCCAGTCGAGGTGGCTGAAGATGCCGTAGGGGAAGCCGTGCCCCCACGCCCCCAGCAGCACCGGCCGGAAGACCACCAGCGTCACGTACGCGAAGACCGCCGCCGAGAAGGCCCAGGACACGTGGAGCCCCATGCCCAGCTTGCGCGCGATCTCCGCCTGCCGGAGCGCCCAGGAAACGAAGGCCCCGACGGCACAGATGGTGATGAGCTGCCACAGGCCCCCCGCGGCGAGCGGGGCGAGGCCCAGGCCTACGCTCAGGTCCGGCGGCGCGATGTTGATGCGCCACAGGTTCCACGTGGGGCCGATCGCCGCGCCCCAGAGGATGAGGAACACACCGAGGACCGTGAAGAACACGGTGGTGAGTCCGAAGAAACCGACGTAGAACGGGCCGACCCAGAAGTCGAACAGGTCACCACCGACGAGCGTGCCGCCGCGTACCCTGTAATTGCGTTCGAAGGAAAGCATCGCCATCGGTCAGAGTCTCCCTGGGAACGGCGTCAGTGCAGACTGCGGGTTACGGGCCGAAGGCTCGGCCCGGCTGGGCGGAGGCAGCGGACGCGGGGACCCGCGCCGCCGCCACCTGTCCCATGTTGCGTTACCGGTTAGGCGGAAGCGGGGCCATCTCCGCGGCCGCGGCCGGACGCGACGCCCCAACGGGAGCCTTGTCGGCTGACAGCGTGCCGTTCTCGATCCAGCTGTAGCGGTTGCTGCTCAGCAGGATCAAGTGAATCACGACGGCCAGCAGACCCAGGAAGGCGTAGAGCGCCGGAAGCGCCCGCCGGGGGTCCACCAGAAGCCAAATGCGGTACATACTCGGTCCTCACGTAGGAAAAGGGTTCAGCACGAGGGGCTGGGCCGGGTCCAGAGGGACCCATCAGACCCGGACCCAGTGACCTCTGCCAGACGCCTTACGGCGTAGCGGTTGCCGCGGCGTTGTACTTCGCCTTGGTGGACGCCGGGTAGCCGACCGCGCTGAACGCGAACATGTGCAGCAGGATCGACAGGACGCCCAGGGCAAAGAACAGCCCGTGCAGAACCAGCTGAGGATCGGCACCCTTCCAGATCTTGTACATCGGTCTTCCTCGGGTTGAGGGTTAGGGAAAGCGGTGGCTCAGAGCCACGGCCTCCACTGCCACGCGAGGAAGTGCGCCACGATGGCCACACCGGTGAACCCGATGAAACCAAGCAGGAAGTAGCCGTGGAACGCCCTTGCTTCCTCATCCGTCATGGTGCCATTGTTTTCCGCCATACAGCCCTCCATGGAGTGATGAAGTTCACCGCGAAGTCCCCCGCGGCGGGGGGGTCATGCCCGGGTCCCCAGGCGCGACCAGTTTCTACCTACTATCCACATGCCCACTGAGCCCTCCGGCACACCACGCTGGGCCGACCTCGCCCCGCGCTGGCCCCACGCCCAGTCGAGCCGCTTTGTCCAGGCGGGCGGGCTCGAGTGGCACCTGCAGCAGGCCGGCAGGGGCCCGCTCCTGCTGCTGGTCCACGGAACCGGATCGGCCACCTTCACCTTCGGGCCGCTCCTCCCGTTCCTCACCGGTCGCTTCACCGTCCTGGCCCCCGACCTGCCGGGCCACGGCTTCACCTCCGGTGCGACACCCGCCCACCTCTCGCTCCCCGGCATGGCGGCGGCGCTCGCCGAGCTGCTCCGCCACGAGGGCCTCGCCCCCGCCTTTGCCGTGGGCCACTCCGCCGGCGCCGCCGTCCTGCTCCGCCTGGCGATCGACCGGGCCATCCGCCCCGCGGGACTCGTGGGCCTCGCCCCGGCCCTGGTCCCGCCCCCGGCGGTCTATCGGCTGCTGTTCGCGCCGCTCGTCCACCGGCTCGCCACCACCCGGGTGGTGGCCTCCTCCGCCGCCGCGCTGGCGAGGAACGACGGCATCATCGCGTCCCTCCTCGACTCCACCGGGTCGGCCATCCCGCCCGACCACCTGGTGCTCTACCAGCGCTTCTTCCGCTCCCCGCAGCACGTCGCCGATGCGTTTGCCATGATGTCGGGCTGGTCCCTCACCGAGCTCACCCGGGACCTCTACCGGGTCCCCTGCCCCGTCACCATCGCCGCCGGCACCGCCGACCGCTGGATCCCCCTCGGCGCCCTCCGGCGCCTCGCCGCCATGATCCCCCGGCTCACCTTCACCGAAGTCGCGGGCGGCCACCTGTTCCACGAGGACCTGCCCCAGCTCGCCGCCCGCGAGATCCTCGCCGCGGCCGATCGCGCCGGGCTCTAGCTCACCCCGGCCAGGCTCGCCTCGAGGTGCTCCACGGTGACGCGGGGGTCCCCGCGCCGCCGGGCATCCCGCTCCGCCCGGTCCCGGAGCCGCTTGGCCGCCGAGATCCGCACCAGCACCGGCTGCTGCTCCACCAGCTCGTCGAGCCGCCGCCTGGCCTCGTCATCCCACGGCAGCGCCTCGTGCGTCCGCGCCGGCGTCGCGTCCACCTGGTCCATGTCCCGCGCCAGCGGCAGGATGTGGAACAGGGCGTCGAAGAGCGCGTTGCAGACTTCCTGCACCAGGTACGTCGCCCCGGCGTAGCCCATGAACGGGGTGCCGGTGTGGCGGCGGATGATGGCGCCCGGGAACGAGGCCGGGATGTAGCTCGTCTTGAGGCCCAGCTCCGCCAGGTACATCCGCTCGTTGTAGCTGCCGAACAGCACCAGCGGCGGCTGCGCCTTGAGCTGCTCCAGCACCGCCGGGTTGTCCGTCTTGGCCCCGGGCTTCCGCGCCACCGCCAGGGTGCACGGGAGGCCCATCTCGTCCTCGAGGAAGTGCCGGATGCCGCGGGTGTAGGTCTCCGTCGCCACGACCGCGAAGCTCGCCGTCGCGAAGAAGTCCTGCGTCACGCTCCGCCACAGGTCCCACACCGGCTTGATCGTGGTGTGCTTTTCCTTCTCGATGAACGGCTCGGGATCGAGCTCCAGCAGCTCGCCCAGCTTCCGCAGGAACATCGTGGTGCTCTCGAGGCCGATCGGCGCCTGCAGGTACGGCCGGCCGAGCGCCTCACACAGCATCCGCCCGAACTCGCGGTACATCACGATGTTCACGTCGCCGTCCACCAGCTTCGGCACGTCCGCCAGGTGGGTCCCGAGGGGGAACACCAGGTTGACCTCGGCGCCGATCCCCTCCACCAGCCGGCGGATCTCCGCCAGGTCGGACGGCATGTTGAACGTGCCGTAGCAGGGGCCGATGATGTTGACCTTCGGCTTCTCCCCCGGCTGCCGGGGCGTGCGGTCCCGCGCCACGCCGCGCTTGAGCCCGTACTCGGTCCACAGCCAGTACATGGCGCGGTTGCCGGCCTGCCACTGGTCCTCGTCGATGGTCCGGGGCAGGAAGCGCTGCAGGTTGGTCCCCTCGGGCGTCACGCCGCCGCCGATCATCTCGGCGATGCTCCCCGTCACCACCACCGACGGGAGTTCCGGGTCGAGCACCTTGTGCGCCCGCTTCATGCTCCCCTCGGTGCCCGTCTGGCCGAGTTCCTCCTCGCCGAGACCGGTGACCACGATGGGCAGCTCGTGCGGCGGGAGCGCGTCCGTGTAGTGCAGCACCGAGGTGACCGGCAGGTTCTCGCAGCCCACCGGGCCGTCGATGACCACCTGCAGTCCCTTCACCGCGGTGAAGACGTACACGGCGCCCCAGTAGCCGCCGGCGCGATCGTGGTCGAGGACGAGCATCAGACCATGTCCTCCGCCTTCTTCTTGGCCGCCTGCTTGGCCAGGTGGCGGCGATAGTGCTCGCGGAACTCCGGCCGGTCCTCCGGCACGTCCTCCCACACCCCCGCCGCATGCCCCTCGCCCACGCCGGCGAAGAAGCGCTTGAAGCGGGTGAAGCGGTCCTTGTTCCGGAGCGCCCCGTTCACCACCTGCGCCAGCGAGCCGGCCCCGGCCGGGCCGAAGAGCGGCCGGGCGGAGATCAGGTTGGTGAAGTAGAGCGCCGGGATGGCCTTCTCCTTGGCCGCCTGCACCACGGGCGTCGTGCCCACGGCCAGGTCGGGCTGGAAGGCCTCCATGGCCGCGAGGTCGTTCTCGAGCGAGGCGCGGAACTGCACGTGCGTGCCGTGCGCCTCGAGCCAGGCGCGGTCCGCGTCGCTCCACGGCGTCCGCGGGCAGGCGCTCCCCACGTAGGGCACCTCGGCGCCGCTCTCCACCAGCAGGCGCGCCACCAGGAGCTCGGAGCCTTCGTAGCCCGACAGGGTGATCCGCCCCTTCACCGGGAAGCGCGCCAGCGCGCCCTGGATGGCGGGCAGGAACTTCTGCTTGGCGCTGTCGATGGCCTTCTGGCTCGTGCCGCAGGCGTCGCCGATGGCCTGGAGCCAGGCGGCCGTCCCCTCGACCCCCACCGGGCCGGAGCCGACCACCGTGCGGCCCGCCGCCTCGAATTCCCGGATCGACGCCGTGTAGAACGGATGGATGGCGCCCACCACCGCGCAGTCGAGCGCGGCGTAGAGGTCACGCCACTCCCGCGTCGGCACCGAGGGCCCCGCCGCCAGGCCGAGCGGCTCGAGCAGCATGCCGATGCCCACCGGGTCGGCCGGGAACATCTCGCCGAGCAGCGTGACGGTCGGGGTGGCGCTCACGCCACCGCGCGGCGCCTGCACCGGGCCCTGCTCCGCCTCCAGCCGGGCGTAGCGCAGCATGGCGCCCGCCAGCACGTCCTTGGCCTCCGCGTGGGTCGGCACGCCGAACCCCGGCACGTCGATGCCGATGATGCGGACCCCGTTGATCTGCTTGGGCAGCAGCTGCAGCGGCACGCCCGAGGCCGTCGGCACGCAGAGGTTGATGATCACCACCGCGTCGTACTTGGCCGGGTCCGCCAGCTGGTACACCGACTCGCGGATGTCCTCGAAGAGCTTGCCCGTGACCAGCGTCTCCGAGTTGAACGGCACGTAGCCCACCGTGCGGCGGGCGCCGTAGAAATGGCTGGTGAACGACAGCCCGTAGACACAGCACGCCGAGCCCGAGAGCACCGTGGCCGTGCGCCGCATCCGGAGCCCCACCCGGAGCGAGCCGAAGGCCGGGCACATGGACTGCGGCTGGTCGTGCGGGCCCTTCGGGTAGTCCTTCGCGTACTGCTCCAGCACCGCGCTCTTCCCCGCCGCCTCGGCCGCGGCCCGCAGGGTGTCGGCCCCCGCATGGCAGCCCAGCCCGTCCTGGAGCACCGGCAGCGCGCCGCCCGGGGCCGTCGGCTCCAGGGGGAGCGTCGGGTCCGGGGTCGCCGGCTCGCCGGCGTAGAGCACTTCGCGGGTGGTCATGGATCAGACCGTGTCGTAGACGACCTCGAGCGTTTCCTTCCGCTTGGCCGCGGCGCCGCACATGTCTTCCTGCGTCGCGGGGGTCAGCACCACGTCGCGCCCCACCGTGTCCCCGCTGAAGAGGCCGAGGAGCGCGTCCTGCGACAGCGGCCGCGGCCGCACCGGCGGCGCCTCAGCCACGTTGGTGGCCAGCAGCTCGAACAGCGGCGCCCACTCGCCACCCGGGCGGCCGATGATCTCGTAGGAGGCGCTCTTGCGGCGGATGTCCTCGTGCGCGGGGATGGCGGCGAGCACCGGGATCCCGGCCGTCGTGGCGAAGGCCTGCGCCTCGCCCGTGCCGTCGTCCTTGTTGATCACCATGCCCGCCACGCCCACGTTGCCGCCGAGCTTCCGGAAGTACTCGACCGCGTTGCACACGTTGTTGGCCACGTAGAGCGACTGCAGGTCGTTGGAGCCGACCACGATGACCTTCTGGCACATGTCGCGCGCGATCGGGAGCCCGAAGCCGCCGCACACCACGTCGCCCAGGAAGTCGAGCAGCACGAAGTCGAAGCCCCACTCGTGGAACCCGAGCTTCTCCAGCGTCTCGAACCCGTGGATGATCCCGCGCCCGCCGCAGCCCCGGCCCACCTCGGGCCCGCCCAGCTCCATGGCGAAGACGCCATCGCGCTTGAAGCAGACGTCCCCGATCTCCACCTGCTCCCCCGCCAGCTTCTTCTTCGAGGAGACCTCGATGATCGTCGGGCAGGCCTTGCCGCCGAACAGCAGGCTGGTGGTGTCGCTCTTGGGGTCGCACCCGATCAGGAGCACCTTCCGCCCCTGCTGCGCCATCATGTAGGACAGGTTGGCGAGCGTGAAGCTCTTCCCGATCCCGCCCTTCCCGTAGATGGCGATGATCTGGGTCTGCTTGGCCGTCCCGGTGCTGACGGGCGCGTCCGGCTCCGCCTGTGCTTCCTCGCGCAGCTTGCTGTGCAGCAGCTGGATGGGTTCGGACGTGGTCCCGCCAGTGGGTGCAATCACGCGGCCTCCTGCCAGTCGAGGATCATCTTGACGCAGCCCGGGTCGCTGAAGGCCACCTGGTACGCGTCGCTTGCCGCCGCTGCCGGGACGTGGTGGCTGACGATGCCGTCCAGCCGGACCCGCCCCCCGTTCACCTGCTCCACCACCGCCGCGAGGTCCGCCGGCTGCCACTCCGCCGAGACCCGGATCGTCGCCTCCCGCAGGAACGCGGGCACGAAGTCGAACCCGATCCGCTCGTAGAACCCCGCCAGCACCACCTCGCCCCGTGGACCCAGCCGGCCGATCAGCGCGTCGAGCAGGCGGCTGTCGCCCGAGACGTCGATGATGGCCTGGTAGTCCTTCCGCGGGTCCTCCTCAGGCGTGAGCACCTGGTACCCCATCGCCCCGCCCGACCGGACCTCGGCCTTCTCCCAGACCACCGGCGCGGGATGCCCCGGGTGGAGCGCCACCGCCATCCGCGCCAGCAGCCGACCCAGGGCGCCGTGCCCCACGATCAGCTCGGGCGGCCGGGCATTCGGGAGGGCCAGCGCGTGGTGGGCCGTGGCAGCCAGCGCCAGCAGCGCACCCTCGGCCCCGATCCCGTCGGCGATCGGCATCGCCCGCGCCCCGGGCACCACCAGCGCGGCCGCCGCACCGCCGAAGAGGCATCGCACCTCGGGGAAACACCGCGCCCCCGGCACGAACACCCGCTGGCCCACCACCCGCCCCGACGCCGGCCCCGCCTCCCGGATCCGCCCGACCGCCTCGTAGCCCGGGACCAGCGGATACCCCAGCCCCGGAAAGGGCGGCATCTGGCCGGTGAGGAGCAGGCGTTCCGTCCCGGTGCTGATCCCGGTCCACTCCACGCCGACGACCACATCGGCGGGACCAGGCTCAGCGACAGCCAAGGGGCGTAGCGCGAGCCGGTGGGGCTCTTCGAACACGACGGCGGTGGTGTGCACCCGAGACCTCGGCACCAGGACCTGCATTGGCCGAATTGGGGGTGGAGGAGCTTACGGCCTGTAAACTGGTGCTGACGCTTTTATTTGTCAAGAGAAGTGGACAATCAAGGGCGACAAGACCGGTCGCCTCGCCCCCCACCCTCGGATTTCAGCTGGGGAGCTGCCCCAGGAAGGGGCCCCAGAGTGGCAGCGCCGCGGGCATGCCGAGCAGGGCGTGCTCGAGGGCCGCGAGACCGGCCAGGGTGGCCAGCAGCAGCGCGCCCTGGCGCTGGAATCCGCTGCCCGAGGTGCGTGCCCGCCGTACCAGCCAGACGGTAATGCCGGACCAGAGCAGCACCGTGAGCCAGAGCAGCGGCGTGTTGCTGCGCGGCCCCACGAACGCCGCCAGGAAGGCGAGGTGCTCCGGCAGCAGGCTCGCGTCCAGGTTGCTCACGCCGAGGAAGATGTTGAGCCGCGCCGCCTGGTGGGCGGTCCAGAACAGCAACACCGTCCAGAACGGCATCCGGTTCGTGGCCTTGGTGCCGAGCCCGGCCGCCAGGACGAGCACGCCGATGGACGCCACCTCGTTCCAGCTCGTGGCGTGGAGCACCGCCAGCGCGTCGGCCAGGCGATCCCCCGTCGGCACCGGCGGGCGGACGATTCCGGGCCCCACCAGCCAGCCGCCGTAGAGCGCCGCCTGCACCCACCCCCACAGCGTCCCGCCGGCCAGGAACCCGATGGCCGCGCCGCGGGGCGAGTCATCCTGCCGCACGATCATCGTCAGGCCGAGCCCCGCCCCGCCGAGCAGCGACGCCACCACCGCGGCGGCCTCCCGGCCCAGCGGATCCCGTGGCAGGCCGAGCAGCAGCCCGGTGGCCAGCCACCAGAAGAGGAACACCAGCACCACGGCCTCGACGACGCCCCGGTAGCCTTCACGCTCGAGCGGGAGCTGTTTCATCGGCCGGCCTCCACCATGCCGGAGCGCGCCGCCTGCACCAGGCGGGAGACCCCGCGCGCGTCCGCCACCGGGAGCGGCAGGTAGCGGGCGCCCATCTCCCCCGCGAGCGTGGCCGCATAGGCCGACGGCCGGGGAGAGGTGTCGATGAGCACCGCGGGCACGCCGGTCAGCCGGAAGGCGCGCGCCGCCGCCTGCGCATCGGCCTCGGCCTGGGGGCGTCCGCCGGTGCCGTCGAGCGCCACGTTGGCGCGGGCATCGGTCAGGAACACCACGAGCGCCGAGCCGCCGTCCCGCTCGCGCATCACCTGGTCGGCCGCCTGGCTGGAGGCCACGATCGCCTTGGCGAGCGGCGTCCCCCCGCCCCCCGGGAGCCCCGCGAGCGCACGCCGCGCCCGCGCCAGCGAGCGGGTGGGCGGCAGCATCAGCTCGGCCGTGGCCCCACGGAAGCTGATCAGGGCCACCCGGTCCCGGCGCACGTAGCTCTCCGCCAGCAGCAACTCCACCGCGCCCTTCGCCTCCGCCAGGCGATGCAGCGCGGCGCTCCCCGAGGCATCCACGGCGAAGATCACGGTGGTGCCGCCCTGGTGCTCCAGGCGCTGGATGCGGAAGTCGTCCCGGCGGATGGCCAGCCGCCCGTCCCTCCGGGCCCGGAGCCGCTGCCACGGCGCGGCCGCGCGGAGCGTCTCGACGATGTCGATGCGGGCGCGGCGCGGGTCGCCGGGGCGGGTGCCGATGCGGCGGCCATGGGTGGGCGTCCGGATCATCCGGCCCCCCTTGCCCGAGCCGCCCCCTTCCGCGCGGCGCCGAGCGACGCCAGCAGCGCCGCCGGCAGCCTGGCCGTGACGGCCTCGAGCACCCGGTCGGCGAGCGGCGCCCCCTCGCTCGGCGGCTCGGCCGATTCGTCCTGGCTCTCGGGCTGGTCGGGGGGCGGGGGTGGCGGGGGCGGCGACGCGTCCGGCGGGGCGGGGATGCGGGTGGCGCGGGGGACGAGCACCAGCTCGCCCGCCAGCACCAGGTCCTCCTCGCGGATCGCGTCGCGACCCGCGAGCGCCGCCGCCGCCCGCGCGGCGCGGAGCGCAAACCGGTCCGCCCGCGGCGAGCCGACGCCAAAGGCCAGCGCCGCCGTGGCGATCGCCGCGAGGTCCTGCTCGGTGGCCGTCACGTGCGGGAGCCGGGCCCGGGCCGCCGCCACCGCCCCGGGCGCGCCCGGGTCCCAGAGCGGGCCCCGGAGCGCCAGGGGATCGAGGGCGATCCGGAACGCCAGCCGGTCGACGAGCGCCGCGGGCGTGCCCGCTTCGTCAGGCAGGCTCTCATCCAGCACCAGGGTGCAGGCGGCCGCCACCCCGGCCTCGCCGTCGAGCAGCTGCAGCAGGCCCGTGGCGAGCGTGGGCTGGACCCGCTCCGCCATCGGGACCACGGCCACGCCCCCCTGCAGGGTGGTGAGGAGCCCCGGGGCGTGGACGGGCCGCCCTTCGGCCTGCGTGGCCGCGAGATCCAGCCCGCCGAAGAGGCGGTCGTGGGTGATGCCGGGGGGAATGCGCCGGCGCGGCCATGGGTCGGGGAGCAGCCGGTCGAACTCGGCCAGCAGCCGCTCACGCTCGGGGCCGGCGGCGCCGTGCAGCACGGCGCCGCCCAGGCCGTGGGGATCCACGGCAAGGAGCGTGAGGGCGGGGACGATCATGCCGGGGGCAGGACCTCGTCCACCGCGCGGGTCACCCGGGTGGTGGCGGAGGTGTCGTCGAGCGGGTTGCGGCGCAGGCGGTGGCGGAGCGCCAGCGGGGCCACGCGCCGGAGGTGCGCCACCGTGACCTTCCGGGCACCGTCCAGCGCGGCGGCCGCGCGGGCCGCCCGCGCCAGCGGCAGTTCACCCCGCAGGCCGTCGGTGCCGAGTGCCAGGCACAGCTTGGTCATGAGGGTCAGCGCGTCCTCGGTGAGCTCCACCGACGGCAGCGCCTTCCGCGCCCGGGTGATGCGGTGCCCCACCTTGCGGTTCTCCGCCTCCCACTGCGCCGTGAAGCCGGCGGGATCGCGGTCGAAGGCGTCGCGGCGCCGGAGCACCTCGATCCGTTCCTTCGGTTCCGTGGGCGTCTTCACCTCCACCGCCAGGCCGAAGCGGTCGAGGAGCTGCGGGCGAAGGTCGCCCTCCTCGGGGTTACCGCTCCCCACCAGCACGAAGCGCGCGGGGTGGCGGAGCGAGAGGCCCTCGCGCTCCACCAGGTTGACGCCGCTCGCGGCCACGTCGAGAAGCAGGTCCACGAGGTGGTCCTCGAGCAGGTTCACCTCATCGATGTACAGGAAGCCGCGGTGCGCCCGCGCCAGGATGCCGGGCTCGAAGTGCTTCTCGCCGCGGGTGAGCGCGCGCTCGAGGTCCAGCGCCCCGACCACGCGATCCTCGGTGGCGCCGAGGGGCAGGTCCACCACCGGCACCACCGCCTTGATGCTCCGGAGCTTCTCGCCCGCCGCCTCGCGGGCGTGGCACTCGGCGCAGCGCGCGCCGTTGGCGGCGGGGTCACAGCCGTAGCGGCAGCCCTTCACCACCGGCATCTCGGGCAGCACGCCGGGCATGGCGCGCACGGCCGTCGACTTGCCGGTGCCCCGGTCCCCAAAGACCATGACGCCGCCCACGCCGGGATCCACCGCGGCGATGAGCAGCGCCAGCTTCATCTCGTCCTGGCCCACGATGGCCGCGAACGGAAAGACGTACGTCATGACCCGACCTCCGGCAAAGCCTCAGGCGGCCGCAATGGCCGTCTGGAATCCGAGGGGCACCCACCGCGCCAGGAGCGCGAGCGGCAGCGTCGCCACCTTCCCCGCCACGAACGGCAGGAAGGCGCCCTCGAGCGAGCCGCTCCAGTCCCGGGGCCCGCGCTCCTGCTGGCCCAGCCACCACAGCACCCACGGATCGAGGGTCCCCCACTGCTGCTGCGCCACCACCCGCCAGCCCGCCCGCTCCAGCGCCTGCCGCAGCGAGGCCGGCGTATACGCCGCCGTGTGCCGCGGCGTGTGATAGCCCGCCCAGTGATCCCCCTGCAGCCGCCGCGAGAGGCCGGCATGGTCCGGCACCTCGATGACGAGCCGCGTGCGCGCATCCGCCAGCGTCCGCAGGTGCCGCAGCGTGCCGACGGGGTCGTACAGGTGCTCCAGCACGTGCCAGAGCGTGATCCGGTCGAACGGCCCCGCAAGCGGCAGCTGCTCCAGCTCCCCGGCGTGCAGCTCGAGCCCCGGCCACTCCGCCGGCGCCCCGCGCCAGCCGCCGTCGTCGAAGTCGGTCCCCACGCACCGGGCGCCCGTCTCCTGGCACACCAGCCGGAGGAAGCTCGGCCGGCCGCAGCCCACGTCGAGCACCGCCTGCCCCGGCCCCACCGGCCCGAGCGACCGGATCCGCGCCAGGCGGAGCCGGTCGGTGCGCGCCTCGCTGGTCCGCACCAGCCCCGCCCAGCGGCCCCACGCCCCGGGCCCGCGATGCGGGATGTAGCCCTCGTAGTACCGCCCGATCCGGGCCGCCGGCACCCGCGGGCTCAGGTACACCAGGCCGCAGGCACGGCAGCGCTGCCACTGGAACCGCTCGGCCGGCCCCCACATCTGCGCCCGGCTGGTGGCCACCGGCTGGGCCTCGCGACTGCCGCACACCAGGCAGGCCGCCTCCTCGAGCGCCTCCGGGTCCCCGGGCCCCGCTGCTGTGTCAGGCACCGGCGCAGGCGCGGTCCCGCACGGCCTGGAGCCCGGGACCGAGGTCCCCGGGCCAGGACGGCCCGAAGGAGGCGCGGACCGTGCGCCCCGCGGCCTGGACCAGCCGCCAGCCCTTCTCGTAGCGCGGCACCACCGTCCGGCCGTCGAGCGGGTTGTGGGCGCAGCGCTGCATGCGCCACCCGATCGAGGCGTACAGCCGCGAGGCCGCCGTGATCCCGAACCGCGCGCGGAGGGGGATGTACGCCAGGCCCTGGTCGGCGTTCCGGTACAGGGCGTCGGCCATGGCGAGGAGCTCGTGGGCCACGGCGCGGACCGCGTGGCGCGGTGCGGTGCCGTCGCGCACGGCGGCCGGCGTGGTGCCGTGGGCCGCGAGCCGCGAGGCGGGGAGGTACACCCGGCCATTGGCCGCATCCTCCGCCACGTCCCGCACGATGTTGGTGAGCTGCATGGCCAGGCCCAGGTTCACCGCAGCCGCCTCCCCCGCCGGATCACGGACGCCGAGGAGGGGGTTCATCATGAGGCCCACGGTGGCGGCCACGCGGTAGCAGTACCGGAGCAGCGCCACGTCGTCCGCCAGCTCCACGTCGTCCACGTCCAGCCGCACGCCCCGGAGCAGCGTCCGGGCCGCGCTGAGCGGCACACCCTCGCGCTCGGCCAGCATCCGGAAGCCCGCCACCACCGGCCGGGCCGGCGCAAAGCCGAGCAACTCGGCCTCGAGCAGGTCGAGGCGGCGGCGCGCCGCACTGGCGGGACGCACCTCATCGGCCAGGTCGTCGGCCAGGCGGCAGAAGCCGTACACCACCGCCACGGCATCCTGCGTGGCCGGCGGCAGGAAGGCCGTGGCCAGGCTGAACGAGCGCGCCTTGCGGACCAGCACCTGCCGCCCGAGTTGCACCGCCTCCGCCCACGTCGCCCGATCCGCTTCCGCCGTCACCGCCCAGCTGGGCGGGACGGCGAGAGCCCGAGACCCCGTCATCCAGTCGCTCCCGAGGGCGCCACATCGCCCGCCGGCAGGTTTTCCCCCACCGCCTGCGCGGCGAGGAGGCCCGAGGTCATCACGTCGCCCACCGACACGCCGTTGCGGTAGCTGCCGGTGAGGAAGAGCCCCGGGTTGGTCCGCTCCAGCCGGTCCATCCGCTCCTTCACCGCGCCGTAGCCCACGTTGTACTGCGGGATGGCGCGGGTGTGCCGCTGCACCAGGCGGAAGGTCGGCGTGCCCGTGATGCCGAGGAGATGGGCGAGGTCCCGGTCCACGGCGGCTTCCACCGTGGCGTCCTGGCTCAGGGCCAGGTCCGGCTGCCGCGCCCCGCCCACGAAGGTCGTCAGCGTCACGTACCCCGCCGGCGCCCGCTCGGCGAACAGGGACGACGAGAACAGCGTCCCGAGCGTCTGCCGGCCCTCCCGCTCCGGCACCAGCACGCCGAAGCCGTCGAGGGCGTGGCGCACCTCCTCCCGCTTGTAGCCGCTCACCACCACGGCCACGGGCGAGTACTCGATGCCGGGCAGGGCGCTCCAGTCCTCGCCCTGCTTCCCCGCGAACTCGATCCGCGCCAGGCCGTGCGCCGGCGCCGCACAGATCACCGCGTCCACCAGGTGCTGCGCCGGCCCCTCGGGGCCGAGCGTCACCACCCGCCAGCCGCTGCCCACCGGGCCCAGCCGGGTGACCCGGGTGCGGTAGTGGATGTCGTGGTCCAGGGCCTTGGCCAGCGCCAGCGGCAGCGTGGCCATGCCGTCCCGGTACGAGAACATCTTCCCCTCGGGCTCGGGCGGCAGCACGCCCCGCGCGCGGTCCCGGCGCCGCTCCTGGATCAGGCCGAGCGCCCCCTTCACGAACGACCCGTAGCGCGCCTCGAGCCCGCCCAGCAGCGGCATGGCGTGCATGGCGCTCAGGCGGTGCGGGTTGCCGGCGTACACCCCGGCCACGATCGGGTCGAGCGCGTACTGGACGATCTCCGCCCCGAGCCGCCGCTCCACCAGCGAGGCCACGCTCTCCTCGCCGCCAGCCGGGCGGGAGCGGTTGAAGGCCTCCGTGAGCATGCGGAGCTTGGCGCCCACGGAGAAGAGCGGCGTCGTCACCAGCGCCAGCGGGGAGGTGGGCACCGCCAGCGGCCGCCCGCCCCGCACCACGTAGCGGCGGCTCGCCGCCGTGGAGGCGTCCACCCGGTGCCGCTTGAGGTCCAGCGAACTCAGGAGCCCGCGCACCAGCGGCGGCGGCGCCAGCATCGAGTTGGCGCCGAAGTCCGCCAGGAACCCGCCGTGGCGCACCGACTGGATCACCCCGCCGGCCCGGTCGTCCGCCTCGAAGACCGTGACCGCATGGCCCGCCCGCTTGAGCTCCACCGCCGCCGTGAGCCCGGCGACGCCGGCACCGATGACCGCGATGCTCGCCATGAGCCTAGCCCTCCCCCAGCCGGTCCAGTGAGGCGTCCACCGCGCGTCGCCACAGCAGCAGGGCCGCCTCGTCGTGCAGCACCGACGTGAACGCCGCCTCGAAGGCCGATGGCGCCAGGTACACCCCTTCGGCCAGCATCTGGTGGAAGAACCGCGCGTAGCGGTCGCGATCGGCGCGCTTGGCGGTGACGTAGTCGGTCACGGGATCGCCCGTGAAGAACGCCGTGAACATGGTGCCGACGCGGTTGATGGTGAGCGGGATCCCCCGCGCCGCCGCGCTCGCCGCCAGCACCCGCGTCGCCTCCGCGGCCCAGCGCTCCGCGCGCGCCCAGAGGCCCGGCGTGGCCAGTTCGTCCAGCGTGGCGATGCCCGCCGCCATCGCCAGCGGATTGCCCGCCAGCGTGCCCGCCTGGTACATCTTCCCCGCGGGCGCCACCTGCTTCATGTACTCCGCCCGGCCGCCATACGCCGCGGCCGGCAACCCGCCGCCAATCACCTTGCCGAGGCAGGTGAGGTCCGGCGCGATGCCGTAGCGCACCTGCGCCCCCTGCGCATGCGCCCGCCAGCCGGTCATCACCTCGTCGAAGATGAGCAGCGCGCCGTGCTTCGTCGTCAGCGCGCGGAGCGCCTCGAGGAAGCCTGGCACCGGCGGCACCACGCCCATGTTGCCGGCCACCGGTTCCACGATCACGGCGGCGATCTGGTCCCCGCGCGCCGCGAAAAGCTGCTCCACCGCCTCCACGTCGTTGTAGCCGACCACCAGCGTGTCCGCCACCACCGCCGGCGAGACCCCGGGCGAATCCGGCAGGCCCAGCGTCGCCACCCCGGAGCCCGCGGCGGCGAGCAGCGCATCCGCGTGCCCGTGATAGCAGCCATCGAACTTGACGATGAGCGACCGCCCCGTGGCCGCGCGCGCCAGCCGGAGGGCGCTCATCGTGGCCTCGGTGCCCGAGTTGACGAACCGCACCATCTCGAGCGCCGGGAAGGTGGCGACCACGCGGCGCGCCAGCTCCACCTCGAGCTCGCAGGGCGCGCCATAGCTCGTGCCACGCTGCGCCGCATCGGTGATGGCCTGCACCACCCGCGGCGCCGCATGCCCCAGGATCAGCGGGCCCCACGAGAACACCAGGTCCAGGTAGACGTGGCCGTCCACGTCTTCCATGTAGGCCCCGTTCCCCCGCGCAATGAACCTGGGCGTGCCCCCCACGCCCCGGAAGGCGCGCACCGGGCTGTTGACCCCCCCGGGCAGCAACGCCTGGGCATCGGCGAAGAGCGCCTCGGACCGTGGGATCACCGGGGTCACGGGCGCCGCGCGGAGGCTCGTCATGCGTTGCCCTCCTCGCGGAGCCACCGCGCCATGTCGGTGGCGTGGTAGGTGATGATCATGTCCGCGCCGGCCCGGCGCATCCCGAGCAGCGTCTCGGTGACCACGCGACGCTCGTCGATCCAGCCGTTCTGCGCCGCCGCCTTCACCATGGCGTACTCGCCGCTCACGTTGTAGCAGACCAGCGGCAGCGGGGAGAGGTCCCGCACCTTGCTGATGATGTCCAGGTAAGCGAGCGCCGGCTTCACCATCAGCATGTCGGCGCCCTCCGCCTCGTCGAGCTGCGCCTCGAGCAGCGCCTCGCGCGCGTTGGCGGGATCCATCTGGTACTGCCGCCGGTCGCCGAAGGCCGGCGTGCTCCCGGCGGCGTCGCGGAAGGGGCCGTAGTACCCGCTGGCGTACTTCACGGCATAGCTCAGGATGGCCGTGTCCAGGTGCCCGCCGGCGTCCAGCGCCGACCGAATCGCGCTCACCATCCCGTCCATCATCCCGGAGGGCGCCACGATGTCCGCCCCCGCCTCGGCGTGCACCCGCGCCGCCCGGCCCAGGATCTCCAGGGTGGCGTCGTTGTCCACGTACTCCCCGCGGAGGATGCCGCAGTGGCCGTGGCTGGTGTACTCGCAGCAGCAGAGGTCGGTGATGATGCAGACGTCCGGGTACCGGGTCCGGATCCGGTGGATGGCCCGGGCGATGATCCCGTCCGGGTCGAAGTTCTCGGAGCCCACTGCATCCTTTTGGGCCGGCAGGCCGAACAGGATGACGGAGCGAATCCCGAGCTCCACGGCCGCCCCGACCTCCCGGTCCAGCTGGCCGTCCACGGAGAGCTGGGCCACCCCGGGCATGCTGCCCACGGGGTTCCGGACGTCCTTCCCGTGGCAGACGAAGAACGGGGCGATCAGCTGCGCCGGGGCCAGCCGGGTCTCGCGCACCATCGCCCGCAGGGCCGCGGTCCGGCGGCGGCGGCGGGGACGGTCAACCGGGAAACCCTGTCCGGATGTGGCGGCGGAGGAGCTCAGGATGGTGGCCATATATATGGAGGGAGGGAGGCTGTCAGGGAATCTTGACACCGGATATGGTACGGTATATTTGACACCAGCGCAAGCCGCCCCACCCCCGCCGGAGTCCACCATGGCTCACATCGATCAGTGCATCCCGGGCGCCCAGGCCCGGATCCTCTCCACCGGCGTCCCCCGGGTCAAAGGCCGGACCGGCCTCATCGTGGAAGTGAGCCGGGTCCGCCGCCGACTGGACGACCCGCTGCAGGACCGGGTCACCGTGGACGTCCCCGGGCATGGCGACGTGGTGCTCTCCCCTGACGACATCGAGATCGTGGCCGGATGACCACCGCCGTCCTGCCCCCCGAAGAGCAGGTGATCCTCGTGGACCCGGACAACCGCCCCATCGGGCGGCTGGAGAAGCTGCGGGCCCACCAGGAAGCCCTCCTTCACCGCGCCTTCTCGGTCTTCGTCTTCGACGGCCGGGGGAGGGTCCTCCTGCAGCGGCGGGCGCTCGGCAAGTACCATTCGGGGGGCCGCTGGTCCAACACCTGTTGCGGGCACCCCCGGCCCGGGGAGGACACCGCCTCGGCGGCGGTCCGGCGCCTCGGCGAGGAGATGGGCTTCACCTGCCCGCTCGAGCAGCGCTTTGATTTCTCGTACCGGGCGCGGGTGGGCCACGGACTGATGGAGCACGAGCACGACACCGTCTTCGTGGGCCGCTACGACGGCCCCCTCGCCCCCAACCCGGACGAGGTGGCGGAGTGGCGCCACGTGGCGGTGCCCGCCCTGCTGGGCGAGCTGCGCCGCGCACCCAATCGCTTCACCGTCTGGCTCCGCATCATCCTCAATTCCCGTTTTCCCGATCTGCTCCTGGCATCACGCGAACAGGCACTACCATGACCGTAACACTCCCGGGGCACACCGCCCCCGCAGCCGCCCCGGGCGGCCGCGGGCGGACGCGGAGCGTGCTCGTGATCGGCGCCGGCATCGGCGGCCTGGCCACCGCTGTCCGCCTGGCCCATGCCGGCTACCGCGTCACCCTCGCCGAGAAGTTCGACCACCCCGGCGGCCGGGCCGGGGTCTGGCGCTCGGAGGGCTTCACCTTCGACACCGGCCCGTCGCTGGTGATGATGCCGGAGATCTGGCAGGACCTGTTCAAGACGGTGGGCCGCCGGCTGGAGGACTACCTGACGCTGGTGCAGGTGGACCCGGCGTACCGGCTCCACTTCGATGACGGCAGCACCTTCGAGATGACGAGCCGGCTGAACCAGCTGGTGGAGAACTTCGAGGCGGTGGAGCCGGGCGCCGGCCAGCAGCTGCTGCGCTGGCTCCGCGACTCGGGAATCCTCTATCACGGCGGGGTGAAGTTCATCCGGCGCAACATGCACCGGTTCACTTCCATGCTGAACATCGGCACCATGGGCCCCTTCGGCGCACGCCACGCGCTCGGGGACCTCCAGGCGTTTGCCCGCCGCTACTTCAAGGACCAGCGGCTCCTGCAGGCCGTGACCTTCCAGGCGCTCTACCTCGGCCTCTCGCCCTACCGTGCCCTCGGGGTGTACGGCCTGCTCGGCTTCTCCGAGGCGGCCGGCGGCATTCACTACCCGATCGGCGGGATGCACCAGCTGTCGGTGGCGCTGGCGCGCCTCGCCACCGAGCTCGGCGTGGACATCCGGTACCAGACGCCCATCGCCCGGCTGGAGAAGAGCGGCGGGAAGGTCACCGCCGCCATCACCGCGGACGGCCAGCGCCTGACGGCCGACGTCGTGGTGGCCAACAGCGACCTGCCCTACACCTACGAGAAGCTCCTCGAGGAGCCGCTCCCCATGCCGAGCCGGATGGCACCGCAGTTCAGCTGCTCGGTGGTGCTGCTCTACCTCGGCGTCAACCGGACCTATCCGAACCTCCGGCACCACACCCTGGCCATCTCGGAGAGCCTCCCGGCCAGCTGCAAGGCGCTGTTCGAGGAGAAGCGGATGCCGGCCGACCCGCCGTTCTACGTGGTGGCCACCACCCGCACGGACCCGGGCCAGGCGCCCCCCGGCTGCGAGAACCTCTTCTGCCTGGTGCTGGCCCCGAGCCAGGACCCGGCCCGGCCGATCGACTGGAAGGTGGAAGGGCCCAAGGTGGCCGAGCGCACCCTGGAGCGGATGGAAGCCATCGGGATGCCCAACCTCCGGCAGCACATCGTGACCCAGAAGATCATCACGCCGGACCACTTCACGTCGGCCTTCGGCAACCTCCGGGGAGAGGCGTTCGGGCTGGACCACGGCCTGACACAGATCGGCTGGTTCCGGCCGCACAACCGGCACCCCAAGCTCCAGAACCTCTACTTCGTGGGCCAGAGCACGCACCCCGGCTGCGGCGTCCCGATCGTGCTGATCTCGGCCGAGTGCGCGGTGGAACGGGTGCGCCAGGACGTGCCGGTGTGACGAGCATGGCCGGCCGGATCGGCCCCAATTGCCTGATCCGCACGGTGCAGGCGCTCGGGGAGCGGCTGGGGGAGGCGGAGGCGCGGGCCTGGCTGGTGGCCCAGGGGCACCGGGACCTCACCGAACGGCTCCCCGAATCCATGGTGCCGGAGGCGGACTTCCACGCCCTGGCCGGTCACGTCCTCGACGGCCTCGGTGAGGAGGCAGGCCTCGCCATCCTCGACCGCTCGGGCGTGCTGACGGCCGAGTACCTGCTGGCCCACCGCATCCCGGCCCCGGCACGCCTGCTCCTGCCGCACCTCCCTGCGCGCCTCGGCCTCCGCATCCTCGCCCGCGCCATCGGGGCGCACGCCTGGACCTTCGCGGGCAGCGGGCGGTTCAGCGTTCGCCTCGCGGGCGACCCCGTTTTTGCCATTGCCGGCTGCCCGATGTGCCGGGGCCGGCAGGCCTCCCGCCCCACCTGCTCCTATTACCGCGCCACCTTCGAGCACCTGCTCCGTCGCCTGATCCACCCCCGCCTCACAGTGGCCGAAGTGGCGTGTGAGGCGGTTGGCGGGGCGGCCTGCGAATTCCGAATCACCCTTCCGTAATACCAATTGGACTCACGAGAACTTCATCTAGTCCTCATGGGCGGGGAGTAGACTCGTGTGTGTCAGGAGTCACTGACGCCTCCCACCGTCAATCAACGGATACACCATGCGGACGCTGCTCGTCCTCTCCAACTACCACGCCGGTGGCGCCGAGATCGCCGGCAACTGGCCGCCGGCCTGGGTCGCCTACATCGCCGGGACCCTCAAGCAGGCGGGGCAGACGGACATCCATTTCATCGATGCGATGGCCAACGACCTCCCGCACGAGGTCCTGGAGCAGAAGATCCGCGCGCTGAAGCCGGACGTGGTGGCCACCGGCGCCAAGACCCCGATCATCTACAGCGCCGAGAAGACGCTCAAGCTGGCCAAGGAGATCAACCCGAACTGCAAGACCATCCTCGGGGGGATCCACGGGACGTTCATGTACCGGCAGGTGCTGCACGAGGCGCCGTGGATCGACTACGTGATCCGGGGCGAGGGCGAGATCGTGGCGCGGAACCTCTGGACCGCCATCGACGCCGGCACGGACCTCGTCGACCGCCACACCATCAAGGGCCTCGCCTTCATGGGCGAGGACGGCAAGGTGGTGGCCACGCCGCCCGAGGAGACCATCAAGGACCTCGACAGCCTCAAGCCCGACTGGGACATCCTGCACTGGCCCACCTACATCTACATCCCGCTCAACACCCGGGTGGCGGTGCCGAGCTTCGCGCGCGGCTGCCCGTTCACCTGCAGCTTCTGCTCGCAGTGGAAGTTCTGGCGCGACTACCGGGTCCGCGACCCGAACAAGTTCGCCGACGAGATCCAGTACCTGACCGAGGTGCACAAGGTGGGCTTCTACATCCTCGCCGACGAGGAGCCCACGATCAACAAGAAGAAGTTCGTCCAGCTGTGCCAGACGCTCATCGACCGGAAGATCAGCGTGCCGTGGGGCATCAACACCCGCGTCACCGACGTCCTCCGCGACGAGGACCTGCTGCCCTTCTACCGCAAGGCCGGGCTGTTCCACGTCTCCCTCGGCACCGAAGCCGCGAGCCAGCTCCACCTCGATCGCTTCGTCAAGGAGACCACGATCGAGCAGAACAAGAAGGCCATCCAGCTCCTCAAGAAGAACGGGATGCTGGCCGAGGCGCAGTTCATCATGGGCCTGGAGAACGAGACCCCCGAGACCATCGAGGAGACGTTCAAGCTCTGCCGGGACTGGGACCCCGACATGGCCAACTGGAACATGTACACCCCCTGGCCCTTCTCCGACCTCTTCCAGGACCTCGGCGACAAGGTGCAGGTGCGCGACTTCAGCCGCTACAACTTCACCACGCCCATCATGAAGCCGAAGGCGATGGAGCGCGAGGAGGTGCTGAAGCAGGTCCTCAAGTGCTACGGCCGCTTCTATTCCCGCAAGGCGCTCTTCAGCTACCCCTGGATCCGGGACAGCTTCAAGCGGAAGTACATGATGGGGTGCCTCAAGGCCTTCGCGAAGATGACGACCACCAAGCGCTTCTACGACATCGGCCGCATCGAGCGCCAGGGCATGGGCACCAAGGTGAACCTCCGCTTCGACGAGTCGAAGGTGTTCACCGATGACCAGCTGGTGGAGCTCAAGTCCAACGCCGACCTGGCGCCCGACCTCGACTTCGGCGGGACGCTCACCCGCACGGCGCGCAAGACCTACAAGGGCGGCCAGAGCTGCGAGGCACCGGCCCCAACCCCGGTGGCAAAGGTCTGATGACACCCATGATGGGCATCCCGGGCGAGATGATCCGCCGGCACGACCGGCCGGGTCCCCGCTATACCAGCTACCCCACCGTCCCGGCCTGGGAGGGCGGCTTCGGGGAGCCGGAGTACCGGGAGGCGCTGCGCGCGGTGGCGGCGCGGCCCGAGGACACGCTGTCGCTCTACGTCCACCTCCCGTTCTGCGCCCACAAGTGCCTCTACTGCGGCTGCAACGCCGTGGTCACGAGCCGCGCCGAGGTGGTCGATGCGTACCTCGACCGCCTCGAGCGTGAGCTCGACCTCGTGCTCGAGGACCTCGGCCGGAACCGGACGGTCGTCCAGCTCCACCTGGGCGGGGGCACGCCGAACTACCTCAACCAGGCGCAGCGCCATCGCCTCATCAACCGGCTGGCGCGCGACTTCCGCTTCGCCGACGGCGCCGAGCGCTCCATTGAGCTCGACCCGCGGCTGGTGGACGACGACCAGATCTGCGACCTCAAGGCGCTCGGCTTCACCCGCATCAGCCTCGGCGTGCAGGACCTCGACCCCACCGTGCAGGCGGCCATCGGCCGGATGCAGCCGGTGGAGCTGATCCAGCGCGTGGTGTGGGCGGTGCGGGACGAGGGCTTCGACAGCCTCAACCTCGACCTGATCTACGGCCTCCCGCGCCAGAGCCTGGCCATGTTCCGGCACACGCTGGACCTGGTGCTGGGCCTCGGGCCGGACCGCATGGCGCTCTTCGGCTACGCGCACGTGCCCGGGCTCCGCGCCAACCAGCGGCTCATCCGCGAGGAGGAGCTGCCGATGGGCGAGACCAAGTTCCGGCTCTTCGAGCTGGCGGTGCGGACCTTCGAGGAGGGAGGCTACCAGTGGCTCGGCCTCGACCACTTCGCCAAGCCGGGGGATGAGCTGGCGATCGCGGCGGCCGAGCGGCGGCTGCACCGGAACTTCATGGGCTACACCCTCCGGCCCGCCGATCACCTGATCGGCCTCGGCGCCAGCTCCATCGGCGACCTGGCGCACCGCTTCGCCGGCACCGACGCCAAGCTGGGCTATTACCAGCGCGAGCTGGACAACGGCAAGCTGCCCATCACCCGGGGCCACCGCCTCAGCGCCGACGACCGGCGCCGGCGCACGGCCATCATGCACCTCATGTGCAACCTCGAGCTGCCGCTCGACCTCCCGCTCGACGCGGGCGGCACGCCGCGCACCCACCTGGCCGAGTCGCTCGAGGGCCTGGCGCAGCACATCGAGGGCGGCCTCATCACCCTCGAGGGCGATCGCTACGTGGTCACCCCCGCGGGCCGCTACTTCCTCCGCAACCTCTGCATGGAACTCGACGCCCACCTCGCCAAGTCGCGCGAGAAGGCGGTCTTTTCCCGGACGGTTTAGGGGGGTGAGGGCGTCAGCCTGCGGGGGTCTGGTGTGACTCAACGCAGAGGCGCAGAGGGCGCAGAGGACGCGGAGGGATCGAGCCCGGGGTGGCGCGCTGCCAATCCGGGCTCGGTTGTTCTTGGGTGAGGTACCTCGGCCGGTGGGGTTCGTTGCCGGACCCCGACCAACACCCAGAAAGACACCACGGCCTCACCCTGCGGTGAGCCCACCACGATTGTGCCGTTCCTCTGCGCCCCTCTGCGTCCTCTGCGCCTCCGCGTTGCGCTCGCAGGCCCCCACCCCGCCGACGCTCCCCGCGAACCGCTACCGCACCCGGTGCAGCTGGATCTCGTACCCGCCATCCGTCCAGCGCTTCACCTCGGGGAAGCTGTCCCAGAGCGCCTGGTAGGCGGCGAGCCGGTCGGGGTACTTGTCAGGCTCGCGCACGTAGCGGCCGTACATCCCCTCGCTGAAGATGAGGTACTCGATGCCCTGCGCCCGGTACCAGGCCGCCGTCGAGTCCACGGCGCGCTGCAGGTAGGTCAGCCGGTAGCGCTCGGGCCGGAGGTACGGCGAGTAGGATTCGAGCGCGATGGCGCTCCCCGCCGGGAGGTTGGCCTCGATCCACTGGCGGCTCGTCTCCCGGCCGTCCACCGTCACGAACTCCCGGTTGTAGGCCAGGGCCTGCGCGAAGGGCACCGCGAGCCCGCTCACCATGGCCACCACGAGCGCCGCGAGCGCGAGGGCGCGCTTCCCGGCCGGCGCCAGCGTCCGCCAGCGCCCGCCCAGCTCAAAGAGGAATCCCACCGCCAGCAGGAACGCGAACGGCGTCAGCGGCAGGAAGGTCCGCCCGTTCCGGACCTGGAACACCGAGATGAACGCCCAGTACACCGCGGGGAAGCTCGCGAGCAGGAGCAGCTTGTCGTTCCGCGCCCGCCACGCCGCCACCGCCGCCACCAGGAACACCGCCATGAGCGGCCCTTCCACCGTCACGGCGTAGTTGAGGTACCAGAGCAGCGTGTTGCCCTCGAGCCCCTCGTGCCCGGTGGCGTAATGGCCGGCCTCGTGGGTGGCGCCGAGGAAGAAGTTCTTCGGGTCGAGCAGCGCGTACGGCGTGCCGAGCAGGAAGCCCACCGGCACCATGAGGCAGAGCAGCTTCAGGTGCCCGTCGATCGGGAACTTGCGCGCGGCGCGGAGCCAGTGCGCCGTGAACGGGAACGCGATGGCCACCACGCCCGGATACTTGCAGGTGACGGCGATGCCGACCATGAAGCCGGCCAGGAGGTAGTCACGCCCGGAGCCGCGCTCGTACACCCGAAGCGCCGCCCAGAGCACGCCGAGCGCGGCCACCACCAGGTAGATGTTGGTCTCGATGAAGTGGCTCTGGCGCACCCCTTCCGGCGACACCGCCACCGCCAGGGCGGCCACCACCGGCACCCAGGGACTGGCGAAGAACCGTCGCCCCACCGCCCACGTGAGGAACACCGCCAGCACGCCGAGCAGCGCCGTGAGCGCCCGGCCCATCACCATGGCATCGGGGTTCCCGATGTACCCGGTGCCCATGAGCGGGCGGTCCGGCGCCTGGATGTCCGCGGGGGAACGAAACCGGCCCTCGGCCTTTCCCCACAGGTAGTAGGGGACGTAGAGCGCCGCGTTGGCGTAGATGAGGAGGGTGGGCTTCTTGAAGTAGTGCGGGTTCAGGTTGCCCGACTTGAGGATGTTCTGGGCGGCCTCGACCTTGTTGGGCTCGTCGGGCTGGTAGAGGTAGGGGAGGCCGAAGTCGAGGCCGTAGAGGCGAAGCCCCGTGGCGAGCGCCAGGATGAGGACGAGCGCCAGGGCGACGGGACCGCGGCGGGACGGCTGGTCGGGCATGCGAGTCGGGTGCGGGAACGGGGGCGCGCGAACCGGCGCGAAATCTAGCCCCGCCCCCTCCCGTTTGCCCCCCTCAGCGGCACTGCGAGTACTCGGTGCCGTCCGCCGTGATGATCGGATACCCGTTCGAGTTCCGCGCCACCGAGAGCGCCACCGGCTGCGGCCCCTGCCCCAGGTCCACGAAGAGCCGCCCGCCCTGCACCTGCCAGCGCGCCGTCTGGCCGCCCTGCGACTGGCTGTACACGCTCCCGTTCGGCGTGGCGGTCCCCCCGTACTGGTTGACCGTGCCGCCTTCGCTGTTGGTGCCGATCAGCAGGCGCCCGTCCGCCAGGAAGACGTTCCGGCTGGTGCTGGTGCGCCCGCTGGTCTGGCTGTAGCTGAAGCTGCACCAGGCCGAGCTGAGCAGGAGCTGGCTGAGCTCGCGGTCCGCCGCGCTGCCACCGCCGCGCGCCGGTTGCCGCGTGGTGCCGGGGGCGGCCGGGGTCGCCGGCGCCGCGGCGGCGCTCCCGCGCTGGAACAGCAGCTGCTGCGCGGTGGCCGGGTCGGGGACCCCGGCGCTGTTGGTCTCGGCGATCACCATGGCCAGCTGGTCGCCCTCCACGGCGGCCTCGAACACGCCGCGGCGGGCACCGAGCGTGGCCTGTCCGCTCAGCCGCCCCTGGGCAATGGTGCCGCCGAGCTGGATGACGTCGCCCTCGAGGGTGAGGGTGCCGGTGGTGCGGCCGCCCGCGGCCTGGGTCAGGGTCAGCGTGATGGGGCCGGTGGGCGCCTGCATCACCCAGGTGCCGCCGAACCCTTGCGCCCGGGCGGGCAACACGGCGACGGCCAGCAGTGCGAGCGCGGCAGCGAGGGGACGCAGGGAATCCTCCCGGGAACGGGGGTGACCGGTCGGGGCAGCCGGCGCTCTTCCTCGCGCCGGAGTGGCGGAGCAGGTGGTGAAGACCCTCAAGCAGTGGGACGCCGATCCCATCACGAGCATTGCGCGGGTGCATCTCTGGCGGCCGGCATTGATGGGGCAGCGCGCCACCTGGCGGGAGGAGCCCGGCAGCCTCATTGTCGGCACGGTCACGCTGAGCCTCGGGGGCCCGTTCGTGGCCACCGCCGGCCGGCAGGCCGTCCCCGCTTCCCCTCCCACCGCCTCGAGCGGGTCCCGATCCTGGGACTCGGTATCATCGCCGGTCGGTGAGGCGGGGTTCGAGGGTGGCGGCGCCCCCTACGCCGGCTCAGGCGACGCCAGCTGCGCCGAGACCGCCTCGAGGATGAGTTCCCGCGCCCGCGCCACGATCTCGTCGCGCGAAGGGGTCTGGGCGAACATCAGCTCCGCCCGCGCCCGGATCTCGTCGAAGGTGGGGACGTGCGGCAGGTGCACGTCGGCCAGGGCGGCGGCGGCGTTGGCGCGCGCCTCCGCCGCGCGGCGGCGAATCTCGTCGAGCCGCGGGTGGGTGGCCAGCGCCTCACGCACCTGCGCGCCGATCCGCTCGGCCGGGAAGCTCTCGGCCAGCTGGCGCGCCACCTTCTCCAGCACCGCGCGGCCCAGCGGCCGCTCGTTCCGGATCACGTCCGCCGGCGGCTCGCCGAGGTCCCACACCAGGCGGAGCCAGCTCATGGCCCGCAGGGCATAGTAGGTCGGGTCCACCTCGTACCAGCGGAACCCCTGCCGGGTGGAGCGCTGGTAGGCGTGGTGGTTGTTGTGCCACCCCTCGCCCAGCGTGAGGATGGCGAGCCACCAGTTGTTGCGGCTGTCGTCGCCGGTGACGTAGCGCTGGTTGCCGTGCACGTGGGCCAGCGAGTTGATCATGAACGTGCCGTGGTAGAGCAGCACCGTGCTCCAGAAGAAGCCCACCACGAGCCCCACCCAACCCGCGTACAGCCAGCAGGCCACGCCGAGGAGCGCCGCCGGGAGGTACTGCAGCCGGTCCAGCCACACCAGCTCGGGGTAGCGCGCCAGGTCGGGGACGTCGGCGTAGTCCACCGTGTCGTTCCGCCGGGCCAGGATCCAGCCCACGTGCGCGTACCAGAAGCCGGACTGCGCGGGGCTGTGGATGTCGAGCTCGGTGTCGGAGTAGCGGTGGTGATGCCGGTGCTTGGCCGCCCACCAGAGGACGCCGCGCTGGGCCGAGGTCTGGGCCAGGAAGGCCAGCAGGAACTGCCCCACCCGGCTGGTGCGGAAGGTGCGATGCGAGAAGTAGCGGTGATACCCGGCCGTGACGCCGAACATCCGGATGACGTACAGCGCCACGCAGAGGACCAGCGCCTCCAGGGTGACCCCGGTCCACAGGGCCGCCAGGCAGACCGCGTGGGTCAGCAGGAACGGGATCGAGTCCGGGTAGATGATGTCGTCGTGCGTCGGTGCGGCGATGCGCTCGGCCAAGGTCGAGGCTCCTCGAAGGTGGCGTGAGTCAGGGGTTGAGCCCGGGTCGGGCCTGCCGAAAATATAGGTGGGCCCTCACCCCCTTGCGAGGCTCGGATTCCGGGGGATCTTTCCGCCACCAAGCCCGGAGCAGACGTGCCGTCCTGGGAGTTGAAAGCCGCGGGGATCCTCCGCGCCCTCCGCCTCGAGAGCATCCGCAGCAAGATCCTGGCCTTCGCCGTGCTGGCGACGCTCATCCCGTCGTTCAGCACGGCGTGGCTGGCGTATCGCCATTATCGGCAGGCGCTGGCGGAAAAGCTCACCGAGCAGCTGGGCGGCGCCAGCCAGCAGGCCGCGCGCGAGGTGGACCTCTGGCTCAAGGAACGGCTGCTGGATCTGCGGGTCTTCGCGAGTTCCTACGAGGTCACCGAGAACGTTGAACGGGGCGGCGCCGGGCGCGCGCGCCTCGTGGCCTACCTGGGCTCGGTGCGCCGCCACTTCCCCGACTATCCCCAGCTCGCCGTGCTGACCCCCAGCGGCCAGGTGGTGGCGCTGAGCGACACCATCGCCGCGCCGCGCCTGCCCGAGGGCTGGGCCGCCGAGATCCGCGCCGGGGCGCCGGCCATCGGTCCGGTGCGACAGGACAGCGCGCACCAGCGCGTGGTGCAGGACATCGTCTCGCCGGTGGTGGTGGCGGGTGGCCGGGTGACGGGGGCCATCGCGGCCACGGTGGACCTGGGGCCGGTGGCACGCCTGCTCGCCGGCGCCTCGGCGCAAGGCGGCAACCGGATGCTCCTCACCACCTCCGAGGGCCGCGCCCTCCTCGGCGCCGGCCTGAACCTGGCGGGCGGCGGCAGCCTCCCGCTCGCGGCCGCCACCGAACTCGGCGACTCCATCCTGGCCACGGTGCAGTACACCAGCGCCGACGGCGAGGAGGTGCTGGGCCTCGGCGCCACGGTGAGCCGGAGCCCCTGGCTGGTGGTGGCCGAGCTGCCGCTCCAGGCCGCCTTTGCGCAGGCCCGGGCGCAACGGAACACCACCCTGCTGGTGGTGGGGCTGGTCCTCATGGGCGTGGGCGGGCTGGCGCTGCTGCTGGTGCTGCTGCTGGTGCGGCCCCTCACCCGCCTGACGGAAGGCGCCCGCCGGGTGGCCGGCGGCGACCTCGACGTGGCGCTCCCCGTCACCACCGGCGGCGAGGTGGGCTACCTCACCGAGGTGTTCAACGGCATGGTGGGGAAGCTGCGCGACTCGCGCCTGGAGCTCGAGCGGCTCACCGTCACCGACGGCCTCACCGGGCTCTACAACCGGCGGCACCTCAAGGAGACCATCGCCCAGGAGTTCGAGCGGGCGCGGCGCCACGCCAAGCCGGTGGCCATCCTGATGGTGGACGTGGACCACTTCAAGCGCTACAACGACGCCAACGGCCACCTGGCCGGCGACGAGGTGCTGGTGCGGGTGGCGGCGCTGCTGCGCGAGTCGATCCGCACCGTGGACCGCGCGGTCCGCTACGGCGGCGAGGAGATGCTGGTGCTGCTGCCCGAGACCGCCATCGACGGGGCGGTGGAAGTCGCGGAGCGGATCCGGGCGCGGCTGGCCGACGAGCGCTTCGCGGGCGGGGCGGTGACCATCTCGGTGGGGGCGGCGGCGTTCCCGGCCCACGGGGAGTCGCCGGAGGCGCTCATCATGAGCGCCGACGCCGCGCTGTACGAGGCCAAGCACCACGGGCGGAACCAGGTGCGCCGCGCCGGCGTGGAGCCGGCGGGCAGCGGCGCGCCGGGCTAGCGGCTCCCCTCCCCCGCGCCCACCCGCGCCAGCCGGGCGCGGATCATCCAGCCGCTGCGGCCCTGGGCGTCGCTCACCCGCATCCAGTCGCCGGCGTACGCGAGGGCCTGCACGTCATCCCCCCGCTCCACCACGAAGAGCACCGCCGCGTCCGTCCCGGGCGCCGCGCGCACGTTGGTGCGACCGGTGGCCTCCATGCGCACCGGGGCCGCGAAGGCCACCTCGCCCCGCACGCCCGCCCGCGCGTCCCCGCGCCCGCGCGCGCCGACAGCGATGGCCTTGGCCGAGTTGGCCAGGTAGAGCGCGCCACCGTAGTTCTCCCGGGTGAACTCCTGCTGCCCCTGCTCCAGCAGCCGTCGGGCCGTCGTCAGCTCGGCCACGCCGCGCCGGGTGCCGAGCCCCTGCACCGCCACCTCGGCCTCGGCCATCGCCGAGGCGGCCTCGGCGCGGGTAGCCAGGGTGCGGAGCTTGGCCATGGCGCGGACCACCTCGAGCCGGGCCTCCTCCAGCTGGCCCTGCAGCTGGTCGATCTGGGCGTCCTTCTCGAGCAGCTGCAGCTCGAGCCGGTTCAGGCGCTGGTCGAGCGCGGCGTCGCGCACGGTGACGGTGTCCACCCGCGCAGGAGTGGAGTCGACGGGCTCGGCCGCGATGGCCACGGGCGCCGGCTCGGGCGCCGGGCCCGGGGCCGCCCCGCCGCCGCAGGCGACGAGGCCCAGCGCAACCGCCGACAGGCGCACGAGGCGTCCGGACGCGGGCATGAGTTCTCTCTTGTGATTGGGAGCCGGCCGGTCCGGCGCCGGGTGACCCAAAATAATGCCACCCCCCGGCCCGGGAAGCCGGGGGACGTAGGACGGCAGGGTCGGGGCGCGGAAGGGCATGGGGTCGTGCCAGCGGGCTGCGGGGTGGTCGGCCGCTCGCTGAAGCGAGCGCCGGGCCCCACAGGCCCGGGAGGACTCTCATGGCCGCCGTCCGGGCTCCCGTGGGGCCGGCGCGTGGCTTCCGCACCACGGGTTGTGTGGCGCGGGGGCCGGGATGGAGGGAGAGGTCAGCCGAAGCGGGGCTGGCGGGCTACCCGCCGCGCTGCCACACCCGCACCTCGAGGCCGCGCCACCGGAAGTGCGCCGTGGGGATCAGCGGGCCGGTGAGGCGCGCGCGCGCGGGGGTGCGCAGAATGGAGCCGTCGGGCTCACCGGGGAGGGTGGTGCCGAGCTCCAGCAGGCCCGTCACCTCGCGGCCGTCGTGGGTCAGCAGCCCGAGCTGGCCGGGCGCGGCGCCCTGGCACGCCAGCCGGAAGCGGCCGGGCCCGAGCCCTGCCTGCCCCGCGCGTGCCCAGAGCGGGTGCTCCGCGTCGAGCAGCGTGATCGCCGACGCGCCGCCCACCACCAGGTAGGCGTAGGCCAGGCCGGCGAGCACGGAGGGCGCGCGGTCCGCGAGGAGCTGGCGGAGCTTGCCGGCGGGCGCGTAGAAGGCGCGGATGGCGCCGGCGCGCGCCAGCAGCTGGTAGCTGGCCGAGTCGCCGGTGTCGAGGATGAAGTCGTAGTCGTTGTAGCTCGACACCAGGTCGAGGACCCGCACCCGCTCGAAGCCCGCCGCCCCGAGCAGCCGCCGGTAGCCGGCGCGGTGATACAGGTAGGTGCGGTACGGCGCCCCGGTCCGCACCCGCGTGAGCGCCCCCGCCACCCAGCGCGGCAGCAGGGTGGGCCCCGCGATGCCGGTGTGGGTGTCGCGGAGGCCGAGCCAGCTCTCCAGCGCGAAGCGGTTCTCGATGGCCACCGCCAGGTGCCCCGTCGGCGCCAGCACCCGGCGCGCCTCACGCAGCATGTCGAGCTGGCGGGCGCGCGGGTTGCCGCCCTGGTAGAGGCCGGCCCACTCGAGCACCCCGTTCAGCGTCACCAGCGACACCGCCCCGTCCCGCACCGGCAGCGCGAAGCCGCTCCCCTGCACGAAGCGGCACCCCGCCCCTTCCTCCCGCCCCCGGAGCGCCGCGTAGCGCACCCGGTCCGGCAGCATCTCCGCGCCGAGGGCCTGGCGGTAGTAGCCGGCGAGGCCGAGCGGCAGGCTGCCGAAGCCGGTGCCGACATCGAGGGAGGTGCCGTCGCGGTCGTGGGTGAGGAGGAGGTGCCAGTTGCCGAGCGCCAGGTTCTGCATCCGGCGCACGAAGGTGGGGGCGGAATCCGCCAGCTCCAGGAGCGCCGTCCGCCATCCCAGCATGGCGCTCCGGGCCGTGAGCCCGGCCACCCGGCGCGCGTCGGGGTCCGCCCAGAAGGCGCCGTCGCCGCTGGCGGCGACGGCGGTGGCGGATCCACGGGACTCAGGCGGCATCGCGGCCTCCGGGCAGGGTGAGACACGACGCTCACGGGCCCGTTACGATCATCGTCGGCCGGGCGGGGCGCCATCGCCCCCGCGGGGAGTTGTTAGGTGGTACCGGCAGGCCGGGGCGGGGGTGCCCCCCCGGGGCTAGGCGGGCCGGGCCCGGTGCACCAGGCGCGCGCTTTCCGTCCACACCGCGGCCCGCTCGGCCAGGCGGGCGCGAAGTAGCCGCCCGGACGCCGCCAGCTGCGGGCGCCAGGCTCCGGCCGGTGGGCGTTGCTGAGGCACCCAGGGCGCGACGGCTCCCTGGCCGCCGCCAGCGCCGGACACGTTGGCCAGCTTCGAGGCGGCGTACGCGGTGTAGCCGCTGTAGTCCCGGCGGGACTGCAGGTCGTCGAAGTCGAGCCGCCCCTGGCCGTGCGCCACCGAGGCCACCGTGACCACCCGGGCGAGTCCGGAGCGCCTGGCAGGACCGTTCCCCGCCCCCCGGGCCCCCCGCCCCCCCTGGAGACGAGCACATGCTGCGCCATCGCGATGCCCTGCCCCAGCTTGGGAGTGACCTGTTCCTCACCGACGGCGGCCTCGAGACCACCCTGATCCATCACCACGGCCTGGTGCTGCCCTGGTTCGCGGCCTACGTGCTGCTGGAGACGTACGACGGCCAGGCCCACCTCGTGCGCTACTACCAGCGCTACGCCCGCCTCGCCGAGACGCACCGGCTGGGCCTGATCCTCGAGTCGCCCACGTGGCGGGCCAACCGGGACTGGGGCGCGAGGCTCGGCCACTCGCGGCGCACGCTCGCGCTCTACAATCGCGAGGCCATCGGCCTGATGGCGGAACTGCGCGACGTGCAGCCGCCCAGCCGGCGCCCCATCGTCATCAGCGGCAACCTCGGTCCCCGGGGCGACGGCTACGTGCCCGGCGCCCAGATGACCGCGAGCGAGGCCGCCGACTACCACGCCGAGCAGGTGGGCACCTTTGCGCTCACCGAGGCGGACCTGGTGTCGGCCTTCACGCTGAGCTATGCGGAGGAGGGGATGGGCATCGCGCTGGCCGCGAAGGCCATGGGGATGCCGGTGGTGCTGTCGTTCACCGTGGAGACCGACGGGCGGCTGCCCTCGGGGGAGACGCTGCAGTCCGCCATCGAGCGGACCGACGAGGTGACGGGCGGGGCGCCCGCGTACTACATGGTCAACTGCGCCCACCCCACCCACTTCGCCGCCGTGCTCACCCGCGGCGCGGCCTGGGTGCAGCGGATCCGCGGCATCCGCGCCAATGCCTCACGCCTGAGCCACGCCGAGCTGGACCAGCGCCCCACCCTGGACGACGGCAACCCCGAGGCCCTCGGCGCCGATTACGGGCACCTGAAGCGCCTGCTCCCCAACCTGCGCGTGGCGGGCGGCTGCTGCGGCACCGACCATCGCCACGTGGAGGCCATGGCGTGGGGCCTCCGCGGCGCCCGCCGCTCCGCCCCGATCCTGAGCCGGGGCCTCGGCGACGCAGCCGATCGCCGCACCGCCTGACGGTCACTCGGGCAGCGCGCGCGCCTCGACCCGGAACTTGACCTCGTCCGCCACCCGCACCGTGCCCGCGGGGCCGCCCCGGAAGGGGCGGATGCCGTAGTCGGTCTGCTTCACGCTGAAGCGGCCGCGGGCCACCAGGGTGTCGCCCTTGAATTCCACCGTCACCGGCACCGTGAGCTCCCGCGTGGTGCCGTGCATGGTGAGGGTGGCCGTCACCTCGTAGCCGCCGCCCGCCGGCTTCACGCGCGTGCTCGTGAAGTGGATCTCGGGGTACTGCGCCACGTGCAGCACCTCGTCCCGCATGGCGGCGGTCACCTTGCGGATCTCCGCCGTGTCGGGCGGCGTCAGCACCTCGAGGCCGTCGGTGAGGATGGTGAGGGTGAGGGTCGTGGCGGCGGGATCCTGCGCGGCGTAGTGCACCGTGCCGCTGAAGCGGGTGGCGCGGATGACGTGACTGTGCCCGGCAAAGCCGAGCAGGCCGGCCTTGCCGGTTTCCACCTCGAGACGGCTGTCGGGCGTCAGGTGGTACACCCGGGGCGCCGTCGCCTGGGCCGCCAGCGGGAGGGCCCCGCCGAGCAGCAGGAGCGCAACGATTCGAGACATGGGCATCCTTCCCGCGCGGGGACTCGCGCCGGGAGCGGCCGGCGGCCGGGGGACGCCTTGCGTCCCGTGCGCAAAATACCGACAATCCCCTCCTGTCCTCCCCCTGCATCACATTTCCCGGCGGCTCCAGGGCCCCGGGCCCTTCACAGCGTGAGGCGCGGCCGGATGCCCCTGCCCGCGCGCCGCCCGGTGGTGGCGCTCCTCTTCGGCGTACTCCTGTGGGCCTCCGTGGCCGTGCGGGAAGTGCCGGGCATGTCCCTGACCATGGCGGTGCTCTGGCTGCCGTCGGGCATCGGGGTGGCGGGGCTCTGGCTGCTGGGCATCGAGTGGGCATGGGTGGTGGCGGTGGTGGCGGTGCTGCAGCGGCTCGGGCTGGAGAACTACACCCCGCTCATGATCGTCACCAGCGCCGTCGCCAGCGCCGCCGAGGCGGTGCTCGGCGCGCTGCTGCTGCGGCGGCTCGGCTTCGACGGGCGCTTCGAGCAGCTGCGCGACCTGCTGGCGCTCTTCGCCACGGCGCTGGTGGCGCCGCTGGCGAGCATCATCTGCACCATGTACGGCTGGGCGCTCGGCGGCGGGCTGGGCGCGGTGGGCTTCCACTCCGGCTGGTTCGGCTGGTGGCGGATGAACGCCATCGGCATCCTCACGGTGGTGCCGCTGGCGGTGACGTGGGCCAGGGTGCGCCCGGGCGACGGGGCGCGTTCCCTGACCGCCACCGCCGCGCTCACCGCGGGCGTGATCGGGCTGACCTGGCTGGTCATGACCCAGGGCCCCACCCACACGCTCGGCATCCTGCTGCTCTACTTCGTGGTGCCGCTCCAGATCCTCGGCACCATCCGGCTCGGCTCGCGCGGCGGCGCGGCGGCGGCGGCCGGCGCGGTCCTCACCGTTGCGCTGCTCGCGGCGCGGGACATCGGCCCCTTTGCGGACACCGATCCGGCCGCGCGCTACACCGTGGTGCAGGTGCTGATCCTCACCCTGCTCGGGCTGCCGCTCCTGCTCGGCGTGCTCATCGCGGAGCGGGAACGGCTGGCGGCGCTGCGGCGGGAGAGCGAGCATACCCTCGAGGCCTTCCAGCGTCTCATCCCCGACATCACCGGCCGCTTCGCCGCGGACGGCACCTGCACCGACCTGCACCTGCCGCACGGCGCCACCGCCACCTGGCTCCCGCCCACCGCGGTGGGCCGCCGCCTCGACGAGGTGACGCCGCCGCTGGCCCCCGCGCTCGGCGCGCGGATCGGCGACGCGCTGGCCGGGGGCGGACCCGGCGCCGCTCGAGTTCGAGGACGTGCAGGACGGCCACCGCCGCGTCTGGGAGACGCGGCTGGTGCGGCTCAACGCGGCGGAGGTGCTGTCCCTCACCCGCGACATCACCCAGCGGCACGACGCCGAGGCACTGGTGGCCTGGCAGGCGGAGGTGCTCGAGTGCATCGCCACGGGGAGGCCGCTGGCGGAGGTGGTGGAGCGGCTGGCCCGCGGGGTGGCGCGCTTCGTGGAGGGCGGGCACCCGGTGGCGCTGCAACTCGAGGGGCGGACGCTGCACGTGCTCTGGGCGCCGGACCTGCCCGCTGCGGATCGTCAGGCGCTGGAGGGGATGCCGGTGGCGGGCGGCAGCGGGAGCTGCGCCGCCGCCGTGCGCGAGGGACGCACCGTCATCTCCGCCGACGTGGCCGGCGACCCGCTCTGGGCCCCGAACGCCGCGGGGTGCGCGGCGCGCGGGCTGGCCGCCTGCTGGTCCGTCCCCGTGCGGGCGCCCGATGGCGAGATGCTCGGCACCTTCGCCGCCTTCTTCCATGCGCCGCGGCCCAGCACGCCGGCGGAGCTGGCGGTGGTGGAGCGCGCCGCCACGCTCGCCGGCATCGCCATGGACCGGGAGCGGCGGGAGCGGCTGCTGGCTTCCATCAACAAGAACGTCAACGAGGGCCTCTACCGGAGCACCCCGGACCGCGGCCTCGTGTACGTCAACCACGCGCTGGCGCGCATGTTCGGCTACGAGTCGCCGGACGAGATGCTGCGGCGCACCACGATGCTCCACTACGTGGAGCCGGGCCGGCGGGATGAGCTCCGCGGCCTGATCGCCCGCGCCGGCCACGTGGAGAACGCCGAGGTGCAGTACTGCCGCGCCGACGGCACCCCGTTCTGGGGCCTCCTCAACGCCACCGCGCTCTACGGCCCCGCGGGCGAGGTGCTGTACTACGACGGCGCGGTCTCCGACATCACCGCCCGCCGCGCCCTCGAGGAGCAGCTCCGCCAGGCCCAGAAGATGGAGGCGGTGGGCAAGCTCGCCGGCGGCGTGGCGCACGACTTCAACAACCTCCTCACCGCCATCACCGGCTACGCCGACGAGATCCGCACCGGCCTCCCCGCCAGCCACGCGCTCCGCGGCGACGCCGAGGAGGTCCTGGCCGCGGCGGAGCGGGCGGCGAGCCTGACCCGGCAGCTGCTGGCCTTCAGCCGCCAGCAGGTGCTGCAGCCCAGCGTGCTGGACCTCCGCACGGTGGTGAGTGAAGCCGGCGGGATGCTCCGGCGCCTGATCGGCGAGGACATCGGCTTCGAGACCACCTTCGGGCCGGGCGCGGCGTGGGTGCGGGTGGACCGGGGCCAGCTGGAGCAGGTGATCCTCAACCTCGTGGTCAACGCCCGCGACGCCATGCCGGGCGGCGGGGTGCTCCAGATCGCCACCGGCCTCCGGGTGCTGGGGGAGGCGGAGGCCACCGCGCAGGTGGACCTGGCGCCGGGCCCGTACGTGACGTTCACCGTGCGGGACTCGGGCGTGGGGATGAGCGCCGAGGTGCGGCAGCGCGCCTTCGAGCCGTTCTTCACCACCAAGGGCCCCGGCAAGGGCACCGGCCTGGGGCTGGCCACCGTCTACGGCATCGTGCGGCAGAGCGGCGGCGCGGTGGCACTGGAGAGCGCCGAGGGCCGGGGCACCACGGTGACCATCCTCTTCCCCCTGGTGGCCGCCCCCGGGGCCCACGAGGTGGCGGCGGCGGCCCCGCCGGCGCGGCCCCGCCGCGCCCGGGCCCTCATCGCCGAGGACGAGCCGATGGTCCGCGACCTGGTGCGCCGCACCCTGGCCCGGGCCGGCTTCGAGGTGAGCGAGGCGCAGGACGGGGTGGACGCCCTGGCCCTGGCCCGCCAGCTGCCCGGACCCATCGACCTGCTGGTCACCGACGTGGTGATGCCCCGCATGGGCGGCCGGGAGCTGGCCGCCGCCCTGCAGGGGGAGCGCCCGGGACTTCGGGTCCTCTTCATGTCCGGCTATGCCACCGATGCCGGCCCCCGGCCCGGCCCCCCCACCCCCGATAGCGCCTTCCTGCAGAAGCCCTTTGCCCCGGCGGGGTTACTGCGCGAGGTGGACGCCCTCCTGGCCACCCGGGCGTAGCCCCGGCGCTCCCCGTCATGGGTGGGGCGCCTGACGGGGCGCCCCTTCCTTGTTTCCTCCCACCTTCACGGAACCTTCCCCTCCCCGGGGCCACCGTTGGCGTGGCGCCAGGCCTCACTTGCGAGGCGCCCGCACGCCGGTATCCCTCATGGCCGTGACACCCCGTCGTCCCGTGGGCCCGCTCCTCCTCGTCACCGCGCTGCTCTTCGCCGCGGCGCTCCGGGAGCAGCAGGGGGGGCGCATGGCCATGGCCGTGGTGTGGGTCCCCTCCGGCGTAGGGGTGGCGGGTCTCTGGCTGCTGGGGCTCGAGTGGTGGTGGGTGGTGATGCTCGCCACCATGGCGCAGCGGGTGGCGGTGGGCGGCTACCCGCCGCTCGGCGTGCTGGGCGCCGGGGTGGGCAGCAGCGCCGAGGCGGTGCTCGGCGTGCTGCTGCTGCGGCAGCTCGGGTGCAGCGGGCGGTTCGACCGCTTCCGCGACTTCGGCGCGCTGGTGGTGGCGGCGTGCCTGGCCCCGCTGGCCAGCATGACGGCCTGGTGGTTCACCCGGGTAGTCGTGCTCGGCGTCGGGAGCATGGGGTTCCTCTCGGGCTGGGGCGGCTGGTGGCGCATGAACGCCATCGGCATCCTGGCGGTGGTGCCGGCGGCGCTCACCTGGCTGCGCGAGCCGGTGCGGCCCACCTTCCGCGCCACCCTCGAGGCGCTCGGCTTCGGGCTCGCCATGCTCGGCATCGTGTGGGTGGTGATGGTGGGCCGCCAGGCCGACACGGTGGGCATCCTGCTGCTCTACATCCTGCTGCCCATCGAGCTGCTGGCCGCGGTGCGCTTCGGGCCGCGGGGCACGGCCACCGTGGCGCTCACGGGGGCGCTCCTCGTGGCCTGGTTCGCCGCGGCGGACATCGGGCCGTTCCTGAGTGTCCCGGAGGGCGTGCGCTACGCCACCCTGCAGGTCTTCGTCCTCACCCTGCTGGCCATGCCGCTGGCCCTCGGCGCGCTGCTGGCGGAGCGGGAGGCCACGCTCCTCAGCCGGCGCGAGACCGAGGGGGCGCTCGAGGCCTTCAAGCGCCTGGTCCCCGACATCACCTACCGGATGTCGGCCGACGGCACCTACCTCGACATGCACGCGCCCTCCGGCACCATCCTGACCATCCCGCCCGAGGAAATGCTCGGCCGCCGGGTGGACGAGGTGTTGCCGGCGCTCTCCCCGGCGGTCCACGCCCGCATCGACGCCGCCTTGCGGGGCGAGGAGACCCCGCCGCTCGAGTACGCCGTGGCGCGCCGGGGCACCCGGCGGTTCCGGGAGGCGCGCTTCGTCCGGGTGGGGGAGCGGGAGGTGCTGAGCCTGGTGCGGGACATCACCGAGCGGCACCAGGCCGAGGCGCTGCTGTCGTGGCAGGCGGGAGCGCTCGAACTGATTGCCACGGGGCGGCCCCTCGAGGAGGTGATCGAGCGGCTGGGGCGCGGGGTGTCGGAGTTCCTGGTGGAGAGCCACCCGCTGGCCCTGCAGCTCGAGGGGCGCAGCTTCCACGTGCTGTGGGGCCCCGACCTGCCGGCCGCCGACCGGGCGGCGCTCGAGGGGATGGTGGTGGAGCGCGGTCCCGGCTCGTGCGCCCTGGCGGTCCGGGAACAGCGCGTGGTGCTCTCCAACGACGTGGCCACGGACCCCGTGTGGGCGCCGGTGGGCCCCGCCGCGGCGGCGCGCGGCCTCGCGGCCTGCTGGTCGGTTCCCATCCGCGATCCCGAGGGCGAGGTCCTCGGCACCTTCGCGGTGTTCTTCTACGCACCCCGCGTCCCGCAGGACGGCGAGCTCGCCGTGCTGGAGCGCGCCGCGGTGCTGGCCGGCATTGCCATGGACCGGGAGCGGCGCGAGCGGCTGCTGGCGTCCATCAACAAGAACGTCAACGAGGGCCTGTACCGGAGCACGCCGGACCGGGGCCTGGTGTACGTCAACCAGGCGCTGGCGCGGATGTTCGGCTACGACTCGCCGGACGACATGCTGCGGCGCACCACCTCGCTGCACTACGCCGAGCCGGGGCGGCGGGACGAACTCCGGAGCATCATCCTGCGGCAGGGCCAGGTGGAGAATGCGGAGGTGGCGTTTCACCGCGCCGACGGCACCCCCTTCTGGGGCCTGCTGAACGCCACCGCCCTCACCGGCCCAACCGGCGACGTGCTGTACTACGACGGCGCCATCTCCGACATCACCGCCCGCCGCGCGCTCGAGGAACAGCTCCGGCAGGCGCAGAAGATGGAGGCGGTGGGCAAGCTCGCCGGCGGCGTGGCGCACGACTTCAACAACCTCCTCACCGCCATCGCCGGCTACGCCGAGGAGATCCGTGAGGGGCTGCCGGCGCACGACCCGCTGCGCCAGGACGCGCAGGAGGTCCTGGCCGCCTCCGAGCGGGCGGCGAGCCTGACCCGGCAGCTGCTGGCCTTCAGCCGCCAGCAGGTGCTGCAGCCGCGCACGGTGGACCTGCGCGCGGTGGTGAGTGAGGCGAGCGGCATGCTCCGGCGGCTCATCGGCGAGGACATCGGCTTCGAGACCACCTTCGGGCCGGGGCCGGCGTGGGTCAAGGTGGACCGGGGGCAGCTGGAGCAGGTGATCCTCAACCTGGCCGTCAACGCCCGCGACGCGATGCCGGACGGCGGGACGCTCCGCCTTGCCACCGCCTGCCTGGACCTGCTGGAGGCCGATCCCGCGGCGCCGGTGGAGCTCAAGGCGGGGCCCTACGTGCGGCTCACGGTGCAGGACTCGGGCGTGGGCATGTCGGCGATGGTGCGGGAGCGGGCGTTCGAGCCGTTCTTCACCACCAAGGGGCCGGGCAAGGGCACGGGCCTCGGCCTGGCCACGGTGTACGGCATCGTGAAGCAGAGCGGCGGCGCGGTGGCGCTCGAGAGCGAGCCCGGCCGCGGCACCACGGTGAGCATCTACCTGCCCTGCGTGGCGGAGCCGCCGGCCGTGGAGCCGGCGGACATCGCGGCGCGCCCCGAGGCGCGCCGGGCGACCGCGCTGGTGGCGGAGGACGAGCCGCTGGTGCGCGACCTGGTGCGCCGCGCCCTCACCCGGGCGGGATTCGAGGTCCTGGCCGCCGAGGACGGCTACGCGGCCCTGGACCTGGCCCGCCACCACCCCGGCCCCATCCACCTGCTGGTGAGCGACGTGGTGATGCCCCGCATGGGCGGCCGCGAGCTGGCCAGCTGGCTGCTGGCGGAGCGCCCGGGCCTCCGGGTGCTCTTCATGTCGGGCTACGCCAGCGACACCGAGACCGCGCCGGACCAGGCGGTGCCGGGGTCGGGCTTCCTGCACAAGCCGTTCGGGCCGGCGCTGCTGGTGGAGCGGGTGAACGCGCTGCTGGGGGCGCGGGACTGACGATCCCCGTTCCAGCTAGATCACCCTCGCCCCCCGCATGGTAGGGGCCGGCCATGGCCGGCCCTCCTATTCCCCACACCATTACTTCGCCGTGTGCGTTCGGAACTCACTCCGGCAGGCTGGTCCGGGTGGGTTTGAGGAGGGCCGGCCGTGGCCGGCCCCTACCATGACGTCGCAGGATCGCGGGGCGAGGAGGATCGTGAGGCGGCCCGGATGGTCGGGGGCATCGGGATCGTCCCGGCGACCGGGCCGGCGCGTGCGCCCGGAACGACGAACGGCACCACCGCCCCAGGCGATGGTGCCGTTCGTCTGCTATCGGGACGGCGGGATTTGAACCCGCGACCCCCTGAACCCCATTCAGGTGCGCTACCGGGCTGCGCTACGTCCCGTACTCCCCTCGAAAACCACCCGGTGCTCGAAGGGCCGGTAAGCTACCCCCGGCAGGGCTCCCCCGGTAGGCCCGGACACGAAAAAGCCCGGTCGGGACGAGCCCGCCGAGCCAGGAGTCATATCGGGACGCACCCGGGGTCATCTCGCCAAGGGTCATAGCACGGGCGCCAGGGCCATAGCGCGCGCCAACGGTCATATCGGGGAGCAGGTAGTGCGCGGCCAACCTCGGGTTGACTACCGTCAGGTCCCTTCCACCCGCCGGTAATCTCAGGGGTGCGACCCGAGGCGGCCTCGCAAGGATCCATGAAAGCAGGATGTGTGCCGGTTTCCGTCCATTTGGTCAAGAGGCGTTCCTGCAACGGGTTAGCAAATCCATCCCCCGCGGCGCCCGCGCCCAGAAGTGCGCCAGCCCGTGCGCCCCCCGCCACAGCCTCGGCATTCCGCGATCCGCCCTCCCCCCGCACATTAGGGGACCCCTCTTCCCGGTCCCGTCGCCCCATGCACCGTCGCCGCTTTCTCTCCGCCTCCGCCCAGGCCGCCCTGGCCGCCGGGCTCGTCCCCCCGCTCCTGGCCGCCTGCGGCAAGAAGGAAGAGAGCGCCGGCACGCCCGCCAACGACTCGGCCCTGGTGGCGCTCCGGGACCGGTACTTCCTCAAGATGATGGAGCTCAACCCCGTCACCGCCACCTACCTCGGCGCCGACGCCTATGACCCGTCGCTCGCCCAGGTGAACGGCCGCCTGCGCGACTGGCGCCCCGAGGCCATGGAAGCCGAACGCCGCTTCCTGGACCAGGTGGAGGCCGACCGCCGCCAGATCCCGGTCGGCGACCTCAGCACCCAGGCCCGCATCGACCACGCCCTCCTCGGCGCCCAGGTGGCCTTCCTGGTGCGGCAGCACGAGCGCCGCAGCTGGCAGCGGGTCATCGACAGCTATGTAGCCGAGCCGTTCCGGGGCGTGGACTGGCAGATCCAGGGGATGACCGACACCACCCCGCCCGCCGCCGCCCCCGCCGACTCGGCGAAGCCCGCTGACACCACGAAGCCCGCTCCCCCGCCCCCGGCCCCCCGCCTCGGCACCGAGGCCGAGTGGGCGCTGGTGATCACCCGGGTGGGCGCCATCCCCGCCTACCTCGAGGCGGCGGCCGCCAACCTCAAGGCCGGCCGCGACACCGGCAATCTCCCCGACCACCGCATGGTGGCGCGTGACGGCGTGGGCGGCAGCAAGGCCAACGCCGAGTACTTCGGCAAGACCCTGCCCGCGGAGGCCGCCGCCCACCTCGGCGACCAGCCCCTTTGCCAGGGACACGCTGGCCAGGCTCGCCCCAGCCTGCCGCGCCGCCGCCGACGCCTGGGAGCGCTTCGCCGGCTTCCTGCTCACCACCTATGACGGCAACGACGTCACCGACCGCTTTGCCCTGGGCGAGGAAGAGTACGCCTGGCGGGTGAAGACCTGCCTGCACCTGGACCGGCCGCTCGAGGACCTCTTCGCCTACGGCGCCGACGAGGTGGCGCACTACGAGCAGCAGCTCTTCACCGTGGCGCGCGAGGTGGCGGCCACGGCGGGGCTGGCGGTGAGCTGGGACAGCGACGCCGAGCGGCGCAGCTCGGCCCGGGCGGTGATGGAACACCTGGGGAAGGACGCCCCGAAGAACGACGACGAGCTCTTTGCCTGGTATCGTGAGGCGGGCGCGCGCGCGGTGGCGTGGGGCCGGGAGCAGGGGCTCTTCACCCTCCCGGCCAACTACCGCCTGGACGTGGTGCCGACACCGCCGGTGCTCCGGAGCACCATCGACGCGGCGTACTACCCCGCCCCGCCCTTCAAGCAGAACGGGGTGGGCCGCTTCTACCTGACGCCCACGGGGAACGATCCCGCCACGCTGGCCCTGAACAACCGCGCCTCGGTGGCCGACACGGCGGTGCACGAGGGGTTTCCGGGGCACGACTGGCACTACAAGTACATGACCCGCTTCGGGCAGCAGACGATCAGCAACATCCGGTGGTTCACCCCGGGGGCGGTGGAGGACTCGAGCGCGATGTGGTCCGACTCCATGGCCAGCGAGGGCTGGGCGCTCTACGCCGAGGAGCTGATGGCGGCCTCCACCGACGAGGCGCGCTACGGCTTCTACACGGCGCCGGAGATGCTGTACCAGCTGCAGGGCCAGCTGATGCGCGCGGTGCGGGTGCGGGTGGACATCGGGATCCACACCGGGCGGATGACGTACGACCAGGCCGTGGACTACTTCGTGGAGCACGTGGGCTTCTACCCGGGCGCGCGGGCCGCGGCCGCGACGGACCCCGAGGCCCGGGCCCTGATGGAGGGCGCCGAGCGCGCCATCTACCGCTACTCCAAGTGGCCCACGCAGGCGATCACCTACAACCTGGGCAAGCGGGAGATCCAGGACCTCAAGGCCGACGTGCGCCGCCGCGAGGGCAAGGACTTCTCGGCGCGGGACTTCCATGAGCGGCTGATGAAGATGGGGACGGTGCCCGCCAGCTACACGCGGGCGGCGTTCCTCGGGGCCGGGACCGCCTGAGGCCGGTGCCCGGCGACGGTGACGCCGCTCACGTCACCCGAAGGAGCATCCCGGTCCCCCGCCCCCGTCCCACCCCCGCCCCCCTCGCCGTGGCGGCCCGGGCCTCGGGCGTCCACGCCCCTCACCCCATCGCGTCCCCTGCCGATAGTACTGGGGGAACGCGGGAGGGAGTCATGCCGGACATGCCGTGGGACACGAGCGACGATGAGGCGCCCTGGAGCGACCGGGAGGCGTGGCGTGGGGAGACCCACCCCGAGCTGACCGACGCCTGGCGGGCGGAGTACGACGCCGGCCAGGTCTGGGCGCCGGAGCAGGACGACGAGGAGATCATCATCGAGATCATCGACCTCTCCGAGGAGGAGTGGCCCGAGGACCTCGCGGGGCCGGAGTACTGGCTCTTCAAGAAGGACGGCGACTGACCGAGCGAAGCGAGCGACCCCCCGGGGCCCCATGCGGGCCCCGGGGGGTCGTCGTGTCCGGGCCGGTCAGTTCCCGAAGGGCTGCGGCCTCGGCGTGGTGGGCGAGGACGGCGGGAGGATCGGGAGCGGGAAGGTGGGCTGGCGGCCGGTGAGGCTCTTGAGGAAGGCCACGATCTGCGCCACCTCGGCCGGGGTGAACTCCCGGCCCAGCTGCAGCCGGCCCATGACCACCACCGCGCTGTCCAGGGTGGGCGCGGCGCCGTCGTGGAAGTAGGGGTACGTCAGCTCCACGTTGCGGAGGGTGGGCACCTTGAAGCGCATGCGGTCGGCGTCGTCCTTGGTGACGCCGGCGCGGCCCACGGCGGGGTTGGCGGTCTGGTACTTCTGGAAAAGGCCCATCTTCTCGAAGGACGCGCCGCCCACGGCGGGACCGTAGTGGCAGGCCACGCAGCCGCTGGCCTTGAAGAGCTCGTAGCCGGCCCGCTCGTCGGCGCTGAGCCGGGCGCCGGGGAGGCGGCGGAGCCAGCGGTCGAAGCGCGAGTCGGGCGTCACCAGTGTGGCCTCGAAGGCGGCGATGGCGTCGGTGACGTCGGCAATCGTCACGTCGCCGCGGCCGTAGATGCCCTTGAAGCTGGCCACGTACTGGGGGATGGAGCGGAGCACGTCGAGCGCGAGCTCGTGGGTGAAGGCCATCTCGCCGGGGTTGGCGATGGGGCCGCCGGCCTGTTCCTGGAGGTCGCGCGCGCGGCCGTCCCAGAACTGCGCCAGGTTGAGGCTCGAGTTGAGCACCGTGGGCGCGTTGATGGGGCCCTTCTGCCAGTGGTCGCCGATGGACGTGGGCAGGTTGTCGGTGCCGCCCATGCTCAGGTTGTGGCAGCTGTTGCAGCTGATGAAGCCGGAGCGGGAGAGCCGCGGGTCGAAGAAGAGCTGGCGGCCCAGGGTCACCTTGGCGGGACTGGTGATGCGGGCGGGCTCGATGGGCTGGATGGGCTCGTCGGCGGCGGGGGCCTGCGCGGCGAGCGCACCGCTCACCGACACGAGGGCCACCAGCGCCAGGAGGGACGGGACACGGCGAGACATGGGTCCTCCGCTCAGGCAATCGGTGGGATGGGAGATCGCTGCAATCCTCACCGGGCTTCGTGAACGATCGGACAACGCGCCGTGAATGGGCCTTGGGGGAGAACGCGACCCGGATCCCCGGGATTCGCGAGCGGAGGGGCCGAGGCGGCCCATCCGGGGCCCGTATGGGGCGGCAGCGGCAGCTGAGGGGCGCCCGAGAGGCAGGCCGGCGGAGCCGGCCCCTGCGCTTTTCTTCTCTTTAGAGCCAGCGGTGGGAATTGAACCCACGACCGCTCGATTACGAATCGAGTGCTCTACCCCTGAGCTACGCTGGCGGGCCCTGCAAAGAAAAACAGCGACCGCGGTCGCTGTATGCCCTGGCGCGGATTCGAACCGCGACGCCTTTCGGCACTACCCCCTCAAGATAGCGTGTCTACCAGTTTCACCACCAGGGCGAGGGCGGAGAAGGTAGCCGGGGAATGGAGCGAAAGCAACCCGCCGGGCGGGAGGGGCTAAGTCGTTGCGGGACAATCAGTCCACCGCACTCGTGAAGGGGCTTCCGCGGATCGGGACGCCCCCCAGGGTGATCACCACCGTGTCGGTGGACGGGAGCAGCGGGGTGTAGGTGGCGGTGTAGGTGCCGTCGCCCTGATCCTGGACGGCGGGGGCGGCGAGGTTGAGCCCGGCGACGACCACGGTGAGGCTCCCGGCGAGGCCGCCGCTGGTGAGCGGATTGGCGTACCGGTCGCGGGCGGTGATCACGAAGGTGGTGGGGCTGCCGCTGTGGCCGGCGGGGACCTGGGCGGTGGTCTCGCCCGCGTCGGCGGGCCCCGGGGTCACCACCACCGCCTGGCCGCTCCCCACCACCTGCCCCGCCACCAGCACGCTGATGGTCTTGGTCTCCGCCCTCGTGGAGCTGACGGTGCCGGTGGTGACGCCCGCCGCGTCGGTGGGCGGGGGCTGGGTGATGGTGTTGGCCTGGCCGCTGGCGCTCAGCGTGACGCCGGCGCCCGCCACCGGGAGGCCGCCCGCGTTCCGCACCTGCACCGTGACCGTGACCGGCGAGTCCACCTCCACGCTGGTGGGCCCCACGGTGAAGCTCGAGGCGCCCGGGCTTGGCGCCGCGGAGAGCAGCGTGAGGGGGGTGGCGCTCACGCCGGTGTAGCCGCTGGCGGCGAAGCTGAGCGTCACCTGCCCGGTGGTGCCGGAGAGGACCAGGTCGGTGAAGGCGGCGCGCCCCTGCCCGTCGGTGCTCACGCTCGGGGTGCCGCCGAGGGTGGCGCCGCCGCTCGCGCTGGCGGTGACGGTGACGCCGGCCTGGGCCACCGGGGCGCCGGTGTCGTCGAGCAGCTCGACGACGGGCTGCCGCGCCAGCGGCACGCCGTCGATGGCGCTGTCGCTGGGCTGGGTGCGGACGCCGAGCACCGGCTGCGGCGGCGCGGTGGCGGTGGCGCTGAAGGTCACCGAGAGCTGCACGCCGAGCACCGAGATGCGGGCGGTGGCGGTCTGGGTGCCGGCGGTGGCGCCGAGGGTCCAGCGGGTCTGGGCCAGGCCGTTCCGGTCGGTGCGGTCGCTCGCGGGGTTCACGGTGCCGCTCGCGGCCTGCCAGTTGACGGTGAGGTTGTGGATCGGGTTGCCGAAGGGATCGAGCACGCGCACCACGAGGGGGTTGGCGAGCGCCTGCCGGCCTGGGCGGTCTGGTCGTCGCCGCTCACGATGCCGAGGATGGTGGCGCTCGAGGCCTGGAAGGTGACGGTGACGCTCTTGCCGAGGTCGCTGTTGTTGATCTTCGCGGTGACGGTGCGGGCGCCGGCGGTGGTGGAACTCAGCGTGCCCGTGGCCACGCCCGCGCTGTTGGTGGGGCTCGAGGGCTGGGTCAGCGTGTTCCCGGTGCCGGAGGCGGCGAGGGTCACCGTGGCGCCCGGCACCGGGGCGCCGCTCGCGCTCCGCACGGTGACGGTGATGGTGCTGGTGGCCCCCACGGCGAGCGAGGTGGGCGACGCGCTGAGGGTGGAGCGGCCAAGGTCGGGGCTCGCGGCGGTGAGGCTGATGGCGGCGGACGTGGCCGCCAGGTAGCCCGGCGCCGTGAACGTGAGCGTGTGCGAGCCGCTCGGCCCGTTGAGCGCCAGGTCGGTGAAGGTGGCGCGGCCCTGGGAGTTGGTGCTCACCGTGGCGGTGCCGGCCAGCGTGGCGGTGCCGCCCGAGACCGAGGCGGTGACGGCAACGCCGGACGTGGAGACGGGCTGGCCGTCGGCGCCGCGGAGCTGGATGACGGGCTGCTGCGCAAACGGCACGTCCGCCGTGGCCGAGCCCGAGGGCTGGGTGGCGATCGAGAGTGCGGGCGGCGTGCTGGCCAGCGCGTTGGCGGAGAACGACGCCTCGATGCGGCTGCCCGAGAGCTGCACCCGCGCCACCGCCGTCTGGGTGCCCGGGGTCCGGCCCAGGGTCCAGGCACCGGCCGCGCGGCCTGCCGCGTCGGTGGTGGCGGTGATGGGCGCAATGCCGCCCGCGGACGGCACCCACCTCACCTGGGCGCCGCCGACGGGATTGCCGAAGCGGTCCAGCGCCCGCACCACCAGCGATTCGGCGAGCGCCGTGTTCACCTGTCCCACCTGCTGGTTCCCGCGCACGACGTCGAGCGAGTCCACCCCGCCGGCCGCCGCCATCGCGTCGATGGTGACGGTGCGGGTGATGCCGGTCGAGTCGCCGATACCGACCTCCAGCTGCTGCGGGCCGCTCGCGCGCCCCAGGGTCCACGCGAAGGTCACACGGCCATCCGCGCCGGAGCGGAGCGCGACCGGGGCCACGCTGCCGCCATCCTGGAGCGTGACGCCCACCGGCGCGTCCTGCACCGGGCGGCCGGTGCCGTCGGTGACACGGAGAACGATGGAATCGGGAAGCGTGGCGCCGGCCGGGGCCTGCTGGTCGTTGCCCGACTCGATGAGCAGGCGCTGCGGGGCGCCGTCATCGGGGAGCACCAGGTTCTCGCCCCCGCAGGAGGCGAGCAGGAGGAGCCAGGGCGCCCGGCGGAGGAGCGGGATTCGGGGCATGGAGGATCGGGGCTCGGCGTGCGCAGGGACGGACAGGGAGTGACCGTGCATGGAGACGACGGGCGAGCCCCGCGTCACTCGTGGTCCCACGGGGAGGACGCGACTCGCCCCCGGGGGCCATGGCGGGCTCCCCCGGGGGCGTGAGGCCGGCTGGGGCCGGGGCTACGGCGTGATGTCGAAGGCGATGCTGGTGGCCGCCGTGATGCCGATGTTCGGCGTGGCCACGAGGGTGTAGGCGACGTCGGGGGTGTCGATGTTGAGGTCGCCGAAGCTCGCCACCCCGTTCACCGTGGTGCGCGTCAGCGTGGTCGGCGAATCGAGGAAGGCAAAGCCGCTCGGGTTGTTGCCGAGGCTGATGGTGACGTCCACCGGCGTGCCGGTGACCAGGTTGCCGAAGGCGTCGAGCACCGCGACCTCGACCGCCGGGGTGATCGGGGCGAAGGCCTGCGTCGTGGACGGTTGCACGGTGAAGCTCAGATGGTCCGGCGCGCCGGCGGTGCCGGTAGCCGTGAACGTCACCGGCGATCCCGCCAGGCCCGCGCTCGTGGCGGTGAGCGTGTTGCTGCCGGCCGTGGTGCCGAGGGTCCAGCTGCCGAGGGTAGCGTGGCCCAGGCCGTCGGTGGTGGCGGCGCCGCCGGTGATGTTGCCGCCGCCCCCCGTCACGGCGAAGGTGACGCTGACGCCGCTCACCGGGTTGCCGCTCAGGTCGGTGACGCGGACCTCGGGGGCCGTGGCCACGCTGGTGTGACCGTGGCCGTCTGCCCGTTGCCCGCCGTGAGGCTCAGGACGGCCGGCGCGCCGGCGGTGAGGGTGATGGAACCGCTCGCGGTGCCGGTGAGGCCGCCCGACGTGAAGCTGAGCGTGTAGCTGCCGGCGGTGCCCGTGAGCCCAAGCCCGCCGAAGCTGGCGAGGCCGAAGCCGTTGGTGCTCACCGTGGTGGTGCCGGTGAGGCTGGCACCGGCCGGGGCCACGGAAACCGTCACTGCGATGCCGCTGGCGGTGATGTTGTTGCCGAAGCCGTCCCGGACCTGGATCACCGGCGCAGTGGTGAAGCTGCCGCCGGCCGCCACCGTGCTGCTCGGCGCGGTGGCCAGCGCCAGCTGCGCCGGCGCGCCGGCGTTGCCGGTGGCCGTGAAGCTGAGCGGCGAGCCGGTGAGGCCGGCGCTCGTGGCGGAGAGGGTGTTGAGGCCGGCGGTGTTGCCGAGCGTCCAGCTGCCGACGCTGGCGTGGCCCTGCGCGTCGGTGGTGGTGCTGGTGCCGGTGGCGTTGCCGCCGCCGCCCGTGACGGCGAAGGTGACGCCAATGCCACCCACCGGGTTGCCGAACTGATCGGTGACGAGCACCTGCGGCGGCGTGGCCACCGCGGTGCCCACCGTCGCCGACTGGTTGTCGGTGGCTCCCACCTTGGCGATGACGCTCGGCGCCGCCGCCGTGCCGGTGGCCGTGAAGGTGACGGGCGAGCCCGTGAGGCTGCCGCTCGTGGCGGTGAGGGTATTGCTGCCCACGGTGGTGCCGAGCGTCCAGCTCCCCACCGTGGCGATGCCGCTGCCGTTGGTGGTGGCGCTGCCGCCGGTGACGGACCCGCCGCCGGTGGCGACCGCGAAGGTCACGCTGACGCCGCTCACGGGATTGTTGAAGGCGTCGTGCACCAGGACGCTCGGCGCGGTGGCCACGGCGGTGTTCACCGTGGCGCTCTGGCCGTTGCCCGCGTTCACCGCGATGCTCGACGGCGCGCCCGCGCTGCCGGTCGCCGTGAAGGTGATGGGCGAGCCGGCGAGGCCGGCGCTGGTGGCCGTCAGGCTGTTGCCGCCGGCGATGGTCCCGAGCGTCCAGCTGCCCACGGTGGCCACGCCGCTGCCGTTGGTGGTGGCGCTGCCGCCGGTGACGGAGCCGCCGCCCGTCGCCACCGCGAAGGTGACACCGACGCCACTCACCGGATTCCCGCTGGCGTCCGTCACGAGCACCGAGGGCGGCGTGCCGACGGCCAGGCCGGCCGTGCCGCCCTGCGCCAGGGTGGAGTTGGCGGTGAGCTGCGCGGCCGGGCCGGCGGAGAGCGTAACGCCCGCGGTGACCGGCGTGAGGCTCCCGCTCCCGAAGCTCAGCGTGAAGCTGCCGGCGCTGCCGCTCAGCGTGAGCCCGCTGAAGCTGGCCACGCCCTGCGCATCGGTGAGGGCCTGGGCGTTGGCGAGCGAGCCGCTCCCCGCCGTGATGCTGGCGGTGATGGTGAGGCCGGCCTGCGCCACCGGGTTGCCGTTGGCGTCCTCCAGCCGGACCACCGGCTGCTGGGCCAGCGCCACGCCGCTCTGCGCCCCGCTGGAGGGCGCCGTGGTGAGCGCCAGCTGCGCGGCGGAGCCGGCGACGCCGGTGGCCGTGAAGCTGACGGTGACCAGGCCCGGGCTGCTCGCCGCGAGCGTGTTGCTGCCCGCCACCGCGCCGAGCGTCCAGCTGGTGGCGGTGGCGAGGCCGGTGGCGCCGGTGCTGATCGCCGTGGCGGGCACCACGCTGCCGCCGCCCGCCGTCACCGCGAAGGTGACCTGCGCGCCGCTCACCGGATTGCCGAAGGCGTCGGCCACGCGGACCTGCGGGGCGGTGTTGACGGCCGAGCCGACGGTGACCGTCTGGCCGTCGCCCTGGGTCTTGGTGAGCGAGGTGGCGGCGCCGGCGGTGCCGGTGGCGCTGAACGTGACGGGCGAGCCGCCGAGGCTGCCGCTCGTGGCCGTGAGCGT
>JADJPD010000005.1:50000-603838 GCA_016713435.1 Gemmatimonadota bacterium | reverse complement strand
GCGCCCGTCGGCGCGGAGCAGCAGCGAGAGGTTGGTGCGGCCCACCACGCGTCCCTCGCGGAGGCAGGTGTCCACCGGGTTCTCGAGCGGCTCCCGCGTGCTCTCGTGCACCAGCCGGAGCACCTCGCCGCTCGGGCGGCGCGCCAGCTCGGCGGCCGGCTGGCCCAGCAGTTCCTCTGCCACCGGGTTCAGGTACTCGATGCGCCCCTCCGCATCGGTCCGGAGCACCGCGTCGCCGATGGAACCCAGGGTGACGACGGCCCGGTCCTTCTCCTCGGCGAGGCGCGCCTCGAGCCGCTTTCGCTCGGTGATGTCGCGGGCCACGGTGCTGTAGAACTGGACGTTGCCGGCGTCGTCGCGGTGGCAGAGCATCACCTGCGACAGCGTCAGCTCCCGCCCGTCGGCCGTGAGGATCGAGAGCTCGCCGCTCCAGGTGCCCGAGCGTGCCGCCAGGGCCAGCGCCGCGTCGTTGAGCAGCAGGCGGGACCAGGACGGGGGCGGGGCATCGGGCGCCCCGCGCTCGTGGCCCGGGCCGCCGATGAGGGCGCGGCCCGCGTCGTTCAGGTAGAATGCCTGCCCGGTGGCGTTGGCGAAGCAGACGGGGTCGGTGGTGGACTCGAGCACGGCGGCGAGCCGCCGCTGCATGGCGGAGAGCGCCACGGTGCGGCGCCGGGCGTGGAGCAGGGTCACCACCACGCCGAGGAAGAGGACCATCGTGAGGAGGCAGGCCACGAGCAGGGTCTGCCGCGCCACGTCCACCACGTGGTACGCCTCCCGCACCTCGGCCTCCGTGGCGATGCCGATGCCCAGCTGGTCGTCCCAGGCCCAGGCACCCACGACCTGGTGGCCGAGGTGGTCCACGTAGCCATCGAGATCCACCCCGCCGCGACCGGTGGTGGCGGTGGCCGCCATGCGCGTCAGGCCGCTGCTGCCCGGCGGTTCGAGTCGCCGCGCCGCGCTGGCCGGGCTCAACCGGCTGCCCCCCAGGATGTGCCCGTCGTTGTCGAAGAACAGGGTGCGGCCCTGCGAGCGGAATGCGCCCAGTTCGGCCATCCGGGTGAATTCCCGCTCCGCCGGGAGCGGCAGGACCAGGACCGCGATGGGGATCCCGCGCGCGTCCCGGATCGGGGCGTAGGCCGCGAGCCGCGGTCCGTCTTCCGGGGTGAGGAGGGGGGTGATCCCTGGGAGGCCGTCGAGCCCTCGGGCCAGCACCGGTTCCGTCCCCTCCGGGAGCGCCGGGGGCAGGGAGGCAGGGGACCGCAGGACCACCCGCTCATCCGCCCGGACCAGCCAGTAGCCGCCGAGGCCGGCGGTGCGGAGGGGCTCGGCCAGGCTGGCCTCGAGGGCTTCGGCGGCCCGGGCCGCCGCCCGGCTGCCCGCCGGCGCACCGAGCAGCCGCCGGGTGGCCTCCATCACCTCGCGGCCCGATGCAACCGACGCCGCCAGTGCCTGCTGCCGTGTGGACCAGTGCCGGGCCCCTTCCCGCGCCGTGGCCAGCGAGGTGGTCAGGTTCCGGCGGGCCGACTCACGCACCGCCGTTTCGATCTGCCCCAGCGTCCACCACGCCCCCGCCCCGACCCCGAACACGAACAGCAGCGTCCCCCCGAGGGCGATCCCCGAGGCGAAGCGGTCCGTGACGAGACGAAGGCGAGTGAGGCTGACGGGAGCCATCCCGCAACATGCGTCGCGGAAGGGAGGTGGGACGGTGACTCAGGCCACACGGAGGTGCTGCGGCAGCGCCGCATCACCCCCACGTGCATCAGGGCGATGCAGCGAGGAGCTGGTGCACGGCCCGAACGGGCACCGCATAGATGATCCGCCCGTTGCTGCCGGGCTGGCCTCCGTACAGGACGCCGATGACCCGGCCCTGCCGGTCGAAGATGGGGCTGCCGCTGGACCCCTGGGCGCCGTAGCTGTCGAGTTGCAGCAGGTCCGGCAGCACCCGGGACACGGTTCCCAAAGACAGGGTGGCCGCCACGCCCACCGTCTTCCAGTCCTGCCGCCCTGAAGGTCGAGGCCCATCGGAAAGCCGATCGTCGCGGTCGGGGCGCCCATGGAGGGGAGGGGGGCGCTGTCGCCGAGGGTCACGGCGCCCGGAAAGCCGCGGTGCACCGACACCCGGATGAGGGCCACGTCGGCGCTCGGGTGCACCGCGACGATGTCGCCCTTGAAGTTCTGGTCGCTGCCCTCGGGGACCACGCCGAGGCGGACGGCGTTCTGGCCGGTGACGGAATCGGTCACCACGTGCTTGTTGGTGACCAGGTAGCCGCCGAGCGGGTCGGTCTTCACCACGAAGCCGGTGCCGGTGAAGACCCGGCCGTCGGCGTACTGCACGAAGATCATGGCGATGGCGTCGCGGTTGCGCGCCGCGATGCCGGTGGCGTCGAGGGTGGCCGCACCGGCCAGCGTCCGCTGCTGCTGCACCGCCGACTCGAGCCGGTGCCGCAGCTCGGAGATGGTCTTCTCGTCGTCGGGCGCGGCGGCGAGCTGCTGGCGCAGGAGCTGGGCGTCGCCGCGGGCGGAGTCGAGGGCGGTGCGGAGCCCCTCACTGCGCGAGGAGAGGTCCGTCATCTGTGCCATCAGGCTGTCCACCTGGGCCACCAGCAGCGTCCGCTGCGCCGCGAGCGCGGCACTCGCCACCCGCGACTGCCACACGTACGCCCCGGCCAGCACCACCAGCAGCGCCACGAGCACCCAAGTGGTGCGCCGGTGCTTCTTCGTCTCGGCGGCGACAGCCGCCTGGATCTTGGTCTGGGTGCCGGGACCGGGGGTGGGCCGCATGCGGGGCGGCACGGCCGGCGGCTTGGGGGGCAGCGGCGGCAGTTCAGCCTGGTGCCCGAAGACAGCGGTGCCATGCGCGGGCGCCCCGCCCGCGGTGGGGGGCATGGCCTGGCGCGGGGCGCCCCCGATGGCGGTGAACTCCAGTTCCGGCCCCTTGGGCCCGAGCCGGATCACGTCCTTGGTGGCCAGTACGTGCTCGGCGGTCAGCCGACGGTTGTTGACGTACGTCCCGTTGGTGCTCCCCAGGTCGCGGAGCACGTAGAGATCGCCCTCGCGCGTCACGCCGGCGTGGCGCGCGGACACGTCGAGGTCCTCGTCGGGGTCGAACTGCAGCTCGTTCTGGGGATGCCGCCCAAGGCCGACATAGGGCTGGCTGAAGATGGCCACCTGCCCGGTCCGGGGACCCGAGAGGAAGGTGAACTGCGCCTTCATCTCACCGGCCAAAGAGCAGGTAGAGGACCACCGCCAGCGCCAGCAGGGCGAAGGCCCCGATGGCGCCCTTGTGGCCGTGGGCCGGCGGCTGCTCGCTGAGCGGCACGGGCGGTGGGCTGCCGGTGTACACCGGCACCGGCTCGGTCGTGGCCTCCCCTTCCGCGAGGGGATAGACCTGGTGGCCCACGCCGGCGTCGGAGGAGGCCTCGGGCAGCGCCTCGCCGCCGAAGCGCGCCGCCACGGCGGTGATGTTGTCGGGGCCGCCGCGCTCGTTGGCCAGCTCCACCAGCTTGCTGCACAGCTCCATCAGGTCCGGCGTCTCGCTGGCCAGCTGGCCGATCTCCTCCCGCTTCACCTGGCCTGAGAGCCCGTCGCTGCAGAGCACCAGCACGTCGCCCTTCTGGACCGGCTGCCAGGTGAGGTCCACCTTGACCCGCGGGTCGGGGCCGAGGGCCTGCAGGATGATGTTCCGCCGCTCGCTGTGCTCGGCCTCTTCCTCGGTGATCTCGCCCGCCTCCACCAGGCGCTGCATCAGCGACTGGTCCTTGGTGATCTGGGTGCAGGTGCCCCGGCGCACCAGGTAGGCGCGACTGTCGCCCACCTGGGCGAGGTACAGGTTGGAGCCGAGCACGCCGGCCACGGTGGCGGTGGTGCCCATGCCGCGGACTTCCGGATGCTCGCGGGCGTGGGCGTGGATCCGGTTGTTGGCCAGCTCCACCGCCTCCTTCATCCGGTAGGCAAAGCGGTTGGCGCTCGTGTCGCCATCGCTGGTCCACACCGTGGTCATGTGCGAGAAGATGGCGTCGGCCGCCATGCGGCTCGCCACCTCGCCCGCCGCGGCGCCGCCCATGCCGTCGGCCACCACGAAGAGCGTGCCGCGCGGCCCCACCTCGTGCTCGCGCACGTCGGGCTGCAGGCTCGCCACCTTCCGCGTGAGGTCCGCCACGAGGAACGTATCCTCGTTGTGGTCGCGGGTGCGGCCGAGGTCGGTCTTGCCGAAGACGGAGACGTGGACGGTGGCCAAGAGTCCTCAGTTCCCGAGGGATTGCCGCAGGCGGCTCATGTGGGTCTGCAATTGCGGGGTCGGCCGGAGCCGGTAGGCGCTGTCGGCCCAACTGAGCGCGAGCTGGAACTTGCTGTCCTGCTGGAAGGCGGCGGAGACCGTGTACGCCGCCGCGGCCCGCAGGGAATCGGTGATGTCCGTGCGCCGGTAGATGGCTTCCGCCTTCGTCCGCGCCCCATCCCGCAGGGCCGGGTCGAACACGTCGTCCACGTCCGGCAGCTGCACCGAGAGGGTGCGGTAGGGGATCACCGGCGCGATCGCCGAGTCCCGCCGCGGCGGGGTCGTGCTGCCCTGGGCAGTCGTGGGTTGGCCGGCTTCGATAGCGGCTGCGTCGAGGTCCCGCCCGGGGTCGTCCCCGGATTCCCCGCGGGTGCCACCGGCGGCGGATCGGCCTGCGCCGACGTGCCGGTGTCGCGCGAGGTTTCGGGCTGGACGCCGGTGGTCTCCTGCTGGGTCGGGTGGGTCAGCGAATCCGGGGCGGCACCACCGCCGCCCTTGAGCGCCCAGGCACCGACGCCGATCGCGACGGCCACGACCCCCACCGCCACCGGGACCACCGGGAACCCGCCCTTGGCGGGGAGCGCCGGGGCCGCCGCCGCCGGCTGGGCCCTGGTGGGGCTGCCCTTCACCGCCCGCGCAGCCGGGTCCACCCGCGTGGCCGGCACCGCCTGCTTGAGGTCCTCCGCCTTCACCACCTGGGTGCCGGCCTCGACGTCCACCGCGATCATCCCGGTGCTCGACTGCACCACGTTGCTGAGGTCGCGCCCGAAGTCGGCCGAGCTCGGGTAGCGCATGGCCGGGTTGCGGGCCAGCACGCGGTCCAGGACGCGCTGCAGCTCCGGCGGGAACCGGAGGTCGGGCCGCACCGTCGCCAGCGGGATCGGGTCGTCGGTGAGCCGCTTGATCATCGTCTCCTGCTGGCTGTCCGCGGGGAACGGTGTCGTCCCCGTGATCATCCGGTAGAAGACGAGTCCGAGCGAGTAGATGTCGCTCCGGCCGTCAACGGCATCGCCGGCCAGCTGCTCCGGGCTCATGTACTCGGGGGTGCCCACCACGAAGCCCGTCTTGGTGACCTTCTGGTTGCTCTCCCCGCCGCCCGCCGCCTTGGCGATGCCGAAGTCCACCACCTTGATGGTGTCCTTCCCGCGGGTGGTGGTGACCATGATGTTGTCGGGCTTCAGGTCGCGGTGCACGATCCCGAGGTCGTGCGCGGCCTGCAGCGCGTCGGCGGCCTGCTGGATCATCTCGGCCGCGCGGGGGAGGGGCAGGGTGCCGTGCTCCTCGATGATGTCGGTGAGGCTCTTCCCCTCGATGAACTCCATGGCCAGGTAGATCAGCCCGTCCTGCGTCTCGCCGAAGTCGTAGATGGCGCAGACGTGCGGGTGGTTGATCCGGCTGGCGTTGGCCGCCTCGCGGTTGAAGCGGCTGATCGCGTCGGCGTCGTTCATGGAGCCCGGCGACATGATCTTGATGGCGCAGCGCCGCCCCATCTTCACGTGCTCGGCCAGGTACACCTGGCCCATCCCGCCCTCGCCCAGCTTCTTCTTGATGTGGTAGCGCTCGGCCACGACCTCGCCCACGAGGTCGCCGCCGCCCGCCAGCTTCCGCAGCGGCGTGCCGTCCACCGGGCAGAAGACGGTGTCGTCCGGGTACTGGGCGTTGCAGGCGGTGCAGACTTTCATCAGAGCTCCGCGCGCAGCATCTGGTCCCCGACGAGGATCCGCGCCCCGGTGGCCACCCGCCGCTCGCCGCGCACCGAGATGGCCACCCCGTTGCGGCTCGCCGCGTCCACCAGCACGAAGTCGGCGTCCTCGCTGCGGATCATGGCGTGGAGCGCGCTCATCGAGGAATCGTAGGGGAACTGCCAGTCCCCCTGTTCCCGCCCGATGCGCACGCTGCGGCCGGGCGAGAGGTGGATGATGTCGCGCGCCGAGCCGTCGGCCCGGATCTGCGCGATGTTGGCGATGTCGGCGGCCGGCGTCAGGCTGCCCAGGCGGCGCGTCTGGTCCTGCTCCGGCGGCCGGGGGCCCGGATAGCCGAGCCGGCGGAACCGCAGGATCTGGCTGCCGAGCAGCATCAGGTCCCCGTCGGTGAGCCGGTGCGGTTCCTCGAGGTAGAGCCAGGTGCCGTTCTTGGAGCCGAGATCGCGGACGGTGAGGATCCCGTCCATGAAGAGGAACTGCGCGTGGAGCGGCGAGAGATACTCGTCGTCGCCGAAGCTGATGTCGGCGCCCTGCCGGCCCACGGTGGTGACCGCATTCTGCAGCGGGAAGCGATGCGCCACCTGGCCCGCGCGGTCCAGCAGCGCCAGGTGGGCCCGTGTGCCCGGTCGGGGACGGCCTGGCCCCCGGGGCAACCGGCACCTTGGGCTGCGGCCCGGTATCACCGAAGCCCGCGCCACAGGCGGGACAGAACTTGAAGCCCTGTTCGTTCTGCCGGCCGCAGCGCGTACACGAATGCGCGGCGCGCACCTGCGTCAGGCGCTGGCCACACTGGCCGCAGAAGGGCAGGTCCGCCCCGACCGGCGTGTTGCAGGTGGGGCAGCGCAGGCCCACGCCCGCGTCGGCGAGGCCGGGCGGCGGTTCGGGAGGAGGCGTCATGCGCCGCGACCCCGGCCCGAGAGCCGCACAAGGGACCTGCAGGCGCGCGCCAGATCCATGGCGATAACCGATTTTCCTCGGCGTCGGGGGAAGGGCGGAGATGAAGAACCTGTATCAATCTAGGAATCCCCCCGGGGAGCGTCAACGGATGATTTGGCGTAAGTGTCGGTGGCCGTGTACCTTGCAGCCCATGCCCTCGGCCCGAGCCCGCCGGCTTCTCCTCGCAGCCCTGACCCTCGCCGCCTGTCGCTCCACCACGCCGCCCATTCCTGGGGGCGTCCCGCCCCAGCCTGACGGCAGCGCCGGCCGGGCGGCGACCGAGCAGTCGCTGCTTCCCCCGGTCCCCCCGGCTGATGGCCCGCTCCACCTCACGGTGGTGTATCCCCCCTCGGGGGAGCGCGTCAGCACGGGGGATTCCGCCTTCATCTTCGGTTCCACCGGGACCGGCCGCGCCACCCTCACCCTGAACGGCCTGCCGATCCCGGTGGCCCCGAACGGCGCCTGGCTGGCCTGGGTGGCGGTGCCGCCCGATTCGCTCCTGAGCTTCGCGCTCGTGGCACGTGCCGGCGACGATTCCGCCGCACTCGTCCACGTGGTGCGACGGGCCGGGCGGTTCGTGCCGCCCGCCGCCCCGGTCTGGATTGACTCGCTCTCGTTTGCCCCGAGCCGACGGGTCTGGTGGCCGGCCAGCGAACCGCTGCCGGTGAGCCTCCGGGCCAGTGAGGGGGCACAAGTCCGCCTGCTCATGCCGGACGGCCGGATCGTGCCGCTGGCCGCCGACCTTGCTCCCGCCGAGGTGCCCGCCGGCATCCGCGCCTTTGACCGGGACACCACCAACCTGGCCACCCCAACCCGGGCCGACCGGTATGCCGGGACGCTCACCGGGATCGCCGTCGGCGACCCGCTCGGGCCCATTGTGGGCATGGTCACTCGGGATTCTGGCGTGGCGGACGGCGGATCGGCACCGCCGGGGACGGCTTCGGCGGGGCGGGCGATCATCGTCGAGGCCATCACCGGAGCGGACACCGCGCGCGCCACCTGGCCGCTCCGGGTCACGCTCCTCGATTCCACGCCGGCCCTCGTGGCCTTCAACGACGACACCGGCTCCACCGGCACCTCCGACAGCCTGACCGTCGGCCGGGCCCGGCCCGGGGCCACCTATCACTGGTTCTTCCCGACCGGCACCCGCACCGTGGCCACCGGCCGGCTCGGCGATGACCTGCGCGTCCGCCTCTCCCGGACCGCCGAGGCCTGGGTCCCGGCCGCCGACGCGCAGCCACTCCCCGACGGCCTGCCGGCCCTCCGCGCCACCATCGGCTCGATCACCCTCACGCCCGCGGCGGACCGCCTCACCCTGCGGATCCCGGCCGGCAGCCGCGTTCCATTCCGGGTCGAGGAGGAGCCAGGCCGGCTCACCCTCCGGCTCTACTCCGCGGTGGCGGACATCAACTGGACCCGCTACGGCGCCCCGGACCCGTACGTCCGCGACATCCGCTGGCTCCAGGCCAGTGGCGATGAGGTGACCATCACGGTGGACCTGGCCGGCCCGGTGTGGGGTTACCGGACCCGATGGTCGCGCACCGACCTGCTGCTGGAAGTCCGACGGCCGCCGGTCATCGACCGCGCCCACCCGCTCGCGGGGCGGACCATCCTCGTGGACCCGGGTCATCCGCCGCTCGGGGCCACCGGCCCCACGGGATTCCGCGAGGCGGAGGCCAACCTCGCGGTGGCGCTGGAACTGCGCGATCTTCTGGCGCAGGCCGGCGCGCGCGTCCTCCTCACCCGGAGCCGCGACGTGCCGCTCGACCTCTGGCCCCGGGTGCGCCTCGCCGATTCGCTCGGGGCGGAACTCCTCGTTTCGATTCACAACAACGCGCTGCCCGACGGGGTGAATCCCTTCACCAACAACGGCACGAGTGTCTTCTACAACACCCCGCGCAGCCAGCCGCTGGCGACCGCCATCCAGCGCGCCCTCGTTCGGCGGCTCGGCCTCCGCGACCTCGGCGTGGGCCGCGGTGACCTGGCGCTCGTCCGTCCCACCTGGATGCCGAGTGTGTTGACGGAAGGGCTGTTCATGATGATCCCGGAGCAGGAGGCGGCGCTCCGGCAGCCGGAGGGCCAGCGCCGCTACGCCCTGGCCGTGCGCGACGGCCTCGAGGCGTGGCTCCGGGGTGTGGCCGGTGCCACCCCGGACGTCCCCTAGCGGGAGACATGCCAGTGCTCCCTCCGGGCTATCGCCCGACCCGATCCCGACTTCCCGAGGTTCCTGACCCGATGCCGTCGTGGCTTCCGCCACTCCTGCGCCGTGCCATCGCGCGCCCGACCGTCGTGCTGGGCGCGGCCGCCGCGCTGGCCGGCCTGCCGGTGCGCGCACCCCTCGCCGCCCAGGCGCCCGCCGACCGCGCCGCGATCCAGGCCTTCCGCGACTCCCTCGACAGGGTGCGCGACAGCACGGGCCTGGCCGCGCTGGAGCAGCGCCTCATCGACGTGGCCAAGGGCGACCGCAACAACGCCCTGCATCACCTCCGCCTCGGCTTCGTGGCCATCCGGCTCGGCGACCTGGGCAGCAAGAAGCGCTACGACGACGGGGCAGGGGAGTTCGAATGGGCCACCGACCTGCAGCCCGAGTGGCCGTGGGCCTGGTACGGGCTCGGGCTCGCCGAGGACCGGGTCGGGGACTCGCGGATCTCGCTGGTCTCGGGGTTGCAGGCCATGTTCGGCAAGGATCACCTGACGCGCGCGGCCAACGCCTATGCGCGGTCGGTGCAGGTGGACCCGTCGTTTGTGCTGGGCCTCGTGGAACTGGCCTCTACCGCGCTCCGCCAGCGGGTGAACATCAAGACCGACCTGGCGCGCGAGGCGCTGCGCGTGGCGGCCCAGACCACCGCCGCGAAGAACCCCGAGGTCCTGCTCTTCCGTGGCCGGGTGGAGCGCGAGGTGGGCGACATCGACTCCGCCCACGTGGCCTTCACCCAGTACCTCGCCCTCGGCGGGCAGCGGGGCGTGGGACTGCTGGAGCTGGCGCGCACCCGCTTCGTCCGCGGCACGCTCGACGGACAGATGCCGTACTACGAGGGCGCCGCCCTCGACGACTCACTCACCGTGGCCATGTACCACGCCGACCTGGCCACCGTGGCCAACGACAGCGCGCTGGCCGAGTTCGACTACAGCAGCGGTGAGCGCCGCGCGGCCTTCCTGCGCCGCTTCTGGGCCCAGCGCGACCACGACGCCCTCCTCGCCGAGGGCGAGCGGTTGCGGGAGCACTACCGCCGCCTCTTCTACGCCCGCAAGAGCTTCCGCCTCGTCAGCCTCAACCGGCACTACGACATCGTCGAGCGGTACCGCTCCGGCAGCAAGGAGTACGACGACCGCGGCATCATCTACATCCGCCACGGCGAGCCCACCCGCCGCGCCACCTACAACGCGCCGGGGATGAAGCTCAACGAGTCCTGGCAGTACGAGCGCGCCGGCGGGGACCTCATCTTCCACTTCGTGGCCAACGAGGACGTGCAGGACTACAAGCTGGTGGAGAGCGTGTTCGACATCCTGGGCTTCAGCACCACCGTGGCCCTCCGGGGCGACCGCGACAACCTGGTGGAGAGCCGCTACGCCAACGAGCTGATCCTCACCCGGGAGCCCTTCTCGCCCATCTACAGCCAGCTGCTGACGGCCGGCACCACCGGCTCGCAGAAGTACTTCACCGACGAGCGCGCCATCGGGCAGCGGAGCATCCGGCTCGGGACGCGCACCGACAGCTACGAGCTCACCTATGCCTCGCGCCTCCGCGTGGAGACCGGCGTCGTGGTGGCCGGGCGCGACTCGGGGCGTGCGCTGCTGCACGTGACCTACGCCATTCCCGGCGCGGCGCTCCACCCGGTGCCGAGCGAGCGGGGGCATCTCTACCCGGTGCGCCTGCGCCTGAGCGTCACCGACGCCGTGGGCAAGACCATCGCCACGCTCGACACCACCCGGCTCTTCGTGGCGCACGACCCGGTGCCGCCGCGCGAGCACCTGGTGGGGCGCATCGCCGTCCCCGTCATCGCGGGGCCGCTCCGGTACCGCCTCGCCATCGAGCAGGGGGACGACAACGGCGTGGTCTTCCCCATCGACACGCTCAACGCCGGGGACTTCTCCGGCCAGGCCTTCGCGCTGAGCGGCCTGGTGCTCGGCTCGCGTGAGGCCAACCTGAGCTGGCGCCCCGTCCCCGGCGACACGGTGTGGTTCAACCCGCTGTCCCGCTTTGCGCGGAAGAACGACCTCGAGGTGTATTACGAGGTCTACGGCGTGGCGGCCGGCGCGCCGATCCGCACCGAGCTGACCGTCACCAAGGAGGGCGGGGGCGGCTTCCTCGGCCTCTTCGGCTCGCGCAAGCCGGCCATCCGGCTCGGCTTCGAGGAGCAGTCGGAGGGGCCGGCCACGCGGATCCACCGCACCGTGTCACTCGCCGACCTGGCGCCGGGCCGGTACCGGGTGGACGTGGTGGTGCGGAATCCCGAGGGGGGCGAGCGGCGCAGCGTGACGAGCCTCGAGGTGCGGCCCTGACCGGGAGCCTAACTCCCGGTCCTGCCACATCTTGACCGCCCCCGGCCGGATCGCCTAGGTTCGGCCATGTTCTGTTCCCGTTGCGGAACCGAAGTCCAGCAGACCACCACGTTCTGCCCCACCTGCGGCCTCGACCAGCGCGCGGCGGCTCCGGTCGCGTCCCTGAACGCCCTCGAGCTCAACGAGCGGGAGATGACCCGCGAGGCGCTCGCGGGCGAGTACGAGCTCATCGAGGAGCTGGGACGGGGCGGGATGGCCATCGTCTACCGCGCGCGCGAGGTGCAGCTCGAGCGCGAGGTGGCCGTCAAGGTGCTGCCCTTCTCGCTGGGCTTCGACGCGGACTTCGTGGAACGCTTCCTCCGGGAGGCGCGCACGGCCGCCCGCCTCGAGCATCCCAACATCATCCCCGTGTACCGGGTGGGGAAGGCCGGCCGCGTCACGTACTTCGCCATGAAGTACCTGCGCGGCGGCTCGCTCGCGCGGGTCATCGGGGAGCGGAAGCGGCTGGAGCCGGCCGAGCTCCGGAAGCTCATGCTGGACGTGGGCAGCGCCCTGGGCCACGCGCACCGCGCGGACGTCGTGCACCGCGACGTGAAGCCCGACAACATCATGTTCGACGAGCACGGCGTCTGCGTGGTCACCGACTTCGGCATCGCGCGGGCCGTCTCCAAGTCGCGGCTCACCGGCACCGGGATGGCCATCGGGACGCCGCACTACATGTCGCCCGAGCAGGCGCGGGCCCAGAGCATCGACGGCCGGAGCGACCTCTACAGCCTCGGCATCGTGGCCTACCAGGCGCTCACCGGCGAGCTCCCGTACGACGGCGAGGACAGCTTCGCCATCGGCTACAAGCACATCATGGAGCCGATCCCGGTGCCGCTGCTCGATACGCCGGACGAGCGGCGGCTGTTCGAGGTCATCAAGCGGCTCATGGCCAAGGACCCGCACGATCGCTACCAGACGGCCGACGAGCTGGTCATGGCGCTCTCGGGCCAGCCGCTCGCCCCGATGTTCGGCGGCCCGCAGACGCCCGCGGGCCGCCGGCTGAGCACCGCCCAGGCGATCCTCGCCAACCAGTCCACCACGCCCCTCCCGGCCAACTCGCCCCCGCCGGTCCGGCCCGAGCGCGCCCCGATCCCCCTGCCGCGCCCGAGCGTCTCGGCCCCGCGCCCCAGCCAGATGGCGAGCAGCGTGGGCCCCGACACGCCGAGTCGCCCGGTGATGCGGCGCTCCGTGGCGGCGACCGAACCCACGGTGGGCGGCCGGTGGGTGCCGTGGGCCATCGCCATCGTGGTGCTGGTGGGGATCGCCCTCGGCGCCATCTCGCTATATAGGAAGGGCTACCTGGGGGGGCGGAACGAGCCGCCCCCCGTCCAGGTGCCCGACAGTGCGACCTCGGCGGCACCCGCCCCCGCTCCGGTGACCGACCCGGTCTCGCCGCTCGCCGGGGACACCAGCCACGTCGATTCCACGGCCGAGGCCCTCGCGAGCCTCTCGGCGGCCGCCCAGGCCACCCTCGGGAACCCCAGCGGCGAGGCCGTTTCCGACAGCGGCGTGCTCCGCCTCCGGGACTTGCCGGCCGGCTCGCAGGTGATGATCGATGGGGCCAGCCCCCCGCAGCCCGGCTCCGCCATCAAGCTGCCGGCCCGCTGGCACGAGGTGGCCATCTCCGCCCGCGGGTATCCGTTCTTCCGTGAGAGCGTGCAGATCCGGGCCAATGACACGCTCGTCTATCGGCCCAACCTCGGCTCGCAGCCCGACCCGGCCACGCCGCCGGCCGCCGACGATGCCAATCTCACGCCCGCCCAGCGCTGGCGCGCCCGGCTCGCGGCGCTCGACTGCGACAACCCGCGCCCCCTCAACAAGTTCGGCCGGAGCTGCTACGACTCGCCGCCCTTGCCGGTCGGCTCGCTCCGGGTGCCGGTGCCGGCGGGCGTGACGGGGACGCCGGACCAGGTGGTCCTCATCGTGAAGGTCTCGGGGGCCGGCCGGACGATGGCGGTGCGCACCCTGCGGCCGTCGGGCAGTCTCGAGTTCACCAATGCCGTGGAGCTGTACGCCAACGGCATGAGGTGGACGCCGGCCAAGCGCGGTGGCCAGCCCGTGGATGGCTGGACCCAGGTGGCCTTCGGTCCCGAAGCGCCGTGACCGGGCCGCGGATTCATCCCACGGCCTTCATCGCCCCCGGCGCCTGCGTCATGGGCGACGTGACCCTGGGCGAGGACGCGAGCGTCTGGTACACCTCGGTGGTCCGGGGCGACACGGCACCGATCACGATCGGGGCGCAGACCTGCCTGCAGGACGCCACCATCGTTCATGTGGATGCCGGCGTGCCCTGCGCCATCGGGCCGCGTGTCGGGGTGGGGCACCGGGTGATCCTGCACGGGTGCACCGTCGAGGAGGACAGCCTCATCGGGATGGGAGCCATCCTGCTCAACCACGTGGTGGTGGGGAAGGGCAGCCTCGTGGCCGCCGGGGCACTCCTGCCCGAAGGGATGGTGGTGCCGCCTGGCTCGCTGGTGATGGGGATGCCGGCCAAGGTCGTCCGGCCGGTGACGGCCGAGCTCGCCGAGCGGATCGAGCACACCTGGCGCCACTACGTGGCGCAGGCGCGGGCGCACCGGGCCGGGCAATTCCCGCTCGCCGGCGGCTGAACGGAGGTGGCGGTACCCGGGCGCCTTGCCGGCTCCGGGTCCCGTGACGTGTGGACGCGATGCCCGCCCCGTCGGCGGGCGTCGCGTTTGGCTTTCCGGGCCGATATTGTGTCGCAACAGTGGCGGAGGAACGGGCGTTCCGGCGTTGGGTGGTGAATTCTCAGGAGCGGGGCCGGATGGCGTCGGTTTGTATCCCCGACAGGCCGTTGTCAATGGGCGCGAGCACCGCGGAAAATCCGGTTGTGGGAGCGGGCCGGAGCAGGGAAGCAGCTTTGTGATGTGAAAATCGGATTTCCGCGTGGCTGCGTGACTTTTCCGCGTATTGTCGCCACCCCGGCCCGGTCCTACTTTTGTCTCCCGTTTCACATCTCGTGGGTCTTCCGTCACCAACTGTAGATCCGTCCGTTACGAACCTCTCGCCTCGCATTTGAGGGTGGGCCATGGCGACTTCTTCGCACGACAACAGCGCGCTCGAGCTTTCCGCCAACGCCATCACGGTGCTGGAGAAGCGCTACCTGATCAAGGATGAGCAGGGGAAGCCCACCGAGCAGGCGGCGGACCTCTTCTGGCGGGTGGCGCGCACCATCGCCGAGCCGGACCGCCGCTACGGCGCGTCGGCGGGGGCGGTCGAGGCGCTGGCGGAGGCCTTCTTCGGGCTGATGGCGCAGCGGAAGTTCATGCCCAACAGCCCCACCCTGATGAATGCGGGCCGGCCCCTGGGCCAGCTGTCGGCGTGCTTCGTGCTGCCGGTGGAGGACACCCTCTCCAACGGCCAGAACGGCATCTACGACACCCTGCGCTCCATGGCGCTGGTGCACCAGTCGGGCGGGGGCACGGGCTTCTCGTTCTCGCGGCTGCGGCCCAAGAACGCCATCGTGCGCTCCACCATGGGCGTCGCGAGCGGCCCGGTGTCGTTCATGAGCCTCTATGATGCCTCCACCGACGTGGTGAAGCAGGGCGGGACCCGCCGGGGCGCCAACATGGGCATCCTGCGCGTGGACCATCCCGACATCCTCGACTTCGTGACCTGCAAGGACGACATCACGAAGATCACCAACTTCAACATCTCCGTCGCCGTCACCGACGCCTTCATGGCCGCGGTCGAGGCCGACGGCGAGTACGACCTGATCCACCCCAAGACCAAGCAGGTCGTGGGCCAGCTCAAGGCCCGCGAGGTCTGGAGCAAGATCATCCACGGTGCCTGGAAGACCGGCGAGCCGGGCGTGTTCTTCATTGATCGCGCCAACCAGTACAACCCGGTGCCGCACCTCGGCGCCTACGAGGCCACCAACCCGTGCGGCGAGCAGCCCCTGCTCCCGTACGACGTCTGCAACCTCGGCTCCATCAACGTCGGCTACTTCATCAAGGACGGCGCGGTGGACTGGGAGGGGATGCGCCAGGCCATCCACCTGTCCACGCACTTCCTCGAGAACGTCATCGACGCCAACAGCTACCCGCTGCCGGAAATCGACGCGCTCTCCAAGCGCATCCGCCGCATCGGGCTCGGCGTCATGGGGCTCGCCGACCTGCTCATCCGCCTCGGCATCGCGTACGACAGCGAGGACGGCGTGGAGCTGGGCCGCCAGGTCATGGCCTTCGTGGACGAGGAGTCCAAGGTCGAGTCCGAGCGCCTGGCCGCCCAGCGCGGCGTCTTCCCCGAGTGGGAGAAGAGCATCTGGGGTCCGGACGCCACCTGCGCCCGCGACGCCCGGGGCAACCGCATCCGCCCGATGCGCCGGCTCCGCAACTGCAACGTCACCACCGTGGCGCCCACCGGCACCATTTCCATCATTGCCGGCTGCAGCTCGGGCATCGAGCCGCTCTTCGCCGTGGCCTTCATGCGGAACCAGGCCGGCGTGCTCATGCCGGACGTCAACGAGGACTTCGTGGCCATCGCCAAGCGCGAGGGCTGGTTCTCCGAGGACCTGATGCGCCAGATCGCCGAGGCTGGCCACATCAACTTCCCGGCGGTGCCGGAGAAGTGGCAGCGCTGCTTCGCCACGGCCAACAACATCAAGCCGGAGTGGCACATCCGGATGCAGGCTGCGTTCCAGGCCCACAACGACTCGGCCATCTCCAAGACCTGCAACTTCGCCAACGATGCCACCGAGGAGTACGTCGAGGAGATTTACCGCCTCGCCTTCCACCTCGGCTGCAAGGGCGTCACCGTCTACCGCGACGGCAGCCGCGACATGCAGGTGCTCTCCACCGGCTCCACGGCCAAGAAGGTGGCGGAGCAGGCCACCAGCACCGGCAAGGCCGAGGCCCGCGCCGACCTCGCCATCACGCCGAGCGGCGAGCGGATGGATGCCGCCGACCTGCACGGGGAGCTGGCCGAGGTGCGCGCCGAGAACGAGCGGCTCCGCAAGCTGGTCCTCGAGCTCGAGGCCGAGAGCCTGCAGCGCCGCCAGAAGCGCTCGCGGCCCGAGACCCTGCGCGGCACCACCCGGCGCATCGAGACCCCGCTCGGCACCCTCTACGTCACCATCACCGAGGACGAGAAGGGCCAGCCGTTCGAGGTGTTCATGAGCCTCGGCAAGGCCGGCGGCGCCATCATGGCCGACGTCGAGGCCATGGGTCGCCTCATCTCGCTTGCGCTCCGCTCCGGCATCCCCATGAAGGAGCTGCACCGCCAGATCCGCGGCATCAGCTCCGACCGCGCCATCGGCCTCGGGCCCAACAAGGTCCTGTCGGTGCCGGACGCGGTGGGCATCGCCATCGAGCGGTGGATGCAGGACAAGCAGGGCATCCAGCAGGAGCTCCTGCCCGGCCAGCCGCTGCCCACGCTCGGCACCCTGACGGCGCAACCGGCACCCGTCGTGGTCCGTCCCTCGGGTGAGTCGGCCGCCCAGGTGGAGTTCTTCTCCCACAAGAGCGAGCCCGTTCTCGCCGGCGCCTGTCCTGACTGCGGCTCGCAGCTCGAGTTCGCGGAGGGGTGCAACAAGTGCCACGTGTGCGGCTTCTCGGAATGCGGGTGAGCGCCTGACCAGGGCGCCTCGGCGCCCCTGATCGGCAGCACCCACGCGCGGCCCCGGACACTACATCCGGGGCCGCGGTCTTTGCGGGACAGGGGCCACGCATCCTCCCCGGGCCCGCCGCAGGGACGACCGGAATTCGCGCACGACGGGCCTGCTCCCCGTCTTCCAGGGGTGAAACTCTTGACTTTCGGTGTCGTATGCTGAAATATCAGCACGTCAGCCTTCGCCGCCGGCGGAGGCATTGCCCCGGTTTCCTGGAGTCGCCTCATGGCCAAGCGCGCCCCGACCGATGACCTGAGCCGCCGCGAGCGGCAGGTCATGGAGATCCTCTACCGGAAGGGCGAGTCGACCGTCGCCGAGATCATGCAGGCCATGCCGGACCCCCCGACCTACTCGGCGGTGCGCTCGGTGCTCCGGATCCTGGCTGAGAAGAAGCTGGTGGGGCACCGGGAGGACGGCCCGCGCTACGTGTACTTCCCGGCGCGCCCCACCGACCGCGCGCGCGAGGATGCCCTCGAGCACGTCGTGCGCACCTACTTCGCGGGGTCGCCCGAGGAGGCGGTGACGGCGCTCCTCCGCCTCTCCGATGCCGACATGACGGACGCCGAGCTTGCGCGCCTGCGGGAGAAGATCCGCCGGGCCCGCGCCACCGAGCAGTGACGGAGGCCCCGATGACCGCCCCGCTGACGCAACTCCTGCACGACGTGACTCGCGTGGCCCCGGCCGCGCTGCCCGCCGCGCTCTTCGTCCTCAAGGCCACGCTGCTGCTCCTGCTGGCGCGTCTCGTCACGCTGGCCCTGGAGCGGGCATCCGCGGGGGTCCGTCACCTGGTGTGGCTGGTGGCCCTCGGCGCCATGATGGTGCTCCCGGTCCTCGCCGTGTGGGGCCCGCTGGAGGTGCCGATCCTCCCCGCGGCCACGGTGACCACCGGCACCGCGACGACGCCCGAAGCGCCCGCCGCCGCCGCCGCAGCTCGGGAAGGTGAGCAGGGGCGCCGCGAAGTCACCGCATCGCCGGACGCTCGCGAGGGCCGGGTGGCGGGTGCGGATGGCGTGTCGCTCCCCGGACCGGGTGCCCTGCTCGCGGGGCTGTGGGCCGTGGTGGCGCTGGCGCTCCTCGCGCGTCTCGGCCTCGGTGCGCTGGCCGTCCGGCGGATCGTGGCCCGGGCCACGCCGCTCAGCGACCCGTCGTGGGAAGCGCCGCTGTACGAGATTGCCGACCGCATGGGGCTGGCGGATGCCCCCCGGCTGGTGCGGAGCGGGGACGTGCAGATGCCGTTCGCGGCGGGCCTCCGCCGGCCGGTGGTGGTGCTGCCCGCGGAGAGTGAAGCCTGGAGCGCGGAGCGCCGCACCGCCGTGCTGATTCACGAGCTGGCGCACGTCCGCCGCCGCGACCTGCTGGGCCACACCCTGGGCCGCGTGGCCTGCGCGCTCTACTGGTTCCACCCGCTGGTGTGGACCGCCGCCCGCGGACTGCGCGCCGAGAGCGAGCGCGCCTGCGACGACCTGGCGCTCACCTTCGGGGCCCGGCCCAGCGCGTATGCGGAGCACCTGCTCGACATCGTGACGGCGGTTCGCCAGTCCACCACCCCGGCCATCGCGCTCGCGATGGCGCATCCCAAGGAATTCGAGGGCCGCATGCTCGCCATCCTCAACCCCGATCTCTCGCGCCGCGGACCGAGCCGCCGGCAGTCCGCCTCCCTGGTGGGCGCGCTGGCCGGGGTGGCGCTGCTGGTGGGCGCGGCCGTGCCGGTGCCGCAGCCGGCCCGCAACGTGCCGTCCGTCCTCCCGGTGCCGCCGGTCCAGGCCGCGCTGGCTGACACGGCGAACAACACCACCACCAGCGTGTCCACGCCGGCGACGCCCGCCACGCCCGTGGCTCCGGCGCCGGCGGCGCATCAGGAGACGCGCACCGACACCCGCACCGAGCGGGTGGAGCAGGCCTCCGAGAGCCGGGCCGAGCAGCGGATCGACGCGCTCCTCGCCGCGCAGGGCGGGGACGACGACCGGCCCACTGTGCTCTCGCGGCTGCTGCGCACCGACTCCAGTGCCGAGGTGCGCCGGGTGGCGGCGTGGGGCCTGTCGCGCTACGCCCGCACCGATGCGGTGGCCGAAGCCCTCGCCTCCGCGCTCGCCGGCGACCGCGATTCGACGGTGCGTGAGATGGCCGCCTGGTCGCTGGGCAATGCGCGCCGGAATCCGGCCGTCGCCGCCGCGCTGGCCCGTGCCCTCAAGGCCGAGCGCGACCCGGAGGTTCGGACCACCATCGCCTGGGCCATCGGCTCGGTGCGGGCGGAAGGGGCGCTCGACGCCCTCACCGCCAGCCTCACGCAGGGCGACGCCGACTCGCGGGAGGTCACGCTCTGGGCGATCGGGAGCCTCCGCCCCGAGCGCGCGCCGGCGGGCGTGCTTGCCGCGCTGGGGGACGAGTCCAAGGACGTCCGCCTCGCCGCCGCGTGGGCCCTGTACAGCATCCGCGATCCCGAGGCCGTCCGCGCGCTCGATGCCGCCTTCCGGAAGGAGCAGGACGCCGACGTTCAGGAAGGCATCCTCAAGGCCCTGGCGCAGGCGGGGGAGGTGGCGGTCCCTGTGCTCGAGCAGATGCTCAGCTCCAGCGACGCCCGGGTCCGTGCCACCGCTGTCACCGCGCTCGCGGGCGGCAATGCAGGCGGCCCCTGGCCGTGGCCCTGGCCCTGGCCGAGGCCGTACCCCTGAGCGTCGCCTGATCCGGGGCGCCGCGCGGCCCTGAAACTCACGCGGCGCCCCGTTCGTTTGTCCTGATGTGCTGAAAAATCAGCAGCACTGCCGTTCCTCGATCGGAGAAGCCCCGATGCCGCGCCTCACCCTGCTTGCCCTGGCCACTGCCGTGGCCGCCCTGCCCGCCGGCTCCACGCGCCTGGCCGAGGCCGATGTCGCCCTGATGCCCGATGCCCTGGTGCCTCCCGCTTTCGCGCTATCCGCGGTACCCGAGCCGCCGAGCGGGACGGCGCTCGTGGCCGCGCCGCGCGACGTGCGCACGCTCATCGCCTCGGCCCGCGGCGCCGCGCCGGCGCTCTGTGCCTACGCGGCCCGCGCCATCGGCAGCTGGGGCGGCGGGGCGGATGCGCCGGCGACGCTGCTGCCGGCTATCGAGGATCGCCGGAGCCGGCGCACCGCCCTTCCGGCCGCGGACGTGCAGTTCCTGCTCGAGACGGTCGCGGATGCCGATCCCTGCGCCCGTGAACTCGCGGTGCGCCTGCTCGCGGAGGAGGAAGCGGAGGCGGTGACCGCTGGGCTGCTCGACCGCCTGGGCGCGGCCGACTCCGGGACCCGCATCGCGGCCACGCTCGGGCTCGGGCTCAAGGAGCCGCGCCGCGCCGTGGAGGGACTCACACGAGCGGTCCGTGACCGCGTCACCGGCGTGCGCGCCAACGCGCTGTGGGCCCTGGGGCGGATCGGGGATGGCCGCGCCGTGCGGCCCGCCATGACCGCGCTCGGCGACGACGCCCCGCTGGTCCGGGAAACGGCCGCTGGCGCCCTAGGACGCCTCGACTCGGCGGCGGCCGTGCCAGCGCTCCTGCGCGTGCTGAAGGAGGATGACGCCGCAGCCGTGCGCCGCACCGCCGCCTGGGCGCTGGCCCAGCTCGAGGCACGGAGCGCGGCGGATGGGCTGGCGGCCGCCCTGCGCGCCGACAAGGCGCCCGAGGTGCGGGAGATGGCCGCGTGGGCGCTGGGCGAGATCGAGGCACGCGGAGCCACGGCCACCCTGCTGGCCGCCGCCCGGGGCGACGCCGATGCGGATGTCCGCGAGACCGCCGTGTGGGCGCTGGGCCAGCTCGAGGACGCGAGTGCCGCCGAGGGCCTGGGGCAGGTGCTCGCGAATGATCGCGACGCCGACGTGCGCGGGACGGCGGCCTGGGCGCTGGGGCAGCTCGAACTGGCCAGCGCGCCCCGCGGCCTCCTCGCCGCACTGACCGATGGCGATCCCGATGTCCGGCTTCGCGCCGCCTGGGCGCTGTCGGAGATCGCGGATGCGGCGGCGCTGCCGGCACTTCGGGCGGCCCTCGGCAAGGAGCAGGATGCGAAGGTCCGGCGCGCGCAGGTGCGCGCCCTCATCAAGGCGGGCGAGCGCACCGAGGAACTCACCCGGCTGCTCGAATCCCCCGACCCGGAAATCCGTCAGGCCGCCGTACGTGGCCTCGCGGGCCGCCGCGGTGTGGACCCGTGGCCCTGGCCGGAACCCCGGCCCCGGCCGTTCCCCCGGTGAAACACCCAACCCTCGTGCACCGGCGAGTGTCCAACCGTCATCCCGATCCTGAGAGACCCCGGCCATGACCGGGCTCGGCATGCTGCTCGCCCTGCAGACGCAAACCGTGGCGCTGGTGGCGCCGCCGGTGGCGGTCCCGCCCGCCAGCTCCACTGAGGTCCGCGCCGCGCGCACCGACACGCCCCCCGACCTCGACGGCCGGGACGACGAGCCCGCGTGGCGGCTGGCGGCGCCCATCACCCAGTTCCTCGAGGCCCGGCCGAGCGAGGGCGCGGACCCCAAGGTGCGCACCGAGGCGCGGGTGCTCTACGACCCGCAGCACCTCTACATCTTCGTCCGGAACTTCGACCCGCATCCGGACAGCATCATCAGCCTGCTGTCGCGCCGGGACGACCTGCCCGAGTCGGACCGGGTGTCGGTGATGATCGACTCGTATCACGACCGGCGCTCCGGCTTCGAGTTCGTGGTGACACCGGCCGGCGTGAAGGCAGACTATGCCATCTACAACGATGGCGACGAGGATTCCGCGTGGGACGCCGTCTGGGACGTGGCCACGCAGGTGGACTCCCTCGGGTGGACCGCCGAGTATCGCATCCCGCTCAGCCAGCTGCACTACTCCACCAAGGGCGACGGGACCTTCGGGTTCATGATCTGGCGCAACGTGCAGCGGCACACGTCGGCCATCACCTGGCCGCTCTTCCGGCCGTCGCGCTCGGGGTTCACGTCGCAGTTCGGCGAGCTCACGGGGCTGGAGGGACTGGCCAGCCCGGGGCATGCCGAGTTCACGCCCTACTTCCTGACCAAGAACGTCGAGGGCCCCGCAGGACAATTTCGCCCGGGACCAGGAGTTCACGGCCGGCCTGGACCTGCGGTACCGGCTGGCCTCGAACCTCCTGCTGAACGCCACGGTGAACCCGGACTTCGGCCAGGTGGAGGCCGATCCGTCGGAGCTCAACCTGAGCGCCTTCGAGACCTTCTTCCGGGAGCAGCGTCCGTTCTTCGTCGAGGGGAAGGGACTGTTCACCTTCAACGTCAATTGCGTGGTGGTGGTGGACTGCAGCACGGGGGAGGGTCTGTTCTATTCCCGGCGCATCGGCCGCGCGCCGCAACTCGCGGGGGTGTACAGCGACCAGTCCGGCGCCGTCACGCGGATCCTCGGGGCCGCGAAGGTGACCGGCCGGTTCCCCGGAGGGTTCTCGCTGGGCGTGTTCGACGCCGTGACCGGTCACGCCGAGGGCTCAGGCCATCGCACCGTGGAACCGGCCACCAACTACGCCGTGGTGCGGGGAAACCAGGACTGGGACGGCGGCAACAGCTCCGTGGGCGTCATCCTTACCGGGGTGACCCGGTTCCTCAACAATGAGACCCGGCCCTACCTGCGCAACGGCGCCTACAGCGGCGGCCTCGATGCCCGGCATCGCTTCCGGGAGCGCTTCGAGGTGTCGGGGTCGTTCGCGGCCAGCCGGGTGTCCGGCAGCGAGGAGGCGATGGCCGCCACGCAGCGGGACGCGGTCCATCTGTACCAGCGCCCGGACGGCGAGGCGCGCTTCGACCCGACCCGCACCTCCCTCGCCGGCACCAACATGGAGATGCGCTTCGCCAAGGTGGGAGGGCGACGGCTGGTCTTTGAGACGGCGTTCCAGCGCCGCACACCGGGCTTCGAGCTCAACGACATCGGCTTCCTGCGGCAGGCGGACTTCATGGCGTGGACCAGCTGGGCCAACCTGGCCTTCCGCACGCCGAACGCCGTCTTCCAGCAATTGCGCTGGAACTTCAACAACTGGGAATACTGGACGGCCGACGGGCTGCCCACCGACCGCGCCTTCAACACCAACGTCCACGTGCAGTTCACCAATCGCTGGTGGCTCCACATGGGCGGCACGCTGGGCCAGCTCGGCGCCACCTACTGCGACCGCTGCGCCCGGGGCGGGCCCGCCGTCCGCCAGGATGCCTACCTCTCGCCCTGGATGGGCATCGAGGGCGACGGCCGGAAGGCCGTGGTCCCGTTCCTCTGGCTCAACGCGGGCGTGAGTGATGGCGGCCGGTCCCACCGGATCAGCGTCCAGCCCCAGGTGGCGGTGAAGGTCAACAGCCGGTTCAGCACGTCGTTCTCGACGAGCCTGGCCCGCAACACCGACCATACCCAGTACTTCGACACCTTCGCCGACAGCACGGGGCTGGAGCATTACACCTTTGCCCACCTCGAGCAGAAGACGCTGAGCTTCACCTGGCGTCTCGACTACACCTTCACGCCCACCGCCACCCTGCAGGTGTACGCCTCCCCCTTCATCACCAAGGGCACCTACAGCCGGGTGCGCGAGTTCGAGGATCCGCGGGCGCGGGACTTCAACGCCAGGTACCAGGCCTACGGGGACACCGCGGTGACCAACAACCCGGGCGGCTTCAACTTCCAGCAGTTCCGCTCCAACGTGGTGTTCCGCTGGGAGTACCGGCCGGGGTCCACGCTGTTCCTGGTCTGGAGCCAGGGCCGCGAGAACTTCGCGCCCGTCGAGGGACGCGAGTCGTTCGGCGGGGACCTCGGCGACCTCTTCGACCGCCGCGCGGACGACACCTTCCTGGTCAAGCTGTCCTACTGGTTCCCGCGTTAGGGCGCGGGCCTGGGGGAGTGGTGGGAACCATTCCCCCTTGCCCGGCCTTGTAAGTTTGACGACAATCAAACCATGAAGACTGACACCAAGGCCGCAGGCCTCTCGTCCAAGCAGTTCGAGCTGGTGGGAAAGGCCCTCGCCGATCCGCGGCGCATGGCCATCCTGGAGGCCATCGGGACTGCCCGGGAATACTCCTGCCAGCGGTTGTGTGAGCAGTTCCCGGTCACCAAGGGCACCATCTCGCACCACATGAAGGAACTGGTCCGGGCCGGCTTGATTACAGCCCGGAAGGAAGGGCCGTACCGCTTCTACGAGGTGCGCCGGGAAGTCCTGGCGGCCTACACGGCGGAGTTGCTCCGCCGGGTGGCGCGGGTGGGTGGAGGGTAGGGCCGGCTGTCGTGTCTGGCCGGCGATTTACGCTTTAGAGTTTGATGGTTATAGAACTGTTGCACGGGTACGGAAACCCGAAAGGAGCGCCCCGGATGTCCCCCTCGTCCTTCGCTGCCCGCCGCCGCGGTGTCGCCTCAGTTGCCCTCGTCGCATCGGTGGTGCTGATCGGCGTGCTCCTCGTGGCCTGGAAGCGGAATGCCAACGCCAGCGCGGCGCGGGCCGCCGCCGGCTTCCCCGAGCCCGTTGAGCTCGTCACCCTGGCCACGGCCGCCCCGGCCCAGCACCGGAACACCACCACCGCCATCGGCACCGTCCTGGCGCTCGAGTCCATCACCCTCCGCAACGAACTTGCCGGCACGGTGCGCTCGGTGGCGCTCACGCCGGGGGCCATCGTCGAGCCGGGCGCCGTGCTCGTGGCCCTCGACGTGTCGGTGGAACGCGCCGAGCTGGCGGCCCAGCAGGCGGAGGCCCAGCTGGCCCAGACGACCCTCGAGCGGCTGGAGCGGCTGCGGCAGCACCAGGCCACGAGCCAGGAGGAAGTGGACCAGGCCCGGGCCCAGCGGGACATCGCGCAGGCCCGCATCGCGCGGATCGAGGCGACGATCGCCAAGAAGACCATCCGGGCCCCGTTCCGCGCGCGGGTCGGCATCACCGATGTCCATCCCGGCCAGTTCCTGAACGAGGGCGTGGTGCTGACCACCCTGCAGGGCGTCGCGGAGGCGGTCCACGTGGACTTTGCGGTGTCGCAGGAGGTGGCCGCCGGCCTCCGGGTGGGAAGCACCGTCGAGGTGCGGACCGCGGAGGATGCCGCACCGCTCGTGGCCAAGGTGGTGGCCATCGACTCCCGCGTGGACCCCGCCACCCGGAACGCCACGGTGCGGGCCCGCCTCCACGGCGGCCGCACGCCTCTCAGTCCTGGCGCCTCCGTCCGCGTCGAGGTGCCGGTGGGCGGCCTCGTCAACGCGCTAGCCCTGCCGGTGAGTGCCCTCCGCAAGGGCCCCGGTGGCGACCACGTGTGGGTGGTGGCCAGCGACAGCGCGGGCCAGCGGCGCGCGCATGCCCGGTTGGTGCAGGCCGGTCCGGTGCTCGGTGACACGGTGCTGATCCTGGACGGCCTCGAGGCGGGCGAGCAGGTGGCCGCGTCCGGCAGCTTCAAGCTGCGCGAGTCGGTCCGGGTCGAGGCGCAGCCCACGCCGACCGCTTCGGCGGCCGGCACCAAGTAAGGCGAGGGGACGGATCCCATGCGGTCATTCACGGACGTGTTCATCAAGCACCCGGTCCTCGCCATCGTGGTGAACCTGGTGCTGGTGCTGGTGGGCTGGCGCGCGCTGGCCAACCTGCCGGTGCAGCAGTACCCCAAGATCGAGCAGTCGTCGGTGGTCATCACCACCGTCTATTACGGCGCCAGCGCCGAGACCGTGCGCGGCTTCCTGACCACGCCCATCGAGCGGGCGGTCTCCGCCATCAGCGGGGTCGATTACGTGGAGTCCACCAGCCGGGCCGGGGTCTCCACGGTCACGGTGCACCTCAAGCTCAACCACCCGAGCACCACGGCCCTGGCCGAGGTGACGGCGCGGCTGCAGCAGGTGCGGGCGGAGCTGCCGCAGGAGGCGGAGCCGCCGGGCGTGGAGGTGCAGCGGGCCGACCGGCCGTACGCCACGTTCTACCTGAGCTTCACCTCGAGCGAGCGCTCCGTCCCGCAGGTCACCGACTGGCTGGTGCGGACCCTGCAGCCGCAGCTCGCCACGGTGGCGGGGGTGCAGCGGGTCACCATCGAGGGTGGGCAGCAGCTGGCCATGCGCGTGTGGATCGATCCCCAGCGGCTTGCCGCCGTGGGCCTGGCGCCGGGCGACGTCTACGCCGCGCTTCAGCGCAACAACTACCTCGCCGCCGTGGGCCAGACCAAGGGCGACCTGGTGCAGGTGAATCTCCTGGCCAACACCGACCTGCGCACCGTGCAGGAGTTCAGCGACCTCATCGTCGCGGAGCGGAACGGCGCCGTGGTGCACCTGCACGACGTGGCGCGAGTGGAGCTGGGCTCGGAGGAGGCCGACTTCATCGCCAAGTACGGCGAGAAGGAGGGCGTCTACCTCGGCATCTGGACCCAGGTGGGCGTCAACGAGATCGACGTGTCGCACCGGCTCAAGGCGGAGATGGAGCGCATCCGCCCCACGCTGCCGGCTGACATCGACATGCAGATGGCCTACAACGGCACGATGTTCATGGAGAACGCCCTCGAGGAGATCTCGAAGACGCTCACCGAGACCATCCTGATCGTGGCCGTGGTGGTGTTCCTCTTCATGGGCTCCATCCGCACGGCGCTGGTGCCTCTCGTGGCCATGCCCATCTCGCTGGTGGGCGCGGCGATCGTGATGTGGGCCGCGGGCTTCAGCCTCAACCTGCTCACCATCCTGGCCATCGTCCTCTCGGTGGGCCTCGTGGTGGACGACGCGATCGTGGTGGTGGAGAACGTGGAGCGTCACGTGCGGGAGGGGCGGACGCGGATCCAGGCGGCGCTGGTCGGCGCCCGGGAGCTGGTGGGTCCGGTGCTGGCCATGACCGTCACGCTCGCCGCGGTGTACACGCCGATCGGCTTCCAGGGCGGGCTCACGGGGACGCTGTTCCTGGAGTTTGCCATCACGCTCGCGGCCGCGGTGGTGGTCTCCGGCATCGTGGCGGTGACGCTCTCGCCGGTGATGAGCAGCCGCTTCGTCAACGAGCACGGGCAGGAGACCTGGCTGACCCGCCGGGTGAACCACGGCTTCGACTGGGTGCGGCTCAAGTACACCCGGGCCCTGGACGGCGCGCTCGGCATCCGCTGGGCCGTGGTGGTGACGGCGCTGCTCGTGATGGTGGCGGCCGTGCCGCTCTACCAGCACAGCAAGAGCGAGCTGGCCCCGGTCGAGGACCAGAGCCACATCAGCTTCTTCATGCAGGCGGCACCCGATGCGTCGCTGGTGGCCACCAACCGCGCCACCCTCGACGTGGTGCGCACGGTGCAGGCGTTCCCCGAGGCCAAGTTCATGTGGTCGCTCACGGCCAACTGGGGGGCGTTCGGCGGCATGCTGGCCAAGGACTGGCGGGAGCGTGGCCGCTCCACCGAGCAGATGCTGCCGGAGATCTACGGGGCGGTGTCGCAGATCCCCGGGGTGCAGGTGTTCCCGCGCCTCGATCCGCCGCTGCCCACGCCCGGCCAGTACGACGTGGAGCTGGTGGTCCAGAGCGACGCGCCGCCGGAGCAGTTGCTGCAGACCATCGGCCAGATCGTGGGCGCGGGGTGGCAGAGCGGGAAGTTCCTGTACGTGGACACCGACCTGAAGATCGACCTCCCCGAGGCGCGCGTCGTCATCGACCGCGAGAAGGTGGCCGACCTGGGCCTCGACCTGGCCAGCGTCGGGCAGGAGCTCGGCACGCTGCTCGGCGGCGGCTATGTGAACCGGTTCAACTACTTCGACCGGAGCTACAAGGTCATCCCGCAGATCGGCGAGGCCGACCGGGCCACGGTGGGGCCGCTGCTCGACCTCAAGATCAAGACGCCGAGCGGGGCGCTGGTGCCGGTGAGCACGTTCACCCGGATCGAGTCGGGCACCGCCCCGCGGACGCTGCAGCGGTTCCAGCAGCGGAACGCCGTGCGGGTGTTCGGCGGCGTGAAGCCGGGGGTCACCAAGGAGGAAGGGCTCCGCGTGCTGGAGCAGGCGGCGGCGGCCACCGGCGACCCGGGGATCATCCTGGACTACGCCGGCGAATCCCGGCAGATCCGCCGCGAGGGCGCGGCGCTCACGGTGACGCTGGGGTTCGCGCTGGTGCTCATCTACCTGGTGCTGGCGGCGCAGTTCCAGAGCTTCCGCGACCCGCTGATCGTGCTGCTGGGCTCCGTGCCGCTGGCCATCTCCGGGGCGCTGGTCTTCAGCTACCTGGACCTGACCACGATCAACATCTACTCGCAGGTGGGCCTGATCACGCTGGTGGGGCTCATCGCGAAGAACGGCATCCTGATCGTGGAGTTCGCCAACAAGCTGCAGGAGCAGGGGAAGGCCAAGCTGGACGCGCTGCGTGAGGCGGCGGGCACCCGGCTCCGGCCCGTGCTCATGACGTCCGTGGCGACGGTCTTCGGCCACCTGCCGCTGGTGTTCGTGACCGGCCCGGGCTCGGAGGCGCGGAACTCGATCGGCATCGTGCTGGTGACCGGCATGGTGGTCGGCACGGTGTTCACCTTGTTCGTGGTGCCGGTGTTCTACGCGCTGATCGCGGCGGACCACCGGGCCCAGCCGGCCGAGGAGGGCGTGACCCTCCCCGCGGGCGGCTTCACGTCGGAGGAACCGGCGCATGCGTAACCCAATCTTCCCCGGCCTGGCCGCGCTCCTCGCGGGCGCGGCGGCCCCGGTGACGGCCCAGCAGGCCGTGGCCTTCGCGCCGCCGATGCCCTCGGCCGTCATCGTCGCGCCCGCTGAGGACCCGGGCGAGGTAGGCCTCGAGTACTGGCACCGCCTCGGCGACAGCACCCTCTCGCGGCTCCTCACCGAGGCGCTGGGCGCCAACCTGGATGTCCGGGCCGCGGAAGCGCGCGTGCGGTCGGTCCGCGCGGCGCGGAGCCGGGCCACCTTCCAGCTCCTGCCGGAGGGGCAGGCCGTCGGCGGCTACACCCGCCGCCGGCTGGCCGGCGGCAGTTTCCCCGGGGTGAGCGGCCGGCTCCCCAACGAGGACCTGTGGGATGCGGGGCTTGATGCGTCGTGGGAGCTGGATGTCTTCGGCCGGCTTCGCTCCAATGTCCGCGCGCAGGGCGCGCTGGTGCAGGTGAGTGAGGCGGACCTGCGCGGCGTGCAGGTGGCGCTCGCGGCCGAGGTGGCGCGCGCCTATTTCGACCTGCGCGGGGCGCAGGAACAGCTCGCCGTGGCGCGGCGCAATGCCGAGAACCAGCAACGCACGCTGGAGCTGACGCGCGAGCGGCTCGACGCGGGGCGGGGGACCGCCTTCGACACCGAGCGGGCCCGGGCCCAGCTGGCCGTGACGCGGTCGCAGATCCCGGCCGTCCAGGCGCAGGCCGACGCGGCAACATACCGGATCAGCGTCCTGCTGGCCCGCGCGCCCACCGCGCGCGCGGGGGAACTGGCCACGGCCGGGGCATCGCCGGCGTTCCCCGACTCCGTGGTGGTGACCGACGCGCCCCTGCTCGTGCGCCAGCGTCCTGACGTGCAGGCGGCGGATCGCTACGCGGCCGCGCAGTCCGCCTTCGTGAGCGCGGCCAAGGCGGAGTACCTGCCACGGCTGTCCATCGGGGGGCAGGCCGGCCTGCTGGCGCAGGAGGCGAGCGGCCTCGGCGACAACGGCAGCTTCCGGTACGCGGTGGGTCCGGTGCTGAGCTGGCCACTGTTCAGCTTCGGGCGCATCGGCGCCGCCGTGTCAGAGGCGCGGGCGGAGGAGGATGCGGCGCGGGTGGAGCACCGCCAGGCGACGCTGGCCGCGCTGGAGGAGGTACAGAACGCACTCACCCGCTATCACGCCGCCCGCGAGCGGGCGGCCGAGCTCGAGGTCGCAGGCGACGCGAGCAGCCGGGCGGCCGAGCTGGCCCGGATGCGGTACGCCGAGGGGATCGCCGATTTCCTGCAGGTGCTCGATGCGGAGCGCACGCAGCTGGAGTCGGAACAGCTGCTGGTGGTGGCCCGGACCGATGCGGCCACCGCCTACGCGGCCCTCTACAAGGCGCTCGGCGGCCGCTGAGCCGGGCGCGCAGTCCCCAACAGGGAGGTCGTCCTCTTGGCCGGGGGGCGGCCTCTCTTCCTTTCTCTTCCATGGGACGCCCGCGGGGCGGGCTGTCGGCCAGAGCGAATCGGGATAAGTTGAGCTGTCCCCACATCCGGACGTGCCGCGCATGGACTCGATGGCCCTCGAGGGAGGATCCGAATGACGGGCGGCCCCCCGCCTCGGCTACCGGGCGGCCGGTGCGCTTACGCTTGCGGCCACACCACTCGCTGACGCGGGCCTTCGAGGTCGTGGCGCTGCCCTGGTGGCTCGACGCGAAGCACTGCTGTTCGCCGCGTTCGTGACGCTGGCCTGCCTGTCGATGGGAGTGTTCATCGGGTGGCGCGGCCGGTCGGTGGTGCTGGTGGTGGCCGGGGTTGTCGGCGGGGCGCTGGGCGCCGTGCTCTGCCTGGCGTACGGGCGCATGCTCCTCGGGCCGGGAGGCCCCGGATGACGCTGCCCCTGTACGACCATGCCGGCCTCGCCCCGGCCGAGCGTGAGGCGCTTCTCGCCACACTCGGCAGCTTCACGTCGCTCGGCGAGGTCCTGGGCTGGGGCCGCGGCCTGCTGCCACCGCGCGGTCCCGCCGAGATCCTGACACAGGACGAGTACACCCATGACGTGGTCTTCCAGCTGGCCGCCGATCGCTGGCTGGTCTTTGACACCACCTGACTCGGCGCCGTGACGGCGGTCGCCGTCTGGCCCGTGCAGCCCTCGCCCCGCGCGATGCTCGACGCCCGGCTGGCGCGCGGGTGGCGTCCCACGCCGTCGGGCCTCAAGAGCGGGCCGGCGGTGCTCGGCTATGCCGCCTGCGTCTTCGAAGCCCACGATCCCGGCCCCGTGCCTGAGGAGCCCTGATGCACTACCTGCTGTTCTACGACGTGGTGCCCGATTACGTGGAACGCAGGGCCCCCCTGCGGAGTGCGCACCTGGCCCTGGGCCGCGAGGCGCTCGCGCGTGGCGAGCTGGTCCTCGGCGGCGCCCTCGCCAACCCGGCCGACGCCGCCATCCTCCTCTTCAAGGGCGATTCCCCCGCCGTCGCCGAGCGCTTCGCCGAGGCCGATCCGTACGTCAAGGAGGGACTGGTGCGCCGCTGGTGGGTCCGTGAATGGACGACGGTGGTTGGTGACCTGGCCGAAGTGCGACTGCCCCCTGGCGCGTGATCGCTCGCCGCTTGCGCTCGCTGCCGGGCCGCCGTTAGTTGAAGATCATGCCCTCACTCCTCCGAATCATGGCCGCCCCACTGGTGGCCATGCTGGGGGTGGCGCCGGCAGCCGCCCAGGCGCCCGCCCGCTACCAGCCCACCCGAGACACCCTTCGTTACCTCTCCACCAACGAACAGTTCCTCTACTTCGTGAACCGTGGGGACACCGCCGGTTCGCCTGTGACGCTGCGGACCCGCGAACTCCGCGTGGCCCGTCCTGCTGGTGACCGCCTCGCCATGTGGGTGCGCCTCGACGGACTTGACGATCCGCCGTTCACCTCCGAGGACACCTTCACCCTGGAGCCGACCGGCAAGGTGGTGGCCGTGAACGGGGCGCCAGTGGAGAACTTGCCCGGCGCCCGCGTGGACCTGCTGCCGCGATTGCCCGCGGGCCAGGCGCTGGTGCCGGGCCTCACCTGGGCCGACACCCTCCGCACGGGTGGTGCTGCGCCGTACGGCCTCATCTTCTACCACGCCACCCGGACCTACACCGTCGCACGGCTGGCCGATACCCTTGGGACCACCCTGGCGCTCATCACGGGCGCCGGGGACCTGGAGCTGCGCCACGGCGGCTGGTCCGACGCCTCACAGACCCAGGCGTGGTACCAGCAGGTGATGGGTCCCGTGGCCGATACGGCCTGGTTCGACGTGCGGACCGGGCAACTCTACGCCGGCACCACCGTCATGAACCTGGCGGGCCAGGGTGGCATGGCGCGCGGCCTGCGCATGACCGCCGGGCTCCGCTCGACGGTCCGCCTGGTGCGGGAGTCCTCGCCTCGGTGATCGTCGAGCTCCGGCTCGGTGGCGTGACGCTCGGCCGGGCCCGGCTCGAGCCCGCCCGATCCCCAGGCGGGCAGCCGGAGCGGCCCGCTCCCCCACCGACGCCTACGACCTCATCTGCCCCATCTTCCGCCTCTTCGCGGACGCGGAGGCGCTCGAGTCCCCGGCCGCCCGTGCGGCCGCGCTCGAGCGCGCCACCCGGGCGCGCGCCGCGCTCAAGCTCAACCTCGTGACCGAGGATGGCCGGCCCCTCGCGGCGGGCCTCATCCACGTCCACGACCGCCATGCCTCGCGCGAGCTGGTGCTCGAGGTGCACGGCCTCCCCGCCGGCTGACCGGAGCCCCATGCGGTACCGCCGCATGCCCATCGAGGTCGAGTCCCCCGAGGAGGTGGGCTACGGCGCGATCCGCTGCAATCTGGCCGAGAGTTCCATCCGGGACCGGCGCCTCGGTGACCTGGCGCTGGAGGTGGATCTCGCCGGCTGCGTGCTCCAGTACGGCGACCACCGCGGCCAGCCCGCCTTTCGTGCCGCGCTCGCCATCGAGGCGGGGTGCCGCCCCGAGGACGTCCTCCTGACGGCCGGCGCCGCCGGCGCCCTCTTCATCGTTCACACCACCCTGCTCGGCCCGGGCGATCACCTCGTGGTGCTCCGCCCCAACTACGCCACCAACCTCGAGACGCCGCGGGCCATCGGCTGCGAGGTGAGCCACCTCGACCTCACCTTCGAGCGCGGCTGGCGCTACACCGCGGACGACATCGCGTCCCTGCTCCGGCCCAACACCCGGCTCGTGAGCCTCACCACGCCGCACAACCCCACTGGCGTGGTGCTCCCCCAGGCGGAGCTGGCCCGCATCGCGGAACTCTGCGCCCGCCATGGCTGCCGCCTGCTGGTGGACGAGACCTACCGCGACCTGAGCTTCACCGGCGCGCCGCCCCTGGCCACGCACCTCGGGGCGCATGTGCTGAGCGTCGCCTCGCTCTCCAAGGCGTACGGGCTGCCGGGGCTCAGGCTCGGCTGGCTCCTCACGCGCGACGCGACTTTGGCCACAACGTTCCTCGCCGCCAAGGAACAGGTGATGATCGGCGGCCCCGTCCTCGACGAGGAGATCGGCTGGCAGGTCTACCGGCGGCGCGCGGACCTTCTGCCGGGGATCGTGGCTGGGGCCCGGCGCGGGCTCGCCACGGTCGCGGCGTGGCTGGCGGGCGAACCGGCGATGGAATGGGTGGCCCCGGAGGGCGGGGTGGTCTGTTTCCCGCGCATCCGGGCCGGGGCCGGGGTGGACGTGGACGGATTCCATCGCACGCTCATGGGGAGTACGCTACCTTCGTGGGGCCGGGGCACTGGTTTGAGCAGGACCGCCGTCACCTGCGCCTCGGGTTCGGGTGGCCCACCGAGGTGGAACTGGCGGAGGGCCTCGCCAACGTGAGCCGCGCCCTGGCCGCGGCCCGGGGCCGCTCCTGATCCCGGAGGGACTTCCCATGGCCAAGACCCTCGACGACCTGCTGGCCAAGGACGCCATCATCGAGAGCATCACCCGGCTCTTCGTGGGTACCGACACGCGGAACTGGGAGATGGTCCGCGCCGCCCTCGCCCCGCGCCTGCACGTGGACATGACGAGCCTCACGGGCGGCGAGCCCGCCGAGATGACCGGGGCGGAGCTGGCCGCGGCGTGGGAGGAGGGGCTCCGCCCCCTCCAGGCCGTGCACCACCAGGCCGGCAACTTCCTGGTGAGCGTCCATGGGGACGGGGCCAGCGTGGTCTGCTACGGCACCGCCACCCACTACCGGCCCACCCGGAGCGGCCGCAACGTCCGCACCTTCGTGGGCAGCTACGACTTCGCACTCGTTCGCCTGGAGGGGAACTGGCGCATCAGCAGCTTCCGCTTCAACCTCAAGTACCTCGACGGCAACCTGACGCTCGAACAGGAGCCCTGACGTGCCTCCCCAGCATTTCGACGCGATCGTGGTGGGCTCCGGCATCTCCGGCGGGTGGGCCGCCAAGGAGCTGACGGAGCTCGGCCTGTCCGTGCTCCTGCTCGAGCGCGGCAAGCACGTGGAGCACGTGAAGGACTACGTCAACGCCACCAAGGGCCCCTGGGAGTACCCCCACCGCGGCGGCCGCACCCAGGCCATGGAGCACGCCTACCCGGTCCTCAAGCGCGACTACCCGCTCAACGAGAAGAACCTCGACTGGTGGGCCTCGGACAAGGACGCCCCCTACACCGAGGTGAAGCGCTTCGACTGGTACCGCGGCTACCAGCTGGGCGGCCGCTCGCTCCTGTGGGGCCGCCAGAGCTATCGCTGGAGCGAGTTCGACTTCGAGGCCAACGCCCGCGACGGCGTCGGCACCGACTGGCCCATCCGCTACGCCGACCTCGCGCCCTGGTACGATCACGTGGAACGCCACGCCGGCATCGCCGGCTCGCGCGAGGGGCTGGCGCAGCTCCCCGACGGCGAGTTCCAGCCGGCCATGCCGCTCAACTGCGGGGAGGTGGTCGTCGCGGACCGCCTGCGCCAGCAGTTCGGCGGCGTGCGTCGCATCATCCCCGGCCGCACCGCCAACCTCACCGCCCCGCGCCCGGGCCGCACGCCCTGCCTGTACCGCAACGCCTGCTGGCTAGGCTGCCCCTTCGGCGCCTACTTCAGCACCCAGGCGTCGACCCTGCCGGCGGCGCTCGCCACGGGGCGCCTGACGTTGCGCACCTTCGCTCTCGTCACGGAGGTCACCTACGACCGGGACAGGCGGCGCGCCACCGGCGTTCGCGTCACCGATGCGGTGAGCGGGGCCACCACCGAGTACACCGCGCGCCTCGTGTTCCTGTGCGCCTCGACCCTCAACACCACCTGGCTGCTCCTCCGCTCGGCCACCGACCTCTGGCCGGGTGGGCTCGGCTCCAGCTCGGGCCAGCTCGGGCGGAACCTCATGGACCACCACTTCCGCTGCGGCGCCAGCGGCACGCTCGAGGGCCTCGAGGACCAGTACTACTACGGCCGCCGCCCCACCGGCTTCTACATCCCCCGCTACCGGAACCTCTTCGGCGACAAGCGCCCCTACCTGCGTGGCTTCGGGTACCAGGGCAGCGCCTCGCGCAGCGGCTGGGGGCGCGCCGTCGCCGAGTTGGGCATTGGCGGGGCCTTCAAGGACGCGGCGGCGCAGCCGGGCGCCTGGAGCATCGGGGCCACCGCCTTCGGGGAGATGCTGCCCAGCCCCGACAACCGGGTCTGGATCGACGAGACCCGGCGGGACCGCTGGGGCCTGCCGGTGCTCGCCATCGACTGCGCCACCGGCGAGAACGAGCGGCTGATGCGGCAGGACATGATGACCGACATGGCCGAGTCGCTGGAGGCGGCGGGCGTGCGCAACGTCAGCACCTACGACAGCGGCTACGCCCCCGGCATGGGCATCCACGAGATGGGCACGGCGCGCATGGGCCGGGACCCGCGGAGCTCCGTGCTCAACGGCAACAACCAGGTCTGGGACGCCCCGAACGTCTTCGTCACCGACGGGGCCTGCATGGCGAGCAGTGCCTGCCAGAATCCGTCCCTCACCTACATGGCGCTCACCGCGCGCGCGGCCCACTTCGCCGTGGCCGAGCTGCAGCGCCGCAACCTCTAGGAGCCCGCATGGACGCCCCGCTTCCCGCCATCGACCGGCGCGAGATGCTCCGCCGCGTCGGGCTCCTCCTCGGCGGCACGGCCCTGGCCTCGGAGACCGCCCTCCTCGGCGCCTGCCGCCCGCGCAGCGTGGCGCTCGCCGAGCCGGCGGCCACCCCCTTCTCGCGGGCGGAGATCGCCTGGCTGGACGAGGTGGCCGAGACCATCCTCCCGGCCACCCGGAGCCCGGGGGCTAAGGCTGCCCAGGTGGGCGCCTACATGGCCGTGATCGTGACCGACTGCTACACCCCCGAGCAGCAACGCCTCTTCCGCGAGGGCATGGGCCAGCTCGAGGCGCGGGCCACGGCGCGGTTCCAGCCGCGGCTTCCTGGCCCTCACGCCCGTCGAGCGGCACGAGCTCCTCGAGCAGCTCGACGGGGAGCAGAAGCGCTACATGGACACGCGTGCCAGCGGCGCCCCGCCGCATTACTTCCGGCTGGTCAAGGAGCTCACCCTCTCCGGCTACTTCACCTCGGAGATCGGCATGACGCAGGCCCTGCGCTATGTCGAGGCGCCCGGCCGCTTCGACCCCTGCGTCCCATACACCCCGGGCGAGACCAGCTGGGCCGGCCACGCCTGAGGGGCACCTCGTCGACGTCCGTTCCTGCAACATGGTTGCGCTCCCGGGGCTGCTCCCGGGTGCAGCCCGAAACCCCGCGCGGCTCCCCCTCCCGTTTGGTGCGAGTCGCCGCTTTCTTGCTGCGCGTCGTCCCGGTCCCAATCCAACCCTGGAGTCCCTGATGGCGCTGTCCCGCCTGCGCATGACCCGGCTCGTCCCGCTCGCCGTGGCCCTCCTTCCGCTTGCTCCCCTTACCGCCCAGGAACCGAATTTCGGCACCGCCGCCGCCGTGGCGGGGCGTGAGGTCTTCATTGGCCAGCCGGCCAACCAGTACGCCACCGGTTTCGTGTACCAGTTCAAGCCCGACGCCCGCGGGGCCTGGCGTGAGGCCGGCCGGCTCGCCGGCCCCGATTCCACCCGCTTCAACGGCTTCGGCCGGCGGATCGCGGTGGACGGCAACACGCTGCTCGTCTCCGAGAGTCCGAGTGACTCGAGCGCCCCGGGCCGGGTGCACGTCTACGAGCGCGCCACGGCCACCGCGGGCTGGCGTTACGTCACGACCCTCAACCCGCAGGGCGCCGTGAACGGCGACCGCGTGGGCCGCACCCTGGCCCTCGTCGGGGACGTGGCCGCCATCGGCGCCACCCGGAGCGACAGCATGCTCGGCGCCGTCTTCGTCTTCCGGCGCAGCAACGGCACCTGGTCCCAGGAGGCCAAGCTCCGGCCCGCCGGCCTCAAGCCCGCCACGGGCTTCGGCGCCGCCCTGGCGCTGCAGAAGGACCTCGTCCTCGTCGGCGCGCTGCAGGCCGATTCCAACGCCGGCGCCGCCTACATCTTCCGGCGTGACGCCGACGGCAGCTGGAAGCAGGAGGGCGGGGCCCTGCAGCTGCCCATCGGCGGCGGGCAGGGCGCGCCGGGGGCGCAGCGCGCCAACGCGCAGTTCGGCGCCTCCGTGCTGCTGCACGAGGGCGCGGCGTACATCGGCGCCCCCGGGTTTGCGCAGGGGCAGGGCCGGGTGGCGCGCTTCACCTACGACTCCGCCCAGAAGCGCTGGAACCAGGGCGGGAGCCTCTTCCCGTTCGTGAGCACCCCGAATACGCAGTTCGGCGGCGCGCTGGCGTCGGCGGGCAAGGACGTGGTGGTGGGGCCCCGGGGGCCAACCAGTTCCGGGGCGCGGTGTTCCGCTTCTCGCTCGACACGGCCGGCGTGGCGACCGCCGTCACCCGGATGGTCTACGACAGCACCAAGATCCAGGGCGGCTTCGGCGGCACCCTCGCCGCGGGCGCCGACTTCCTGGTGGCGGGCATGGGGAACGCCGACTTCGGCGAGGTCCGCGCCGTCATCGTGGCGCGGAGCGCGGCCGGGCGCACCTCCCAGAGCACGCTCCGCGGCCAGGTCTTCCGCCCCGCCGCCATCGCCGGCAAGGAAGCCCAGTGCACCGACGGGAAGGTGGGCGAGTTCGACTGCGGCCAGACCAACCTGCTGGCCCTGGTGCCCACCGCCGAGATGGGCGGCGGCACCGCGCGCCTGAACACCGTCTGGGGCTGGACCGATCCGGAGACCGGCAAGGAGTACGCAATCGTGGGCCGCGCCGACGGCACCAGCTTCCTCGATGTCAGCAACCCCACCCGGCCCCGCTATCTCGGCAACCTGCCCAAGACCGAGGCCGCGCCGGCCACCGTCTGGCGCGAGTTCAAGGTGATGGGGAACTGGGTGTACATCGTCTCCGACGGCGCGCCGAAGCACGGCATGCAGGTCTTCGACCTGACCCGGCTCCGCAACGTCCGCACCCCGCAGCTCTTCACCCCCGACATCACCTACGACCGGGTGAGCGCCGCCCACAACGTGGCCACCAACCCCGCCACCAACACGGTCTTCATCACCGGCGCCAACGCCGGCGGCGAGACCTGCGGCGGCGGCCTCCACATGGTGGACGCGCGGGACCCGCGGAAGCCGGTCTTCCTCGGCTGCTTCCAGGACATGGGCACCGGCTTCGCGGGCACCGGGTACAGCCACGACGTGCAGTGCGTCATCTACCACGGCCCCGATACCCGCTACACCAACCGCGAGATCTGCTTCGGCGGCAACGAGACCCACCTCTCCATCGGCGACGTCACCGACAAGGCCAAGCCGGTGGCCGTGGGCCGCGCCAGCTACCCCGACTTCGGCTACATCCACCAGGGGTGGCTCACCGAGGACCAGAAGTACTTCTACGTCAACGACGAGCTCGACGAGGTGCAGGGGAAGGCCACCAAGGGGACCCGGACCATCATCTTCGACGTGAGCAAGCTGGACGATCCCGTGGTCGTCGGCGAGTACATCGGCGAGACGAAGGCCACCGACCACAACCTCTACATCCGCGGCGACCGGATGTACGAGTCCAACTACCAGGCCGGCCTCCGCGTCATCGACATCTCCGACCGCCTGAACCCCAAGGAGGTCGGCTTCTTCGACGTGGTGCCCGTCGGGGACAACGGCCCCGGCTTCGGCGGCACCTGGAACAACTACCCGTACTTCAAGAGCGGCACCATCCTGGTCTCGAGCGCGTACGAGGGGCTGTTCCTCCTCCGCGACCAGAGCGCCCCGATGACGCCATGACCCGGGCCGTCCGCCCCGCGCTCCCCGTCCTGCTCGCCCTCGGCGTCGCCTGTGCGGCGCCGTCGGCGGGCGGGGCGGGGGGCACGGCGCCCGCCGCGGCCGCGAGCCGCGCGGGCGCGCCCCGCCTCTACGTCCCCAACCAGGACGAGGCCACCGTCACCATCATCGAGCCCCTCGCGGGCGCGGTGGTGGCGACGGTCGACCTGCAGGACTTCGGCTTCTCCCCCAACGCCAAGCCGCACGCCGTGGTGGCGGAGCCCGACGGCGCCGCCTGGTACGTCACCCTGATCGGTGACGGCGCCGTCGCCAAGTTCTCCCGCGACAACCGGCTCCTCGGCCAGGCGCGCATGGAGACGCCGGGGATGCTGGCGCTCGACCCACGCCACGACCGCCTCTACGCCAGCCGCTCCATGACGGCCGTCAGCCCCCCGGCGAGCGTGGGCATCATCCGGCGCTCCACCATGACCCTGGTGGACGAGCTCGACGTCCTGCTGCCGCGCCCGCACGGCATCGCCGTCGACTCCCTCTCCGGCCGCCTCTACGTCTCCGGCCTCGGCGACAACCGCTTGGCCGTGGTGGACACCGCCGGGCGCGTGGAGCTGGCGGACGTCCCCGGGCCGCTCCACGCCTACGTCACCCTCGAGCTGGCGCCCGACGGGCGCCGGCTCGCCGCCTCCACCCAGCTCACCGCGCGGCTGCTCGACTTCGACGTCTCCGGCCCGCTCCCGGTCCTCCGGCACGCGGTGCCGGTGCTCCCCTTCGGCTACCAGCTGGCCTGGAGCCCCGACGGCCGCAGTGTCTGGCTCGGGAACCAGCGCAGCGGGGCCGTGACCCGGGTGGACGCGGCGACCTGGACGGTGGCCGCCGAGCTCAAGGACTCCGCCTTCGCCGAGCCGCACGGGGTCCGGGTGAGCCGGGACGGCCGCACGGTCTATGTGTCGAGCCACGGCCGGCAGCTCGCGCCCCGCGCGCCGACCGCGGCCGACACCATGCACCACGGCATGCATGCCGGCGAGGGCGCCTCCCGCGCCAACGGCACGCTGGTGCTCCTCGATGCGCGCACCGGCGCGCTCCGGCAGGTGATCCCCGTCGGGCGCTTCGCCACGGCGCTCGGGCTCGGGGGAGACGGGCGGCCGTGAGCCGCCGCGCCACGCTGGCGGCGCTCCTCCTCGGCGCCGCCGGCTGCACGCCGGTCTCCCTCACCGCGCAACAGCCGGCGACAATAGCACCGCTCGCCGGCTTCACGCGCAGCATCGACGCCGTCCCCGTCCGCGACACTGCCGGGCATGCCTACGCGCTTCCCTTCCTGGGCGGCCTCGAGCGGCCCCGCCCCCAGCTCGCCGACATCGACGGCGACGGCGACCTCGATCTCTTCGTCCAGGACCGCCCCGGCCGCATGATGTTCCTGGAGCGGGTGGGCGCGCGCTGGCTGTGGCGCACCGACCGCTGGCAGGAGCTCGACGTGGGGGAGTGGAGCCGGCTGGTGGACGTGGACGAGGACGGGGACCTCGACCTCCTCGCCGAGTCGCCCTTCAGCTACATCCGCTGGTACCGGAACGACGGCGGGCCGAAGGCGCCGAGGCTCGTGCTGGCGGCCGACTCGCTCCGGGACGTGGACGGCGCGCCGGTCTTCGCCGACCGCCAGAACATCCCCCAGCTCGCCGACCTCGACTGCAACGGCAAGCTCGACCTCCTGCTCGGCCGCGTCGACGGCTCGGTGGCTCGCTACGAGATGGCGGGCCTCGATCCCGCCACCGGTCCGCGCTTCCGGCTGGTCACCGAGCGGTTCGAGAACATCCTGATCCTCGGCGGCGAGGCGGCCGACACGCTGCCCACGGCCGGCCCCGTCTCCCGGCCGAGTCTCCACGGCGCCAATACCATGGCGGTGAGCGACGTGGACCAGGACGGCGACCCCGACCTCCTCTGGGGGGACTTCTTCGAGCCGGGCCTCCTGTGGATCCGGAACACCGGCACCTGCGCCGCGCCCTCCATGAAGGAAAAGCCGGAGCCGTTCCCGGTGGGGGCACCACTCCGCACCAGCGGCTACAACGCCCCCACCGTCGCCGACATGGACAGCGATGGCGACGTCGACATGCTCGTCGGCGTCATCGGCGGCGCCTACGATCCCAATCGCACCAGCGCCGACAACCTCTACCATCTGGAGCAGGTGGCCCCGGGCCAGTGGCGGATCCGGAGCGCCCGCTTCCTCGACGGCCTCGACGTCGGCAGCGAGTCGAGCCCCGCCCTCGGCGACATCGACGGTGACGGCGACCTCGATCTCCTCGTCGGCAACCGCATTGCCCCGGGAGACCGGGGCACTGCCTCACTCACGCTGTTCCGCAACACCGGCACCGCCGCCGCGCCCGCCTTCCAGGACGCCGGCCCCCTCGCCGTCCGGCCCGGCTACCAGTACGCCCCCGCGCTCGCCGACCTGGACGGCGACGGCGACCCGACCTCGTCCTCGGCACCTGGCGCGACGCCATCCAGTACTACCGGAACGATGCCGGCACCTTCACCCTGGCCGACAGCGCGCTCGTCCGCATCACCCGCGGCAGCCACACCACGCCCACCCTCGGCGACCTCGACGGCGACGGCGACCTCGACCTCCTCGTGGGCGAGTCGTCCGGCACCCTCAACTTCTACCGCAACGACGGCACCCCGTCCGCTCCACGCTTCACCCTGGTGAGCGACGAGTGGGAGGGCATCCGCCCCGGCCGCCGCAGCGTCCCGCGCCTCGCCGACCTCGACGCCGACGGCGACCTCGACCTCGTGGTCGGCACCGAGGCGGGCCCGCCGGCCATCTACCTGAATCGCGGCAGCCGCACCGCGTGGGCTTTCGAGCTCGCCGGCAGCGCGCCCGACTGGCCCGCCTTCAGTGCCCCCGCCTTCGGCGACCTGACCGGTGACCGCGTGCCCGACCTGGTCGTGGGCGGCGGCAGCGGCGGCGTGCAACTCTACCTCGGCCGTCGCTGAGGTCGGGGAACGGCAACAAGGGCCCGGGAGCGTCGCTCCCGGGCCCTTGTCGTTGGCGCGGTGGCCCCGGCGTCAGGGCTTGCCCGTCGGATCACCCGAGGGTTCGCTCGACGGCGGCGGCGGGCTCGGGTTCGGCCGTTCCGTCGGCTCACCCGTGGTACCCGTGGTGTCCCGCGTGCCGGCAGGGCTCGGCGCGGTCGAGTCCGCCGGGCGCCTGTCCTGCGGCACCGAGTCGGACATCTCGCTGCCGTGTTCCGCCCTGAACTTCTCCACGTTCCGGTCGAACCTCCGGAGGTCCTTCTTCTTCGTCAGCACGGCGCGCAGCTCCTGCGTCAGGGACTGGCGCAGGGTGGACTGTTGGCCCACCGCCATGCTGGTGGTGTCGTTCGTCGGCCTCTTGCTGTCGCCCGAGGCGGGCAGGGAATCCGCCGCCGGCACCGCCGCGCCGGCCCCCATGCCGTTGTACGCGCGATCCCAGATGGCGGCCACCTGCCGGTGCTGGTCCGGCGTCAGCCGGATCCCCTCGAAGAGCGGGGCGAGGGCCGACGGGATCGAGTCGCGGGACGCCGTCGGGCTGCCCGCGGTGCTGTCCCTTGGACTGGTCTGCGGCGCCGTGCTGCCGCCGGTGGAGGTGGTGTCCTGCGCCCGGAGCGAAACCGGCACGCCCGCCGCGAGTGCGGCGAGCGTGCCGGTCCCGGCCAGGAGCGCGAGGAGACGCGGGGTGCGTGTCGTCATGCGATGACTCCCTGTGGCTCGAGGATGCCGTGGTGCGGCCTTACGGGCGCCCCGACGGCGACGGGGACGGCTGGGACCCGCTGGTCCCGCCCGTCCCGCTCGTGTCCGACGGCGACGGCATCTTGTGGTCCTTGCCATCCTGGCCCGCCGAGTCGTGCGGCATGTCGTGGCCCATGCCCTTGCGGTACGACGCCACGTTCTGGTCGAAGATCGCCTTGTCCGACGGCGACGTGAGCAGCGCGCGCAGCTCGTCGGTGAGCGCCTGCGTGATCATGTCGCGCCCGGGGTTGCTGGTGCTGCCGGACCGCGCGGGCATGGTGTCGTTGCCCTGGATCCCGGGGCGGCCGGCCGAGTCACCGACTCCGGCGCCCACGCCGCCCGAATGCCGCTCCCACACCGCGGTCGCCTGGCGCTGGAGGTCCGGGGTCAGCGTGATCCCCTGGAAGAGCGGCCGGAGCTGCGACGGCAGCGTCGTGTCCTGGCCCATGGTCGTCGTGCTCGAGCGGGTGCCGCTCGAGGTGGTGTCCTGCGCCTGGAGCCCGGGGGTGAAGGCCGCGAGGACGAGCAGCGTCACCGCGCCCGGGATCAGGGCACGGGAACGCGAAGGATGCTTGGTCATGAACCGTCTCTCCAGTGCACGAAAGTGCTCAAGGATGCCGCCAATGCCGGCAGGCGCGGGGGGCCCCGCCAGCGCGAGCCCCGTAGATAGCCTCGCGCCGCCGCGGGCCCCGTGACTCCCGTCACGCGCCTTCGCATTGTCATCGGGATGTAATGCGTGAATGCGTCACCACCCGGTGGCGCGTGCCTGACAAGACGGCGGGATGGCCCCGGGAGGGAGTGCGGTTGCTGCCGGACGGGGCAGGGACGCCTCCCCCGGCGGGGAGGGTCGGATACCGGGCGCGTGGAGCGGGCGGGGCCTCTAGCGCGCCGGTGCCGCGCGCCAGCCGGCCAGCGCGGCGCGGAGCGCCGGCTCGGTCACGGGCAGCACCAGTTCCCCGGCGGCATGCGGCGGGAGGGGAGTGGCGTCGCCCGCGCCGGCGCGCAAGGCCACCACCGGCGGCGCCCCGAGCGGCGTCCGGGCGCCCACCCACGCCACCGGGTCGGCCCCGGCAAGGCCGGGCAGGTCCAGGTCGAGGAACACCAGTTCTGCCGGGCCCTGCGCCAGCGCCCGGTCCAGCTCGGCGGCATCCGCGGCCGGCGCCGCCGTATGGCCCGTCCGCTCCAGCAGGCGGCAGAGCAGGAGGCGCATCAAGGGGTTGTTGTCCGCCACCACGACTCGCGGGGCGGCATCTTCCCCGTCCTCCACCGGGCGGAGCGGGAGCACCACCGTGAACGCGCTCCCGCCGCTCGGCACCGCCGTGTACTCGAGGCTGCCCCCCAGGAGCCGGGCCAGCCGGTGCGCCAGCGCCAGCCCCAGGCCCGCTCCGCCGTGCTCGCGAGAGGAGGAGCTGTCCGCCTGCCGGAACGGCTCGAAGGTGCCGGTCGCCAGGCTCGCGGGGAGCCCGGGACCCGTGTCCTGGATGCGCAGCGCAAGGCGCGGCGGGCGGCGCCATCGTCCTGCACCGCGGCCGTGACCGACACCGCCCCCGCCGGCGTGAACCTGACGGCGTTGTCGAGCAGGTGCCCGAGGAGCCGCTCGAGGCGCGCCGGATCGCCCTCCACCCGGGCCGGGACCGCCGCGTCCGTGGTGAGCGCCAGGCTGAGCCCCTTCCGGGCCGCCGCTGGCCGCTCGGCATCCACCACCCGGGCCAGGAAGGGCCGCAGCTCGATCGGCTCGGCCGCCGGCGCGCCCGCCGTGCCGGCATCGAGTCGCGCGAATTCCAGGATGTCCTCGATCAGCCCCAGCAGGTCCTCCCCCCGATCGCTGCACCAGCTGCGCCCATTCCCTCTGCTCGCGATTGAGGGGGCTCTGGAGCAGCAGCTCCGTCATGCCGAGGGTCCCGTTGAGCGGGGTGCGGAGCTCGTGCGACATCGTGGCGAGGAAGCGCGACTTGGCCAGGTTGCCCGCCTCCGCCCGGTCGCGCGCCTCGATCAGCTCGGCCTGCGCGGCTTCCAGCCGGCGTTTCTGTTCCACCAAGGCGTCGCGCTGCTGCAGGAAGGTGATGATGAGCCCCGCCGAGGTGCCGAGCGCGCTGCCGTCGTGCTGCAGCTCCTGGATCTGGCGCGAGGCTTCCACCGCGTCGCCGTCGAGCAGGCGGAGCAGCTTCGCGAGCTGGCTGTGGATGCTGGCCAGCACCAGCGAGGTCAGCAGGAACGCCGCGAGCGAGAACGCCACCCCGAGGCCGATGCTCTGGTTGCGCTGCGCGGTCAGCGCCGCGAGCCGGATGCGGAGCAGCGCGTCCAGCTCGGTGGCGGCCGCCTGGAAGTAGCGCCGGCTCTGTTCCAGGGCCGCCCCGCCCTCGAAGTTCCAGGTGCCCGGGGTCACCGTGAGGCCTTCGCTGGCGGTGAGGGCGAGCCGGCGGAGGCTCCGCAGCTTCCAGATCAGCGCACTCCCCTCGGAACGCATCACGGGCGCCAGGCTGGGACTCGTCCCGTAGGCCGCCGGGTCGGCCGCGATCACTCGCTCGAGGGTGCTCTTGAGCACCGGCGGGCCCACCTGCTCCAGCCGGTCGGCCTGGAGCGCCATCACGGCCGGCGGCTGCCGCGGCGCCCGCAGGCCCTCCTCGGTCAGCGCCGTGACCTGGGCGATATATCCGGGGCATCACCCCCACCACCACGGCCATCAGGTAGTAGCTGTCGAGGTCCGGGTCGAGCACCAGGGTGGAATTGTCGCCCACCGTGTCGTTGAGGCGTTCGAGGGCTGCGAGCGCCAGCTGCTGGCTCAGCGAGTCGATGCCCCCGGCCACCGCCCGGCGGACCGTCCCGACGTCGGCGTCCGAGGTCCGGAGCGTCCGCCCATGGTCCGACTGCACCTGGTCGAGGAGGGCCATCGACGCGGCGAGGGCCGAGTCGAGGGAGGCGAGATGCGGGCTCCCGGGGGTCTCGGTGACCGCCGCCAGGTGGCGCGCCGGGATCAGGGCAAACAGGTCGCCCACCGGCCGCAGGTAGCGGACCCCGGCCCGTTCCAGGTTGGTGGTGGCGATCTGCTGGTTCACCGCCTTCAGGGTGATCGTGAGCAGCACCCCGACGGCGATCGCCACGAACACGCTGATGCCCCAGAGCCGGTGGCTGACTCGGAAGCGCTGGAGGAAGCGCAGGGTACCAGAGCGGACTGCCATAGGTGCCCTGAGTATCGGCACCCCGGACGGGGGAACTGAGCGGCCGGGGGACGGGAGGGGAACGCAACTGGTGCGCCGGTCGGGTTACGGCTACCTTGGGCGCATCCCTTCACCCCGTATCCAGGGCACCCCGATGAGCGAGAACGCCGGCGACCTCACTCCCATCAAGCCTGCCCGCCTGGCGCAGGAGATCTCCAAGCTGAGCCTGGCCCGCCGCAACGGCGAGGTCGACGCGGCGGGCTATGACCAGCGCTTTGCCCGCATCATCCAGGAGCTCCGCGGCCGCCGGCTCGACGGCTCGCGTGAGGAGATCGTCGCCGCGCTCAAGCCCCTCCTCGACGCCGGCGACATCACCGAGAAGGAGCAGTTCCGCCTCCTCGCCCAGCTCGGCATGCGCCCCTAGGCATCGACCTTCCGCATCGAACGCGCGGCCCTTGGGCCGCGCCTCCTCCCATGTGGGACGCCCGCTTCGCCGAGCCCGGCTTCGCCTACGGCACCGAGCCCAACGACTTCCTCCGCGACATCGCGTCGCGCTTTCCCCCGGGCCCCATCCTCTCGCTGGCCGAGGGGGAAGGCCGGAACGCCGCCTTCCTCGGCTCCCTCGGCCACGCCGTGCATGCGGTGGATGGCTCCGCCGTGGGCCTCGCCAAGGCGCAGGAGCTGGCCCGCGAACGCGGGGCGGCCCTGACCACCGAGTGCGCCAACCTCGACGGCTGGCAGCTCCCCCGCCGGTCATGGTCCGGCATCATCGCGTTCTACCTGCATCTTCCCCGCGCGCCGCACCGTGCGCTTTTCGGGCAGGTGGCCGACGCCCTGGCCCCGGGCGGTGTCTTCGCCCTGGAGGCCTTTGCCCCGGGCCAGCTCGGGCGCCCGAGCGGTGGGCCCACCGATCCGGCACGACTCCACACCTTGGCTGAGTGGCAGGACTCCCTCCCGGGCCTCGAATGGGAGGTCGCCCGCGAGGTGGAGCGCCCGCTCCGCGAAGGCCGCTACCACGTCGGCCCCGCAGTCGTCCTCCAGCTCTTCGGCCGCCGCGCCGGGTAGCCTGGCCACCCCCCCGTCCTACGCGCGACCCCTGAGCCACGCCCGCGGGCCAGCCCGTCCAGTCCTCCGCCTTCCCGCCTCGTAGTATCACTTTCGGACAACTCGACCCTGCATCTGCCCCCGACTACGCTTGGGCGATGCCGGGGTGATCCCGATTTGATGAATCGGTGAACCCCCGCTCCTAGGTTGCCGCCCGTCACCACCGCGCCGGGCCACTTGCCCGTCGCAAACGGCAACCTCAGTGAGCAGGGAGGCTCACCATGTCGCGCACCCCGATCCGTTCCGCCTTCATCCCCCTGGCCCTCATGGGGCTGGCCACTCTGGCCGCGTGCGGCAAGCCCGCCGAGGCCGCGCTTGGCGACAAGGACCTGATTGACCGAGGCCGCTACATGGTGGAAGCGGGCGCCTGCCACGATTGCCATTCGCCCAAGGTCATGACCGCCACCGGACCCATGCCCGACCCGGCACGCCTCCTCTCCGGCCACCCCGCCGGTGAGGCGGTCCCCGCCGACCTCCCGGCCGGCACCCTGAGTCCGAGCCAGTGGACGGCCGCCACCAACGCCGGCCTCACCGCCTGGACCGGGCCCTGGGGCGTCAGCTTCACGGCCAACCTCACGCCCAGCGCCAGCGGCCTCAAGGGATGGACCACCGACATGTTCATCGCCACCATCCGGAACGGGAAGCACGCGGGCACCGGGCGTCCGTTGCTGCCGCCCATGCCCTGGCAGAACTACTCGACCCTCAAGGACGAGGACCTCCGCGCCATCTTCGCGTATCTCCAGTCGCTGCCGCCCATCGACAACGCCGTTCCCGCCCCCATCCCGCCGCGCACCGCCCTCGGCGAGCGCACCGCGGGCGACCTGGGGGCACTGTGACCCTCGGGACGCCGGGCATGACGGGCGGCATCGGCAACGCGAAGATGCCGCCGCTCTTCACCCTGCCGGCCGCCGCCGGGCTCATCCGGGACCGGCGCGCGGCGTTCGACCCGGCGGCGGCGCTCCTCGTGGGCGTGAGCGGGATCGACGCGGCGGGGAAGGGCTGGGTCAGTGCGAAGCTGGCCGCGGAGCTCCGGGCGTCCGGTCTCCAGGTGGCGGTCTGCGGCCTGGGTGGGTGGCTCAACCTCCCCGGCATCCGCTTCAATCGCCGCGATCCTGGGGGCCACTACTACGCGCACGCCTACCGCCTCGAGCCCTTCGTGCGCGACCTGCTGCTCCCGCTTCGCGCGCGCCGGCAGGTGGACCTCGTCATGCACCAGGCCGACGAGGCGTCGGAGGCGTTTCGGCTCGAGCGCATCGTGCACCAGGACGTGGACGTGATCGTGGCGGAAGGGCCCTTCCTCTTCCGCCGGGACCTGCGCGAGATCTACGACCTGGCCCTCTGGGTGGAGTGCTCCTTCGAGACGGCGCTGGAGCGCGCGGTGGCGCGTGGCCAGGACGGCCCCATGGCCGGTGCCACCCGGATGGCCTACCAGCGGATCAACTTCCCAGCCCAGCGGGTCCACTTCGAGCGGGACCTGCCGGGCTCCACCGCCGACGGCTGGATCCTCAACGACTTCGCCCTCGGCGACTGAGCCGGGCCAGGCGGTACCCCCCGCGGCGCGCCCCCCAGCGGGCACGCCGCGTTACTTTCCAGCCATGCGCGTCCTCCTGGTCCACGGTCTCGGCCGCACGCCCCTGAGCCTGGCGCGGCTCGGCAGCGTGCTGCGTGAGGCGGGGCACGAACCGCAGTTCTTTGCCTACCTGGCCTTCGCGGAGCCCTACGAGCGGATCCGCCGCCGCCTGGTGGCGCGGCTCCTCGAGCTGGCGCAGGCCCAGGCACCGGTGGCCCTGGTGGGGCATTCGCTCGGCGGCCTGCTCCTCCGCCACGCGCTGCCAGACGCCCGGCAGCTCGCGGTGCATCACCTGGTCATGCTGGGCACGCCCAACCAGTCGCCGCGCCGCGCCCGCCTCGCGGTCCGCTGGCTCCCGTTCCGCCCCTTCCCGCGCACGAGCGGCGACGTGCTCGCCTCACCCGACGCCTACGCCCGCATCCCGGCGCCCGCCGTCCCCACCACCGTCATCGCCGGCACGGCGAGTCCCCGGCTCCTGGGCCGCCCCTTCGGTGCCGAGCCCCACGACGGCTTCGTGGCCGTGAGCGAGACCCGCCTCACCGGCGGCCGCGAGCTCCTGCTCCCGGTGGCGCACACCTTCATGATGAACGACCGCCGGCTCCACGCCGAGGTGCTCGCCATCCTCGGCGGCCCCGCCACCTGACGGGGTCGCCCGCGCTGCTGCAATCCCGCCATTCACCCCCCGGGCAGTAGCGGTCCCCACCGCGTCCCGCCTATGGTGAACGGTGACGACGCGCACCACCCTGATCCTGGCCTGTGCCGCGCTCCTCGGGGCCGGCGCGGCGCCGCTTCCCGCGCAGGTCGCCGGGCCCGCCTTCGCCGATACCCTGCGCTTCTCACTCGCCGACGTCCTCGAGCAGGTCCGCGCGGAGCACCCCGCGTGGCGGACCGGGCGCGCCCGCATCCGGTCCGCCGAGGCGCGCGCCCAGGAGCGGAGCAGCTTCCCCGACCCGCGCATCTCGGTCTCGCCGCAATCCGTCACCGAGGTGCGGCTCGAGCTGCTGCAGCCCTTCCGCTGGCCCTGGGAAACCGGCGCCCTGCGCGGCGTGGGGCGGCGCGAGGTGGCGGGGATCAAGGCCGGCGTCGAGGCGGGGCGGCGCGACGTGCTGCTGCAGGCGGCGGCCCGCTTCGTGGACGGACTCCGCAGCCTGGCCGGCTTCCGGCTGGCCCAGGAGCACGAGGCGCTGGCGCGCCGCGCCGCCGAGCGCCTCGAACCCGCCGACACCGCGCTCGCCGCCACCGACCTCGCCGCGCTGCAGGCCCAGGTGGCCCTCGACGAGGCGGAGCGCGCCACGGTTCGCGCCCGCCTGCAGCACAACCTCAACCAGTCGCGCCTCGCCGTGGCGCTCGGCAAGGAGCCCGCGACCTTCGTGATCTTCGAGGGCACCCTCGCCGAGGTGGCGCCGCTCACCACGCCGGAGGCGGCCCTGCAGAGCGCCCTCGCGACCGATCCGGCCACGCTGAGCCTGGAGCAGCAGGCGCACCGCGCCGATGAGGAGGCCCGGCTGGCCCGCATGCGCCGCTGGCCGTCGTTCGAGCTCGGCCCCGCCGTCACCCTCGGCGACCGGAACCGCCTCGGCGTGGCCGTCGGCATCAACATCCCCGTCTGGAACCGCCAGCGCGCCGCCCTCCGCGCCGCCGGCGCGGACAAGGACACCGCCACGGCCCAGATGGAGGTGCGCCGCCGCGAGGTGGCGCAGCAGGTCACCGAGGCGCTCACCATCCTCACCCGCACCCGCACCGAGCTGGCGCTGCTGCGCGACGGCGACCTGGTCCGCGCCCGCCGCACCACCGAGCTCGCCGAACGCTCGGCGGGGCAGGGCGGCACCTACGCCCTGGCCTGGCTCCTCGCCATCCGCGCCTACGGCGAGGCGCGGAGCGCCGAGCTCGAGCTCGAGTGGCAGGCCGCGCAGGCGCGCGTCCTGCTGCGAAGCCTCACCGGCAGCCTGATCATCGAGGCGGATGGTTCCTAGCCGGGGCGGCCCGGCCTCACAGCCGGCCACCATGCCGCTCTCAGCGGTCACTCGCGGGCCCTTGGCACCCACGCAATGATCTCCACCCCCGCTTCGCGCGCCCGGTCCATCGCATGGACCGCATCGTCGTAGCGACGGGTGTCGTCCACCTTGAGGAAGAGCAGCTTGCGTGGCCGGCCCTCGAGGGCGGCCCGCAGCTGCCTCTCGAGAGCCGAGTCAGGCACCGGCTGCCCGTTCAGCACCAGGCCCCCGTCGCCCCGGAGCTCCAGGACGAGGGGCACCCCCGCGGAGGTCGGGGCCGTCGCGGCGGGCGGTGGCACCTGCGCCGGGATCCAGGTGAGGATCCGCTGCAGCAGGAACAGGATGATGACGAGCACGAGCAGCACGTCGATGAGCGGCATGACGTTCATCTCGTGCTGGACCTCGCCCTGCGGGGTCACGAGTCCGGCCATGGGCGCCTCCGGCATGGGAAGGGGGACGGCCCCACGTTACCGTCGTCCGATGAATCGCCCCCGGCGGCCGCATTGCAGCTTCGTGACAGCTCCATGAGAGGTCCGCGACGCTCCCCCGGCCCGCGCATCGCCATCGAAGACCCGACGATCGGACCCATGCTCGCCCGCCTCGACGATCCCCGCGACACCCGCGCCGCATTGCTCTCCCTCCTCCCCACCTGCGGCACCCTCGCCGGCATCGGCGTGGGGCTCGCCGGCATCGTCAACGCCCGGGCCGCCGGCCGCTCCGCCACCCTCGCCGACGAGTTCCTGCTCCTCTCCGCCCTCGGCTTCCTGGTCGACTGCTACCTCATCTTCTTCGCCGTGCGCCACCTCGACGCCCGCTGGGCGCCCCGCCTGCTGCGCGGCATCGACGGCGTGTTCCTCGCCGCGCTCACCCTCATCGTCTTCTCGGGCTTCGCGGTGGTGTACGAGTTCATCTGAGGGATCCGGGCCCGCGCGGGCGCGGCCCGGATTGCCTGCCACGAGTGGACGCATGGAGCCGGCGGCGCTACCTTGACGCACGGCGACCGCCTGACGCCGCGCCCCCCACGCCCGCAGATGAGCCCCATGCGCCCCCTCCCGCTCGCGGTTCTCGGTCTCCTCACGGCCTGCGCTCCCAGCCTCCAGCTGCCCGCAGTGACCCCCGACGAGCGCTGGGCCGACTCGACGGCCGGCTGGGCCCTCCCGGCCACCTTCGCCAGTGCCAGCCCCTATGGCTACGCCCTCCGGCGCGACCAGGACCGCGCCCGCAACCACACCCGGCTCGCCGTCACCACCCCTCGCGGCGTCTACACGGGCTGGGTCCAGCGTCCCCAGATCACGTTCTACGCCCAGTTCGAGGGCACCACGCCCCGCCACGCGCCGGCCACCATCGGCTTGCTGTTCCGGACCCTGGAGCCGGAGGCCTTGAGCAGCACCTGGCTCGTGCTCGGCTGCCGCGGGACGGCGGACACGGTGACGGTGGTTCCCCGCTCGGTGGCCCAGCGCACCGGCAGCACCAGTTCGCACTTCCTCACATACCATCTTCCCCTCGCCGCCGTGGCCCACTTCGCCACCTGCACCGAAGCGAGCCTCGCGGTGGGCCAGCTGCACGAACAGTTCTTCCCCGACCAGCTCGCAGCCTTGCAGGTGCTGCTCCGCGCCGTCACCCCGCGGCCGCTCACCGCGGGTCCCTGACACCCACCCCGGGGTCGCCGGGACTGGCCAGCCACGCTGGCGCCGGCTGGTCCCACGCGTACCTTTGCGCGGTGCCCGCCCAGGCCAGACCTTCACCCCCGAGGTGCCCGTGAACACCTGCTCCCTCTGCATCACCGAGAACCACCCGGACGCCGTCGTCTGCAAGGCCTGCGGGGCCACCAAGGTGGTGCAGGCCAAGGCGGGCTTCCTTCGCGGCATCGCGATCCTCGGCCTGTCCATGTTCGGTGTGCTGCTCATGTTCCCGGGCCGCTACCTGCTGGGCTTCGGGTTCATCGCCGCGGCGGTGCTCGTGGCCCGGACGTCGCCGTCGCAGGTGGTCTGGATGCGCAAGGTCTGATCAGTCTCCCCGCTCCTCCCACCGACCTCCGTCCCTGATGGCCTTCCTCGCGATCGCGCTCGTCATCCTCGGCAACCTCGTCTATCACCTGGGCCAGCGCGCCATCCCGCGGGAGGCCAACGCGGTGGTGGCCACGCTCGCGGCCTACCTGGTGGCGCTCCTCGCCACCCTGGCCATGGTGCCGGTGCTGGCGCGCGGCGTCCCGCTCGGCAGCGCCTGGCGCACGCTCAACGCCAGCACCCTCGCGGTGGGGGTCGGCATCGTGGCCATCGAGCTGGGGTTCCTGCTGGCGTATCGCGCCGGGCTCGTCATCAGCACCGCCTCCATCACCGCCAACGCGGCGGTCGCCGTGCTGCTCCTGCTCGTGGGGGCCCTCGCATTCAAGGAGCCGGTCACGCTCGCACGGGTCGCCGGCATCGGCTTCTGCCTCGTGGGGCTCTGGCTCATCACCCGGCCCTGATTCCTCCAGTGTTCCCCCGGGCTGCCGCGCGCTGGCGGGTCGCGCCGGGCGCCCTATCTTCACCGCATGCCCCCCTCGCCCCCCGACGTCCGCCGCATGCTCCGCGATGTCGGCCTCGTGCTCGGCGTGCCGCTGCTGGCGCTCGCCGGGCTCGTGACGTGGGGCTGGCAGCGCTTCGAGGGCTACGACGCCGAGCCGGCGCGACAGCCCCTCGCCGAGGTGGCGGCTCGGCGCGACCAGGTCCGTGACGCGTACTGGTACCAGCTGCGCATCCTGGCCCCCGAGGGCTGGGTCCTGGCCCCCAACACCACCCCGTTCCTGGTCATCGAGGAGCGGCCCGTCAGCTCCAGTTCGTGGGCCGCCCGCATGGCCTTCCTCCCGCTCGACAGCGCGGCCATCGCCCGCTTCGACGCGGCGGGTGCCGGCTGCGGCCTGGCGGAGGGCCGCTGCTGGACCGAGCGGGTGGGCAGCCACACCGTCCTCTGCCGGCGGAACAGCGGGCAGCCCGACCCCGACCTCGACTGGACCCCCCACCTCGAGTGCCAGGTGCGCGACCTCACCGCGCGCATCGCCATCAACGCCCCGCAGGGCCCCACCCTCGAGCTGCTCGACATCTTCCGCGCCGCCGTCGCCCGCACCGACTCGGCGCCGCCCACGGCCCCATGACCCTCGCCGCCCGCCTCGCCGCCCACCGCGCCGCCCCGTTCCCGCCGGAAGCCACCCGCGTGGAGCTGGTGGGCGTGGAACCTCGAACGCCTCGACGCCGACCTCACCCGGCTCGTGGCGCAGGTCGCCGCCGGCGCTGCGCTCGATCCCGCCGCCGCCGCCCTGCTCGCCCGGCTCCAGGCCGAGTTGGCGCGCGTCATTCCCCGGGGGGTGGCGGGGGGCGCGCTGGCCCCGCCCGCCGCGGCCCGCCCCCCCCCCCCCCCCCCCCCCCCCCCCCCCCCCGGGGGGCCGCTCGGCGCGCAGGCCCCCGGCGTGGTCCTCGGCCCGCCCCCGCCCGCGGGGGGCCGCTGTCGCCGCCGGCATGCTCTGGGACGAACTCACCCTGGTCCCGCTCCCGGGGGGGGGGGGCCGCCCGTAATCGCCTTCGGCAACCCCCGACGGCGCCGTGCCGGCGCCGCCATCGTCGCCCGCCGGGCCTTTCCCGCATCCTGACCGACAGCGTCGTCGCCGTCGGGGACAGCCTGCTCGGGTGGGAATCCATGTACGGCGCGCCGGTGCGCGAGGTGCGGCGCCACCTTCCCGCCGGCACCATCGACAGCGAGCACTTCGACCTGCTGGTGCGCACCCACCCCTGGGCCCCCGGGGCGCGGTTCGCCGTGCGCGCCTTCCTCTCCGACCAGGACTCGCTATCGACCCTGACGGCGACGTATGGCGGCGAGGAGATCCTGCGCCAGCGTGACGGAACCGAGACCGCCACCTGGCGCATCGAGGCCACCTTCGCCTCGCTGACGGTGACGTTCTGGGTGGACCAGCGCACGCGCGCGATGGTCAAGGAAGTGATCGTGATATCGCCGGAAATCAGGATGCTGATGGTGCGGTGAGGCGTCGGCGAGGCCGCCGGGGCGCGCACCTCAGGAGCAGTAGAACGGCAGGCTCCGCGTGATCACCTCGCCGGCCCGGAGCGTCACCACGGTGTCGGGCCAGACCAGCCCGCCCACCACGCGCGCGCCCAGCCGGTGGACCCCGGCCGCCACCGGGAAGCCACGCGAGACCTCGTGCTCCGGGGCCAGGTTGATCCGGAAGGTGTCCGTCTGGACCAGCACGCTGTCGATGTGGAGTTCGACCGGCAGGATCGTCCCGCACAGCGGCGCGTCCATCGCAAAGACCACCGTGGCCGACGGGTCGGCCCCGTTGCCGTCGTCACAGGCGGCGGGGAGGAGGCTCGAGAGTGCCGCGGCGAGGGCCAACCGCGGGAGCGCGTGAAGAGGGCGGGGCATACGCAAGGGAAGCTAACCGGGAGCCGGCATGCACGTCGTCCACCAGCAGGACCTCCCCTTCGCCGGGATGTCCCACCACTTCATCGGCCGGGACCACGGCGTGCAGGTCTCCGCCTACCTCGTCACTTCCGCCCCGGGCCGCCGCACCCGGCTCCACCGCCACCCCTACGACGAGATCGTGTTCGTGCGCGAGGGCCACGGCCGCTGGCGCGTCGACGACGAGGAACGCGACGCCGGCCCCGGCGACATCCTCGTCGTCAAGGCCGGCCAGGTCCACATGTTCACCAACACCGGCGACGTCCCCCTGATCCAGCTCGACATGCACGTGAGCCCAGAGTTCATCCAGGAAGACCTCGACTGAGGCCCGCGGTGGCGCCGCCCCGACGCCCCGGCCCCTCCGTCACGAGACCGTGACGTGGCCGTGCCACGTTGAATACTCGGCGACGCGTGATTGACTGAGGTTCGCGCCCGCCCGGTCACGGCCGTGGCACGGGAGATCCTCCATCCTCATCACGAGTGCCGCATGATCCGGTCACGCCTCCTCCGCGCCGGCGTCCTCCTCGGCGCGGGCGCCACCCTCCTGCCCGCGTGTACCGGCCTCGTCGCCGGCCCCGCCACGCAGTTCTCGGCCACCGTCCCGGTGCGGCCCGACTCGGCCTGGAACCGCCTGCGCCGCGGGGTGAGTGCCGAGGTCATGAGCATCCAGTTCGTGGACTCGCTGCAGGGCGTCCTGCAGGCCCGGCGCATGCCCAAGGTCACGGCCGAGCCGGAGGCCCTCGAGCGCTGCCACATCCTCCTCGACCTCAAGCTCACCCCCATGGGTGACAGCACCGGCTTCGCCTGGGTCACCCAGTGGGCGGCACCCACCCAGCTCGCCGCACGGCAGCCGCCCATCTGCGAGCGCGAGCGCGCCCAGCTGGTGGAGCGGATCCAGCTCACGATCGAGCCACCGGCGCCCTGACCGAGGGAAGACGGGGTGGGCACCCGCGCCCACCCCGTCAGTTGCACGCTGGCGCCCCCGCCCCCGCCACGGGCTACGGCCACACCCGCCACACCGTCACGTCCTGCGTGCCCGCGCCCGACACACTGCGTCCCGCCACCACCAGCCGTCCCGCGGCGTCGAGCACGACCCCGCGCGCGCCGTCGTTGCCATTCCCGCCCGCAGCGCCGTCCTGCACCAGGGACCCGGTGCCGTTGAAGTGCCCGTCGAGGGTGCCGTCCGCCGTGAAGTGCCAGATCACCATGTCCTGGTTGCCGGCCGCGTTGCCGCTCTCGCCCACCAGGTAGGCGCCGCCGGCGCCATCGGCGACCATGTCGCGGCCCGTGTCGGTGCCCGTGCCGCCCGCCGTGCCGCCCACCACGTGATGGCCCGTCCCGTGAAAGGCGAGGTCCAGCGCGCCCGACGCGGTGAGCCGCCAGAGCGCCGCATCGTCACCGCCGCCGGCGCTCGGGCTCCAGCCGGCCACGTAGATGCTGTTGCCGCTGAAGGCGACGGTGCGGCCCACGTCGTTGCCGCTCCCGCCGCCGGCGTTGTCGTGCGTCATCCAGCCGGTGCCGTTGAAGGCGGGATCGAGGCTGCCGTCGTCCAGGATGCGCCAGACCGTCATGTCCTGGTTGCCGGCGGCGTTGCTGCTGTAACCCGCCATCACGATCCGGCCCGCGCCGTCCACCGCCACCCCGACGCCGATGTCCTCCCCGGTGGCCGCGCCGCTCCCTGCGGAGTAGTTCTGCCTCACGAGCCCGTCGCCGCCGAAGCTCGAGTCGGGGAGGCCGGCGCTGGTGAAGCGCCACAGGGCGGCATCCCAGTCGAAGCCGTTCCACGCAAAGCCCGACACCAGCACCCGCCCGCTCCCGTCGAGCGCCACGCCCACGCCGCCCGCCTGGGGCGCGGTGAGCCGCGCCAGCCCGCCGGTGCCGAAGCTCCCGTCAGGCACGCCGCCCGCGGTGAAGCGCCACACCGCGACACCCCAGATGCCGTGCGCGTCGATGTCGTACCCCGCGGCCACGATCCGCCCCGTGCCGTCCACCGCCACCGCCGTGCCCACCACCTCGGGCAGGAAGGTGTCCGCCACGACCTCGCCGGCCGAGAACGCCTGGCCGCCGCTGCCGAAGCCGCCGTCGAGCGCCCCGGTCGAGTCCACCATCCAGAGCCCCAGCTCGAGCGCCCCGGTGGCCCCGTTCCGCGAGTGGCCCACCACCACGATCCGCCCATTGCCGGCCAGCGCCAGCTCGTTGCCGGAGTCGTCGAGCCCGCTCCCCCGGTCGAGCGTGGCCCAGCCGTTCCCGCTGAAGCTCCCGTCGAGCGTGGTGGTCACGGCGCTGCAGTCCACGTCCACCGACGTGACGTCGGCCGAGGCCGTGGTCCCGCTGCCGCCGCTCACGTCGCAGAACATCGCGGCGGGCTGCGCGCTCACGGTCACGACGTAGCCCGCGCCGGTGGCGAGCCCCGCGCTGAAGCTGAACGCCCCGTCCTGCGTGAGCGTGAGCGCGTCGGCGCCGTTGTTCTGGAGGGTCACCGCCTTGCCCGCCGTGAGCCCGTCCAGCATCCCGCCTACCAGGTACGTCGGCTTGCTCGGCCCGCCGGCATCATCGCCGCCGCACGCGGCGAGTGCCGTGGTCGCGGCGGCGCAGCAGAGAATCCGGCGAACGGGGGCAACGAACGGGGTCCCACGCATGGCGGCGCTCCGGGAGGGGGACTCGGTTTGGAATGGGAGTGCAGCAAAGCTGGGCAGGGTGGCGGCGAAGGGCGGTGAGCGAGGTCACCTGCCATCAGCAGGTGTGGTGCGGGGCGGAGCCGGGATCGGGCTCGTTCCCCTGGGGCGTGGCGGCGACCCTGGGTCGGCAGCGCCAGCACGCTGCACCGGTGGGTTGCCCACCGGGATCGGGCGATCATGAAGGCCTGCCCCGCAGCGAAGGTGCAACCCGGTCTAGCCCTTCCGATCAATACCACCCGACGGCCCCCCGGGTGATGTTCCGGGGCGCCTCACAGAGCGCGTCGGCATCTTTCATCCCGAGGGTACATGGCCGACGTCTCCGAGGCGGCAGCACCGCCGCCGGTCCGTATTGTGGTCCGCGGCGGCCTCGAGCAGCTCGACGCCAACGCCGCTGCCCTCGCGGACCTCCCGCGGCATCGGACCTGGCCCCCGCAAATCGGCGTCATCCTCGACTATCGCAGTCTCCATTTCCTGCCGGACTTCGATGTGGCGGCCTACGCCGAGCAGTTCCGCGCGTTCGAGGCGTCGGTGGCCGTGCGCGTGGCCCTTGTGATCCCCTCCGTCGCCTATCCCACCGTTTGCCGCGAGCTCTCGTTCGCCTTCGGCGCCTCGCCCCGGCTCCGGCTGTTCTCCACGCTGGCAGGCGCCACGGGCTGGCTCTCCGCCGCCGGCACGACGCGCTAGTCGCACATCGTAGGGGCCGGCCATGGCCGGCCCTCCTACTCCCCGCGCCATTACTGCTCTCTGATTGGCGATTCCGCCCTTCGCTCCGTCACGCTGGTCCGGGTGGGTTTGAGGAGGGCCGGCCATGGCCGGCCCTACGGTGCGGGACTCGATTGTTCGCCGTTGGCCCGCCGCTATATTCCGGACCATGCCACCCCTCAATCGCCGCCAGACCGTGACGGTGCGCGTGGGCCAGGTGCCCGTCGGGAGCGCGCACCCGATCGTCGTGCAGTCCATGACCAATACCGACACCGCCGACGTCGCCGGGACGATCCGGCAGGTGGCGGCGCTCGCCCGGGCCGGGAGCCAGCTGGTCCGCGTCACCGTGAACAACGACGAGGCCGCCGCCGCCGTCCCCGCCATCGTCGAGGGCCTCGCCGCGCAGGGCGTCACCGTCCCGATCATCGGCGACTTCCACTACAACGGCCATCTCCTCCTCACCCGCTATCCCGCCACGGCGCAGGCGCTCGCCAAGTACCGCATCAACCCGGGCAACGTGGGGGGCAAGCGCGCGGACGAGAACTTCCGCAGCATCATCGAGGTGGCGCTCCGGAACGAGAAGCCGGTGCGCATCGGGGTGAACTGGGGCAGCCTGGACCAGATCCTCCTCACCGAGCTGATGGACGCCAACGCCCGGAGCGCGGCGCCGCGCGACGCGCGCGACGTCATGATGGAGGCCATGCTCGAGTCGGCCCTCCGTTCCGCCGCCCTCGCCGAGCAGATCGGCATGCCGCACGACCGGATCATCCTCTCCGCCAAGGTGTCGGGGGTGCAGGACCTCGTGGACGTCTATCGCCTGCTCGCGGGCCGCTGCGACTACCCCTTCCACCTGGGCCTCACCGAGGCCGGCATGGGCATGAAGGGCATCGTGGCGAGCGCGGCCGGGCTCTCCATCCTGCTGCAGGAAGGCATCGGCGACACCATCCGCGTGTCGCTCACGCCCAAGCCGGGCGGGGACCGGACCGAGGAAGTGCTCGTGGCGCAGCAGATCCTCCAGTCGCTCGGCATCCGGAGCTTTGCGCCGCAGGTTACCGCCTGTCCGGGGTGCGGCCGCACCACCAGCACCTTCTTCCAGCAGATGGCCGAGGACATCCAGGGCTACCTGCGGGAGCAGATGCCGTCCTGGCGGGAGAAGTACCCGGGCGTCGAGGAGCTCAAGCTGGCGGTGATGGGCTGCGTGGTGAACGGCCCGGGCGAGTCCAAGCACGCCAACATCGGCATCTCGCTTCCCGGCACCTTCGAGGAGCCCAAGGCCCCGGTCTACGTGGACGGCCGCCTCTTCGTCACGCTCAAGGGCGACGCGATCGTGGCGGAGTTCCTCAAGATCCTCGACGAGTACGTGGAGTCCCGCTACGGGGCGGGCGGCGTCGCCGCCGGTGTCGGTTCCCCGCACTAACCCCCCGGCAGGTACGCTCCGCCGGCCCTCCATCCACCCGACCAGCGTGACCGAAGGAAATCACCCGACAGGAACTGAGTAATGGCGCGGGACTGGAGGAGCTACGGTCCGGCCCCTCATGCACGCTCAGATCGGGCTGGCACGCTGGTCGGGTATGTTTGAGGAGGGCCGGCCATGGCCGGCCCCTACCATGCCAACCTGAGCATCGCCGCCAACCTTGACCGACCTCGCCTCCAACCCCCTCGCCGCCATGGCCACGATGTTCGGGGCGGGACTCGTCACGAGCCTCACGCCCTGCGTCTATCCCATGATCCCGGTGGTGGCCGGTGTCCTCGGCGGGGCAGGGGCAGTGGGGCGGAGCAGGCGGGCCACGGTGGGGTATACCCTCACCTACGCGCTCGGCCTGGCGCTGGTCTACGCGAGCCTGGGTCTGCTGGCCGGGCTCACCGGCTCCCTTTTCGGGACCATCAGCTCCAATCCCTGGGCCTACCTGGCCATGGGGAACCTGCTGCTGATCTTTGCCCTGGCCATGCTGGACGTGATCCCGGTGAACATCCCCGGCCGTCTGGCCGACTGGGCCGGGAGGTTCGGCGGGGGGTCGCTGGCCGGGGCGTTCATGATGGGGGCCACCTCGGGGCTGGTGGCCGCCCCCTGTGGGGCGCCGGCCTTTGCCGCCGCCCTCACTTTCGTGGCCACCACCCGGAGCGCTGGACTCGGCTTTCTCTACCTGTTTGTCTTCTCCCTGGGCATGACGGCGCTCCTCATCGCCGTCGGCGTGGGCGCCGGGCTCGGCGCCCGGCTGCCCCGGGGTGGCCGGTGGACGGTCTGGATCAAGCGGGCGGCGGGCGTCCTGCTCATCGCCATGGCGGAGTACTACTTCGTGAAGGTGGGGTCGGTGCTATGACGACTGGAACCAAGCGGCTCGGCATCCTGCTCCTCGCGGGGGCTCTGGCGCTCCCGGGGGCCCTCCGGGCGCAGGAGACGGGGATCGCGGTGGGCTCGAAGGCCCCGGTGGTCTCGGTCAAGGATCTGGACGGGAAGCTCGTGAGCCTGGGCCAGTGGATCGGCAAGAAGCCGGTGGTCTTCGAGTGGTGGGCCACCTGGTGCGAGAACTGTGAAGCCCTGATGCCCCGCTTCCAGGCCGCCCGCCAGCTGGTGGGCGACAAGGTGGAGTTCGTGGGCATCAATGTCACCGTGAACCAGTCCCCGGCCCGGGTCCGGCGGTACATGGAGGAGCACGGGGTCCCCTTCCGGGTCCTGTACGACTCCGACGCCACCAGCACCCGGGCCTACCTGGCCCCCGCCACGTCCTTCGTGGTGATCCTCGACGCCGCCGGCACCGTGGTCTACACCGGGGTGGGCGGCGACCAGCAGTTCGAACCGGCCCTCAAGCGGGTGGCCGGCCTGTCCAACTAGTGGAGTCCCGATGACCAAGCTGACCCGGGCCCTGGCCCTTCTCGCATTCGCCGCGGCTCCGGCCGCCCCCCTCGCCGCCCAGGCCGCCGGCTCGGCGCCGCCCGCCCAGGCCGGCCTCGGCGAGCCGTCCGCCGGCCTCGTCTCCGGCCCCATGATGGGCGACCGGGCCCCCGACTTCAGCCTCCCCTGGGCCACCGCCGAGGGCCCCGGCGGCGCCCAGTGGTGGTCCCTCACCGGCCACCGGGGCAAGGTCGTGGTGCTGGCCTTCTACCCCAAGGACTTCACCTCCGGCTGCACGGCGGAGATGCAGACCTTCCGCGACCAGTACAGCACCATGTTCGGGGACGGGGTCGAGGTGGTGGGGATCAGCGCCGACTCCGTGGAGACCCACGTCCGTTGGGCCCAGTCCCTGGGGCTCCCCTTCCGCCTCCTGTCCGACCCCACCCAGCAGGTGGCCAAGGCCTGGGGCTCGGCGGGGGCGAATGGGTACAACAAGCGCACGGTGTTCGTGATCGATCGGCGTGGAAAAGTCACGTATACCAATCGTCAGTTCGGCGCGCTGGATCCGAAGGCCTACAAGGACCTCCAGGACGCGGTGGCGCTGGCGAAGAAGACCTGATCTCTTACTGTCGTTACAAGGGGCCGCTCCTCGTTCGGGGGAGCGGCCCTTTCTCGTTGGTCCGATTGTATATGCACACTCTGTGCATACAATACTGGCCAGAGCCGACACTGTCGCCACCCTCTTTTCAACATTTCCAGCGTCCTTTTTCGCATTGTGGGCATTGTGGTTAGCCCATCGACTTCAAGTGGAAAATCAGGTGGAGCTCCAGAAGCTTCGGGATCAACGCGTTGGGGGCATGCATCCACGATCTTCCTCACTCCACATGTGGAAAACTGTGCAGATCCACATGCGTGGGATACTCCAGCCGATCCCGGATCGGCCGTGAAAACGGTCGAAGGGGCCGTTGTGGAAAAGTTGCGATACTTGGCCATTGGTCACTTTTCCAGATGACTTGAGGCGAGCCCTCGCCCCGACCCTCCTCCCCACGCACGAACCCGTAGCGGCGGAGCTATGCTCCGCCGCCTCGATCTTGAGGATCGTGCACGATGGTTGGAACGAGGCGGCGGAGCGCAGCTCCGCCGCTACGGGTGTACGCGTGGGTTTGGGCTGCGGGAAAAGAGCGCAAAGCGCTACTTTTCAACATCCCCATGGCCCCCCCCATCCTCGGCACGTCCGGCTTCCTCCGCGCCAAGCGCATCCTCAGCCTCCAGCCCGGGGTCGAGGGCGACGCCCTGTGGTGGCAGGATGGCTGGGTCCGGATGGTCGGGAAGGCCCGGGAGATGGAGCGGCTGGTGCCCAGCTCGGTGCCGAGGATCGACCTGCTCCGGACCACCGTGACTCCGGGCCTGGTGGATGGGCACACCCACTTCGGGATGTGGGCGCTCGGCCGGCAGCGGGTGCATCTGGGCGGGGCCGGGACCCGGGCGGAGGCGCTCCGGCGGGTGGAGGCGGGGCTGCCGGAGCAGGGGTGGATCCGGGGCTTCGGCTGGGACGCCAACCGCTGGGAGGCACAGCCCCACCGCTGGGTGCTGGACCGGGTCACCGCCCAGATCCCCGCCTTTCTCGAGTCGGCCGACGTTCACGCCGCCTGGGTCAACTCCGCCGCGCTGGCCCTGGCCGGCATCACCCGCACCACGCCCGATCCGGCGGGCGGCCGCATCGTCCGGGACGCCACCGGGGAGCCCACCGGCCTGCTGCTGGAGCGAGCCATGGAGCTGGTCCGCCAGCTCCTCCCGCCCACGGATCCGGACCGCCTCCGCGCCAGCCTAGAGGCCGCCCAGGCGGAGGCCCACAAGGTGGGGATCACGGGGATCCACAACGTGGAGGGGCCGGACGCCCTGCGCGCCTTCCGCGAGCTCGACGCCCAGGACCGGCTCCGGCTGCGGGTGCTCTTCCACCCCCCTGTGGCCCAGCTGCCGCTGCTGCTCGAGGCGGGGGTGCGGAGCGGGCAGGGTGGCCCCTGGCTCCGGCTGGGCGGGGTGAAGCTCTTCTTCGATGGGACGCTCGGCAGCCGGACCGCCTGGATGCTCGAGCCCTACGAGGACGGCCGCGACCGCGGGATGCCCCTCGCCACCGAGGCCGAGGCGCGGTCGGCGGTGCAGGCGGCGGCGCGGGGCGGCATTGCGCTGGCCATCCATGCCATCGGGGATGCGGCGGTGCGCCGGGCGCTGGACCTCCTGGCGGAGGCGCCGATGGTGGATATCCCGCACCGGATCGAGCACCTCCAATGTGTGCACCCCGCCGACCTCGGCCGCGCGGCGGAGCTCGGGGTGGTGGCCTCCATGCAGCCATCGCACCTCCCGGGGGATGTGGCGCTGGCCGAGGAGCGGTGGTGGCGGCGGGTGGCGGGGGCGTATGCGTTGCGGTCGCTCCTCGAGCGCGGTACCATCCTGGCGTTCGGGAGCGACGCGCCGGTCACCACGCTGGACCCGCGCATTGGCCTGGCGGCGGCGATGACCCGGCTCCCCAACGACGGCCGCCACCCGGCCGGGTGGCAAACCGAGGAGGTGCTTTCCTTCGACGAAGCGCTCTCCGCCTACACCCTCGGCAACGCCCTCGCCTCCGGCACCACCCGCACCCACGGCCGGGTGGCCCCGGGCTTCGCGGCGGACTTCGTGGCGTGGGAATGGGACCCCGCCCTGGGCCACGGCGAGGGCGCCGCCATCCTCACCGCCCAGCCGCGGCTCACCGTGGTTGGTGGGGAGGTGGTGTGGGCGGGGTAGGGTGGGGTCGGGGCGTCGCCTGCTTCGTTGCCGGCTCGGGGGTCCGGTGAGACTCAACGCAGAGGCGCAGAGGGCGCGGAGGACCGCAGAGCAACTGCGCGTGCATGGTGGGTGCACCGAAGGGAAGCTCGAGGTGTTGTTGTGGGTGTGCGTTCGGGTCCGGCAACGCCCCCAACCAGTCGCAGAGCCCCACCCAAGAACATCAGAGCCCGGGTCGGCAACGCCCCGATGCCAGCTCGGTGCCCTCCGCGTCCCTCCGCGCCCTCTGCGCCTCTGCGTTGAGTCACACCCGCCCCACCCCCCGCACCCCCCCCGCGACGCCTGTCACGCCCCAGTCACCCCGGTAGCCCGCACCCGCCAACGGCGTTAGTATCCCCGCGACCGAAGGACGCTGTTCCCTTCCATAGAGGACCGCCGGTGTCGCTGACCGCCATCCGTCGCACGAAGATCGTTGCCACGCTGGGCCCCGCCTGGAGTCGTCCCGAGCAGATGCATGCGCTGTTCGACGCGGGCGTGAACGTGGTCCGCGTCAACGCCTCGCATGGCACGCCCGAGATCCGGAAGGCCTGGATCACCGACGTGCACGCCGTGCGCGCGGAGCGGAAGGAGTCCATCGGCCTCCTGCTGGACCTGCAGGGCCCGCGCATCCGCGTGGGGCAGCTGGTGACCCCGATCAAGCTCATTCCCGGCACCGAGGTGGTCTTCGCGCCCGAGGACGAGGCCACCGCCGGCGAGATTCCCACCACCTACGACGACCTGCACGCCGACGTGGTCCCCGGCTGCCGCATCCTGCTCGACGACGGCATCCTGGCCGTCCGGGTGCAGGGGGTGGACGGGCACCGCGTCACCGCGACGGTGGAATACGGCGGCGAGCTCAAGAGCAACAAGGGGATGAACCTCCCCGGCATCGAGGTGAGCGCCCCCACGCTCACCGACAAGGACAAGGAAGACGTGGAGCAGGCGGTGCAGCTCGGCGTGGACTACATCGCGCTGTCCTTCGTGCGGAAGGCCGCCGACATGGACCAGCTGCGGCGCCGGGTGCCCAAGGGCATCAAGCTCATCGCCAAGATCGAGAAGGACACGGCGCTCAAGGACCTCTGCGGCATCCTCGAGGCCAGCGACGCCATCATGGTGGCCCGCGGCGACCTCGGCGTGGAGCTGCCGTTCGAGGAAGTGCCGCTGGTGCAGAAGCGGATCATCCGCGAGGCCAACCTGCACGGCAAGCCGGTGATCACCGCCACCCAGATGCTCGAGTCCATGATCCACGCCCCGGTGCCCACGCGCGCCGAGGCCTCGGACGTGGCCAACGCCATCCTGGACGGCACCGACGCCGTGATGCTCTCGGCCGAGACCGCGGTGGGGAAGTACCCCATCGAGGCGGTGAAGGCCATGGATCGCATCGCGCGGGAAATGGAGTCGCACCGGCAGGGGCGGAGCCCGGCCTTCGACGCGGCGGTGGGCCGCCGCGGCGGCGAGGTGCTGCCGGATGACCCGCGCCACCCGCGGCCGGGCGGGGCCAGCGCCGCGCGCACCGAGGATGCCATCGGCGTGGCCGTGTGCGCGGCGAGCGAACTGCTGCACGTGCCGCTCATCCTCTGCTTCACCTCGAGTGGCTTCACGGCGCGGAAGGTGGCCACCTACCGGCCCACCGTGCCCATCGTGGCGGCGACCCCCGAGCCGGAGACCTACCGGCACCTGTCGCTGGTGTGGGGCGTGCTGCCCATCCACACCCGCCACAGCACCGACTACGACGAGTTGCTCAGCCAGGCGCGCCAGCAGATCCTGGGGCGCCCCCTGGCCCACGCGGGTGAACGGGTGGTGGTGACGGCGGGCGTGCCGTTCGACGTGCCGGGGACCACCAACCTGCTGAAGATCGAGGCGCTGTAATCCCCCGCAGGAGCCCGTGAGACTGACCTTCCTCGGCACCGGGACCAGCTTCGGCGTCCCGCAGATCGGCTGCAGCTGCGCCGTCTGCCGGAGCGCGGACCCGCGCGACCGGCGCAGCCGGTCCGGCGCCGTGGTGGAAGCCAACGACGCCACCCTGCTCCTCGACACCCCGCCCGAGCTCCGGCTGCAGCTCCTGGCCACCGGCATCCAGGGCGTGGACGCGGTGCTCTACACCCACGAGCACGCCGACCACGTCAACGGCATCGACGACCTGCGGCTCTTCTCGCAGCGGGACCGCCGGGCCGTCCCCTGCTACGGTCCCATCGAGACGCTCGACCGCCTGCGCGAGGGCTTCCGCTACATCTTCGACGACGAGGTGCGCGCCTTCCAGGGCACCTCGAAGCCCCGGCTCTCGCTGCACCCCCTCGAGCCCGGGCGCCTGACGACGATCGCCGGGGTGGAGGTGCTCCCGCTGGCCTTCGACCACGGCTACCTGCGCGTCTTCGGCTACCGCTTCGGCAAGCTGGCGTACATCACGGACGTCAAGGCGGTGCCGCCGGCGCAGCGGGAGCTGCTGCAGGGGCTCGAGGTGCTGGTGCTCAACGCCCTCTGGTGGCGGACGCACCCCACGCACCTCTCCATCAGCGAGGCGATCGACACCGCCCGCGCGCTCGGCGCCCGGCAGACGTATCTCACGCATCTCACGCACGAGACCGGCCACGCGGAGCTGCTGGGGCAGCTCCCGGCCGGGATCGCGCCCGCCTATGACGGGCTCACCATCGAGGTTCCGGCATGAAGCTGCATTACGGCAGGGTGTTCCAGGATCGGCTCGACAGCGTCCACGGCCTTCCCCGCGCGCGACTCGCCGAGCTGGAGCGCCGCTTCGGCGACATTCACGCGGAAGTGCGCCGCCGCCGCGAGGGCGGCGAGTACGGCTTCTACCAGCTCGGCGAGCAGCCGGTGGCGGTGCAGCAGATCCGCCGCTTCGCCGAGGGGGTGGGGCAGGCGTTCGACCACGTGCTGGTGCTCGGCATCGGCGGCTCGGCCCTCGGCATGAAGGCGCTGCTCAACGCGCTCAAGCGCCCGGGCTGGAACGAGCTCGATGACGAGGGCCGCGAGTTCTTCCCCAAGCTCACCGTGCTCGACAACGTGGACCCGACGAGCGTGGCCGAGGTGCTGCGGCGGATGGACCCGCGGCGGGCGCTGGTGAACGTCATCAGCAAGTCGGGCGGCACGGCGGAGACCATGGCGCAGTACCTCGTGGTCCGGCAGTGGCTGGAGCAGGCGCTCGGGCCCAAGGCCACGGGGCACCTGGTCTTCACCACGGACCCCGCCAAGGGGGCGCTCCGCGAGATCGCCCAGAAGGACGGGATCGCCGCGCTCGAGGTGCCGCCGGCGGTGGGCGGCCGCTTCAGCGTGCTCTCCCCGGTGGGCCTGCTGCCCGCCGCGCTGGTGGGCATCGACATCGAGGGACTGCTGGCCGGCGCGCGGCGCGCCCTGGCCAAGGCGGAGAATGCCGAGCTCCTCAAGAATCCCGCCGCGCTCTATGCTGGCCTCCACTGGGCCGCCGACACCGCGCTCGGCGCGCGGGTGCACGTGCTGATGCCGTACACGGACCGGCTGCGGGAGTTCGCCGAGTGGTACCGGCAGCTCTGGGCCGAGAGCCTCGGCAAGGCGCGCGACCGGCGTGGCCAGGACGTGAACCTGGGCCCCACGCCGGTGGGCGCCGTGGGCCCCACCGACCAGCACAGCCAGGTGCAGCTCTTCATGGAAGGGCCGCACGACAAGGTGATCACCTTCCTGGCCGTCGACCGGTTCAATGAGGACGTGACCATCCCCGCCGGCGCCGGCCTCCCGGCCGACCTGGCGTACCTCGGCGGCAAGTCCATGGCCGGGCTCTTGCAGGCGGAATACCAGGCCACGGCCGCCGCGCTGTCGCGGATGGGCCGGATGAACTGCTCGCTGCACCTGGAGCAGCTCGATGCCCCCGCCCTGGGCGAGGCCATCATGTTCTTCCAGCTGGCCACCGGCTACGCCGGGGTCTGGTACGGGGTGGATCCGTTCGACCAGCCGGGTGTCGAGCTCGGCAAGAAGCTCACGTATGCGGCCATGGGCCGGCCCGGCTACACCGCCGAGCCGCTCGGGCTGCCGCCGGGGGACGTGGCCTGATCCCCCCGCTCACCGATCACCTTCTCGAGGTACCGATGCGTCCCGTTCGCACCGTCGCCCTGGCGGCCGGCCTGCTGGCCCTGTCCGCCATCTCCCTGCAGGCGCAGGCCACGCTCCGCCCCGGCAGCACCGCCCGCGGCGAGCTCAAGGCGGGCGACCTCAAGCTCGACGACGACACCTACGCCGACCTCTGGCGCTTCACCGGCGAGCGCGGCCAGACCGCGCGGGTGACGCTCCGCTCGGGCGCCTTCGACGCCTACCTGGTGGTGGGCTACTACGACGAGAACGGCGAGTTCGTGGACCTCGACAGCGACGACGACGGGGCGGGCGGGACCGACAGCCAGGTGGAGGTCACCCTCCCGCGCGACGGCGACTACGTGGCCCGCGCCAACACCCTGAGCGAGGGCGAGACGGGCGACTACACCCTGGACCTCGAGTTCACCTCCGGCCGGAGCGACCGCGCCGACCGCGGCGACCGGCCGTCGGGCCCGCGGCCGGAGATCAAGGCTGGCGAGAAGGTGCGCGGCACCCTCACCCGCGGCGACGAGAAGATCGACGACGGCAGCTACGCCGACGTCTACCGCTTCACCGCCCGGCGCGGCCAGAAGGTGCTCATCACCCTCGACTCGAAGGACTTCGACGCCTTCCTGCACCTGGGCCGCGAGACCAACGGCCGCTGGGAGGAGCTCGACACCGACGACGACGGCGGCGGCGAGACCGACAGCCGGATCGAGTTCACCCTCCCGGCCGAGGGCGAGTACGTGATCCGCGCCAACACCCTGCAGGAGGGCGAGACCGGCGACTACACCCTCCGCCTCGAGTTCACCGGCGCGGCCGGCGACGACCGCGCCGACCGCAACCGCGACGACAACCGCCGACGCGACGTGCGGGTGCGCCGCGACAAGATCGAGCCCAACCAGACCGTGCGCGGCGAGCTCAACGACCGCGACGAGCTCAACTTCGACACCACGTACGTGGACACCTACGTCTACGAGGGCAAGCGGGGCGATGAGCTGACGATCTTCATGATGTCGCCCGACTTCGGCAGCTACGTGCTGTTCGGCAAGGCGGTGCGGAACCCCGAGGAGTTCAGCTCCATCGAGACCAAGGGCGCCACCCGTGGGTCCGAGGCGGAGTTGCACGTCACTCTGCCGGAGGATGGACGGTACTGGATCCGGGCCAACAGCTTCGAGCACACCACGGGGTCGTACACCCTGACGCTCAAGCGGCGGCGGCGCTAGCGGGGCCCGGGCCCGGGGGCTAGATTCGGCCCGGTCGGTACTGCTAACTCTTACGAGGACAGGAACTTATGGCTGATTACCGCGCCCAGCTCATCGCCCGCTACGGCGGGGCGGTCCGTCAGGCCGGCGACCGGGTGGAGGTCACCGACCGCGCGAAGCTCGCCACCGAGGCCACCGACCAGGTGGTGTGGGCGGCGGTCTTCGGCGAGCCGAAGGAGCGGGACGCGGCGCGCTGGCTGCTGTGGGAGCTGGGGCAGGCCACGGGCGTGCGGCCGGCGTCGATCGGCGGGATCTACTTTGCCCGCGGCCGGGGCGAGTGCGGGGGCTTCACGGTCCCCGCCATCAACGTGCGGATGCTGGCCTATGACACGGCGCGGGCCATCTACCGCGCCGCGAAGGCGCGGGACGCCGGGGCGATCCTGGTGGAGATCGCGCGCTCGGAGATCGCCTACACCGACCAGCGGCCGGCCGAGTACGTGTCGGTGATCATCGGCGCGGCACTCCGGGAGGGCTGGGAACTCCCGGTCTTCATCCAGGGCGACCACTGCCAGGTCAACGCCAAGAAGTACGCCACCGACCCGCAGGGTGAGGTGGAGGAAGTGAAGAAGCTGATCGGCGAGGAGGTGGGCGCCGGGTTCTACAACATCGACGTGGACACCTCCACGCTGGTGGACCTCTCGAAGCCGAGCCTGGCGGAGCAGCAGCGGCTCAACTACGAGCGCTGCGCCGAGATCACCCGCTTCATCCGCGAGATCGAGCCGGAGGGCATCTCGGTGTCGGTGGGCGGCGAGATCGGCGAGGTGGGACACAAGAACAGCACGGTGGAGGAGCTGCGCGCCTTCATGGACGGCTACAACGCCGCCCTGCCGGCGGGGATGGAGGGCCTCTCCAAGATCTCGGTGCAGACCGGCACCAGCCACGGCGGCGTGGTGCTGCCGGACGGCACCATGGCGCAGGTGAAGCTGGACCTCGAGGCGTTGTCGGCCCTGTCGGTGGCGGCGCGGCAGTACGGGATGTCGGGCGCGGTGCAGCACGGCGCCAGCACGCTGCCGCAGGATGCCTTCGGCCACTTTGCGCGGCTGGAGACGGCGGAGATCCACCTGGCGACCAACTTCCAGAGCATCGTCTTCGACAGCCAGGCGCTGCCGGCGGAGCTGCGGCAGCGGATGTATGCCTGGCTCGACGAGAACGCCCAGTCCGAGAAGAAGGCGGGCGACACCCCGGAGCAGTTCTACTACAAGGCGCGCAAGAAGGCGATCGGGCCGTTCAAGCGGGAGGTGTGGAGCCTCCCCGCCGGGGTGCGGGCCCAGATCGCCGCGGAGCTCGAGCAGATGTTCGGGTTCCTCTTCGACCAACTCAAGGTGGGCGGCACGGCCGGGCTGGTGCGGCGCCATGTGCGGGCGCCCGACCAGTCGCACGCGAGCCTCAGGCGCGAGCTGGTCACGGCCCAGGACGATGCCGACGCGGGAGAATAGTCCGATGGCACGCGAGCGCGAGCGGGACGGCGAGCGGGACGTGGTGTACGTGGAGCGGGAGGACTCGAGCCTCAAGCCGATCCTCTTCGGGGCGCTGCTGGGCCTGGCGGTGGGGCTCCTGTTCGCCCCCCAGAGCGGGGACGAGACGCGCCGGCAGCTCAAGCGCCGGCTGCGGAGCGCCCGGGCGCTCGCCGAGGAGAAGATGGGGGAGCTCAAGGACCGCCTGGGCGAGCGCCGCAGCAAGCTCGTCAACGGCGACGACCGCGACGACGACGACGAGCCGGTGGACGAGCGCGCCGAGATCCGCGGCGAGCTCGAGCGCCGCCTCGCGGAGGCGCGCGCCCGCCGCCGCCCCTCGGCCCCGGCCGATGACGACGAGGAGCCGGTCGCCTGAAGCGAGAGGTCCTGACGGAGCCGCTGGGGCGGGTCTGGTCGTTCACGCGGCGCACCCTGGTCCACGCGGACCGCCACCGGGTTCCCTTCCTCGCGAGCGCGCTGACCTTCGACGCGCTCCTGGCGGCGGTCCCCTTCCTGCTCATCGTGCTGGTGGGGCTCACCTACGCCGCCCGCCTCACGCCCTACACCAGCGCCACCGACATCCAGGCCCTCTTCCTCCGGTTCAGTCCCCGGCCGGAGGACCTGCCGGCCGCCACCACGCCGTTCGCGGTGGTGTCGCGGTTCCTCGAGGGGTTCGTGAAGAACCGCGGCACCGTGTCGCTGTACGCGGTCCCGCTCTTCCTGTGGTTCAGCACCCGGCTGTTCGCGTCGGTGCGGACCTCGCTCACCATGGTGTATGGCGGCAGCGTGCCGCCCGGGCCGAAGAATCCCGTCGTGGCGTTCCTCTCGGGGAAGGCGCGCGACATCTTCATGGTGCTGCTGACCGTGGTGCTGATCGTGGTGAACACCCTGCTCACGGCCGGGCTCTCGGTGATGGACGCGCGGGGCCAGGAGCTGGCGGGGCGGTGGCCGGGGCTGGCCTTCTTCGTGACGGAGCTGGGCCAGATGGTCACCGAGGCGGCCACCTTCGGCTTCGGGATCTGGCTCTTTTACCTGGTGTTCCGCCACGCCTCGCCGCGTCGGCTGCCGCGGCCGGCGGCGCTGGCGGGATCGGTGTTCACCGCGTTGCTGTTCGAGGTCGCCAAGCGGGGCTACGCCTGGTACCTGCGGAACGTGGCGTCGGCGCACCCCTTCGGGGCGGACGCCAACTTCGGCGCGGCGATCCTGTTCGTGGGCTGGGTCTACTACACCGCGCTGGTCTTCCTGCTCGGCGCCGTGGTGGCGGAGACCTGGGACCTGCGGACCCGCCAGCGCCTGGCCGACACCGCTTCCGACCACGCCGTCGCGCGGTAAATTGAAGCCGGCCCGGTTCCCCGGGTCCCCAACGCTGCACGCCGGTCATTCACTGTGGCCATCCCGGGATTTCTCGTCCCGGCGTGGTCTTTCCCGCACCCCCCGGTCCATGCGTACCATCCTCCGCCTGCTCGCGCTGCTGCTGGTCGTGCCCGCCGTGCTCCCCGCGCAGGATTTCGACTTCTACGATCGCGGCCCCTACCGCGCCGCCGTGCCGCGGCCGGAGAGCATCCTCGGCTACCGGGTGGGGAGCCAGCACACCATGTATCACCAGCAGCAGGGCGTGCTGGACCGGCTGATCGCCGCCAATCCGGAGCGGGTGCGGACGGAGGTCATCGGGAAGACGTGGGAAGGGAAGGTGATGCGGCTGCTGATCATCTCGAGCCCGGAGAACATCGCCCGGCTCGACGAGATCCGGGCCAACCTCGCGAAGCTGGCCGACCCGCGGGCCACGAGCGCGGCCGAGGCGCAGGCGCTCGCCGTGCGGACGCCGGTGACGGTGCTGCTCACCCACTCGGTGCACGGCAACGAGCCGGCGGGCTTCGAGGCGGCCATGCAGACCGCCTACCAGCTGCTGGCCTCGGATGAGCCGGCGACCCTCGAGATCCTCAAGAACGTGGTGGTGCTCATCAACCCGTCGCAGAACCCGGATGGGCACGAGCGCTTCGCGGCCTGGAGCAACTCCATCGCGGTGGGGAGCGAGGACCCGATCGCCATCGAGCAGACGGAGCCGTGGGCCATCTGGGGGCGGTACAATCACTACCGCTTCGACATGAACCGCGACATCCTGGCGCAGTCGCAGGCGGAGTCCCGGGCGATCGGCTCGGTGTACGTGCGCTGGCGCCCGCAGGTGGTGGCGGACCTGCACAGCACCACCTCGCAGTACTTCTTCCCGCCGGTCTCCGAGGCGCACAACCAGAACCTCCCGGCGGCCACCTACCAGGGCTTCGAGCAGTTCGGGCGCGCCAACGCGGCGGCGTTCGACCGCTACAGCTGGCAGTACTACGTCCGCAACGTCTTCGACTTCTTCTATCCGGGCTACATCGACATGTGGCCCTCGATGCGCGGCGGCCTCGGCATGACCTTCGAGACCGACGGCGGGCCCGAGCTCAAGAAGAAGAAGGACGACGGCAGCTACGTGACGTTCGAGATGGCCATCGCGCACCATTACGTGGCGTCGCTGGCGACCCTCGGGCAGGCCGCGGCGGTGCGCGCGCAGCGGCTGCAGGACTTCTATGACTTCCACGCCACCGGCATGGCGGAGGTGGAGAAGCGGCCGTTCCGCCGGGTGTTCTTCACGGCGACCAATCCCACCCGGCTCCAGTGGATCGTGCGCCGGCTCCTCGGCGAGGAGATCGAGGTGCAGCGGCTGACGCAGCCGTTCACCACGGGGCGGGCCGTGGCCTATGTGGGAACCACGCCGGCCGCGGCCGCCCCCGCACGCGGGCGCACCGGGGCGGCCACGCTTCCGGGTGCCGAACGGCGGACCTTCCCGGCCGGCACGTACGTGGTGGACCTGCGGCAGCCCGAGGCGCGGCTCGCCACCTCCATCCTGGAGCCGACGCCGGCCTTCGACTCGGCCTTCGTCCGGCGCCAGTTCGCGATGTTCGCACGGAACCAGCGCCGCGGGCCGGACGAGTCGCACGAGGGGTACGAGTTCTACGACGTCACGGCCTGGTCGCTGCCGCTCACCCTGGGGCTCGATGCCTGGTGGAGTGACGACCTGGCCCCGCTCACCGCGGAGCGGGTGACGGCGGCGCCGGTGGAGAGCGCGGCGGCGCCCGCGCGGGCGCAGTCCGCCTACCTCTTCAGCAACGAGGGCGACGCGGGCGCGTTGCTGGCCGTGAAGCTGACGCGCGAGGGATTCCGGGTGGGGATGAGCACCCAGCCGCTGATGGCGGACGGGAAGGGCTACCCGCGCTCCACCTTCGTGGTGCGGGTGCAGCGGAACCCGGCCACGGTGCACGAGCGGATCCAGGCGCTGGCCGTGGAGACCGGGGTGACGGTGGTGCCGGTGCGCTCGGCCTTCGCGGACACCGGGCAGGTGGGCGTGGGGAGCGAGGCGATCGTGCCAGTGCACGCGCCGAAGATCCTCCTCGCGGGGGGCGACGGGGTGGACCAGACGGCCTTCGGCGCCGTGTGGTACTTCCTGGAGCGCGAGTTCGGCGTGCCGGTGACGCCGGTCAACGTGGCGACGCTCCGCTATGCGAGCTACGACGACTACAACGTGCTCATCATCCCCAACGCCTCGGCCGGCCGGCTCTGGCGGGAGCTCGGGGAGGACGGGGCGCAACGGCTCAAGCGGTGGGTGGAATCGGGCGGCGCGGTGATCGCCATGGGCGACGCGGTGGACCTGCTGGCGCGGAAGGAAGTGGAGCTGACCACCGTGAAGCCGCTGGAGGCCGACTCGACCGCGGCGAAGGACACCACGGTGGCCACCGACGGCGTGGCGGGCCCGCCGCTGGTATCGCCGAACGCCGGCGGGAACCGGGAACCGGAGTACGTCTACGGCGCCATCTTCCGTGCCACCCTGGACCCGACCCACTGGCTCACTGGCGGCTACCAGGGTGACGTGCTTCCGGTCTTCCTCGAGTCGAGCCGCATGCTCAAGCCCTCGGAGCGCGGCGCCAACCCGGTGGCCTTCACCGGCGACCGGCTGACGCTGGCCGGCTTCACCTGGCCCAACAACACCGAGCGATTCCTGCGCAACTCGGTGTGGGCCGCCGTGGAGTCGGCGGGCAGCGGGAACGTCATCCTCTTTGCGGAGAACCCGGTGTACCGCGGCTTCTGGCGCGGCCCGGCCAAGCTGCTCACCAACGCGCTCCTCTTCGGGACGGGGCGCTGACGCCCACCGGAGGGCAGTGACTGAATCAACTGCACCCCGGGCAGCGCCGTGGGGTGGGGAGGCGGACGACACCTCCCCCCTCACGCTGGTGCTGCTGGCCGCGGGACTCGGGAGCCGCTTTGGCGGCCTGAAGCAGCTGGCGCCCCTCGGGCCGGGAGGCGCCACGCTGATGGACTACTCGCTGTACGACGCCTGGCGGGTGGGCTTCCGGCGTGCGGTGTTCGTGATCCGGCCCGAGATCACCGAGGCCTTCGAGGCCACCATCGGGAGCCGGTACCGGAGCCGGCTGGAGATCGCCACGGCGTTCCAGCGGCTCGAGGACCTGCCGGACGGGCGGATCCCGCCGGAGGGGCGCACCAAGCCGTGGGGCACCACGCAGGCGGTGCTGGCCGCGCGGGAAGCGGTCGGGGGCCCCTTCGCGGTGCTCAACGCCGACGACTTCTACGGGCGTCCCGCGCTCGAGGCGGTGGCCAATTTCCTCCGCCGCACCCCGCCCGAGGAGCAGCGCCATGCCGTCGTGGGCTACCGCATGGAGCAGACGGCGAGCCCCGCAGGCGGGGTCAACCGCGCGGTGCTCCGGCTCCGGCCCGATCGCACCCTGGCCCGCATCGTCGAGACGAAGGACCTGGTGCGCCAGGACGACGGCTTCACCGGCTCGACCGGCAGCGAGACGGTGCTGGTGCGTGGCGACGCCCCGGTCTCCATGAACCTCTGGGGCTTCTTCCCCACGATCTTCCCCATCATGGCTGACGGGTTCTCGCACTTCCTCGCCGCGCACGGCGCCGAGGACAAGGCCGAGTACTACCTCCCCGAGGCCATCCAGGAGGCGATCTCCGCCAGTCGCATCCGGGTGGACGTCCTGCCGGCGGAGGGCCAGTGGTGCGGCGTCACCTACGCCGAGGACTCCGGGTGGGTGCGGCAGGTGCTGGCGGACCTGACCGCGGCGGGCGAGTACCCCGAGGCGCTGTGGACCTAGGCGGGCTCCTCGCGGCCTGGGGCCTCCCGCCGGGGGCGCACTACGTGCCGCTCGCGGGCGGGCACATCAACACCACCTACCACGTGACCCTGCCCGGGCGGCCCGAGGCGTGGCTGCTGCAGCGGCTCAACCTGCTGGTCTTCCCCGACGGCGCGGCGGTGCTGCGCAACATGTCGCAGGTGACCGGCCACCTGGCCCGCGCCGCCGCGGCCCGTGGCGAGGATCCCACGCGCACCGTGCTGTCCCTGCTGCCCACCATGGAAGATGAGCCCGGGATCCAGACCGTGGACGGCGCGTGGTGGCGGCTGCTGCGATTCATCCCGGGCGCCCGCGCGGTGGAGCACGCGACGGCGCCGGAGCAGGCTTTCGAGGCGGGGCGGGGGTTCGGCCGGTTGCATGCGCTCATGGCGGATTACGCGGGCGCCGCCCTCGAGGAGACGCTGCCCGGCTTCCACGACACCGCGCGCCGCTTCGACGCCCTGACCCGTGCGGTGGTGGCGGCGGCGGAGGAGCGGCTGGCGGCCACGGCGCCGGAGGTGGACTTCGCCGTCTCCCGGCGGCACCTCGCCACGCAGCTCACGGGCGCGCTGGCGGCCGGCGTGCTGCCGGGACGCATCGCCCACAACGACGCGAAGATCGCCAACGTACTGCTCGAGGCGGACAGCGGCCGGGCGCTCGCGGTGGTGGACCTGGACACCGTGATGCCCGGCACCCCGCTCTTCGACGTGGGCGACCTGATCCGCTCGCTGACCGGCACCACGCCCGAGGACCATCCCGACCCGAAGGACGTCGAGGTGCGGCCGGCCTTCTTCGCCGCGCTCGCCGAGGGGTTCCTGGGCCAGGGGGGCCTTGGCCCGGCGGAGCGGGAGCGGTTCGTCACCGCCGGCCTCGTCATCGCCTACGAGCAGGGGCTCCGCTTCCTCACCGACTTTCTCGAGGGCGACCGCTACTATCGCACTACCCGTCCCGGCCAGAACCTGGACCGGGCGCGGGTGCAGTTTGCGCTGGTGCGGGCACTCGAGGCGCACCGCCCCGCGCTCGAGCAGCTGGTCCGCTGATCAGGCACTCCGGCGCTCGGCGAGGTAGCGGTCCAGCGCCTCGTCCAGCGTCGGCAGCAGTTCCCCCCGCTCACTCCCCAGGGCGCTGTAGGCCGGCCGCGGCGCCACGTGGCCCAGCACCGCGGGCTCGCACTCCTCCACGAGGGCCGGGTCGAGCCGGGTGAGGGTCGCGGCCCGGCGGGCGAGTTCCCCCCAGCTCAGCGCGCCACGGTTGGCCAGGTGCCAGACGCCCGACTCGCCATCGATCAGCAGGTCGAGCGCCACGTGCACCAGGTCCGGGACGTAGGTGGGGCTCACCACGGCGGGGCTGGTGCGGACGGGATGCCGCTCGCTGAGCAGCGTGAGCGCCTGCGTCACGAAGTTGGCCCGGTCCCACGGGCCGAAGAAGGCGCTGGTGCGGACCACCAGGGCCGAGGGCAGGTGCGCGAGCACGGTCCGCTCCGCTTCGGCCTTGGTGCGGCCGTAGACGTTGAGCGGGGCCACCGGGTCACTCTCGAGGTAGGGGCGGCTGCTCCGCCCGTCGAACACCAGGTCGGTGGAGAAGGTGAGCAGCCGGATGCCGGCGGCGGCGCACGTGTCGGCAAGCACCCCGGCGCCGCAGGTGTTGATCTCCCGGCAGCGCTCGCGTTCCTGCTCGGCCTCGTCCACGCGGACGTAGCCGGCGGCGTTCACGACCGCCCAGGGACGGTGGATGGCCAGGGCCACCGTCACCGCGGCGGGATCCGTGACGTCGAGCCGGCGGCGCGGCAGCACCTCGTGCCGCAGGCCACGCTCCCGGCAGAGCCGGCCAAACGCCGAGCCGAGCGTGCCTCCGCTTCCCACAATGAGGATGGGCCGCTGGGCGTGCCGGGGCGCCGGGGGCGGTGCCCCGCGGAGGGCCGTCGCGGGTTCGTCCACCACCTCGGCCCGGCCGCGCAGGGTGGACGAATGGCCGTAGCGCGCGGGGAGGCGCCACCAGCCAGGTTCATGCAGGGCGGGGTGATCGAACGGCGCCCCGGCCGCGATGGCGCGGAGCAGCGCGGCGAGGGCCGTGGGGCGGGGGGCGGGGCCGCGCACGTCGAAGACACCCGGTTCGTAGAAGCCGCGCTCCTCCACCACCAGCCGGTCCCAGTCGAAGGCCCCGAGCAGCGACCAGGCCGTCACGGCGCGCACGTCCACCCCCCGGGCCGCCGCGGTCGCCGCGCCGGTCCAGGCTTCCCAGAACCAGCGCAATTGCGCATCCCGGTGGCCGCCCGCATGGGCCTCGGTGATGGCCACGGGCGTCCGGTACCGCTCCCAGAGGGCCTCGAGGATCGCGGCGTGCCCGGTGATCCCGCCACGCCACCCGAGCACCGCGGGGACGTCGGCATAGCGGTGGCGGCGGTTGCCGCCGTGGGTCCAGCGCGGGTAACGCGCGCGGCGCTGGTCCAGGTAGCGGTCGCTCATCAGGTAGTAATCCACGCCGAGCAGGTCGGGCGGCGTGGGGTGCTGCTGGAACCAGGCCAGCTCGGCCTCGGCGATGCCGTGGCGGCGGAGGTAGCGCCAGAGCGGGTGACCGGGGCAGAGCCGGCCATACACGAGGTCGAGCCAGAGGTACCGGCGCGCATTCTCGAAGCGGGCCTGATAGGCGAGCGCTGGCGTGCTGTACGTGACGCCAAAATCCTCGGTCTGGACCAGCTGGGCGGCCGGCTGCTCGGCCCGGATGGCCTGCATGGCGAGGATCGTCCCGCGGGCCTGCTGCACCAGCATCCGCGCGAAGCTCGCGTCGTCCCGCGCGTGCGGGTACCAGTGGCCGTAGAGGCCGCTGAACCGGGCGGTGGTGAGGGGCTCGTTGACCGGGGTCCACATGTCCGCCCACGGGTAGCGCCGGGCCACCGCGGCGGCATAGTCCGCAAGCCGGGCGGGAAAGTCGGGGTCGACGAGACTGGTGGAGGGCGGGCCGCTGCCGTGGTGCAGCAGGCCGATGATCGGCGCCACGCCGAACTCGCGCAGGGCGTGCAGGCGCGCGTCCGGCCATGCCCAGCGCGCCGAGGCCACCCCGTCCGGGGCGGTGCGCTCCCACAGCACCGGGTAGCGGATCCGCGAGATCCCGAGGGCGGCAAAGCTGGCGAGGTCGCCGGTCCGCCCGTCGTGCCCGGAGCGGACCAGCTGGTCCATGTACCGGTCGCCAACCCGGTTAACGGTACATTCGACGCCCGCCCACAGCTCCGGCATCCGTCGCGACCTCCACGAGTTCGGCCCGACGCAGCCCCATGAGCCGGGCGCACAGCGCCAGCGACTGCGCCACCACCTGGTCCATGTTGTAGTACTTGTAGGTGGCCAGGCGGCCCACGAAGTGGACGCCGCGAGTGGCTTCCGCCAGCTGCTGGTAGCGGCGGTACAGTTCGGCGTTCTCAGGGCGGGGGACCGGGTAGTACGGGTCGCCCTCGTCACACGGGTACTCGTAGACCAGGGTGCTGCGCGCGTGGGCCTGGCCGGTGAGGTGCTTGAACTCGGTGACGCGGGTGTAGGCGTATTCGTTGGGGTAGTTCACCACCGCCACCGGCTGCACCTGGCGGGTGTCGTGCGTCTCGAACCGGAAGTCGAGGCAGCGGTAGGGCAGCTTCCCGAAGCGGAAGTCGAAGTACTCGTCGATCGGCCCGGTGTAGATCATCTCCCGGTACGGGATGATCCCCTCGATGTCACGGTAGTCGGTGTTGAGCAGCACGTGGATGTTGGGGTGGTCGAGCATCCGCTCGAACATCCGCGTGAAGCCGTGCTGCGGCATGGCCTGGTAGGTGTCGGTGAAGTACCGGTCGTCGCGGTTGGTGCGGACCGGCACCCGCGCCGTCACCTGCGCGTCCAGTTCCGACGGGTCGAGCCCCCACTGCTTCCGGGTGTACTTCCGGAAGAACTTCTCGTACAGCTCCCGCCCCACCTTCCCCACGATCACGTCCTCCGACGTCCGGGGCACGCCGATCGGCTCCGCCACCGAGGCGAAGAACTTCTCCAGCTCGAACGACGTGAGCGACAGGCCGTACAGCCGGTTGACCGTGTCCAGGTTGATGGGGATCGGCAGCAGCTGCCCATCCACGCACGCGAGCACCCGGTGCTGGTATTGCCGCCAGCCGGTGAAGCGCGAGAGGTAGTCGAACACCTCGCGGCTGTTGGTGTGGAAGATGTGCGGCCCGTACCGGTGGACCAGGATGCCGTGCTCGTCGTGGTGGTCGTACGCGTTGCCGCCGATGTGCGGCCGCTTGTCCACGAGGAGCACCTTCTTGCCGAGGCCGGCCGCCAGGCGCTCGGCCGCCACGGAGCCGGCGAAGCCGGCCCCGACGATCATGTAGTCGAACACCGGGTCCTCGCGGCGGTTCGGGTGAGTGCCGAGGTGATGAGCTGGTCCATCCGCGCCCAGGTGCGATCCCAGGAGAGCTCGGCGAGGCAGCGGTCGGCGCGCGCCTGGCGCCGGTCATCCTGCTCGCTGAGGGCCGCCGCCACCGCGGCTTCCACCTCGGCCACCGTGGCGCCGATGCGCGCCAGCCCGGGCTCGCCCCAGGTGCGCACCACGTCGCGGACCGGCGTGGAGACCACGGGCAGGCCCGCCGCCAGGAACTCCGGCGTCTTGGTGGGGCTGATGAAGCGCGTGCTGTCGTTGAGCGCGAAGGGCATCAGCGCCACGTCCCAGCCGGCGAGGTACGCCGGCAGCTCCTCGTACCGCTTGGGGCCGAGATAGTGCAGGTTGGGCCCCTGCGGCAGGGTCTCCGGCGCGATCTTGGCCACCGGACCCACCAGCACCAGGTGCCAGTCGGGTCGCCGGCGGGCAAGCTCCGCCACGAGGCCGAGGTCCAGCCGCTCGTCCAGCACGCCGTAGAAGCCGAGGCGGGGATGGGGGATGCCGGCCTGGTCGAGCGGATCAGGACGCGGGCGCCGGGCGTCGGCGAAGTGCGCCACGTCCACGCTGCTCGGGAAGGCGTACACCTCGGGGTGCAGGTCACGCTTCGCCTCGTAGAGGCTCAGGCCGCCGGTGAACACCAGGTCGGCGCGGCGGAACAGCTCGGCCTCGAGTGCCCGCAGGCGCGGGGAGGCGCCCGCGAAGGCGGAGAGCTCGTCCATGCAGTCGTAGATGGTCACGGCGGGGGCCAGGTGCCCCGCGAAGGGCAGGGCCATGGGCGTGTAGTACCAGAGCGCAAAGTCCTGGATGCCGTGCTCGGCGCACACGTCATCGAGCAGCGCCTGCTGCAGCGCCTCACACTCCGCCCGGGGCAGGCCGGGCGGGCACTCGGGGGTGAACACCAGCAGGTTCTCCGCGACCTGCTCCACCTGCAGCCTGGGCGGGCCGGCGTGTTCCCGGGGCTCCTCTACCACGAACACCCGCCGGGTCCGGGCCGCCCGCGTCATCAGGTGCTGCGGTCGCTGGTAGACCCAGTGCCAGCGCAGGTGGGAGAGGCAGATCAGGTCCGGGGGCAGGCCCGCCGGCAGCGAAGAAGGCGGTGGTGTCATCGGCGGTAGGCCTCTTCGGTGTGCAGGCGCGCGCCCAGGTCCTGGGCGGGGAGGGGCGGGAGGAGGATCGTCGGCGTGCGGCCGGCCTGCCGGTGGTACTCGCGGGCAATGCGGAGCGCCACCGGCGCGGTGTCGCCCGTGGCGGCCATGACCACCGAGCCGCCGAAGCCGCCGCCCGTCAGGCGCGCGCCGAAGACGGTGCACTCCGTCCGCGCCAGCTCCACCAGCAGGTCGGTCTCTGGGATCGAGACCTCGAACTCCCGCCGGAGCGACTCGTGGGAGGCGTGGAAGAGCTCGCCCAGGGCGGCCAGGTCCCCGCGGCGGAGCGCGCTCACCGCGGCGAGCACCCGCTGGTTCTCGTTCAGCACGTGGCGCACGCGCCGGTCCAGCGGGGCGGGCAGCGTGCGGAGCCGGGCGGGAAGGTCGGTGGCCCCCTCGAGGTCGCGGAGGGCCGACACGCCGAGGAGGTGGCAGGCCTCCCGACACTCCTCGCGTCGCGCCCGGTAGCCGCCGCTGGCGTTGCGGTGACGGATGCCGGAGTGGATCAGCAGCAGCAGGAGGTCGCCCGGGAGCGGCACCCACTCGAAGGCGAGCGTCCGGGTATCGACGAAGAGCGCGCTGCCGACCCGGCCCAGTGAGGCGGCCATCTGGTCCATCACGCCCACCGGCACGCCCACGAACTCCACCTCGGCGCGGTGGGCGAGGAGGGCCAGGGCGAGATCGTCGAGCGCCAGGGCGAACGCCGCCCGGAACGCGCGGAGGAGCGCCACCTCGAGCGCGGCGCTCGAGGCCAGGCCCGCGCCGGGCGGGATCTCGGTGCTCACGCGGAGGTCTGCACCGCCGAGCACCATGCCCCCCGCCTCGAGCGCCCGGGTGACGCCGTGCACGTAGTCCAGCCATCCGCCGGGCGGGGTGGCGTCGCCAAGCTCGAAGCCGCGGGGCCGCGCCTCCGGCTCCTCCGTGCTCCAGGCCTCGATGCGCCGGTCGGGACGCAGGGCCAGCTCCACGCGCGCTTCCTGCGGCAGGATGGTCGGGAGGACATAGCCGCCGTTGTAGTCGGTATGGTCCCCGATCAGGTTGACGCGCCCGGGCGCCGCGGCGGTCACCGTGGCGGCCCGCCCGAAGAGGGCCGGGAAGGGCGGCGCGTCGGGCATCATGGCGCGGCCGTCGGGCGAGGCCGGGACCTGCGTGGAGCCACCGGGCCGGGGCTCGCGCACGCCGAGCGTGGCGCCGGCAATGGCCTCGAGCGGGAACTTGGGGCGCCGCTCCACGTCCAACAGGCCGTTGGCCTCCTGGTAGGTGTCGGCGAACTGGGTGTAGCAGAAACCCGCGAGCAGTTCGAGGCCCTGCACCACGTGCAGCAGCTCGGTGTAGCGCTCGCGCAGGTCATCGGGCCCGTGCACGGTGGAGTAGCCCCACGTCTCCCCCCGTTCCAGGGCGATCCCGCCGAACTCCGACAGCACGATGGGATGCTCCACCTTGCTCGGCTCCGTGAGCGTGAGCCGGCGGCCCCCCGGGCGCTCGTGCTGGAACAGCCGCACCCGCACCTCGGTGGTGTAGTACCGGCGCGCGATGCGCGCGGGGTCGGCGTCGTAGTCGTGGACCCCGATCAGGTCGGTGGCAACGCTCTCCCAGCCGTCGTTGCCCACCACGGGGCGGGTCGGGTCCAGGGTCTTGGTCAGGTGATAGAGCGCCTGCACGTAGTGGCGCTCCGCCGCGCTGTTGGGGAGGTTCGGGACCCCCCACGACTCGTTGAACGGCACCCACGCCATGATGCAGGGATGGCTGTAGTCGCGGAGGATCACCTCCTCCCATTCCCGCGTCAGGCGGCGCACCGAGCGCGCCGTGAAGCGGTAGGCGCTCGGCATCTCCTCCCAGACGAGGAGCCCGAGGCGGTCCGCCCAGTGCAGGTAGCGCGGGTCCTCCACCTTCTGGTGCTTGCGGACGCCGTTGAAGCCCATGGCCCGGGCCAGCTCCACGTCGCGCCGCACGGCGTCATCGTCGGGCGGGGTGAGGCCGGTGCCGGGCCAGTAGCCCTGGTCCAGCACGAAGCGGAGCAGCACCACGCGGCCGTTCAGGAGGACGCGGTCGCCCTGCACGCTCACCTCGCGGAGCGCGGTGTAGCTCCGCACCCGGTCCAGGACGCGCCCGGTGGCGTCCTGCAGCTCCAGCGTGACGTCGATGAGCGTGGGGGAGGCGGGGCTCCACAGCAGGGCGTTGCGGGAGTCGTCCACCCCGGGGTCCGACAGGGTGATCCGGCGGTGCAGGTCCCCGCCGAGCACGGCATACGTGTCGTCGGCGATGGTGCCGTGCACGGTCGTGAGGCAGGCGCGGAGGCGCAGGCCCTCGGTGACGGGGCCGTCGATCCCCGCGTAGAGCGCGATCTCCCATCGCTTGAGGCTCGGCGTGAAGCGCAGCCGCGCGATCCGCGTCGGCGGCACCTCCTCGAGCCAGACCGTCTGCCAGATGCCGGAGGTGCGCGGGTACCAGATGATGTGCGGCTCGAGCTCCCAGTCCTGCTTGCCACGGGGCTTCTCGAGGTCGTGCGGGTCGTCCACCGCCCAGACCACCACTTCGTGCTCCAGGCCCGGCTTGCACGCGTCGGTGATGTCGAAGCTGAACGGCGTGTACCCGCCCTCGTGGCTCCCCACCCGGCGGTTGTCCACCCACACCACGGCGCTGTGGTCCACCGCGCCGAAGTGGAGCAGCACGCGGTTGGGCCCCCCGCCCACGGGGAAGGTGAAGCGGCGACGGTACCAGCAGGCCAGGTGGAAGCCCGTGTCGTGCACCCCGCTCCGCTCGGTCTCCGGCGCGAAGGGCACCTCGATGGTCCGGTTCCACTCCACCTGCGCGGGCAGCGTCCACACCCCGTCCCGGTCCAGGGCAAACTCCCAGGGGCCGTTCAGCGAGGTCCACGCCTCACGCTGCAGCAGGGGCCGCGGGTAGCCATGGCCCCCCTGGTCTGCTTGCGTCACATGCACCTCCCCTGGGGCCCCGACAATGCCTGACCGGGAGCCGGTCAACCCGCGCAGCTGGATCGCGATTCTCCTGCCTGCACTATAAGACGGGCCGGTAGAGGCCTTCCGGCACGGCCCGGGCTATGCCTTACGAGGGCGCACGGCCTCGGCTGGGATGGGGAGCGCAACTTCAGGCAGGGCCCCCACCCGCAAGCGCGGGTGGGGGTCTGGGGTACTGGTGCCGGAGAGGCGAACGGCAGGGCGGGGTCGAGTGGTGGCGGAACTCAGGGAGCCACGAGGGACACCGCGGACACGGCGAGCCGTGCGGTGGAGCGCCCGCTTCAGCCGAGGCCCGCGATGCTCCCAGGATGTGGGGCCGGGGCTGACTCCCCTTCCCGGTCGCTCGGCCACGGCCCCAGAACATCAGAGGCCCAGGTCGGCAATGCGCCGACCTGGGCCATGCCTCCGGATCTTCTGTGCCCTTGCGGCCCTGCTGCGTTGCTGGCTCCGCTGTTCCGGTCTCGGCCCGCAGGCCTGACGCCGGCCCGTGCAGCGTCAGGCTTCCGCCGAGCCCCAGAGCCGCGGCAGCAGCCGCGCCAGCGATACGCCGCTGACCACGAACACCAGGAGCCACACGAGCGCCGGGCCGGTGCGCCCATACAGGAAACTGCCGGTGCCGAAGAGCGCCGCGTAGATGAAGGCCACGCCCAGCACCCAGCCGAGCAGTGCCTGCGCGATGCTGTCGTCAGATGGGCCGACGCCCGCCTCGGTGCGCACCGCCGCCCAGCCCGGACCCGCCGGGCGGACCAGGCGATAGAACCCCACGAGCGTCGCCCGTGAAGTCGGCGCCGTGAGCAGCGTGGCGCTCACCCATGCCAGCGTGGTGATGGCGACGCTGGCGAGGAGGCGTCACGTGGTCGGGATCGCGGTCCCCCGGGCGCGCAGCAGGGTGAGGCCCGCGGCCACGAGGAAGCTCGTCACCATCGCGACGATCTCGCTCGTCGCGTTGATCCGCCACCAGAACCAGCGGAGCAGGTACAGGAGGCCCGTGCCGGCGCCGACGCTGAGGAGCAGGTTGAAGGCCTGACTCGCCGTGTCCAGCACCAGCGTGAAGCCGGCCGCGATCGCCATGAGGACGGCGGTGACGAGGCGCCCCACCAGCACGTAGTGCCGCTCCGCCGCGCCGGGCTTGAGGAAGCGGCGGTAGAAGTCGTGCACCAGGTACGAGGTGCCCCAGTTGAGGTGCGTGGAGATCGTCGAGACGTAGGCGGCGAGCATCCCCGCGAGCATGATGCCGAGCCAGCCGTGCGGCAGGAAGCGGAGCATGGCGGGGTAGGCCATGTCGTGCCCCACGAGCTTCGGATCCACGTGCGGGAAGGTGGCCGTGATGTCGCCGAGGGTGGGGTAGATGATGATCGAGGCCAGCGCCACCAGGATCCAGGGCCAGCTCCGCAGCGCGTAGTGCGCCACGTTGAAGAAGAGCGTGCCCGTAAGGGCGTCCCGCTCGCTCCTCGCCGCCAGCATCCGCTGGGCGATGTAGCTGCCCCCGCCCGGCTCGGCGCCGGGGTACCACACCGACCACCACTGCACCGTGAGCGGGATGACGAGCACCGTGAGCGTGAGCCCCCAGTCGCCGAAGTCGGGGACCAGCGCCAGGGTCTTCGGGTCCGTCTTGGCGATGAGGCCGGCGAGGCCGCCGATCTCCGGCTGCCGGAGCGAGAATACCGCGAGCGCGATGGCGCCGGCCATGGCGATGCCGAACTGGATGAAGTCGGTGACCAGCACGCCCCAGAGCCCCGACGTGGCCGCGAAGGCCACGTTGAGCCCGGCGCAGATGAGCAGCGTCTTGCCGATGGGCCAGCCGAGCACCACGTTGGCGATCTTGGCCGCGGCGAGGTTCACCGTGGCCATGATGACGCAGTTGAAGAAGAGCCCGAGGTAGAGCGCCCGGAAGCCGCGCACCAGCGTGGCCGGCCTGCCGCTGTAGCGCACTTCGTAGAACTCGAGGTCGGTGAGGACGCCGCTCCGCCGCCACATCCGGGCGTAGAAGAACACCGTCGCCATGCCGGTGAGCAGGAAGCTCCACCACGCCCAGTTGTTGGCGACACCCTTCTCGCGGATCAGGTTGGTGACCAGGTTCGGCGTGTCGGTGCTGAAGGTGGTGGCCACCATCGACACCCCGATGAGCCACCACGGCGCCGCCCGGCCCGAGGTGAAGAACTCCGCCGTGCTCGAGCCGGCCCGCCGTGCCAGGACCAGCGCGGGGATGAACGACACCACGATGGACAGGATGACGATGGCCCAGTCGAGCGTGCTGGGATGCATGCGGACCTGGAGATTGTGGTGCGGGTGGGAAAAGAAAGTGCCCCAGGCGACCCGAAGCGACACCGGACATCGCTTAGCGCTGCTACCGGCGAGGTCCTGACGCGGTTCGCGCGCCAGCGCCCTTCGGACCTGGGGCAACGATAGTATAGCCGGAAGGCCCGGGCAGGGGAACTGGCGCGCTCGGGATGCCGGCGCCGGCCGGCGACGCCCGGCGCGCCGGGATGACAAGCCGTGCCGCCCGACTAGATTCCCGCCATGGCCCTCGCCCTCGCCCGCAAGTACCGTCCCCGCCGCTTCAGCGACCTCCTTGTGCAGGACCACGTGGCGCAGGTGCTGCGCGGCGCCATCCTCAAGAACCGGGTGGGCCATGGGTACCTGCTGACCGGGCCCCGCGGCGTCGGCAAGACCACCGCCGCGCGCATCCTCGCCATGGCGCTCAACTGCGAGCGCAAGGAACAGATGGACCCGCCCGGCGAGCCGTGCGGCGAGTGCGGCAGCTGCGCCCGCATCTGGACCGGCTCGGCCAACCTCGACGTAGTGGAGATCGACGCCGCCTCGAACCGCGGCGTCGACGACGCCCGCGACCTCCGTGAGCGCGCCATGTACGCCGCCAGCCACGCCGGCGGCTACAAGGTCTACATCGTGGACGAGGCGCACATGCTCACGCGCGAGGCGTGGAACGCGCTCCTCAAGATCCTCGAGGAGCCGCCGCCGGGCGTGGTGTTCGTCTTCGCCACCACCGAGCCGCAGAAGATCGCGCAGACGGCGGCCCCGGTCCTCTCCCGCCTGCAGCGCTTCGACTTTCGCCGCATCGGCGCCGGCGCCATCCGCGACCGCCTGAAGGGCGTCCTCGCCGCCGAGGGCATCGAGGCCGACGACGACGCGCTCACCCTCATCGCCCGCCAGGCCGATGGCGGCATGCGCGACGCGCTGTCCACGCTGGACCAGATCCTGAGCTTCGGCGAGGGCCGGGTGACCGCCGACCGGGTGCGGAACATCCTGGGGCTCGTCGCGGATGAGCTCTACGGCGAGCTGCTCGAGGTGCTCGCCTCCCGGAACCCGGCCGGCATCTTCCCGCTCCTCGACCGGCTGGATGAGGCCGGCGCGGACCTGGTGGAGTTCTCCGCCGGGGTCGGGGAGGCGCTCCGCGCCCTGCTGATCCTCAAGGTGGGGGGCCGCCCCGAGGGCCTCACCGAGGCGCTCGACCAGGCGCTCCGCCGCCAGGCCGACCGCTTCGAGACCGGGGACCTGGTCCGGATGCTCAAGCTGCTCACCGAGGCCGAGGGGTCGATCCGTCGTACCGCCAGCCCGCGGCTGTCCGTGGAGCTCCTCCTCCTCCGCTGGGCCCTCCTGGACCGCACCGTGGATCTCGAGGCGCTCCTCGGCGGGCAACTGCCCCCGCTGGCCGCCCCGGCAACCCCCGCGGCGCCGGCTGCCTCTCCGGCCCCCGGCGGCCCCGCTCCGGCCCCGGGCAACTGGCGTTCCCTCGTCCCCCCGCCCGCGAGCGAACCCGCCAGCCGTCCCTCGGCCCCCGTGGCGGCCCCCGGGGAGGCCCGGCCGTCCGCGCCCGCCGCCAAGATCCCCAGCGCCGACTTCTCCCTCGCCGGCCTGCAGGCGGCCTGGCCGGTGATCGTCGCCGCGGCCCGGGAGCAGAGCCGGTTCCTGGGGGAGGCGCTTGCCGCGGCCCGCCCAACCGCGGTGGCGCCCCCCGAGGTGACCCTCGAAGTCCCCGACGCGAACCCCATGCACACCGAAGCCCTCAGCCGCCAGCGCGAGGCCGTGGAGAAGCTCCTGGGTGTCTGTGTCGCGAAGCCGGTCAGGCTGGTCGTGTCGCTCGGGGGCGGTGCCCCCGACGGGGCCCCGGCCCCCCGGCCCAGGCGCCTGTCCGAGTCCGAGGCCCGCAACGAGCGGCTCAAGGTCCTGACCGGCCGGGACCCCGCCCTCGGCGCCGCCGCGGAATCCCTCGACCTCGAGGTGCTGGAGTAGCTGCCGTCCTTGCTTGCCTTGGGCCCCCGCCACCCCTACTTTCTTCAGCTATTGCAGTCACTTAGCGATAGTGGGACTATGGCCGACTGGCAGCAGCTCCTTCAGCTCAGCCAGCAGATGCAGGGGCGCCTCCAGCAGCTCCAGCACGAGCTCGCCGAGAAGACATACGAAACCCAGGCCGGGGCGGGCCTGGTGCGGGTCACGGTGGACGGAAAGGGGACGGTGCGCTCACTCCGCATCGACCCTGCCGCCTTCGAGGGCCGGGACGCGGAGTTGCTCGGCGACCTGGTCCTTGGCGCCGTCGCGGAGGCGCAGCGGCGCGCCCACGAGGCGCTGTCGCAGGAGATGAGGCGCGTCTCGCCCTTGCCCTTCAACCTGCCGTTCTGAGTCTGTGGCCGCCCTCGACGACCTGGTGGCCGAGTTTGCCCGGCTGCCGGGCATCGGCCGGAAGACGGCGCAGCGGCTGGCCTTTCACCTGGTGCAGCAGCCTGGGGAACGCCTGACGCGACTGGCCCAGGCGCTGGTGACCGTGGCCGAGCAGGTGCGCCCCTGCGGCACCTGCGGCAACCTGGCCGAGGCCGAGTTGTGCGACCTGTGCCGGGATCCGCGGCGCGACGGCACGCTGCTCTGCGTGGTGGAAGACCCGGCCGCGGTGGCCGTGCTGGAGCGGGCCGGCGAGTTCCGCGGCCGCTACCACGTGCTCGGCGGGCGGCTGGATCCCCTGCAGGGCGTGGGCCCGGAGGCGCTGCGGCTCGACGCGCTGGTGCGGCGGGTGGAGGGCGGCGGGGTGCGCGAGGTCATCCTCGCCACCAACCCATCCATGGAAGGGGAAGTGACGGCCACCTACGTGCAGCAGCTCCTGGCCAACCGCGGGGTGCGGATCACCCGGCTGGCGCGCGGCCTGCCGGTGGGCGGGGACCTCGAATACGTGGACGGCGTCACGCTGGCGCACGCCCTCACGGCCCGGCAGGACGTGGGCTGATGTCGCGCAAGCTCGCGGTGGCCGTCGGGCTGGTGGCGGGGGCGGCGCTCGGGTGGGCCCTGTCGCAGCAGCACCTCGCGCAGCATCGCGAAGCGCTCTTCAGCGCCCGGCCGCTCCGGCGGCTCGCGGCGCTCGGGTCGCTCGCCGCGGAGGAGAACGTCGAAACCGTGCGGCTCCTGCGCGATTACCTCGCGTGGGAGCGGCATCCACTGCTCCGGCGGCGGGCCCGCGCCATTGTCCGCCGCCTCGAGGCGGCGCTCGGCTAACCCAGGGGACGTTGATGGCAGGAGCCTCGAGCTGGTCCTTCCGGGAAGAGGACTCCAACCGGATCCACGTGATCCTGTCGGAGTTCCTGCGTGAGGCGAATGCCCGCACGGGCATGATCGTCGACCGCACCGGCCAGATGGTGGCCATCGTCGGGGAGGAGCCCTCCTTCGACCCCACGGCGTTCGCCTCCCTGACGGCGGCGGACTTCAGCGCCAACGACCAGCTGGCCCGGATGATCGGCGAGCCCGAGTTCGGCTCCCTGTTCCACCAGGGCGAGAAGGAATCGATGTACCTCGCCGACATCGCGCGGCGGGTGATCCTGGTGGTGCTGTTCGACAATCGCACGACGCTGGGCCTGGTGAAGCTCCGGGTCCGCCAGACGGTGCTGGACCTGCGGCAGGTCTTCGAAGACATGTTCAACCGGGGCACCGCGGACGAGAAGCCGCCGGTGGAAACCGGGTTCCTGGGTGAGGCCGAGGATGAGCTCGACAAGCTGTTCGGCGCGTAAGGGGGAGTGACATCCGATGTCGATGATCAACTACGCCTCGCGCGAGATCAACTGCAAGCTCGTGTACTACGGGCCTGGCCTCGGCGGGAAGACCACGAACCTCGAGTTCGTCTTCAACAAGGTGGCGCCCAACTCGCGCGGCAAGCTGATCTCGCTTGCCACCGAGACGGAACGCACCCTCTTCTTCGACTTCCTGCCGGTGGACCTCGGCACCATCCGGGGCTTCAAGACCCGGTTCCACCTCTACACGGTGCCGGGGCAGGTGTACTACAACGCCTCCCGCAAGCTGATCCTGAAGGGCGTCGACGGCGTGGTGTTCGTCGCCGACAGCCAGATCGAGCGGATGGAGGCCAACATCGAGGCCATGCAGAACCTGTACGACAACATGGCCCAGCATGGCTACAACCTCACCACGATCCCCTTCGTGGTGCAGTACAACAAGCGGGACCTCCCCAACGCGGCCACGCTCAAGGAGCTGCAGGCGGCCCTGAACCCGGGCTGGCCCGTGGACGACGCCGCCAAGCAGCGCGTCACCCCGGACCCCTACCACGAGGGCGAGTTCCTGGTGGAGCAGGTGGACGGGACCTGGATCGAGCGCGCCCCGTACTTCGAGGCCGTCGCCATGACCGGCGACGGGGTGTTCGACACCCTCAAGGCGGTCAGCAAGCTGGTGCTCAAGAGCCTCGGCTCCTGAGCGCCACCCCCGGGAGGGCATGATGCCTGCCCCCACCACGCCGGCCCCGGGCCGCGCCTGGAACCTCCCCAACATCCTCACCGTGGTGCGGATCGGCCTCACGCCGGTCATCGCCCTGCTGCCGTTCATCGACGGCTACTGGCCGAAGCTGATCTGCTTCGGGGTGTTCCTCTTTGCGGCCATCACCGACGTGGTGGACGGCTACCTCGCCCGCTCCCGGAACCTGGTCACCGACCTCGGCAAGCTGCTGGACCCGATCGCGGACAAGCTGCTCCTGTTCGCCACGATCATCCCCATCTACGTCATCAGCCGCACCCGGCACGACCTCTACAACATCCCCGTGTGGGGCAGCATCCCCCTCTGGGTCTGCGTCCTGCTGATCGGGCGGGAGCTGGCCATGACCGGCTTCCGCCTCTGGGCCAAGCAGCGCGGGCTGGTCATCGCCGCCGCGGGGCCGGGGAAGCTCAAGGCCGTGCTCCAGAACATCTACATCGGCGCCACCTTCCTCTGGTTCACCTTCCGCGACGCGCGAAAGCCCATGGGCTGGGAGCACAGCCGCTACGCCGATTACTGGAACGAGTTCCACGGCAGCGTGGTGGCCATCACCCTCGCGCTGGCCACGGCGCTCACGGTGTATTCCTTCCTCGTCTACATCTACCGCTACCGCGCGCTGTTCCGCGGGCAGTAGCGGCCCCCCGGGCCCCATGGCCATCGAGCTCCTGACCATCGGCACCGAGCTGCTGCTCGGCTTCACCGTCGACACCAACAGCGCAGAGATCGGCCGCTTGCCGGCCTCTTCGGCTTGCCGCTCGAGTATCACGAGGAGATCTGGCAGGGCCTCCTCGAGCGCTTCCGCCGCTTTGGCCGGGTGCCCTCGGAGAAGAACCGCTCCCAGGCGGAGGTGCCGCAGGGCGCCGTCGTCCTGCCGAACCGCTGGGGGACCGCGCCTGGCCTCTGGATCGAGGGGAAGCCCGGGCTCGCCATCCTCCTGCCCGGTGTCCCGTCGGAGATGCGGGGCCTGCTCGAGCACGAGGTCCTGCCGCGCCTGGCGGAGCGGGGCGGCGGGCGCGTGGTGCGCTCCCGGCTGGTGCGCACCACCGCGGTGCCGGAATCCACCCTGGCCGAGCGCCTCGGGGACATCGAGCCGCGGCTGGCGCCGCTCTCCTTGCCTACCTGCCCGGCTCCACCGGCGTGGACCTCCGGCTCACCGCCTGGAGCCTCCCGCCGGCGGAGGCGGAGGCGCGCCTGGCGGCCGGTGCTGCCGAACTCCGGCGGCTCGCTGGCGAGTGGGTGTACACCGAGGGGGAGACCGACCTGGCCGCCGTGCTGCTCGAACGGGCGCGCGGGCTGGGCCTGACCATCGGCACCGCGGAGAGCTGCACCGGCGGCCTCGTAGGCGGGCGCCTGACCGCCATCCCCGGCAGCTCCAGCACCTACCGGGGCGGGGTGGTGGCCTACGACAACGTGGTGAAGGAGGCCCAGCTCGGGGTGCCCGCCACCCTCATCGCCCAGCACGGGGCCGTCAGCGCCCCGGTGGCCGAGGCGATGGCCCGCGGCGCCGGGGAGCGGCTCGGGGTGGACCTGGCCATGGCCGTCACGGGAATCGCCGGCCCCGACGGGGGCACCGACGAGAAACCAGTCGGCCTCGTGTTCGTCGGGACGTTGGCGCGTGGAACGGTGGAGGTTTCCCGGCACCTCTTCCCGGGCAACCGGCAGGAGGTACGCGAGCGGTCGGCCCAGATGGCGCTGTTCCGTCTCCTCAAGCGTCTCGACTAGCCTCCCGTGCCCTGCCAGACTGACTGGCTACGACGGCATGGGCGTTGCTATTACCTTTGGGATCTCCGTCACGGGATGAACGCGCAAGTGCTTGAGAACAAGGACCTTGGCGGCGATGCCGCCGCAGAGCCTCCGGTGGTTGAGCCCGCGGCCCAGCCCGATGGCGATCCGCGCCCCCAGGGAGCCACCGGTGGCCTCCCCATGGAGCCCGCCGAGCAGGCCGTCGCCCGCCTTGAGGGTGAGGTGGCGGAGCTCAAGGACCGCCATCTCCGCCTCGCCGCCGAATACGACAACTTCCGCCGCCGCGCCACCAAGGAGCGGGCCGAACTCGGGGACCGGGCCCAGGGGGCCTTGGCGGCCCGGCTGCTCGACGTCCTCGACGACCTCGACCGCGTGACCAACGGCGGGGCGGGCGGGGGCGGGACGGACGCGGTTTCGCAGGCGCTGGTGCTCATCGACAAGAAGCTCCGCAAGGAGCTCGAGGCTGCGGGACTCGAGAAGGTGGACCCGGCCGGTCAGCCCTTCGACCCGGCGGTGGCCGAGGCCATCTCCGTGCTGGTGCCGCCGAGTCCCGACAAGGACCACACCGTCAGCGCCACCTTCCAGATGGGCTACCGCTTCAAGGGTGCGCTCATCCGGCCGGCGCGGGTGCAGGTCTACTCCTCTGAGGGACACGCCTGACCGTGGCGAAGGACTTCTATCAGGTCCTCGGCGTGCCGGACACGGCGACGGCGGACGAGATCAAGAAGGCGTACCGCCGCCTGGCCAAGCAGTACCATCCGGATGCCAACCCCAACAACGCCCAGGCCGCCGAGCGCTTCAAGGAGATCTCGGAGGCCCACGGGGTGCTCTCCGACGCGGACAAGCGGAAGCACTACGACCAGATGCGCCGCCTCGGCGCGTTCGACACCGGGTTTCGGCGCAGCCCGGGAGGTGCCGGCCCGCGACCCGGACCCGGGACGCCGGGAGCCAACACCGGTGGCTTCGAGCAGAACATCGACTTCGACCTCGGTGGCCTCGGCGGCCTCGGCGACATTTTCTCCTCGATCTTCGGCCGCAAGGGCCGGGAGGATGCGGGCGGCGGTGACGCCATCGAGACCCTGGTCGAGATCCCGTTTCGCGTGGCGGCGCTCGGCGGCAAGGTGCCGGTGCGGCTACCCGTCACCGAGGGATGCCCCACCTGTCACGGGACCGGCGGTGCCCCGGGCGCCAAGATCTCCCCGTGTCCGGAGTGCAACGGCCGCGGTACGGTGACGTTCGGGCAGGGGGGCTTCGCGGTGAGCCGGCCCTGTCCGCAATGCCGCGGCAAGGGGAAGATCCCGTCCACGCCGTGCCCCACCTGCGCGGGCGCGGGCCAGGTGCGCACCGAGCGCGAGGTGCTCATCACCGTGCCACCGGGCACCGAAACGGGCGCCAAGGTCCGGCTGCGCGGCCAGGGCCAGGCGGCGCAGCCCGGCGCCCCGGTCGGTGATCTCGTGGTCACCTTCCAGGTGGAAGCCGACCGCTTCTTCCGGCGCGAGGGGCTCGACGTGATCTGCGAGGTCCCCCTCAACCTGGCGCAGGCCGTCTTCGGCACCCGGCTCCGTGTCCGCACGCTCGACGGCAAGAAGGTGGTCCTCCGCGTCCCGCCCGGCACCCAGCCGGGCCGGAAGTTCCGGGTGAAGGGCATGGGCATCGAGAAGGGCGATCGGAAGGGTGACCAGCTGGTCCAGGTGGCGGTCAAGATTCCCGATGAACTGTCGCCGGAGCAGGAGGAGCTGCTGAAGAAATTCGCGGAGTCGTCGGGGATGGCGTTCTGAGCTCCTCGGCCCCGGCCTGCCGGGCGCCGGGCCGGAACCACTGGGCGTGAAAAGCGGGGCTCGTCTTTGGACGAGCCCCGCTCCGTGTGTTGCCCTGGCGTGGCGGCGCGATCGTTCGCCCCGCCGGGTGTTCAGTGCACGATGGGATGCTCCGCCGTCACCCGCGCCGTCTCCCGGTAGGCCTCCACGAGCACCCGATGCGTGGCCAGCTCCGGCTCGCCCTCCGCGGGGTGGCGCTGGGTGTACTGGCCGTCGGCGGCGAGGTCCCACGCCTGCCGGTTGTCCTGCCACATGAGGTTGAGCAGGTCGCGGATCGCGTGCCGGTGGGCCGGATCCTCGATGGGCACCACGGCCTCGATGCGGCGATCCAGGTTCCGCGGCATCCAGTCCGCCGAGCCGATGTAGACCTCCTCGGCCCCGCCGTTGAGGAAGTACCACGTGCGCGCGTGCTCCAGGAACCGGCCGATGATGCTCACCACCCGGATCCGCTCGCTCACGCCGGGGAGGCCCGGGCGGAGGCAGCAGATGCCCCGCACGACCAGGTCCACCTGCACCCCGTCCTGGGACGCCTCGTACAGCGCCCGGATGATCGGCCCGTCCACGAGGGCGTTCATCTTGGCCAGGATCCGCGCCGGCCGCCCATGCCGCGCGTGCTCCGCCTCCCGGCGGATCATGGCGATGAAGCGCTCCCGCATGCCGCGCGGCGCCACGATCAGCTTCCGGTACTGGGTGGGCGCCGCGAAGCCGGTGAGGACGTTGAAGAGGTCGGTGAGGTCGGCGCCGAGCTCGGGGTCGCAGGTGAAGAGCCCGAAGTCGGTGTAGACGCGCGCCGTGCCGGGGTGATAATTCCCGGTGCCCATGTGCAGGTAGCGGCGCATCGCGTCGCCCTCGCGGCGGACCACCAGCATCACCTTCCCATGGGTCTTGAGCCCGGCCACGCCGTAGCTCACGTGCACCCCGACGTCCTCCAGGCGCTGGGCCCAGCGGATGTTGTTCTCTTCGTCGAACCGCGCCTTGAGCTCGATCAGCACCGCCACCTGCTTGCCCCGTTCGGCCGCCTGCGCCAGCAGCCGCGCGATGCTCGAGTCGCCCCCCGTGCGGTAGAGCGTGAGCTTGATGGCCACCACGTCCGGGTCGTCCACCGCCGCCTGGATGAAGCGCTCCACGGAGTTGGTGAAGCTCTCGTAGGGGTGGTGGACCAGCACGTCGCCCTCGCGCACCACCTCGAAGACGTTGCGGCCCCCGGCGAAGCGGGCCGGCGTCACCGGATGGTGCGGCGGATCCTTGAGCGCGGGCAGGTCCAGGCTCGCCGCCAGGCCCAGCAGGTCGGCGGTGTCGAGGAGGCCCGGGACCTCGTAGACGTCGTCATCCCCGAGGGGCGCGGCGAGCGCCTCCTGCGCGGCGTTGAATTCGCCGAGCAGCACCTCGCGGATCGAGGCCGGCAGCGCCGGCGACACCTCGAGACGCACCACGGCGCCGAAGCGGCGGTTGCGGACCTCCTCCTGGATGGTGCTGAGGAGGTCCTCTGCCTCGTCGTGGTCCACCTCGAAGTCGGTGTTGCGGGTGATGCGGAACGGGTGGCAGCCGAGGATCTCGATCCCGGGGAAGAGCGCCTCGATGTTGGTCGCGATGACGTCCTCGAGCGGCACGAAGCGCATGCCGTCGCCGAGCGGCACCCAGCGGGAGAGGATCTTCGGCACCTTCACCCGAGCAAACCGCTCCTCCCCGTCGGCGCCGCGCAGGTTGACGGCCAGCGACAGGCTCAGGTTGGAGATGTACGGGAAGGGGTGCGCCGGGTCCACCGCGAGCGGGGTGAGGACCGGGAAGACGTTGTCGCGGAAGTGCCGGTCGAGGCGGGCACGCTCCTCGGGGGTCAGCTGCTCGACGCCCACCAGCGCCACGCCGTGGCGGGACAACCCGGCCAGCACCTCGTCATGCAGGCAGCGCGCGTGCTCCAGCACCATCCCGCGCACCGCCACGGCGATGGCATGCAGCTGTGCTTCGGGGGTCTGCCCGTCCTCGGAGCGCTCGCTGTAGCCGGCGGCCAGCTGGTCCTTGAGGCCGGCCACGCGGATCTGGAAGAACTCGTCCAGGTTGGAGCTGAAGATGCCGAGGAACTTGAGCCGTTCCACCAGCGGCACACGCGTGTCCTGCGCCTCACGCAATACCCGCCGGTTGAACTCGAGCCACGAGAGTTCGCGGTTCAGGTAGAGGCTCGCATGCCCCAGGTCGGGCGTCGAGTCGGCTGGCGGAGGGACGGGGACGGCGCGGGCGAGGTCGGTCACGGCCTGACGATGCAGGAGATGGCCTGAATCTACCCCGCGCGGGGGAGGGGGGCCAATCGGCCGGTGTAACGTCGCGGTAACGGGGGCTCCGGCCCGGCCGCTGCGCCGGAACCCCTTGCTGCGGTTCGACTTAGTGTGCGCGTTCGACCCGCACGATGTCGCGCGTGAAGTTCGGCGTGCCCGAGCGGGGGGCCGCCGAGGGGGCCCGAGGCCGGTTCCGGTCCCGCAGGAAGCCGGCCGTGGGGCGCGGGGCTACTGCCGGATCACCTTCACGTCGCTCTCCCCCACGAACAGCGAGAGCACCAGGCTGACCAGGCTGATCAGGAGCCCGGCCCAGAACGCCGAGCCGAAGTCGCGGACATCGAAGCCAAGGTTGAAGAGGCCCGACAGCCAGCTGGTGAAGAGCAGCAGCGCCGCGTTGATGAAGAACAGGAACAGGCCGAGGGTCACCAGCACCAGCGGGCAGGTGAGCAGCGCGAGCAGCGGGCGCAGGGTGGCGTTGACGATCCCGAACAGTGCCGCCACGGCCAGGAGGCCGAGCGCCGGGCCCGTGTACTCCACCCCGTCGACGACCTGGACCGCGACGTAGAGCGCGAGGGTGTTGATCAGCCAGCGGACGATGAGCGGGCGCATCAGGCGGACGGCTTGAGGTACTGGTCCAGGAAGTCGAGCACGGTGCCCCACCAGAGCCGGCGGTTCCGCGGCCGGGTCACGAAGTGGTCCTCATCGGGGAAGTAGAGGAACTTCCCCGGGATCCCGCGCAGGCGGAGGTTGGTGAAGGCCTGGAGCCCCTCCGAGACGTCCACCCGGTAGTCGAGCTGGCTGTGCACCACCAGCATGGGCGTGGTCCAGTTCTGCGCGAAGTTGGCCGGCGACCATTTCTCGATGACCGCCCGCGCCTGCGGATCGGTGGGGGGGCCGCCGAACTCCCAGTGCGGGAACCACAGCTCCTCGGTGGTGCCGGCCATGCTGAGCGGGTTGTAGATCCCGTCGTGCGCCACCAGCGCCCGGAACCGCTTGGTGTTGCCCGCCAGCCAGTAGACGGCATAGCCGCCGTAGGAGGCGCCTGCGGCTCCCATGCGGGTGCTGTCCACGTACGGGAGGCGAGCCACGGCATCGAGGCCCTTCATCAGGTCCTCGAACGGCAGGCCGCCCCAGTTGCGCGAGATGCTGTTGGTGAACGCCTGCCCGTATCCGGTGGACCCGTGGAAGTTGACCGCCGCCACCACGTAACCACGCGACGCGAAGAGCGCATAGTTCCAGCGCCCGTGCCACTGGTCCAGCCACGCGCCCTGCGGCCCGCCGTGGATGAGGTACACGAGCGGGTACTTCCGGTCCGGCCGGAAGCCGGGCGGCTTCACCAGCCAGCCGAAGACCGAGTCGCCGCGCGCGCCCACGAAGCCGAACGACTCGGCCGGCGCCAGGTCCAGCGCCGCCATCCGCTCCCCGTTGACGTTGGTGACCGCCCGCGGCTCCTTGCCCTCGATGGTGGCCGTCCACACCTCGGCCGGCCGGTCGGCCGTGCTGCGCAGGAAGCTGAGGCGGGTGCCGTCGTCCGAGAGCTGGACGTTGCTGTTGGTGCCGCCGCTCACCAGCAGGGTGGTGCGGCCCGACGGCACCTCGATGCGGTAGATGCTGTGTCCCCCGCGGTCTTCCACTTCCGCAATCACCCCGCGTCCATCCGGCAGCCAGCGGAAATCGGTGATGCTCCGATCGAAGCGGGGCGCCACGTTGAGCTTCCGCCCGCTGGCGCGCTCGTAGAGCATCAGCTGCTGGCGGTCCGCCTCGAAGCCGGGCGTGGCCATGCTGAGGTAGCCGATGTAGCGGCCGTCCGGGGAGTAGCGTGGGGAGTGATCGTTCCCCCGGGTGGTGGTGATGAACTGCCGCGCGGAGCCGTCCGGCCCCATCACGGCGATGTCGTTGTTGGTGCTCGTGGCCAGGGCCGTGTCGGGGTTGTAGACCACCGCCACCTCGGTCCCCACCGGCGAGACGGCCACGTCGGTGAGGCCGCCGAGCGCCAGCGGGGGCACGTCGCGGTCGAACGGCGTGAGGTCGGTGACCTCGCCCGCCAGCGTCACGCGGAACACGTGCGAGCGGATGCCCACGCGCCACTCGTTCCAGTGCCGGTAGAACAGGTCGGTCACGATCTGCGCCGACGTGGGGTAGGGGGCCGAGCGCTTCTGCGCCTCGGTCGAGTCGCCCCAGGGCACGTCGGTCCAGAAGTAGAGCGCCTTGCCGTCCGGGCTCCACAGATAGTCGGAGATGCCGTGGGCCACGCTGGTGATCTTGCTGGCCTCCCCGCCGCGGAGCGGCATCCGCCAGATCTGCGGGCTGCCGTCCCGCGTGGAGACGAACGTGAGCGTGCGGCCATCCGGCGCCCACCGGGGGAGCCGCTCGTTGCCGCTGCCCACGGTGGCCTGCCAGCTCTCTCCGGTGGCGATCTCCGCCAGCCACACCCGGCTCGAGGACCGATTCTCCTCGATGGACGGCGTGGTGATGGTGAACGCCACCAGGGTCCCGTCCGGTGAGAGCTGCGGGTCGCTCACCACGGGCGTGGTGATGTACTCCTCGATGCCGATTGGGCGCTTGGCCTGCGCCAGCACGGTGCCCGTCACCGTCATCAGGAGGGCGAGCCCCAGGGCTCCCCGCCGCGCCGCCGAGCCGACTGCCGTCATGCGATGACTCCTCCCCCGAGTACCTGCCCGTCGTCCGCGAACACCACGCCGGACTGCCCCGGCGCAATGGCCCGCACCGGCACCGCCAGTGCGAGGTCCAGCCTGTCCTCCGTGACCGTCACCACCGTCGCCGGCACCGCCCGGGCGCGGTAGCGGAGCTGCACCAGGCAGCCGTCGCCCTCCGCCAGCGGGTCCGCCAGCCAGTTCAGCTCCGCCAGCTGCACGCGATGCCCAAGCAGCTCGTCCGCACTGCCCACCACCACCTCACGCGTGGCGGGGCGGATGGCCACCACGAACCGCGGCTCGCCCGCGCCCCCCGGCAGCCCCTTACGCTGCCCGATGGTGTAGCGGGCGAAGCCTGCGTGCTCGCCGATCACCTCCCCGCGGGTGCTCACCAGCGGGCCCGGCACCAGGGCCGGCGCGTCGGCCGGGAGGTGCTGCTCCAGGACGCCCACGTAGTCGTCGTCCGGCACGAAGCAGATCTCCACCGACTCGGGCTTGTCCGCCGTCACCAGCCCGAGCTGCCGCGCGTGCGCCCGGGTCTCCGCCTTCGTGAGGCCGCCCACCGGGGTCAGCAGCCGGGGCAGGACGCTCCGGGATATACCCCAGAGGAAGTAGCTCTGGTCCTTGCCGGGGTCGGCCCCGCGGTAGAGGCGGCCCTCCCGGGCGACGGCATAGTGGCCGGTGGCCAGGTAATCGCACTCGAGGGCGTCGGCGTGGGCCAGCAGGTCCCGGAACTTGGTGAAGGAGTTGCAGCGGACGCACGGAATCGGCGTCCGGCCGCGGCTGTACTCGGCCACGAAGTTGGCGATCACGTCCCGGCTGAAGCGGTCCTCCATGTTGAGGACGTAGTGCGGGATGCCGAGTGCCTGACAGACGCTGCGCGCGTCGTTGATCGAGTCGAGGGAGCAGCAGGGCCGGTCGGGCACGCTGTCGCCATAGCAGAAGAGCTTGAGGGTGGCGCCGATCACCTCGTGGCCCCGGGCCACGAGCTCGGCGGCGGCCACGGAGCTGTCCACCCCGCCGCTCATGGCCACGAGGACCCGGGCACGGCGCCCGGACGGGAGCGAGGGGTTCGCCACCATGGTCAGCGGCTCAGCGCGAGCCCTAGGGCCCGCACCTTCGCCACGGCGCGCGGGAACACCTCCGCCACCCGGCCCACCTCCTCGGCCGTGGTCTCGTGGCCCAGGCTCAGCCGGACGGCAGAGAGGGCAAGCCCGGGCGGGACGCCCATGGCCGTGAGCACGTGCGATGGCTCGGCGGCACCGGTCTGGCACGCGGAGCCCGCGGAGGCGGCGATGCCGGCGAGGTCGAGATGCATCAGGAGGGCCTGGGCGTCGCAGCCCGGCACCTGGAGGTTGAGGACGTGCGGCGCGCGCGGCGCGGTGCTGCCCGTGATCCGGAGGTCCGGCACTGCGGCGGTGAGGAGTGCCGCCAGCAGGTCGCGAAGTTCCGTGACTCGGGCAGTCTCCCGGGCCTGCTCCTGCCAGGCCAGCCGCACGGCGCAGCCGAGGGCCACCGCCCCGGCGATGTTCTCGGTGCCGGGCCGGACACCCCGTTGCTGGCTGCCGCCGTGCACCTGGGGGGAGAGGGTCACGCCGTCGCGCACCACCAGGGCGCCGATGCCCTTGGGCGCGCCGAGCTTGTGCCCCGTGATGGTGGCGAGCGAGAGCGGCACCTCGGTCAGCGAGAATGGCAGCTTGCCGAACCCCGCCACCAGGTCGCTATGGAACAGGATGCCCGCCGTGCGGCAGCGCTCCGCGATGGCGCCGAGCGGCTGGATCACGCCGGTCTCGTTGTTCACCCACATCACCGACACGAGCGAGGGCCGGCCGGCGAGGGCCGCATCCAGCGCGGCCATGTCGAGGCGCCCATCGGGTGCCACGGGCAGGAGCACCTCCTGTCCGCCCTGGCGGGTCACGGCGTGCGCGGCGGCCAGCACCGCCTTGTGTTCCGTGGCCGCAACGACCGCACACATCGGGCGCCCGGCCTCGCGGGCGGCCCAGGCGGCTCCGAGCACGGCCAGGTTGTCGCCTTCCGTGCCACCCGAGGTGAAGTAGACCTCCCGCGCCGCCACGCCGAGGCTCTCCGCCACCTGCGCCCGTGCCCGCTCCAGGCCGTCCCGGGCGGCGCGCCCGAACCCGTGACCACTGGACGGGTTGCCGAAGGTGCCGCCGAGGTAGGGCAGCATCGCGTCCACCACCTCCGGCCGGACGGGAGTGGTGGCAGCGTGGTCGAGGTAGATCGGGGTCGGCGGCATCGGGGGAAAGATGGCGACATCGGGCCAACTCGGCACCCTCGCGGGCGGCGGGCGGGCCGGGGTGCCAGGCGAGGAGTCACCCCCCCTCCCTCGCCGACCCGCTCCGAGTGGAGGGTCAGGCTTCGCTCCAGGCGCCCCAGATCCACCTCGCTGGCGGCCTCGAAATCGATCGCATGGATCATGGTCGCTGGTTCCTTCCTGCTGCCTAAAATCTGCTCATGCAACGACTTGCGGAACGAGACCTGGCGGGGGGCCCTCCGGGACGGGACGGTCCGAACCTCACATGCTCTGGACCTCGAGTCGAACCACATCGTCGATCCGGACGGTCTCGTGGGTGAAGTATGGCTCGCCGTAGCGGGTGCGGATCAGGGAGCCGTAGTGGGCATTCTGGACCTCCACGAGCGAGTAGAGATCCTGGCCCGTGGGGAAGATCTCGCCCGCGGCCTTGGCGCCGTCGAACTGGCTCGAGTAGCAGCGGATGGCCTGCATCTTCCGCTCAAACTGGGCGCTGACGTCCACCACGAACGTGGGCTTCACCGGGTCCTCGCGGTAGGCGAGCGCGTAGAGGATCTTGTGGGGACGGTGCGGCGTTCCGCCGGCCGGATACTTGGCGAGCCCCGCAAGGAAGCACGCGTCCCGCGACAGCTCCGAGGCAATCCGGTGGTCGGGATGCCGCCCGACCGGGAACGGCAGGATCACCACGCGCGGCGCGAAGTGGCGGATCTGCTCGACCACCACCCGCCGCATCTCCTCGCTGTTCTGCAGCCCGGCATCCGGCAGCCCGGCGTTCCGGCGCTCGCGGACCCCCATGATCTCCGCCGCCCGGGCAGCCTCCTGGCCGCGCAGCTCGGCGCTGCCGCGGGTGCCGGTCTCGCCGCTGGTGAGGTCGAGGATGCCGGTGGTGTAGCCGTCCTCCCGGGCGCGGATCAGGGTGCCGGCGCAGGTGAGCTCGACGTCGTCCCGGTGGGCGGCGATGGCAAGGAGGTCAACGGGCATGAGCAACCGCGGTTGAAGACGCAGGGAGAGTAGGGCGGGGCGCCGGGACAGGACAAGGGGCCGCCCCGGACGTACGCGCCGGGACGGCCCGCGGTTCCCCCTGGTGGGGCGTCAGGACCTGGGTCGCCGGCCTTGCCACACCTTGCGGATGACCCAGAGGGCGAGGATGCCGAGCGCGCCGAGCGGGACCAGCGTGCCGAGCGAGGCGATGAAGCCCGCGACGAAGTTGACGAAGTTCCGCCACGCCTGCCGGAACGCTTCCCCGATCACCCCGCCGCTGCCGCCGTCGGCGATGACGGGGGCCGGCTCGTGCACCGTGATGCTCAGGGTGCTCGTGGCCGCGTGGGCCTTGAGGTAGCGGAGGCGTCCCTCCATCCGCTCGATCTCCTCGCGCACGCGGGCCAGCTCACGCTCGATCTCGAGGACGTCGGAGAGCTTCCCGGTGCGCGTGCCCAGGAGCTCGATCAGCCGGCCCTCGAGCTTTCGCGCATTGCCCACCCGCGCGCTCACGTCGGTGAACTCCTCGCCCACGTCCTGCGCCCCGACGTTGACGTATTCCACCTTGCCGAGCGGCGTGATGCCGCCGATGAGCTCGTCCCAGCGCGCGGCCGGGATCTTGACCTCGAGGGTGGCGGCCCGGTACTGGCCGCCCCCGAGCTGCATCTGGCTGTTGGCAATGAAGCCGCCGAGCCGCTGGGCGAGCGCCTGCACCTGGCCCATCCCGAGCTCCAGCGAGTCCACCTCGACACTGGCCTGGCCCGTCCGGATGATCATGGGCGACTGGAGGGCCGGGTCCTGCGCGGCGTTCGGGAGGGTGCTCCCCTCCGCCTCCGCCGCTCCCCCTGCCAGTCGCGAGGCCACCGCCATGTCCGCCGCCACCGGGGCGGAGGCCGGCACCCCAGCCGTCTCCTTGCCGGCGACCGCGTCGCGGGGGGCCTCGAGCCGGTTGCCGCAGGCCGGGAGGGCAAGGAGGGCGACGAGCAGGGCCGCCGGCCGGACAGGGTACTGCATCAGGACCTCGTTGAGTTGGGGGTGCCGGGGGATGCGCTGAGGGGCCGTGCTTGCACACGGCCCCCGGCGTGAGCGGAACGGGCGGGCCGGCGCGCCCGCCCCCAGCGCGCCCGGCTCATTCGTGCCGGAGCGCCTCCACGGGGTCCATGCGGGCGGCCCGGTTGGCCGGATAGAGGCCGAACACCAGCCCGATGAGGATGCTCACCACCGTCGCCATGAGTGCGCTCCAGAGGGGCACCCCGGACTGCATGTCCATGAGTTGCTTGAGCACGACCCCGACCAGCAGCCCCACCACGATCCCGATGAGGCCACCGAGCAGGGTCAGCGTGGCCGCCTCGACGAGGAACTGCCACAGGATCTCCTGCCGGGTGGCGCCCATGGCCTTGCGGAGCCCGATCTCGCGGGTGCGGTCGGTGACCGACACCATCATGATGGCCATGACGCCGATGCCGCCCACGAGGAGCGCCACGCTCGAGAGCGCCACCATCACCCCGAAGAAGGCGCTGGTGAGGCTCGAGATGGTGTCGAGGATCTGGTCCTGGGTGATGATGTCGAAGGTGTTCGGCATCCCGGGTCGCAGGCTCCGGGCCCGGCGCAGGGCGGCGATGGAGAGGTCCTTGGCCCGCGTCACCGGGATCCCCTCGTGGGGCTTGATGGAGATGAAGAGGCCGTTGGTCTCGTCGTAGGGGTAGTTCCGGCGCGCCGTCTCGAACGGGATGATGGCGCCGATCTGCTGGCCCGGCGGCTCGAACATGTTCTCGGGCCGCTGGTACAGGCCGATCACGGTCATGGCCACCCCGCCGATCCGGATGCGCTTGCCGATCGGGTCGATCCGGCCAAACAGCCGGTCCGCCGATTCCACCTCGAGCACCGCCACTGGTTCCCCGTCCAGTTCCCCCGGCGCAAAGAACCGGCCCCGGAGCAGCGTGCCGCCCAGCACGTCCATGTAGCGCTGGTCGGCGCCGTAGATGAGCACGGTCTGGGTCTGCACGCCCTGGTATTCGAGCCGGTAGAACACCTGCACCCACAGGGCCGCGTGCTCCACTTCCGGCATGCGGCGGATCGCCTCGGCGTCCCGGTCGTTGACCGGGGGGCGGATGCGCACTTCGTACGGAAGGTGCTGGGGGTTGAGCGGGGTCTGCGAGAAGAACCGCACCACGTAGAACGTGTTCGGGCTGGCGGTGTTCATCGCGTTGAAGATCTGCGTCCGCACCCCCTCGACGATCGACGCCATGGCCATCACCGTGGCCACGCCGATCACCACGCCCAGGATGGTGAGCGCCGAGCGGAGCTTGTTGGTGCGGAGGGAATCGAGGGCGATCCCGATGCCCTCGTCCAGGTTCCGGAGGATCATCGCGCCTTACTCCGCCCGGAGCGCGGCGATCGGGTCGAGCCGGGACGCGCGCGCCGCCGGGTACACGCCGAAGGTCACGCCCGTGCCCGCCCCGAGGAGCAGCGAGACGGCCACCGACCAGCCCGTGATCCGCGCCGGGAGCGGGGTGAACTGTGACACCACGACGCTCAGGCCCCAGCCCGCCGCCACGCCGAAGATCCCGCCCAGCGTGGCCAGCACCAGGGACTCGATCAGGAACTGCCGCCGGATGTCCCGCCGGGTGGCGCCGAGGGCCTTCCGGATGCCGATCTCGCGGGTGCGCTCGTTCACGGACATCAGCATGATGTTCATGATGACGATGCCGCCCACCACGATGCCGATGCACACCACCGCCGGGATCACCGTGAAGAGCACCTTGGTGAGGCGGCGCCAGAAGTTCACCAGCGCATCGGCCTTGTCGATGGTGAAGTTGTCCACCTCCGCGGGGCGGAGGTGGCGGGAGAGCCGCATGGCCTCCTGCGCCCGGTCCATCGCCCCGGCGATCTCCTCGGGGTTCCGCATCTTGACCGAGACCGTGGTGGTGAGGCGCCGGCCGTAGATGGCCTCGAAGGTGGAGATCGGGATGAGAGCAAACCCGTCGAACGACTGCCCCAGCACCCGGCCCTTCCGCGCGGTGACGCCCTTGATGCGCATCTCCCGCCCGGCCAGCCGGACCCGCTGGCCGATGGCCCGCTCCGCCGTCCCGAAGAGCTTCTCGGCCACCTCGCTGCCCACCACGGCCACCGGGCGGCGTTCGCGGATGTCAGGATCGGAGAGGGGCTCGCCGGCGGCGAAGCGATAGTCGAGCACCAGCTGGTAGTCGGGCGTGACGCCGAAGATCATGACGTCGCCGACGGTGTTGTTGCGGTGGCTGATGTCGCTTGTGGGGGTGGGCCAGCCCGACTGGATGGAGATGGCCTGCGCGTCGGGCAGGGCGCGGCGCACCGCCTCCGCGTCGTCCATGGTGAGCTTGGGGCGCCGCTGGATGGCCTTGAGTTCCTCATCGGAGAGCAGCCCGATGGCGATCGGCAGGCGCCGCACCTGGAACGCGTTGGTGCCGATCATGGCCCCGGTCATCGTGTCCTTCACGTACGCGTTCATCCCCTGGATCACCGCCACGACGGCCACCAGGAAGGCCACCGAGACGATGATGCCGAGGAGCGTGAAGAACGATCGGAGCTTGGAGCCCAGGACCGACTGGAGGGCGAGCCGGAACGCTTCGCGGATGGGCATGCTGCAAGATAGCATGCCCGGATTCCGGCAGGCCAAGGAAAGGATGAAGGGCCGCTCACCCCGGGGGTGGCGGCCCTTTGGGTCTGGCGACGCGGCGGGGACTACTCGTACCGGAGGGCTTCCACCGGGTCGAGGCGGCTCGCCTTGCTGGCGGGGTAAAGGCCGAAGAGGATCCCGGTCACCGTGGAAGCGGCCACCGCCGCCACCACCGACCAGAGCGGCACGGCGGCCGGGATCGGCGTCAGCTTGTTCACCGCCAGGGTGAGGGCGCCGCCCAGCAGCATCCCGGCGATGCAGCCCACCAGGGTCAGGGTGGCGGCCTCCACCAGGAACTGCCACATGATCTCGCGCCGGGTGGCGCCGAGGGCCTTGCGGACGCCGATCTCCCGGGTGCGCTCCGTGACCGAGATCATCATGATGGCCACCACCCCGACACCGCCCACCATGAGGCCCACGCTCGAGAGCGCCAGCATCACCAGGAAGAAGCCCTTGGTCATGCTGTCGAAGCTCTCCAGCAGCTTGTCCTGGCTCACCAGCGAGAAGTTGTTCTCCTGCGCGGGCTTGAGGCCGCGGTAGGCGCGGAGCGCGGCGGTGACCCGGTCCTGCGCCTCCGGCACGGTGAGCTCGGGGCCGGGCATCACGGCAAACATGAGCCAGCCCTTCCAGTAGTCGGCCACCTTCACGAACGTGGCGTGCGGGATGAACACCGTGGGGCTGTTGTTGTCCCCAAAGAGGCTCGACGGTTCGGTGTAGATGCCGATCACGTCGAACGGCTCGCCGAACACCTTCAGGCGCCGGCCCACCGGGTCGAGCCCCGGCCAGAGCTGCTCGGCCAGCTTGTCGTTGATCACCGCCACGTGGGCGCCCGCGGCCTGCTCCAGGGCGGTGTAGTTGCGGCCCTCCATGATGGTGCCGCCCTGGGTCAGGATCCAGTCGGGACCGAAGCCCTGCACGTTCACGCTGGAGAAGCTCACGTCGCCGGCGCTCACGGGCCCGCTGGCGTTCTCCTGCCAGGTGACGCTCCGGATCCCGGGGACCCGCCGCAGCATCTCCGCCTCGGCCACGGTGAGCCACGGGTTGCGCCGCCAGGGCGACATCTCGTCCGAGCCGTCGCTGATGTTGAGGCCGCCCTGGAAGTAGCGGAACACGAAGAAGGTCCGTGGTCCCAGCTTCTCGAGCTGCTCGGTGACGCTGCGGTTGACGCCGGTGATGGCGGCCGCCATGGCGATCACCACCATGACGCCGATGGCGACGCCGAGGATGGTGAGCGCCGCGCGGACCTTGTTGGCCCGGAGCGAGTCCAGCGCGATCCCGACGCCCTCGAACGCACGGCTGAACAGCATGGTCAGGTCTCCCGGGTCATTCGGCGCGGAGCGCCTGGATCGGGTCGAGGCGCGAGGCGCGGCTGGCGGGATACACCCCCGCGATGATGCCTACGATCATCCCAAGGCCGACGCCCACGAACACCGACCACGGCGCCACCGCGGCCGGCAGCGGCGTCAGCGCCCGCACCACGAAGGCCAGGCCGATCCCGGCCCCCACCCCGAACGCCGCCCCGACGGTGGAGAGCGTGGCGCTCTCCACCACGAACTGCGCCAGGATGTCGCGCCGCTTGGCGCCGAGGGCCTTGCGGATGCCGATCTCGCGGGTGCGCTCCGTGACGGCCATCAGCATGATGTTCATGATCACGATGCCGCCCACCACCAGCGAGATGGCCACGAGGCCGGGCAGCACCGTCAGGAGTACCGTCGAGATCTTCTTCCACCCCTCGAGCGCGCCCTCGGCCGACTGCAGGTTGAAGTTGCTCTCCTGGGTGGGCCGAAGGCCGCGCCGGGTGCGCATGATGGCCTCGGTCTCCGCCATGGCCACCTGCATCATGCCGGGGTTGGCCGCCTTGATCTGCAGCTCGTCGAGCACGCCGAGCGGGCAGATGAAGCGCCGCGCCGGGGCGCGGAAGGGCATCACGGCGAACTTGTCGAGCGAGATGCCGAACAGCGACCCGCGCTTCTCGGCCACGCCCACCACCCGGTAGGGCAGGCCCTGGATCACGACGTCCCGCCCGAGCGGGTCCAGGCCCGCGAAGAGCTTCTCCGCCAGCTCCCAGCCCAGCACCAGGACCGGGACCCCCGCCTTCACCTCCTGGGGGGTGAAGATCCGCCCGGTGGCGATCCCGATGCTCTTGATCTCGAAGTAGGTCGGCTCCGTGCCCATCAGCTCGATGTCCTTGGCCTGCTTGCCGCCATAGGACAGGGTCATGCGGTCGGAGCAGAACTGCGCCGTCACCACCGGGGTCTGGATCCGTTCCGCCACGTACTCCGCATCGCCGTAGGTGATGCGGGGGCGGCGCATCCAGCTCCGCCACTCCTCCTCGGTGACGTTCCCGGTGTTGATGCCCGGGTTCCGCCGCAGGGTGAACGTGTTGAGGCCGATCAGCCGGTTGGCGAACTGGTCCTCCATGTACACGTTCATCCCCTCGACGATCGAGACGACCGCGATGAGGAAGGTCACCCCGATCAGCACGCCGAGCAGGGAGAAGAAGCTCTTGAGCTTCTGGGTCACGATGGTGCGGAGGGCCATCCGCACCGCCTCGAAGATCGGCATGCTAGGCCGCGGCGCGGTTCCGGGTGTCGCTGTCGAGCTTGCCGTCCCGGAGCACCACCACGCGCTCGGCGTGCGCCGCGATCGACGGCTCGTGGGTCACCACCACGATGGTCTGGCCCTGGGCGTGGAGCTCGCTGAAGACCCGCATGATCTCCTCGCTGGTGGTGCTGTCCAGGTTGCCGGTGGGCTCGTCCGCCAGGAGCAGCGAGGGCTCGTTGACGAGCGCCCGCGCGATCGCCACGCGCTGCCGCTGGCCGCCCGAGAGCTCGTTGGGCCGGTGGTGCATCCGGTTCTGCAGCCCCACCCGGGTGAGGGCCCGGACGGCCCGCTCCCGCCGCTCCCGGCTGCCCACGCCCGCATAGACCAGTGGCAGCTCCACGTTGTGGAGCGCGGAGGCGCGGGGCAGGAGGTTGAAGGTCTGGAACACGAACCCGATCTCCTTGTTCCGGACCCGCGCGAGGGCGTCGTCGGTCAGGCGCGAGACCTCCTGGCCGTTCAGCCAGTAGTCGCCGCCGCTCGGCGTGTCGAGGCAGCCGAGCAGGTTCATCAGCGTGGACTTGCCGGAGCCCGACGGCCCCATGATCGCCACGTACTCGTTGCGGCGGATGCTCAGGGTGAGCCCGCGCAGCGCCAGCACCTTCTCGCCGCCCATCGGGTACTCGCGGACGAGTTCCTCGACGTGGATCACCCGGTCGCTCATGACGCCTTCCCCTTGGCCGCCGAGTCGGGGACGCTGCTCTTCACCCGGGTCGAGTCGCGCAGGTCGCGGATGGCCTGGTAGGTGCCGGCCACGATGGTCTCGCCCGCCTTCACGCCCTCGACCACCTCGAAGTACTCGTCGCCCGCGATGCCCACCTTGACCGGGCGGAACTGCGCCACGCCGTCGGTGACCACGAAGACGCCCTCGGTGTCCTTGGACTTGGCCTTGGCCGTGTCCCCGGCCGCCGCCGGGGCCGCCGCCGGCGTGCCCTCGGTCGGGAGCTTCTCGTGCTGCCGCACCGTCAGCGCGATGATGGGGATGCTGAGCGCCCCCTTCCGCACGTCGGTGACGATCCGCGCCGTGCAGGAAAGGTCCGGCCGGATGTCCTTGGGCGGGTTGGCCAGCGTGATCTCCACGTCGAAGTCCACCGCCCGGTCGTTCGAGCCCGAGGCGGTCGACGTCGCGGTGAGCTGCGCGCTGTTGGCGATCTTGGTGACGTGCCCCATGAAGGTGGTGTCGGGGAAGGCGTCGATGGCCACTTCCACCGAGTCACCGACCGAGAGGCGGACCACGTCGGTCTCGTCCACCTGCACCTTGGCCAGGATCACCGACAGGTCGGCGATGGTCATCAGCAGGCCCACGTCGCGGGAGAAGGTGCCGATGACGGCCACCTCGCCCTCCTCCACGGCGAGCCGGGTCACCCGGCCCGTGATCGGCGCCATGATGCGGGTCTTGCGGAGGTTGTCCTGCGCCTCCTGCAGCGCCGCCCGCGCCTGGTCCACGCTGGCCTGGCTGGCCTTGGTGTTGGCCACCGAGACGTCCCACGCGGTCTGGGCCTGTTCCACCGACTCGGCCGTGATGAGCGTGGGGCTGGTGCGCTGCAGCTCCTTGCTGCGGTCCAGCGAGCGCTTCGCCTGGTCCTGGTTGGCGCGCGCGCGGATGAGGTCGCTCTGCGCGCTCGCCACCATGGCCTGGGCGCGGCTCACGGCCGCCTGGTAGATGGCGGGGTCGATCTGCAGCAGGAAATCGCCCTTGCGGACCAGGTCGCCCTCGCGGACCGCGATCCTGGTGATGCGCCCCTGCACGTCCGAGAGCACGTCCACCTTGGTGTCCGGCTCGATCTTGCCGCTGGCCGTCACCACGGCGACGAGGTCCCGGGTGCCGACCTGCTCCAGGCGCACCTCGACCGCCTTGTTCTTGCTCTTCGCCGCCCCGAGGGCCACGATGCCCCCGACCACGACGACGACCAGAACCGCGAAGAGCCCGAACTTCATGCGACGCGACATGATGCCTATTCCTTCCCGTTAGGGGCGAAGCGGACGGCCCACCGAGGCTTCGAGCGACGCCAGGGCCTTGTGATAGTCGTAGATGGCGTTCACGTAGTCGCCCTCGGCGCGCTCCACCGAGTTCTGGGCGTCCGACACCTCCAGCGCCGTGCCGCTGCCGAGCCGGTAGCGGTCCTGCGCCAGGCGGAGCTGGTCGCGCGCGGCGTCGCGGCTCTGGGCCTGCACGCCGATGGCCTTGTACGCGGTCTGCACCCCGATGAAGCCGGCGTGCACGTCGGTGCGGATGGCCAGCGCACGGAGCCGGGTGTTCTCGTCCGCGTCCCGGGCAAACTCCCGCGCCTGCTGCAGCCGGAGGCTCCGGCCGAAGCCGGTGAAGATCGGCAGCGAGACCGTGAGCCCGATGCTGAAGGGCTGCTTCGTGAACTCGAAGGGGAAGACGCTGTTGCCGTCGAGGATCGCGTTCCGGGTCTGCGCCGTCAGCGCGGTGCCCGTGCCGTTCAGCCCCGCCGAGGCGTAGCAGGCGGCCGCCCCCTGCACGCTGTGCCCGGGCAGCAGCGCCTGCAGCGAGTCCTGGAAGATGCAGCTCTGCGCCGAGCCGATGGCGCCGGCCAGGCTCTGGCGCAGCAGCAGGCTCTTGTCCGTCGCCTGCTGGGTGAACCCGCTCCACCCGCCGCGGAGCGACAGGCTGGGCAGGAACTCCGACTTCGCCGAGGTCACGCCGATCCGTGCCGCCCGCTCGCGCGCCCGCAGCGCCTTGAGCTCCGGGTTCTGGTCCGCGGCCTGCGACAGCAGCCCCTCCAGCGCGAGCGACGGCTCCGTGACGGGGAACGAGTCGCTCAGGGCGATCTGGTCGATGGTGATCGGCGGGGCCACGCCGATCCGGTTGAACAGCTCCAGCTTGGCCACGGCCTCGGCCTGCAGGTTCCGCAGCAGCAGGACGTCCGACTGCGCCTTCTGCACCTCGGCCTGGCGGACCTCGATGAGCGTCCCCTGGCCCACGCGGTACTTGGCGTTCGCCAGGTCCAGGAAGGCCTGGTTCCGCTCAACCTGCTGCCGCGCCACCTGCACCTGCGCGGTGGCCTGCAGCACGCTCAGGTACTGGTCGGTGATCCGGAACTTGAGGGCGTTGTCCTCGGCGCCGATTTCCTCGTCTACCGCGCGCTGGTTGGCCTTCTGCTCCCGGGGCGCCATCAGGCGCCCGCCGTCCAGCTGCCACTGGAACCCGGCGCTGTAGTTGGAGCCGATCACCGCCGAGGTCTGCCGGGTGAACCCCTGGCCGAAGTTGGCCTGGCCCGAGCCGGTGTAGTCCATCCCGGCCGACACCGAGGCGCTGGGCAGGAGGCCGCCGTACGCATTCCGCACCTGCATGCGGGCGGTGGCGGCGTTGTTGAGCCGGGAGAGGTACGTCGGGTTGTTGTTCCGGGCCTGCTGCAGCGCCTCGGCCAGACTCAGGGTGGCCACGGGAGGGGCCGCCGGCGCTGCCTGCGCCCCCAGCGCGAAGGGCAGCAGGGTGATCGAAAGAATCAGCCGGCTCAAACGCATCGAGGCTTCCTGGTTGTGGACGTGAAGTGCGGCTGACCGGGCGTACGGACCCCGATCGGGCCGAGTTTCAGGATGTTACGACCCGCTACCTGGGGTCCGGGCGGGCTTCCAGGCCGAGCGCCGGAAGGGAGATGCGCAGGACCTCGCCGCCGCGTCCGAGTTCGATCTCGCCCTCCAGCATGCCGCTCAGGCGGATCAGGGCGCCGCCCGGGGCGGCCTGCCGCTCGAGCCGGACCTGACCGCGGCGGCCAGACTCGGGGTAGAGGACCTTGACCGTCCGGGGCGTGGGGGTGGCCAGCGGCAGGAGGCGGAGCAGGGGGGCGAACACGCTGTCCGCCAGCAGCACCACGTCGGGTCCCCCGGGGAACTCACTCGCCTTCTCGCCACCGGGGGCCACCCGGCGGACCGTCACCCGGTTGCGCTGCTGGACGGCAAAGGTCTGCGCGCTCGCCTCGCCCTGGCGGCGCGTGAGCTGCAGGGCCTGGTCGCTCGCGCCGTACACCGCGCTGACCTCGAGGGCGAGGAGCGGCGTGAGCAGGAAACTCACCGTGGAGGTGACGCGGGTGCTGCCGGCGTCGGGGCGCACTTCCCAGCGTTCCGCGCCCACGGCCCGCCCACCGGCCAGGATCACGAAGGTGCCCTGCGCGCCCTGGGCCGCCAGCGGGAGGACGGGGGCGAGCAGGCTCGCGGCGAGCAGCAGGATCGGGGTGCGGCGGGCGCGGATCGTCATGGCAGCCCTCAATATAGTTGCTAACTTGGACGCCATGCCCACCTCGATGACGACACCGGCCCGCCGGGTGGTGTGGATCGCCCTGGCCGCGGTGCTGGCCGCCACGGAGTGGCTCCGCACCCCGGGGTGGGGGCCGGCCGGGGTGGCGCTCGGCATCGGCGTGCTGGCGGTGGTCGAGGCGGTTCGCGGGGAGGGGCGGCGGGAACGCGCGCTGGCCTTGCTGACGCTGGCGATGGGGCTCGCACTCGTGGCGGGCCAGGTCCGGATCGGCCGGGTGACGGGCGACTGGGCCGAGGAGCGCGAGCGCCGCCTCACGGAGGCCTACCAGCGGCTCCGCGGTGAGCTCGAGGGTGAATTCCGCCGCGCTGATGCGCTCGCCACCCAGGCGCGGGCCTGGGCCGACGGCGACCGGCGGCAGGCCTTCGCCGCGCTGGATCGCGCGCTGCCGCGGGGCGGGACGGAGATGGCGGTGGCCATCCTCGAGCCCACCGGCGTCCCCTGGGCCTGGGCGGGGCGCCATCGCGCCGTACCCGCCCCCGCCGGCGACTCGGTGACAGTCAGCTTCACGCGCGCCTACAGCCTGCTCGAGCGGCGCCTGGTGGCGCCGTCCGGACGGGTGGTGGTGGCCACCGTGCTGCTGGCGGCGGACTCGGCGGCGCCGCGCTTCGACCGGAGCCTGGCGGCCCGGTTCGGCGCCACCGCCGGCGTGCAGCTGCACGTGTACCCGCCGGGTGCGGCGCCCCGCTCCGGCGACATCTTCGACTATACCCAGCCCACCACCGCCGGCGAGCGCGTCCTCTTCAGCGTCCAGCCGCTGCCGCCGGACCAGCTCGCGATCCAGGCCGAGGAGCGCGACCACGCCTCCCAGGCCGTGGCGCTCCTCGTGCTCACCGCCCTGGCGCTGGCGCTCCTGGCGTCACGGGCCGCGCCGGGCCGGCTCTCGGCGCTCGGCGTGCTGGTGTGGGCCACCAGCCGCGCGCCGCTCGGCGCGGCGGCGGGCGCCACCGACTTCTTCTCGTCCGCCACCTTCGTGCGGAGCTGGCTGAGTCCCGTCACCGGATCGGCCGGCCACCTGCTCGTCACGGCGGGGGCGCTGCTGGCGGCCGCGGTGTGGCTGCGGGGCCGGGCGCTCCCCCGGCACCCGGGGCGGGGAGCCGCCGGTGCGCTCGTGCTCGTGGCCACGCCCTACCTGATCGCCGACCTGGCCCGCGGCATCATCCCGCCGCCGTCCGGCGTCTCGTCCGAGCTGTGGGGGGGCTGGCAGCTGGCGCTGGCCGTGGCCACGGCCGCCCTGGTGGTGCTCGGCAGCACGCTGCTGGGCGGGCGGGACGAGCATGGAGCCGGCTGGCGCTGGTCGGTCGTGGCCATGACGGCGGCCGCGCTGGCGGCCGTCCTCGGGCTGGTGGTGTGGGAACCGCGGCTGGGCTGGCCGCCGTGGTACACCTTCCTCTGGCTGCCCTCCCTCTTCCTGCTGGCGCGGCCCATGCCTCGCCTGGCGGCGATCCTCGGGACGGCGGTGGTGGCCGGTTCCGCCGCCTCGCTGGTGACCTGGGGGGCCGAGCTGAACGGCCGCCTGGTGGCCGCCCAGCGCGACCTCAACCGCCTCGGCAACGCCGAGGAGCCGCTGGCCGAGCCGCTGCTCGAGCGCCTCGGTGACCGGCTGCGCGCGGGGCCCGAGCCACGCACCGCGACGGACCTCTACCTCCTCTGGCGCGGCTCGGACCTGGAGGGGCAGCAGTTCCCGGTCCGCCTGGCACTGTGGGAGCGGTCGGGTGCTCGCGTGGCGGAACTGGCGCTCGACTCGCTGGACCTGCCGACGGCGCTGCTGGCCTCCCTGGTCCGCGCGGCCGACTCGACGCGCCCGCGCACGGTGCTCACGCTCGCCCGCGTCCCGGGACGGCATCACCTGCTGCTGGAGCGCCTGGCGAGCGGCCGCGTGCTCTCGGTGGCGGTGGGGCCGCGGACCCGCCTGCTCGCCCCGGCGCGGCTGGCCCAGCTGCTGCGGCCGGCCGCCGAGGGCGCGCCGCTCTACGACCTGAGCCTCTCGCCGCCGTTCGCAAGCGGCACGGCGCACGCGCACCCGGGCACCTGGTACCGCCAGGGACACCAGGTGCGCGCCGAGGTGACCCTCGGCCTGCCCGGCGGGGAGCGGCTGGTGCAGGCCACCCTCAGCCTGCGCCCGTTGCCGTACGCCCTGGTCCGGGGGGCGCTCCTGCTCGCGCTCGATGCGCTGGTGCTCGCGCTGCTCTGGTGGCTGGCCACGCTGGATGGCCGCGGGATGCGGGTGGTGGGGGCGGTGCGCCGGCGAGCCCGCTCGTTCCAGCTCCGCCTGGCGGTGACGCTGATCCTCTTCTTCCTGGTCCCCGCCGCGAGCTTCACCGTGTGGGGGCTGGGCCGGCTCGAGGCGGAGGCCGCGCGCACGCGCGACTTGCTGATCACCGCCACGCTCCGCGACGCGCTGCTCACGGCGGGCGGCCTGCTCGAGGTCCCCGACCCGGACCTGGCCGAGGGCCTCCGGGAGCTCTCCAACCGGCTCGAGGCGGACCTGGTGCTTTACGGCGGCGGCCGCCTCATCGCGGCGAGCGCGCCGATCCTCGAGGACCTGGCGCTGGTGGAGCCCCTGATGGAGGCGCGCGCCTTCCAGCGCCTCGCGCTGGGCGACGAGCTGGAGCTGACGAGGCAGGCCACCACCTACGTGGCCCCGGTCCGCGTGGGATACCGGGTGGCGCAGGTGGGGCCGCCCGGCGGCATCGGCATCCTGGCCACGCCGCGGCTGGCGCTCGACTGGGCCCGCGAGCAAGACCGGCGCGACCTCGCCTTCTTGCTCCTCTTCGCCACGCTGCTGGGCGTGGCCGCCTCGTTCCTCGCCGCGCAGCTGGCGGCCCGGGCGCTCTCGCGTCCGGTGACCGACCTCGGGCGCTCCGCCCGCGCCATCGGCCAGGGCGCACCGTTGCCGGCCGTGGCGGCGCCGCCGGTCGAGTTCGAGCAGGTCTTCGGGGCCTTCGAGCGGATGGCCACCGACATCCAGCGCTCGCAGGCGGCCGTGGAGGAGGCGCGGCGGCGCACCGCGCAGGTGCTCGCGAACGTGGCGACCGGGGTGGTGGCCTTCGACGAGGCGGGGCGGGTCCTCCTGGCCAACCCGCGCGCGGCCCAGCTCACCGGATGCGAGCTCCGGCCCGGTGCCCGCCTCGCCGACCTGCTGGGGGCAGAATGGGGCGGGCTGGTGGAGGTGGTGCAGCGCTTCCTGGCGGGCGGCAGTGGTGATGTCGGCACGGAGGTCGAGGCGCAGGGCCGCAGCTACCGGGTGCAGCTGGCCCGCCTGGGCGAGCCGGGTGGCGCCGTGCTGGCCCTCGACGACCTGACCGACGTGACCCAGGCCGCCCGCGTCCTTGCCTGGGGCGAGATGGCCCGGCAGGTGGCGCACGAGATCAAGAACCCGCTGACGCCCATCCGGCTCCCCGTCCCGCACCTGCGCCGGGTGGCCCGCGAGCGTCCCGAGCGCCTGATGCCCCTGCTCGAGGAGACGGTCGACCGCATCCTCGGCGAGATCGACCGCCTCGACACCATCGCGCGGGCGTTCAGTCGCTTCGGCCTGCCTGGCGCGCGCGGGGCCGCGCCGCTCGAGCGCGTGGACCTCATCCAGGCCGCGCGCGAGGTGGCGGCACTCTATCATCTCTCCGAGGGCGGCGTCCGCGTGGAGCTCGAGGGCCCCGACCGCATGCTGGTCCCGGCGCGGCTCGACGAGGTGAAGGAAGTCCTCGGCAACCTGCTCGAGAACGCCCGGAACGCGGCGGCGCGGCGCATCGTGGTGTGCGTCGGGGAAGGCCGTTTCGCCGTGCGGGACGACGGCCAGGGGATCGCCGCGGAGGCGCTGCCGCGGCTGTTCGAGCCGCGCTTCTCCACCACGACCAGCGGCTCGGGCCTCGGGCTGGCCATCGTGCGGCGGCTGGTGGAGAGCTGGGGCGCCACGGTGGGTGTCACGAGCACCGTGGGGGAGGGCACGGAGGTGACGGTCCGCTGGGCTCCCTAGGGAATTGCGCGGGCCCGGCCTCCGGCCCCAACTTTGGCGTGGGACGCCGGAGGCGTCCTTCCCCCCCACCAGCACTCCAGGGACGGCCGCTGGCTGTTCGGCCCGAAGTCTGCAAATCCCTCATCCAGACTTCATTGTGGTACCCGGGCGCCGCCCCCAAGGAGCCTTCATGAACCCCGAGCCGATCCCCCAGGATCTTCTCGCCGTCCACGACCTGCTGCGGGAAACCATTGCCACAGCAAGGGATAACGGCGCTCCGTTCAGCTACGGGGTGGCCATTTTTCCCCGGACCGGCCGGTTTGGCGCCCCGGTGTTCGGAGTTGCGACCAGTGGCGGCGAGTCCACAGTGATGACCTACCGGATGCTACAGTCGCTGGTGGAGTTGCCGGTCTACATCTCGGGCCGGGTCCCGGCCACCATCCGCGAGGGGCTCTCCTACGGCCCGCCCCGGGTCATCCCGGTGGCACTCCTCGACCAGCCGGTGCTGCGGGTGGGCTTCACCTGCATCATCGGGGCAAACCGCGACGACCTGGACCGGACGCAGCCGCTCGAGACCAGCGTCTTCGCCGGTGACCTGTCCGCGCCGATCATCCTCTTGCTCGATGCGCGGCCGGACGGCTGGCCCAACTGATCCTGTCCTAGCAATGGTGTGAGGTGGTGGATGCGCCGGGTGCCAGCCCGGCGCATCGTGTTTTTCTGCTCGGCGCTGCGTCATCCGGGTTGGCGTGGGCGGGAGGGACATCCCATCGTGGGTGCCACCCTTCCGGAGCCCGCATGCTCGCCCGCGTCCGCAGCGCCACGCTCGTCGGCATCGACGCCTGTCTCGTGGACGTCGAGGCCGACCTCGCCCCGGGGCTGCCCTCGTTCTCGACGGTGGGGCTGCCGCAGAGCGCCGTGAAGGAGGGCCGGGAGCGGGTGATGGCGGCCATCACCAACGCCGGGTACGCCTCGCCGCTCAAGCGCATCACCATCAACCTCGCCCCGGCGGACCTCCCCAAGAGCGGCAGCGGCTTCGACCTCCCGATCGCGGTGGCCATCCTGGTGGGAAGCGACCAGGTCCGCGAGGACCGGCTCGACGGCACGCTGCTGATCGGCGAACTCGGCCTCGAAGGGGCGCTCCGCCCGGTGCGGGGTGCCCTCTCGGTGGCCCTGGCCGCCCGGGCGGCGGGGCTCGGGACGCTCATCCTGCCGGCGGCCAACGCGGCCGAGGCGGCGGTGGTGGGCGAGCTCGCGGTCCTCGGAGCCACCCACCTCATGGACGTGGTGGCGCACCTGGCGGGGGAACGGGACCTCGCGCCCGTGGCCGCGGACCCGGCGGCGCTGCTCGCCGGGGACCGCGTCGAGACCGTGGACTTCGCCGATGTGCGGGGGCAGCCGGCGGCCAAGCGGGCGCTCGAGGTGGCGGCGGCGGGCGGGCACAACCTCCTGCTCATCGGGCCGCCCGGTTCCGGAAAGACCATGCTGGCGCGCCGGCTGCCGACCATCCTGCCGGCGCTGGCGCTGGAGGAATCCCTCGAGTGCACCCGCATCCACAGCGTGGCGGGGCTGCTGCCGCCCGGGCGGGCGATCCTCACCACCCGGCCGTTCCGCGCCCCGCACCACACGGTGAGCGACGCCGGCCTGATCGGCGGCGGCTCCAACCCCCGCCCGGGCGAGGTGAGCCTGGCCCACGGCGGGGTGCTCTTCCTGGACGAGCTGCCCGAATTCCGCCGCAACGTCCTGGAGGGCATGCGGCAGCCGCTCGAGGATGGGGTGGTCACCCTGAGCCGGGCGGCCATCAGCCTCACCTATCCCGCCAGGTTCACGCTCACTGCGGCCATGAATCCCTGCCCCTGCGGCCACTTCGGCGACAGCACGCGTCCCTGCCGCTGCGAGCCGGGCGCCGTGGAGCGCTACCTCGGGCGGGTGTCGGGGCCGCTGCTGGACCGGATCGACCTGCAGCTCCGGGTCCCCGCCGTGTCCGCAGCCGCATTGTCGGGCGAGGGGAGCGAGGAGCCGAGCGCGGCGATCCGCGGGCGCGTGGAGGCGGCGCGCGAGCGGCAGCGGGCGCGCTTCCGGGGGCTGCCCGGGGTGCACGCCAATGCGCACATGGGGCCGCGTGAGTTGCGGGCGCACTGCCGGCTGGAGCCGGCGGGCGAGGAGCTGCTCCGGGCGGCGCTGGCGCGCCTCGGTCTCTCGGCGCGGGCCTACCACCGGGTGCTCAAGGTGGCCCGGACCATCGCCGACCTGGCCGGCGCGGACCGGGTGGGCATCCCCCACGTGAGCGAAGCGATCCAGTACCGGACCCTCGACCGGGGCACGCGGCTGGCGGGCCAGGGCCCGGCTGCACGCGGATAAACCGCTTCCGCGATCGCGGGCCGGGCGCTAGTTTCTGCCCTCTCCCAATCGCCGAGTCGCCGTGCCCGCTCGCTGCCACCGCCTTGTCCCGGTGCTCGCCGCCCTGCTCATGGGCTGCACCCCGCTGGGCCTGTGGGTCTATGAGGATCCGTCGGTCGTGCTCCGGAGTGCCGCGCAGCTGCGGGTGAGCGGCGGGCAGATCCAGGGGGACTCGCTGGAATTCACCGTGGTGGGCTGCAACCTGAACGACTACGACCTCACCGGCGACACCCTGCGCACCGCCCTCATGGTGGCGGGCCAGCAGGTCGGCGAGGGGATCACGGTGCGCCCCATCCTCATGGCGTCGCGGGACACCAGCCGCATCACGGTCACGGTGCCGCTCAAGGCCATGAAGCCGACGGAGGGCCGCGCGGTGCCCTTCGACCTGCTGCTCGTCAGCACCCTCCGCACCCCGCTCGGCGTCCGCGACCTCAGCTACCACCTCGTGGGCGAGGTGCAGGTGACCCCGGATCAGTTCCTCTGGCGCGTGCCCGACAACAAGGGCTGCCGCCCCGGCGGCTCGGTGCTGCCCGGGGTCTTCGACCGCCGTATCCCGCTCGACCGCCGCTCCAGCGAGTGACCCCCGGGACGCCGGCGCTCAGTGCGCCGGCTTCTTCGGCTTGTTGCTCAGGAACCAGGTGAGCGCGGCGATCACCAGCGCATTGCCCGCCCCGTAGCGCAGCAGGTCCCGCTCGCCGTCCCAGGTCACCACCTGGCCCAGGAACACCACGCCCATCACCACCACCAGCACGCCGATCAGCTTTTCCTTCAGGTCGTTGAGGTCGTGGATCTCGAGCCAGTGGGGCAGGTCCAGCCGGTCGTCCACGAACAGCTCGAAGAGGCCGATCGCCATGACGTACAGCACGGTGGCGAGCAGGAAGAGGTCCGTCAGCTCAATGAACGCCAGGATGAGCCCCTTGGCCTTCATCCCGCCGGCGAGGAGCGCCGCGAGGATGCCCACCGTCTCCTTGGCGCCGTAGACGAGGAGCGCGGTGGCGCCGAGCAGGAGGCACAGGACGGCAATGATGATCAGGTAGCGGGCCGCGGCGATGAACGCGAGCGCGCGCGGCGGCGCGCCCTCGGGAGCCGGGGGTGGGGAGGTCGTGGCCATGCGTCTCGGGTCTAGGGGTGCGCGGCGCGGCGGAGCCGGTCGCGGATCGCCTCCCAGCCGGCGGCCGCCGGGGGAGCCTCGACAAGGATACACCCGGCGCCGGATTCGTCGAGGTGGTGCAGGGCGGCGTACAACCCCTTGGCATACCCCGCCGGGTCCGCGGGAAGCGTGACCGTCGTCTCGGCCGGCAGGACCGCCCCGAGCGAGAGGGCCGCGATCGGCTGGCCGCGCGCGCGCGCGGCCCGGACCGGGGCCAGCGTGGTGGCGTCGACGCCGGGCTCCACCAGCAGGAGGGGCGCCCGCGGCGCATAGTGCCGCTCGAGCATGCCCGGCGAGGACCGCGGCGCCTCCCCGCTCGCCGCCGGCCCGGCCACCACGAGCGGCCCGACGATGTCCTCCAGGGCCGCGCGGGTCACCATGCCCGGCCGGAGCAGCACCGGCTGCGGGCCCGACAGGTCGAGCACCGTGGACTCGATCCCCACGCTCGTGGGACCGCCGTCAAGGATGAGCGGGATCTGCTCGCCGAGGCTGCGGGCCACGTGCGCGGCGGTGGTGGGGGAGACCTCGCCGGAGCGGTTGGCGCTCGGGGCGGCGAGCGGCAGGCCCGACGCCCGCAGCAGCGCCGCCGCCACCGGGTGCGCCGGGACCCGGAGTGCCACGGTGTCGAGGCCCGCCGTGACGCTGTCGGGCACGGTCGGCTGCCGGGGGAGCACCAGCGTGAGCGGACCTGGCCAGTAGCGCTCGGCCAGTTGCGCGGCGGCCGGCGGCCAGGCGCGCGCGAGGGCGCGCGCGGCCGCGGCGTCGACCACGTGCACGATGAGCGGGTTCCACGCCGGCCGCCCCTTGGCGGCGTAGATGCGGCCCACTGCTTCCGGGTCGAGTGCGTGCGCGCCGAGGCCGTAGACCGTCTCGGTGGGGAAGGCGACCACCTCCCCCCGCTGGAGCAGGACCGCGGCCTCGGCGAGCGCCGCCTCGCCGGCAGGCCCGGGGGTGACGGGCCGGACGCGAGCCGTCACTCGTCGCCGCCCCGGTGCCGGCGCTCACGCTTGCGCTCGCTGCGCTGCCGCTTCTCCTGCAGGCGCCGCTCCTTGACGCCGCGACTCGGCTTGGTGGCCTTGCGGCGCTTGGGCACGGCCAGCGCCTGCGCCAGCACCGCCTGGAAGCGCTCGATGGCCCCGGCCCGGTTCTGCGCCTGGCTCCGGGTGGCAGCCGACACCAGGCGCAACTGGCCGTCCTCCGTCAGGCGGGTGCCCAGCCGGGCGAGGACCCGGGCCCGTTCCTCGGGGGTGAGGCTCGGGCTGTGGGCCGCATCCCACCAGAGCTCCACGCGGGTCGAGGAGGTGTTGACGTGCTGGCCGCCCGGCCCGCCGGAGCGGCTCGCCTGGAAGCGGAGCTCGCTCAGCGGCACCGAGACGGTGGCGGTGATCGGGAGGAGGGCAGGGCCGGCCATGGCGGAATTCTGCGGCAGCAACGCCCGGGGTGGAAGCCCGGGGCCGGTTGTTCCGGTCGGCGAGCCCCGCTTAGGTTATCGCCATGCCCGAACTCGCCCGTCTCGAAGCCCACCTTGCCGGCCTGGGCCGTGTCCTCCTCGGCTACTCCGGGGGCGTGGATTCGGCGCTGCTCGCGGTGGCGGGCACGCGGGCGCTGGGGGCGGGGCGCTTCCTGGCGGTGATCGGCCGGAGCGCCTCGTATCCGGAGGTGCAGTACCAGGGGGCGCTGGCGCTGGCCCGCGACTTCGCCATCCCGTTGGAGGAGCTGGCCACCGGGGAGCTGGCGGATCCTGCCTATCGCGCCAACACGCCGGACCGGTGCTATTTCTGCAAGCACGAGCTCTGGACCCAGCTCGGCCGCCTGGCCGACGCCCGGGGCTTCGACGTGATCCTCGACGGGACCAACGCCGACGACCTGGGCGAGCACCGGCCCGGCCTGCGGGCCTCCGCGGAGCATCAGGTGCGCTCGCCGCTGGCGGAACTGGGCTGGACCAAGGCGGACGTGCGCGCCGCGGCCCGCGCGCTCGGCCTCCCCACGTGGGACGCGCCGGCGGCGCCCTGCCTGTCGAGCCGCATCCAGTACGGGCTCGAGGTGACCCCGGGCCGCCTGGCCCAGGTGGAAGCCGCCGAGGCGTACCTTCGCGCCCTCGGGGTGCGCGGGGACCTGCGCGTCCGCCATCGCGGCGACCACGCGTCCGTGGAAGTGGGACCCGCCGAGCAGCCGCTCGTCTCGGCCCAGTGGGCCGCGGTGGAGGCGCGACTCGTCGCGCTCGGCTTCGCGACGGCGAGCCTCGATGCGCGGGGGTACCGGCGCGGCGCCCTGGTGGGCGAGCTGCCCGTCCTCAGCTGATGCGGCTCTTCGCGGCGATCCCCGTGGAAGGGGAGGGGCGGGCCGGGCTCGAAGGGGTGCTTGCCGCCCTCGGGCCGATGGGATGGCCGGTGCGCTGGACGCGTCCCGGCCAGCTGCACCTCACGGTCAAGTTCCTCGGGGAGGTGGAGGCAGCCCGGGTGGCGGAGGTGACCGATGCCCTGGCCCAGGCTTCGGCTGGGATGGCGCCGCTCGGCTTCACGCTGGCTGACCTCGGGGCGTTCCCGAGCCTGCAGCGAGCGCGGGTGCTCTGGGCCGGGCTCGAGGCGGAGGGTGCCCTCGAGCTGATGGTGGACCGGGTGGAGCGCGGCTGTCACGCGCTGGGTTTCCCCATCGAGGGACGGCCGTTCCGGCCGCACGTGACCCTCGGCCGCGTGAAGGAACACGGCCACCTGCCGAGGGAGGCCGGCGAGCGCCTCGCCGAACTCACCCCGACCGGCAACTTCCTGGGCGATCGCCTCGTCCTCTATCACAGCCAGCTCGGTCCGGGCGGCCCGCGGTACGAGGCCCTCGCGACGTTCGCCTTCGGGGGCTGATGCGCTTCGTTCTCTATGTCGTGGGCGTGGTGGTGCTGGCCGTGGCGCTGAGCGCGGCGTGGTTGTTTCGCGCGGACCTCGTCCGACGGCTGCCACCGCAGGTGGCCCGCGTGGGCCAGGCGCTCGGCGCCGGGGCGGCGCCGGCCTCAGGGGACGTGGAGCGGACGGAGGACGGCCGCGCCGCCGTGCCCGGCCCCGCCGCCCTGGGCCGGGCGCGCGACAAGGTGGACAGCCTGCACGGCTGGCACGCCGACTCGGTGGTGCTGAGCGCGCCGGAGGTGGCGTCGCTCATCGTGGAGGGGCTGCCCCCCGCGGCCCGGGCGCGCCTCGATTCGATTCGCGTGCGCCTCGGCGATGACCGCATCACCGTCACCGCGCGGCTCGAGACGCGGTCGATTCCCAAGTCGGCGCTCGGTCCCCTGGCCGGGGCGCTGGCGCCGTGGGAGGCGGTCACGGGCTCGGGGCTGGTGGCGCCGAGGGAAGCCGGCTGGGCGGAGTGGCGGGTGGACGCGCTGACCCTGCGCGGCTTCACGCTGCCGGCCCCGGCCAGCCGCGACCTCCTGAGCCGGGCGCTGCCCGGCGTGCGCGATGGTGCGCTGCCCTTTGCGCTGCCCCGCGGGATCAGCCGGATCCGGGTCCGCCCGGCCGGCGCCACGCTCTATCGGGAGGCGCGGTGAGCAAGACCATCATGGTGGTGGATGACGAGAAGAGCATCCGCGACACCCTGAAGGAAGTCCTGACCTACGCGGAGCACGAGGTGGTGCTCTGCAGCTCGGGGAAGGAGGCCCTCAAGCTCCTGCCCGAGGCCCGGCCGGACCTCATCCTCCTCGACGTGAAGATGGCGGACATGGACGGGATCCAGACCCTCAGGAGGATCCGGGAGCTGGATCACGACGTCGTGGTGGTCATGATGTCGGGGCACGGGAGCATCGCCACGGCCGTCCAGGCCACCCAGGCCGGGGCGTGGGACTTCATGGAGAAGCCGCTCGACAACGTCCGGCTCGAGCTCACGCTCCGCAACGCCCTCGAGAAGGCCAGTTCGGACCGGGACGCCGCCCATTTCCACCGGGAGACCGAGGCCCGCCATACCATGGTGGGGCGGAGCGACGAGATGGAGGCGCTCCGCCAGACGGTCGCACGCGTCGGTCCCACGCCGGCCCGGGTGCTCATCACCGGCGAGAACGGCTCGGGCAAGGAGCTGGTGGCGCGCGCCATCCACGACAACTCGTCCCGGGCGCGGCAGCCATTCGTCGAGGTCAACTGCGCCGCGATCCCCTCGGAGCTCTTCGAGAGCGAGCTGTTCGGCCACATGAAGGGCTCGTTCACCGGGGCCACCGCCGACCGCCCGGGCAAGTTCGAGCAGGCGGACGGCGGCACCCTCTTCCTCGACGAGATCGGCGACATGGAGCTGTCCGCCCAGGCCAAGGTGCTGCGGGCGCTCCAGGAGGGCGAGGTCACGCGGATCGGCGGCGCCAAGGCGTTCCGGGTGGACGTGCGCGTCATCGCCGCCACCAACAAGGACCTGCCCCACGAGATCGCGCAGGGCCGCTTCCGCGAGGATCTCTACTACCGCCTCAACGTGGTGCCCATCCGCGTGCCGCCCCTGCGCGAGCGCCGCGAGGACATCCCGCTCCTCATCCACCATTTCGAGAAGCAGCTCGCGGGCGGGGCCGGCGCGGCGACCAAGCGATTCGACGACGAGGCGGTGGAGCGCCTGGCCGCCAGGCACTGGCCGGGCAACGTGCGGGAACTGCGGAACGCGGTGGAGCGCCTCCTGATCCTGTCGCCCGGCAAGAATGTCGGCGTCCGCGACATCGGCCGGCTCCTGGCGGGCGGGGCGGAGGAGGCGCTGCTCAACACCGTCGGCGGGGCCGGGATGAGCCTCGAGGAGTTCCTGGCCGACGCGGAGAAGACCTTCCTGGCCGCCCGGCTGGCCGAGTTTCACGGCGACCGCACGTCGGCGGCCAAGTCGATGGGCATTTCCCGCTCGCTGCTCACGAAGCGGATGCAGAAATTCGGCCTTGGCGGGGAGGGCGCATGAGCGAACCGCGCGACTGGGACAAGGAACTCGCCGCCATCGACAAGGTGATCGCCCGCGGCCCGGCCACCGGGGGCGGGGGCGCGGCACCCGTGCCTGCGGAGAGGGGCGGCGGCGCCCCGGCCCGGATCGGCGGGCCGGCGGGGAGCGGGCGCTTCGGCGCCCTCACCACGTGGCTCCGGGTGTTGCTCGGCCTGGTGCTGGCCGTCGCCATCACGCAGTGGCCGTACAAGACGGCCTGCGGCGTCAACCTGGCCATGTACCTGGGCGCGATCGCGACGGTGGTGGTGGCGGGGCTGTGGAGCGCCGTCTCCTCGTGGCAGCGGCGCCTCGGCCTCGCGCACCTCCTGTCACTCGGTGTCCTGGGCTGGGGCCTCGTCCTCGGCGCCCGCGAGATCCTGCCGCGCACCGGCTACGCGCGCGAGGTCCGGACGTGGACATGTACCACGGAGGTAGAAGCCCGGTGACGCCCCCAGCCGCTACCCGCTGATCAACCAGGAAGAGGAAGTCGCCCTCGCCAAGCGCATCCGCGTGGGCGAGGAAGAGGCATTGGACAAGCTGGTCCGCAGCAACCTCCGCTTCGTGGTCTCCGTCGCCAAGAAGTACCAGAACCAGGGCGTCTCGCTCTCGGACCTGATCAACGAGGGCAACCTCGGCCTGATCCGCGCCGCCCACAAGTTCGACGAGACCAAGGGCATCAAGTTCATTTCCTATGCGGTGTGGTGGATCCGGCAGGCCATCCTGCAGGCATTGGCCGAGCAGAGCCGCATCGTCCGCGTGCCACTCAACCGTGCGGGCACGCTGCACCGGATCGGCAAGCGCTCCTCGGCGCTGCTCCAGGAGCTGGGCCGCGAGCCCACACCGGCCGAGATCGCCGAGGGCATGGACATCTCCATGGAGGAGGTCCAGAAGACCCTCTCCATCAGCCAGAACCACCTCTCGCTCGACGCCCCGCTCACCCCGGGCGAGGACAACAAGCTCCTCGACTACCTGCCGGACACCCAGAACGCCGGCCCCGACAACGAGACCTTCGAGAAGGCGCTCACGGATTCCATCGAGGAAGTGCTGGGGACGCTGAAGGAGCGGGAGGCCAAGATCCTGCGGCTCTACTTCGGGCTTGACGGGCCGGAGCCGATGACGCTCGAGGAGATCGGGAGCCTCCTCGGCATCACCCGCGAGCGGGTGCGCCAGATCAAGGAGAAGGCGCTCACCCGGCTGCGCCACGTGAGCCGGGCCCGGGCGCTCGAGAGCTTCCTCTCGTAAGCCGCCCGCCGCCGGAAACACTGCGGCCCTCCCGGAGCACGGGAGGGCCGCGTCGTTTGCGGGGCGCGGGTGGTCAGCCGCGCAGGATCCGCTCCACCTGGTCGAACTCGATCAGGAAGGCGTCGTGCCCGTACGGCGTGGTGATCTCCTCGTAGCGCGCCCGCGCCCCGCCCGCAGCATAGCCGATCACCCACTCCTGCACCTCGGACGGGAAGTAGAGGATGTCGGTGTCGATGCCGACACCGATCACCTCGCCCACGCGGCGCGCGGTGGTCCGCCCGGCGGGCGCGTATTCCCCCACGTCGTGCAGGTCCATGGCGTGCATCAGCTGCACGTAGGTGCGGGCGTCGAAGCGCGCCACCAGCTTGTCGCCATGGCGGCGCAGGTAGTGCTCGATGTCGAACCGGCCCGGCACCCGGGTCTGCAGCCGGCCGAAGCGCTCGCCAAACTCCACCTGCGATCGGTAGGTGATCATCGCGATGGCACGCGCCGCCGCGAGGCCCGCGGTCGGCCCATGGCCCGGCGCGTAGCGGCCGCCCGCCCAGGCTGGGTCGGCCTCGATGGCCATCCGCTGGGCGGCATTCCAGGCGATGGCCTGCGGCATGGTGCGGCCCGGCGCGGCGAAGACCACCAGCCGCCCCACCGGCACCGGCGTCACCAGGCCCCACTGCAGCGCCACCATCCCGCCGAGTGAGCCCCCGGTGACCAGCGCCAGGTGCTCGACGCCGAGTTGCTGCAGCAGGGGGATGTGGGCGCGCGCCAGGTCGGCGGTGGTGAGCACCGGGAACGAGCCGTCCGTGACCGGGGCCGGTCCAGTGGAGCCGTAGCAGCTCCCGAGCAGGTTGGCGGCGATCACCGGGTGGCGGCGCGTGTCGAGCGCGCGCCCTGGCCCGATCAGCGGCTCCCACCAGCTGTCGATGTCCGCGCTTCCCGTGAGCGCATGGAACACCAGGATGGCCCCGTGTTCCCGGGCGAGCGCGAGGTCGCCGAAGACGCGGTAGCGGAGCTCCGCGTGCGGCAGGCGCCCGCCGCGCTCGGGACGGAACTCGCCGATCGGCAGGGTGCCGGTGGTGCCATGGGGGTTGGTCACGGCGGTCATCGGCCGCTCCCGCGGCACGGGGCGGACGGCACGGCAGGGCAGGGACGCATCAGTGGCGACGCCGTCAGGAGGCCAGTCGGGCGGGAATCGCCGCCGGCCGCCCGGCCTGTCCCGCCACCCGGTGCGCGATGCGCAGCGCCTCGCCGGCGAGCGCCGCCGGGACGGTGACACGGAGGCCCTCCGGCAGCTCTGTGAGCGCCGGCTCGCTCACGCCGGACGCCCGCAGCTCCTGCTCGAGCCGCGCCCCCACCCGCGACCTGGCGTCGGCCTGGACGCCAAGGACGGTGACGTCCGTGGTCTCGCCGTGCGCCGGGCTGGCCGCCGCGGCGAGGAGCGGCCCGGTGGGGAGCACCCCGTGACGCACGACGCTGGCGGGCGCCTCGCCGTCGAGCGTCCAGAATTCGAGCGGCAGGCCCCTCGGCCTCGGCCAGTGCGGCGGCGTGGGCGTGCACCACCTTGGCACCCGCGCGGGTGAGCGCCGTGAGGAAGGCGTGCGGTGCCTCGGGGATCGCCTCCGTGTCGGGCACCAGCTTCGGGTCGGCGGTGCGCAGCCCAGCCGCGTCCTTCACGAACACCACCTTGCTGGCGCCCAGCGCATCCGCCAGCGCCACGGCCGAGGTGTCCGAGCCGCCGCGGCCGAGCGTCACCACGCGCCCGTCCTGCCAGCCCTGGAAGCCGGTGACCACCGGGATGATCCCCTTCTCGCAGAGCTGCCGGATCTTCTGGACCTGGATGCGGCGGATGCGGCCGTCGCCGCGCGGGCCGCGGGCCAGGATCCCGGCCTCGCGCGCGTCGAGCGACACGGCGTGCCAGCCCAGCCGGTTGAGGGCCAGCGCCAGCAGCGCCGCGGAGACCACCTCGCCGCTGGCGACGGCGCGGTCGGCCTCGAGGTGGGCGCCGCTGGTGGCGTCCTCGTCGCCGATCACCGCCTCGATCTCCGCGACGAGACCGAGCAGGTGGTCGGTGACGCCCCGCCGGGCGCTGGCCACGGCCACCACGGGGCCCGCCGCCGCCCAGCGCGCGAGGCGCCGGGCCTGGGCCGCGATGCGGGCGGGCGTCGCCAGCGCATCGCCGCCCAGCTTTACCACGATGGGCTGGGGGCTCATGCGACCCCTGCCTTGGCCCGCGCGGCCGCCGGCGCTCCCGCCTCACCCAGCGCCTGGTCGAGGTCGGCGATGAGGTCGCGCACGTCCTCGAGGCCGGCCGAGATGCGGATGAGCTCGGGCACCACGCCGGTGGCCCGCTGCTGCTCGGCGGTGAGCTGCTCGTGCGTGGTGGAGGCCGGATGGATGATGAGCGACTTGGCGTCGCCCACGTTGGCGAGGAGCGAGAACAGCTTGACCTTGTCGATCACCGCGCGTGCCGCCGCATGCCCGCCCCTTCACGCCGAAGGTGAGCACCCCGCCGAAGCCGCCCTGCAGGTATTTCTTCGCGTTCGCATGCTCGGGGTGTGTGGCAAGGCCGGGATACGACACCCACTCCACGCGCCGGTCCCGCTGCAGCCACTCGGCCAGGGCCAGTGCGTTGTCGGCGTGCCGCTTGATGCGCAGCGGCAGCGTCTCCAGCCCCTGCAGGAACAGGAAGGCGTTGAACGGCGAGAGGGCGGGGCCCAGGTCGCGTAGCAGCTGCACCCGCAGCTTGAGGATGAACGCCAGGTTCCCGAACGCCTCGGTGTAGACCAGCCCGTGGTACGACGGGTCGGGCGAGGAGAACTCGGGGAAGCGCACCTTGGCCTTGGGGCTCGCCCAGTCGAACTTGCCCGCGTCCACCACCACGCCGCCGATGGCGGTGCCATGCCCGCCAATCCACTTGGTCGCCGAGTGGACGACGATGTCGGCCCCGTGCCGGATCGGATGGGCCAGCGTGGCGGCGCCGAAGGTGTTGTCCACCACGAGCGGCACCCCCGCCTCGTGCGCGATGGCCGCGAGGGCCTCGAAGTCCGGCACGTCGAGCCGCGGGTTGCCGATGGTCTCCACGTATAGGGCGCGGGTCTTGTCATCGATGGCCGCACGCACGCTGGCCAGGTCGTGGATGTCCACGAACTTCGTGGTGATCCCCCACTTGGGAAGGGTGTAGGCAAAGAGATTGTACGTCCCGCCGTAGAGCGTCTGCGACGAGACGATGTTGTCGCCGGCCCGCGCCAGGTTGAGGATCGTGAGGGTCTCGGCCGCCTGGCCGCTCGCCACGCCGAGCGCGGCCACGCCGCCCTCGAGTTCCGCGACGCGCTTCTCGAAGACGTCCGTGGTGGGGTTCATGATCCGGGTGTAGATGTTCCCGAATTCCTTGAGCCCGAAGAGGTTGGCCGCGTGCTCCGTGCTGTTGAACACGTAGCTCGTGGTGGCGTAGATGGGGACCGCGCGGCTGTTGGTGGCGGGGTCCACCACCTGCCCGGCGTGGATGGCGAGGGTGTCGGGATGGTACGTCATGGTCGTGTCCTCACGGTCAACGGGTTGGGGGCGAGTCGCCGGAATGCGAAACGGCCCGGTTCACGTTGGGTGAACCGGGCCGTCGGTGTCGTTCGGTGCGTGGGCGAGCTACATGGAATTCGCCTGACCGGGACGCGCGCTGGCACAGTCCACCCCGCGGGGGGTGCACTTGCACAGACAGCGACACATCACGGGAAGACGCTTCATGGGTCGAAGCTTTCTCCTCGGAGCGCGCGGCGGCACAAATACAAAACCCCCGCGGCCACGAGCGCGGGGGTAAGGTCCCACGGCTCTTTAGCTCTTTGGTTCGGGGCTCCATGGCCCCGGGCGGTAGCAAGTGGCCCTAAATCCATCCGCCGTGCTGCACTGCCACAATACGAATCGGCCCCCGATCCGTCAAGCCCCCGGCAAGTCGAGGTCGTCCAGGTCGTCGAGCTCGTCGGCCGGGTCGCTGTCGGTGACGGGGTAGAGCGCCATCGAGATGTAGCTCATCGGATGGTCCTTGACCCAGCTGCGGAAAGCCAGCTGCTGCTGCAGCGCGGCATCGAGCTCCGCTTCCTCGCGCGGCGAGAGTCCGCCCGCGCCCGCCTTCTTGTGCCGCAGCATCTCGGCGATGCTCGCCGAGAGGAGCGAGATCATCAGGCTGCGGTTGATGCAGAGCTCCACCGGCATCAGCATGTTGATCCCGCGAGGCATCGGGTAGGGGCCGCGGGGCGGGCGCACCTCGACCGGATCCGCCTCGTGCGCCGGCGCCTCGAGCTCCGGGTGCCGCTCGGTCTGCATCACCGGGTCCGGCCCCGGGATCCCCTGGGGCAGCCCCTCGGGATGCCAGTCCTTGAGCACGTGCTTGATCCGGTTGTTCATGGAGCCATCCTTGCGGGAGTGGGGGCACTCCTGCGAGCATCGGCGGACGGTACCGGAAACTTGAGGGTGGCTTAGATTCAAACTCCAAGCAGGGCAGGCACTTATCCCTTGTCGCCGAAACGGACATGGCCAGCAATCCTTCGTTCGATATCTCCACCGGCGCCGACCTCCAGGAGGTCGACAACGCGGTGAACCAGGCGGTCAAGGAGATCGCCCAGCGCTACGACTTCAAGGGCACGAACTGCACCATCGAGTTCGACCGCGCCAAGACCGAGATCCGTCTCGAGGCGGACGATGAGTTCCGCATGGAGCAGCTCCTCGACGTGCTGCGGGGCCGGCTCATCAAGCGCAACGTGCCGGTGAAGAACCTGAACATCGGGGACCTCATTCATGGCGCCGGCACCACCGTCCGGCGGACCGTGGGGCTGACCCAGGGCATCCCGTCGGACGCGGCCAAGAAGATCACCAAGGCCATCAAGGAGCAGGGCTTCAAGAAGGTGCAGGCCCAGATACAGGGGGACGAGGTTCGGGTTTCCGGCCCCTCCCGGGACGACCTGCAGGCCGTCATGGGGTTCCTGCGGACGCAGGACTTCGGCTGCGAACTCAAGTTCGGCAACTACCGCGGGTGAGCAGCGGACGCCTGCCCGGACGGCGCGGCGCCCGCGGATGGGCGCGCATCCTGCGCGCCGGCCTGCTCCTGGCCACGGCCACCTGCGCGCCGCCGGCGGAGCCCACCCTCCTGCCTGCGCCGTCCGGCGCCCTGGGCCCGGAGATCCGGGTGGGGCTGGCCGTGGAGACGCCCCGCCTGTCGGTGACCGGAGACAGCGGCCTCGAGGTCCAGGACGAAAGCGGCGCCCTCGTCGCCGCCGCCGGCGCGGGCCAGCCCTGGTCGGCCCCCAACTCGCTGAGCACCGCCGGCAACCTCACCGTGCGGGCCCGCGGCAACGGCACGCTGGCCGTGAATGGCAGGCCGTATCGCGGGACCCTCACGGTGGCGCGGGGCCGGGCCGGCTTCACCGCGGTCAACCGGGTGCCGTTCGAGGATTACCTCGCCAGCGTCGTCGCCTCCGAGATGGGCCGGCGCGACACCAGCGACTTCGAGGCCCTGCGGGCGCAGGCCATCCTCGCCCGCACCTACGCCATCCGGAACCTCGGGAAGCGCGCGGCCGAGGGGTTCGATGTGCTGCCCACCGTCGTGGACCAGGTGTATGGCGGGGCAAGCGCCGAGTATCCCCTGGCGCGCGCGGCGGTGACGTCCACGGCCGGCCTCATCGTGACCTATCAGGGACTCCCGATCGACGCCTTCTTCTTCTCGACCTGCGCTGGGCACACCGTGACCGGCACGGAGGTCTTCCAGGCGGCCGACCGCCCCTATCTGCAGGGGGTCTCCGACCTGGCGCCGGACGGACAGGCCTGGTGCCGGCTCTCCCCCCGCTTCCGCTGGCGGGAGGAGTGGAGCCGGGAGCAGCTTGCCATGAGCCTCGGGCGGTCGCTCCCGGCGCTCACCGGCACCAGCGCCGAGGAGGCGGGGACGGTCGAGGGCGTCCGGGTGAGCGCCCGGACCGCCTCGGGCCGGGTGCAGCGGGTGACCATCGCGCTCCGGCGGGGCGCCATTGAGGTGACGGGGCCGGCGGTGCGCCAGGCGCTCCGGCCCGTGACCGAGGCGGCCCTGCGGAGCGCCCTCTTCGAGCTCACCGAGGAGCGCACCGGCGGCCGCCTCGCACGGCTGGTGGCCGAGGGGCAAGGGGCCGGGCATGGCGTGGGCTTCTGTCAGTGGGGGGCACTCGGCCGGGCGCGCGCGGGACAGGATGCGCCGACGATCCTCTCCGCATACTTTCCGGGCACCGCCATCAGCCGCGCGTACTGACGCGCCCCCAAGGAGACAGGATGCCGGACAATCTCAGGGTCGGGATCATCGGCGCGGGTGCCATCACCCAAGTGGCCCACTTGCCGGTGCTCAGGAAGCTCAAGGGCGTCCAGGTGGTGGGCATCTGCGACACGGACATGCCCAAGGCCAAGGCCCTCGCCGACCGCTTCCAGGTGCCCGACGCCTACAGCGACATCGAGGAGCTGCTCGACTACGAGCAGCTCGATGCCGTGGCCATCTGCACCCCCAATCACCTGCACGAGCCCCACGTGGCTGCCGCCCTGGCCAAGGGCCTGCACGTCCTGGTGGAGCGCCCGCTGGCCATGACGGCCCCGGGGGTGCAGCGGCTGCTCAAGCTGGCCGAGAAGAAGCAGCGCCATCTCATGGTGGGCATGAGTCACCGCTACCGCAGCGACGTGCAGATCGTCCGGAGCTTCATCCAGAGCGGGGAACTGGGACGGGTGGAGAGCATCCGCGGCAGCTGGCACGTCTTCCGGCCCAGCCGGGCCAGCCTGGGCTGGCGCCTCAAGCGGGACGAGTCGGGCGGTGGCGCCATGATGGACCTGGGCCAGGCCATCCTAGACCTGGGCCTCTGGCTCGGCAACAACCCGACGCCGCTCCGGGTGAGTGCCAGCCTGCACGGCAGCGAGGGTGCGCGCGGGGTGGAGCAGGCGGGGAGCGCCTTCGTGATCTTCGAGGGCGGGCTGTCGATCTTCCTGGACATCACCTGGCACCACGTCGGTGACGGCGAACGCTTCGGCCTCGGCGTCCGGGGGAGCAAGGGTACGGCCGGCATCAACCCGCTCCACGTCTTCAAGGAGCTGAACGGCGTGCCCACCGACGTGGCACCCACCGGCTCCATCTCCCGCGAGAATCCCTTCACCGCCTCCTACCGCGCCGAGTGGGCCCACTTCCTGGCCGTCATCCGCGGCGAGGCCAAGCCGTTCGACAACCAGGAGCAGGTGACCCTCCACCGCATCCTCGACGCGATCTACAAGTCGGCGGCCGAAGGCAAGGACGTCGCCTTGTGAGCTGGCGCCCGCCGCTCTGGCCGGTGCTGGGACGCGCGGCTGCCGGGTTGGCACTGGTGCCGGCCCTGCTCTGGGCCCAGGCGGATCCACGCGCCGCCACCGAGGCGGGGAGCGAGCTTCGCATCTCGGTCCTCACCATGGGAGTCGGCGCCGCCTCGTGGGAGCGCTTCGGCCACAACGCCATCGTGGTGGAGGACGGGCGGCAAGGGCGGGCCGTCGCCTACAACTACGGCATGTTCTCCTTCCGCTCGGAGAACTTCCTGCTGCGGTTCCTGCAGGGCCGGATGCTGTACTGGATGGCGGGGTACGATGCCAATGACGTGGTGGCGAGCTATCGCCGCGCCGGCCGCTCGGTGTGGGAGCAGGAGCTCAACCTGACCCCCGCCCAGCGCGTGGCCTTCCGCGACTTCCTCGAGTGGAACGCACGCCCGGAGAACAAGTTCTACCGCTACGATTACTACCGCGACAACTGCTCCACCCGCGTCCGGGACGCGGTGGACTCCATCCTGGGCGGCGCCTTCAAGACCCAGACGCAGGGCCCGGCCGAGGGCACCTGGCGGTTCCACACCCAGCGGCTCAACACCCACAATCCCGCGCTCTACACCGGCCTGATGCTGGCCCTCGGCGAGGACGCCGACGCCCCGCGCACCCAGTGGGAGGAGATGTTCCTCCCGCTCAAGCTGCGCGAGTACCTCCGCGAGGTCCGGGTCCCCGACAGCACGGGGGCCCTGGTGCCGCTGGTGCGCGCCGAGCGCACGCTCTACGAGAGCGATGCCTATCCGGTACCCGACGCGCCCCCCGCCTGGCTGCCCTGGTACCTCCTGGCGGGCGTGGCACTCGGCGGCCTCTTTGCCTGGGGCTTCGGCACGGCTGCGGGGCGGGGCCCGCGCGCGCGCTGGGGATCGTGTGGGCGCTGGTGGCGGGGGTGGCGGGCGTGGTGCTGACGGGGCTCTGGGCCTTCACCGATCACGCCGTTGCGCGGCACAACGAGAACCTGCTGCAGTTCTCGCTCGTGGCGCTGGCCCTGGGGGTGGCGCTGCTCCTCGCCCGCGCAGACCGGCCGGGCGTCACCCGTGCGGCGCGCGGGCTGGGGCTGCTGGTGGCGGCCCTGTCGCTGCTCGGGCTCCTGCTCAAGCTGCTGCCCGCTTTCGACCAGGTGAACGGCCAGCTCATCGCCCTGGCCCTCCCGGCCAACGCGGGCCTTGCCCTGGGGCTCTGGCGCCGCGGCTGAGGCAGGCGCGGCGGGATACAACGGGGCCCGGTGCCGTCGGCACCGGGCCCCGTATCACGCCGGGTGGGCCGGCCTCAGGCCGCCGGACCGTCCTCCCACACCTTGGCCTCGACGAAGAGCTTGAAGAGCTCGGGGTCGAGCTGGCCGGCCTTCACCTCGTCGCCCAGGATATCGAGGGCGCGGGTGACGGGCAGGGCACGCTTGTACGGCCGGTCCTGCGCCGTGAGCGCGTCGAAGATGTCGGCGATGGTCATCATCCGGGTCTGCATCGGGATGGCCTCGCCGCGGACCCGGCGCGGGTAGCCACTCCCGTTCAGCTTTTCGTGGTGGCCCCACGCGATCTCCGGCACCGAGGCGAGCCCCTTGGTCCACGGGATCTTCTTCAGGAAGTCGAAGGTGTGGCTCACGTGGCTCTCGATCTCGAGCCGCTCGCGCTCGTCGAGGCTGCCCTTCCGGATGCTGAGGTGCTTGAGCTCGTAGTCCAGCAGGAAGGGCTGCTCCGCGCCGGCCAGGTCCTGGTAGCGCAGCTCCGCGAATTCCGTCAGCTGGTTGAAGTCGCCCTCGGCGAGCACGGTCGGCTCGTTCGAGGCCAGCACCACCTTGAGGAACCGCTCGGCCGTCTCGATCGCGGCGCGCTGTTCCGCCTCGAGGTCAGCCAGGAAGCGGTCGTACCCATTTCGGCCGTGCTCCAGCAGGAAATCGGCCCGCCGCTTCTCGAAGCTCCAGTGCACGCTCCGCGTGATGAACGCATGGCGCTGGCGGACCAGGCTGAGGTCGCTGTCGTAGAGCTTCTTGGCCTTGACCAGCACCTGCTCGCGGACGCCCACCTTGCCGAAGTCGTGCAGCAGGCCGGCGTAGCGGATCTCGCGGATCTGGTCCTGGGTGAAGTTGACCAGCCGGTAGGGGCCGTCCTGCACCCGGTCGACCGCCTGCGCCAGGCCCACGGTGCGCGAGGCCACGCGCTCCGAATGGCCCGAGGTGGTGGGGTCGCGCTGCTCGATGGCCTTGACCGCCGCCTTCACGAATCCCTCGAACAGCCGCTCGATGGCCTCGTAGAGCTGGCTGTTCTCCACCGACACGGCCGCCTGGCCCGCCAGCGCCTTCACGATCTTCACCGTGTGCGGGCTGTAGGCGATGATCTGCTGGGTGGCGTCCTCGGGCGTCGTCAGGCGGGCCTGGAAGTCGCGCTTGCGGTTGATGAGCTGCAGCACGCCGATGACCTCCCCATGGTGGTTCTGCATGGGGATGACGAGCATGCTCTTGGTGCGGTAGCCGTACCGCTGGTCGAACGACTGGTTGAACGAGTACTCGACGTCCGGCGGCAGCATGTACACGTCCTCGATCACCAGCGCCTCCGCCTCCGTGGCCGCGTACCCGGAGAGCGAGGTGTGATCGATCGGGACGGTGAACTCCGCGAACGGGATGTCCGGCCGGCTGTGGTTCTGGCTCAGCTTGAAGCGGAGCCGCCGCGTGCCGAGCTCATCGGTCTCCACGATGTAGAGGCTGCCCGCGTCCGACTGCGTCACCCGCCGCGCCTGCGTCAGGATCAGGTCCAGCAGCGTGTTGAGATTCTTCTCGGTGGTGAGCAGCACGCCGATGTTGGCGAGCTCGGTGAGCTCATGCAGCCGCGCTGCGCTCTCCGCCCGCGCCCGGACCTGCTCGCGGTGCAGCGCCGACACCCGGAAGGCGCTCCGGAGCGCGACCAGCAGTTGCCGGGGCCCCACCGGCGCTCGCAGGTAGGCCGCCAGGACGTCGGCGGGTGTCTCGGGGGGCACGTCGGGCTCTCCCGCCTCGCCCAAGGCCAGCACGGCCACGCCCGCATCCCGGAGCCCCCCCAGCAGCTGCGGCGTCACGTGGGCACGGGCCGCGGCGTCGAGCAGGTAGGCGGTGGGCCGATCGTCCGCCCGGATCTCCGACGGACCCTCGGCCACGCGCAGCTCCACCTGCTCGGCCGCCAGCGGCGCTGCCACGGCCTCCGGGGACCAGGTCGGGGGATGGTAGAGGACGTACTTCATGGCGCCACCGGCTGGTGCAGGGACGCGTCGATCAGGGAATCGCGGCGGAGGATCGAATCGCGGGAGATCTGGTTCACGCCCGTCACCAGCCGGTGCGGGCGCCGGCTCACCTGGTCGATGAACCAGTCCAGCTTGGCGCTCACCACGTAGAGGTTGGTGACGGTGCGCCGGATGTCCGGGCTCATGTCGGTGCTGAGCGTGGTGAGCGTCCGGGTCAGGCTGTCCGCGCTCTGCAGCAGCACGCGGGCATCGCCCATCACCGCGCTGAGCGAGTCCTGCACCTGGTCCACCTGGCCGTCGGCATGGGCCAGCGTGGCCTGGGCCTGCGCCAGCAGCGGCTCCATGCGCGCCATGACCTCCCGGGCCGAGGTCAGCGTGGCCCGCACCTCGGGGGCGGTGAGCGCCACCTCCTGCTGCGCCGTGGCCGAGGTGTGCTCCAGGGTCTGCAGCAGCTGCCGGGTGTCCTTGAGGATGGCCGAGACCTGGGTCTTGAGCGTGTCGGCCACCTCCTTGAGGGCGTCACTCCAGCCCTGCGCGTAGGTGGCGCGGATGGTGTCGCCGGGGGCGAGGGCCGCGCCCACGTCGTTCTTGGGGGCGAGGAGGGCCACGGCGGCGGCGCCGAGGAAGGCGCCGGCGGTCACTTCGGCCCGGGTGCCGAGGGGCAGGCGGATCGGCACCCCGTTGGCGAAGCGCTCGCGGATCCGCAGCTCCACCAGGAACTGCGGGGGGCCCATCGCACTGCTGTCCACAATGGGCGAGATCGCCGCCACCTCGCCGATGTCGAGGCCCTGCAGGAATACCGGCGTGTCGCGCTTGAGATCCTGCACCGAGGGGCTCACCATGTAGAGCTTGACCCGCCGCTCAGTCCACCCGCGCGTCACCGCGAGCGCCACCACCACGACCAGGATGGCGGAGACCACCAGGAGCCCGATCAGGGCGTCGGCCGTGCGTGCCCGCATGTCAGCGCCCCTCCTCGACCACGCCCCGCACCACGCGGACCGCGCGATCCACCCGTGTCCTGAGGAGCCCGGGAAGTCCGGGTCCCGTCACCAGCACCGTCCGCCGCCCGCCCTCGGCGGTCTCGCCGCCGCGCGCCGCCTCGAGCAGTTCCGCCGAGGTGCGCTCGGTCATGCCCTCGAAGGGATCCTCGGCGATCACCAGCTCGGGATCGAAGGCCAGCGCCCGGCCGAGCGCCGCCCGGCGCCGGTCCTCGGCGTTGGCCTCGGCAGGGCGGAGGTCCGCCACGCGGGTGAGCCGCAGCTGGGCCACGATGACGTCCACGCGTCCCTCGATGTCCTTCTGGCGGAAATCGCTGCCGAAGCGGAGCGGCAGCCGGATGTTGTCGCGCAGCGTGAGATTCTGCAGCAGTCCCTCGCCGGCGGGAAGGTATCCGACCCTCCGCCGGAAGGCGAGTTGCGCACTCCGCGACAGCAGCGTCACCTGCTCCCCCAGCGTCAGCACCCGGCCGCCGGCCGGCTCCTCGAGGCCCAGGGCGAGCCCGCCGAGGAAATCGACCCCGCTCAGCTCGTCACCCGTGACGGCCACCGTCTCGTGGGGGCGCACCGTGAGGCTGAAGCGCCCGGCCAGGGTGAGGTCCGCACCCGGGAGGGCGGCCACGCTGGCGCGCGGCGCCTTGGCGAGCGGGACCTCCTCGAAGACGAGCGGCGCCGTCACGCCCGCGTCGCGCCGACGATCAGCGCGGCGAAGATGAAGATGGCCGTGATCGAGCCCACCGTCCCGCGGATCACGGCCTGCGGGATCTCCGTGGGGCCGCGGCGCACGGAGAGCCCTTCGTAGGCCGGGATCACGCCCACCACGGCGCCGAACAGGAAGCCCTTGAGCACCGTCAGCACCACGTCCTGCGTGGTCAGGTTGGAGACCACGATGCCCATGTAGCGCGCGGCGCTCATCCCGCCGATCGTGGCGGCCGCCAGGTACCCGCCGGCCACCGCCACCACGTCGAACACGATCATCAGTACCGCCACCGAGACCACGCAGCCGATCAGCCGCGGCAGCACCAGGTAGTGGTAGGGATCGATCCCCATGCCCTTGAGCGCCCGCACCTCGCCCATCACCGTGTTGGTGGCCAGTTCGGCGGTGATGGCGGTGCCGCTCCGGCCCACGATGGCGAGCGCGGTGAGCAGCGGCCCGAGTTCGCGCACGATGACCACGACCATCAGCTGCCCGATCAGCTCCGAGGCGCCCACCTGGTCCAGCTGGGCCACCGTGCTGGAGATGGTCAGGTAGGAGAGCACCCCCGACAGCAGCACGATGAGTCCGACCGCTTCCAGCGCGGTGAACCGGAGCTGGTTGAGCAGCACCCGCACCGCCACCCGCCGCCCCGCGCCGGGCAGCGTCCCGACCGACGCCAGGGCGTCAAACGCGAAGCGCGCGAGCGCGCCAATGCTGGCGAGCCCGCGCGCCGTCCAGCGGCCGATCGCGGCGAGAAAGCCGATCACTCAGCCCGGTCAGCCGCCCCGGGCGCGGCGGAGCCCTTCCTGCGCCTCCGCATACTCGGGGAAGACGGTGGTGGCCTTGCTGAAGTACTCCGCCGCCTTGGCCCGGTCGCCGCGATCCTCGTAGAGGAGGGCGCGGCTGTAGAAGGTCAGCGCCTCGGTCGGGATGTTCCGCGCCCGCACCGCCTGGCCCACCTGCGCCGGCAGGGGCGGCAGCTTGGTCTCCTTCATAAGGTTCTCGGACAGGCTCTGGATGAGGCGGAACAGGTCGTCCCGCTTCCCCTCGGCCTTGACCACCTTGAGGATCTCGCTGGTCTCCACGTTGATGATGCGCGCGTCCATGCGGAAGCGGCCGTAGAGGTCCACGAAGGTGCCCGCGATCATGTACTTGGCGCCCACCAGCTTGCCGATCTTCGCGGCCGTGGCGGCGTCCACGCGGCCGGCCTCGCCCAGGTCCTGCTCCCCGAGGAGCTTCTGGATCTCGGCGCGGTCCACCACGCGCGCGGCCGGGTTCTGGGCCAGCTCGCTGATGAGCATCCCGGGGATGCCGCGCTGCAGCGCCTCGAAGTTCTCCTTGTCCTGGCCGTAGGAGCCGCCGTTCTCGAACGGCAGCACGGCGATGCCGGGGCGGGAGTCGGTGGCGTCCTGCGCCAGCAGGGCGGGGGCGCTCGCCAGGAGCGCGAGGGAGAGCAGCGTCAATGCACGTCGCATAAGTGACCTCATCAGAGGGTCAGGGCCATGCCTTCCATGGCGGCGTCCACCACCAGCCCCGGGGCGTGGGTGGCCGCGAAGCTCCGGGCCGCCACCAGCAGGGCGTCGATTGCCGCATCGTCGTGCTCCGGCTCGTGATGGAACAGCACGAGCCGCCGGCAGCCAGCCTCGCCGGCCAGGGCGATCGCCTGCTGGGGCGTGGAGTGCCCCCAGCCCGCGCGCGCCTCGATGATCGACTCCGGGTACATCCCGTCATGGATCAACGTATCCACCCCCCGGAGGAATCTCACGAGCTGCTCCCGCCAGTCCGGCGGCACATCGTAACTGCCACCGCTGCCCAGCTCGTTGTCGGTGAGGTAGGCCATCGGCCGCCCGCCCGACACCGGCACCAGCTTGTACCCCAGCGTCGACCCCGGATGCCGGAGCCGGAACGCCTCCACCTTGAAGCCGTCGATCTCGAACGAGCCGTGCTGCACTTCCGTGATGGTCAGGTCCGCCGCCAGCGCCTTGAGCGGCACGGGGAAGACCACCGGGTCCATCTGCCGGTCCAGGATCTCCTCGAGCGGCACCCCGGCCTGCGCCGAGCCGTAGATCCGCACCGAGTTCCCCTTGGTGTTCAGGGGCTGGAAGAACGGCAGCCCCTGGATGTGGTCCCAGTGCGTGTGCGACAGCAGGATATCGAGCTGCATCGGCGCCGTGGCGACCCGCGACAGCTCCCGGCCCAGCAGCCGGATGCCGCTCCCGGCATCGAGGATCACCAGCTGGTCGGGCGCGCCCGAGACCGCCACGCATGAGGTGTTCCCGCCGTAGCGCGCCGTGTGCGCGCCGGGCGTCGGAATCGACCCGCGAGTGCCCCAGAACGTGACCGTATACGCCACAGCGCCTCTTTCTGCCCAACAGGCTCCCCGTGCAAGGAACTTGCCACGGGGACGGCCCATCGGCCCGGCTCACGCCGGGCGGGTGTCGGGGATCACGAGCGGCCGGCGGCGCGCTCGAGCGGGGATCGGTCGGTGATGGTGATCTCTTTGCGGGTGACCTGGATCATGCCGCGCTCCACGAAGTCCCGCATGGTCCGGGACACGGTCTCGCGGCTCGAGCCGATCATCTGCGCAATGACGTGGTGCGTGATCTTCTTGGTGATCTTGTCGCCGCCCTCCTCCTCCGCCATGCGGAGCAGCAGGTCGGCCACCCGGCCGTTGACGTCGAGGAGCACCAGGCTGCCGATCTTCTCGTCCGCCCGCCGGAGCCGCCGCGACAGCTCCCGCAGGAGCGCGATCCCCACTTCGGGGCTGTTCCGGAGCCGGCTCTGGAAGTCCTCGCGCCGCAGCACCAGCACCGCGGCGTCCGTCATGGCGATGACCGTGGCCGACCGGGGCTGGTCGTCGATGAGCGACATCTCGCCGAAGAAGCTCCCCTCGCCGAGCACCGAGAGGATCACCTCGCGGCCATCCTCGCCGATCAGGACGACTTTCACCTGGCCCGAGGCCACCAGGTAGAGGGCGTCCCCGGGGTCGTCCTCGAAGACGATCACGCTCCCCTTGGGATAGGTGCGTTCCCGGACCAGCTCGGCAAACGCCGTGATGTCGCTCTCCCGCATGGTCGCGAAGAGGGGGACCTTCTTCAGGACGTCGATGGGCGACAGGGCCACGGAACCTCGAAATGGGTGGAAGTGTTGAAGTTTACGATACTTAGGGCCGCTGTGGCTGTCAAACGTCCCCGGCGGGGGCCGCGGGGGCGGGGTTGATCCGTAACTCCAGTCCCTGCTATATTTTCCGGCTTCCCGGGACAACGCCCCAAGCGCGGGGCCTTGCGAGGGACCCTCCAAGGAGACTGCCGTGAAGGCGAACATCCATCCGGTCTACCACAAGCTGACGGTGCAGTGCGCCTGCGGGAACAAGTTCGACACCCGCTCCACCAGCCCCAGCCTGCACGTTGAAATCTGCGCCAAGTGCCACCCGTACTTCACTGGCCGCCAGCGGCTCGTGGATACCCAGGGGCGCGTGGATCGCTTCCGGAAGAAGTACGCCTCCGACAAGGCCCCGGCCGGCGGCACCCAGGGCTAGTCCGTGGAAGCTCGACTCCGCGCGGCGCTCGCCCGGGCGGAGGAAGTGGCGCGGGCGCTCTCCGACCCCCAGGTCACCAGCGATCCCGCGCGCATCAAGGCGCTCGGCCGTGAGCACACCCATCTCCTCCCGGTGGTGCGCACGGCCGACCGGCTGAAGAAGGCCCAGGACGACCTCGCCCAGGCCCGGGAGATGGCCGACTCCGGCGACCCCGACCTGGCCCAGCTCGCCGAGGCGGACCTGCGCGAGCTCCCCGGCCAGATCACCACCCTCGAGGCGGAGCTCCACGAGCTCCTGCTCCCGCGGGACCCCCTCGACGATCGAGACGCCATCGTGGAAGTCCGCGCCGGGACCGGCGGGGACGAGGCCGCGCTCTTCGCCGCCGACCTGCTGCGCATGTACCAACGCTTCGTGCAGCGCCGGGGACTCACCGTGGAGATGATGTCCCTCTCCGACGGGACCTCGGGCGGCGTCAAGGAAGCGGTCTTCGCGGTGCGCGGGGCGGATGCGTTCGGGCTGCTGCGATGGGAAGCCGGGGTGCACCGGGTGCAGCGGGTGCCGGCCACCGAGAACCAGGGCCGGATCCACACCTCGGCCGCCACGGTGGCGGTGCTGCCGGAGGCGGAGGAGGTGGACGTGGTGATCCACCCCAACGACCTCAAGATCGACGTCTTCCGCTCGTCGGGGCCGGGCGGCCAGAGCGTCAACACCACCGACAGCGCGGTCCGCATCACCCACCTGCCGACGGGGCTCGTGGTCTCGCAGCAGGACCAGAAGTCGCAGCTGCAGAACAAGCTCAAGGCCATGGAAGTGCTGCGGGCGCGGCTCCTCGACCGCATGATCGCGGAGCAGGAGGCGGCCCGTTCGCGCGAGCGCCGCGCCATGGTGGGCACCGGCGATCGCTCGGCGAAGATCCGCACGTACAACTACCCCCAGAGCCGCGTCACCGACCACCGGATCAACCTGTCGGTGCACAACCTCCAGGCCGTGATCGATGGGGACCTCGACGAGTTCATCACCGCGCTTCGCATGGCGAGCCGGCAGGAACGGCTGGATGACTGAGGCCGGGGCGTCGGTGGACGCCCTGGTGCGGGCCGCCACCCGCCAGCTGGCGGCGGCGGGCGTGCCGGACCCTTCGCGCGAGGCGTGGCGCCTCTGGGCCGACCTCCAGGGCGAGCTGCCCGGGGCCAGCCTGCTGACCCGTGACCGTGCCGCGTCGACCGGGGAGGCCGAGCGCTTCCAGCGGGCGGTGGCCCGGCGGGTGGCGGGCGAGCCGCTGGCCTACGTCACCGGGATCGCCGGCTTCCGGCGCCTGACGCTCAAGTGTGACCGGCGGGCGCTCATCCCCCGTCCCGAGACCGAGGGGCTGGTGGAGCTGGTGCTGCAGCGCCAGCCCGGCGGGGTGGTGGTGGACGTCGGGACCGGGTCGGGCTGCATCGCCCTGGCCCTGGCGGACGAAGGGCGGTACGGCGCGGTGGTGGCGGTGGATCGGTCGCCGGCGGCCCTGGGCCTGGCGCGGGAGAATCGCGACGCCACCGGTGCCCGGGTGCACCTCGTGCTCGGCGACCTGTGCGGGGGGCTGGCCCCGGCCTCCGTTCATGCCGTGGTCAGCAATCCTCCGTATCTTACGGAGGCTGAACTGGCCGCCCTGGAGCCCGGGGTGCGGGACCACGAGCCGGCGCTGGCGCTGGCCAGTGGACCGGACGGGCTCGCGGCCACGCGGCGGCTGGTGCAGGAGGCGGGACGGGTGCTCCGGCCGGGTGGCTGGCTGGCGCTCGAGGTGGACATGCTGCGGGCGCCCGCGGTGGCGGCGCTGGCGGGCACGGCAGGACTCATGGATGTGACGGTGCACGAGGACCTATTCGGCCGCGCGCGGTATGTGCTCGCGCGGAGGAGCGAGGCGGAGTGATCTGGGACAAGGCGGAAGAGCTGGGCCGGATGATCGGGCAGACCCCGGAATACAAGGCGCTTCGGCGCGCCGAGAGCAGCCTGCGGGACGACACCGAGGCGCAGGCCAAGGTGGAACTCATCCAGAATCTCGCCCGGCAGATGGACGAGCTGGTGGCCCAGGGCCAGATGCCCGACCAGGCCACGGCCGAGACCTACGAGACCGCCGTGCGTGAGCTCGAGGTGAGCGCCACGGGGCAGGCCTATGCGGTGGCCCGGGCCAACTTCGAGAAGGTCATGATCAAGGTGAACCAGCTGATCGGCCAGGGCATGGAGAAGGGCGCGCAGAGCAACATCATCACCCTGTCATGAGGCAGGGGTTCTTCGTCGTCGTCGAGGGGACGGAGGGGGCGGGCAAGAGTACGCTGGTGAAGCGGCTCGCCGCCCGTTTCGGAGAGCGGGGCGAGGCGCCGGTGCTGGTGCGCGAGCCGGGGGGAACCCCGGTGGCGGAGAAGATCCGGCAACTCCTCCTCGATCCCGCGCATCCCATCGAGGCGGTGAGTGAGCTCTACCTCTTCCTCGCCGCCCGGGCCGACCTCGTGGCCACGGTCATCCGGCCCGCCCTCGAGGCGGGCCGGGTCGTGATCGCCGACCGGTTCCAGTTGTCGACGGAGGCCTACCAGTGCGGCGGGCGGGGGCTGGACCGGACCCTGTTCCGGACCGCCAACCGGGCGGCCACCGGTGGGCTCGAGCCGGACCTGACGCTGGTCCTGGACTTGCCACCGGACATGGGGTTCGGCCGGATCCGGGCCGCGGGGCAGGGCCTGGATCGCATTGAGCAGGCGGGGCAGGCGTTCCACCAGCGCGTGGCGCAGGTGTTCCGTGCTGCGACGGGCCCGGGGATCGTCCACCTCGATGCCGGGCTGCCCCCGGACCAGGTTGGACAGCTGGCATGGCAGCAGGTGCTCGCCCGTCTCCCCGAGGCGCGGGAGGCGCAGGGACGTTAGTTTGGGACAGCAGGGCGCCGGGCCACCCCCGCCGCCGATCCGCTTCGAGGCTGGAGGTCAGAATGCGTCAGCGATGGGGTCTGATCGCGCTGGTGGCGGTCATCTCGTTCTTCACCGGGGGCTGGCTGCTGCAGCGCGGGACGGCGCGGGACGGCAACGTCTACCAGCGCGCCCGCCTGTTCGACGACGTGCTGTCGCACGTGGCCGCCTATTACGTGGACTCGATCCCGCAGGCCGACCTCTACGAGAAGGCCACCAACGGCCTCCTCGAGGAGCTCAAGGACCCCTACTCGGTCCTGCTGCAGGGCGATGACTACAAGGCCCTGACCGAGACCACCACCGGCAACTACGGTGGCCTCGGCATCCAGATCGACGTCCGCGACGGCTGGATCACGGTCGTGGCGCCGCTCCCCGAGACGCCCGCCGAGCAGGCCGGGGTGGAGACCGGCGACCAGATCATCTCCGTGGATGCCAAGTCCACCCAGGGCTGGAGCAGCGACGAAGCGGTCAAGGCGCTGCGCGGGCCGGCCGGCAGCAGCGTGGAGCTTCGCATCCGCCGCGCCGGCCTGGCGCAGCCCATCACCTACAAGCTCAAGCGGGCCCAGATCCACGTCCGCTCGGTGCCGCCGGGCAACCTGTTCCCGGGTGGCATCGGCTACATCTCGCTCAGCCCGGTGGCGGAGAGCTCCACCATGGAGCTGCGCCGCGAGATCACCGCCCTGCTCGGCAAGGGGATGAAGTCGCTGGTGCTGGACCTCCGCGGCAACCCGGGCGGCCTGCTGGATCAGGGCGTCAAGGTGGCCGACCTGTTCCTGAACCAGGACCAGGAGATCGTGGAGACCCGGGGCCGGGCGCGGGGGTCCACCAAGACCTTCGTGGACATGGCCGGCCAGGAGTGGCCCAACCTGCCCATCGTGGTGCTGGTGAACGACGGCACCGCGAGCGCCGCGGAGATCATCTCCGGCGCCCTGCAGGACCACGACCGCGCCGTGGTGGTCGGCACGCCGACCTTCGGCAAGGGGCTGGTGCAGACGCTCTTCCCCTTCTCGGACAATTCCGCGCTCAAGCTGACCACCGGCCGCTGGTACACGCCGAGCGGGCGGACCATCCAGCGCACCGCGCGCACGGAGGAGGAGCAGGTGGCGCAGGCGGCCCGCCAGGCGGGCGTGCCGGTGCCCACCGGTGATGCCATGCCCGACTCCAGCATCCATGCCGACACCGCCAACCGCCCCGTCTACAAGACCGACAGCGGCCGCATCGTGCGCGGCGGTGGCGGCATCGTGCCGGACCTCATCGTGCGGCAGGATTCGCTCACCGACAGCGAGCGGGCGTTTGCCACGGCGCTGGGCTCCAAGTTCGCCGAGTACCGGGATGCCATCACGGCCACGGCGCTCCAGCTCAAGAACGACAAGGGCGTGACCAGCGAGGATTTCACGGTGACACCGGCCATGCGTGCCGAGGTGCTCCGTCGCCTCCGGGCCAAGGGCGTGAGCCTCACTGACGAGACCTTCGCCAAGGCCCAGTCGCTGATCGACGACCAGCTCGGCTACGAGGTGGCGCGCTACATCTTCGGCCGGCCCGCCGAGTTCCGCCGCCGCGCGCGCGACGACAAGCAGATGCAGACCGCGCTCGGCCTGCTGCGAAAGGCCGACACGCCCACCTCGCTCCTGAGCCTGGCCATGGCGCAGGCCGCCAGCACCGGCCCCGAGCGGAGGAACTAGCCGATCGCACCGGCTTTCGAGCTTGCCGCGGCCGTCGCCACCGGACTCGGCGTCGGCCTGCTCTCCGCGCTCGCGGGGATCGGCGGTGGAGTCCTGATGGTGCCGTTCCTCTACGTGGTGTATGCCCGCACCGGGCTCACCATCTCCGCCCAGACTGTCGTGGCTCACGCCACCAGCCTGGGCGTGGCATTTGTGACCTCGGGGGTGGGCACCTGGCGCTACGCACGGGCGCGTGCCGTCGAGTGGGGGCCCGCCGTGATCTACTCGATCCCCGGCATCCTCACGGCCTTCGTGACCGCGCGCATCCTGTCCAGGGCGGAGCAGGCGCACTGGGTGCGGATGGTCTTCGCGCTGTTCCTGCTGGTGAGTGCGTGGGACATGACGCGACGCGCACGCGCCCCCCACGCCACCGCGGCGGACCCGGATCCCACGGCCCGCCACGAGTGGATCCTGCTCGGTGTCATCGGCGCGATCGGCGGCGCGGCGTCGGCGCTGCTCGGGATCGGGGGCGGACTGATCGCCGTGCCGGCGCTCATGTACGTCGGCCGGCTGCCGGTGCGCGCGGTGGCGCCGACGGCGCTGGCGGGTGTCACCCTCACCACGCTCTCCGGTGGGCTGGGATACCTCACGGCGGGGCCCGGGCCGGCGGTGTCGCAGCATATGGCCGGCTTCCTGGATCTTCGCATGCTCGCCCCGCTTTCGCTGGGCGCCGTGCTGACAGTGCCCATCGGTGTGCGGGTCAACCGCACCTCCCGCCCGCAGACCCTCTACTGGATCTTCGCCGGGGTCTTTGCAGTGATCGGGGCGTGGATCTTTGTGCAGGCGCTCGAGGCGCGCTGAGGGATGATCGGGATCGTCGGTGGTGGGCGGATGGGGCGTGGCCTGGCGCTGGCGCTGGGGGAGGCGGGGGAGCGGGTGGAGCTCTGGTCGCGCCGCGAGGCGGGAAGCCCGGCCGGCGTGCTGGAGGGCGCGCGGACCATCCTCCTGGCCGTCCCGGACGATGCCATCGGCCTGGTGGCGGGTTCGATTCGGGAGATGGTGATGCCGGAGCAAGTCGTCCTCCACCTCTCCGGCCTGCACGACCGGAGCGCCCTCCTCCCACTCGAGCTCACCGGCGCCGCGCTGGGGTCCTTCCACCCCCTCCAGACCATCCCCGACCCAGCCACCGCCGCCGAGCGCTGGCGCGGTGCCTACGCCGCCCTGGAGGGTGACGCCCGCGCCCAGGCCGAGGGCGAGCGACTGGCCCGGCTCCTGGGCCTCCATCCCATCCGGCTGCCCTCGGGCGCCAAGCCGCTGTACCACGCGGCCGCCGTGGCGGCCTCCAATTACGTCGTGGTGCTTGCCGCCCTCGCGGCTCGCCTCGCAGAGCAGGCTGGGGTCCCGCCCGCCGACGCCGCGCGGCTCTACCTCCCGATGGTGCAGGGCGCCGCCGAGAATCTCCAGCGCACCTCGCCCGCGGACGCCCTCACCGGCCCCATCCGCCGCGGTGACGTAGCGACCATCCGCACCCATCTGTCCCACCTCACCGCAGCGGACCGGGAGTGGTATGCCGCCCTTGGCGTGGAGGCGCTTCGCCTGGCCCGCGCGGCGGGCTTGGAGCCGGATCGCGCCGACGCGGTGGAGCGGGTGCTGCGGGGCGAGGAATCCGGGCGGGGCGGGGCCTGATAGCGAGCGTCGCCGTGCGGCGAGGCAGCGGGGTGCGTTGGGCGCCGGGCGAGTGCTGGATTGCGGGGCTGGTCGAGCCGTTCACCGCAGAGGCGCGGAGACGCGGAGGGCCGCAGAGGAACTGCGCTTGGATGGTGGGCTCACCGCAAGGTGAGTGTTCGTGGGTGTCGGTTCTGGCAGCGCCACCCCAGCTCGCCTGCCAAGCCACCTTCAATTCACTGCACTCCCCTTCACGTGGGCTCCCCTCTCCGAGCGCAGTTCCTCTGCGGCCCTCCGCGTCTCCGCGCCTCTGCGGTGAACCAGAGCGCCAACCCCAGCCAAGCCGCGCGCCCCACTCCCCGCGTTACTGATCGACGATCCGCACCCCGCCCGGCACCGTGAACTGGAACGCCTGCGCCCCGAAGCGCCGGTGGGTCTCGACCCCGGTGAAGGTCAGGGTGCGCCGCTGGCCGCTCTTCTCGCGCACCTCGATGCGGCGGGGGAGCGCGTCGAAGCGATCGAGCCAGACGGTCGCCTCGGTGAAGGGGAGGGAGCGGTCGAGCGGGGTCAGCGCCACCACGTCCACCGAGCGGCCGGCCACGGCGTCGCCGCGGAGGTAGCGACTCTGGTAGCGCTTCGTGGCGTCCGTCAGGATCCAGGCGAGGACGTTGGGGCCGAAGGTGGGATCGGTCGGCACGGCCATGCGAATCACCTGCCGCGGTGTGGTGCTCGGGGTGTACACCCAGAGGTGCTCGCCATCCATGACAATGGCATCGCCATCGGGATCGCTGAAGCGCATGGCGAGCTTCGACTCGCCCATCTGCTGCAGGCGGCCGCGGCTCTCGTAGGTGCCGATCTGTTCGTCGGCGATGACCTGGCGGAAGTCGGCCTGGAAGGACGTCAGGCCCCGGTAGGTGCGGCTGGCCTTCTCCACCAGCGCCGCCGGGTCGGGATCCTGCGCGGCGAGGCCGAGGGGCAGCAGCAGGAGCGCGGCGAGGGCCGCGAGGGACGACCGCGGGTTCACGCCGTCGCCACCTTCCGGCCGATGGCCTCCGCGATGAGGCGGGTTTCCTGCATCATGCGCGCAAACTGCTCCGGGTAGAGGCTCTGGGCGCCGTCGGAGAGCGCGCGGTCGGGTGTGGGGTGGACCTCCACCAGCAGCCCGTCGGCCCCCGCCGCCACGGCGGCGCGCGCCATGGGGGTCACCATGTCGCGGTGGCCCACCCCGTGACTCGGATCGGCCACGATGGGCAGGTGACTCACGCTCTTCACCACCGGGATGGCCGAGAGGTCGAAAAGGTTGCGGGTGGCGGAATCGAAGCCGCGGACCCCTCGCTCACACAGGATCACGTCCGGGTTTCCTTCGGCCAGGATGTACTCGGCGGAGAGGAGCAGTTCCTGGATGGTGGCGGAGAGGCCGCGCTTGAGGAGGACGGGCTTCCTGAGCTTGCCGACCTTCTTGAGGAGCGAGTAGTTCTGCATGTTGCGGGCGCCGACCTGGATGATGTCGGCGTACTCCGCCACGAGGTCCGCTCCCTCGGGATCCATGGCCTCGGTGACAATGCGCAGGCCGGTGGCCTCCCGCGCCCTGGCCAGCAGCTTGAGTCCCTCGAGACCGAGCCCCTGGAACGAGTACGGCGAGGAGCGCGGCTTGAACGCCCCGGCCCGGAGCACGGTGGCGCCGTGCTGCTTGACGGCCTGCGCCGCCGCCATGATCTGCGCCTCGCTCTCCACGGAGCAGGGGCCGGCCATCACCACCACGGCGTTGCCCCCCACCGCGAGGCCCGGCCCGACCTTCACCACCGTGGGCTCGGCACGCCATTCCTTTGACACCTGCTTGTACGGCTTGGAGACGTGGATCACCTCGGAGACGCCGGGCAGCGCCTCGAGCCGCGAGCCGTCCACCCGGCCGTCGTTCCCCACCAGCCCGACGGTGGTGCGCTGGCGCCCCGGCATGGGGCGCGCCTCGTAGCCCAGCTCCTCGATCACCGCACAGACGCGCCGCACCTGCTCCTCCGACGCGTCCACCTGCATCACGATCAGCATTGAATCCTCAGGCCTTCTGCAACTCGCCGAGGCGGACACCCACGATGGTGCTCACGCCCGGCTCCTGCATCGTCACGCCGTAGACGGCTTCCGCCGCCTGCATGGTGCGGGGGTTGTGGGTGATGACGATGAACTGGGTGGAGCCCTTGAACTCCTCGAGCAGGCGGATGAACCGGCCCACGTTGGCGTCGTCGAGCGGCGCGTCCACCTCGTCCATGAGGCAGAAGGGGCTCGGCTTGGTCAGGTAGATGGAGAAGAGCAGCGACACCGCCACGAGGTACCGCTCGCCCGTGGAGAGCAGGTGGATGCGCTGCACCTTCTTGCCGCGCGGGGCGGCGCTGATGTCGATCTCGCTCTCGAGCGGGTCATCGGGGTTGCTGAGCCGGAGGTCGCACTCGCCGCCGCCGAAGAGGGTCTGGAAGACGTGCAGGAAGTTGGTGCGGATGGCGGTGAACGTCTCCATGAACATGGTCCGCGCGGTGCCGTCGATCTCGCGGATGGCCTGCGTCAGCGAGCCGCGTGCCGCCACCAGGTCGTCGCGCTGCGCGGTGAGGAACTCGAGCCGCTTGGCCTCCTCGGCGTGCTCCTCCACGGCCAGCGCGTTCACGGGCCCGATGGACTCGAGCGCCTCGGTGATGCGGCGGGCCTCGTTCTCCAGGGTCTCGAGGTCCAGCTCCAGCGGCTGCAGCTCGGCAAAGAGGGTGTCGAGCGGCTTCCGCCACTCGGTCTCCACCCGCTCCACGATGGCGCGGCGCCGGCCCGCGCCCTCGGTCATCCCGATCTCGAGCTTGTGGTGCTCCTCGCCCATGCGCTCCGCCCGCTCGCGGGCGTCGTGGAGGCCGCGCTCGGCCTCGCCGAGCGCCTCGATGGCGGCGGCGGCGGCCTGGTCGGCCTCGGTGCTGGCGGTGGTGAGCTCCTCCATGACCACCAGCCGCTCGGTGCGGGCCTCGATCCACTGGGCCTGCTGCGCCGCGAGGGCCGAGGTGTCGGTCTCGATCTTCTCCAGCTCACCGGCGAGCGAGACGGACGCCGTGTCGGCCTCGGTGCCGAGGCGCGAGGCGCGGTTGAGCGCCGCCTGGGCGGCCTCGAGGCGCGCCGCCAGCTGGGCCTCCTGCACCTGCCAGTGCACCCGCGCGTCCCGGGCGCCCTCCTGCTGGCTCTCGAGTTCCGCCAGCTGGGCGCGGGACTGGCCCAGGTTCTCGTCGAGGCGGGCGCGGGCCAGGTCGCCCTCGGTGAGGGCGGCGTCGATCTCCTGCAGCCGGCGCTCGGCGCGCTCGATCCGCTCGGTGAGCTGGGCCAGCTGGGTCTCGGCCTCCTTGAGCTCGCGGGCCACGTTGTTGGCGTGGCGGATGGCGTCCTCGCGCTGGGCGACGGCCTGGCGCTCGCTCTCGCGCGCCTGGTCGCTGTTCTTGCTCGCCGCCTCGGCCTCGCCCTCCGCCTCGGCCAGGCGCGCCACGGTGGCGCCGAGGGCCAGCTCCACGCGGTGCAGGGTGGCCTGCGCCTCGGCGACGTCCGTGGCCAGGCTCTCCAACTCGGCCCGGCGGCGGAGCGGGCCGGAGGGACTCGGGGCGCCCGCGAGCAGGATGGCGCCGTTCTGCCGCCGGAGGGCGCGGCCCGACGGGTCCAGCACCTCGAGGCCGGTGAGCAGCGACTTGACCCACGCCGCGGCCTCGCCCTGCGCGTAGAGGCGGTCGCCAAGGGGGCCGTCGCCCATGGGGCCGCTGGGGGCGCGGTCGGCGGGGATCAGGACGATGGCGCCCGGCTGCTCCTCGGCGTGCCAGGCCTGGATGGCGGGCACCGCCGAGTCATCACGCACCAGCACCGCGTGCACCCACTCGCCGAGCAGGCGCTCGGCGAGTTCCGCGTCGTCGCGGCCGGTGCGGATGAAGTCGGACAGCGGGCCCAGGATGGCGCTGCCGAAGCGCTCACGCGCGGAGAGCAGGGCGGCCGCGCCGGGCGCGAGGCCCACGCGATCGCGCTCCAGCTCCTCGAGCGCCTGGCGCCGCGCGGTGAGCTGGGCCAGCGCCTCCTCGGCCGAGCGCTTGTCCTGCCGCTCCATGGCCTCGCGCCGGCGCAGCTCGCCCACCAGCTGGCGGGCCCGCTCGGCCTCGCCGGCGAGGCGCTTGGCCTCCACCTGGTGACGCTCGGCGATCTCGATGGCGTCGGCGCGGCGGCGCTCGGCCACTTCCTGCTCGGCCTGCGCGGCCTGGCGGCGGCCCTGCGCCACGCCCGCCTGCTCGCGGAGCGAGGCCAGGTTCCCCTCCAGCGAGTGCCGCTCGCCCTCGAGGGCGCGGAGCGTCTGCACCCGCCTCTGGATCTCCTCCTCCAGCTGCCGCACCGCCTGGCGCTGCTCGCCGAGGCGGAGGCGGACCTCCTGCTCGGCCGCGGTCCGGGCGGCCAGCTCCGCCTGGATGCGCTCGCGCTCCACGAGGGCGGCGGCGTGCTCCTGCTCCGCCAGCTCGCGGTCGCGCACCGCCTGCTGGCGGCGGGACTCCATCTGCCCCCGCTCCTCGCTGGCGCGGAGCTTCCGCGCGGCGGCGTTGGCCAGCCGCTCGGCGGCCAGGGCCAGGTCGCCGTCGAGCTTGCCCAGCTCCACGCGCACGTCGCCCAGGCGGCGGGTGATGTCGGTGCGCTGCGCCTCGGTGGCCGCCCGGGTCCGCGCGGCCGCCTCACGACGCTCCTCCAGCGCCACCAGCGACTCGCGCACCGCGGGCAGCTCCGTGGCCAGTTCGGCGTGGCGCGCCTCACTGGTGGCCATCTGCTCGGAGAGGTCGGCGAGCTGGCGCCTGGCGAGCGTCAGGTGCACCGAGAACTTCTCCTCCATGAGCCGGGCGTGCCGCTCGGCCTTGCCCTTCTGGCGGGCCAGGCTCCGCAGCTGGCTCTGCACCTCGGCAATGAGGTCCTCGACCCGCTGCAGGTCCGCGCCGGTTTCCTCCAGGCGGCGCTCGGTGGTCTGGCGCCGGTCGCGGTAGAGGCCGATGCCCGCCGCCTCCTCGAACAGCGCCCGGCGATCCTCGGCGCGGTCGGAGAGCAGCCACTCGATCATCTTGGACTCGATGACCACCCCCGCATCGGTGCCCAGGCCGGTGCCGCGGAGCAGGTCCTGGATGTCCCGCAGGCGGACCACCGTGCCGTTCAGCAGGTACTCCGAGTGCCCGCTCCGTGACAGCCGCCGGGTGATCTGCACCTCCCGATAGGCGATCGGCAGGTCGCCGTCGGTGTTGTCCAGGAAGAGCGAGACCTCGGTGACGTTCACCGGCCGGCGCGCCGTGCTGCCCTGGAAGATCACGTCCTCCATCTTGCCGCCGCGCAGGATCCGGGCGCTCTGCTCACCCAGCACCCAGCGGACGGCGTCGGAGACATTGGACTTGCCGCAGCCGTTGGGCCCCACGATGGCGGTGACGCCATCCTGGAACGAGAGGTGGACGGTGTCGGCAAACGACTTGAAGCCGGAGAGCTCGAGCTTCGAGAGCTTCATCGGGGTCCTGTCTCAGCGATCGGGTTGGTAGACGAAGAACGGACGGCCGAGCCTGCGGCCCGTCGATTCGGCAGCTTCACGGGAGGGGTAGGGGCCGAGCACCACGCGGAAGCCCTCCTCGGGGCCGCGCGGCTCGAGCACCGAGGCGGGCAGGCCCTGCTGCGCCAGCTGGCGCGACAGCTCCTCGGCCCACGACTTGTTCTGCGAACTCGAGACCTGCAGGTAGACGCGCGCGGCGCGGTCGCCGTCGCCGTCGGCCGTGTCCGCGGGCTGGGCCGCGGTGGGCGTCTCCACGATGGAGCTCGCGGTGCCGGTCTCGGGGGTCCACGCCAGCGGGAGCCAGAAGTCGGCCGCGCCGCCGGCCACCCGGCCGCGCTCCGGCCAGCCCTCGGCCGTGAGGTCGTAGGCCACCATGTCGCGGCCCACCTTGGCGAGCAGCACCTGCTGGTTGGTGATCGTCGGGAGGTCGCTGGCCCAGTCGGCCGCGATGCCGCCCATGTACTTGTTGGTGGCCAGGTCCACCAGCCAGAGCGAGTCTGCCGCGGGGGGGCGCACCATGAGCCAGCGGCCGTAGGGATCGGCGCGGAGCGCGCCGGCCGGGCCCGGGAGGTCGATCTCGTCCACCTCGGCCCGGCTGAAGCGACTGTACACCAGCACGCCTCCCTCACGCCGGGCCACGTAGAAGCGGTGGCCAGAGGGCGAGAACACCACCCCGCGCGCGTGGCCGGACACCCGGATGGTGGCGGCCTTCGCCGCATCCTCGGGGTCCAGGATCAGCACCACGCTGTCGGCCGCGATGGCCACGAGGTCGCCCCAGAAGGTGGCGGCCGCATCGCCCATGGGGACCGGGGCCGAGCTCGGCTCGCCGTCGGTGGTCAGGCGGGTCAGGCTGCCCATGGTGCCAGACGTGACCGCGAGCAGGGCCTGTCCCTGGGCCCCGAAGAGGTCCTTGGGGCGCGCCGGGAGCCTGGCCGGAAACCGGGCCGGATTCCGCCGCACGAACTGCTGCACCCGCAGGCTGTCGTCCACCGTGTAGACCACGTTGTCCGGCCCCATGGTGACCTCGCGCACATTGCTGGCGAGGGCCGGGCGGGGCCGGCGCGAGAGCAGGTCCAGCGCCACCACATCGTTGGCCTTGCTGCCCAGCACGTACACCAGGCCCAGGTCCAGGTCCGCGCCGATCACCCGCTTGAGCGGCGGGAGGGTGGCATCGGTGGTCCAGCCCCAGGCATCGAGCTTCGGCGGGTGGTACAGCGAGGCCGGGCCCCCGCCCGCCGGCAGGCGCAGCACGCTCGACGGGGGCGTCGTGGTGGCGACGGACAGGCCGCGGGCGAAGGGCGGGGTTACGGAGCCGCACGCCGCGAGGAGGAGCGCGGCCAGCAGCGCCGGCAGGGGACGGGTCGGCACGCGGGGAAAATAGCCCCGGGTCCGGGACGGGAAAAGCGTTTCCCCCTCCCGAAAAGGAGCCGGGGCGCCCCGCTTGACGGGACGCCCCGGACACCCCCCGAAACGCCCTAGCGCCTCGAGCTAGAAGGCCGGCCCCAGGCTCAGCGTCCAGTACCCCTTGATGGCCCGCCGCTCCTGCGGGATCGAATAGTCGAGCCGAAGCACCACGAACCCGAAGAGGTTCATCCGCGCCGAGGCGCCGAACACCTGCAGTGGGGTGCGCACGTTCACCGGGTCGTCGCCCTGCCTCGCGCTTCCACTTGAGGGTGTTCCCCTCGTTCCAGGCGAGGCCCACGTCGTAGAACAGCGCGCCCTCGATCGGCGGGAAGCCGGCCGGGACGAACTTGAACTGGGGCGTGAGGATGGGGAACCGGATCTCGGCGCTCCCGACGGCGATCTGGGTGCCCACCAGCCGGTCCAGTTCCACGCAGCCCGTGGTGGTGTTCGGGTCCTGGGTGGTGCACTCGTGGTTGTAGTAGCTGCCCGAGGTGTTGCCGCGCAGCAGGTCGGGGTTGCCGAGGAAGATCCGGAACCGCTCCGCGTCCCGCCCGATGCGCCCGAAGTAGAGGCCGCGCGTGGCGAACACCAGCGGCCCCACGATCTTGTCGTAGCGCCGGTAGTCCGCCAGCCCCTGGAAGAACCGCCACCCGCCGATGGTCTGCGACACCGACAGCCGGTAGCGCCGCCCGTAGAACGGCCCGACGTAGCCCGGCAGCGAGTTGTCGAAGACGTAGGCCAGCTCCGGCTCCACGTAGCTCGCGCCCGGCAGCCCCCGCTCGCGCGAGGTGGGATTGTCGGTCGGCAGGCCGCTGCCCGGGTCGTACGGCTCGTAGATGGACTGCAGCCGGTCGCTGATGGTGGCGGCCGTCATCCCCGCCTCGAAGCGCGCGAAGCGGCTCACCGGGTAGAGCGCCTGCGCCTGCACCGAGCGCAGCACGATGCGTCGCAGGTTGGTCACGAACACCCGGTCGCCCACCTGCGGCGAGTCGGCCACGATGTAGCTCGGCTCCAGGAAGTAGTACGGTTCCTGGCCCACGCTGACCGCCCAGTTCACCCGGCGCTCCAGGTTCACGTACGTGGCGTTCACCATGGCCTCGGTGATCCGCCCGTTGATGAACGCCGCGAAGATCAGGTTGTGGTTCCCCAGCATGTCCGACAGCTGGATGGCGCTGCCGCCGTAGAACCCGCGCCCGAAGTTGTCGCGCGTGTAGCCGATGGTGGGCCGGGAGACGAAGTCCGGCCGGAACTGCACCTTGTAGTCCTTCACCACGAACTCCGCCGTGTCGGGGAGCGGCACGTTGGTGGAGTCGAGGAGCGCCGTGATCGTGACCGGGCGGAGCAGGCTGTCCGTCACGACCGGGGCCGAGTCGGCCGAGCGGATCCCGTTGGGCGAGATGTAGAGGGAGCCGCTCGACTCGAGCGGGGTCCGGGCCGCGGCGGTGTCGCGCGCGGTGGTGGTGTCGCCGGGGGCGCGCACGCTGTCGCCGGCGCCGGCCTGCGGCCGCAGCCGGGGTCCGAGGGTGGCCACGTCCCGCCGGCTGGGCTGGGCCTTCGGCTCCCAGGCCTTGGCCTTGAGGCTCCCCGGGTGGTCGATGGCGTACACGTCGAACATGTCCCGCGTGTAGTACACGAAGGCCAGCCGGTCCGCCCCCTGCGCCCACGAGAGCACCGGCGAGAGCGGCGTGATGCCCTGCGCCCCGGTGAACAGGTCGGTGATCTGGTAGATCCGGGTGTCGTTGAGGCTGTAGAGGAAGATGTTGCTGACCCCGTCGCGGTCGGACACGAAGGCGATGTCCCGCCCGTCCGGCCCCCACTGCGGGCTCACGTTCTTCCCCACGTCCATGCCGGGCAGCACGCTCACCCGGCCCGTCGCCAGGTCGAGGGTGCAGATCCGCATGTTGCCGATCTCGAGCCGCTCGAAGTCGGTGTCCGGCCCCCGGTCCGACGCGAACGCGATGGTCTTGCCATCGGGCGACCAGACCGGGTGGAGGTCGGCGTAGCGATCGCCCGTCAGGCGCCGGAGGCCCTTGCCGTCGGCGCCCACGATGAACAGGTCGGAGAGACCGCCGACGTAGCCGGTGAAGACCAGGGACTTGCCGTCCGGGCTCCACGACGGCGTGGTGACGCCGTTCATCTCCACCTCGATGCGGCGCACCTCGCGGTTGCGCTTCACGTCGAGGATGATGATGTCGTCGCGCGGCCCCCGCTTCGCGGCGAACGCGAGGTACTTGCCGTCGGGTGACCAGTTGGCCTGCGAGTTGATGAACCGGAAGGTCTCGTAGTTGCTGGAGTACGACGACTTGCTCAGCCGCCGCTCCACCTTCCCCGTCTCGGCGTCGGCCAGGTAGAGGTCGATGAAGTAGAAGTCCTTCTCGCTGAAGTACACCACCTGCTTGCCGTCGGGCGAGAGGGCCGGCGCCAGGTGGAGCGTCCCCTCCGAGCGGTCCTGCGACAGTACCTCGCGCGCGATGTCCCGCGCCCGCGTGCGCGTGGCCACCTCGGGGAGGTAGGTCTCCTGGATGTGCTGCCGCCACATCGCCGAGAGCTGCGGGTAGTCCACGCCCAGGACCCGGCGCATGGCCCCGCGGAGCCCGCCGCCGCCCGCCAGCGTCCCCTGCATGATGGCCCCGATGGCCTCGTCCCCCCAGCGCTGGCCGATGAAGGCGAGCAGCGCCTGGCCGTAGCGGTAGGGGAAGATGTACGGGTCGTTCTCGAGCTGGTCCACCGTCGGGATCTTCCTCGATGGCCGCGTCGCGGAGCCACATGGCGGTGTTGGGATCCACGCCGCCCAGGGACAGGTACTCCGCCATGCCCTCGACGAACCAGAGCGGCGGGTTCACCTGGATGATGGCCTGCATGTTGGCGCCCGCGCGCCCCCGGCTCCAGATGTCGTACTGGAACTGGTGCACCATCTCGTGCTGCAGCACGTGCTCCAGCTCCAGGTAGGAGCCCGTGAACGGCAGGATGATCCGCTGCTTGAGGAAGTCGGTGACGCCGCCCGTCCCCTCGCCCGGCGACTCGCCGCCCAGCGCGTTGGTCTGCTGGAAGTCCGAGTGCGAGGCGTAGAGGATGATGGGCTTCCGCTCCCGGTACTCGTGCCGGAGGACCTTCGACAGGATCGCGTACGACCGCTCCGCCATCCGCCCCGCGTCGAAGGCCGCCTGGCGCGCCTCGGGGTAGAAGTGGATGTCGAAGTGCTCGGTCTTGAGGATCTGGAAGTCGAACTTCCGGTACTGGACCTTGTTCTGGCCGAAGTACTGGGCGGGAAGCAGGGTGGGCAGGGCGCTGAGGAGCAGGAGGCCGAGCCCGAGACGACGCAGCATGGGAACCAACCCGGTCAGGCGCCGGGCCTGAGCTCCGGCGCGTCACTCCAGAGCCGCTCGAGCTGGTAGAAGCTCCGCGCCTCCGGATGGAACAGGTGAACCACGAAATCCACGAAATCGAGCAGCACCCAGCGGCCGCCCGGCAGGCCCTCCACGTGATGCGCCCGCACCCCGCGGCGGTCCAGCTTCTCCAGCACCGAGTTCGCGATGCCCCGCACGTGGGCATCCGAGGTGCCCGATGCCACGACGAAGAAATCCGTCGCATCACAGAGGCCGCGCAGGTCCAGGACCAGGATGTCGCGGCCCTTCAGGTCGTCGATGGCCGCCACCGCCGCCGTGAGGTCCGGCGTGGGCAGCCCCGCCTTGGCGCTGCTCATCGGGCCCCCGGCCGCCCGGGCGTGCCATCCTCGACCTGCCAGAATACCGCCCAGGCCCCGAACCCCACGTGGGTCCCGATCACCCCCGTCACCGTGGTGACGAACACGTCCCGGGGGGCGTACGCCGCCGCCAGCGCGGTCCGGAGCCGTTCCGCCGCCTCCGGCGCCTCCGCATGGGCGATCCCGAAGCGCACCTGCTGCGGCCGGGGGGTGAGCCGCTTCTCCAGAAGACTCAACACCCGGGGCACCACGTTGTTCCGTCCCCGCACCCGGTCCACCGGCACGATGGCCCCGAGCGCGTCCAGCTGGAGCACCGGCTTGACGTCGAGCATCCCCGCGATCCACGCCTTCCCGCGGGTCACCCGCCCGGACCGGAGCAGGTTGTCGAACCGGTCCACCGTGATGAAGCAGCCCGACTGCCCCCGGATCCGCCGCAGCTCGTCGGCGATCTCCGGCCCCCGCCAGCCCAGCTCCGCGAGTTCGGCGCCCCGGAGCGCCAGCATCCCCACCCCGAGGGAGGCCGAGGCGCTGTCCACGAAGTGCACCGCCCCGATCCCGCCCGTGCGCGCCGCCGTCTGCCCGGCGTTGTACGTCCCCGAGAGCCGGCTCGACAGCAGCACCGCCACCACGTCCGGCGCCTCGGCCCGCGCATCCCGCAGCACCCGGACGAAGTCCGCGATGGTGGGCTGGGAGGTCGTGGGGTGGACCTTGGAGGTCCGCATCTTCCGGTAGAAGTCGTCCGGCTTGAGCTCCACCCGGTCGCGGTAGGTCTCCTCCCCGAACATCACCTGCAGCGGCACCAGCGAGATCCCGTGCCGGTCCAGCACCGCGTCCGGCAGGTCCGCCGAGGAGTCGGCGACGATGGCCACCGTCCGCTTGCTCTCGTGGTGGGAGAGCTGGCGGTGCTGGGCCCGCATGTCTTCGGCTTTGGTGGATTCAATGGCGCCCCACCGGGCTGCGTACGTAAAGACGGCATCCGGTGTATCAGTATGCACATGGATCTTGAGGAGGTCCCCGGCCACCACCACCTGGATGGACCCCCCGAACGTACGCATCTGGGCCCGGACATCGTTGGCGGCCGGGAGCTGTTCCCCCTTGACCATGACCTCGGTGCAGTACTGGAAGTCCTTGTCGGCGGCCACCTCCACCTCGGCGGCGGGGATGGCGAACTCCCCGGTCTCGATCGGGGCCGCGGGCAGGATCGGATCCCCGTCGATGTACCGGACCACCCCTTCCAGCATCCGGACGAAGCCCTTGCCGCCGGCATCCACCACTCCGGCCTCCCGGAGCGCCGCCATGAGCTGGGGGGTCTTGGCCAGGGAGACCTCGCCCTCGGCCAGCATCCGGCTCATGAACACCGAGATGTCGGGGAGTCGGCCGCGGCGCGCTCGGCGGCGTGGGCGGCGTCGCGCGCCACGGTGAGGATGGTGCCTTCGCGGGGGTCGTCGAGGGACGCGTACAGGCGCTCGACGCCGGCCCGCACCGCCCGCGCCATCTCCTGGGCGGTGGCCTGGGGGAGGCCGTCGAGCGAGTCGCTGACCCCGAGGAGGAAGTGGGCCAGCATCATGCCCGAGTTGCCCCGGGCGCCGAGCACGGCCCCGCGGGCGGCCGTCTTGGCGGTGACGCCAAGCGGCGCGTCGCCGAGCGCCCGGAGGGCGTCGGCGACGGAGCGGAGGGTCAGGCTGAAGTTGGTGCCCGTGTCCCCGTCCGGGACGGGGAACACGTTGATCCGGTTGATCTCCTCGCGACCCGCCGCCACCCAGTCGCTGGCGGCGAGCAGCGAACGGGCAAACCGCGGCCCGTCAACGTACCGGATGGCGACGGTCATCCGGGGCGCTTACTCGGCCTGGACCGTCAGGCGGATCTCCGCGGTCACCTCGTGGTGCAGGCGGATCGCGACGGTGTGGTCCCCGACGGTCTTGATCGGGTGCTCCAGCTCGATCTTCCGCTTGTCCACCGCCTGGCCCTTGGCGGCCAGCGCGTCGGCCACGTCCTGGGCGGTGATGGAGCCGAAGAGCCGGTCGCCCTCGCCGGCCTTGCGGGCCAGGGTGAGGTGCACCCCGCCCAGCCGCGCCGCCTGCTGCTCGGCCTCGGCCTTCTCGGCCGCGAGGCGGACACCGCGGGCCTTGGTCTCGGCCACGATGCGCTTCTTGTTCCCCTCGGTGGCCTCGTAGGCCAGGCCCTTGGGCAGCAGGAAGTTGCGGGCGTAGCCGGGCTTGACCTTCACCAGGTCGCCCGCCTTGCCCAGGGTCTTGATGTCTTCGCGCAGGATCACTTCCATGGGTCTCTCCCCTCCGTGTCGGCGGACGCATAGCGCCGCCGGAAATCCACCCAGGTGTCGGCCAGCCCGATGGCGAAGCAGCCGCCCATCGCGACCGGCAGGATTGTCAGCGTTCCCACCATGATCAGGAGCAGGACCAGCAGGGGGAACGTCTCGAGCGATCCCCACAGGATCGCCGCCCCACGAGCCGCGTACAGGCCGCCCGCGAGGACGGCCAGGTTGTCCGTGATCCCGCCCAGCAGCGGCGGCAGCGGCAGCAGCCAGGCCGCCAGGGCCAGCACGATCAGCCACACCAGCTGGTCGCTGAAGCGGAACTCCGCAAACGCTTCGGCCGGCTTCCCCACCGGGCGACTGGCCAGCCGGTGATACCAGCTCCAGGCCAGCGCCAGCCCCGGCAGCGCCGTGAGCACCAGCAGGGCGGGGAACAGGTCCGCCGAGAGCGAGACGCCCGCCGCCATGGCATCCACCAGCGCCTGCACACTCTCCGCCCGGGCGGCACCCGCCGCCTTGGCGCTGTCCACCAGCTGGCGGCACATCTCCCAGCCGCCATGCTCCACCGCCAGCTGGATGTCCCGCCAGCGGGTCCCGAGCGACCAACTCCAGGCCGTCACCGCGCCGAAGCCAAAGAGGCTGGCGAGGAACGCGCCCGGTACCACCCCACGCCGCCCCGTGAGCATCAGGAGGACGAACGCGCCCGTCACGAAGAACGCCCAGGCCTCGAGCGTCTGGGTGGCGATGCCCTCCGGCGTCAGCAGGGACAGGGCCGCCCAGACCAGCGCAAACCCGATCCACACCCACTCCCGCACCGTCTGCGGGCGGGAGGCCAGCAGCAGGCCGGCCAGCGGCCCCAGCACGAACAGCGGAAAGACCAGCAGGTACACCCCGAGCAGGAGAACCGCGCGGAGCGTCACCGGCGGCCGTGCCGGGGCCGGGTGCGTCAGCTCGTGCCCCGCTTGATGTAGGGCAGGAGCGCCAGGTAGCGCGCCCGCTTGATCGCGGTGCTCAGCTGGCGCTGGTGCCGCGCGGTGATGCCCGACAGACGCGCCGGGAGGATCTTCCCGCGCTCCGTCAGGAACCGCTGCAGCATCTTCTCATCCTTGTAATCGATGTAGCGGATCCCGGCCTCGGCCAGCGGATCGCCCTTGCGGGTGCGCTTCATTCGTCGTCCTCCTCGAACTTGCGGTCGGTCGGGGCGCGGCTCGGCGTGTAGTCGAACTCGTCGACCACCACGAGGTGGCGCAGCACGCCGTCGTCGAGCTTGATGGCACGCTCGAACTCCGGCAGCTGCGCGGGCTCCGCCTGGAAGTTGGCGACCACGTAGTAGCCGGTCTCCTTCTTCTTGATCGGATAGGCGAGCGTGCGCTTGCCCCAGTGATTCAGCCTGGGCTGCTCACCGGAACTTTGCGGGACGAGGGCGTGGAAGCGGGAGAGCTTCTCGTTGATGGCGGCTTCTTCGAGGGCACTATCGAAGATGTAGACCGCCTCGTACGGACGGGGCATGTCACCTTCCTCTGGTCTAGGCGCCCGGGCCCTGGTGAGAGGTCCCGGGAGGGTGAATTGTGGAGGCGCAAACCTAGTCAGGAAGCGGGGTTGGCGGTAGGGGGCGGGCTCACGAACCCCCGGCCGTCAGGGCCCACCCCCCCGGAAGGCTCGCCCGGGCGGGGTCGGGGGCGTCGGCGGTCACCGGGACCTCGATGGCCAGCGGCGGATCGTCGTACGCGCTCAGCGTAAGGAGGATCCAGAACCCCGACAGGGCCGCCGGGTCGCCCTGCCCGTCGGCCGACCAGAGGTCCGCGCTCCCGTCGGCCGCGGTTTCGCGGCCCGGAATCCGGAAGCTCACCCGGTCCAGCCGGTAGTCGAGCCCCCGGCCGCCCTCCTTCCGCAGCACGAACCGGCGCCCAGGGCCCTCCCGACCCGTACTGGAGCACCCCCGCGACCGTCGAGTCCGTCAGGGCCTCCAGGCACTCCACGGGGGTGACCCGGTCGAGGAGCCCGCATACCGGACCAGGGCGGAATTGGGGACCCGGAGCGTGGCGAGGGCCTGCGCCGGGGGACGGTCCGCGGCGCTCACCACGAAGGCGAGGGCACCGGTCCCGAGGTGCACGTAGCTCAGGGCGTCGGCCTGGTCACAGCAGCCGTGCTGAATGGCCCGGTAGAAGGTCGCCCCAGATCTCGCCGGCGTCGGCCGGGAAGGTCTGGCGCCAGGCGGGCGTGGCCGCGGGCTGCGCCACATCGCCGAGGCCCTCGAGCAGCACGGTGCTTTCCACCTCGCGCTCGCCCTCGGTGCAGCAGCGCTGGACGTAGGTCTCCCGGAGCAGGACCCGCTCCACGCCGTCCCGGGTGGAGTGCCGCACGGCCAGGTACCGCACGTTGGTGACCCGGTGGCGGTGCTGCCCGGCCGAGTCGAGCAGGGCCTGGAAGGTCGAGGTGGCGGTGAGGGCGCCGTCGCCGGGGGCGTCGGGCCGCGGGCCGCTGCAGGCGAGCAGCAGGCAGAGGCAGGAGACCCGCGCCCGGTGGCTCACCAGTCCCGGTTGGCCCCCGGCCCCGTCTTCGGCCGCTTGCCTTCGTGGCTGTTGAGCTGCTGGCGCTCCACCGCGTCGAGCAGCGAGCGGGCCTGCTCCTCGTTCAGCTCCTCCACCGACTCGCCCTCGTCGCCGCCCTGGCCACCGCCGGCCATGGCGCCCACGGCGGCCTCCCGGTTCTCCTCGTAGCCCTCCTCGCGGTTGCCGCGGCCGTAGTCGGCCCGGCCCCCACGGCCACGTGAGCCCTGCTGCGGCACGTCGCCCCGCTTCTGGAGCGCGATCTCGAGGTTCCACTTGGCGTCCCGGTCGGTGGGGTCGAGGCGCAGCGCCTCCTCGTACGCGGCGATGGCCTTGCCGAGGTAGTCGCTGAGCGCGTTGGCGTCCTCGGCGGCGCGGACGTACGCGTTGCCCATGTTGAAGAAGGCCTGCTGCCGGAGGCGGTCGTCGCCGCTCATCGCCTCGCGCCAGGTGCTGGCGGCGTCGTTGTACTGCTTCAGGCGGTAGAGGCTGTTGCCGGCGTTGAACCGCACCGCAGGGCCACCCTGCTGGGACAGGAGGCGCTGGTAGGCCTCGTAGGCCTCGAGGTACTTGCCCTGCTCGTACAGCTGCCGCCCGCGCACCGCGTCGTTGGTGGGGGTGCAGGAGAGGAGGGTGAGCAGGAACGTCGTCGCCACGCCGACCCGGGCGGCCGCCTGCGGGCCGCCCAGCGCCGGGCGCCACGGGGCGCCGCCGTGCGCCGCGCCGGCAGGCGAGCGTGCCGCGGCGGTCCTTCCCTGCGGCCGGAGCGTGGGTCGCGCCGCCGGACGCCCGCGGGGACGATTGGCGAGGATCAGGTCGGCGAGCAGGAGCACAAGGCCCAGGGCCAGCGGGAACTGGTACCACTCGGTGGGCTCGTCCGCCGGCTGGCCGGTGAGGGTGCGGGGCTGGAGTGTCGAGAGGTCCCTGGCCAGGCGGTCGAGGGCGGTCTTGTCGTCCCAGCGGGCATAGGCGCCGCCGCCGGCCTCGGCGATCCGCTGGAGATCTTCCTCGGCCAGCCGGGAGACCACCGGCCGGCCGATGCCGTCCAGGTGCCATTCGCCCTCGTGGTCCGCCGTGTCGGCCGGGACCTGACCCCCCGCGCGGGTGCCGACGCCCACCACGAAGACCGGCAGGCGTGCGTGCCGGTACAGGTCCAGGACCGGGTCGAGGGGGCCCTCGGACCGTTCGCCGTCGGAGAGCAGGAGCACCGCGCGCGACCCGATGCCGGCCCCCTCCCGCCGCAGCACGCGTTCCGCCACCCGCAGGCCCGCGGCCACGTCGGTGGCGGGATCGGCGATGTCGTCGTAGCTCGCGGCGTCGAGGAACAGCTGGAAGGTGCCGAGGTCGGTGGTGGGGGGAAGCTGGAGGAAGCCGCCGCCGCCGAAGATCACGAGGCCCACCCGGTCCCCGGCCCGCGCGGCGGCCAGTTGCCACCCCAGCCGCTTGGCCAGGGACAGGCGGTCCTGGCCCACGTCCTCCGTCTTCATGGAGCGCGACAGGTCGAGCGCCACGATGAGGTCGCGTCCCGTCTTGGCCACCTGGGCCGGGGACCGCCCGATCTGCGGGCGCGCCAGCGCCACCACCACGCACGCGAGCCCGGCCCAGCGGAGGAGCGTGCGCCAGCGGGGGCCGCCCTCTTCCGGCAGCGCCGAGGTTCGCGCCAGCACCCCGGGCGCCGCCCACGCCGACAGCGCCGTCCGGCGCTCGGCCCGCGCCGCGCGCGCGATGACCCAGAGTGCCGGCAGTACCAGCAGCAGGATGAGCGCGCCGGGCTGCGCGAAGGGGAGGCTCATGGCAGCGTCCGGAGCCAGGTGGCCCTGAGCAGGAGCTCGCCGAGCAGCAGGGCGAGGCCCAGGCTCACGAACCACGGGAAGAGCTCGTGGTAGCGCCGGGTCTCGCTCACCTTCACCTCGATCCGCTCCATCGGGTCGATCTCGTTCATCACCGCCCGGAGCACCTCGGGGTCAGTGGCCTTGTAGTACTGCCCGCCGGTGCGCGCGGCGATGTCCTTGAGCGCGGCCTCGTCCTTGGTGGACAGCCGGCCGGAGAGGCTCCGCAGGCTCCACACGCCGTTCAGCGCAATGGCCGTGGTGTCGGGCGACGAGACGCCGATGGTATGGATCCGGATGCCGAGCGCCTTCGCCGCCTCCGCGGCCTGGCGGGGGGTGGGCTCGCCGGTGTTGTTGGCCCCGTCGGTGATGAGGATGACCACCGACGCCTTGTCAGGCAGGTTCTTGAGCTGCGACAGGCCGAGCGCCATGGCGGTGCCGATGGCGGTGCCGTCGGGGAGCATGCCGATGTCCACCTGGTCGATCAGGCGGTCCAGCACGTCCACGTCGGTGGTGAGCGGCGCCTGGATGAAGGCCCGGCTCGAGAACACCACCAGGCCCATGAGGTCGCCCTGGCGGTGCTTGATGAAGTCGCGGAGCACCGTCTTGGCCACGCCGAGCCGGTTGTCGGGCTTGAAGTCGGTGGCCTTCATGCTGCTCGAGATGTCGAGGATCAGCATGATGTTGCGGGAGCGGATGCGGGTCGGGTCGGCGTTGCCCGGCACCTGCGGACGCGCCAGGCCCAGCACCAGCAGCGTCAGGCCCAGGAGTCCGAGCGTGGCGGGAAGGGCGTGCCAGCGCGCGCGGAGCGTGGAGCCGGCCTGCCGCACCAGCCGGACGCCGGGGAAGGCCAGCCGCTCCGCCGGCGGCTGGGTGCGCCGGCGCCAACGCTGCAGCAGCACCCACAGCGGGGCCAGCAGCAGGAGGAGGAAGTAGGGGCCGCCAGCCTCATGCGGCCTCCTCGGCCGGCGGCTTCCGCTCGGCCACCGCGCGCCACGCCTCGAGCAGCGCGCGTGCGCCTTCCACGTGATGCCGGGCCGCGGGCAGGTCGGGGTGCACCGCCGCGAACTTCACCAGGTCGCTGTCCCCGAGCACCCGGAGCAGCCGCTCGGCCCCGCCGCCGGCCTTCAGCGGCTCGGGCAGGCGGACCGGCGCCTCGGGCGTGGTGAGGCCGGGAAAGGGGAGCGCCCCGATCTCGAGGAGGCAGCTGCGGAGCACCGCCGCCACCTCGGCGTAGAGCGGATCCACGCCGGCGCCGCTCGCGGCGGCGCGCGCCTCCACCGCCTCGAGGGCGCGCAGCGCGCGCACGAACGGGCCCGGGTCGAGCTCTGCGGGCACCGGCGCGAAGGCATCCGTGCCGCCCTTCGGTCGGGTCCGCCACCAGAGCCAGAGAAAGCCGCCCCCCACCAGGCTCGCCAGGAACGCCATCTGCAGCCACACCGGCCCGCTGATCCAGAGCAGCGGCCGGATGTCCTTGAGCGACGGGTTGCCGGCCGGCAGCAGCGAGGCGATCTCCATCGGCACCGGCGCGTGCACCAGGGTGTCGGGGAACGCGTTCGGCTCGGGGCGGTAGAGCAGGGTGAAGGTGGGCACTGGCTGCGGCCCCACCCGGAACCAGGCGATGGTGATCTTGCCGCTGTACTCGAGCGGCGCCGTGGAGCGCAGCGTGTCCACGCGGATCACCCGCGTGCCGGCCGGCGGCGGGATCAGGTTCCTGGGGACGAGGTCCAGCAGCTCCTGCCCGGGGAGCAGCGTCACCTTCACCGTCAGCTTCACTTCGTCTCCCACCAGCGCCCTGGGGACGTCGGGCGTGAGCTCGAAGCCCTGGGCGGACAGCGCCGCCGGGGCGAGCACCGCCAGCAGCAGGGCGGGGAGGAGGCCGCTCCTCATGCGCGCCGCAGCTCCCGCCGGCCGAAGAAGGCGGCCAGCGCGTGCGCGTAAGGCCGGTCGGTGTCGAGCTTGAGGAGGTCGATCCGCCGCTCGAGGCAGCGCGTCGCAAACGCCTGCTCCAGGTCGGCCCGGGCCTCCCGGTAGCGTTCCCGGATCATCGGGTCGTCGGTATCCACCACCACCCAGTCGTCGCTCTCGGGGTCCCAGAGCGTGGCGAGGCCCACGCGCGGGAGCTCGCGCTCGCGCGGGTCGGTCACCTGGAGCGCCACCACGTCATGGCGCGCCGCCAGCCGGTCGAGGCCGCGCCACTGCCCGGGGTCCTGGAAGTCGGAGAGCACCACGACCAGCGCGCGGTGCCGCAGGATGGGCTCCAGCACGTCGAGCGCCCGCATCAGGTCCGTGCCGCGCCCCTCGGCCGCGAGGCCGAGCGCCTGCGTCACCACCTGCATGGCCTGGCCCCGCCCGCTCCTGGGCGGCGAGAACCACTCCACCTGGTCGCTGTAGAAGGCGGCGCCGATCCGGTCCCGCTGGCGCGCCGCGGCCAGCGCCAGTACCGCGGCGATCTCCCCCAGCACCTCGCGCCGCGTCCGCTCCACCGAGCCGAACGCGCCCGAGGCGCTCACGTCCACCAGCAGGAAGAGCGTCAGCTGCCGCTCCTCGATGAAGCGCTTGATGTAGGGCGTGCCGAGCCGGGCGGTGACGTTCCAGTCGATGGTGCGCACGTCGTCGCCGGGCAGGTACTCGCGCACCTCGGTGAACTCCACGCCCCGCCCGCGGAACACGCTGGCGAAGTCGCCGGCCACGAGGTCGCGCACCAGCTCCCGGGTGGTGAGCTCCAGGTGGCGGACCTGCGTGAGCAGTTCGGGGGAGAGCGGCGGGACGGCCATGCGCTACCTGCCGGCCGGCCTCACGGCACCGGCACCGCGGCGAGGATGCGGTCGAGCATCTGGTCCGACGTGACGCCGTCGGCCTCCGCCTGGTAGGTGGGGATGAGGCGGTGGCGCAGCGTGTCGTGCGCCATGGCCTGCACGTCCTCGGGGAGCACATAGGCGCGGCCCTGCAGGAAGGCGTGCGCCTTGGCGGCCTTCACCAGGTTTATGCCGGCCCGGGGCGAGGCGCCGAACTGGATCAGCTGATTGAGGTCGCCGAGGCCGCGCGTGGCGGGGTCGCGGGTCACGGCCACGAGGTCCAGCACGTAGTCCTTGATCTTCCCGTCCACGTAGAGCCCCCGCACGATCTCCCGCGACGTGAGCACGCTGTCGGGGTGGATCACCACCCTGGGGGTGGGCTCGCGCGTGTCGGTCATCCGGTCGATGATCTCCCGCTCCTCGGCGCGCGTGGGGTAGTTCACCACCAGCTTGAACAGGAACCGGTCCACCTGCGCCTCGGGGAGCGGGTAGGTCCCCTCGTGCTCCAGCGGGTTCTGCGTCGCCAGCACCAGGAAGAGCTCGGCCAGCCGGTGGGTCTCGCCGCCGATCGTCACCTGCCGCTCCTGCATGCACTCGAGCAGGGCGCTCTGCACCTTGGCGGGTGCCCGGTTCACCTCGTCGGCCAGCAGGATGTTGGTGAAGATGGGGCCCTTCTGCACCGTGAAGTCGCCGGCCCGCTGGTTGTAGATCAGCGTCCCCACGAGGTCGGCCGGCAGCAGGTCGGGGGTGAACTGCACCCGGCGGCAGTCGCAGTCGATGGTGGCGGCGAGCGTCCGCACCGCGAGCGTCTTGGCCAGCCCCGGCAGCCCCTCGAGCAGGATGTGCCCGTCCGCCAGCAGCCCGATCAGCAGCCGCTCGAGCAGCACCGGCTGCCCCACGATCACCCGCCCGATCTCCGTGAGCACCGCGCGGAACTTGGCGCTCTCCGCCTCGATCTCGGCGGAGCGGGCAATGGCGGAGTCGGGCGTGAAACGGGCGAGGGAGCCGCTGGCGGCGGAGGGCATGCGTGAGGGGTCTCGGGGTGGTGGAAGGCGCCGGTGGCAGAATGCAGGCGAGGGACGCGATGAGAATGACCGCATAGTATACCCGCCCCGTCGCGGACCGACAGGGGCGCCGGCGCCAGGATTGGACAGTCGCGGTCGCTCCCTCCACCTTACGGACATGCAGCCGGACGCGCCGCCCTACGTCACCAGCCCCGTCGGCTTCCCCCTGACCGGGCAGACCTTGCTCCAGCGCCTGGCCGCGGCCGACGCGGGCGAGCGGGCGCGTGGGCACGAGGTGCTGGCCCGCCTCTACTGGCGGCCGGTCTATACCCACCTGCGGCTCAAGTGGCGCCTCGCCCCACCCGATGCCGAGGACCTCACCCAGGAGTTCCTGGCCGGGCTGTGCGCCGACGATACGCTGCGCACCTTCGACCCCGCCCGCGGCCGGTTCCGCACCTTCCTTCGGGGGTGCCTCGATCATCAGGTCGCCAACGCCCGGCGGGCGGGGCAACGGCTCAAGCGGGGGGGCGGGGCCACCCACCTGTCGCTCGATTTTGCGGGCGCGGAGCGGGACCTGGCCGGCGGCGCCGTGGACGGCGAGGCCGTGCTGGAAGCCCGCTTCCGGGCGGAGTGGGTGGCGGCGCTCTTTGCCACGGCGCTCGAGGAGTTCCGCCACCGCGCCGCCGATGGCCGCCACGCCGTGCACCTCGCGCTCTTCGAGCGGTACGACCTGGGGCCCGCCTCCGGGGCGGAGCGGCCGACCTACGCCGAGCTCGCCCGCGAGTTCGCCCTGCCGGCCACGCAGGTGACCAACTTCCTGGCCTGGGCCCGGCGCGAGTTCCGCCGCGCCCTGCTCGACACCCTGCGCGCAGGCTGCGCCAGCGAGGAGGAGTTCCGGGCCGAGGCCCGCGAACTCCTCGGGACCGACGCCCCGTGAGTGCCCGGTCCCACGCCGTCGCCGCCCACCTCCGTGAGGTGCTGCGGGTGCCGGAGGTGCCCGGCGACCGCTACCAGATCCGCGAGCGGGTGGGCGAGGGGGGCATGGGCGTGGTGTACCGTGCCTTCGACCGCCTGCTGGGGCGCGAGGTGGCCCTCAAGGTGGTGCGGCCCGACGTCGACCCGGAGGCCTTCACGCACCGCCTGCGCCGTGAGGCGGAGATCCTGGCCCGCCTCGAGCACCCCGGCATCGTGCCGGTCCACGATGCCGGCGTCCTCGCCGACGGTCGCGCGTTCTATGTGATGAAACTGGTGCGGGGGGGCCGGCTCGATGAGGTGGCGGCGGGCCAGGGGCGTGCGGCCACGCTCCGGCTGCTGCTTCGCGTCTGCGACGCGGTGGCCTCCGCCCACGCCCAGGGCATCGTCCATCGCGACCTCAAGCCGGCCAATGTCATGATCGGGCCGTTTGGCGAGGTGCTGGTGCTCGACTGGGGCATTGCCCGGATCCTCCGTGAACCAGGCGAGGGCCCGGCTGTACCCGGCACCCCGCCGGCGAATCCCGCCCAGCCGGACGACACCGCTCCCGGCGCCGCCCTTGGCACCCCGGGCTTCATGGCCCCGGAGCAGGGCCGCGGCGACGGGTCGCAGGTGGACACTCGGGCCGATATCTTCGCGCTAGGTGAGGTCCTCCGCACCCTGGCAGGGCCCGACGCGCCGCCGGCACTCCGCGCCATCGTCGCCCGGGCCAAGGCGGGCGATCCGGCCGCCCGGTACCCGACCGTTGAGGCCTTCGCCGCCGACGTCGCCGCCTTCCTTGACGGCCTGCCGGTGGCGGCCTACCGGGAGCCGGTCTCGGAGCGCCTGGCGCGGCTCTATGGACGCTACCAGACCCCGATCCTGCTGGTCGTGGCGTACCTCGTGATGCGGTTGCTGTTCCTGGCCTTGCGCGGCCTTTAAAGGCCCACGGCCGGACGGGTAATAGGGAGTGTCCCCCGAACCTCCCACACTCAACTTGTCTTCCCTGGAGTCATCGACATGAACAAGCCAGTCCTCGGCCTCCTGCTCGGCGGCGCGCTCGGCGCCGTGGATGGGCTGTCGGCCCTGATCTCGGCCCCTGAAGTGGCGCCCGGCATCGTCGGCATCGTCATCGGGTCCATGGGCAAGGGCCTGGTGGGCGGCCTCATCATCGGGTTCATCGCGCGCAAGCTCGATAACCTCCCACTCGGCATCCTGATCGGCCTCGGTGTCGCAGCGCTGCTGGCGCTTCCGATCGCCCTCAGCACCGACCCCAACACCGGGAAGCAGTACTTCTGGGAGATCATGATCCCGGGCTCGATCGTGGGCGTCATCGTGGGCTACGCCACCCAGAAGTTCGGCACGCGTCCCGCGCCGGCGGCCTGAGGTCCCATGACTCCCTTCCGCTTTCGCGCCGTCGTCGCCGCCGCTCTTCTTGTCCTCGCCACGGCCCTCCCGGCGGCCGCCCAGTTGCCCGTGCCGCCTGGCTGGCGCTGGGTGCTCGACGGCGCCGCCGTGGTCTCGAGTGCCACCGACAAGATCACCGACTCGACCGTCGGCTTTGCCCGCATGCCGCCCGGCTTCCACATGACCACCGGCCCCGGCGCGATCTTCTACGACCCGCGCTTCTTCGGCGAGCGCCAGTTCACCCTCGAGGCGCAGATCTTCCACTTCCCCAACTCCCGCGGCGCCGAGTACGGTCTCTTCATCGGCGGCCAGGAACTCGAGGGCGGTGCGCCCCGCTACGTGGCGTTCGTGCTCCGTGGTGATGGCAGCGTCGCGGCGTGGGAGCAGCGGGGCGAGGCCCGCCGGGTGCTCGCCGAGTGGCGGCGAGCCGACGCCGTGGCGCCCGGGGCCAAGGACAACGTGGTGGGGAACCTGGTCCGGCTCGTGGTGAGCCCCAAGGAGGCGGTCCTCCGGGTCAACCGGCTCGATGCCCTGGTGGTCCCCCTGGAAGGAGTGGCCACCAACGGCCACGTCGGGTTCCGCGTGGGCGCCGGCATGAACCTCCACGCCTCAACCCTCGACCTCACCAACCGGCTGGCGCCGGCCCGGGGAGAGTAGCGCGCCGGCTAGCGCGTCGTCTGGTCCAGCACCGGCGCGCCCGCCCCCGGCACGGCACTCGCCAGCGCCTCCGCCATCGCCGCCACCCGCGCCCAGAGCACCGGCTCGACGCGGCTCGTCACCCGGTTCCGGGCGGTCTCGCCCGGGTTGGTGATGCTCGGGCAGTCGTTCTTCTCCTCGAGCGCCAGGTTGAGGCGGTCGAGGTCGGTCTGGAACACCCGGAAGGTCACCCCGGTGCGCGCGCTGTCGAGCGGCGTCAGCTGCGCCCGGAGCAGGGTCTCCGCGTCGCGGTGCTGGAGCGCCTCCTCGTCCGCCCCGCACCAGTACCACTGCACCCGGTCGGCGCCGCTCAGGATCGGGAGGAGGCGCTGGTCGGCGAAGAGCGCCGCAACCCGGTCCCGCGCGGCCGGGAGGGCCACCGGCAGCTCCACGTACGCCCGGTCGATGGCCGCGTCCCGGCCCAGCTGCTGTTCGCGCGACCGGTCGCGCCGCCCCGGCGTCGAGGGGAGCGGGTCGCCCTCGGCGGCGGGGAACTCCTCGAGCACGGTGGCCAGCATCCGCATGTCGCGGAGCAGGGTGCGCTGGTCGTCGCCCTCCTGCACGAAGGTGCGGCGCCAGGCCCCGCCGTCGCAGTCGCCGGAGAAGTTGAGGAAGCCGTCGCTGATCTTCACCCGCTCCCCCGCCACCAGCACCTTCGTCACCGCGCTGTCCACCGGCAGCAGCACCACGTGCACCGCCTCCTGCTCCCGGTCCCGGCAGATCCACGTCTGGAGCTGGTAGCGGTCCACCCGCGAGGGGGGGAGCCGCCGCGCATGCAGGGCCGCTACCAGCCGCGCCCGGATGACGTCCGGCCGGGCGCGCAGGTAGCGGACGTATGGCGTCCGGGCGAGAGAGATCGCCGGGTTGGGCTCGGGGACCGGGGCGGGGGCAGGCGCGCGCACCGCGCCGCCCGTCTCGAGGGTGCGCACCGCGCCGGTGAGGCGGCGCCACAGCTTCCCCTCCGCGCCGTCGTCCCCGGCGTCGATCCAGGTCCGCTCCGGCGTCTCGCCGCGACACCGGTTCGTGGGGGTGAACCGCTCCTTGAGCGGAAAGAACGCCACGACCGTCGTGTCCGGCGTACGGGGCAGCAGCACGGCGCGGAGGGTGCGGAGCGTGGCCCGGCCAAAGCCGGGATCGCACGGCTCGCGGTACACCAGCAGGTATTCGCCGACGGTGTCCGCCTTGAGCTCGGCGGCGCGCAGCGCGCGGCGCACCAGGCGCCGGGCCGAGTCGAGCGGGGCCGCCACCACGAGGTCCAGGCGCCCCGCGGCCGCTGCGGGGCGCTGGGCGCCGGCGGGCACGACAACGCCGCCGAGCAGGGCGGCCGGAACGAGAAGCCAGCGCAACTGCACGGCGGCGTCTCCGGGCGAGGCTAGTTGTTGAAGCGGAACAGCATCACGTCCCCATCTTGCACCACGTACTCCTTGCCCTCGGCCCGGGCCACGCCCTGTTCGCGCGCGCCCTTCCAGCCGCCGAGCCGGATGAAGTCGGCGTACGCCACCGTCTCGGCGCGGATGAAGCCCTTCTCGAAGTCCGAGTGGATCACGCCCGCCGCCTGCGGGCGCCTTGTCGCCGCGGTGGATGGTCCAGGCACGGACCTCCTTCTCGCCGGCGGTGAAGTAGCTCTGCAGGCCCAGCAGGTGATAGGCCGCGTGCGCCAGCCGGTCCAGCCCGCTCTCGGTGGCGCCGAGCGAGGCCAGGAACTCCCCGCGGTCCTCGGGGGGCAGCTCGGCGAGCTCCGCCTCCACCTTGCCCGAGAAGATCACCACCTCGTGCTCGCCCCCGTCGGCGTCCACCGCGGCGGTGAGCGCCGCCACGTGGCGGTTGCCCCCGGCCAGCTCGCTCTCCAGCACGTTGGCCGCATAGAGGACGGGCTTGGCGGTGAGCAGGTTGAAGGCCCGGTACGCCGCCTTCTCCTCGTCGGTGGGCACCACGACGCGGGCCGGCCTGCCGTCGGCCAGCGCGTCCTTGAGGGCCGTGAGGAGCTTCGCCTCGATCTTGGCCTGGGCGTCGCCCGACTTGGCGGTGCGGACGGTCTTGTCGAGCCGCTTCTCCACCTGCGCCAGGTCGGCGAGCTGCAGCTCGATGTTGATCACCTCGCGGTCCCGCACCGGGTCCACGGAGCCCATCACGTGCTGCACGTCGTCGTCATCGAAGCAGCGGATCACGTGGACGATCGCGTCCACCTCGCGGATGTTGGCCAGGAACTGGTTGCCGAGCCCCTCGCCCTGGCTGGCCCCCTTCACCAGCCCCGCGATGTCCACGAACTCCACCGCCGCGGGCAGCGTGCGCTCGGGGTTCACGATCCTGGCCAGCTCCTCCAGCCGCTTGTCCGGCACCGTCACCACGCCGGTGTTGGGCTCGATGGTGGCAAAGGGATAGTTGGCCACCAGCGCGCCCGCCGAGGTGAGCGCGTTGAAGAGGGTGGACTTGCCCACGTTGGGGAGTCCCACGATTCCGAGTCGCAGCATGTTACCCCTGAAGGTCCGTCCGCACGATCAACGATGCGTGGCCCGGCTCACCGGGCGTTGTAGCGATTCATGGCCACCTCGATGCCCTCGGCCAGCCAGCACTCCACCGCCTCGGCCATCGGGTCGAGCAGGGCATCGAGCGCCTCCCGCTCCGGCGGCTCGAAGGCGCCGAGCACGAAGTCGGCGGTGTTCCGGGTGCCGGGGGGCAGGGGGCCGATCCCGATCCGGAGCCGCGCGTAGTCCGACCGGCCCAGCGTGGCCTCGATGCTCTTGAGCCCGTTGTGCCCGCCCGGCGAGCCTGCGCCCCGCAGCCGGAACCGGCCGGTTGCCAGCGCGAAGTCGTCCACCAGGATGAGCAGGTGCGCCGCCGGGTCGAACTCCGGCTGCGCCAGGTACGGCGCCAGCGCCATCCCGCTCCGGTTCATGTAGGTGAGCGGCTTTACCAGCGCCACCGCGCGCCCATCCACCACCCCCTGACACTCGCGCGCCGCCGGCACCCGCCGGAAGGGCGGCAGCTGCCAGCGGCGCGCGAGGTGGTCCGACAAGAGAAACCCGGCATTGTGCCGGGTTGTCTCGTACTCCGGGCCCGGATTCCCCAGGCCGACGATGGCGTGCAGCCCTTACTCCTTCGCGGCGGCCTCGTCCTCGGCCTTCGGCTTCCGGATGAGCTCCGGCTCGCTGGAGGCGGCGGCGTCGGCGCCCGGCGTGGCCGTCTCCTCGGCGCGCGGCGCGACGACCGAGCAGATCGGCTGGTTCACGTCGTTCATGATCTCGACGTTGGGCAGCTTGAGGTCCCGGACGTAGAACGACTTGCCGATGGCCAGCGGGGTGACGTCCACCTCGATGACCGCCGGGATGTCGGCCGGCAGCACGCGGATCTGCAGCTTGTGCATCACCTGGTCGAGGACGCCGCCGAAGTTGCGGACGCCGTCGGAGGTGCCGGTGAGCTTGATGTTGACCTCGAGGGTCACCTTCTCGGTGGCGCTCACCTCGTAGAGGTCCACGTGCAGGATGTCGGTCTGCTTGAGCGGGTTCCGCTGCAGCTCACGGATCAGCGCCTTGACCGGGGCGCCACCATCGACGGCCACGTCGAGGATGGTGCTGCCCGCGCTGATGCCGGCCAGCAGGCGGCTGAGGGCCTTGGCGTCCAGGGTGAGCGTCTCGGGGGCGCGGTGGTGCCCGTAGATGACCGCGGGGACCTGCCCGGTGCGGCGGAGGGTGCGGGCGACGCCCTTGCCGGTGGTGGTGCGGCGCTGCGCCTCGAGGGTAACCTGTGCCATGGTCCTGTCCTTCTGCTTCAGTCGAACAGCGAGCTGACCGACTGGTCGCTGTGGGTGTAACCGATCGCCTTCGCGAGGAGCGGGGCGATCGAGAGGATCTTGAGCTTCTCGAACCGGCGTTCCGGCGGGATGTTGATGGTGTTGGTCACCACCACCTCCGTCACCGGGCTGTTCATCAGCCGCTCGACCGCGGGCCCCGAGAGCAGGGCATGCGTCGCGCAGCAGTAGATGTCCTCGGCGCCCAGGCGCTTGAGCGCGTGGATGGCCTCCGACATGGTCCCGCCCGTGTCGATCATGTCGTCGGGGATGATGACGTCCTTCCCCTTGACCTCACCGACCACGTTCACCACTTCCGCCACGTTGGCCGACGGCCGGCGCTTGTCGATGATGGCCAGCGACGCGTTCAGCCGCTTGGCGAACCCGCGCGCCATCTTGGCCCCGCCCACGTCCGACGCCACCACCACCAGGTCCCGGAGCGACTTCTGCCGGAAGTGGTTCACGAACACCGGCGCCGCATACAGGTGGTCCACCGGCAGGTCGAAGAACCCCTGCATCTGGTGGCTGTGGAAGTCCATCCCCAGCACCCGGTCCGCGCCCGCCGCCGGCACCATGTTGGCCATGAGCTTGGCGCTGATGGCCACCCGGGGCTGGTCCTTCCGGTCCTGCCGCGCGTACCCGAAGTACGGGATCACCGCCGTGATGCGTGCCGCGCTCGCGCGCCGCGCCGCGTCGCAGAGCAGGAGGAGCTCGAGCAGGTGCTCCGCCGGCGGATTGGTGGGCTGGATGACGAAGACGTCCCGCCCGCGGACGTTTTCATCGATCTTGACGAACAGCTCCCCATCCGAGAACCGCTTCACCGTCACCTGGCAGAGCGGCTGCCCCAGGTGATGGGCGACCTCCTCCGCCAGGGGCCGGTTGGCCGTCCCCGACATGAGGAGCATCTGGCTGCGAGAGAGAAGTTCGCTCATGGCCCGAGCCGCGCAACATAAACGCGGGGGCGGGCTTAGGTCAACCCAACCCCCCTCAATGCGCAGGGGCGACCCGGGGGCCGCCCCTGCCGAAAATCCCCGGGCGCGGTCCGGCCGCGTCCCTTCCTTCAATTGGCCCCGGTGGATTCGAACCACCATTCGCGGATCCAAAGTCCGCTGTCCTGCCATTGGACGAGGGGCCAGTGGCCGGAATAGTAGACAGGCGGGGGGGCGCTCCGGCACCCCGGCGGCCGTCAGGGACCCGGCGGGGGCAGGGGCGAGGCGAGCGTTTCGACCGCGATCGCCTGGCCCAGCCTGGGGGAAAGCGTCAGGCGCGCATCATCCCGGTCCCGGGAGGTCCGGTAGACGGCAAAGAGCGTGGACCCGGAGCCGGTCATCCGGCACACCAGTGGCCGCGTGGCCGCCAGCGCCTCGAAGGCCCGCTTGAGGTCCGGCTGCCCGCCGAAGAGCGCAAACTCGAAGTCGTTCCCCGCCAGCCGCCCGACGCTGCCCCAGCTCGCCAGCGCCTCCAGGTCCAGCGCTACCGCGCCCCGCTTGCCAGCCCCCGCCCACGCCGAGTCCACGAGGCGGTAGGCCTCCGGCGTGCTGATGCCGAAGGGTGGGATGAGCAGGAGCGCCGGGCGGCGGGGAGGGGTGGCAGGCGCAGCATCCGCTCGCCGTGACCCCAGGCCAGGGCCAGCGGGCCGCCACTCATGAAGAAGGGGATGTCGCTCCCCAGCCGCGAGGCGAGCTGCAGCAGCTCGTGCCTCGGTACCCGGTCGCCGGCCAGCGCGTTGACCAGCGTGAGGGCCGCCGCCGCGTCGCTGGAGCCCCCGCCCAGGCCGCCCTTGGGCGGGATCCGCTTGAGGAGCGTGAAGTGCACCCCGAACGGCTGGCCCAGCGACTCCAGGACGAGTCTGGCCGCCTTCACCACCAGGTTCTGCTCCGGCGGCCCGCAGTCCGCCCCTTCGGTGTCGAGCGTGACGCCCGGCGCGTCGGTGCGCGTGGCGCGCAGTTCGTCGGCCAGGTTGATCAGGCAGAAGAGGGTCTCGAGCCCGTGGTAGCCGTCGGCCTCCCGCGCCAGCACGCGCAGGAACAGGTTCAGCTTGGCCGGCGCCCGGACCTGGAGCGTGGAGGTCACGCCACCGGGCTCCCACCCTCCGGCGGTGACGCCCCCATGGAGCGGGCGGCGGAGAGGCCCACGCCCGTGCGGATCACCGAGTAGGCGCCCAGCAGCGTGATGGGGATGAACGTCACCACGTGATAGGTGAGCGCGTAGGCCGCCGCGAGGCTCTTGGCCACCGCGTAGAGCGCCAGCACCGCGATGATCGGCAGCTCGAACGCGCCCACGTAGCCCGGGGTCGACGGCAGCGCGATCCCGAACATGATGAGCCCCTGCATCAGCAGCGCGCCCGAGAGGTCCACCGGGATGCCGAAGGCCGAGAACATCACGTAAAAGCTCGCCGCCGAGGCCAGCCACACCGCGAACGACCAGCCCACCACCCCGACCACGCGCGCCGGCGAGCTCAGCACCGACAGCCCCGCCCGCACCCCCTCGATGATCCCCACCAGCTTGTCCGCCAGCTTCGGTCCCTTGATGACCGCCCGTACCACCCGCTCTGCCGCTGCGGGGAACGCCACCACCAGCGCCCCCGTGAGCAGCCCGCCGATGGAGATGATCCCCACCAGCGTGATGATCCCGCCGATGTTGAACCCCGCCACCGCCGTGTCGCTCAGGTCCGCGGTCAGCAGGCCAATGGTGAGGAGCGTCCCCACGGTGAGCGCGTCGAACAGCCGCTCCACCGCAATGGACGCCAGCACCGCCGTGAACCGCGTCCGCGTCAGCGTCGAGGCCGCGAAGGTCCGCACCACCTCGCCCATGCGGAGCGGCAGCACGTTGTTGGCCATGAAGCCCATGGCGATGGCATGCCACAGCGGGCCCACCGGGAGCCGGCGCCCGTCGTCGCCGCGGAGCAGGAGCTGCCAGCGGAAGATGCGCAGCACGAAGGTGGACGTGGCCAGGAGCGTGGCCACCACCATGGGGCCGGTGCGCGCCGTCTTCACGTGCGCCCAGACCTCCGCGAAGTGGATGCCCTTGAGCGAGAAGTAGAGCAGCACGCCCGAGACGGCCACCCCGAGCAGGAGTTGCCAGACCGGGGCGCGCCGCGCGGGCTGCGGTGCGGTCACGGAAGGATCAGTCGGTGAAGGCGAGTTCGACGAGGTCGGCGAGTTCGTCCACGAGGGGCTGGAGCGGCGCCGTCTTCTGGCCGCCCAGGATGAGGTCCAGCTCGCGGCGCACCTCCGCCGCGCGGGTCACGGCGGTGCGGCCGCGGTAGAGGATCGTGGCAATGTCCACCACCGGCGGTTCGGCCGGCGCCTCGGGGGCAGCCGCTGGGGCCGGGCGGCCGCCTCCGGCGCCGCCACCGCGACCGCGGCCATCGGTGCGGCGGGCGCCGCGGCCGCGCGCCCGCCGGCGACCAGCGCCTCATAGAGCGTGAAGCTGGCGGCGAGATCCCACCCCTCGGTCTCCGCCGTGGCCGGCCATGCTGCGGCCACGGGCGTCGGCTCGGGAACCGGCGGCGCGGGCGCGGCGGCGGCCGGCGGCACCACGGTGATGGCCGGCATGGGCGGCGGGGTGACCCGCGGGCTCGGCAGCGACGGCGCCACCACCGGCACCGGCAGCGGCTCCGCCAGCTCCGGCTCGTCATAGAAGAGCGACTCGATCGGTACCACGTCCGACTCGTCGTCCTCGGGCGCGCTCGGCGCCAGCGACTCGATGGGCACTACGTCGGCGGGCAGCCGCTCCGGCAGCGGCTCCGGCTGCGGGGCGGGGCGGGTCTCCACCGGCTCGGGCGGCGCGAGCACCGGGGCCCCCAGCATGTCCAGCGCGGCGATGACCGGGTCGAAGCGGGCCGCGAGCGCCACCGGCTCGGTCTCGTCGGTGAAGCCCTTGAGCAGGTCGGCGCCCTCGAGCAGCAGCTTCACGAAGGTCGTCGCCTCGGCGGCGGCGGCCCCGCGTCCCACGGCGGCGCGCGCCGCGGAGGCGAACGCCTCGACCGCCCGGTCCAGGCCGGCCGGCAGGTCCACCGCCATCGTGCGGAGGTCGGAGACCAGCGTGTGCAGCCGGATGTCGCGCTGGGCGGCGGAGCCGGCGTGGGCCAGCTCGTCGGCGCTCTGCGACAGGTGCTCGCCCCGGCTCACCACCGTGGCCGCGGCCATCCCGGCGCCCATGGCGCGGTGATGCGCCGAGCGGCGCTCCACCAGGCCATCCTCGCCCGCGTAGTAGAGGGACTCGATGGGGACGATCGGGGCCTCGCCCTCGTCCGGCGCGAGCAGCAGCTCGGCGAAGTGGCGGAACTCGCTCGCATCCGCATCCGGCCGGCCGCGCTCGGCGATATCGCGCGCGGCGCGCGCGAGCGCCGTCGCCGCCGTCTCGAGGCGGGCCACCGCGCGCTCGGGCCGGAGCTCGAGGCGGGCCAGCTCGCCCACCGTCCGTTCCACGCCGTCGAGGACGTCGGGGAGCGGCGGGTAGTCGTTGAGGGCGGCGAGCCCGCGGAGCGGCTGCATGCGGCGCAGGATGACCTGCGCCACGTCGCTGGTGGGGCTGCTGGTGAGGGTGCGCGAGGCCTGGTCGAGGACGCTCCCGACGGCCGCGGCCTCCCGCGCCAGGAAGGCGCGGATGCCCACCTCGTTGAGCGCCGGCATGGGGGCGGTGATGGCGCGGGCGCCGCCGGCGGCGCTCTCGAGCTGCGCCGCCAGGCGCTCGGCGCGGGCCGTTTCCTCGAGCCCCCAGCCCCGCACCCGCTGGACCAGGTCCTTGAGCGTGGTCACCGCCTCGCGGGTGAGCGCGCCCAGCTCCTGGTCCCACGGCCGCCGGCCGTCGCGATAGCCGCGCAGCAGGTGCTCGAGCCCGCTCGCCGCCCGCGCGATCGGCGCCTGGTTGGCCATGAGCGCGCTCCCCCGGAGCGCCCGCGTGAACCGGACGACCTCATCCGCGCTCGGCGCCACCGGCCCGGCCACCAGGCCGGCCAGCTTGTCGAGGTACTCCGTGGCCTCGAGCGAGAAGAAATCTTCCATGCCGAGCGGCTGGGTCATCACGGATCGCGGAAAGGGGATGCCTGTAGTGTAGGACCGGGCCGGGTCCGGGTCAAACCCCTTGCCGCGCGCGGGGATGGCCACTTGGCGCGGGGCGCCGTGGGCGGCGGGGCGAGGGCTAGCGCCGCGCCGCCCGGAGCGCCTCGCGCATCTCGCGCACGGCCACCACCATGCCGTCCATCACCGCCCGGCTGACGATGCTGTGGCCAATGTTCAGCTCCTCGATCTCGGCGATCCGCGCCACCGGGTGGACGTTCCGGTAGGTCAGCCCGTGCCCCGCGTGCACGGCGAGCCCCTGCCGCCGGGCGAGGGCGGAGGCCGCCGCCAGCTCGACGAGGGCCGCGTCGGCGTGCGGCCACGCATGGGCGTAGCGGCCGGTGTGCAGCTCGATGGCGGGCACGCCGAGGTCGCGCGCGCGCGCCACGCTCTCCGGCGTGGGGTCGATGAAGAGCGAGACGCGGATCCCGGCTCCCGTCAGGCGGCGGATCACCTCGGAGAGGCGGGGGACATTGTGCCCCAGGTCCAGCCCGCCCTCCGTGGTCACCTCCTCGCGCCGCTCCGGCACCAGCGTGGCCTGGAACGGCCGGAGCCGCTCGGCCAGCTGCACGATCTCCTCGCTCGTGGCCAGCTCCAGGTTGAGCACCGTGCGCACCTCGCCCGCGAGCCGGATGACGTCGGCATCCTGGATGTGGCGCCGGTCCTCGCGCAGGTGCGCGGTGATCCCGTCGGCGCCCGCGGCCTCGCACAGGGCCGCCGCGGCCACCGGATCCGGCTCGTCGGTGCGCCGCGCCTGCCGCACCGTGGCCACATGGTCGATGTTGACGTACAGACGCATCGGCATCATTGCCCGCCCTGTGAGCCCCGTTTAAGTTGCGCCATCGTTGCTCCCCGCCACCCGCTGGAGGCCTGTATGTCGCCGCGCTTCGCCCCGGTGCTCGTGCTCCTTGCGCTCGCCTGCTCGGGTGGCCAGTCGGCGAGCGGGCCCGCCCCGGCCCCCAGCAAGGCCGCCGCGCCCGACGCCGCCGTCCGGAACTTCATGCAGGCGGTCGCCGACAGCAATATCGCCGGCATGAGCCAGGTCTGGGGCACCAAGAACGGCCCCGCCGCCAAGACCCGCCAGCCCGCCGACTGGGAACAGCGCCTCGGCATCACCCAGCTGTTCCTGCGCCGGACGCCGTATCGCATCACGGGCATCGAGGAGGTCCGCGACCAGCCCGATCGCCGCGTGGTCCAGGTGGAACTCACCCGCACCGACGTCGAGGGCGCCACCTGCACCAAGCGGCTGCCGGTGACGGTGGTGGAAACCCGGGACTACGGCTGGCTGGTGGTGGGGCTCGACCTCACCGTGGCGGGCACGCCCGGCCGCGCCTGCGCACCGCCGGCGCCCTGACCCGTCCGCGGGCCGCGGTGGGGCTACTCGGTCAGCTCGATGAGAATGCCCGCCGTGGACTTGGGGTGCAGGAAGGCGATGCGGTGCCCGCCCGCGCCGACGCGCGGGACCTCATCCACCAGGCGGTACCCGGCCGCACGGGCGGCCGTGAGCGCCGAGTCGAGGTCGGGCACGCGATAGCAGACATGGTGAATCCCGGGCCCCCGCTTCGCGAGGAATTTGGCGATCGGACTCTCGGGCGAGCGGGGTTCCAGGAGCTCGACTTCCGGCCCGCCGAAGTGCAGGGAGACGATCCGCGCCCCGTCCGCCTCCTCGGCCGGGCCGGGAACCATTCCCAGCACATCACGATAGAACGCAAGGGCGCCGTCAATGGACGCGACGGCCACGCCAATGTGAGCGATCTCGGGCTGTCCGGTCACGAGGAGCTCCGCAACGAGGATTGACCTGCGAGGCCCGGCCCCGGCCGGCCCTCCTTCAAGCATCACCGCATTCAACGTCCGTACGGGCCGACAATAGTCGGCCCCAACGCAAAGGCAAGACGAAAGGACCCGAAACGCATGGCCAGCGCCAACGTGGTGACCCTGACGACCGCCAACTTCGCCAGCGAGATCGAGCAGGCCAAGGGCCTCGCGCTCGTGGACTTCTGGGCGACCTGGTGCGGCCCCTGCCTGGCCATCGCGCCGGTCGTCGAGCAGATCGCCGACCAGTTCGCCGGCAAGGTGAAGGTCGCCAAGCTCGACACCGACGCCAACACCGACACCGCCGTCCGCTTCAACGTGCGCTCCATCCCCACCATCATGTTCTTCAAGGATGGCAAGCACGTGGACACCGTCATCGGGGCCGATCCGCGGATCAAGTCCATCCTCGAGGGGAAGATCCAGCAGCATCTGTCGTAAGCACGCTGGGGCGGCCGGAGGGATCCGGCCGCGACCGACGGCACTTCGGGTGAGCGCGGCGGGGACTGCGCTCCCCTTGCTGCTTGCCCCCACACCCGGCACGCTTCCTCCAGCCCCGGCTCGTGGCTCGCGAGGTTCGGAACGCGTCTCGGCTCTCTCCGAGCGCAACTCGCCACCCCCCGGACGTATCCCGCGGCCCCCCGACTCATTCTGCCGCCCCCCCGGACTCAATACATCGTCCTCCACAGAAATCCACACCAACGCCTGGGCCCGGACCCGGGCCTCAGGCGACGGGGGCGGTGGGGGCGCGTCATCCTCTGCGTCCATGGCGCCGGAGGCCGCATCCATAGGATGCGGGTCAGGCCGCCCGGCCCCTGCTAGATTCCGCCCATGCCCGCCACCCTCTATGTCGTTGCCACCCCGCTCGGGAATCTCGGGGACCTCTCGGCTCGCGCGGCGGAGGTGCTGCGGACCGTGCCGGTGGTGGCGGCGGAGGACACCCGTCGGGCGCGGACGCTGCTCCAGCATGTGGGCGCCAACCCCAAGGTGCTCAGTTTCCACGCCCACTCGCCGGAGCGGAGCACCGAGACCCTGCTCGAGATCCTCGGTGAGGACCGCGACGTCGCCCTGGTGACCGATGCCGGCACCCCGGGCGTGAGTGATCCCGGGGAGGCGCTCGTCGCCACGGTGCGGGAGGCGGGATTCGGGGTGGTGCCGATCCCGGGGCCATCGGCGGTGGGCACGGCGCTGTCGGCCTCGGGGATGCCGGCGGATCGCTACCTCTTCCTCGGGTTCATCCCCCGGAAGGGGCGGGACCGGGAGCTGTTCCTGCGGCAGGCGGCGCAGTCGCCCTGGACGGTGGTGTTCTATGAGGCGCCGCCCCGGCTCGGGGCGCTGCTCGCGGACCTGGTGCCGCTGGCGGGGGCGGACCGGCCGGTGGTGGTGGCCCGCGAGCTCACCAAGCTGTACGAGGAATTCCGCGCCGGAACCCTCGGCGAGCTGGCGCCGTACTACGAGGCCAACGAGCCCCGGGGCGAGATCACCGTGGTGCTGGCCGGCCGCGGCCCGGTGGAGGAGCCCCCAATGAGTGAAGTCGACTGTGCCGCCCGCGCCGCCGAGCTGCTCGCCGGGGGACTCAGCAAGCGTGACACAGTGCAACGCCTGGTGGAGGATACCGGGCTCCCGCGCAACGAGGCGTATCGCATCGTGATGGGACTGCCGTGACCGGGGGACGCATCGCAGGTGCCGTCTTGCTGGCGGGGTTCCTCGTGGGCCCGCTGGCGGCGCAGCGCGTGGCCACGGCGGGGAGTCGGCGCGAGGCGCCGCCCGGCATCATGACCATCGGCCGGCTCCACTACGACGGCGGCGGCGACTGGTACGCCAACCCCTCGAGCCTGCCCAACCTTCTCGCCGCCATCGCGGAGCGGACCGGGATGCGCGTGGCGCCGCGGGAGAAGGTGGTGCAGCTTCTCGACGACGAGCTCTGGAACGTCCCCTACCTGTACATGACCGGGCACGGCAACGTGCACTGGAGTGATGCGGAGCTCGCCGTGCTGCGCCGCTACCTCCAGCAGGGCGGGTTCCTCCACGCCGACGACAACTACGGCATGGACGAATCGATCCGCCGTGAGCTGGCGCGGCTCTTCCCCGGCCAGCCGCTGGTGGAGGTCCCGCTCACCCATCCCATCTACAACCTGGTCTACAAGTTCCCGCAGGGGATTCCCAAGATCCACGAGCACGACAAGAAGCCGGCGCAGGGCTTTGGCCTCTTCATCGACGGGCGCCTGGCCGTCTACTACTCCTACCAGAGCGACCTCGGCGACGGCTGGGAAGACCCGCAGGTCCACCGGGACCCGCCCGAGAAGCACGAGGCGGCGCTGCAGATGGGGGTAAACCTCTTCACCTACGCCGTGACCTTCGGGGGCCCGCGATGAGCCGCACCGCCCTCGTCCTCTCCCGCTTCTCCGCGCTCGGCGCCCGCCGTTCCGCGCTGGCGTACGCCCTCGGTGCGCTCGGCGGGCTCACGCTGATGCTCGGCGTGGCGGCGTGGGGCGCCCGGCTCGGCGTCTTTGCGCAGCCCTGGTGGGTACTGGCGACGTGGGGCCTGGTGGTGCTGCTCGCGGCGCTGGCCGCGGTGCTCGGGCTGCGGGCCGCGCGCGGGTACGCGCCCCGCGCCCTGGCGCAGGCGCTGGAGCAGCGCGGGTTCCGGCAGGGCTTCCTCGGCGGCCTCCTCGAGCCGGCCGCCACCGGCACCAGCGCCGACCTGCTGGCCGCGGCCGACGAGCACCACGCGCGTGAGCTCGAGGCCCGGGGCCCCGCGCTGGTGGAGGAGCTGCTGCTGCCCATGCGGAAGCGCATCCTCGCCGGCGGGGCGCTGCTGGCCACCGGGCTGGTGGTGCTGGCCACCGCGCGGCCCTTCACGGGCCGGCCCGCACTCCTCTTCCAGCCGGGCGAGGCATGGGCCGCCACCCGCGCTCCCGTCAGCCTCACCCTCGGCGCCACCGAGGTGGAGCGGGGGGACAGCGTGGCTGTCGAGGCGCTGGCCCGCGGCCGCCAGCACGCCATCCTCTGGACCCGCGCGCCCGGCGAGACCTGGAAGGGGCAGGGCCTCCCCCTCGACTCGCTGGGCCGCGCCCGCGTGGTGCTGGGCCCCCTGCAGGGCGACCTCTTCCTCCGCCTGACGAGCGGCGGCCGCACCTCCGACACCCTCGAGGTGAAGGTGCGGATGCCGGCCTTCCTCGGCACCCTGGCCGTGGTGGCGCGCTACCCCCGCTACCTGGACCTCGAGGACGAGCCGCTCCCCACCGACGGCGACACCATCGTGGTCCCCGAGGGCACCCGCCTCGAGGTGCAGGGCGAGGCCACCGCCGAGCTGACCACCGCCGGCTGGGACGGTGGCGCCGCGCGCGTCCCGCTGGACGTCTCCGGTACGCGCTTCCGCGGCAGCTTCACGCCGACCGGCGCCCGCACCTGGACGCTGGCCCTCGCCACCGCCAGCGGCGACCCGCTGGCTGGCGACACCATCCGCCTGCCGGTGGTGGCCGTGCCTGACAGCGGGCCGCGGGTGGAGGTGCCGGTGCCGGGCCAGGACACGCTGGTGCCGTTCAGCCTGGTGGTGCCGCTGGTGGTGGATGCGTCGGACGATCACGGCATCGCCCGGGTGGTGATAGAGAGCCGGCGCATCAGCCGCCTGGGGCTGGCCGACCCGGTCAGGACCGAGGTGCTGCCGCTCCCGGAGGGTGCGCGCGATCGCGTCATCCTGCCGTACCAGCTGGACCTGAATCGCCGGAACCTGGTGCCGGGGGATTCGCTGCGGTTCACCATCCGCGCGCTCGACAATGCGCCCCGCCCGCACACGGGCAGCTCGCGCGAGTTCGTGCTGCGGCTCCCCACCGCGAGCGAGATGCGCGATGCGGCGCGCACCGCCGCGGACGAGGTGGGCCGGCGCCTCGACAGCATCGCCGAGGCGGGGAAGCAGCTGGAGCGGCAGACGGAGGACCTGGCGCAGGAACGCCCCCGCGAGACCGGCCAGCAGGACGGCAACGGCAGCAACGACGCGCTGAGCTACGAGAACGCCAAGCGCGCCGAGAGCGTGGCCCAGCAGCAGGAGCGGCTGCTGCAGGAAGCAGAGCAGGTGCAGCAGGCGCTGGACGAACTGCAGCAGAGCGCGGAGGCGGCCGGGATCAACGACCCGGCGTTCCAGGAGCGGCTACGAGAGATCCAGGAGCAGCTGGACCGGGCGCTCACTCCCGAGCTGCGCGAGCGGCTGGCCGAGCTCCAGCGCGCCCTGCAGGAGCTCGACCCGGAGCGGACCCGTGAGGCGCTGGAGCGCCTGGCCGACGCGCAGAAGCAGCTGCGGGAGGCGCTGGAGCGCTCGCGCGAGCTCTTCGAGCGCGCCGCGCTCGAGGGCGACATGGCCAACCTCTCCAAGGAGGCGGAGGAACTCGCCCAGGAGCAGCAGCAGTGGAGCGAGCAGGCCCGCCAGGCGGACTCCGCCCGCACTGCGGCGGCGGAACGGCAGCTGGCCGAGCGCGCCGACTCCCTCGCGGCCGGGCTGCAGGACGTCGCGAAGCAGATGGCCGAGCAGTCCCCCGAGCGGCAGCAGGCCATCGAGCAGGCGGCCCAGCAGGCGCAGCAGGCCGCCGAGCAGATGCGGCAGGCCGCCAAGTCGGCGCAGCAGGGGCAGCGGCAGCAGGCGCAGCAGCAGGGGCAGCAGGCGGCCAAGCAGCTGCAGCCGCTGAGCCAGCAGCTCGACGAGCAGCGCACCTCGATGCAGGGGGAGTGGAAGCAGGAGGTGGTGGAGGCACTGGACCGGGTGCTGGCCGATGCCAGCCGCCTGGCGGAGCGGCAGCTCGACGTCAACGAGCGGCTCCGCGCCGGCGAGGCGAGCCCCCAGGTGCGCGCCGAGCAGGGCGCCATCCAGGAGGGGGTGGAGCGGCTGATGCAGCAGATGTCGGACGCGGCGGGGAAGAACGCGCTGGTGGGGCAGCAGTCGAGCACCGCGCTGGCCGCCGCGCGCGACGAGATGGAGCGCGCGCGCGAGGCCCTCAACAACGCCGCGCCGAACACGCGGGAGGCCGGCCGGCGGAGCGGGGAGGCGGTGGATGCGCTGAACGCCGCGGCGCATTCGCTGATGCGCGCGCGAGGGCAGGTGGCGGGCGCGGGCTCGGGCTCCGGGCTGCAGGAGGCCATGGAGCAGATGCAGCAGGCCGCGCAGCAGCAGGGGCAGATCGGCCAGCAGTCGGGCGGGATGCTCCCGATGATGGGGCAGGGCGGCAGCCAGATGCAGGAGGCGCTGCGGCAGCTGGGCCAGCGCCAGCGCGCGATGGCGGAGCGGATGGAGCGGCTACGCGCGGGCGGCCAGGTGCCGGGGGCCGGGGAACTCGCCGACGAGGCGCGCGAGCTGGCCCGGTCCCTCGAGGCGGGTCGCCTGGACCGCCAGACGGTGGAGCGCCAGGAGCGCCTCTTCCGCCGCATGCTGGACGCCGGCCGCACCCTGCAGGGCCAGGATGAGGACGAGCGCCAGGAACGCCAGAGCACCGCCGCCACCGGCGACAGCGTCCGCATCCCGCCCGCGCTCCGCCGGAGCCTCACCGACGAGCGGCTGCGCTATCCCACGTGGGAGGAGCTGCAGGCGCTCTCGCCCGACGAACGCCGGCGGGTCACCGAGTACTTCCGCCGCCTGAGCGGCGCGCCGCGCCCAGCCGACACCGCGGACACGCCCGCGCCCTCCAAGGAGTGATCGTGCGCCGCCGCCTCCCCCCGTTGCTGGCGCTCCTGTGCCTGGCGACCGCGCCGCTCGCGGCGCAGGACCCCATGGCGCGGGCCTTCGACCTGGAGCGCCGGGGCAGCTACGCGCAGGCGGCGGAGGTGTACCGGGGCATCCTCAAGCAGAATCCCACCGAGGTGGCGGCGCTGCTGGGGCTCGAGCGGGCGCTGACGCCCATGAACCGCCTGACGGAGATCCTGCCGGAGGTGCGTGCGGCCATCGCCGCCAACCCCGGCTCGGGCGCCATCTACGGGGTGGGCCTCCGCGCTTACGCCCAGGCCGACCTGCTGGACAGCATCCCCGGCCTGGTGGACAAGTGGGGCAAGGTGACGCCGGGCGACGAGACGCCCTACCGCGAGTGGGCCGCCGCCGCCCTCGCGCGGCGGGACCGCACCACCGCGAAGCGCGCCTACCTGCTTGGCCGGGAGCGGATCGGGAAGCCCGACGTGCTGGCGCCGGAGCTGGCGCAGCTGGCGGTCATCGAGGAGGACTGGCCCACGGCCACCCGCGAGTGGTCGACCGCGGTGCGGAAGCTCCCGGGCTACCGGAGCTCGGCGCTGGCCATGTTCAGCCAGGCCAAGCCGGACGCGCGGCCGGCCATCCTGCGGGGCCTCGAGAAGGAATCGGGCAGCGAGCCCGCCCGCCTGCTCGTGGACCTCCGCGCCCGCTGGGGCGATCCCGCCGGCGCCTACGAGGCGATGATGCGCACCCTGCCGGGCGGCGCCGCCCAGCAGATCGAGGTGCTGCAGGGCTTCCTGGAGCAGCTCCGCAGCGAGGCATCGCCCGCCTACCAGCTGGTGCAGGCCCGCACCATGGAGGCGCTGGCGGAGCGCTGGAACAATGCCGCACAGAAGTCGCGCTTCCGGCTGGACGCCGCCAAGGCCTACGCCGCGGCCGGTGCCACCGCCGACGCCCGGCGGATGCTGCGGATGCTGGCCGAGGACCCGGCCACGGGGCCGGCGGCGGCGGCCGGCGCGTCGGCCACGCTGGTGGACCTGCTGGTGAAGGAGGGCAAGCCGGGCGAGGCGGCGGCGGAGCTGGAGCGGCTGCGACCGCAGCTCCCGGTGGACGACTTCTCCGCATGCGCCGCGACATCGCCGCGCGCTGGGCGCAGGAGGGCCAGCTCGCGGACGCGGAGAAGCTCATCGTGGCCGACAGCAGCGTGGAGGCGCTGGCGCTGCGCGGCCGCATCCGCCTCTACGCCGGGGACCTGAAGGGCACCTCCGATCTCTGGCGGGACGCCGGGCCCTTTGCCGGCACCCGCGAGGAGTCCACGGCGCGCGCGGCGATCCTCGCCCTGCTGCAGCCCATCCAGCCGGACACGCTGGCCCAGCTCGGCCAGGGCTTCCAGCAACTCGATCGCGGCGATTCGCTGGACGCGGCGGGGACCTTCCTGCGCGTGGGCGCGGCCCTCCCGGCCGACGGGGGCCAGGCGGAGGTGACCCTGCTGGCCGGCCGCGTGTTCGCGGGGCTCGACCGGGGCGCCGAGGCCGAGCGGACGCTCAAGGCCGCCGTGGTGAAGGAGGCGCCCGCCACGGCGGCGGCGGCGCTGCTCGAGCTGGGCCGCTTCTACGTGGCGCACCAGCGCGGGCCGGAGGCGGTGGCGGTGCTGGAGCAGATGATCCTCGAGTATCCCCAGAGCGCGCTGGTCCCGCAGGGGCGCCGGCTCCTCGACCAGGCGCGGAACGCGGTGCCGCGCACATGATCGACCGTCGCCACTTCCTCGGCGCCGTGGGAGGCGCGCTGCTCGCCGGGCCCGGGGTCCGGCGCCTCGGCGACCTCTGGGTGCCGCATCCCGCCGCCGCCTGGCTCCTCATCCCGATGGACGACCAGCAGCAGGATCACCTGAAGGCGTACGGCGTCACCTTCCGGGTGCTGGAGCGCGGGGGGAAGGCGGAGTGGTTCCTCAACTACCGCGGCGGGTCCTTCCTGGTCCCCGGCGACGGCGGCACCCAGCGCGACGCGGCGCTGGCCGGGGTCACCACGATCCCGCTCGGCGAGGGCGAGGTGGTGAACATCCGGGCCCAGCTCCAGCAGGGGAACATGGACGCCGTGCCGCTCGAGAAGCCGCCCAAGGTGGCGGTGTACGCGCCGCCCAACGCGTCGCCCTGGGACGATGCGGTGACCATGGCGCTCAACTATGCCGGGATCGAGTTCAAGAAGGTCTGGGACGCGGAAGTGGCCCGGAAGGGGCTCACCGACTACGACTGGCTCCACCTGCACCACGAGGACTTCACCGGCCAGTACTCGAAGTTCTACCTGAACTACGCCGGCACGCCGTGGCTCACCGACATGGTGAACCGGAACCAGGCGGTGGCAAAGCAGCTGGGCTTCCCGAACGTCCCCGCCTGCAAGCAGGCGGTGGCCGAGGAGATCCGGGCGTTCGTGGAGCGGGGCGGGTTCCTCTTTGCCATGTGCACGGCCACGGAGACGCTGGAGCTGGCGCTCGCCGCGCACGACACCGACATCGCGGCGAGCTACGCGGACGGGACGCCGATGGCGCCGGACGCCACGCGGCGGCTCGACTGGGGGCACACGCTGGCCTTCCAGGATGCGCAACTCGAGCTCTCGCCCAACATCCCCGCGTTCTCGGACATCGACGGGCACCAGGTCAACAGCCTGGACCGCCGCCAGCAGCTCGGCGCCTTCAAGCTCTTCGGCTTCAGCGCCAAGATCGACCCGGTGCCCACCATGCTGGTGCAGAACCATCGCGAAGTGATCCCCGACTTCTACGGGCTCACCACCTCCTTCACCAAGCGGACCCTCAAGCCCGCCGTGACGGTGCTGGCGGAGGAACCGGGGGCGCCGTGGACCAAGTACATCCATGGCGAGCTGGGGCAGGGGACCTGGACCTTCTACGGCGGCCACGACCCCGAGGACCCGCAGCACCAGATCGGCGACCCGCCGACGGACCTGTCGCTGCATCCGCACAGCCCCGGCTACCGGCTGATCCTCAACAACGTCCTCTTTCCGGCGGCGAAGAAGAAAGAGCTCAAGACGTAGCGACGGGGAGTACGATTCGGGCCGGGGTTCGGCTAATTTTCTCCCCGCCTGAGACCCCCCGCCCGGGGGCCTCGCCCGATCCTCTTCAAGAGCCGTCCGGCCCCGCGCCGGGCGGGCCCGCATGCCCGAAGGCGCCACCCCCCGGATCCCGGATGACGTCCGACGCACCCTCGCGCGCGAGATCGCGCAAGCGGGGGGGCGGGAGGTGTCGTTCGTGGCCACCGTGGATGGCGACGGGATCCTCGTCGCCGCGCGGGCCGTGGCGCGCGGGACCGTGGACCGGGTGCTGGCGCTGCCCGGCGCCTGCGGGAAGGGGGAGATGCTCCTCCACAACCACCCGAGCGGCGTCCTCGAGCCGTCCATCCCCGACCTGAACGTCGCGGCCCGCCTGCACGACGGCGGCACCGGCTTCGGCATCATCAACAACGACGCGACGCAGCTCTACGTGGTGGTGGAGGTGCCGCGGGGCGACACGGCGGGGAAGATCGACCCCTTCGACGTGGTGGACCAGCTCGGCGAGCACGGCCCCATCGCCACGATCCTGGGCGCGTACGAGGACCGGCCGAGCCAGCGGGACATGGCTGCGCACATCGCGGACGCGTACAACGACGGCGGCGTGGTCCTGCTGGAGGCGGGGACGGGCGTGGGGAAGTCGTTCGCGTACCTGGTGCCGGCGCTGGCCTGGTCGCGCGCCAACAAGGAGCGGACGGTGGTGAGCACCAACACCATCAACCTCCAGGAGCAGCTGGTGGGGAAGGACCTGCCGCTGCTGCGGGACGCCTTCGCCCACTTCGAGAAGCCGCCCACCTTTGCGCTCCTCAAGGGGTGGCGGAACTACCTCTGCCTCTCCCGGCTGCACCTGGCGGTGGGCGCCCAGCGATCCCTGCTCGAGCCCGAGAAGTACGACGAGCTCCAGGGCCTCATGGCCTGGGCCGGGAAGACCAGCGACGGCACCCTCGCCGACCTCCCCGTGAACCCGTCGGGCGAGGTCTGGGACGAGGTGAGCGCCGAAGCCGACCTCTGCCCCCGGCTGCAGTGCGCGCACTTCGACAGCTGCTTCCTGTTCCGCGCGCGCCGCAAGGCGGCGGAGGCAGACGTGGTGGTGGTGAACCACCACCTGCTGGCCGCCGACATCTCGGTGCGTCGCGCCTCCGACAACTGGCGTGAGGCGGCGGTGCTGCCGCCCTACGACCGGCTGATCCTCGACGAGGCCCACCACCTCGAGGACGTGGCCGCCTCCCACCTCGGCGCCCAGGTGACGAGCCGCGGCATCCGCCGCCTGCTCGGCCGCTTCGAGCGGAACGGGAAGGGGCTGCTGCCGTCGCTGGCCTTCGAGCTCTCCGCCAGCAACGACCTCCTGGCCAAGGCCAGCCTCGACCTGCTGCGGGAGCGGGTGTTGCCGGCCGTCACCGATGCCCGGCGCGCCTCCGACCAGATGCTCCTCCGCCTCCACGGCCGGCTGGAGCAGGAGCAGGGCGGGGTGCTCCGCCTCACGGAGGAGTTCGGCAAGGACGACGTCTGGCCCGCCGGCCTCACCCGGGAGCTGGACAGCACGCTGCTGGCCTTCCGCGCCCTGCGCGACCACATCGAGACCATCGCCGACCGGCTGGCGGGCGCCGAGGTGACGGAACGCCGCACCCAGCTGCTGGGCGAGCTCCGCGGCGTGATCCGCCGGCTCGAGGGCGTCTCCGACGGCCTCAACCAGACGCTCCGCCCCGCGGGCGGCGGCGCGCCCACGGTGCGCTGGCTGGAGCGGACGGGCCCCAAGGGCCAGCAGCTGGCGATGAGCGCCGTGCCGCTCGACCTGGCGCCGATCCTGCGCGAGTCGTTGTTCGACAAGGTGCAGACGGTGGCGCTCACCAGCGCCACGCTGGCGGCGGGCGGGGAGTTCGACTTCCTGGAACGGCGGCTGGGCCTGGCCATCGAGCCCAACCCGGTGACGGTGAAGACCATCCTGCCGTCGCCGTTCGACTACGGGGCGCAGTGCCTCTTCGGCATCCCCAACGACATCCCCGACCCGCGGGAGGACGAGGCGGGCCACGCGGGCGCGGTGCTCCACGTGGTGCACGACCTGGCGTGGGCCAGCGATGGCGGGATGTTCGTGCTCTTCACCAGCCACGGGGCCCTCCGCCGGGCGGCCACCGAGCTACGGGCCCTGGCCGGCGAGCGGTGGCCGATTCTGGTGCAAGGCGAGGCCCCGCGCGACGTGCTGCTGGCGCGCTTCCGCGAGCTGGGCCGGGCCATCCTGCTCGGGACGGACTCGTTCTGGGAGGGGGTGGACGTGCCGGGCCGGGCGCTCCGCTCGCTGGTGCTGACGAAGCTACCTTTCAAGGTCCCGTCGGAGCCGCTCACCGCCGCGCGCCTCGAGCGCCTGGCCGAGCAGGGCGAGGATGGGTTCATGAACTACCTGCTGCCCCATGCCGCGCTCAAGCTCAAGCAGGGCTTCGGGCGGCTGATCCGGACCCGCACCGACCTGGGCAGCGTGGTGTTGCTCGACCGGCGGGTGGTGACCAAGCGCTACGGGCCGCTCGTCCTGAGCGGCCTCCCCCGGGCCGACAAGATCGTGGGGCCCTGGACCGAGGTTCGCACCCGCATCGAGGACTTTTTCGCCCGCCACGGCATCGGAGCCAGCGTATGAGCCTGAGGAAGCCCGGGAAGATCATCGGCATCGGCCGGAACTATCGCGCCCACGCGGAGGAGCTCGGCAACGCCATGCCCAAGGAGCCGATCCTCTTCATCAAGGCGCCGACGTCGCTGAGCGGCCCGGGGCAGCCCATCGTGCTGCCGGCCATGTCCGCGCACGTGGAGCAGGAGGCGGAGATCGGGGTGGTGATCCTGGAGCGCATCAAGGGGATCAGCGAGGCGGAGGCCGCGAGGAAGCCGTACGGCTTCGTGTGCGTCAACGACGTGACCGCGCGCGACCTGCAGAAGGTGGACGGCCAGTGGGGGCGCGCCAAGGGCTTCGACACCTTCTGTCCCGTCGGCGACACCGTGGTGGAGGGGCTCGACTGGACCACGCTCGAGATCATCGGCCGGGTGAACGGCAAGGTGGTGCAGCACGCCCGGGCCACCGACATGGCCTTCGGCGTGCCGGCGCTGGTGGCGTTCCTCTCTCAGGTGATGACGCTCGAGCCCGGCGACCTCATTGCCACCGGCACCCCGGCCGGGACCACGCGGCTGGCCACGGGCGACATCACCGAGGTGGAGATCCCGGGCGTCGGCGTCCTCACCAACCCGGTGATCTGACGTGGCCAGTTCCCGCCTCTCGCTCCTGCCGGGCTACCCGCTGGCCGACCTCCCGGCGCGCAAGCGCGCGCTGCTTGAGCAGGGCGTGGACGTGATCGACCTCGGCGCGGGCGACGCGGACTACCCGCCCCCCGCCGAGGTCATCGAGGCGATGCAGCGCGCGGTGGCCACCACCGCCCTGAGCAAGTACGGCTTCCAGCAGGGGAATCCCACCTTCCGCCGCGCCGCCGCCGACTGGATGCGCCGCCGTTTCGGGGTGACGTTCGATCCCGTCACCGAGCTCCTGCCGCTGCTCGGCTCCAAGGAAGGGCTGTCGCACTTCGCCCTGGCCATCCTCAACCCCGGCGACGTGGCCGTGGTGCCCGAGCCCGGCTACCAGGCCTACCTCGGCGGCACGGTGCTCGCCGGGGGCGAGCCGTACATCGCGCCGCTCCGGCGGGAGCGGGGGTATCTCGTGGAGCTGACGGACATCCCCGAGCCCACGCTCCGGCGGGTGCGCCTGGCCTACCTCAACTACCCCAACAACCCCACCGCCGCCATCGCCCCGCGGGACTACCTGGAGCGCACCGTGCGCACCTGCCGGGAGCGGGGGATTACGCTGGCCTACGACAATCCCTACTGCGACCTCACCTTTGACGGCTACCGCGCGCCGAGCATCTTCGAGGTGGACGGGGCGCGGGAGTGTGCGGTCGAATTTCATTCCCTGAGCAAGAGCCACTCGATGACGGGGTGGCGGCTGGGGTTCGCGGTGGGGGCGGCGCCGTTCATCACGGCGCTGACGCGGGTCAAGTCCTACACCGACACCGGGCCCTGGCTCGCCATCCAGGAGGCGGGGGCGTATGCCCTCGACCACGCGGAGCGGCTGGTGCCGCCCAATGTGGCCGAGCTGCAGCGCCGGCGGGACGCCGGCGTGGCGGCGCTCCGCGAGGCGGGGTTCGAGCTCGAGTCGCCGAAGGCGGCGATGTATCTCTGGGTGGCGCTGCCCGAGGGGCTGCCGTCGGCGGCCTTTGCGCGGGAGGCGCTCGAGGGGGAGGGCGTGGTGACGCTGCCGGGGAGCGCGTTCGGGCCGGGGGGTGAGGGGTTCTTCCGCGTGGCGCTGACGGTGCCGCCGGAACGGCTCCGCGAGGGCATCCTGCGCCTGGGGCTCACGCTGGGCCGTGCCCGCACGGCGGTGGGTGATGCGGGGTGACCGGGGTGCGGGGTGGCGCCGCTGGGCGGGCCTCGCCACGAGCCTGGCCCTGCACGCGCTGCTCTTCCTGGTGGTCATCGAGGGCCGCCTGCCGGTGCTGCCCGACCGGCGCGAGCCCACGCTGATTGCGCTGCCCCCGGCCGACGACTGGACCGCGCCACGCCGATCCCGCTCTACGTGCCGCGCACCGAGAGCGGGCGCGGGCGGCGCCAGCTGGCGCTCCCGAGCCGGATCCCGGTGGTGCCGGACACCGCCGCGCCGCTGACCTTCGACCGGGCGGCCCCGGTGGTGCTGGACTCCGAGCCCGTGGCCCGCCGGCCGGCCGGCCGCATCGGCCCGGCCCTCGGCGACGGGCGGCTCTGGGTGCGGCCGCTGCCGCTGCCGCCCCGGCAGCTGGCCGAGCGGCTGGAACGGACGCACGTGGAGCTGGTGGACAGCGCGGTCACCGCGATCGTGCAGCGGTACCTCGATTCCATCGCGGCCGAGCCGGGCGCGGACCGGGCCCGGCTCCCCGACTGGACCACGAAGGTGGACGGCCTCAAGTTCGGGATCGACAGCAAGTCGATCTACATCGCCGGCCTCCGGATCCCCGCGGCCGTGCTGGCGCTCCTGCCGCTGCCGGCGGCGGGGGACCAGCGCTCGGCGCTGGACCACAACGGGCAGTGGATCGCGGAAGACCTGCGCCGCGCGGCGTCGCGCGCCACGACCCTCGACGACTTCAAGCGGGCGGTGCGCGACCTGCGCGCCGAGCGTCAACGGCAGAAAGACCTGGAACGGGCGCAGCGCGAGGCGCCCGATTCCACCGAGCACTGATGGGAGCGGCATGAAGCTGATCGACACCGACGAGACCGTCGTCATCGTCACCGGCTCGGACCTCCGGTCCGAGGAGCGGGACCGGCCGACGGCCTATCGCCTGAAGACCGCCATCGACGGGCGGAGCGACGGCCAGCCCTTCCGCCGCGCCGTGGTCGTGGGCGACGTCTGGTACCTGCAGAACCGGATCTTCCACCTGAATCCCACCATCGCGGTGGGCGGCCCCGGGGTGAACGGGCTGGCCGCCGAGCTGGTGCAGGTGGTGCCGGTGGTGTGGACCCAGGACCAGCGCGCCTGGGTCCACGCCGACTTCGATTCCGGGCTCCACCGCGCGGCCCTGTGGGGCAGCAACGCGGAGTCCACCATGCTCGCGGTCCAGGCCTTCACCACCCAGGGGTTCCTCGACGACCTGCTGCGCCGCATCTGGCGCTTCCGGACGGAGATCTACGTATGAGCCGCTTCCTCCGCATCCTGGCCGTGGCGCTGCCGCTGCTCGCGGCGTGCGCCGAATCGCCCACCGATGAAGTGAACCCGGGGCTCGCGGCCATCGCGGTGCGCGCGGTGGCGCCGCCGGCGCTGTCGCAGTTCGGCTCCAGCCTGGCCATCGAGCAGGTGCGGGTGCGAGTCTACCGCGTGGTGAACGACATCTCCCAGGACGTGGTCAACCGGGTGGTGCCGTGGAACCCGAACAACGCGTCGATCAACCTCTCGCTCAACGTGGTGACGCAGGCGTCGAGCGAGCAGCTCTTCGTGGACCTGAGCTACGAGACGGCCACCGGGCAGGTGCTCTTCGTGGCGGGGCAGGTGGTCACGGTGCAGGCGGGGCAGGCGGTGTCGCCGCCGCCGCTGCAGCCGTTCTACACCGGCCCGGGCAACAACGTCGCGATCCTCACCATCACGCCCGCCAACCCGACGCTCGCCGCGGGCGACACGCTGACCTTCGGTGTCACCGCGCTCGACTCGAGCCAGGCGCCGGTGGCGGGCGTCTACGTGTCGTGGAGCGCCAGTGCGGGCACCATGAGTGCGCTGGGGCGGCTCCGGGCACCGACCAGCGCCGGCAGCGTGCAGGTGGTGGCGCGAACCCCGAACGGCACCGCCGACACCACCACGGTGACGGTGATCCCGGCCAACGCGGCGGTGGTCGCCGGCCGCGTCGTGGATGCCTCGTCGGGCCTCGGCCTCGCCGGCGCCCAGGTGATCGTGCTCGACTCGCAGGGCAACGCCGTGGACACGCTCACCACCGCCTCCGACGGCAGCTACACCTCAGGGCCGCTGACGCCAGGCACCTACCGGGTGTCGGTGGGGCTGCAGGGCTTCGTGTCCACGGACCTCTTCAACGCCACGCTCGGGAGCGGCGGCGCGACCACCGTGGCCACGATCCCGCTCGTCCCGCAGGGCCGGGGCGGCAGCACCACCCTGGGCGGCACGGTGCGCGACGCGAGCACCAACGGCGGCCTCCCCGGGGCGACGGTGGAACTCCGTGCCGGCGTGAACGCCGCTGGCGGCACGGTCGTCGCCACCACCACGTCGGACAGCCTCGGGTTCTACTTCTTCCCGGGCGTGGCGGTGGGGACCTATACGGTCACGGCATCCGTCATCGGGTTCACCACGGGGAGCCGGACCGCCGTCTCCCTCGGCGTGACGCAGCCGCTCACCGACGACGTGATCCTCTCGGCCACGGGCGGCGGCATGGCGCGCATCGTGCTCACCTGGGGCGCCACACCGCAGGACCTCGACGCCCACCTCACCGGCCCCGACACGGCGGGCACCCGCTTCCACGTGTATTACTCGGACCAGGGCATCTCCGACGCCCCGCCGTTCGCCAGCCTCGACGTGGACGACACCGACGGCAACGGGCCCGAGACCATCACCATCTGGCAGCAGGCGAGCGGCGTGTACCGCTTCTCGGCGCACGACTACGACAACGCCGGCAGCAATCCGAGCACGGCGCTGGCGGGGTCGGCCGCGCGGGTGGAGCTCTACATCGGTGGCAACCTGGTGCAGACGTTCTTCGTGCCGAACCAGGCGGGGACCCTCTGGACGGTCTTCGAGCTGAACGGTACCCAGGTGACGCCGATCAACGCGATGAGCTACGAGGCCAACTCCGACGCCGTGACCCTCCGCCGTCCCGGCGCCACGACGGACGGCCGCACCATCGCGCGCGACGCCACGACGAAGCCGTAGCTCGTCGTGGGACTCGGCCGGATATATCCGGCCGCTACGTACGCGAACTCGGAGCTTACGTCGCGTGGGACGGAGAAGCCCGCCCCCTCGTCCGTAGCGGCCGGATGTATCCGGCCGAGACCGACGAAGGGCGGGCTTCTTCGCGTCTATTCGTCGCTGATCAGGGGCCGCGGAAGGAGCCGTCGTCGGCGAAGCGGGCGCCGGTGCCGGGGAAGTCGAGGCGGGAGAGGCGGCGCAGCAGGTCGAGGGAGCGGTGTGCCGGGTCGGGGGCGAGCCCCGAGTCGGGGAGCTGGCGGAGCGAGGCCATGCGGCCGCCCTGGAATTGGCCGTTGCCGTCGAGCTCGAGGGTCAGCACGGTGGTGAGGCCCAGCACGCCTTCCATGCTGAAGCCGCGGTACGTCAGGAAGTTGCCGAGCGAGTAGGCGATCGGCCGGCCCCGGTAGAACTCGACCCCGCGCAGCACGTGCGGCCCGTGGCCTACCACCGCATCGGCCCCCGCCTCGATGACCGCGCGGGCGAACTTCCGCAGGTTGCCGCGCGGTTCGCCCGCCAGGAACTCCGGGCCGTTCGGCACCCGGGTGGCGGTGGTGCCTTCCTTCCCGCCGTGGAAGGTGACCACCAGGATGTCCACCAGCGGCCGGATCGAGTCCACCAGCGCGGCGCTCGCCGGGATGTCCAGCAGGTTGCCGGAGTGGGGATAGGTGGCGAAGCCGACGATGCCCACGAGCGTCATCCGCCCGCCGTCGCGCAGGAGCGGCGTGATCGCCACCGTCCCCACCGGCCCGTAGGGCGTGATCCCCATGGCCCGGAAGGTGTCCTCGGTGTGCTGGCGCCACTCGAGGCCGTAGTCGTTGGCGTGGTTGTTGGCCAGGTTGAGCGTGGTGAAGCCCGCGTCCACCAGGCGCGAGGCCAGCCAGGTGGGCGTGGCAAAGGCGTAGCAGCGGGTGGAGCGGGGCGCGCACTTGGACGACTCCCCGCTGTCGGCCAGCACGCCCTCGAAATTCCCGATCACCAGGTCGCCCCGCAGGAGCGAGTCCACGCGCGCGAAGAGCCCGCGGCCGCTGTCGGGCGGGAGGCCGTCGGGGAGGGTGCGGGTGCCGAGGTTGATGTCGCCCGTGAAAACGAGCCGGACGGGGGCCGGCTCGTGCACGATGCCCTGGGCGGGCAGCAGGGTAGGGACGAACAGGGCCGCCGCGAGCGCGGTGGCGGCTACCCTCACAGGCCCGCGGCGCGGCGAATCCGCGCCAGGCTTTCGTCGCGGCCGACCACGGCGAGGAGTTCGTTGACCGGCTCGGAGACGGTGCCACCGGTCAGGGCCACGCGGATGGGCTGCATCAAGTCGCCGAGCTTCTTGCCCTCCGCCTCCGCCAGGGCCTTCACCGCCGCCTCGAGGGCGGGTGCGGTCCACTCGGCCCCCTCGAGCACGCCGAGGACCAGGCGCAGGTTGCCCGGGAAGGCGTCGCCCAGCTTGGCCACCAGCGCGTCGCCCTTGGCGTCGCGGGTCACGCGGCTGCCGTCCACCCGCACCGCCACCTGATGCGCGATGTCGAGCAGGGTCCGGCTTCGCACCTTGACCGCATCCACGAGTGCCGCGAGATCCCGGCCCTCCGTGCTCACTCCCACCTCGGCCAGGTGGCGCGTCACGGGCGGCAGCAGGTCGGCCGCCGGCAGGGCCGAGAGGTACTGGCCGTTCATCCACTCGAGCTTGGTGGTGTCGAACACCGCCGCCTTCTTCTGGATCCCCTCCAGCGAGAAGAGCGCGATCATCTCCGGCTCCGGCAGCACCTCCCGGTCCCCGCCCGGCGACCAGCCGAGGAGCGCCAGGAAGTTCCGCATGGCGAGCGGGAGGATGCCCTGGTTCTGGTAGTCGCCGACGGCGGTGGCGCCGTGGCGCTTCGAGAGCTTCTTGCCGTCGTTGCCGAGGATCATCGGCACGTGAGCGAAGACGGGGGTGGGCTGCCCGAAGGCGCGATAGAGGGCGATCTGCTTGGGCGTGTTGCTCACGTGGTCGTCGCCGCGGATCACGTGGGTGATCCGCATGGCGATGTCGTCGGAGACCACGGCGAGGTTGTAGATCGGGGTGCCGTCGCTGCGGAGGATGATGAAGTCGTCGAGGTCCCGGCCCTGGAAGCTGATCCGCCCGTGGACCGCATCCTCCCAGGCGATCTCCTCGTCCGGCATCCGGAGCCGCACGCTGAACGGCTCGCCGCGGTCCAGGCGCCCCTGCACCTCGGCCGCGGACAGCCGCCCGCAGCGCCCGTCGTACCGGAACGACGACTTGGCCCGCTCGGCCGCCTCACGCGCCGCGTCCAGCTCCGCCTTGGTGCAGAAGCAGCGGTAGGCCTTCCCCTCGCCCAGCAGCTGCTCGGCGTCCGCCTTGTGCTTGGGGCCGGCCTCGGCCTGGAAGTACGGTCCCTCGTCCCAGGTGATGCCCAGCCAGGTGAGGCCGTCCAGGATCACCTGGGTGTGCGCCTCGGTGGAGCGCTCCTGGTCGGTGTCCTCGATGCGGAGCACCATGGTGCCGCCGGTCTTCCGGGCGTAGAGCCAGTTGAACAGGGCGGTGCGCGCCCCGCCGACGTGGAGGTAGCCGGTGGGCGAGGGAGCGAAGCGGACGCGGACGGCGGGCATGGGCCGGGACGGTGTGGGGAAACGAAACGGGGAACGGGGCGCCTTGGTGCCCAGTTCCCCGGTCGGTGGTACGGAGTCGGAGGGATTCGAACCCTCGATAGAGCTTTTCAACCCTATAACGGTTTAGCAAACCGCCGCCTTCAGCCACTCGGCCACGACTCCAGCGCGGGGGGAACCTAAACAGGCGGGGGAGGGACGTCCAGCCGGACGGCGAATCGCGCCGTGTCCGCGGCAAGGTACGGGAGCCCCGGGGGCCTGGCTCGTTCCCGGGACGCCGGGGTCGTGGGGACGTTCTCCCCCATCCGGTGTGGTGATCATCCCGGTCTCCCCCGGGAGTCGGCAGGTCAGGGTGGCGCGCCGTCGTCCGGTTTCCGATATTGGCCATCATCCCGGGACAATCCGCGAGGATCGCATGCGCCTGACCGTGCCCTCACTGTGCCTCCTGCTTGGCGCCGCCTGCTATGGCGGTGGCGAGCCCGCCCCGCTCGCCCCGGGTGGTGGATCGCCGGACTTGGTCTCCATTCACGGGGTGGTGACCGACTCGGTGCTCGGCCGGCCCCTGGCGGGCGCAATACTCAGTCTCGGCGGCAAGGTGGTGCAGACCGGTGCGGACGGGAGCTACGCCGCCCGCGTCCCGGCGGGCCCGCTCGTGGTGCGGGTGCAATTCTCGCTCTACGAGGACTACCCGGTCGATGTCCCCGTGGCGTCGGAGCGGGAGGTGCATCTCCGGCTCCGACGGCTCAATCCGGCGCTCACCGCCTGCGCCATCGGCGCCGACTCCATCCGGGCGGTGATCGTGGACCTCCAGGGCCGCAAGACCATCAACCGCGCCGAGGGCTCCACGCTCCGCATGGCGTCCGTGCAGGGCGGCCCGACCGACGTCACGGCGTGGGACTGGCGGTGGACCCCCGTGGACGAATACACCTGGCGCGCCGCCATCGCCGCGCCCAATCCCGGCGTGGTGAGCGCCATCTTCACCCTGCGGGACAAGCGCGGCTTCGGCGAGCTGGCCGACTGCGGCAGCGTTCCGGCCCCGCAGCCGCCCCCTCCAGCCCCGCAGTAAGCCCGCCGGGGATTGTGCGCCCGCGCACAGCGGGGAGCCGGGGGGCAGGGTCATCGTGGACCATGCCCCCTGGCTTCCCGCATCACGTGCGCCCGTTTCCGCTCGCCCTGCTGCTCCTCGCCGCCTGTGGCGGCGGGACCAGTGAATCCGCCCCGCCGGAGACCTACGGGCCCGGCCTGGGCCCCGGCGCCAGCCTGGCCGGGCGCCGCCCGTTCCCGGACGACAATCCCTGGAACACCCGCATCGACACCGCGCCCGTCGACTCCAATTCCGATGCGCTGATCGCTTCCATCGGCCTCGGGGCGCACCTGCACCCGGACTTCGGCGCCAACTGGAACGGCGGGCCGTTCGGGATCCCCTACGTGGTGATCGACTCCACCTTCGCCAGCGTGCCGGTGAGCTTCGACTACGATGACGAGAGCGACCCCGGCCCCTACCCGATCCCGCGCAGCGCACCGGTGGAGGGTGGCGGTGACCGGCACGTGCTGGTGATCGACCGGGACTCGTGGACGCTCTACGAGATGTTCAACAGCCGGAAGCAGGGGAACGGCTGGCACGCCGGCTCGGGCGCCGTCTTCGACCTGTCGTCCAACGCGCTGCGTCCCGCCGGGTGGACCTCTGCGGACGCCGCCGGGCTCCCGATCTTCCCCGGCCTGGTGCGCTACGACGAGGTGGTGGAGCAGGGCGCCATCAACCACGCGCTCCGGTTCACCGCCGCCACCACGCGGCGCGGGTACGTGCATCCTGCCCGCCATTTCGCCTCCGACTACACCAGCAGCGACCTGCCGCCCATGGGCATGCGGGTCCGCCTCAAGGCGGGGTTCGACATCAGCGGCTATCCCGCCAGCGCCCAGGTGATCCTCACGGCCCTCAAGCAGTACGGGATGATCCTGGCCGACAACGGCAGCAACTGGTACCTCTCCGGCGCTCCCGACGCCCGCTGGGACGATGACGAACTCAATACCCTCAAGCAGCTCACGGGCGCCGACTTCGAAGTCATCCAGATGGGCCCGATCACCACCGACTGACCGCGCCGTCGCTCCCGGCGCAACCTCGCCCGACACACCGCAGTTCCTGTCCTCGCCGCGCCGGCGCTGTGTGGCCCGCGCGGCGATGGCACGTCGCACATCATCGACTCAGCAAGGCGGCAGGGGGCACCCATGTGGACAGCGTGTGGATGCCTGTGGAAACGTGCCCGGTCCGTGTGGACAGCTGGGGATAACTCACCGTGAGCCCGGAGGTGCCCGTGGCACGCGCGATCTGGAGCGGCAGCCTGACATTTGGGATGGTCACCTTCCCGGTGAAGGTCTTCGGCGCAACCGAGGCCAAGGACCTGTCCTTCCACCTGCTGCACAAGGACTGCGGCGCCCGCATCCGCCAGGCCCGCATCTGCCCCACGCACGAGCGGGAGGTCAGCTGGGACGAGATCGTGCGAGGCTACGAGTATGCGAAGGGGCAGTACGTGGTGCTCGAGGAGGCGGACTTCGAGCAGCTGCCGCTGCCCAGCCTCCAGGTCGTCGAGGTCTCGGCGTTCGTCGCGGCGGAGGCCATCGACCCGATCTACTACGAGCGCACCTATTACCTGGAGCCGGACACGCGGGGCGAGAAGCCCTACGCGCTGCTGGTGCAGGCACTCGAGCGACGCGCGCTCGCCGCCATCGCCACGATCGCGCTGCGGAAGAAGGAGCAGCTGTGCGCGGTGCGGGCGCAGGGGGGGCGCCTGGTGCTGGAGACGCTGTACTACGCCGACGAGGTCCGCCCGCGCGAGGGCGTGGACCTCTCCGGGGTCCGCGTCTCCGAGAAGGAACTCGACATGGCGGACACGCTGATCGAGCTGCTCGCCGACGACTTCGACCCCGCCAAGTACCACGACCGCTACCGCGACGCACTCTCGGCCCTCATCGAGGACAAGCTCGAGGGCAAGGCCGTCACCAAGGCGCCGCCCGCAGCCAGCGGCAAGGTGCTGGACCTGACGGAGGCGCTGCGCCGGAGCGTGGCCGCCGCCAAGGGCGGGAAGCCGGCGGGGAAGGCGAGCCGCACCGCCGCCGGCCGGCGCACCACCCGTCGCCGCCGGGTCGGCTGAGCCGTGGCCGGGCCCGATCCCGCCGCCCTGGCGGCGACGGTCCTCGCCCAGCTGGACGACCCGGGCCTCGGGACGCTCCGGGTGGGGACGGCGCGGGTGCCGGTGACCAACCTCGAGCGCCCGCTCTGGCCCGCGGCCCCGCGCCGGAACGCCGTGACCAAGCGGGACCTGCTCCGCTACTACGCCGCCGTCTCCCCGTGGCTGCTGCCGCACCTGAGGGACAGGCCCGTCTTCGTGAGCCGATTCCCGCAGGGGATCACGGGCGAGACGTTCTTCCAGAAGCACTGGGAGCAGCGGCCCGGGTTCACCCGCACCGTCACCATCTACTCCAGCCACAACCACCGCGACGCCGACTACCTCGTGTGCGATCGCCTGGCCACGCTCCTGTGGCTCGGGCAGATGGCCTCGCTCGAGCTGCATCCCTGGTTCTCACGGATCCGCCCCGGGCCGGACACCCGCGGATACGGGCGGACCTTCCACGGCTCGGAGGCAGCCCTGGAGCGGTCGGTGCTCAACTACCCCGACTTCGTCGTCTTCGACCTCGATCCCTACATCTACGCGGGCACCGAGGCGGCGGGTGAGGAGCCGGTGCGGAACCGCACCGCCTTCCGTCGCACCCGCGAGCTGGCCTTCGAGCTGCGCGAGGTCCTCACGGGCCTTGGCCTGCGCGCGTTCCCGAAGCTCTCGGGGCGAACCGGCATTCACGTCTACCTCCCGGTCCGCCGCAACCTCACCTACGACATGGCCCGGGATGTCGCCCGGCAGGTGGGCGAGCACTTCGTGCGGCGGGCGCCGAAGCGGGTGACGATGGCGTGGGCCACGCGTGACCGGCGCGGGATGATCTTCTTCGACGCCAATCAGAACAGCCGCGGTAAGTCCCTCGCTGCCGCCCTCTCCCCCCGGCGCGACCCGCGGGCCACCGTGGCCATGCCGCTCACCTGGGAGCGCCTCGCAGCGGCCGATCCCACCGAATTCACCCTCGCCACTGTCCCGGCCCTCCTCGCGAGGGAGGGCGACCCGTGGGCCGGCATGCTCGACACCGCGCAGGACCTCCCGTCCATCCTTGGCCCGGCGGCGCACTCGGGATCTGCGGGCGCGGGCCCCCCACGGCGTGCGCGGACGGCCTCCAAACCGCCCGCCACGAAGCGGCATCGCGCCGGCGGCGCGGCACCGCTCGAGACCTATCGCGACAAGCGAGACTTCGACGCCACGCCGGAGCCGCGCGGCAAGCGGAAGGCAACGGGGAAGAAGCGCGCCCGTTCGGCCCGGTTCGTGGTCCAGAAGCACGAGGCGAGTCATCTCCACTACGACTTCCGCCTCGAGATCGGCGGCGTCCTCAAGTCCTGGGCCGTGCCGAAGGGACCGTCCCTCGACCCGGGCGTGAAGCGCCTGGCCATGCCGACGGAGGATCACCCGCTCGAATACGGCAGCTTCGAGGGCGTGATCCCGCAGGGCCAGTATGGCGGCGGCACCGTGATGGTCTGGGATTCCGGCACGTTCACCATGGACGACGGCAGCGACGCCGAGGCGGCGCATCGGCGGGGCAGGCTGGACTTCACGCTGGACGGGAAGAAGCTGCGCGGTCGTTTCCACCTGGTGCGGACGGGCCGCGGGGCCGAGCGGTGGCTCCTCATCAAGTCGCGCGACGAGGCCGCGTCCAGGGCGGATGTCCTGCGGCGCGATCGCTCCGCCACGACGGGCCGCACCATGGCCGCGATCCGGCAGGCGGGATGAACCCGCTGCTCGCGGAACTCGCCCCGCCCATGCGCGCCCGCCTCCGTCCCGCCACCGGGGACGGGTGGGTGGCGCCCATGCTCGCCACGCTCGCCGCCGACCTGCCGCCGGGCCCGCAGTGGCTGTTCGAGCCGAAGCTCGACGGCGTGCGCTGCGTGGCCCACGTCGCCGAGCAGGGGGCCACCCTCCGCACCCGCAACCGCAACGACATCACGGCGAGCTACCCGGAGATCGCCGCGGCGCTGGCGGGCCAGGCGCGGGCGGATGTCGTGATCGACGGGGAACTGGTGGTCCTCCGCGACGGCCGTTCCAGCTTCGAGGCGATGCAGGAGCGCCTGCACGTGCGGACGCCGAACGCGGCGCTCCTCGCGCGCGTGCCGGTGCTCTTCTACGCCTTTGACCTGCTCGCGCTCGACGGCACCGACCTGCGGGGGCTGCCGCTCCTGGTACGGAAGGCGCTCCTCCGGGTGGCGATCCGGTTCCGGCCGCCGCTCCGCTTCACCCCGCACCGCCTGCGCGGCGCGCAGGCGCTGCTCGACGCCGCCTGCGCGCGCGGCGAGGAAGGCCTGATCGCCAAGGTGGCCGACGGGCGCTACCACTCACGGCGCTCGCCGGAGTGGCTCAAGGTGAAGTGCGTGCGGTCCGAGGAATTCGTGATCGGCGGGTTCACGCCGCCCCGGGGCAGCCGCGAGGCGCTCGGGGCCCTGCTGGTGGGCCAGTGGCAGGATGGCGCGCTCCGCTACGCCGGCAAGGTGGGCACCGGCTTCGACACGGGGACGCTGCGCCGCCTGCTGGTCCGGCTCGAGGCGCTCGAGGCGATGCGCTGCCCGTTCACGCCCGTGCCGGGGGAGCCGGGCGTGCGCTGGGTGCGTCCCCGCCTCGTGGCACAGGTCGGCTACGGGGAGCGCACCTCCCGCGGGATCCTCCGCCACCCGCGATTTCTCGGCCTGCGAACCGACAAGCCGGCGACGGAGGTGTACCCGGAGGTGCCGTTCGCCCCGGTGCAGGACCGCACGTCACGGGGGCGGGACGGCTGGCGATCGCGCGGTCGAGCGCGGCGCTGAGGTCGGTCCCCAGCTCCTCAATCACTTCGATCCCCACCGGACGGCGGCGCAGCCCGCCCATGCGCCCCGCCTCCTGCGCCGCCCCGCCGCTCGTCGGTTGCGCCCCAGCGAGGCACTCGGTCAGCGACGCCGGGTGGCAGCCACCCCGGGGAAGCGCACCGCGCCCCCCCCCGCACCCCGCCCACCCCCCCGAGCCCCCGCCCCCCCCGCACGCGACCGGCCCCGGCCGACGCGCAGGCGCTTCCATTGGTTCGCTCGAACAGACCGTTCATAGCTTCGATCTAAGTGAAGCATCGGCCGCGCCTTGTAGAGTGTTGCCCCGCTTGCACTTGGGGGGGGAGTGTCGCATCTTCGTGCGCACCTGAGGGAGCTGTCAGGCGGGCCCCGGCGGTGACCGGCGTCTGCGATCGCCTCGCTTCCTCCACTCGATCACGATGACCGCGGGCGCGGCCCAGAGCCGTGCCTGTTGAGGGCCATGGCAGCTTCCACCCCGGCCGCGCTCCTGCCGGCCTTGCGCACGCTGGCGACCCTGCAGCGTGACGCCCTGACCAGTCTGGCCGCCTACGCGGCGGCCACGGCGGCGCTCAGCGTCGTCATTCCCCTCGCGCTCCAGGCGCTGATCACTCTCGTCACCGGCGGGGTCGGCGGGGCGTCCGCCGTGTCGGTGGGCGCGCTCGTCGTGGCCGCCACCGTGCTCGTGGGCCTGGTGCAGCTGGCCCAGCTGCGGGCCAGCGAGCACATGGAGTACCACGTCATCGCCCAGGGGACGCATGCCTTCGGGCGGACCCTGGCGCGCGCCGACGTGGCCCGGCTCGCCCCCAATGCCTGGCCCGAGCAGATGAACCGGGTCTTCGACCTGATCGCGCTGCCCAAGATGGTGAGCAAGCTCGCGATCGACGGGGCGGGGCTGCTGCTGCAGATCGTGGCGGGCAGCGCGCTGCTGGTCCTCTATCACCCCACCTTCCTGGTCACCAGCCTGGCCATCGTGATGCTGCTGGCCGCCTGGCTGGCGGTCTCCAGCCCGCAGGCGTTCCGCACCAGCCTCGACAGCTCGGTGGCCAAGTACGCGCTGGCCCAGCACCTCGAGTCGCTGGCGCAGCACGTGACGCTGCTCCGGCACGGCGGCGCGGATGGCTGGGCCCTGGGCGCCACCGACACCGCCACCGCCGACTACCTGGTGACGCGGGAGGCGCGCTACCGCGCGCTCCGCCGCCAGGCCATCGGCCTGAGTGCCATCATGGTGCTGGCCACCGCCGCCATGCTGCTCCTCGGCGCCACCCTGCTCCTCCAGGGGCAGCTGACGCTGGGGCAGTTCGTGGCGGCGGAGTTCGTCATCGTGTCGCTGATTGCCGGCGTGAAGAAGCTGCTGTCGGTGCTCGAGAACGTGTACGACGCCACGGCCGCTTTTTCCAAGGTGGCCGGCGTGCTGGAGTTGCCGGCGGTGGAGCTGTCGGAGGCTCGCCCCCAGCCGATGCCCGGCGGGCACGCCGCGCGCCTGCTGCACGTCGGCGCGCGCTACCCGGGGGCGCCGGCGTCCGCGCTGGAGGACGTCACCCTGACCCTCCGGCGGGGGGAGCATGTGGCCGTGACCGGCGCCGACGACAGCGGCCGTCACTCGCTCCTGCGCGTCCTCGCCGGCCTGCTGGCCCACGACCGCGGGACGCTCGAGGTCCTCGGGCACCACGTCCTGGGGCACGGCCGGCCCGAGGGGGTGGCGGCCGTCTTCGCCGAGGATGGCCTGGTGCCCGGGACGCTTGAGACCAACCTCGTGCTGGGCCGCTCCCTCGCACCGCAGGACCGGGACCGCGCGGCCAGCCTGCTCGGCCTCGATGCCGCGGTCTCGGCACTCCCCGCCGGCTGGCAGACCCCGGTCACCGCGGCACTGACGCACCGCATGCAGCACGTGCTGGTGCTCGCGCGCGCGCTGGCCGGCAATCCCCAGCTCCTGCTCCTCGACGACGCGGTGCTGCACGGGCTCTCCGCGGAGGCACGGCAGGCGCTGTTCGTCACCTTCCGGCGGGAGTGGCCGGGCCTCACCGTGGTGTGCATCAGTGATGCGCCCGAGGTGCTGGAGCGGGTGGACCGGGTGGTCCGCATGGCAGACCGGCGGCTCGCGGCTGCCCCGGACGAGGTCCGCGCGGGCGCGGAGGTGACCCATGGCTGAGCTCCTCGCGGGCCCGCTGGGCCCGGCCACGACGGCGGCCCTGCCGGTCTCGCCTGAGCGACGCACCCTGCGGCGCTGGGTGCTGGCCATCGTGCTGGCGGTGGGGCTCTTCCTGAGCCTGCCGTGGCAGCAGACCATCCAGGGCGCCGGGACCCTCATCGCCCTCCGGCCCGAGGACCGGGCCCAGCCGCTGCACTCGCCGATCACTGGCTTCGTCGAGCGGTGGGAGGTGGACGAGGGCACCTTCGTGACGGCCGGGACCGCACTCGTGGAGCTGCGCGACGCGCGGGACCGGTTCCTGGACAGCGCGCTGCTGGAGCGCGTCGGCGAGCAGGTGGACGCCAAGCGGCGCTCGGTGGCCGCCAAGCGGAGCAAGCTGCTCCAGCAGGAGGCGCTGCTCGAGGCACTGCAGGCCTCCCAGGCCGCCGCGGTGGCGCAGGCGGACAATGCGGTCCCGCGGCTCCGCGCCGCGGTGACGGCCGCCGAGGCCGACAGCGCCGTCGAGGCCGCGCGCCTCGCGCGGCGCCGCCAGCTCCATGCCGACGGGCTCCTCACCCGGACCGAGCTCGAGGCCGCGGAGCTCGCGGCCCAGCGCACCACGGCGATGCTCACGGCCCAGCGGCAGGAGCTGGCCAACGTGCTCCTGGGGCAGGGCGGCGTGCGGGCCCGGGCCGCGGAGGCAGTGGCCAAGGCCGCCTCGGATCGCGCGTCCACCGCGGCGGAGCTGGCCGACGGAGAAGTGGACCTCGCCAAGGCGGAGAGCGAGCTGAGCGCCCTCACCACACGGCAAGGCCTCACCACCATCCGCGCCCCGCGCGATGGCTACGTCATCCGGGCGCTCAGCCCCGGCCGCGGTGCCATCGTCAAGGAAGGGGAGCCGGTGGTGACCATCCAGCCGGCACGGCCCGAGCTCGTCGCCGCGCTGGAGATCCGGCCGGTGGACCTCCCGCTCGCCGAGGTGGGGCGGCCGGTGCGGCTGCAGTTCGACGGCTGGCCGGCGATCGTGGTCTCGGGCTGGCCCGGCACGAGCGTGGGCACCTGGGGGACATGTGCTCGCGGTGGACGAGGTGGCCACCGCCAAGGGCACCTACCGCATCCTGGTGCGTCCCGATTCGGGCGACACCCCGTGGCCGGCGGCCCTCCGTCCCGGCAGCGGCGTGCGTGGGTGGACGCTGCTCAAGACGGTGCCGCTCGGCTACGAACTCTGGCGGCAGCTCAACGCCTTCCCGCCGGAGTATGGCGCCGCCGCCGACCACGCCGGCGACGCGGGCAAGAAGCCATGAGCCGCGGCTCCCTGCTGGGGGTGGCGCTGCTCCTCGCCGGGGCGGTGCCCGCGGCGGCGCAGGACACGCTGCCGCTGCCCGAGGTGCTGCGCCGCGTGGAGCTGGCGCACCCGCTCCTCCGTCGCCAGGCCGCGCTCGCGGGCGCCCAGGCGGCGCGCGCGTCGGCCACGCGCGGGGCATTCGACCCGGTGCTGGCGCTCAGCGCCGGGGGCAAGACCAAGGACGACAAGCTGGCCACCCGCCGCCGGAGCATCGACCTGAGCCTCCCGCTGGCCGAGGGGCCCACGGTCTTCGTGCGGTTCGAGGACCTGCGCGGCCCAGAACTCCTGCCCGGCGAGGCCACCAAGGGCGGGCAGCTGAGCGCGGGCGTGCGCGTCCCGCTCACCCGCGGCGTCTGGACCAACGAGCGGCGCGCCCTGCGCGCCGTGGCCGATGCCCGCGCCACGGCGGCGGAGGCGGACCTGGCGCTCGAGCGCCTGCGCGTGCTGGGGGAGGCCACGGCGGCGTACGCGCAGTGGTACGAGGCCACCACCAGGCTCGCCCAGCTCGACACGCTCCTCGAGCGGGCCGAACGGCGGCAGGCGGCGCTCCGGGCCCGGGTGGTGCACGGCGAGTCGGCGCCCATCGACACGCTCGAGGGCGCGCTCGAGGTGGCGCGCCGGGCGCAGGCCCGCGCGGAGGGCCTGGCGGCGGAGCTGGGCGCGCGGGAGCGGCTCTCCCTGTGGCTCTGGAGCGAGGAGGGCGAGCCGATGGACGTGGTGGTGGGCACCCGCCCGAGCCTGCCCGCAACGCTGCCGGCCAGCGTCCCGAACCCGCGCCACCCGGCGCTCGCCGCCGTGGCCGCGGATGTCGAGGCGCGGTCTGTGGAGCGGGCCTACCGGGGGCGGCTGCTGCTCCCCGACATCGACGGCGAGGTCTACGCCAAGGTGCAGGACAGCGCCACCAGCACCAGCCTCTTCGACCCGACGTGGAAGGTGACGGCGCGCTCGAGCCTCTTCTTGCGTGAGGCGCGCGGCACCCGCGACGCCACTACGCTCGACTGGCAGGCCAGCCGCTGGCGCGCCAGCTACGCCGCCGCCGACCTCGCCGCCACGCAGCGCATCCTCGGCGCCCGGCTCGAGGCGCTCGCCACCCAGCGCCGCCTCCAGCTGGACGCCCTCCGGGCGGCCGCGGCGCTGGTGGCCGGGGAGCAGCAGCGCTTCACGGCCGGCGAGAGCACGCTCTTCCTGGTGATCCAGCGTGAGCGCCAGTGGCTCGACGAACTGCTCACCGCCGCGCGCCTCGACCGCGAGTGGCTCACCACCTGGGCGCAGGCGCAGGTGGCGGCGGGGCAGTGGGCCGCAAACTGACGCGACGGCGCGCTGGGCCGGAACGTCACGAAGGGGACCCCGGGCTGGGGTCCCCTTCGGCACTCCGGGGCGGGGAAGCGGCGTGGGTGAGATTCGAACTCACGGAACGGTTGCCCGTTCGGCGGTTTTCAAGACCGCTGCCTTAAACCGCTCGGCCACCACGCCTTGGGGGGCGAAGCTACCCACCCCGCGCAGGCCCCGGCAAGCGCCGCGGGGCTCAGCCTCGCGCCCGGCCCGCCGATACTCAGGGCCATGCCGAGTGTGTCGTGCCGGATTGCGCCCCGGGCGGAGGTCCCGTGAACCTGACTGCCGGCTTCTGCGGCCAGTGCGGCCTGCCCGCGCCCGTCGGCGGGCGCTTCTGCCAGCAGTGCGGGGCCCCGCTCGGCACCGGCTCGGTGGGTCGCCCCGTGGCCCTGGCCGACGCGCTCGAGGACCAGCTGGCCCAGGCCACCATCGGCGAATACCAGGTGCTGGGCGAGCTGGGCCGCGGCGGGATGGCGGCCGTGTTCCTGGCCGAGGACCTCTCGCTCGGCCGGCGGGTGGCCATCAAGGTCATGATCCCCGGCCTCGACGTCACCGGGGCCATGGCGGAGCGCTTCCTGCTCGAGGCCCGCACCGCCGCCCAGCTCAGCCACCCCAACATCATCCCCATCTACGCCGTCCGGACGACCGGCGACCTGCGGTACTTCGTCATGAAGTTCGTCGCCGGCCGCGCCCTCGACCGGCTCGTGGCCGGGCACGGGCCGTTGCCGGTGCCGGTGGTCCAGGCCGTCCTGGCGCACGTGGGCGACGCGCTCTCTCACGCGCACGAGCGCGGGGTGATCCATCGCGACATCAAGCCCGCCAACATCATGCTCGACGAGGACGGCACCCCGATCGTCGCCGACTTCGGGATCGCCAAGGTGGCGCAGGGCGGGCGGCTGACCCAGACCGGCACCGCCGTCGGGACTCCCACCTACATGAGCCCGGAGCAGTGCTCCGGCCGCCCCATCACGGGGGCGTCCGACCAGTACGCCCTCGGCTGCGTGGCGTTCGAGCTGCTGACCGGACGGCCCCCGTTCGTGCACGAGGAAGTGGTGCCGGTGCTGCTGTCGCACGTGCAGGAAGCGCCGCCCCCGATCCTGACCCTGCGGCCGGACTGCCCGCGGCCGCTCGCCGCGGCGGTGGAGCGGATGCTGGCCAAGAGCCCGGAGGAACGCTGGCACTCCCTGCACGACGCCATCGAGGCCGGCAGCGACGGCCAGACCGCCCACCAGCCCGCGGTGCGTCAGGCGCTCCGCGAGCTCGCCGCGTCTGGAGACGCCCCGGTCTTTTCCGCCCGAAGCGTCCCGGTAAGCCCGTTCCCCGCCTCCCGGGTGGTGGCGGCGCCCGGTGGGCGGGCATCGGCGGAGGCGGCGGTGGCGATCCTGAGCGTCGGCATCGAGCCCAACGGCGTGGCGCTCAGTGCCGGCACCGGGGCCCAGCTCCGCGCTACCCCGCGCGATGCCAGCGGCCTGCCGGTGGCGGTGCCGGTGCAATGGGAGAGCAGCAACCCGCTGGTGGCCATCGTGTCGCCGGCCGGCGTGGTGACGGCGCTTTCCGAGGGAGCGGTGGAGGTGAGTGCCCGCGCGGGCGCCGTGTCCGGCTCCGTCCAGGTGCGGGTGGCGCCGGTGCCGGTGGCCCGGGTACGGCTGAGCAGTTCGCACGACCGGCTGCAGATCGGGGCGCGGCAGACGCTGCAGGCGGTCGCCCTCGACCAGGCGGGCAGCGTCCTCCCCGGCCGGGTGATCCGCTGGGAGAGCCTCGACCCCGTCGTGGCGACGGTCAGCGCCACTGGCGCCGTCACCGCCCTTCGGGAGGGCACGGCCCGCATCCAGGTGAGCTGTGAGGGACAGCAGTCCCAGGCGGCGGTCGAGGTGCGCGCCGCCGAGGGCCAGCTCGTGGTGCTGCCCGGCGAGGGGGCGCTGTCGGTGGGGCAGGTGGTCCGCCTCGGGGCCTACTGGAAGAGCAGCGCCGGCGAGCTCTCGGCGGCGGCAGCCGTCTGGGAGTCGTTCGCCCCCGAGATCCTGCGCATTACCAGCGAAGGTGAGCTGACCGCCCTCCGTCCCGGGAACGGCACCATTCGGGCGCGGGTCGGGGGGGCGGAACGGCTGGCCAACTACGTCTGCACCCGGGTGGACGTCGCCGAAATCCGGATCCAGCCCCGGCTTTCCGCCCTTGGGGCTGGCGAAACGGCCCGGCTCGCAGCCTTCGCCGTTGACCGCCTGGGGGCCGGGCTGACCGGGCGGGTCGTGACCTGGTCGTCGAGCAACCCGGAAGTCGTTGTGGTGGAACCAGATGGAACGGTCCGAGGGGTGCATCCCGGGGTGGCCCGGATCAACGCCTCGATGGGCGCGGGTCTTGCTTGGCTGGAGCTCCGTATCACCCCAGCGCAAGTGACATCCCTCCGGCTCGACCCGGCCTCGCTCTCCGTCCGGGTCGGGGAGTCGGCTCCGCTCCGGGCCATCGTCCTCGGCGGGCGGGGTGCGGTCCTGACCGGCATCCCGGTGGAGTGGCAGTCCAGCGATCCCACGATCGCGAGCGTGAATGGGCAGGGGGTCGTCACCGGGCACCGTTTCGGATTGGTGCGAGTGGCGGCCACGGTCGGCGGGCGGCGGGCCACGGTGCCGGTGGAAATCCGACCGCCGAGCGCCACTTCGGGGCCGAGGGCCCGGCTGGGGTGAGAGGCTAAACTCCGGCCTGCGTATTATCTTAGGTCGGAATTCATCTCATCCTCATGGCCCGACAGGACTGCGGATCGTGACCACCCCGATTGCCCCGTCGTTCTGCACGCGCTGCGGCAGCGCGGTTGCCGCAGGTGCGCACTTTTGCGCCACCTGCGGGAACGACGTTTCCGGCGCCCAGGCGTCGCTGGCCACCGAGCAGATCAAGGTCGAGCCGCCGCGGGGCGGGCAGGACGGGATGTGGGCCGAGCAGCAGGAACTGCTGCGGGAGGCCACGCTCGGAGAGTACGAGATCCTCGGGGAGCTCGGCCGGGGCGGCATGGCGGCGGTGTATCTCGGCCACGAGATCGCGCTGGACCGGAAGGTCGCCATCAAGGTCATGAGCCCGGCGCTCGTCAGCGGCGACGGGATGATCGAGCGGTTCAAGCGGGAGGCCCGGACGGCGGCCTCCCTTTCGCATCCCAACATCATCCCGGTCTACGCCGTGCGCGAGACCGACCGGCTGCTCTACTTCGTGATGAAGTTCATCTCGGGGCGGCCGCTGGATTCGGTGATCAAGGAGCTGGGCCCGCTCCCGATCCCGATGATCCAGATGATCCTGAACCAGGTGGGCGGCGGCTTCGGCTACGCGCACCGGCGGGGCATCATCCACCGCGACATCAAGCCGGCCAACGTCATGATCGACGACGAGGGCTGGTCGGTGATCACCGACTTCGGCATCGCCAAGGTGTCGCAGGCGGAAGGCCTGACGATGACGGGCATGACGGTGGGGACCCCCACCTACATGAGCCCCGAGCAGTGCATGGCGCAGGACGTCACGGGCGCCTCGGACCAGTATTCGCTGGGCGTGGTGGCGTACGAGATGATCACGGGCCGGCCGCCGTTCAGCGGCGGCTCGATGATGGCCATCATGTACGGCCACTTCAACGACCCGCCGCCGGACATCCTGGCGGCCCGGCCGGACTGCCCGCCGGAGATGGTCGCCGCCGTGATGCGCATGCTGGAGAAGGACCCGGCCAAGCGCTTCCCCTCCATGGAAGCTGCGGTGGAGGCCATCGGCGAGGCGCCCGCCAAGTCCGACGATGCCATGCGCAGCCAGCTCATGACGCTGGCCCAGAAGAGCGAGAACACCAAGCTCCTCAAGCGCCTGAGCACCCCCATCTCGCCGACCCCGCTCACCAAGCGGACCAAGGCGGCGCCGGCGGGGGCGGCGGCCAAGACCCAGGTGGCCGCGCCGCCCCCCCGGCCGGCGCGGGCTGGCGGGCCGGTGGTGGGCCGCGCGCCCGAGCCCAAGAGCAAGACCGGGCTCATCGTGGGGGGCGTGGCGGTCGTGGGCGTCATCGCGGCGCTGGGGGTGCTGCAGCCCTGGAAGGGGAAGGCGAGCGCCACCCCGCCCGCGGCGGACTCGACGCCGGCGATGGCGGTGACCCCGCCCGCCGTGGAGTCCACGCCCGCCACCCCGGAGCCTGCGCCGGCCACCACCAAGGCCGAGACTGTCCCCGCCGACACCGCCCCGACCGTGGACCAGACCCCGCCGGCGCCCGTCACCTCGGCGCCGAACCCGGCGGTCGTGGCCCAGCAGAAGCGCGACTTCACCCGGGCCTCGAGCGACGCGAGCACCGCCCGGCAGAAGGCCGTGGCGGCCGGTGCCACCAGCGCGGAGCTGTCGCTCGGAGACCGGCAGCGGAGCGAGGGCACGCGGCACGGCGACCGGCAGCAGTACAGCGATGGCCTGCGCGACATGAAGGATGCGGCGGCGTCGTACGCCTCCGCGGAGCAGTTTGCGCGGTCCCGGCAGCAGGCCGCCGCCGCCCCGACCCGCGCCTGCACGCCCAGCCCGGGCCGGTGCTGCAGCAGGAAGCCACGGAAACCCGGCCCGCCAACGGCCAGCCCTCCCATCAGGCGGACCCGGGCCCCACCGTGCCTGCGCCGGTGGTGCCGCCCCCGGCGCCCGCGGCGGCGACGCAGCCGGCCGCGGTGGACGAGCACGATGCCATCGAGGTGGCCTTCCTCAACTACGCCCGCGCCACCGCCGCCAGCGACCTCGGCGACATGCTGCGGTACTACCCCAACCTGCCCAAGGCCAACCAGGACGCGTTCAAGGCCATGTGGAAGGAGGGGTACACCCTCGAGACGTCCAAGTGGCGCATCGTCAGCATCGACTGGTCACCCGGGGGCACCACGGCCAAGGTGACGCTCTCCGGGGCGTCGGTGATGCGGAAGGGCGGGAAGACCCAGGACGTCCCCGGCCCCCGGCGCGCCAGCCTCGACAAGGGCGGCGCCGGCTGGCGGATCACCACCCTCGAGTAGCTCCCCGGCGGCCCCGACGGGTTTCGGCCGGGGCCCCTTCACCGTAGATTCATGAAGATCCGCGTCCCCGCGCGGCGCTTCCCCCACAACCTGGCCCCCTCTCTGGAGGACCGATGCGGCGTTCCGGCGTCCTCGCCAGCCTGCTCCTGTGCCTGGCGGTACCCGCGGTTCATGCCCAGAACGACATGCGCGAGAAGATCGCCGAACTGCTCACCTTCGGCGTCTGCGGCCAGCCGCTCTGCCTCGACCTGGACGGCCAGGCGGGGAACATCCACGGCAACCACTTCATCCCCTCCGTGACCAACGGCGCCGGCACGATCCAGGGCTTCCTGAACGACGCCATCGCGCTCAACGCCTCGAACTTCCCGATCAGCGGGACGAGCGGCGGCCTCACGGTCAAGTTCGTGGGCGGCCTGCCGGTGAAGACCTCGAGCTCGCTCGGCCCGGTGTTCGGCGAGCGCGCGCAGACGCTCGGCCGCGGGCGGTTCCTCATGGGGGCCAACATCTCCGGCATCCGCTTCAAGACGCTGCGCGGGGTGCCGATCGACAACATGACCCTCAACTTCACCCACGAGGACGTCGGCAACCCCGGCCTCGGGGACCTGCCCTACGAGAACGACCTGGTGCAGGTGAACATGTCGCTCTACGTGGACCTGCTGGTGTCGTCGTTCACCATGACGTACGGCCTGTTCGACAACATGGACGTGTCGGTGGCGGTGCCGCTGGTCAACACCTCGCTCAAGGGCCGAAGTACCGCGCAGATCCTCCAGATCGGCGGGACCAGCCTCCACTACTTCGGCGGCACCGCCACCAACCCGATCCTGCAGGCCAGCACGGCCACCTTCGGCTCGGCCACCGGCATCGGCGACATGGCGACGCGCATGAAGTGGCGCCTCCTCGATCGCGACGGCCTGAGCCTGGCGCTCCTCGGCGACGTCCGCTGGGCCACCGGGGACGAGAAGCAGCTCCTCGGGTCGGGCAAGACGTCGTGGCGCGGCCTCCTGATTGCGTCGAGCCGGTTCGGGACCTTCAACCCGCACCTGAACGTCGGCTACTTCTCGCGCAACAACGATGCGGCCAACGACGCGATGATCGCCAACGCCGGCTTCGACCAGGCGCTCAACGACTGGACCACGCTGGCCGTCGACGTGCTCTCCGAATGGCAGGTGGGGGACAGCAAGTTCGACCTGCCGGGCAAGGTGAGCTACGTGGCGCCGGCGGTCCGCTCCATCACGCCGCTGCCGCTCCCCGACAAGGCCGACAACCGCATGAACGCCTCCATCGGCTTCAAGTTCAAGTTCAGCGGGGCGTCCACCATCGTCACCAACGCGCAGGTGCCGCTCCTCCGCGGCGGGCTGCAGCCCAACGTGATCTGGACCACCGGGCTCGAGTTCAACTTCTAGGTTGCGCGCGCCACCGTTCCGGACGCAGCAAGGGCCGCCTCCCACCCGGGAGGCGGCCCTTGCTGCTTGGGGAGGGGCCGGTGCGCCGGGCTAGTTGTTCGGGACGCCGTTGAGGATCCAGTCGCGGACGATGTTCCGCTCGGTGGAGGTGAGCAGCGGGTTGCCGGCGAGCTGCGGCATGCTGGTGCCGCAGCCGGCGGGCTGGGTCCCGAGGATCTTGCGGTAGAGCAGGCTGTTGGTCAGGTCGAAGGCGACCGTGATCTTGGTGATGGAGCAGCCGAGGGGGACGTCGTCCACGCTGTTGCCGGTGATCGAGCTGTAGGTGCCCCAGTTGAGGGTGTGGCACCCCGTGCAGCTCCCGCCGCTGGCCGTGAGCGAGTTGCTGGTGGTGACGATCGGCGTCACGTCCGAGGCGTAGGACCAGGCCGCGAACGCCGTGACCGTGGCGGAGCCGCTGCCCGAGGTGACGCTCACCGTGTTGGTGTAGCGGCCCAGCGTGGGCGAGGCCAGCGTGGGTACGCCGCTCGTGCTCAGCGCCCAGGCAAAGATGCTCGCCACGCCCGAGGCGTTGGTGGTGCGGTTGCAGGTGTTGGTGCCGAGGCCGAGGAACACGCAGGTGAGCGTGCCGGGTCCCGTGGCGTTGGAGATGGTGAAGGTGACCGTGGCCCCGCTCACCGGGTTGCCGAAGGCATCGGTGGCGGTGACACTCGGGGCGCTGGCCACCGAGGTGCCGGGGCGGGTGGTCTGGTTGTTGGTGGAGTTGAGGATCAGTGTCGTCACGGCGCCGGCCGTGCCGGTGGCGGCGAAGCCCACCGGGCTTCCGCTGAGGCCGGCCACGGTGGCGGTGAGGGAGTTGGTTCCCGCCGTGGTCCCGAGGGTCCAGGACACCAGCGTCGCCAGGCCGCTGGCGTTGGTGGACTGGGTGCAGCTCGTGGCCCCCACGGCGGCGCAGACGAAGGTGCCGTTGCCGCCGGTGCGGCTCCATGTGACGGTCGTCCCGCTCACGTTGTTGCCGAAGGCGTCGGTGACCCGCACCGACGGGTCGGTGGCCACGGCGGTGTTGACCGTGGCACTCTGCCCGTTGCCGGTGACGAGCGCGAGCGTCGTGGCGGTGCCGGCCGTGCCCGTGGCCGTGAAGCCGACGGGCGAGCCGCTCAGGCCCCCCGAGGTGGCGGTGAGGGTGTTGGCGCCGGCGATGGTGCCGAGCGTCCAGCTCCCCACCGTCGCGACGCCGCTGCCGTTGGTGGTGGTGCTCAGTCCGGTGGCGCTGCCGCCGCCCCCGGTGACCGCGAAGGTCACCCCCACGCCGCTCACCGGGTTGCTGAACGCGTCCCGCACGATGACGCTCGGCGGCGTGGCCACCGCGCTGTTTACCGTGGCGCTCTGGCCGTTGCCGGCGTTCACCGCGACCTGGGTCGCCGCGCCCGCGGTGCCCGTGGCGGCGAAGCTCACGCTGCCCAGGCCCGTGACGCTCGCCTGCAGGGTGTTGGCGCCGGCGCTGGTCCCGAGGGTCCAGCTGCCCACCGTGGCGAGGCCGCCGGCGTTGGTCACCTGGCTGCCCCCCGTCAGGCTGCCGCCCCCGCCGGTGACGCTGAACGTCACCGACACCCCGCTCACCGGGTTGCCGAACTGGTCCGACACCAGCACCCGCGGGCTCGTGGCCACCGTCGTGTTGACCGTGGCCGACTGGTTGTCGCCCGCGCTCTTGGCGAGGCTGGCGGCCGCCCCGGCGGTGGCGGTGGCGCTGAAATTGACGGGGCTGCCCGTGAGGCCGGCCACCGCACCCGTGGCCGACTGCGCGCCGGCCGTGGGGCCGAGCGTCCAGGTGGTGCTTGCGATGCCGCTGGCGTTGGTCGCCGAGCTGGCCGGCGCCATGGAGCCACCGGTGGTGGCCCAGCCGACCGTGACGCCTTGCACGGGATTGCCGTTGTTGTCGGTGACGAGCACCGTGAGCGGTGTGGCCAGCGCGGCGCCGGCCGTGACCGTCTGCCCGTTCCCGCCCGCGAGGGCCAAGGCGGTGGCATTGCCGGGATTGCCGGTCGCGGTGAAGGTCACCGTGGTGAGGCCGGCCGCCGCGGCCGTGAGCGTGTTGCTGCCGGCCGTGGTGCCCAGGGTCCAGCTGCCCACGGTGGCGAGGCCGCTCGCGTTGGTGACCGGGCTGGCGCCGGTGATGCTGCCACCGCCGGACGCCACCGCGAAAGTGATGGCCACCCCGCTGATCGGGTTGCCGAACTGGTCGGTGACGAGCACCCGCGGCGCCGTGCCGACGGCCTGGCCGGCGGTGGCCGCCTGGTTGTCGCCCGCGTTCTTGGCCAGGATCGAGGCCGCGGCGGCGGTGGCGGTGGCCGTGAAGTTCACCGCGGTGAGGCCGGCGGCGGAGGCGCGCAGGGTGTTGTTGCCGGCGCCCGCCGAGGTGCCGAGCGTCCAGCTGGTGACGGTGGCCGTGCCGGCGGCGTCCGTCGTGGCGCCGCCCCCCACGGCGACGCTGCCGCCGCCCGCGATGATGGCCCAGGTGATCGCCACGCCGGGGACCGGGTTGTTGAACTGGTCGCGCACGATCACCGCCGGGTCGGTGGCGACCGCGGTGTTGACGGTGGCGGTCTGGCCATCGCCGCTCGCGATGGCGAGCGAGGTGCCGGCGCCGGCGGTGCCCGTGGCGGTGAAGGTGACGGGTGACCCGGTGAGCCCGGCTGCCGTGGCGGTCAGGGTGTTGGCGCCCGCGGTCTGTCCCAGGGTCCAGCTGCCCACCGTGGCCACGCCGCTCGCGTCGCTGGTGGCCGCCGTCCCCGTGGCGCTCCCGCCACCCGCCGTCACGGCAAAGGTGACGCTGACCCCCGCCACCGGGTTGTTGAACGCGTCACGCACCACGACGCTCGGCGCGATGGGCGACGGCGCTGTTCACCGTGGCGCTCTGGCCGTTCCCCCCGTTCACCGCGATCTGGGTGGCCGCGCCCGCCGTGGCGGTGGCGGTGAAGGTGAGCGGGCTGCCGCTCAGGTTGGGGGCGCTGGCCTGCAGCGTGTTGGCCCCGGTGCTGGTGCCCAGGGTCCACGCGGTGACGCTGGCGATGCCGTTGGCGCCGGTGACGGCGTTGCCGCCGGTGACGCTGCCGCCCCCCCCGGTCACCGCGAAGGTGACGGGCACGCCGGCCACCGGGTTGCCGAACTGGTCGGTGACGAGGGCGCCGGGCGCGGTGGCCACGGCGGTGTTGACCCCGGCGCTCTGCCCGTCGCCGGCCGCAATGGCGATCGTGGTGGGGGCATCGGCCGTCACGGTGAAGGTCACCGCAATGTCGAAGGGGGAGTTGGGGGCGTCCGGCTCCGTGATGGGGACGGTGGCCGTGTAGGTGCCGATCGCCAGGCCGGTCACCGAGGCGGTCAGGGTCAGCACCGCGGGGGCGGTGGCCTGGTCGAGCGTGGCGCTGAGCCAGCCGGTGCCCCCAGCCCCGTAGGCGATGGTGCCCACGGCGAGCTCGTCGAGCTGGGCGCCGCCGCTGTTGGTGATGTCCACGGTGGTGCCCGGGTTGGTCCCGCTCTGGGCGATGGCCGTGAGGGGCACCGCCGTGCTCGAGGCCGTGATGGCGGGGGCGGGGACCACCTGGACCACGGCGCTCCCGGTCACCTTGCCGGCAGTGGCGGTGACCATCGTCATCCCCAGGCCGGTGCCGGTGACGAGGCCGTCGCCATCCACCGTGACCACGCTGCCGTCGCCGCTGGCCCAGGCCACCGCCTTGTCGGGGAGGAAGGAGCCGCGTTCGTCGATCGGGAACGCCTTCAGGGTATCCGTGAGCCCGAGGACCAGCACCAGCGTGTCCGGGGAGACCCGTACCTGGGTGATGTCGCCCGGACCGATCTCGGACTTCTCGGAGCACGCCGCCAGGCCCACGACGGCGGCCAGGAAGGTGTTCAGGGCAAGGCGGGACCAGGGGCGGCGGACAGGCGGCATGGCGTCTCCCTCAGGGCCGCGCGTGCCTTCCCCGGGGCGGGGAGCCGCTCGGCGCTGGCATTGCGATGGGTGTGATCGGGATGTGCTTCATGAAAAAGTAGGGTTCGGGGGCCCCCCGCGCAAAGAGGCGCGCGCGCCACACCCCCGTGGAAAGGCCAAAAACCGGGGCCGCACCCGCTGGGTGCGGCCCCGGTTGGCCGATCCGCCGGCTTCAGGTCGGCCGCGGATCAGTTGTTGGGAACCCCGTTCAGGATCCAGTCGCGGATGGTGTTCCGCTCCGTGGTGCTGAGCAGCGGGGAGCCGCTGAGCTGGGGCATGCTGGTGCCGCAGCCCGCCGGCTGGGTCCCGAGGATCTTGCGGTAGAGCAGGCTGTTGGTGAGGTCGCCCGAAATCGTGATCTTGCTCAGGCCGCAGGTGCCGAGGGCGGCGTCGTCCACGCTGTTACCGGTGATGGCGGCATGGCTGCCGAAGTTGAGCGAGTGGCAGCCGGTGCAGCTGCCGCCGCTGCCGGACAGCGAGTTGCTGGTGGTGACGATGGGCGTCACGTCGGTCAGGTACGACCAGGCGGCGAACGCCGTGATCGTCAGCGTGGCCGAGCCCGAGGTGACGGTGAGGGTGTTGGTGTAGCGCCCGTTGGACGGCGCGATGGCCGACGGGACGCCGGAGGTGCTGAGGCGCCAGCTCAGCACCGTGGCCACGCCGGACGCGTTGGTGGTCTCGTTGCAGTTGGAGGCGGGGAGCAGCACGCAGGTCACCTCGCCGGTGCCGGTGCCCACCGCGAAGTTGACCGTGGCGCCCGACACCACGTTGCCGAAGGCGTCCGTGGCGATGACCGACGGGTCGCTCGCCACGGTGGTGTTGGGCCGGGTGGTCTGGTTGTTGGTGGAGTTGAGGGTCAGCGTGGTCACCGCGCCGGCCGTGCCGGTCGACGTGAACGTGATGGGGCTGCCGCTCAGGCCGGCGGCGGTGGCCGTCACGGTGTTGCTGCCGGCAGTGCCGCCGAGCACCTGGGAGGTCAGGGTGGACAGCCCGGTGGCGGCGCTCGTGACGGTGCAGCTGGTGGTGGTGTTGCCGGAGCCGCAGTTGATGGTCCCGCTGGCACTGGTGTGGTTCCAGGTCACCACCGTGCCGCTCACGTTGTTGCCGAAGGCGTCGGTGATGCGGACGGAGGGGTTCGTCGGCAGGGTGGTGCCGACCGTGGCGGTCTGCCCGTTGCCGGCCACCAGGGTCATGGTGGCGGCGTTCCCCGCCGTGGCGCTGGCCGTGAAGCTGACCGGTGAGCCGGTGAGGCCGGTGGAGGTGGCGGTCAGCGTGTTGTTGCTGGTGCCGGCAGTGGTGCCGAGCGTCCAGCTCGTCACGGTGGCGATGCCGCTGGCGTTGGTGGTCTGGGCCGTGCCGGTGGCCGAGCCGCCGCCCGCCGTCACCGCGAAGGTGACGCTGACGCCGCTCACCGGGTTGCTGAAGGCGTCGCGCACCAGGACGCTCGGGTCGGTGGCCACCGCCGTGTTCACGGTGGCCGACTGCCCGTTGCCGGCGTTGACGGCGATCTGGGTGGCATTCCCGGCCACCGCGGTGGCCGAGAAGCTGACCGAGCCCGCACTGGCGCTGGTGGCCTGGAGCGCCTGCGCCAGGCTGGCGTTGGTGCCCATCCGCCAGCTCCCCACCGTGGCGATGCCGCTGCCGTTGCTCAGCGCCGTCCCGCCGGTGACGCTGCCGCCGCCGCCGGTGACGCTGAAGGTCACCGTGGCCCCGCTCACCACGTTGTTGAACACGTCGCGGAGCAGCACGCTCGGCGCCGTGGCCACGGTGGTGTTCACCGTGGCGGACTGCCCGTTGCCGGCGTTGATGGCGATCTGGGTGGGGGTGCCGGCCGTGCCGGTGGCGGAGAAGGTGACGCTGCCCACGCTGGCGGTGGCCTGGAGGTTGTTGGTGCCGGCCGTGGTGCCGAGGGTCCAGCTCCCCACGGTGGCGAGTCCGCTTGCGTTGCTGGTGGCGCTCGTGCCGGTGGCGCTGCCGCCGCCGCCCGTGACGCTGAAGGTGACGCTCACCCCGCTCACGTTGTTGCCGAAGGCGTCGGTGATGCGCACCGCGGGCGCCGTGGCGACGGCCGTGTTGACGGTGGCACTCTGTGCGTCGCCGGCGGCCTTGGCGATGTTGGCCGCGGCGCCGGCGGTGCCGGTGGCCGTGAAGGTCACCGGCGAGCCGGCGAGGCCGGCGCTGGTGGCCGTCAGGGTGTTGCTGCCGGCCGTGGTGCCCAGGGTCCAGCTGCCCACGATGGCGACGCCGCTGGCGTTGGTGGTGGCGCTGGTCCCGGTGGCGCTGCCGCCCCCCGTGGCCACGGCGAAGGTGACGCCGACGCCCGCCACCGGGTTGCCGAAGGCGTCGGTGACCAGCACGCTCGGCGCAGTGGCGACCGCGGTGTTCACCGTGGCGCTCTGCCCGTTCCCGACGTTGATGGCGATGGCCGCGGCGCCCGCGGCGGCGACCACGCTCGAGTATGGGCTGCCGCTGATGGCAGCCCCGTTGAGGGCGATGTCGAGGTCGTCGGTCCCGGCGCCGGTCGGCGTGTAGGTGGCGGTGTAGGTGCCGTTGCCGTTGTCGTTCACCGACGCGGCGACCTTGTTGGCACCGGTCACGTCCACCGTGACGGTCTCGCCGCCGCTGGTGCGCAGGTTGCCGAAGGCGTCGCGGGTGGTGACGGTGATGCTGGTCTGGCTGCCGGCCGTGCCGCCCGGCACCGAGGCCGTGGTGGTGGCGGCGCTGGCCGCGCCCGGCGTGGCCGTGGCGGTGAAGGTCACGTCGGTGAGCCCCGCGGCGCTCGCCGTGAGGGTGTTGGGGCCGCTGGTGGTCCCGAGCCGCCAGCTCGTGGCCGCGGCCACGCCGCTCGCGTTGGTCGTGGCGCTGCCGCCCGTCACCGAGCCACCGCCCGTCGCCACTGCGAAGGTGACGCTCACGCCGCTCACCGGGTTACTGAACGCGTCCCGCACCACGACGCTTGGCGCCACCGCCACCGTGGTGTTCACCGTGGCCGACTGGCCGTTCCCCGCATTCACCGTCATGCTCGCCGCCGCGGCCGCCGTGCCGGTGGCGGTGAAGGTGGCGGGGGTGAGGACGCCCACCGTGGCGGTGAGGGTGTTGCTGCCCGCCGTGGTGCCCAGGATCCAGCTCCCGACGGTGGCGAGCCCGCTGGCGTTGGTGACCTGGCTGCCGCCCACCACGCTGCCCCCGCCCGTGGCCACCGCGAAGGTGACCGTGGCCCCGCTCACGGCGTTGCCGAACTGGTCGGTGACGAGCACCGCCGGGTCGGTGGTCACCGCCGTGCCCACGGTGGCCGACTGGCCGTTGCCGGCGCTGATGGCCACCGTCGCCGCTGCCGCCGCCGTGGCCGAGGCCGTGAAGGTGACGGGCGAGCCGGTGAGTCCGGTGCTCGTGGCGGTCAGCGTGTTGTTGTTGGTACCGGCCGTGGGCCCGAGCGTCCAGCTCCCCACCGTGGCGATGCCGCTCGCGTTGGTCGTGGCGCTGCCGCCCGTGACTGAGCCGCCGCCCGTCGCCACCGCGAAGGTGACGCTCACGCCGCTCACCGGGTTGCTGAACGCGTCTCGCACCACCACGGCCGGGGCGGTGGCCACCGCGCTGCCCGCCGCGGCACTCTGGCCGTTGCCCGCCGAGACGGCGACCTGGGTGGCGCTGCCGGCCGTGCCCGTGGCGGTGAAGGTCACCGGCGAGCCGGTGAGGCCCGTGCTGGTGGCGGTCAGGGTGTTGGTGCCCGCGGTGCTGCCGAGCGTCCAGCTCCCGACCGTGGCGATACCGCTCGCGTTGGTCGTGGCACTTCCACCCGTCACCGAGCCACCGCCCGTCGCCACCGCGAAGGTGACGCTCACGCCGCTCACGGGATTGCTGAACGCATCCCGCACCACGACGCTCGGCGCCGTCGCTACCGCGGTGTTCACGGTGGCGCTCTGGCCGTTGCCCGCGTTGAGGGCGATGCTCGCGGCCGTGGCGGCGGTGGCCGTCGCCGTGAAGGTCACGGGCGTGAGGGCGCCGGTGGTGGCGGTCAGGGTGTTGCTGCCCGCCGTGGTGCCGAGCGTCCAGCTGCCGACCGTGGCGATGCCGCTGCCGTTGGTGGTGGTGCTGCCGCCGGTGACGCTGCCGCCGCCGGTGGCCACCGCGAAGGTCACGCTCGCGCCGCTCACCACGTTGTTGAACGCGTCCCGGACGATCACGCTCGGGCTCACCGCCACGCCGCTCCCAACGGTGGCCGTCTGGCCGTTGCCGGCGTTGATGGCGATCGAGGCCGCGCTGCCGGCCGTGCCGGTGGCGGTGAAGGTCACCGGCGAGCCGGTGAGGCCCGCGCTGGTGGCGGTCAGGGTGTTGCTGCCCGCCGTGGTGCCCAGCGTCCAGCTCCCGACGGTGGCGATGCCGCTCGCGTTGGTGGTGGCGCTGCCACCGGTGACGCTGCCGCCGCCGGTGGCCACGGCGAAGGTGACGCTCGTCCCGGCCACCGGGTTCCCGAAGGCATCGGTGACGAGCACCGAGGGGGCGGTGGCGACGGCCGCGTTGACGGTGGCGCTCTGGCCGTTGCCGCCATTGAGCGCGATGGTCGAGGCGGCGGCCGCCGAGGCCGTGGCGGTGAACACGGCCGGGGTGAGGATGCCCGCGGAGGCCGTGACGGACTGGCCGCCGGCCGTGCCGCCGAGGGTCCAGGTGACGCTCGCAATGCCGCTGGCGTTGGTGTTGGCGGTGCAGCTGCCGGCCGGGCCGCCACCGCAGTCCACCGTGCCGCCCGCCGACGCCGTGAAGCTCACGCCGAAGGGGAAGACGGGGTTGGCCCCCGCGTCGGTGACGAGCACCGCGAGCGCGGTGCCGAGCGTGGTGCCGACCGCGCACGACTGGTTGTTGCCGGCCTGGATGGCGATGCCGGTCGCGTTGCCGGCGTTGGCGGTGGCCGAGAAGGTGGCGCTCGTGAGGCCGGCGGCGCTGGCGGTGAGCGAATTGTTGCCGATGCCGGCAATGGCCCCGAGCGTCCAGCTGGTGACGGTGGCAACCCCGCCGGCGCCGGTGGTGGTGCTGCAGCTGGCGCCACTCGTCCCGCCGCAGCTCACCGTACCGCCGCCGCTGGCCACCGTGAAGGTGACGGACACGCCCGCGGTGGTGACGGTGTTGCCGTTGGCATCCTGCAGCGTGACGGCGGGCGGGGTGGCCACGGCGGTGCTGATGGTGGCCGCCTGATTGTCGCCGGCCGTCTTGGCCAGGGTCGCAGCCGGCCCGGCGGCACCCGTGGCGGTGAAGGTGACGGGCGCGATCCCGCTCACCGTGGCCGTGAGCGTGTTGCTGCCGGCGGTGGTGCCCAGGGTCCAGCTGCCCACCGTGGCGACCCCGCTGCCGTTGGTGGTGGCGCCGCCGCCCGTCACCGCACCGCCGCCCGTCGCCACGGCGAAGGTGACGCTGATCCCGCTCACCGGGTTGTTGAACTGGTCCCGCACCACCACCGCCGGCGCCACGGCCACCGCGCTGCCGGCGGTGGCCGTCTGGCCGTTCCCCGCACTCACCGCGACCTGGCTCGCCACGTCCGCCGTGCCGGTGGCGGTGAAGGTGACCGGCGAGCCGGTGAGCCCCGCGCTCGTGGCGGTGAGTGTGTTGCTGCCGGCGGTGGTGCCGAGCGTCCAGCTGCCCACGGTGGCGATGCCGCTGGCGTTGGTGCTGGCGGACGTGGCGGTGGCACTCCCGCCGCCCGTGGCGACGGCGAACGTCACGGCCACCCCGCTCACCGGGTTGCTGAACTGGTCGGTCACGAGCACCGCCGGCTTCACGGCCACGGCCTGGCCCACCGTGGCGCCCTGGCCGGTGCCCGCGCTGGCCGCGATCGTCGTGGCCGCGCCCGGCGTGCCGGTGGCCGTGAAGGTGATGGGGGAGCCGGCCAGGCCCGCGCTCGTGGCGGTGAGGGTGTTGCTGCCCGCGGCCGTCCCGAGCGTCCAGCTGCCCACCGTGGCGATGCCGCTGGCGTTGGTGACGGCCGTGCCGCCCGTGAGGCTCCCGCCGCCGGTGGCGACCGCGAAGGTGACGGTCACCCCCGCCACTGGGTTGTTGAGGCCGTCGCGCACCAGCACGCTCGGCGCCGTGGCCACCGCGGTGCCCACCGTGGCACTCTGGCCGTTGCCGGCGTTGAGGGCGATCTGCGTGGCCGCGCCCGCCGTCCCCGTGGCCGTGAAGGTCACCGGCGGCAGGCCGCTCACGGTGGCCGTGAGCGTGTTGCTGCCCGCCGTGGCGCCGAGCGTCCAGCTGCCCACGGTGGCGATGCCGCTCGCGTTGGTGGTAGCGCTGCCCCCGGTCACCGCACCGCCGCCCGTGGCCACGGCGAAGGTGACGCTCACCCCGCTCACCGGGTTGCTGAAGCCGTCGCGGACCACCACGCTGGGCGGCACCGCCACGGCGCCGCCGGCACCGGTGCTCTGGTTGTCCCCCGCGTTGATGGCCACGCTCGCGGCGGCGGCGGCCGTGCCGGTGGCGGTGAACGTCACCGGCGTCAGGCCGCTCACGGTGGCCGTCAGGGTGTTGCTGCCCGCCGTGGTGCCGAGGGTCCACGAGCCGACCGTCGCCAGGCCGGCCGAGTTGGTGGTGGCGCTGCCGCCGGTGACGCTCCCGCCGCCGGTGGCCACCGCGAAGGTGACGCTCACGCCGCTCACCGCATTGCCGAACGCGTCCGTCACGGTGGCCGCCGGGTCCACCGCCACCGGCGTCCCGACCGTGGCCGACTGGCCGTTGCCCGCGGTGAGGGTCACCGTCGCTGCCGCGCCGGGCGTGGCGGAGGCGGTGAAGGTCACGCTGCCGGCGACGCCCGAGGCGGTGGCCTGCAGGGTGTTGTTGTTGCTGCCGGCGGTGCTGCCCAGGGTCCAGCTCCCCACGCTCGCGAGGCCGCTGGCATTGGTGCTCACCGCCGCGCCGGTGAGGCTGCCGCCGCCCCCGGTAACCACGAAGGTCACGCTGACGCCGGCCACGGGGTTGCCGTTGACGTCGGTGACCAGCACCTGCGGGGCGGTGGCGACGCTGCTGCCCGCGGCGCCGGACTGGTTGTCCCCGGCGGCCTTGGCGATGCTGGTGGCGGCGCCGGAGGTGCCCGTCGCGGTGAAGGTCACGGGCGAGCCGGTGAGGCCGGCACTGGTGGCGGTGAGGCTGTTGCTGCCCGCGGCGGCCCCGAGGGTCCACGACCCGACCGTCGCCACGCCGCTCGCGTTGGTGGTGGTGGCGGTGCCCGTGGCGCTGCCGCCGCCCGTGGCCACCGCCCAGGTGACGCTCACCCCGCTCACCGGGTTGTTGAATGCGTCCCGCACCACGACACTCGGCGCCACCGGCACGGCCGCACCTGCGGCGGCGCTCTGGTTGTTGCCTGCGTTGACGGCGATCTGGGTGGCGGGTCCCGCCGTGCCCGTGGCCGTGAAGGTGACCGGCGAGCCCGTGAGCCCGGCGCTCGTGGCCGTCAGCGTGTTGCTCCCGGCGGCCTGCCCCAGCGTCCAGCTGCCCACCGTGGCGATGCCGAGCGCGTTGGTGGTGGCGCTGGCCCCGGTGATGCTGCCGCCGCCCGTGGCCACCGCGAAGGTGACGCTGACGCCGCTCACGGGGTTGTTGAACTGGTCCGCGACGCGGACGGCGGGGTTGGTCCCGACGCTGGTGCCGACCGTGGCCGTCTGGCCCGTGCCGGCCGCCGCCACGATGGTCGCGGCGCCGGCCGGGGTGCCGGAGGCCGTGAAGCTGACGGGACTCCCGATCCCCGCCGCCGTGGCCTGCAGCCCGTTGTTGCCGGTGCCCACCGCCGGTCCGAGCGTCCAGCTGCCCACCGTGGCGATGCCCAGGGCATTGGTGGTGGTGGTGCCGCCGGTGACGCTGCCGCCGCCGGCCGTCACGGTGAAGGTGACGCTGACGCCCGCCACCGGGTTGGCGTTGGCATCGGTGACCCGGACCGCCGGTGCCACGGCGACGGCGCTGCCCACCGCCGCCGACTGCCCGTTGCCGGCCTGGATGGCCAGGTTGGTCCCGGTCCCGGCGGTCCCGGTGGCGGTGAAGGTGAGGGGCGTGAGCCCGGCGGTCGTGGCGGTGAGGGTGTTGCTGCCCGCCGTTGTCCCGAGGGTCCAGCTGCCGACGGTGGCGACACCGCTGGCATTGGTGGTGGCGCTCGTGCCGGTGGCGCTCCCGCCGCCGGAGGCCACGGTGAAGGTGACGCCCTGGCCGATCACCGGGTTCCCGTTGCCGTCGGTCACCTGCACGCTCGGCGCCGTGGCCACGGCGGTCCCGACCGTGGCGCTCTGGTTGTTGCCCGCCACGATCACGAAGCCGCTGGCGGCGCCGGCGGTGCCGGTGGCGGTGAAGGTGACCACCGGCAGCCCGGTGACCGTGGCCGTGAGGCTGTTGCTCCCGGCGGCGGTGCCCAGGGTCCAGCTGCCCACGGTGGCCACGCCGCTCGCGTTGGTGGTGGCGTTGCCGCCGGTGACGGTACCGCCGCCGCTGGCCACGGCAAAGGTCACGGCCTGGCCCGCGACCGGATTGCCGAACTGGTCCTGCACCAGGACCGCCGGGGCTGTGCTCACCGGCTGCCCGGCCACGGCGGTCTGCCCGTTGCCGGCGCTCACCGTCACCTGGCTGGCGCTCGCCGCGGTGGCCGTGGCGGTAAAGGTGAGCGGCGAGCCGGTGAGGCCCGGTGCCGTGGCGCTCAGGGTGTTGATTCCCGCGGCCTGGCCAAGCGTCCAACTGCCCACCGCCGCGATGCCCTGCGCGTTGCTGCTGGCCAGCGCCCCGGTGAGGCTGCCGCCGCCCGAAGCCACCGCGAAGGTGACCGCCACGCCGCTGACGGGATTGCCGAACTGGTCGGTGACCAGGACCGCGGGCGGCACGGCCACCGCGGTGCTGGCCGCGGCGCTCTGCTGGTCGCCGGCGCTCGGCGCCAGGGTGGTGGCCGTCCCGGCGCTCACGGTGAGGATCACCACCACCGTGTCCGGGGAGGCCGATGGCGCCGAGGGAGAGGCTGGTGAGCGCCGACCCGCCGGTGTTGAGGATCGTCACCGTGTCACCGGGGTTGGTGCCGCTCTGGCCGATGCCGCTCAGGAACACGGTGTCGGCGCTGAACCCAATGGTCGGCGCCGGCACCACCCGCACCACGGTGGTGCCGACCGCCTGCCCGACCTGGGCGGTGACCATCGTCATCCCGAAGCTCAGGCCGGTCACCACGCCGGCCTCGTCCACGGCGGCCACCGACGGGTCAACGCTCACCCAGGTGATCGTCTTCCCCGGGATGAACGAGCCGTTCTCGTCGATAGGGAAGGCCTTGGCGGTGTCACTCTGGCCCAGCACCACCACCAAGGTGTCTGGGTCCATCCGCACTGAGGTGACCGCGGCGGGGCCGATCTCGGAGGTGTCGGAGCAGGCGGCCAGCGCCAGGCTGGCCGCAAGAAGACCGGGGAGGGCGTACCGCGTGCGACGGGGCGCGTCCAACCGCATGGCTGCTCCGGGGCTGGCCGGCCGGCCGGGCCGGGGGATCCCGACTCGGCCGACCGGTGCTCATGGGCTTTTCAGTGCGTGGCGGGCGCCGGGGGGACGCCCAAGATGAGATGAAGAAACTTAGAAGGCGCCCCCGGAGTGTAGCAATACCGGCCCGGCAGCCGGGCCTAGCGGTCCATGTTGGCCTCGACGGCCTTGGCGATCGAGTCGGCGCGGAGGGCGAGGGTGGTGTCGCCCGCGGCCAGGAGCGAGGGGGTCATGGTGCCGTAGACGACGCTGTAGAGCCCGAGGATGCTCTGGGAGGGGCGGTCCACCCACCCGCGCGGGCGCTTCACCGACGCGGCGGGGTAGTTGTAGGTGCCGAAGAGCAGCTGCTTGGTGGCCGGCAGGTCCACGTAGCCCATGCTGCGGTTGAGGACGATGGGATCGGTGTCGGCCGGCTTTGCGGGGAGCGGCTTGGGGTGCAGCCGGCGCACGAGGCCTTCCATGGCCAGGAACGGCGTCAGGTTGAACATCTGGTCGGGATAGCCACCCGCGCTCCAGGCGAAGTAGATCGGCCGCTTCCCGAGGTTGTCGCGGATCAGGAACACCGAGATGAGGTCCGCCAGCAGCAGCGTGTCCCGCCCGAAGGCGATCTGCAGCGAGTCGAACTTGATCCCCTGGTTGGGCGGCAGGATCTGCGCCTCGGGCAGCTCGTCGATCTGCTGCTCAGTCAGCGGCAGGATGGGCGCGCTGGGCGGCTGCTCCCCGCGTGGTCCTTCCAGATGGCCGCCGCCCTGGAGGCGTCGAAGGGCGGCTCCTTGCGGCGGGCCAGCTGCCGCAGGTGCCAGCGGGTGTTCATGAGCGACAGGTTGGCGATGGTCACGTCCGGCCGCACGCGTTCCACCTCCTGCGCGTACCAGAGCGGGAAGGTGTCGTTGTCGCCCGCGGTGATGAGGATGCCGTAGGGGGCCACCGACTCGAGCATGTCCACCGCGAAGTCGCGCGCCAGGGTCTCGTTGGCGCGGCTGGCGGTGGTGTGGTTGCCGAGGATGGGGATGAGCACCAGGCCGAGCACCGGGGCGCCCGCCAGCGCGCCGGCCGGGGTGGCCAGGCTTCGCTTGGTGAGGTCCGCCATCGCCTGCATCAGCGCGCCGATCCCCACCGCCACCCACAGCCCGAAGCAGGAGAAGGAGACCACGAAGAAGTAATCGCGCTCGCGCACCTCGCGGGGCACGGGGCCGAGCGCGGGGTTGGTGGCGTAGGAGAAGCCGTACTTGAAGTTGAGGTAGAAGATGAGCGCCAGCGTCAGCGTCCCCATCAGCGTGAGCGAGGCCCAGAAGGCGCGGCGGTCCTTGACCCACAGCGCCGCGGCGCCCGAGAGGCCGAGCGCCGTGAAGAGCAGGGTGGCCACGCGGGCCAGCGCCGGGCTCCAGTCGCGCGCAAACTGCCAGTTGAAGTACTGCAGGTAGTTGCCGAGCTGGCTCGGGAAGTCGGCCTGGCGCATGAGCACCGACGGCTTGCCGTACTGGGCGCGGTTCAGCACCTCCATGAGCGCGGCCCAGGTCGTCGGCTCGCCCTCGTTGATGGGCGGGAACTGCGCGGCGCGGAGCGGCAGGAACAGGTAGTTGATCGAGATGCCGACCACCACGGCGAGAATCGACAGCCAGAGCATGGGCCGGCGGAACTCGCCCACGTCACGCAGGGCCGTGTAGCCCGCCACGGCCACGAGCAGGAACAGCACCACGCCCTTGTCGGCCGGGCTACCGTCCACGAGGGCGGTCCACTTGCCCGAGACCGCGAGCGCCGTGAAGAGGCCGAGCCACAGCACCCACGGCTTGAGCAGCGTCCGGGGATCGGTGAGCAGCACGTAGATGGCCACCGCCGGGCCGGCCAGCACGCCCATCATGTGGTTCGTGGAGCTCAGCGTGATGACATAGGCAATGAGCACCAGCCAGCGATCCTTGTGGGCCCCAGGCTCGTCATCCGCCCAGTGGACGCCCAGCCACAACACCAGCGCCGTGGAGAGCATCGAGACGGTGTACACCTTCTCGTTCACCGTGGACTGGTTCCACACCGTCCAGGCCAGCGCCCCCACCAGCACGCCCGCGAACGCGGCGGCGAGCCGCGCCCAGCGCACCGTGACCACGTTCCGCATCCACCGGTCGGCCACCAGGAAGAGGAGGCCGGCGCACGCGGCGCTCGTGGCCGCCGCGAAGAGGTTGATCCGCACCGCATAGAGTCCCGCCAGCGGCAGCGCGCCCCAGGCGTGGGCCAGCACGGTGAAGAACGGGTTCCCCGGCGGGTGCGGGATGCCCAGCACGTACGCCGCGGCGATGTACTCGGAGGTGTCCCAGAAGGCCGTGGTCTCGGCCAGCGTGGCCACGTAGATGCCGAAGACGGCCAGGCCGCAGAGGACGGCAAACAGGTACGGGGGCGGCTCGCGCCGCTCAGGGCTCGTGGTCATGGGTCCTGGGGCTGTGGGCCTAGTGCCGGAACTGCCGCATGCCGGTGAGCACCATCGCGATGCCGTGCTTGTCGGCGGCGGCGATCACGTCCGCGTCGCGCACCGAGCCGCCCGGCTGGATGATGGCGGTGATCCCGGCGGCAGCCGCTTCCTCGACCCCGTCCGGGAAGGGGAAGAAGGCGTCCGAGGCGAGCACGGCACCCCGCGTTTCGTGCTGCTGCTGGCGGGCCTTGTGGACCGCCATGAACGAACTGTCCACCCGGCTCATCTGCCCCGCGCCGATACCGATGGTCTGCTCCCCCTTGGCGAGGAGGACGGCGTTGGACTTGACCGCCGCCACCGCGCACCAGGCGAAGCGCAGGTCCACCATCTCCTGCTCGGTGGGCTTCCGCTGGGTGGGGATGCTCCACTCGTGGTCGTTGAGCCGGGGCTGGAAGCGGTCCTGCACCAGCATGCCGCCCCGCACCCGCTTGAAGTCGAGCCCGCCCGGGCCGCGATAGACCGGCAGCTCCACCACCCGGAGGTTCTTCTTGGCGGCGAGGACCGCCAGGGCCTCGTCGGTGAACGAGGGCGCCACGATGACCTCGAGGAACAGCTCCTTCATGCCCTCGGCCGTGGCCTTGTCCACCACGGTATTGTAGGCCACCACGCCGCCGAAGGCGGAGAGCGGGTCACTGGAGAGCGCCTTCCGCCAGGCCTCGCTCACCGCGCCCGCCACCGCGACGCCGCACGGGGTGTTGTGCTTGATGATCGCGCAGGCCGGCACGCTCTGCCACAGCGAGGCCGTCCACATGGCGGCGTCGAGGTCCAGGATGTTGTTGAAGGAAAGCTCCTTGCCCTGGCGCTGCTTGAGGTCCCGGAGGCCGCGCGGCTCCTCGTCCACATAGAGGGAGGCGCGCTGGTTGGGGTTCTCGCCGTAGCGCAGTTCCATGAGCCGCTCGAAGGAGAACCCGAGCCGGCTCGGCAGCCCGTCCTCGTGCGGCGTCAGGTACCGGGCGATGGCCCCGTCGTAGTCCGCCGTGTGGCTGAACACCTTGGCCGCGAAGGCCCGCCGGCACTCGGCGTCGACACCGCCCTGCCGCAGCATGTCGATGACGCGCGGGTAGTCCATCGGGTCCACCACCACCACCACCGAGTCGTGGTTCTTGGCCGCGGAGCGGAGCATCGCGGGGCCGCCCACGTCGATGTTCTCGATGGCGTCCTCGAAGGAGACGTCGGGCTTCGCGACGGTCTCGCGGAAGGGATAGAGGTTGACCGCCAGCAGGTCGATGGGCGGGATCTTCCAGGTGCCGAGCGTGGCCATGTGCTCCGGCATGTCGCGCCGGGCCAGCAGGCCGGCGTGGATCATCGGGTGCAGGGTCTTCACCCGGCCGTCGAGCACCTCGGGGAAGCCGGTCACCGACTCCACCGACAGCACCGGCACCCCGCCGGCGCGCAGCGCGTTGAAGGTCCCCCCGGTGGAGATGATCTCCCAGCCCAGTTCCACCAGCGACTGGGCGAAGGCCACGATCCCCCGCTTGTCACTCACCGAAATCAGCGCGCGCGGCACAGTCAGGTCCTCAATGGGAAGAGAAGCTCAGGGGGGCCGGCAGGGGCACGGGCCGCCCGGCCGCCGCCGCGGCCAGCACCACGGCCGGCAGCAGGCGGTGCTCGGCGCCGAGCACCCGGGCGGCGAGCGTGTCGGCGGTGTCGCCCGGCAGCACGGGGACGCGGGCCTGGCCGAGGATCTCGCCCCGGTCGTACTCCTCGTCCACGAGATGCACGGTGGCCCCCGAGAAGGGAACACCGCTCCGGACCACGGCCTCGTGCACGTGATGCCCGTACATGCCGGGCCCACCGAAGTCGGGGAGGAGAGCGGGATGGATGTTCAGGATGCGTCCGCGGTAGGCCGAGATGACCCCGGCCGGCACCAGCTTGAGGTAGCCTGCCAGGACCACGAGGTCCACCTGATGGCGGGCGAGCCGCTCGAGCCACTCGGCGGCGTCACGGAAGTTCTCGAAGGCCTCGGCGGGGATCCCCCGCTCGCGGGCCCGGTCCAGGGCGGGGGCATCGGCCTTGTTGCTGAGGACCAGCACCACCTCCGCCTCGGCGGAGCCCGTCAGCGCCTCGAGCAGGGCAACCAGGTTGCTCCCCCGGCCGGAGACGCAGACGGCAAGCCGCATTGGCATGGCGCAAGAACTTAAGGCCGTCCGGGGCCGCATTGAAGGGGCCAGAGACCCCGGGATGGGGGGAGGCGGCGATTCCAGTTTTTCGGCCCGCCGGCCGACAATGCCTTGGGGAGCTTGCACTTAGGCGCGGCTCCCGGGACGGAGGCCCGGCGGGGGGCCCACGCTGGCCCTCCCCTTGCCCTCCTACGGGCGATTTCCAACCCGATCACCAGCAGGCACAGGATGGTACGCATGCTCAGCCAGCACACTCGCCGCTTCGCGGGCGCCCTCGTCGCCCTGGCGCTGCTCTCCGGCTGCACGGCCGAAACCAAGGAAGGGCAGGGCTTCCTGCTCGAGGACTTCGTGGCCGGGGTGCAGGTCGGCTCCTCCGGCCAGCAGGCCACGCTGGTGCGCGGATTGCCCACCGTTGGCGGTGGCAGCCTGACCGCCGCCGTGCACGGGATCCCGGTCGTGGTCAACGGCGGCAGCGCCCAGCAGAGCGTCAGCGCCGCTAGCGCGTTCACCCGGATGGTGCTCGCGGTGGATGGTCTCGACGGCTACTACCAGGTGGATCTCCCGGCCGGCGTTTCGGCCGAGGACCTGATCATGAACCTGAACACCCGCGCCACGGCCGGCCAGCTCGTCGTCCGGATCGCGGTGGGTGATGCCGGCGCCCTCAGCGGCTGGACCAGCTACGCGATCCGCGTCATCGCGGTGGGCAGCGGCGATATCCAGATCACCGCCTCCTGGACCGACAGCGCCGACGTGGACCTCCACGTCATCGACCCGGACTCCAACCACATCTACTTCGCCAACAAGACGGCGCCCAACGGCGGCCTGCTCGACCTCGACGCCAATGCGGCCTGCTCCCCCAACGAGGCGAGCCCGCGGGTCTTCTACTCCAACGAAAACATCACCTGGCCCACCGGCACCGCGCCGAACGGCACCTACAAGGTGTTCCTCGACTACTGGTCGGATTGCGGCGTGGATTCCACCCAGTGGGTCGTCACGGTGCAGCGGGTGGGGGCGGCGCCCCAGATCATCAGTGGCACGTTCGTGGGCAACTCGTCCGGCGTGCCCGACGACACGGTCAGCGTCTTCACCTACTGATCCCGCTCGTCGCAACCCCTGCGCGGGAGCCTCCGGGCTCCCGCGCTTTTTTCGTTCCTAGGGGTCCTGCAGCGCGGCGGCGAGCGCGCGCGCCACGTCAGAGGCGCGCTCCGGGGGGAGCGTGCGCGGGTCGAGCACCACCTGGCCGTCCTCCACGCGCACCACGAGGGCGGGCTCGCCGAGGCGCAGGCGGAGGGCCAGGCCGTGGGCCCCGAGCGTGCCGGGGTCGAGGGCCACGAGGGTGGTGGGGAGCGGGGCTTCGGGGAACGCCCCCCCGCCCACCGCGGAGTGGCCAGGGAGCAGTCTCGGCGCCAGCGCCGCCGGGCACGCCGCGGCCAGCGCCTGCGCCCGCGCGGCCAGGACGTCGGCCGGGGTGGTGAGCATCGCGAGCACGGGGATCTCCGAGAGGGCCCGGTCCGGGTCACGATAGACCGCGAGCGTGGCCTCCAGCGCGGCCAGCGTCAGCTTGTCGGCCCGCAGGGCGCGGGCAAACGGGTTGCTGCGCACGGCGGCCACCCAGGTCCGGGTCCCCACGATGCAGCCGGCCTGCGGCCCGCCGAGGAGCTTGTCGCCGGAGAAGAGCACCAGGGACGCGCCGGCCGCCACCGCCTCGGTCACGCGGGGCTCGCCCTCGAGGCCGTGCGGGGCGAGGTCCGCCAGCAACCCGCTCCCCACATCAACGAGGTAAGGGATCCCGTGGCGGCCGGCGAGCGCGGCGAGTTCCGCGGACCGCGGCGACGCCACGAATCCCCGCTGCTCGAAGTTGGAGCGGTGCACCGTCAGGATGGCCGCGGCATCCGCGATCGCCGCCTCGTAGTCCCCCAGGTGGGTCCGGTTGGTGGTCCCCACCTCCGCCAGCACGGCCCCGCTCTTGGCCATGATGTCGGGAATGCGGAACGAGCCTCCGATCTCGATGAGCTCGCCCCGGCTGATCAGCACCCGTCGCCCGGCCGCGACGGCGTTGAGGGCCACCACCAGGGCGCCGGCCGCGTTGTTGACCGCCAGCCCATCCTCCGCCCCCGTCAGCTCCGCGAGCAGCGTGCGGCAGTGGTCCGCGCGGTGGCCGCGGGTGCCGGCGTGCAGGTCGTATTCCAGGCTGGAATACCCGGCCGCCACCTCCGCGATGGCGGCCAGCGCGGCGGGGGCCAGCGGCGCGCGCCCGAGGTTGGTGTGGAGCACCACGCCGGTGGCATTGAGGACGGGGCGGAGCGAGCGGGTGGCGATGTCCTGCAGCTGCTCACGGACCGCCTCCCCCCAATCCGGCGGCGGGCCGGCCCGGCGGGTGCGGGCGCGGTGCACCACCTCACGCGCGGCGGCCACGACGGCGTTCCGCGGCGCGTGCCGGAGCAGCTCGGCGATCGCAGGGTCCCGGAGCAGGCGGTCTACCGAAGGGAGCTCCCGCCGCCGGTCCGTCATGGCTTCGGGGCGGGCGGCGGTGCGGAGTCGGCGGGGGGTCGGGCAGGCGCCGGCGTGGCGGTGCTGTCCCGGGCCGCCGCCGTGGAGTCGGTGGCGGCTTGGGCGGGCTTCTTCGGGATGGCAAAGCCGTTCCGCGCCGTGCCGGGGACCCCCGCCGCGCTCCGCACGCCGAGCACCTCCACCACGAACTTGGCCTCCGGGACGAAGGCGGAGTCCACCCGCAGCACCAGCTTGTCATAGAGGCGGGGCCGCGTCGCGATGATGGAATCCGCCACGGGATCCTTGGCCGGCCCCGTGCGATTGCGGAGGCCACCGCCTTCGCCGGGCTCTCCCGGGGTGGGCTTGCCGCCGGGCACCGCGGGCGGGCCGGGCTGCTTGGTGGGCGGGAGCGCGCCGGGGCGGGGCGGGCGGGCCACGTCACGGCGGGTGGTGTCGGCCTTCGCGGAGTCGGCCTGGGCGGCGCGCACCGAGTCGGCGCGGAGCGAGTCGGCCCGGGCGCGGAGCTGCTTCTGCAGGCTGTCGTCGAGCGCCTTGGGGAGCAGCGACCGCACCGGGACCAGCGTCGAGTCCGGCAGGTGCAGGAGCCGCACGGTCAGGCTGTCCACCGGCTGGTAAGGATCCAGCGGACTCGAGAAGGTGAGGGTGACGCTCACGCTGTCGTTCGGGGCGGCCTGCGTGAGGCGGGGGCCGGTGGTGTCGCGCGGGATGATCCAGAGGACGCCTGCATCCGTCCGGCCGGCCGCCACCAGGGTGGAATCGTATGCCTCGCGCCGCTCGCGCTGGGTGTTCTTGTTCTGGTCGATGGCGGCGTAAACCACGTAATCGCCGCGGGGCAGCGGGCCCACGGCAAATCGGCCGCTGGAATCGGTCACCGCACGATACGCCAGGCTGTCGGGCCCCAGCACCAGCTCGAGGAGCGCCACCCGCGCGGGCCGGCCCTGCACCCAGTCCACGGCGAAGCCGCGGAGGGTGTCGGTCGGGGCGGGGGCGCCGGTGGAGAAGGTCAGGATGGCGGTGGTGTCGGCACGGTTGCGGCGCAGGTCGGTGATGCCCGGCAGGAGCTCCACGCGATAGACACGGTTGGGCTTCCAGCCGTCGCGCGGCTCCACGGTGATGTGGTCGCGCTTCCAGCGCACCCGGGGCACGCCCCTGCTGGGCGAGAGCAGCACCAGCTTCTCGAGGTCGCCGGTGCCGAGCCCCATGCTGGCCTGGCCGCCCTCGCTGATCACCTCGTCGAAGCGGAACTCCACCGGCCGGTGCCAGTCGGGATACACCCCCACCGACTCCGGCTGCGTGGCGATGAGCACCGGGGCCACCTTGTCCTCCGGCCCCCCGGCGGGCGGGCCGATGCGGGCGCAGGCCACGATGGCGCCGAGCAGGCCGAGGGCCGCGAGGGTGCGGGTGGCGGGCCGCCTCACCCGAGCTGCTCCAGCTTGCCGGCGATGGCCCGCACCTGCTCCTCGAGCTGCGCCAGCCGGGCCCGCTCTTTCTCAACTACCGCCGCGGGGGCCCGGCTCACGAAGCTCTCGTTGCCCAGCTTGCCGCGCTGCGCCACCAGCAGCTGCTCCAGGCGGGCCTTCTCGCCGGCGAGCCGGTCCCTTTCCTTCTGCAGGTCCACCAGGTCCCCAAGCGCGATGTAGACCTCGGTGCCGTCCACCAGCACCGCATGCGCACCCGGCGCGCTCGGCGGGGCCCCGTAGCTCATCTCGGCCACCTTGGCGAGCCGGCGGATGGTGCCTTCCTCGGCCGCGAACGGGGGGGGCCGGCGGCCCACCCGGACGTTGACCGACTTCCCCGGCTCCACGCCGTACTCCGCGCGGATCTGCCGGATGGCGCCCACCAGCTCCTGCACCAGCGCGAAGTCCTTCTCCGCCGCCGCGTCGGGCGCGCGGCCATCGGGGCGGGGCCAGGGGGCGAGCATCAGCGTCTGGCCGGCCACGCGGCCCGGCAGGCGCTGCCAGAGGGCCTCGGTGATGAACGGCATGATGGGATGCAGCACCCCCAGGGCCACCTCGAAAGTCCGCGCGATGACGCCCCGTGCCACGTCCCCGCCCGGCTCCGAGCCGTAGAGGCGGGGCTTGGCCTGTTCCAGGTACCAGTCGGCCAGGTCGCTCCACACGAAGTGGTACACGGCGGCCGCGGCGTCGTTGAGGCGGTACTTCTCGTAGTTCTCCGTGGCCTCCCGCACCATCCGGTCGCAGCGCGCGATGATCCAGCGGTCGGCGAGCCCGAGCTCCGCCGGCTTCACGACGTCCCGGTGCGTCCCGGCCAGCGGGCGGGGTCGCGCCTCACCCAGGTTGGTGAGGATGAACCGTCCCACGTTCCAGAGCTTGTTGGCGAAGTTCCGGCCCGGGGCAAACGAGGTCTCGAGGTCGGCGGGGTCGAGGATCACGTCGGTGCCCACGGCCATCCCGCTGATGACGGTGTAGCGGAGCGCGTCGGCGCCGAACTTCTCCACCACCTCGAGCGGATCGATGCCGTTGCCGAGCGACTTGGACATCTTGCGGTGCTGCGTGTCGCGCACCGTGCCGTGGAGGTAGACGGTGTGGAACGGGATGTCGCCCATGAACTCGCAGCCCGCCATCACCATCCGGGCCACCCAGAAGAACAGGATCTCAGGCGCGGTGACCAGCACGGAACCGGGGTAGAAGCGGCGCAGGTCGTCGGTCTGCTCCGGCCAGCCCAGGCTGGAGAAGGGCACCAGCCAGCTGGAGAACCAGGTGTCGAGCACGTCCGGGTCCTGGCGCACGCTGCCACCGCAGGAGCACCGGGTGACGTCGGTGCGGCTGACGATGGTCTTGCCGCAGTCGTCGCAGTACCAGACCGGGATCCGGTGCCCCCACCAGAGCTGGCGCGAGATGCACCAGTCGCGGATGTTGGCCATCCAGTTGGCGTATTCCTCGCCCCGGCGTTCGGGGATGAAGCGCAGCCGTCCCTCGGTGTACGCCCGCGCCGCCGGCTCGGCCAGCGGCTTCATCCGCACGAACCACTGGTCGGAGAGCCGCGGCTCCACCACCGTGTCGCAGCGGTAGCAGTGGCCCACGGCGTGGCGGTGGTTCTCGACCTTCTCGAGCAGCCCGAGGGCCTCGAACTCCCGGACCACGCGCTTGCGGGCCTCGAAGCGGTCGAGCCCCCGGAACCGCTCCGGCACGCTGTCGTTCATCCGCGCGTCGTCGGTCATCACGTCCAGCTGCGGCAGCCCGTGGCGCTGGCCGATCTCGAAGTCCACCGGGTCGTGCGCCGGCGTCACCTTGACGGCGCCGCTCCCGAAGGCGGGATCGATGGCCTCGTCCGTCACGATCGGGATCTCGCGGTCCACCAGCGGGAGCCGCAGCGTGCGGCCCACCAGGGCGGCGTAGCGCGGGTCCTTGGGGTGCACCGCCACCGCCGTGTCGCCGAGCATGGTCTCGGGACGGGTGGTGGCCACGGTGAGGTGGCCGCTGCCGTCGGCGAGCGGGTAGCGCAGGTGCCAGATGCGCCCGTCGGTCTCCTCCTTTTCCGCTTCCTCGTTGGAGAGGGCGGTGAGGCAGCGGGGGCACCAGTTGATGATGTACTTGCCGCGGTAGATGAGCCCCTTCTCGTGCAGGCGCACGAACACCTCGCGCACCGCGCGCGAGAGGTCCTCGTCCAGCGTGAAGTAGGTGCGGCTCCAGTCGGCCGAGGAGCCGAGGGCCTTGAGCTGCTCCAGGATGGCGCCGCCGGTCTGGTCCACGAACTCCCAGACCCGCGCCACGAACGCCTCGCGCCCCACGTCGAAGCGGGTCTTCCCCTCCTTGGCCACCAGCTTCTCCACCACGTTCTGGGTGGCGATGCCGGCGTGGTCGGTGCCGGGGAGCCAGAGCGTGGGCCGCCCGCGCATCCGCTCGAAGCGGGCCAGCACGTCCTGCACGCTGTTGTTGAGCCCGTGACCCATGTGCAGCACCGCCGTGACGTTGGGCGGCGGCATCATGATGGTGAAGGGCGGGGCGCCGGGGCGGCCCGCCGCGGGGGCGAAGCAGCCGCGGTCGAGCCATGCCTGGTAGATGTCGTGCTCGATGGCCTTCGGATCGTACTGCGGGGCGAGCGGTGCGGTCATGCGGTCTGGTCGGCCAGGTCGCTGGCGGGCGCGAGGGGGTCGTCCTCCCCGTCCACGAGGAGGCAGTTCACGAGGGCGTCGAGCCCGGGCACGGCGCGCGCCAGGCGCACCGCGCGGGTGCGGACGGCGCGCGAGGGCACCCAGCCGTGGAGTTCAACGGCGCCCCGGCCGGCGGGCAGCAGCTCGAGCTCGAGGGCCTTGAGTTCGGGATCGGCGTCGAGGGCGGCGCGCACCCGGCGCACCAGCTCGCGCGGCTTGAGCGCCGCCCCGTCGCCGCCGGCCCGGGGCGGGACCGGGGTGCCCATGCGGCGGACGTGCTGGCGGGCCATGGGGCCGAAGAACTCGCCCACCACGAAGCCCGCGGCGGCCCCCACGGTGGCGCCCACGAGGGCCCAGGCGAGCAGTTCACTGGAAGCAGGTCGGCGCATCGGGAGTCGCTGGCTTACGCTCTGGAATGAGAACGGGTTAACTTAACACCATGATCGAGGAAAATGAGCCCGAACACGACGCCGGGATGACCCGCTGGGCCCTGATGGCGCTCCTGCTCGCCGGGTGCCTGTTCGCCTACTTCGTGCTGGCCCCCCGGGTGGCCCCCGTGGCGGTGCCCTTCGTCACCAGCAACGCCTCCTGACCGCCATGGCCACGATTCGCCTGACGCTTCCCGATGGCAGCGTGCGAGAGGTGCCTGCGGGCACCACCGCGCGCCAGGTCGCCCAGTCCATCGGGGCGGGCCTCGCCCGCGCCGCCGTCGCCGCCCGCGTGGACGGCCAGGTCCGCGACCTCGACCGCCCCCTCACCGCCGACGCCCCCTTCGCCATCCTCACGGAGAAGGATCCCGCCAGCCTCGACGTCCTCCGTCACTCGGCGGCGCACATCCTGGCCACCGCGGTGCGCGAGCTGTTCCCCACGGCGGCCATCGGCTTCGGGCCCCCCATCGAGGACGGCTTCTATTACGACTTTGGCGTGGAGCGCCCCTTCACGCCCGAGGACCTCACCGCCATCGAGGCGAAGATGGCCGAGGTGGCGGCCAAGGACTATCCCTTCGTCCGCGAGGAAGTGGACCGCGCCGAGGCCAACCGCCGCTTCCGGGACGACCCGCTCAAGCTCGAGCGCATCGCCGACCTGGGCGACGACGAGGTGATCTCCGTCTATACCGACGGCCCCTTCGTGGACCTCTGCCGCGGCCCGCACATGACGGGCACCGGCCGCCTCAAGCACTTCAAGCTCCTCTCCGCCGCCGGCGCCTACTGGCGCGGCGACAGCCGCCGCCAGATGCTGCAGCGCATCTACGGCACCGCCTGGTGGAAGAAGGAAGACCTCGAGGCCTACCTCCACCGCATCGAGGAGGCGAAGAAGCGCGACCACCGCAAGCTGGGCAAGGAACTGGACCTCTTCCTGTTCCACCCGTTTGCGCCGGGGGCCGCGTTCTGGACCGAGCGGGGGACTTCGCTCTATAACACGCTGAACGCCTTCATGCGCGAGCTGCAGCGCGACGGCTACCAGGAGATCCGCACCCCGCTGCTCTACAACAAGGGTCTCTGGGAGATCTCCGGGCACTGGGGCAAGTACCGCGAGAACATGTTCCTCGTCCACAACAACGAGACGGGCGAGCAGGACATGTCCCTCAAGCCCATGAACTGTCCCTCGCACCACCTCCTTTACGGCTCGGCCAAGCACTCGTACAAGGCGCTCCCCATCCGCTACAGCACCTACGACGTGCTGCACCGGAACGAGGTGAGCGGCGCCCTCTCCGGCCTCACCCGGGTCCGGCAGTTCGCGCAGGACGACTGTCACATCTACCTGATGGAATCGCAGATCCCCGCCGAGGTGAAGACGCTCACCCGCTTCATCCTCGACTATTACACCACCTTCGGCCTCAAGGCCACGCTCAAGTTCGCCACCCGGCCCGAGCAGCGGATCGGGAGCGACGAGATGTGGGACCGCGCCGAGGGCGCGCTGCGGGCCGCCCTCGAGGCGACGGGCCTGCCCTACGAGCTCAAGGAAGGCGACGGCGCCTTCTACGGGCCCAAGATCGACTTCGACGTCGCCGACTCCATCGGCCGCACCTGGCAGCTCGGGACCATCCAGCTGGATTACGCCGCGCCGGAGCGCTTCGACCTCACCTATGTCGGCGAGGACAACAGCGAGCACCGGCCGGTGGTCATCCACCGGGCGGTGAACGGGTCGTTCGAGCGCTTCATCGCCATCCTCATTGAGCACTTCGCCGGCGCCTTCCCGCTCTGGCTCGCGCCCGAGCAGGTGCGGGTGCTGCCCATCGCCGACGGGCAGGCGGACGCGGCGGGGCAGGTGGTCGCCCAGCTGCGCAACGCCGGCATCCGCGCCACGCTCGACGCCAGCAACAACACGCTCAACTACCGCATCCGCGAGGGGGAGATGGCCAAGGTCCCCTACATGGCGGTGGTGGGCCAGCGCGAGGCCGACGCGGGCACGGTGGCCATCCGCGTCCGCGGGGCGGGGAACAAGCAGGAGATCCTGCCGCTCGCCGACTTCCAGGCCCGCCTCCTGGCCGACATCGGGGCGCGCGCCCTCAAGCCCTGAGTCCTTCCCCCGCAGGCCCACGGAGGCCGTGAGGCATGTCGTTCGTCTGGCTGGTTGGCGGGGCCCTGACCCTCGTCGTGGTCCTCTACGTGGGCCTCGGCATGTACCTGGGGGCGGTCCTCAAGTGGGAAGATGAGGAAACGGTCGGCCTCAAGTACTACGGCCGCTCCCCCGCCGAGCGGGCTGCGTTCAAGGAGCAGCTGAAGAAGCATGCCCGGCGCCTCGGGCCGCTCCTGTCCCTCAACGCCAAGCTGGCGCCGATGGACTTCCGCCGGGTGGCGTTCAGCTACAAGGGCGTCCCGGGACCCCACGGGAGCTGCAGCCCGGAGAGCTTCGCCCGGGCGGAGGCCTACGTGCCGCGGGCCGGGGACGTCTTCGTCGTCACGCAGATGAAGTGCGGCACCACCTGGATGCAGCACGTGGTCTACGAGGTGCTCCACCGCGGCAGCGGCACCCTGGTGGCCAGCGGCACCGCGATGTACGCCGTGGCCCCGTGGCTCGAGGGGCGGAAGAGCGTGGCACTCGAGGACGCGCCCACCCTCGGAGCGGAGCGCCCCTCCCGCATCATCAAGACCCACCTGCCGGCCCAGCTCTGCCCCCGGGCGGCCGACGCCCGCTACATCTACGTGGCCCGGCACCCCGTCTCCTGCTTTGCCAGCTGCATCGACTTCGTGGTCACCAACGTGGGCCCCATGGCCCCGCCCCTCGCCGCCTTCGAGGCCTGGTACACGGCGAAGGACCTGATGTGGTGGGGCACCTGGCCCGACCACGTGAAGGGCTGGTGGGACCGGGCCCAGCAGGACCCCAACGTGCTCTACGTCTTCTTCGAGGACATGAAGAAGGACCTGCCCGGCATCGTGCGCCGGGTGGCCGAGTTCCTCGGCGTGGCGCCGCTCACCGACGCCGAGCTGGCGCGCGTGGTGGAGAAGTGCGGCTTTGCCTACATGCAGCAGCACCAGGACAACTTCGAGATGCACCCGCCGCACATCCTGGCCACCAACGCCGAGCTGTTCGTGGCCGGCACCGCCGACCGGCACAAGGACGTCCCGGCCGAGGTCAAGGCGCGCCTCGCCGCCTGGAGCAAGGCGGAACTCGCGGGAAGCAGCTTCCCGCTGGCCCGGGCGTATCCCGACGTGGCGGGCGCGCCCTGAGCGCTGCATAAAGCCCGCGGGGCGCGAATAGTCTCCCAAGACTGCCACCCGCCGCGGGCCGTCCCTATCTTTCCGCCCGTTCCGAAGCGCCTGTCTCCCTGTATCCGGTCGCGCCTGTGTCCGATTCCACGATTCCCGTCATCGTCGCCGCCTGCCGGACGCCCATCGGCAAGTACCTGGGCGGGCTCGCCGGCTTCACGGCCCCGCAGCTTGGCGCACTGGCCATCCGCGAGGCGGTGCGCCGCGCCGGGATCGACGCGGCCACCATCGACGACGTGATCATGGGCCAGGTGGTGCAGGGCGGCAGCGGCCAGGCGCCCGCGCGCCAGGCCATGATCCACGCCGGGCTTCCCGCCACCATCCCCGCGCTCACCATCAACAAGGTCTGCGGCTCCGGCCTCAAGGCCGTGATGCTCGCCGCGCAGGCCATCAAGGCCGGGGACGCGAGCTGCGTCGTGGCGGGTGGCCAGGAGTCGATGTCGAGCGCGCCGCACTACCTCTTCAACTACCGCACCGGCATCAAGGCCGGCAACCAGACCATCGTGGACGGCATGATCCACGATGGCCTGTGGGACTCCTTCGGCCAGAATCACATGGGGGAGTACGCCGAGTACACGGCGGCCAAGGCCCAGGTCTCGCGCGAGGATCAGGACGCCTTCGCGGCCGAGAGTCACCGGAAGGCCGTGGCGGCACAGGCCGCGGGGAAGTTCGCGGCCGAGATGCTGCCCGTCGAGATCGCGGGCAAGGGCGGCACCACGACCGTCGCCGCCGATGAGTCGCCCCGGAAGGACACTTCGCCGGAGACGCTCGCCAGGCTGAAGCCGGTGTTCCGGAAGGACGGCACCGTCACCGCGGGCAATGCGCCCGGCCTCAACGACGGCGCCAGCGCGCTCGTGGTCACCTCGCTGGCCTATGCCAAGGCGCACGGGCTGGCGCCGCGGGCCAGGATCACGGCCTACGCCACCGGCGGCGGGGACCCGAAGGATCTCTTCTTTGCCCCCATCGTGGCGGTGCGGAACCTGCTGCGGCGCGCCGGGACCCGCATCCACGATTACGATCTGATCGAGGCCAACGAGGCCTTCGCCGTCCAGGCGATTGCCGATGGCCGCGAACTGGGCTGGGACTGGAGCCGCGTCAACGTGCACGGCGGCGCCGTGGCCCTGGGACACCCGATCGGCGCCAGCGGCGCCCGCGTGCTCACCACCCTGTTGTACGCCCTGAAGGACCAGAACAAGGCCACCGGCCTCGCGACCCTCTGCCTCGGCGGCGGGAACGCGGTGGCCCTTTCCGTGGAGCGGACCTGACCCCATGAGCACCATGCGCACCTCCACCACGCTGCCCCTCCCGAGCGGGACCTCCGCCCGCCTCCGCTGGCCCGTGGCCGTCCTCTCCGGCGCCGTCCTCGTGGCGCTCGCCGGCCAGGTGGCCGTGCCGGTGCCGTTCTCGCCGGTGCCCATGACGCTGCAGGGCCCCGCCGTGATCCTGGTCGGTGGCCTCTTCGGCGGCACCGCGGCGCTCGGTTCCATCCTCCTGTACCTCGCGGCGGGCGCGTTCGGTGCGCCGGTCTTCGCCAATGGCGGCGCCGGGCTCGCCCGGCTCTTCGGGCCGACCGGCGGGTACCTGCTGGCCTTCCTGCCGGCGGTGCTGGTGGTGGCCCGCATCGCCGAGCGTGGGCGCTTCCTCCGCTGCCTGCTCGCGGCCTTCGCCGGCATGGCGGTGATCCACCTGGGCGGCTGGGCGCAACTGGCGCTCCTCACCGGCAACGGCCAGGCGGCGTTTGCCGCCGGTGTCGTGCCGTTCCTGGTGCTCGACCCGATCAAGGCGCTCCTCGCGGCCGTGGTGCTCTGGCGCGGTCATCACGCCCTGCGGCCCTTCGCGTGACCCTGCCGGCCGAGCCGGGCATGACCACCCCCGCTCCCGCCGCCCGCCCTTCGCCCCTCGCGGCGATCGGCTGGGCGGCGTCGTTCATTCTGGGCGGGTTCATCCTCATGGTAGTGGTGTCCTCGGTGGCGGCGCGGGCCCTGGCGCCTCCCTCGGCGAGGCCACGCCGGGGCTGCTGTACCTGCAGACCGCCGCGGGGCTCCTGGTCTACGCGCCGCTCACCTGGCTCTACGCCCGCCGGCTCCACCTCGACGGGCGGAGCCTCCGCTGGTCGCCGGTGCGGCTCGGCGTGCCGGGCTTCGGGCTCGGGCTCGCCCTCGGGGCGCTGCCCGCGCTCGTGGCGATTGCCCTGGCGGTGGGGGTCGGGGGTGCGGAGTTCACCCCCGACACGCATTCCGGCGGGAGCTACCTGGGCGCGGTGCTCCAGCTGCTGGCGCTGCTGGCACCGGCGGCGCTGCTCGAAGAAGTGATCTTCCGCGGGGTGGGGCAGGTGGTGCTGGCGCCGGCCATCGGTCGGCTGCAGGCCATCCTCTTCTGCGCCGCGATCTTCAGCCTCGCGCACGTGATGAACCCCAACACCACCTCGCTCGGCATGCTGAACATCGCGCTGGCGGGGATCTGGCTCGGCGTGGTCTTCTACCTGCCGGGCGGCATCTGGACCGCGTGGGGCGCGCACCTGGGCTGGAACCTGACGCTGGCCGCGCTGGACACGGCGGTGAGCGGACTCGCCCTCGACGTGCCCCGCATCGACTATCACCCCGCCGGCCCCACGTGGCTCACCGGCGGGAGCTTTGGCCCGGAAGGCGGGCTGCTGGCCACCGCCGTCATCGGTCTCGGGACCGTGGGCGCGTGGCGCTGGACACGAAAGGAAACGGTGTGACACAGGTAGCAGTGGTGGGCGCCGGCACGATGGGCAACGGCATCGCCCAGGTCTTCGCGATGCACGGCCACCCGGTGACGATGATCGACGTCTCGGCCGCCGCGCTCGAGAAGGGGAAGGGCGCCATCCAGGGCAGCCTGGCCCGGGTGGTGAAGAAGGGCGTCATCGATCAGGCCAAGGCGGATGCCGCCCTCGCCCTGGTGGGCGTGGCCACGACCCTCGACGCGGCGTCGAAGGCCGAGCTGGTCATCGAGGCCGCCACCGAGAACCCCGCGCTCAAGTTCCAGATCTTCAGCGACCTCGACCGCATCGCTCCGGCGGGCGTCATCCTCGCCAGCAACACCAGCTCCATCTCGATCACCGAGATCGGCGCGAAGACCAGGCGTCCCGAGCTGGTCATCGGCATGCACTTCATGAACCCGGTGCCGGTGATGCAGCTGGTGGAGGTCATCCGCGGCCAGGCCACGAGCGACGCCACCACCCGGCACGTCATGGAGCTGGCCACCGCGCTCGGCAAGACGCCGGTGGAGGTCAACGACTACCCCGGCTTCGTCAGCAACCGCGTCCTGATGCCGATGATCAACGAGGCGATCTTCTGCGTCATGGAGGGCGTGGCCACGCCCGAGGCGGTGGACACCGTGATGAAGCTCGGCATGGCCCACCCCATGGGCCCGCTGATGCTCGCCGACCTCATTGGCCTCGACACCTGCCTTGCCATCCTCGAGGTGCTTCACAAGGGCCTCGGCGACGACAAGTACCGTCCCTGCCCGCTCCTCCGCCGCATGGTGGCCGCCGGCCACCTCGGCCGGAAGGCGGGCAAGGGCTTCTATCAGTACTGACCCGCACCACTTTTCAGGCATCGCCATGGACGTCTTCAAGTCAATGTCCGCCTACCAGCACGAGCAGCTCGTCCTCTGCCACGAGCCCTCGTGCGGGTACTTCGGCATCATCGCCATCCACGACACCACCCTGGGCCCGGCCCTGGGCGGCACCCGCTTCTGGAACTACGAGAGCACCGACGCAGCCATCACCGACGCCCTCCGCCTGGCGCGGGGCATGAGCTACAAGTCGGCGGTGGCGGGGCTCAACCTGGGCGGCGGCAAGTCCGTCATCGTGGGCGACAACAAGCGGCGTGACCGCGAGGCGCTCTTCCGCGCCCACGGTCGCTTCATCGAGTCGCTCAAGGGCCGTTACATCACCGCCGAGGACGTGGGCACGAGCCCCACGGACATGGAATACGTGCGGATGGAGACGAAGCACGTGGCCGGCCTCCACGGCCAGTCGGGCGACCCGTCGCCGGTGACGGCGTACGGCGTGTACGTCGGGATGAAGGCCAGCGCCAAGGTGCGCTGGGGCAGCGACAGCCTGGCCGGCAAGCACGTGGCGGTGCAGGGGTGCGGCAACGTCGCCCACTACCTCTGCGAGTTCCTGCACAAGGAAGGCGCCAAGCTCACCGTCACCGACATCGACCAGGAGAAGGTCAAGCGCGTGGTGAGCGCCACCGGCGCCACGGCCGTGGCCCCCGAGGCCATCTACGACGTGGCTGCGGACGTCTACTCCCCCAATGCCCTCGGCGCCACGATCAACGACGAGACCCTCAAGCGCCTCAAGGTGGAGATCATCGCCGGCGGGGCCAACAACCAGCTGGCCGAGGAGCGCCACGGCGAGGCGCTGGAGCGGCAGGGCCTGCTGTATGCCCCCGACTACGTGATCAACGGCGGCGGCGTCATCAACGTGTACGGCGAGGTGATGGGCTGGGACCACGACCGCGCCAAGCGCAAGGCGGCGCAGATCTACGACACCCTGCTCAGCATCTACGCCACCGCCAAGGCGCAGGGCATCCCCAGCTTCCGGGCCGCCGACCACGTGGCGGAGGAGCGGATCAAGGCCATGGGGAACCTGGGCGGGATCCGCGTCTAGGGTTTTGGGAGGGTCCTGCGGGCCGGGCGTCGTCCCGGCCCGCAGGCCGTTGGGCCCCCTGCATTTATATTCATCCCCTCACTATACTCTCCGATGCCAGAAATCATCCCGATCGGCGCCGACCACGCCGGGTTCGAGCTGAAGGAACGGCTCAAGCAGGAACTCGCCGCCCTCGGCTATGAGCCGCTGGACCTCGGCACCCATTCCGCCGATTCCACGGACTATCCCGATTACGCCCACCCCGTCGCCAGCCAGGTGGAAGGCGGCCAGGTGCGGCGCGGCGTGCTCCTGTGCGGCACCGGCCTCGGGATGGCCTACGCGGCCAACCGCCATCCCGGCGTGCGCGCCGCGGTGGCCTGGACGCCCGAGGTGGCCAAGCTGGCGCGGGCGCACAACGACGCGAACGTCCTGGTCCTCCCGGCCCGGTTCGTCACGGAGCAGGAGGGCATCGAGATCCTCCGCACGTGGCTCGCCACCCCCTTCGAGGGCGGCCGCCACCAGCGGCGGGTGCAGAAGATCGAACCCTGAGGAGATCCCGCATGTCGCTCGACCACAACGCCTCCCTCCGCCAGGCCGACCCGGCGATCGCCGCCCTCGTCGACGAGGAGCTGCACCGCCAGCAGCACGGCCTCGAGCTCATCGCCAGCGAGAACTTCGCCAGCCGCGCCGTCATCGACGCCATGGGCACGCCGCTCACCAACAAGTACGCCGAGGGCTATCCCGGGAAGCGCTACTACGGTGGGTGCGAGGTGGTGGACAAGGTCGAGCAGCTGGCCATCGACCGCCTGAAGGAGCTCTTCGGCGCCGAGGCCGCCAACGTGCAGCCGCACTCGGGCGCGCAGGCCAACTTTGCCGCCTTCATGGTCCTCGCCAAGCCGGGCGAGACCATCATGGGCATGTCGCTGCCGCACGGCGGGCACCTCTCGCACGGCGCGTCGGTCAACCACAGCGGCACCGTCTGGAAGGCCGTGCACTACGGCGTGAACCCCGCCACCGGCCTCATCGACTACGACGCCGTCCGCGAGCAGGCCAAGCGCGACCAGCCCCGCCTCCTCATCGCCGGCGGCTCCGCCTACGCCCGCATCATCGACTTCGCCGCCATGCGTTCCATCGCGGACGAGGTGGGCGGCTACCTGCTGGTGGACATGGCGCACTTCGCGGGCCTGGTGGCCGGCGGCGTCTATCCCTCGCCGGTGCCGCACGCGCAGGTGGTCACCAGCACCACCCACAAGACGCTCCGCGGCCCCCGCTCGGGCCTCATCCTCTCGACGGCGGAGTTCGGGCAGGCCATCAACAAGTCGGTCTTCCCGGGCACCCAGGGTGGCCCGCTCGAGCACGTGATCGCCGCCAAGGCCGTCGCCTTCGGTGAGGCGCTCACGCCCGACTTCAAGACCTACGCCCGGAACGTGGTGGCCAACGCCAAGGTCCTGGCGGAGGCGCTGATTGAGCGCGGCTTCGCCATCGTCTCCGGTGGCACCGACACCCACCTCATGCTGGTGGACCTCCGCCCCAAGAACCTCACGGGCAAGGTGGCCGAGAAGATCCTCGACCAGGCCGGCATCACGGTCAACAAGAACACCATCCCCGACGATCCCCAATCGCCGTTCGTCACCAGCGGCATCCGCCTCGGCACCCCCGCGCTCACCACCCGCGGCATGGGGAAGGCGGAAATGCGCCGGGTGGCCGAGCTCATCGACACCGTGCTCACCCGGCAGGACGAGGCCACCATCGTCCGCGTCAAGGGCGAGGTGGGCGAGCTCACCAAGCGGTTCCCGCTCTATCCCCCCCGCAAGCGCGGTTGACCCCCGGGGGCCCGGACCGGTAGCTTCACTCAACCAGTCCGGGCTCCTGTCACCGCGATGCACGATCTTCAGTTCTCCACCGACGCCCTGTCGCGAATCCGCGCCGAAGAGGACCGCTATCACGAGCGGGCCTACATCTTCGTGCTCGGCGCCATCGAGTACCTGCAGTCGCGGCTCGATGCCCGGCGGCACGTCACCGGCGCCGAGCTGGCCTGGGCCTGCCGCGACTACGCGGTCCGCCAGTTCGGGCTGCTGGCCCCCTCGATCCTGGACTACTGGGGGGTACGCAAGACCGACGACTTCGGTCGCATCGTCTTCACCCTGGTGAAGGCCGGCCTGCTGGTGACCCAACCCCACGACCGCGAGTCGGACTTCGCCGAGGTGTACCCGTTCGAGGCGGCCTTCGGCGGCCCCTACGCGTGGGAAGGGGGTCGAGGCGCTCCGCGCCTAGCCGGTCGCTCACGCCCGTGAGCGTTAGATTCCGTGGGACCCCCTCGCCCGGTCTCCACCTCATGCTTCCCGTCCTCTCTCCCCAGCAATCCGCCGACTGGGACCGCCGCGCCGACGCGACGGGGATCGCGCTCGCCACCTTGATGGAGGCCGCGGGGCGGGCCGCCGCCCTGATCATCGCCGAGCGCTTCCCCGAGCGGCTCCGCGGCGGCGTGCTGGTGGCCACCGGACCGGGCCACAACGGCGGCGATGGCTGGGTGCTGGCCCGCGCACTGCACGCGGTGGGCGTGCCGGTGTTCGTGGCCCCGGTGCCCGGCGAGCCGGCCCCGCTCACGGCCACCATGGCGCGTCTCGCGCGGGAGGCCGGCGTGCGCGCGGTGGAGCCCGACGGCCCGTGGCCCGCCGTGCAGCTCCTGGTGGACGCACTCCTCGGCACGGGGGCGAAGGGGGCGCTCCGGGGCGGGGTGCTGGCGGCGGTGGAGCGGCTCAGCGACCTGGCGCTGCCCGTCGCGGCGATGGATGGGCCGACGGGCGTGGATCTCGCCACCGGGACCACAATGGGTCCCTCGCTCCGCGCGGAGCTCTCGGTGACCTTCGGCGGCCTCCGCCGCGGCCACCTGCTGGCGCGCGAGGAATGCGGCGACGTGCTCGTGGTGGACATCGGCCATCCACCGGCGGATCCCGCCTGGCCCATGCTGCTCACCGATGCGCAGGCCGCCCACGCCATCGGCCGCTTCAGCGCCGACGCGCACAAGGGCGACCGGGGGCGCGTGGTGGTGATCGGCGGGGAGCCGGGGATGGGCGGCGCCCTGCGCCTGGCGGCGCGGGCAGCCTTCGGCGCCGGAGCGGGGCTCGTGTGGGCCGTGGCGCCGGTGGAGACCGTCGCCATGCTCCGCGGCGCCGAGCCGGACCTGCAGACCGTGGCGCACGACTTCACCCCCACGCTCTCCCCGGAGCTGGTGACCCTGCTCGGGCGCGCCGACGCCGTGGTGGTGGGTCCCGGCCTGGGTCGCGGGGCGGGGCGGCGCGAGTTCGTGGAGGCGGTCGCGCGGCACTCGCGGCGCCTGGTGCTCGATGCCGACGCGCTCAACGCCTTCCAGGGCGCCGCACCCTCGCTGGTGGCGCTCGCCCAGGGACGCGTGCTCGCGCTGACGCCGCATGCGGGCGAGTTCGCGCGGCTCTTCCCCGCCCACGCGGCCGGCATGGACGTGGACCCCTGGCAGGCCGCCACCGCGGCCGCAGCGGAATCGGGTGCGCTCGTGGTGCTCAAGGGCGTCCCCACCGTCATCGCCGCCCCCGGCGAGCCGCCGCTCACCGTGAGCGCCGGCAACCCCGGCCTCGCCACGGGAGGCAGCGGTGACGTGCTGAGCGGCATTGCGGGCACCTTCCTGTCCACCACCGACCGGCCGCTGGTGGCGCTCGCCGCTGCCGCGCAGGCCCTCGGCCGCGCCGCCGACCAGGCGGCACGCCGCGCCACCGCACGCGGCATGCGTCCGATGGACGTGGTGGCCGCGCTGCCGGACCTCTGGCGCTATTGGGAGACGCTCCGCGTGGCGCCCATGCCGCCGCGTCCCCCGATCCGCCTCGAACTTCCCCGCCCGCAGCAATGGTGAGGCGTTTCCTCTCGCTGTGCCAGCTGGTGCTGGCGCCCGCGCTCGCCGCGCAGGGCCGCGACTGGGCCCCCGAGGATCGCCTGGTCCTCGGCGACTTCAGCCGCATCGCCGCCGTGGCCGTGTCGCAGGACAAGGTCTTCGCCGTCACGCCCACCGCGCTCCTGGTCTACAGCCCGCGCGACCGCCGCTGGGAAGGCGTCTTCACGCCCGGCGACGCCGCGCAGCCCTTCCGCGACGCCGTCGCCGCCGTCGCCGATCCGCTCGACAACTCCGCCTGGATCCTCACCCGGAGCAGCTTCTATCACTTCGACCTGGCGATCCGCCGCTGGGACAGCGGCAGCCTCCCCGGCCAACTGTCCGATGTTGCCCTGGACCAGGACAATCCCGCGCTCGGCCTCTTCGTTCGCGCCGGGAGCGGCTGGTACACGGCCACTCGCGGCGGCGTGCTGGTCCCCACCAGCGCTCCCCGCCGCCCCGTGCGCCCGGCCACCGTCGACCAGGCCGTCCGTGAGAATCCCGCGATCCAGGCCTCGATCGGCCTCCTGGCCGTGACGGGCCGCCGGGCCGGCCTCGGCTACACTTCGGCCGCGCGGGCGCAGGGCTTTGCGGGGATGGGCTGGTACCTCGGTACCAACGGCGCCGGGCTGGTCTACTTCCGCGAGGGGAGCGGCCGCCCCGAGCCGCTCCCCTTTGGCCTGCCGAGCGACCGCGTGGACGCCGTGACGGCGGGGCCGGACGGCGTCTGGGCCGTCACCGAGCGCAGCGCCCTCGCCGACGCGGCCCTCACCTTCGTGGCGCGCGATCTGCGCGAGGCGCGCACCTACCAGGGTCCCCGCGCCACCGGCCTGCCGTTCACCGAGGCGCGCCGCGTTCTGGGCCGGGAGGACGCGCTCTGGATCGCCACCGGCACCGGCGTGGTGCGCTACCGCCCGCGCGAGGACGAGGTCACCCGCTTCGGTGCCGGCCGCGAGCTGCCCGACGGCCGCACCTACGACCTGGCCCAGCGCCAGGGCCGCCTGGTCATCGCCACCGCGCGGGGGCTGGCGCAGTTCGCGGACTCCGCCGGCCTCACGCAGCTCGCCCCCGACTTTCGCGACCAGGCCCTCGCCGTGGCCCTCGCCGGGGACACCACCTGGGTGGGCACGCCCATTGGCCTCTTCCTGGTCGTTCCGGGACAGGCGGACCTGCTCGAGCCTGCCGACCTCCGCGAGCAGCCTCGCGCCCGCGTCGCCGTGGTGGACCTTACCTGGCGCGGCGACACGCTCGTGGGCCTCACGGATCAGGAACTCCTCTGGCGCGACCCCGCCACCGGCCGCTTCACCCTCGGGCCACGCCTCGGCGGCGGCCTGGGCCGCCTCCACACGCTGGTCAGCGACGCCCGCGGCCTCTTCGTGGCCGGCGACGGCGGCGTGGGCCCCGCCCAGTTGCAGACGCCCGTCACCCGCGCGCTCCGTGTCGGCGTGGACCTGCCGGGCCCCGTCACCGACCTGGCCCTCGACGAGGACTACCTCTGGGTGGCCACCCTCGCCGGCCTGGTGCGCTTCCGCCTGGACGCCGTCCGATGATCCCGCTCGCCCCCGGCCCCGAGTTCGACCGCATCCGCCGCATCCTCTCCCGCCTCGGCCGCGACGCCCGCGCCATAGGCGACGACTGCGCCATCATCCCCGCCGCCCCCGGCGACCTCGTGGTCAGCACCGACCTCTCCATCGAGGGCCGCCACTTCCGGCGCGACTGGCTCGCCCTCGAGGAGATCGGCTGGCGCGCCGCCGCCGGCGCGCTCAGCGACCTCGCCGCCGAAGGCGCCGCCGCCGTCGGCGTCACCGTGAGCCTCGGCATCCCCAGCTCCGCCACCGACGATGACGCCGCCACCCTCATGGGGGGCGTCGCCGATGCCGTGCACGCCGCCGGGGGCGTGGTGCTCGGCGGCGACCTCACCGCCGCCGACTGCTGGCTCCTCGACGTCACCGTGATCGGCCGCGCCGGCCGCCCGGTCACCCGCCGCGGCGCCGAGCCCGGTGACGTGCTGTGGGTGAGCGGCACGCTGGGCGGCGCGCGGGCCGCGCTCATGGCCTGGCTCGGGGGCCGGACCCCCGAGCCGGGGAGCCGCCGCGCCTTTGCGCGCCCGGAGCCGCGCATCGCGCTGGGGCAGGCGCTGGCGCTCGAGGGCGCCCGCGCCATGATCGACCTGAGCGACGGGCTGGGGGGCGACGCCGCACACCTCGCCGCCGCGTCAGGCGTGCACCTGGACCTGGGGCTCGACGTGCTCCCCCTCGGCTCCGGCGTGGCAGCCGAAGCGGCGCTGGCGGCGCAGCCGCCGGAGGTGTTCGCCGGGCAGGGCGGGGAAGACTACGAACTGCTGGTGGCCATGCCCCCCGCCTTTGGCCGCGCCGACGCCGAGCGGCTCGGCGCGCTCACCGGCACCCCGCTCACGGCCATCGGGACGGTGGCGGCGGGGAGCGGGGTCACCTCCCGGCTGGCCGGCCGGGTGGTGGCGCTGCCCGGCTTCGACCACTTCCGCTGAGCCCGGGGCCGGCGTGGACTGAGTACCGCCCGGGCCGCCCCTCCCTTAGCTTTTCCCCGTCCCAAGTCCGATCCCCCCCCATTCCCTGAGTCCATGTCCACGATCATCGAAGTCCACGCGCGCGAGATCATCGATAGCCGGGGCAACCCCACCGTCGAGGCCGAGGTTGTCCTGTCCAGCGGCGCGGTGGGCCGCGCGGCGGTGCCGAGCGGCGCGTCCACCGGCGAGCACGAGGCCGTGGAACTGCGCGACGGCGACGCCAAGCGCTACGTCGGCAAGGGCGTGCTCGAGGCGGTCAAGAACGTGAACGAGGTGATCGGCCCCCGGCTCGAGGGGATGGCGGCGGAGGACCAGGTGAGCATCGACATGGAGATGCTCGACCTCGACGCCACGCCGAACAAGTCCAACCTGGGCGCCAACGCCATGCTGTCGGTGTCACTCGCCGTGGCGCGCGCGGCGGCCTCCGACAGCGGTCTGCCGCTCTACCGCTACCTCGGCGGCCCGCTGGCGCGGGTGCTGCCGGTGCCCATGATGAACATCCTGAACGGCGGCGCCCACGCCTCCAACAACGTGGACGCGCAGGAGTTCATGGTGGTGCCCATCGGTGCCGACAGCTTCCCCGAGGGACTCCGCATGGGCGTGGAGGTGTTCCACGCGCTCAAGAAGGTGCTCACCAAGATGAAGCTGTCCACGGCCGTGGGCGACGAGGGCGGCTTTGCGCCCATGCTGCCGTCCAACGAAGCCGCGCTGGACGTCGTGATGGAGGCCATCAAGGCCGCCGGCTACGAGCCGGGCCGCGACCTGGCCATCGCGCTCGACGTGGCGGCCAGCGAGCTCTACCAGGACGGCGAGTACGTCTTCAAGAAGGGCGACGGCAGCCGTCGCCCCGCCTCCGGCATGGTGGACCTCTACGCCGGCTGGGTGGACAAGTACCCCATCGTGAGCATCGAGGACGGCCTGGCCGAGGACGACTGGGCGGGCTGGAAGCTCCTCACCGACCGCATCGGCGACCGCTGCCAGCTCGTCGGCGACGACCTGTTCGTCACCAACGTGGAGCGGCTGCAGCGGGGCATCGAGGAGGGCGTGGGCAACGCGGTGCTGGTGAAGGTGAACCAGATCGGCACCCTCACCGAGACCCTCGAGTGCATCGAGATGGCCAAGACCGCCGGCTATGGCGCCATCATCTCGCACCGCAGCGGCGAGACCGAGGACACCTTCATCGCCGACCTCGCGGTGGCGGTGGGCTGCGGCCAGATCAAGACCGGGAGCGCGAGCCGCACCGACCGCATCGCCAAGTACAACCAGCTGCTCCGCATCACCGAGGAGCTGGGCGAGATCGCGCAGTACCCCGGGCGGGACCTCTACGCCCTGTGAGCCGGGCCGGCTGGCTGGGGGCGCTGGTGGTGGTGCTGGCGCTCATCTACGGCCTGATGGGCGGGGAGTTCAGCACCTTCGACTGGCTGGCGTTGCGGCGCCAGGAGAAGGCCGAGACCCAGGCCATCGCCCGGCTCACGGCCGAGGTGGACTCGCTCAAGCGCTACGCGCGCCAGGTGCAGACCGACCGGCGGCTCATGGAGCAGCTGGCGCGCGAGAATTTCGGCATGATCCGGCGCGGCGAGTTCCTGTACCGCCTGGAGACGGATAGCCTTGACGCGCAATAGGTTCCGTCGCTAGTCTTTCCGCCCGCCCGGGGGCCGTCCCGGGCGGCACGGCTGGGTAGCTCAGGTGGTTAGAGCACGGCACTCATAATGCCGGGGTCGGCGGTTCGAATCCGCCCCCTTCGGGCCCCCCCCCGGAGGGGTTTTTTTTTTCAGTTAGGCCCCAAACTGCCCCCGTCCCCGCGGAGGGGCGTTTTCGCTTGGGCGCTTGCCGGGCAGGTGCCGGCCGCGGGTCCCCAACTTGCCAGCACTCACCTCCGCCGGAGCACGCGTGGGCGTCATCATTCACGGGGACAACCTCGCCGTCCTGCGCCAGCTCCCGGACGCCGCCGTGCGCCTCATCTACATCGACCCCCCCTTCAATACCGGCAAGGTGCAGGCCCGCCTCACCCGCCGCACCATCCAGGACGACGCTGGCGACCACACCGGCTTCTACGGCAAGCGCTACCGCACCATCCGCCTGGGCCGCACCAGCTACGCCGACATCTTCGACGACTACCTGGCCTTCCTGGAGCCGCGCCTGCTCGAGGCGCGCCGCGTCCTCACTGAAGACGGTTCGCTCTTCTTCCACATTGACTACCGCGAGGCGCATTACTGCAAGGTGCTCCTCGACCAGGTCTTCGGCCGCGCGTCGTTCCTCAACGAGATCATCTGGGCCTACGACTACGGCGCCCGCTCCCGCCGCCGCTGGCCCGCCAAGCACGACACCATCCTCTGGTACGCCCGGGATCCCGCCCGCTACGTCTTCCGCTACGCCGAGATGGACCGCATACCCTACATGGCGCCCAAGCTCGTGGGCGCCGACAAGGCGGCGCGCGGCAAGACGCCCACCGACGTCTGGTGGCACACCATCGTGAGCCCCAACGGCAGGGAGAAGACCGGCTATCCCACCCAGAAGCCGGTCGGGATACTCGAGCGCATCGTGAAGGTGCACAGCGAGCCCGGCGACCTGCTGCTCGACTTCTTCGCGGGGAGCGGCTCCTTCGGCGAGGCGGCCGCGCGGCACGGGCGGGAGTTCCTGCTGGTGGACTCGAGCCGCGTGGCGGTGGGGGTGATGCGGCGGCGCCTCGCGCGCTACGAGCCCCTGGTGGCCACGCCGCGCGCCCGCGGCTGGCGCGCGCAGCTCAGCGCCAGGCGGGCACCGGGAGGCCGGCGTAGCGGCGGGGGATGAGCCGCTTGAGCTCGCGGCAGGAGACTGTGCCGTGCTCCAGCAGGGCGGCCGCCACGCGCTCCACTGCGGCCCAGGCCCGCTCATCGTGCAGGAAATCCCGCGTCACCGCCCAGGCGTATTCCATCAGCGCGGTGGTCTGGGGCAGGGAGCCGGTGGCCGCCTCGAGGACCGCCAGCGCCATGGTGCGGTCGTCCGAGGAGCCGCGCCACTCCACCCACTCGTGCACCCGCCGCTCCGCCACGGAACCGGCCAGGCAGATGGCCGCCTGCCGCACCGCGTCGCCGAGCCGGGGCTGGCGGCGGGCATCACGGCCCGGGTCGGGCACGAGCGCCTCGACCCGGCCCAGGTAGCGGCCCTGCCGTTCGATCGTCACTTCCGTCAGCTCCACCCCCAGGTAGCGCGCCACCACCGCGTGCCCGGCCTCGTGATAGGCCAGGCGGCGGCGCGCGTGGTGGGGCGGGGTACGGCGGGTCCGCCGGGTCGGCATGGCGCCACCGGGACGTGGGGGGCCGTGCCCCCACAGCCGTGGCGGGATCCGGCACTCCGTGGACTGCTGTCGAAGGTAGGACGCGGGGCGCCCGTGGCCCACTCCCCGATCAGGCCGCCTGACGCGTTCCACCAGGGGCCTGCCCGGAACTGACCCGTAAGGGAGAGATTCCCCTTCGTCCCTGGGGTGACACCTGCATGCGCCCGCAGGCCGCATTGTCGTGGCCCGCCCGGCCGGGGTCATACTGTGGACGAATTCGCGGCGACGCCACCGCGCGGTGCCGCCCCCGTCCACCGGGAGCACCGAGTCATTGTCAGGCACCACCCGCCCGCCGCCCCTTGCCGCGCCTTCCCGGGCGTCGGCATACCTCGTGGCCCTCCTTGCGGTCCTCGCCGCGACCGCCTGCCGTACGGCCCTGACCCCCATCCTCGGTCCGGGTAGCCTCCGCTACGTCACCTACTTCGCGGCCATCGTGCTCGCCAGCGCCTACGGCGGGACCGGGCCGGCCGTGGCCGCGCTGTTCGGTAGTCTCGGCGCCGCCACCTTCTTCTTCGGCCACGCGCCGGGGACGCTCCTCCCCACGGCGCCGGCGGACCAGGCCGCCGCCGCCGTCTTCCTCGTCTTCGGCGGCCTCTCCGCCGCCCTCGGTGGCGCGCTCCGGCGGGCCTGGCTGCGCGCCGAGGCCAGCGCCGGACTGGCGCTGGCCCACGCGCGTGAGGCGCGCCCAGGCAGCGCGCGCCGAGGCGCGCCTCCGGGAGCTCGAGGCCGAGATGGCCCGCCGGCAGGCGGCGGAGCGCACTACCGAACGTCTGCATCGTCACCTGGCGCACTCTCCCCTGGCCGTCATCGAGTGGGACGGCGACCTGCGCATCACCCGCTGGGAAGGCCAGGCGGAGGCCATCTTCGGCCACGCCGAGGCCGAGGTCCGCGGCCAGGCGCTGCCCGAGCTGGGTTTGGTGCATCCCGACGACGTGGCCCGCGTCGCCGCCATCGCCATGGACCTCATGAGCGGCGCGGACAGCATCGTCGTCTCCCGCAACCGCAACATCCGGAAGGACGGCCGCGTCCTCCACTGCGAGTGGTACAACTCCGTGGTCCTCGACGCCGGCCGCGTGGTGTCCATCCTCTCGCTGGTCCTCGACGTCACCAATGCCCGCGAGCGCGAGCTGGAACGGGAACGGCTGCTGCAGGAGCTTCGCCGGGAACGGGCCCGGCTCCGCGCCGCGGTGGAGAACTCCCCGGCCGCCCTCGTGGTGCGGGAAGGACCGGACGGCGCCATCACACTCCAGAACGCCGAGGCGTCCCGACTGCTGGAGCTCGTCACCGGCTCTCCCGCCGGGTTCGCCCAGCTTGCGGATTACCAGCTCCGCCGCCTCGACGGCTCCGCCTACGCCACCGAGGAGATCCCGCTGCTGCGGAGCCTGCTCCGCGGCGAGGTGGTGCGCGACGAGCGCGCCGTCACCACCACCGTCACCGGCGAGGCCCGCGTCCTCAGCTTCTCCACCACCCCCGTCCGTGACGCCGACGGCAGCATCCTCGGCCTCGTGAGCGGCATTGTGGACGTCACGGCGGAGCAGCGGCGGCTCTCCGCGCTCGAGGACACCGAACGGCGCCACGCCGCCATCGTGGAGGCGCTCCCCGGCTTCGCCTGGGCCGCGGACACCGCCGGGCATCCCACGCAGGTGAGCCGGGGCTTCGAGGTGTACACCGGTGCGCCGTTCGCCGAGCTGCAACGGAACGGCTGGCGCCCCTTCCTTGCCCCGGCCGACCAGGTGGCGTTCGCCGGCGCGTGGTCCTTGGCGCTGGCCACCCGGGAACCCCTCAACCTCCGCTGCCGGCTCCGCCGCGCCGACGGGAGCTTCTGTCCCTTCGCTGTCCACGCCGTCCCGATGTACGATCCCGCGGGCGGGATCACCGGCTGGGCCGGCGTCTGGCTCGCGGTGGAAGAAGCCCGCACCGTCGATCCGGCCCCCGGACGGGCGCACCCGCCGGCCTAGTCCCCGGTGTTGCCCCGGACTCGCCGCTGATGTAGCCTGCGCCGTCCCCCATTCCCCCGGCGCATGCGTTCCTCCGAGCTCTCCAGCATCAGTGCCACCGTCCAGCTCCTGCTGGGTCTGGTGGTGCTCTTTCTGCCCGGCGTCTTCTTTCCCGGCATCGAGGCCAGCGTTGGCCCGCACCTCGCGGTGCAGCTGCTGGCCGCCGCCTGGCTCGCCGGCGGGGCGCTCAACTTCATCAACCGCCACGCCCTGCTCGGCGGCATCTACGGCCGCGCCATCGTGGTCGGCAACCTCACGCTCTACCTGGTGAGCAGCCTCGTCCTCGTCGCTCCCGCCATGGACGACCACACCCCGCTCGGCCTCCGCCTTCTCCCGCTCCTCTTCATGCCCATCGCCATCCTCTACGCCATGCGCCTCCTCCGCGGCCCCTCCGAGCGCGACTTCGAGGGCCAACCCGCCTCCCCGCCGGCCTCCTGAGCATGGCGTCCCAGCGGACGTTCCTGCTGCTCGGGCTCCTGGTGCTGGCCCTGCTGGGCGGGGTGGTCTATTGGGTGGTGCGCGGCGTGCGCTACGTCGCCACCGAGGTGGGCGGGGCGGTGAGCGAGGTGGCCCACACCCTGGACCGGCTGGACCCGCTCGACTCGGCCGGCGTCCGCAACCGCCCCGTGGTCCTGGCCGGCGACACGATCGGGCGGCTTCTTCTGGCCTTCGCCGTGAAGCCCGACTCCACCGCGCGCCCCCGCCAGTCCATGACGCCGGCCCGCGACCGCGTCACCTCCCGGGCCGGGCGTACCGTCATGGCGCTTTTCGAGGATTCCGCCTCACGGGTGGTCTTCGTGGCGCAGGGGAAGGTCCCTGACCTGGCCGAGCGCCTGGCCCGCTACGCGCACCTCACCGGCCGCCTGCGCGTCGGGGCTGATGATGCCCTGGTGCTCGACACCGTGCCGCCGGCCACCCCGCCCACCGCCGAGCTCTGGCTCGGCACCGGCTTCGGCTCCCGGACGCCGCACTACCCGCTGGTGCTCGAGGCGAGCGTCGAGTAGCCCCCGCGGGCCGCCTCCACTGTCCACGTCCGTAATCCGCGCTTCATGAATGGCCCAATGCCACCCGCAGGTGCGGGTAGGGCAGGGTCCCTGTCGGAGTTCCGGGCGCGAACCCTTGGGAGTGGTTGGTCGGCATCCCCCGTCACGCTACCTTCCGCCCATGCACCACCCGCCGGGAGCGTGACCCGTGGCCGAGACCCAATACGAGTTCACCGAGGACGCCCGCCTGGCCGTGTTCCAGGCGCGGCACGAGGCCCTCGCGTTAGGCGCGGCGGAGTTGCTTCCCGCACACCTGGCGCTCGGCGTCATCAAGACGCTCACCCGCTTCCAGCGCGCCGCCTGCTTCATGCGGCCGGAGGAGTTTGCCCGGCTCTGCCACGCCCTCGGCGCGGCGCCGGAGCCCGCGCCGCTCATCCCCGAGGAAATCGGCTACTCCGACGAGGCCACCGCCGTGATGGCCGGCGCCATCCACGCGGCCGCGCAGGAGGGCGAGGGGGCTCAGGTCTCCCCGGTGCACCTGCTCCTCGGCATCCACGCCCCGTGCGGCCTCGAGGACTACGCCCCCCGGCCGGCGAGCCGCACCGCCACCGTCCTCGCCGACGCCGGCCTCGACCCGCACCACGTCCGCGTCTTCCTGGCCTGGCGGCCGCCGGTGCAGCCGCGCTGGTGACTCACGGCGGGTGACGCGCCCGCGCCGCCGCGAGCGCGTCGTGGTCCGTCAGGTCCAGCTGCAGGGGGGTCAGCGACACGAGCCCCTGCCGCACCGCCCACCGGTCGGTCCCCTCCTCCACCGCCTCGAGCGGCTGCACCGTGAGCCAGTAGTGCTTGCGGCCCATCGGGTCCTCGCCCGGGATCACCTTGCCGTCGTAGTGGCGGATGGAGAGCCGCGTCCACGCCAGGCCCGTGGGGGCCGCAGGGAAGTTGACGTTCACCAGCTGCAGCTCCCCGGCGGGCAGCAGCAGCCCCAGCACCCGCGCCACCCACGGCCGGAGCGTCGCGAAGTCGGGTTCCTCTTCCGCCGGCGTGGAGAGCGCGATGCCGCGGCAGCCGAGCAGCGTCGCCTGCCGCGCGGCGGCGAGGGTTCCCGAGTGCCAGGCGGAGTTCCCGAGGTTGAGGCCCAGGTTGATCCCGGAGAGCAGCACGTCGATCCCCCGCCAGGCATTGATACCGAGCGCGGCGCAGTCCGCGGGGGTGCCGTTGACGCGCCATGCGTCGAAGTCGGCCACCGGCGCGTGCCGCAGCGTGAGCGGCCGCGAGTGGGTGATGGCGTGGCCCATGGACGACTGCTCGACATCCGGCGCCACGATCCGGACCTCGCCGAAGTCCCGCGCCACCGTGGCCAGGGTGCGGAGCCCGGGGCTGTAGATCCCGTCGTCGTTCGCAATGAGGATGCGCATCGGTCGTCTCCCTCCGGTCGTGCGGTGGCGGGGACGGTGCCCGGCCACCCGGCCTTCACCGGGAGCGCCGATGCGCCTGCTTCTGCTCCACAACCCCGCCGCCGGTGGCGACGAGCCGCCCGCCACCGCGCTCGTCACGACCCTCGAGGACGGGGGCCACACCGTCCTGACCCGCGACCCCGGCAGCGACGACTGGCTCGCCGAGCTCGGTCCGGACCTCGATGCCGTGGTGGCGGCCGGCGGCGACGGGACCGTGCGCCGTGCCGCCCTCGTCCTGGCGCGCGCCCGGAGCGACGTGCCCCTCGCCATGCTGCCGCAGGGGACCGCCAACAACATTGCCCGGAGCGTGGGCGCCACCGGCACCGCCACCGACCTCGCCGCGGCGCTCGGCTCGGCCGTACGCAGCCGCCTCGCCATCGGCGTGGCCGAGGGGCGGTGGGGCAGGCGGGAGTTCGTGGAATCCGCCGGCGTGGGCTTCTTCACCACCCTGCTCGGCAGCCGCCCGCCAGAGGAGGACCGCGGCCCCCGTGAGGCCCGCCTGGCGGCGGCCCAGGCCCGGCTCCGTCGGCACCTCGAGGAAGCACCGCCCCTCCACCTCACGCTGCAGGCCGATGGCGTGAACCTGACGGGCCGCTACCTCCTCGCCGAGGCGCTCAACATCCCCGCCGTGGGCCCCGGCGCCCCGCTGGCGCCCGACGCCGACTACGCCGAGGCCGCGCTCCGCCTGGTGCTCGTGGGAGCGAGCGAGCGGAGCGTCGTGGCCGACTCCCTGGACCGGCTCGCCCGGGGCGAGACGCTGGTCACGCGGCTCCCTTCGCGGCCCGTCACGGAACTCGTCCTCGACTGGCCCGACGGCCGCGGCCACGTGGACGACGAGGTGTGGCCGGTGGCCGGCACCGGGGCCAGCACCCCGGCGCACGCACCCCCGGGACGGGTGACGCTGCGGATCATGACCACCATCCCGATCCTGGTGCCCGGGCGCCGTCCCTGACACCGGCCCGCGTAATTGCGCGCCGGGGTCGTGGCGTCCCGCGTTGGCCGGAGGGAGGCCCCCGCTAGATTGGGGGTCACCCATGACTGACGCCGTCCTCCCCGCCGCCCTCGATCTCGACCAGGCCCTCACCCGCCTGGGCTACGCCGCCTTCCGCCCTGGCCAGCGCGAGGCCATCGAGACGCTCCTGACTGGCCGGAAGCTCCTCCTCGTGGCGCCCACCGGCGGCGGCAAGAGCCTCATCTACCAGCTCCCCGCCACCGTGCTCCCGGGCACCACGCTGGTGGTCTCGCCGCTGGTCTCGCTGATGCTCGACCAGGTGGCGGCCCTCGAGGCGCGCGGCGTCGCCGCCACCTTCCTGGCCGCCACCCTCCCGGCCGACGAGATCAAGCGCCGCATGGCCGGCCTGGCGCGACGGGAGTACCAGATCGCCTACATCGCCCCCGAGCGGCTGGCCTTCCCGGGCTTCCGCGGCCTCGCCCGTGAACTCGACTGCCCGCTCGTCGCCATCGACGAGGCCCACTGCATTTCCGAGTGGGGCCACGACTTCCGCCCCGACTACCTGCAGATCGGCGAGCTGCTCCAGGACCTGGCCGGCGCCCGCGTGCTGGCGTGCACGGCCACCGCCACGCCGATCGTGCGCGACGAGATCCTCGCCCGCCTCGGTCTCCCCGCGGAGACGCCGCAGATGGTGCGGGGCTTTGCCCGCCCCAACCTGGGCCTCCGCGTGCACGAGGTGACCGGCCGGGACGACGAGGCGCGCGTCGTGGACGCCGCCCTGGCCGAGGCCCTCGGCGCGCCCGGGGCGGGGCGGGGCACCGCCATCATCTACGCCCCCACGCGGAAGGAGACGGAGCAGGAGTGCGCCCGCCTCGCCCGGAAGCAGTGGCGGGTGGCCGCCTACCACGCCGGCCTCGAGGGCGGCGTCCGCGACCGCGCCAGCAGCGCCTTCCGCGACGGCAGCGTCGAGCTGGTGGTGGCCACCAACGCCTTCGGCATGGGCATCGACCGGCCCGACGTGCGCGCGGTGATCCATCTGGCGCCGCCGGGCTCCATCGAGTCCTACTACCAGGAAGTGGGTCGCGCCGGCCGTGACGGCGAGCCCGCCATCGGCGTCCTCTGCACCAGCCCGCAGGACCTGGGGCAGCGCCGCATGCTCCTCGAGATGCCGGTCGAGGGCCAGGCCCCGGACCCGGCGCGGGTGGAGCATCGCTGGTCGCTCTTCCTGGAACTCATGCGCTGGGCCGAGGGCGGCAGCTGCCGCCACGACGCCATCCTGCGCTACTTCGGCGACGAGGCCGAGACCCTGGCCGGCTGCGGCCGCTGCGACGTCTGCACCACCCTCGGCGACGCCGGCGAGCAGGACCAGGAAGAGGTGGCCACCGCCGTCCGGAAGGCGCTCTCCGCCGTGGCCCGGGTGCACGGCCGCTTCGGCATGGTGGCCGCCGTGAAGCTGCTCCTGGGCCAGCCCGACCCGCGCCTGGAACGCAGCGGCCTCGACCGCACCCGGACGTTCGGCGTGCTCAAGGAGCGGAAGGAGGCGTGGGTCACGGCGCTCCTCCGCCGCTGCGTCACCGCCGGCTGGGTGGACTTCACCGGCGGCGACCGGCCCGTGGTGTACCTGACGAGTGCCGGCAAGCTGGTCCTGTTCGGCACCGGCCCCGTGCGCCTCGTGCTCCCCGCCGAGGCCACCGCGCGCCCCGCCGGCGCCCGGGCGCCCAGGAAGCGCGCCGCTGCGGCGGCCGCCAGCCTCACGCCGGAGGCCCAGGCGCTTTTCGAGCGCCTGCGCGCCAAGCGCCTCGAGCTGGCCCGCGCCGACGGTGTCCCGCCCTACGTGGTGGCGAGCGACCGGACGCTGCACGAACTCGCCGAACTCCGGCCCACCACGCTCGCCGCCCTCGAGGGCATCTATGGCATCGGCCCAGCGAAGGTGGCGCGGTATGGGGAGGCGTGGCTGGCGGTGCTGCGCCGCGAGTGAGCGGAGGAGACCACTGGCTACGGGGCCAACCCGAAGATTGGTGCACTTTGGCTTGGTGGAGGCGGCATCGGGCCTCCGACTCCCGGTGATCCAGTGCCGGCGCTGCGGCCACCACTTCCGGGAGGCCCGTCGCCCGGGTGAGCCGGCGTGGCGTCCGGGCGCCCGGGAGTGCCGGGGAGAACCCTCGGTAAACCAGCCGTCCGGGCCATCCGATCATCGGGGCACCGTGGACCAGCGTCCGGGGACGGTGGACCGTCGCCCGGGCACGGTGGACCGTCGTCCGGGCACGGTGGCCCGGCCTGCCCGTGCGCGGTGCCCGTGCTGCGGTGGTCACCTGCGCCATGGGCCCACCGGACCGTGTCCGGCACGGCTGACCGCCGACGGGGATCCGCGGTACGTCGGTTGGGCACCCGAGCCCGGTCGCCGGGTGTTTCCGCCCGCCCGTGCGGTGGCGATGGCACGGACCGGGTCCGACGATCGGTGAGGCGGACTATCTTGGGGGCGTCCTCTTCATCCCATCGCCATGATCGAACCCGCCCAGATCCTCACCGTCCCGCCGCTCCCCGCGGCCGTCATCCCTCTCCGCATCCCCCGTGCGGAAATGCCCCGGGTGATGCGCCCCGCCATCGAGGAGCTCTTCGCCGCGCTCGGCGCCCAGGGCGTGGCGCCCGCCGGGCCCGTCTTTGCGCATCACCGGGAGATCACGCGGGAGTTCTTCGACTTCGAGGTGGGCATGCCCGTCGCCCGCGCGATCCTCGCGGCCGGGCGCGTGCGTCCCGGCGAACGTCCCGGCGGCCTCATGGCGCGCACCGTCTACGCCGGGCCCTACGAGGGCCTCGGCTCGGCCTGGGAGGCGTTCGACGACTGGATGGTGGCGGAAGGCTTCATCCCCGGCGGCAACGTCGTGGAGACCTACCTCCGCGGCCCCGAGTCGGGGCCCGACAGCTCCATGTGGCGCACCGAGTTCCTCCGCCCCGTGACCCGCCGGTGAGCCCGCCGCCCCTCACCATCCGCCGCGCCACCGCCGCCGACGCGGCGGTGCTGGCCGAGCACCGGACGCAGATGTTCCTCGACATGGGGAGCGTGGGCGCCGCGCAGGCGGGCGAGCTGCAGCTGGCCTCCGAGGCCTACTTCCGCGCCGCCGTCCCCGACGGCGAGTACGTGGCCTGGCTCGCCGCCCCCGCGGGCGCCCCGGGCGAGATCATTGCCGGCGCCGGCGTGCAGCTCCGCTCCATGCTGCCGCGCCCCGCCGCCGACGGCGGCCGCCTGCTCCTCGGCCGCGAGGGCCTGGTGCTCAACGTCTACGTGGCCCCCGCGTGGCGCCGCCGCGGCGTGGCGCGCCGGCTCATGGAGGTGATCCTCGACTGGGCCCCGCAGGCCGGCATCGTCCGCCTCACGCTGCACGCCTCCGACGCGGGCCGGGCGCTCTACGAGCAGCTCGGCTTCGTGCCCACCAACGAGATGCGCTACCGCGGCGACCTCGCGGCCTCCGGCCCCGTCCTCGGTCTCCCGTGAGCGCGCACGCATGACGGCCGCGGACTGGCGCCGCTGGCTCCGGCGCATCTGGGTGGCGGGGGGCCTCACCTTCACCGCGTGGCTGCTCTGGAACGCGCAGGCCCACGGCGTGGATCCCGCGCTCCTTCGCTCCGGCGATTCCGTGGTGGTCCGCGACTCCGGCGACGTGCTCCGCCTCCTCCCGCGTCACAGCAGCCGCAAGGCGGGCCTTCTCTTCCTGCCGGGCGCCGCCGTGGACCCGATCGCGTACCTCCCGCTGCTCCACCGGGTCGCGGCCGCAGGACATCCGGTGGCGCTGGTGCGCCTGCCGTGGCGGATGGCCGCCTCGGCCTCGGGTCAGGCCGAGGTGTGGCGCCGGCTCGAGGGCGCGCGGGCCCTCGACAGCACCCGGCCGTGGGTGCTCGCCGGCCACTCGCGCGGGGCGGCGCTCGCGGCGCGCTACGTGGCGGAGCGGGGCGGGGGGGTGGCGGGCCTCGTGCTCATCGCCACCACGCACCCCAAGGCCGTGAGTCTCGCCACCACCGCCGTGCCGGTCACCAAGGTCTGGGGCACCCGCGACTGCGTGGCCCCGGCGGAGGCCATGTTCGCCAACGCGGCGCTGCTGCCCGTGGCCACGCGCTGGGTGCGCATCGAGGGCGCCAACCACGCCCAGTTCGCCCACTACGGCCGCCAGCTCGGCGACTGCGCCGCCACCATCCCGCGCGACGTGCAGCAGGCGGAGACCGCCGGCGCCCTGCTCGAGGCACTCGAGGCGGCGGTGCCCGGGCGCGCGCCCCGACGGACCCTGCCCGCCGCAGGCCCGCCCTAGTTTCGTTCCGCACCGGCGTTTGCGCCGTCCTGCGGGTCCCCCCAGATTCCACGCCTTCCGGGGTGCCCCCGTTGCCTGCGTCTCAGGAGCCTTCCATGCGCGCCGTCCGTGCCATGCCGCTCGCCGTTGCCGCCCTCCTTGCCAGTGCCGCCTGCGGCGGCGGGGGCGATGGAGGCGGCAGCAGCCCCACGACCACCCTCGATGGCACTGTCCTCGACTACTGGACCGGCCTCCCGGTGCCGAGCGCCGCGGTGGGCGGCGGCGGCCAGGTGGGCACCACCACCGCCGACGGCACCGGCGACTTCAGCTTCGCCACCGTGCCCCAGAACGGCGGCGTGGAGCTCAGCGCCTCCAAGGCGGGCTATCACAGCACCCGCAACGAGTCCATCCCGGTGGGCACCACGCCGGTCACCGCCGACATCTACATCGCGGCCTTCGCCGACATCGCGCGGCAGTACGCCGCCGTGGGCGTCACCGCCGCCGTCGACAGCGTCGAGGTGATCGTCACCCTCGACGACGCCGGCACCCCGCGCGAGGGTCTCGCCCTCTCGAGCATCGTGCTCCTCGACTCCAGCAACGACACCGTGGGCGTCGGCCCCTTCGTCCTCGGCGCCGGCGGCGACATCGTCCCCACCACCACCCTCAGCACCACCACCGCCTTCGGCGGCCGCTCGCGGGTGGCGTTCCTCAACGTGCCGGTGGGCCGCCTGACGCTGCACGTCGAGATCCCGCCGCCTAACGCGGCCACCCTCACCATGCCCGTGACCGGCTCCACCAACGGCGTGGTGCTGGTCCGTCGCTGACGTCGTTGCCCGGAGCTCGTCATGGCTGAGCGCAAGCTGATCACGGTCGTCGGTGCCACCGGCGCGCAGGGCGGGGGCCTGGTGCGGGCCATCCTCGCCGATCCCGCGGGGGGCTTTGCCGTCCGCGCCGTCACCCGGAATCCCGCCGCGGAGAAGGGCCGGGCCCTCGCGGCCGCCGGCGCCGAGGTCGTGGCCGCGGACCTGGACGACGAGGCGTCGCTCCGCGCCGCGCTGGCCGGGGCGCACGGCGCGTTCCTGGTCACCAACTTCTGGGAGCACTTCTCCGCGGAGAAGGAGCTGACGCAGGCGGCGAACCTGGCCCGGGCCACCAAGGCGGCGGGGACGCGTCACGTCGTCTGGTCCACCCTCGAGGACACCCGCCGGTGGGTGCCGCTCTCCGATACGCGGATGCCCACCCTCGGCGGCAAGTACAAGGTCCCGCACTTCGACGCCAAGGGCGAGGCGGACCAGCTCTTCCGCGAGCTCGGCGTGCCCACCACGTTCCTGGTGACGTCGTTCTACTGGGACAACCTCATCCACTTCGGCTCCGGTCCGCAGAAGGGCCCGGACGGCTCGCTCAACCTGGTCTTCCCCATGGACGACAGGAAGCTCCCCGGCATCGCCGCCGAGGACATCGGCCGGTGCGCCTACGGGATCTTCAAGGCGGGCGCGACGTGGATCGGCAAGACGGTGGCCATCGCGGGCGAGGCGCTGAGCGGCGCGGAGATGGCGGCGAAACTGACGCGCGCCCTCGGCCGGCCCATCGGCTACGTGAGCGTGCCGCCCGAGGTGTATCGCGGCTTCGGCTTCCCCGGCGCCGACGACCTCGGCAACATGTTCCAGTTCAAGCGCGACTTCAACGACTACTTCGTGGGCATCCGCGACCTCGCGGTGGCCCGCCAGCTCAATCCGGCGCTGCAGGACTTCGACGCCTGGCTGGCGCGGCACGGCGCGCAGATCCCGCTGGGCTAGTCCCCCGGCAGCGACGCCGCGGGCGCGGCGGGGAGGGAGAGCACCGCCCGCTCGCGGTTCTGCTGCAGCACGTCGGCGTCCGGGTCCACCACCAGGCGCAGCGGGCGCCACGGCAGCGCCCACGTCACCCGGACCGACCCGCCCCCCGCCACGTACACCTCCCGCCGGACCCCGTCCCCGCCTCCCGCCCCGGTGGCCAGCAGCTGCACGCGCGTGGCGCCGGTGCCGGCGTTATGGACGGTGACGGCGAGGTTCCACCCGCCGCCGGCGGTCGCCGCAAGGCTCGCCGCCTCGAGCTGGTATTCCGGCAGCGCGGTGCCCTCCAGCCATTCCTCGACGAACCGCTCGAGTTCCCCCGGCTCCGGCGCCTCGCGCCGGACGGCCGCGAGGAAGCGTGACGTCGTGAGCGGCTCCCCCGATTGCAGGTGGCGGGCCGTGAGGTCCCGGAGTGCGCGCAACATCCCCTCGCGCCCCACCACGCGGTCCATCATCCAGAGCAGTTGCGCCCCCCGCTGAGACAGAACCGCCGCGTCGCGGCCGACACCTCCTCCGTCGCCAGCACCGGTCGCTCGGCCGAGGCGCGGCGCTCGGCGAGGTAGTAGCGCTCCAGCTGGCGGCTGTAGCGCGAGCGGGCCTGCGGCCCGCGCTCGGCCTCGTGCAGGAGCAGCGTGGCGTAGTTGGCCATGCCCTCGACGAGCAGGTCGGTGCCCGGGCCCTCCGCCGCCCGCACCAGGTGGCCCCACCATTGGTGCGCCGCCTCGTGCGCGGTGACGCTGAAGGCCAGCCCCTGCGCCGTGTCGCCACCCGCGAGGAACCCGATACCCTCGGAAAAGCCGATGCTCGCCGGGTAGGAGGTGGCGCTGGTGGCCAGGTCGGGGAACTCTGCCAGGCGGAGTTCCGTCCACGGGTAGGGATGGAACCACTCCGAGTACCGGCGCCGCGCCGCCGCCAGCGTGCGGGCGATGTCGGCGGCGCCGGCGGCATGGCCCGGGTGGTGGAGGACCGCCACTCCCGGCGCCCGCCGCGTGACGAAGCGTCCGGCCAGGATACTGAGCGCGGCCACGGGACGTTCGGCCTCCCACACCGTGGTGCGCCACCCGCCATCCGTGATGGCGGCCAGGTCGTCGCCGACGGCGCTCACGGTGTAGTCGGCGGGCGCGCGGATGGTGAGACGCGCGGTGAACGGCGGTGCCGGGACGGCGGGGACCGGTGCGACGCCGGGCCCGCGGCGCACCCCGCTCCGGATCGAAGCCGGGCCGGGGAGGAACGACTCGCCCCGCGTCGAGAGCACCACGCCCTCGGGCAGGATGAACGAGGGCGGCCCCGCCGCCGTTTCGCGTGAAGCCGTCGGGGTGGCGGGCGCCGTAGCGGAAGCCGACGCGGACGGTGTCGCCCGCCGCGAGGGGCGTGGCCGAGGGCAGCAGGTGCAGCCCGGCCTGGCGCGCGGCAAGGACGGCGCGGCCCGCCACCGTCCACGAGACCGGCTCGAAGGCCGGGCTCACGGTGAGCGGCACCACGCCCGCCGGCGCCCCGGCGCCTTGCCGGAGCAGGTAGGTGCCCGCCACCTCCATGCGCCGCCGCGCGGGCTCGAGCTGGACGAACGCCTCCACCGCGACCAGCTCGGGCGGGGCCACGGCTGCCCAGGCCGCGTGTTGGCGGCATGGTATTGCTCCGCCGCCGCGCGCGCGGGGCCGCCCTGGAAGCCGTCCCGCACCTCGATGCCGAGCAGGCTGCCGACCAGCAGCGGCAGCAGGGCGAACGGCGCCAGCCGCAGGGCCGCGCGGCCGACCGTTCCGTCGTGCCAGCGCGCCCGGCGGCGCGCGGGATCGGGCTCCCGGCGGCGGAAGACTACCAGCGTGAGGGCCCCGAGCCCGGCCGCCACCGCCAGCGCGAGCCCGCGGTTGAGCCAGAGCGCGGGCCCGTTGAGCGGGAACACGCCGAGGTCGCTCCAGCGGAGCGCGCCCCAGAGGGGCCAGTTGGTCACCCACGTCATGCTGCCGCCGAGCAGGTCCACGCCGGTGAGCACCAGGGCCGCGAGCCCGATCCCCAGCGCCGCGGCCCGCTGCCGGACCAGCGCCATCACCGCGCCGACGAAACAGGTCCACACGATGAACGTGGGCCCCAGCACCACACCGTACACCAGCAGCAGCGGGCCCAGCGCCGGGCCGCCCCCATCCTGCAGCGCCAGCAGCCCCGCGCTGGCCACGATGCACGCCATCGTCAGGATGCCGATGACCACGGCGCTCGCCGTGGCCTTGCCGAGCAGGATCGCGCCGGTCGGCACAGGGGTGGTGTAGAGCAGCGGGTCGAACCGCGCCGTGACCTCCCGGTGCAGGCTCTCCACCACGGTGAAGAGGAGGAAGAGGCACACCAGCAGGGTGACGACCGGGATCGCGCGGACCGCCAGCGTGCCGGCCGTGAGCCGGACCGTGGCCCCGTAGGGGTCGGTGCCGCTCACGCCCACCTCGAGCACCACGCTCATGAGGAACAGCGAGTACAGGTAGATGGCCGGCGAGCGCAGGAGGTGGCGGACTTCCGCGGCGGCCACGACACGGGCCGCCGCGATCATCCCCGGGGCGCGGGCCGTCATCCGCAGGAGCGGCGGCGGGAGCACCACCGAGGCAGGGGGCACGGGCACCGGCACCGGCACCGTGGCGCGGACTGCCCGGCGCGCCCCACCCGGCGCGCCGCTGAGCGAGCGGCGGAAATGCCGCAACGCGCCGAGCAGCGCCAGCGTGGGCAGCGCCACCGTCACCACGCGCCCCGCAAGGAGCGTGGCATCGAGGGGGAGCGGGGCGGTGTTGTAGAAGGCGGCGCCGCGATCCACCGCGAAGGCCACCCGTCCCAGCCAGCGCAGGCCGGTGGGGTCCACGATCATGAGCAGGTGATCCAGCCACGGCGCCAGCCCGGGCGGCGCCCACTCCCAGGTGAAGGCGAGCGTCAGCGTGAAGAGGGCCGTGGGCACGGCGTACACTGCCATCGGCCGCCGGAACCGGAGCCCCACGGCAAGCGCGGTGGCCGTCACGAACCAGGCCCCAGGCGCCACCAGCAGCAGCGCCGGCCCGGCATAGTGCCACGGCGCAAAGGCGCCCCGCGTGGTGGCGCCGCCGCCGAGCAGCCCTTCGTGCAGCGCCATGGCCATGAGCACCTGCGCCAGGATCGCCAGGCCGAGCATCACGCTGCTGCCGAGGACCTTCCCGGTGACGTACTCCGCGGGCGTGAGCGCCGTGCTGTGCAGCAGGTCCCCGACCTCCGCCTCGTCGTCGCGGATCACGGCCAGCCCCGCCAAAAGGGCGGCCAGGAAGGGGAAGCCGAAGAAGGCGGTGAGTGTCAGGCTTTGCGCCAGCGCGTGGGCGGAGTTGACCGCGGGCACCACTCCGCTGACCGCGGCGCTTCCGCTCGGCAGCATGGCCGTGGGGTTGATGGCACTGGTGAGGAAGCCGAGGAACACGAGGAGCAGCCAGAAGAGCGGGCTGCGCAGCTGGGTGCGCGCCTCGTGTGCCGCGATGACGCGGAGCCGGGCGGCGGTCACGCCGCGCCCGCGGGCAGCAGGTGCGCCGCCCCCTGCATCTGCAGCAGGTAGGCATCCTCGAGCGTCGGCGCCGCCGGCACGAAGCCCGCCGGAGGTGCCCCGTCCCGGAGGTGGAGCCGCACCCGGTTGACGCCCTCGACCAGGTGCGCCTGCGTCACCGTGGCGGTGCGCGCCAGCGCCTCCAGCGCATCGCGGCCCACCGTGCCCTCGTACATGGTGCCCTCGAGGCCCGCGCGCGCCTCGGCCGGCGTGGTGGTGGCCAGCAGGTGCCCGAAGCGCAGCACCGCGAAGCGGGGACAGAGCGTGGCCACGTCCTCCACGATGTGGGTGGACAGCAGCACCGTCCGTGACTCGGCGAGCTCGGCCAGCAGCCGATAGAACCGCAGCCGCTCCTCCGGATCCAGGCCGGCGGTCGGCTCGTCCACGATCAGGAGGGCGGGGTTCCCCGCGATCGCCTGCGCGATCCCGAGGCGCTGCCGCATGCCGCCGGAGTAGGTCTTCACCTTCCGCCGGGCGGCGAAGCCGAGGTTGACCCGCTCCAGCAGTTCGGCGCCGAGGGCGCGGAGCATCCCGGGGCCGCCCACCCCCTTCAGGCGCAGCAGGTGGGCCAGCATTTCCTCGCCGGTGAGCTCGGGGTAGAATCCGAAGTACTGCGGCAGGTAGCCGAGCCGGGGCCAGACTCGCTCGGGATGGCCGGTGACCTCCTCGCCGTCGAGCATGATGCGCCCGTCGGTGGGTTCCAGCAGTCCGGCGAGGATCCGCATCAGGGTGGTCTTGCCCGACCCGTTCGGCCCCAGCAGGCCGAACATGCCGCCGGAGATCTCGAGGGAGACGCCCTGCAGGGCGGTCACGCCGCCGGGGTAGACCTTGGTCAGGCCTTCGATCGTCAGCATGTCCCGCTCCGGGAAGGGGAGTTCCGAGATGCAACCTACGCCCCGTCGGCAGGCGCGGTTTCGGTTACCAGGCAGGCGGCGCGGGGCGGGGGCCCGGCGTGAGTTCCTTCCTTGCCACCATCGGCTACGAGGCCGCGAGCGTCCCCCGCTTCCTCGATACCTTGGTGGCCGCCCGGGTGGACCTGCTGGTGGACATCCGTGCCGTGGCGAGTTCCCGCCGGCCCGGCTTCGCCAAGACGGCGCTCGCCGCGAACCTGGCCACCGTGGGCATCGAGTACCTCCACCTCCGCGACCTCGGCACCCCCGCCGAGGGCCGGAAGGCGGCGCGCGCGGGGGACCACGCCACGCTGCGCCAGGTCTTCCTGGGGCACCTGGCGACCACGGCGGCGCAGGACGCGCTCGACACCCTGCTGGACCGCATCCGCGCCGGCCGCCGGGTCTGCCTCCTCTGCCTCGAGGCGCTGCCGGAGCACTGCCACCGGAGCCTCGTGGTGGAGGCCCTCGCCCCGCACCTGCCGCTCGACGTGACCCACTTGCGGGTCCTCGCCGGGTAGCGTTCCCTTTCCGCCGGCTCCATGACGCGCTCGCTCCGCTCCCTGCTCCTGCTGGCCCTCCTCCCCGCGGTCCTCGCGGCCCAGGGCTGGCCCCTCCACGGTCACGACCTCGGCGGCCAGCGCTTCTCGCCGCTCCGCCAGCTCGACACCGTCACGGTGTCACGCCTCGCCCCCGCGTGGCGCTACCACAGCGGCATCAGCGCCACCTTCCAGGCCACGCCCATCGTGGTGGACACGGTGATGTACCTCTCGCTGCCCGGGAGCAGTGTGGTGGCGCTCGACGCGCGGGACGGGCACGAGCGGTGGCGCTACGCCCACCAGTCGCGCACCGCGAAGCCCTGCTGCGGCCCCGCCAACCGCGGCGTGGCGGTGGCGCGCGGGCTCGTGTACGTGGGCACGGTGGACGGGCGCCTCGTGGCGCTCGACGCGCGCAGTGGCGCCGTGCGCTGGGACGTGACCGTGGCCGAATACCAGGGCTCGAGCGAGACCACCCGCCAGCTCCGCGCCGACGACCCGCTCTCCACCGTGGGCGCCACGGGGCAGACCGGCGTTGGGATCGGCGCGGCGCCGCTGGTGTACGACAACACCGTCTTCGTGGGCATCGCCGGCGTGGGCTACGGCCTGCACCCCGACCAGGGCCTCGCCGTGGTGGGCCTCGCCGGCCAGTACGGGCGGCCCGGCCTCATGGCGGCGTTCGACGCGCGGACGGGCAGGGTGAAATGGCGCTTCGACGTGACGGCCCCGGGGTGGGAGGGCGCGTTCCGCGCCACCACCCCCGACGGCGTCCCGCTCCCGCGCTCGCTCGGCGCCGAACGCGCGGCCCTCGCCGCCCACGCCGAGGCGTGGCGCTACGGCGGCGGCTCCATCTACAGCACGCCGGTGGTGGACGCCGCCCGCCACCTGCTGATCTTCGGCACCGGCAACCCCTCACCCCAGATGGCCGACGCCTCGCGTCCCGGCGACAACCGCCACACCTCCTCCGTGGTGGCGCTGGACACGCGGACCGGGAAGCTGGTCTGGGCCACCCAGCTGGTCCCGCACGACCGCTGGGGCTACGACGTGGCGAGCGCGCCGGTGCTGCTCGACGTCACCGTGGACGGCCGCCGCGTGCCGGCGGTGGCGCACGCCGCCAAGACCGGCTGGGTGTACGTCCTCGACCGGCGCGACGGCCGCTTCCTCTTCAAGTCGGCCCCCTTCGTGCCGCAGCGGAACCTCTTCACGCCGCCCGGGCCGGGCGAGGGCGTGGTGGTGGCGCCCGGCATCGCCGGGGGCGCCAACTGGTCGCCGAGCGCGTACGACCCCACGCGCCACCTCTTCTACGTGGCTGCGCTGCACCTGCCCACCCGCTACATCGCGCACGAGGTCCGGCGACCGGACGGGACCGTGCTGCAGTACGCCAGCACCCAGCAGACCGGCGAGGCGTCGGGGACACTCACCGCGCTCGACCTGGGCGCGGGCGGCGCGGTGCGCTGGCAGGTGACCACCGCGGAGCCGCTGGTGGGTGGCGTGCTGGCCACGGCGGGCGGGCTGGTCTTCTCGGGGCTGGGGCAGGGGCGCTTCGCCGCGCTGGCCGCGAGCACTGGCGCCGAACTCTGGTCCTGGACAGGCTCCGCCGGGGTCAACGCCCCGCCCATCACGTACCAGGTGGGCGGGCGGCAGTATGTGGCGGTGGCCATCGGCGGTAATGCCCTGTTCGGATTCCCGCAGGGCGACCTGGTCATGGCGTTTGCCCTGCCGCAGTAGGGGCGGCTGGCGCCCGGCCCCGATTGGCGTTTTCTTGGAAGCCCGGCCCGCACCGGGCCGCCTGACATAGCAGTCCCCCCGCACCGCGGCGGCCGCCGCGGCTGCGCCCTTCACCCCGAGGTCCCGATGTCGCGTCTCCCCACGCTCCTCGTCTCGCTCCTGGCCGGTGCCGGCGCCCTGGCGGCGCAGCAGGCGCCGGCCGCCTCGGCGGCGGCCCCGCGCGCCGCCCGCGCCCCGGCGGTGGCCACCCCCGCGGGCGCCATCAGCAACCGGTCCTGCGCCCAGGTCACGGCGGCGCTCCGCGCCCGGCCCATCGGCCGCGCGGTGAAGGGCGCCACCGTCGAGGGGATCACCGAGTACACGCTCCCGAACGGCCTCAAGGTGCTCCTCTTCCCGGACGCCTCGAAGCCCACCGCCACCGTGAACGTCACCTACCTGGTGGGCAGCCGGCACGAGGCGTACGGCGAGACCGGCATGGCGCACCTGCTCGAGCACCTCGTGTTCAAGGGCACGCCCTGCCACCCCAACATCCCGCAGGAACTCACCAGCCATGGTGCCCGCCCCAACGGCAGCACCTGGTTTGACCGCACCAACTACTTCGAGACCTTCTCCGCCAGCGACTCCAACCTCATCTGGGCCCTCGACCTCGAGAGCGACCGGATGCTCAACAGCTGGATCGCCAAGGAGCACCTGCAGAGCGAGTTCACGGTGGTGCGGAACGAGTTCGAGTCGGGGGAGAACGACCCCTTCGGCGTGCTGATGGACCGCACCATCGCCACCGCATTCCTGTGGCACAACTACGGCAAGTCCACCATCGGCGCCCGCGCGGACATCGAGAACGTGCCGATCGAGCGGCTGCAGGGCTTCTACCGCCGCTGGTACCAGCCCGACAACGCCGTGCTGGTGGTGGCCGGCAAGTTCGAGCCGGCCCGGACCCTCCGCCTCATCGAGGAGCGCTTCGGCCGCCTCCCGCGGCCCAACCGCACCGGCGAGATGAAGCTGTGGCCCACCTACACCCTGGACCCGGTGCAGGATGGCGAGCGCAGCGTCACCCTTCGCCGCGTGGGCGACGTGCAGGTGACCATGTCCGTCTATCACGTCCCCGCCGGCACCCACCCCGACTTCGCCGCCGTGGACGTCCTGGGCCAGATCCTGGGCGACGCCCCGTCGGGCCGTCTCTACAAGGCGCTGGTGGAGCCCAAGCTCGCCGCGCAGGTGGGCGCCTTCTCCTTCCAGCTGCGCGAGCCGGGCGTGCTCATCACCTACGCCCAGGTCCGCAAGGAGGACGACCTCGCCCGGGCGCGCACGGCCATGGACTCGGCGCTCCGCGAGATCGTCAGCCGCCCGCCCAGCAAGGAAGAGGTGGACCGCGCCGCGCAGCAGCTGCTCAAGAACATCGAGCTGAACCTGAACCGCTCCGACGCCGTCGGCCTCGAGCTCTCCGAGTGGGCCGCGATGGGCGACTGGCGGATGCTCTTCCTCCACCGCGACCGCATCCGCAAGGTGACGCCGGAGGACGTGGCCCGCGTGGCCGCCGCCTACATCAAGCCCGAGAACGTCACCACCGGCACCTTCATCCCCACCGAGAAGCCGGATCGCGCCGAGATCCCCCCGACGCCCGACGTGGCCGCCCTGGTCCAGGGCTACAAGGGCGACACGGCGCTGGCCGTCGGTGAGGCATTCGACCCCTCACCGGCGACCATCGAGCGGCGCACCACCCGGAGCACCCTCCCGGGCGGCCTCCGCATGGCGCTCCTGCCCAAGCAGAACCGCGGCCAGGCGGTGAACGCCGTGCTGACGCTCCGCTTCGGCTCGCTGCAGGCGGTGCAGGGGAAGGCCACCATCGCCGACCTCACCGCCGACATGCTGCGCCGCGGCAGCCGCACCCACACCCGGCAGCAGATCAACGACGAGTTCGACCGCCTCAAGGCGCGCGTCAACATCTTCGGCGGGCCCACCCAGCTCCGCGTGAGCGTCGAGACCACCCGGCCCAACCTGGCCGCCGTGCTCCAGCTGGTCGGCGAGGTGCTCCGCGAGCCGGCCTTCCCGCAGGACGAGTTCGACGCCCTCAAGCGCGAGAACCTCGCCGCGCTCGAGGAGCAGCGCTCCGAGCCCACCGCGCAGGGAAGCACCGCCTACTCGCGCTACCTCAACCCCTACCCGAAGGGCGACCCGCGCTACGTCTCCACCGTCGACGAGCAGATCGCCGACTACAACGCCGCCACCCTCGACGAGGCCCGCCGCTTCTACGCCGAGTTCTACGGCGCCAGCAACGGCGAGCTCTCGGTGGTCGGCGACTTCGACCCGGCGGAGGTGACGAGCCTCGCCACGCAGCTGTTCGGGTCGTGGAAGAGCCCCCAGCCCTTCCAGCGCATCCCGCGCGAGTACAAGGACGTCACGGCCACCTCCATCACGCTGGAGACACCGGACAAGGCCAACGCCTTCATGCTGGCCGGCATGAACCTCCAGGTCCGCGACGACGACCCGCAGTACGCCGCGCTCCTGCTCGGCAACTACATGCTCGGCGGCGGCTTCCTCAACTCCCGCCTGGCCACGCGCATCCGGCAGAAGGAGGGGATCAGCTACGGTGTGGGTTCCGGCCTCTCGGCCAGCCCCCTGGACTCGGTAGGGACCTTCCAGACCTACGCCATCTACGCCCCCGAGAACGCCGCCCGGCTCGAGGCCGCGTTCCGGGAGGAGATCGACAAGGTCCTCAAGGACGGGTTCACGGCCGACGAGGTGCGGGAGGCGCGGAGTGGCTGGCTGCAGTCCCGCCAGGTGAGCCGCGCCCAGGACCCGGCGCTCGCCGGCCAGCTCGCGGAAGGGATGTTCATCGGCCGGACGCTCAGCTTCGACCAGGCGCTCGAGGCCCGGGTGGCGGCCCTCACCCCGGAGCAGGTGAATGCGGCCATCCGGAAGTTCATTGACCCCAGCCGGATCACCATGGTGAAGGCCGGGGACTTCGCCAAGGCCAAGGCGGCGCCCCCGGCCCAGCCGTGACGGGTTTGTCGCAGCCTTGCAACAGACCGGGCGCTTCGCGGGACGCCACGCGGCGCCCGGGCCCCAAACCGGGTGAGATGGCGTGACGTAACCTCAATTCCGGCAATGGGATTGGCAGGCTTCACAATCCGCCCCCCATCGGCACAGTTTGTGCCCGTGGGGGGCAAGGTTTTTTCTTGTCCCTCGTCCTCCAAGGTTGCCCCGCATGGGTCTATTCCGGTCCCTGGTCCGGCTGGCGCGCGCCTGCGGGCTGCTCGCGCTCGTCGGGGCCGGTCTGCCCCGGGAGCTCGTGGCCGCGCCGACCCCGGAGGGGCAGCCGTTCACCTTCGTGGTCATCGGCCACCTGCGGGGCGGGAAGGAGAAGACTCTCTACGCCCGCATGGACGAGCTGCTGGCGGAGGTGCGCGCGGCCAAGCCGGACCTGATCTTCCTGACCGGCGACCTGATCTGGGGCGATGTCGAGGACTCGCTGACGAGCCGCGCCTCCATCGTGGCGCAGTGGGACGCGCTCGACGCCCGGCTCAACACCCTCGGCGTCCCCATCTACCGCGTTCCCGGCAACCACGACCTGCATGATCCGGTGACGCGGGACGTCTTCTTCGAGCGCTACGGCACCCTGCCGCGCGTGGTCACCTTCCGCGGCTCCCGGTTCTTCCTCTTCAACACGGTCTTCACCCCCGAAGGCAACCAGGCCACGCCCATCAAGCTCACCAAGACGGTGCGGCTCGATTCGGCCCAGGTGGGCTTCCTGCGTGATGAACTCGCCAAGGCCCCGGCCGAGCACGACTTCCTGGTGATGCACAGTGTGCTCTGGTTCTACGAGCACGACCCCTGGTGGAGCGAGGTCCACCCGCTGCTGGCCGAGCGCCGCGTGGACGCGGTGTTCACCGGCGACCTCGGCCCGGCGATGTACACCCACATGGTCCAGGACAGCGTCCAGTATTTCCGCACCACGCTCAACGCGATCGTGGACAAGGGGGTCAGCGCCGATGCGCCGCAGGGGCTCATCCGCACCCTCCAGTTCGAGAACTTCCTGCAGGTCCGGGTGAACGGGCCCGAGGTGCAGTACGCGGTGCGCATCGTGGGCGCCACGACCTCGCCCGCGTTTGGCCCGGACCGCTGGCGCGCCATCTTCGGCGACGAGCCCGACCCGGGGCGGTACTACGACCCCGCCTCCTACGCCGTCAAGGCGAAGGTGCGGCCCCCGCCCAGCCTGCTGGCGCGCCTGCGCTCGGAGCTCTCTCCCAAGCGGGCCGTGGCCCTGCTGGGGCTGCTGGGCCTGGTGTTCGTCGCCGGGTACCTGATTGGCACTGCCCGTGGCCGCGCCGCGCGGCCCGCCCGCTGAACCCTCACCCGCACCCGCTGTAAGGAGCTTCCGTGGAGCAATTCCTCGCGACCCAGAAGGGCGAGATCCCCGTCCTGGGCTTCCTGGTCAACCTGCTGCTCACCGCGATCCTCTGCTGGGTGCTGGGCCAGCTGTACACCCGCTACGGGCACGCCCCGTCCAACCGGCGTGCCTTTGCCCGCAACTTCGTGCTGCTCGGCGTCACCACCATGGTGATCATCACCATCGTGAAGTCGTCGCTGGCGCTCTCGCTGGGCCTGGTGGGCGCGCTGTCGATCGTGCGCTTCCGCGCGGCGATCAAGGAGCCCGAGGAGCTCACCTACCTGTTCCTCTGCATCTCCCTCGGCCTCGGCTTCGGCGCCGACCAGGTGTGGATCTCGCTCATCGCCTTCCTGGTGGTGGCGGGGATCATCGTGCTCAAGGGTACGGCCAAGAAGAAGGAGGAGGTGCGCCACCTCCACCTGACGGTCTCGGTGGCGGACGCGGCCGGGCTCACGCTGGCGGGGATCATCGACGTGCTCAAGAAGCACTGCGCCGGCCTCTCGCTGACGCGCTTCGACGAGGGCAACGGCCAGCTGGAGGCGTCGTTCACCGCCGACCTCGACGGCTACCCCGCGCTCGGCGAGGCCTCGGCGGAGCTCCGCCGGCTCAACCCGGGCGTCCGGGTGAGCTTCCTCAACTACGAGGAGCTCGGGAGCTAAGGTGCGGATCAAGGCGCGGCCGGACGAGACGCAGTCCTGGCTCGGGGCGACGGCCCGGAGCCGGCGCACGTTCGTCGTCCTCTATACGGTGGCGGTGATCGTGCTGGGCGCGGTGCTGCACCGCGTGGGGGCGCTCCGGCCCGTGATGGAGCTGGCCACCCCGCGGACCGTCACGCTGCTCACCCGGCGCGCACAGGCGATGCTGGTGCAGCCGGAGCGGCTCACCATCGATATCGCGCACAAGGACTTCATGAACCTGGCGCACCAGCGCGACATCGCGCTGCGGAAGCAGGTGCTGCAGGTCTCGGACGCGGACGTGGTGAAGGGCACCGTGCGGTGGCGGGGTGAGGTCATCCCCGTGAAGCTCCGCCTCAAGGGCGACCTCACCGACCACCTCGAGGGCGACAAGTGGTCGTTCCGGATCATCGCGCAGAAGGACAGCACGGTGCTCGGGATGAAGCAATTCTCGCTGCAGCACCCGCGCACCCGGTACTACCTCTGGGAGCGGGTGTACCAGGACGCCATGCGGCGCGAGGACGTGACCGCGCTCCGCTACGAGTTCGTCAACGTCACCATCAACGGCAAGGACCTCGGCGTCTACGCGCTCGAGGAGGCCTTCGAGACGCGCCTCATCGAGAACAACCGCCGCAAGGACGGGCCGATCATCCGCTTCAACGAGGACATCCTCTGGGGCGAGCTGGCCCGGCAGGTGTCGGTGGCGCCGTCGGATCGCGGCGCGGTGGCGGGGGCCGGCAGCTACCAGTCGAGCGACCTCGACGCCTTCGGCTCGAGCAAGTGGATGGCCACCCCGGGCGGCCGCAACCAGTTCCTCTCGGCCATCACGCTGCTCGAGGGGTTCCGCACGGGGAAGTTCCGCGTGGCGGAGGCCTTCGACGCGCCGCAGCTGGCGCGCTTCTTCGCGCTCACCGACCTGATGCGGGCCTGGCACGGGGCGGGGAACTGGCCCAACGCGCGGTTCTACTACAACCCGATCACCAACCGGCTCGAGCCCATCGCGTTCGACGGCTACAACCGTGAGGCGCCGGGCAAGCCCGGGCTGCTGGCCCTCACCGCGCTCGATGAGTCGAAGGAACCGGCGGCGCGCGAGTACATCTCGCGCTTCTTCGCCGACACCGCCTTCTACCGCCTCTACCTCGCGGAGCTGGAGCGGGTGAGCGACTCGAGCTACGTCGAGGGCATGATCCGCGCCCTGACCGACAGCACCCGCACCGCGCTCCGCATCATCCAGCGCGAGTACCCCGAGCAGGAGCTCGACTGGACCGACGTGCGTCGCTCCGCCGAGTTCATCCGGATCGCGCTGCATCCGCCCAAGGCGGTGCAGGCGTACTACCGCGGGGTCGAGGGCGGGCAGCTGCGCTTCGAGGTGGCCAACATGTCGGCGCTGCCGGTCCGGGTGGTGGGGCTGCAGCGGGACTCGACCGCCTACCGCACCGACACCGTGCCGCTGGCGGGCAAGCAGGCGGCGGTGCCGCTTCGCTTCGTCCCGCTCACGGTGCCGGTGCCCGCGGGCTTCACCTGGCCGGACACGGCGGACGCCCCGCTCCGGGTGCGCTACCAGCTGCTCGGCTCCCCCCGCGTAGACGTGGCCGACGTCTTTCCGTACCCGCACGACGGCCTCGGCGAGACGGTGCTCCGGGACCGGCCCCTGATGGAGCCCGGCAACGTGCGCTCCTTCCCGTTCCTGACGGTGGACGAGGCGGGCGGCCGCATCGGCATCCGGCCGGGGAGCTGGACCATCGACCGGCCGATGATCATCCCGGCGGGCTACCGGCTGTTCGCGGCGGCGGGCACGCACCTCGACCTGGTGCGGGGGGGCCTCATCGTCACCCGCTCGCCGATCGACTGGCAGGGCACCGAGGACGACCCGGTGGTGATCGAGTCGTCCGACAGCAGCGGGATGGGCGTCATCGTGATGCAGGCCGGCGGGCGCTCCACGGTGCGGCACGTCCGCTTCCACGGGCTCCGCAACGCCACGATCGAGGGCTGGGAGATGACCGGTGCGGTGGAGTTCTACGAGAGCCCCGTGGACATCGCACGGAGCTCGTTCGAGAACAACCACTCCGAGGACGCGCTCCACATCATGCGGACGACGTTCACGATCGATTCCTCCAGCTTCAGCGGCACCGCCTCCGACGCGTTCGACGTGGACTTCGGCGTCGGCACCGTGAGCCACAGCCGGTTCCTCAACCTCGGCAACGACGGCATCGACGCCTCCGGCACCACCATCACCCTGGACGACGTCCGGGTGGAGGCCGCCGGCGACAAGGGCGTGAGTGCCGGCGAGGTGAGCACGCTGAACGGGCGCAACGTCACCGTGCTCGGTGCGGCGATCGGCATCGCGAGCAAGGACAAGTCGGTGGTCACCCTGAGCAACGTGCGGCTCGAGGGCGGGCAGATCGGCATCACCGCCTACCGCAAGAAGAGCGAGTACGGCCCGGCGCAGGTCCGCATCACGGGCCTGACCGAATCGGGGCAGAAGCTGCCCTACATGATCGAGAAGGAGTCGAGCCTGGTGGTGGACGGGCGGGCCCTCCCGGCCGACCGGCTCTTCGTGGCCGACAGTCTCTACGGGGCGGTCTATGGCAAGGCCAGCGTCCGCTGACCCGGCCGCCGGCGCCGGGGGCGCCTGGCGGTACGAGCGGAAGTTCCTGGTCCGCGAGCTCGACCCGCGGCTGGTGGAGCACGCCGTGCGGATCCACCCGGCGCACTTCCGGGAGATCCACCACCAGCGCTGGATCAACAACATCTACTTCGACTCGGCGCCGCTCCAGTTCCTGCGGGACGCGGTGCAGGGCCATGGCGAGCGGATCAAGGTCCGGGTGCGCTGGTACGGCGAGCTGTTCGGCCGGGTGGCGCGGCCAGTGCTCGAGCTCAAGCGGAAGCACGCGCTGGTGGGCACCAAGGACAACTACCCGCTGCCCGCCTTCGACCTCGACCGCACCCGCCCGCTCCCCCCGCTCGGCGCCTGGTTCGGGGACCTGCCGTGGCCCATGGAGTTGCCGGGAACCCTGGCGGGGCTCCGGCCGGCGCTCATCAACCGGTACTCGCGACGCTACTTCGCCACTCCCGACGGGCGGTTCCGCCTGACGCTAGACCGGGACATCCAGTATCTCTCCCCGGCGCCGGGACGGCTGCCCGCCCGACCCCATCCGCGCGACGGCCTCATCACGGTGGTGGAGCTCAAGTACGCCGCCGAGGACGAGCTGGAGGCCGACCGGATCACCCACCGGTTCCCGTTCCTGGTCACGAAGAATTCCAAGTACGTGAACGGGATGATGCGGGTGGGCCGCCGCTAGGCGCCCCCGCCATCCCCGGCTCCCGCAGGATCCCTGCTGGCGCATTAGTTTACGGGCATGCCCCCGCGCCCCTTCTACTACCGCGAGACCGCCGGGATCCGGATCTCCGTCCGGCCGCTCTACCTGCCGGAGCGCTCGCGGCCCGATCGCCACGAGTACGTGTTCGCGTACTTCGTGCGGATCGAGAACGTCGGGCCCGGGTCGGCGCAGCTCCTCTCGCGCCGCTGGCTCATCCACGACTCCACCGGCGAGGAAACCGTGGTGGAAGGCGAGGGGGTGGTGGGCCAGCAGCCGACGCTCGCGCCCGGCCAGCTGCACGAGTACCAGAGCTTCTGCCCCCTCAAGTCGCCCCAGGGCTACATGGAAGGGGAGTACGCCTTCGTCCGGCCGGACGGCACCCGCTTCACCGCTGCGATCCCGCGCTTCCAGCTCGCCGCCAACGAGCTCAATGACCCCTACATCTGACGCGGGCCAGGCCGGCCTGCCGGCCCGTTTTTCCCGTGCCATGCGCCGCCTCGCCCTCGGCGAGCGGCCGCTGCTCCTCGCCGTCTCGGGCGGGCTCGACTCCACCGTGCTCCTGGACCTCGCGGTGCGCTGGCACGACGAGGAGGGCGCGCGGGCGCCGACGCTCCTCGTGGCCCACGTGGACCATGGGATCCACCCCGAGAGCGGCGAGGTGGCGCGGCGGGTCGAGCGGCTGGCCGGCGCGCACGGGCTCCGCCTGGTGGGCGTGCGCCTCGAACTCGGCGCCGACGCCTCGGAAACCCGGGCCCGGCAGGCCCGGCTGGCGTGGCTGCGCGAGGCGCGGCGACGCACCGGTGCCGGCTGGATCCTCACGGCCCACCACGCCGACGACCAGCGGGAGACCGTGCTGATGCGGCTCCTCCACGGGTCCGGCCCCGCCGGGCTCGCGGGCATGAGTGCCCGGGGGCGTGAGGTGGCGCGGCCGCTGCTCGGGATCGCCCGGGCCGAGTTGAGAGCCTACGCGGAGGCGCGGCGTCTCAGCTGGTGGGAGGATCCCGCCAATGCGGATTCCCGCCACTTCCGCTCGTGGGTGCGGACCACCCTACTTCCAGCCGCCGCGGCGCGCGCCCCGCGCGGGCTGGCGCGGCTCGACGAGGCCGCGCGCCATGCGGCCCGGGATCGCCGGGCGTGGGGCGAGGCGCTGCGGGAATGGCCCGGGCTCTCCTACCGGCAGGAGAGCGGGGTGGTCTCGCTCGACTGGACGGCACTCGGCGGGCTCCCGCTGGCGCTGCAGGGCGCCCTGACCGGTGCGCTGATCCGTGAGGCCGGGGCGGCGGCAGGCCCGCGGGCGGTGCAGCGGGCGCTCCGGACGTTGAACGGCGGCGCCAGCGGCAGCCGGGCGGATCTCACGGCCGACTGGCAGCTGGGGCTCTCCTTCGGGCGGCTCGAGGTGCTGGCGCCCGCCCGGAACGCCGACCGGGGCGTGCGTCTAGTGGAGGGAGCGGCCGGCGAGGAGCAGTGGGGAGAGTGGACCATCCGCTGGCGGGCCGAGGCGGCGCCCCCGGAGCAGCACCGCGACGGTCGCACGGCCTGGTTCATCCCCGGCACCTTGATGGTTCGGGGCTGGCGACCGGGGGATCGTCTTGCGCCACTCCGGGGTAGAGGACATCGGCTGGCCGCGCAGTGCTTCCAGGAGGCGCGGATCACGGCCACCCGCCGGACGACGTGGCCGGTGGTGGCGGAGCCCGAGGCGGGCGACCTGGCGTGGATCCCGGGGGTCTGCCGCTCCGAGGCCCGCGTGCCGGCGGCCGGTGCCCCGGCGCTCCGGCTGGAGGTGGAACCTCGTGCATGATCCCCGGCTCGGCGAGCGGCGCATCACGCGCGTGGTCTACGATGCCGATACCATCCGGCAGCGGGTGCGGGAACTGGGCTCCGAGATCACCCGGGCCTACCCCGACGGCGACCTGCTGCTGATCGGGCTGTTGAAGGGCAGCTTCATGTTCCTCGCCGACCTCGTGCGGGAGGTGAGGCGGCCGGCGCAGGTGGACTTCCTGGTGGCCAGCAGCTACGGCACCGGGAAGGTGTCGAGCGGGGAGGTGCGGCTGCTCTACGAGCCCTCCACCCCGCTGGCGGACAGGCAGATCGTGCTGGTTGAGGATATAATTGACAGTGGCCGTACCCTGGCCTCGCTGGTGGAGCGGTTGCGCTCCCGGCGGCCCAGGAGCCTCGCGATCTGCGCGCTGCTGGACAAGCGCATCGCGGCCCCCCAGCCGGAACTGCGGTTCGTGGGGTTCGAGGCACCGACCAGCTTCCTGGTCGGCTATGGCCTGGATCACGCGGAGGATTTCCGGCACCTCCCGTACATCGCGGAAGTGGACTGAATGGCTGAACGCATGCCCCCGACGCCCCGCCCGGACTGGCGGAGCCTGAGCAAGAACCTCGCGCTCTGGGTCCTCGTTGCGCTCGTGGCAATGGCGCTGTTCCAGCTCATGAACAGCCAGCGCGGCGGGATGCAGGAGTTCACCTACACGGCGTTCAAGGAACAGCTGGCCGCCGGCAACGTGAAGCGCGTGGTGGTCTACGACGGCAAGCAGCTCGAGGGCGATTTCGTCACCGAGGTGCGCCAGGACAACCGTCCCGCCAAGAGCTTCATGGTGCTCCTCCCCATCCGGGACAGCGAGGAGTTCCTGGCCGAGCTGGAGAAGACCGGCGTGCCGATCTCGGCCAAGGAGCCGAAGATCGGGGTCGCGGCCTTCGTCATCGCGGCGCTGCCCTGGATCGTGATCATCGGCCTGTGGGTGTTCCTGCTCCGCCAGCTGCAGGCGGGCGGGAGCCGCGCGTTCAGCTTCGGGAAGAGCAAGGCCAAGCTGCTCTCCGGCGACACCCCCAAGCTCACCTTCGCCGACGTGGCCGGCGCCGACGAGGCCAAGGTGGAGCTGCAGGAGGTCATCGAGTTCCTGAAGGACCCGGGCAAGTTCACCCGCCTCGGCGGGCGGCTCCCCAAGGGTGCGCTCCTCGTCGGGCCCCCGGGCACCGGCAAGACCCTGCTCGCCAAGGCGGTCGCCGGCGAGGCCGGGCGGCCGTTCTTCTCGATGTCGGGCTCGGACTTCGTGGAGATGTTCGTGGGCGTCGGCGCGAGCCGCGTCCGTGATCTCTTCGAGCAGGGCAAGGCCCACGCCCCCTGCATCATCTTCATCGACGAGATCGACGCCGTGGGCCGCCACCGTGGCGCGGGCCTGGGCGGCGGGCACGACGAGCGGGAGCAGACGCTCAACCAGCTGCTCGTGGAAATGGACGGCTTCGAGTCGAACGACGGCGTGATCCTCATCGCCGCCACCAACCGGCCGGACGTGCTGGACCCGGCGCTGCTGCGCCCGGGCCGCTTCGACCGGCAGATCGTCGTGGACGCGCCGGACGTGAAGGGCCGCGAGGGCATCCTCCGCGTGCACACCCGGAAGATCCCGCTCGCCGCGGACGTCTCGCTCGAGACCATCGCCAAGGGCACGCCGGGGATGGCGGGCGCGGACCTCGCCAACCTCGTCAACGAGGCGGCACTGCTGGCCGCGCGGCGCAACAAGTCGCTCGTGGACATGCAGGACTTCGAGGACGCCAAGGACAAGGTGATGCTCGGTGTCGAGCGGAAGAGCCTGGTGCTCTCCGAGGACGAGCGGCGGCTTACGGCGTACCACGAGGCGGGGCACACGGTGGTGTCGCTCAAGACCGAGGGATCCGACCCGATCCACAAGGTCACGATCGTGCCGCGCGGCCGGGCGCTCGGGCTCATGATGAGCCTGCCGGACAAGGACCGCTACGGCCAGACCAAGGAATGGCTCATCGGCCGCCTGGCGATCGCGTTCGGCGGGCGGGTGGCGGAGGAGCTCATCTTCGGCGCCAACAAGGTGACCACCGGCGCCGGCAGCGACATCCAGCAGGCGACGACCATCGCGCGCCGGATGGTGACGCAGTTCGGCATGAGCGACAAGATCGGGATGATGGCCGTGGGCGACCGGGAGCAGGAGATCTTCCTGGGCCGCGAGTTCGGCCAGCGGCGCGAGATCTCGGAGCGCACCGCCCAGCTGGTGGACGACGAGGTGAAGCGCTTCCTCGACGAGGCGCACGAGAACGCCCGCAAGCTCCTGATGGAGCACCGGGTGCTGCTCGACCAGATCGCCGCCGCGCTGCTCGAGCGGGAGACCATCGACCGCGAGGACATCGACATCCTGGCGACGGGTGGCACGCTGCCGCCGATGAGCAGCTCGGCGCCGCCCCCGCCGGCGCCGCCGCAGCCGGCCCGCATCAGCGAGGCGGCGCCGCAGCGCAAGCCGATCCTCGGTGCCCCGCCGCCGGAGCCCATGGGCGCGTGATCGCCAGGGCGCTCGCCGCTCACTCCCCGCGCGCGGTCCGCGACGCGCTCCGCGCCCGGGGATGGGACGAGGTGAAGGCCGACGCCGCCGCCGGGGCACTCCGCCCGGCGGCGGTGGAGCTTGTCGGCCTGGAGATGGGCACCGTCATGGCGCTCCTGCGCCATGCGCAGCAGCTCGGCCTCGAGATCCTCACCGGCGAGGACTGGGCCATCGTGGCCGGCAGCGAGGCGCGCCTCGGCGCGCTCGCCCGGCCCTGGACCGTGCCGCCCGACCTGGCGGCGGTGGCGGAGCAGGTGGGCCGGGCGCTCACCCCCGAGGCGCCCACGCACTGGACCATCCGGCAGCGCAGCCTGTCGCTGGCGCGGCCCCTCCTCTTCGGCATCCTCAACGTCACCCCCGATTCCTTCTCCGACGGCGGGAAATTCCTCGCGCCGGATGCCGCGCTCGCCCAGGCCGATCGCCTGCTCGCCGAGGGCGCGGACGTGCTGGACGTGGGCGGCGAATCCACCCGGCCGGGGAGCGAGCCGGTGCCGGAGGCGGAGGAGCTGGCGCGCGTGCTGCCCATCGTGGAGGCGCTGGTGCGGCGCCATCCCGGCGTGCCGGTGTCGGTGGACACGGTGAAGGCGGGCGTGGCGCGGAGCGCCGCCGCGGCCGGCGCGGCCATCATCAACGACGTGAGTGGCGGGCGGCTCGACCCCGCGATGCATCGCACCGTCGCGGAGGCGGGCGCGGGCTTCGTGCTGATGCACTCGCGCGGCACCGTCAGCACCATGGCCCGGCTGGACCACGCGGAGTACGCGCCGGACGTGGTGGTGGGGGTGCGGGAGGAACTGCGGACGCTGTACGAGCAGGCGCTCGCGGCGGGGATGACGCCGGACCAGGTGGTGCTCGATCCCGGCTTCGGCTTTGCCAAGACGGGGGAGCAGAACCTGCTGCTCCTCGACCAGCTGGGCACGCTCCTCACGCTCGGGCGGGCGCTCCTGGTGGGGCCATCGCGCAAGCGGTTCCTCGGCAGCGTCACCGGCCGGGAAGTGGCGGAGCGCGATGCCGCGACGGCGGCGGCCTGCGTGGTGGCGTACGAGCGCGGGGCCCGGCTCTTCCGCGTGCACCACGTGGGGATGGCCCGGGACGCGCTGGCGGTGGCACACGCGGTGCGCGGCGGGAGCTAGCCGCGTCCCCGCGGCGGGCCGGTGCATCATGGCAGGGCGGGCCCCCCGGGGGTCCGCCCTTCTTGTTCCGAGATTAGGTTTGTCCGCCATGTCCAGCCACCGCCCCTCCTACGGCATCGCGGCAATCGCCGCGCTGACCGTCCTCTTCGGCTACGTCCTGACGCTCGCCCCCTCGGTCACCTTCTGGGACGCGGGCGAGTTCATCGCCGCCACCAAGATCCTCGGCGTCCCGCACCCGCCGGGGACGCCACTGTTCGTTGCCATCGCCCACGTCTGGGCGGCGCTGGTGCCGCTGGCGGAGTACGCGCAGCGGCTCAACCTGCTCTCGGCGGTGGCGGGCGCGGTGGGGGCGGGGTTCTGGTTCCTGGTGGCGGAGGAATCGCTGGTGGGGGCCACGGCGGGGATGCCGGCCGGCGACGGGCGGGTGGTCCGGCTCCTTGGCGGGTTCGCGGCGGCGGTCTGCGCGGCGTTCACCTTCACGCAGTGGCAGAACTCCAACGAGACCGAGGTGTACAGCTTTGCGGTCTTCACCATTGCGGCCATCTGCTGGACCTGCCTGCGGTGGCGCGCGGTGCGGGGGACGGCGCGCGCGCCGCACCTGCTGCTGCTCATCATCTACCTGGCCGGCATGTCCATCGGCAACCACCTGCTGGCGCTGCTGGCGGGGCCGGCCGTGATCGCCTTCCTCTTTGCGGTGGTGTGGGGCGACGCCGAGGCCACGGCGGAGCAGCGGGCGAGCGAGCTGTCCCAGGTGGCCGTGATGGCGGGAACCTGGGCGCTCCTGATCGGGAGCGGGCTCGGCAGCACCACGCTGGTGGTGCTGGGCGGGCTGTGCTACGTGGCCGCGCTGGTGTTCGCGTTCACGCAGGGGAACGGCGGCTTCGGGATCGTGGCGCTGCTCCTCGCGGCCGTGGGCGTCACCAGCTACCTGATCCTCTATCTCCGGGCCGGCCACGCGCCGATGATCAACGAGGCCCAGCCCGACAACTGGGATGCCCTCCTGGCGGTGATCCGGCGCGAGCAGTACCCCGTGCGCACCCCGCTCGACAACCCGACGCAGTTCCACGGCCCCGAGAACACCGGCCGGAGCCTCACCATCCTGGGACTGCAGCTGCTCAACTACCTGCAGTATTTCGTGTGGCAGTGGGGGAACAGCCTCCGCTCGCAGGCGGCGCAGGTGGTGACGGCGGTGGTCTTCTTTTCCCTCGGGTTCACCGGGTTCCTGCACCAGCGCCGCAGTGACCGCGGGGCGTGGTGGCTGCTGTTCGTCCTGTGGCTCACCACGGGCCTCGGGCTCGTGGCGTACATGAACTTCAAGCCGGGCTTCAGCCTGGGCTACGACAAGTTCCCCACGCCCTCGGACCACGAGGTGCGGGAGCGCGACTACTTCTTCGTGGTGAGCTTCGTGACGTGGGGCGTGTGGGCCGGCATCGGGCTGGCGCGGGCGCTGCAGGGGCTGGTGCAGGGGGTCCGCTGGCCGGCCATGGCCGCGGCGCTGCCCGTGGGCCTGGTGGCCCTGGTCCCGTTCGCGGCCAACTTCGAGACCGCCACGCGCAAGCACGGGCCCGATGCCACGCTCGCGGCGGACTTTGCCTACGACCTGCTCAACTCGGTCCCGCCGTACGCCATCCTGTTCACCTACGGCGACAACGACACCTTCCCGCTCTGGTGGGCGCAGGAGGTGCAGGGGATCCGGCAGGACGTGCTGGTGGTCTGCCTGGCGCTGGCGGAGACCGACTGGTACAAGCGGCAGCTCCGGGACTGGCCGGTGCGGGACTTCAATGAGGCGCAGGCCCCGGCCGTCTGGCGGGGCCTGAACCCGGTGAAGCCGAGCGGGCCGGCCCACAGCCTGACGGACGAGCAGATCGCCACCATGGAGCCGGTGATGCTGCCGCAGGACGTGGCGCTCCAGATCGGCCCCATCCGGCACGTGCTCGCCAAGGGTACGCCGCTCTACAGCCGGGACTTCGTGGTGCTTCGCCTGCTGCAGGACAACCTCGGCAAACGCCCCATCGCCTGGTCCCTGACCACCGGCGGCGAGTACTACGGCCTGGAGCCGTTCCTGGTGCAGCGGGGCCTGGTCATGGCGCTGCAGGGCACGCCCGTGGACACGACCCAGCCCGGGATCGACACCCACCGGCTGCTTGGCGTGGCGCTGGACGTCCCGGCCACCGAGCGCCTGATGAACGAGACCTACCGGTACGCCCGCCTCGAGGGCCGGGCCAGCCACGAACTGGAGCCCACGGCGGCGGGAGTCTCCAATAACCTGGCCCTGCCGCTGGCCCAGCTGGCCTACGCGTACGACAAGCTGGGCCAGCGCGAGAAGGCGGTGGCGACCCTGACCCGGGCGGCCAACCTGGGCACCAACCCGGCCATGAAGCGGGCGCTCGACGTCATGGTGTCCACGCCGGCGAACGCCCCGAGCTCCCCGAGCCCCCGGCGCTGAGGGCCGGCCGCCGACCCGGCCCTACACATAACCGCATCGCACGCCTACTTTTACCCGCCATGTCCTACCCGGATCTGGCGGGCCGGCTGGCGGATGTCCGGGAGCAGATCGCGACACGGCAGCGCTCGGCCGGATGGACGCACCCCGTGACCATCGTCGCCGTGACCAAGACGCATCCCGCGGAGGCCGTGCGCGCCGCGGCGGCGGCGGGCCTCACGGCCGTGGGGGAGAACCGGGTGCAGGAGGCGCTAGCCAAGCAGGTCGAGTGCCCGGACGTGCCGGTGGAGTGGCACCTGATCGGGACGCTGCAGCGCAACAAGGCGAAGCTCGCGGTGAATCGATTCGCGCTGATTCACTCCGTTGACAGCCTGGGGCTGGCGCAGGACCTGGACCGGCGCGCGGCGCCGGGCACCGTGCAGCCCATCCTGCTGCAGGTCAACTGCTCGGGGGAACCGCAGAAGGGCGGCGTGGAGCCGGCCGAGCTGCCGGCGCTGCTCCAGGCGGTGTCGGGACTGCCGCGGCTGGCGGTGCGGGGCCTCATGACCATGGCGGAACTGACGGACGACGTGGCGGTGCAGCGCGCCACCTTCCGGATGCTCCGCGAGTTGCGGGACGAGGCCGAGGCGCGTGGCCAGGCGCTGCCGGAGCTCTCGATGGGAATGTCGGGCGATTACCAGGTGGCTGTCGAGGAAGGCGCCACGCTGGTCCGGTTGGGAACCCTGCTGTTCGGAGAGCGACCCCGATGAGCGATGATGCGTTCCACCTGACGCCCGGCGACGTCCGCGCCCAGGAGTTCCGGCGCGGCTTCCGGGGCTACGAGCCGGAGCAGGTCGAGGAGTTCAAGCAGCGCGTGGCCGACGAGCTCGACCGCCTCCTGCGCGAGCGGGCCCGGATCGAGGAGCGGGTGCAGGGCTTCCAGGAGCAGCTCCGGGCCTTCCGCGACCGCGAGCGCGCCATGAACGAGGCGCTGCTCACGGCGCAGCAGCTCCGCGTGGCCGCCCAGGAGCAGGCCGAGAAGGAGGCCGAGTCCATCGTGCGGGAGGCGCGCACCGACGCGCTCCGGCTGGTGGGCCAGGCGCAGGAGGAGGAGCGGCAGGTGCGCGAGCGGATGGAGGGGCTGCAGCGGCAGTTCGCGGCCTACCTGGCCAACTTCCGCGCCCTGCTCGAGCGCCAGCTCGGCGAGGTCGAGGGGCTGCAGAGCCACGCCACCATCACCCACCAGGTCCAGACGGAGCTCCTGCTCAAGCGCCACGCATGACGACCCCCTCGCTCTACGACCAGGTCCAGCAGGCGGCCGCCGCCATCCGCGGCCGCAGCGCCCTCACCCCGCGGGTCGCGATCATCCTCGGCACCGGCCTCGGCGGCCTGGTCAAGGAGATCAAGACCGAGGCCGTCATCCCCTACGAGGAGATCCCGGGCTTCCCGCTCTCCACGGTGGAGAGCCACGCCGGCCGGTTGCTGCTCGGCACGCTCCACGGCACGCCCGTGGTGGCCATGCAGGGGCGGTTCCACCGCTACGAAGGCTACACCCTGCAGCAGGTGACCTTCCCGGTGCGCGTCATGCACGCGCTCGGGGCGCGGACGCTCGTGGTCACCAATGTCTCGGGCGGCATGCACCCCCTCTGGGCGCCCGGGGACCTGGTGCTCATCAGCGACCACATCAACCTGCTCGGCGACAACCCGCTCATCGGCCGGAACGATGACCGGCTGGGCCCGCGCTTCCCCGACATGTCGGACCCCTACGACGCCACGCTCCGCGCCCGCGTGCGCCAGCTCGCGCTCGAGCAGGGGGTGATGCTGCGGGAGGGCGTGTACGTGTCGGTCACCGGGCCCTGCCTCGAGACCCGCGCCGAGTACCGGATGCTCCGCGCCATGGGCGCCGACATCGTGGGCATGAGCACCGTGCCCGAGGTCATCGTGGCGGTGCACCAGGGGATGAAGGTGACGGGGCTCTCGATCATCACCGACCAGTGCCTGCCGGACGCGCTGGTGCCGGCCACGCTGGCGCACATCCTGGCGGTGGCCGCCGAGGCGGAGCCGCGCCTCACCCGCCTGGTGGCCGCGTACGTGGGGACCCTCGGCACATGACCTGGCAGCCGTGGCCGGACGGCGGCGCCGACGCCCTGGAGCAGGCGCTGCTGGCCGAGTGGCAGAAGGAGGGGTTGTTCGAGCGCACGCAGGCGGCAACCGAGGACGGGCCGCCCTTCGTGTTCTTTGAGGGACCGCCGACCGCCAACGGCAAGCCCGGCATCCATCACGTCTTTGCGCGGACCATCAAGGACCTCATCTGCCGCTTCCAGGCGATGCAGGGGAAGCGGGTCACCCGCATCGCCGGCTGGGACACCCACGGCCTGCCGGTCGAGATCGAGGTCGAGAAGCAGCTCAAGCTGAACGGCAAGAAGGCCATCGAGGCGTTTGGCGTGGAGGCGTTCAACCGCCTCTGCCGCGAGAGCGTCTTCACCTACAAGAAGGACTGGGAAGAGCTCTCCAACCGCGTGGGCTACTGGCTCGACTACGAGCACGCGTACGTCACGTACACCAACGAGTACGTGGAGACGGTGTGGTGGCTGCTGCACCGGCTCTTCGAGAAGGACCTGCTGTACCGGGGCCACCGGGTGCTGCCGTACTGCCCGCGCTGCGGCACCGTGCTCTCCTCCCACGAGCTGGCGCTCGGCTACCAGGAGGTGCGGGACCGGTCCATTTACGTGACCTTCCCGCTGACCAACGGCAGCGACTGGGAGCTCGTGGTGTGGACCACCACGCCCTGGACGCTGCCCTCCAACGTGGCGGCGGCGGTGCACCCGGAGCTCCGCTACGGCGTGTACCGGAGCGAGAAGCACCCGCACCGCGGCTTCGTGGTGGCCGAGGCGCGCGTGGCCAAGCTGGAGGAGATCCTCGGCGGCCCCGTCGCCCGCGAGGGCGACACCTTCGCCGGGCGAGGCGCTGGTCGGGCTCGGGTACAAGCGGCCGTTCGACGTCGTGGCGATGCCCGAGGGAAGCGCCACTCGGTCATCATCCCGGGCGACTTCGTCACCGCCGACGACGGCTCGGGCATCGTGCACATGGCCCCGGCCTTCGGCGCCGACGACTACGGTGCGGGGCAGGCCCACCAGCTGGCGCTGGTGCGCCCGGTGGCGGCCGACGGCACCTTCCAGGGCACCCGCTGGCCCGAGATCGAGGGCCAGCTGGTCACCGCGGACGAGACCAACGACACGATCATCAAGCGGCTCAAGGCCGAGGGGCGGTGGCTGCGGACGGAGCAGTACGTCCACACCTATCCCCACTGCTGGCGCTGCGGCAGCAAGCTCATCTACTACGCCCGCGACTCGTGGTTTGTGCGGACGTCGTCGGTGAAGGAGCGGATGCTCGAGCTCAATGCCCAGGTCAACTGGCAGCCGCCCGAGGTCGGGGCGGGGCGCTTTGGCGCCTGGCTCGAGAACAACGTGGACTGGGCCCTCTCGCGCGACCGCTACTGGGGCACCCCGCTGCCGGTGTGGGTCTGCGACCAGGACCCGAAGCACGTCGAGGTGATCGGCAGCTACGACCAGCTGGCGGCGCGCTGGGGCCAGAAGCTCCCCAGCACCTTCGACCCGCACAAGCCGTACATCGACGGCTACACCTGGGCCTGCGACTGCGGCGGCACCATGCGCCGCGCGGCCGAGGTCATCGACACCTGGTTCGACTCCGGGGCGATGCCGTACGCGCAGTGGCACTATCCCTTCGAGCACGCCGAGGAGTTTGCCGCGCACTTCCCGGCGGACTACATCTGCGAGGGGGTGGACCAGACGCGCGGGTGGTTCTATTCGCTGCTGGCCATCGCGACGACGGCGTTCGACAGCCTGGCCTACAGGAACGTCATCGTGAACGAGCTGGTCCTCGACCCCGAGGGCCAGAAGATGTCCAAGTCCAAGGGGAACGTGGTCAGCCCCTGGGACATGATCCGGGAGTTTGGCGCGGACACGGTGCGCCTCTACCTCCTGGTGAGCAGCCAGGTCTGGCTCCCCAAGCGCTTCGACCGGCGCCAGATCCCGCAGGTGACGGGCGACTTCCTGCGGGCCCTCCGGAACAGCTACGAGTTCTTCCGGCTCTACGCCGACAAGGGCCAGAGCCCGCCGCCGGTGGCCGAGCGGCCCGACACGGACCGCTGGATCCTGGCGCGGCTCGATGCCACCGTGGCCGCGGTGACCGCCGCGTGGGGAAGCTACGAGCCCACGGCCGGTGTGCGGGCGCTCATGGACTTCGTCGTCGACGATCTCTCGAACTGGTACGTCCGCGTGACCCGCGGGCGGTTCTGGGCCCCGGATAGTTCCGCCGACCCGGCGGCGGTGGCCACGCTGCAGGAGTGCCTGGTGACGGTGAGCCGCCTGATGGCGCCGGCGGCGCCCTTTGCAAGCGACTGGCTGCACCGGGCGCTCACCGACCGGACGGTGCACCTCGCCGGGTGGCCCACGGCGGGCCGGGCGCCGGGGGCCGAAGCCGAGCTGGAGCGCGCGATGGACGCCATCCGCCGCCTTGCCTCACTGGCGCGCGCGGCACGTGAGTCCGCCAAGCTCCGGGTGCGGCAGCCGCTCGGCCGGATGCAGGTGGCGGTGCCGGCGGACGTGGCGGGGCCGGTCTTCTCGCGGCTGCTCGGGATCCTGCGGGACGAGGTGAACGTGCACGAGATCGTGGTCGCCGCCTCGGACACCGACCTGGTGCGCCTCCGGGCCAAGCCCAACTTCCGGGCGCTCGGCAAGCGCTTCGGGAAGCAGACCCCGGCCATCGCGGCGGCGGCGGAGCGCCTGACGGCGCAGCAGCTCCGGGCGCTGGAGGCGGGGCAGGAGGCCACCATCCATGTGGACGGCGAGCCGGTGGTTTACCTTTCGGGCGACGTGAGCGTCGAGCGGGAGGTGGTGGCCACCGGCTGGTTGGTGGAGAGCGACGGGCCGTACGTGGCCGCACTCGACCCGGGCCTCACCCCCGCCCTCGTGGCGGAGGGGCTGGCGCGGGAGGTGATCCACCACGTGCAGCGGCTGCGGCGCGAGGCGGGCTTCCAGGTGAGCGACCGCATCGCGCTCGGCATCGAGGGGCCCGCCGCCGTCTGTGAGGCGGCGCGGGCCCACCAGGCCATGATCGCGGGTGACGTGCTGGCCCGCGAGGTGGTGATCAACGGCGCCGTGGCCCGTGCGGCGCTGACCCAGCAGGTGGACCTCGACGGACATTCCGTCACCTTGAGCGTGCGGCGGCACTCGGCCACCGCCTGAACCCCCGGGCACGGATCGCCCAACTGAAGGATCGGGGCATGAACAAGAAGAACCTGGCACATTTCGAGAAGCGCCTCCTCGAGGAGCGGGCCCGCGTGATGAAGGAGCTCGGCTATTACGACGAGTCCTTCAACGCCACCCTCCAGAACTCGGATGGGGACCTCTCGTCCTACTCCTTCCACATGGCGGACCAGGGCACCGACGCCATGGAGCGCGAGAAGCAGTTCCTCTTCGCCTCGCAGGAGGGCCGCTACCTCTGGCACGTGAACGAGGCGCTGCGCCGGCTCTACAAGACGCCGGACCGCTTCGGGCTCTGCCACACCTGCGGCAAGGAGATCAACTTCGAGCGGCTCGACGCGCTGCCGCACGCGCGGCTCTGCATCGAGTGCAAGGAAAAAGAAGAGAATGCCAAGCGGCGCTGAGCGGCGCCTCTACTGGGGCAGCCTGCTCGTCGTCGTGGCGCTCGATGCCGTGACGAAGCACCTCGCCGAGCGGCACCTGCTGCGCTCGGCGGGGCGCGCCGTCTTCGGGGACTGGTTCCAGCTGCGGCTGGTCTACAACCCCGGGGCTGCGTTCGGGCTGGACCTCGGGCCGCTCTCCCGCTGGATCTTCATGGGCGTGGCCATCCTGGCCACGGTCGTGCTCTTCAAGATGTCCCGTGACGCCGAGCCGGGGGACTGGTTCCGGCAACTGGCGGTGGGCCTGGTGAGCGGCGGGGCGCTCGGCAACCTGGTGGACCGGGTGCGCTCCCCGCTCGGCGTGGTGGACTTCCTGGACCTGGGGGTCGGCGCCTGGCGCTGGCCCACCTTCAACGTGGCGGACATGGCGGTGAGCTGCGGCGCGGTGGCGCTCGCCCTCTCGCTGTGGCAGGAAGACGCCCGGCGCGACCAGGCCGCGGCCGACCCCGGCCGCCCACTGCCGCCCGAGACGCCGGCGGGGCCTGCGGCAGTCCCCAAGGACTGATCGCCTCCGCCATGCCCCTCCTCGAACTCTCCGTCCTCTCCCCCCAGACCGAACGCCTCGACCGTTTTCTCGCCGACCAGCTCCAGCTCTCCCGCACCCAGGCCGCGCGCCTGGTGGCGGAGGCACGGGTGACGGTGGGCGGGCAGGTGGCGCGCGCGTCGCGCACGCTCCTGCGGGGCGAGCAGGTGCAGGTGGCCATTCCCGACGAGGAGCCGCCGCGGCAGCTGGTGCCCGCCCCGATCCCGCTGGTGATCGTCTTCGAGGACGAGCACCTGGCCGTCATCGACAAGCCGGCCGGCCTGGTGGTGCACCCCGCCCCGGGGCACTGGGACGACACGCTGGTGAATGCCCTCGTGGCGCGCGGCACCACGCTGGCCGGCGGGGCGGAGGGGCGCCCCGGCATCGTGCACCGGCTGGACCGGGACACCTCGGGGCTAATGGTGGTGGCCAAGACCGACCTGGCCCACCGGAAGCTCGGCGCCATGCTCGCCGCGCGGCGGGTGACGCGGCGCTACGCGGCGCTGGCGTGGGGGCATCTGGACGAGAGCCCCACGGTCATCGACGCGCCGCTGGCGCGCCATCCGCGGGACCGGAAGAAGGTCACGGTCCAGGCCGAGGGACGGCCGTCGCGCACCGATGCGTACGTGGTGGCGCGGCTCGGCCAGACGGACCTGCTCCGGCTCGAGCTGCACACCGGCCGCACCCACCAGATCCGGGTGCACCTGGCCCACATCGGCCACCCGGTGGTGGGGGATCCGGTCTATGGAGCTGGCGGGAGCCGCCGGATCACGGGGCCGGCGCGGGGGGAGGCGGAGGCGCTGGAGCGGCTGGCACCCCGGCAGGCGCTGCACGCCGCCTGGCTCCGGTTCCGGCACCCGGCCAGCGGGGCGGACCTCGAATTCCGGTCGGAATGGCCGGCCGACCTGGCCCCCCTGCTCGGGCGGGCCCTTGGCTCCGTTGCCCAGCCTGAAATGCTCCGCTATCTTGGCTTCTTTGAAGGACATGGCTGACCTCACCTCACGCCGCTTCGTGCTCTTCCGGCTGGCCGGGCTGCCCTGTGCGATGCCCGCCACCGTGGTGCGTGAGGTGATCCCGGCCGGCCTGCCCACCCGGATCCCTGGCGCGGCGTCAGCCGTGGCCGGGCTGCTCAACCTCCGGGGCGCCCTCCTGACCGTGGTCGATGGGCGCCGCGCCCTCGGGGCGGCCCCGCCGCATCCGGAAGCCGAATCGGTGCTGGTGGTGGACCGCGGGGCCCGGCAGTTCGGGCTCGCCGTGGATGAGGTCGTGGACCTGGTGGAGGTTCCGGCCGAAGACCTGGCCCCGGGCGAAAGTCTGCCGGGGGTTGATCCGAAACTAGTGGCAGGGGTGGGACGCCAGGGGGGGCAGGTCTTCGCGGTGCTGGACGCCGCGGCGCTGCTGGCCCCGGCGCTGGACTAGTCAGCCCGCGGGCCGCCAGACGGCCCGCCTGCGGCACAGTCGCTGCTCGACATCTCGGGAGGTCGGCGTGAGCCACACGGTGCTGGTCTGCGATGACGCGATCTTCATGCGGACCATGATCTCGGATATCCTGTCACAGGCCGGCTTCGAGGTCGTGGGGGAGGCCGAGACCGGACGTGAGGCCGTCGAGAAGTTCCGCGCGCTCAAGCCCGACCTCGTCACCATGGACATCGTGATGCCGGACATGGGGGGCATCGAGGCGGTCCGCGAGATCTGCAAGGACCACCCCGAGGCCCGGATCCTCATGTGCAGCGCCATGGGCCAGCAGGCGCTGGTGGTGGAGGCCATCCAGGCCGGCGCCAAGGACTTCGTGGTCAAGCCCTTCCAGCCCTCCCGGGTGCTCGAGGCCGTCCAGCGCGTCCTGGGCTAGGCCCGGATGGACCTGTCGCGGTACGCCGCCCTCTTCCTGACCGAGAGCCGAGAGCAGCGCGGCGCCTGCGGGCAGGCGCTGCTCGAGTGGGAGCGGCAACCGGCGGCGGTGGAACCGGTGGTCAGCCTGTATCGCGCCATGCACACCTTCAAGGGCATGGCGGCGGCCATGGGGTACTCCAACCTCACGGAGCTGGCCCACCGGAGCGAGTCGGTGCTGGACCTGCTGCGCAGCGACCCGGGCGCGGGCGAGCCGCTGATCGACCTCTTCTTCCGCGTGGTGGACGCGCTGGAGCAGGGGGCGTCACAGGCGGTGGAGGGCGGGGACGCGGCCCTGAGCTTCACGGCGCTGCTGGCCGAGCTCGATGAGGCCTCGGTGGACACGGCGCCCACGGGGAGCTGGGCCATCCCGGCCCCCGCGCCGGCCCCCGCCATCGAGCCGGTGGAGGGGCGGGAAGTCCGGGTGGAGATCCGGCCCGACGCCATGATGCGAGGTGCCCGGGCGCTCATCGCGCTCCGGAAGGCGGAGGGGCTCGGCACGGTGAGCGGGGTGGTGCCGCCGCCCGCCGCGTTCGAGCGGGACGAGTTCGACGGGAAGTTCCGCTTCACCCTCGCCACCCGCGCCCCGGACGAGGCGATCAGCGAGGCCATCCGCGCCGCGGGCGACGTGCAGGCGGTAGCCGGCTCGACGCCATGATGAACCAGGTCGGCGAACTCGTGGTGGCGCGGGGGCGGCTGCTGGAGCTGGCGGAGGCCAGCGCCTCGCCGGAGCTCAAGGCGGTGGCGGCGCGGATCGGGCGGGTGACGAGCGACCTGCACGGCGAGGTGATGCAGGCACGGCTGACGCCGGTCTGGCAGGTGTTCGACCGGTTCCCGCGCGTCGTCCGGGACCTGGCCCGCCAGCTCGGCAAGCGGGTGCGGTTCGAGGTGGAGGGCGAGGACACCCAGCTCGACCGGGCGCTGCTCGAGGAGCTGGGCGAGCCGCTCATCCACCTGCTCCGCAACGCCGTGGATCACGGCATCGAGGCGCCTGCCGAGCGGAAGGCCGCGGGCAAGGCGGAGGAAGGGCTGATCCGGATCGGCGCCACGAGCGACCGGACCACGGTCCTGATCCGCGTGAGTGACGATGGTGCGGGGATCGACCGCGGCAAGGTGCTGCGCCAGGCCATCGAGCGCGGGCACCTCCCGGCCGACACCCGGGAGCTGACGGACGAGCAGCTGCTCCGGGTGCTGGCGCGGCCCGGGTTCTCCACCGCCGCGGTGGTCACCGACGTCTCGGGCCGCGGGATGGGGATGGATGCCGTGGTCTCCAAGCTCCGCGCCATCGGCGGCGCGGTGGAGCTGACCGCGATCGCGGGGCGGGGCAGCCAGTTCACGCTCCGGCTGCCCATGACGCTCGCCATCGTGCGGGTGCTGCTGGCGGAGGTAGGCGGCGAGCGCTACGCGATCCCGCTGGCGGGCGTGGCGGAGACGGTGGAGTACCACCCCGACCGGGTGGCCGCGCTCGAGGGCCGGGAGGCGTACGTGCTGCGCGACACGCTGGTGCCGACGGTGCGGCTGCGGGATGCGCTGGGCGCGCACGGGGTCCGGCCGGTGGGGCGCTCGCCCGCGGTGATCGTGGAGGTGGGGGAACGGAAGGCGGTGCTGGTGGTGGATGCGCTGGTGGGGCAGCAGGAGATCGTGGTGGAGCCGTTCGACGCCCCGCGGGGCATGCTCCCGGTCTTCAGCGGCGCCACCATCCTCGGGGATGGGGTCCCGGCGCTCATCGTGGACCCCGCAGCCCTGGTCTAGGGAGGCCCGCATCATGGACGACGTGAGGGAACTCCACGCGCTGCAGCGCGACGCACTCCGCGAGGTGGCCAACATCGGGGCCGGCCACGCGGCCACCGCGCTGTCCCAGCTGGTCAACCGGCGCATCATGATCTCGGTGCCCGAGGTGAACATCACCCGGCTCGAGGAGGTGCCCGAGATCCTGGGCAGCGCCGACGAGGTGGTGGCCGCCGTGCTGATGCACATGATGGGCGACCTCACCGGCCGCACCCTGGTGCTCTTCCCGGAGCCGTGCGCCAGGACGCTGTGCGACATCCTGCTCCGCCGCCCGCCGGGGACCACCACGGCCTTCAGCGAGATGGAGCAGTCGGGCCTCAAGGAAGTGGGCAACATCCTCTCGAGCGCGTACATGAACGCGCTGTCGGACTTCATGGGGATGATGCTGGTGCCCTCGGTGCCGAGCCTGTCGATCGACATGATGGGGGCCGTGCTCACCTCCATCTACATGAACTTCGGCTACGACCGGGACTACGTCTTCTGCGTGGAGACGCAGTTCCTCTTCGAGGACCCGGGGCTCCGCCTGCAGGGGCACTTCCTCCTGCTTCCCGACCTCGCCAGCCTCCGGGCCATCTTCGACGCCATCCGCCTCGGCTGAGGACGCGATGTCCGCGCCCGCCCTCTCCGAGCGCGACCTCGCGGTCCTCCGCTCCTTCGCCCGCCGGATCGACCAGGCGGACGCGGGCGCGCACAACAACCTCGGCGTCCTCTACTACCAGAAGGGCCTCGTGGCCGAGGCCAGCGACGAGTTCCTCCGCGCCCTGGAGCTCGACGCGCGCATGGAAGTCGCCCGCCAGAACCTCGAGATTGCCTACCACTCGAGCGGCTACTACGACCGCCACATGGCCGAGCTGCGCGAGCGCCTCCGGCGGGACCCGGGAGACGCCGAGGCGCGCTGGCAGCTGGGCCGCTCCGCCGCGGCCCTCGGCCAGTGGGACGAGGCGGCCGAGGCCTTCCGCGCCCTGCTCGAGCAGCGGCCCCGCGACGTGCCGACCCTCCTCCAGCTCGGCCTGGCCGAACGCGGCCGTGGCGACATGGACATGGCGCTCGCCGCGTTCGAGTCCGCGCACGCGGTGGAGCCCGAGAGCCCGATCATCCTGTTCCACCTGGGCGAGTCCCTCTACAACAAGGGGCTGGCGGAGCAGGGGCTCGAGTGCCTCGAGGAGGCGGTGGCGCGGAACCCGGACTACGCCGACGCCTACTTCCTGCTGGCCTTCCTGTACGGCGACGTGGGCCGGCACGAGGAGGCGCGGGCCGCCACCACCCGCGCCACCCAGCTGAATCCCACGCTGGGCCGCGCCCAGAACAACCTGGCCCTGGCCCGGCTCGCCGGGCTCCAGGACCGGAGCAGCGGCCCCGTGCCGCGCCTCTCCGCGCCGCGCCCCCAGATCGTCGAGGGCTCGAGCCTGGCGCACTACAACCTGGGGCTCGCCTTCCGGCAGAAGGGCTATTACGCCGAGGCGCTGCGGGAGTACCGCCTGGCGCTCGAGGCCGGCGAGGACTCCAAGCTGGTGCGCCAGGCCATGGCCGAGGTGTACCTGCTCCGGCGGGACCTCGCGGCGGCGCTCGAGCTCTACGACGACCTGCTGGCGCAGGACAACTCGAGCCCCAAGCTCTGGAACGAGCGCGGCGTCTGCCTCCACCAGATGGGCCGGCGCGACGACGCCGCGCTGTCCTACGAGCAGGCCGTGGGCATCGACCCGCGCTATGCGCTCGCCTGGAACAACCTCGGGGTGCTGCGCACCCAGGATCCCGAGCACGAGGGCGCGCTGGAGGCGTTCCAGGAGGCGCTGCGCCATGCGCCGGCGCTCGATGCCGCGCGGCTCAACCTGGCGCTGGCGCTGTTCCAGCGGCGCCGGCTCCAGCTGGCGCTCGAGGCCTACCGCCAGGTGCTGGCCGACGCCACCCACCAGTCGGTGGCGTGGAACGGCGTGGGCCTCGTGCTGGTGGAGCTGCGCCGCTTCGACGACGCCCGCCACGCCTTCTCCCGCGCCATCGAGGCCGACGCCACCAACGCCTCCGCGCACTACAACCTGAGCTTCACCCTCAGCCACCTCGGCGACTTCGACGGCGCGCTCCGGGCCACCAAGCGCGCGCTGGAGCTGGAGCCGCTCTACGTGGCGCAGAAGTACAGCCTCACCCTCGACCTGCAGTACGAGCATCCCGAGATCGCCATCGTGCCGGAGATCTCCGCCGACGTGCTGGCGGAGCAGGTGGGCGGCGACTTCCACTTCGATGGCCGCCTGCTGGACCAGATCTTCGACGAACTGGAGCCGGCGGAGCCGGCCGGGGTGGCGGCCGCGGAGGATCCCCTCGCCCTCGCCTCGGACTACATCGCCAAGGGGTTCCTGGAGCACGCGGCGGCGGAGATCGAGCGGGCGCTCCAGCGCGGGGCCGAGCCCGCGCGCGCCACCACCCTGCTGGGCGAGGTCTACGCGCGACGCGGGCTGCACGGCGAGGCGCTGGAGCGCTTCCACGCGGCGCTCCAGCTCGAGCCGACCATGGCGCGGGCGCTGCTCGGCGAGACGCGCGCCCTGCTGGCGCTGGGCCGTCACCGCGAGGCGGCCGATGCCGCGGACCTGCTGGCGCGCGCCGCCCCGGATGACGTCGAGGCCCTGGTGGCCACCGCCCGCGCCTGGCTGGCCGCCGGCGACGCCGGCTCCGCGCGCGACGTGCTGCGCCAGGCCCGCGCCCTGGAGCCGGGCCGGCCCGACCTCCTCGAGCTCGAGGCCGGCGTGGCCGAGCAACTGGGCGACCTCGATGGCGCCATCGAGGCCTATCACGCCGCGCTGCAGCTCGACAGTGGCGTGGCGCAGGTGTGGCGCGACCTGGGCCGGCTCGAGGAGCGCCGGGACAATCCCGCGGCCGCGCGGCTGGCCTACGAGCGGGCCCTTGACCTGCTGCCCTCCTACATGGAGGCGGCGCTCCCGCTCGCCGACCTCATCCGGCGCACCGAGTCCCCGCGGATGGCGGTGGATTTCCTGATCGACCTGCTGCTGAGCGAGCCCTACGACCTCGAGGCCCTCCTCCTCCTGGGCCGCGCGCTGCTCGACGACGGGCGCGCCGACGAGGCGCTGGAGGCATTGGACCGGCTGCTCAAGTTCGACCCGGAGAACGAGGCGGCGCTGTTCCACCGCGGCGTGGCGCTGGCCCGCGCGCGGCGGTACGCGGACGCGGTCCGCGCGTGGGAGCGGGTGGTGCAGGTGGACGCGGCGGGGCCGTTCGCGCAGGCGGCGCGGACCCATGCCCGCTCCGCGCGCGACCTGGCGCACATCTTCGCCGGAGCGGCCTGAGCCATGCCCATCGAAGGCCCGCTCAAGGAGCTTAGCATCCACGACGTCTTCCAGCTGCTCGACCTGAGCCGGAAGACCGGGACCCTCAAGGTGGTCTCCGACCTGCGCCAGAACGCCGGCACGGTCTTCTTCGAGGATGGGGCGGTGGTGGGCGCCGACATCCGCAGCAACCCGCACCCGCTCGGGCGGCTGCTGATGCAGGCGGGCCGGCTCAGTGAGGCGGGGCTCACCGCCACTCGCGCCAAGCAGGAGGCCGGCGACCCGCGCCGCCTGGGGGAGATCCTGCTGGCCGACGGGGTGGTGACGCAGCGCGAGCTGGCCCGGGTGGTGCGGCAGCAGATCGAGGAAGTGGTCTTCGAGATGGTGGGGTGGTCCGAGGGCTACTTTGCCTTCGAGGACGGCAAGCGCGGCGACTGGCCCACGGAGGCCGAGACCCGGATCCCGACGGGCGCGCTCCTGATGGAAGCCGCGCGGCGCACCGACGAGTGGTCCCGGATCGAGAAGATCATCCCCCACCTCGGCGTGGTCCCCAAGCTGGCCCCGGTGGTGGACACGGGGACGCCCCTGGACCTGCTGCCGGCCGAGTGGGAGCTCCTGGCGGTTGTCGACGGCACCCGGACCGTGCGCGACCTCGCCAATGTGCTCGGCCGGCCGGAATTCGAGGTGGCGCGCACGCTCTTCGGGTTGGCCACGGCCGGGATTATTCTCCTCGAGGACCCGGCGCGCCGTGCCATGGAGGCGATCGGCTCGGCGGACCTGCCGATCCTGCTGGGGGAGGTGGACCAGCTGCTCGGCGCCGGGGACCCGGAGGCCGCGGCCCAGGCGGCGGAGCAGGCGGTGTCGGGACATCCCGACGAGCCGCTGGCTCACCTGGCGCACGGGCGGGCGCTCCTGGCCTCGGCGCGGCCGCTGGAGGCGTCCGAGGCGCTCTGGCAGGCGGTGCAGCTCGACGCCCAGTCGGCGCCGGCGCAGCGGCTGTTCGGGCTGTCGCTGGCGGCCACGGGGCGGTTCCGCGAGGCCGCGCAGGTGTGGGACCAGTGGCGGCGCCTGGCCGAGAAGCCGCCGGAGGAGGATGCGCAGGCTGCCGCGGTGGAGCGGGTGCGGCAGGCCGCGCTCGCGCTCGACCTTGCGCTCAGGGGGTCCCGTGATTGAGGACATCCGCACGCTCAGCGCCCAGTACGCCGCCGACCCGGCGAGCCTCGTGTTCCTGCGGCTCGGCGAGGCGCTGCGGCAGCGCGGGCAGGTCGACGCCGCGCTGAAGGTGGCCCTGCAGGGGCTGGGCCGCTATCCGCACCTCCCCGATGCCCACGACCTGTACGCCCGGATCCTCACCGACCGCCACGATTACGCCACGGCGTTCGATGAGTGGGACACGGCCCTCCGCCACGCCCCGCACCACATCGGCGCGCACAAGGGCATCGGGTTCCTGTACTACCGCGCGGGCGAGCGGGAGCAGGCGCTCTACCACCTGCGCATCGCCGCCTCCCTGGACCCCGACGACCTGGGCCTGCGCCACGCGGTGGAACGGGTGGGGGGCGGCGCCGAGATCTGGGACATGCCGATGCCGGACGCGCCGCCCCCGCGGGAAGCGAGCGCTGCGGCGGCGGGCCCGTCCTCCGCCGCGGTCCCGAACCCGGCGGATCCGTTCGCGGGCATGGACGGCGGGCATGACCGGCTGCTGCTGGTGGACGCCGACGGCCTGCGCCTGGGCGGCGGGCTGGCCGCGCCGGACGGCCGGAACGTGAGCGACGAGGCGGCGGCGCTGCTGGCCGCCACCACGCGCGAGGCCGCCCGTGCGGCCCGGCTGCTCGAGCTCGGCGGCTGGGCCCACCTGACGCTCGAGGGGGAGGCGCTCAGCGCCTGCCTGCTCATGCCCTCGCCCGAGACCAGCCTGCTCGCGGCCATGGACACGGCGCTGCCGGCGGGGCAGCTCACCTACTTCGCCGACCGCGCCGCCAAGGCGGCACGCGCCTGGCTGGAGCGCGTCCAATGACCAGCCAGTTCCAGGCGATGCTCGACGGCCTGACCCGGCTGCGCGGCGTGCGGGGCGCGCTGGTGGTCTCGCTCGAGGACGGGCTGGTGGTGGCGGAGTCGGTGATGGGCGGGCTCAAGGGCGGGGCGCTGGCCGCCATCGGCGCCACGCTGGCCGGGCGCGCCGTGGAGCTGTCGGGGCGGGGCGGCTTCGGGCGCCCGCGCTTCCTGCACCTCCAGGGCGATGACGGCGCCCTGCTCGTGGCGCCCGGCCACGACCTGGCACTGGTGGCCCTGGCGGGCCGCGACGTGCCGATCGGCATGCTGCGCCTCGAGATGCTCCGCACCGCGGAGCGCCTGGGCTGATGCGCGCCGTCGAGCCGTGGGTCGTCGCGCCGCTCCGCGCCTTCGTGGCGGAGAGCTCCGCCCGGCTGGCGCTGCTCATGACCTCGTCGGGGCAGGTGGTGGCGCAGCACGGCTTCGTGGGCGCGCTGGACCTCATGTCGGTGGCGGCGCTCGGCGCCGGCATCGTGGCGTCCAGCTCGGAGCTGGCGGTGACGGTGGGGTGGGAGCCCTTCCGGGTGGTGGCGCACCAGGGGAAGGAGCAGGCGCACTTCCTGGCCTGGTTCGACACGCCGCGGGGGCGCTGGATCGCCCTGGTGGTGTTCGGGAGCGAGACCAAGCTCGGGCTGGTGCGGGTGTTCTTCGAGCAGCTGGTGGAGGACCTGGCGGCCGCGGCGCCGCCGGAGGAGGAGCCGCGCCGCGAGGTGCTGGCCGCCGACTTCGAACGCGAACTCAACGCGAGCCTGCGGGCCCTCTTCGGACGGTGACATGTCCCTCGTCAACTTCACGACCCGCGAGATCACCTGCAAGATCGTCTACTACGGCCCCGGCCGCAGTGGCAAGACGACCAACCTGCAGTACATCTACGGCCGCGTCCCCGAGGCCCGGCGCGGCCGCATGGTGAGCCTCGCCACCCAGACCGACCGCACCCTCTTCTTCGACTTCCTGCCCATCGACCTGGGCGTCATCAGCGGCTTCACCACCCGCTTCCAGCTGTACACGGTGCCCGGCCAGGTGTACTACAACGCCACCCGGAAGCTCGTCCTCCAGGGCGCCGACGGCGTGGTCTTCGTGGCCGACAGCCAGGCCCGTCGCCTCGAGGACAACCTCGAGAGCCTGCAGAACCTCCAGGCCAACCTGCTGGGGCAGGGCGTCGACGTGCGCAACTTCCCCGTGGTGCTCCAGTACAACAAGCAGGACCTGCCGGCGGACCTGATCCTCACGCACGCCGACCTCGACGACGCCCTCAACTTCCGCAACTATCGCTCCTTCCCGGGCGACGCGCTGCGGGGAGCCGGCGTCTTCGAGACGCTCAAGGGCATCTCCGAGCTGGTCCTCAAGCGGCTGGCGGCCGGGGGGGCTGGAGCGGCCTGATGACCCGGCTCAACCCACGGTATCGCTTCGAGAACTACGTCGTCGGCTCGGCCAACCGGCTCGCCGTCACCGCGGCGCGCGCGGTGGCCGAGTCGCCGGGCATGGTGTACAACCCGCTCTTCGTCTACGGCGGCTCGGGGCTCGGCAAGACGCACCTGCTCATGGCCATCGGCCACCTGGCCCAGGAGATCAACCCCCAGCTCACCGTGGAGTACCTCACCCTCGACGAGTTCGTCGAGGCCTTCCACGCCGCCATCGCCGCCGGCCAGGGCGAGGCCTACCGCCGGCGCTACGCCGAGACGGGCCTCCTGCTGGTGGACGACGTCCAGTTCCTCACCCACCGGCGGGAGATGCAGGCGGAGCTGCTCCGCCTCACGAATGCGGTGCTCTCGTCGGGCCGGCAGATCATCCTCTCGAGCGACCGGCCCCCCAACGAGATCGAGGCGCTCGACGAGCGGCTGATCCAGCGCTTCGCCGGCGGCCTCGTGATCGACATCGCCGGGCCCGACTACGAGACCCGCATCGCCATCCTGCGTCGCCAGGCCGAGGAGCGGAAGGCCACCTTCGGGCCCGAGGTCATCGACACGGTAGCGCAGCTCGGGCTCCGGAGCATCCGCGAGCTGATCGGCGCCTTCAACCGCCTGATCGCCTTCCAGGCCGTGCACCCGACGCCGCTGACCTCGGCGGAGGCGCGCGAGCTGCTCTCGCGCACCCTCCCCGCCACCGTGCGCGCCATGCCGCCGGCGGCCGCGGCACCCATGGAGCCGGCGCTCGCCGCCGCCGCCCCCGGGGGCGCGACGGCCACGGTCGAGGCGCCGCCCGCCGGCTCCACGCCCGAGGCCGCGGCGCCGCCCTTCGAGCTGGGCGCCGGGATGAGCGACGAGTTCGGGGCCTTCCTGAGCGAGATCTCGTCCGCCGTGGCGCGGCAGGTCGAGGCCTGGCGCGGGCGGGTGGCCGAGGCGGTGGTGCGCTGGGAGGGGGAGGGGTACCGCACCGATCGGCTCCAGCGCCTGCTGCAGGGCGAGGCGCCGGTGGATCCGGACCTGGTCCTCCGCCTCTACGAGGAGGACATCGCCCGGCTGGAGGCGCTCGGCAAGGAGATGCTCGAGCTCGACACCGCGCTGGCCGCGCACCCCGCGCTCCACGACCCCGACCGCCTCGCCGAGGCCGAGGCCGAGGTGGCGCGCGCGCGCGAGGGGCTCGCCCCGCCGCCGGGGCCCGCGCCGATCTGGAGCCTCGAGGACTTCGCCGAGTCGGCATCCAACCGCTACGCCGTCCGCGCCGCCCGCTCGGTGGTGGACGACCCCGGCAGCCACTACAACCCGCTCGTCATCGTCGGGGCCAGCGGCTCGGGGAAGTCGCACCTGCTGCACGGCATCGGCAACGCGCTCGGCAAGCGCGCCGGCCTCGTGGTGGCGTGCCTGCGTGCCGAGGATTTCGTCGAGGACCTGATCAAGGCCATCGACCGCGACCGGGTGGCCTGGTGGCGCGCCCGCTACCGCCGCATCGGGGCCTTCCTGCTGGACGACGTTCACCTCCTGGCCGGCAAGGAGCGGACCCAGGAGGAGATCTTCTGGCTCTACAACCTCCTGGCCGAGGGCGGGCAGCAGATGGTGTTCACCAGCACCACGCCGCCCGAGTCGCTCGAGGGCATCGAGCCGCGGTTGCGCACGCGCCTCGAGGCAGGGCTGGTGGTGGAGCTGCCGCCGCCCGACCGCGAGGTGCGCGAGGTCATCGCCGCCCGGCTGCTGCGGGAGAAGGGCGCCGACGGCGATCCGGACCTGGCCGCCTACCTCGCGTCGCGCGCGTCCGAGTCGGTGCGGGCCCTGCAGGGCCTGGTGCACCGCGTCCTCGAGGCCGCGGAGGCGGAGCGCGAGCGGCCGTCCGCCGGCTTTGCGCGCCAGGTGCTCGAGGGCGCGCCCGCGGCCCCCACCCGGCGCACCACGGGGAACCGCACCAGCGGGCTGCTCTCGCCCACCGGCAGCCTCCGGAGCCGCGAGAAGATGATCTGGGACTGGCCCGATGCCGGGGACCGCCTGATCGAGGAGCTCCGGTAATGGCCATCAAGGGCAGCCTCAAGGAAGCGAGCCTCCCGGACGTCCTCCAGCTCCTGGCGCTGGGGAAGAAGACCGGCTGCCTCGCCGTGGCCGACCGGCAGAACTTCGGCTACATCTTCTTCGAGGAGGGGCGCATCACCTATGCGTCCATCGTCAACCGGCGCGACCGGATCGGCGACCTCCTCCGCAAGAACCAGCTCGTCACCACCGAGCAGCTGGACACCGCCATCCGCCTGCAGGAGTCCCACCGCGAGCGGCGCCTCGGCGACATCCTCATCGAGACCGGCGCCGTGAAGCGGGAGGAGCTGGAGCGGCTGCTGGCGCTCCAGATCGAGGAGGCGGTGTATCACTTGTTCACCTGGACCCAGGGCACCTTCAACTTCGAGGCGGGCGTCCGCCCCGAGGGGCAGGTGTTCACGGTGTCCATCAATCCGGAGTCGCTGCTGCTCGAGGGCGCGCGGCGGGTGGACGAGTGGAGCCAGATCGAGAAGAAGATCCCGAGCTTCGACCTGGTCTTCGCCACCGACGCCTCCCACCCGCCCACCGAGGAAGTGGCGCTCTCGCCGGCGCAGGCACGCCTGCTCCAGCTCCTCGACGGCACGCGCGACGTGCGGCAGGTCTTCGACGAGTGCTCGCTGATCGAGTTCGAGGCGGCGCAGGCGCTCTACGGGCTCATCACGGCCGGCTACGTCCGCCGCGTCGGCACGTCGGCGCGCGCGGAGGCGCCGCGGGCCAACGACCTCCGGGTGCAGGAACACCAGAACCTGGGCATCGCCTTCTACAAGACGGGGATGCTGGACGAGGCGCAGCGCGAGTTCCGCCGGGTCACCGATCTCCGGGGGGACGAGACGCAGGCGCCCTTCTACCTGGGGCTCATCGCGCTCAAGCAGGCGCGCTGGGCGGAGGCGGTGGAAGGGCTGCAGCTGGCGCTCGAACGGGGCGCCCGGCGCGCCAGCACCTGGCACAATCTGGCCTACGCCTACGAACAGCTCGGACGCCTGACGGATGCCGAGGCCGCGTACGCCGAGGCCGCCTCCCGGGCGCGTGAGGACGCGCGGGTGATGATCGGCTGGGGCGTCACCGCCCTCAAGCGCAACGACGCCGACGTGGCGGTGAGCCGGCTGCAGCGCGCCGCCGAGCTCCTCGGCGACCGCCCGCGCCCGCCGACCTGGTACTGGGCCATGGCCCTCGCCGTGGCCTGCCAGGGCGACCTGCCGCAGGCGCTCGAGGTGGCGGAGCGGGGCAGCACCGCGCACCCCGGCAATGCCGTGCTCCGGAACAACCTGGCCGTGCTGCTGGAGCTGGCCGGGGACCTGCCGTCGGCGGAGATCACCCTCCGCACCGCGCTCGCGGAGGACCCGACGCTCGCCCCCGTCTCCAAGAACCTGGGCGACCTCCTCTACCGCGCCGGCCGCTACGACGACGCCTTCGAGGCCTACGAGCGCGCCGCCAAGCTGGCGCCCGCCCTGGGCGACGACCTGTACTTCAAGATGGGCAACATCGCCTACAAGCGGCGCGACCGGGAGCGCGCCCGCGCCTGCTGGAAGCGGGTCACCGAGCTCAACCCGAGCCACCAGCTGGCCCGGGCCAACCTCGACACCCTGGACGGCCCCCCGTGACGGAGCTGGCCCGGCCGGGGCTGGACGCGCTGGCGGGCCGCATCCAGGCGCGCGTGGGGCTCGACCTTGGCGTCTACAAGGACAAGTGCCTGCGGCGCCGCATCGCGGTGCGCATGCGCGCCTGCAACGTGCACACGCTCGACGCCTACGTGGCGCTGCTCGACCGCGAGCCGGCCGAGTTCGACCGCCTGCTCGACGCGCTTACCATCAACGTCACCAGCTTCTTCCGGAACCCCGAGACGTGGCGCTGCCTGGCCGCCCACCTGCTGCCCGACCTCCTCACCGCCCGCGAGGGGCGGCTCCGCGCGTGGAGCGCCGGCTGCGCGTCGGGCGAGGAGCCGTACACCATCGCCATGCTCGTGGCCGGGGTGCTGGAGCGGCTCGAGCGCGGCGCCTGGCTGTCGCGCCTGCGGGTGGACGCCACCGACGTGGACCGGCGCTCGCTGGAGCGGGCGCGCGCCGCGCGCTATCCGCGCCGCGCCTTCAGTGAGGCGGACCCGGCCGTGGTGGCCCGCTGGTGCCTGCCGGAAGGGGAGGATGAGCTCGTGGTCCGCCCCGAGCTGCGCGCGCTCGTCGCGGTCGGCACCCATGACCTGAGCCAGGCCCAGCCGGCGCCCGGGACGTTCGACCTGATCTGCTGCCGGAACGTGATCATCTACTTCGATCGCGAGGTGCAGGAGCGCCTGATGCACCGCTTCGCCGACGCGCTGCTGCCCGGCGGCGTGCTGGTGCTCGGCAAGGTGGAGAGCATCCTGGGGCCGGCCCGCGAGCGCTACGAATTGCTCGGAGCCGCGCGAGCGGATCTACCGGAAGGTCGCCTGATGGCGGTGGAGATCCTGGTCCGCGTGGCCGACTTCCGGGTCCTCGCCGGCGAGGGCCTGCTGGTAACGCTCGGCCTCGGCAGCTGCGTGGCGGTGATGCTGCACGACCGTGAGGCGAAGGTGGGCGGCCTCGCCCACATCCTGCTGCCCTCACGCTCCCTGGGCCGCGGCGCCGACAACCCCGGGCGCTTCCCGCAGACGGCGATCCCCGCCACGGTGGAGGCGATGGCGGGCCTCGGGGCCGACCGGCGGCGGCTCACCGCCCGCCTGGTGGGCGGCGCCAGCATGTTCCAGGCGCTCGCCCCCGCCGGCTCCATCCAGATGGGGGACCGCAACGTCATCGCCACCCGGGAGGTGCTCACCGGGCTCGCCATTCCGGTGGTCGGGGAGCTGGTGGGGGGCGGGCAGGGGCGCTCGGTGTGGTTCGACGTGGCCGGCGGCCGGGTGCTGGTGCGCTCCGTGGGGCAGGATGACACCACCCTCTGAGCTGCCCGGCGTCCTGGTGGTGGACGACAGCGCCTTCTTCCGGCGCCTCGTCAGCGAGCTGGTGGCCGGCTCGGGCGAGTTCCGGGTGGTGGGCAGCGCCGCCAGCGGTGAGGAGGCGCTCGCCAAGGTGCACGAGCTGCAGCCGGCCGTGGTCACCATGGACCTGCAGATGCCCGGGCTCGGCGGGCTCGAGGCCATCGGCTACATCATGTCCGAGGCGCCGCGGCCGATCGTGGTGGTGAGCGCCCTCGCGGGCCGCGACGCCACCGCGTCCATCCGCGCCCTCGAACTCGGCGCCGTGGAGCTGGTGCCCAAGGAGGACGCCACCGGCGGGCGGCTCAGCGCCATGCGCATCGCCACCCGGCTCCTCGCGGCCCTTCGCGCGGCGGTGGCGGCCGACGTCCGCCGGGTGCCGGTGCTGGCGCGGCCCCGGGTGAGCGGCGCCCATGCCCTGGCGCGCCCCGCGGGCGAGGCGCGGCGCCTCGTGGCGATCGCGGCCTCCACCGGGGGACCGCGCGCCCTGGCGGAACTGGTGCCCGCGCTGCCGGTCGGACTCGAGGCCGCGGTGCTGCTGGTGCAGCACATGCCCGCCGGCTTCACGCGGAGCCTCGCCGAGCGGCTGAACGGCCTCGCGGCGCTCACGGTGGTGGAGGCGGAGCACGGCATGCCGGTGAAGGCGGACACCGCGTACCTCGCCCCCGGGGATTATCATTTGCGCGTGGTGGACCATGCGGGGCAGCTGCAGCTCCGCCTCGACCAGGAAGCGCCCGTGTGGGGCGTGCGGCCGGCCGCCGACCCGCTGTTCCACGACGTGGCGCACCTGGCCGGCGCCGCGGCCATCGGCGTGGTGCTGACGGGGCTCGGCCGCGACGGCGCCACCGGCCTTCGCGCGGTGCACGATGCCGGCGGCGTCGGCATTGCCCAGGATCGCGGCACCGCCACCATCTACGGGATGCCGGGTGCCGCGCTGGAGGCCGGGGGCGCCGACCTCGTCCTCCCGCTCGGTGCCATCGCGGACCGGATCGGCGCGCTGCTGCGGGAACTGCCACGCCGATGAGCGATCGCCTCCTCGTGGTGCGCGTCGGCACCCAGCGACTCGGCCTGCCCATGACGGCCGTGGTGGAGGTCACCGCGCCCGGCCGCATCCAGACGGTGCCCGGCCACTCGCCGGCCCTCCGTGGGGTGATCGAGGTGCGCGGCCGGCTGGTGTCGCTGTTTCACCTCGGCGCGCTGCTCGGGGGTGGCGCCCCCCCGGCCGCCGTGGCAGACACCGTGGTGCTGGCGCAGGTGGACGGCCGGTGGGCGGCGCTCGAGGTGGATGAGGCCGATGCGGCGCCCACGGGTGCGCCGCTCCCGTCGGAGGGCCACCCGGCCCTCGCCGCCTGGGCCAGCGGGGCGGTGCGCGACCAGCGGGGCTGGATCCCGGTACTCAATCTCGGCCTGCTGGCCGAGCGGTGGGGACGCGGCAAGGAGGGAGCGGCATGACTGGCGACGAGCTGCAGTTCGTGGTCTTCCGGCTGGGCGGGCAGGAGTTCGCCCTCGGCATCGCCGAGGTGGAGCGGATCCTGCGCTACGAGGCCCCGGCCCCGCTGCCCAATGCCCCCGACTTCCTCGAGGGAATGATGCCCTACGGAACGGGGGCGGTCCCGCTGGTCGACCTGCGGAAGCGGGTCTCGCTCGAGGCCACCCACCGCGAGGAGACCCGCGTGATCATCGTGCGCCTCGCCGACCAGCAGGTGGGCGTGGTGGTGGACCAGGTGCGGGAGGTGCTCCGGGTGGACAGCACCACCATCACGCTGCCGCCGCCCATCGTGCGCGGGCTCGCGGCCCAGTACGTGAGCGGGATCATCACCCGGCCCGGCCGGACCATCGTGGTGCTCAACGCCGCCCGGCTCCTCTCGAGCTCGGAGCGGCTGGCTTTGGAGGAAGCGTTGCCGTGAGCGAGCCCGTCCGCAGTTCCGAACCCCTCGTGGCCGCGTTCCGGGAGCAGTACCGGGACCTGGCGGCGCGCATCGAGACCGTCACCGCCTCGGCCGAGCGCGAGGCGCTCAAGCGCGAGATCATCGCGTACTTCAAGCGCGTGGACGCGGCGCTGGTGGAGCTGGGCTACGTGAAGGAGGAGATCCGCCAGCTGGTGGACCGCTTCAAGCAGATGGCGGCCGCCACCGACAGCGCCTCCGCCCCGGCCTTCACCGGCGCGCGTCCCGTGGTGCAGCAGGACCACCTCGGCGCCTCGACCTACATCGAGAAGGGCTGGAGCCTCATCTCCCTCGGGGATTACGCCGGGGCGATCCAGGCGCTGGGCAAGGCGCTGACGCTGGCGCCCTCGGAGATCCAGGCCCAGTCGCTGCTGGGCTGGGCGCAGATGCTGCACGAGGACTACGACGACGCGCTGGCCACCTTCTCCAAGGTGCTCATGAAGGAGCCGGCCAACTCGCTGGCCCGCATCAACGTGGGCTACATCTGCCTCAAGAAGCGGATCTTCGGCGAGGCCATCGAGCACCTCTCCAAGGCCATCCGCCTCGACAACGACCGCAAGGCCACGCTCTACGCCCACTATTACCTGGGCCTCGTGTACCTCGAGCGCGAGATGTATGAGGACGCCGTGACCTTCTTCCAGAAGACGCTCCAGCTCGGCCCCAACCTCATCGAGGCCTACTACGAGCTGGGGCGGGCCAACTGGTTCGTCGAGGACCGGGACGCAGCGAGGCAGGCGTGGACCGACGGCTTCAAGGCCAACAAGTTCAACCCGTGGGGCAAGCGCTGCAAGGAAATGCTCGACCTCGTGGCGTCGGGCGGCGAGCCACCCCGGTAGGCGCGCCGGCCCCCGTCGGTTCCGCCCGGGTCCCCCGCCGCCTCCCACCCCCCGATGGTCCTCCCCATCCTCTTCGCGCTGGCGCTCGACTCCCTTGCCGTCCAGGTGGGGGAGGTCACCGTGGTGGCGCCCCCGGCGCTCGAGGCCCTGGCCACCACCCTGGCCGAGGGGGCGGGGCAGGTCCGCGACTGGCCCGGCATCGGGCGGGTGGCACCGCCCCCCTTCACGCTGGTCCTGGCCCCCGACTCGGCGGCGCTCGCGCGGCTGACGCGTGGGCGCGCCCCCGCGTGGGGCGCCGGCGTGGCGTTTCCCGCCGCGCGCACCATCCTCCTCCGCGCGGACTTGCCTGAACTCCCGCGCACGCTCCGGCACGAACTGGCGCACCTGGTGCTCCGGGAACGGGTGAAGGCGCGCGTCCCGCTCTGGTTCGACGAGGGGTACGCCGCCTGGGCCTCCGGGGAGCTGGAGCGGTTCGTCAATCTCGAGCTCAACCTGGCCGTGGCGGGCGGCCGGTTGCCGAGTCTCGATCGTCTCGACGCGATGCTCCGCGGTTCCGCCCGCTCGGCCGACGTGGCCTACGCCCTCGCCGCCTCCGCCGTGGCCGAAGTGGCACGCCGGACGCCGGAAGGTGACCTGTCCCGGCTGGTGGAGCGGCTGGGTCCGGGCGAGGTCTTCGATAGTGCGCTGGTGGCCGCCACCGGACTCACGCCCGGCCGTTTCGAGGAGACCTGGCAGCGCGAACTCCGGCTCCGTTACAGCCTGGTCACCTGGTTCGTGGCGTCGGGGCTCTGGCTGCTCATGGCCCTGCTGGTCGGAGCCGCCGTGTACGCCCGCCGCCGACGAGACCGTCCCCGGCGGGCGGCGCTGGACATCGGCTGGCCGGAGCCGCCGGCGGACGACGAGAATCCGCCGCCAGCCCCCGGAAACCCGGCGGCGGAAGCGGTTGACCAACCGCCTTTGAGGCACTAAGCTCAGTTCCCATGCCAAGTTCCGACTCTCTCACTCCCGGACGGGGGCTTCGGTTCGGGAGACGCAATGTCGTTCTCCTGACCGCCGCCATCGTCTCCCTAGTGGCCGGTTATGCGTGGCTGCAGGCCGGCGGCACCACCGGCGCCGCCGCGTTGCTGGTCCTGGGATACTGCGTGCTCTTTCCCCTCGGCATCGCGCTGTAGCCGGGGGGCCGGAAATCGCCCGGCAGCAGCCGCGGCCGGGCCGTGAGCGGGCGAATAGCTCAGCTGGTTCAGAGCGCCTGCCTTACACGCAGGATGTCGGGGGTTCGAATCCCTCTTCGCCCATCGTCGTTGGCGTCCGGTACGGCGCTTGCATCGCTGCCCCGGTACCCCCAAATGTGGAGATGAATTGATGCGCCTGGCTCGTCTGCTCACCCTCGGCCTGTTCGTCGGCGGCACTACGGTGCTCGCCGCCCAGATTCCGACCCGGCGCCAGGCCCCCGGGACTCAGGTGGCCAACTCGCCACGCCTGCTGGTCGGGAACCCGCACACCTTCACGGCGGCGGATTCGGCCTCCTCGGTGGCGCTCGGTGAGGCCATCCGGAACAAGGTTGAGAAGGCCGCCAACGGGCAGTTCCGGCTGCTCGAGCGTGAGGACATGAATCGCGCGCTGGTGGAGTTCGGCTACCCGGCCGACGCCATCCTGGGCTTCATCCCGCTCCGCGACCTGGGCCGCTCGCTCGGCGCCCGTGCCATCATCTACTCCACGCTGACGAAGGATGCGAACGGCCGCTTCAGCGTCACCTCCCGCCTGGCGGGGATGACGGATGAGGCCGGGACGGTGGTGAGCGCCGCGCAGGGGGCGGGGCAGAATATCGCCGCGGTGGGCGACAAGATCGCCGAGGGCTTTGCGCCGGCCTTCAAGTCGTGGGCCGACGCCAAGGCCTGCATCGACCAGGCCAAGAACGCCCCCGACAAGGCGACCCAGGCCGCCAAGAAGGCGCTCAATGCCATGCCCAAGAACGGCCTGGCCAATTACTGCATGGGCACCCTCGCGCTGGCGCGCGGCCGCGCCGCAGACAGCGCGGAGGCCATGCGCTACTTCGCCGTGGCCGTCGAGGGCGACCCGCTGAGCCTCGCCGCCTGGACCCAGCTGGCGGCCGGCTACGAGGCCAGCGCCGACACGGCGAAGATGATCAACGCGCTGAGCCAGATGCTCCGGATCGCGCCCACCAACCAGCCGCTGCGCGAGCTGGTCTTCAAGAAGTTCCTCCAGGCCGGCAAGCCGGAGGCCGCCGAGCAGGTGGCGGATGAAGGCCTGCGGCTCGACCCGGGCAACATTGACCTGATCGAGCTCCGGGCCAACGCGCGCATCTTCCGCGAGAACTACGCCGGCGCCCTCGACGACCTCGAGCAGATCATCGCGCTCGACTCGGCCCGGGCCGACACCACCTTCTTCCTCAAGTACCTGGCCACGGCCGATATCCGGCCCGACACCGCGCGCTACCTGAGCTACGGCTCACGGGCGCTGAAGAAGTTCCCGGGCAACGCCACCCTGCTCAAGCTGGTGGCCGGCGGCTACTCGCGCCTCGGCGCCAGTGACAGCCTGCTCAACACGCTGGGGGCGCTGCTCACGGTGGACTCGGCGTCGGCGGTCGGCTTCGCGCTCCAGGAGGCCAAGAACCGCCAGGACGCCAAGGACTACGTGCGCGCCGACCCGTTCATCGCCTTCGCGGCGAAGTACGGCGACGCGCAGGCCAAGGAGGGCGCCGCCAGCTTCATGCTGCAGGGCGCGGTGCCGCTCATCCAGTCCCAGAACTGGCAGGTGGCGGTGGACACGCTGCGCGCCATCAAGGCGCTGGCCAATCCCACCGGTCGCCTGGCGCCGATCGCCAACTACTACAGCGCGCTGGCGCTGGTGAACCTCATCGTGGCCAAGGACCAGGAGGCGGAGAAGAGCAAGTCCTGCGACGCGGCCCGGGCGGTGGAGACCTTCACCACGGAGGCCGAGCAGTCGCTGGCCGGCTCGCAGGCCTACGTGGATGGGCCGGGCGCCAGCCAGAAGGGCACCTGGGAACAGCTCACCCGCTACGTGAGCGGGCTCAAGCCGCGGACCGCGTCCATGATCCGCGTCTACTGCAAGTAAGCCGAGCCCGTCGTGGGCCGGACGCGGGGCGGGGGCCATGCGCTCCCGCCCCGCGTCGCTTACAGGCCCGGCCCCTACCGTTCCATGGGAGGCCTGCCTATATTCGGCGCTCTCTAGTCCAGGGGCTGTAGCTCAGCTTGGTTAGAGTGCCGCACTGTCACTGCGGAGGTCGCGGGTTCGAGCCCCGTCAGCCCCGTTGCTCACCACACCCCGTCCGCACCTGCGGGCGGGGTGTTCTGCTTCCCGGGAGGCGCCGGTGTCCGAGTCCGCGTCCGCGTACCACCGTCCCGTCCTCGCCGAGGAGATCGCAGCGGCGGCCCGGGGGGCACGGCGCGTGGTGGACGGGACCCTGGGCGGCGGCGGGCACTCGGCCCTGTTCCTGGGGCAGGGCGCGGAGGTGCTGGGGATCGATCGCGACCCGGAGGCATTGGCCGCGGCGCGGGCCCGGCTCGGGACCGAGCGCATCCGTTACCTCGCCGGCGCCTACGCCGACCCGGCCCAGGTGGCCGAGGTGCGGGCCTTCCAGCCCGACTTCATCCTGCTCGACCTCGGCGTGTCGTCCCACCAGCTGGACGACGAGGCCCGCGGGTTCAGCTTCCGGCCGGGCGCGCCGCTCGACATGCGCATGAGCCAGGACGGCCCGACCGGCGCCGACCTCCTCAACGAGGAGCCGGAGGGCGAGCTGCGCCGGATCTTCGCCGACTACGGCGATGAGCGGCGGGCGGGGCGGCTGGCGCGGGAGGTGGTCCGTCGGCGCGCCACCCGTCCCTTCGCCACCAGTGACGACCTGGTGAACGCCATCCGCGCCGTGCTGGGCCCCCGGAGCGGTCCCGGGGACTTTGCGCGCCTCTTTCAGGCGGTCCGGATTGCCGTGAACGAGGAACTGCCAGGGCTGGCCACGGCGCTCCCGGCCTTTCGCGAGGCACTTCCCCCGGGTGGGAAGCTGGCGATCATCAGTTATCATTCTGGTGAGGACCGGCTGGTGAAGCACGCCTTCCAGGAATGGGTGCGTGCCTGCATCTGTCCCCCGGAGCAGCCCATCTGCACCTGCCGGGGGCGGCCGCTGGGGGCGCTGGACCCTCGCAAGCCGATCCGCCCGACCGCCGAAGAGATCGCCACCAATTCGAGGGCCCGGAGTGCCACCCTCCGCATCTACCGCCAAGCGTAAGCTCAAGGGCCGTCACTGGGTCATGCTGTGGCTCCTGTTCTTCCTGCTGATCACCGGGATGATCCAGGGGCGGCAGGCGTTCGCGTTCCCGACGGCCGGCCGCGTGCGGGCCCTGCAGGAGGAGCGAAGCGCGCTGGAGGCGGAGCAGGCGGCCCTGCAGAAGAACATCCGCATCGCCACCAGCCGCCGGGTGCTCGGGGACCGGGCCGAGCAGGAGCTCGGGCTGCACTTTCCCGCCGACTCGGAGTTCGTGAACCTCCGCCTGGTGCCCGGGGAGCGCTGACGCATGGCCAAGGCCTCGGTCCGGATCGGCTTCATCGAGGGCGCCCTCGTCCTCGGGGCGCTGCTGGTCATCGGGCGGGCGGTGCAGCTGCAGGTGGTCGAGGGGGCGCGGTGGAAGGCCGAGGCGGCGCAGGTCCGGCAGGTGACGGAGGTGCTCGAGGCCCGCCGCGGCGGCATCTTCGACCGCAACGGCGTGCCCTTCGCGATGACGCAGGAGTACTTCGCGGTCGGCATCGCGCCGAACGAGCTGCGGGAGCAGGGGCAGGATGCGCGCACCATCGCCCGGGCGCTCGGCCTCCCGGCCGACCGGGTCCTGCGTGACGTGCGGAGCAAGCGGTGGGTGGCCTATCCGGGGCCGTTCAGCGGGCTGCAGGTCCGGCCGCTGCGCGACATCCGCGGCGTGCACCTCGACGGCTCCTACCGCCGGCACTACCCGGGCGAGGCGCTGGCGCGCGGCATCGTCGGCGCGTACTCGGCGGACAGCGGCGGGCACGGGGTGAGCGGGATCGAGCTGCAGCTGGACTCCGTGCTGCGCGGTGAGCCCGGCGAGCGGGTGGTGCTCAAGGACTTCCGCGGCCGGCGCTACGAGTCCCCCTCGCGGCTCCGCCGGGAGCCGGTGCCGGGCCGGGACGTGTACCTCACGCTCGACGCCGAGCTGCAGGAGATCGCCGAGCGCTCGCTCGACGAGGCGATGGACAAGTACGACGCCCTGGGCGGCGACATCGTGCTCATGGACCCGCACACCGGGGAGATCCTGGCGGCGGCGTCGCGCCGCCTGCTGGGCGGACGGGGCACCCGCCGGGTGGGGAACCGGCCCACCTTCTTCACCGACCCGTTCCAGCCCGGCTCCACCGCCAAGATCTTCACCGCCGCCGCGCTGCTGTCCCTCGGGCGGGTGGACTCGACCGAGCGGGTCTTCGCCGAGCATGGTGAGTGGGTGATGCCGGTGAACAGCCGGGGCGACACCCGCACCATCCACGACGACCACAAGACCGAGGGCAGCCTGACGCTGGCCGAGGGGATCAAGGTCTCGAGCAACATCGTGCTCGGGAAGTTCTCCGAGCGGCTGGGCCTGGGCGAGATGTACGACGCCTTCCGCGACTTCGGCTTCGGCAGCATGACCGGGGTCCCGTTCCCGTCCGAAGCCCCCGGACTGATCCGCCGCCCCAACGACTGGACCCGGTACAGCCAGGCCAGCATCGCGATGGGCTACGAGTTCGAGGTGACGCCGATCCAGCTCGCCGCCGCCTACTCGGCCATCGCCAACGACGGGATCCTGCTCATGCCCGCGCTCATCCGCGAGGTGCGCGCCCCCGACGGGACCACGCTCTGGCGGCAGCGGCCGGCGCCCGTGCGCCGGGCGGTGACGCCGGAGGTGGCGGCCACCCTGCGGGCGTACCTCAAGGGGGTGGTGGAGGAGGGCGGCACGGCGGCCGGCGTGCAGATGACGAACTACACGCTGGCGGGCAAGACGGGCACGGCGCGCCGGTTCGACGGCAACGGGTATGTGCCCGGCAGCTACACGGCGTCCTTCGCCGCGATGTTCCCCGCCGATGACCCGATGCTCGTGATCATGGTCAAGATCGACGACCCGAAGGATGTGTCGATCTACGGCGGCAAGACGGCGGCCCCGGTGACGCGCAGCATGATCGAGGAGGCGCTGGCCGCGCGGCGGAGCGCCATCGACCGGAGCCGGCTCGCCGGCCCGGCGCAGGCCACCATCCGTCAGGCGGCGGCGACGATCCACCGGCGCGGGTTCCGGGTGGCGCTGCGCGGCTCGGGGAAGGTGGTCCGCACCACCCCCGCCGCCGGCGACTCGCTCCGCTACGGCGCCTCCGTCACCCTCTGGGCCGAATGACCACCCCCCGCCTGTCCGACCTCGCCGCAGCGCTCCGGCGCGACGGCCTCCTGGTCTCGTCACCCGAGCTCGACCTGTCCCTTGCCGGCGTCACGGCCGACAGCCGCGAGGTGAGCCCCGGGCATGCTGTACGTGGCGGTGCGCGGCGCCGTGGCCGACGGCCACCGCTACGTGGCCGACGCCGTCCGGAAGGGCGCCGTGGCGGTGGCGGTGGAGCAATCCATGGGGGCGGGCGTCCCGGAGCTGGTGGTGCAGGACGGCCGGCGGGCGGCCGTTGCGCTGGGCCGGGCGTGGTACGGCGATCCCGGCCGGCGGCTCACGCTCGTCGGCATCACCGGGACCAACGGAAAGACCACGACGACCGCGCTGGTGCGGCATCTGTTCAACGCGGGCGGGACCGCAGGGAGCATCGGCACGCTGGGCGCCTTCGACGGCAGCGGGGCGGCGGTGAAGAGCACGGCCGGCTCGCTCACCACCCCGGGGCCCATCGACCTGCAGGCCACGCTGGCCGCCCTCGTGGCGCGCGGCGTGACGCACGTGGCCATGGAAACCTCGTCCCACAGCCTGGACCAGGGGCGGCTCGACGGGCTCACCTACGCCGCCGGCGTGTTCACCAACCTGACCCGCGACCACCTGGACTACCACGGCACCATGGAGGCGTACCTCGCCGCCAAGCTCAAGCTGGACGGGCTGCTGGCGCCGGACGGGGTGCAGGTGGTGAACGTGGACGACCCGGCCTGGGCGGCACTGCCCCGCGGCCGGCGGCGCATCACCTGCGGCATCCACGCCGCGGCCGATGTGCGGCCCGACGGGCTGGTGCAGGACCATGCGGGGAGTCGCTTCACGCTCGTGACCCCGGCCGGCCGGGCCGAGGTGCGGCTCCCGCTGCTCGGCGAGTTCAACGTGGCCAATGCGCTCGCGGCGGCCGCCACGGGCTTCGGGCTCGGGCTGCCCGTGACCACCGTCGCAGACAGGCTGACCGCCGCGCCGCAGGTTCCGGGGCGGATGGAGCGGATCGCCGAGGCCCCGGCCATCGTCCTGCGCGACTATGCCCACACGCCCGATGCGCTCGAACGCGCGCTGCAGGCGCTGCGGCCGCTCACGCCCGGGCGGTTGTTCGTGGTCTTCGGCTGCGGCGGCGACCGGGATCGCGGCAAGCGCCCGGTCATGGGCCGGCTCGCGGCGACGCTCGCGGACCACGTCATCGTGACCTCCGACAACCCGCGCACCGAGGACCCCGAGGCCATCCTCGCGGACGTCGAGGCGGGCATGGGGAGCGCACCGCACGACCGGCTCGCCGACCGCCGGATGGCCATCCGCCGCGCGCTCGAGCTGGCGCGGCCCGGGGACACGGTGCTGCTGGCGGGCAAGGGGCACGAGACCTACCAGGTGATCGGGACCGAGAAGCAGCCGTTCGACGAGCGCGAGATCGTCGTCCGCCCTGCTCGGCGGGCGGCAGTGAGTCCCACGGAAAGGACGAGCATGCGCTGGACCGACGAGGTGGTGCGCGAAGCCATCGAGCCCGAGGCCGTCACCATCCCGCCCGCGGGCACCCGGCCCGCCGAGTTCAGCGAGGTGGCCACGGACACCCGGACGCTGCAGCCCGGGGCCCTGTTCGTGGCCCTCAAGGGCGAGCGGTTCGACGGGCACGATCACCTGGCCGCGGCCGCCGAGCGGGGCGCGGCGGCCGCGGTGGTGCGGAGCGGGACCGCGCCGGTGCCGGGCCTGATGCTCTACCACGTGGCCGACACGCTCGCCGCCTACGGCTGGCTGGCGCGGGCCCGGCGGCGCACCATTGCCGGCCCCGTGGTGGCGATCGGCGGGGCCAACGGCAAGACCAGCACCAAGGAGATGTGCGCCGCGGTGCTCCGCACCCGCTTCCGCGTGCACGCCACGCCCGCCAACGACAACAACCTCGTGGGCGTCCCCAAGACCATCCTCGCCGCCCCGGCCGACACCGAGGCGCTCGTGATCGAGGCGGGGGCGAGCGTCCGCGGGGAGCTGGCGCGGATGCGCCCGGTCATCGAGCCGACGGTCACGGTCACCACCAACGTGGCGGTCTCGCACCTCGACGGCTTCGGCGACCTGAATGGGGTGCTGGCCGAGGAGCTGGACCTGCTCGACGGGGCGCCGCTGGCGATCGTCGGCATGGAGCCGGCGGGGCTCGCCGAGGGGGCCCGGGAGCGGGCCCAGCGGGTGCTCACCGCGGGACTCGCCCGGGCCGACCGGGTGCCGCTCGGGGTGAACGTGGACTCGACCGGCCGCGCCACCGTGGCGGTGGACGGGCAGCGGTTCCTGCTGCCGCTGCTAGGCCAGCACCAGGCGGCCAACGCCATGCTGGCGTGGACGCTCGGGCAGGAGCTGGCCTCGACCCGGCCGCGGCGGCCGAGGCGCTGCGCACCCTCAAGATCCCGGGGGGACGGGGCGAGGTGATCGAGTCGGGCGGCCTGACCATCGTCCACGACGCCTACAACGCCAATCCCGCCTCGTTCCTGGCGGCCATCGCCACGGCGCGGCAGATGCGGGGCAGCCGCCGGCTGGTGTTCGTGGCGGGGACCATGCGGGAGCTCGGCACCGAGGCGGCGCGGCACCACGCCGCCGTGGCGGCGGCGCTGGTGGGGCTCGACGCCGACGTGCTGGCCGCCGTGGGCGAGTTCGTGCCGCCGCTCGAGCTGTACCGCTCCCGGCTCGGCGACAAGCTGCTGACGGCGGTGGATGCGCCGACCATGGGTCCGCTGCTGCAGGCCCGCCTGACCGGGGACGAGCTGGTGTTCCTCAAGGCATCCCGCGGCGCGGCGCTCGAGCGTATAATTCCGTTCCTCACCGGACAGGATCACCCGACACACTGAGGCGCCGTGTTTTATCACCTGCTCACGCCGCTGTCGGAGCACTACCTCATCTTCAACCTGTTCAACTACATCAGCTTCCGGGCGGCCGGGGCCACGGTCACGGCCATCCTTATGGCCTTCCTGATCGGGCCGGGGATCATCCAGCGGCTGCGGCAGAAGAAGATCGAGCAGGTGATCCGCGCCGAGGGCCCGGCCACCCACCTTGGCAAGCGGGGGACGCCCACCATGGGCGGGGTGATCATCCTCCTCGCGACCGTGATCCCGACGCTGCTGTGGGCGCGGCTCGACACCCGCTTCGTCCCCTTCGCGCTGCTGGCCACGCTCTGGATGGGCGGGATCGGGTTCCTCGACGACTGGCTCAAGATCGTGCAGGGCAAGAGCCGGGGGCTCGTGGCCAAGTGGAAGCTGGTGGGGCAGGTGAGCTTCGGCCTGGTGCTGGGCGTCCTGCTGGTGCAGTTCCCGGTGGTGCCGGTCGAGACCATGCCGGCCACGGCCACCTCGCTGCCGTTCTTCAAGTTCGTGACGGTCAACTTCCAGTGGTGGGCGTACGTCGGGTTCGTGACCATCGTGATCGCCGGGGCCTCGAACGCGGTGAACCTGACCGACGGGCTCGACGGACTCGCGGCCGGCCTCTCCGCCATCGCGGCGGCCACGTTCGCGCTGTTCGCCTACGCCTTCGGGCGCATCGACACCACGACGTACCTCAACCTCTTCTACCTGCCCGGCGCGGGGGAGCTGACCATCTTCTGCGCGGCGCTGCTCGGCGGGTGCATCGGGTTCCTCTGGTTCAACGCGCACCCGGCGCAGGTGTTCATGGGGGACACGGGGAGCCTGGCGCTGGGCGGCGCGTTCGGGACGGTGGCCATCCTGCTCAAGGCGGAGTTCCTGCTGCTGATCATCGGCGGGGTGTTCGTGGCGGAGGCGGTCTCGGTGATGCTGCAGACCAGCGTCTTCAAGTACTACAAGCGGACGCGCGGCCTCGAGTACGCCCAGAACCACAAGGTGTTCCGGATGGCGCCGCTGCATCACCACTTCGAGAAGCTGCAGTGGCACGAGAGCACGGTGGTGACGCGCTTCTACATCCTCGGGATCTTCTGCGCCATGGTGGCGCTGGCCACCCTCAAGCTCCGATGAGCTTCCAGCACTGGCGGGCGGGCGGCCGGGAGGCCGCGGTGATCGGGCTCGGGAAGAGCGGGGTGGCGGCCGGCCTGCTGCTCCGCCGGAACGCCATCCCGGTCTACGCGTCCGATCGCGCGCCGAAGGCCGACAAGTCGGTGGGGGAGGCGGGACTCGCGCGGCTCCGGGAGGCCGGGGCCACGGTGCAGCTCGGCGGGCACGACTTCCAGCGCATCGCGCGGGCGGGGGTGTGCGTGGTCTCGCCGGGGGTGCCGCCGGATGCGCCGCCCGTGGCGGCGGCCCGCGAGGCCGGGGTGACGATCATCTCCGAGATCGACGTGGGGTACGCCGCGCTGCCGTCGGTGCGCTTCGCCGTGATCACGGGAACCAACGGCAAGACCACCACCACGGCGCTCACGGCCCACCTCTTCTCGGCGGCGGGCATCACCGGCACGGCCGCGGGGAACATCGGGCAGCCACTGGCCGAGGTGGCCCTCGAGGGGCTGTCGCCCTCGTGGGTGGCGCTCGAGATGTCGTCGTTCCAGCTGCACGACACCTACGACCTCGTCCCCACCATCGGGGCGCTCACCAACCTGGCGCCCGACCACCTCGACCGCTATCCCACGCTCGAGGCCTACTACGCCGACAAGGACCTGCTGTACCGGAACGCATCCGACAGCTCCATCTGGGTCACCAACGCGGACGATGCCGAGGTGCAGCGCCGCGCGGCCCGGGTCCCGGGCCGCCACCTGCGCTTCTCCCTGGCCCACCCGGCCGAGGCGTGGTACGACCGCGCCGCGCGCACCCTGATGCTGGGCGCCGTCCCGCTCCTCCCGCGCGACGAGCTGCACCTCTTCGGCGACCACAACGTGGCCAACGCGCTCTGTGCGGCGCTGATCGCCTCGCGCGCGGGGGCGGGGGCCGCGGGGATCGCCGCGGGCCTGCGCACCTTTCGCGCGCTGGCGCACCGCATGGAGCCGGTGGGGGAGAAGGACGGCGTGGTGTGGATCAACGATTCCAAGGCCACCAACGTGGCCTCCACGCTGGTGGCGGTGCAGGCGCTGGAGCGGCCCTTCGTGCTGCTCCTCGGCGGGCGCCACAAGGGGGAGCCCTACACCGCGCTGGCCGAGGCGGCGGGGGGACGCTGCAAGGCGGTGCTGGCCTTCGGGGAGTCGCGGGAGCTGGTGACGCAGGACCTGCAGGGCCGCCTGCCGGTGGAGCGGCTCGGCACGGACTTCCAGGAAGTGATCGACCGGGCGCGGGCGCTCGCGGCGCCCGGCGATGCGGTGCTGCTGTCGCCGGCCTGCTCGAGCTACGACATGTTCCAGAACTACGAGGACCGCGGCGCCCGCTTCCGGGCCGCCGTGGCGGCGCTGTGAGCGCGCCCCTGGTGCGCCATCCCGGCGAGTACCGCTGGGAGACGCGGCTGCTCGCGGTGGTCACGGCCACGCTGGTGGCCTTCGGCATCACCACCGTGTACGGGGCCTCGAGCCTGGTGCGGACGCAGGGGGGCTACGCGGGCGGGGCGTTTGCGCTGAGCCAGCTGTCGGGGGCCCTGATCGGGGGGATCCTGATGCTGACCCTCTCCCGCATGGACTACCGGCTGCTCCGTCCCCTGGCCTGGCCGATCCTGCTCGCCACGCTGCTGCTGCTCCTCATCCCGGTGACGCCCGGGATCAAGAACCTCCTCGCCAGGGAGGTGAACGGCGCCCGGCGCTGGGTGAACCTCGGCGTGGTGAGCATCCAGCCATCCGAGATCGCCAAGCTCGCCATCGTGATCTGGTGTGCCATGCTGGCCACCAAGAAGGGCGAGGGGGTCCGCGAGTTCAAGAAGGGGCTGGTGCCGTTCCTGGTGGTCATCGGCCTCGTCTGCGTGCTGATCATCGGGCAGCCCAACATGTCCATGTCGGTGCTGGTGGCGCTGCTCGGCGGGATCGTGCTGTTCTCGGCCGGGGCCAAGATCGGGCATTTCCTGCTGCTCGGCTTCGCGGGCGTGATCGTGGGACTGCAGGCCATCAAGTTCGCGGGCTATCGCGCGGCGCGCCTCGACACCTTCCTGAACGGCGCCGACGGCACCAGCCAGATCCACCAGTCGCTGGTGGGCATCGGGTCCGGCGGGATCTTCGGGGGGGGGCTCGGGCAGGGGCAGCAGAAGCTCGGCTACGTCTCCTACGCCTACTCGGACTTCATCTTCAGCACCATCGGCGAGGAGTGGGGGCTCATCGGCATCTGCCTGATCGTGTTCCTCTACGGGCTCTTCTGCTGGGTGGGGTTCCGCATCGCGCGCTCGGCGGAGGATCCCTTCGGGCAGTACCTGGCCACGGGGCTCACCGCCGCGGTGGGTGTCACGGCGGTGCTGCACATGTTCGTGACGCTCGAGCTCATGCCCACCACCGGCCTCACGCTGCCGTTCATCTCCTACGGCCGCTCGAGCCTCGTGGTCTCGCTCGTGGGGGTGGGGCTCCTCCTCAGCGTGGGCCGCATGCGGGGCAAGCCGGAGAAGCGGGCGAGCGCGGCCGCGCGGCGCGCGGAGGCCTGAGTGGCGGCCGGCCGCACCATCCTGATCGCCGGCGGCGGGACCGGTGGACACCTCATGCCCGCGCTCGCCATCGCCACCCGGCTGCGGGAGCTGCACCCGCACCTCGAGCCGGTGCTGCTCGGCGCCACCCGCGGCATCGAGGCGACCCTCCTTCCCACGCGTGACTTCCGCTACCACCTGCTCCCCGTCGAGCCGCTCTACCGGAAGCAGTGGTGGAAGAACGTCCGGCTGCCGCTCATGGCCACCCGGGTGCTGCGCCAGCTGGCGCGGGTGTTCGCCGAGGAGCGGCCGGTGGCGGTGCTCGGCACGGGAGGCTATGCGTCGGGCCCGGCGGTGTGGCTGGCCGCGCGACGCGGGATTCCGGCCGCCGTGCAGGAGCAGAACGCCTTCCCGGGCCTGGCCACGCGGTTGCTGGCGGGCCGCGTGAACGAGGTGTACCTCGGCCTCCCGGAGGCCCGGGAGCGGCTCCGCTTCGGCGCCCAGACCGTCGTCTACGACACGGGCAACCCGATCCCGCCCCCGGACCCGGCGCGCCGCGAGCGGGCGCTGGCGCGGTTCGGGCTGGCCGGCAGCAGCAGGCCGGTCCTGCTGATCACCGGCGGGTCGCAGGGCGCCCTGGCGATCAACGAGACGGTGGCCGCGTGGATCGAGGCGGGAGCGGCGCAGGACTACACCGTGCTCTGGGCGACGGGGCGGGGCACCTACGAGCGCTTCGTGCCGCTGCACCGGCCGCCGGGGGTCCAGGTGTTCGGATTCCTCGATCCGATCGCCGATGCCTACGCGGTGGCCGACCTGGCCGTGGCCCGCGCGGGGATGATGACCGGCGCCGAGCTCTGCGCCTGGGGGATCCCCTCCCTCCTGATCCCGCTTCCCACCGCGGCCGAGGATCACCAGCGCTTCAACGCCGAGGCGCTGGCCGGGGCGGGGGCGGCAGCCATGCTGGAGCAGCGGCACCTGACCCCCGAGTCCTTTGCCCGGACGGTCCGGGAAATGGTCGGCGACCCGGCCCGGCTTCGCGCCATGGCTGCGGCCGCACGGGGCCGGGGCAAGCCCCACGCGGCGGATGAAATCGTGGCCCGTCTGGTGGCTCTCTCCAGGGGCTGAGGCGCTTTCGCAACTCTAGGTGGGATTTTAGATTAGCCCACCAAGATGCCCCTCTTCGACGCTGCGGATCCTCGCCCGATTCACTTCATGGGAATTGGTGGTGCCGGGATGAGCGCGCTGGCGCTCCTGGCCCGGCGGCGCGGGGTCGCGGTGACCGGGTGCGATCCCGACCCGAGCGGGGCGGCGGATGTCGCGGCGCTCGGGGCCACGGTGTTCACCGGTCATGACCCGGCACACGTGGAGGGGGTCCGCGCCGTGGTGGTCACCGCGGCGGTTCCGGCCACCCATCCCGAACTCGCCGCCGCCCGGGCGGCCGGCATTCCCGTCGTTCCCCGCAAGCAGGCGCTCGCCGACCTGGTCAACCCCGGCACCGTCGTGGCGCTCGCCGGCACCCATGGGAAATCCACCACCACGGTCATGACCACCGAGGCGCTCACGGCGGCGGGGCTCGCGCCGACGGGTCTCGCCGGCGGGCGCGTCAGCGCGTGGGGCGGCAACGCCAAGGTCGGCGGCGACCAGCTCTTCGTGGTGGAGGCGGACGAGTACGATCAGGCATTCCTGACGCTCCACCCCACCGTGGCCGTGGTCAACAACGTCGAGGCCGACCACCTGGAGTGCTACGGCAGCGTGGAGGCGCTCGAGGCGGCCTTCGCCGAGTTCGCGGGCCGGGCCCGGACGGTGCTCATCGGGGCCGATGATCCCGGCGCCGCCCGGGTGGCCGCCATGCTCCGGGCGCGCGCCGGCCGGGCCCGTGGTCTGGCGCTTCGGCTTTGCGGCCGATGCCGAGCTGCGCCTCGGCCCGGTGGCGCAGGAGGCCGGCGGCAGCCTGGCGGAGCTGCGGCTCCCCACCGGGGAGCGCGTCACGCTCCGCCTGGCGGTGCCCGGGATCCACAACGTGCGCAACGCGGCCGGCGCCCTCGGCGCGGTCCTGGCGCTGGGCGGCAACCTCGCCCCGGCGCTCGAGGCGCTGGCCGCGTACGGCGGGCTGGGCCGCCGCTTCGAGCGGCTCGGCGATGCCGGCGGGATCACCTTCGTGGACGACTACGCGCACCACCCGTCGGAGCTCGTGGCCACGCTCGCCGCGGCGCGCCAGGCATTTCCCGGCCGGCGGCTGGTGGCGGTGTTCCAGCCGCACCTCTTCTCGCGCACCCAGGCCCACGCCGGGGCCATGGGGCAGGCGCTCGCGGCGGCGGACCTCGCCATCGTGACGGGCATCTACCCCGCGCGCGAGCAGCCCATCCCGGGGGTCACCGCCGAGCTGGTGGTCCGGGCGGCGGCCGAGGCGGGGTCGGCGGTGCTGTTCGAGCCGGACAAGACCCGGCTCGGGGAACGGATCCGGAGCGTCGCCCGGCCGGGCGACGTGGTGCTCACCATGGGCGCGGGCGACATCACCCGCGTCGGCCGCGACCTGGTCCAGTGGCTCCGAGCCGCCTGAGCAAGCCGGGGTGGAAGATCCTCGGCGCGCTCGTGGTCCTCGGGCTGGTGGGGGTCGGGCTGCCGCGGCTGGTGGGGAGCATGGAGTTCTTCCGGGTCCGGAAGCTCGAGGTGCGCGGGCTGCGGTACCTCCCGGCGGAACGGGTGGCCCGGGCGCTGCCGGTGGCCACGGGGCGGAGCATCTTTGCCGCGCTGGACTCGCTCGAGGCGGCCGGCGACACCATCACTGGGCTCGATGCGTTCCGGGTGTCGCGCCGGCTCCCGGGGACCCTGGTGGTGACGGTGCGCGAGTCGGAGCCGATCGCCCTGGTCATGAGGGGCGGCCTGCTCCAGATGGTCAGCGCGGGCGGCGTGGTGCTCCCCTTCAACCCCACCATCGCCGCGCCCGACCTGCCGGTGGTAGCTTCCGCCGACACGCTGGTGACCGGGCTCCTGGCCCGGGTGCGGGATGCCGACGCGACGTTCTTTGCCCGGGTGGTGGCGGGGGCGCGCAGCGGGGACGACGTGGTGCTCACGGTGGATGGCAAGCGGTACTGGTTCCGGCCCAACGCGCCGGCGAGGGTCATCCGGGCGGTGACGGCGGTGACACAGGATCTCGAGAAGAAGGCCCGGCCGTGGGCGGAGCTCGATGCCCGCTTCGCCGGCCAGGTGGTGGTCCGGTGGGGGGGCGCATGAGCGTCCAGCCCACGCGGCTCGTGGCCGCCCTGGACCTGGGCAGCACCAAGGTCGCCGCCGTCATCGCCGAGGTGCAGGGGGACCAGCGCTCGGGCAGCACCCGGGTGCTCGGCGTCGGGGTGGAACGGTGCCATGGGGTGCGTCGCGGTGTGGTCCGCGGCATCGAGGAGACCACCCGCGCCATTGCCAAGGCCATGAAGGACGCCGAGCGGATGGCGGGCGTGGAGGTGGGGACGGTGTACGTCGGGATCGCCGGGGAGCACGTGGCGGGGCAGACGTCCACGGGCGTGGTGTCCGTCACCGGCGGCGAGATCCGCACCGGCGACGTGGCCCGCGTCAACGACGTGGCGGCGAGCGTGCCGCTCGGCCGCGACCACGAGCTGCTCCACGCCATCCCGCAGGACTACCGGGTGGACGCGCAGGAGGGCATCAACGAGCCCATCGGCATGACCGGGCTCCGGCTCGACGCGCAGGTGTACCTCGTCACGGTGCTCTCCTCCGTGATCCAGAACCTGCGCAAGTGCGTCGAGGGGGCGGGGTACCACGTGGCGGAGTTCGTGCTCGAGCCGCTGGCGGCCAGCCTCGCGGTGCTGACGCCTGATGAGCGGGAACTGGGCTGCGCCCTGGTGGAGCTGGGCGGCGGGAGCACCAACGTGGCTATCTTTCAGGGGGGGAAGATCCGGGACACCCGGTCGCTCCTCATCTCGAGTGGCCACGTCACCAACGACATCGTCCACGGCCTGCAGGTCACCCAGCAGGACGCGGAACGGCTGAAGGAGCGCTTCGGGGCGGCGTGGGAGATGCTCGTTCCCGAGTCGGACGTCATCGAGCTGCCGAGCACGCCGGGGCAGGGGGCGCGGTCGGCGCACCGCCAGGTGCTCGCGCACATCATGCGGATGCGGCTGCAGGAGACCTTCGAGTTTGCGCTGGACGAGGTGACGCGGGCCGGCTACCACCAGCGGCTGCCGGCGGGCATCGTCCTCACGGGCGGCGGGGCGCAGGCCCCGGGCATCGTGGAGCTGGCGCGCGAGGTGTTCGCCATGCCGGTGCGGGTGGGGAAGACGGGCCAGGGGCTGGCGGGGCTCACCGACAGCGTCGAGTCGCCGCGCTTCGCGGTGCTGGCGGGCCTGGCGCTCTACGGGGCCAAGCAGCTGCGGCAGGGGGCCAGCTTCGGCTCCGGCAAGCGCAGCTCGCAGGCCGTCGAGAAGTACCTGCAGCCGGTGCGGCAGTGGTTCCAGGATTTCTTCTGATCGGTGCACTGACTCCCAGCGGGCGAGAGGGCCACTCATGATCTTCGAGCTGGAAGAGACCGGGGCGCAGAACGCCCGCATGAAGGTGATCGGCGTCGGGGGCGGCGGCGGCAACGCGGTCAACCGCATGATCGAGGAGCAGCTCCAGGGGGTCGAGTTCATCTCGGTGAACACCGACGCCCAGGCCCTTACCTTCTCGCGCGCCGACGTGAAGATTCAGATCGGCCGGAAGCTCACCCGCGGGCTCGGGGCGGGCGCGCGGCCGGAAATCGGGCGGCAGGCCATGGAGGAGAACCGGGAGGACGTGCTGCAGATCCTCCAGGGGGCCGACATGGTCTTCATCACCTGCGGCATGGGCGGTGGCACCGGCACCGGGGCCGCGCCGATCATCGCGCAGATGGCCCGGGACATGGGGGCGCTGACGGTGGGCATCGTCACCAAGCCCTTCCTGTTCGAGGGCAAGAAGCGGATGAAGCAGGCCGAGATGGGCATCGCCGAGATGCGGGACGCCGTGGACACCATGATCGTGGTGCCCAACGAGCGCCTCCTCGCGGTGGTCGGGAAGGGGATCCCCTTCCAGGACTCGCTCAAGAAGGCGGACGAGGTGCTGCTGCAGGCCACGCAGGGCATCGCGGACCTGGTCACCAAGACCGGCCTGATCAACGTGGACTTCGCCGACGTGCGCACCATCATGCAGAACGGCGGCTCCGCGCTCATGGGCACGGGCGTGGGCCGGGGCGAGAACCGGGCCATGGAGTCGGCGCAGCAGGCCATCAGCTCGCCGCTGCTCGACAACGTGTCCATCACCGGCGCCAACGGCGTCCTGATCAACATCACCGGCGGCAGTGACCTCACCATGGGCGAGGTCACCACCATCAACGACATCATCCACGACGCCGTGGGCGACGAGGCCGAGATCATCTTCGGCGCGCGCACCGAGGACGCGATGCAGGGCGAGGTGCGCGTCACGGTCATCGCCACCGGCTTCGACCGGCCCGAGGCCCCGGCGGTCACCCCGCCGGTCCAGAAGCCGATGCCGGGCGTCATCAACTTCCCGACGGCCAAGCGGGTCACCCCGCCGCCGGCCCCGTCGCCCACCCCCGTGCCGGCGCCGGCGCCCGCTCCCGAGCGGAAGCCGCGCATGACCGGGGACGTGCCCGAGATGGAGATCCCGACCTTCATCCGGCGGCAGATGGACTGAACGGTTCCAAGGGCCGCGAGCGTCCCCTGACGGAGGCGCCGCGGCGTGGTGAAGACATGAACGATCGGTTGGCAGGTCTCAAGGCAGTCGTCTCCTTTGCCCTGGCCGCGGGGATCCTCGCCGCGGCCGGGCTCTTCGCCGCGCGGGGCAGCTGGCCCTGGCGCAGCGAGCCGCTGCAGACCGCGACGGTGGCCGACCTCCTCTTCCAGGAGACCCTGGATACCCTCCGCCGGGGGGAGACCCTTTCCCAGCTCTTTGCCCGGCAGGGCCTCCCCGAGTTCAAGATGAGCGCGGACAGCCGGAAGGGGCTGTTCGAGCCTCGGCGGCTCAAGCCCGGCCTGGTCTTCAAGTTCATCCGCCAGGGCGACGACTCGCTCCCCACCCGGGTCGTGGTGAAGACGAGCCCCGAGGAGCGCGTGGCGCTCCTGCTCGCGGCCGACGGGTGGCACGCCGTGCCGCAGCCCATCAGCTGGCGAACCGAGCCGGTGGTGGTGGAGGGCAAGATCGAGGGCTCCCTCTACGTCTCCCTGGACCAGCTGGGCGACGAGGCCCCGCTCGACGGCGACGACCGGGTGCGCCTCGCCTGGGACCTCGCCGACATCTTCGCCTGGCAGGTGGACTTCAGCCGCGACATCCGCGGCGGTGACAGCTACCGCGTGCTCGCCGAGCGCCTCACGTCGGAGGACGGCGAGGTGCGCTATGGGCGGGTGCTCGCCGCGGAGCTGGTGATCGGCGGGGCCCCCTACAGCGCCTACCGCTTCACCACGGCCGAGGGGGTGACGGGCTATTACGACGCCGACGGCCGCTCCCTCCGGCGGGCGTTCCTGCTGGCCCCGGTGGCGTTCCGTCGCATCTCCTCGCGCCCCAACCGGGCCCGGCTCCATCCCATCCTCGGCATCGTCCGCCGGCACGAGGGGATCGACTTCGCCGCCGATCCCGGCACGCCGGTGATGGCCGCCGGCGACGGCGAGGTGGTGCGGCGCGACTGGACCGGCGGGTACGGCAACCTGGTGGAGATCCGCCACGCCAACGGCATCGTCACCCGGTACGGCCACCTGCGCGGCTTCGCCGCTGGGCTGCGCACCGGCGCCCGGGTGGGCCAGGGCGACGTGATCGGCTACGTCGGCTCCACGGGGCTCGCCACGGGGCCGCACCTGCACTACGAGTTCCGGGTGAACGGCGTCTCGCGCGACCCGCGCGCCGCCGACCTCGGCACCGGCAACCCCGTTCCCCTCGCCATGATCCGGGAGTTCACCGCGGAACGTACCCGCTACGCCTCGCTCCTGGCGGGCGTGGCGCCGCCGGCGCTCGCCGGCGTGGGCCCGGGCGGCGCCCAGCCCGTCCGCGGCGCAGCGAACTGACGGGCCGTCCGCCCGCCGTGCAGCTCTATCCCGCCATCGACCTGCGTGCCGGCCGGGTGGTCCGCCTCTCTCAGGGGGAGGCGGATCGCGAAACCTCCTACCACCACGATCCCGTAGCACAGGCGGAGGCCTTCGCTGACGCCGGAGCGGCCTGGATCCACGTCGTGGACCTGGATCGCGCCTTCGGCAGCGGGGACAACCAGGGGGCCGTGGCCGCCATCGCACGGGCCATGGAGGGCCGGGTGCGGGTGCAGATGGGCGGCGGGCTCCGGACCCTGGGCGCGGTCGAGGCGGTGCTGTCGCTCGGCGTGGAGCGGGGCGTGCTCGGAACGGCGGCCATCACCGACCCTGACCTGGTGGCCCGGGCGGTGACCCGGGTGGGCAGCGAGCGCCTCGCGGTGGGGCTCGACACCAAGGGTGGGCTGGTGGCCATCCGCGGCTGGGTGGAGACGGCGCCGGTCACCGCTGTCGAGGTGGCCAGCCGGGTGCTCGGCGACGGTGCCCGGACCATCATCTACACGGACGTGGCACGTGACGGGATGCTCACGGGCCCCGACGTGACGGGGGCGACAGCCCTCGCGGCCCTCGGGGCCGAGGTCATCGCGAGCGGGGGCGTGGCCACCCTCGAGGATCTCCGCGCGGCCCGGCGCGCCGGGCTGGCCGGTGCCATCGTGGGCCGGGCGCTGTACGAAGCGAAGTTCACCCTGCGGGACGCGCTGCACGCGGTGGCCTGAGGCCGCCGGCGCGCTGGCCCCGCCACCCATTCCCTAGCTCCCTCGCTCGCTGGCCCTCTTCCTCGTCATCCTGCTCGCGGCGGGCGCCGCGTGGTTCACCTACTGGCAGCTGGAACGGCTCGGTCGCCGCGCCTGGCTGGCGGCGGTGTGCCGTGCGGTGGCCTGGGGCGCGCTCGGGGTGTTGCTGCTCGACCTCTCCTGCGCCCGCACCGGGGCCGCCGGTCGCGCGCCGCTGGTGCTGCTCGATGGCAGCCTCAGCATGATCGCGGCCGGCGGGCGCTGGGCGGAGGCGCGGGACTCGGCGCGTGCCTGGGGTGAGGTCCGCCTCTTCGGCGACGTGATCGGCCCAACCGACTCCCTCCCCGTGCTGGGCCGCTCCGCGCTGGCACCCGCCCTCCGCGCCGCGGCCGCCTCAGACCGCCCCGTCATCGTGGTGAGTGATGGCGAAGTGGATGACCCGGCCGACGTGACTCCGGAACTCCTCGCCCGGGCCGGGGTGCGGCTCTTCCCGCGCGCCTCCGGCCCGGACCTCGCCATCACCCGCCTGGAGGCGCCCGACCGGGTGACCGCGGGCGACACCATTCCCCTCGCCGCGGAAGTGCGCGCGTATGGGCCGGTGGCCGACTCGGCACGGGTCGAGGTACGGCTGGACCAACGGCTGCTGGCGCGCCAGGCCCTGCGCCTCGGCGCCGACGGGGCCGCGCTGGTGCGCTTCCGCGTGCCGAGTGCCGGCCTCCCCGAGGAGGCGCTGCTCACCGTGGCCCTGGCCCGCGCGGGCGATGCCGAGCCGCGCGACGACGCGCGCCTCTGGCTGGTGCACGTGGCGCCCGCGCCCGGGATCACCCTGCTTGCGAGTCCCGGCGACTGGGACGCGCGGTTCCTCTACCGTACCCTGCGCGAGGTGGCCTCGCTGCCGGTGCGCGGCTACGTGCGCCTGGACCAGGGCGGCTGGCGCTCCATGGACGACCTGGCCCCCATCCCCGAGGACGAGGTGGCGCGCGCCGCCCGCCGCGCCGACGTGCTGGTGCAGAAGGGAGCCATGCCGTCTTTTGTGCGGCAATCCGGGGCGCGCGGCCGCCTCGAGTGGCCCAGCGGGGAGGGGGGGCAGGGCCCGCTGGTGGGCGAGTGGTACGCGGCCGAACCGGCGGCGTCCCCGCTGGCGGGCGCGTTCGTGGGCCTGCCCGTGGATTCCTTCCCGCCGCTGATCGAGCTGGCCACCGTGGAACCCGCCGAGGGCGAGTGGGTGGGCCTGACGGCCCGGCTGGGCCGCCGCGGGGCCGAGCGGCCGGTGATCATCGGGGGGACGGAGGGGGACCGTCGTCACCTCTTCGTCGCGGGTGAGGGGTTGTGGCGGTGGGCCTTCCTGGGCGGCAGTCCGGAGCAGGCGTACCGGAGCCTCGTGGCCGCCTCACTCACCTGGCTGCTCGGCGGCGCCGACAGCGTCGGAGGCAAGGCGCGTCCCGTCCGGCCGGTGGTGCCCAACGGGCGGCCGGTCATCTTCGTATGGGCCGCCTCGGGTCGACCCGCGGCGCTGGCCATCACCATCACCGGCGACGCCGAGCGCCGGGATTCCCTCCGCTTCGGCGGCGACGCTCACGCCGAGCTCCGGCTCCCGCCGGGGCGCTACCGGTACCAGCTCGAGGGCGGCGGGGCCGGCACCATCGTGGTGGACCGGTGGTCGGAGGAGTGGCTGCCCCGGCCCGTCAGTCTCACGGCACGCGCCACGCCCGCGGTGACCACGGCCGACGTGACCAGCAGCCGCAGCTGGATCGGCCTCTTCCTGCTGGCCATCCTGGCCCTCGGCGGGGAGTGGGTGGCGCGGCGCGGGCTGGGCCTGCGGTAGCACCGCCGGAGCGCCATTCCCGCCCCCGGTGCCCTTGGCCACCGGCTTCGCCTACATTTGCCCCCCATGACATCCGGACGAATCGGGGACGCCCCGAAGCTCTCGCTCTGGCAGCGGGTCAAGCGCATCGCCCTGACCGACGTGGGCGCGCTGGTCCGCGGCATGAACGCGGCCGACCTGGAGGCCCTCGAGCGCACCCTCATCGAGGCCGACTTCGGCGTGCAGGCCACCGTCGAGCTGGTGCAGGCGGTGGAGGACGAGGTGCGCCGGGGCCGCCTCAAGACAGAAGACGACCTCAAGCGCGCCGTCGCCGCCAAGATCGTCGAGATGCTCGGCGCGGCGCCGCCCCCGCTGGCCCGCACCACCGACGGGCCCACGGTAATGGTCTTCGTGGGCGTGAACGGCGTCGGCAAGACCACCAGCGTGGCCAAGGTGGCTCACCTGCTGCAGCGCGAGAAGCGCAGCCTCCTCCTCGCCGCCGCCGACACCTACCGCGCCGGCGCCATCCAGCAGCTCCAGACCTGGGCCGAGCGGCTCAAGCTCCCGTGCGTGGCCGGCGCCCCGGGCGGCGACCCGGCGGCGGTGGCGTTCGACGCCGTGGAAGCCGCCCTGAATCGCGGCGCCGACACCGTGCTCATCGACACGGCCGGCCGCCTGCACACGCAGGAAGGGCTCATGGACGAGCTCAAGAAGGTGGTGCGCGTGGTGGCCCGGAAGCGGCCGGGGGCGCCGCACGAGGTGCTGCTGGTGCTCGACGGCACCGTCGGCCAGAACGCGGTGCAGCAGGGCCGCCTCTTCAAGCAGGCCGTGGAGCCGACGGGCATCATCGTCACCAAGCTCGACGGCAGCGCCCGGGGGGGCGCCGTGGTGGCGCTCCGCAAGGAGCTCGGGCTGCCCATCCGCTTCATCGGCCTCGGCGAGAAGGTCGAGGCGCTGGAGCCGTTCGACCCGCAGGCCTTCGCCGAGCGGCTGCTGGAGTAGCCGAGCCCCGGGCGGTCGGGTTCACCTCCCGCCACGTGCGCCGCTAGCTTCCCGGCATGCCGCCCATCCGCCCCGACACGCCCGTCAAGTTCCTCAAGGGCATCGGGGAACGCCGCGCCGAGGCGTTCCTCCGGCTCGGCGTGCGCACGGCGCAGGACCTCCTCTGGCACATCCCCTTCCGGTACCTCGACGCGTCGAGCGTCACCCCGTTCGCCCGGGCCGAGGTGGGGCAGGAGGTGGCGTGCATCGGGCGCGTGGTGGCCAAGCGGCTCATGCCGACACGGAGCGGGCTCCGGATCTTCACGGCGGTGCTCCGGGACGAGAGCGGCATGCTCGAGTGCGCCTGGCCGGGCCAGCCCTTCCTGGACCGGACCATCGAGGTGGGGCAGACGCTGCTGGTGGTGGGTCCGGTGCGCTTCTATCACGGCCGGCAGCTCAGCCCGCGCGAGCACATCATCCTGGCCGACGCCGGCGGGGAGGGCGAGGGGCCGCTCGGCGGCCGGGTGCTCCCCGTGTACCGGGCCACCGAGGGACTCTCCCACAAGGTGATCCGCGGCCTCATCGACCGGCACCTCGATTCGATGGTCTCGGCGATGCGCGACCCGCTGCCCGAGGACCTCCGCCAGCGGCTGGAGCTGCCGCCGCTCGTGGAATCGCTCCGGGCGGTGCACCAGCCGGCGAGCATCGGCGAGGCCGAGCTGGGGCGACGGCGGCTGGCGTTCGACGAGTTGCTCGACCTGCAGCTCATGCTCACCCGCGCCCGTCTCCTGGCCAAGCGGCGGCGGAGCGGCACACCCTTCAGGCTCCACCATACCCATACCACCCGCCTCGCGGAGTCGCTCCCGTGGCCGCTCACGGCGGACCAGAAGCGTGCCCTGCGCGAGATCACCGCCGACATGACCGCGCCCGAGCGCATGCATCGCCTGCTCATGGGCGACGTGGGCACGGGCAAGACCGTCGTGGCCCTCTTTGCCATGCTGCTGGCGCTGGAGAACGACCACCAGGCCGCGCTCATGGCCCCCACGGAGCTGCTGGCGGAGCAGCACTTCGCCACCCTCTCGCGGCTGCTCGAGCCGCTGGACCTGAAGCCGGTCCTGCTGGTGGGCCGCTTCACCACGGCGGAGAAGGCGGCCACCCGGAGGAAGCTCTCGAGCGGGGAGGCGCGCCTCGTGGTCGGGACGCATGCGCTGCTGGAGGAGAGTGTCTCGTTCCAGCGGCTCGGCCTGGTGGTCATCGATGAGCAGCACCGCTTTGGCGTGGAGCAGCGGGCCCAGCTCATCGGCAAGGGCAGTGCCCCGGACGTGCTGCTCCTCACCGCCACCCCCATCCCGCGCTCGCTGGCGCTCACCCGCTTCGGCGACCTCGACGTCTCCGCGCTCAAGACCCGGCCGCCGGGCCGCGGCAAGATCGCCACGGGCGTCCGCAGCGCGAAACAGCGCGAGCGCGCCCTCGACTTCGTGCACGAGCAGTGCGCCGCCGGCCGGCAGGCCTACGTGGTGCTCCCCGTCATCGAGGAATCGGAGCGCGCCGACCTCCGCGCCGCCACCACCATGGCCGACCAGCTGCAGGCCCGCTGGCCCGACCTCACGGTGGGCCTGGTGCACGGCCGGCTGAAGCCGGCGGAACGTGACGAGCGCATGCGCCAGTTCCGCGCGGGGCAGGTCCACGTCCTCGTGGCCACCACCGTCATCGAGGTGGGCATCGACGTGCCGAACGCCACGGTGATGATGATCGAGCACCCGGAGCGCTTCGGGCTGGCGCAGCTGCACCAGCTGCGCGGCCGCATCGGGCGCGGGGCGGGGGAGAGCTTCTGCGTGCTGATGGCGGGGACCCGGTGCCGGCCCGGCTCAAGGCCTTTGCGGCCACCGAGGATGGCTTCAAGATCGCGGAGCTGGACCTCGAGGAGCGCAAGATGGGCGACCTGATCGGCGAGCGGCAGGCGGGCGACTTCGAGCTCCGCCTCGCGCGCCTGCCCGACGACACCGCCATCCTGGAGCAGGCCCGCACCGTGGCCGCCGCGCTCCTCGCCGAGGATCCCATGCTGGTGCGGCCCCGCCACCTCCCGCTCAAGGAGCGGGCGCTCGGGCGCTACCCGCGGGCCGTGGAGCTCTTCCGGACGGGCTGAGGTCCGGCTTCCTAGAAGTTGACGGACACGCCGAAGCGGGCGCGCCGCCCGTCCCACCGCATCTCGGGCTCGAAGGGGATGTTGTCGGGCCGTTGCCGTGGCCGCGCCAGCTCCCACACGAACATCCCGGCAGTCGCCAGCAGCGACACCTCGCCGCCGACGAGCCAGTGACGGGCGCGCCGGTCGGAGCGGGTGGCCGCCCGGTAATGGCCCTCGGTCACCGGATCGAGGTACTTGCCGTTCGGGCCGAGGTCGCAGCGGGTGTCGTCGTCCAGGCAATACCGCTCCAGCCGCCGGTAGGCCCGGTCGGCCTCCTCGTGCGCCGACTGCGCCTGGAGCCCCATCCCGATCGCGGCGGCCAGCGTCACCCACTTGCCGTACTTCACCAGGAACGGCGAGCCCCGCCGCACCGCGAGCAGCGAGTCCTGCGCCGCGAGCGGTCCGGCCAGCGTGAGCAGCGCCACCAGCACGGCCGCGATGCAACAAGAGCAGGGACGGGCGAACGGCGTCACGGCGTGATCCGGGTGAGGTCGCCCCGGCCGCCGAGGGCGAGGAAGTCGCCGCCGGGCAGGGGGATCGGGGGAAGCTCGAACGGGCGGCCAAGGGGGATGCGCCAGGCCTCCTGCCCGGCGCCGGTGAAGGCGCGGAGCGCGCCGTCGGAGCTGCCCACCAGCACCCAATCCCCGAGCGCTACCGGTGCCCCGGTGGCGGGCCATTCCGCCGCCGAGAGCAGCGTCGCCTCGGCGCGGCTGCCCGGGAGCACCCGGTAGAGGGTGCCCACGCGGGTCACGGCGTAGATGGTGTCCCCCCGGAGGGTCGGCGGGGCGGTGAGCGGCGCGTCGAGCCGCACCCGCCAGCGCTCGGCCAGGGTGGAGTCGTCGAGCGCCACCACCAGGGAGTCGCCCGTGGTGGTCAGCAGGGTGCCGGCGTGGCGAACCCACGGGGAGAGCATCGCCCCCGGCGCGCGATGCCGCGTGAGGGTGCGCCCGTCGCGCTGCGCCACCACCTGCAGGCTGTCGTATCCGGTGATGAGGAGCCGCTCACCCGGCAGCGGCTCCAGGGCGATGCGCGCGCTCCGCACCGGGCGCTGCCAGAGCTTGTCGCCGGTCTTGGCATCGAGTGCCATCAGGAGCCCGCGCCGGGTGAGGGCAAAGACGCGGCCGCCCGTGACGGTGAGCGGCACGTCCACGTAGCCGGTGCGGGTGGCCCAGGCCTGGTTGCCGTTCTCGGCGTCCCAGGCGTAGACCTTTCCCCCCGGGCGGTCGCTCGCGGCGTAGACCCGCCGGCCGGACAGCACCACGCCGCCCACCACCGGCCCGGCCAGCCGCACCGACCAGCGGGTGACGCCGTTGCGCAGCTCCACGGCGAGCACCTGGCGGTCCCCGGCGCCAACGTAGAGCCGCGCCGAGTCCAGGGCCACGGGCCCACTCGGCCCCCGGGCGATGCGGGACGTCCACTGCCGGGTGAGCGGGGTCCCGGCGATCGGCTCCGGCCGGGCCACCCCGCCCACCGGCCCCTCGATGGGTGGGCGGTACCCCCCGCACGCCGCGTTGACGCCCATCAGGGCGACGGCTAGACTCCACGCCCCGAATTGCCTTCCGCTCACGGGCCACCTCCGACCATGACCACCGTCCGCATCGAAGCCCTCGGCCAGCACACCGACACCGTCGTCACGGTCCAGGGCTGGGTGTCCACGTCCCGGTCGAGCGGCAAGCTCGCCTTCGTGGTGCTCCGCGACGGCACCGGGCTCCTCCAGCTCGTCATCAGCAAGCGCGACGTCCCCGAGGAGGTCTGGGGCCGCATCGCCGGGCTCACGCAGGAGACGAGCCTGGCCGCCACCGGCACCGTCCGCGCCGAGGCGCGGGCGCCCGGGGGGTACGAGATGCACGTGACCGACCTGGTGGTCATCGGTGCCTCCACCGAGTTCCCGATCCAGCCCAAGGAGCATAGCACCCAGTTCCTGTTCGAGCATCGCCACCTGTGGCTGCGCAGCCGCCGGCAGGTGGCCATTGCCAAGGTGCGCAATGAAGTGATCAAGGCCATCCGGGACTTCTTCTACGAGCGCGGCTTCACCCTGGTGGACACCCCGATCCTCACCGGCTCCATCGGCGAGCAGGCGGGCGAGCTCTTCGCCACCGACTACTTCGACCTCGGCAAGGCCTACCTGGCCCAGACCGGCCAGCTCTACGTGGAAGCCGCCGCGGCGGCGCTCGGCAAGGTGTACTGCTTTGGCCCCACCTTCCGGGCCGAGAAGTCCAAGACGCGCCGCCACCTGACGGAGTTCTGGATGGTGGAGCCCGAGGTGGCCTTCAACGACTCAGCCGCCAACATGCGGCTGCAGGAAGACTTCGTCAGCTACATCGTGGGCCGCACCATCGAGGCGCGGAAGGAAGAGCTCAAGGAACTGGAGCGCGACACCACGCCCCTCGAGCGGGTGCAGGCGCCCTTCCACCGGATCTCCTACACCGACGCCGTGGCCCGCCTCAACACGCTCGGCTCCGACATGGAGTGGGGCAAGGATCTCGGCGGCGACGACGAGACCCTGCTGGCCCAGCAGTACGACCGGCCGGTCTTCGTCTTCAACTATCCGAAGGGCGTCAAGGCGTTCTACATGAAGGAGAACCCGGACGACCCGCGCACCGTGCTCAACAACGACTGCCTCGCCCCCGAGGGCTACGGCGAGATCATCGGCGGGTCGCAGCGCGAGGACGACTACGACCGGCTGCTGGCCCGCATCCACGAGCAGGGGCTCGACCCCAAGGCGTACGACTGGTACCTCGACCTGCGTCGGTATGGCACCTTCGTGCACTCGGGCTTTGGTCTCGGAGTGGAACGCACGGTGGCCTGGATCTGCGGCCTGCCCCACATCCGGGAGACGATTGCCTTCCCCCGGCAGATACACCGGCTCTATCCCTGAGGATGGCGGGGCGGTCCTGGGGGTGATTCGTGGGGGCCGGGGAGATCCGGCCCCTACGTCGTTTCGCGGGCCTTGGCCTCATCCCAGAGGCGGTCGAGGGCGTCCAATCCGGCCGTGGGGACGTCGATGCCGCGCTCGGCCGCCAGCGCCTCGATGGCCTCGAAGCGGCGGCGGAACTTGGCGTTGGCGCGGTCGAGTGCCGTGGCCGGCTGGACCCGCGCCTTCCGGGCAAGGTTGACGACGGCGAAGAGGAGGTCGCCGATCTCGTCGATGAGCTCATCCGGGGGATGGGGGTGAACGGGCTCGCCGGTTGGCTCGCCTGACGCTGCCGCGGGCGGGGCGGGGCGTGGAGCTCCGCCTCCACCTCCGCCAGTTCCTCGCGCACCTTGGCGACCGGGCCCGCGGTGTCGGGCCAGTCGAACCCACGCCCGCCGCCCGCTCCTGCAGCCGGTAGGCGAGGTGCAGCGCCGGGAGGGCGGGGGGCAGGCCGTCGAGCACGCCGCGCTGGCGTTCCTTCCGCTTGAGGTTTTCCCAGCGCTCCGCCGGACCGAGGTCGAAGAGATGCGGATGGCGCCGCTTCATCTTGGTCTCGAGGTCGTGGGCCACCTCGTCGGGCGTGAACTCACCCCGTTCCTCGCCCAGCACCAGCTGCCAGGCCAGGTGCAGCAGCAGGTCCGCCACCTCCTCGCGAACCGCGGCGGCGTCGCCCTCGGCGATGGCGTGGTCCAGCTCGAAGACCTCCTCGATGAGGTAGGGGCGGATCGTCTCGCGGGTCTGGACGCGGTCCCAGGGGCACCGCCGGCGCAGGTCCCGGACCATGTGGATAGCGCGTCCAAGCGCTGATCTTTCTTGCATTTATCCTCCGTGGCCGGTATCATATCCGCCGCGTGAGTATGCCGTCAATCTCGCCCGAACCGGAGCGGGCCTGGGCCGACATCGACCTCGGTGCCCTCCGCGCCAACGCCCGCACCGTGGCCGCCGTGTCCGGGGCCCGGCTCCTCCCCATGGTCAAGGCCAACGGGTACGGTGTCGGGGCCATCCAGGTGGCCCGTGCGCTCGACGCGCTGGATCCCTGGGGGTTCGGCGTGGCCACGGTGGAGGAAGGGGCGGAACTCCGCGCCGCCGGCATTGGCCGGCCCCTCCTGGTGTTCCAGCCGCTCCATCCGGCGCTGATCCCCCGCTATCTCGCGCACGCACTCCGGCCCACCATCGGCGACGTGGAGTCGCTCATGGCCTGGCTGGCGCAGGGTCCCGAGCCCTTCCACCTGGACATCGACAGCGGCATGAGCCGGACGGGCTTCCGCTGGAGTGACACGCCCGCCTGGCGAGACCTGCTCGCGACCGCGCCGGGCTTCGAGGGCTGCTTCACCCACTTCGCCTCCGCCGACAGCGACCCCGCCTCGGTGCACCGGCAATGGCGGCGGTTCCAGCAGGTGCTCGAGGCGCTCCCGGTCCGGCCGCCCGTGGTGCATGCTGCCAACAGCGCGGCGGCGCTGCAGGGAAAGCACTACGCGGCGGATCTGGTGCGTCCCGGCATCTTCCTGTACGGCGGTGACGCCGCGGGTCCCCGGCCCGAGCCGGTGGTGCGACTGCGGGCGCGCGTCGTCGCCACCCGGATCGTGCGGACCGGCGAGACCATGAGCTATGGCGGCACCTGGACCGCCCCGCGTGACACCCGCGTGGCCACCCTCGGGATCGGCTACGCGGACGGGCTCCACCGGGCGCTCAGCAACGTTGGCGCGGTGGAGCTGCACGGCCGGCTCGCGCCCATCGTGGGCCGCGTCACGATGGACTTCGTGATGGTGGCCCCGGACGTGCCCGTGGAGCCCGGCGACGTGGCGACGCTCTTCGGCGGTATCGTCTCCCTCGATGACCAGGCGAAACGCGCCGGGACCATCAGCTACGAACTCCTCACCAGCATGGGGCCGCGGATCCCGCGGCGCTATCACGCATGAACCCGCATTTCGCCACCCTCGTCACCGGCCTCGCCTACCAGGCCGACCAGGCCCTGAACGGCCAGCTCCCGCCCGGCGCCCCCGGCAATCCCAACCCGCGCGACGTGGCCCGGACCCTCATCGACACCCTCGGCATGCTGGAGCAGAAGACCGCGGGCCATCTCGATGCCGACGAGCAGAACCTGCTGACGCAGGCACTCACCGCCCTCAGGTTCCGCTTCGTGACCTCCGAGAAGGCGGGGCAGGGCGGGTGAGCCGCCTGGGCCGGCGGGCCGCGCTGATTGTCCTCGACGGGGTCGGCATCGGGCCCGCGCCCGACACCGACGCCTACGGGGACACGGGCAGCGACACCCTCGGCAACGTGGCGCGCGCCGTCGGCGGGCTATCGCTGCCCGCGCTCGAGCGGCTGGGCCTGGGCTGGTGCGGCGACCTCGCCGGGGTGGCGCGCGTGGAGCGGCCGGAGGCGGCCCACGGCGTGGCGCTGCCGCAGGGGGCGGGGAAGGACAGCATCACCGGGCACTGGGAGCTCTGTGGGCTTGTCCTCGACACGCCGTTCCGGACCTGGCCCGCGGGCTTCGACGCGCGCCTGACGGACGAGCTGGTGCGCCGCACCGGCCGGGGCATCCTCGGCAATCGCCCAGCCTCCGGCACCGCGATCCTGGACGAATTGGCCCCGGCCCATCTCGCCACCGGCGACTGGATCCTCTACACCTCCGCCGACAGCGTCTGCCAGATCGCCGCGCACGAGGCCCGCGTGCCGCTCGCGGAGCTCTACCGGGCCTGCGAGGTGATGCGCGAGCTGCTGGTGGGCGCTGATGCCACCGCGCGGGTCATCGCGCGGCCGTTCACGGGGGAGGCCGGGCACTGGGCGCGCACCCCGCGCCGCCGGGATTTCAGCCTTGCCCCCCCGGCCGAGACGCTGCTGGACCGGCTGGCGGCGGCCGGGATCCCGCGGCTCGGCATCGGCAAGGTGGACGACCTTTTTGCCCACCGGGGCATCACCAGCACGCACCCCGCCGGCAACCCCGAGGCCTACGCGGCGATCGGCGAGGCCCTCCGGACCGTGCCCGACGGGCTCATCTTCGCCAACGTGATCGAGTTCGACCAGACCTGGGGCCATCGCAACGACGTCCCGGGCTACGTCCAGGGGCTCCAGGCACTCGATGCCGCGCTGCCGGCCCTCCTCGCTCCGGTCCGGGAGGGGGATCTGGTTATTATTACGGCCGACCACGGGAACGACCCGACCACCCCCTCCACCGACCATTCGCGGGAGCGGGTGCCGGTGCTGGCCCTGGGCCCCCAGGTGCAGCCGGTCCCGCTCGGCTCCCTCGCCACCTTCGCCGACGTCGGGCAGACGCTGGCCGAGTTCTTCGGCGTGCCGCCGCTCGCGGCGGGGCGCTCGTTCCTCGACGAGGTGTGGCGTGGCTGACGATCCGCTGGAGGCCGCGGCGTGGGCGGTGCGGGAGCGGGCCCATGCGCCGTACTCGCGCTTCCGGGTGGGCGCGGCGCTGGAGGCGGAGGATGGCCGCGTCTTCACCGGCTGCAACGTGGAGAACGCCTCCTACGGCCTGACGCTGTGCGCGGAGCGCAGCGCCGTGGCCCAGGCGGTGAGTGCGGGGGCGCGGCGCTTCACGCGGATCGTGATCGTGGCCGAGGCCGACCCGCCGGTGACCCCGTGCGGGGCCTGCCGGCAGGTGCTGTTCGAGTTTGCGCCGGACCTTCGCGTCGTGGGGGTGGGCCCGTCCGGCCGCCGCCAGTGGACGCTCCACGAGCTCCTTCCGGGGGGCTTTCGCTTGTGATGAGGTGGGATCTGACGCGTCGCCTTCGTGCAGGAACCCTGCTGGCCCTGGTCCTCGGGACCGGCGCCTGCCAGGAGAAGCTGGCCGCCCCGGCCGACTGCCCCGCGCTCTGCCCCGGCGGCTTCGACCTCGTGGACACCGTGCTCACGCCGGTGCCCTCGGGGGATACCAGCTTCGCCGGCTACGTCCGGGCCGGCTCGGGATCGGGACTCCGGGTGTCGTACCAGTTCCCGCTGAGTGAGGACCGCGCGGTCCTGCGCTTCACCAAGCGCCCGGACTCGCTCGAGATCCAGGACACCCTGAAGCCGTACACCATCGATTCGGTGGCCTTCGAGGTGGCACTGCTCTACCGCGACACCTCGGTGCCCAGCGCGCGGCTGGTGCTGTACCGCATGCCCGCGCTCACCGACAGCTCGGTGACCTTCACCGACCTCGACACGGCCTTCACCGTGGCCAACACGGTGGACAGCTTCGTGCTCGACACGGTGGGCCGCTATCGCCGGGTGCTCACGGGCGCGGCCCTGGCCCGGGTGGCCATCGCCCCGGCCGACACCGGCATCCTGTCCCTCGGGATCGGCCTCCGGGCCGCGCAGGGGACCGGGGTGCGGATCGGCAACGTGGCCTCCTCGACGGTGGCGCCGACGTTCATCACCTACGTCCGGCTGCCGTACCAGGACAGCACGGTGCAGCGCACCCTCATCCGCTCCGCCCAGTTTGCCGCCTTCCGCAGCCAGGCGACCGAGGTGCTGGACCCCGACCTCCTCACGGTGGGCGGCGTGCCGAGCGCCCGGAGCCTGCTGCGCTTCGATTGGCCCAGCTACCTGCGGGACTCGGCGCAACTCATCCGCGTCTCGCTCGAACTCCTCCCCGCGACTCCCGTCGTGGGCATCCCCGGCGACACGGCGTTCATCGTGGCCCGGCCGGTCCTGGCCGACTTCGGGGCCAAGTCCCCGGCGGTCACCAGCTCGGCTTTCGCCGGCATCGACACGGTGCTCACCGGGCAGACCGACACCGTGCGGATCGAGGTGCGGGCGGCCGCGAGCACCTGGCAGGGCAGCAACTCGTTGCCGCCGGCGCTCCTCCTGATCCTGTCGCCCGAGGCGAGCACTTTTACCCGCCCCACGTTCGGCTCCACCCGGACCCCCGGCTTCCAGCCCCGGCTCCGCGTCACCTTTGCCCGACCCTTCCCGTTCGAGGATCCCTAAGTGGCGGCCCACAGACTCGTGCGCGGGGCCTTCGCCGCGCTCCTCGTGGCCGCGATGCCCGGCCTGCTCGTGGCGCAGTCCTCGATCTTCGGGGTGCGCGGCCTGGGTCACCCCGGGCGGCCCCTCACCCCGGCGGCCCGCGCCACCGGCGGGAGCTTTGCGCCCTTCGACGCGGAGAGTGACGGCAACCCGGCCGCCCTGGGCCAGATGCGGGCGCTCACCGGCAACTTCGTGATGGCCCCGACCTGGCGGCACTGGGAAAGCCCGGCCGGCGACGCGAGCCTGCGCGAGTCCCGCTTCCCGCTGATGTCGGTGGGCGGGCCGGTGCCGGGGACGCGCGTGGGGCTCGGCGTGGCCTTCGGCAGCTACGCCGACCGCGACTTCCGGCTCTCCTCCACGGACACCATCCTCGTCCGCGGCGTCCCCGTGGGCGTGAACGACACCCTCACCTCGCTCGGCGGCATCAACGAGATCCGCTTCGGCGCCGGCATGGTGCTCGGCAAGCGGACGCTGGTGGGGGCCGCGGCCTACTGGATCACCGGCTCGAGCCGCATGGAGGCGCGGCGGAGCTTTGCCGACACCAGCTTCATCTCCGTCCGGCAGTCGGCGGAGCTCTCCTACCAGGGCTTCGGCCTGTCCCTGGGCCTGATCCACGAGCTGCGCAACAACCTGCGGGTGTCGTTCTACGCCAGGAGCGACGGCAACGTGGACGTGGACCGCGACTCGACCGGTGTCACCTCCATCGACCTGCCCTACACCCTCGGCGCGGGGGTGCAGTTCCGCCCTCACCGTCGCCTGACACTGGCGGGCGCCGGCGTGTACCGCACCTGGTCCGGGGCCAACAGCGACTTCCAGGCGCAGGGCGGCGCCGGCGCGGACAACACCCTCGACCTGTCCTTCGGCGGCGAGTGGGTGCGGAACACCCGCCGGTCCACCAGCCTGCCGCTCCGGTTCGGCGTGCGCTACGCCCAGCTCCCGTTCCCCCTCGACGCGGGCGACCAGCCGCACGAGGTCACGCTCTCGCTGGGCACCGGCCTCCGCTTCGCCCAGGAGCGGGCGGGGTTCGATGTCTCGCTGGAACAGGCATTCCGGAGCGCCGCGGGCGCCTACAAGGAGCGCGCCTTCTCCCTGGTGCTCGGCCTCTCGGTCCGGCCCTACGGAAGCCGCTGACCCCCGCCATGACCCGCACCGTCTACATCGAGACCTACGGCTGCCAGATGAACGTGGCCGACACCGAGCTCATGCTCGGCGCGCTCGGGCGGGACGGGTATGTGCAGGTGGACACGCCGGCCGGTGCCGACCTGATGCTGGTCAACACCTGCGCCGTGCGCGACAACGCGGAGCAGCGGGTGATCGGCCGCCTCGGGGAGCTGCAGCAGCACAAGCGCCGGGGCAGTGTGCTCGGCGTGGTGGGCTGCATGGCGCAGCGCCTGGGCCCCAAGCTGCTGGCGGAGGTGCCCCGGGTGGACCTGGTGGCCGGTCCCGACGCCTACCGTAACCTCGCCACCCTGGTGGCGCAGGCCGCCCAGGGCAGCCGGGTGAGCGACACCGAATTCCGGTCCTGGGAGCACTACGAGGACGTCCCCCCGGTGCGCCAGACGGCCGCCACCGCCTTCGTGACGGTGCAGCGGGGCTGCGATTATAAGTGCACCTTCTGCATCGTCCCGTATACGCGCGGGCCGGAGCGGAGCCGTACACTGGAGGAGGTGGTCCGCGAGGTCCGGCAGCTCGCCGGCCAGGGCACCTCCGAGGTGACGCTCCTTGGGCAGACGGTCAACAGCTACCACGACGGTACCCACGACTTTGCCGACCTCCTCCGCGCCGTCGGCGCGGTGGACGGCATCCGCCGTGTCCGCTTCACCAGCCCGTATCCCACCGACTTCACCGACCGGGTCATCGAGGCCATGGCCACGACCCCGGCTGTCTGTGAGCACGTGCACCTGCCGGTGCAGAGCGGCTCCAACGCCGTGCTCAAGCGGATGCTGCGGCGCTACACGCGGGAAGAGTACCTCGAGGTGGTGGCGCGGCTCCGCCGCGCCATGCCGGCCATCACGTTCTCCACGGACATCATCGTCGGCTTCCCCGGCGAGACCGAGGCGCAGTTCCAGGAGACGCTTTCGCTGGTGGAGGCGGCCGGCTTCGACGACGCCTACACCTTCCGCTACTCGGTGCGGGACGGCACGCCGGCGGTCCGGCTCAAGGACCACGTCCCCGAGGACGAGTCGGCGGAGCGGCTGGAGCGGCTCATCGAGGTGGTGCGGCGCCAGGCCAAGGTGCGCAACATGGCCCGGGTCGGCAGCCGGCACGAGGTGCTGGTGGAGCGTCCCGCCAAGCGCGGCGACCTCCTGCTGGGCCGCACCCGGACCAACCACCTGGTCCTGGTGGACCTCCCGCCCGAGGCGATCGGCGAGTACCATGAGGTGGAACTCACCGGCACCACCGGCTCCACCTTCACCGGGCGGATCGCGCGCCCCGCGCTCACGGTGCTCGCATGAGCAAGCCAGCGTTGCGGAACCTCGTCGAGGACCACGCCGAGGAGAGCTATCGGCACGTGGTCGGCTCGTTCACCAGCTTCTGCGGGTGCGACACCTGCCACGCCGACGTGCTGGTGTACGCGCTCAATCGCCTGCCGCCCCGCTACGTGGTGGGCCTCGAGGGCCGGGTGGTGAGCGACATCAACCTGGAGAAGGACCAGAACCGCGCCGCCATCGACGTGGCCGTCATGGAGGGGATCCGGAAAGTCGCCCTGGCGCCGAGGTGCGGCCGGAAGGCCTGAGTGCGGGGCGCCGCCCGGGGCGGGGGCGAGGATGAACCCGCTGCTGTTGCTCCTTGCCTTCGGGGCCGGTCTCGCGACCGGCCTCGTGCGTTTTCTGGGACCGGGTGCGGTGGGGGCGGCCCTCCTGCTCGTCGGCGCCGCAGGCTGGCGGCGGCCGTTGCTGCTCTTCGTCGCGGCGTTCGCCCTCGGCCGGGTGCTGGCCGTGGCGGCGTGGTCAGAAACGGCGCGGAGTTGTGCGGCGGCCCTTCATCCCGGCGAGGGCCGCCTGGTGCTCCGGCTGGTGGACCCGGTGGAGCCGGGGGCGGGCGCGGCCAGGGCGGAGGTGGTGGGGGCGGGGTGTCGCGGGATGGTGGACACGCGCTGGCCGCCCGCGGAGCGGATGGGTGCGGGTGCGGAGGTCGTGTCCGAGGGGCGCTGGCTCCCGCGGACGGGCCGATCAGGTCGGCCCGAGGGCACGTGGGTGGCGCGGCGCTTCGCCCGCCACGCGTTTCGGCCGACGGTGGCCGAGCGGCTCCGCAACTGGCTGGCCCACGCCACCCGGCGGCTGTACGGCGAGCGGACGGGCACCGTCGAGGCGCTCATCGTCAACCGCCGCGGCGCCATGGCGCCCGAGTTGCGCGATCGCTACGCCCGGGCGGGCCTGGTGCACATCCTCTCGCTCTCCGGCTTCCACGTCGGGGTGATCGTCGCCTGGATCGTCCTGCTGGGGCGGCTGGCGGGGTTGCCGCCTGTCCGCGCGGAACTGGCGGGGGCGGTCGTGGCCGTCCTCTACGTGGCCTTCCTCGGCTGGCCCCCGCCTGCGGCGCGCGCGGCGCTCCTCGCCTCCCTCGCGGCCATCTCGCACTGGCGACAGCGCCATCCCGCCCCGCTCGCGTTGCTCGGAACCACCTGCCTCGTGGTGCTGCTCGCCGACCCGTGGGCCGTCCTGGACGCCGGGGCCTGGCTCTCCGCGCTGGCGCTTCTCGGTGCCCTCGTCGCCACGCGCTGGAGTGACCGCGCCCTCGGGACCGGCTGGTTCTGGCGGACGCTCGCGGGGTCCGTCGGCGCCACCCTGGCCACGGCCCCGGTGGCCGCCGCGCTCTTCGGGATGGTGTCGCTCGCGGGACTCGCGCTCAACTTCGTGGCCATCCCGCTCGCCGCGATCGCGGTGCCCGGCGTAGTGCTGAGCCTGCTGGCGGCCGCGGTCCTGCCCCCGCTTGCCGCCCCGCTGGCGGCCGCGAGCGGGGCGCTCCTCGGCCTCCTGGACCAGCTGGCCTGGTGGGGCGGGAGCTGGGATGCCCTGACGGTGATCCAGGCGCCCGAGGCCAAGTCCGCGCTGCCGTGGGCCCTGATCCTGCTCGTGGCGTGGTGGGGCACCGCGGGCGGGACCAGCCGGGTGGAGGCCGGGCGGCGCTGGGCGCTGGCGGCCGCGCTGGGTAGCTGGGTACTCCTCTTTGCCGAGTCCCTAAATCTCGATGGTGACAGGAGTTTCGGCCTCACGTTACATTTTCTGGACGTTGGACAAGGCGACGCAGCTGTGCTCCGGACGCCAGGTGGGCACTGGGTCCTGATCGACGCGGGCCCCGCCGGGGGCGGGCGGGATGCCGGGCGGCAGGTGAGCCTCCCGTTCCTTGCCCGGCACCGGGCATGGCGCCTGACGCTCGCCGTGATCTCCCATGCGCACCTGGATCACTTCGGCGGCCTCCGGTCCGTCCTCGACCGGGAACCGGTGGACCGCGTCCTCGAGCCGGCCGCCCTGGTGCCGGACTCGCTGTACACCGGCCTGCTGGACCTGCTGGCGGCGGATGGCATCCCCTGGACGCCCGCCCGGGATGGACAGGCCTTCGTGCTCGACGGGGTGCGTTTCCGCGTCCTGCACCCCGAGCCGCACTGGACCGGGGACGCCGAGGACTTGAACGAGGACTCGGTGGTCCTGCTGGTGGAGTACGGGGACTTCCGCGCACTCTTCGTAGGGGATGCGGGGCTGCCGGTGGAACGGCGGCTGGCGGGCCGGGTGGGGCGGGTGACCGTCCTCAAGGTGGGCCACCACGGTTCCCGGAGCGCGAGCGGGGCGGCCTGGCTCGCCGAGCTGGCGCCGGCCGTCGCCGTGATGAGCTTGGGGGCGGGCAACCGCTACGGGCACCCCCACGGGGAGGTGCTGGCACGATTTCGGCAGGGAGGCATCGGGCTCTGGAGGACTGACCAGGAGGGGACGGTCACCATCCGGACCGACGGCCAATCCGTCCGCGTCGACGCGGACGGCCGCGACACCACCTTCACGCTGCAGGCCGGGCACCACGAGGCAGACCGTGCTGACGAACCAGGTGACGACCATCGAGCGCTTCATCCTCGACCAGGAGGAGAAGTACCCCGAGGCGACCGGTGAGCTCTCCAACCTTCTCTACGACATCGCCCTCGCGGCGAAGATCATCGCCGCCAGCATCCGGCGCGCCGGGCTGGTGAACATCCTCGGCAGCGCCGGCGCCACCAACGTCCAGGGGGAGGAGCAGCAGAAGCTCGACCTCTTTGCCAACGCCACGCTGACCAACGCGCTGAACCACACGGGCCGCGTCTGCGTCATGGCGTCCGAGGAGGACGAGATGCTCATCCCGGTGCCCGACAATTACCCGGTGGGCAAGTACGTGGTGCTCTACGACCCGCTCGACGGCTCGTCGAACATCGACGTGAACGGGGCGGTGGGGACCATCTTCTCCATCTACCGGCGCGTGAGCCTCGAGGGCCACGGCGCGCTCGCCGACGTGCTCCAGGCCGGCTGCAAGCAGGTGGCCGCGGGCTACGTGATCTACGGCTCGAGCACCATGCTGGTCTACACCACGGGGCAGGGCGTCGCCGGCTTCACGCTCGATCCTTCCATCGGCGAGTTCCTGCTGTCCCACCCCAAGCTCGTGACGCCGAGGGTGGGCAAGTACTACAGCGTGAACGAGAGCAACTTCGCGCGCTGGCAGAAGGGGACGCAGTGGGCCGTGCGCGGCCTCCACGGCGACCGGCCGGAGGAGATCAAGGGCAAGAACAGCCGCTACATCGGGTCCCTCGTCGCGGACTTCCACCGCAACCTCATCGCCGGCGGCATCTTCCTGTACCCGAGCGACAGCCGGAACCCCGACGGCAAGCTCCGCCTCCTCTACGAGTGCAGCCCGATGGCCTTCATCGCCGAGCAGGCGGGGGGGTCCGCCACCGACGGCACCCGGCGCATCCTCGACATCATGCCCGACCACCTGCACCAGCGGACGCCGCTCGTCATCGGCTCCCGGGAGGACGTGGGGTACGTGGCGGACACCCTTCGGAGCCTGCAGCAGGACCGGGCCTAGCGAGCCGGTGCCCGACGTGGCTCCCGCTGGACGGCGGGGCGAGGGCGCTGCCCGCGCGGCGGCGCAGCGGCCCTCGCCCTTCCTCGCGCCCTCGCGGTAAACTTCCCGCCGAACCTCCCCACACGGCACGGCCATGGCTGACGATTCCAAGCGCGCCTTCGGACCCGACGACTGGCACGGCACCCCCGCCACCGACCTTGGCCGGCCGGGCGAGTTCCCGTTCACGCGCGGCGTGTACCCGAAGATGTACACCGAGCGGCTGTGGACCATGCGCCAGTACGCCGGCTTCGGCACGGCGGAGGAGACCAACGGCCGCTTCCGCACCCTGCTGGCCGCCGGGCAGACGGGCCTGAGCACCGCCTTCGACCTGCCCACCCAGATGGGCTTCGACTCCGACCACCCCATGGCCGAGGGCGAGGTCGGGCGCGTGGGGGTGGCCATCGACACGGTGGAGGACCTCCATGCGCTCTTCCGCGAGATCCCGCTCGGCCAGGTCTCGACCTCGATGACCATCAACGCCACCGCGCCGATCCTCCTGGCCATGTACGTGGTGGTGGGGGAGGAGCAGGGGGTGGCGCGGAAACAGCTGCAGGGGACGGTGCAGAACGATGTCCTCAAGGAGTACATCGCACGGGGCACGTACATCTATCCGGCGGAACCCTCGCTGCGGCTGGTGGTGGACCTCTTCCGCTTCGTGGCGGACGAGGGGATGAACTTCAACCCCATCTCCATCAGCGGCTACCACATGCGCGAGGCGGGGGCCACCGCCGCGCAGGAGGTGGGCTTCACGCTGGCCAACGCCTGTGAGTACGTGCGGCGTGCGGTGGACGCGGGCCTCGACGTCAATCGCTTCGGCCCGCGGCTCTCGTTCTTCTTCGCGGCGCACAACGACCTGTTCGAGGAGGTCGCCAAGTTCCGCGCGGCCCGCCGGCTGTGGGCGCGCCTCGCCCGCGAGCGGTTCGGCGCCGACGACCAGACCTGCCGCCTCCGCTTCCACACCCAGACGGGTGGCGTCACGCTGCAGGCGCAGCAACCGCTCAACAACGTGGTGCGCGTCACCGTGCAGGCGCTGGCGGCCACGCTGGGCGGCACCCAGTCGCTCCACACCAATGGCTACGACGAGGCGCTGGCGCTGCCCACGGCCGAGTCGGCCACGCTGGCGCTCCGGACGCAGCAGATCCTGGGCTACGAGAGCGGGCTCCAGCAGGCCATCGACCCGCTGGCGGGCAGCTGGTACGTGGAGGCACTCACCGACCGGATCGAGGCGGAGGCGCGCGCCATCATCGCCGAGGTGGACGCGCTGGGCGGGGCCGCCGCGGCCGTGACCCGGGGCTTCTTCCAGGAGGCCATCGCGGAAAGCGCCTGGCGGCTCCAGCAGGCGCAGGAGTCGGGTGCGCAGGTGGTGGTGGGCGTCAACCGCTTCACCGACGACGCCCCGCCGCCGGCCCTCACGCGGCCCGACTACTCCGCCCTGGCCCAGCGCCAGGTGGCGCGGCTGCGGGAGGTGAAGGCCCGGCGAGACGCGGCCACCGTGGCCCGCACCCTGGCCGAGGTCGGGACGGCGGCCGGCGGGAGCGTCCCCCTGATGGGCCCCATCGTCGCCGCCGTCCGCGCGCGGGCGACGCTCGGCGAGATCAGCGACACGCTGCGGGCGGTGTGGGGGGAGTACCGGACGGCGTAGCGGTGGGTCCGGCGCCGCGGTTCACCGCAAGAGCGCCAAGGCGCCGAGCCCCTAGACCCGCACGCCATTCGGCGCCGTGAACACCGGGTCCGAAACGTTGCCGGTGTTGCGCGTCGCCGCCGGCTCGAAGAGGAGCACCGCGGCCTCCTCGTCCGCCGCGGTGCGGTGCTCGACGCCGTGCGGCACCACGAGGAACTCGCCCGGCTCGAGCGTCACCACCCGGTCCCGGAACTCGATCCGGAACCGGCCCGCCACGCACAGGAAGAGCTCGTCCTCCACCTCGTGATGGTGCCAGGGGAAGGTGCCCTGGCACTTCACGAGCTTCACCTCCTGGCCGTTCAGCTCCGCCACAACCTTGGGCCGCCACTGCTCGGTGATGAGGGCGAGCTTGGCCGCGAGGTTCACCTTGTCGGGGATGGCAGCGCTCATGTGGGCTTCAGGGCCTCGCAGGTGGCGGCCAGGACCCGGCCCTCGACGGTGGTCTCGATGTAGCGGGTCCAGGCGGGGGTGATGCCGGCGTGGGCCACCAGGTGGTCCCCATCCGGGTCCCGCTGGTAGCGGAGCGTCTCGAGGAGCCGGACCCGCGGCACCGCGCAGTCCACCTCCTGCAGTTCCTCGGTGAAGAGTCCGTCCCGCCCGCCCGCAAACCAGCGCAGCGTCACGCGCGGGTACTCCCCCGAACGGTCCACCTGGCCCAGGTCGAGGTCGGCCCGCACCCCGTCCGCGTCGAGCAGGGTGGTCCAGCGCTGCTGCCCCACGGCGGCGGCGGGTGCCAGCGCGAGGAGCGCGAAAGCGGGGAAGAAGCGAAGCGGGCTCAAGCGGGTTGGTACTCCGTGATGGTCCCGAACGGGGTGAAGCCGAGGCGCCGGTAGAGGCCGGCACCGTCGGCGGAGGCCTGCAGCACGGCCTCCGTGGCGCCTGACGCGTGCGCGTCGGCGAGGGCCGCGAGGGTCATCCGCGTACCATAGCCGAGACGGCGGCAGGTGGCGAGGGTCGCGATGTTGTACAGCCCGGCGGTGCTCCCGGTCAGCGTCACCTCGGCCGTGGCGACGGCGGTGGACCCAAGGTAGCCGACGTGGAGGTGGAGCGGGCAGTCCGGGTGCACCAGCAGGGTCACCGCCCGCGTGAGGTGGGAGACGACCCGTGGGTCCGGTGGGGACCAGTTGGCGGCCAGCACCCCAGCGTAGTCCAGGACCGCCGCGGTGGTGCGGACGCGCTCGATGCGGAGGTCACCGGGTTCAGGCGACGGCGCGGGGAGGGCACGACTCATCGCGAGTTCGGCCTCGGCGGCCCGGAGCCCGGCGGCCACCAGCAGGTCCCCCAGGTGGGCCGGCGTGTCGCCGGGAGCCACCCACCACGAGAAGGGCCGCCCGCCGAATCCGGCGATGGCGGCCTGAATCTCCGGTTCCGCACCCCGGTCCGGCAGGCGCGCGGCGAGGATGCAGTTGAAGGTGTCGCAGTCGGTGCCGCTGTCCGCCGCCAGCAGGTGCGGCGTGCGGCGCAGCGTCATGCCTGGGAGCCGCTCCGGCAGCCAGCCGGCATGGGTTGCGAAGTTGGCCGTGGCCCGCGCGGCCAGCGGTCCCGCGGCCGTCATGCGCCTAGAAGCCCACCTGCACGCCGAGGTGCATCACCAGCATGTTGGTCTCGCTCTCGATCGGCGAGAGCACCACGTTGCCGTTGTTGTCGGTGTCGAGGCTGCCTTCACGCAGGTAGCGGGTGCGGCCGTGGCCCTGGTACCGGAGCCCGCCGTCGATCCACACCGGGGTGCGGCCGTAGGCCACCTGGAACATCACGCCGCCGCCGCCGGCCAGGGCCCAGGTCCAGTCGGAGAAGTTGGTGCTCTCCGCGAAGGGATTGGTGTTGCTCGAGCCCTCGGCCTGCGTGCTGGTCCGGAAGTTGGAGAAGCCCGCGGTGCCGTAGCCATACACGTGCAGCGCCCCCGACCCGGCCTGGAACTCGGGACCGACGCCAAAGCTGTAGATGTCGTTGCTGGTGGTGAGGTCCACGGAGATGCCGGGGAGGCCGGGGAAGGGGATGCGCTCCGAGGACCGTCCATACTGGATCCACGAGCCGGCCACCCGCAGCCCGACGTGGCCGCTGCCGCCCAGCAGGAAGGTGCCGTGAAGCCCCACGCCGACGCCCTCGCCCACGAACTGGTCGAACTCCCCCTGGGGGAAGGACACCTGCAGGTTGGCGCCGAAATAGCCGCGCACCGACCGCTCGGTGTCGGTGACGTCGCGGTAGTTCTGCGCCGCCACGGGGGCGGCACCGGCGAGGACAAGGGCAACGACGGCGAGTCGGGAGAGACGGGGCACGGCCAGCTCCTGGGAGTGCGGGGGAGTCGGGGGTCCGGCAGATAACATAGCCCCGAGCCCGGCCCGCCGGGACGGGGCGGTGCTCTGGCTGGCGCCGGTCCCGGCACCTAGATTCCCCGGCAGTTCCCGCACGCACCAGGGATGGGGCGGCACCTCTGCTGGAGAGTCTCGCCATGCAGCCTCGTGGCGTTCCCATCCGCGCCAGGCCGACCCGCCCGGGTCCGGTCCTCCTCGCCGGATTCCTGTTCCTGCTCTGCCTGCCTGCGGCGGTCCGCGCGCAGGGAAACCGCGCCGTGGGCGAACCCTTCGCCCGCGGCAAGCCGCTGAGCGAGTGGGTGAGCCAGGCCACCCACTACATCCCGGAGCTGCGGCGCGAGGCCATGCGCGCCCTCGCGGCCCTCGGGCCCGGCGCGGCGCCCGCGCTGCCCGTGCTGGTCCGCGGCACCCGGGACGAGAGCGAGGACGTCCGCTTCTGGGCCGTCGAGGCCCTTGGCCGGATCGGGCCCGGCGCGCGGAGTGCCGCCCCGGCCCTCGTGGTGGTGATGTCGGACGACGTGCGCCGGGTGCAGGAGGCCGCCCGTCGGGCGCTCGAGCAGATCGGCCCCGCCTCGGCCCCTGTCCTCCTGCCGGCACTCCAGGCCCCCGACCCCTGGTTCCGAGCCAACGCCGCCGAGGCCCTCGGCGCCGTGGCCGAGCCGAAGCGGGAGGTGGTCACGGCCCTCACACGCCTCCTGGCCGACGACTCCCTCTGGGTGCGCGCCAGCGCGGCCTGGGCCATCGGACAGCTCGGGGAGGGGGCGCGACAGGCGGCGCGCCCGCTCGCGGCCGCCCTCGCCGAGGAGTTGCGCCGCGACCCCGCACTGGCCGACCACGCGGTGCACGTCCGGGTGGAGCACTACACCTTCGCCCTCGGCCGCCTCGGCCATCATGCGGACGATGCGGTGCCGCTCGTCCTCTCCGTGTTCCATGACGGCGACGACAGCCTCCGGGCCAGCGCCGCCGAGGCCCTCGCCCGCCTCGGCAAGCGGGCAGCGAAGCCCCTCGGCCAGGCGCTGCGGGCGGGGCCGATGTCCCATCGCCTGGAGGCGGCGCGCGCGCTTCGCCTGATGGGCCCCGATGCCAAGGACGCCGTCCCCGACCTGGTGAAGGTCCTCGAGCAGACCGACGAACTCGAGGGCGGCCGCGAACTGGTCATCGCCTCGGCCGACGCCCTCGGCGCCATGGGCCGCAACGCCCGCGACGCCCGCCGCATCCTCGAACGCCAGCGCAGCCGCTCCACCACCCCCGACGTCGTCGCCGCGCTCGAGCGCGCCCTCCGCAAGATCCAGTACGGGGGGTGAGTTGATCGGCCGGTGAGCCCACCTCGGTAGCGTCGCCGCCATTCCCTTGTTGCCGGAGTGACGGTGTGACTCAACGCAGAGGCGCAGAGAACGCGGAGGCCGCAGAGGGGAATGCCAATGTCCTTTCCGAGCGGATCATCGGGGCCGCGGTGGAGGTGCACCGGCATCTCGGGCCCGGCTTGCTGGAATCGATCTATGAGGAGTGCCTTGCCAGGGAGTTGACCCTTCGCGGCCTCGAGCACGGACGTCAGGTCCCCTGGACGGCCAGCTACAAGGGGCTCCTGCTGACGGAACCCTACCGGGTCGATCTGCTGGTCGCAGGGCGCCGTCCTGGTTGAGCTCAAGGCGATGGATGGGCTGACCGACGTCCACACCGTTCAGATGCTCACCTACCTCCGCCCGCCGACCAGCGACTCGGCCTCTTGATCAACTTCAACGTCCCTCGCCTATGGCGTGGCGTCCGCCGCGTCGTGAACAACCTCTGACTCCAGCCCTCTGCGCACCTCCGCGTCCTTTGCGCCTCTGCGTTAGTGCGCGCGTCTCTGACGGTCCGAAGCCCGCTGAGACGTGGGTCCGCCTTGAATACCCCCTCCGAGGTCGCTAAGATATTGCGGCTGTTTTCTTTAGGTGGATCCGGAGGGGTGATGCCGACGTACGAGTATCAGTGCCCGGCGGGGCATGAATTCGAGCTGTTCCAGAAGATGTCCGACAAGCCGCGGGCCAAGTGCCCGACCTGCGGCAAGGCGGCCAGCCGGAAGATCTCCGGCGGGGCCGGCCTGGTGTTCAAGGGGAGCGGGTTCTACATCACGGACTACGGCAAGGACGGCAAGGGGCCGCGCAAGAGCGGCGACGCCGCCGCGAGCGCGCCCAGCACTCCCGCCACGCCGAGCACCAGCGAAAGCAAGCCCGCGCCCAAGGCGGACAAGCCGGCCAAGAAGGCCGCGGAGTGAGCGAGGTCATCCGCGCCGAACTGGCCCGCGTCGCCGCCCACCTCGGGGTGGCGGACGCGGGCTTCGTGCTGGAGCGCCCCCGGGACGGCGGCCATGGGGACCTCTCCACCAACCTGGCGATGCTCCTCGCCAAGCCGCTCAAGGCCAATCCCCGCGCCCTGGCCCAGAAGATCACGGCCGAGCTCCAGCTCCCGGCCAGCGTGGTGGCCAAGACCGAGATCGCCGGTCCCGGCTTCATCAACTTCTGGCTGGCGCAGGACGCGCTTCATTCCCTGCTGGCCACCATCATCTCCGCCGGGCCCGCCTTCGGCCGGGGGGACGCCGGCGCGGGGCAGCGGGTGAACGTCGAGTTCGTCTCGGCCAACCCCACGGGGCCCCTGCACGTGGGCCACGGCCGCGGCGCCTGCCTGGGCGACGCCATCGCGGCGCTGCTCGAGTGGACGGGGCACGCCGTCACCCGCGAGTTCTACATCAACGACGCGGGGGTCCAGATCGACCGCGTCATCCAGTCCCTGTGGGCGCGCATCGAGCAGCAGCTGGGGCGCCCGGCCGAGATTCCCGAGGGGGGCTACCACGGCCAGTACCTCGTGGAACTGGCCCAGGCCCTGGTGGCGAAGCATCCCGAACTGGCGGGCCTGACCGCGGAGCAGGGCCTGGCGTTCGCGACGGTCGCCCCCGGGCTGCTCCGGGCCGAGCAGGAGGAGCTGCTCCGCGACCTGCGGGTGGTCTTCGACGTGTGGAGCTCCGAGAAGGCCGTGCGGGACCAGGGCAAGGTGGACGCGGCCCTGGCGCTCCTCGCCGAGCGGGGCCTGACCTACCACCAGGACGGGGCGCTGTTCCTCCGCACCAGCGAGTACGGGGACGACAAGGACCGCGTGCTCCGCAAGAGCGACGGCTCGCTCACCTACTTCGTCCCCGACATCGCCTACCACATCGACAAGCACGAGCGGGGCTTCGAGCGGGTCATCGACGTCTGGGGCGCCGACCACCACGGCTACATCCCGCGGATGCGCGGCGTGCTGCGGGCGCTGGGCTACGGCGAGGACTATTTCGAGGTGGCGCTGGTCCAGCTGGTGAAGGTCATGAAGGGCGGGGAAGAGGTCCGGATGTCCAAGCGGTCGGGCGAGTTCGTGACGCTCCGCGACCTCGTGGACTGGGTGGGGGTGGATGCCACCCGCTACTTCTTCCTGATGCGCCCGGGCCAGTCGCCGTTCACCTTCGACGTGGACCTGGCCCGGAAGCAGACCGACGAGAACCCGATCTTCTACGTGCAGATGGCCCACGCGCGGATGAGCGGCATCTTCCGCGTGGCGGGCCGCGACCCGGAATCCGCCACGGGCGACGTGAAGCTCGAGGCGCTGCCCGCGCCGGAAGACCTGGAGCTGCTCAAGAAGCTCGCGGTGTTCCCGGAGGTGGTGGCCCGCGCCGCGAAGAGCCGCGAGCCCCACAAGCTCACCGATTACCTCGAGGACCTGGCGCGCCTGGCGCACGGCTGGTACCACAAGTGCCGCGTCCTCGGCGAGGCCGCGGACACGGAGGCGGCCCGCCTCGCGCTCGCGCGCGCGGCCCGCATCGTCCTCGCCAACGGCCTCACCCTTCTCGGCCTCTCGGCCCCCGACCGGATGTGACCTGATGAGACTGCTCGTCGTCGGCAGCGTCGCCCTCGATTCCGTGGAAACCCCGTTCGGCGCCGTCACGGACGCGCTCGGCGGGTCCGCCACCTACTTCAGCGTGGCCGCCTCGCTGCTGACGGGCGTCCGCGTCGTCGGCGTCATCGGCGACGACTTCCCCAAGGGGGACCTCGAGAAGCTCGCCCCGCGGGGCATCGACTGGTCGGGCGTGGTGCAGGCCAAGGGCGAGAGCTTCCGGTGGAAGGGGAAGTACAGCTTCGACCTGGCCAGCCGCGACACCCTGGAGACGCGCCTCGGCGTCTTCGCCGATTTCAAGCCGCAGATCCCCCGGGCCTTCGCCGACACGCCGTACGTGTTCCTGGGGAACATCCATCCCGCGCTCCAGCTCGCGGTGCTCGACCAGGTCAAGGACCCGCAGCTCGTGGCCTGCGACACCATGAACTACTGGATCTCGAGCGAGAAGGAGACGCTGCTCAAGGTCCTCAAGCGGGTGGACCTGCTCATCGTCAACGACGAGGAGATCCGCCAGCTCTCCGGCGACTGGAACATCCATCGCGCCGCGCGCTGGGTGCTCTCGCAGGGGCCGCGCCGGGTGGTCATCAAGCGCGGCGAGCACGGCGCCTTCCTGGCGGAGACCGGCAAGTCGTTCTACTGCCCGGCCTTCCCCATGGAGGAGGTGTTCGATCCCACCGGCGCCGGCGACAGCTTCGCCGGCGGCTTCCTCGGCTACGTCGCCCGCACCGGCGACCTCTCGAGTGCCGGCTTCCGGCGCGCCATGGTCTACGGCTCGGCCATGGGCTCCTTTGCGGTGTCGAGCTTCAGCGTGGGCGGCTTCGAGGGCGTGGACCCGGCGGCGCTGCAGACCCGCGTGCGCAGCTTCAAGGACCTGACCCACTTCGACGTGGCGGAGGCCATCGGATGAGCGAGCAGCGCCAGTACGCCGCGGCCGGCGTGGATCTCGTGAGCGCCGAGGTGGCCAAGGAGCGGATCGGCCAGCTGGTGGCGGGGACGCGCACCCAGCACTCGGTGGGGCACGTCGGCGCCTTCGGCGGGATGGTGCGGGTGCCGGCCGGGATGAAGAAGCCCGTGCTGGTCATGAGCACCGACGGCGTCGGCACCAAGGTGCTCGTGGCGCTGCAGGCGCAGCGCTTCGATACGGTGGGCGAGGACCTCGTCAACCACAGCGTCAACGACATCCTGGTCCACGGCGGCATCCCGCTGGCCTTCATGGACTATGTGGCGGGCGCGGCGCTCACGGTGCAGCAGATCGCCGGGATCGTGGAGGGGGTGGCCCGGGGGTGCCGGGCCCACGGCATGGCACTGGCCGGCGGGGAAACTGCGGCAATGCCGGGGCTCTACCAGCCCGGCAATTTTGACCTCGCCGGCACGATCATCGGGGTGGTCGAGGAAGATGACGCCCTGCACGGTGATGCGATCGTCCCCGGCGACGTCCTCCTGGCGTATGCCTCGACGGGCCTCCACACCAACGGCTACACCCTGGCCCGGCGGATCATCTTCGACGTCATGAAGCTCCAACTCCAAGATACGCTTGGAGATACGGGCCAGACGGTGGCCGACGCCCTGCTGGCCGTGCACCGGAGCTATGTGACCGCCGTCCGCCCGGTCCTCGGTCACCTCCATGGCATCGCGCACATCACCGGCGGGGGGATCCCAGGGAATCTGGTGCGGGTTTTGCCTCAGGATTGCGAGGCCCTGGTCGATGCTGGGAGCTGGAAGCTCCCGCCACTCTTCCAGACGCTGCAGGACGCGGGACGAGTGAGCACGGACGAGATGCGCGACGTATTCAACCTGGGCGTGGGCCTCATCGGGGTCCTGCCCGCCGCCGCCATCCCGGCCGCCCAAGCCGCCGCGACTGCTGCTGGCGTACCCACCTGGGTGCTCGGCGAGATCCGCCGGGGCAAGACGGGGGTGCGCTTCTCGACCTAGTCACCCTACATCCGGAGTTGCCGATGCGCCGTTCGCCCATGCTGCTGTCGCTCGCCCTTCTCGCCGCGCCGGCCGCGGCGGCTGCGCAGGCGGCGTACCCCGAGTGCAACAACATCCTCATCACCGTCTCGCAGTCGAACATCAACATCTGCAACGCCGCCGTCGACGGCGCGCAGGTGTTCCACCCGGTGCTCGGCCTGCTGGTGAGCGGCGGCAACCCGGTCCTCGGCAGCACCAGCACCCTGGGCGGCTTCCCGCACCTCTCGCTCACCGCGCGCGTCAACGCCACCAAGCTCTCGGTGCCCGACCTGGGCTATGACGGCAGCACCACCACCGTCAGCCAGGACGATGAGATCACCGCGCCGGCCCCCCTGGTCGAGGGCGCGCTCGGCATCCTCAAGGGCTTCGGCCCGACGGGCCTGTTCTCGGTGGACCTGCTGGCCTCGGCCCAGCTGCTGCCGACCACGCAGGTGGACAACCTCTCGGTGGACAAGGACGCGCGGAAGATCGGTGACGTGGCGCTGGGCCTGGGCTTCGGCGCCCGCGTCGGCGTGATCCGCCAGAAGGCCATCATCCCGAGCGTCACCGTCTCCTACATGCGCCGCAGCATCCCCAAGATCACCTACGGCGACCAGAGCGGCGGCGACACCTACCAGTTCGGCCTCGACCTCAAGGCCACCAACCTGCGTGCGGTGGCGGGCTACAAGTTCGCCGTGCTGACCGTCGGCGCCGGCCTGGGCTACGACAAGTACACCGGCGACGTGGACATCGCCTTCGAGAGCCAGGCCGTGCCGGGGACCGTCATCCCGGTCTCCCTCGAGCTCGACAACACGCGCACCATGATGTTCCTCACCGGCGCCCTCGACCTCCCGGTCTTCAAGATCGGCGCCGAGGTGGGCTACCAGATGGGGAAGGACCAGAACCTCCGCACCACGTTCCAGAACAACGACCCGGCCGACAAGCGCCTCTTCGCGGGCGCGGGCATCCGGCTCTCGTTCTAGGACCGGTTTCCGGCAGGTGGGCGGGCCTTGGAGCGCGAGCTTCAAGGCCCGCCGTGCCTTGGCCGATACTCGGGGTGATGCGACCGCCATTGCCCCGTTCCGCCGCCCTCGTGCTGGCGCTGCTCGCCGTGATGCCGGCGCCGCGGCTCGCCGCCCAGGCCACCGCCGGCTGCCCGGCCGACACGCTCGCCAGCGGCCGCGTCTGCCAGGCCGCGAGTGATGCGCTCACGATCTTCCTGCCCATCGAGGGCCTGCTGGTGAGCGGCGGCAACCCGCTGCCCGGGAGCGCCGGCGGGATCGGCAAGCTGGGCCACGTCCGCCTGGTGGGGCGGGTGGGCTTCACCAAGGTGACCATCCCGGACGTCGGCTACGATGGCTCCCGCGACACGGTCGCCGCGGACAAGCGCCTCACCGTCCCGGTCCCGCGGCTCGACGCCGCCTTCGGCCTCTTCAGCAAGACCCTGCCGCTCGGCACCGCCACGGTGGATTTCCTGGCGTCGGCCGTGCTCATCCCCACCGGGACCACGACCCGCATCGCCATCGACAAGAACGCGCGGCAGCTGGGCGGGCTCGCCCTCGGGCTCGGTTTCGGGATGCGGGCGGCGCTGGCCATGGCCAAGAACATGCCCACGGTCTCGCTCAACGTCATGAAGCGGGACATCCCGCGCGTCCGCTTCGGCAACCGGGCCGGCGGCGACCCGATGCAGCTCTCCACCTCGCTGTCCGCCATCAACGCCCGGCTGATGGTCGGAGGGAAGAAGGGCCCCGTGACGCTCGCCGCGGGTGCCGGCATGGACCTCTTCAAGGGCGACGGCCTCGTCACCTTTGCCGACTCCACCACGGCGAGCGGGGACAGCACGGTGGCGGTGTCCCTCAGCACCTCGCGGATCGTGACGGCCCTCAACCTGGGCCTCACCGCCGGCCCGCTCTCGCTCTGGGCGGAAGGGGGGCTCCAGGTGGGCAAGAAGACGCCGCTCGCCACCCCGTTCGAGCTCAACGACCCGAGCGGCAGCCGGTTCTTCGGCGGGGTGGGGTTCGGGCTGCAGTTCTAGGCCCGACGGTCAGCGAGCGCGCCCGGGGGGCGCTGGTCATTGGCAGGTCCTGCTCATGGGCGCGCCCCGCCAAGTCGGGGCCCCGCACCGCGTGCCCGCGGGCGGCCTCCGCGACCGGGCCCTAGAGCGTTCCGAAGAACGCCGCCAGATCCCGCGCCAGCTGAACCGGCTCCTCCGCGGCCGCGAAGTGACCGCCGTGCGGCATTTCCGTCCATCGCCGGATGTCGTACAGCCGTTCCACCCACTCCCTCGGCGGGCTCCCCTCGGACACGTAGTTGTGGTGGAAGTTGGCGAAACCGGCCGGGACCGGCACCCGCATACCCGCGGGGATCTCCGCCGGCTCCCAGCGGTTGTCGTAGTAGTCGCGCAGTGACGTGGTGATCGAACCCGTCGCCCAGTAGATCGTCAGCAGTGTCAGCAGGAACTCCCGCGAGAAGCGCGCCTCGAGGTCGCCGCCCGAATCGCTCCAGGAGCGCCACTTCTCCAGCAGCCAGGCCGCGAGGCCGGCCGGGGAGTCGTTGAGCGCATACCCGAGCGTCTGCGGCCGGGTGGACTGGATGGCGGAGTAGCCCCGCTCGACGGCGTCCCACGCCTGCACCTGCCGCACGTACGCCGCCTCCGCGTCGCTCAAGGGCCGGGTCCCCGCGCCCGTCGCCGGCCACAGCTCCGGCGTCGTCAGGTGGATGCCGATGAGGCGCGCCGGATCCTCGAGAGCCATGTGCGTGGCCACCCCCGCCCCGAAATCCCCGCCGCCGGCGCCGTAACGCGTGTAGCCGAGCCCCTGCATGAGCTGGTGCCAGAGCCGGGCGACGGTGCGGTAGTTGGCGGACCTCGGCCGCTCCGAGAACCCGTAGCCCGGCAGGGAGGGGATGACGAGGTCGAACGCCGGCCCCTCGATGCCATGCGCCGCCGGGGCCGTCAGCAGCGGCACCAGCGGCAGCAGTTCGACGAACGCGCTCGGCCACCCGTGCGTGATGATCAGCGGGATGCCGTGGCCCTCCCGGGCCCGCTCGTGGATGAAGTGCACCCGGATGCCATCGAGCTCGGCATGGAAGTGCCGGAAGGTGTTCAGGTGACCTTCCTGCGCCCGCCAGTCGAAGCCGTCGGCCCAGTAGCCGAGCAGGGGCTGGAGGTACGCGAGGTCAGTCCCCTGCGCCCAGGCGGGGCCTGGCGCCGGCGCGGGCCAGCGGGTGCTGCGGAGGCGGGTGCGGAGGTCCGCGAGGACCTCGTCCGGAACATGGATCCTGAAGGGGGTCACGTGCATTGGCGAGATGAGCGCGCTCATGGGTCGAGGGGAGCGGGGCGGCGCCGCCTCACCGCGGCCGCGACTGCAGTTCCAGCACATTCCCCTCCGGGTCGGTGACGTACACCCACGTGAGCTGCTTCCCGAGCGCGTTCGTCAGGGTGACCACGTCCCCCACGGCCCGCCCCCCGGCCGCGAGCACCGCCTCCCGCGCCGCGGCGACATCATCCACGACGAAGGCGATGTGCCCGAACCCCGGCCGGTTGACCGCCACCGCTTCCCGCTCCCGGAGGATGTTGTAGTTGAAGATCTCGAGCGTTGGCCCCTCGGGCCCGTGCCCGGGCAGGCGCAGGTGCTCGCCCCGCAACTCGGCCCCGGGGATCCCGGCGCCGCGTTCCAGGTCCGGCCCCTTGAAGTCGCGCACGGGCGGCACGGGGACGCAGCCAAAGAGGTCCTGGTAGAACCGGGACAGCGCCTGCCAGTCCTCGGCGATCAGGTTGGTGTGGCCGTAGCGGGCACCGGGGATCATGGCGCGTCCTCCCTCGGATCAGTCGTGGCGTGGGACCGGGCGCCGGCGGATGCGACGCCGTCCAGGAACGGAAGCGTCATCGGCGCGCCGCACCCGACACCCGGGACCGTGTCGGCATCGCCGGGGCGGGGGATGCCGCTCAGCCTGGTACGTCTGGTGATCTCCTGGAGCATGGCCACGTCCCCGGCCCGCGGCGCGGTGATGGCCAGTTCGCGACGCGAGCGCGTCCGGATCCGGCAGGAGCGCCAGGACGCCGGCAAGGGACCTTCGGGTACGTCCGCGGGGCTTGGCAGGGGAGGAATGGCCGAACCTACCGGTCGCGAATGGCGGTGGCAAGCGCGGTCGAGGCTGACACCGGTTGTCACGTCGCGGGTGGCGCAAACGTGGCGAGACGGGCGCGCCGCTTGGTCGGGGCGAGTGCGGGGGTCAGGTCTGCCACCGGACGCCTACCCCCACCCCCCATCGCCCCCTAAATTCCCCGCTGTGAACGATTTCGAAGCCATGGGGCGGGCGCTGGAACTGGCCTGGCGGGGCTGGGGCCGGGTGGCGCCCAACCCGCTGGTCGGGGCCGTGGTGGTCCGAAACGGCGCCATCGTGGGCGAGGGGTGGCACGCCGAATTCGGCGAGCGTCACGCCGAGCCGGCGGCGCTCGCCATGGCGGGGGCGGCGGCCCGGGGCGCGACGCTGTACGTGACGCTCGAGCCCTGCAACCACACTGGCAAGCAGCCCCCCTGCGCCGATGCGCTGATCGCGGCCGGCGTGGCGCGGGTGGTGGTGGCCATGCCGGACCCCAATCCGGAGGCGCAGGGCGGCGCGCTGCGCCTGCGCGCGGCGGGCATCCCGGTGGAGATCGGGTGCCGGGGCGAGGAGGCCGCGGTCCAGAATGCGATCTTCCTCCACCGCTTCACGGAGCCCCGGCGCCCGTTCTTGGCACTCAAGCTGGCCACCACGCTCGACGGGCGCATCGCTGATCATGGTGGCAGGTCACGCTGGATTTCCGGCGGGGAGGCGCGGGAGTACGTGCACTGGCTCCGCGCGGGGTTCGATGCCATCGGCGTGGGGGGGCATACCGCACGCACGGATGATGCCTCGCTCACCGTGCGCGGGCCGGTGGAGCCGCGGGTGGCGCCGCAGCGCGTGGTCTTCGACCGGCTGGCCGAGTTGCCCTCGACGCTGGCCCTCGTGAAGACGGCGGGCCAGGTGCCCACCACCCTCGTCACCACGCTCTCCGCCTCGCTCACCCGCACCGAGCCGCTCGAGGCGGCGGGCGTGCGGGTCATCCGTGCGGCGACTCTCGCCGTGGCGCTGCAGGGGCTGCACGAGGAGGGAGTGGGCTCGATCCTCGTGGAGGGCGGCGGGCGGCTGGCGGGCCGGCTGCTCGGCGAGGGGCTGGTGGACCGGTACTACTGGATCCAGTCCCCGCTCTGGCTCGGCGATTCCGGCATCCCGGCCATCGCCGAGCTGCCCGGCACCTCGCTGGTGGAGGCGGAGCGCTGGCAGGTGGTGGACCGGCGGGCGCTGGGCCAGGACACCTTACTCGTCGTGGATCGGGAGCCATGTTCACCGGCATCGTGACGGCCGTGGGTCGGGTGGCGCGGGTCACCCGGGGCAGCACGGGGCTCACGCTCCGGATCGCCGCGCCCTACCGGGGGCTGGCCAAGGGCGAGAGCATCGCCGTGGACGGCGCCTGCCTGACCGTCGAGCGGGCGGGGCGGGGCTGGTTCCAGGTGCACGTGATCACCACCTCGCTGGAGCGGACCACCTTCGGGAGCGCCACGGTGGGCCGTCGCGTCAACCTCGAGCGCGCGCTCCAGGTGGGCGACCGGCTCGGCGGGCACCTGGTGCAGGGCCATGTGGACGGGGTGGGGGAGGTCCGGCGCATCCGGCAGCGGGGCGACGCGTGGCTCATGGACGTCACCATGCCGCCGGCGGTGGCGCGGGTGTCCATCCCGCTCGGCTCCATCACGGTGGACGGGGTGAGCCTCACCGTGAACGCCCTGCCGGCCCGGGGCGTCGTCCAGCTCTCGCTCATCCCGTTTACCTTTGAGCACACCACCCTCGGGGAGCGCGTGCCCGGCGACCGGGTACACCTGGAGGGGGACACCATCGGCAAGTACGTCGAGGCGCTGCTGGCGGCGGGACCGCCCCGGCCGCGCACCCGGCGCAGGAAGAAGCCCTGAGCATCATGGCGTTCGGCACCATCGAGCAGGCGATCGAAGACCTCCGCAACGGCAAGTTCATCGTCGTGGCCGATGACGAGGACCGCGAGAACGAGGGCGACCTCATCTGCGCGGCCGAGCTCATCACGCCCGAGATGGTGAACTTCATCATCACCCACGCCAAGGGCTACCTCTGCCTGGCCCTCACCGGCGAGCGCTGCGAGGAGCTCGAGCTCCCGCAGATGGAGAGCCGGAACACCGAGTCGATGCGCACCGCCTTCACGGTGACCATCGACGCCGATGAGCGCTTCGGCGTGAGCACCGGCATCTCGGCGTCGGACCGCGCCAAGACCATCCACGTGGCCATCAACCCCAAGACGGTGCCGTCCGACCTGCGCCGTCCCGGGCACGTGAATCCCGTCCGCGCGCGGCCCGGCGGGGTGCTGCAGCGGGTGGGGCACACGGAGGCGGCGGTGGACCTGCCGCGGCTCGCCGGCCTCTACCCGGCCGGCGTGATGTGCGAGATCATGGGCCCCGACGGGGAGGCCGCGCGGCGGCCGCAGCTGGAGCAGTTCTGCCAGGAACACGGGCTGACGTTCATCACGGTGGCGCAGCTGGTGGCCCACCGCCTGCAGAAGGAGCAGCTGGTCCACCGCGACGCCATCGCGCGGCTCCCCACCGAGTTCGGCGAGTTCAAGGTGGTGGCGTACCAGAACGACGTGGACCGGGCCCAGCACGTGGCCCTGGTCATGGGCGAGGTGGAGGGGCAGCGCGACGTGCTGGTGCGCATGCACTCCAAGTGCCTGACCGGCGACGTCTTCGGCTCGCAGCGCTGCGACTGCGGCCCCCAGCTCCACGCGGCCATGCGCCAGATCGCGGCGGCCGGGCGGGGCGTCATCGTCTACCTGGACCAGGAGGGCCGCGGCATCGGGCTGCTCAACAAGATCCGGGCCTACGCCCTGCAGGACGAGGGCGACGACACGGTCCAGGCCAACGTCCGCCTCGGCTTCGCGCCCGACCTGCGCAACTACGGCATCGGCGCCCAGATCCTGCGCGACCTCGGGCTCAGCTCCATCCGGGTCATGACCAACAATCCCCGGAAGCTGGTGGGCCTCGAGGGCTACGGCCTCGAGCTCACCGAGCGGGTGCCGCTGGTCACCGAGGCCAACGCCGAGAACCGCGCCTACCTCGAGACCAAGCGCGACAAGCTTGGCCACCTGCTGGCCCACTGACCATGCCCGACTTCCACGGCCAGCTCCGCGCCACCGGGCGCGTCGCGATCCTGGTGAGCCAGTACAACGAGCGGGTCACCGGCCGCCTCCTCGAGGGGGCGCGGGCCTGCTGCGCCGCGGCCGGCGTGCCCGAGGCCGAGGTGGACGTGGTCTGGCTGCCTGGCGCCTTCGAGCTCGGGGGCGCCGCCTCCGCGGTGGCGCAGACCGGCCGCTACAGCGCCATCGTGGCGCTCGGCTGCGTGGTGCGGGGCGAGACCGCGCACTTCGACTTCGTGGCTGGCGAGGCCGCCCGCGGGATCTCCGAGGTGGCGGTGCGCCACGGGCTGCCGGTGGCCTTCGGCGTGCTCACCACGGAGACCATGGACCAGGCACTCGCCCGGGCCGGCGGCGATGCGGGCAACAAGGGCTACGAGGCCGCCGAGGCGGCCTTGCGCACGGCGGACGCGCTCCGCCAGCTGCGGGGGACGTGAATGCTGCGGGCTGAGAGCAAGGCGCGCGCGCGTGCCCTGCAGGTGCTGTACTCCATGGAGCTGGTGGACGACCTCCCGCTCGCCGACGCGGTGACCCGCCTGGCCCAGCTCACCGGGCCCGACCCGCTGGTCTACGACCAGGCCGAGCACCTGGCGCAGGCCGTGCTGCGCGAGCGCGACGAGCTGGACCGCCACGCCATGGACGCCGCCGAGCACTGGCGGCTGGAGCGGATCGCGGCAGTCGAGCGGAACATCCTCCGCATCGGCGTGCACGAGCTGCTCGAGGGTGCCGTCCCGCCCAAGGTGGTCATCGACGAGGCGGTGCAGCTGGCGCACCTCTTCGGCGGCGCCAAGGCCCCGGCCTTCGTCAACGGCGTGCTCGACCGGGTGGCCCACAGCCTCGGCCGGCTGTGAACATCCTGCTGGTGAACTGGCAGGACCGCGCGAACCCGCACGCGGGGGGCGCGGAGATCCACCTGCACGAGATCTACGGCCGCCTCGCCGCCCGCGGGCACCGGGTGCGGCTGGTCTGCTCCGGGTGGGCGGGCGCCGCATCCCGGGCGGTGGTGGACGGGATCCACGTGGAGCGGCACGGCGACCGGCATCGCTTCGCCCTGGTGGGACGGGGGGCGGTGCGTCGCGCGCTCGCCACGGAATCGCCGGATGTGCTGGTGGAGGACATCAACAAGATCCCGCTCTTCACGGCCTCGCTGACGGACCGGCCGGTGGGCGTGATCATCCCGCACCTCTTCGGGACCACCGCGTTCCAGGAGGCGGCGTGGCCGATGGCGGCCACGGTGTGGCTGCTGGAGCGTCCGATTCCGGCGCTCTACCGGCGTGCCTCGTTTCACGCCATCAGCGAGAGCACCCGCGATGACCTGGTGGCACGGGGCGTGCCCCGCGACCGGGTCGTGGTGATCCATCCCGGGGTGGATGCGTCGCGATTCACCCCGGCGGCAGACTCAAGCCCGCGCACGGCGGCGCCGACCTTCCTGTACATCGGGCGGTTGCGGCGCTACAAGGGGGTGGAGTTCGCCATCCGCGCGCTGGCGCAGGCGCGCGAGCAGCGGCCGGACCTGCGCCTGCTCATCGCGGGCTCCGGGGATGACCGGCCCCGGCTCGAGGCGCTCTCGGCCGGACTCGGCCTGGCCGGGGCGGTGGAGTTCCTCGGGTTCGTGACAGAGGAGCGGAAGCTGGAGCTGCTCCGCTCGGTGTGGGCCAACGTCTTCCCGTCGCCCAAGGAAGGGTGGGGGATCACCAACGTGGAGGCGGCGGCGTGCGGCACCCCGTCGCTGGCCTCCGACAGCCCCGGGCTCCGCGATTCCGTGCGGCACGGGGAGACCGGCTACCTGGTGCCGCACGGCGATCCCGCGGCGCTGGCCGCCCGGATGATGGAGCTGGCGAACGACCCGGCGCGCCTGGCGGCGCTGGGGCAGGCGGCGCGGCGTTTCGCGGAGGGGCTCTCGTGGGACCGCGCCGCCGACCTGACAGAATCGTGGATGGCGGGGCTCGCGGGCGGGGCCCGCGCCTGACAGACCGACCCGAACTTCCGGAGGAGGACGTCCCATGAACACCAGCATCACCGCCCGCCACTGCGAGATCAGCGACGACCTGCGGGCCCGCGCCGAGGAGATCGTGGGCCGCCTCTCCGCGCTGGTGAGCCGCCCGGGCGATGCCCTCGTGGTCTTCGACGTCGAGGGCGGCGAGCCCACGGCGGAGATCCGGCTCAAGGGCAGCCGGGGCGAGGACTTCGTGGGCGGCGGCAGCGCCAGGGACCACCGCTCGGCGCTGGACCGCGCCGAGGAGAAGGTGCGGCGCCAGATCGAGAAGGCGGGCGCCAAGCGCGAGCGGGGCGTCAAGGGCACCGCGTGACGATCACCCTCCGCGACCTCCTCGCCCGCAAGGGCGACCCGCTCCAGCTCGAGCCCCTCACGGGCGAGCTGGGGCTGGACCGGCCCATCGTGGACCCGGAGGTCGCGAGCCCGGGGCTGGCGCTCGCGGGCTACACCCACCGCTTCATGCCCCGCCGGCTCCACGTGCTCGGCGAGACCGAGATCACGTACCTGAAGGAGCTCACCGCGGACGAGCGGCGGGACCGGCTGGGCAAGTTCTTCGGCTTCGACCTGCCGGTGGTGTTCGTCACCAAGGCGCAGGACGTGCCGCTGGAGCTGCTGGACCTGGCGCGGGTGCGCGGGGTGCCGCTGCTGCGCACCCGGCTCAAGACGGCGGAATTCTACAAGCGGATCAAGCCCATCATGGAGGCGGCGTTCGCGCCGCGGACCACGCTGCACGGGTCGCTGGCGGACGTGTACGGCGTGGGCCTCCTCTTCATCGGGCAGTCGGGCATCGGCAAGAGCGAGTGCGTGCTCGACCTCGTGGAGCGGGGCCACCGGCTGGTGGCCGACGACATCGTGCAGGTGACCCGGCGGGGCAGCGACATCCTGATCGGCCAGGGGCACGAGCTGGCGGCGCACCACATGGAGATCCGCGGCGTCGGGCTCATCGACATCCCGGCGCTCTTCGGCGTGCGCTCGGTGCGGCAGCAGAAGCGCATCGAGGTGGTGGTGCAGCTCGAGGCGTGGGAGACCGCGCAGGACGCCGACCGCACCGGGCTGCACACCCAGGAGACCGAGATCCTCGAGGTCACCCTGCCGCGGGTCATCGTGCCGCTCAATCCCGGCAAGAACATCACCGTCATCTCCGAGGTGGTGGCCATGATGCACCTCCTGCGGTACTCGGGCGTGGACGTCGCCGCGGCGTTCAACGAGCGCCTCATCAAGCGCATGAAGGAGAAGCGCGGCCTGCGCGAGTACCTGACGGAAGACTATGAGTGACGGCATGCGGGGCGTGGTGGTGGCGCACGGCGGCCTGGCCGCGGCGCTGGTCGAGGCGGCCGAGCGGATCGGCGGCGCCGCCGGCGCCCTGGTGGCCGTCTCCAACACCGAGTGCGGGCGGGACGAGATCGAGCGCCGCGTCACCGAGGCCGTCGGCGACGGCCCCGCCGTGGTCTTCGTGGACATGCCCTGCGGCTCCTGCTTCTTCGCCGCCATGCGGCTGAGCCGTGCCCGGAGCGACGTCCAGGTGGTCACCGGCGTCAACCTGCCCATGCTCCTCGACTTCGTGCACCACCGCACCCTCCCGCCCGCCGACGGCGCCGATCGCGCCGCCGGCAAGGGCCACGACGCCATCCGCCACGCCTGATGCCGATCGCGCTCTACCGCGTGGATGACCGCCTGGTGCATGGCCAGGTCGTGATCGGCTGGGGCAAGCCGCTCGACCTCGGCTTCATCGTGCTGGTGGACGACGGCGTCTTCGCCGCCGAGTGGGAGCGCGACCTCTACCGCATGGGCGTGCCGCCCGAGATCGAGCTGCGCTTCGCCGACGTCACCGAGGCCCTCCGCCAGCTCCCCGCCTGGCGGGCCGATCCCCGGAATGGGCTGGTGCTCACCGGCGACGTGCAGACCATGGCGGCGCTGGTGCGGGGCGCTCCCCCGATCGAGCGCGTCAATCTCGGCGGGCTGCACCACAAGCCGGGGCGCATCCCTCGCCTGCCCTACATCTACCTCACGGCCGACGAGCTGGAGTTGCTCCGCAGCCTCGCCGCGAACGGCACGGAGATCACCGCGCAGGACCTCCCCACCTCGGCCCCAGTGGCGCTCGAGGGGCTGGCGTGACGCCCGAGTCGGGCGGGATGGTGGCGGCGCTCCTCGGCTGGGGGACCCTCGCGGGCCTGGACCTGGTGACGGGACCGCAGGTGCTGCTGTCGCGGCCGCTGGTGGCCGGCCTGGGCGCCGGGGCCCTGCTTGGCGACGTGGGCACCGGGCTCGCGGTGGGCCTGACGCTCGAGCTCTTTGCCCTCGACGTGCTGCCCGTGGGTGCGTCGCGCTACCCCGACTACGGGGCCGCCACCGTCGGCGCCGTGGTGCTGGCCTCCGGGCTCGGCGAGTGGCGGCACTCCCTTGGCGTGGGCGTGGCCTACGGGCTCCTGCTCGCCGCGCTCTGCGGCTGGTCGCTGCAGTGGCAGCGGGCGGCGGCCGGCCGGGCGCTCCGGGCCCATGCCGCCGGCCTCGCGGCCGGGCAGGCCCGCACCATCCGCCGCCTGCACTGGCGCGGCGTGGCGAGCGACGTGGGCCGCTGCGCCCTGCTGACCGGCGTGGCCCTGGCGGGGGCGGCCGCGCTCGAGGAGCGGCTCGACGTCAGCGGCCCGCGCTTCGCGCTCGTGAGTGCGGTGGCCGTGGGCGCCGGGCTCGCCGCCGCGCTCGGCGGCGCCCTGCGCGGCGCGGGGCACGGCGCCCGGCTCCGCTGGCTCGCCGCCGGCGCCGGCATCGGCGTGCTGCTGGCGGTGCTCGGATGACGAACGGCCGCGGGCGGGCATTCCTCCGGCTCCTCGCGGTGCAGGGGGCGTGGAACTACGAACGCCTGACGGGGATCGGCCTGGGGTATGCGGCGGAGCCGCTGCTCCGCGACCTCGAGACCGCCGACCCCGCCCGGCACGCCGAGGCCTCGGTGCGGTCCGCGGAGTACTTCAACTCCCATCCGTACCTGGCCGGCGTGGCCCTCGGGGCGCTGGTGCGGGCGGAGTACGATCACGTGGACGGCGCCCAGATCGCGCGCCTGCGGACCGCCCTCACCAGCCCGCTCGGGGCCCTGGGCGACCAGCTGTTCTGGGACGGCGTCGTGCCGGCGACCATGGGGCTGGCGGGCGCGGCCGTGGCGCTTGGGCTCGGTGCGTGGCCCGTCGTGGTCCTGGTGGCGTTGTATGCCGCCCTCCGGCTGGCCACCGGCTGGTGGGCGTTGCGGCTCGGCCTCGCCTGCGGCATGCGCGTGGCGCCGGCCCTGGGGACGTCGTGGGTGCCGCGCTGGGCCCCGCGGGCGGGCCTGCTGGCCGGACTGGCCGGGGGGCTCCTGCTCCCGGTGGCCGGCCGGGCGCTCCTCGCCGGTGGTGAGGGGCCGGCGCTCGGCGTGGCCGGGGGGATACTGGCAGGCGGGCTGGCCGCCGCGTGGGCCCTGGGCCCGCGGGTGACGGCAGTACGGTATGGGCTCCTGGTGCTCGGGGTCGCGCTGCTTCTTGCGTGGGGGCTGCCATGATCGAACGGGAAGTGAGGATCGTCAACGAGCTCGGCCTGCACGCCCGGCCGGCGTCCAAGATCGTCAAGGAAGCCAGCCGGTTCACGGCCGACGTGGAGATCGTCCGGGACGGCATGGCGGTGAACGGGAAGAGCATCATGGGGGTCATGATGCTCGCGGCCGAGTGCGGCAGCAGCATCGTGCTCCGGGCCACCGGCACGGACGAGTCGGCGGCGGTCGACGCCCTCGCGGCGCTGGTGGCGCGCGGCTTCGACGAATGAGCGGCCCGATGCGGAAGCTCCACGGCATCGGGGTGTCCCCCGGCGTGGCGTTCGGGCCGGCGGTCATCGTCCGGCTCGACGTGCCGGACGTGCCCAACCGCGCCATCCCCCTCGACGAGGTGGACGCCGAGGTGGACCGCCTCAACCTCGCGGTGGCGAGCGTGGTGGAGACGCTCGGCACCCTGCGGGACCGGGCGCGCGAGCGCGCCGGGCGCGAGGAGTCGCACATCTTCGACGCCCAGATCATGATGGTGCAGGACGGGGACTTCCTGCGCGGGGTCGAGCAGCTGATCCGCCAGAACCACCTGAGCGCCGAGACCGCCTACGAGTTCAAGGCGCTCGAGATCCGCAACATCTGGATGAGCTCCGGCAACGCCATCCTGCGCGACCGGCTGGCCGACCTCTCCGCCATCCACAACCGGATGCTCACCCGGCTCCTCGGCCGCGCCGAGGAAGAGCAGTGGGCGCTGCCCTCGGAGGACCAGGTCATCGTGGTGGCCCGCGAACTCTCGCCCGGACTCACGGTGCAGCTCGATCGCGACCACGTGGTGGGCCTCGTCAGCGAGGAGGGCACCCGGACCTCGCATGCGGCGATCCTGGCGCATTCGCTCGGCATCCCTGCGGTGATGGGCCTGCCGGGGGCCCTGGAGGAGATCCGGACCGGCACCACCATCCTCCTCGACGGGCAGAGCGGCATGGTGCTGCTCGATCCCAGCCGGGCGGAGATCGACCGGGCCCGGGCGCAGCTGTCGCGGCGGCAGAAGCTCGAGTTCGAGCTCGAGGCGGCCGTCACCCAGGCCGCGATCACGCCGGACGGGGTGAGCTTCCAGCTCATGGGCAACGTGGACCTGCCGGACGAGATCTCCAGCGCGGCGCGCAACGACGCCCACGGCGTGGGCCTCCTGCGCACCGAGTTCCTGGTGACCGGCCGCGCCGCGCTCCCCACCGAGGACGAGCAGGCCGACTACTTCCGCCGCGTCAGCGACGCCTTCCCGGGCTATCCCGTGGTGGTGCGGAGCTTCGACCTGGGCGGCGACAAGTTCCCGGCCGCCTTCCGCGCCCCGCCGGAGCCCAACCCCTTCCTCGGCTGGCGCTCCATCCGCGTCTGCCTCGACCATCCCGAGATCTTCCGGCCCCAGCTGCGCGCCGTGCTCCGCGCGGCGGTGGATCGCCGCCTGGAGCTGATGCTGCCGCTGGTGACGCGCATCGAGGAGGTGCTCGAGGCCAAGGAGATGCTGCTCGAGGAGGCGCTCAACCTGGCGCGCGCGGGGATCCACGCCGCGGCCTCGGTGCCGGTGGGCGTGATGATCGAGACGCCGGCCGCCGCCATCCTGGCCGACGAATTTGCGCGGCACGCGGCGTTCTTCAGCGTGGGCACCAACGACCTCGTCCAGTACACCCTGGCGGTGGACCGGGGCAACGCGCGCCTCGCGGAGCGCTTCAGCCCCCATCACCCGGCGATCCTGCGGCAGCTCAAGACCATCGTCGATGCCGGGTCGCGCGCCGGGATCGGCGTCAGCGTCTGCGGCGAGATGGCGTCCGACCCCCTCTCGGTGGTGCTCCTGATGGGGCTCGGCTACCGCACCCTCAGCGTGGCCCCGCCGGCGCTGCCGCTGGTGAAGTGGATCATCCGCAGCGTCCCGGTGGCGGCGGCGGCCGCGGCCGCCGAGGTGGCGCTCGCCGCCGATCGCCCGGACGGGGTGACCGAGGCGCTCCGCACGGCGGTGACGCCCTATTTCGACTCCCGCATCCTGCCGTGATCCCGTTGCCGCGCCCCTCGGGGGGCGCTAGCTTGCCCGCATCGCGCGCCACGCTGGTGCGCCTTCCCACACACCGACCCCTCCATGGCCAAGACCTCCCGTCACGTCTTCACCTCCGAGTCCGTCACCGAAGGACATCCGGACAAGGTTGCCGACCAGATTTCCGACGCGGTGCTCGACGCGATCCTCGCGAACGACGAGCGGGGCCGGGTGGCCTGCGAGACCCTCGTGACCACCGGCATGGCGATCATCGCCGGTGAGATCACCACGTCCACGTACGTCCACTTCCCGCAGATCGTGCGCGAGACCATCCGCAAGATCGGCTACGTGGACGCGAATTACGGCATCGACGGCACCACCTGCGCCGTGCTCGCGGCCATCGACAACCAGTCGCCCGACATTGCGCAGGGCGTGGACACGGGCGGGGCCGGGGACCAGGGCATGATGTTCGGGTACGCCAGCGACGAGACCAAGGAGCGCATGCCGCTCCCGATCCAGCTCGCCCACCGCCTCGCGGAACGGCTCGCCGCCGTCCGCCGGGGCGAGAAGGGCACCACCCAGCTGGCCTGGCTCCGGCCGGACGGCAAGAGCCAGGTGTCCGTCGAGTACGAGGGCGACCGGCCGGTGGGCATCCGCACCGTGGTGGTCTCCACCCAGCACGCCGCCGAGTGGAACGGGCGGGAGCTCTCGCAGCGCACCATCCGCGAGGGCGTCATCGAGGAAGTGATCAAGCCGGTGCTCGCCACCACCGGGCTCGACACGGGGAAGACCAAGTTCCACATCAACCCCACCGGCCGCTTCGTCATCGGCGGCCCGCACGGCGATGCCGGCCTCACCGGCCGGAAGATCATCGTGGACACCTACGGCGGCATGGCCCGCCACGGCGGCGGCGCGTTCAGCGGCAAGGATCCCTCGAAGGTGGACCGCTCCGCCGCGTACGCCATGCGCTGGGTGGCCAAGAACATCGTGGACGCCAAGCTGGCGCGCCGTTGCGAGGTGCAGGTGGCCTACGCCATCGGCGTCCGCGAGCCGGTGTCGGTCATGGTGGATGCCTTCGGCACCGGCAAGGTGCCGAACGCCGTGCTCGAGGCGGCGGTGCGCGAGGTGTTCGACCTCACCCCGGGCGGCATCATCAAGGCCCTCGACCTGCGGAAGCCCATCTACTCGCCCACCGCGGCCTACGGCCACTTCGGCCGCAAGCCGTACAAGAAGGGCGGCCTGCAGTTCTTCCCCTGGGAAGTCAGCGACCGGGTGGACGCCCTGCTCGCCGCGGTGGGATGATCGAGGTCACCGTCGCCCAGCTCGGGCTCGACCGCACCACCAACACCCCGGTGGTGATCCTCCGCGAGAAGGAGGGCACGCGGTTGCTCCCGATCTGGATTGGTCCCGCGGAAGCCAGCGCCATCGCCATGGAGCTGCAGGGGATCAAGGCGCCGCGCCCGATGACGCACGACTTGCTCAAGTCGGTCATCACCGGGCTCGGCGCCACGGTGCGGCGGATCCTGATCAGCGGCCTGAAGGACAAGACCTATTTCGCCGAGCTCTGGCTGGCGCGTGAGGACCACCTGTTCCAGCTCGACGCCCGGCCCTCCGACAGCATCGCCCTCGCCCTCCGCGTGCACGCCCCCATCTTCACCGACGACGACCTCCTCGAGCAGGGCGGGGACGTCGAGCCCCCCGCGCCCGACCCCTCGATCGAGGCCGACAAGCTGCGCGAACACCTCGAGAAGATGGATCCCGAGGACTTCGGCAAGTTCCAGCCGTGAGCCGCGGCCTTCTCGGCGCGGCCGCCCTCGCCCTGCTCGTCGCCCTCCCGCTGCAGGCGCAGCGACCGGCGATCGCGGCCGGGAGCGTGCTCCGCTCGGCCGCCACCGACACCGCCGCCGTCCCCGGCGCCCTGGTGGTGCTGCACCGGATCGGCCAGCAGGCGCAGGGCCCCCTCGACAGCGTGCGGGCCGACGGCGCAGGCCGCTTCCGGTTCCGCTATGCGGTGGACACCTCGGCGGTCTATCTCTTCAGCACCAACTACGCCGGCATCGAGTACTTCTCCGACCCCATCAAGGCCACGCCGGCCCGGGCAGACACCGGGCTCGTGCTCCTCGTCTCCGACACCACCTCGACCGGCACGCTGCTCACCGTCTCCCGCCACATCGTAGTGAGCCGGCCCGACAACGCGGGACTCCGGCAGGTCCTGGAGATCGTGGTGCTGGAGAACCCGGGCGGCCTCACCCGGATCAGCAACGACACGCTCCACGCCGTCTGGGGGGCCCCGCTGCCCGAAGGCGCCGCGGGCGGCCAGGCGTCGAGCGGGGACTACTCGCCGGAATCGCTCGTCTTCCGGAACGACAGCGTGCTCTTCTTTGCCCCGGTGGCCCCCGGGACCAAGCAGGTGATCTTCACCTACGGCCTCCCGGCCAACCCGGGCACGGTCCGGCTGGCCTTCGCCGATTCGGTCGGGCTCAACCTCCTGCTCGAGGAAGATCGCGTGCAGCCGACGGGCGGCGTCCTCGGCGACAGCGGCATGCAGGCCATCGAGGGCCGGAACTTCCGGCAGTGGGTGGGCACCGTGCGCGCGGGGCAGGTGGTGGCCATCCCGCTTGGGGGGAGTGCCACCGGCTGGGTGATCCCGGCGCTGGTGGGCGCGGTGGCACTCGCGCTGGTGGGCGTGCTGCTCCGGACGCTGCGACGGGCGCCGAGTGCGCCAGGGGCACCGGGTGCGCCGGCGGGAGGGCACGGTGCTGGAGCAGCTCGCGCGGCTCGATCGCAAGTATGCCGGCCGCGAGGGTGAGACCCCGGCGGCGGAGTGGGCCGAGTACCAGGCCCGGCGCGCGGCGCTCAAGGCCCAGCTGGCCGGGCAGCTTGCCGCGAAGGGGCCCGTGTCTTAGGTTCTTGCGCGACGTACGACAACTGATTGCACGCGAGTCGGGACGCTCGGAAGCCGGTGCAAAGCCGGCGCGGCCCCGCCACTGTAACGGGCAGCTGTACCTCCGCCATCACGCCACTGGGCAACCGGGAAGGCGCGCAGGAGGAGCCCGGAGCCAGGAGACCTCTCGACTCGTGCCACCACGATCACCCTCGGGGGAGGGACCGGTGGCGACTCGAGCCATTCTGGCTTCTGTCCGCCCATCTCCACAGCCCCGGGGATGGGCGATTCCGTTGAAGGCCCTGCGCCTTCCTCTCGCCCTCCTCGGCGCGCTGCTCGGCGCCTGCGCCACGCCGCAGGCCGCACCCGCACGCCTCGTTGCCATCGACGACGCTGGCGACACGGTGCGGCTCGCGGCCCCGGCCACCCGCGTCGTGTCGCTCAGTCCGGCCACCACGGAGCTGGTCTTCGCGCTCGGGGCGGGGGGACATCTCGTCGGCCGCACCCGCTGGTGCGACTACCCCGACGCCGCCAGGGCCGTGCCCTCCGTCGGCGACGGCATCCCGCCGAACATCGAGGCCGTCCTCGCCACCCGGCCTGACCTGGTGCTGCTCTATCGCTCCGCCCAGAACAGCGCAGCGGCGGAACGCCTGCGCGCGGCGGGGATCGCGGTGGTGCAGCTCGACTTCAACCGGCTGCACGACGTGAGCCGCCTGGCCCGCCTGCTCGCCCCGCTCCTCGGCGTGGCCCCGGCCGGCGACTCGCTCGCCACCGCCTTTGAAGCCGAGCTGGCCGGGGTGGCACGCGAGGCGCCCGCTGGCTGCGGAGCCGACTCCTTCGCCTGCCCGCGGGTGCTGCTGCTGGCCTGGGACCAGCCGCCCATCGCCATCGGTGCCGGGAGCTTCCAGGGCGAGATCCTCGAGGCGGCCGGCGGCCGGAACATCTTCGCCGACCTCACCGCCCCCTCCGCCACCGTGAGCATCGAGGCCATCGCCGCGCGAGACCCGGCCCTTGTCCTCGTGGGCGACAGCGAGCCGGCGGTGGCCGGCCGGCCCGAGTGGCAGGTTGTCGGCGCCGTGCGCGGCCGCCGGTTCGTGCACTTCAACCCCCCGGCCTTCGGGCGGCCGAGCCCGCGCGCGCCGGGCGTGATCCGGGACCTCCGTCAGGCACTCCGGGAGGCCCGGCCGTGAGGATCGCCCGCTGGGGTGCGCTCGGCACGGCGGCGGTCGGGGCGGTCACCCTTGGGGTGATGGTCGGCGCGCTCCGTCTCGCGCCCACCGAGGTGTGGCGCGCGCTGGTGGACGGGAGCGGACCGTCGGCGGCGATCGTCCGCCAGCTCCGGCTGCCGCGGGCACTCCTCGGGTTCACGGTGGGCGGCGGCCTGGCGGTGTCGGGCGCCGTGCTCCAGGCCCTCATCCGCAATCCGCTCGGTGATCCGTACCTCCTGGGCCTCACCGGCGGCGCGGCGCTCGGCGCGGTGCTGGTCATCGCCACCGGGCTCGGCGGGCCGTGGGCCGTGCCCCTCGCGGCGTTCGGGGGCGCGATGGCGGCGCTCACGCTGGTGTATCGCCTGAGCCTGGTGCAGGGGCGGCGGCTCGACCCGCACGTCCTGATCCTGGCCGGCGTGGTGGTGAGCGCCTTCTCGGGGGCGCTCGTGAGCGCGCTGCTCGTCATCTCCGAGGCGGCCGAGCTGCGGAACGCCTTCCTGTGGATGCTGGGCGGCCTCGGCATGAGCTCGTGGCGCACCCTGTTCATCTACCTGGCCTACGCCGGGCCCGCCCTGCTGGTGCTGGCGTGGCATGCCCGCGCCTTCGACCTCCTGGCCCTGGGTGACGAGCCGGCCCGGCATCTCGGCGTCGATCCCGAGCGGCTGAAGCGGGTGGCCTATGTGGCCACCGGCCTGCTCACGGCCGCGGCCGTGGCCGTCTGCGGCATGATCGGTTTCGTGGGCCTCGTGGTGCCGCACGCCGTGCGGCGGCTGTGGGGGCCGCTCCACGCCGGGTTGCTGCCGGCGGCGTTCCTGGTGGGCGGGATCTTCCTGGTGCTGGCCGACGCGCTCGCGCGCGGGCTGGCGCCGCCGCTCGAGCTCCCCGTGGGGGTCGTCACGGCGGTGGTCGGCGTGCCGCTCTTCGCGCTGCTGCTGCGCCGGGGGCTGGCATGATCCTCCGGGCCACTGACCTCACCGTCCGCTACCCCGGCCGCGCCGAGCCGGCGCTCGCGGGCGTCAGCCTGGGGCTCGCCCCGGGCGAGCTGGTCGGCGTGGTGGGCCCGAACGGCAGCGGGAAGACGACGCTGCTCCGGGCCCTGCTCGGCAACCTCGCCCTGGACGGCGGCAGTGTCGACCTGCTCGGCCGCCCGATCGCCAGCTGGCAGGCGCGCGAGCTGGCGCGCCAGGTGGCCGTCATGGGCCAGCGCGAGGAGACGGTGTTTCCCCTCACCGTGCGGGAGACCGTCCAGCTCGGCCGCTACGCCCACCTGGCCCCGCTGGCGGCGCTCAGCGCGCGGGACCACGCCGCGGTGGACGACGCCATGGCGCGCGCCGACGTGGGCGGGCTGGCCGCCCGCCGCACCGACACCCTGTCCGGCGGGGAATGGCAGCGCGTGCGCGTGGCGCGCGCGCTGGCGCAGGAGCCCCGCCTGCTCATCCTCGACGAGCCCACCGCCGCGCTGGACGTGCGGCACGAGATGGAAGTCTTCGAGCTCGTGCGCCGCCTGGCGGGGGGGGGCATCGCCACGCTCCTCGTCACCCACCACCTGAACCTGGCGGCCCGCTACGTGGACCGGCTGGTCCTCCTCGACGAGGGACGCCTCGCCGCGGAGGGCCGGCCCGCCGACGTGCTGACGCCGGAGGTGGTGGCGCGGGTCTTCGCCTGGCGGGTGGCCATCACCCAGTGGTGCGATGGCGCCCCCCAGGTCGTCCCACTCAAGCCCGGCGAGTAGCCGGGGGAAAGTCGTTGCCGTGCCTCACCGCACCTGGTTGCACCTCCCAATGCGCGCCACCGCGTGCACCCTGCTCCTGGCGGCCCTCCCCATCGCGGCCCGCGCCCAGGACGTGCGCGACACCGTGGAGCTCGAGGACCTCGTGGTCACCGCCGATCGCACCCCGCTGCCGGCCGACCGGGTGGTGAATCCCACCACCGTCATCAGCGGGGCCACCCTCCGCGAGCGCGGCATCCTGTCCGTGGCCGATGCGCTGCGCGAGGTCCCCGGCGCCGCGCTCGTCCCCACCGGCTCCTTCGGCAGCCAGACCTCGCTCTTCCTCCGCGGCGGCGAGAGCGACTACGTGAAGGTGCTGGTGGACGGCGTGCCCGTGAACCAGCCCGGCGGCTCCTTCGACTTCGCCAACCTCACCACCGAGAACATCGAGCGCATCGAGGTCACGCGTGGCCCCGGCTCGGTGGTCTACGGCTCGGACGCCGTGTCGGGCGTGGTGCAGATCTTCACCCGCAGGGGCGCCGGCCGCTTCCAGGGCGAGGCCAGCTATCGCGCGGGCACCTTCGGCACGTGGAACGCCGAGGGCGCCGTCTATGGTGGCACCGAGTCCATGAGCTACTCAGCCGGCCTCTCGCGCTTTGCCTCGAGCGGCATCTACGCCTTCAACAACGACTACCGGAACACCACGGCGAGCGGCGCCCTCACGCTCCGCCCCGACGAGCGCACCGACCTGACGCTGAGTGCCCGCACCGGCGACCTCACCGCCGAGTTCCCGACCGACTTCACCGGCGCCCCGGTGGACCGCAACAGCTTCACCCTCCAGGACGCCACCACAGTGGGCCTCGACCTGGGCCGGCGGGTGAGCGATCGCCTCGAGGTCCGGGCCTTCCTGGCCTCCCACACCCAGAACGACGGCTCCGAGGACGACCCCGACAGCGCCGCCGACACCGTCGGCTTCTTCAGCTCCGCCAGCCAGGCGCGGATGAAGCGGCAGTCGGCCGACGTGCGGGCCAGCTTCACGCCGGGGGCCGCCGCGCGCATCACCCTCGGTGCCACGGCCGAGTTCCAGTCCCTCCGCGAGGAGACCCGCTCCGAGAGCGACTTCGGCTTCGGGCGCACCAGCGACGCCCAGGGCTTCGCGGCCTCCCGCCACAACGTGGGGGTGTACGGCCAGGCGCTGCTCGACGCGACGCCGCGCCTCCTGCTCAACCTCGGCGCCCGCCTGGACGACAACGAGACCTTCGGCACCCACGTCACGGGGCGGGCCGGCGCCATTTACCGCCTGGCCGGCGCCACGCGGGTCCGTGCCTCCGTGGGGACCGGCTTCAAGGAGCCGAGCCTGCGGGAGAACTACGCCACCTCGGCGTTCGAGGTGGGGAACCCGGCGCTCGATCCCGAGCGGAGCCTGGGCTGGGAGGCGGGGCTCGAACAGGGGCTGCTCGCCGGGGAGCTGACGCTGGCGGCCACGGTGTTCCAGCAGCGCTTCCGCGACCTGATCCAGTACGACGCCGCGGCCTCCCCGGGCACCCCCAATTACCGCAACGTGGCGCGAGCGTCGAGCCGCGGTCTCGAGCTCGAGGCCGCGCTCCGCCCCGCGCCGGGGACGACGGTCTCCGCCAGCTACACCTGGCTCCGCCCCCGCGTGGACGATGCGGGGCTGAGCACCGGTGCCGGTGCCACCTTCGTGGAAGGGCGGTCGCTGCTGCGCCGCCCGGCCCACGCCCTGCGGCTCGACGGTCGCACCCGGATCGCGGGTCGCGCGACGCTCGGGGTGGGGGTGCAGTACACGGGCGCCCGGGACGACGTGGACTTCCGCCCGTTCCCCTCCGTCCGCACCACACTCGACGCCTATACGCTCCTCGAGGCGGACCTCACCGTGGAGCTGGTCCACCCCCGGGCGGGTGCCCCGGCCGTCTCCGCGCTCCTGCGGGGCGAGAACCTGCTCGACGCCGACTACAGCACGGTGGTCGGCTTCCCGGGCCGCGGGCGGCTGGTGCAGGCGGGGGCGCGCGTCGGCTTCTGAGCGCCGGGCGGGGGTGCGCCGCGCCCGAGGCTCCCGCCCGGGGGCCGGCGCACCCATCTTTCCGTCATGTCCCGTCGCCTCCTCTCCGGCTTGCTCGGTGCCCTCGCCGTCCTCGGCTGCGCGGAGGCCTCGGCCCCGTTGCCGCCACCGCTCGAGGCGGTGCTGGTCCTCGACGGCTCCGATGCGAACATCACGCTCTTCGACGTCGAAGCCCCGCTCGCCACTGACACGATCCCGCTGGCGGCCGGCGCCACGCCCGTTGCCATCACCGCCCGGAACGCCTGGGCGGTGGTGACCTTCGCCGAGCCGCAGGTCCAGGTGGTGGATCTCGAGGCCCGGGCCGTGGTCCGCACCATCGATCTCGAGGCCGGCGCAGGCGGGGCGGGGGCGGCGCTGGTGGACGACTCCATCGCCTACGTGGCGAACCCGGCGCTCAACACGGTCACGCGCATCAACTACCTGACCGGGGATACGGCCTCGGTCGCGGTGGGGCTTGCCCCCCTCGCGCTGGTGGCGGCGCGCGGGCGCGTCTTCGTGATCAACGCCGACATGAACGGCACGACCATCCTCGGCCCGAGCTGGGTCTCCATCCTCGACCCCACCACCAACCGCCCCGTGAGCGGCGTGGATTCGATCGCGCTGCCCGGGCCCGGCGGGGCGAACGACGCCTTGCTGGCGAGCGACGGCATCGTGTACGTCCTCAACCCGGGCGACGGCACCGCCGGTGCGCGGCTGTCGCTCCTGGATCCCGTGGGCCGCGAGGAGCTCGGCAGCTTCGGCGGCTTCGGCCCCGTGCCCACCGGCATCGCCGCCGACCCGTTCGACCGCCTCTATGTCTCGTCGCCCACCGAGGGCCTGATGGTGTTCGATCGGCTCGGCCGCCAGGTGACGCGCGGCACCGGCGACGGCATCATCATCCCCACCCTCGGCGCGCTCGCCGTGGATGCCGCCGGCCGCATCTACGCCCTGGAGACCGGCGGCTGCGCCCCCGGCGACCACGGCCAGGTCCACGTGCTCCGCCGCAACCTCACCACCAGCCGCCTCGTCCCCGCCGGCGCCTGTCCCGTGGATGCCGTCGTGACGGAGATTCCCCCGGCGCCATGAGGCCCGGCGGCGCGTCGGTCCCGGCGCGCGTCCGGCGTCTCCCGTGGTCATGACTCTCGTCACCACGCCCGCCATCGTCCTCGCCACGTGGCGCTACGGCGAGACTTCCAAGATCGTCCGGCTCGCCACCCAGGACCTCGGCGTGCAGGGCGTCATCGCCAAGGGCGCGCTCCGGCCCCGAGCCGGTTCGGCGCGGCGCTGCAGGTGTTGAGCGGCGGCACGGCCCATATCCTGCACCGTGACAGCCGCGACCTCCACACCCTCACCGCCTTCGACCTCCAGAGCCTCCCCGTCAGGCTCACGCGCGACGTGGGGCGCTACGCCACCGGCACCGTCCTCGCCGAGCTCATGCTCCGCGTGGCGCCGGCCGAGCCGCATCCGGAGGGGTTCCTGGTGCTGCGGGACGCCCTTCGCCGCCTCGAGGAGGCGGAGGCACCGGCGCTCGAGGCCGTGGCGCTCGAGCGGGTCTGGGCGCTCGTCTCGGCGCTCGGCTTCGCGCCGGCGGTGGATCGCTGCGTCCGGGACGGCCGGCCACTCCTCCCCGGCGAGGAACTGGCCTGGAGCGTGAGCGAGGGCGGGGCCCTCTGCGACCGCTGTGCCCGCGGCACGGAGGTCACCGTGCTGCCGCCCGAGGGCGGCGCGGCCCTCCGGCGGCTGGTGCGGATCGAGGAGGGGCCGCTCCCCCGGTTCGACCCGAAGCACGCCGCGGCCCATCGCCGGCTCGTGGCTCGCTACGTCCGCCACCACCTGGGCGAGGGCGCGCCGCTCGCGGCGCTCGACTTCTGGCAGCAGCGCGCCTGGGCCCCGGCATGATCATCGGGACCGCGGGCCACATCGACCACGGCAAGACCACGCTCATCGAGGCCCTCACCGGGCGGCGCCTGGATCCGCTCGCGGAGGAACGCCGCCGCGGCATCACCCTCGACCTGCACTTCGCCCACCTCGGTCTCGGGGATGGCCGCGTGGTCGGCGTGGTGGACGTGCCGGGGCACGAGGACCTGGTGCGCACCATGGTGGCCGGCGCGGGCGGGCTCGACCTCGTCCTCCTGGTCATCGCCGCCGACGACGGCATCATGCCCCAGACGCGGGAGCACCGGGCCATCGTGGAGCAGTTGCGGGTACCGGCGGGGATTCCCGTCATCACCCGCGCCGACCTCGTGGAGCCTGACTGGCTGGCGCTCGTGGAGGCCGAGGTCGGTGAGTGGCTCGCCGGCTCGCCCGTCCGGTTCGCGCCACCGGTGGTCACCGCGGCCCCGGCCGGGCGGGGCATCGCGGAGCTCCGCGCCGCCATCAGCGCCGCCCTGCCGTCCGCGCGCCGGCCGGTTGCGGATCTCTTCCGCCTCCCCGTGGACCGCGCCTTCTCGGTGGCCGGGGCAGGGACGGTGCTGACGGGCACCGCCTGGTCCGGCACCGTGGCCCTCGGCGATGCCGTGCGGCTGTTCCCCGGGGGCGCGGAGGGGCGGGTGCGCTCCTTGGAGCGTCATGGAACCGCGCAGGACCGAAGCACGCCCGGCGAGCGCACCGCCCTGGCCGTGGCCGGCCTCGAACGCCGGGCCGTCCGCCGCGGCGAGGTGCTGGTCCGGGCGGGAGACCCGTGGAGGGTCACCACCGCGATCGATGCGGAGGTGGAACTCCTGCCGGCGGCCAGCCGGTCCCTCACCGCGAGCGCCCGCGTCCGGGTGCATCTCGGCACCGCGGAGGTGCTGGCCCGCGTGCAGCCGCGCGAGGCGATCGCCCCGGGCAGGGCGGGGCTCGTGCGACTCGCGCTCGAGGCGCCGCTGGTGGCCCGCGGCGGGGACCGGCTGGTGCCGCGGAGTTACAGCCCCGTCGCCACCATCGGCGGCGGCCTGGTGGTGGACCCCCTTCCGCCCCGCGGCAAGCCGCACTGGCCCGACGGCCTCACCGCCCCCGAGCCGATCCTGCGTCTCTCTGCCCTCCTCGCGCGCCGGCGCGATGGGGTGGTCGCCGATGAGCTGGCGCAGCTGCTCGGCGTGGCGCCGGCAGTCGCCGCACGGATCCGGACGGCGCCTGCCTTCCTCGAGGTGGCGGGTCGCCTCTTCCCGCGGGAGGCGGTCGAGGCCCAGACGAAGTCCCTGCTCGCCGCGGTGCGCGACCACCACCGCCACCATCCGGCGGCGCCCGGTATCTCCCTCCAGACGCTCCGGGCGGGAAGGGGGCCGCTCGCCGGCGTGGTTGTGGAGCAGTTGGTGCAGGCCGGGCAGCTGGTGGTGGAGGAGGGCTGGGCTCGCGAACCCGGTTTCACGCCGAGAGTGGCCGGCGGTGACGTGCTCCTGGACCGCATCGTCGCGACCATCACCGAGGCCGGCCTGGCCCCGCCCAGCGTGGCCGAACTCGAGGCGAGGCTCGGCGTCCGCGGCGTGGCTGAGGCCTGCCGGCTGGCGACGCGCAATGGCCGGCTCGTGGCCGTGGAGCGCGACCGCTTCTACGCTCCCGCCACCCTCGAGCAGCTGCGGGCGGTCCTGGTGTCGCTCACAGCGGCGGGCCCGTTCGCCCCGCCGGCGGTCCGGGAGCGGCTCGGCATCTCGCGCAAGTTCCTGATTCCGCTCCTCGAGTGGGCCGACCAGGCCGGGCTCACCGTCCGGCGGGGCGATGCGCGGGTGGCGGGGCCCGCGCTCACCGGGGCCGCACCGGGCAAGTGAGGGTGCCGGTGGCGGTTGCTTGCCAGACCGCGCCCGGCCCATGATCTTGCCTCAACCTCATCTTCAGGCAGGTCGGTAGCCGATCCTTTTCCGTGCGGAGGCACCCATGGCCGGAGGTCGCTGGCCGGGGCTCGTCCTTGCCCTCCTCCTCGGCGCCGCCGACGCTGCCAGCGCGCAGGAACGGCCCCCGCCGCAGGTCGAGCTCCGGGACAACTACCCCAACCCGTTCTTCCCGTCCACCACGATACCCTTTGTCCTGAGCCCCGCCTTGTGCGAGGGAGGTCACCAGCCCCTGGTCAGTCTGAAGCTCTACAACGTGCTCGCCCAGATGGTCGCGATCCCCATCCTGCTCAATTCCAACGGGGAGCGCATGGACAACCTGCGGCTCCGCTGCGGGGCCCACGAGGCCTTCTGGGACGGCCGCATGATGAACCGGACCCGGGAACTCACCCCCGGCGTCTACTATGCCCAGCTGACGGTGGACGGTCAGCGCTACACGCTCAAGATGATCGCCCGGAAATGAGCGCGGGCCGGCGGTGGACTTGATGTCCGACCGACCGGCCCGCTTTCATTCTGGCGGTGGCACCTGCCATCGGGGCAGCAATTCGCGGCCCGCGCCTTGCCCTTCGCCCCGCCAGTCACCGCCGGGACGCACGGAGGGCAGCCTCGCCGCCCTTTCGGTGGTCCGGCACGCCCGGTATCGTCGAGCCATGAGGGCCTCATCATGATCCGACCCGAACGCCTCACTATCAAGGCCCAGGAGGCCTACCGCGACGCCGCCGCGCTGGCGGCGGCGCGCGGCAACCCGGTCACCAACGACACCCACCTCTTTGCCGCCCTGCTGGCGCAGGAGGACGGGGTGGTGCGCCCGCTGCTCCAGAAGGCGGGCCTCAACGTTACCGCCCTCACGCAGGAGAACGAGCGCGAGCTGGCACGGCTCCCGAGGCAGGAGGGGGGCACCGAGCCGCCCTTCGACCGGATCCTGCACCGCGTCTTCGACCGCGCCGAGGCGGAGGCGAAGCAGCTCGGCGACGCCTACATCTCCACCGAGCACCTGCTGGTGGGTCTCGCCGAGGAGAAGGGGACCACCGCCCGCGAACTCCTCGGCACCCAGGGCATCGGCACCGAGGACCTCCGCCAGGCGCTCGCCGAGGTGCGCGGTGCACATCGGGTCACCGACCAGACCCCGGAATCCCAGTACCAGGCGCTGCAGCGCTTCACCCGGAACCTCACCGACCAAGCGCGCAGCGGGAAGCTCGATCCGGTCATCGGCCGGGACGAGGAAGTGCGTCGGGTGATGCAGGTGCTCTCGCGCCGCACCAAGAACAACCCGGTGCTGATCGGCGAGCCGGGGGTCGGCAAGACGGCCATCGTCGAGGGCCTCGCGCAGCGCATCGTCAACGGTGACGTGCCCGAGTCGCTCCGCGACATGCAGATCGTGGCGCTGGACATCGGGCTCCTGCTGGCGGGTGCCAAGTACCGGGGCGAGTTCGAGGAACGCCTCAAGTCGGTGGTGAAGGAGCTGACCGAGGCGCAGGGCAAGTTCGTCGTCTTCATCGACGAGTTGCACACCCTGGTGGGTGCGGGCGCGGCCGAGGGGGCGGTGGATGCCAGCAACCTGCTCAAGCCCGCGCTCGCGCGCGGGGAGCTCCACGTGGTGGGGGCCACCACGCTCGACAAGTACCGCAAGCACGTCGAGAAGGACGCCGCCCTGGAGCGCCGCTTCCAGCCCGTGCTGGTGGGCGAGCCGAGCGTCACGGACACCATCGCCATCCTGCGGGGCCTCAAGGAGAAGTACGAGGTCCACCACGGCATCCGCATCACCGACAACGCGCTGGTGGCCGCGGCCACGCTGTCCGACCGGTACATCGGCGACCGCTTCCTGCCGGACAAGGCCATCGACCTCGTGGACGAGGCGGCGAGCCGCCTCCGCATGGAGATCGACAGCCTCCCGCAGGAGATCGACGAGGTCGAGCGGCGCATCCTGCAGCTCGAGATCGAGCGGCAGGCCCTCCTCAAGGAGAAGGACAAGGCTGGGCTCGAGCGCCGCACGGCGGTGGAGCAGGAGATCGCCGAGCTCAAGGAGCGCTCCGGGGGCATGAAGGCGCAGTGGCAGGCGGAGAAGCTGGCCATCCAGCAGATCCAGGGCCGCAAGCAGGAGGTCGAGGGGCTCCGGACCGAGATGGACCAGGCCCGCCGCCGCGGCGACCTGCAGCGTGCCGCCGAGCTCCAGTACGGCCGCATCCCGGAACTCGAGCGCCAGATCGGCGAGGAGGAGCAGCGCCTGGCCCAGATCCAGGCCACGGCCAAGTACCTCAAGGAAGAGGTGGATGCCGAGGACATCGCCGAGGTGGTGGCCAAGTGGACCGGCGTGCCGGTGGCCAAGATGCTGGAGAGCGACCGCGAGCGGCTCACCCGCCTGGAGGCGGAGCTGGCGCGTCGCGTGGTGGGCCAGGCGGCGGCCGTCGAGGCGGTGGCCAACGCCGTCCGCCGGAGCCGCGCGGGGCTGTCGGATCCCAACCGGCCCACCGGCTCGTTCATCTTCCTCGGGCCCACCGGCGTGGGCAAGACGGAGACGGCGCGGGCGCTGGCCGAGTTCCTCTTCGACGACGAGCGCGCGATGGTGCGCCTCGACATGTCGGAGTACATGGAGAAGCACTCGGTGGCGCGGATGATCGGCGCGCCGCCCGGCTACGTGGGCTACGAGGAGGGCGGCCAGCTGACCGAGGCCGTCCGCCGCCGGCCCTACAGCGTGCTCCTGTTCGACGAGGTGGAGAAGGCGCACCCCGACGTCTTCAACCTGCTGCTGCAGATCCTGGACGACGGCCGCCTGACGGACAGCCAGGGCCGGGTGGTGGATTTCCGGAACACCGTCATCATCATGACCTCGAACATCGGCAGCCAGGTCATCCTCGAGGCCGGCGAGGCCGAGGGCGACCGCTGGCAGCGGGTCGAAGGCGCCGTGCGCGACCAGCTCCGCCACCACTTCCGCCCCGAGTTCCTGAACCGGGTGGACGACATCATCGTCTTCCGCCAGCTCTCCCGCGCCGACCTGGCGCAGATCGTGGAGCTGCAGCTGGAGCGGCTCACCCGCCAGCTGGCCGAGCGCCGCATCGCGCTCCGGGTCACGGAGGCCGCCCGCCAGCTGCTGGCCGAGGAGGGCTACGACCCGGTGTTCGGGGCCCGGCCGCTCAAGCGGGTGATCCAGCGGCGGCTGCAGAACCCCATCGCGCTCGAGCTGCTCGAGGGCCGCTTCCACGAGGGCGACACCCTGGTGGTGGACCGGGCCGGCCAGGGCCTGGACTTCCGCCGCGAGGCCCCGGCGCCGGAGGCGGCGAGTGCCTGACACGCCCCCCTCGGCCCAGGACCTCGCGGGGATGCGCCTCGCGCTGGTGGAGGCGGGGCGGGCGCGGCAGGCCGGCGAGGTGCCGGTCGGCGCCGTGGTGATGCAGGACGGGCAGGTGGTGGGCGCGGGCTACAACGAGACCGTGGCCCGCCGCCTGCCCACGGCGCATGCGGAGTGGCTGGCCATCGAGCGGGCGCTGGCGCGGCTGGACGTCGACCGGCTGCCTGGCGCCACGCTGTACGTCACCCTGGAGCCCTGCGCCCAGTGTGCCGGCGGGATCGTCCTCGCCAAGGTCGGCCGCGTGGTGTTCGGGGCCTGGGACGACAAGGCCGGGATGGCCGGCTCCGTGGGGGATGTCCTGCGGCACCCGCGGCTCAATCATCGGCCGGAGGTGCTCGGCGGGGTGCTGGCGGAGGAGTGCGGGGCGGTGCTGCGGGAGTTCTTCGCGGCGCGGCGGGACTGACCCCCTGAAAGGACGAAACGCCCGATTCCCATTGGAATCGAGCGCCACACCACGGCCTGGCATCACCCGGTTGCCGCCTCCGGGGCCCTTGCGGGCTATGTCCTTCAACTGGAGGGAAGTCTAGCGGAGTGACCCATCCGGCGCAAGTCCCGGATTCCTTCCCTCCTGAGGAGGATGTCTGATTATGGGGCCACGTCGTGGAACGTGAGCTCCTTTTCGTTTTCCAGGGCCCAGCGGAGGGACCACTCGTTCTCGAACAGCAGCACCGGCCGTCCCCCCGTGTCGAAGAGCCGGAGCCGGCCCGACGCCTGCGACGCCCGTTCAAGGGCGGCCTTGGGCCCGGTCACCCAGCGCGGGTGCTTGTAGCGGATCGGCTCCAGGCGGCAGGGGGCGCCGTACTCGTGCGTGAGGCGGAAGACCATCACGTCGAACTGCAGCTGGCCCACGGCGCCCACGATCGGCGCGGGCCCCGTGTCGCCCTCGGCGTAGAAGACCTGGGCGGCGCCCTCCTCGGAGAGTTCGCGGAGTCCCGTGTCCAGCTGCTTGCGGCGCAGCGGGTCCGCCGGCGTCACCGTGGCAAAGTGCTCCGGCGGGAACCGGGGGATGTCCTGGAACACCGCGTCCGGGCCGTTGGTGAGCGAGTCGCCGATGCGCAGGTTGCCGCGGTCCATGATGCCGATGACGTCGCCGGGCCACGCCTCGGTGATGGCGATGCGCTCGCGGGCCAGGAACTGCTGCGGCGCCGCCAGGCGGAGCGTCTTGCCCGTCCGCACCTGCCGCGCGTCCATCCCCGCCTCGAACTTGCCGGAGCAGATCCGCAGGAAGGCCACCCGGTCGCGGTGCTTCGGGTCCATGTTCGCCTGGATCTTGAACACGAAGCCGGTGAAGGCGGGCTGCACCGGGTCCACCGGTCCGGCCGTCGACTCGCGGGCGAGCGGGGCGGGGGCCAGGTCCAGGAAGTCCTGCAGGAAGCCCTCGACGCCGAAGTTGGTGAGCGCGCTGCCGAAATAGACCGGCGTGAGGTCGCCGGCCAGGAAGGCCTCGCGGTCGAACGGGTGCCCGGCGCCCTCCAGCAGCTCGAGCTCGTCGCGCAGGCGCTGCAGCGCGCCGGGCTCCACGTGCTCGAGCAGGCGCGGGTCGTCGAGCGCGTAGGCGTGGGTCTCGGCCCGGGTGGCGCCGTGGTCGGTGTTGCGGTCGAAGATGAGGGCGCGCGCCCGGCGGCGGTCGTAGACGCCGATGAAGCCCGTGTCGCCGTTGATCGGCCAGGCGGCCGCGTGACAGGCGATCCCGAGGTCGCGCTCCACGTCGCCGAGGAGGGTCATCGGGTCGGCGCCGGCGCGGTCGCACTTGTTGACGAAGGTGACGATCGGGGTGCGGCGCCGCTTGCAGACGGCGAAGAGCTGGCGGGTGCGTTCCTCGACGCCCTTCCGGTTGTCGAGCAGCATCACGGCGCTGTCAGCGGCGGCGAGCGTGCGGTAGGTGTCTTCGGAGAAGTCTTGGTGACCCGGTGTGTCGAGGAGGTTGACGGCGTGGCCCCGGTAAGGGAACTGAAGGACGGACGAGGTGACCGAGATGCCGCGCTGGCGCTCGAGCTCCATCCAGTCGCTGGTGGCATGCCGGTCGGCGCGCCGCGCCTTCACCGAGCCCGCCAGGTGAATGGCGCCACCGTACAGCAGGAGCTTCTCAGTGAGCGTGGTTTTGCCCGCGTCGGGGTGGCTGATGATCGCAAAGGTCCGCCGCCGGGCCACCTGAAGGGCCAGCTCCGCCTCGGCGGAGGCCGGGGCGGTGGTCGGGGCAAGGGACGGCGCGGGGTCGGTCACGGGCAGCCTGGGCCAGGGTCACGACTACCCGGACAGGTGCGCGGGCAGGGCCGGGGATGCTCCCCGGGCGGGGCCAAGATACCGGGAGGCCCGTCCGGCGCTCAAGGCCGTGGCCTACCGTCACGGACCCTCCCCACAGTAGATTGTCCGCCCGCTGGACAGGTGTCCGAGTGGCTGAAGGAGCCGGTCTCGAAAACCGGTAAACCGGCAACGGTTTCGAGGGTTCGAATCCCTCCCTGTCCGTCCCGAGACGTGAGGCGCGGTGTGGCACCGCCCTCACGTCTTTTTCCATTCCGGCGATAGTCTGGGAATGCGCCCCGCCCCCGCCATGACCCTGCCCACCCTGGACCAGACGCTTGGCAGCCTTCTCGGCCTTGCGCTCGGTGATGCGCTCGGCGCAGTGGTGGAGGCGCAGCCGCCGGCCGAGGCGCGCCGGTACGTGGACGAGGTGCTGCAGAGCGGGCTCGCGGGCACGCGGGGCCGGGGCAGGTATCCCTTCGGGCAGGTCACCGACGACACCCAGCTGGCGCACGCGCTGCTGCAGAGCATCGTGGACCAGCGCGGCTTCGACCCGGCCCACTTCGCGGAGCGGTTCGCGGAGCTGGTGCTCGGCGGCGGGCTCGTCGGGGGCGGGCCGGCCTCCCGCGCCGCGGCCCGGGCGCTTGCGGAGGGAACGCCGTGGCACGCGGCGGGGATGCCGGCGCCGTACGCCGGCAACGGGGCAGCCATGCGGGCCGGCCCCCTCGGCGTCCTCTTCGGGCACGACTTCCAGCGCCTGGCGCAGGTCTCCGCCGACCAGGCGCGCGTCACCCACCACGACTCCCGCTCGGGGGCGGGCGCGCTGGCCATCGCCGGCGCCGCCGCCATCGCGGCCCGGCGCGAGCGCGTCGACCCCGAGGCGGTCCTGGTGGAACTGAGCCGGCTGGTCGAGCCGCTCGACGCCAGTGTGGCCACCACCCTGTGGGAAATGGAAGGCTGGGTGGGCCTCGAGCCCGACCAGGCGGCCGGCTACCTGCACGAGCATGGCATCGAGCCGGAGGGCCGCGACCGCTGGCACGGCATCTCGAGCTTCGTGACCAGCAGCGTCTGCTGGAGCCTGTACGCCTTCCTGCAGGAGCCCGACTCGTGGTGGGAAGCCACCTGCCTGGCGATCGGCGTCGGGGGCGACACCGACACCCTCGCCGCCATGACGGGCAGCATCGTCGGCGCCCGGGTGGGGGCGGGGCAGCTGCCGGAGGCGCTGGTGGAGCGCCTGCACGACGGCACCCGCTGGGGGGCGGCCGACCTCCGCGCGCTGGGTGAGGCGGCCCACCGGGTGACGCTGGCCTGACGCGACCGGGAGCTGGCGGGGGTGACAGAATCGCCGCCGCGATGTACTGTGAGGGGGCCGCCCACCCCCCCGCCGGCTCCAAGTGAGAGGGCATGTCCGTGCCGAGCATCCTGGTCATCGACGACGAAACCCACATGCGCAGCCTCATCGCGCGCACGCTGGCGGGGGTGGGCTACGACGTGGAGGAGGCGGAGGACGGAGAGAGCGGCCTGGCACGGCTCGAGTCGCCCGGCATCGTCCTGGTGCTCACCGACCTCCTGATGCCGGGCCGGGAGGGCCTCGAGACCATCCTCGAGATGCGCCGCCGCTGGCCGGCCATCCCCGTGATCGCCATGTCGGGGGGCGGCGTGAACCCGGCGGGCAACTACCTGGAGCTGGCCCACCGCTTCGGGGCCTCGGCCACGATCGCCAAGCCGTTCAAGCCGAGCGAGCTCATCGCGGTGATCCGGGACCACCTGCCGGGCTGACCATCAGGAGGACAAAAAGACGCGGCGGTCCCGGGAAGCCGGGACCGCCGCGTGGCATTTCGGGGCCGTTACTGCAGGTTCTGGCGGAGCTTGGCCAGGTCCAGCAGGGGCATGCCGCCCTCGGTGGGCACCAGGACCACCAGGTTGCTGGACCCCTTCATGTCGTGGAGCACCTCGAGGTACTGCTTGGTCAGCGCCTCGGCGGTGAGGGTCTGGTTGAGGAGCTTCTGCTGCTCGCTCTGCAGGCGGGCCACCTCGACGCGGTGCCGCTCGGTCTGGATCTGCAGTTCCTGTGCGATCTTGGCGTTGATGGCCGCCACCACCTGGGCCGGCGGCTGCAGGTCGCGGAGGAAGAACGCCGTCACCGTGGCGATGCGGAACGGCTCCCCGCCCCCGCGCGGCTGGGTGATCAGCGTGGAATCCACCAGCGAGCCCATGACCTGCGCGATCTCCGTCCGCTTGCTGATGTCGTTGATGGAGAAGCGCACCATCCCGTCGCGGACCCCCTTGCGGATGGCGTTGAGGACCAGGGAGTGGATCTGCTCCTCGGTGCCGATCTCGGTGAAGATGCGCGGCGCGTCGGCGGGGTTGATCTGCCATCGCAGGCCCGCGTCCACCGTCATCCCCATCTGCTCGCTCGAGAGCGCGGCGATCTCCTCCGGCTCCTCCTGGTTGTTCGGGTACTGCTCCTCACGGGTGGAGTAGCGCTCCACCGAGGACCAGGGCGCCACCATGTGGATCCCCGGCAGCAGCGGTTGCCCGCTGACCGTGCCGAAGGCGTGCTTCACGCCGACCTGGCCCGGCTCCACCACAACGACCAGCGCCCCCAGGATGAAGAAGAGGGAAACCGTGGCGAAGAACAGCGCGAAGGCGCGGAGCAACCCGGAGTTCTTCCCGCCGCTGGCGCCGGCCCGCGCGAGCATGAGGAAGAAAGCGACGAGCAACAGGACCCCGCCGAAGACGAGCTTGCCCATGTCGAACCTTGTGGTAGGAGGAGGGTGACCGGAAAGGTGGCGCCTCGGCGCCGGGGGTTCAATGCCCTACGCCCCCGTGACATGGGCGATACGCCCGTTGAGCGGATCCCAGCGCCAGGCCGCACCCGGCGCCCCTCGAGGTGCACCCCGCCGAACCACCGGTCGATTCCGGCGAGCGTCACCCAGTCATCCCGCCCGGCGAGCACCCGCTCGGCTGCGGGCCGCCGGCGGACCGGCGCCCCCTCGAGCGCCGGTCCGGCCGCTGCCGGCGAGAGGTCCAGATCCAGGAGCGGCTCGGGACCGCGCGCCAGGCCCTCGAGCCGGTGGCGGAAGGAGCGGTCGCCCATGAAGACGGCCTCCTCCCGCCGCTGCACGGCCCGGAAGAGGGCGGCCGGGTGCAGGGGGCCATGCGCCAGTTCCTCGAGGATCATCGCCTCGGTGCGGCTGAGGCCGGTGCGGAGGGCGGGATACTCCTCGAGGTAGCGGCGCAGCGCGGCGGAGAGATAGCGGAGCCCGGGCAGGGGATGGTGCCGCACGTGCTCGAGGTCGAGCGGATGGCTGGCCAGCAGCGCCTGCCAGGTCCGGGCGCCCTGGGCCACGACCTCGGGACTCACCGGCACCCGGTTGGGGAACAGGCCCAGGAGGTCGTCGGGGGCCAGCTGGCCCAGGCCGTGGAACGGATCGATTCCCGGAAACTCGCCGATGCAGATGAGCGACAGCTGCGGCAGGTCCGGGGGCAGGGCCGCCCACCAGGCCAGATGACGCACCAGGAGCAGCTGGTCGAAGAGATCGTGCTCGAACCAGAGCACGACTTCGTCGTGCGCCGCAGCCGCCTCCAGCGCCGCATCCCAGGCCGCCAGCCGGGCCTCGGTCTCGGTCAGGGCGGCGAACCCCGCCCGCGCCAGGTACCCCGCGCGCGCCTCCCGGAAGCCCGGCTGGGTGAGCGGCACCAGCGGCCCTTCACACAGCGGGTCTGCCCAGACCGCGCGCGTGCCGCCGAGGTTGGTGGCCGCGAGCCGGTCCGCCACGACATCCCCGTTCAGGACGTGCAGGCAGCGCGGCATGTGGATTCCATGAAGAATGCCTGAATGGAGCTGACGGGCCCACGGGCGGGGTGCCCGGGAATCAGTTGCCTCAAATCTTGGCGCCGTGCGCCGATACCTGCAACAACATTCCGGTGGCTTGTCGCAGCGGGCGGTCGTGCCCGCCCGGTCGTCCCGCCCCAGGGATGGCGGGCACCGCCGGATGGCAAGCCGGCTCGCCATTGGACGGCGGGACCCCGGAAGCACCCTCAAGGAGGCAGCCATGGCGGCGGTGGCAGGGTTCGAGGTGGACGCGGGTGGGCACCTGGCGGAGGCTGAGGTGCTGGACCTGCAGGGCAAGATCGAGGCGCTCAACCGGGTGCAGGCCGTCATCGAGTTCAACCTCGACGGCACCGTCCTCACGGCCAACGACAACTTCCTCCGGGCCCTCGGCTACCGGCTCGAGGAGATCCAGGGGCGCCACCACCGCATGTTCGTGGACCCGGCCTACGCCGCCAGCGAGGAGTACCGCCGCTTCTGGCAGGACCTGAACCGCGGCCAGTTCCAGGCCGCCGAGTACCGGCGGATCGGCAAGGGGGGCAAGGAGGTCTGGATTCAGGCGTCCTACAATCCGGTGTTCGACCGGGAGCACCGGGTGGTGAAGGTGGTGAAGTTCGCCACCGACATCACCGAGTCGAAGCTCCGCAACGCCGAGTTCGAGGGACAGATCGCCGCCATCCGCACCTCCATGGCCGTCATCGAGTTCCAGCTCGACGGGACGGTGCTCACTGCCAACGACAACTTCCTCCGGGCGCTGGGCTACGGGCTCGAGGAGATCCGCGGGCGCCATCACCGGATGTTCGTGGAGCCGGCCTTCGCCGCGAGCGAGGACTACCGCCGGTTCTGGAGCGCGCTCAACAAGGGCGAGTACCAGGCGGGGGAGTTCAAGCGCATCGGCCGGGGCGGGCGCGAGGTGTGGATCCAGGCGTCGTACAACCCGATCATGGACGCGAGCGGCCGGCCGTACAAGGTGGTCAAGTTCGCCATCGACACCACCGAGGTCCGCGAGATCATGAACGCGGTGGCCCGGAATGCCAGGACCCTGGCCGGATCCGCCGTGGAGCTGACCCGGGTGAGCCAGGAGATGGGCCAGACCGCGCGGGACACCTCCAACAAGGCCGGCGTGGTCGCGGCCGCGTCGGAGCAGGTGTCGCGCAACGTCACCACCGTGGCCACCGGCTCGGAGGAGATGAGTGCCTCCATCCGGGAGATCTCCAAGAGCGCCGTCGAGGCGGCCCGCGTGGCCACCGACGCGGTGCGCGTGGCCGAGGCCACCGACGCCACCGTGGGCAAGCTGGGGGAGTCGAGCGCCCAGATCGGCAAGGTGATCAAGGTCATCACCTCGATCGCGCAGCAGACCAACCTGCTGGCGCTCAACGCCACCATCGAGGCCGCCCGCGCCGGGGAGGCGGGCCGCGGCTTCGCGGTGGTGGCCAACGAGGTCAAGGAGCTGGCCAAGCAGACCGCCCGCGCCACCGAGGAGATCGGCCAGAAGATCGAGGCCATCCAGGTCGACACCCGGCAGTCGGTGGACGCGATCCGGCAGATCAGCCAGATCATCGCGCAGATCAACAACCTGCAGACGGCCATCGCCGGGGCGGTGGAGGAGCAGACGGCCACCACCAACGAGATGAGCCGCAACGTCGCCGAGGCCGCCAAGGGCAGCGACGAGATCGCCAGCAACATCCAGCGCGTGGGCGACGCGGTGCGCGTCACGGCCGACGGCGCCACCCGCACCCTGCAGTCGGCGGAGGAGCAGGCCAAGCTGGCCGCCGAACTGCAGCGCCTGACCGCCCGGTTCACGACCTGACGTGACCCGCGCGACGACCGCCCGTTCACCGCGCCCGCCGGCGGTGGACGGGCGGCGGCGTTTCCCCCGCCGCCATCAACCATGGCGCTCCACCGGCCGATACTCGGGCAGATGCCTGCGCCCCGGATGGGCGCGCGCCCCACCCCCGGGAAGGAGCCGTCACGGTGCAAGTCGGTGCGCAGCTGCGCGCGGCCATCCGCCGCCGCATCGGAAACCAGGTACTGGTGCCGGTCCTCGGCGCCGCGGGCGCGGCCCTGGCGCTGTTCACGGCCGTGGTGGCGTGGCGGGGCGGGCGGGAGGCCGGGCGGGAGGCCCGCGCCGAGCTCGAGGGCACGGCGGCGCGCTATGGGGAGTTCGTGGGTCGGCAGCTCGATGGCGCCATGACCGTGGCGCGGGACCTGGCCGCCAGCGGGGTGCTCATGGCCGAGGGCGGCCGGCCGAGCCGGCCCGCCATGAATGCCCTCATCGAGCGGCTCCTGACCACGGCGCCCGAGGCCTTCGGGCTCTGGGTGAGCTACGAACCCAACGCCTTCGACGGCCGCGACGCCGGGTTCCGCAACACCCCGGGCAGTGACAAGGACGGGCGCTTCGTGCCGTACTGGGTCTGGGATGCCGGCGCGGTGCGCTCGGAACCGCCGATCCCCGACGAGGTCGTGGACAGCTCCGCCTATTACGCGCTGGCGCGTGAGCGCCGCCGCGAGTCGGTCACGCCGCCCTACCCCTATGAGGTGGGTGGCGCCACCGTGCTGATGACGAGCCTGGTGGTCCCTCTGCTGGACCACAAGGAGCGCTTCCGCGGGGTGGCCGGCGTGGACCTGGCGCTCGGCTCGGTGCAGGAGGCGCTGGTGGCCGTGCACCCGGCCGGGGGCCACGCCCTGCTGCTGGACGACACCGGGAACCTGGTGGCCCACCCGGACACCAGCTGGCTCGGCAGGCCGTTGCCTGACTCGGCACTCGCCCGGCTGGTGCGCGACTCGGTGAGCGGCGCCGGGCACCGGCTGGTGCGGACCCATGTGGAGGGCGGGGTCCGCTACCTCACGGCCTTCGTTCCCGTGACCATCGGCCGGACCGGGACCGCCTGGGCCTTCGGCGTCTCCGTGCCCGCCGCCATGGTGACGGCGCGCGTGGCCGGCGCCGCGGCCACGACCGTGTTCTTTGCGCTCGTGATGCTGGCCCTGCTCGCGTGGGTGGTACGGCGGACCGTGGCCGGGCTCGAGCGGCCCCTCGCCCGCACGATGGCCGCCCTCGAGGCGGTGGCCGGTGGCGACCTCGACGTGGAACTGGCGGTGGACCGCGAGGATGAGCTGGGTCGGATGGCGGCCGCCCTGAACACCGCCATCGCCGCCCAGCGCCGCACGCTCGGGGAAGCCCGCGCCCTCGGCGCCGAGGCCCGGGCTGCCGCCGAACGCCAGGCCGCCCAGGAGCGCGAGACGGTCGCCGAGCGGGCTCGCCACCTCGAGGAGCGCACGGCGCGGGAGCGGGCTGACGAGGCGAAGCGCCAGGCCCAGCTCCGCGCGGAGAGCGAGCGCGAGCGTGCCGCGGCGGCCGAGCGCGAGGCGGATCAGCGGCGCCGGATGGAGGACGCGGCCCGGACATCGGCCGAACTGCAGGAGCGTGTGGATCGGATCCTGGTGGCCGTGCGTGCCGTCGCCGGGGGCGACCTGGCCACCACCGTCCCGGTGACGGGTCGTGATCCCGTGGGCCAGGTGGGGGAGGGGCTCGAGACGCTGCTCACCACGCTGCGGCGCGACATCGCCGAGATTGCGCGGGCGGCCGGCGCGGTGGACGCCATGTCCCGGGAACTCGCCGCCGTCGGCGACCAGCTGAGCGGCAGTGCCGAGGCCACGGCGGCCCAGGTGGCCGGGGTCGCCGGGCACGCCGGAGCGGTCACCCGGAGCATGGACGAGGTGGCCGTCGCCAACCGGGCGATGGCGGCCACCCTCCAGGAGATCGCGCGGAGCGCCGCGCGCGCGGCCGACGTGGCCCGGACCGGGGTTACCACGGCCGAAGGGGCCGATCGGACCGTCGCCAAGCTCGGTGGCTCCAGTCGCGAGATCGGCAAGGTGCTCAAGGTCATCAACACCATCGCCGAGCAGACGAACCTGCTGGCCCTCAATGCCACCATCGAGGCGGCCCGGGCCGGCGAGGCGGGCAAGGGCTTCGCGGTCGTGGCCAGCGAGGTGAAGGCGCTGGCCCGGCAGACCGCCGACGCCACCGGCACCATCGCGGGCACCATCGACGCCATCCACGCGGACACGGGGGAGGCCATCTCGGCCATCCGCGAAATCGGCGCCATCATCCAGCGGATCAGCGACGCGCAGGGGACCATCGCCACGGCCGTCGAGGCGCAGATGGCCACGAGCACCACCATGACGCGCTGCCTCGGGGAGGCGACCGGCGGGGCGGGGGAGATCCGCGCGAGCATCGAGGGCGTGGCCGGGACGGCCGCCGCCACCCGCGGCGCGGCGCGGCGGAGCCAGGAGGCGGCCGGCGAACTGGCGCGCGTGGCGAGCGAACTGGGCGGCCTCGTGGCGCACTTCCGTTACGCGGCCACGGCCCGCGGCCACGACGCACCACCCGAAGTGCCCTCCTGCTGGCGACGGGGCAGGGGGCTCGCTAGACTTCCGGCCCGCCGCTGGCCGACCTTGCGTCCGCCGGCGGCCCCAGGGACAGGTGCTCGAGTGGTTGAAGAGGCACGCCTGGAAAGCGTGTAAACGGCTCAACCCGTTTCGAGGGTTCGAATCCCTCCCTGTCCGCTTGTCGCGGGGGTGGTCCCATCAGGGCCGCCCCCGCGCCGTTTTCCGGGCATCCGGGAACCATGGACCACCCCCCGGCGTATTCCTTACTCGTCCCGTTCCGGAGCCACCCCGATGCTCATTCGCCGTCCAGCGGACATCCCCAGCCAGGAGATCACCAGCGAGGGCCAGTACCAGAGTCGTCGCGCCTTCCTGGCGAGCCTCGGGGCCCTCGGCCTGGCGCTCACCCCGGGCGAACAGCGCGCCATCGCCCACGGCATTGCCCGGGAGGCCGGGGTGCACGCGGACGACGACAAGCCGACGCCCTACGAGACGGTCACCACCTACAACAATTACTACGAGTTCGGCACCGACAAGGACGAGCCGGCCGCCAACGCCAAGGCGCTCAAGCTCCGGCCCTGGAAGGTCCGCATCGACGGCGAGGTGGCCAAGCCGGCCGACTACGACCTCGACGACCTCGTGAAGCCCTACAAGCAGGAGGAGCGCATTTACCGGATGCGCTGCGTCGAAGCGTGGAGCATGGTGATCCCCTGGCTGGGGTTCCCGCTCAAGGATCTCATTGACCGGGTCCAGCCCACCAGCCGCGCCAAGTACGTGGAGTTCACCACGCTCAACGACCCGCAGCAGATGCCTGGGGTCCGCCGGCCCGTCCTCCCGTGGCCCTATACCGAGGGACTCCGGCTCGACGAGGCCCGCCACCCGCTGACCATCCTGGCGACCGGGATCTACGGCAAGCCGCTGCTGGGCCAGAACGGGGCGCCGCTGCGCCTCGTGGTGCCCTGGAAGTACGGATTCAAGGGCGGGAAGTCCCTCGTCCGGATCCGGTTCACGGAGCAGATGCCCAAGACCACCTGGGCCGAGGTGGCGCCGGACGAATACGGCTTCTTCGCCAACGTGAACCCGGCTGTGGATCATCCCCGGTGGAGCCAGGCGCGCGAGCGGCGCATCGGCGAGTTCTTCAAGCGGCCCACGCTCCCCTTCAACGGCTACGCCGACCAGGTGGCCTCGCTGTACGCGGGGATGGACCTGCGCAGGAACTTCTGAGGTCCGCCGGGATGTCGCCCCGGGCCCTCAAGTGGTTCGTCATCCTGGCGTGCCTGGGGCCGGTGGGCTGGATGGTGTGGGGGGCCTTCGGCGGCGGCGACCTCGGCCCTGACCCTGTGAAGGGACTTCAGGTGGCCACGGGACTCTCGGCCATCGTGCTGCTGCTGCTGAGCCTGGTCATCACACCCCTCCGGCGCCACCTCCAGTGGAACTGGAGCCAGCCGCTGCGCCGGGTGTTCGGCCTCGCGGCCTTCGGCTACGTGCTCCTGCACGCCGTGATCTACTTCGTCTTCGACCAGGGGCTCGATCCGGGCAGCATCTGGGCGGACACGGTGGAGCACCCGCGGATCGCCGTCGGGTTCATCTCGTTTCTCATGCTGATCCCCCTGGCGCTCACGTCCACCGACGCGGCCATCCGGCGGCTGGGAAAGCGCTGGAGCAGGCTGCACCGCCTGGCGTACCTGGCCACGGGCCTCGGCCTCATCCACTACTTGATGGTCCAGAAGCTCGACGTGCGCGACGCCCTGCCGTACCTCGGGGTCTTCACGGTCCTCATGCTGTTCCGCCTGGCCGGTCGCCGGGTGACCCCGGCACGCTGAGCCCCCCGCTTGGCGGCGGTGCCGGGCGTGGCTAGCTTGTCCCCAACATGCCCACCCGATCCAACCTGCTCGACGAACGCGCCGTGACCCGGGCCCTCACCCGGATGGCGTCGGAACTCGTTGAGCACGCCGAGGGGCCTGAGGGGCTGGTGCTGGTCGGTATCCAGCGTCGCGGGGTCCAGCTGGCGGCGCGCCTGGCCCAGCAGGTGGAGCAGCTCGAGGGGCGCGCCATTCCCTGCGGCGCCCTGGACATCACCCTCTATCGCGACGACCTGCAGGCCATCGGCCCGCGCCCCCGCATCGGCGAGACCCGCATTCCCGGGGACCTCGACGGCCGCACGGTGGTCATCGTCGATGACGTGCTCTACACCGGTCGGACCATCCGCGCCGCCCTCGATGAGCTGGCCGACTTCGGCCGCCCGCGCCGCATCCTGCTCTGCGTCCTGGTGGACCGGGGCGGGCGCGAGCTCCCCATCCAGCCGGACATCGTCGGCGTCACCCAGCCCATCGCCAGGGGAGACCGGGTGGACGTGATGGTCCGGGAACTCGACGGCCGCGACGCCGTCGAGCTGGTCCGCGAATGATGATCCCGGCGCCCCGCCGCCCGGCTCCCCTCGGGGCCCGGCCCGGGGCGTCGTGCCGTTCCTTCCCCCTGCGACGCACCACGAGCGTCCCGTGACGAAAGCGCCCGCCCTCGGCAAGGACCTGGTCGGCCTCGAGCACCTCTCGGCCGAGCAGATCCGCCTCATCCTCGAAACCGCGGAAGCGTTCAAGGAAGTGTCCGAGCGGCCCATCAAGAAGGTCCCGGCCCTCCGCGGCAAGACGATCGTCAACCTCTTCTTCGAGGCATCCACGCGGACCCGCACCTCGTTCGAGTTCGCCGAGAAGCGGCTGAGCGCCGACACGGTGAACGTGGCGAGCTCCGGCAGCTCGGTCTCGAAGGGCGAGACCCTGGTGGACACGGCCCGGAACCTCGAGGCGATGCGGATCGACATGGTGGTGATCCGCCACCCGAGCTCCGGCTCCGCCGAGTTCCTGGGCAACCGGATCCGCTCCAACGTGATCAATGCCGGCGACGGGAAGCACGAGCACCCGACCCAGGGCCTGCTCGACCTGCTCACCCTGCGCGACAAGTTCGGGAAGCTCGAGGGCCTCAAGGTGGCCATCTGCGGCGACGTGACCCACAGCCGCGTGGCCCGGAGCAACATCTGGGGCCTCCGGAAGCTCGGCGCCCAGGTGGCCGTCTGCGGTCCCGCCAGCCTCGTCCCGCGCGACATCGCGGCCCTCGGCGTCGAGGTGATCCCGCACATCGACGACGCCATCCGCTGGGCCGATGCCCTCAACGTGCTGCGGCTCCAGCTGGAGCGGATGACCAGCGGGTTCATCCCCTCGCTGCGCGAGTACAACCGGGTCTTCGGCGTCACCCGCGAGCGCCTGGAGCGGGCGCAGAAGGACCTCGTGGTGATGCACCCCGGCCCCATGAACCGCGGCGTCGAGATCGACAGCGACGTGGCCGACGGCCCCTTCAGCGTGATCCTGCCGCAGGTGACCAACGGGGTCGCCGTGCGGATGGCCGTCCTCTACCTGCTCGCCGGCGGCGGGCCTGACTGGCAGCACCAGGGAGGTGGCGAGTGACTCGCCCGATCTTGATCAAGGGTGGGCGGGTCATCGACCCGTCGCGCCGCAGCGACGGCATCGCGGACGTGTACCTGGCGGAGGGCCGCGTGGCCTCCGTGGGGCACGGCATCGTGGGCGAGGACGGCTGCCAGGTGATCGACGCCACGGGGAAGGTGGTGGCCCCGGGCCTGATCGATCTGCACGTGCACCTGCGGGAACCGGGGTTCGAGGACCTGGAGACGGTGGCCACCGGCGCCATGGCCGCGGCCGCCGGCGGCTTCACCGCCGTCTGCGCCATGCCCAACACCGACCCGCCCCAGGACAACCAGGGCACCATCGGCTTCGTGATCAGCCAGGCCCAGAAGGCGGGCAAGGCGCGGGTGTACCCGGTGGGCACCATCTCCCTGGGGCAGAAGGGGGAGAAGCTGTCCGAGTTCGGCGAGCTCATGAGCGCGGGCGCCGTCGCCGTCTCCGACGACGGCAAGCCGATCATGAACTCGCACCTGATGCGCACGGCGCTCGAGTACGCCAAGACCTTCGGCCTCCCCATCGCCGATCACTGCGAGGAGATCACCCTGGCCCACGCCGGGGCCATGCACGAGGGGATCGTCGCCACGCGCCTCGGCCTCAAGGGCATCCCGGCCGCCGCCGAGGAGATCCACGTGGCGCGCGACATCATCCTGTCCGAACTCACCGGCGGCCAGATTCACCTTTGCCACATGAGCACGCGCGGCTCGGTGGCCCTGATCCGCCGGGCCAAGGACATGGGCCTCAACGTCTCGGCCGAGGTGACGCCGCACCACCTCACGCTGACGCACCACGCGTGCGAGGGGTACAATACCAACGCCAAGATGAACCCGCCGCTCCGCGAGGAGGCGGACGTCGAGGCGCTGCAGCAGGCGCTCAAGGATGGGACCATCGACGTCATCGCCACCGACCACGCGCCGCATCACTACGACGCCAAGGAGCGGGAGTTCGACGAGGCGCCGAACGGCATCCTCGGGCTCGAGACGGCCTTCGGGCTGGCCGTGAGCCAGCTGGTGCGTCCGGGGCTGCTGTCGCTCTCCGACCTGCTGTACCGCATGAGCACCCGGCCGGCGCAGCTCTTCAAGCTCCCAGGCGGGTCGCTCGCCACGAACGCGCCGGCCGACGTGGTGATTCTCGATCCCGACGTGGAGTGGACGGTGGACCCCCGGGCCTTCTTCTCCAAGAGCCGGAACACCCCCTTCGGCGGGCGGACGGTCCGGGGGCGGGCGGAGGTCACCATCGTCCGCGGCCGGGTGGTGCACGACCGGGCCGGTGCCTGACGAGCGTCGGCCGGCCCCGTCCCTGGCCGGCCTGGCGCTGGGACCCGCCGCCCTGCGGCGCCCGGAGGCGGGCCTCCTCGCCGGGGCCGGCGGCGGCCGCTCCGTGCGGCGCGGCCCTGGCGGGGGGCTGGTCACCCTGCGCCGCCGTCCCAAGACCAGCCTCACCCCGGCCGATCTGGGCCTCGTGACCCGGCCGGCGCGCGGCTGGGCGGCTTTCGGCAGGCCTCATCCGAGTTAGATTTGCAGCTCCGGATCTATCGCCGCTGCCCCCAGGCGGGGGCGGTGGTCCATGCACATCCACCCACGGCCAGGGCCGTGGGGCTGGCCGGGGAAGGCCTCCCGGCGGACCTGCTGCCGGAACCCACGCTGCTGCTGGGCGCGGTGCCGCCGCACAGGTGCACGCCTTGATGGACCCCAGAAGGGAACCGGCACATGACCAAGCCGACCGCGGATAGCGGGAACCCGATCGACCACCTGCTGCACGATCGCGCCCAGTTCGTGAACTGGCTCGCGAAGCTCAACACGCCCGATGGCGGCCCTACCGTCCCCGAGACGGTCCGGGCCCGCGTCCGGGCCGACTATGAGCGCCGCCTCGACGCCGTGCTGCAGGAGCTGCGCACCCACGTGACCGCCCTCGAGGAGCAGGTGGGCGATCTCTCCGCCCGCCACGGCGCCCTCACGGCGCGCGAGCAGGAGCAGATGGACCAGCTGGCCGAGGCCGAGGTCCGCCACCTGGTCGGGGAGTACGACGAGACGCGCTGGGACGGCATCCGCGCCGAGCGGATGAAGGTGATCCTGCAGGTGCGGGAGGAGATCGCGCAGACGGCCTCGGAGATCGACCGGCTGAATGAGGTGCTGGCCACCATCCGGGCCCCCGTTGAGCCCGAGCCGCTGCCGGTGCCCGCGCCCGCCCCGCCGCCCGTGCCGCCGCCCGCGCCTCCCGTCGTGGTCTCGGCGCCCCGGCCCGCCGTGCAGGTGCCGCCGCCGCCGCCGGCGCCGGACCCCGAACCGGTCCGGGCCCCGGCGGCGGAGGTGCCCATCCGGCCGGCGCCCCCCAAGACGGCCACCCCGATCCCGGCCAAGCCGGCCGCGAAGAAGGAAGAGCCCGGCCGGACCCTCTGGTTCCCCTCGGGGAAGCCGCCGGAGGCCCCGCGGCCAAGGGCGACGAGCTGGCGTTCCTCAAGTCGATCGAGTCCACCCCAGCCCCCGCGCCGGCACCGAAGCGTGCGAGTGGCGGGTTCATCAAGGCCGATTCGGCCCTGACGCCGCCCCCGGCCGATCCCCGCCCGGCGCCGCCGCCTGCGGCCGAACCCCCGCGGGAGCGCACGGCGCCCTCAGGTGGGCAGAAGACGCTCAAGTGCGGCGAGTGCGGCACGCTGAACCGCCCCACCGAGTGGTACTGCGAACGGTGCGGCGCCGAGCTCGCCGCACTGTAGGGGAGGGGCAGGGCAGAAACACGAAGGGCCGGGTTCCCAGGGGAACCCGGCCCTCGTTGCTTGACCCGGGCAGCTTACTTCGCGGCCTTGGCCGCCACGAGCTTGGCGAGGCGGCTCTTGGTGCGGCTGGCGGTGTTCTTGTGCACGAGGTTCTTCCGGCCCGCGCGGTCCAGGAGGCGGGTCGCTTCCACGAGGGCGGCCTGCGCCTCCTGGGCGTTCCCGGCGACACGGACCTTCTTGACGGCGGTGCGGAGCTGGCTGCGGCGGCGGCGGTTGCGCTCCTGCGCCGCACGGGACTTCCGCATCGCCTTCTTGGCGGACTTGATACGGGGCACGGAAAAACCTCGGGTCATGGACCAACGGGACCGGCCCTGTTGAGCCGGAGGAAGCGGTGATTCTAGACAGGAAACGGTGCAAGGTCAAGCGGGGGGCGGGTTTTCAGGGGGTTCCCCGGGGTATAGATTCCCCGCCCGTTCGAGTTCCCCGACTCGGACCCGCTCAGGCCCCCGCTTCCAGGATTCCCGCTACCGGATGACGAGCCCCGCCGCTCCCACCACCGCGCTCGGCGCCGAGCCCGCGTTTGTCGTCCGGCTGGACGCCTTCGCGGGGCCGCTGGACCTCCTCCTGCACCTGTTGCGGGAGGAGCAGATCGACATTGCGGACATCCCCATCGCCCGCATCGCCGACCAGTTCCTGGGAGCCATCCACGAGCTCGGCCTGAACCAGGCGGCCGACTACCTCGAGATGGCCGGCCGGCTGCTGCGCCTCAAGGCGCAGATGCTCCTCCCGCGCCGCGAGGGCGAGGAGGGCTGGGAAGACCCGCGGCACGAGCTGGTGCGCCGCCTGCTCGAGTACCAGCTGATCAAGGAAGTGGCCACCTGGCTGGAGCGCGCCGCGGATCGGCGGGCCGACCAGCACCCCCGCGGCTACCTCCCGCCGCCCCCGGAGCTGCCCCCGCCGCCCCTGACGCTCGACATCCTCGAGCTGCTCAAGGCGGTGGAGAAGGTCATCAGCGAGATCCCCTCGCCGGTGCTGCACCGCGTGGTGCCGCGCCCGCTGGACACCGAGGGCGCGCACCGCCGCCTGGCCGCGATGCTGGAGGAACGTTCGGAGTTCAGCTGGCTCGAGGCCCTGGGGCCCCGGCCCACCATCGTGGACATCCTCTCGACGCTGCTGGCGCTGCTGGAGCTGGCCAAGCACGGCCGCGTCCGCCTGGTGCAGCTGGGGGACTTCACCCCCTTCCTGGTGCAGCGCGACGACCGGCCCGATCCCTTCGCCCCGGTGGCGGAGGCTGCGCCGGCGGAGGGGGAGCCCGTCACCATCGAGCCGCCCGCCGTGGAGCAGGTTGCTGTCGCCGAGGCGCCGAGGTGCGGCGCGGCGGTGGAGGGGAAGCGGCGGCCGCGGTGGAGCCACCGGCCGCCTCCGCCGATGCCGAGCCGGCGGTGATCGCGGATCCTGCAGCCGAGCTTGACCCGCCCGAGCTGCCCAGCCCCGAGACCCCGGCCGTCCCTGATGCCCCGGTGAGCGCGGCGGAGCCGCCCGCGCCGGCCCCCGAGACCCGCGCACCGGACGAGTTGCCGCCGGGCCGCTTCGCCGCCGAGAGCTTCTGATGAAACCGCTGATGCAGCTGATCGAGGCCGCCCTCTTCGCGGCCAACCGCCCGATCACCGTCGAGGAGCTCCAGACGCTGGAGCCCGAGGCCTCGCTGGCCGACGTGCGCACCGCCATCGACGAACTCCGCGAGCACTACGACTTCGACGGCCACGCCGTGGAGGTGGTGGAGCTGGCGGGTGGCTACCAGGTGCTGACCCGGCGCGCCTTCGCCGAGGCCATCGAGCGCGCGCAGATCGCGGTGCGGACGCCCAAGCTCACGCCGGCGGCGATGGAGACGCTGGCCGTGATCGCCTACCGGCAGCCGGTGGGGCGGGCGGAGATCGAGGAAATCCGGGGCGTCTCCGCCGGCGGCGTGCTGCGGAGCCTGCAGGAGCGCGGCCTGATCGAGGTGGTGGGCCGTTCCGAGGCGATGGGCCGGCCGCTCCTCTACGGCACCACGCCGCTCCTGCTGGAGCTGCTGGGCCTGCGCGACCTCGGCGAACTGCCGCGCACCGAGGAGTTCAGCGTCGCCCTTCATCCCCACAAGCCGGAGCAGGCCGACTCCGCGGAAGCCGCCGCGTCGGTCCCGGCGGAATCGTGAGCGAGATGCGCCTGCAGCGCGCCCTCGCGCGCGCGGGGATCGCCAGCCGGCGGGCCGCCGAGGAGCTGATCGAGGCGGGCCGGGTGAAGGTGGACGGGCAGGTGGCCACCATCGGCATGAAGGTGGATCCCGACCGCCAGCGCATCACCGTGAGCGGCAAGCCGATCCCGCGGGTGGAGCAGAAGCGCTGGTACGCCTTCCACAAGCCGATGGGCGTGGTGACCACCGCAAGCGACGAGGAGGGCCGCCGCACCGTCCTCGACTTCTTCCCCGGGGTCCCGGGCCTCACGTATGTGGGCCGGCTCGACGCCAACACCACCGGCCTCCTCCTCCTCACCACCGACGGCGACGCGGTGCACCGCCTGACGCATCCCCGCTACCGCATCCCGCGCAGCTACGTGGCGCTGGTGCACGGTCGGCCCACGGCCGAGGTGGAGAAGGCGGTGCAGGGGCGGATCGAGCTCGACGGCCGCGCAGTGGAACCGCAGCGGCTCCGGGTCCGTCCGGGGAAGGAAGGCCGCAGCCTGATCGACCTGACGCTCACCGAGGGCCGCAACCGCGTGGTCCGCCGGTGGTGCGAGGCGATGGGGCTCAAGGTGGAACGGCTGGCCCGACTCTCGTACGGGTCCGTCCGCCTCGGCGACCTGGCCGTGGGCAAGAGCCGCCCGCTCACGCCGGTGGAGGAGGCGGGGCTCTACAAGGCCATCGGCATGGGGGGCGGCCGGGAGTAGCTCCTTCCTGTGGCGGGGCTCACTCCTCCGGTCGTCCGGGCCCTGCTATGATTGACGGCGACGACCACCACGCCCCCACCGCGCACCCCCGACCCCTCATGACCGCACGCCCGTCGGGTTCGAGCCGCACCGTTGACGCCGGCCCCGTCCAGCAGGTGAGCGCGGAGGTGGCCAAGCGCATCGTGGGCCAGGACACGATGGTGGAGCGGCTGCTCATCGGCCTGTTGACCGGCGGGCACATCCTGCTCGAGGGCGTGCCGGGGCTGGCCAAGACGCTCGCCGTGAAGACGCTGGCGGAGATCGTCGAGGCCAGCTTCTCCCGGATCCAGTTCACCCCGGACCTCCTCCCCGCCGACCTCATCGGCACCATGGTCTTCGACCCGAAGACCCAGGAGTTCCGGGTGAAGCACGGCCCGGTCTTCGCGCAGATCGTCCTGGCCGACGAGGTGAACCGCGCCCCGGCCAAGGTCCAGGCGGCGCTGCTCGAGGCCATGCAGGAGAAGCAGGTGACCATCGGCGGGCACACCTTCGCGCTCGAGGAACCCTTCCTGGTCCTCGCCACGCAGAATCCCATCGAGAACGAGGGCACCTACCCGCTGCCCGAGGCGCAGCTCGACCGCTTCATGCTCAAGGTGCGCGTGGGCTACCCCACGCGCGACCAGGAAAAGGAAGTCCTGCTCCGCCGGAGCGCGGGGGACACCACCCCGCTCCGCCAGCTCCTGACCCCCGCCACCATCCTCGGCCTCCGCGAGACGATCGCGGCCACCTACCTGGACCAGAAGGTGGTGGACTACATCGTGGACCTGGTGCGGGCCACCCGCGATCCCTCGGTGGTGGGCCTCGCCAACCTGAAGCCGCTGGTGGCGTTCGGCGCCTCGCCGCGCGCGTCGATCGCGCTGGCCCAGGCGGCGCGGGCGCACGCCTTCCTGCGGGGGCGGGGCTACGTCATCCCCGAGGATGTCCGCGCCATGGCGCTCGACGTGCTGCGCCACCGGGTGCTCCTCACCTTCGAGGCCGAGGCGGAGGAAGTGGACGCCGACCAGGTGGTCACCCGCATCCTCGACGCGGTCCCGGCCCCCTGAGCGCGCGCGCCGCCCGCCCGCCGCATCGCCGCTGAGCATCGCCGATGCCCGCCATCTCGCCCACGATCCTGAAGCAGGTCAAGGCCATCGAGCTGCGCTCCCGCGGGCTCGTGACGGCGCTGTTTGCCGGCGAGTATCGCTCCGTCTTCCGCGGGCAGGGGATCGAGTTCGCCGAGGTGCGCCAGTACGAGCACGGCGACGACTTCCGCGCCATCGACTGGAACGTCTCCGCCCGCCTCGGCACCCCCTACGTCAAGAGCTACACCGAGGAGCGCGAGCTCACGCTGATGCTGCTGGTAGACCAGTCGGGGTCGCAGCACTTCGGGCACCCGCGCTCCAAGTCCGCGCTGGCCATCGAGGTGGCGTCGGTCCTGGCCCTGGCGGCCGCGAGCACCAATGACCGGACCGGGGCGCTGCTCTTCGCGGAGCAGGTGGAACGGGTGATCCCGCCGGGGAAGGGCCGGCGCCACGCGCTCCGGGTCATCCGCGACCTGGTGGCCTTCAGCCCCGCCAGCCGCCGGACCAACCTCACCGCCGCCCTTCACTACGCCACCCAGCTGCTGCGGCACCGGAGCATCGTCGTGGTGCTCTCGGATTTCCTCGCCGAGGGGTGGGAACAGCCGCTTCGCCAGCTGGCGGTGCGGCACGACGTCGTGGCCATCGCCCTCGAGGACCCGCGGGAGCACGACCTGCCCGACGCCGGCTGGATGGAGCTCGAAGACGCCGAGACCGGCCAGCGCCGCCTGGTGGACACCGGCGCGCGCGGCGTGCGCGGCCGGCTTCGCGCCCTCGCGGAGAAGCAGCGCGAGGAGCGGAACCGCGCCTTCGCCGCCGCCGGCGTGGACCACGTGGTGCTCGGCACGGCCACCGACTACGCCCCCATCCTGCGGCAGGCCTTTGCCCAGCGGGCGCGGCGGATGCACCGATGATCGCCCTCCTCCTCCTGCTGCAGCAGGCCGTCGGCCCCACCGTGGGCGACACCATCTGGCTCACCCGCACCGTGGTGGTGCCGGCCGGTGCGGAGGTGCGTCCCGCACCCTGGGAGCCCACCGCCCCCGTCGGCCTCCTCGGGAGCCCGATCGTGCGGCGCTCGGGTGACTCCGTGACCGTCGCGTACCCGGCCGTGGCGTGGGCGGCGGGCCGGCACGAGGTGGAGGTCCCCGGACCGGTGGTGATCCGTCCCGATGGCCGGACCGACTCGGTGCCGCCGGCCGTCCAGGCGTTCGTGGTGGCGAGCGTGCTGCCCAGCGGGGCCCGGGTGGACTCGCTGCCCGTGCAGCCGGAGGCGGGAATCGTGGAGCAGCGGATCACCTCTCCCTGGCCCCCGCTCGCGGCCCTCGGCGTGGCTGCGCTGCTCTTTGCACCCATGGCGTGGTGGTGGCGCCGCCGCGGCCCGCCGATGCCGGAGGGGCCGGCGGGGTCCGCCCCGGTGGCGCTGCCGCTGGCCGAGTGGGGCGAGGACGGGGAACAGCGCGCCGTGGCCGCCGTGGCCGCGCTCGAGCTCCGCCGCGCGCTGCTCAAGCAGCTGCCCGGGGTGCCGGCCGGGGTGGTGACCTCCCGCCTGGTGCGGATCGTGGCGGAGCAGCGGCCCGCCTGGCCCACGGAGGAGATCGCCACGGTGCTGCGGGCGCTCGAGGCGGCGGAATTCGCCGCGGCACCGGGGGCGGCCGTCGTGGAGCTGGCGGACCGGGCGGCGCAGCTGGCGGCGCGCGTGGAGGGGGGATGAGCTTCGCCCGCCCGTGGCTGCTGCTGCTCCTCCTGCTGCCCCTCCTCTGGTGGTGGTGGCGGCGCTCGCGGCCCCGGCCGGCCACCGAGTACAGTGACCTCCGCCTGGTGAGCCAGGTGGGGCAGGCGAGCGTGCTGGCGCGGGTCCCGCCGCTGCTCCGTCTCCTGGCCTGGAGCGCATGGGTCCTCGCCGCGTCGGGGCCCAGGCTCGGCGGCTCGCGGGTGGAGGTGAAGAAGGAGGGCATCGCCATCGTCCTCGCGCTCGACATCTCGAGCAGCATGCTGGCCGAGGACTTCGCCCCGTCCAACCGGATGGAGGTGGCCAAGCAGCAGGCCGTCTCGTTCATCAAGGCGCGCTCCGCCGACCGGATCGGCGTGGTGGCGTTCGCCGGCGAGGCGCTCACGCAGGTGCCGATCACCGTGGACTACCCGGTGCTGGAGCAGTCGGTGCAGGCCCTCAAGATCGGCATGCTCGAGGATGGCACCGCGATCGGCACCGGGCTCGCCACGGCCGTGAACCGGCTGCGGGAGGCGCCCGGCAAGACCAAGGTGATCCTCCTCCTCACCGATGGCGAGAACAACCGCGGCACCGTGGATCCCCGGACCGCGGCGGCGGCCGCCGCCGCGCTCGGCATTCGCGTCTACACCATCGGCGTGGGCACCGAGGGGGAGGCGCCGATTCCCACCGGGCGCGGCCTCTCCGGCTTCCGCTACGAGGTGCTGCCGGTGCGGATCGACGAGCCGCTGCTCCGCGACATCGCCGCCAGCACGGGCGGGCGGTACTTCCGTGCCCAGGACAGCGAGGCCCTCACCCAGATCTTCCGGCAGATCGACGGCCTCGAGAAGACGCCGATCCAGGTGACGCGGTACGTGCGCTACGACGAGATCGCCAAGCCGCTGGTACTGGCCGGCCTCCTGGCGCTCGGCCTCGAATTATTGGTGGGGGCCACGCTCGTGGTGCGGGTGCCATGACGTTCGATACGCCCCTACTCCTCGTGCTGGCGCCCGTGGTGGCCGTGGGTGTCGGCTTCCTGTCGGTGCTGGCGCGGCGGCGGCGCATCGCGCGCGCGGCGGCCTGGTCGCCGGTCCTCGCGGCCGCCTCGCGGGCAGGGGGCAGGAGCGGGCCGCTGCTGCTGGCGCTGGCGGGCCTCTCGGCGGCGGTGGCGGTGGCCGGCCCGCGGGGCGGGCGGCAGACCGTCACGACCGAAACCCAGGCACTCAGTGTGGTGCTGGCCATGGACATCAGCCGCTCGATGCTGGCCGAGGACACGAAACCCAGCCGCCTCGGCCGCGCGGTGCGGGAGGCGCGGCGGCTGGTCCAGGACATGGGGCAGGACCGCGTGGGCCTCGTGGCCTTTGCGGGCCGGAGCTACATCCTGAGCCCGCTCACGCTCGACGGGGCGGCGGTGACGCTCTTCCTCGATGCGCTGTCCCCCGACATCGCGAGCCAGGGCGGAACCGGCCTCGCGGCGGCGCTCAGCCAGGGGGCCGAGCTGCTGAATGCCTCACGGGAGGCCGGGGACCGCGTGCTGGTGGTGTTCACCGACGGGGAGGCGCTCGACTCGCTCCCGGACGTCCTCGCCGCCGCCCGGCGGCTGCGCGAGGAGCAGGTCCGCGTGGTCCTCGTGGCCGAGGGCACGCCCACCCCGGTGCAGATCCCGCTCCGCGACAGCGCCGGGACCGTCGTGGAGTACAAGCTGGACGAGAGCGGCACCCCCGTGGAGACCTGGCGCCGCGACGACGTGCTGCAGCAGGTGGCCGACGCGGCAGAGGCCGCCCTCGTCCCCGCCGAGCTGCCGGACCAGGCCGCAGCCGTCCGCGACCTGCTCGCGGCCTTCCAGCGCGCGCCCCTCACCTCCTCGAGCACCGAGGACCTCGTGCCGCTGGTCTGGATCCCGGCGCTCATCGGTGCGGTGCTCCTCGCCATCCAGACCACCACCCGCAAGAGTGCCGCGCTCGTCGGGCTGGCCCTCGTCGCACTGGCGTGGCCGGCGCGGGCCCAGCGCCCGGCGCCGGGCGTCCGGGATTTCCAGGCGGGGCGGAGCCGCGAGGCCGCCCGCGCGCTGGTGGGCACGCTGGGCGCGAGCGCCACCGACACGGCGTGGTACAACGCCGGCACCGCGCTCCTCGCCGCGGGTCAGCCCGTCGAGGCACGCAAGGCGCTCGAGAAGGCGGCGCAGACCGTGGATCCCGACCTCCGCTATCGCGCGCTCTACAACATGGGGGTGGCGGCACTGCGGGAGGCCCAGGCCGACTCGACGCACCGGGACTCGCTCTTCGGCGTGGCGGCCGAGCGACTGCAGGAGGCGCTGCGCCTGGTGCCCTCGAGCCAGCGCGCCAAGTGGAACCTCGAGCTGGCGCAGTCGCGCCGGCCGCCGCCGAGCGGCGGTGGCGGGAGCACCCCGAAGAACCCGCCCCCCGAGGGCAACAAGCCGCCCGATCCCTCGCCCAGCCGGCCGGAGCCGCCCGAGGGCGTCCCCAACCTCTCTCAGGCGCAGGCCGAGCAGATCCTCAACTCCGTCTCGCGCGAGGAACGCGACACCCGGAGCCGCCGGATCGGGCGGGCGCGCAGCGCCCCGGCGGCGGTGAAGGACTGGTGATGCTCGCCGCGCTCGTCCTCCTGGCGCTGCAGGCGGGCACCCAGGCCCGTGGCCCCGAGGTCATGGTCGGCGTGGATCGCGACCGCGTGGCCCCCGGGGACGTGATCGAGTACACCATCACGGTCAACAGCGACCTCAGCGATCCCATCCGCGTGGACCTGCCGACGCTGGGCGGCTTCGAGCTCGAGGCGCGCACCGAGCGGAGCGACGTGAACATGGATGGCGGGGGCGGGCGCACTACCACGATCGTCTTCCGGCTCCGCGCCAACCAGCCCGGGGAGTGGCGCCTGGGGCCGGTGCAGGTGCACCAGGGTGTGGCCTACGCCCGGGGCGACGCCATCACGGTCACCATCACCGGCGGCAGCGCGCCGGCCGTCACCGCCGCCTTGAACCCGCGGCTCCGTGCCCTGGTGCAGCGTGCCCCGCCTCCCGGCGCCCTCGGTGCGGCGGGCATCTCGGTGCTGGTCTCCGACAAGGCCGTGTCGGTGGGGCAGCAGCTCGACGTGGTGACCATCGCCTGGTTCGAGCGCGAGGTGCGCCAGCAGCTCCGGCGGGCACCCACGGTCGAGTCGCCGCAGGTGGAGGGGGTGTGGGCCTATCCGCAGCCCACGCCGGCGGGCATCGCCGCGAGCCGCATGGTGAACGGGAAGTGGTACGATCTCTTCGTGCTCCACCAGGTCGCCTTCCCGCTCACCCCGGGCACCATCAGCGTGAGCCCGGCCCGGCTGCAGTACAGCCTGCCGCTGGCGTTCCAGTTCTTCAGCCAGGAGGAGCGCTATCGGCTGGCCAGCGACACCAGCCGCGTGGCCGTCCGCGCCCTCCCCGCGGAGGGGCGGATGCCGGACTTCACCGGCGCGGTCGGCCGGGGGCTCCGGGTGGCCACCAGCATCACGCCGGCGGCCGGGAAGCAGGGTGAGGCATTCACCGCCGAGGTGGTGGTGAGCGGGCAGGGCAACGTGGCCCTCTGGCCCCAGCCCGACATCCGCTGGCCGGCGGGGCTCCGTGTCTACCCCGAGGGAGCCAAGGAGCAGGTGGCCCTTCGGGACGGGTGGCTGAGCGGCAGCAAGACCTTCAAGTACCTGCTCGTCGCAGATTCGGCCGGCATGCTGGCCGTGCCGGCGGTGCGGTATCCATTCTTCGATGCCGGGGCAGGGAAGTACGACGCGACCGCCTCAGCGGGCACCAGCCTCGTGGTCGCGCCGCGCGGGGACGTGCCGGCGTCGCGGGCGGAGCCGCCGCCGCTGCGGCTGGATGCGTCGCGGACGGTGGCGCGCCAGGTCGAGCGCTCGCTCCCCGGCTGGGCGTGGCTGCTGGTGGCCGTGCTGCCCCCGCTGCTGCTGCTCGGGCTGCGCTTGCCGCGCGTGCCGCGGCGGGTGGCCGTGGCGCCCAAGGGGGCCGCCGGCGAGCCCCTGGCGCTGGCGGAGAAGCGCCTCGTGGCGGCCCTGGCCTCACTGGTCCCGGCGGAGGCGGACCTGCCCGACGGGCAGTTGCAGGCCGTGCTGATCGGCGCCGAGATCGAGGCCGACGTGGTGGCCCGGACCATCGCCCTGCGGCACCGCCTCCGTGAGGCACGCTACGCGCCCGGCGCCCGTGAGGACCGCACGCGGCTGACTCGCGAGGTGGAGGACGTCCTCGCCAGGCTCACGCCCCGCGGCTCGCAGCGCGCCCGGCGGTGGCGGGCGCGGGCGGGTTTCGCCGGCCTGCTGCTCGCCCTGGCGGCGACGCAGGCGGGAACCCAGACGGCGCCGGAGCAGCTTTACGAGGCCGATGCCTATCGCGCGGCGATGGACGGCTTCCGGACGCGCGCGCTGGCGGAGCCCGACGTCGCCAACCACTGGCTCAACCTCGGCGACGCCGCGTGGCGTGGTGGCGACGACGCCGAGGCGCTCGCGGCCTGGACGCGCGGCGCTCGCCTTCGGCCTCGCGACCAGGGCCTGCGCCGCGCACTCCTGCTGGTGCCCCCCGCGGATCCCTGGTCCAGCCGCAATCTCGGCGTGGCTCCCATGGCGCCGGCCGAGCTCCGGTTGCTCGGCCTGGTCCTCTGGCTGGCGGGGTGGGGCGGGATCCTCGCCACCCGGGCGGTGCGCGGTCGCTGGCTGGTCCTGCTCGGCGGGGGCGCGGTGGTGGTGCTCGCCGGGGCCGGGATTGCGCGCTGGTATCACCGGCCGGTGGCCGTGGTGGCCGCCAATGCCGTGCTCCGCCTCTCCCCCCATGAGCAGGCCCCGCCGGCGGGCGAGGTGGCGCGGCTCGGCACCGTGCTGTTTGAGGAGCGCCGCGGCGCGTGGGTCCGGGTACAGGCGGCGGGCGGGCAGCAGGGGTGGCTGCCCGCGTCGGTGCTCCGGGCCGCCGCCGACCCGCCCGCGCCGTAGCCGCGATGGCGCGGCGGCTTATCTTTGGGCCATCATGCCGCGCCGCATCGCCATCCTCCCCGACACCGTTGCCGACCAGATCGCCGCCGGCGAGGTCGTCGAACGACCCGCCTCCGCCGTCAAGGAACTCGCCGAGAACGCCATCGACGCGGGCGCCACGCGGGTGCGCATCGCCCTGGAACAGGGCGGCAAGACCCTGATCGAGGTGGCGGACGACGGCCACGGCATGGGCAAGGAAGACGCCGTGCTGGCCCTCGACCGCCACGCCACGAGCAAGATCCGGAACTCGGCGGACCTGGTCGGCGTCGCCACCTTCGGCTTCCGCGGCGAGGCGCTGCCGGCCATCGCCTCGGTCTCGCGCTTCCACCTCACCACCGCCGAGGCCGAGGGCGACGGCACCGAGGTGGAGGTGACGGGGGGCCGGGTGGAGCGGGTGGGCACCGTGGCGCGCCAGCGCGGCACCACGGTCACGGTCCGGAGCCTCTTCTTCAACACCCCCGCGCGACGGAAATTCCTGCGCAGCACCTCGAGTGAGGCGCGCGCGGCGTGGGAAGCCGTGGCCACGCTGGCGCTGGCGCACCCCAGCGTCGGGTTCGAGCTGTACCTGGACGGGCGCTCCCGGCTGGTGGTGCCGCCAGCGCAGTCGCTGGCGGAACGGCTCGAGGGCGTGTGGGGGCAGGAGATTGCGCGGACGCTGGTGCCGGTCGAGTACGCGGTGGGCGCCTTCCGCGTGCACGGCTTCATCCAGCGCCCGGCCGATGCCCAGCCCACGGGGCGGCGCACGCAGCTGTTCATCAACGGCCGCCCCTTCCGCGACTCCTTCCTGGTCCGCGCCGCCGAGGCCGGCTACCGCTCCGCCATCCATCCCGGCGACCGCCCCTCGCTCTTCCTGCACCTCGAGACCGCCAGCGAGGACGTGGACGTGAACGTCCACCCCGCCAAGCTCGAGGTCCGCTTCCGCGACCGCATCGGCGCCGAGCGCGCCATGGAGGAGGCGGTGCGCGACGCGCTGGGCAAGCTCGAGGCCGCGGCGGTGGTGGCCTGGCAGGGGGGGGACCGCGCCTGGCCCTCGCCCCGGCCCTCGCAGGCCGGCGCGCCCGTGCCGGCGGACCTCTTCGCGCCGCTCAGCGAACCGCTTGCAGTGGAGCTGACGGACGAGCCGGGCGCCCCCGACGAGCGGGTGGCGGCCCGTCCGGCGGAGGTGGCCATCCCCATCACCCAGCTCTTCAACACCTACCTGGTGTATGAGGGGCCGGAGGGGCTGGTCTTCGTGGACCAGCACTCCGCCCACGAGCGGGTGCTCTACGAGCAGCTGATGGCGCGGGTGCAGCAGGGCGGGCTGGCCAGCCAGCGGCTGCTGCTGCCGCTCACGCTGGAGCTGACGGACGAGGAGCTGGAGGCGGTGGAGAACTTCCGCGACCAGCTCGGGGTCGTCGGCTTCGAGGTGGAACCGTTCGGCGGGCGCACCGTGCTCGTCAACGCGGTGCCGGCGCCGCACCCGCGCTTCGATGCCACCCGCTGCTTCCGCGAGCTGGTGAGCGACCTGGCCCGCGGCCGCTTCGGCGGGTGGGCCAACCGGCTGGAGCGCTTCGCCGCCACCTACGCCTGCCGCGCCGCCGTGAAGGCCGGCGACCCGCTCGACGACCGCGAGCGGCGCGAGCTGCTGGCCCGGCTCTTCGCCTGTGCCCTGCCGCCGCACGACGTGCACGGACGCTCCACGATCGTGCAGCTCCCGCGCGAGGAGCTGGAGCGCCGGTTTGGCCGGCGCTAGCACCCTCGTCCTTTGCGGCCCCACCGGGATCGGGAAGACCGCCGTCGCCTTCGCCCTCGCCGCACACTGGCCCCTCGAGGTGGCCTCCGCCGACAGCCGGCAGGTGTACCGGGGCCTCGACGTGGGCACGGCCAAGCCGCCCCGGCGCTGGCTGCAGAAGGTCCCGCACCACGGCCTCGACCTGGTGCGCCCGGGGGAGCGCTACAGCGCGGGCCGCTTCGCGCACGATGCCCCCCGCTGGATCGCCGACATCCGCGCGCGGGGGCTGGTGCCAGTGGTGGTGGGAGGCACCGGGCTCTACATCCGGCCGCTGGCCGAGGGGCTCTTCGCCGAGCCGCCGCTCGACGCGCTCCGCCGCCGCGACCTCGAGCGCTGGACCGCGGAGCTGCCCGACATCGAGCTGGTCCGCTGGGCGGCGCGCCTCGATCCGGGCTTCCGGGGCGGCGGCCGCCAGCGCGCCGCCCGGGCCGTCGAGGTGGCGTTCCTCACCGGCCACCCGCTCAGTTTCTGGCAGGCCAGCGCCCGCGCGCAGGGGGCCATCACGCCGTGGTACGTGGTGCTCACCGCACCCCGCGCCGTGCTGCACCAGCGCATCCAGGTGCGGGCGGCCGAGATGGTGCGGCAGGGGATGATCGAGGAGGTGGCCGCCGTCCTCGCTGACGGCGCCCAGCCGGGCGATCCCGGCCTCGACGCCATCGGCCCCCGCGAGGCGGTGGAGTATCTGCAGGGGCTCCGGCCCCGCGAGTCGGTGGCTGAGGCGGTGACCATCGCCAGCCGCCAGTACGCCAAGCGGCAGGAGACCTGGTTCCGCCACCAGCTCGAGGGCGAGGTGCTCACCCCTCGACGCCACCCGCCCGCCGGACGTGCTCGCCGGCGAGATCGCCGAGGCCTGGACCCGCCGCCACGGGGCCCCGCCGCGCTGAGCGCGGCCCCGCGTTGGCCTCCTGCCATCCCCCCGCTACTTTTGCCCCATGCCCGACCTCAAGAACGATCTCGCCGACGCCGCGCAATCCGGGAACCTCGACGCGGTGCGGCGCCTCCTGGCCGACGACACCGGGTGGGTGAACGTCCCTCTCGAGGACGGCCTCACCGCGCTGCATTACGCCGCCTATTTCGGCCACGCGGAGCTCGCGGGCTACCTCCTCTCCATCGGCGCCGATCCCGCCGCGACGACCATGGACCCGCTCCGCGCCACCGCGCTGCATGCGGCCGCGGGCGGGGGGCACCTCGGCGTGGTGGAGGCCTTGCTGGGCGCCGGTGCCGACCCGAACGCGCTGCAGACCGGCAACTGGACCGCGCTCCACGCCGCGGCCGATCGCGGCAAGGCCGGCGTCATCGCCGCGCTCCTCGCCGCGGGGGCCGACCCGGCCATCCAGAGCGCCTCCGGCAAGACCGCCCGCATGCTCGCGCAGGAAAAGGGGCACGCGGCGGTCGTGGCGGCCCTCGCGGCGAGCGGGGCCGCCTGAGATGCCGGCCGCGACGGTCCGTCCCATGAGGATCGGGATCACCTGCTACCCGACCTACGGCGGCTCGGGGGCGGTGGCCACCGAGCTGGGCCTCGAGCTGGCCCGGCGCGGGCACGAGGTGCACTTCATCTCGTATGCCTCGCCGTTCCGCCTCCGGGGCTACGCCGAGCGGGTCTTCTTCCACGAGGTGGACACCGCCATCTCGCACTACCCGCTGTTCGACCACTTCCCCTACACGCTGTCGCTGGCCTCCAAGCAGTACGAGGTGGTGCGCCGGGAGAACCTCGAGGTCCTCCACGTGCACTACGCCATCCCGCACGCCACCACCGCGTGGCTCGCCAAGGAGATGCTGGCGAGCGAGCGGGACCTGCGGGTGATCACCACCCTGCACGGCACCGACATCACGCTGGTGGGGCAGGAGGCCAGCTTCTACCAGATCACCAAGTTCTCGATCGAGCGCTCCACCGAGGTGACCGCCGTCTCCAACTTCCTGCGGGACGAGACCTACCGCACCTTCGGCTGCGTCAACTGCAACGTGCGGGTGATCCCCAACTTCGTGAACCTCGAGGAGTACCGCCCGGACCCCGAGGCCCCGCGCGAGGCGCTGGCGCCCGCCGGCCACAAGGTGATCACCCACATCTCCAACTTCCGCGAGGTGAAGCGGGTGCGCGACGTCGTGCGCATCTTCGCCCGGATCCGCCGCGCGGTCCCGGCCACCCTCGTCATGGTCGGCGACGGCCCCGATCGCGGTGAAGCCGAGAAGGAGGCCGAGGCCCTCGGCGTCACCGACAGCGTGCGCTTCCTCGGCCGCCTCGACCGCGTGGCCAGCATCCTGCAGGCCTCGGACCTCTTCCTGCTGCCCAGCCAGACCGAGTCGTTCGGCCTGGCGGCGCTCGAGGCCATGGCCTGCGGGGCCCCGGCGGTGGCGAGCCGGGCCGGTGGCCTCCCGGAGGTCATCACCGACGGTGTGAGCGGCATCCTCGAGCCGGCGGGGTCGGTCGAGGCGATGGGCCGCCGGGCGGTGGAACTCCTGCGCGATGCCGACCGCCACGCCGCGATGCGCACGGCCGCCGTGGCCCAGGCCCGCACCTTCTCGGCCGACATCATCGTCCCGCAGTACGAGGCGCTGTACGAGGAGGCGCTCGGGTGAGTGGCCCCGAGCTCCTGCAGGCGGTGGTGCTGGGCCTGGTGGAGGGGATGACCGAGTTCATTCCCGTCAGCTCCACAGGTCACCTGATCGTGGCCGGCCACTTCCTGGGCTTCACCGGCGAGCGCGCCAAGACCTTCGAGATCTTCATCCAGCTGGGGGCCATCCTCGCCATCGTCTGGCTCTACCGGCAGAAGTTCCTGGCGGTGGCGGCCAGCGTGGTGCGGGAGCCGGCCAGCCGCCGCTTCGTCACCAACCTGGCGCTCGGCTTCCTGCCGGCGGCGGTGGTGGGATTCCTGGCGCACTCCTGGCTCAAGGCCCACCTGTTCACGCCCGTGGTGGTGGCCTGGGGCTTCATCGTCGGCGGCGTCGCCATCCTCCTGGTGGAACGGCTCAAGCCCCAGGCGAGGGTGGCGGACGTGAACGACCTGCCCCCGCGCCTGGCCCTCGGGGTGGGCCTGGCACAGATGCTCGCCCTGGTTCCCGGGGTGTCGCGCTCCGGTGCCACCATCATGGGTGGCTACGCGCTGGGCCTCTCGCGCACCGCGGCCACCGAGTTCTCGTTCTTCCTGGCCGTGCCGGTGCTCGCCGCGGCCGCGGGGCTCGACCTCATCAAGAGCCTCGACATCCTCTCGCCCGCCGACATCCCGCTCTTCGCCACTGGCTTCGTGGTGGCGTTCCTCTCCGCGTTCCTGGTCATCAAGGCCCTGCTGCGCTTCGTGGCGAGCCATAGCTTCGTCGCCTTCGCCTGGTACCGGATTGCGTTTGGTGCGTTCCTGCTCGCCATCGCCGGGCGGGTGACCGGCTGAGCCGATGGCAGGGGCGCTGCTCTCACGCCAGGCGCGCGTTGCCTCCACCCAGGACCTGATCCACGCCCTCGGCGACGCCGGCGCGCCCACCGGCAGCGCCATCGTCGCCGAGGAGCAGGTGGGCGGGCGGGGAAGCCGCGGCCGCACGTGGGCCAGTCCCCCCGGCGGGCTCTGGATGAGCGTCCTCTGCCGCCCCGCGTCCGAAGTGGCGGCCGCCGTGCTGAGCCTGCGGGTGGGGCTCGCGGCGGCGGAGGTGCTCGAGGCCCAGGCGCCCGGCGCCACCCTGGCCCTCAAGTGGCCCAACGACCTGATGCTCGCCGACCGGAAGCTCGGTGGCATCCTCTGTGAGGCACGCTGGCAGGGCGGCCTGCTCGCCTGGGTGGCCGTGGGCCTCGGGCTCAACGTGGCCAACCCGCTCCCGGCGGAGGTACGCGACCGGGCCGTCGCCCTGGCCAGCGTGGCGCCGGGACTCACGCCGGACGTCCTGGCCGAGCCGCTCCGCGCCGCCATCACGCAGGCGGGCGCCGCCACCGGCCCCCTCACGCCGGACGAGGTGGCCCGGTATGTTGCCCGCGACTGGCTGCGCGGCCGCGTCCTTGCCGAGCCGGTTGCGGGCACCGGGGCAGGCCTCGCCCCGGATGGCGCCCTGCTGGTGCAGGGCGCGGGAGGCGTGATCACCGCCGTCCGTGCCGGCACCGTCCTCGTCGCCTGACCCGTTCACCCCAGCCGAGCCGCGGCGCCATGCTCCTCACCCTCGACATCGGCAACACCGAGATCACCGCGGGGCTCTTCCGCGGCGACGCGGTCACCAGTCACTGGCGCCTGACCACCAATCCGGACCGCACCCCGGATGAATGGGGATCGGCCCTCGGTGCCTTCCTGCTGCACGCGGGCCACTCGCCGAACGAGGTCCGCGCGGCGATCGTGGCCTCGGTGGCGCCGGCGGTGACCCAGAGCATCGTGGAGGGGGTCCGCACCCTGACCAGTGCCGACGTGCGCATCGTGGACGCCACCTCGCCGCTCCCCATCCGCGTGGACGTGGACGAGCCCCTCACCGTCGGCGCCGATCGCATCATCAACACCCTCGCCGCGGTGGAGCGGTTCAAGACCGACACCATCGTGGTGGACTTCGGCACCGCCACCACCTTCGACTGCATCACCGGGGACGGCCGCTTCATCGGCGGGGTGATCATGCCGGGGCTCCGCACCTCGTCGGACCAGCTGACCCGACGCGCAGCCAAGCTGCCGGCCACCGAACTCCGCCCGCCCGCACGGGTCATCGGTCGCCGCACCGAGGAGTGCATCCGCGCGGGCGTCCTCCTCGGCACGGCCGACGCGGTGGACGGGCTGGTGCGCCGCATCCAGGCCGAGTGGCCCACGCCAACGCGGCCGAAGGTGGTGGCCACCGGCGGGCTCGCCGGTACCATCGTGCCGCTCTGCCGGACGGTGGAACTGATCGACCCCGATCTCACCCTCCACGGCCTCCGCCTGGCCGCCGGCTATCTCGGGGTGAAATGGTGACGGCCACCGCCGCACCGCCACACCGCCGGCTCGGGTACCGGCTCCTCGGGCCCGCCTTCGACTACCTGCTGCACCTCCGCCCGGCGGAGTGGCCCATCATGGCGGCCCACACGGCGCTCGGCTACCTGCTGGCGGTCGGCCTCGACGGGGCCCGCCACGGCGAGGCGCTCGGCCCCGCACTCCTGGGTCTCGTGGCCTGGGTGCTGTGCCTGAACGGCGGCACGCTCGCCATCAACTCCGCCTTCGACCGGGACGAGGGTGACATCGGCTACCTCAAGGCGCCGCCGCCTGTGCCCCGCCACCTCGCCGCCTTCGCGCTGCTGCTGATGGCCGCGGGGCAACTGCTGGCCTTCCGGCTGCCGCCGGCCTACCGCTGGGCCTACCTCGCCTGCTTCCTGCTCTCGGTGGTGTACTCGGTGCCACCGTTCCGCTTCAAGGCGGTGGCGGGGGTGGACTGGGTCATCAACATGGTGGGCTTCGGCACCCTGACCCCCTACGCCGGCTACGCGGCCACCGGCCGGCCGCTCGAACCGGCCCATCTCTGGGTGCTGCTGGCCTTCTGCCCGCTCTTCGCGGCCCTCTACCCGCTGACCCAGCTCTATCAGTTCGAGGAGGACCGCCGCCGCGGCGACCGCACCCTCGCCCTGATCCTCGGCATGCGCCCGAGCCTCCTGGTCGCGGTGGGGGCTGTGGGGGTGGCCTTCGGGCTCTTCGTCGTTGGGGGAGTGGTCGCGGGATGGGGCGGGGCGGGAGGGGGGCTGCTCCGGTGGGGGGGGACTGGCTCTGGCGCTCGCGGTGTGGGGTGGGTGCTGCTTCCGTGGCTCCGGAACCACCCCCGGATGACCCCGGACCAGCACCAGCGGGGGATGTACAAGGCCCTCAAGGCCTGGGCGGTCACCGATGTGGTGGTGATACTTGCATGGGGTATTTATACTTAGGCCGTTCTGTGACCCTCCCCTGGAGCACACATGAGTTCCGCGGTGCATCCCTCGGCTGGCCTGAGCCAGACTGACGTGCCGTTCATCATCCGGTCGGGCATCAAGCTCGCCGTTGTCCAGACCGTCTTCATCGTCGCCATCGGGCTGGTGTCCCGGTTCCTCGAGGGGCCGGCGGAGGCGGGGTTGCTCGCCGTGCTGCTCATTGCGGGCGCGGTGTTCACGAGCTTCTTTCCCGGACTCTGGGTCAACGCCCGCGAGATCGACGGGATCGCCAGCGCGGCCGGCATCGGCCTCCTCGCCACCGGCGTGTTCCTCCTGATCGACGTGACCTTCCTCCAGGGCAACCTGCTGCCCTTCAAGCTCTACACCCATCGCTGGCTCGCCGTCGGCGGCGGCAGCAACTGGTGGTACCATCCGATCTGGTGGATGGTGGGCTGCTACATGCCCTGGCTCGGTGCCTGGATCCTCTCCAACCAGGCGGCCAAGTCCGGCGCGCCCAGCCTGGTCGGGGCCGCCGTCCTCACGCTCGTGCTCGCCGTCGTCATCGGCGCCGCCGCGGCCGTGGCGCACTTCCCCGGCGCCGCCTTCAACGTCCCGACGTTCGGGATCGCCTTCCTGCCGGCGCTCGCCGTCGGCACGATCGTGACCCGCTTCGGGGCGCGCGGGAAGTAATGGCCTGATGCGGGTCGCGGCGGTTGTCGCCCGGCTGATCGGCTGGCTGCTCACGCCCTTCGTGGTGTGGGCAGCTTCGTTTCTGGGGGCCTGGCTCGCGCTCGGCGTCACCCGCGAAGTGACCAATCCCCGGACCGCCCTCGGTGTCACCTTCGGGCTGGCACTCGTCGCGGGCGCGGTCACCTTTGTCTTCTGGCGGCAGGTCCTGCGCCACTCGCCCCGCCTCCGGAAGTCGCTGCAGGTCACCGACGAGGGGCTGCCCGACCTCGAGATCATCGCGGACCCGCCGACCGAGTCGCCCCCTCCACCGGAGCATCCCGCATGACAGCCCCCCGGCTCTCACTGATGGCGCTCCTGCTCGCCGCCTGCGGCGGTGCCAGGGAAGCGGCCGTGGCCCGCGACTCGGTACCCCCGACCCCACCACCACCCGCCGACTCCCTGGCGCTCACGGCCCCCGGCGGTGTCGAGGTCTGGTTCACCGCCAGCCGCCGCGCCGCCGACTCCGCCGGCCAGCCCTGCGTGGAGCGCGTCATGGAGATCCGGCGCGACAGCACCCGCGTCGCCATCCCGCTCCTCTACACCGGAAGCGCCCCGCGCCTCGTCAACGACTCCACCCTCGAGGCCCCGATCTGGCTCAACTGCCGGCCGGGCAACGTGTACCAGGTGAACCTCCGCACCGGGCAGCCGGTCCGGGTGAAGTGAGCCGTCCCGCCCTGCTCGTGGCCCTGAGCCTCGCCGCGACGCCGCTCGCGGCGCAGGGCCCGGCCTTCCAGGTGGGCCGCTTCTTCTCCGACCCGCCGGCCCTCACCTGGCGAGCCGGCACGGGCACGCGGCTCTTCGGCCCCGTCGGGGCCAGCCTGCACGGGCTCTACGTCAACGGCCGCGCACCGTTAGGCAACCTCTTTGGCCTCGGCACCGACCTGAGCTTCTTCCGGGGCGGGCAGGGGGGAGCCTACGTGATCGGGGGCGTGGAGGGCGGTCTGGCCACGCACGCCGGGCGGACCTTTTGGGGCGCCTGGTCGGTGGGACTCGGCTACGAGCTCTTTCCGTTCTCCCCCTTGGCCATCGCCGCCGAGGGGCGCTACCGGGAACTCACGTTCGGGGGGTTCGACGGCGTTGAGCTCGGCTTCCGGATCGGGCTGCATCGCGGCGCCCGCCGCAGCGGCCCGGGTCGCTTGCCGGCGCCGGGGGGCGTGCCGGCCTCCCCGGCGCGGACCGGCAGCCCGGCCGGCGGCACCATCGGGTCCACCCCGGATGGCGGGGAAGTGCGCGACGCCCTCACCCGCGACGGTGTCCCCGCCGATCGCGCCACCCTGATCGGCGGCGTGGTGCAGACGGCCCTCGACGTCATGGGCATGCCCTACCGCTGGGGCGACGAGGGCGAGGAGGGCTTCGACTGCTCCGGCCTCATCATGTACGCCTTCGGCAAGCACGGCATCACGCTGCCGCGGCGCAGCGTGGACCAGGCCCGAGAGGGAACCGAGGTGCCGAAGGCGCTGGACCAGCTCCAGGCCGGCGACCTGCTCACCTTCGCCACCCGGGGGTCACGGGTCTCGCATGTGGGGCTCTACATAGGCAACGGGCGCTTCATCCACAGCGCCACCGCCGGGGTGCAGATCAGCGTCCTGAGCCCGGACGACATCTCGGGGCGCTGGTGGTACCGCCGCTGGGTGGGGGTCCGGCGCCTGGTGTAGGCGCGGCCAGGCGGGAAACGACACGGGCGGCCCCGCGAGGGGCCGCCCGTTCGCATTCCTGGGGCTGGCGGGATCAGTGCTGGTGGTCGGCGTGGTCGTGGGCGCCGTGGTCATGTCCGTCCATCCCGTCGCCGCCCGCGCCCCGCAGCTCCAGGGAGGCGAGGTCCGTCTGGAAGGTCGGGTCGGCGAGGTCCACGGCCGGCCAGTCCTTCACGTTGTCCGGCGCAAACAGCGCGGCGATGTGGGCCATGGCGCCGTTCACCAGGGTCTCACCCGTGGGATTGTCGTAGGTCCCCACCACGCGATACCGATGGTTGGCCTTGAGCCGCACCCCGGCGCCCCGGAGCCCGGGAAGACTCCGGCTCACCTTGCTCACCTTGCCCTGGCGGTCGCGGGTGGCGGTCACCCGGGCCACCACCTTGCCGGTCTCCACATCCTCGAGCCGCACGCTGACCCCGTAGTCGTGCAGGTGCCCGCTGTAGCCGATGAGCCGCCCGCCGATCGGGAGGGTGAACTCGTAGCCCTTTTCCGAGCGCCCCGGGGGCACGTCGAAGCTGTTGCTGCCGCCCACCGTGAGGTTCACATCCATGTAGAGCGGCATCACGTCCAGTGGGCGCGGATTCAGGTTGGCGGGGGAATACTCGAGCCGCATGGTCAGCTCCACCCCCTCCAGGTCCTCCCCCGTGTCGTTGTGCCAGGCCACGTAGAAGCCGAGGTTGGTGCCCCGGGGGAGCGGCACGCCGATGGTCGCCGGGATCGTGGCGTCGGCGGTCTCGGTCCCGGCGCCGAAGAGCCGCTCGGCCGCGGGATAGAGGAGCTGGCGCCGGTCGTAGTTGACGGCGATCAGGTGGTGCATGATCCGCCGCGGCAGCACCCGCCCATGCCGGTCCCGGACCTCGAGCTTGAAGCCCCGGAACCAGCCGTCGACCGGCCAGGTGAACTGCTGCACGGGGGTGTCGTGGGAGGCGCCGTGATCGTGCATGGCCCCGGTCATCGGCGGCATGTTGGGCAGGTCCCACCAGCCGGCCACCACGATGACCTCATGGCGGGTGCTGTCCACCCTCACCCGGACCGTCGGGTCGTCGCGGGGGGAGCCCGGGGGCGCGCCGGCAATGGCCGCAGCGAGCATCAAGGCGAGCATCGGAATCCTCATCCTGCAGGGTCAGGGGAATGCCCCCGGACGGCGCGGACAATGTAGAAGTGCCGTCCGGCCTCCCCAAGGGTCCATTTTCGAGTCAGCCGAGCCGGGAGGTAAGGGCCTGGGACAGTTGGGCCCCCTCACAAACCACCCTGCGCCCGCTGTACCGATCTCCCTGAAGGACCCGGTCCGTGCCAGAGTTCCCGGAGCGTGGCCGCCTTCGGGACGCTTGACAGGACTTCCGCGCGCCTTATTTTCCTCCGCAGTTCTAGCAGTCACATGCCAAGACTGCTAACTACAAGCAGCACCAATGTTTACATCAACTGCCGTGGAGGAGTGACCCATGAGCGCAACGAAGGCCAAGACCAAGCTCAGCATCCAGCCGCTCGAGGACCGGGTGGTCATCATGCCGGACGACGAGGGCGAGACCATGCGGGGCGGCCTGTACATCCCGGACACCGCCAAGGAGAAGCCGACCCAGGGTGAGATCGTGGCCGTGGGCCCGGGCCGCTTCGAGAAGGGGGAGCGCATCCCCATGGACCTCAAGGTTGGCGACAAGGTCCTGTACGGGAAGTACAGCGGCACCAACATCACGGTGGACGGTGAGGAAGTCGTCATCGTGAAGGCCACCGACATCCTGGCGAAGCTCGGCTGAGCCGGCCGCCACTGATCCCTTCAGGAGATTACTGCCATGGCTGCAAAGGAACTGCTCTTCAATAGCGATGCCCGCTCCAAGCTCAAGAAGGGCGTCGACGCCCTCGCGGACGCGGTGAAGGTCACCCTCGGCCCCAAGGGCCGGAACGTCGTGATCGACAAGAAGTTCGGCTCCCCGACGGTCACCAAGGACGGCGTCACGGTGGCCAAGGAAGTCGAGCTGCAGGACCCGATCGAGAACATGGGCGCGCAGATGGTGAAGGAGGTCGCCACCAAGACCAGCGACCTGGCCGGCGACGGCACCACCACCGCGACCGTGCTGGCGCAGGCCATCTACCGTGAGGGCCTGAAGAACGTCACCGCCGGCGCCAACCCGATGGAGCTCAAGCGCGGCATCGACAAGGCCGTCGAGACCGTCATCGAGGAGCTCAAGAAGCTCTCGACCCCGTCGGCGGGCAAGAAGGAGATCGCGCAGGTCGGCACCATCTCGGCCAACAACGACGCCGAGATCGGCAAGCTGATCGCCGACGCCATGGAGAAGGTGGGCAAGGACGGCGTCATCACGGTCGAGGAGGCCAAGGGCCTCGAGACCACGCTGGAGACCGTGGACGGCATGCAGTTCGACCGCGGCTACCTCTCGCCGTACTTCGTCACCGACCCGGAGAAGATGGAGGCGGTGCTCGAGGACGCGTACCTCCTGATCCACGACAAGAAGATCAGCGCGATGAAGGAGCTCCTCCCGGTGCTCGAGAAGATCGCGCAGACCGGCAAGCCCCTCCTGATCATCGCCGAGGACGTCGAGGGCGAGGCGCTGGCCACCCTGGTGGTCAACAAGCTCCGCGGCACCCTCAAGGTCTGCGCCGTCAAGGCGCCGGGCTTCGGCGACCGCCGCAAGGAGATGCTCGTCGACATCGCGAAGCTCACCGGCGGCAAGGTGATCTCCGAGGAAGTCGGCTTCAAGCTCGAGAACGCGGTCCTCGCCGACCTCGGCCGCGCCAAGCGCGTCGTGATCGACAAGGACAACACCACGGTGGTCGACGGCCGCGGCAAGGATGAGGACATCCAGGGCCGGATCGCGGAGATCAAGGTCGCCATCGACAAGTCGACCAGCGACTACGACCGCGAGAAGCTCCAGGAGCGGCTCGCCAAGCTGTCCGGCGGCGTCGCCCAGATCCAGGTGGGCGCGGCCACCGAGACCGAGATGAAGGAGAAGAAGGCCCGGGTCGAGGACGCGCTCCACGCCACCCGCGCCGCGGTCGAGGAGGGCATCGTGCCGGGCGGCGGCGTCGCGCTGCTCCGCGCGCAGGCCGTGCTGGAGAAGGTCAAGGGCACCGAGGACGAGAAGATCGGCGTCGACATCATCCGCCGCTCGCTCGAGGAGCCGATCCGCATGATCGCCCAGAACGCGGGCGTCGAGGGCTCCATCATCGTGGCCAAGATCCGCGAGTCCAAGGACAAGGCGTTCGGCTACAACGCCGCGACGGACGAGTTCGAGGACCTGGTCAAGGCCGGCGTCATCGACCCGACCAAGGTGACCCGCACCGCGCTGCAGAACGCGGCCTCGATCGCCGGCCTCCTGCTCACCACCGAGTGCGTGGTGGTGGAGCGCAAGGAGGACAAGCCGGCCCCGGCCGCGCCGGGCGGCGGCGGCATGGGCGGGATGTACTGAGCCCAGCCGGTTCACGGCGGGGACGCCCCGGGGGCTTCGGCTCCCGGGGCGTCTCGTTTGCCCCAACGGGCGTAAGCCTAGGCCCCGTGGGATGTTGAGCCCGGCGCGCGACGCGATTACACTCCTCCGCGCGCCATGGCCCGAATACTGCGACACCGGGGGCCCGTCGGCTTTCCGTGTTTCGGCTTTCACCGTAGGAGACCAACGTGCGGACAATCGTGGCGGCCCTTGCCCTCGGTGTGATGGCGCTCACCACCCAGCCGCTCCAGGCCCAGCAGCCGGGCACCACCGGGGCGGCGATCCTCGGCACCTGGCAGGCGGAACTGCGCGAGCAGCGGAAGGACGCGCCCCGGGTCGTCATCGTGCGCGCCGACTCGAGCGCCAGCTACGGCACCGAGACCGTCCGCTGGCGCCTCAAGCCGGACAGCATCATGCTGGCCCTTGGCGGTGAGTGGGTGACCTACCGGCTGCAGGTGAAGGGCACCCGCCTGACGCTGTCCGGCGGCGACCTGACCAAGCCCGTCAGCCTCACCAAGGTGGGCCCGCCGACGGCGCGGCCGGACAGCATCCCGGTGCCGCCGGACCCGGACACCGAGTAGTTCCCGAGCCCGCAAGCACCGCGCGGGGCACCGACCGGTGCCCCGCGCGCTTTTTCTCCCTGCCGGCCGGCGCTCCGTCAGGCGCTCAGCAGGCTCAGTCCAAGCTGCAGGGCGGGGAGGACGATGGGCGGCAGGGGCGCGTCCTGGCGCGCCACGTGGAGCGCGGGGGAGCGCCCGCCCGCCCGGCGCAGCACCGGCTCCACCGCCGCCCGCGCCTCAGCCTCGCTGTTGCAGCGCTCGCTCAGGTGGGCGAGGACGACGCTGTGGAGGTCGTCGTGCAGCAGGTCGGCCAGCAGCTCGGCGGCGGCACGATTGGAGAGATGCCCGCCGGACCCGGCGATCCGCTCCTGCACCACCGGCGGATAGCCGCTGGTGCGGAGCAGGACGTCGTCGTGGTTGGCCTCGAGGATCACGGCGTGGGAGCCGCGCAGCAGGAAGCGCACGGCCGTCGTGGGGCGCCCCAGGTCGTACGCGACGCTTACCCGGTGGCCGGCCGCGGTCCGGATGGCGAGCGCCACCGGCTCCGCCGCGTCGTGGCTGGTGGGGCAGGCCTCCACGACGAAGCCCTCGACGGCGACGCTGCCCATGAGCGCCAGCGGCTGGAACTCGGCCCCGCGCATCCGGGGCTTGAGCCGGTCCCAGGTGCCCGGCGCGGTCAGGATGGGGACGCGGAGCGTGGTGGCCAGGCGGGCGGCGCCGCACACGTGGTCCCCGTGCTCATGGGTGATCAGGATGCCGCGGGCGGTGCCGAGGTCGAAGCCGGCGGCCTCGGCGCGCTTGCCGATCTCCCGGGCGCTGAAGCCCGCGTCCACCAGCAGCGCCGCGCCGTCACACGCGACCGCGAAGGCGTTCCCGCTCGACCCGCTGCCGAGGGCGAAGACCGTGGTCACGCGCCGCCCAGGAGCCGGCGGTACGTGGCGGCGAGCGAGGCGCGCCGTTCCGGGGTGAAGGCCACGTCGCGCCGGGGCATCACCCGTTCCGCCACCTTCAGGAAGCCGTCTTCCGTCATGCGCTCGGCGCCCTCGCTGCCCCAGGCCATGGGCGGGACGTACTTCGGGGCATTGGCGCTCCCGAAGACGTTGGCGCCGGCGCCCACCACGGTGCCGGTGGGCAGCAGCGTGCCGATGGCCGTCTTGGCGTGGTCGCCGATGAGGGTGCCGAGGAACTGCCGTCCGCTCGGCAGCCGGGTGCCGGCCACGTCGAGCGCCACCTCGCCGTAGGTGTTCTTGAGGTTCGAGGTGGTGGTCATGGCGCCGAGGTTCACCCAGTGCCCGAGCACGCTGTGGCCCACGAAGCCGTCGTGGCTCTTGTTGGCGTAACCGAGGAACAGCGTGTTGGAGACCTCGCCCTTCACGCTGGAGCGCGGGCCGAACACCGAGGCGCGCAGGTGCCCGCCGAGGAGCCGCGACTTCTCGCCCGCGTAGAGGGGGCCCTCGAGGCGGGAGCCGTGGCGCACCTCGCAGCCGGCCTCGAGGACGATGGCCCCGCCGCGGGTGTCGAGGACCACGCCGGGCTCCACGAGGGCGCCGCGGCAGAAGACCAGCGCGGCATCCCCCAGCACGATGCTGCCCGCGGGCACCGGATCGCTCGTGCCGGCGGCGAAACCGAGGGTATCGGCGGGGAGGAAGCGCTCGAGGGCGGTGAGCAGGTCGAAGGTGCCGCGCAGCGGGACGCCCTCGATGGCGAGGGCCTCGCCCTGCTCGGACGGTCCCTCCCAGACGGTGCCGGCCGGGATCACCCAGGCCACGCACCGGCCGGCATGCGTCAGGCGCCGGGTGCCGGGGCCGAGCACCACGGCCTCGCCCGCGGGGGCGAAGTCCGACCGGGCCACGACGGCGGGGCCGCGCACGGCCGTGACCGCGGTGACCGTCGGCTCCATGCCCTCGTGGAAGCCCGCCACGTGCGCGCCCATGATGGTCGTGGTGTCGAGGTCGAGCGCCGCCTCCCACCGCTCGCGGACCTTCCACACCCCGGCGCGCAGCTCGGCGAGGGGCCGCACCCCCGCGAACGGCGCCCAGGCGGCCCCCGGCGCCTCGGGTTCCAGGAGATGGAGGGCGGCGGCCACCATGCCCGTCACGGGAGGTCCCGGACCTCGGCCGGCAGCTGGTCGAGGAGGGCCTTGAGGTCGGCGGCCTGGTTCCGCGGGATCACCAGGATGCGGCCGTTGGCGTGGACGATGACGAGGTCCTTGACGCCGCCCACCACGATCGGGTCACCCGCGGACCACACCACGCAGTCCTCGGCTGCCGCCAGGTGGACCGGCCCCACCGCCACGTTGCCGTGGGCGTCCCGCTTGCGGACCCGGGGCAGGGCGTCCCAGGTCCCCACGTCGTCCCAGGTGAAGCGACCGGGCACCACGGCCACGGCGTTGCTCCGCTCCAGCACGCCCACGTCAATGGAGATGGCGGTGACCGACGCGAAGAACCCCGCCACGTCGCCGCTCGTCAGGCGGCCGAGGTGCGAGCTCAGCTCGGGCGTGTGGCGGGCCACCTCCTCGAGCAGCGTCTCGGCGCTCCAGGCGAAGAGCCCGCTGTTCCACAGGGCGCCGGAGGCCATGAGGTCGAGCGCGGTGGCCGCGTTGGGCTTCTCGGCGAAGCGCGCCACCGTGCGCGCCGTGTCGTCGAGCGCATTGCCGGGGACGATGTAGCCGAAGCCGGTGTCGGGCCGCGAGGGGACGATGCCGACGGTGACCAGCCGGTGATGCCGGGCCGCGGTGCCGAGGGCCTGGGCGGCGGTGTTCCGGAAGGCGTCGTCCTCGCGGATGGTCCAGTCGGCGTGGAGCGAGAGGACCTCGGCCTCGGGATCGCGGCGGCGCGCCTCCGCGGTGGCCCACACGAGCGCCGGCGCGGTGGAGGCGGCGCGCGGCTCCACCAGGATGTTCTCCGCCGGGAGCTTGAGCACCGCGTTGAGCGGACCGGCGAGCGCGGGCCCGGTGACGACGAGCACCCGTTCGCGCGGCACCAGCCCCTCGAGGCGGGTGACCGCCTGCTCGGCCGTGGAGGTGGGCCCGGCGAGGGGCAGCAGCTGCTTGGGGGCGGAAGGCGTGCTGAGCGGCCAGAAACGGCTGCCCGAGCCCCCCGCCAGGATCACGGCCCAGCGCATGGGGAGGTCGTCGGCTTAGAGGAGGGCGGCGAGGTCCGGCGCCTGGCGGCGCAGGTCGTGGAGCAGCGCGCCGATGTTGGTGGCGGGCTTGGCCAGCACGAAGAGCTGGCCCTCGGTGCCCATGGTGCGCACCACCGCGAGGCGATCCTCGAACTCGAGCACGCTCGCCGTCAGCGGCTCGCACTCCGCGGCGGTGCCGAGGCGCCGGGCGCCGCTGGCGAAGTTGGCGGCGAGCGCGGCGATGGCTTCCGCGTCGAGGTCGGTGCGGCCGGCGTGATGGATGGGCAGGCCGTCGTTGGAGACCACCACGACCGCGTCCACGTCGGGACGAGCCGCGAGGCCCTGGACCACGTCGCGCAAACCAGCCATGGAGCGCTCCGGAAGTGAGGTGGGGAAGCCGTCGGGATTGTAGGGGGTCGCGAGGGCCGAAGTCAAGGAATCACTGCGGGTTGACCCTCCCCCGAACCACCCCTAGGTTTGCCCCATGGCCCGACCCCTCCGCCCGCTGGCCCTGCTGGCCGCCGTCGTCCTCGCCGCTGCCGCGTGCAGCGATCCCAACGACCTGCCCAGGGCGACGATCGCCAACGCCCTCACCACCGACACGCTGTGGACGCTCAGCACCGGTCCGCTGACCAAGCCCTCGGCGTACTCGGTGGAGAACGGCGGCGCGGTGCGGACGTGGGAGGTGGGCTCGTCGTTCGAGTTTGCCTACGACGTCACCGCCGGTGGGGCCAGCGTGCTTCTGCCACTGCGCACCCTGGGCCTCGGCAGCACCACGTCGCTGCTGCCCGGCCTGCTCCGCAGCACCGCCACCTTCGACGCCATGAAGAAGGCGCCGCTCAACGGCTACGTCACGAAGGACACGGTGGCCGTGGCGGTCGGCGATCGCTTCTTCCTCCGCACTGGCATCAACAGCTGCTCGCTGTACGGGGTGCCGCTCTACGCCAAGCTCGAGGTGCTCGCCATCGACACGGCGGCCCGCACCATGGCGGTCCAGGTGGTGGCCAACAAGAACTGCGGCTACCGCTTCCTCACCGTGGATACCACGTCCTCCTGATCCGGCCGTGATCGACATCAAGCTGCTCCGCCAGGACGCCGACGGCGTCCGTGCTGCGCTCGCCCGCCGGCTGGACCCGGCGGTGGACGCCATGCTGGCCAGCCTCGCCGAGCTGGACCGCCGCCGGCGCGACGCGCTGACGCGCACCGAGGCGCTCAAGGCCCGTCGCAACGCCGCCAGCGACGAGGTGGCCCGGCGGAAGAAGGCCAAGGAGAACGCCGACGACCTCCTCGCCGAGCTCAAGGCCTCGGGCGAGGAGGTGAAGGCGCTCGACGCCGAGGTGCGGGGCATCGACGAGGAGATCGAGCGCATCATCATGGTGGTGCCGAACCTCCCGCTCCCCACCGTGCCGGACGGCGACGCCCCCGCCAACCGGGTGGAGAAGGAAGTGGGGACCAAGCCCAGCTTCGCGTTCACCCCCAAGCCGCACTGGGAGCTGGGCGCGGCGCTCGGGCTCTTCGACCTGCCGCGGGGCACCAAGATCAGCGGCTCGGGCTTCCCGCTCTTCACGGGCATGGGCGCGCGGCTGGCGCGGGCGCTCGCCAACTTCATGCTCGACGTGCACAGTCGGGAGCACGGCTACACGGAGATCTCGCCGCCGTACGTGGTCACCCGTGCCACCATGACGGCCACCGGCCAGCTCCCCAAGTTCGAGGAGGAGCTCTACCTGGCCGGGGCCGACGACCTGTTCCTCATCCCGACGGCCGAGGTGCCGGTCACCAACATCCACCGCGACGAGATCCTGGACGCCGCCGAGCTCCCCAAGGGCTACGTGGCGTGGACGCCCTGCTTCCGCCGGGAGGCGGGCGCCGGCGGCAAGGACACCCGGGGGCTCATCCGGGTGCACCAGTTCGACAAGGTGGAGCTGGTGCGCTACTGCCGGCCGGAAGACTCCGAGGCCGAGCACGAACGCCTGACCCGCCACGCCGAGACCATCCTGGAGCGGCTCGAGATCCCGTACCGCCGCCTCGCGCTGGCCGCCGGCGACACCGGCTTCGCGAGCGCGCGCACCTGGGACCTCGAGGTGTGGGCCGCGGGGGTGGGGACCTGGCTCGAGGCGTCGAGCTGCAGCACCTTCACCGACTTCCAGGCACGGCGCGGCAACATCCGCTTCCGGCGCGAGGCCGGCGCCAAGCCGGAGTTCGTGCACACGCTGAATGGCTCCGGCGTGGCGTTCCCGCGCACCATCATCGCGCTGCTCGAGAACAACCAGGCCGCGGACGGCTCGGTGCGCCTCCCGGCGGCGCTGGTGCCGTACATGGGCACCGAGCGCCTCGTGCCCCGTGCGTAAGCCCGACCTGCGCCGGCTCGGGCCGGCGCTGGTCGTGGTCCTCGTGGTCCTGCTCGCGGGACTGTCCGCGGGCTCCGGCTGGATTGTGGTGCAGCACTTCCGCAGCGACGCCCTCTCGATGAGCCGCCTGTACGCCGGCGTCTTTGCCGGCCTCAACGACCCCCGCGAGGGAGCCGAGGCGGAAGCGCTGCTGCGGCTGGGGGAGCAGGTGCGGCGGGCGGGCATCCCGCTCGTCGTCACCGACACGGCGGGGAAGGTGACGGCGGCGGCCAACCTCCCGTTCGAGGCGGCGCTCGACGATCCCCGGATCCTCGAGTACGCCGGCGCCCTGGACCGGGAGAACCCGCCGATCACGGAACCCGCGCTCGGCACGCTCCACTACGGCCCGGTGCCCACGGCGCGGCAGCTGACGCTGCTCACGGTGCTGCAGGCGCTCACCCTGGTGACCATCCTGCTGGTGGGCGTGATGGCCTGGCGGAGTGCCATGGCCGCGCAGCGGGACCGGCTGTGGGTGGCCATGGCGCGCGAGGCGGCGCACCAGATGGGGACGCCGCTCATGAGCCTGCAGGGCTGGATCGAGCAGCTCCGGAGCCGGGCCACGCCGCCCCCCCACCTGGCCGACCACCTGGCGGCGGACGCGGAGCGGCTGGAGCGGGTGGCGCAGCGGTTCGAGCGGATCGGCCACGCCATCCGGCGCGAGCCCATCGACGTGGGGGACCTGGCCCGGAAGATGGCCGTCTACTTCCGTCCCCGGCTTCCGACCCGCGTCAACCGGATCGAGATCCGGGTGGACGCCCCGCCGCACGGCCCAGTGGTCCTGGGGGACCCGATCCTGCTCGAGTGGGCGCTCGAGTCCCTGGTGAAGAACGCCATCGACGCGCTGCAGGGGCGGGAAGGCACCATCACGCTCCAGGTGGCCGCCGAGGAGGACGCGACGGCCATCCGCGTCATTGACGACGGCCCGGGCGTCCCGGGCGACATCCGCCGGCTCATCTTCGACGCCGGCATGACCACGAAGTCGAGCGGGTGGGGCATCGGCCTCGCGCTGGCGAAGCGCGTCGTCGTGGACTCCCACGGCGGGGAATTGATGCTGGAAAGTTCCGATCCCGGTGCGACATTCCTGATCCGGATCCCGACCCATGTCGCCTAACCCGCCCCTGATCGGCCTCGAGGGCCTGAACCCCGCGCAGCGCGCGGCGGTGGAGCACGTCCAGGGGCCGCTGCTGGTGGTGGCGGGCGCGGGCTCGGGGAAGACCCGGGTCCTCACCATGCGCATCGCCCGGCTCATCGACGCCGCGGGAGTGCCGCCGAGCCGCATCTTCGCCGTGACCTTCACCAACAAGGCCGCGGGAGAAATGAAGGACCGGGTGGGCCGCCTCCTCGGCCAGGACCCGTCGGGCCTCTGGATCGGCACCTTCCACTCCCTCTCGGCGCGGCTGCTGCGCCGGGAGGCGGAGGCGCTCGGCTTCACGCGCCAGTTCACCATCTACGATGAGGACGACCGTCTCTCCCTCATCAAGCGCCTGATGGAACAGCGCGGGCACAGCACCAAGCTCTTCCCGCCCAAGATGGTGCAGAGCCTCATCTCCTCGGCCAAGAACCGGATGACGGGCCCGGACGAGATGGCCGCCGGTTCCCCCTTCGACCGGCTGGCGCAGGTGGCGGCCGACGTGTTCCGCGTCATGGGCCCGGCGCTCAAGGCGCAGAACGCCATGGACTTCGACGACCTGATGCTGCACCCGCTCACGCTCTTCCGGGAGCGGCCCGACCGGCTGCAGTACTACCAGGAGCGCTTCGCGTTCCTGCTGGTCGACGAGTTCCAGGACACCAACGCCGCGCAGTACCAGCTGGTGAAGCAGCTCGGCAGCCGGCACCAGAACGTCTGTGCCGTGGGCGATGACGACCAGTCCATCTACGGCTGGCGCGGCGCCGACGTGCGCAACATGCAGACCTTCCAGCACGACTTTCCCGGCACCCAGGTGGTGCGCCTCGAGGAGAACTACCGCTCCACCAGGGTGGTGCTCGACGCGGCCAACGCCGTCATCGCCGAGAACAAGGGGCGGATCGGGAAGACGCTGCGCACCAAGCGGGGCGGGGGGGAGGCCATCACCGTCCTGGCGGCGGCCGACGAGCGGGACGAGGCGGAGTGGGTGGTGAAGGAGTTCCGCACCCGGAGCGCCAACGGCGACTGGGGCTGGGACCAGATGGCGGTCCTCTACCGCACCAATTCCCAGTCCCGCGCCATGGAAGAGGCGTTCCGGCGTGCCGGGGTGCCGTACCGGATCATCGGCGCCATCAGCTTCTACGACCGGCGCGAGGTCAAGGACCTGCTGGCCTACCTCCGCCTGGTGGCCAACCCGAGCGACGACGAGGCATTCCTCCGCGCCGCCCAGGTCCCCCGGCGTGGGCTCGGCGAGTCGAGCCTGGCCACGCTGCAGGAGACGGCCGGCCGGTGGGGTCGCTCGCTCCTCTCGGTGGCGGCCACGGCCGACCTGGTGCCGGAACTGCGGCCCAACGTGCGGGAGGCGCTCCGGAAGCTCGCCACGCTGCTCGGCGACCTCACCGAGCGCTCCGGCCACTGGCCGCCGGCGCAGATCCTGGAGCAGATCGTCCAGGCCACCGGCTATGAGCAGTTCCTCATGGCCGACGGTCCCGAGGGGGCGGACCGCTGGGACAACGTGCGCGAACTGATCGCGAGCGCGGCCGAATGGTCCGAGGTGGTGGAGCCGGATGAGGAGAGCGGCACCCCGCTGGAGCGATTCCTGGCGGAGGCGGCGCTCCTGTCCAGCCACGATTCCATCCAGGGCGCCGGCAATGGCGTCACCCTCATGACCCTTCACACCGCCAAGGGCCTGGAGTGGCCGGTGGTGGCCCTGACGGGCATGGAGGACGGCCTGTTCCCATTGGCGCGGGCCGAGGAGCAGGCGGATGGGCTCGAAGAAGAGCGCCGGCTCTGCTACGTTGGGATCACCCGCGCAAAGGACAAGCTCTACCTCACCTGGGCGCGGGCGCGCCGGCGGGGCGGGGAGCTCCGGCCCGGCCGCCCCTCCCGGTTCCTCGAGGCGCTGCCGCGCGAGGGGCTCGACGAAAAGCGGACCTCAAGCATGTGGGCGCCCGACTGGAAGACGGCGGCCGCCCCTCGCCGCCCCGGCGCCTTCGGCACGCCCGCGGCCCCGGCGGGCGGTTACCGCCGCAACTGGCTGGACGACGAGTACGAGCCGCCCAAGGGCGGCGTGAAGGAACCCGCAGCCGCGGAAGCCTCGCAGGACGCCCCGCGCTACGTGAAGGGCGAGCGGGTGCGCCACCGCCGCTTTGGCAGCGGGACCATCCAGGGCCTCACGGGCTCGGGCAAGGAACTCAAGGTGTCGGTGAAGTTCGACGACGAGGAGCACGGCGTGAAGCAGCTCTTGGTGGCCTACGCCGGGCTCGAACGCGACTGGGAGAGCGCATGAGCATCGGGCGGGAAGACGTCCTCAAGGTGGCGAAGCTCGCGGAGCTCGACGTGGCGGAGGCAGACCTGCCGAAGCTGGTGGAGCAGATGGCGAACATCGTCGGGTTCGTGGAACAGCTGCGCGAGGTGCCGGCCGGCGAGCAGGCGCCTCCCTTCCTGGCCGGACCGGCGTCGGTGCCGCTGCGGGCCGACCACCCCGGCTCGGTGCCGCTCGCGCGGCCGCCAGAGGAGTTCGCCCCGGAGTTCACCGATGGCCTCTTCACGGTGCCCAAGCTCGGCGCCATGGAGGCCGAATGAGCGAGGTGGCACGCATTGCGGAGGCGGTGGCGCGGGGACGCCTCACTGCGGCCAGCGTGGCGACGGAGACCGGGGCCCGGATCACCGCGGCCCGGGAGTTGAACGCCGTCATCCACTTCGACCAGGCCGTCCTGGACAAGGAAGCGGCGCGGGTGGATGGCATCCCCGAGAAGAAGCGGGAGATGCTGCCGCTCGCCGGCGTGCCGGTGGCCATCAAGGACAACATCGTCACCACCGACGAGCCCACCACCTGCGGCTCGCGCATCCTGCAGGGCTACACCTCGCCCTATGATGCCACGGTGATCACCCGGCTCCGGGCCGCGGGCGCCCTCATCGCGTCCAAGACCAACATGGACGAGTTCGCCATGGGGTCCTCCACGGAGCACTCGGCGTTCGGGCGGGTGAAGTTCCCGCTCGACCACAGCCGCGTCCCCGGCGGCTCCTCGGGCGGCTCGGCGGCGCTCGTGGCGGCGGGGGTGGTGCCCGCCGCGCTCGGCTCGGAGACCGGGGGCTCGGTCCGCCAGCCGGCGAGTTTCTGCGGCATCGTGGGCGTGAAGCCGACGTACGGCCGCGTGAGCCGCTTCGGGCTGGTCGCGTTCGGCTCGTCGCTGGACCAGGTCAGCGTCTTCGGGAAGACGGTGGACGACGCGGCGCGGGTCCTCGCCGCCATCAGCGGCCACGACCCCAACGACGCCACCAGCACCCCGCTCCCGCCCATGGAGCTGGAGGCGCCGCGCCCGGACCTGCAGGGCCTCACCTTCGGCATCCCCGACGAGTACATGCCGGCCGACCTCGATCCCGGCGTCCGCGCCGGCATCGAGCGCACCGCCGACGCCATCCGGAAGCTCGGCGGCACCGTGAAGCCGGTGCGGATGCCGCACGCCCGGTTCGCGGTGCCGTGCTACTACATCATTGCCCCGCCGAGGCGGCCGCCAACCTGGCGCGCTACGACGGCGTCCGCTACGGCGCGCGGAAGGTGGGCAAGGAGGGGGACGTGCGCGCCCTCTACCGCGCCACCCGCGGCCAGGGCTTCGGCGCCGAGGTGCGGCGCCGCATCCTGATCGGCACCTACGTGCGCTCCTCGGGCTACTACGACGCGTACTACCGGAAGGCGCAGCAGGTGCGCGCCCTCCTGGCCGACGACTTCCGGCGGGCCTTCACCGAGCAGGGCGTGGACCTGCTCCTGACGCCCACCACCCCGACTCCCGCCTTCAAGGCGGGGGAGAAGACCGAGGACCCGGTCGCGATGTACCTCGCCGACGTCTTCACCTGCTCCATGAACCTGGCCTCCGTGCCGGCCCTGAGCCTGCCGGTGGGGCTCTCCGGCGGACTGCCGGTCGGCGCGCAGCTGGTGGCGCCGGTCAACGCCGAGCCGCGGATGCTGTCGGTGGCCGCGACGCTCGAGCGGGTCATCGACGCCGCCACGGAGGTGCGCTGATGACCTGGGAAACCGTCATCGGGCTCGAGGTGCACGTGCAGCTGCTGACGCGCACCAAGATGTTCTGCGGCTGCAGCACCCGCTTCGGCGACGCGCCGAACACCAACGTCTGCCCGGTGTGCCTGGGCCTCCCCGGCGCGCTCCCGGTGCCCAACGAGCAGGCCATCCGCCTCGCCACCCGCGCGGCGCTGGCCCTCGGCTGCACCGTGCACGAGACCAGCGTCTTTGCCCGGAAGAACTACTTCTATCCGGACCTGCCGAAGGGCTACCAGATCTCGCAGTTCGACCAGCCGCTGGCCACCGCGGGCGGGATCAGCATCGAGTCGCCGGAACGCGGCCACATCACCATCGGCGTGACGCGGCTGCACGTGGAGGAGGACGCGGGCAAGTCGCTCCACGACCGGCTCCCGGGCAGGACGGCCGTGGACCTGAACCGCGCCTGCACCCCGCTCGCCGAGATCGTGAGCGAGCCGGACATGCGGAGCCCGGGTGAGGCACGCGCCTACCTCACCAAGCTCAAGCAGCTGCTCCTCTACTGCCAGGTGAGCGACTGCAACATGGAGGAGGGCTCCCTCCGCGTGGACGCCAACATCTCCATCCGCCGTCCCGGTGACCCGAAGCTCGGCACCAAGACCGAGGTGAAGAACATGAACAGCTTCGCCAACGTCGAGCGCGCGCTGGTCGTGGAGCGCGACCGGCAGATCGCCATCGTCGAGGCCGGCGGGCGGGTGGAGCAGGTGACGCTGCTCTTCAACGCCGGCACCGGCGAGGTGCGGCAGATGCGGAGCAAGGAGGACAGCCACGACTACCGCTACTTCCCCGACCCCGACCTGCCGCCGCTGGTGCTCACGCGCCTCTGGATCGAGCAGCAGAAGGCCGCCCTCCCCGAGCTGCCCGACGACAAGCGCGAGCGCTTCATGGGCGTGCTCGGCCTGCCGCCGTACGATGCCGGCGTGCTCGCGGCCGAGCGGGACGTGGCCGACTACTTCGAGTCGGTGGTGGCGGCGGGGGTGGAGCCCAAGACCGCGTCCAACTGGGTCATCAACGACGCCATCCGCGGCTACAACGAGACCGGGAGCTTCGCCGTGCTCCCCTCCCGCTTGGCGGCGCTGATCGGGCTCGTGAAGGATGGGGTGGTGAGCAACCAGGCGGCCAAGCGGGTCTTCCCCGAGATGCTCACCTCGAGCGACGATCCCCGCGGCGTCGCCGAGCGCCTCGGCCTCGTGCAGGTGGGCGACAGCGATGCCCTCGGCCAGTGGATCGACGAGGTGCTTGCGGCCAACCCCAAGGAGGTGGAGCGCTACAAGGGCGGGGAAACGAAACTGCTCGGCTTCCTGCAGGGCCAGGTGATGAAGAAGAGCGGCGGGAAGGCCGACCCCAAGAAGGTGGGCCCCATGCTGCAGGAGAAGCTCAGGTAAGGTCCGGAGCGGCGGTCAGCGAGTCCGGATCGCCAGGCGCCGCCCCCGGGCGGCGCCTTCATTTCGTGGAATCCGGCATCTCCCCGAGCAGCCCGAGCACGCTCATCGGATCCACGGTCACGGTGCCATACCGCATGACCCAGTGCAGGTGGGGGCCCGTCACGCGCCCCGTCGCCCCGACGTTGCCGATCCGCTGCCCGGGCTTCACCACGTCCCCCGCCTTCACCAGCGTCCGGCTCAGGTGGAAGTACGCCGAGACGAGCCCGTCGCCATGGTCGAGGTACACCACGTTGCCGGAGAGGTAGAAGCGCGCCACGAGGGCCACGCGGCCGGCGTTGGTGGCGTAGACGGGCGCGCCGATGGCCCCCGCGAAATCGGTGCCCATGTGACGGCTCGTCACCTCGCCGTTGTACTCCCGGGCGGTGCCGAAGGGGCTCGTGATGCGGCCCGGGCGGGGGCGGAGGAAGGGGCCGGTCCACTGCCTCGGCGTGTCGTGTGAGGCATGGCTCACGGCGCGGGCCCGGGCCAGCTCCTGCGCAATCCGCCGCTGGGCCGCGGAATCCGGCTTCGCCATGGAGGGCGCCACCCGCAGGGTCTCGTGCGGGTAGTCCCCGGCGCCGATGGCGATCCGGGTGTGCACGGTATCCGGCGGCGCGTTACCCCGCAGCACCAAAGTCACGTCGAGGGAGTCGGTGGTTTCCACCGGGACCGCCGCCAGGCTCTCCCAGATGACCCGATCATCGGTGCGGAAGTGCAGCCGCTGACCCGCCACGCTGCCGTCGAGCTCGAAGACGGGGGCCGGGGCGGTGGCGGTGACCCGCATGCGAAAGAGCGAACCCTGGAGCGGCCGGACGGGCACCGTCTCGATGGCCACCTGGGCCGCCAGCGCGCCCGGCAGCAGCGCCAGCCACAGGAAGCCCCTCACGGCTGGGTTCCCCGCGGGGCGAGGGCGCGCTCCGCCTCGGCGGCGCCCTCGAGGAGCAGGCCCAGCCGCTCCTGGAGCTCCCGCGCGGCGGCCAGGTCGGCGGTGAGCGTGTCCGGGACGGCGCTGCCGGCGTGCAGCTTGAGCAGGCCCAGCCGCAGGGACTCGAGCAGCGTCACGGTCTCCCGCAGCCGCTCCGCCCAGAGCGCGCGGGCCTCCGCCAGCGCGCCGGCCCCGCCATCGCCGGCGGGCTTGACGCCGTCGAACAGCGTGGTGGGCGCGGCCTGGGCGATGAGGTCGTCCAGCTCGTCGAGCTTGCGGCGCATGGCCTGCGCCTGTGCGGTGAGGCGGGTGATCTCGTCGGGGAGCCGCGCCAGGTCCCGGCGCTGCGCCGCCGGGAGCGCCTTGAAGAGCGCACCGGCGGCCTCGCCCAGCGCCACCTCGGTGGGGCGGTGGAGCACCTGCTCCGGCACGGTGGTGGCCCCCAGCCGCCAGCCCGCGACGCGCATGAGCGCCCGGCCCAGGGGCCCCTCCCAGAAGCGCACCCGCAGCTCCGCCATCCAGTCGCGCGTGGGGATCTCCCGCCCGGGAAACACCCGGCCGAAGAGGACCCCGAAGCCGGTGAACCCGATGCAGCCCACCCACACCAGCTCCACGAGGCCCGCCGGCACCAGCCAGCTCGGCAGCCAGAGCAGTGCGCCGGTGCTCACCAGCGCCCCCGCGAAGGCGCCGAGCGTCAGCCGGCGCATCAGGCGCCCCAGCTCCGTCGGCGGCCGGCCCGCCTCGAAGGCCCGTTCCTCCCGCCGCCGCTCGGCGCTGGTGCGAAGCGCCAGCAGCAGGTCCTGTCCCGTGTAGCCGGCGCGGAGCACCCGGCGCGTGTGGAACACCCGCGTGAAGAGGTACGCCACCCACGGCAGGTTGACCACCGTGGCCATCATGAGCGTCATCACCCCCACCTCCCGCGGGCGATCGGCCACCAGCATGAAGAGGCTGCTCATCGCCAGCGGGATACCCCAGATCGCCGTCAGCACGGTGGTGATGGTGCGCTGCTGCACGTGGCGCGTCAGCCAGACGCGGAGCGGCGCCGGCAACTCGGACGGCCCCTGGCCGAGCTCCTCGAGCGCCCCCGCCAGCTCCTCGCCATTCTGGAATCGCGCGGCCGGCAATGGCGCCAGGCAGCGGTCGATGCTCCGCGCCAGCGCCCGCGGCACGTGGGGCGCGACGGACGCCAGCGCGGGCGCCGTCCCGGCGAACTGTCGCTCCCGGAGCTCGGCGAGCGTCGTCGCCAGATAGGGCAGGCGACCGGCCAGCGCCACATAGCCCACCACGCCGAGTCCGTAGAGGTCGCTCCGGCCGTCCACCCGCTCGGCAGCGGCCTGCTCGGGGCTCAGGTACCCCACGGTGCCGCTCACGCCCTCGCCGCCTTCGCCGTCGAGCGGCGCGGCGATGCCGAAGTCGGCGAGCAGCGCCCGCCGCCCGCCCGCCTCGAGCAGGATGTTGTCCGGCTTCACGTCCCGGTGCACCACGCCCTGCTGGTGGGCGTGGGCCAGCGCCCAGGCCGCATCGCGCAGCACCCGGGCCGCCTCGGCCGGCTGCAGCGCGCCCTGACGGCGGAGCCGGGCCCCCAGGCTCTCGCCCGGGATGTAGGCCATGACGAACCAGACCAGGTCGCCCGCCTCTTCCACCGCGTGGATCGGGACGATGCTGGGATGGGAGAGCCGGGCGGCCGTTCGCGCCTCACGCAGGAAGCGCTCGCGGAGGTCCGGGCGCGCGGCCAGGTCGGGGGGCAGCAGCTTGAGCGCCACCAGCCGGTCCAGGTGCACGTCGCGCGCCAGGTACACGATGCCCATGCCGCCGCGGCCCAGTTCGCGCTCGAGCGCGTAGCGGCCCGCCACGGCCTCCTGGAGCCGGAGGAACAGCAGGTCCGAGGCCGGGAGCTCGCTCACGCGCCGGTGCCCTGGGCGGGTGCCGAGGCTGACGCGGGCTGGAGCCAGGGCCGCTTGAGGGTGGCGGCGCTCCAGTAGGGCAGGGCGGCGGCCGGCAGCCCGAAGGCCTCCTCCGCCCGGTCGTGGAGCCGCGACGCATCGCGCCACCCGCCGGCCAGCAGCACCTCGCGCCGCCACCACTTGGCCTTCCGGAGCGGCTCCTCCCCGGAGGGGTCGAAGCGGCGTGCCTCACAGTCCGGGCCCGCCAGCATCCCCATGATGTACTCGAAGGAGAGCGCCAGGTGCCGCTCCACGTCCGGCACCGCCAGCTCCCAGCGGCTCCGCCGCTCGGCCACCTCGAAGGCGCGGTGCCAGCCGTCGCTCTCCGTCAGGTGCACCATGCCGCGGAACAGCCGGCGGTTGGTGCGCACGCTGAAGATCGTGGGCGCGATGATCTGGTCGAGGTGGGCGTCCGCCGGCGTATGGTCCAGCAGGATCACTTCCTTGGCCGTCCGGGCAAAGGCGGGCCCGAGCGGGCGCTCGAAGCGGCTCTCCCAGTAGGAGTGGCCGAACCCGCTGGTGGAGCGGGTGAGCAGCAGCTGCCGGGGCACGAAGTGATTGTGCGCCACCACGTCCGCGGCCAGGTGGCTCAGGTAGCCGAGGCCGAAGGCGCGGAGCGCGTCGCTGGTGGCCAGGTCGTGGATCTCCTGGCCCACGTGCCAGTGATGGCAGTGGCGCCCCACGGGTGCGTATTTCTTGGCAATGGAGCTGTCGGCGGCGATGTTGCCGTACAGGAAGTCGAACGGGAAGGCGCGGAGCAGGTCCGCCACGGCACCGGGCAGCGCCTGCAGGTTGGCGAGGATGGACTCGCCGAGGTAGATGTGGGTCCCGGGCGTCCAGGCGTGCAGCGCCGCCGGGCAGAGCACCAGGGCGAGCGCGCCGAGCGCGACCGCCAGCGCGACGGACCTGGTCGTCAACGCCGCCCGGCCCCGAGGAGGCGCCGGATCCGGCCGTACCAGCCGGCCCCGCGCCGGAAGCCGCGGAGGGTGATGGCCAGGTCGATGGCCGTCTCCTCCACCTCCTCCTGCAGCACCTCGTAGACCGCCTCGAGGTTCTGCACCCGCTCGGACAGGCCGGCCCGCAGCGCCTTGCTGGCCGCCACCAGCTCCTCGGCCTCGCCCCCGACCAGCGCCGCCAGGCGGCGCCCCTCGTCGGAGATGGAGCGGACGGCCGTGACCGCGGGGTGCAGGTCCCCGCGCAGGGATTCCACGGCCTCGTGCAGCTTCTTGATCTCCCCGAGCACCCGGGCGATCGCCATGCCGATGGCGCCGGCGATGACCACGAATGCCAGCGCGATGACGACCAGCGAGATCGCCATCGTGGGACCCACCCACGCCGGCAGCGTGCCGGCCTGCAGGAGCAGCAACATCGGGCGTACCTCCGTGGAGACCAAGATACCACCGAGCTTGACGGGCGCACCATGCGCCCCGAGTTTTGGCGCCATGCCCCTTCGCTATCGTGTCCGCGGCGGCCGGCCCCTCGCCGGCTCCGTCCGCCCGGCCGGCAACAAGAACGCCGCCCTCCCGGCCATCGCCGCCACCCTGCTGGCCGACGGCCCCGTCGAGCTCGCCAACATGCCCCGCATCCGGGACGTGGAGACCATGCTCGCCCTCGTGGCCGACCTCGGCGCCAGCGTCGAGTGGATCGCCCCCAACGAGGTGCGCATTGACGGGCGCGGCGCCCGCCTCAAGCCGCTCTCACCCGAGCTCTGCGCCAGGATCCGGGCGTCCATCCTGCTGGCCGGCCCGCTGCTGGCGCGGTTTGGCTCGGTCACGCTGCCCCCGCCGGGCGGGGACGTCATCGGACGGCGGCGGGTGGACACTCATTTCCTGGTCCTGGAGCAGCTCGGCGCCTCACTCAACCTGGGGCAGAACTACGAGATCACCGCGAAGGGGCTCGTCGGGACGGAAATCTTCCTCGACGAACCCAGCGTCACGGGCACCGAGAACGCGCTCATGGCGGCCGTCCGCGCCAAGGGGCGCACCGTGCTCCGCAACGCCGCCGCCGAGCCCCACGTGCAGGACGTGGCCCGCCTGCTCGTGGCCATGGGCGCCGACATCGAGGGCATCGGCACCAACGTCTACACCATCACCGGCGGGAAGCCCCTCGGCGGCTGCCGCTACGCCATCGGCCCCGACCACATCGAGATCGCCAGCTTCATCGGGCTCGCGGCCGTCACCAACAGCCCCCTCACCATCGAGGACGTCCGCCCGGACGACCTCCGCAGCACCCTGCTCGGCTTCGACCGCCTCGGCGTGCGCCCGCGGGTGGATGGAAACCGGCTCATCGTGGACGCGGGGCAGGAGCGGCGGGTGCGGCCCGACCTCGGCGGCCACGTGCCCAAGCTCGAGGACGGCCCCTGGCCGGCCTTCCCGGCCGACGCCATGTCCATCGCCGTGGTCACCGCCACGCAGTGCGCGGGCATGATCCTGATCTTCGAGAAGATGTTCGAGTCCCGGCTCTTCTTCGTGGACAAGCTGATCGGCATGGGGGCGCGGATCGTCCTGTGCGACCCGCACCGCGCCGTCATCTCCGGCCCGGCCCCGCTCTCCGGCGGCACGGTGGAGTCACCCGATATCCGGGCGGGGATGGCCATGCTGCTCGCCTCGCTGGCGGCCGAGGGGCAGAGCACCATCCACAACGTGGGCCAGATCGAGCGCGGGTACGAGAACATCGACCAGCGCCTGCGCGCCCTCGGCGCCGACATCGAGCGGCTGGAGTAGCGCCGCCCGCCGCCGGCCGCAGCTGGCCGCGTCTCTCGGGCGGTCGCGAGGAATCCTCGCGACCGCCCGCGCGTCAGGCCCCCGGTCCCCGTTACGTTCCTCGCCCATGCCCACCGTCCTCCGCGAAGCCCTGGTCCCCGGCCCGATCCCGCGCTATGAGCTCCCCGGCTGGCGGGAGCAGCACGGCGTCGTCGCGGGCGTCACCGGCCGCGAATTCGACCTCGGCCTCTGGACGGCCGCCCCGGTCGGTGAGGTGATGACCCGCTGGCGGGCGTTCCGGCGTGCCGAGGCGGGCTTTCCGGCCACCATCCTCGGCAATCAGGTCCACGGCCCGGCGGTGCTCTGGCACGAGGGAGGGCAGGGCTGGGTGCAGATCGACGGCGTGGACGGGCACGCCACCGCGGCTACTGGGGTCCTCCTCACGGTGACCATCGCCGACTGCATCCCGGTCTACCTGGTGGACCCCGTCCGGCGCGTCATCGCCCTTCTGCACAGTGGCTGGCGGGGGACCGCCGCAGGGATCCTGTCGACTGGACTTGCCCGGATGGTGGAGGCGGCAGGGACGGACCCGCAGGACGTGCTAATGCACACTGGCGTTGGGATTTGCGGGCCGTGCTATGAAGTTGGTTCTGAGGTTCGGACCGGCTGCGGACTCCCCGCCGAAGGGCCGGGTCCGTGGCACGTGGATCTGCGCGAAGTACTCGCCGGCCAGGGGCACCGGCTCGGCATTCGCAACATTTCCACATCGGCTTGGTGCTCGGCCCATGACCGCGACCGGTTCTACAGCCATCGGGCGTCCGGCGGGCAGGACGGCCGGATGGTGGCCTACCTCGGCCTGCTCGGCCGCTGAACCGGTCCGGGGTCACGCGTTCCGGGTGTCGAGCCGGCGGGGCGGGTCGCTGGAACCTCCCGGATCCGGGGGCCCCTCCGTCCCGAAACTGCGCGCCTGCCGCAATTGACGAAACCCCGCACCACGTCTATACTTTGCCCGCTGTCCGGGGAACTCCTGCCGCGGTAGGTGGCGGCGTCTGATGTGGGGGAGTTCCCCCACATTTTTTTTCTGGGTCCCATGACCGACAGCGCCCTCATCGCCGACGTTCGCCGCCAGGTGACGGAACTCGGCTACGAGCTGGTGGAGTTCCGCAAGGCTGGCCCGCCGCAGCATCTGTCCATCCAGGTGCGTATCGACCGGCCGGACAGCCGGCCCGGGTTCGGGGTGACCGCCGAGGACTGCACCCGGGTGAGCCGGGCGCTCGAGCGGCTCTTCGAGGGGACCGGCGGGGTGGGGTCGCGGTACCAGCTGCAGGTGTCCTCGCCCGGCATCGAACGGCCGGTGCGTTTCCCCGAGCACTGGCGCCGGTACGCCGGCCGCACCGTGAAGCTGACGGCGCGCGGCGTGGCCGGCCACCCGCGGGCCGAGATCCTCGGCGTGCCCGACGAGGCCCACGTGCGGCTCCGGCTCCCCGATGGGGCGGAGGTGCAGGTGGCGCTGCACGACGTGAAGGAAGCACTGCTGCAGGACGAGACAGTTGATGACCTGGCGCCGAAGCCCAAGCAGGGCCCGCGGCGCGCCTAGGCAGGAGACACGGGATGTCCGGTTCCCCAGAGGTGCTGAGCGCCATCCGCGAGCTCACCACCAGCAAACAACTCGACCGCGCCGAGCTGCTCGACCTGCTCCGCGACGGGATCCACGCCGCCCTCGCGCGCCGCTACGGGCCCAACGTGCGCTTCGAGCTCGAGTTCGACGAGCTCAAGGGCGCCATCAAGGTCGTCCGGCTCCGCCAGGTGGTGGAGGTGGTGGAGGACGCCAGCGCGCAGATCGCCCTCGAGGAGGCCCAGTACGAGGACCCCGACTTCGCCATCGGCGACATGCTCGAGGAGGAGGTCCCCTTCGCCGAGTTCGGGCGGCTGGCGGTGCAGGCGGCCAAGCAGCGGATCATCCAGCGCGTGCGGGAGGGGGAGCGCACCCGGATCCGCGACGAGTTCGCCTCCAAGGTGGGCGAGCTGCTCTCGGGCGAGGTCCAGCAGATCGAGCGCGGCAAGCTCGTCATCATGCTGAACAAGTTCCGCGAGGCGGAAGCCATCATCCCGTACCGCGAGCAGAACCACCGCGAGAAGTTCCACCAGGGCGACACCATCCGCGCCGTGCTCAAGCGGCTCGAGGAAACGCCCAAGGGCCCGCGGCTCATCCTCTCGCGCGCCGACCCGCTGTTCGTCAAGGCGCTGTTCAAGCTCGAGGTCCCGGAGATCCAGCAGGCCATCGTGGAGATCCGCGCCTGGGCCCGCGAGGTGGGGAGCCGCACCAAGATCGCGGTCATCAGCCGCGACGACGCTATCGACCCGGTGGGCGCGTGCGTGGGCCTCAAGGGCTCCCGCGTGCAGGCCGTCGTCAACGAGCTCGGCGGTGAGCGCATCGACATCGTGCCGTGGTCGCCGGACCCGGAGCGCTTCGCGCGGCTCGCGCTGGCGCCGGCCCGCGTGGCCAAGGTGTTCAGCGACCCGGTGAGCAAGACCATCCAGGCGGTGGTCGACGAGGACCAGCTGTCGCTCGCCATCGGCCGCAACGGGCAGAACGTCCGCCTGGCCAGCGAACTCACCGGCTGGAAGATCGACCTCTACTCGAGCCGCGAGTGGCTCGAGCGCGGCGGCGAGGGCCCGCTGTTCGCCCCGCTCCCGCCCGAGGACGATGCCGTGTCGGCCATCCCGATCGCCGATCTCCAGGGGCTCTCGCCGGAGCTGCTGGCGCTGCTCCACGGCGCCGGGTACCAGACCCTGGGCCAGCTCCTCGACCTCGATCGCGAGGACATCGAGAAGGTGGAGGGCATGACGCCGGAGCGCACCGACCAGCTGCTGACGTTCCTGGCCGAGCTCACGACGGAAGACGCGAGCGAGGACGGCCACGCCGCCGGCTGACGAGGCCCTCCTTCGCCTCCTCGGGCTCGGGTACCGGGCGGGGGCGGCGGTGGTCGGCGTGGATGCGGTGCGGGCCGGGTTGCAGCAGGGCCGGTTTGCGTGTGTGGTGCTGGCGGGGGATGCGAGTCCCCGCGCCAACGAGAAAGTGGTGAGGCTGGCGGTCGCGAAGGGGATTCCCCTCTACGCGGGCCCGTCGGCGGAGACGATCGGCGCGCGGCTGGGCAAGCCCGCGGTCATGGTCGTCGGCGTGCAGGACCGGGCGCTCGCCCAGGGGATCGCGAAGGCGGCCCCGGCGGGAGCCCCCAGGGAGGCGTGAGTGGTCAAGACTCGAGTTCACGATCTGGCAGCCGAGTTCGGGGTGTCCGCCGAGCAGCTCATGGGCATGCTCAAGGACATGAACATCTTCGTGCGCACGCACATGAGCGCGCTCGAGGATTCGCAGGTGTCCGCCATCCGCGTGCGCTGGGAGCGCGAGAAGCGGAAGGCGGCACAGGCCACCGAGGAACCCGCACCCAAGAAGGGCCGCAAGAAGGCCGCCAAGCCCGCCGTGGAGGCGGAGCCCGCCGCCGAGGGCCCCAAGCCGGCCAAGCGCCGCCGCACGGCCGCCGAGGTGGCGCAGGTCGAGGCCCAGGCCGAGGCCGAGCGCGCCGCGGAGGCGCTGCGGATCGAGGCGCTGGAGCTGACGCGCCCGGTCGAGAAGCGCGACGAGCCGGTGCTGCCCTCGTCCATCGAGGAACGGGCCCGCGCGCTCTTCAAGGACCTGCCGCCGCTCCCCGCCGAGGCCGAGACCGAGGCGGAAGCCCCGCGGGCCGCCACGCCGTTCATCCCGGCGCCGCCCCCGCGCCCCGCCGCGCCGCTCTTCAAGCCCGAGGCCCCCACGGCGCCGCCCTCGGCCCCGGGTGTGCCGGCCGCGGCGAGCGGGGCGCCGTCGGCGCCCAGCGCGCCCTCGGGCCCGCTCCCCCGGATTCCCACCCGCATCCCGCGGCCCGTCGTGCCGCCGGGCGGCGAGGTGCAGCGCTTCAACCGCCCCAAGCCGGTCTTCAGCTCCGGCGGCCCGGGCGGCGCCCGGCAGGGCGGTGGTCCGTCGCGGCCGGGCGGTCCCGGCCGTCCGGGTGGTCCTCCGGGACGCCCCGGCGCGCCGGGGGCTCCGGGCGCCGGGCGGCGCGGCGCCGGCCCGCACCTTCGGCCCGGACGCGGAGAAGGGGGGCGGCCGGAAGAAGAAGAAGGCCCGCAAGAACACCGTGGACCAGGATGCGGTGCTGGCCAACATCGAGAAGACGCTGGCCGGCATGCGCGGCACCGCCAAGCGCGGCGTCCGGCGCGACTCCTCGGGCTACCAGGAGGCGCTCGAGCGGCAGCGTGAGGAGCGGGAGCGCGAGAAGACCCGCGTCCGCGTCAACGAGTTCATCTCGGTGGCCGAGCTCGCCGACCTCATGAAGGTGCCGGCCACCCAGATCGTCCAGCTGGCCTTCAAGGAGCTGGGCCTGATGGTGACGGTCAACCAGCGCCTCGACTTCGACCAGATCGAGCTCATCGCCTCGGAGTTCGGCTTCCAGGCGGTGAAGGAAGAGGAGTACGCCGCCCCCACGGAGACCGAGGCCGAGGCCGAGGCCACCGAGGAGGGCGCCGTCGCGCGGCCGCCGGTGGTCACCATCATGGGCCACGTGGACCACGGCAAGACCTCGCTCCTCGACTACGTCCGCAAGGCCAACGTCGTGGCCGGCGAGGCGGGCGGCATCACGCAGCACATCGGCGCGTACCACGTCACGCTGCCGAGTGGCAAGAAGATCACCTTCCTCGACACGCCGGGCCACCAGGCCTTCACCGCCATGCGCGCCCGCGGCGCGCAGGTGACGGACATCGTGGTCCTCGTGGTGTCGGCGGAAGACGCCGTCATGCCGCAGACGGTCGAGGCCATCAGCCACGCCAAGAACGCCGGCGTGCCGATGGTGGTCGCCATCAACAAGATCGACCTCCCGGCCGCCAACGTGCAGAAGGTCAAGCAGGACCTCCTGACCCACAACGTGGTCCTCGAGGACTTCGGCGGCCAGGTGCTCGCCACGCCCATCTCGGCCAAGAAGGGCACCGGGGTGGACCAGCTGCTGGAGCAGGTGCTGCTGCAGGCCGAGATCCTCGACCTCAAGGCCAATCCGGACCGCCCCGCGAGCGGCACCGTGGTGGAAGCCACCCTCGACCCGGGCAAGGGTCCGGTGGCCACCATCCTGGTGCAGAAGGGCACGCTGCGCGTCGGCGACAACTTCATCTGCGGCAAGTTCAGCGGCCGCGTGCGCGCGCTGTTCGACGAGCGCGGCAAGAACGTCAAGGAAGCCGGCCCCTCCATCCCGGTGCAGATCCTGGGCTTCGAGGGCGTCCCGACGCCGGGCGACAACTTCCTCGTCACCACCGACGCGGTGGAGGCGCGCGAGATCGCCCAGAAGCGCCAGCGGCTCGAGCGCGAGGCGCAGAACCGGCGCACCGCCCGCGGCGGCTCGCTCGAGGACATCTCGCGCGCGCTGGCGCAGGGGCAGATGGGCGCCCTCCGCCTCATCATCAAGGCCGACCAGGGCGGCCCGGCGGAAGCGCTCGCCGACGCGCTGGGGCAGCTCAGCACCGGCGAGGTGCGGGTGGACATCGTCCACCGCGGCGTCGGCACCATCAACGAGAGCGACGTGCTGCTCGCCAAGGCGTCGGGGGCCATCATCATCGGCTTCCACGTGCGGCCCGACTCGGGCGCGCGCCAGGCGGCGGAACGCGAGCAGGTGGACGTCCGCACCTACCGCATCATCTACGAGGCGGTCGACGACGTCCGCAACGCGCTCGAGGGGCTGCTCAAGCCCGAGAGCAAGGAGACGGTCCTCGGCGATGCCGTGGTGCTGCAGCTCTTCAAGGTCAGCAAGGTGGGCACCATCGCCGGCTGCCAGGTCAAGAACGGCACCGTCTCCCGCGCCGCCAAGGCCCGCGTGGTCCGCGACGGCACGGTGGTCTACACCGGCACCATGTCGAGCCTCAAGCGGTTCAAGGACGACGCCAAGGAAGTCAAGGAAGGCCTCGAGTGCGGCATCGGCATCGAGAACTACAACGACCTCAAGGTCGGCGATGTCATCGAGTCGTTCCGGGTCGAGGAAGTGAAGCGGACGCTCGGCGGCTCGTCGGCCTCGGGGGCGGCGTAACGTCGGGCAGTGTCGTGGGCGCGGCCCTCGGGCCGCGCTTTCGATGAGGATGGCATGATTGTATTGGCCCAGGTCTGGGATCTTCACCTCGAGGGCTGCCACAGCCTCAAGGAGAAGCGGGCCATCCTGCAGGGCCTCAAGGCCCGGCTCACCGGGAAGCTCAACCTCGCGGTGAGCGAGACCGGCCAGCAGGACAAGTGGCAGCGTGCCGAGCTCGCCGTGGCCACCGTGGCCAGCGACCGGCGCGTGGCGGAGGAGACCCTCCGGGCCGCGGACCGGATCGTCGAGGCAACCGGGGGCGTCCGGATCATGGATACGGCGGTGGTGGTACGATGAGAGCCCCAAGGCGGCGGCCCGACCAGGTGGGGGAGACGATCCGGCAGGTGATCGCCGACCTCCTGCTCACGGAACTGCGGGACCCGCGGATCGGCTTCGCCACGGTGACGGGCGTGCTGGTGACGCCGGATCTCTCGGTAGCCACGGTGCGGGTGAGCGTCATGGGCACGGAGGAGGAGCGGGCCCAGGCACTCGAGGGGCTCAGCAGCGCGGCGGGGTTCCTCCGCGGGCGGGTGGGGCGGGCGCTCACGGCGCGGATCGTCCCGGAGCTGCGGTTCGAGCTGGACCGGGGCCTGGAGCACGCGGCGCGGATCAACCAGATCCTGAGCGAGCTCCGCCCGCCCGAGCCGGAGGCGCCCGCCGGCGACGAGGCCACCGAGGGCAACCCCGGGGAGCCCGCGTCCTGACCGGCGCGCTCCTCCTCGACAAGCCGGCTGGCCTGACCAGCCACGATGTCGTGGCCCGGGTCCGGAAGGCGCTCAAGACCCGCGCCGTGGGCCACACCGGGACGCTCGATCCTTTTGCCACCGGCTTGCTGGTGGTGCTGGTGGGGCGGGCCACGCGGCTGGCGCGGTTCGTGGAGCAGCAGGCCAAGACCTACCTGGCCACGGCGCGGCTCGGCGTGGTCACCGCCACGGACGACGCCACGGGCGAGGTGGTGGGCTCCATGGACCCGGAGCTGCCGGCCCCGGCGGATGCGGAGATCGGGGCGGTGATGGCGCGGTTCCTGGGCCGGCAGCGACAGCGGCCGCCGGCCTACTCCGCCAAGCACGTTGACGGCGAGCGCAGCTACCGGAAGGCGCGCCGTGGCGAGACCGTGACGCTGCCGGAGGTCGAGATCACGGTGTCGTCGCTCAGTGTAGTGCGCTACCAGTGGCCCGAGCTGGTGTTCCGGGCCACGGTGAGTCCCGGGGCGTACCTCCGGGCGCTGGCGCGGGACCTCGGAGAGCGGCTGGAGACCGGCGCCCACCTGACAGCCCTCCGGCGCGAGGCGATCGGCGGCCTCCGGGTGGAGCAGGCGGTGCCGCTGGCGGAGCTGGGCCCGGCCACCCCGGTGCTCCCGCCGCTCGCGGTCCTCGGGCACTTGGCGCAGGAGGCGGTCTCGGAGGCGGAGGCGCGGGCACTGGGGTACGGGCAGGGCATCGCCGGCCGCGGGCCGGAGGGTGGGGCCCCGGTGGCGCTGGTCCACGAGGGACGGCTGGTGGCCATCGCAGAGCACCGCGACGGACGGCTGGCGCCGTCGGTGGTGCTGGAGCCCGCCTCGTGACCCACTACCTCCCGCCCGATCCGGCCGGCTCGGTGGTGACCGTCGGCACCTTCGACGGGGTGCACCGCGGGCACGTGGCGGTGCTGCGGGAAATCGTGGAGCGGGCGCGGGTGGCGGGCCGGAAGAGCGTGCTGGTGACGTTCGAGCCCCACCCGCTGGAGGTGGTGAACCCCAAGGCCGCGCCGCTGCTGCTCACGAGCGGGGCCGAGCGCCGCGAGGCGCTGGCGCAGACGGGGCTCGATTACGTGGTGTTCCTGCGCTTCGACAAGGCGCTGGCGCAGTACTCGCCCGAGCGCTTCGTGCGCGAGGTGCTGATCGGGCGGTGCGGCATGAAGGAACTCGTGATCGGGCACGATCACGGCTTCGGGCGGGGCCGGAGCGGGGACGTGGAGACGCTCCGGCGCCTCGGCGCCACCGACGGGTTCCAGGTGGACGTGGTGGGGCTGGTGGAGAGCGGCGGGCACGCGGTGTCGAGCACCGCCATCCGCCGCGCGGTGGCGGGCGGGGACCTCCGCACCGCGGCCGGGCTCCTGGGCCGGCCCTACACGGTGAGCGGGCGGGTGGTGCGGGGGGAGGGCCGGGGCCGGACCATCGGCGTCCCGACGCTCAACCTCGGCGACATTCCCGAGCGGAAGCTGCTCCCGCCGGACGGCGTCTACGCGGCCCGGGTGGAATGGGCCCGGGGGCGCGCGGGCGGGATGCTCAACCAGGGGCCGCGGCCCACGGTCGGCGACGGCCGCCGCAGCCTCGAAGTGCACCTCTTCGGCGTGGACGAGGACCTCTACGGCGAGTGGGTGAAGGTGGAGTGGGTGGCGCGGATCCGGGACCAGCAGAAGTTCCCGTCCCTCGCCGCCCTGCAGGACCAACTGAAGCAGGATCGTGCCCGGGCGGAGGACGCGCTGGCCCGCCACGATCCCCCGATGGACAAGAGTCGCGCGTCCCACGCCTAGAAGGCCATGGTCGTCACTACCCTCAAGTCTCGCCTGATCGTCATCGGGCTCGTCCTCGTGGCGGGCATCGGGGCGCTCATCCCGCGCAACGTGAAGATCCGCGAGCGCGGCCCCGACGGTGTCATGGTCGACAAGGTCGAGCGCCGCGTCCCGATCAAGTTCGGGCTCGACCTCCAGGGCGGCATGCACCTGGGCCTCGAGCTCGACCAGTCGAAGCGCGTCTCCGCCGATCCCAAGAAGGACCTCGACCTCGCCCTCACCGTGCTGCGCAAGCGCATCGACGAGTTCGGCGTCACCGAGCCGCTGATCCAGAAGCAGGGCGACGACCGCATCGTGGTCGAGCTCGCCGGCATCAGCGACCCGGCGCGCGCCAAGAGCGTGGTGCAGCGGAGCGCCTTCCTCGAGTTCCGCATCACCGACCGCTCGCAGGCGCTCGACAAGGCGCTGCCGGCCATGGACCGCACCCTGCAGCGGCTCGGCATCAAGGCCGCCGCCGGGGACGCCGCGGCCCCCAACGCCGTGACCTCGCTGCTCCAGGGCGACTCGGCGGGCGCCAAGGCCGATTCGACGGCCCCGGTGGAGGGCGGCGCCCTCACCGCCATCATCACCCCCGGCGAGCTCCCCGGCGAGTACCTGGTGGAGGAGACGGCCTTCGTGCGGGCCGACAGCCTCCTCAACCTCCCCGACGTCCGGGCGCTCTTCCCGCGGAAGTACGAGTTCCGCTGGGCCAGCGCGCCGCAGTCGGTGGGCGCCAAGAGCTACCGCGCGCTGTACGTGCTCGAGGACCGGCCGCTCGTCACCGGCTCTAACCTGGTGGACGCCAAGGAGGGGATCGACCCGCTCACCAGCGGCCCGATCGTCACCTTCGAACTGGACCGCCAGGGCGCCCGCTCCTTCGGCGACGGCACCAGCAAGAACGTCGGCAACTACATGGCGATCATCCTCGACGACCGGGTGCAGGGCCGCCCGCCCGTCATCCAGGAGCGGATCGACCGGCGCGGCCAGATCACCCTCACCGGCAAGTCGGTGACCGAGGCGCGCGACCTGGCCCTCACGCTCCGCGCCGGCGCCCTCCCGGTGCCGCTCAAGATCGTCGAGGAGCGCCAGGTGCGAGCCTCGCTCGGCCAGGACTCCATCAAGGGCGGCATCCTCGCGGGCGTGATCGGCACCGCGGCGGTCATCGCCATCATGCTGTGGATCTACCAGATGAGCGGCGCGCTGGCGGTGGCCGGCCTCGCGCTCTACATCGTCCTCTCCTTCGCGCTGCTCTCCTTCGTGGGCGCCACGCTGACGCTGCCGGGCCTCGCGGGCCTGGTGCTGTCGGTGGGCATCGCGGTGGACGCCAACGTGCTGATCTTCGAGCGCATCCGCGAGGAGCTGCTGCTCGGCAAGACGGTGCGCCTGGCCATCGACGAGGGCTTCAAGCACGCGATGAACGCCATCATCGACTCCAACGTGACGACGGTGATGACGGCGCTGTTCCTGTTCCAGTTCGGCACCGGGCCGGTGAAGGGCTTCGCGGTCACGCTCTCCCTCGGCATCCTCTGCTCGCTGTTCACGGCCATCTTCGTGACGCGCACCCTCTACATGCTGTGGCTGGACAAGAAGCCGGCCATGCAGACCCTGAGCATCTGATGCGACGCTACTTCGCTGACGCCAGCTACGACTTCATCGGGTTCCGCCGCGTCGCCTACGGCGTGACGGGGGCGCTCTTCGCGCTGAGCCTGGTGGCGCTCCTCGCCTGGGGCCTCAACTACAGCATCGAGTTCACCGGCGGCACCGCGGTGCAGGTGAAGGCGGGCTCCGACCTGAACGTAGGCAACCTCCGCTCGGCGCTCGACGCCCAGGGCATCAAGGGCGCCGAGATCCAGGGCTTCGGCGCGCCGGGCGAGTACATCGTCCGCGCCCGCACCGCCAAGGAGGGCACCGACGCCGACAACACCCAGGCCACGGCCTCGGCGGTGGGCGCCGCGCTCGACCAGGTGGCCGGGGCCGGCCAGTACACCATCGAGAAGGCCGAGGCGGTCGGGCCCAAGGTCGGTGGGGAGCTCCGGAGCAAGGCGTTCCTCGCCATCTTCTACAGCTTCTTCGCCGTGCTGGCCTACCTGGCCTACCGCTTCGAGTGGCGCTTCGGCCTCGCGGCCGTGGCGGCCACGGCGCACGACATCATCCTGACCATCGGCTTCATCGCCATCATGCGGCTCGAGGTGAGCCTCGTGGTGGTGGCGGCGGTGCTCTCGATGGTGGGCTACTCGCTCAACGACACGATCATCATCTTCGACCGGGTCCGCGAGAACCTGCACAAGTACAAGCGGGACCACTTCGCGGACATCCTCAACCGCTCCATCAACGAGACGCTGCCGCGGAGCATCCTGACCCACGGCACCACGCTGGCCACCCTCACCGCGCTCGCCGTCTTCGGCGGCGAGGTGATCCGGCCCTTCGCGCTGGTGATGTTCTTCGGCGTCTTCACCGGCACCTTCTCGTCGATCTTCATCGCGAGCCCGGTGCTCATGTGGATCGAGCGCAAGTGGCCCGGCGCCGACGCCCGGGGCGTCAAGACCATCGCGCCCCGGACCCCGGCCGACCCGCGCGAGGCGGTCGCCACCAAGTAGGCACCTGCGGGGGCCGGCCAGCGCCGGCCCCCGCGGCCGCGAGGCCCCGATGCTGGTCGATTCCCACTGCCACCTCGGCGCCGACGCGTTCCAGGACGATGTCGACGCCGTCATCGCGCGGGCCTTCGCCGAGGGCGTGTGCCACCTCGTGGTGATCGGCGAGAGCCCCGCCAGCCACGCGCGGGCCCTCGCCCTGACCGGGAAGGACGCCCGGATTTCCTGCACCGCCGGGCTCCATCCCCACGAGGCGAAGGACTGGACCGCCGACACCGAGGCCTGGCTGGCCGCGGCGCTCCGCGACCCGCGGGTGGTGGCGGCCGGCGAGATGGGCCTCGACTACCACTACGACTTCTCCCCGCGGGACGTGCAGCAGCGGGTCTTCGAGCGGCAGCTCGAGCTGGCCACGGCGGCCGGCAAGGCGGTGGTGATCCACGCCCGGGAGGCGGACGACGACATCGCCGCCATCCTCCGCAACCACCCCCGCGCCACCGTCATCCTGCACAGCTTCTCCAGCGGCCCGGCCCTCTTGCGCGCGGGGCTCGACGGCGGACACTATGTCTCCTTCAGCGGCATGGTGACCTTCAAGAACTGGACGATGGACGCCGCCATCCAGGCCGTCCCCCTCGACCGGCTCCTGGTGGAGACCGACAGCCCCTACCTGGCCCCGGTGCCGTTCCGGGGCAAGCGGAACGAGCCGGCCTACGTCCGGAAGACCGCCGAGCGGGTGGCGGCGGTGCGGGGCATGGCGCCGGCCGAGCTCATCGCCGCCACCGGCGAGAATGCCCGGCGGGTGTTCGGGGATCGGCTCACGCCCCCGTAAGGGCCGGGGCGCGCTGTCACCGCCGACGCTCATCGTCGCTTCACGCTCGTCGTCGTACTGTCCGTCCCGGTGGGATTGGCCCAGAGCCGTGCCGCCGGCCCACGCAGCCTCCAGCCCTTCTCTCGGAACGAGGAAGCACGCCAGCCATGAGCACCGTCCCTTCGGATATCGAGATCGCCCAGGCCGCGAAGATGCGGCCCATCGCCGACGTGGCCGCCGAAATCGGCCTGACGCCCGACGAGATCCTGCCCTACGGGCGCTACAAGGCCAAGATCACGCCGGAAGCGGCCGCCAAGCGGCCGCCCAAGGGCCGCCTGGTGCTCGTCTCCGGCATCAACCCCACGCCGGCCGGCGAGGGGAAGAGCACGGTGACCGTGGGCCTCGCCCAGGCGCTCCGCAAGATGGGGAAGAAGGTGGTGGTGGCCATCCGCGAGCCCTCGCTCGGGCCGGTGTTCGGCGTGAAGGGCGGGGCGACGGGCGGCGGCTACGCGCAGATCGTCCCGATGGACGAGATCAACCTGCACTTCACCGGCGACTTCCACGCCATCACGGCGCGCACAACCTGCTGGCCGCCATGGTCGACAATCACATCCACCATGGCAACGCGCTCGGCATCGACACCCGCCGCATCACCTGGCCGCGCACCATCGACATGAACGACCGGGCGCTGCGGAGCTGCATCGTCGGCCTCGGGGGGCTGAACGGCGGCCCGAGCCGGGAGGAGCGCTTCGTCATCGTGCCGGGCAGCGAGATCATGGCCATCCTCTGCCTCGCCACCGACATGGCGGACCTCGAGGCGCGGCTGGGGCGGATCATCGTGGGCCTCACCCGCGACCGGAAGCCGGTCCGCGCCAGCGACCTCAAGGCCAGCGGCGCCATGACGCTGCTCCTCAAGGACGCCATGCTGCCGAACCTGGTGCAGACCCTCGAGGGCGGTCCCGCGCTGGTGCACGGCGGCCCCTTCGGCAACATCGCCCACGGCTGCAACAGCATCCAGGCCACGCGTCTTGCGCTCGGCCTCGGCGACATCGTGCTCACCGAGGCGGGCTTCGGCGCCGACCTCGGTGCGGAGAAGTTCTTCGACATCAAGTGCCGCTTCGGCGGGCTCAAGCCGGAGGCCGCGGTGGTGGTGGCCACCGTGCGCGCGCTCAAGATGCACGGCGGCGTCAAGAAGGACATGCTCAGCACCCCCGACGTGGCGGCGCTGCAGCGGGGCCTCGTCAACCTCGAGGCCCACGTCAAGAACGTGCAGAAGTTCGGGGTGCCGGTCATCGTGGCCATGAACCGCTTCCTCTCCGACACCGTCGAGGAGCAGAACTGCGTCATCGAGGCGGCCCGGAGCTGGGGCGCGCGCGCGGCGCTCTCCGACGTGTGGGCCAAGGGCGGGGACGGCGGCATCGCGGTGGGCGAGCAGGTCATGGCGGCGCTCGCCGAGGGGAAGGCGGACTTCAAGCCGATCTACGACGCCAGCCTGCCCATCAAGCAGAAGATCGAGATCATCGCCACCCAGATCTACGGCGCCGACGGCGTCACCTTCGCGCCGGCGGCGGAGAAGTCCATCGCGCAGTGCGAGGAGATGGGCATGGGGGCCACCCCGGTCTGCGTGGCCAAGACCCAGTACTCCTTCAGCGACGACCCGACCAAGCTCGGGCGCCCGAAGGGCTTCAAGATCAACATCCGGGACGTCACCGCCTCCGCCGGCGCCGGCTTCGTCGTGGCGCTGGCCGGGGAGATCATGACCATGCCGGGGCTGTCCAAGACCCCGTCCGCCGAGGCCATCAAGGTCCACCCGGACGGCCGCATCGAAGGCCTCTTCTAACCCGACGAGCCGCAATGACGCACCAGACCGTCGCCACCGAGCACGCCCCCAAGGCGATCGGCCCGTACTCCCAGGCCATCATCGCCAACGGGTTCATCTATTCCGCCGGCCAGATCGCGCTCAACCCCGCCACCATGGAGATCGTGGGCGGCGGGATCCGCGAGCAGACCGAGCGGGTGCTGCAGAACCTCGAGGCCGTGCTCGCCGGCGCCGGCAGCTCCATGCAGAAGGTGGTGAAGACCACCGTCTTCCTGGTGGACATGCAGGACTTCACCGCCATGAACGAGATCTACGCGCGGCACTTCGGCGACCACAAGCCCGCGCGCTCCACGGTGGCCGTCTCCGGGCTGCCGCGGGGCGTGCGCGTCGAGATCGAGGTGGTCGCGACGCTCTGACGCGGCGCGGACAGCGACGTCCTGTGCGTCGCGACCCCCGTAGGGGCCGGATATATCCGGCCGCTACGCCGCCCGCTATCTTCCGGGCGGGGGCGGATCCGGGCTGGTGCCTGGGCCGATCTTCAAAATCGCGACGGACGCCGCTCCGCGGGGTCCGGTGGGTTCGATTCCCACACGCTCCCGTTGACCACCCCAGCCATGCCTACGCTCCTGCTCGTGAACCCCGCCGCCGGCCACGGGCGCGCCCCGCGCGTCGCGGCCGAGGCCGTGGCCGCCGCGCGCGCCTGCTTCGGCGAGGTGGCGGTGCGGGAGACGGCCGGCCCCGGCGATGGCGTGACGATCGCCCGGGACTTCGCGCGGCAGGGCCTCACGCACTGCCTCGTGGTGGGCGGCGACGGCACCGCCCACGAGGCGGCCAACGGCCTCCTGCAGGTGGAGCCGCACCAGCGCCCCGCCTTCGGCGTCATCCCCGGCGGCACCGGCAACGACTTCGCCAAGCTCTGCCGCACCCTCGGGAAGAAGCCGGCCGACGCGGTGCAGGGACTGGCGCACGGCACCACACGGGTGATTGACGTGGGCTGGGCCTGGGGCGAGACCTTCCTCAACTCCGTCGGCATCGGCTTCGACGCCGAGGTGGCGCGGGTGGTGAACGCCTCGGAATCGGGGAGCGGGATCCTGGCCTACCTGCTGGCGGTGGCCAAGGTGCTCCGCTATTACGAGCCGTTCGACCTCGAGCTCGAGGCCAACGGCGAACGGTGGACCGAGCGGGTCCTGCTCTGCGAGGTCGGCAACGGCCCCGTGGTGGGCGGCGGCTTCCGCATCACCCCCGGCGCCGTCTTCGACGACGGGCTGTTCGACGTCTGCGTGGTGAAGGAGCAGTCCATCCTCGGCATCCTGCAGAAGCTCCCCCTCGTCATGCTCGGCAAGCACACCCGCCTCAAGGGGGTGCGGAGCTTCCGCACCACCCGGCTCTGCATCCGGAGCCGGAGCGGCCCCCTCCGCGCCCAGTTCGACGGCGAGCTCCGCGCCACCGCCGACACCATGGAGCTGACGCTCCAGCCCGCCGCCCTCACCGTCCTCATCGCCCCCGCATGAGCTTCCCGCGCGCCTTCGCCAGCGACAACAACGCCGGCGTCCATCCCGAGGTCCTCGCCGCGCTGGCCCGGGCCAACGACGGCCACGTCCGCGGCTACGGCCACGACCCGCTTACCGCGGATGCGGAGGCCGTCTTCCGCGAGCACTTCGGCGAGGGGACCCGCGCCTGGTTCGTCTTCAACGGCACGGCCGCCAACACCCTCGCCCTCCAGAGCGTGACCCGGCCCTACCACGCCGTGATCTGCACCGCCATGGCCCACCTGAACGTGGACGAGGCGGGCGCCCCGGAGCGCTTCACGGGCTGCAAGCTCATGACGGCGGACGCCCCCGGCGGCAAGCTCACCCCCGCCGACATCACCCGCTGCCTCGGCGGCCGCGGGGACGAGCACCGGGTGCAGCCCAAGGTGGTGTCACTGACGCAGGCCACCGAGGTGGGCACCCTCTACAGCCCCGAGGAAGTGAAGGCGCTCTGCGACGTGGCCCACGGCCACGGCCTGTACGTGCACATGGACGGCGCCCGCATTGCCAACGCCGCTGTGAGCCTGGGCTCCCCGTTCCGGCAGTTCACCACCGACGCCGGCGTGGACCTGCTGTCGTTCGGCGGCACCAAGAACGGGCTGCTGGGTGCCGAGGCGGTCCTGTTCCTGAACGACCTCGACCCGCAGGACTTCCCCTGGGTGCGGAAGCAGGGCATGCAGCTGGCGAGCAAGATGCGCTTCCTCGCGGCCCAGTTCCTCGCGCTCCTGGGCACCGACCTCTGGCGCCGGAACGCCGAACACGCCAACCGGATGGCGCGGCTCCTCGCCGCCCGGGTCCGCGACATCCCCGGCATCCGCCTCACCCAGCCCGTCGAGGCCAACGGGGTGTTCGCCATCGTCCCGGCCGGGCATATTCCGGCCCTCCAGGCGCACACGCACTTCTACGTGTGGAACGCCGAGACCTCGGAAGTGCGCTGGATGACGGCCTGGGACACCACGGAGGACGACGTGGAGCGGTTCGCGGCGGCGGTGCGGGAGGTGGTCAAGTGAGGGGAGCGCTCGCGCTGGCGCTGGCCCTGGCGGCGCTGGGCACGGCGCCCGCGGCCGCGCAGGACCCGGCCCCGCCCCCGGCCGCCCCGGCCGATTCGGCGCCGCCCCGGGTCGAGGTGAGCGACACCGCCCGGGTCCGGCCCGACACCGGCATCAGCTACGCCCGCACCCCCGTCTCCCCGATGGGGGCGCTCTGGCGCTCCATCCTGATCCCCGGGTGGGGCCAGGCCAAGAGCAACCGGAAGCTGACGGGCGCCCTCTTCGTGGCCTGGGAAGGCGTCACCCTCGGCATGGCCATCAAGAGCCAGCACGAGCTCAACTACCTCCGCCGCACCAACTCCGGCAGCGTCTCCGCCAAGGAGAAGGAGCGCCAGGACTGGCTGGTGCTGCTGGCCTTCAACCACCTGTTCTCGGCCATCGAGGCGTACGTGTCGGCCCACCTCTGGGACTTCCCCGACGACCTCGAGATGCGCGCCGTGCCGCTCCCCGGCGGCGGGGTGGGGGCCACGCTCCGCGTGCCGTTCGGCCGCCCGTGAACGCGTCGGCCCCCATCGGCATCTTCGACTCGGGCATCGGTGGCCTCACCGTGGCCCGCGCCATCTACGAGCGGCTCCCGGCCGAGTCCACCATCTACTTCGGCGACACGGCGCGGGTCCCCTACGGCCCCAAGAGCCCCGAAACCGTCCGGCGCTACTCGCTCGAGATCCTGCACTGGCTGCTGGGGCAGGGGGTCAAGGCCGTCGTCATCGCCTGCAACACCTCGACGGCGCATGCGCTGCAGGCGCTCCGCGACGCCTCCCCGGTGCCGGTGCTCGGCGTCATCGAGCCGGGGGCCCGCGCCGCCGTGCGCGCCGCCGAGGGCGGCGCCATCGGCGTCATTGGGACCGCGGGCACCATCGCCTCCAACGCCTATGCCAGGGCCATCCACGCGCTGGCGCCCGGCGTACGAGTGGAGCAGGTGGCCTGCCCGCTCTTCGTCCCGCTGGTGGAAGAGGGCTGGTTTGATCACCCCGCCACCGAGCTGGTGGCCGGGGAGTACCTGGCACCGCTCCTCACGGCGCGGGTGGACGCGCTGGTGCTGGGCTGCACCCATTATCCACTCCTCAAGCCGCTGCTCGGCCGCGTCATGGGCCCGGCCGTCCGCCTCATTGACTCGGCGGAGGAGACCGCGCTGGCGCTGGCGGGCGAGCTGGAACGCCGCCGCATCGCGGCGCCGGCGGGCGCGAAGGGCACCCACCGCTTTGCCGTGAGTGACGACGAGCCGCGCTTCATCAAGGTGGGGACGCGGTTTCGTGGGGAGCGGCTGGCGCGGGCGGAAGTCGTCCCGCTGGGCTAGGGCCCGCCGTCCACAGTCCCCCGTAGGGGCGGAGCGCCGCTCCGCCCACTCGATCTCTGAATTCACTCGCTCGGGCCCCTCCCGAGCGGACGGAGTAGCGCTCCGCCCCCATGGGAGCCTTCAGTTCCCACCCCTGACCTGGAGCCTCGCATGCGCCCCCTGTGCGTTGCCACGCTCGCCCTCGTCCTTGTCGCGTGCAGCGGGAAGCCGGACGGGGAGCCGCCGCCGGCCAGCCCCGCCACCTACTTCGACACCACCGGCCGCGCCGACATCCTGACGGGCGGCGTCCGCCTCATCCCCATCCACACGCCGAGCGGGGACTTCCGCGTCTGGACCAAGCGCGTCGGCAACAACCCGCGCATCAAGGTGCTGCTGCTGCACGGCGGCCCCGGCGCCTCGAGCGAGTACTTCGAGGCGCTCGACAGCTACTTCCCGGGCCAGGGGATCGAGTACTACTACTACGACCAGCTCGGCAGCTACCGCAGCGACGTGCCCACCGACACCACGCTCTGGTCCATCCCGCGCTTCGTGGACGAGGTGGAGCAGGTGCGGGTGGCGCTTGGGTTGGACAAGGACAACTTCTACCTGCTGGGCCACTCGTGGGGCGGGATCCTGGCCATGGAGTACGCGCTGGCGCACCAGGAGCACCTGAAGGGCCTCATCATCTCCAACATGATGGCCAGCATCCCCGCATACAACGAGTACGCGAAGACCGTCCTGATGCCCGCCATGAACCAGGACAGCCTCCACCGGATCCAGCAGATGGAGGCCACCGGGAAGACGGAGACCCCGGAGTACATGGCCATCCTGACGCCGCTCCACTACGAAAAGCACTTCCTGCGCATGCCCGCGGCCCAGTGGCCGGACCCGGCGCTCCGCGGCATGACCCACCTCAACCGCCAGATCTACGTCCAGATGCAGGGCCCGAGCGAACTCGGCGCCAGCGGCAGCCTGGAGCACTGGGACCGGCTCGCGGACCTGGGCAAGATCACCGTGCCCACGCTCACCATCGGCGGCGAGCACGACACCATGGACCCCAAGTACATGGAAATGATGGCCACCAAGCTGGCCCACGGCCGGTACCTCTACTGCCCCGGCGGCACCCACATGTCCATGTACGACGCGCAGGCGACGTACATGGGCGGGCTCGTCAAGTTCATTGAGGACGTGGACGCGGGGCGGTTCTGAGCCGGGCACGCCAGTGGGCTGAAGGGATCGCGCTCGAGCTCGTTCAAGTGAGCACTCGAGACCGCAAGTCCTGAAGGACTCGGGCCCCGGGCCGAGGCGCCGGCATGTTGCTCCGGCAGTCCGATCCCGGGGTCCGAGTGGCCGGCGCAACGCTCCGGCCCCACGATGGGGGCGTTCGGCCGCGGTGTGCCGGCCCCCGGATTGCCCGGGGCGGGCCCCGCGCTAGCTTCGAGACGGCATTCACCCACCGGGAGCCGATGGATACCAGTCCGTTTGCGCAGTTGCTGCAGGATCTCTTCGCCGGTCGCATCAGCCCGGCCGAGGCGGCGCGTCGCTCGGCCGCGGCGCGCGAGGCGGGGACGGGGCCGGAGGAGATCGTGCACGGGATGAGCCTGCTCGGCATCGGCGATGGGCAGCTCGACCTGGCCAAGGAGTACGTGGCCCACCTCCTGGTGGAGGAGGCGCGGCGTGACGGCCTGGACGAGGGCGACGAGGCGCTTGCCGCCTACCGCGCCGTGGCCGAGCAGCTCTTTGCCTCAGGGCTCGGGGAGGAGTGAGCCAGGTGCCGCCGGGCCGCCGGTGAGCGAGCCATTCCGCTGGGTGATCCGCCGCCTCGGCGCCGCGGACGCGGCCGCCTACCAGGCCCTCCGCCTCGCGGGCTTCCGGGGTAACCCCGGCGAGTTCCGGGTGGCGCCGGAAGACGAGGCCGGCCTGACGCCGGCACAGGTGGCCGAGCGGCTCGCCCGCGCGTACGTGGCGGGCGGGTGGAGCGGGGAGCGCCTGGTGGGAATCGCGGGGCTCACGCGCTACGAGGGGCGGAAGCTCGACCATCGGGCGCTGCTCTGGGGGATGTACCTGGCGCCCGAGGCGCGAGGCAGCGGGCTGGCCGGCGCCCTGGTGGACGACGTACTCGCCGAGGCGCGGCGGCAGGGGCTCCGGCAGGTGCTGCTTACCGTGGCGGCGCCCAATGCGCGGGCCATCCGGCTGTACGAGACCCGCGGCTTCGTCCGCTACGGCGTGGAACCCGACGCCGTGCGGCAGCCCGACGGCTTCATGGACGAGGTGCTGATGCTGTGCCGTCTCCCGGCGCCGTCCGCCACCTGACGCGTCCGCCCGCTCCCCGCGCCTGAGTTCCCGCATGCCGCCCCTGCCCACGCTTGCCACCCCGCGGCTGGTGCTCCGGCCGTTCCACGCGTCGGACGCCGCCGAGGTGCAGCGCCTGGCCGGTGACCGCGAGGTGTCGGCCACGACGCTCCGGCTGCCGCACCCGTATCCCGACGGGCTGGCCGAGGCGTGGATTGCCACCCACGCGGAGGACTGGCGCCGCGGCCTCGCGGCGCGCTTCGCCATCACGCGGGACGGCGTGCTGCTCGGCGCGATCGGCCTCGAGCTCACGCCCGAGCACGATCGCGGCGAGCTCGGCTACTGGCTGGGGCGGGCCTTCTGGGGGCAGGGGTATGCCACCGAGGCGGCGCGGGCGGTGGTGCGGTTCGGGTTCGAGCTGCTCCACCTGCACCGCATCCAGGCGCATCACTTTGTCCGCAATCCCGCCTCCGGGCGGGTGCTCCTCAAGGCGGGCCTGAGGAGCGAGGGTGTCCGGCGCGGGGCGTTCGTCAAGGAAGGCCTGGCGGAAGACGTGGTGGTATACGCGCGGCTCAGCGATGATCCCCCCTTCACGGATGACCATGAAGCGACCCTCTGACCTTCTCGGGCTGCTGGCCGGCGCCGTGATGGCGCTGTCCTTCCTGCCGCACTCCCTGCTCGGCTGGCCGGCGCTCCGCGACCAGCTCGCGGCAACCGGCGCCGGCGCCGACCTCGTGGCGGGTGTGATGATCGGCTGGCAGTTCGGCGGCGTCGCCATGCTGGCCTTCGGGCTCATCGTCATCACCACCTTCGTGGACCGGCTGCGCGGCGAGCGGCCGCCGCTCCTGCCCGTCCGCTCCATTGCACTGCTCTACGTGCTGTTCGGGGCGTGGGGACTGCTGGTGAGCGGGGGGAGTCTTTTTTTCCTGGTCTTCCTGCTGCCCGGCCTGCTCACCGGGATTGCCGCGCACCGTCCGCCCGCAGCCGCCACCTCCTGAGAGGACCCCCCTCATGTCATGGAAGCTGCTGCCCGCTGCGCTGCTGACGCTCGCCGCCTGCAGCGCCCGGCCCGCGCCGGATGGCGCGCCCGCGCGTCAGTACCTCTACCTCTGGACTCGGTCCAGCGACTCGACGGCGCCCGATTTCCTGGCCGTCCTCGACGTCACCGAGGATTCGGCGCGCTACGGACGCCTGGTGACGACGCTCCCGGTGCCTGGCCTCGGCAACTATCCGCACCACACCGAGCACGAGCTCCCGGCGGACCGGCAGCTCTTTGCCAACGGCTTCGACAGCGGCATCACGTTCATCTTCGACCTGACGGCCCCGGCCGCGCCCCGGCTCGCCGCCCAGTTCGGTGACGTGGATGGGATGAGGCACCCGCATTCCTTCCTCCGGCTCCCCAACGGCAACGTCCTGGCCACCTTCCAGATGCGGCACGCGGGGGGCGCCATGCTGCCGGGCGGGCTCGCGGAGGTGACGCCCGCCGGGCAGGTGGTGCGCTCGGTGCGCGACAGCGCCGCCGGGCTCGACCCCGAGACGCGGGTGTACAGCGCCGCGATCGTCCCGCCGCTCGACCGGGTGGTCACCACGACGACCGACATGGACCACGACTACCCGGCGTCCCGCCAGCTGCAGCTGTGGCGGCTGTCCGACCTGGCGCTCCTCAAGACGTTCTCCCTGCCGGACGGCCCGGAAGGCGGGCTCACGGCCGAGCCGCGCGTGCTGGCGGATGGGAAGACGGTGCTGGTGTCCACCTTCCAGTGCGGGCTGTACCTGCTGAGCGGGCTCGAGGGCGATGCGCCTGCCGCACAGATGGTGGCGTCGTTCCCCCGCATGGAGGGTGCGTACTGCGCCATCCCGGTGGTGGCGGGGGATTACTACCTAGTCACGGTGCCCGCGTGGCACGCGGTGGTGAGCCTCGACATCCGCGATCCCTCCCACCCGCACGAGGTGAGCCGAGCCGAGCTCGGGCCTGGGGATGTGCCGCACTGGATCGCGCTCTCGCCCGACCGGCGGCGCGTCGTGGTCACCGGATACAAGGAAATGCAGCACCGGGTGGTGCTGCTCCGCTTCGATCCCACGACGGGCCAGCTGGCCGTGGACCCCCGCTTCCGCGAGGTGGGCGACAGCGTGCCGGGCTTCCGGATGGACAACAAGACCTGGCCGCACGGGGGCACCGCGCCCGGCGTGCCGCACGGCGCCGTGTTCGGGCGGTAGGAGGCACCTCCCCGGAGCAGCGGGGCAGCCCAGGACTCCGCCTGAAGGTGTCGCGCGTCGACGGGGCTGGGGCCGGGATCGCGGGGGAAATGGGAGGTGGCACGCGGCGTTACAGCTGCAACGGCTCGTGGCAGGATTCACACTCTCATCGGGCCACTGACGAAGCCCGGAGTGGCTCAAGGCCAACGGGTTGCCAAAGGGGTTAGACAGAGTCGGCAATGGTCCATCGCTTGCCTCGCAAGGGGATTGCTCGCTCGACCACGCGACCAACAACCTTCGAGACTAGGGACCCTCCCATGCCGACTTGTCCAGGCGCCCTCCGGCAGGGCACCGCCCTGCTCCTCCTCCTCGCCTGCGCCGGGTGTGGTGGCGGCGCCACCGACCCGACCCCAAACGCCCGCGAGGTGCAGAGCGCACCGCCCTGGGGGCGGAGGGGTACTCCGTCCTCCTCGTCATCGATGAGGAGAGCATCGACAACGACGCCCCGCCGAACGACTTCAGCGCCGTGGATGTGAACGACCAGCTGGCCGAGGTGGGCGTTCGCTTCCCCTCGCCAGGTTCACCAGCAATGTCGGGACGACGCTGGACCTGTTCACGGGGCAGGTCGGCGACGAGGGCTGGCACGCACTCACCGCCATCCCGTCCACCTGGCGCGCGGCCGGTCCCACCGACTCCGGGGCGCGCAACTTCCGGCTGGCGGGCCCAGGCCTTGGCTCGCCGGCGGCGGATGACGATCGCGAGAAGTACCTCGACAAGATCCCGGGGGTGCGCCCGCTCCGGGCCACCGGCCTGGCCATGCTCGTGGGCGCGGTGGTCTGCGCGGTGGTCTACGACAGCGACGTCAGCGTCAATTACTCGCCGATCGAGGCCAGTCTCAAGGGGGCCACCCTCGGCATCGTGGGGCTCGAGGTGCTGGCGGTGACCGAGCGCCGCGATGGCTCGAGCTCGGACCTGCCGCGGGTCACGGTGCGGGTCCTCGACCCTGCCACCACCTGCGACGCGTCGCTCGCGCTCTTCAGCAATGCGCCCGTGCCGTCCTCCTCCTCGGAGCCGTTCGATATCGCGCCCCCGGCCGTCGCCACGCCGCCGCGCTTCACCGAAGCCCCCTGAGGCGAGAGGCCGAGGGCCTCAGACGCCCGGTCGCCAGCACGGGGCCGGGCGTGGTGGCGCCCGGGATTCCTCAGGATCGGCCTGCTCCCGCTCCGCCTGCCGCACCAGCGCCCGCACGAAGCCGAGCTGCAGCCGGTACACCCGCGCCCCGAAAGCCGCCGCCCCCCCGGCCGCGAGAGTCCGTACCACGCTGCCGCCGGGCCCGCCGAGCAAGAGCACCAGGCACTCGAGGATGACCACGCTGCTGAGCGCCACCGCGGTGGCGGTGAGCATCGCCTCACGCGGGGTGCGCTCGGCGCGGCCGCGCCACTCGGCGATCAGGTAGCCGGTCACGGTGTACGCCGCGCAGAGCTCCAGGAACTCGAGGATCTCGGCCGTGCCGGCGCTGGTGAATGGCGAGCCCCAGCGAATCCCGCCGCCCGGGTACGGCGCTTCGGTGGCGTGCCAGAGCGTGAGTGCCAGCAGGAACAGCGCGAGCAGCGGCGCGGCGGCACGGAGGGTCGGGCCCTCGTAGCGTCGCTCCGGGCCGGGGGGCAGGTGGCGGCCCGCCACGAGCCACGCCAGCGCACCGGAGAGCACCGCACCACCCAGCACCAGCCAGGGCGAGCGCCCGAGCGCCGTGAACGCGCCGAGCCCGAACCAGCCGGCCGCAATCCCCGCGAGCCGCCGGCGCGAGAGCGCCCCTGCGGGGCCGAGTTGGTGCCGCCAGACCTGCCCGAGGATCACCGCGCCCACCAGCCCCGCCGGCAAGAGCAGCGCCGCGCGCCCCGACTGCGGAGAGGCGGCGGCCGCCAGGCCGGCAAGCCAGAGGAGCGGCACCAGCAGGTACACGAGGCCCATCAGGGGCAACTCGAGCGCCAGACGCCCCACCAGCGCCGGCGTCACCGCCAGGCGGCGGGCCACGCCGAGCTCGAGCTGCGCGCCGAGCCAGGCGCCGAGGGCGTTGGTGGCCACGTCGAGCGGGGAGCTGAAGCGCTCGGCCAGGAAGAGCTGCGCCGATTCGACGCCGAGGCTGAGCAGCGCGCCGAGGAGCAGGGCGCGGAGCGCGCGGCGATCCGCCGAGGCTGGCTGGGCCAGCTGGTACAGGAAGCCGAGCGGCACGAACATCAGGATGTTGGCGAGGGCGTCGCCAAGCTGGGCGCCGGTGTAGAGCCGGAACTCGTCGGGCAGGGCGAAGTCGAACGGCACCAGCGTCACCAGCAGCACCACCACCGCGAGGTAGCCCAAAGCTCCGCTCCCGTTCCAGCCCCGACCACGCCGCCTGCCACCCCGCGCCATGCGACGCCGCCCCGCGGCGCTGGATGGCAGCCGCAACCTCGGCGGGGGAGCGTCGCTCGCCCGCCGGGACTTCAGGTTCCAGTGAAACGTGAGACAGGGGGCTCCAGGCGGGTTCGGCGTGGGCCAGCGCAGCCCGCACGGCTGCTGCCGGTCAGTATCGGCCGGACCCCGGGGAAGGTGAGGGGGGTGGCGGGCGCTATTCCGCCGCGACTTCCAGCCGTTCAAACCGGCTCCCCAGCCAGTCCACCAGCAGGAAGAGCTCGAGCCCGAGCCCGAGCGCCGCGGGGAGCAGCGCCGGCACCAGCGACCACCCGCCGAGGCGCGCCTCGAGGAAATACCAGGTGAGGCCGGCGAGCAGCGCCGGACCCAGCAGCAGCAGCGCCAGCAGCACCAGGGCCAGGCCCGCCGTGAGGAACTGCTGGCCCATGGCCTCGACGCCACCTGGCCGCACCTCCACCTGCACCCAGCTCGGGTAGAGCAGCGCCGCCCCATTCTGGATGCCGATGGCCAGCGCGTTGATGAGGAGCAGCACTGGCACGGCCGCGATGGTGAGCGCGGCCACCAGCGCGGGCGAAATGTCGGCCTGGCCCGTGGCCACCAGCGCGTAGACGCCCACCTCGGCGAGCAGGAACTGCAGGGCCGTGAGCGCCGCAGCCGAGCCGAGCACCTGGCCGGCCATCACCACCTGGCCCGGGAGAGGCCAGGTCCGGAGCACGGCCAGGTGGGGCAGGTCGCCGCGCAGGTCGGCACGCACCCAGAGCGGGCCGAAGACGAGCGACACGCCCGCCCAGCTCGTGGCCAGCGTGCCGACCATGATCATCAGGAACGGGTCGTGCGGGGCGGTCATCGTGGCCGCCACCAGGCCCCCGGCAATGAGGAGCGCCACGAGGGCGAGGCCGCCCAGGCTCGTGGTCCGCGCCACGCGCGCGAGGTTCTTCCAGGCAATGGCCAGCGCCGGCGAGCCCGAGGGGGCGAGCGGAAACCACCAGCGGCGGGTGGGCGCCAGGCTTCGGCGGCCCTGGTGCCGCATCTGGGCCACCCGCACCGCGCGGCGCGCGCTGGCCTCGACGGCGGCCTCCTCGAAGGCGTGGTCGGCGCGGAGGATCCACGCCACGTGGCCCGCGATGATCAGCAGGCCGATGCCCACGCCGCCCAGCCACGCGCCGGCGGTCTGGGCGCCGAAGGGGAGGAGCGGGAGGCGGAACGGCAGCAGCACCCACTTGAGCGGCGCCGTTTCCAGGAACTCGCCGAGGACGCGGAGCGGGTTGTCGGTCGTGGGGACGAAGTTGGAAAGCGTGAACCAGGCCGTGCCGAGTGCCGCCACCAGCACGGCGAGCGGAAGCGCCGCGCGGCGGAGGCCGGAGGCGCCGTGCGCGAGCACCGAGTCGCGGGTGAGCGCCGTGGCCAGGCGGTGCAGCATGAGGGTGGTGAAGAAGAGCCAGAGGCTCACGGCGTGGAACGGCCGCCCGAGGGGCGAGTCCCCGCCGGCCCGGAGCAGCACCACCCACACCAGCACGTTGAGCGCGATGAACAGCTGCGCCCGTGCCAGCTTGTAGCCGAGCAGGCCGCGGCGGCTCACGGGGGCGGGAAACAGGAACTGCACCTCCGCCGGGGTGAAGGCGAGCGCCAGCCGGTCCGTCCCGAGGATCCACCACTTGAGCACCAGCACCACCAGCAACAGCGTCCCCGTGGCCTGAAGGAAGTACGCCGGCGCCGGGCTCACCCCCTGACGGTGCGGCCCCGCCAGCACCAGCACCAGGTAGGCAATCCCCACCAGCAGGGCAACCACGTACCGCGGGCTCCGCAGCTGGCGCAGCAGCGAGCGCGCGCGATTTCTCGCGGACGCCCGCAGCAGGTAGAGCGCGGCGTAGCGCAGCACCGTCAGTCGTTCCCGGTGAGCGACAGGAAGATCTCCTCCAGTCCCCGGCCCGAGAGCTCCGGCCGCCCCGCCGAGATCTCCGCCATGGAGCCGAAAGCCACGCGCCGGCCGCCCTGCAGGATCAGCAGGTGGGTGCAGAGCTCCTCCACCAGGGTCAGCAGGTGCGAGCTCAGGATCACCGCCGCCCCCGCCTCGGCGCGGCCGCGGATGGTCCGCTTCATCCGGCGGATGCCGAGCGGGTCGAGGCCCGTGAGCGGCTCGTCCAGGATGAGCACCTGCGGCTCGTGCAGCAGCCCGCAGGCGATGGCCAGCTTCTGCTTCATGCCGCGGGAAAGCTCCGTGGCCAGGGCGTCGCGCTTGTCGGTGAGCTCCAGTTCGGCCAGGAGCGGGCCGCTGCGGGCGGAGGCATCTCCGAGCCCGTACAGGCGGGCCACGAAGCCCAGGTGCTCGGCCACGGTCAGGTGATCGAAGAGCTGGGGCTCGTCCGGGATGAAGGCAAGGGCCCGCTTGGCGGGGATCGGGGCCAGCTGCAGGTCGTGCCCTGCCACCCGCAGCGTTCCAGCAGTGGGACGGATGATCCCGGCCAGGCTCCGGAGCGTGGTGGTCTTCCCGGCACCGTTCGGCCCCACCAGGCCGAGGATCTCCCCCGGGCCCACGCGGAAGGAGAGGTCTTGCACGGCGGTGAGGCTCCCGTACAGCTTCGTGAGCCCGGTGACCTCGATCATGAACGGCTCCCGGCCATGGGGGTGGCGCTGAAACCCTTTGTGGCGCTCACGCGTCTCTCCTTGCAACATGTTGTGCAGCCGGACCTTACCCCGGAGCAGGTCATGCGGAACTACTGGCTCAAGATCGCAGCAAGCGCCCTCGGCATCTTCGCCGTGGGCATGATCCTGATCACAAGCGTGCGCAGCGTGAAGGCGAAGGTCACCCAGACCATCAACAGCACCGACCCGATCCCCCTGCCGCTCATCGGCATGGTCCCGTTCCGCCTGGACGAGCGGCAGTTGGGGAGCCTGAGCCGGCTCGAGATCCTGCGCTCGGACCCGCAGCACGTGAGCGGGGTGCGGGTCATCGTGAAGCTCGCCGATAGCGTGTCGCCGGAGCAATTGCGGCGCTGCGTACTGGCGCTCGAGGACCTTGATAATATCAACGACCAGACAACCTTCCGCTGCAACGTGCCCGATCAGGCGGGGCGGGAGCGGTTCGGGACGGTGGTGCTCAAGGGCGGCAGCGACAGCTTCCGCTCCTGCTCCCGGACCCAGCGCGGTGGCGGACCTCCGGACCACGGAGTTCAACGTCAGCGGGAACGGCGTGAAGGTGACCACGGCGGCGGACCGGCGGCGGCGGGCGCTGGACGAGCGGGCGCACGCGCTGATGGACTCGCTCCGCGCGCGGATCGGGGCGCGCACCGACTCGGTGGATCAGCTCCGCGAGCTGGCCGACCAGCTGGAGGACTCGGCCGCCGAGGCGTCGCCGGCGGAGCGGCGGGGCCTGCAGCGGCAGGCCGACTCGGCCCGCACGCCCTGATGCGGTCCGTGGTGGATCGGCTCAAGCCCGAGGAGGCCCGGCTGGGTCATGCGCTGGAGGAGATGCAGAGTTCAGCCCGGGCCAGCTCGACACCCTGCGCCAGCTGGGGCCGCGGATCCGCGACTCGGTGCAGGCGGAGGTCGCCCGCGAGCTCCGGCAGATGCAGATTGACCTGCAGAAGGCGGAAGCGGCGCGCACCGGTGCCGCCGCCGCGGCCGGCCGGGCGGCCGACGCTGCCTCGCCCGTTGAAGCCCCGGCGGCCACCCCGACTCCCGCTGCGCCGGCCGCGCCCCGGCCGCCCACGGCCCGTCCCTGAGATCGCGATGCTCCTCGTCCTCGACAACTACGACAGCTTCACGTACAACCTGGTGCAGTTCGTCGGTGAGCTGGGCGCCGAGCCGGTGGTCCACCGGAACGACGCCCTCACAGTGGAGCAGGCGCTGGCACTCGGGCCCGAGGCGATCATCATCTCGCCGGGTCCCGGGGAGCCGAAGGATGCCGGCATCTCCATCCCGCTCATTCGCGCCGCGGCGGGCCGGGTGCCGCTCCTCGGCGTGTGCCTGGGCCACCAGGGCATCGGCGAGGCGTTCGGCGGACGGGTGGTGCGCGCGGGGCGGCTGATGCACGGCAAGACGACCGCGATCGCCCACACCGGCGGCGACCTCTTCGCGGGCGTGCCGGACCCGCTCGAGGTGATGCGCTATCACTCGCTGGTGGTGGAGGCCGCCACTTTTCCGGCCGAGCTCGAGGTCACGGCCTGGAGCCGGGACCGGGAGCCGGGGCAGGAGATCATGGCCCTCCGGCACCGCCGCCACCCCGTCTTCGGGGTGCAGTTTCACCCCGAATCCATCGCCACCGCCAACGGGAAGACTCTCCTGTCCAACTTCCTGTCCCTGGCCCGCCAGTGGCACGCCGCGCGTCCCGGAGTGCCCGTGTAAGGCCTTGACGGGAAACGCCATAGCCGCTTACCACAAGTCGTGCCACAGTTTCGGCACGACTTTTGACATGGGCGACGGACGTTATTACGTTCGGAAATGCGCGTCCTCGGCGTCATCCCGGCCCGACTCGGCTCGACTCGCCTCCCCAACAAACCCCTTCAGCTTCTGGCCGGGGCACCTCTGGTGACCCGTGTCGTCGCGCGCGTGCGGGAGCTGGGGCTGGTGGACGAGCTGGTGGTGGCCACGGACAGCGAGGTAGTGGCGGAGGTGGTGCGGGCCACGGGCGGGTACGCGGTGCTGACCCGGCCGGAGCACGAGAGCGGCACCGACCGGGTGGCCGAGGTGGCCGCGCGCAACGAGTTCCGGGGCTACGACATCATCGCCAACGTGCAGGGGGACGAGCCGTTCCTCAGTCGGGACGCCCTGGCCGGCGCCCTCGGGCGCGTGGCCGCCGGGGACCCGATCGGCACGGTGGCGGCGCCGCTGGCGGCGCACGAGGCCGGCGAGCCGTCACGGGTGAAGGTGGTGACGGACGCGGCCGGGCGGGCGCTCTACTTCTCGCGCGCGCCGATCCCGGCGTGGCGCAGCAGCGCGGAGCCGCCGGCCCGGCTCTGGTGGCAGCACCTCGGCGTGTACGCGTACACGCCGGCGGCGCTGGCCCGGTGGGCCACGCTGGCCCCCACGGCGCTGGAGCAGGCGGAGCGGCTGGAGCAGCTGCGGCCGCTCGCCCACAGCATGACGATCGGCGTGGCCCGCCTCGAGTGGCCCGCCGAGCCAGGCATAGACACCCCCGAGGACCTCCGCCGCGCGGAGGCCCGATGGCCCAGACAGGAGGAGGCGCGATGACCGGAGCCGGACAGGGCACCAAGTACATCTTCGTCACCGGCGGCGTGGTGAGTTCGCTCGGGAAGGGCATCGCCGCCGCGTCGCTGGGCCGGCTCCTGGTGGAGCGCGGGCTGTCGGTCACCATGCAGAAGTTCGACCCCTACATCAACGTCGATCCCGGCACCATGTCGCCGTTCCAGCACGGCGAGGTGTACGTCACCGACGACGGCGCCGAGACGGACCTGGACCTCGGCCACTACGAGCGGTTCATCGACCGCTCGCTCTCCCAGCAGAACAACATCACGACGGGCCGCATCTACTCGACGGTGATCGGCAAGGAACGCCGGGGCGAGTACCTGGGCGGCACGGTGCAGGTGGTGCCGCACATCACCGACGAGATCAAGCACGCCATCCGGCGGAGCGCCCCGGGCCACGACGTCGTGATCACCGAGATCGGCGGCACGGTGGGCGACATCGAGTCGCTGCCGTTCCTCGAGGCCATCCGCCAGTTCCGGCAGGAGATCGGGCGGGACAACGCGCTGTTCGTGCACCTGACGCTGGTGCCCTACATCGCCGCGTCGGGCGAGCTCAAGACCAAGCCGACACAGCACTCGGTGCGGGACCTCATGCAGATCGGGATCCAGCCCGACATCCTGATCTGCCGGAGCGAGCAGCCGATCTCGCCGGAGATCAAGCGGAAGATCGCGGGCTTCTGCAACGTGGACTTCGAGTGCGTGATCGAGAGCCCGGACGTGGCCTCGATCTACGAGATCCCGGTGCGCTTCCGCGACCAGGGCTTCGACCGGGTGGTGTGCGAGCGGCTGCGGCTCGAGACCAAGGAGCCGGACCTCACCAGCTGGAAGGCGATGGTGGAGAAGATCCTCCGGCCGAAGCACCGGGTGAAGATCGCGGTGGTGGGGAAGTACACCGACCTGCACGACGCCTACAAGTCGGTAGGCGAGGCGCTGTACCACGGCGGCATCGCGCACGACTCGGGGGTGGAGATCCACTGGCTCTCGAGCGACCAGTTCACCAGCCAGGACGCCGCGGGGCGGCTGCTCTCGGGGATGGACGGGCTGCTGGTGCCGGGCGGGTTCGGCATCCGCGGCATCGAGGGGATGATCGAGGCCATCCGCTGGGCCCGCACCAACCAGCTCCCGTTCTTCGGGATCTGCCTGGGGCTGCAGGTGGCGGTGATCGAGTTTGCCCGGAACGTCTGCGGCATGAGCGACACCACGAGCACCGAGTTCGAGCCGGAGTGCGAGTCGCCGGTGATCGCGCTGATGGCCAACCAGCGCGAGGTGAAGGACATCGGCGGCACCATGCGGCTCGGCGCCTATGCGGCGCGGCTCCGGCCCGGGTCGCGGGCCGCCACGGCCTACGGCCTGACGCAGATCAGCGAGCGCCACCGCCATCGCTGGGAGGTGAACAACGCCTACCGTGACGTGCTGGCGGAGGGCGGGCTCCGGCTGTCGGGCCAGTCGCCGGACGGCGGGCTGGTCGAGATCATCGAGCTGCCGGACCATCCCTGGTTCCTGGGCTGCCAGTTCCACCCGGAGCTCAAGAGCCGGCCCACCCGGCCGCATCCGCTCTTCGCGGCGTTCGTCGGCGCGGCGCTGCAGCGCCGCACGGCGCGGCCCGAGACGGTGTCCGAGGTCGTCGCGGCCACCCGGGCCTGAGATGGCCTGGTCCTTCCGCGAGGCCCCGTTCCTCGTGGCGGGGCCCTGCGTCATCGAGGAGGGTGACCTCCTGCCGCGGGTGGCGGACGCGCTCGCGGCGCTCGGGGCCCGGCTCGGGATCCCGGTCTGCTTCAAGGCCAGCTTCGACAAGGCCAACCGGGCCCGGGCGGCGTCCGCCCGGGGGCCGGGCGTGGAGCGGGGGCTGGCGCTGCTGGCCCGCGTGAAGGCCCTGTCCGGCCTCCCTGTGCTCACCGACGTGCACGAGCCGGCGCAGGCGCGGACGGCAGCGGAGGTGGTGGACGCGCTGCAGATCCCCGCGTTCCTCTGCCGCCAGACCGACCTCCTCGTGGCCGCGGGCGAGACCGGCCTCCCGGTGAACGTGAAGAAGGGCCAGTGGATGGCCCCCGAGGCCATGGCCGGCGCGGTGGAGAAGGTGCGGCTCGGCGCCTCGCGCGACGTGGCCGTCACCGAGCGCGGCACCGCCTTCGGGTACGGGGACCTCGTGGTGGACATGCGGAGCTTCGGCCGGATGCGCGAGGTGTGCGTGGCGCCGGTGCTCATTGACGCCACCCACGCGGTGCAGCGGCCGGGGCAGGGCGTGGCCGGCGCGAGCGGCGGCACCCGGGACGACATCCCGGCGATCCTGCTGGCCGCGGCCGCCGCCGGCGCCGACGGGTTCTACCTGGAGACGCACCCCGCGCCCGAGCAGGCCCAGAGCGACGCGGCGACGCAGTGGCCGCTGGCACGGCTGGAGCCGCTGGTGGCGCAGGCGCTCGACGTGTGGCACGCCAGCCGCCGGAGGCCCGCATGATCGACCGGAGCACCGCCGCGCGCATCAAGCTGCTGGCCCTCGACGTGGACGGCGTCGTGACCAACAACCACGTGTACCTGGGGCTGGTCGAGGGGCAGCGGGTGGAGTTCAAGCAGTTCGACATCCAGGACGGCCTCGGCATGGGGCTGGCGCGGCGGATGGGGCTGGTGCTGGCGTGGGTGAGCGGCCGCTACTCCGACGCCACCGTGCTCCGCGCCAGCGAACTCCGGATCGACGAGCTGATCCAGGACCCGAACGCCCGGAAGGTGCCGGCCATGACCGAGATGCTGCTGCGGCTCGGGATCGGCTGGGAGGAGGTCGCCTTCGTGGGCGACGACCTGGCGGACCTGCCGGTGCTGCGGCGCGTGGGGTTGCCGCTGGCGGTGGCCAATGCGGTGACCGAGGTGAAGCAGGTGGCGCACTACGTGACCTCGGCCCGCGGCGGCGCGGGGGCGGTGCGCGAGGTGATCGAGCAGCTCTTCAAGGCGCAGGGACGCTGGGAGGAGGCGGTCCGGGTGTATCTCGAGGATCGGGGAGAGAAGGCGTGACGACGGCCCGGGCGATGGGGCCGGCGGTCCTGGCGGTGGCGGCGCTCCTGGCGCTCGCCGGCTGCAAGGACGACGCGGTGCGCCCCACCACCATGGTGACGGCGGCGGACACCGCCGACCAGGTGCTGACCCAGATGGAGCACCTGATCACCAGCGACGGCGTCCGCCGCACCAAGGTGCTGGCCGACACCGCCTATCTCTACGAGGCGAGCCAGCTGGCGCGGCTCAAGATCGTCACGGTGACGTTCTTCGACAGCTACGGCAACATCTCCTCCACCGTGACGGCCGACAGCGGGCTCTACGAGATGCGCACCGGCTCCATGAAGTCCTGGGGCCACGTCGTGGCGAAGACGCCCGATGGCCGCACGCTCCGGAGCGCCGAGCTGATGTACGACTCGCGGCAGCAGAAGATCTCCTCGGACCAGCCGTTCACCTTCGACCGGGTGGGGCAGCACCTCGAGGGGAACGCCTTCGTGAGCGATCCGGACTTCCGCAACGTCGTGGCCCAGCAGCCGCGCGGTGGCGAGACCGCGACGCCGGGGAAGCCTGGCGGCGCGTTCTTGCTGCCGGGGCAATGACCCGGAGCCGACATGCGCCCGCGTCCTCTTCCTGGCCCCTGTTCGCCCTCGTGGGCCCTCTTCCCCGCCGGGCTCAGCGGCCGCGCAGGCAGCAGCCCAGGGGCAGAGCTGCCAGTTCCGGGTGGATCGCGTGGGCGGGCAGGGCACCAAGCCGTGGTGGGCGCCGATACGAACTATTACGGCGGCGGGGCGGCTGGCTGCTCGCTGTTCCTCAGCCCCGCGTCGCGCCCCAGCGTCCGGAAGTGGCGACCGTTTCACGAGAGCTCGCGGCCTGGCGTTCTACGGTCGCGGCCGGAACACGATCATCGAGTTCATCGGGCAGGTCCGCTACCGCGACTCCACCGTCACGATGGATGCGGACCGCGGCACGTACTACCGCGCCGGCGAGCGCTGGGAAGCACGCGGTAACGTGGTCACGGAGAACCAGCTCAACGGCTCCACGCTGTCTGGTCCGATGCTCGATTACCTGCGCGCTGTGCGCGGAGTGCGCGACTCGCTCGAGCTCTGGGCCACGGGCCGCCCCACCATCCGCTCCATCCCCCGCGATTCCTCGGGGGGCCGAGGCGAGCCCTACGTGATCGTCGCCGACCGGGTGCGGATGCGGGGCAACGACCGGATGTGGGCCGGCGGCAAGGTGACCATCGACCGGAGCGACTTCCAGGCGCGCGGCGACTCGCTCTTCCTCGACACCGGCGCCGGCGAACGCGGCGACCTGGTCGGCTCGCCGGTGATGCGGGGGACGGGGCGGGACAGCTTCGAGCTCAAGGGCACCCGCATCGCGCTGGCGCTCGACAAGTCGGCGATCACTTACGTGACGGCGCTCGGGCAGGGGCACGCGGTGAGCAAGGACGTGGACCTCGTGGCCGACACCATCGGCCTCGACCTCGAGGACGAGAAGCTGGTCCAGACCCTGGCCTGGGGTGACAGCCTGGCGCCGCGCGGCCTCACCGCGGACTACGAGATCCTCGGCGATTCCCTCGCCTTCGACACGCCGGACGAGGTCCTGCAGCAGGTGCGCTCCTTCGGCCGGGCTTGGGTCGGCGGCACCCCGGATTCCGTGGGCGGGGAACGCGACTGGATGAGCGGCGACACCGTGGTGGCCTACTTCACCACCTGGGACTCGGCCGGCACCGCCATCTCCGCGCTGGAGAAACTGGACGCGCGGGGCAAGGCCCGCTCCTACTACCGCGTGGCGAGCGAGCGGGCCGGCGTGCCGCTTCCGTCCATCAATTACGCCAAGGGAGACCGCATCACGGTGCAGATGAAGACCGGATCGCAGCAGCGCGGCGTGGAGCGGGTGGACATCCGGGGGCAGGTGGACGGCGTGCACCTCGAGCCCTTCGCGCTCAAGCCGGACACCACCGCCGCCGACTCCCTGACCCGGGCCCCGGCGCGCCCATGACCCTCCTCGACGACGTCCTGCAGGCCGGCGGCGATCCCTCGATCCCCCTCGCCCTCGCCGCCCTGGTGCGCGAGGCCGATGCGGACGGACGGGCCGACTTTGCGCAGTTCGCCGCCGCCTTCCGGAGCGAGGTGCAGGTGGCGCTGGCGCAGGACGCGGGCGCCACGCCCGAGCTGTCGAGCGACGAGGTGCACGTCAACCTCACCGCCTCGGTGCTCCCGCGCCTGGTGGAGGCGCGCCTCGTGGCGCCCAACCCGGCGGGCGACCAGTGGGCCGCGGTGCAGGCCACGGGCGAATGGTGGGAGGCGGCGCGCGCGGATCGGGAGGGCACCCGGCAGCGGCTGGTCGCCTCGGCGGCCGGGCGCGCCGACCAGCGCCGGCGGCCGCCCAGCGGCGCGCTGGTGCAGCCGGTGGCGGGCGGCAGCATCCTCGAGGGGAAGGGGCTCTGCAAGACCTTCAAGCGCCGCCGGGTGGTGGACCAGGTGAGCGTGCACGTGGCGCAGGGCGAGATCGTGGGGCTGCTCGGGCCCAATGGCGCCGGGAAGACCACCACGTTCTACCTCATCACCGGCCTGATCCGCCCCGACGAGGGCGAGGTGCACCTCGACGACACGGACCTGACCGATGCGCCGATGTACCGGCGGGCCCGCGCCGGCATCGGCTACCTGGCGCAGGAGCCGAGCGTGTTCCGGAAGCTGACGGTGGAGGAGAACATCCTGGCCATCCTCGAGACGCTCGACCTCTCGCGCAGCGAGCGGAAGGAGCGGCTGGAGCAGCTGCTCGACGAGCTCTCGATCAAGCACCTCCGGAAGAGCAAGGCCTATGCGCTCTCGGGCGGCGAGCGGCGGCGGCTCGAGATCACCCGGGCGCTGGTGACGCGGCCCAAGTTCATGCTGCTCGACGAGCCGTTCGCCGGCGTGGACCCGATCGCGGTGCATGACATCCAGACCATCGTCGCGGGGCTCCGCCATCGCGGCATCGGGGTGCTGATCACCGACCACAACGTGGAGCAGACGCTCGACATCGTGGACCGCGCCTACATCATGTTCGAGGGCAAGGTGCAGGTGTCGGGGCCGGTCCGTGACCTGGTCTTCGACGATCGCGTGGCCGAGCTCTACCTCGGGCCCACGCTCACCGCCCGGCTCCGCGCCCGGCTGGAGGCCGTCGCGTGAGGACCGGCCTTTCGCAGCACACCTCGCTCCGGCAGGACCTGCGGATCAACCCGCGGCTGTACCAGGCCATGGACATGCTCTACATGCCCATGATGGACCTGCAGCTGCACCTGAAGCAGGAGCTCCTCGTGAACCCCTTCCTCGAGCTCGTCGAGCCCGAGGAGGAGGACGTGACCGAGGGCGAGCAGAAGCCGACGAAGGAGGAGGAGAAGGAGAAGGTCAAGGAGGAGAACGAGACCGACTGGGAGGAGATCCTCCTCAACGGCTTCGACGTTCCCGGTGGCGCGCGCGAGGAATACGAGGAGAAGGAGTACACCGAGCCGGTCTCGGTGGAGAGCTTCGACCTGCAGGACCACCTGCGCGAGCAGCTCCTGCTGCTGCACCTGACGCCCCGCCAGCAGCTCCTCGTGGAGGAGTTCCTCGGCAACATCAAGGAAGACGGCTACATCGACGCCACGCTCGAGGAGATCCACGCGCAGGTGAACCGCCTCCTCGAGGCCCACGCCGACCGCGCCGCCGGCCGGACGCCCGAGCCGCCGCCGATGCTCCCGGCGGACGGGGCCGGGGAGGACGAGGACGACGAGATCCGCGAGCTCTACGCCGCCGAGACCGCCGGCGACGACGACGACGGGGCGGTGGTCCGCCACCCGGCGGAAGCGCCGATGATGATCGGCGTGCCGGCTGGCGGGGCCACGCTCATCAGCGACACCGGCGAGTTCCCCAAGGCCGCCCCGGCCCGGACGGCTACACCCGCTGCACATCCTGCAGCGCCTCGATCCCGCGGGCGTCTGCGCGCGCAACCTCCAGGAGTGCCTGCTGCTGCAGCTCGAGGACCGGAAGGCCACGTCGACGCTCACCTACCGGCTGGTGAAGGACCACTTCGCCGACCTCATCGCCCACCGGTGGAACGAGCTGGCGCGGAAGGTCCAGTCGGACCCCGGCACGGTGCAGGCCGCCGCCGACCAGCTGGCACGCCTCGATCCCAAGCCCGGCCTCAAGCACTCCGCGGGCGGTGACGGGTACGTGATTCCCGACCTGGTCGTCGACAAGATCGACGGTCAGTACCGGGTGTTCCTCAACGATACCGGCGTGCCCCGGCTCCGGCTCTCGCGCACCTACCAGGAGCTGGCGCGGGACCGGAAGAAGCTCACCACCGAGAACCGCGAGTTCATCACCTCGCGCCTGAACAGCGCCAACTGGCTCATCCAGGCCATCGAGCAGCGGCGGCAGACCATGCTGAAGGTGATGAACTTCATCGTGGACCGGCAGCGCGAGTTCTTCGACAAGGGGATCGAGTACCTGAAGCCGCTCACCCTCCGCGAGGTGGCGGAGGTGATCAACATGCACGAGTCCACCGTGAGCCGGGTGACGAACGAGAAGTTCGTCCAGACGCCGCGGGGGGTGCTGCCGCTCAAGTTCTTCTTCTCGAGCGCGCTTTCCACCGCCAGCGGCGAGGAGGCGAGCGCCCGCTCCATCCGCGCCAAGCTCCAGAAGATGGTGCAGGAGGAGAACACCGGCGACCCGCTCACCGACCAGCAGATCGTGCAGATGTTCCAGGAGCAGGGCATCAAGATCGCGCGCCGCACCGTGGCCAAGTACCGCGACCAGCTCGGCATCCTCCCGGCGCGGATGCGAAAGCGGGTATGACCCCCGCCCGGCTGCCGGAGGTGAGCCTCCTCATCCCCGCCAAGGACGAGGCCGAGAACCTGCCCGAGTTCGTGCGGCTGTGCGAGGAGGCGCTGGGGAAGGCCGGGTTCGGCTTCGAGGTGGTGGTGGTCAACGACGGCTCCCGCGACCGCACCGCCGAGGTGCTGGAGGAGCTGCAGGCCCGCTACCCCTTCCTCCGCGTGGTGACCCACCGCCGCCAGCGCGGCATCGCCGATGCGCTCCGCTCCGCCATGGACGAGGCCCACGGCGAGGTGAACGTCTTCTACCCGGCCGACCTGCAGTACCTCCCCGAGGACATCCCCGCGCTGGTCACGCCCATCCTGGCGGGCGAGGCCGACATCGTCACGGGCACCAAGCAGGGGAAGTACGAGAAGGCCTTCGTCTCGGGCATCTACAACGGGCTCTGCCGCCTGCTCTTCGGCGTGGAGGCCACCGACCTCAACTCGGTGAAGGCCTGGCGCCGCGAGGTCATGGCCGGCGTCCCCATGCGGCCCGACTGGCACCGCTACATGGTGGTCATCGCCGTGGCGGACGGCTTCCGCCTGACGAGCCGGCCGGTGCCGCTCTATCCGCGGCGGGCGGGGGTCTCGAAGTTCACCTGGAAGCGCATCCCCGGCGGAGTGCTGGACCTCATCTCCGTCTGGTTCCAGCTCCGCTTCGGGCGCAAGCCGATGCTCTTCTTCGGCCTCGCGGGGGCGGCGCTGTTCGTCGTCGGCTTCCTGGGGGGCGTGGCGGCGCTGGTGCTCCGCTTCGGCTACGGCATCGGCTTCCGGCCGCTGCTCAACCTGGTCGAGACGATGGTCATCAGCGGCATCGTGCTCTTCGGCTTCGGCTTCCTCGGCGAGATGGTGGCCGGGCTGCGGGAGGAGTTCCGGGAGGAGATGCGCCGGCGGAAGTGACTTGCGCCGGGCCCGCGTAAAGGGCCGCCGCCCGGCGCCCCCCCCGGGGGCCCCCCCGCGCCGGCGACCGACGGCCGGCCCCACCGCACGGGGGCCAACGCCCCGGGCCCCCGCGCGCGCCCCCCCCCCGCCGCCCCGGGGCGGGGCCCCCCTGGCTGCGGCCACGCCCGCGGAGGGCAGCGGATCACCGGCGGCCGACCGCGGCGGCGACCAGCCCCCCCCCCCCCGGCCCCCCCCCCCCCCCCCCCCCCCCCCCCCCCCCCCCCCCCCCCCCCCCCCCCCCCCCCCCCCCCCCCCCCCCCCCCCCCCCCCCCCCCCCCCCCCCCCCCCCCCCCCCCCCCCCCCCCCCCCCCCCCCCCCCCCCCCCCCCCCCCCCCCCCCCCCCCCCCCCCCCCCCCCCCCCCCCCCCCCCGCCCCCCCCCGGCGGGGCGGTGGGTCGGTGGCCGGCGGCCCGCCCCCTCCGTTTCCAGGCTCGGCTGCGCATCGTCTTCCTGACCCACAACTTCCCGCGCTTCCCGGGCGACGTCTCGGGGGCATTTCTGGCCTCGCTGGCCGGCGCACTCCGCGCCCGCGGGACCGACGTGCGGGTGGTGGCCCCGAGCGACGGGGGCGAGGTCGGCGCGGCCGAGCTGGACGGGGTCCCCGTCCGGCGCATCCGCTACGGCACCCCGGCCGAGGAAACGCTGGCCTACCGTGGTACCATGGCCGACGCCGGCCGGAGCCTGGGCGGGGCGCTCCGGGCGCTGGCGATGGGGCGCGCCCTTCGCCGGGCCGTCCGGGAGGAGCTGCAGGCGGGAGCCGAACTGGTCCACGCCCACTGGTGGATCCCGGGCGGGATGGCCGCGCCACCCGAGGCGCCGCTGGTCGTCACCTGCCATGGCACGGATGTGACGCTCCTGCGGACCTCGGCTGCGGCCCGGGCGCTGGCGCAGCCGGTGTTCCGGCGGGCTCGGGTAGTCACCACCGTCTCGACTGCGCTGGCCGACGTGGTACGGCAGGCCACCGGGCGCGAGGTCGGGCCGGCCTACCGCCAGCCCATGCCCGCGGCCACCGAGCGTTACGTGCGCTGGAGTGAGAGTGGCGGGGGGTGGATCGCGGTGGCACGTCTCACCCGCCAGAAGCGGATCGACCTGGTCCTCGACGCCGTGGCCTTGCTCCGCCAGGAGGGGCACCGCACGCCCCTCACGCTCGTGGGGGATGGCCCCGAGCGCGCCGCCCTCGAATCGCGCGTGCGTGCGCTGGGCCTGGAGGCCAGCGTGCGGTTCGACGGCGCCCAGCCCCCGGCCGTGGTGGCCGAGCGCCTGCAGGAGGCCGACCTGGCCATCTTCGCCGCCGAGCGCGAAGGGTACGGGCTGGCGGCGGCGGAAGCGCTGATGGCGGGGGTGCCAGTGGTGGCGTGCACCGACGGCGGCGGGGTGCTGGACGTGGTCCCCGCGACCGGTGCCGGCCGGCACGCATCCCCGGACGCGTCGGCGCTCGCCGCGGCCATCCGAGCTTTGGGGGCCGATCCTGACGCGCGCCCGGCCGCTCGCGCGCTGGGGGCCACGCTCCGCCTGGCCCTGAGCCCGGCCCACGTGGCGGAGGTGTGCGAGGGGTGGTACCGGGAGGCGTTGCGTGGGTGAGCGCTGGGTGAAGGTGTTGCGCTGGGGCCTCGGCCTCGTGGTGCTCGCCTTCGTCGCGCGTGCCATCGCCCGGAACTGGCAGGACCTCGAGGCGCACCCCATCGCGTGGACTTTCCGGCCGCTGCCGGCGCTCGGGAGCGTGCTGCTCGTCTGGCTCATGTACGCCATCCTGATCGAGGCCTGGCGGCGCATGCTCGGCGGATGGGGCCAGTCGCTCGGCCGCCTCGAGGCCACGCGGATCTGGCTGGTCTCGAGCCTCGGGAAGTACGTGCCGGGGAAGGTGTGGGCCATCGCGGGCATGGCGCTGATGGCCCGGGAGGCCGGCGTGGCCGCGTGGGCGGCGACGGCCTCGGCCGTGATCCTGCAGGTGCTTGCGTTAGGCAGCGGCGCAGCCGTGGCGGGCCTGCTTGGCGGGCGTGCCCTGGCCGCCACCCGGCCCGACCTGCTGCCCTGGTTCTGGGGGGGCGGCCTGGCGGCCCTGGGCGGCGCATCGCTGCTGCTGGTGCCGGGGATGGTGCGCCGGCTGCTCGCGCTGGTGAAGCTGGGCGGCCCGGACGCGGACACCCCGGGCCTCGAGCCCCTGGTGCTCGGGCTCCTCGCCAACGTGCTGGCCTGGCTCGGCTACGGCATGGCGATGTGGCTGCTGGGCCTCGCGGTCCTGCCGGCGCCCACGCTCGGCATGCCGCTCGCCATCGCGGCCTTCGCGGCGTCGTACGTGGCGGGGTTCGTCGTCCTGATCGCGCCGGGCGGGCTCGTGGTGCGGGAGGGGCTGCTGATCGTGCTGTTGCAGGGGAGTGTCGGGCTCGGCGCCGCGACGGCGCTGGCGCTCGCCTCCCGCGTCCTGTTGACCATCACCGAAGTCGGGGCGGCGCTGCCGTTCCTGCTGCTTCGCCGGGGGAACCCGCGTGTCGCCTGATCCGATGCCCTGGGAACCGCGCTGGCCGCGCGCGACCGCCTTCCTGGTCGCCACGCTGGCCGCGTTCACGCTGTTGTGGCCGCTCCTCACGGGCCAGATCATGTTCGGCGGCATGCGCTCCGACATGTTCATTGCCGGCTACTCGTTCCGGCTGTTCGGGGCGGAGGAATTCAAGGCAACCGGCAGCATCCCGCAGTGGAACCCGTTCCTCTTCGGCGGCCTGCCCTACGTGGCCGCCATGCACGGCGACATCTTCTACCCGACCGCCTGGCTCCGCTGGCTCATGCCGACCGACCTCGCCATCACGTGGGGGATGGCGGTGCACTTCATCCTCGCCGGCTGGCTGACCTTCCTCTTTGTCCGCGCGCTCGGCCTCAGCTGGACGGCGGCCATCACGGCGGGGGTCGCCTACGAGCTGACCGGCATCGTGGCGTCCCAGATGAGCCCGGGCCACGACGGCAAGCTCTTCGTCTCCGCGCTGACCCCGCTCGCCTTCCTGGTGCTGCTCCGGGCCATCCGCGGTGGGGTGCGCTGGGCATACGGCGCGTTCGCCGTGGTGGTGGCCCTGCTGATCCTGGGCCACTACCAGATGTGCTACTTCCTCATGATGGCCCTCGGCCTCTGGACGCTCTACCTGGCCTTCTGGGACGACCAGCGGCCGGTGGGGCGCAGCCCGTGGCTCGCCGTCGCGGCCGCGGCGGTGGCCGTAGGCGTCGGCATCGCCATCACGGGCATCCAGGTGGTGCCGTTCCTCGACTACATCAAGTGGTCGCCCCGCGCAGCGGGCGGGCCCAGCACGGGCTGGGAATGGGTCAACAGCTACGCCATGCCGCCCTCGGAGATCTTCACCTGGCTGCTGCCCGAGTTCAACGGCGTCCTCGACAAGTACTGGGGCGGCAATCCGATCAAGTTCCACACCGAGTACGTCGGCGTCATGGCGCTCGCCCTCGCGTGCTTTGCCTGGGGGGACCGGAGCCGCCGGCGCCTCGTGGTCGCCATGGTGGTGGGCGTGGTGCTGTTCCAGTTCTTCGCCTTTGCGGGGCACACGCCGTTTTACCGGCCCTTCTTCGAGCTCGTGCCCATGCTCAAGAAGATGCGGGCGATGGGCATGGTCTTCTTCCTTGTGGCGTTCCCGCTCTCGGTCCTCGCGGCGATCGGCCTCGAGCGGATCCTCGCCGGGCAGGTGGCAGCGAGGAAGGTGCTCATGGTGCTGGGCGCCTTCGGCGTCTTCGCGCTGCTCGGGGCGGTCGGGGTGCTGCAGGCGGTGGCCCAGGCGCTCGCGATCCCGGAGCGCATGGGGGCGGTGCAGGCCAATGCCGGGAGTCTCCAGCTCGGCGCGGTGCGCCTCCTCGCCTTCACGGGCCTCGCGGCCGCAGCGCTCTGGGCAGTGGCCGCCGGGCGCCTCCGGGGCGCCGTGGCCGCCTCGGCCCTCGTGGCCGTGACCGTGGCCGATCTCTGGGTGGTGGACCGGCAGTTCTACACCTTCTCGCCCCGCGCCTCGCAGCTCTTCCGGGACGACGAGATCACCACGCACCTCAAGGCGGTGCCGTTGCCATACCGCGTGCTGGACGCGGGGAACTCCTATCCCCAGTCCACGCTGATGGCCTATCGCATCCCGTCCGTGCTTGGGTACCACGGCAACGAGCTCCGGTTCTACCAGGAGCTGGCGGGGAAGGATGAGGGGTGGCGCAGCGTCGGGTCCCCGTCGCTCATGGACCTCCTCGCCATGCGGTTCCTGATCTTGCCGGGTGAGCAGGCCTTGCCCGGCTACCACAAGGTGGTCGGCCCCATCATGTCCACCTTTGGCCAGCCGGCGGTGCTGTTCGAGCGCGATACCGTGCCCGCCTATGCCCGTGTCGCCGCCTCCGCCGCCAAGGCGCCGGAGGTCCAGATCCCGCCCACCGTGGTGGACCCGCGCTTCCCGGCCTCCGACGTCGCGCTCTATCCCGACACGGCCTCGGTGACCCCGGCGCCGCTCGCGGAGCCGTTCCCCAAGTCCGGCATCACCGCCACCGTGGCCGAATGGAAGCCGGGCGCCATGCGCATCACCCTGGCCGGGAAGGCGACGACCCCGAGTTACCTGGTGGTGAGCGAGAACTGGTACCCGGACTGGCACGCCACCGTGGACGGCCAGCCGGCCCCGGTCCTCCGGGCCGACCACAGCCTCCTGAGCGTGGTGCTTCCGCCGGGCGCCGGGGAGGTGACACTTCAGTTCCGGTCGGCTGCGTATGCCAGGGGGAAGCTCGTGAGCCTGGCCGGGCTCCTCGCCGCGGCCGCGATGCTCGCCGCCGGCATGGTCCTGAACAAGAGGCAGGTCCGGGGTGCTTGAGCGGATCCTGGTGATCATCCCGACGTACAACGAGGCGTCGAACCTCCCCCAGATCGTGCCGGCGGTCCTCAAGCAGGACCCCCGCCTCGAGATCCTGGTGGTGGACGACAACAGCCCCGACGGCACCGGCGACATCGCCGACCGGATGGCCACCACCAAGAGCCGGGTGCACGTGCTGCACCGGCAGGCCAAGGAGGGGCTCGGCCGCGCCTACATCGCCGGGTTCCGGTGGGGACTGACCAACGGCTACCAGGCCATGTTCGAGATGGACGCCGATTTCAGCCACGACCCGGCCTTCATCCCGCGCTTCCTCCAGGCCATCGAGGAGGCGGACCTGGTCCTCGGCTCGCGCTACTCCCAGGGCGTCAACGTCATCAACTGGCCGATTTCGCGCCTGATGCTCTCGCTGGGCGCCAATTATTACGCCCGCTGGATCACGGGCCTGCCGCTCTCGGACTCGACGGGCGGCTTCAAGTGCTTCCGGCGCGAGGTCCTCGAGGCCATTGACCTCGACGACGTGCGCTCCGGCGGCTACGCCTTCCAGATCGAGATGAGCTTCCGGGCCTGGAAGAAGGGGTTCCGGCTCAAGGAAATCCCGATCGTCTTCACCGACCGGGTGGAGGGGCAGAGCAAGATGAGCAAGAAGATCGTGCGGGAGGCCATCTGGATGGTCTGGTGGCTCCGGCTGCAGGGCCTCCTCGGGCGGATGAAATGAAGGGCACCGTCTTCTACAAGATGTCCGGCTCGGGGAACGACTTCGTGATCCTCGACGGCCGCTACACCACGCCCGAGGCCTGGCCCGCCGAGGCCATCGTGGAGCTCTGCCACCGCCGCATGGGGGTGGGGGCCGACGGCCTCGTGATCCTCACGCCGGAGGGCCACGGACGCGTCCGGATGGACTTCTGGAACTGCGATGGGAGCCGGGCCGACATGTGCGGGAACGCGGCCCTCTGCAGCACCCGCCTCTCCGCCTTCCTCCGGCTGGCCCCGGCCGAGGGCATGCAGCTGGTGACCCGGGCGGGGACCTTCCCGGTCCGGGCGGAGTCCGGACCGGGTGAGCGCGCCGCCCTCAACCTCCCGGACGTCCACCTGCCGGCCCCGCCGGTCGGCCTGGAGCCGGGCCCGGGCCTCGGCAGTGCCACCCTCACCACGGTCGGGGTGCCGCACCTGGTGCTGCTTACGGACGACCTGGAGCGCCCGGACCTCATGGACCAGGGCCGGCGGCTCCGGTCCGATCGGGCCCTGGGACCGGCCGGGGCCAACGTGAACTTCATCGGCCGGGGTCCGGACCGGGGTTGGTGCATCCGGACCTACGAGCGCGGTGTCGAGGCCGAGACGCTGGCCTGCGGGACCGGCTCGGTGGCGGCCGCCATCGCCCTGGCCATGGCGGGGCAGGCCACGCTGCCGGTGGACATCACCACCCGGAGCGGCCGGGTGCTCAGCATCTCCGCGACACTGTCTGGGCCGATGGCCACGAACGTCTGGCTCTCTGGCGAGGGTCGCCTGGTTTTCACCGGAGTGCTGTGAACCCTGCCGCACCCGCAACACCTTCTTACACAACGCGATAGGGGACCATGGTGGGGATAACCGCGAGTTATCCCCAGTTGTCCACCAGCGTAGTTAACATAATACATATTATACGTCATAGACGGGAGCGGCGAATGGGCGATCTCGCCCGCTGGCTCAATCGGCCCGCCCGTGGCGGTCGCGCCCTCGCCAAGCCAGGGACCCCCTGCCCGCCCGGAGCGGCGCCCCGACGGCCCCCGTCCCCGGCCACGAAAAAGGCCCCGGGCGCCTGCCCGGGGCCCCGCGGACCAGCCCAGCCGGCCCGATGCTACATCGCCCCGCCGGTGAGCTCCGCCAGCCGGATTTCGGCCTCGGTCACCGCGTTGGTCTGCTTGTAGGTGTCGAGGATCTGCCGGTAGGTGGCGATCGCCTCGTCCTTCTTGCCCGCGGCCGCCTGGTTCCGGGCCACGTCGAGCAGGTAGCTCGCCTTCAGGTAGTCCACGTCGGCGGCCTTGGAGGCGGCCAGGTAGGCCGTTGCCGCGTCCGCCGGCCGCTTGGCGTTCTCGAACGAGCGGCCCAGCAGCCCGTTGGCGGGCGCCAGGTAGTCGGCCGGCGGGTTGCTCTTGATGAAGTCCTGGAGCCCCACCACCGCGAGCTCGTGCTGCCCGTTGAGCAGGCGCACCTGGTTCAGCACGATCGTGGCCTCGGCGGCGGCCCGGCTCCCGCTGTAGGTGGTGATGACGTTCTGGAGGTCGCTGGCGGCCTGCGCGAAGTTCCCGGCCTCCGCCGCGTTGCGCGCCTGGTCCAGCGCCTGGAAGCCGAAGGTCTCCTTGCGGCTGTTGCTCAGCGTGATGAACCACGCCACCAGCGCGACGAGCACGACGCCGCCGCCGATCGAGAGGTACCGGTTGACCGGGTTGGCAAACCAGCCCGGCGCGGCGGGCGCGCTGGTCGTCTTGGCCGGTGCGGGATGCGTCGGGGCGTCCACGGTTGCTGCCACTGTTCCTTCCCTCTGGTGAACCGGGTGGGGACACCCGGAGGATCGGCTGGTGCCCCCGAGACGATTCGAACGTCCGACCAACGGTTTAGGAAACCGCTGCTCTATCCAGCTGAGCTACGGGGGCGAAGCCACACAAAGTACCCGCCCAACCCTCAGTCCGTCAACGACCTAGGTCAGATTTCCAGCACCACGTGGCAGGCCGCCCCGCCCAGCCGGTCCTGCCCCTTGAGGAACGGGATGCTGAGCAGGAAGGAGTACCCGGCCAGCGCACCACCGAGTTGCCGGACCAGGGTCCCGGCCGCGGCCGCGGTTCCGCCGGTGGCCAGGACGTCGTCCACCACGAGGACCCGGGATCCGGGCGGACAGGCATCCTGGTGGATCTCCAGGGCGTCCGTGCCGTACTCGAGCGCGTACTCGTGCCGGGCCGTCTTCCAGGGCAGCTTCCCCGGCTTCCGGAGCGGGATGAAGCCGGCACCGAGGGTCACGGCCACGGGCGCCGCCAGGATGAACCCGCGCGCCTCGATCCCCACCACGTGGGTGATCCCGGCCGAGCGGAATGGCGCCGCCAGCTCCTCGCGCATCTGCCGGAAGAGATGCCCGTCCTGCAGCACCGGCGTGATGTCCTGGAAGATGATCCCGGGCTTCGGGTAATCGGGGATCGCGCGCAACGTCCGGCGGAGCCGGTCGGGGAAAGCCTCGGCCATGGCAGAGAAGTCGGTTGAGGGAAAGTGCCTATCTACCTGATATCAAAAGACTTCGGCAAGGTCGGATCATCCGGAACCTCCTGCCGTTCGACGCCCGTCACCTCCGCCCGTGGGGGCCCTACCCGCAGGGCGTTCTCGAGCGCGGCCAGTTGATCGTCCGTCCCCCGGGCGACCACTTCCACGCCGCCATCCGGCAGGTTCCGGGCCCACCCGGCGAGGCCGACGGCCTGCGCCCGGCGAATCACGAAGTACCGGAAGCCCACCCCCTGGACCCGGCCGCGCACCAGCCAGCGAACCGTCACACCGCCCCTGCCCCCTCGCGTCGGGCCCGCACCCACTCGATGACCACCGGCATCACCGAAACCACGATGATGGCGATGACCACCAGGCCGAAGTTCTGCCGGACCACCGGGATGTTGCCGAAGAGGTATCCGCCGAAGATGAACAGCCCGACCCAGAGCACCCCGCCAGCCACGTTGTAGGCCAGGAACCGGCCGTAGTTCATGGACCCCACCCCGGCGACGAAGGGCGCGAAGGTCCGCACGATCGGCACGAACCGGGCGACGATGATGGTGATCGCGCCGTGCTTCTCGTAGAAGGCCTCGGTCTTCCGCAGGTGCGCCTGGTTGAGGAACGGCACGGTGCCGGTGAACGCCCGCGGCCCGATCTTCTTCCCGATCCAGTAGTTCACCGTGTCACCCAGGATGGCCGCCACGGTGAGGAGCACGAACAGCAGCCAGGGATTCAGTGTCCCCATCCCGGCGAAGGTCCCCGCCGCGAACAGGAGCGAGTCCCCCGGCAGGAAGGGCGTGACCACCAGCCCCGTCTCGCAGAACACGATGAGCCAGAGGATCGCGTAGGTCCACGTCCCGTACTGGCCAATGAGTTCGTTCAGGTGCTTGTCGAGGTGCAGGAAGAGATCGATGAAGTCCTTGAGCAGCTCCATGCCGGCCTTTCAGGAAGAAGCGCCGCCGGCGAACCCGAACTGGCCGATGAGCGGGACGAACCGCACGTCGCTCACCGGTTCCACGCGGGTGCCGTCGCCGTTGGGGTCACGAGTCACGAGCACCATGGTCTGGCTGTCCCGGGTGCCCAGCGGGAGGATGAGGCGGCCGCCGGGGCTCAGCTGCTCCACCAGCGGCTTGGGGATCTCGGGGCTCGCGGCCGCCACGATGATCGCGTCGTACGGCGCATACGGGCGCCACCCCAGGGTCCCGTCCCCCGTCATGAGGCTCAGGTTCCGGTAGCCCAGTTGCTGGAGCACGTTCCGCGCCGCCTGCGACAGCGCCGGGATCCGCTCCACCGAGAAGACCTGGTCCGCGCACTCCGCCAGCAGGGCGGTCTGGTAGCCGGAGCCGGTGCCGACCTCGAGCACCCGTTCCCGCCCCGTGAGCCGGGCCAGTTCGAGCGACCGGGCCTGGACCCATGGCTGGGAGATGGTCTGCCCCGCCCCGATCGGGAGGGCGGCATCCTGGTAGGCCCGGTGCCGCACGCTCTCCGGCACGAACAGGTGCCGTGGCACGTGCGCCACGGCCTTGAGCACCGCGAGGTCGCGGATGCCCTTGGCCTGCAGCTCGTTGACGAGCTGCGTCCGGTACCCGCCATAGCTGTCGGCTAGTCCGCGAGCGCCCATCCCTGGACCGTCTGGAGGAGCTGGTAACTGGTGAGGTCCATGTGGAGCGGCGTCACCGCGATGTAGCCATCGGCCACGGCGTGGTGGTCGGACTCGGCGCCGCCGGTCCAGTGCACCGAACCCCCGCCGATCCAGAAGATCTCTCGCCCCCAGGGGTCCCGCATGCGGGTCAGCGACTCGCTGAAGTAGCGGCTGCCGAGGGCGGTGACCTTGATGCCCTTCACGCCGGCGGCGCCGCAGGCGGGGAGGTTCACGTTGAGGATCATCTTGGGCGGGAAGTCCGGCACCGCCACGATCCGCTGCACCAGGCGGGTGAGGAGCGCCTTGTAGCTGAGGATCCCCTCGAGGTCGCTGCCCGGTCCGGCGAAGGAGATGGCCACGCTCGGCACCCCGAGGGTAACGCCCTCCATGGCCGCGGCGACGGTGCCCGAGTAAAGCACGTCCTCGCCCATGTTGGGGCCGTGGTTGACGCCGCTGAAGACGAACCGGGGCCGCTCGGGCATGAGCGCGCCGAGGGCCAGGAGCACGCAGTCGGTGGGCGTACCGTCCACCTGGAAGCTGCCGTCGGGGCGGCGCGCCGGCCGCAACGGCCGGTGCATGGTGAGGCTGTGGGAGGTGCCGCTCTGCTCGCGGTCGGGCGCCACGAGGGTCACCTGCCCCACCGCCTGGCAGCACTCCGCCAGCAGCGCCAGGCCGGGCGACAGGATCCCGTCGTCGTTGGTGACGAGGATGTGCATGGGGGACAAAGCTAACCCCGGCCGGGGGCCGGCGGGCCGGGGTGCCTCACTCGGTGGGCGGCTCGGGCCGGGGGGGCGGCACCTTGCCGTCGAGGATCATGATGACCTCCTCGACGGACTCGCGCAGCTCGCGCAGCGTCTCCCGCTCGATGGCGCTGCGGGCGGCGCTGCGGAGCTCGCCGGTGCGCCGGTAGTGCTCGATGCGCTGCCGGGCGCCCTCGATGGTGAACTTCTCGGTGTACAGGAGGTGCTTGACGAGCATGATGAGCTCGACCTCGCGGCTCTTGTACACGCGGTTGCCCGACCGGTTCTTGGCCGGGTTCAGGAAGCGGAACTGGCTCTCCCAGTACCGGAGGACGTGCGGCTTCAGGTCGGTGAGGGCGCATACCTCCCCGATCGAGAAGAACTCCTGTACCGGCCGCGCCATGGTCACCGCCACTGCTCCGCCTTGAGGGTCCGTTCCATCAGGTCCGCCACCGCCTGCCGAGCCGGCTTGCCGTCGTGCAGGATGGCGGCCACCTGCGCGCAGATCGGGAGCTCCACCCCGACCCGGGCCGCGAGCGCCAGCGCCGCATGCGCCGTGTTGGCGCCCTCCGCCACCGTGCGGTGCGTCGCGGTCCACTGGGCCAGCGTCTGGCCGCCGGCCAGCGCCACGCCGAGGGCCCGGTTGCGGCTCAGCGCGCCGGTGGTGGTGAGGATGAGGTCGCCCATCCCCGCCAGGCCCGCGAAGGTCAGCGGGTCCGCGCCGAGCGCCACGCCGAGCCGCGTCATCTCCGCCAGGCCGCGGGTGATGAGCGCCGCCCGCGGGTTGTTGCCGAGCCCCAGGCCCTCGAGGATGCCCGCGGCGATCGCGATCACGTTCTTGAGCGCCCCCGCCAGCTCCACGCCCACGACGTCGGTGTGCGAGTACACCCGGAACCTCGGCGTCGAGAAGACCTGCTGCACCTGCTCCGCCGTCGCCAGGTCCCGCGCCGCCGCCACCACCGCCGTGGGCTGCTGCTGGAACACCTCGAGCGCGAAGCTCGGGCCCGACAGCGCCGTCACCGGACGCCCCGGCAGCGACTCCTCCAGCACCTGCGACATCAGTGCCAGCGACCCGTCCTCGATGCCCTTGGTGGCACTCACCACCAGCGCCCCGGGCGCCATGGCCTCGCGCGCGCCGGCCACCACCCGGCGCAGCACGTGACTCGGCGCCACCGTCACCACCACCGCGGCCCCGCGCACGGCGCCCGCGGCGTCGCCGGTGGCGCTGATCCCCTCGGCCAGCGCGCAGCCGGGGAGGAAGATCGGGTTCTCGCGCCGCGCCGTGATGGCCTCGACCACCTCCGGCTCGTGCGCCCAGAGGCGCACCGCGTGCCCCTTCCGCGCCAGCAGGTCCGCCAGGGTGGTCCCCCAGCTCCCCGCCCCGAGCACCGCGACGGTGGTCACGCGCGGGGCGCGGAGCCGGCCGCGCGCCGGCCGAAGCGGTTCTCCGTGCCCGCGAGCAGCCGCTGGACGTTGGCGCGGTGCTTCCAGATGATGAACCCGGCGATCAGCAGGTCGAGCCCGAGCCCGAGCACCGTCCGGCGTGCCGGGTACAGCAGGTAGTCCGCCACCGGCAGCACCACCGCCGCGACGATGGACCCGAGCGAGACGTAGCCGGTGAGCCACAGCAGCAGGCCCCATGCGGCCACGGCGATCCCCACCGCGGCCGGCGCCAGCGCCAGGAACATCCCCGCCGCCGTGGCCACGCCCTTGCCGCCCTTGAACCCGACGAAGGGCGAGAGCGTGTGCCCCACGATGGCGGCGACGCCGCAGAAGGTCCCGAAGCCCACGACCTCCGGCTGCTGCGGGCCGAGGAGCAGCACCGGCAGCGCCCCCTTCGCCACGTCCACCAGGCCCACGGGGACGGCGAAGCGCCAGCCCATGGTGCGGTAGACGTTCGTGGCACCGAGGTTCCGGCTGCCGTGCTCCCGCAGGTCGATGCCCCGGAAGAGCCGTCCCGCGAGATAGCTGGTCGGGAAGGAGCCGACGAGGTAGGACAGGACGAGCCAGAGCGCGATGCTCACGACGGACCCCGGGCGGGGCGGCTGGAGCAGCGCGGGCGCGTCAGGGGCATGCGGTCGGTCCCGTGGTGGAGGGTGCTCGGCCTGGACCCGCGGGCCGGCACCGGAACCTCCGGGACCGGCTTACTCCCGCACCCGACGCCCGTCGTCGCGGCGGTCGTGCTTGCCCGCTCCGCGGCTCGAGAACTTGAGCCGGAGCGGCGCCCCGAGGAACCCGAAGGCTTCCCGGAAGCCGTGGTGCAGGTACCGCTGGTACTACTCCGGCACGTCCTCCGGCCGGTTGCTCACGATGGCGATGGTCGGCGGCCGGGTGCCGACCTGCGACGCGTACAGCAGCTTCACTTCCTCGCCTGGTGCCTGCGGCGGTGCGTTGCGCTCGAGCAGCGCCTGCAGCACCCGGTTCACCTCGCTCGTGGCCACGCGCTTCTCGCGCTCAGCCGCCGCCTCGAGGATCATGTCAGGCAGCCGGGTCACGCGCTGCCCCGAGAGGGCCGAGATGTAGACGAAGGGCACGTACCGCAGGAACGGCGCCTTCTCGACCAGCAGGTCCTGCCCGCGCTTCGCCGTGTTCGGGTCCTTCTCGTCGATCAGGTCCCACTTGTTCACTGCGATGATCAGCGCGGCGCCGGCATCCCACGCCTCCGTCGCAATGCGCAGGTCCTGCGCATGGAGCCCATTCGCCGCATCCACTACCAGCACGCAGACGTCGGCACGCTCGATGGCGCGGCGGGTCCGGAGGGTGGAGTAGAACTCGATGTCATCTTCTACTTTAGCCCGGCGCCGTAACCCCGCTGTATCAATGAAGTTGAGCGTCTTGCCGTGATACCGCAAGGGGGTGTCGATGGCATCCCGGGTGGTCCCCGGCTCGGCGGACACCACCAGGCGCTGTTCCCCGAGGAGCCGATTGATGAGGGAGGACTTCCCCGCGTTGGGGCGCCCGACCACCGCTACCTGGACCGCCTCCTCCCCCTCGCCCGGTTCCTCCGCAGGCAACTTTTCCACAATCCGGTCGAGCAGGTCGCCGCTCGCCTTGCCGACCGAGGCGGAGAGGGGCTGCGGCTCGCCGAGGCCCAGCTCATAGAAGTCGAACTGGGCGGTGGTCGCCGGGAAGTTGTCGAGCTTGTTGACCACCAGGATGACCGGGCGACGGACTTTCCGGAGCTGGGCGGCGATCTCCCGGTCCACCGGATTGAGGCCTTCCTTCCCGTCCACCACGAAGACCAGGAGGTCGGCCTGCTCCACCGCGAGCTCCACCTGTTCCCGCACGGCGACGTCCATCGAGTCGCTGGACCCGGGGACCAGCCCCCCGGTGTCCACGAGCCAGAAGAACCGGCCCGCCCACTCGGCGTCCCCGAAATGGCGGTCCCGGGTGGTGCCGGCCTGGTCGGAGACGATCGCGTCGCGGCCGCCGAGGATGCGGTTGAAGAGCGTGGACTTCCCGACGTTCGGGCGTCCCACGATGGCAACAGTAGGCTTGCTCACGGCACCAGGGGGGTATCGAGGACGTCGGTGAAGCAGTACGAGGGGCGCACCGGCATCGGCACCGCCGTCTCGAGCTCCGCGAAGGGAAGGCTGTCCATGAACAGCCGGTCGTCGTTCAGAGACTCGCCCGGGATGAGCGCCAGGTCGAGGTCGCGCCGCTCACGGAGCGCGGCCTCGAAGGCGCGGCCGGGGAGCAGGCCTGCGCAGGTCACGCTGGCGCCGAACAGCGAGTTGGTCACGGGAATCAACTCGAAATCGGCGCCGGTCGCCTGCGCCAGCCGCTCGAGGACCTGGGGCATGAGGGGCGCCATCGAGGTGCCGGTGAGCACGGCGATCCGGCGGCCGCGCCAGTCGGCGAGCTGGTCCTGCTCCTCGGCGATCCGCTGCTGGAGGAACCGCACCGAGCCCACGCCGTTCTCCACCTGCTCGAATCCGTCGTAATGCTCGGCCGGGGGGAGCGGCAGGTCCGCGCGCAAGTAGAGTTCATCCGCGCCGAAGGCCCAGGTCGTGCCACGCTCCGCCCGGGCCCGCCCCGCCCAGCGCTCGATCTGGCCGATGGCGCGCCGGCATTCGGCCTGCGTCGGCTCGCGCACCAGGTGGTGCTTGCTGAACTCCGTGAGCCCGACGGGCACCACGGAGACGTTGAGCACCGCAGGGCCGAAGGCCCAGAGGTCGCCCAGCGTCTGCTCGAGCACCTCCCCATCGTTCACCCCCGGGGACATGACCACCTGGGTATGGAACACGATCCCGTGCCCCGCCAGCAGCCGCAGCTGCTCCCGGATGTCGGGGGCCAGGGGATTCCGCAGGAGCCAGCGCCGGGCCACCGGGTCGGTGGCGTGCACGGAGACGTAGAGCGGCGAGAGTCGGTAGGCGATGATCCGCTCGACGTCCCAGGGCTTCAGGTTGGTGAGCGTGGCGAAATTGCCGTACTTGAAGGAGAGACGATAGTCGTCGTCCCGGATGTAGAGCGTCTCCCGGAGGCCTTCCGGCAGCCCGTCGACGAAACAGAAGTCGCACCGGTTGGCGCAGCGGCGGATCCTCGGCGGCTCGACGCTGACGCCCATGCCGAGGTCCTCGGGCCGCTCCACGTCGTACTCCACCTCCTCACCGTCCGGGTGGCGGACGTGGAGCAGGAAGTGGTCGTCGGCGGTCAGGAACTCCCAGTCCAGGAAGTCCTCGACCTCCCGGCCGTTGACGGTGAGGAGTTCCGTACCGGGCCGGAGGCCCAGTTCGGCCCCCAGGGACTCCTCGGCGACGGCAGTGACCTTCAGCATGGGCGGGAATGTAGGCTGGCGCCCCCCGAAGACCAAACGAGCCGGGGTCCGTTGGGACCCCGGCTCGTCGTGCCGCCAGCCTGCCCAGGCCGCCTCACCAGCAGGCGGGCGAACCCTCCAGGGTGACGGCCGCATTGGGGGAATTGGCCGCCGGGCCAACGAACACCCCACAGGTCTGGATGGTCCCGATGATCGACGGGTTGGTGATCGTGGCCTTGTAGCCCGTGGCGCTGATGTAGGTCAGGGTGAGCACGTTCCCCGTCGAGGGACTGAACTGGATCTGGCCCGCCCCGCCGACGCCGTTCACCTGCCCCGTGGTGTTGACGGAACCGGCGTAGTCGGTGTTGTCGAAGTAGAAGCCTTCCTGCGAGGTCACCAGATTCCGCAGGTCGGTCTTCATCGAGGCGAGGATCGATTTCTCCTTGGTGTTGGAGAACTTGGGAATGGCGATGGCCGCCAGGATCCCAATGATCACCACGACGATGAGCAACTCGATCAGGGTAAAGCCCTTGTTGGACATAGCCACTCCCACGGAAGCGTGGAACGACGACCTGGCCACTGGCCGACTCGACGATTTGGATGGCAATGCATATGCCAGAGACGGCGGATTCGCCTAAGGCATTGTCGAACAAGAACTTAGAGAGGAGCTGATGGGCAACGGCCACGGGCGCCGGAGGGGTCGTGTTCGGCATCCTGCCACGACTGGGCCGGCCCGGGCGGCAGGGCCGGGACGGCAGACCGGGCTTGGGGGCCCGATCCGCCTCCCGGCGGGAGCAGGTTACTTGTGGCTCAGGCTGTAAACGTAGGCCGCCACGGCCTTCACGTCGTCATCGGAGATGCTGGAGCCGCCCTTGGCGGGCATGGGAATCCCGCCCTTGGCCTGCTCCTTCGGGATGCCGTTGTTGACGATCCCGATGATCTCCTCCCAGCTGCCCTTCCCGTGGATCCAGGTGGCGTCGGTCAGGTTCGGCCCGACGAGACCCTTGCCCTCCTGCCCGTGGCAGGCGTAGCAGAGCCCCTGCTTGGTGAAGATCTCCTTGCCGCGCTCCACCATGGCCGGCGTCGCGCCCTGGGGCACGGCCTGGGCCTCGGCGGTCGCGGTCCCGAAAGCGGTCGCGAGGGCCACCAGCAGCAGCGAGCGGGTCATGCTCTTCATGGGTTCGAATGCTCCTGAATCGAAGGTTGAAGCGTTGAAGATCGCGGACGATGCTGGCTGAACATCGCCCACCCTCAGGTGCAACTCCCGGACCATGTGAGCGCCGTCACAACCGTACCAACGGCGAATCACCAAAGCCCTATACCACAATGACTTACGTCGAGACACCCGTCGGAGCCTGTCGTGCCGATTTCGAGTGGGTGTGCCGGCGTGAGTTCGGTCCGGCGGGAGGCAGCTCGGCTGCGGCTGCGGCCCGCCCGGAGCAAGTAGCGAGCGCCTGAATCCGCGGATTCAGGCGCCGGGGGACAGCCAGAGGACTTGGAGAGCGGGCGACCGGACTCGAACCGGCGACGTCCAGCTTGGGAAGCTGGCATTCTACCAACTGAATTACGCCCGCAGCGAGGGCCAAATCTGGCCCGGGCCGACTTGGGTTGTCAATGCCGAAGCGCGGCGCCCGGAACGGACGCCGCGCCCCGCACAGATTGGGTCCGCCCTTACTTGACCTTGTAGCGCCAGTTGCGGATGCCCTGGCCGCTGCCGGTGACCGTGAGTTGCTGCGCCTCGCCGACCGCGAGCGGCTTCACGGCGGCTTCCTGCGTGGTGACGACGTTGCCGGCCTGATCGAGGAACTCCACCGCGAGGGTCAGCGCCTTGGGAGCGATGACCTTGTTGTTCTCGTCGCGCGCCTCGCGCCCCGTGGCGGTGGCCGTCAGGGTGACCCCCTGGGCGCCCCGCTTGAACTCGTCGATCTTCACCTTGGTGGTGAGGGCCTCACGGGCCACGACGGCCTGGAAGACGCCGTCCGTGTTGCCCACCCACTTCTGTCCCTGGATGAGCAGCGAATAGTCGTTCTCGTTGAGCGGCTCGAGGACGAGCAGCTTCTGCGCGGCGGTCACCAGGTTGGCGCCGTCCTGCAGCGCCAGGTAGGCGTTGGCCTGGTTGTAGAGCGCGTCCCGGTTATTGGGGTCCTGCGCCAGCACCCGCCCGAAGGTGGCGGCGGCGTCGGCGTAGTGCTTGTCGTTGAACTGCTTCACGGCGATGTCGAAGAGGTCGTCGGCGCTGACCTCACCGGTGGCGCCGGCGCCGGGCGTGGCGTTGACCAGGGCCGCCTCGACCGCCGAGGCGCTGTCGGCCATCCCCGCCGCGCGGTAGGCGCTGGCCAGGCCCTTCTTGGCGTCGATGTCGGCAGGCTCGAGCGCCACATACTTGCGGAAGGTGGCCACGGCGTCCTGCGCCTTGCCGGCCTGCAGCTGGAGCACGCCCGAATTGAAGAGCGCCTGATTGCGGGTCTTGACCTGGTTGCTGTCCGTGGGCGAGGTGGCGGCGGCCTTCCCGAAGTAATACAGCGCGCTGTCGGTCTGCTGCTGCTGGCTGAAGATGACGCCCATGCCGTAGAAGGCGTTGGGCTCCTTCTGGCTCAGGCGGTTGGCCGCGCGGAACATGACGAGGGCCGAGTCCGGCTGGTTCCCCGACTTGAAGGTGTTGCCGGCGGTGAACAGCGTGGCCCAGACCCGGAAGCGCTGGTCGTCGATGTCCTTCTGGCACCCCGGCGCGAGCGCAAGCGCCCGGGTGTAGGCGGTGTCCATGCCCACGATATCGCCATGCTGCATGTGCAGGCGGCCGAGCCAGTACCAGGCGCCGGGGGACTTCTCCTGGCCGTTCTGGGTGATGGCCTCCGTGATGACGCGGATGCCGTCGTTGACGAGGCGTGCGCGGTTGGCCGGCTCGGTGGCCGCCAGGGCCGAGTTCAGGTAGGTCTTCCCGCTGCGGACCAGGAAGTGCCCGCCATCGAGCTTGCAGGCGGGCTCGGTGACCTTCTTCTCCGTGATGCCGCCGATGACGCGCGAGGACACGCCGTCCGTCTGGGCAGCGAGCGGGGCGGCGAGTGCCACCAGCGCCACGCCGACGAAAGCCAACTTGGTCATCCCTGCTCCTAAAGTGAGCGTGATCGCCCGGGGGCCGTGCCGGCCACCTGAGCCTGTGCGCGCGCTTCGATCTCGCGCGCCATCTCGAGCGCGGGCCGGCCGAGTGCACTGGCTGCCCGCCGTACGTCCTCGAACTCCGCCTTCACCCGCGGTCCGGCCGGGGTGTCCAGCACCTTCACCCGCACCGCCGAGCCGTCCGGCGCCTCCACCTCGATCTGCCGCCGGGGCAGCGTGACGCGCTCGGCGACACTGCGCCGGACGCCCGCGGTGGTACTGTGCAGGAAGAATGCCTCGGTCACAGCTGACACGGCGCCGGTGTCGCAGATCACCTCGACCCGGAATCCGGGCCGGCCTTTCTTCATCTGGGTGGCCCAAACCTGGACGTCGAGCCCGCCGGCGGCCACGAGCGCCTCGCGCAGCGGGTCCATGTATTCCGGACTCAGGTCGTCGAGGTCGGCCGCCACGGTGATGACCTGGCCCGCTTCGGCCGCCTCCTCGGCGACGAGCAGGCGGAGCGCATTCGGGTAGTCGTGCGGGTCCCGGGTGCCGGCACCCCAGCCGGTGGCCAGCATGCGCCACCGCGCCGGGGGCGGTCCCGCCTCGAGGGCGCGGAGAAGAACCGCGCCGGTCGGCGTGGTCGCCTCACCGGTGACGGGCCCGTTGGGGCCGATCTCCACGCCGGCCAGCAGCTGCGTGACCACCGGCGCCGGCACCGCCATCACCCCATGCGCCGCGCGCACCCACCCCGTGCCGAGCGTGACCGGCCGGGTGGCCACCCGGGCCACGCCGAGCCGCTCGAACCCTTCGAGCACCCCCACGATGTCCACCAGGGCATCGACGGCGCCCACCTCATGCAAGGCGACGGATTCCGGGGCCACGCCGTGCACCCGGCCCTCCGCCTCGCAGAGGAGCCGGAAGGCGTGGGCCGCCCGCGCCTTCACCGTCGCGGTGACCTCCGCACGTTCCACGATGGCGAGCAGGTCGGCGAGATGCCGGTGGCCGCCGGGGCCGTGGTGGTGATGCCCCTGCGGCTCGTGGGGGTGCGCATCATGGGGGTGATGGTGCGCGTGATCATGGGCGTGTCCTGCCACCTCCCCGCCGTAGGCGGGGCTCGGCCCCTCCGTGGCGCCCGAGGGCAGCCGCACTTCCACCTTGGTGGCCGAGACGCCACAGCGCAGGACGCGGTGCACGGCGATCTCAACGTCCGCGAAGCCCAGCCGGGCAGGCAGCGACTGCAGCCAGTCGACCGGGAGCCCCGCATCGAGGAGGGCGCCCAGCAGCATGTCGCCGCTCAGCCCCGCAGCGGGATCCAGGATGGCAAGACGGCCGGGCATCATAGCCGTGAAATATCGCCCGGGGTTCAGCCGGGGAGCAAATCGGCGGGCTCCCGGTAGAGCCAGCCTGAGCCGGTGTTGAAGACCAGCACCCGGTCCTCGGGTCGGAGCTCCCCGCGCGCACGGAGCACCGAGACGGCCGCGAGCGCGGCGCCCCCTTCCGGGGACAGGTCGATGCCCGTCTCCCGGGTGCCCTGCCGGGCTTCCTCGGCCAGGACCTCGTCCGCCACGGCGACGGCGCTGCCCCCGCTCTCCCGGAGCGCCCGCAGGATCAGGCGGTCACCGAGCGGCCCGGGGACGCGCAGTCCGCTGGCGATGGTCCAGGGCTCCTCCCACGCGCTGGCGCGATCGGCCCCGGCCTCGAAGGCGCGGATGATGGGCGCGCAGCCGGTGGACTGCACCGAGTACATGCGCGGCAGCGGGTCGGTCACCCACCCGGCCTCCCGCAGTTCCTGGAACGCCTTCCACATGCCGATGAGGCCGGTGCCGCCACCCGTCGGGTAGATGATGGCCTGCGGGAAGGTCCAGTTGAACTGCATGGCCAGCTCGAGCCCCAGGGTCTTCTTGCCCTCGATGCGATACGGCTCGCGCAGCGTGGAGAGATCCATGGCGCCCGACTCGGCGGCGTAGGCGCGGCTCGCCTTGCCGCAGTCGCCGATATGCCCGTCGAGCAGGTGCAGGTCACCGCCATACAGGACGATCTGTGACAGGATGGTGCGGGGAGTGGTCCGTGGCGCGTAAACCCGCACCGAGACGCCCGCACGCGCCGCGTAGGCGGCCGCCGCGACACCGGCGTTCCCCGCAGTCGGGAGCGTGAAGCTGGTGACCCCGGCGCGGACCGCGCGGGTGATGGCCGCGCTCAGGCCCCGCGACTTGAAGGAGCCGGTCGGGTTGGCGCCCTCATCCTTGATCCAGAGATCGGGCTGCCCCAGGCGTTTCCCGGTGCGGGGCGCGTCGAGGAGCGGCGTGTCTCCTTCGCCGAGGGTGACCGGAGTCTCCCCGGCCGCCAGCGGCAGGAAGGGGCGGTAGCGCCACATGCCGTGGCCGCGCCGGACCTCCGCCCGCGCCGCCACGCTCGGCGCCGGGCGGTTGGGATAGCGCACCAGCCAGGGCTGGCCGCAGGCCTCGCAGACGGTCGGAAGTCCCTCGGGGCCGCGGGTGATGCCACAGCCGGAACAGTCGAGCTGCCAGTCGAGCACGGGTGCGATGGGGTGCGGGGTGGGCGCCGTCAGGCGCGGCCGAGGAAGCGCTCGGCGAGTTCCTCGAGGCGGTCATCGCCCTTCTGGCGCGCGTGCGCGAGGATCCGCTCCACCGAGGGGTGGAGGGCCGGATCGCCCCAGCGGTGGCCGGTCGCCGCTTCAGCGCCGAGCGAATCGCCGCGGTTGGCCCCCTCGAGGAGAGCCCAGGCGGCCGCCTCGGGAAAGGCCGGGTCGTCGCGCGGCGGGAGGTCGTAGCGCGCCGGCGGCTCCTCGGGGTCTTCCTTGACGAAGGCACGGGACATGGGCGAGGAAAGTAGCCGCCGGACGGGGCGCTGACGAGCGCCCCGCCCCGTCAGCTTCCGTTGGCGAGCGCCGCCAGCACGCGCTCCGCGAGCGTGGTGGAGAACCCGGGCAGCGTGGCGATCTCGGCCGCCGTGGCCGACCGGACCCCCGCCAGGCTGCCGAAGCGCTCGAGCAGCGCCCGCCGCCGCGAGGGCCCGACGCCGGGGATGTCGAGCAGCGCGGAGGTGATGGTGCGCTCGGTGCGGCGCTTCCGGTTGTAGGCCACGCCGAAGCGGTGGGTCTCGTCGCGGATCCGCTGCAACAGCCGGAGCGCCGGACTGCGCCGCGAGAGCCGGAGGCTCTCGGGGCGGTCGGGGAAGAAGACCTCCTCCTCCTTCTTGGCGAGGCTCACCAGGGGCATGGCGCCGAGGCCCAGCTGATCGAGCGCGTCCTTGGCGGAGGAGAGCTGGCCCTTGCCGCCGTCGATCACCACGAGATCCGGGAGCGGGGCCCCCTCCTGGGTCCGGCGCGTGAAGTAGCGGGTCACCACCTCGTGGATGGCGGCGAAATCGTCCTGCTGGCCGATCCCCTGGATCTTGAACTTGCGATACTCGCTCTTCTTGGGGCGGCCGGCCTCGAACCAGACCAGTGAGCCCACGGTGTCGCGGCCCTGGTTGGTGGAAATGTCGATGCAGATCATGCTCCGCGGCACGCTGGCGAGGCCGAGGTCGCGGCCGAGGGCGTAGACGGGATCCCCGGCGCGCTCGTCGGTCTCGAAGGTCTCGATGCGGAGGCTCTCCATGAGGTGCTGCGCGTTCTGGTCGGCGAGGTCGAGCCAGCGCCGGGCGGTGCCGCGCTGGGGCACGTGCCAGTCCGTCTCAGGGAGGAGTTCCTGCAGCAGCTCCATGTCCGCCGGGGGAAACGGGAGGACGAGCCGGCGGACCCGGCCGGTCCTGGGCACGTAGGAGCGGACGAGCAGGAAGTTGAGGATCTGGTCGTCCGGGTCCTCGCCCAGGTTCTCGAGGAAGCTGTGCTCGCGGGCCACCACCCGGCCCTCGCGCACGCGCAGGAAGACGCCGACCGCGTCGTCGCCGTCGCGCGCGTAGCCCACCACGTCCGCGTCGCCCGCCCCGATGATCTCGACGGTGTCCGGCTTCTCCACCTGCTCCAGCCACTTGAGCTGGTCGCGGTACTGGCCGGCGCGCTCGAAGTCCTGGCGCTCGCTGGCGGCGAGCATGGCATCGCGCACGCGGGCGCGGACGTCGGTGGTCCGGCCCTCGAGGAAGTCGAGGACGTCCTGGATCATGGCCCGGTAGGCGACCATCTCCTGCCAGCCCACGCAGGGCGCCTGGCAGCGATGGATGAAGTAGTCCAGGCAGGGGCGCGCGCGCCGCTCGGTGGGCAGGTCGTCGTGGCAGCTCCGCACCGTGTAGAGGCGGCGGACCACGGCCAGCGTCTTCCGGAGCAGCGCCACATCGGTGTACGGACCGAAGTAGCGGGCCCCGGGGATGTCGCGCCGGCGGGTGACGAGCACCCGGGGGAAGGGCTCCGCCATGGTGACGGCGATGGACGGATAGCTCTTGTCGTCCTTGAGGCGGACGTTGAAGCGGGGGAGGTACTCCTTGATGAGGTTGTTCTCGAGGAGCAGGGACTGCGCCTCGTTCTGCACCACGATGGTCTCGACGTCGGCGATCTGGCGCAGCAGGAACTGGTGCCGGGGGCTGGCCGCATGGTCGTCCAGGAAGTAGCTGCGCACCCGGGGCTTGAGGCGCTTGGCCTTCCCCACGTACAGCACGTTCCCCTCGGCATCCTTCCAGAGGTAGACCCCGGGGGCGTCGGGGAGCGTGTCCAGCTTGCGCTGCAGCGCGTCGGGGATCTCGGCCATCGCGGCAAAGATAGCGGGGCGCGCGCCGTCAGCGGCGGAGGCGGGCCACGAGCGCCCGGGCCTCGGGCACGCCGAGGAGGAGAGTCCCGCCCAGGTAGATGACCGCGAACGGGGTCACCACCGCCAGGGCCCGGAGGACCGGATGCACCGCAGGGAGCCGGGACTGGATGGCGTACCCCGCGAGGGCGCCCGCCAGTGCCGGTGCCCAGAGGCGCGCCACTTCCCCGCCCCGCAGCCCGGTGCGGCCGATGCGCGCGGTGAGCCCGCGCTGCAGCAGGTAGAACTCGACCCACCCCGCGATCCCGGCCGAGGCGGTGAGACCGGCAGCACCCCACCGCAGTTCCAGGCCCAGCAGCGGCGGCAAGGGCACGGCAGCGAGATAGCCGAGCACCGTGGTGAGCAGCACGCGGATCACGGCAATCCGCAGTGGGGTGCGGGTGTCCCGGAGGGCATAGTAGGCCGAGCTGTAGAGGCGGCCCATGGTGGCAGCGAGGAGGCCGACGGCGCTGCCGGCGAGGATCGCCCACACGTATCGGCTGTCCTCCGCGGAGAAGCGGCCGGTCTGGAAGAGCGCGGCCGCGAGCACCGCGCCGAACCCGAGGAACGCGGCGGCCGACGGCACCACGAAGTAGGCAATCCGTCGCAGCCCGGCTTCGAGCCGGCTCCGCAGCGCCGCAGCCACCTCCGCCTCGCTGCCGGTGGCGCTCGACATGGCCGGCAGCTCCGCGGCCGAGACCGACATCCCGAACAGGCTCACCGGCAGCGTGTAGAGCACCTGCGCCGTGTTGAGGCCAGCCACCGCGCCGGTGCCGAGCAGGCTGGCGATGATGGTGTCCACGAATGCACTGAGCTGTACCACGCCCCGCCCCACGAACACCGGCACGAAGTTGGTGAGCACGACCCGGACCGAGCCGTGGCCGGTCTCGAGACTGGGACGCAGGTGCGGCACCAGCCGGAGCACCGTGGGCACCTGCACCAGGAACTGGAGGGCGGCCCCGATCACCGAGCCGATCGCCGCCACGGTGGCGACGCCCGCCTCGGTGCGGCCGGCCGCCGCCAGCCACAGGCTCACGATGATGGCCAGGTTCCAGAGCACCGGCGCGGCGTAGGAAAGCAGGAAGCGCCGGTGGCTGTTGAGCACCCCGAGGCACCAGGCCGAGGCCACGAAGAGGCCGGCGCCCGGGAAGAGCAGCCGGACCAGTGTCACCGTGAGTTCGCGCTTGGGGCCGCTCCAGCCGGGGGCGATGACGCCGGTCAGTGGACCGGCCAGCGCCACGCCGGCCAGCACGATGAGCGCCGTCAGCAGCATCACGAGCCCGAGCACCGCGCCCGCCACGCGCTCCGCCTCGGCGTCCTTCCCCTCGGCGCGCAGGCGCGCATACACCGGGATGAACGATGCCGAGAGGACGCCCTCCCCCAGGAGGTTCTGCAGCAGGTTGGGGATGCGGAAGGCGGCGTTGAAGGCGTCGCTGCCGTCGCCGAGGCCCAGGAAATGGGCCAGGGCGCGCTGGCGGACCAGCCCGAAAAGCCGGCTGAGCAGGATGCCCGCCGCCACGAGCGTGGCGTGCGAGCGCTGGGGACGGGGGGAAGCGGGTGCGGCCTCGGCCACGGCGGGGGCGGGCCGCGGCTACGGGATCTTGGGAGGCGGGAGCGTGCGGCCGGACTGATCCTCGAGGAGGCGCTGGAGGAACTGGTTCTCCTCTTCCACGGCCTTCACGGCGCGCTGCGTCTCCTCGAGTTCCGGCCTCCAGGACCTCGACGAGCTTGGTGAGCTCCGCGAGGCCCGCCGGCACCTGCTCCACCGGACCCTCGAGCCGCCGGCCGAGGGCCCGACCCACCGGCGAATCGAGCACGATCCCGATGATCGGGATCATGAGCGCCACGAGGAGGACGAGGCCGAGGAATGCCATGCGTCGAGTCTAGGGGGAAAGGGGCAGCGCTTCAAGGCCGGTGCGGTACCAGTCGCCGATGACGGCGAGGAGCTCGTCCAGGAGCTCGGGGCCATGGCGGCCGAGCCAGGGCGCCACGCTCAGGATCCGCTCCTGCGGCTTCCCGCCGGGCAGCACACCCTCCCGGGCCCGCGCGATCTGGGCGGTCTCGACCGCCTCGCGGAGGCGCAGGTGCTTCACCAGGCGGGCCTCCGCCTTCTCGGCGCCGAGCTGGGCCTGACGGGCCAGGTTCTCGAGGGTGCGGACCAGCGTGGGATCGACCTCACCGGCCACCACCCCGAGTCGGCCGTACTCCCGCGCCACCGCCTCCTGCAGCCCGCCCAGCGCCTCACGCGCCTCCGCCGGAATCTGCGCACGGATGACGCGATCCTCGAGGAACGGCGCCGGCTGGAGCAGGTCCGTCAGGGACGCCCCGAACTTCCCCAGCGTCCGGTCGATCCGGGGCTCCACCACGAGGCCGGACCAGCGCGGGAGCGGCCGCTGGCGGTGCACGCCGAGCGGCGCGTACAGGGGCTCGGCCAGCGGGAGGTAGCGCAGCTCCCCGGGCCCCGCCACGTAGGCCACCGTGGGAAGCAGCGCGCTCTCCACCACGGGGCGAAGCAGGACGTTGGCCGAGAGCCGCCGCGCGTCTGCCTGGGCCACATCGGCCAGCTGGGCGAGCGAGAAGGTCTCGCCGCTTCGCCGGGTGCGGAACCCGTCGCCGTGGCGCACCAGGCGATCCCGGCCGCGTTCCCCCTCGATCATCACCAGCGTGGCGCCGTCGCCCACGAGCACGCCGGGATCCGCGCCGGCGGCGCGCAGCGTGGCGGCCCGGGCCACGAGCTGCGCTTCCAGCGCGGCGGCCTGACGGAGTGCCTCACACAGGAGCGGGGCCTGGGCCCGCTTGGCCGCCGGGCGCGTGGCATCAAACACCACCATGCCGAACGGCGCCAGCAGCTCCGCCAGGTAGCCGGTACAGCTCGCCCCCATGGTGGCCTCGGGGCGATAGTGGCGCCGCAGCTGCGCCAGCACGTCAGGCCCCGTCGGCACCTCGGCAGCGAGGCGCTCCAGCAGCGGGAGGATCTCGGGCCCGAGCGGCTCGCGATAGAGCGGCGTCAGCACGGCATCGGGGGCGCGTTCCCGCAGCACCACCGTGGAGAACGTCCCCTCGGCGGTCAGCCAGGCGGCGTGGTTGGCCTCGGCGAAGTCGTGATCGTCGCCGGCGCTCCAGAAGATGGGGACCACGGGCCGCGCCCAGCGGGCCTCGAGCTGGCGGGCCAGCACCACGGCCGAGAGCGCCTTGTGGAGGCTGTAGAGGGGGCCGCCGAAGAGGCCGGGCTGCTGCCCGGTGGTGACCGCAAGCGCCCCGGGCAGGGCCAGCCGGGCCAGCGCTGCCGCGCTTCCCGGCACCGGGACGAAGGCGTCACGGAGCGCGGGCGCGAGCCCGCCCGGCCGCGGGGCGGGCCAGCCGAGCGGGGTGGCCAGGGGGGTGGTGACGAGGCGGAGGTTCACGCCGGGACCTGGGCAGCGAGGATGGTGCGCGGGCCGGCCCCGAGGGCGGCACCGTCGTAATCGCCGAGGCGGTGCGCGATGCAGGCGCCGTGCGCCTCGAGCATGGCCTCGAGCTCGCGGGGCCCGAGGAGCCGGACCCGCTCCTCGAACGCACGGCCGTCGGCGAGGGTGATGGTCTTGCGCACGAAACGACCGTCGAGGGTGAGCTCCCGGCGCACCCGCACCGGCTGGTCGCCAAGCGTCAGGGCTTCCTCCGGCACCAGCGCGGTGCGCACCTGCTCGGCGTTGAGGAAGTCGATCACGAACCACCCTCCGGGCCGCACCGTCGCCAGCATCTGGCCCAGCGCATCGGTGTGCTCCTCGTCCTCGGCGAAGTAGCCGAAGCTGGTGAAGAGGTTGACCGTCAGGTCCATGGAGCCGCCACGGAACGGCAGCGCCCGCATGTCCGCCCGCACGAGGGGGCGCCGGGTCCCCTGCCGCGCCCGGCGGAGCAGCGCCCGCGAGAGGTCGAAGCCGAAGGGCCGTGCCCCCGCCTGCTCCAGCGCGGCGAGGTGCCGGCCGGCGCCGCAGGCCACGTCGAGCACGCGCCAGCCGGTGCGCCAGGGCAGCACCTGCGCGAGCAGGCGCACCAGCCGCCCCGCGTCCACTTCGTTCCGGTGCGGGTAGAGGTTCAGGTACTCCTCGCCGAACCACTCCTCGAACCACTCGGCCATCGGGTTGCGTCCTCCCAAGCCGCGGGGCGGCGATCCGGTTCCCGCCCCGCCCTACTTGTGGTACTTCTCCCCGCGGCGGATGGTGCAGGCCCGGTAGAGCTGCTCCAGGGCCACCACCCGCGCCAATTCGTGCGGAAGGGTAAGGGGTCCGAGGCTCCAGCGCTCCTCCACCCGGTCCAGGATGGCGGCATCGAGGCCCGTGGAGCCACCGATCACCACCGTCACGGGCCGGGCGAGCCGTTCCCACCGGCCCAGGCGGTCGGCCAGCTGCTCGCTGCTCCAGGCGGAGCCCGTCCGGTCCAGGGCCACGAGATAGGCACCGCCCGGGACCTTCTCCAGCAGCCGGGCCGCTTCCTGCCGACGCGCCTCGAGGTCACTGCCCGCCTTCCCCGCCTCCTTCACCTCGCGCTCGTCGGCCTTCAGGTAACGCACGAGGCGGCGGAGATACTCATCCGCCGCCTCGCGATACGCCGGGCGGAGCTTGCCGACGGCGAGCACCGAGAGCTGCACGCCGGCGCCCGCCCGCCTTAGGCGTACATGCCGCGGAGGCGGTGCACCGCCGCCACCCGGTCGATGGACAGCATGTACGCGCCGATGCGGTTGTCCACCTTGTGCTTCTCGGCCATCGCGGTCACTTCGTCGAAGGAATTCACCATGATGCGCTCGAGGCGCTGGTTCACGGTCTCCTCGTCCCAGAAATAGCCCCCGCGGTCCTGGACCCACTCGAAGTAGCTGACGGTGACGCCGCCGGCATTGGCGAGGATGTCGGGGATGACGAAGATGCCCTTGTCGTTCAGGATCTTGTCGGCCTCGGCGGTGGTGGGGCCGTTGGCGCCCTCGCAGATGATCCGGGCCTTGATGTGGGGGGCGTTCTCCTCCGTGATCACGTTCTCGAGCGCGGCCGGCACCAGCACGTCGCAGTCGAGGGTGAGGAGCTCCTCGTTGGTGATGGCCTCGGCCCCCTTGTAGCCCTGCAGGACCTTGTTGGCCTTCACGTGGGCGAGCACCTCGGCCAGGTCGAGCCCCTTCGGGTTGTAGATGCCGCCCGACTTGTCGCTCACCGCCACGATGGTCATCCCCTGCTTGGCCATCAGTTCCGCGGCGATGGAGCCGACGTTGCCGAAGCCCTGCACCGCCACGCGGGTGCCCTGGGCCGACCGCCCCAGCTTCTTGAGCGCCTCGCGGGTGACGAACATGCAGCCGCGGCCCGTGGCCTCGCGGCGCCCGAGCGAGCCGCCCATCGCCACCGGCTTGCCGGTGACCACGGCGGTCACGGTGTGGCGCTTGTGCATGGAGTAGGTGTCCATCACCCACGCCATCACGCGCTCGTTGGTGTTGACGTCGGGGGCCGGCACGTCGGAGTCGGGCCCGAGGGTCTCGATGATGCCGGTGGTGTAGCGGCGGGTGAGGCGCTCGATCTCGGTGTTGGACATGCTGGCGGGATCGCAGATCACGCCGCCCTTGGCGCCGCCGAAGGGCAGGTTCACCACGGCGCACTTCCAGGTCATCCAGGCGGCGAGCGCCTTCACCTCGTCGAGCGTCACGTTCATGTCGAAGCGGATGCCGCCCTTGGCCGGCCCGCGCGAGGTGTTGTAGATGACGCGGTAGCCGGTGTAGACCTCGACCTCCCCGTTGTCGCGCATCACCGGGCAGGCCACGATGATCTGCTTCTCCGGGGTGCGGAGGATCCGGTACAGGTTCGGCTCCAGCCCGAGCCGCTGCGCGGCGTCGTCGAAGCGCGACATCATCTCCTCGAAGGGGTTCTCCCTCGCGAGGAACCGGTCCTTCTCGGGGCGCATGACATTCTGGCTCGGGCGGGCACTCGTGGACGTCATAACCTCTCCAGTGATGTTTACAGGCCCCCGGCCGGTGTCACGACGGCCTCGAGGGCGCGGGCGACGGCGTCGCCACCTTCCTCCCAGGTCAGGTCCAGCCTGGCCACCAGCGGCTCCGGCGCGCTGGCAGGCCACACGCCGCGCAGCTTCACGGCGTCCTTCTCGGTGATCACCACGTGGTCGGCCCGCCGCGCCGCCTGGGCGAGCCAGGCGATGTCCTCGGGCCGGTACTGGTGGTGGTCCTTCCACGTGGCCACCTGCACCTGCGCGCCGGTGGCCTTGGTCTGCGCCACGAACGCCTCGGGATCGGCGATCGCCGAGGCGGCCACCACCCGCCGGCCCGCCAGCGCCGCCGGGGCGGTCACGGCCCCGCTCACGAGCCCCTCGAAGCGGGTGAGTCCCAGGTGCGCCACCGCGACCGGGACCCCGGCCACGCCCCGCAGCTCCTCCGCGAGGGTCTCCGCCGCCTCGCGACTGGCGCGCTTCCTGGTGATGACCACCAGGTCGGCTCGCCGGATCGCCTCCAGGCCTTCCCGCCACGGGCCCGCCGGGAGGGGCCAGCGCACGGCCCGCGTGGTCTCGGCGCTCACGACGAGGACGTTGAGGTCCCGGCGCACGTCGAGCCGCTGGAAGGCATCGTCGAGCACCAGCACCTGCGCGCCCCGGGCCAGCGCCCGTTCGGCCCCCGCCACGCGGTCGGCATCCGGCACCACCTGCGCCGCCGGCAAGGCCCGCGCATGGACCGCCGCCTCGTCCCCGCCGCCGTAGCCGCGGAGCAGGATCCCCGGCACCAGGCCGCGCTCCGCGTAGAACTGCGCGATCCACATGGCCAGCGGCGTCTTCCCCGACCCGCCCACCGTCAGGTTGCCCACCGCCACCGAGGGCAGCGGGAGGTCCTGCACCGGCAGCCAGCCTCGGGAATAGGCCGTGGCCCGGGCGCCCATCCAGCTCCGCCAGAGCGCGGAGACGGGGAGCAAGGCGGTGCGGGCCAGGCGGGCATCGAGCCGGCGGCTGGTCCACAGCCAGCGGATCAGCCGGTGGGTGTCGCCGCGCCGTTGGGCCATGCCGATGTCTCCACTCCGTCTGCCAGGGCCGCCGTGAGGCGACGCGTCGCCTGCTCCCGTGCCGCATCGTCCCGCGCCACCAGCAGCGGCTCCCCATACGTCAGGCGCACCACTGCCCAAGGCTTCGGCACAAGGAACCGATCCCATGAGCCCGCCCGCCACACCGGCTCGGCCCAGACCCGCACCGGCAGGAGCGGGGCACCCGTGATGGCCGCCGCCGCCACCGCGCCGGGCTTCATCACCCGGCGCGGCCCCCGCGGCCCGTCCGGCGTGAGACCCACCGGCTGGCCCGCCTGCAGGGCCCGGATGGCCCCACGCAGCGCCCCTTCGCCCCCCCGGCTGCTCGACCCGCGGGCCAGCCCATACCCGAGCCGCCGCGCGAAGCCGGCCAGGTGCTCGCCATCCCGCGCCTGGCTGATCACCGCCGTGAGGCCGAGCCCGCGATGATGCCACATCACCGGCAGGAGGACCTCGTGCCAGCACACCAGCACATACGGCCGGCCGCCCCGGGCCAGCGCCTGCCCCGCCGCCGAGCCTTCCACCGCCAGGCGCCAGCTCCGGGCCAGGCTTTCGGCAAGAGCCGGGCCCCAGCGGCCGCCCAGGCGGTCCAGGAGGGCCTTCACCGGGCCGCCAGCTCCGCGGCGAGGCGCGCCACCCGCTCCGCCGCCCCGGCCCCCCCGAGCGCCTGCCGCACCTCGGCCAGGCCCGAACGCTGGGCGCGGTGCTCGTCGCTCCCGGCGTCGAGGAGGGGCCGGAGCGCTGCCGCCACCTCGTCGCCCGTCACCGGCAGGTGCCAGAACTCGGGGATCACCGGGCGGCCGGCAACGAGGTTGACCAGGCTGATCCAGCGCACCGTCATCAGGCGCTTCGCCAGTGCGTAGGTGGTACGCGACGAGCGGTACGCGCAGACGAGCGGCGTGCCGGTGCAGGCGGCCTCGAGGGTCGTGGTTCCGGATTTCACCAACGCGGCCGTGGCCGCCGCGAGCACCAGCTCCGGCTGGTCCCGCACCACCACCAGCGGCGACGCATCGGGGTAGTAGCCCCCCGCGGTCCCTGCGACGAGCACCTGGCATGCCCGCCCCTCCGCCAGCATCCGCCGGGCAACGTCCCGGAACAACGGCCAGTTCCGGGCAAGTTCCCCTTCACGAATGCCGGGAAAGATACCTAGGACAGCCCCCTCCGGCGTAACCCCAAGGGCCGCCCGGGCTTCCGCCCGGCCGGGCCGGGCCCGGTCGGCCACGGAATGGCCCACGAAGTCGGTGGGCAGCCCGCGCTCGGCGAACCAGGTGGACTCAAAGGGGAGGGTGACGGCCACGCGGTCCGCGGCATGGCGGAGCGCCTGAAGGCGCCCGGGCCGCCAGGCCCAGAGCTGGGGCGCGACGTACCACAGCACGGGCACGCCGTGGCGGCGGAGCCCGGCCCCGAGGCGCAGGTGAAAGCCGGGATAGTCGATCAGGATGGCGGCGCGATAGCGCCCGGCCCGGGCGTCGGCCAGGAGGGTGCGGTAGAGGCCGACGTGGCGCGGGATGCTGCCGAGCACCTCCGCAAACCCGATGGCGCTGAGTCGCTCGACGGGATAGCGGAGCCGCACGCCGGCCTCCGCCATGGCGCGCCCGCCGGGGCCCTCGAGGGTGAGATGGGGAGCGAGATGGCGGAGGGCCAGGGCCACGGCGGCTCCGTGCCGGTCGCCGGAGGGTTCGCCGGCCGAGAGGAGCAGCGCCGGCCCCGCCTGCCGGCTCACGACTCCGGGGCGGGCGCGATCGGCGCCTCCCGCACGGCCTCCGTGACCTGCAGCGCCAGCCGGAGCGCGGCGAGCCCCTCCCGCCCAGTGAGCACCACAGCGCGCTCACCTCGCACGGCGTGGACGAAACTGGCCAGCTCGAGCCCGAGCGCGTCGGCGGCGTGGGCCTCCAGCGGGATCCGCTCCACCACCTCCTTGAGGCTGGCGGCGTGGCCCGGCTGCCAGCGGCGGCGCAGGCGGAGGAACTCGCCGCCCCCCGTGGCGAGGTCCAGCGAGAGGTACCCGTCCTCCTGGTAGATCCGGAGCTTCCGCACCCGCGTCTCGGCGATGCGGGAGGCCGTGACGCTGGCCACCGTCCCGCCGGCGAACTCCACCCGCGCGTGCGCCACGTCGAGGTGGGACGAGAGCACGGTGGCGCCGTTGGCCCGCACGTCGAGCGCCTCGGCGCCGCCGGTGAGGTGGAGGATGAGGTCGAGCTCGTGGATCATGAGGTCGAGCACCACGGGGACGTCCGTGCCCCGCTCCTGGAACGGCGCCAGGCGCTCGCCCTCGATGAAGAGTGGACGGTCGAGGTAGCCCTCGGCCGCGCGGATGGCGCGGTTGAAGCGCTCGATGTGCCCCACCTGCAGCAGCAGGCCCCGCCGCTCCGCGAGCGCCACGAGGCGCTCCGCCTCACCCAGCGTGGCCGTGAGCGGCTTCTCCATCAGCACCGGCACGCCGGCCTCGAGCGCCGCCGCCCCCACCTCCGCGTGGCTGGACGTGGGCACCGCGATGGTCACCGCCCGCGATGCCTCCAGCAGCGCCTCCCGCGAGGGAAACGCCCGCACGCCGAGGGACCCCGCCACGAAGCGCGCCCGCTCGGGCCGGATGTCATAGATGCCCGCGAGTTCCACTCCTGGCATGGCCGCGAGGTGCCGGGCGTGATGCCAGCCGAGCGCCCCGACCCCGATCACGCCCACGGGCAGCGCCGCGCTCACCCCGGCACCCCCCGGCGGGCGGCCGTCACGAACGCCACGAGGCGGGCCACCTCGGGCCACCGGCGCGCGTCTTCCTCCAGGGCCGCCACCGCCTCGGCTCGCGGCAGGGGCGAGTTGAACAGCAGCCGGTACGCATGCTTGAGCGCCCGCCGCACCTCGGGCGCGAACCCCGCACGCTCGAGGCCCACCGAGTTGAGCCCGAACAGGGCGATGGGATTCCCGACGGCCTTCACGTACGGCGGGATGTCCTGCGGCACCCGCGACGCGCCGCCCACGAAGGCGTGCGTGCCGATGGTGATGAACTGGTGCAGCGCGCACAACCCGCTCACCGTGGCGCGGTCCTCGATGACGATGTGCCCCGAGAGCGAGGTGCTGTTGGCGATGGTGACGCCGTCGCCGAGCACGCAGTCGTGCGCCACGTGGACGTAGGTCATGAGGAAGCAGTCCGCGCCCACCACCGTCCGGCCGCTCGCGGCCGTGCCGCGGTTCACCGTGCTGTACTCCCGGATCACGGTGCGCGGGCCGATCTCCACCCACGTCGGCTCGTCGTGGTACTTGAGGTCCTGCGGCGCGCTGCCTAGCACCACGCCGGTGCCGAGAGTCACCCGCTCCGCCAGCCGGACGTTCTGCTCCAGCACCACGTGCGCCCCAAGCCGGCAGCCGTCCCCGATCTCCACCCCGGCCCCACGACGGCATACGCCCCGAGCTCGACGTCCATGCCGAGCCGGGCGGAGGTATCCACCACCGCGGTGGGGTGGATGGCGACCGTCACTTGTCCACGATTCCCGCGAGCATCTCCGCCTCGGTGACGACCTTCCCGTCCACGTAGGCCGTGCCCTTCATCTTGGCCACCTTGCCGCGGAACTGGAGCATCTCCACCTCCATCCGCAGCTGGTCACCGGGGACGACGGGCTTGCGGAACTTCACGTTCTCCAGTGCCATGAAGTAGACCACCTTCTTCTCGCGGTCGGGCACCTGCTCCATGAGCAGCAGGCCGCCGGTCTGCGCCATCGCCTCGACGATCAGGACCCCCGGCATGATCGGGTGCCCCGGGAAGTGCCCCTGGAAGAAGGGTTCGTTGAAGGTGACGTTCTTGAGGCCCACGATCTTCTCGGTCCCCTGCACCTCCAGCACCCGGTCCACCAGCAGGAACGGGTAGCGGTGCGGCAGCAGGTCCAGGATCTTCGTGACGTCGAGCATCACTCCTCCCCGTAGGAGACGGCGCCCGCCAGCACGCGGGCGAAGGCGATGTTGCCGCGGTGGCTCGGCCGGACGGCCGACACCGCGAGGCGCAGCCGGGCGCCGAGCAGCGCCAGGTCGCCGAGCAGGTCCCCGAGCTTGTGCCGGGCAAACTCGTCTGGCCAGCGCAGGGTGGTGTTGAGCACGCGGGCGTCGTCGAGGACGATCGCGCAGTCTTCCGAGGCACCCGCCAGGAGTCCCCGCTCCCGGAGCGGCGCCACTTCCGCGAGAAACCCGTAGGTCCGGGCGCCGGCGACCTCCCGCGCGAACACCCCGGGCCGCAGCTCGAGCGACGCCGCCTGGTGGCCGATCACCAGCTCCTGATACTCGAGCGCGACCGCGAGCCGCCCCTCCGCCGCCGGCTCGGCCACGTACCAGCCACCGTGGAGTTCCATGGTCACTGGTGAATGAAGGGTGGCCACGCGGGGCCGCCCCGCCTGCTCGAGCACTCCCGCCTCCGCGAGGAGATCCACGAACGGCGCAAACGACCCATCGAGGATCGGGACCTCCGGGCCGTCCACCTCGACCAGCAGGTCGTCATACTCGGCGGCCATCACGGCGGCGAGCAGGTGCTCCACGGTGTCCACCCGCTGCTCCCCGCTCCGGAGCGCGGTGCGCCGCTCCGTGGCGGCCACGCTGGCGAGGCCCACCACGATTCGCCGGGGTGCCGGCACGTCGGTGCGCACCAGCGCCAGCCCGCTCCCCGGCGGCGCGGGCCGCACCCGCACCCGCGTGGCGGGCCCCGAGTGCAGGCCGACCCCCGCGCGCTCAGCGCTCCGGGCGACCGTCCGCCTCACCGGGTCCCTCCGCCTGCCGCGCCAGCGCCTCCAGCGCCGCCGCGTGCGGCGCCAGCCGATAGAGGGCCGCCTGCGCCCGCAGGAAGGCGCGGTGGGGGCGCGCGGGATATCCGCTCACGACGGCCCCTGCCGCCACGACACCCGGCCCGAACACCACGCTCTTGGCGCCGATCACCGCGCCGGCACCGATGACCACGTGATCCGCCACCCCGACCCCGCCGGCGATGGTGACGTCGTCCCCGATGCGGCAGCTGCCCGCGATCCCGGTGGTGGCCATGATCAGGCACCGACGCCCGATCCGGACGTTGTGCGCCACCTGCACCAGGTTGTCGATCTTGGTCCCGGCGCCGATCACCGTGTCGTCCAGACTCCCGCGATCCACGCAGGTCCCCGAGCCGATTTCGACGTCATCCTCGAGCACGCAGGCCCCGAGGTGCGGCACCTTCCGGTGCCCGGCACCGTCGCGAAGATAACGAAACCCCTCGCCGCCGATCACCGCCCCCGCCTTGAGCACCACGCGGTGCCCCAGCCGGCTCCCGCTGTGGCACACCACCTGGGGCCCGATCCGGCAGTCCTCCCCGATCACCACGCCCGCCCCGATCCAGGCCCCTGCGCCGACGATGCTGCGCGCCCCGAGCACCACGCCCCCTTCGATGATGGCCCGCGGCCCCACCACGACGCCGGCACCGAGCCGCGCGTCCGCCGCCACCTCCGCGGAGGCGGCGACCCCCGCTCCCTCCTCCGGGCGCGCGGCGAATGCCTCGGCCACGCGCAGGAAGGCCTGCTCCGCGTCCGCGACGATGATCCTGGGGATGGGGCCGGACACCTGGGAGGCGAGATCCGCCGGCATCAGCACGGCGCCGGCCTGGGTCGTACGGAAGGCGGGAAGGTACCGCGGAGCGAGGAGAACGCTCAGGGCGTCCGGCCCCGCCCGGTCGAGCGGGGCCAGCCGCTGGAGGGAGACGTCCCCGCTGCCCTCCAGGCGGCCGCCCACCAGCTCGGCGACCGCCCGTGCCGTCAGGGACCGGGAGGGCCCGGGCGAGGTCAGGGGGTCGCCTTGACCTTGTCGATGACCTGCTGGGTGAGGTCGAGCGTCTTGTCCACCGCGACGATGAGGCCGTCGTTGGCGCTGACGTCGAAGACCAGGGCAAAGCCCCCGGCGGCCCGGACCGCCTCGATGGCGGCGTTCACCCGGTTGTGAATCGGGGACAGCAGGTCCTGCTCGCGCTGCTGCGCCCGCCCCTGCAGGTCCTGCGCGCGCTGCTGCAGCTGGTCACGCTGGGTCTCGAGCTCGCGCCGCTTGGCGGTCTTGGCGGCCGCGGAGAGCATCACGGAGCGCTGCTCGAAATCGGCGGCGGCGGAGTCGAGGCTCTGCTGCAGCCGCTCCACCTCGGTGCGGAAGCCCGCCACTTCACGGGTATACGTGGACTCGGCCTGCGTGAAGCCCGGGGTCGCGAGCAGCACCGCCCGGGCGTTGATGAACGCCACCCGGCCGGCCGTGGCCTGCGCCTGCAGCGCGACCGGAGCCAGGACGAGCGCGAACGCCAGGACCAGCCAGCGAACCGACGAGGAACGGACCATCGAGGAACTCCTGCTGAGGGTGGTGGACCGGCCTAGAAGAACTGGCCGAGCTTGAAGTGGAGCTGCCAGCCCGGGTCGGGCCGGCCGGTCCGGGTGACCTTGTCGAAGCCGTAGCCCAGGTCGATCCCGATGGGCCCGAGCGGCGACAGCACCGCCACGCCGAAGCCCGCGCCGCGGAAGAGGCGGCTCGGGTCGTACTGGCGCGCGGTGCGATAGACGTTGCCGGCGTCGAGGAAGGTGCTGAAGTAGAGCGACTGGCTCACCCGCGCGCCCGCCTCGACGGTGAACGCCGCATACGCCTTGCCGAAGCTCGACGCACCCGCCGCCGAGCTGCCGCCCGCCGTGGGGTCGAAGCCGTTGGGCGTGATGGAGAACTCGTCGTAGCCGCGGAGCGGGACGCCGAACTGGGTGCCGCCGAGGGAATACAGCTCGGTGAAGAACGGCCCCGCGTCCCCGAAGATGAAGCCGCTCTTCGCCGTGAAGCCGAGCACGAACTGGATGCCGCTGCCGAGCTGCTCGTTGCCGCCCAGCTGCCCGAGCGGCGCGTAGAAGCGATTCTCCACCTCGGTCTTGCGATAGTCGCCGGTGCCGCCGAGGGGGCCGCCGTTGAACTCGAGCGAGAAGTTGGTGAGGGTGCCGCCGGTGGCGAAGGGCAGCCCGATCCGGGTGTCGCGCACGATGCTGCCGCCGATCGTGGACCGGGTGCAGCTGGCGCAGCGGAAGCGCGAGCGCAGGTCGGTGGAGCCGCCGGTGAACTTGATCTGCTGCAGCCCGTAGCTGGTGAAGATCCGGGTGAAGCGGGACCCCAGGAACGGGAACCCGAGCTGGAGGCTGCCGCCCAGCTGCCGCCGCCGCCCGAGGTCGCCCACGGTGAAGCGCTGGCGGGAGTTGAAGAGGGTGACGGTCCCCGAGATCCGGCTCTCCTTGATGGCCGGGTCGGTGTAGCTCAGCGTGAAGTCGTTGATGTTGCGCCCGAACTGCCACATCAGCCGCCCGCGCTTGCCCCGGCCGAACAGGTTGGGCTCCTCGAGACCGAGGAACCCGCCGAGCCCGGTGCCCTGCCCCAGCGAGGCGCCGAAATTGATGTTGCCCGTGCGCCGCTCCTCGACCCGGAAGGTCAAGTCCACGTCCACGCCGTTCTCCGTCGGGTCCACGCTGGGCGGGGCCATGGGCTGCTGGAAGAAGCCCAGGTTGCCCACGTTCTGCCAGCTGCGGATCAGGCGGTCCCGGTTGAACAGCTCCCCCGGCGCCATCACGATGGCCTCCCGGATGACGCGCTCGTGGGTCACGTCGTTGCCCACGATGTTGATCTTGTTGATCGTGGCCGGGCTGCCCTCGCGGATGGTCCACTTGAGGTCGATGGTGGGCGTGCCGTCCGGCGCGGTGCGCCGGGTCTCCTCGGGCTCGATCTGGGCGTAGATGTAGCCGTTGTTGCTGTAGAGCGTCTGCACCCCTTCGGTGGCCGTGGCCCACTCGACGCTGTTGAAGTCGAGGCCGGTGCCGCCATCCGGGCCAAACGGGTACAGCGTCATCAGCTCCTCGGTGCTGAAGCGCCGGTTCCCGTTGATCTGGAAGGTCCCGATCGTGTAGCGGGCGCCCTCCTCCACCGTGAGGTGCAGCGCGGCCTTGCCCGTGGTGGAGTCCACCTCGAGCGAGTCACGCACCACCTGGAAGTCGATGTAGCCGTTGCTGCCGTAGAAGGCGGGCAGGCGCTCGCGCAGGTCCTGCTGCAGCTTGTCGTCGTCCAGGCGGCCGGGGCGCCACCACCAGAACCCCTCGGGCTTCGTGCCCATGCGCTTGACGAGCGCCTTGTCGTCGAACCGCGTGTTCCCCTCCACCCGCACCGCGGCGATCGCGACCCGGTTCCCCTCGCTGATGTCGTAGATGATGTTGACCTGGCCGGGGGCCGGCGTGGTCTCGATCACCTTCACCGTCGCGGCGTAGTAGCCCTGGGCATGGTACATCGAGTCGATGGACGCCCGGCCCCGCTCCACCACCGCGCGATCTAGCGGCCGGAAGTCCACCAGCTTGACCCGTTCCTTCACGTCGCCGCTCGAGATGCGCTCGTTGCCCTTCACGGCCCACCGCTGCAGCACGGGCCGCTCCCGCACCTTCAGCACCAGGATGACGCGCTGGAACGGATCCTCGGCCTGCAGGACCTGGACGTCGTCGAACTGGCCGGTCTTGAAGAGCGCCTGGACCGCGCGCTGGATGTCCCGGTAGTTCGTGGCGCGGCCGGGCACCAGGGCGGCGGTGCCGAGGATCTGCTGCACCGTGAGGCGGGCGTTGCCCTCCACGGCGATGCTGTCCACGACGGGAGCGGGCGCGCCCCCCTGCTGGGCCGTCGCGGGGACGGCCCACAGGGACACACCGAGGCTGGCGAGCAGGAATGGGCGCCGAAGCAGTCGCATCTGGGGAAGCGTCGCGGCGGCGGCCGGGTGGACCGGCCGCCGCCGCTTGGGGGGTGATGTCAGGCCTTCGAGGCGCTCAGGGCGCGGAATGCGAGGCGGTCGCCGTCGGGCGCCTTGTCCACCTCGATCTCGTCGGTCTTGCTGAACTCGCCGAGCAGGATCTTCTCGCTCAGCGGGTCCTCGATGTACTTCTGGATGGCGCGCTTCAAGGGGCGCGCCCCGTAGTTCTGGTCGTAGCCGTGGTCCACCAGGAAATCGATGGCGGCGGGCGTGAGCCGGATGGCTTCCTCGCCCACCCGCTTCTGCACGTCGCGCACCAGGATGGTGACCACCTGGGCGATGTGCTCCTTGGCCAGCGGGTGGAACACGATGATGTCGTCGATCCGGTTCAGGAATTCCGGGTTGAACGTCCGCTGGATCTCGTCCTTGATCTTGTCCTGCATCTTGTCGAACGAGGTCTTGAAGTCCTGGCCGTGGAACCCGAGCGTCTTGCCCTGCATGATGTCGCGGGCGCCGACGTTCGAGGTCATGATGACCACGGTGTTCTTGAAATCGATCACCCGGCCGTAGTTGTCGGTCAGGTGGCCCTCGTCCAGCACCTGCAGCAGGATGTTGAAGACGTCCGGGTGCGCCTTCTCGATTTCGTCGAGCAGCACCACCGAGTACGGCTTCCGGCGGATCGCCTTGGTCAGCGTGCCGCTGTCCTCGTAGCCCACGTAGCCCGGGGGCGCGCCGATCAGGCGGCTCACCGAGAACTTCTCCATGTACTCCGACATGTCCACGCGGATGAGCGCGGACGGGTCGGCGAAGAGGAACTTGGCCAGCGCCCGCGCCAGCTCGGTCTTGCCGACGCCCGTCGGCCCGCAGAAGATGAACGAGCCGATCGGGTGGTTCGGGTCCTTGAGCCCCGCGCGCGAGCGGCGGATGGCCCGGCTGATCGCCTTGATGGCCTCGTCCTGGCCCACCACGCTGAGGTGGAGCTCGTCCTCCATGCGGAGGAGCCGCGACGCCTCCTGCTCCTGCAGGCGCGTGACGGGGATGCCCGTCCAGCGGCTCACGATGAAGGCGATGTCCTCCTCGTCGATCACCGGCCGGCGGGTCTGGCGCTCCTTCTCCCACTCCTCCTGCCGCTGGCGGATCTGGGTCTGGAGGTCGCGCTCCTTGTCGCGCAGCGCCGCCGCCCGCTCGAAGTTCTGGTCGCGGACCGCGTCTTCCTTCTCCAGGTTCACCTTCTCGAGGTCCGCCTTCAGGTTGGCCACCTCGGCCGGCGGCACCTGCGAGGCGAGCCGCGCCCGGGCGCCCGCCTCGTCGATGACGTCGATGGCCTTGTCCGGCAGGAAGCGGTCGGTGATGTAGCGCTCCGACAGCTTGGCCGCCGCCTGCAGCGTCTCGTCCGGGATCACCACGCGGTGGTGCTCCTCGTACTTCTTCCGCAGGCCCTTGAGGATCTCGACCGTCTCCTCGATGCTCGGCGGGTCCACCATGACGGTCTGGAACCGCCGCTCGAGGGCGCCATCCTTCTCGATGTACTTGCGGTACTCGTTGAGCGTCGAGGCGCCCACGCACTGCAGCTCCCCGCGCGCCAGCGCCGGCTTGAGCATGTTGGAGGCGTCGATCGCCCCCTCGGCCGCCCCCGCCCCCACCAGCGTGTGCAGCTCGTCGATGAACAGCACGATCTGCTTGTTCTGGGCGATCTCGTTCATGACCGCCTTGAGCCGCTCCTCGAACTGGCCGCGGTACTTGGTACCGGCGATCACCGCCGCCATGTCCAGCGACAGCACCCGGTGGTCCTTCAGCACGTCCGGGCAGAGCCCGTTCGCGATCATGAGCGCCAGGCCCTCGACGATGGCCGTCTTGCCGACGCCCGGCTCGCCGATGAGCACGGGGTTGTTCTTCTTCCGGCGCGCCAGGATCTCCATGACCCGCTCGATTTCCTTGGCCCGCCCGATCGTGGGATCGAGCTGCCCCTCCGCCGCCAGCTGCGTCAGGTCGCGGCAGAAGTGGTCGAGCGCCGGGGTCTTGGACTTCTTCTCCGCCTTGTTTGGCTGGGACGCAGGCGTCGGCGTGGCGCCACCGCCACTGGCCTGCGCGGGCGGCTGCGGCATGTCGCTGCCGAGGAGCCGCAGCGTCTCCGCCCGGCTCTGCTCGAGGTTCACGCCCGCGTCGGTGAGCACCTGCGCCGCGATCCCCTTCTCCTCGCGCAGCAGGCCGAGGAGCAGGTGCTCGGTGCCCACGTAGCTGTGGTTGAGCTCGCGCGCCTCGGTCATGGCGAGCTCCAGCACCTTCTTGGCGCGTGAGGTGTACGGCAGGTCGGGACCGGTGGCCGCAGCCGCCTTCCCCTTCTTGACCGTCTCCTCGATCTTCTGCTGGATCTCCTCGAGGTCCACGTTGAGGTTCTGGAGCACCGCGGCCGCGACCCCCTCGCCCTCGCGGATGAGGCCCAGCAGGATGTGCTCCGTCCCCACGTACTCGTGGTGGAGCCGGGCCGCTTCCTCGCGCGCCATCTGCAGGACCTTCCGCACGCGATCAGTGAAGTTATACCCGTTCATGGCGTCGCCCCTCGGCGTCCAGCTTCGTCTTCCAGCAGCGCCCGCACGAAGCGGGCGCGACGGACGTTCAGTTCCGGATCAGTGGCCCCCACGCCCTCGTGCTGCGCGAGGTGGGCCGGCTGCGTGTGCACGAGCAGCTTGTTGAGCGCGTACAGCCCCACCTGGTCCACCAGGCCGAGGCCCACGCCGAGCCGCACGCCCGACAGCAGGTTCATCGTCTCCTCGAAGGACAGGGTCCGCGCGTGCCGCAGCAGCCCGTACGCGCGCCACACCTTGTCCTCGATGATCGTCGGCACGTCGCGGAGCAGCACCTGCCGCGCCTGCTCCTCGTACTCGATGACCTGCCGAACCATCTTGCCCAGGTGGTCCAGCAGCTCGCGCTCCGACTTCCCCAGCGTGGTCTGGTTGGACAGCTGGAAGAAGTTCCCCACCACCTCGCTGCCCTCGCCGTAGAGCCCGCGAAACGTCAGGCCGACCTGCGCGAGACCCTGCAGCACCTTCGAGATTTCCTTCGTCAGCACGAGCCCCGGCAGGTGAATCAGCACCGACGCGCGGAGCCCCGTTCCGACGTTGGTGGGGCACGAAGTAAGGTAACCAAACTCGGGATGAAATGCGAAGGGAAGTCGTTGTCCCAATTCGCTGTCCACGCGGTCGACTTGCTGGTACGCGGCGTCCAGATCGAAGCCGGAGCGGAACCCCTGCAGTCGGAGATGGTCCTCCTCGTTGAGCATCACCCCGACCCGGTCCTGCACCAGCAGCGCCGCCCCCGGCCGCACCACCGCCGGGTCCCCCAACCCCGCGAGCTCCTTGCTCACCAGGTGCCGCTCGTGCAGCAGTTGGCGGTCCTCCAGCGGCAGCCGGTCCACCCGGAACAGGTGCGCCTTCCGCAGGGAGACCGTTTCCCGGGCAGCCGCCTGCACGTCCGTCAGGATGCCCTCCCGGTCGCCCAGGGTGGCCCGGAGGGCATACGGGTGGGGGGCCAGGTTCCGGGCCAGCCGGATCCGGGTGGACAGCACCAGGTGGCTGGCCGGCCCGCTGGCGTCGAGCCAGGTCAGGCCCCCGTCGGGCAGCAGGCTCAGGTCGATCATACCCCGCCTTCCGCCACCCGCAGCCGGTCCCGGAGCTCCGCCGCCAGCTCGAAGTTCTCCGTTTCCACGGCGAGGCGCAGCTGTTCCCGGAGCTGGTCGGAGGTGGGGAGGGCCGCGGGGGCGGCCTCCCCCGGCGGCTGGTAGCGCTCCCCGAGGTGCCGGCTGGAGCCGTGCAGCCGCCGCAGGAGGTCCCGCAAGGCGCCCTCGAAGGTTCGATAGCAGTCGCTGCAACCCAATCGTCCCGATTCCCGGAAGTCGGTCAGCGTTGCATGGCAGGTGGGACAGGCCCCGCCCGGGGTGATCCCCGGGAGCACGGCGGCCGGATCCAGCCCCTTCCCCATCGAGGCCAGGAACGCCCCGACCGGGGTCTTCCCGAGCGAGGCCGCGCTCTCCACGCCCTTCTCGGCCGCGCAGCGCTCGCACAGATGCACGGTGACCACCTGATCCTCGGCAATCTGGGTCAGGTGGACCACGGCATCGCGTTCATGGCACTGGTCGCAGCGCATCAGCTCTCCACCTCCACCCGGTCCACCGGCACCAGCCGGCCACCGTCCATGGCCAGGACCCGGTCGGCGCGGGCGGCCAGCAGGCGGTTATGGGTCACCACCACCAGCGCCGTCTCGAAATCGCGGGCGACGGTGGCCAGCAAGTCGTGCAGGCGCTCCGCCTGGGCGGCATCGAGGTTGCCCGACGGCTCGTCGGCCAGCACCACCCGCGGGTCGTTGGCCAGCGCCCGCGCCACGGCCACCCGCTGCTGCTCGCCCCCCGAGAGCTGCTGCGGCCGGTGGGTCAGGCGCCCGGCCAGTCCCACCTGCGCCAGCAGCGTGCTGGCCCGCTGCTCGGCCTCCCGGGGCGAGTGGCCCGCGATCCGGAGCGGCAGCATCACGTTCTCGAGGGCGGTGAAGTCGCGCAGCAGGTGGTGGAACTGGAAGACGAAGCCGAGGTGCCGGTTGCGCACTTGCTCCAGTTCCGCCGGACTGCACCGCCCGAAGGCCACCCCGTCGAGAGTGATCTCCCCCGCGGTCGGCAGGTCGAGCGCGCCCAGCAGGTGCAGCAGGGTGCTCTTCCCCGCCCCGCTCGCCCCCGTGATGGCCACGAACTCCCCGCTACCCACCCGCAGGTCCACACCGGCCAGGATCTCGAGCGGCCGCCCGTCGCCGCCCTCGTACACCTTGCGCACGCCCTGCGCCTCGAGGATCGCGGTCATTCGTAGCGGATCGCGTCCACCGGCGTGAGGCGGCTGGCCGCCCGCGACGGCGGGATCGTCGCGGCGAGCACCAGGCAGAAGCTCGCCGCCACCACCACCGCCACGTCGAGCGGCTCCACCTGGATCGGCAGGTGGTCAATCGAGTACAGGCTCGCCGGGATCTTGATCCAATGCCCCCGGTCCACGGCCAGGCTGATGGCGAGCCCTGCCACGAGCCCGGCGCCCACCCCCACCACCCCCACGACGGCCCCCTGCGCCAGGAAGATCCGGGCGACGGCCCCGCGGCCGAGCCCCATCGCCTGCAGGATCCCGATCTCGCGGGTCTTCTCCGCCACCACCATGGTGAGCGTGCCGACGATGTTGAACGCCGCGACGACCATGATGAAGAAGATAATGAGCCCCATCGCCACCTTCTCGAGCTCGAGCGCGCTGAAGAGCGTCTCGTTCTGCGCCTGCCAGTCGAGCGCGCGATAGGGATACCCGAGCTTCTCCTCGATGCGCCGGCCGATGGCCGGCGCCTGCCACGGGTCTGCCACCCGCGCCACGATGCCTGAGACCGCATCACCGAGCCCGGTGAAGCGCTGCCCCGCCTCGCGGGACATCACCACGAACTGGTTGTCGTAGAGGAACATCCCGGTGGTGAACAGCCCCGTCACCTCGAAGCGCCAGTACTGCGGCACGGCCGCGCCGAGGGCGCGGTTGACCGTCGGCGGCTTGGCCGGTACCAGGGTCACGATGTCACCGGTGGTGACGGTGAGCCGCTCGGCCAGCCGGCTCCCGAGGACGATGCCGCCATCGACGTCATCCCGGGTGGCGCGGAACGTCAGGTCGCCGCGGGTGACGGCCTGCGGCAGCGTGGTCACCGAGCGGGTCCCGGTGTCCGGCTCGAAGCCGAGCACGTTCACGCCCTCGGCGTAGTCGGCGCCGGCGGAGATGATGGACTGGCTGAGGACCTCGGGCGCCACCGCGATGACGCCGGGCTCGCGGGCCACCTGCTGCATCACCACCTGCCAGTCGTCGAGCCGCAGGCCCGCGCCGTAGGTGAGGATGCGCAGGTGGGGGTTGGCCACCAGGATCCGCTCGCGCAGCTCGTTGCGGAGCCCGTTCATGACGCCGAGCACCACGATGAGCGCCGCCACGCCCACCGCCACGCCCCCGATGGCGATGGCGGTGATCAGCGAGACACGCCCGGAGGTGCGCCGGCTCCGCAGGTAGCGCCCGGCGATCTCCCGCTCCAGCCGCGAGGGCCAGCGCAGGAGCTCGGTGAGGCCGGCGCCCGCCGTGGCCATCAGTCCTCCGGCCGCATGGCCGGGAACAGGATCACGTCCCGGATCGAGGGCTGGCCGAGCAGCAGCATCACCAGCCGGTCGATGCCGATGCCCAGGCCGCCGGTGGGCGGCATGCCGTACTCGAGGGCGCGGATGTAATCGGCGTCGTAGGGCTGGGCCTCGTCGTTGCCGGCCGCACGCTGCCGGCCCTGGTCCTCGAAGCGGGCGCGCTGGTCGTCGGGATCGTTGAGTTCGCTGAAGGCGTTGGCCAGCTCGCGGCACTGCACGAACAGCTCGAAGCGCTCGGTGAGCGCCGGGTTGTCGCGATGCTCCTTGGCGAGCGGCGAGATGGGCTTGGGATAGTCCACCACGAAGGTCGGCTGCACGCAGTGGGGTTCCAGGAACGTCCCGAACATCTCGTCCAGCAGCTTGCCGCCGGTGAAGCCGTGCGCCTCGTCGGCGGGACGCCCGCGGCGATGAGCCGGCTCCGCATCTCCGCCTCCGTGGCCGTGAGCACGTCCACGCCGCTGTGCCGGCGGATCCCCTCCACGAAGGGCACCCGGGCGAAGGGCGGCGCAAAGTCGAGCGTGACGCCCTCCCGCTCGAGGGTGGTGCCCCCGTCGGTGACGAGGCCCACGAGGTCGGCCAGCAGCGCCTCCACCAGGGCCATCATGTCGCCGTAGTCGGCGTAGGCCTGGTAGAGCTCGAGCATGGTGAACTCCGGGTTGTGGGAGCGGTCCATCCCCTCGTTCCGGAAGTCGTGCCCGATCTCGTACACCCGCTCGTACCCGCCCACGATGAGCCGCTTGAGGTACAGCTCGTCCGCGATGCGGAGGTAGAGCGGCATGTCGAGCGCGTTGTGGTGGGTGATGAACGGCCGCGCCGCGGCGCCGCCGTAGAGCGGCTGCAGCACCGGCGTCTCCACCTCGAGGAAGCCCCGCGCGTCGAGGAGGCTCCGCACCCGGGTCACGATCCGCGACCGCATCCGGAACACCGCCCGCACCTCGGGATGCACCGCCAGGTCGGCGTAGCGCTGGCGGTAGCGGACCTCGGGATCGGCCAGGCCGCCGTGCTCGCGGACGGTGCCGTCCTCGAGCACCTCCCGCTTGCCCCGTGGCAGCGGCTTGAGGGACTTGGAGAGCAGCGTCACCGCGGTGACCCGCACGGTCACCTCGCCGGCGCGGGTCCGCATCAGGCGGCCCGTCACGCCGATGTGGTCGTCGAGGCCGAGCAGCTGCACCAGCGCCCACGCGGCGCCGAGCGCGTCGGCGCGCAGGTACACCTGGAGGCGGCCCTCCCCGTCCTCGAGATGCCCGAAGACCACCTTTCCCTTGGGCCGCCACGCCTCGACGCGCCCGGCGATGGCCACCTCGGGCCCGTCGTCGCCGTGCTCGTCGCGGTAGAGTCCCAGCGCCTCGCGGGTGCTGTGGCTCCGGGCGAAGCGGTAGGCGAAGGGCCGCACGCCGAGCTGCGCCAGCTCGGGGAGCTTGGCGCGGCGGGCCGCCTCGACGAACGAACGCTCCTCGCTCACGCGGCCTCCCCGCCGTGGCGCTTGAGGTAGGCCTCGATGAACTCGTCCAGCTCCCCGTCCATCACCGCCTGCACGTCGGTGAGCTTGAGTTCGGTCCGGTGGTCATTCACCATGGTGTAGGGCTGGAACACGTACGACCGGATCTGGTTGCCCCAGGAGTTGTCCGTCTTGGTGGCCTCGAGCTTGGCCCGCTCGGCCTCCTGCTCCTCGAGCTGCTTCTGGTACAGCGCCGCGCGGAGCATCTTGTACGCCGTGGCCTTGTTCTTCCCCTGGCTCCGCTCCTGCTGGCACGCCACCACGATGCCCGTGGGGATGTGGGTCAGGCGCACCGCCGAGGAGGTCTTGTTGACGTGCTGCCCGCCGGCGCCCGAGGCGCGGTAGACGTCCATCTTGATGTCCTCGTCGCGCAGGTCCACCTCGATGGTGTCGTCGATGTCCGGGTACACGAACACCGACGCGAACGACGTGTGCCGCCGCGCCTGCGAGTCGAAGGGGCTGATGCGCACCAGCCGGTGCACCCCCTTCTCCGCCTTGAGGAAGCCGTAGGCGTAGCGCCCCTTGATCTCGATCGAGACCGACTTGATCCCCGCCTCCTCGCCGTCGAGCATGTCGAGGATCCTCACGTCGAAGCCCTTCCGCTCGGCCCAGCGCACGTACATGCGCATCAGCATCGAGGCCCAGTCCTGCGACTCGGTGCCGCCGGCCCCGGGATGGATGGTGAGGATCGCGTCCCCCGGGTCGTCGGGGCCGCGGAGCATGGTCTGCAGCTCGAAGCTCTCGACCAGGTGGGCCATCTTGCGGACGTCGGTGCGGAGCTCATTGGTCAGCTCCTCGTCCGGCTCCGCCTCGAGCAGCTCGGCCATGGCGCGGGCGTCCCCGATCTTCTTCTCGATGTCGCCCGCCGGCGTGGTCCAGCCCTTCAGCTCCTTGATCTCCTGGACGACCTTCCGCGCCTCCTCCTGGCGCGACCAGAAGCTGGCATCGGCCTGGCGGGCCTCGAGGTCGTTCAGGCGGCGCGTCTTGGCATCCAAGTCAAAGAAACCCCCGGACTTGGGCGAATCGCCGTTCGAGCTGGTCAATCTGTTCGGTCACGTCACGCATAAGTCGTTAGAAGATCAGGGATTGCGGTAAGATAAGGGGCCGGGCCCCGGGGTGACACCCGCCCGGACACGGCGAAGGGGAGCCGCCCCGCGAGGCGGCTCCCCTTCCCCTGCCCGGGCCTCGCCCGGACCCGCTAGAACTGCTTCTGGCCGCCGGCCAGGATCTCGTTCAGGGCGTCGGTGAAGTGGGTCGTGGACGAGGCGAGCTCCTTGCCGACCTGCTCGGTGTACTCCTCCCAGCTCTTGGCGATCTCCTCCTGGAAGAGCGTCTTGAGCGTCCCGTTGGCGATGCCTTCCTTGCGGCGGTCCGGGTAGTACACCACCAGGTCGGAGATCAACGCCCGCGCCAGCCGCCGGGCCTTCTGCCCCGGGTCCTGGGACATGAAGGGGTTCACGGGCCGCCCGGGGGCGCCCGCCGGCTTCGCTCCCGCCGGCGCCGCCGGAGCCGGCGCGGGTGCAGCCGGGGCACGAGGGGCGGACGGCGGGGTGGAGATCTCCGGCGGGAACCGGAAGCTCGGCGCGGCCGGCGGGGTCGGGATCGAGGCCTGGTCGGGCGGCGCCACGGGCCGGGTGGGCGTCATGGGCGTGCCCGGCATGGTCGGCCGGACCGCCGGCGGGGGCATCATCGGCGGCCGCGGCGCCGCGGCCGGCGTCCCAGGCGCGGCGGGGCCGCCGGGCGGGAAGCCCCGAGGCATGGTCGGCCGACCGGGCGCCCCGGGAACGGCCGGGGGAGCCACCGAGGGCCGGGGGGCCGCGAGCGGAGGAACCGGAGCCGCGGGCCGAAGCGGGGCCGCCGACGGAGGGGCCACCGCCGCAGGACGCTCGACGGCCGGTGCGACCGGGGGCGCCGGGGGCGCTGGCGGGGCAAGCGGGGCCACCGGCGCGGCGACCGGGACCGGCGCGGCGGCCGTGGCGGCGGCACCACGGGCGCGGCCGCTGCCGGCGCCTCGGGGACGCGTGCCGCGGCCGGCGCGGCTGGTGCCGCTCCCACCGACGCGCCCATGGCACGGGTGACGGGGAAGATCCCCTGGCAGACCTTGCAGCGTGCCCGGACGCCGGCCTCCGGGACCTTGGCAGGGTCCACCCGGTAGACGGTCGTGCACGACGGACAGGTGACGTTCATGACACCCCCTGGCGGCTCCCCGAGGTGCGGCCCCCGGACTCATCCGAATCGGGCTGCTGACGGCGGTCGACCACGAAGACCGATCCCGGCAGCGTCTTGGCGTAACTCTTCATCTCGGTGGCCAGCTCACTCACCTGCGCCGGGTGGGTGAACTTGCGGCTCCGGTTGGTCACGATGCCGATCGAGAGCGTCATGAGCGGCACCCGGTGCAGCTGGCCCCGGCGGTCCTTCCCGAAGAAGTACCCGGCCCGGCGATCCTGGTCGTTGTACTGCAGCGGCACGAGCGTGTCGAAGACGCTGATGATCTCGGTGCAAATCTCGTTGGCGCTCGGCAGCGGGACGACGAAGATGAAGTCGTCCCCGCCGATGTGCCCCACGAATCCCCCCGTGCCGAGCACGCCCTTCACGACATCGTGCAGGATCCGCGACAGGATGTAGATGACGCGGTCCCCGTCATAATAGCTGTACCGGTCGTTGAATTCCTTGAAGTGATCGAGGTCGGCGTAGCAGACGGCGAACTCCTGCTCGCTGTCCAGCTGCCGGCGGATCTCCCGCTCGATCTCCGTGGTACCCGGCAGCCGCGTCGAGGGGTGCACCGACACGTCCCGTTCGGTCCGCGTCTGGATGGCCTCGAGCCGCGCCCGCTGCTCCGCCGGCGAGAACAGCGGCGAGATCACCTCGTCCGTCCCCGCCGCAAACCAGCTCTCCACCTGCGCCGGGTCGTGCCGCCCCGAGAGCATCACCACCGGCACGATCGCGGTGAACGCGTCACTCTTGAGCGTGCGCACCAGCGCCACGCCCGCCTCGCCGGTGCGGTCCGCGTCCACGAACAGGAACGCCGGAAACCCGCGGAGGATGATCGAATGCACCTCCGCCGGATCGGGGAGGCTCTCCAGCGGGAAGTCCCGCTGCTCGGCCCAGTGCCGCACGAGGGCAGGCACGGGGTCGCTGGCCGCCGCGTGAAAGAGGACCGTCGGTCGAGTGCGCAGCTAGGGCTCCCGGTCGTCGAAAGGCAGAAGTCTATGCATGCTACGGACTTCCGCCCCGTCTGTCAAATGAAGAACACGGCGATGGCCACCATCGCATAGAGGGCCAGCAGCTGCACCCCCTCGTACCAGTGGGATTCCCCGTCCAGCGTCACGATGGCCGCGAGCAGCGTGGAGAGCCCCACCGCCGCCACCTCGAGCGGGCTGAAGACCAGGTTCATGGTCCCCTGGCCGAGGGCCGCCCCCACGAACACCAGGATCGGCGCCACCAGGAGCGCCACCTGGGTGCTCGAGCCGAGGGCGATCTGGAGCGCCAGGTCCATCTTGCCCTTGCGGGCCACCACGATGGCGGTCGCGTGCTCCGCCGCATTGCCGATGATCGGGATCACGATGAGGCCGAGGAACACCTTCGAGATCCCCGTCCCCGCCGTCATCGGCTCCACCGCGTGCACCAGGATCTCCGACATCACCGCCACGCCCACGGTGGCGAGCGCCAGGACCCCCACGGCCTTGGGCACGCCCCAGACAGCGTGCTCCGTGGGGTGCGGCTCCCCGCCGAACACCCGGCTGTGGGTCTTGAGCGAGAAGAGGAGCGAGAAGGCGTAGGTGATGGCCAGCACCACCGCCACCGCCTCCGAGAATTGCAGCTCCCGCAGGGCGCCCGCCTCGGGGTGCAGGCTGTGGAAGATGGCCGGGAAGACGAGCCCGGTCACCGCCAGCGCCAGCATCCCGGCGCTCATGCCCACCGCCGTCCGGTTGAAGCGGACGAGGGTCTTCCCCATCCCGCCGGCGATGAGCGACAGGCCCATGATGAGGAGCAGGTTCCCGAGGATCGAGCCCGTGATCGACGCCTTCACGAGCTCCACCTCGCCCGCCCGGAGCGCCACGATCGCGATGATCAGCTCCGCGGCGTTGCCGAAGGTGGCGTTGAGGAACCCGCCGAGCGTCGGCCCCGTGCGGGCCGAGAGGTGCTCGGTGGCCTCACCCATGAAGCCGGCGAGGGGCAGTACCGCGAGGCACGCCGTGGCGAAGACCAGCGCCGGCGGGAACGACCCGCCCCAGGCGAAGTAGAGCGCGAGCGGGATCGCCAGGAGCGGCAGCTTGCGCCAGGTCAGGAAGGGATCATGGACCGGCGGCAACTTCGGCCGCGACTCGCCGCCCCCCCGCGGCTCCTCGGCGCGCTCCCGCCGCTCTTCCCGAGCGGGACGCTCCGCGCGCTCGGGACGTCCCTCGGCTCGCTCCGGCCGTTCCGCGCGGGGCGGGCGCTCCGGCCGGGTCCGCTCCGCCTTCTCCGGCTTGGGGCCGCGCTCCGCCTTCTCCGGGCGTGGGGGCTTCGGGGCGGCGGGCGCCGCCTCGGCGCGCTCCACCTTCTCTGCCTTCTCCGCGCGCTCGGGACGCTCCGGCCGGGGCGGCGCGGTGATGCCCAGCACCTCGCGCACCTTGGCCACGGGGATACCCAGGTCACCGAGGCTCGCGGCCACGACGCCCTTGCCGTCGAGCAGCAGCGCGCCGAGGAGCTGTGCCCCTCCCGGCTCGCTGCCGTTGGCCAGCGTCTTCGCCTGCTCCAGCGCCCGGCGGGCGCCGGACCGGAGGCCGATCTCCTCCGGCGTGGCCGGGGCGCCCTTCCCCTGCGGGCAGCGCTTCTCGACGCGCTCACGGAGCGCCTCCGGCGTGGCGGAGAACGGGGCGAGGACGGTGCCGAGGGTGGGATCGCCGGTGGCGATCAGGGCCAGCAGGAGATGTTCGGTGCCGAGGTAATCGTGCTGCAGTCGCACCGCTTCCGCGCGGGCGGCGGCCAGGAGGTCGCTCACAGCGGCTTGGCCTCGTCGATGAGCATGATGGGAATGCCGTCCTCGACGGCGTAGACCAGGCGGCAGGCGTGGCAGACCAGGGCCTCGGGGTCCTGGCGGTATTCCAGGTCGCCCTTGCAGCGGGGACAGACCAGGATCTCCAGCAGTTCAGGGGCAAGCGCCATGGGCGGCCTCGGGGTCAGCGGTCGTGGGCCCGGCGACCGGGGCCCGCCGCCCGGGGAAACCCGAGCCGGTCGAGCGCGCTCGCGTCGCGGCGCCAGTTCTTGAGCACCTTCACCCAGCACTCCAGGTACACCGGCTGGCCGAGCAACGCCTCCAGGCGCTGGCGGGCGTGCTGGCCGATGGCCTTGAGCACCTGCCCACCCCGTCCGATGACGATGCCCTTCTGCGATTCCCGTTCCACCAGCAGGGTGACACGAATGTACACAGGCCGCGCCGCCTCGCGGAACTCCTCCACCTCGGCGGCCAGCGCGTAGGGCAGCTCATCCTCGAGGAGGAGAAAGGCGGCCTCCCGGATGTACTCGGTGGCGAAGAAGCGGAGCGGCTGCACCCCGACGTCGTCCGGGTCGTAGCCGAACTCGGCCTCGGGCAGTTCCGCGCGGACCCGGGCGAGGAGCTCGTCGAGGCCCCGCCCCTGCTCCGCGGCCACGAGGAGGCCGCCGGCCGGCGGGTCGCCGCGCACCAGGTCGGCCTTGGTCAGGACCGTGAGCACCGGCACCCCGGGGAGCGCGGGCATCCCGGCGGCCTCCCAGAAGTCGGGGGCGGGCGCCTCGGGCGCCGGATGCAGGTGCAGGATCACGCGGACCTGGCGGAGGCGTTCCTGGGCCACCTCGAGCATGCGCTGCTGCATCGGGTAGCGCGGGTCGAGCAGGCCGGGGAGGTCATGGAAGACGTACTGCGTGTCGGGCTCGGTGCGGATGCCGACGACGGGGAGGCGGGTGGTCTGGGCCTTGGGGCTGACGATGGCGAGGTGGGTGCCGGTCAGGGCGTTGAGCAGGGTGGACTTCCCGGCGTTGGGGGCGCCGGCCAGGGCGACGTGGCCGCTCCGGGTGGTGGGCATGGGGGGAATATAGGTCCGGAAAATGGTGAAGCCCGGGATCCTCTCGGACCCCGGGCTTCGGGTGGCTGGCGACGGCCTACTCTCCCACCCCCTCTCGAGGGCAGTACCATCGGCGCTGCAGGGCTTAACTGCCGGGTTCGGAATGGGACCGGGTGTGGCCCCTGCGCGCTAGTCGTCAGCCAAATCGAGGCGGGCCCCGCAGGGCCTGCCGGCAGATTTGGCAACCAAAGGCTGGATGGGATAGGAATCAAACTGGGAGAGATCAAACTTCACGGGCGATTAGTACGGCTCGGCTGAAGGGATCACTCCCCGTGCACCTGCCGCCTATCAACCTGGTAGTCTTCCAGGGCCCTTCAGGGGGCTTAAGCCCCAGGAGTGTTCATCTTGGGAAGAGTTTCCCACTTAGATGCATTCAGCGGTTATCTCCGCGCGACATCGCTACCGGGCGCTGCCCCTGGCGGAACAGCCCGTACACGAGCGGTCGCTTCGTCTCGGTCCTCTCGTACTAGAGACGACGTCCCTCAACACTCCCACGCCCACGACGGATACAGACCGAACTGTCTCACGACGTTCTGAACCCAGCTCATGTGCCACTTTAACCGGCGAACAGCCGGACCCCTTGGGACCTTCTCCAGCCCCAGGATGTGACAAGCCGACATCGAGGTGCCAAACCGCGCCGTCGATATGAACTCTCGGGCGCGATAAGCCTGTTATCCCCAGCGTACCTTTTATCCGATGAGCGATGACCCGTCCACACGGGATCACCGGATCACTTAAGCCGACTTTCGTCCCTGCTCGCGCTGTCGCGCTCGCAGTCAGGCGCCCTTTTGCTTATACACTCAACGTGCGATTACCGACCGCACTGAGGGCACCATCGCGCGCCTCCGGTACTTTTTGGGAGGCGACCGCCCCAGTCAAACTACCCACCAGTCACGGTCCTCGGCGGTGTTGCCGCCTGAGTGAGATCGTTAGTAAAAGAAGGGTGGTATTTCACTGTTGCCTCCACCCAGGCCGAAACCCGGGTCTCAACGGCTCCCACCTATGCTACGCAGCTGATACCGACGATCAATGACAGGTTGTAGTAAAGGTGCATGGGGTCTTTTTGTCCTGTCGCGGGAAATCGGAATCCTCACCGATGCTGCTATTTCGCCGAGCTTACGGAGGAGACAGCTGTCAAGTCGTTACGCCATTCGTGCAGGTCGGAACTTACCCGACAAGGAATTTCGCTACCTTAGGACCGTTATAGTTACGGCCGCCGTTTACCGGGGCTTCGGTTCGTCGCTTCGCCTTGCGGCTGACGACTTGCCTTAACCTTCCGGCACCGGGCAGGCGTCAGTGTCTATACGTCGGCTTGGAAAATGCCTTAGCAGACACCTGTGTTTTTGTTAAACAGTCGCTTGACACGATTCTCTGCGGCCCTCTTGCGAGGGCACCCCTTGTCCCGAAGTTACGGGGTAATTTTGCCGAGTTCCTTCTCCGTAAATCACTCGAGCACCTGAGGCTGCTCGCCTCGCCTACCTGTGTCGGTTTACGGTACGGTCAACAGCAGTCCTGGTTCGCGAAGCTTTTCTCGGCAGCGTGCGTCGAACGCCCTTTACGGGACCTTACGGCCCCTTCGGTGTCGCCACTCGACTATCCCCGCGGATTTGCCTACGGGGAAACGTCTACCTGGCTTGCAGCGGATAATCCACCCACCCGCCGGCGTCCTTGCTCCTGCGTCCCTCCTCGAACTCGTAACGGCCTACTGTTGGTACGGGAATGTTGACCCGTTTCCCATCGTCTACGCCTCTCGGCCTCGACTTAGGGTACCGACTGACCCTGAGCTGATTGCCATGGCTCAGGAACCCTTAGGCTTACGGTGACCATGGTTTTCACATGGTTTCTCGCGTACTTAATCCGGCATACTCACTTCCCACCGCTCCACCGGAAGGCTTCCGCCCCGGCTTCATCGCTGTGGGAACGCTCCGCTACCGCTCTGCACCGAGTGCAGAACACGAGGCTTCGGTGGGGGGCTTGAAGTCCCGACCATTATCGGCGCGACCTCGCTTGACTGGTGAGCTATTACGCACTCTTTAAAGGAATGGCTGCTTCTAAGCCAACCTCCCAGCTGTCACAGCAAGATCACATCCTTTGCTACACTGAGCCCCCACTCCGGGACCTTAGCCGTCGTTCTGGGTTCTTTCCCTCTCGCCGCTGTACATTAGCGCACAGCGACTGCCTCCCGGGCAGCAATCCATGGGCATTCGGAGTTTGGTTGGGGGAGGTATCGTTATTCACGACCCGGACCCATCCAGTGCTCTACCTCCCAGGATCTCATTTCCCGAGGCTATACCAAAATATATTTCGCGGAGAACCAGCTATCCCCGAGCTTGATTGGCCTTTCACCCCTACCCTCAAGTCATCCGAGCGGTTTTCAACCCACATCGGTTCGGTCCTCCACCGCCTGTTACGGCGGCTTCAACCTGCTCAAGGGTAGATCGCCACGGCTTCGGGTCTGCCCCCACGTACGATGTCGCCCTATTCAGACTCGCTTTCGCTACGGCTCCGGCCCTGAAGGCCTTAACCATGCACGTGAGGAGCAACTCGCCGGATCATAATGCAAAAGGCACGCCGTCAGGGCCTTACGGCCCCTCCGACCGCTTGTCAGCACACGGTTTCAGGTTCTGTTTCACTCGCCACCAGGCGTGCTTTTCACCTTTCCCTCACGGTACTAGTGCACTATCGGTCATCGAGGAGTATTTAGGCTTGGAGGGTGGTCCCCCCGGATTCGCGCAACATTCCACGTGCGCCGCGCTACTCGGGATACCGCTAGGGGTCGTACGCATCCGGTTACCGGGCTGTCACCGTCTCTGGCGGGCCTTTCCAGGCCGCTTCACCCTCGCGTCGTACATCCCATGTCGCGGTCCCACAACCCCAGCGGAGCAAGCTCCACTGGTTTGGCCTTTTCCCCGTTCGCTCACCGCTACTAGGAGAATCTCG
>JADJPD010000005.1:0-47500 GCA_016713435.1 Gemmatimonadota bacterium | reverse complement strand
ACACCAACCGCACCGTGGTGACCATCGCCGGCCCGCCGGAGGCGGTGTGTGAGGCAGCCTTCCAGGGGATCCGGGCCGCCCAGGCGCTGATCGACATGCGCCGCCATGCCGGGGCCCACCCCCGGATGGGCGCCACCGACGTCTGCCCCCTCGTCCCGATCAGCGGCATCTCGCTCGCGGAGTGCGCGGTGCTGGCCCGGCAGCTCGGGGAACGGGTGGGCCGGGAGCTGGGCATCCCGGTCTACCTCTACGAGGCCGCCCAGCCCGATCCCGCCCGCCGGAACCTGGCCGTGATCCGGGCCGGCGAGTACGAGGGGCTGGCCGAGAAGATGAGCCGGCCGGGGTGGAAGCCCGACTTCGGCCCGGCCAGCTTCGATGCCCGGTGCGGCGCCACCGTCATCGGCGCCCGCGGCTTCCTCGTGGCCTTCAACGTCAACCTCAACACCACGAGTACCCGGCGGGCCAACGCCGTCGCCTTCGACGTGCGTGAGGCGGGCCGGCCGAAGCGGGAGGGCCATCCGCTGACCGGCAAGGTGGTGACCGGGCCCGATGGGTCCCCGCTGATGGAACCGGGCACGCTGAAGGCCGTGAAGGCCATCGGCTGGTACATCCCCGAGTACGGGGTGGCCCAGGTCTCCATGAACCTGACAGACCTGGAGGTGACCCCGCTCCACGCGGCCTTCGACGAGGTGTGCCGAGCCGCGGCCGCCCGCGGCCTGCGCGTGACCGGCTCCGAGCTGGTTGGCCTGGTGCCCCGCTCCGCCCTCCTGGCCGCGGGCCGCCACTTCCTGCAGCGGCAGGAGCGCTCGCTGGGCGTGGCCGAACCGGAGCTGATCAAGATCGCGGTGAAGTCGCTGGGGCTCGGGGAACTGGCCCCGTTCAAGCCCGAGGAGCGGATCATCGAGTACCGCCTCCGCGATGCCACCGCGAGCCCGCTGGTGCGGATGCGCGTGGCCGAGTTCGTGGATGAGACCGCGAGCGAGAGCGCGGCACCCGGCGGCGGCTCGGTCGCCGCCCTCGCGGGCGCGCTCGGGGCGGCGCTCGGCACCATGGTGGCCAACCTGTCGGCCCACAAGCGGGGGTGGGATGCGCGCTGGGAGGAATTCTCGCGCTGGGCGGAGGCGGGTCAGGCCCTCAAGGACGAGTTGCTCCGCCTGGTCGACGAGGATACGGCGGCCTTCAACCGGGTCATGGCCGCCCTCGGCCTGCCGAAGGGCTCCGAGGCGGAGAAGGCCGCCCGGAAAGCCGCCCTGGCGGCCGCCAACCGCGGTGCCGTGGCGGTGCCCCTCCGGGTGATGGAGCGTGCGCTCCAGGTCTTCCCGCTGCTCGAGGCGATGGCCCGCGAGGGCAACCCGGCCTCGGTCTCCGACGCGGGCGTCGGGGCGCTCGCGGTCCGCGCGGGCGTGCGCGGCGCGGCCCTCAACGTCCGGATCAACCTCCCCGGCCTGGGCGACGCCGCCGAGGCCGCTCGCCTCGAGGCGCAGGTGCGGGACCTGCTCGCGCAGGCCGAGGCCGCGGAGGCGCGGGTGCTGGCGGTGGTGGACCGGGTGATCGCGAAGTAGCCGGGGTCAGGCGGTGTGGAGGTCCACCCCCGCCGCCACGGTCCGGACGCAGGCGTTGGCCCGCAGGTGATAGAGCCACTGCTCCACGCTCTCCGCATCGATGACCGCGAAGTCCGCGCGCTTGCCCGGCTCGAGCGACCCCACCTCATCCAGGCACCCGATGGCGCGGGCGGCGATGCTGGTGGCGCCCTTGAGCGCCTCGGCAGGGGTCATGCGCTGCAGGGTGCAGGCGAGCGTGAGCGCCATCGGGAGGTGGTAGCTGGGCGCCGAGCCGGGGTTGAAGTCGGTGGCCACGGCCACCGGCACGCCGGCCGCGATCAGCCGCCGGGCCGGGAGTGGCGGCACGTTCAGGTACAGTGAGGCGAAGGGGAGACTGACCGCCACCACCCCGACGTCCGCCATGCGCCGGATCCCGGCCTCGCTGATGCACTCCAGGTGATCGGCCGAGGCGGCCCCGACCTCGGCGGCGAGTTCCGCACCGCCACCGGCACTCAGCTGGTCCGCGTGGAGCTTGGGGACGAGGCCGTGGGCCCGGCCCGCCGCCAGGATCCGGCGCGCCTCGGTGACGGGGAAGGCACCTTCCTCGACGAACACGTCGCAATAGCGCGCGAGTCCCCGCCCCGCCGCGGCCGGGATGATCTCCTCGATGACCAGCCGCACGTACTCGTCGCGCCGGTCCCGGTACTCCGGCGGGACGACGTGGGCGGCGAGCAGCGTCGGCACGAGGCGCTGCGGGCCCTCCGCGGCCAGGCGCGCGTAGATCTCGAGCAGGCGGAGTTCCTCCTCGCGCGAGAGACCGTAACCCGACTTGGCCTCGACCGTGGTGACACCGAGGCGGGCCATGGCGGCGAGGTGCCCGCGGCAGCGCTCGAGGAGCTCCTCGGTGGAGGCCGCGCGCGTCCGTCGCACGGTGGAGGCGATCCCGCCGCCCCGTGCGGCGATCTCGAGATAGGTGGTGCCGAGGATGCGCTGCCCGAACTCGTCGGCACGCCAGCCGCCGAAGGCCAGGTGGGTATGGCAGTCCACCAAGCCCGGGATCACGAGGCGGCCGCCGGCGTCCTCCCGCGGCAGGCCGGCGAGGCTCGCTGGCAGCTCCCGTTCGGGGCCGACCCAGCGGATGCCGGCGCCGTCCCACGCCAGGGCGGCCTGGTGGACGAGATGAATCTCCCCCTGGCCCCCCTCGGGCCGGCAGCTGGCCAGGCAGCCGATGTTGGTGAGGAGCGGCATGCCGCCGGCTACTGCAGCATGGGCAGGTCCACGCCCCGGTCGCGGGCCACCTCGATGGCGTCGTCGTAGCCGGCATCGGCATGGCGCATGACGCCGGTGCCGGGATCGGCGGTGAGGACGCGCAGGAGGCGGCGGTCACCCATGTCGGTGCCGTCGGCCACGGCCACCATGCCGCTGTGGATGGAGTAGCCGATGCCGACGCCGCCGCCGTGGTGGAGCGACACCCAGCTGGCCCCGCAGGCGGTGTTGAGGAGGGCGTTGAGCAGCGGCCAGTCGGCGATGGCGTCCGAGCCGTCCTTCATGGCCTCGGTCTCCCGGTTGGGCGAGGCGACCGACCCGGTGTCGAGGTGATCGCGACCGATCACGAGGGGTGCCCGCACCTTGCCCTTCCTCACCAGCCAGTTGAAGCGCAGGCCCATCTCGGCGCGCTCGCCGTACTCCAGCCAGCAGATGCGGGCCGGCAGCCCCTGGAAGTGGACCCGCTCCCGCGCCTTGCGGATCCAGCGGGCGAGGCCCTCCTTGCCCGGGAAGGTCTCGAGCACGGCGTCATCGGTGACGGCGATGTCCTGCGGATCGCCGGAGAGGGCGGCCCAGCGGAAGGGGCCGGCACCGCGGCAGAAGAGCGGCCGGATGAACTCGGGGACGAAGCCCGGGATCTTGAAGGCGCCGGCGATGCCGCGGTGATCGGCGACCTGGCCACGGAGGTTGTTGCCGTAGTCGAAGGTGACGGCGCCCTTGGCCTGGAGGGCGAGCATGGCCTCGACGTGCAGCACCATGCTGTCGAGGACGCTGGCTTCGTAGCCCTGGGGATCGCGGGCGCGGAAGTCGGCGGCGTCGGGGAGGGAGTATCCCTTGGGGATGTAGCCGACGCGGAGGTCGTGGGCCGAGGTCTGGTCTGTGACCACGTCGGGGACGATGCCGCGGCGAACGAGCTGCGGCAGCACCTCGGCGATGTTGCCAACGAGGCCGACGCTCAGGGCCTGCTTCCGGGCCTTGGCCTCGAGCACCAGGCGGAGTGCCTCGTCCAGCGAGGTTTCGAGGCGGTCGCAGTAGCCGGTCTCCACGCGGCGGCGGATGCGCTCGGGATCGACGTCCACGCCGAGGAAGGCGGCGCCGTTCATGGTGGCGGCGAGGGGCTGGGCGCCGCCCATGCCGCCGAGGCCGCCGGTCACCACCAGGCGACCCTCGAGTGTGCCGCCGAAGTGCTGCCGGGCGCACTCGGCGAAGGTCTCGTAGGTGCCCTGCAGGATCCCCTGGGTGCCGATGTAAATCCAGCTCCCCGCGGTCATCTGCCCGTACATGGTGAGCCCGGCCGCCTCGCGGCGGCGGAACTCGTCCCACGTGGCCCAGCGCGGCACGAGGTGCGCGTTGGCGATGAGGACGCGCGGCGCTTCCTCATGGGTGCGGAACACCCCCACCGGCTTGCCGCTCTGGACCAGCAGCGTCTCGTCATTCTCCAGTCGGCGCAGGGTGGCGACGATCCGGTCGAAGCACTCCCAGTTGCGGGCGGCCTTGCCCGTGCCCCCATACACGACGAGGTCCCCGGGCCGCTCGGCGACCGCCGGGTCGAGGTTGTTCATGAGCATGCGGAGCGCCGCCTCCTGGTGCCAGCCCTTGCAGCTCAGGGCGGTGCCGGTCGGGGCGGTGATGACGCGGGGCGCGGAGAGAGTTGGCATGGACGGTCCTGGAAGGCCGGCTCAGGGACGCAGCCGGGCGATCGCGGCGAGGAGGCGGTCGATCTCCCCGGCGGTGGTGTAGCAGGCGCAGCCCACACGGACCAGGCCTTCGTGCGCGAGGCCCAGGAGGCGCGCCACGGTGGCCGCGTAGAAGTCGCCGTTGGAGACGAACAGGGCGTCGTCCACGAGGCGGGTGGCCGCCTGGGTGGAATCGAGGCCCCGGACGGTGAACGAGACGGTGGGGGTGCGGGGGCGCTCGGGGGGCGGCCCGTAGCGGGTGACGCCGGGGATGGCCCCGAGGCCCTGCCAGAAGCGGTCCACCAGCGCCTGGCCGTGGGCATGGAGCCGGCGGGCGGCATCATCGAGGCGCGCCCGGCGCGTGGGGCCCTCGCCGAGGGAGGCGATGAAGTCGACCGCCGCCGCGGCGCCCACGATCCCCTCGTGGTTCAGGGTTCCGGTCTCGAGCCGCTCGGGCGCGTCGTTCGAGGCGGGCTCGAGCCGGGGCACGTCGAGCGCCTCGACGGCGGCCCGGCGGCCGAACAGGATGCCGACATGGGGGCCGTAGAACTTGTAGCTCGAGCAGGCGAGGAAATCGCAGCCGATGGCCTGCACGTCGATGCGCCCGTGGGCGGCGAAGTGGACGGCATCCACGAACGTCAGCGCGCCGGCCGCGCGGGCCAGCGCCGCGGCGCGGGCCACGTCGCTGATGGTGCCGAGCGCGTTGGAGGCGGCGCCGATGGCCACGAGCCGGGTGCGCGGGCCGATGGAGCGCTCCAGGGCGGCGACGTCGAGTTCCCCGCTCTCGAGGTGCAGGGGCACCCAGCGGAGGGTGATGCCACGCTCGCGCGCGAGGGCCTGCCAGGGGGCCACGTTGGCGTGGTGGTCGAGCTCCGTCACCACCACCTCGTCCCCGGGGCCCCAGGCTCGGCCCAGCGCCCGGGCGAGGTGGAAGGTGAGCGTGGTCATGTTGTTGCCGAAGGCCACTTCGTCCGCGCCGCACTGGAAGAAGTCGGCGTAGGCCTGGCGCGCCGCAAGGAGCGCCGCGTCGGTCTCGACACTGGTGGGATAGACCCAGTGGGTGTTGGCGTTGTGGTGGTACAGGTAGTCGGTGATGGCCTCGGCCACCGAGGTCGGCACCTGCGTCCCGCCGGGGCCGTCGAAATAGGCCACCGCCTGGCCCCGGTGGGTGCGGGAAAGCGCCGGGAACTGGCGGCGCACCTGTTCGAGATCGTAGCCGGCGTGCATCGTGGAGACAGCGGTCATGGCTGGCGGGGCAGGACGGGAGAAAGGGGTGTCGGCGTCGAGTCGTGAAGATGGGCACGCGCCTCGGCGCTGTCCACCAGCACGAGCAGGGTCTCGAACTCGGTGCGGCCGCGCCGGAGGCGTTCCTGCGCCACGGCCCGCGCCTCGTCGAAGCGACGGAGGGTGCTCAGGCAGCCCACGAGCCGGGCCGCCGTCATGTCGCGGCCCGGGGCCAGGCCGAGGGCCAGCTGGTACTGGATGACGGCGCGCTCGCAGTGGCCGGTGCGGCGCTCGAAGGAGCCGCGGTCGTCGTACACCTGCGGATCGCGGTCGAAGAGGGTGATGGCGTAGGCGTAGGCGCCGCGGGCGTCGGCCTCGCGGTCGTCGAGCACCATCTGGCCGGCATAGTTGCGCCAGGCCCAGTAGCTCCGGGGGGCATCGAGAAGGGTCTGGGCGTACAGGGTCCGGGAGTCCCGCCAGACGGGCGCCCGGGTGGCACTCCGCCCGATCCCGAGGACCAGCAGGATCAGGATCCCTGCCCCGGCCACCCTGCGGGCCACCTCGCTCCGCCCGGTGGCCCAGAGCTCCGCGAGCGCCGCCACGACCAGCACGAAGCCCACACTCGGCAGGAAGAGGGTGCGCTCCGCGGCGATGATGCCGGTGGGCGCCAGCAGATTGGCCACCGGCAGCAGCGAGGCAGCCATCCAGCCGAGCCCCGTGACGGTGAGGGGTGCGAGACGGCGGAAGCGGAGCGTGAGGTAGGCCACGAAGCCCAGCACGCAGGCCCCCGCGAACTGCGCCGGCCCGAGACCGCTCGCCACCACGACCTCCTGCGGGCTGTAGTCCGCCGAGAGCGCCGCCGGCCAGACCAGCAACCGCCCCCACAGCGACACGACGCCCAGCATGGTGAGGGCCCGGAAGGGCCAGGCCAGCCCCACCCACGCGGCGTGCGCCTCCTCGCCGCCCAGCGAGCCGGTGACCGCGGTCCGGACCGCAAGCCACGCCACGGCCACCAGCGCGAGCGGCAGGAGCAGGCGGGCCTTCTCGCGCCAGGGGACGCGGGGCAGCACGGGCTCGAGGGCCAGCAGGAGCAAGGGGAAGATGGCGCCCGTTTCCTTGGCGAGGCAGGCGGCGAGGTAGCAGGCGGCGATGAGGCCGCGCCGGTGGTGGGTGTAGCCCTCGCGCCGCGCATCGACGTAGGCGATGGCGCCGGCGAGCATGAAGCCAGCGGTCCAGAGCTCGCCCTGCCCCACCACGTTGGCCACGGCCTCCACGTGCACCGGATGCACCGCAAAGAGAGCACCGGCCAGCGCCGCCCGCCCCTCGGAGAGGAATCGCCGTGCGAGGGTGAACACGAGCACGGCCACCAGCGCGTACCCGAGCACACTGACCAGGTGGAAGAGCAGTGGCCGTCCCTGCCCCACCGCCCACTGCACGGCGAACCCGACGACCGTCAGCGGCCGGTAGAGGCGGCCAGGACCCACGAGCGGCACCTCGGGCCAATAGGTCTCGAGGAAGCGATGCGGGGCGGTCCCGAGCTGATGCACCGCGCCGTTGTTGACGATCAGCTGGACGTCGTCGTAGGCGAAGCCGTTGGGAAGGCTCGTGAGGGAGGCAGCCAGGGCGAGCCCGGCCACCACGAGCTGCGGGAGCCGATCCCGCAAGAGCTGCCGGGGGGGCGTCCGGCCCTCAGCCATGCGGCGTGACGGGAGTCGGGCAGTTCAGGCGATTTCCGGCGAGGGCTGCCGGGTGGCGCGAATCGAGCTGGGACAGGAGCAACTCCTCAAGGCGTTACAGGATAGTGACTTACCGGGTTCGGCGCCCCGGAACCCGGCCCGGCACGGTTGCTGCTTTGGAGGGAGGCGGGCCGGCACCTGCCGGCCTCCCGGCGGCACCCTGCCGCACCACGCTCGGCCCGAGATCGGTCCATGAAGCCTGCCGTCCCGAACGACCAGCAGCGCCACGAGTACCTCCGCACCCTGTGGGGGAAGGAAGGCTCCCTCGGCCGGGCGGCCTGGCGCTACGCCACGATGACCGGTGACACGGTCTTCGCCGTGCAGGAGATGGTCCGCAACCAGCTGGCGCGCCCGGTCCCGGGGCTCTGGAACCAGATCCCGCTCAACCTGGCCGAGCAGCCAGCGCTGCAGGAAGAGCTGACGCTGGCCCTGGATGCGCAGCGCGAGGAAGTGCGCCGCGCCTCGGGACGCCGGTTCACCATGCTGGCGCTCCTGCAGCAGGCCGCGCTCCGCGACCTGACCGACGCCCACAAGGCCGGGAAGGCCGGGTTCCGCGAGCTGACGATCGCCGAGGCGCGCTGCCGGGACCTGGCGCTGATGGCGCGGGTGCTGGTGGAGCAGCTCGCCATGCGCGAGGCGGCCCACGAACTGGGCGATGATCATCCCGCCGACCTCACCGCCTGCCGCCTGCTCTACTGGGCCGCGCAGGAGGCGCTCGACGAATTCGACAAGAAGCTGGAGGCGGGCGCTCCGCTCGCCGAGGCGCTGGCCATCGAGGTGCTGCTCGAATCGGTCCCGAGCGGCGTCACGGGCGAGTAGGTTCGCCGGCCCAGAGTCCAGCCCGGGGGCGCCTGCCCCCGGGCTTCGTGTTGTGGGCTAGGGCGTGAGCGGCGCGCGCCGCGGCAGCATCCGCACGATCCAGAGCCCGTTGTTGTCGTCGTTCACGTAGGCCAGCCCGTCGCGCACCACCACGCCCCAGGTCATGGCGCTGTTGGCCACGTGGCCTTCCATGTCGGCGGTGTTGACGTGGACGATCTCGCGCGCCTGGGCGCGGAGGTCGCCGCGCAGCTCGCCCGAGATGTCGAAGGCGCGGAAGCCGGCGTTGTAGGCGCCCATGTAGAGCGTGTCGCCGGCCACCCAGACGTTGTGGACGCCGCCGTACTCGGGCTCGTACCAGGCGACCGACCGGGGGTGCTCGATGTCGCTCACGTCCACCACCTGCAGCCGCCCGTAGGCGCGGTAGGCCGCGGCGTCCCTGGCGCCCTTCACCGCCGAGCCCGGGAAGACCTCGTCGGCGATGAACACGTAGTTCTTGTGCCGCCAGGCGGTGTGCGTGCCGCGGATGAAGCCCGGGCCGCCGGTGGCCTCGACGTCGCGGTAGAGGGCGTTGAGGTCGTACTTGTACTGGGCCACCAGCTGCGGGTTGGTGGGGCTGCCGCCCTTGATGCCGTTGCCGATGTCGAGGATGACGAGCCCCTCGTTCCAGTAGCTCAGGTAGGCCAGGCCGTCCTGCACGTCCACGTCGTGGAGGCTGTTGCCGAGCTGGTCCGGACGGGTGCTCCAGCGGGAGGCTTCCTTCGGGTGGTACGGGTCGGAGATGTCGATGATGTGGAGGTACCCCGTCCCGTCGTTGGTCAGGTAGATGTGGGTGCCGTACCTGGGCTGCTGGTAGATGAACGTGGAGTGCACGCCCCCGGTCAGGTCGGTGGTGTACTCCGCGATGACCTTGGGGTGCGCCGGATCCTCGAGGGAGGCGAGGACGATGCCGTTCTTGCGGTCCGAGGCGCCCTCGCGGGTGTGGACCAGGTACTTGCCGTCCGGGGTGGTCATGATGTCGTTGACGCGCCGGGTGTTGGCCATCAGCGAGTCGGTGACGACCGGGTGCGCAGGGTCGCTGATGTCGATGGCGTACATCCGGTCCCCGCCGCCGCCGGTGCCGAGATAGGCAATCTTCCCGTTGGGGTGGATCCACACCTCCTCGGTGCTGAAGAGCGAGCGGCCGAGCCGGCCGACGATCTCCGCCGGGCGCCGCACGTTGCGGGGCGCCAGCGTCACCACCGTGCGCGCGGCCTTCCCGCCCAGCGTGGCGGTGACCACGTAGCGTCCCGCCTCGTAGCCCACGAAGGCGCCGTCCCGTTCCATGAGGCCCTGGCCCGGGGAGAAGCTCCACTCCGGCTGGAGGCCGGCGATGGGGCGGCCGGTGCGGTCCTTGGCCACGAGCGCAAAGCGGATGACGTCGCCCTGGCGGGCCGAGGGGTTCTGGGGGGACAACTCGAGGCTGGCCACCGGGGTGGCGATCACCTCGACGGCGACCGTCCGCTCCACGTTCCCCATGCGGGCCGAGAGCGTGGCGCGCCCCGGGCCGTAGGCGGTCACGACGCCCTCGGGCGAGACGGCGGCCACGCGGGCGGCGCTGCTCCGCCACTTCACCTCGCCCCGCACCGGGTCCCCGGCCTCGCTCACGGCCGACACGTCGAGGAGCAGGGCCTGCCCCGGCACCAGCTTGAGCGCGGCGGGCGTCACGCTGAGCCGGGCGGGCCCGCGGGCCGTGACGGTGAAGCGGAGCGGCTCCACGACCGCGCGCGTGCCGGGGACGGTGGCCATCACGGTCAGGCCGATGACCCCGGGCGCGCCCCCGACGAGCCGACCCGTCGTGTCGGAGCGTCCCTCGAAGCGCGCGGCGCTGAGCGGGATGAACCGGATCACGGCGCCCGGCACGGGCTGGCCCGCGCTGTCCACGGCCGTGGCCTGCACCCGGACGGTGTCGCCGACGAGCAGGGTCCGCTCGGCGGGGGTGATCACCAGCCGGGCGATGGGCGACGGCGCGGTGGCCGGCGGGGTCTGCGGCTGCTGGGCCGCGGCCTGCAGGGCGAGCAGGAGAGGCAGGGCATGGACCATGGTTCGCTCCCAGGGTTGGGGATCAGGGGAAGGCGACCTGCGCCACCGCGTGGACTTCGGGCAGGCGGGCCAGGGCGGCGACGTGCTCGGGCTTGAGCGCGGCGTCCACCCCGATGACGGCGAGCGCCTCGCCGCCCGCGGAGAGCCGGGCCTGATGATACTCCGCGATGTTGATTCCCGCATCACCCAGCAGGGTGCCCACCCGGCCGATCACGCCGGGCACGTCGCGGTTCTGCAGCACGATGAGGTGTCCGGCCGGGGCGACGTTGACCCGGAAGCCGTGGATCTGCGTGATGCCGAGGTGCCCGGCCCCGAGCGGGGCGCCCGCCACCCGGACCGCCAGGCCCCCAGCCACCACCTTGACCTCGATCAGGTCCGGAAGCTCGGCTGCCAGCTCCACGCGGCTCCGGTTGACCGCGATCCCGCGCTGGCGGGCCAGGTGGAGCGCGTTCACCACGTTCACCGCGGGCGAGCCCACCACGCCCTCCAGCACGCCCATCACGGCCCCGGCGGCGAGGGGCCGCAGCAGGTCGTCCCCCTCGCCGGCGAAGCGCAGCTCCACCTCGGTCACCTGCGGACCCGAGAGCGCCGCGGCCAGTCGGCCAAGCCGGCCGGCCAGCTCCAGCAGCGGGCGGAGGCGCTTCAGGCGCTCACCGCCCACCAGGGGCGCGTTGACGGCCCCCGCGTAGTCGCCATCCACCAGCGCGCCCCGCACCGACTCGGCGATCTCCACGGCCACGTTCATCTGCGCCTCCTCGGTGCTCGCGCCGAGGTGCGGGGTCAGGACCACGTTGGGGAGGGCACGGAAGGGGTGGTCGGCGGGGAGCGGTTCCTGGTCAAAGACGTCCAGCGCGGCGCCGCCGATGCGCCCGTCCCGGAGCACCCGGAGCAGTTCGCCCTCGTCGAGGACACCACCCCGGGCGGCGTTGATGATCACGGCGCCGGGCTTGAGCAGGCCCAGCTCGCGGGCGCCGAGCATGCCCCGGGTCTTGTCGGTGAGCGGCACGTGCAGCGACAGCACGTCCGCCGCCTTGAGGACGGTGTCCAGGTCCGCCAGCTCGGCGCCCATCTCGGCCGCCGCGACCGGTGTGAGGAACGGGTCGTAGGCCACCACGCGCATGCCGAAGGCGCGGGCGCGTCGCCCCACCTCCCCGCCCACGCGCCCCGCGCCGACCAGGCCAAGCGTCTTCCGGTACAGCTCGGTGCCGCCGAACCGGGCGCGGTCCCACTGCCCCGCCTTCATGCTGGCGTCGGCCGCAGGCACCTTCCGGATGAGGGAGAGGAGGAGCGCCAGCGCCAGTTCCGCCGCCGCGATGGTGTTGCCGGCCGGGGCGTTCATGACGGCGATACCGCGCTCGGTGGCGGCCTCGACGTCGATGGTGTCCACGCCCACCCCCGCACGCCCGATGACCTTGAGCCGGTCGGCGAGCGCCAGCGCCTCACGGGTGATCCTGGTGGCACTGCGCACCAGCACGGCATCCATCCCCTGGATGGCCTTCGCCAGGTCCTCGCCCTTGAGCCCGGGCTTCTCGATGACCTCGAAGCGGGCGTCCTGCAGCAGCGGCGTGAGCCCCTCGCGCGCGATCTTGTCGGCGACGAGCACCTTGTAGGTGGTCATGCGGCGAGCACCTCGTCGAGGGCGTGAAGCAGCACGTCGAGCTCGGCCACGTCGTGGTCGCCCATGTGGCCGATGCGGATGGTGCTGTCCTTGAGGCTGCCGTAGCCGGCCGAGATGGTGAAGCCGCGGGCCTTCATGGCGTCGTTCACCTCCCCGCCCTTCTTGCCCGCCGGCACCGTGAGGCAGGTGACCGTGGGCGAGCGGAACCCCTCGGGCGCCAGGACGCGCACGTCGCGGCCCTTGGCCTGCTGCTGCTGGGCCCAGGTCCAGGTGTGGTGCGCCATGTCGCGGTGGCGGGCCCAGCGGACCTCCATGGTCTCGTTGTCGATCCGCTCCACCTGCGCGGCGAGCGCGTACATCAGGGACAGCGCCGGCGTGTTGGGCGTCTGGTGCTTGACGATGTAGTTCTCGAATTCCACGAGGTCGAAGTAGATCCCGCGGTTCCTGGTGGCCTTGGCGCGCTCGAGGGCGCGCGGGTGCGCCACGCCGAGCGCCAGGCCGGGCGGCAGCGCGAGGGCCTTCTGGGAGCCGGTGAGGACGAAGTCGAGCTGCCACAGGTCGGTCTCCACCGGCGCGCCGGCCAGGCCGGTCACGCTGTCCACCAGCAGGAGCACGTCCCCAGCCGCCCGCGCCACCTTCGCCAGCTCGGCGATGGGGTTGAGCGCACCGGTCGAGGTTTCCGAGTGCACGACGGTGATGGCGTCATACTTCCCGCCGCGCAGGCGCTCCGCCACGGCGTTCGGATCGTGGACCTGGCCGAGCGGCACCTCGAAGGCGTCGGCCTCGAGGCCGTTGGCCAGCGCAATCTTGTGGAACCGTTCGCTGAAGGCGCCGTTGACGAGCGACAGGACCCGCTTCCCCCCGCAATTGCGCACCGCGGCCTCCATCAGGCCGGTGGCGGACGAGGACGAGATGTAGACGGGGCGCTGGGTGCGGAAGATCCGCTTGAGGCCCGGCATCATGTCCGCGATGAGCTTCTCCATCCCCTTGCCCCGGTGCCCGATCATGGGCCGGGCCTGGGCGGCGAGGATGGTGGGATGGACCTCGGTGGGGCCCGGGAGGAAGAAGCGGCCGAAGGCAGGCTGGCTCATGGCGACTCCGGTGCAGCGTGCACGAGGGTGAGGACGTCGAGCAACGACGCGAGCTCGACGTCTGCGGCGTCCGCCACCGGCGGGCGGCGGACGACGCCGGTGAAGGCGGCAAAGCAATCCACGACGGGACGGGTCTCGAGGTCGGTGGCGCCGTCACCGACCATCAGGATGGGGCGCGGCAGCTGGTCGAGGTGGGCCTCGATCCAGCGGCGCTTCCCGCCGGACTGCGTGAACGGGCAGTCGGCGTCGAACCCCGCATACCGGCCGTCGGCGTCGAACCAGATGGGGACCGCGGCGACCCGATCGTCCGGGATGCCGAGGTGGCGGGCCAGGGCAAGCACCGGCGGGAGCAGCCCGCCGCTCATCACCTGGACCACCACGCCGTCCCGCTGCAGTGCGGCCACGGTCTCCCCCGCCCCCGCCACCAGGCGCTCGATGTACTGCCGCCCGAGGGCGGCGAGCTGGGTCCGGGTGGGCCGGAGCAGCTCGAGGCGACTGCCGTAGACCGCCTCGAGGCTGATCTCCCCGGCCATGGCCCGCTCGGTCAGGCGGGCCACCTCGGCGCGATGCGGGCCCGCCAGTTCGTCGATGCCCTCGATGGCGGAGAGGGTCGAGTCGCAGTCGAAGATGACGGTGCGGAAGCGCATCGCTAGTGCGGCGGCAGGGCGTGCTCGCCCGTGAACTCGAGGGAGAGCCGCCGGAGCGGCTGCCGGAGCTTCTGGCGCACCCGCAGGAGGAGGAACACCGCCACCACCACGAGGCCGAGCACCAGGCCCCACCAGAGGCCCGCGGGGCCGTAGCCGAGCGGGAAGGCGAGCATCAGGCTCACCGGCAGCCCGATGAGCCAGAAGCCGAGGATGCCGGTGAGCATCGGCGTCCGGGTATCCCCGAGGCCGCGGAGGATGCCGATCGAGGTCACCTGGATCCCGTCGAACACCTGGAACACCCCGGCGAGGGGCAGCAGCACCAGGGCCACGGCGAGCACCTCCGCCGACTCGGTGTAGAGCCCGGCGAGGAAGCCGGGCACGAGGAGGAAGGTGAGGGCCGTCAGGCCCATGAAGCCGATGGCCACGACCAGCGCCGCCTTGGCGGCCTCCGAGGCAGCCGCGCGATCCCGGCGTCCGACCGCCTGCCCCACGGCGACGGCGGCGGCCGCGGAGAGGCCGAGCGGCACCATGAACGTGATCGAGGCGAGGTTGATCGCCACCTGGTGCCCCGCCATCTGCACCGTGCCCATCACGCCCATCAGGAGGCCCACGATGCCAAAGACACCATACTCGAGCTGGTGCTGCATGCCGATCGGCGCGCCGAGCATGAAGAGCCGGGTGAGCGGCCGCAGCTCGAGGCTCGCGCGCTGGAGCGGGAGCACCTGGCGCCTGAGCACCGGCCAGGCGAGGGCAGCGAGGAGGAGCGCCATCACGGTGCGGCTGATCGCGGTGGCCCACGCGGACCCCACCGCACCCATCATGGGCATGCCGAGGTTGCCGTAGATGAGCATCCAGTTGAGGCCGACGTTGAGCAGGTTGGCGACGACGATGGTGATGACGATCGGCCGCATGCGCCCCATGGCCTGCAGGCTCTGCCGGAGCACCGTGAAGGCGAACATGCCGATGGTGCCGGGCACGTTCACCATGGCGTAGGCGCTCGCGATCGGCACCACGTCGGCGGGCTGCCGCATCAGGGTGAGGAGCGGCCGCACGGGCAGGATCGCGATGGCCGTGGGCAGGCAGAGAACCAGCGCCAGCAGGAGCCCCCGCTGCACCCCGCGCGCCACCTCGCGCGCATCCCCCGCCCCCACCGCGTGCGCGATGATCGGGTCGAGCGCCATGAGCACACCGAGGCCGAAGATCGACACCCCGAAGTAGTACACGTTGCCGAGCGCCACGGCGGCGAGGGCCGTGGGCGAGAGGTGGCCCACCATCATGGTGTCCACCACGCCCATGGTCATCATCCCGACCTGCACGATGACCACGGGCAGGGCCAGGGTGAGGAGGGCGCGGATGGCGTCCTGACGGGGGAGTCGCGGGAGCATTGCACTTCGGGGAGACAGCGGGAGCGCGCCCGGGAGGAATCGAACCTCCGACCCACAGCTTAGAAGGCTGTTGCTCTATCCAACTGAGCTACGGGCGCAGCGCCGGATCGGGCCCTTCGGGAACGGGGGAAGTCTAGCCCCGCGAGCCGCGTGAGGGTACTCTGCGCCGCGGGCCGGGAAACCCGGGCGCCGGGCGCGCCGTACACTGGGCGGGCCCGCCGCGCGGGCCGCCCGCTCCCGGTCCTTCCCTGCCCCCGGAGACTCGATGCTGCTCCTCTCCCTCGCCACCCTGCTGCTCACCGCGCCGCCCGTCCCCACGGGCACCGAGCTGGTCCAGCAGATGCGCGCCCGGTACGACGGCAAGTGGTACCGCACCCTCACCTTCGTCCAGACCACGCACACCTACGGTCCCACGCCGCGCACCGAGACCTGGTACGAGGCCGCGCGGATCCCGGGCATGCTCCGCATCGACGTGGCGCCCGTCGATTCCGGGAAGACCATCTTCTTCCGCAACGACAGCATCTACCAGACCAAGGGCGGCGCCGTGGCGGTGAGCCGTGCCCTCGTGCACCCGCTCATGGTGCTCGGCTTCGACGTCTACCTGGACCCGGTCGAGAAAACCGTGGCCCGGCTGCAGGGGCTCGGCTTCGACCTCACAAAGGTGCACGAGACCACCTGGCAGGGCACCCCGGTCTACGTGGTGGGCGCGCTGGCGGGCGACACCACCAGCAAGCAGTTCTGGGTGGAGAAGGACCGGCTCCTGTTCGTGCGGATGCTGGAACCGGTGCCGGATGGCTCAGGCCGGGTTTCCGAGACGCAGTTCAATCGCTACCAGCCCCTCGGCCGGGGCTGGATCGCGGTGGAAGTGGTCTTCAAGATCGGGGACCAGGTGCGGATGAAGGAGGAGTACGCGGACGTGCGCGGGGACGTGACGCTGCCGGAAGCGCTGTGGGACCCGGCGCGCTACGGGCGACCGGGGTGGGTGCAGCCCTGACGCCGACGGCGGGCCAGCAGAACGGAACGGGGGCGCCCGCAGGGGCGCCCCCGTCCGATTTCCCAAGCCCCGATGGCCTAGAAGCTGAGCGCCTGGTCCCGGGGATCGGCGGCGGTGAAGTAGAGCGTCCGCCGCTCCTCGCCCGGCATCCGGAAGAGCTGGACGATGTTCTGCTGGTTGTCGAACGCCTCGAACAGCACGCCCTGCAGCATCACCAGGCGCGTCACGGGCGCATTCGCCTTGCCCTCGAGCAGGTACCACATCATGAGCTGGCCGCCCGCGTCCTGCTCGCTGCCGGCCTCGGCCACGTGCAGGACCACACGCTGGCCGTTGGCCTCGAGTTTGAGTTGCTGGGCCAGGTAACGCTCGAACAGCTCCCGGGCCGGCTGCTCCCGCGAGAGGACCAGCGTGCTGTCCCGCGCCAGCGCGCGGAGGCCGAGCTGGAGGTCGTCGTGGAAGAGCCGGATCCGCCCCGCCACCGTGGTGCCGTCCAGCACGAGCCGGAGGTGGCTCGCGTGGACGTCGTGCATCGCCGGGGGCGCGGGGAGATCCCACACGCCCACGGCCAGGAGCACGGCGAGGGCCGCCCGGATCACGACGCCGCCGGTGCCGGCTTCACCCAGGTGTTGTTGTCGCGGTTGATGTCCGCGAACACCTCGTCCGGGTCCACGACGACCTTGACCACGTCCTGGTCGCTGAAGAGCCCGTAGGTGAAGCTCTGCTCGTTGCGGCGCCAGACGTCCACCGGCAGCTTGACCCGCCTGGTGGTGCCGTCGGCCAGCGTCACGTCGAGCTGCAGCGGCATCACGAGGCCGCCCTTGTTCTCGACGGTGATGCGGGTATACACCTTGCCGCGCTGCGCCCCGCCCGGCAGGTCGCTGCCCGGCTGGCTCTCGACGGTGGTGACGGCCTGGTCGTTGGGATAGGTGGTGTAGAACCACCCGCGCCAGAACCAGTTGAGCAGCTCGCCCGAGCCGTCATCGAGGGTGCGGAAGAAGTCGCCCGGCATGGGGTGCTTGAACATCCAGCGGCGGGAGTACTCGCCGAAGGCCTGGTCGAAGAGCTCGGGACCGAGGATGTGCTCCCGCAGCATCACGAGCCCGGCGGCCGGCTTGGAGTAGCCGTTGTTGCCGAACTGGGTCTGGATCTGGTCGGACTCGGTCATGAGGGGGACCTGCCTGGGCTCCTTCATGTAGTCCACGATGGCCTTGGCCGGGCCGCGGCGGCTCGGGTACTGGGGGTCCCACTCCTTCTCCGCATAGTACTGCACGAAGGAGTTGAGCCCCTCGTCCATCCAGGTCCACTTCCGCTCGTCGCTGGCCACGATCATCGGGAACCAGTTATGGCCGACCTCGTGGATGGTCACGGAGATGAGGCCGCGCGCGAGCTGCGGGGTGTAGCTGCCGTCGGGCGCCGGGCGGGCGCCGCAGAAGGCGATCATCGGATACTCCATGCCGCCCACGGCGCCATGGACGTTCACCGCCTTCGGGTACGGATAGGGGAACGCCATCCGGCCATAGGTGCGCATGGTCTGCGCGATGGCCTTGGTGGAGAGGCTGTCCCAGAGCGGCATGCCCTCGCGCGGGTAGAGCGAGTGCATCTCGATGGGACGGCTGGTGGGCGTGTACCGGAAGCCCGCCGCGTCCCACGCGTAGGCGCGCGAGGAGACCCAGGCGAAGTCGCGCACGCTGTCGGCGTGGAACTTCCAGGTGAGGGCCCTGCTGCCGGCCGGCCGGGTGCCCGGCGTGGCGATCTCGTCCTTGGTGATGATGAACGTCGGCGTCTCGGCCTTCATGGCCTGGGCCAGGCGCTGGCGCTGGGTGGTGGTGAGCACCTCGAGCGGGTTCTGGAGCACCCCGGTCGCGGCCACGATGTGGTCGTGCGGGACGGTGAGCTCCACGTCATAGGTGCCGAAGTTCAGGTAGAACTCGCCCTGCCCCATGAACTGGTCGGTCTGCCAGCCGTTGACGTCGTCGTACACCGAGGCCCGGGGGAACCACTGCGCCGCCTCGTAGGCCCAGCCGTCCTTGAGCTTCTCGCGAACGCCGCGGCCGTTGCGGCTCTGCTCCGGCATGATGAAGTGCCAGTCGATCTCCACCACCGCCACGCCCTTGGAGGCGAGCGGCGCGGGCAGCAGGACCTTGAGCACGGTGCCGTTGATGACGTAGCGCGCATCGGTCTTGGTGACCCGCCCGGCGCGGGTGGTGACCACCTGCACCCGGGTGATCTTGTGCCCGCCGTCGAAGCTCTCCGGCGCCAGGAAGCGCCGGGCCTGCGGCGAGAGGTTCTTGGGCAGCGCCGGCGCCGACTGGATGGCGCGGCTCACCGCCGGGTCGTCGATGTTCTGGTCCAGCTGGAACCAGAGGTAGCTGAGCTGGTCGGGCGAGTTGTTGTGGTAGGTGACCCGCTCCGACCCGGTGATCGTGTGGGTGGTGGTGTCGAGGCTCGCCTGGATCCGGTAGTCCACCTGCTGCTGCCAGTAGCGGGGGCCGGGGCCGCCGGAGGCATTGCGGTAGTCGTTCGGGTCGGGGAGCTCGTCGATGGCGCGGAAGCTGGACTGGTTGGTGCGCTTGGTAGTGTCGGCGTTCAGCCACTGCTGGGCGGACGCCGGCACCGCCACGAGGGCCAGGAGCCCCACAACGGCGAGCGGACGGAGGAATCGGGACATCGGCGACTCGGGATGAAGGGAGGAAGGCAGGATCCAGGAACCGGGGTGCGGGCGGCTCACGCGGCCACCCGCTCGAACAGGACATACGCGCCGAGGCTGGCGATCGCTGCGGATGCGGCGAGGACCCACCCCCGCCGGCTCAGCCGGAGCCCCCGCTCCACGAGCACGCCCACCCCGAGCACCACCGCCACGATCAGCAATTGCCCCAGCTCCAGCCCCACGTTGAACGAGAGGAGCGGCACCAGCAGGGATTCCTCGTCGCCCAGGAGGCTCCGGAGGTAGCCGGAGAAGCCGAGCCCGTGGATGAGGCCGAAGGCCGCCGCCACGGTGTACCGGAGCGCCTGCCCCGGCCCGGACCCCGCCCCGCCGTCGCCGGCGGGCGCGCGCCACGCGAAGCCGAAGGCGAGGAGACTCGTGGCGACGATCGTGGCGGCGATCGCCGGTTCCACCACGGCGGAGCTCACCCGGACCAGGTCGAGCGTCGCCAGGGCGAGCGTCACCGAATGCCCGAGGGTGAAGGCCGTCACCAGCCACAGCAGCCGCCGCCACTCGCCCGGGCGATAGGCGATGGTCAGGGCGGCGACGAAGAGGATGTGGTCGTACCCGCGCAGGTCGGCGATATGGTGCACACCGAGACGCAGGTAGGTGAGGACTTCGGAACCCATCAGTGGCGGGCCCTACGCTTCGAGGAAGGGCGGGTTTCGGTGGAAACTCCAATCGGGGCGCCGGGATTCGAACCCGGGACCTCCTGCTCCCAAAGCAGGCGCGCTACCGGACTGCGCCACACCCCGTGACTGGCCTGAACTTAGCGCGGGGCGGCCTTCCCCTCCAGCCGGGCCGTGACGGCGCGGAACTCGAGGATGGCGAGGATCCAGATGATCGTGATGGCCACGGCCGAGATGGCGCACCAGGGGCAGAAGGTGCGCAGCACGATGAACTCACCGTACTTGAGCCGCAGCGTGAACGTGAAGCCGAGCACCGCCAGCACGAGCAGGGTCGTGACCGGCCAGCGCCGGCCGGCGAGCGCGGGCTGCAGGCTGACGATGCTGGCGATCAGGAGCAGCGCATACCCCACCACCCCGACGAGCGCCACGTCCACGCCGACGAACCAGCCCCAGGAGCTGAACATGGCCCGGTCACAGCCGCCGGTGTCGCAGCTGATGCTGCCCACCAGCCCGAGCTTGTAGAGGTGCAGGTAGAGCGCCACGACGCCCGCGATGAGGCTCAGGACGGCGATGGCCTGCCGGCGGATCATTGCGGGGCTCCTCCCCGGGTGCGGGCCCAGGCCTCGCCCTCGCCCTGCACCCAGCGGACGTAACCGCGGATGGCCTCGACCTCGACGTCGCTCACGCGGTTGAGCGGCGGCATGGCGCCGAAGTTGTAGTACTTCTGCTTGGCGCCGTTGCGGACCGCCACCAGGAACATGGAATCCGGCACGGTCGGCGCGTGGAACAGGGTGTCGAGCATCGGCGGGCCCAGCCCGTCGCCCTTGCCCGCGCGGCCATGGCAGGAAAGACAGTAGGTGTTGAACAGGCGCTCCCCGCGCTGGTGCTCGGCGGGGGTCGGTGGCGGGACGAAGGCGGCCCAGCGGCCCGTGTCGCCGCCGCAGGCCAGCAGGAGGAGGACCAGCGCGGGAACCCCACGCGCGGGGACGAGCGGAAATCGCATGGCGGGAATTCTAGCGGGGACCGAGCGCCGCGAGGAGCTTGGCCAGGGCGCGGCCCCGGTGGCTGATGGCGTCCTTCTCATCCGGTGCGGCCTCGCCGAAGCTCTTGCCCAGCTCGTCGCTGAAGAAGTAGGGGTCGTAGCCGAAGCCGCCATCACCCTGGCGGGCCTCGAGGATCCGGCCGCCGGTGGTGCCCTCGAAGACCTCGGGGATGGCCCGGGCGTCCCGCAGGAGCACCAGCACGCAGCGATAGCGCGCGCGGCGGCGCGCCTCGGGGGCCCCATGGAGGCGGCGGAGCAGGTAGGCGTTGTTGGCCTCGTCCACCTGCTTCGGGGTGCCGGTGGCGCCGGCCCAGCGCTTGGAGCGGACCCCGGGCTCGCCGCCCAGCGAGAAGACCTCGAGCCCCGAGTCGTCGGCCACGGTGGGCAGGCCGGTCTTCTTCAGGAAGTACTCGGCCTTGTGGCGGGCATTGGTCTCGAAGCTGTCGGAGGCCTCGAGGGTGTCCTCGAGGGACGTCTCGGGCACGCCCGCCTCGTCGGGGAACACCACCTCGTGGCCCGCCGCCTCGAGGATGCGCCGGATCTCCTTCTGCTTCCCCGCACTCCGGGTGGCGAACAGCAGTCTCATCCCTTGAGCGCCGCCTCCTGCGCCGCGAACAGCTGGCGGATGCCGCCGTGCGCCAGGTCAATCAGCCGGTCGAGCTCCGCGCGCTGGAAGGTGCCGTGCTCGCCGGTGCCCTGGACCTCGACGAAGCGGTCGGGCTGGAGCATGACGATGTTCGAGTCGACGCCGGCGTCCTTGTCCTCGAGGTAGGCCAGGTCGAGCCGGGGCTCGCCCTCGATGATGCCCACCGACACGGCCGCCACGAGCTGGCCGAAGGGGTTGGGGATGCCGGCCCGCTGGCTGAGCCAGGCGCAGGCGTCCGCCAGGGCCACGCAGCCACCGGTGATGCTGGCCGTGCGGGTCCCGCCGTCGGCCTGGAGCACGTCGCAGTCCACCTTGATGGTCCATTCGCCGAAGGCCATGGTGGCCATGGCGGCGCGGAGCGAGCGGCCGATCAGGCGCTGGATCTCCTGGGTGCGGCCGCCGGGGCCCCGCCGCTCGCGGTCCGTCCGCTCCATGGTGGCCCGGGGCAGCATGGCGTACTCGGCCGTGACCCAGCCGGTCCCACTGCCCTTCTTCCACGGCGGGGCGCCCTGCTCCACCGTCGCGGTGCAGTGCACGAGGGTTCCCCCCATGCGGATCAGGCAGGACCCCTCGGCGTAGGGGTTGGCGCGCCGCTCGAGGACGAGCGGGCGCAGCTGGTCGTTGGCACGGCCGTCAGGACGGGGCACGGAGGCGCTCCACGAGGGCGGTGGTCGAGAAACCGGGTTCCAGGGTCACGTGCTTCACCCGCCCGCCGCGCGCCTCGACGACGTCGGCGCCCACGGTGGTGGCCCGGGTGTAGTCGCCGCCCTTCACGAGCACGTCGGGTTCGAGCAGGCGGATGAGGTCGAGCGGGGTGTCCTCGTCGAAGATCACCACGCAGTCGACAGCTGCACCGGGGTGCAGCAGGTCGAAGACGCCGTTGGTGAACACGACGATCCCCACCTGGGCGGCGCGCCAGGCCGCCGCGTCGTGCGCGGTGCGGAGCTTGGCGCCGCTACCCGGCATTGGCTGCCGGGCGCGCGGCGCGGCCGAAGATCAGCTTGAGCCCGAGCGGCGCGAGGAACGTGGTGACCATGACCATGAGGAGCACGGCACTGAAGGTCTCCTCGCTCAGCAGCTGGGCACGTCGTCCGACGTCCGCGAAGATCAGGCCCACCTCGCCGCGAGGCACCATGCCGACGCCCACGGTGAGGCGGTCGAACCGGGTCCAGGGCGCGGCCCAGCCGGCGCAGATCTTCCCGAGGATGGCCAGCAGCGAGAGCACCGCGGCCACGGTGAGCAATCCGCCGGCCCCCGGCACCCGGGGATCGAGCAGCCGGACGTCACAGGCGGCGCCGACGCTCACGAAGAAGATCGGGGCCAGCACGGCGGCCACAGGCTGCACCTGGTGCTCCACGGTGTGCGCCTGCTTGGTGTTCCGCAGGATGAGCCCCGCCGCGAACGCCCCGATGATGAGCGCCGAGCCGACTTTGGCGGCGAAGGCGGCCATGGCGAGGGCAAAGGCGATCGCGAAGACCACCACGATGCCCCGCGCCCGCATCCGCGACATCCGGTCGGTGATCCGGGGCACCACGAAGTTCCCCACCATCACCACGGCAACGAGGAAGCCCACCGCCACCGCGAAGGTCGTCGCGATGCCCGCCGCGCTGATCGCCCCGCCGGCCGCGATGCCGGAGACCACGCTCAGGATCACGAGGCCGATGATGTCGTCCAGCACCGCCGCCCCGAGGATGATACGGGCCTCGGCCGTCTCCATCTTGCCGAGGTCGCCGAGGACGCGCGCGGTGATGCCAACCGAGGTGGCGGTCAGCGTGGCGCCGACGAAGATGGCCACCGTGCCCAGGTCGCCACCATCCTGCATGATCGGGTGCGGGAAGTGCGCCCAGTACCCCCAACCCAGCACGAACGGGACGGTGACGCCCACGGCGGCGACCGCCGCGGCGGCCGGCCCGACCTTGAACATCTCCGTGAGGTTGGTCTCGAGTCCCACCTCGAACAGCAGTAGGATGACGCCGAGCTCGGCCAGCACCGTGATCATCTCGGCCCCGGGCTGGCCGGCCGCTGGGACCACACCCAGGAGACTGGGCCCGAGCAGCAGGCCCGCCATGAGTTCACCAAGGACCGCGGGGAGGCCCAGACGCTCCGCGCCCTCGCCCAGCAGCTTGCCGCCGGCGAGCATGGCCGCCACCACGAGCAGGAGGTCGGGCAGCGAGGACTCTCCCCCGGCCGCGTAAAGCAGCGAGGGACAGAGAAACAGGAGGAGAAGGAGCGTGCGGGGCCGGAGCGCCCCACGGGGGCGCGTCAGGCTCACAGGGGCTCTTCTGCCTTCGGCTCGTAGGTGAAGGTGTGGGTCAGCAGGAAGGCGTGCACGGTCTCGGAGTAGGTCGTGGTGATGCCGATCCGTCGCGGCTTGCCGGAGCGGGTGATGCTCCACTTCCGCGCCTCCTCGGGCAGCCCGAGCTCGTCGACCTTGGCGTCGAGGCGGCGCCGGATCACGGCGTCACTCAGCGTGGGGGCCAGGCGGGCCGAGACCCGCATCTCGTCCATCAGCCGGTAGTAGCGCACCCACGGCTCGCCGAGGTGCACGCCGTAGTAGGTGAGCGCGGCCAGCAACACGAGTGACAGGAGGCACCCGGTGGAACTGCCCCCGCGTCGGGACCGCAGGCTCGGCTTCACCATTGCGACTGGGCTCCATCGACGATGTTGGTCACCAGCCGGCTGAGCGCCCGGCCCCGCGCCCTCGCCTCGGTCTCGCTGCCGGGCTCGTAGTCGCCCTCGAGCATCATGCCGCTGCGGGTCCAGAGCACCTTGCCATCCTTGTCCACGATCTCCACCGACACGGTCATCTGCACCAGCCGCTTGGTCACCGTCACCTGGCTGGTGTTGCTGTTGCCGGTGAAGGCCACCGGGACGTCGGGCTCATACCGGGTGATCTGGCCCCGCACCACGGCGTCCGCCGAGGCCTCGCCCGCCTGGCGGAGGCCGAGCCGGCCCTGCACCGCCGCGCGCACCGAGTCGAGTACCTCCTGCGCGAGGATCGGCTCGGGCGTGAGGTTGTCGAAGGGCAGGATGGCGACGGTCTTGATCTCCGGCGGGAAGCCGCCCCCGGTGAACCCGTACAGGCATCCGCCGGCGGCCAGGGCGCTACTCAGCAGGAGCGCGCCAAGTCTGAGGCGGGAAGCCAGGTGAAGGCGAGGTTTCGTAGAACGTGATCTCCAGTTTGGCCGGCACCGAGGGCACCGAGAGGAATGCCGTGAGTGGCGTCCCGTCCGGCTTCCGGCTCATCCGGCTCCGGCCCACCACCTTGCCGGCCCGCCGCATCTCGGCGTGCAGGGTGATCACCTCACCCGTCACCCGAAGGTAATCGACCGTGTCCGGCCCCGCCGCGTAGCGCCAGGCGACGCGATTCTCCTGGACGAGCCCCGACAGCGTCGCGCCCGCCCCAGGCGCCCGGGCGATGCCGAAGAGCGCCCAGAGCAGCGGCACGCTCGGCACCAACTCCTCCACGGAGCGGGCCGGCACCACCCATTGCGCCGAATCACCCACGACGAACGCCGCTCCCTTGCCGAGCCCCAGGGAGCCGGCGAAGTCGAACCGCAGCGAGTCTGGCGGCGCCAGGTTGGCGCTTCCGCGCCCGCCCTTGCTCGACTTCTCATCCTGGTACAGCCATCGGAACCGATGCCGCGCGCTCCCGGTGGGCACCGTGGCGCTGACCCACCTCCCACTTGCGCGGCCTCCACCGCGGCCAGCCCCGCCGGCAGCAGCGACGGCCTCGCCCCGCCACACCCGGCGAGCCCGAGGCCAAGATAGACCAGCCCCCACCGAGGGTCAAGCCGAAACCGTTGCAGCATCAGTAGTTATAACCGAAGAAGAACTGGAGAAAGCTGCGCCGCTTCTGCGTGGCCAGCAGGTTGTAGCCCCGGAAGTCTCCGCTGCTCCAGCGCCGGCCCCAGTCCAGCCGGAGCACCAGGCCGGGCACCAGCGGCCAGCGGAAGCTGACGCCGTAACTCCCCAGGGTGGCGCGGTCTTCCCCGGGGAACCAGGTCCGGCCGACGTCGGCGAAGAACGCCCCCTGGATCTCGGGGAACTGCGCCGCCCCGACCGGCGTGCCGAGCGTAAAGTAATCGAGCAGCGGGAAGCGCAGTTCCCCGTTCGCCATCCAGCCCTGGGAACCGATGATGTAGCCGTAGTTGGGGAACCCGCGCAGCGCCAGCGTCCCGCCGAGGTTCACCCGCTCCGGCCGGTCGGCCCCGGAATAGAAGTAGAGGCCGCGGAAGGCAAAGGCACTCTGGCTACCGAGCCGCAGGTATTTCCGCGCGTCCACGGCGACGGTGTAGTTGTCGAAGCGGGCGTTGCTGAAGTCGCTGGTGATGCCGCCGGTCACGGCGAGCACCTGCCCGTCCACCGGGCCGCTCGCAATCCAGAGGGAGTTGTCGTAGACGTAGCTCACCTGCTGGGTGGTGAGCCAGCCCTCGCGCCGCGGGTTGTCCACGGGCAGGGTGAAGTCGAAGCGGTCGCTGTGCTCCACCACCACCCGCCCCTCCACCCGGGTGTAGCGCGAGAGGGGATAGCGCAGCAGCCCGAAGGCGCCCGCCGTGCTCTCCCGATACGCCACCGTGAGGTCGCCCGCCCACTGGTTCCCCTTGAAGCGGAAGGCGCCGACACCCCAGTTGAGCCGGCGGCTCTGGTTCAGGTAGAGCGCGCTGGCGCTCGTGTTGCCGAAAATGGAACTGAATCGGCGGCCCTGGAAGGTGTTCACCGACACGAACACCAGGTTGTCGCTCAGCAGGTCGCTCACCAGGAAGGCGATGCCCTGCCCCGTGCCGTAGCGCGGCACGTAGGTGAAGCCGCCGGCGGCGAAGTCGAGGTTGTACTTCCGGCGGTAGGGCTTGGGGGCGGCGGTGGCCACGCCGGCCGCGTCCCCGGTCGGCCAGCTCCATTCACCGGCGGGGGGCGCCGCCGGGAGGGTGAAGGTCTCGCGCCGCGCCACCGAGTCGCCGGGGTAGGCATAGATGCTGAGCGAGAGTTCGTGGAAGCCTCCCACCAGCAGCACGTCCTGCCCCGGCACCGGGGCGGCGTCGAAGGCGCCGGTGTACACCGAGGTCTCGCGGCGGCCGTTGCCGAGGGTGTCGGTGGAGAAGACGTTGAGCACCCCGTCGCGCCCCGAGGCGAAGGTGATGCGGTTGCTGTCGGCCCAGGTCGGGACCTCGTCCACCCAGCGGCCATAGGTGAGCTGGCGGATCGTGCCGCTGGCGAGGTCGAGCACGAAGAGGTTCACCGCGTCGTCGAGCCCGAGCGCGGTGCGGTCGCTGGCAAAGACCAGGCGCGTGCCGTCGGGGCTCACGCTCGGGTCGAGGTCCTGGTAGTGGTCGTTGGTGAGCCGGGTGAGGGTTCCCGAGGGGAGCTCCACCTTGTAGAGGTCGGAGAGGCCGCTCTCCTCGAGGCCGCTGAAGAACACGGCCTTCCCATCGGGCGCCCAGACGGGGGAGAGGATCGAGACCAGCTGGTCGAACTGGTAGCGCCCCACCAGCTCGCGCCGCGCCAGGTCGTAGATCATGACGGCGTCCCGCTCCTGGTAGCGGGAGCTGAAGAGGAGGAGGCCCTTCCGGCTGGCGTCGGCGCGGCTGTCGAAGGCGTGGAAGTTCTCGAACCCGCCGTCCCGGCCCGCGGTGAGGAGGTCGGTGGCCTTCCCCCCCTCGTACGGCTGCATGCGATAGGTGATGAAGCCGTCGTTGGCGGCCGCGTACACCACCCGCTCCGGCCCGGTGCTGTCGGCGGGGGCCACGGTGGCCTTGATGGCGCCGCGGGCGAGGGGCCGGGCCTGGGCGGGCAGTGAGGCATAGTCGCCCACCACCGGGTAGTAGGCACGGCGCATGGCGAGCTGGAATTCCTCGTCGAGCTGCTCGATCGGCTTGCCGTACACCGCGGCGACCGCCGCATCGAAGCTCTCGTAGCGCCACAGCTCGCGATACAGCTCGGCCACCCGCCAGTCCCCATAGGTCTCGGCCAGCCACCGGTGGATCCGGCCGCCAATCGGGTAGACGATGCCGCCCTGCACCCACGAGAGCTGCATGATGGTGGGCATGCGCCCCGAGAGCACCAGGTCGCGGAGGATCATCTCGTCCCGGGCGTCCTCCCCGCCGGACCAGAGTTCCGCCAGCCCCTCGGTGAACCAGAGCGGCATCGGCACCAGCGCCGCCTGGGGCGAGCGCACGTAGCGGTCCTCGAGCAGCGACAGCTGGAAGACGTGCACCATCTCGTGCCGCAGCGTGTGCCGGAACTCGGCCATGTTCCCGCGGAACGGCAGGGTCACCCGGCGCTTGAGGAAGTCGGTGACGCCAAGCAGCCCCTCCGGGGGCGTGAAGGGGAGGATGTTGGTCTGCTCGAAGTCGGCGTGTGAGGCATACACAATGAGGGGAATCCGCCGCGTCACCGTGTGGCCGAACTTGAGCGCCAGCACGTCGTAGCTTTCCTCCGCGTACGCCAGCGCCACCGGCGCCAGCTCGGCCTCCGCCGGGTAGTAGTACAGGTCCACCCGCGGCCCCTTGAGCACCTGCCAGTCGAGCCGCCGGTACTGGATCTTGTTCTGGTTCAGGTAATAGAACTGCGCCGCCAGCCCCGCGGGCGCGGCCACGACGAGCGCGGCGAGGAGGGCCAGGGGGGCCAGGCGGCGCAGGCGCATCAGCGGCGGATGCTCCGGATGAGGTCGCCCTGCGTGAGGCGATGCAGGGTCAGCGCGCCGTCGGTCAGCGCGCCGAAGATGGTGTAGGCCCCGTCGAGGTGCGGCTGCGGGGACAGGGTCACGAACCACTGGCTCCCGCCGGTGTCGGGCCCGGAGAGCGCCATGCCCACGGTGTTGGCGCCGTAGCGGCGCTCGTTGATCTCGTCGCGGATGCTGGTGGCGGGGCCCCCCCAGCCGTCGCCGCGCGGGTCGCCGGCCTGCACCACGAAGCCGGGCACCACGCGGTGGAAGCGGAGGCCGTCGAAGTAGCGCCGGTCCACCAGGGTCAGGAAGTTGGCGACGGTGAGCGGCGCATCGGGGCCGAACAGCGTGAGCTCGATGCTGCCCAGCGCCTCCATGGTGATCCGCACCTTGGGGTAGCGCTGCTCCTCCGTGCCGAGCACCAGGGTCCGCACCAGGTTGCGGTACTCATCGAGCGTCCGGCCCGTGCGGATGGGCCAGGCGGCCCCCCATTGCTGGGCCAGCGCCGGCCAGTTGAGCTCGGCCCAGCGACGGACCACGGGATCCGCCGGCACCGGCAGCGAGGCCACGGCGTCGCGCTCCAGGCCCTCGGCCTGGCCCGGGTTGGCGCCGAGGATGCTCGTGATGCCGCCCAAGGCGGCGGTGGCGGCATCGGGGAAGGAGTCGCGCGCCGCGGCGCGGAAGGCGGCCACGAGGCGCGGGATGTCGGAGGGGTTCCCGACCGAGGCCAGTCCGGCGGCCGCGGTGGCGCGCACCGCGGGATCCCGGTCGCCGAGGTGCTCGGCCGAGACCCGCGCGTACTCGAGGTTCGGGGGACCGGAGCCGTCGCCGCCGTACGCCTCGAGGGCGGCGGCCACCACGCGCGGGTCGGGATCCGACAGGAAGCGGGTCAGCTCGCCCCGGCGCACCCGGGCCCAGCCGCGCGCCGCCACGGCCCGCTCGCGCCAGTCGCGACTCGCGCCCCACGGCCCCTCGGCGGCCACGAAGCGGGCCGTGTCGGCCTTCGCCAGGGCGAGCAGCGCCTCGGCGCGGCGCGCCCAGGTGCCCTTCCCCTCCGCGAGGATCCGCGCCAGAGCCTCCACCGCCGCCGGGCCGCCCACCTCGCCCAGCGACTGCGCGGCCTGCACCTGCACGTTCAGGTTCTGGTCGTCGAGCAGCGCGAGCATGCGGCTGACAGAGCCAGGATTCCGGTAGGTGGCCACCGAGCGGAGCGCGGCGATCTTGATGACCGGATCGTTGTCGCTGAGGACACGCCCGAGCACGCCCACCACCTGGTCCGCGCCCAGGCTGGTGGAGTCCACGTAGCCCTTGGTGAGCGTCCGGACCGCCGCGAGCCGCACCGGCGCCAGCTTGTCGCCCACCACCTGCAGGAAGGTGGGCGCGGCGGCGCGCACCCGGAGGCGGCCCAGCGAATAGGCGGCGGCGGCACGGACCGACTCGCGGTCGTCGCTCATCAGGCCGAGCAGCGCCTCCGAGGGCGCCAGCCGGCCCAGCCGCCACGCCTCCAGGGCAGCGCGCTCCAGCGCTTCCACCGGCACCGTGCGCCCGGTGCTCCCGAGGAGGATGCTGCGCAGGAAGCCGGCCGCCTGGGGGCCACCGATGCGGGCCACGGCGGTCATGAGCTCGCGCGCGCCGCTGGTGCTGAGCTGCGGCCGGTCGCGGAAGTGGGCCGTGAGGATCGGCAGGCCCGCCGTGTCGCCGATCAGGCCCACGGCAAAGAGGCCGGAGGCCTCCGTCAGCGTGTCGCCCTCGGTGAGCGCCGCCTTGAGGAGCGGCAGGCCGCGCGGATCGCGCAGCCGGCCGATGGAGCGGTAGACGGCGCGGCGGATCGCGGTGTCGCGCTCGAGCAGGGCCCGGCGGAGCAGCGGCTCATCGAAGTTCCGCGCGTCTTCCGCGGCGATCACCTCGGCCAGCACGTCGGGGCCGGTGCCGGCGGCCTGCGCCACGAGGGGCAGCGGCGCGGCGAGGGCGAGCAGCAGGCGGAGGCGCGTCAGGCGCGTCATGCGCCCGCCTTGCCGCCCAGGGCGGCGAGGACGTCGGCGGGGAGGCGCGTCAGGCGATGGCTGGCGTCGAGGCTGATCAGGGTGGTCTCCGCGTCGGCAATGGGGGTCCCGTCCTCCGCCAGCTCCAGCGCATACCGGAACACGACGCGGCGACTGCCCACGTCCGTCACCCGGCAGCGGATGCGGACCAGATCGTCGTAGCGCGCGCCGTTGCGGTAGCGGACCGCGAGGTCCGTCACCACCAGACGGATGCCGCGCGCCTCGAGTTCCTTGTAGCTGAACCCATGCGCGCGCAGGTGCTCGGTGCGGGCGACGTCGAGCCAGACCACGTGGCGGGCATGGTAGACCACGCCCATCTGGTCGGTTTCGGAGTAGTTGACCCGGTGGGTGGTGACGGATTCGGCGACAGGTAGCTGCACAGGGTCCGGGGGAATGGGGGAAGAGGGCTGCATCGTGGGGCCGGAGGGCCGCTCCAGCCACTCGGACTCAGGGATCGAGTTGCCGGAGCGGCGCTGCGGCACCACGGCGATCGCAACGGAAGGTGTGAGGGTCCGCGGGGTGAGGCAAGCCGCGCTCCCACGGCGACTTACGGCCTGCCCCCTCCCCGCGCTATCTTCGGCCCGTGCACTGCCAGCGCCTCGTCCTCGTCGGCGACGCCCACCTGGGCCGGGAGTCCGACGCCACCGAACAGGCCTTCCTCGCCTTCCTGGAGACCGTCCCCGACCTGGGCGACGGCCTCCTGCTCACCGGCGACCTCTTCGAATTCTGGTTTGCCTGGAGCCGGGTGATCCCCCGCCGCAACATCCGCGTGGTGGCCGCCCTGGCGCACCTCGCCCGGCGGGTCCCCATTGCCCTGGTGGGCGGGAACCACGACCGCTGGGCCGGGACCTTCTGGCAGGACGAACTCGGCATCGCCTTCTCGGCGGGAGAATTGCGCTTCACCGTGGCCGGCCGCCCCGCGCTCGCGGTGCACGGCGACGGGATCACCGAGACGCACTGGTCCGCCAGCGTCCTCAGCCGGATCCTGAAGGGAGGCGGCACCGTCACCGCCTACCGCGCCGTGCACCCCGACCTCGGCGTGTGGCTGGTGGACCGGTTGAGCGGCTTCCTCGGCGACCGCCCGCGGGCACCCGAGGAGGTCGAGGCGTCGAGCCGCCGCCAGGCCGAATGGGCCGCCGCGCGGCTTGCCGCCGAGCCGGACCTGGCGCTCGTGGCCATGGGCCACACCCATCGCGCCGCGAGCGCGGAGCCGCGCCCTGGCCAGCGCTACCTCAATCCCGGCGCCTGGTTCGACGGCTACCGGTACGCCATCCTCGATGCCGGCCACGTCACCCTGGCCCAGTTCACCCCGCCCCGATGACCAAGCCCAGTCCCGACCTCTTCGCCACCGCCGAGACCGAGATCCGCAGCGGTGACTTCGCGCGCGCCATCGGCCGGCTACAGGGGGCCATCCCATCGCTGCCGGCTGCCGAGCAGCGGAGAGCGCACCGGCTGGCGGGGCTGGCGCAGTACTTCCAGCGCAAGTTCGCCGAGGCCCTGCCCCACTTCCTGGCGGCGGCCGAGGGCACGGAGGTGCCCGAGGACCACTTCAACGTGGCCATGACCCAGGCCAAGCTCGGCAAGCTCGACGAAGCGGAAGCGGCGTGGCAGGCCTGCTTCGACCTGAGCTACAAGCACCAGCAGGCGCCGGAGACCACCACCTTCTTCGAGAAGAAGGCGCTGTTCGCGGGGGAACTGCTGGAGGCGGGGCGCCCGGGCGGGCTGGCGATTGACCTGCTGGAGCGGCAGCTGCTGCCGTTCTTCACCAATTATCACGTCACCGACCCGAGCTTCTGGGCGATGCGCGGGGTGCCGGCGCTGGAGATCGTGCTCAAGCTGCTGCGACGGGCATACAAGGACTCCGGCCGCAGTGAAGCCGACTGGGCCGAGCTCTGCCACCGCGTGGCGGACGAGGTGGACAGCGAGGGCGGCGACCTCTGCCGGGCCTACGCCAGCTACGACTGAGGCCCCCTAGGCCGACGGCAGCGGCTGCCCGAACTGGAGCAGGTAACCGTTGTTGTCGTAGATCGCGAACTCCCGCATGCCGTAGAAGAAGTCCTCCAGCGGACAGCCCCCGACTCCCCCACAACCCCCCCTGGCCCCTGATCTCCACCTCGTCCACGCGGCCCAGCCCCACTCCTCCGTATCGCCGCAGGTAACCCCCTCGACGTAGAAGTCCACCGTGGCCCGCACGTCGCGGCCCCGCAGGGTCTGAGCGTCTGGGCACGTGGGTTGGGTGGCAGGCGCGGTGGCGCCTCTCCCAGGGTAGCGCCGCCCCCCTCGCACCCCGCGGGTCACTCCCGCCGCGCCGGCCGTCCCGGATGCAGCTTCGCGTCGCTGCGCCCCTTCACGTAGGCGTAGATGGTGTCGATCTCGGCGGGCGTCATGCCGAGGCTGCACCAGGCGGGCATCCCCTTCTCCACCCGCCCGCCGCAGACCGTCGTCTGGAAGGCCTGTTCATCCGGAATGGGACCGTTGGGCTTGAGGGACACGATCAGGTGCGGCGCGATGGTGGTGCCCTGCACGTCCTCGCCGTGGCAGCGGGCGCAGTTCAGGTTGTAGTACTTCCAGCCCTGATAGGTCTTCCCATCCACGGTATCGAGCGGTGCCTTGTGATAGGCATCGCGGAGGGGGGCAGCGGCAGGGGCTGTGCTGCCCCTGGGTGCAGCGGCGGAGTCCGGCTGGGCCGTGGCGCCGGCCGCGAGGCCGCTGTCGGCCGGGCGCGCGGTTTCCTGCGCCGTCTCGGTCGCGCGCGGCTGGGCCTCGTCGGCTGCGGGGAAGCTGTCCACCTGCCGCGGCTGGCTCGGGGCGGGCTCGGCGCTGACCGGCGGCTTCACCCGCGGGCGCTCCGCGCGCTGGCGGGTGGTGTCGGCACGGGCCGTGCCCCGTTCAGGCGCGCTGTCGGCCGGGGGTGCGGTGGAACTCGCGGAGTCGGGTGTCAGGGTGTCCGGCGGCGGCAGGGCGCTGTCCCGGCCGCGGACATCCGGTCCACCACGATCGCAGGCCGTGATCGTGAGCCACAGCAGGGCGGTGACGGCAAGCAGGCGTCGCATCGCAGGTCCCTCCTCGGGTCAGGAGGGCGGACGCGCGCGCCGGGCTGCTTGGACACATCGCTGGCGTGGATGGTGGAAGGGGAGGGCCACGGGAGAGGTGCCGGCCCACTCCAGGGGAGCAGGCTCCGCTTCCCCGGAAGGTGAAGCGGCTCTACTGCCCCAACTGCCTCCGGTAGTCAGCCTCGTCGAAGCTCCCGCGGCTGTCGGTGATCAGGCCGTCCCTCCCGAAGTGCCAGCGCTCCTGGCCGCTGATGCGGACCGACCGGCCGGTGCCGCCGGGGCCGGTGTTGGTGCCGGTGAGCGTCCACTTGTACACCACCCGGTCGGCCTCGAGGCTCACCTGGTCCATCACCAGGTCGAGGTCGGGGAAGGCCATCATGAAGCTGCTCGCGGTGGTGGCGATGGCCTTCCGCCCCTTGGCCGGCGCCCCGTCGTTGATGGTGAGGGAGCCGCTGTCCGCGTAGAAGGCTGCCACGGCCTCGGGGTCCCGGCTATTCCATGCTGAGGTGTAGCGGGTGGCCATGTCGCGCAGCTGTTCCGGGGTCATGCGCATGCTGCCGGGGGAGCAGGCCACCAGCGCGAGCAGCAGCGGCGCCACCACGGCGAGGTGGGCGGAGCGAGCCTTCATGGGATGCCTCACGGGGAGATCGGGACCGCGATCGCGGACGCCGGAAGATTGGGGCCCGCCGCGCCGCGTGGCAAGCACAGCGGGGCCTACGGCGCCACCTCGAATTCCTGGCGCTCGCCCAGGTCGGCGTGAAAGTGGCCCTCGCCGTCCTCCAGCAGGCAGACCATCACGTAGCGGCCCGGCACCCACGGCACGATCACCCAGATCTCGCGCCCCGGAGCCAGGGCCGCCATCCCCGCCACGGTGTACGCGGGCGGCGTGCCCGTCTCCCCGGCGGCGCGCCAGGCCATGAAGTCGGCGTAGGTCTTGCCCGGCTCCAGGCGCAGGATGGCCAGTTCGTGCTCGGCCGGGCCCGCATTGGTCACGTGAAGCACCTGGCGGCCGCGCACGGGCGCGAGCGCGGGGATCTCGCCGTCTGCCAGCCGCACCTCGGCCCCGCCGGCATGGAAGGCATCCGGCGGCACCTCGCCGGTCACCGTGAAGCTGGCGCCCATCCCCTGCATCACATGGTCGCGGTGCCAGCAGATGACGGCGTAGCGGCCCGCCTGCAGTTCCACCAGCACCTCCGCCGAATCACCCGGCGCGAGGAAGCTCACGCCGCCCAGGTCCTCGGCGAAGGCCGGGTACTCGTTCCCGGCCCGGGTGGCGGCGATGTAGTCGTCGAGGGTGCGGGTGGTGTCGGTGAACCGGAGCAGCGAGGCCTCGTGCCACACAGGATCGCGGTTCACCAGCCGCACGCGGACCGGCCCCGCGGGGACCTCGGCGGGCAGCTTGAACCGGAGTTCCCGGGCCTCGAGCCGGAGCAGTTTCGGGGGCGGTGGGCCGTCGCAGGCGGTGAGCAGCGAACCTGCGAGCGCGGCGGCGAGGAGGCGGCGGACACCTCGTCTCATGGTTGCTGCCCCCCCCGCCCCCCCCCCCCCCCCGGGGCCCCCCCCCCCCCCCCCCGGGGGGGGGCCCGGGGCCCCCCCCCCCGGGGGCCCGCCCCCCGGCCCCGGGGCGCCGCGCCCAGGCGATGGCGGGTGTGAGCCAGGCCGGGCGCGCCGCGAAGAACGTTCCGTGGCCAAGGCCAAGGTGAAGCGCGCGCTCGACCGAGGCCGAGCCCGCGCCCTGGCGCGCGAACAGGCGCGCAGGAGGTGCCGAGGGTGTCACTGGTCTCGTAGAGGGAGAGCAGGCGGCCGGTCACGTGCAGGTCCGGCTGGTCGAAGGCCCACGGACCGCAGCCGGCCATGAAGACGAAGTTGAGCCGCGGATTGCCGAGTCGCGATGACGCCACGAGTGCGATTGCCGCGCCGCGGGAGAAGCCGATCACCGTGATCCGCTCCGCCCGCACTCCGCGCCGGAGCAGGCTGTCGACCTGGCCCGTCACCTCGTTGACGAAGTAGTCCAGCGGGAGGCCGGGTGGCCGCTGGTCACTCAGCACCGTGAACCCGGCGGTCCGCAGGCTATCGAGGATGGCGTCGTACTCGTAGGTGCCATACGCCGGCGACACCGGCCGACGGCCACCCTCCTCCACGATGCGGCCATGGAGGTAGAAGACATATCGCGTGCTGTCCTGCGCGGCCGCCCCCTGAGGCCGGCCGAGCAACGCCAGCCCGAGAAGCAGCACCCAGCGTGGCCGGAGCATCATGCGGCCGGCACCCCCTGCACCCAGGCGAGCCCCTGGCCCGCGCGCTCCCGCACTCGCTCCGCGATCTGGCCGGTGTGGTGGTGCAGGTGCCGCAGGCCCACGAGCTGGTGCTCGAGCTTCGGCATCCGGTACCACGGATAGCCCGCCTCGGGGGCGCCGAGGTCCAGCGCGCGGATCATGGCCGGCACCCGCCCCGCCAGCGCCCGGGCGTAGGCCAGGATCTCGGACCGCGCATAGGGCTCGAGCGGCGGGGCGCCCGGGGCCTTCGCCAGCTTCTGGCACCCGTCCCGGTGCGCCGACCACGGGGAGAAGTCCTCGAGCCGCTGGTGCAGGTAGAGGTCGGCGTAGTGGAGGACGTGGTAGGCGACGTGCCAGGTGGCGTTGGTGTAGGCCGGGTCGAGCCACACCGGCTCCGGGCATTTCTCGATCGCGGCCACGAGCATCTGCAGCGCGGCCTGGTACTGGCTTTGGAGCGCGGGCTTCAGGTCCATGACATCCCGGGAGCGGGGGAGTCCGGTGTCAGGCAGTGGGGACCGGGCCTTCACCGGCGAGTGCGCGGTCGATCAGCGCGCCGAGCGCCGCCCCGGCGCCGAAGAGCCCTGCGACAGCTGGTTGTTGACGAGCGGCAGCGTGGCGAGCCCAGCCCGCGTCAGGATGGTGACCTGCGCCGTCCCCACCTCGGCCGGGACCGGCGTCCAGCCGGCCGGCTTCACGTAGGGGAGGAGCCCAGCGGCCACCTCCCGGAGGCGGCGCACCAGCTCGCGTTCCGCGCCGGTGGCGTCGGGAACTTCCCAGATGATGGTCCGGCCACTGTGGTTGATGTAGCGTGCGGTGCCGTCGGCGTAGGCCGCGAGGGTATCGAGGCCGTTGTCGAGCGGCACGTCGAGCACCACGCCGTGGACCGGGGCGTCGCTGTCCGCCAGAAGACGGGCTGGGAGGAAGAACGTGGCCCGCAGTTCAGGGATGGGGGAAGCTGGCACGGCGCGTTGGGACTCCTGTCCGAGGCGCGGAGTAAGGTACGCGCCCCGGCAGCCGCGGCAATCCTCCCCGCGGCGAGCGGGGACCCTAGCTCCGCGACGGCCCATCCTGCGCGCCCCGGATCACGGCCCACGCCACGCACGCCAGCGCCACGATCTCGAGCGCCGCCGACACCGCATGGCCCGTCTCCCCACTGCGCCCGCAGCGCCACCCAGTCCGTCACTGCACGGTCCAGTTCTCGGTCTGCCGGTTGGCCGGAAAGACCCTGCCGAAGAAGGTGATGAGCCCCAGCGTGAGCGCGCCGCACGCCACCAGCGCCCACTCCCTCCCCGCGCCACGCCGCAGGCGCGTGGCCAAGAGGAGATCCGCCACGATGGTGGCCACCAGCAGCACGCCGAGCGCCGCCACCCGTCGTACGCCCGCTGGGCAATGAGGTAGTCGGGTCCGGCGAGCGCCAGTTTGTTGGGCATGGCCAGCAAGTGGCCAGGCCGGTCGACATCGTGACGGCCGTCAGCATCACGGCCAGGAACTGCAGCAGATTGAGGCGGGACACGAACCCTCCAGGGGTGAACCCGGAGGGCTAGGACGACTGGCGACGCCAGCCGTGGACGGCCCGGCGTCGCGCGCGCGTGGCGCGGCGCCTACCGCCGGGCGCGCCCCGTCCGCATCACCGCCCCCACCGCCTCCGCCAGTTCCGCCTGCTCGAACGGCTTGGGCAGCGCCGCCAGGAAGCCGGCCTCCTGGTAGTGCGCCATGGTGGGGTCGTCCGAGTAGCCGCTGGCGACGATCGCGCGGGCCGACGGATCAAGCTTGAGGATCTCGCTGATGGCCTGCCGCCCGCCCATGCCGCCGGGGATCGTCAGGTCCATGATGAGCAGGTCGAAGGCGCGCGGCGTGTGCATCACCTCCACGTAGCGCGCAATGGCCGCCGTGCCGTCGGCCACCGTCTCCACTTCATAGCCCCAGCGCTCGAGCATCCGCTGCAGCACGCGACGCACGGCGGGCTCGTCGTCGAGCACCAGGATACGGCCATGGCCATCGGGCGCGGGCGCCGGCACCGGCGCTGGCGCCACAGGAGCTTCTGTCGGTCGTAAGCAGGTACACGCGGAAGGTGGCGCCCGCGCCCGGGGCCGAGTCCAGCGTGAGCGTGCCCTCGTGGTTCTGGCAGATGGTCAGCGCCGATGTGAGGCCAAGGCCGGTCCCGCCGGGCCGGGTGCTGAAGTACGGATCGACGACGCGGCCGCGGATGTCGGCCGGCACCCCCGGGCCGTTATCGGCGAACTCGATCTGCACCCCAGCGATCGTGCCCCGGCGGTGTGCCCGGGACCACGCGCTCCGCTCACGTTGGTGGCCCGACCACCAGGCGGCTCCCTCGCCCGTGGCCTGTTCCGCATTGAGCACCAGCGTGCTTACCACCTGCCGGAACTGCCCGCCGTCCACCAGGGCATGCCAGAGGCCGGGCGCCACCTCGAGGTCCACCCGCATGTGCGAGCTTACGCCCGCCAGCGCCAGCGCATCGCCGAGCAGGAGGCCGAGGTCGGTGCTGCGGCGGACCGGCTCGCCGCCGCGGGCAAAGGCCAGCAGCTGGGTGGTGAGTCGCCGCGCGCCGAGGGCCGCCTGCGTGGCCTGCGCCAGCATCTCCTCCCGCTCCGCCGGCGCGCCCTCGCGCGCCAGCGTGACGTGGCCGAGGATGGCGGTGAGGGCGTTGTTGAAGTCGTGCGCGATGCCGCTTACCAGCGCCCGGAGCGAGCGCATCTTGTCCTCGCGCTGGCGCGCCTCCTCGGCGCGTGGCGGTCCTCGGTGGCGTCGCGCAGGCTGACCAGCAGGCAAGGTGCGGCCGCCGAGGGTCACGGTGCTGCCGCGGAGCCGGTCCAGCGGAGGCGGCCGGTGGGATCGCCCAGGAGTCGTCGAGCGCCACCGGCTCCGGCCCCGCGGCGGCCACTGCGCGCGTGAGCGCCCGACGCACCCATTCCGGCGCCACGGCGTCGAGGAACAGCTGGCCCGTGGCGCCCATGCCGCACAGGGCGCGCGCCGGCGCGTTGGCGTCGAGCACCCGGCCGGTGGCCACCTCCACCAGGAAGGTGGGGCCCACCGACGTGTGGAACAGCGCCCGGTAGCGCTGCTCCGACTCCGCCAGCTCCTGCTGCGCCCGGCCCCGCATGGCGTACAGGACGCCGAGCATGAGGAGGAATCCCGCCAGCAGCATGCTGGCCACCAGAAGCCAGCGGAGCGCGCCCTGCTGGGAGGTGGCGAGCGCCTGGGCGGCGGTTAGCTCACGCTCCTGCTCCCGGGTGCGGTAGCGGGCCTCGAGCTCGGCCGTGTTGGCCTTCATGGAGCTGTCGGCGAGCGCACTCTTCAGGGCGTGGAACTCCAGCATGGTGCGGTACGCCGCGGCGGAATCACCCAGCGTGGCCCGGGCGCCGGCCAGGACCCCGAGCAGTGCGGCCTCATCCAGCTTGTCCCCGATGTCCCGGGCCAGGAGGAGGGCCTCCTCCAGCATCGCGATGCCGGTCCGGACGTTGCCGTCGTCGAGCGCCATCTCCCCCAGCGCCTGGCGGGACCGGACGAGGCCGTCCTTGTCGCCGATCTGCTCTCGCAGGGCGAGCCCCGCCTGGAAGTACTCCCGCGCCTTCGCCCGCTGGTTCAGCGCCTTGTGGGCCCACCCCAGGTTGTTGAGGACCTTCGCTTCACCGTAGAGGTTCCCCATGCGCCGGTCGATGGCGCGGGCGCGCTCCAGGTACGGGATGGCCTCCCGATCATGGTGCATCTCGGCCAGGACCAGGCCGATGTTGGCGACGGTGTTCGCGAGCATCGCCTCGGACCCGGCACGCTCCAGCACCGGGAGCGCGCGCCGCAGCGCGGCCAGCGCGTCGTCGAGCCGTCCCAGGTCCCAGTACGCCACGCCAATGTTGTTATGCGCGCGGGCCACCTCCCGCTCATCGCCCAGCGCCTCGCTGGCGTGGAGCGCCTGGAGGAAGTGCTCCATGGCCGGGTCGAGATCCCCCCGCGCCTCGTAGATCCCGCCCACCAGGTTGAGGGCACGGATCTTCCGGCGGCTGGTGCCCGCCGCTTACCGAGCGCGCCAGGGCGCTCTCGGCATGGGCCAGCGCCGGGGTGTGAGCGGAGAGTCGCCAGTGCGGTGCCCACGGCGATGCGCGCCGCGGTCAGCAACGTCGGCGCTGCCCCGCCGGGCCAGCGCCAGGCCCTGCTCCGCCTGGCCGAGCGCCTCACGGAAACCGCTCCCCAGCTCCAGGGCGCGACTCCGCAGCAGGCGCACCCCCGCCTCCATCGGCACGGATGGATGGCGGGCGAGCAGGCTGAGCGCCTCGTCGGTGAACCGCAGCACCGCCGCAGGTTCATCCCGCCGGGCCTCGGCGAGCTGGAGCAGGATTGGAATCCGGGAGCCATCCCTTGCCGCGCTGAGCCGCCGTTCCATGGCAGCCGTATCGGGCGCCGTCTGGGTGGCGAGGGGTCCGGCGGTGCCGGCCAGGCACAGCAGGACGCCCCACACCAGCCGGGCGCATGGCTGGGGAGCGCGCATGGACGAGAATTGTACAGCCGCGTCAGGCGTCCGTGCCAGAGGGGAGCGGGCGGGAGAGCGGTTCCGGGCTTCAGGAAGGAAGCTGACGGGGGAGAGCGGCGGGGCGGCCGGCCTCCGCCGGGCCGTCACGGCAGGGAAACCAGGTGGCGTGCCTCCACGTGGTAGTTGCCATCCCCGACATTCCCGCCCGCGGTGAACCTCATCCGCGTGGGGTAGCCCGTCGCCGGGTCGTAGTCGGCCTGCACGTCCTGGAGCAGGCGGGAGCGGAAGGTCTTGATTTCCTGGAACAGCCCCGGCACCGGCGGCCGGATGGCCCACTCCGCGCGGGGCACCGAGTCGCCCGTGGCCAGGAGGTTGACGCGGACCAGCGTGTCGTGGTCCACCTCGATCGTCGCCCAGTCGGTGGAGGGCGGTGCGCAGAAGCAGGTGCGGCGCACCTCCAGGGTGTAGTGTGCCGGTCCCCGGTCGGCCCAGCGCGCCTCGGCTTCCGCGAGCGCCATCACCTCGCCCGGCGCGAGCCCGGCCTCCCCGCCACAGCCCGGCAGCCCCGCCAAGGCCAGCAGCACCAGCACACCACGTTTCATCCGCCCACCTCCAGCAGGAGTCCCGGCGCGCACGGCCTGTCAGGCGCCTCCCGAGAATCGACATGCCCCGCCGCACCGGCGCAGCAATAGCTCGGCTTACGCTAGTAGCGGCTGGTGGCGTACCGCGCCGGCGTCAGCTCATAGACCACTGAGGTGCCGCCCCGTGGATTGGTCACCGTCCCAACGAGCACCGCACCCAGCTTCTCCACCGCCTTCCGCGAGCGCCAGTTCTCCGGTCCCACCATGAAGTGGACCCGCCCCACCCCGCTGAACGCGTGCGTGATCATCAGCCGCTTGAGCTCGGCGTTGTGCCGCCCACCCCACAGGCGCCGCACCAGGAAGGTCCAGCCGATCTCCACCACGCCCTCGACCGGGTCGTACGCATGGTAGCGCGACGATCCCACCACCTCCCCGCTCACCCGCTCCCGGATGGCGAAGGCCCCGCGGGAGGCCAGGCCCCTCGAAGAACTGCCGGAACACCGGCTCCTGCCAGCGGGTGTGCTCGGGATGCTGCTCCCACAGCAACGGGTCGGCGGCGGCGCGGAAGAGGGCGTCCCAGTCTCCCGGCACGAGGGGCGGAGTCCAGCAACTCACCCCGTCAGCACGGGTTGCAGGTCGAGGGTCGCGGTGCCGCGCACCCGGAATCGTGATCCGCGAGCCACGCACGGGCGCGGTCGAGCAGGGCCGGCGTGGTCCGGATGCTCACCACCCGCGCGCCCTCAGGGGCCCTCACGGTGCTAGCCGGCTCCGCGCGAAGCAGCGCCTCAAACCCCACGAGCGCCTCGTCGGTGGGGAGACACCGGAGGGCCACGACCTCCTCGGCCGTGGCCGGTCCCGCCGGGGCCCACGGCGCGACCCACACCAGCACTCCGACGAGCACCACCACGAGCATCGCCGCGGCGACACCATAGCGGCGGACGGAGAACTGCGTTGGGGCAGTCACTCCACCCGACTCGGTGTAGGTGCCGCCGGAACTGTCACTCACTGCTGTGCTCCGCGGCAGGCCAGGGCGCGTAGACCGCACCCCGCTTCACCACCAGGAGCACCGCGGTTGTTGCGGATGTCCCTGGTGGGATCGGCGTCGAGCACCACCAGGTCGGCAAGCTTGGCTTACTTTCGAGGGTGCCGAGGTACCCGCTCACGCCCCAGCACTCGTGCGCCCGTGCGTGTGGCGGCCAGGAGCGCCTCGGCGGGGGTGAGCCCGGCATTCGTGACCAGCAGCTCCAGCTCGGCATGCAGATTGGGCTGTGCCTCGCCATCCGCATTGCCGCTGCCGAGCGAATCCGTCCCGGCAAGGAGCGGCACGCCGGCGGCGTGGGCCCGCCGGCTCAGGTAGCTCGCCACCCGCATCCTGGTCCCGCTGGTATCGTCCTGCATGATGAACAGCGTGGGCTCGAGCACCGTGCCGTGGCGGCGGTACGTGGCGAAGAGCCGCTCTGAAGCGCTGGTCGCGGAAGAGCGCCGCAGTCGTGTCGCCACCGACGTGCGCACCTGCGCCATCTCCTCCGGCGTCAGTTCGTACAGCAGCAGGAAGGCGTGCGACACCGTCCCGATCCCGGCCGCCGCCATCTCGCTTGGCTTCACGGCACGCATCGCGGCGTGGGCCCAGAGCTCGAGCCCCTGCCGCCTGCCCTCCGCAGCGATCCGCGCCACCAATGCCGGTGACATCGCCTGGTACAGCTTGAGGGCGGTGGCGCCACTTCCCCGGGCCTCCGCCACGGCCTGGCGCAGGTCGGTCTGCTCATCCACGGCGCGCATCCAGGGGAAGCTGCCGGGCGCGGCGCCCGCGCTCGCGTCGGCGGTGCGCGGGTCGCTGAAGAAGGCGGGGCCCGCCCAGAGGGCCGAATAGAAGATGTCGGGCGAGGCGAGGTCGCCCACCAGCGCGTCGCGCTGCAGCGAGGCCAGGGTGCGGACGTCGCCGGCCATGTCCCGGATGGCGGTGATGCCGCCGAGCAGGGCCCGGCAGAGGCGGCGGGCGGTGCGCTCGTGGTTGTCCTCGCCGGAGGGCTGGCCGGCGACGTGGGTGTGGCCGTCGATCAGGCCCGGGATCACGAACTTGCCGGTGAGCGCCCGCACCGTGGCAGCGGGCGGCAGGGGCCGGCTCCCGTCGGGGAACACGGCGGTGATCCGCTCCCCCGTCACCACGATGGTGGTGCCCGGCCGGCCGGGGTTCCCCGTGCCATCCCAGAGCGTGACACCCGTCATGACCAGCGGCAGCGTGTCAGCGCGTTGCGGTGTGCAGGCGGCCTGCCCCGCCAGGCGGGCCGCGCAAACTGCCGTGGCCAGGAGCGCCGCGCCAGAGGCACGCCGCCACAGAGTGGACCGCCGCATTGCCACCTCGAGCATGGTTGGGGTGGGGCCAGCCGTGGGTCAGCGATGCTGGTCCACCAGGATCGGGTTGCCGTCAGGGTCGACCACCACGAAACTGGCGGGTCCGGTGGTGGACTCGTCGGCCTGCTGCACGAAGCTCACGCCCGCCGCCTTGAGTTGCTTCTGCAGCTCGCGCACGTCGGTGAAGCTCGGCAGCGGCTGGGCCGCCTGGTCCCAGCCGGGATTGAAGGTCAGCAGGTTCTTGTCGAACATGCCCTGGAACAGGCCCAGGACCGTGTCGCCGTTCTTGAGGATCTGCCAGTGCGTCCCGTCACCAGCGAAGGGCTGGAAGCCGAGCTTGGCGTAGAAGGCCCGCGAGGCCGCGAGGTCCTTCACGGCGAGGCTGAGGGAGAAGGCGCCGAGTTGCATGAGGGACTCCAGAAGAGATTTGGTGCGCCGGCGGTCCGGCGTACGTTGTCCGCCCGGCATCCGCGCGGCAAGGCCCGGAACCGGGTGGGCGGGCGAGCCCCCTGCCTATCCCCAGCGCCCGAGGACCGCGCCCATGGCCGTGAGGTACACCAGCTGGTAGCCGGTGTCGATGAGGAAGGTCGCCACCCGCTTGTCGGAATAGAGCCAGGCCGTGAGTCCGATCGGGAACGCAAACCCCACCCATGCATGGAAGCCCCAGCCAGCCCCGGCCACCGCATCGGTGGCGCCGAGGTGGTTGAGGAACAGGTGCAGCACGAAGGCCATCATCCCGAACGCCACCAGGGAGCCCGCATACGCCTTCCCTGCGTTCTTCTGCATCTCCGCCAGCTTCTCCGGGGTGTACCCGTGCGCCGCCACCCAGGCCTTGGCGAAGAGGAGCGGCGAGTACCACAGCGCCCTGATGACCCACGCGAGCACAGCGGCGCCGATGATGACCGGCCAGTGTCCGAGCGACATGCCGCCTCCAGGAGAGGGGAGAGGGAGAGACCACCACGAGACGCCGAGGGGAGACGCCCCGTGGACGTTCAGGGCAGCCGAGTGAGGTGACTGGAGACCAGCCGCCAGCGGCCGTCCTGCCGCACCCACTCATGCTCGAAGCGCACGGTGGAACCGAAGGGCCCGCTTACCGCGGCCCCGGCCCACTCCAGGATGCCGGTGCTCACGGCCGTGTCCCCGCCCTGGCGCACCGTCACCTCGCGCAGCGCCGCCGTGTCCACGCGCACCAGGCCGGCCCCATAGGCCATGAGCCCTTCCGCCCGTGTGGTGCTGTGGCCCACGGCACTCGTGGAGGTGTACTCCGGCGCCCACAGTGCCGCGAGCGTCACCGTGTCCTCGGCCATCATCGCCGCGCGCAGGCGCTCCTCGAGCGCGGCGATCTCGCCGCCCGGGCCGGGCGCCCCGCGGCCGCAGGCGGCCCCCAGCAGCACCGCCGCCACCCCGAGGCCGCGCCTCACGCGCGCGCCCCCGCCGCCTTGAGCTCGGTGCTTACGATGTGAATTGGCGTGGAGCCGACGTTCTCGAGGGTGTGGGGCCCGAGCGCGTCGCCCCAGAAGATGGTGCCGGGCTCGGGGAGCCGGGGGAGCGCGCGGCTGTCCACCAGCACGGTGCCGGCGGCGTCCCGGCGCACGAAGTGGCTGGTGCCGAGCACGTAGTGCGTGGCAGGCCAGCAGTGGGTGTGGACGGGCACCGTCTCACCCGGGAGGATCCGGGTGTCGAGCACGCGCACGTGGGCGTTCTCGAAGAGGAGGCGGTGATGGTAAGCGCGGCCACCAGCGCATCGAGTGCCGGATCCCACGCTGAACCAGCAGTCATTACCACCTCCCGGAGGTCGTCGGTGCTCAACCCGCGCCAGTCCGCCCGGCAGCGGGCCCATCACGAAGAGCGTGTTCCCCGAACGGGTCCTGCATGCCGAAGGTACGGGCGCCCCACGGCCTCATCGTGCGGCGGCCGGGAGGTGGGCACGCGGGGCGCCCATTCCGCGTACAGGGCATCGGCGTTCGCCACCTCGAGGCCCACGCAGGCGTTCCGGCCGTGGCCCTGCATGGGACAGTCGATGGTGAGCGCGATCGTGCCACGCGCCAGGCCCATGAGGCCTTCGCGGCCGTTGGCCGTGGCCTCGAACGTCACGCGGAAGCCAAGCTGGTCCACGTAGTAGGCACGGGCCACGCGCAGGTCGTCGCCGGGGAGGATGGGGACAGCGCGCTCCATTGTCACCGCCTGGGCTGGAAGGTGGGCGGCAGTTCCTCTCGGAAGACCACCACCAGGTCGAACAGGTCGCCCCAGGGGGCTGTGGTCACGCCGCCGAACAGGCGGGATGGTAGGGCTCCCAGCCGGGCCAGCTCGGCGGCGTCGAGCACCACCGTGTCCCCGCCTTCGGCCAGGGCCGCGGCCTCGAGCGAGCCGGCCGGCAGCGGCGGCAGCGCCCGCGGGGGTCGCCCTGCCATCGCGGACTGCCCGGTGAGCGCCGTGAAGCCGACGGACACCATCCGGCCCGGGTCGTCCTCCAGCCGGGCACCGAGCGGCGGTGCGGGCCGTGTTCCCTGGACGCGGGCGGCGTGCACCGTCGCGGTCCACACGATCGCCCGCGGCCGGGCCGGGAGCCGGCTCAGCTGCCAGCGGAGGTTCTGGGCCATCGCCTCGTCACGGTCGGCACCGGTCCAGCCCTCCTGCTGGCGCTCCGCATATCCCGCGAAGCTCTGCAGCATGGCCAGTTCCTCGCCGCCGTGGTCTCCACCGCCCCCTGTGGCCGTTGCATCGGCCGCACCCCGCGCGCAGCCCGCAAGACGCCGCTGCTCAGCCGCGTCGAACGGCAGGCTGTCCCCGTAGCGCCAGAAGAGATGACGGTCCACCACCTGCTCGCACTCGGCCGAGCGCGGGCCGCCGATTGCCGCCCCGACCAGCCGGGGCAGCGTGGCGCGCGCGAACTCCGAGGTCACGCTCACCTGGTCATCCATGCCGCCAACCACCAGTGACCCCGCCGCGGCCTGCGCGAGGAGCCACTCCCGGAACGGCGCCAGTTCCTGGGCCAGCCAGAAGCGCCCGATCGCGTTCTCGAGCTGCACCGGTGTGGCCGAGTGCTCCCGGACCGCCCGCTGGAAGCCGAGGAAGTCGTAGAGCGGCGCCTCGAAGATCACGGCGGTGAAGCCGCACCGCTCCACCAGGCGCCGCACGATGGCGGCCTTGAGCGCGAAGGCGCGGGCCTCGCCATGACTCGGCAATTCGCCCAGCAGTACCAGCTGCGCGCCGCAAGTGACAGACGCGAGGCGCTCCTCAACTCCCGCCTGCCCCGCCACCTCTCGGGGCGCGACTGGCAGCGCGGAGGCCGCGAGTGCCAGGACCAGCCACGGCTGTCGCATCACGGGATCCCCCCAAAGGCAATGATGTACCTGTCCGGATCTTCCACGTAGAAGTCCTTCGTGCCGTACTCGGTGGGTGCCATCGGCTACAGGATCGGCACCCCTGCCGCCTCACACTCCGCATGAAACGCCTCGATCCCGTCGACCCCGGCGGCGGCGTCCAGGTGCTCGTGCGCCCGCCGGAACGTGCGCTCGGCGGGGTTCTTGGGGGCCGCCTTGAGATGCAGCTCCAGCCCGTCGCGGATCCCGATGGCGTAGAAGCCGCCCCACGCTTCGCCGAATCGGCAGCCGAGCTGGTGATAGAAGGCGGTGGAGCGCCGCAGGTCAGCCACGAGGAACTGCGGCGCGAAGGAGGTCAGGCGTGGCTCCGTCATGCGGGCGGCCTCCCGGTTGGCGTGGTGAGATGATGTACACCGCCAGTCGCGCCCCGGCCAGAGGTAGAGAGCTTCGCAGCGCCTCGCGGCGTGTCCCGTCAGCGCCCTGTGGTCGCGTCCCGCACTTCCTGCTGCGCCTCAGCCAGTCGTCCCACGTCCTCGCCGATCTGCCGCGCGGCCTCGAGCAGCGTGGTGAGCGGCGCCAGGTCGGCGCTGCCGGCGTGGAGCCGGAGCAGGTCGAGCCGCACCCCCTCGAGCGCGGCGACGCTGTCGGACAGGTGCGCCTGGGCCGCGCGCTGGCGTGCCGCGAGGGCACCGCCGTCCCCCGCCCCGCTCCCGCCGAGTGCGGCCAGCCGCTCCAGCTCCGCCCGCGCCTCGGCGGCCCGCGCCTCGAGCGCCTCGATGGTGGCCGGCAGCCCCGCGAGCTGCGCGCGGTACGGTGCCGGCAGCGCGGCGAAGAGCCCGACGCCGCCACGCCGAGCGCCACCTCGGTGGCGCGGAAGACGCCGCCGCCGACGGCGGTGCTCCGCTCCGGGGCGCCCAGCTTCTTCGCCAGCCAGCCGCCGAGGCGGCTGTTCCAGAGGCGGTCGCGGACGCCGGTCTGCCACCACTCCCGCAGCCGGGTGGGGATGAACTGCACGTCGAGCGCGTTGCTGACGGCACCGAGGAACATGGTGCTCAGCAGCGGGATGAAGATCCAGGGCGCCGCGCCGCGATTCTCGTGGATCACGCCGGCCAGCAGGAAGCCGATGGTCACCGTGAACCACGTTCCCGCCGCCACGGTGGCCATGCGGAGCAAAGCCGGCGGCCGTCCTTACTCCACGGCATCGCGCGAGAGCGCGTCGCTCTCGGCCCGTTCCCGCCGCGCCACCTCGAGTGCCGCCCGCAGGTCGGCGAGGGTGTGCCCCGCCCGGAACTGCCGCCGCGCCTGGTTCAGGTGGAAGCCCATGATGGGCAGGAGCGGCGCCGACGCGATCCCCGCCAGCAGCGCGATGTCCGAGAACCCCGCGGGCCGGTTGCCCGTCACCCACGCGATGAAGTTCACCAGCGTCAGCGTGCCGAAGCCGCCGGACCACCCGAGGTACGGCACCAGCAGCGGATTCCGGGCGCCGAGCCAGGCGCGGAGGGTGGGCGGCAGCGCAGGCCGCGCCTCCTGGGGCAGCGCCAGCGCCGCCGCCAGCGCTTCGCCGTCCTCCGGCCGCGCGTCGGGATCGCGCGCGAGGCAGGCATCGATGGCCTGCGCCAGCCCTCGCGGCAG
>JADJPD010000004.1 GCA_016713435.1 Gemmatimonadota bacterium | reverse complement strand
CCAACCTTCGGCGACCAATGCAAGCAGAGGCGCTCCTCAAAGCGGTCGCGGACCCAAACGCATGGCTAGACAAGAGCCTCGCCCTAAGACGGGCCGGTGACTCGGTCTGGGCTGGCTTCTTCCAAAGCCTCGTCCGTGCCTTCCTGGCAGAGAAGGGCGGGGAATCTGAAGCCATCAGAGCGGCTTGGGCCGAAGCGGATGGCTACCTTCAATCGTCCTGCCTTCTCTATGGCCTCGCGCTGGAAACCGCGTTTAAGGCCCACATCCTTCGGCATGCGCCACATGAGGTTTCCCTACAACTGGTTACCGACGGCGCCAGCAAGGTGGTCTCCGTAGAGATCAAGCAGCTCGGCGTGCCGATAAAGGACGGCCATTCTCTTGAAGCGCTGGCACACAAGGCCGGCGCGTTCAATCGCGGGCCAGACGCCATCTTCCAGGCCGATTCGGACTACCAAGCCATGAAGGAGATCCTCGCCCACCTCTCGGAAGCCGTTCTATGGCGGGCACGCTATCCGACGCCCCTGAAGTCAGGTCCCGCGAGAGAATCCGATCCCAATGTCCCCGGCAAGGTCCTCGGCCACTACCTTCGAGATTGGCTTGATCCACTCCTCGACCACTTTCAGCGTGCTCCGAATAACAAGTGATCCACGACCGTCTAACTAGGGCCTGCAACTCACGGGGCCGGCTGTGGTGGGCTCCGGCGTTGGCGACCCGACGGTGCATCATAATGAACGTTCGTTAGTGTTGGGCTGCGGGGGTCTACCCTGCAGCTGCACCCCAGAGCCGTTAGCCTGCGCTAGACACTACCTAAGGATGCCGGGGAGCTTTCATTCAACGTGAAGATGCGAGTCAAGACAAGCTTTGGGTGGGTGGCACCCTAGAGGCCGCCGGGAGGTTTGCTGCCAGCGCCAAGCGTCTGAGAGAAGGCGACCCTAAGGCGGAAGGCTTTCATGAACACAGTATCACGCTGAGAGCCTTGCCGGCATCCTATTGGCTGCGTCGTTTGTCGAGACAGCGGTAAACGACCTCTACGTGAGTGCGGTCGACAAGGACCCAAATGTCTTCCCCAATTGGAAGGACTCCGACCTTGCTCTTCTCACAGAATTCTGGGACCTGCTCGAAGAACAGAAAGCGCCCCCTCTCCGTAAGGCTCAGGTAGCTCTTCTCGCAGTCCGTCGGACGCCGCTTCCCAAGGGCGAGAGAACATTTCAGGCAGCCGACGGCCTCTTCAAGCTTCGCAATGCCATTATACACTACAAGCCGGAGTGGAATGACGATCAAGACGTCCATAGGAGTCTTGAAGCCAGACTCAAGGGCCTCTTCCCGGGCAACCCGCTGATCCCACAAACGGCGACCTGGTTTCCTCATCTATGCATCGGCGCTGGATGCGCGATGTGGGGATGCGACTCTGCCATGACCCTTGTTGAGACCTTTCTCGGTAACCTAGGGGTTACCAGCCCAACGAGCACCTATATCCAGCGAGCCCGTGCCTCACTTGACGCAGTCTAACTGTCACATGCAGATGGCAGGGCGCGGCCACTGGTATGTGTAGGGGCTGCCACCACCTGCCGGCCTTGCCCAAACTGCAGCTAGCGCGCCGCGACCCTGCAACCGATGCTGTTAGCCCGCCCTAAACACCTGAATAGCCATGGCAGGTTCTTCCACCTCTCCGTCCGGCTTTGATCGCTTGCTTAACGCCCATGGCCATGGCTTTCATTACGCGGTCATTGCAAGAGCCGTAGAGCTCTTCGATGCCGATGCCTCCCGCTTCGTCTTCGAAGCAGCTGAGTTCCCGGTGACTGGAGCTCGCATTGACTTCATCCTCAGCCATCACCTTAGCGGCTCCTTCCTAGTTGCCGAGTGCAAGCGCGCAACCCAGCCGTCGCACACTGGTGCTTCGTCAAGTCGCCGTTTCGGACTCGCAATCAGGGCGATACTGATGGCCTGGCCGTGGAGCGTTGCCTCCGGTTTCATGAGGAGCTTCGCGCTGAGAGCTACCGAGATCGGTTCTATGATGCCATGTACCATCTCGGCTTCGAGTTGAGGACGCCCAAGACTGGAGAGCCCTTCACTCCAGGGCGTGGCGCGATCGAAGACGCTGCGACTCAGGTACTTCGCGGCATGAATGGGCTGATCTCATTCCTCAGTAGTCGCCCCGGACTACTGGGCAAGAGGCCCTCAGTCCTTCTGATGCCTCGTTGTCTTTACTTACTACTGTCGGCTGTGGACCTCAGAGAGCTCTCTGGCCCTGTCAGACATCAACACTGGAGCAGTTCCCGCTGACTTTGGGCAGCTGACCCCTAAGGACTGGCTGTTCTACCAATATCACCAGTCTCCAGAGTTGGCCCACAGTGTGATGGGCAATCGAGCCGATGACTTCCTGGGCAACGTGCTGGAAGTCGATCTCACAAGGACTATTGCGATCGTATCGCCGCCCGGGATCGCGGCCTTCCTGGGATGGGCGTCGAGTGCGCTTGCGAAACAGTAGCAGGCGTGCCACAGCATCCAGCAGTCAGGGCGCGGAGGTCTGGTCGTGTCGAGCTAACACGAGCGGCCGGAGCGTCATTGGCTCCCCTAGTCGCGTTGCACCCTGAGGCCGCTGCGGCGCCGTTACGCAGCCTACACCCACGGTCCCCGCGATGCCCCTCCTCCTGCCAGCCCTGGCCGTGAGCACCCACGCTGCCGCGCGCGTGGGCGCCCTACTCCTCCGGCCTCGCCGCCTCGTTCTCGCGGGCTTGCTCCTCCCCTCTGCCCTCGGCGCCCAGTCGTGGCGCGGCCGGGTCCTTAGTGGAGGGCAGCCCCTGCCGGAGGCGGTGGTCACGGCGTGGAGCGCGTCGCGGGAGGTTGCCCGCTCCTTCACGACTCCCAGCGGCGCCTTCACGCTCACCGTCGAGGGAAGCGAGCCGGTCGCCTTCCTCGCCATTCGCGCCATCGGCTACGAGCCCCAACGTGTTCCGTGACCCCGGTCGACACGGCGACCTCATCGTAGAGATGACGCCGCGGGCCCTGCCGCTGCCCGAGCTCGTGGCCCAGGCCACCGCGGCCCGGTGCCCCATCTCCGCGGATCCCAGAGCTGCTGCCTTGTGGGAGGCCTTGGCTGGCCGATACGCCCTCCCGCGCTCGGACGTGGCGCTTGAGGCCGTCGTACGCCAGTGGACCGGGACGGTGAGTGTCCGGGAGGTGGGCGGCCTGCGGGCCGAACGGCTGGGGGCTGGGCGCCAGGGCGTCTCGGGTACACTTCGCGCCGCCGCCGCCGCGGCCATCGACACCGCCGGGTTCGTACGGCGCCTGCGGCCTCCTTTGACCTTCTCCTTCGGTCGCCAGCAGCAACGACCTGTACGTGGACTGGTGGTACGCGCCGCTGGACTGGTCGTCCTTCGAGCAGTGGCTCTCCCCGCCGTTCCGGGCCCGCCACACGCTCGGGCTGGTGGAGCTGTCCGACGGGGAGCATGAGCTCCTCTTCTGCCCCGGGCGTTCCCGGCAACCCGCCCCTCGCCGGCAGCATGCGCATCGGGGCGGACACCACCCCTGCAGTCCGTGACGTGGGAGTTCCGCACCGGGAAGCCGGAGGAGCGGGCCGGCGGTCGCCTGACTTCGGTTCCGTTGGCGGCACTTACTCCCGCTGAGCGGGGTCACCTGGCGGCTGATTGCCGGTAGCCGGTCCCGGTACCTTCAGCGCGAAACGGTTTTCGGGGCCGTGATCCTCGGGGAGACCGACGCCCTCCCGTCACCAGGGAAACCGCGGCGGTAGGGCAGGCCAGCGCGAGCAGGTCTGACTAGGGCCTGTAGCTGGCACGGACGGTATTAACGGCGGCCGGGTCGCCCGGCTTCCCGCCGCCATGGCAGGAAGCGTTCATTTGTGTAGCTTAGAGAGAGAGCCCTGCAGCTGAATCCCAGTGCCGTTAGGCGGCCCCTCTTGGGCCTCAACCCACTGCCCTTGCTACCCATGGCGAAAAACGACGTCGTTCTCCTTGACGGCATCATCGATCAGCGGTTACAGATCAGCTCCCGTCCACGGACCGGGCTGCGGTCTTCGAGTTTCTGGCCATCGAGGAGGGTCTCAAGGAATTCGACCTGTCGCCGGATGAGATTGAGCAGGGTTGGGTAGACGGCCGTGCCGACGGCGGGGTGGACGGTTTCTCCTTGAGCTCCGAGCGGTCTTTGCCGCTGCCTATCGACGCCTTTCGATTGGTCGCCCCCAGCTGCGCTTTCATCTTGTCTACGCGAGCCGCGGTGATACCGCAATGATTGGAGCGGAGGTCCGTGCTCGTGCCGATCACCTGCAACATCTATTCACGGAGCTCTTTAGCTCATGTGCGAGCGCCTTCGTCTTTGTGGGTGCCGCCGAACTAGTAGCTAGTCATCGCCGCACAAAGAGCTTCTCGCTGTCGCTGCCGTTCATAGAGCATCTCGCGACCGGGCAGGATAGCTATGTACTCCTGGTTCGCTTGGAGGACTACTACACATTCGTATCCGATGAATCCGGCAGCCTGCGCCGATATCTCTTCGACTCCAACGTCCGCGACTATCTCGGCGCGAAGGGGGTCAACGAGGACATTGCTCGCTCCCTGCAAGAGGAGACTGGGCCGGACTTTTGGTGGCTAAATAACGGCGTAACGGTGCTGGCGACAAGTGCTACCATTCCCGGCAAGACCATCCAGATCAAGAACATACAAATCGTCAACGGACTGCAAACCACCGAGACTATTCATCGACACTTTCAAAGCGGCACGAAGCTCTCCAGGATCGCGCAGTTGTCAAGATCGCTGTGTCGTCTGATGACATTGCGCGCGATCGCATTATTCGTGCGACCAATAATCAATCCCCGGTGGAAATTTCATCCCTTCATGCGACCGACAAGATCCAGCGCGACATTGAGGTCATCCTTGATCGCTGCGGGTGGTACTACGAGCGACGCCGGAACTACTATCGCAACATAGGTCGCCCTGCGGCACGTTTTGTAACACCGATCTACTTGGCGTCAGCCGCCGTGGCGCTCGTACTGCGCAATCCGAAGATTGGCGCCGACCTGAAGCCGAAGTTCATGAGGTCGCAGGGGGCATACGAGAACGTGTTCTCGAGCACTCTTCCCATTGAGGTCTGGCCGATCATAGTTGAGGTCTACAAGGCCGTTGATGCGGTTCTTCTCCAGCACGCCATCCCAGTGACGCGCGAGAGATACCACGCACGGTTCGCCCCTTGGTCGCCCTCATCTTGGTCGCGCGCGCCTTGGGACATTTGCGTATTCTCCTTCCCAGCTTGCTGGACTTCCTGGAAGGCAGGCCCTATCGCGCCCGACGAGGCTCTCGAAGCCTGGCAAATCGTGAGCGGCGTTACCAAAGGACGCATTGGCGCTCGATTGAGGGCAGCCCTCGTTCTGGATGCGTGTGAAAGCGCCGCAAAGCAGTTCTCGCTCGAGGGAGTCGAGTCGGTTGGGAAGCGTGGCGTATTGCCACCCCACATCGATAAGCCGCCTCGAGACATGGTCCAAGCACCCCCGCCCTCTCAGGACCTTGTGGACGACGTTGATCGCCTATTGCCGCCGCAACCATGGAAGGTAGGAGTCCATCGTGAGGTGGCGGCGTCCCTCGGGGTACAAGACAAAGTAGTCTCTGATGTCATTCAGTTGCTAATCGCTTCCGGCCGACGCAACCAGCAAAGGGACGGTGTGGTATACGCGCCTGACGGGAAGGTGCTGGCCGTGGATGCCTCCAGACCCAAGAGGAGGGAATAGCTGCCACAGCCTACCAACCGCGTGACGCTGGCGTCCTCGGACGTCGGTTGCTGCAACCCCATTCTCCTGCGATTCTCGGACCGTGCGATTGCACGAACGAGCCTCGAGGCACAGCTTCCGCGAGGTCGTTTGCCATTCGCGTAACCTTCCTCGCTGGCGGTTCTGGATGCCCCGTTCCTGGGTGCTCTTTCCCGGCGTCCTGATGCTCGCCACCTGCGCCCCAACGATCGCCGGCTCGGATGGCCTTCCGCTCTCGCCCGCCGAGCAGGTCGCCTTGCGCCCCCTGCTCGCCGCGCACCCTGGCGCCCGGCTGGCCCAGCGGGCGGACCACACGGCGCCCCTGCTCGCCGACTATCTCGTCGACCATCCTGGCTTCCACCCCTACTTCTCCCGCGCCGACCTCGACCAGAGCGGGCGGCCAGACCTGCTGGTCGCCCTGGTCGCCCGAGGCGCGCGTGGCCCCGAGTTCACGCTGTACTTCTTCCGGGACTCCGCCGCGGGCTTCGGGGCCCCCGTGCGCCTCGGCCAACCCCAGCCCTTCGCGGACAGCGCCATCCTGCCGGCCGAGGGTGGCCTGTATCTCGGGCCGCTGGAGAGCGATGCGGGGTTCTTCTTCACGTGGAATCCCGTCACGGGCCGGCTGGAGGAAGTCCCGGACAGCACGTCCTAACGCGGCGCATCACGCGAATGGCCAACTGGGGCCTGCAGCTGAAGGGGCCGGTCGGGGTGGGTGCCCCGACCGGCCGTCTTGCATCGTGGAGGCGAGCGGAGGACGGCCCCAGGGGCCGCATTGCCGTCCCTGTGCCGGCAGGCTAGCCTGCAAGAAGGCGGGCCGGCCGCGTGGAGCCCGCGGGAGGTGGGCAGTCAAAGGGGAGGAGCGATGCGACGCTGCGGTCGGGTTGTCGGGGTGCTGCTGGCGCTCGTGGCAGCGAGCGCACGGGAGGTACGTGGGCAGGGGGCGTGGGAGCCAGGGCCAGGGCACGTGCAGGTGGCGATCTGGCCAGGGGAGGTGATCGGGGCCGGGGGTGAGCGGGCCGCGACGGTGGTGGACTCGGCCGGGGCGCCGAGGCTGGTGGGAGGGAAGCCGTGGCGGTACGTGGAGCGGGTGGCGATGGCGACGCTCACCGTGTATGCGCCGGCGGCGGGCGGGACGGGCGCGGCGGTGGTGGTGTTCCCCGGGGGCGGGTACAACATCCTGGCGATTGATCTCGAGGGGACGGAGGCGTGCGACTGGCTCACGAGCCTCGGGATCACCTGCGCGCTGCTCAAGTACCGGGTGCCGTGCGTGAAGACGGGGCCGTACCGGGACTGCCGGACGGCGCTGGCCGATGCGCAGCGGGCAGTGGGACTGCTCCGGGCGGAGGCGGCGCGCTGGGGGATTGATCCGCACCGGATCGGCGTGCTCGGCTTCTCGGCCGGGGGGCACATGGTGGCGGCGCTCAGCACGGGGTGGGCGCGGCGGGTGTACCCGCGGGTGGATGCGGCGGACACGGTGAGCTGCCGGCCGGACTTCGCGATGGCGCTCTACCCCGGGCACCTGGCGGTGCCGGAACGGGGCTTCGTGCTCAACCCCGCGATCCGGGTGACGGCGCGGACGCCGCCGACGCTGCTGGTGCAGGCGGAGGACGACCCGGTGGACCCGGTGGAGAACAGCATCGTGTACCACGCGGCGCTCCGGCGGGCGGGGGTGCCGGTGGAGCTGCACCTGTACGCGTCGGGCGGGCACGCGTTCGGGCTCCGGCGGACCGCGGCGCCGGTCACGGGGTGGCCGGCGGTGGCGGAGGGGTGGCTGCGGGGGATCGGGGTGGTGCCGCAGTAGAGGGGTGGGGGTGGACATCGCGCTCGTGGCGCTGGATCGCGAGACGAGCCGCGAGAGGATCTCAACAAGACGCTGCCTGACTCGGGATTTCGGCCGAGCCCTCAGGCAGCCCGCACGCCACGAGGGCAGGCATGGCTGATCCGACGGCGCCTCCACCGATCCATCGCTGGTACTCCCGTCCGGTCCTGTTCGTGGCGGACCTTCGCCGTGCCCTGGCCTTCTATGTCGAAGGGCTCGGGTTCCAGAAGAACTGGCATTCGGAGGATGGCCACGGCACCGTCTGCCAGGTGAGCCGCAGCGAGTGCGAGATCATCCTCTGCCAGGACCCCGAGCGGCGCGATCGCAGCCGGCTCTTCGTGGAGCTCACCGCGGACGGCCTGCGCGCCTTCCACCGCGAGCTCGCCGAGCGCGCCATACCGCACACAGCCACCTGGTGGGGGTACGACACCACCCAGGTTGACGACCCGGACGGGAACGAGCTCTTCTTCCCGGTGCCCGACTAGGCGGGCTTGCCAGCAGGACCTGGTGCCCGCCAAGGTGCGGCCCACGTTGCTGGTCTGGACCGCGATGGCGATCCTGATCGAGTTCTGGGCACGGGAGGGCGGTTCCCGCCCCGAGGCGGGAGTGGGCGATGGGGGCGCCGTCGCCAAGGTGGAGTGAGCGGGAGGCCCGTTCATGCCTCGTTCACGCACGGCCTGTTAGGTTGCCACCACCCTGACAGGAGCCCACCATGACGACCCGTTCCCTCCTGATTCTCGCCGCCGGCCTCGGGCTGAACGTCGCTTGCGGTGACAGCGCGAACACCATCGGCCCGGGGAACCAGCTGCAGGTGACCAATGCCGCCGACGACTTCCAGTGGCAGGTCTCCAACCTCGACGGGGTGGACCAGACGCTGCGCTACACCTGGTCCAACACCGGTGACAGCGCCAGCGTCAACCAGGCCACGGCGCTCTCGGGCGGCACCGCCACGATCACCATCCGCGACGCGAGCGGCGCCCAGGTCTACACGCGCTCGCTCACGGACAACGGCACCTACGCCAGCGCCACGGGGACGACGGGCGCCTGGCAGATCACCGTGCGGCTGTCGAACGCGAAGGGGACGATCAACTTCCGGGTGCAGAAGGCGCCGTGACCCTGGGCGGGTGACGCCCGACTGACCTCGACCATTCCGCCGCTGCCTCGGGGCTCGTCTCTGGACGAGCCCCGTGTGCGTTTCGCCGCGGGCGGGGGTGGATTCGGATGCCGGGGCTGGTCCAGCTGGGATCGCAATTGCGGAGGCCCTCGGCCTAGAGAGGCCACGCCGCCCCAGGCGCGTTACCCGGAGCCCCTGCGGTTGTTACGACGACGTCATGGTCGGCGGCCAAGATGACGATGGCCCCCGACGATGAGCCATCCATGCGCCCCTCACACTGCTTCTGGCTGGTGGCCTGCCTCGCCGCCTGCGGAACCGAGCCGCAGGTCCCGCCGCTCCCGGACGGTGCCGTCGCCTTCGTCCCCGACTCGACCTACCCGGCCTATTGGGCCCAGATGGAGGCGTGCTCCGGCAAGCGCGGGTCCTTCACCGCGGTGCACTGGTACTACGTGCCGGGCTTCGATCCCTTCCCGGCACCCGGGGTCAAGGACGACGTCGTTGGCTACTGGCATCCATCGGACAACCGGATCGTGCTGCTCCAGAACGTGCCGAATCCGCCGGCGCTCATCCGCCATGAGATGCTGCATGCCCTGATCCGGCGGACGGATCATCCCACGCACTTCTTCGTGGATCTCTGCGGAGAGACCATCGCGGGCCCGCCCCTGCCTATGCTCCGGCGGGTCGGGGGGTGAACCGACCCCTGCAGGCGACACCCAGCGCGGGGCCTCGCGGGCGCCGCGTCACCTCGTGCTATCAACGACGGACCGCAGGTCGCTGGCCCAGCCCTCGGGGTCAGACGGCGGGCGGAAGGACCACGAGACCCGGGACTGCCCGCTGCCGGCGGCGATGACGAGCCGGTCGGCCTCGCGGCGGATGTCCACCTCGCGGCGGGTGCGCGGCGTGATCTCGAGGCCCTTCTTCTCGTTCTTGAAGATGTAGATGGTCTGCGGGGTGACGACGATCGAGGCGTCGCGGTCTTCCCAGCGGTTGCCGCGGGTGCTGCGGGAGTAGTAGGTGTAGCGGAAGACCTGGTCGTCGGCGCGGCGGAGGATGCCCTCCTGCTGGAAGCGCTGCTCGAGGTCGGCGGGGAGGTGGCCGGTGCCGGCGGGGGCGCAGGCGGTGAGGGCCAGCGCGATGGCAGCGAGGGCGCGGAGCCGGGTCATGGCGTGGGCACCTTGAAGAAGGCGGAGTGGCGCGGGAGGCTCACCGCGTCCGGGGCGTGGCCCTCCAGCGAGGGCCGCGCGGCGGCGATGGCCTCGTGGCTGCCGGTGAGGGCCACGAAGTCGCCCGCCTGGAGCCGGTCCTCGGCCGTGGGATTGGCGATGCGGGCGTCCTCGCGGAGGATGGCGATGACCGAGGCGCCGGTGCGGCCGCGGAGGTTGAGCTGGCCCAGGGTCTTTCCGTCGGCTTCACTGCCGTGGGCCACGTGGACGGGCTCGAAGTCGCCGAGGCCGGGGAGCATGCGACGCACCACGGGGAAGGCGCCGGTCTCGTGGTGCGATTCCTTGGCGAGGGTGGCCACCACCAGCTCGGCGCCGGCCTGCACGTGGCCCATGAGGTCGTTGGCCGAGCGCCAGAAGGCGATGCCGAGGATCACGAGCACGGTGGCGAGGAAGGCCGCGCCGGCCAGGCCCGGCAGGAAGGGCTGGGTGACGAGCACCAGCGGCACCCCAACGAACAGCACGGCGGCGATCTGCAGCGAGGCGCTGAGTGCCCGGCGCGGGGCGCGGCCGTTGTCCACGCCGCGCTCGGGGAGCGGCACGGCGAGGAGCGCCAGCTGGCGGCTCATGCGGCCGGTGACGCGCACCAGGCCGAAGATGAACGGCACCACCGCGGCGGCCTCGAGGCCGCTCACCGCCCAGCTTGCCAGCGCGGGGGAGAGGCCGACGTCGCCGAGGAAGCGCGCGATGGGCGCCCGGAGCGAGGCGCCGAGCGCCACGATGCCCGCGATGGCGAGGGCATCGAGCAGGAGCCAGGCGAGGCTGGCGCGGATCCGGCGCCACGGCGACTCGGCGCGGCGGCTGGAATGGAGCTCCTCCACCCAGGAGCCGTAGAGCGTCGAGAAGGTCTGCACCGGGTGCGGCAGGCGGCGGTCCACCCAGGCGGCGATGAACTCCGAGCGGCGGATGAGGGCCGGCGAGTGGAAGGCCGTGACCACCGAGACGGCCACCGCGATGGTGACGAGCAGCGGCGGCACCGCCTTGAGGCTCAGGCCGACGCCGGCAATGATGAACGAGAACTCGCCGATCTGCGCCATCGAGATGCCGGCCTGGATGGCGGTGCGGTTCCCCGCCCCGGCGAAGAAGCTGCCCACCGTCACCGCCACCATCTTCCCCACCACCACCAGCAGCGTCACCCCCAGCACCAGGCCGAGGTGGTCGGCGATGAAGGCCGGGTCAATCTGCATGCCGATGGCCACGAAGAAGATGGCGGCGAAGACGTCGCGGAGCGGCTGCATCTTCTCCTCGAGCACCTTGCCCAGCCCCGACTCGGCGGCGAGGGCGCCGGCCAGGAAGGCGCCGAGCGCCACGGAGAAGCCGGAGAGGTGGGCGAGCCACGCCAGCCCGAAGCAGAGGCCGACACTGCCCACGACGAGCATCTCGTCGTGCCGGAGCGTGGCCAGGCGGCGCACCATGCGCGGCACCACCAGCATGCCGAAGGTGACGAAGAGGGTGAGCACCACCGCCAGCTTGGTGAGGAGCTGGCCCATGGTGGGACCGGCGCTGGCGCCGCCGCTCGCCACGGCGGTGAGGATGGCGAGGAGGAGCATGGCGGCGAGGTCCTCGAAGATGAGGGCCCCGAAGACGAGCTCCCGGAGGTGGCCGCCGACGGATTCTTCCTTGAAGGTGCGGACCACGATCATGGTGGAGCTGATGCAGACCACGGCGCCGAAGAAGAGGCTGGCGAGGCGGGTCCAGTCGAGCAGCTGGCCGGTGGCGTAGCCGAGGGCGAAGAGGGCCGGGAGCTCGACGATGGCGACGATGCCGGCGGTGGAGGCGGCCTTGGCGAGGGCGCGGATCCGGAAGTCGAGCCCCAGCGTGAACATCAGGAGGATGACGCCGAGCTCGGAGAGGAGCTGGATGGTGGCGGGATCGGAGACGAGCTGGGGGGTGAGGTGCGGTCCGACGATGAGGCCGGCCAGCAGGTAGCCCGCCACGATGGGCAGGTGGAGGCGGTGGAAGAGGAGCGCGGTGGCGCCCGCCGCCATCATGGTGACGGCGAGGTCCTGCAGGAAGTGCCCGGCGGATTCCATGCCGGGAAGTTACCGGCTCGCCATCAGTTTGCGGAGGGTGCGGAGAACGCGACCCTGCGCCTGGGCGTGGCGGGCCGCGAGGAAGATGGTGTCGTCCCCGGCGATGGTGCCGGCCACGTCGGGCCAGGCGAGGCGGTCGATGGCGACGGCGACGCGGTTGGCCTCGCCGGCCGGGGTATGGAGGACCAGGAGGGCCTCGCCCGCGGTGTCCACGGTGAGGACGCCCTCGGCGATGCGACGCTCGTCGGGGTGCTCCGGCTCGGGGGCGATGCGGCTGGGGCGCTGGTAGGCGCCGTCCACCTTCACGAGCTTGAGGCTGGTGATGTCCCGGCTCACCGAGCTCTGGGTGACGTCCCAGCCCTCGGCGTTGAGGGCGTCCGCGAGTTCCTCCTGGGTGCGGACGGGACGGGTGCTGATGAGCTCGAGGATCCGGAGCTGGCGCTTGCGGCGGTCACCGGTCATCAGCCCCCCGTGTGGTCATCGGCCGGCGAGCCGGGTCATGGCGCCGTCGAAGCGGCGCTGCTCGCGGGCGGTCCAGGTGCGCGCGGCGCGGAGGCGGGCGCGGACCTCGTTGAGGCCCAGGTTGCCGAGGCCGCCGGTGCTCTTGCGGCGGCCGATGATCTCCTCGGCCACCGGCTCGCGCCAGAGGTCGCCCTCGCGGATGGCGGCGGCGACCTCGCGGTAGGCGGAGCGGAAGGCGCTGCCGCCCTCGACGCGGCGCATCACCTCGTCGGTGGCCAGGGGGCCGCCGGAGAGGATGTTGCGGCCCACGGTCGGCTCCACGCCGAGGCGGGGGACGGCCACGGCCATCATGGAGAGCATGCCCTCGAGGCGGTCCACGCCGCGCATGACCGGCTCCTTGAGGAGCTGGAAGTCGCGGTGGTAGCCGCTGCCGAGCTTGCCCTTGACGGCGAAGACGGCGGCGAGGTCTCCCTCGAGGGCGGCCGCGCGGCCGCGGGTGAGCTCGAAGAGGTCGGGGGTTCCGCTTGTGCGGCATGATGCTCGAGCCGGTGGCGAGGTCGGGCGGCAGGAGCAGGAAGCCGTACTCGTCGGCGCTGTAGGTGATGATGTCGGTGGCGAGCTTGGCCAGGTCGTGGCCGAACTGGACGCACCAGAAGAGCACCAGCGCTTCCTTCTTGCCGCGGTTGTTCTGCACCGAGGCGACGTTGTGCTCGAGGGCGGCGAAGCCGAGCGCCCTGGCGGCAACTTCCCGCTTGATGGGGAGCGGCACGCCGTAGCCGGCGGCACTGCCGAGCGGCGACTTGTCCACCGCGCTGAAGACGAGGCGGGGTGCCCTCGACGGTGTCGAGGAACTGCTCCGCGAAGGCCGCGGCCCAGAGCCCCGCCGAGGACGGCATGGCGCGCCGGGTGTGGGTGTAGCCCGGCCAGAGCACCCGCTGGTGCCGCTCGGCGAAGATGAGCAGGCTCTCCACCAGGTCCAGCGCCTCGGCGGTCAGGAGGAGGATCCGGTCCTTGAGGTAGAGGCGCAGGTCGGTGGCCACCTGGTCGTTGCGGGAGCGGCCGGTGTGGAGGCGCTCCCCGGTGGGGCCGAGCTTGGCGGTGAGCCAGTCCTCGACGGCGGTGTGGACGTCCTCGTGCTCGGGGGTGACGGCGAGGCGGCCCTCGTCCACCTCACGCAGGGCCTGGCGGAGGCCGGCGCGGAGGCGGGTGTACTCGTTGGGCGTGAGGAGCTTCGAGGCGCGGAGGCCCTCGATGTGGCCCAGGCTGCCGAGGATGTCCCACGCGATCAGGCGCGCGTCCCAGAGACGGTCCTCGGCGGCGGTGTAGTCGAGCATCTCGCGGTCGAGGGCGTGGCCGGCGGACCACAGGGTCTTGGGAGAGGAGTCCGAGTCGCCGGAGCGGCGCTCCGGCGCTACGGTCTTCAGGGAGCCGGAGGGACGGGAGCGGCGGGGGGGCTTGGTGCTCATGCGAGATAGGCCTGGGCCAGGGTCGCGTAGAAGCCCCGGGCTTCCGTGACCTCAGGGAGGTCCACGAACTCATCCGGGGTGTGCGACCGGCGGCTGGTGCCGGGGCCGCACTTGATGGCGTCACGGTCCCGTAAGAATACCCAGTCGGAGCACGTCGGAGAACCGAAGGGGGGTGCCGGCCGGCCTGGACCTGCCTCGCCAGGGCCAGGAGAGGCGGCTGCCGGCGGGGGTCTCGCAGGGCACCAGGCGGTCGGAGGTGACCACCACCTCACAGTCGAGCGCCGAGCGGAGGGCGTCGGCCAGCTCGGCGTGGGTCCAGGCGGGGGTGCTGCGGACGTCGAGCACGGCGCGGGCGGTGGGCGGGGTGACGTTCCGGCTCACGCCCGCCTCGAGGATCGTGGGCGTGGCGGTGGCGATGCCCAGGATGGGGTGGGTCCGCTCGCGGAGGAGCTCGGGGAGCCGCGCCACGTTCCGCGACAGCTCGACGATGGCGTTGGTGAAGTCGGGGTTGTCGGCGGCGTAGCCGGCGTGGCGCTGGAGGCCCTTCGCCACGAGGTCGATCATCAGGAGCCCGCGCTGGGCGATGGCCGGCTCGAGGTTGGTGGGCTCGCCGACGACGGCGGCATCAATGGGCTGCAGGCGCTCGACGGCCTTGCCCATGGTGGTGTGCTTCGTCTCCTCGCCAAATCCCAGGATCACCAGCAGGCGGCCCTTCGCCGGGCCGCCGCTTGTCGCCCTCGAAGGTGGCCTCGAAGGGGGGACGGGTCCAGCCTTCACCGGCGGGGACGGTGTCGATGTGGGAGACGAAGGCCAGCGTGGAGCCGGCGGCCTTTCCGGGGACGGTGACCCAGACGGACGCGTCGTCCATGGCCGCCTGCATCCCCTGCGCCCGGGCCCAGTCCACGATCCACGCGCCGAGCTTCTCCTCCGTGCCGGACACGGAGGGAAACGCGACGAGGTCGCGGAGGAGGGCGATCTCAGTTCGCGAGGTCCACACCGAGGTAGGTCGCCTTCCTTGCGGCCGACGATCATGGTGCCGCAGCCGGCGCCGGTGAAGACCTCGAGCAGCAGCGAGTCGGGGGCGCGGCCGTCAATGATGTGGGTCCGTTCCACGCCACCGGTGGCGGCGCGGATGCAGGCCTCCACCTTGGGCCGCATGCCGCCGGCGATGGCGCCCTGGGCCATGAGGCCCTCGAGGTCGTCGGGGTCGGCGAAGGTGACGAGGGAGCT
>JADJPD010000003.1 GCA_016713435.1 Gemmatimonadota bacterium | reverse complement strand
CGCAGAACCACGAGGTGGTGTTCGTGCGGCTCAACGAGGGGAAGACCGCGGAGACCTCTTCAGCTGGTTCCGCGCGGGGATGGTGGACGCCCCAGCCGCACTTCGTGGGCGGCACGGTGGGCCTGGCGCCAGGCGGGCCAACACCATCGTCGAGACCTGAGCGCGGGTGAGTACCTGCTGCTCTGCTTCCTGCCGAACACCGCGGGGCACGGCGAGCCGCACCTGGCGCAGGGGATGATCCTCTCGATGAACGTGAAGTGACGTCGATCGTCGTAGGGGCCGGATATATCCGGCCCCTGCACGACAGTCTCTAACCAGAGAAGAACGGAGAATGCGATGCGGGCGGCGGCGCGGTGGCTCGGCGTGTGGGCGGTGGCGGCGATGGCGGCCGCGTGCGGCGGGGCGGGGACAGCGGGGGCGGCGGGCCCGATCCCAACCCGGGGACGCGCGAGTGGACCGTGATGGTCTACATGGCCGCCGACAACAACCTCGCGGTGCAGGGGATCCTGGACCTCGATGAGATGGAAGACGCGGGCGTCACCGGCGCGGTGAGCGTGGTGACCCAGGCCGAGTACAACCCCGACGCCCTGGCGCAGTATCAGTGCGACGCGTCGTGCTGGTAAGCCCTTCGCTTCAACACCTTCCGCTACGCCATCACCCAGGGCGGGGGCAGCGCCACCAACGGTCCCGATCGCGGTCCCGTGCAGGACATCGGGAACGTGGACATGACCAGCCCGCAGACGCTGGGCAACTTCATCACCGCGGCCAAGACCAACTACCCGCTAATCATTACCTGCTGGTGCTGTGGAACCACGGCGGCGGCTACGCCAACTTGCTGCAGGACAGACCACCATAAGCGGCGGGCTCACGACCATGGACCAGCTCAGGCGGGCCTGGCCTCGGGTGGCGGGGTGGATGTCATCGACTTCGACATGTGCCTGATGGGCGCGTGCGAGACGCTGCTCAAGCTGTCGGGGCTCGCGGACTACGCGGTGTTCTCCGAGGAGACGGTGCCGGGCGAGGGGAATCCCTACACCTCGATCATCGACGCCCTCCAGGCCACCCCACGATGGACGGGCGGGCGCTCGTCCATGCTGGTGGACAAGTTCCACCAGAGCTTTGCCAACAACAAGAGCACCACGAAGTCGGCGTACGAGGTGGCGGGCCTCGCCAACCTGGACATCGCGCTGACCACGCTGGCGACGGACCTGACGGCGCAGCTCGGCACGGGCCTCGGGCCTACCATCGCCACGGCGGCGTCGCAGGGGCAGAAGTACACGTTCAGCGAGCTCACCGACCTGGCGACATTCCTCGACTCGCTGGAGAGCCAGACCAACGATCCCGCGCTGCACACCAAGATCCAGGGGGTGCGCGACGCGGCGCTGGCGACCAACTTCCGCATCATCAGCCGGGCGCGGAACGGCACCGGCAGCGGCAACGAGGGGGCGTCGGACGTGAGCCGCTCGACCGGACTGCACATCGTGCTGCCGAGCGGGGTAGGGGCGGACAAGTTCAACGCGACGGGCCCGCAGAGTCTCGCGGCGTACCAGGCGCTGTATCCCAACAAGGCGTGGACCACGTTCCTCACGGCCTATGCCACGGGGAACACCGGGGGCGGGACCAACGCCACCTTCGACCAGGGGAGCCCCACGCACTGGCTACCGGTGGCGGGCAGGGTGCCTTCGCCTGCCGACGTGGACTTCTGGGTGCTCGGAGCCCGATGGCAACATCTACATCCCGGCGCTCGGCAGCGTGTCGCCGAACGGGTCGCTGACGAACGACTCGTGGAACGACGGCGTGAACTTCGAGGGGTACCCTGACGAACCGCGTGGTGATGAGCGGCACGTACAAGATCTACGCCAACCTCTTGGCGCGACCCGCAGAACTTCCAGCCGGTGTACGACCTGGCGTGGCGGCAGGACCAGGACGGCACCTTCAACCTGCTCTTCGGCCAGGGGAACCAGCCGCTGCTCTCCACGCAGGTGAGCTGGCTCGATGACGCGGACCCCACGCTCGGCGAGGTGGAGAACGGCGACTATACCGACCTCCAGTACGTGGGCTTTGCGCAGCTGCCGGCGCCGGCGCAGGGGAATGCGCGGCACCTCACGGTATCCACGCTGCGGAAGCGCGGGCCCGAGATCACGAAGGCGCAGGTGGCGACGATCCGGCGGCTGATGGCGGCGCGCGAGTCCGCAGTAGCGGCCGGATATATCCGGCCGGGACGGTCGGCGCCGGTGATCGGGAAGCCGATGAGCTTCGGCGGGAGGCACTGATGCGGATGGCATTGCTCATGGTGCTTGGGGCGGCGGCCTGCCGCCCCGGCGCCACCGTTTATGACGCGCTTACGCCCAACGGCGGCCCGGTGACGGTGACGGTGCACCAGGTGCTCACGACGCCGTCGCTCGCAGGGCAGTCCGTCAGCATCACGGGGACCTGCCTCGGCTACGCGGTGCCGACGGTGGCGAAGGGCCCGCCGCCCGTGACGCGGAGCGACTGGCAGCTCGAGGAGCAGGGTGAGGCGGTGTGGGTGACGGGGCCGCTGCCGAGCGGGTGCGGGGTGACGACGGGCTCAACGAGCGCGGCGACGATCACGGCCGAGGTGGGGCAGGACACGCTGCCCGCGCTCGGCGGGCAGGGGGGCGGGGTGCGGCAGTATCTCGTCCGACGCTGAGCGCGATCCCCGGGGACGCGCGATCCCGATGACCTCGAAGGTACGTAGCGGCCGGATCTCTCCGGCCGCTACGTCGTTTTGGTGACCTAGTGGGCGGCGGGCAGGGCCACGCCGAGGCGGGTGAGCGCCTGGCGGCTCGAGGCGAAGCCGGCGTCGAGCGCCAGCGCCTGCCGGTAGGCGGCGATGCCCGCTTCGTGCTGTCCCGCCGTGAGGAGGGCCTCGCCGAGGGAGTCCCAGGTGTTGGCGCTCCGGGGGAAGGCGCGAGTGTTGGCGCGGAAGACCAGCAGGGCGGCGGCCACGTCGCGGGCGCCGAGGAGGTCGTAGCCCAGGCGGTTCACTTCGGGCTCGGGGGGGCGGAAGCGACGGAGCGGGGAAGCGGCGGCCTCGGTGATGAGGCGGAGGGCCAGCACGCTGTCGCCCGCCTGGGCGGCGGTGCGGAGGCGCTCGGTGAGGGGGGCGGTCGCGCCGGCGGAAAGGATGGCGGCGAGCGCGGGATCGCGGCCCGCGCGGTCGTCGGCGCTCGTGAGCGGGGTGAAGAGTGTGGGGGCGAGGAAGGCGCGGCGGTCGCGCGGGTCGTAGGGGGACCAGCGCAGGCTCGAGACGTTGAGCGTGAGGCCGCTCGCGGGGAGCGGCACCGGCACGTGGTCGCCGAAGAAGAGGGGCGCGTTGCCGGTCGGCTCGCCGACGAAGGTGGCGCCGGTCCACCGCTCCAGGTCCTCCGCCAGGTTCATGGCCGCCGAGAAGGTGCGGCCGCTGGTGATCACGAAGAGGCGGTCGGGGCGGTCGAGCGCGGGACGGGCCACGAGGCCGCGGATCACGGCGCGGTTGAAGAAGTTGTTGCCACCGGTGTTCTCCCGCAGGTCGAGCACCAGGCGCGCGAGCGGGAGGCTGTCCGCCTGGCGGAAGACCTCGCGCCAGAAGTCGGCGTTGGAGGGGCCGTGGTCCGGGGAGAGCACGGCGCGGTAGCAGACGTAGAGGGTGCGGGTGGCCGGATCCCAGCTGCTCCAGTAGAGCTGGCCGGGGCGCTGGCGCCAGAGCGGCAGCGGGGCGCGCCCCGCGATGTCGGCCCAGCCGCTCCGGTCGATGGCCGCGCCGCCCCCGTGGCCCTCAGGGCCCAGGCGGCCCTCGGGCCGGAGCCGCACGACCTCGGGGCGGCCGTCCCGCTCCACGGTGAGCGACAGCGCGTCGGGCGCGTCGGCGATGCCGAGGCCGTCCGCCACCTCCGCGAGGCCGAGCCACGCGGGGGCCCAGGCGGTGGCCCACCACTCGTTCTCGTGCGGGATGATGCGCGCCACGCGCGCGAGCGCCTCCTCGCTGGTGACGCGTCCCACGCGCAGCACCTTGAGCCCGGCCAGCCCCGCGTTGGCGGGCGACGCGCGGCGGATGAACAGGCCATCCGCGTAGCGGTACAGCTCCACGCCGTACCAGTGCGCGCCGACCGCCGGGTCGAAGAACGGGTTGATGACCGTGTGCCCGTCGTGCACCAGCGCCACGAGCTCCATCAGCGCCACGAGGGCCTGGTTCCGCGTGAGCCCGCCGAGGCGCGCCTCGGTGGCGCGCACCGCGCTGTCCCAGGTGGCGCGCGGCAGGCGCAGGAAGGCGTCGGGATGGCGGGCCGGGAGCTCGGTGGCGATGATGCGCACGTCGCCGCGCCAGCGGGCAGCATCGAAGGATGCCGGCGCGGGGAGCGCGGCAGGGGCGGCAACCACGGCAAGCAGGGCCAGCAGGCGGAGCACGGCAGGGCGCATCGGGCGTCCTCGGGGGCAGGTGTGCGCCGAAGCTAGGGGGCGGGGGCGCGCCGGGTCTTGAACGGAGGTAACGTGCCGCGCCGGAGCGCCAGCGGGGTGGCGCCGAACGCGCCGCGCACGGCGCGCGTCAGGTGGCTCTGGTCCGCGTACCCCGCACGGTACGCCACCTCGGCGAGCGGGGCCGCCGTGGTGCGGAGCAGGCGCTCGGCGTGCGCCAGCCGGAGCGCGCGGGCCCGCTCGGTGACCGGGAGGCCGCAGTGCGCCGGAACGCCCGCGCCAGGTGGACGCGGTGCACGCCCGCCTCCCGCGCGAGCTGGGCCACGCTCACGCGGTAGGCGGAGTCCTCGAGCAGCTCGTGCACCCGGCGGAGCCAGGGCGGTGGCGGGCCCTCGCGCCCGTCGAGGCGGCGCCCAAGCTGGGCCAGCAACTCGGTGGTGAGGCTGTCCAGCAACGCCACGCTCGCGACGGGCCCGCCGAGGGTGGCGCGGTCCAGGCGCGCGGTGAGCTGGCCGAGCCAGGGATCGGGACGCAGGAAGCGGGGCCGCGCCAGTCGCTCAAAGGCCGGAAGCGACAGGCCGGGCTCGAGGGTGAGCAGCAGGCAGCGGGCGCCGAGCTGGCCGAAATCGATGTCGTGCCTGGCGGCGGCGGAGACGCGCAGGGTGCCCGGGGGGACGTCACGCCAGGCGTGGCCGTCGAACTCGCTGAAGCCACCCGCCAGGGGCACGCAGACGTGGACCCCGTCGTGCGCGTGGGCGCGGAGGCGGGTGGCCGGTGGCACGGGCAGGGTGAGGAGGGGGTGCACGCCGTACCGGACGGGGGCCGGGGGGCGGGGGTTGCAGCGGGGGAGGTGGGGTGCGGAGGGTGCAGCGGCGAAACATCCGGCCGCGTTGGGGGGCGCCCCGGCGACGCGCCGCCCACCATCGAGACCGGGATGGTGGGCGGCGGAGTTGCCGCCGTGCGGCGCTACTGGATCTCGGTCACGGTGCCCTGTGCGGCGGCGAGCCGGACGCGCGCCTGGTGCCAGGTGGTGCGGGCGTCCACCACGATGTCGCGGGCGTGGTTGAGGGTGAGCGACGCCTGGATCACGTCGGCGTTGCTTAGCCACGCCGGCGCGGAAGCGCTCGCGGGCCTGCTCCACTTCCTGCTCCGCCAGCCGCAGCTGGAGGTCGGCCGCCACCACCTGCTCCCGCGCGGCGGCCAGGTCCACCAGGGCCCCCCGCACGTCCACCTCGATGCGCAGCTTGAGGTCCTTCCACTGCGCATCCGCCTCCCGCTCGCGCGCGGTACTCCGCCACCCGCGAGTCGCGGCGGAAGCCGTCGAACAGGTTGAGGCTGACGGAGATGCCGTAGGCGCGGTTGTCGAACACGCCGTCCTGGGTGCTCGCCACGCTGGTGAAGAGCTGCACCACCGGGAGCCGCTCCGCCTTCACCGCGCCGATCTCCTTCCGCGCGGCCTCGGCGTGCGTGCTTAGCGGAGAGCAGGTCGCCGCGGCGGTTCATGGCGGTCTGGATGGCCGCCTGCTCGTCCACGGTCAGGTCGCCGCCGGGGGCGCGGAGCGAGTCGGCGAGCACCAGGTCGCTGCCCAGGGGCAGCGCCAGGGCGTGATGCAGCTCCAGCTCGGCCCGGGCGCGGGCGCTGCGCGCGGCGATGAGCTGCGACACGGTGCTGGCCAGCTGCGACTCGGCCCGCGTCACGTCCAGCGCGATGGCCGTCCCCGCGTTGAGCTGCTGCCGGGCGATGCCGAGCAGCTCGGCGGCCAGCGCCGAGTCGGCGACGCGGGCGGCCACGCGGGCGTCGGCGCGCTGGAGCTCGAGGTAGGCCAGCGCGCCGCGGCCGGCGGCCTGCTCCTCCGCGGCCAGGGCGCTGAAGGCGATGGCGTCCGCCTCGGTGCTGGTGGCGCGGAGGCGGCGGAGGGTGGGCAGGTCGAAGAGGCGCTGGGTGGCCTGCATGCGGACGTCCACGGTGCGCTCCGACACCATGCGCGGGGCGCCGCCGAGGTACGTGCCCGTGGGGAGCGCGGTGGCCTCGGGGCCGCCATCCATGGTGGCCTCGGTGCCCAGCTGCGGCAGGAATTCGCTCCGGACCTGCGCCACGCGGGCATCGCCCTGCGCGGCGCGCGCGCGGGCACCCACGGCGCTCGGCGCGCGGCCGGCGGCGAGGCGGGCGGCGTCGCCCAGGGAGATGGGGGCGGCGGGGGCGTCCGTCATGGAGCGGACGGGCTGCTGCGCCCACGCGGGCGCGGCGATCAGGATCAGGCCCAGGGCGGCAACGGCGGCGGCCGGGCGGGTGAAGCGGGCGGTCATGGTCGGGTCTCCAGTCGTCGTCGTGGGCTTCAGGCGATCGAGCGCCGGAAGCGGTTGGTCGCAAAGGTCAGGGCGGCGCTTAACGTGAGCGCCATGGCGAGGAACTGGGGCCAGAGCTCGCGGAGCCCCGTGCCCCTCAGGTAGACGCCGCGCAGGATCACCAGGAAATGGCGGATCGGGTTGCCCAGCGTGGCCCACTGGAGCGCCACCGGCATGTTCTCCACCGGCGAGAGCATCCCGGACAGCACCATGGCGGGCAGCATGGCGAGGATCATCAGCATGAACGCCTCCTGCTGCGTGCTGCTCACGGCCGAGATCATGAGGCCCATGGCGAGCGCGGCGAGGAGGAAGAGCGCGGACGCCACCAGCAGCGCCGCCACCGTGCCCCGGAAGGGGATGTGGAAGTGCCAGCGGGTGATCGCCGCGAAGAGCGCCAGGTGGAAGAGGCCCACCGCGAAGATCGGCGCCATCTTGCCGATCATGATCTCGCTGGCCTTGATGGGGCTCACGAGCAGCTGGTCCAGCGTCCCCACCTCGCGCTCGCGGACGAGCGTCATGGTGGTGAGCATGAGGCAGGTGGTGAAGATCAGCGTGCCCAGGATGGCGGGGACGTTGAAGAGCCGGCTCTCGAGGCTCGGGTTGAACCACGCGCGCGCGCGGAGCTCGATGCCACCGGGCCGCACCACGTTCATGGTGCGCGCCCCGAAGCGCTCGGCCACCTGGCCCACGTAGCTCTGCGCCACGGTGGCCACGGAGGCGTCGCTGCCATCAATGAGCGCCTGCACCGCGGCGCCCTTCCCGGAGCGCAGGTCCCGCTCGAAGTGCGCGGGGATGATTAGGCCCACCACGGCCTCGCCCCGGTCCAGGGTGGCGACGATCTGCTCGGGCGCGGTGACGGTGCCCTGCACGTCGAAGTAGCCGGTGGCCTCGTAGGCGGCGACGATGGCGCGACTGTCGCGGCTCAGGTCCTGGTCCAGCACCACGGTGCGGATGTGCTCCACGTCGCTGGTGCTGGCGTAGGCCAGCAGGATGAACTGCAGCACCGGCGACACGAGCAGGATGGGCTTGGCCTTGGGGTCGCGAAGGAGCTGCTTGCACTCCTTCTTGACCAGCTGCCACAGGCGGATGGGCGAGAGGCGCGACATCAGGCGAGCTCCTTCCGGAAGGTGCGGATGGTGAGTGTCACCATCACGGTGGCGAAGATCCCGAGGCCAAGGAGCGGCGCCCAGATCACCTCGAGGCCGATGCCGCGCAGGAACACCCCCGCGTGATCTCCACGAAGTAGCGTGCCGGGATGGCCCGGCTGATGAGCTGCAGCGCGACCGGCATGCTCTGCAGCGAGTAGAAGAACCCCGACAGGAGCAGCGCCGGCATGTAGGTGGCGAAGATCGACGCCTGCACGGCGAGGAGCTGCGCCTTGAGGGTGGCACTGAGGAAGATGCCGAGCGCCAGCACCACGCCCAGGAACACCAGGCTCGCAAAGGCGAAGAGCACGAGGCTGCCGCGGAACGGCACGTCGAACAGGTACACGCAGCAGGCCAGCGACATCGCCACGTCAATGAGGGCGATGCCCAGGTACGGGAGCAGCTTGCCGAAGACGAGCTCGGCGCGGCCCACGGGCGTGGCCGCGAGCTGCTCCATGGTGCCGCGCTCCCACTCCCGCGCGATGGTCAGGCTGGTGAGCATGGCTGAGATGATGGACATGATCACGGCGATGAGGCCGGGCACCACCTTGGCCGTCGAGTCCAGCGTCTCGTTGAACCAGACGCGGGTCTCGGCGGTCACGGGCGGCGCCAGGTGGCGGCCGGAGAGCAGCACCTTGTCGCTGAAGCTCCGGGCGATGGCGTCGGCGTAGCCGCGGGCCACGGTGGCGGTGCTGGCGTCGGCGCCGTCGAGGAGCAGCTCGATGGGCGCGGGGCGGCCGGCCTTGAGGTCGGCGGCAAAGCGCTCGGGGATCACCAGCGCGATGCGCGCGTCGCCGCGGAGGATCTTGTCCTCGGCCTGCTCCAGGCGGTCGAGGCGGCTCTCGAGCAGGAAGTAGCCCGACTGCACGAACGCATCCACCAGGGAGCGGGACTCAGCCGAGTGATCGTGGTCCAGGACCACGAGGCGGATGTCCTCGACGTCGGTGGTGATGGCGACGCCGAAGAGGTAGAGCAGCATCGCCGGCAGCAGGAAGGCGAGCCCGAGGCTCCGGCCGTCCCGCCGGATCTGCAGCCACTCTTTCTTGGCAATGGCAAGCATGCGCGTGGCGTTGAAACGCCTGCTGGTGACGTGGCTCATGAGACGACGGCTCCTCCCGCCCGGTTGACCGCAGCAACGAACACATCCTCGAGCGACGGGGCGATCCGCTCGATGCCCTTGAGCGAAAGCTGGTTGGCGCCGAAGAGCGCCTCGAGCTCCTGGATACCCCGCTCGGCTTCCTTCACCACCACCCGCAGGCCCCGTCCGAAGAGCGAGGCGTCAATCACTTCGCTGCTCGCCGCCACGAGGGGCACGGCGCGCGGCGCGTCGTCGGTGTCCACGCGGAGGATGGGCTCCTGCATGGTGCCGCGAAGGCCGGCGGGCGTGCCGCAACTCACCATGCGGCCGCGGTTCATGAAGGCCAGGCGGTCGCAGAACTCCGCCTCCTCCATGTAGTGCGTGCTGACGAACACCGCGGTGCCGAGCCGAGCGAGGCGGCGGATCACGTCCCAGAACTGGCGGCGGGCCACGGGGTCCACACCGCTCGTGGGCTCATCGAGGAAGAGCACGGCCGGCTCGTGCAGCACGGCGCAGCCGAGGGCCAGGCGCTGCTTCCAGCCGAGCGGGAGCGCGCCCGTCATGCGGGCGCGGTGCTCGCGGAGGCCGGCCATGTCGAGCACCCAGTCGCGGCGGGCCTCGAGCCGGGCGCCGGTGACTTCGTGCATGCCGGCGGCGAACTCGATGTTCTCCTCGACGGTGAGGTCGCCGTAGAGCGAGAAGAGCTGCGACATGTAGCCGATCCGCGTCTTGATGCGCTCGCCCTCGGTGGCGAGGTCGAGGCCATCCACCGTGCCGGTGCCCGCGGAGGGGCGCACCAGGCCGGTGAGCATCTTGATGGTGGTGGTCTTCCCGGCGCCGTTGGGCCCCAGGAATCCGAACACCTCGCCGCGCGCCACCGTGAGCGTCACCTGGTCGGCGGCGGTGAAGTCGCCGTAGCGGCGGGTGAGGGCGTGGATGTCCACGGCCGGCGTGTCAGTGCGCATGGGCCACGCTCGTCAGGTCAATGAACACGTCCTCGAGTGAGGCGCCGAGCGGCGCCACGCTGCTCACTTCCACGCCGCTCGACGCCAGGAGCATGGCGAGCGAGGGGCCGGCGTCGGCCGACTCGAGGGTCACGTGCAAGCTCTCGCCGAAGGCGGCGGCGCTCCGCACCAGCGGGTTCCCCTGCAGCAGCTCGGCGCCCTCGCGGGACTGCGCGGTCTCGAAGGCCAGCAGGCGGCCGCTGAGCCGGGCCTGGAGCGCGGGCGGCGTGTCGAGCGCGGCGAGCCGCCCGTTGGCGAGCATCGCCACGCGATCGCAGCGCTCGGCCTCGTCGAGGTAGGCGGTGGAGACCACGGCGGTGACGCCGCGCCCGACCATCTCGTGCACGATGAGCCAGAGCTGGCGCTGGCTGATCGGGTCCACGCCGAAGGTGGGCTCGTCGAGGAGCAGCACCTCGGGCTCGTGAATCAGGGCGCAGCAGAGCGAGAGCTTCTGCTTCATGCCGCCCGAGAGCTTCCCCGCGAGGCGGTCCTGGAACTGGCCCAGGTTGCTGAACTCCCAGAGCCGAGCGATCCGCTCCTCGCGCGCCGCGGGCGGCACCTGGTACAGCGTGGCGTAGAACTCGATGTTCTCGCGCACGGTCAGGTCCGCATACAGCCCGAAACGCTGCGACATGTAGGCGATGCGGTGCTTCACGCCCTCCGGATCGCGCCGCACGCTGATGCCGCTCACCTCGGCGTCGCCCTGCATGGGGCGGAGGATGCCGGCGAGGATGCGGAGCAGCGTGGTCTTGCCGGCGCCGTCCGGGCCCACCACGCCGAAGAGCTCGCCGGGGAGGACGTCGAACGAGAGATCATCCAGGGCCGTGACGCTGCCGAAGGCGTGGCCCAGGCCGTCGAGCCGCACCAGCGGGTCGATGGCGGTGTAGGTGGACTCGCGGCGCATCAGCGGCTCTCCTGCACGGCACCGCACGAGGGCGCGAAGGTGACGTCGGCGGGGAGGCCGGGCTTGAGGTCCACCGACGCGTCGCCGGTGATGCGCACGCGCACCTCGTACACCAGGCGCACGCGGTCCTTGGTGGCCTGCACGTTCCGCGGGGTGAACTCCGCCACGCTCGCGATGTGGGCGATGATGCCCTCGTAGCTGCGCTCGGCGAAGGCATCGGCGCGGATCTCGGCGCACTGGCCGATCGACAGCTTGCCCACCTCGTCGCCGGGGACGTAGACACGGACCCAGCGATCCGACAGGTCCTGCAGGGTGAGGATGGCATCGCCGGGGGCCACGGCCTCGCCGGGTTCGCGGTGGCGGACGGTGACGGTGCCGCCGAACGGCGCGATGACCTCGGACTCGGCGAGCCGCGCGTCGATGCGCTCCAGCGCGGCGCGGGCGCGCGCAGCCGCCGAGCGCTGCTGGGCGATGCGCTCGGGACGGGTGCCGGCCTGCAGCAGGCGCAGCTCTTCCTCCGCCTTGGCGCGCTCGCCCTCGGCGACGTCGAGGCTGGTCTCGGCGTGATCGAATTCCTGCTTGCTGATCAGGGCCTGGCGGGCGAGCTCGGCGAGGCGGTCGCGGTCGCGACGGGCGGCGTCGCGGCGGTTGGTGGCCACGGAGAGGAGCGCCTTCGCCCGGGCGATTTCCTCCACCCGGCTGCCCGCGAGGTACTCGGCGAGCATCGCCTCGGCGCCGGCCAGGTCAGCGGCGGCGGCGTCGCGCTCGGCGCCCAGCTCGGCCTGGTCGAGGGCGGCGAGGATGGTGCCGGAGTCCACCACGGCGCCCTCGCGCACGGCAATGGTGGCGAGGCGGCCGGACTGTTCGAAGCCGAGATCGGCCTCGATGGATTCGACGGTGCCTGACACCACAATGGTGTCCTTGCTGCCCGAGTGGCCGAGGCCCTTCCAGGCGATGATGCCGGCGGAGGCCGTGAGGACCAGGGCGGCGATGGCGATGCGACGGGTGCGGTGCATTGGAGCTTCACTCCGGTTTGGGTTCGGCCGGAGAGAAGGCAACGGCGGGGCCACGCGGGCGGCTGCTGACCCGTCGGGTGGGGCGGGGGTCGGTAAGGCTTTGGAGGGGATGCGGTTAGGCGGTTGGGCTTGTTTGGGCAGGAGGGCGGGTGGGCGGGTGGGGTCGCGAGGGAATCGTCACGGGATATCGTGCGATCGTGAAATCCCGCGATCGCGGTGGCCGTGCGTTGATCGTGCGCTGGCTCGGCTTCGTCGGAGGGGTGGGGGCGCCGGGCGCGGGAGCTGCGGGTGGGGGTGGGTTGGTTCGCAGGCGGCTGCAGCTACGCGCCCTCTGCCCCCCACCCCTCCTCCTCAGCCCCCCGGCCATCGAGGGAGCACAGTGGGATTCGTGCGCGTCCGTAGCGGCCGGATACATCCGGCCGCGCGAAGCGCGTTCGTGCGGGTCAGGACTTGGTGGGGATCCCGAGCTTCTGCATGCGGGAGCGGAGGGTGCTGGCGTTGATGCCGAGCAGCTCGGCGGCGCCGCCCTTGCCGTGGATCTTGCCGGCGGTGGCCTGGAGGGCGCGGCGGATGTGGAGGCGCTCGTTTTCGTCCAGGGGGATGATGCTTTCCGGGGTTGGGGGGGCGGCGCCGGCGGGGGCGGTGTAGGAGGCGGCGGTGGGGCGGCCCGGGGTGGGGCGGAGGGGCGTCGCCGATCTCGATGATGGGGTCGGTGGCCAGGACGCAGGCGCGCTCGATGATGTTCTCGAGTTCGCGGATGTTGCCCGGCCAGGCGTAGGCCTCGAGGCGGGCCATGCTCTCCGGCGTCAGGCCCTTGATGGGCTTGGCGAGCTTGCGCTGGAACTGGGCCAGGAAGTGGCTCACCAGCAGCGGGATGTCCTTGGGGCGGTCGCGGAGCGGGGGGATGCGGATGGGGAAGACGTTCATCCGGTAGAAGAGGTCGGCACGGAAGCGGCCCTCGGCCACTTCCTGCTCGAGTTCCTTGTGGGTGGCGGCGATGAGGCGCACGTCCACCTGCTGCGGACGCGTGGAGCCGACGCGCTCGAATTCCCGTTCCTGCAGGACGCGGAGCAGCTTCACCTGGGTCTCGAGGTTGAGTTCTCCCACTTCATCCATGAAGAGGGTGCCCTTGTCGGCCAGCTCGAAGCGGCCGATGCGGCGCTGGAGCGCGCCGGTGAAGGCGCCCTTCTCGTGGCCGAAGAGTTCGCTCTCGACGAGGCCCTGGGGGATGGCGCCGCAGTTCACCTTGATCAGCGGGCGGTCCTTCCGCGGGCTTCCCTCGTGCACGGCGCGGGCGATGAGTTCCTTGCCGGTGCCGGTCTCGCCGAGGAGGAGGACGGTGGAGTCCACGGCGGCCACCTGCTTCACCTTGCGGAGGACGCCCATGAGCTGGGGGCTCGCGCCGACGATGCCTTCGTAGCCGCGGTCTTCCTCGAGCTGCTGCTGGAGGTAGGCGTTCTCGATCTCGAGGCGGTCCTTGTAGCGGGCCACGTCGCGGAAGAGCTGGGCGGTGCGGATGGCCATCGCGGCCTGGTCGGCGAAGATGCCGAGGGCTCGAATTCGTCGTCGTCCAGCTCGCGGGCGCTGATGAGGCCGATGGAGCCGAGGACTTCGCCCTGGTGGATGAGGGGAAGGCGTTGGCGCTCCGGGGCCGGCGTCGCGGAGGAGCTGGGCGTAGTCGGGGGGGAGGTTGACGCCGGGGGCGTCGGGGAAGCCGTTGACGCGCGCCGGCTCGCGGGTGCCGATGACCCAGGCGGGCGGGGTCGGGTAGTCCACCGGCATGAGGTGGAACTCGCGCTCGTACTTGGGGATCCGGCCCTCGACGGCGGCGAGGTGGAGCATGCGGGCGCCGTAGCTCTGGGCCAGGCCGACGGGGCCCTCGCGACGGCAGGTGTCACACTCGTCGTCGCCGAGCAGGAGCCAGATGCGGCTGGTGAGCATGCCCGGCATCTCGGCCAGCGCCGTGACCACGGACTGGAGCACCGCCGAGAGCTCGGCGGTGGAGTTGATGCTGCGGGCGATGGCGCGCAGGAGTTCGTGATGCCGGTGCGGCATGGGACGCCTCGCGGAGGGGGTGCGAGATTTCGCGGGGTTGCTGAATGTCGTGGCCGGTACGGGGAGGGGCAAGCCCGGGATTCAGGGGTGCCTGACAACCGGGCGGTGGGGGAAGTCGTTGCGCGGGGGGGAGTTGGGACGGCGGGGCCGGTGGGGCGTTGGGCGGCGGCGGGGGATGGCGGCGGTGGTCCGTGGCTTGCCTTTCCCCCGGCCATGACGATCTCGACACGCGGCCCCGCGCGGGCCATTGATGCGCGGGGGGAACGGATCCTCGCGGCGGCACTCTCGGAGTTCGTGGAACGCGGCTTCCAGGGGGCACGGCTCTCGGCCATCGCCCGGGTGGCGGAGGTGTCGCCGAAGACGTTCCGGCGCTACTTCCCCGACAAGGCGGAGCTGTTCCGCGAGGTGGTGCGGACGACGATCCTCGAGCTGGTGCGGGGCGCCGACAGCCACGAGCTGTTCCTGGCGCGGCTCCGCTGGCCGGAGGCGGTGGCGATGAGCCGGTGGTACCGGGAGGAGTTCGAGGCGTTTCCGGAGCTGCGGGTGTTCTACGAGACGGAGATCCTGCGGCGGGTGAGATCGTAGGGGCCGGATATATCCGGCCCGTACGTACGTGGGGTGAGGGGATCTTGCGTGGGGAGCGCGGTCAGGGGGCGGCGCCGAGGAGCTCGGTGACGAGCGCGGCGTCGTCGGGCGCGGGCTCGGTGCCGGTGGGGAGGGGGCGGCGGGCGATGAGGCGGCCGTCGGCGCCGTAGTAGACGGCGGCGAGGGTGTCGCTGCCGCGGAGCGGGCGGGCGAGCTTGCCGCTGTAGTCAATGAGGATCGGGAGCAGGGTGTCCTTCGGCATGGAGCCGCGGATGGCGCCCTTCACGAAGAAGGGGGCGCCCTTGGTGTCGGCGGCCATGGCCACCGGATCTGGCGGGGGGGCGAGCCGAGGAAGGCCTGGTACCAGCGCATCAGGGAGGTGCGGCCTTCGCGATTGGTCACCAGGAACACGACGGGGGCGCCGGCCCATTCCTGCTCGGTGTGCTTCCGCTTGAACTGGTCTTCGACCTGGAACGCCGGCAGGGTGGCGGGGGCCTGGGCGGCGAGCGGGGCGCGGCGGCGGCGAGGGCGAGGAGAAGGTGTAGGCGCATGTCGGAAAATAGTCAGTGCGGTGGAGTGTCACACCAGCGTCAGACGGCGTGGAGGTGTCCCCAGTGGACAAAACGGGGCTGCGGTGCAACAGTTAGGCGGCGGGAAACCCCCTGGGTGTGCCAGCGCCCTTCCCCTGGAGCACCGCATTGACCGAAGAACCCATGTCGCGAGGCGTCACGGCCTCGGCGCCCTCGCACGCCCCGACGGTGGGGGCGGTGCTCGCGGCGGCGCGGGCGGCGGACGAGGGGGAGGCGGCGGAGGCGCGGGCGCGGGAGTTTGGGCGGAGCTGCCGGTTCTGGGTGGGGGTCAATGAGGTCGCGGTGGGGCTGGTAGCCATCGTGGCCGCGGGGGTGGTGGCACGGCCGGGCGTGCTCGCGGCGGGACTCGCGGGCGCACTCGGCCTCTTCGGCATCTGGCGGCTGCTCGTCGGCCTCGGCGAGCTCCGGGCTCCACGTACGTAGCGGCCGGATACATCCGGCCGCGCGCGCTTGCGCGCGTTGGTGCGCTGGGCCGGGTTCGTCGGAGGGGCAGGGGGCGCCGGGACGCTGGAGCTGCCAGAAAGGTGGGTTGGTTCGCAGGCGGCTGCAGCTACGCGCCCTCTGCCCCCTGCCCCTCCTCCTCACTCGGCCCCCGGCGATCGAGGGGTGATCATCCTGCGCCCGGATACCCGGCCGCGCGCGCTTGCGCGCGTTCGTGCGCTGGGCCGGGTTCGTCGGAGGGGCAGGGGGCGCCGGGCGCTGGAGCTGCGGGTAGGGTGGGTTGGTTCGCAGGCGGCTGCAGCTACGCGCCCTCTGCCCCCTGCCCCTCCTCCTCACCCGGCCCCCGGCGATCGAGGCTTGGGCCCGACGATCGAGACTCGGGGCTCGGTGATCGAGGGGGATGGCGGGCAACAGAATGGGGCCGGCGGTTGCCGGCCCCATTCTGTTGCGCGTGGTGTGGGTTCCTAGGTGGCCGCACCTCCCTTCTCCGGGGCGGGCGGGGCCTTGGCGGCGCGGGCCGCCTTGGTGCCCGGCCAGGGGATGTTGGTGGTGCCGCGCCAGGCGGCCAGCAGTTCCGGGCGGTCGATGAATTCCTGGGCGTAAATGGCGTCGAGGGCCTGCAGCGCGCGGACGAGGCGCTTGGCCACGCCGGCGAGGGACTCCCGGGCCACCACGTGCTGGGCGGTGGCGCTGTTCTTGGCGGTGATGCGTTCCTCGAGGGCCTGGAGCCGGGCGGTCATGGCGGCGAGCCGCTCCGCCGTGATGCCGTAGCCCGCGAGGACGTCCTGGTGCTCCCGCGCGAACGCCACGAACTGCTTGCCCCTCACCAGCAGCCCCTGCTCCGACTGCGTGGGGCTGCCGACCCGCCAGTACGTCGGGGCGGTCTTCACTTCCTCCGCCACGGTCCGACCCACCTTCACGAGGGCGCGGACGTCGCCCAGGATGAGGGCGCGATCCTCGTCCTTCAGGGCCACCGTCGACCGGCTGGTGTCCCGGCCATCGCCAAACAGCTGCGCGTGCATCTTGGCCGCCTCGATCTCGGCGGCGAGCTTGCCCTTCCACTCCTCGAAGCGGGGCAGCTTCGCGGGGGTGAGGGTGGCGAAGCCGAGCCCGCCGATCGCGGCCTCGAGCTTCATCCGGAACAGATCATCCATGGTCCATCTCCTGTCATGGAGGTGTGCCGCGGGCACCGCCACCTGGCGGTCCCGCTCCGTCTGCCTGCGTTGTCACCGGATGAGCCCGCGAGGCGGGGGCCAGCGCCTGCTGTGGGGCTCGGCAGGGTAGAGATGCAAACGGCGTGCCCAAGCGGCGATGTGTGTCAAGTCGTTGTCAGGCAATGCTTAGCATTTTTTGCGGGGTTGAACGAATTCGTCCGGGGGGCGCGTGCGAGAGTCTTCGTGAGGCTGGCGGGTGGGGGAGCGGGACCGGAGTCGCTGGCGCGGGAGGGGGCGGGGCGGGAGCGGGAGCGTGCGGGAGTGCAGGTGGCGGTGGGGGTGGTGGCGCTGGGATCGGGGCGGCGGCAGCGCGGCCCAGCGATGCCGAGCGCGGTGGCGGATGGGTCGCGGGAGGGGGCGGGTGGGCCGAGTGGAGAGGTGAATGGGCCGCGCGAAGGGGTACCTGGGGCGATTGCAGTGGCGAATGGCGCGCGGCGATGAGCGCATGGGCGGCGCGCACAGGGCACTGGGCGGTCTCCATGAGGCAATGGGCCGAGGCCATGAGCGCACGGGACGCCGTGAGGAGCGAATGAGCCGCGGCCATGAGCGCACGGGGCGCCGTGATGAGTGAATGGGCCGCGGCCATGAGCAAATGGGCGGCGCGCATGAGCGAATGCACCGGCACCATGAGCGAATGGGCGGGATTCGAGGTGTTTGCGCGGAATAATGAGGCGAATGGCGCGCGTGCCAACGGGCGCGGGGCGGGGCCACCGGTGCCTGACCCGCAGCGGGCGGGCCGGGGAGGCGAGGTGTGGGCGACCTGATAAGGAAGGGGGCGGCGGGCGCGACGGGGTGATGGGGGCGGCCTGACAGCCGCCTGACGCCTCCATCCTAGCTTGTGCGGCGGCGGCAGGGGCGGCGGCTGTCACAGCGGGAGGACACGTTCCGGTGCGGCCGAGGGGGCTGGGCGGGCGGACCGGGACAGGCTTCGAGGAGCGACGGGTGATCTCACGGGAGCGGGCACGGCTGATCGCGCAGCGGTTCCTGGACGACGCGGCGGCGCGGACACCGGCGGGGGAGGCGGGGCCGGGGGCGCCGTATCACCTGCCCAGGATTGTGCGGGTGCGGGATGGGGTGGAGCTGGCGGAGGGGCGGGAGGCGGGGGTGAGCCGGAGCGCGGGCGGGGGCGGCGGGGCGGAGGCGGGGGCGTGCTGGGTGGCGTACCTGGCGTGGGCGGGGATGCCGCTCGGGCCGGGGCTGGTGGTGCTGGTGAACCGGGAGACGGGGGTGGTGGAGTTTTTGGGGAGGAGGGGCAGGTGTAGGGGGAGCGGGCGGGGCCGAACATGTTCGGCCCTTACGGACGAGGGGGAGGGGGGGGTGGGGGGGGCTCCAACCTCCGGGGTTTCCGGCCTGTCTCATCGGAATCCCCCTCTCCACGGCACGGCGCCATGGCCCAGCTCCTCCCCGACCTCCGGACGGTCCTCCGGTCGCTCTCCCGCCAGCCCGGCTTCTGCGCCGTGGTGATCCTCACGCTGGCCCTCGGCATCGGGGCCAACAGCGCCATCTTCAGCGTCGTCAACGCCGTGCTCCTCAAGCCGCTCCCCTACCGGGAGCCGGAGCGGCTGGCCCTGCTCTGGAGCCGCTGGAGCAATTTCGACAAGACCTGGCTGTCGGAGGCGGAGTTCCTGGACTACGCGCGGCTCGAGGCGCAGGTCGAGTCGGCGGCGGCGTGGTCGGACGAGGGGGACGTGGCCATCACGGGGGAGGGGACCCCCGAGAGCGTGGGGGCCATGGCCATGAGTCACGAGATGCTGCCGGTGCTCGGCATGGAGCCGGCGGTGGGGCGCGGGTTCTCGGTGGCGGAGGACCTGCCTAACGCGCCGCCGGTGGCCATGATCGGGTACGACCTCTGGCGGCGGCGCTACGGCGGGGACCCGTCGCTCGTGGGGCGGACCATCACGGTGGACGGGACGCCGGTGCGGGTGGTGGGGTGCTGCCCCGGGAGTTCCGGCTGCCGCTCGAGTTCCAGGTGCGGCAGCCGGCGCAGTACCTCTTCCCGCTCGGCATGGAGCGCGCCAATCCCCAGCGCGGCAACCACGGCCTCTTCGGCGTGGCGCGACTCCGCGCGGGAAGCAGCGCCGCCGGCCTCACGGCAGCGATGACGGCGCTCACCCGGCAGTGGACCGAGGCCGGGCTCTATCCGCCGGCGATGGGCTTCAGCGCCTTTGCCACCGCCCTCCCCGATGAGGTGAGCGGCTCGGCGCGGCTCGCGCTGGCGGTGCTCGCCGCGGCCGTCGGGCTCCTGCTCCTGCTCACCGCGGCCAACGTCGCCAACCTGGTGCTGGTGCGCGCCGACGGCGCGCGCGGGACCTCGCGGTGCGCGCCGCCCTCGGCGCGGCCGGCGCGAGCTGCTCCGGCTGGCGCTCACCGAGAGCCTGGTGCTGTCGCTTGCGGGCGGGCTGGCCGGGCTCGGGCTGGCGTGGGCCGGGGTGCGGCTGCTGGTGGCGCGGGCGCCCACCACCATCCCGCGGCTCAGCGAGGTGAGCGTGGACCCGGCGGTGCTCGGCTTCACGCTGCTCGTGTCGGTGGCCGCCGGGCTCCTGTTCGGCCTCCTGCCCATGCGCACCATCCTCACGGCGCCGCTCGCCACCACCGCTCCGCGAGGGCTCGCGCGGGCAGAGCAGCGGGGTGACGCGACGGCGGCACCGCGCGCCCTCGTGGCGAGCGAGATGGCGCTCGCGGTGCTCCTCCTCATCGGGGCCGGGCTCACGGTGCGGAGCTTCCTCCAGCTCATGGCGATCGACCCGGGGTTCGACGGGTCGCGCGCGCTCACGCTCCGGATTGCGCTCCCCTCGGCGACGTACGCCGATGCGGCGCGGGTGGCGGGGTTCTTCGAGGAGGTGCGGACCGAGGTGCGGCGGCTGCCGGGGGCCGAGACCGCCGGCTTTGTCCGGGTGCTGCCGCTGGCCGACGACATCGGCGACTCGGGGCTCCGGATCGACGGGCGCCCGGTGCCGGCCGGGACCCCGGGCCGCTCGGCCGACTGGCAGGCGGTGACGCCGGGGTGGTTCGAGGCGATGCGGATCCGGCTGGTGCAGGGGCGGTTCATCGACTCGACCGACGTCGGGGACGGGGCGCCGGTGATCGTCATCAACGAGACGCTGGCCCGGGAGTATTTCCCCGGCGAGGACCCGCTCGGGCAGCGGATCGGCGTGGGGCGGCAGGACGGGCCGCTCCGCACCATCGTCGGGGTGGTGGGCGACGTGCGGCACCACGGGCTCACGGCGCCGGTCAAGCGCACTTTCTACGTGCCGCACGCGCAGTGGGCCACCTCGTTCGGCAATCCTCGCCGGGCGATGACGCTGGTGGTGCGGACGCGCGGGGACCCGCGGGCGCTGCTCGAGCCGGTGGCGGCGCTCGTCCGGCAGCGGGATCCGGACCTGTCGCTCAGTGCCGTGACGACGCTCGACGAGGTGCTGGCCACCGCCACCCGGGAGCAGCGGTTCACGATGGCGCTCATGAGCGGGTTTGCGCTGCTGGCGCTGGTGCTGGCGGCGGTGGGGGTGTACGGGGTGATCGCGTACACGGTGGCGCAGCGGAGCCGGGAGATCGGGATCCGGCTGGCGCTCGGCGCGGGGCCGGCGCGGGTCGAGCGGCTGCTCGTCAGGCAGGGGATGGGGCCGGTGGTGGCGGGGCTCGGGGTGGGGCTCGGCGTGGCGCTCGGGGTGTCCAGGTTCCTCGAGTCGCTGCTGTATGGAGTTGGGGTGGTGGACCCGGTGACGTTCGTGGTGGTGCCGGTGGTGCTGGCCGCCGTCGCGGTGGTGGCGGTGGTGGTGCCGGCCCGGCGGGCGGTGAGCGGGGATCCCGTGGGGGTGCTCAAGGGGGACTAGGGGCGGACGCCCTCCCGCGATCGCTTACTTTAGGTGAGCGACCCGAGAGACGAGGGCACCCATGAGCACGAGCGATTCACCGACTCCCCCCAGCTACGTCCTCCCCGACGACGTCACCCACACGATCGCGGGGTTGCGGTCGCTGGGGCAGTTGCCGGACGAGGCGGTGCGGGTGGGGGATGCCCTGGAGTGGGCAGGGAAGGGCTACGCGACGCGGGTGGAGGTGACGGCGCTCGCGAGCGAGGACGGGGTGCGTCGGTCGGAGGTGCGGATGGTGAGCCGGCTGACGGAGCCGACGCTGCCGGCGCTCGACACCGCGGCGCTCCACCTGGTGAACACGCACGCCGGGCTCGGCGCGCTCCGGCGGCGGGCCGACGGGGGGCTCGAGATGGCCGCGGCCGCGCTGGTGGACCGGAGCGATGTCCGGTACGTGGCGGGCTGGCAGATGATGGTCGGCGGCGTGGCGCGGGTGCTGGGCGAGGCGGGGCTCGCGCTCATCTACTGCACGCTGGTGGACCCGAGCATGACCGAGGCGTGGCGCACCCGGCTCGGCTTCCCGCATGCGTGGCAGGACCGACCGGGGTTCGGGGAGCTCGAGGCGGCGCACCGGATCATGACGCGGTACGGGTACCCGGCGCGCGTGGACGCGGAGAGCGTGCTGCTGCAGTTCACGGTGCCGATGGCGGCGAAGGCCGCCGCCGAGGGCGGGGGGCGGCCGGAGAGCGTGGTGCAGGTGGGGCTCGGGCCGGGGCACGTGCATCCGCTGTTCGGGCCGGGGTACCGGGTGCACGCCGACACGACCCTGCCGGGGACGTGGACCTGGGACCAGACGGCGGCGTTCGCCGAGGCGCTCAACGAGTCGGAGCAGCAGCGGCCGGGGTGGTGGGTGCCGAGGCTCGGCGCGTGGCGGGCGAGCGGGGCGGGGACGATCGCCTACGAGGGCCGGGTGGGGACGGAGGTGCCGTGGCCGGGGATGGTGGAGCGGCTGGCGGAGGGGATGGTGGAGCGGGTGGGGTGGGTGGAGGAGGTGGTGAAGTTGCGGGGGTGAGGCGCGGGCCGAGGGCCGCGCGTTCGACAGAGGGTGGGGGGGGAGGGGGCGCCGAGGGGGGCGGCCCCTTTTGTGTTGCTGGGGACGGGGTCAGGGGAAGAGGGCGGGGAGGTGCGCACCGCGCACCGCTCAGGCACGGCGCGCGAGGTAGGGGAGAGCGAAGGGGTAGAGGCCGGTGAAGAAGAGCAGGGCGGGGGGGAGGAGGGGGGCGTAGGTGATGTACGGCGGGGGCTGCTGGCCGGGGTGGAGGGCGGACATGACGATGTACGACAGGACGGTGATGGTGAAGAGGGCGGACATCCAGCGGTGGAGCTGGCGGGACTTGGTCGTGAGGCTCATCGATGGGGAATGAGTAATGGTGGTTGGGGAGGAGGGGCCGTGGCCTACCTCACCATGTGGAGGGTCAGGGGCGGCGGAGCTGGATCAGCTTCCAGCCGTTGCCCGACGGGTCGCGGAAGCCGGCGTCCACGGAGCCGAAGCGGGCGATCGGTTCCTGGATGGTGTACACGCCGCGGGCGACGAGGCGGTCGTAGGTGGCCTGGCAGTCCTTCACCACCAGCACGAGCGGCGGCATGGCGCCCTTGGCGACGAGGGCGAGGAGCTGGGCCGCGGTGTCGGGGTCGTGCGTCGGGGGGCCGGGACGGAAGAGGCCGAGCTGGAAGGGTTGGGCGGGCCACTGGACGGTGAGCCAGCGGTAGGGGCCGTTCTTCACGTCGGTGTGCGGGGTGAAGCCGACCCTGTTCACGTAGAAGTCGAGGGCTTCGTCCTGGTCGCGGACGTAGATGCTTAAGGACGTCGACGCCTTCGGTCATGGGGAGCGCTCCGTTCTGGGGTCAGGTGGGGCGTTTGCGTGACCCATGTATAGGGGTGGACGCGCGACGGCGCTTCTCCGAAACGGCCATGGTGAGGTGGGGGCGGGTGCTTAAGCGGCGAGGAAGCAGGGGGGACGTGCCGCAGGTCCTTGGCTTCGGCCTGCAGGCGGCGGCGCGCGGCGGTCGGGGTTTCGCCGGTGACGTCCTTATAGGTGCGGGTGAAGGTGCCGAGGGACTGCCAGCCGGTGTCGAAGGCGATGGCGGTGACCGAGAGTTCCGTGTCTCGCAGCAGCGCGGTGGCGCGTTCGAGGCGGCGGGTGAGGAGGTAGCGGTGCGGGGGGAGGGCGAAGGCGGCGCGGAAGGCGCGGGCGAAGTGCTTGGGGGAGACGTGGGCCAGGCGGGCGAGGGTGGGGATCGTCCAGGGGTGCTCGGGGCGGGCGTCCATCCGGTCCCGGGCCTTGAGGAGGCGGCGGAGGAGGGTGGGGTCCTGGGGGGAGGGGGACGGAGTCACGCCGAGGTTCCGTGCGGGGCGGGGGATGCCGCGGGGGGCGCGATGGCCGCGCGGACGCGGGCCGACTCGGCCGCAAGGATGCGGGTGATGTCGTCGTAGACGGGGGCGGGACCTGTCAGGCGGGTGGCCTGGTCCAGGACGGCGGGCCAGGCGGCGGCCGCCCTGGTGGTCACCTCGTCCGCCGCCTGACGGAGCGCGCCGAGGGTGACGCCCAGGTCGCGGGCCAGGCGGGTGAAGGCGGCGAGGGAGAGCTCCGACGGGCGGGAGGCCCCGCCCACCTGCATGGAATAGGACGGGCTCAGCGCGGGGTAGGCCAGGGTGCAGACGAGGTCGTAGGCCGGAGCCAGGGCCAGGCCGTCGTCGCCGTACAGCAGGGCGACGTTCTTGGCGTGCGCGTCCATGTTGCCGAGGCAGAGATTGAGGACGAGGCGATGGAGCAGGCGCTGGAGGTCCCGGGCGGGGGCGGCGCACTCCTGGCGGATGACGCGGGCCAGGTCGGCGAAGCCGGGGCCCCGGTCCCGCTGGTACTTGTGCGCCGGGATGCGGCCCGTGGCCTGGCAGAAGTCCTCCTGGTGGAGCCGCCGGAGCCCGCCGGCTCCATCCGGGCGACGGTCGTAGCGGGTGCTGGCCAGGAGCGCGAGGCCGGGGCCCCGCAGGGCCTCGGTGGGCGGGACCTCGATGCCAATGGCGGCGGCCAGTGCCTGACAGGCGTACTCGTTCTCCACCAGCCCGGGGTAGCGGGGGCTCGGCCGCTTGAGGATGACGTCGCCCGGGGCACACTGGAGGGGGAGGTCCCAGCCCGCCGGGGTGCGGCGGACCACGAGCTTGTCCTGGACGCCGCTCAGCGACTGGCGGCTCTCGAGCTGGGCGCGGGTGAGGGCGACGCCGTGGGTGGTGTCGAAGAGCGCGGCGAGGCTGTCGTCAGGCAAGGGGCGGTAGGCGGGGCTCGCGGGCGGCTCGGTGCCGTGGGGCCAGAGCGTCACGGCGCCGGCGCACTCGCCGCCGACCTCGCCGAGGAGGCCGGTGACGTCCCGCTGGTCGTGCTGGCTCAGGGCGGCGATCGCCTCGCGGGTACCGGCCTCGAGCAGGAGGTTGTCGAAGAACGCGAGCGTCTCGGCGTGGCCGTAGGTGTCCGGCCGAACGGGGAGGCGGATGGAGAGGCGGAGGTCGGTGGTGCCGGCGTGGGCGACGGCGGCCTCCGTGTAGCGGAACCAGGTGTCGGGGCCCTCCTGCCCAACGTGGCCCACGAGGCGGCCGCAGAGATAGACATCGAGGCGCGGGCGGGTGGTGTCGAGCCGGCGGCTCCGCGGGCCGGGGCTCATGCGCGGTGGGGCGCGACGGGGCGCTGGCGAGGGACGAGTTCCAGGTCCAGGCCCAGGGTGTGGAGGATGCGGAGGACGGAGCCGAGGCTCACGTTCTGGCGCTTGCCGCCCTCGAGCTCGCTCCAGAGGGCAACGCTGACGCCGGTGAGGGCGGCGGCCTCGGGCTGGGTGAGGGCCAAGGCCTTTCGCTGGTCGCGGATCCGGCGGCCGAGGTCGGGGAGGTCGGCGATGGGCATGGGGAACCGGGGGTGGTTCTGCTTCATGTAAACGCGAAGATACTGGGTGTCTTGGTGATCTTAGCGTATATGTGAATTACGCGCAATATCGAGCTTCCACGGCATATATAGGAAGAGAATGGGGATGATGGCTCGATGGTGTGGTGACCCCCTTACCTGGGTGCCGGCGGCAGGGTGAATGGCTACGCGATCACGTTTTTCTGGACTTGCGCGGGAGGGCCGGGTTGCGAGGTTGGGAGGGCCGTCGCCACCGTCTGCCTGGGTATCCGCATGCGCCTCGTCCTCCTCTCCGACACCCACAACCATCACGCTTCCCTCGATCCGCTGCCCGCGGGGGACGTGGTGCTGCACGCCGGGGACCTGACGGGGCGCGGCACCCTCGAGGAGGCACGGACGTTCCTGGGCTGGTTTGCCGGCCTGCCGCACCGGCACAAGGTGTTCGTTGCGGGGAACCACGACTTCTGCTTCGAGCGCGAGGCGCGGCTGGCGGAGGCGCTGGTGCCGGCAGGGGTGACGTACCTCAGGGACAGCGGGGTGGTCATTGACGGGGTCCGCATCTGGGGATCGCCTTGGCAGCCGTGGTTCTTCGACTGGGCATTCAACCTGGAGCGGGGCCCCGAGATCGCTGAGCGATGGGCCCTCATCCCCGAGGAGACCGAGGTGCTGGTGACGCACGGGCCGCCGCAGGGTGTCCTCGATGCGGTGCTCGGGCGGTCGCGGGAGCGGGTGGGGTGCGCCGACCTCGCGGCGCGAGTGGCGGAGCTGCCGCGGCTCAGGCTCCATGCGTTCGGGCACATCCACGAGGAGTACGGGATGGAGGAGCGGGGTGGGGTGCGGTTTGTGAATGCGAGCGTGTGTGACGTGCGGTACGTGCCGGGGAATCGGCCGGTGGTGGTGGAGCTGGGGTAGCGAGTGGGACATCGGGCCGGGCTTGGTACGGCGACAGCATGCGTTGCTTTGGTACCGTCGTTCTGCGAGAATCGCATAGATTGCCTGGCGTCGATTGTGAGGCATCCACCACAACGGCATCTCCCGGGGCCTGAGGTGGCGAGGAGAGCGGGCCCAATGATCCGGTGAGCGGCTTGCCCGGCCCCTGGCCGATCGTTAGCTTCTCGGGTAATCATGGCCCCCACGCCTCGGGCGGAACGCGAGTTCCGTACTGCGCACTCTGGGGGTCTACTTCTTAAGGCGGGCATGACCGTCCCCACCGCCCGCTTCACCAAGCCAGCCCTTTCATCTTTGCGCGCGATGGGGTGAGCTACGGAGTCGAGGTCAAGAACACCCTGGGTTACATGGAAGACCGGGAGTTCAAGACGAAGATCGCCATCTGCCGTGACCTGGGCGTGGTACCTGTCTTCGCGGTGCGGATGATCCCGACGACGTGGGTGCACCAGGTCAACCAGGCGGGCGGGTTTGCCCTGATCATGAAATACCAGCTGTACCCGTGGACGCATCGTTCACTTGCCGAGCGCGTGGCCACGGAATTGGGGCTGCCGGTGGATGCGCCGAGGGCACTGGCAGACGGCACGATGGCGCGGTTCGTCCGGTGGCACGAGGCGAGACTTGGGGGTGGCGGGTTGTGAAATTGGAGGGGAAATCACGGTGGGGTTGTGGGAAGTTGCTGCAAGGCAAGCTGTTAGCATTCACCCCTATTAATACGTAGTTGCTGTTTCCCCCCTCCCGCAGTCCCCCCCCAAAGTCCACGCCGAGCCACCGGCGCCGCCGCCGGCGGCCAGAAGGAGGGCGGCACGGAGTGCCAGGGGGTGAGGCGCACGGGAGTGTTGGTGCGATGATGTTGGGGGCGGGCCCGGCGGGGGAGATCCCCGCCGGGCCCGTGTCACTGGGGGTCAGCGCGCCGGCACGAGGGTGCCGATCCGCTGGCGGGACGTGGGGCAAGCTGATGGCGTATCCGTGGTGGGGCGGTCGCGATTCGTGCCACGGCCAGTGCTCCGGCGCCGCCCGATTGGCTAGTTGAAGGGGTGGCTGGGTGGCGGGGCGTACTTCTCGGGGCGCCGGGCCACTGAACGTCCAGCACTGTCGACGACCAGTTCCGGCAGCAGGCTCCGCTCGACGTGCACGTCCTTCATTCGCCTGGCCTGATCCGTTCCTCCAGCCGCGCTGACAAGGTCCATGCTGTACCGGCGCCCGAAGGGGGCGATGACACGAATCCGCTTTTCCGGGTAGAGCGTGCAGATCATCCGCACGGCTGGCGCCAGGTCGGAATCCCCGGAGATGAGCAGCGCCCGGTCATAGCGGTCCAGGTTTGCGTCCCGAAGCATATGAAGGGCGATGTTGACGTCGGTCTCCTTCTCCTCGTGGTCGATCCAGGCGCTGCCGCAGCGCCGGCAGGACCGGTCCTTCGCTTTGAAGACGCCCATCACGGGCACGACGCCGGTCGCTTCAAGGGCGGCGACGAAGGACCGATGCCGAGCGTAGGCATCCGGGCGCCAGGTGGCGTAGGCGGAGAAGTAGTAGACGGTGGTGAGCTGCTGCCCGGGGGAAGGCGCGAACTCCCGGCAGAGCTTCCGAAGGTCCAGCCACTTGAGATGGTGACGGCCGGTGGCATCAATGGCATGGTAGAGGTTGAAGCCATCGATGAAGGCGGTGACGCGCATCCTTGGCCTCCGGGCAAGAAAAAGCCCGTGGACCGTAGCCCACGGGCGCCACCAGGACGTACCCGGCGGGATGAAGCATTCCCAATATACGAAGCTGTCAAGAGCGGAAAAACGCGACGTACCGACCACGGTCAGTTCTTGTAGAGCGTGATGGGCACGCTGTTGAAGCCGGAGCCGTTGAGCGTCCCGCTGATCTGCCCGCCCGCGCGGGTGCCGGTGAAGTTGAGGGGCTGGTAGCCCTGGGCCACCATGGTCAGGGCGACGCTCGGGTCGGCGTAGGTGCCGCTCACTACGAGGGCGACGGAGGCGTTGACGCTCGTCATGCTGCCGTCGCCGGAGACGGCGCCGTTGGCGGAGGTGAGGGTGAGGGCGATGGTGACGCCGCCGGTGGAGCCCCTGCCAGCCGCTAGCGAGGCTCCGGGAGGAGGGGCCGGTGGAGTCGCCACCGCCGCCGCAGGCGGCGAGCAGGAGAGCGGCGGCCGAGAGCCAGAGAGTGGGGCGCATGAGGGCGTTGCTCCTGAAATGAGAAGGCGGGCCCGGATGGGGAGATCCCCCGCCGGGCCCGCGTCGTTGGGGTCAGCGCGCTGGAACCAGGGTGCCGATCCGCTCCCAGGTGCTGTCGGGGCGGAGGACGACGGTGACGACGAGGAGGTCCTTGTCCCGCCGGACACTGCCCTCGAGGGCGGTGGAGGCGGCGAGGGTGGCCTCAACCTGCTCGGGCTTGAGCTTGTACATGCCGCCGGTGATGGCGTCGACGGCGAGGCCGGGGAGGCCGCCGAAGACGATGTTGCCCCCAGACCCAGCCGCTGGTGCCGCGGCCCAAGGGCATCTCGAAGGGCTGGTAGCCGGCGAGCTCGATGCGGATGACGTGCTTGTCCTTGCGCTTGAGGCTGGCGACGTAGGGGGTCTTGCCCATGTCGGTGCCGTCAACGAGGACCTTGGCGCCGGTGGGGGTGCTGGAGACGGAGATCTCCTGGGAGGCGCTCTGCATGATGGTGGCGCAGGCGGGGAGGGCGGCGAGCAGGGCGGCGGCCAGCGCGGCGCGTGCTGGGACGGGGCGGGGCATGGGGACTCCTTTGAGGGTGTCAGGGGATGCCCGCGGGGGTCACGCCTGACAGTGGGGGAGGGGTGTGACAGGCGGGTGGGAGCCCTGCGCGAATCGTGGGCTTTCATCGAGGCGGGGGGCCTACCATGGGAGCCGGGGGCGGTCCGTGACGCGGCTTGCCGGTGGTCCCCGCTTACTGCGCACATTCTCCGGGCCGGTTCCTGTCAGGCATGCCGCCGGCCCCTCCCACCCCAAGGATCCCATGACGGACACACCCCCCGCGCCCGCGGCGCCGGAGCGGAAGCCGGTGGACGACACGCTGGCCTGGGCCGTGGCGCTGGTGCCCGGGGCCACGCTGCTGCTGTCGCTGGTGACGCCGGCGGACCTGACGCTCCCGATCCTGCTGGCCAACGTGGGGCTGGCGACGGTGGACATGCTCCGCCTCAAGGAGGCGGGGTACGGGACGCTCGGCGGGTGGACGGTGCTGGTGCCGGTCTACCTGGCGAAGCGGGCGCAGCTGGTGGGGCGGGGGCGAGGGATGGTGGCGGTGTGGATGGTGCTCTTCGCGTCGGGGATCGTGATGCCGGGGTTCGTGGCGCGGGGGGCGCGTACCGAGGTGGCGTGCGAGCTGGTGACGGAGATCCTCCAGCGCGAGGACAAGGCGGCGCCGAGCTGCAAGGGGGTGACGGTGACGACGGATCCGGGGACGGGGTTCGTGAAGGGGAGGGCGCTGCTGTCGGATGGGAGTGAGCGGGAGATCACGATTGAGGAGCGGGGGGATTCGGTGGAGGTGCAGGTGTTGCCGCGGTGATGGAGGGGGAGGCTGGGCTGGCGGCGAGGAGGGCTGAGCCCGCCTGGAACGGTGATGCGAATGGGGCGCCCGGAGCGGGGCGCCCCTCTATTGTTGTGGGGTGGCCTGTGCCCGGACCGGAGGCTCGAGATGAGTGGTGACAGCGTGGTGCAGCTGATCGAATCCGGCCGCCGCCCCGAGGCCCGCGCCCTGCTCAGCCAGCTGGTAGCCGAGGAGCTGGCGGCGTCCCTGCCCCCGGTGCCGATTCACGAGGCCATCCACGGGCGCGGTGCGCTGGTGACGGCGCTGCAGCGGCTGGCCACGGAGGAGATCCTGGCCGGCGAGTCGACGGAGGCGCTGGCGACGGTGGAGACGGGGCTCCGGGTGCTGGCGTTGCGGGTGGCGGGGTTTGTGGGGAACGCGCGGGACAATCCCACGGCCGCTTACGAGCTGGCGCCGGGGTCGGCGTGGATGGCGTCGGCGGTGTGGGCGGCGGAGCAGCTGGCGCGGCGGGATGGGGTGGCGTCGTTCACGTGGGGGGAGCGGGCGACGGGCGACCGGGTGGGGGAGGTGGCGGCGCATGGGGCGCTGTCGTGGGTGGATGAGGCGGCGGGGGACGGGACGGTGCGGCGGCGGTATCTCGGGAATTTCTTCGGGTTGTTCCGGGTGGCGCTCGGGGTGGGGCCGGCGCGGGCTGCGTGGGAGGGGCTGCAGGCGATGCGGGCGGTGGTGCTGGTGCGGTTGGGGCGGGTGGAGGAGGCCACACGGGCGCTGGCGGCGGCGGAGGAGGTGGAGGGTGGGGTGGAGGTTTGGCGGGTGCCTTGAGGGGAGGGTTGACTGGCGTTTTACTGGGAAATGACCGGGAAATGACTGGAGGGGGTGCCTCGGGGTGTGGGGCGCCTCTTTGTGTTTGGGGGAGGGGCTAGGGTTGGTACGAGTGGACAGGTGGGGGAGGGGGACAGGTGTGGGGGGAATGTCACACCCTGGGGGCATCGTGAGGCTGACGTGACGCGGGTGCCGACGGGGTTGTGATTCCCTTGCCGGGAGGGCGGCCGGAGGGCAACTTGTCAGGGGGAGGCGGGCCTCCCGGTCCAGCCAGCTACACGCAGCTGCGGAGGGCATCCGCCGAGGTCGGCCCCGTGAGGTGCTGCCCGAATTGATCCGCTTGTCGCAACAGCCCCCCTCTTCGCTCTCTCGTTCCGGCCTCGCTCGAGCCGGTGTGTATCTGAATTCCATGCCGAGTGGCGAACTGTGTAATCACTTGGTCCACGGTTCCTTCTGATCTCCAGTCCCTAGAGACACGATGCGGAGGCGAAGAGCTCTTCTCCATGGATACCCAAGTCCGCACTCCACAAGCCATCTTCATGCAGCCCCAGCGCCTGCTGGTTCCGCTCTTCCAGCGTCCATACGTGTGGAACGAGGAGCTGCAGTGGGAGCCGTTGTGGAAGGACCTCGAGCGTGTGGCAACGCGCTTGCTGCAGTCGCCCCAGACGCCGCAGGCCCCTCACTTCCTCGGTGCCATCGTCCTGCAGCAGCTCCTGACGTCGACCAGTGATCTGCAGCAGCGGACCGTCATCGACGGACAGCAGCGGCTGACGACCCTGCAGTTGCTGCTGGATGCGCTGCATGCCGAGGTTGCCGCGGCCGGTGCGGTGATGCCCGCCGCGCGCCTGGAGCCCCTGATCGCCAATGCCGAGGCGTTCCGGCGGCACAAGGAGGACCGGTTCAAGGTGTGGCCAACGAACCGCGACCGGCCGGCGTTCAACGAGGTAATGGAGGCGGCCGCCCCGGTCGACTATCAGAAGCTCGTGCACCGGGCGTCCAGGATGGTCAAGGCACACCACTACTTCGCGGGGCAGTGCCGTGCCTGGCTCACTGCGGAGGGGCCGGAACAGGTCGTGGCCCGGGCGGAGGCGATCGAGCGAAGCGCCAGGGAACTGCTCCAGATCGTGGTCATCGACCTGACTGCCAACGAGAACGCACAGGAAATCTTCGAGACGCTCAACGCCCGTGGAGCTGTCCTCACGGCCGCGGACCTGATCAAGAACTTCGTGTTCCAGCGGCTGCTGGAGCAGGGCGCTGACGTCGAGGAGGCCTATAGCCAGTACTGGGAGACGTTCGAGACCGCCTTCTGGGAAGAGCCGGTCAACGTCGGGCGTGTCAGCATTCCCCGATCATCGGTATTCCTGAATCATTGGCTGATTGCCCGCACCGGCGAAGAGGTTGTAGCTCGCGAAGTGTTTTCCCGGTTCAAGGCGTACGCCGACTATCAGGCGGGTCACCCGATGCTCGCACTGCTCCAGGAGATCCACCGGGCAGCGGCAATCTACCGGGAGTTCACGGAGAAGGCGGAAGTTCTGGATGGATCGCTGGATCGCGTAGGACCTGTTCGTCTATCGAGTGAAGACGCTGGAGAGCGAGGTCATCAAGCCGGTTCTCCTCGCGCTGCTGGATCACAAGGCTGGGCCGCTGCCGCAGAAGCAGATTGAGGCCTCGCTGGATGTCCTGGAAAGCTGGCTGGCGCGCCGTATGCTCATCCGCGCCACGGCGAAGTCCTACAACAAGATCATGGCGGAGGTCGTTTCCGTCATTCGAAGCGCTCCCGCCGAACAGGTGAGCCAAATCCTCAGGGAGTACTTCGCTTCGCAGCGCTCCGAGGTGGGATACTGGCCGGGCGACGAGGAAGTCCGGAGGGAGCTGGCGACCATCCCTGTCTACCGGAAGCTGAGCCGGGGGCGGTTACGCATGGTGCTCGAGGCGGTGGAGGACCATTGGCGGGGATGGATTCCGGGTCAGGTGTCCGCCGCGGGGATGCGCATCCGTCGTGCCAGCTACGCCATTGAGCACGTGATGCCCCAGGCGTGGATCAAGAACTGGGCGCTTCCACCTGGTGGTTCGGAGGCGGAGCGCGATGCGCGCATCCACCGGCTCGGGAACCTGACTCTGCTGACACAGAAGCTCAACAGCACGGTGTCGCACGGACCGTGGCTCGGCGAGAAGGGCAAGGCCACCCACCTGCAAGCAAAGGACGTGGTGCTGCTGAACAGCAAGCTGCTCAAGGACTATAGCTCGAAGCAGTGGGACGAAGCGGGCATCGATCGGCGAACCGAGCACCTCATTGATGCGGTGCTTGCGATCTGGCCGGTGCCGCAGGGGCACACGGTTCACATCGACCGCGCGCAGACCGACAGCTCCATTACTGTCGAAATCGCAGACCTGATCGGTGCAGGTCACATTGCAGTGGGACAGAGCTTGTACTCCCGGCCCGGGAAGTACGGCGGGTTTACCGGCAAGGTCCTGTCTGATGGACGAATCGAAGTGGGAGGCCAGGTCTTCGATACCCCCTCAAGCGCAGGACAGGCCATCCGAGGGAAGCCCACGAACGGCTGGCACTTTTGGCGGCTGGAGCCGAGTGGGCGGCGGTCGCTGAAGGAGGTCCGCGCTGAGTATCTCCGGCTGGTGTCGCCGGAGGAGGTCGAGGAGGAGGAGGGCAACTCTGGTGCAGCTGATTGACGGCTTTGGCTTACGGCATGTGACGGTAACTCCGGACCTTCATTCCAAGGTCAGTGAACCATTGCGCGAGGATCGGATCATCGGGCGCATTCTACCTGTTGTACGCGCAGGAGGTGCGTCCCCGGTGGGATGTGGACCTCAGGCCCAGGCGGGCGGGGTCAGACTGGCATGCACGCCACTTCATCCTGAATTGAACCCGATCGGAGCCACCAGCCCTTGTTTACCAGAGCCTACTTCGAAACCGTTCTCCTGGACCAACTCAGACACATTGCGTCTGATGCCAGAGTCATAGTCACATTGACCTCTGGAGCGGCTTATGAGATGGTATCACTGGTTGCAGCGCACGAGACCCTCGTGGTAATAGAGGTTTACTCCGGAACCGAGCCGGAGCGTTCCAGCGATTGGCAGTGGGTGAATCCTGGTCGTACTCCGTTAGTCTTTGACCAGCTCACCATCCCCTATACCAGCATCGCATCCACCGTCGTCGCAGCCCGTCGTCCAGAAGATATAGAGGGCCGGCGGGCGGGTTTCTGGCGTAGGTAACGCGATTGCGGGATGGGCGGTACCATCAAGCATTGCCATGAAGGCATCACGCCGCCAACGCCACAACGGCTCCGGTATCGTCGGCGACAAGACTGGTGCTCTAGCTGACTCGTCGCCCAGCATTCACGCCTCAGGTTGTCATGCTTCGATGCCAGTAACATCAAAAGGAAGCGGGAATGGAGCTCTACCAGATGGAGCTCCTCCACTCTCTGACGCGCACCGGCAACGGCTCGACAAGGCCTTTGAAGCGTGGCGGCGTAAGCTCCTCGACCTCACCAAGCGCAACAGGGCACTGAACTACAAGGTCCAAGCAGTTGGATCAGTCACCATCAGCGGGGTTGATCCTACCCAGGTCTACCGAAAGGTTGTTGGCGAGGAAAGCGTCTTCTCCTTCAGATCGGCGGCACCAGCTCCTGATGCAGCCCCGGTGGTTGGAGGGCCTGAGTCGCCGTATGTGGCGGTGGACCGCACGACCAACCGAGCTAGCCCATTTCTGCCTACCGCCCATCCGCTCGACCAGCTGGATCACCGCCTTCGCAGGGTGGCCGAGATCCAGCGCACGAGCTTGGAAGAGCAGGGCGTCAACACGATCTACCTCGGTCTGGGCTTCCTGCACTACACGGAAGCAGATCACGCGACGACCGTACTCAGGGCACCGCTGGTGATGGTTCCGGTGACCCTCAAGCGAGGAAGCGCACGGGAGGGCTATACCCTCCGGCTGGGTGAGGACGAGCCACTCGCCAATCCATCGCTCATCGAGTACATGCGTCGGGAGCGTCGAGTCGTGCTCCCGCAACTGCCGGAACCCAATGAGGAATCGGCCTCATGGGACCTTGAACCCTACTACCGTGCGATCGAGCAGGCGATTGCCGGGCAGCAAGGATGGCAGATCACCAAGGAGATCGAACTGGCCGCCTTCGCGTTCGCGAAGCTCGTGATGTACAAGGACCTGGAGGAGGCCCAAGGGGACTACATCAAGCACCCGATGGTGCAGCGACTGGTTCTTCGCAGCGAAGCGCAGGCAGTCAACAGCGGGCTGCCCGCGGACGTCCTCGCGCTCGACCTGGATCGTGACTACCCGCCCGAGCGGGCGTGGACCGTCCTGGATGCCGACTCCACGCAGCTCCGGTCCATCGCCGCGGTCGAACGGGGCACCGATCTCGTCATTCACGGGCCTCCGGGCACGGGGAAGAGCCAGACGATCACCAACCTGATCGCGCAGGCGCTGGCGACAGGCAAGTCGGTGCTCTTCGTCTCCGAGAAAACCGCCGCGCTCGAGGTTGTCGCCAGCCGGCTCAAGAACGTGGGGTTGAGCAGCGCCTGCCTCGAGCTCCACTCGACCAAGTCCAAGAAGAGTGAAGTACTGCAGGGGCTCAACGCGACCCAGCACTGGCTGCAGGAGCCCGCGGGAGGATTCGCTGAAATCACCGGCCAACTGAAGGCCACCCGCCAATCATTGAACGAGTACGTGAAGGCCGCCCACCTGAAGCGCACCGCGCTTGAGATCTCGGTCTTCGGAGCAGTAGGGCATTTCGCCGCGACGCACGATGCGGTGCGCATGACTTTTCCGGTGGATCCGACGGCCCTGACGCGCGGGGTGTACGACGAGCTCTGCCGCAAGCTGGCCGGCGCGGATGGGGCGAGTCGCTTCATCGGCGACGTGGCGACTCATGGCTGGCGCGACAGCCGGCTGGGCCAGCTCACCGAAGAGCAGCGTGACACCATCGCCCGCCTCGCGCAGCAGCTGCACGAGGCCGCCTGCAGGCTGGATGCCGAAGGAGGGCGGATCGCGGAGGTTCTCGGGCTGCGTGAACCGGAGCGCCTCGACGAAGTGAGCCGCTTCGTCGTGTCGGCCGAGTTCCTGGGGCGAAGTCCCGGGTGGTCGATGGACATCATCAGGCTGGCCAACCTGCAGCCGGTGATTGACGAGATGCGGCAGGTGGTGACGGAAGGCAAGCGGCTGGCCGCACTGGAGCAGCGCTTCCGGCGGCGGTACGTGTTGGAGGAGATGTTGGAAGTCGACCGGGACGAACTGGTCTACGTGGAGTCGAATGCCGGAGGGCTGTTGGGCTGGCTCAAGGTGCTGCTCGATGGCCGGCTCCGTTCCATCAAGCGTCGCTGGGCGGGGATGGTCAGGGACGGAGCCCACGTCTCGCTGTTGGACCAGGCGGCAGACCTGCGCGCGATCCCCAAGTGGAAGGCAGGCAGCGCGGAACTGAGCAAGCATGGCCACGCACCGCAGTGGTTCGGGCAGGCATGGGCTGGGGCGGCGAGTGACTGGAAGGTGCTCGAGGGCAGAGTCGACTGGTTGAGCCAGTTCGTGGCGCTCATCGCCAAGGCTCCGCTTGGCGATGCAGGGTATGGCGTGGTGGCTGGCGGCGGCCCGCGGGAGGGGATCTTAAGGGGCTGCGGAGAGTGCGCTTCCTTGGAGAGAAGCTTCCGGAGTTGGTGAAGGCGATGCGATGGCCGGCCGACTACTTCAAGGACCAGACAGTCGTCGACATCCAGGCCCGCCTTGGACAACTGAGTGCGCAGGTGGAGCGAGGCCCGGCGTGGGCGGCGTTTGTCGCGGCTCTCGGGGGATTGAAGGGCACGCCGGCAGAGCCGATGGCTGAGGCGGCTTTCACAGGCGAGGTGAAGTCCAACGAGATCGGCCGCACCTTCCGGCGCGCCCTCTTTGCCCTGTGGCTGGAGCGGGTGATCCCCACAGACCCGGTGCTGCATGCATTCGGGGCGGCGGCGCACGAGGCCCACCGGGAGGCGTTCCGCGAGCTTGACCAGAAGATCCAGCGACAGAACCGGGCACAGCTGCTCGAGGGGCTGCGGACCCGGTGCTCAAGTGCCTATGGATCGGCGCCCAATGCCCAAAAGCAGTTCCTGATGCGGGAGATGGCCAAGCAGCGGGCCCACAAGCCACTGAGGCGCACACTGCGGGAGGCCCATGAGGCGGTGCGGGCACTCAAGCCCTGCTTCATGATGAGCCCGCTCAGCGTCGCGCAGTTCCTACCGTCCACCGCGCGGTTCGACCTGGTGGTCTTCGATGAGGCCTCACAGCTGCCCACAGAAGACGCGGTCGGTGCGATCTGCCGGGGGCGCCAGCTCGTCGTGGTGGGAGATCCGAAGCAGCTCCCGCCGACGAACTTCTTCTCGCTTCAGACCCAAGCTGGAGACGGGAGCATCGATACCGACGGAGATGGCGTTCTTGATGAAACGGAATCGGTGCTCGAGGAATGTATCGGGGCCGGGCTTCACCAGGCGTACTTGGAGTGGCACTATCGCAGTGCGCACCAGTCGCTGATCCAGTTCTCCAACGAGGAGTTTTACGGCCGGCGACTGACAGTCTTCCCTGCCGCAGCCTACGACGGACCAGAGCTCGGGATCAAGTTCCGGCATGACCCGACGGCGGTGTACCAGGGCTCGGGGTGCAACCCGCAGGAAGCGGCGCGAGTGGCTCAGGCCGTTGTCGATCACTTCCGGGATCACCGGGAGGAGTCACTCGGCGTTGGCACCTTCAATCTGCGGCAGCAATCCGAGATCAACGAGGCCCTGGAACGGCTTCGCCGTTCGGATCCCTCGCTCGATGAGTTCCTGAGCCGGGATCGCGACGAGCCATTCTTTGTGAAGAACCTGGAAAACATCCAGGGTGACGAGCGGGACGTGATCTTCCTGAGCGTGGGCTACGGTCGGACCGCGGATGGTACCTTCAGCCTCAACTTCGGCCCGCTCAACCGGGAGAACGGCAAGCGACGGCTGAACGTGCTGGTAAGCCGGGCACGTCGGCGGATGGAGGTGTTCAGCTCCATTCAGGCGGCCGACATCGACCTCTCGCGGGTGCAAACCGAAGGGCCCCGCCTCCTGCGGAACTTCCTGGAATTCGCGGCGACCGGCAGGATTCAGCGAGCCGAAGTAACGGGCGGCGAAGCGGAAAGCCCGTTCGAGGACGAAGTGCGGCGGATGCTCCAGGACAACGGCTACATCGCGGATGCGCAGGTCGGGGTCGGCAAGTATCGTATCGACATTGGCGTCCGCGTTGCGTCACGACCCGGGGTGTACATCGCCGGTGTCGAGTGCGACGGTGCGGCGTACCACAGCAGCCCGTGTGCCAGGGATCGGGATCGCCTCCGCCAGAGCGTCCTGGAGTCACGAGGTTGGCAGATCATCCGCATCTGGTCCACCGACTGGTTCAAGGACCGGCAAGGCACGACTCAAAGGCTTCTCAGGCAGCTTCGGGAACTGCGGGGCGGGGTGTGAGACGGCGCAGGAACCAACCGGAGATGTCCCATGGACGTTGACCTGACCAAGCTGATGACCCCCGACGAGTCCGCGCGACGGGAGTAGAACGCCTGTCGCGCGCCGAGCAGGAGGCGCTGGTCCTGTGGCACCTGCGGCTGTCGGAGCTTACCGAAGCCCGGGTCTCGGCCATCGATGAGATCAAGCAGGATGGAAGGTTGATTCTTCTGGAGGACGGCACGGCTTGGCGAGTGGCTGATGGCGATGACGCCACCTCCGCGCTGTGGAATGATGGAGATTCAGTGGTCATCATCGACGAGGTGATGCATCTTCTCGATCCACTGGAGCAAGTCTCGGTGCATGAGGTGTGATGTCGCGGCCCTGTTGAACCACGTCACGCTTACTCCGGAATAGTGTGCTCATGAGCGGTTTCAGCGACAAGGCAGCGTTCATCTGGTCCGTCGCGGACCTCCTCCGCGGCGACTACCGCCAGTCCGAGTACGGCAAGGTGATCCTCCCCTTCACCGTCCTCCGCCGCCTCGACTGCGTCCTCGAGCCTACGAAGGCTGACGTCCTGGCCGAGCTCAAGAAGCGGAAGAAGACGGGCGTGAATCCAGAGCCGTTCCTCCTCAAGGTGGCCGGCCAGCTCTTCTGCAACACCTCGCCGCTGGACCTCAAGGCGCTGATGGGGGATCAGGACCACCTGGCCGAGAACCTCCACGCCTACGTCCAGGCCTTCACGCCCGCGGTTCGGGACATCTTCGTCCGGTTCGACTTCGACACCCAGATCGACCGGCTCCGGAAGGCCAACCTCCTCTACCTGGTCACCGAGAAGTTCGCCGGGATCGATCTCCACCCCGACGTCGTGAGCAACCACGACATGGGGCTCATGTTCGAGGAGCTCATCCGGCGCTTCGCCGAGCTCTCGAACGAAACGGCCGGCGAGCACTTCACGCCGCGCGACGTGATCCGGCTCATGGTTGACCTCCTCTTCTGTGAGGACGACGAGGCGCTGTCGAAGCCGGGGGTGGTCCGCACCATCTACGATCCGACGGCCGGCACCGGCGGCATGCTGAGCGTGGCCGGCGAGCACCTGGCCGAGCAGAACCCCGGGGCGCGGCTCGTCATGTTTGGCCAGGAGCTGAACGACGAGAGCTACGCCATATGCAAGGCCGACCTCCTCATCAAGGGCCAGGACATCACGAACGTCGTGCCCGGCAACACCCTCTCCAACGACGGGCTGCCGGGGAAGAAGTTTGACTACCTGCTGGCGAACCCGCCCTTCGGGGTCGAGTGGAAGAAGGTCGAGAAGGAGGTCCGGAAGGAGCACGAGGAGCAGGGCCACGACGGCCGCTTCGGCCCGGGGCTCCCGCGGGTGAGCGACGGCTCGCTCCTCTTCCTGCTCCACATGCTCTCCAAGATGCGGCCGGCCAAGGACGGGGGGAGCCGGATCGGGATCGTGCTGAACGGTTCGCCGCTCTTTACCGGCGGGGCCGGGTCGGGGGAGAGCGAGATCCGCCGCCACCTGCTCGAGAACGACCTGGTCGAGGCCATCGTGGCACTCCCGACCGATATGTTCTACAACACCGGGATCGCGACCTACATCTGGATCGTGAGCAACCGGAAGCCTGCGCAACGGAAGGGGCGGGTCCAGCTCATCGACGGGAGCGGTTTTTGGCGGAAGATGCGGAAGGCGCTCGGCAGCAAGCGGAAGGAGCTGGGGCCGGAGCACATCGAGGACATCGTGCGGCTCTTCGGGGACGCGGAGGAGGTCGGGCGCGAGGGGAAGCCGGTCAGCCGGATCTTCAAGACCGAGGAGTTCGGCTACCGGGCGATCACCGTCGAGCGGCCGCTCCGGGATGAGGCGGGCCAGGTGGTGCTCGGCGCCAAGGGCAAGGGAAAGGGAAGGCCAGTCCCCGACCCGGAGCCCGCGATACCGAGAACGTGCCGCTCCGCGAGGACGTCGAGGACTACTTCGAGCGCGAGGTGCGCCCGCATGCGCCGGACGCCTGGATCGACGGCGAGAAGACGAAGGTCGGGTACGAGATCCCGTTCAGCCGACACTTCTACCTCTTCACGCCTCCCAGGCCGCTCGCGGAGATCGACGCGGAGCTACGGGGCGTCACCGGACGCATCCAAGATATGATCCGAGAACTCTCGGCATGAGCTTCCCCGCTATGACACCTACAGCCGGGTTGACCACCCCTTTCTTGCTAAGCTACCGGCAAGCTGGGGGCTCCGCCGGCTCAAGCACATGGCCCAGATCTTCCCGAGCAATGTTGACAAGAAGTCCTACGATGGGCAGCAACCGGTCCGGCTCTGCAACTACACCGACGTCTACTACAACGAGCGGATAACGGCCGACCTGGAGCTTATGGCGGCTACCGCCACACCTGAACAGGTCGAGCGATTCACCCTGCGCGCGAACGACGTGCTCATCACGAAGGACTCCGAAACAGCTGACGACATTGCTGTGGCGGCCTTCGTTCCGGCTGACATGCCGGGGTCGTTTGCGGATACCACCTGGCCGTGGTGCGACCGTACCCTGGCCTTCGCGGTGACTTCGCGAAGCGCTTCTTCGACTCACGATTCGCCAGAGCGCAGTTCTGTGTGAGCGCAACTGGCCTGACACGCGTCGGCCTGGGGCAGTACGAGCTGGATAACGCCTTGATACCTGTTCCTCCCCACGACGAACAAGAGGCCATCGCGGACTTCCTCAACCACGAGACCGCCAAGATGGACGCCCTCGTCGCTGAGCAGCGTAGGCTGATGGCGCTGTTGAAGGAGAAGCGGCAGGCCGTCATCTCCCACGCCGTCACCAAGGGCCTGAGCCCCGACGTGCCCATGAAGCCATCCGGGGTAACGTGGCTTGGGGATGTTCCGGCACACTGGCGACCGACACGACTCAGGGCACTCTTCCGACAGGTGAAAAGGCAGGGGTATCCATCAGAGCCGGTTCTTTCCGTTTACCGGGACTACGGGGTCATCCTCAAGAGTTCACGGGACGACAACAACAACAAGACTCCTGTAGACCTCGACTCCTATCAGCTCGTCGAGCCCGGAGATCTTGTGATCAACAAGATGAAGGCATGGCAAGGCTCTTTAGGTATCGCGACACATCGAGGGATTACGAGCCCAGATTACGCAACATTTTCCCCTTTGCACGTCGAGATGGAGGGATTTCTCCATCTCCTGCTAAGGTGCAAGGTGGTTGTATCCGCTTACCGAGGCTTGTCAACAGGAATCAGAGAGGCCCAGTGGCGCATCGAACCGGGTGCCTTTCTTGGACTTCAAGTATTTCTTCCACCTGTTCATGAGCAGCGTGCGATCTTAGAAGCTACTGGAGAGAAGATCGCTCGCTACGAGGCTCTAACAACGGCAGCGGAGGAGAGCATCGCAATCCTTCAGGAGCGTCGCGTCGCTCTGATCTCCGCCGCCGTGACCGGCCAGATCGACGTCCGCCGCCTCGCCGCCGCCGAGGCCGCGTGAGCAGCATGCACAAGGAGATCCACCTCGAGGACGAGATCTGCGCCCACCTGGCAGCGCACGGCTGGGCTTATGCGGCCAAGGACCCCGACGGCTACGACCGTGCCCGGGCGCTCTACCCCGCCGACGTCCTCGCCTGGGTGCAGGCCGCCCAGCCCGACGCCTGGGCCGCGCTCCAGAAGCACCACGGCACCAAGGCCGGCGACACCCTCCTCGACCGCCTACGTGTCCAGCTCGACCAGCGCGGGGCGCTTGACGTGCTCCGCTTCGGGATCGAGCTCATGGGGGTCAAGGGCGCCCTCCGGCTGGCCCAGTTCCGCCCGGCCATGACCCTGAACGCTGAGGTCTCGGCCCGCTACCAGGCCAACATCCTCCGCGTCGTCCGGCAAGTGCGCTACTCGCTCCATCACGAGAACTGCCTCGACCTGGTCCTGTTCCTGAACGGGATGCCGGTCGCCAGCGCTGAGCTCAAGAGCGACTTCACCCAGTCGGTGGACAACGCTGTTGACCAGTACCGCTTCGACCGGCTGCCGCAGACCAAGGGGAAGCCGCCGGAGCCGCTCCTCTCCTTCCCCCAGGGCGCGCTGGTCCACTTCGCCGTGAGCAACTTGAGTGTGCGGATGACCACCAAGCTCCTGGGCCCCGACACGCGCTTCCTCCCGTTCGACCGCGGCTGCGACGGCGCCGCCGGCAACCCGCCCCACCCGCGTGGCCACCGGACGGCTTACCTCTGGGAGGAGGTCTGGGAGCGGGACTCCTGGCTCGAGATCCTGGGGCGGTACCTGGTGCCGGTGAAGAACGACAAGCAGCAACTCACGGGCGTCATCTTCCCGCGCTGGCACCAGCTCGATGTGACGCGGAATCTGCAGGCCGCCGTGCGCCAGGACGGGCCCGGCGCCCGCTACCTGGTGCAGCACTCGGCTGGGTCGGGGAAGACCAACAGCATCGCCTGGACCGCGCACTTCCTGGCCGAGCTGCATGATGCGGCGGACAAGAAGGTGTTCGACACGGTGCTCGTCATCTCCGACCGGAACGTGATCGACGGCCAGCTCCAGGAGGCGCTCTTCGGGTTCGAGCGCACCAAGGGCGTCGTGGCCACGATCACCAACGAGGAAAGCAGCAAGAGCGCCAAGCTGGCCGAGGCGCTCGGCGGCGGGAAGAAGATTGTGGTGTGCACCATCCAGACATTCCCGTTCGCCATGCAGGCAGTCCACGAACTGGCGGCGACGCAGGGGAAGCGCTTCGCCGTGATCGCCGACGAGGCGCACAGCTCACAGAGCGGCCAGGCGGCGGCCCAGCTCCGGAAGGTGCTGACCCAGCCCGAACTCGAGGCGCTCGAGGACGGGGGTGAAGTGAGCACGGAGGACCTGCTCGCAGCCGACATGGCGGCACGGGCGGGGCAGGATGCGATCACCTTTGTGGCGTTCACCGCGACCCCGAAGGGCCGCACGCTCGAGCTCTTTGGCACCCGGCCCGACCCCCCTTCCACCTCTACAGCATGCGCCAGGCGATCGAGGAAGGCTTCATCCTCGACGTGCTGCAGAATTACATCCCCTACTCGCTGGCCTTCAAACTGGCCGGCGAGGGGAAGCAGAAGGGCGAGACCGAGGTGACGCGGAGCGCCGCGATGCGGGGGATCATGGGGTGGGTGAAGCTCCATCCCTACAACATCGCGCAGAAGGTGCAGGTGGTGGTGGAGCACTACCGCGCGAAGGTGGAGCCGCTGCTCAACGGCCGGGCCAAGGCGATGGTGGTGGTGGGGAGCCGAAAGGAGGCGGTGCGCTGGCAGCTGGCGCTCCGGAAGTACATCGCCGACCACGGGTACCCACTCGAGGCGCTGGTGGCCTTTTCCGGTGAGGTGCACGACGACGAGTCGGGGCCGGAGCCCTTCAGCGAGCACAGCCCGGTGCTCAACCCGAAGCTCAAGGGGGAAGGACATCCGGAAGGCGTTCGAGGAGCCGACGTACCAGATCCTGCTCGTGGCCAACAAGTTCCAGACCGGCTTTGACCAGCCGTTGCTCTGCGGCATGTACGTCGACCGGCGGCTGGCGGGGATCCAGGCGGTGCAGACGCTCTCGCGGCTCAACCGCGCGCACCCCGGCAAGGACACCACCTACGTGGTGGACTTTGCCAACTCGGGGGACGAGATCCTGGAGGCGTTCCGGACCTACTACGCTACGGCGGAGCTGGCGGGGACCACCGACCCAAACCTGGTCTACGACCTGCGCGCCAAGCTGGATGGGGCGGGGCTCTACGATGACTACGAGGTGGAACGCGTGGTGCAGGCGGAGCTCAAGGGGGTGTCGCAGGGCGAGCTGGTGGCGGCCATCGACCCGGTGCGGGACCGGATCCTCAAGCGGCACAAGGCGGCGAGGGAGCGGTTGCTGGCGGGGCAGGCCAAGGAGGACGCCGGGGAGGTGCAGGCAGCCCAGGATGAACTCAATGCTCTCTCACTCTTCAAGGCGGACCTCGGCTCCTACATCCGGCTGTACACCTTTCTGTCGCAGATCTTCGATTACGGCAACTCGGCCATCGAGAAGCGGGCCATCTTCTTCCGGCGGCTGCTGCCGCATCTCGAGTTTGGGCGGGAGCGGGAGACGATAGACCTGTCGAAGGTGAAGCTCACGCACTACGCTATCCGCGATCGCGGGAAGCAGGCGATGGTGATGGAGAACGGGAGGCCGGTGCAGCCGGTGACGGAGATCGGGAGTGGGGAGGTGCAGGCGAAGGAGAAGGCCCGGCTGCAGGAGATCATTGAGCGGGTGAATGATCTCTTCGAGGGGGAGCTTACTGAGGGGGACAAGCTTATCTACGTGAACGACGTCATCAAGGGGAAGCTCCTCGAATCGCCGATCCTGCGCGAACAGGCCCGCAACAACTCGAAGGAGCAGTTCGCGGGCTCACCCGATCTAACGAATGCAATCATTGAGGCAGTAATGGATGCGCTTGACGCACATACAGCTATGAGCACGCAAGCGCTCAACTCAGCTGAGGTGCAGCAGGGCCTCAAGCGTGTGCTGCTTGAGCATGCAGGTCTATAGTGAAGACTTGAGAGCAGGACTGGCCAAGTCCTAGATAGGTTCGATGTCCGCTCCTCGGGCGTAGGCTTCGCAACTACATCTATGCGGAGGCTTGGGGTGCCTATTAGCTTCAGGAGATCGTCTATTGACAGTATGTAAGGGCGGCACTATATTCGCGAAGTTTTCCACATCAATGGCGGTTATCCACATCGCCAGCCAGCCGCCTCCCAGCGGAGTGGCATAGAAGGATCAGCTTCATCAGAGTTTCCCAAGTCGCAGAATTACAATACCTTAGCGAATGGTGCAGAACGTGACCGCATCTTCGGTCAGCGCTCCGCTTGCCCCCAAGGACCTCTTGGTCGGGATCTTGGCGCAGCTGGCTTTGGACGGTATTGACTCGATTAAAGTCCAGGATACCGCGCTCCGGGTAAGGCCCTCACGGTCTTTCGTGAGGGAGATGAACCGCTGCGAGAAGTTGCCGACTTCTATTTTGAGGATGAGGTGACGGGAACGTTCGATGAGTTGGAGCAATCACTCATGATCGCCCAAGGAAGCGGATACCTCCGTTTTCCAAACCCGAGCTATCGAAAGTTCCAGCTTACCATCTCACCTCGTGCTGCGAGTGAAATCCTAGATCGTCGGCCACAGTACAAGGATGTCTTTCGGAAGGCGGCTGGGGCGATCAAGGATGAGATTGCCACTCAGTGACTTCCCCGCTTGGTATCCCAATCGACAAGGTGGGTCCACTCGCGAGCAAGATGAGCGAATGGACCCACAATTGCATTAAGGACTATCTCGCACGATTCCCGGGCCCACAGAGCGGATCTCCTAAGCAGTTCCACGATCCGGTGGCTCGGACGATCCTGCTAAGGCCTGAGGAGACGTACCTGGTTGACAGTCCCATTCTTCAGCGCCTACGATATGTGCGCCAACTCGGAGTTGGGCACTATCTCTTTCCCTCTTCTGGGTATTCCCGATTTGAGCATTCTCTGGGGGCTCTGCATTCTGCAACGAACATTTTCGACCGCCTATTCGACAGAAACGCGGCGAAGCCGATGGGGGTGCCGGAAGCCAAGGTAGAGGCTCATCGTCGAATCGTAAGGGCCGCGGCGCTTCTCCATGATATTGGCCACTGCGTCTTCAGTCACGTGTCCGAGCGCTTCTACGCTCAGAACCCGGAGGTGAAGGCGGCTCAGGTGAGCATCAGCAAAGCCCTTCAGAATCGTGTGTCAGCGAGCGAGACGTTATCGATACTAATCATATGCTCAGATCCATTTGTTGGGCTCCTTCAAGCTTCGCGCCTCTGTCCTTCCGACTATAGCCCAGCCGAGTTCGCTGGACGTATCGCAGAGTGCATCGCAGGGGCGAGTAACAAACTTCTTCCACATGCGTACCTCGCGGAAATCGTCAATGGTGTGATCGATTGTGACAAGCTTGATTATCTGGCAAGAGATGCGCAATCCGCCGGGGTGCCAATCTCACTGGACGTAGAAAGGCTGTACTCCAAGCTACGGCTCACCGAAGCCACCACCAAGAAGGGCAACAAGGCCTTTGTTCTTGCTATAGAGCAATCCGGTGTTAGGGCCCTAGAAGAGATGCTGGCAAGTCGGATCTTCCTCTACGACAAGTTCTATTACCATCAGAAAGTAATGGCCGCTGAGGAGCTCGCGAGGCGAGCTCTTTCACGCCTGGCGGAGGCGATTCCTGACTTGGCGTCCCCGTGGCTCTGCTTTCGATGGGTGATGACTATTTGCTGTTCGCCTCACCAAGAGAACTTGCTGCGCGGTTTGAGGTGAGCAAGGATGATCCCAAGCTTGCCGAAGGGTGCGCGCTCCTGGCGCGACTGAGGAATCGAGATCTTCCCAAGCGGGCTTTTGCATTTGCTCGGCGGTTCATTCCACCACCGCCTCCAAACTACATGGTGTTGGAAAGTGTGGGTCAGCCGGATCGATTGAACTGGGGCAATGCAGACTATGAAGCGGTCAATGACATTCTCGATACAGAGGAAGGCAAGGCGATCTTCATCGCGGATGTTGAGGCACTATTGAGCGAACTGAATGTGTCCCCGATGGTGCTTATGGGGGTGCAGTCGCCTAGGCGAGCCGCCGGCACAATGAACATTCCAGTCCTAACCCGCGACGGTGGGATTGAGCGCAATCCGCCTTGGCTCTTTGAAGGCAGCAAGTGGAGCAATGCCTATGCACTAAACAAGCAAACATCCTTCGTATTTGCGGACGGGGACTTAGAACAAGTTCATTTGGCCACAGAGCGCGCGTTCACTAAGCGCAATTTGAGTTTTCCCCCAAGTAGCTGGATGCTCGCCAAGTTCACACGTGAGGCTCTCGCCCCCTTCAGGGCGGCGCTGCCGAAGACAGAGGAGTGGCTGCCACACCACTTAGAACCAGACTACCTGGAAACCGGAGCGGCTCGCCAGAGAGTCGAGGCTCTACAGCGCAAATTTGCCTCATTGTTGAATACAATCGACAAGGACATTGGACCTTCGCTCGTTCCGACATGGCTTTGGCAACTCCTCGATTCGGACCTGCAAGAGTCCGCTTTGTGTCTGCTCGAGTACTTCAGCTTCTTTGAGCAGAGAGAGATAATCGACGGCTTCCATTCTCTTGTCGAACAGGAGCGCGTCCGCAAAGACTACATCTGGGTTCCGCTACGCCCGATCAAGGGAGAGGCAGGAAGCGCTGATCAACTGACGTACGATCTCGGGGAACTTGCAGTTGATCTGCGTGCGCTACCATCCCTGACCGCAAGGGATATCGAAGAGGCTAAGGGCATCGTGTTCTTTGACGACACCCTAAATACAGGAACGCAGGCAGCGTGCCTTATCTCGTCATGGTTCGGTGCAACACACAGGTGCAACCATCCTCCAGACAACGATGCTGTCGGCGCGCTTCCTACGCATATCCAGGAAGCCCTGCGGAAGGTCCCGGTCGTCTATGCCCTACATTCCGCGCACCCGATCGGAAAGGCCACAGTCACCGCACTCGCGCAAGATCTAGGGCTTACGAATTTCACGGTGGCATCTGCCCTGAACCTTGAGGATCCTCGCTTCACCCTGGCTGGCTTTCTCGCGGACGATACGGTGAGGCGGGAGAGGCTTGTCGCCAAGCTTCAGAAAAAGGGTGAGCTGATGCTGAAACGGAAGCATAGCGAGTGGGAAACGAGGCTCTGTGAAGAGCGCGCACTCGGGTACGGAGGAATGAAGCTTACGGTCGCATATAGGCACTCAATCGGCTCGGGCATTCCGATAGCCTTGACTGCATTCTCCGATGACCCAACAGATGTTTGGCTCCCGGTACTGCCACGCAAACCCAGTAGTGTCGTTCAAGCGATTCGGAATGCTCACCGGTCCCCAAGACAGCTCGCGGCTCAATGACAGCACCTTGGTCCTTCGACGCGACGTCAGCACTAAGGGCAGGAGACACCTTCTCCGTCGCACACGGTACATGAATACTCGTTCGCCTCTTTCCAGAAATGCAGAAGATGGTGAGAAGGCCTGAACGTGCACAGATGCAGCTCCGTTTGGGCTTCTTCGGCGTTCTCGTACTGCAAGTTCTGACATGCCCGCCCGCCTTAGTCGCGCTTCAAGCAGGCGATTCCTTCCAACTCCACTTCCTCAACGTCGGCCAAGGCGACGCCACCCTCATCCAACTCGGCAACAAAGGCGTGCTAGTCGACGCCGGCCGCGGCGACGACATCGTCCTCCTCCTCCAGGACCTCGGCGTCGACACCCTCCTCGCCGCCATCGCCTCCCACAACCACGACGACCACATCGGCGGCATGGACGCCGTGCTCGCCGACTGGCCCGTCGGGCGCTACCTCTACAACGGGCTCGACGCGCCGAACCGGAATGCCGCGGCCGTCCTGGAGTGGCTCGACGCGCGGGGCGTCCCGTCGCCCGACCCGCCGTGGGAGCCCATCGTGCTCGGCGACGCGGTGATCCGGGTGCTGCCGTCGCCGCTCGAGGACCAGGGGGACGAGAACAACGCGAGCCTCGTGGTGCTGGTGGAGCGGGGCCGCTTCCGGGCGCTCCTCACCGGGGACAGCGAGGTGGAGGAGCTCAACGCGCTGCTCGCCGCGCGGCTGGTCGGGGACGTGGACGTCCTCAAGGCGGCGCATCACGGGGCGCGGAACGGGGTGACGCCCGGGTGGCTGCAGCGGACGCGGCCGGAGGTGGTGGTGATCAGCGTGGGGCCCAACAACTACGGGCATCCGGATCCGTGGGCGATGCGGTACTACCAGGCGGGGGGGAGGAGGGTGTTGCGGACGGATCGGGAGGGGACGGTGACGGTGACGGTGGAGGGGGGGGCGGTATGAGGTCACCACGGAGGCCCAGGGGGCGGAGGTGGCGCGATGAGGGCGACTCCCATCATCGGGGTGGGATGGAAGGTCTCGGCGCTCCTCCTGGCGCTTGGGGCGCCCGGCCTCGCCGCGCAGGCCACCTCGGCCAGCGGGCCCGTCAGGCGGGCGCGAGCGGCGCCGGAGGCAGTGCTCCGTCGCCTGGCCGCCGAGCTCCGGAATCTCGTGGTGGCGCAGGAGAACTACTTCGCGGAGAACGGACGCTACAGCGAGCTGCTCACGGCGGCCGGGGGCGGGGCGGTGCTGGTGACGCCGTCGAGCGGGGTGACGCTCAACCTCACCTACGTGACCCGGAACTCGTGGGCGGCGCGGGCCACCTACGAGGGGATGCGGTACTCGTGCGTGATCATCGTGGGAGCGGTGCCGGCCTCCCGGATCCCGCGGACCCGGGTGGAGCGGTGGGAGCCGACGGAGGAGGGGGTGCCGGTGTGTGACCGGGTGCCGGGGCGGAGCTAGTCCGGACGGCGGGCGGGTGCCCGGGAAGGACAACGCCCCGCGAGCTGTGGCTCGTGGGGCGTTGCTGTGTGGGGGATGGTTCCTACAGCATCAGCACCGAGGCCACGGCGGTGGCGCGATGAGCGGGTAGCTCGCGTTTTTTTGTTCTTGACCGAACCGCCCAGCCTAAGCGAGTATTGGGCTCTTTCGCCGGGCACCATGAAAGTCCTGTTCCTCGATGAATCCGGGGATCACAACCTGGCGGTCATCGATCCGCAGTATCCCCTGTTCGTCCTCGGTGGCGTGGTGGTGGAGCGAGGGTATGCCCGCGGCGAGCTGACGGAGCGGCTGGGGGCCTTCAAGGAACGCCTGCTCGGGCGGCGGGACCTTGCACTCCACACTGCGGACATCGTCCGGAACCGGAATGGCTTTGAGCGGATGAAGGAGCCGGCATTCCGGCAGCGCTTCCTTGCCGAGCTGCGAACGGGGGGACTTCCGGATTGTGCGGGAGAAGCTGCGCCGGGGGCGCGGAGGGCGCTTCGAGGGGTATGGGCTGGTGGTCCTGCCCAAACAAACAGGGCCGGCCCCCGCTACGCAGTGACCAGCCCGCTTCGACCAACATAAGGCTCTTCGCGGGCCGAGGCAACCGCGGACACTGTGTGGCTCGGGAAGACGCCAGTTGCCGCTAATGTCGCCTGTCGTCCCCATCAGGGCAGTCGCTGAACTCGGATCCACTGTTCGCGAACGCAGAACATCCACAGGTTGCCTGGCATGCCCAAGCAAGAGGTGCTGAAGCCAGCGGATCTCGTGGTCGCCCTGGCACTGGCGGTGCGTGGTGAGACTGCGGCCATGACGTACGCCGGGCTCGGTCAGGCGCTCGGCCTCAGCTCGAGCACCACGCACGAGGCGGTGCGGCGTCTGCAGGCCGCCGGTCTGCTCCGGCCAGGGACCCGGGAACCCAATGCTCACGCCCTTCGGGATTTCGTGGTGTACGGGGTCCGGCACGCGTTCCCGCCTGTGCTGGGCCGCGAGGTTCAGGGCGTGCCAACGGCCCACGCGGGTCCCATCTTCCGCGACGTGATCGACAGCAGCATGCCGATCGTGTGGCCGGACGCCCACGGCCCCGTCCGCGGCACGGGGCTGACGCCGCTCTACCCGCAGGCCACCCGCCTGCCGGAGCGGGCGCCCCAGGTCTATGAACTGCTGACGCTCGTGGATGCCCTGCGCGTGGGACGGGCGCGGGAGCGGAGGGTGGCGGTGGAGGCGCTGGAGAAGTTGCTTGGCGTGAAGGGGGTGCCGGCTGCTGCCGGACTCCCCGGGGAGACTGACATCAGCCAGATGCAGGACGCCGAGTACCGCCGGCGGGTGATGGATGAGCTCGCGGCGGAGGCACAGAAGCACGGGCTCGGTTACTAGGCGCTGCCGGAGAGGTCATCATGCGCACCCACTGGTTTCTCACCCACCACGGCCACCGCTGGGAGCAGCAGCTGCTCCGCGCCGTGGTGGCCATTGCGCTGAGCCTGTCGCTCGGCATCCTCGGCTACCACGCCATCGCCTCCGGCTGGGTGGATGCGTTCCTCAATGCCGCGATGATCCTGGGCGGGATGGGGCCGGTGGATCCGCTCACGGGGACGGGGGCCAAGCTCTTTGCGGGCGCGTATGCGCTCTTCTCGGGGCTGGTGCTGGTGGGGGTCGCGGGGCTCCTGCTGGCGCCGGTGTTCCATCACGTGCTCCGGGAACACGGGAAGGAGCGGGCGCGGCTCGGGTCCCCTGCGGATGGGGGAGGGGAGGGGAGCGGTTGACGGAGGAGCCGTGAGGGGGTGGAGGGGTGCACGGGGGAGGCGGCTCGGCCTCCGGCAGGCTCGGCCACGGGCGGGACATCAGCGCCAGGAAACGAAAAGCCTCCCCCAGCACGGGGGAGGCCTTCGTGTTTCCGGACCCGGCGGCTTACTCGACGGCCCGCAGGAAGTTGGTGCTGCTGTATTTCCGGATGGCCAGCGTCATGTCGCGGGGGTCGCTGCCGCCGCGGTGCTGGATGTTGACGAAGAGGGTCTTGTTGGACGGGCTCAGGTAGATGCCCGTCGGCTCCGCGTCGCAGTCGGTAACGGTGAGGAAGCGCTCGGCCGGGAGCGCGGTGCGCGCGCTGGCCGGGTTGTAGGGCGCAAACCAGACGTCGTCGCCCTGGGTCTTGCCGCTGCCGGCGGTCCCACCCGGATCCTCGGTGATGTAGAGGTTGCCCGAGTTGTCGAGGGCCAGGTTGTCGGGGGAGGTGAAGTCGGTCGGAGCGTTGACACCGTTCCGGACGTAGTCGCTGACGTAGGCCTTGCCGCTGCGGCCGCCGGCCTTGAGGTCGATGGCGATCACCCGGTTCTCGCCGGTCATGGCCACGTACAGGATGTTGTTGCCGCGGCGGTCGTTGCCGGTGCTGGTGCCGATCTCCACGTCCTCGGGACGGCTGTAGCCCGTGGCGCCCTTGGCCGCGGCCTCGGCGATGGAGTTGATCTCGGAGGCGGGACCGTCGAGCAGCACCCACTCGGCCCAGCCGGTCCGGTCGCCGGCGTCCTCGACGATGCGGAGGGCGTAGAGCTTGCCGCTCGAGAGGTCGCCGCGGCGGGTGGGGACGAAGCGGTAGATGTAGCCCGGGCCGGTCTCCGAGATGCCGGCGAGGTTGCCATCGCGGTCAAAGCGGGGCCCCTCGTGCGCGCGGGGGCGGCCGGCCGGCAGGAGGGGGGCCGCACCGGGGGCGGGATCGATCTCGTAGACGTGGCCGCCCACGGCCGCCGGCAGGGCCGGATCCTTGATGGCGGAGGTGGTGACTTCCTCGGCCACCACGATGGTGCCCCACGGGGTCCAGCTGATGCCGTCGAAGCGCTCCCAGTCGGCGCGCTGCGCCAGGATGCTGGTGACGCCGGTCTCGAGGTCGGTGACGGTGACGGCGCTGTTGCTGCCGGTCTCGTGGGCGCGGTAGAGGTAGCGGCCCGAGCGGTGGCCGGTCTCGTTCACGGTCATCATGTCGGGCAGGTCCGGCGAGGCGGGGCCCTCGATGGCCACGAGGCTCGGCAGGTAGCCCACGGGGAGGATCACCTGCTCGGCCAGGCCACCGGCGACGCACGACGCGGAGGTCGGGATCGGGGTGAAGGGGAGCGCCTGGCCGGCGGGGGCGCGGTCCAGGGCCAGGCCGGGCTCCTCGAAGGGGGCGGCCGAGTCGGGGCCGGGACCGGAGTCGGGGGCACACGCCACGAGGCCCGTGAGGGCCGACGCAACGAGCGCCAGGGGAGCGACCTGCCGGGTAATGCGCATGGGCCTTCTCCTGCTGCGGAGTGAGGGGGAGGAGCGGGGAAGCGGGCAACTTCCGGTAGATGTAACGGGGAGGGCTGCGGGGATGTTAGGGAGGAGGTTTGGAGGAGGTAGCGGTTGGGGCGGGTGGGGGCTGGTGGGGCGCGCGCGCTCGCTGAAGCGAGCGCTCGGCACGGCAAGTCCTGAAGGACTCGCGTCGCGGGCTGGGGAGGCGGAGGGGTGCTTCGGCAGTTCGATCCCCTAGCCCCAGTGGCCCGAGCGGCGCTCGGGCCTACGGGGCGATCGGAGTCCTGCGGGGGTCAGCGCACGGGGACGAGCTCGTTGTAGCGGGCGCAGCGGGGGCAGGGGGTCGCCTCCAGCTCGGCGGGCCGCAGGCGGGTGCGGTGGAGGCACTCGAGGCAGAGGACGGGGACGTCCACGGGCTTGAAGGCTGGGGTGACGGGGGGCATGGAAGGCTCCCGGGTCGGGGTGCGTGGTGTGTGTCCGCCTCGGGGTGGAGCTGGCGGGACGATCGAAGGATCGGGGAGGGGTGTAACAGCGGCGTCAGGCGGAGGGCGGTGCCCGGGGTACAGTCGGATGAGCAAAGGGGGGTTTCGGGCTGGGCGGGGGGGGGGGCGGGTGGAACGGGGACGGCGCGGGGTGCGTAGGGCGGCGCTCCAACTTCCCCGGGGGCGGGCATGAGGCTGACGGTTTGTGTGGCGGCGCTGCTGGCGATGGGGCCGGCAGGGGCGGTGGCGGCGCAGGATACGGTGTTCGTGGCGGTGGGGTCGCCGCTGGTGGATGGGACGGTGTTCCGGCCGCATGCGGCGCGGGTGCGGATCTACAACCCGCAGGGCGTGCTGACGGCCGAGTGGGACAACGAGCTGCGGGTGGGCGATTCGGCGGGGCGGGCGGTGGCGCGGTGGATCACCACGGGGCGCCCGGTGCCGGCGTTTCCCAACCGGCCGCTGATCCGGCTGCTGCAGACCTTTGACCTCAAGACCGTGGCGCCGCTGGGATACGTGATGATGTCGAGCACGGGGGCGTATACCCAACTCGCCATCGATGGCACGCGGGTGCGCGGCATCAAGCGCGCGAACGCGCGGGCGGCGGTGGACACGGTGGACGTGACGCCCGATCGGCCGGGGTTCATGGCGGCGGCGTCGGACCTGGTACCGGTGGCGGCGGGGCTCACGCCCGGGAAGGTGCTGGTGGCGCCGGTGTGGGGGCCGCAGCAGGCGAGCCCGGTGGATCATGTCTTCGTGGTGAAGGGGGATTCCACGGTGACGGTGGAGGGGAAGCCGGTGCGGGCGACGCGGGTGGACGAGCACGAGCGCGCCGGGGGGAAGCGGACGGCGAGCTGGTGGCTGCTGCTGAAGGAGCCGTACATGGTGTATGGGGAGGTGCCGGGGGAGGCGGGGGTGACGCGGATTACGGAGGTGGGGATTGCGCTGGACGAGCGGGGGGATGAGTAACGTAAGTGATTGATATTACGTAGTTTGCTGATCATGGCCGATATCTGGTCAAGTGGGGTATGTCTGGTTTAGCGAGTTTATCTGGTATTGCTAAACTCGATAAGTCTTCTATAATTGGGCATGGATCCAGTCACTAATCCCTTCGCCCCAGGGGCCGGCACACCGCCGCCGGAGCTGGCGGGCCGGGAGGAACTGCTCTCGGCGATGTCGGTGGCGTTTGCGCGGGTGCGCCGCGGCCTACCGGCCAAGAGTGTCCTGATGGTGGGGCTCCGCGGGGTGGGGAAGACGGTGCTGCTGGACCGGATGCGGGACGATGCGGAGGGGGAGGGGATCCACACGCTTCGGGTCGAGGCGCCGGAGCATCGCTCGCTGCCGGCGATCCTGGCGCCGCAGCTCCGGCTGGCGCTGCTCCGCCTGTCGCGGAGCGCCAAGGCGAAGGACCTGGCGCAGCGGGCGCTGCGCGGGCTGGCCGGTTTTGCCAAGGGTCTCAAGGTGAAGTACCACGACATCGAGGTGGGACTCGACTTCGATCCCGAGCCGGGCCTGGCCGACAATGGCGACCTGGAGCACGACCTGCAGGCGCTGCTCGAGGTGGCGGGCGAGGCGGCGAAGGCGGACGGCACGGCGCTGGTCCTCTTCGTGGACGAGCTGCAGTACGTGGCCGAGCCGGAGCTCGAGGCGCTGATCACGGCACTGCACCGGATGGCGCAGCGGCGGCTGCCGGTGGTGCTGGTGGGGGCGGGGCTGCCGCAGCTGCGGGGGCGGATGGGAGAGGCGAAGAGTTACGCGGAGCGGCTGTTCGACTTCCCGGAGATCGGGCCGCTCCCGGAGGATGCGGCGCGGCGGGCGGTGGCCAAGCCGGTGCGGGACCAGGGGGTGGAGATTCACCGACGGGGCGCTCGACCGGATCGTGCGGGAGACGCGGGGCTATCCCTACTTCGTGCAGGAGTGGGGGAAGCACGCCTGGGACATGGCGTCGCAGTCGCCGATCACGGAGGTGGACGTGGATGCGGCCTCACACATGGCGGTGGCGGCGCTGGACGAAAGCTTCTTCCGGGTGCGGTTCGACCGGCTGAAGCCGGCGGAGAAGCAGTACCTGCGGGCGATGGCGGAGCTGGGGCCGGGGCCGCATCGCTCGGGCGACATCGCGAAGGAGCTGGGCCGGGACGTGACGGCGCTCGGGCCGACGCGCGCGTCGCTGATCGAGAAGGGGATGGTGTACAGCCCCTCGCACGGGGACACGGCGTTCACGGTGCCGCTGTTCGACGAGTTCATGCGTCGGATCATGCCGCGGGAGGGGTGAGGGGCGACGTACGGGAGGAGGTGGCTGGAGGAGCGGGCCCTGGCGGATGCCGGGGCCCGTTGTCATTGGCGTGGAGCGGCGGCGCCGGCAGGCGGAAGGCACGTGCGCGGTCATTTTCGGGTCAGCGTTGGGTCACATGGGCTGGGTTGTGAGTGTGTTGTGGCTCACCGTGCGTATCCGGCGGGAAGACGCCATATTTGAGGCCGGTCCCCGTCGGGGGACCGGTTCCGTTGACGTCAATCCAATTCCCCGCTCCCTGGGCCCTCCCCATGCGCCTCTCCGCGCGCCTTGGTGCCGTCGTCGCGTTCAGTCTTGCCGTGGCCTGTGGCGGCGGGGACAGCTCGGGGCCGTCGGATCCGGTGCCGGCGGTGCTCGCCAAGGTGACGGGTGACAACCAGTCGGCCACGGTGGGGACGGCGGTGGCGGCAGTGCCGACGGTGCGGGTGGAGGACCAGAACGGCGACCCGATCGCCGGGGTGCTGGTGAGTTTCCAGGTGGCCAACGGCAGCGGCTCGGTCACCGGGTCGGCCGCGACGACCAACGCGAGCGGGCTTGCCGCCGTGGGGAGCTGGACGATGCCGACCACGGCCGGCTCGGTGCAGCTGGCGGCGTCGGTGGCGGACCTGCCGGCCGTCATCTTCTCCGCCACCGCCACGGCGGGGGCGCCGGCGGCGCTCGTCCTGGCCACGGCGCCGAGCGGGACGGCCACGTCGGGGGCGGCATTCGGGACGCAGTTAGCGGTGCGGCTCGAGGACCTGTTCGGGAACGTGGTGCCGCAGGCGGGGGTGACCGTCACGGCGGCCATCGCGTCGGGCGGCGGGGCGCTGGTGGGGAGCGCCACGGCGCAGACGAACGCTGGCGGGGTGGCGACGTTCGCGGGGCTCGGCCTGAGCGGCACGCCGGGGGAACCGCACCCTCAGCTTCAGCGCCGCCGGGCTGCCGGCGGTCACCTCCGGGATCATCGCGCTGTCGGCGGGGGCGCCGGCCACGGTGGCGGCGGTGGGGAGCACCACGCTGTCCGGCACGGCGGGCCTCTCCGCGCAGGGCGCGGCGACGGTGGTGGTGCAGGACGGCAGCGGCACCCCGCTCCAGGGGGTGACGGTGACCTTCGCGGTGACGGCCGGCGGCGGCGCGCTCACGGGCGCCACGCCGCAGACCGACGCGCAGGGCCAGGCCACGCTCGGTGACTGGACGCTCGGCACGGTGGCCGGCCAGCTCAACTCGGTGACGGCGACGGTGGCGGGGCTGCCGACCGTCAGCTTCACGGCGACGCCGGTGGCGGGGCCCGCCACCGCGCTGGTGCTCACCACCGCGCCGTCGGCGGTGGCCACGAGCGGGGCGGCGTTCGCGACGCAGCCGGTGGTGCAGGCCACCGACCTGCACGGCAATGCGGTGGCGCAGGCGGGGCTCACGGTGACGGCGGCGATCCAGTCGGGCGGCGGCACGGTGTCGGCGGGGAGCACGGCGGTGACCGACGCCAACGGCACCGCCACGTTCAGCGGCCTCACCGTGACGGGGACGCCGGGGACGCGGGTGCTGGTGTTCAGCGCGCCGGCGTTCACGAGTGTCCTGAGCGGGACCATCACCCTGAACGGCGGGCCGCCCACCACGATCGCGGCGACGCAGGGCAACAACCAGACGGCGGACGCGGGCACGGCGGTGCCGGTGCTGCTTAAGCGGTGGTGACGGACGCCCAGGGCGACCCGGTGGCGGGGGTGGCGGTGACGTTCGCGGTGACGGGCGGGGGCGGGCAGCTCACGGGCGGCAGCACCACCACGGCGGCCGACGGCACCGCGTCGCCGGCCGGCTGGACGCTCGGCACCACCGCCGGCGCCAACACGCTGTCGGCCACGGCGGCGGGGCTCGCGGGCTCGCCCGTCAGCTTCACGGCCACCGGGGTGCCGGGGCCGGCGGCCGGCTCGGTGGTGCTGCTGAGCCCGAGCCCCACGGCGGTGGTGGGCGTGCCGCTGGCGCAGCAGCCGGCGGTGCAGGTGACGGACCAGTTCCTGAACGACGTGGCGCAGGCGGGCCTCGTGGTGCAGGCGCGCTGGCTCCGGGGCGCGACGCTGGTGGACAGCACCACGGCCACCACCGACGCGCAGGGCATCGCGGCCTTCAGCGGGATCACGTTCGTGGGGCTGGTGGGGAGCTACTCCATTGAATACCGGGTGGCGGGGTCCAGCGTCAGCTCCGGATCCGTCGGCATCCAGCTGACGACGGGGGCGGCCGCCGCCATCGCGCAGTCGGCGGGGACGGGCAGTCGGCCACGGTGGGGGAGCGCGGTGGCGGTGGCGCCCGCGGTGCACGTGACCGACGTGGGCGGGAACCCGGTGGCGGGGACGACGGTGACGTTCGCGGTGGCGTCGGGCGGTGGGAGCGTCACGGGCGGCACGGCCGTGACCGACGCCGGCGGCATCGCCACGGTGGGGAGCTGGACCCTCGGCCCCGCGGCCGGCGCCAACACGCTCGAGGCCACGAGCGCCGGGCTCACGGGCTCGCCGGTGACCTTCACGGCGACGGGGAACGCGGTGGTGACGTCGCAGTTCACCATCGACGTGGTCTACCTGGCGGGCGCCACGCCGGCGCAGCAGGCGGCGTTCGACGCGGCGAAGGCGCGCTGGGAGGAAGTGATCACCGGCGACCTGGCGGACTTCACCATCCCGGTGGCCTTCAACACCACCGACTGCGGCGCCGGCATCAGCCAGACCATCAGCGGCACCGTGGACGACGTGCGGATCTACGTGGAGCTGAGCCCCATCGACGGCCCGGGCCAGATCCTCGGCTCGGCGGGCCCCTGCGACCTCAGGCGCTCGGGGACGCTGCTGCCCTATGTGGGGCTCATGCACTTCGACACGGCGGACCTCGCAAGCATGGAAGCGAATGGCAGCCTCGATGACGTGATCCTGCACGAGATGGGGCACGTGCTCGGCTTCGGGGTGCTGTGGGAGCCGATCAACGGGTTCTGGCCCAGCAACTTCCTGACGGGGAGCTGCCCGCTCAGCACGCCGGCGTTCATCGGGACGGGGGCGCTGGCGGCGTACACCGGCCTCAACGGTGGCGGCTCGGCGACGGGGGTGCCGGTGGAGGACACGGGCACCTGCAACGGCTCCTCGGGCGACGGGACGCGGGACTCGCACTGGGAGGAGAGCATCTTCCGGAGCGAGATCATGACGGGGTTCATCAGCGGGACGGTGCGGCCGCTGAGCGCCACGAGCATCCGGTCCATCGAGGACCTGGGGTACGAGGTGGACGTGAGCAAGGCGGATGGGTTCGACATCGGGTCGCAGCCGACGCTGGTGCGGCCGGGGCCGGTGGTGCAGCTCAAGGGGGACCTGCTGGCGCTGCCGGTGTGGCGGCTGGATCCGGTGACGGGGCGGAGGAAGAGTCAGTACTCGCGGCCCCAGGGCCGTGGGAGGATGCGGATGCGAACGGGCCCCGGGGGATCCCCGGGGCCCGTTCGCGCTGGGGCGGTGCCGCCGGTCAGCGGGCGGCGGCGTGCGCCTCGGCGTAGAGCGTGTCGGGGTCGATGTCGGCGCCGTTGGGCCAGGCGATGGTGCCGAGCTCGCGGTCCACGTAGACCTCGGCGAAGCGGGCCGGGTCCCGGAGCGGGGCAAAGACGCCGGTGGGGAGGCGGTGAACGATCGCGGTGAGGTCCACGGTGCCCGCGGAGCCGTCCTCGAAGGTGAGGTGGAGGGCGTAGGGCGGGAGGACGGTGACGGAGGTGACGGTGGGGCTCATGGGGTCACTCCAGGGGCGCGATCGGGAGCGGGGGTTGGTTCCGAGCCAGGCGGTGCCAGTTCTCGAGGAGCTCGGCCTGATGGAGAGTAGCCCAACGCTCGGCGAGGGAGAAGAGGCGGGGTGGGAGGGTTCCGTCGAGCAGGAGGACCGGGGCAATCCCCATGCGAGCGCGGCCCTGGCCGTGGCGTACGTGGAAATGCGGGGGCGCGTGGTCGTGGAAGTACATCTGGATCACGAGGGCGTGGAAGCGGGAGATCTCGGGCATGGCCCCAGAACATCCGCGTGGGGTGCCCTTGGGCGGTAACCGCAGCGACGCTGGGAGGTGCGGGAATACGCATGCCGTGGCCGGTGTGACCCAAAAATGACCGCCCCGGAGCATGTTATTGGAGAGGCGCCGCCAGCCGTCCCGTCCCGGTGGCGCCATTCCCGACGAAAGGATGCGTCACATGCCCAAGCCGCTGACCAGTACCCACCTCCGCCGCCTCGCCGAGGAGGCCGATGGCCGCCGTGGCGAGAAGCTGCAGCTGATCCAGGACCCCCGCACCGGCGAGCTCCGGTTCCTTGCCGCCGGCGAGAAGCTGGCGCGGGGGACGGCCGTGGTGGCGGAGGCGGCGACCGAGAACCGAGTGCCGACGCGCGACCCGGTGAAGGTGTCGCTCACCATCAACGGGAAGAAGATCGACCTGGCCGGCGCCGACGCCATTTTCTGGAGCGAGTCGGCCATCGAGAAGTTCATGTGGCCGTACTACCAGTCGCGCGGGCTGATGGATGCGAAGATGCAGACGCTGCAGAAGGCGTACTACGCCACCGACTCGGAGATCGTGGCCATCGTGCACAAGTGGCCGTCCCGCTCCGACATCATCGTGGACACCGGGTCATCAGTGCAGCGGCTGGTGGTGGATGAGCGGGAGGGGGGAACCGGGAAGCCGGTGGCCAAGTCGCTCCGGGCGCACCTGGCCGGGAAGCGGGGCCGGAAGAAGAAGCGCTAGCTACTCGGCGCGCGGCGGGACGGCGGGGAGCGGGATGCCGCGGTAGAGGGCGTCCCGTGCCGCGAATTCCGCCGCGCGCGGGCGTTCCCGGAACAGGCGGCGCAGGACGGTTTCCGCCTGCGCGGTGTCCCCGAGGCGCCAGAGGAGGTGGGCCTCGTCGTAGGCGAAGTCGTGGGCCAGGGTGGTGTCGGGCGACCGGCGGACGGCCGCGCGAGCCCAGAGCAGCTCGCGTCGTGCCACGTCGACGCGGCCCGCGCGCAGCGACACGTACGCCGCCGCCACCCGGCGGTAGATGGGGTTGTAGGCGGAGTAGGCGGTAGTGACCCGGCCGCCGGGATCCATGCTGTCGAGCTGGGCCACGAGCGCCCAGGCCTGCGCCGTGTCAGGCGGGTGGCTCACGTCGTAGCGGAGCAGGGTCAGCTCGGCCTGCGTCACCCGCCAGTCGCCCGGGCGGATCAGCCGGTAGCGGCCCAGCCAGTACGCCGCCTGGTCGTAGTTGCCGAGCACCAACTCGGTGTAGAGGAGCTGGACCATCACCGGCTCGGCTACCTCCATGAAAGCGTCGGTCCGCAGCGCCCGCTGCGCCGTCCGCACCGCTTCCACCAAGTCCCCCCGCGCATACGCCACGTCCGACAGCTGCGCCCATGCCTTGGCGCGGGTGCTGTCGTACTGCACCGCAAGCCGGAGCGAGCGCTCGGCCTGCGCGAGGGCCACGGAGTCCTTGCGGGGGTCGGCGAAGCTCCACATCCGCGCCGCGTACAGGGTGCCGCGGAGCTCCCAGGCCTCGGCCAGCGCGGAGTCTCGCCCCAGGACCGAGTCCACGGTGGGGAGGAAGGAGTCCACCATCACGCGCTGGCGGTCCGGGGCGCCGGCCCGCGCGATCATGTCGCGCTGCACCCAGCCGCGATCAAGGAGGGGGCGGAGCCACTGCCCATCGAATCGCTGTGCCAGGCGGAGCAGGGAGTCGGCGCGGCGGAGCGCGTTGTCGGCACTGGCGCCCTCGGCATCCCCGGGCAGCGCGGCCAGTTCCTCGGCGAGATCCCGCGCGTCGCGCGCCTCGGCTACGTAGCTCGCGGCGAGGCTGCTTCGGGTGTCCTGCAGCGCCGGATGGAGCTCCCGCTGGCGGCCGAGCGCTCGGCGGAGCTTGTAGGCCAGCTCGGGCGCCAGGTCCTCGCCCCAGCGGGCGGAGTCGCGGCGGGCGCGCTCGACGGTGAGGGTGTCGAGGTAGGTGCCGGTCTTCGCGTCGATGAGCGCCACGCGGAGCACCAGGCGGTCGCCCACGCTGCGGGCCTGGCCGTCGACCACGAGGGTGGCGCCGAGGCTGTCGCGGAGGAAGGCGCGGGCGGGGGTGCCCTGGGTGAGGCTGGCGTCGAGCACCCGGAAGGCGGGGGTGGGGCCCAGCTCGGCGACGAGGTCCTCGGTGAGCGAGGGAGGAGCGGCGCCGGGACGGTGCCGGGCTCGCGCTCGCGGAAGGGGAGCACGGCGAGCACGGGGACGTTGGCGGGCGGCGGCGCGCCGGCCTCGCCGCGGGGGCGGAGGAGGAGCGCCCCGAGGGCGCCCACGACGCCGAGGGCCACGACGCCGCCGGCCACCTTGCGGGTCATGCCGCCGGAGGGGCGGCGGGGGGTGGGGCGGTCCGGGCGATCGGCCACGGCGGCGAGGGCCTCCGCCAGCTCCACGGCGGAGGGATAGCGGTCGGCGGGGCTCTTGGCGAGCGCCGTCTCGAGGACCTGCTGCAGCGCCTCGGGGGCGGTGGTGCGGACGATGCGCACGTCGGGGATGGGGGCGTGGACGTGCTTGGCGGCAATGGAGCTGGCGGTGTTCCCGGTGAAGGGGGGCTCGCCGGCCAGGCATTCGTAGAGCACGCAGCCCAGGGCATAGACGTCGGTGCGCGCGTCGGGGGCCTTGCCGCCGCCGTGCTGCTCCGGGCTCATGTAGGCCCGGGTGCCGACGGCCATGCCGGTCATGGTGAGGCCCAGGTCGTCGTCGAGGGTGCGGGCCACGCCGAAGTCGGCCACGAGGAGGCGGCCGTCGCGGGTGAGGAGGAGGTTCTCCGGCTTCAGGTCCCGGTGCACCACGCCCTGGCGGTGGGCGAAGCCGATGGCCTCGGCGGCCTGGCGGAGGAGGCTGATGGCGTCGGGGAGGGGGAGTTGGCCCTCGCGGCCGAGGCGGTGGCGGAGGCTCTCGCCGTCGATGTAGTGCATGGTGTACCAGTAGCCCGCTGGCGTTGCTGGCGTCGAGCACGGGGACGATGCCCAGGTGATTGAGGGTGGCGGCCGGGTGGATTTCCCGCTCGAAGCGGGCGGCGCCGATGGTGCTGGTGAGGTCAGGGTGGAGGACCTTGAGGGCGACGGCGTGGCCGCGCTGCAGGTCGTCGGCGAGGTAGACGACGGCCATGCCGCCGCGGCCCAGCTCGCCGCCGATGCGGAAGTGGGCGCCGAGGCGCTGCGCGAGCTCCGCGCGCAGGGTCTCGAGGCGTGCCTCGTCCCACCCTTCCCTGGGTGCGGTCATGGGAGGCGGCTAGTTGCCGGTGCCCGCGACCGGGCGGGCTCTCGCCAGCTCCACGAGGCGGCGGATCTCCGGGTCCGGGGTGATCTCGAGTTGCTTGCGGAGGAGCCCCATGTGGCGCTCGGCCAGGAGGATGGCGCGGGGGCGGTCGCCGGCGGCGAGGCAGGCGTGGAGCAGGCCGCTGACGGCGCGGGTGTCGTAGGGGTCGAACTCGACGACGCGGGCCCACCAGTCGACGGCGGCCTGCGAGTCGCCGCGGCCCATGGCGGCGAGCGCCACGCGCTCGACATGGCTGGCGAAGATGCGCGCGAGGCGGTCGCGCTGGGTGTCCACCCAGTGCTCGAAGCGGGGCGCCTCGGGGAGGTGGAAGCCGTCGAGGAAGGGGCCGCGGTAGAGGTCCACCACCTGCATGGAGTCGTGCTCGCGGGCGGCCTGCTCGAAGAGGGCGAGGTCGTCGCCGATGAGGGCGTGGTTGAGGCGGAGGTCGGGCCCGCCGGTCACGGGCTCGGCGTCGGCGAGGTCCTTCTTGAGGATGTAGAGGGTCTGCTTGAGGACGCCGCGGACGCGGTCGGGGTTGCCGTCGCCCCAGAGGTAGGCGGCCACCTTGTCACGGCTGACGGCGAGGTCCCCGGCCACCGCGAGGATGGCCAGGATCGCGAGAGCCTTGCGGCGATTCTCGGCGACCGGCTCCCCTGTCTCGTTATCGATCAGGGCGAGGCCGCCGAAGGTCCGGAGCGAGTAGCGCACGGGGGAGTCCGACGCCGAATGACTGGTAAATGACGTGGACGTGACCGCCCACTGACCTACATTACCCCCAAAGATGACCCGGGTCTACCCGTCCCGGCGAGTGGGGCTGACGACACGCGGCGGAAGAGACGCTCATGGAATTGCTGGGGGCGCTGCAACAGGCGCTGGGACACCGGTTTCGGGTCACGGGAGAAGTGGCGCGGGGCGGGGCGGCGGCGGTGTTCCGGGCGGAACCGTCCGCCGGGGGGGAGGCGGTGGCCATCAAGCTGCTGTACCCCGACCTGGCGTGGGGGCCGGCGGGGCGGCGGTTCGTGCGGGAGATGGCCATCCTGCAGGGGCTCCAGCACCCGGGGATCGTGCCGTTGCTGGAGGCGGGGGTGGCGGAGGTGGTGCCGGGGGCGCTGGTGCCGTGGTTTGCCATGCCGTACTGGACCGGGCGGAGCCTCAAGGAAGTGCTGGGGAGGGGGCGGCCGGTGCCGGTGGCGCAGGCGGTGGGGTGGATCCGGCGGATCGGGGCGGCGCTCGGGTACGCGCATGCGCGGGGGATCGTGCATCGTGACCTCAAGCCTGGCAACATCCTGGTGGCGGGGACGGAGGCGGTGCTGGCCGACTTCGGCGTGGCGCGGGCGGTGGTGAGCGCGGGGGGCGTGGAGCTGACGAGCGCCGGGGTGGTGGTGGGGACGCCGGAGTACATGAGCCCGGAGCAGGCGGCCGGGTACGACCGGGTGGACGCGCAGAGCGACCTGTACGCGCTCGGCATCGTGGCGTACGAGCTGCTGACGGGGGAGCTGCCGTTCACCGGGGGGACGCCGCAGGCGATCCTGGCCAAGCAGCTCAAGGCGCCGGCGCTGCCGGTGCGGATCCTCCGGCCGGAGGTGCCGGAGGCGGTGGAGGCGGTGGTGATGCGGTGGCTGGCCAAGGGTAGGCGGCGCGGGGGAGCTTGGGGCGGGGCTGGCGGGTCTCTTGGCGTGAGGGTTGGTTCGGTGCGGTTGGTTCACCGCAGAGGCGCGGAGACAGGGTTGGTTCGGTGTGCTTATTCACCGCAGAGGCGCAGAGACGCGGAGGGCCGCAGAGGAACTGCTCGGGGATGGTGGGCTCACCGCAAGGTGAGCCCGCTGTGTTTTTGTGGGTGCCGGGTCGGGTTCCGCACCGTCCCCCACCCTGGCTGCCAGTCCACCCTCAATTCACTGCACTCACCTTGGGCCGATCCCCCCATTCCGAGCGCAGGTCCTCTGCGGCCCTCTGCGTCTCCGCGCCTCTGCGGTGAACCAGGACGACCAGCCCCGTCAGCGCGCCCGCTCGAGCTGCCAGATGGCGTAGCCGTCGCGGAGTTCGCGGAGGAAGGTGGCGAGGAGCCAGCGGGGGATGCGGAAGGTGCCGGCGTCCACGGCGCGGGCGATGATCGAGGTGGTGGCGATGCGGCGGTAGCCGGCGCGTGCGAGGAGCGCGGCCGGGTGTTCGTGGCGGTCGGCGAAGTGGGCGCCGAGGTTCTCGAGCTCCTGCGCGATGGGGCCGCTGTAGCGGTGGCGGAACTTCGGGCTCTGGACGTCGGCGAGGAGCTGGTGGTTGGGGAAGAGGGCCAGGAGGGTGCGGCCCAGCTCCACGATCACTTCGTCAGGCAGGTACATCAGGACGCCCTCGAGGACGATGAGCACGGGATCGTCGCCGGCGAGGGGGGCGAGGCGGTCGCGCACCGACTCGGTGGCGAAGTCGATGGGGATGCGGGTGAGGGGGTTCGGCGCCTCGGCCGCCGGCAGGCGGGCTTCCTTGTAGGCGAGGAGGCCGGGGTCGTCCACCTCGAACCAGCGGCCGCCGGGGAGGCGGAAGGCGCGGGTGTCGAAGCCCGCGCCCTGGAGGAGGATGCGGCGGGTGGGGTCGGCGGCGAGGGCGGCGCGGAGCAGGTCGTCAATGATGCGGTGCCGGGCGACGTTGCCGGCGGCCGGGCCGGGATGCGCCAGGGCGGGCGCCATGAGCTGCCGGATCTCCGGCGTGACGAAGCGCGCGGCGAGGTGGTCGTTGCAGACGGGATGCGGGGCGGCGGCGTCATCGGCGCGGAGCGTGGTGCAGTAGAACGCCGTGCGGGCGATCGGAAAGTCGAGCGGCATCGGGTCCGGGGAGGGGGAGGGGGAGCGGGCAAGGTACCGCGCCGGACGGTGGAGCGGAATGCTGCCGCACACGGCCCGATTCCCCGTCCCCCGCCGGTGGCATCGTCGTTGCTGGGGATGGCGGGTCCCTCTGGGTTCCCGGCACATCCTGCAGGTGACCGATGCACGACGACGAGGCGTACGACTCCGGCCCGGTGTGGGTGCCGGTGTCACTGGACGAGCGCGCGGAAGTGGAGCTGACGGAGCAGTTCGCGGCGGCCGAGCGGGTGGTGGGGGCGGCGGAGTTCCGGCGGGTGATGCTCCGGTGGCTGCTGCCGCTGGAGGAGCGGCTCCGCGCCGGGGCCCCCGCCAACCACCCGGGCGTGGCGCTGCTCGACGCGTACCATGCGGAGTGCGCGCGGGGGGTGGACATCCTGGCGCCCTGAGCGCCACGGTTCATCCCGCACCGGGCACGGCTCGTCCCCTCCGGCTGGCGGTTCGCGGGGCGGGTGCGCCAGATTGACGCGAGGTCCAGTCCCGCTGCCACCCGGAGCGCGCCGTGCCCCGCCTCCTCCTCGTTGACGACGAACCGCTCGCGCGCGAGCGCCTGCGCCGGCTGCTCGCGGCGCTGGTGCCCGCCGCGGAGCTGCGTGAGGCGCCCGACGGCGACGCGGCGGTAGCCGCCATCCGCGACTGGGCGCCCGACGCGGTGTTCCTCGACATCCAGATGCCGGGGCGGGACGGGTTCCAGGTGATCGCGGCCGTGGGCGTGGAGCGGATGCCGGCGACGGTGTTCGTCACCGGCTACGACCAGCACGCGCTCCGCGCCTTCGAGGTGGCGGCGGTGGACTACCTGCTCAAGCCGTTCGACGACGCGCGCCTCGCGGCGGCGTGGCGGCGGATCGAGGCGCGGCTGGCGGACCGCACGCTGGCGGGCGAGGCGCGGCGGTTTGCCGCGCTGCTCGGCGCCGTCGGCTCCCCCGCGCCGCCGCCGGCCCCGGCCTACCTGGAACGCTTCCTCGTGAAGCGGGAGGAGCGCACCACGCTGGTGCCGGTGGGCGAGGTGCGCTTCATCCGCTCCGACGGCAACTACCTGGAACTCCACACCGCCACCGGCACGCACCTGGTCCGCGACACCCTCGGCGAGGTGGAGCGGGGGCTCGATCCCGCGCGCTTCGTGCGGATCCACCGGCGGGTGATCGTGGCCATCAGCGAGATCAAGGAACTGCAGCCCTGGTTCGGCGGCGACCAGGTGATGCTGCTCCGGGACGGCACCAAGCTCCGGGTGAGCCGCACCCGGCGGGAGGCGGTGGCCGCCCGGCTCGCGGGGCGCCCGGCATGATGCGGGCGCGCGAGCGGTGGCTCTTTGCCCTGTTCTGGCTGCTGCCGGCGGCGCTCGGCACGCTGGCGTTCTACTGGGTGCCGTCGCGCTACAACCCGGAGCTCGGGTACGGCGGGATCTTCCTGTCGCAGCTGCTCATCTGGGGGGCGTGGGCGGCGTGGTCGACGCTCATCATCGGGGCGGCGGAGCGGGTGCCGCTCGAGCGCGGCAGCATCGCGCGGGCGCTCGCGGTGCACGCGGTGCTGTGCGCGGCGGTGGTGGTGGGCGAGATGCTGGTGATCGACCAGGTGCAGCGGGCGTTCCGGCTGGTGCCGCTCGACCCGCTCTCGCTCGAGAGCACGCTGGCGTTCGGCCTGCGGCGGTATGGCGACATGCTGGTGGTGGTGTACTGGGCGGTGGTGGGCGCGCACACGGCGCTCCGCTGGCATGGTCGCTGGCGCGACGAGGCGGTGCGGGTGGCGCGGCTCAACGCCGACCTGGCGGCGGCGCGGCTGGAGGCGCTGCGGGCGCAGCTCAACCCGCACTTCCTCTTCAACGCGCTCAACTCCATCGTGGCGCTGGTGGACGCCGACCCCAGGGCGGCGCAGCGCACCACCATCCAGCTGGCCGACCTGCTCCGCGCCACCCTGGCCGCCGGCGACCAGCAGGAGACGACGCTGGCGGCGGAAGTGGAGCTGACGAGGCGCTACCTGGCCATCGAGGAGGTGCGCTTCGCCGACCGGCTCACGGTGCGCTGGGCGGTGGCGCCGGGGCTCGAGGAGCGGCGGGTGCCGGCCTTCACGCTGCAGCCGCTGGTGGAGAACGCGCTCCGGCACGGGATCGCCAAGTGGCCCGGCGCCGGGATGATCGAGGTGGCGGCCGAGGCGCGCGAGGCGGCGCTGGTGCTCCGGGTGAGCGACGACGGGCCGGGGGTGGTGCCGGGGGCGGAGAGCAACGGGGCGGGGATCGCGCTGCGGAACCTGCGGGCGCGGCTGGAGCGGCTGTATGGGGCGGGGGCGGGGGTGACGCTCTCGGCGCGGGCGGGGGGCGGGACGGTGGCGGAGGTGGCGATCGATCGCTCACTGAAGTGAGCGCTCGGCAACTGAAGTCCTGAAGGACTCGCGTCCCGGGCCTCGCGGAGAGGGCCGGGACGCGAGACCTTCAGGACTGAAGTGCTCGCTTCAGGGTGCGATTTCGCTCGCTGCTGAGGCGTCGAGCGGCACCTGGCGGAGGATGACGGGCGGGAGCGTGGGCTGCTCGGCGCGGCGGCGGCCATCATCGTCCCAGTGGGGCCACTGGCTGGTGGCCACGTAGAGGAAGGTGCCGTCCGCCACCACGCCCGTGGTGGGGTCGCCGTCGAGGAGCGGGCGGTCGAGCGTGGTGACGGCGGTGGCGCGGCGGCCGTCGGGGGAGAGGGAGATGCGCACCACGCGGGCCGGCGCCAGGCCGTTCTGGACGCCGACGAGGACGGCGCCCGCGCGCCGCAGCCCGTCCATCCCCACCAGCGTGGTGCCCGCCGGCTCCATGACGCGTGTCAGGCTATCCTCGGCGAGATCCCACCGCAGCAATCCTGTCGACCAGTCCGCCACGTACACCACCCGCCCGTCGGCCGAGGGGGCGAGGCCCTGGGGGGAGCGGAGCCAGGGATCGCGGCGGGTGGCCCAGGTGCCGGTGGCGGCGCGCCAGCGGTGCAGGGCGCCGCGGAGGGCGTCGCTCACGAGGATGTCGCCGTTGGGGAGCAGCGCCATCTCGCCGGGGGTGGTGAGGCCGTCGGCGAGGGGCCAGCGGCCGGTGATGCGGCCGTCGGCGAGGGTGATGCAGAGCAGCTCCGCGCGCGTGGAGTCGGCGGGGACGCGGCCGAGCATGGCGGGCGCCACGCCGGTGGCGGCGTAGAGCACGCGGCGCGCGCTGTCCACCACGAGGGCGTAGGGGGCAAGGGGCGCAGGCGTGACGGGCGCCAGCAGGGGGCGGAGCGTGCCCTCGGGCGTCACCCAGCCGATGGTGCGGTGGCGGAGCGAGGTGACGTACAGCGTGCCGGTGACGGGGTCGCGCGCGAGGCCCTCGGGGAACCAGGTGGTGTCGGGGATGGTGATGGCCTTGGCGGGGCCGGAGCCGCGGAGGGCGCGCGCCAGCGCCTCGCGGGCGGCGGCCACCGCGGGACTCCGCGCGGCGAGTGCCGTGAGGGCCGGGGCCTCGAGTGCCGCCTGGCCGGACTCGAGCGCGGCGAGGCGGCCGAGGAGGCGGGCCACGGTGGCGGTGTCGCCCGCCGCGGTGGCCAGCCGGAGCGCCGCCTCCGTGTACGCCGGCTGCACCGGCCACGTCTCGGCGGCGGCGAGCGCCTCGGTGAGCGCGGCGTCGCTGCGTCCGTCGCGCTGCGCCTCGGGCGGCGCGGCGGAGACGCCGCGCGGGCGGCGGCGGGGCGGTCGGGCGTGAAGCCGGCGGACTGCGCGGCGAGCGGGAGCGCCAGCGTGGCGAGGAGGAGGATGGTGCGCATCATGGATGGGCCGGGGAATGGTCGAGCGCCCACTGGGCGGCGCGCTGGAGGCTCCGCACGGTGCCCGTCTCGAGCGTGAGCCCGGGCGCCACCGGGGGCAGGTGATCGGGTTTCATGCCGCGGATCCGCGCCGCGATGACCACAGCGGCCAGGTAGGTGCCCATGGGGGTCGGGTGGAAGGCGTCCACCTCGTACAGCGCCGCGCCGAGCGGGTAGTCCGCGCCGAGGAGGTGGTGCCAGGCATTGCCGGCGGGGGCGTAGAGCCCGCCCACCGAGTCGGCGGCGGCCCGGTACGACTGGTCCACGAGCGCGAAGCGCGCGGTGTCGCGGAGGCTGGGCCAGACCTGGAAGAGCACCGGCTCGGCGCCGGCGGCGCGGATGAGCGGGGCGAACTGCTTCACCCAGCTGGCGAGGTAGAGCTGGTTCTCGGGGGTGGAGGACGGTCCCTGCTGCATCACCACGAAATCCCAGCGTTCCTCGCGGAGCAGGCGGGGGGCGGTGCCCTCGTTCCAGTGATCCTCGAGCGAATAGTCGGGGAAGCCGACGGTGCGGACGTACACGGCCGAGTCGCCGAACTGCGCGAGCACGTCGGCCACGCGGGCGCCGAGGGAGTCCTCGTAGGTGAGGGAGTTGCCGATGAAGAGGATCCGTGGGCCGGCCGGGTAGTCGGGGCCGGTGGTGGCGCCGCAGGCGGGGATGGCGAGGAGCGCCGCCACGAGCGGCAGGCGCAGCAGGGCGAGGGCGGAGCAGCGCGTCATGGGCGGAGCATAGGGACGCGCCCCGGGCGGCGCGCCTGATGGGGGACAGACGGCGCCGGCGGCGCCACGGGCCGCGCAGGGCGGGGGCTGGCCGGGCGGGTCATTCGCCGCGGAGGGCGCGCATGGGGTCGAGGCGCGCGGCGCGGACCGCGGGAATGAAGCCGGCGAGGAGCGCCACGCCGCCCAGGACGAGCGCCGCGCCAAGGAGCACCATGAGGTCCGGCCCCGTCATCCCGTAGAGGAGCGCCTGCGCCACCCGGCCCAGCGCGAGCGCCCCCACCAGCCCGAGCGCCGTCCCCACCAGCGTCAGCCGTCCCACCTGGCGGAGCACCAGCCCGCGCACCTCGGCCGGCCGCGCGCCGAGTGCCATGCGCACGCCGAACTCGCGGGTGCGCTGCGCCACGGTGTAGGCCAGGACGCCGTACAGGCCGAGCGCCGCGAGGAGCGTGGCGAGCAGGGCGAAGGTGGTGGCGAGGATGGCCAGGAAGTGGTCGAGGTAGGTGTTCTCGCGCACCTGCTCGGGGAGGGTGCGGAACTGCTCGACCGGGAGCGTGGGCTCGAGGGCCTGCACCACGCGGGGGACGGCGGCCACGAGGGCAGCGGGGTCGCCGCTGGTGCGGGCGTAGAAGGTGACGGCCCCGAGCGACGGGTCCTGCAGGGCGGGGATGAAGAACGCGGCGACCACCTCGTCCTTGACGCGCTCGTACGCGGCGTCCTGCACCAGGCCCACGATCTCGTAGTCGAGGCGGCCGTTGCCGCGGTCGAGGCGCTTCCCCACCGGATGATCGCCGAGGCCGAACTTGCGGGCGAAGGCCTGGTTGACGATCGCCACGCGGGGGGTGCGCCGGGGGCGTCCGGTGCCGGTGAACTCGCGGCCGGAGAGGAGCGGCACGCCGAGCGTGGCAAAGAAGCCGGGCGCCACTTCGTTGTAGCGGGCGTTGTGGTCGAGGTCCCGGTCGGCGGGGTAGCCCTCGACGCCGACGTCGTTGCCCCAGCTGCTGTTGCTCACCACCGGCACCATGGCGAACGCGACGTCGGTGACCCCGGGGAGCCCCGCCAGCTCCTCGCGCACCCGGGCGAAGAGCGCCTGGCTCCGGACACCATCGTAGCCGTTGAGCTCCGGGGAGAGGGCGAAGGTGATGACACCCTCCGGCCGCATCCCAAAATCCACGCGCAGCACGTTGGCGAGGCTCCTGGCGAAGAGGCCGGCCGACGCGAGGAGCGCCATGGCGAGCGCCACCTGCCCCGTGGCGAGGGCGGTGCGCCAGCGCGCCGCGGCGCGGCCGCCGGCCGGCTGGCCGCCCTGCTCGCGCAGGACGCCGATCAGGTTGGGGCGGGTGGCGTGGAGCGCCGGGCGCCAGCCCCACGGCGAGCGCGGTGAGGATCGCGAGCGCGGTGGCGAAGAGGAGGACGCGGAGGTCGAGCGACGGCTCGAAGGCCTGGCCCAGCGCCCCCGGCAGCAGCGCCTGCATGGCGTGCAGGCAGAACACGGCGAGGCCGAGCCCGGCCAGGCCGCCGAGCACGCCGAGGGAGAGGGACTCGCCGAGGAGCTGGAGCACCAGGTGGGTGCGGCTGCCGCCGATGGCGAGGCGGACGGCGAACTCCCCCGCGCGCGCGGCGGCGCGCGCGAGCAGCAGGTTGGCGATGTTGGCGCAGGCGATGAGGAGCACGAGTCCCGTCACGCCGAGGAGGAGCGCCAGCGGGGTGCCGAGGTCCTCCGACAGGCGTGCTCTGGCCCAGCGCCCCAGGGGCGAGCCGCAGCTCCCTGGCGAGGAAGCGCGTCCGCAGCTGCTCGGTGATGCGGGGGAGGGCGGGGCCCTCCACCTCCGCGAGGAGGCGGTGGTAGGTGGTATTGAGCGCCACGGCGGCCTGCGCGCGCGTGGTGCCGGGCGCGAGGCGGCCCATGAGGTACAGCCAGTAATCCTGGCGGCTGGTGAAGCCCGACCAGCCGGGCGTCACCGCACTCATGAGGCTGACGGGAACGAACACCGCCGGGTGGACGGCGAGCGAGGTCCCGCGGAAGCCGCGCGGGGCCACGCCGACGATCTCGAGCGCCTGCCCGTTCACGAGCAGCGACTGGCCCACCGCCGCCGCCTCGCCGCCGAAGGCGGACTGCCAGTAGTCCCAGGCCAGCACGGCCACGGCGCCGGCGCCGGGGACGCGCGCGTCGTCGGGGGTGAGGAGGCGGCCGGCGGCGGGCGCGAGGCCCAGGAGCGGGAAGTAGTTGCCGCTCACGAGCAGCCCTTCCGCACTCAGCGTCTGCCCGTGGGCGGCGATGTTGGCGCCGAAGTCTCGGTGGGCGGCCAGGCCGGCCAGGCCCGGGTGCTCGCGCGCGAGGTCCTCGAACATCGGGTAAGTGAAGACGGCGCTGCAGGGGCCCATGGCGCTGCACATCTGGTTGCCGGGCTGGGGGCCGGGCGCATCGAGCACCACGAGCTCGTCGGGCGCGGCCACGGGGAGCGGGCGGAGCAGCACCTGGTCCACCATCGAGAAGACCGCGGTGTTGGCGCCGATGCCAAGCGCCAGGGAGGCGATCGCCACGGCGGAGACGAGCGGGGCGCGGAGCAGCAGGCGGAGCGCGAACGGGAGGCGCAGGGGCGGGTGCATGGCGTGGCGTTCCGGCGCGTTGCCCAGGATCAGCGGGTCCTCGAGCCGTTCCAGCACCTGGTCCGCGTTCCTCGGCCGGTGGGCCGGTTCCTTCTGGAGCAATGCGCCGATCAGGGTGGAGAGGGCGGCGGGGACGTCGTAGCGGCGCGTGGCCAGGTCCGGCGGCGTGCGGGTGACCTGGGCGGCGATCACCTGCTGCGGCGTGAGGCCCGAGTAGGGGGAGCCGCCGGTGAGCAGCTCCCACGCGACGATGCCGAGGGCGTAGAGGTCGGCGCGGTGGTCGGTGGCGGGATCACCGGCGGCCTGCTCGGGCGCCATGTACGCGGGGGTGCCGATGGCGATGCCGGAGGCGGTGGCCGCCGAGGCGGCGGCGTGGGCGCCGCTGGTGCTCCGGCGCGAGGCGCCGGCGGGGTGAGCGCCTTGGCCACGCCGAAGTCGGCGACCATGGCGGCACCGCCGCTCAGGAGGATGTTGTCCGGCTTGATGTCGCGGTGGACCAGGCCGTTCCGGTGGGCGTGCGCCAGCGCGCGCGCCACGTCGCGCAGCACGCCCACCGCCTCACGGATGCCGAGGGGCCCGCGGGTGAGCCGCGTCCGGAGCGACTCGCCCGCGACGTAGGGCATGAGGAAGTAGGGCAGCCCCGCGGCCTCACCCGCGCCGAGGACGGGGACGATGTTGGGATGCTGGAGGGCGGCGGAGACGAGGATCTCGCGCCGGAAGCGCTCCACGGAGACGCTGGCGGCGAGCTCGGGTGGGAGGACCTTCACCACGACCGGGCGGTCGAGCGCCACCTCGTGCGCGCGATAGACGGTGGACATGCCGCCGCCGCCGAGCGCCTCGCCGAGGACGTAGCCGGGGCCGAGCGCCTGCTGCAGCGCGGCCCGGCGAGCGGCGTCGGAGAGGTCTGGGGTGGACACGGTTGGATGATGCGGCCACGGCCCGGTTCCGGCGCGGCTCGCGGGGCGAGTGGTGGCTGGGCCGGGACGAACCGGCGGCCGGGAGGGACGGAAACGGCCTGCCGGACGACGGTTCCTCCCCGCGGGGGCGCGGGCCGTCCCGGGCGGGTTGTGCTCCGTGAGGCAGTGGCGCAGTATCGGGCATGACTACACACTTCCGATGGGCCGCGCTCGCCGCGCTCTGCCTCGTGCCCGGGATGCTCCGGGGCGAGTGCCGCGTGTGGCGGGTGGCGCGCAACGCCGAGGGACCGAAGCTCGTGATGACCACGCTCGCCACGGGCCAGTTCGAGACGCTGACGGCGGATGGGCAGCAGCTCATCACGCTGGTGCTCGCCCTGGGCGAGGGGCAGGGCGCGGACATGGTGGCGCCGCCGCACTGGCCGGTGCTCAGCACCCTGTGCCTGCCGGGGGACACGCTGCTGGTGAGCGTGATGCGCCCCGGCGCCAGCCCCCGCGAGGTGGCCCGGATGGCGATGGCCGACCTGGCGCGGTGGCGCATCGACGTCCACATCGTGGGCGGCGCGAACGACGCCGCCCACTGGCAGCTCGACGGGTGGCGCACCGCGCGGCGGGCGGAGGGCCCCGTGCTCGACCTGTTCGAGGGCCAGCTGGTGCGGCCGCCGGGGGGCTACACCATTTCCACGATCATCGCCGCGCTGCCCGAGGGCTCGCTGGCACCGGGGCGCGCTCGCCCGCGTAGGGGGTGACGTCCCGCGGACCCCACCACTTCTCCTGAGAGACCCATGGCCCGTCAGCTGCCGCTCGTGGTCCTCCTGCTCACCGCGCCGCTCGCCGCCCAGGCGCCGACGCCGTGGCCCACCGCCACGCCAGCCGCCGTGGGGCTCAACGTGGCGGTGCTCGACAGCCTCGACGCCGAGATCCGGGCCGGCCAGTATGGCAACGTGGACCGGCTGCTGGTGATCCGGCACGGCAAGATCGCGTACGACAAGTCGTACACCCACGACTACGCGACCATCTACGGCGACTCGGCGAAGTCGCAGAACCCCCTCAACGCCGGCCACCTGACCGGTCCCTACAACTACTACGCGCCGTGGTGGCACCCCACCTACCGGGGTGGTGCGCTGCACACGCTGCAGTCGGTGACGAAGACGGTGACGAGCGTCGTGATCGGCGCCGCGATCCTGCGCGGGGACTTCCCGTCCATCGACTCGCCGGTGCTGCAGTTCTTCGACACCACGCAGGTGAAGAACATCGACGACCGGAAGCGCCGCCTGCAGGTGCGCCACCTGCTGACGATGACGGGCGGCTTCGACTGGAACGAGAACCTCCCCTACGTCGACCCCAACAACACCGCCTCCGGCATGGAGGCGAGCGGCGACTGGGTGTCGTACACCATCAACCGGCCGATGGCGCGGGAACCGGGCGAGCGCTTCAACTACTCGAGCGGCGAGAGCGAGCTGCTGGCGCACATCTTCCATCGTGCCACCGGGATGGACATCGAGCAGTATGCGGCGGAGCACCTGTTCCGGCCGCTCGGCATCACGGAGTGGTACTGGAAGCGGACGCCGACGGGGCTCATCGACACGGAGGGCGGGCTCTACCTCGAGGCGCGGGACCTGGCGCGGGTGTGGGAGCTGTGGCTCCGGGGTGGGGCGTGGCACGGGACGCGGGTCGTGTCGGAGGAATGGGTGCGGCAGTCGGTGACGCCGGCGGTGACGGTGGGCGACGCGAACGGGCCGCGCTACGGCCTCAAGTGGTGGCTGTGGCGGAACCCGGCGGACCCGGCGCGGCTCCTCTGGGGCGGCTCCGGCTTCGGGGGCCAGCTGCCGACGGCGTTCCCGGACCAGGACATGGTGCTGGTGATCAACGCGTGGAACATCCTGCCCGGCATGCCGCGCATCCCGCAGCGGCAGATCCACGAGCGGCTGGTGCGGGCGGTGGTGAGGTAGGCAGGGGTGCTGGGGTGGGGGAGGTGGCGCATTCTCTCACCGCAGAGGCGCGGAGGCGCGGAGGGCCGCAGAGGAACTGCCGGGGGATGGTGGGCTCACCGCAAGGTGAGCCCGTGATGTTTTTGTGGGTGTCGGTTCGGGTTTGGCGCCGATTCCCATCCGTGCTGCCAGACCACCCTCAATTCACTGCACTCACCTTGGGAAAGTCCCTCCATTCCCAGCGCAGTTCCTCTGCGGCCCTCCGTGTCTCCGCGTCTCCGCGGTGAGTCTCACCGAAACCCAGCCCTACCTACACCGCCGGGACGCGCGGCACGAGGACGCCGAGGGCGATGCCGCCGAGGACGAGGAGGCCGGCGAGCAGGAGGCGCGGGGTGAGGGACTCCCCGAGGAGGAGGACGCCAGCGAGGGCGGTGAGGACGGGGACGGCGAGCTGCACCAGTGAGGCGGTGAGGCGGGAGATGCGGGGGAGCGCGGCGTACCAGATGACGTAGCCGAGCGCCGAGGCGATGGCGCCGGAGGAGACGGCGAGGAGGATGCCGGGCAGGCTCGCGGTGAAGGCGCCGAGCGTCAGGGCGCTGGCGAGCAGCGCGACCGGCACGGCGCGCGCGAAGTTGGTGGCCGTGGCGGCGAGCGGGTCGGTGGTGCCGCGGCCGAGGATCGAGTAGGCGCCCCAGGCGATGCCGGCGAGGAGCATGAGCGCCGCGCTGCCGAGGGGTGGGGCGGCGAGGCCGGGAAGGAGGAGGTAGATGAGGCCGCCCAGCGCGATGAGGGCGCCGAGCCACTGGCGGGGATGATGGCGCTCGCCGCTCCACAGGCTGCTGGCGAGCATGGTGACCTGCACGGCGCCGAAGAGGAGGAGCGCGCCGGTGCTGGCGGGCAGCGCCACGTAGGCGAAGGAGAACGGGATGGCGTAGCCGGCGAGGGCGGCGGCGGAGCGCCAGGCGGGCGCGGGGGCGGTGGCGGTCCCGCGCCCGCGGAGCAGCAGCGCCAGCACCAGGGCGCCGCTCGCGAGCCGGAGCGACGTGAAGCTGCCGGGATCAATGGCGCCGGCCCGGAGCGCCAGGCGGCAGAGGAGCGAGTTGCCGGCGAAGGCCACGAGCGCCAGCGCCGTGAGCACGCCGGCCGGGAGGCTCGGCCGGCGATTCACGCCGGCGCCCGCAGCGCGGCGATCGCCTCGTCGGTGGCCGGCTTCACCTTGAGGACGGTTTCCTTGCTGATGCTGACGGTGCCCGCCGGCGCGCCCTTCGGCTTGGCGACGTGCTGCGCCTCGCAGCAGGAGACGGCCACGGTGCCGGCACCGCGCGCCTTGCTGTGATAGGCGGCGATGGAGGCGGCGAGCTCCTTCGTGGGGCGGTCCACCGTGGCGCCGGCCGGCACGCGGAGCACCACGTGGCTGCCGGGCATGCCGCGGATGTGGAACCAGAGGTCGCGCGGGGCGGCGAGCTTGAGGCTCAGGTACTCGTTGGCGCGGTCGGTCTTCCCGGCCAGCACCGTCCAGCCGCCGGGGAGCTGGTAGGTGTGGAGCGGCACGTCGGCGGGGCTGGGGCGGCGGTCGTCGGTCATCCGCGGTGGGGTGGGGACGGGAAAAGGTACACCGGGCGGCGGATGAGGGAACGATGAGGGCGGGAGAAAGAAGGATTCGGGGAATTCGGGGGGTGGCACCGCGACCGGTGGCCGATAGGGAACGGAAGCGTCCCGGCTCCGACCCCCGAGGTTCCCATGCGCCGCGCCACCCTGCCGTGCCTGCTGATGCTCGCCGTCGGTTCCACGTCGCTGGCGGCCCAGCAAGCCGCGCCGCTCCGGGGGCGGATCGGGTTCCTGGAGCCGGTGGGGGTGGTGGCGCCGGGGCGGGTGCTGCTGCTCACCGGGGGCTCGCACTGGGATGACCGGACCGCGCACCGGACCGACGTGGGCGAGATGTCGCTCCGGGTGGGGCTGGCGCCGCGGCTCGAGCTGCGGCTGTCGCCCAACAGTTACTGCAGCAAGCAGGTGGCGGGGCTCACCACGCAGGGGCTGGTGGATGCGGCGGTGAACCTGAAGGCGCTCGTCCTGCCGCCGCGGCCGGGGCGGCCCACCCTCTCCGCGTCCGTCGGCTCCACGCTGCCGAGCGGGATGCGCGGCTTCACGGCGGAGCGGGTGCAGCCGTTTGCGCGGCTGCTGGCCGAGCAGCGGCTGTCGGCGCGGGTGGCGGTGCAGGGGAACCTCAGCTGGCACCACCTGGCCGTCGCCGGCGGGGGGCGGCGCGAGCAGCTCACCGGCACCGCCTGGCTCGGCTGGCAGGCGTCGCGGCGGGTGTGGCTCTGGGGTGAGCACCACGTGGTGGCGCCGCTCGGCGCCCTGGCGCCGGATGCGCGCTACCTGCACGGCGGGGTCACCGTGGGCCTCGACGCCAGCACCAGCGTGGACCTGCATGCCGGGTTCGGCGTCACCGACGCGGCGCAGGGGCGAGTGTTCGGGATGGGGCTGGTGCAGCGTTTCTGAGCGGGCGAAGCGGGTGATGGGCCGCATCCGAGGCGGGTGTGGCCCTTTTTGCGCCTGGTGGACGGCATTGCGCCGGACGGTGTGGCCGCCGATCCATGGCGGGGCGTCATGAAGGACGGCCCCGGGCGAGGCACCGCCCGGGCACACGACACCACCGACTGGATTCCCCTGAATGGTCGAGTGGACCGGGAGGACCTGATGGCTTGGGACGAGATCAAGGGCGCATGGAAGGAACTGCGCGGCAACGTGCGCGAGCAGTGGGGCAAGCTCACCGACGACGACGTCGAGCAGATCCGCGGTGAGCGCGACCAGCTGGTGGGCCGGGTGCAGCAGCGCTACGGCCGCGCCCGCAACGACGCCGAGCGCGAGGTGGCGGAGTGGGAGCAGCGGATGAGCGACCGGTTCGCCAATCGCGGGATGGACCGCCGCTAGGACGAGGCTGCCGTGTCCCGGGCCGGGTTCCGCCAATGGCGGGACCCGGCCCGTGGTTTTTTCACGTCAACGTGGAACAGGAGGGGGTGCTGCGGCGCGGCCGCATCACCCCCGTGTGATTCCGGACACGGGCAGGGCCGGGAGGGGACGCCTACGATGAGTGAGCCGGTCGTCCCTTCCTCCCGCCGCCAGGAGTCCCATGTCCACGTTCCTGAAGAGCCTCCGCCGCGCCGCAGACGACGAAGTGTCGGAGCTGCAGGCGCTCGCCACGCGGCTCGAGACGCAGCACGCCACGCTCGGCCCGCTGCTGCAGCACGGCGATCGCGCCATCGCGCAGCTGCAGCGGCTGGCCACGCTCGGCGAGCGGGTGGAGGGGCTGGAGCGCCAGGTGGGGCAGCTGGAGGGGCATGCCGAGAAGTTTGCGCGGGCGGAGCGCGAGGTGGCGCGGCTCACGGGCGCGGTGGCGGACGCCGAGCGCCGCGCCGCGGAGGCCGACGAGCGGGTGGCCCGCGCGCGCGCCGAGGTGGAGGCGCTGCTCGAGGCGATGAACGGCGCCGCCGAGCTGCGGGAGAGCATCGGCGAGATCACGAGCGTCACCGGGCCGTTCCGGCAGCTGGTGAGCGACATGGACGCGCTGGGTGCGCAGGTGGACGGCTTCCGCGGCCTGTACGCGCGGATGCGCGACGAGCACGACGTGGCGATGGCCGGCTACAAGGCCGCCATCACGCGGCTCTCCGCCATGGACCTCGACGCGGAGCGGCTGGTGCAGGCGGTCACCGAGAGCGGCCACCGGCTGAGCGGCCTGGAGCAGCTGCTCGCCGACCTGGCACCGGTGACCGAGGGGATGGTGCAGACGCGGCGCGAGCTGGCCACGGCCAAGGCCATCGCCGACCAGCTGGCGCAGAAGGTGATGCTGCTCGAGGGCCAGCGGGAGGCCATCGACCGCGCCACGGCCAAGCTGGACCAGCTCGCCGCGCTCTCGCTCCGCGCCGACCAGGGGCTGGAGCGCCACGCGCAGCTGGCGAAGAGCCTGACGGACCTGCAGGCGCGCTCGCAGGCGCTCGAGGGCCAGCACGCGCTGCTGCACGACCGCGGGCAGGAGCTGGCGGAGCGGCTGGAGCGGGTGGAGGGCGGGCAGGGGGCGCTGGAGCGCTCGCTCGGGGAGTTCCGCACGGCGCTGGACCAGGGCGGCGAGCGGCTGGCGCTGGAGCAGCGCGGGGTCGAGGCCGTCACCAAGCAGGTGGCGGAGCTGCGCCGCATCATGGCGGAGACGGAGACCAAGCTCAGCACCCTCTCCACCGAGGCGGCCGCGCTGGCGCAGGCGGCCGCGCGGAGCGAGGGGCTCGGCGTGCAGCTGACGGAGCTGGCGCGCGGCCTCGAGGGCGTCACCGAGGCGGCCGACCGCGCCCGCGCCACCGGGGTCGCGCTGGAGCGGCTGGAGGCCGGCGTGGAGCTGCTGACGCAGCGCACCCTCCGGGTGGAGGAGGCGCGCCCGCTGCTCGACGCCACCGTGCGCGACCTGGGCGGCCTCACCGCCACCGGCGAGGCCATCGCCGACGCGCTGGAGCAGCTCCGCGTCTCGCGCGAGGAACTGCGCCAGGCGCAGGGGAGCGTGGACGCCACCAGCGGATGGCTCAAGGACACGACCCGCGCCCTCGGGACGCTGCGCGAGGACGTCGCGGCGCTGGACCGGATGCGCGCCGTGGTGGACGCGCTGCGGCAGGAGCTCGACCAGGTCACCGCGCAGGCCTCGAGCATCGAGGCGCGCCGCGCCGTGGTGGAGGAGGTGCAGCGGCGCCTCGGTGAGGCGGCCACGCTCGGCGCCGGCATCGAGGAGCGCAGCCGCGGCCTGGGCGAGCGGCTCGGCATCATGGAAGGCCAGCTCGGCACCATCATGCCGCGGCTCGAGGAGGTGGGGCGCGCCGGCAGCCAGCTGGTGGGGCTGCAGGCCGAGCTCCGGGGCATGGACGAGCGGATGAGCCAGGTGCAGGCGACGGTGACGGCGGTGGAGGGCCGCGTGAAGCACGTCGAGGCCCTGGGCGAGCGGATGGAAGAGCTGGACCGGCAGGTGGAGCAGCGTGCCAGCGCGGTGCGGCGCGCCAGCGAGCACCTGGATCGCGCCACGCAGCTCCGCCAGGACGCCGCGCAGGCGGCCGACCAGCTGCAGGACCGGGTGCGCGAGCTCGAGGGTGCGCTGGCGCGCGCCGGCGAGCGCGCGGGCGAGGTGGATGCGCTGGCCAAGGGGCTCGACGGGCAGGTGACCATGCTCTCCGGCGTGCAGGACCGCCTGGCGGCCTTCGAGACGAGGCTCAGCGAGTGGCGTGGCGCCGAGCAGCAGGTGGCGCATGCGCTGGAGCAGGCGGAGGCACGGCAGGCCGCCATCTCCACCCTGCAGGCCGAGATCCGGAACCTCTACACCATGGCGGAACGGACCCAGGCGGATGCGCGCGTCATCGTGGAGGCGGAACCCCGCCTGAGCCAGGCGCGGAGCCAGCTCGAGACGCTGATGGCGCGGATGCACGACGGCGAGGGCCTCCTCCGCACCCTCGGCGAGCGGCGCCGCCAGCTCGGCCGCGCCGAGGAGCGGCTGGCGCAGGCGGACACGCTGCTGTCCGACGTGCGCGCCGGCCTCGAGGTGCTGCTGGCGCAGAAGGCGCAGGTGGACCACTTCCTGGAGCAGGCCAGCGCGCTCGGCGTCGAGGTGAAGCACGCGGAGGCCACGCTCTCCGCGCTGCGCGACGAGCGGCGGCTGTCGGACCGGATCCGGGGATCGCTGGCGGAGCTGCAGCGGCGGGACGCCACCGTGGAGAGCGAACGGGGCGCATGAAGCTGACCGGCGCCTGACGGCGGCGGGGGCGGGACGGGGGCGGGCGCCACCCGGCTGAAGGGCAGCCGGGTGGCGCCCTGTTCGTGGTGGCCTCCAGGGTCCGCCCCCCCGGGCGCCAAGCCCGACGCGTTGCATGGTGAATCCTCCGGGGTGGCGACCCCGTAGGCGGGAGATCCAGATGACAATGGCCGCCCGGCCCAGGCCGGCGGCGGCCCGACCCAGCCTCCCGAGAGGTCGCATGTTCCGGTTCCAGGACCTGCGCTATGCCTTCCGGCTGCTCCTTCGCGCGCCGGGGTTCACCTTGCTCACGGTGCTGGTGCTGGCCGGCGGGCTTGGCCTCAGCATCTTCACCTTCTCCTTCCTTCATACCGCGATGCTCAAGCCGATCCCCGTGGAGGGCGGGGACCGGGTGGTGCGCCTGACGGCCACGGTGGAGGGGCGGACCCTCGGCAGCATCGATGCCGCGGACGTGGCCGAGTTCCGCTCGCAGGTGACGACGCTGGAGGACCTCGGCGTGTACACGATGCAGGAACTGGTGGTGGGCGCCGGTGAGGCGACGCGCACGGTCCACGCGGCCGCCACCGAGTGGAACCTGTTCCGGATGACGCGTACCAGCGCCGCGATGGGGCGCACCTTCCTGCCGGAGGACCAGCTGCCGGGCGCCGAGCCGGTGGCGGTGCTGAGCGACGCCACCTGGCGCGCCGTGTTCGGCGGCGACCCGCGTGTGCTCGACAGCGTGGTGCGGCTCTCCGGCGTGCCGACGCGGGTGGTGGGCATCATGCCCAGGGGGTTTGGCTTCCCGGTGGCCTCCGATGCGTGGGTGCCGATCGCGCCGGCGGTGCTGGCGCAGTCGGTGCCCGAGCGGGACTGGGTGATGGCGTATGCGCGCCTGGCGCCGGGGCGGAGCATGGCCCAGGCCTCGGCGGAACTGGCGACGCTGTACCGGCAGGTGCGCGCCACCCGGCCCGAGGTGCAGGGCCGCGCCGCGCCTGACGGGATGAAAGCCATCAGCTACCCCCTGGCCCAGATCGGCGACGAGGCGCCGCTGGTGCTCGGCGTGCTCAACGGGCTGGCCACGCTGATCCTGCTGCTGGCCTGCATCAACGTGGCCACGCTGCTGGTGGCCCGGGCGGAGGAGCGGGCGCGCGAGACGGCGGTGCGGCTGGCGCTCGGCGCGCCGCGGGGGCGGCTGGTGATGCAGAGCCTGTGGGAGGTGATCATCCTCGCCTCACTCGGCGGGCTCGTTGCGGTGGGGTTTGCCACCTGGCTCCTCGACGCGGTCAATGCGTGGGCGCAGAGCCGGCTCGAGGGGAACCTGGCCTTCTGGTGGCGCTGGGGCTTCGACCAGTCGGTGGTGCTCGGCGGCGGGGTGTTCGTGGTGCTGGCGGTGGTGGTGCTCGGCCTCGTGGCCAGCCGGCGCGCGGTGAACACGGAGATCAACGCGGTGCTGCAGGAGCACGGGAACCGGGGCGGCGGGCGGCGGCAGGGGCGGGTGGCGCGGCTGCTGGTGACGGCGCAGGTGGCCACGGTGTCGCTGCTCCTCTTCTGCGGCGCGCTGAGCGCGGTGGTGGCGTGGCGGGTGATCCACCTGGACATGGGGTACGACACCACGCGGCTGCTGCAGAGTTCCGTGGGGCTGCCGGAGGAACGCTACCCCGACCAGGCGGCGCGGGCCCGCGCCTTCGACGCGCTGCAGGCGGGCCTCGCGGCGCGCCCGGAGCTCGACGGCGTGGTGCTCCGCCGCACCCTGGCCGACAACACCGGCGACCGCGGCCGCTACCAGCTGCCCGGCGCCACCGGCGCCGCGCGGGACCCGCGCAGCTACGTGGTGGCGATCACCGGCCCGCTGACCCCGCTCGGCGCGCCGCTGGTGGAGGGGCGCTTCTTCGGCACGGCCGACGGGGCCGGCGCCGAGCCGGTGGCCCTGGTGAGCCGCGCCTTCGCGGCCCGGGAGTGGCCCGGGCAGTCGCCGCTCGGGCGCCAGGTGAAGCTGGCGGGCCTCGGCGAGGACCAGCCCGGGCGACTCGTGGTGGGGGTGGTGGGGGACCTCCAGTACGGCAATCCGCTGAGCCGGGACCGGAGCGCCGTGGCGGTGTACGTGCCGCTGGCGCAGGTGGACGTGGCCGACGCGGCGATCCTCTTCCGCCACCGGGGCAGCGAGCCGGCGGCGCGCTCGGCGTTCCACACGGTGCTGCAGCAGGTGGACCCGACGCTCAGCGCGTCCTACGTGCAGAGCTTCGCCGAGATCCTGGCCAAGAGCACGGCGATGGCGGAATCGGTGATGGTGCTCTTTGGCGGGGCGTTTGCCTTCGCGCTGCTGCTGGCGGTGAGCGGGACGTACGGGCTCATGGCCTGGAGCATCGGGCGGCGCACCCGCGAGCTCGGCGTGCGCCGGGCGCTCGGCGCCACCGACCGCGCCATCCTGTGGCTCCTGCTCGGGCAGGGGGCGCGGCAGCTCGGGATCGGTGCGGTGGTGGCACTGCCCCTCACGGTGGTGGTGGCGGTGGTGTTTGCGCGGTACTTCCCCGTGTCGGTGGCGTACTCGGTGGGGCTGGCGGTGCTGGTCTCGGCGTTCGTGGTGGGGGTGGTGCTGGCGGCCACGTGGGTGCCGACGCGCCGGGCGGTGGCGGTGGGGATCCGCGATGCCCTGTGGAGCGACACCTGACGGGCGTGGTGGGGGCCCCCTGGGGCGGGCGACTATACTTGGCGTCACGACCAGGAGGCCCGATGCGACTGCACGACTTCAATGCCGCCGGCGAGCTCGTCCCCGTGGAGCTGCCCCGCGTGGAGAAGACCGACCGGGAGTGGCAGGCCCAGCTCACCCCGGCGCAGTACCAGGTGGCGCGCGGCAAGGGCACGGAGCGGCCGTTCTGCGGCACGCTGCTCGACAACAAGAAGACCGGGGTCTACCGCTGCGTCTGCTGCGGGCTGCCGCTCTTTGCGTCCAACGCCAAGTTCGACTCGGGGACCGGCTGGCCGTCGTTCTTCCAGCCGGTGGCGCGCGAGAACGTGGTGACGGTGGAGGACACGAGCCACGGCATGCGGCGGCTCGAGATCCTCTGCGCGCGGTGCGATGGCCACCTCGGCCATGTCTTCCCCGACGGGCCGCGGCCCACGGGGCTCCGGTTCTGCGTCAATTCGGAATCGCTCACCTTTGAGGAGCGCTGATGACGGGCCTGCCGATCCGGCTCAAGGTGCCGGGCAAGGACGAGGTGTTCTTCACCGAGGTGTCCACCACCTCGTTCCGCTTCCACGGCTTCCTTTACGTGGAGGACGAGGGCCTGCGGCTCGAGTGGCAGGGCCTCGCCACGCTGGAGGAGGTAGGCATCACCGGGGTCACCGAGCGCGAGGTGCCGCTGCCGGCGGAGGAAGTCACGGTGCCGTACGGGGAGCTCCGGGCCGTGCGGTTCGGCGGGTTCGGGCCGTGGTCGTTCGTGGAGCTGGTGGAGGGGCGGCTCGGCGCGCTCAAGCTGATCCCGTCGGCCGACAACGGGCGGGTGCGCTGCTGGGTCAAGATGAGCGACCGCGCGATGGCGCGGGCCCTCGTGGCGGACGTCGCGGCGGCGGTGGGGTGAGTGTCGTGGGGTGCGGTGCGCCGCGGAGGCGGAGGGAGTCGCCAGGGAGCACGTGGGCTCACCTCAGGTGAGCCCCCCCCCCCCGCTTCGCTTGACCTTCCGTAGCGGCGGAGCCCCCCGACGAGTGGCTCGCGCCGCGCGCCGCCCGCCGCTCCAGGATCACCGCGCCGCGAGCCAGTACGTCATCTTGAGCGCCACGAAGTTGGAGCCGTCGGCGCGGAAGGTGTCGTAGAGGCTGCCGAAGGTGGCGTGGCGGTCCGGGTTCTGGCCGGAGCGATCCTGCTGCCACACCAGGAACAGGGTGCTGCCCGGGTGCCACTCCCAGCGGAGCACCAGGTTGCTGCGGAAGGAGAGGACGCTGAAGTCGTCGGGGCCCACGGTGAAGGTCTGGCCGTCGGCGGAGATGGTGCGGGAGCCGTCGGGGTTCTTCGTGACGCTGGTGCCGGCGGTGCCGAAGCGGCGGATGGCGAAGCTCCGGGGCTGGGTGAGGTCGCCGTAGCCGAAGTAGTGCCCGCTCGCGGCGAAGGGCTCCCCGTACAGCTCGAGGCTCAGGTCGGGGCTGAACGCGTAGTTGACGCGGAGGCTCGCCGACCAGGTGGTCCGGTCCACCCGCGCGAAGAGGTAGCGGCTGCCGTAGGTGGCGGCGGGGCCGTTGTCCTCGCGGCCCACGTACTGGCGGCTCTCCACGGAGCGGTTCCACTCCGGACTCAGCGTCACCTCGATGCTCGGCGTGGGGCGGATGCTCAGGTCCGTGCCCAGGGTCCGGCCCCAGCCGTCGGCGTCGTCGTCCCACCAGCTGAAGGCGGCGGAGACGCGGGTGGCCTGGCCCTCATTGCTGTTGATCTCGACGTCACCGCCGACGAGGCCGGGGCGGCCCATGAGGGGGCCGCCCCGGGTCATGTCGTCGCTCTGGGCGCGGAGCTCGCCGAACACGCCGAGGAAGAGGCTCCAGAAGTTCCGGAAGGTGAAGCTGTTGCCGAGCGAGGTGCTGGTGGCGGTGGTGACCCCGCCGAAGTTCCAGCTGCGGCCCAGGTAGGCGTTGGAGCTCCAGCGCTGGAAGAGGCGGCCCGGCGTGGTGACGCGGTAGCGCAGCTGGCCGTAGGTGTCGAGGTCGTTGGCGCTCTGCAGGCGGCCCACGTCGTTGATGTCGAAGAACGGCGACTCGGCGCTGGCGCCGAGCGCCCAGAGCCAGTGGGTGCCGGCGTTCTTCTCCGCGTTGACCGACGCCGACCAGCCGGTGAGGGCGGTGCGGGTGGAGTCGAGGTCGAACTCGGTGGCGTCGGGGCGCTGCATGAAGTGGGCGGGGTGCCGCTGCACGCGCAGGATCGCCGCCGCGTCGCCCTGGACGTGGCTGAAGCCGACGTGGCCGCCGAGCTCGTAGGCGCCGCCCTTGAAGCGGAGGTTCCAGTCGCCGCCGCCGCTCACGGCGGTGCCGGGCAGGAGCGCGGCGAGGGTGGAGTCGCCGAGGCTCCGGTGCATGCCGGTGAGCGTGAGGCCGACGGTGGACTGGCTGGCGCCGAACTCCTGCTGCACGCGGGACACCGCGTACGCGGTGAACGGCTCGATCTCGCGGCGGCGGAACTGGTCGGCGGCCACGTCGTAGGTGCGGGCCTCTTCCTTGTCGGTGAAGGCGGTGAGCACGCCGATCGAGGTGCCGCTCTTGAGCCGCCCGGTGACCTTGGCGGCGCCGAGGATGGTGGCGTTCCGGGGGCGGTCCACGAAGTCGCCGGCCGCGGGGCCGCGCGGCGCCTGGCCGATGCGGCGGGAGTAGAAGTAGTTGGGCCCGCTGCCCCGCAGCAGCTGCGCGCCCTCGGTGAAGAAGGGGCGGCGCTCGCTGAAGAAGGTCTCGAAGGCGGAGAGGTTCACCTCGGCGGGGTCCGCCTCCACCTGGCCGAAGTCGGGGTTCACCGTCGCGTCGAGGGTGAGGTTGGGGCCGAGCCCCATCTTGAAGTCGGCGCCGGCGCGGGCGGTGAGGTCGGAACCGTCCCGGAAGGGGTCACCGGGGGTGGCGTCCTCGAAGGTGCCGTTGGCCGCGATGTAGGGCAGCAGCTCCACGCGGCGCGAGGGGCGCACGCCCTCGATCCCCTCCAGCGTGCCGAAGCGCGAGGCCCAGCCGTTGGCGTTCCGCGGGACCACCACCCAGTAGATGTCCTCGTTCTCCTGCGGCCGCCAGCGGTTGATCTGGATGCCCCACTCCTGCGCGCCCGCCGCCGAGAAGCGGAGCTGCGAGAAGGGGATGCGGGCCTCGGCGGTCCAGCCGTCGCCGGTCAGGACGGCGCGCGCCTGCCAGACGGGGTCCCAGGTATAGTCGCGGTCGTACTCGGCGTCGCTCGGGTGGTAGTAGTCGCTGCGGACGCCGCCGGAGGAGATGACGAAGCTGTAGCTGGTGCGGCGGTCGTGGTACGTGTCGAGCGCGATGACCAGGTGCTCGGCGTTGCCGAGCTGGTCGCGGCGGGTGACGCTGGCGGGCGGCGGGGTGCCGCCGCCGTGGAGGCGCGCGGCGACGTAGAGGGCATCCTCGTCGTACAGGAACGCGACCTCGGTGGCCACCGAGGGGGCGCCGTTCTCCACCGGGTCCTTCTGCCGGAAGTCGCTCCGCCAGGTGGCGGTGGACCAGGCGGCGTCGTCGAGGCGGCCGTCCACGTGGATCTGGCTGGCGTCGGCGCGGCGGCCGGCGTGGAAGGCCTTGGCATCGGGGAGCGACACGGCGGCGGACCGCACCTGCGCGGCCAGAGGGGTGGCGAACGCGACCAGGGCGAGCAGGAGCGGGAAACGGGCCACCGGGGAGGTCTCCGGGAGGGTGCTCGGGAATGAACCAGACAACGCTTGGATGCTGCGCGCTGCGCCGGGGTTGGCATGGGGTTGCGTCTACTACGGCCGTAAACGGGCAGGGATTCAGGGTCCAGTATCGGCGTTTCAGCTCGGGACCGAGAGCGCCCCGTTGCGAAGGGCCCCCCCGGTAGCGGCCGGATACACCCGGCCGCGCGCTGGGCGGGTCGCCCTCCTGCGCGGGGCTGGGCTTGCTCGTGGGGGTGTGGGTGGCCGGCTGGGAGGAGTCGGCCACGGAGGGGCGCTGGCAGGGGAATGCTGACGCGCCGAGGCGCCGCCCCAGGTCCGCGCCGCCACTCCCCCTGCACCGCGCGAGTTTTGGAGGAGCCCGCCCGTCAGCTGCAGCTCTGGCACCACGGGGGCTGTACCAGAGCACCCGGCCCGGCCCGGCGGCCCGAGACCCGCCGGGCATCACCGGTGAGCAGCAGGTTCCCGTCCCCACACCGCCCAGCGCCCCCCCCAGGCGAGGCGGCCCCGAGCACGGAGCGCCCCGAGCAGCGCCCGCGCCCCACCAGCAGGATCCCCCCGCCCGTCACCATCCCGCCGCCGCCGGGCGCGCACCCGGGAGCCCAGAAGACTGAAGGTGGCCGACCTCGACGGCTCGACCCGATCCAGCCCGCCCCCCAAGACCGGCCAGCCCGAGCCGGCCCGCCCACCTCCTTGGGAAGAACGGCGAAGACCCGGCAGGTGCCCGGGATGCCGCAGCCCGTGTCGCTGACGCTGAGGCAGACATAGCGTCCCGCCGTCGCACCGGGGTGGAGCGCGGCGCGCTGGCCGCTCACGCTGACCGGTTCGAGGGCAATGGTGAGCCGCCCGCCCCGGGGCATCGCGTCGCGGGCGTTGATGGCGAGGTTCATGAGCACCTGCTCCATCATGCCCGGATCGGCGTGGATGAGCGGCAGGGCGGGGGCGAAGCGCGTCTCGAGCGCCACGTCCTCGCCGAGCACGCGGCGGAGCAGGCGCGTCATGCTGGCGATTGCCCCGCTGATGTCGAGGTCCACCGGCTGCGACACCTGGCGGCGGCTGAAGGTCAGCAGCTGGCGGGTGAGGTTGCCGGCGCGCCGCGCGGCGCCGAGGACCTCGCGCAGGCCCTCGTGCGTCTCGGAGCCGGGCGGCGCATCCTCGAGCAGCAGGGTGGACTGCATCTCGATGACGGCGAGCATGTTGTTGAAGTCGTGCGCGATGCCGCCGGCCAGCCGCCCCACCGCCTCCATCTTCTGCGACTGCCGCAGCTGGTCCTCGAGCTCCCGCCGCACCGTGACGTCCTCCGCCACGCCGGCGAGGCGGTAGACGCGGCCCGCCTCGTCGGTGATCGGGACGGCGCGGTCGTGGATCCAGCGGGTGCCGTCGGGCCGGACGATGCGGTACTCGAGGTCGTAGTGCCCGTCCGCCTGCAGCGCCATCGCCTCGGCGACGCGCGGGCGGTCCTCGGGGTGGACCAAGCGCCAGCCAGGCGCGCGGGTCCGCCTCGAGCGCCGCGCGGGGCTGGCCGAAGACCCGCTCGTAGGCTGGGCTCGCGTAGATCATCTCGGTCTTGGCCGCATCGGTGAGCCAGAAGACCTCGCCGATGTTCTCGGTCACCTGACGGAAGCGCTGCTCGCTGGCGCGGAGCGCGGCCTCGGCCTGCTTCTGCGCGGTCACGTCGCGCACCACGGCGAGCACGCTCGCGATGGCGCCGTCATCGCCGGCCTCGGGGACCAGCCGGACGTTGAAGGCGCGCGGCCCGTCCGCGAGGGGCAGCTCGAGCTCCATCTCGGCGGGCACGCCCGTGCGGAAGAGTTCCGCCACCTTCCCCCGCATCGGCGCCCACGGCGCCTCGTCGGGGCGCCCCGTGATGCTGCCGAACGGCCGGCCGAGGTGCGCGGCCACCGGGACGCCGGTGAGGCGCTCGAGGGCGCCGTTGGCGTAGAGGTAGCGGCCCTCGCGGTCGAAGCGGAGGATGATGTCGGGGGAGTGCTCGGCCAGGCTCCGGAGCTGGCGCTCGGTGTCCTTGAGGCTGGTGATGTCGCGCGCGATGCCGAGGACGCTCACCACCTCGCCGGGGGCGCCGAACTCCGGCACCACCTGGCTGATGTAGGTGCGACGGCTGGCGGTGTCCACCCAGGTGGTCTCGCGGGTGATGGCGTTCCCGGTGCGGAAGACGCTCCGCACCATCTCCGCCAGGTCGCGGACGAAGTGGGCGTTGGGCGCGGTGAGGTCGTCCCGGTAGCCCTCGCCGAGGACGGTGCCGATCAGGGTCTCCGGGCGGGCGCCGACGGCGGCGGCGAACGCGGGGTTCACGTAGGTGCGGCGCAGGTCGCGGTCCCAGCGCATGATCATGTCCGGCAGGTGCTCGGCCAGGGTACGGTAGGCGGCCTCGCGCTCGCGCAGCGTCCGCTCGGCCTCCTGGCGCTCGCTCATGTCGCGGGTGATGGCGAGGTTGTAGAGGTGCCCCCCGTAGTGGAAGGCGCTGCCGGTCACCTCGATGGGGATGAGCCGCCCGTTGCGGGTCCGGTGGCACGACTCGATGCGCAGCCGCGGGTGGGCCCGCTGGTGGACCATCATGGCGGCCCAGCTCTCGGGCGTCACGTTCGGGTCGATGTCGAGGACCGACATGCCTCCCGTCAGCTCCTCGCGCGTGTAGCCCAGCTGGTCCGCGCCGCTCTGGTTGACGTAGACGAACACCGGCGACTCGTCCCGCATCAGGAACACGCCCTCGGCGACGCCGTCGACCGCGTGGCCGAGGAGGGCCACCTGCCGCTCGGCCGCGCGGCGCTCGGTGAGGTCGGTGGCGATGCCCAGGGCGCTCACCACGCGTCCGTCCGCGTCCCGCTCCGGGAAGTGCCGCACCTCGAAGGTGCGGCGCCCGGCGGGCGTGACGAAGTGGACCTCGTGGCGCTCCGGGGGCCCCCCGGCGAGGACGCGGCCGAGGCTCTCCTCGAGGGCGCGGACCTCGGCGGGATCGTCCGAGACGGGGACCTCGCCGAGCCGGTGGCCCAGGATCGCCGCGGCGGAGGTGCCGGTGGTGCGCTCGATGGAGGGACTGATGTAGGTGAAGCGGCCCTCGGTGTCGAACCGGCTGATGAAGTCCGGCACCGAGTCGAGGAGCGTCTCGAGCTGGCGGGCCACGTCGCAGAGCGTGCGGGCCGACTGCTCGTGCCGGGCCCGGAGGCGGAGCGTCCCGAGGCCGAAGGCCACGTCCCCCGCCAGCTCGGTGAGGATCGCCACCTCGTCGGGGTCGAAGGGGTCCTGCTCGGCGGAGTAGATCTTGAGCACGCCGATCGCCGCCGCCCCGTCCAGGAGCGGGGCCGAGAGGAGCCGCGCCGAGCGCCCCGCGCGTCCCGAAGGCGATCGAGGGACCGCGGACGATGCACGGCTGGCCGGAGGCGATGGCGGTGGCGGCGGGGCCCGCCATGTGCCAGCTGAGGTTGCCCTCGGAGAGGTAGCCCTCCTCGAACCCGGCGTGCGCCACGGGCCGGAGGCGGCGCGCCGCGTCCTGCTCGGCGAAGCCCACCCACGCCATGCGATAGCCGCCCACCTCCACGGCGATGCGGCAGACCTCGTCGAGCAGGCGCTGCTCGTCGGTGGCCCGGATGAGCGCCTGGTTGGAGTCGCTCAGCATGCGGAGCCGGCGGTTGGTTCGCTCGAACTCCGACTCCGCCGCGCGCGAGGGACGCGGTGCGGCCTTGCGGCGCCGATGTGGCATGTGGCCCCCGGGAATCCGGGACGGCCGCCGTGCCCTCGGGTCAGGACTGCGGGGCGCCTGACGCGAGGAACGCCACGAGGAAGGGAGGACGGATGTCGGTCACCCGCACGTCCCTGGCCGGGCGGCGGCTGTCCCGAGTGTAGGGCCGCCGGCGTGAAGAAGCAATGAAGCCGACGGGAACCGCGCCCGCGCGGCGCCTAACCGGGGAGCGCGGGCAGCACCACCCGGAAGGTGGCGCCCGCGCCCACGGTGCTCTCCACCTCCACCCACCCGTGGTGCAGCTCCGCGATCCCGAACACCGTGGCGAGCCCGAGGCCGGTGCCCTTGCCGACTTCCTTGGTGGTATAGAACGGGTCGAAGATCCGCGGCAGCGCCTCCGCGGGGATGCCGCAGCCGGTGTCGCTGACGGTGAGGCAGAGGTGCGGCCCGGGCGCCGCGCCGGGGTGCGCCGCGGCGCGCTCGGGGGTGATGGCCACCGGGTCGAGCGCCACGGTCAGGGTGCCGCCCCCCGGCATCGCGTCGCGGGCGTTGACGGCGAGGTTCATCAGCACCTGTTCCATCATGCCCCGGTCCGCCTCGAGGTGGGGCAGGGCGGGGGCGAACCGGGTGACGAGCGCCACGTCCTCACCGAGGATGCGCTCGAGGAAGCGCGTCATGCCGGCCAGCGTCTCCGCGAGGTCGAGGGTGGCGGGCTGCATCACCTGGCGGCGGCTGAAGGTGAGCAGCTGGCGGGTGAGGTTGGCGGCCCGCCGGGCGGCGCCGAGCATCTCCTCGAGGCCCTCGCGCAGCTCGGGATCGGCGGGGCCCTCCTCGAGGAGCAGGCTCGACTGCATCTCGATGACGGCGAGGATGTTGTTGAAGTCGTGCGCGATGCCGCCGGCGAGGCGGCCCACGGCCTCCATCTTCTGCGCCTGGCGCAGCAGCTCCTCGCTCTCGGCCAGGGCGGCTTCGGCCTGCTTCTGGGCGGAGATGTCGCGGGCCACCACCAGGACGCTCGGGATGGTGCCGTCCTCGGCGGGCTCGGGGACGAGGCGGACGTTGAGGTCGAGGGGGCCCCGGGCGGAGGGGAGCTGGACCTCGATCTCGAGGGACCGGCCCGAGGCCAGCACCGTGTCGAGCTGGGCCCGGAGCGTGATCCACGGCTCCGCGGCCAGGTACCCGGTGACGGTCCCGAACTGGCGGCCGAGGTGGGCCTCGATGCTCCGGCCGGCGACGCGCTCGAACGCCTTGTTGGCGTAGAGATACCGCCCGGTGCGGTCGAAGCGGAGGATGATGTCCGGGGAGTGATCCACGAGGGTGCGGAGGGAGCGCTCCGCGTCCTTGAGCTCGGTGATGTCGCGGGCGATGCCGAGGACGCTGCCCAGGCGGCCCCCGGCGTCCCGCTCCGGGACCACCTGGAGCGAGAGCACCCGGGGCCCGGCGGTGGTCCGGAAGGGGACATCCTGCTCCGCGGGCGTCCGCGGGCGAGGACGTCACGCACCAGCCCCTGGATCTCCTGGATGGTGGCGGCGTTGACCGCCACCAGGTCCGGGCGGTAGCCGCTACCGAACCCGCCGGTTGCGTTCGCCGTCTCCACGCCCAGGGCACTCAGGAAGGCCGGGTTGGCATAGACCCGGCGCAGCTCCGCGTCCCAGCGGACGATGAGGTCGGGGACGTGCTCGGCCAGGGTGCGATAGGCTTTCTCGCTGGCGCGGAGGCCCGCCTCGGCCGCCTGCCGCTCGGAGATGTCGCGGGTGACGGCCAGGTTGTAGATGCGCCCCCCGTACTCGAAGCGGCTGCCGGTGACCTCGATGGGGATGCGGCGGCCGTCGCGGGCCACGTGGACCGACTCCACCCGGAGTTGCGCCGTGGCCCGCTGCGCGGCCACGAGGGCGACCCAGGCGGCCTCGTCCATGGCCGGGTCGATGTCGAGCACCGACATGCCGCCCGTCAGCTCCTCGCGGCTCCAGCCCAGGGCCGCGGCGGCGCTCTCGTTGACGTAGATGAACTGGGGGCGGTCGTCCGCCATCAGGAACACGCCCTCGACGCACTGGTCGAGGGCGCGGCTCAACACGGTAATCCGCTCCTCGACGGCCTGCCGCGCGGCCATGTCGGCGGCCACGGCGCGGGCGGCGGCATCGCGCTCGGCGCGGGTGCGGAGGGTGCGCAGGCCGAAGGCCACGTCCTCGGCGAGCTCACCCAGGAGCTGGGTCTCGCCGGCATCGAACGCGTCCCTGGCGGCGGAGAAGATCTTGAGGACGCCGACGGCCCGGCCGTCCTCCAGCAGCGGCAGCGCGATGACGGAGAGGTACCCCCGCGTGAGCGCCGCGCGGCGGCGGCCGGTGAAGGCGGGATCGGTGCCGATGTCGCGGACGATCGCGGCGCGGCCGGTGCGGATGGCGGTGGCGGCGGGGTCGGTGTCCTCGCCCCAGCTGAGCGGGCCCTCCTCGAGGTAGCCCTGCTCCAGGCCGGCGTGGGCGAGGGGACGGAGGCGATACTCGGGGCCCGGCTCGGCGAGGCCCACCCAGGCCATGCGGTAGCCGCCCACATCCACGGCGAGGCGGCAGAGCTCGGCCAGGAGGGCCGGTTCGTCCGTGGCGCGGATCAGGGTCTGGTTGGCTTCGGCGAGAAGCTGGAGCCGGCGGTTGGCGCGCTCGAGGGCCGCCGGGGTGGGGCGGGAGGGGGCAGGGCGGCGAGGCGACTTGGCAGGCATGGAGCCTCCCCGGGCCGGAGACACCGCGCGCCCCCGGCCACCCGGGGGCGGGGCGGACGGAGATCGGCGGCGGTCCTGATGCGCGCAAGATGGCAGGGTACAGGGGGCGGCGTGAAGTGCCAATGAACCTGCCGGGAACTCCCCCGGCCACGCTCCGCTCGGCAGCGCCATCGGGTGCGCCGGCGGGGTGCTGTCGGGGCGGAGGGGCCGGGGCTGGCGCCGGCGCGTGAGGGTCCGGGGCGCTCTGGTGAGCCGGGGCCGGGCGCCGTAAGTTCCGGCATTCCCATCACCTAGGCCCCGGCCCTGAGCGATCTGCAGGTCTCCCTCCAGGCAGCACTTACCCGGCTACCGGCTCGAGCGCCCGCTCGGACGCGGGGGCATGGCGACGGTGTTCCTGGCGCAGGACCTCAAGCACAAGCGCCCCGTCGCGCTCAAGGTGCTCCACCCCGAGCTGGCGCACGCGCTGGGCCCCGAGCGGTTCCGGCGCGAGGTGGAGCTGGCGGCCCGCCTGCAGCATCCCCACATCCTCACGGTGTTCGACTCGGGGGAGGCCGCCGGCCACCTCTGGTTCAGCATGCCCTACGTCGAGGGCGAGTCGCTTCGCGACCGCCTGACACGCGAGCGGCAGCTGCCGGTGGAGGATGCGGTGCGCATCGCCATCGAGACGGCGCGCGCGCTCGAGTACGCCCACGAGCACGGCGTGGTGCACCGCGACATCAAGCCCGAGAACATCCTGCTCACCAAGGACGGCTCCACGCTCGTCGCCGACTTCGGCATCGCGCGGGCGCTGCAGGCGGGGGAGGAGGCGTCACTCACCGAGACGGGGCTCGCGGTCGGCACGCCCGCCTACATGAGTCCGGAACAGGCCAGCGGCGAGCGGCAGCTCGACGCCCGGACCGACGTCTATTCGCTCGGCTGCGTGCTGTACGAGATGCTGGCCGGCGAGGCGCCGTTCACCGGCCCCACGGTGCAGGCCATCATCGGCAAGCGGCTGCGGGGCGAGGTGCCGGACGTGCGGGTGGCGCGGCCGTCGGTGCCGCGGACGGTCGGGGAGGCGGTCACCAAGGCGCTGGCGCCCGTGGTGGCCGACCGCTACGCCACCGCGGGCGCGCTGGCCAAGGTGCTGAGCGCCACCATGACCGCCAGCCTCACGGGGGTGCGCCCCAGCGCGGCGAGCGCCCCGCCCAGCGTGCCGGGATCCACGGCGAAGCGCCGGGTGCCCACGGGGCTGGCGCTGCTGCTGGTGGGCTTCCTGATCGGGGCCGGGGTGCTCTTCGCCTGGCGGAAGAACGGGCACGCGGGGGACGCGGCCGCGTCCAAGGTGATCGCCGTGCTGCCCTTCGAGAACCAGGGCGACAGCACCCAGGAGTACTTCGCCGACGGCATCACCGACGAGGTGCGGGGCAAGCTCTCGGCGCTGCCGGGGCTCACCGTCATCGCGGGCGGCAGCTCGCGCGCCTACAAGCACACCGACAAGCCGCTCGCCGAGGTGGCGCGGGAACTCGGCGCCACGCACCTGCTGGTGGCCACGGTGCGGTGGGCCACGAATGCGGACGGGTCGCTGCAGGTGCGGGTGAGCCCGGAGCTGGTGGCGGTGGCGGGCGGGACGCCCACCACGAAGTGGCAGCAGGCCTTCGATGCGGCGCTCACCAACGTCTTCCAGGTGCAGGCCGACATCGCGGGGCAGGTGGCGGGGGCGCTCGACGTGGCGCTGGCCGACAGCGTGAGCCGCACCATCGCCGCGAAGCCGACGGGCAACCTGCCGGCGTACGACGCCTTCCTGCGGGGCGAGGAGCTGTTCGTCACCAAGGCGAGCAACTCCCCGTCGGGGCTGCGGCAGGCCATCGGCTTCTACAAGGAAGCGCTCGCGCTGGACTCGAACCTCGTCACGGCGTGGGCCCAGCTGTCCCGGGCCCACAGCCTGCTCTACTCCAACAGTACGCCCGACCCCACGGTGGCGAGCGCCGCGCTGGAGGCGGCGCGCCGCGCGCTGGCGCTCGACTCCACCCACCCGCTGGCCCACCAGGCCCTCGGCGCCTACTACGCCAACGTGCGGAACGACCTGGCCCGGGCCCGGGTGGAGTACCAGGCCGCACTCCGGCGCGATCCCGCCAACGCCGCCGTGCTGCGGAGCATCTCGTTCCTGGAGGCCGCGACGGGGGTGTGGGACTCCGCCCTGGTCCACGCGCAGCTGGCGCAGCGGCTCGACCCGCGCTCGGTGTCCTCCGCGAGCCGGCTCGGGAGCACGCTGCGCGCGCTGCGCCGCTATGCCGAGGCGCGCACGACCCTGGAGCGCGCCACGGCGATGGTGCCCACCAACCTGGCCATGGTGGAGCAGCGGCTGATGGTGGAACTCGGCGTGGGCGACCTCGAGGCGGCGCGCGCCGTGGTACGCGCCGTGCCGGCGGAGGTGGGGCAGCCGGCCGTGGTGGCCTACGTGGCCAACTACTGGGACCTCTTCTGGGTGCTGGACGACGCGCAGCAGCGGCTGCTCCTGTCGCTGACGCCCGGCGATTTCGACGGGGATGTGGCGGCCTGGGGCATCGTGATGGCACAGACCGCCTGGCTCCGCGGGGACTCGGCCCGCATGCGCAGCACCGCCGACACCGCGCTGGCGGGCTTCCGCCAGAACCTGAAGGGCGCCCCCGACGACGTGCAGCAGCTCCTCTTTGCCGGGCTGGCGGAGGCGTACCTCGGCCGCAAGGCGGACGCCATCCGCGACGGCGAGGCGGCGATCCGGCTCTCCCCGCTCAGCGGCGACGCCTCGACCGCCCCGTACTTCCACCAGCTCATGGCCCGGATCTACGTGCTCACCGGCGCGCACGAGAAGGCCATCGACATCCTGGAGCGGCTGCTCACCCTCCCGGGCGACCTCTCCCCCGGCTGGCTCCGCATCGACCCGAACTTCGCGGCGCTCCGGGGGAACCCGCGCTTCGATCGCCTCATCGCCGCGCGTCCGTAAGGGCCGACTATAGTCGGCCCCTACGGACGCCGACTGGCGACTTGCGCCCGGGCCCCCGCGCCCCGATCCTCCGGGCCACCCGAACCCGGCCGCCCATGTCCGCCCCCTCCCCGCTCTACGACATCCCCCTCCAGACCATCGACGGCGAGACGCAGACGCTCACGCGCCACCGGGGCAAGGTGCTGCTGATCGTCAACGTGGCGAGCAAGTGCGGCTACACGCCGCAGTACGCCGGCCTCGAGGCGCTGTGGCGGAAGTACCGGGAGAAGGGCCTGGTGGTGCTGGGGTTTCCCTGCGACCAGTTCGGCTTCCAGGAGCCGGGCGACGCGCTCGAGATCAAGCAGTTCTGCTCGCTGACGTACGACGTGACCTTCCCGATGTTCGCCAAGATCGAGGTGAACGGCGCGGGCGCGCACCCGCTCTACCAGTTCCTGAAAAGCGAACGCCCCGGGCTGCTGGGCTCCGAGGCGGTCAAGTGGAACTTCACCAAGTTCCTGGTGAACCGGGAGGGCCGCGTGGTGAAGCGCCTGGCCCCCACCGACACGCCCGAGCAGCTCGAGCCGGCCATCGTCAAGCGGCTGTAGCTATAGTCGTCCCGCGGGGACTTGAAGCCGATGGTGACGTGGGTGCCGTCGCAGAAGGGCGGGCGCTTCGTCTGGCCGCAGCGGCAGAGGGAGAAGGGGGCGCGGCGCTCCTCGCTGGTGCCGGTGGGCAGCTCGAGCGTCACGGTGCCCTTCACCACGATGGGACCGTCCTTGGACGGGTGCACCACCACCCGGGGCGAGGCGAACGGGACCGGCTTCACCGGCGCCTGGCCCGCCCGCACCGCATGCAGGGCGCCGCTCGGGCACCTGGCCACCACGTCCACCACCTGTTCCGGCCAGACGCCCGGCACCTCGAGCCGGATCCAGTCCGGCCGGTTCACGTCGAACACCTCCGGAAGCCCGCGCAGGCACTCGGCGGCGTGGCGGCAGATGTTGGGGTCGAAGGTGACCACCAGGTCCGTGGTATGGACCACCTGGAGCGGCTTCGGCATGGCGGATCTGGGTGAGGGACGGGGCGCGGGGCTCGGCGTCCTTCAACTTAGCACCAGCGCCATCGGGGCGAGGTGCGCCGACGGCGGGCCCCATCTGGCGGGGAGGGATGATGCGGCTCGTGGAACTGGTGCGGGTGCTGGCGCCGGTGGTGGGGGCGGCGGGCTTCGCGCTCGGGGTGGTCCGGCGGCGGCTCCTGCGGCGCTTCCAGCGCGAGGACGCGACGGCCCCGGAGCGCGCCATTGCCGTGGACACCGCCAACCCGCTCCGGCGGTTCCACCTGCGGCGGCTGGTGCACGCCGGCGTCCTGGAACAGCTGCCCGACGGCCGGCTCTGGCTGCAGCGGGAGGCGCTGGCGGTGGACCGGGCGCGCCGGGTGCGGCGGGCCATCCTCGCGGTGATGCTGGTGCTGCTCCTCGTGGCCCTCCTCTTCTGGCGGCGCGCCTAGGCCCGTCCACTCCCGGCGCGCTAGCCGCGCGCCCGCCTCCCCACATCCGTCCCCTCGCCCTCCGCCGGCTCGAAGCGCGCCGACGCGATGAGCTTGATGCCGAGTTTCGGCTCGGGCACGCCGAGGGGGCGCTCGGCCACGGCGAGCAGCTCCTCCAGGCGCGCCTTCCTGGCGCGGGCCGCCACCAGGCGCTGCTCCAGCGCCTCGATCTCGGTGGCCAGCTCGGCGATCTCCGCCGGCACGTGATCAACGACGGCGCGCAGCGTGTTCATCATGGCGCCGCTCGCCAGCCGCCCCGCGCTTCCCACCAGTCCACGTTCCATGGTCACGTCACCGCGTTGGCTGCCCGGGTTGTTGTCGTGGTCCCGCACCGGGCCGAGGATCGGCCCGTGGCTAGCATAGGACACGCCCCGGGGGCGCGCCATCCTGCCTGGAGGGAGGGGACGCGCGCCAGGCCGCGTAGGCGTGTGCGCCGGCGCACATCTCTTCCCCGAGGGAGAGGCACCGCCCCGACGCCGGTGAGAGCGAACTGTCCCCCGGCTGATGGTGGGGCCGGACGGGCCGCGACGCCAACCCGGACGACGCATCGCGTTGCTAACGAACGCGCGCCCTGGGCCGGGGCGCCGCCGAGACGCTGAGCTTGCCGCGCGGGAGCGCCGCCCGCACGAGCTCCAGGCTACTGGAGGAGCCTGAGGCGCAGAGCCCGCACCACCCCGCTCGAGGAGCGGACGCCCCAAGCTGGCCAGTTGAGGAGGTGATTCAGCCGAAGATGGGCCACGAGCACCAGGCCCTCGGGTGAGGGACCCCGGCCCGCTGGGCGGCTCGGCCACGAGGAGGACGAGGAGGTGCCGAACCCCGCCCCCGGACCGGGGGCCAGCACCGCGAAGTAGGTCCCGCCCGGAGGATAACCCAGCAGGCTGCCGGAGGGACGAACAGGGGGACCAGCCTGGGCACCCCTGGGGCCGAACCCGGAGGGCGACGTTCGGGGCGCACGGTCCCGTGCCGGGAACCGGCGGCTCCGCGTGAGGTGAATCTGATGGGCGACCCGTCACCTTTTCACGATCCCTTCAGGCGCCGTCCGGTAGCATCCACCCGGTGCCATAGCTCTCCACCCCTTGGAGCCGCATGGCCCGGACCGAACGAGCCATGACGGCCACCAAACCTGCCCCAGCCGCCCATCCGAGCGGAGACAAGCGGTTCAAGCTGCTGGACCGCGCCATCAACCTCCACCAGGGCAACGGGCACGCCCTGATCGAGGTGCTGCACACCGCGCAGAACGTCTTCGGCTTCCTCGAGGATGACGTCCTGCTCTACATCGCGCATGCGCTCAAGCGGCCGCTGAGCCAGGTGTACGGCGTCGCCACCTTCTACCACTACTTCCGCCTGAAGCCGGCGGGCGAGCACACCTTCATCCTCTGCCAGGGCACCGCCTGCTACGTGAAGGGCGCGCCGCAGCTGCAGAAGGCGGTGGAGCACCGCTGCCGGGCGCGCTTCGGCGAGACCACGAAGGACGGCAAGGTGTCGCTGCTCACGGCGCGCTGCGTCGGGTCCTGCGGCCTCGCCCCGGTGGCGGTGGTGGACGGCCAGATGGCCAGCAAGATGTCCGAGGCCGATGCGCTGGCCCGGCTCAATGCCTGGCTGGGTGACGACGGGAAGGCGGGTGCCCCGTGACCCACGACGAGCTCCACGAGAAGGCCGAGGCGGAGCGCGCGCGCCAGGCGGGGTTCGCGAAGCGGGTGCGCTGCTGCACGGCCAGCGGCTGCCAGGCCTGCGGCGCCGGCGAGGTGCACAAGGCGTTCGAGGTGGCCATCGAGCAGCACGACAAGGACGACACCATCGAGGTGGTCCCCACCGGCTGCATGGGGCTCTGCGGCCAGGGGCCGCTGGTCACGGTGGAGGCCCCGGGCGGCGAGGTGCTCTACGAGCAGGTGACGCCGGCGCTGGCCGGGCGCATCGTGGTGGAGCACCTGCAGGGCGGCACGCCGGTGGCGGAGATCGTGGTGGACACCAGCGTCCCGTTCTTCGCGGCGCAGACGAAGATCGTCAACGAGAACAGCGGGAAGATCGACGCCACCCGGATCGAGGCCTACCTCGCCGCCGGCGGCTACGCGGGCCTGGCCAAGGCGCTCGGCGAGCTGCAGCCGGGGCAGGTGATCGACGAGATCCGCGCCAGCGGCCTGCGCGGCCGGGGCGGCGGCGGCTATCCCACCGGGCTCAAGTGGGCCATCACGCGCAAGGTGGAGCAGGAGCAGAAGTACGTCGTCTGCAACGCCGACGAGGGGGATCCCGGCGCGTTCATGGACCGGAGCGTGCTCGAGAGCGACCCGCACCGGGTGCTCGAGGGCATGGCCATCGCCGGCTACGCCGTGGGCGCCACCCAGGGCTACATCTACGTGCGGGCGGAGTATCCGCTGGCCATCGAGCGGCTCAAGACGGCCATCCGGCAGGCGGAGCGGCAGGGGCTGCTCGGCAACCGGATCCTCGAGTCGAGCTTCAGCTTCCGGATCGACATCCGGGTGGGCGCCGGCGCCTTCGTGTGCGGCGAGGAGACGGCGCTGCTCCGCTCCATCGAGGGGCGGCGCGGGCGGCCGCGGCCCCGGCCGCCGTACCCGTCGGAGTCGGGGCTCTTCGGCAAGCCCACCGTCATCAACAACGTCGAGACCTTCGCCAACGTGGCGCCGATCATCCGGAACGGCGGGGCGTGGTTCGCCGGGATCGGGACCCCGAAGAGCGCGGGCACCAAGGTGTTCGCGCTGGCGGGGAAGATCCGGAACACCGGCCTCATCGAGGTGCCGATGGGCATCCCGCTGCGGACCATCGTGTTCGACATCGGCGGCGGGACGCCGGAGGGCACCACGTTCAAGGCGGCGCAGACGGGCGGCCCCTCGGGCGGCTGCATCCCCGCCGCGCACCTGGACCTCCCGGTGGATTACGAGTCGCTGCAGGCCGTCGGCTCCATCATGGGGAGCGGCGGGCTGATCGTCATGGACTCCACCAGCAGCATGGTGGACGTGGCGCGGTACTTCATGGAGTTCAGCATGGACGAGTCGTGCGGGAAGTGCATCCCGTGCCGGGTCGGGACCGTGCAGCTGCATGGGCTGCTGGACAAGCTGACGCACGGCGACGCCACCGCGGCGGACCTCGAGCTGCTGGAGGAGCTCTGCGTCATGGTGAAGGAGACGAGCCTCTGCGGACTCGGCCAGGCCGCGCCGAACCCGGTGCTGTCGACGCTCCGCTTCTTCCGGGACGAGTACCTCGCGGTGCTCCAGCCGGCCGAAAGGAGCTGACCATGGCCGTCGTCACGCTGACCATCAACGGCGAGGTCATCTCCGCCCACGACGACCAGACGCTGCTCGAGGTGGCGCGGGAGCACGGGATCGCCATCCCGACGCTCTGCCACCTCGAGGGCCTCGGCGACGTGGGCGCCTGCCGGCTCTGCCTGGTGGAGGTGGAGGGCAGCCCCAAGCTGCAGGCCTCCTGCACCACCCGGCCGCAGGAGGGGATGGTGGTGCGCACCTCGACGCCCCGGCTGGAACGCTATCGCCGCACCATCGTGGAGTTCCTGGCCTCCGAGGGGAACCACGTCTGCGCGGTGTGCGTGAGCAACGGGCACTGCGAGCTGCAGGACCTGGCGCTCGCCACGGGGCTCGAGTACGTGCGGGTGCCCTACCTCTATCCCGACAAGGCGCTCGACGCCTCGCACCCCGACTTCGTGATGGACCACAACCGCTGCGTGCTCTGCACCCGCTGCGTCCGGGTCTGCGACGAGGTGGAGGGGGCGCACACCTGGGACATCGCCAACCGCGGCATCGCCTGCACCATCGTGGCGGGGCTCAACCAGCCGTGGGGGCAGGTGGACACCTGCACCGCGTGCGGCAAGTGCGTGGCGGTGTGCCCCACGGGCGCCCTCTTCGCCAAGGGGCGCGCGGTGTCGGAGCAGACCAAGAAGACCGACTTCCTCAACTACATCGTGACGGCGCGCCGCCGGCGGGAGTGGGACTACGGCACGCTGGCGCAGGAGTGACCATGAAACCCCGTGTCGCCACCGTGTGGCTCGGCGGCTGCTCCGGCTGCCACATGTCGTTCCTGGACCTCGACGAGCGGCTCATCGAGCTCGCCGACAAGATGGACCTGGTCTACTCCCCCATCGCCGACGTGAAGGAGTTCCCCGCGTCGGTGGACGTGACGCTGGTGGAGGGGGCGGTGACCAACAACGAGAACGCGGAGATGGCGCACCGGATCCGCAAGGCGTCGCGGGTGGTGGTGTCCTTCGGCGACTGCGCCACCACGGGCAACGTCACCGCCATGCGGAACCGCTTCAGCCCCGACGAGATCCTGCACCGGGCCTACGTGGAGCTGTCGGACGGCGACCGGACCATCCCGTCGGAGTTCACCACCATCGCCAAGCTGCACGCCAAGGCCACGCCGCTCCACGAGGTGATCCCCGTGGACGCCTTCCTGCACGGCTGCCCGCCCACCGCCGAGGAGATCTGGCTGGCGGTGTCGGCGCTGCTGGCCGGCGAGAAGCCCGAGCTGCCGAGCGTCTTCCGGAGGTACGGCTGATGTCGCGACTGATCACGATCGATCCCGTCACCCGGATCGAGGGCCACTCCAAGATCACCGTGCGGCTCGACGACGCGGGGCAGGTGGAGGCCGCGCGCTTCCACGTGAACGAGTTCCGCGGCTTCGAGAAGTTCTGCGAGGGGCGGCTCATGTGGGAGATGCCGGGGCTCACCAGCCGCATCTGCGGCATCTGCCCCGCCAGCCACCTGGTGGCCAGCGCCAAGGCGGGGGACGCCATCCTGGCCGTCTCCATCCCGCCGGTGGCGGAGAAGCTCCGCCGCCTGCTCACGCTGGCGCAGTGGGTGCAGAGCCACGCGCTCAGCTTCTTCCACCTCTCCTCGCCCGACCTGCTGCTCGGCTTCGACCACGACCCCGCCACCCGGAACATCTTCGGCGTGCTGCAGGCGGACCGGGAGTTTGCCCGGCGCGGGATCCGGCTGCGGAAGTTCGGGCAGGAGGTCATCGAGCTGCTCGGCGGGCGGAAGATCCACACCCCGTGGGCGGTGGCCGGCGGCGTCCGCGACCCGCTCGACGTGGCGCGGCGCGACCACCTGCTGGCCTGGATCCCGGAGGCACTGGAGACGGCCGAGCTGGCGCTGGCCGCGCTGGCGCAGGTCCGGGAGAAGTTCAAGGACGAGATCCCGAACTTCGGCGAGCCCGAGACCATGCACCTGGGCCTCGTGGCGGCGGACGGCGCGCTCGAGTACTACGGCGGCGCCCTCCGCCTGACGAGCGCCTACGGCGAGGTGGTGGCCGACCAGCTCGATCCCGCCGGCTACCACGGCTACTTCGCCGAGCACACCGAGGCGTGGAGCTACCTCAAGTTCCCGTACTATCGCGCGCTCGGCATCGAGAAGGGGATCTACCGGGTGGGGCCGCTCGCGCGGCTCAACATCTGCGACTACATCCCGACGCCGAGGGCGGAGGCCGAGCGGGTGCGCTTCCGCACGCTGGCGCCGGGGCGGGCGGTGAACAACCCGTTCCACTATCACTGGGCGCGGCTGATCGAGATCCTCTTCGCCGTGGAGCAGATCGAGCGCTTCCTCCAGGACCCCGAGATCCTCGACACCCACGTCCGCGCGCAGGCGTCGGTCAACGCCCGCGAGGGCGTCGGCTGCTGTGAGGCGCCGCGCGGCACGCTGTTCCACCACTACTGGGTGAACGACGACGGCGTGCTCCAGAAGGTCAACATGCTGATCGCCACGGCGCAGAACAACCTGGCGATGAACGGCACGGTGGCCACGCTGGCGCGGCGGTACCTCGAGGGCGTCACCATTACCGAGGGGCTGCTCAACCGGCTCGAGGCCGGCATCCGCGCCTTCGACCCGTGCCTCTCCTGCAGCACCCACGCGCTGGGCCGGATGCCGCTCCAGGTGGAGCTGGTGGACCGGCGCGGCGCCCGGCTGGCGGAGGGCCACCGGTGAAGCGGGTGCTGGTCATCGGCATCGGGAACACCACCCGCCGCGATGACGGGGCCGGCGTGCGGGTCGTCGAGGGACTGGAACAGCTCTGCCCGGACGGGTGGTACCTGGCCGTGCAGCAGCTCACCCCCGAGCTCGCCGATTACGTGGCCCGGGCGGAGGTGGTGATCTTCGTGGACGCCTCGGTGGGCGTCACGGAGACGGTGTACACCCCGGTGACCGCGGCGGCGATGCCGTCGGGCAGCCACATCGCCTCGCCCGGCGTGCTGCTCCGCCTGGCGGGCGACGTGTTCAACCAGGTGCCGGCCGAGGCGGTGCAGGTGGCCATCCCCGCGGTGGAGCTGGGGTACGGGGAGTCGCTGGCGCCGGCCACCCAGCGGCGCGTGGCCAGGGTGGTGGAGGTGATCGGGGGCTGGCTCGCGGCGCGCGAGGAGGACGAGCCGGAGCCGTGAGGCTGCGGCCTCCCTTCAGGACGAAATTCGGTCACTGTAGGCTTCGCCTGCGTTGAATTCGGCCGACCGTGCGCCGAAACTTGGGCAGTCAACCCAAAGGCCACGGATGGCCCGCTTCGATCTCGGTCCTTTCTTCGAACTGGCGTCCAACCCGCTCTGCGTGCTGGACGCGTCCGCGCGCGTGGTGCGGGCCAATGCCGCGTTCGCCAGCCTCCTGCCGGCGGGCGCGGCCGGGCCCGAGGGGCGCCCGCTGGCGGAGCTGCTCCTGCCGGAGGACCGGGCGGCGGCGGGCGGGGAGCTGGCACGCCTGGCCCGGGACGGCGGCTCGGGGCAGTTCCGCACCCGCACCGGTGCCGACGGCGGCCCGGTGCGCCTCATGGACTGGACCGCCGTGGCGGACCCGGCCCACGGCCTCGTGGCCCTCATGGGGAACGACGTCACCGAGCAGGTGGCGGCCCGCCAGAGCTCCGATCTCCTCACCCGGCTGGCGCAGCAGGTTCCCGGCGTCATCTACCAGTACCGCCTCCATCCCGACGGCCGCTCCTGCTTCCCCTTCGCCAGCGATGCGATGGAGGAGATCTACGAGGTGACGCCGGCCGAGGTCCGCGAGGACGCCACGCCGGTCTTCAGCCGGCTGCACCCCGACGACTTCGACGGCATCGTGGCCTCCATCCGCCGGTCCGCGGAAACGCTGGAGCCCTGGCGGCATGATTACCGGGTGGTGCTGCCGCGCCAGGGCGTGCGCTGGCGCACCGGCCACGCGCGGCCCGAGCGGCTTCCCGACGGCTCCATTCTCTGGCACGGCTTCATCACCGACAGCACGGCGCAGCAGCTGGCGGAGCAGGAGCTCCGGCAGAAGGACGCGGCGCTCGCCTCCGCCATCACCCCCATCGCCATGGGGGACGTGAGGGGCCGGGTGACGTTCTGCAACCAGGCCTTCCTCACCTGCTGGGGCTTCGCCGACGCGTCCCAGGTGGTGGGGCGCCAGGCCGTGGAGTTCTTCGCCGACCCCGACGAGGCGCTGCGGGTGATGCGGGTCCTGCTCCAGGACGGCAGCTGGGCCGGCGAGCTCGACGCCCGTCGCGCCGACGGCACGACCTTCCTGGTGCAGGTGGGCGCCAGCCGCTTCACCGACCGGACGGGGCAGCCCGCCGGGCTGCTGGCGTCCTTCCTCGACGTGACCGAGGCGCGCCGGCTGCAGCAGCAGTTCCTGCAGGCGCAGAAGATGGAGTCGGTGGGGCGGCTGGCGGGCGGGGTGGCGCACGACTTCAACAACCTGCTCACCATCATGAAGGGCCACCTCACGCTGGCCGGCCTCGAGCTCCCGCCCGACTCGCCCGTGCGGGAGGACCTCACCGAGATCGCCGCCGCCGTGGACTCGGCGGCGGCGCTCACCCACCAGCTGCTGGCCTTCTCGCGGAAGCAGGTCATCAACCCCCGCGTGCTGGCCCTCGGCGACGTGGTGACGCGGGTGCGGGGCATGCTGCAGCGGCTGCTCGGCGAGGACATCGAACTCCGCACCGTGGTGGCCGGCGACGCCGGCGACGTGCGCTTCGACCCCGCCCAGGCCGACCAGATCCTCATCAACCTGGCCATCAACGCGCGCGACGCGATGGCCAACGGCGGCACGCTCACCGTGGAGGTGAGCAACGTGGAGCTGGACGTGGAGTACGTGCAGGCCCACCCGGGCAGCGGTCCCGGCGAGTACGTGGTGCTGGCTGTCTCCGACACCGGCCACGGCCTCTCCGACGAGGTGAAGGCGCACCTGTTCGAGCCCTTCTTCACCACCAAGGCGGTGGGGAGCGGCACGGGGCTTGGGCTGGCCATGGTGCACGGGGCGGTGTCGCAGAACGGGGGGCGAATCGAGGTGTACTCGGAGCTGGGGCACGGCACCACCTTCCGGATCTTCCTGCCCCGGGTGCGGGACGCCGTGCCGGAGGAGTTCACCGCGCCGGCCAGCCCGGACCTCGCCGGCCACGGCGAGGTGATCGCCCTGGTCGAGGACGACTCGCGGGTGCGGGGCCTCGCCGCGCGGCTGCTCGAGCGGCAGGGCTACGTGGTCCACGCCTTCCCGGACGGCGGATCGGCCGTGGCCGGGATCGGGGCGCTCCGGGGAGGGCTCGACCTGCTCATCACCGACGTCATCATGCCGGGCATGAACGGCCGGCGCCTCGCGGAGGAGCTCCTGCGGCGGCGGCCGGGTCTCCGGATCCTCTTCACCTCCGGCTACACCGCCAACGTCATCCTGCAACACGGAGTGCTGGAGGAGGGGGTGGAGTTCCTGGCCAAGCCCTACTCCGCGCAGGCGCTGGCGCAGCGAGTGCGGGCCCTCCTCGACGCCCCCCGGGCCGGCCGCTGAGCCGGCCGGCGGGGCCCGCCCGCCGCATTCCTTCCCACGCCTAGCCCCCGGGGCTATCTGCCTGTACTATCAGGCGGTTACCCTCCCCCTTCCCGCCACACCAAGGTCGCTTGACGGACGCCCTTTCGCGCCTGTCGTCTGCATTGGCCGGTCACTACCGGGTCGAGCGCCTCCTCGGCCAGGGCGGCATGGCCACCGTGTACCTGGCCGATGACCTGAAGCACGGCCGCCAGGTGGCCATCAAGGTGCTCCGGCCGGAGCTCGCCGCCGCGCTCGGCAGCGAGCGCTTCCTGCGCGAGATCCAGACCACGGCCAGCCTGCGCCACCCGCACATCCTCCCGCTCTACGACTCGGGCGCGGTGGGGGACCTGCTGTACTACGTGATGCCGTACATCGAGGGCGGCTCGCTCCGCGACCGGCTGGCCGCCGAGAAGCAGCTGCCCATCGACACGGCGCTGGCGCTGGCCCGCGAGGTGGCGGATGCGCTCGGGTACGCGCATTCGCGCGGCGTGGTGCATCGCGACATCAAGCCGGAGAACATCCTCCTCGAGGACGGCCACGCGGTGGTGACGGACTTCGGCATCGCGCGCGCGGTGAGCGCGGCGGGCGGGGACCGGCTCACCGAGACGGGCCTGGCCATCGGGACGCCGCTCTACATGAGCCCCGAGCAGGCCGCCGGCGACCGTGACGTGGACGGCCGGAGCGACCTCTATTCCCTGGGCTGCGTGCTGTACGAGATGCTGGCGGGGCAGGTGCCCTTCACCGGCCCCACGGCCGAGAGCATCACGCGGCAGCACCTGCTCACGGCGCCGCAGCCGGTGACCAACCTGCGCCCCACGGTGCCCGAGGCGGTGGTGGGGGCGCTGGCGCGGTCGCTGGCCAAGAACCCGGCGGACCGCTTCAGCCCGGCGGCGCAGTTCGTCCAGGCGCTGGTGGCCCCGGCCCCGGTGGCGGGCGCCCCGGCCGCGGCGCCGGCAGCAGTGAAGCCGGCGGGCTCGCGCCTGCAGTCGGTAGTGCTGGGCCTCGTGGCGGTGGCGGTGCTGGTGGCGGCGTGGTCGGGGTGGGTGCTGCTCGGGCCGGGCGCCGGGCGCCGCGGGATCGAGCGGATCGCCGTGCTGCCGATGGACAACCAGACCGGCGACTCGACCCAGGGCTTCTTCGCCGACGGCATGACGCGCGAGGTGATCGGGGTCCTGACCGACGCGGGCGTGCGGGTGCTCGGCCACCGCGCGGTGGCGGCGTACAAGGGGAGCACGCTGCCCGCGGCCGCCATCGCGAAGGCGCTCGGGGTGGATGCGATCGTGACGGGGGCGGTGCTCACGGCGGGCCCCGAGGTCCAGGTGGCGGCGGAGCTCACCGATCCCGCCACCGGCGAGAACCTCTGGGCGCGCACCTTCACGCGGCCGGCCGCGGGCGTCGTGTCGCTGCAGCACGAGATGGCCGCGGAGATCGCGCGCGGCATCCGCGCCCGCCTCACGCCGGCGCAGCAGAAGCGGCTGGGGGAGGCGCGGCCGGTGGACCCGCGCGCCTACACCCAGTACCTGCTCGGCATGGAGCAGGCCAACCTGCGGACGCCCACCGGCTTTGACCGGAGCCTCGAGTACCTGCGCCGCGCGGTGGAGCTGGACTCGACCTTCGCCGCCGCGTGGGGCGCGATGGCGATGTCGAGCGTGTACGCGCTCATCTACCAGACCGCCCCGCGCGACTCGGCGCGCGCCCTCCTCGAGACCGCGGTGCGCCGCGCCAGGGCGCTCGACGACCGGAGCGGCGACGCCTACTTCGCCCTGGCCGCGGCGCGGGTGCACCTCGACTGGCGGTTCGCCGAGGCCGACTCGCTCTTCGCCGAGGGCCGTACGCGCGCGCTCTCGGCGCAGGCGCTCGGCCTCTACGGCTGGATCCGCTGGGAGATGGGAGCCTTCGGCGACATCGAGGGCTCCACCGGGCAGTTGCTGGAGCGGGAGCCCACCACGGCGCAGTGGCGGAGCGACCGGGCGTGGGGCTACTGGTCGCAGCGGGACACCGCGGCCGCGCGGGCCTCGGCCGAGAAGGCGGTGGAGCTCGACTCGACCTTCTACGAGGGCCACGACATCCTGAGCCTCGTCCTGATGGACGAGCGGGACTTTGCCCGGGCCGACCGGGAGCACGCGGCCGCGGTCCGGATGGCGGGCGGGGACTACTGGGTGCGGCAGTTCAACTCCGCGATGCACGCCACCGCGCGGGGCGACACGGCGGCCGCGCGCCGGATCGCCCGCGAGCTCGAGGGCGACCCGCGCCTGGCGCAGCGCGCCGGCATCCAGTACATGGTGGGGGATAAGGAGGGCATGTACGCCCTGTTCGAGCAGGCCATTGCGGCGCGCGATCCCGACGTGCTGCAGATCATGAACGCCATGCCCGTGCTCTACCCGGTGCGGAAGGAGCCGCGCTACCAGGCGCTGCTGGCGCGGATCGGGCTGCCGGAGGCGCTGCGGTGACGGACGCCGTCCCGGACGCGCTCGTCGCCACGCTCGCGGAGCGCTACCGCGTGGAGCGGAAGCTCGGCGAGGGTGGCATGGCGAGCGTCTACCTGGCGCAGGACCTCAGGCACGACCGCCCGGTGGCCCTCAAGGTGCTGCGCGCGGAGGCCGGCGCCGCGCTCGGGACCGAGCGCTTCCTGCAGGAGATCCGGGTGGCGGCGCGGCTGCAGCATCCCCACATCGTCGGCGTGATCGACTCGGGCATGGTGCCCGGGGCGGGCGGCACGGCAGTCCCCTACTACGTGATGCCGTACGTCGAGGGCGAGACGCTGCGGGTGCGGCTGGCCCGCGGGCCGCTGCCGGTGGCGGAGGCTGTCGCGCTGGCCCGGGAGCTGGCCGACGCGCTGGCGTGCGCCCACGCGGCCGGCGTGGTCCACCGCGACATCAAGCCCGAGAACATCCTGCTCGCCGGCGGGCACGCCTTCGTCATGGACTTCGGGGTGGCCAAGGCGGTGAGTGCCGCCACCGGCACCCAGGGGATGACCAGCGCCGGGTTCTCGCTCGGCACGCCGGCCTACATGGCGCCGGAACAGGTGGCGGCCGACCCGCGGGTGGATCACCGCGCGGACCTGTACGCGCTCGGCGTGGTGCTCTATGAGATGCTGGCGGGCGGCTCGCCCTACGCGGCCAGCACGCCGCAGCAGCAGATGGCGGCGCACGTGACGCAGCCGCCCGCGCCGCTCCGCGGGCGGCGGCCCGAGGTGCCCGAGGCGCTCGCCGCGCTGGTGATGCGCTGCCTGGCCAAGCAGCCCGAGGCGCGGCCGCCGGGGGCGATGGCGGTGCTGTCGGGACTGCGCGGGGTGGAGCTGGCGGGCGCGGCCGGCGGGCGGGCGACGCGGGTGCTGGTGGCGGCGGTGGCGGTCGCGGTGGTGGCCGCGGGGGCGCTGGCGCTGCGGAGCTGGCGCGGCGGCGCGGCCGGCGGCGCCGGCCCGGCGGCCCCGCCCACCGTGGGGGTGATGCTGTTCGACAACCTGACGCACGACACCGCCTACGCCTATCTCGGCGACGGCCTCGCGTCGGAGATCGCCATGACGCTCGCGCGCGTGCCGCGGCTCGAGGTGCGGAGCCCGGGCGCGGTGCGCGGCGCGCAGAAGGACGGAGCCGCCGACCCGCTCGAGGTGGGCCGCCGGCTCAACGTGGGCAACGTGGTGGAAGGCGAGTTCCAGCGCGCCGGCGACAAGCTCCGCGTCGCCGTGCGCCTCGTGGCCGTGCCGAGCGGCACCCAGCGCTGGGGCGACAGCTGGACCCGGCCGGCGGGCGACCTGCTGCAGGTGCAGGCCGAGATCGCGCGCGCCGTGGCCGGTGCCATCGCGGGCACGCTGCTGCCCGAGGAGGAGTCGGCGCTGGCGGTGCGGCTCACCACGAGTCCCGAGGCGTACGACCACTTCCTGCGCGGCAACTTCCTGCTCGCCAGCCGCACGCCTGCGGGCGTGCGGCGCGCCATGGACGAGTACCGCCTTGCCCTGGCGCGCGATTCCACCCTGGCGCGCGCGGCGGCGCGCGCGGCGCTCGGCTACATGCTGTTCCTGAGCTGGGGGTGGCAGTACCCCGGGCTCCCGGCGGACAGCCTCGTGGCGGTCGGCCTCCGGGCCGCCGACCGCGCACTCGCCCTGGATTCCGCCACGGCCGACGCGTGGGTGGTGCGGGCCGGGTTGCTGGCCATGCGGGACCCGATCCACCGCACCGGGGTCATGCCGGCCCTGGAGCGGGCCGTGGCCCTCGAGCCGCGCAACGCCGAGGTGCAGCACCAGGTCGCGACGCAGCTGCTGTTCAGCGGGCACTTCGACGAGGCCGTGGCGGCCTTCCGCCGGTCGCTGGCGCTGGAGCGGGGGCGGCCCGTCACCTGGGAAGACATGGGACTGGCCCTCGAGCTGCTCGGCCAGGACAGCGCGGCGAGCGCAGCGATGGACAGCGCCCTGGCGGTGGACACGAGCTACTTCGCCGCCTACGCCAGCCGGAGCCGCCTCCGCCTGCGCGCGGGAGACCGCGCGGGGGCGCGCGCCGACGCGGAGGCCGCCCTCCGGCACAGCCCGCCGGGCGAGGAGGCCTGGGGCCTCGGGCCCCTCGCGATGGTCCGCGCGGCCGAGGGCGACACGGCGGGCGCCCGGGAGCTGCTGGCCCGCGCCCTCGCCCCGTTTGAGCGGCGCCCCCTTGGTGCCAACCATGCCTGGCTGCTGGGGCAGGGGTTCATGGCGGTGAACGCGAGGGCGCAGGCGCTCACCGTGCTGGAGCGGACGGAGTCCCGGGGCATGTTCCTCTGGTGGGCCCTGCAGTTCCGGGGCTTTGATCCCGTGCGGCAGGAGCCGCGCTTCCAGCGGCTCCTCGCCGCCAATCGCCCTGACGACGCGCCATGACCGATCCCCAGGCCCGCCTCGCCTCGGCCCTCGCCGGCCGCTACCGCATCGAGCGCGAGCTCGGCCAGGGCAACGTGGCCACCGTGTACCTGGCGCACGACGTGAAGCACGAGCGCAAGGTGGCCATCAAGGTCCTGCGCCCGGAGCTCGCCGCGGTGATCGGCGCCGAGCGCTTCCTGCGCGAGATCAAGACCATCGCCACCCTGCAGCACCCGCACATCCTCGGGCTCATCGACTCGGGCGAGCTCGAGGGCACGGCCTACTACGTCATGCCGTTCGTGGAGGGGCGAGTCGCTGCGCGACCGCCTGGCCCGGGAGAAGCAGCTGCCGGTGGCGGACGCGGTGCGGCTCGCCACCGAGGTGGCCGGCGCCCTCGACTACGCGCATCGCCACGGGATCATCCACCGCGACATCAAGCCCGAGAACGTGATGCTGCACGACGGCGCCGCGCTGGTGACCGACTTCGGCATCGCGCTGGCCGTGAGCAAGACGGGCGGGACACGGATGACCGAGACGGGGATGAGCCTCGGGACACCGCACTACATGTCGCCGGAACAGGCCATGGGGGAGCGCGAGATCACGGCGCGCTCCGACGTGTACGCGCTCGGCGCCATGACCTACGAGATGCTGGCGGGGGAGCCGCCCTTCACCGGGCCCACCGCGCAGGCCATCATCGCCAAGGTGATGACGGGCGAGCCCGCCAGCCTCACGGCGCAGCGGAAGAGCGTGCCGCCGGCGGTGGAGGCGGCGGTGTTCACCGCGCTCGAGAAGCTGCCGGCGGACCGCTTCGCGAGCGCGGCGGAGTTCGCGGCGGCGCTCCGGGGGGAGGGCGCGGCGGCGACGCGCGCGCACCCGCCGCCGCGCCTTCCGCGTCCCCGGTGGCCGCGCGGGTCCTCGGCGCCGTCGCGATGGTGGCGACGCTGGCCGCGCTCGCGCTCGCGGTGAAAGTGTGGCGGCCGGCCCCGCGGCCGGTCACCCGGCTCCAGCTCGAGCTGCCCAACCTCCGGGTCAATCACGTCGGTTTCTACGGCACCGCGTTCACCCTGTCGCCGGACGGGCGGCGCATCGCCTACGTGGTGGGGCAGGGCGCCGAGCCCACGCGGATCGCGGTGCGCGAGCTCAACTCGCTGCAATCGCGGGTGCTCGAGGGGACGGAGGGGGGCGACGGGCCGTTCTTCTCGCCGGACGGCCACTGGATCGCCTTCATCTCCCGCGGGAAGCTCCTCAAGGTGGCGGTCACCGGGGGGGCGCCGTCGCAGCTGGCGGAGGGCGCGAGCTCGGTGCTTGCGGGGGCGCGTGGCTCGAGGACCAGCGGATCCTCTTCACGAGCGACGCCTTCGGCCTCAAGGTCGTGCCGGCGAGCGGGGGGACCGTGACCGACCTCCTCCCCGGGCCGCCGATGGGGTGATGGCGTTCCCCGCCCGGCTGCCGCGGAAGGACGCGATCCTCTACACCCTCTGCAGCAACAACTGCGCGTCGGCGTCCATCCTCGCGTTCGACCTCGTGCACCGGACCGTGGACACGCTGGTGCGGAACGCCTCCCGCGCGTTCTACCTGCCGAGCGGGCACCTCGTGGTGCTGCAGTCGGACGGAACCATCTCCGGGGCACCCTTCGACCTCGGCGAGCTCCGGCTCACCGGATCGCTGGTCCCCCTGGTGAGCGGGGTGCAGCTCGAGTTAGGCGTGGTGCCCGAGGTGACGGTGGGGGAGGACGGCACCCTGGTCTACCTGCCCGCGAACCAGGTCTCGGGCGTGAGCACGCTGGCGCGGGTGGACCCGGCCGGCCGCGCGACCACGATCGACGCCTCGTGGCAGGCGCGGTTCACGAGCCTCGCGCTCTCGCCGGACGGCGGGCGGCTTGCGGTGAGCACGGCGGAGCCGTCGGGCAACGTGCTGTCGGTGAAGCAGCTCGATGACGGGCCGCTCACCCGCCTCAGCTTCGCCGGGACGATCAACTACCGTCCCGCCTGGCTCCCCGACGGCCGCTCCCTCAGCTTCAGCTCCGACCTCGGCGGCGCCCGCACCTACCTGTACCGGCTCCGTGCCGACGGCAGCGACCAGCCCACGCGGCTCTTCCCGAACGATACCGCGCAGGTGGACGAGGCCGTGTGGTCGTCGGACGGGCAGTGGGTGGTGTACCGGACCGGCACGGTCCCGGGGCTCCGGAACATCCACGCCCGGCGGGTGGCCGGGGACACGACGCGGCTCACCGTGGCCGCCGGCGTCGCCGACGAGTACATGCCCGCGCTCTCGCCCGATGGGCGCTGGGTGGCGTACGTCTCGCTCGAGTCGGGGCGCGAGGAGGTGTTCGTGCGGCCGTTCCCGGACGTGGAGCGGAGCCGTACGCAGGTCTCGGTGGCGGGGGGCGCGCACCCGGTGTGGTCGGCGTCGGGCCGCACGCTTTACTACGTGGAGCGCTCCGACTCCGTGGTGGCGCTGGGTGTCGGCGGGACGTCGGCGTTCCAGCCGACGAGCCGCCGGGCGCTCTTCAGCACCGGGCCGTTCGTGGTGTTCCCCTTCCACACCGGCTACGCGGCCCTGCCGGGCGACCGGGGCTTCATCTTCCTGCAGCGGCCGGCGGTCTCCCTCCGGGAGGCGGGCCGGCTCGCGGTGGTGCTCAACTGGTTCGACGAGGCGGTGGCGCAGATGGAGCGCGCGCGATGACCGGCATCCCCGAGCGCCTCACCCGCGCCTTCGCCGACCGCTACCGCGTGGAGCGGAAGCTCGGCGAGGGCGGCATGGCCACCGTCTACCTGGCCCACGACCTCCGCCACGACCGCCAGGTGGCCGTGAAGGTGCTCCGCGAGGAGCTCGCCGCCGTGATCGGCGCCGAGCGGTTCCTGGCGGAGATCAAGACGACCGCCAACCTCCAGCACCCGCACATCCTCCCGCTCTTCGACTCGGGCCAGGTGGACGGCACGGTGTTCTACGTGATGCCGTACATCGAGGGCGAGTCGCTCCGCGACCGGCTGGAGCGGGAGACCCAGCTGCCGGTGGAGGAGGCGGTGCGGATCGCGCGGGAGGTGGCGCACGCGCTCGACTATGCGCATCGCCGCGGCATCATCCACCGCGACATCAAGCCCGACAACATCCTGCTCCACGACGGCAGCGCCCTCGTGGCCGACTTCGGCATCGCGCTCGCCGCCTCGAAGACGGGCGGCACCCGGATGACCGAGACCGGCATGTCGCTCGGCACGCCGCACTACATGTCGCCGGAGCAGGCGATGGGCGAGCGCACGCTGGACGCGCGCACCGACATCTATGCCCTCGGCTGCGTGGTCTACGAGATGCTGCTCGGCGAGCCGCCCTTCAGCGGCCCCACGGCGCAGGCCATCGTCGCCAAGGTGATGACCGAGAAGCCGTCCGGCATCATCGCGCGGCGGGACCGGGTGCCGCCGCACGTCGAGGACGCGGTGCTCACGGCGCTCGAGAAGCTGCCGGCCGACCGCTTTGCCTCGGCGGCGGAATTCGCCGCGGCGCTCGGCGGCGAGCTGCCGGGTGCGCGGCGGGCGGCCGCCGTCGCCGCACGGGGCCTGCCCGCCGCCCCGCCCGCGCGGGCCGCGCGATGGCTGCCGTGGGCGGTGACGGCCATGGCGGCGGCCGGGGCCGCGTGGAGCTGGCTGAGCCGCCCCGCGGTGCCCGCCCCGTCCCGCCTCCTCCTCTCGGTCGGGGACTCGGCCGCCATCAACCTCAACACGCCCGGCCTGGCGCTGGCCCCGGACGGCCGGAGCCTCATCTTCGTGGGCGGCGGCGGGGAGCGGCGGCTCTGGATCAAGCGCTGGCGGGACCTCGACGCCGTACCCGTCCCCGGGACCGCCGGCGCGTCGGCGGCCACCTTCTCCCCCGACGGCACCCAGCTCGCCTTCGTGGCCCAGGGCCGCCTGCAGCGGATGCCGGTGGAGGGCGGGCCCGCCATGGCGCTCGCCGACTCAGCCGCCGGCGAGCAGTTCGTTCCCGCCTGGCTCAGTGACGGGACCCTTCTCTACGTCAACGAACTGCTCTTCGGGCTGCGCCGGGTGCCGGCCGGGGGCGGGCCGGTGGAGGACGTGCTGCGGGATTCCACGCTCTACGGCTACGGCATCGTGAACATGTGGCCGCTCCCGCGCGCCCGCGGGGTGCTGTTCCTGGCGTGCCAGTCGGCGTGCGTCACGGCCTCGCTCCGCGTCTTCGACCTCGCCACCGGGACGCAGAAGGAAGTGCTGCCGGACGCCCTGGGCGGCGTGTACCTCCCGACCGGCCATGTGCTCTACATCCGCCGCGACGGGGTGGGCCTGGTGGCACCGTTCGACCTCGACAAGCTCGCGCTCACCGGACCCGGCATCCCGGTGCTCGACAGCGTCTCCACCACCGGGCCCGGCGTCCTCACCTTCTCGGCGAGCGGGACGCTGGCGTACCTGCGCGCCGCGGGGCAGAACGGCGGGGTCGAGGTGGTCCGTGTTTCGCGCCGCGGGACCGTCACCCCGCTCGACTCCACCTGGCCGGGCACGGCCGTCTCGTTGGGCCTCGCCCCGGACGGGCGCCGGGTGGCCGTGAGCCTCGGGCTCGGCGCGGGGGCGGCCAACATCTGGGTGCGTCCCGTTGGGCCGGGGCAGCCGACGCGCCTCAGCTTCGGGGGCACCGATCGCCGGCCGGCATGGTCGCCCGATGGGCAGGTGGTGGCCTTCGTGCGGGACTCGCTGAATGGCGGCGATGTCTACGCCCGCCGGGCGGACGGGAGCGGCGAGGACCGCCTGCTCGCGAAGCTCGACCGTCCGGTGCGGAAGTCACCTGGTCGCCGGACGGGCAGTGGCTGGTGCTCCGCACCGACAACGGTGCCCGCGGCAACGGCGACCTGGTGCGCGTGCGCGTGGCCGACGGCACCGCCGTGCCCCTCACCGACACGCCCGCCACCGAGATCCAGCCCACCATCTCCCGCGACGGGCGGTGGCTGGCGTACGTGGTGACGACCGCGGGGCGGCCGCAGGTGTTCGTGACCCCGTTCCCCGACGCACGGGGCAGCCGCTGGCAGGTGACCACCGGGGGCGGCACCCTGCCCACCTGGTCCGCCGACGGCCGGGAACTGTACTACGTGGACCCGATGAACCGCCTGGTGGCCGTCCCGGTGGAGACCCGCGGCACCTTCCGCGTCGGCACGCCGGTGCCGCTCTTCAGCGTGGCGTCGATGGTGCTCGTGGACCAGTGGCACCAGCCCTACGCACCGCTGCCGGACGGGTCGGGGTTCCTGTTCCTCCGCCAGCGCGGCGCCAGCATGGCGGGGGCCAACCACGTCGTGGTGGTGGAGCACTGGCTCGACGACCTCCGCGCGCGGCTCCGGCACTGAGCGCCTTTCCCGGGCAGCCCCGTCCGCTTGTCCGGCGGGCTGAACCGGGCAGATTGAGGGTCCCTGCGTCACAAGGATGGCCACGTGGGCTACCGTCGCTTCACCGATCCCGAGGGCCACGAGTGGGAAGTCCGGGACGTCACCCGCTCCGCGTGGGAGTTCCATCCCGTCGGCGGCAACCCGGGCAAGTACCAGTTCATCACGCCGCCGGGGTACGAGGCGGATCCCTTCGAGCTGAGCGAAGAGGAATTGCAGCGCCTCCTTGGCAAGCCCGGCGGCTCCGGCCGCGCCCGGTCGGCCAAGTCGCCGTTCAAGGACTGACGCTGTCACGCCTCACACGCGGCCCGGGCCCCCGGGCCGCCACCCTCCTGCGGGAGAGGTCATGATTCCCGAACGCCTCACGGCGGCCCTCGCCGACCGCTACCGCCTCGAGCGCCCGCTCGGCCAGGGCGGCATGGCCACCGTGTACCTGGCGCAGGACCTGAAGCACGACCGGAAGGTCGCGGTGAAGGTCCTCAAGCCCGAGCTCGCCGCCATGCTCGGGGGCGAGCGCTTCGTGGTGGAGATCAAGACCACCGCGGCGCTCCAGCACCCGCACATCCTCCCGCTCTTCGACTCGGGGACCGCCGACGGCTTCCTCTATTACGTCATGCCGTTCATCGACGGCGAGACGCTCCGCAGCAAGCTGGACCGCGAGACCCAGCTCGGCATCGACGAGGCCGTCCGCATCACCGTGGCCGTGGCCGACGCGCTCGACTACGCGCACCGCCACGGCGTGATCCACCGCGACATCAAGCCCGAGAACATCCTCCTCCACGACGGCCGCCCCATGGTGGCCGACTTCGGCATCGCCCTGGCGCTGAGTGCCGCGGCCGGCGGCCGCATGACGGAGACCGGGCTCTCGCTCGGCACGCCGCACTACATGTCGCCGGAGCAGGCCACGGCCGAGAAGGAGCTGACGGCCCGGAGCGACGTGTACTCGCTCGGCAGCGTCTGCTACGAGATGCTCACCGGCAACCCGCCGCACGTGGGCGCGTCGGCGCAGCAGATCATCATGCGGATCGTCACCGAAGAGGCGGCGCCCGTCACCAAGGTGCGGAAGAACGTCCCCCCGCACGTGGCGGCGGCGGTGGCGCAGGCCATCGAGAAGCTCCCGGCCGATCGCTTCGACAGCGCGCGGGCCTTCGCCGACGCCCTCGGCGACGCGCGCTTCGGGGCAGGGTCCGCCGGGACGCGGGCCCACGCGGCGGCCGCTGGCGGCGCGGCGCGACCACGCTGGCTGCTGCCGCTCGTGGCGCTCAACGTGGTGCTGTTCCTCGCGCTGGCCGCGCTCGCGGCCCGCCCGCGCGCCGCGGAGGCGCCCACGCGGCAGCGGGTGCTGCTGTGGCGGCATTCCTTCGGCTCGATCCTCGCCCCCGGGGTGCAGACGATCACCAACCAGATGGCCATCGCGCCCGACGGATCGAGTCTCGTCTTCGCGGACTCCACCGAGGGCGGCCTGCGGCTGTTCCGGAAGCTCCGCGCCGAGGGCGAGCCCGTGCCGCTCGCGGGCACCGAGGGCGCCATCTCCCCGTTCTTCGCGCCGGACGGCCAGTGGGTCGGCTTCGTCAGCCGCGGCCGGCTCCGGAAGGTGCCCCTCGGTGGCGGCGGCGCGGTGACGCTGGCCGAGGACGTGAACTTGGTGTACGGCGCCGCCGTGTGGTTCGACGATGGCGCCATCCTGTACGTCAACAACCAGAACCGTCTCGCGCGGATCCCGGCCGCGGGCGGGCCGCCCGAGCGGCTCGCGGGCGATTCCCTCTTCGAGCGGCGGACCATCGCTGCCATGACCCCGCTGCCCGGGAGCGCCGGCTTCCTCTTCACCACCTGCCCCGGCAACTGCGGGGTCCAGTCGGACGTCTACGCGTGGGACTTCTCGGCCGACACGGCGCGGCTCGTGGCCCAGGACGCGGCCGGGGCCTGGTATGCGCCCACGGGCCACCTGCTGTACACGAGCCGCGAGGGCGGGCTCTTCGCGGCCCCCTTCGACCTCCGGGCCATGAAGCCGACGGGTGGGGCCGTGCCGGTCCTCGAGGGCGTGGAGCCGGGCACCGTGGCGCTCTCCACCACGGGCACCCTCCTCTACACCACCGGCGGCCTCCTCGGCCGCGCCTCACGCGAGCTCACCTGGGTGGGGCGCGACGGCTCGGCCACCCCGGTGGACACCACGTGGCACGCCCGCTTCGTCTATCCCGCGGTCTCCCCCGATGGGAAGGCCATCGCCGTCAGCGTCATGGAGGGTGGCACCCAGCTCTGGCTCTGGCGGGATGACCGCACCCGCCAGCGGCTCACGCAGGACGGCACCGTCAACTGGCGCCCGTACTGGACCGCCGACGGCCAGTCCATCGCCTACCTCTCCAACGCGGGCGGGCCGCAGGGCCGGGATGCCTACGATGCCTTCATGGTCCCGGTGAATGGCGGGGCGCGGCCGTCCATGATCGTGGACCACCAGTTCGGGCTCTGGGAGGTGGAGCTGACGCGCGACGGGCAGTACCTCGTGGTCCGCTCCGACGAGGAGGGGTCCGACGGCAACATCCGCTACCGGCGCACCAGCGGCGACACGACACTGACCGCCCTCCTCACCGGCGCCGACCGGACCTCGGTCTTCGATCTTTCCCCCGACGGCCGGTACATCGCTTATTCATCCGATGCCGACGGGACGATCGAGGTGTACGTCTCTCCCTTCCCGTCCGTGGCGTGGCGGCGGCCCATCTCGAGCGGGGGTGGCACCGAGGTGCGCTGGTCCCGCAGCGGACGCGAGCTCTTTTACAAGAGCGCCACCCACCTGATGGCGGTGCCCGTCACCACCGGCGCCACCTTCACGGCGGGGGCCCCGCGCCCGCTCTTCCGGCTCGACGGCTATATCGCGGCCCGCAACCGCCAGCAGTACGACGTGGCGCCCGGCGACCAGCGCTTCCTGATGATCAAGGATCTCTCCGGCCCCGCGCGCGAGAACGTCTTCTACGTGGAGCGCTGGTTCACCGAGCTCGAGGCCAAGGTGCGCCCGTGAGCACCATCGACCGCCTCCGCGACGCCCTTGCCGACCGCTACCGCCTCGAGCGCGAGCTCGGCCAGGGCGGCATGGCCACCGTGTTCCTGGCGGAGGACCTGCGCCACCATCGCAAGGTGGCGGTGAAGGTGCTCCGGCCCGAGCTCGCCGCCATCCTCGGCGCCGAGCGCTTCCTGGCCGAAATCCGCACCACCGCCAACCTGCAGCACCCGCACATCCTCCCGCTCCACGACTCGGGGCAGGTGGAGGCGACGGTGTTCTACGTGATGCCCTTCGTGGACGGCGAGACCCTCCGCGACCGGCTCACCCGCGAGAAGCAGCTCCCCATCGACGACGCGGTGCGGATCGCGACACAGGTGGCCTCGGCGCTGGACTATGCGCATCGCCAGGGCGTGATCCACCGCGACATCAAGCCCGAGAACATCCTCCTCCGCGACGGCAGCGCCCTCGTCGCGGACTTCGGCATCGCGCTGGCCGCGAGCAGCACCGGCGGCGGGCGCATGACCGAGACCGGCATGAGCCTCGGCACGCCGCACTACATGTCGCCGGAGCAGGCCATGGGCGAGCGCGAGATCACCGCGCGCTCCGACGTCTACGCCCTCGGCGTGATGACCTACGAGATGCTCACCGGGGACCCGCCCTTCACCGGCTCCACCGCGCAGGCCATCGTGGCGCGGGTGATGACCGAGGATGCGCGTCCCATCACGCTGCAGCGGAAGACCGTCCCGCCGCACGTCGAGGCCGCGGTGCTCACCGCGCTCGAGAAGCTGCCGGCCGACCGCTTCGCGTCGGCGGCGCAGTTCGCCGAGGCGCTGGCGCGGCCGGGCGCCACGATGCACCACCCGCGCTCGGCGCGGGCGGCCGAGCCGGCGCGCGGCCGCCTCGCGGCGCTGCTGCCGTGGGTGCTCTGCGTGGCGGCGGGCGCCGCCGCGGTGTGGGGATGGAGCCGACGGGCGGCGGGGGCGGTGGAGGAGGGTGCGGTCGTGGCCTCCACCATCGTGCTGCCGGACTCGGCGCCGCTGGCCTACGTGGGCATGGCCCCGCTCGGCATCGGCCGCACGTCGCTCGCGCTCTCGCCCGATGGCGGGGTGCTGGCCTACGTGGCGCAGCGGGGCGACGGCACCCAGCTCTTCCTCCGCCCGATGGACCGGGACACCGTCATCGCGCTGCCCGGCACCGAGGGAGCGTGCTGCCCGTTCTTCTCGCCGGACGGGGCCTGGCTCGCCTACCAGGCGCGCGACCAGCTCAGCAAGGTGCGCGTCGGCGCCAGCGGCCCGCCGATTCCCATCGCGAGCGTCAACGGCTTCTTCGCCGCCGACTGGGCCGACGATGGCGCCATCACCGTGAGCGACATGCAGGGGCGTCGGGTCGTCCGGGTCGACGTCGCGACGGGCGCGCGGGAGGACCTGCGTCTCTCGATGCGGCTCCTTCGCGCGCTGCCGGGGGGCCGGGGCCTGCTGGGGGACACCCTGCTCTACGTGCCCGGCGAGGCGGAGCCGCGGCGCGTGCTGCCGGCCGGCACCGATGTCCGGTATGCCCCCTCGGGGCACCTCACCTATGGGCTGCGGGGGGCGATCTGGGCCGCGCCCTTCGATCTCGGGACGCTCCGCGTCACGGGCGAGCCTGTCGCGGTGCTGCCGCAGGTCCGGACCGAGGCGGGCAGCTGGGCGGGGCAGTACGCGTTCGCACGGAACGGGCTGCTGGTGTACGCGGCCGGGGGCACCAATGACATGAGCCGGCTCGTGGTCCGCCATCGTGGCGGGCGGGTGGACACGCTGCCGTTCGCGCCCGCGTCGTTCGGGTGCCTCGCGGACGCGCCGGATGGGAGGTCCCTGGCGGTCCGCATCGCCGACTTCGAGACCGGGCAGTGGGACCTGTGGATCTACGACCTGGCCCGCGGCACCCGTGTCCGGCTCACCACCAGCGGCGGCATCGGCTGCCCGGGCTTTCACCCGGACGGGCGCGTCACCTACACCCAGCGCACGGACACCGCGACCCTCATCCTGGCCCAGGGCGCGAGCGGACGGGAGAATCCCACCGTCGTGGCCAACCTCGAGGGGGCCATTGTGGGATCGGGCGTGCGCTGGTCCCCGGACGGCCGGTTCCTGTCGGTGAACCCCTTCACGGACTCCACGAGCTCCGACCTCACCGTGCTGGACCAGGACAGCGCGGGTGCCGTGCGCGTGTTGGCGGCCACGGCCGGGCTCGAGTGGGGCGGCGTCTTCTCGCCGGACGGCAAGTGGATTGCCTACTCCTCCAGCGAGACGGGCAACGACGAGATCTATGTCCAGCCCTGGCCGGTCACCGGGCGGCGGTGGCGCATCTCGCGCGCCGGCGGCGAGGAGCCGCTCTGGACGCGGGGGGGCCGGGAACTGGTCTGGCGATTCGGGCAGGACTGGTGGAGCGCGAGCGTGCGCGTGACCGCCGCCGGGGCGCTCGACGCCGCCGAGCCCCAGCTGCTGGCCCGCGGCGACTGGATCAACGTGGGCGGGTACGAGTACGCCGCCTCGGCGGACGGTGAGCGGCTCTATCTCCTCGCGCCCATGGCGGGGCCCGCGGGGACGACGCGGCTCGCGGTGGTCACCAACTGGTTCTCCGTGCTGCGGGACCTCACCCGCCCGGCACGTCGCGACTGACGCCGGCGCGGGCCGAGCCCTTGGCTCAGCCCCGCACCCGCATCGGCAGCCACAGCGCGTCGAGGTACCGCTCCCGGAATCCCGGCTCACCACTCAGCTCCACGTGCACCGCCCGTCGCGCCAGCGCCAGCCCGTCGGCTTCACGCCGGCGCGACACCAGCACCTGCCGCGCGCCGAGTCCCGCCGCGTTGCCCACCTGCACGAACCGCTCCCGCGGCAGTGGCGGGAACATCCCGATCCGCACCGCGCTGCCCAGGTCCAGGTAGCTCCCGAACGCCCCCGCCACCACCACCCGGTCCACCGCGAGCGGGTCGAGTCCCGCGCGCGCCAGCAGCGTGTCGATGGCGCTCCGGATCGCCGCCTTGGCGAGGGCGATCTCGTGCAGGTCGCGCCGCTGCACCGTCAGGTCGCGGCCGTGCCCCGTGTCCCGGCCCGGCACCACCACCAGCTCCGGGGCCCCGGCGCCGCGCCGGAGCGCCGGGTGTTCCCCCACCAGCGCCCCGCGCTCGGAGAGGAGCCGCGCCCGCAGCAGCTCCGCCATCAGGTCCACGACGCCCGACCCGCAGATCCCGACGGGCGGGGCGTCGTCCACGCTGCGCCAGTGGAGCTGGTCGCCCGCGATGCGCACCGCCTCCACTGCCCCCGGCGCCGCCCGCATCCCGGTGGAGAGGTGCGCCCCCTCGAACGCCGGCCCCGAGGGCGTGGAGCAGGTGAGGAGCGTCCCCCGGTGCAGCAGCGACAGCTCGGTGTTGGTGCCGATGTCCACGGCCAGCACCGTGTCGGTGGCGGTGTCGAGGCCGGCGGCGAGCAGCATGGCCACGTGGTCACTCCCCACGAAGCCGGCGATCACGGGAGGAAGCACCACCTCCGCCTCGGCCGGGAGGCCGGTGGCGAGCGGGTCGCCGGTCAGGGTGAGCGGGTCGGTGTGGGCCGGGGCGTACGGGGCCAGCCCGAGCTGCGTCACCGGCAGGGCGAGCAGCAGGTGGTGCATGGCGGTGTTCCCCACCACCACCATCCGGCGCACCTCGCTGAGCGGCACGCCGGCGTGCCGCGACAGGGTCCCGGCCAGGCTGGCGATCGCCGCGCGCACCGTCTGTGTCAGGCGCGCCGCCGCGTCGGGGTGCTGGCCGGCGTAGGCCACCCGGCTGATCACGTCCTCGCCCCAGGCCACCTGTGGGTTCGGCGCGGCGTGGCTGGCCACCGCGGTGCCGGTGGCCAGGTCCACGAGGTACGCCGCCACCTTGGTGGTGCCCAGGTCCACCGCCAGGCCGAGGGCGCCGGGTGGGGCAGGAATGGAGCCGTCGGGCACCGCGCCGCCCAGCGCCTCGAGCTGGAGCCGCTGGCTGGTGCGGAGCGAGTCGGGTGGGCAATGGAGCCGCACGTCGCCGTCGGGCACGGCCTGGCAGGCCAGCCGGTCGCCGGCGGCGAGCTCGGCGGCCTCGAGCGCCAGCGCCTCGAGGTCGGTAATCGGCGAGAGGCGGCCGCCCACCAGCCGCACCCGGCAGCTGGCGCAGGAGCCGACGCCGCCGCAGGTGGCCGTGAGCGCGATGCCGCCCTCGCGCGCGGCGTCGAGCAGGGTCTGGCCCGGCGCCACGGCGGCGCGCCGGCCGAGCGGCTGGAACTCGACCGTCAGGCGGGCGGCGCCGGGCATGTCAGGCGCGGTGCGAACAGCGCGGCGACGCGTCGCACCCGTCGCAGGGGGCGCCCCCCGGCGCCAGGCCGCGCCCCGCGCCCACCAGGAACGTCAGTGACTTCCCCGGCACCAGCATCCCGAGCTCGGTGAGCGTGAGCCCGTCGGGCGGCGCGTCCAGCAGGCCCAGCAGCTCGGCCTGGCCCGGCACCACCGGCCAGCCCGGCATCCCCGGGAAGAGCGACGGGCCCATGGCCAGCCCGTGCCCCGCCGCCTCCGCCGCGATGGCCTCCCGCGCCTCCGTGCCGAGCCGCATCAGCACCGTGGAACCGTAGGCGTCGAGCGCCAGCGCCAGCGACGGCCGCCCCATCACGTGCGAGACCACCAGCCGCTCGAGGCCCGGCCCGAGCGTGAGCGCCGCCGCCGCCACCCGGCTGGCGCCAGCCAGGCCCTCCGCCAGCGCCGCGTGGCGGAGCGGGCCGGCCCCGTCCAGCAGCACCCGGCCGGGGTGCACCCCCCGCACCTCCCGCCAGCTCCACGTCACCCCCGGGCGCACCGCCGCCGCCCCGGCCTCCAGCGCCTCCTCGGCGATGGCCGCCAGCGCGGCGTGGCGGGTGCCGAGGCGCGCGGGGTCGGCGCCCTGGGCGCGGAGCAGCTCGTCCACCGTCACGGGGGGAAGGGCCACGGCGGTCATCTCAGAGCCCCGGCAGCGTGGTGAGCCCCACGGCGACCGCCTCACGCTGCATCAGCGCAAGCATCGCCGCCTCCCGCGCCGGGTCCAGGGCCGGGCGCTGGTACTGCGCCACCAGTTGGTCGGCTCGCTGCCGCGCCCGCTGGAAGGCGTCGAGGCCGCCGGCGTCCTGCCAGCCGCGGTACGACGCGCGGTCGATGACCGGCGAGGGCAGGTTCTGCTCCTGCTTGAAGAGGTTCCGGGTCTCCTTGAGCTTCAGGAACTCTCCGGTGAGCCCCACCTGCCGGAAGGTCTGGAGCGCCAGCGACTCGCCCCGCGCCTCGATGCCGCGGCCGAAGCGCTGCGCCATGAGGATGCCCTCGGCGTCGAGCACCAGCTTCTCGGCGCTGTGGGTGGCCAGGAAGTCCAGCATGCCGGCGCCCGAGATCATGTTGATGCCGGCCAGCACCCCCGTCAGCGCGGCCATCCCGGTCTCGAGGCCCGCCTGCGCGTCCACCACCTTCGCGTCGCTGCCGCAGAGGTAGCCGTGCGTGGGCAGGCCCAGGTGCCGCCCCACCTGGCAGGTGGCGGCGTTGAGCATCGCCGTCTCGATGGCGCCCATGGGCGCGTTGCCGGTGCGCATGTCGAAGATGGCGGGCGCGCCGCCCCAGACGAGCGGCGCCCCCGGGGCCGCCCCCTGGTGCAGCACCACCCCGGTGAGGCATTCGGCGGTGTGCTGCACCAGCGCGCCCGCCAGCGTCACCGGCGCCGTGGCGCCCGCCAGCGGCACCGACACGATCTCCGCCGGCACGCCGGCCCGCGCCAGCGTGAGCAGCGTGTCGCCGGCGTAGTCGCTCCAGAGAAGCGGCGGCACCGGGCAGACGTCGAACACCGCCCGTGGCCGCGCGCGGAGCGCCTCGGCGCTCCCGGCCTCCGCCTCGAGCAGCGCGATCATCGTGGCCGTGGTGGCCGCCGTGAAGCCGCCGGTCACCACCGGCTTCTCCGAGTACCAGAGCACCAGGAACAGCCGGTACAGGTCGGCGATGGCCGCCGGCACGTCGCCGCACACCACCGCGGTGGACTGCGCCGAGTACGCGGCAAGCCCCTCGGCCACCTGCACCAGGCGCACCAGGTCCGCGGCCTGCGAGGGGCGGGGCGCGCGGGTGTCAGGGTCCAGCACGCTGACGCAGGAGGAGCCGGGATCGAAGTGGGACGCGGTGCCGCCGTACTCGACGGAGGGCGTGCCGTCGCGGCGGTGCAGCCAGAAGGTGCGCGGCACCGTGGCCAGCGCCTGGCGGATCGCGGCCTCGGGGATCCAGGCCACCCCGTCGCTCACCGTGGCGCCGGCCTGCTGCAGCACGGCCTGCGCCGCGGGGGACTGCACCCGCACCCCGGTGGCGCCGAGCAGCGCGATCGCTTCCCCCACGATGCGCTCCCGCAGCGTGGGCTCGAGCATGGTGATCGTCGGCGTCATGCGGCGGGGGCGCCCTTCCCGAGCAGGCGGCGCACCAGCGTCACGGCCCGCATGGCGTCCTCCCCGTAGCCGTCGGCGCCGATGCTGTCGGCCCAGGCCTGGCTCACCGGCGCGCCGCCGACGATCACCTTCACCCGCTCGCGCAGGCCCTCGGCCTTGAGCGCCTCGATCACCAGCTTCTGCCCGGGCATGGTGGTGGTGAGGAGCGCGGACATGCCGAGCACGTCCGGCTGCCGTTCCTTCACCGCGGCGATGAACCGCTCCACGCTCACGTCCACGCCGAGGTCGTGCACCTCGAAGCCGCTGGCGGAGAGCATGGTGTGCACCAGCGTCTTGCCGATCTCGTGGATGTCCCCGCGCACGGTGCCGAGGACCACGGTGCCGAGCCGCTCGCGCTCGGCGCCGCGGCGCGCCAGCTCCGGCTCGAGCACGCTCACCGCCGCCTTCATGGCCTCGCCGCCCAGCACCAGGTCGGGCAGGAACATCTCGCCCGCGCCGAACTGCACGCCCACGTGGTGGATGCCGGGGACGAAGCCCTGGTTGATGGCGTCGAGCGGGGCGATGCCCTGCGCCAGCGCCGCGGTGGCGAGGGCGCGGGCCTGGTCGGCGTCGCCGTCAATCACGGCTTGCCGCATCGCGGCAAACAGCGCGTCGGACATGGGGTCTCTTCGTGGAAGGGCGGGAGGCAGGCAATATTCCCTCATCCCGGAACGCACCGCAAACCCGGGCGCACCACTCCCCTTACACAGACCTGGAACAGACCGATGGGCCGCCTGGACGACCTGCTGGCCGCGGGCCCCGTGCTCGCCGATGGTGCCATGGGCAGCACGCTGATGACGCTCGGCCTCGAGCTCGGCGCCGCCCCCGAGCTGTGGAACGTGGACTTTCCCGACCGCGTGGCGGGGGTGCACGCCGCGTACGCCGCGGCCGGCGCGCGGATCATCCTCACCAACAGCTTCGGCGCCAGCCGCTGGCGGCTGGACCGCCACGGACTCACGTCGCGGCATGCGGAGCTGAATCGTGCCGCGGTCGCGGTGGCGCGCCGCGGGGCGCCGGAGGCGCTCATCGCCGGGGACATCGGGCCGAGCGGGCTCCTGCTGGCGCCGCTCGGGCCGCTCGGCGCGGAGGAGGCGCGGGCCGGCTTCGCGGAGCAGGCGCAGGGGCTGGTGGACGGCGGCGCCGACCTGATCTGGATCGAGACCATGTCTGATCTCGCCGAGGTCATGGCCGCCGTGGCCGGCGTGCGCGAGGTCTCGGCCGGGATCCCGATCGTGGTGACCATGACCTTCGACACCAAGGGCCGGACGATGATGGGCGTGCGGCCGGAGCAGGCGGTGGAGGCGCTTGCGCCGCTCGGCGTGGCGGCGCTCGGCGCCAACTGCGGCAACGGCCCGGCGGAGATGCTCGACGTGATCGGCAGGATGGTGGCGACGGGCACCACGCTGCCGCTCATCGCCAAGGCGAACGCGGGGATGCCGAGGCTCGTGGACGGCCACGCCACCTACGACGCCACACCGGGCGCCATGGCGCAGTACGCGCGCGACGTGCGGGCGCGTGGAGCGCACATCATCGGCGCCTGCTGCGGCAGCACGGCGGGGCACCTGGCGGCGATGGGGAAGGCGCTCTGTGGCGTGACGCCTCCCAGGTGCGTCCAGGCCGGCTGTGTCCACGAAGGGCCGCAGTTGCCAGGACACCCCCAGTCGCCCCCCCGTGGTTCGCCCCCAGGCCGCCCGTCCGCCGGCGGAATCTGGGACCAGTCCCCGCCCCGTGGCGGCCCGCTCCCGGGCTCCCCCACCCCCCCCCCCCCCCGCCCGCCCCCCCGACGTGACCGCAGCCCTCGCCCCGCGATTCCCTAGCGGCCCCTTCCACCTCCGCCCATCTTTGGGCATCCCGCACGTCGTCTCCCGTCCCGGCGCCCCCGCGCCGGGTCTGTCCGGAAAGTCCGATCGCATGTCGTACATCGAGTGCCCCGGCTGCGGCCGGAAGGTGCTGAGCGTCGCCACCCGGTGCCCCACCTGCGGCCGGCCCGCCGACCCCAAGCCCTTCAACTACACCCCGCCCCGGTCCAAGAACTGGGGGATCCCGGTGGCGCTCCTCGTGGGCGTGGTGGGCGTGGCCCTCGCCGTGGTCGTCATCGACCGGGTGCGGCGGAGTCGTGGCGCGCTGCCCCAGGTGGTGGCCACCCCGCCGGAGCGCGTGGAGCAGGCCATCGCCATCGACACGCCCCGCGCGGCGCCGGCCGACAGCCTGGTGGACAGCGTGCTGGCGAGCGACACCGTCCGCGACAGCGCGGCGGTGACCCGGCTGGCGGGCCCCGCACCCGTGGCCGTGGCTCCTCCGCCTCCGCCACCCCCGCCGCTTCCGGCCCGCGCGCCCGCGCCGGTGCTCCCGGGTTCCACCGTCACCGCCCCGGCACCGCTCCCGGCCGGCGTGGCCCGCCGCCGGGTCAACACCACGGTCAACATGCGCGCCGACCGGAGCCCGGGTGCCCCGGTGGTGCAGGTCCTCCTCGAGGGGCAGGAGGTGCTCTCCGACTCGCTCTCCCAGGGCTGGTACCGGGTGCTGCTCGACGGCGTCAACGGCTACGTGGACCGCCGCTTCCTCGACGACATCACCGCGCCCTGACCCCCTGCGGCATGGCCGGATTCCGGCCGCCCCCCGCTCCACCGCTCGCGCGTCTCCCATCCGTGCTGCATCTTGGCGGAGGAGGAGTCCCATGTCCCTGACCGACCTGTTCACCACCCGCCTCTTCACCGGGAGCCATCGCGTCCCCGGCCAGAAGCCGCGCGACGACGAGCTCGACCTCTTCGGCCTCACCCACGTGGGCAAGGTCCGCAAGGCCAACCAGGATCACTTCCTCCTCTGCACCGTGCACCCGCAGGTGCTGCTGCACGGCACCAGCCTGCCCGACGTGGAGAGCCTCCCGCTCCGCGGCCAGCGGCTGGCCACCATCATGCTCGTGGCGGACGGCGTGGGAAGCGGCGCCGGCGGCGAGGCCAGCCAGCTCGCCACCGAGACCATCACCAGCTACGTGAGCACCGGCCTCCGCTGCTACCACACGGCGGGCACCGACCAGGAGGCGGAGTTCGAGGAGGCGCTCCGCACCGCCGCCCTCGAGGCACACGCCGCGGTGCAGGCCAGGGCCCAGGCGGAGGGCGGCGACGCGCCACTCCGCATGGCCACGACGCTCACCCTCGCCATCGTGATCTGGCCCTGGGTCTACGTGGTGCAGGTGGGCGACAGCCGCTGCTATCACTACCTCCGCGGCACCCTCCGCCAGGTGACCCGCGACCAGACCATGGCCCAGGCCCTGGTGGACGAGGGCGCCCTCGCCCCCGACCGGGTGGCCAGCTCCCCGCTCAGCCACGTTCTCGTCAGCTCCATTGGCGGCGAGGAGGCGAAGCCGGTGGTGACCCGCTTCGAGATCAAGGACCGGGACGGCGTCGTCTTCCTCTGCAGTGACGGCCTCACCAAGCACGTCTCCGACGCCGAGCTCGCCGAGCACCTCGGCCGCATGACCTCCTCCGAGCAGCTCTGCCGCGACCTCCTCGAGCTCGTCCTCGAGCGCGGCGCCAGCGACAACGTCACCATCCTCGCCGGGCGCGCGCCCGTCGCCTGACCGGGGCGGCGCCGCGCTGGCGCCGCCCCTCGCCGTGGCGTAGGTTGGGGCACCCGTGACCACCCCACCCGACCGCCTCGCCACCGCTCTCGCCGACCGCTATCGCCTCGAGCGCGAGCTCGGCCAGGGCGGCATGGCCACCGTCTACCTGGCCCAGGACCTCCGCCACGACCGCCGCGTGGCGGTGAAGCTGCTGCGCCCCGAGCTGGCCGCCGTGATCGGCGCCGAGCGCTTCCTCGCCGAGATCCGCACCACGGCCAACCTGCAGCACCCGCACATCCTGCCGCTCTTCGATTCCGGCGAGGCGGCGGGCCAGTTGTTCTACGTCATGCCCTACGTCGAGGGCGAGTCCCTCCGCGACCGCCTGACGCGCGAGAAGCAGCTCGGCATCGCCGACGCGGTGCGCATCGCCACGGAGATCGCGGGCGCGCTCGACTACGCCCACCGCCACGGCGTCATCCACCGCGACATCAAGCCCGAGAACATCCTGCTCCACGACGGCCGCGCCCTCGTGGCCGACTTCGGCATCGCGCTGGCCGCCAGCCGGGCGGGCAGCACCCGCATGACCGAGACCGGCATGAGCCTCGGCACCCCGCACTACATGTCGCCGGAACAGGCCATGGGCGAGCGGGAGATCACGGCGCGCTCCGACGTCTACGCGCTCGGCTGCGTGCTCTACGAGATGCTGACGGGCGAGCCGCCCTTCACCGGGCCCACCGCGCAGGCCATCGTGGCCAAGGTGATGACCGCGCGCCCCGAGCCCGTCACCACCTTGCGGCCGACGGTGCCCGCCGGCGTCGCCGCCGCGGTGCACCAGGCCATCCAGAAACTCCCCGCCGACCGCTTCACCACCGCGGCGGAGTTCGCGGCCGCGCTCACGGGGCCGGGCACGCCCGCCCTGCTCCCGTCGCCCGGTGTGCCCGCGGCGGCCGGCGGGCCGTGGCGGCTGGTGAGCCTGGCGCTCGGCGTGGCGCTCGTGGCCCTCGGCGGGTACCTGGCGCTCGGGCGTCGCGGCGCCAGCGCCGGCTTCGGCCCCGCCGTCTACGACGCGGCGCTGCCTGACAGCGCGCCCATCGGCTTCAGCGCCGCGAGCGTCTCGAGCGCGTACGGCACGCCGCTTCGCAACGTGACCGTGTCCCCCGATGGCGCCTTCGCGGTGTACGCGGCGCTCCGTGGCGACTCCACCGAGCTTTGGTGGCGGAGCCTCCGCGACGCCGCCCTCCGTCCCATCCCCGGCACCACGGGTGGCACCTCCCCGCGCATTGCGCCGGACGCCGCGCGCATCGCCTACCTCGACGGGGCACACGTCATGGTGGTCCCGGTGGCGGGCGGCGATGCCCGCCCGCTCCTCGAGGTGCAGGGCGCCTCCGCCCTCGACTGGGCCAGCCGCGACACCCTCCTCGTGGTGTACGACGACGGCACCGTCCTCGCCACCGTGGACGTCAACTCGCGCGTGGTGGTCACCCGCGCCATCGTGCGCTGCCCACTGGCCAGCCTGGACCCGTCCACGCGCCGGTTCCTCTGCATGTGGAACGGTGCGATGTTCACGCTCGACCCGGCCACCGGCGAGCGCCACGACGTCCGCCTCGGCGGGCCCGCCGGCAGCGAGCTTCGCGGCACCGCGGGCACCGTGGTGGCGGGGAAGTACCTGGCCTTCGTCTCGCCGGACGGCGACCTCTCCGCCGCGCCCTTCGACCCGCGCACCGGCGTGGCCGGCCGCCCCGTGCCGCTCCAGGCCGGCATTCGCCGGGAGCCGATCGGCGCCGCACAATACGACCTCGCCTCCGACGGTCGGCTGGTTTTCGCCCCCGGCGTCGATGCGCTGGTGGGCCGTCCCGCGCGCGTGGGCCGCGGCGGCGTGCCGGAACTGCTGCCGGTGCCGCCGGCCAACTACCAGCGCTTCGACCTGAGTCCCGATGGTCGCTGGCTCGCCGCGGTGGTGCTGGAGCCGGGCCGCCATGCACTCCGGCTCTACGACCTGCGTGACGCGCAGGCCATCCCGGTCTGGTCGGGCGAGTACATGCGCCATCCCATCTGGACGCCGGACGGCAAGGCCATCCTCTTCGCCGTGCGCGACTCGACCCGCTGGTCCGTGCTCCGCGCCGTGCCCAACAGCGGCAGCGCGCCCGACACGTTGCTCAGCACCACCGATCCCACGGCCTATCTCGACATCGTCGACTTCCGGACTCCCGGCGCGGTGATCCTGCAGAACTGGGAGACGGCCGCCATCTCCTGGGTGAACCCGGGGGGCCGGTGGGATGCGCCCACGTCGCTCATCGAGCGCGACGCGCGCTTCGGCTCCCTCGCGCCGGGGGCCCGGCTGCTGGCGTACCAGACGGTGGATGGGAGCCACGTCATGGTCACCACCTTCCCGGTCCCGGGAAAGCGATGGCAGGTGGCCGTGCAGGGGGTGGAACCGTTCTGGTTCTCGGCCACGCAGCTGCTCTATCGCGTCGGGGTGGCGTGGTACGCGGTCACCGTGGACCCGGCCACCGGCGAGCCCGCCGGGCCGCCCGTCTTCTGGGCCCGCGACCCGCGCTTCTCCGACACCAGCGGCTGGTCCAACCGCCTCATGCCCGACGGCCGCATCCTGTACCTGCAGGCGCCGGCCGAGCGGAGCGCGTCCTACCTTCGCGTCCTCCCGGCGTGGGGGGCGCGGCTCCGGGCCGCGGTGGACTCCGCCAACTAGCGCCTCTCCCGGACGCACGACGGGCCGCCCTCCCGCGCGGGAAGGCGGCCCGTCGTGCGTTCGGGGGGTGGGGCTACGCCGCCGCGCCCTGCCGCCCGAGCTTCCCCGCCACGAACTGCGCAATCGCCGCGAGCGAGCCGAGGTTGGCCTCGGTGATCTCCTCGTCCGCCAGCTCCACGTCATACGTGTCCGTGATCCACGCGATGAGCTCCATGATGCCCATCGAGTCGATGACGCCGCGCGCCAGCAGCCGGTCGTCCGGCTGGAGCACCAGGTCGGGCCGCATGTAGAGGAAGTTTTCCTGCAGGAACTGGGCGACGGCGCCCTGGATCTGGGACTCGGTGGTGGTCGGCATCGGAGACGGCTCAGCGGGTGACGGGAACGGGATCGAGCAGCACCACGTCGGCGCCGCCGGGCGGCAGCGGACGCACCGCGTCCGCGCCGGCCATGAAGGCCTGGTGCCACAGCTGGGTGGACAGGATGGCCACGAGGGCCTGGTTCTCTCGGGTGCCGCTCGCCTGGCCGGCGGCGCAGCGCCGCACCAGCCCGGCCACGGCCGCCGGCGCAAACCAGCCGGTGGCCAGCAGCGCCGCCGGCGACAGCAGCTCCCGCACGTACGCGGGCGCGCCGGCGCCGAAGAACGCGGGCGCATCCGGGGCACGATAGGGCTGCTTGGGCCGCGCCGTCACGCTCGCCGGCAGCCGCGAGGCGGCCCAGCGGCGCAGGATGTCCTTCTCGCGGAGCCCCCGGAGCCGCGAGCGCACCGGCAGCCGCGCGGCGAACTCGAACAGCCGGTGGTCCAGGAACGGGTACCGGCCCTCGACGCCGTGCGCCATGCTCATCCGGTCGCCCTGCGCGCTCAGCAGGTAGGGGTCGAGCAGCGTCCGCATCTCGAGGTACGCCGCCTGGTTGTCCGGGGCCCACGCGCCGAACTCCGCCGGCAGCTCGGCGCGGAGCTCCGCCAGCGGGTCGTGCCCCGCCAGCTGCGCCTTGAGCTCCGCGCTGTAGAAGTCCCGGATCCGCCCCGTGAGCAGGAACCGCGGCAGGTGCGAGAACAGCGGGTCCGCGGGTGATCCCGCGTCGAGGAAGAACCGCCGCCAGAACTCGCCCGTGGCGGCGCCGCCCCGCAGGTACGGGTACAGCCGGTCGAAGAGCCGCGGCCGCACCGTGGAGTGCGGCTGGCGGAGGCAGAAGCGGCGCACCGCCGCCTCCTTGAAGAGGTCGTAGCCCAGGAAGAGCTCGTCCGACCCCTCGCCCGTCAGCACCACCGTGATGCCCTGCTCGCGCACCCGGCGCGCCAGCAGGTACATCGGCACCGGCGCCGTGCGCGTGAGCGGCACCTCGGCGTGCCGCACCACCTCGGGGAAGGCCCCCGCGATGGCCCCCGGCCCCATGTGCTCCACCACGTGCCGGCTCCCCACCGCCGTCGCCACCTCCTGCTGGAAGCGGCTCTCGTCCAGCGCGGGGTCGGCAAAGGTGATCGAGAAGGTGCGCAGCTGGTGCGGCGACTGCGCGGCCGCCAGCCGGCAGGTGACGCTCGAGTCGAGCCCGCCACTCAGGTACGCGCCCACCGGCACGTCCGCCCGGAGCCGGAAGGCCACGCTGGAGGTGAGCAGCGCGTCGAGCGCCTCCACCGCCTCCGCCGGCTCCATGCGCGCCGAAGGGTAGTCCAGCCGGTACCAGGCGCGGACCTCGAGCCGCCCCGCGCGCCACAGCGCGCAGTGGCCCGGCGGCAGCTGCCGCACCCCGGCAAACACCGTCCGCGGCGCCCGCGGCGCCCAGAAGGTGAACACCTGGTCCAGCCCCACCGGGTCCGGCGCCGCCGCCACCTCGCCGCTCGCAAAGAGCGCCTTGGCCTCCGACGCGAAGACCAGGTCCTCCCCCGCCTCGGCGTAGTACAGCGGGCGCACCCCGAAGCGGTCGCGCGCCAGGAAGAGGGTCTCGGCCGCGCGGTCCCACAGCGCAAACGCAAACTGGCCGTTCAGCCGCTCCAGCATCCCGGGGCCCCACGCCTGCCAGGCGCGCAGCAGCACCTCGGTGTCGCTCGTGGTGTGGAAGGCGTGGCCCAGCGCCTGGAGCTCGGCGCGCAGCTCGCGGTAGTTGTAGACCTCGCCGTTGTACACCAGCACCGGGCCGCCGGCATCCTCCATCGGCTGGGCCCCGCCGGCCCGGTCGATGATGCTGAGCCGCACGTGCGCCAGGCCGACCTGCGCGGCGCTGTAGAAGCCGTAGCCGTCGGGCCCGCGATGCCGGATCGCGGCCGCCATCCGCCCCAGGGTGGGGAGGTCCACCCCTCGGGGGTCGGCGCGCACGATCCCGGCAATGCCGCACATCAGGCCGTGGGCTCCGTCACCCGGCCAAGGGGCACGTCATCGATCAGCTGGGAGTGCAGGTGCAGGTACCGCGTGGTGAGCCGCTTCTGCTCGATGTCCGCGTACGCCCAGGCCACCTGCTCGGGCGTGAGCCCCGTGGCCGCGGCCACCTCGGCCGCGGCGAAGCCCGCGTTGTAGGCGTAGAGCAGCTGGTCCAGCACCCGCGCCGGGAAGGCGAAGTAGAACTCCTCCTGCGTCTGCGGCAGCGAGAAGGTGTCCGTGGTGGGCGGGCGCGACGTGATGGCGCGCGGCACGCCGAGCGCCTCGGCCAGCTGGTACACCTGGGTCTTGTACAGGTGCGCGATCGGCTTCACGTCGGCCAGGCCGTCGCCGCCCTTCACGAAGAAGCCCTGGTCATACTCCAGCCGGTTGGGCGTCCCCACCACCGCGTAGTGCAGCCGGTCGGCGTGGAAGTACTCGAGCATCTTCCGCGTCCGCTGCTTGAAGTTGGTGGCGGCCACGATCTGCCGGTACTCGGCCGGGCCCAGGCGCACGGTCCGCTCCGCGCCCGTCGGGTCCCGGACCACGAGTTGTGTCACGTTGAGTGTGGCGCCCCCGCCACGCCCGGACGGCAACACCAGTTTGCAACGCCAGCCCGGGCCGTATTCCGGAACAGCCCGGTGAATTGCCTCGTCCCGGGCCGTGTAACAGCCTGCCGCCTCCAGGATGGGCGCGATGTCCATGGTTTGGTGCGCAATGCCCAGACTTTCGGCGAGCTGCCGGGCCAGCCGGAGGCTCTCCGGGTCGCTGTCCCGTTCCGGCAGGAAGAGCCCGAACACGTGCGCGGGCCCCACCGCCCGGACGGCCAGGGCCGCCGAGACGCTGGAATCCACCCCGCTGCTCATGGCCACCACAAACCCTCGACGGTGGAAGTCCTCGCTCAGGTACTGGCGCAGCCGGGCGGCAATCCGGTCGATTTCTGCCGTCGGATCGATCTTGAAGTATTCTTTAATATTCAGTGTCATCTGGGCTTTGGGCTCGGGGCCACTGGCGCCATCTTTGCACAAATGAGGCCACCGGCCTGCCCCCTCAGGGGGAGGTGTCGTGCCCCGGAATGAGGCCCCCCCCGGGGCATCCGGCGGCCGGATCCGGCCCTGGGAGGACGTCGTGAGGCTCGAGACTACCTTCGCTGACAACTTCGCCTGGCTCCTTTGGCGGGCCGCGGCGCACCACCCTGAGCGGCCCCTCCTCGTGAGCGGGACGGGGTCTGTGAGCTTTGGCGAGCTCCGGGACCGCGCCGCCAGCGTGGCGGCCGCGCTCGTGGCGCGCGGCGTGGCGCCTGGGGACCGGGTGGCCATCTTCCTGCCGCGCGGCGCCGATGCCGCGGCCGCGTTCTTTGGCGGGCTTGCGGCGGGGGCCGTCGTGGTGGTGGTGAACGAGCTCTCGCGGGTGCGCCAGCTGGAGTACGTGCTGGGCCATGCCGGGGCGCGTGTCTTGGTAACTAGTCGCGAGATGCTCGCGGCGCTAGGGGAGTCGCTGGTCACGACCGCGCAACAGCTCGACCCCGCCGATCTCCCCGCCGTCGAGCCGATGGACCCGCTCCCCATTGGCGGCGCGGCGCCCGCCCAGCTGGTCTACACCTCCGGCTCCACCGGCCGCCCCAAGGGCGTGCTCACCAGCCACGCCAACCTCTGGTGGGGCGAGGAGGTGGTCCGCGAGTACCTCGGCCTGACGAGTGACGATCGCATCGCGGGGCTCCTGCCCTTCTCGTTTGTGTACGGCATGAGCCAGCTGACCCTCGCGGTCGGCGCCGGCGCCACGCTGGTCCTCCTCGCCGCCACGCTGGGGCAGGATCTCGTGGACGGCCTCGCCGAGCACCGGGTGACGGTGGTGGCGGCGGTGCCGCCCCTCTGGGCCCAGCTCCTCCGCGTGGCGCGCTTCCGGGAGGCGCCGCTGCCCGACCTGCGTATCTGTACCTGTGCGGGCGGCCGGCTGCCGCCCGAGCAGGTGCGCCTCCTCCGGCAGGGCCAGCCGCAGGCGCGGCTGTTCCTGATGTACGGCATGACGGAGGTGTTCCGGAGCACCTACCTGCCCCCGGACGAGGTGGACGCGCATCCCGATTCCATGGGCCGTGCGGTCCCCCATTCCGAGGTGTACGTGCTGGACGAAGACGGCCGGCCCTGCGCCGTGGGCGAGGTGGGCGAGCTGGTCCACAAGGGCCCCACCGTGGCGCTCGGCTACTGGCAGGACCCGGAGGCCACCGCCCGGGTCTTCCGTCCCGACCCGCTGGCCCCCGCCGGCACCCCGCCGGCCACCGTGGTGCACTCCGGCGACCTGGTACGCCGAGACGCCGAGGGCCGGCTCTATTACGTTGCGCGGCGGGACCGGCTCATCAAGTCGCTCGGCTATCGCATCAGCCCCGACGAGGTGAGCGACGTGCTGCTGGCCTCGGGGCAGGTGGCCGAGGCGGTGGTGGTGGGCGCCGAGGATGCGCAGCGCGGGCAGGCCATCGTGGCGCACCTCGTCCTCAAGCCCGGCGGCAGCCTCGACGAGGTCCGCCGTTTCGCGGGGCGCGAGCTGCCCCGATACATGCAGCCGGCGCGTTACCAGCTCTGCGCCGAGCTGCCACGCAACGCGGCGGGGAAGGTGGACGTCCTCGCCCTCGACCGAACCGTGACCGTCACGTGACCCTTCGATCCCTGCTCGGCCCGGGCCTCCTCGGCCTGGTGATGGCGTGCGGCGATGCCGCGGGAAGTGAGACCAGCATGAGCGCCGACCCGGCCGCCGCCCTGGCGGCCCTGCCGGACTCCACGTGGAACCGCCTGGCCTCGCGCCGGATCTTCTTTGGCCACCAGTCGGTGGGCCGCAACATCCTCGACGGCGTGCGGAGCCTCCTCGCCGAGCGCCCCGGCCTCGCCTGGCAGGTGGTGTCCATCGGCGACGCGGCGACGCTGCCCGCCGGCGGCCTCCTCGAGGAGAACATCGGCCAGAACGGCGACCCGATGTCCAAGACCCAGGCCTTCGCGGCGCGGGTGGACAGCGGGGTGGTGGGCAGCGGCGGCATCGCGCTGCACAAGTACTGCTACGTGGACTTCGACGGCGCCCGCGATCCCGACTCGGTCTTCGCCGACTACCAGGCCGCCATGGCGGCGCTCCGCCAGCGCCATCCCGAGGTGACGCTGGTGCACGTGACGTCGCCGCTCCGCACCGACATCACCGGCTGGAAGAACCAGGTGAAGTACCGGATCGGCCGCGCCACCGGGCGCGACCAGAACATCCGCCGCAACCACTTCAACCGCCGCCTGCTCGAGACCTACGCGGGCCGCGAGCCGGTCTTCGACCTGGCCCGCCTCGAGGCCACCGGCCCCGACGGGCGCCTGCACCACTTCACCCACCGGGGCGACACGGTGCTCACCCTGGCCCCGCAGTGGAGCGACGACGGCGGCCACCTGAACGCCGCCGGCCAGCGCTGGGTGGCGAGTCGCCTGCTGGCGTTCCTCGCGGGGCTGCCGTAGGTGGCGCCGCCGGAGCCCGGCATGAGCCTCTTCCGTGCCCTGCGCCGCGACTACGGCAACGCCGGCTCCCGCATCCAGCTGGTGCAGGCGGTGCTGCGCAACATTCCCGGCGAGACGGGCATCCTGCTCCGCCGCGGCTACCTGCGCCGCCACCTCGCCGCCGTCGGCGACGGGCTCGTGATCTACGAGGGCGCGCGCATCTACGGCCCGCAGGGCCTCCGGGTGGGCCACCGCTGCCGCGTGGGCATCGACAACATCATCCAGGCCAACGGCGGCGTCACCCTCGGGGACGACGTGATCCTCGGGCCGGGCGTGAAGATCTGGTCGGTGAACCACGTCTTCGCGCGCCTCGACCAGGCCATCTGGGACCAGGGCTACGAGCAGAAGCCCGTCACCATCGGCAACGGCGTCTGGATCGGGGCCGACTGCTTCGTGATGCCGGGCGCGACGATCGGCGATCACGTCGTGGTGGCCGCCGGCTCGGTGGTGGGCGGGAAGGACGTGGAGCCGTACTCCATCCTGGCCGGCAATCCCGCGCGGAAGATCGGCACCCGCCTCGAGCGTGCGTCGGCGCCGTCCATGCCGGCCCCGCCTGCGCTGGCCAACCAGGCCGGCGACACCCCGCCCGTCTGACCCGCCCGGCCGGCTTCCGCCTCGTGCCCGCCCCAGCCTTCGCTCCCGCCGCGCGCTACCTCGCGGCGTGGCTGCCCGTCGCGGCCTATCTCCTCGCCTTCAAGGCACGCTTGCTCGATCACGGCGAGTACGTCACGGCCGCCCGCTTCCTCGGGCGCACCGGGACGGGCTTCGGGGCGGGGGAGCGGGCCGCCTTCTATGCGGCAGACCTGCTGCTGCTCGGCGTGGCGCTGCCCCTCATCGTCTGGAGCCTGCTGGCGTGGAGCCGGCGGTGGCTGCGGGTGGTGCTGGTGCTGGCCGTGGTGCTGGTGCTGGTGACGCTGACCGGCGCCAACGACCTGAGCCGCGGCAACGTGGGCCGCTTCCTCTCCGCCCCGATGCTCCTGGACGCCGCGTGGTGGGGCGTGACCAATCCCGCGCAGATCCGGGATTACGTGGGGCTCGGCGCCGCGCTCAAGATGTTCCTGGTGCTCGTGGCCGCCGGGCTCGCCGTGGCGTGGGCCGGGCGCCGGGACCGGGGGCCGGCCGCCCCTCGGCCCCGCGTGCTTCCGGTGCTCGGCCTCGTGGCCGGCATCGGCCTCATCCCCGTGGGCGCGCGCCTCGGCGCCACGCCGTTCCACTGGCCGGTGCTCACCCGCATGGTGGACGCCCTGGCGCCCGCAGCAGGCGACGAGCGGAGCTGGCCCCCCGGCACCCAGCCGCTCGCCCTGTTCCGCGAGCGCACCGCGACGCCGGTGGCGTACGACACCGCCACCGCGGCGCGTGCCGCGGGCCACGACGTGGTGCTCGTGGCGCTCGAGACCGCGGCCCATCGCGCCCTCGACGCGGCGGGGGATCTCCGCGACATGCCGACCCTCGCCCGGCTCCGCGCGCGCGCCCTGGTGGCCCCGCTGCACTACGCCACCTATCCCTACTCGAGCGACGCGATCTTCTCCCTCCTCACCGGCTGGTACCCGCAGCCGCGCCCCGAGGTGGTGGCCGCGGGCGGGCCAGCCGAGTTCCCGGGCCTCGGCAGCGTGCTGCGGCGCGCCGGGTACGCCACGTTCGTCTACGGCTCCCCCCGTTCCACCTCGCCGGCAGATGCCCGCATGTTCGACCGGCTCCTCGGCACCCGGCCGGCCCATGCGCCGACCCGTCAGGCCTCGACCATCCGCCAGGATGACGAGGCGCTGCTGGCCTCCATGCTGGGCGACGTCGAGCGGAGCATCGCGGCCGGGCGGCGGTACCTCGCGGTCTTCCTGCCACAGCTGAGTCACGGTCCCTGGCCCGCGGCTCCCGGCCAGTCCCCGGTGGCCGCAGCCCGCGTCGCCATCGCGGAGCAGGATCGCTACCTCGCGGCGCTGGTGGCCCTGCTGGAGCGGACGGGCCGGCTGGAGCGGACCCTCATCGTGGTCACCGGCGATCACGGCGTCCGCACCCACCAGGAAGACCCCGCGCTCCCCATCGGCAAGGTGGACGATTACTCCTACCACGTGCCGTTCCTGCTCTACGCCCCCACCGCCTTCCCGGACGGGCGTCGCGTCACCGCACCCACCTCCCATCTCGATGTGACCCCGTCGCTGCTCCATCTCCTGGGCCTTCCCGCCGATCCGGCGGGGATGCAGGGCACCCTGCTCTGGGCCGACGGGCTCGAGGCGCGACGGCTCTTCTTCTTCGGCCGGGAGTATTTCGGCGCCGACGGGTATCGCGACGCCACCGGCTTCGCCATGGCGAGTGAGGTCACCGGCCTCACCTACCGGGCCGCCGGCTTCTCCTTCCCGGACAGCACGGCGCTGCCGACGGACACCCCCGCCGACCAGGCCATCCGGGACCAGCTGGGAGAGATGCGGGCGCTGATCGGCTGGTGGTACCGCACGGCCATCGCCGGCAGCTGAGCGGCCCTGGAACGCCAACGGGCCGCCTTCCCCGAGGGGAGGCGGCCCGTATCGTGTCCGCTGGCCGGCCGGCTAGTGGATTTCCTTCTGCTTCCGCTTGCTCACCTCGTCGAGGAAGCGCCGCTCCTCGCTGGTGAGGCTCTCGATGCCGCTGGCGCTGATCTTGTCCAGCACCCGGTCCAACTCGGCGGCCACCGGGTCGGCGCCGGCGCGGGGCGGGACGCGGGTCGGCGCCGCGGCCCGGGGCCCATCCTCGCGGGCCGCGCTCTGCTGCACCATGACCACGCGCTCCGGCTGCGGCCGCGCCACGGGACGGGGCTGGCGCCGGGTGAGCGACGGGATCTTGAAGAACAGGTACGCCGCCAGCATGCCGCCGAGGTGCGCCTCGTGCGCCACCCCGTCGCCACCGAAGCGGGCAAAGAACAGGTCGATGAGCGCCAGCCCGATCACCAGCGTCCGGACCTTGATGGCCACCGGGATGGGGAAGATCTGGATCGGGGTGTCCGGCCAGAACATCGCAAAGGCCACGGCGACGCCCAGGATGGCTCCCGACGCGCCCACGATGGGGCTCAGGTCGGTGAACTGCGCCAGCAGGACGGAGAGCAGGGCCGCCCCGATGCCGCAGTACAGGTAGAACAGGAGGAACTTCGGCCCCCCCATCCGCTCCTCGACCGCCCGCCCGAACATGAACAGGCCGAGCATGTTGGCGCCGAGGTGGAGGATGCCCGAATGGACGAAGAGGTAGGTGACGGCCCCCCACGGCTGCCGCCCGAACGCCTCGGGCTGCATCTGGAGGAAATCCACGAACCGGGGCGAAGTGAAGACAGTCTCCAGCAGCAGCTGCACCACGGCGGTTGCCATGATGAGCCGCCCCACCCAGGGGGTCAGACGCGGATTGGGGCTGCTGGTGTAGGACATAGGGCACCCAACTACTTGAACCCGAACGACTTGCCTAGAGTTCCGCCGTTCCCCGATGGGACGCGGTGGCACAGATCCGGTCACACAGCTCAGCAAACTCGATGCCCGCCGCCCGCGCCGACTGGGGCAGGAGGGAGGTCGAGGTCATGCCGGGGAGCGTATTCACCTCTAAACAGAAGAGTTTGCCCTCCGGCGTCAAGCGGAAGTCCACCCGGGAATACCCGCCCAGCTTCAGGGCCTGGTGGGCCAGCAGTCCGAGCCGCTGGCACTCGGCGGTGACCGCCGGCGGCAGGTCGGCCGGGAAGATTTCCTGCGACATGCCCGGGGTGTACTTGCACTCGTAGTCGAAGATCTCGTGCTGGGGGATGATCTCCCCCACGGCCAGGGCCTGCCCGTCCAGCACGCCCACGGTCAATTCCCGCCCCGGGACGAAACGCTCCAGCATCACCTCGTCGTCGTAGTCCCACGCGTAGTCGATGGCGGCGGGGAGGTCCTCGGGGCGCTTCACCACGGTGAGGCCCACGGTGGAGCCCTGCTTCGACGGCTTCACCACGATGGGCCACCCCAACGCCTTCCCGGCGGCGCCGGTTTCAGCGGGCGCCATGAGCCACTCGGCGGTGGGGACGCCCGCCTCACGGAAGAGCCGCTTGGAGACGTCCTTGTCCATCGCCATGCCGCTCCCCAGGGCGCCGCTGCCGGTGTAGCGGACGTCGAGGGTGTCGAGGATGGCCTGCAGGGTGCCGTCCTCGCCCCGGCCGCCGTGGAGGGCCAGGAACACCGCGTCCGCCTCCCGCACCTCGGGCAGCGCGCCGAGGGCGGTGAGGAGGAAGCTCCGTTCACGGGCCACCAGCTCGGCCACCGACGGCCAGGTGGCGCCGACGGCGCCGATCAGGTGCGCCTCCTCCCTCGACTCGGGGACGAACCCGGTGACGGTGTCCACCACCACCACCTGGTGCCCCCGCGACCGGAGCGCCGGCACCACCTGCCTGGCACTCGCGAGCGCCACATCGCGCTCCGAGCTGGCGCCGGTAAGGACCGTGATCCGGACCGTGATCCGCATCAGCGCGTCCCGATGAGCTGCTGCAGCACGTCGTACCGGCTCACGATGCCGATGAGCTCGCCGCCCTTCTGCACCAGCGCGGCCGGGCTCTCGCGCGTGAGGATGGGGCCGAGCCGCTCCGTGGGAGTGAGCGCGTCCACCACCGCGAAGGGGGCGTCCATCACCTCCCGCACGGGACGGTCGAGGAGCGCGGGCTGCGTCAGCGCCTTGGTCATGAGGGTGTTCTCCACCAGGCCGCCCACGCAACGCCCGTCCTCGAGCACCGGGATCTGGCTCACGCCCCAGGTGGTCATGAGGGTCAGCGCCTGGCGCACCGCCGCCGCGGGCGCCACGCTGACCAGGCTCGGCGCGTTGGGCGTGCGGCGCTGCAGCAGCTCCTCCACCGTCACGCGCGGCGTGTCGAGCAGCTGGTTTTCCTGCATCCACTCGTCGTTGAAGAGCTTGGAGAGGTAGCGCTCGCCGGTGTCGCAGAGGATGGTGACCACGCAGGCATTCGGGTCGTCGAGCTCGCGCGCGATCTCGAGCGCGAGCGCCACGTTGAGGCCGGCCGAGCCGCCCACGAGGATGCCCTCCTCCCGCGCCATGCGCCGCGCCATGGCGAAGGCGTCGCGGTCGCTCACGGTGCGGAAGTCGTCGATGACGTCGTACCAGATGGTGGTCGGGATCTTGTCGCCGCCGATGCCCTCCACCTTGTAGGGGCCGCCCTGGCCCATCTGCTGCGTCTTGCCATAGCCGGCGTAGAGCGAGCCCTGCGGGTCGCCGAGGAGAATGCGGACCTTCGGGTTCTTTTCCTTCAGGTACTTGCCCACGCCGCTGATGGTGCCGCCGGTGCCGGCGCCCGCCACGAAGTGGGTGACGCGGCCCTCGGTCTGAGTCCAGATCTCGGGGCCGGTGGTCTCGTAGTGCGCGGCCGGGTTCACCTGGTTGTGGAACTGGTTGGCCAAAATGGCGCCGGGCGTCTCCTTGACGATCTGCTTGGCCTTGTTGGTGTACTGCTCCGGGTGGTCCGGCGGCACCGCCGTCGGGACGATCACCACCTCGGCGCCATAGGCCTTGAGCAGCCGCACCTTTTCCTGCGACATCTTGTCCGGCATGGTGAAGATGCAGCGGTAGCCCTTGAGCGCGGCCGCGAGCGCCAGGCCGACGCCGGTGTTGCCGCTGGTGGCCTCCACGATGACGCCGCCGGGCTTCAGGTCGCCCCGCTTCTCCGCGTCCTCGATGATCTTGAGGCCGATCCGGTCCTTCACCGAGCCGCCCGGGTTGGCATACTCCGCCTTGCCGTAGACGGGCGTGCGGATCCCGCTGCCGATCCGGGCGAGGCGGATCAGCGGGGTCCAGCCGATGGTGGGCAGGACCGAGTCGTAGGCCTGCTGGTGCGGGGGCGTCACGGGGTGGTTCCTCCAGCCTGAGGATGGCGGAAATGTACCGGTTGCAGGAAGGTGGCGGCCACCGGGACGCCGTTCCGGAGCGCGGGGGCAAAGCGGAACTCGGCCACCGCGGCGAGCGCCGCCGAGTCCATGGCGGGGTAGCCCGACGACTCGGCCAGTTGGGTAGAATCGGGGCTCAGCCGGCCGAGTGTATCCACGAACAGCCGCAGCACCACCTTCCCCTCGATCCCCCGCGCCAGCAGCGCCGGGGGATACCCCACCGGGCTCACCCGGTTCACCAGCACCGGTGGCTCATCTCCCCGCTGCGCCTGGTGCTCGGGCAGCTTCACCGTCTCCCCTTCCGGCCGGGAGCAGGCCACGAGCGCGGCGGCCAGCATGACGGCGAGGGCTCGGCGCGGGTTCACCGCGGAGGCGCGGAGGACGCGGAGGGCGGGGCGCAGAGGGCCTGTGCGCGGAAAGAAGAGGGCATCGCGGGGAAGGCCCTGGATCGTGACAGGTGGTGCGTGGGGTTCGGGGGGACCGCTCCGGTCGCGGGGTCCACAAATCCGTGGAGCGAGCGCACCATCCCCACAGGCGGTGCCTCCGCGGCCCTCTGCGTCTCCGCGCCTCTGCGGTGAATCAGGGCCGAAGGCCGGTTCAGCGCCCGGCCCGAAGGTAGAGCAGCGCCCGGTCCAGCACCTCGTCGCGCCCGGCCCGGACGCCAGCCAGGGTGGGCGCCACGCGGATGGTGGGGGTGAGGCCCACCTGCTGCAAGGGGCGGCCGTCGGCGTGGCGCACGGCGAGGCCGGTGAACCAGGCCACGAGCCCGCCCGGAAGCTCCACGTTGGTGACATCGCCGTTGGCCCCGGCGCTCGGCGTGCCGATGAAGGCGGTGCCGTTGGCGGCCTCGAGGAAGAGCCCGGTGTGCTCCGCCTGGCTCTGGGTCCGCTCATCGATGAGCATGACCGTCCGGCCCCGGTACACCGCGCCCGTGCCGGCCGGGATCCGCTGCTCGAATTCCGACCGCAGCCGCTCCCCCGCCTGTTCCTCCACCACCAGCCCCTCGGGCCGCCGGGCCATGGGCAGCGTGAACCGCGCCGCCACCACCTCCCGCGCCGCGGTGAGCCTCGGCGCAATGGCCCACGCCGTCTCCCGCGGATAGCCGCGCATGTCGAAGACGATGCCGCGCGTGTCCTTGAAGAGCGCGAACATGCTGTCCACGTCCCCCGGGTTGAGCCGGTCCAGGTCCGCGTAGCCGATGTTGCCCGGCAGCAGCCGGAACACCGGCCCCTCCCGTTCGCTGGCCAGGAGCGGCTGGAACGCCGTGCGTCGCGGAACCCGCACCGTGCGGACCACGGCGTTGGCGCCCCGCACCCGCAGGGTGGCAACCGAGCCATCGGGGCCGAGGAGGGCCCGGGTCAGCGCATCGCGCGCTCGGGCCTGCGGGGTGGAGGCCGCGATGAGCCGGCCGAGCCGGGCCATGCGCGCCGCGATGGCCTCGCCGTCGATGCTCACCAGCTCGTCGCCCAAGGCTAGGCCGGGGGCCAGCGAGTCCGCCGCGAGCCGCGTCACCACGGGACGGCCGGCCACCATCCGCGCCTTGAAGGGCAGCGGCGCCGGCCCGAGGAGGGCGCGGAGTCCCGGCGCCTGCACGCCGCCGTGCGAGTCGCCGATGGTGGTCATCAGCTCGGCGATGGCGATGGCGTATTCCATCGAGTCGCGCGCCGCCTCGATGCGGGGGAGGTAGCGCTCGAGCGCCGTGTCCCACGGCGCGGTGTGGTGCTCCGGATAGGCGTGGAAGTACCCCACCGCGCCCCACAGGCGATAGAGGCCCACCAGCCGCTGGCCGCGTGCCGGGAAGCGGGGGGGCAGCGTGTCGGGCTCCGGGGCGGGGGGGCTGATCGCCGGGGCCAGCCGCGGGGCCATCGGCCGCCAGGGCGTCCGCGCCAGCACCAGCGCGGTGGCGAGCGGCGCGTCGCTCGCGTCGCTCGAGGTGAGCACCGTGTCCACCGCCACCGCCACGGTGCCGTCGCCGTTCACCAGCTCGCCCACGCGCACCTCGGCCACGAGGCCGTCGCTGAGGGCGAGGCGCTGGCTGGTGCCGCCCAGGGAGCGGCTGGCCTCGCCGTCGCCCACGATGGTGCCGAGGCCCAGGGCACGCGCGGCGAGGGCGAAGCGCGGCAGCTCGCTGTCGCCGTTCACCAGGAAGATGAGGCGCACGTCGTGCGCCGACTCGCTGCCCTCGTACAGCGGCCCCGCGGCCTGGTGCCAGCCCTCACGGAACACGGCCGAGGCCTGCGCGGGGCGGTCGGGGGCGTAGCCCTCGTGGAGCCGCGTCCGTTCGCCCGGGCCAATGATGGAGTTGGGGAAGAGGGCGCGCGTCACGGCGGGCTGGCCCAGCGCGTGGTCCACGTCGCCGTGCGCGGGCCAGCCCGGCGGCGCGCGCAGGTCGAAGACGATGGCCTGCGCCTGCCGGAAGAGCGGGAGCAGCACCGCCACCCCCGCCGCCACCTCGGCCGACGCGCCGATGGCGGGCGGGAGGATGCTCACGATGAGCGTGCTGTCCTCGGTCCAGCGGTGGCGCACGGCGGCCTGGCTGGGGTCGCTCTCCCAGGGGATCGTGGTGTCCACGATCCGGGTGCGCGGGTCGGCCAGGGTGCCCAGGAGCTCGGTGAGCGCGGCGGCGTAGCCGTCGCGGGTGTCGGCGTCGTGGACCGCGCTGGCCGCCGTGGCGGTGGCCTGGTCCCACGCCACGCCCAGGTAGCCGAGCGTGGGGTGGAAGAAGCGGACGGTGGTGTAGAGGCGGCCCAGCGCGGCGAGGCGGGGAAGGCGGACGCTGTCGGGGACTTCCTGCGCCGCGAGCGGGAGCGCCGTGAGCACGACGGCGAGCGCGCCGCGCGCGAGGGAGCGGAGGATCATGCCGTGCCCATGCCGAACCAGAGGAGGGCGCCCACACCGAGCGCCGTGATGGCGAGCCAGAGGACGAGGCTCTTCGTCATGCGGATGAAGAAGAGTGTCACGGCGGCGACGCCGAAGCCGATCGCCGCATGCACACCCGCGGTCCCCGGCGCGTTCCCCTGGCCCAGCGACGCCCCGCCCGCCAGCATCCCGAAAATCCCCGCCATGACCAGCGCCTTGCCGATCCGGATCACCACGATGACCACGAGCACCAGCGCCGCCGCGGCGATGGCCGTCGGCAGGTTGATGTGGCTCACGAACTGGTCGAGGGCGTGGTGCATGGGGCTCGGCGCGACGCCTCACCCGTCCGACGTCTGCCGCTTGAGCTCCGCCAGCCGGTTGAGCGCCTCGAGCGGCGTCAGGCGGTCCAGGTCGAGGCCCTTGAGCGCCTCCACCACCGGGTGCGGCCGCGCCTCACCGAAGAGGGCCAGCTGCGAGGGATCGTCGTCGCCCGGCGGGGTGCCGGGGACCATGCGGTGCTCGCCCTCGAGGGTCTTGAGCACTTCCTTGGCCCGGCGGACCACGGCCTTCGGCAGGCCGGCCAGCTGGGCCACGTGGATGCCGTAGCTCCGGTCGGTGCCGCCCGCCTCGAGGCGGTGCAGGAACACCACGCTGTCGCCCGACTCGCGCACGGCCACGTTGAGGTTCCGCGCGTGCTGCAGCGCCTCGGGCAGCTGCATCAGCTCGTGGTAGTGCGTCGCGAACATGGTGCGGCAGCCCACCGCGTCGTGCAGGTGCTCGGTGACCGCCCACGCGATGGCCACCCCGTCGTACGTCGAGGTGCCGCGGCCGATCTCGTCCAGCAGCACCAGGCTCTGCGCCGAGGCGTTGTGGAGGATGGCGCTGGTCTCGCTCATCTCCACCATGAAGGTGGACTGGCCCCGCGCCAGGTTGTCGCTGGCCCCCACGCGCGTGAAGAGCCGGTCCACCACCCCGATCTCCGCCGCCTCCGCCGGCACGAAGCTGCCGAGCTGGGCCAGGATGACGCAGAGGCCGATCTGCCGCAGGATGGTGCTCTTGCCCGCCATGTTGGGGCCCGTCACCAGCAGCACCCGCTCCGCCGGGTCGAACCGCACGTCGTTCGGGATGAAGGCCTCGCGCGCCATCAGCCGCTCGATCACCGGGTGGCGGCACTGCCGGAGCGTCAGCGACCGCCCCTCGTGCACCTGCGGCCGCACGTAGCGGTGCAGCACCGCGGTGTCGGCGAGCGACGCCCACACGTCGAGCCGCGCCAGCGCGCCCGCCGTCCGCTGCACCCGCACCGCCGCGCGCCCCACCGCCTCGCGGAGCTGCGAGAACAGCAGCGACTCCCGCTGCCCGATCTTCTCCTCGGCGCCGAGCACCTTGGCCTCGTACTCCTTGAGCTCGGGCGTCACGTAGCGCTCGGCGCCGGCCAGCGTCTGGCGGCGCTCGTAGTCGGCGGGGACCTTGTCGGCGTGCGCGTGGGTGATCTCCAGGAAGTACCCGAAGACCTTGTTGTAGCCCACCTTGAGCGATGGGATCCCGGTGCGGTCCCGCTCCCGCTGCTGCAGCGTGGCGATGTACTGCTTGCCGCCGTCGCGCAGGTCGCGGAGCTCGTCGAGTTCGGCGTCGAAGCCGGCGCGGATCACGTCGCCGTCGGCGAGCACCGCGGGGGGGCGGTCGCTGAGCGCGGCGCCGAGTTCCTCGGCCAGGTCGGCCAGCGGATCGAGGTCCTCGAGCACGCTGCCCAAGGCCGTGCTGCGATCCCGCTCGGCGAGGCCGGTGAGCGCCTCGAGCGCGTCGGGGAGGAGGCGGAAGCTGTCGCGGAGGGCGCCCAGCTCGCGCGGGGTGGCTCGGCCGGCGGCGGCGCGGCCGGCCAGGCGCTCCAGGTCGCGGACCCCGCCGAGCGCCTCGCGCACCCGCGCACGGCCGCGGCCGTCCTGCACCAGCACCTCCACGGCATCGAGCCGCTCGCGGATGGCGTCCGGCTCGCGGAGCGGGGAGAGCACGAAGCGGCGGAGCAGGCGGGCGCCCATCGGCGTGCTGGTGGTGTCGAGCACCTCGAGCAGGGTGGTGCCCCTGGCGCCGAGGCGGAGCGGCTCCACCAGCTCCAGGTTGCGCCGCGTCATCTCGTCGATCCAGAGATGCCGCGTGGAGCGGCGCACCGTGGGGCGGTGCAGGTGCGGGAGGCCGGCCGGCTGCAGCTCGGCCACGTAGCGGAGCAGGGCGCCCGCGGCGCCGATGGCCGGCGCGTCGTCGCCGCCGAGGCCCAGGCCGTCGAGGCTCGCCAGCTGGAAGCGGCGCGCCAGCTCGGTCCTCGCCAGCTCCACGTCGAATTCCCACGCCTCGCGCGGGGTGCGGAGCACGCCGTCCTCGAGCCGTACCTCGGTGCTGCTGGGCACCACCACCTCGGCCGGCGCCAGCCGCGCCACGGCCTCCGCCAGCTCCCGCTCCTCGACGGTCTCGAGCAGGAACTCGCCCGTGGAAAGGTCGATGGCGGCCACGCCCCCTGGGGGCAGCGCCGCCACGAGGAAGTTGTTGCGCACCCCGGGGAGGCAGCTCTCCTCCAGCACCGCGCCCGGCGTGATGGTCTCGATGACCGCGCGCTTGACGATCCCCTTGGCGAGCTTCGGGTCCTCGACCTGCTCGCAGATGGCCACCCGGTGGCCCGCCGCGATGAACTGCCGCAGGTACTCCGCCGCCGCCTTGACCGGCACCCCGGCCAGCGGCACGCCGTCGCCGCGGCTCGTCAGGGTGATGTTGAGGACCTTCGCGCCGACCTGGGCGTCCTCGAAGAACATCTCGTAGAAGTCGCCCATGCGGAAGAACAGGATCGAGCCCGGGTGGCGGGCCTTGATCTCGTGGTACTGCTGCATGAGCGGGGTGCCCCCCGACTCCGCCTTGCTCACGGCTCCTGCACCACGAACGGCGAGGTGTGGAGCTTGGTGCGCACCTGCTCGGCCGCGCGGGTGGCGGCGGCGCGGTCGGCGTAGGGGCCGGCGCGCACCTTGAAAAGCCCCCCCTCCTGCACGATGTACGGCGTGAAGCCGGCGGTCTTGAGGCGCCCCGCCATCTGGTCCGCCGCTGCCTTCGTGTTCACCGCGCCCACCTGCACGGCGAAGCCGGTGCGCGCCGGGGTGGCCGGCGTCGCCGGGGTGCCGGGTGCGGTGTCCTTGGGCTGCACTGCGCCCGCGGCGCAGCGGCCGTTCAGGAACTCGAGCCGGTTCTTGAGCTCCACATCCTCGCCGGCACCGGCCATCCCGGCGGTGAGCCAGCGGCAGGCCTGCGCCTGCTTCCGCTGCTGGAAGTAGGCCTTGGCCGCCCACTCCGCCGCGGTGGGGATCAGCCGGCTGTCGGGGTAGTCGTTGAGGATCCGGTCCCAGTTGCGGAGCGCGCCGGCCTGGTCGCCGGCGGCGTAGTCGAGGAGGCCCAGCCGGTAGCTGGCGTCGTCCGCCCAGCTGGCGCCGCTGTACTCGATGACGATGCGCGAGTAGTTCCGCCGCATCTCCTCGATGCTCCGCGACACCAGCCCCATGGTGTAGAGGAGCTCGGGATAGAGCGTGTCGGTGGTGGCCGTGCTGGAGAGGAGCCGCGTCACGATGCCGCGTGCCGAGTCGCTGCCGCCCTCCTGCGCAATGCGGAGCGCGTCCGTGAGGCGGGGATCGTCCTGCGCCGCGAGCGGCGCCGTGGCGGCGGCGAGCGCGAGCGCCACCAGCGCCGCGCGGGTCCAGCGAGTCATCGTGCTGCTCCCATCGGTTCGCGTGAGGGGCGCGCCGCCGGCTTCCCGAGGCGGAGCACCAGGCCGGTGAGCACGCCGGCGTCGTCGGCCAGCCGGGTGCCCTTGAGCGCCATGTCGGCCTCGAGGGTGGCCTTTACCGCGGCGCGGAGCCGCGCGGCCGGCCAGGCGGGTGCCCAGCGCGCCCAGTTGGCCGTGGCCACCTTCCAGTCACCCAGCCCGAAGGGGCGCACCTGGCGGAGGCGGTCGAAGAGCGCCCGCTCCAGCGCGCCGCCCTTCGAGCCCTTCTCGTGGAGGGCGCGCGCCAGCTTGAGCCCCACGAGGGCCGTGCCGAGCGTGGTCACCATCTTCACCCCCGACATCCCGACTGCTCCAGCACGGGGGTGGTCAGCGCCAGCGCCTTCGGCAGCTCGTCACCGAGCACGGCGTCCACCCAGTCCTCGAGGGTCTCGCCGTGGCGGACGCCCACGAGGTCGCCCACCTGCTCGCGGGTGACGGGCGCGTCCCCGGCCAGGCTGGCGAACTTCTCCAGCTCGCTCCGGAGCGCACCGAGCTCGTAGCCCGCGCTCGCCGCCAGGTGCTCCGCCGCGCCCTCTGCGAAGGTGACGCCGAGCCGCTTGGCGTGGAACGCCACCCAGCGCGCCACCCGCGCCGGCTCCAGCGGCTCCAGGTTCACCGCATAGCTCCGCGCCACGATCTCGGCGTCGGGCTCCCAGTCGCGCCGCTTCTCCTCGCTCGGCGCGCTCTCCACCAGTACCAGCACCGTATCGAGCGACGGATTCTCGAGATACTTGGTGAGCACCGCCCGCTGCGACGCCTTCTTCTTCCACGCCTCGATGTCCCGGATCACCACCACCCGCCGCTCGGCCAGCATCGGCAGGGTGTTCACCAGGGAATGCAGCTCCTCGGCGTCGAGCTGCTGCGCGCTGCGCTGGTCGAAGTTGAAGTCCCGCTCGTGCGGCTGGAGCGCCCCGTCCACGATGGCCCGGGCGAGCTCCTCCTTGAGGATGTCCTCGGTGCCGTGGAGGTAATAGACGGGGGCGAGCTCACTCCGACCCAGCGCCCGGAGCAGGTCGTCGTGCGAGTGGCGGGGCATGGCCGCAATCTAACGGCCCGGCCGGGGTGGCGGGACGGGCCGGACCTCGGGGCGTCGCCGGCGGCGCTGGCTGGGCGGGCTGGTGGTGTGACTCAACGCAGAGGCGCGGAGGACGCGGAGGACGCAGAGGTCCTGAGCTCGGGATGGCGGGTTGCCACCCCGGGGCGAATTTGGGGTGGTCTGGCCGCGCGGGTGGGGGGGTCGCCGGACCCGAACTCACACCCACCAAGAACGCGACGGGCTCACCCTGTGGTGAGCCCACCGTCGGTTCAGTTCCTCTGCGCCCCTCTGCGCCCTTTGCGCCTCTGCGTTGAGCTCGCAGGAGCCGCCCAGCCGAGGTCCCCAACCCCCGCTACGGCCGCGCCGGCGGCTCCGGTTCGCCGATGTGCTGGAAGGTCACGAAGGGCACGCCCGCCAGCAGCCTGGGCTCCGCCACCACGAAGGGCGGCACCTCGGCGGCCACAGGCGTGGGCGAGACGATCAGGTCCTTGAGCGCCGTCACCCCCACCAGCATCACGAAGAGCGCGGCCGCCAGGGTGGCCACCACCGGCGACACCCGGGGCGGCACCGGCTCCGGCACTACCTCCCCGGACGCGATCCGCGCCGCCAGGCGGGCCATGAAGTCCGGGGACGGCAGGAGGGTCTCGCCCCGAAGCGCGTCCACCCCGGTGCGGATGGCGTGATCATACGCCGCGCACTCGGGACAGGCCTCCATGTGGTCGTCCATGTCCGCCGCCAGCGCGGGGTCATGGCCGTCCCGGTACGCCGAGTACTGGCGACGGAACTCCCGGCAATCCATATGGGCTGTGTGATTGATTTCGAGGCGACGCCGGCGCAGTGGGGGATGACCGACGCGAACACCAGATTATACAGGGCCAGACCCCAAAGGTTCCACGCCCGCAAGCACTTCGCCCGCCCCCGATGAAAGACCGAGGGCCGCTTCCGCGTGCGGAAACGGCCCTCGCCCGATCCACCATCCCGCGGCCCCGCGCTAGTCCAGGTGCGGCGCGATCAGCTCCGCGAAGCTCTGCCGCGCCCGGTTGAGCCGGCTCTTCACCGTGCCCAGGTTGCAGTGCACGATCTCGGCGATCTCCTCGTACGACTTCCCCTCCAGCTCCCGCAGCACGAAGACCTCGCGATGGTGCGGCGTCAGCTTGGCCACCGTCTGGTCCACGAGGCTCCGCAGGTGGCGCCGCTCGTAGAGGTCGTCGGGACGGTTGCCGAGGTCCTCGAAGTCGATGGGGCGCGGGTCGTCCTCGTCGCGGGGGCGCGCCTGCTCGAAGGCAATGAGGGGAGAGCGGCCGCGGTTGCGGAGCTCGTTCTTGGCCAGGTTCGACGCGATGGTGTACACCCAGGTCGAGAACTTCCGGCTCCGGTCAAAGCGATGCAGGTGGCGGTGCACCCGCAGGAACGCCTCCTGCACCAGGTCCTCGGCGCGCTCGCGGTCGCCGATCATGCGGACCACGAAGTTGAGCAGCCGCACCTGGTACCGCTCCACGATCCGGCCGAACGCGCGCGGGTCCCCCGCGAGGTGCGCCTCGATGAGCGCGTTGATCTCGGGCTGCGGCGCGGGCGCGGGCGTCCGCCCCGGCACGAACGCCGACTTGATGAACTTGAGGAAGCCTGCCATCTCCCCCTCCTACGCGCCGCGTCCTATGGCGCGAAAGGCGTCCACGTACAACAGAGCCACCAGCGTCTTCCCGTCCACGATCTCCCCGCCCGCGATCAGCCGGCGGATGGCCGACCAGGGGGTCGGCACCAGTTCGATGAACTCGTCGCCCTCGCGGGCGTGCTGGCCTGCCGTCAGTTCGCTGGCCAGGTACAGGTGGATGCGCTCGTCCGTGAATCCCGGGGTGGTGAAGAAGCTGGTCAGGAACTCCATCCGCCCGGCCCGCATCCCCGTCTCCTCCTCGAGCTCCCGGTGCGCGCAGGCCAGCGGGGTCTCGCCCGCGTCCTTCCGGCCGGCGGGGATCTCCCAGATCACGCCGTCGGCCGCATGCCGAAATTGGCGCAGCAACAGCACCCTCGGATCGGGGGCATGGAGATCGTCCAATAGGGGGACGACCGCCGCGGCGCCGGGATGACGCACCATCTCGAGCTGGCCGCTGGACCCGTCGGGAAACCGCACCGTGTCCACGTCGAGGTTGATCACCCGCCCGGTGTACCGCCGCTCGCTCGAGTGCAGTGTCATCGGCTTCGAAAGTGCGGCCGTGTCCCCGGCGGGACAAGAGCCCTGTCGCCCCTTCATTACAGAACCTTTGACAAGCAAATGCGCGGGACCGGCAATTCCCCGGCCCCCCGCGTCGCCCACCGCCCCCACGCACGTGGGGGCCGACTACAGTCGGCCCCCCACGCTCACCACCCCACGTACCGAGCGACCGGAACGGCTCCTACGGGGTCACCAGCGCCCCTCGAGATCCCGGACCTCCACGGGGCCGAGGTTGAGGGCCTCGATCCCGGGCCGGATCTTCTCCACGTCACCCACCACCACCACGTGGACCCGCCCCGGATCGAGGTACTGCCGCGCCACCCGCTGCACCTCGGCTGCGGTGACCTGCTGCACCTGTCGCGCAAAGGTGCCGTACCAGGAAATCGGCAGTCCGTAGGTGGCGAGCGTGGCCACCTGGCCCGCCATCTGGCCGCTGGTCTCGAAATCGCCGGGCAGCCCGAGCACCAGGTAGTTCCGGGCGCGCGCCAGCTCCACGTCGCTCACGGAGGTGTCACGGATGGCGTTGAGCTCCTTGAAGAACTCCACCAGCGAACTGTCGGTCACGTCGGTGCGCACCGCCGCGCGGGCCAGGAAGGGCCCCGGCACCGGGCGGTACTGGAAGCCGGACGACGCGCCGTAGGTGTAGCCCTTCGTCTCGCGCAGGTTCTGGTTGAGGCGCGAGGAGAAGCTGCCGCCGAGGATGGTGTTCATCACCTCGAGCGCGGCGTAGTCGGGGCTGGTGAAGGGCACGCCCGGGTAGCCAATGGAGATGACGGACTGCGCCGCCTTCGGCTTGTTGATGAGCGACACGGTGCGCGCCTTCGGCGCCTCGAGGGCGGGCGGCACCTCGGCGCGCGGCACCGCCATCCGGTTCGGGATCCAGCGCCCGAAGCGGGCGCGCACCTCCCGCTCCGCGTCCGCCAGCGTGATGTCGCCGGTGACGATGATCTCGGCCTGGTCGGGCCGGAAGGTGCGGGCGTAGAAGCCGCGCACCGTGGTGGAGTCGAGCTGCGCGGTGGCGGCCGAGTCGCCGTTGAGGGGGCGGTGGTAGGGGTGCGCGGCCGGGAACATGATCGCCCCGAAGGCGAGCGAGGCCATGGCGTTGGGCTGGTCCCGCTGCTGCAGGATCTGCGCGAGGCGCAGGTCGCGCTCGCGGGTCACGTCGCTGCCCTTGAAGGTGGGACGGAGCGCCACGTCGGCCAGCAGGTCGAGCGCGGGCCCGAGGGTCCGCTTCGGCGTGTTGAGCGACAGCGTGGTGTAGTCCCAATCCGCGCTGGTCCGGAGGTCGGCGCCGAGGAACGCCGCCTCGGCGGCGATGCCGATGCCGTCGCGGCTGCCCGCGCCCTCGTCCAGCATGTTGGCCGTGAAGGTGGCGATGCCGGGGAGCGTGCCGTCGAGGCGGGCGCCGCCCTTCACCCGCAGCAGGACCTGCACCAGCGGCACCTCGTGCATCTCCACCACGCGGAGCGTGATGCCGTTGGCGAGCGTCGCGGTGCGGACGGCCGGGAGCCGGAGTTCGGCGGGCGGCGCCAGCTCGGGGACCTTGGTGCGGTCGAGCGCCTGCGCGCCGAGCGCCACGGGGCCGAGCAGGAGCGCGGCCGCCAGGGAGAAGCGGATGCGGGCGGTCATGGCGTCACCTCCACCGGCTTGGCGGCCAGGTCGGTCTTGCCCTCCGGCACCACGCTCAGGATCACCCGCGGGGCCCGGAGGTAGGTCTGCGCCACCCGCTGCACGTCGGCAGCGGTGACGCCGCGGAAGCGGGCCAGGTCCTGGGCAAACCAGTCCGCCGTGCCGGTGCGGACGAAGTACGAGTTGAGCTGGTCGGCCTTGCGGTTCACCGTCTCGAGGCCGCGGAGGAAGTCCGCCTCGGTGGCGTTCTTGGCCTGGTCCAGCTCGCGCGCCGTCGGGCCCTCGGCGGCCAGGCGGGTGAGCACCTCCTCGATGTCGCCCTGCAGCTCGGGCAGGGTGTGCTCGGGGCGGGCCGTCGCCACCACCCAGAAGTCGCCGCCGAGCCGCTTGCCGTCCTGGTAGGCGGTGACGCTCGAGGCGCTGCGCTTCTCGTACACCAGCCGCCGGTCCAGGCGGCTGTTCTTGTCCCCGGCCAGGATGTAGGCCAGCAGCTGGAGCGCCGCGTCGTCGCCGGCGAGGTCGGGCACCGTCGGCCAGACGTAGTAGAGGCGGGGGAGCTGCACCCGGTCCTCGATCACCCGCGCGGTGTCCCGTGCCAGGCGCACCGGGGGCACGGCGGTGATCCGGCGCGTCGGCGGGGCCGCGGGGGATCTCGCCGAAGTACAGCGCGGCCAGGCGCATCACCTCCGCCGGCTTCACGTCGCCCGCGACCACCAGGGAGGCGTTGTTGGGGGCGTACCAGCGGCGGAAGAACTCCTTCACGTCGTCGAGCTGCGCCGCCGTGAGGTCGGCCATGGAGCCGATCACCGGCCAGCTGTACGGGTGGCTCGCCGGGTAGAGCATGCCGAGGATGGTCTCGCTCGCCAGGCCGTAGGGCTGGTTCTCGTAGCTCTGGCGGCGCTCGTTCTTCACGACGTCGCGCTGCAGGTCCACGTTCTCCGTGGTCATGGGCGGCAGCAGCCAGCCCATGCGGTCGGCCTCGAGCCAGAGCATGAGCGGCAGCGCGCCCGCCGGGCCCCACTCGTAGTAGTTGGTGCGGTCCTCGGTGGTGGAGCCGTTGTTGTTGGCGCCCGCCGCCTCGAGCAGCCGGTCGAAGGCCGGGTACGCCGCGTGCTCCGACCCCATGAACATCAGGTGCTCGAAGAGGTGCGCGAAGCCGGTGCGCCCCGCCTTCTCGTCGCCGGAGCCGACGTGATACCACATGTTGACGGCCACCACCGGCACCGAGTGATCCTCGTGCACGATGACCGTGAGGCCGTTGGGGAGGGTGTCCACCGTGACGGGGACCGAGAGCGCCGGGGCCTGCGCCGCCAGCGGGCCGGCGCCTAGCGCGGCCAGGAGGAGCAGGGGGCGGGAGGAATAGGACTTCATGAGGAGTGGGAAAAGGGGTGGACCCGCGCCGGCGCGGCTGTCATTCGGCGCCGACGGGGGTAAGATACCTGCGGACCGCCAACGGTTGCCCCCCCCGACGACGGAATCGGCCCCATGACGGCTGGCCCGCTCGCCTTGATCCAGTCACCGCCGGCGCCTGCCGGCACCGCGCCACGCCCGCGCTGGGTGTGGGGCGTGGTGCTGCTCGCCCTGCTGGCCTTCCTCTCGGAATTCGTCGTCTTCACGCCCGGCGGCTGGACCGACCGGCAGCGCGGCTTCTGCCTCGCCGCCTTCCTGGCGGTGGACGCCGGCGCCTTCCTGCTGGCCTCGTTCCGCGAGGGCTTCGCGCTGCGCTTCCGGATTGCCCTCCGGCTCACCGGGCTCGGGTTCTGCATGGGGGTGGTGAACTACCTGTTGCAGGGGATGGGGATCTACACGCCGGACCAGGAGATCGGGTCCGCCATCCTGTCGTACCTGCTGGCGCTGGCCGGGGTGCTGACGCTGCCGCTCCGGCCGGTGACGTCGCTCCACTGGCGGCTCCTGGCGGCGGACGGCTGCACCACCCTCGTGGGCATTGCGGTCACGGGGGTGGTGCTCTGGTGCTCTTGCTCTTCTCCGGCGTGGCGTACCTGCGCGACCCCACCACCGGCCTCACCGAGGAGGCGGGCACCCGCTGGGTGCTGAGCCTGAGCCCCCTGCCGGTGGTGATGTTCGGCAGCGTCGCCTTCCTCCTCTTCTGGGCGCTGGGGCGGAATCTCGACCACGTGGCGCTGGCCGCCGCCGGTGGGCCTGGTGCTGATGGTGCTGCCGCTGCTCTACCGGCAGCGCGTCACCCATGCCGAGGCGCTCCGGCTGGCGCAGGCCGAGGCCGAGCGCGAGCGCTTCGCCAACCAGGCGCGCCTCGGCGCGGTGGGCCGCCTCTCGGCGGGGCTGGCGCACGAGCTCAACAGCCTGCTCACGGTGATGCTGGGGCACGCCGAGCTGGCGCGCGAGGCGGCGGGGGAACGGGGCGAGGCGGTGGAGGACATCGCGCTCATCGAGCGCGCGGGGCAGCGGGCGGCGTCGCTCACCCGGCGGCTGCTGGTGTTCAGCGGCGGCCAATTCACGGCGCGCGAGGCGGTGGCGCTGGATCGGCTGGTGGAGCGGACGGTGCAGGAGCTGGCGCAGGAAGGCGGCGCCGCCTGGCCCTCACCGTGCCGGTGACCACTCCCGGCCGTCCCGGCGGCGGATGCGGGTCAGCTCACCGAGGCGCTCCGCCAGCTGGTGGAGAACGCCCGTGAGGCGTTGCCCGGCGGCGGCCCCATCACCGTGACCCTCGAGGCCGCCACCCTCGACGCCCCGCTCGAGTCCCCCTTCCTCCCGGTGCCGGCGGGCCGCTACGCCGTGCTCGCGGTGCGGGACGAAGGCCGGGGCATCCCGCCCGAGGTGCTGCCACGGATCTTCGACCCCTTCTTCTCCACCCAGCCGCGCCACGCGGCGCCGGGCCTGGGCCTCGCGGTGGTGTATGGCGTGGTGGTGGCGCACGGCGGCGGGATCACGGTGGAGACCCTGCCGGGCCGCGGCACCACCGTGCGGCTCTACCTCCCTACCAGCGACGGAACAGCACCACCGGGATCTTCCACGCCTCCTGCCCAATGAAGAACAGCTCCGACGCGGCGCGCCGCGAGATGGGGCTGGTGCGGGTGGGGCTGGTGTAGGCGGTGAGGCCGGTGCCGCTGGTCTCGAGGCGGAGCCGGAGCATGTGGAAGGGATCGCTGACCAGGAGCAGCCGCGTCAGGCCGCGCTCCCTGGCCCACGCCGACACCGCCGTCATGGACGCCTCGGTGGAGCGCCCCTCCGGCCGCACCACGATGGCGCCGGGCGGCACGCCCTGCTGGGTCAGGTATTGCTGCCCCACGGTGGCCTCGCTCACCCGGTCGCCGGCGCCGATGCCGCCCGTCACCACCACCTGCGGCGCCAGCCCTTCCCGATAGAGTGTCAGCGCGTGATCGAGCCGGGCGCGCAGCACCGGTGAGGGCTTGCCGTTGTACTGCGCGGCGCCGAGCACCACGATGGCGTCGGCGGGGCGGCGCTGGTCGCGCCGGGCCACGAGGACCACCGACGCGAAACAGAGCAGGTAGAGCAGCACGGGCGCCGCCACGCAGGCGACGGCCACCCGGCGGAGACGGGACGGCATGCGGGAGAAGATAACGGGCGGTGCGACCGGCTAGGCCAGCTCGAAGCTCTCGCCGAGGCTCGGCAGGTCCACGCGGCGGACACCCTCCTCGCGGAGCAGCTGCGCCATGGCGGTGCGCGCCTCGGGCTCGCCGTGCACCACGAAGGCGCGGTGGATGGGGCCCTGCACCCGGCGCACCCAGGCGCGCAGCTCGTGCCGGTCGGCGTGGGCGGAGTAGCCGCCGATGGTCTCGATGCGGGCGCGCACGTCGTACTCGTCGCCGAAGATCCGCACCTTCTTCTGCCCGTCCTGGATCCGCCGCCCCAGGGTGTTCTCCCCCTGGAAGCCCACGAAGAGGACCACCGTCTTGTGGTCGCCGATGTTGTTGGCCAGGTGGTGCAGGATGCGACCCGGATTCCGCCATGCCGCTCGCCGCCACGATGATCGCGGGGCCCGGCTGGCCGTTGAGCTTCTTCGAGTCGTTCACGTCGCGCACGTAGCGCACCAGCGGGAAGTCGAACAGCGCGGTGGTCTGCGCGATCATGTCCTCCTCGCGGTCGAACAGCTCGGGGTGCAGCCGGAACACGCTCGTGGCGTCCACGGCCAGCGGGCTGTCCACGTAGATCGGCACCCCCGGGATCTTCCCGGCGCGGAAGAGCTGGTGCAGCGAATAGATGATCTCCTGCGTGCGCCCCACCGCGAACGACGGGATCAGGATCTTCCCGCCCTTCCCCGCCGTGCTCCGCACCAGCTCGCCCAGCGCCTCCTCGGCGCCGGTCACCGTCTCGTGGCTCCGGTTGCCGTAGGTGCTCTCGATGATGAGCGCGTCCACGGGGCCCGAGGGCGGGTCGGGGTCGCGGATGATCGGGAGCCCCGGCCGTCCCACGTCCCCCGAGAACACCAGCCGGTAGGGCGAGGTCCCCTCGGTGACCCGGAGGTCCACCGACGCCGAGCCCAGGATGTGCCCCGCCTCGGTGAACTCGAATGCCAGGTGCCGCCTGAGGTACTGCACCCGCCGGAGCGGGACGCCGAGCATGAGGTCCTGCACCGCCACGGCGTCGGCCATGGTGTAGAGCGGCTCGCTGGCCGGCCCCGTCTTGCCGCGCCGCTGCAGGAACTCGGCGTCCTTCTCCTGGATGTGTGCGGCGTCGGGGAGCATGATGGCGCAGAGGTCGCGCGTGGCCCCGGTGGCGTAGATGGGGCCGTGGAAGCCGCGGCTCACGAGGAGCGGCAGGCGGCCCGCATGGTCGATGTGCGCGTGCGAGAGCACCACGGCGTCGAGCGTGCGCGGGTCCACGGGCAGGTCGCGGTTGAGCGCGTACGCCTCGGACCGCTTGCCCTGGAAGAGCCCGGCGTCGAGCAGGACGCGCGCGCCCGCGGCCTCGAGCAGGTGCATGGAGCCAGTGACCTGGCCGCCGGCGGCGCCGTGGAAGGTGAGGCGGATGGACATCGGGACTCCCGGGTATTGGCGACACGTCCGGGGCTGGATGCTACTCCCGGTGCGCGGGGGCGCGGCAACGCGCGGCTGGCGCGCTCGCCGGGGACGCGGTAAAGTTGAGGAGGCATTCGTCAGGGGCGGATCGCTTGGTCAGGTACGCCCGTCCGCAGCCACCTGGTGATCAGTGCTGTCGCCACCCTCGCTGCCTGCGGAGGCGGAGGCGGCGACGGCGGCTCGCCCCTCGGGCGGCGACCTGGGCCCTTCGAGGGGGCACCTGGGTGGTGACCTTCAGCGATCTCACCGCCGGCACCACCCGCTGCGTCCTCCCTCGGCGACCTTCCTCCTGAACCAGCCCGTGACCTCGGTGGAAGCGGTGCCCTCACCGCCGACGGTGATGGCTTCTGCGACGCCGATGGCGTCATTTACCAGGGCCGCATCCCGACCATCCCGGTGCCGGCGTTCGCCGTCCCCAGCGACACGCTGCGCATCCTCCAGCCGCACAGGGGCGTTACCATCACCGGCCGCGCAGGGGCGACTCGATGCGCGGCACCCTCACCTGGCAGGCCATCTTCGGCAATTTCACCAGCGTCGCGGACGTGGGGGGGGGGGCTCCGGCACCTGGCGCGCGCCGCCTCTGGGCCCGCGGCCCCAGCGGGCAGTGACCATGGTGCGGGTGCGCTACCCCGACCGCGATCACCGTCTTCCAGACCGACAGCGTGCTGGCCCGCCGCCACGGCGTGCAGGACCGGGCTCGGCAACATCGTCGCCCCGCCCGGCTCCACCTACACCCAACTCGTTCGACCCGGGCGGGCTCGACGCCGCCAGCGCGAGCCCTGGCCACCCGGACGATCGCGCGCGGCCGGGGCCGCTCGGCAGCTGCCGGCCTGCGCGCCGACCGGCAGCTGCGGGACTGCGGGGCTGGCGCGGCCCTGGCCGTGCCCGCCGACGCCCCCGGATGCGACTCGCCGCGGACGCCCAGACTCCTGGTCATGGAGCGCTACTATTCCGGTCACTCTCGGCGGTGGCCCTGGACTACGCCGGGGCGCCCCGATGCCCGAACCTCGGGCCCGTGGACCCGGGGTGGTGGCCATGAACCCGGCGGGACTCGCGTCGAGATCACCCCCCGGCACCGGGGCCGTGCCTCCTCGGCGTGACCGGCACCACGACCGTCACGGCTGGGCGTCAGGCGCCTTCGTGGCGTGGTGCCGGTGCGGGTCAACGCCACGGTCGCCACCATCGGAACAACGCCCTGGGGCCCTTCACCCCTCGCCCCGGGCGCCTCCCAGATCCTCACCGCCACCGTCCGTGACCCGCACCGCGCTCGTGAGTCCCGGTGTGCGCCCGTCACCTGGGCGGCGCGAGTGCGCCTGCCGTCGCCGACGTGGCCCAGGACGGCACCGTCACGGCGGCGACCGTCGGGAGCGCCAGGATCACGGCTGGCGTATTCCGCACGCCCGGGTTGTCTCCACCCCCCCCCCCCCCCGGCTCATCGTGGACCTGACGGGACCTGCAGTAGTCAGCCGCGGCTCCGCGCCGCCGCCTGCTGCACCCACGCCGGCACCTCGGGCTCCCCGGCATAGGTGCTCGCGGGGAGCCCGAGCACCATCCCCCACCGGTGCAGCCAGGTGATGCCGCCCGTGCCCACGTAGCGGTCCGGCAGGTCGTACACCGGGTCGTCGAGCGCCTTGTCGAGCGGCACGAAGGTGTACCCCAGCCGCTGCAGCCGCTGGAACAGCCGCGGGAACGTCAGGGCGTTGAGCGCGCTCGCGTGCGTCAGCAGCACCTGCGGGAACGCCCGCCCCACGATGGCCCGCGCCTGCTTCTCGTAGTACAGCACCACCGACTCCATGTAGTCCAGGTACGCCCCCTGCAGCCGGCGCGCCAGCGCCGTGTCCCCCGCCAGCCGCGCGCGGTGGAAGGCCTCGGCGTAGATGTAGTCGTGGTTGTCCATCGTCACGGGCGCCACCCGGTAGCGGTGCAGCGCCAGGAAGGCGAGCAGCGAATCGTGCACCGCGAGGCTCTGGCCCGTGTGCAGGAACGGGTGCCGGAAGAAGCGCGGGGTCTTGCCGGCCTTTGCCAGCAGGCCGCGTGTGACGCGTTCTCCCTTGAGGAAGTCCCCCTCGAAGTCGGCGAGGGGAGTGGCGTGCAGGTCGGGGTGCGAGTACGTGTGGTTCCCGAGCTCGTAGCCGCCGCGGATCCACTTCTGCAGCATCGCCACGCGCGCGGGGTCCACCGCGCCACTCGAGTCCTCGAGCCGCCGCTCGTTGACGAAGCCCATGGCCGGCACCTTGTACTTCCGGAATGCCGCCAGCAGCGAGTCGGTGAGCCGCGCCTGCTCCGCCACCGGGAGGCCCGCGCCCACGAAGGGCAGGTCGTCCACGGTGATCACCAGCTGCGCGCCCTGCGCGGCGAGCGGGGCCGCCAGCACGAGCGCCAGCAGCGCGACGCCCCGGAAGACGCGGCGCCTCACCTACCGGGTCCCGTACAGGCGGTCACCCGCGTCGCCGAGGCCGGGGACGATGAAGCCGTGCTCGTTGAGGCCGCGGTCGAGCGCCGCCGCGTACACGCGGACATCGGGGTGGCCGTCCAGCATGCGGCGAACGCCCTCGGGCGCGGCCACGATGCAGAGGAAGCGGATCCGCCGCGCGCCGGCCGACTGAGCGTGGTCACCGCCGCCACCGCCGAGCCGCCGGTGGCGAGCATGGGATCGAGGATGAAGAAGTCGCGGTCGTGCTCGCCGTGGGGGAGTTTGGCGTAGTACTTGGACGGCTCGAGCGATTCTTCGTCGCGCGAGAGGCCGATGTGGCCCACGCGCGCCGTGGGCAGGAGCTGCGCCACGCCGTCCACCATCCCGAGGCCGGCGCGGAGGATGGGCACCAGGGTGAGCTTCTTGTCGGAGATCATGCGGCCCTGCATGGCCTCGAGCGGGGTCTCGATCTTCACGCTCTCGGTGGGCAGGTCCTTGGTGACCTCGTAGGCCATGAGCATCGCGATCTCGGCCGTGAGCAGCTTGAAGTCGCGGGTGCTGGTGGCCTTGTCGCGGAGCAGGGTCAGCTTGTGCTGGATGAGCGGGTGATCCAGCAGCGTGAGGTTGGGGAGGGACATGGGCTGGAAGATGGAGGGGCGGCCGCCGGGTGCCAACCGGGGGGACGGCCCGTCCCCTACCGGGGGGGCAGGGTCTTCTCTATATTGACCGCCCTTCCGGCTAGGTAGCTCAGTTGGTAGAGCAGGGGACTGAAAATCCCCGTGTCGGGGGTTCGATTCCCTCCCTAGCCACTTGTCCAGCACTTAGCCCCGTGCGGGGCGCTCCGCCCTTACGCCCCGCCAACCAGCTCGCGCAGGGGCGTTCCCGCGCCGGAGTGACCGACGGACCACGATCAGGGGGCCGCGGGCGCCGCCCCCGAGGCTCGCGGGGGGGGGGGGGTGGGGCCCCCCTGCCGCGCGCCGCCGCCACTCCGCCAGGATCGCCGCCTCCTTCTCCGGCGTGACGACCCAGCGTCCCGCCGCCTGCCGCTCCGCCGGCAGCCCCTGGAACCACGCCAGCGTGTCCCGGAGCGTCTCCGCCACCGGCCGGAGCGTGAGCCCTGCGTCCCACGAGCGGATGCTCGTGATGCTCGTGTGGCCCAGGTCCTTGCCGCGGGTCAGGATCCACGGCACCACGCCGTCCACCTCGTACCGGAGCAGCAGGTCGTAGTCCTCCACCCACGTCAGCGTGCCGCCGCCCCCGATCACGCGCATCGCCTCCGCCAGGAAGGCGGCGATGGTCATCGGGGCCCGGGGGCCGATGGCGTTGTAGATCCCGCCCCGGCCGCCCTCGACGAGGCCCAGCATGAAGCTGGCGAGGTCGCGCACGTCGATGAACTGCACCCGGTCGTCGGGGTGGCCCGGCGCCAGGATGTCGCCGCCGCGCGTGAGGCGGACCGGCCAGTAGGTGAAGCGGTCGGTGTAGTCGCCGGGGCCCACGATGTAGGTGGGGCGCACCACGGTGCCCCGGTCGCCGAAGCGGCCGGTCACCAGCGCCTCACACTGCGCCTTCTTGGTGCCGTAGTCCTCGGAGGGGTCCTTCGGGTCGGCCGCCTCGGTGTGCACCGGGTCCCGCTCGGAGAGGCCCAGCCGCTCGTAGGGGTAGTAGACGCCGGTCGAGGAGGTGAAGAGATAGCGGCCGCTCGAGGCCAGCAGCTCGGTGGACAGGCGCACCCACTCGGGGTTGGTGGCCGAGTCGTCGATCACGGCGTCCCAGCGGCGGCCGCGCAGGGCGTCGAGCTGGCCGTTCCGGTCGCCGATCAGGCGCTCCACGCCCGCCGGCAGCGCCGCGTCGCGCCGGCCGCGGGTGAAGATGCTGACCGTGTGCCCGCGCTCCACCGCCAGCCGCACCAGGTGCGGCCCGATGAAGCCGGTGCCGCCCAGGACCAGGAGCGTCCTGGCGCGTGGCGCCGGGGCCACCGGCAGGCGCATGGGGAGGAGGCCGGCCGCGAGCAGCGCGGAGCCCTGCGCCAGGAAGGCGCGGCGGGTGGGGCGGGAGAAGTCGGCGGACATCACGCTCCGGAGGTCAGGGGTGAGGGCAGGGGGCGGTCAGCGCGCGTGCCACGCGGCGAGGACCGCCTTCTCCTTGTCAGGCGCGAGCCCGGCCGCCTTCCCGATCTGGGCCCGCGCCGCCTCGGGCTGCTCGCGGAACCAGGCCAGGGCATCGACGGCCGAGGTGGCCAGCGGGCGGAAGGTGAGGCCGGCCGCCAGGGCGCGGGCGTTGCTGGTCCGCGCGATGACCGACTCGGGGTCCGAGCCCGGCAGCCAGGTGGGCATCTCGCCCCACGGCGACACCTGGTGCTCGGCCAGGAACTCGGCCGGCACCCAGGTGAAGCGCACCTCGGTGGTGCCGTCAAAGGCGGCGCGGATCCCGTGGAGCTGGCCGGCCATGGTGAGCTCGGACCGCGGCCCCGCGGCGTTGTAGGTGCCGAACGCCCGCGCCTCCGCCATCCGGATGGTCCACTCCGCCAGGTCCCGGCTGTCGATCACCTGCACCGGGTCGGTGCCGTCGCCCGGCGCGAGGATCTCACCGCCCTGGCTGATCCGGTGCGGCCAGTAGGTGAAGCGGAAGCTCGCATCGCCGGGGCCCACGATGAGGCCGGGGCGGATGATCGTCACGCGGTTGCCGAACCACTTCGCCGCCTCGCGCTCCGAGGCCGCCTTGAGCGGGCCGTACAGCTCGGCGAAGTTGGCCCGGAAGGCCTCCGGCGTCACCGCCACCGGGTCCCCGCCCGTGTACGGCAGCAGCGGCGAGTCCTCGGTGATGGCGCGCTGGCCCTTCGGGTCGTACACCGAGATGGTGGAGGTGAAGATGTAGTGGCCGGTGTGGTCGCGGAGGATCTCGCCCACGTCGCGCACCCAGAAGGGGAGCGTGGTGGGGTTGTCGAGCACCACGTCCCAGTCCTGGCCCTTGAGCGGCGCCACCTCGTGGAGGTTGCGGTCGCCGCGGAGCTCGGTGACGCCCTCGGGCAGCCGCTCGTTGTGGCGGCCGCGGTTGAAGACGGTCACCGCGTGCCCCCGCGCCAGCGCGTAGCGGACCTGGAACGGCCCAGTGAGCCCGGTGCCGCCCAGGATGAGGATGCGGAGGGGCGTGGCCGCGCGAGGGATCTCCCGGGGGCGGGTTGCCGGGGCCGGCGTGGCGCCGTGCAGCGGGCGCAGGTCGCCGAGGGAAAGGGCGCCGCCGGCGAGTGCGGAGGCACGGAGGAAGTCGCGACGGGAAGGCATGGGTGCGGGGGTCAGGGGTGGCATGGGAATGGGCGCGGGCGCGGCGGGATCATGCCGTCAGCTCCACGACCGGGACGCCAGGGCTCGGCGCCCCGGTAGACGAAGGTGTCGATGAAGCCCTTGGCCTTGTACTTGTCCTCGCGCGAGACGGCGGTGTAGAGCAGCTCGCGCACCGGGCGCGCCGCCGCGAAGTTGGCGGCCCGCCGGGTGGCCTGCACCACCACGAGGGTCCAGAGTGTCGGCGTCACCGCCAGCGCCAGGAAGCCGGCCACCGAGAGGAGCGGCACCACCGCCAGCGCCCAGGTGACCCCGAGCCAGCGCACCAGCCGGGCGGTGAGCCACGCCTGGCCCACGATGGCCATCACGTTCACCGCCAGGTCCACGCGGGCAAAGAAGGCGGTGCGCGCGGCGCGGTCCGTGATCGCCGCCTCCACGATGGCCGCCTGCTGGATGTAGAGGAAGGAGGAGCCGATGGTGAAGAACACCAGGAAGCACGCCAGGATCGTGAGGTAGCGCGAGCGGAGCACGTGCCCCACCCCCGCCCACAGGTTGCCGCCCACCACCGCCGGCTCCACGCCGGCTGCCGGGTCCGCCGTCCCGGCCTCGGGGGAGGGGCCCCGCCCGGCTCCACCCGTGGCGGCGAGGTGGTGCGCACAGACCACCGCGAGCCCGAGCAGGCCCGCGGAGACCAGCAGCAGCGGCCGCTGCCCCAGCGACTCCACCAGCCCCGCCGTCACCGCCGACCCCAGGATGGCGCCGAGCGACCCACCCGCCGCGATGACCCCGAAGAGCCGCCGCCCCGCCCCGTCCCCGAACAGGTCCACCATCAGCGACCAGAACACCGTGGTGGTGAAGAGACTGAACACCGCCGACCAGACGTAGAACACCCGCCCGATCCAGACATTCCCCGCCGCGCCCGTCGCGCCCAGCGCCAGGTAGAAGAGCCCCAGGTTGGCGATGAAGAACCAGTAGGTGTACGGGATGAACCGGCTGCGGGGCAGCCGGCGCACCAGCGCCGCGTAGAGCGGCTGCGCCGCGAGCGTGGCCAGCAGCGTGCCCGTCCACAGCAGCGGCACGTTGCTCACCCCGCCCGCCACGCCCATCTCGTCGCGGATGGGGCGGAGGATGAAGTAGCTCGTCAGGATGAGCAGGTGGTACCCGAACGCCAGCAGGAGGGCGGGCACCTCCTCGGGCCGGGCGCCCACCAGCCGGGCGATCCCCGTGGCGAGGCGAGGTCCTGGGGGCGGAGTCTGGGCCATGAAGCGGGGTGCGGGTCAACGGGCCGGGGCGACGGGCCGCGAGGCGGCCGGGGCCGCCCTACGGTGACGGCCGGGAGAAAGTGGCAACCCTCCCGGGCCATCGGGATCCGGGCACGTTGCGATCTGTGTCCTGCGCCGGCCACGCCGCCGCCAACGGCGCTCCCGCCTGGGGCCTGGCCCGCCGCGTCTGTGCAGGGCGTCCCAGCCGCTTTGCACGGCGTCTCGCATGGCGTGTCCCGACCCCTGTTCCCGCTCTTCCCTCCAGCGGTCCCCCTGGCCGGCGTCCGCCCGTCAGGTTCATGTCCTCGCACGCTGGAGCTCCCGATGTCGCCCCTGTCCCGCCTCCTGTCCGTCACCGCCGCGTCGGCGCTCGTCGTCGTCGCCATCGCCTGCACCGCCGAGCCCGCCGCGGAGAACACGCCGCCCGTGGTGCTCCACAGCCAGGCCGGCGCCACCATTCGCACGGGTGACCAGATCGCCCAGCTGCGCGCGGCCATCGCGCCCTATCGCCGGCTCGAGGCGGCCAAGGCGGCGGGCTGGAAGGACCAGATCACCACCTGCTGGTACCACGGCGGCATGGGCGCCATGGGCTACCACTTCGCCGAGGCGGCCCGGCTGGACGGCACCGTGGACCGGCTCAAGCCGGAGGCGCTGGTGTACGAGCCGATGAAGAGTGGGGAGTACAAGCTCGGCGCCGTCGAGTACATCGTGCCGATCGCCAAGTGGACCGGGGCGAAGCCGCCGCGGCTCTACGACCGCGAGTTCGACCGCAACGACGCCCTGGGCCTCTACGTGATGCACGTCTGGCTGTTCAGCGAGAACCCGGCGGGGATCTTCGCGGCGTGGAACCCCAAGGTGAGCTGCCAGTTCGCCGCCGAGTCGGAGGACCGCGGCCCGGCGCACTGAAGGGACACGACGGAGGGAGCGGGCCGCGCCTCACACGCGGCGCCGCTCTCGCCGGTCCACTGGCTCCCCGCGCGGCCGGCGCGCAGCCGTCCCCGGTGGCGCTGCCGGGCGGGGAAATGTCACCGGAGCCTGCACTGACGCCCTCACGGCGGCGGTGCGGGCCCTCGGCGTCACCGTGGGGTCGGTCGGTGGCCACGCGCGGACGCTCCACGCCACCGCGTGGATCAGCGAGACCATCCTCGGCGCCATCGCGGAGACCGCAAGAGCCGTCGCACAGCCCCTAGGCCGGATCGCGGTCCACGCCCGGCCACGCGCCACGACCGCGATGGCGCGCGCGACCAGCGCAAGCGCGCTCGCGGCGACCGCGCGGGTGATCGCGAGGACCGCGAGGACAATCGGCGGCACCACCCGGGCCATCGTGAGCCCCGCCAGGGCCATCGCGACGCCCCGCAAGTCAATCGCGAGCGCGGGTGGGGCAATCGCGTGGCACCCCGGGGCAATCGCGCCGCGCCGAAGTGCCATCGCGGCCGGCCCCGGCCCGGTCGTGGCGACCGCAGGGCGGATCGCGCCCATCGCAAGACCAATCGCCGCGGGCGCGAGGGCCGTCGCGGCGGGCACCAACCCGATCAGAGCGACGAAAAGCGTGATCGCGACGCTCTCCGGTCCTGCCGTGCCCCTCGCCGGGCCGCGCGTTCCGCGTGCCTACCAGCGCCCCGGCCGCTCCAGCCGCCCCTGCGTCCCGCCGAAGATGATCTCCTGCGTGGCCTCGGCCAGCAGGAAGTCGTGGGGGAAGCCGAGCTCGATGGCGCTCACCTGTTCCAGCCGCGCGAGTTGCTCGACTGAGAGCGTCACGTCCACGGCGCCGAGGTTGTCCTCGAGCTGCTGCACGTTGCGGGCGCCGATGAGCGGGATGATCACCCCCGGCCGCGACATGGCCCAGGCGATGGCCACCTGGGTGGCGCTGGCCCCGAGCTCGGCGGCGATCGCGTTCACCACGCCGGCGATCTCGAGGTTGCGCGGCTGCTTCGCCGCGCCCTTCGCCGCGCGGCCCGTGGCGCCGGCGTCGGTGTTGTACTTCCCCGAGAGGACCCCGGCGCCGATCACGCTCCACGGCGTCACCGCCAGCCCGAAGGCCCGGGCCATGGGCAGCAGGTCCCGCTCGGCGGCGCGATCAATGAGCGAGTAGCGGAGCTGCACCGCGGTGAACGGCGTCCAGCCGCGCGCGTGGGCCAGGGTGTTGGCCTGCGCGACGACCCAGGCCGGCGTGTCGCTGATGGCGATGTGGTGCACGGTCCCGCCCCGCACCAGCTCGTCCAGCGCCCGCATCACCTCCTCCACCGGCGTGGTGAAGTCCCACATGTGGACCCAGAGCAGGTCCAGGTGATCGGTGCGCAGGCGTTCGAGGCTCGCCTTCACGGAGCGGTGCAGGTTCTTCTTGTGGTTGCCGCTGAAGTTGGGGTCCCCCTTCCGGTCGAAGAGGGTGTACTTGGTGGCCACCACGAAGTGGTCGCGGTCGGCGGCCAGGAAGTCGCCGAGGAGGCGCTCGCTGGTGCCCTCGGTGTAGCGGTTGGCGGTGTCGATGAAGTTGCCCCCGCGCGCGGCGTAGGCGTCGAACATCCGGCGGCTCTCGGCGGCGTCGCCGCCGGCGCCCCACTCGGTGCCGAAGGTCATGGTGCCGAGGGCCAGCTCGGAGACGCGGAGGCCGCTCGGGCCCAGGAGGCGGTAGCGCAGGTCGCGAGACATGAGGATCCCTTCCGTGATGCGGTGAGACGACGATCCCTGTGGCGTCGGGGCGGCGGGCCGGTGCACCCCTTCCCTCCATCCCCGGCGCCCCTTAACGTAGCTCCTCCTTTTCCCCGCCCCGCCATGCTTGCGCCGCAGTTCGTCTCCCCGTTCGGGCTCGAGGTCCGCGTCCACCCCGTGAAGGGGCGGGGCATCTATGCCGCGCGGGCCTTCGAGGAGGGCGAGGTCATCGAGGTGTCGCCCGTCAGCATCATTGACGGGACCCAGGCGGAACTCCTCGAGTCCACACCCCTCGGCCACCACTACTTCCACTGGCACGGCGAGGACGACGACACCTGGCTCGGCGCCATCGCCTTCGGGCTGGTGAGCCTGGCCAACCACGCCGAGGACCACAACGCGGGCGTGTGGCCGGACTACGACCGGCAGGCGCTCGTCCTCGAGGCCCTGCGGCCCATCGACGCCGGCGAGGAGATCACGCTGCACTACGACACCGAGCTCTGGTTCGAGGCGCACTGAACGCTGGTCGAGTGGTGGCGTCGCCGTCGGCGGTGCCTTGGCGGGCCATGGTGTGACCAACCAGACGCCGCAAGGCGCAGCGCGCGGCCGTGCCGCCCCGTGGCGGGCTCATCCGCCAGGGTGGGCCCGCCTGTCCTCTGGGGTGGGTGGAGCAGCCAGCTGCGCCCGCCACCCCCCCCCCCCGCCCCCGCCGGCCGCCCGGGGCGGGCGGGCGGCGGGCGCGCCCGCCGGCCCGGGGCCGCCCGGCCCCCGCGCCCCCCCCCCCCCCCCGCCCGCCGCGCCCGCCCCCCGGGGCCCCCCCCCGCCCGCCGCCGCCCGCCCGCCCGCGCGCCCCCCCCCCCCCCCCCCCCCCCCCCCCCGCCCCCCCCCCCCCGCCCCGCCCGCGCCGGCCGCCCCCCCCGCCCCCCCCCCCGGCCCCCCCGCCCGGCCCGGCCCCCCCCCCCGCCGCCGCCCCCGGCCCCCCCGGCCCCCCCCCCCCCCCCCCGCCCCCCCCCCCGCCCCCCCCCCCCCCCCCCCCCGGCCGCCGGCCCCGGCCGGCGGCGCCCCCGGGCGCGGGGGCCCCGGGGGGCGCGGCCCGGCCCCCCCCCCCGCCCCCCCCCCCGGGCCCGGCCCCCCCGGGCGGCCCGCCGGGCCCCGGGCGGCCGCGCCCGCCCCGCCCGCCCCCGCCCGCCCCGCGCCGCCGGCCCCCCCCCCTTCCCCCCCGGCCCCCCCCCGCCCCCCCCCCCCCCCCGGGGCGCCCGGCCCGGCCCCCCGCCCCCCCCGGGCTCCACGGTGCCGCGCGCGGCTCCACGAGGAGGCCGGCGGGCACCTTGCGCCAGGCGGTCCAGGCGCGGTCACCCTCGGGGGTGGCGCGGACCAGGAGCTGGGCGGAGATCCCGCCATCGAGCGCCACGGCGCGGCTGCAGCCGGCGTCGCGGAGGATGGTCGCAACCTCGGCCAGTGTCAGGCCGAAGGGGATGGCCTGGCCGGCGTCGCCGAGGCCGTCGAAGCGGGTGAGGAGCAGGAGGAGCCGGCCGTCGGCCAGGGCGCAGAGGGCCAGGCGCGCGTCGCGGTGCGTGGTGCCGACGCCAAGGCCCTCGGTGGTGAGGGCGGCGGGAATGCGGCCGTCTCCCTCGAGCAGCGTGGGGTAGGACTGGATGACGGTGCGCACCCCGCCGGCGTCGCGCACGGCCGCGATGGAATCCGGCGGCACGAAGCGCACGGCACCGGCCGAGTCTTCCACCACGGCCATGGAAAGCGGCCCGGTGCCGGGCGGGCGGAGCTCGCGCCCCTCGCGCACCGTCCACCCCCAGGGCGCGATGCCGCTGAACTGTCCGGCATTGAACGCCGCCACCGCGCGGTCCGGCGCCCGGGCGATGCTCCACGCGGGGTCACGGAAGTCCGGCGTGAGTGCGAGATCCAGCGCCAGCCGGTGCGACGCCGGGTCGATGCGCAGGAACACGAGCTTGGTCCACCGCCCCTCTCCCGGCGCACGCCAGGGCCGCGTGGCCAGCTCGAGCCCGGGACGCACCGGCGTCCAGTCGAGCGCGAGCGCGGGCTCGCGCGCGGCGAGGCGCACGCCCGCCGCGCCGGCCAGCACGCCGAGGAGGAGCAGCAGGCGCATCAGCCGCCCAGGCCCGCGCCCTTGAGCGCGTCCTTGATCTGGGCCTTCTTCGGGTCCACGACCCGCTTCTCGTCGGCCGAGAGGCCGGCCTTCTGCGGGAAGTTGAGGTAGGTGTAGAGGAGTTCCTTGGCCTGCGCGTAGTCGGTGGCGCTCATCTTGGCCGCCTTGGCCCCCACGGAATCGGGGTTCACCTGCACCGCCGCGACCGCCTGCTCCTCCGGCGCCGCGGCCGGCTCGGCCGGCTTGCACTTGGCCTCGGCGTTCTGCTGCGCCAGCGTGATCAGGCCCTGGATCTGCTGCGCGGCCTGCACAGCCTTGGCCGTCTCACCTCGCTGCACAGCGGCCTGGGCCTCGCGCTGCAGCTTGTCGGCCTTGATGTAGTTGCTGTCGGCGCGCATCTCCCGGTCAATGCACCCGCTGTGGTTGGCGTCGGCCTCCCGCCGCGCCTGCTCCTCCTCCCGCAGCCGCTGCTGGCGCGCCTGCTCGGCGGCCCAGTTGTCGCGCGCCACCTTCTCGGCCTTGAGGCCGGTCATGACCTGATCGAGGACCGCGGTGGTGAGCACCGGGCCCGGCATGCGGGCCGCCTCATCGGTGCTCTGGACCCCGGCGGCCTGCGCCGCGCGATCCCGCGCGCGCTTGGTGAGCCCGCCCAGCTGCGCCTCGACCCTGGCCGGCATCCCCAGCACCATCCCGCCGACGACCACGGCGGCAACCCACAGACGACCCGACATGAAAAGCTCCGGTTGAGGTGACGGCTCCAAGATAGCAGCGCGGATCACGCCGCATTCACCCGTGGATCAATCGGGGATGTGCTTTCGTGGCAAGAGCTTGGGGGTGCCGAGGTCTGGGTGCCGCGGTTCTCGAGGGCCGGGGAGCGGCGCGGCGCCCCGCCGTGCCTCTGCGTTGAGACACAAGCGCCCGTAGCCGTCGCCCCAGGACGCCGCCGTGCCATCTGACACCACCCGTCAGCCGGCATCGTAGGACCCCCGATTCCCAGACAATCGAAGTCCCCACAACCAGGAGGTCCCGTGTTGCAAGTTCGGACGTCGGGGGTGTTGCTCGCGCTCATGGCTGCTGCCGCGCCGGTCGCGGCGCAGATGCCCGTGATCACCACGCCGCGGGAGAGCCCGAGTGCGACGGTGAGCCAGGTGGTGGGGATGACCCGCGTGACGGTCGAGTATGCGCGGCCGTCGGTGAACGGGAGGAAGATCTGGGGCGGGCTGGTGCCCTACGACGCGGTGTGGCGCGCGGGTGCCAACGAGAACACCGTGCTGAGCATCTCGAGTCCGTTCACGGTGGGCGGCATGAAGCTGCCGGCGGGCCGCTACGGACTCCACACCATCCCGACCGCGGGGGCGTGGACGGTGATGGTGAGCCGCCAGGCCGACGCCTGGGGCAGCTTCAGCTACAACTCGGCCGAGGACGCGGTGCGGTTCAGCGTGACGCCGGCGGCGGCCGAGCACGAGGAGATGCTCCGAAGTACTTCTTCCCGCAGCCGTGGAACCAGGCGGCCATGCAGGCCATCGAGCGGGGGCAGTGGGGGCTCGCGGCCTCATGGGCGGACAGCGCCATCACGCGCAACGGCGGCTTCCAGAGCCTCCGCATCAAGGCGCTGGCGCTCGAGAAGCAGGGCAACACCGCCGAGGCGACCCGCCTGCGCGACCAGGCGCTGGCCGTGGCCACGGAAGCGGAGGTGAACGTCCTCGGCTACCAGATGATGAACGCGGGGAAGCTGGACGAGGCACTGACGCTGTTCCGGAAGAACGTGGCCGACTACCCGCGCTCCTGGAACGTCTACGACAGCCTCGCCGAGGCGCTGGCCAATGGAGAAGCGACCGGGGGAGCCCGGTCGCTTCTGTGCATTGAGGCGGTTGGAGGCGTGCCGCGTCAGCCCGCGAAGAGCTTTCGCCGCGCGGCCGCTTCCTTCTCCATGCGCCCGCACATCAGCTCGCAGAGGCGGAGCACGTCCTGGTCCGCCAGCCGGTACCAGGTGTTCACCCCGTCCTTCCGCCGGTCCACGAAGCCGGCCGTGAAGAGCACCTGCAGGTGCTTGGAGACGTTGGCCTGGCCGAGCCCCGTGGCCTCGAGGATCTCCGAGACCGTCCGCTCCCGCTCCTTGAGGGCGTGGAGGATCTCCAGCCGCGATGGCTCGGCGAGGGCCTTGAACCGCTCGGCGATGAGCCCGAGCTGGGCGGGCGAGAGAAGCTTGCTGGGCATGGATTCCCCTGTCGGTGCTGAACAGATAGCCATATAAGAATGGAGTAGGGAATCGTCATCCGCCATAGCCCCTCCAGGGGGTGTCCGGGAACGCCTTGACTGCTCCTGTATATAACTATATAGTTATACGCACTTGCACAAGGCTCCTGGCGTCCCCAACCCGAGATCGGCATGCGGACAGAATCCCGGTTCACCCTCCTCCTGATGCTGGCGCTGCCGGCGGCGGCGGCGGCCCAGGTGCTCACCCCGGCGGAAGCACTCACGCGGGCGGAGCAGCGGGGCTTTGCCAACCGGATCGCGGCAGGGCAGGCCGGCGCCCAGGCGGGGCAGGCCATGCTCCCGCTCCGGGGCATCCTGCCGAGCGTGCGGGTGGAGGCGTCGTACCTCAAGACCACCGACCCGCTCAACGCCTTCGGCTTCCTGCTCCGGCAGCGCGCCGTGACCCCCGCCGCCTTCAATCCCGCGCTCCTCAACGATCCCAGCTCCATCGGCAACGTCTCCACCGGCCTGGTGGTGGAGCAGCCGCTCTTCAACGCCGACGCCTGGCTCGGCCGCCGCGCGGCGGGCGATGCGGCTGGGGCCATGGAGGCGAGCGCCCGCTGGACCCGTTCCGGTACCAGTGTCATGGTGCTCCGGGCCTACTGGGGCGCGGTGCTGGCGGCGGAGCAGGTGAAGATGCTCGAGGTGGCCGCCACCGCCGGCCGCGCCCACGTGCGCGAGGCCGAGCTGGTGGTGCAGCAGGGCCTGGCCACCCGGTCCGATGCGCTGCTGGCCCGCGTGAAGTCGGGTGAGATCGAGGCCCGGCTGGTGGCGGCCCGCGGCGAGGCGCGGATTGCCCGGCGCGGCCTGGCCGTCCTGATGGGCGATCCGGCCGATACCAGCTGGACCCTCCCCGACACCCTGCCATCCGCCGGCGCCGTGACCGAGCGCGCCGCCGCATCCCTGGCCGAGAACGCGGCCCCGGGCGAGCGGGCCGACGTGCAGGCCGCCTCACTCGGCGCCCGCGCGGCACGGGCGGACCGGCGGCGGGCGCAGTCGCTCTACCTGCCCCGGCTCAACGGGTTCGGGCGGGTGGACTGGAACGATCCCAACCAGCCGTTTGCGGGGAAGAGCGCCTGGACCGTGGGCGTGATGCTGAGCTGGAGCCCCTTCGCCGGCGCGTCCGAGCTGGCGGAGCTCAAGGCTACCGGAGGCCGCCTGCAGGCCGCCGAGGCGATGGCGGAGGCGGCCGAGGGACAGGCGGCGCTCGAGCTGGCCCAGGCCACGGAGCGGCTCACCGTGGCACGCGAGCAGCTCGCCATCCAGGACGTGGCGCTGGCGCAGGCGCGTGAGGCGCACCGGCTGGTGACGCGGAAGTATGCGGGCGGGCTCTCCTCCATCACTGAACTGTTCGACGCCACCGCGGCCGAGACCGGGGCGGCCCTGGCGCACGCGGCGGCGCGCTATGACCTCCTGGTGGCCGTGGCCGAGCGGCAGAAGGCGATGGGCAAGCATGTGGACTGACATCACGATCGGCTTCCGACCGACGAGGAATCGCACCATGAAGGCGACGACGTGGGGAGTGCTGGGCCTGGCGCTGGTGACCGCCTGCGGCGGCGAGCAGCTGCCGGAAAAGCGCGCGGCGGCCGTCACCGGCACGCCCCGTCCGGTGCTCGACACCGTGATCACCGCCACCTTCGATGCGAGCGGCGTGGCCGAGCCGCTCCGGCGCGCCATGCTGAGCACCAAGCTCATGGGCAGCGTCACCGAGGTCCTGGTGCAGGAGGGCGACGTGGTGCGGGCCGGCCAGCTCCTGGCCCGCATCGACGCGCGCGACATTGACGCCAAGCGGGCGCAGGTGGAGGCGGGCATCGCCGCCGCCGAAGCCATGCACACCGACGCCATGACCCAGGCGACGCGCTTCCGCGCGCTCTACGCGGACAGCGTGGCCACGCGCTACCAGCTGGAGCAGGTGGAGACGGGGCTGGCGCGGGCGGAGGCGGGGCTGGCGCAGGCGCGCGCGGCGCGCACCGAGCTCAACGCCGTCGGTGACTACGCGGGCGTGCGGGCCCCCTTCGCGGGCGTGGTGACCATGCGCTACGTGGACCCGGGCGCCTTCGTGGCGCCGGGGGCACCGGTGGTGGAGGTGCAGGAGCAGGCGCGGCTCCGGATCAGCGTGCAGGTGCCGGCCGCGGTGGCACGGAGCCTCAAGGCGGGGCAGGCGGTGAGCGCCGACGTGGAAGGGCAGCCGGCCCCGGCCACCATCGAGGGCGTCGTGCCGGCGATGACGGGTGGTGTGTACACCGTCAATGCGCTGGTGAAGAACGACGGGGGCGGGCTGGCGTCCGGGGGCTCGGCCACGCTGCGGCTGCCGCAGGGCACCCGGCGTGCCGTGGTGGTGCCCGCCTCAGCCGTGGTGCGTGAGGGGGACCTCACCGGGGTGCACGTGCGCACTGCTGCCGGCAGCGAGCTCCGCTGGGTGAAGCTGGCGCCGCTCACCGGCACCGCCGAGGCCGTCGAAGTGCTCGCCGGCCTGGCGCCGACCGACAGCATCCTCACCGGGAACTGACCATGGGTCTCGCGGGCCGCATTGCCCAGCGCTTCCTCCACTCGAAGCTGACGCCGCTCATCACGCTGGCGTCGCTCGCGGTCGGCATCCTCGGCATCGTGGCCACGCCGCGGGAGGAGGAGCCGCAGATCTCGGTGCCGATGATCGACGTGATCGTGGCCCTCCCGGGGGCGGAGCCGGCGGAGGTGGAACAGCTCCTCACCCGGCCGCTCGAGCGGCGGATGTGGGAGATCCCCGCCGTGGATCACATCTACTCCATGAGCGGCGAGGGGTACGCCATGGTCACCGTCCGCTTCCGGGTGGGCGAGGACCAGGAACGGAGCGTCACGCGGGTCCACGCCAAGCTGATGGCGGGGATGGACCAGATGCCGGCGGGCGCCATGCCCCCGCTGGTCAAGCCGCACTCGATTGACGACGTGCCGATCCTCACGCTCACGCTGTCGTCGAAGCAGTACGGGTCCAACGAACTGCGGCAGCTGGCGGCGCACCTCGAGGACGAGATCCGCACCGTGACCGACGTGGCGGAGACCTTCGTGATCGGCGGCAGCCCGCGGCAGGTGCGGGTGGATCTCGATCCGGCGCGCCTTGCGGCCAGCGGCATCACCCCGGGCGAGGTGGCGATGGCGCTCAAGGGCGCCAACGCACGGCTCCTCACCGGCGAGTTCTCCGCGGCCAACGCCACCTACGCCGTGCAGGTGGGCGCCCCGATCACGGGCGGCGCCGACGTGGCGGGCATCGTGGTGGGAAGCCGCCGCGGCACGCCGGTCCGCGTCCGCGACATCGCCACCGTGCGGGACGACTTCGGCGAGCGCGCCGCGTACGTGCTGCACGCCGCCAGCGACTCGGCGTCCGAGAGCGCGGTGACCATCAGCGTGGCCAAGCGGAAGGGTGCCAACGCCACCGTGGTGGCGCACCAGGTGCTGGCGCGGGTGGAGGAAGCCAAGGGCCGCCTGATCCCCGGCGAGGTGACGCTCACCGAGACCCGGAACTACGGCGAGACCGCGCGCGAGAAGGCGAGCGAGCTGATCCTGCACCTGATGATCGCCACGGTGTCGGTGACCATCCTGATCTGGCTGTTCCTCGGGTGGCGGGAGGCGGTGGTGGTGCTGGTCGCGGTGCCGGTGACGCTCGCCCTGACGCTGTTCGCCTACTACGCGCTCGGCTACACGCTGAACCGGATCACGCTCTTCGCGCTCATCTTCTCCATCGGCATCCTGGTGGACGACGCGATCGTGGTGGTGGAGAACATCTACCGCCACCTGCAGCTGGGCCTCAAGCCGCCGGCCGAGGCCGCGGTGGAGGGCGTGGACGAGGTGGGAAACCCGACGATCCTGGCGACGTTCACGGTGATCGCGTCAATCCTGCCGATGGCGTTCGTGAGCGGGCTCATGGGCCCGTACATGCGGCCCATCCCGGTGGGCGCCAGCGTGGCGATGCTGGCGAGCCTGGCGGTGGCGTTCATCGTGACGCCGTACCTGGCGTTCCGGCTGCTCCGCGGGCACGTGCACGCGCTGGCGCACACGCCGGCGGGCCCGGCGCACCAGCCGGAGGACGAGGGCGGGTTCGCGAAGATCTACCGGCCCTTCATGCGCGGCCTGATGGAGCGCCGGGGCCGGCGGCTCGGCTTCTACGGCGGGGTGGTGGCGCTCCTGTTCCTCTCGATGGGCCTCATCGCCATCAAGGCGGTGCAGGTGAAGATGCTGCCGTTCGACAACAAGTCGGAGTTCCAGGTCGTGCTGGACTTCCCCGAGGGCACCACGCTCGAGACCAGCGCCGGCGCCGCGGCGGAGATCGCGGCCTACCTGCGCACCGTGCCCGAGGTGCGGCACACGCAGGTGTACGCGGGCACGGCCTCGCCGTTCAACTTCAACGGGCTGGTGCGGCATTACTTCATGCGCCAGGGCGCCACGGTCGCGGACGTGCAGGTGAACCTGCTGCCCAAGGAAGAGCGCGACCGGCAGAGTCACGAGATCGCGGTGGCGGTGCGGCCGCGGGTGGACAGCATCGCGGCGCGCTACCATGCCAGTGCCAAGATCGCGGAGATCCCGCCAGGGCCGCCGGTGCTCTCCACGCTCGTGGCCGAGGTCTATGCGGGGAACGACAGCGTGCGGCTCGCCGCGGCGCGGCGGGTGAAGGCGGTCTTCGAGCAGACCCCGGGCGTGGTGGACGTGGACTGGACGGTCGAGGACCCGGCCACCCGGCTCCGGCTGCGGGTGGACCGCGCCCGCGCGGCGCAGGCCGGCGCGAGCGTGGAGCAGATCGTGCAGACGGTGTACCTGGCACAGAGCGGGGCCCCGGCCGGCCTCGTGGCGAGTGCCACGGCGAAGGAGCCGGTGCTGATCGTGCCGCGGCTGCCGCTCGAGCGGCGGTCGTCGCTGCAGTCGCTGCTGGCGCTCACCGTGCCCACCCAGGTGGGCCCGCAGCCGCTGGGCCGCTTCGTGACGGTGGACTCCACCGCCCGGCCGCCCAGCCGCCACCGCCGCGACCTCCGCCCCGTGATCTACGTGACCGGTGACGTGGCCGGCTCCGTCGAGAGCCCGGTCTACGCCATCCTGGCGATGAACCAGGCGCTCGACACCGTGCGGGTGGACGGCGCCGAGATCCGCCGGTACAACGCCGTGCAGCCGGACCGCCTCGACGAGACGGCGCTCAAGTGGGACGGCGAGTGGCAGGTGACGATCGAGGTGTTCCGCGACCTCGGGCTCGCGTTCGGCGCGGTTCTCATCCTCATCTACGTGCTGGTGGTGTGGTGGTTCGAGTCGTTCACCATCCCGCTCGTCATCATGGCGCCGATCCCGCTCACGCTCATCGGCATCCTGCCGGGGCACGCGGTGTCGGGGGCGTTCTTCACGGCCACGAGCATGATCGGGATGATCGCGCTGGCGGGCATCATCGTGCGGAACTCCATCCTGCTGGTGGATTTCGTGCAGCTGGCGGAGCGCCGCGGGGTGCCGGTGGCGGACGCGGTGATCGAGGCGGGGGCGGTGCGCTTCCGGCCCATCGCGCTGACGGCGGCGGCGGTGGTGGTGGGCGGGCTGGTGATGGTGCTCGACCCGATCTTCCAGGGCCTGGCGGTGGCCCTCATGAGCGGCGCCATCGTGGCCACGCTCCTCACCATGGTGGTGGTGCCGCTCCTCTACTGGGAACTCAAGCGTCGTTCATCGGAGGCGTGAACCATGTGCAATCCCATGATCATCCGCCGCATCGCCGGCATCTTCATCCTCATCTCCGTGACGCTGGGCTGGCTGGTGAGCCCGTACTGGTACCTGTTCACGGCGTTCGTGGGCTTCAACCTGCTGCAGTCGAGCTTCACCAACTTCTGCCCGCTCGAGCTGGTCCTGGGGCGGTTCCGGCTGCTCGGCTGCACGCCGAAGGCGACGGGGTCCTGACCGGGGGGTGATGCGGGTCACACGCTTAACGCCGGGCGGGGCCGGGCGTCTGCGGGCCGACAACTGGCCGATCCCATCACCACCCCCTGGAAGGAGCACCCCGATGACGACCCCCACCCGGGCCACCGCCGCCACCGCGCTGGCGATCGCCCTGTTCCTTGGCGCCTGCAGCAGCGAGACCAGCGGGCCCTCCGGCGGCACCGGTACCCTCAGCAGCGCGCAGGCGGACGCGCTCGGCAGCGACATCGCCGAGGACGTGGCCGACCTGGTGGACGTGTCGAGCTTCGATGCGTCGAGCGGGATCGAGCTGGCCGCGCCGTCCGCCGGCTCCCGCGCCTACGCGATGCAGCCGCCGCCCGCCTGCGTGACGCTGAGCCCGCTGCCCGTGGTGAACAGCGACGCCGATCCCGTCCCCGATTCGCTGGCCTTCAGCTACGCCGACTGCGTGGCGGTGCGCGCCAACGGCAACCTGATCGACTCGCTCTCCGGCATCATCGACTTCATCGATCCGCTGCCCACCCAGGCCAGCCTCGGCGTGCGCCACCGCTTCCACGACTTCGTGCGCAGCCGCACCAACGTGCCCTTCCCGGCGCGGAGCTGGCGGGCGGTGCACAACGGCCTCCGCGAGTGGGGCGGCAGCGCCGACACGCTGGGGCACACCATCACCGGGTTCACCACCGAGCGCACCTTCCCGAACGGCCGGGTGCGCACCCACACCCGCGACTGGACCTCGCGGTTCACCGCCACCACGCCGGGCAGCATCGCCCTCGGGCAGCCGCTCCCGGCCGGCAGCTGGACCCTGGCGGGCACCGGCAGCTGGACGGCGGGCGGGCGCGCGTGGAGCCTGGTGACCAGCACGGTGACGCCGCTGGCCTACGACCCGAGCTGCACCCTGGAGCCGCGCTTCACGGCGGGCGAGCTGGGCCTGGTGGTGACGCGGAACGGCGAGGTCTCGAACGTGACGATCACCTTCACCGGCTGCGGGGCCGTGACCGTGGCGATCGTGCCGGCGGCGACCTGAGCGGGTGGGACTGGCTCTGGTGTGACTCAACGCAGAGGCGCAGAGGACGCAGAGGGTCGCAGAGGAACTGCGCGGACGTGGCGGGCTCACCGAGAGGTGAGCCCGCTGTGTTGCTGTAGGTGTCAATCCGGGCTCGGCACCATTTCCCCCATCCTGCCAGGCCACCCTCAATTCGGCGCACTCTCGGTGAGGAGGGCCCTCCTCTCCGGGCTGATGCCCTCTGCGGTCCTCTGCGCCTCTGCGTTGAGACACACCGGAGCCAGCCCCGCCGTCTCAGGTGCCCCCCGGCACGACGGCCCCGAAACCCGGCGTCCGCCCGGCTCGTCAAGCCGGGTCTTCCCCTACTGGAGCCAGCCATGCGTCGTGCCCTGACCGTGCTTGCGGTATTGCTTGGTGTGGTGGTGATCCCCGCCGTGGCGCAGAGTGCCGCGGATTCGGCCGCCATCCGGGAGACGGCGCTCAATTACGTGGAGGGGTGGTACACGGGAGATGCGGCGCGGATGGAGCGGGCGCTGCATCCGGACCTGGCCAAGCGGATCGTGCGGCAGGGGCCGCAGGGGAGCCGCCTGCAGAGCATGACGGCGGCGGAGCTGGTGGAGGGCACCCGGCAGGGTGGCGGGAAGAACACGCCGCCGGCGGCGCAGCAGAAGGACGTGGTGATCCTCGACGTCTTCCAGAACGCGGCGAGCGTCCGGGCCACGATGTCGGGGTGGGTGGACTACATGCACATGGCCAAGTGGAATGGCGAGTGGCGGATCGTGAACGTGCTGTGGGAGCTCAAGCCCCGGGGCTGAGCGCGGCCCCGGCGGGGCGGGGGGTCAGCCCGCCCGCGCCCGGACCCGGGCCTCGAGGCTCCGGCCGTGGCGCTCCACCCAGTCGCACAGGGTGGCGAGCGGCGCGTTGAGGCTCTGGCCGAGCGGCGTCAGGCGGTAGTCCACGCGCGGCGGGACCTCGGCATAGACCGTCCGCTCCACGAGGCCGTGGCCCTCGAGCCGGCGCAGGCACTGCGTCAGCATCTTCTGCGACACGCCGCCGATCTCGCGGTGCAGCTCGCCGAAGCGGCGGGTGCCGCGGGCCAGGGCATGGATCACCGGGATGGTCCACTTGTCCGCGAGCAGGCCAAGGAGGAGGGCACTGCCGCGGAAGCGGGTGAAGGTGTCGGGAGCGCGAGGGGTCATGGTTACCGCCGGGTGAGTATGGAACCCGCCGGTATCTACTTGCCGGGCGGGCGGTAAAGGTCGAGGTTCGGGCCGGAGTTGTCCAGCGCCCTTCATCACCCGCACACCCGCCATGACCTCGACGACGCCCGCGGCCGCGCGCCGCATCCTGATGGTGGTGGCCAATCCCGCCACCTCCACCACCCTCGGCTGGCCGGTCGGCTTCTGGGCCAGCGAGCTCATCCACCCCTGGCACGCCTTCACCGAGGCGGGCTACACCGTCACCATCGCGAGCCCGGACGGCGGCCCCGTGGCGCTCGACGCCCTGAGCGACCCGCGCGACGGCTCCGGCTACTCCGCCCACGACCTGCTGAGCCTCGGCTTCCTCTCGAGCCCGAAGCACGCGGCGCTCCTCGAGGCCACGGCGCCCCTCGCCGGCCAGCGCGCCGTGGACCACGAGGCGATCGTGGTGTGCGGGGGCCAGTCGCCGATGTTCACGTTCCCGGGCGCCACGGTGCTGCACCGCCTCCTCGCGGACTTCTGGCAGGCGGGGAAGGTCACGTCGGCGCTCTGCCACGGGACGGCGGCGCTGCTGTACGTGAAGCTGGCGGATGGCACCCCGCTCATCCGCGGGAAGACCATGACCGGCTTCGCCAACAGCGAGGAGGACTACGCCGACCAGTTCGTGGGGCAGAAGGTGATGCCCTTCCGCATCCAGGACGAGGCGGTGAAGCTCGGCGCCAACTTCATCACGGCGCCGGCGTTCCGGCCCTTCGCCTTCCGCGACGGGCAGCTGATCACGGGCCAGCAGCAGAACTCCGGGGCTGAGGTGGCGCGGCTGGTCATCGCGGCGCTCGGCGCCTGACGGCGGGAGGGGACAACGCATGCGCATCGCGATCCTCGGGGCCGGCTCCGTCGGCGGCACGCTCGGCAAGGGCTTCGGCGCCCGTGGCCACCAGGTGAGTTACGGGGTCCGCGACCCCGCGGCCCCCGCCGTGCAGGCCGTCGTGGCGGCCTCCGGCCCCTCGGCCCGCGCGGCGGCCCCGGCCGAGGCCGTGCGCGAGGCCGAGGTGGTGGTCCTGGCCACGCCGTGGGAGGCCACGCTCGAGCTGGTGCGGGGGCTGTCGCTCACGGGCAAGGTGGTGGTGGATGCCACCAACCCGCTGGCGCCCGGCCTCACGGGGCTCGTGGTGGCCGGCACCAGCTCCGGCGGGGAGGAAGTGCAGCGGTCGGCGCCAGGGGCCCGGGTGGTGAAGTGCTTCAACACCACGGGGGCGGACAACTTCGTGGATGCCCGGTACCCGGGCGGGCCGGTGACCATGCTCTACGCCGGGGATGACGCGGAGGCCAAGGCCATCGTGCGCACCCTCGGCGCGGGGCTCCGGGCTCGACATGGTGGACGTGGGGCCGCTCAGCCGGAGCCGGCTGCTGGAACAGGTGGCCCTGCTCTGGATAACCCTGGCCTACCCGGGGGGGATGGGGCGGGGGATCGCCTTCCGGCTGGAGCGGCGGGGTAGGGTGGCGCGGTCCCCGTCCGGGGAGGGGGGAGGTTATATTCGGCGCGGCCTTCGGAGCCCCACCCCCGACCCTATGATGGGAGTACCCATGCGATTCCTGGCCCTCGCGGCCATGTCCGCCCTCACCCTTGCCTGCCAGCAGGGTGCCCCGGCGGGCGGCGGCACCCTCGCCTCGGCGGATGACAGCGTCAGCTACATCATCGGCTACAAGATGGGCGAGAACATGAAGCAGCAGTCCGCGCCCCTCAAGGCGGAGTTCATCTACCGCGGCCTCCGTGAGGCGCTGGCCGGCTCGCCGGCGAGCATGCCCGACTCGGTGATGCAGCAGGCCATGATGGCCTTCCAGTTCCGCATGATGGGCGTCCAGCGCGAGAAGGACTCCGTGGCCGGCATCGAGAACAAGAAGGCCGGTGAGGACTTCCTGGCCGCCAACAAGGGCAAGGACGGCGTGAAGACCACCGCGAGCGGCATCCAGTACAAGGTGATCACCGAGGGCAGCGGCCCGCACCCCAAGGCCACGAGCAAGGTCACGGTGCACTACAAGGGCACGCTCCTGAACGGGGAGCAGTTCGACTCCTCCTACGACCGCGGCCAGCCCGCCACCTTCGCGCTCAACGGCGTGATCCCCGGCTGGACCGAGGGCGTCCAGCTCATGACCAAGGGCGCCAAGTACGAGTTCTGGATCCCGTCGGACCTGGCGTACGGCCCGCAGGGCTCGCCGCCGACCATCCCGCCCAACTCGACGCTGCACTTCGAGGTGGAGCTGCTGGACTTCCAGTAGGCCGCCCGACCCGGCAACGCCAAGGGCCGCCCCCACCGGGGGCGGCCCTTCGTGCTTGCAGGCGGGCTGCCGGCTAGAAGCTGACCTTCACCACCCGCCCGCCCGGTCCCACCATCCAGCCCGCCGAGCGCGAGGCGAAGGTGACGGACCAGTACTCCAGCGTGTCGAGCGGCTGCCAGGTGGCGCCGTCGTCGCGGGAGAAGCTGGCGCCGCCCGGGCCCACGGCCACCACGAGGCCCGCGGCGCCCGGGACGTAGGCCGCGCCGTAGACGGCGCCGGCGAACGTCGGGCGGCTGCCGGTCATGGTCCAGGTGGCGCCCCCGTCCGTCGTGACCATGACGTTGGGGCGGGTGTCGTCGCGGTTGCCGATGTCGCCGCCGGCGGCGAGGCCGTGGTGCTCGTCGCGGAAGGTGATGGTGGTGTGGCCGGTGACGTTGGTGCCCTGCACCATCGGCGAGGCGATGGGCTTCCAGGTGCGGCCGCGGTCGCCGCTGCGGAAGACGCGCGCTTCCTTTCCGGCGCCGGTCACCGCGAAGGCGGCGTCCTTGCCATGCGTCACCAGGCAGGTGCCGCTGGCGGCGAAGGCGCCCTCGCCCTCGGTGGCGCCGGTCACCGGCGCGGGCGACCAGCGCTGCCCGCCGTTCTCGGTGCGGACCACGGGGAAGGTGCCGCCCACGTTGTCGCTCCAGGCCACGCCGTGCTCCGCGTCCCAGAAGTCGAAGCAGTCGTAGAAGGCGAGCGGCTCGCGGTTGATGAACTGGAGCTGCCAGTTCTGTCCGCCGTCGAGCGTCTTGTAGATCCGGCTCCCGGTCCCCGGCCCCGAGGAGAGGAGGTAGGCGGTGCGCTGGTCCACGCCGTGCACGTCGCGGAACTGGAGGCTGTCGCCGCCGGCCACGACGCCCATGCGCCAGCTGCGGCCGCCGTCGAGCGTCACGCCGTAGGTGCCGCCGGTGCCGCTCACCCATACCACCTCGTCGTTCACCGCACTCACGGCCTGCAGCCGCTGCGTGGTGCCGGTGACGAGGTCCTGCAGGGCCACGCCCCCGGGGGAGGTGCGGGCGGGCGGGAGTTCAGGCCGCTCGGGCAGCGGCGGGTCGGGCGTGCGATAGGGAGCGCCACACGCGGCGAGGACGGCGAGCATCAGGGCAGCAGGAAGGCGACGCACCACGGCACCTTGGCGGAGAGAGGTTGGGAAGAAGGATAAGCGAGGTTGGGCGCGTGCGGTGGCCCCGGGGCCGCCGCATGCGCCCTCCACCATTAGACGGCGGCGAGGGCCTCGAGCGCCACGACCTCGGCGGCGTGGATCTCCCGCAGGCGCGCCGAGAGGTCCTGCAGCAGCCCGGCGACGGCCGGTGTTTCGAGGGGGAACCTGGTCCGTGCCGCCGCCGAGAGCCCCGCCAAGCCGTCCCAGCAGGCGCGGACCTCGGCAGGGTCCCCGCCGCCCAGGATGAGCTCGGAGCGCCGGCTGATGAGCGCCTTCGCCTCGCGGCACGCCGGGACGGCATCGGGCAGCGCCGCCTCCGCCAGCGCGCTCCACGCCGCCCCGAGCTCGGCATAGCGCGCCGCCACGGCCGCATACGCGGGACGCCCGAAGCGCGCCGCCCCCTCCGCGAGGCCCTCGGCGAACAGCGGCCGGCAGAGCCCGCCGCCGGTGCCGTAGTGCTCGACGTACTGGTAGAGCGAGGTCAGCGCGGTCCACAGCCGGTGACCGGGCGGAAAGGCCACGGCCCAGCTCTCCTTGCCCTTCGTCGCCACCATCCGCTCGGCGAGGGAGTGGAAGGCGTCGAGGCGGAAGTTCTTCATCTTGCAGGTGGCCAGCTCGCGCGCGCCGTGGGCGAGGCCGGCCTGGAAGGCCTTGCCGAGGCTGGCCTCGGCCGGCGCCGGCCCGGTGAGCCACGCCAGGCGGAACTTGTCCTTCCGGATGCGGCCGCGCGCGGCCAGCAGCTCGGCGCGCGTGAGGCTGACGGGCTCGTCGGCGAGGTCGCCGATGTGCGCGAGGGTGGCGTCCGCCGCGTAGACGGTGACCAGGTGGTAGGCCCCGCCACTGGTCCAGGCCGGCATGGCGCGGTGCGGCAGGTGCGCCGCATCCACCCAGGCGATGATGGGGTGGCCCTCCGCCAGCGCCGCGTCGAGCTGCTTCTCCGCGGGACCGGCCCCGCCCGCTTCCTTCACCACGAGCGACATGCCGAGGCGGGCTGCAGCGCTGGTGAGGTAGCCCTTGTCATCGTGCCAGGCGTGGCGGCCGGCGAGGAAGAGGCTGGCAAAGTCCTCCTTCTCGTAGACGAACGCGAACACCCCCGCACCGATGCCCCCGGCGAGGCAGAAGGTGAGGGCTTCGGAGCAGTCCGGCGCCCCGGCGTGCGCGAGGAGGACGCGGAGCGCCGTGGCACCGGGAACGTTGCCGGGGAGGTGGGCCGCGGCGGGACCGCCGGCGACCCGCGCGGCCTGGGAGACGATCTGGCGGCGTGCGGTGGCGTAGCGCTCGCCGGTCTTGGCCATGCGGGCGCGGACGAGCTGCTTGAGGTGCTTGTGCGAGGTCATGGAGACACCCTCTTCTCGGGCTCCCGGGTGGGCCAAGGCCCTGCGCGCCCCGGCTCCTCCCGGGGGGAGAAGCGGGTGATGGTACGGGCGAGTCGCCTCGAGGACAGGAATCCCCTTTACCCCGGAAGAACCGGCGGCGCAGGCGCCGGGCGTGGGGTCGGGCGGGAGGGGCCGCCGCTGTCCAACGTAGGGCCGGGGCCGGTGGTGCGGAAGAGGGCAGTCCCTCAGCCGGGTGGCCTCCGCCCGGCGGTGCGGTGGCCGTGGCCGCAGCGGGGTCGTAACTTGGGAGGACCTTCAGCCGCGCCGCCCAACCCCCGAACCCCGCCTGCCCCTGCCGAGTCCCCTTGATCGCCTGCGCGCCGCCCTCGCCGACCGCTATGCGGTGGCGCGGGAGCTTGGAGCTGGCGGGATGGCCACGGTGTACCTGGCCACCGACCTCAAGCACCAGCGGCAGGTGGCCATCAAGGTCCTGCGGCCCGAGCTCGCCGCCACGGTGGGGCCCGAGCGCTTCGTGCGCGAGATCCAGATCGCGGCACAGCTCTCCCATCCGCACGTCGTGGCGCTGCTCGACTCGGGGGTCGCCGCGCGGCCCGACGGCGCGGGCGAGATCCTGTACTACGTCATGCCCTACGTGGCGGGCGAGTCGCTCCGCGGCCGCCTGGAGCGGGGGCCGGTACCGGTGGGCGAGGCCGTCCGGCTCCTCGTCGAGGTGGCGGACGCGCTGGCCTACGCGCACGCGCAGGGCATCGTCCACCGGGACATCAAGCCGGAGAACATCATGCTCTCCGGCCGGCATGCGGTGGTGATGGACTTCGGCGTGGCGCGCGCGGTGCGGGAGGCCGCCGACGGCGCGCGCATGACGAGCGCCGGCTTCGCGCTCGGCACCCCCGCGTACATGGCCCCGGAGCAGGCCTCCGGTGATCCCGACGTGGACCACCGCGCCGACCTCTACGCGCTCGGCATCGTCGCCTACGAGCTGCTGTCCGGCCGGCTGCCTTACCAGGGTACCACCCCGCAGCAGCTCCTCGCCGCGCACGTGGTGCGCGAGCCGGAGCCGCTCGCGCAGGTACGCCCCGGCCTCCCGGCCGGGCTGGCCGAGATCATCATGCGCTGCCTTGCCAAGGCGCGCGAGGCGCGCTGGGCCTCCGCGGAGGAGCTCCGCGACGCGCTGGAGGGGCTCGGCCCCCTGGGCGTGGTGACGCCCGCCGCCGGACCGGGTGTCGCCGCGCCGCCGGCGGACCGGAGCCCGGCGCAGGTGGCGCTGCTGGCGGCGGGGGCCGGCGCCGTGATCCTGGGCGCCGTCGCCGTGCTGGTGCGGCAGCTGGGCCTGCCGGACTGGGTGCTCACGGGGGCGATCGCGCTGCTCCTCCTCGGGCTGCCCGCGGCGATCGGCACCGCGGTGCTGGAGCGGCGGCGGGCCGCGCTCCGCGCCACGGGCACCTGGCACGCGAGCGGCGAGACCGGCCTGGCGCGCGCCATGACCTGGCGCCGGGTGCGGCGTGGTGGGGTCGCGGCCTTCGGCGGCCTCGGCCTGGCGGCGGCGGCGTACATGGCGATGCGGGTGCTGGGCATCGGGCCGGTGGGGACGCTGGTGGCCTCGGGGCGGCTGGCGGCGCAGGACCGGATCGTCATCGCCGACTTCGTGAGCCGCGGCGGCGACTCGGCGCTCGGGCCCTCGGTGGCGGAGGCGCTGCGGATCGACATCGGCCAGTCGCCGGTGGTGCGGGTGCTCGGGGCGCCGGAGATCCGCACCGGCCTGGTGCGGATGGGCCGCCCGCCGGAGACCCGGCTCGACCTGGCCACCACGCGCGAGCTGGCGCTGCGCGAGGGGGCCAAGGCCTACCTGGTGGGCGAGGTGTCGCCGGCGGGCCGCGGCTACCTGCTCAACGCCCGGCTCCTCGCCGTCGCGGGCGACGAGGAACTGGTGGCGCTCCGCGAGACCGCGGACGACGACGGCGCGGTGCTCCACGCCATTGACCGCCTCTCCAAGCGGCTGCGCGAGCGGCTGGGCGAGTCGCTCCGCGACGTGCGCGACGCCCCCCCGCTCGAGAAGGTGACCACGAGTTCCCTCGAGGCCCTGCGCCTCTACTCGGAGGCCAAGCGGCTGATGCGCTCCGGGTCGCGCCCCGAGATCGAGGGCCTCTTCAACCAGGCCATCGCCCTCGACAGCGGCTTCGCGGGGGCGTGGCGCGGGCTGGCCGTCTTCTACTTCAACATCGGCGCCCCGCGCTCCCGCCAGGTCCACGCCGCCACCATGGCCTTCCGCGGGCGTGACCGGCTTCCCGAGCAGGAGCGCAACTTCACGGCGGCGGCGTACTACTGGAACGTGGAGCAGGACTACGAGCGGGCCCGCCAGGCCTACGAGGCGGTCCTGGCGCGCGAGCCCGGCCATGCCCCGAGCCTCAACAACCTGGCGCTGGTGCACATGCGCCTGCGCCGCTGGGGCGTGGCGGACTCGCTACTCCGGATGGCGGTGTCGGTGGACAGCGGGCTGACGAGTCCCTACGTCAACTGGGTCGAGGTGCTGGGCCGGCGCCGGCAGCTCGACCGCGCCGACAGCGTGCTGGCGCTGATGCGGCGCCGGCTGCCGCCCGGCCTCGGCTACTACTCGAGCGCGTGGGACGTGGCCGCGCAGCGGCGCGACTGGGCGGCGGTCGAGTCCCTGGCTGTGGTGGCGGCGGAGGCGGCGCCCGCGCCGGGCGGCCGGGCCTGGACGCTGGACGTGCGCGGCGCCGTCTCGGCCATCGCCGGCCGTGTGGAGCTGGCGGGACAGCGCCTGCGGCAGGCGGGGCAGCTCGTGGACGCGGCCGGGCGCCTCAACCACGCCATGTGGGCCCTGGACCTGGATGCCGAGTACGACGTCCCGGCGGCGGCCGCCGCGCGCGCGCTGGACCAGGTGCTGGCCCGCCAGCCCCTCGAGAGCCTGCCGCCGGCCGACCGCCCGTACCCCGAGCTCGCGCTGCGCTACGCGATGTACGGTCGCCCGGACCGGGCCCGGGCCCTGCTCGCCGAGCAGCTCGCCGCCGACTCGACGGCGACGCCCGCATCCCGCGGGCGCGGGCTGGCCGAGGCGTGGGTGGCGCTGGCCGAGCGGCGCTACGACGAGGGGCTGGCGCGGCTCCGCGCCCTGGCCGACTCATCCCTGTGCGCCAACTGCGACAGCTACCTGCTGGCCCGCGCCTACGACCTCGCGGGCCGCCCCGACTCCGCCCTCGCGGCGTGGACGCGGGCGGTGGAGCAGCCGGCGGACTGGGAGCAGTTCTACGAGGATGGCCTCAGCCTGCCCCGCGCCTACCGCCGCCTCGGCGAGCTGCACGAGGAGCGCGGCGACCGGGCCCGGGCGCTCGACTACTACGGGCGGCTGGTGGCGCTCTGGCGCGAGGCCGACCCGAAGCGCCAGGCGGAGGTGCGACGGATCAGGGAGCGCATGGCGCGCCTCGCCGGCGAGTAGCCGCTCGCCCGCGACGCGCCGCAACCGAGGAGGCGCCGATGGCCGAGGTCAAGAAGCCCCGCCGGAAGAAGAAGGCCGCCCCCGAGCCGCGCGGCCTCACGCCGCGGCAGGTGGCGGGCGGCGCGCCGCCCGCGGCCATCGAGCGGCTGGTGGAAAAGATTGAAGCCGACGGGGGCCAGCTGGTGGGTGCCTACAAGGAGCCGCTCGGCGGGCAGTGGCAGGTGATCGCGGCGCTGCCGCTCGAGAAGGTGAACCCCACGCCGTACCAGCGGGACCTGTCGGCGCCGCACGTGGCGCGGCTGGCGGACGCCATGGACCGGCTGGGTCGCTTCATGGACCCCATCGTCGCGGTGCCGAGCCCGGACGGCACCGAGTACTGGACGCCGAACGGCAACCACCGCCTCGCGGCGCTCCGCCAGCTCGGCGCGCGGAGCATCGTGGCCATGGTGGTGCCGGAGGCCGAGGTGGCGCACCGGATCCTGGTGCTCAACACCGAGAAGAGCCACAACGTGCGGGAGCGGGCCCTCGAGGTGATCCGCCTGGCGGAGGCGCTGGCGCAGCTCGACGACCGGCCGGAGCGGAGCTACGAGACGGAATTCGAGGATGCGTCGCTGCTCACCCTCGGCTGCTGCTACCAGCAGAACGGGCGCTTCTCCGGCGGGGCGTACCAGCCGGTGCTCAAGCGGGTGGAGACCTTCCTGCCGCAGAAACTCTCCAACGCGCTGGTGCTGCGCCGCGAGCGCGCCGGGAAGCTGCTGGAGCTGGACGCGGCCGTGGTGGAGGCCATCGCGGGGCTCAAGGCGCGCGGCTTCGAGAGCCCGTACCTCCGGGCCTTCGTGCTGGCGCGGATCAACCCGCTCCGCTTCACGCTCAAGCGGGGCCAGAAGGCCGACTTCGACGAGACGATCGCCAGGATGCTCGGCGCCGCGCGGCGCTTCGACACGAGCAAGGTGAAGGCCGACCAGGTGGCACGCGCGGGCGGGGCGCCGGACACGGCGGAGTAGGGGCGGGGCTTGGCGCCTTGGTTCACCGCAGAGGCGCGGAGGCGCGGAGGGCCGCAGAGGACCTGCACGTGAACAGCGGGGCTCACCCCAGGGTGAGCCCGCTGTGTTGTTGGCGGGGGCGCGTTCGGGCCTGGCAACGAGCCGCACCGGCCACGGGACCCCCACCCAGGAACAACTGAGCCCGGGAATGGCCTCGCGCCATTCCGGGCTCGATCCCTCTGCGGCCCTCCGCGCCCTTTGCGCCTCTGCGTTGAGTCGCACCGAACCCCGTCGAGGCCGCGCCGCCGGCGACGCTACCGACTCACCGACCCCCCGCCGGCAGGTAGGTGGTCAGGAACTGCGTCAGCGCCGTGAAGAGGTGCCGCGTGGTGTTCTCGCCCTCGAAGATGCCGTGGCTTCGGTTGGGGTAGGAGAGGAGCTTGAACTGGGCGTTGGCGGCCACGAGGGCGTTGATCAGGCGCTCGCTGCCCTGGTAGTGGACGTTGTCATCCCCGGTGCCGTGGACCAGGAGCAGGCGGCCGCGGAGCTGGGCGGCGTAGGTGAGCGGGGAGCTGGCCACGTAGTAGCGCTCGCCGTCGCCGCCCGGCAGGCCCATGTAGCGCTCCTGGTAGATGGAGTCGTACAGGTGCACGTCGGGCACCGGCGCCACCGACATGCCCACCTGGAAGACGTCGGGGGCGCGGAAGAGCAGGTTGAGCGTCATGGAGCCGCCGCCGCTCCAGCCCCAGACGCCGATGCGGGTGGAATCCACCCAGCGCCACTGGCGCATGGCGCGCGCCACGCCGGCCTGGTCCTCGGAGGCCAGGACACCGATCTGGCGGTAGATGGACTTCCGCCAGGCGCGGCCGCGGAGCGACGGCGTGCCGCGGTTGTCGAACGACACCACCGCGTAGCCCATCTGCGTCAGCATGAGGTGCCACTCGTCGTTGGCGCCCCAGCTGTCGGTGGCGGTCTGGGCCGCGGGCTCGCCGTAGACGTGGAAGAGCACCGGGTAGCGCTTCGTCGAGTCGAAGTCGGCGGGGTACATGATGAAGCCGTCGAGGCTCACGCCGTTGCCCGCGTCCACCCGCACGAACTCGGTCTTCCCCTTCCGCACCAGCCCGTAGCGCCGCTTGAGCTCGGCGTTGTCGGCGAGGACGCGCACCACGCCGTGGTCCGGCAGCGTGACCAGCTCCGTCACCGGCGGCGTGGTGAAGTTCGAGTACGTGTGGATCGCGAAGCGCGCGCCGGGCGCGATCTGGTAGCGGTGCGTCCCCGGCTGCCCCGCCGGCGAGAGCCGCTCCGGCGCCGCGCCGCTCGTGAGCGAGGCGCGGTAGAGGTAGCGCTGCGTCGGGTTGTCGGGCGAGGCGGTGAAGTAGATCCAGCCGCCGGCCACGTCCACCTGCAGCACGTCGGCGATGTCGAAGGCGCCGGGGGTGAGGAGCCGCACGTCCTTGCCGTCGCGCGAGATGCTCCAGGCGTGGCGCCAGCCGTCGCGCTCGCTGATCCAGAGGAAGCGGGCGCCGTCGTCGAGCCAGTCCCAGGTGTCCACCACGCTGACCCAGGCGCTGTCCCGGTCCACGAACACCGGCCGGGTGGCGCCGGTGCGGGCGTTGCCGAGGAGGAGGGTGAGGGTGTTCTGCAGCCGGTTCAGGTGCTGCATGATGAGCTCGCCCGAATTGGCGGCCCACTCCATCCGCGCCAGGTAGATGTTGCGCGGGTCGGCGCCCGGCAGCTTCATCCAGGTGGTGCGGCCGCCCGCGGCGCTCACCACGCCCACCCGCACGGCGGAGTTGGTGGCGCCCGCCTTGGGGTACTGCACCGGCACCACGTGGCTGTAGAGGCTGTCGGTGGTGTTGAGCAGCAGGAAGTCGCGGACCCCGGAGGCGTCGAGCTGCCAGTAGGCGATCTTGGTCCCGTCGGGGCTCCAGCGGAAGCCGTCGCGGTCGTCGAACTCCTCCTCGTAGACCCAGTCGAAGGTGCCGTTGATGGTGGTGCGGGAGCCGTCGGTGGTGAGGGCGGTGACGTGGTTGTCGCTCACCCGCTCCACGTAGAGGTTGTGCTCGCGCACGTAGGCCACCCGGTCGCCCTGGGGGGCGAACTTGGCGAACATGAGCGTCTGCGGCTTCGCCCCGGGGCCGCCGAGCCGGGTCAGGCGGCCGGTGGTGCGATCGAGCACCCAGTAGTCGCCGCGGGTGTTGTAGCGCCACACGCGCGCGGTGTTGGTGAAGAGGAGCAGCTTGGTGCCGTCGTCCGAGAACCGGAAGCTGGCGGGGCGGAGCGGCACCGAGTCGCCGGCGGGGATGAGCTGGCGGGCCTCCACCAGCGTGGTCGTGGCGCCGGTGAGCGGGTCCACCCGGATGAGGTCGGCGCCGGGGCTGCCCGGGCGACGCTCGGAGGAGAAATAGGCCGTGCCGTCCGGCGTCCAGCGGTAGGGCGGCACCGGCGTGCCGGCGAAGAAGTTCGAGTTGAAGAGCCGGTCGAGCGTCACCGTGCTCGAGTCGGCGGGGGCCACGCCCTGCGCGGTGAGCGGGGCGGCGAGCAGCAGCAGGCCCGCGGCGAGCGTGTGGAGCGGACGGCGCATCAGGGACATTCCGGCTGGGAGACGGGTGGAACGTAGCACGGGATCTGGCAGGATGCAGGACCGGCGCGACGCCTGCGGGGGAGGCGCCACTCTCCCGGCCGGGAGAGGCGGGGTTTCCGGGGCCCGGGCCCGGCTTTGCGCCCGCTGCCGCGCTGGCCCGACTCTTGTAGGTTCCCCGGGTCCCGGGCGAGCGGCGCCCGGACCGGACCTCTTCCCCGGATGGGCGCATGCGCATTCTCGTGACCGGCGGCGCCGGCTTCATCGGCAGCCACACCACCGTCGAGCTCCTCAAGGCGGGCCACGAGGTGGTGGTCCTCGACAACTTCAGCAACAGCAAGCCCGAGGCGGTCCGCCGCACCCAGGAACTCGCCGGGCGGCCCTTCACCTTCGTGAAGGCCGACCTGCTCGACGCCCCCGCCCTCGACGCCATCTTTGCCCAGCACCGCCCCGAGGCGGTGATCCACTTCGCCGCCTTCAAGGCCGTGGGCGAGAGCGTGGCGCTGCCGCTCAAGTACTACCACAACAACATCACGGGGACCATCCTCCTCTGTGAGGCCATGGTGCGTCACGGGGTGAAGACCATGGTCTTCAGCTCCTCGGCCACCGTGTACGGCAACCCGGCGTCCGTGCCGGTCACCGAGGACTTCCCGCTCTCCGCGCTCAACCCGTACGGCCAGACCAAGCTCCTCATGGAGCACGTCTTCCGGGACCTCCACCGCGCGGACCCGAGCTGGAACATCGCCCTGCTGCGCTACTTCAACCCGGTGGGGGCCCACCCGAGCGGCCGCATCGGGGAGGACCCGAACGGCATCCCCAACAACCTCTTCCCCTTCATCACCCAGGTGGCGGTGGGGAAGCTGGCCGAGCTCAAGATCTACGGCGGCGACTACGACACGCCCGACGGCACCGGCGTGCGCGACTACATCCACGTGGTGGACCTCGCCATCGGCCACCTGAAGGCGCTCGAGGCGCTCAAGGGAAAGACCGGGTGCGTGGCCTACAACCTCGGCACCGGGCGGGGGAACAGCGTGCTCGAGGCGGTGCGCGCCTTCGAGCAGGTGATCGGCCGGCCCATCCCGCACAAGATCGTGGAGCGCCGCCCCGGCGACGCCGCCAGCTGCTACTGCGACCCGTCCAAGGCCTGGCGCGAGCTCGGCTGGAAGACCGAGCGCGACCTCCTCGCCATGTGCACCGACGCGTGGCGCTGGCAGTCCATGAACCCGCAGGGGTTTCCGGAGGACTGAGCCGGGGCGCGGCGGCCCGCCTAGGCGACACCCTCCGCGGCGCCCTCCGCCGGCCGCCAGAGGAACCGTCGCGGGTCCGCGCGGAAGGCCGAGCGCAGTTCGCGCCACAGCCGGCGCCGCTCGGCCGGGTCGAGGTCGCGGGCGCGCACCGCGGTGCGGAGCGCCAGGCCAAAGGACACGGCGATGTTGCAGACGCCGATCAGCACGATGCCCACCATCCCCCACGCCACCGCGTCCCAGCTGAAGAGCGGCGTCCCGTAGAGCGAGCCCGCGGCGAGCGCCAGCGACGCGGCGTGCAGCGTCACGTGCCGCACCTCCACCGGCAGCCCCGCGAACTTGCACACCACCGGCACCATGCCGAGCAGGAGCCCGAGCACCGTGTAGCCGGCGAAGCCGCTCAGGTTCCGCGCCGTGAAGTCCGCCACCCGCGCCGCGCCCTCGGCGCCGAGCAGCCGGCGGAGGCGCGAGTGCCGCGCGATCGCCGGCGCGAGGCCGCGATAGGCACTCCAGTTGGCCGACCACCCCGCCGCGAGGCTCGCGAGCCAGAGCATCCCGCCCGTGAGGATGGCATACGGGATGGTGAGCGAGAGGAACGGGTGCATCCCGTGCAGCGTGTGCTCCGCCGTCTCGGGGCTGAGCGGCGCCTCCCCGGACAGCCACGCCGCGAGCAGCACCAGGCCGCAGGTGACGGGGATGGTGCTCAGCACGTTGCCGAGCGTGGCCGCCACCTGCGAGCGGGTGATGCGCGCCACCACCTCGATCTCCTCGGCGCTTCCCGCCTCCCGGTGCAACGCCGCCGCCAGCGCCGCGCCGGTCATCGCGGGCTGCTTCGACGCCAGGGTGAAGTGCGCCAGCTGCATGATCCAGAAGCTGATCGTGTAGTTGAGCGAGTACCCGAGCCCCGCCACCAGCGGCGCCAGCGGCAGCGCCCCTATGGCGTACTTGCCGAGCGCGGTGAGCGCGGTGATGGCCCCGCCGCCGGCGGCGGACCAGCTGGTCTCGTCCCACGCGCGTGCCGAGGCCACCTGGTAGTGCTCCCCCGTCTCGGCGGTGTGCTCGGTGACCTTCTGCGCCAGGCGCTTCATGGAGTTCCGCGCCAGCGAGCGCACCCCGCGCTGGCGGGCGGCGCTCCCGATCAGCTCCGCCGCGAGGCGCCGTCCGTCCGCCCGGCCCGTGGCCACCGTGAGCAGCAGCGCGAGCCGCGCCAGCTGCGCCTCGAGCAATTCCAGGCGGAAGATCAGGTCGGTGGTGACGCCCCGGCGGTCCAGGCGCTCGTGCGCCTCCGCCAGGTGGAGCCGGCAGGTGGCGAGCGCCGCCTCCCACGCCACGTAGGCCTCGACCGCCTGCGGCGCCGCGGCCAGCCGGTCGATGACGCCGGCCAGCGTGAAGAACGGGCTCGTCGCCTCCGCCTTCCCCGGGAACAGCTCGAGCAGGTCGCGCCCGAGGCCGAGCGCCGCGGCGCGCAGGCCGAGGAGCCGCGCGGCGTCGAGCAGCGTCTCCGGCGGCACCGCCAGCAGCGGCGTCCAGGGCGCGAGGGCCCCGTCGTCGAGCGCGGCCACCCACTCGGCATCGGCCGGGGTGAGCGGGAGGCGCGTCACCAGGACGAAGAGATCGTCCTCGGGCGCGAGGCGCGGGGCCAGCTGGTCCACCAGCCGCTCGAAGCTCTCCTTGAACAGCGTGCTGTGGACCGGCAGGCCCGTCTCGGCCAGCAGGCGCACCAGCGAGCCGCGGGTCCAGGCGGCGCGCAGCCGGTCCTCCAGCTCCATGCGTCGGGGATGCGTGCGCAGCCCCTCGGCGAGGAGCGTGAGTCGCGCGGTGCGGGGGCTGGTCCCGGCGGGGCCGGTGACGGGCCCCTCGAGCACCCAGAGCAGCAGCTCCTCGAGCGCCTCGTCGCCGGGCGCAGTCAGGAGGGCCTCGAGCCGGTGGCCGGTCTGGGCGTGGGGGGAATCGGACACGAGGGGAAACTAGTCAGAACCGGGGTGGGGTGGTGTTCCCGCCTGCATCATGGAACATGCGGCGGGCCGGGCTCGTATCGCCCGCGTCGTGGTGCCGGCCGGGGGCCGGCACGGTTTCCCTCCAGCCCGAGATGCCCGGCATGCGCCGCTGCCTGCTTGCCTGTTTCACCTTGCTGCTCGCCGTCCCGCCCGTCGCCGCCCAGGCCTACCGCCTTTCCCTCCACGCCACCGCTCCCCGCGCGCTGCACCAGCCCCGCAGTTACGCCATCACCGACGTGACCGTGATCCCGATGGACTGCGACCGGGTGCTGGAGCACTACACCGTCTTCGTGGACGACGGGATCATCACGGCCATGGGCCCGAGCGCCGGCCTCCGCGTGCCGGCCGGCGTGGTGAAGCTCGATGGGCGGGGCCGGTACCTCATCCCCGGCCTCACCGAGATGCACATCCACCTCGGCGCCGGCACCGGCGAGACCGCCGCCGACGGGCTGGGGCGCCAGCTGCGGCTGGCGCTCGCCAACGGCGTCACCACCATGCGCGGGCTCATCGCCCCGCCGGGGATCCTCGCCGCGCGCGATCGCATCAATCGCGGCGAGATCCTCGGCCCCACGCTCTACGTGGCGGCGCCGTCCCTCAACGGCCAGAGCGTGCCGGACCCGGCCACCGGCCGGGCGCTCGTCATCGCGGCCAAGGCGCAGGGCTACGACCTGCTCAAGACCCACGGCGGCCTGACCGCCGAGAGCTACGACGTGATCGTCGCCGAGGCCCGTGCCCAGGGGCTGCCGCTGGTGGGGCACGTGACGGCCGGCTACGGCCTGGAGCGGGCCATGCGCGCGGGGCAGCAGGTGGAGCACCTCGACGGCTACCTCGCCGCCGCCCTGCCGGAGGGGATGGCGAAGCCCAACGGCCAGGTCATCGAGGATGACGTCGCCGCGCGAGTGGAATGGGCGCGGGTCCGCCGCCTGGCGGAGGAGACCCGCCGGCTCAATGTGTGGAACGGGATGACGCTGGCGCTCTTCGAGGTGATCGCCGGCGGGGAGCCGGCCGCGGCGCACGCGGCGCGCCCGGAGATGAAGTACGTGCCCAAGGCCGCGCTGGCGCAGTGGACCGGCTACCTCAACAACGGCCCCGGGGCCGAGCCCCACTTCCTGGCCGCGCGCGACTCGCTGGCCGTGGCCCTCTGGCGCGCCGGGGCCCGGCTCCTCGTCAGCGCCGACGCCCCGCAGATCTTCCTGGTGACCGGCTTCGGCACCCACCAGGAGATGCAGGCCATGCAGCGCGCCGGGCTCCCGCCCTACGCGGTGCTCGAGGCGGCCACGCGGAACGCGGCCGAGTTCCTCAACCGCCCCGACGCCGGGACCATCGCGGTCGGGAAGCGCGCCGACCTCGTGCTCCTCGACGCCAACCCCCTGCAGGACATCGCCAACGCCGCGGCCATCCGCGGCGTCATGCTGCGCGGGCGGTGGCTCGACCGCGCGGCCCTCGACGCGATGCTCGCCGAGGTCGAGGCGGCGGTGCGTTAGGCGAACCTCAGCGCCCCTTCACCGCGGGAGGCCAGAGACGCGGAGGGCCGCAGAGGAAGAACTGATGTTCTCCTCTGCGGCCATCCGCGTCTCCGCGCCTCTGCGGGAACAGAGGCGCGGAGCCTGAACTGCTAGTACCGGTAGTGGTCCGGCTTGTACGGCCCGCCCACGGGCACGCCGATGTAGTCGGCCTGGTCCTTCGAGAGCTCGGTCAGCTTCACGCCGAGCTTGCCGAGGTGGAGGCGGGCCACCTTCTCGTCCAGCTTCTTGGGCAGCGTGTACACGATCTTCTCGTCGTACTTGGTGCCGGAGACCGTCGGCTTGCCGCTGGCCGAGAGGTGCAGGTCGATCTGCGCCACCACCTGGTTGGAGAACGAGCAGCTCATCACGAAGCTCGGGTGGCCGGTGGCGCAGCCGAGGTTCAGGAGCCGCCCCTCGGCCAGCACCAGCACGCTGTGGCCGTCCGGGAAGACGTACTCGTCGTACTGCGGCTTGATGTTGACCCGCTCGAGCCCCTTCACCTTCTTCAGGCCGGCCATGTCGATCTCGTTGTCGAAGTGGCCGATGTTGCCCACGATCGCCTTGTCCTTCATCCGCGCCATGTGCTCCGCGGTGATGATCTGCTTGTTGCCCGTCGCCGTGATGAAGATGTCGGCGGTGGCGATCACCTCCTCGAGGGTGGTGACCTGGTAGCCCTCCATGGCCGCCTGCAGCGCGCAGATCGGGTCGATCTCGGTGATGACCACGCGGGCGCCCTGGCCGCGGAGCGCCTGGGCGCAGCCCTTGCCCACGTCGCCGTAGCCGCAGATCACCGCCACCTTGCCCGCCAGCATCACGTCCGACGCCCGGAGGATGCCGTCGGTGAGCGAGTGCCGGCAGCCGTAGAGGTTGTCGAACTTGCTCTTGGTCACCGAGTCGTTGACGTTGATCGCCGGGAACAGGAGCGTGCCGGCCTTCATCATCTCGTACAGGCGGTGCACGCCGGTGGTGGTCTCCTCGGAGACGCCCTTGATGCCGGCCGCGACCTTGGTCCACCCCTTCGGGTTCTGCTTGATGGTCTTCCGGAGCAGCTCGAGGATCACGCCCCACTCCTCGGGGTCGTTGGCGGCGTCGAATGCCGGGATCTTGCCCGCCGCCTCGTACTCCGCGCCCTTGTGGACGAGGAGCGTGGCGTCGCCGCCGTCATCCAGCAGGAGGTTGGGCCCGCCGCCGTCCGGCCAGAGCAGCGCCTGCTCGGTGCACCACCAGTACTCCTCCAGCGTCTCGCCCTTCCACGCGAAGACCGGCGTGCCCTTGGGCTCCGCCACCGTGCCGTCCTTGCCCACCACCACGGCGCTCGCCGCGTGGTCCTGGGTGGAGAAGATGTTGCAGCTCACCCAGCGCACGTCGGCGCCGAGCTCCACCAGGGTCTCGATCAGCACGGCGGTCTGCACCGTCATGTGGAGGCTGCCCATGATGCGGGCGCCGGCGAGCGGCTGCTGCCCGGCGTACTCCTTCCGGAGCGCCATGAGGCCCGGCATCTCGAACTCGGCCAGGCGGATCTCGTTGCGGCCAAACTCGGCCAGGGCCAGGTCCTTCACCTTGAAGGGCTCGCGGCCCGCCTGCTTGGCGGCCTCGAACGGGTGGAGCAGGGTGGCGGTGGTTGCCATGCGCGTGTCCTCGGTTGAGTGATCGGTTCTCTGCAATGCATCGCCCGCCGTGGCGGGCTACTTGGTTCCCCTGGCAGTGAACAGCATCGGGCCCGTGGCGTCCGCCTCGGGCGGGAGCGCGGCGTAGCGCACCTGCGTGAGCCCGCCGGCCGCGAGCCACTCCTGCACCTGCGCCTCGCTCACGCCCTGCCGCAGGTGACCCAGCGTCTGCCGGTACTCGGCGCGCTCGTGCGGCATCAGGTCGGTGATCAGGAGCCGCCCGCCGGGCTTGAGGGCCCGCGTGGCCTCCGCGATCACCGGCACCGGGTCGGCGAGATACGGCAGCACCAGCACCAGGAACGCCACGTCGAGGGTGCCGTCCTCGATGGGCAGCGCCTCGAGCTCGCCGCGACGCAGCTCCACGTTGGCCAGCCCGCCGAGCCGCGCCTTGGCCGAGCGCAGCATGGCGGGCGACGCATCCACGCCGATCACCCGCCCCGCAAACGCCGCGAGCGACTGGGTGAGCTGCCCCGTGCCGCACCCCAGGTCCGCCACCAGCCACGTGGGCTCGAGCAGCCCGAAGAGCGGCAGCACCTCCGTCCGCGCCCCGAAGAGCTCCAGGCGGAGCCGGTCCCACTGGCCCGCCGCCGTGTCGAAAAACGCCTCCGAGCGAGCCCGCCGCTCGGCCAGCACACCGCGGAGCCGCTCGGCATCCCGCAGCGCGCCCGGCGCGGCCCCTGCCTGTTCCCGCACCACCTGCCACAGCCGCTTCGCGTCCGGCTCGAGGTCCGTGAGCGGCATCCGGTAGAGCCGGCTGGCGCCGTCGGCCCGGGACGTCACCCAGTTATCGTCCGCCAGCACCTTGAGATGACGGCTCACGGTGCTCTGTGGCAGCTGCAGCACCGCGCAGAGCTCGCCCACGGTGAGCTCCTGCCGCTCGAGGACGAGCAGCAGGCGGTTGCGGGTGGCATCCGCCAGGGCCTGCAGGCGGGTGACGATCGGGACGGTCAGGGGCGGCTCCAAGTCTATCCTGTTATCCGGATAATCAAATGTCATTGGGGGGTCCTGTCAATCCTCCCACCCCCATTAGACTCCCCGCCCAATGAGCCTGCGCCCCGCCCACCACCGCCCCGGCGGCGGCTTCCAGAACCCCGACCCCGCCGGCCGCCCCCGCGCGCTGGGCGAGCTGGTGCGCTGGTTCCGCGAGCGCGAACGCACCCGGCGCGAGCGCCCCGACCCACCCCCGGACGCCTTCCCGCGCACCGCGCCGGTCTTTCGGGCAGCCCGCGCGACCCGGCGACGTGGCGGTGACGTGGCTGGGGCATTCGAGCGCGGTGCTCGAGTTCGGGGGGCTCACCGCCCTCACCGACCCGATCCTCACGCACTACGCCTCGCCGATCCCGATGCCGAGGCTCGGGCGCTGGGTGCCGGCGCCGGTGGAGGTGGCGGGGCTGCCCGAGATTCACCTGGTCCTGATCTCGCACAATCACTACGACCACCTCGATGCACCCACCGTGAAGGCGCTGGCGCGCCGCTTCCCGCACGCCACCTGGTGCACCCCGCTCGCCAACGGCGCGCTGCTCCGGCGCCTCGGCGCCACGCTGGTGCACGAGATGGACTGGTGGGATGGCATGGAGCTGGCGGGCGGCGCGCGCGTGACCTGCACGCCCGCCCAGCACTTCAGCGCGCGGGGCCTGCACGACCGCGACCGCGCGCTCTGGGGCGGCTTCCACCTGCGGGCCGGCGGCCGGGCCGCCTGGTTTGCGGGCGACTCCGGCTACTTCGCCGGCTTCCGCGAGATCGGCGCCCGCCTCGGCGCCCCGGACCTCCTGCTGGTGCCGACGGGCGCGTACGATCCGCGCTGGTTCATGCGCCCCGTGCACATGGATCCCGAGGAGGGCGTGCAGGCCGCCCTGGACGTGGCGGGCGACACGACCCCGCGGATGGTGCCCATCCACTGGGGCACCTTCAAGCTCACCGACGAGCCGATGGACGAGCCGCCGCGCCGGACCCGCGACGCCTGGCGCGCCGCCGGCCTGCCCGAGGACCGGCTCTGGCTCCTCCAGCACGGCGAGACGCGATTGCTTGCCGGGGAGGGGACCGGGTCCTAGGTTGGGCCACCCCTCCCCGCGAGGCCCGATGCCTGCGTTCTATCCCCCCGCCGCCCGAGCCTTGCAGGACGAGTTCGACAGCCGCCGCCTGGCCGATCGGCTGGAGCAGATGATCGTCCACCAGGCCTTCACGCCGGGCGACGCCGAGTTCATCCAGCGCCAGCGGCACTTCTTCCTGGCCACGGTGGACGCGGCCGGCCAGCCCCAGTGCTCGTTCAAGGGCGGCGACCCCGGCTTCGTGCGGGTGACCGGCGAGCGGGAGCTGCTGTTCCCGTGCTACGATGGCAACGGGATGTTCCTCTCCACCGGCAACGTCGCGGCCACGGGCAAGGCGGGCCTGCTCTTCTGCGACTTCGAGGCGGGCAAGCGGCTGCGCGTGAACGGCACCGCCACCCTCCTCCGCGGCGATCCGCGCCAGCGCGAGTTCCCCGGCGCCTTCCTCCTCGTGCGCGTCGAGGCCGAGGCCATCTTCGGCAACTGCCCGCGCTACCTGCCGCGCTACGCGCTCGTGGAGGCGTCGCCCTACGTGCCGCGGGCGGGGTGCGTGCCGCCGGAGCCCGAGTGGAAGTCGCGGCCGGGGCTGGCGGAGGTGCTGCCGCGGGCACGTGGGTGAGGCCGCGACACGCGGTTCAGCCGTTGACCGCAGGGACGCGCTCGGGGAAGCGGCGGGGGACTACGGTGATTCCCGCAGGGCGCGAGGCGCGGGGGCCGCGGGTAGGTGATCGGGGGGGTGGCTCGTGGGGTACGGGTGGGGTCTGGGTGCCGGACCCGGAGCCGACGACCCATCCCATGCGGAGCGCTCCCCAGAGTCACCCTTCGGTGAGCCCCCGCTGTTCTGGTGCACTCCCGCCTCTGCGGGCCCGCCGCGTCTCCGCGGTGCGAGCCGCGCCAGACCCTCACTCGCGCCGCAGCACCACCGCCGGCTCCACGCCGGCGGCGCGGCGCGCGGGGAGGTAGCTGGCCAGGACGGCCACCGCGAGGAGGGTGAGGCCGGCGCCCGCGAAGGCGGCGAGGTCGGTGGCGCGGACGCCGAAGAGGAGGCTCGCCACCACGCGGCCGAGCACCAGCGCGCCCAGCGTGCCGACGGCGAGCCCCGCCAGCGTGACCCGCAGGCCGCGTCCCACCACCATGCGCCGTACCTGGCCGGGGTCGGCCCCGAGCGCCAGGCGCACGCCGATCTCCTGGCGGCGCTGCGCCACGTCACTGGCGAGCACGCCGTACAGGCCGAGTGCCGCCAGGCACAGCGCCGCGAGCGCGAAGGCCCCGATGAGGCCGGTGCGCACCCGTGACGCCGCGCCGGGGCGCGCCAGCTCACTGGTGAGCGGCGCCACCCGGTCCACCACCAGGCCGGGATCCACGCGCCGGAACGCCTCCCGCACCGCCGCCGCCATGGCCGCGGGCTCGCCATGCACCCGGAGGGCGAAGGACGCGAGCGGCCAATACGTGTGCAGGTACGACAGGTAGACCTCGGGCGGCGCCGGTGCCGGCGAGAGCTCGGGCCGGATGTCGGCCACCACGCCTACCACCTCGAAGTACTGCACGAACTCGCCCGGCTTCGGCTCCACGTCGAAGGTGAGCCGTGCGCCGAGGGCGCCGCCGGCAGGGAGGTACTGCCGTGCGAACGCCTCGTTCACCACCACCTCGTGATAGCCGGCCACCACCTGGTCGTCGCGCCATGCGCGGCCGGCCCGGAGCGGCGCCGACACCGTGGCGAAGTAGTCCTCGCTCACCGCGCGGAGCGAGATCGACTCGTCCCGCCTCGGCGCGCCGGGGCCCGCCGCCGGATTCTCGAGGCGGAGCGGTCGGCTCTGGCTGCCACCGTCGAGCGGCAGCCGGTCGGCGAGGCCCGCCGCCTGCACGCCGGGTACCTCGCGCAACTCGGCCAGGGCGCGGCGATAGAACGCGTGGAGCTGCCGCTGGTCGGTGTCCCAGGGGAACTGGAGCCGCACCGCCAGCACCTGCTCCGGCTGGACGCCGACCGGCACCTGGCGCATCGCCCACAGGCTCCGGGCGAAGAGGCCCGCGCCCACCAGCAGCATCATGGACAGCGCCACCTGCACCACCACCAGCAGCCGCTGGCCGACGCGCCGGCTGCCGGTGACGGTGCGGCCCCCATCGCGGAGCGCGCCGAAGGAGGGCTGGCGAGCCGCGAGCCACGCCGGCGCGAGTGCCACCAGCAGCCCGGCGCCCACGCTCACCGCCAGCGCGAAGAGCGCCACCCGCCAGTCGAGCGCGACGCGCCCCAGCTGGGGCAGCTCGGGGGGCAGGAGCCGCCGCAGCAGCGGCAGCCCGAGCCACGCCACCAGCAGTCCGCCCATCCCGCCCAGGAGGGCCAGCCACCCGCTCTCGAGGAGGTAGAGGCGGAGGAGGCTCGCCCGCCCCGCACCGAGGGCCACCCGGATGGCGGCCTCGTGGCGCCTCTCCGCCGCGCGGGTGAGCAGGAGCCCCGCGATGTTGACGCACGCGATCACCAGCACGAGTCCCACCGCCGCCAGCAGCGCCAGCAGCGGGGTGCGCGCCTCGGCCGTCTCCACCTCCTGCAGCGGCGTCACCGTGGCAGTGATGCCGGCATCGGTGTCCGGGTACCGCTCCCCGAACCGCCTCGCGATGGCCGCCACTTCCTGCCCGGCGGCCGCGAGCGAGGTGCCCGCGGCGAGGCGGCCGGCCATGGTGAAGTAGTTGCCGCCGCGCCGGCCGCCTTCCTGGAATCCGGCGGGGGCCGGGCTCACGAAGTCCTGCCCCTCGGGATAGCCGAACTCGCGCGCAAGGACGCCGATGACGGTGTAACTGGTGCCGCCGAGCGTGAGCGTGCGGCCCACCACGGCGGCGTCGCCGCCGTAGCGGCGCTGCCAGAGGCCGTGGCTCATCAGCACCACGGGTGCGCCGGCGCCGCGCTCTTCCTCGTCGCTGAAGGTCCGGCCCGCCGCCACGCCGGCGCCGAGGAGCCGGAGCGCGGGGCCGAAGGTGCGCAGCATCGCGAAGCGCTTCGGCTGGCCCTGGTCCTGGAGCGTCACCGACTCACCGTACCAGCCGGAGAGGTCTTCCACCCCGCGGAGGTCCTGCTGCCAGTCGCGGAAGCGCGCCGCGTTGCCGCCCATGGCCCCGCCGCCGCGGAACTCGCGCAGCAGCACCGTCGCGTCGGCGTCGGGGAGCGGGAGCGGCCGGAGCAGCACGGCATCCACCACGCTGAAGATGGCGCTCGTGGCGCCAATGCCGATGGCCAGGGAGAGCACGGCCGTGATCACCAGTCCGGGGCGCCGTGCGAGGCCGCGCCACGCCTGCCCCGCCTCCCGCACCAGCGCATCGAGCCAGGCGATGACGTGCACGTCGCGCGCGGCCTCGTGGAGGCGGCCGCCATGGCCGAAGCGTCGCGCCGCGTCGGCGGCGGCGTCCTCGGCAGGCATGCCCGCGGCCACATTGTCCCGCGCGCGCATGTCCCGGTGGAAGGCCATCTCCTCGGCCAGCTCCCGGGCCAGGCGGTCCCGGCGGAAGAGGGTGTCGCGGAGCCGGGAGAAGAGCGACATGTCAGGCCCCCTGGGGTGCGAAGCGCAGCACGTGGGCCACGCCCGTGGTGAGCCGCTGCCAGCTGGCCTGCTCCGCGGCGAGCTGCTTGCGGCCCACGGCCGTGAGGGAGTAGAACCGGGCGCGGCGGTTGGTGTCGGTGGTGCCCCACTCCGAGCGGATCAGGCCATCCTCCTCCATCCGGTGGAGGACGGGATAAAGCGAGCCCTCCTCCACCCGGAGCAGGTCACGCGAGGTGCGCTGGATGTGGGTGGTGATGCCGTAGCCGTGCAGCCGCTCGTGGGCCAGGGTCTGGAGCACGAGCAGGGTGAGGGTGCCCTGCAGGACATCGGCGCGCGCCTTGGCCATCCCGGTCTCCGGGTGCGGGGAGATACCTAGAAGTCTATGCCTAGACGCTATAGTGCTCCATTTGGTTTCGGGCGTCAAGGGCGGGGGGCTTCCGGGGGGCGGAGGACGGGCGTGGCGGGCGGTGGCCCTGCGCCTCCGCGCCGAGGGGCAACCGTCGTCCTCAGCCGCGGGCCGCGGCGCTCAGTCGAGGCCGGACCCGCCGAGTCCCACGGCGGCCATCAGGAAGGCGCCGCGGAAGGCCAGTTCGCGCAAGCGCTCGTAGCGGTCGGAGGCGCCGCAATGTCCGCCGGTCTGGCCCACGTGGAAGAGGAGCGGGTTGGGGTCGGTCTTCATGGCGCGGAGGCGGGCCACCCACTTGGCCGGTTCCCAGTACATCACCTGGCTGTCGTGGATGGACGTGGTCACCAGCATCCAGGGATAGGCCTGGGCCCGCACGTTGTCGTACGGGGAGTAGCCCAGCAGGTACGCGTACTGGGCGGGGTCGCGCGGGTCGCCCCACTGCTCCCACTCGGGGGCGGTGAGGGGGATGCTCGGGTCGAGCAGGGTGTTGATGACGTCCACGAAGGGCACGTCGGCGAGGATCGCGCGGAAGAGGTCGGGGCGCTCGTTGGCCACCACGCCCATGAGGAGCCCGCCGGCGCTCGCCCCGGCGGCCACCATGCGGTCCGGCGCGCTCCAGCCGGCGCGCACCAGGCCCTCGGCCACGTCGATGAAGTCGGTGAAGGTGTTGCGCTTGCGGTCGAGCTTGCCGTCATCGTACCACCGGCGGCCGAGTTCCTGCCCGCCGCGCACGTGCGCGATGGCGTAGGTGAAGCCCCGGTCCACGAGGCTCAGCACCGCCACGTTGAAGACCGGCTCGAGGCTCGCGCCGTAGGCGCCGTAGCCGTAGAGGAGGAGCGGGTTGCGCCCGTCCAGGCGGGTGCCGCGGCGGCAGAGCAGGGAGACGGGGACCTGGGCGCCGTCGCGCGCGGGGAGGGTGAGGCGCAGCAGCTCGTAGGCCCCGGGGTCGAAGCCGCTGGGCACGGCGTGGCGCTTCTGCACGGTGCGCTGGCGCGTCACCAGGTCGTAGTCGATGACCTCCGGCGGGGTGCGCAGGCTCGACTGGCGGAAGCGGTAGCTGCGCGCCTCGTAGTCGGCGTTGCCCACCGGGAGCACGCCGTAGGCCGGCTCGCCGAAGGTCACGCGGTGGGGCGCGGTCCCGTCGAGCGGGATGACGTGGAGCTGGCGGAGGCCGCCCACCCGCTCGCTCACCACCACGAAGTCGCGGAACACGTCGAGCGCCTCGACGAAGACGCCGGCGCGGGCGGGCAGCCACTCCGTCCAGGCGCTGGGGTCCGCGCCGTCCTCCGGCGCCAGCAGCACCCGGAAGTCCAGCGCACCGTCGTTGGTGAGGATGTAGAAGCCCGCCTCGCCATGGTCCACGGCGTAGGTGACGCCGGGCCGGCGCGGGGCGAGGAGGCGCGGGGGCTCCGCGGGACGGTCGGCCGGGAGCACGCGCCAGTCGGAGCAGGAGAAACTGTCGGCCTCGATGAGGATCCAGCGGCCGCTCCGGCTCTTGAGCAGGTCCACGTCGAAGTGGACGTCCGGCTCATGGAACACGCAGGCGTCGTCCGCGAAGGCGGTGCCGGTGTGGTGGCGCCAGACGGTGGAACCGCGCTTGGCGGCGTCGGCGGTCATGTAGAAGTAGGTGCGGCTGTCCGCCGCCCAGGCGAGGCCCGTCCACACGTGCTCGCGCTGCTCCAGGCGCGCGCCGGTGGCGAGGTCCCAGAGGGAGAGGGTGAAGTCGCGCTCCCCGGTGGTGTCCTCGAGGGTGAGGAGGCGCCAGCCATCGGGGCTCACCTCCTGCGCCACCAGCTGGTGGAAGGCATGCCCCTCGGCCAGGCGGTTCTGGTCCAGGTACACCTCTTCGCGGGCGTCGAGCGTGCCGGCCCGGCGGCAGTGGAGGGGGTACGCGCGGCCGGCCTCGGTGCGGGTGTAGTACCACCAGCCGCCGCGGAAGTGCGGCACCGACAGGTCGGTCTCGGGGATACGGCCGAGCATCTCCTGGTAGAGCCGCTCCTGCAGGGCCTCGGTCCCCTGCATCAGGGCGCGCGTGTACGCGTTCTCGGCGGCGAGATGGGCCTGGACCTCCGGACTCTCGCGATCGCGGAGCCAGGCGTACGGGTCCATGCGCACCTCGCCGTGGAGCGTGGCCGTGGAGGGCACGCAGGGCGCCACAGGCGGCGTCAGCGACGCGGGCGACGACGATTCGGGGACGAGCGCGATGGCCATCGCTACTTCTTCCAGCGCGAGCGGTTTGAGGGGACCCGGGGCTCGGGGAGGCCGAGGATATGGGGATAGGCCGGGGGCTGGCAATCCGGATTGACAACCGACAGGGTGTCCAAAAACGCGTCATTCTCGGAAGCTGAGGCGGCACCGTGGGTTGGCTGAATGTCTCAAGATGAGACTGGGCTGGGGCTCGGGCGGGAGCGGAGGTTGGTCGAGATGATGGTGCCTCGCAACGCAGCGGTGGAGTGAGCGCACGAGGGCGGAGAGGAACGGCAACTACAGCACCACGGAGGCACGGAGGGCGGGGAGATCACGGAGGAATCGAGCCCGGGTCGGCGCTTGGCCGACCCGGGCTCGTGGACCTGCGCGCTCGCCGTCCCTCTGCGTCGAGGCGAGCCCCCAGCCTACCCCGCGGTGCAGCGGCCGATCAGCGCTTCGGATCCCCGGTCCACCAGCTCCGCCGCTGGGTGGAGCGGCGCCAGGGGTTGAAGGGCAGGCCGCTGTCGCCGAGGTCGGGTCGGTAGGGGGAGAGCATGAGGAAGCCGAGGCCGCAGAGCGCCACGAGCGCGCCGCCGAGGAGCGAGGGGAGGTGGCGGACGGGGGGCTGGTTGCCGATGGCCGGGAGGCCGAGCCCGAAGGTGACGAAGGTGATGGTCCCGGCGAAGGTGGCGCCGAAGCCGAGGAGCCGGAGGTTGAGGTTGAAGAGGCGCCAGAGGTACGGGTCGGGCCCGCGGGCCGCCGCGCCCCCCCGCCCCGGCGCCCCGCCCCCGCCCCGCCCCCGCCCCCCCCGGGGGGCCCGCGGCCGCCCGCCGGCCCCCCCCCCCCCCCTCGCCGGCCGGCCCCCCCCCCCCCCCGGGCGCCCCCCCCCGGGCGGGACCCCCCGGCCGGAAAGCCGCGGGGGCCCGCCCCCCCCCCGCCGCGAAGCGGGGGGGCCCGGGTCCCCGGCCCCCCCCCCCCCGCCCCCGCGGCCGCGCCCCGGCGGGTCCGGGCGCCCCCCCCCGCCGGGCGCCCGGCGCCGCGGGTGGTGATAACCCCGCCCCCGCGGCCGCGGCCCCCCGGGGCCCCCCCCCGCCCCCGGGGCCCCCCCCCCCCCCGGCGGGGCCCCGGGGGCCCCGGGGGCCCCCCCGGGGCGGGGGAACCCCCCGGGGCCGGGGGGAAAAAACACCCGCCCCCCCCGGGGGGCCGGCCCCGGGGCGGGGCCGGCGGCCAACCCCGGGGCGGGCCGGGGGGCGGCCCCCCGGGGCCCCCGGCCCCGGGGGGTGGTCCCCCCCCCGCCCCCCCCCCCCCGGCGGGGAACCCCGGAAAGCCCCCCCCCCCGGGGGGGGTGGCCGGTCCCCCCGGCCCCCCCCCCGCGGCGGGTCCCCCCCGCCCGTACCCCCCCCCCCGGGGGCCTTTGCCCGGGGGGGGCGGGGGGGGGACCCCGGCAGGGCGGCCCCCCCGGGCCCCGCCCGGCCTTGGCCGCCCGGCCCCCGGCGGCGGCCCCCCCCGCCCCCTCCCCCCCCCGCGCCCCCGCTCCCCTGCCCCTCGCCCTTTTGCCGGGTGCGTGCCCTTGCCCCGCCCCGCCCCCCCTCTTCCCCGCCCCCCCGTCCCCGGGCCCCCCGCCGGCGCCCCCCCCGGCCGGGCCGCCCCCCGCGGCGCGGGCGGTGCCCCCGGCCCTCGCGGGCGCCCCCCCCGCCGCCCGGCCGGTCCTCTGTCGTGGCCCCCCCCCCCCCGCCTCCGCCCGCTCCCGCGGACGCGCGCCCCCCGGTGTCTTTTTCGTGCTCCCCCCCGCTCCGGGCCGGCCCCCCCCCGCGCTCCCGCCCCCGGCGCGGGTCTTCGCCGGCCCCGGGCGCGCGGTCGGGGGCCGGCCCGGGCGGGCCCCCGCGCGCCCCCCGCCTGGTTTTCCCCCGCCGCTGCCCCCCCCGCGCGCTCGGGCGGTGGCGGGCCCCGGGCCGCGGCCCGTGCCGGCCCCCCCCCCCCCGCCCCCCCCCCCCCCCCCCCCCCCCCCCCCCCCCCCCCCCCCCCCCCCCCCGGCATCACCCCCCCGCGGCCCGGGGCCCTGCGCTCCCCCGCCGCGGCGCCGGCGGAGTGTACGGCTTCGAGAGAGGAAGGCCACCTCGTTGTGCTGGATGCCGTGACGCACCACCGCGTCATCGGTGTAGCCGCTGGTGTAGAGGACCTTCATCTCGGGGTACCGCGGGCACAGCGCCTCGGCGAGGGCGTGGCCGTCCATCCGGGGCATCACCACGTCGGTCAGCAGCAGGTGGACCAGGCCCGTGTGGCGGCTGAGCACCTCGAGCGCCTCCTCGCCGTTGCTGGCCTGGAGCACGGTGTAGCCCTGCGCGCGGAGGGCGGGGGCCGCGACCCGGCGCAGGCTGTCCTCGTCCTCGACGAGGAGGATGGTCTCGCTGCCGCGCACGTTCAGGGCGCCGCTGCGGCCCGCCGGGCCGCCGAGCGCGTCGAGGGCGGGGGGCAGGTAGAGGTGGAAGGTGGTGCCGCGGCCCGGCTCGCTCTCCACCTCGATGTGCCCGCCCGCCTGCATGACGATGCCGTGCACCACCGCGAGCCCGAGGCCGGTGCCCTTCCCCACGCCCTTGGTGGTGAAGAACGGCTCGAAGATGCGGGCCCGCACCTCAGGGGTCATGCCGGTGCCGGTGTCGCTGATGCTGAGGCGCATCGGGTGCTGCAGGCCCGGGACCGGCGTGAGGGCGGGGTCCGGCTCGTCGAGGGCGGTGGTGATCTGCAGCCGGCCGCCGGTGGGCATCGCGTCGCGCGCGTTGACGGCCAGGTTCATCAGCACCTGGCTCCACTGGCCAGGGTCCACCTTCACGGGCGGGAGCCCGGGGGCCAGGGTGGTGGTGAGCTCCACGTCCTCGCCAAGGAGGCGGCGGAGCATCTTCTCGGTGTCGAGGATGATGGTGTTGAGGTCGCAGACCTTGGCCTCCACCACCTCGCGCCGGCTGAAGGCCAGCAGCTGCCGCGTGAGGCTGGCGGCGCGCTCGCTGGCGTGGCGGATCTCGTTGAGGAGTTCCGCGGTGTCCCCCTCGGTGGGGAAGGTGGTGAGCAGCAGCTCGGTGCAGCCGCCGATGACGGTGAGCCAGTTGTTGAAGTCGTGCGCCACGCCGCCGGCCAGCTGGCCGATGGACTCCATCTTCTGGGTCTGCCGGAGCTGGGCCTCCAGGTGCCGGCGCTCGGTGACGTCCTCGGCCACGCCGGCGATGCGGATCACGGCGCCCTCGTCGTCGTGGACGGGGAAGGCCCGGTCGCGCACCCAGCGGATGGAACCGTCGGGGCGGACGACGCGGTACTCCTCGTCGTACGCGCCGGTGCGCTGCCGGGTCCGGGCGGCCTCCCCGACGCGGGCCCGGTCGTCGGGGTGCACGGCCTGCAGCCAGCGGTCGGGCGCCGCGAGCAGCGTGCCCGGCGGCACCCCCCAGACGGCCTCACACGCCGGGCTCACGTACACCACCTCGTCCGTCGCGGCGTCGGTCATCCAGAACACCTCCCGCACGCCCTCGGCCAGCTGGCGGAAGCGCTCCTCGCTTTCCCGCAGCGCGGTTTCCGCCGCCCGTCGGGCGGTGACGTCCTGGATGGTGGCGAGCCAGTGGATCTCGCCCTCGAGCTTCACCGCCTCCGCCGCGAGGAGCACATGCCCGCTGGAGCCGTCGAGGCGCCGGATCGCCAGTTCGGTGTCCGCCAGGCGGCCTTCCGCCGCCACCCGCTCCCACAGGCGTGCCCGCACCTCCGGGCTGGTCGTTGAGCCCGCGTGTCCAGACGGGTGCCCCACCAGGTGGGCCGCGCGTGGCCGGCGATCCGTTCGAAGGCCTCGTTGACCTCGACCACCGCCGGGTCACGCACCCGGATGAGCATCATGCCCACGGGACTCCGGGCAAAGACCTGGCCGAAGCGTGCCTCCGAGAGGCGCAGCGCCTGCCGCAGTTCCGCGCCCTCGGTGAGGTCGAGGTAGGTGGCCACGCTGCCCACCCCGTGGCCGTCATGGTCGTGCAGCGGGGCGGTGGAGATGCTCACCTCGATCTGGCGTCCGTCCCGGGCCTGGCGCCGCGTGAGGTACGAGCCGAGGTGCTCCCCCTGCCGGGTCCGGTCCCGGATGGTCTCGTGGCCTTCCTGCAGGTCGGGCGGCACGATCGGCATCGGCTGCCCCAGCACCTCCGCCTCGGTGTAGCCGAAGAGGGCGCTGGCCGCCCGGCTCCAGAGCAGGACGCGGGTGTCGAGGTCGGTGACGATGATCGGGATGGGCGACGCCTCCACCACGGCCCGCAGCTGGTCGGTTGCTTCCCGCACGGCCGCGTCGGCGCGGCGCCGCTCGCCAATGTCCTCCACGGTGGCAATGCGGTAGAGCGGGCGGCCCTGCTCGTTGCGCACCGTCACCAGGTCCACCTGGACCGGCACCAGGCTCCCGTCGGCCCGCTCATAGCTGGACTCGAAGCGCGCGTGGCCCAGGCGATCCGATTCCGCGAGGTGCGCCTCCACCCGGGGCCGCTCGGCCGGCGGGTAGAGGTCGGCGATGGGCTTGCCCACCATGTCGGCCACCGCGCTGCCGTGGAGCCGCGCCAGCGCCGGGTTGCAGGCGATGAGCCGGTTGGTCACCGGGTCGCCCATGGCGATGCCGTGGGCGCAGTGCTCGAAGGCGTCGGCCCAGCGCCGGATCTCGGCCGCGCTCTCGCGCTCCGCCGTGATGTCGGTGCGGATGGCGATGTACTGGAACGGCACGCCCGCGTCGTCGAGGAACGGCACGATGGTGGTGGCCACCCAGTAGAGCGAGCCGTCCCGGGCGCGGTTGCAGATGTCGCCCTGCCAGACGTTGCCCCCGCTGATGCTGCGCCAGATCCCGGTGTAGAACGCCGGCGGGTGCACCCCCGACTTGAGGATCCGGTGGTTCTGGCCGATCAGCTCCTCCCGCCGGTACTTCGAGATCCGGCAGAAGTTCTCGTTGACGTAGGTGATCGTGCCCTCGGCGTCGGTGATGGCGACGATCGCGTGGTGGTCCAGCGCCTCCCGCAGGTCGCGCAGCTCCTTGAGCGTGGAGCTGGCCCACTGCTCCAGCCGCTTCCGCTCCGTCACCACCGTGACGAAGCCGTGCCAGCGGATCCCGCCCTCCGCGTCCGGGAGGGGCCGCGACTGGGCCTCCACCCACAGCTCGCCCCGCTCCGGGTGGCGGACCCGCCACTCCCGGTGCCAGGGCGCCAGGGCCTGCGCCGACTGCTGGATGCTGCTCAGCAGCCCGGCCAGGTCCTCGGGGTAGGTCATCGAGAATACGGGCGTGGCGTCCTGCGTCAGGCGCTCGGCCCGCACCCCGAAGATCGCCTCCACGCCGGCGCTGGCGAACGGCAGGGTAAAGCGGTCCGGAAGGTGAACATGACGCCGGGCGCGGTGGCGCCGAGCTCCGTCAGCTGCACGTCACGCGCCGCCAGCGCCTCGCGGGTGTGGTGGGCATCGTCGACGTCCACCACGGTGCCGTTCCACTTGAGCGGCTGGCCGGCCGCATCGCGGCGCATGGTGGCCCGGATCTCGAACCAGCGGTAGGCGCCGTTCCGGCCCTTGAGCCGGACTTCGTGGTGCACGTCCTGGAGCGTGGCGACGGCCCGCTCGATGACCGCGACCATCGCGGCCAGGTCGTCGGGGTGCACGTGGGCCAGCCAGCCGCCGCTCGTGCCCAGGACCGGGTCCTCCCCGCTGTACGCGGTCCACTGCGGGCTCACGAAGTCGAAGTGTCCCGCGGGGTCCGCCGTCCACACGATGGCGGGCAGCGCCTCGGCCAGCTCGCGGAAGCGCTGCTCGCTCCGCTCGAGGGCGAGCGTCGCTTCCTGCTCCGCCGTGACGTCCCGCACGGTGCCGATGAGCCGCATCGGCCGGCCCTCCGCGTCGTACGAGGCGCGCGCGATGTCCTCCACCCAGCGCACCATCCCGTCGGGACGCAGCATGCGGAAGCGCGCGCGGAACTCGCGCCGTTCGGCCAGCGCCTGCTCCATCAGGCGCTGGGTGAGCGGCAGGTCGTCGGGGTGCACCAGCGACTGGAAGGTGGCGAACGAGGGCGTGAGTGTCGCGTTCCCGAGCAGCGCCATCACCTCGGGCGACCAGTACATCCGGTCCGTCCCGATGTCCCACTCCCAGATCCCCGTGCCGGTGAAGGCCAGGGCCAGCGCCAGGCGCTCCTCGCGCACCCGCAGCTGCTCCTCCGCCTCACGCCGCTCGGTGATGTCCTCCACCGTCCCCATGGTACCGGCGAGCCGGCCGTCCGGGGCCGAAGCGGCAATGGCACAGGGTGGCCACCCAGCGGACGCTGCCGTCGGGCCGCACGATGCGGTGCTCCACGGTGGCGGTGCCGCTGCCGCGCGCGGCCTCGGCGAAGCCGATGTCGGCGCGCTCGCGATCGTCGGGGTGGATCATCGCCGTGAACTCGGCGAGGCTGCCGCTGAAGTGGTCGAGGCCGAAGATGGCGCAGCAGCGGGGGGACCAGGTGCTCACGTCGTCCGCCGCGCGCCACTCCCAGGTGCCGAGCCGGGCGGCGGCCAGGGCCAGCGCCAGCCGTTCCTCCCGGTCCTGCAGGGCGGCGTCGTACGCCGACCGGGCAGGGGGGGAGACCTCGTCGGACGGGCTGGGGGCGGGCGGCATGCGGGCCTTCCCGGACGGGGGCGGGGCTCGGGACGCGCCTCAGGGGGGACAGGACTGCCTAGGAATGTCGACGGGCGGATGAAGGCAGATGAAGGGGGGGTGGGGCGGATCCCGGCCACCGATCCGTCAGCTGCAATCGGCTCAGTCGAGGGTCTTGTGGAAGCGCCGGACGCTGAGCGCCACGGTGAGGACGGCGAAGCCGGTGAGCGCGGCGAAGTCGCGCCAGAGCGCGTCGAAGCCCACCCCGCGGAGCAGGATCCCGCGCAGCACCTCGAGGAAGTAGGTGAGCGGCAGGGTGAGCGCGAGCGCCTGGGCGGGTTCCGGCATCGCCGCGCGGGGGAACATGAAGCCGGAGAGCAGGATGTTGGGCATGACGAACATGAACCCGGCCTGCATGGCCTGCGCCTGTGTCTTCACCAGCGTGGAGAAGAAGAGCCCGATCCCGAGGCTCGCCGTGATGAACGGGAACGCCATCAGGTACAGCAGCGGCAGCCCGCCCCGCAGCGGCACGTCGAAGAGCAGCTTGCCGAGCACCAGGATCACCGTCATCTGCACGTACCCCACCAGCAGGAAGGGCAGCAGCTTCCCGAGCATGAGGCCGGTGCGGTCGATGGGCGTCACGATGAGCTGCTCCATCGTGCCCTTCTCCCGCTCCCGCACCACCGCCATGGCGGTGATGATCACCATGGTGATGGAGAGCAGCACCCCGATGATCCCGGGCACGATGTACGTGGAGCTGGCGAGCATCGGGTTGTACCACGGCCGCACCCGGAGCTCGACGGGGCGCCGCGCGGCGGGCGGCGTGCCGTCGGGGGCCCAGGTGAGGCTCGTCAGCATGGCGCCCTGCAGCGCGGAGGCGCTCGAGAGCGGGTCGGCCGCGTCCACGATGACCTGGGCCTGGGCGCCGCGGTGGCGCTTGAGGTCGCGGGTGAAGTCGGGCGGGATCACCACCGCGGCCGCCGCGGCGCCCCGGCCGATCCAGCCGGGGATCTCGGCGCGGTTGTCCACCTGGCCCACGAGGTCGAAGTAGGTGGAGCTGGCGAGCGTGGCCACGAGCGCGCGGCTCTCGCTCGAGTGCGCCTCGTCCAGCACGATGGTGGGGAGGTGGCGCACCTCGGTGCGGATGGCGAAGCCGAACAGCACCAGCTGCAGCGCCGGGATCCCCACCATCATGCCGAGGGTCAGGCGGTCGCGGCGCATCTGGATGAACTCCTTGCGGAGCATGGGCCACAGTGGCCAGGTGCGGAGGCTCATGCGGCCTCGTCCTTCTCCTGCAGGGCGATGAATGCGTCCTCGAGCGTCGGGGCGCCGAGCTGCTGCTCGATCTCCGCCGGCGTCCCCACCGCCACCAGCCGTCCGCGCCAGAGCATGGCCAGGCGCTCGCAGCGCTCCGCCTCGTCCATGTAGTGCGTGGTGACCACGATGGTGGTGCCCCCGGCCGCGAGCCCGCGGATCACCTCCCAGAAGTGCCGCCGCGCCGCCGGGTCCACGCCCGCGGTGGGCTCGTCGAGGAAGAGCACGGCCGGCCGGTGCGCTGTGGCGCAGGCCAGCGAGAGCCGCTGCTTCCACCCGCCCGAGAGGGTGCCCGCCAGCTGCCGGCGGCGCTCGGTGAAGCCCAGTCCGGCGATGAGCTCCTCCACCCGGGCGCGGCCCGGCTCGCCCACCAGGCCGTAGAGCCCGGCGTAGAAGCGCAGGTTCTCCTCCACCGTGAGGTCGTCGTAGAGGCCGAAGCGCTGCGACATGTAGCCCAGGCGCCGGCGCACTGCTTCCGGCTCCGCCACCACGTCGATGCCCGCCACCCACGCGCGCCCCGAGGTGGGCGCCAGCAGGCCCGTCAGCATGCGGATGGTGGTGGTCTTGCCGGAGCCGTTGGCACCGAGCAGGCCGAAGATCTGGCCGGCCGGGATCTCGAGGTCGAGCCGCTCCACGGCCACGAGGTCGCCGAAGCGGCGGTGCAGTGCCTCGATGCGGATGGCGGCGGGGGCGCTCATGGCGTGGCGCCCGGGAAGCGCACCGTCACCGGGAGGCCGGGGCGGAGGGTGCCGCCGGGGTGTGGCAGCTCCACGCGCACGGCGAAGAGCAGGTCGGCCCGCTCCTCCTCGGTGAGCGCCGCCCGCGGCGTGAACTCCGCCGTGGGGCGCACCGCGCCGAGGCGGCCCGGGAGTGGCGCCCCCTCGGGGGAACCCGCCGCCGCGGCCAGGCGGACCTCGGCGGCGCTCCCGGCCGGCAGCGTGGCCAGCAGCTTCGCCGGCAGGTACACCCGCACCCAGGGCCGTGCCACCGCGCCGATGGTGGCGAGCGGGGTGCCGGCGGCCACCACCTCGCCGGGGTCGGCGTGGCGGCCGAGGACCACACCGTCCACGCCGGCCAGCACGGCGAGCTCGTCGACGTCGCTCGCGGCGGCGGCGAGCTGTGCTTCGGCGGTGGCCACCTCCGCGCGGGCCACCTGCACCTGGTCGCGCCGGCTGCCCTCGCGGGCGAGCGCGAGCGTGGCGCGCGCGGCGTCGCGCCGGCGGGCGGCGGCCTGCGCGGCGGCGCGGGCGCGATCGAGTTCCTGCGCTGCGATGACCTTGTCCTGCGCCAGCCGCTCGGCGCGCGCCAGGTCCGCGGCGGCGCGCGTGGCTTCCGCCTCGAGGGCGGCCAGGTCGGCCTCGGCGCGCTCCAGTTCGGCGCTGCGCGAGCCGCGCTCCAGGTCGGCGAGCCGTGCCCGCGCCGCCGCCAGCCGCGCGCGGCGCTCGGCGTAGGCGGCGGAGATGGTGCCCTGGGTGAGCAGCGCGAGCGTGTCGCCCGCGCGCACCGTGTCGCCCTCCTGCACCCGGAGTTCCACGATGCGACCGGGCACGAGCGGCGCGGCGTCGCTCTCGTCCACCTCGATGGTGCCGGGGATACGTCTGGGTCTGCTCCCCGCGGCCACAGGCGGCCAGGGCCACCAGCAGCGCGGGGACTAGGCGACGGATCATGCGGTCCTCCGGGGACGACGGGGTCGCCGGGATGGGCGGCCGCCCGGCGCGGGCGCGAGCGCGGCCAGGGCAAAGGTGATGGCGTGCTCGGTGAAGCGGTCGACGGTGCGGTTGGGCACCGTTCCCTCGTGGCCGAGGAGCCGCGCCATGAGCGGGTGGGCCACGAAGAACCAGGCCACCTGCGCGATGGTCGAGATGGTGGCGAGGGCGGGGTCGAGGTCGGTGCGGATCTCGCCGGCGGCCTGGCCCTCCCGGATCAGCGCCTGCAGCCGGCGGAAGGGGCCGTGGGCCAGGTCCCGCATGATGGGCGCGGCCACGGCGGCCTCGTGGTCGGCGAGCTCGCGCGCCAGCAGCCGCGGCACGTGGGGCGAGGAACGCATGAACGCCACCTGCGCCCGCACCACGATGGCGATCCCCTCCCGCGCCGTGAGCCCGGCGGGGAGCCGCGCCGGCATGGCGCGCACGAACTGCCCCAGCCGGCGGTCGAGCACCGCGGCATAGAGGGCGAGCTTGTCGGGGAAGTAGTAGTAGATGAGGGCGGGGTTGAGCCGGGCGGCGGCCCCGATCTGCTTGATGGTGGTGGCGGCGAACCCCTGCGCCGCGAACAGCCCCTCGGCCGCCTCGAGCAGGGCGGCGGGGGCATCGGCGGCGGGGGCGGCGGCGGGCGGCATGGCCACTTAACTAATTGACCAATTAAATCCTGTCAACGACACCACGGCGAGGGCACGGGCGCCGGAGGCCCCGCGGGTCCAGCCCTACACCCGCGCCAGGAGCCCCCGCACCACCCAGCCGAGGAGCACGACGACGCCCGCCACCATCGCAAGCACCACCAGCAGGAGCGTCACGATGAGCCCCGTGCTGCGCCGCGCCGTGCGCCCGGGCTCGGCCAGCCAGCGCTCGAGCAGCGCCACGTTCCGCAGGTTGCCGCGCCAGCCCACGTCGAAGAGGTCGCCGAGGAGGGGGATGGTGCCGATGAGGAGGTCGATGCCCAGGTTGAGCGTCATCCGCAGGAGCACGGGCGCCGGCGCGCCCAGGGCGTAGCCCGCATACAGGCCATAGGCACCGGCCACTCCGCCGGCCACGTCGCCGACGCCGGGGAGGAGGCCGAGGAGCGCGTCCCAGCCGAAGCGGATGGGGGTCCCGGGCACGCGGAAGCGGGCGTCGAGCAACTCGGCGAGGGCGCGGAAGCGCGCCAGGTGGGGGCGGTCGGGCAGCTCCGGCATCAGCGGGATCGGCGGACCGTCCGTGCCTCGGGGTTCAGGGCTTGAATCGCTCCACCCCGGGCGCCGGCTGCCACGGGTGCTTCGGCTCGAAATGACGCCACAGGAGCGCCGAGAGCCGGCGGATGAGGACGTAGCCCTCGTTCGAAGGCTCCCAGCTCTCGTCGGCCTGGTTCTTCGTGATGATGCAGAAGACGTAGTCGCCGGAGGGGGCGTTCACCAGCACCACCTCGCTCCGCGACTGGTTCACCGCGCCCACCTTCGAGGCGGCCTGCACCCAGGGTGGCAGTGCCGAGAGGGCCTCCCCGGTCCAGTAGCTCCGGGTGAGGTGGCGGTACATCTCCTCACTCGCCGCGGGACTCACGGCCTTCCCCTCGCGGATGAGGACCAGCAGCCGCGCCATCTCCCGCGGGGTGGTCTGGCCCCAGCCGTAGCGCGTGCGGTTGCCCTCGCGGCCCGGGGTGCGGCTGTTGACGCGGGTGGAGTCGAAGCCGTGGTCCGCGAGCCACCCGTTGATGGCGGTGCCGGTGCCCGCCAGCGCCTGCAGCCAGAGCGACGCGGTGTTGTCGCTCGTGGTGATCATCAGCAGCGTGAGCTTGGAGAGCGAGAGCCTGGTCGAGTCGGCGAGGCCACCGATGAGGTCCTCGCCGGGGTAGAGCAGCGAGTCGGTGTAGATGAGTTCCTGGTGGAAGTCGAGCGCCCCGCGCTCCAGGGCGTCGAAGGTGCCGATGAGGATCGGCACCTTGATCATGGAGGCGGTGGGGAAGACGCTGTCCGCGTTCACCGCGGCGGTGCGGCCGCTCGGCAGGTGCCGCACGTAGATGCCGACGGTGCCGCGAAAGCCCTGGACCAGGCTGTCGAGCTGCCGCTGCAGGCCCCGGTCGGGGCGCTCCCGCGCCTGGGCGCCGAGGGCCGGGAGCGCGAGGGTGGCAAGGAAGCTGGCGAGCAGCAGCGGGCGGGTCCACCGCATCGGGCCCCTCGGCGTCGGGTGGAGCACGGGCGGGCGGGTCAGTCCTCGGAGGGGACGGGGTCCTCGCCCGTGATCTTGATGATGGCCTTCCGCGCCATGGCGGCCACGTCCTCGTTGCGGTCCTCGAGCGCCTTGGTCAGCGCCGGCACCGCCTCCTTGGCCGCGGGCCCGATCTCGCGGAAGGCGATGCAGACGGGGAACCGCACCGACGCCTCGGGATCGCCGAGCGCCGCGATGAGCGCCGGCACGGCGCTCGCCGCCGCGGGCCCCATGTTGGCGATGGCGTACGCCGCCTGGTTCCGGGTGTAGGGCGCCAGGCCCTGGAGGTCCTCGACCCACGCTGACAGCGGCCGGTCCTGGAAGGTCGGCTCCTTCGTGGGGCCCTGGGCGTGGGCGGCGGGGACCAGCACGAGCATGAGGCCGAGCACGCCTACCGCAGTGGCCAGCTTCCGGTGCATCATGTTCCGTCCTGTGACAGGGTATCGTCCCGGGGAAACTATACCGGGCGGGGGGGCGTACGCGAGGCGCGAACACTGGACGCCCGGCCCCCGCCCGGGCGTGCACCGCCTCCAACCGGATCTCCTCCATGCTGCTTGGCCTGCTCGCGCTCCTGCAGGGCGCGGTTGCCGTCGTGTCCCCGCCCGATCCCCGGCCCATCCACGACGGGCGCGCGCGCCAGCTGGCCGTCACGCCCCCGCGCGTGGAGGCGACGGTCGTGATCGACGGCAGCCTCGACGAGCCGGTGTGGCAGCAGGCGGCGGTGCTGACCGGCTTCTCGCACTTCCAGCCCATCGACGGGGTGCCGGCGGTCGACACCACCGAGATCCTGGTCTGGTACTCGCCCTCCGCCATCCACCTGGGGATCCGCGCGCGCGAGCCGCACGGCGAGGTTCACGCCACGCTGGCGGACCGCGACCGCATCTTCGCCGACGACTACGTCCAGTTCTTCCTCGGCACCTTCAACGACAGCCGGCAGGCGTTCATGTTCGCGGTGAACCCGCTCGGCGTCCAGGCGGACGGGGTGCTCTCCGAGCGCGGGGTGGTGAGCGGCGGCGGCTTCAACAGCGGCACGGCGCGGGCGCGCGAGGGGGCGGACCTCTCGCCCGACTTCCTGTTCCAGTCGCGCGGCCGGCTGGTGCCGGGGGGCTACGAGGTCGAGGTCCGCATCCCGTTCAAGAGCCTGCGCTACCAGGCGGCCGACGAGCAGACCTGGCAGCTCCACGTCCTCCGCCTGGTGCAGCATTCCGGCTTCGAGGACTCGTGGGTCCCCGCGGAGCGGGCCAGCGCCTCGTTCCTGGCGCAGGCGGGCCGGCTCACCGGGCTGGCGGGGATGAAGCGCGGGCTGGCGCTCGACGTGACGCCCGAGGTGGTGAGCCGCCTCGACGGCAGCGACCAGGCCGGTGGCTGGGACTACGATCGCGCCGGCCCGGAGCTGGGCGGCACCGTGCGCCTCGGCCTCACCAACGACCTCACCCTCAACGCCTCGGCCAACCCCGACTTCTCCCAGGTCGAGGCCGACGTCACCCAGATCCAGTTCGACCCGCGCGACGCGGTCTTCTTCCCGGAGAAGCGGCCCTTCTTCCTCGACGGGCTCGAGCTCTTCCAGACGCCCAACAACCTGGTCTACACCCGGCGCCTGGTGCAGCCGGTGGCGGCCGTGAAGCTGACCGGGCGCGCGCTCGGCGCCGACGTGGGCCTCATCTCCGCCGTGGACGACCGCGCCGCCTCCCTCTTCGGCGACGACCACCCGGTGATGAACGTGCTGCGGGTGCAGCAGAACGTGGGCAGCCGCTCCCGCCTGGGCGCGGTGTACACCGACCGCGTCGAGGGCGGCAACAGCAACCGCGTCCTCGCCGTGGACGGCCGCCTGGTGCGGGGGAAGAGCAACCTGCTCTTCCAGTACGGCCAGAGCCGCACCCACGAGCTGGGGACCACCTACAGCGGCCCCATCTGGCAGGCGCGCTTCATCCACAACGGGCGCCGCTTCGGCGCCCGCTGGAGCCTGAGCGGCATCAGCCCCCAGTTCCGCACCCGCAGCGGCTTCATCCCGCGCAACGGCGACGCCACGCTGAACCTGGTGAACCTGGTCACCATCAACAGCCGGCCCGGCAGCCTGGTGGAGAGCTTCACGCCCGACATCTCGATGATCGGGCGCTGGGGCTACGACGACTTCACGCAGGGGCGCGGCCTCCGCGACCAGCTGCTGCACTTCAACCTGAACTCGCGGCTCCGGGGCGGCTGGTCGGCGGGCGCGTCGCTCCTGCTCGAGAAGTTCGGGTACGACCCGCGGCTCTACCGCGGGTACGAGGTGGAGGTGCCGGGCCCGGGCGGGGTGGGCCTCGACACCATCCCCTTCACCGGCCCCACCACGGAGAAGATCCCCAACCGCGACTGGGTGCTGACCCTCGGCACGCCCGAGTTCCGCACCTTCAACGCCGACTTCTTCATTCTTTGGGGGCAGGACGAGAACTTCTTCGAATGGGCCTCCGGGAACCTGCTCTCGCTCGACGCCGGCGTCACCTGGCGTCCCACCGACCAGCTCCGGCTCGAGGCCCGCTACCGCGAGAACCGCTACCAGCGCCGCAGCGACGGCAGCATCGTCGGCCGGCAGCGCATCCCGCGGGTCAAGCTCGAGTACCAGCTGCGCACGCCCGCTCTTCATCCGCCTGGTCGGGGAGTACAACGCCGAGCAGCAGGACAGCCTGCGCGACGAGCAGCGGACCGGCGGGGTCATCCTCATCAACGGCCAGCGCACCCGGGCGGAGCAGACCAACACCTTCCGCGGCGACCTGCTGATCTCCTTCCTGCCGGTGCCGGGCACCGTCTTCTACGCCGGCTACGGCAGCACCATGGAGGGCCGCCGGGCGTTCCGCTTCCGGAACCTCGAGCGCACGGCCGACGGGTTCTTCCTCAAGGGCAGCTATCTCTTCCGCTTCGGCGGGTGAGCCTCGCTTCGGGCCCGCGGTTGCTTCCCTGGGAGGGGCGCGGAGCCGCAGACGGCCGCCCTCAGAGGAGCTCCCCGACACCTGAGCCGGGGCGGCACTGCGCCGCTCCGGGCTCGATTGCGGCGTGCCTTCCGTGCCTGCGTGGTTCCGCAGGTCCCCTTCCTCCGCACCTCTCCGCTGGGTCACACCACCCGCCCGCCGGCGTCCGCCAGCCGGCGGCGCATCCACGCCACGGCCTCGCCGAGGGCGGAGCGCGCCTCGGGCAGGACCCACGCGAGCACCTGCCAGACGTGCGGCACCCCATCGTAGGTGTGGAGCTGGCTGGCCACCCCGGCGGCGAGGGCCCGGTCGTGGAGGCGGGTGGCGTCGCTGTAGAGGATCTCGGAGGTGCCCACCTGGGTGAGCAGCGGCGGCAGGCCGCGGAGGTCGGCGTAGAGCGGCGAGGCGCGCGGGTCGTCCGGGGGCGTGGGGCCGAGGTAGGCGGCGGCGAAGCGGGGCACGTCGGCCGGCTGGAAGGTGTCGCAGGCCTCGGCGTTCCGGCGCACCGACTCGCCGGTGCCGGTGAGGTCGGTCCAGGGGGAGAGGAGGTAGGCGGCCGCCGGGAGCGGGTCGCCCGCATCGCGGAGCGCCACGAGGGTGGCGAGCGCCAGCCCGCCCCCGGCCGAGTCGCCGGCCAGCACCAGGCCGCGGGGATCCACCCCCTGGCCCAGCAGCCAGCGGTAGCCGGCCAGCGCGTCCTCGAGGGCGGCGGGGAAGGGGTGCTCCGGCGCCAGCCGGTAGTCCAGGGCGAACACGCGGGCATGGAGCTGGCGGGCCAGCGTGGTGGTGATGGGCCGGTGCGTCACCGGCGAGCAGGCCACGTAGCCGCCGCCGTGCAGGTAGTACACCACCGGCGCCCCGGGGGCGCCGCCGCCGTGGGGCACCACCCATTCCCCGCGCGCCGGCGCCGCCGCCGGCGTGATCCGCACCCCCGGCGGCACCACCCAGCTGAGCCGCGCCGGCATGCCGAGGGCGTGACGCGCCCAGCGGGCCAGGGTCCGGGCGTCGCCCGGCGGCTTCACCTTGAGCAGCCGGCGGATGGCGGCGTGCACCAGGCGGGCGCGGCGGCTCCGGGCGGCGCGGTGATGGTGGCTGGTCGTGTCAGGCACGGGCGGGGTACCGGGGACGTTGCAGGCGTTGCGCGTGTCGCAGCATGCGACGGCCGCTGCGGCAAGTCAATGGCGGCGTGTGCGTGCGCGCTCCCCCGGTCGTCTCCTTCGCGTCTCTCCCTTCCGACATACCACGCGCCCCATGGGGGCCTGTCGTGGGCCAGCGTGCCAGACCATGCAGTTCAACCAGCGAATGAGATGCGCTCGGGGTGATGGCTGGCAGGTGAGTCTGCGGCAGGTCTCCATGGCCTGCTTCCGCCCTCAGGGCCGCTCCGGCTCGGCGGGCGGGCCGCGGAGCAGGGCCTGGACGCGGCGGAGCTCCGCGTGGTCCGGCGGCAGGTACCGGCGCATGATTCCCAGCTGCAACGTGTAGAGCGACTCCGCCACGCGCCCGTGCCCGAGCCGGGCGTGCAGCGTGGCGAGCAGTTCGTAGCCCCCGGTCACCTGGGGGGCGCTGTCGCCGAAGGCCCGGCGGCGGATGGCCAGCGACGACTCGGCCAGCCGGAGGCCCCGCCGGCCCCGGCCCAGGGCCGCCTCCGCCCGCGCCAGCCCGCCCAGCGAGGCCGACATCCCGGGATCCCCGCCTCCCGTGCCCACCCGCGCGGCCACCGCGCGCTCCGAGTACGTCCTCGCTCTTGCGGGCCGCCCCGCCGCCATCATCAAGGCCGAGAGCTTGTCGAGCTCCTGCCCCGTGGATTCACTCTCCCGCCCCACGGAGCGCGCCAGCACCTCGACGTTCGCGAGGTACAGCGATTCCGCCCGGTCGAACTCGCCCCGCCCGCCGAGCAAGGCGGCGAGGCTGCCGCGCGCGTGCACCGTGGACGGGTGCAGTGGCCCCAGGGTCGCGGCCTGCAGGGTGAGGCTCCGGTTGTAGAGGCTCTCCGCCTCGGCGGGCCGGCCGAGCGCCTCGGCGTAGAGGTCGCCGAGGTGCGTCAGGGAAAGCGCGGTGGCGGCGGAGTTGGGGCCGAAGTGGCGCTCGTGAAACGTCACGTACTCCCGGAAGACCAGCTCGGCCGAGTCGAGCTGGCCGCGGCGGCGCAGCACCGAGCCCATCACCCGGATCGCCTCGGCGCCGAGCACCTCCTGGCCCGGCGGCACCCGCCGCATGATGTGGTAGGCCTCCTCGGCGTACCCCTGGGCGCGGTCGAGCGGGCCAAGGGCCACCGCGATGTTGGTGGCGGTGAGCAGGGTGCGGGCCAGCGCGGGCGCGTCCGGCGGCAGCACCGCCCGATCGAGCGCCAGCGCCAGCCCGATGAGCGATTCCGCCGGCGCCAGCCGCCCCTGCTGCCGCAGCGTGAGGGCCATCGCCTCGTAGCTCGCCGCCACGTCGGCGTGACGCTCCCCGAGCGTGGCGCGGCGGAGGGCCAGGGCGCGCTGCTGCAGCCCGAGCGCGGCGTCGAAGTCGCTGAATGACATCTGGATCCGGCTCAGCGCGTCGAGCATGCGCGCCTGCAGCAGTGGTTCCCGGTCCAGCCGGTCCACCCGCGCCAGCCCCTCGGTGAGCATGCTGCGCGCGGCCAGGCTGTCGAAATAGGAGCGGCGCGGGTCGCTCGCCTCCACCAGCCCCACGAGGAAGTCGCTCACCTCCTCGGCGCGGCGCCGGGCGGCCTCGGCGGCGTCGCGCTCCCGGCCCGCCACGCGCGCCTGCCAGGCGGTGGCCGCGATCCCCGCCACCAGCGACAGCAGCACCAGTCCCGCCCCCGCCACGCTGGCCCGGTGCCGGCGGATGAACTTGCCCAGGCGATACCGCGCACTCGGTGCCCGGGCCAGCACCGGCTCGCCGTCGAGGTGGCGGCGCAGGTCGGCGGCGAACTCCGCCACCGACGCATAGCGGCGGGCCGGCTCCTTGGCGAGCGCGGTGAGCAGGATGGTGTCGAGGTCGCCGGCGAGGGTGCGGCGCGTCGTGGGGTCGGTCACGGCGTGGCTCGGGCGGACCGGCTCCACCGCGCCGATCACCTGCGCCACCTCGGCGGCACCGGCGCCGAGCACGGGGTAGGGCAGGCGTCCGGTGAGCAGCTCATAGAGCACCACGCCGAGCGAGTAGACGTCCGCCAGCGTGGTGAGGCGCTCGCCGCGGACCTGCTCGGGGCTGGCGTAGGCGGGGGTGAGCCAGGGCGTGCTGCGCGGGCCCGCGTCGGCCGGCGCGCCGGCATCGAGGAGTTCTGCGATGCCGAAGTCGAGCAGCTTGGCGTGGCCGTCCGGGGTGACGAGGATGTTGCCCGGCTTGAGGTCGCCGTGGACCACCAGCTGCTGGTGCGCGTAGTGAAGTGCGTCCGCCACCTGCAGGAAGAGCCGCAGGCGCGCCGGCACGTCGAGCGCCTGCTCGGCGCAGTACGGCAGCAGCGTCGTCCCGTCCACGAACTCCATGGCGAAGAACGACTGTCCCGTGGCCGTGGTCCCGCCATCGATGAACCGCGCGATGCCCGGATGCTCGAGCCGCGCCAGGATGCGCCGCTCCCGCCGCAGCCGTTCCTCGAGCTTCGGGTCAGCGAAGCCGGCGCGGATCAGCTTGAGCGCCACCCGCTGCACGTAATCCGGCCCCTCCCGCTCCGCCGCGTACACCACCCCCATCCCGCCCGTGCCCACCAGCGCGCCGAGGCGATACGGCCCGATTCGCTGCTCGGGGGGAGGCGGTGCGGAGGGTCGGAAATGGGCCGATGGTGCCACCAGAGTACCGCGCTGCTCGGTGCCGGCTAGGGAGGGGTGCCTTGTTTCACCGCAGAGGCGCGGGGGCGGGGCCGCAGAGCGGCTGCGGGCCGGGCTCGATCCCCCGTGACTCTCTGCCTCTTCCCTGTGGGTGCCGTTGCGTTCTCCCGCGCCGCTCCCGCGGCTCGCGCCACGAGCTCCGGATGGGCCCTGATGTCCCGTTCCGCGCTCTTCCAGGGCAGTTCCCGACAGCTGCCCGATCCTGAGCCGGAGGCGCGCCATGCCCCAGTGGAAGCCCGATCCCACGTTCTACCCCTCCCCCACGCTGGCCGCCGAGGCACCGCCCGGAGACGCTGGCCTACGTGGCGATGCTGAACCCCACACCCAACGGCCACGGCGACGCGATCGGTGTGGTGGACACCGACCCGGCCTCGAAGAGCTACGGACGGCTCATCGGCCAGACGGAGTTCCCGCAGGGCGACAACGAGCTCCACCACTTCGGCTGGAACGCCTGCAGCTCGCACCTCTGCCCCTACGCGCCGCACGCGCACACCGAGCGCCGCTACCTCGTGGTCCCGGGCACCCACAGCTCGCGCATCCACGTCCTGGACACCCGGCCCAACCCGCGGCAGCCCGAACTCATCAAGGTCATCGAGGGGAGCGAGGTCCACGCCAAGACCGGGTACGCCGCGCCGCACACCGTGCACTGCGGCCCCGACGGCATCTACATGAACGCCCTCGGCACGCCGGACGGCGGCGGGCCGGGTGGCATCTTCATGCTCGACCACCAGACCTTCGAGCTCAAGGGCCGCTGGGAGAAGGCGCGCGGGCCGCAGCACCTCTCGTACGACTTCTTCTGGCACCTGGGCCAGGACACCATGATCACCAGCGAGTGGGGCACGCCCAGCATGGTGTCGCAGGGCCTGAACCCCGAGCTCCTCCTGGCCGGCAAGTACGGCCACCAGCTCCATGTCTGGGACCTTCGCACCCGGGAGCACAAGCAGGCCATCGACCTGGGCGCCGAGCAGCAGATGGTCCTCGAGCTCCGGCCGGCGCACAATCCCACCAAGCCGTACGGCTTCGTGGGTGTGGTGATCTCGCTCGCCGACCTGTCGGCGTCGGTGTGGCTCTGGTACAACGAGGGCAGGCACGGGCACGGGGCGTGGAAGGCACAGAAGGTCATCACCATCCCCGCCGAGCCCGCCGACCCGGCGGACCTGCCACCGATCCTGCAGGGGTTCAAGGCGGTGCCGCCGCTCATCACCGACATCAACCTCTCGGTGGACGACCGCATGCTCTACGTGTCGAACTGGGGCACCGGCGAGCTGCGCCAGTACGACGTGAGCGACCCCTTCCACCCGCGCCTGACGGCGGTGCAGCGGATCGGCGGCATCGTGCGCCGGGCGCCGCATCCCTCGGCTCCGGCCCGTCCGCTCAACGGCGGCCCGCAGATGGTGGAGGTGAGCCGCGACGGGAAGCGCGTCTACCTCACCAACGCGCTCTACTCGCCGTGGGACGCGCAGTTCTATCCCGACGGCATCAAGGGCTGGATGACCAAGCTCGACGCCGACCCCGCCGGCGGCCTGGCGCTCGACCCGCGCTTCCTCGTGGAGCTGGAGCAGGGCATGCGCCCGCACCAGGTGCGCCTCGAGGGCGGCGACGCGTCGAGCGACTCCTTCTGCTACTCGTGACCCGGGGATGCACGCCCTGACTGGCGCGCCGTGGCTGGTGCTGCTCCTGCTCGGCGCCGCCCACGGCCTCAACCCCGGCATGGGCTGGCTGTTCGCCGTGGCGCTCGGCCTGCAGGAGGGGCGGGGCGCCGCGGTCTGGCGCGCGCTCGGCCCGCTCGCCGCGGGGCACGCGGCCGCGGTGGCGCTCGCCGTGGCCGTGGCGGCCGCGCTTGGCGCAGTGCTGCCGCTTGGGGTGCTCAGGTGGGGGGTGGCGGCGCTGCTGCTCGGCTTCGCGCTGCATCGGGTGCTGCTCAATCGCCATCCCCGCTTCGGCGGGATGCGCGTGAGCCAGCCGGAACTCGCCGTCTGGTCCTTCCTGATGGCCTCGGCGCACGGGGCGGGGCTCATGGTGGTCCCGGTGCTGCTCAGCGAGGACCTCGCGCCGTCGCATGCCCATCACCACCTGCCGCAGCGGGCGTCGCTCGTCGCCTCGCCCGCGCACGACGCGCTCCTCGCCACCGCCATCCACACCGCCGGCTATCTCCTCGTGACCGGCCTCCTCGCCGTCGTGGTGTACCACAAGCTCGGCCTGCGGCTCCTCCGGACGGCGTGGGTCAACCTCGACCTGCTCTGGGCGGGGGCGCTGGTGGTCACCGCGGTGGTGGTGGTGTCGTGAGCCCGGGGCGCCCGCCCCCCCCCCACCCCCCCCCCCGGGGGGGGGGAGCGGGCAGTGGGGGGGCCAGGCGAGCACCGCCCGAGGGCGGGCCGGCCCCGCGCCGGGCCAGGCCGCCGGCGGGAGGCCCGCGGCCCCGGGCCCGGGAAGGAGGGGGCCCACGATCACAAGCCCGCAGAAAGGCCCCCCGCCGCCCTGTGGACGGATGCGGACGCGGGTGACCGCGGGCCCCCCCCCCCCCGCCGCCCCGAGCCCGGGGCCAGGCCACCCCGAGCTCGTAGTGCAGGTACACCTGGTCCAGCTGCCAGCCCAGCGACTCGTAGAGCCGCTGGGCTGTGCTGTTGGTGCGCGCGGTCATCAGCTCGAGGCCCACCGCCCCGGTCTCCACCGCAAACGCCCGCGCCGCCTCGAGCAGCGCCCGCCCCGTGCCCTGCTGCCGCGCCGCCGGCGAGACGAAGAGGTCGTTGAGCAGCCAGAGCCGCCGGCAGCGGGTGGAGGAGAAGATGGGATAGAGCTGCGTGAAGCCGACGGCCGTGCCGTCCTCCTCCGCGAGGAACACCACCGACTCGCCCCGCGCCAGCCGCTCGGCCAGGAAGGCGCGGCTCGTGGCCGGATCGGGCGCCTCCCCGTAGAACTGGCGGTAGCCCTCGAAGAGCGGGACGAGACGGTCGAGGTCGGCTGGCGGTGGCGCGGCGGGTGGGCATGCTCACTCCCAGGCAGGAAAGTGGCCCTCGGCCGCCAGCGCCAGGATGCGCTCGCGGTACTCGGCCATGTAGCGGTCACGGTCGCCGCCGAAGCGGAGCGGCTCCCCCACGAAGACGTCCACGAAGAACGGGACCAGCAGCGCCGTCCCCTTGGGCAGCGCCTTCCCGAGCCCGTGCATGTACACCGGGAACACCGGCACCTCCGGCCGCCGCTCCGCCAGCCGGGACAGGCCACTCTTGAGTTCCTTGAACCGCTCCGGCTCGCCCCGCGTCCCCTCGGGGAAGAAGAGCAGGATCTCGCCCCGGTCCAGCGCCTCGGCGAGCGGCACCAGCGGGTCGTCCGTCTGCCCCTCCCGCCGCCGCGCGATCGGCAGGATGCCCACGATCCCGAGCGCGAACCACGCCAGCAGCCGGTTGCGCAGGAAGTAGTCGGCCGCCGCCACCGGCCGCACCCGGTCCAGGAGGCCGAGCGGCAGCAGGCTCATCAGCACCATGGTGTCGAGGTGGCTGTTGTGGTTGGCGGCCAGGATGGCGGGCCCCTTGAGCGGCAGCCGCTCGCGGTGCCGCACGTTGAGGCCGAGCAGCACCAGCACCACGGCGCGCACCAGCACGCCGAAGAAGAAGTAGCGCAGCAGGCGGGTCAGCACCGCGGCCTCAGTAGTAGTAGTACCGCAGGAAGTGGAAGAAGAGCGGCGCCGTGTAGGTGAGGCTGTTGACCCGGTCCAGCACGCCGCCGTGCCCCGCGATCATCGTCCCCGAGTCCTTCACGCCGATGTCCCGCTTCACGGCGCCCACCGTGGTGTCGCCCAGGAAACCGCCGGCGCCGATCATGAGCCCGGCGGCCACGCTGTGCGGCAGCGTGAGCGGCGTCAGCACCGGCGCCAGCAGGACCGCGAGGATCGTGGTGGTGGTGATCCCGCCCACCAGCCCCTCGAGCGTCTTGTTGGGGCTCACCGTGGGCAGGATCTTCCGCCGCCCGAAGCTCTTGCCCCAGATGTACTGCGCCACGTCGTTGAGCTGGGTCAGCATCACCAGGAAGAGCACCAGCCCCGCCCCGCCCTCCGGCGGCAGCACCAGCAGGTACGCCTGGTGGCTGATGCTGAACACCATGAGCATCAGCCCCCAGTGCAGGGTGCCCACGGCGCGGAGGAAGTCCTTCGTCTCCCCGATCATCACCATCCGGGCGGAGACCAGCAGCAGCATCCACACCGGGATGAACACGATGAACATCCCGTACCATCCCTGGTACACCCACCAGTACTGCACCGGGATGGAGAGATACCCCCAGAAGAGGACCCGCCGGTCCGCGCGCCGCGTGGGGATGAGCGACAGGTACTCCTTGAGCGCCAGGAACGACACGAAGGCGAAGAAGGCGATCGACAGCGCCCGGTCGATGGCGATGGCCAGCGCGAAGATGGCCACCATGATCCACCACGACTTCACCCGCGCCGCGAGCTCCGCGTACTTCTCCGCCGGCCCCTTCCGCACCAGCATGGCCGTGACCACGCTCGCCAGCACCAGCACGCCGAGGATCCCGAGGAAGGTGAGTCCCACGGGCGAATGGAGCAGCCGGTTCATCACGCCCCCTCCCGGAGCGCGCCGCGCGCGCGATTGAGGATGGTCACCACGCCGAGCAGCAGCACCACCGCCAGGTACCACCGCACCCACGCCCCGGCCGCCACGCCGAGTCCGAGGAGCAGCGCCAGCAGGCCGAACCAGAACGCCCGGTCGCTCTTGCCCATGGGCCCGTCGTAGCGGCGTGAGGCGCCCACCTGGATCCCCACCACCCCCGTCATCTCACCGATCACGGCCACCAGCACGATGCCCACCACGAGCGCCGCCTCGCCGGCGAGCACCCGCGCAAACGGCAGGTAGAGCCCCGCGTCCGACACCACGTCGCCGAGCTCGTTGAGCACGGCGCCGAGCCGCGACTTCTGCCCGTGCTCCCGTGCCAGCATCCCGTCGATGGCATTGAACGCCATCCGGAGGAAGAGGGTGAGCGGCACCAGCAGCAGCACTCCGGCCGAGGGCCGCAGCGCCACCGCCGCGCCCACTGCCAGCGACAGCAGCATGGCGGCCAGCGTTACCTGGTTGGCCGTCACCCCGCCGCGGGCGAGCGCGTTGGTGAGGGGGCGGAGGAGGCCCTGGAACTTCGGTTTCAGGTCGTAGATCGAGGCCATGGATGGCTGGGTGCCCGTGGGTTGGGGCGTCGGGGTCCGGTGCGTCTCAACGCAGAGGCGCAGAGAGCGCAGAGAGCGCAGAGGAACTGCTCGCCGAGTGCAGGCTCACCGCACGGGAAGTCTCCAGTGGATTTGTGGGCGCCGGTTCAGGTCGGACGGTGTGCCGGACCGGTGCTGCGCGGCCACCCTCGCTCAGGGTACCTCCGTGCGCACCGGGCCATCCACTCCGAGCGCCGGTCCTCCGCGCCCCTCCGCGTTCTCTGCGCCTCTGCGTTGAGTCACACCGGACGCCGGTTCCGGCAACGCCACTGGCGACGCCTACTCCCGGATCCGTGCCGAGAACTCCGCCGAGTCGAGCGCCGCCCGCGCCCGGTCGTTGATCTGGAACCGCGCCCGCTGCTCGGCCATGCTGCCGGTGGAGTCGATGAGGCCCACGCGGTGCACCACCTCGTCGCTGTACCCGGGGAAGGCGATGCGCCAGCTCAGCGGGACCTTGCCCGGCACCAGCGCGTTGACGTGCCGGACCAGGTTCAGGGTGCAGTTGTTGGTGAGCGTGTTGTACCACTCGGGCCGGGTGCGCAGCTGGTTGGCACGCTCCAGCATGGCGGTGAGCACGGCGCGGAAGCCGGCCGGGTCGCCCTTGATGGGGTAGAGGAAGACGGCGTCGTCGTCGTAGACCGCGCGGCGGCCGATGAGGTCGCGCTCGTCGCCCACCACGTAGATCAGCTCGAAGTGGCGGAGCATGCCGGTGAAGACGCCGTACGTCTCGCCCAGCTCGCGCCGGGCCTCCACCGAGACCGCCAGGTACCGCCCGTCGGCAAAGCCGAAGCTCACGAAGGCGTGCGCCGGCCCGCGCCAGCGGTCGGAGAACGGCACCAGCACGTACCAGGCGCTCGTCACCTGGGACAGGTCGTAGGTCCGGGTGTCCCAGGCGGGGGTGAAGGCGGTGGCGCTGGTCCAGCGGAAGTTGCGGACGCCCTCGATGGTGACGGTGTCGCCGGCGAAGGTCACGGCCGGGAGCACCGACTGGTCCACCGCCCAGGTGCGGGTCAGGGACGGGCGGCGGACCGCCCACCAGAGCCCGAACAGGGCCACCAGGCCGAGGACGGCGGCCAGCACCAGGCGGCTACGCCGCACCGGCGGGCCGGCGGGGGCCGGGGCGTCGGGCACGCGGGGGAATGGGGAGGGACACACCCGAAGAATGCGCGGGCGTGGGACGCCGCGCCACCGGGGATGCCGTCAGCAGTGGATCGGACGGGAGCGCCCGGCCGGGCCGGCCGGGCGCGTGGGGGACCGGCCTAGCGGACGTGCTGGAAGGTCAGCCGGCGGACGGCGAGCGACATGGTGCTCGGGTCCACCCCGAACTTCTTCGCCAGCACCTTGATCTGGGCGCCCTTGGCGTACAGCCGCCGGGCCTGCTTGACCTTGGCTTCCGTGAGCTTGGCCTGGAGGTTCTTGCTGCCCTTGCGGTTCACTGCGCCGCCGTACCGCTTCGGCTGCACGGTCGACGAGAACCGGAAGCCGACCTTCTTCCTGGCCTTGCCGCGCGACGAGGCGGCCTTCTTGGTGCGTGCCATTACCGTGGGCCCTTCCGTGGAGGGACGTGGAGGGGTGGAGCGACCTGGGCTCAAGATAGGCGCTCGTGACCGGTTCCCGCCAGAGGGGGGACCCGCGAAAAATGTCAGGCGCGGCTTGACGGCTGCCTGACGCGGCCGCCCGGGGGCCCGGGGCCGGCACTTCTGGTAGGCGCGGCAGTGAGGCTGGCGGGGCCCGGGTCGGGGGTGGGCCGGGGGGGCGGGAGGGGGGCGGGAGGGGCCGGGGGGCGGGGCCGGGCCGGCCCCCCGGGAGCCCGCTCAGGAACTGATGCCCTGCCGGGCGGCCGTCAGCAGCAGGTCGGCGAAGAGGTCCACCTCGCGCGGGGTGGTGTAGATGTTGGGGGTCACCCGGAGGCCGTCGAACTCGTCCTTGATGACGATCGGGGTCACCACCACCTTGTGCTTCTCCATGAACCAGCCCACCAGCCGGTTCGGGTCCATCCCCTCCACGTGCACCAGGCCGATCCCGCAGGCCTGCTCCCCCTCGAGCGGCGTCAGCACCCGGCAGCGCCCCCCGCTCTCCGCCATCACCCGCCGCGCCCACCGGTCCCGCAGGTAGCGGAGCCGCGCCGCCTTCCGCTCCGCCCCGATGGCGTGGTGGAAGGCCAGCGCCACCGCGATGGCGTTGTGGTTGGCCGCCGGGTGGGTGCCGATCTCCTCGTACTTCCGGATGTTCTCGTCCATCGCGGCCGGGGCGGCCATGAGGGGCCAGATCTTCTTCTGCTTGGACTTCCGGATGTAGAGGAACCCGGTCCCGATGGGCGCCAGCAGCCACTTGTGGAGGCTGGTGCCGTAGTAGTCGCACCCCAGCCCGTCACGGGTGAAGGGGAACTGGGCGAAGGCGTGCGCCCCGTCCACGAACACCTCGATCCCCCGCGGCCGCGCCCACTCCACCATCTCCCGCACCGGCATGATCTGGCCCGAGAGGTTGGTGATGTGCAGGAACTCGATGACCCGGGTCCGGGGCGTCACCGCCGCCTTGAAGGCGTCGAGGATCTCGTCCTTGTTCTTCGGCGGGATGGGAAACTTGACCTGCTTCAGCACGATGCCGTCGCGCCGCACCCGCTGGTCCCAGCTGGTGAGCATGCGGCCGTAGTTCTGGGTGGAGACCACCACCTCGTCCCCCCGCTGCAGGTCGAGGCCGAAGATCAGCGTCTCCAGGCCCTCGCTGGCGTTCCGGGTGACGGCCATCTCCTCGGGGTCGCAGCCAAACGTGGCGGCCAGGTCCCGCCGGACGCTCTCGATCCGGGGCTCGAGGGTCTGCCACATGTGGATGACGGGGAGTTCGTTGGAGAACTTGAGGTCCCGGATCATCTGCTCCAGGACATGGGTCGGCGCCGGGCTGCAGCCGCCGTTGTTGAGGTTCACCATCGACCGGTCGAGGTCGAAGGCGCGCTGGATCTCGCCCCAGTAGTCCTCGTCGTCGGGGCCGCCGGCCGTCCCCGGCAGCACCGGGGTGGGGACCAGGCCGCCCAGGCCGCCCAGGGCCGGGCGCCGGGGCGTGGCGTCGAGGACGCGGCGCAGCGCATCCGGCCGGAAGGCGGGAAGAGCCGCCGCGGCGGCGAGGAAAGCCCGGCGAGACGCCATAAACCGTGATCCTGGAAGGGGTTCCCCAATCTATAGACGTGGCCCCCTACCGCTAGGGCTGGCCGGGGCCTATAGTTGACGCCGGAAACCGAGGCCGAAGGACGGGGGGCGGACGCCCAGCCGGGCGTCCGCCCCCCTCGTTCTCATCAACATTCCATTTCGTCGGCGCGGCCCAATGGCCGCGCTTTCAAAGAAGAAGGAACGGGGCTGCCACGATGATCGCCAGCGATATGCGCCGCGGGATGTGCCTGCTGTTCGAGGGGGAGCCCTGCCGGGTCCTCGACTTCCACCACCACACGCCCGGGAACCTCCGCGCCATGGTGCAGGCCAAGCTGCGGAAGCTCCGGACCGGCACCCAGTTCGAGCACCGTTTCCGTTCCACCGACACCGTCGAGCTCGCCAACCTCGAGACCCACCAGCTCGAGTTCCTGTACGCCGGCGGCGACAGCTACCACTTCATGAACACCGAGAACTTCGACCAGCTCGAGATGAGCGAGGAGGATCTCGGCGACGCTGCCCAGTGGGTGGCCCCGAGCATGAAGATCATGGCCGAGTTCTTCAACGGCCGCCCCATCGGCATCCAGCTCCCCAACGTGATGACCTTCGAGGTCGTCGAGACCAATCCGGCGATGAAGACGGCCACCAAGACGTCGTCCTTCAAGCCGGCCAAGCTCGACAACGGCGTCACCATCAACGTCCCCGAGTTCGTCCAGAACGGCGAGCGCGTCCGGGTGAACCCGTCCACCGGCGAGTACGTGGACCGCGCCAAGGACTGAGCGCCGCCACCGGGCGGCCCGGACGGACATGGCAGGGCTGGCTTCCCGAGGAAGCCAGCCCTGCCTTACCTTAGGGGGTCCCCACCCCCACAGACCGCGTGACCCAGCCGGCGCTCGCAGACGCATCCGCCCCGACCCGTGCGGCCCTGCCGCGCGACCTGGCGATGTTCCTGCCGCTCTTCGCGATCGCGCTGCACAAGGTCTCGGTGTACCCGCCGGGCCATCCGCTGCTCGTCGCCGCGGTGGACGCCGCCGCCGGGCACCTGCGGATCGTCCTCATGACGCGGGCCAACCTGCTCCTGGGCGTGGCGCGGCAGCAGCTCCTGCTCGAGGGGCTGGCCACCGACGAGGGCAACCCGGTGCTCCGCGAGCTCGCGCAGCGCCTGCACCGCCACCAGGTGGGCGGCATCAAGTTCATCCCGGGCGTCACCCCCCAGGAACTCGGCGACCTGCTCCAGCTCCTCGGCAGCGATCCCCGCACCAATCCCGTCGGCCCGCGCCTCGGGGAGTTCGACGAGCGCTGGCAGACCATCCGGCTCCTGGCCCCCGCGTGGGACCGGATCGAGATGGCCCAGGACGGCACCACCCGCACCGGTGACACCTCCGGCCTGGGCCAGGGCGCCGCCGCCCGGCTCTGGCTCGGCCTCGCGGCCGCGGCGCTCACGCGCGAGGGCGCGCCCGAGCTCATCGCCGACCCGCAGTCCATCGCCCGCGCGCTCAACAACATCCGCGGCGACGGCGACAAGGCCAAGAAGGTGGTGAGCTTCCTCCTCAGCCTCTCGCGCGAGCTCCGCCTGGCGCAGGGCGCCGAGGCCGCCGCCCTCTCCGAGAAGCTGAACGCCCTCCTCAACCACCTCACCCCCGACACGCTTCGCGAGCTCGCCACCCTCGGCGCCGACCTGCAGCAGCGCCGCCGCCTGGTGGCGGACGCCGCCATGGTGCTGCCGGCCGGAGCCGTGCTGCAGCTGCTCCGCGCCGTGAGCGAGGCCGGCGAGCAGGCGCTCCCCCACGCCATGGTGCGCATGCTCACCAAGCTGGCCCAGCAGTCGGAGCGCGGCAGCATCGCCATCCGCGAGGAGGCGGACCATGCGCTGCGCGAGGGGGTGCGGCAGCTGGTGGAGCGCTGGAACCTCAAGGACCCGAACCCCGCCGCCTACACCCGGGTCCTCGACCGCCTGGCCCGCAACCCGAACATCCCCGTCCCGAGCGGTGCCTCACACGCCACCGAGGCCATCCGGCTGGTGCAGATCGCCTGCGAGACCGACACCGTGGGCGACGCCGTCTGGTCCGCCCTCACCGAGCTGGTCAACGAGGGCCGCGCCAGCGAGGTGGTGGCCCTGGTGGAGCACGCCAGCGTGGCCGAGGACATCCGGGAGAACTTCTGGCTGCACCTGGCCACGCCGGAGAACATGCGGATCCTCCTCGCCAACGAGCCGCGGGACACCGCCGTGGTGGAGCTGCTGCTCGAGCGCATGGGCATGGCCGCCGCCGAGCCGATGCTCGAGAGCCTCGAGGTGGCGGACAACCGCACCATGCGCCGCCGCCTGCTCACCCGCCTCGGCAAGCTCGGGCCCGCCATCGGGCCGATGCTGGTGGAGCGGATCCCCGGCTCCCCGTGGTACGTGCAGCGGAACCTGCTGGCGCTGCTCGGCTCGCTGGACGAGATCCCGGCGGAGTTCGATCCCGCCGCCTACCTCAAAGCCGAGGACTCGCGGGTGCGGCGTGAGGCGCTCAAGCTCATGATGCGCATCCCCGAGATGCGCGACGACGCCGTCATCGCCGCCGTGGGCGACGACGACGACGCCAACCTCCGCCTGGGCCTGCAGGCCGCGCTCGAGCGCTGCCCGTCGGCCGCCGCCGGCCGGGTGCGCCACGTGCTCTCCGACCCGCAGCTGCAGCTGGAGCTCCGCCTCCTGGCCATCCGCGTCCTCGGCACCATCCGGACGCCCGTGACGCGCGACTGGCTGGTGAGCCAGTCGCTCACCGCGCCGAGCTGGTTCCGGCGCCGGAAGCTGGTGCCCAAGACCCCCGTGCTGCTCACCATGATCCAGGCGCTGGCCCGGAACTTCGCCACCGATCCCGGGGCGCAGGCCGTGCTCCGCCTGGCGGCGGAGAGCGCCGACCCGCAGGTGCGCCGCGCCGCCGCCGGCCAGGGAGACGAGGCATGAGCGACCCGGTCCGCTTCCTCACCTCCTTCGGCCAGGCGCTCTCGGCCGCGGCGCTCTACAAGGACGGCCACCCCGCCCGCGAGCGCGCCCTCGACGCGGCGTGGACCCAGCTCACCGCGCTGCAGCGGCTGGACCCTGCGCCCAACTTCTCCTTCCTCGAGGACGAGGTCCTCTACCGCCAGCAGGCGCTGCGCGACTTCAAGGCCTGGGACATGGCCCGCCGGCTGGCGCGCGCCGGCGTGCAGCGCATCGAGTTCGATGCCGACGCCAGCCGCGACGACATGGGCCAGTTCCTGCGCGAGCTCCAGAAAAAGCTGGCGGGCCAGGAGGAGTCGGAGGAACGGAGCCACCTCCGCCGGCCCAGCATCCGCTTCGGCGCCATCACCCTCCGCGGCGCCCCCGCCGACATCGCCGTGGCCACCGCCGCGAGCGACGCGGAGCCCTACACCCTCGAGGACGAGATCGAGGCCATCGCCTACATCCACGGCGAGGTGCAGGAGACCGACCGCCTCCCGCTGGCCGAGGCCAACGCGGTGGTGCGCTCGCTGTCGCTGGCCATGCACAGCCAGAGCCGGATGCTGCTGCCGCTGCTCACCCTCAAGCGCTACGACCAGTACACCACCACCCACGCCACCAACGTGTCGGTGCTGGCCATGGCGCTGGCCGAGTACATCGGGCTCTCGCCGAAGGACATCCGGGAGTTCGGCATGGCGGGGCTGCTGCACGACCTGGGCAAGGTCCGGGTGCCGCACGAGATCCTGGTGAAGCCGGGGGCCCTCACCGAGCAGGAACTGGCGGTGCTGCGCCGCCACCCCGTGGATGGCGCCCGCCTGATCATCGCGCGCGAGCGCAACCTGGACCTCGCCGCGACGGTCGCCTACGAGCACCACATCATGATCAACGGCGGCGGCTACCCGCGCTTCCGCTACCCGCGCGACACCCACTTCGCCAGCCAGCTGATCCACGTCTGCGACGTCTTCGACGCCCTCTGCACCACCCGGCCCTACCGTGACGCCTGGGACACGGAGGTGGCGCTGGCCTACATGGAGGAGCGGGCGGGCGTGGACTTCAACGCGGAGATGGTGGAGGCCTTCACGGCCATGATGCGGCTCTGGAGCAACCAGCGCATCGCCATGCCCAGCGGGCCGGGCTCGCCGCCGCCGGTGCTCTCGGCGCCGGCCACGTCGCCGGCGCCCACCCCGCCGCCGCTGCCGCCCCGCCCGTCTGGCGGGACCCCGGCGCCCATCGAGGCCCCGCCCCCGCCGCCGCCGACCCTCCCCCCGGCGACGCGCCCACCGAACGGCGTCCCGCCCTTCCCTGAGAGGCGCGGCCCAAGGGCCGCGCGCTTCGAAGGAGATCGCGGGGGCGAGGCGGGGCGTCGACGTCGCGGGGGCATGTCAAAAGCGCGGCCCTTGGGCCGCGCCTCTTCCCCCCACGCCACGGGCCGCCTACAAGGCGGGCGCCTCCCGCACCAGCCGCGGCGCGCTGCCCGGCTCCCACTCGATCACCCAGCGGTCGCCGTCCTGCAGCAGGACCTGGCCCCGGCCGGTCACCGTGCCGGAGGGGCCCAGCATGCCGGCCAGGCCGTAGGTGTCGAGGGTGAGCCGGTAGTTGTGGATGCCGGGGGCGAACTGGTCCACCACCAGCGCCGCCGGAAAGCGCAGGTTGCTCACCACGCCCACCCGCCGTCCGTCAACCCAGAGCACCGCCTCCTTGCCGTAGCTCCGCCCCTCCAGCGCCGCGCTCCGCACCGCGAAGCGGATCCGCACCGGCTCGCCGCTCACCGGGCCGCGTTCCACCCCGGTGTCGCCCTGGCGCAGGGCCTGGGCGTCGGGGGCGAGGGGGAGGCAGCGGAGCAGGGTGCCGGCGCGCTGGGCGCCGGAGGGATGCTGGGCGTCGTAGCGGAAGGGGCCGAGCCGGGCAAAGAAGCGGAGCGCCGCCTCGGTGGCGGCCACCGCGTCGGCGCCCTCGAGCTGGGCGGCGTAGCAGTCGGCCTCGAGTTCCTGGGCGACGAGCACCGAGTCGCGGAGGCGGGCGGAGAGGGAGAAGAGCCCGGCGCGGGTGTGGCGGAGCTGCACGTGCCCGTACTCGTGCGCCACGAAGAAGCGGGTGAGCAGCGGGCCATAGCGGCGGGCCAGCTGCGGGTTCACGTAGATCACCGGCGCATCGCGGTCCACGGCGGCCACCGCCACGTCGCGGATCGAATCGGTCTCCACCTCCGCCACGCCCGGCACCAGCCGCAGGCCCTGCCCGTGGAGGGCCGGTGCGCAGGCTGCAAGGACCGTGGCGAGGAGCCCCGTACGAAAACGCGTCCGCATGCGGTCCCAATGTGGGAACACCGGCGGACGGCGCAAGAGATCGTGGGGGGACGCGGGGCCTTGGCCCGCTGGTGCGGCGGCTACTCCGCCCCGAGGCAGGCGGCGATGTTGTCCGCGCGGCGCGTCCCGGTGGGATGCTCCGCGTCGTAGGAGCTGTCGCCCTGGCGGCGGAAGAAGCGGATGGCGGCCTGGGCGGCGGCCGGGTCGTCGAGCGCCAGCCGGCGGGTGGCCAGGCAGTCGGCCTCGAGCTCCTTTTCCTGCAGCGCCTCGTTGCGCGACGCGGCGGGCGCGCGGAGGGCGCTGGCCCGGGTGTGGCGGAGGTCGATGTGCGCGTACTCGTGCGCCAGGAAGAACGCCTGCAGCGCCGGGGAGAGGCGCTTCATGAGCCTGGGGTTGACGTAGATCCGCGGGTGCTCGGGATGGTACACCGCGATGGCCACGTCCTTGAGCGTGGAATCGGGCAGCACGCTCACCTGGAAGGTGGGCGCGGGCGGGATCACCGGCTCGGGCTGGTACGAGCTGGCCATGAGCGTGGATGCCGCCAGGACCAGCGCCAGATGTGCGAACTTCGCCATGAGGATCTCCGTATGCCCCCCTCCGACAAGACGCCGCCTGTCCCCATTTGTTCCCAGCGACCCCCACCCACAGGATGGGGCCCACCTTGCCGCAGGGGAATAGGAGGCAATCGCCGTGCCGGGGATCACCGTCCGGATGCGTGAGGGGGAGCTGGCGTCGTCCCGGGCGGGGGTGCGCCGCTTTCCTCCACTATCGGACGGGGGTGACGGGAGACTGAACAGTGCTGGGGGCCGGGCGGCGGCCCGCCCGGTTTTGCGGCCGGTGAACCTCGCCGGTTGACCGGCAGGTGCATCCGGCCCTACCGTTGGGGCGACCGCCAGGGGCATCGGCCACGGCCGATTGAGAGCGTACCCTTGGAACCTGATCCGGTTCACACCGGCGGAGGGAGCGCGGTCGCCACGAAGCGCTCCCTTCGTCTATTTCCTACCGTCGGAGCGCGCATGTCCGCACCCACCGTCCCGCCCGAATTCGCGTCGGCCTTCGCCGAGGCGTTCCCCAACTCCACCAAGACCCTCGTGGAGGGCCCGCGCGGCGTGCGGGTGCCCATGCGCGAAATCGCCCTCTCTGGCGGCGAGCCACCGTTGCGCGTGTACGACACCAGCGGGCCACAGGGGTGCGACGTGACGGAGGGGCTGCCGAGCGTGCGCGGCGACTGGATCGCCGCGCGCGCCGTCGCCGCGCTCCCCGGGTCGCCCACGTACGTAACGGCCGGATATATCCGGCCGCTACGCCGGGCCTCGTCGAGACGCCGGCGTCGCTGCTGCGGACGCCGCTCCGCGCCACGGGGCCCGTCACGCAGCTCCAGTTCGCGCGCCGGGGCGAGGTCACGGAGGAGATGGAGTACATCGCGCTCCGCGAGGGGATGACTGCCGAGTTCGTGCGGAGCGAAGTGGCGCGGGGCCGGGCCATCATCCCGGCCAACATCAACCACCCGGAACTCGAGCCGATGGTCATCGGCCGCGCCTTCCACGTGAAGATCAACGCCAACATCGGCAACTCCGCCGTCACCTCCTCCATCGAGGAGGAGGTGGAGAAGCTCCGCTGGGCCACGCTGTGGGGCGCCGACACGGTGATGGACCTCTCCACCGGCAAGAACATCCACGCCACCCGGCAGTGGATCCTGCGGAACTCGGCCGTCCCGATCGGCACCGTGCCGATTTACCAGGCGCTCGAGAAGGTGGGCGGCGTGCCCGAGGACCTGACGTGGGAGGTGTATCGCGACACGCTCATCGAGCAGGCCGAGCAGGGGGTGGACTACTTCACGGTGCATGCGGGCGTGCTGCTCCGCTACATCCCCATGACCGCGCGGCGCATGACGGGCATCGTGAGCCGCGGCGGCTCGATCATCGCCAAGTGGTGCCTGGCCCACCACCAGGAGAACTTCCTCTACACCCGCTTCCGCGAGATCTGCGAGATCATGGCGGCGTACGACGTCTCCTTCTCGCTGGGCGACGGGCTCCGGCCGGGGTCCATCGCCGATGCCAACGACGAGGCGCAGTTCGCCGAGCTCAAGACCCAGGGCGAGCTGACCCGGATTGCGTGGGAGCACGGGGTGCAGGTGATGAACGAGGGCCCGGGCCACGTCCCGATGCACATGATCAAGGAGAACATGGAGAAGCAGCTCGAGTGGTGCGGCGAGGCGCCGTTCTACACCCTCGGGCCGCTCACCACGGACATCGCGCCGGGCTACGACCACATCACGAGCGCCATCGGCGCGGCGATGATCGGCTGGTACGGCACGGCGATGCTCTGCTACGTGACCCCCAAGGAGCACCTCGGCCTGCCGAACCGCGATGACGTGAAGGCGGGCGTCATCGCCTACAAGATCGCGGCGCACGCGGCGGATCTGGCCAAGGGCCACCCGCGGGCGCGGGCGTGGGACGACGCGCTGTCCAAGGCCCGCTTCGAGTTCCGCTGGCGCGACCAGTTCAACCTGGCGCTCGACCCCGTCACGGCGAAGGCCTACCACGACGAGACGCTGCCCGCCGACGGCGCCAAGGTGGCCCACTTCTGCTCCATGTGCGGCCCCAAGTTCTGCTCCATGCACCTGACCCAGGAGATCCGCGCCGCGGAGGCGGGCCTCCAGGAGAAGGCCGCGGAGTTCCGCGCCCGCGGCGGCGAGATCTACGTCGCCCCCTGACCCCGCGCCCGGGGAAGCGTCTCGCGCGACCTCCCAGCCCCCCACGCACGATCCCCTCTCCCGTCCGTCTGTAGGGGCCGGATATATCCGGCCGCCTCCATCCACGTCGGCGGCCGGGATCGTGGGTGGGGAGCTGGGAGGGCGGGAGAAACTGCGGGGGGAGCGGGTGCGGTGAAAAATCCGAGGGGGCTCGCTATAATGCGCCCCGACCCGCCGTACCCCCGTTCACCCGAGGAAGGGAGTCCCGCTGTGAAGACGATGCCGACCCTGGCCGCCGCGCTCGTCCTGCTCGCCGCCTGCGCGCCGAAGGAGGGGGCGCCCGCCGCCGACTCGACGGCCGCCGCCGCCCCCGTCCAGCCCGCCAAGGTGTCCACCGCGGAGGGCTTCAGCACGCCCGAGTCCGTGATCTGGGACGCGCAGCAGCAGGTCTGGTTCGTCACCAACATCAACGGCGGCCCGAGCGCCAAGGATGGCAACGGCTTCATCAGCCGCCTCAAGGCCGACGGCACGGTGGACAGCCTGCACTTCATCGTGGGCGGCATCAACGGCGTCACCCTGAACGGCCCCAAGGGCACCGCGCTCCAGGGCGACACGCTGTGGGTGGCGGACATCGACGCGCTGCGCGGCTTCAACCGCCTGACGGGGGCGCCGGTGGCCACCCTCGAGTTCGGCGCGCAGGCCAAGTTCCTGAACGACGTGGTGGTGAGTCACGACGGCACGATCTACCTCACCGACACCGGCATCATCATCGGCGCCGACGGCATCACCCACCCGGGCCCCGACCGCATCTTCGCCGTGAAGGGCCGCGAGGTGAGCGTCGCCGCCGAGGGCGACTGGCTCGGCCGGCCCAACGGCATCGCCATGGACCACATGAACAACCGATTCGTCGTGGTGCCCTTCGGCGGCGGCGCGCTCCTCGGCTGGAAGCCGGGCGAGGCGAAGGTGGACACCATCGGCATCGGCCCGGGCAGCCAGGACGGGGTGGAGATCATCGGTGACGGCCTCTACGTCACCAGCTGGGCCGACTCGACCCTCTTCCTGGTGGGCGACCGCAGCAACACCAAGGTGGCCACCGGCGTGAACAGCCCCGCCGACATCGGCGTGGACCCGGCGCGGGCCTGGTGGCCATTCCGCTGTTCACGGAGAACAAGGTGGAGTTCTGGAAGGTGAAGTAGGCGGCTGAGTTGCGCCGTTGCGCCGTTCTGGGGGTGACGGGATGGCGATGGACGGCGGCCGGGCCGCGCGCCGCGCCGCTTGAGCGAAGTGGCGGACCTCGGGGGCGAAGTGGCGGCTGCCAATGCGAGTTGCCGGACCCCGGGTCGCGATTGCCGGCGACCGGCTGTCGATTGCCGAGCCCCCGGTGCCGATTGTCGGAGGCCCGGGGACGAGTGCGAGGGCGGGCGCGGCGTGGGCCTCCATGTCCCGAGAATGCCGACCGGGGCCCAATCCTTACAAGGGGCCGTGGGGAATGTCGCGCGGGGCGGGCGGCGGACGCTTTCCCGGGTGGAGACCCGGCCTAAAGGTCCCGCGCGTCCTGCCGACGCTGCAGGTGACGGCGCGGTGCGGACGGGAACCGATGCCGCGTCTCCGGCGTATCACACACGAGGAGCCGGGAGGAGGCGAGCGATGCGGACGATTCGTGAGAAGATGCGGTTCGTGATGCTGGTGCTGATGTCCTGAGCGGGCGCGGTACCTGAACGGCGGGGCTCGTCCATGGGACGGGCCCCGTCTTGCGTCTGGGATCTCACGCCCCCTCCCAGCCCACCACGCAATATCCCCTTACCCCCACGTACGTAGCGGCCGGATATATCCGGCCGCTACAGACGTTCGGGCTGAGGGGATACTGCGTGGTGGGCTGGGAAGGGGCGTGCGTGACGTCGCTTACGCGTAAAGGCGCTGGAACCGGCGCATGAAGCCGCGGTCGATCCTGTCCTTGAGCCGCATGGCCCAGCGGCCGCTGGTGGCCAGCTGGCCGCGGGAGAGGATGGCGCGGCCGTCGCCGGTGTTGAGGAGGGCCAGGAAGGTGTCCTGCGGCGTGTAGGAGGCGAGCGGCCTGCCCGCGAGGTGGGCCGCGAGGTTCCGCGCCAGGAAGGGACCCATCCGCACGGCATAGACGCCGGCCTTGGGCGTCTTGGGCGCCGTGGCCATGCTCACCGCGTCGCCCCCGCCGAAGAGGCCGGGGATGCCCGGCACGGCGAGCGTGTCGTCCACGAGCAGGAAGCCCTTGGCGTCGGTGGGGAGGCCGCTGGCCCGGAAGAGGGGCGGGGCGTCGGTGCCGGTGGTCCAGAGGATGAGGTCGGCCGGGAGCACCTTGCCGCCGGTGAGGCGCACGTAGTCGGCGCCGATCTCCTCGACGCCCGTGGCCATGCGGCGGGTGATCTCGCGGCGGTCGAGCGCCTGCTCCGCCAGCTCGGCGGCCTTCCGGCTCCGGTCGTGCAGCACGGTGTGGCTGGCGCCGATCAGCGTGATGATGGAATGGGTGGCGCCGAGCCGGTCGAGCCGGGTGCGCAGGGTGAGGGCCACCTCCACGCCCGCGGCCCCCGCGCCCACCACCACCACCCGGAGCGACTCGGGGCCGGCGTTCCGGACGGTCTCCTCGATCTTGGGGAGAAGCGTGAGGACGCGGTTGATGGGCTTGAGGAAGGTGGCGTGGTGCGCCACGCCCGGCAGCGTCGTGCCCGTGGGCACGCCCCCGATGGCGATGGACGCGGCGTCGAACGGCAGGGTGCCGCCGCTCTCCAGGTGCAGCGTCCGCGATTCCGTCTCCACCCGCTTGGCCCCGTCCTCGACGAACCGCGCCCCGATCCGCCGCGCGATCCGCGGCAGGTCAATCGAAATGGCGTCGAGGTCGTACCGCCCCTCGAGGTAGCCCGGCACCATCCCCGAGTACACCTGCCGCGCCTCCGGCGACACGAGCGTCAGCTCCACGCCCGGCAGCTTCCCCTGCGCCGCGGCCTCCAGCACGAAGAGATGCGAGTGCCCGCCGCCGACCAGCACGAGTTGCTTCATCGATTGCCCTGTCGCTGAGACCGTCGAGTCGCCCGAGCATGGTAGGGGCCGGCCATGGCCGGCCCTCCTCTTCCCCGCACCATTACTCATGATCGAGAGTGGTGGGTCCGCGCTCTCACCCGTTACGCTGGTCCGGGTGGGGTTGAGGAGGGCCGGCCATGGCCGGCCCCTACCATGTTGGGGTGAGTCATGATTTCGGCGCCGCCGGGAAGGCCCACGCCAGGAACTCCGGCAGGATCCGCTTCCACGTCGGCAGGTTGTGGCCGCCGCGGATGGTCAGGTGGGTGACGTCGGGGCCGCGGTGGAAGCCGAGCTTCACGAGCTCCGTCACCAGCTCCTCGGTGTCCTGGATCGAGTCGATGACGCCGTCGCCGTCGCGGTCGGCGGCCTCGTCCTCGAGGCCGGTCTCGAGCCAGAGGCGGAGGGCCGGCTTCACCCGGGTGCTCCGCACCCGCTGGTGCATGATCCGGCTCGACGCCTTGAGCGCGGGCGTGCTGTCGTTGGTGCGCCACCAGAACGAGCCGCTGAAGGCGCCCGCCGCGCCGAAGCGCTCCGGGTGCCGCCAGGCCAGGTCCACCGCCGACAGGCCGCCCAGCGACCAGCCCATGATGGCGGTGCGGGCGGGCCCGGTCTCGGTGCGGTAGCGCTGGTTGATGGCGGGCATGAGTTCCGTGAGCAGGAAATCCCCGTACAGCCCGGCCCGGGCGCCGAAGCCCTGGGCGTTGGGGATGCCGCCGGTGCCGTAATCCTGGATCCGCTCGGTGGCGTGGATGGCGACGACGATGGCGGGCGCCATGACACCGGTGCGCTGCAGCGAGTCGAGCAGGGCGGCCAGGTCGATGGTGGCCATGTCCTGCCCGTCGTTGGCGTAGAGCACCGGGTAGCGGGCGGCGCGGTCGGTGGCGTAGCCGCGGGGGAGGAAGACGTCGATGGTGCGGCGCTCGTTGAGGAGCCGCGACTCGAAATCGGCCAGGCGCTCCACGGTGACCCGGTCCCGCGCCATGCCGGCGAGGGTGGGCCCGCCGAGCACCGCCACCATGCCCTTGCGCCAGATGCGCCCCCAGTTGCTCATGCCCCTCCCTCGGCGTTGGTCGTGGATCGGCTCCAAGTATAGCAAGCGGCTGGCGGTTCCCGCCCATCCCTGATGTAGATTGGCGCATCCCCACCCCCTGACGGATGCCCGGACCGCTTCCCCTCGACTGCCTGACACCCTTCGAGCGCCTGGCCGTGCGGCTGGTGCGCCACCTGAACCGGGGCCGCTGGCCCCGGCTCTGGTGCTGGTGCCAGCGGGAGATCGGCGCGCGCTGGATCTCGTGGCTCGCGGGGCCGCTGTTCGAGGTGCACGGCCTGGAGCACGTGCTGGCCACGAGCCGGGACCGGCCGCTCGTGGTGGTAGCCAACCACCGCACCTTCTTTGACCTCTACGTGGTGGCCACGGTGCTCTTCCGGCGCACCCCGGGATGGCGGGCGCTCAACTTCCCGGTCCGCGGCCGGTACTTCTACCAGCGGCCGGGCGGCCTCCTGGTGAACGGCCTGGCCGCGTTCTTCGCGATGTATCCCCCCTTCTTCCAGGTCCCGGCCAAGCGCCGCTTCGACCAGTGGGCGCTGGCCGAGCTCGCCGGGATGTGCCGCGAGGGGGCGGGGCGGCTGGTCGGCTACCACCCCGAGGGCACCCGCAACAAGGGCGACGATCCCTGGGCGCTCCTGCCGCCGCATCCCGGCATCGGGCGGCTGCTGCACGAGGCGGCGCCGGTGGTGGTGCCGGTGTTCCTGGGCGGGATCACCCAGAGCATCCCCGAGATCCTGCGCCGCCGGCGGACCGGCGGGGAGCGGATCCGGGTGCGCTTCGGGCCGGCGGTGGCGTACGCGGCCTTCCTGGAGCGCCCGGCGGAGGCGGGGACCTATCGCGAGCTGGCGGAGCACGTGATGGCGGCGGTCGCGGCGCTCGCGGCGGAGGACCGCGCCGCCGCCGGCCGCGGCTGAGGCTCGACGGAACCGGGGGGACCCCCCTACCTTGAGGGAGCCGGTGTCATGGGACCACCGCGCGCCCCCTGAGCAATGAATCCAGAAGATCTCGGCAGGCTGATCTCCGCGATCGGCGTCTTCGTGCAGTTGGGCGGGACGCTGCTCCTGCTCGTCCTGTTTGCGCTCCTGGTGCAGCACGCCGGGGTGCGGCCCTACATGCTGCGCTGGATGTGGGCATGGGGGGCGGTGCTGGCGGCGGTCACCATCGTGGCCATCCGCTACTTCATCGCCCCGGCCATGCTGCCGCAGGGCTTCGAGATCCCGAGTCCGTTCCTCCTCCTCATCCACGCCAGTTACCAGTACGCCAAGGTCCTCTACTACCTGATGCTGCTGCAGGGCGCCCTCGAGCTGCGGGGGCAGCCGGTGCTGCGGCTGCGCGGGTCGGGGCTCCTGTGGGCGGTCGGCTTCTTCTCCCTGATCACCTCGATGTGGTCGTCGGAGCTGAGCCCGGCGATGGCGGCGCAGTCGCTGGTGGCCGTGCCCACCTGCCTGGTGTGCAGCGCCGCGCTCCGTGGCATGCCGTCGGAGCGCCGCGGCCTCGGCACCCGCCTCACGGGGGCGGTCTTCCTGGGCATGGCGGTGCTGTGGGTGGGCTATGCGGTGAGCTTCGCGGCGGTGTCCCGCGGGGAGCAGGGCTGGCAGGGGATCTTCGGGTTCCTGCCCCGCTACAACAGCTACCTCGACCTCGCCTTCTCGTCGCTCCTCGCCTTCGGCATGGTGACGATCCTGCTGGAGGACGCCAAGCGCGAGGCGGACCTGCTGCGGGCCTCGCGGGTGCGGGGCATCGCGGAATCGGAGGGGCGGCTCAAGGCGGTGATCGAGACGGCCACCGACGCCATCGTGGTGACCGACCACGGCGGCCGGGTGGTGCTCTTCAACAACGGCGCCGCGCGCATCTTTGCCACCGACCGGCGGGCGGCCATCGGCCAGCCGCTGTCCCGCTTCCTCGATGACGCGGCGCGCGCCGAGGTGGCGCGGAAGACCCAGGACTTCTCCCACAGCGACCACGCCACCCAGGCGCTCTTCGAGGTGCTGCTGGCCCGCCCCGATGGGGTCAGCATCCCCGTGGAAGTGGCCGCGAGCACCATCCGGCAGCAGGAGGAGACCCTCCAGATCCTGGTGCTCCGCGACGCGAGCGACCGCCGCAAGGCGGAGCAGGAGCGCACCGCGCTGCGGGAGCGGCTGGCGCATTCGGAGCGGATGGAATCGCTGGGCCGGCTGGTGTCGGGCGTGGCGCACGAGCTCAACAACCCGCTCGCCGCCATCCTGACGTTCAGCGAGGAACTGCTGGCCGAGCCGCAGGAGCCGCACAACGCCGAGGCGCTCGGCACCATCCGGGCGCAGGCGCGACGGGCGCGGGTCATCGTGCGGGACCTGCTGAGCTTCGTGCGGCGCCGCGAGGAGCGGCGCGAGCCCACGGACATCCCGGCGCTCGTGGAGCGGACGGTGCGCGCCTTCACCGGCGACCTGGCCGAGCGGGAAGTGACGCTGGGGGTGGACATCGACCCGGGACTGCCGCTCCTCACCTGCGACCCGGCCGGCATCGAGCAGGTGCTCACCAACCTCATCGACAACGCCGTCCGCACCACCACCGCCCGGGGCGAGGTGCGGGTGACGGTGCGGCGGCAGGAGAACGGGCTGGCGCTGTCGGTGGAGGACACGGGGCCGGGGATCCCGCCGCACGTGCTGTCGCGGGTGTTCGAGCCGTTCTTCACCACCCGCGGCACGGGGGAGGGGACCGGGCTCGGCCTGTCGGTGTCGCTCGGCATCGTGCAGCAGCACGGGGGGACGCTCCGGGCGGAGAACCGGGAGCCGGGACCGGGGGCGCGCTTCACGGCCTGGCTCCCGCTCGGGCTCGTGGCGTCCACCGGCGTCACCCCGCCGGGCGGCCTGCCCACCATGGGGCTCAAGCCGGGTGGCCGGGTGCTGATCATTGATGACGAGGCGTCGGTGCGCTCCAGCATCCGGCGCTATTTCGAGCGACAGCAGTGGGTCGTGGAGGAGGCGGGCGACGGCGCGCTCGGCCTGCAGCGGCTCCTCTCCACCCAGGAGCTCCCCCGGCTGGACCTGGTGATCTGCGACCTCCGCATGCCCAACCTCTCGGGCCACGAGCTGCACCAGTGGCTGGCCAGCACCCGGCCCGAGCTCCTCACCCGCCTGGTCTTTGCCTCCGGCGACACCGCCTCCCCCGAGACCGCCGCATTCCTGGCCTCCTCCGGCTGCCCGGTGCTGGAGAAGCCCTTCGAGCTGTCCGAGCTGGCCGCGGTGGTCAACCGCGTGTCGCGCCGCCGCCCCTCCTGACTGTCACTTTGGACCCCCCGCCTGCCGCCCCTGCCCGGGGCGGGGGGCGGGATCTGTCACCCTGACCGGCCCGGGCAGGCACGCGGGCTGCATAGGGAGGGGGTGCGTGCAGGACCCAACCCCAACCCGATCACGGAGGAGAACGATGACGCTCATCCTGCGCCGGCAGCCCGAACTCCGCCGGCTGAACGAGATGTTCGATGCCGCCTTCCAGGGCTTTCCCTTTGCGGGCGACCTGGCCAACGGCTCGGCCACGGCCTGGTTCCCGGCCACCGACGTGGTGGAGGACGCGGACGGGCTCCGGATCAGCCTGGAGCTGCCGGGCGTGAAGCCGGAGGCGGTGGAGGTGACGGTGGAGAACCGCACCCTCACCATCAAGGGCGAGAAGGAGCAGGTGAAGGAGGAGAACAGCCAGCGGCTGCACCGCTACGAGCGGAGCTACGGCAAGTTCGAGCGGAGCTTCCAGCTGCCGGCCACGGTGGACGCCGAGAAGATCCAGGCGCACGCGGAGCACGGCGTGCTCACCCTGACGCTGCCCCGGGCGGAGGCGGCGAAGGCGCGGAAGATCGAGATCGCCGCCCGATAATCCTCACTTCCCCCCAGAAGGCGCGGCCCCCGGGCCGCGCCTTCTTCGTTTCCCCTCCCCCGCCCGGATTCCGGTCAATGTGCCGGCTGGATGTGAGAATCGTTGCCCCCCGCGCGATCCCCGAGCATGGCCCATCATCGTCGCTCGGTCGTCATCACGGTCCTGGTCGTGGCGCTCGCCGCGCTGGCGTACCTCAACCTCGCCCCGCCGCGGCGCAAGCTGACGGACCCGATCACCTCCCACTATGCGGTGGCCGATTCGCAGTTCGTGCGCACCATGGGCTCGCTGCTCGGGCCCGGGATCCTGCCGGGCAACCAGGTCACCCCGCTCCGGAACGGGGCTGAGATCTTCCCCGCCATGCTGGCGGCCATCCGCTCGGCGCGGGAGACGATCACCTTCGAGACCTACATCTACTGGTCGGGACAGATCGGGAAGGCGTTCACCGACGCGCTGAGCGAGCGCGCCCGCGCGGGGGTCCAGGTGCACGTGCTGCTCGACTGGGTGGGCGCCGGCCGGATGGACGACACGCTGCTCACCGAGATGGAGGCGGCGGGCGTGGAGGTGGAGAAGTACCACCCGCTCCGCTGGTACACCCTGGACCGCCTCAACCACCGCACCCACCGGAAGCTCCTGGTGGTGGATGGGCGGGTCGGGTTCACGGGCGGGGTGGGGATCGCGGACGTGTGGCAGGGGCACGCCGAGGATTCGGCGCACTGGCGCGACACCCACTTCCGGGTGGAGGGGCCGGTGGTGGCGCAGCTGCAGGCGGCGTTCCTCGACAACTGGCTCGAGTCGCACGCCACGCTGCTGCACGACGAGGGCTACTTCCCGCCGCTCGCGCCGGGCGGGACCATGCCGGCGCAAGTGTTCAAGAGCTCGCCGGAGGAGGGGAGCGGAAGCGCCCGGCTCATGTACCTGCTCTCGATTGCGGCGGCGCGGCGGACCCTCCGGATCGCGAGCGCGTACTTCGTGCCGGACGACCTCTCGGTGCAGGAGCTGGTGGCGGCCCGGCGGCGGGGCGTCGCGGTGGAGATCATCGTGCCGGGGCCGTACACCGACGCCGACGTGGTCCGCCACGCCTCACGCGGCCGCTGGGGCGACCTGCTGGCCGCGGGAGTGCGCATCTGGGAGTACCAGCCCACCATGTACCACACCAAGATGATGATCGTGGACGACGCGTGGGTGTCCGTCGGCTCCACGAACTTCGACAACCGCTCCTTCCGGCTGAACGACGAGGCCAACCTCAACGTGATGGACTCGGCGCTGGCGGCGGGGCTGGTGCGGGACTTCGAGGAGGACAAGGGCCGGTCGCGGGAGGTGACGCGGGCGGCGTGGGAGGCGCGGCCGTTCCTCACGAAGGCCAGGGAGTGGGCGGCGGGCCTCCTCCGTTCGCAGCTCTGAAGATCCCCACCAAAGCGAAGGCGCGGCCCTTGGGCCGCGCCTTCTTCGCGATCCGACGGAGATCGCCTTCCGCGGGGAGGCGCGGCCCAAGGGCCGCGCTTTCGAACTCGGAACGATTCCCTAGTACCAGCCGATCGGCGCCTCGTCGAGGTTGACGTAGATCTGCTTGGTCTCGAGGTATTCCTCGACGCCCCAGTGCCCGAGCTCGCGGCCGAAGCCGGACATCTTGTAGCCGCCCCACGGCGCCTCGAGCATGGTCGGCTGCATGTGGTTGACCCACACGATGCCGGCCTCGAGCGAGCGGGTGACGCGGAAGGCCTTGTAGATGTCCCGGGTCCAGACGGCGGCCGCGAGCCCGTACGGCGTGGCGTTGGCGATCTCCAGCGCGTGCGCCTCGTCCTTGAAGGGGATGACGCTCATCACCGGCCCGAAGATCTCCTCCTGCGCGATGGTGGCGCTGTTGTCCACGTCGTAGAAGATCGTCGGCTCCACGTACCAGCCCTTGTCGAACTGCTTCGGCACGCCGCCGCCGGCGGCCACCTTCGCCTCCTTCTTGCCGATGCCCTGGTACTTGACCACCCGGTCGCGCTGCTCGGCGCTCACCAGCGGGCCCATCTTGGTTTCCCGCTCGATGCCCGGGCCCACCTTGATGGTCTTGGCCTTCGCCGCGCAGGCGTCCACGAACTTCTTGTAGATGTCCTGCTGCACCAGCACCCGGCTGCCCGGCGGAGCAGACCTCGCCCTGGTTGATGAAGACGCCGAAGAGGGCGCCGTCCACCGCCGCCTCGAAGTCCGCATCCGCGAAGAAGATGTTGGGCGACTTGCCGCCGAGCTCGAGGGAGACGCGCTTGAGCTGGTCCGCGGCGTTCCGCATGATCAGCTTGCCCACCTCGGCCGAGCCGGTGAAGGCGATCTTCCGGACGTCGGGATGCGCCACGATGGGGCCGCCGCACTCGGGGCCCATGCCGGTGACCACGTTGATGACGCCGGGCGGCAGGCCGCAGGCCTCGAAGTCGGCGGCGAGCGCCAGCAGCGTGAGCGGCGTCTGCTCGGCGGGCTTGATGACCACGGTGCAGCCGGCCGCGATGGCGGGGCCGAGCTTCCAGGCGGCCATGGCGAGCGGGTAGTTCCACGGGATGATCTGGCCGGCGACGCCCATCGGCTCCTTCACCGCCATCACCATGGCGTTCGTCGGCACGGGGATCACCTCGCCGTTGATCTTGGTGGCGAGGCCGGCGTAGTACTCGAAGCAGGTGACGCAGTCGTCCATGTCGTACTCGGACTCGACGATGGGCTTGCCCGAGTTGAGCGTCTCGATCTTGGCGAGCTCGTCGCGCCGCTGGCGGATCCGGTCGGCGATGCGGAAGAGGATGCGGCCGCGCTCCTGGGCGCTGGTCTGCTTCCAGCCGCCGTAGAACGCCTTCTTCGCGGCGGCGACCGCGGCCGCCACGTCCGCCGCCTCCCCGGCCGGGCAGGTGGCGATGACGCCCTCGGTGGCGGGGTCGTAGACGTTGAAGGTCTTGCCGCTCTTGGCGTTGACGAACTTGCCGTCGATGAACATCTGGTACGCCTTCACGATGGGCTCCAGGCTGGGGATCGCACGGGTGGAGGGCATAACTCTATGGCGCGACCGGGCGGCCCGCAAATGCGGGCCGCCCGGTCCGTGTTGCCGAGGGAACGGGCCTCAGTCCTTCAGGATCTCCCGCGCCGCATTGTACCCGCACGCCCCCATCACCCCGCCGCCCGGGTGCGTCGCCGCGCCGCACATGTAGAGGCCGCGGATCGGCGTGCGGTAATCCGCATAGCCCGGCACCGGCCGCATGAAGCTCAGGCTCGAGAGGCTCATGGTGCCCTGCATGATGTTCCCGCCGGTGAGGCCGAAGCGCTCCTCGATGTCCTGCGGCGGCAGCACCTGGTAGTTGAGCACACTCTTCCGGAAGTTGGGCGCGTACTCCGTCATGATGTCGATGCAGCGCTCGGCGTAACGCTTCTTGTTGTCCTCGAGCGAGCCCGCGTCCTTGGCGAGCACGTTCGGGAAGTACTGCGTGAACATGGACATCACGTGCATCCCCGCCGGCGCCACCGTGTTGTCGAGGCTGCTCGGGATGGTGGCCTCGATGATCGGGTTGTCCGAGATGTGCCCGTACTTGGCGCAGTCGAAGGCCCGCTCGATGTACTCCCGCGTGGGGCAGAGGTGGATGGTGCCGTGGTGCTGCGGGCCCGGCTTGTTGCCCGGGAGGCAGGTGAAGTCCGGCACCTCACTGAGCGCCAGGTTGATCTTGGCGCTGCCGCTGGCGTAATCGATGTTCCGCACCGCCTCGGCGAACTCGGCCGGCAGGAGCTTCGGGTCCATCAGGCGCTGGAAGGTCATGTTGGCATCGATGCCGCTGATGACCTTCTTCGCGCGGAACTCAGTGCCGTCAGCGAGGGCGACGCCCACGGCCTCGCCGTTCTTGACGATGATCTGCGCCACCGCCGCATTCACGCGGATCTCGGCGCCCCGCTCCTTGGCCGCACCGGCGATGGCGTTCGACAGCCCGCCCATGCCGCCGCGCACGTAGCCCCACACGCCGCGGACGCCGTTGCACTCGCCCATCACGTGATGGAACAGCACGTACGCCGTCCCCGGCATCGAGGGGTCGCGAAGGCGCCGATGATCGCGTCGGTGGCGATCGTGGCCTTGAGCTCCTCCGACTCGAACCAGCGGTCGAGGATCGGGTTGGCCGCCCCCGTGAGGATCTCGATGGCCTTCTGCCCGTCGGTGCCGAGCTTCCTGAAGCCGAGGCCGAGCTTGAGGAGGTTGAGCAGGTTGCCGGGCGCCATCGACCAGGGATTCGGCGGCGTCTGCACCAGCGTGGGCTCGAGGAAGTCGGCCACGCGCTCCAGCATCGCCTCGTACTTGGGCAGCGCCTCGGCGTCCTTCTTCGAGAACTTGGCGACCTCCCGGTGCGTGAGGTCCTTGTCCGGCCCCATCAGCAGGTAGCGGCCGTCGGGGAACGGCGTGAAGCTCGACGGGCTCCGCGGCAGCATCTCGAAGCCGTGGCGCTTGAGCTCGAGGTCGCGGATGATCTCGGGGCGGAAGAGGCTGTTGACGTAGCTGGCCGTGGAGACCTTGAAGCCGGGCCACAGCTCCTCGGTGACGGCGCAGCCGCCCACCAGCTCGCGCCGCTCGAGGACCAGGACCTTGCGGCCCGCTCGGGCCAGGTAGGCGGCGCAGACGAGGGCGTTGTGGCCGCCGCCGATGAGGATCGCGTCGTAAGTCGTCGACATGGGAATCGGGGTGCACGGTGGTAATCGAAGGCGCGGGGGAGACGCGCGCCGGGCGGCCTGACGGAGGCGGCCGCGCGATTACCAGTCGTCCTTGTCGAGCCGCAGGCCGACGCCCCCCGCCACGTCCCAGGTCACGGGCAGCGAGGGGTCGGGCCGGCCGGGGGCCGGGGCCAGGAGCGGGGAGGGGAGCATCGGGGGGAGAAGCTAACCCGCGGGCCGGGAGACGCAAACCGCCGCGTGGCAGGCGGTTGCGACGGCCCGCGCCATCCAGCAATGGAGCCGTCGAGTCCCGGGGACCACTGGCCTACCGAAATCCGGTCACGGCCGTACATTGGTAGGCGCCGCGGCCGCCCTCCCCCTGGACGGGCCGCGCCCCCGGGGCCAGATGGCCTTCGCTCCCACATCCAGTCCTCACCCCGCGGAGGCCAGCGCGGTGCGGCTCCTCGAGAAGCTGACGGCGGTCGGCGAGATGACCGCGGCCATGAGCCAGGCCGCCACCGCCACCGAGATCTATCGTGAGGCACTGGAGGCGATCACCCGGGTGACGGGCTCGCCCCGGGCCTCGGTGCTGCTCTTCGATGCCGACGGCGTGCTCCGCTTCAAGGCGTGGCGCGGCCTCTCCGAGGGGTACCGCGCCGCGGTGGAGGGGCACACCCCGTGGACCCCGGGGCAGCCCGCTCCCGAGCCCATCCTCGTTCCCGACGTCCGTCTCGATCCCGCCCTCTGCGCGCTCAAGCCCGCCATCCTCACCGAGGGCATCCAGGCGCTGGCCTTCATCCCGCTCGTCGTGGCCAACCAGACGATCGGGAAGTTCATGATCTACTACGCCGAGCCGCACGCCTTCGACGCGGAAGAAGTGCAGCTGGTGCGGAACGTGGCCGCGCACACCGCCTTCGCGCTGGACCGGCTCCGCGCGGTGGCGCAGCTGCAGGCCGAGCGGAACCTGTTCATCACCGGCCCCACGGTCCTCTTCGAGTGGGTGAACACCGACGGCTGGCCCATCCACAAGGTCTCCCCCAACGTGGCCGAGCTGCTCGGCTGGTCGGCGGCGGAGCTGGAGGGGCAGGCGTTCGACGACCTGCTGCACCCCGACGACTACGAGCGGGTGCGGGCCGAGTCAGGGGCCTACACCACGCGGCGGGCCACCAGCTTCGACCAGGAGTACCGCCTCCGCCACAAGAACGGCGAGTACCGCCGCGTCTACGACCACACCCACCTGGGCCCCGAGAGCGGCCAGGCGCGCTACGTGTACGGCTACCTGCTCGACGTCACCGAGCGCCTCAAGGCGGTGGAGCAGCTGGCCATCATGCAGGAGCGGCTCCGCCTGGCGCTGGCGGGGGCAGGGCTCTTCTCGTGGGAGTGGGACGCGCGCCGCCAGGTGGAACGGGTGGCGCGGGTGGAGGATCCGGTGAACCTCGAGCAGGGGACCGAGGAACCGCTCACCCGCGAGCAGTTCCTGGCGCGGCTCCATCCCGAGGACCAGGCGCGGGTGGGCGCCGCGCTGGAGCGCTCCATCCAGACGGGGGAGGCGTTCGACCTCGAGTACCGGCACGTGCACGCCGACGGCAGCCTCACCTGGTTCCACGACCGCGGCCGGTCCTTCCGCGACGCCGAGGGCGAGCTCATCGCGCTGGCCGGCATCGCGCAGGACATCACCGCGCGGAAGCAGGCGGAGCTGGCCGCCGGCGCCGCGGCGGAACGGGTGCACGAGCGGCAGCGGCTGGAGAGCCTCGGCGTGCTGGCCGGCGGCATCGCGCACGACTTCAACAACCTGCTGATGGGCGTCCTCGGCAACGCCAGCCTGGCGCTCGCCGAGCTGCCGCCGTCGAGCCTGGCGGCGGGGGTGGTGCGGGACATCGAGACCGCCGCGCGTCGCGCGGCCGAGCTCACCCGCCAGCTGCTGGCCTACTCCGGCAAGGGCAGCTTCGTGCTGCAGCGGCTGGACCTGTCGCGGCTGGTGGAGGAGACGGGGCAGCTGCTGAGCGCCGTCATCTCCAAGCGCGCGGCGGTGCACTACCAGCTCGAGCCGGGGCTCCCCGCCATCGAGGCGGACCAGACCCAGGTGCGGCAGGTGGCCATGAACCTGCTCACCAATGCCTCCGACGCGCTCAACGACCTGGGCGGCACCATCCACGTCCGCACCACCCACCTGCTGCTCGACGCCGAGGCGGCGGCGCGCCCGGTGCAGGGGGGCGAGCTGCACCCGGGACCGTACGTGGCGCTCATCGTGCGGGACAGTGGCGCGGGGATGGATGCGGAGACGGTGGCGCGGATGTTCGACCCGTTCTTCACCACCAAGTTCCAGGGCCGCGGGCTCGGCCTCGCGGCGGTGCTCGGCATCGTCCGCGCGCACCACGGGGCCATCCGGGTGCACAGCACGCCGGGGGCCGGCACCACGATCTCGGTGTACTTCCCGGCGGTCTGGAGCGAGGCGCCGCCGGTGGAGGTGGTGCCGCGCGCCCCCGGGACACCGAGCGGCACCATCCTGGTGGTGGACGACGAGCCCATCGTGCGGAGCGTCACCGAGCGGATCCTGGCCCGCGCCGGCTACGAGGTGCTGCTGGCGGGTGACGGCCTGGAGGCGCTGGCGCTGCTCGACCAGCACCGGCCCGCGGTGAGCCTGGTGCTGCTCGACCTCACCATGCCCGAACTCGGCGGCGAGGAGACCTTCGAGCGCCTCCGCGCCCGCTGGCCCGACCTGCCGGTGGTGTTTTCGAGCGGCTACAGCGTGGACGGGGCGCTCTCCGACCTGCTGGACCGGGGCCTGGTGGGGTACATCCAGAAACCCTACTCGCTCGACGACCTGCTGCTGGCGGTGCGCACCACGCTCGAGGCGCCGCTGCCCTCCGCGTAGGGCAAGGTGCGTTCATTCTCGATCGCTCACTAAAGTGAGCGCTCGGCACGACAAGTCCTGAAGGACTCGCGTCGCCATCTCCGGCACCACTGGTCGGGACGCGAGTCCTTCAGGACTTGTGTTGCCGAGCGCTCACTTCAGTGAGCGACCGTCGCTCCCGCCCCCGCCCCCTCACGCGCGCTCCTCCCGCATCAGCCGCGCCCACGCGACGATCACCGCCACCACCGGCGGGGTGGAGGGGCCAGGCATAAGCTACGTGCCGGCGCAGGCGGCGCCAGCGGGCCCTTCACTTCTCGCGGGGCAAGCGCTAACCTCGTCTTCCCCTCCCTCGTGGATCGTCCGATGGCCGGCGTCATCTCCCTCGTCACCCCGCTTCCCGGTCCCAGGAGCCAGGCCCTCGCCGCGCGCCGCGCCAAGGCGGTGCCGCGCGGTGTCCCGGCTACCACGCCGCTCGCCATCGTGCACGCCGAGAACGCGGTGGTCACCGATGCGGACGGCAACCGGCTCATTGATTTCGGCGGCGGCATCGGGGTGGTGAACAGCGGGCACCGCCATCCCAGGGTGGTGGCGGCGGTGCAGGAACAGCTGGAGCACTTCACCCACGTCTGCTTCCCCGTCTCCATGTACGAGCCGTACATCGCGCTGGCCGAGAAGCTGAACGCGCTGACGCCGGGTACGCACGAGAAGCGGACCTTCTTCGTGAACAGCGGCGCCGAGGCGGTCGAGAACGCCATCAAGGCGGCGCGCCGCTTCACCGGGCGGCAGGCCATCGTCTGCTACGAGCACGGCTTCCACGGGCGCACCTACCTCGGAATGTCGCTCGCCTCCAAGGTGAACCCGTACAAGCTCGGCTTCGGGCCCTTCATGCCCGAGGTGTACCGCATCCCCTTCCCCTACTGCTACCGCTGCGACTCGGTAAAGAAGACGCCGGGGAGCTGCTGCATGGCGTCGAAGGCGGCCATGGAGCAGCACTTCGCCAGCATCGTGGACCCGGGGAGCGTCGCCTGCGTGATCATCGAGCCGGAGATCGGCGAGGGCGGGTTCATGCCGGTGCCGGTGGACTACATGGTGGCGCTGCGCGAGTTCTGCACCGCGCACGGCATCCTGCTCATCGCCGACGAGATCCAGACGGGCTTCGGGCGGACGGGGAAGATGTTCGCCATGGAGCACTACGACGTGGTGCCGGACCTCATCACCACGGCCAAGTCGCTGGCGGGCGGCCTGCCGCTCGCGGCGGTCACCGGCCGCGCCGACGTGCTGGACGCCGCGCAGCCGGGCGGCCTCGGCGGCACCTACGGCGGCAACCCGCTGGCGTGCGCCGCGGCGCTTGCCGTGCTCGACGCCATGGCCGAGGAGAACATCCCCGCGCGCGCCGCCGCCCTCGGCGAGACGATCCGCGACCGCTTCTCCGGCTGGGCCGAGTCGGTGCCCGAGATCGGCGACGTGCGCGGGCTCGGCGCCATGGTGGCCATCGAGCTGGTGAAGGACCGCGCCTCCAAGGCGCCGGCCAAGGAGCTGACGGGCAAGCTCCAGGCCGAGGCGCTCAAGCGCGGCGTCATCCTCCTCTCGGCCGGCACCCTCGGCAACGTCATCCGCGTGCTGGTGCCGCTCACCGTCGAGGACGCCGTCCTGGAGGAGGGGCTGGCCGTCATGGAAGCCGCGCTCAAGGCGGCGCGGGGGTAGATCCCCCGGCCGCCCGGCCCCACGGCACCTGTCGCTGTCCACCAGCACCCTCGGGTCCGATGATCGACCGCACCCGCCTCGCCTCCCTGTATGCCGCCGAGCAGGCGCGGTTCGAGGCCACCCATCCGGCATCCAAGGCGCTCTTCGAGCGGGCTCGTGCCCACCTGCTCGAAGGCGTGCCCATGCACTGGATGGCCAAGTGGGCGGGCGGCTTCCCGGTGTTCGTGGCGGAAGGGGAGGGCGCGCACTTCACCGACGTGGACGGGCACCGCTACCTCGATCTCTGCCTCGGTGACACCGGCGCGATGACCGGCCACGCGCCCGCGCCCACCGTGGACGCGGTGCGCGCGCAGGCGGCGAAGGGCTTCACCTTCATGCTGCCGTCGGAGGATCACCTCTGGGTGGCGGAGGAGCTGAGCCGGCGGTTCGGGTTGCCGTGCTGGCAGTTTGCGATGAGCGCCACGGATGCCAACCGCTTCGCCATCCGGCTGGCGCGCATGCTCACCGGGCGCCCCAGGATCCTGGTCCACAACTGGTGCTACCACGGCACGGTGGACGAGACCTTCGCCACGCTGGCGGACGGCCGGGTGGTGCCGCGACCCGGGAACATCGGTCCGGCGGTGGATCCGGCGGAGACCACCCGGGTGGTCGAGTTCAACGACCTGGCCGCCCTGGAGCGTGAGCTCGCGCACGGCGACGTGGCCTGCGTCCTGGCCGAGCCGGCGATGACCAACATCGGCATCATCCTCCCCGAGCCCGGCTATCACGACGGCCTCCGCGCCCTCACCCGGAAGCACGGCGCGCTCCTCATCATCGACGAGACCCACACCATCTGCGCCGGGCCCGGGGGCTACACGCGTGCCCATGGCCTGGAGCCGGACGTGCTCACGCTCGGCAAGCCGATCGGTGGCGGCGTCCCGGGCGCGGTGTACGGCTTCTCGGCCGAGGTGGCGGCGCGGCTGGCCGGGAAGATCGCGCTGGCCGACTGCGACACGGGCGGCATCGGCGGCACCCTGGCCGGGAACGCGTTCGCGCTGGCGGCCATGCGGGCCACGCTGGAGCACGTGCTCACGGAGGAGGCCTACCAGCGCACCATCCCGCTGGCGGAGCGGTGGGCGGCGGGGGTGGAATCGGTGGTCGCGGAGCACGGGCTGCCGTGGATCGTGAAGCGGCTCGGCTGCCGGGCCGAGTACTGGTTCCGGCCGGCGCCGCCGAGGAACGGGGCGGAGGCCGCGGCGGCGATGGACTTCGAGCTGGACCGCTTCATGCACCTCTTCGCCCTGAATCGGGGCATCCTGCTGACGCCCTTCCACAACATGGCGCTCATTGCGCCGGCCACCACCGAGGGGGACATCGACCGGCACACGGCGGTGTTCCTCGAGGCGGTGGGCGCGTTGCTGGGGCGGTCCTCGCTGTGACCCAGCGCAGCATCGCGACGACGTAGCGGCGGAGCTACGCTCCGCCGCTTGGATCTTCAGGTCCGTGCACGGGGGTCGAGATCGAGGCGGCGGAGCATAGCTCCGCCGCTACGGGGCGCGCGTTGCGGCGCGCCCCGCCGCGCCGTACGTTATCGCCGTGGGCCCCGTCCTTCTCCCGTTCCCATAGCTCCCGAGCCAGGATTCCCCCATCGTGGCCCCTCCCGCGTCGTCCGCCGCCGAGCCGATCGTCCAGTTCACCCGGGTCTCCAAGCACTTCGGGGACTTCCGCGCCGTCAACGACATCTCCTTCGACATCAGGAAGGGCGAGTTCTTCTCGCTGCTCGGGCCCTCGGGCTGCGGCAAGACCACGACGCTGCGGCTGCTGGCCGGCTTCGAGCAGCCGGACACCGACGGCGGCACGGTGAAGATCGCGGGCGAGGTGGTGAACACCCGCCGGCCCTACGAGCGGCAGATCGGCATGGTGTTCCAGAACTACGCCATCTTCCCGCATCTCTCGGTGGAACGGAACGTCGCGTTCGGGCTGGAGCAGCATAAGGTGCCGGCGGCGGAGATCCCGGGCCGGGTGACGCAGGCGCTGGAGATGGTCCGGCTCGACCCGGGGCAGTACGCCAAGCGGATGCCCAACCAGCTCTCGGGCGGCCAGCGGCAGCGGGTGGCGCTGGCGCGCGCGCTGGTGCTGCGCCCCGCCATCCTGCTCCTCGACGAGCCGCTCGGCGCCATCGACCTCAAGCTGCGGAAGGAGATGCAGCTCGAGCTCAAGGCGCTCAACAAGAACCTGGGGCTCACGTTCGTGTACGTGACGCACGACCAGGAAGAGGCGCTCACGATGAGCGACCGGATCGCCGTGATGGACCACGGCATCATCGCCCAGCTCGGGAGCCCGGCGGAGATCTACGAGAACCCGCGCACGGCCTACGTGGCGCGCTTCATCGGCGAGTCCAACTTCCTCGGCGGCACCGCCACCCGGCAGGGCGGCGCCTGGCAGGTGGCGAGCCCCAACGGCGCGTTCATCATCCCCGACGCGCCGGGCCTCGCGGAGGGCGCCACGGTGCAGATCGCCGTCCGGCCGGAGTGGATGGACATCTTCCCCGTGGACCACTGTCCCTCCGGCGAGAACGCCGTCCCCGGCACCGTGCGCGAGGTGATCTACCTCGGCGAGACGATGCACGTCATCGTCACGCTCGGGGACGGGACCGACTGCACCGTGGCCGTCCGGAACGAGGGCCAGCTCATCAAGCCCCTCCCCTGGAAGAAGGGGGACCGCGCCGCCGTCTCCTGGCTGCCCGAGGACTGCCAGGTGCTGGAGCAGGCATGAACCTCCGCCAGCGCATCCTGGGCTTCTACCACACCCGGAAGGACGCCACCGCGTGGACCCTGCTGGCGCCGGGGGTCCTGTGGCTGGTGGTGTTCTTCCTGGCGCCCATCCTCATCATGCTGGGTTACAGCGTGATGCCGCGGGGGCTCTTCACCCCGGTCAAGGCGGGCTTCACGCTGGAGCACTACCAGCGGTTCTTCGACCCGCTGTACCTGCAGATCCTGTGGCGGACCTTCGCCTGGTCGCTCGGGGCCACGGTGATCTGCCTGCTGATGGGGTACCCGCTGGCGTACCTGATCGCGCGGAGCTGGAAGTGGCGCAACCTGCTCATGTTCCTGGTGGTGCTGCCCTTCTGGACCAGCTTCCTGGTGCGCACCTTCGCCATGATCTTCCTGATGCGCGACACGGGGCTCATCAACGCCACCCTGATCTCGCTCGGGCTCATCACCGAGCCGATCCCCCTGCTCTACACGCCCTTCGCGGTGATGGTGGGCCTGGTGTACGGCTTCCTGCCGTTCATGGTGCTGCCCATCTATGCCTCACTCGAGAAGCTCGACCTCTCGCTGCTGGAGGCGGCCGAGGTGCTCGGGGCCCGGCCGTGGGCGCGGTTCGTGCGGGTGACCTTCCCGCTCTCGCTGCCCGGCGTGGTGGCCGGCGCGCTGCTGGTGTTCATCCCCGCGCTCGGGAGCTTCCTCACCTCCGACCTGCTGGGCGGCGCCAAGCAGGTGATGATCGGCAACCTGATCCAGAACCAGTTCTCGGCGGCGCGCAACTGGCCGTTCGGCTCCGCGGCGTCGTTCATCGTGATGGCGCTGGTGCTGGTGGCCGTGGTCTGGTACCTCCGGATCCGGGACACCGCCCCGGGCGGCGCGGAGGCCAAGTGAGCACGAAGCTCCCCCGCTGGCTCATCGCCTTCTCGGCGCTGGTGTACCTGTTCCTGCACCTGCCCATCGTGGTGCTGGTGATCTTCTCGTTCAACGACTCGAAGTACGCGGTGAGCTGGACCGGCTTCACCTGGGCCTGGTACCAGCGGCTGCTGGAGCGGGAGGACATCCTGCGCGGCCTCGAGGCCAGCCTCATCGTGGGGGCCGCCTCCACGCTGGTCTCGGCGGTGTTCGGGACGCTCATCGCGCTGGCGCTGGCCCGGCACCGCTTCCGCGGGCGCACCGCGCTCGAGGCGTTCCTCTACGTGCCGCTGGTGACACCGGAGATCGTGGTGGGCATCAGCCTGCTCATCCTCTTCGTGCTGCTCAAGGTGCCGCTCGGGCTGGCCACCATCACCATCGCGCACATCGCCTTCAGCATCAGCTTCGTGGTGGTGGTGGTGCTGGCGCGGCTCCAGGGCATGGACCGGAACCTCGAGGAGGCGGCCATGACCCTCGGGGCGGACGAGATCACGACGTTCTGGAAGATCACCGTCCCGCAGCTGTGGCCCGGGATCATCTCGGGGGCGCTGCTGGCGTTCACCATGTCGTTCGACGACTACGTGATCACCAGCTTCGTCTCCGGGACCGGCAGCTCCACGCTGCCCATCGTGGTGTACACCATGGTGCGCCGCAACATCGAGCCCAGCATCAACGCCATCAGCACGATCATCCTGGTGGCCACGGCCGTGCTCATCTACCTCGCCGACCGGCTGGGGCGCGAGAAGGGGGCGTAGCCGGTGCAGGGCCAGGCCGCGTGGGGCCCGGTGCCGGTGGCACCCGCGGTGTCCGTGCCGCCGCCGGCCCGCGCCGCGGTGGCGGTCATCGGCGGCGGCTACACCGGCCTGGCCTGCGCCCGCGCCGTGGCCCGGGCCGGCGGGGACGTGGTGCTCCTCGAGCGCGAGGGCATCGGCCACGGCGCCAGCAGCCGGAACGCGGGCTTCGTGCTGCCGGGGTTCCAGGCGGGGATCGGGACCCTGCTGCGCCTGGCGGGGCCGGAGGGCGCGCGGGAGCTGTTCCAGGACAGCCTCGACGCGGTGACGCTGGTGGAGCGGCTCACGGCCGAGGAGGGCATCGCCTGCGGCTGGCAGCGGCCGGGGTACCTCTACCTGGCCGCCAAGCCCCGGCACCTGGCCCACCTCGAGGCGGAACAGCAGGTCCTCCGGCGGCACCTCGGGTATGAGACGCTGCTCCTCGATCGCGCGGCGCTCCGCCGTGAACTCGGCTCGGACCAGTACCACGGGGCGCTGCTCGAGCCGCTGGCCGGCACGCTGGACCCGCGCCGCTACCTCGACGGTCTCGCCGCCGCCGCGCGCCGGGCCGGGGCCAGCCTGCACGAGGGCGCCGAGGTGCGGGGCATCCGCCGCGCCGGCGCCGGCTACCAGCTGGAAACCCCGGCCGGCACCGTGCAGGCGGACCAGGTGGTGGTGGCCACCAACGGCTACACCGGCCGGCTCCACTCCTGGGTGACGCGGCGGGTGGTCTCCGTGGGGAGCTTCATGGTGGCCACGGCACCGCTGCCGCCGGCGCTCCGGCAGCAGCTGTTCCCCACCGGCCGCTGCTGCGCCGACACCCGGCGGCTGCTCCGCTACTTCCGCCTCACCGACGACGGGCGGCTGCTCTTCGGCGGCCGGGCGGCCTTCCTGCCCGGGCGCCGTGGAGCGGAGCGTGGCGCTGCTGCAGCGGGAGCTCCGGGCGGTGTTCCCGGCCCTGGCGGAGGTGCCGGTGGAGCACGGCTGGGGCGGGCGGCTGGCGGTGCCGGTCACCGGGCTGCCGCACCTCGGCCGCACCCCGGACGGCGTGCACTACGCCCTGGGCTACGCCGGCCACGGCGTGGCGAATGCCACCTGGCTAGGCGACCGGCTGGGTCGGGTTCTGGCCGGCCAGGCCGACTGGCCGAGGCTCGCCCGGCTGCCGTTCCCGGCCATCCCGTTCTACGCCGGGACCCCGTGGTTTCTCCCGTTCGTCGGCGCATATTACCGGATGTACGACTGGCTCCGCTGAGCCCCGCCGCCCGCCCCGCCTCCTCGGAGATGACCGTCATGGACCGACCCACCGCCGCTGCCCGCCTGATCGACGACCTCAAGTCCGGCCGCCTGTCCCGTCGCGCGTTCGTCTCGCGCGCCACGGCGCTCGGGCTCGGCCTCTCCACCATCGGCCTCATCCTCACCGCCTGCGGCAAGGGCGAGGAGAAGCCGGCCGCCGCCGCCCAGCCGGGCGAGCAGCTGGGCGAGATGGAGAAGGAACTGAACATCTACAACTGGTCCGACTACATCGCCGAGGACACCATCCCGAACTTCGAGAAGGAGTTCGGCGTCAAGGTCACGTACGACACCTTCGAGAGCAACGAGGAGATGGTGGCCAAGCTGCAGGCCGGCGCCAGCGGCTACGACCTCGTGGTGCCGTCCAATTACATCGTGCCGGTGATGGTGGCGGGCGGGCTCGTGGCCCCGCTGGCCAGGAGCTACCTGACCAACCTCGGCAACCTGGCGCCGACGTTCGTGAACCCGGTCTTCGACCCGGGCAACACCTACTCGATTGCCTACCAGTGGGGCACCACCGGCTACGCCTACCGCACCGACAAGATCCAGAACCCGCCCGACAGCTGGAGCATCTTCCTCGACCCCAAGTACAAGGGGAAGATGACGCAAATGGACGACATGCGGGACGTGATCGGCGCCTGGCTGCGCTATCGCGGCAAGTCGCTCAACAGCACCGTCGAGGCCGAGCTGCAGGCCGCCAAGGCGGACGCGCTGGCCTCCAAGAAGAACCTCAAGGCCTACATCTCCGCCCCCGTGAAGGGCCAGCTGGTCTCGGGCGACGTCTGGATCGCCCAGCTCTGGAACGGCGACACCGCCCAGGCCAAGAAGGAACAGCCCAACCTCGGCTACATCCTCCCCAAGGAGGGCTGCACCATCTGGACCGACTCGCTGATGATCCCCAAGACCGCGCCGCACAAGCGCGCCGCGCACGAGTTCATCAACTACGTGCTGCGCCCCGAGGTGGGCGCCGCCATCAGCAACTTCACCGGCTACGGCTCGCCCAACCAGGCGTCCATGGCCGCCATGGAGACCCCCGTGCCCTACCCGACCGCCGAGGAGTTCCAGCGGCTCGAGTACCAGAAGGACCTCGGCGAGGCCGGGGCCCTCTGGGACCAGATCTGGACCGAGATCAAGTCGGCCTGATCACCCACCCCGGAAAGGAGCGCCGATTAATTGCGGTTGCCCAACGATGACGTCCTGAAGCAGTCCAGCCGGTACCTGGAGCTGATCGGTGGCAAGGCGATGAGCACGCCCGAGAAGGAGGCGTTCATCGGCGAGACCATCGAGGCCTACGAGCGGTTCGTGAACCGGGGGTTCCTGACCTACCGGAAGTCGGTGACCGAGGCGGGGCAGTTCGCCGCCCTGGAGTGGAGCGGCGAGGGCGCGGTCCTCAAGGACCTGCTCGGCCGCGAGTACATCGACGCGCTCGGCGGCTACGGCATCTTCTCGGCGGGGATCAACCACCCGAAGATCGTCCAGGCGGTGCAGCAGCAGATGGGGCGCATGGCGCTCAACAGCCAGGAGCTGCTCGAGCCCTGGCGCGCCGGCCTCGCGCGCCTCCTCGCCGCCGTGACGCCCGGGGAGCTTGGCTGCTGCTTCTTCATCAACAACGGCACGGACGCCATCGAGGGCGCCATCAAGCTGGCGCGCCTGTACACCAAGCGGAACCTCTTCATCTCCACGCTGGGCGGCTTCCACGGCAAGTCCATGGGCTCGCTGTCGCTCATGGGGAAGGCGTCGTTCCGCGAGCCGTTCGCCGGCGGGCTGCAGGACGTGCGCTTCGTCCCCTACGGCGACGCGGACGCGCTGGACCAGCTCATGTGCATCCTCGAGGCCACCGGGCAGCAGGCCGCGGCCTTCGTGGTGGAGCCGGTCCAGGGTGAGGCGGGCGGCGTGGTGCCGCCGGACGGCTACCTGCAGCGGGTGCGCGAGATCTGCACCCGCCACGGCACGCTGCTCATTGCCGACGAGATCCAGACCGGCATGGGGCGGACGGGCAAGCTCTGGGGCGTGGACCACGCCGGCGTGGCCCCCGACATCATGTGCCTCGGCAAGTCCATCGGCGGCGGCGTGATGCCGCTCTCGGCGTTCATCTCCACCCCGAAGATCTGGGAGGTGATGATCCCCAACCCGATCATCCACTCCACGACCTTCGGCGGCAACCCGATCGCGTGCGTGGCGGGCATCGCGGCCATCCACGTGACCCTCGAGGAAGACCTCCCCGGCCAGGCCGCCGTGAAGGGCGAGTACGTGCTCAAGGAGCTGGCGCGGCTGCAGCAGGCCTACCCGCAGGTGCTCAAGGGGAGCCACGGCAAGGGCCTGCTCATCGGCATGGAGTTCCCCACCGACGAGCTGGGCTACAGGTGCGCGGCAGGGCTCTTCAAGCGCGGGGTGCTGGTGGCGGGCACCTATTCCAAGGCCCGCACCATCCGCATCGAGCCGGCGCTCGGCATCCCGCAGAAGCTGCTGGAGGAGATGGTGGGGCGGCTGGAGGAGACCTTCAAGGAGATCGCAGGCTGAGCCTGCCTCCCGCACGTGAAAAGGGCCGGGTTCCGCGAGGAACCCGGCCCTTCTTGCATCACGATCTGGCTTACTCCTCGGCGGCCTTGCCGAGCGCCTTGGACCAGCTGATCGAGACGCCGCCCCAGATCTTGTAGTCCTCGTCGGTGTGACCGAGGTCGCGGACCTTGGTGAACGGGTCGCGGTCGATCTGGAAGTGGAACGAGGGCGTGATGCTGACCGGGCCGGCGGCGAGGTCCACGCTGGCGCTCAGGTCCACGTGGGTGAGGCCCTTGTCCTGGAAGTTGTAGAAGTCGGCCTGCGGCACGTCGTTGTCGTCGAGGTCGGCGTCCTGGCCGAAGTCGAAGCCGGCGGTGGCGCCGAGGTTGAGCGTGGTGGCACCGAGCGGGACGCCGTGGCTCAGGCTGCCCTCGACATAGAGGCCCTTGACCTTGTCGATGTCGTAGTACGCGGCGATGCCCGGGGAGAGCGGCGCGTCGAGGCTGGCCTTGCCGTACACTTCCCAGGTGTTGAAGTCGCTGGTGAGGCCGGCGTCGTTGGGGTAGATGTAGCCGGTGATGCCCCAGGTCAGGCTGGCCTTGCCGAGGGTGTAGCCGATCTCGGCGTACGGGTCGAACTCGGCCAGGTTCATCGAGGTGCCGCCGCCCTCAGCGATGTCGTCGGCGCCGTCGTACTTGCCGATGTCCACGTTGGCCCAGCCGCCCACGGTCAGCGACGCGCTGCCGATGGGGAACGACAGGTAGGCCGACGGCTGGAAGACCGGCTTGCTGGTGAGGGTCAGGCCGCGCCACACATAGCTGCTGTACACGCCCGCGCTGACGCCGAATTCCGTCTGCGCGGTGGCCGGCAGGGCGGCCACCGCCGCCAGGAGCCCGCCGAGGACAAGAGCACGCTTCATGATGTCTCCTTGCTGAAGTGGACCTGCCTGAGTGACGCTTCCAGCGAAACCGAAAGGCCCTGGTCCGACCGGGAGGCCCGTGGTGCGCCGAGCGCACCGCGGGCCATCACCGGGCCGGGACAGGGCCTGTATCACGTCATGCCGCGCTCCATGGAGGCTGGTCCGGCACGCGCGCTTCCACTGGCAAGAAGAAGCCCCGCCCAGAGGCGGGTATCGGTTATATACAGGCCGCTTCAGGTGGTGTCAAGCAAGGTCGGCGGTCGCTAAGTTGAGGGGTCCATGCTGCCTCCCGCCATCGATCCCGACGCCTCCATCCCGGCCCTGCTGGGCCGCCTGGTGGAGCTGCTGCGTGCCCCCGTCCCGGCCCCCGACCTGGTGCGGGACACGGTGGCCGTGCTCGCCGCGCGGGTGAAGGAGCAGCCGAGCGTCATCGAGGCGGGGATCGAGAACTCCTGGGCGCTGGATGGCGATCCCCTGAAGGGCCGCCTGCAGGCCCGCCAGGTGGACACCATCCGCATCTCCGTGGGCGCCCCGGGCGACGAGCTGCTGGCCCTGGCCCGCGCCCTGGCCGATGACGACGCACCCCTCCCGAGCACCACCAGCGTCCGGGTGCAGCTGGTGCCCGATCCCCTCCCCATGGCCCCCTCCGGCGCCGCGCCCGCCATCCTGGTGGCCGGCGAGGACGGCGTGGTCCCCCGCGCCCGCCCCGGCGACCAGCTGGCCAAGATGATCGAGGGGATCCTGGTGGAGCTCGACAAGGCCATCCGCCGCGAGCAGTGGCACGCCGTGCTGCACGACGGCCAGGCCGCCCTCCGCGCCCTGCCCGGGCTCGAGGAGGGCATCCGCCGCGCCTACACCATCGCGCTCAAGCGCTTCCTCTCGCCGCAGGTGCGGGCCACGCTCATCGAGCAGGCGTACCGCGTGGTGGAGGAGCAGCCGCGCACCGCGGAGGTGCTGCGCGCCTGCGGGCTCCCGGCCGCCGAGCAGATGCTCGAGATCCTGCGCCAGCATGAAGCCGTCGGGCCGCGGCAGTTCCTGGTGGATGCGCTGGCGGGGATGCCGGAGGCGATGCCGCTGCTCATCCCGCTGCTCCGCAGCCCGCGCCCGCACGAGGCACGCCTGGCCGCCGAGGTCATGGGGCGGCTCGGGGTGCCGGAGGTGGTGCGGCACCTGTCGTTCCAGGCCAGCCACCCCGACGAGAAGGTGCGGCTGGCGGTGCTCGAGGCGCTGGGGCGCTATCGCGACAAGGCCGCCGTCGAGCCGCTCCGCGCGGCGCTGACCCACGAGTCGCCCGCCACCCGCGCGCAGGCCGGGCGGGCCCTCGCCGCCCGCGGCTCGGCGGCCATCGCCATGCCGCTGCTGGCGGCGCTCGAGGTGGAGAAGGACGGGGAGGCATGGGAGAGCATGCTCGCCGCCCTCGCCACCATCGACGCGCCGGAGGCGGCGGCGGCGCTGCTCGGGATCGCGCTCGGGAAGGGGAAGTTCCTCGAGCGGAAGAGCACGCTCGAGAAGCGGCAACTGGCGGTGGTCCGGGCGCTGGCCGTGGCGGGGACGAAGCGCTCGCGGGAGACGCTGGCGAAGATCGCGGAGGCGGGGAGCCCCGGCGTCGCCGACGCGGCGAAGGCGGCGCTCGGCAGCAAGCCCGCCTGACACCACGGAGCCCCCGTAGGGCCGGAGCGCTGCTCCGGCCACTGGGATCCCCAGGATCGAGTGGCCGGAGCAGCGCTCCGGCCACGGAGCCTGCCGGTACGGCCGTCAGGAGCGCTTGAGGTCGAGCGTCTCGACGTGCAGCGAGAGGTTGTGGTTGACGCGGAGCCCCGCCACGCCCGCCATGTCGAGCCCCGCCGCCGGCCCGCTCCACACCTCGGTGCCGTTCACCCGGAAGCTCACCTTGTCCTTGCCGACCGCCACCGTGACGACGTTCGCCACCGGCCCGTCCGCCTTGGCCTTCACGATGGCGGTGCTCGCCGTCCAGCCCGGGGTGATGTCGCGGGTGCGGGTGCCGTTCATGGCCTTCACCTTGAAGGTGCCGTCGCCCCGGATCAGGAAGTAGGTGTAGCGCGGGCTGGCGCCCGTGAGGCCGCTCCCGCCGATGAACAGCCCGAACGCCTCGGCGTGGTCCCCGCCGCCGGGGAAGAGGTGCAGCTTCGAGGACACCTCGTATATGCCGGCGGCCGAGTCGGCCGCGCGCCACATGATGCCGCTGGTGGCGGTGGTGAGGTGCCAGCCCGGGGGCATGGTGGCCAGGGAGACCTGGGCGTCCTGGCTGGGGCGCGTCGGTGCGAAGAGACCAGCCGGCGGGGATCCCCGGCTGGTCGATCTTGGGGGCGGCCCCATGATCATGGCCCTGGGCCGAGAGCAGGGCGGGGACCAGCAGGAGCAGGCCGGACAGGGAACGGCGCATCAGGACCCTCACAGTTGAATGGACGGGCGGGATTCGCTAAGCTATTGGCCGGCCAATCAGGCCCCTAGCCTCGGGGAACGGACATGGAAATCGTTGGACGCATCTTCGCCGGGATCGGCGCTGCCGGCGTGCTCTGCGCGCTCACCTTCGTCTCGATCCTCATCGGGATCATCATCCACGGGATGGTCATCCTGATGGCGGGGAAGCCCATCGACGGCTTCTTCCAGAAGCGCGGCGAGACCCCCTTCGAGCCCGGTACCATTAAGTAAATCCGATCCGGCGCGCTGCCTATGGGTCGCGCGTACGACGGGGTCGGCAGGACAGGGGTTCCAGGGCCCCAGTTCACGTTCCAAAGCGAAAAGCGCGGCCATCCGGCCGCGCTTCTGTCGTTTCCCCTCCCACCTCCGCCCGCTAGTGCCCCCCGCCCTCCGGCGCTCCCTCCCCGGCTCCGCCTCGGGGTGATTGGCCGGCAGCGGCGTGCCGGCCTTCTTGAGCGCCCCCTCGTAGAACGTCTTGACGCTGGTCAGGGCGTCCCGGAGCCCGCGGACCTTGATCTGGACCCCGCCGCCCCGGCGCGCCATGGCCGCCATCTGGCCGCAGGCATCGCCGAGGCCGGCCATGCCGAGCTGGGTGGCGCCGGCCTTGGTCTCGTCGAGGGTGCGGATCATGCCGCGGACGAGGGTGTCGTCCACCTTGCCGCTGCCCATCTGCTCGATCACCGACTGGATGCGGGCGAACTTGGGCGGCAGGGTCTCGAGCATGGCCAGCTGGGTCTGCTGCTTGGAGGTGAGCTTGATTGCCATGACTGGAACGTAGGCGGGTGTGAGGGCCACCGCGAGGGCGGCCCTGCCCGGAATCCCGCCCCGGGTCACGATTCGGTGGCGGACTTCCGGGGATTTCCGGACCGGCGTACGTTTGGAGCCCTGAAACCCCCTTCATGTCCGTCCGTCAGGAGCCGCGTCCCGATGTCCAGTCCTGCTCCTGACGGCACCGGCCGCACCCCGGCCGGCGGGCGGCGCCCGTTGGCCCGGGCGCCCCGCCGGCGCATTCGCTTCCCGATCGTGGTCTCCCGATGAAGCTCTCCGACGTCGCAATCCGCCGGCCGGTGCTCGCGAGCATGCTGAGCCTGGCGCTGGTGCTCTTCGGCGCGATCGCCTACACCCAGCTCTCCGTCCGCGAGTACCCGGACGTGGACCCGCCGGTCATCTCCGTGACCACCACGCTGCCGGGCGCGAGCCCGCAGGTGGTGGAGACGGCGGTGACCGACATCCTCGAGGAAGAGCTCTCCACGCTCTCCGGCCTCCGCACGCTCACCAGCTCCAGTTCCGAGCAGTCGAGCAACATCACGCTCGAGTTCACCCTGGACCGTGACGTGGACGTGGCCGCCCAGGACGTGCGCGACAAGGTGAGCCGCGTCCGCGACCGCCTGCCGGAGGACGTGCTCGAGCCGGTGATCGCCAAGCAGGAGGCGGATGCGCAGCCCTTCTTCTGGATGGCGCTTTCCGGCGACAACTACAGCCTGCTGCAACTCTCCGACATCGCGGACCGGGTGGTCAAGAAGCGGCTGCAGTCGCTCCCCGGCGTGGGCTCCGCGTTCATCGCCGGGGAGCGGCGCTACGCCATGCGGCTGTGGCTCTCGAGCCAGGCGCTGACGGCGCACGGCCTCACGGTGCAGGACGTCGAGGCCGCGGTGGCCAGCCGGAACGTCGAGGTGCCGGCCGGCCGCATCGAGAGCGCCAAGCGCGAGTTCAGCGTCCGCTCGCTGGGCGAGCTCAAGACGCCGGAGGAGTTCGGCGAGCTCACCGTCTCCAGCGCCAGCGGCTCGCTCGTCAAGCTCAAGGACCTGGGCCGGGTGGAGCTCGGCGCCGAGGACGAGCGCAGCTCCATCCGCTTCGACGGCCGCAACGCGCTCGGCGTGGGCATCGTGCGGCAGTCCAAGGCCAACCTGCTCAACGTAGCCGACGCGGTGACGGCCGAGCTGCCGGCGCTGCAGAAGGAGCTGCCGCCGGGGGTGCGGCTGGACGTGGCGTTCGACGGCTCCAGCTTCGTGCGCCGCTCCATCCAGGAGGCGGAGGAGTCGCTGGTGGTGGCGGGCGTGCTGGTGGTCATCATCATCTTCATCTTCCTCCGGAACCTGCGCGCCACGATCATCCCGGGCCTCGCCATCCCCACGTCCATCGTGGCGACGTTCGCGATCATGCTGGCGTTCGGCTTCTCGATCAACAACCTGACGCTGCTGGCGCTCACGCTCGCCATCGGCATCGTGGTGGACGACGCGATCATCGTGCTGGAGAACGCCTACCGGCACCAGGAGGAGCTGCACGAGGAGCCGGTGGCGGCGGCGGTGAACGGCACCCGCGAGATCGCCTTCGCGGTGCTGGCCACCACCATCTCGCTGGTGGCGGTGTTCACGCCGCTGGCGTTCCTGCAGGGGAACACGGGCCGGCTCTTCAACGAGTTCGGCATCGCGGTGGCGGGCTCGGTGATCATCTCGGGGTTCGTGGCGCTGACGCTCACGCCCATGCTCTGCGCCCGCATCCTCCGGGTGCCGCCGAGCCATGGCGTGCTGTACCAGGCGCTGGAGCGCGGCTTCGACGGGCTGGCGAGCGGCTACGCCCGCACCCTCGACTGGGCGCTCCGCCACCGGCTGGTGGTGCTCACCTTCACGGCGGTGGCGGCCGTGGGCGCGGGGTGGGTGTTCACGGCGCTCAAGCACGAGTTCGTGCCGTCGGAGGACCGGGGCTACTTCCTGACCATCGGCCAGGCGCCGGAGGGCTCCACCATCGCCTTCACCGATGCCTACCAGAAGCGGCTCGAGGGGATCATCAGCCAGACGCCGGGGGTGCAGCACTACTTCAGCGCCGTGGGCGGGTTCATGGGCTCGCCGGCCCGCTCCATCGTCTTCACCATGCTGGACGACTGGGAAAACCGCGATGTCACCGTGGACCAGGTCATCGGGCAGGTGCAGCCGCAGTTCTTCGGCGTGCCCGGCGTCATGGCGTTTGCGGTGAACCCGCCGGCGTTCGGCGGCGGCTTCGGCAGCCAGGTGGAGTACGTGGTCCAGAACCCCAACTTCGACAGCCTGGTGCACGGCGTGGACACGCTGCTCAAGCGCGCCCGCCAGGTCCCGGGCCTCGTGAACCTGGACAGCGACCTCCGCGTCAACAAGCCGGAGCTCACGGTGAGCTTCGACCGCGACCGCGCCGAGGACCTCGGCGTCCCCGTGCGCGACGTGGCGAGCGCGCTGCAGACGCTGCTCGGCAGCCGCCGGATCAGCACCTTCACGCAGGCCAACAAGCAGTACGACGTCATGGCCCAGCTGGAGCCGGCCGAGCGCGCCACGCCGTCCGACATGACCGGCATCTACCTCCGCGGCCGCGACGGGCAGCTGGTGCAGCTCGACGCCCTGGCCACGGTGAAGGAAGGCGTGGGCGCCAGCCAGCTCAACCACTACAACCGCATCCGCTCGGCCACCGTCACGGCCAGCCTGGCGCCCGGCTTTGCGCTCGGGGAGGCGCTCGACTCGCTGGACCGCCTGGCCGGCGAGGTGATGCCCGAGGGCACCACCACCGCGCTCGCAGGTGAGGCGCGGGAGCTCCGGGAGTCGGGCGCGTCGCTCTACTTCGCGTTCGCGCTGGCGATCGTGGTGGTGTTCATGGTGCTGGCGAGCCAGTTCGAGTCGCTGGTGCACCCGCTGACCGTGCTGATGGCGGTGCCGCTGGCGGTGATGGGGGCGCTCTTCACGCTGCTGGTGTTCAAGAGCACCATCAACCTGTACAGCCAGATCGGCATGGTGCTGCTGATCGGCCTGGTGACCAAGAACTCGATCCTGCTGGTGGAGTACAGCAACCAGCTGCGGGAGAAGGGGCTCGAGGTGCTGGCCGCCGTGCGCGAGGCGGGCCGCATCCGGCTCCGGCCCATCCTGATGACGTCGGTCTCGACCATCATGGGCGCCATGCCCATCGCGCTCGGGCTCGGCGCCGGCTCCACCAGCCGGCGGCCGCTCGGCTACGCGATCGTGGGCGGCATCCTGATCTCCACCATCCTCACGCTCTACGTGGTGCCCGTGGTGTACTCGCTGATGGACCGCTTTGCCCGGCGCGAGGCGCACGACCTCGAGTCGGCCGCGCTCCCGGTGGAGCCCGAGCCGGTGGAGGCGCGATGATCGCCGCGGCGACCCTCGCCCTGACGCTGCTGGCCGTGCCGGCGCCGCAGGGCGCCGACACGGTGCCCGTCATCACCCTGGCCGAGGCGCTGGAGCGCGGCACCCGGCTCGAGCCCAACTACGTCGAGGCGCTGGGCCGCGTGGCCGAGGCGGACTGGACCCGCACGGCGGCGCGGCTGGCGTTCTTCGTGCCGGCGGTGACCACGAGCCTCGACTGGACCAAGTACTCGCAGCCGTTCTTCAACTTCGGCACGCTGCAGCAGGCCAGCACCTCCACCACCTTCAACGCCACCGCGCAGCTCTCGCTCAACGCGCGGCGGCTGGTGGAGCTGGGCCGCAGCCGCGCCGAGCTCGAGGCCGCCACCAGCACCGAGGTGCAGCGGCGCTACGCCGCGGCGCTGCTCATCGAGAGCGCCTACTACACCGTGCTCTCCGACGCGGAGCTGGCGCGGGTGGCGGCCGAACGGCTGCGGCGGGCCGAGGAGCAGCTGGTGCTGGCGCGCGCCCGGGTGGCGAGCGGGGCCGCCGTGCAGTCCGACAGCCTCACGGTGCGGCTGGAGCTGGTGCGGGCGCGGGTGGACGTGCTGCGGCAGGGGGCGGCGCTGCGCGCGTCGCAGCTGGAGCTGGGGCGGCGGGCGGGGATGGACGGCCCCCGTCAGGCGGCGCCGCTCGACACGCTGCCGCCGCCGGCGCTGCCGCTCTCGGTGGCGGAGGCGGTGATGCAGGCGGTGGAGTCGGGGCCCGAGTATCGCGCCGCGCGGGCGCGCGAGCGCTCGGCGGAGTCGGCCCTCAAGGCGGAGCGGACCGGGTATTGCCGAGCCTGTCGGTCACGGCGCAGCACAACCGCTACGACGTGAAGCTGTTCCCGAACGCGGCGGCGTTCTCGTCGCTCACGGTGGGGGTGTCGCTGCCCATCTGGGACAACGGGGTGCGCGAGCTCAACGTGATCCGCGCCCGCACCCAGCGGGACGTGGCGCGCGCGGTGCGCGGCGACCTGGAGCGCTCGGCGCTCCGCGAGGTGACCGCGGCGTACGACGCGTACGAGACGGCGCGCGCCGAGGTGGGGCTGGCCGAGGAGGGGGTGGTGGTGGCGCGGGAGAACTACCGGGTGCAGGAGGCGCGCTACCGGGCGGGGGCCACGATCGTGCTGGACCTGCTGACGGCGCAGACGGAGCTGACCAGCGCCGAGGCCACGCTGGTGGAGGCGCGGCAGTCGGTGCGGCTGGCGCGGGCGCGGCTCGAGGCCATCCTCGGGCGGCGTCTCTAGGCCGAAGCGCGCGGCCCGGGGGGCCGCGCCTGCGAGTGGGAAGGTCTTTCATCTAGATCGGAGTGGTGCCGTGAGCGTTGCGCGTCTTGGAGTGGTGGCCCTGCTGGCGCTGGCCGCGTGTGGCAAGAAGGCCGAGGACGGCCCCGGAGCGGGCGCGGGGGCCGGCGGCGGGGGTGGTGCGCCGGGCCTCCCCGTGGAGGTGGCGGTGGCGCGGCAGGACACCGTCGTGGACGCCATCCTGGCCACCGGCGAGGTGGAGGCGGTGCAGTCGGTGGAGCTCAAGCCCGAGGTGGACGGGCGCATCACTGAGATCCTGATGCAGGAAGGCGGCGAGGTGCGGCAGGGTGCGCCGCTCTTCCGCGTGGACGATGCCGAGCTCAAGGCCGAGGTGGCCCGCGCCCGCGCGGAGCGGGACCTGGCGGAGCAGGCGCTGGAGCGCACCCGGGCACTGCTGGACCAGAAGGCGGCGAGCACCGCCGACCTCGAGCGCGCGGAGGCCACGGCGCGCTCGGCCCGCGCCAGCCAGGAGCTGCTCGAGGTGCGCCTGAGCCGCACCACCGTGCGGGCCCCGTTCAGCGGCGTGCTGGGCGCGCGGATGGTGAGCCTCGGCGACTACGTGACCACGAGCACCCCCCTGGTCCGGCTGCAGACCGTGGACCCGCAGCGCGTGGCCTTCACGGTGCCGGAGCGCTACGCGCGGGAGGTGCGCACCGGGCAGCAGGTCTCCTTCCGGGTGGCGGCGCTCCCGGGGGAGGAGTTCACCGGCCGGGTGGACTTCGTGAGCCCGGGCGTGCAGCTGCCAGCGCGGACGCTGCTCATCAAGGCGCTGGTGCCGAACGGCCGCCGCCACCTGCAGGCGGGGATGTTCACCGAGACGCGCCTGGCCACGGCGGTGCGGCCGCGCGCCATCGTGGTGCCGGAGGAGGCGGTGTTCTCGGTGCAGGGCACGCAGGTGGTCTGGGCGGTGGTGGACGGCAAGGCCAACCGGCGGCCGGTGACCATCGGCGTCCGCTCGCCCGGGGAGGCCGAGATCACGAGCGGGCTCAACCCCGGTGAGCAGGTGGTGGTGGGCGGGCAGTCCATGCTGGCCATGATGCAGGACGGGGCGCCGGTGACGGCGATGCCGGTGGAGCAGGCGAGGACGACGCGGGGGGATACGACGGCAGCCAACGCGCCGGCACGCGATAGCGCGCACTGACCCTCCCCTGGCACTAAACCCGTAGCGGCGGAGCTGTGCTCCGCCGCCTCGATCCCACCATCGTGCACGATCCTCGAGATCCAGACGGCGGAGCGTAGCTCCGCCGCCACGGGTATCCGCACTGGCTGAGCATTCCAGCAGGGAACCAGACAAAGACGCCGCCGCTCCTCGACAGGAACGGCGGCGTCTTCGCGTACGGCGGGGGCTCACGACTCGCCGCTGCCCGTCGCCTCGGTCTTCGCGGCCTTGGCCTTGGCGGCGGCGGTGTCACCGCTCCGGGGCCAGGGGATGTTCCGGGCCCGCTGCCACTCGGCCAGGGTCTCCGGCTCGTTCCGGAAGCGGAAGCGCATGAGGCCGTCGAGGCGGTTGATCAGGTCGAGGAGGTCGTCCTCCACCTTCTCGAGGTCGGTGCGGGCGCGGCCGCGGGTGCGACGGCCCTCCTGCACCTGGGCCGGCATGGCGGTGAGGGTGGTGAGCGCCGCCTCGAGCTGGGCGGGGAGCTCCGGCTCCATGCCGAGGTCGAGGAAGCGGGCCAGGTCCTCGCGCACGGCGGTGAGGATGCCGCGGCCCAGGGCCAGGAAGGTCTCCCGCGGGAGGCGGCCGCTGCGCGGCATGCGGAAGCGCGTGATCCGCACCTTGTCGCCCCGATAGGCGCTGCGCGCCAGGGCCGCGATGGGCTGAAGCATGTAGTGGAAGATGTCGCTCGCGAGGGAGTTGCCCTGGCTCGCCGCCTCGGTGGCGCTGAGCGCGCCGTCCACCTTGACCTCGGTGAGCGCGCGGGCGCGGGCCACGAGCGCGGTGAGCTGCGTGAGCGCCGCCTGGAGGCCCGGGGTCCCCCCGGGGTGGGCCGCGGCGAAGCCCAGGATGGCAATCGCCGTGTTGATGATGAGCAGCAGGTCGCCCGTCATGGGGCACCGTCCTTGGGACTCCACGGAGCAGGGATGGCGCGCGTGCGGTGGTGCCCGCGTCGCCGGTGGTGCGCCGCCAGGTCCGCGCTGGGGGCGATGCCTAACAACGCAGGACCCGTGCCAGCGCTGCCGCCGCGGCGCGACGGGCGGCGGATCGCGCCTGACGGCGCCCGTTTCAGGGCCGACGGCCCCCGTTTCTCGCCTGACGGAAGCCGTTCCGGGGCTGACGGCCCCCGTACCGAGGCTGACGGCCCCCGTTCTGGGGCTGACGGCCCCCGTACCGAGGCTGACGGCCCCCGGATCGGGGCCGACGGTCCCCGGATCGGGGCTGACGGTCCCCGTACCGAGGCTGACGGTCCCCGTACCGAGGCTGACGGCCCCCGTTCCGGGGCTGCCGGTTGCCGTATCGAGGGTGACGGCGGCCGTATCGGGACTGCCGGTTGCCGTTTCTGGGCCGACGGAGCCCGTCCCGGGGCTGACGGCGGGCGGGTGGAGGCCTCGTGGCACGCGGCAGACTGATCCTGCGGTCCTCCCGCCGGCACCTGCGATCGTCGTGGGAGCAACTGTGATCGTCGTGGGAGCAGTTGCGCTCGTCGTGGCGAGGCAACTGCGATGGTCGTGAGAGCGGTTGCGATCGCCCTGCCAGCAGTTGTGGTCGTCGTGCCGGGGGCTGCGCTCGCCGTGGCGCGGACTGCGCTCGGTCCGGCGGGGGCTGTGGTCGCCCCGGGAGCAATTGTCTTCCACGCGGCGGAGGATGCGCTCGGCGTGCCGGAGACTGCGCGCGCTGCGCCGGAGACTGCGATCCAGATTCCGGGGCCCGCCTCCGGGATCGCGGGGACTGCGCGCGTCCCGCCGGCAGATGTTCGTTCCGCGCCGGCGGGTCCATCCAGGGTCCCAGGGCCGCGCTGCCGGCCGGCCGCGCTGTCCCCGCCGAGGCCGCGCCCGGCGTCTCCCCCGCATGACCGACCACCCCGATCTCCCCCTCCCCGACCGCCTGGCGCTGGAGCGCACCCGCCTCGCCAACGAGCGGACGCTGCTGGCCTACGTGCGCACCGCGCTCGGCATCGTGGTGGCGGGGTACGCGCTGGTGCGGCTCACGCCGGGGGAGGTGGCGCTCCGGGTGGGGGTGGGGCTGTCGGTCGCGGGCGCGGTGGTGGGGCTGGTGGGGATGTGGCGCTACGGACGGGTGGGGCGGCGGGTGGCGGGGGCGGTGGGGCGGGCGACGGTGACGGGGGGGATATAGAGGAAGAGGGCGGGGGGCTTGGGATCCGGCGGCGGGGGAGTCGGGCGCGGTTTTGAGAGTGCTCAGGACCCGGAGGGCTCACCGTTCCCGGTATCAAGCCCCTCGGCAAATCGCTCGTGCTCTTCGAGCTCGGACCAGTCCGGATTGGCCTCCTCCCGGCGGGCCTTGGCGCGGTTCCCGCGCCGGATGTGCTCGACGTCCTCGCGACCGGCGCAGGGACGGCATAGGGTCTTGGTGTCGGCGAAGGAGAGGTACCGTTTTGACTCTTCGATGCAGAGGCGCAGCGCCCGCAGGCGGTTCTCCTCGGCCTCCGGGGACTTGAGCCAGGCCTCCCAGCGCGCCTGGCTGAGCGCTAGGTACTTCTGTCGGATGGTGCGCTTGTGCTCCCGGAGGGCCTTTGGATCCTGCCGCAACTCGAACTTGGGCTCCGGGAAGGCGAAGTCGGCGTGGCGCTGGTGAGGGGCACCGCATTGGCCCACGTGGCAGACCCAGTCCTTGGTCCGCACCCGGCGGCGGACTTGGTGGGAGCCGCAATGCGGGCAGACCGGGAGGGTGGTGCCTAGATCCACGGGCTGGTTCAGGTCGGGAAGGGGGTGCTGCTCCTTCCACCACTCCCAGTTTGGTGGCCCGACCAGGCGAAGGGCATCGCGCCAGCGCACCGGCTGCCAGGTGTGCTGGATCACCAACGGCGGCTCGGGCGACCCGCACGTAACGCACGCTGGGCCCAGGTGCTCGCTCCGCCGCTCCTTCCACCACGGCGTCTGCCAGGGCTTGGGGCCGGTGAAGACTTCGGTGCAGGCTCCATCAACGCTGAGGGTGCCGGCGATCAGGCGCCTCTCAATGTCGTGAAGGCGTTCAAGGGGATTCATCGCGTGGTCGTGCGGCCGAGCTCCCGCACTAGCTGCAGGTAAAGGTGTTCGTGCTTGTGTGCTGGAGTACGGCGACTTCCAGCGCGCTGGCCACGCTAGATGATCGAACCCTGCTGCCGGATGCGCTAGCCGCCGCTGAGAGAATCAGGCGGAAGGGGGGCTTGACTTCCTGCAGAAAGCAGGGAGGTGGCGATCTGAAGGCCGCGATACACAATTGTCAGCACACTAGAGACCCTGTCGAGCGCCGTCTTCACCACGACGGCGTCCGCTTTGGATGTTGTGGCCTGCGATCCAACTGAACGTGCAAAGAGAAGTCCGATGGCCTCAGTAACTCCATCAGCACCGAAGATGGCATAGTGATCAAGTGCCAAACGCGCCTGATGGATCAATGCGCTGAATCCACTCTTGAAGCGTGGGCTGAGGGAGCTGTCGAGGACGACCTGAAGTGCTTCGTCCAAGGCGATCTTTGCCTGCGCGATCTCCGAGCTCGCAAGATCCTGCTCCCAGAGTCCTTGGTGATGGTGATGGCTAGTAACTCGAGTTCGCGGAGCGGGAATTGTGTTAGAACGGTGACCGTCGAGGAATGCTGTTCCCGACGACGGCGTTGCGCACCTCGTCCAGTGGTCGGAGCGCCTGGGCAATCAGGTGCTGTGAGTCGTCCTCGGTCAGGTCAGGATCCTGGTAATGTAGCATCACCTCGTCTCGACTCGCATCCACGAGTCGAAGCACTCGAGTATAGGCCATCTGGAGCTCTGCAGAATCCTGACTTGCCTGCCCCAGAACGGCCGCGAGGGCACCCCCGACAGAAGCCCCGCTTCCAAGACGTTGCGCTTCCTGCGTGAAGCGACGCAGGAAACCGACTAGGCGTTTCGTGGAGCTGGTCTTCGGCATCTCAATGGTCCCATGGTGTCAGGAGAGCATGGGCGTGCAGCCGCTCTGGATTCTAGCGGCGAGATCAGGTCGAGGCTGCAGAAACAAATCTACCTAGTCAGCCACCGCACGATGGTCAGGCAGGAATGATTGTGATCGCCCAAGCGGTCAGCCGAACGCCGTGGTATGATGACAGCCGCACTCTTAGAGCAATCCGTCGCCTGCTTTGCCCAAGACGCAGCGCCGAAGGTAGCGACCAAGTCCAGAAAGGTCAGGAAAGACCGAGAAAGAGTGCACGTTGGCTACCGTCAGAAACCTCTGAGCTTGAGTCACCAGATCTCGCGGGATCACGACCTTACAAAAGCACTCGGAGAGGACCGGGTCCGTTTCGGCGAGGAACGATGGATCTCTGTGAATCGTGAAGACCCCGCGCTGTGAATGAACTCTTGGGATGGCGCTGATGCCGGCGATCGCGGCGATGCGATGGGGAAAAGCTGCAAACGTGCGTTTGTCGATATCCACAACATAGGATTCATAGCCAGGCAAGTGACCGTTAGCCGGGACGAAGTCGTAGTCCGGAAGAAACAGCGCATCATCCTTGGCCTCGAGAGCGTTGAGCTTGAATTGGTCCAGCATCCACACGCAGGCATCCTCAGGCGACGGCTCGCTCAGGGCAAACCAGAGTGCGGTGGCGAGCCTCTGTCCAGTCCAGAAGGCGGGTCGGGATTCCATAGTGCTGCATTACATAAAGCGGTTGCCAAGGGGTCGATGGCGAGGGCGGCAGGTGGCTGCCGAAGCTGAACGACACCCCAATAGAGTCGGGCCATCGACGGTTACCCGGCCTGGATCAGCCGGATCCCATGAATGGCGGAACAGGGCAGGCTGAAGCGGCCAAGTGTGGTTGGCGTGCCCGCGAAAGAAGGGCTCGGCTCGCTTGCGCGCAAAAGACGACGTTCCTGAACTCAGCTACCTGGGAGATGATGTCCGTCCACTCCAATGGACCTCCTGGGTTCTTGGTTGCTACCTGTCTGCTGGCGGGCAGGCCTGCGTGGCATTATCCAGGACCCGGTGGCAACAACCACACGATCCGCCGCGTCGGAGGTTGGGCTGAAACAGAGCCGACCCCATCAGTTCCGGGCACTTGCTAGTCAGCAGGCCCGAGGACTTTGGAATATATGACGCCAAGTGCATGCCACAGCACTCTGCTGGAGATGAAGTGCAGGGTCTGCCGTGTCGGATGCCCCTGAATGACCAAGCCAGCCAATCCGATGCCTGCAGAAGAAGATGTGAATACGGGAGAACCGCCGAGTCTACCAAACGAGGTGAGCTCCAAATCGTCCAGCACTTGGCAAGTATGAATCTGACTGCGAGCATCATCCGCACCGCAGTACCTGGCGCGAAAGATATGGCGTCGATTGACGACCTCGCGCTTGTCGTAATCGATGTGTCGTCTTTCTCCGGGAAATCCTGCGACCGCGAGTGTGACCCCGCGAACGAGGTTGGCGCCTCGCGTGATCCACCCTTCCGTAAGCGGGATAGCGTTCAGTTGCCATGCTTCAGGCGCGCATGCAGGATAGAACAGGAGGATCGCAAGATCGGCAGCATCCACCGGAGAAATGAGCGTGGCAACTGCCTCGAATTGCAGGGCTCCGGGCATCCGTCCGCCAGGTATGAGCAGAGCGAGTCGGTATCGGCATCTCCGATCACATGCTTAGCCGTAAGCACCACGCCGATGTCACGGTAGGCGACTAAGAACCCAGTTCCTAGGGATCGGATTGGATAGTCACCTACGCCAGTCCCGGCGTAGAGCGGCTGGGTTGAGCGCAGGACGTTTCCTGTGAGCATGAGTGGCCTGCTCGCTAACACAATCTCAAGCACCGATCACGGTCTAGGGTGCGATTCGCACTCACGCCACCCGCCGCGCCCGCTCGTACCGTCCGCCCGCATCCACCGTCGCCTCACCCATCAGGGCCAAGGTCTCGAGGTGCCGCGCCAGGAGCTTCTTGTCGGCGCTAGTGAAGGCCTCCACCGCCTGTTCCGGGGTGACGGGGCCGCGGGCCAGAAGGGCGGAGACGGCGGCAAGCTGCTCCACGGCCGAGGCGGGCCACGGGAGCGGGGCAGCGGCCGGCGCTCCGGCGGAGAGCCGCCTCGGGCTCGGGGAGGTTCAGGGTGGCCGGCGCGGCTTCGGGGGCGAAGCGGGGGATCTGGTACTCGGGCCGGAGCCAGCGGATCAGGCCCCGCTTCTCCTCCTCCACCCGCTCGTCGTGCAGCCGCACCAGCCGCTCCAGGATCTCCTCCTTCTCCATGGGCCACGGCCAGCCGTACGCCTCGGCCACCAGCCGGTCCAGCTCGTCGTGCAGGTCCTTGAGGACGCCGCAGGCGGCGAGCCTCGTGGATGGTGCGCTCCTTCGGGGTCAGTGGCTCGCAGGTGCGGAGCTTTTCCACGACGTTGTACATGCTGGTGATTGTGATGGAGGGGTCACGCGAAAGTGCGTCATCCCGATGTTTGCAGAGTTGCTCGGCGAGAACGGCGACCGCCTGCGTGGCAGCGTCCTGGCTTGGGAACGGGTAGGAATCAAAGCAGAGCGTCTTTACATAGACCGGGTCATTGCCAACTCCCAACCGCGCACCCGCGGCGTCGGAATACGCCACGTGGATCGACGAGGAAAGCACTCCGAGAACGAAAGAGCTGTCTGAGGCGATGCAGACGAGCTTGTCGTCACAAACGGTGTTGGATGGGCGGAAGGAGAAGACTCGATGCCTCGCTGTATCGACCGTGATGATGTACCTGCCCAGTCCGCGCACAGCGTCCCGCAGATCCCGCCGAGGCTCTCCAAAACGCCACCAGTAGTCCCCTGTAAGCCGCACGCTTGTTGGCATCACGCGAGGGCTTCACCCGATCCGCCACGAGTTGAAAGACGATTGGGTACGTGCGCGCGTCTTCTTTGGTCATCAAGCCGAAGTCAATCACGTACAAGCCCCGCGAGCGTTGAGCAACATCACGCCCATTAAGGTAGGGTCGCACGATTAGGGCGTTGCGCTTGTCGGCCGCGATGATGGCTTTCGCCTCCTCGGCCTCCAAGATGAAGCCTTTGCCGTGCAGCTTCACGCCATCCGAAGCAATACCTTCGTTCGCGCGAAGTTGCTGGCTGGCTGCGCGGGGTACATCTACAGTGGCCGATAGATCCGAGTTCAGTGCGGCAACTGTCCTGGTGGCGATGATCTTACCCTCGTCGTTCACTTCAGCTGCAATTGCCTTTGCCGGTGCTCGCGCGATAACTGTCAATGCGACGCGAACATCCGCGCCGTCAGCACTGTCGACCCAAGGATGGTTGGCAACCGCCCACATCACCCGGGCATCCCGCTCAGCGGCATGAGCGACGACGGTCCGGTTCTGTCCCTGCGCCAAGCCCTTTGTGGTGATCAGTCCGGCTCGTGTGGTCCGCCCCAAGGCAACCTCCTCGGCTGCCCGAAACCACCAGAACGTCACGAGGTCGGCCGTATCGGGAACTTCTTGGTACGAAGCCCGCAGCGCCTCGACGTATCCGTCCCCAAATACGTCGCGCTGCCGTCCTTGACCCATATACGGCGGATTCCCAATAATGAACTCCGCTTCTGGCCACTCCGCCTGCCGCGCCCCCACGTACTCGTAGTACGGCAGCTTCGCCTTCGGATCCGGCACCAGCTCCCCCGTCACCGTATGCGGGATGCGCGGGGTCGGGTCTGGCCGGTCCTTCTCCGGCCGGTGCACGATCTTGTCCCACGCCAGCACCGCATCCCGGCACTCGATGGTCCCGGTGTCCTCGAGGATCGGGTCGGGCGGGGTGCGGCCACCGTGGGTGGCGCGCCAGAACTGGTGGTAGCCGATCCACAACGTGAGTTCGGCGATCTCCCGCGCCCACGGCTTGATCTCGATCCCATGGAACTGGCGGGGATGCACCTCCTCCAGCACCAGGCCCGTCTGGCCGTGGGAGATGCGCGCCAGCTCGTTCAGGACCTCGAGCTCGATGCGCTTGACCGCGGCCATGGTCACATAGAGGAAGTTGCCGCTGCCGCAGGCGGGGTCCAGGAAGCGGAGGCTCCGGAGCCAGCCGTGAAAGTCGAGCAGGAGCTTGATGGCCTGGTCGCGTTCCTTCTTGCTGAGCGGGTCGGCCGTGGGCTTCTCGGTCTTCGCGGCCTTCTCGGCGGCGGCCTTCTCGATGGCCACCACCGTCCCTTGCACCGCCGTCCAGCGCTCGCGGATGGGCTCCACCACGGTGGGCTCCACGAGCCGCTCGATGTACTCGCGCGGGGTGTACTCGGCGCCGAGGCGGTGGCGCTCCTCGGGATCGAGGGCGCGCACCAGCAGGGTGCCGAAGATCGAGGGTTCCACCTGGGACCAGTCGAAGGTGGCGGCCTCGATGAGGAGCTTCACGTCGTCAGCGCCGAGGGGGAGGGCCTCGACGGTCTGGAAGAAGTGGCCATTGAAGCGGTGCAGCAGCTCGGCGCCGAACATGCCGCCGGTGTCCATGGTCTTCCAGAGGTTGGTGAGCACCGTGGCCACGTGGGCGGGGGTGCCGGCCTGGCGGGCGGTCTCGAGGGTGCGCTTGAAGAGGTCCTTCGGGAGGAGCCCCACGTCCTCGGCGAAGAAGCAAAAGACGCAGCGCATGAGGAAGCGGGCGACGCGCTCGGCGTCGAGCCCCCGGTCCTCGAAGGTGGCGGCGAGCTCCGCCAGCTTGCCTGCAATGTCGCGCGTCACCACCTGCGCCTTTCCGCGCGGGTCCCGTCGGGCGGGGTCGCTCAGGATGTCCTGGAGGAGGGTGATGTCGTCGGGACGCTCGTGCAGCTTGGCGAGGCCGATGCGCCGCCCGGCGCCGAAGTCGCCGTACTGGCCGCTCCAGCGGTCCCACACAATAAGGGTGGAGGGGACATCCACCACGACCAGATAGGGCGGCGGCGTACCGGAAACATGCGCGACGTAGTTGCGGACCTGGCCGAAGGCCTTCTCGCGAAGAGGTCGCCCCTGGCGGTGGCGGGGGCTCTCGGCCTCGCCTCTGCGGGAGGCCTTGGCCTCGAGGGCGACGTGGCCGGCCTTCCAGAAGTCGATGTAGTTGGTGGCGAGCGAGCCGTCGCGGTCCACCACCTGGACGGCGAGCTCGAAGCGGTGGTCGTCGGTGGGAGGCACCGGCTTGTCCACGCCCAGGGCGTCGCAGAAGTCGAGGAACCAGGACTGGAACGCCGCCCGTTCGTTGGCGGTGTTCCCGGCCCGCGCTCGGCAAGGGCCCGGAGGCGGGGGCGGCTTCGGCGGGGGTGAGGGGCATCCTCTGGAGAATGGAGTGATTCGGGCAGGTGCGGAAGGGCGGCTTCGGAGGGGTAGCCCAAGCCGAGGCATCACTTGGACTTAGGAGTTGCAATCCTCGGGTGATTTACTACACTGGTCCGTGCAGGACCGATCCACCTACGGGGTGGGCAACCGGCCTTGCTCGGGCCGCCCTCAGGCGGCCCTCCGTGTCTTTGGGCGGTCGATGCCCATTCGCCCCGCCAGTGCTTCTGGCCCGAAGCGGGTGACGTCCTCAGGGACCGATCCCTGCGAGGGACGTAGTACGGTCCGTGGAGGGAGGGAAGGCGTACGAGCGAATGAGGTGCTTCGTGTAGTAGTCGGTATAGAGGTAGTGGTACCGCTGCAGGAGGAGGAAGGCGACGGTGAAGGCGACCAGGGGCAGGACCTGCAGCGCGGCCCGATCGGCTTCACTCGTGGCGCTGAGTGCCGCTCCCTGGGCGCGCCACCAGAAAATGCCGTAGAGGAAGGCGAGGTAGAACGCCGCTGCGAGGTTTCTGGCAAAGCTGTACAGCCGCATCCAGTTTTCCAGCGGCGAGAGTGCCATGGGATCACCGCGGCGGACGGCGATCAGGGCATACCAATACGCGGCGGAGCATTGGTACAGGTGCTCATCGGCGGCGCCATCGGGAATGCCGAGCTGCTCCCGCAGGCGGCGGGTGAATGCCTTGGTCGTTTCCGCATCGACCTGACGGTGGGTTCCGGTGGTGCTCCGGATCAGGACCGTGACCGCGCGGGACGGAAAAGCCAGGGCCGCGAGGATCAACCGAACCAGGCGCAGCAGGCGGTTGGCTGGATCCAGTGGCATCACGGCCTTCGGCCGGCCGAGGGCCTGGAGCTTCGTGAAGGCCCGGGTTGCAATCAGGGTTACCACGATGCTGCCGAGGGCCCAAGTCGCCACGCCGAGGTCGGCCCCGGTGAGTCGCGGGAGGTGTTCCCCGAAGGGAGCTGGCAGGAGTGAGTTGACCGGCAGCACCCCGGGGAGGGCCAAATACCGCATCAGGAGGTACCCATTGACCCAGAACATCAGCGCCCGGTAGTAGTGGCTACTGTCCTCCGCGTCGTCGGTGCGCGCGGCCTTGCCGAGCAGGAACGGGAGCGGATACCCGATGCCGCGGGCCATGTACATCCGGTCGATGGCCACCGCTGACACCGAGGCCACGAGGTGGCCGATGACGTAGGCCGCCAGGAGCACGGACGCCACCACGAACGCGTCGGTGAGCCAGGAACTGCCGGGATTGAGCGCCAAGACGGTCTTGAGCGTGGTGAAGAACGGCGTGGCAGGCACGCAGGACGGCGCGACACAACGGCCCTGGGCGGAGGCCCGACCTTTGTCGGCCAGCCACTCGAGCGCGATGACCGCCGAAAGGAATGTCGCCCCCGGGACGAAGTAGGCCAGGATGTCGTACGCCCCCAAATGGGCACGTGCGGCACTCTCGATCTGGTCGCGATCGCCCATGATTGCCTCACATATTTCTGGGCTTGGCCAGCGGTCCTGCGCTCGTTAGCGCCGGGCTGGAGACGGCGGGAATCAAGGCTGGCGTTGCTGGTGCTTGCGGGCGAGGAAGCCGATCATGGCGTGGACGGCCGGGACCGCGATTACCCCGCCGACGAGCCCGGGAGGCCGGCGAACACGCTCCCAGCGACGCCGACCAGAATGGCACCCCCCCACTCCATCCGGGCCGAGACTGGGATGGCCGAAGGGTGCGCTGAGGCTGGGGTGTGGCAGGCATTGGGGACGAATGCTCGCGGGTGTCCTGAGGGGCAGCAGCTTGCATCACAGGCTCTCCGGTTTGGGACGCGACAGCAGACCAATGCAATATAAAGATGGCCGCCGCGCGGAACAGAGCGGGAAAACGCGCACTTGGACCGGCAGAATCCTCCCTCGAATGCTGTGGAGGGCCGCGAGTTGTCAGCCTCCTCTATAGGGGCCGTCAGCGGGGGACGGCGCCGAGCGGGCGCCAGCTGCCGCAGTCCACCCGCAGGAACTCCCCATCCCGGAGCCCATACTTCCCCGGGGCCGGACGGTAATCGCCGATAGAGGCACCGTCCCGCCGCCAGGAGCGCTCCAGCACGAGCTGGCTCCCGTCCGCCGGGTCGGTGAGGGGGCTCCGGCAGGCGGTGCCGTCGTTGGCGCCGTGCGGCGGTGTCAGGCTTGCCGGCAGGCCGGGCAGCGGCCGCGGGGTGGCGTTGAAGGGGGTGTTGGCCGAGCCGCACGCGGCGGCGAGGAGCAGGGCGGGGAGGAGGCGGCTCATCATCGGGTCGGGTTGGGGATGGATGCAATGTGGCGAAAACGAGGCGGGGCAGGGAACCGGGTTTGGATCCCTGCCCCGCGCTGCGTGCCGCCCCGGCGGCGGTTACTGCCAGAGAATCCGGGCGCCGCTCACCAGGGTGCCGTTGGGCGGGTTGCTGAGTGGCCGGGCCCTCGGTGATCCGGTTGGAGCCGGACATGATCAGGTTCACCCCGAAGCCGTTGCTCGAGGTGAGCTGGGCGTAGAGGTTGCCCGCGCCGATGGGCAGCACGGGGTAGTTCACCCCGGTGAAGGTGACGTTCCGCGCGGCGACGGAAACGCCCACCAGCGTGAGCGACAGCGGCAGCGCGCCCGCGGTCGGCAGGTTCTGGTAGGTGACGTTGTTGAAGACCTGGCTCCGGATGGTGCCCTGCTCGTTGACCACCACGCTGGCGTTGTCGAGCGTGAGCCCAGTCACGCCCAGGTTGGCCACCTGGAGAGGCCGCCCCTGCGCCACGATGGCCGCGGTGGTGGCGATCAGGTCCGCGCCGACGGGCACCGTGCCGCCCAGGTGATCGGCGCGGACGTTGGCCAACAGCCTGAAGGTGGACCCCGGGGGCGAAGGTGATCGCCCAGCCGCGCCGCCGGAGGGGGGGCCGCGCCCGCCCGGGGGGCCAGCCGCGGAGCCGCGCCCCCGGGGCCCGCGGGGCAGGCCCCGCGCCCCCCGCGGCACGAGCCGCGGCCGGCCGCGGCGGGGCACGGGCGGCCCGGCCCCGCGGCACGCCGCCCACCGCGCGGCCGCGGGCGGAGAGCCGGCCGCCCACGCGCGCCGCGGAGGACCCGCCGGCCCGCGCGCGCGCCCACGGGCCACCCCGGCGGGCGCGGCCGGCGCGCCGGACCGGCGCCGCGCGCGCCCGCCCCCCCGGGAGGGCAGCCCGCCGGCGGGCCGCCCGCCCCCGCGGCCGGCAGGGCCGGCGGCGGCGCCGCGCCGCCGGCGCCCCCCCCCCGGCACGGCACGGACAGCAGCGAGACGAGCCGGCGAGGAGCCGCATGCCGCTCCCGATGCGTTCAGCTCGGTGAGGTGGGTGCCCGAGGCCACGAAGCTCGTGGGCACCGACGTGGCGGCCTGGGTGAAGTTGCCGGCCACCTGCAGCACGCCGGCCGTGAGCAGGCCGGTCTGGTTGGCGCCGTCGAAGAGGGCGTCCCGGCCCACCGTCACCGTGTCCGCCGCGAGCTGCATACCGAGGCGGCCGCGGTTGGTATTGTTGGTGGTGAGGAGCAGGTCCCGCCCGATGGTCACCTTGCCGCCGTCCACCGCCAGGATCCCCGCGAACATCTGCAGGTCCTGGCCCACCGTGAGGTCCGTCGGCGTGCCCAGGGTGTCGCGGACGTGCAGGGAGTTGGCGTTGGGCAGCATGCCCATGAGCGTGCCGGGGACGTTGAAGGCGCCGGGCGGCAGGAAGATGCTGGTGCCCTGCACCGTCAGGTTCTGGTAGGGCAGGGTGGCGGGCACCTGCATCTGCGGGGCGGTGCCCTGGTTCCAGGTGGTGGTGGTGACGCTGTAGCCGCCCTGGATGGTGGAGCCCACCACCAGGGTGACGTTGGTGCCGGTGAGGCTGCTGCTCAGGATGGTGCTGGTGCCGCCGTCGAACTTGAGGCTCGCGGCGGGGAGCTGCACGTCCACCAGGACGGGGGTGAGCACCCGGAACTGGCCGGTGCCGTCCACGTTCAGGTTGTCGCCGGCGTTCTGGATGGTCACCGGCCCGCTGGTGGCGATGTCGAGGTTGGCGAAGATGGTGGTGCTGTTGCTGCCGACCGTGGTGAGGCTGGACGCGCTGCCGGTGAGGCGGACCACGTTGCTGCCCGAGGCCACGAAGGCCGGGGCCGCGGCGGTGCCGCCCTGGAGGAAGTCGCCGCCGGAGACGATGGCGCCGGTGGTCACGAGGCCGGTGAGGTCGCCGCCCTGGAAGACGGCGCCGCCGCCCGCGATGAGCGAGTCCTGCGCCTGCTGCATCACGATGGTGCCGCTGCCGCTGGTGGCGAAGAGGCCGGTGGTCTCGAGGGTGAAGCCGTTGAAGGTGAGGCTGCCGTTGGTCACGGCGAGGTCGCCGGTGCTGGCGCCGCCGACGAGGAGGCGGCCGCTGAGGGTGTAGTTGCCGGCCACCGCCACGGTGACCTCGGAGAGATCGCCGCGCAGCTGGTTGCCCGGCCCCGCGAGCGAGAGGCCGCCGGCGCCCGGGGTGGCGGTGATGAGGCCGCCGTTGTCGAGGTCACCGCCCACGGCGAGACCAAAGGTGGCGAGGTCGAGGGTGGCGCCCGACCCGAGGGAGATGTTGTTCACCACGGCCGGGGCGGTGAGCACCGGGCTGAACGGGGTGCCCGAGGGGATCACCACGTTGGTGGCGACCGTCGGGATGCTGCCGGTGCTCCAGTTGCCGGCCGTGGACCAGTTGCTCGACCCCGTGCCCGTCCAGGTGGCGATGCTCGGCGAGCTGCCGTTCCAGGTGAGGATGGCGCCGTTGGCCACCGACGTGAAGCTGCCGGGGCTGGCCGGGGCGGCGTTGGTGAAGTCCACCTGCAGCGTGTTGGGCGACGGCCCGTCGAGGTCCGTCAGCGCCACGTACAGCCCCGCGCTCGGCGCGGTGGCGAAGGCCACCTCGTCGAATACGTACGGCGCCGCACCACCCACGTTGTTGAAGGTGAGCTGGGTGGCGTTCGGGTCCATGTTCTGCAGCAGCACGTGCGAGAAGGCCTGGAAGCTGCCGCCGCCGAAGACGAGCCGGACACCGTCCACCACGAGCGCGGTGACGCCCACGTTGGCCGTGATGTTCGGGGCGCCCGCCGTGAGGGTGACGAAGCCGCCGGTATTGCCGAGCGTGCCGCCCTGGCTGCTGCCGGTGGCGGAGATGAGCTGGCCGGCCGCGGTGACGTCGCTGTTGAGCTGCACCAGGCCGCCGACCCCCGTCAGGTCCATGTCCTGGAAGCGCGAGGTGCCCGGGTTGGCGAAGCTCACGATGCCGGTGCTGCCCGGGTAGCCGAAGGCCGTCCGGTGATTGCCGCTGGCGAAGAACGAGGTGGCGACCGGGCCCTGCTGCTGGAAGGCGCCCAGGGTGAGGACGCCGGCCGTCAGGCGCCCGGTCTCGTCGCCGCCGCCGAAGTTGGCCTGGGTGGCGGTCACCTGGTCGGCGGGGTTGGTCATGGTGAGGAGGCCAGTGCCGTTGATGGTGGCCAGGAGGTTCTGGTCCACCAGCAGGGTGTGGCCGGCCACGATGAGCTCGCCGGCGATCTCGAGCGGCGCGTTGACCATGCTGAGCGTGCCGTTCAGCGTGGCCACCGTGCCGTTCGGCACGTTGAGGCGGAAGCCCTGGATGTTGCCCCGCACCGTGGGGTTGCTGCCGGTGAGGGTGACGTCGCAGCACGCGCTGCCGGAGCCGAGGACGCCCTGGGCGTCGAGGTTGCCGTTGATGGTGTAGGTATGGTCGCCCGCCTCGAGGGAGGCGCCGGCCTGGATGGTCAGGTCCTTCACCGTGATGCCGCCGGAGACGGGGTTATTGGCCGTCGCCGGGATCACCACGTTGGTGTTGCCGTCGGGGACCACACCGGTGTCCCAGTTGGCGGCGTTGTCGAAGTTGTTGTCCGCCGCGCCGGTCCAGGTGGACACGCCCGGCAGGATGCCGTTCCAGATGATGGACGCGCCACCGGTGGCATTGATGAAGCCGGCGGGGGCCGCCGGCAGGGTGTTGGTCACCTGCACCACGAGCGGGTCGGGGCTCGGGCCGTTGGGGTCGTCCACGTTGAGGTAGCGGCCGCCGGCCGGCACGGACTGGAAGTCCAGGTTGTCGAGGACGTACGGCGTGGGCCGGCCGTCGAGGAAGAGGGTGAGCTGGTTGACGTTGGGGTCCATGTTGGTGAAGACCACGTCGTTGATGACCGGCGCGGCCAGGCCGGTGATCACCAGGCGCACGTTGTCGAAGGTGACGGCGGTGAAGCCGGGGTTGCCGTCGAGGGTGGCCGAGCCCGCGGTGATGCTGCGGAAGCCCACGTTGCTGTTGATCACCGGGCCGTTGACGCCGCCCGGGGCGGAGATGAGGAAGCCGTCCACCTGGATGTCGCTCTGGAGCTGGAGGGAGGCGGAGACGCCGCTCACCTCGAGGTCCTGGAAGTGCGACGGGCCGGGGTCGGTGAAGGCCACCTGGCTCGACGAGGGTCCGCCGAGGATCACCCGGTGGGTGTTGGTGGCCGCGAACGAGGTGGGCACGGTGCCGCCGCCCTGGAAGAGGCTCTGGGTGAAGAGGAAGCCCGCCGTCAGGTGCCCGGTCTCGTCGCCGCCGGAGAAGGTGGTGATGCCGGCCTGCACCTGGCCCGCGGGGTCGGTCATGGTGAGCACCCCGGTGTTGCCGGTGGTGTTCACGAAGGACTGGCCCACGTTCAGGACGTTGCCGCCGAGGATGAGCTCGCCGGCGATGTTGACGCCGCTGCCGCCGGAGACGTTGAGCGGGCCGTTCAGGGTGACCACCGCGCCGGTCGCGATGTCGAGGTTGAAGCCCTCGAGGTTGCCGCGCGCGGTGACGCCGGTGCCGGTCATCTGCACGTTGCAGCAGCCGCCCGGGCCGCCGATCAGGCCCTGCACGTCGAGGTCGCCGCCCACGTCGTAGGTGTGGTCGCTGGCGAAGAGCGTGGCGCCGGCCTGGACGGTGAGGTCGCGGACGCTGATGCCGCCCGAGACGGGGTTGTTGGCCGTGGCCGGGATCAGCACGTCGTCGCTCGCGGTGGGGACGGCGCCGGTGCTCCAGTTGGCGGGGTTGTTGTAGTCGGTGTCGGCGGCGCCGGTCCAGGTGATGGGCACCGCCGGCCAGGTGACCACCGCGCCGTTGGCCGTGCTCACGAAGGGGCCCGGGGTGCCCGGCGTGGGCGTGGCCATCTGGATGGTGAGGGCGTCGGGGATGGCGCCGTCGCTGTCGATGGCGGCCAGGTAGAAGCCGCCGGCCGTCGGCGTGGTGCCGAAGCTCACGTTGGTGAAGGTGTACGGCACCTGCGACCCCGGGTTGGTCACCGTGAGGGCGGTGGCGATGGCCGGGGTGTTGATGAAGCTGACGTTGTCGAACTGGGTGATGCCGCCGGCGCCGATGCCGAGGAGGGCATTGTCGAGCACCAGGTTCACGGCCACGCCGTGGGCATCGAGCCGCCAGGGGCCGCCGGTCGAGGTGATCGTGGCGGGCGTGCTGGCCTGCTGGCTGAGGAGGTGCCGGCCACGGGGACGTTGCTGGCCAGGGTGACGGTCATCGGGCCCGGGAGCAGCAGGTCCATGAAGGCGCTGGCCACGGTGGTGGCGAAGCTGACCGTGGGGTTCGAGCCGGCCAGCACCGTGACGAAGGTGCCCGAGGTGGCGAAGCTGCTGCTGCTGCCGGTCGACAGCTGGGTGAAGTTGCCGACGAGCGTGAGGGTGCCCGCCGTGAGCTGGTTCAACTCGTCGCCGCCGTCGAAGGTGGCGTTGCCCTGGATGGTGAGGGCGTCGCCCGCGTTGGTCATCACCAGCAGGCCGCCGTTGATCACGTCGAGGTTGCCCGAGACCACGGCCGAGAAGCCGGCCGGGGCAAAGGACGCGCCGGCGCCGTCGATGACGAGATCCCCGATGATGGCGCTGATGTCGGACTGGGTGACCGGCGCCTGCGCCACGATGCCGCGCAGGTTGCCCTCGACCTGGCCCGGGGCCACGATCGTGAAGCTGCCGGTGCCCGCCGTGCCGCCCGACACCGTGACGTTGCCGGCCACGGTGCACCCGAAGGTGCCGACGTCGAGGAGCTTGGTGGAATTGACGTCGATCGACTTGGCCTGGCAGCTGCTCGTCACCACCGGGTTGCCCGGCGAGCCGATGGGGATCACCACGTCAGTGGCGAGCGTCGGGACGCTGCCCGAGGACCAGTTGCCCGGGGTGTTCCAGTCGGTGTTCACGGCGCCGGTCCACTGCGTGCTCGGCACGATGGTGGGCCAGTTGACCACGGCGCCGTTCAGCACCTGGACCTGGCCGGCGGCCGTGCCCGGCGTCGGGTTGGTCATGTCGATGGTCAGGACGCCCGAGGCGGCGCCGTCCACGTCGCTGGCGGTGAGGAAGAAGCCGCCCGCGGTCGGGGTGTAGCTGAAGGTCAGGTTGGTGAACTGCACCGGGCCGCCGGCGCCGTCATCCTGGATGGTGAGCGCGGTGCCGGTGGGGTTGATGTTGATGAAGGTCAGGTCGTCGAGCGGCGTGAGGGCGCCGGAGGGCGTGACCACCAGCGGGATGTTGTTGAACGTGATGGGGAAGCCGCTCGAGAAGTTCCCCACCGTCAGGTTGACGTTGGCGCCGGTGATGGTGCCGGGGACGCTGCTCATGATCATGTCGCCACTGACCGGGACGGCGCTGGCCAGGGTCAGGGTGGTGGCGTTGGCGGTGGAGAGGTGCCGGAAGCCGCTCGGGCCCGGCGACTGGAAGGCCACCGTCGGGGTGGCGCCCAGGAGCACCGTGGTGTGGGTGCCGCTCGGCGCGAAGCTGCCGCTCGCGTTGTTGGCGAACTGCAGGAAGTTGCCGCCCACGATGAGCGTGCCGGCCGTCAGGAAGCCGCTGGTCGGGGCGCCGTCGATGAGGACGTTGCCGGTGACGTTGAGCGTGGCGCCGCCCTGGGTCATGACCAGGAGGCCGCCGTTCTGCGCCGTGAAGTTGCCGCTCGCCACCAGCTGGAAGGTGCCGAGGTCGAGCGCAGCATCGATGGTGACATCGTGCCCCACCACCGTGTTGCCGGCGAGCAAGGTGTTGCCGGTGACAGCCAGGCTGCTGTTGAGGAACCCGACCAGGGACTTGTTGGCGCCTGCCATGGTGACCAGGCCGGGGCTGCCGAGGACCTGGGCGCCCGCCTGCACGTCGAGATTCCCCGCCACCTGCAGCGTGAACGTGCCCACGTCCACGGTGACGCCTGCCGCCACGGTGAGGTCAGCGGTGAAGGCATTGGCCGACAGGGTGGGCGCGTTCGGGGTGCCTGCCGGGATCACCACCGAGGTGGTGGCGATCGGCACCGCGCCGGTGCTCCAGTTGGCGGCGGTGTTCCAGTCGCCGCTGGTGGTGCCGGTCCACTGGGTGGCGGGCACCACGCCCGGCCAGTTGATCACCGCACCGCCGAGCGCCTGCGCCAGGCCACCGGAGGTCGCCGGGCTGGTGGTGAACAGGTTCACCGTGAGCACGTTGGGCGAGGGCCCGTCGGCGTCGGTGACCTGGAGGTAGAGGCCGCTCGACGGCACGGTGTTGAAGATCATGTTGGCCAGGTCCACGCTCGCCACCGCACCCGGGTGGGTGATCGCGAGCTGGGTGACCGTGGTCGGCATGTTCTGGAAGGTGACGCCGCTCATCTGGATGGTGCCGGCCGAGGCGCCGGCATCGACCGCCAGCGCCACGCCATCCATGATGAGGCCGGTGACCTGCGTGCCGCCCCGGGCCGTGAGGGTGCGGTTGCTGCCGGAGAGGGTCGGCGTGGCGCCCGGCGGCACGGCGATGAGCTTGCCGAGGACCGCGACGTCGCTGTTCAGGGTGAGGCCGCCGGTGGCGCCACTCACGATGAGGTCGTTGAACTGGCTGGTGCCGGTGCCGAAGCCCGGGTTGGCGAAGGTGGCCACGCGGACGGCCGCGGCGCCGAGTTCGGTCTGGTGGGTGCCGCTCGCGGCGAAGCTGCCGCTCGTGGTGCCCGAGGTCTGGTTGAAGCTGCCGCCGAGCTTGAGGTAGCCCGCGGTGAGCCGCCCGCCCGTGAAGCCGCCGCCAAAGATGCCGGCGCCGCTGACGAGGACGGAGTCGAGCGCGTTGGTCATGGTCAGCGTGCCGCTGCCGACCGTGTTGAGGGCGCCCCCCACCACGAGGGTCTGGCCGTTGGCGGCGACGTCGCCGCTGCCGGTGATGGTGAGGCCGCCCATCGTGGTGCGGGCCGTGAGGCTGTAGGTGCCCGTCACGCTCACCGGGACCACGGCGCCCAGGGTGCCGCCCAGGGTGCGGGTGGCGCCGGAGAGCGTGAGGGTGCCGCCGCCGCCCGTCATGCTGGTGGCGGTGGGGGCCACGAGGTCGCCGGCCACGTCGAGGCCGAAGCCGTTCAGGTTGACGATCGCGCCCGACTGGATCGTGAGGCTCCGGGTGGTCGCGGGCGCCGAGAGGAACGGGTTGTTGGCGGTGACCGGGATGACCACGTCGTCACTGGCCGTGGGGAGGCCGGCGGGGCTCCAGTTGGTGGTGGTGTGCCAGTCGCTGGTGGTGCCGAGCCAGGTCTTGGCGGGCGTGGCGGCCGGCCAGTTGATCACGGCGCCGTTGGCGGTGAGCACCAGGCCGCCGCTCGCCGCCGGGGTCGGGTTGAAGAGGTCCACCACGAGCGCGTTGTTGTCGAGCGGCGCCGTGTCGTCCACGTCGAGGTAGACGGCGGGGAAGGGCGGCACCGTGGTGAAGGCGATGTTCGTCAGGGTGAGCGGCGCGCCGGCCGGCCGGCCCGGGTGGCGGATGTAGAGGCGCGAGCTCGAGCCGCTGGTGAAGGTCAGGTCGCTCACCGCCACGGGGACCGCGGTGGCGGGCTCGATCCAGAGCTGGGCGCTGTTGAACGTGACCGGCCCGCCGTTGACGAAGAGCCCGGTGTGCAGCGACTGGGTGAAGGTCACGCCGTTGATGCTGCCGCCCGCCGGCACCGTCATGGTGCCCAGGACGTACGTGAGGCTTTGCAGGCTGAGCGTGCCGCCACCCACCCACTCGAGCTCCTGCAGGTGGCTCGACCCGGCGCCCGGGCCGGGGGACTGGAAGAACACGCTCGGGTTGGCGCTGGTCAGGCGGGTCTTGTGGGTGCCGCTCGCGGCCAGCGCGCCGCCGGCGCCGGTCTGCGTCAGGGCGCCGCCCACCTCGAGGACGCCGTCCGTGAGGAGGCCGGTGAGATCGGCGCCGGCGAAGTTGGCAGTGCCGAGGACGCGCAGGGAGTCGAGCGCGACCGCCATGACGAGCGTGCCGCCGCCCGCGAGGTTGAAGTTGTTGCTCACCGCCATGGTGTGGCCGCCCAGGGTCAGGGCGCCGCTGCCGTTGATGAGGAGGTCGGTGACCGCCGCCCGGCCGGCCAGCGTGTAGCTGCCGGTCACGTTCACGGTGATCGGGTTCGGGATGTTGGTGCTCCGGAACGTCCGCCCCGTGCCCGCGAGGTCGATCGTCTGGCTGCCGCCGCCGCTCGTGAGGTTGCCGGCGTCGTCGAGGTCGCCGGTCAGCGTGAGCGTCATGACGTTGATCAGCGTGAGCGACGCGTTGTTCTGGAGCGTCAGGCTCTGGATGCTGGTCGAGGTGCCGAGCACCGGCATGAGGCTCGGGCCGTTGGGGATCAGGACGTCGTCGGTGCTGGTGGGCACCGCGGCGGGGCTCCAGTTGCCGGCGGTGGTCCAGGCGGTGCTGATGGCGCCGGTCCACGTCTTGACCGGCGTGCCGGCCGGCCAGTTGATCACGGCCCCGCCCGTCACCGTCGTGAAGCTGCCGGGCGTGGAGGGGCTCGGGTTCACCAGGTCCACGGTGAGCTGGCCACCGGTGGCGCCGTCGGTGTCCACCGCCGCCAGGTAGAAGCCCGACGCCGGGGTGGTCCCGAAGAAGGTGTTGGTGAGCGACACCGTCCCGCCCGTCCCGCTCACGGTGAGCTGGGTGGCGGCGGTGTTCATGCTCTGGAAGAGCGCGTTGTCGAACGTGATGCTGGCGCCGGACAGCGCCACGCGGGTGTTGGTGAGCGTGAGGCCGGTGACCTGGGCGCCGCCCGTGACGGTCAGAAGGCGGTTGGTGCCGTTGATGGCCGGGGCCGCGCCGCTCGGCGTGGAGATGAGCCGGCCGAAGGCGGTGACCGGCGCCGTGAGCGAGAGCCCCGCGGTCTGCGCCGTGAGGTCGAGGTCCTGGAACTGCGACCCAGTGCCCGGCGTGTCCATGCCGATCAGCACCGTACCGGCCGAGGCCAGCACCACCTTGTGGGTGCCGCTGGCGGCGAAGCTCGAGTCGTTGAAGGTGTTGCCCTGGGTGAAGCTCGCCACCGCGCTCGAGTTGAGGAGGATGGTGCCGGCGGTGAGCGTGCCCACGGTGCTGCCACCGTCGAAGGAGATGGTGGGGCCCGCGCCGCCCACGATGAGCGAGTCGAGCGGGTTGGTCATCACCAGCACGCCGAGATTGGCGGTCTGGAAGTCGTCGCCCGTGCTGGAGCCGACCTCGGCGGTGTGGCCGGCCAGTGTCAGGCGCCCGTTGATGGTGATGCCGGACGCGCGCAGGCGCCCGTTCAGGGTGTAGGTGCCGTTGACGGTCACCAGGAAGAAGGTGCCCACCAGGGTGCCGCGCACGGTGCCGGTGCCGAGGAGGGTCACGCCGGAGACGTTGCCCGTCACGCTGCCGGCGATGTCGGCGCTGCCGTTGACGTTGAGCGGGGCCTGCGCCGTGAGCACGGCGCCCGCCGCCACGGTGAGGTCCCGGGTGTTGCCGGCGAAGCCGGTGATGTATGGCGCGCGGGGCGTGCCGCTCGGGATCACCACGTCGTCGCTGCTCGTGGGGACGGTGCCCTTGCTCCAGTTGCCGGCCGTGGCCCAGGCCGTATCCACGGCGCCGGTCCAGGTGTTGAAGGGGCTCACGGCGGTGCCGGTGGCCGTGAAGCTGACGGGGTTGCCGGCCACGCCGGCGCCCGCCACCGTGGCGGCCAGGGTGTTGGTGCCGGGATTGGCGCCGAGCGTCCAGCTGCCGACGGTGGCGAGGCCCGCGGCGTCGGTGAGGGTGGTGGCGCCGGTGAGGCTGCCGCCGCCCGCCGTCACCGCGAAGGTCACCGCCACGCCCGGCACGGGCTGGCTGGCCGCGTCCCGGACCAGCACGGACGGGTTGACCGCCACCGCGGTGCTCACGGTGGCGCTCTGGCCGTTGCCCGCGTTGACGGCCACCTGGGTGGCCGGGCCCACGCTCAGGATCGGGGTGATGGCGCCGGTGGTGCTGCCGTCACCGAGCTGGCCGGCCGCGTTCTGGCCCCAGCAGCGCGTGGTGTTGGTGGTGGTGCGGCCGCAGGTGTGGGCGCCGCCCGCCGCGAGCGCGGTGTAGGTGAAGCCGCCGGCCGGCAGCACGGGGACCACCTGGTCGGTGGGCGCGGTGCCGTCGCCGAGCTGGCCCACGGCGTTGTCGCCGGCGCAGCGCCAGCCGCCGCTCGTCAGGCCGCAGACGTGGAAGTTGCCCATCACCAGGGCCGTGTACGTGAAGCCGCCGGCGGTCGGGGTGGGGGTGGTGAGCTGGGTGCCGAAGTTGTTGCCCCAGCAGTAGCCGGCGCCGCCGGTGGCCACCGCGCAGGTGGAGCCGAACGCGCCGTCGATACTGGTGAAGGTGAGGCCGCCGTTCACCGCGCTCGGCGTGCTCGCCGTGGCGAAGCCGCCGTTGCCGAGCTGGCCGTCGAAGTTGAAGCCCCAGCACCAGGCCGCGCCGTCGGTGGCGATGCCGCAGGCGTGGGAGGCGCCGGCGCCGAGCGTGGCGAAGACGTGGCCGCCGGCCACCGCGGTCGGGACGGTGCGGGCCGTGCTGCCGCCGTCACCCACCTGGCCCTGGGCGCCCTCGCCCCAGCAGAAGGCCTGGCCGGCGGCGGTGAGGCCGCAGGTGAAGTCGCTGCCCGCCACCAGCTGCACGAAGGTCTGCCCCCCGCTCACCGCCACCGGCGCCGGGCTCGGCGTGAGGTTGCCGGTGCCGAGTTCGCCGGCGCTGTTGTTGCCCCAGCAGAAGGCGTTCCCCGCGGCCGTGAGCGCGCAGCTGTGGTCCGCGCCGAGGGCGAGGGACGTGAAGCTGCCGGTGATCGCGGTGGGGACGAGGCGGGTGGTGGTGGTGCCGTCACCGAGCTGGCCGGCGGTGTTGTCGCCCCAGCAGAGGGTGGTGCCGCCGCGGATCTCGCAGGTGTGCTGGCTGCCGGCCGCGAGCGTCACGGCCGCGGGGGCGATGCCGGAGGCGGTGGCGGTGAACGTCACCGCCGCGAGGCCGGGGGCGCTGGCGCTGAAGCTCTGCGCGCCGGCCGTGGGACCGAGGGTGACGCCGGTGCGCGCGATGCCCTGCGCGTCGGTAGTGGCGGTGGCGCTGTCCACGCTGCCGCCGCCGCTGACCGCCGCGAAGGTCACGGCGACGCCGGGCACCGCGAGCCCGTCGCTGCCGTTCACCTGCACCGCGAGCGGCTGCGCCAGCCGCCCGCCCACCGTGCCGGTCTGCCCGTCGCCGCTGGTCTTGAGCAGGACGCTCGGCGGCGCCACCACGAAGACGTTCGTGGTGTCGGCGATGCCGGTGGGCGTGGTGGCGACGACCTGGACGGTGTCGCGGGTGGTGGGCGCCGTGAAGCCGCCGGCGCCGTCCACGCTGCCGGCGGACGCAACCCACGAGACGTAGAACTGGGTGACGCCGGCGGCGTTGCTGTCGGTGGCGGTGATGCCGAAGGGGAACGTGGCGCCGAGCGTCACCGTGGTGTCCCGCGGGCCGATGAGGACGCTGGCGATGTTGGTGCCGGGGCCCTGATATGCCACCGGCACGCTGTTCGGCGTGCCGGAGGGGGGACCTGCGCTGACGCTGACGCTGCTGGTGCCGCGGAAGAGCAGCGTGGTGCCGGCGTAGAGCTCGAGGGTGACGTCGAAGCTCTCGCTGGCGCCGGTGAGCGCCACCGGGATGTTGAGCTGGAGCTGCTGGTTGCTGACGCTGAAGGAGCGGCGCAGGTCGGCCACCGTGTCGGTGGTGGGCCGGACCACGATGACCCGGATGTTGTCCAGCGTGAGCGGCACCACGCGCGCGTTGGCGTCGAAGAAGGGCCGGACGCTCACCGCGCCGAAGCCCGGCTTCACCGGGCTCGTGGGCTCGCCGCAGGTGGCGAGGGAGGTGGCGGCGAGGAGCGCGCCGAGGGCGCGGCACACACGGGCAGCCACCCCCCGAAGGGGGCGCCGCGGGGCGGGGCTGGACATGGAGTCTGCTAGGGTAGAGGACTATCCCTATAGTCCGCTTAATTCGGCGGTTGTCAATGCGGTGAGAATCCCTGGCGGTGTGTCACGTATGCCACAGTTAGGGCCGGGCGGGGGCCAGGGTGAACAAACGGTGCGGCCGGGACGACGCAGGGGCGGGGACCGCCGTGGTCCCCGCCCCTGGCCGCCCCCGGGCCGGCCCGGGCGCGTTCCGTCAGCTTCACAGCCCGCTAGAGCAGCCCCGACTTGGCCGCGCTCCAGAGCTTGGTGAGGCGGTCGAAGCCGTCCTGGAGGATCTCCACCTGCTGCGGGCTCGGGCTCGCCGCCAGGGCGATCTCGAGCTCGCCCACGATGCGCTGCATTTCCCGGCGGCCCTGCTGTTCACATTCCGCCCGGATCTCGACCAGCTTCTTCGAGATTTCCGCGCGGACTGCCATGTCATTCGGCACCTGCCAGAGGTACGCGGCGCTGTCCCGCCCGCTGGTGCAGAGCTCGCCGAGGCGGTCGAGGAGGGGGAAGGAGGGCCGGCGAGGCTGGCCCAACGACGTATCCGACATATGTTTACCCGTTCCCTGGCCGTGAAGGGTGCGCCCCGGATGGGCGCGCCACCACATGGCCCAAGAGCAGGAAGCGGGCCCGTGCGCGGGCCTGTGCGCCGGCTCACGCTCGCTCCCCGCCACGCCTCACGCCGCGATGCCCCGACCCGCTCGCCTCCTCGTCCTCGCCGCGCTCGTCGCGACGCCGCTCGCCGCCCAGACCACGCGCGCTGAGCGCAGCAACGGCGCCGAGACCTCCTCCTACGCCGACGTGCTCGGCTTCCTCGACTCGCTGGCCGCGCTGCCGAGCGGCATCCGCGTGGGGACGCTCGGCACCAGCCCGGAGGGGCGGCGCATCCCGTACGTCCTCGCGGCGCGCCCCATGGTGGACAACCCCGGCGACGCGCAGCGCAGCGGCAAGCCCATCATCTACATCCAGGGCAACATCCACTCCGGCGAGGTGGAGGGGAAGGAGGCGGCGCAGCAGCTGCTGCGGGAGCTGACGCTCGGGAGCCTCAGGCCGCTGCTCGACAGCGTGATCGTGCTGGTGGTCCCCATCTACAACACCGATGGCAACGAGCGCCTGGGGCCGGGCGAGCGCACCCGGCCGGGGCAGAACGGCCCCGCCATCGTGGCGCAGAGCGTCAACGGCCAGGGGCTCAACCTGAACCGCGACTACGTGAAGCAGGAGGCGCCGGAGACCCGCGCCTCGCTCGCGTTCATCGACGCCTGGCAGCCGGACGTCTTCATTGACCTGCACACCACCAACGGCAGCTACCACGGCTACGCGCTCACCTGGTCGCCGGGCCTCAATCCCAACAGCCCGCCCGCCAACGACTACACCCGGGACCACTTCCTCCCCACGGTGCAGCAGCGCCTCGAGCGCCGGCACGGGGTGAAGACCTATCCGTACGGCAACTTCCGCAACCAGCAGCCCGACAGCCTCATCCAGGGCTGGGAGACCTACGACGCGCGGCCCCGCTTCGGCACCAACAACCACGGCATCCGCGGCCGGGTCTCCATCCTGAGCGAGGGCTACAGCAACGACCCGTTCCCCACCCGGATCCGGAGCACGTACCTGTTCCTGCGGGAGATCCTCTCGCTGGCGGCGGAGGAGCGGGCCACCCTCAAGCGGGTGGTGGCCACCTCGGCGCGGTGGCGGCCGGACTCGGTGAGCCTGCGCTCGGCGTACGCGCCGCCGCACCGCGAGCCGGTCATCGCCGAGCTCACCGAGGACGACGGCAACGGCGCCGGGAGCTATGCGCGCCGCAAGCGCACCGGGGTCTTTCGGACCATCACGATGCCCGTCTTCGACCGCTTCCAGCCGTCGCTGCAGGTGGCGCGGCCCGCGGCGTACCTCCTCCCCCCGTCCCGGGGGGACCTGGTGGCGCTGCTCCGGACCGCGGGCGTGGTGGTGGCGCGCCTGGCGCGTCCCTGGCAGGGGGAGGTGGAGGGATTCCTGGTGGACTCGGTCACGGTGGCGCCGTTCGTCTTCGAGGGGCACCGGACGGTGGAGGTCTACGGCCGCTGGCAGGCGCGGGCCGCGGAGCTTGGAGCTGGCTGGTATTACGTGGACACCGACCAGCGGCTGGGGGTGCTGGCCGCCGTCCTGCTCGAGCCGGGATCGGAGGATGGGTTCGGGACCTGGAACTACCTGGACCGGGACCTTCGCCGCCGGGGCGAGGCGCCGGTGCTGCGGGTTCGGCGACCGATTCTCGGCCCCGCAGTCCTGGAACCTTGAACATCCGGGCTCGGCGTGCATGAAAACGGCCCCACGGAGGGGCCGTTCATGCTTTTCGTAGGTTTCTTTATCATCTCTTCATCCTGTCAAAGACGCAGCTTCATCTAGGAGTTCGAGTTTACGTAGTTGTACGGAGGGACCCATCGGGATCTTCCGTATTGAGCGCGGGTGAACGGGCCGAACCGCTCCTGCGCATGGATGTCGAAGCGGGGTCACACTCTCTCTGCCAGGTCGCTATGCGTTTCTCTTCCGTTCTGTCCCGCGCGCTCTCGGTCGGTGCCATCGTGGCCGCCGTGACGCTGGGGGCCTGCACCGACACCGAGACCAAGACGGTCATTGTCGAGAAGCCCCTCTTCAACGATCCGCCGGACACCACCAACGGCTTCCTCGGCTATTACAACGCGAGCACCGGCCAGACCACCTGCGGCAACTGCCACGTGGATCACCAGGCCGACTGGTCGCAGCACGGGCACGCCGACGCGTGGGCCACGCTGCAGAACTCGGGGCACGCCGCCTCGTACTGCACCGGCTGCCACACGGTGAGCAACCTCGGCAACGCGGTGGACAGCGCCGCGGGCTACAACCTGGTCCAGGACACGGTGTACTACGACGTGCAGTGCGAGAGCTGCCACGGCCCGGGCTTCGACCACGTGTCGACGCCGGATGCCAGCGCCCCGCCGCTCGCCAGCCTGCGGGCCGACACGGCCTCGCTGGCGGACGGGACCTGCGCGGAGTGCCACGCCGGCACGCACCACCCGTACACCGAGCAGTGGCGGTCGTCCCGTCACAGCCTGTCCAGCTCGCACGCGGCGACGAACGCGAGCTGCCAGCCGTGCCATGAAGGCCGCGGCGCGCTGCGCGCCTGGGGCGTGACGGACAACTACACCGAGCGCAACGACGTCGTCGACACGCTCAACGCGCTCGGGACCACCTGCGCGGTCTGCCACGACCCGCACGGCTCGCAGAACGCCGGCCAGCTGCGCTTCGCGATCGACGATCCGTCGATCGAAGGCAACCTCTGCATGAAGTGCCACGCGCGGCGGTTCGAGCTCACCAGCTCCAACTCCTCGCCGCACGGCCCGCAGGGCCCGGTGCTCCTCGGCACGGCCGGCTGGTTCCCCCCGGGCTACGACACCACGCCCGCGCCGTCCACCCACGGCGACCCGACGGCCAACCCGCGCCTGTGCGCCGGCTGCCACGTCACCCGCATCACGATCACCGACTCGACGGGCAACTTCCAGCTGCAGTCGGTGGGCCACAACTTCCGCCCGATCCCGTGCATCGACCCCGCCAGCGGGGAGCCGCTGCCGGGCTCGAGCAACGCCTGCGCGTACACCACCGTGGAGCGGAACTGGAGCTCCTGCGTGAGCGCCGGCTGCCACGCCAGCGCTACCTCGGCGGCCCAGGCACTCGATGCCAGCCGGACGGTGCTCAAGACGCTCGTGGACCAGATCTGGACCGACGTCAACGACAACAACGCGGTCAACTTCGGTGTGGACGGCGGCTACCTGGCGCAGGTGCCCACCACCGAGTTCGTGAACAACGACAACCTGATCACGGTGGCCGAGGGCGCGCGGTTCAACGCCTGGCTGTTCGGCGAGGGGCTCACGAGCCACCCCGACAACAGCTTCGGCGCCCACAACCCGTTCCTGGCCCAGCGGGCCCTGGCGGCGAGCCTGCAGGCGCTGCAGACCCAGTACGGGCTGCCGGCCCCGCCGGCCAGCGTCCAGGCCATCATCAGCAAGGCGCTGGCGAAGGGCACCACCCCCGCGAACCTGGCGCGCCACTAGGCCACCGCGCAGGCGGGGTACGGCACCACCCTGGGGACCTCGTTCCCGGGGTGGTGCCCGTTTCGGGGCCCCGAGAGCGGCCGCATGTCGGCGCCTGTCGGTGTCCATCCTACACCGCGGCGCATTTGCGAATCCTTCATACAGCTATGGCGGTCCCTTAATCACCGGGTGGCGATATACGTAGTTGTACGGACCCAGCTATCCGGGGAGTCCGTGGTCTCACCCCTCTCTGTCAGGTGGCTATGCGTTCCTCTTCTGTCCTGTCCCGGGCCCTCGCGGCGGCGGTGCTCGTCGTCTCGGCGTGGCTTGGGGCGTGTTCGACCGAGACCGAGACCAAGACGGTCTTCGTCGACCCGCCCCGCTTCAATGCTCCCCCCGACACCGTCAATGGTTTCCTGGGCTATTACGCGGCCGAGGATGGCCAGACCACCTGCGGCAACTGCCACGTGGACCACCAGGCCGACTGGTCGCAGCACGGCCATGCGGACGCGTGGAACACCCTGCAGAACTCCGGGCACGCCGCCTCCTACTGCGTGGGTTGCCACACGGTGAGCGAGCTCGGCAACGCGGTGGACAGCGCCGCCGGCTACAACCTGGTGCAGGACACGGTGTACCACGACGTGCAGTGCGAGAGCTGCCACGGCCCGGGCTTCGACCACGTGTCGACGCCGGACGCCAGCGCGCCCCCGCTCGCCAGCATCCGCGCCGACACTGCCTCGCTGGCGGACGGCACCTGCGCGGAGTGCCACGCCGGCACGCACCACCCGTACACCGAGCAGTGGCAGGCCTCGCGGCACTCCGAGTTCTATTCGGGCGCGATCACCAACGCGAGCTGCCAGCCCTGCCATGAAGGCCGCGGCGCGCTGCGCGCCTGGGGCGTGACGGACAATTACACCGAGCGGAACGACGTCGTGACCGCGCAGAACGCGCTGGGCACCACCTGCGCGGTCTGCCACGACCCGCACGGCTCCTCGAATGCCGGGCAGCTCCGCTTCCCGATCGACGATCCGTCGCTCGAGAACAACCTGTGCATGAAGTGTCACAGCCGTCGCTTCGAGCTCACCTCGGCCAATTCGAGTTCGCACGGGCCGCAGGGGCCGGTGCTCCTCGGCACGGCCGGCTGGTGGCCGGCGGGCTTCGATACCACCCCGGCGCCGTCCACCCACGGCGACGCGACCGCCAACCCGCGCCTGTGCGCCGGCTGCCACGTCACGCGGATCACGATCACCGATTCCACGGGCAACTTCCAGCTGCAGTCGGTGGGCCACAATTTCCGCCCGATCCCGTGCATCGATCCGGCCACCGGCGAGCCGCTGGACGGGTACAGCAACGCCTGCGCGTACACGACCACCGAGCGGAACTGGTCGTCGTGCGTCAGCTCGGGCTGCCACAACAGCGCCACCGCGGCCGCGACGGCCCTGGACGCGAGCAACACGGTCATGGAAGCCCTGGTGGACCAGATCTGGCTCGACACCGACGGCGATGAAGTCCTCGACTTCGGCACCGACGGTGGCTACCTGGCGCAGGTGCCCACCACGGAGTTCGTCAGCAACGACAACCTCATCACCGTCGGTGAGGGGGCGCGCTTCAATGCCCAGCTCTTCGGGGCGCACCTCTCGCACCACCCGGATGCCAGTCGCGGCTCCCACAACCCGTTCCTGACGCAGAAGGTCCTGGCAGCCACGATCCAGGCGCTGCGGTCACAGTACGGGTTCCCGGCCCCGCCGGCGAACATCCAGGCCATCATCAGCAAGGCGCTGGCCAAGGGTGCCACGCCCGCGTCCCTCGCCCGCCACTAAGCTCCACGGCGGACGCGGGTCCCACCGCCCCGGCCCTTCACAGGTGCCGGGGCGGTGTGTTTTCTTCCCCCGCCTCACTCAACGGACTCCCCCGTGCTCAAGCCCGGCGCCAAGGCCCCCGCGTTCAAGCTTCCCGCCTCCGGCGGCGAGACCATCGGCCTCAAGGACCTCAAGGGGAAGCCCGTGGTCCTGTACTTCTATCCCAAGGACGACACCAGCGGCTGCACCACCGAGGCCTGCGAGTTCCGCGATCACTGGAAGGCCGTCCGGAAGGCCGGCGCCGTGGTCCTCGGCGTCTCCCCCGACCCGGTCACCGCGCACGACAAGTTCAGGGCCAAGTACAAGCTCCCCTTCCCGCTGCTGGCCGACGTGGACCATGCGGTGGCGGAGGCGTATGGCGTGTGGGGGGAGAAGAGCATGTACGGCCGGAAGTACTTCGGGATCCTGCGGACGACGTTCCTGATCGGGGCGGACGGCAAGATCGTGAAGGTGTTCGAGAAGGTGAAGCCGAAGGGCCACGCCGCCGAGGTGCTGGCCGCCCTGGCCGGGTTGTAGGCCGCCGTCGGGGCGGGGCGGCGTTCCCGGGCTGGAACGCCGCCCCGCCATGCCTTTCCCGAGTCTCGCCGATTAGTTTTGGAGCCCTATGCGCACCCCATTCCTTCCGACCGCGATCCTGGCCCTCCCCGCCCTCCTGGCCTGCGCCGGCGGCGCGGCGAGCGGCGCCTCGACCACCTACGTCCCGCCCGAGCCGGACGAACGGCACCTCCGCAACATCCGGCAGCTGACCTTCGGCGGCAACAACGCCGAGGCCTACTTCTCCCAGGACGGGAAGAAGATCATCTACCAATGGCAGCAGAAGGTGGATGCCGGCTGCGACCAGCAGTACACCATGAACCTCGACGGCTCCAACAAGCGTCGCGTGTCCAATGGGCAGGGCCGGACCACCTGCGGGGCGTTCATCCAGAACGACACCCGGGTGCTCTACAGTTCCACCTTCGCGCACGACACGGCCTGCCCCACGCCGCCGGACAAGTCCCACGGCTACGTCTGGCCGCTCGGCCACCTCGAGATCTACACCTCGAAGCTCGACGGCTCGGACCTCAGGCAGCTGACGAAGAACGGCTGGTACAACGCCGAGACCACGCTGTCGCCCGACGGCAAGACGCTGATCTTCACGAGCACGATGGACGGCGACATCGAGCTCTACACCATGCACGTGGACGGCACCGGCCTCAAGCGCCTCACCCACCGGGTGGGCTACGACGGCGGCGCCTGGTTCTCGCCGGACGGCAAGCAGATCGTCTGGCGCGCCGGCTATCCCAAGACCGCGGCGGACACGGCCGACTACCTCGGCCTGCTGCGCGACCGCATGGTGCGCCCGTCGAAGGTGGAGGTGTGGGTGGCCAACGCCGACGGCTCCAACGCCCGGCAGATCACCAACCTGGGCGGCGCCAACTTCGCGCCGATCTTCACGCCCGACGGCAGGAAGATCATCTTCTCGTCCAACTACGAGCACCCGCGGAGCGGCAACTTCGACCTGTACCTGATCAACCCCGACGGCACGGGGCTCGAGAAGATCACCACCCACAACGACTTCGACTCGTTCCCGATGTTCAGCCCCGACGGCAAGAAGCTCCTGTGGGCCTCGAACCGGAACCAGAAGGAAGTCGGCGAGACCAACATCTTCATCGCCGACTGGGTGGACTGACGGGTGGCCGACGGCGCGGCGGAGAAGGGCGGGGGCCTCAAGGAGTGGATCAAGAGCATCGCCATCGCGGTGGTGGCGTGGCTCTTCCTGCGGGCGTTCGTGGTGGGGGCGTTCTACATCCCGTCCCCCTCGATGGTGCCCACCTTCCTCGTGGGCGACGTGCTGTTCGTGGCCCGGCCCACGTACGGGATCAACGTCCCGCTCGTGGGCTGGCGCATTCCCGGCTTCCGGGACCCGCGGCACGCCGACATCGTGGTGTTCAACTCGGTGGAGCAGGCGGGGCTCGACGTCGTGAAGCGGGTGGCGGGCACGCCCGGCGACACGCTGGAGATGCGGGAGCGGGTGCTGTACCGGAATGGCCAGGTCGTCGAGGAGCCGTGGGCCCACTACGACCGGCCCAGCGACCCCGACCAGAACCGCTCGCGCATCCGGGACTGGACCGCCGGCCGCCTGGTGGGCCGCGACCGCGAGACCTACAACCCCGACCGCAACAACTGGGGCCCCCTGGTGGTCCCCCCGGACTCGCTCTTCGTCATGGGCGACAACCGGGATGATTCGTGGGACGGCCGCTACTGGGGCTTCCTCCCCCGCCGCAACGTCACGGGCAGCCCGCTCATCATCTACTACAGCTGGGACAAGGCCAGCTGGCGCCCCCTGCCGTTCCTCACCGCCACGCGCTGGAACCGGATCTTCACCATCCCGCGATGACCGACGCCCCGGACCACTCCCCGACCTTCCAGGAGGTGTTCCGGGAGTGGGCCAGGTTCCTCCTCATCGCCATCCTGCTGTGGCTGGTCCTCCGCACCTTCCTGGTCGAGGCCTACCGCATCCCCACGCCGAGCATGGAGAACACCCTGCTCGTCGGGGACCACCTCTTCGTCAACAAGGCCGTCTTCGGCCCCGAGATCCCGCTGCTCGGCATCCGCCTCCCCGCGCTCCGGGAGCCGGTGCGCGGGGAGGTGCTGGTGTTCGACTCGGTGGAGGAGGAGGGGCGGAAGGTGGTGAAGCGGCTGATCGGCCTGCCCGGGGACACGCTGGCCATGCACGGCGGGGAGCTCTACCGCGACGGGCTGCTGGTGTCGGAGCCGTATGCCCTGCGGCGCGACGGCGCGAAGAGCGAGAGCCCCGACTATCGCCTCAAGATGCGGTCGTGGCAGCTCCGCTACGTCGTGGGCGACACCACCGGCTACGCCCCCGACCTGCATGAGTGGGGTCCCCTGGTGGTCCCGCCCGGCCAGTATTTCATGATGGGGGACAACCGGGACGATTCCTACGACGGCCGCTACTGGGGCTTCCTGCCGCGCGCCAGCGTGCGGGGGACGCCGCTCGTCATCTACTACAGCTACGACCCGGCGGAGGGGGGGCGCTTCCCCGCGCTCTCGGCCATCCGCTGGGACCGGGTGGGGCTCAGGCCGCGTTGAGCAGGGAGCTGGGGCGCGGCCCAAGGGCCGCGCTTTCGATGAGGAAGGTTGTTCAGTCGGTGCCGGCCAGGCCCACGATCCCTGCGATCCCGGCCGTCGCCGACGCGACGGCGAACGCGACCCACGACCCGAACCCCGCCGCCACCGCCCCCGCCACGATCGGCCCGCCGATCCGCGCCATGGCGCCCACGCTCTGCAGCATCCCGAGCGCCCGCCCCTGCTCCGCCTCGGCGGCAAGGCGGCTGGTGAGCGTCGCGGCGCTCGGCCCCACCATGGACGAGCCGGTGGCCGTCACCAGCAACCCGGTGTAGAGGAGCACCAGGCCGGCCGTGCTCCCGCCCCCCCGGAAGGCGAGCGGGAGGCAGAGCAGTCCCACGCCCATGAGCAGGCTCCCGGCGCGGATGAGCCGCCGCTCGCCGAAGCGCGGCACCAGCTTGCCGATGAGCCCGCCCTGCACCACCACCGCCACGAGGCCGAGCAGCACGAAGAGGTACGACGACTGGTGCCGCGTGTACCCCAGGGTGCGCTCCACCTCGAGCGGGAAGATCACGTAGAGCACCGTGTAGGCCACCGTGGTGCACGCCGTGGCGGCGAACGGCCCCGCGAAGTGCTGCCAGGCGAACGGGGCGGTTTCCGCCGGTGCCGCCGTGCCATGGCGCGACTCGGGCAGCCACCACCAGGCCAGCACGAAATTGACCGCTGTGAGCGCCGAGGCCACGAGCCCGGGCGCGTGGTCGCTGAGGGTGCTCGTGACCCCGCCAAGCCCCGGCCCGATCACGAAGCCCAAGCCGAAGGCGGCGCCAAGGAGGCCCATCGCCCGGGGGCGAGTCTCGGGGGTAGTGATGTCCGCGAGGTACGCCTGCGCCACGTTGACGGTGGCGCCCATGGCGCCGGCCACGAGGCGGGAGAGCAGCAACAGCCAGAAGTTGCCGGCGAACGCGAAGAGCAGGTAGGACAGCGAACTCCCCGCCAGGCCCACCAGCAGCACGGGCCGGCGGCCCACCCGGTCGGAGAGCTTCCCCCACCAGTGGGCCAGCAGGAACTGCATGAGGGAGAAGCTGGCGACCAGGATGCCGATCTCGGTCTCGCCGGCGGAGAACTGCGCGGCGTAGCTCGGCAGCAACGGCAGGACGATCCCGAACCCGATGAGGTCCAGGAGCACGGTGCAGAAGATGAGGGCGGTCGGGGCCATGACCGCGAGAACTTAACGCGCGGGAGCCCTCATTGCCGCCGGGGATCCTCCGGGGTGGCGAGCGAGGCGCGCAGCAGGTAGCTGGCCGAACGCCCGCACTTGGCGCAGGTCATGCTCACCCGTCCGGCCGACTGGTCGGTCAGCGCGGGGGTGCGGTCGATGGTCGGGGTATTGCAGGAGGGGCAGACGAGCACCTTGTGGTCGCGATCAGCGGCGATCAGCACCAAGGCCTCGGCTGGACGATACTCCTTGATCCCGCGACGTCCCATGGGACGGTCCTTCCTGCGGGAGGAAGAGGAAGTTCTGGCAATCTTCCCGCTTTGTTCAAAGATACGGCCAACCGAAGGGCGACGCAAACCACGGCCCGGGTGCCCGGGTTTGGGCCCCCCGGGGTGCCCTCTTCCGGGACTCTTTCAGGGCCCGTACATTCAAATCCTCTCCCCTCTTAGGGTTCGCATGTCCCAGCGACTTTGGTACCCGGCCGCCCTGGCTGGTGCCGTGTTCCTCGGCGCCTGCGCCGGTGGCTCGGCCCCCGCCCCCGCGCCGACCCCCGAGAACCTGACTGCCCTCGAGGCCGCCCAGGCCCGGCAACCCGGGGACGCCGGCGTGATGACCCGCCTGGGCATCGCCTACTACGACGCCAAGCGGTTTGACCGCGCCCGCGACGTGCTGCAGAGCGCGCTCGCGGTGAACCGCGCCAACTATCCCGCCACCGTGTACCTCGGCCTGGCCCGCGAGGAACTGGGCGAGATGGACTCGGCGCGCGTGGCCTACCAGGCCGCGCAGAAGCTGGCCCGGAACGACCGGCAGCGGGCCGAGATCGACAACCGGCTGGTGCTGCTGGCGCGCCGGGAGATCCGGGTGGCGGCGCAGCAGGCCATCGCGCAGGAGGCCCAGCTCTCCCGGCAGGCCCCGACGCCCAACAGCATCGCGGTCTTCCCCTTCCGCTACACCGGGACCAACCCGGAGGTGGAGCCGCTCTCCCGCGGGCTCACCCACCTGATGATCACCGACCTGGCCAAGGTGTCCCAGTTCACCCTGCTCGAGCGCGAGCGGGTGCAGGCGCTGGTGGACGAGCTGCGACTGGCCGAGGCCAACCGGGTGGATGCGGCCACCGGTGCCCGCTCGGGCCGCATGCTCCGCGCGGCGCGGGTGGTGCAGGGCTCGGTGGGCGAGCAGCCCGGGACGACCAACCTGCGGCTCGACGCCGCCATCGTGGATGCCACCAGCGCCTCGGTGGTGGCCACGGGCAGCGCCAACGACCAGCTGGCCCAGCTCTTCGCGCTGCAGAAGAGCGTGCTCTTCCGCCTCGTGGACCAGCTCGGCATCACCCTGACGCCGGCCGAGCGCCGCGCCATCAGCGAGCGCCCGACGGCAGACCTGCAGGCGTTCCTCTCCTTCAGCAAGGGCCTCGAGGCCGAGGACCGCGGCGACTACCAGGCCGCCGCCGCTGCCATGGCGCCGCCCTGGCGCGCGACCCCAACTTCCGCGCCGCTCGCGACCGGCAGACCGCGGTCGCCCGCACCACGCAGGCCCTGGCCCTCAGCGCACCGGAGCTGGCCGGGATCGGGGGCGGGGGCGATCGGCTCGACCTTGGCGCGGTGCCCGGCGGCAGCAGTACGCCGCCCACCCGCGAGGCGGTGCTGCGCGTGGGCGTGCTCAACACCGTGCCGAGCATCGGCTCCACGCTGACCACGCGGGCCGCCGGCCCCGTGAGCCGCACGCCGACCACCCGCACCGACGTCACCGAGACCTTCGGCGGCGACGGCATCACGCCGCCGCTCTCCGGCACGATCATCATCATCATCACCCGGCCCTGATGCGGACCTCCACGCTTGCGGCCACGGCCGCCCTGGTGCTCGCCGCGCTGCCCGCGGCGCTCCCCGCCCAGAACCTCTACCCCGAGGGATCGGTGGTCGGCGGGGTGACGGTGCGGCAGTACAACTACGGGAGCGGCTTCCCGATCGACTATGCGCGCCAGATCGCCGTGCCCGTGGCCCTCGCCGCCCCGGTGGGCAAGCGGCTGTCGGTGGACCTCGGCACGTACTACGCGGTCACCACCGTGCGGCAGGGCGGGAAGAACACCTCGTTCAGCAACATCACCGACACCCAGCTGCGCGCGGCGTACACGCTCGGCGTGGACGCGCTCGTGGCCAGCCTGATGGTGAACCTCCCCACCGGCCCCGAGACCACCACGCTGCAGCGCTTCGGCGTGGCGGCGAGCGCCGCGTCGAACTTCCTGCTCTTCCCGGTGAACACCTACGGCACCGGCTTCTCGGTGACCCCCGGGCTCGCGGGCGCCGTGACGACGGGGAATTGGAACCTCGGGCTCGCGGCCAGCGTGCGGTGGAGCTCCGAGTACGAGCCGTTCAGCGGCGGCACCAGCGTGAAGTACCAGCCGGGCCTCGAGACCCGCATCCGGGCGGGCGTGGATCGCCTGGTGGGGAAGGGCCGGTTTGCGCTGGGCGCCACGTTCAGCACCTTCGCCAGCGACCAGCTGAGCGGGAGCGGGCTCGGCGGCGGCACCTTCGACCCGGGGAACCGCCTGCTGGTGGACGGTGAGTACACCTTCCCCGCATCCGGCGGCACGATCACCACCTACGCGTGGAACTACTACCGCGCCGCCTCCAGCGGCGGCTCCACGGAGCGTGAGAACGTGCTGGCCGCGGGCCTGAGCGGTCGCTGGTCGCTGGGTGCCCGGACGAGCCTGGAGCCGGTGGTGGAGGCGCGCTTCTGGTCGCCGGAGTCGGGCAGCGGCACGCTGGTGGGCGGCGGGACCGCGCTCCGTATGCAGCTGTCGCCCAAGTTCACTTTCTCGCCATCGGCGCGACTGGATCTCGGGAGCGTCAAGACAGCAACCTCGGGCGGCTCCAAGTCCGTCTTCGGCTGGGAGTTCAGCGCAATCATGCGCTACGGGATCTGACTCGTCACCTGAAGGGCGCGACCAGCGAACGCCGGACAAGGACCGTCCGGCGTTTCTCTTTGCACCAACTTTGACCGGAATTGGGCAGTAGTGGGGGCTACGACGCAGGAGTTTCTTGACGCCCACCCGGCGCCTGTGGTACGTTGCCGCCAGTTTGGCTGGCCGGCGTGATCTCAGCCAGCATCCCCCGACCCATTGAGGAGGTCAGGTTGGCCTCTGAACTCGGCGCCTCGCAGATCTCGACCCTCCTGGAGACGCTGCCGGGCATCGCGAACGTGCTGCGGAGCCCCGTGGCCGACGCCATGCTCAACGTGATCCGGGCGGGCGCCCGGCTCAGCGAGTTCCAGCTCGCCGATGCCGAGGAGCTGATCCGCTACGCCACCCGCCGCAACCTGCTCGGCACCGAGGAAGGCGAGCGGGTGCTGGCCGAGGTGCGGGAGGCCTGCAGCGCCGCGCGGAGAAGGCGGCCGAGAAGGAGAAGGCGAAGGCCGCGCACCCGGCCAAGTCGAAGGCCAAGGCCAAGGCTGCCGCCAAGAAGCCGGCGGCCAAGAAGAAGAGATAGGAAAGGGCCGGCGCACGCCGGCCCTTTCCGCCTCGTGGGGGCCGCCCGTGGGCGGCCCTTTCGTTTTCGCGACTAGGTCCTGAATCCCCCCACCAGCTTGGTGAGCCGCTGGCTCGCATCGAGCAGCGCCGCCGCCGAGGACGCCATGTCCTCGGTGCTGGCACTCTGCTGCTCGGCCGCGGCGGAGACCTCCTCGCTGGAGGAGGCGTGCTCGCTGGCGGCCCGCGCCACCAGTGCCGTGCGCGACGCGAGTTCCCCCACCACATCCCGGTTCTGGGAGGCCTGCTGGGCCAGCCCCGTGGCCGAGCCCTGCACCTCGCCGATGGCGGAGCCGATGGTGTCGAGGCCCTGGACCACGGCCTGGGCGAGTCCCTCGACGCCGCCCACCTTCTGGTTGCCCACCTGCATGGTCTCGGCGATCTCGCGGATCTGGGTGCGGAGGAACTCCACCGTCTTGGTGACTTCCTCGGCGGCGCGGGCGCTCGAGTCGGCGAGTTGCCGCACCTCCTCGGCCACCACCGCGAAGCCGCGGCCGTGCTCGCCGGCGCGCGCCGCCTCGATGGCGGCGTTGAGGGCCAGGAGGTTGGTCTGCGAGGAGATCTGCTTGATGAGGTCGATGAAGTTGGTGATGGAGTCCGACTGCTGCACCAGTGCCCGCACCTGGGTGGCGGAGGTCTGCACCACGCCGCGGATGTCGAGGAGCGTGGCGCGGGTGCTCTCGACGTCCCCGCGGTAGCGGAGGGCGGCGCGGCGGATCTCCTCCGCCAGCTTCACGGCGCGCTGGGCGGCCTCGGCGTTGCTGGCGCTGGCCTCGCGCAGGCGGGTGAGGAGCTGGTCCGCCTCGGTCATGCCCTGGACCTGGTGGTCGGCGGCCGCGGAGATCTTGACCATGGCGGCGCTGATCTCGCCGCTCGAGGCCGCGATCTCCTCGCTCATGGCGGAGAAGTCGGAGGCGCTGCCGGAGACCTGCTGGGCCTCGCGGACCACGGCCTGCACCACCTCGCGGAGCTGGGCGGCCATGTGGTCGAGCGCGGCGGCCAGGCGCTGCAGCTCCACCGGCATGTCGGCGAGCTGCACCGGGCGCAGGTCGCCAGCGCCGAAGCGGTCGGCGGCCTGGATGAGGCGGCCCATCTGGCGATCAACCTCGCGGATCAGCGCCAGGCCGGCGGTGATGCCGAGGATGAGCGCGAGCACGAGGCCCACCACCAGGAGCTGCACCCGGAAGCGGGCGTCGGCCTGCAGCCGGGCGGCGCGCTCGGCCACGTGGGTGGCCTGCTCGCCGTTCAGCTCGCGGACCACCATGATGAGGCTGTCGGTGGCGCCGCCGGCGCGGGCGGCGATGAGCCGGGCCTCGTCGTGGCGGCCGATGTCGGCCAGGGCGTGCGCGGTGGCGTAGGCGACCTCGAGCTCGGCCTGGCGGGAGGCGGCCTGGTTGATGAGGCGGCGGTCGTTCTGGTCGAGGTGCGCCAGCTCGCGGAGCGCGCCCTGGTGGGCGTAGGCGGAGTCGCCGCTCTCCAGGAACTGGGCGCGGGCGCCCGGGTTGGGCGCCAGCAGGTACTGCTCGGCGGCGCGGATCTCCTCGAGCACCGAGGAGACGAGGGCGTTGCCGAGGCGGGTGCTGTTCTCCAGCGCGGCGATGTCCCCGGCCGTCTGGCGGGTGATGGTGCGGAGGGTGGAGATGCTCAGGCCGGCGATGGCGAGCAGGAGCACGATCATCCCGCCCATGGCCACGGCGTTGAGCCGCCGGAGGCTCTTCGTCAGCTTCACAGGCCCTCCACGGCGACCACCTGGCCGCCCCGCACCTGGCCGATGATCACCCGCTGCCGCGGGACGTCGCCGTTCTCGTCGAAGGCGATCTCGCCGGTGACGCCGGCGAAGGCCGGCTGGTCCCGCCCCACCGCGGCCACCGCGGCGCGGATGGCCTCGGCGTCGGTGCCGGTGCGCGCCAGGACGCCGCGCAGCAGGTACAGCGCATCGTAGGTGGCGGCGGCCGGCTGGTTGGGCGCCGGGGCGTCGGGGAACTTCCTGGCGTAGGCGTCCACGAAGGCCTTGTTCTTCGGCGTCTGGAACCCGGCCATGTAGCCGTTGGAGATGTACGCCCCCTCCGCCAGCGCGCCCGCGCTCTCGAGGCCTTCGAGGGCGTCGCCGCCCATGAACGGCACCTTCACGCCGCGCGCCTGCGCCACCCTGAGGATTGCCTCCGCCTCGCCGCGGTTGCCGCCGAGGAAGACGAACTGGCTGGAGTTGCGCCGCGCCAGGCGCTCGATGAACGGCCCCACCTCGGGGGCGTCGCCGAGGTACGGGTCGGCGTTGTCGATGATGCCGCCGAGCGCGGAGAACTCGCGCGCGAAGGTGGCGCGGATGCCGCGGCCGTATTCGTCGTTCAGGTACAGGATGGTCCCGCGCCTGAAGCCGAGCCGCTCGGCGGCGAAGCGCGCCAGGGAGGCGCCCTGCTGCAGGTCGCTCGGGCAGACGCGGAAGGTGTAGTCGCCCGCCTGGGTGACGCGCGGCGAGGTGGAGGAGGGCGAGATCTGGGTGATGCGGGCGGCGTTGTACACCGGCGCCGCGGCGAGCGTCGGGCCCGAGTAGACGTGGCCTACCACCGCCACCACGTCCGCGTCCACCAGCGCGGTGGCCACGGCCACGGCGCTGTCGGGATCGCCGTAGTCGTCGCGGATCACCAGCTCGAGGGGGCGCCCGTTGACGCCGCCCGCGGCGTTGATCTCCTCCACCGCGAGCTCCGCGGCCCGGCGCATCGGCGCGCCGACGTCGTCGCTGAACGGGCCCGCCAGCCCCACCTTGAGGGGACGACTGCCGGCTCCACAGGCTGCGAGTGACGCGACCACGAGGGCTCCGAGCAGGCGAAGTCGCCCGCGATTCCCGCGCCGGAGAAAGGGCACAGAGGCTCCGTGACGAATGAAGGTCTGTTCAACGCTAGCGAGCGGTCCCATGACGGGCAATGGCCCGGAACCGTATCTTGTGCCATGCTCGACTGGACGCACCGCCCCGTTGCTCATGCTATCGACCTGCACGGCCAGACCGTGAGTGAGGCCGTGACCAACGCCGAGCGCTTCCTGCGGGCGCAGGCCCGGGCGCGGCGGGGGCAGGTGGTGCGCCTCATCACCGGGCGCGGCAAGGCCGGCGGGGGCGCGCCGATCCGCACGCGGGTCCGGACGCTGCTGCGGGGATTGAAGGAGGAGGGGAAGCTGGTGCGCGACTTTGCCCTCGACGACGGCGAGGGCGCCTTCCTGGTGCGGCTCGCCGACTAGCGCTGGCCGCTGCCGGGCGCGGTCCCCGGCGTGGGAGGTGCCGGGGCGGAGTCGGCGGCCGGTTGCTCGCGGCGGGTAGCCGGGCGCCGCGCAGCGCGGTCCGCGCCCCAGCGATCGAGCACGTGCCCATCCACGAGGCTCACCGAGGCCACCTTGGTGTTGCCCTCGATCCGCCAGGTGAGGCGGATCATCCGCCCGCGCCGCACCCACTGCAGCATCCACTGCGCGCCCTGCACCCGGGCATCCACCTTGCCGAACTGGTCGGTGAGTCCCTGCCGCCAGCGGTCGAAGTCCACCCCCGACAGCGTGGCCGAGAGCGTCATGACGCCGGTGGTGGAGTCGATGGCGGAGAGCCAGAGCGCCACCGGCACCCGCGCGTCGGGATCGGTGAGCACGCCGCGGCACTCGAGCACCGCGCGGTCGCGCCGCGCGCGATCACAGCGCACCCGGCCGCCGAGCGAGTCCACGCGCTGCTTCACCTGGCGCAGCGTGGCGCCGGCCGGCAGGCCGAGGAAGCTGAGCGGTGGCAGCGCCCCGTCTCCCGGCGCCTGCGCCGGCAGGGCGAGGGGCGCCAGGACGAGCGCGATGGCGACCAGGGTGCGGAACGAGCGCATGCGGGAATACTAGGGGAAGCGGCCGCGGGGCGCACTTCTCCGGGAGGGGGAACGCCAAGACCCCGGGCCGCACCGTCTGGTGCCGGACCCGGGGTCGTGGACGCGTGGGCTACCGTGCGGGGTTATTCGCCCTTGCGGACGTTCGACGCCTGCAGGCCCTTGGGGCCCTCGACGATGTCGAACTCCACCTTGTCACCCTCGGCGAGCGAACGGAAACCTTCCATCGCGATCGCGGTGTGGTGAACAAAGACATCCTTGCCGCCGTCCTGGGCGATGAAGCCAAAACCCTTCGCATCGTTGAACCACTTCACGGTACCCTTCGCCATTGCTTCCTACCTCGGGAATGGGAGCTCACTGGCTCCGGACTGCCCCGGCCGGGATAGCCGGGGTGAGACGATCCGCTGGCCTGCGCGGGTGCTGGCTCGGCGGGAGTGCAGGGGAGGCGGGGGGGCTTCGACCTGCAAGGACCTAAGGATAAGGTTCAGCCCGGCGGGGAATCTGTCAAGAACTCCGGGGGGAGTGCCGCCTGACGTGCCGGGCCCCCCGGCCGGGCCTTAGATTCCCCCTCCGACCACTCCCCCTTCCGAGGCAGCCCGATGCAGCTCTTCCTCCTCCTGGCAGCGCTCCAGCAGCCGCAAACCCCCGCCGCGCCGGCCGTGCCGGCCCCCATCCGGATGGCCGCGCCCATCGCCCGGGTCGTGGTGGAGCCCGCCGAGGCGGCGGTCCTGGTGGGTGACTCGATCCGGCTCAAGGCCACCGCCTACGACTCGGCGGGCCGGGTCTTCCCCGAGGTCACCGCGAGCTGGTTTGCCGCCGGCCCCCGCTCCTTCGAGGGCGAAGTCACGAGCGACGGCCTGGTGAAGGCCGGCGCCGTGGGGACCATCAGCGTGAGCGTGCTGGTCCGGCCCAAGGGCGGCGGCCGCTCCGTGCCCGGCACGGCCCGCGTGACGATCCTCCCGCCCCCAGCTTCACGCGTGGCGCTCGCGCCCGCGCCGGCGACGCTCTATGCGGGACAGTCCCTGGTGATCCGCCCGACCGTCTACGCCCCGACCGGCGACCTGCGGAAGGACCAGGTGCTCTGGACCAGCGACCGGCCCACCGTCGTGGCCGTCTCGGGCGACGGGCGGGTGACGGCCCGGGCGGCCGGCAAGGCCACCCTCACCGCCACGGCCGGGCGCGCCAGTGAACGCCTGACGATCACCGTGCTCCCGAACCCCGCCACCAGCGTGGCCGTGGAGCCCGCCACCACCACCGTCCGCACCGGCGATGTGGTGCCGCTCAAGTTCCTGGCCCGCGCCGGCGCCAGAACGTTGGACAACGTGGCCGTGGAATGGCTGATGGGCGCGGGCACCGGCGCCGAGGTGGATGCCGACGGCCGCTTCGTGGCGGCGCTCCCCGGCACCTACCGGGTGACGGCGAGCTTCGCCGGGAAGACCGCCGAGGCCGTCATCACCGCCACCCCGCGCGACGTGCGGCGGCCCACCACCCTCGTGGGCCGGGTGCCGCTCAAGTTCATGGCGGCCGAGTTCTGGCTCCACCCGGATGGCAAGCACGGCTACATCACCACGATCGGGGATCGCGCCTACGCCATCGACCTCTCCAACCCGGCCAATCCGGTGATCACGGATTCGGTGGTGGTGGACGCCCGCGTCATCAACGACCTCATGACCACCGAGGACGGCAAGTACGGCGTCCTCACCCGGGAGGGCGGCTCGAGCCGGCAGAACGGCATCGTGGTCCTCTCGTTCGAGGATCCGGCGCATCCGAAGCCGATCGCCAACTTCACCGAGACCGTCTCGGGCGGGGTGCACTCGACCTTCATCTACCGGGGTTACGTCTACCTCACCGACGACGCGACGGGGTCGCTGCGGGTGGTGGACATCCGCGACCCGTACCACCCGCGCCAGGTGGCCCGCTGGCAGCCGCGCGAGGAACTCCTTGGCAACTACGTGCACGACGTGGACGTGCAGGACGGGCTCGCCTACCTGAGCTACTGGAACGACGGGCTCATCATCCTGGACGTGGGGAACGGGATCAAGGGCGGCAGCCCCGAGAACCCCGTCTTCGTGAGCCAGACCAAGTACGACCTCGATGCGATCTACCGCGAGGTCGAGGCGCAGGGCGGCCCCGGCTTCATCCGCGGCACCCACACCGCGTGGCGCCACGGCAACTACGTCTTCGTGGGCGACGAGGTCTTCTCCGCGCGCCCCCGCCCCACCGAGGGCGTCGGCCCGATGGGCCTGGGCCGCGCGTGGGGCCGCCTCCACGTGGTGGACGTCTCCGACCTGACGAGCCCCAAGGTGGTGGCCCACTACGAGCCCAAGGATGGCGGCGTCCACAACGTCTGGGTGGCGGGCGACACCCTCTACCTCGGCAACTACCAGGGCGGGCTCCGGGTGCTCGACATCTCGGGCGAGCTGCGCGGGGACCTGCTGGCGCAGGGCCGCGAGATTGCGCACGTGATCACGGCGGACAAGCAGGGGATGTTCCCCAACGCGCCGATGGCGTGGGGGGCGATCTACCGTGACGGGATGATCTACGTGCCGGACATGCACAACGGCCTGTTCATCGTGAAGGTCGAGGGGAAATCGCAGCTCACCCCGTAGCGGTCCTTCGGGACCTCGACTCCTCACCGCAGGCGCGGCCCACGGGCCGCGCCTGCGCTTCTTCCCGGCCTGGCAAGCGGGGTGGGCGGTACGGCCCGAGGGCCGCGCTTCCGAGGAAGGCGCTATATTGAAAGGGTGACGACACCGCAGACCCTGACCATCCGCACCTTCAGCGACCGCGCTGAGGCGCTCGCGCATTTCATCCTGCGGGCCGGCGAGGCGCCGCGGGTGCTGGCGTTCGACGACACCCTGGGCTGCCCGCTCGAGATCGCCCTGGCGGCGCTGGAGTGGACCAAAGTGGCCGGGGTGCTCCTGGACGACGATGCCCTCCACGCCGCCCGCCTCACCAGCGAGACGGCGGCGGCCGTCATCGAGCGGAAGGTGGACGGGCAGCGTCAGTTCATCTACCTGGGCCCGCGGCTCGATGCGCCGCCGATGGACGTCTTCGAGGGCAAGGTGCTGTTCGACGAGCCCGGGGTGAAGGCGGTGGAGTTCAGCCAGCGGGCCCACGCCATCGCGCACTTCCTCCGGGCGACCGGGGGCGTCGGGGCCCTGGTGGCGATGCTGGGCCGCCGGCCCCCCGAGCTCCGGCACCTGCGCCGCTGGCTCGGCCCGATCCTAGGGGAGCTCGATGTTCCGCGGACGCTGGTGGGCGGGTGGTTCGCGGCCTCGTCGGCCGGCTGTCTGCTGGTGTCCAGCGGGATGGAGGAGACGTCGTACCGCTACATCGAGGTCGGGCTCGAGTCCTGAGGCCGCGCCGCCGTCGCACCGGTCCCGCCGAGTTATCCACTTCGGCGGGATTTTCTGTTTTTTCGGGGTGTTTTTCGGCGGTGTTCTCCCCACGGAGGTATCCCCAACGAAGGGGATATGTGCAGAACTCGTGGTTCACAAATCCACATGCTGTGGATTGGCGCTGCAGGGTGCGTGGGGACCGGGACTTAGGTATCCACACCGTACCCACGTCGGATGGCGTAACCCGAAGAAAGACGGGCACTTGCGAGCATGTCCCGGATCTCGATATTGAGGTCACCGCAGGCAGGACACGTAGCCGGGCCTCTCGTCCGGCTGGCGAACGCCGGCGAGACTCGAGCGGGTTCGGGGGAGAGGCTCCGTCGTCTTGCAAGGGCACGGACCTCGGTGATCCCGGTGATCGACCCGGCTGGAGCGGGGAAGGCCAGTCGCGTTGCCTTCTCCACCCCGATCTGGCGCCTCGGGGTGCCGTGCGAAGAACCGGTCCGCGACTCGGTTCGACTCGCAGCGCTCACGGTGACGCACCAGGGGAGATGGCCATCTTCACTGGGACCCACGGTGTGAAGCGGCCGCCGGGCCTCGAGCCCGGCGGCCGCTTCGCGTTGGCTTACGGAACACCACGCACCCCGGAGGGAGTGACCGGATATACCTCTTAAGGTGACTTGTGGTGAACCCCCCGGATGCCGTACCCTGCGTCATGCCGCATTTCCTCCCCCTGCTGTTCATGCTCTCCGTCCCGACGGGTCCCGTCGCTCCGAGCCCCGTGCCGGGGTACGAGGGTGCGATGTGCGTGCCAGGCTTCTGCCCGGCCCCGCCCGCGCGCCAGGTGCCCGGTGGGGCACTCTTCCTGGCGACGGGGCTGGTGCTGGTGGGGGTGCGGGGGCTCCGGGGGACGCGGGCGCGCTAGGCGTCGGGGGTGGGGCGGCCCCAGTCGCTCTTCCCCTTCCAGGCGCGGCGCCGGTCGAGCTGCCAGAGGCCCTTGGAGCTGACGGTGCCGCCGGCGGGGAAGTTCTCGGGATCGGCGAGCGCCTCGATGAAGCTGGTGGCCTTGGCACTGGCATTGTCGGCGAAGTGGAGGATCTCGGCTTCGAGGGTCATGGGGGCCACCGGGGCGCCGAACTCCAGCTTGCCGTGATGGGAGAGGATGAGGTGCTGGAGGAGGAGCAGCTCCTCCTCGGTGCAGGGCGGGGTGGCTTCCTCGCGCACGCGGCGGTCCAGCATGAGGCTGCCGAGCACCACGTGCCCGATCACGCTGCCCGGGACGGTGACCTCGAAGGTCCCGTCCCACCGGTAGCTCTCGAGCTTGCCGATATCGTGGAGCAGGGCCCCGGCGAGAACCAGCTCCGCGTCGGCCTCAGGGAAGAGCCGGGCGATGGCGAGCGCGACGTGCGCCACCTCGCAGGTGTGCTTGAGCAGGCCGCCCAGCTCGGCATGATGCCCGCTGGTGCTCGCGGGGCAGCTGCCGTAGCGGTCGCGGAAGCCGGGATCGTCGTAGAAGAGGCCCAGGGTGCGGGCCAGGCGCGGGCCCCGGAGGCCGGCGCGCCACTTGTCGAGGGCGGTCCAGTAGCGCGTGATGTCTCCCACGGAGGGGAGCAGGTGCTGCCACGCCACCTGCTCCTTGGGGAGGACCCGGATGGAGTCCACCGCCACCTGGCGCCGGTCGCGATAGCTGCCGATGGTGCCGATGACCTGCACCACGCTGCCCTTGGTGATCCCGGCGATGCGGTGCGCGTCCGAGGCCCAGAATGGGGCAGTCTGAATCCGGCCAGTGGCGTTGCCGAGGGTGAGGATGGTGTGCGGGGAGTCGCCACCGCGCGCATCTACCTCCAGCACCAGGAAGGGATCCTGGAGTCGGGCGCCGACGGGGAGTTCGGGTAGCGCTGGCTGGGTCATGGACGTGACGGTGCGGGATTGCGGCAAAAGATACGGCTCCGGTGTGTCGGTGTCAGCCAGGAACGCACGTGGCGTCACCAACCCTGGAGCGGGAGGCTCCGGCCCGATCCCCGCGCCTCTGACCAACTTCTGACTTGGATGAAGGGGAAACGACCCCATGCAGACCTCCCATATTCTCGTACTCGACCCGGACCAGGCCCGCCGGGACAGCCTGGCCCAGGTGCTCAAGGCGGCCGGTCACACGCCCGTGGCCATCGGCGACCCCGCCGAGGCCGCCCGTGCACTCACCACGCCGGGGCTGGACCATGCCGTGGTGGCGCTGGCCACGCCGGGGCTGGACCAAGCCCACCTCCGCGAGGCGATTGCCCCGTCGGAGCCGGTGCAGCCGGAGCCGCTCGACGACGTGGAGCGGCGCCACATTGCGCGGACGCTGGCCTACACCCGCGGCAACAAGCGGCGGGCCGCGCACCTCCTCGGCATTGCGCGCTCGACGCTGCTGGCCAAGGTCCGGAAGTACGGGCTGAACGGCGGCAGCGACAGCGGGCCCGAGGCGGAGTAGCCGTCCCTTCCCGGCCGGGCTCCCCGGCCGGGTGCTTCACCCCCCCGGGAGCCGTGAGTCCATGGCTCCCGCACCGCTCGGTGTCCGCTGGGCGCCCTGCTGCCGCACCCACCTCTCCTCCCGGCTGGCCTCCACCGCGCGCATGCGCGCGGGGCGAATACGGGAGCAGGCGCTTCCTGACTCCCGTACGCCGAGGTTGCCCCCGGACCGGCGGTGCCGTCTGGGCCGCCGTCGCTTTCCTCGCTCAGGGGATCCGCACCCGCCCGTAGCGCGACACGATCACCTGCTTCTGCGCCGCGCCGCGGCTCAGGGTGGTGGTGCTGTTGGCCACGCCCAGCGTGGTGCCGTTGGGGGCGAAGGTGACGACCCTCGGCAGGCCGGCACTGCTGACGCCGCCGGCCCGCGGTCCTGCGTCGCGCCAGCGAAGCGCGGTGTCGGTGGGTGACTCGAGCACGCGAAGCACCAGCGAATCATCGGTGAGCGTGAGGAGCGCGGGCCGCCGCTCGGTGACGGCCAGGAGCCGCGCGCGCACGTGCGCGTTGGCGAGCGCGTGGGCGGCGGCGTCCACGGCCAGGCGGTCGCGCACGCGGCCCGCGCCGGGAATGGCGAGGACGAGGAGCATGGCCACGAGGGCGATGCCGATGAGGAGCTCGAGGAGCGTGGTGCCGCGTCGCATGCGCACCACGGTAGCAGGGAGGAGTGACTTTGCTGGTGTCAAGGGAACGCGAGCCGGTCCCTTCCAACGCGCGCACGCCACGGCCCTTGCCCCTGCCCGGTCGGGCGGCCATGTTAGCCGTCCCGAACCGAACCGCCTGCGACCGCCCGTGACCCTCGCCGTGACCGCACCCGCCGCCAGTGCCGCCGACACGCTCGGCACCCTGCGCCAGTATGCCGCACTGGCGCCGTGGAGCCTGCGCGACCTGTCCGCGCTGGCGGGCGCCATCCTCGAGGCGAGCGCGGTCTTCCCGGTGAACGCCGCGGCGAGCGCCCGGCCCAGCGAGCGGACCATCCGCTTCTACGTGACGCGGAAGCTGGTCTCCCCGCCCGAGGGCCGCGGTACCGCGGCCACGTACGGGTACCGCCACCTGCTGCAGGTGCTGGCCATCAAGCTGCAGCAGATGGAAGGCGCCACGCTCGGCACGCTGGTGCGCGACCTGGCCGGCCTCCCCGGCGACGTGGTGGAGCGCCGCGTGGCCGCCGCCCTCGGCGGCCGCCTCCCGCCGCCCGACCAGCTGCCGCTCACCGTCCCCGAGGGCGAGCCGCGCGGCAAGGTGGGCCGCGCCCTCCTGGCCTGGACCCAGGGCGAGGGCACCACGCCGGGCCGCCGTGGCCGCGGCACCATCTGCCGCAAGGTGTCCCTCGGCCCCGGCGCCGAGCTGATCCTGGACGAGCGGCACCCGCTGTTCCAGAGCTTCGAGGACGACACCATCGTGGACGCCCTCCGTCGCGCCATCGACGGCCTGGGCGACCAGCGGGAGCCCCAGCACTAGGCCCTCCCGGCCGCCGCCTGGCGGCCGCTCTCCCTCCACGGCGCAACGGCCCTATCTTTCCCGGGTCCCCTCCTCTCCCGGAGTTCCCGATGGGCATCGTGCTGCTGGTGGTGGTGGTCGTGGTGGCGCTGTGGGTCATCTCCGCCTACAACAAGCTGGTGGCGCTCAAGAACCAGGTGGCCAACGCCTGGAAGCAGATCGACGTGCAGCTCAAGCGCCGGCACGACCTGATCCCCAACCTGGTCAACACCGTGAAGGGCGCGATGGACTTCGAGAAGGGCACCCTCGAGGCCGTCATCTCGGCGCGCAACAAGGCGGTGAGCGCCACCGGCGTGGCCAACGTGGCCAAGGCGGAGGGCGAGCTGACCCAGGCGCTGGGCCGGCTGTTCGCCCTGTCGGAGAATTACCCGGAGCTCAAGGCCACGGCGAACATCGCACAGCTGCAGGAGGAGCTGGCGAGCACCGAGAACAAGGTGGGCTTCGCGCGGCAGCTGTACAACGACACGGCCACGCAGTACAACACGGCGCAGCAGCAGTTCCCCACCAACCTGGTGGCGGGCCTGGCCAAGGCCACGCCGGCCGACCTCTGGGAGATCGAGGACGCGGCGGAGCGCGCCGTGCCCAAGGTGGACCTCTCGTTCGGCAAGTGATCCCTGGCTGAGCCGATCGCGGCGCCCCTGCGGCGCCGCGCCGAGCGATGACCGCGCCCGCCAACCTCTTTGCGCAGCAGGAGGCCAACCGCCGCCGCTCCACGTGGCTGGTGGCGGGCTTCCTGCTCTTCTTCGCGTGGGTGGGCTTCGGCGGTGACATCGCGTGGTACCTGGCCACGGCGGACCTGCCGGCTTCGGAGCAGGCGTACCGGCACACGGTGCCGTTCATCGGCATCGTCGCCACGCTGGTGGCGGGCGGGATCTGCCTCTTCTCGTGGAAGAAGGGGCCGGAGCGGGTGCTGTGGGCCACCGGCGCCAAGGAGGTCTTCGAGCCGGCCAGTGAGCTCGAGCAGCGGCTGGTCAACGTGGTGGAGGAGATGGCCATCGCCTCGGGGCTGCCCAAGCCGCGGATCTTCGTGGTGCCGGACCCCGATCCCAACGCGTTCGCCACCGGCATCGTGCCCGAGAAGGCGGCGGTGGCGGTGACGCAGGGCCTGCTGGCGACGCTCGACCGCGACGAGCTGCAGGGCGTGGTGGCGCACGAGATGGCCCACATCCAGAACTTCGACACCCGGCTCATGACGCTGCTCGCCGCGATGGTGGGCGCCATCGCGCTGATGTCGGACGGGATGGGGCGGATGCTCCGGCACACGTCGGTGGGGCGGAGTGGCGGCGGGGGCGGGGGCGGCGGCGGGAAGAAGGGCGGGAATCCGCTCGCGATCATCGTGCTGGTGCTCTGGGTCATCACGCTGATCCTGGCGCCGGTGATCAGCCGCTTCCTGGCCATGGCCGTGAGCCGGAAGCGGGAGTACCTCGCCGACGCCACGGCGGCGCAGTTCACCCGGAATCCGCTGGCGCTCGCGTCCGCGCTCGAGAAGGTGGATGGCGCGGCGGGCGCCACCCGGGCCATCGCGCGGGGGGCGGCGCACCTCTGCATCGTGGATCCGGGGGAGCGACGCCTCTCCGCGAAGGAAGGCCTCGTGGGCGACATCTTCGCCTCGCACCCGCCGATCCAGCAGCGCGTGATCCGGCTCCGCGGCATGGGGTACGCGGCGGCGAAGCGGGATGCGGCGGGGGCGTCGCCGAGTTCCGTCTGATGCATCCGTAGCCGCGGAGCTCTGCTCCGTCGTCTGGATCTTCGAGCCCGTGCACGAGACTTGAGATCGAGTCGGCGGAGCGTAGCTCCGCCGGTACGGTCTAGTGCGTGTTTCCTCTGCGGTGAACCCCCAGCACCCAGCCACCCATGCCCCTGCCCCCGTGGGCCCTCGTCGCGCTCGTCCTCCTCGCCGCGGCCGCCGTGGCGATCGGCGTGGTGCTGGGGACCAAGTCGGTGCTGCGGGCGCGGCTCAGGCGGTGGGCGCGGGGGGCGGTGCTCGAGTTCCGGGCGCGGATCGACCGGTACAAGCTGGTGGCGCGGGAGCGGATCCGGGAGGAACTTCTGGCGGATGCGGTGGTGCATGCGGCCATGCGGGAGCACGCGGCGCTGCACCAGATGGCGGAATCGCAGGTGCGGATCCGCGTCAACCAGTACATCGACGAGATCGTCCCCTTCTTCTCGGTCCTCTCCTACTACCGCCTCGGCTACAACCTCTCGCGGCTGCTGATCAACCTGCTCTACAAGGCGACGGTGGACACGAAGAGCCGCGCCTCCCTGGACCGGGTGCCGCGCGGCGACGTGGTGGTGTACCTGATGAACCACCGCAGCAACGCCGACTACGTGGTGGTGGCGTACGTGCTGGCGCGGATGGTGAGCATCAGCTACGCGGTGGGCGAGTGGGCACGGGTGTGGCCGCTCGAGTACGCCTTCAAGAGCTTCGGCAGCTACTTCATCCGGCGGCAGTTCCGCGAGCCGCTGTACCACACGGTGCTGGAGCGGTACGTGCAGCTCATCACCCGGAACGGGGTGACGCAGGGGATCTTCCCCGAGGGCGGGCTCACGCGGGACGGGGCGCTCCGGCCCGTGAAGCTGGGCCTGCTCGACTACATCGTGCGCACCATCGAGGACCCCGCCTTCGACCGGGACATCTGGCTGGTGCCCATCGGCATCAACTACGACCGGGTGCTCGAGGACCGCTCGCTCATCAAGGAGCGCATCGTTGGCGCGCGCCGGCCGGGGCGCGGCAGCCAGCTGGCCACGGTGGCGGCGTACCTCTGGTGGAACACGGTGCGGCTCCTCACCGGCCGGATCAAGAAGTACGGCCGGGTGGCCATCGCCTTCGGGGAGCCGATCTCGGTGCGGGCGTGGCTCAAGGACCAGCCGCCGGGCGTGCTGGCGCTCCCCAAGGCGGAGCGGCTGCCGCACGTGCAGCGGCTGGCGGAGCACGCGCTGGAGCGGATCGGGCAGGTGGTGCCGGTGACGCCGGTGCCGCTGGCCTCGGCGGCGCTCCTGTCCTTCGGCACCAGCGTGGTCCCGCGGGACAAGCTGCTCGAGCGGCTCGACGAGCTCCGTGACCGGCTGGACGAGCGCGGCGCCCGGATGGTGCGGGCCGAGCTGCCGGTGGCGGAGGTGTGGGAGCGGGCCTGGCTCATGTTCCGGATGCGGCGGCTGGTGGTGGAGGACGGGGGCAACCTCGTCATCCTTCCCAACGAGCGGCCGCTGCTCGAGTACTACGCCAACTCGCTCCGCCAGCTCCTGCCTGACGCGGTGACGGTGGCGTGGTCGCCGGCGGGGGAGGGGGACCCGACGCTGCCGCGGCTGGCGACGCGGGCCGAGCTCGACATCATGACCCGCGAGCACCGGGTGCTGCCGCGGGACCGGCCGCCCGGCTGACGGGGCCGGGGATTGCCTCCGCCTGCGGCCCTCCCGACATTCCTCCCATGCGCCTCCTCCTCCTCAGCAACTCCCGCAACCCCGGCGGGGACTACCTCGCCCACGCGCTGGCCGAGATCGGGGACTTCCTCGGGCCCCAGCCACGGCGGGTGGCGTTCGTGCCCTACGCGGCGGTCACCTTCCCCTACAACGACTACCCGCACCGCGTGGCCGCCGCCTTCGGGAAGCTCGGCCACTCGGTGGAGTCGCTGCACGAGGGGGATCCGGCGGAGGTGCTGCGGGAGGCGGACACCATCGTGGTGGGCGGCGGGAACACCTTCCGGCTGCTGGAGATCCTGCAGCGCTCGGAGCTGCTCCCACGCATCCGGAAGCGGGTCAAGGAGGGCACGCCCTACATCGGCTGGTCGGCGGGGAGCAACCTCGCCTGCCCCACGATCCGCACAACCAACGACATGCCCATCGTGCAGCCGGTGACGCTCGAGGCCATGGGCCTGATCCCGTTCCAGATCAACCCGCACTTCACCGATGAGGTGCTGCCCAACTACGGCGGCGAGTCGCGGGCCGAGCGGCTGGCGGAGTTCCTGGCCCTCAACCCCAAGCTCCCGGTGGCCGGGCTCCGCGAAGGGAGCTGGATCCGGCGCGAGCACGGCGGCCAGCTCCGCCTGGGCGGCACGGCGCCGATGACGCTGTTCCGCGCCGGCCAGGAGCCGGCGGAGTACGTGCCCGGCGCCGACCTGGGGTTCCTGCTGCACGGCACCACGCCCTCCGGGGGCCACCGGGCCATCGGGTAGCATGCGCAGCGCCCGCCGACACGCCCTTGCGCTGGTGGCCGTCCTCGGGGCGTGGCTCGCGGGGGCCTGCGGCGACTCGTCCGGCCCCGGCGGCGGCGGGCTCACCGTTTCCTCGGTGATCGTCACGCCGGCCGGCGCCACCGTCGAGGTGGGGAGTACCCAGCAGTACACCGCCCTCGCCGTCACCGCCAGCGACCAGCCGGTGCCCGGCACCACGTTCACCTGGGGCACCTCCGACTCGGGCGTCGCCACCATCTCGGGGAGCGGGCTCCTCACGGCGGTGAGCGCGGGGCCCGTGACGGTCTCGGCCACCGGCGGCGGGAAGACCGGTACCACCGGCGCCATCATCACCCTGACGCCGCCGCCCCCGGCGGTGCTCCTCGCCGCCGGCGACATCGCGGTGTGCGACTCGAGCTACGACGAGGCCACCGCCCTCCTGCTCGACACCCGCACCGGCACCATCGCCGCCCTGGGCGACAATGCCTATCAGAGCGGCACCCTCACCGAGTACACCACCTGCTACGGACCGAGCTGGGGCCGCCACAAGGCGCGGACTCGGCCGGCCCCGGGGAACCACGAGTACCTCACCCCCGGCGCGCCGGGCTACTGGGACTACTGGGGCGCCCTCGCCGGTCCCCGCGACCAGGGCTGGTACAGCTACGACATCGGCAGCTGGCACATCGTCGTGCTCAACAGCAACTGCACCGAGGTGGGCTGCACCGCGGGCTCGGCGCAGGAACAGTGGCTCCGCGCCGACCTCGCCGCGCACCCGGCCCAGTGCACCCTGGCCTACTGGCACCACCCGCGCTTCAGCTCGGGGGCAAGCCACGGCAACAACACCGCCGTCGGGCCCTTCTGGCAGGCGCTGTACGATGCCGGCGCCGAGATCGTGCTCAATGGCCACGAGCACCTCTACGAGCGCTTCGCGCCGCAGACGCCCGGGGCGGCGGCGGATGCGGCGGGGGGGATCCGGCAGTTCACGGTGGGGACGGGCGGGAGGATGCTGGTGGCCGTGGGGACGCTGCAGCCGAACAGCCAGGTCCTCGACAACGCCACCTACGGCATCCTCCAGCTCACGCTGGGCCAGGGCAGCTACGCCTGGGCATTCGTGCCGGTGGCGGGCTCGGCGTTCACCGACCAGGGGACCGGCACTTGCCACTAGGCGCCGCCCGCCCCCCAACTCACGTCAGCTTCACGCCGCCTTACTGGGCCGCCCGCTAGGGTGGGCGTGGCGCCGTCGCGCCGCTCCTCCCTCAGGATGGTCCCCATGTCCCCGAAGGTCGCTCCCGCCCCCGCCGCACCGCCCGCCGCGCACCTCCCCTGCTGCCAGAGCTGCGGCATGCCGCTCGAGAAGCCGCAGGACTTCGGCACCAACGCCGATGCATCGCCCAATGGCGACTATTGCCACTACTGTTTTGACCAAGGCAGCTTCACCGCACCCGACGCCACCATGGAGGGGATGCTCGAGTGCTGCGTGCAGGTGATGTCCACGCAGGGCATCATGCCGGCACCCGAGGCCCGGAAGCTGATGGGCGGCGTGCTGCCCAAGCTGGCGCGCTGGGCCAAACCGTAGCGCCACGCGTTCCCAGACGACGACGGGCCGCCTGCCAGGCGGCCCGTCGTGTCTTTGCGGATGTGGGGCAGGTGCGCCGGCCGCGGCCTACTGGGGCCGAGGCCCGCCGCCGGGCCCGCGCCGCGGCCCGCGACGGCGCCCCCGGCCGGGACGCCCGCCGCCCGATCCAGCGGGGCGGGAGCCACCCTGCTGGCCGCCGCCCGACGGCCCGGGGCGGCCGGCATGGGGGGAGCGCGCCGGGCGCTCGGCGTCCTTCCGGGTGCGGCGGTCGGCCTCCTCGGAGGCGAGCTGCGCCTTCCGCTCCAGCTTGGCCTTGGCGCGGGCGCGTTCCTCCGCCTTCCGCGCCCGGATGGCCGCGATCCGCTCGGCGATGGGGACCTCGAAGCGCTGCACCGGCTTGGCCTTGTAGTCGAAGTCCGGCACGGTGATGCGGGGGAGCCGGCGGCCGATGGCCTTCTCGATGGCGCGGAGGTCGGCTTCCTCCTCGGGGCAGACGAAGGTGAAGGCGTCGCCCGTGGCCTCGGCGCGGGCGGTGCGGCCCACGCGGTGGATGTAGTCCTCGGGCATGGCCGGCACGTCGAAGTTCACCACGTGGCCGAGCGCGGTGACGTCGATGCCGCGCGCCACGATGTCGGTGGCGGCGAGCACGCGGTACCGGCCCTCCCTGAAGCCGTCGAGGGCGTCGGTGCGCTGGCCCTGCGAGCGGTTGCCGTGGATGCGCGCCACCGGCACGCCCGACTTCTCGAGGAACTCCGCCAGCCGGTTGGTGCGGTGCTTGGTGCGGGTGAACACCAGCGCCTCCGCCATCTCCCCCTTGTTGAGCAGGTGGAGCAGCAGCGACGCCTTGAGCTCCTGCGACACCGGGTACACCGCCTGGGTGATGCCCTTGGCCGGGGCCGCCTTGCGCTCGAGGTTGAGCGTCACCGGCTGCTTCAGCATCTCCCGGGAGAGCGTGACGATGGGGTCCGGCATGGTGGCGCTGAAGAAGAGCGTCTGCCGCTTGGTGGGCAGGTGGCGGAGCACCTTCCGGATGTCGGGGAGGAAGCCCATGTCGAGCATCCGGTCGGCCTCGTCCAGCACCAGGTATTCGAGGTGCGGGAGCTTGGCGTAGGGGTGCTGGAAGTGGTCGAGCAGGCGGCCGGGGGTGGCCACGAGCACGGTGGCGCCGCTCCGGAAGGCGTGCTCCTGCGGGCCCATTCTGACGCCACCGATGATGGCGGCCCCGGTGATGGGCGTGTGCACGGCCAGGTCGTTGAGGTCCTCGAGGATCTGGGCGGCGAGCTCGCGCGTCGGCGTGAGCACCAGGACCTTGGTCTGCCCGCGCGGCGTGCTCATCAGCTGGTGCAGGATGGGCAGCAGGAACGCCGCCGTCTTGCCGCTGCCCGTGCTGGCGCAGGCCAGCAGGTCCTTCCCCTCGAGCGCCGGCGGGATGGCGTCGGCCTGGATGGGGGTGGGCTTGGGCCAGCCGAGCTCGTGGACGGCCTGCAGGAGCGTGGGGTGGAGCTTGAGCGACGCGAACGAGGACAAGGGCGGCCTTGGGTGCGGTGGAACGGGAGTGTGCCGGGGCGGGAATCTAACCCCGTCCCCGGCGCTCACCACGGCCGGCCGCAACCGGCCGCTCCCGGTGTCCGCCGGGAGGGGTCGTTGCACGCAGGTGGGCTAGGGGAGCTGCCACCTGTCCCGCAGCCTGGCGTACTCCGCACGCGTCAGCTGCACCAGGAGGGGGTGCTTCCGGGGGTCGAGCCACCGCATGACGTCGAGCAGGGCCGGCTCGGCCATGGCGGTGCAGCCGGCGGTGCCGCTGTCGTCGGGGCCGCTCCAGATGTGGAGGAAGATGCAGGAGCCGCGGCCGGGGGTGGCGGGCATGTTGTGGGCCACGATGACGCCCCAGCGGTAGAGCACGTCCCGGCGGCGCATGACCTCGCTGCTCGACCAGTCGGGGAAGACGGTGGCGCGCTCCAGGGTCTGGTTGTAGTAGCGGGAGCCGGCGTCATCCACGCACTCGTAGGTCGGGGTGGCGCGGTGGTACTCGAGCGGGACCCAGGCGGCCGAGTCCTCGGGGGCGTAGCCGAAGGCGGTGCTCAGGCGGAAGACGCCGGCGGGGGCGCGGCCGTCGCCCTCGTGCTTGACGGGGCCGGCGCCGGCGTCGCTGGGGTGCAGCCCGACGCCCCAGCCGAGGCCGTGCTCACCCACCACGACGCGGATGCTGTCGCCGACGGGGGCCCACGATCCGTCGGCTCCACGCTCGAAGCGGCGGAGGGTGCCGGGGGCGCTGTCCCAGCCGGCGGTGGTGACCACGAGGAGGCGCTCCGCGCCGGCGATGGGGGAGGCGGCCTGGGCCTGGAGCGCAAGGAGGAGTGGCAGCAGCATGCCGAATGGAAAGCGGGCGCGCGGCGGCAGGCAAGAGGCCCGCAGAGCGCCTAGGCGAGCGTCAGGGTCTCGGCGTACGTGCGGCCGAAGGGGTCGCGCGCCTCGACGGTGAGGGTGCGGGTGCCCGGCGTGGGCGTGGCGTAGAAGAGGTGGGTGGTGGTCATCGGCTCCACCCAGCCGCGGCGGGCCGGCTTGTCGGCGCCCGTCTGCTCGGCGACGGCGCGCGGGTCCTTGCCGGTGCGGCGGGACATGAGGCCGCGGCGCTGGCCGTCCTCCGACCAGGTGACGGTCCAGTCCGGCGTCCAGTCCCAGACGTTGGCCACGAAGTCGCCGGGGGCGGTGGGGTCGGCGCCGGGGGCGTAGAGGCGCAGCTGGTGCGTGGCCGGCTGTCCCGTGGCCTGGTAGCGCCAGCGCAGGCTCTCGCCCTGCGCCTCCAGGACGGCGTAGCCGTTCGGGGTGCCGTCCCAGCAGATGTCGCCGCTCCACCAGGCGCCGCAGGCGGTGCCCACCACCTGCTCGTGCACCCCGCCGGCGAAGATGTGCTCGTTCTCGTGGGTGTGGCCCGAGAGGACGTGGGCGCGATAGCCCTCGAGCAGGCGATACAATGCCTCACGGTTGTTGACGAGCGAGCCGTGCCGCCCCTCCCGGTCGCCGGTGCGGGCGGGCTGGGTGCTGGCGAGGGGGATGTGGAGCGCCACCACCACGGGCCGCCCCGGCTCCACCAGCGCCAGGTCCGCCGCCACCCACTCGAGCTGCTCGGCCGGGAGGTAGCCCACGTAGCCGTCGCCGTACCAGAGCACGTCCTGCAGGACGATGTAGTGCACCGCGCCCACGTTGAAGGAGTAGTGCGCGGGGCCGAAGTGCCGCTCGAAGGTGGCGGTGGCCCCCTCGGCGGTGCGGCTGGCGTAGTCGAGGTCGTGGTTGCCGGTGACCTGGAAGAACGGCACGCCCATGGCGGCCACGGCGCGCTCGTACTCGGGGTAGAGCGAGAGGTCGTCGAACATGATGTCGCCGCAGGCGATGCCGAAGACCTGGCCGGCGCCGAGCGTGGCGGCGGTGGCGCGGACGTCGGGGACGGTCTCGGCGTGGAGCCGGCCCATCTCGAAGGCGTTCTGGGTCTGGGTGTCGGCCAGGAGGACGAGGCCGTGCACCGCATCGTCGGTGGGCGCCGCGGCGAGGGCGAAGTCGGCGGTCATCTCGCCGCGCGCGTCGGGGGAAAGGGGGCGGTGGAGTGCGGAGGTGCCCGTGGCCGTCACGGGAATCCGCGCACCGGCCGGCAGGGTGAGCGAGAGCCAGGCGCGGTCGCTGGCGGTGACGAGGGTGTAGCGGCCGTCCCGGTCGGTGGCCACCACCTGCCGCCCGTCGCTCACGGCCACGCGGGCGCGGGGGCGGCCGTCCACGGTGACGCGGCCGCGGACCCGCACCGGGGCGCCGAGCAGGCGCGGGGGGCGGGGAGCGGGTGGTACGGGTCGGCCACGAGGCGCTCGGCCAGGAGGAGGCCGGCGCCGGTGGCGAGCGTGGAGCTGACGAAGGAGCGGCGGGAGAGGATGAGCGGCACGGGGCGGCGTCCGGGTGGAGGGGCCTGCAGAGAGTAATGGGAGTACGCAACAGCGACGTCACGGAACTTCACGGCCCTCGCGTCGCTCGCCCGGGCCAGCGTCCGCCGGGCGGAGTAATGGTGCAGCAGAGAGGAGGGCCGGCCATGGCCGGCCCCTACCATCGCTAGTCCCGCCGCGCCGCGAGGATCTCGCCGGCGAAGGTGCCGGGTCGAAGGGCAGCGGCACCACGTGGTCGGCGCCGAGGGCGCGCGCGGGGGCGCCGTCGTCGGTGCTGAGGGCCACGAGCGTGTAGTGGCGGTCGGCGGCGGGCCGGAAGCCGGCCAGCGGGTCGGTGCCGATGCCGTAGCCGCCCTGCACCACCACCAGCGACACGCCCACGAGGCCCGCGCGCGCGTGGAGCTCGCGGGGATCGGTCACGCGGTACGGCGCGAAGCCGGCGTGCCTGAGCAGCATGGTCACCACCCGCGCCAGGTCCTCGTCGGCGATGAGCAGCACGGCCTCGCCCTGCATCACCGGGGTCTGCCGGGTGCGGCGCGAGAGGTCGATCATCTCGACGCCCTCGAGGTACTCGGTGGTGTGGTCGTGGCGCAGCGTGCCCACGCGGGCCAGGATGTCGCGGACGCGGAGCAGCGCGTCGCGCACGGCGGTGAGCCCGCGCTGCTGCTCCGGCGTGAGGCCGCCGGTGCCGAGCACCAGCTCCAGCTCCGCGAAGGCGGCCATGAGCGGGTTGTTGATGGTGTGGTGCAGCGTCACGTTGAGCTGGCCGATGGCGGCGCGGCGCTCGGCGTGCACCAGGTCGCGCTCGGCGGCGGCCAGGGCGGCGCTCAGGGCGCGGAGCCGGCGGACGCGCTCCATCACCTCGGGGAGGAGGCGGGCCAGCGCGTCGTCCTTCACGAGGTAATCGTCCACGCCGGCCCGGAGCGCCTGCGCGGCGAGCGAGGCGTCCGGGTTGGCCGTCACCAGGATGACGCTGGGCGGGTCGGGGAGCGCCCGGAAGGCGGTGAGGAGCTCGAGGCCGGTGGTGTCAGGCAGCGCCTGGTCCAGCAGGATCAGGTCGGCGCTGCCGGCGGCGAGCAGCGCGGCGGAGCCGGTCTCCACCACCACGGGGGGCGGGTAGCCCGCCTCCTCCACCATGCCGGCGAGGAGGCGGCCGGTGGCCGGGTCGTCCTCCACGATGAGGACGCGGATCTTGGCGAGCTCACGCCGCACGTTGTGCCTCCGGGTGCTTCTGGAATCCCTGCCGCGCGAACTTCTCCCACCCGCTCTTCCCGCGCCACGCGTCCACCAGCCCGCGCAGCCGCCAGTAGAGCGTGAGCGGGCGCCAGAAGAAGTTCTCGAGCACGGCGTAGCCGAGCAGGATCAGCACGTCGCGTTTCCGGTCGAAGGGCAGGAGGCCGCGCTGCAGCCGGTCCGCGAGGCCGTAGCGGAAGCGCCAGGCGCCGACCAGCACCGCGAACACGTTCACCAGCGTCCCCCAGCCCAGGGAGGCGAGCAGGAAGGCCACGAAGTACTGCTCGTTCAGGATCCGCCCGCCGATCAGGTAGTCCACCGCGAAGAACGCGGCCACGAAGATGTACCCGATGAACTCGATGACCGGCCCCCAGTACTCGAAGAGCCAGAAGGTGGGCAGCGCAAACCACCCGATGCGGCCGTACTTCCGGCGGAAGAGCATGTCGCGATGGTAGAGCAGCGACTCGCGGAGCCCGCGGTACCAGCGGCCCCGCTGCTTGCGGAGGCTGTCCAGGTTCTCGGGCACCTCGGTCCAGGCCACGGGGTGGGGCAGGAAGGCCACGCGGCGGGGCCGGAGCTTGTCGCGGACGAAGCGGTGCAGCCGGACGATGATCTCCATGTCCTCGCACACCGTGCCCACGCGGCCGCCGACGTACTCGCCCATGAGGCGGTGCTGCACCAGCGGCGTCAGGTAGCCGCCGGCGCGGATCACCGTCTCCTTCTCGAAGACGGCGAAGACGCCGGAGAGGATCAGGATGGAGTCGAGCCGGTCCAGCCCGGTGCGGCCGGTGGTGAAGCTCCGCAGGTACTCCACCATCTGGAAGCGCGCCCAGGGATGGCTCGGCAGCCCCACGCTGACCACGCGGCCCGCGCGGATGGTGCAGCCGTTGGCGATGGCCACCTGGCCGCCCACGGCCACGATGCGCGGGTCCTCCTGGATCATGCGCATCAGCTCCTTGAGCGCGCGCTGGTCCAGGATGCTGTCGGCGTCGAGGGAGACGAAGTACGGCGCGGTGGAGGCGTTGATGCCGGCGTTGAGGGCGTCGGCCTTGCCGGCGTTCTCCTTGTCGATGACCACGAGCTGCGAGACGTTCCGCGGCAGCGGCACCGTGGCCTGGTACATGGCGCGGACCTTGGCGGTGCCGATGGCGTCGCGGTAGGGCAGGTCGGTGCGGCGGAGGCGGAAGGCCTGCTTGAGGACGTCGAGCGTCTTGTCGCTCGAGCCGTCGTTGACCACCACCACCTCGAAGCGCGGGTAGTCGCACTGGATGAGGTTGGTGACGCTGTCCACGATGGTCACTTCCTCGTTGTAGGCCGGGACCACCATGGTGAGCGGCTTGGTGTAGTCGCTCTCGTCGATGAGGTCGAGGTCCTCGATGAAGTGCCCGGCCACGCGCCGCCGCACCTGCCGCGCCGAGAGCGCGATCAGCGTGAGCATGTAGCCGTTGTAGAGCACGAAGTAGGCGAGGAAGACGGGCTGGAGCACCAGCCCGATGGTGCTCAGGATCCAGGCGAGCTTCTCGAGCATCAGGCGGGCTGCCGGCCCTCGCCGGCGTCCTGGCCGTCGGCGAGCATGCGGGTCACCTTGTCGCGGATGGCCCAGACGGGATCGGTGCGCATCACGGTCCAGGCCGCCTCGTCGCGCAGCACGGCGAGGGCCAGCGCCGCCGGCTGGCGGCGTGCGCCCTCGCGGTCGTCCCGGGCGATCTCCCGCAGGGTCTCCACCGGCAGCGTGTCGCGGATGCCGGCCATGGCGTCCTCGGGCGGCACGCCGTAGCGCGCCGGGGGCTCGCTCCACTCCCCGCGGAGCAGGCGCACCGCGTAGAGGGCGCCACGGACCGCCGGGTCGGGGTCCAGGAAGAGCGGCTCGAGCGCCTGGGTGTCCGGCGCGTCCAGCCAGGCCCGCGCGATGTCGCGGCGGACGCCCGGGTCGGGATCGCCGAGCATGGCGGCGGCGCGGGGCCACTGGCGCGCGGCGGTCCACGCCCGCACCGCCGCCTGCCGCACCTCCACCGCCGGGTCTTCCGCCAGCTCCACGAGGGCCGCCTCGTCCCGGAGGTCGGGGCGGTGGCTCCAGAGCGTGGCCACCGCGGCGCGCACCGCCGTGACATGGCTCCGGCCGATCACCGCGCAGACCCGCGCCAGGTCCGGGTGGTGGATGTAGCGCGCCACCCGGGTGAGCAGCACCACCTCGTGCCCGGTGTGGTCCAGGCCCAGCGCCAGGTCCATGAACGCGGGGAACGCCGCCTCCGCCTGCTCCGCCACCGCCTGCAGCACCAGCGGGTCCTCGTCCGCCCGGAGCATGGTGAGCAGCCCCGGCAGCCCCTGCTCCGGGGCGATGCGCTGGAACAGCGCCACGGCCGCGTGGCGCACCGTCTGGTGCGGGTCCGCCAGGGCGCGGGTGGCGGCCAGCTGGAGTTCCGAGGCGTCGAGCATGCCGCTCACTGCGGTGAGCGCGGTGGCTCGCACCACCGGGTCGGGATCGCTCCGCACCACGCTGAGCAGGGCGCCGCGGCTCCGCTCGCCCTGGAAGGCGCGGAGGCCGGCCACCAGGCGCACCCGCTCGGTGGGCGAGAGGACGCCGCGCATCCCCTCGGCCATGGTGGCTTCCATCTGCTCCCGGCTGGTGCTGCCGAGCGCGCGGAGCTCCACGTGGCGCGCGTCGCGGGCCCGGAGGCCCAGCAGGCGGAATTCGGCGTCGTGCTTGAGCCGCTCGCGCAGCAGGTCGCGGAGCGCGCCCTCGTCCGCCATCTCGAGCACGCGGGCCACCAGCGACTCCTGGTCGTAGCCGCCCAGGCCGAGCACCGCGGCGGCGCGCACGGCGAGCGGCTGCTCGGTGGTGCAGAGCGCCAGCAGCGCCACCTCGCCGCCGAACGGGCGGAAGAGGCCCACGGCCAGGGCGGCGCGCTCGCGCACCACGGGATCGGGATCCTCACGGAGCAGCGTGAGCATGCGGTTGGCGGTCTCGCCGTGGCCCTGGCGGACCAGGGCGTCCACCGCGGCGGCGCGCACCTCGCTGGCGGCGTCCTCGAGCGCGGCGCCGAGCAGCGTGCTGGCCACGGGCTCGGGAGCGCGGCTCAGCACCTGCACGGCGGCGGCGCGGACGGCGGGGCTTTCGTCGCGCGCCAGGGTGCTGAGGAGCGTCACCGGGTAGGGCGGCCGCAGGGTGCCGAGGGTCTCCACCAGCTTCACGCGGCTCGCGGCATCGCCCCGGGCAATGAGGGCGGCGGCGATCTCGGCGAGGGCCTCACGATCGAGCTGGGCCACCGCCCGCATGAGCGCATCGGCGAACGGGCCCTCGGCGGTCTGGAAGGCCTTGAGGAGGCCGGGGAGCGCCTCCGCGTTGCCCAGGCGGCCCAGCGCGCGTGCCACGGCGGCGCGCACTTCGCTCTCGGGATCACCGAGCAGGTCCAGCAGCACCGGCACCGCGCCACCCCACCCGGCCTCGGCCACGCCGTCGGCGGCGGCGATGCGCACGGCAGGTTCGGGATCGCGGAGCAGGCGGGTGAACTCGCGTTCGGCGGTGGTGGCGTGCACCAGGCCCAGGGCGCGGGCGGCGGCGGCGCGGACGGAGGGCTCGCGGTCGGCGGTGCGGGGCTGGATGACGCCGGCCAGCTCGCTGCCGCCGAGCTCGCCGATCAGCTGGGTGGCGGCCGCGCGCACGTCGTCGTCGGCGTCGCCGAGGAGGTCCAGGGCCACGGGGACGCCCTCGGCCAGCCGGAGGGCGCGCAGCGCCTCGAGGGCGGCGGCGCGCGCGGCGGGGTCGGTGGTGGCGCGGGCGGCTTCCACCAGCTCGGTGACCAGGTCGGCGCGCCCCGCGTCGCGAATGGCGCGGAGCACCGCCCGGCGCACCCGATCGGAAGGATGGTGCAGCAGCTCGGCCAGCAGCTCGCGGGCTCCCGCCACGCCGAACTTGGTGAGCATCACCTCGCTGTCGGCGTCGGCCTCGCCGCGCTCGATCTGGCCCACGATCCGCGCCGGCACGCCGAGCCGCTCGAGCGCCACGGCGGCGCGGATGCGGATCTCGGGGTCGGGATCGTCGAGCGCCACGAGGAGCGGCGCCTCGGCCTTGGCGCCGATCTGCTCCAGCGCCTCGACGCTCCGCATGCGGACCCACCAGGCCGGGTCGCCGAGGGCGCGCACCAGGCGGGCCACCACCTCGGGATCGTCGAACTGCCCGAGCGCCCCCGCGATGCGGGCGCGGACGAAGGGGGCGGGATCGGTGAGCAGGTGGTCCAGCAGGTAGGTCACGGCGCGGCGGTCGCCGATCTTGCCGAGGGCGGTGGCGCTCTTGGCGCGGACCTCGTCGTCCACGTCCTTGAGCGTGGCCACCAGCACCGCGAAGGCGCGCGGCGGCTTGATCTCGCCCAGGATGTTGGCGGCCCAGGCGCGCGCGGGGTGGCGGCTCTGCTCCCGCAGGAAGGCGATCATCGGGTCCACCACCGCCTCGCCGTGGCGCACCAGGATGTCGGCGATGCGCGGCGCCAGCCACCCCTCGGCGCCCTTGAGCGCGGTGAGGAGCGGCTCCACCGCGCGCGGGTCGGCGATGCGGGCCAGCGCCCGGAGCGCGATCTCGCGCACGTCGCCGTCCTCGCTCCGGGTGGCCTGCACCGTCTCGAGCAGCGCGGGCACCGCCTTGGCGTTGCCCACGCGGCCCAGCAGCTCGGCGGCAAAGGCGCGCTCGCGCCACTCGCGCGCGGTGCTGAGGCGGCTGATGTAGCGGTCCACCAGGCCCAGGCTGTCGTAGGTGTCGAGCAGCCAGGCGGGGCGGGTGGTGAGGCTCCGCGCCTGCTCCTCCAGCAGCGCCTCGATGGCCTCGAAGTCGCGGAGGTTCTGCAGCTGGCGCAGCTCCGGCTCGAGCAGCGCCTTCTCGCGGGTGGCGAGGCCCGCGATCACGTCGCGATAGAGGCCCTTCCGCCGCGCCAGCGCCCGCTCCACGCGGGAGAGGTAGGCGGAGTAGCCGAGCCAGAACAGCACGGCCAGCACGCCGACGCCCACCACGGCCGCGGCGAAGATCAGGATGACCTGGAGCAGCGTCACGCCGGGCCCCCGAGCCGCTCCAGGGTGCCGAGCAGGGCGTGGATGTCCACCGGCTTGTGCATGAAGGCGTCGGCGCCGACCTCCGTGGCCCAGAGGGCGTCGGTCGGCTGGTCTTTCGAGGTCAGGATGACGATGGGTGTCCGCCCCACCGTAGCGCTCTGGCGGAGCTTTCGACAGGTCTGGAAACCGTTCAGGAGGGGCATCATGACGTCCAGCACGATGACCGCCGGCCGCTCCGCCTCGGCGATGCGGACGCCCGCCTCGCCGTCCGGGGCCGTGATGACCCGCCACCCGGCCGCGCCGAGCGCCCGCTCCATGAAGCGGCGCTGGTCCGGATCATCTTCGACCACCAGGACGAATTTCGCCATGGACCCGTCGTGGGAAGGGCAGTGCCCCGGCCGTCGTGGCCGGGGACGTCAGCTCACCAACTCAAAGAAATGGCCGGGACGAACCCGGCCGCGGACAGAGCGAAACCAGCCGGCGGCGCCGAGGCCCCCGGTCAGGTGCGCGCGTCGTCCAGGTAGACCAGGGTCTGCCGACGGCGGACGGCGGCCTCGAGGGCCTTGTAGACGGCCGGGTCGAGGACGCTGTCGGCCAGGTCGCGCATCCGCTCGATGGCCACGTCGGGCGGCATCTTCTCCTGGTACGGGCGGCTGGTGGTCAGCGCGTCGTAGATCTCGGCCGCGCCCAGGATGCGGGCGCCGAGGGGGATGCCCTCGTGGTTGAGGCGGTCGGGATACCCCTGGCCGTCCCAGCGCTCGTGGTGGCTCCGGACGAACGCGATGATGTCGCCGAGGTGCGAGAGCGGCGCCAGGATCTGGGAGCCGATCACCACGTGCTGCTTGACCTGCTCGTACTCCTCGGTGGTGAGCGGGCCTTCCTTGGCCAGGATCTCCTCGCGGATGCCGATCTTGCCGATGTCGTGCAGCCGGCCCGCCATGCGGATCAGCTCCACCTGCTCGTCCGTCAGCCCCATCTCCGAGGCGATCATGGCGCCCAGGTCCGCCACCCGCGCCGAGTGCCCGCGGTTGAAGGGGTCCTTGGCCTCGAGCGCGTTGACCAGCGCCTCGAGGGTGGCCACCGAGAGCCGCTCCAGCTTGGCCCGCTCGCGCCGCAGCTCGGCGGTGCGGACGGCCACCTCTTCCTTGAGCCACTGGTTGAGGTTGGCCTGCTCGATCAGGGTGTCCCGCCGGCGGATGGCGCGCACGATGGCGCGGGCCAGGTCGGAGAGGTCGATCGGCTTGGTGAGGTAGTCCATCGCCCCGCGCTGCATGCACAGCGCGGCCGTGGTGGCGTCGTTGACCGCCGTGAGCATCAGGATGGCGATGGACGGCTCGAGCTCCACGATCTGCGGCACCAGGTCGATGCCGCTCCGCCCGGGCATGCGCACGTCGAGCAGCACCACCGAGATCTTCTGGCGCTGCAGCGCCCGGATGGCCTCGTCACCGGACCCGGCGGTGACGACATCGTAGCCCTGCTGGGTGAGGAACTTCTTGAGGGCGTTCCGGATCGGCTCTTCGTCGTCGACGACGAGGATGCTGATCGGCGCGTCGGCCACGGCCACTGGGGCTCCGGGGGCGGGGGACGGGGGCTAAAGGGTTAGGGGAGAAGATTATACGGGTCCCCAGCCGGTGCCAATAGGGCGACGTTCCCCAATTAATCGAAAGGGGGACCCCCCAAAACCGACGACGGGACCCGGGCATGCCCGGGTCCCGTCGTTCCCGCTCGCCGGCCGCCCCCTCGGGTCAGCCGACGAACTCCACGTTCACGGGATGCGGGATGATGCCGGCCTCGTGCCCGCGGCGCAGGATGGTCCGGACCGCCTCGCGTCCCACGTCGCCGTAGTCCACGGTCCAGTCGTTGACGTACATGCCCACGAAGGTGTCGGTGCGCTCGGCGCCGATGCCGCGGTTGAACTGGCTGGCGTGGGCCAGGGCCGGGGCGCGGTGCTCGAGGGCGTAGACGATGGACGCCTTGAGGTCGCGGGCCACCTGGGCCACGATCGTGGGTCCGAGGTCGCGGCGCACCACGTTGCCGCCGAGGGGGAGGGGCAGGCGGGTCTCGCTGAACCACCAGGCGCCGAGGTCGGCCCAGAGGTGGAGGCCCCGGTCGCCGAAGGTGAGCTGGCCCTCGTGGATGAGGAGGCCGATGTCCACGTCGCCCCGCTCCACCGCATCCTCGATCTGGTCGAAGGGCACCACCACCTCGACGAAGTCGGGCTGGAAGAGCTTGAGGGCCAGGTAGGCGGTGGTGAGCTTGCCGGGCACGGCGATCTTCTTGCCCTGGCAGGCGGCGCGGATGGCGGCGTAGGACGGCGGCGCCGCGGGCGCGGCCGTCCGGCAGACCAGCCGCGGGCCGTACTGGTCGCCCATGGAGCTGCCGGAGTTGAGCAGGGCGTACTTGTCGGCCAGGTAGGCGTAGGCGTGGATCGAGACGGCGGTGACCTCGAGCTCGCCCTGCAGGGCGCGGCGGTTGAGCGACTCGATGTCGCTCAGCTCGTGCTCGTAGCGCAGGTCGCCGGTGTCGATCTTGCCGGCCGAGAGCGCGTAGAACATGAACGCGTCATCGGAGTCCGGCGAATGGGCCACGTGGATGGTGCGGGGCATGGGTCCGATCCTACTGCTGGGCAAACTGCGTCTTGAGCTGGGCCAGCATCTCAGGGTGCTTGTCGTACTCGGGGCGCTTCATGAGGAGCTCGGCGTCGTAGGCGTCGAGGAACGCCTTGCGGGCCTTGTCGAAGGCGGGGCGGTCCTGCCTGGCCTGCGCCACGTCGGCGCGGAGCAGGCTGGCGAAGAGGTGCTTCGGCGCCCCCTGGGCGATGGTGTCGGCCAGGGCGAGGGCGCCGGCGAAGTCGCCGATGCGGATGTCGAGGGAGCCCGCGTGGTAGCGCAGGTCATTGTCCACCGACGGGAGCATCTGGTACGCCTGCACGGCCATCGGCGCGAAGCGCTGGACGGTGGCGGTGTCGCCCTGCTCGTCGGCGGTCATGACCCGGTCGTGGAGCCGGATGAAGCGCTCCTCGGGGGTCATCTGGGAGATGTCGGGCGGCGTGCCGGCCCCGCCCCCGCCCCCGCCCCCGGCGAAGGGCGCCGCGTTGGCCATGTCGGGCGGCGTCGGCTCGGGGCGCGAGGCGCGGAGCACGAAGAAGAAGATCGCGCCCACGCTCACCAGGACCATGGCCCAGGCGACGATCCAGGGGGTGTGGCTGGCGCCGCTGCCGGAGATGGCGCGACCGCAGCGATGACAGAACTTGGCGCCCTCGGAGAGCGGCGCGTGGCAGGCCGGACAGGCGGCGGAGGAGGGAGTCGACATCGGGCGGGGAATCTAATCCGTCGGCGGCGGCTTGTCGTCCCGTGCGGGGCTGGTTAGCGTCCAAGGTCCCTCGCGGAGGTCCCATGGCCCAGCCCCAGCAGCCCCCGCCAGTACCCGTCCCCGACGCCCCGGCCGCCCGCCACCTCGGCGACCTGGTCCGGAGTGAGACCCGCTGGAGCGTGTACCTCGAGACCCGGGTTTCCGGGTCGCTGGCCCACGGCCGGCTCCATTTCGTGGACGGGTCGCGCACCCGGACCACGGGCTGGATCTTCCGCGAGTGGTCGGAGCACGATATCGCCCAGCGGTTCAACGAGTTCGGCGCCGTCGAGCTCCTCAAGATCCTCGAGAGCCTGGGATAATCCGCGGGCGCCCGCCCCCGGGACGCCGGCAGAGCACGCCGGTGGGGACGTCCCGGATCCCGAACGAACGTTTCTTCACGAATGGAACGGCGCGGCCCTGGCGGCCGCGCCCACGATGCGGAAGGATGACGAGAGGGGCCCGCGCCAACCGGCCGTCCGTCTCCGTTCCCCCGGATCCCCGCCATGACGAACCGCCCCCCCGTCGACGCCCTTCCCCGCCACCTGACCGGCGCCGGCAAGGCCGAGATCCTCAAGCTGCTGGCCGAGTTCCAGGTGGACTTCCTGCGGCTCCAGTTCACCGACATCCTCGGCATCAACAAGAACGTCGAGGTGCCGCGGAGCCAGTACGCCAAGGCGCTCGACGGCGAGATCATGTTCGACGGCTCGTCGATCGAGGGCTTCGTCCGGATCGAGGAGAGCGACATGCTCCTCGTGCCGGACCTGGCCACCTTCCGCATCCTGCCCATGGACGACGAGGGCGGGCGGGTGGCGCGGCTCCTCTGCGACATCTACACCCCTGAGCACCAGCCCTTTGCCGGCTGCCCGCGGCTCACGCTCAAGCGGCAGATCGCGCGCGCGGAGGCGATGGGCTTCCAGATGATGGCGGGATGCGAGGTGGAGTTCTTCCTGTTCGAGAAGGACCCGCAGGGGAACCCCACGCTCACCACCCACGACGCCGGCAGCTACTTCGACCTCACCCCGGTGGACAAGGGCGAGGAGCTGCGCCGGCTGATCGTCAAGGACCTCGAGCTGATGGGCTTCGAGGTGGAGGCGGCGCACCACGAGGTGGCGCCGGGCCAGCACAAGGTGGACTTCCGCTACGCCGACGCGCTCACCACCGCCGACAACATCGCCACCTTCCGCTTCGTGGTGCGCTCGCTGGCCAACCGGCACGGGTTCCTCGCCAGCTTCATGCCGAAGCCGATCATGGGCCAGGCGGGGAGCGGCATGCACACCCACCAGTCGCTCTTCCGCGGCCGGGACAACGCCTTCTACGACCCGAAGACCGAGCACCAGCTCTCGGCCACGGCGCTCTCGTACGTGGAGGGGCTGCTGCAGCACGCGCGCGGCTTCTGCGCCATCACCAACCCGCTCATCAACAGCTACAAGCGCCTGGTGCCGGGCTACGAGGCGCCGGTGAACGTGGCGTGGAGCATGCGGAACCGCTCGCCGCTGGTGCGCATCCCCGAGCGGCGGGAGGAGGGGACCCGCTGCGAGCTCCGGATGCCCGATCCCTCGGCCAATCCCTACCTCTCGCTCACGGTGCAGCTGGCCGCGGGGCTCGACGGCGTGGAGCAGAAGCTCGAGTGCCGCGAGCCGGTGAACCGGAACATCTTCCGGATGAGCTACCGCGACCGGCGCAAGTACCAGATCGACGAGCTCCCGCGCGACCTGCACGAGGCGCTCGACCGCTTCGAGAAGGACGACGTCGTGAAGGCCGCCCTGGGCGAGCACCTCACCGAGCGCTTCCTCGAGGCCAAGCGGGAGGAGGTCGAGGCCTTCAACCGCGAGGTCACGGAGTGGGAGCGGAAGAGCTACCTGGGGCGGTACTGACGGGCGGTGGTGCGGTAGCGGGGCGTCGCCGGCGGCGTTGGCTTGGCCGGCGGGTGGTGTGACTCAACGCAGAGGCGCAGAGGACGCGGAGGGCCGCAGAGGAACTGCCCGAGGATGGTGGGCTCACCGCACGGTGAGCCCTTCATGTTTCTGGTGGGTGTGGCGGCGGGTTCGGCGCCGGGCCCCACCCGTGCTGCCAGACCACCCTCAATCACTGCACTTCCCTTCGAGTGGCGCTTTCCACTCCGAGCGAAGGCTCTCTGCGGCCCTCCGCGTCCTCTGCGCCTCTGCGTTGAGACACGACGCCCCTGCCCCTCGCGACGTCGCGGCCCCTTACGAGGTAGCCAGCGTGAGCGTGACGCCGCAGTCGGCGCAGCGGGTGTGGCCGGGGCGGTAGGTGGCGGCGCAGCGGGGGCAGTAGGGCTCGCCGAGGCCGGTGCCGGGGGCAGGGCGGCGAGGTGGCGGAGCCAGTCGTCGGGAGGGACGAGGGCGGCGAGCTCGGGGTCGGGGGGCGGGGACTGCAGGGCGTCGTAGAGCTGGGGGCGGAGCCAGCGCGTGAAGCTGGCCGGCGACGCGAGGAGCTGGGCGGCGCGGCGCGGGGCCACGCCCGCGAGCGCCGCCTCGAGCAGCACCTCGGCGGCGCGCGGGGCGGCGAAGGGCGAGAGGCTGCCCAGCGCCCGGCCCCAGGCGCGGCGGGCGGGGAGCCCCAGCGCGGTGAGCCCCCACGCCAGCACCAGGACGGTCAGCAGCGAGAGCAGCACCACGAGGCCCACCATCCCGAGGGTGCCGAGGAGCCCCGTGGTGAGCATGGCCACGGGGATGCCGGGGAGGAGGCCGAGGAGCACCAGCGCCGCCCAGCCCCCGCAGCGCGCCCAGCGCGAGCCGCGTGGCGTGGACCCGCGCCGCCTGGCGCGCCGCCTCCGCCGCCGAGGCCGCGGGGGGTGCCGGGGCCACGAGCACCGTCAGGTTCACGGGCGCCAGCACCGACACCAGCCGGAGCCCCGGCGCCACCCGGGCCGGCTCGAACGCGCCGGCGCCGGTGGCCCGCAGCACGAGGGCGCCCGGCGGCACCCGCCGGACGCCCTCGAGGAGCAGGAGCCCGCCCAGCAGCAGGAAGGTGCCGAGGTCGGGGGTGATGCCGAGCGGGTCGCCCACGTCAGGCGCTGGGCTGCTTCTCCTCGGACTTGCCGAAGAGCTTCCGGAACCCCGCGGCCACCGCCGCGAACCCCGCCACGATCAGCTTCCAGAACTTGGCCAGCAGCCCCGACTTGGCCGCGAGCGCCACGCCGCCGCCGGCCACGAGCGCGGTGAGGCCGTACTCCGCCACCTTGTCGCCCGAGCGCCACTCGGCGTAGCGGTGGCCGCCCTTGAACGTGAAGCCGCCCACCATCGAGGCGAACACGGGGCGCACCTGCTCGTACTGGTCGGGGCCGGCCACGAGGTCCACGTTCATGACGCCGCCGCGGCCCAGCAGGCGCACCGAGTGGTTGATGGACCGCCCGCCGTCGCTCGCCGAGATCCGGGTGGCCCAGGTGAGGTTGTTGGTCTCGGCGTCGTAGAAGGGCGCCACCGCCCAGCCGTCCACGGTCAGGGTGCCGAAGCCGCGCTCCCGGCGCACCGCGTTGCCGGCGTCCTGGGCCTCGCGGAGGGACTTGAGGATGGCGTCGCCGTCGAGCTTGTCGCGCTCGTCGTCCTTCACGTAGCCGCTCTCGTCGTAGCTGAAGACCACGAACCACCCCGACGAGCTCGTGTCCTGCTGCACCTCGCAATACACCACGCCGCGCTCGTTGGGACTCGTGGTGTTCTCGGTCAGCTCCATGAACATCCCGACGCCCTTCCCCCTGGTGAAGAGGCACCCCTCGGGGACCTTCACCTCCGCCTCCGCGCCGAGGTCGCCGAGGACGGGGCCCTGCTCCCACGGGATGTCGTCGAAGGACAGGACGCCGTCATCCTGCGGCGCGGGGGCCTCGGGGCCCGCCTCGGGGCGGGTGGCGGGCTTCTGGGCGGCCGCGGGGAGCGCGAGGAGCGCGAGCAGGCCAAGGGCCGCGCCGGTGGGGCGGAGCATGGGACCTCCTGGGCGGTGGACGGACGGGGGATGCCGGAAGGTATCGCGCGCCGGGGCGGGGCGCCATCACCGCGGCGCGGGCGGCTACGGGAGGCGCTTGAGCAGCTGGATCTGGCCGGTGTGGTAGGCGTCGTGCGCCAGCACCCCCGCGATCATCTCGCCGTAGGTGTACTTCCGCTTGCTGGCGGGGCGGCGCGTGAGCCTGGCGGGGTCGAAGCGGCGCGCCGCGCGCTGGAAGAGCCGGTCCTCCTCGGCGAGGAGGGCGCGGTCGGCGCGCCACTGCGCCTCGTCGGGAGCGGCGGGCTGGGCGGGCCAGTTGGAGGGGCTCCGCGGGAAGCGCGGGATGGCCTCGGCCTCGAGGTGGCGGCGCACGGCGTACTTCCAGTAGGCGATGTGGAGCGTGAGCTCCCAGATGGTCTTCCGCCCCGGCGCGACGCGGCGGTGCGCCTCCGCCGCGGTCACGTTGCTCACCGCGCCCACGGCGGTGGTGCCGCCGTGCCAGGCGCGCCCCGTCGCGGGCGTGAGGGTGTCGAGGATGAGGTCGTAGGCGGCATTCCGGGTCATGGGTGGAGCTCCCGCACCAGGGCCAGCAGCTCGTGCACGATCACGTCGGGGCGCTCCTCATGCACGTGGAGGCCCGCCCCGGCCACGCTGTCGATGGTGAAGTGCGGCAGCCGGCGCCGGAGGCTCAGCACCCGCCCGCGCGAGAGGCCCCGGCCGCCGTCGAGCCGTGGGCCGGCCCCCATCAGGAGCCGCACCGGCACGTCGAGCGTGGTGAGCTTGGGCAGCAGCGAGTCCGGCTCCACGCTGTTCTCCATGCCGCGGAGCGCGCGCAGCACCGCCCCCATGTCGCCGCCCGTGCCCGTGGTGTAGTGCTCGATGAGCGAGTCGCTGACCCAGGTGCTGTCGTACGACGAGGCGATGAGGCCCTTGCGGACCTCCTTCCGCACCCGCCCCCGCCCGCCGAACAGCCGGATCAGGAACGCGAACTTGAGCGCGCTCCGCACCCCCGGCACCGCCGCGCTCTCGAGCGCGCCCCCCTCCACCAGGAGCAGCCGGCCCACGAGGTCCTGCCGCGTCGCGGCCAGCCGGAGCGCGATGGCGGTCCCCACCGCGTGGCCCATCACCACCGCGTTGCGCACCTGCAGCGAATCCATCACCGCCGCGATCCGCGCCGCCTGCGCCGTGTGCGAGTAATCCGCCTTGCCTCCCGGATGGGACGAGCCGCCCACGCCGAGCGGCTCGATCACGATGGCGCGCACCCCCTGCTCGGCGAGCGGCGGCAGCACCTGCCGGAAGGCGTACGCGGGACTGATGAGGCCGGGAATGATGACCACCGGCGGCCCCGACGCGGGCCCCATGATGGTCACCTGCAGCGACTCGGCCGGGGCCACCGCCACGTGACGGGCCAGCGAGTCACGCGCCACCATCTGGGCGGGGGGCGCAAGGAGCGCGGCCAGCAGGGGAAGCAGGAGCATGGGCGAAATGTCGCGGGGCCGGGCGGGGAGGGGCAATTGGCGGGGTGACACGTGCGGCTTCGACACGTTTGGGGCAGGGGCGGGGCCCAGGCGGGTGCCCTGCCGGTGCCGGTCGTCCTCCTAAGTCGTTGCCGCCGAGCGCCTTGGGCCCGGTGTGGCTGCGGGCGGGTTCCGGCCTGCTTGTTGCCCTTGAGGAGCGGGTTGCACTCCACCTCCTCGGGAGACCGGCTTTCATGCACCAGACGCCCGTGACGCGCCAGACCGTGATCCTCGCCGCCGGCTTCGGCTCGCGGCTGAGCGCCACGCGCGGCGAGCTGCCGAAGCCGCTGGTGAGCGTGGCCGGCAAGCCGCTGCTCGAGCACGCGCTGGCGCAGGCCGAGGCGGCGGGCGTCGAGGAGGCGGTGATCGTCACGGGGAACTCGGCGGCGCTCATCGAGAGTCACCTCGCGACGATCGACACGCCCCTCAAGCTGACGCCGGTCTACAACCCGCGCTTCCACGAGCCGAACGGCGTGTCGCTGCTCGCGGCCGAGGTGGCCATCACCGGTCCCTTCTACCTGCAGATGGCCGACCACCTCTTCGCCCAGCCGGTGCTCACCCAGCTCGATGCGCCGGAGGCGGCGGCCGCCGGCTGCATGCGGCTCCTGGTGGACTTCCACCCCGTGGGCATCGACGAGGACGACGCCACCAAGGTGCGCGTGGCGGGTGGCCGCATCAGCCACATCGGCAAGGACGTGGTGCCCTACGACGCGGTGGACACCGGCTACTTCCGCCTCGACCCGCGCGTCTTCGACGCCCTCCGCGACGTGGCCCGCCGCGAGCCCCCCTCGGTGACCCTCGGCATGCGCCGGCTCATCGAGCAGGGTCTCTTCGCGCCGGTGGCGCTCACCGGGGTGCGCTGGATGGACGTGGACACGCCCGAGGACTACGCCAAGGCCGAGCTGCTCCTCGCTGCGGCGCGGCGGCGGGCGGTGGTGGCGGTGGGGTAGCGGGGCGTCGCCGCCGGCGTCGGCTCCGCTGGCTGGTGGTGTGACTCAACGCAGAGGCGCGGAGGACGCGGAGGGCCGCAGAGGAACTGCGCGGGGATGGTGGGCTCACCGCAAGGTGAGCCCACGGTGTTTTTGTGGGTGTTGGTTGGGGTTCGGCAACGCCTCCCACCCGTGCGGCCAGGCCACCGTAAACTCGCCGCACTCCCCTTGAGGCGGCTTGCCCATTCCGAGCGAAGGCCCTCTGCGGCCCTCTGCGTCCTCCGCGCCTCTGCGGTGAGACCCCTGCACGGCCCCCGCCGGCCCCCCCCCATCAGGACGTCCGCACCGCCGGCTCCGGTCCCCCGCGCAGCACCCACTGGAGCCCCGTAGTGAGCCCGGAGACGGAGAAGATGATGGCGCTCCAGGCCAGCGCGATCTCCGTGAGGCCGACGAGCGCGGCCGGGAGGTAGAGGAAGGTGAAGAAGTCGCGCCGGCCGGCGATCTCCACGGCTTCCTTGAGCCTGGTGAGAGGCGTGGGGGGCGCCTTCGGCGTCTCGGGGGTGAAGTCCTTCTGGCCCCACCAGCGGATGCTGGTGACGCTGCCGCTGCCGCCACCCTTGAAGATGAGCGCGGCGTAGAGCGAGAGCTGGTACACCACGTGCAGCGTGGCTCCCACCACGGTGAGCCAGAACGCCACCGCCGAGCCCGCCTGCCAGGTGACCCACCCCGCCGCGGCGAAGTAGCCCACGTTCACCACGTCGTCGCCCACCTGGTCCAGCCACTCGCCGAGGCGGGAGCGGATGTACTTGAGGCGGGAGATCTCGCCGTCGCAGCCGTCGAGGATGGACTGCACCTGCAGCAGGAGCGCGCCCGGGATCAGCATCGCGACGCCGCCCCCAGAGCACGATCCCGATGGCCAGCGCCCCGAAGACGGCCGCGATCCAGGTCATCTGGTTCGGCGTGAGCGAGGGGTCGAGCAGCGCGCGCGTGACCCGGAGCGAGATCTTCCGGTTGATCCCGCGCGAGATGACGCCGTCGGTGGGCTTGATGAGCGACTGGAGCAGCCGGTCCTCCGCCTCCCGCCGGCAGCGGGGCGTGTCCGCGGGGATGACGAACTCCTCCGGCGTGAGCGGCGCCTGGCGGAGGTCGCCATGCCACCCGGCCTTGAGCAGGCGCGACGGCAGCCCGCGGTGCCACACCAGGCCCTGCGGGGCGGTGAGGAGCGGGGCCGGCTCTGCCGGGTGCGGCGCCACGAGGCTCAGGCGGAGCCGCTTGTCGTTCACCAGCGCAATGCGGGTGCGCTCCTCGAGCTGCACCGCCACCTCCTGGATCCCCGCGTCCTGCAGCGAGAGGAGCTGGCGGAGCAGCACGCTCAGGCCGGCGACCTGCGCGTGCGGGTCGCCGGCGGCGGGCAGGGTCAGCGCGGCGCGCCGCATCAGCTTGCGCCCGCCCGCCCTTCCTCGGCCAGGAGCGCGGCGAGGAAGAGGTTCAGGACCGTGGCGCTGAGCAGGAAGAAGAGCGTCGGCGCGGCGTACCACACGGCGCCGAGGCTCAGCAGCACGTAGCCCAGCGCAAAGTGGGTCCCGATCCCCAGCCAGGTCCAGCGCCGCATGCGGCCGCCGTGGCGGGCACGGAACGCGGCGGGATCGGCGGCGGGCGGGATGGCGAGGGCGGCGTGCTGGGCCTTGGAGTACTGCTCGTAGAGCCAGAGGAGGAGGGCGTCGCGATAGCGGTGCTCGCGCAGCGCGGCGGCGCGATTGGCGCGGACCGCGCCCAGGTCTTCCTCGCGCTCGGAGTACCCGCCGGCGGCGCGGGCGATGTAGCGGGTCTTGGCGTGGTCGAAGAGCGCCGAGTGCGCCGCGGCGCTCGCGATGCCGGCGAGGCCCAGCAGCCAGTACCAGGCGCTGTGGTGCACGCTCACCATGTACCACGAGCCCGCGAGGCCGAGCGCCACGCCCACCACGTAGTCGGCGATGCCGTCGAGGATGGCGCCGTAGGTGGAGGAGATGCCCTTGGCGCGGGCCAGCTGGCCGTCGCAGCAGTCGAGCACCACCGAGAGGAAGAGCAGGCCGCCGGCCGCCAGCCGCCACGCGGGCGCATCGATCCCCCGCACCAGCGCCAGGCTGCCGAGCACGCCCACGAGCGCGGAGAGGAGCGTCACCTGGTTCGGGGTGATGGGGGTCCGCACCAGCAGCTTCACCAGCTGGCGCGCGAGCGGGCGGTGGATCGCCTCGTCCACCCACTCCTCCACCTCCGGCGGCTTGGCCGGCCTAGCGGGCGGCGAAGCGGGCGCGGGCGTCGGCGAGGTCGGCCTGGTCATCGATCTCGGTCCACTCGTGGTGCCCGATGGGCACCGTGCGGAAGGACACGCCGGCGTGGATCATCCGCTGGAAGGCGTCCTCGTAGTAGCCCTGCGTGTCGCCGGCCTCACGCATGGCCTCGAGGGTGGCCCAGAAGATGGGCAGCGCCATCCCGCTCACCTTCTGGATGCCGATGGACTCGCCCGCGCACTCGGCGGGCGGCAGCGGCTTGGCGAGGCGGCGGACGTTGCCCTGGGCATCGAGCACCGCCTTCATCTCCTCGTCGGCGAGGACGGTCTCGCGGTCGAGGAGGAGGGCGGCGGGCGCGGCGTCCGCCGCGAGGCGGGCCATGGCGTCGCCCGTCAGCACCACGTCGCCGTCGCAGAGGACGATGCCGCGGCTGGTGATCTTCTCGCGCGCGGCGAGGACGCTCATGCAGTTGCCGCTGGTGGCGAACTCGGGGTTGTGCGCGGTGGTCACCTGCACGGCCTGCGGCACCGTGGTGATGTGCGCCTCCACCTCCGCGGCGAGGTAGCCGGTGACGATCACCGCGCGCGGGATCCCCGCCTCCGCCACGCGCTCGAGCTGGCGGGCCAGGATGGTCTTCCCGCCCACGTCGAGGAGGCACTTCGGGGTGGTCTCGGTCAGCGGGCGGAGGCGGGTGCCGGTGCCGGCGGCGAGGATCACGGCGGTGAGGTCGGCGGGGGGCGTAGGCATGGGGCGGAAAAATAACCTCGCCGGCTCATGGAAGGGTGCCCGTAGCGGCCGGATACATCCGGCCGCGCGCGCGACGCGCGCGTGGATCGTGCGCTGGGCCGGCTTCGTCGGAGGGGCAGGGGGCGCCGGGCGCTGGAGCTGCGGGCAGGGTGGGCTGGTTCGCAGGCGGCGGCAGCTACGCGCCCTCTGCCCCCTGCCCCACCTCCTCAGCCGGCCCCGGCCATCCAGAGGGCATTCGCCACCGGGGCCGGAATGCGAACGGGCCGCCATTCCTGGCGGCCCGTCGTGCGTCGTGCCCTGTGGCTCAGGCGCGCGGCAGCTCGGCGATCTCGGCCACCGTGTCGAGGAACTTGTCGATGGTCCCGACGGTCACGTCGCCCATGTTGGCCACGAGGAAGCAGTCGTGGCTCACTGGGCCTTTGCCCTTGTAGACCAGGAAGCCGCGGGCGCGGAGGTCGGTGTAGAAGCTGTCGAAGGTGAGGCCCGGGGGCAGCTGGGCCACCGTCAGGCTCACGGCGCTCCCCTGGCCGTCGAAGCGGAGCTTGAGGCCCATGCCCAGCAGGCCGGCGCGGAGCCGGGCGTTGAGCGCCTGGTAGTGGGCGCGGCGCGCGGCCGGGCCGCCCTGGTCCTCGAGCTCGTGCAGCGCGGCCTCGAGCGCCGCCACCGCGGCCACCGGCGGGGTGAACGGGGTCTGGCCGTTGGCGTCGAACGCCGAGCGGTAGCGGCGCAGGTCCAGGTACATGGAGCGCGGGCGCACGTGCTCGGTCTCCTGCCACAGCTCGCGGCGGGTGATCACGAACGCCACGCCGGCCACGCCGTGCAGGCACTTGTTGGCGCTGCCGATGACCACCGACGCGCGCATCCGCGTCACGTCCACGTCCTCGGCGCCCAGGCTCGAGACCACGTCCACGAAGTAGCGCACGTGCCGCGGCGCCAGCAGGCGGCCGAGCTCGTTGACCGGGTTGATGCGGCCGATCGAGGTCTCGTGGTGCACCATCGCCACGGCCTTGATCTTGGGGTCGGCATCGAGGAGCCCCATCACCTGCTCCAGGACGATGGTCTCGCCCCAGTCGTAGCGCAGGTGGCTCATGTGGATGCCGAGGCACTGCGCCATCTCGGCGATCCGCTCGCCGAAGGCGCCGTTGCTGATGACCAGCAGCCGCTCGTCCTGGCCCACGAAGGTGGCCAGGGCCGCCTCGGTGGCCGCCGTGGCGCCGCCGCCCACCAGCAGGACCTCGTGATCGGTGGCGCCGGCCACCCGGCCCAGGCGCTCCACCGCCCGGCCCAGCACCTCCACGAACGCCCGGTCCCGGTGCGACATGTCGGCGCCGGCCAGCGCGGCCTTCACCTTGGCGCTCGTGGTCACCGGCCCGGGGCAGAGCAGGGTCAGCTCGGGCTCGGCCAGCGGCTGCGGACGGCTCGGGAGGGCACGGACGGTCTCCACCGACGGGCGGCGGGGGCGTGTCAGCGTGTCCAGCGCGGCGTGTGCTTTCATCACACTTCCAGTGCGAGAGAGTGGCGGAATCCATGCCAGCAGGAACATCGGAAAGCCTTGAATTGCTTCGGCTTATCCAGCCTGCCGCTCCACCGAGCCGTGACCATGGGGTCGTAACGGCCCTGTCTATTTCGCACGAAGTGGGCCTACCGACGTTTCAGGATCCAACGCCCCATGTCCGACAGCCAGGCGCCGGCAGTCCACGGGTCCGGGGAGGGGAGGGGAGTGGGGCGGGCGAGTCGTTCCAGCAGGAATTCATGGATCCGCGCGGCCCGGGCGTCCCAGGTCAGGTGAGTGGCGGCGTCGAGCGCCGCGGCGGCGAGCCGGGCCGCCTCCGCGGGGGAGGCGGCGAGGCGGCGGAGGGCGGCCACCGTCGCCGCCACGTCACCGGCGGGGACCAGCACCGCATTGGCGCCGTCCTGCAGCAACTCGGCGGTGTCGGGCGCCTTCGGGGCCAGGAGGACGCGGCCCGCGGCCAGGTAGAGGAAAAGCTTGATCGGGAGGACCGTGTTCCCCGCGCGCTCGAGCGGCGCCAGGCTCGGCGGGATCACCAGCACGTCGGCGGCGTACAGCCAGGGGGCCAGCTCGTTGAAGCGGAGCCACGGCACCACGCGCACATTGGGCAGCGCGCGCGCCTCCTGCTCCACGGGGCCGTCGCCCTCGGAGCCGATGAGGATGAAGCGGATCTCGGGGGCGGCGCGGGCGGCGGCGAGGAGGATGTCGAGCCCCTTCCGCAGGTTCATCCGCCCCGAGTACACAACAGTGAAGCTGACGGGGTCGAGGCCGAGCTGGCGCCGGGCGGCCTCCCGCGGGAGGCGCGGCTCCATGCGGGCGGGGTCCCAGCCGTTGTGGGCCACCAGCAGGCGGTCGCGGGGGACGCCGAGGCGGAGGTAGGCCTGGAGCGCGTGGTCGGAGTGGAAGATGCCGGCCACGAGGCGGGGATGGCGGAGCACGGCGCGCAGGAACGGCTGGAGCGGCGGCACCTGGTCGCCCCAGGGGCGGAAGTGCTCGTAGACCACGCGCCGGCCGGCGGCCAGGAAGCGCCAGGCGCCAGGGAGGTTCCGGGTGTAGATGAGGTCCTGGCCCTGGGCGCGCGGGTCCGTGGGGGCGCGGAGGGCGTGGCTCCACTTCTCCAGGGCGCGCAGGCCGTGGGCGTGCCACTTCAGGTGGTGGAGCGGGAAGTCGCCGGTGACGTGGTAGTAGGCCTTGAGGGCCGCGACGTCGCCGGGGCCGGTGGCGGGGCCCGGGATAAGGAGCTCCATGCCCACCCCGCGCCGCGCCAGGGCGGCGACGTTGTTGACCACCTGCTCGGTGTCGGCGCCCGTGTCGGGCATCGGGGTGTCGTAGGAGTAGAGGATGCGCACGCCGGAAAATCGCCCCGCTGCCCCTCATCCGCCAAATCCGCGGCGCCCCGCGCCGGGCGCCGCGCGGCGATAGATTTCCGCGCCGATGCCCCGCCTCCTCCTCATTGCCCCCTTCTTCCCGCCCATGACCCGCGTCGGGGCCAAGCGCCCGCTGATGCTGGCGCGGCACCTGCCGGCGGCGGGGTGGGAGGTGGTGGTGCTCACCACGCCCTCCGGCTACGACCCCGAGGACCGCACCCTCGAGCGGCTCATTCCCGAGGGGGTGGTGGTGGAGCGGACGTACAGCCCGCCGCGGCCGGTGGTGGCCGCGCCCGCGGCGCCGAAGCCGTCGTCGGGCGGCGGCGGCTTCCTGGCCAATCCGTACCTCTCGCCCTTCGACCGCTTCCTCTCGCACGTGCCGGGCGCCGTGAAGGCGGCGAAGGCGCTGGTGACGCGCCACCGGATCGACGCCATCAGTGTCTGCGCCGACCCGTTCACCGCGCTCTTCACCGGGGCCCTCGCCAGCCGCGCCACGGGCGTGCCGTTCGTGGCGGACCTCCGCGACCCGTGGGCGCTGCAGGCCGCCAAGCAGGCCATGCGTCCGGTGCCGAGCCGCTGGCTGGTGCACCGGGCGGAGCGCTGGGCGTTTGCCCGTGCCTCACAAGTCGTCGTCAACACGGAGGAGGCGCTCGCGGCCTACCGCGCGGCGTATGCCGGCCGCCTGGCCCCGGAGCGCTTCCACGAGGTGCGGAACGCCTTCGACCTCGGCATGTTCGACCCGCCCGTGGTGCACCGTCCCGCCAGCTTCACGGTGCTCCACTTCGGGCAGTTCCGGCTGCTGGTGCCGGCGGCGCCGCTGCTCGAGGCGTTCGCGCGCTTCGTGCGCGACCGCGCGCTCCCGCCGGCCCAGGCGCGCCTGGCCATCACCGGGACCTTCCGCACGGAGGACCAGGCGCACGCCGACCGGCTGCAACTCGGGCCCTACCTCGACGTGCAGCCGGACGTGCCGTACCGCACCTCGCTGTCGGTGCTGCGGAGCGCGCACGTCCTGGCCTTCGTGCTGGACCGGCGCATGGAGATGACCATCCCCGCCAAGCTCTACGACTACCTGGCCGCCCGCCGCCCCATCGCGGCGCTGTGCGACCAGCCCGAGCCGGCGCGCATGGTCACCGACAGCCAGAGCGGCGAGGTGGCCGACCCGAACGATCCCGCCGCGGGCGCCGCGCTCCTCGGCCGCATGCACGACCGCTTCCTGGCCGGCGGCCTCCCCGACCTCGATCCCGCCCTGGCCGAGCCCTACTCGGCCCGGGTGCAGGCGGAGCGCTTCGCGGCCGTGCTCGCCCAGGCGGTGGCCCGGCGATGAGCGACGAGGAGGAGCTCGAGGCGGCCACGGCCGCGCCACGGCCCGCGCGGGGCGGCGCCGCGCTCGCCACCCTGGCGCTGGTGCTCACCGGCGTGCTGCAGCTCCTGCTCCTCGCGGTGCTGGCCCGCGCGCTCACCAAGGCCGAGCTCGGCGCGGCCCAGCTGCTGGTGCTCGTCTCCACCACCATCAGCGCCGTGGCGCCGCTCGGCGTGCCCACGGCGCTCACCGTCTTCCTGCCGCGCCGTCCCGCGAGCGAGGCGCGCGCCCTCGGCTGGTGGGGCACCGTCTTCCTCGGCCTGCTCGGCCTCCCGTGGGCCATCGGCCTCCTGCTCCTGGCGCCCCGCCTGGGCGGCGGGGACCCCGCGCTCACCTACGGCTTCCAGTTGCTGGCGCTGTTCACGCTGGCGGACCTGCCGAGTCAGGCACTGCCGTCGTACCAGCTGGCGCTGCACCGGCACGCCAGCTACTTCCGCACCACGCTCGCGTTTGCCGTGACGCGGCTCCTCTCCATTGCCATCCCCGCCATGCTGGGCGCGGGGCTGGCGCGGATCTTCGAGCTCTACACCGCCATCGCCGTGCTCCGGCTGGGGTGGTGCCTGGTGGTGTTCCTCGGGCAGGAGCGGGGGCCGCTCCGCGGTGCGGGCACGAGCGGGGGCGAGCTGGTGCGCTTCGGCGTGCCGGTGTCACTCTCGTTCATGGTGAACAAGCTCAACGTCCAGGTGGACAAGTACCTCGTGCGCATCGTGGCCGGCGTCGGCGCCTTCACGGTGTACAATCTCGGCGCCGTCGAGATCCCGCTCGTGGCCACGCTGGCGTACTCGGCCACCAGCGCCATCGTGCCGCAGCTCTCGCTGGCGCATCACGAGGGGAAGCGCGCGCAGTTCCTCGAGCTCTGGCACGCGTCCGCGGTGAAGGTGGGCCTCATCATGATGCCCGCCTTCTGGTTCTTCATGCTCTTCGCCGAGCCGGCGATGCGGGTGCTGTTCACGGCCGGATTCGTGGAGGCGGTGATTCCCTTCCGCGTGTACCTGCTGCTGCTGCCGCTCCGGGTCTGCGCCTATTCCGGCATCCTCCGCGCCCTCGGCGAGAGCCGCCCGGTGGTGACGAGCTCGGTGGTGGCGCTGCTGCTCAATGCCGCCCTGGTGGTGCCGCTCTGGCACGCGTTCGGCCTTGCGGGGCCGGCGTTCGCGGCGGTCCTGTCGCAGGTGCTGGCGGCGGCGGTGCTGCTCCGGGTCATCCGCGCACGGCTCGAGCTCGGCTGGTGGCAGACGCTGCCCTACCCGGCGCTGGCGCGGAGCTTCGGGGTGGCGGGGCTCGCGGCCATTCCCGCGTCGCTGGCGCTCCTCCTCGCGAGCGACCCGCTCAAGCTCCTGGCGGGGGCGGTTCTCCTCGTCACCGGCTACCTTGTGGTCGGCCGGATGACGGGCGTCATCCCGGCCGAGGACCTGCGCGCGCTGCGCGACCTGGTGGCGCTCAAGGGGCTCAAGGGGCCGGCCACGGCCCGGAAGGGATAGGATCGTGCTGGAAGACCGGTCGAGCATCCTCCGCTTCGAGGGCACCGACGTCCACGCCGCCACGCGCGAGGCGCCGTCGGAGCTGGAGCGGATCCGCGCCACGCTGGCGCTGGTCCCGCCCGACGTGGAGTCGCTGCTCGAGGTGGGCTGCGGCCGCGGGGACCTGGTCAACCGCTGGGCGGGGAAGCGCGCCTTCGGCACCGACCTGGCGCGGCGGGCGCTGCGGCACGTGACGCGGCCGGCCTTCGCCAGCTCCATCTTCACGCTCCCCTTCCAGGACGGCGCCTTCGACGCGGTGCTCTGCGCCGAGACGCTGGAGCACCTGGAGCCGGCGCGGCTCCCCGAGGCGGCGCGGGAGATCCGCCGGGTGGCGCGGCGCTGCGTGGTGATCACGGTGCCGTGGCAGGAGAACTTCCTCGAGTGGTCACACCGCTGCCCGAAGTGCGGGCAGGTGTTCCACCTGCACGGGCACCGGCGGAGCTTCGCGGCGGACGACCTCAAGGCCCTCTTCCCCGGCGCCCGTGCCTATCACATCCAGGACACCTGGCCGGTGCGCGCCTGGTCGCCGGCGCTGCTCCGGTTCCGCACCGGCACCCTCGGGCTCTGGAAGCACACCCGCCACACCCGCTGCCCGCACTGCGACAACGACCAGTTCGCCAACCACGAGGGCCGGTTCCTCTACAAGGCGGTCGGCGCGCTCAACGACCTGCTGCATCCCGCCAAGACGCGCTACCGCTGGCTCATGATGCGGGCGGAGTTCTAGGCGGGACTCGGCGAGGTGCGGATTCTCCGCGCCTCGGCGGTGAATCCCCCACGCACCCCACCCCAGCGCCAGGCCCGATTGGCGCCACCCCTAGGCAGGCGGCTATTTTTCGCGGTCCAGTTTCCCGGAGCCAGGTCTGCAGTTTCGTAGCCTCGTCGCGGCAGCGCTGCTGTCGGCGGCCCCCGTGCTTCTCTCGGCCCAGGACCCGACGCCCCCGCGGCGCGACTCGGCCTTCGTCCGCGTCCAGCCGCGCGACTCGCTGACCCGCCGCGACTCGGCGTTCGTCCGGGTGCAGCCGCGCGACCAGGACTCGCTCGGCCGCCCCATCATCCGCCACATCGAGGTCCACCGCTCGGACATCTTCGCCGAGGACGAGGCCAAGGGCTGGCTGCCGCGGCTGGTGAACGGGCTCCACGTCACCACCATCCCGAGCGTGGTGAGCCGCGAGATCCTCTTCCAGCCGGGCGACGCCTACGACTCGCTCACCGCGGCCGAGACGCTGCGGAACCTCCGCACCACCGGCCTGTTCCGGAAGGTGCAGCTCGACACCGTGACCACCGACAGCGGCTTCACCGTGAAGGTGCGGACGCAGGACGGCTGGTCCACGCAGCTCGATGCCCGCTTCCGCAGCGCCGGCAACCAGACCGACTGGATGGCGGGCCTCGTGGAGCGGAACCTGATCGGCACCGGCACCCGCTTCGCCACGCGGTACCGCCACACGCCGGACCGTTCGCTCATCAACTTCCAGTTCCTGCAGCCCCGCCTGATCAAGCGGAGCGTGCTGCTCGGGCTCCGCTACGAGAACCGCTCCGACGGCGAGCGCGGCTCGGTGGCCATCGAGCGGCCGTTCTTCTCGCTCAACGACCGGGCCGGCGTCTACACGCTGTTCGATATCCGTGACGAGCGGGTGCTCCGCTTCCGCGACGGCAACAGCGACGCGAGCGACTCGCTCCGCCGCCGCTTCGTGCACGGGCGGGTGGACCTGGCCTACGCGCTCGACCACAGCCGCACCGGCTACAAGCGCCTCGGCCTCATGGCCCAGGTGCGCCGCGACGACTACGCCGTGTGGAACGCCCAGCCCTCCGGCCAGTCGGTGACCGCCGCGATCGGGCCCTACTTCGAGTGGCGCCGAGCCAACTACGTGGTGGCGCGCGGCTTCACCCGCTTTGGCCGCGACGAGGACGTGGACGTCAGCAACCTGCTCCGCGTCCAGGTGCTCGCCGCGCCCTCGGTGCTGGGCTACGACCGGGACGGCGTCGGGCTGGTGGGCCAGGTGCGAGTCGGGACCCAGATCGGCCGGAGCAACGGCTTTGCGTGGATCGATACCCGCGCCAACGGCCTCTACACCTCCGCCGGGCTCGACTCGGGCTCGGTGCAGCTCGGCGGCACCGTGGTGCTGACGCCCGCGCGGAAGCACCTCATGATCGGGCACGCCGACATCGGCTGGCTCAAGAACCCGCAGCCCGCGCTCGAGTTCGACCTGGGCTTCGCGCAGGGCCCGCGCGGCTTCCCCATCCACGCCTTCACCGGCGACCGGAGCTACTTCGCGACCGCCGAATACCGCTACCTCTTCGGCGAGGACGTCTTCAAGGCGCTGGACCTGGGGCTCGCCGGCTTCGTGGACCACGGCGGCGCCTGGTGGCACACCGACGGGCGCCGGACCGGCACCAACCTCGGTCTCGGGCTGCGGCTCGGCGCCTCGCGCGCGGCGGACGCCAACCCCACCCGGCTCGACCTCGCCTACCGCTTCAAGAACGACAACGAGAAGGCCGGCTGGGTGTTCGTGCTCGCCAGCGGCCTCGTGTTCAACACCAACCCGCGCGGCGTGCAGTGAGCCGCGCGGCCCGGCCCTTCTTCCCCTTCACCGGTCCCGCCCGATGACCACCCCCGACGTCGCCGCACCGACTCCCGCGCCCGCGCGCGCGCCGCTTCGCTGGAAGCGCTGGCTCGTGATCGTGCCGGGGATCCTGTTCCTGGCCTTTGCGCTCTACACCTGGGTGGCGCTGCACTGGGACTACTCCAACGGCTTCCGGAGCGGGATGCTGCAGAAGTTTTCGCGCAAGGGCTGGGTCTGCAAGACGGACGAGGGCGAGCTGTGGCAGTCGGTGGTGGCCAACGTGGCGCCGGACATCTGGTACTTCACCGTCCGCGACGCGCGGGTGGCGCGCCAGCTCGACTCCCTGGTGGGCAAGACCGTGCGGCTCCACTACACCGAGCACCGCGGCATCCCCACCTCCTGCTTCGGGGACACCAACTACTTCGTGGACTCCGTGGCGGTCGTGCCCTAGGCCCCTCCCCGGCATGGCAGACTCAAACGGCGCGGCCTCAGGGTCGCGCCGTTCGCGTTGCATTGTCGCAGGCTGGCCGCCTGTCGCCAGCCCCGCCGAATGTCGAACGCGCGGCCCTTGGGCCGCGCCTCCCCGCTCACCACGCCACCACGGCCTGCGCCACGCGCATCACCAGCAGGTCTCCCTCCCGCACCACCTCGCCCGACAGCTCCACGGGCCGGCCCACCAGCTCCGCGAAGTGCCCCGGCGCGGGACCGCCGTCCTCGGCCGTGAGCAGGAGGTGCAGCGCGTCGGCGTCGCCGTGGGCGCCCACCATCAGGAAGGCCGGCACACCGCCCCGCAGGCAGCGGTGGCCGCAGCCCCGGTGCACGTTGCCCGTGGCCGGCTTCATGACGCCGAGCCAGCACTTGCTGTCCACGATCTCGCCCCGGAGCGTGAAGCGGCCCAGCGCCACCGGCGGCGGCACCGGGAGGCCGAGGCGCACGTTGGGCGGCGGCGTGTAGCGGGCGATGCCGCCGGCGCGCACCTCGAGCATCTCCCGGTGCCCGCGCGCGATGCGCGTCCCCGCCAGGTCCACCCACTCGCCGTCACGCCCCGCCACCTCGGCCGCCGCGCCGTGCTTCCCCTCTCCCACGAGCAGGAAGCGGCGATAGGCCACGCCGTCGTCGCCGGGGACCAGGAGCATGGGCGTGGGATGCTCCCGCAGCTGGCCCCGCAGCGTCTCCACCGTCCCGTACGCGAAGCGGCCCGGGGCCGCCGCCCCCTGCGTCCGCGCCACGAGGACCGCCGAGCCGAGCGCGAGCAGCACCGCCGCGGCCGCAAGGAGTCGCGCGCCGCGCGCGATACCGGCCGGCGCCACCGGGAAGTAGCCCACGTAGAACTCGTCCCCGCCGCCGGGCGCCGAGTCAGGCAGGTCCAGCCGCAGCGGGGGCACCGGCGTGCCGGGCGGGTTGGGCACCGGGTCCACCACCACCCAGCCGTCGCGGAGCGCCAGGTTGAAGGTGGGGATGGTCTCGGTGAAGGGCGGCGGCGAGCACCCGTCGTGGGGCCGGTACTGGTAGCCGTGCCAGGGGCAGGTGATGCACCCGTCCACGATCTTCCCCTCGCCGAGCGGCCCGTTCTGGTGGGCGCACACGTTGGAGACGGCGCTGAGCGTGCCCTGGTGCCGGAACACCGCCACGCGCTCGCCCGCCACCACGGCCATCCTGGCGCGGCCCTCGCGGATCTCCTCGGGGCGGCAGGCCGGCACCCAGCCCGTGGCGCCCGCCGGCTCCACGTCGCCCGCGCGCTCGCGCCAGCCGGCCACCAGGTGCAGCCCGAACACCAGCAGCGCCGACGCGAGCAGCAGCACCCCGGGCAGCGCGCCCGCCGCGGCCTGCAGGCTCCCGAGCGCCACGTGCCCCACCAGCAGCGCGTACGCCGGGTACGCCAGCATGTGGAGGGCCTTCCACACCGGCGCCGTCAGGGTGGCGAGCCAGTAGTCGTGGCTCGTGGCGGCCATGAGGAGCAGGATGGCCAGGGCCCCGAGGCCGAGCAGCTCGAAGGGGAAGGTGGCGGCGTGGCGCCAGTCGGCGGCGCCGTCGAGCAGGCTCACCAGCGGGTTCACGTCGCCCAGCGCGTGGAACTGCACCAGCGCGAAGGTGGCGTGCGCCAGGGCCAGCAGCGCCATGGTGACGCCGAGGTGCCGCCGGTTGTAGAGCAGCGGCAGGGCCCGCGGGTCCAGGCGGGCCACCGGGCCGAGCAGCAGGATCACCGTGAGGAGCGCAAACGCCGTGGCCCCGAGTCCGCGGATCAGCGCCGTCTCGAGGGTGGCCGCGGGGTCGAGGCCCAGCGTGACGCCCACGAACGCCAGCAGCGTGGCCAGCACCGCGGCGGCGAGCACCCCGTCGTAGAGGAACTTCTGCCGGTTCCAGTTGACCGCCTTGTACGCCGCGCTCATGGCGCCCCCGCCCGGAGTTCGGCCGGGACCGGGGCCGGGCCGGGGGCGCGCCGCGCGAGGAGGCCCCACGCCAGGAACGCCAGCGCAACAATGAAGCTGGCGAGGATCAGGCGGCGATGCCGCGCCCGCAGGGGCCGGATCATCGGGCGGCCCGCCGCGCGGCGGCGCGATGCGCCGTGCGCTCGACCGGCGGCGCCATGGTGCCCCGGAGGCGCCGCCCCAGGAGCAGCGGCCACAGCAGCAGCGCGCCCGGCAGGATGAGCAGGCGGAAGCCGAGGGTGCCGTGGGCCGCCACGGGATCGGTGCGGTTCACCAGCCGGAAGGCCCAGAGCGGCGCAAACAGGGCGCCGGCGGCGAGGTAGGCGCCGGCAAGCCGCACCAGCCAGGGCGACAGGGCAGGGGTCATGGTGGACCGGAACGCCGGGGGAGGGGGAAAGGTTCGCGCCGGGGCTCCGGCACCCGAGGAGCATACCATGAAGGTTTTCGGGCGGGAACCTTCACGATGCCTTTGTAGAAGGACGCGATACCAGTCACAGCGCGCCCCCGGGTCCCCCACCCCGGGGGCCGACGCCCTTCTGCAGGGAGGCGCCATGCGGCGCGAGATCCAGCCGTCCGGCGTGGAGCGGTTCTTCGACGAGGACGAGATCATCGTCAGCAAGACCGACACCAACGGCCTCATCACCTATGCCAACGACGTCTTCATCCGCGTGAGCGGCTGGAGCGAGGCGGAGCTGATCGGCGCGCCGCACAGCATCATCCGCCATCCCGACATGCCGCGCTGTGTCTTCAAGCTGCTCTGGGACACCATCGGCGCGGGCAGCGAGATCTTCGCCTACGTGGTGAACATGGCGAAGAACGGCGACCACTACTGGGTCCTCGCCCACGTCACGCCCACCTTCGGGCCGGACGGGCGGATCACCGGGTATCACTCCAACCGCCGCACGCCGCGGCGCGAGGCGGTCAGGGAGATCGAGCCGATCTACCGCACCCTCCTCGCCGAGGAGGCGAAGCACGCCGGGAAGCTGGACCAGGTGGAGGCGAGCACGCAGGCTCCTGCTGAGCGTGCTCGCGAGCGTCAACATGAAGTACGATGAGTTCGCCTGGTCGCTCGAGCACAAGTACGCGGGAGCCGCGCGATGACCGCCCCCACCACCACCCTGCTGCCGTCCGATCCCGAGCGCCTCGCGGCCGAGCTGGCCGAGGCGAAGGCCGAGCTGGCGCGCTACCACGAGGCCGTGGCCCAGGTGATCCAGGTCTGCCGCGCCGCCGCGCGCGGCGACCTCGAGCCCCGCATCCGTGACCTCCATCTCGGCGGCGACGTGGACGAGATGCGCCGCGGCATCAACCACCTGCTGGACCTCACCGACGCCTTCGTGCGCGAGGCGCGCGCGGCGCTCACCGCCGCCGCCGCGCAGCAGTTCCATCGCCGCTTCATGGTGCGCGGCATGCTCGGCAGCTTCCGCGACGGTGCCGGGCACATCAACCGCGCCACCGACGGCCTGGCCGAGGCGGCCGGGCGGCTCCGGGCGGCGGAGCAGGAGCGGCACCGGCTGGCGGCGGAGTTCGAGACGGCGGTCAAGTCGGTGGCGGGGCAGGTGGCCGCCGCCGCCACCGAGATGCGGGCCACCGCCGGCGGGCTGGCGCAGACGGCGGACCAGACGGCGGCGCAGGCGGTGCGGGTGGCGGAGGGCGCGGAGACCGCCTCCCGCAGCGTCGGCACCATCGCCGCGGCCACCGAGGAGCTGACGGCCACCACCGGCGAGATCGAGCGGCAGGTGCGGACCTCGACGGCGGCCTCGGGGCAGGCGGTGCAGGCCATGGCCGCGGCCAAGGAGACCATGGCGAGCCTCGGTGAGGCGTCGCGGCAGATCGGGCAGGTGATCGGCGTCATCACCCACGTGGCCAACCAGACGCGGCTGCTGGCGCTCAACGCCACCATCGAGGCGGCACGCGCGGGCGAGGCGGGGAAGGGCTTCGCCGTGGTGGCGAGCGAGGTCAAGAACCTCGCCAGCCAGACGGCCGACGCCACCGAGCGCATCGGGGCGCAGGTGGCGGCCATCCAGGGCGCCACCGCCAACGCGGTGCAGGCCATGACCGGGGTGAGCGGCTCGATCGACGAGGTGGACCGCATCTCCGTCGTGATCACCCAGGCGGTGGGGGAGCAGCGCTCGGCCACCGGCGAGATCGCCCAGAGCGTGCACGCGACGGCCACGGCGGCCGGCGACGTGTCGCAGAGCATCGAGGCCGTGACCCGCGCCACCCAGGAGACCAGCGAGGCGGCCGGCCAGATGGAGAGCGCCGCGCTCGAGCTCTCCAAGCTCGGCGAGCAGCTCAAGGGGCAGGTGGACCACTTCCTGGCGGCGATCCGGGGCTGAGGCGGGGTTCGCGGCCGGCGCGGCCCCATGCCCGCTTCCCCGCCTGCCCGCCCCCGGCTACCTTTGGCGTCCCTTCCCGGCGCCGTAGCCAAGTGGTAAGGCAGAGGTCTGCAAAACCTCCATCACCGGTTCGATTCCGGTCGGCGCCTCTTCACGCCAACAGGGCCGCGGTCCCTCCGGACGGCGGCCCTGCGCACGTCGAGGCGGTCATGGCCCAGGGCGCCACCCTCTACAACTTCGACATCGAGCTCGCCGACGTGGACCGTCAGGTCTACGCGACGCTCGCGCTCCGCGTGGCCTGCCATCCGTCGGAGACGGAGACCATGCTCGCCACGCGCGTGCTGGCCTACTGCCTCGAGTACGCCGAGGGCATCAGCTTCGGGAAGGGCCTCTCGGAGCAGGACGAGCCCGCGCTCACCGTGAAGGACCTGACCGGCGCCCTCCAGGTCTGGGTGGAAGTGGGCTGGCCCGACGCCGCGCGGCTCCACCGCGCCAGCATGGCCGCCCCGCGGGTGGCGGTCTATACCCATCGCGACCCCGCCCAGCTCGTGCGCCAGCTCGCCGGCGAGCGGATCCATCGCGCCGCCGAGCTCGAGATCTACGCCTTCGACGGCGAGCTGCTCGAGGGCCTCGTCGCCCGCCTCGACCGCCGCACCCGCTTTGCCCTCTCCGTCACCGACCGCCACCTCTACCTCACCCTCGGCGACGAGACGCTCGCGGGCGCCGTCGAGCGCCACGCCCTCCCCGCCTGAAGCGCGCACGGCGCGCCACTCGCCAACCGGCGCGCGGACGCGCAGATTCTCCGCCATGCGATCCCTCCTCCCCCTCCCGCTCCTCCTCGCCGCCGCCTGCGCCGTGCCGGCCAGGCCCGCCGGCCCCCCGGCCGACGAGGCCGTGCAGCAGTTCTACACCACCTACATCACCGCCCGGGTGAGCGGCGCGCCGAGTGAGGCACAGCTCGCCCAGCTGGCCCCGTACCTGAGCGACTCGCTCCAGGCCCTCCTCAAGGCCGCCGCCGCCCGCCGCGACGCCGACCAGGCCGCGCACCCCGACGAGAAGCCGCGCTTCGTCGAGGGGGACCTCTTCTCGTCCCTCTTCGAGGGCCCCGCCAGCGTCACCGTGCAGGCCGCCGACACCCTGGCCTCCCCCCGCACCTACATTGCCTGGCTCAGCGCCCAGGCCGACACCACGCCCCTCGGCTGGTCCGACACGGTGCGGGTGGAGCGCCAGGGCGACCGCTGGGTCATCACCGACATCGCCTACGGCGGCACCTGGGACTTCGCGCAGCGCGGCTCGCTCGTCGCGTCGCTCACCGCCGGCCTCGCCCCCTGATCATGGTAGGGGCCGGCCCCTACCATGGCTTTACACGACGCCCCACGGACAGTAGCCTCATCCGCATGCGTCTCCCCCTGCTACAACTGATGCTGACCCTCGCCGCCGCGCTCCCCGCGGCCGCACAGGACGTGGCCTCGGCCGACGTTCTCGCGGGGCAGCGGCTCTTCGAGAGCCAGTGCGTGCGCTGCCACGGCGTCGGCGGCACCGGCGGCGTCGGCCCCGCGCTCACCCGCCCGACGCTCCGCCGCGCCAAGGACGACGCCGAGCTGGTGCGCGTCATCCTCGGCGGCATCCCCGGCACGGCCATGATCGGGTTCTGGAACCTGAGCGAGCAGGAGGGCGTCCAGGTGGCCGCCTACGTCCGCGCCCTCGGCCGCCGCCCGCCCGAGGTGCTTCCCGGCGACGAGAACCGCGGCCGCGCCCTCGTGGCGGGAAAGGGTGCCTGCCTCGGCTGCCACGTCATCAACGGCCAGGGCAGCGGCTGGGCCCCGGACCTGAGCGAGGTGGGCCTCCGCCTGGGCGGCGCGCGGCTGCGCGAGTCGCTCGTGGCGCCCGGCGCGCTCCAGCCGGTGTCGGCCCTGCCGTCGGTGCACGGGCCCTACCCGGCCTACCTCATGGTGGAGGCCACCACCGCCGCGGGCCGGGTCCACGCCGGCACCCGCGTCACCGAGGATGACTTCGTGCTGGTCCTGCGTGAAGCCGACGGGACGATCCGGTCGCTCGAGAAGACCCGGCTCCGCAAGCTCGTCAAGCGGCCGGCCGCGAGCCCCATGCCGTCGTACGACGGCGTCCTTACCGGCCCCGAGCTCGACGACGTCGTCGCCTACCTCGCCTCGCTCCGGGGGGCGCCATGACCATCAGACCCCTCCACATCGAACGCGCGGCCCTCGGGCCGCGCCCCGCGCCCATCGCCGCCTGCCGCCGGATGTCTGCCGAGGCCGGTGCCGGGAACGCGGGTCGGGGAACGCAACGTGGCGCGGCCCGAGGGCCGCGCTTTCGATGCGGCATGATGATCGCAGGGTTCGTCGTCGCGGCGGGCATCGGCGCGGCACCCGGGGTTTCGGCGCAGGTGACGGACGCCCGCCTCCGGAACGCGCGCGCCGAGCCCCAGAACTGGCTCACCTACTCCGGCGACCTCGGCGCCCAGCGCTTCTCGCCCCTGCGCGAGATCACCCCCGCCAACGTCGCGGGCCTCCGCCCCGCGTGGATCTACCAGGCCCTCGTGGCCGGCCCCCTCCAGGTGAGCCCGCTGGTGGTGGACGGCATCATGTACCTGACGGAGTTCCAGGGCCACGTGGTGGCGCTCGACGCGCGGAGCGGCCGGGTGCTCTGGCGCTACAATCAGGCGATCCCGGCGAACCTGCTGGCCCTCGGCTTTGCGCCCACCAACCGCGGCGTGGCCCTCCGCGACTCCACCGTGTACGTGGGCACCCCCGACGCGCGGCTGGTGGCGCTCGACGCCCGGAGCGGCGCCCTCCGCTGGAGCGTCCCCGTGGCCGACAACGCCATGGGCTATGCCATCACCGGCGCCCCCCTCGCCGTCGGCGACCTGATCCTGACGGGCGTGAGCGGCGCCGAGGCGGGCATCCGCGGCTTCATCGACGCCTACGACGCGAAGACCGGCACCCGCCGCTGGCGCACCTACACCATCCCCGCCCCCGGCGAGCCCGGCAGCGAGACCTGGGCCGGCGATTCCTGGAAGACGGGCGGCGGCTCCACCTGGGTGACCGGCAGCTACGATCCCGCGCTGGGCCTCGTCTACTGGGGCGTCGGCAACCCCGGCCCGCTCTGGAACGGCGACAGCCGCGCCGGCGACAACCTCTACACCTGCGCCCTCCTGGCCCTCGACGCCCGGACCGGCGCCATCCGCTGGCACTTCCAGTTCACCCCGCACGACACCCACGACTGGGACGCCGCCCAGATCCCGGTGCTGCTCGACGCGTCCGTCGGCGGCCGCCCCCGGAAGCTCGTGACGATGGCCAACCGGAACGGCTTCTTCTACGCGCTCGACCGCGCCACCGGCGAGTTCCTGGCGGGGACGCCCTACATCCGGCAGGAGTGGGCCGAGGGCCTCGACGCGAAGGGCCGCCCCATCATGCGCCCCAACGCGGAGCCCACCGACACCGGCACCAACCTGACGCCCAACCTCCACGGCGCCAGCAACTGGTACAGCCCGAGCTACAGCCCCCTCACCGGCCTCTTCTACGTGGCCGCGCGCCAGATGGGGAGCCGCTACTTCAAGTATCCCGTCAGCTACACGCCGGGCCGCTACTTCCTGGGCGGCGGCGAGGCGGAGTTCGGCGGCGACACCGCGCAGGGGATGGTGAAGGCGCTGGAGCCCGCCACCGGCCGGGTGCGCTGGAGCTTCCCGCTCTTCTCCCCGCCCTGGAGCGGTGTCCTCTCCACCGCGGGCGGGCTGGTCTTCGGCGGGACCAACGAGGGGCAGCTCTTCGCGCTCGACGCGCGGACGGGGAGGCCGCTCTGGCACTTCCAGGCCGGGGCCGTCACCAACACCAACCCCGTCAGCTACGCGGTGGAGGGCCGGCAGTACGTGGCCATGACGGCGGGCGGCGTGCTGCTGGCGTTCGCCCTGCCGGAGCGGCCGAGGGCCGTGGTACCTTAAGGGATCATGGACAACCTCGCCGAAGGGCTCATCTACTACGTGGTGTTCCTCTTCAGCACCACGGTGCACGAGGCGGCGCACGCCTGGCAGGCCAAGCGCGGCGGCGACCTCACGGCGTACCACGGCGGCCAGGTGTCGCTCGACCCCATGCCCCACATCCGGCGCGAGCCGTTCGGCATGGTGCTGCTGCCGCTCCTGACGGTGTTCCTCTCGGGCTGGCCCTTCGGCTACGCCAGCGCGCCGTACGATCCGCAGTGGGCGCTCCGCCACCCGCGGCGCGCCGCGGCCATGGCCGCGGCCGGGCCGATCAGCAACTTCCTCCTCGCGCTGCTCGCGGCCCTGCTGATCCGCGCCGGGATGGCGGCCGGCTTCTTCTACGCGCCGAGCAGCATCGGCTTCGGGCACATCGCGGGGACGGACCTGCACGGGCTGTGGCCCGCGCTGGCCTTCTTCCTCGGCGCCATGTTCTCCATGAACCTGCTGCTCGGCGCCTTCAACCTGCTGCCGCTGCCGCCGCTCGACGGGAGCGCGCTGCCGCTCGCCGTGCTCCACCCCGCCAACGCGCGCGCCTACCAGAACTTCCTCTGGGGCAACCCCATCCTCAGCATCTTCGGGATCATGATCGCGTGGAAGATCTTCACCCCGATCTTCTCCCCGATCTTCTTCGGCGCCATCGCGCTGCTCTATCCCGGGATGGGCTACCGCTGATGACGGGCCGGCGCGGCGCGGGCCTGCTGGGCCTGCTGGCGCTGCTCCTCGGCGGCGCGCTGCCGCTGCCCGCGCAGGCCAGCCTCGTCATCCTGGTCCGCCATGCCGAGAAGGCCACCGGCGGCGACGACCCGGGCCTCACCATGGAAGGCTGGACTCGCGCCGAGGCGCTGGTGAAGGCGCTGAGCTGCGTGAAGCTGGATGGCGTCATCACCACCCGCTACCAGCGCACCCGGCTCACCGCGGCGCCGGTGGTGAAGGCCCAGCAGCTCGAGCCGGTGGAGGTGGCCGCCAGCCGCGACCTCACCGCGCACGCCGCCGAGGTGGCGGCGCTGGTCAACGCCATGCCGGCGGGCAGCGCGGTGCTCATCGTGGGCCACAGCAACACCCTCGGCCCCATCATCGCCGCCCTCGGCGGCCCCACCATCCCCGAGCTCTGCGACGGCCAGTACGACGGCCTCTTCTTCCTGGACCGGGGCGGCACCGCGCCGCGGCTGGTGCGCGGCCACTACGGCGCGCCGGACGCGCCGGGGGCCGATGGGTGCCACGCCGCGCCTCCGCCACCCGGGCCCGCCCCCCCCCCCCCCCGGCCCGGGGGCGGGCCGCCCCCCCCCCCCCGGGCGCCCCCCCGGGGGGCCCCGGCCCCCGGCGCCTCCCCCCCCCCCCCGCCGACCCCCCCGACCCCCGCCCCCTGCCCCCCGGCCCCGCCCGCCCGCCCCCCCCGCCCCCCCCCCCCGCCCCCGCCCCCGGGGCCCCCCCCCGGCCCGGCCGCGGGGGGGCGCGGCCGGCGCCCCGGCCCCCCCCCCCCGGGCCGCCCGCCCGGCGCGGGCCCCGCCCGGGGGGGCCCCGGGGCCCGGCGCCCCCCCGGGGGCCGGGGCCCCCGCCGGGGGGGGCCCCCCCCCCGGGGGGGCCCCCCCCCCCCGGGGGGCCGGGGCCCGCGGGGGGGCGGGCGGGCCGCCGGGCCGGCGGCCGGGGGGGGTACCCCCCCGGGGGGCCCCCCCCGGGGGGGGGGGGCCCCGGCCCCCCGGGCCCCGGGGGCCCGGGGGCCCGCCCCGGCCCGGGGGGGGGGGGCCCCGCCCCCCCCCGGCCCCCCCCCCCCCCCCCCCCCCCCCGCCCCCGGGCGGGGGGCCCGGGGGCCCGGGCCCGGCCGCCCGGGCCGGGGGGGGGGGGGGGGGGGGCGGGGGGGGGGGGGGCCGGGCCCGGGGGCCCGGGGGGGGGGGCGGGGCCGGGGGCCGGGGGCCGGCCCGGGGGGGGGCCGGGGGCGCGGGCCCCCCCCCCCCCCGCGCCCCGCCCCCCCCCCCCGGGGGGGGGGCCGGGCCCCCGGCCCCGCCCCGGGCCCGCCGGGGCCCCGGGGGGGGGCGGGGGCCCCCCCCCCCCCCCCCGCCGGCCCCCGGGGCGCCCCCCCGGGGGCCCCCCGGGGGCCCCCGGCGGGCCGGGGGGGCCCCCCCGGGCGGCCGGGGGGGGGCGCGGCCCCCGGGGGGGGGGGGGCCGGGGGCCCCGGGCGCCCGGGGCGCCCCCCGGGGGGGGCTGGGGGCCCCGGGGGGGCGGGGGGGCGGGGGGGCGCGGGGCCCGGGGGGGGCCCGCCCCCCCCGCCCGGCCCCCCCCCCCCGCCCCCCCGGGCCCCCCCCCCCCGCCCGCCGGCGGGGGCCGGCCCGCCGCGGCTGAGCCCCCGGGGGGGGCAACCATACCCTCCTCGCGGAGCTCGGCATCCAGCTCCTGGCGCTCGCCATCGGCGTGGGGCTGTATGCGGAGCACTGGTGGCGCGGGCGGCGGGACCGGCGTCCCCCGGAGGACCCGCCACGGGAGTGACCCGATGCCCTTCACCCGGGAGGACATCCGCGCCAGCATCGAGCGCGCCGGCGACGCCAACTGGGACGCGCTCATTCGCCACCACGAAGACCCCTACCCCCGCCCCACCCCCACCGCCCGGCTGACTGCAGCCCCACCGTCCCGCCACCGCACCGGCGGGTCTCGCAGGCGGACCGGCAGGTCCCGCACCGTGACCGGGGCCTGCCACGGCTCGACCGGGCTATCCCGGGCGTGGGAGCGGTTGCCCGGTGCTCGCCTCCCATATTCCCTCCGCTCGAAGCGCCGTTTCCCGCCACGGCACGCGGCGACCTCCGGCACCCCGAACCCCATGTCCCGCCGCAGGTTCCGGGTGTCCCGCCCCTCGGGCAACGCCCCAATCGCGTAGCCGCACGTTCCGTCGCTCGACGGCCGAGTCCCGGCACTCGACCGGTCTTTCCCGGCACTCGACGGGTCTTTCCCGGCACTCGACCGGCGTTTCCCGGCACTTGACCGGCGTTTCCCGGGACCGTGAGCGCTTTCCCAACTTGGGAATTGGATGCCCAATTCCTCTCCTTTGGGAATCGGATCCCCGCCGGGAAGCCGGCCTGTCCGGCGTTCGCCGTGCCCGATTCTGCCCCCTAGGGGGGAGCCCCGCGTCCCCCCGCGGGACCGATGCGCAAAGCCCCGGGCTAGGCCACTTTAGGGAACCTCCCTTCCCCGGATGCGCCCGTATTCCGTCAGGCGCATCCGCCTGGACGGGGCTTCTCTGCCGGATGCCGATGACCGAGCCGCGCTGGCGCCTGCTGATTGCCGATGACAACCCCGATGACCGTGCCCTGATCCAGGGCGCGCTCCTCCGGGGCTCGGCTGCGCGCACCTTCCGCTTCGTCGAGGCGGGCAGCGTGGCCGAGGCGCTGGCGCGGGTGCGGGACGATCCGGATCCCTTCCAGGCGCTGCTGGTGGATTACACCCTGCCCGATGGCACCGCCTTCGACCTGCTGGCCGGGCTGCCCCGCGAGCCCGAGGGGCCGGGAATGCTGCCGCTGCTCCTGCCCGCCCCCGTGGTGGTGGTCACCGGCCGCGGCGACGGCGAGCTCGGCGCGCGCCTCCTGCGCGCGGGCGCCACCGACTTCGTGGGCAAGGACTGGCTCGGGCCCGGCAGCGTCACCCGCGCGGTGGAGAACGCCATCGAGCGCCACGCGATGGCCGCCGAGCTGCGGGCGCGCCAGCGGGCGCTGCACGAGAGCGAGTCGCGCTCCCGGACCATCTTCGAGCACGCCACCACCGGCATCGCCATCATCGACGCCGGTGGGCACTACCTGCGCTGCAACGCCGCCTATTCCGCCATCACCGGCCTGAGCGAGGAGGAACTCCGCCACCGCGAGTTCCCGGCGCTGCTCCACGCGGAGGAGCGGGAGCGAAACCGGGCGCACATGCAGCAGCTGCTGGCCGGCGCCATCCCGTCGTACGAGCTCGACGGGCGCTTCGTCCGGCAGGACGGCTCGGTGCGCTGGGTGCACAAGTTCGTCTCGGTGCTGGACATGGAGGACGGGCGGCCGCACGAGCTCATCTCGCTGGTCACCGACGTCACCGCCCGCCGCGCCGCCGAGGCGGAGCTGCGCGAGCGCGACGAGGCGGCGCGCCTGGTGGCCGACACGGCGGCGCGCCTGGTGCTCGGCAACGCCGGCGGCACCTCCACCGAGGAGGTGCTGAGCAGCACCTTCCGCGTGCTGTGCCGCCGGGTGGGCGCCGACTGCTACCTCCACTACACCCTCGAGGCGGACGGCACGCTGCAGCTGGTCTCGAGCGTGGGCGTGGACCTGGCGGCCCATCCCGAGGTGGCGCGGCTGCACCGCGGCGAGCAGCTCTGCGGCCAGGTGCTCGCGCGCGGCGCGCCGCTGGTGCTCGAGGAGCCGGAACTGGCGGACTGCCAGCTGGCCATCCCCGGCCTCCGCGCCTACGCGGGCTACCCCATCGCGGCCGAGGACCGGGTCTTCGGCGTGCTGGCCGTCGCCAGCTGGCGGCGCGGGCGCTTCCGCACCGGCGAGCTGGACCTCATCGCCACCCTGGCCGACCTCGTGGCGGCGTGGCTGGACCGGGCGCGCCTGACACGGGCGCTCCGGGAGCGCGAGGAGCGGCTGGCGCTCTTCATCGCCCACGCGCCGGCGGCCCTCGCCATGTTCGACCGCGACCTGCGCTGCCTGGCCGCGAGCCACCGCTACCTGAGCGACTACGCGCTCGACCGCCACCAGCTCGCGGGCCGCCCCCACCACGAGGTGAGCCCGGCCCTGGGCCCGGCCTGGCGCGAGGCCCACCGCCGCGCCCTCCGCGGCGAGGTGGTGCGCTCCGAGGGCGATCCCTACCGCACCCCCGCCGGCGAGACGCGCTGGGTGCGCTGGGAGGTGCGCCCCTGGGTCGACGGCCGGGACGAGGTCGGCGGCATCATCCTGGCCACCGAGGACGTCACCGAGGAGCGGCGCCTGACGGAAGAGCTGCGCCTCCACCGCGAGGAGCTGCAGCGCCTGGTGGAGGAGCGCACCGGGGAGCTCGAGGCCTCGCACCGCCGCCTCCGCGCGTCGGAGCGCATGGCCTCCCTCGGCACCCTCTCCGCCGGCCTGGGCCACGACATGGGGAACCTCCTGATGCCCATGCGCGTGCGGCTCGACACCCTGCAGGCGCTCGACCTCCCCGGGGAGGTCCACCGCGAGCTCGACGGCATCCGCGCCTCCGCCTCCTACCTGCAGCGGCTGGCCAGCGGGCTCCGGCTGCTGGCCGTGGACCCGCAGCAGGCGGCGCAGGAACGGGCGCTCGAGGTGGGCCGCTGGTGGCGCGAGGCCGAGGCCGTGCTCCGCAACATCCTCCCGCGCGGCACCCTGCTCGAGGCCGAGCTGCCGGACGACCCCTGCTGGGTGCGCATCTCCACTCCCGCGCTCACCCAGGCCGTCTTCAACCTGGTGCAGAACGCCGGCGACGCGCTCAAGGGCCTGCCGCCCGGCACCGTCACCGTGGCCCTCGAGCCTTGCGGCGCCGAGGTGCTGGTGCGGGTCACCGACACCGGGCCCGGGATGAGCGCGGAGGTGCAGCAGCGCTGCATGGAGCCCTTCTTCACCACCAAGGCGCGCGGCATCAGCACCGGGCTCGGCCTGGCGCTGGTGTACGGCCTGGTGCAGGAGGCCGGGGGGGTGGTGGAACTCCGTTCTGCGCCGGGGCAGGGGACCACCTTCACCCTCCGGCTCCCCCGGGCGGAGCCACCGCTCGGCCGTGGCGGCGCGGGGCGCAGTGCGTACGTGGGGATGGAGAACCCCCGGCTCCGCGCCTACGTGGCGGCGCACCTCCGCCAGCGTGGCTGCGAAGTGCAGGACAGCCCCGCCGCCGCCCTGACGGCGGACCTGCTCGTGGTGGAAGGCGACGCGCCCCCCGGGGCCCGGGGCCGGGTGATCACCCTCCCGGCCGCCGCCCCCTTCGGCGACGTGAAGCTCGCGCTTCGCGCCGCGCTCGAGGAACTCGATACCCCCATGGTGACCACGTGACCCTGCCTTCGTCCGGCAGCGGCCGCCGCCACGCCGTCCTGTGCGTGGATGACAACGCGGAGATCGCGGCGGCCCTCGAACTGCTCTTCTCCCGGCTCCCCGACTTCGAGTGGCTCGGCTGGCTCCCCGCCGCCGACCACCTGGTGGCGGAGGCGCTGGAGCGGCATCCCCACCTGGTGCTGGTGGACATCGACCTCCCCGGCGCCGATCCCTTCCACGCCATCGAGGAACTCGCCGAGCGCGATCCCGAGGTGCGCGCCGTGATGTTCAGCGGCCACGTCCGGCCCGAGCTGGTGGACCGCGCCCTCGGCGCGGGCGCCTGGGGTTACGTCTCCAAGAACGACGGCGAGGAGGAGCTCCTGTCGGTCCTCCGCCAGGTGGCCGCCGGCGAGTTTGCGCTCAGTAGTGAGGCGGGTAGAATGCACGTGTAGCGGCGGAGCTCCAAGATCCTGCACGATCCTCGGCTCGAGCCCGTAGCGGCGGAGCTACGCTCCGCCGTCTGGATCTTCAGGATCCTGCACGATGGTGGGATCGAGTCGGCGGAGCGTAGCTCCGCCGCTGCGTTTCTTGTCTCCCCGGCTTCCCATGACGCTCCGCTCCCCGCTGGCCACGCTCAGCCTGCTCCTGGCGCTCGCCGCCTGCTCCGGCGGGACGTCACGCACGCCCGCAGCCGACTCCACCTCCGCCGACACCGTCACCCTGGCCCCGGGCCCCGGCGACTCGCTGCTCAGCCTCGAGCGCTCCCCCTGCTTCGGCTTCTGTCCGGTCTACACCCTGACGCTCCTCGCCGACGGGCGGGGATTCGTGAAGGGCAACGCGCCGACGGCCACCTTCCGGCGGGAGTTCACGGTGCCGGCGGCGCGCCTCGACGCCCTGGCGCGCGACATGGTGGCGAACGGCTTCCTCGCGCTCGACTCCACCTACATCCCCGGCGACTCCCTCTGCAGCCAGCCGGCCACGGACTTCCCGGCAAGCATCCTGACGCTCTGGCAGGGCGGGACCCGGCACGAGGTCCGCTATTACCACGGCTGCTATCCGCAGGAGGAGAACGCGCCGCCGCCCATCCATCGTTACCTCGAGTGGGCCCTCGCGGTCGACTCGCTCGGGCGGACCTTCGAGTGGGTGGACAGCCTGCGGGGCCGCTGACCCCGGCCCGCATTTGCGCCGGTGCTCGGCGGGCCTTTAGTTTCGCCCATGCGAATCTCCCCTTCCTTGATGGCCGTCGCGCTCGCTGCCTGCAGCAGCACCGCCGCCCAGGGCCCCGCGCCCGCCGCCTTCCAGCTCACCGATTCCACCGTCATCGTCGATTCCCGCACCGGGGCCCCGCTCCCGGCCGCGGAGCTGCTGCGCCGCGCGCAGGCGGCCGACTACGTGCTGCTCGGCGAGTACCACGACAACGCCCGCGACCACGAGGTGCGCGGCCGCCTGCTGCGCGCCCTCGCGGCGCGGAAGCCGGGTGTCGTCTTCGAGCAGTTCACCTGGAACGACAGCACCATGGCCCGGCCGGCCGCGGTGGACACCACCTGGCTCGACGCCCACGGCTTCGACCGGAAGGGGTGGCGCTGGCCGCTGCACGAGCCGGTGGTGGACGCGGCGGTGGCGGTGGGCCGCGAGCTCCGCGGCAGCGGCGTCAAGCGCGAGGTGCTGCGCGCCGTGGTGCGGAACGGCATCGCCACCGCGCCGGCGCCGCTCGCCGACCTCGTCACCCGCTACCCGCTCGACAGCGTGCAGCGGAAGACCATCGACGACGAGCTCCTGGCCAGCCACTGCGGCCAGCTCCCGCTCACCATGGTCCCCGGCATGCGCGCCATGCAGGAGCTCCGCGACGCGGCCATGACCAACGCCCTCCTCTCGGCCGGCGCCACCGGGCCGGCGTGGCTCATCGCCGGCAACGGGCACGTGCGGCGGGACATCGGCGTGCCGCGGATGCTCTCGAAGGCGGCGGCGGGGAAGCAGCTGCTGGTGGTGGGGCTGCTGGAGCGGGACAGCACCGGCGCCATGCCGAGCGCCGAGGAGCGGCAGCTCTACGACGTGGTGCTGGTCACCCCGCGGGCGCCGCGCGAGGATCCCTGCGCGAGCTTCGGGCGCTGAGGCGCGGGTCCATGCGTGGAACACGGCACGGGCTCCGTCCGTAGGCCTGCGCGCCGGCTCCCCGCCGGCGGTCCGGTCGTGGTGCAGGGTGCATCGTCGGCGCGGCCCAGGGGCCGCGCTTTCGATGTGATTTCGATGCTGGGCTGACGCTTCTTCCTCCTCGCTGGAGACTCCGTGGAACGCCGAAACTTCCTGCAGCTGAGCGGCCTCGCGGCCGGCGCCCTGATGGTGCCGGGGTGGGATCGCCATGCCCGGCCGTGGTCGGGCAGCCTCACGCCGATCCCGGTGGCCGACAAGAAGGCGCTCGCCGACGCGGCCCTGAACGCCGCGAAGAGCCGCGGCGCGAGCTACGCCGACGTGCGGATCGGCCGCTACCTGAACCAGTTCATCAACGGGCGCGAGACCAAGATCCAGGGGGTCACCAACACCGAGAGCTTCGGCGCCGGGGTGCGGGTCATCGCGGACGGCACCTGGGGCTTCGCGGCCACGCAGGACGTGACGCCGGACGGCATGGCGCGCGCGGCGGCGCAGGCGGTGGCCATCGCCAAGGCCAACGCGCGGCTGCAGACCGAGCCCGTGAAGCTGGCGGCGGAGCCGGGGCACGGGCAGGTGGCGTGGAAGACGCCCATCCGGAAGAACGCCTTCGAGATCTCGGTGGCCGAGAAGGCCGACCTGCTCAAGGCGGTGGGCGACGCGGCGCTCCAGAGCGGCGCGTCGTTCATCTCCTTCGGGCTCTTCCTGGTGAACGAGCAGAAGTACTTCGCCTCGACCGACGGCAGCTACATCGACCAGGACATCCACCGCACCTGGCCCAACTTCACCGTGACGGTCACGGACCCCACGTCGGGGAAGTTCGACACCCGGGACGGCGGCAGCGCACCGGTGGGGATGGGGTGGGAGTACCTCGACGGCCTCGCCGCCGACAAGGTGACCACGCCGGCGGGCGTCATCGTGTACGGCCGCACCTATGACATGGTCGAGGACGCGCGCCTGGCGCCGGGGCAGGTGAAGGAGAAGCAGAAGGCCAAGTCGGTGGAGGCGGGGAAGTGGGACGTGGTGCTGGACCCGAGCCATCTCTGGCTCACCATCCATGAATCCGTGGGCCATCCGCTCGAGCTCGACCGGGTGCTCGGCTACGAGGCCAACTACGCGGGCACGAGCTTCGCGACGCTCGACAAGTGGCGCTCCAAGGCGTTCAAGTACGGCAGCCCGCTCGTCAACTTCGTGGCCGACAAGAAGCAGGTGGGCAGCCTCGGCGCCGTGGGCTTCGACGACGAGGGCGTGGCCACCCGCGAGTGGGACCTGGTGAAGGACGGCGTGCTGGTCAATTACCAGGCCATCCGCGACCAGGTGGGGATCCTCGGCGAGGGCCGCTCGCACGGCTGCTGCTACGCCGACAGCTGGAGCTCGGTGCAGTTCCAGCGGATGCCCAACGTGTCGCTCCGGCCGGGGACCCGGCCGCTCACGCCGGCGCAGCTCATCGGGCAGGTGGAGAAGGGCATCTTCATCATCGGCAACGGGTCCTACTCGATCGACCAGCAGCGCTACAACTTCCAGTTCGGCGGGCAGCTGTTCTACGAGATCCGGAACGGGAAGATCGTGGGGATGCTGCGGGACGTGGCGTACCAGTCCAACACGCAGGAGTTCTGGAACGCGGTGGTGGGGATCTGCGACCAGCGCGATTATCGCCTGGGCGGGTCGTTCTTCGACGGGAAGGGGCAGCCGTCGCAGTCGAGCGCCGTGTCGCACGGGTCGGCGACCACGCGGGTGGCCGGCGTCAACGTCATCAACACCGCACGCCGGATCGGGTGAGCCATGCCGCACCTCAACGAAGCGCAGGCCCGCGAGCTGGTCCAGAAGATCCTCAAGCTCTCGAAGTCGGAGGTGTGCGAGGTGTTCGTGGGCGGCGGCACGTCGGGCAACATCCGCTACGCGCGGAACACCGTGAGCACCGCGGGCATCACGGAGGACCTGAGCCTGGCGGTCACCGCCCGGAACGGGAAGCGGAGCGGCACCGCCACGGGCAACCAGTTCGACGACGCCACGCTGGAGCGGGTGGTGCGCCGGGCCGAGGAGCTGGCGCAGCTGGCGCCCGAGGACCCGGAGGCCATGCCGCCGCTCGGCGCGCAGCAGTACCGGCCCAATCCCGCCGCGTGGAGCGACGCCACCGCGGCGCGCACGCCCGAGGCCCGCGCCCGCGACGCCGAGGCGAGCATCAAGGCCGCGAAGAGCCGGGAGGCCGCGGCCGCGGGGTACCTCGAGGAGAACCAGGGGTGGGCCGCGCGCGGCAACAGCGCCGGCAACTTCGGCTACCACCGCTCCACGGGGCTCAACTTCTCCGCCACCATCCGCACCACCGACGGCACCGGCTCCGGCTACGTGCAGAAGGACGTGACGGACGTGATGCGCTTCGACGCCGCGGCGGCCAGCGCCATCGCGGCGGAGAAGGCGGTGGCGAGCCGCGAGGCCAAGGCCATCGAGCCGGGCAAGTACACCGTGATCCTGGAGCCGCTCGCGGCGGTGGACCTGGTGCAGCCGCTCCTCTTCAGCCTGAACGCGCGGAACGCCGACGAGGGCCGGAGCCCCCTCAGCAAGGCCGGCGGCGGCACCCGCCTCGGCGAGAAGCTGGTGGACGCCTCCGTGACGATCACCTCGGACCCGTGGAACGCGGAGATCCCCGACAACCCGTGGTCCGGCGACGGCCGGCCACAGCAGCAGATGACGTGGATCGAGGAGGGGGTGGTGAAGAACCTCTTCTATTCGCGCTACTGGGCGGAGAAGCAGGGGAAGCCGGCCACACCGCCGCCGCCCAACCTCATCATGGCGGGCGGCTCGGCGTCGCTCGAGCAGCTGATCCGGGAGACGGCGCGCGGCGTGCTGGTGACGCGCTTCTGGTACATCCGCTTCGTGGACCCGCAGACGCTGCTCTTCACGGGCCTCGCGCGACGGCACGTTCTACATCGAGGACGGCAAGATCAAGCACGCGGTGAAGAACTTCCGCTTCAACGAGTCGCCGATCATCATGCTGAACAACGTGGACGCGCTCGGGAAGCCGGAGCGGATCCAGGGCTCGCTCGTCCCGCCGATGCGGGTGCGGGATTTCACCTTTACCTCCCTTTCCGACGCCGTCTAGGATCCTCTTCCATCTCGAAGGCGCGGCCCTCGGGCCGCGCCACGTCGCGTACCCCGAAGGTCGGGAACGGAAGAGAGGCGCGGCCCGGGGGCCGCGCCTGACGATGCGGAGGGATGATTAGATGGCGCGCTTCACGTTCACGCGTCTCCAATACGCCTCCGGCGACTGGGACGTCGACCAGCGCATGCCCGCCAACCTCCTCCACTCCCTGGTGGAGTACACCACCATCGACGTGGACCCGCGCGAGCGGGTGGTGGCGCTGGGGAGCCAGGGCGTCTTCGACGCGCGCTTCGCGTACCTGGCCGGGCACCGGCTGGTGGAGTTCACGGGGAGCGAGCGGGCCAACCTCGAGCGCTTCGTGCGGCGGGGCGGCTTCGTCTTCGCGGACGACTGCAACCACGACCTGGACGGGCTCTTCGCGCGGTCCTTCGAGGCGGAGATGGCCGCCATCTTCGGGCCCGAGGCGCTGGTGAGGCTGCCGAAGACGCACGACCTCTACCGCGCCTTCTTCGACTTCCCCGACGGCCCGCCCACCACCGGCCTGGAGCTCAACGGCTGGGGCGACGACCTCGTGCACGAGTACCTCAAGGGCATCATCCTCGACGGCCGCCTCGCCGTGCTGTACAGCAACAAGGACTACGGCTGCGAGTGGGACTACGACTTCCGCAACAAGCGCTTCCTGGCCGTGGACAACACCCGCTTCGGCGTCAACATCGTCACCTACGCGATGACGGCGTGACCGTTCCGGGGCGTTGCCGGTCCGGGCGGCGCCGTGACTCAACGCAGAGGCGCAGAGGACGCGGAGGGCGCGGAGGCCTCGAGCGCGGAGGAGCCCGTGGTTGATCCCGACAACATCCATTTGTTGTACTCTGCGTTCTCTGCGCCTCTGCGTTGAGTCACACTGGATTTCACCCAACACCAAGCCTCCCCCGCCAACAATGCCCACCCCCCTGACCGAACGCGACGTGCAGGCCACCCTCGAGAAGGTCACCGCCCTGCGCACCGAGGTGGGCCGCGTGGTCGTGGGCCAGCCGCAGGTGGTGGAGGAGCTGCTGCTGGCGCTGCTGGCCGGCGGGCATGCGCTGCTCGAGGGGGTGCCGGGGCTCGCCAAGACGCTGCTGGTGCGCACCGTCGCCGGCGCCACCGACCTGAGCTTCCGCCGCATCCAGTTCACGCCGGACCTGATGCCGTCGGACATCCTCGGCACCGAGGTGCTCGAGGAGGACCACGCCACCGGCCGGCGCGTCTTCCGCTTCCAGCGGGGGCCGGTCTTTGCGCAGGTGCTGCTGGCCGACGAGATCAACCGCACGCCGCCCAAGACGCAGGCCGCGCTGCTTGAGGCCATGCAGGAGGGCGCCGTGACCTGGGGCGGTACCACCCACCAGCTGGAGCGGCCCTTCTTCGTGCTCGCCACCCAGAACCCCATCGAGCAGGCCGGCACCTACCCGCTGCCCGAGGCGCAGCTCGACCGCTTCCTCCTCTATCTCCGGGTGGAGTACCCCGCCGTGGACGACGAGCGCGCGATCATCGCCCAGACCACGGGGGCCGCGCTGCCCACGCCCGCGCGGGTGCTCAGCGCCGCCGAGCTCCTCGTGGCCCAGCGGCTGGTGCGCGAGGTGCCGATCGCCGAGGCGCTGCTGGACTACGCGGTGCGGCTGGTGCGCGGCACGCGGCCGGGGCAGGGGACCGTGGCCGCGGTGCAGGACTGGGTGCGCTGGGGCGCGGGCCCGCGCGCGGGGCAGGCGCTGGTCCTCGCCGCCAAGGCCCGCGCCCTCCTGCAGGGACGCCTGGCGGTGACCCTCGCCGACCTGCAGGCCGTGGCGCCGCCGGTGCTCCGCCACCGCGTGCTGCTCAACTTCCGCGCCGAGGGCGAGGGCGTCACCCCCGACCGCGTGGTGGCCGGGCTGCTCCAGGGCGTCGCGGCACCGGCGAGCCCGCTCGGCTGATGGGGCCGGGGCAGTCGCGGTTCGTCACGGCGCGGACGCTGGCGCTGGTCCGGAACCTCGAGCTCGCGGCGCGCGCCGTGACCGAGGGGATGCTGGTGGGCCGCCACCCGAGCCGGCGCATCGGCGCGGGGCTCGAGTTCAGCCAGTTCCGGAGCTACCAGCCGGGCGACGACCTGCGCCGCGTGGACTGGAAGCTGCTGGCGCGCTCCGACCGGCTCTTCGTGCGGGAGGCGGAGTCGGAGACGAGCGTCACCGTGCGGCTCGTGGTGGATGCCACCCGCTCGATGCTCCACGAGGAAGGCGGGGTCACCAAGTTCGACTACGCCCGCTACCTCGCCGCCGCCCTGGCCCTCCTCGCCGACCGCCAGGGCGATGCCCTCGGCCTCTACCTCCTCCGTGACGGCGCCGCCCAGGTGATCCGCCCCCGGCGCGATGTGCGCCAGGTGGCGCGGGTGCTGCACGCGCTGGAGCAGGCGGAGCCGGCGGGCGCCTGGCCGGCGTGGCCCGTGCTCGAGCGCGCCCTGGCGCCCGACGGGCCCGGCGGCATCACCGTGCTCATCAGCGACCTCTTCGAGAGCGGCGTGGAGCCGGCGGGCGAGATCGCCACGGCGGTGCGCCACCTGGCGGCGGCCCGCCACGAGCTGGCGGTGTTCCAGGTGCTGGGCCGCGCCGAGCAGGAGGCGGGGTACGACGGGGCGGTGACGCTCGAGGACCTGGAGACCGGGCGGCAGGTAGACCTCGACGCCGCCACGGCACGCACGCTGGCGCCGGCCCGGCTCGCGGCGCTCCTGGCCCCGCTCCGCGCCACGCTGGCCGAGTTCGGCGCCGGGGTGGAACCCTGCCTGCTGGACGAGCCCTTCGAGGCGCCGCTCCGCCGCTACCTGGCCGTCCGCACGCGGCGCTGACCCTCCCCGCATGCTGCTCGCCCCCCTCTGGCTGGCAGGCCTGGTGGCGCTCGGGCTGCCGCTCCTGCTCCACCTGTGGAGCCGGCGGCCGGCGCGGGTGCTGCGCGTGGGGACCACGCGGCACCTCACGGGGCTCCCGCCGGTGCGGCGGCTGGCGCCACGCCTGACGGAACCCTGGCTGCTGCTCCTCCGCCTGGCGGTGGTCACGGCCCTGGTGCTGGCGCTGGCGGAGCCACTGCTCCGGCGCCCGCCGGCGGCGGGCGGTGCGCCGATCGTCCTCGTGGCCCCCGCCGCCATGGCCGACTCGCTGGCCCTGCGGGGCGGGCCGGCGGGCGACGCCCTGCGCCAGGCGGGGGCGGAGGCGCGCCTGCTGGCCGGCGGCTTCCCCCCGCTCGGTTCCAGCAGTGGAGCTGACGATACGATCCCGCCGTGGGACCGCCTCGCCGAGGCGGACCGGCGGCTGCCCGCTGGGCGGCCGTTCATCGTGATCGCCGCGGCGCGCCCGGAGGAGCTTGGGGCGCGCCGGCCGCTGCTGGGGCGGGCGGTGACCTGGATCGATCCGCGCGCGGACTCGCCGTCGTGGGCCATCGAGGCGGCGTGGGCGCGGCAGGACAGCCTGGTGCTGCGGCTGGTGCACGCCGCGGGCCGCGCCGGGGAGCGGCGGTTGCGGACGGTGCCCGGCGCGGCCGGCACCCATCCCCTCGGCGACGGCCCGGCGGTGGAGGTGCGCCGCGAGGACCCCTCGCCGCCCAGGGTCCGCCTGCTGGGCGCCGGCGTGGACGGCGCCTGGGTGACGGCGGCGGCGCCGCCGCCGCTGGCGGTGGGCCTCGCCGGCTTCGACCGCGTGAGCACCGCCCGGCTCCGGGCCGCGGCCACAGTGCTGGGGGAGGCCTCTGGCCGCCCCGTGGAGCTGACGACCCCGGAGCACGCCGAGCTGGTCCTGGCCGCCGATTCGGCGGGGGCCGGGCCCGGGCGGCTGCTCGTTCCCGCGGCGTGGCTCCCGCTCGCCACCCTTCCCGACTCGCTGCTCGGCGCCTGGCCGCTGCCCACCGCCTTGCGCCCAGCCGCCGACCTTCGCCGCGTGCCACCCGCGCAGGCAATGCCGGACACCGCCACCGCCCGGCCTGCCGCCTTCCGCGCCGCGAGCCTGCGCCTGCCACTGCTCTGGCTGGCGCTGCTCCTCCTCCTGCTGGAGCGCGTGCTGGCGGCGCGCCCGGCCCGGGGCGCCGCATGAGCCCGGCGGAGGAACTCCGCGCCCTCGCCGCCCGCGTGACGCGGGCCCGGGCGGCGCTCGGCGTCACCTGGGTGGCCTGCCTCGGGCTCTTCGGGTACGGCCTCGGCACCATGCTGGGTGCACGGCTGCCGTTCGTGGCGGGCGGCGTGGTGGCGGGCCTCGTGCTCCTCTGGCGCGAGGCGCGCCAGCGGGTGACGCCCATGGACGTCGTGCGCCACCTGGATCGCGCGGTGCCCGCCTTCGAGGAGAGCACCGGGCTCCTCCTCGCCGAGCCGGCCACGCTGGCGCCGGTGGCGCAGCTGCAACGGGCGCGGGTGGAGGCGCGCTGGCCCGCGGCGTCCGTCGGCTCCACGCTGCCCCGGACGCGCGCCCGGATCGGCCTGGCGCTCGGCCTGCTCGCGGCGGCGGTGGGCGCGGGGCTCGCGCTCCTCGGGCCCTCGCCGCGGGTGAGGGCCACGGTGGCGCCGCTCCTCGGCGTGCCGGCGCGGCCGGAGCTCCGTCGCCTCGAGCTCGCGGTGACGCCGCCCCCCTACACCGGCGCGCGGGCCCACGTGGAGGACGGTGACGAGCTCGTCGCGGAGGAGGGCGCCACCCTGACCTGGCGCGTGCGTGCCGCCGGGCCCGTGGTCGCCGCGCGCCTCGCCTTCTCCTCCGGCGACACGCTGCCGCTCGCCAGGGATGGCGCCGACTGGGTGGTGAGCGGCGTGGCCCGCGTTCCCGCGCTGGTGCAGGTGCTGCTCGCCGACTCCGCCGGCGTGGTGGCGGGAGACGAGCGCCGCCTGGCCATCCGCCCCGACCGGCCGCCCGTCGTGACGCTGGTGCAGCCCACCGGCCGCACCGAGTTCCTGCCCGGCCGCGTCCCGCCGGTGACCGTCGAGGTGCTGGCCACCGATGACTACGGCATCGGTGACGCAACCCTCGCCCTGACCATCGCCTCGGGGAAGGGAGAGGCGGTCAAGTTCGAGCGGAAGACGCTGCCGTTTGCCGGCCGCACCCGCCGGCCCGAGGGCGGCCTCCGCCTCACCGCGGCGCTCGACCTCACCGCCCTGGGCCTCGGTCCCGGCGACGAGCTGTACTTCCACGCCGAGGCCACCGACCGCCGCACGCCCGCACCGGGGCGCGGCCGATCCGAGACGGCATTTCTCGTCATCACCGACACGGCCGCCCGCCCCCGCGCCGACTTCACGGGCATGGTGCTGGCCGCCGAGCCGGAATACTTCCGGAGCCAGCGGCAGATCATCATCGACACCGAGAAGCTGCTGGCCGACCGGCGCCGGCTGGTTGCGGCGGAGTTCAATGCCCGCAGCAACGAGATCGGCGCCGACCAGGGATTGCTCCGCCTCCGCTACGGCCAGTTCCTGGGCGAGGAGTTCGAGGAGGAGGCCGTCCCCGGTGCCGGCCACGAGGACCACGATGAACTCCCCATGCCCGCCGCCGAGCCCGTGGCGCCGGCGGACCCGCGCGCGGGCCTCGAGCACCGCCACGACGACCCCGAGAATGCCACACTCCTCGGCCAGTCGGTGAAGGTGCGCCTCAAGGCGGCGGTGAACGCCATGTGGCAGGCGGAACTCCACCTCCGGGTGCACGAGCCGGAGCGGGCGCTGCCGTTCGAGTATCAGGCGCTGGAGCTGCTCAAGTCGGTGCAGCAGGAAGCACGGGTGTACGTGCAGCGGGTGGGCTTCGAGCCGCCGCCCATCGAGGTGGCGCGGTTGCGGCTCACCGGCAAGCTCGATGACGTCGCGAGCCGCGTGCGCGCCAGCCGCGTGGAGGCGACGGACTCCCTCGCGGCGCTCCGTGCCGCCCTGGTGGCGGCCGCGGGCGCCGCCACCGCCGCCGACGCGCGCGCGGCCGCGGGCGGCCTGGTCCCCGCCGCCGTCAACGACCCGCGCCTGCTGGCCGTCCTCCACGCCTTCCGCCGCCTGGCCGACTCCCTCGCCGCCGGCCGCGACTGTGCCCCCTGCCGCGAGGACGCGGCGCGCCGCCTCTACCCGCTGCTCCCGGTGCCGGCCCCGGTCCCCGTGCCGAGCACCGGCGCGCGCTCATCGCTCGCGGAGCGCTTCCTGCGCCGGCTCGAGGCTGCGCCGCGATGACTCGCTGGCTGCCCCTCGTGGCCCTGGGCGTGGTGCTCCTGGCGCTGGAGCTGACCCGGCGGGACCGGCGCCTCCTGGCGCTCCGTCTCGCCGCGCTGGCCTGCGTGCTCGGTGGGGCGGCGCTGCTGCTGCGGCCCCGCGCAACCGCCTCGGCGCCTGGCAGCCTCACGCTGCTTACCCCCGGCGCGCCCCGGGGCGCCACCGGCGACTACCGCGTGGACGACCTCGCCGGGCCGGGACCGGGCGTCGTCCCGCTGCCGGGGGCGCTCGGCGACTCGCTCCGCGGAGCCGGCGCCGTGACGCTGGTGGGCTGGGGCCTGCTGCCGAGTGAATGGGAGGCCCTGCCAGGCGTCCCCGTCAGCTTCACGACGGCATCCCTGCCCCCCGGCATCACCCGGCTCGATGCGCCGCAGGCGTTGTCGCTCGGGGAGGCGTACCTGCTGGCCGGCGCCGTGCACCTCGAGCCTGGTGCGGCGGGGGTGCTCCGGCTGCGCCGCGATTCGCTGGTGCTGGACTCCGCGCGCGTCACCGCCGCCGACTCCAGCTTCACGCTGCGCGACCGCCCCCGCGCCGCCGGGCTCGCCGAGTACACCCTGGAACTCGCCGCCGGGCGCACCTCGGTGCGCGAGCCGCTCGGCGTCCTGGTGACCCGGCGCCCGCCGCCCCGGGTGCTGGTGCTCGAGGGCTCGCCGAGCTTCGAGACGGCCTTCCTCAAGCGCTGGCTCGCGGCCGAAGGGGGGCGGCTGTCGGTGCGGACGCAGGTGAGCCGCGGCCGCTTCCGCACCGAGCACCTGAACGGCGAGGGGCCGGCGCTCGGCGCGGTGACGCCGGCGGCGATGGCGCCGTTCGACGTGGTAATCGTGGACGGCCCGGCGCTCGGCGCCCTGCCTGAAGGAGAGCGCGGCGCGCTGCGGCGCGTGGTGCAGGAGGGCACGGGGCTGGTGGTGGTGCCGCCGCTCGGGAGCGGGGCCGTGCCTCTCGCCAGCTTCATGCCGGGCCTCCGCCTGGAGGCGCGCGGCGAGGAGCCGGTGCGCACCGCCCGGCCGCTCTGGGCAGGCCAGCCGCGCCGGCCGGCGGGCGGCATCCCGGTGGAGGCCGGCGTGCTCTCGGCCCCAGGCACCGAGCGGCTGGTGCAGGAAGAAGACGGGAGCGTGCTGGCGGTGGCCCGAGCGCTGGGCGCCGGCGCGGTCGCCGCGACGCTCGTGGCCACGCCGTCCCGCTGGGTGCTCGATGGCGACCAGGACCTCTACGCCGGGTACTGGAGCCGCCTCCTCGGGCGCGTGGCCCGCGACACGACGAGCCGGCTCACCTGGGACAGCGATGGCCCGCTCCGTCCCGGCCGCCGCCTGGCGCTGACGCTCGTCACCGGCGCCACCGCCCCGGTGATCGCGGTGCGCGCACCGGATGGCGGCGTGGACAGCGTGGCGCTGGCCCAGGATCCCCTCGATCCGCGCCGCTGGACCGGCCGCTTCTGGCCCCGCACCGCGGGCTGGCACCAGGCCTCCGCCGGTGAGGCGCAGCTGGCCTTTCGCGTGCACGCGCCGTCGGAGTGGCTGGCGCTCGAGGGGGCCAGCCGGGAGCGCGCCACGCGGCGGGCCCTGCGGTCGCACGCCGGCGGCGTCGCGCCGGCCGGGCGGGCCCAGGGCCGCGGCGACCTCCTCGGGTTCCTGCTCGTCGTGGCCGGCAGCGGGCTCCTCTGGTGGGAGCATCGCCGCCGCTGAGGGGTGCGTTAGGTTCCCCATCCCCACCCCACGCCCATGGCCGATCCACTCCCGACCTTCCGGTACCATCCCGACCCGCTCGCCAGCGGCAGCGTCATCCCATCCGATGCGGCGTGCGCCTGCTGCGAGGAGGCGCGTGGCTACCTCTACGCCGGCCCGGTCTACGCCGAGGAGGAGCTGGCCTCACAGCTCTGCCCCTGGTGCCTGGCCGACGGCGCCGCCGCGGAGGCGTACGACGCCACCTTCGTGGACAGCGAGGCGCTGGACGACACGGTGCCGGAGGACGTCGTGGACGAGATCGTGGAGCGGACGCCCGGCTACCACGCCTGGCAGGGCGAGCGGTGGCCGTCCTGCTGCAACGACGCGACGGCCTTCCTCGGGGCCTTCGGCATCACGGAGCTCCGCGCTTACGACCGCTCGCTCGAGGGCGCCGTGATGAGCTACATCGTGCACGACTGCGGCGTCTCCGGCGGGGCCGCGCTGCGCCTGCTCGAGTCGTTCACCCGGGAGGAGCACGGCCCCACGCTGTACCTCTTCCGCTGTCTCCACTGCGAGATGCCGCGCTTCCATCACGACCGCACCTGACGTGAGGGGCGCCATCACCATCCTCACCGGCCTCCTCCTCGTCGCGGCGCTCGTGCTCTGGGTGGGCGCCATCGCCACCCTCGGCACGCTCACCGCGAGCGATCCGGCGGGCAATGCGCTCTCCGAGGCGTACGGCACGCTGATGCTGCTGGCGTGCTGGGGGCTCATCGCGGTGCTGCTGGTCGTGGCGGGCGCCCGGGGCGAACTCGTTGGGTGGGTGCGGCTCGCGGCGGTGCTGCTGGTGCCGCTCACCGGCGCGGTGTCGGTTGGCATCCTGCAGCTGCTCAAGGATCCGGGCGTGCCCCGCTGGCCCATCGTGGTGCCGGCACTGGGTGGCGCACTGCTGCTGGCGTACACGGCGCTGGCGCTCTTCCCGGCGCTGCGGAGCCGGGCCGCCGGACTCCCCGTGGACACGGCGGTGTGGGGTGCCCTCCTGGTCCTGGGCCTGGCGCCGTGGCCGTTCCTGGCGCAGGCCCGGCGCGCCGCCGCCACCCGCCGCAGGGAGCTGGCGAACGCCTCGGCGCACGCCGGGGCCGCGGCGCAGGCCGCCCTCGACGCGGAGAACGAGCGCCGCCTCGCCGCCCTGGGCGACAGCGCGCCGGCGCTCGACCTGCTCGCCTTCACCCAGGGTGGCAACCCGCTCCGCGAGGAAGCGCTGGCGCGCCTGCGCCGCAGGTCGGCGCTCGCGGCGGAACTCGAGGCGCTGGTCGCGGCGGGGAACGACGTGGCCGTGCTCGAGCTCCACCAGCTGGCGCCGCCGGTGACACCGTCGCTCTGCGCGGCCGTCACGGAGTACCTCGTGCGCGATGCTGCGGCCTACCGGCCCGGGACCCCGGGGCCCGTCAGCTACGGCCAGGTGGCGTGGCGCGTGGAGCGGCACCTGCCCGCGCTCGGCTTTCTCCACGCCCAGGGCTGTCGCCTCGACGCCGCGCTGGCGGCGTACGAAGCCGCCGTGGCCGCCTTCCCACCCTCCGGCGAGGGCGACCGGTTCCGCGCCCGCCTCGCCGCGCTGCGCTCCCCCGCCGACCGGTAGCGCGCCTCTCTCGATCGTCCCGTCCCTCCACCACCCGCGGGGTGAATTCCTCGCGCGGGGACCTCGGCCTATCTTGGCCGCCTTCCATCGCCCGCGCGGCCGCCGGAAAGCTGGCGGCCGCGGCGGTTTCCCTTCACGCGACGAGAGAGCGGACCCATGGCGCGTTCTTCCACTGAAGCGATCGACAGCTACATCACCGACATGATCTCCCTCGAGGAGCACATGGAGAAGCCGTTCCGGCAGCAGGGCGACGACCTCCGGGACAAGCACCGGGAGCTGGCGGCCGAACTCCGGACCATCCACGGCCTCGTGACGCAGCACATCACCACGCTCAAGCACCTGCGCGACCGCCGCGACGCGGGCAGCGAGCGCCGCGCTGCCGAGGGCGTGAAGCGCGCCACCAGCGCGGTGGCCGGCGTCGGCGCGGCGGTGATCGACTTCCTCCGCACCGAGAAGCTCCCGAAGGACCTGCGGGACGACTACACGGCGATGAACCTCGCCACCATCGGCTACCTCATGCTCCACACCACCGCCCTGTCGCTCGGCGACAAGGAAGTGGCCGAGGTGGCGCAGCAGCACTACAACGACTATGCGCGCGCCGTCATGACGCTGCAGAACATGATCCCGGTGGCCGTGGTGTCGTTCCTGCAGGAGGAGGGGCTGCCCGCGCGTCCCGAGGTGACGGGGCAGGTGGCCAGGAACATCGACCAGGCGTGGTCGCAGGGCGCCGAGTCGCTGGGGCAGCGCGGGATGCGATAACCCGCATCGCCGCAATGCGACAGGGGCGCGCCGGCAGGATGTCCTGCGGGCACGCCCCTGTTCGCGTCCGGATGGTGCCTGGCCCTACGCCTGCTGCTCCCGGCAGAAGCCGTCCTTCTCGAGCGCCTTGAGGATCTGCCCGCGCAGGTCCCGGATCTTGGCGTCCTCGGTGCAGGGCGCCTTGATGGCGGCGAGGAGCTTGGCCTCGAAGTCGTAGGCCTTGAGGCAGCAGGGGCACTTGCCGATGTGCGCCTCGATCTCGGCCCGCCGCTCCGCTGTCAGGCGGCCGTCCAGGCAGTCATAGACCTGCCTCAGCATCTCGGCGCAGTGCCCGCTCGGCAGGTCGCCGTGGGTGTGGGTGCAGGGGGAGTCGTAGCTCATGGGGCGGCATCCTTGACCGTCTGGAAGCCGAGGTCACGGGCGTGGGTGAGGAGGAGCTCCTGGAGGAGCCGGCGGCCGCGGAAGAGCCGCGAGCGGATGGTGCCGACGGGGACGCCCGCCTCGCGCGCGGCGTCCTCGTAGTCGCGCCCCTCCACGTCCACGAGCAGCACCGCCTCGCGGTAGAGGGGGTTGAGCGAGGCCATGGCCTCGGTGATGGCCTCGGGGAGGTCGAGGTGCTCGAGGCTCCGGAGCGCCACGTCCCCCTCGGCGCCCTTCACCTGGGCGGCGGCGGAGAGGGTCTCGAGCTCGGGGTCCTCGACGGCCGTCACCTTCTGCTCCCGCTGCCGCCCCCGCAGGTAGGCATTCCGCGCGATGGCGAAGAGCCAGCGGCGCGGGTCGCTGCCGGGGCGGAAGGTGTGCCAGCCGCGCCAGGCATTCAGGAAGGTGGCCTGCACCAGGTCGTCGGCGTCCGGCGCGTTGCCGGTGAGCCGGAGCGCGTACTGCCGGACGGCCGCGAGCCAGGGCAGGGCCTCCGCCTCGAACGAGGCGGCATCGGCGGCGCTGGGGACCGGCGGGGGGCTGGACACGAGGGTCGCGACGGGGCTCATGACGGGGGGTCTAGCCGCCGCCCCGGGGGAAAGTTCCCCCGGGCGGGGGTCGGGCGCCCGGCTTCACTCCCGTGCCGGGTGGCTCTATTCTCACGGGTCCCGGGCCCCGGCGCCAGTCCGCCCCCCGGGACCCGCTGGCTCACATTCATCCACCGTCCATGCGCACTCGCTTTGCCCCGGCGCCCACCGGGTACCTGCACCTCGGCCACGTGGCCAACGCGCTCGCCGTCTGGGGCGTCGCGCGGCGGCTTGGCGCCGAGGTGCTGCTGCGCATCGAGGATCACGACCGGCAGCGCTGCCGGCCCGAGTACGAGCAGGCGCTGCTCGACGACCTCGAGTGGCTTGGCCTCGTGCCGGACGTGGGGCCCATCGCCGGCTTCCGCGCCGGGCCCACGCCGTATCGCCAGAGCGACAACGGTCCCCGCCGCGAGGCCGCGCTGGCCACGCTCCGCGCTCGGGGCCACCACCTCTACGCCTGCGACTGCTCCCGGAAGCAGCTCGCCAGCACCGGCGCCGATGTGGGGGAAGGCACCGAGCGTCCCTATCCCGGCACCTGCCGCGACAAGGGCCTTGCCCCCGGCCCGGGCCGGGGGCTCCGGCTGGTACTCCCCGACGGGACGGAGCACTTCGACGACCTCCGCCTCGGCCCACAGGTGCAGGAGCCGGCGCGCCAGTCCGGCGATCTCCTCCTGCAGGACCGCCTCGGCAACTGGACCTACCAGCTCGGCGTGGTGGTGGACGACCTCGAGCAGGGCATTGACCTGGTGATCCGTGGCGAGGACCTGCTGGACTCCACGGGCCGCCAGATCCTCCTGGCCCGGATGCTCGGCCGCAGGGAGCCGCCGCGCTTCCTCCATCACCCACTCATCCGGAAGCCCGGCGGCGCCAAGCTCAGCAAGGCGGACGGCGACACGAGCCTCCGCGACCTCCGCGCCGCCGGCTGCACGCGCGAGCGGCTCCTCGGCCGGGCGCTCAAACTCGCGGGCCTCCGGGAGCGCGAGGAACCGATCGCGCTCCCGGAGGCCCTGGGAGTGGCAGGCAGTCTCGTCGCGCGCTAGCGCGCCGTCGTCCCCGTCAGCAGGCCCTGCCGCACCCGGAGCGCCTTGGCGCTCGGATTTTCCGCAAAGGTCAGCCGCTGCTGCCGGATCGTCGCGAACCTGATGGTCCCCGCCACCGTGAGTTCCTTCCCGTCGCGCTGCACCTTGAAGGGGAGGGGCGAACCCTCGGCCGCGCCGGCGTACTTGGTGCGGAACTGGTCGAAGACGTCGGGGGCGGTGGCGGAGATGCCGCCGATCTCGAGCAGCCGGTCGCCGGGGCGGAGCCCCGCCTCCTCGGCGGCGCCACCGGGCACCAGCTGGTTGATCACCACGCCGGCCGAGTCGGACTGGGCGTTGATGCCGATGCGCGGCACCCGCATGCTGTCGGTGACGAGCGCCAGGCCGCCGAGGGCCAGCACGCTGTCGTAGGGGAACGGCTCCCGCCCGTCAATGCAGCAGCGCTCGAAGAACGCAAACGCCTTCCCGCCCGCCGCCCGCGACACCGCGCCCCACCAGTCCGCCCCCGTGAATCCGCGGCCCGCCTTGTAGGTGGTGCGGTACAGCTCGGCCATGACGTGGTCCAGGCTGTGGCGGTTGTCGCTGGCGTCGCGGATCATGAGGTCGAGCAGGAAGCCGGCCAGTGAGCCCTTCGGGTAGTAGATGTAACCGGTGCCGTCCGTCGGGTGGATCCAGGTGGAGAGCGACGCATCCTCGAGCGCCACGGCCGGGACGTTGGCCACGTTGGCGATCTTGCCGCCGGTGGCCTCCAGGAACCCCGCCGAGTCGATGATGCCGGCCCGCACCAGCACCAGGTCGGCGTAGTAGTCGGTGATGCCCTCGCTGACCCAGAGCCACGGGGTGGGCTGCGCGACGTCGTAGCGGTACGGCGTCATCTCCGCGGGGCGGAGGCGCTTCACGTTGTAGGCGTGCACCATCTCGTGCGCGGTCACCGAGGTGACCCACTCCTGCCCGATGCCCTCCGGGGTGTAGACGCCCACGTGGCTGTTCTGGTGCTCGAGCGCCGAGCCGCCGGCCGAGCCCTCGAACAGCATCATGGTGGTGTACGTCTTGTACGGTGTGTCGGCGAAGGCCGCGGCCTGCGGGGCGAAGAGCTTCTTGTAGTCGGCCCAGAAGGCCTCGCGCGCCTGGCCGCCGAGCGTGCCGGCGGGGTAGGTGGCGAGCCGGGCGGTGACGCCGCCCACCTGGGCGCTGTCGTAGTCGATGGCGCCGATGAAGAACGGCATGTCCACGAGGTCGTGGAAGTTCTTCTCGCCGTAGGTGCGCGCGGCGCCGGCCGGCGCCATGCCGGTGGCGATCTTCCACTCCGGCTCGGTGACGACCGTGACGGTGGCGGGGAAGGCGAGGCTCCGGCCCTCGGGGTACAGGAAGACGTTGGTGCCGTTCACCATCAGGAAGTCCGGCCGGCTCCACGCCATGGCGTTGTCGAGCGTGTCGGCGGTGTAGGTGAAGCTCACCTCGAGCGCCTTGGCCCCCTCGGGGCGGATGCGCCAGGTGTCGTAATCGAGCTTGTCCCAGCGGAGCGCCTTCTCTCCCGCCTTGGCGCCGAAGTCGGAGACCCAGCGCGCGAAGTTCGACACCTCGTACGCGCCCGGTGTCCAGCTCGGCAGCGACAGCAGCACGTCGCCGGGGCCGGTGACGTCGAGCCGGGTGCGCACTGTGAGGGTGCGGGTGGCGGCGGTCTGGCGGGTGAAGGTGAGTTCGTACCGGAGATTCGAGACGGGGGCCGAGACGGCCGGCGGGGTGCCGGCCAGCGCGGCGAGGACGAGCGGGAGCAGCATGTGGGGCGGAATCCTGTCGGGTGTCGGGAACTAGGACGGCGGCGGGGGGCAAAAGTTCCACGCCGGGCCGCCGCCCCGGGGGGCGGCGGCCCGGCGCGGGACTCAGGCGGCGGCGGGCTGCTCGCCCTCGGGGTGGAGCTCCCCCTCCCAGCGCGCCATGGCGGCGGAGGCCAGGCAGTTGCCGAGGAGGTTCACCGAGGTGCGGGCCATGTCCATGAGCGCATCCACGCCCAGGATCACCGCGATCCCCTCGAGCGGGAGCTGGAACTGCGTCAGGGTGCCGGCCAGGATCACCAGCGAGGCGCGGGGCACCGCCGCCACGCCCTTCGAGGTGAGCATGAGCGTCAGCATCATCAGGATCTGGGTCCCGATCGGCATGTCCACCCCGGCCGCCTGCGCCACGAACACCGACGCCACCGCCAGGTACAGCGTGGAGCCGTCGAGGTTGAACGAGTAGCCCGTGGGCAGCACGAAGGAGACGATCCGCTTCGGCACCCCGAACTTCTCCATGTTCTCGAGCGCCAGCGGCAGCGCCGCCTCGGACGACGCGGTGGAGAAGGCGATGAGCCACGGCTCCTTGGTGTAGCGCCAGAACCGCCGGATGGGGATCCGGAAGAGGAGCGCCACCGGCACCAGCGCCACCAGCACGAAGACGATGAGCGCGCCGTAGAGCGTGCCCACCAGCTGGGCCAGGTTGCCGAGCACGCCGAGCCCGTTCTTGCCGATGGTCACCGCGATGGCCGCCCCGATGCCGATCGGCGCGAAGTACATCACGATGCCGGTGAACTTGAACATCACCTCCGAGACGCCCTCGAGGAAATGCAGCACCACGGTCTTGTTGGCGCTCCGCACCTGCGCCAGCCCGATGGCGAAGATCACGGAGAAGAAGACGATCTGCAGCACCTCGTTCTTGGCGGCCGCCTCGAAGAAGCTGGCGGGCACCGTGTGCTCGAGGACGCTCGAGAGGGTGGGCTTGTTGCTGGTGAACTGCGCCATCTGCGCCGCGTCGGCGTGCACGTCGAGGGTGATGCCGACGCCGGGGCGGGTGAAGTTCACCGCCATGAGCCCCACCGCCAGCGCGATGGTGGTGACCACCTCGAAGTAGATGAGCGAGCGGAAGGCCAGGCGGCCCACCCGCTTCAGGTCGTCGCCGTGGCCGGCGATGCCCACCACCAGGCTGGTGAACACGAGCGGGGCCACGATCGACTTGATCATGCGGATGAAGATGGACGACAGCGGGGACAGCCAGGGCGCCAGGTCGCTCTCCAGCCACACCGAGTGATCCAGGTGGCCGAGGACGACGCCGACGACCATCGCAATGATGATCCACCACGTCAGCGTGAGGCGCCGGAGGAAGGCGAGCATTGAGATCGGGGGTTGGGGGAAGCGGGACAGCGGACCGGGGGTTTTCCGGCCCGGGGGAAGTATGAAGGCCCGGCCGCTCCGGCGCTACCGAATCCTCCCCGGGGGCCGTACCGTTCCCGCACCCCCTCCAGCGCCGGGCCCTCCATGCCGAGCGAGTACCTGAAGCGCATCCTGACGGCGCGCGTCTACGACGTGGCCATCGAGTCCCCGCTCGAGGCCGCGCCGCTGCTCTCCGCCCGCCTCGGCAACACCGTCCTCCTCAAGCGCGAGGACCTGCAGCCCGTCTTCTCCTTCAAGCTGCGCGGGGCCTTCAACAAGATGGCCCGGCTGCCGCGCGCCGCCCTCCGCCGGGGCGTCATCGCCGCCTCCGCCGGCAACCACGCCCAGGGCGTGGCGCTCGCCGCGGCCCACCTCGGCGGCAAGGCCGTGATCGTGATGCCGGTGACCACGCCCCGCATCAAGGTGGAGGCCGTGCGCCGCCGCGGCGCCACCGTGGTGCTCCACGGCGACACCTACGACGAGGCCTACGCCCACGCCCGCGCCCTGGAAGCGAAGAAGGGCTACACCTTCGTCCATCCGTACGACGATCCCGACGTGATCGCGGGGCAGGGCACGGTGGGGCTCGAGATCCTGCGGCAGGCGCCGGAGCGGCTCGACGCCGTCTTCGTGGCGGTGGGCGGGGGCGGGCTCATCGCGGGCGTCGGCGCCTGCATCAAGGCGCTCCGGCCGGAGGTGAAGGTCATCGGCGTGGAGCCGGTGGACGCCGACGCCATGACCCGCTCGCTGGCCGCGGGGCGGCGCGTCACGCTCGACCACGTGGGCCTCTTCGCCGACGGCGTGGCGGTGCGCCGCGTGGGCGAGGAGACCTTCCGCCTGGCCAAGAAGGTGGTGGACGAGATGATCCTGGTGGACACCGACGAGACCTGCGCGGCCATCAAGGACGTCTTCGAGGAGACGCGGAGCATCCTGGAGCCGGCGGGGGCGCTCGCCGTGGCGGGCGCCAAGGCGTGGGTGCAGCACTTCGGCGGGAAGGGGGCCACGCTGGTGGCCGTGGCGTGCGGCGCCAACATGAACTTCGACCGGCTCCGCTTCGTGGCCGAGCGCGCGGAATCGGGGGAGGCGCGGGAGGCGCTGCTCGGCGTCACCATCCCGGAGCGGCCCGGCAGCTTCCGCGCCTTCTGCGCCGCGCTGGGCCCGCGCAACATCACCGAGTTCAACTACCGCCTGGCCGATCCCGAGCGGGCCCACGTCTTCGCCGGGCTCGAGATCGGCGACCGCCGCGAGACCCGCGCCATCGTCAGGCGCCTGACGCAGGCCGGCTTCCCGGCACTCGACCTCTCCGACAACGAGATGGCCAAGCTGCACGTGCGCCACCTGGTGGGCGGCCGCGCGCCGCTGGCCACCCACGAGCTGCTGTATCGCTTCGAGTTCCCCGAGCGGCCGGGCGCGCTGCTCCGCTTCCTGGAGCGGATGCGCTCCGACTGGAACATCAGCCTCTTCCACTACCGCAACCAGGGCGCCGACTACGGCCGCATCCTCGTCGGCATCCAGGTCCCGCCGAAGGAACTGCGCGCCTTCCACCGCTTCCTCGGCGACGTGGGCTACCCCTGGGTGGACGAGACCGCGAACCCGGCGTATGCGATGTTTCTGGCGGGGCTGGTCTAGGGTGGGGGCTGGCCGCTGTGGTTCACCGCAGAGGCGCGGAGACGCAGAGGGCCGCAGAGGACCTGCGCTCGGAGAGGGGAGATCCCCTCAAGGGGAGTGCGGTGAGTTGAGGGTGGTTTGGCAGGACGGGTGGGGAGCGGCGCCCAACCCGAACCCACACCCATAAACACGGAGCGGGGCTCGCCCTGAGGCGAGCCCCGCGTTGCACGTGCAGGTCCTCTGCGGCCCTCGGCGTCTCCGCGCCTCTGCGGTGAACCACAGCACCGAACCCCCACCCTAGACCAGCGCCGCCGCCTTCCGCTCGATCCCCTTGAGCAGCGCGTCGAACGACTGCGCGAAGGACGCCACGCCCTCGGCCTCGAGGGTCCGCGTGACCGCCTCCAGGTCGATGCCCGCGTCGTGCAGCAGCCGCAGCAGCGGCCCCGCCTCCGCCATCACCTCGCGGATGCGCACCTCGGGGCGGCCGTGGTCGCGGTACGCGGCAAAGGTGGCCGGCGGCAGCGTGTTCACCGTGTGCGGCGCCACCAGCTCCTCCACGTAGTAGGTGTCGGGAAGCGCCGGGTCCTTGGTGCTGGTCGAGGCCCAGAGCGGCCGCTGGATCATGGCCCCCGACGCCGCCAGCGCCTGCCAGCGGGACGAGCCGAACAGCTCCTCGAACGCCGCATACGCCGCCGCCGCGTTGGCGATCGCCGCGCGCCCCTTCACCCGCGGGCCCCTCTCCCCCGCCTTCCCGAGCGGGGACTGCGCCACCAGCGGGTCCACCTTCCCATCCAGCCGCGACACGAAGAACGACGCGACTGAGGCGATGCCGTTCACCGGCCGCCCCGCGGCCTGCCGCTGCTCCAGCCCCGCGAAGAACGCCGCCACCACCTCGCGGTAGCGCTTCACCGAGAAGAGCAGCGTGACGTTGACGTTGATCCCCTGCGCCAGGCACCGGGTGATGGCCGGCAGGCACTCGTGGGTGCCGGGGATCTTGATCATCACGTTGGGCCGCGCGATCCGCGCCCACAGCCGCTCCGCCTCCGCCACCGTCCCCTGCGCGTCCCGCGCCAGCGTGGGCGAGACCTCGATGGACACGAGCCCGTCGAGCCCGCTGGTGCGGTGGTAGAGCGGCAGGAAGAGGTCGCAGGCGGCGCGCACGTCCTGCACCGCGAGCCCCTCGAAGATCTCCGCCGGCGTCTTGCCCTCGCCGGCCAGGCGGCGGATGTCGTCGTCGTACAGCTCGCTCCCGGCGATGGCCTTCTCGAAGATCGTCGGGTTGGTGGTCATGCCGCGGAGCCCGTCCTCGGCGATGAGCCGCGCCAGCTCACCGGAGCTGATCAGCTCGCGCGTGATGTAGTCGTACCAGGGGCTCTGGCCGAGGTTGCCCAGGAGCGTGAGGGGATTGGTCACCGAGTATGACTCCGATTAGGGACGCGCGGGCGCGGCCAGCACCTGCTCGACCGCCGCCACCACGTGGTCCGCCGTGAACCCGAATTCCTGGAACAGCCGCTCCGCCGGCGCCGACGCGCCGAAGTGGTCGATGCCGAGGCTGATGCCCCGGTCGCCCACCCAGCGGTGCCAGCCGAAGCGGCTCGCCGCCTCGATGCTGACGCGCGCCGTCACCGCGGGCGGCAGCACCGCCGCCTGGTACTCCGCCGGCTGCCGCTCGAACAGCTCCCACGACGGGAACGACACCAGCCGCACCTGCCGCCCCTGCCCCTGCAGCCGCTCCACGGCCGCGAGCGCCGCATGCAGCTCCGCCCCCGTCGCGATCACGATGGCCTCGGGATTCCCGCTCGGCGCGTCGAGCAGCACATAGCCGCCCTGCCGGGTGCCGCTCGCGGGCGCGAGCCGGGTGCGGTCGAGGATCGGGAGCTTCTGCCGCGACAGCGCCAGCACCGTGGGCCCGTCCTGCCGCGCGATGGCCGCCTTCCACGCCTCCACCGTCTCCGACGCGTCCGCGGGACGGAACACGGTCACGTTGGGCGTGGAGCGCAGCATGGCCAGCTGCTCGATGGGCTGGTGCGTCGGCCCGTCCTCGCCGAGGCCGATCGAGTCGTGGGTGCCGATGTAGAGCACCGGCAGCCCCATGAGCCCCGACAGGCGGATGGACGGCTTGCAGTAGTCGGTGAAGATCAGGAACGTGCTGCCGAACGGCCGGAGCCCGCCGTGCGCCGCCATGCCGTTCAGGCACGCGGCCATGCCGTGCTCGCGGACGCCCCAGTGGAAGTTCCGGCCCACGGACTTCGCCGAGAAGCTGCCGCCGCCCTTGATGTCGGCGCCGGTGCTCTCGGCCAGGTCGGCGCTGCCACCCACCAGGTTGGGGAGCTTCGCGGCCAGCGCGTTGAGCGCCTTGGCCGACGCCTGGCGCGTGGCCAGCTGGCCGTCGGCGGGGGTGAAGGTCGGGAGCCCGTCGTCCCAGCCGGCGGGGAGGGTGCCGGCCATCCAGGCCTCGAACTCCTCGGCCAGGTCCGGATGCGCGGTGCGGTATTCCTCGAGCTTCCGGAGCCAGGCGCCGCGCGCCTCGGCCCCGCGCTGCCGGCAGGCGGCCGTCCACGCCGCCGCCTCGGGCGCCACGTGGAAGGGCGTCTCGGGCCAGCCCAGGAGGGCCTTGGTGGCCGCGATCTCCTTGGCACCGAGCGGGGCGCCGTGGGCGGCGGAGGTGTTGCGCTTGGTGGGCGCGGGATCGGCGATGATCGTGCGGAGCACGATGAGCGTGGGCCGCGTGTCCTCCTGCCGCCCGGCAGCGAGCGCCTGCTCGATGGCGGCGAGGTCATTGCCGTCGCCCACGCGGAGCACCTGCCATCCGTACGCCTCGAAGCGGCGCCCCACGTCCTCGGTGAAGCTGAGCGAGGTGTCGCCGTCGATGGTGATCTTGTTGTCGTCGAACACCAGCACCAGCCGCCCCAGCCCGAGGTGCCCCGCAATCGAGGCGGCCTCGGCGGCCACCCCTTCCATCAGGTCCCCGTCGCTCACGAAGGCCCAGGTGCGGTGATTGACCAGCTCGAAGCCGGGCCGGTTGAATCGCGCCGCCAGCACCCGCTCGGCGATGGCCATGCCCACGGCGTTGCCCACGCCCTGGCCCAGCGGCCCGGTGGTGGTCTCCACGCCGGGGGCGTGGCCGCGCTCCGGGTGGCCGGCGGTCTTCGAGCCCCACTGCCGGAAGCGCTTCAGGTCGTCGAGCGAGAGGTCGTACCCGGCCAGGTGGAGGAGGCCGTAGAGGAGCATCGAGGCGTGGCCGCAGGAGAGGACGAAGCGGTCACGGTCGGGCCAGTCGGGCGTGGCGGGGTCGAAGCGGAGGAAGCGGTCCCAGAGCACCCACGCCGCGGGGGCCAGCGCCATGGGGGTGCCGGGGTGCCCCGAGTTGGCCTGCTCCACTGCATCCATCGCCAGCACGCGGAGCGAATTGATGGTGCGCCAGGCGGCGTCCGAGGGCGGGGCGCCCGCCGGAATCGGGGCGCTGGAGGCGGTGGTCAGGACAAGGGCTCCATGAAGGACCGCCAATACTAACGGGTGCTGGCGGGGGGTGTGAGGGTCGGTTATACTGTCCAAGGTTGCTCTAGCCAAGACTATACACAGCCGTCTCGCCGAGGCGTTTGCCATGAGTGGAATTGTCGGAAACCGGACATACGAGATTCACGAGGTCGCAGAACTGACGGGCCTGGCCACGGCCCGGCTGCGGGCCTGGGAACGGCGGTACGAGGTTGTCAGGCCCACCCGCCAGCCCAACCGCTACCGCACGTACACCTCGGAGCAGGTGGCGCTGCTGCGCGCCTTTGCCCGGCTGTGCGGCGCCGGCGAGCGGATCGGCGACCTGGTCAAGGAGCCGCGCGAGTCGGTGATCGCGCGGGCGGAGGGGAAGGCCACCGACGGCTCGCCGCTGCAGCGGATGCTCGAGGCGGTGAAGCGCCTGGATCGTGAGGAGCTGGGCCGCCTGCTGGCGGAGCAGCGGGCGCAGCTGCCCCTCGACCGTTTTGGCCGCGAGATCATCCTGCCGCTCGGCGAGGTGATCGGCGACTTGTGGGCGCTCGGCAAGCTCAGCGTGGCGGCCGAGCACATGGCCAGCGAGGTGGTGGTGGCCCAGCTCAAGCTGGACCTGGCCAAGATCCACGCGTCCGGCCCGGTGCTGCTGGCCGCCTGCCTGGCGAGTGAGCAGCACGAGTGGGGCTTCCTGGTGACGCTCACCGCCCTGCAGGTGAAGGGCTGGCGGGTGCACTACCTGGGGCCCAACCTGCCCACCAAGGACGTGGTGGAGGCGGCGTGGACGCTCATGCCGCAGGTCGTCGCCCTCTCGGCGGCCGACCCGGAGAACGTGGAGCAGCGCATCAGCGAACTGCGCCGGCTGCCGCGCCTCCTGCCCCCCGGCACCCTCGTGGTGCTCGGCGGCCAGGGCGCCGAGGCCAACGGCTCGCGGCTCCGCCGCGCCGGCCTCAAGGTGGGCGAGCATGCCATCCCGGACATCCAGCCCGAACCCGCGCGCTTCGTCAACCGCAACTGACCGCACCCGCCAGGCCGCCTTCCCCCGGTGTTCCCGGGGTGAGGCCGGCCATCGGCTCGGCCGCCCCCGCGGCCAGATAGGAGGGCCGCAATGCACCGCGACCTCGAGCTGGAGTGGAGCTACCAGCGCGCCGAGGCGATGACCGCCCGGTGGGCCAAGAGCTTCCATTTTGCCAGCCGCTTCCTGCCCCCGGCCAAGAAGCGGGCGATCTTCGCGATCTACGACTACTGCCGCCACGCCGACAACCTGGTGGACGATCGCGGCGACCAGCCCGCCGCGACGGTGCGCGCGGAGCTGGACGGGCTCCGCGACCTGGTCCGCCGGCTCCATGCGGGCGCGCGTCCCGCCGATGCGCGCTGGCTGGCGCTCCACGACACGCTCCGCCGCTACCCGGTCCCGCTCACGCCGCTGCTCGAGCTCATCGACGGGGTGGAGATGGACCTCGGGCAGGTGCGCATCCCCGACCTGGCCACGCTGCACCGGTATTGCCGGTTCGTGGCGGGCGGGGTGGGGCTCATGATCGGCCCGGTGCTGGGGGCGGCCACGCACGAGCTGGATCACGCCGGGCTCGAGGTGGGGCTCGCCATGCAGCTCACCAACGTGCTGCGCGACGTGCGCGAGGACCTCGACAACGACCGCATCTACCTCCCCGCCGACGAGCTCCGCGCCTGGGGCCTCACGGAGGCGGACCTCGAGGCGCGGCGCCTGACGCCGCGGCTCCGCGACTTCCTGGCCTTCCAGGTGAACCGCGCCCGCCAGCACTTCACCGCGGCGGACCGGGTGGTGCCCCTCTTTCCCGACGACGGCTCGCGCCTCACCGTGCGGCTGCTGGAGCGGACCTACGCCGGGATCCTCGACGAGATCGTGCGGATGGACTACGATGTGTTCCGTGCCCGTGCCTACGTCCCCTTCCGGCGGAAGCTCGTGATCCTTGGCCGCGCGGTCTACGCCGACCGCATCGCCCCCCGCCGCCTCCCCGAGCCGGTGCCCACCGCCTGAGCCCGCCCGGCCCGCCGCATCCGGTGGCCGCGCGGCTGTTCGCGTGGTACACGCGGCGGCTGGCGCGGGCGCATTTTGCCGGGATCTGGCTCGGCGCGGCGCAGGCGCCGGATCCGGCGCGCCTGGCGCGGGCGCCGGTGCTCTTCCTCGCCAACCACACCAACTGGTGGGACGGCTTCCTCGGGGTGCTGGTGAACCGGCACCTCGGGCTCCACTTCCAGGTCCTGATGGACGCCGGGGAACTGGCCCGCTACCCGGTGTTCCGCCGGGTCGGCGCCCTGCCCATGCGGCGCACCTCGGCCACCGGCGCCTACGCCGACCTCGAGGCGGCGCGGTCCTGCCTCGTGCCCGGCAGCGGGCTCTGGCTCTTCCCGCAGGGCCGCCGGCACCCGGCATCGGCGCCGGTGACCGCCACCGAGCGCGGGGCGGCGCACCTGGCGCTCGGCCACGCGGGCCCGCTCCTGATCCAGCCGGTGGCATTGCGCTACACTTATCTGGGCGAGCAGCTGCCGGAGGCCTTCATCTGGCTCGGGGAGCCGCTGGTGGCCCCGGTGCCGGCGACCGGCACCACGCCCCGGGCGGCCCGGCAGGCACTGAACCTCACGATGGAGGCACGCCTCACCGCCACTCTCGCCGAGCTCGACGCCCTCCTCGCGGGGGAGCGTCTCGACCGCTTCACGCACCTGCTCCAGGGGCCGCTCTCCATCAACAAGCGGCTCGACCGGGTGCGCCACTTCATCGGCTCCCTCGAGGGGCCCTTCGACCACCGCAATGGTTGATTACCTGGTCCTCAAGTGGGTCCACATCATCGGGGGGATCCTGCTCCTCGGGAACGTCACCGTCACCGGCGTGTGGAGCCTCTACCTCTACCGGCACTGGCGTGACGAGGGGATGCCCTTCGCGCCGATCGCGCGGGCCATCCTGCTGACGGACCTGGTCTTCACCCTCGGCGGGGGGGCGCTCCTGAGCATCACCGGGGTCTGGATGGCGCTCCGCTCCGGCTTCCCCTTCCTCGGGACGCCGTGGCTGCTGCACGGCATCATCGCGCTCTCGCTGGCCACGCTGGCGTGGGCGGTGGTCCTCATTCCCGACCAGCTCAAGATGGAGAAGGCGACCGACCCGGCGCAGATCCGGAAGTTGTTCCTGCGCTGGTCGGTGATCGGCTGGGCCGACACCGCCGTCCTCTTCTATGGCCTCTGGGCGATGGTGACGAAGCGGTGAGGCTGTGGGAGCGCGTCGCGGGGCCTGGCTGGCCGGCCCCTCGCGCCCTCGGCGCTGCTCCGTTGAGTCTTCCCGCCGCCGACCTCTGCCCCATGAAGCTCACCATCCTCGCCCTCGCCCTGTTCGCCACGCCGCTCGCCGCCCAGCAGCCCAGGTGGGTGCTGGGCAAGGGCGTGGGGGACAGCCTCACCGCCCTCTGGGAGCGGAGTGCCGCCGCGCGGGTGGAGTACGTGGCGTGCGTGGCCGCGGAGGTCGGGGCGGATACGGTGCGGGTGCGCCTGGTGATGCCGCTGCCGCAGGCCGGGGATTCGCTGAACGCGGCGGCCGAGGAGTCGCTGGCCCGCTGCGGCACGCCGGCCTGGGCCGGCACCATCCACACGCACGTCCGGAGCACCGACGATGCCGCCCCCGCCCCCCGCTTCAGCCCCGGCGACCGCGCCGTGATGAGCGACTGGGTGCGCCGCTGGGGCCGGCCGGGCGCGTTCTGCGTGCTCCACAGCGACCGGGGGATGCATTGTGAAGTGTATCCCCCGCCCGCGGGTCCCTGATCCCGTCGGCTCCTCCCCCGGGCATGGCCCCGGTCTTCCGGCGGGTTTATCTTGGGCGTCCCAATTTTGACGTTATTCCGAAGGAGACCGGACCGTGTCCGACGAACCCGATTACATCAAGGCGCTCAAGCGCACCCAGGAGCGGCAGAAGGCGCCCGGGGCTGCCAAGGCCGCGCCCGCCGCGTCCTCGCGCACCACCACCCCCGCCGAGCGTGAGGCCATCCGCTGGGCCCAGGAAGTGGGCGGCAAGGACGTTCGCACCGCCCCGTCGCTGAGCGGGGCCAAGGTGGCGATTCTCGTGCAGAAGATCGCCCCGGTGGGGAATCCGCCGGCCACCGTCGAGGGCCTGCCCAGCCGCGAGGCGCTCGAGGAGCGGATCCGCACTGCCCAGGGCGCCGGCGAGAACGTGCTCGGCTGCTTCGAGCTGACCACGGGCCGTCCCCTCACCGCCGAGCTCGCCGACGGCAAGGTGACCTTCTCCGCGGGCAAGCCCCGCGAGATCATGAAGGCGCAGAGCCCCGAGCGGATGATCCGCATGGCCACCAAGCAGGCCGAGGTCCTGGCCAAGACCCGGAAGCTGGACGACCGGAACCAGGGCGGCGGCGGGCGAGGCCGGCGCTAGGCAGCACGCCCGGACCCGCGTAAACTGAGGCCGGACTCCCGTCGGGGTCCGGCCTGCGTCATTCATGAACCGGGGGGCGGATGGCGGCACTGCGGACGGCGGGCTGGGTGGCGGCGGGTGTGGCCGCGGCGGTGGCGCTCGCCCTGGCGGTCGGCGGGCGGGCGCTGGTCTTTGGCGCCGTCACCTGGCTGGTGGGCCGGGGCAAGCCGGAACTCCGCTGGGTGGAGCCTGAGGCGCTGGCCGGGGAGCTGGCGGGCTCTGCGCCGCCGGTCCTGCTCGACGTCCGTGAGGCCCCCGAGTTTGCCGTCAGCCACCTCCCCGGCGCGCGGCGCCTGCCGCCGGGCGAGCTGCCGGCGGAGGTGCTGGCGCTGCCGCGGGCCACGCCGGTGGTGACCTACTGCGCCGTGGGCGTGCGCGCCGCCGCCGCCGCCCGCCAGCTCCAAGCGGCCGGCTTCAGCGACGTCCGCGTGCTCGCGGGCAGCATCTTTGCCTGGGCCAATGCCGGCCGGCCGCTGGTCAACGCCGGGGGCGCCACGCCGCTCGTGCATCCGGTGGGACCGTTGTGGCGGCTGGCGCTGGCGCCCGCCCATCGCGGGGCCCTTCCGTAAGGCGCGGCGCCCCGACACCTTGAGCCGACCCTCACCCACGCACGCCATGGCCAAGAGCCCTCCGTCCGGCAAGCGGTTCCCGGTCCGTACCTACGTCTTCTTCGGGGTGCTGGCCCTCGTGCTGCTGGGCTTCCTCTGGGACGGCAGTCCCCTCGGGAGCCTCGCGGTGCGGAAGGCCGTGACGGCCAAGTTCAGCACGGTGCGCCGCGTCTCCCCGGACGAGCTGGTGGCGTGGTCCCGGGATCCCAATCGCCCGCCGCCGCTCCTCGTGGATTTCCGCCCGCCGGAGCAGTACCGGATGAGCCACATCGACGGCGCGGTGAACGTGGACCCGGCGGCGCCCGACCTCGCGGGCCTCCGGCGCGTGACGCCGGAGACCCCGCTCGTGGTGTACGACGGCCCCGGCCTTCTCGGCGCCGCCATGGTGTCGGGCCTCAGCGAGGCCGGCTTCACGCGCGTGTCCCACCTCGAGGGTGGCCTCTTCCGCTGGGTCAACGAGGGCCACCCCGTCGTGGACGACGCCGGGCCCACCACCGCCGTGCATCCCATCAACTTCTGGTGGGGCCGCCTGCTCAAGAGCGCGCACCACCCGTGACGCCCGCCCGCGCGGGGACGGCCGCCGCCGCCCTCGTGCTCGGGGTGCTGGGGGGCCTCTCGCTCGCCGCGCCGGGGTCGCTTCCCCGGCTGGGGCCGTTCCTGGACCCGGCGCACGGCGTCTTCGCGGTGGCCCGCACCGCCGAGCTGCCCGCGCACGCCCTCGCGGACATCCCGCATCTCGGCGCACCGGTGGAGGTGCGCTACGACGCCCGCGGCGTCCCCCACATCTTCGCGGCCGGCGAGCTCGATGCCATCCGCGCCCTCGGGTACGTGGTGGCGCGCGACCGGCTCTTCCAGCTCGAACTGCAGGCGCGCGCCGGGGCGGGGACCCTCACCGAGCTGGTGGGCGCCCGCGCCCTGCCGCTCGACCAGGAGACCCGCGCCCTCGGCCTCCCCGACGCCGCGGAGCGGAGCCTCGCCGCCCTCGGCGACACCACCCGCGGCCGCCGCCTCATCGAGGCGTATGCCGACGGCGTGAATGCCTGGATCGACCAGCTGGCCCGCGCCCAGCTGCCGCTCGAGTACCGCCTGCTCGGCCGGCGGCCCGCGCGCTGGGCGCCGGAGAACGCGCTCCACCTCTTCAACCGCATGGGCTGGGTGCTCACCCAGAGCGACCTCGAGCGGCGCAAGGCCGCCGCCGCGGCGCTCGTGGGCCCGGCCGCCGCCGACTTCCTCTACCCGGTGGAGAGCCCGCTCCAGGAACCGATCCAGCCCAGCGGCCTCGGCGCGCCCCGCGCGGGCACGGAGCCGGTGCCCGAGCCCGGTCCCCCCGCGCCCGACACCGTGCTCGCCATGGAGCCGGCGGGCGCGCCGGCGAGTGACCATGCCCTGGGCAGCAACAACTGGGCGGTGGGCCCGCGCCGCTCCGCCACGGGCCACGCGTTGCTGGCCGGGGACCCGCACCTCGAGCTCACCCTCCCCTCCATCTGGTACGAGGCGCACCTGGTGGTGCCGGACTCGCTCGACGTCCACGGCGTCACCATCCCCGGGGCGCCCGCCATCGTCATCGGCTTCACGCGGCAGCTCGCGTGGACCTTCACCAACGTCGAGGCGGACCTGCAGGACCGCTGGCTGGAGGTGGTGGACGACGCCACGCGCCCCGCGCGCTACCGCCTCGACGGGACCTGGCGCCCGCTCCGCACCCGGGTCGAGACCTACCGCGGTCCCGGCGGCGCCGTGCTGGCCGTGGACACCCTCCGCTTCACCCACCGGGGGCCGCTCACCCGTGGAGCCGACGGGCGCTGGGTGTCGCTCCGCTGGACGGTGCTGGAGGCGGCGCCGGCGCTCGACGCGCTCGCCGCCGCGGCGCGCGCCGCCGACGCGCGGGCGTGGCTCGCCACCATGCGCGCCTGGGCCGCGCCCCCGCAGAACCTGCTGGTGGCCGACCGGGCCGGCCACATCGCCCTCCGCTCCACCGGCCGCTTTCCCCGCCGCCCCACCGCCCGCGGCGACCACTACCTCCGCGGCGACACCTCCGCCACCGACTGGGCCGGCGACTGGACGGTGGCCGAGATGCCGCAGGCGCAGGATCCCCCGCAGGGCTTCGTGGCCTCCGCCAACCAGCAGCCCGTGGACCCGGCCGAGTTCCCCCGCTACCTGGGCGCGGGCTGGCTCTCGCCCTGGCGCGCGCTCCGCATCAACGCCCTCCTCCGCAGCCACGACACGGTGACGGTGGACGACATGCGCCGCTTCCAGACGGACCCGCGGAGCGCCGCCGCCGAGCGCTTCGTCCCCGCCTTCCTGGCGGCGGCGGCAGCGCGGGCGGGCAGCGACACCCTCGCGCGCGCCGCGGCGCTCCTCGCCGAGTGGAACGGCGAATTCACGGTGGACAATCGCCGGGCCGTGCTCTTCGAGGCCGCCGTCGATGCGCTGCAGGAGCGCCTCTGGGACGAGCTCGCGGGCGACGGCACCGGGTCGCGGCGCGCCGTCCCGCGGCCCGCCCTCGTGCTGGCCTGGCGGCTCCTCGCGGTGCCGGCGAGCAAGTGGTGGGATCACCCGTCGACGTCGCGCGTGGAGGACCGCGACGACGTCCTCGCCGAGGCGCTCGTGGCCGCGTATCACGCCGTCCGCGAGCGCCACGGCGATCCCGCCGGCGACGGCTGGCGCTGGGGCGCCGTGCGGACGGTGAGCATCCCCCACCTGCTGCACCTGCCGGGCTTCGGTGCGGGCGGCCTCGCGGTGCAGGGGGGCAGCACCACCCTCAACCCGGTCACGGCCGGCGGCGGGTTCGGCGCCAGCTGGCGCATGGTGGTGGAACTGGGCGACAGCGTGCGCGCCTGGGGCACCTACCCCGGTGGCCAGTCAGGCAATCCCGCCAGCCGCCGCTACCTCGACCGCCTCCCGCTCTGGGTCGAGGGCGACCTCGCCCCCCTCACCTCCCCCGGGACCGTGGGCGCGGTGGGGGAGTCGAGCGCTGCGCTGACGCTGAGGCCGGCGCCATGAGCCGGGCCTTCGTGCTCGTGGCACTGGCGCTGGCCTTTGCCGCCGGGACCTGGGTGGGGGGATGGCTGGGCGTCGTGGCGGTGGCGCTCGCCGCGCCGTGGCTGCTGCGCACGCTGCAACCCGTCACGCTCGGACTCGGTGCTGCCGTGGCCTGGCTCGGCCTGATCGCCGCGGCGGACGACGGGGGGTCGCTCGGGCGCCTGCTCTCGCGCCTCGGCGGCCTCTTCGGTGTGCCGGGCTGGGCGCTGGTGGTCGTGGCCGTGCTGTACGCCTTCCTGCTGGCCTGGAGCACCGCCCGCCTCGCCGAAGGCCTCCGGACGCGTTGAGCGAGGCCGCAGGTTCCACCCCGGGACGTCCCCGTCCCGAAATGATGCGATCTGGCCGGCGTCGGAGTCGAGAACGCCGACCGTGGTCTTGCTGAATCCCTCCCCGCCCCTACGATATCCATGTTCCCCTCTCGACAATCATCTCGCAGGAGGCGTGGATGCGGAGCGAGGCCCGGCTGGCGGTGGCAGTGCTCGTGGCGGCGGTGGTGCTGGGGGCCTGTGGTGGGGGCGGCGGCGGCGGAAACGGCAACAACCCCGCGGTGACCCTCAGCAAGGCCACCTCGAGCGGGGACGCGCAGACCGACACCATCGGCGCGCCGCTCGCGGCTCCGCTCCGGGTGCTGGTCCAGGAGGACGGTGCCCCGAAGGCAGGCGCGACGGTGACGTGGACCGTCCTCGCCGGCGGCGGCCAGCTCTCGGGTGCCACGAGCCTGACCGGCGCCGACGGGGTGGCCAGCATCGCCTGGACGCTGGGCAACACCACGGGCGCCCAGACGGCGCGGGCGGCGGTGTCGGGTGCCAGCGGCTCGCCGCTCAGCTTCAGCGCCACCGCCACGGCGGGCCACGCCGCCACCCTGGTGGAGCAGGGCGGTGACAACCAGTCCGGCATCCTCTCGGCCGCGTTCCCCACCCCCCTCACCGTGCAGGTGAGCGACCGGGCCGGCAACGCCGTCAGCGGCGTGACGGTCAACTGGGCGGTGACGTCCGGCCCCGTCAGCCTCACGTCGGCCACGAGCCAGACCAACGCGTCGGGCCTGGCCAGCATGACGGTGAGCGGCACCGCCGCCGCGGGCACGGGCGTCGTGGGCGCCAGCAGCAGCAACTTGGCGGGGGCGGCCAGCTTCACCGGCCTCGAGGTGTTCAACGCCACGCGGCGGGTCACGGTGGGCGCCGCCACGCTCTTCCGCAGCAACCGCAACAACTCCTCCCAGCCGGCCGTGGACACGGTGCAGGCGGGGGAGGGGGTGCTGTGGGTGAGCGCCGGCGGCACCCACACGGTGGAGTCCACCGGCGCCCCGACCTTCACCAGCAGCGGCACCCTGGCCGCCAACGAGCCGTACCTCGTGCTCTTCAGCAACGCCGGCACCTTCCAGTACGACTGCGCGGTGCACGGCGCCGGCATGACCGGCCGCATCGTGGTCCAGTGAGCACGACGGCCCCGGGGCAGGCGCCCCGGGGCCGTGCTGGTTCCCCACCCGCCGCTACTTGGCCGGCACGTCCATCGCGAAGATCACCACCGCCCCGCCCGGCTCCCGCACCGCGAATTCCTCCTTGCCGTAGAACGTGGTGTGCCGCGGCACCACGATCGGGATGCCCTGCATCGCCTGCAGGGTGGCGTCGAGGTTGTCCACCTCGAGGAAGAACATGGCGGCCTGCCCGCGCGGGCCCGCGACCAGCGTCGGGTCTTCCGCCTCGACGCTCGCATACGTCTGGTACATCACCTCGACGCCATCCTTGACCAGCAGCGCGAACTGCGGCTGCCCGTCCGGCCCCGGCACCTCGGCCACGTTGGCGAAGCCCAGCCGCTCGGTCCAGAACGGCAGGCAGGGGGCGATCCGGTCCACCATCAGGACCGGGGTGAGCTTGGTGAGCGTGGGCATGGCGGGCCTCGTGGTCTGGGCCGCCGCCGGCGCGGCGAACCCGAGGAACAGGGACAGGAACAGGCAGGGGCACATGAATTAGTCTCGTTTAGACTACCGACTAGTATAAACGAGACTATATTCCCTGTCAACCATGCCCAGCCCCCTCACCCCCGCCGACCTCGTGGTCCTTGCCCTCCTCGCCGAGCGGCCGATGCACGGGTACGAGCTGAACCAGGAGCTCGAGCGCCGGGAAGCGCAGGACTGGGCGGCCATCTCGCGGCCGCAGGTCTATTACTCCCTCAAGAAGCTGGCGCAGGGCGGGGAGATCCTCCGGGCGCAGGATGCCGGCGAGGGAAGCGGTCCCGAGCGGGTGGTCTACCGGGTGAGCGCGGCCGGCCGACGTGGCCTCATGGCCGCCCTGGGGGAGGAGCGCTGGGCGGAGCAGCGGCCGCCGTCGCCCTTCATCACGTGGCTGGCCCTGTCCGGACATGCGGCACCGGCCGACCGGGCGCGGGTGCTCGCCCGGCGGCGGAGCTACCTGGAGCAGGAACTGGCCAAGGAGCGGCGGACCCTCGCGGCGATCCGGTCGGAAATCGGTCCCATGACCGAAGTTGGGGCTTTGATGGTGGATCTCACCATCCGACAATGGGAAGTGGAACTGGCCTGGCTCGACGAGGTGGCCGCCCGGCTGGGCTGACCCGGCCGGGAACCCGGGACCCCGCCACCGGCTATGTCCAAGCGTGGGGGCTGGTTAGGCGAGGGACCCCCGCCTACATTCCAGTACACCCTGAACCGCGGAGGGCTCCCCTGATCCCTGTCGCTGCACTCAGAAGCTGAAGGAATTTTGTGTCACGAGCGAATCGTCGTCCCCCCTCCTCCGCTCCCGCTACCCGGTCGCGCAGCCTTGGCCGCCGGTCGATGGATGCCCACCGCCGGTGGCTCATCGATCGCTATGGCCCCATCTGCGCCTACTGCGGTGCCGAGATCGCCGAGGACCGTACCACGCTGGACCACGTCTATCCCCGCAAGGGCCAGACGGCCTACGACCGGCCGGACAACCTGGTCATTGCCTGCCAGCCCTGCAACTCGGCCAAGGCCGACACTCCGTTCGTGGCGTTCATCGCGCAGCGACGGAGCCGCGGGGTCTTCCTGCTCCACTATGGCGAGCACCTGTCTGATTGGGTCAAGGACCTGATCCGCCAGACCTCGGAGCGGGAGTGGCTGCCGCCCAACCGGCCCAAGTTCGTGAGCATGAATGGGCACGGAAACGGCAACGGGAACGGCGCCCACTAGGCGCCACGTGGAATGAAAAGAGGGGCCGCCCACGGGCGGCCCCTGCGAGGAGGAATCGGGGCCGGCAGTCGCCGGCCCCGTTCGTTTAACCCAGCGCCTCGGCGACGATCCGCTTCTGCTCGGCGGTGTGGGCGGCCGGGTACCCTTCGGCGGGGCTCGCGCGCTCGGGGCGGCCCGCGTACCTGAGCGGGAAGCCCTGCGGCAGCAGCGCGCGGAGGCGCGGCTCCACGTAGGTCCAGGGGCCCATGTTCCGCGGCTCCTCCTGCACCCAGACGAGCTCCTGGAGGGACGGGTAGCTGCGGAGCAGCGCCAGCAGTTCCTCCTCGGGGAAGCTGTAGAGCTGCTCGAGGCGCAGGATGGCGACCTTGTTGCGGTCGGTGGCCTGCCCGGCGGCGAGGTCGTAATACACCTTGCCGCTGCAGATCACGGCGCGGGTCACCTGGTCCTTGGGCGGGGCGGCCGGGTCGTCGAGGACCGGGCGCCAGTAGCCGGTGGCGAGGTCCTCGAGCTTGCTGGTGGCCTGGGGCAGGCGGAGCAGCGACTTGGGCGTCATCACCACGAGCGGCCGCTGCCGCTGGCGCTTGGCCTGGCGGCGGAGCAGGTGGTAGTACTGGGCCGGGGTGGTGGGGTTGGCCACGCGGATGTTGCCCTCAGCGCAGAGCTGGAGGAACCGTTCCAGGCGCGCGCTCGAGTGCTCGGGGCCCTGGCCCTCGTAGCCGTGCGGCAGCAGCAGCGTCAGTCGCGTGGTGAGGCCCCACTTGGAGAGGCCGGACACGATGAACTGGTCCACGATGACCTGCGCGCCGTTGACGAAGTCGCCGAACTGCGCCTCCCACACCACCAGCGTCTCCGGCGCCGCGGCACTGTAGCCGTACTCGAAGCCGAGCGTGGCCAGCTCGGAGAGCGGGCTGTTGTGCAGCTCCATGCTGCTGAGCGCCCCGGGCAGGTTCTGGATCGGGGTGTGATGCTTCCCGGTGTTGGCGTCGTGCAGCACCAGGTGGCGCTGGCTGAAGGTGCCGCGCTCGCTGTCCTGGCCCGTGAGCCGGATCGGCACGCCCTCCACCAGCAGCGACGCCAGGCCGAGCGCCTCGGCATGGGCCCACTCGATGCCGCCCTCCGGGCCGAGCACGGTGCGCCGGCGCTCCAGCTGCTTCAGGAGCTTGGGATTGCCGGTGAAGCCCTCGGGGAGCGCCAGCAGCTGCTCGTTGAGCGCCTTGAGCAGCTCGGCCTGCACGGCCGTCTCCGGCTCGACGCCGCTCGAGGCGTTGGAGTGCACCGGCGGCTGGGACGGCTTCACCTTCCCCATGCTGGCCTTGAAGGCCTGCTGGATCTCGAGGAGGCGGTTGTAGCCGGCCTGGTACTGCGCCTCCGCCTGGTCCTCGGTGGTGACGCCGCGGCGCGCGAGGAGCTGGGCGTACTGCTGCCGCACGGTGGGCAGGGTGCGGATCCGCTCGTACATCTGCGGCTGGGTGTAGGCGGGCTCGTCGCTCTCGTTGTGGCCGTGGCGGCGGTAGCCCACCAGGTCGATCAGCACGTCCTCGTGGAACTTCTCCCGGTACGCCATGGCCAGCCGCACCGAGGCCAGGCAGGCCTCGGCGTCGTCGGCGTTGACGTGGATGATGGGGATGTCGAACCCCTTGGCCAGGTCCGACGCGTGCCGCGTGGAGCGGCTGTCCATCATGTCGGTGGTGAAGCCCACCTGGTTGTTGGTGATGATGTGCACCGTGCCGCCGGTGCGATACCCCTTGAGCGCGCCCAGGTTGAGCGTCTCGGAGACGACGCCCTGGCCCGCGAACGCGGCGTCGCCGTGGATCACGATGGGCACCGCCGCGCTCGGGTCGTGGTGCGCCACGCGGCCGACGCGGGTGGTCTGCTCCGCGCGGGCGCGGCCATCCACCACCGGCCCCACGAACTCGAGGTGGCTCGGGTTGGGCGAGAGGGTGACCGTGACCACCTTGCCCGAGCGCGTCTTGTACGCGCCCTCGGCGCCGTGGTGGTACTTCACGTCGCCGGTGCCGCCCTCGGGGGTGAGGGTGCCGCCCTCGACGTGCCGCCCGCCCTCGAACTCCGCGAAGATCGTCTCGATGGGCCGGCCCACGGTGTGGGCCAGCACGTTGAGCCGCCCGCGGTGCGCCATGCCGATGACCACCTCGCGCGCGCCCTGCTGGGCCGAGAGCTCGATGGCGTAGTCGAGCATGGGCACCAGCATGTCCACGCCCTCGATGGAGAAGCGCTTCTGGCCGAGGTACGCCTTGTGAAGGAAGCGCTCCAGGGCCTCCACCTCGATGAGGCGGGCATGGAGCCACTGGACCTCGTCGGCGGTGAGCGGCTTGCGGTGCTCGCCCGACTCGATCATCTGCCGCAGCCACACGCGCTCGCCGTGGTTGGCGATGTGCTCCAGCTCATAGGCCATGGTGCCGCAGTAGGCCTCGTGCAGCTTGGGCAGCGCGTCGGCGAGGGTGGCGCCCTGGGTGGAGATGCGGAGGACCGAGGCGGGGATGGCCGCCATCACCTCGGGAGTGAGGCCGAGGGGCTTGGGGTCGAGCGCCGGGTCCCCCTGGGGCTCGGTGCCGAGGGGATCGAGGCGCGCGGCGAGGTGGCCGTGGGTACGGTGCGCCTTCACCAGCGCCATGGCGGCGGCCACGTGGTAGAGGTCGGCCTGGCTCTCGCGCACCGGCGCGGGGCCGACGCGCGAGGGGCGGGGGGTGGCGCTGGTGTCGGGCACCGCCTGGGCGGTGAGGCCGAGGCTGGTGAAGACGTCCTCGTAGAAGCGCTCGCCGCCCTGCAGGAAGTCGTCCACCGCGCGCAGGAACTCGCCGGACTCGGCGCCCTGGATCACGCGATGGTCGTAGGTGCTGGTGATGTTCATGACCTTCGCGATGCCGAGCTCGCGGAGCCGGTCATCGGAGAGGTCGGCGAAGGCCGCCGGGTAGTGGATGGCGCCCACGGCGATGATGCAGCCCTGGCCCGGCATGAGCCGCGGCACCGAGGCCGAGGTGCCGAGGCCGCCGGGGTTGGTGAGCGTCATCGTGGCGCCGGCGAAGGCGTCGGGCATGAGCTTGTTGCCCCGGGCCTTCTCCACCAGCGCCTCGTAGGTGGCGTGGAACTCGGCGAAGCTCCTGCCCTGGGCGTCGCGGATGACGGGGACCACGAGGCCGCGGCTGCCGTCCTTCCGCTCCACGTCCACGGCGATGCCGAGGTGCACGGGGCCGCCCGGGATCCGGTGCGGGGCGCCGTTCACCTCGAGGTAGCTCGTGGTCATGGCGGGGTGGAGCCCCGCCGCCTTGCTGATGGCGTAGCCGATCAGGTGGGTGAAGGAGACCTTCTCGGTGCGGCCCGCGGCGCGGAGCGCATTGTTGAGCTCGCGGCGGCGGTGCTCCAGCAGGGACACGGCGAGCTCGCGGAACGACGTGGCGGTCGGGATGGACCGGGAGTCGTTCATGTTCTGGACGAGCTTCGAGGCCGGGCCCGTGATCGGCTGGGCCCCGGCCGGCACGGCCGCCGCGGCCGCCGCGGGCGCCGGGGGGGCGGGGCGCGGCGCGGGGGCCGCGGCATCCTGGGTCACCGAGGGGTGGTGGCCATTGCCGCCCTCGGCGCCGAGCCCGGCGGCTCCATTCTCGAAGTAGCGCCGCCACTCCGCGGACACCGAGGCCGGGTCGCGGAGGTACTCCTCGTACATGATCTGGGCGAAGCCGGCGTTGGCCGTCTCGAACACGTTCGCGTCCACGAAGTTACCACTGCCTTTCACGGGGCCGGGAAGGGGCCTCTGGGGGCCGACTGGGGAAGATAACAGCCGGGACCGGGGGGGAAGCCCCTCCCGCCCACCTTGCCGATCCGACCGGCCGCGATAGGATTCCCTGAGCGCATCTCACGCACCGAATGATGAAGAGGGAGGTTGGCATGCGATCCGGGTGGATCCTCGGGGGCGCGGTTCTTGGCATGGCCGCGGCCATCGGCGCGTGTGGGGACGGGGGGAGCGGGAGCGATGCGGTCACCCTCGACTACGCGCAGGTGAGCGGCGACGCACAGTCGGACACCATCGGCGGCACGCTGGACCTGCCGCTCAAGGTCGTGGTGACCAAGAATGGCGCCCCGCTGGCCGGCAAGACGGTGCAGTGGGCGGTGACCGGTGGCGGGGGGACGGTCACGGCCGCCACCAGCCTCACCGATGGCACCGGCTCGGCCATCATGAACTGGAAGCTCGGCAACAACATCGGCGCCCAGACCGCCACCGCGACGGTCCCGGGCGCCAGCGGTTCGCCGCTCAGCTTCAGCGCCACCGCGACGCCAGGCCAGCCCGGCGACATCCAGCCCGCCAGCGGCGACCTGCAGACCGGCTTCGTGGGCACGCCCTTCGCCGTGCCCTTCAAGGTCCTGGTCACCGACCGGGCCGACAACCCGCTCGCGGGCGCCGAGGTCACCTGGTCCGAGCTGGTCGGTGACCTGGACATCGAGGCCCCGACCTCGACCACCGACGCCCAGGGGCTCGCCACCGTGAGCGTCACGGCGGGTGACACGGCCGGCCCGGCGCAGCTCGGGGCCTCGGCGGGCGCGGTGAACACCTTCTTCGCCGTGACCGTGGTGACCATCGACCGGCAGGTGGACATCACCGCCGGCGGCTTCGTGAGCGTGCACAACGGGACCAGCCAGCCGGCGGTGGACACGGTGCAGGCGGGGGAGACCGTGGTCTGGATCAACCAGTCGGGCGGCTCGCACTCGGTGCGGCCGGTGCCGCTGAACATCTTCCAGGGGAGCGGCACGCTCACCCAGGGCCAGATGCACGCGTACACCTTCAACACCCCCGGCACCTACAACTACAACTGCGCGGTCCACGGCGCCGGCGAAGCCGGCGTGATCGTGGTCCAGTAGCACTCTCCCTCATCCAACGGGTTGCACATGACTGGCCGGGCGCGTGGTGCGATGATGCTGGCGATGATCCTCGGCGGGGTGGCCTGCGGCGGCGGCTCCGGCAGCGACAACAACCCGCCCGCGCCCAACGCCATCACCATCATGGTGAAGAGCACGCCCACCCGGGAGTTCAAGCCGCGGGTGGACACGGTGGCCAAGGCCGGCACCGTGACGTGGAGCTGGGAGGCGGGCTCCCAGGACCACAACGTGATCAGCACCGGCAGCCCGAGCTTCACCAGCAACGGCACCGCCACGCTGCCCGGCACGCAGGACGTGGACTGGTTCGACGCGCCGCACCAGTACCAGTTCAGCTTCGCGAGCACCGGGATCTACAAGTACTACTGCTCCACGCACGGCACCTCGGCCAGCCCCGACAACCTCACGGGGATGGGCGGGTTCGTGGTGGTGGTGCCGTAAGGCCCCGCGTTGCCGCTGCGTGAAGGGGCCGTCCCTCGGGGCGGCCCCTTCTTCGTTGCGGGCAGTCAGCTGCGCGACAGGCCCGCGCGGTAGCGTTCCGCCTCCCGCGCCGAGTGCTCGAGATCCCAGCCGAGCTCGCGTCCCATCAGCGCCGCCACCGTGGCCGCCGCGGCTGCGCCGTGATCCGGCACCTCGTAGTAGAGGTGCAGCCGCCGCACCAGCACGTCCTCCACCCGGCACGCCAGCTCGCGCCGCACCACGTGCAGCACTTCGGCCTGGATGGCGGGGTGCCGAGGATCGAGCGGCTGCAGCAGCGTGCGGTCCTTCTCCACCAGGTTGAAGATGGCCGCGCACTCGGTGCCGTAGAGGCGCACCAGGTGGTTGACCGTGTCGATCGGGAGCCCGAGCTCGAGGCCCGGGCTGCCGAGCGGCTCGAGGTCCGCGGCTTCGCCACCGGGGAGCGGGGTCTGGTCGGTGGGCGGGCGGCCCACCCTGGGGTAGCCCTGCGCCTCCAGCCGCTGCATCACCGCATCCACCACCTCCGCCGCCATCACCCGGTAGGTGGTGAGCTTGCCGCCGGCGATGGTGAGCATGCCGCCGCTGCCTTCCACGATGAGGTGCTCGCGGCTCACGCTCGAGGCCCGCATGGCCGCCTCGGGCGCCACCAGCGGCCGGAGGCCCGCCCAGGTGGCGAGCACGTCGGCTTCCCCGAGGCGCGCGTTGGGGAAGGCGCTGTTGGCGGAGCGGAGCAGGTAGACGATGTCGTCGGCCGTGGCCGCCACCTCGTCCGGCGACTCGGTGGTGTCGGTGTCGGTGGTGCCGATGTAGGAGAAGTCGCCCCACGGGAGCACGAACATCACCCGGCCGTCGATGGGGCTCGTGAGCGTGATGGCGTCCTCGTGGCCGAGGCGGTCGCGGCGCACCAGGACGTGGACGCCCTTGGTGGGGCGGAGCAGGGGCTGGGTGGCGGGGTCCTCGAGGCGGCGGAGCTGGTCGCCCCACGGGCCCGTGGCGTTCACCGTCACGGCGGCGGTGACGGTGCCGATGGCGCCGGTGAGGGCATCCTCGAGGTGGGCGCCGGCCACGCGGCCGTCGGCCTTGGCGAGCGCGGTGACCCGGGTCCAGGTGGCGACCTGCGCACCGTGGCGCATCGCGTCGCGCGCGGTGGCGAGGGTGAGGCGCGCGTCGTCGCACTGGGCGTCCCAGTAGCGCACCCCGCCCACGAGGCCCCGTTCCCGCACCAGCGGCTCCCCCGCCAGGAGCCGCCGCTTGCCGAGCAGTTGATGCCACCGCACATTGCGGAAGGCGGCGAGCAGGTCATAGAGCGTCACCCCGGCCCAGAGCTTCCAGAGCGGGACGCGGTCGCCCTGGTGGACGGGGAAGGTGAAGGGCAGGGGCGCACCAGGTGCGGTGCGATCGAGAGGAGCACCTGCCGCTCCTTCAGGGCCTCGAAGACCAGGCGAAGCCCTCCCTCTTCCAGGTAGCGCAGGCCGCCGTGCACCAGCCGGCTGGAGCGGCTGCTGGTGCCGCTCGCCAGGTCGCGCTGTTCCACCAGCACCACCCGGAGCCCGCGCATCGCGGCGTCCCGGGCAATGCCCGCCCCCGTGATCCCGCCGCCGATGACCAGCACGTCGGCGGGTGTCCCCGCGAGCTGTTCCACCGAGGAGCGATGCCAGACCTCACCCGTCCTGCCCCCCCGCCCGGCCCGATCTACCTGCCCCGGCCGAGCACGTGGCTGCTGTGGCATGACTACCTCGTCCAGCCGGGGATGACGGTGCTGGACCTCGCCTGCGGCGAGGGCCGGCATGCGCTCAAGGCGGCGCAGTGGGGTGCCACGGTTGTTGCAGTTGACAAGGACGACACCAAGCTCGAGACGGGCCGTGAGGCAGCGAGCCGCCTCGGCGTGAATGTTGACTTCCGCTGTGTGGATCTCGCGGAGGCGTGGCCGGATTTCGGCGCTTTTGATGTCGTCATGGTGTTCAACTATCTTGACCGCGCGCGCATGCCTGACATCCAGCAGCTGGTGGGCACGCGCGGCCTGCTCATGATGGAGACCTACCTCGAGTGGCAGCAGGCGCTGGGCTGGGGCCCGTCCTCCGCCGAGCACCTGCTGCAGCCGGGGGAACTGGCCCGGCTCGCGGCGCCGCTGGAGACCTTGCATGGCCGCGAGGTGTTCGAGCCGGTCGAGAACAACAAGGTCCGGGCGGTGGCCTCCATCGTGGCCCAGAAGCGCAGCTAGCGCGGCTCTTGTAGGCTAAGTGCGCGCGGCCCCGCGCGCCAAGTTGTCGGGCGCGGGCCGCCGCGCCCCACCCCGGCCCGGTGTCCCATGCCTTCCCGTCGTCCCGTCGTCGTCTCCGGCCTCCGCACCCCGTTTGCCAAGAGCGGCACCGTCTTCCGCGACGTCTCCGCGGTGGACCTGGCGCGCCGCGCCACCCAGGAGCTGCTCGAGCGCACCGCACTCGACGGCAAGGTGGTGGACGAGGTGGCCTTCGGGCAGGTGGTCACCTCGGTGCTCGCGCCCAACGTGGCGCGCGAGGTGAGCCTGCTGCCGCAGCTCCCGAAGACGGTCCCCGCCTTCTCGCTCAACCGCGCCTGCGCCTCCGCCGGCCAGGCGGTGAGCTATGCGGCCGACCAGATCACGCTCGGCCACGCCGACGTGGTGCTGGCCGGCGGGGTCGAGTCGCTCTCCGACATCCCGATCCTGCACTCGAAGCGCATGGCGCAGATCCTGGTGGAGGCCAGCAAGGCCAAGTCGCTCGGCCAGCGGCTGGCAGCGTTCGGGAAGGTGCGGCCCAGGGATTTGATCCCCGTCTCGCCGGCCATCGCGGAGCCGTCCACCGGCGAGTCGATGGGCCAGTCGGCGGAGAAGATGGCCAAGGAGAACGGCATCAGCCGCGAGGCGCAGGACCGGCTGGCGCTCACCAGTCACCAGCGCGCGGCGGCGGCCACGGCGAGCGGGCGGTTCGCCATGGAGATTGCCCCGTGGTTCGGCGGGCGCGGCATGGACGACGTGATCAGCACCGACAACCTGATCCGCGCCGACACCTCGCTCGAGGCGCTGGCGCAGCTGCGACCGGTGTTCGACAAGCGCTACGGCACCGTGACCGCCGGCAACAGCTCGGGCCTCACCGACGGCGCCGCGGTGGTGCTGATGATGGAGGAGGCCAAGGCGCGGGCGCTGGGGTACCGGCCGCTGGTGGCCGTGCGGAGCTACGCGGTGGCGGCGGTGGACCCCGGCTGGCAGCTGCTCATGGGCCCGGCGTACGCGGTGCCGAAGGCGCTCGACCGCGCCGGCATCACCTGGAATGAACTGGGCCTGGTGGAGATCCACGAGGCGTTCGCCGCCCAGGTGCTCTCCAACGCGCAGGCCTGGGCCTCCAAGGCGTGGGCGGAGAAGCTGGGCAGGAGCGCCCCGGTGGGCGAGGTGGACTGGGAGAAGACCAACGTCCACGGCGGGTCGATCGCCATTGGCCACCCGTTCGGCGCCACCGGCGCCCGCATCGTCACGACGCTCGCCAACGAGATGGCGGCGCGCGACGTCCAGTTCGGCCTCATCTCCATCTGTGCGCAGGGGGGGATGGGATTCGCGATGGTCCTGGAGCGCGTATGACCGCCATCACCTGCACCCTGCACGGCGCCACGGCCGTGCTGACGATCGACCTCCCCGGCGCGCCGGTGAACACGCTGAACGCGCAGGTGCGCACCGAGTTCGAGGCGCTCTTCGGCAAGCTCCGGGACGACCCGGCGGTGAAGGCCGTGGTCATGATCTCCGGCAAGGCGGAGAACTTCATCGCCGGTGCGGACATCGAGGAGTTCACGAAGCTCACCACGCAGGAGCAGTTCACCGCGCTCTCCCGCGACGGCCAGGCGATGATCCAGCGGGTGGACGATTACCCGAAGCCGGTCATCGCCGCCATCAACGGCGCCTGCCTCGGCGGCGGCCTCGAGCTGGTGCTGGCCTGCGACTGGCGCATCGCCACCGACGGCCCCAAGACGCAGCTCGGGCTGCCCGAGGTGCAGATCGGGCTCCTGCCCGGTGCCGGCGGCTGCCAGCGCCTGCCGAGGCTCATCGGGCTCTCGGCGGCGCTGCCGATGATCATGGGCGCCAAGATGGAGACCGGCCTCAAGGCCTTCAAGCTGGGCCTGGTGGACGAGCTGGTGCCGAAGGCCATCCTGCTCGACACCGCGCTCAAGGCGGCGGAGCGGATCGTGCGGCAGGGGGTCCCGCTCCGGAAGGCCAAGGGCGGGGTGATGGGCGCGGTGCTGGATCGTTCCTTCCCCGGCCGCCGCGTGGTGTACTCGAAGGCGCGGAAGGACACGCTCAAGAAGACCCACGGCAACTACCCGGCGCCGCTCGCGGCCCTCGAGGCGGTGCAGGCGGGGCTCGAGCAGGGGCTGCAGAAGGGGTTCGAAGTGGAGTCGCGGCTGTTCGGCGAGCTGGCGGTCACCGACGTGTCGCGGAAGCTGATCGGGATCTTCTTCGCCACCAACGCGCTCAAGAAGGACGATGGGCTGCCGGCGGGCGTCACCGCCAAGCCGCGGCCGGTGACGCGCCTCGGCGTGATCGGCTCGGGCTTCATGGGTGCCGGCATCGCGGGGACGGCGGTGACCACGGCGGGCGTGGACGTGCGGCTCAAGGACACCGAGCTGCCGCGGGTGGGGAAGGGGCTCAAGGCGGCCACCGACATCCTGAGCGGCCGGCTCAAGCGGCGCCGCATCACCCGGCCCGAGTTCCAGCGCCTCAGCGCGCTCCTCTCCGGCACCACCGATTATTCCGGCTTCCAGCGCACCGACCTGGTCATCGAGGCGGTGTTCGAGGAGCTCTCGCTCAAGCGCAAGGTGCTGGCCGACTCCGAGGCGGCCACCCCGCCCGACGCGATCTTCGCCACGAACACCTCCACCATCCCCATCAGCGACATCGCCGCCGAGGCGCGCCGGCCGGGCCAGGTGCTCGGCATGCACTTCTTCTCGCCCGTGGACCGGATGCCGCTGCTCGAGGTGATCCCGACCGACGCCACGGCGCCGGAGGTGATCGCCACGGCGGTGAACTTCGGCCGCCGCCTCGGCAAGACGGTCATCGTGGTGCGGGACCGGCCCGGCTTCTGGGTGAACCGGATCCTGCTGCCGTACATGAACGAGGCGGGCTACATCCTGGGCGAGGGCGTGCCCATGGACCTCATCGACAAGCTCATGGTCAAGTTCGGCTTCCCGGTGGGCCCGATCACGCTGCTCGACGAGGTGGGCCTCGACGTGGGCGCCAAGGCGGCCAAGGTGATGCACGAGCAGTTCGGCGAGCGGCTGGCCCCCTCGCCGCTCCTCCCCAAGGTGCTCGGCGACGGCCGCCTGGGCCGGAAGAACGGCAAGGGCTTCTACCACTACCACGACGGCGAGAAGACCGGCCCCGACGAGACCATCTACGACCTGCTCGGCGTCCGCCCCGCGGCGCCGGCCGCCACGGCGCTCATCGAGCAGCGCCTGGTCTACTCCATGCTCAATGAGGCCGCCATGGCCTTCGGCGAGGGCGTAGTCCGGAACGCCCGTGACGGCGACATCGGCGCCATCTTCGGCATCGGCTACCCGCCGTTCCGGGGCGGGCCGCTCCGCTACCTCGACGACCTCGGCGCCGCCAAGGTGGTGGAGGTGCTGCGGCAGCTCGAGCAGGCCTGCGGGATGCGCTTTGCGCCGTGCCAGACGCTCGTGGACATGGCGGCGCGGGGTGGGCGCTTCTACGAGGACTGAGGCGGCGGCACCGGCGGCCCGGCGCGAGCGTTCGTCGTGCATGCGACGGACGCTCGCGCTGTCGTTCCTGCTCCTCGGCGCCGGCGCCCCGCTCGGGGCGCAGGTGGTGCGCGGCACCATGCACGAGGAGGTCTCGGGCCGCCCCATCGAGGGCGGCCTGGCGCAGCTGCTCGACTCCACCCGCGTGGTGGCCAGCGCCGTGAGCGACGAGCAGGGCCGCTTCCGCCTCCCCGAGGTGCCGCCCGGGCGCTACCGGGTGCGGGCCCTCCGCATCGGCTACCGGCCGTGGACCTCCGACAGCTTCACGCTGGGGGCGGGCCAGGAGCTGGCGCTGGCGCTGCAGGTGGCCGGCGTTCCCGTGCTGCTCGCCGAGATCGAGGTGACGGGCACCAGTCCCTGCCAGGCGCGCCCGGAGGCCGACCGACGGGTGGCGCTAGTCTGGGACGAGGCGCGCACGTCACTCGGGCTCCTGGGCGGGGGGCGGAGCGGGCTCACCTACCAGGGCACCCTCACCCGGCGGCGGCTCGACCCGCAGGGCCGCGTCACCTTCCTCGACACCTACCCCACCGAGAGCCGGGGCGCCTGGCCCGTGACGTCGCTGCCGGCCGAGAGCCTGGCGGCCTCCGGCTTCGTGCAGGTGCACGACACGCTGCTCGGCCCCACCTACTATGGGCCGGACGTGGCGGCGTTCTTCAGCGACGCGTTCCTCCGCACCCACTGCTTCCGCCTGGTGGCCGCGTCGCGGCGGGAGCGGCACCTGCTCGGCGTGGGCTTTGCGCCGGCGCGGGGGCGGACGATCCCGGACATCGAGGGGACGCTCTGGCTGGACCGGCGGAGCGGCGCCCTCGTGCGGCTCGAGTACCGCTACGTGAACCTCTGGCGCTGGGTGCCGCGGGACGGGGCGCGCGGCGAGCTCACCTTTGCGCGCCTCACCGACGGGACACCCGTGATGACCGGCTGGACGATCACGGCGCCCATCGCCCGGCGCCTGCCGTGGAGCGGCCGGCGCGACCCGCGCACCCGCGACTATTTCGGCGCCGGCGAGGTGGCGCTCGGCGGCACCTCCGAGGAAGGGGTGGTGGTGAAGGAGGTGCGCGCCGCCGACGGCCGGGTCCTGTGGCGGCGCGAGGCCCCGCCGCCGCCCCGCCCGGGCACCTGACGCGCGACCGGAATCACGCCGCCGGGTTCGGCCGCCCGATCCGGGTAGTGGCGGGCCGCGCGCGCTGGTAGGTTCGGGACGTGACGATGCCCTTCAATCCCATCCCCGCCCTCGAGGCCGGCCTGGCCGGGCGCTACACCGTGGGTGCCGAGATCGGCCGCGGGGGGATGAGCTGCGTCTACGCCGCGCGGGACCTGCGCCACGACCGCGACGTGGCCCTCAAGGTGATCCGCCCCAACCTCCTCGCCGACCCCGAGCTGGCCGAGCGCTTCCTGCGCGAGATCCGCTACGCGGCGACGCTCACCCACCCGCACATCCTGCCGCTGTACGACTCCGGCACGGTGCCCTACACCGAGCCCGGCTACCTGGCGCGGGCGGAGCTCCTCTACTACGTGATGCCCCGCCTCTCGGGGGACTCGCTCCGCACCCGGCTGCAGAAGGAGCGGGTGCTGCCGGTGGACCAGGCCATCCGCCTGATCCGCACCGTGGCCGCCGCGGTGGATTACGCGCACCGCCGCCGCATCGTGCACCGCGACCTCAAGCCCGAGAACATCCTCCTCCACGAGGGCGAGCCGCTCGTGGCCGACTTCGGCGTGGCGCGCGGCATCATGGACCGGACCTGCGACGATGCCAGCGTCACCGGCCCCGGCGTCGCCGTCGGCACGCCGATGTACATGAGCCCCGAGCAGGCCAGCGCCGACCCTGACCTCGACGGCCGGAGCGACCAGTACAGCCTGGCCTGCGTGCTCTACGAGCTGCTCACGGGGCAGCCGCCCTTCGCGGGGACCGGCGCCCGCGCCACCATGACGCGCCACCTGAGCGAGCCGGTGCCGCCGCTCCACGGCCTGCGGCCCGAGGTGCCGCCGGCGGTGGAGTGCGCGCTCCTCACCGCGCTCCAGAAGGACCCGGCGCAGCGCTTCCCCACCATGGCGGACTTCGCCGAGGCGCTGGTGACGCCGCTCTCCGGGCTCGACACGCCGGCCGGCACGCCGGCGGCGTGGAGCCTGGCGGTGCTCCCCTTCGCCAACGCCAGCGCCGATCCCGACAGCGAGTACTTCGCCGACGGGATGACCGACGAGCTCATCAACGCCCTGGCGCAGGTGCCGGGGCTGACGGTGGCGTCGCGGAGCTCCTCGTTTGCGCTCAAGGGGCAGGTGCCGGACGTGCGGCACGTGGGGCGGCTGCTGGGCGTGGCCGCGCTGCTCGAGGGCTCGGTGCGGAAGGCGGGGTCGCGGCTCCGCATCACGGCGCAGCTCACGGAGACGGAGCAGGGGACGCTCCTCTGGTCCGACCGCTTCGACGCCGACGACCGCGACCTCTTCGCGCTGCAGGACCAGCTCACCGGCACCATCATGGCGCGGCTCCGCGAGCAGCTGGCGGCGCGCGCGTCGGCGCTCGAGGCACGGGCCACCGGCCGCACCGCCGGCGCGGTGGTGCCGGCGCCGCGGCACGGCACCACCAACCTGGCCGCGTACAACCTCTACCTCCGCGGGCGCTACGCGTGGAACCGGCGGACGGCCGAGAGCGTGGCGTCGGCCATCCGCTGCTTCGAGGAGGCCATCCGGCTCGATCCCGGCTACGCGCTGGCCTATGCGGGGCTGGCCGACGCGTGGGCGCTCGGCGTGGACTACCGGGCGGCGCCGGTGGGGGAGGGGCTCGAGCGGGCGCGGCAGTTCGCGGAGCGCGCCATCCAGCTCGACGACACGGTGGCGGAGGCGCACACGTCGCTGGCGTGGGTGACGTTCATCCACGACTGGGACTGGCCCCGCGCGGGGCGCGAGTTCCGCCGCGCCCTCGAGCTCGACCCCCGCTACTCCGTGGGGCGGCAGTGGCACAGCTGGTACCTGGCGGCCATGGGGCGACTGGCGGAAGCGGTGGCGGAGGGGGAACGCGCGGTGGAGCTCGATCCCGCGTCGGTGTCCATCCACCGCACGCTCGGCTGGCTCTACCTGGTGGCGCGGCAGCCGGCGCGCGCGGTGCGGCAGATCGAGCGGGCGCTGGTGATGAACCCCGAGGCCACCGAGACCTACGCGCTGCTCGGCCTGGCCCGCGAGGATGCCGGCGACCTCGCGGGCGCCGAGGGTGCGCTGCAGGAGGCCCTCCAGCTCGAGCCCGGGTTCACCCACGCCTTCGCGACGCTGGCGCGGGTGTGCGTGAAGCAGGGTCGCCGCGACGCGGCCCTCGACGTGGCCGCGCGAATGCGGGAGCTCGAGGCGCGCGGGTACGTCTCCCCCACCGACCAGGCCAAGCTGGCCCTGGGCCTCGGCGACTTCGATGCGGCGTTCGCGGCGATGGAGCGGGCCTACGCGGAGCGGCGGGGGTGGCTGGTGTACCTCAAGGTGGATCCGCTGTTCGACCCGGTGCGGGGGGACCCGCGGTTCGCAGACCTGGTGCGGCGGATGGGGCTCTAGCGCCGGGCAACGCCTACAACGACAGCTCCGCGTCCGCCGTGGTCCGCCGCATGAGCTGCAGCACCTGCTGCATCGCGTCGATGCTGCTCATCGGCGCCAGGCGCGCGCGGAGGTTCTGGGCCACGGCCAGGAGCTCGGGCGGGAGGAGCAGCTCCTCCCGCCGCGTCCCGCTCAACTTGAGGTCGATGGCCGGGAAGATCCGCCGGTCCGCCAGCTCCCGGCTCAGGGTCAGCTCGCTGTTGCCCGTGCCCTTGAACTCCTCGTAGATCACCTGGTCCATCTTGCTGCCGGTGTCCACCAGCGCGGTGCCGATGATGGTCAGCGACCCGCCACCCTTCCGCTCGTCGATCTTCCGCGCGCTGCCCAGGAACCGCTTGGGCTTCTCCAGCGCGCTCGAGTCGAGGCCGCCACTCATGGTGCGGCCGGTGCCGCGCTCCACGGTGTTGTAGGCGCGGGCCAGGCGGGTGATGGAGTCGAGGATCAGCACCACGTCCTCGCCCTGCTCCACGCGGCGGCGGGCGCGCTCCAGCGTGAGCTCGGCCACGGCCACGTGCCGCTCCGCCGGGAAGTCGAAGCTCGACGCGATCACCTCGCCGTAGCCCACCATCTCCATCTCGGTGACTTCCTCGGGCCGCTCGTCCACCAGGAGGATGAGCAGCGTGGCGCCCGGGTGGTTCCGCGCCACGCCCTCCGCCACCGACTGCAGCACCATCGTCTTGCCGGCCTTGGCCGGTGCCACGATGAGCGCGCGCTGCCCCTTGCCGAAGGGACAGAGCAGGTCGATGACGCGGTTGGTGTAGTCGGGGGTGCCGCCGCGGCGCAGGCCGAAGTCGAGCTTGAGCCGCTCGTCGGGGTGGACGGCGCCGAGGCTGGCAAACTGGGGGCGCTGGCGCAGCTCCCCCGGGGGGCGGCCGTTGATGGCGGTGACCGTCTCGAGCGGCGCCGCGCGGCCCCGCCCCTGCGGGCGGCCCTCCGTCCCCTCGATCTCGTCGCCCGGGCGGAGCCCATGCTGCGACACGAGTTTCGGGGAGACGTAGAGGTCCCCATCTTCAGGGAGGTAGCTGAACTGGCGTCGGCGGATGAAACCTGCGCCCCGGTCAACGAGGTCGAGCAGGCCGAGGGAATTGCGGGCGGTCATGGGTGTCAGCAATATAGCCATCGGGCCTCGTGATGTGCGGTGATGCGGCATGGCGGAAACAGGGGACGTCGGGGCCAGGGAAGGGGTGGACGCTGCCCCCATCGGGAGAGGGCCGCCAGGCCGGAGTTGGCCGTCGTCTCCCGCGGAGCAGCCGCACCGGCCCGAGGACTCACCTGGAGCGGAGATGCCGTGACGCCTGCGCCCGACCTGCTCTTCTACGACGGCACCTGCGGCCTCTGCCACCATGCCGTGAAGTTCGCGCTGGCGCGCGACCCCGGGGGCACGCGCTTCCGCTACGCCGCGCTCCAGGGCCCCACCTTCGAGGCCACCTTCCCGCCCGCCGACCGCGCGCGCTTCCCCGACAGCATCGTCCTCAAGACAGCCGATGGCCGGGTGCTCACCCGCAGCACCGCCGCGCTCCGGATCGCCGAGCGGATCGGCGGGGGCTGGGGCGCCCTGGCGCGGGTGCTGCAGCTCCTGCCCACCTGGTTGCTCGACCTCGCCTACGACGGCGTGGCGAAGGTCCGCAAGCGGATCTTCGCCACGCCGGAGGGGGCCTGTCCCCTGCTGCCGCCGGAACTGCGGGGCCGCTTCCTGCCCTAGAGGCTCGGCGGCGTCCCCGCAGCGGGATCCGACCCCATCCCGCCGCCCGAGGCGTACCCGGCCCCGCCCGCCGCCGGCTCGTTCGAGGCGGAACTCATCCCGCGGCTCACGCCGTTGGCCGCCTGCTGCTTGTCCCACCATCGCTTGGCCAGGTACGCGCCACCGGCCAGGAGCAGTCCCCGCCATGCCTGTCGCATCCGCATCGTGTCCTCCATGACTTGTCGAAGTGATCCCGGCCCCGCCCAGGCCCGGTCCGTGCAGTGTCCCAGAAAGCCCAGAGCGCGGCGCGCGCGCGGCCCCGGTCGGGCAGCCCGGGTGACCTGTGGACGCGCGGGATTGGGGCACCACGGAGGAGCGCGGGGGCGCAGGTGCCGCGCTTCCAGCCATCCGCTTGGCGTGGAGGTGGCGCGGGTCGGGGCCCCCGACGCGCCCCCCCCCGGCCCACCCGTCCCCCCCGGCGGGCCTCGCGGCCCTCGCCGCAGGCCTCCAGGGCCGGCGCCCAAAGTCCTTAGTAGCGCCTCAGGCCACGACGGTCCCTTCCCGCGCCGTAAGCTCCCGGAAGAGCCCCGTGAGCCGCTGCGTCATCGGCCCCACGCTGCCGCTCCCGATGGTGCGGCCGTCGATCGTCGTCACGGCCGCCAGCTCTCCCATGGTGCCGGTGCAGAACGCTTCCTCCGCCCGGTAGGCCTCGGTGAGCGAGAGGTCCGTCACTTCGTGGGGGATGCCGTGCTGCCGGCAGAGCTCGAGCACCACCGAGCGCGTGATCCCCTCGGGGCACGCGACGGTGCGGCTGGTGCGCACCAGCCCCTTCTCCACGAAGAAGAGGTGCGTCGCGTTGGTCTCGGCGATGAAGCCGCGGGTGTCGAGCATCAGCGCGTCGTCGGCGCCGGCCACGTTGGCCTCGAGCTTGGCCAGGATGGACTGGATCAGGTTGCAGTGGTGGATCTTGGGGTCCATGCAGTCGGGCGGGAAGCGGCGGATGGACACCGTCACCAGCGAGAGCCCATGCGTCCCGTAGACCGGCGGCTTGTGCTCGGCCAGCACGATGAGCGTGGGGCCGCCCTGGTTGAGCCGCGGGTCCATCCCCGACGTCACCTTCACGCCGCGGGTGAGCGTGAGCCGGATGTGCACACCATCCCGCATCTGGTTGGCGGCGAGCGTCTTCCGGATCTCGGCCGTGATCGCCTCGTGGGAGGGGATCACCGCGAAGGCGAGCGCCTTGGCCGAGTCGCGCAGGCGGTCGAGGTGCTCGGTGAGGCGGAAGATGCGCCCCTCGTACACCCGGAGCCCCTCCCACACCGCGTCGCCACCCTGCACGGCCGAGTCGAACGGGCTCACCCCGGCCTCGTCGCGGTGGACGAGCCTGCCGTTGATGTTGACGATCAGGTCGCGGTTCTTCTCGTTGAACTGCTGCAGCATGGTTCGATCCTTGGTTCGGGGCGTCGCCGCGTGGCGGTGCCTGGGCCGGGTTCCGGTGTGACTCAACGCAGAGGCGCGGAGAACGCAGAGGGCACGGAGGAACTGCGCGCGGATGGCGGCGTGGCACCGTGAGTCCGCGTGGTCTTGTGGTGGGGTTCCGCGGTCGGTGGGGTCCGCTGCTGGACCCAAACATACACCCACCAAGATCACGACAGCCCCCTTCCGGCGGGCCAACCACGGTCACGCAGCTCCTCTGCGGCCCTCCGCGTCCTCTGCGCCTCTGCGTTGAGTCACACCAACAGCCAGCCTCACGCCACCAGCCGGTACCGCCGCAGTTCCTCGTACAACGGCATGCACTCCGCCAGCAGCGGCTCGAGTTCAGCCGGCACCGTGCGCGAGCGCGGGCGGTAAGGCTCGAAGCCGGTGGAGCGCTCGACGGCCTCGTACCAGTGCTTGGCCCAGACGCCGTCGGTGGCCCGGCGGCCCGGAGGCCAGGACAGCATCCGCTCGTCGAACGACACCCCCACCTCAGCGCAGAACCGCGCGAGGACCCCGCGCGGGTCCTGCAGCACGTCCTCGGTGTCGAGCACCGGCGGCGTCACCCCGGTGCGGGCGCGCACCGCCTCGAACAGCTCCACCTGCTGCGGCAGCCCCGTGTCCCGGAGCACCGGCGGCCCCATCTTGGCCACGAGGCTCGGCAGCATCTCCGCCGGGTGGCGGATCAGGAAGGCGTTGGTGAGCTGGAAGAGCCACGGGCCCCGCAGGTGGGGCAGCCAGTGGTGGGCCATGTGCTTCTGGTACCAGATCGCCCGCCCCTCCGGGACGGGGCCGGTGAGCCAGGCCACCACCTTCTCCCAGTCGTTCTCCTGGCTGGCGATGACCTCGTCCACGCCGGGATGGGTCACCGCCACCTGGGTGAGGTAGTGGGCGTAGAGCGGCTCGTCCACCACCCAGCTGTCGGGGCGGTTCTCCCAGGCCCGCATCATGGCCGTGGAGATGTTGCGGGGCCCGCTCCACATGGCGATCCGGGTGGCCCCCCGGCCTGCATCAATATTCACGCTTGAGCCCCCCTCCGTCGGGGTTTAGGTTGCCGCTCTCCAGCCTCATCCCAGGAACGTCCGCCATGATGCGTCACAGTCTCCTCTGGCTCTCCGAGCAGAAGCAGGTCTTCCGCTTCGTCCGGGGGAATCCGCTGGCCCGGAAGTTTGCCCACCGGTTCGTGGCGGGGGAGACCATCGACTCGGCGGTGCAGGCCGCCCGGGACCTGAATGGCCGGAAGATCACCGCCACGCTGGATCTCCTGGGGGAGAGCATCACCGAGGCCGGCCAGGCCGCCGCCGCCCGGGACACCTACCTGCAGATGCTCGACGCCATCGCGAAGGCCGGGGTCCAGAGCAACGTGTCGGTGAAGCTCACCCAGATGGGCTTCGACATCAGCGAGGACCTGTGCCTCGCCAATATGTCGGCCATCCTCGACAAGGCCAAGGCGCACGGCTCCTTCGTCCGGCTGGACATGGAGAGCTCGGCCTACACCCAGCGTACGCTGGACTTCTTCTACCAGAAGCTCCATCCCACCTTCGGCAACACCGTGGGCGTGGTGATCCAGTCCGCCCTCCGCCGCTCCGCCGCCGACGTGGACCTGCTCATCGAGAAGGGCGTCCGCGTCCGCCTCTGCAAGGGCGCGTACCTCGAGCCGGCCGACGTGGCCTTCCCCGACAAGGCCGACGTGGACAAGAACTACGTCATGCTCATGGAGCGGCTGATGGAGCGGGGCAACTACCCGGGCCTCGCCACCCACGACCAGGTGATCCTGGAGCGGGCCAAGGCCTTCGCCGCGCAGCAGAAGATCGACCCGTCGCGCTTCGAGTTCCAGATGCTCTACGGCGTCCGGCGCGACCTGCAGGACCAGCTCCGCGGCGGCGGCTACAACATGCGGGTCTACGTGCCCTTCGGCACCCAGTGGTACCCCTACCTCATGCGCCGGCTCGCCGAGCGGCCCGCCAACATCGCCTTCATCATGGGGAACGTGGTGAAGGAGGCGGTGGGCCGCTAGGCCGCATGGACGACCTCACCCTCGGCGGCTACATGGCGCGCCACGAGCGCGCCGCGGCCTTCACCGGCAGCGACGGCCAGCCGTACAGCGTGGGGCTCTACGTCGAGGAGGAGGCCGATGCGCGGGGCCGCTTCGCGGCCTCGCTCATTTTCGTGCGCTGGGCCGGGGGCGGGGACCGCCCCGTGGGCCACGTGGAATCCCCCGTCCTGGTCTGGGCGCTCACCCCGGAGGACGCCCAGGCGCGCCTCGAGGCCCTCTCCCTCTACGACGTGAAGGCCGAGCTCGACAAGGCCATCACGGCGGCGCCCAGCCCATGGTGACCGGCACCATCCTGGAGCGCGACGGCAGCGTCTACCGCATCCTCACCGCGGACGGCGAGGTGCGCGCCGTGCTCCGCGGCAAGATGAAGCGCGACATGCCCAAGCTCGTCGTCGGCGACCGGGTCCAGCTGGACGCGGGCGACGCCGCCGGCACGCTGGGGATTGCCGCCGTCGAGGAGCGGAAGAGCCTGCTCGCCCGCCGCGTCCCCGAGGGGCGCGGGCACCGCCCCGTGGTGGCCAACCCCGACCAGGTCATCGTGGTCACCGCCACCCGGGACCCCGAGCCCATCCCCCAGCTGGTGGACCGCCTGCTGGTGGTGGCCGAGGCCAACCAGATCCCGGCGCGCGTGGTCCTGAACAAGGTGGACCTGGCGGCAGGAGTGGAGCTGGCGGAACGGCTGCGGCGCGCCGGCTACCCGGTGCACTGCACCAGCGTGAAGACGGGCGCGGGGCTCGAGGAGCTCCGCGCGGCGCTGCAGGGGCAGGAGAGCGTGGTGACGGGGCCGAGCGGGGCGGGGAAGTCGAGCCTGCTGAATGCGCTGGAGCCGGGCCTCCGGCTCCGGGTGGGCGAGATCAGCGAGAAGGTCCGCCGGGGCACCCACACCACCACCGGCGCCGTCATGGTGCCGCTCGGCGGCGGCGGGTTCATCGTGGACACGCCGGGCTTCAGCGAGGTGGGGCTCTGGGGCCTCGATCCCGTGGAGCTGGCGCACTGCTTCCCGGAGTTCCGCCCGCTGGCGGAGACCTGCCGCTTCCCCGACTGCAGTCACGTGCACGAGCCGGGGTGCCAGGTGCTCGCGGCGGTGAAGGCGGGCACCGTCTCCCCCGACCGTCACGCCAGCTACAAGGCCCTCCTCAGCGAACTGGCCGAGATGCCGGCGGACTGGGAGTAAGCTACTTCGCCCCCTCGGCGGTAAGCCGGGCCAACGCGGCCCGGGCCTCTTCCACCCGGGGCTGCACAGCGGGATCGGCCTTGTTCCAGAGGCGCAGGAACTGGCTGTAACCCTCCATCGCCAGGTCTCGCCGGCCCACAGCCTCGGCAGTCCGCCCCAGTTGGTACGCCGCGATCGGCTGCAGGCCGATGTCGCCGACGAAGGCATTCCGTAACAGCCCCAGGCCCTTTTCCTGCGTGGCCGGCCGGGCGGCCAGTGCCGCCCCGAGCCGCAGGCGGGCGGCGGTGTTGAACATCATGTTGTTGCCCACCCGTTCGATCCCCGACTCGAGCTCCCGGATGGCCCGCGTGGTATCGCCCTCGTCCAGCCGGCGGATGCCTTGGGCCGCCTCCAGCGCACCTCGCAGGAACGGAGGCATGGCGGTGGTGTCACGCTGCAGGCTGTCCAGCAATCGGCCGGCACGCCCGGTTTCGCCCCGGTTGAGCAGGATGAGGGCCGCAAACGTGCCCTGGAAGGGGCTTCGCACCGGGGCGCTGAGGAAGTTCGCGATCCAGGCCTCCTCGTAGCCCGGGGCGGCATAGCCCATCACGTGCGGGAAGAGCCGGATACCGCCGGCCTGGTCCCGCGAGAGTTCGACCAGGGTGTCGTTGAAGGCGGTCGCCGCGGCGAACCGGCCGAGGCCGAGCAGGATCAGTCCGCGCCCGGCGGCAAGCTGCAGCCGCACCGGGGGTGTCATCTCCGGCCTGAGCGCCGTTGTGAGGCGTTCGTAGCGCGCCAGCACCGTGTCCCCGGTGGTGCCTGGCCCAGCGAAGGCTCCGGAGTAGATCGACATCGCGGCGCCCATGGTGTTTCCAAGGGCGCTGGCCGTCGCCGAGTCGGGGACCAGCCCGGCGAAGGCCATCGCGCCGGCCACCTCGTAGCCGCGCACGGCCGCGGAGTCGGCACCGGAACGGAAGAGGCGCAGGTAGCGCTGGAAGCCGATCGAGTCGCCCTGGGCGATGGCGGTCTCGAGCGGATGGATGGCGGCGGGGGTGAGGGTCGAGTCGGCCGCGAGCACCCGGTCGAAGGGCTCGCGGAGCGCGGCCGGTCCCTGGCCCGTCAGATGCTTGCTATGGTACTGCGACTCGCCCAGGAGGTACCAGGCGTCGAGGTCGTCCGGGTGCTCGCGCAGGTAGGCCCGCATGCTGTCCGAGGCGGCGAGCCGGCCCTGGGAGAACAGCCGGTAGGCGGCGACCAGCGTCCGTTCCCGGGGCGGCAACCGGCTGGCCATGCGGAGCGCCGCGGCGCTCGCGCTGTCGGCCCGGAGCGAGCCGTAGCCGCCTTTCCAGCCGAGCGCCATCGCCAGCCGGTAGTGCGCCAGCGCGAACGTCGTGTCGTCCTCGATGGCCCGCCCGAACGCCGCCTGCGCCGACTCCCACATGGCGCGGCGATAGAACTGCTCGCCCGTCAGGTACTCACGCATGGCGGCGAGCGAGTTGGTGGTGAGGCCGGTGACCCGCAGGTTGGGTACCGGCTCCTTGGAACGCCAGATCTCGCGCACCAGCGACAGGCTCAGCTGGTCCACCAGCTGGAGCACCGAGTCGGCGGCGCCATCCACCTGCGCCCGCGCCAGGCTCGTCCCCTCGGGGCCGTAGAGGTCGGCCGAGACCCGCACCCGGCTTCCCGTGGCCACGATGCTGCCCATCACCACCGAGTTGGCCTTGAGTGCCCCGGCAAAACGGAGCGCGCCTTCCACGTCGGCGGGGGCGCCCTCCTTCTTGAGCCGCGCCAGCACGGCGCGCGGCTCCACGGCGCGGATGCCGCCCACGGCGTTCAGGTTGGTGGTGAGGAGGTCCACCATCCCCTCGCCCAGCACGTCCACGCCGGGCCCGGTGGCGTTGAAGGGCAGCACCACCATGGACTCGGCCCCGCGCACCACGCTGCCGCCGCGCGGCAGGAGCGCGAACACCGCCAGCGCGATGGCCGCCACCGCAACGGGCAGCCCCACCACCAGCCGCTTGAGCCGGGTGCGCTCCGCCACGGCGCCGCTGCCGCCGCCGGCGGCGCGCTCGAGCGCGGCGGCGAAGTCGGTGACGGTGGCGTAGCGGTCCTTCGGGTCGGCGGCGAGGGCCCGGGTGACCGGCGCATCGGCCTCGGCCGGCGTGGTGCGGGCCACCTTGCTGAGCCTGGGCCGCGGGCCCGAGAGGCTCTTGGTGAGCACCGCCTGCATGGTGGGCGCCGCGAAGGGGGCGGCACCCGTCACCATCTCGTAGAAGACGCAGGCCAGCGAGTACTGGTCGCTCCGCTCGTCGATGTCGCTGGCGGTAGCCTGCTCGGGGCTCATGTAGGCCGGCGTCCCGATGGCGAAGCCGAGCCCCGTCATGGAGCCTTCGCTCGCGGCGCGCAGCGCGCGCGCGATGCCGAAGTCGGCCACCACGGCGACGCCGTTGGAGAGGAGGACGTTCTCGGGCTTGATGTCGCGGTGGATGATGCCCTGCTGGTGCGCGTACGCCAGCGCGCTCGCCATCTGCCGGAGCAGGGCCACGGCTTCCTCGAAGGGGATCTTGCCGTCGCGCGTGAGCCGGTCGCGGAGCGACTCGCCGGTGACGAAGGGCATCACGTAGTAGAGCACCCCGCCCGCGTCGCCCGAGTCGTACAGCGGCACGATGTGCGGGTGCTGCAGCCGGGCCGAGACCTCGATCTCGCGCAGGAAGCGGTCGCCGCCGATGGTGGCCGCCAGCTCCGGGCGGAGCACCTTGATGGCCACCTGGCGGTTGTGCTTGCGGTCGGTGGCGCCGTACACCGTGGCCATCCCGCCCTGGCCCACCTGGCGGTCGATGGTGTAGCGCTCCCCGAGCGCCGCCCGCAGGCGCTCCAGAATCGTGTCGCTCACGCGGTTCCCTCCGGCTTGCGTGTCCAGCGGTCGGCGTCGCGCCGCTCCACCTTGGCCATCATCCGTTCGAAGGCCGCCTCGAGGTCGATGCCCTCGCGGTTGGCCATGCAGATGAGCACGAAGAGGATGTCGGCCATCTCCATGGCCATGTCCCCGTCGGCTTCATCCTTCTTCTTGGTCTTCTGCCCGAAGCGGTGGTTCACCTCGCGCGCCAGCTCGCCGACCTCTTCCGAGAGCCGGCAGAGGTTGGTGAGGGGGTGGAAATAGCCCTCCTCGAACTGCGCGATCCACCCGTCCACCCGCGCCTGGCATTCTCTCAACGACATACGATCTCGCAAGCGCGGCCCTAGGACCGCGCCTTCCAAATGGGGGGCGTGATTACGAAAGGGCGCGGAGGTACGCCTTCATGAACGCCCCGAGGTCCGCCGGCGTGCGCGACGAGATCAGGTTGCCGTCCACCACCACCGGCTCGTCGCTCCAGATCATGCCGGCATTCTCGAGGTCGTCGCGGATGGCGCCCACCGAGGTGCCGCGGCGGCCCGTCACGATCCCCGCGGAGATCGGCACCCAGCCGGCATGGCAGATGAAGCCGATGGGCTTCCCGTCCTCGAAGAACTCGCGCGTCAGCTCCAGCACCTTGGCCGAGCGCCGGAGGATGTCGGGCGCGTAGCCGCCGGGGATGATGAGGCCGTCGAAGTCGGCGGTGTCCATGTCGTCCACGTGGGCGTCCTCCGTCACCGGGTAGCTGCCGCGCTTGCCGGTGTAGCTCCGCTCGCCGAGGCCCGCCACCACGGTGCGGACCCCTTCCTCCTCCAGCCGGATCTTGGGATACCAGAGCTCCAGCTCCTCGTAGTACGGAGCCGCGAAGATCAGGACCCGCTTGCTCGCGAGTGCCATGGTGCCGTCCTTGGGGAGAGGGCTACTGCGCCCGGCCTTCCTGGAACCACCGCGTGATGCGCCGCAGCACCCACCGGGGGGAGATGCGGATGGCCTGGAGCAGCAGCTTGTTGGGGAGCCCCGGGACCACCATCGCCGTCCCGCGCTTCATCCCCCGCCACCCCGCCAGCGCCACCGGCTCCACGTCCATGACCGTGGGCGAGCTGAACAGGTTGGACTGTCCCATCCCTGCCACCTGGGCAAAGCCGGTGCGGGTGGGGCCCGGGCAGAGCACCGTCACCGTGATGCCGGTGCCCGCGAGTTCGTTGCTGATCGCCTCGGAGAAGGAGATGACGTACGCCTTGGTGGCGTAGTACACCGCCATGAGCGGCCCCGGCGCAAACCCCGCCGTGCTCGCCACGTTGAGGATGCGGCCCTTCCGCTGCGTCACCATGGGGGGCAGCAGCAGGCGGGTGAGCGCGGTGAGCGCGATGACGTTCACCTGGATCATGGCCAGCTGCCGCTCCAGGTCGGCCCGGCCAAAGAGGCCCCAGTCGCCGAAGCCGGCGTTGTTCACCAGCACGTCCACCCCGGTGATGCCGCGGCGCGCCAGCTCGTCCACGATGGCCCGGGGCGCGGCGGAATCGGCCAGGTCGGCGGTGAGCACCTGCGCCGAGATGCCGTACATCCCGGTCAGGTACTTGGCCACCTCGTCGAGCTTGGGCGTGGTGCGCGCCACCAGCACCAGGTCGTGCCCGTCCTTCGCCGCGAGGCGCGCCAGCTCCAGCCCGATCCCGCCGGACGCGCCCGTGACGAGCGCCACCGGCCGGCTCACGGAATCCGCCCCGCGCGCCGGAGCAAGGTCACCACCTGGTCCATCGGCAGCGCGTACACCCGGTAGCCATCGGCCCCGTCCATGGTCTCGGCGGCGGCCATCGCGTTGATGATGGCCTCCTCCGTGGCGTCCACCGTGGCCTCGAGCAGCGGGTTGATGCGGTCGTTGGGCCACATCTGCACCGTCACCGCCGAGTCGGGCGCCGCGGCGCCGGCGTTGGCGGTGGAGAAGGCCACGAAGATGTCGCCCGAGCTGTCGCCGCCGATCCCGCCCAGCCGGCCGATGCCCAGCGCCACCCGCTTGGCCAGGCGCTGGAGCTGGTGCGGCAGCAGCGGCGCGTCGGTGGCCAGCACCACGATGATGGAGCCGAGCTCGGTGCGGCCGCTCTCGCGGTCGCTCCGGCCGGGGGCGTCGCAGCGGGGCTCGTCGCGGAGCCAGGGCTCCGCGGGGTCGGGCAGGGCCACGCAGTTGTCGGCGCCGGTGATCTGGGCGCCCACCGGCACCCCGGCCACGCTGAAGCGGCGGCGCCCGCCGTAGTTGCACTGCACCAGCACCCCCACCGTGAACCCGCCCGCCTCCACAGAGAGCTTCCGGGACGAGGTGCCGATCCCGCCCTTGAACCCGTTGCAGACCATGCCGGTGCCGCCCCCCACATTGCCCTCGGCCACGGGGCCGCCTTTGGCGGCGTCGAGCGCCTGGAAGGCGTGCTCCCGGGTGATGTGCATCCCCTTGATGTCGTTGAGGCCGCCGTCGTACGTCTCGGCCACCACGGGGAGGGCCCAGAGGAAATCGTCGTACCCGCGGCGCACCGCCCAGTCGATGACGGCGTCGCGCACCACGCCCACGCTCAGGGTGTTGGTGATGAGCACCGGCCCCCACAGGAAGCCCGACTCCTGCAGCCAGGTGGTGCCCGTCATCTCGCCGTTGCCGTTCAGGGTCCACCAGGCGCCCATGGCCGGCCGGCCGTCGCGGCGGCCGCGGGGGAAGATGGCGGTGACCCCCGTGCGGACCGGCCCGCGCCCCACCCGGAGGCGGCCCTGCCCCTCGATGAGCGTGACCTGGCCGACCTCCACGCCGGTCACGTCGGTGATGGCGTTGAGGGGGCCGGGGGTGCCGTTGAACGGGATGCCGAGCGCCCGGGGCCGGGGCTTGGCCTGCGCGGCGAGGGCGGTGGCACCCACCACGAGGAGCAGCGGAACGAGGCGCATGGTGACAGGGGGTTGGAGTCCGCTGTAAGCTATACCTCCATCAGGTCCCGAGCCATCATGCATTCCCCCCAGCCGCGCGCCCGATGGGCGCGCCGAGTCCCGCCATGCGCCCCCGCGACCAGATCCTCGCCAACCTCGAAGCCGCCTACCGGGAGCAGTACGAGCGCGCCCGCGCCGACCAGCAGCTCCGCCGCATGGAGGAGCTCGACGCCGGCTATCAACGCGACCAGCTGATGCTCGAGGTCCTCCTGGACGTCCGGGAGCTCCTCGGCGCCAACGCCCTGCCCAGGAGCCGCTGATGCCCCGATTCCGCCCGCTGGCCGCCACCCTGCTCCTGCTCGCCGCCTGCGGGGGCCCCAAGCCGGCCCCGGCCACGCTCATCGTCTATGGGAAGATCTGGACCGGCGATTCCACCCAGCCGCTGGCCCAGGCCCTCGTCACCCGCGGCGACACCATCCTCATGGTGGGCGACAGCGCCGACGCCGCCCGCTACGCCGGCGAGGGCACCCAGGTGATCCCCGCCGGCGCGGGTCTCGTGACCCCGGGCTTCGCCGACGGCCACCTCCACTTCCTCGACGGCGGTTTCCAGCTGGCCAGCATCGACCTGCGCGATGCCCAGACCAAGGAAGAGTTCGTGGGCCGGCTCAAGGCCTTCGCGGCCGAGCGGCAGCCGGGCGAGTGGATCCTGGGCGGCAACTGGGACCACGAGAACTGGCCCGGCGCCCCGCTGCCCGAGCGCGGATGGATCGACTCGGTGACGCCCCGCAACCCCGTCTTCGTGCAGCGGCTCGACGGGCACATGGCGCTCGCCAACTCGCTGGCCCTCAAGGCGGCGGGGATCACCCGGGCCACGCCGGAGATCCCGGGCGGCACCATCGTCCGGGACAAGCGGACCGGCGAGCCCACCGGCGTCCTCAAGGACGAGGCGCAGACCCCCGTCTTCGCCGCGCAGCCCACCTACACGGAGGCGCAGGTGGACGCCGCCCTCGAGCGCGCCACCCGCCACGCCCTGGAGCACGGCGTCACCGCGGTGAGCACCGTGAGCGCCCGCTGGGAGGAAGTGGCGGGCCTCTTCCGCGCCAAGGCCGCCGGCAAGCTCGGCCTCCGCTTCAGCGTCTATCCTTCCCTCGCCGACTGGCGCCGCGTGGCCGACAGCCTCACGGCCCGCGGCCCCGGCGACGACTGGATCCGCCTGGCCGGCGTGAAGGGTTACATCGACGGCTCGCTCGGCAGCACCACCGCGCTCTTCTTTGAGCCCTACAGCGACGACCCCAGCACCAGCGGCCTCCTCGTCACCCCCGAGGATTCCCTCCGCGCCTGGATCGGCGGCGCCGACTCGGCCGGGCTCCAGGTGGTGGTCCACGCCATCGGCGAGAAGGCCAACGCCCTGGTGCTCGGCATCTACGACAGCGTGGCCACGGCCCACGGCGCGCGGGACCGCCGCTTCCGCATCGAGCACGCCCAGCACCTGCGCCTGGAGGAGGTGGGCGCCATGGCGCGGCAGCACGTCATCGCCTCCATGCAGCCGCTCCACGCCATTGACGACGGCCGCTGGGCGGGCAAGCGGCTCGGCGCCCGGGTCACCGACAGCTACGTCTTCCGGCACCTGCTCGACGCCGGCGTGACCCTCGCCTTCGGCTCCGACTGGACCGTGGCCTCGCTCGACCCCATGCTCGGCCTGTACGCCGCCGTCACCCGCCGCACCCTGGACGGGAAGAACCCGGGGGGCTGGATTCCCGAGGAAAAGATCGGCATTGAGGACGCGCTGCGCGCCTACACGGCGGGGAATGCCTACGCCACCTTCGCCGAGCACGGGCGCGGCAAGCTGGCCCCGGGCTACCGCGCCGACTTCGTGATCGCCGACCGGGACCTCCTCAGCGTGCCGCCCGAGACGCTGAACGAGGCGCGCGTGAACCTGACCGTGGTGGGCGGGGTGATCCGCTACCAGCGGGCGCCCTGACCGGGATTCATCCCGTCCTCATCGGCTCCACATGAACGAAGGGGGCGACCGCCGGTCGCCCTCTTCCTTCATGATAGGCACTTTCCCGGGCCGCGCCTCCCCGCCCGGCGGCCTGGCCGGCAGCTCCACCCGCCTGACGGGCCGCCCGGCGGCGCCTGACACACAACCCGGGGTCTGGCGCGTTTCCCGGATCGGCCCCATGATAACGGTGGCCACTCTCCCGGACTCCCCGACATGCGATTCCTGCGGGCCGCCCTCCTCGGCGCCCTCGTGAGCCTGCCCGGCGCGCTCCCCGCGCAGCGCGTGCAGCTGACGGTGCCCCTGAACGAGCTGGTGCTGCGCGCCCAGCGCGACTCCAACGACGCCCCCGCCCAGTACGAGGCGGCCCTCGGCTACTGGGTCCACAAGAAGTACGCCGAGGCCGAGCGGGCGCTCCGGCAGGCCATCCTCATCGAGCCCAAGACGGCCAGCGCCTACCTGGCCCTCTCCTACCTGCCCTTCGCCCGGCGCGACAAGCTCTGGGACGAGGTCGAGGACGGGAAGGTGCCCGCCGAGTGGCAGGCGGCGGTGGACACCGCCTTCCAGTACCGCCGGAAGGCCTTCCTGCTGGACCCCATGGTGGACCTCCGCCCCCTGGCGCTCATGATGCCCACCGCCAAGTCGCTCGGCCTGGGCCGGAACGCCACGGCGGCCTACACCTATCTCCTCAACGGCTTCGGCGCCTTCTGGGTGGGGGACTACCCGCGCGCCTACGCCTTCTTCCGTGAGGTGGCGGGCGGGGCGCCCGAGAAGGACCACCTCACCTGGTCGTCCTCCTGGCTCTGGTACGAGGGCCTCACCGCCGTCCGCGCCGGCGATCCCCAGCGCGGCATCGCCAACACCCGCGAGCTGCTCGCCCGCTGGGAGAAGGTGGACGAGCGCACCGGCGGCGCCACGCTGGCCTTCTCCGACGCCAACTTCTACCGCTACACCCTGGGCTGCATGCTGGCGCAGGCGGGCCAGCTGGCAGAGGCGGAGGCGATGCTGCAGGAGGCCCTCACGGTCGACGCCGGCCTCTACGCCGCCCACACGCGCCTGGCGGAGATCCACGAGCGGCAGCGCCGTCCCTCGGCGGTGCTCGCCGAGCGCCAGCGTGCGCTCGACGCCAACCCCGACGACCCCTCGCTCCTCGCCGACCTGGGCGAGGCCCAGCTCCGGAGTGGCCAGCCGCAGGAGGCCTTCGGCTCGCTCAAGGCCGCCGCCCAGGCCAACCCCCGCAGCCATCGCACCCTCTACCTGCTCGGCAAGCTGGCCCAGCAGCTCGGCGACACCGCCACCGCGCGCGAGGCCTTCACCCGGTTCCTGGCCCTCGCGCCGAGCCGCTGGGACACCCAGCGCCAGGAAGTGCAGCAGCAGCTCGCCACGCTCAACTAGGAGACAGGTCCCATGGTCCGCCGTTCCCTCCTCGTCCTGCTGCTCGCCGGGGCCGGCCTCGCCCCGGCCGCCGCGCAATCGCTCCGCATCACCGAGCGCCTCGAGGTGCTGCAGGAGCGGGCCCGCACCGACTCGCTCGACCCGGCCTCCCACTACAACCTGGCCATGGGCTACCTGAGCAAGAAGCAGTGGGAGGCCGCCGACTCGGCGCTCCGCCGCGCCGTGGCCATCGACAACCAGTTCGCCGATGCCTGGCTGGCCCTGTCCATCGCCCGCGATCGTGACGACGACTATTGGGGCGCCCTGCGGAAGGTGAGCAAGGACAGCGCCTACAAGGAATTCGAGCGGCGCACCGGCTACTACCGCCGTGCCTTCCTGGCCGACCCCATGGTGGACATCCGCATCCTCGGCAGCGTCATGTGGGTGCGCCCCTGGGGCGACTTCGCCAACGGGCTCAAGGGCCTCACCGAGGGCCGCTACGACGACGCGTTCAAGAACTTCGACAACACCGTGAAGCGCTACTTCGGCAGTGAGCCGCTCGACAAGGTGCCGGAGGACCTGGTCTGGTTCCGCGCCCTCGCCGCCGCGCGCTCCGCCAACCCCGACGCGGCGATCCCCGACTTCGAGTCCCTCGTGCGCCGCATTGAGGCGGCCGGCGCCGACACCACGCGCGAGGACGCGCCGCTGCGCGCCAACGAGTACCGCTACGTGCTGGCGGCGCTCCATCATCGCGCCGGCCGCCTGGACCAGGCCACCGCCCTCTACCGCCAGGTGGCCGAGAACGACGCCGGCAACTACATGGCCCATGTCCGCCTCGCCGCCATCGCCGAGGCGCAGCGCGACTACGCCACCGCGGTGCGGGAACGTGGCTACGCCGTCAACACCAACCCCGACGACGCGGCGCTGCTCACCGACCTCGGCATCACCCTCGGCAAGGCGGGCGACATGGCGCAGGCGGAGGAGCGGCTGCAGCAGGCCGCGGAGATGAACCCCCGCGACGTGCGCCCGCTCTTCTGGCTCGGCATCGCCACGCAGGCGCAGGGGAAGAAGGAGGCGAGCCGCGAGGCCTTCACCCGCTTCGTGACCCTCGCGCCCAAGCGCTACGAGCGGCAGGTCGCCTCGGCGCGCGAGCGCCTCACCCAGCTGCAGTAGGAGTCGCCATGCCCGTGCTTCGCCGCGCCGCCCGCCTCGGTGCGCTCCTCCTGGCGCTGGCCGCCGCCCCCGCCGCCGCGCAGGGCACCTCCTACGAGCAGCTGCAGACCTTCTCGAGCCTGCTCAACCAGATCCGCTCCAGCTACGTGGACTCGGTGGCCTACGGCGAGCTGGTGCAGGCCGCCATCGCCGGCGTGCTGGAGTCGCTGGACCCGCACAGCCGCTTCGTGAGCCGCGCCGCCGCCGAGCGGGAGATGGCGTACGAGGGCGGCAACCTGGCGGGCGCGGGCATCGTGCTGGACGAGGTGGAGTACGGGCTCACCGTGCTCGCCGTGTACCCGCGGAGCGGCGCCGCCCGCGCCGGCGTCTCCGCCGGGGACCGGCTCATCGCCGTCAACGACACCTCGGTCTTCGGCCTCACCGCCAGCGAGGCGATGGGCCGCCTCATCGGCGAGAAGGGCAGGAAGGTCCGGCTCCTCCTCACCCGCGGCAACGTGCTGGCGCCGGACTCGGTGCGGGTGCAGGTCAAGTTCGACATCGTGGAGCCGCGCTCGGTGGGCCTGGCCCGGATGGTGGACGCCACCACCGGCTACCTCCGCCTCGACGGCTTCTGGGCCAAGGGCCGCGAGGAGGTGGAGCGCGCCATCAAGGACCTGAAGGGCAAGGGGATGAAGCGGCTGATCTTCGACTTGCGCGGCAATCCCGGCGGGAGCGTCGGCGCCGCGGTGGAGATCGCGAGCCTCTTCTTCCCCGAGAAGACGCTGATCTTCAAGACCCTGGGCCGCCGGAGCACCGCCAACAACGAGTTCTTCACCGAGACCGACGGCCCCTTCCGCGAGCTGCCGCTCATGGTCCTCATCGACGACGGCAGCGCCAGCGCCTCCGAGGCGCTCGCCGGCTCGCTCCAGGACCACGACCGCGCCCTGATCCTCGGCCGCCGGAGCTTCGGCAAGGCGCTCATGCAGCGGCTCTTCCTGGTGCCGCCGCAGAACGACGTGGTATGGCTCACCGTGGGCCGCATCGTGACGCCGAGCGGGCGCATCATCCAGCGCGCCTACCGCGGGCTCAAGGCGGCGCAGTACTACAGCTTCGCCGGCGGCACCGGCATCTCGCGCGATACCTCGCTCCTCTACCGCACCGACAAGGGGCGCGAGGTGCGCGGCGGCGGCGGCATCCAGCCGGACGTGGTGCTCCCCGGCTCACCGGAGCTCCCGGGCTGGTTCAGCGTGGCGGCGGACAGCGGCTGGTACGAGGCCATCGCCGACAGCGTGGCCGGCACGCTCGCCACCCAGCCGGCCGCCCGGGCCGCCTGGATGGGAGCGGGAGGCGAGTGGCAGTCGCGCCTGGTGGAGCCGTTCCTGGGGCGGATCCGTACCCGGCTCAACCTGAACGTGACTCCTGACGGGCCCCTCGCCGCCCGGCTGGGGCGGATCCTGGCCTATCGCGCCGCCGAGGTGCGCTGGGGACCGGACGCGGCGGACGAGTTCACCGTGCGGAACGACCCGGACATCCTGGCGGCCAACCAGCGGTGGGCCGACGTGCAGGCGGTGACGGGGATGAAGCCGTGACCCGGATGCTCCGCCTCGGCCTCCTGCTGCTGGCCGGCGTGCCGGCGCTGGCCGCGGCACAGCGTCCCCGTCCCGAGTCGCTCGACACGCTCCTCGCCCGCGCCGGGCGCGATTCCAACGACGCCACGACGCACTACGCCCTGGCGATGGGATACTGGGAGAAGAAGAAATGGGACGAGGCGGAGCGGGCGCTCCGCACGGCCATCCTGGTGGCCCCGAGCTACGCCGAGGCGTACCTGGCGCTCGGCATCCTGCCGATGGTGCGCGGCGAGCGCTACTGGAAGGACCGCGCGAAGCGCGACGGTCCCGAGGCCCTCTCCGCCGCGTTCACCGAGGCGGAGCTCTTCTACCGCCGAGCCTTCCAGCTCAACCCGCTGGTGGACCTCTCCATCCTCGGCAAGGCGCAGGAGGCGGGCCCGGACATCATCAGCCGCCCCGGCGGCTTCGCGATCCGGATCCGGCCCTTCTGGGAGCGGGAGTTCATCAAGGCCCTCAACGAGTTCCAGGAGGTCCGCTACGACGCGGCCTTCAACCGGCTCAACGCCCTCGTGACGCGACCGGAGTGGGGCGGCGCATACGAGAACGTGGCCAGCCCCGTCCTCTGGTTCCACGGCCTCGCCGCCGCGCACCTCGGCCAGTACGAGGTCGCCGTGCACGACTTTGCCGTGCTCACCGGCCGGGCTTACGCCACCGAGGAGGAGGCCGCGGCCGAGGGGATCCCGCTGGCGACCAACGACTTCCGCTACCTCCTGGCCACGATGCTCTACCTGGCCGGTCGCCACGACCAGGCGATCCCTGTCTTCCAGCGCGCCCTCGAGTTCGACATCGGCCTCTACGCGGCGCACGTCCAGCTGGCCCGCATCCACGAGGCGGCGGGGCGCCTCGAGGAGGCGCTCCGCGAGCGCCAGCGCGCCGTGGACGTGAACGCCGAGCAGGCCGACCCCCGCGTGGACCTGGCCACGACGCTGCTCCGCCTCGGACGGAACGCCGAGGCGCTCGAGGCGCTGACCGTGGCCGAGGGGATGAACCGGCGCGATGCGCGGATTCCGTATCTGCGCGGGGTCGTGGCCTTCCATGTCGGCGACTCGGCCCAGGGGCGCGCGGCGTTCGAGCGCTTCCTGGCCATCGCGCCGTCGCGGATGGCGGAGCAGGTCACGGAAGCGCGGGCCCGCCTCGGCGCCCCCTGAGCGGGACCGCACGGGGGGCAGGGTGCAGCCGTCAGGCGGCGGACAGCCCCGTCAGGGCCCGGCTGCTGCAGGCGCACGATAGAAATCGATGATGGCTGGCACCACCACATCCGGCTGGTCCAGGTGCGGCAGGTGCCCTGCCGAGTCCACCGCCACGAGCGTGGCGCGGGGCATGGCGCCGAGCAGGGCGTCGATGTCGGGACGGGTGACCCCGCCGTCCTCCCGCCCCCACACCACCAGCACCGGCCGGGCATCCCCGCCCACCCGCCGCAGCTGTTCCGCCTGGTCCGGCGCCTCGGCGATGGCGGCGCGGGTGCGCCGCAGCGCCTCGCGGGTGCCCTTCACCCGGAACTGCTCCCGGTAGCGCGTCACCCAGTCCGGGTGGCGCTCCGGGCGGTAGAAGTCCTCCAGCTGCCCCGCCGCCATCCGCTCGAGCCCGCCCTGGAGCACCATGTGGATGCTCCAGCGCAGCGCCGAGCGCTCCTGAGGCGGGAGTGGGCGCCGCGCATTGAACACCGGATTGACGTACGTCAGCGACCGCACCCGTGCCGGCGACGTCTCGGCAAAGTCGGTGACGATGGCCGCACCGAACGACAGCCCCACCACGTCCACCGGCCCCGCGATCCGGAGCGAGTCGAGCAGGCCCGAGATCTGCCGGTCGAAGAGGGCCAGGTCGTAGGTGACCATCGGGCGATCGGACCAGCCCCGGCCGTAGTAGTCGAACCGCACCGCGCGGAACCCGGCTCGCCCCAGCCGCTGGAACAGGCTGTCGGAGAGGTAGGCCGGCACCGAGAACGCCGCCGCCAGCAGCACCACCCGCCCCGTGTCCGGCCCCGCCACCTCGTAGTGGGTGACCCCGTCCGCCAGGCGCACGAACTGCCCCGGGGCCCCGCTGCGCGCGGCCTCGTCGAGCACCACGCGCTCGGGGTCCGCCAGCGTGAACGCCGCGCCGGCAGCCAGCACGGCCAGCACGGCAAGGCCGGTGATCCAGGCGAGCAGTCGCATGGGAATCCGGGGTGAAGGTGAGGGACCGCCGGGTGGGGCAGGGGGAGCGGCCCCGCACCCTACGCGGCACCGGCGCCGCGGGTTCAGTCGGGGGCCGCCGGCCGGCGGGGTCGTTTCCCCCTTTTCCGCGTCACTTCATGGCTCCTTCCTGCCCGATTCCGCACCATCGAGGGTCGTCACGGTCGGCCCCTACCGATCCCCCACCCCGGTCACGATCTTACCGCCATGGCTACCCGGACCCGCGGCACCCCGAAGACGGCCCGAACGCTCGCCAAGGCCGATCTCCTCGACATCTACCGCCTCATCGTGCTCTCGCGCCGCATTGACGACCGCGAGATCCAGCTCAAGCGCCAGAACAAGATCTTCTTCCAGATCTCGGGCGCCGGGCATGAAGCGGTGCTCGCCGCCGCCTCCAAGGTGTTCCGCCCCGGCTACGACTGGTTCTACACCTACTACCGCGACCGCGCCCTCTGCCTCGGCCTCGGCATGACGGCCACGGAGATGCTGCTCTCCGCCGTCGGCGCGGCCGAGGACCCGAACAGCGGCGGCCGCCAGATGCCGTCCCACTTCGGGCACAAGGAGCTGAACATCGTCAGCGCCTCGAGCCCCACCGGGACCCAGTTCCTGCAGGCGGTGGGCTGCGCGGAGGCGTGGCTCCGCTATTCCAAGGTCCAGGGCATGGCCGACAGCGTCGCCGGCCCCAACGGGGACGAGGTGGTGTTCGTCTCCTCCGGCGACGGCACCACCAGCGAGGGCGAGTTCTGGGAGTCCATCAACTCGGCCTGCAACCTCAAGCTGCCGGTGGTCTACGTCATCGAGGACAACGGCTACGCCATCTCGGTGCCGGTGGAGGTGAACACCCCGGGCGGCTCCATCAGCAAGCTGCTGGCGAGCTTCCCCGGCCCTCTACATCCAGGAGGTGGACGGCTGCGATCCCGTGGCCTCCTTCGAGGTGCTGCAGAAGGCCGTGGATTACGCCCGCGCCCGGAAGGGTCCGGCGCTGGTGCACGCCCACGTCATCCGCCCCTACAGCCACTCCCTCTCCGACGACGAGATCCTCTACCGCCCGCCCAGCGAGCGGCAGGCCGATGCCGCGAAGGACCCGGTGACCCGCTTCCCCGCCTGGCTCATCGCGCAGGGGCTGGCCACCGAGGCGGAGCTGGAGGGGATCCGGAAGCAGGTGGAGGAAGAGGTGCAGCTGGCCACCGACGTGGCGCTGGCCTCCCCGCAGCCGCCGCTCGACTCGGTGTACGACTTCGTCTACAGCCCCGACGTCGATCCCACCTCCGAGCAGTTCGACACCGAGGACGACCCCCGCTTCAGCGGCGACCCCACCACCATGGTGGACCTGCTGAATGCCTGCCTCAAGGACGAGATGGCGCGCGACCCGCGCATCGTCATCTTCGGCGAGGACGTCGCCGACGCCACCCGCGAGCAGCACCTCGGCGAGGTGAAGGGCAAGGGCGGCGTCTTCAAGGTCACCTGGGGCCTGCAGCGCGCCTACGGCGGCGACCGCGTCTACAACTCGCCGCTCGCCGAGGCCAACATCATTGGCCGGGCCATCGGGCTCGCCACGCGCGGGCTCAAGCCGGTGGTCGAGATCCAGTTCTTCGACTACATCTGGCCGGCCTACATGCAGCTCCGGAACGAGCTGGCCCTCATGCGCTGGCGCAGCAACAACGCCTTCGCGAGCCCGGTGGTGGTGCGCGTGACGTACGGCGGCTACCTCAAGGGCGGCGCCGTCTATCACTCGCAGACGGGCGCCGCGATCTTCACCGGCGTCCCCGGCCTCCGCGTGGTCTGCCCCGCCACCGCGCTCGACGCCAACGGCCTCCTCCGCACCGCCATCCGGAGCGAGGACCCGGTGCTCTTCCTCGAGCACAAGCACCTCTACCGCCAGACCTACAACAAGTCGCCGAACCCCGGCCCCAACTTCATGATCCCCTTCGGCAAGGCCAAGGTGGTGAAGGAGGGCTCGGACGTCACCGTGATCACCTACGGCGCCGTGGTGCAGCGGACCCTGGTGGCCGCCAAGGAGCTCGAGGAAACGCGCGGCATCAGCGCCGAGGTCATTGACCTCCGGACCCTGTCGCCGGTGGACTGGGACACCATCTATGCCTCCGTCCGGAAGACGAGCCGCGTCATCGTGGCCTACGAGGACAGCCTCTCCTGGGGCTACGGCGCCGAGATCGCCGCGCGCATCGCCCAGGAGGCGTTCGAGTGGCTCGACGCCCCGGTCCGCCGCGTGGCCGCCACCGACACCTTCGTGGCCTACGCCCCGGAACTGGAGGACGTGATCCTCCCCCAGGTGGGCACCCTCCGCGCCGCCATGGAAGAGATCGTCGGCTACTGACCCCAATCCCCGAAGAACGCAAAGGGCCGCCAACGGCGGCCCTTTGTCGTTCCCCCTCGATGTTAGGGGCCGGCTGAGGAGGAGGGGTGGGGGGCAGAGGGGCGCGTAGCTGCCGACGCCTGCGAACCAACCCACCTTGCCCGCAGCTCCAGCGTCCCGGCGCCCCCTGCCCCTCCGACGAATCCGGCCCAGCGCACGATCAACGCGCTCCGCGCGCGGCCGGATGTATCCGGCCGCTACGTACGGGCTTCCGACGGGCCGTCGACGGCGGAGTCGTACTTGAGCTGCTCGGCAAGATGGCCGTAGGCCAGCCCCGCCACCACGTCGTATCCTACGTGCAGCACCATCGCGGCGTACAGCGAGCCGCTCCAGAGCGTGAGACCCTGCGCCACCAGCCCGAACACCGCCGTGATCCAGATGGCCTTGAACCCCTGTACCACGTGCGCCGCCCCGAAGAAGAGCGCCGAGAGCAGCGCCGCCGCCGCCACCGACCCCGTGAGCCGGAACAGCAGCACGTACAGCACCCCGCGGTACGTCAGTTCCTCCCCGATCCCCGCCGCCAGCGACACCCCCACCCACAGCCGCCGCTCGAGCGGCGTCCGGGGGCTCGTCAGGTGCACGCGCGTCTCCCGCTCCCGCACGGCCTTGATCCACGACGGCCGCATGCCGACGCACGACACCACCAGCAGGAGCAGCGTGGCCCCGAGGGGCACCGCGCCCGGCAGCGCCGCGGGAAAGAGCGGGATCCCCTCCCCCCACGCCACCCCGAGCGAGATGACGAGGAACAGCAGCTGCTGCACGATGACACTGGAGAAGAACGGCACCCGGGGCGGGAGCGGCTGCGTGGCCAGCTTCCGCCGGCTCACGTACGCCGCCACCGGCAGCGCGATGCCGAAGCAGAGCAGGTGCCACCCGCCCCACAGCCCGACCGCGGGCATCAGAGGTACGACTCGCGCAGCATCTCCGCCGCCTCGGCGTCGAGCAGGTCGCGCCGGCGCAGCTCCTCGAAGCGGTCCAGCAGGTCCTCCACCCGCACCCGGCGCTTCTGCGCGCCCTGGATGTCGTAGGCCACCTGGCCGCGGTGCATGATGATGATCCGGTCGCCGAGGCGTACCGCCTGCGGCATGGAGTGGGTCACCATGAGCGTGGTGAGCCGCGCCATGGACACCACGCTCTGGGTGAGGCGCAGCAGGGTCTCCGCGCTCCGCGGGTCGAGCGCCGCGGTGTGCTCGTCGAGCAAGAGCAGGCTCGGCCGCTCCATGATGGCCATCAGCAGCGTGATGGCCTGCCGCTGGCCGCCCGAGAGGAGGCCCATCGGCGTGTCGAGCTTGGTCTCGAGCCCCAGGTTGAGCGATGCCACCTGCCGCGTGAGCTCCCGCCGCCGGCTCCCCGAGAGCGCCCGCGCCAGCCACCGCCGCTGCCCCCGCATCGAGGCAATGGAGAGGTTCTCGAACACGCTCATGTCCGCCGCCGTGCCGGCGAACGGGTCCTGGAACACCCGGGCAATCAGCCGGGCCCGCTGGTGCTCCGGGCCAGCGCGTGATGTCCGTCCGGTCAATGGCGATGGTCCCCGCCTCCGCCATCAGCGACCCCGCAATGGCGTTGAGCAGCGTGGACTTCCCCGACCCGTTGCTGCCGAGCACCACCACGAAGGCGCCGGGCTCGAGCACCAGGTTGACGCCCTGCAGCGCCGCCGTCTCGTACGGCGTGCCCCGGTTGAAGACGTGGGCCAGGCCGCGCACCTCCACCGCCGGGCTATCCATGCGCCCTCCGGAACCGCGGGAACCAGCGCGGCAGCAGCAGCGCCAGCAGCACGAAGAGCGCCGTGAACAGCTTGAGCGCGTTGGGATCGAAGCCCATCCGGAGCACCGCCGCCACCATCAGCCGGAACGCCACCGCGCCCAGGAGCGCCGCGAGCAGCCGCCGCCGGATGGTGCGCTGCGAGAACAGCGCCTCCCCGAGGATGATGCTCGCCAGCGCGGTGACGATCATCCCGGCGCCGTTCTGCACGTTGGCAAAACCGGTGTAGTGCACCATCAGCGCGCCCGAGATGCCGACCCCGCTGTTGGCCAGCGCCAGCCCCAGCGTGGTGGCCAGCGCCGTGTCGATGGCCTGCGCCTTCGCCATGCGCGCGTTGCTGCCGGTGGAGCGGAGCGCCAGGCCCAGGTCGGTGTTCACGAAGATCCCGAACACCCCCGCCATGAAGCCGACGAGCCCCAGCAGCACCACGATCGCGCCCACGTCCCGCGGCAGCGCCGGCACCAGGCCGGCGATCTGGTCGAACAGCGTGTGCCGGCTCGCCAGCGAGAGGTTGCCGGCGCCCATGGTCCAGTAGGTGACGGAGTAAAGTCCCGTCGTCACCAGGATGCCGGAGAGGATGGCGTCCACCTTGCCCCGGGTGTGGATGAGGCCCGTCACCACGCCGGCGAGCGCCCCCGCGACCCCCCCGGCCAGGATCGTCACCATGGGCGGCAGCCCCGCCATGAGGAGCGCCCCGCTCACCGCCCCGCCGATGGTGAACGCGCCATCCGTCGTGAGGTCCAGTGTCCGGAGGATCCGGAACGACACGAACACCCCGAGGCTCAGCAGCGCCAGCAGGATGCCCATCGCCAGCGACGAGAGGAGGAGGCTCATCCGGCCCCCTCCACGTCCGTCACCTGCGCCGTCCAGCACACGCCGCGCAGGAGCGACGAGGTCCCCGCGCCGTCCTGCGGCCGGAGGTCCTGCACCAGGTGCAGCACCGCGCGGAGCGGCAGCGTCTGGAACAGCCGCCCCACCAGCGCCGGCAGCATCACCGTCCGCTGCGGCACCGGCGCGTAGGGGAACACGGCGGCATGCAGGTGCCCGCGCACCGTGCCCCCGGCGTCGAGCGGCCGGAGGTACGGCGCCAGGATTCCCGCGGCCCCCTGGCGCCCCCGCGCCACCACGCCCACGATGAGCGCCGTGGTCCCGGGATACGACGGCTCCGGCGTGAACGACACCAGGTCCCGCAGCGCCGCCCCCGCCGCCACCTGCGTCGGCGGCACCCGCAGGCTCGCGCCGATGAGGCCGCGCACCTCCGCCACCGTGGCCAGCACCAGCGCGTCGGCGTTCCCCATCTCGAGGCACACCTCGCACAGCTCGGCCAGCGGGATCTCGTCGCTGTTGGGCTGGGTGGAGTAGCGGATCAGGTCGGTGAACATCCCCTGCCACACGATCCCCGACGAGAGCACCGCCGCCGGCACCCGCTCGGCGTAGCTCACCATGAAGTCGGGGACCGTGGCGCCGTCCGTCGGCAGGTAGCCGATGACGCCTTCGGCCGCGATGAACTCGCCGAGCCGCGGCAGCGCCTCCTCCGGCGAGTCCGCGATTGCCCCGAGCCCGAGGCCGAAGCTGCCGAGCGGGAACTCGATCCGCTCCGCCCGGGCGGGATCGGAGGGGCGGGTGAGCGGGCTCTCCGGGCTCCCGATCACCCGGACGGCCACCCCGCCCTCGGCGTAGTGCGACACCTCGTAGCTGCCGTGCTGCGCGTCGATGGCCGGCAGGCCCCACTGCGTGAACTTCCCCGACGAGATCGACAGCCGGGTGGGCCGCCCCTCCCGGATCAGCGAGCTCTCCAGCCCCGCCGCCGCCAGCAGCGCCCGCGCGGCATCCGAAGGCGCCACCACCTGCAGGCTGCCCCGCAGGGTGCGCAGGTCCTCCGACCGCCGCGCCAGCACGCGCGCCGCGGCCGAACTCAGGTACGTCACCCCGGCCATGTCCAGCTCAATGGTCCGGGCGCCGTCCCTGAGGAGGTCCTCGATGGTGTCGGAAAGATGACGAGCCGACTCACCATCGAGCCGGCCCGTCATCGTCACGACGGCCATCAGGCCGTCGTGCGCTGCGCTCATCCGCATCAGGTCAGGTCACGGCGCTGCGGGGGCGCCCACCACGGTGCCTTCCTTGGCCACCTCGGCCGGCACCTGGACGCCGGTGTTCGGGTTCACGAGGAGCTTGGTGGTCTCCACGCGGAAGAAGGGGATCCCGGCCGGGCTCTCACCCTTGATGATCCGCCCGATCATCTTGCCCGCCTCGACGCCACCCTCCTGGAAGTCGGGGTAGAAGGCCGCCACCGCGCCCTTCATCACCTCGAACGGCGACGACGAGAACACCGGCACCTTCTTCTCCTTGGCCGCCGTGATGATCGCGTCGAAGGCGGTGTGCGCCGCGTTGCCGTAGATCTCGATGGCATCCACGCCCTGTGCCATCAGCGCCTGCGCGGCCGCGGCCGCCTCGGCCACGCTGGCGATGGGCTGCGCCACCACCGTGAAGCCCGCCTTCTGCGCCGAGCCGGTCATCTTGTCCTTGAGGTTCACCGACAGCGCCTCGTCGGGGCTGAACAGGATGCCGAGCTTCTTGGCCTTGGGCAGCGTGCGGCGGATCAGCTGCACGCGGCGCTCCTGCTCCGGGTCGCCGAAGCCGGGGGAGTACACGCCCGTGATGTTCGGCAGGTGGGCGCTGTCGGTGGTGCCGGCGCCGATGGCGAACGGGTCGGAGAGCAGGTGGAAGACCACCGGCACGTCCTTCACCCGCTCGACCGCCACCTGGAGGGTCGGGTCCTGGAGCGCCACGATCACGGCCGCCTTCTCGTCGCGCGCGGCGTCGAGCAGGCTCGGCAGCGTGGCGATGTCGCCCTGGGCGCTGGTGGTCTTGAGGACGTAGTCCTTCCCCTCCTCGAGGCCCATCTCGCTCAGGCCGAACTTGATCGCGTCCTCGCTCCACTCGCTGCCCATCCAGTCGGCCGCGCGGACCATGGCCACCAGCGGCGGGCCCGCCGGCGCCGGCGGCGCCTCGTCCTTCTTGGCGCAGGCCGAGAGCAGGGTCGCCGACGCCACCGCACCCATCACCAGGGTACGGGCGCGGCCAGCAACAATCCGACGGGCGACGGACATCGCAAAGCCTCCAGCTGACTTGTCATTGGATGGGGGCACCCGCCTCACCGCCCGGGCACCCCAAGAATGAGCCAAAATGCAACTTTAGACGGGCGGGAATATACCCACCGGGCCCCCTCACGGAAGAACCCCCGGTCCGGCAGGCTGGCGGGGCGGGCAGGGGCGGGCGGCGCAGGCGGGCAGGGGCCGGTGTGACTCCCAGAGGCGCGGAGGCGCCGAGGGCCGCAGAGGCAGCGAGCCCGGGCGGGGCATTGCCGACTCAGGCGTGAAGAATTTGGGTGAGGCTGGCCTGACGGCACGGGCCGGGGATGGCGCAGCCCGCGAAGGTACCCACAAAACAACAATGGGCTCACCTTGCGGTGAGCCCACCATCCTCGGGCAGGTCCTCTGCGGCCCTCCGCGCCTCTGCGCCTCTGCGGTGAACCCCACCGCACCCCCGGCCCAGCCAACGACCCGAACCAGCCCCCTAGTCCTTCCCGAGCGCCTCCCGGATTTCGGCCGCCGCCACGATCGCGTTGTCCACGTCCCGCGACAGCGCCCGCGCCTGCTGGGTCGCCATGGTCAGGTCCCCGAGCGCCGCCGCCGCGTCGGCCGAGCGGAGGCGGAGCAGGTCGAAGCGCACGTTCTGCATGGCCAGGATGCAGCTCTCGAGCTGGCTGGCGATGAGGTCCCGCCGGCCCTGGAGGTCGCCGATGGTCTTCTTCTGCCGCTCCAGCAGCGTCATCCGCCGTCCGCGCTCCTCGTCGTCCGGCTCGCGCTTCAGGGCCTCGATCCGCTGGTCGATCCGCTCCAGGCTCTGGAGGTCCATGTTGGTGTCCATGGAGTAGAGCGTCTTGGCCAGGTCGGTGGCCCGCTGGTACAGGCTTTCCACCGTCCCGGGCACGTCCTCGGGCAGCATGTTCCGCTCCCCGGGCGACATCTTCTCCAGCAGCTTGATGATGGCCTGCCGGTCGGTGTGCGCCTGCATCACCTGGCCCAGGAACGGCCCGTACTCGTCGGCCCGCGGCGCCGGAAGGGCGCGTACCGCCTTGCCTCCCTTGCCGCTCGGGATGGCGATGGCATCGGGTGCCGCCGGCCGGTTCAGCACGTCCCGCCAGGTATAGCCCGCCTGCCACAGCCGGCTGTAGCTGTTGGCCAGCCCGAACCCCATGAAGAACGTGGGGAACAGGAACCACGGCTCGTTCATCCCCGTGGCGATGTTGATCATGAAGCAGCCGGCCGACACCGCCGCCCAGCGCGCAAACTGCGCCCGCGTCTTCTGGACGATCTTGGGCTCGCCGGTGTCCGGCACCGGCAGCGGCGTGTCGGTCCCGCCGCTCCGCCGCTCCATCCGGCGGCTGGCGCGGTCCATGTGCCGGTCCAGGCGGTCCCGCCAATCGTCGCTCGGCGCCGGGCGCGCCTGGCTCGGCCGCTGGGGCAGGGGACGGCGGCCCAGCGGCGGGCTCTGGGGGATCTGCGGGTTCATCCCCGAGCTGCGCCGCGGCGAGACGTCCGGCCGGTCGGCGGCGGGGTTGGCGGCGGTGAGGCCGCGCCGCGTCTGGCCCGTGGGCCGGTAGTTGGTGACCGTGCGCGACTCGAGCGCGCGCCGCAGCGCATCGGCCGACGGCCAGCGGTTCTCCGGGTCCTTCTCCAGGCAGCGCATCACCGCCAGCGCCAGATCCTCGGGGCAGTCGGGCCGCTCGCCTTCGATGGCGGGCGGCATCTCCGTGATCTGCTTCATCAGGATGCCCGCCACGCTCGGCGCCGTGAACGGCAGCTTGCCGGTGAGCATCTGGTAGCAGACGATGCCGAGCGAGTAGAGGTCGCTCCGCCCGTCGATTTCCTTCTCGCCGGCCGCCTGCTCGGGGCTCATGTACTGCGGCGTGCCGATGGCCACGCCCGCGCTCGTCAGCGTCCCGCCCGACCCGGCGCTCATCGCCTTGGCGATGCCGAAGTCGGTGACCATGACGCGGCCGCGGGTGCCGTCGAGGAGGATGTTGTCGGGCTTGATGTCGCGATGGATGACCGAGAGCGCATGCGCCGCGGAGAGCGCGTCGGCGGTCTCCTTCATGATCCGCCGCACCTCCTCCACCGGCAGCTTGCCGCGCCGCTTGAGCCGCCCGCCCAGCGACTCCCCGTCCACGTACCCCATGACGAAATAGACGAGGCCGTTGCCCTCGCCGACGGCGTAGATGGGAACGATGTGCGGATGGGAGAGCCGGGCCGCCGTCTCCGCTTCACGGGTGAAGCGGGCCCGGATCTCGGCCTGGAAGGCCAGCTCCGGCGGGAGGACCTTGATGGCCACCCGGCGCTTGAGCTTCTCGTCCCGCGCGCGGTACACCACGCCCATACCGCCACGCCCGATCTCGCCCTCAATGGTGAAGGCGCCGCCAAGGGCGTCACTGAGCCGGGGGGCGAGCGGAGAAGTTGGGTCGGTCATCGAGTAGGTGAAGAAGCGTCATAGATTTAGCAGCACAGGACGGGGGGGACAAGGTGAGTCGGACACCCCGTACGCGCTACCGACACTTCGGCAGTCCGCGCCGGAAGGTGGAGACGAGTTTGGCAGCCCCTGCGTTTCAACTCGTCACGCCGACCCCGGCAGGTGGAGGAATCCCGGGACCCCGAGTGCCTGACCGGTCAGGCACCCGAACTTCCCGCCGGGCCCGGGTCTATAGCCGGAAGCCCCGTAACGGCGGAGCTGCGCTCCGCCGCCTCGATCCCGCCACCCGCACCCGGTGGCACGCCCCGTGCCCCTATGGGGTACCTGTACCAAGACGCACTGCCATAACGCCAGCAACCTGGAGCAACCATAAATGTCTGAACGCAGCGATCGCCTGGTGCTGCCCGTCCTGCCGCTCCGTGAAGTGGTGCTCTTCCCGGGCATCACCGCACCGATCGGCGCCGGCCGTCCCGGGACGCTCCGCGCCATCGAGGCCGCGCTCGCCACGCCGGAGAAGCTCATCTTCGCGGTGAGCCAGCGGCAGAACACGGAGCAGGTGGCGGCCGAGGGACTCTACACCATCGGCACCATCGCGCGCATCGGGCAGATGCAGCGCGGGCTGGCGGGCATGCAGCTCCTGCTCCACGGCGAGTCCCGCGGCATCGCCATGCACATCGGCGAGCGGAACGGCTACCTCGAGTCCATCGTCCGCCAGGCCGAGGAGATGAGCCCGCTCAACGAGGAGGACCCGGCGTTCGTGGGCCTCTACCGGGAGGCGCGCGCCCGCGCCGCCGAGCTGGGCCAGAAGTCGGGCCTGCCGGAAGAGGTCGTCCAGCAGGTGCTGGCCGGCGTCCATGAGCCGGGCCGCTTTGCCGACCTGGTGGCCGGCTACCTCGACATCAACCCGGGCCAGCGCCAGGCGCTGCTCGAGACGCTCTCGGTGGAGGAGCGGCTCCGCCGCGTCCTGGTCCACGTGCAGCGCCAGATCTCCGTCCTCGATGCGCAGGAAGACATCAAGTCCCAGGTGCAGGAGGAGCTGGGCGAGCGCCAGCGCGAGATGTTCCTGCGCGAGCAGCTCAAGCAGATCCGCCGCGAGCTGGGCGAGGACGAGGGCGGCAACGACCTCGAGGAGCTGCGTGAGAAGCTCGACGCCCTCGAGCTCCCGCCCGAGGCCCGCAAGGAAGTGGACCGCGAGTTTGCCCGGCTGGAGCGGATCGGGCGCGAGTCCATGGAGGCGCAGGTCATCCGCACCTTCCTCGACACCGTGGCCGAACTGCCGTGGAACGAGCGGAGCGAGGAGTCGCTGGACCTGCAGAAGGCGCAGACCATCCTCGACGAGGACCACTACGCCCTCGGCGACGTGAAGGACCGCGTGCTCGAGTTCCTGGCCGTCCGCCAGCTCAAGGCGGCCCAGGCCGAGAAGCAGGCCGCCGCGGGCCCAAGACCGAGGACGCCGAGGCCGCCATGGAAGGCGAACTCGCCGCCCGCGCCAAGGACGCGTTCGGTGACGCCGACACGCCCGAGGCCGAGGCCGAGGCCGAGGAGCCCGTGATCGAGGCCCCCAAGCCCCGGAAGCAGAAGGCCGACGGCGAGAGCAAGGGCCCCATCCTGCTCTTCGCGGGCCCCCCGGGCGTCGGCAAGACGTCGGTGGCCAAGTCCATCGCCCGCGCCATGGGGCGGAAGTACGTCCGCATCTCCCTCGGCGGCGCCCGGGACGAGGCCGACATCCGCGGCCACCGGCGCACCTACGTCGGCGCCATGGCGGGCCGCATCATCCAGGGGATGAAGCAGGCCGGCACCAAGAACCCGGTCTTCCTGCTCGACGAGATGGACAAGCTCGGCGTGAGCTTCCAGGGCGACCCGGCGAGCGCGCTGCTCGAGGTGCTCGACCCGGCGCAGAACGACAGCTTCGTGGATCACTACCTCGGGATGCCGTTCGACCTGAGCGAGGTGCTCTTCATCTGCACCGCCAACTTCATCCAGAACATCCCCGGCCCGCTGCTGGACCGGATGGAGACGGTGGAGTTCGCGGGCTACACCGAGCGGGAGAAGCTCCACATCGCGCGGAACTACCTGATCCCGCGCCAGCTCGAGGAGCAGGGCCTTTCGTCCGAGCAGATCGAGATCAGTGACGGCGCGCTGAGCGAGGTCATCACCGGGTACACCCGCGAGGCCGGCGTCCGCCAGCTCGAGCGCGAGCTCGGCCGGCTGGCCCGCAAGGTGACGCGGCGGATCGCGGCCAAGGAAGTGGAGACGGCCAGCATCACGCCGGAGATGGTGGACGACCTGCTGGGCCGCCCCAGGGTGCATCCCGAGCGCCCGGGCACTGAGGACGCGATCGGCGTCGCCACCGGCATGTACTACACCCCGGTGGGCGGCGACATCATGTTCGTCGAGGCCAGCATGATGAAGGGCAAGGGCGAGCTGGTGCTCACCGGCCAGCTCGGCGACGTGATGAAGGAGTCGGCCCGCGCGGCGTGGACCTACGCCCGCAGCCACGCGGCCGGCCTGCACATCCGCGAGGACACCTTCGCCGAGCGCGACGTGCACGTGCACGTCCCCGCCGGCGCCATCCCGAAGGATGGTCCCTCGGCCGGCGTCACGATGGCCACCGCGCTGGTGTCGGTCCTGTCGGGCCGCCCGGTGCGGAACGACATCGCCATGACGGGGGAGATCACGCTGCGCGGCGAGGTGCTGCCCATCGGCGGCGTGAAGGAGAAGGTGCTCGGCGCGGTGCGCGCGGGCATCACGCGGATCGTGCTGCCCAAGCGGAACGAGCCCGACCTCGAGGACCTGCCGGCCGAGGTCCGCAAGACCATCGAGGTCTATCCCTGCGAGAACCTCGGCCAGGTGCTGGCGCTGGCGCTCCGCGGTGCGAGTTTCCGGGAGGGCAGGCTCCTCTTCGGCGACCAGGCGCCGGGGGATGTGGCACCGCTCCACGCCTACCATCACTGAAGCAGGAAGGGGCCGGCAATCGCCGGCCCCTTCGCTTTCCTTCACCACCCCATGATGGCCGTAGGGCCGGAGCGCCGCTCCGGCCACTCGATCCCCAGGTCCCAGCGGCCGGAGCGGCGCTCCCGCCCCACGGCGGCCTGTCCCTACGAGGCGGACTTCAGGAAATCGTAGATCGCCCCGAGTTCGTCATCGGTCATGTGCCGGTACGCCCGCCAGGGCATGAACGGATTGATCGTCGTCTGGTCCGGCCGCATGCCCGTCCGCATTGCCTCACGGAACTGCTCCTCGCTCCACTGCCGCATCCGCCCGGTGGCCGAGAGGTCGGCGGTCTTCGGGGTCCCCGGCGGGCCGAGCTCGAGCCCGCCCTTGAGCGACGCCTGGTGGCAGGAGGTGCAGCCGCCGATGTTGGCCAGGTACTGCCCGTAGGCCACGCTCCGCTCGGGCGTCACGCTCGCCGGCGGGGTGGCGCCATGGTCCACCACCTCGGCCGCGATGAACGCCTTGGCGTCGCGGGCCAGGATCAGCCGCCCGATGGGGCCGAGCGTGGTGGCCGGCTGGGTGGTGTCCACGGCGGGCTGCGAGCGCAGGTAGCCGATCACGGCGCCCAGGTCCGCGTCGCTCAGGTGGGTGTACGCCTCGGCGGGCATGAAGAGGAGCGGGGTGCCGTCGGGCCGGACGCCGTGGCGGATGGCCAGCTCCAGGCGCTCGATCTCCGCGCCCGCCACGCCGCCCTGGCCACTCGTCAGGTTGGGTCCCACGAAGGTGCCCACCGGACCCATGGCCAGGGCGCCACCGCCCAGGTTCTCGCCGTGGCAGTCGCGGCAGGCCACCACCGCCTCCACCAGGTGCGCACCCCGCGCCAGTGAGGCGGAGTCGGTGGGCACCGCCACGGGGCGCGCGGTCACCTCGTACTTCTTGCCGACGGCCCTGCTGCTCAGCGCAAAGAGCACCCCCACCGCCAGCACCACCAGCCCCACGATCCCGAGCAGCACCTTGCCCAGCGTCTTCATCGCGTCGTCCCTTGTGTGGAAGTGGACGCGCGCAGCGCCGGGTGAGTCGCTAGTGCTGCGCGCGGATGTAGTCGAAGATGGCCCCCACCTCGTCGGCCGTCATGAAGCGGTAGTCCTTCCAGGGCATGAACGGGTTGATCCCGGTGCCCTCGGGGCGGACGCCGCCCTGCACGGCCATCGCGAACTGCGCCTCCGTCCACTGGGCCATGGGGCCCGTGCTGGTGAGGTCGGTGGAGGGCGGCGTGCCGGGCGCGCCTAGCTGAAGCCCGCCCTTGAGGCTGGGACCATGGCAATGGGTGCAGCCGGCAATGTTCGCGAGGTACATACCATACTCGACGGTACGCCCCGGCGTAACCCGGGCCGGCGGCACCCGCTGGTGATCGATAATCGCTGCGGCAATGATGAGCCCCGGGTTGGCGGCCAGGACCGCATGCCCGTCCGGGCCGATCGTCAGGTCCGGATGCGCCTTGTCCACCGGCGGCTTGGAGCGCACCCAGGCCAGGATGGCCGCGAGGTCTTCGTCACTGAGGTGCTGGTAGGGGGCGGAGGGCATGAAGACGAGCGGCGTGCCGTCGGCCCGGACGCCGTGGCGGATGTTGCGGATCCACTCGGCGTCGCTCCGGTAGCTGCCGCCGACGCCGCCCTTGCCGGCCGTGAGGTTCGGCGCCGTGAAGTCACCGAGCCCGCCCATCGGCAGCACCTGGCCGCTCAGGTCCTCGCCGTGACACTCCACGCACACCACCACCGCCTGCGCCAGGTGTTCGCCCCGGGCGATGGCCGCGGCGTCGGTGGGGATGGCGAGGGTCACGTCCTTCACCTCGTACTTCTTCACCAGCGCGCTGTCGCTGCCGCGCGCGGCGATCGCCGCGGCTTCCCTGGCGCGCGCGGCTTCCAGCGCGGCATCAGTGCCCGTCCCGCAGGCCGTCACCAGCAGCAGCGCCATCAGTCCCGTGAGGCGCAGGGGTCGCGTCGTTGCCATCGAAGAGTCCCTGTGTCAGGTGGTCGTCGTCTTACCAGCACCTACATGTGCGATTTGAGGCGTCCTGTCGCACTGTGAATGCTAGAGTCGGGGCATTGGCGGGGGCTGAGATCAGATTGAAGAAGCCTATCGAATTCGGGGGGCGGGCTGACTTGATGGTTTGAGGAGGGCCGGCCGTGGCCGGCCCCTACCAGGTGCAGCCCCGGACCACGAGCTCCGCGGCGCGGTCCCGCCACTGTTCCGCCGCGCCCCAGCCCGCGCTCACCGGCCGCGCCGCGAAGTAGCCGAGGGCCAGGAGGAGCGCCAGCCGGGCGTGCACCTCGGGCTCGATGTCGTCGCGGAAGAAGCCGGTGGCCTGCCCGTCGCGCAGCAGGTCGGCGACCGGCTTCACGGCCACGTCGGCCCAGCGCCCCTCGCCGTCGGCGGCCAGCAGGATGGCGGTGTGGCGGGGATGGGTGCGGAGGAAGTCGAACTGCCCCCGCACCAGCCGCCGCAGCCGCTCCACCGCCGTGAGCCCCACCAGCGGCAGCGCGCCGAGTGCCCCGGCCGCCGCCTCGGCGGCATGCGCCACGGTGGCCGAGTAGAGCCCCTGCTTGGTGCGGTAGTAGTAGTGGATGAGCTGCTTGTTGACGCCGGCGCGCCTGGCGATCTGGTCGGTCCGCGCCCCCGCCCGCCCGTGCGCCCCGAACTCCTCGAGCGCGGCCGCCAGCAGGCGCGTGGGTGCGTCAGGCGAGCGGTGGGTCATGCTCCAATCCCGTAGCGGCCGAGCTAGCCTCGGCCGACTCGATCTCAGCTTTCATGCAGGATCCCGGAGATCCAGGCTGCGGAGCGCAGCTCCGCAGCTACGGGCGCGCGTGGCTGGGTTAGATGAGCCGCGCGCGAATTTCCTTCGTGAACTCCACCCGGTCCCGCCCTCCCTGCTTGGCCCGGTACAGCGCCTGGTCGGCCAGCTGCGCCAGCTCGGCGGCGGTGGTGGCGTCCTCCGGGTACGTCGCGATGCCGATGCAGACGCGCACGGGAATGGTCTCCCCGTTGCCGAGCACGGCTGGCTGCTCCATCAGGGCCGTGCGGAGCTTCTGGGCCAGCACGCCCGCGCCGCCGGTGTCGGTGCGGCGGAGGATCATGCCGAACTCCTCACCCCCGTAGCGCCCGATCAGGTCGCTGGCGCGCGCCGTGGTCTGGAAGATCCGCGCCACGTGCAGCAGTACCTGGTCCCCCGCGATGTGGCCGTAGCGGTCGTTGATCCGCTTGAAGTGGTCCACGTCGATCATCACGAAGGCGAACGTCTCCCCATGCCGCCGCCCGAACTCCACCGCGTGCTCCAGCTCCGCCATGAGCGTCGCGTGGTTCAGGAGCCCGGTGAGCCCGTCGCGGTGCACCATCTCGCGGAGCCGCCGCCCGCGCTCGGCGCGGTTCACCACCAGGTGCGTCAGCAGCTCGCGGTCCACCGGCTCGGTCAGGAAGTGGTCCGCACCCGCCGAGAGCGCCTCGATCTGCTCGGCCACGGTGTCGTGGTGCGTCAGGAAGACGATCGGCGTGAGCCCGAAGCGGCTGTCCTGCCGCACCAGCCGCGCAAATGAAGGCCCATTGAGCCCCGGCAGCCGCGAGTCCATCAGGATCAGGTCCGGCGTCTCCCGCACGAGTGCCTCGCGCGCGGTGATGCCGTCGGGACAGTGCGTCACCTTGGCGTTCACCTGCTCCAGCCACTGCGTGATGGTCTCGGCCTGGGTGGGATCGGTTTCCACGAGGAGCACGCGGGGCGGGGGACTGCCGATGCGGGCCAGCGTCTTGGCAAAGATCGGCAGGTCCACGGCCACGCGGTCGCCGGGGATCACGGCGTCGATGCCGGAGGTGAGCGCCCGCACCCGGTCCGCCCGCTCCGACGACGACACCAGCACGATGGACCGCGGCCGCACCGGCCCCGCGCCGGACCAGGACGCGGCCGTGGAGTACGCGTCGGGCCCGTCGGCCGAGTCGATCACCACGATGAGGTCGGGCCGCTCGCTCAGCTTGAGCTCGCGCGGCTCGCCGGCGCCGCTGTCGGCGCGGATCATGAAGCCGGCGCCGGCCAGCGCCGCCGCCACGTCCTCCCGCACCTGCTCCGCTGGCCCGATCACCAGCGCGATAGCCGAAGTCGGTGGCCCCCGTGCTCCGCGCCGGCAGCCCGAGCTCGCGCGCCGCCGTGTCGAAGCTGGCGGCCAGCCGGTCGATCATGTCCTCCAGCTTCTGCGCGTTGGGCTCCGACGACTTGGGCTGTTCCTCCTTGAGCCAGCGCTCCCCCTCGCGCGAGATGTCGCTCACCTCGGGGAACCCGTAGGAGCCGCCCGACCCCGCCAGCCGGTGGAAGCGGCGGACCAGCGACTGCGCCGCATCGGCCTCGCCGGCGCGGAACGCGGCCACGTCCTTCCGGAGCTCCGCCAGCCGGGCCGGGACCTCCGCCAGGTACTCGCGCCGCAGCTCGGCCAGCGCGTCGTGCAGCGCGTCGCTCATGAGCGCTCCCGGATGCGATCGAAGGTGTGCCGTGCCGCCGCCACGAACGCCGGCGCGCTGCTCCAGTGCCCCCGCACCTCCCCATGCTCCCGGCTCGCGAGCACGGCACTCCGCCCGTCGAACACCCCCACGACGGGGATCCCCGGCCACTCCAGCCCGTCGCCGAGCACCCCGACCGAGGCGAAGGGCAGGGACACCCCCGCCTCCGCCAGCAACTCCATCTCGAGGCTGGCCCCCGCCGCCCGCCGGAGCACCGGCGCCAGGATCGGGTACGCCTCCGCCGGCGCCACCAGCCGCACCGACGCCTGCGCCCGCCCGATCTCGTGCGTGAGCAACTGGAGGACGCCCTTGGGACTCGTCAGCTCCACGAGCGAGGGCGAGGCACTCGCCCCGAACCCTCGAACGCCCGCGCCAGCCGGTCCAGCGCCTCCCCTGCGCGTTGGTCACCCGCGCCAGCACCCCCGCCGGCGGCTCCGCCCGGAACCGCTTCGGCTCCCCCTCCTCCATCCGCGCCGCGCCCTTGGCCACCAGCCCCTCGAGCGCGCTGTACGTATTGGCGCGCGCCAGCCCCGCGTTCCGCGCAATGGCGTACCCGGTCCCGGGCCCCCCCGACAGGAGGACCCCGTACACTTTGCTTTCCGTGGGGGTGAAGCCGAACGGCGTGAGGTCAACGTCGGCCATATAGGGAGTAGCATAGACTACCAACCCAAAGGGTGCAAGCGGCAACGCCAGCATCCTCAAGCAGATGCGGCCCTCTCGTGGATGCCCCCGACACCCTCAGGTGGGGGCCGGCTGAGGAGGAGGGGTGGGGGGCAGAGGGCGCGTAGCTGCGGACGCCTGCGAACCAGCCCACCCGTCTGGCAGCTCCAGCGTCCCGGCGCCCCCCACCCCTCCGACGAAGCCGAGCCCGCGCACGACGTACGCGCACGACGCGCTCCGCGCGCGGCCGGATGTATCCGGCCGCTACGGACGTGGGCGACGGGCGGGATCGGGCGTGCCCGGGGTCCACGAAGACGAAGGGGCCGCCCGGTGGGCGGCCCCTTCGAGGATTCCAGGAATCGAAAGACTCAGGCGTATTCGACGGGCAGCCCCGAGAGTCGCGCAATGAGCGCCAGCCGGAACGTCACGTCCACCTGCTTCCACTCCGCGGCCTTGGTCTCGAGCTCCAGCGGGAAGCTGTGGTAGCTCGCCTTGCTCGTGGCCTTGGGCAGCCCGCGGAGTCCCTTCGGGTTCCACACGCCCGTCTCGTCCACGTCCTTCTGCAGCCGGTTGAACAGCTTGAGCTGCGGCGCGTCCCCCTTGAGCGCCCCGATCCGCGCCATCATCTCCAGGAAATGCAGCGCCAGCGGCAGGTCCTTGGGGCTCCCCTTCGCGTCACACTCGATCGGGTCGCCGAGCAGGATGTGGGTGGGCTTGAGCTTCTTCTTCCCGATGGCGAGCGCCCACGCCTTCTTGGGCGTCGGCAGCGAAGGTAATGCCCCAGCCGCTCCGGTGAACGCCGCCCGCTCCCGCTGCAGCGCCGGCATGGACGCCACCAGCGCCAGCGACAGCCACGTGGGCGGCGTGGCCTCGGGGTTCAGGATGGTGGACGCCCCCGAGCGGACAAACGGCTTCTCCGCGATGGGACTCCGCAGGAACTCCGACACCTCCGACGCGATCTTGTGCGCCGAGCCCCGCACCCGCGGGTCCTCGACGTTCCCCGCCTCCGCCAGCGCCGTGGTGGCGGACTCCCGGACCAGGGTGCGGGCCCAGAGGGTGTAGGCCTCGTCGCCCTTGGCGGCCTTCTGGAACTCGAACAGCAGCGCCGGATCCTCGTCCCGCGAGAGCAGCCGGTAGAGCACCCGGTCGGCGAGCTTGAAGGGGCGCGCCTGGGCGGGCAGCGCCAGCTGCACCAGCCGCCGGTACTGCGGGATGGTGCCGACGTCCTTGATCCCCTGGGCTGCGGAGGGGGTGACGCCAAGGAGGTTGCCGCCCCAGGTGCCGGTGTCCTTCTGCTTCTTGATGACGGCCTGCGCCGCCTTGCCGGCCTCGATGGCGGCACGGGCCTGCGCCAGCGTCTCCGCCGCGATGGTCCCCGTGGGGGCCAGCTCGGCGAAGGTCCGGTACCGGATGGTCTCGCCACCGTGCGCGAGCAACCAGCCGACCGGGATTCGGTACGTATTCGGGGTATCCAGGGCCGCCCCCTACTGGAGAGATATTGGCTGGGGAAAAGCGGCGCAAAAATACTTGGGGCGGGGGCGTTCCGCTATGGTGACCCATAACCGCTTACCCAGGAAAGACTTGCACGACGACAGCGGCTCACTGCTGGCCCACGCCTACGGACCGCGCGACAGACGCCAACCGGAAATGACGAGCGGGCCGGAGCACCGCTCCGGCCCGCTCGTTCCCTGACACTTCCTCCCGTCAGCGGAGCCGGGCCTCCCCCGCTGCCTTGAATTCGGACCCGTCCTTCCACGTCGGCTGCCCCGGCGCGTTGGCCACCGCGATGGCCGTGCGCAGCACCACCTTCATCTGCTGCACCACGCCATCCATCGAGAACCAGGGCAGGATCTCGTCCTGCGGCTGGTGGTAGCGCGTCTCGTTGTACGCCTTCCCCTGCTCCTCGCCCCAGCCGGCCGGCTTGCCCACGAAGTCGTCGCCGCGCTCCACCGAGAGCGCGGGCACGCCCACGCGCACCAGCGAGAAGTGGTCGGAGCGGAAGAACGACCCGCGGAGCAGCGCGCTCGAGTCCACCGTCACCCGCAATCCCTCCGCCGCCGCCGCCGTGGTGAAGACCTCGCCGAGTGACGACTGGTCGAGGCCCAGGGCGGAGATGGTGCGGGTGCGGCCGTAGAGGTTCATCACGTCCACGTTGAGCATCGCGGCGATGTGCTTGAGCGGAATGGTGGGATTGGCCGCGTACGCCTGCGAGCCGATGAGCCCGCTCTCCTCCGCCGCCACGCCCATGAACACGATGGACCGGAGCGGCTGCACCCCGCTCTTCACGAACGCATCCGCCATCGCCAGCACCGCCGCCGTGCCCGACGCGTTGTCCTCGGCGCCGTTGTAGATCGAGTCCCCGTTCACGGGGGTGCGGATGCCGAAGTGGTCGTAGTGTCCGTCGATCAGCACCGCCTCCTCGGCCAGGCGCCCGCGGCCCGGGAGGCGGCCGAGCACGTTGTAGGTCACCGAGCGGCGGAGGGTGCTCTTCACCGAGGCCTCGAGGCCGAAGGGGAGCGTCACGCCCGTGAAGCCGCGCTTCCCCGCCGCCTGCATCAGCGCCCTGAGGTCCACGCCCGCCGCCTTGAAGACCGCCTCGGCCGAGCCGTCCTTCATCCAGCCGGCGATGACGAGCGAGCTGGCCGGCTGCTCGAGCCGCACCTGCTCACCGGTCCAGGAGCCCGTCACCGTGGTCCACGGGTAGGTGGCGCTCTCGGTGGTGTGGATGAGCACGATCCCGGCGGCGCCCTGGCGCTGCGCCTCCTCGATCTTGTAGGTCCAGCGGCCGTAGTAGGTGAGGATCTTGCCCCTGAAGAGCGACTCGTCGTAGAGGCCCGGGTCGTTCACCAGGACGAAGACCACCTTCCCCTTCACGTCGAGCCCGGCGTAGTCGTTCCACTCCGCCTCGGGCGCCACGATGCCGTAGCCGGCAAAGACGGCGCCGCCCGCCAGGTTCACCTGGGGGTCGTTCCGCATGGACCAGAGCACGTAGTCGTCGCGGTAGCCGAGGGTGCGCGGGGCCGGGCCGGTGACCTTGAGGGTGGGCTCCGGCGTCAGGGCGATGATCGGCACGCGATGGTAGTAGGTGCCGCTGTCGCCGGCGGGTGCCAGGCCCAGGCGCTGGAACTGGGTGGCGATGTACGCGGCGGCCAGCGCGCCCCCGCGGGTGCCGGTGCCGCGGCCCTCGAGGAGGTCGCTGGCCAGGAACTCGAGGTGGGCGCGATAGCCCTGCGCATCCACCGCCCGCGCCAGCCGCGTGGCGGGCGTCAGCGCCTGCGCCCCGAGGGCGAGGGGGGCAGTGAGGAGGAAGGCGACGAGTCGAAGGGAGGGTCGCATGGGAGCCGGAGTTGGGTTGCTCGCAATCTGACCCCATCCAGCGTGCGGCGGGCCGCCCAGGGATCCGGTCGGCGGGGCGGGCCGCCGCTAGGCTCGCACAGGGGGAAGGGCCGGCCTAGTTTCCCCGCATGCTCCGCTGGCTCCTCGCCGCCTTCCACCTGCTGGCCCTGGCCCTGGGCTACGGCGCCATCTGGGCGCGGGCCCGCGCCATGGAGGGCCTGCCGCAACCCAATTACGTCCGCCGCACGCTCCTCGCCGACAACTGGTGGGGCGTGGCGAGCCTGCTCTGGCTCGGCACCGGCCTGGCGCGGCTCTTCCTCGGCACCGAGAAGCCCACGGCGTATTACTGGGCCAACACGCTGTTCTGGGTGAAGGTGGCCTGCCTGGTGCTCATCCTGCTGCTCGAGCTGCCGCAGATGGTGGACCTGATCCGCTGGCGGATCGTGCAGCAGCGGGGCGGCGCGCCGGACCTCTCGCGCGGCCCGCGCTGGGTGCGGCTCAGCCGGGTGCAGGCGTGGCTGGTGCTGCTCGTGCTCTTCGTGGCGACGGGGATGGCGCGGGGGTATGGGATGCGGTGAGGGTGTCTCGCACCACCGACTTCAAGGCTCGCCCTCCCCGTCCTGCGGTCTCTCCACGGCCTGCCCCGACACCTCGTACGCTGCGCATTTCGGCCAGCTCCATCTGCTGGAGTGGCCCGAGGACATCCCCCTCGCCACCCAGCCGGCCCGAGGGATGGGGCCCCTCATTCCCGCCCCAGTTCAGGCCCCCGCCCCTCTTCCCCAAAACCCGCCCCTTGACGTCGGCTTTCCACCGTCTAACGTATCTGCATCGCCAGCGCATCCCGTCAGCTTCATGACCGGCAGCTCCACGTCCCGCGTGGTGGCCCGCCTTGCGTCTCCCCGCCGCGCCCGGCCGAGGGAGGGGGTAGGGCTTTTCCTACAGCCGCGGCGCCGGGGTCGGGGCGGGGATCGCGGCCCAGGCCGGGGCAGCCGATCGCATGCCCCCAGCCCCATCCCGCCGCCATGGCCCCCCTGCCGTCCGCCCGCCGGTTTCCGGCCACATGACGCCCCCCGTCCGCATCTACCTCGCCGATGACCACGCCCTCGTGCGCGAGGCCATCGCCACCGTGCTGCACCGCCACCCCGGCTACCGGGTGGTGGGGGAGGGGGGCGACGGGCAGGTGGTCCTCGAGGACCTGGCCCGCACCGAGGTGGACCTGCTGCTGCTCGACATCTCGATGCCGGGCCCGGGCTTCCCCGAGCTGATGGCCGCACTCCGGCCCCGTCACCCCGCGCTCAAGATCCTGGTGGTGAGCATGCACCCGGAGTCGCTCTACGCGGAGCGGGCGCTGCGGGCCGGGGCGGCGGGGTACCTGTGCAAGCACTGGCCCGCGGCGGAGCTGGAGGCCGCCATCGCCAAGGTGCTCGGCGGCGCCCTGTACGTGAGCGGGAACGGCCACGCCACTGCCCACGCGCATGAGGTGACGCCGGGCTCCGAGGAGTGGCGGCGACTCTTCCACCTCTCGACCCGCGAGATGCAGATCCTGCTCCACCTGGCCGCGGGCGCCGGCATCACCCAGATCGCCCGGGCCCTGGTGCTGAGCCCGAAGACCGTCAGCACCTACCGGCTGCGCCTGCTCCGCAAGCTCGGCCTCAGCACCAATGCCGAACTGGTGCGGTTCGCGCTGCAACAGCGGCTGATCACCTGACCGGGGATCATCCCCTGCCCACCTGTCAGGCACGCGCCTGTCAGACAATGCTGATATCGCGGTGGCGCCCCGGGCGGTATGGTGGGGCATGACCGGGTGCCGCTGATGGATCCCGATCCTCCCCGAAGGATGCCCTGCCCGCCGGACCCCCCGGGGCCCGCGTTCACGCCCGCCGTCGCCGAGCGGGGGCGCTGGCCGGGGCGCGCGCGCTACCCCGACGCCCGCCTGCTGGTGGTGGACGACGAGCCCGCCAACCTGCGCCTCTTCGAGCGTATCCTCCGCCACGCCGGCTACCGGGCCATCCGCACCACCGGCGATGCCCCGGGCGTGGCCCGGCTGGTGGCCGACTACGATCCCGACCTGATCCTGCTCGACCTGCACATGCCGAAGCTCGACGGCTTCGGCGTCCTCGACGCCCTCGAGCCGCTGCTCCACGGCGAGCGCTGCCTGCCGGTGGTGATGCTGACGGGCGACGGCGCGCGCGCGGTGCGGGAACACGCCCTGGCCTGCGGCGCGCGCGACTTCCTGGTCAAGCCGCTCGACTCGGTGGAGGTGCTGCTCCGCATCGGCAACCTGCTCGAGATGCGGATGCTCCACACCGCGCTGGCCACCCAGAACACCGTGCTCGAGGAGCTGGTGCACCAGCGGACGCGGCAGTTCGAGGCATCGCAGTTCGAGGTGCTGGAGCGGCTGGCGAGCGCGGCGGAGTTCCGCGACGACGACACCGGCTCGCACGTGCACCGCGTGGCGGGGCTGGCCGAGCGGCTGGCCCGGGCGGCGGGGCTCACCGAGGGGGAGTCCACCCTGATCCGCCGCGCGGCCCCGCTGCACGACGTGGGCAAGGTGGGCATCCCCGACCGGATCCTGCTCAAGCCCGGCTGGCTGGACGACGACGAGCGGGTGGTGATGCAGTCTCATACCACCATCGGCGCCCGGATCCTGGATCACGGGGCCACGCCACTGGTGCTCCTGGCCGAGGAGATTGCCCGGAGCCACCACGAGCGCTGGGACGGGCGCGGCTACCCCGAGCACCTGGCCGGCGAGAAGATCCCGCTGGCGGCGCGCGTGGTGGCGCTGGCGGACGTCTTCGACGCGCTGACTCACAACCGCCCTTACCGGCCGGCGTGGCCCATCGAGAAGGTGTGGGACGAGATCGCGGCGCTGGTGGGGAAGCAGTTTGACCCGACGCTCGGCCGGATCTTCCTGCGGCTGCCGGACGTCTGGGCCGAGGCGGTGGAGGCCTAGGGGAGGGAGTCGCAGCCGGGTGCCCGCAGGAAGGCGAGCATGGCGGCGGCCACCGTGTCAGGCAGGGTCTGCTGCGGCCGGTGCAGCGTGGGGAGCACCAGGTAGCGCCGGCAGGGGAGCGCCCGCGCCATGCTGTCCCCGAGAGCCAGGGGGATGGTGGGGTCGTGCCGGCCCCACAGCAGGAGCACGGGCTGGCGGAGCCGGCCCAGCTGGTCGCCGAGGGCGCCGAAGTCGAAGGCCGAGAGCACCCGCCGGGCCGCCTGCGTGGCCAGGGTGTCGTTGGCGGGCGAGTACGCCACCCGCTCGCCGGTCTCCGCCAGCCACGCCGTGTCGTGCACCGGCAGCACGAAGGCGATGGCCGTGGCCACCCACGCCGTGGCCGGTGAGGCGAGCCCGCTGGTGTCGGTGAGCAGGGCGTTGATCCCGAGGCCGGCGGGATCGAGGAGGATGGCCGCCACCACCCGCGCCGGGTGATCCAGCGCCAGCTGCGCCGCCAGCTGGCCCCCCATCGAGTGCCCCACCACCACCACCGGGCCCCGCGTCTCCCGCCCCAGCAGCTCCGACAGCCAGCCCCGGTAGAAGGCCACGTCGTAGGTGGTGTCCGGCTTGTCGGCCAGGCCGAAGCCGGGCAGGTCCACGGCCACCACGCGGTAGTGCCGCGGGAAGCGGTCCAGCACCAGCCGCCAGGAGAGGAGCGACTCGCCGTAGCCGTGCAGGAACAGGAGCGTCGTGTCCCCGCTGCCCGGCGCGGAGGAGGCGCGTCCCGACGCCGGCGACCGTCACCTGCTCGGCCCGGTAGGGCGCCCGCGCCCGGTGCGGCTGGCCGATCCCCACCCAGAGGAGGCCCACCGCCACGGCGGCCACGAGCGCGCGGCGGGCCGGGCGGGGCAGGAGCGGGGCCGGCGCCGTGTCAGGCACCGCAGCGCACCACGTGGATGGGGCCGGGGCGGCGGCCGCCGCCGGACTCGCTGGTGAGGAGCAGGCGCTGCGCGTCGAGCCAGGTGACGCCCTCGCCCTGGGGCTCGAGGCCGGCGACGTTGCACACCACCGGCGTGCCGAGGCGGCCGGCGCCGAGGACGGGGAAGAGGTAGAGCTCGGTGTAGGTGCGGATGGCCACCCGGGTGCCGCCCGGCGCGAGCGCGGCGTCGGTGACCCAGCGGCCCAGGGATTCGTCGGGCGTGATGGGGAGCACCTGCACCAGCCTGGCCACGCGCGCCTCATCGGGGCGCCCGTCCCAGGTCACGCGCAGGAGCCGGACGCCGTGGCTCCGGCCCTTGGTCACCAGGAAGAGCGTCCCGCCGGCATCCACCCACAGCGCCTCGACGTCCTGGCCGCCGCCGGGGTACTGGACCTCGATGGAGTCGAGGCCGAGCGGGGTGGGGTCGTCGGCGCCGCGGAAGCGCTCGAAGCGGCGGGGCTCCGTCAGGCGGTAGATGGTGACGGTGCGCTTCCGCTCGGTGTTGTCGCCGGTGTCGCCGAGGTAGATGCACGAGCCGGCGGGACAGGGGCCGACGGAGATGGCTTCCCAGTCGCGGTTCCGGATCCCGGGGATGAACCACGTCCCGAGCGGCCGCCCCGAGCTGTCGGTGGCGAAGATCTCGGGCTTGTTGCCGGAGTCGTTGATGGTGTAGAGCACGCCCGGGAAGGTGCTGCTCTTCGCCACGCCCGAGCTCTCCGTGAGGCGCGGATCCTGGAACGCGCCCGTCCGCACCGCGTCCACCGGCCGCGGGGCGATGGCCTGGGCGGTGGCGAGCGTGGGGAGGAGGAGCAGGGTGGCGGCGAGCCTCGGCATGGATGGAAGCTAGTCGAGACGGGCGTGGGGTGGGGCTTCGGCGCTCTGGTTCACCGCAGAGGCGCGGAGGCGCGGAGGTTCGCAGAGGAGCGGCGCTCGAGGATGGTGGCACCGTGCCAACACCGGGGTCAGCCAGTTTTCGAGGTGGATGTCCGAGATCGGGTTTGGCACCAGTCGCCAACCCGGACCCACCACCCGCAACTCACAGCGCGCTCACCTCGCGGTGAGCCCGCCATCCAGCGCAGTTCCTCTGCGGCCCTCCGCGCCTCCGCGCCTCTGCGGTGAACCAAAGCGCCGAAGCCCAACCCTTCAACAACCCTACCGCCGCACCGCCTCGAGCTCCGGCGTCACGTGATGCCCGCTCCCGCCGCTCGGCTTGCGCCCAAGTTGGGTGGTGGGCGTCGTGAAGATGCGGGGGTCGTAGGCGGAGCGGGGATTCCAGAGGACGTAGCTGCCGATGCCCAGGTCGCCGGCGGCGCGGATCTGCTCGCGGACGTGCTCCGGGGTGTAGCGTGGCTGGCCCAGCGTGAAGGCCTGCAGGTACGGCCGGATCTCGGCCGTGGGGTTGCCGAGCTCGGTGGAGCGGCGCTGGCCGTCGGCGAGCGCGGCCTTCACCACCTTGTAGGGCTCGCTGTTGGGATGCCGCGCGCCGTAGATGCCGCCGTAGTAGTGGCTCGGGTACACCATCGGCAGGACCACGTCGGCCACGCTCACCAGGTCTTCCCAGATCTGGCCGATGCCCATGTCGCCCGAGGCGTAGGTGGTCATGCCGAAGACGTCGATGGTGAAGGGCACCTTGAGCGGCTTCACCCGCTCGCGGAGGAGCTGGAGGTTGCGGGCCACGCCGTCGCGCACCGACTCGCCGGGACGGCGGGACTGGAAGCGGGCGGTGGCCATCTTGGACCTGGGCTCGTCGGGGAAGCGCACGTAGTCGAACTGCACCTCGCTGAAGCCGAGCTGCACCGCCTCCTCCGCGAGCTGGGCGGCGTACACCCAGACCGAGTCGTTGAAGGCGTCCACCCAGGCAAAGTTGAGGCGGTCGTGCCAGAGGCCGCCGTTGGCGTCCTTGATGGCCCAGGTCGGCTTCATGCGGGCCAGCAGCGGGTCCTTGGCCACCACGATCCGGGCAATGGGATGGATGCCATGGGCGTGGAGCACCGCCAGCCGCTGGGCCGCGTCGGGCGCCCGGAGCTGGCCGTTGGCGCCGATGCCGATGGCCGTGGGCACCCGGGAGCGATAGGTCAGGAAGCCGGTGTCGTCCTTGACGTCGATGACCAGGCTATTGATCTCGGTGGAGTCGGCCAGGCGGACCAGGTCCCAGAACCGCTTCCCGCCGAACGCCCAGGCGTTGACGTACAGGGCCCGGACGCTGTCCGGGGCGGGGCGGAGCGGGGGGGCGGGCCAGGAGAGCTGGACCGGAATGGAGCTGGCGGAAATCAGCTGCTCCAGCTGGGGCAGGGGGGCGAGCTCGTCGCCCCACATCGCCTGCTGGGAAGCGGCGGGTGCGGCGACGGTCAGGCTCAACGCGGCAACAATGGCGTGACGCACGGCGAAATCCCCTGGAAACCCGGACGACGACGGGGGTTGGCCCCCCACGTCCTCCCTCCAAGGCAAAAGCCGTGCACAGGGATCGTCTTGATTCCGGACAGCGTCTAACGCGAGGCCCCGTCCCTTTCCCCGCCTGACGTCTCCCCCCCCACGTACGTAAGGGCCGACTATTGTCGGCCCCTACGGACTGCGCGCATCACGGCCCCTTCCACGGGCGACGTCCGTCACGCGTTACGGCGATTTGGTGACGCGGATCTCGATGCGCCGGTTGGTGGTCCGCGCCTCGTCGGTCGTGTCGTCCACCAGCAGCGGCTCCGACCCCCGGCCGACGGCGGTGACCCGGCTCACCGGGATTCCCTGGCTGATGAAATAGGCCCGCACCACCTCGGCCCGGCGCTGGGAGAGCCGGGTGTTGTCGGCGGGCACCAGCCGGTCGTGGGCGAAGCCGTTCACCTCGGCCACCAGGGTGGGGTCGGCCTTGAGCAGGGCCACGATGGAGTCGAGGGCCGGCAGGGCCTCGGGCCCCAGGTCGGCGCCCCGGAACTGCCAGACCGCACCCGGGATCACGAAGGCGCGCTCGGCCGGGGCGGCCCGGGCGGTGTCAGCCGGCGGGGCGGTGGGGCAGCCCTGGGGGTCCACCTGGGCGCCGGCCGGGGTATCGGGGCACTGGTCGAGGCCGTCGAGGACCCGGTCGTTGTCCTGGTCGCCGGGGCAGCCCAGCTGGTCCACGGTGGCGCCGGCCGGGGTATCGGGGCACCGGTCGAGGCCGTCGAACACCTTGTCGCCGTCGCTGTCCGAGGGGCAGCCCCGGCCGTCCACCAGGGCGCCCTTGGGTGTGTCGGGGCACTGGTCCAGGCCGTCGAGGTAGCCGTCGTCGTCGCTGTCGCTGGTGCAGCCCGCCGCGTCCACGGTGGCGCCGGTGTAGGAATTGGGGCAGCGGTCCAGGCCGTCCGGGACGCCGTCGTTGTCGCGGTCGGTGGGGCAGCCGCGCTGGTCCACCAGGGAGCCGAGCTTGGTGGCGGCGCAGCGGTCCTTGCTGTCGATGACGCCGTCCTGGTCGCTGTCCACGATGCGGCGGCTGCCGAGCATCAGGGAGACGCCGGCCTGGAGGGCGATGTTGGAGAACTTGAGCGTGGTGGTGCTGCGGTTGAAGGTGCCCTCGTAGCGGAGCAGCACCGTGGGCGTGAGCGCGATGCGCATGCCGGCACCGCCCTGCACCACGTCGGCGCCGCCGCAGGGGCCGGAGCCGGGGATGGAGACGGTGGGGCAGGTGCCGTAGCTGATGTGGCCGTAGCCGCCCTTGAGGAAGAGGTGCGTGCTGCCGGTGGCGCCGATGGGGAAGTTGGCCACGGCCCAGCCGCCGATGGTGGAGACCTTCACGGTCTCGTCGAGCGGCGTGTCGGTGGTGGGGCTCGAGAACGACCCCTCGACCTCGAGGCTGAGCGGCCCCGCCACCCAGTAGCCCAGCTTACGAAGCCGCCCACGGCGCCCTTCAAGTCGGTCTTGCTGTCGAACAGGTTGTAGGCGCCGCCGGCGCCGAGTTCCAGGCGGTAGTGCCGCTGGGCGAGGAGCGGGGTGGCGGCCAGGAGCGTGAGGCAGGCCAGGACGAGGGGGCGGGGGGTACGCATGGGTGCAACCTGCCCCCCGCCGGGGCCCCCCGCAAGGCCCCGGACGGGGCTCCGCCGGGCGGGTGCGGCGGGGACGTTACCGGGGGCCCATCCCGGCCTCTCCCCTACGTCATTAACTTCCCGCCAACCCTAATCCCGACCCATGCGCGCCATCATCGAATACTGCGTCGTCTGAAACTACGAGCCCCGAGCCGCCGGTCTGGCGGCTGAGCTCAGGCAGGCATTTCCCGGGGTGACGGTGGAGCTGCAGCCGTCCTCGGGCGGGCGCTTCGAGGTGACCGTCGACGACCGGCTGGTCTTCTCGAAGAAAGCCCTCGGGCGGCACGCGCGCCCGGGCGAGATCGTGGAGATCCTCCGCGGCCACGCCGGCTAGCTGATTCCGCGCCGTCCCCCCGGCGTCCTCCCGTAGGGGCCGGATATGTCCGGCCCCTACAGTCCACGACAGGCCCTGATGCGGATTGCGATCTCCACGGGCGGCGGCGACGCCCCCGGCCTCAACGCGGTGATCCGCGCCATCGTGCTCTCCGCGCACACCCGCGGCTGGCAGACCTACGGCATCCGCCGGGGCTTCCACGGCCTGCTGGGCGAGGACGGCGTGATGACGCTGACGCCGGAGAAGGTCCGGGGCATCACCCACCTGGGCGGCACCATCCTCGGCACCACCAACAAGGGGAACCCGTTCCGCTGGATCGTCAACAACCCGGACGGGACGCAGACGGAGATCGACCGCTCCGACGACCTGGTGGCGGCGTTCCACGCGAGCGGCTTCGACGCCCTGATCACCATCGGCGGCGACGGCAGCCTCAAGATCGGCTACGACCTCTACACCAAGGGCATCCCCGTGGTGGGCGTGCCCAAGACCATCGACAACGACGTGGTGGGCACGCTGTCCACCTTCGGCTTCGACACGGCGGTGAGCACGGCCACCGAGGCCATCGACAAGCTGCACTCCACCACCGAGAGCCACGAGCGGGTCATGGTCGTGGAGCTGATGGGCCGGGACGCCGGCTGGATTGCCTTGCACAGCGGCATCGCCGCCAGCGCCGACGTGATCCTCATCCCCGAGATCGCCTTCGACATCGAGAAGGTGTGCGAGAAGGTGCGCCAGCGGGAGCGGCTGGGCCGCCACTTCACCATGGTGGTGGTGGGCGAGGGCGCCAAGCCCATCGGCGGCGAGGTGCAGCTGATCGAGCGGCGCGCCGCGGGCACGGTGGACCGGCTGGGCGGCGTGGGCTCGCTCGTGGCCAAGGCCATCACCGAGCGCACCGGCAAGGAGACCCGCTCGCTGGTGCTGGGCCACCTGCAGCGCGGCGGCTCGCCCACGACGTTCGACCGGCTGCTGGGCCTCCGCTTCGGCGCCGCCGCCGTCCGCGCCGTGGCCGACCGGGACTTCGGCATGATGATCGGCTTCAACCCGCCGCACCTCACCCGCGTGCCGCTCAACGAGGTGACGGGGAAGAGCAAGCACGTGCCGCTCGACTCCGACACGGTGAAGACCGCCCGCGAGCTCGGCATCGTCCTCGGCGATTGAGGCGTCCCCCTCCCACCCGCGTTGCCCCCGTCAGCGACGTCCTCCACGGCGAGCCCGTCGCCGATCCCTATCGCTGGCTCGAGGAGGGGGACGGCGCCGAGGTGCGGGCGTGGACCGAGGCGCAGAACGCGCACACCGCCGAGTGGATGGCGGCGCAGCCGGGGCGCGCCGTGGTGCACGCGCGGCTCGGCGAGCTCCTGGCCATCGGGGCGCTCGGCGCGCCGGCCATGGCGGGGGGGCGGTTCTTCCACCAGCGCCGGGAGGGGGCGCAGGACCAGCCGGTGCTGCTGGTGCGCGACGGGATCGGCGGCGCCGACCGGGTGCTGCTCGACCCCAACGCGCTCGACGCGCGGGGCACCACCGCCCTCGACTGGTTCTTCCCGAGCCCGGACGGCCGCCTCCTCGCCTACGGCCTCTCGCGGGGCGGCACCGAGGAGAGCACCCTCCACCTCCTGGACGTCGCCACCGGCGCCGGTTTCGGCGAGGTCATCCCCGGCACCCGCGCCACCGCGCTCGCCTGGCTCCCCGATGGGAGCGGGTTCTACTACGCGCGCTATCCCCGGCCCGGCACCGTGCCCGACGCGGAGCGGCAGTATCACCGCGCCATCTGGTTCCACCCGCTCGGCGCCGACGCCGCCGGGGATCGCCTCGTCTTCCAGCCGGCGCAGAAGGAGCACTGGCCCGGCGTGAAGCTGTCGGGTGACGGGCGCTGGCTGCTGGTGACCGTGGCGCGCACCTTCGACCAGGTGGACCTCTGGCTCGAGGACCGGCACGGGCGCGGCGGGCTCGAGCCGGTGGTGCAGGGCCTGCCGCACGCCTTCGACGCGGAGGTGGAGGACGGCGTCCTGTACGTGCGGAGCAACCACCGCTCGCCGCAGTACGCGCTCTACCGGGCCCCGGCCGCGGCGCCGGCGCTCGCGGCCTGGGAGGAGCTGGTGCCGCCGCGCGCGGACGCGGTGCTCGACGGCTTCCGGCTCACGCGCGGGCACGTGGCGCTCTCCTATGTGGAGCGGGCATCGAGCCGGCTCCGGGTGGTGCCGAGGGCGGGCGGGGCCGTGCGGGAGCTGCCGCTGCCGGCCCTCGGCAGCGTGATGGGGTGGGGAGCCCCACCTCCGATGCGCTGGTCTATGGGTTTGCGTCCTACACGGTGCCTCCGAGCCTGTATGGCGTGGAGCTGCCGGATGGCGAGGCCACTTGCTGGGCGCGGGTCGAGGCGCAGGTGGCGCCGGAGCGATACCAGGTGGACCAGGTGATGGTCCGGAGCAGGGACGACACGCCGGTCAGCATGTTCCTGGTGCACCGGCGGGACCTGGTGCGCGACGGCACGGCTCCCACCTACCTCACCGGCTACGGCGGCTTCAACATCAGCCTGACACCGCAGTTCTCGCGCGCGTGGCTCTTCTGGCTCGAGCGTGGCGGGGTGCTGGCCATCCCGCACCTCCGGGGCGGCGGGGAGTACGGCGAGGCGTGGCACCAGGCGGGGATGCTCGCGCGGAAGCAGAACACCTTCGATGACTGCATCGCCGCCGCGGAGTGGCTCATCCGCGAGAGGTACACGAGCCCCGCGCACCTGGCGCTCGCCGGGGGTTCCAACGGCGGGCTGCTGATGGGCGCGGTGCTCACCCAGCGGCCGGAGCTGTTCCGCGCGGTGGTGATCCAGGTGCCGCTGCTCGACATGCTGCGCTATCACCGGTTCCGCATCGCGCGGCTCTGGATCCCGGAGTATGGCGACCCGGACGACGCGGTGGCGTTCCGCTGGCTCCGCGCGTATTCCCCATATCACCACGTGCGGGACGGCGTGGCCTATCCCGCCGTGCTCCTGGCCACCGCGGCGGGCGACACGCGGGTGGATCCGCTGCACGCGCGGAAGATGGCCGCGCGGCTGCAGGCGGCCACGGCGTCCCCGCACCCGGTGCTCCTCCGGCTCGAGGTGGACGCCGGGCACGGCGCGGGCAAGCCGGTGTCCAAGGCCCGGGAGGAGCTGGCCGACACGTGGACGTTCGTGGCGGTGGCCACCGGGCTGGCTCTATCGCCCGCGGGGCCCGCGCGGTAGCTTCTCGCCCACCCCTTCCTCCGGTGCGATGACCACACCCGCCACGCCCACTCCCGTCGACATGTCGCACCCGAGCCGCTGGCTCGCCGCGCTGCGCATGGCGTACGGGTTCTGGTTCTTCAAGGCGCTCTGGACCAAGCTCGAGTTCACGCTGCTGGCGGGATTCATCCCGTTCCTGCAGGTGCAGCAGCGCTGGATCGACACGATGCCGAACATCGTGATGAAGCAGATGGCCGAGAACCCGATCACCTGGTACAAGGCGTTCGTCGAGGCCAACGTGCTGGCCAACGTCCCGCTCTTCGCCAGCCTCACGGCGTGGGGGGAGGCGCTGGTGGGGATCTCGCTGGTCTTCGGCCTCTTCGCGGGCCTCGGCGCGCTCGGCGCGCTCTACCTGAGCTGCATGTACGCGCTCGCCACCTGGCACATGTCGCCGTCGGCGCAGGGCTTCCACTACCTGCTCATCTGCACGGCCATCACCCTCTTCCTGGCGCGCGCGGGGAAGGCGTGGGGGCTCGACGGCTGGATCGCGTGGCGGTGGCCGGGGTCGGTGTTCACCTGGCGGCCGCTCTCGTAGGGGTCGGCTCGGCGCTCTTTTCACCGCGGAGGCGCGGAGGCCCAGAGGGCCGCAGAGGAACTGCACGGACAAAGCGGGGCTCGTCTCAGGACGAGCCCCGCTCGATTGTTGTGGGGGTCTGTCCGGGTCCGGCAGCATTCCCCACCCGTGCTGCCAGACCACCAGAACTCTTCCGCGCTCGCCTTGGGGAACTCCCCCACCTCCGAGCGCAGGTCCTCTGCGGCGCTCTGCGCCTCCGCGCCTCCGCGGTGAACCTAAGCGCCTAGCCCACCCGGCCGCGGCCCCACGGCAACGCCCCACGGGATGGAACCCGCGGGAATGCGCTTGATGACCGTCATGGTGGCGGTGCTGACCACCGAGACGTCGTTGCCGGGCCCGTTGGCGGTGTAGAGCTTCGTGCCGTCGCGGGAGAGGGCGATGCCCCAGGGGCGGGTGCCCACCTCGACGGTGGCGGTGACGGAGTCGGTGGCGGGGTCGAGGACGGCCACCCCCTTGCCGCGGCCCAGGGAAATGAAGATGCGCTTGCCGTCGGGTTGCACCGCGATGCCCATGGGGCGCGCCTCCTCGCCGAAGGCCACCTGCTTCAGCACCTTCCGCGTGCCCATGTCGATGACCGAGACGGTGCCGCTGATCTCGTTGGTGACGTAGGCCCGGCTCCCGTCGGGGAGGAAGCCGATGCCGCGCGGCCGCTTGCCCTCGGTGTCGATGCTGCCGACCACCTGGCCCGTCGCCACGTCGACGCCCGTGATGTCGTGGTCGGTCTCGCCCGTGACCCAGACGGTCTTGCCGTCGGGCGCCAGGGTGACGCCTTCGGGTTCGTCGCCCACCTTGACGTTGGCCACGGGCGTGCCGCTGGCCACGTCCACGATGGTGGCGCTGTCCGCATCCTCGTTGGAGATGAAGAGCTTCATGCCGTCCGGACTCACGTCGAACGCCTCCGGGTCGCTGCCGCCCGGGATGGTCTTGATGGTCTTCATGGTGGCCACGTCCACCACGGCGATGCCGTCGAGGCTCTTGTCCACCGGGAGCTTCTCGCACTCCTCGTCGGGCATGGAGGGCGGGCACTTGGGACTGCCGGAGAGCGCCACGTAGACGGTCTTGCCGTCGGGGCTCACCTTCACGCCGCGCGGGCGGGTGCCCACGAAGATCGTGGCGATGACGCTGTCGGTGGACGCGTCGATGATGGTCAGGTCGCGGCTGTCCTCGTTGGTGACGTACACGAGGTCGCCGCCCGGGCCGGTGACGGCCTCGGCGGGCTTCTCCCCCGCCTTGGGCGCGCAGGCCAGGGTGGCGAGGAGCAGGACGGGGGCAAGGCGAGTGCGCATGGCGATGGGGGGGTGAAGGGCTAGAAGATGGCCTCGGCGCGGCGACGCGCCTGGTCGAGTCCCTGGATGGTGGTGATGCCCACGGCGCGGGTGAAGACGGCGCCGCTCACGTCGGCCAGCGCCAGCCTGGCGCCGGTGAGGGTGGCCTCGGTGAAGTCGGCCTGCACCAGGTCGCTGTTCCGGAGGTCGGCGTGGCTCAAGTCGGCGCCCCGGAGCACGGCGTAGGAGAAGTCCGCCTTGTAGAGGTTGGCGCCGGCGAGGCTCGCGCCCGTCAGGTCCGCACTGGTGAACTGGGCCCGCATGACGCCCATGGACTGGTTGCCGGGATCGGCGCCGATGTTGGCGCCGTCGAGCCGGGCTCCGGCCAGGTTGGCCTTCCGGAGGTACCCTATGATACGCGTGTCCCGGAGATCCGCCTCACGCAGGTCCACCCCCTCGAGGATGGTGGCAAAGAGGCTGGCCCCGCGGAGCACGGCCCGCGGGAGCTGGGCCCGGCGGAGGGTGATGCCGTCGAGGTTGGCCTTGAGGAAGCTGGCCCCGGGGGCCACGGCGTCGGTGAGGTCGCAGCTGAACAGGTCGGCGCCGTCGAACCGGGCGCCCGCCAGGGTGGCGCCGGTCAGGTCGGCCTTCCGGAAGTCCACGCCGCGGAAGTCGAGCGAGTCGAGATGCAGCCCGCGGAGATCCGGGATGCTCCCGGGCGGCACCGTGGCAAGGTAGGCGGTGACCTGGGCGGCCGTCCGGAGCGAGTCGGCGGGGGGGCGGGCCGCCGCCATCCCGCCCTGGGCCCCCATGGGCATGGCGCCCATGTCCTGGGCCAGCACGGGGCCCGGCAGGGCGAGGAGCGCGGTCACGAGCAGGAGACGCATGGAACCTCCGGAAACGGCGCCGGCCGCCGGCAGCCGGGCCCTGGGGGCCAGGCCGACGGCGGCCGGTGGGGGGTGACGGACGTTAGGAGTCGCTCCGCACGGCGGGCCGGCCAATGCCGATCTTGCCGTCGGCGCGGCCCTTCAGGTAGCTGTAGATCTTCTGGATCTTGTCCATCTCCAGCCCGAGGGCGCACCAGGAGGGCATCCCCTTGTCGGGGCGGCCGGCGCAGACCACCTGGATGAAGGCTTCCTGGGTGGGGATCGTCTGGTCGGGCTTGAGGGAGACCACGAGCGCCGGCGCAAAGGAACTGCCCACCCCGTACTCGCCGTGGCAGCGGGAGCAGTTGAGCTCGTACTGCTTCCAGCCGTTGTAGGTGTCCACGTCCACCGTGTCCTTCGGCGCGACGTGATACTGGTCGCGCGCCTGCGCCGCCGCCGATCCCACCCCGAACACGAGCGCCAAGCCCGCCACCAGCGCCGCGCGCGTGAGCACGCGCATCACCAACGTCGTCATTGCTTCTCCAGGTCCTTTCCTCGGGTGATAAAAGCCCGCCACGACAGCCTGCGTCGGGGGTGGGTGGTCGAAACGGCCGTCAGCGACCCGGGCCGCCCCGCGCCGAGTCGGCGGGGAGGGGCACGGTGGGGATCCCGTACTCCTCCAGGATCCGCTGCAGCTCCGGGCGGTGCGCGTCGATGAACGCCTGCACACTGTCCCGGAAGGCGCGATCCGCGCGCCGCGTGGCCATGCCCATGCTGTAGGCGAAGGGCATCCGGGTCAGAGTATCGTCCTCGATCGGCGTGAAGCTGAGGTCGAGGCCGAGCCGCTTGGCGTAGTAGCCGGCGATGGGGCCCCAGACCATGGCGAGGTCGATCGACTTGTCGGCCACCGCCTTCACGATGTCTTCCGGGCGGGCCTGCCCGCCCGTGTACGTGGTGCTGAAGCCGACGAGGTTCCCCACCACGCCATGCCGGGAGAGGGCCATGGCCGGGGGCGTGTTCTCGCCGTCGGCCGAGAAGAGGTGCACGCCGATCTTGAGGCGCTTGAGCTCGGGGTCGTCGAGGCCCGTGACGCGATGGGGCGCATCCTTGCGCTGGATGATGACGTAACTGGTCCGGTAGTACGGCCTGGTGACGCCGGCCATGTCGGAGAGCACCGGCATCTGGAGCGTGACGTCGCAGTAGCGGCCGTTGAGCATCCGCATCATGCCCCTCGGCGCGGCCCACCAGACGTACTCGAGCTTCGAGTCCCAGGTCTTCGCCATCAGCTCCGCGATGCGGTTCTCGAGACCCTCACCCGCCTCGTTGGAGAAGGGGAGGTTGTCGGGATCCGCGCAGACGCGGAGGAGGCCGGGCTGCATGGGGGCGGGCCGCTGCGCCGCGAGGGGCAGGGCCGCGAGCGAGGCCACGGCGAGGACGGTGACGGAAAATCGCACGACGGTCATCCTTAAATCTACCCCGGGTCACGGTCCGGTGATCCCGAGTGGAAGGCCGGGCACCGCGGCATCCGGGGCGCGGCCGGCACGGCTTGCTGAACATGACGGGGGGCGGGTCGGAGACCCGCCCCCCGCCAAGCTACGCTCAGGGTCCGGCATCGCATAGGGGTGGGGATGCCACCCCCATGCGAGCCGGGGAACTGCCTAGAGGCTGAAGACGGTCAGCACGCCACCCTGGGTGGAGAACTGGCCCGCGTCGCCGAAGGCGCCGAGCGCGCCGAGACCGGCGGTCGGATCCTCAGCGCCGATGCCCGCGGCCACGCCGATGCCGGCCCAGCCGCCGATGCCCGAGAGCACCGCCACGTACTGCTTGCCCGCCTGGGTGTAGGTCATCGGGTTGCCGATGATGCCCGAGGGGGTCTTGAACTTCCACAGGAGCTTGCCGGTGCGCTGGTCGAGCGCCTTGAGCCAGCCCTCCATGGTGCCGTAGAACACCAGGCCGCCGGCCGTGGTGAGCGCGCCGCCGTACGCGGCCAGGTTCTCCGGGTTGTCCCAGACCACCTTGCCCGCCATCGGATCCCAGGCGAAGAAGCGGCCGCGGTGGCCGCCCGGGCCCGGGAACATCCGCACGATCGCGCCGACGTACGGCTGACCGCGGGTGTACTTCACCTCGACGCCCTCGTAGTCCATGCAGATGTGGTTCGCGGGGACGTAGAAGTGGCCGGTGATCGGCGAGTACGCCGCCGGCTGCTGGTCCTTGAAGCCGATCGCCGCGGGGCAGATGCCCTCGGTGTTCTTCTTCGAGGTGGTGCCGTAGCGGGCGTCACGCACCGGGAGGCCGGTGGTGAGGTCGATGTCGGCCTTGGCCCAGTTGATGGGGCCGTAGGCGCGGCCGACGATCACCTTGCCGTTGGTGCGGTCCACGGTGTAGGCGATGCCGTTACGGTCGAAGTGCGCCAGCAGCTTCTGGCCGCCCTTCTCGAACAGGATGCTCTCGTTGACGCCGTCGTAGTCCCACTCGTCGTGCGGCGTCATCTGGTACGCCCACTTCACCTGGCCGTTCTCGGGGTTCCGGGCGAACATGGTCATGGACCACTTGTTGTCGCCGGGACGCTGGTCGGGGTTCCAGGAGCCGGGGTTACCGGTGTTGTAGTAGAAGAGGTTCAGCTCGGGGTCGTAGCTGTACCAGCCCCAGGTGGTGCCGCCGCCCTTCTTCCACTCGTCGCCCTGCCAGGTGCTGACGCCGAGGTCCTTGCCCTTGTGGCTCGGGTAGTTGCTGTTGGCATCACCCGAGATGAGCACCTCGCTGTCCGGGCCGGTCGAATAGCCGGTCCAGAGGTGCTTGCCGGTGTTGGCATCGAACGCCGACACGCGGCCACGGACGCCGAACTCACCACCCGAGATGCCGGTGATGACCACGTCCTTGATCACGATCGGGGCCACGGTGATCGTGGCGCCATCCTTGTAGGTGATGGCCTCGACCTGGGTGCCCGACCGCTCCGGGTGACGGACCTTCCACAGCTCCTTGCCGGTCTTGGCATCGAGCGCGATGAGGTCGCCCTGCAGCGCGTTGATGTAGATCTTGCCGCTCGGGTGGTACGCGGTGCCGCGGTTCACCAGGTCGCAGCACGCGATCGGGATCGCGTCCGGCGACTGCTGGGGCACGTACTTCCAGATCTGCGGCGCGCCTTCCTTGGAGAGGTCGAGCGCGTACACGATGTTCGGGAAGCTCGTGTGCACGTACATCACGTTGCCGATCACGAGGGGGTTGCCCTCGTGCCCGCGGAGCGTACCGGTCGAGAACGTCCACGACGCCTTCAGGCCGGCGACGTTGGTCGTGTTGATCCGGGCCAGCGGGCTGAAGCGCTGGAGGCTGTAGTCGCGGCCGGGCATGTGCCACTCGCCCTCCGCGGCGTTGCGCGTCCAGGCGCCCGAGCGCGCCTGGGCGTTGGCGTCGACCGCGAGGAGCGACAGCCCCGCGACGAGCCCGCCCGACAACATCCTGCGGGAAATACGGTTCATAGCATGACCTCATGATGAAGGGTGACAGCAGCCACGGGGGCTACTGACTGCGCGGGGCGTCTCAGGCGCTCGCGCCGGCGTTCGCGAGCGGTCCTCAAACTCCCCGGGCGGACGAGGAGGGCATCCCTGCCCCTCCCCAAAACCCGAACGGCCGCCCGGCGAACCCTCCGCCACGCGACCGTCATGCGTTACCTGCCCCGGTCCTCCGTCCCGTACCACCACCAGCGACCGTGCGTCCCATTCTGCATCATGGTGACGGCCGCCGAGTCCTGCCCAGGATGCCGCACGCCACAGAGCCCCCGCGCCACCGGACGGGACGCGACCAAGGCCCAAGTGCTGGGATAGCAGGAAGACACGGCTCCCATGCCCAACCTCTGGCGATGCGAAAGAGGGTCCCTGGCGGGACCTGACTATGATGTGAAGACCTACGGAACTTGTGGGCTTGTTATCGGCCGAGGGTGGGGATCCCTCGGCTGTTGCGGCCCTACCGAACCTCTGGTAGTACCACCCAACTCAACGGAGGTTCCCGGCCGGAACCCACCGTCAGATGCGAGGGCTGATTATACGGGCCGAGGAATAGACTGTCAATCAGGCCGCCCGGCGGGCCCGGCCCGGGGAGGGGGTCACCCCCCCTGCTGCCGCCAGACGCTGTCCACCAGGGCCCCCCGCTCGGCGAATCCCGACGTGAGGACCGTCCCCCGGCCGCCGAGGAAGGCCCGGACCCGCTGGGCCATGTCCCGGGCGGCGTCCTCGTGGGGGACGAGGCCGTAGACGGTGGGGCCCCAGGAGCTCTGGCCCACGCCGGCCGCCCCGAACGCCTCGAGCTGGCCGATCAGGGCGCGGGTGGGCCCGGCGGCAAAGGCGCCGCCCTGCGCCTGCGCAAACCAGCCGCCCGTGATCCGCTGCACCTCGGAGAGCGCCGAGCCGAAGGCGGTGAGGTCGCCGTCGGCGAGGGCGGGGAGGAGCTGCATCAGCACCAGGTGGGCCACCCGCTCCACTTCCCGCTCCTCCGGCGGCGGCAGCTGCCGGAACGCCTCGGCCTCCGCCGCGCCCGAAAGCCCCGGCTCCGCCTCGGGAATGGCGATGACGCAGCGCCACGCCGGCGGCACCGGCAGCCGGGCGATGAGCGGGGCGATGGAATCGTCCCCGGGCCGCCGTCCCCCCTCGAGGATGAACCCGCCCAGCGCGAAGGTCCACGTCCCGATGGCGGAGCGCCTGCCGCGACCGACCGCGCGCGCCAGGCTCAGCGGGTCGGAGGGGCGGTCGTGCAGCTCGGCCAGGGCGCGGCCCACGGAGAGGGCCAGCTGGGTGCCGCTGCCGAGCCCAGCGTGGCCGGGGATGGCGGCGAGGACGCGGAGATGGGCGCCGCCGGAGATCCGCTCGTGCTCGAGGTAGCGCCGGGCGAACTCGAGCGCCCGGCCCGAGTCGGGGCCCTCGGCCGTCAGGCGGTCGCCGGGGGTGGCCTCGAGGCGGACGCAGGGGGTGGGGACCGCGGCGCCGATCCCCCCGAAGCTCCGGCCGCGGTGGCCGCGGAGGTCGAGCACGCCGAAGTGGAGCCGCGCGGGGGCCTCCACGGTGACGCGGATCGGGCGGAGGTCGGCGGTGGTCATCCGGCGCCTCCCGCGAGCTTCTGCTCCACGAATCGTTCCAGCAGCGTCATGGCCTCGTGTTCCCGGGGGCCGGCAGTCTTGTCGACGATGATGCGGAGCCGGGCCAGGTCGGCCTGGAGCTCCGGCGCCGGGATCAGGTGGGTGCGGGTGGCCAGGATCGCCGCCTCGAGGACGGCGTGCCGGGCCCGGTTGAAGCCGGGAAACTCGCGCGCCGAGCCGCGGTGCACCACCCGGGTGACGATGCGGGAGCGGGGCGGGGTGGCGTCAATGGAAACCACCTCCACCTCGCGCCAGGCGGCGGTGCCGGCGAGGATCACGCCGCGCACCCGCTCGGCCGGGCGCACCGCTGCCGTGGCCGTGCCGATGGCGCCCTGCGCGAAGAGCAGCACGTCGTCCGTCAGGTTCACGACGGCCGCGCGCGTGGCCTCGAGGTTCCGGAAGGTGGTGGTCTCGAGGAAGGGCTTGATGACGATGGTCTCGTCGCCCCACTCCACCCCCATCGGGGCGAGGTTCACCTCCCCGTCGAAGGCCTGGGTGGTGACGATGGACTCGATGATCACGGCGTGGCCGCGCCCAGCAGGTGCTGCCGCATGAAGGCGATGGTGGCCAGGAACTGGTAGTCCTGGTTGGCCTTCTTGCGGAAGCCGTGCCCCTCGTCGCGGGCCAGCAGGTACCAGACCGGTCCCTTGTTCCGCTTCACGGCCGCCACCATCTGCTCCGCCTCGGCCTGAGGCACGCGGGGATCGTTGGCGCCCTGCACCACGAAGAGCGGCCTGCTGATCCGGTCGGCGCGGTGCAGCGGGGCGATGGAGTCGAAGAACGCCCGCATGGCCGGCTCGCGCTCGTCGCCGTACTCGGCGCGGCGGAGGTCGCGGCGGTAGGCCTCGGTGCGCTCGAGGAAGGTGGTGAAGTGCGAGATGCCCACCACGTCCAGGGAACAGCAGATGCGGTCGTTGTAGGTGGTGGCCACGGCGAGGGTCATGTAGCCGCCGTAGCTGCCGCCGGTGACCATGATCTTCGAGGCGTCGAGGGTCACTTGCCCGTCGATCCAGTCGAGGAGGGCGCCGATGTCCCGCACCGAGTCCTCGCGCCGCATGCCGTTGTCGAGCTTGACGAACGACTTCCCATAGCCGGTGGAGCCGCGGACGTTGGGGTAGAGGATGGCGACGCCGAGTTCCATCAGGAAGTAGTTGTTGCGCCCCTGGAAGCCGGGGCGCGACTGGCTCTCGGGCCCGCCGTGGATGTTGATGAGCACGGGACGGGGGCCGGTGAATTTCGGGAGCGGGCGGTAGAGGAAGCCGGTGATCTCGCGGCCGTCGAAGCTGGTCCACTTCACCAGCTCGGGCTCGGGGAGAATGCTGGTGTCGAGCCCGCCGGTTTCACTCTCCGTCCAGCGGATGAGGGACCCCGTGGTGAAGTTCATGCTGTAGGCGTCGGCGGCCACGCGGGCGCTGCTCAGGGTGAAGCCGAGCTCGTCCCCCTGGGGGCGCCAGGTGACGTTGCTGACGATGCCGGTGGGCACCTGGTAGAGCGGCCGGCCACGGCGGGTGGCGAGGTCCAGGATGTGGACCCGCGAGGTGCCGGCCTCGTTGGTGACGAAGGCGATGCGCTTGCCGTCCGGCGAGAGCTCGAACTCGGTGACGTCCCAGTTGAGGCCGGGGGTGAGCACGGTGGTGCGACCGCTGCTGAAGCTCAGGTAGGTGAGCCGGGCAAACTCGCTGCCGGCATCGCCGATGAAGTAGAGGCCCTGGCCATCGCGGCTGTAGCGCGCATTGCGGACGGCGACGGTGTCGTCGGCGCTCACGGGGTAGAGCAGGTCGCGCATGCCGCTCACGAGGCTCAGGCGCCAGAGGCGGGCCTGGTTCACGGAGAGGTACTCCTGCAGCACCAGCTCCTTGTCGTCGAGCGACCAGTCGGCCACCGACCAGCCGCCGCCCGCGAGCTCGGCGACGCGGCGGGTGCGGCCGGGATCGCGGGGGTCGGCCACGTAGATGTCGCGGTCGGCGCCGTTGCGGCGGGTGGAGCCGTAGGCGATGCGGTCGCCGCGGGTGGACCAGCGGACGCCGCCGTTCTGCGAGCGGCCGCCGTCGGAGAGGAGCGTGACGCGGCCGTCGGCCAGGTCCAGGCGGTAGAGCTGCGTGAACTCGTTGCCGCCGGCATCGCGGCTGAAGACGAGGCTGCCGCCGTCGCGCGACCAGCTGGCCTCCCCGACGGGCTCGTCGAAGAAGGTGAGCTGGGTGCGGGCGGCGCCCGGCGCCCGGACGCGGTGGAGCTGCGCCGTGTTGGCGAACCGGGTGCTGATGAGCATCTCCCGCCTCGCCGGGTTCCAGGCCACGAAGCCGGCGGTGCGATACTCGGTGTAGCGCCGCACCTCCTCGCGGAGGCCCGCGGGAATGGGCGGCAGGCCGTCGGCCACCAGGTTCTCGGGCAGGGCGATGGCATCGGGGCGCTGGGCCGCGAGCGGGGCGGCGAGCAGCAGGACGAGCGGGAGGAGCCGACGGGTCATCGCGTCACCACCGGGAGTTCGAGGTGCGAGGGGAAGCGGGCCGAGCGGTAGACCCGGTGGGTCTGCGCGCGGAAGTCCGAGGCCGTGGCCTCGAAGATGTTGGGGACCCAGGTCTGCGGGTTCCGGTCGTAGACGGGGAACCAGGTGCTCTGGACCTGCACCATGATGCGGTGGCCGCGCTGGAAGGTGTAGCTCTGCTGGTGCAGGTCCACGGAGAAGGGCGTCACCTGGCCGGGCACCAGCGGGGTGGGATGGGTCCAGCTGCTGCGGTAGCGGCCACGCAGGATGTCGCCGGCCACCATGAGCTGGTAGCCGCCCATCTCGGCGGCGAGGCGGCGGCTGCTGTCGGGGTAGACGTCGATGAGTTTCACGGCCCAGTCGGCATCCTGCCCGGTGGTGGAGGCGAAGAGCCGCGCCACGATGTCGCCGGCGATGGTGAGGTTCTCGGTGAGCGGCTCGGTTTCCCAGCTCAGCACGTCGGGGCGGCCCTGCACCTGGCGCTGGTCTTCCACCATCCAGGCGGACCAGCGGGAGCCGCGCGCGTTGTAGGTGGTCTGGATGGGCCGGGCGCGATAGGGGACGGGGTGCGCGGGATCGGAGACGTACTGGTCGTACCCGGCGGCCGCCGCGGTGGGCGCGGTGAACGAGAGGCGGCCGCCGGCGCCGAGGAAGAGCTTCGTGGGCCGGGCTTCCTTTGGCGGCCAGGTGGTGAAGGCGCGCCACTGGTTCTCGCCGCCCACGAACACGAGCGCCTCGGGGATCGGCAGCCGTCCCTTGCCCTTGAGCCAGTAGGCAAACCAGGGCGCCTGCACCTGGTCGCGGAAGTAGTCGCCGGTGGGCTGCTCGAAGTCGATCTTGCCGAGGCTGTCGCCGGCACGCTGCCAGCCGCCGTGGTTCCAGGGACCCATCACCAGGTAGTTGATCCCCGCGGTGTCGAGCTTCTCGAGCGCCCGGTACGTGGCGAGCGGCCCGAAGAGGTCCTCCTGGTCCCACCAGCCGCCCACGGTGAGGGTGGGGACGGTGAGCTTCGTCAGGTAGCCGGTCAGGGCGCGCTGCTGCCAGAAGGCGTCGTAGGTGGGATGCGTCCGGTACGCGGTCCAGGTGGGCACCTTGCCGCCGAGGAGCGCCGTGAGGGTGCTGAGCGGCCCCTGCGCCAGGTACCAGTCGTAGGTGTCGTACCGCGTGATGGGGAGGGGCCGAGCCGTCGTTCGACAGCTCCATGTCGGCGGCGTACTCGAAGCCGTAGCTCAGGCGGAAGGCGCCCTGGTGGAAGAAGTCGTCGCCCATCCAGGTGTCGGTCATGGGCGCCTGCGGGGAGACGGCCTTCACGGCGGGATGGGCGTTGACGCCCGCCATGGCGGCGAGCCAGCCGGGATAGCTGATGCCGAGGACGCCCACCTTGCCGTTGGTGCGGGGGAGGGTGCGGACCAGCCACTCGACGGTGTCGTAGGTGTCGCTGCTCTCGTCCACGCCGGCCGGGTCGAGGGGGCGCTGCATGACGAACTGCCCCTCCGACTGGTAGCGCCCGCGGATGTCCTGCAGCACGAAGATGTAGCGCTCGCGCGCCAGCTCCCGGAAGTAATTCTGCACGATCCGCGGGAACCGCCCGTCGATGCCGTACGGCGTCCGCATCATGATGATGGGGAGCGTCGTGGTGTCGTGTGCCGGGTGGTAGATGAGCGTGTGCAGCTTCGCGCCGTCGCGCATGGGGATGCGGGCGCGCGTCTCGCTGTACTCCGGCGGCGGCGTGGTGTCCCGGTCCCATTGGGCCAGCGCGGGCGCGGGAAGGAGGACGAGCAGGGCGAGCGGGAGGAGGCGCATGGGCGCGAGCCGGGGCGGGTGGGGGTGGGGAACGTGCCCGCCCGGTCGCGGGCGCGGCCGGGCGGCGGGACGGCGTGGACGACGAACGCGCTAGCGCTCGACGGCGGAATCGGCGCGGGCCGGCACGTGCCGGCCCGTGCCGCCGGTCAGGAACCAGTCGAGCATCCGGTAGCCATGCTCGGTAAGGACCGACTCCGGGTGGAACTGCACCCCGGTGACGGGGTGCTCGCGATGCTGCACGCCCATGATCTCGCCGTCGTCGGTGGTGGCCGTGACCTCGAGCGACTCGGGCAGGGATTCCGGGGCGAGGACCAGCGAATGATAGCGGGTTGCCGTGAACGGGCTCGGCAGCCCGGTGAAGACCGAGGTCCCGTGGTGGTGGATGGGGCTCGTCTTGCCGTGCATCGGCTTCCGCGCCCGCACCACTTCCGCGCCGTACGCCTGCCCGATGGCCTGGTGGCCCAGGCAGACCCCGAAGAGCGGAATGGTGGGGCCGAAGCGGCGGATCAGGTCCAGCGCGATCCCCGCCTCGTTCGGGGTGCACGGCCCCGGGGAGATGATGATGTGGCTCGGGGCCAGCGCCGCGATGTCGTCGAGGGTGAGGGCGTCGTTCCGCTGCACCACCGGCGCCTCACCGAGCTCCGCCACGTAGCGGGCCAGGTTGAAGACGAAGCTGTCGTAGTTGTCGATGAGCAGGATCATGGCGTGGTCACCGCGCCGGCCACGGCGGTGAGGAGGGCGCGCGCCTTGTGGAGCGTCTCCTGGTACTCCTGCTCCGGGTCGCTGTCGGCCACGATGCCGCCGCCGGCCGAGAAGTACAGCCGCCCGCCCGCGGCCACCAGGGTGCGGATCACGATGCTCGTGTCCAGCGCGCCCGAGACGCTCCAGTAGCCGATGGACCCGCAGTACACGCCCCGGCGCGACGGCTCCAGCTCCGCGATGATCTCCATGGCGCGCACCTTGGGCGCGCCGGTGATGGAGCCGCCGGGGAAGGTGGCGGCGAGGAGGTCCGCCGCATCGTTCCCGGCCGCGAGCGTGCCCTCCACCGTGCTCACCAGGTGGTGCACCGTCCGGTACTGCTCCAGCGCAAACAGCTCCGGGACCCGCACCGTCCCCGGGCGGCAGGCGCGCGACAGGTCGTTCCGGAGCAGGTCCACGATCATCAGGTTCTCGGCCCGGTCCTTGGTGCTGGCCAGCAGCGACTGCGCCAGCGCCGCATCCTGCTCCGGCGTGGCGCCGCGGGGGCGGGTGCCCTTGATGGGGCGCGTCTCCACCCTGCCCGTGGGGTCGAGCTGCAGGAAGCGCTCCGGCGACGCACTCGCCACCGCCACGCCGCCGAACTCGAGGTACGCGGCATAGGGTGCCGGGTTCACCTCGCGCAGGCGGCGGTAGAGATGCCACGGGTCTTCCTCGAGCGGCGCATCGAAGCGCTGCGAGAGGTTGGCCTGGAAGATGTCGCCCGCGATGATGTACTCGCGGACGCGGGTCACGGCGTCGAGGTAGCCGCGATGGGTGAAGCTGCTGCGGAGGCCGATCTCGCGCGCGTTCACCACGTCCGCCACCGGGTAGGCCGGCGCGGGCGCCCCGAGGGTGTGGGTGGCGAGGCGGCGTCCGGCGGCGCCCTGCGCAGGCCCGTCCAGGGTCCGCCGCACCCAGTCCAGTCGCTCGGCGGCGCGGGCGTCGCGCCCGGGGCCGGTCTCGGGGATGCCGGTGGAGATGAGCCAGGCTTTTCCCGCCTCGTGGTCCCAGGCGATGACCCAGTCGTACAGGCCGAGCACCACGTCCGGCAGGTTCAGGTCGTCGAAGCGGGGGCGGGGGAGGCGCTCGAGGGTCTCGCCGAAGTCGTACGCCAGCCAGCCGGCGAGCCCGCCCTGGAAGGGGGGCAGGCCGGGCACCGGGTCCGCCTGGAACGGGGCGAGCAGTGCCCGCGCCTGTGCCAGCGCGCCGGGCTCGCTCCGGCCCTTGGCCTGGATGACCCGCGTTGGGGCGGCGGAGAGGAAGGAGTAGCGGCCCAGCCGGGCGGGGCCGGCGGCACTGTCGAGGAAGAGCAGGTGCGGCTGCCCGAGGAAGCGCTCGGCCGCCGTCACCGGGTCGGGGGCGGGCGTGAGCTCGACGACGAGGGGCAGGGGGGCCATGCGCGCATAGTGGGGTTATCCGCGCATGAAGGGAAGGGGTCAGCCGCCCGAGAGCCGCCCCAGGAGCACCTCCGCCATGGCGCGGGCGCCGAGGACGATGGCCGCATCATCCGCCATGTAGCCGGCCGTGTGCGGCATGCCCACCCAGCCCCGGGCGCGGTTGCTCACGCCGAGGAGGTACATGGCGGTGGGGGCCACGCGGTCGTAGGCGCCGAAGTCCTCGCTGAAGAGCGGCGGCACCACGCCGGTGCGCACCACGGCGCTGTCGCCCAGGAGGGCGCGCAGGCGGGCGTCGGCGTGGACCACCATCAGGGAATCGTTCAGCACGCCGGGGATGGCGCGGGCTTCGTAGCGGAGCGTGGCGGTGAGGCCCGGCCGTGCCAGCGCGCGGACGGCGCGCTCGAGGCGGGCGCGGGTGCGCTCGCGGGCCGCGGGATCGGCAATGCTCAGCGTCCCCCAGACCACGCGCTCCCGCCCTGTCCCCGCCACCGGCCCCACTTCCGCCAGGACGAAGCCGGGCGCCAGCGCCCCCCGCGCCTGGGCCAGGGTGATGGTGGCGCTGGCGGCGATCAGGGCGCGGGCGGAATCCACGGCGGCCGCGAGGCCGCTGTCCCCGGTGAGGGTGATGGCCACGCGATCGCGCCCGGCAAAGAAGGGACCCGGCTCGCTGCCGAGCCGGCCCACCTCGAGCGGGGCGGTGTGGACGGCGTAGATGGCGGCGGGCCGCGCCAGCGAGAAGAGGCTGTCCTGCAGCATGGCGGCGGCGCCGGAGGCGCGCTCCTCGGCGGGCTGGAAGATGAGCAGCAGCTTTCCCGGCAGCTCCATGCGGACCGCGGCGAAGGCCTCGGCCAGGGCCAGGCCCAGGGTGGTGTGGATGTCGTGCCCGCAGATGTGGCGGACACCGGGGACGAGGGAGCGGTACGGGGCGGGATCGGGATCGGTGCTCGGCACCGCGTCCATGTCCGCGCGGAAGGCGACGACGGGCCCGGGCTTGCCGCCGGTGAGGAGCGCCACCACGCCGTGCCCCCCCACGCCGGTGCGCACGGTGAAGCCGAGGGCCCGGAGCCGGGCGGCGACGAGGCCGGCGGTGCGTTCCTCCTGGCCGGAGAGCTCGGGGTGCTGGTGCAGGTCGTGCCGGAAGGCGATGAGCGCCGACTCGCGCGCGGCGAGGGTCGCGGTGATGCGGGGGGTCAGCGGATGCTGCGCGTGGAGCTGCGTGGCCGCGCCAAGCAGGAGCAGCGTTCCGGGAAGCAACCGAGGCATGCGGTACCGGCAGTGGGGGTAGCTCCGGTACGCGACCCGCCGTCGCGCGGTTTCGCGCCTCAGTCCGCCGGCCGGGCCTTCCGCTGGGTGGGCCGGAAGTGCTCCCGGTTCGGGTCCTCCTCCGGCGTGAGGTACCCGAAGCTGAGCGCGCCCTCCTGCCGGTACGTCTTCCCGAGCGCGACGGCCAGCCGCGCCTTGGCGAGTTCCTTCCCGAGGTAGAAGGCGTGCGACGCCTCGGTGACGCCGAGCTGGTCGAAGATGGCCTGGATGTCGGTGCCCACCACGAACTTCTCGTGGTTGAAGACGGTGATGCGCTCGCGGTCGGCGAAGATGCGGAAGTTGGGGTCCTTCACCTGCGCCTGCACCTCGCGCAGCTCGGCCTCGCTGTAGGTGAGGATGCGCGGGTCCTTCACCGTGACGAGGCGGTCGTCGAGCTTCTTCGGGATGATGCCGTGGGTCACCGCGTGGTGCATGAGCCGCCGTGCGATGTCGATCTCCTTCACGGCCCCCGCGCCCACGGGATCACCTCCGTGGTGAGCACCGCCGTCACCCCCACCTCCTGGCAGATGGCCAGCAGCAGGGCGTGCATGCCCGTGGTGTCCGCGCTCGTGAGCTCGGTGATGTTGCCGACCCCCATCATCTGGCCCGCCTCGGGGTAGCGCCGGTGCACCTCGGCATAGCGCTCGAGCGAGGCCATGAAGTTGAACCCGATCGGCTCGAGGATCGGGTCAATGAGGTAGGGGACGCCGGCGCGCTCCAGGGCGTTGAGGGTGGGCTCGAGGGTGTCGAGCGGCTGGCCGAGCTCCGGCAGCGCCACCACGCGGGCGCCGGTGCCCTTGAGGTCCTCGATGACCGCGAGGTTCGACGCATTGACACTCAGCACCAGCTCGGCGCCGCACTCCACGGCGGTGCGGATCTCGCCGCGATCGAAGGAGTCGATGCTGACGCGCATGCCGGCCGCGCGGAGATGCCGCACCACCTCGGCCAGGTGCGGGAACGGCGCGCCCGGGGTGGCGCCCACGTCGATGACGTCGGCGCCGGACGCCCGGAAGTACTCGGCCTGGGTGCGGATGGCGGCGAGGTCCTGCTTCGCGGCGTTGTTGATCTCGGCCAGGATCTCGATGGAGTAGGCGCCGTAGTCCGCCGGCGGGCCGTCCTGGCCGAAGTACTGCGGCAGCTCGCGCAGGTCCTTCGGCCCCTTCTCGGCACGGACGCCGAAGCGCTCGGTGAGGATGCCGGTGTCGCCCTCGGTGAGGCCGGGCAGCAGGATCAGGTCGGTGCCGGGCGGCACCTCGAGGAACTTGGCGATCCACGGGGTGTTGAGCAGCGCCGCCACCGTGATCCGCATGACGGCGATGTCCCACTGGAACGGCAGTGCGAGCCCGCCGAGTACGCGGCGCAGCGCGGGCTCGGCGAGCTTGCCGGTGACGAACAGCACGCGCGAGGGGACCCCGCGCCCGTCGCTCACTTCGGGTCTCCCCCTCGCACCCACTTGTTGGGCGTGCCCTCGAGCGCGCCTCCCTGCGGCTTCCAGAGCACCGCCTCCTCGATCTTCCGCGCCAGCTCCCAGTCCTTGTCGGTGATGCCGCCGGCGGAATGGGTCTGCAGCTTCACCCAGACCTTGGCCCACGTCACCGTGAGGTCAGGGTGGTGGTAGGCGGCCTCCGCCAGGAAGCCGATGGTGTTGACCAGCGCCAGCGTGGTGAGCCAGCCGTCGGTCTTGTACTGCCGGCGGATCCAGCCGTCCTCGTAGTACCAGCCGGGGAGCGCCTTGAGCTGCTCGGCGATCTCGGCGTCGGTGTAGGTGCGTTCCTTGGTGGTCATCTGCTCCTCGTGGTGGTGCGGGTGCTACATCACGTCGCCGCCGTTGACCATGAGCGTCTGGCCGGTGAGGAACTTCGCGGCGTCGCTGGCCAGGTATACCGCGGCGCCCGCCACGTCCTCCGGCGTGCCCCAGCGGGCAAGCGGGATCCTCGCGGCGATCTCGGCGCGCCAGCCCTCCGGCGCCTGCTCGCCGAAGGCGGTCTCGATCCAGCCGGGCGCCAGCACGTTGACGCGGATGCGCGGCGCCAGCGACCGGGCCAGGGTGCGGCTGAAGCTCTCGATGCCGCCCTTCACGGCGGCGAACAGCTGCGGGTTCTCGCCATGGTAGCCCTGGCGGACGCCGTCCCACGACATGTTGACGATCACCCCGCCCTCGGGCTGCCGTGCCATGAGCTCGGCGGCGCGCCAGCTGGCGAGCATCGTCCCCCGGAGGTCCACGGCGATGAGCCGGTCGAGCTTGGCGCGGCGGCTCAGGCTCGTCCCCTCGCCGGTCAGGATGTCGGCGCCGGCGTTGTTGATCCAGGCATCCACGCCGCCGAGCCCCGCCATGACCGATTCGGCCACCCGATCGAGATCGGCCTCGTCGCCCACGTCGGCCTTGAGGATCAGGGCGCGGCGGCCGCTGTCGCGGATCCGGGCCGCCACGGCGCTGGCCCCCGCCTCGTTGGCCCGGTAGGTGAGGGCGACGTCCGCCCCCTGCCCCGCGCAGGCCTCGGCGATGGCGCGGCCAATCCCGCTCGAGCCCCCGGTGACGAGGATCCGTTTACCTTGCAGCTGGCCCGGGGCGCCGGGTGCGGTGTTGTGGCCGCTCATCGTGCGGCGTAACATACCGGCCGGAAGCCCCCATACAAGGGAGATCGGGTGCGCCTGTTGGTGAGTGTGCGGAACGCCGGTGAGGCGCGCGCGGCCGTCCTGGGTGGCGCGGAGATCATCGACGCCAAGGAGCCGCTCGCCGGGCCCATCGGCCAGGTGGCGCCGGCCACGCTCGCCGCCATCCACGGCACCATGCCTGCCGGCATCCGCCTGAGCGCGGCCCTGGGCGACGCCACCGCCGTGGACGACGTGGCCCGCGCCGTGGGCCGGGTCAGCGTGCCGGTGTCGTACGTGAAGCTCGGCTTCCGGGGCATGCTCGAGGTGCCGCGGATCGCTGCCCTGCTCGGCGTGGCGGTGCGTCGCGCCGCCGAATTGCCGGGACGGCCGGCGGTCATCGCGGTGGCCTACGCGGATCACGCCAAGGTCGGCGCGCCGCCGCCCGAGCTGTTCCCGCGCCTCCTCACCGAAGCCGGGGCCGATGGCCTGCTGGTGGACACGTACGCCAAGGACGGCACCACCCTCTTCGATCACCAGGGCGTGGAGGAACTCGCCGCGCTGGCGCGCGCGCTGTCGCCCGGCGAGCTGACCTTTGCGCTCGGGGGCAGCCTCGGCGTGGCGGACCTCCGCGCCGCGAGCGAGGCCGGGGCCGATATCCTGGGCGTGCGCGGTGCGGTGTGCAGCGGCGGGCGGAGCGGACGGATCGAGGAAGGGCTGGTCCGCCAGCTCGCGGAAGCGGTGCGGAGCGAGCGGGCGCGGACCTAGGCGCCGGCCGCGAAGTCGCGCGCCCCCAGCACCCGCCACGGCAGGCCGGCGGGGAGGGCGCGGTCAAACCAGGGATCGAGCAGCTCGCGCCCGCCGGGCACGGGCTTGAGGAACCAGAGTTCGTCGGCGCCGAGCAGGGTGGCGAGGTAGGCGGCAAGGGCGTCGCTGGTGACGTCCCAGTGGTGCGGCAGCTCGTCGGCGGCGCGCAGCCAGCGCGACGGGGCGAGCACGGGAACCCGGCCGGCGTCGTGGGCCGCGAGGACACCCGGGCGGTCGTCCACCACCACCGAGCCGGCGATGCGATCCGCGAGGGCCCAGGCGTACTGGTCCATCCCGAGGATGGCCATCCAGTGCGCGGCCGTGGCGGTGAGGCCATGCTGCCGGTCGAAGGCGCGCACCTGGTCCGCGAAGGGCCCGCCGCCCGGCACCACCACGAGGCGCGCCGACGCGCGCGTTCCGCGATGGCCGCGCCGATGTCGGCGAGGAGCGTGGGATCGGCGGCTAGCCCGCCGCCCACCTTGAGCACGATTAGTGTTGAAGTCGACTCGGCGTGGGACATCACGCCGAACTCTGCCACCGGCGTCCGCCCCATTCAAGGGCCGACCTCCACTACATGCAGATCATTCCCGTCCTGGACCTCCTGCGCGGCCATGCGGTGCACGCACGGCGGGGCGCCAGGAGCCGCTACCAGCCGCTTGAGTCCGTGCTGCTCCCCGGCCGTCCCGGGGACGCGGTGACGCTCGGGCGCGCCTACCGCGAGATGCTCGGCGCCGAGCTCTGTTATGTCGCCGATCTCGACGCCATCCAGGGCTGGTCCCCCCAGCACCAGCTCCTCGGCCAGCTCGCCGACCCGGTGCGGAGCTTTGGCAAGGGGATCCTGGTGGACGCCGGCATCGCCACGCCCGCCGCGGCGGAAGCCGCGCTCGAGGCGGGCGCCTCGGCGGTGGTGGTGGGGCTCGAGACCATGCGCACCTTCGCCGACCTGCGCCGGGTGGTGGACGCCGTGGGCGGCACCCGCGTCCTCTTCAGCCTGGACATGATGGACGGCCTCCCCATCCGCCGCCGCACCGGCAAGCTCGCGCGCGAGGAGGCGGTGGGCCTCGAGATCGCCGCGCGTGCCGCCGAGACGGGCGTTGCCGCCATCATCGTCCTCGACCTCGCCGCCGTCGGCGCCGAGAGCGGTCCCCGGAACCTGGACCTGATGGCCGGCATCAAGCGCGTCATCGGCTGCCCCGTCTTTGCCGGCGGCGGCGTCCGCTCCCGCGACGACCTCCACGAACTCGCCCACGCCGGCTGCGACGCCGCCCTGGTCGGCACCGCCATCCATGCTGGCGCCATCAGCGCCGGCGACTAGCTCCCCCGACACGCCGCCCGCGATGGTGGCCCGGTAGGGAGGGTGGGGGGGGGGGGGCGCGGCGCCCCCCCCCCCGGGCCCCCCCCCCCCCCCCCCCCCCCCCGGCCGCCCGCGCCCCCCACCCCTCCGACGAAACCGAGCCAGCGCACGATCATTGCGCTCCGCGCACGGCCGGATGAATCCGGCCGCTACGGACCCCAGAAGCCGACGGGGCCGACTCGTGTCGGCCCCGTTGGCTCGTAGTCACCGCAGCTAACGCGGGTCAGGCCCCAAGCCCCAGCCGGTACGTCGCGGACTGGCCGAAGCTCTCCTCGACCTCCATCTCGATGGCCGTGAGGTTGCTGATCCCCATGGCCGCGAGTTCCTCCCGGGTGCGGTGCGCGAGGTACTGCGCGATCATCTCCGCCGTCGAGTTCTCGATGGGCATCATGGCGCAGTCCACGATCGGGAAGGTGTAGGTGTGCTGCCCGAAGTAGTCCACGTGCCGCTGCGCGCCCACCTCACGGAAGGCCAGCTTCGGGTTCTTGAGCGGCAGGATCACCTTGTGGTCGATCTCGTCCACGAACTTCCGCACCGTCTTCTTGAGGATGGAGAAGTCCACCACGAAGAGCGTCTCGTCGTCGAGGCTCCCCTCGACGGTGACGCCCACGCGGTAGTTGTGCCCGTGCAGCGTCTCGCACTGGTGCCCGCGGAAGGTGATGAAGTGGGCGGAGCTGAAGACCAGGTAGTCCTTGCTGACGGTCACCTTGAAGTCACTGCGCACGGGGCATCCTCGGAGAGTCGGCCGCCACCGCGTCCTCGGCCAGGACGGCGAAGAGCGCGGCGGCAGTCAGGTCGGCAGTGGTGCCGGGATTGCGGGAATTCTGGGGGTCGCGGAGGCTCAGGTCAAACGCGGTGATCCGGGCAGCCGCCTCGGGATTGGCCGGCCCCCCCAGCGCCACGATCGCCCGGGCCTCTGCCGCCACCGCCTCGGCGGCCGGCCGCCCCAGCTTCCGGGCAATGAGCGTGTCCGGTTCCGCGGCGAGGAGCGCCAGGTAGGTGGCCACCGTGGCATCGGCCCAGGCGGCGCCGGCGGCCCGTGCCGCGAGCAGGGCGGGGACGCCAATGTCGAAGGTGAGCCGGAAGCCGGTGGCGTATTCCCGCGCCACCGAATCCCGGTCCGCGGCGAGCGCCATCGCTTCACGGAGCGTCACCGTGGGCTCGGTGGCCAGGTCCTGCGCTCCCGCAGTGCCGAGGCCGCCGGGCGCCGCCTCACGGATGGCGCGGTAGGCCAGGCGGGCGTCCTCCACGGTGGTGGCCGCGAGGACGGCGGCGACCTCGGTGCGAAGCGTCGCTCCACTGGCGGCTCGCCGGGCGGCGGCCTGGGCCAGCGGCGCCAGCAGCAGGATGATGCCGAGGTTGGTGTTGGCCCCCACCGCCGCGCGCCGGGCGCGCACCGCGGCCAGGATGGTCTCGCCGATGGGGCGGTCTGCCGCCCGGGCAAACTCGGGGCCGATGGCGGCCGCGCTGGTGGCAAAATCCTCGAAGCGCATGTCCCGGAACGGCCGGCCCGGCGAGACGTTGCCGGGCTTGGGCGCACTCGCCTCGAGCAGCGAGGCCAGGGTGGCGAGGCCGCCGAGCGGCAGGCTCATCGGGAGAGCAGCTGGCCGATGACGGCGCCGGCCACGTCGAGGCCGGTGGCCTGCTGCAGCCCCTCCCAGCCCGGGATGCCGTTGACCTCGAGCACCCACGAGGTGCCGTCCTCGCCCGGCAGCAGGTCCACCCCCGCGTACTCCGCCCCCACGGCGGCGGCGGCCCGCACGGCGAACCCGGCCTGTTCAGGAGTGAGGCTGGCGGGCGCCGCCCGGCCGCCGCGGGAGAAGTTGGTGCGCCAGCCGTCGGCGCGGCGCTCGATGGCGCCGAGCACCTCGCCGCCCACCACGAAGGCGCGGAGGTCGCGGCCGGTGTGGGGGATGAAGCGCTGCAGGTAGAAGACGCCCCGGATCTCCTCGATGGCGCGGAAGACGCGCCAGGCGATGTCGGGGTCGCTCACCCGCGTCATGCCGAGGCCCATGGAGCCGAAGAGCGGCTTCACCACCACGTCGCCGAGCGCCTCGAAGGCGGCCATGGCGTCGTCCACCCCCTCGCAGGCGACGGTGTCCGGGGTGGGAAGGCCGGCGCGCGCCAGGATGGCGGAGGTCCACGCCTTGTCCACGGTGCGCTCGATGGCGCGGGCGCTGTTCATCACCCGCACCCCCTCTTCCTCGAGGCGGTGCAGCGTGTCCACCCGGTAGATGATCTGCTCCATGGAGCCGCCGGGGATGATGCGCGCCAGCACGGCCCGCGCCTCGGCGAGGAGGCGGCCGGTGTTCCGGACGCCGGGCGCCGTCCCCATCCGCGCCACGTTGCCTTCCCACGGCAGCAGCACCGGCTCCGCCCCGGCCGCGCGCGTGGCGCGGAGGAGCTCATCGACGTGCCAGCCGGGGCGGGAGGCGAGGATGACGACGTGCATGGCAGGAAACCTACGATCACCCCTCCGCATCGAAAGCGCGGCCCCTGGGCCGCGCCTCGCTCCGCACCCCAGGCGCGGCCCGGAGGCCGCGCCCGCGATGCGGACCAACGATGCTCAGGGCTTCGTGGTGAGGTGGCCCACCAGGCCCACGAGCCCGCCCGTGGCGAAGTTGGCGAGGTCATCGCCCACCGCCTTGAACTCCGGGGTGGCGGTGCCGGCCTTGAGCGCGGCCGCGTTCGGGAAGTAGAGCTTGGCCTGGCGGTAGAACGCCGCCGGGGTGCCGTCCAGGTTCTTCGCGTACTTGGTGAGCTCCGCCCGGCTGAAGCCGATCTTCGCGGCCCCATTGGCCACGATCGGCAGGTGCGTGGCCGTGTAGTAGCTCTCGAACGCGGCCGGGTCCGTGGGCGCGTTGTAGAGCACCGTCACGAAGGCCGTGGTGTCGCCCGCGGCGAGCGGCGAGTCCTCGTTGGTCTGCTCGCCGATCATGGCGATGAGCCCGCCGGTGGCGAAGTTGGCGAGGTCGTCGCCCACCGCCTTGAAGCCCGGGGTGGCGATGCCCTTCTCGAGGTCGGCCATGCTGTTGAACCACAGCACCGCCTGGCGGTAGTGGGTCGGCGCCTTGCCGTCGAGCGTGGCGTCGAACTTGGTCAGCTCGGCCGCGGTGAAGCCAACCTCCGCCTGCTTGGCGCCCACCAGCGGCACGTGGGTCTCCCAGTAGTACTTCTCGAACGCCTTGGCGTCCGTCGGCGTGTTGTAGATGACGGTGACGAACGCCTTGGCCGGCGGCGGTGCCGGGGGCGCGGCGGCGGTGGTGTCCTGCGCGGGCTGCTGCTCAGGCTTGGAGCAGGCCGCGGCCAGCGCGACGAGCGACAACAGGGCGAGACGACGCATGCACACTCCGCAGGGTGAAGGGACCGACGGGAACGACGCGCCTCACTCCGGGTGGAGCGAGCGCTTGAGCACCTCGGTGTTGACGCGGCCCGCATGGTACGTCTTCCCCGACGTCGCGCTGGTGAGCCACACCTCGGCCGGGCTGAAGAGCAGCGGGTCGATCTTGTAGAAGTCCTTGTCGTAGCGCTCGAAGATCTCGTAGAACGGCGTGCCGTAGTCCTTCGAGGCGCTGGCCGGCAGCTTGGCGGCGAGGTCGGCGAGCTCGGTGTCGCCGGCCCGCACCGTGTAGTGCGCCTGGCCCGCGTACAGGATGCAGTCGTTGGTCCGGCCGATGCCCCGCAGGTCGTTCTTCGCCAGCGTCGCGACCGGCGCCGTGCCGATCCCGCTCACCACCTGCCGCACGTCGAAGCCGAGCACTTCCATCTTGTGGAGCCCGGTCTCGAGGATGCGGGCGGAGATCTGGGTCCCGCCCGCGAGGCTCGCCGTCGGGGCGATCACGAAGGTGAGCTGCGCCGGGGAGAGCCCCGCCTTCTTGGCCACCCACGCGGCGACGGCGTCGGTGGGCAGCTCGCGTCCCTCCAGCACCAGCACGCCGCTGGTGGCCTGCTCGGCGTAGCCGAGCTTCTCGAACAGCTCCTTCTCCACCCGCGCGTGCGCCCGCAGCGGTCCCGACCCCATCGCGAAGTACTGCTCCACGCTGATGGCCCAGCCGGCGTACTGCGACGCCATGCAGCTGACGGCCGGATGGTCGGTGCGCACCTGCACCCCGGGCCAGCTCTCGCCGCCGAGCGCCAGGCTGGCGTATTCCACGTCGCCCAGGCCGCCCATGCAGATCTCGCTCAGGAGGAGGCCGGCGTTGAGGCCGCCGTCCACCTGCACGCCCGCGTCGATCACCCGCGCGCCGCCGGGCAGCCGGTGCTCCGCGATGCGGAGGCCCGCGAGGTCCTCGGTCATCACGTCCGCGAGGTCGCGGGCCCGCTCGTTCATGTTGAGGCTGGTCATGCGTCGGTCCGGGAGTGGAGTGGGGGCGGGCGACAATCTACCACGCAGGCGCCCGCCGGGCGACCGTGCGGGACGACGAGCGCCCGGGGGACGCCCGGGCGCGTGGGGCGGGGCCTAGGCCCGGATCAGGATCTCGCCCTTGCCTTCGGCGGCGAGGTCGCCCATCAGGCGGCGGACCCGGAGGCCCCGCTCGGGCAGGTCCCCGAAGGGGGCGGGGAGGCCGCGCCACGCGCGCGCCAGCAGCGTGAGGAAGCTGAGCGGGAAGGTGCCGCAGTCGTTGAACGTGGCGGGAAGGCCGGCGGGGAGCGCGGGCAGGAGCAGGGTGCCTCGCCGCATCCCGGTGCCCGCGCCGGGGCCCACCGTGCCGCCGACCGCGATGGTCCCGGCGACCATGCGCGAGGCCAGCAGCGCCCCGGTGTTGCCCTTGATGAGGAGCGTGCCGCGCCGCATCCGGTCGCCGGCGCGCTCGCCCGCATTGCCTTCCACGAGCACGAGCCCGCCGCGGATGCCGCGGTGCTCGCCCGGAAGCGGGGCGCCGAGGAAGTCGCCGGCGTGGCCGCGCACCCGGAGCTCGCCCCCGGTCATGCCGCTCCCCGCAAAGGTGCCCACCGAGCCCGACACGCGGATGGTCCCCGTGGCCATGCCGCGCCCCAGGTAGTCGCCGGCATCGCCGTCCACCTCGATGGTGCCGCCATTCAGCGCGGTGCCGATGCCGTCGAGCCTCGCCGTGGCCCCGGCAAGCACGAGCGTGTCGCCCGGGGTGCCCTCGATGGTGAAGAGGTCGTCCACCCGCACCGGCGGTCCGCCCGCGGCGAGCAGCAGCGCGCCGATCTCCGCCGCCGACTTGCCACCGAGCGCCGCCGGCGTGAGCGGGGCGCAGTCCACCCGCTGGGCGGGCGCCGCGCGAAGCGTGAGGCGGAGCGCGCTCATGAGGCCAGGATCTCGCGGAGGCGGAAGTGGTACTTGCCGAGCTTGCCGCCGTAGTTGCCGGCGCTGATCCGCCGCACGCCGGCGGCGGCGCCGAGCCGGATCACCGCGTCGAGCCCCGCGCGCGTGGCCGCGCTCACGTCGTCCGCGGTGAGCCCGTCGATGACGATCTCCATCACCGAGCCCACCTCCGCCGACAGCTGCGAGCGGGTGATGCCGCGGATGGTGGGGCAGAAGGCGTCATTGGTGCTGGCGGAGAGCGCCTTGTACTTGGACCCCACCTTGGAGCCCGAGCGCACCACGCCGCCGGGGAAGGGCATGATCACGTTGGGCACCCGCTTCATGGCGACGATCGCCGCCTCACAGGCGGCCAGGGCCTGCGGCTGCGATTCCGCGAGGACCAGGAAGTTCCCGCCACCTACCGCCGGCACGATGCCCGTGGTCTCCTCCACCAGGAACTCGCCGTCCATCACCGGCACGCGCCAGTAGCGCTTCCCGCCGATGAACTTGGACTGCTGGAAGCCGTCGCCGAAGAAGCGCAGGTTCTTCCCGAGGGCCACCGGCTCGCCGCCGTCGATGCCCGCGAAGGCCGCGCTGGTCGGGGACGTCAGCACGCACTGTCCGATGCGCCGCTCGATCTGCTTGCCGAGTTCCTTCCCCGACATCGCGAAGAGCAGGATGGCCACGCCGGGCCGCCCGTCCGGCGTCTCCTCGGGCGCGAGCTCACGCTCCACGCCCGCCTCGCAGCCGCACGCGATCACCGACGTGGCGAAGCCGGTCGCGGCGTGGGCGGCGTTGTAGGCCCACTGCAGGTTCTGCGCGGTGATGATCACGCGCGTGGCCTTCATGGGGAACGCCTCGGCGAACTCGTCGTCGATCAGGACGCCATTGGCGATCATCGCGCCCTCCGCGTCGGGTGCACCACCACCTCGGCGTCGTGCCCGAGCCCGCTCAGCTCATCCCGGCTGATCCACATGTGCCGCGACCGGATCGTCAGGTACTTCTCGAAGTACTCGGCGAGGCGCCGGTCGATGGCCGGGTCGTACTCCGGTTCCACCGTGTGGTAGCGCCCCTGGACCACCTTCACGATCCGGCCGTCCCGCACGATCTCCTCGCCGTCCTTGAAGACGTACTCCGGCGTGGTGAACATCGCCTCGCGGTTGGCGTCGTCCCGGTACACCGTGATGTCCGCCCGGGCGCCCGGCGCCAGGTGGCCCATGTCGGTGATGCCGAGGAGCCGCGCCGGGCCCGCCCGCGTCAGGATGGCGATCTCGTACAGCGTGTACTCCCGCTCCAGGCTCCCGAGCGTGGAGAGCGTCCGCGCGTCCGGGTTGATGGTGCCGAGGCACTCGTTCCGGAAGGTCCGGTCCATGAGGAGCCGGATCAGGTGCGGATAGGTGGTGAAGGGCGCGCCGTTCGGGTGGTCGGTGGTGAGGAAGATCTTCCACGGGTCGGTGACCAGCAGGAAGAGCTCGAGCCCGATGGCCCACTGCAGCGCGTTGACGAAGTTCTTGTCCTTGTAGCGGAACGGGAGCACACCGCAGCCCGCGTCGCACTCGATGTCCATGGTCACGGACTTCTTCGGGCTCGCCACGGCGGCGTTCCGGTGCTGCGACATGTTGTCGCCGCTCGCCGTCACCGTCTGGCCGAAGAGGATCTGGCCCACGTCGCAGCTGGCGTTCGGCGTGGCGTTGATCTTCGCCGCAATCTGCGCCGCCGCGGAGGAGAACTTCCGGTCGCCCTCGGTGCCGTAGCTGTGGAACTGGATGTGGGTCAGGTGGATCGGGTGCCCCTCGCTCGCCTCCACGGTGCCGAGCGTGGTGGGGAAGTTTCCCGGCACGCCGAGCAGGTTGCTGTGCACGTGGAGCGGGAAGGGGACGCCGAGCTCGTGCACCGCGCGCGCCAGGGTGCGCAGCACGTCCCGCGGGCTCACGCCGTAGTACGGGTGCCTGTCCTCGAGGTCCATCCGGCGGGCGTTGAACTTGAAGGCCGAGATGCCCGCCGGGTTCACCACCTTGATGCCGATGCAGCGCGCGGCGTGCAGGGTCCACGCCACGTAGTCGTTGATCACCGCTTGCTCGGTGCCCGCGGCCATGAGGCGGAGCAGGAAGTCGTCGCTCCCGAGCATGGCGTAGCCGCCCTTGTCCACCATGGGCACGTCGCCCATCTCGAGGTGGGCCTGGCGGGCGTTCATGGGGAGGAGCGCCGGCTCGAACGCGGCCGTGTAGCCCATCTCCGCGTAGCGGTACCCGGTGGCGAAGGTGCCGGGGGCCGCGTGCCCGCAGGAGGCGCGGAGCAGCGCGCTCCGCTGCACCGCCTCCCCGCGGTGGTCCTCGGGCAGCATGGCCCGCGCGATGTTCAGCTTGCCGCCGCCGATGTGGGTGTGCATGTCGATGGCGCCTGCCATCACCACGCGGCCCCGGAGGTCGATCTCCCGGTCGATGGTGGTCCCGGGGGCCGGCGCGGCCACGATGCGGCCGTCCCGCACGTACACGTCGCGCACCTGGCCGTCCACGCCGTGCGCCGGATCATACACCCGCCCGCCGGTCAGCTTGAGGAGCATCAGCGGGCCTCCCCGAGCCGCGCCTCGATGGCGGCCAGCGCGTCCGCCACACTCGGCAGCGCCGACGACCGGAGGCTGGCCAGCGGCAGGGCAATCACGCGGTCGGTGCGGAAGTACTGCCCGGCGTGATCCACGCCCGGCGTGCCCACGGGAATGAAGACGGCGGGCGGCTCGGCGAGGGTCATCGCCGCGTGCCCCAGCACGATGGTGGGAATGGCCGCCCGGGGCGGCACCCGCGTGGCGTTGAAGCTCGAGATCCAGAGCAGCAGGTCGACGGCCCCCTCCGCCAGCAGTCGCGGGGTGGCGAAGCGATGCAGGTCCTGCTCCGGCACCCCCCGGGCCAGGCTCACCCGGGTGCCGTAGCCCGTCTGCCAGAGGTGCACCGCGTCCGAGGTGACGTCGCCCTCGGCGCCACCGAGCGGGAGGCCGGCGAAGCGGGTCTCGCGGTTGAGTTCGCGCAGCAGGTCGGCCAGCGCCTGCACCATGAGGTCGGCGTGCGGCACGTCGAGGTCGGCCGTGGCCCACGGCATCACGCCGTACTTCGCCGCGCGCAGCCGGTCCGCCAGCCCCTGCCAGGTGGCCAGCGGCTGGCCCGCGATGTCGGCGGCGAGGACGGGCTTCCCCGCCACCAGCGCGCGCAGCGCGCCGAGCGCCTCGCCGAGGCGGGCGGTGTCGCAGGGGATCACGCGGACCTGCCCCGGCAGCTTCACGTCGGCGGCGGGACCCTTGCCGAGGAAGACGATCTCCACCGGCGTCCGCGCCCCGAACAGCGTCTCGCCCGCCCCGAGGGTGCGCTCGAAGAAGCGCGGGAAGCGGCTGAGGATGTCGCCGCCCACGGCCACCAGCAGGTCGCAGCGGTTCCGGATCTCGGAGAGCGTGGTGGTGATCCAGCCGCCGTCCTGCAGCACCAGGAGGTTCCGCACCACGGCGGCGGAATTCATGTGGTCCAGGATGGCGCCGGTCCGGTCCGCCAGCCGGCCCACCGCGCGCGACCCGCCCACGTCGGTGCCGAGCCCGCCGAAGAGCGGCCTCTTCGCAGCGCGCAGCAGGCGTGCCGCCTCGGCGTACGCCTCGACGAGTGGCACCTCGCGGCCGCCCACCCGCGCCGCGCCCCGGCCCGGGGCGCCCGCAAAGGCGGGCACGGCGATCGGACACCCATTCTCGCGCACGGCGAGCCGGTCGCCGGTGGTGTCCACCACCAGGTCGTCGCAGGCCAGCCCGCAGAAGGGGCAGGTCACGTCGCGGATGACGGAAGCTGTCACGGTCGGTTGGGAGGAGGCGGGCATGGGGGCAGCAACATTATAGCTGCAAATCTCCCCGCGTGCATATTTATCGCAAGTTCACATGACCCTGCGTCCCCTCTTCCCGCCTGCCGCGCCCGCCGCAGCCCCATCGCTCATCGTGGCGGTGACGGGCCGTGCCCTCGCCGCCTCCGCGGCGCGCGGCGGGTACGCCTCCGTGGTGCTCGACTTCTTCGCGGACCGCGACACCCGCGCCCACGCGCAGGCCACGCGGGTGGTGGCTCTCCCGCATGCCCTGCGCATGGACGCGCGCGCCCTCCGCGCCGCGATTCGGGAACTCACCCCGGCGGGCGGGTGGATGGGCGTGGTGCCCGGGGCGGGATTCGAAGCCCTGCCCGCGCTGCTCGACCTGCTCGCCAGTTGCGCCCCCCTGTACGGGAACCCGGCGGACGTCGTGGCGCGGGTGAAGGATCCGGCCCGCTTCACCGGCCTCCTCGATCACCTCGGCCTGCCCCATCCCGAGGTGCGGCTCACCCCCGCGGCCGATCCGCGCGGGTGGCTCGAGAAGCGCACCGGCGGGGCGGGAGGGCTGCACATCCGGCCCGCCAGGCGCCGGCTGCCCAGGGGGGCGTACCTCCAGCGCTGGTGCGAGGGCCGCGCGCTGTCCGCCACGTTCCTGGCCGATGGAGCGCGCGCCCTCATCCTCGGCTTCAACGAGCAGTGGACCGAGGGCACGCCCGAGCGCCCGTACGTCTACGGCGGCGCGGTGAGTGGCCTGCAACTTCCCGCCACACTCGAAGCCGAGTTGGCCGGGGCGCTGGACGCCCTCGTGCGCGCGACGGGCGTGGTTGGCCTCGGCAGCCTCGATTTCCTGCAGGAGGGAAACGCCTGGTGGATCCTCGAGCTCAACCCGCGTCCCACCGCCACCATGGAGCTCCACGACCCCGGCTTTCCCCGCGGCCTGTTCGACGCGCACCTGCGTGCCTGCGCCGGTGAGCTGCCGCCGATCGCACCCGCACCCTCGGGTGCCCGGGCCCACGCAATCGTCCCCGCGCCGGCCGCCTGGCGTGTGGGGGAGGGATTCGAGTTCCCCGCCTGGTGCCATGATCTCCCGCTGGGCGGCACCGCCTTCGCGCCGGGCATGCCGGTCTGCACCGTGACCGCCGAGGCGCCGAGCCCCGCGGCGGCGGCGGCGCTGGCGCGCGCGCGCCGCGCGGAGCTCCTCGCCGCCATCCAGACCGACCTCAGCTCCGCGGTGGGCGCGTGAGGCTGTTCGTCTACGAGCACGTGACCGGGGGCGGGATGCTGGCCGAATCGCCGCCGGCCTCGCTGGTGCGGGAGGCGGACCTGATGCTCCGGGCCCTCGTGGACGAGCTCCGCGCCATCCCCGGCGTCGTCGTCCTCGCCTCGCGTGACCCGCGCCTGCCCCCGCTCGCTGGCGTCGAGGCCCTGCGGCCGTCGCCGGGGAGGCGCCGCTGGCGCTGTACGCCCGGGGCCTCGCGGGCAGTGAAGCTGCCTGGCCCACCGCCCCCGAGACCGGTGGCGTCCTGGAGCAGCTGGCTCGCCGCACGCTCGCCGCCGGGGTGCGGCTCATCGGGTGCCGCCCCGGGGCCGTCGCCGTGGCGGCGAGCAAGCGCCGCACCGCCCAGGCGCTCGCGGCGCATGGCATCGCGGTCATCCCCACGTTCACCGCCGCCGATCCCCTGCCGGAGACACCCGGCGCCCTCTGGGTGGTGAAGCCGGACGACGGCGCCGGCGCGGACGGCCTGCAACTCGTGCCCGGCTGGCGCCTTGCCGCGGCGCGCCTCGCCGCCGATCCGGACCGCCTGGTGGCGCAGCCCTGGCTCGACGGGGAGGCCGCGAGCCTGTCGGTGCACTGCCGGGATGGCCGGGCCACGCTCCTGGCCGTGAACCGCCAGCGGGTGAAGGTGTCCCCGAAGGGGGTGAGCCTCGCCGGCCTCGAGGTGAACGCCCTCCCCGACCCCGGCGGCCGCCTCGCCGCGCTCGCGGACGCGGTCTGCCGGGCCATCCCCGGCCTCGACGGCTACGTCGGCATCGATGTCCTCCTCGGCGAGGACGAACCGGTGGTGGTGGAGGTGAACCCGCGGCTCACCACGTCGTACGCGGTGCTGGGCCGCGCCCTCGGGATCAACGTGGCCCGGCGCCTCCTGAATGGAACTGACGAGGCGCCCGCGGCCACCGCGGGGCCCGTGTCCCTGGCGCTCGAGGCTGGTGATGACTGACGGCGTGATCGGCTGGGACCTGGGCGGCGCCCACCTCAAGGCCGCGCGGCTCGCCCCGGATGGCGGCGTGGCCGCCGTGGTCCAGCTCGCCTGCCCCCTGTGGCAGGGGCTGGCCCACCTCGAGGCCGCCATGCGGGAGGCGGTCCGCCAGTTAGGCCCCGCGCCGGTGCACGCCCTCACCATGACCGGGGAGATGGTGGACCTCTTCGCGACGCGTGAGGAGGGCGTCGCGCGCATCCTCGACACGGCGGAGGCCCAGCTCGCGGGCAGCGTGCTCCGCGTCTACGCGGGGGCCGGCGGGTTCGTGCCGGGGACGGAGGCCCGGCGCCGCGCGCGGCAGGTGGCCTCCGCCAACTGGAGGGCGACCGCCGCACTCATCGCCCGGCGCCTGCCGTGGGCCTTCCTCGTGGACATCGGCAGCACCACCGCCGACCTCATCCCCATCGGCGACGGCCGCGTGCGCGCGCTCGGTGCCACCGACTTCGACCGCCTGGTCCTGGGCGAGCTCGTCTACGCCGGCATCGCCCGCACGCCGGTGATGGCCATCGCGCCCGCCGTGACCTTCGAGGGCCTCCGGGTCCCGCTGGTGGCCGAGTACTTCGCCACCAGCGCCGACGTGTACCGCCTCACCGGCGAGCTGCCCGAGGGGGCCGACCTCCACCCCGCCGCCGACCAGGGCGAGAAGACCGTCGCCGCGAGCGCGCGCCGGCTGGCCCGCATGGTCGGGCGCGACGCCGCGTCCGCGCCGCTCGACCACTGGCGTGAACTGGCCCATGCCCTGCGCGACGCGCAGCTCGCGATGCTGCTCGAGGCATTCGACCGGCAATGGTCGCGCGGGCGCGGTGGGCCGGAGGCGCCGCTGGTGGCGGCGGGGGCGGGGCGGTTCCTGGTGGAGGAGATGGCCCGGCGGCGGGACCGGCAGGTGCGGACCTTCGCCGGGCTCTTCCCGCCCGGGGCGGCGCCTGCCGCGCGCATCAACGATTGTGCGCCCGCCGTGGCGGTCGCGGCACTCGGCGCGGCGCCCTGATCAGAGCCCGAGCCGGGCGCGAGCCGTGGCGGGGGAGATGACAGTGAGGTGATCGAGGGCGGTCCCCCGCGCCTCACGCACCCGGAGCCGGTCCACCACCGCCCGATACCGACCGCCCAGCAGCCCATCGGCGAGGACGGCCCCGCCCTGGGCACCCACCTTCGCCTCGGTCCCGAAGCCCACCAGCGTCCGCACCGGCGCGATGAGCCCGAGCTTCCGCTCCAGCATGAGGTGCACGTCGGGATCGGCCGCGTGGCGCCCCGACAGCACGAACGCCTCCGCCGACGGGGCCGAGGCCAGCAGTGCCAGCGCCGCCTTCACCGCGCCCTCGACGTACGCCTCGAGGCCGGGCGCGCCGGGCAGGCTCTCGCGGCCGCCCCCGAACAACATGGCCTTGGTGACGCCGCCGGCCAGGAATGCCACCTCCCCGTCCCACGCTCCGGCCGCGCGCCAGCCGGGTGGCCCGCTCGAGCCGCCCACGCCGTCCACGATCGTGCCGCCTTCCACCGCGACCGCGGCGGTGAACGCCCCACCCAGTTCGAGCAGCACGAAGCTCGGCGCGTCGCCCTCCGCCCGCCCCACGCTGAGCTCCGCCACGGCGAGCACCGCCGCCGCCACCTTGTCGGCGGTGCCGAGGTCCACGCGATTGAGCTTCCGGTAGGCGGGCACCGTGGGCAGGTGGATGACGCCCGGCGTGAAGACCAGCGGCAACCCGCTGCCCGCGAGCACCCGCGCCAGGCGCCGGAGCCCGCCGATGCCTCCCGCCTCACCCGGGGCGGCCAGGAAGGCGAGCGTCAGGTCCTCGTCGGTGAGGTCCCGCGCGTGGCGGAGTGGGAGGCCGTAGCCCGAGGGTCCGGCGATGAGGTCAGGCGTGCCGTGCCGGGTGAGCTCGGCCAGGAACGCCTCCGGGGACGCGAGTGCATCGGCGGTGGGGAAGGAGCGGTCCAGGAGCGGCGCTCCATCCGCGAGGCCGCAGATGTCGATGGAAACTGTGCCCGGGTCGATCCCGATCGCGATCATCGTGCCGTTCAGATAGAGAAAGCGCGGCCCGGGGGCCGCGCCAGGAAACCACCCGGGGGACGTCGCCTGCGCCGCGACCCCCGTCCGCCGCTACTTCTTGTGCATCTCGCGCGCGATGTCGGCGATCGACTCGGCATCGAGCACCAGGTCGTTCCGCTCGAACAGCCGCGCGATGCAGCGCTTGTGCAGCTTGGTCTTGAAGTTCCCCACCCCGAACGCCCCATACGCGATCACGCCGTCGCGCGCGACGCCGGCGTCGTCCACCTCGATCCCCTCGAGCCCGAGCGGCGGGACCGCGTTCAGGTCCACCGCCACCTTCAGGGTCTTCACCGCGTTCCACGCCGCCTTGGAGACCATCTGCACGCCGGCGGGGCCGGAGTTGAGCAGGATCTCGGCGCCGTCGAGCACCTGGGCCTGGTGCTCCGGGCTGGCCAGGGTGGTGGACTCCACCTGCGCGTTGAAGCGCGCGTTGATGAACTGCCGCGCCTTCTCCCCCTGCTCCGGCTTGCGCGAGGTGATGGTCACCTTGGCGCCGCCCATGGCCAGCAGGCCCGCCGCGCGCTGGCCCACCGGGCCGGTGCCCGCCAGGACCACGGCCTTCTTCCCGGCCACGTTCCCGACGGCCTGCTCGATCTTCACCACCGCGGCCACGGCGGTCGTGTTGGAGCCGTTGGAGTCGAGCATCACCGACACGGTGAGCGGCGCGAACATCGCGTCCACCGCCATGGCGAGGAGCTGCTCGCCCTGCGACATGTTGTTGCCACCGATCCAGATCGCGGTGTGCTTCAGGTCCTTGGCGCCGCGGGTGAACATGCACCCGTGCACCAGGTCGCGGACGTCCTCGGGGGTGACGCCGCCGTAGCTCATGATCTCGTCCGCGCCGCCGTCATAGGCGACGACCTGGTCGAAGACGCTGGGGTGGCGGGAGCTGTCGAGCTGGAGCAGGAGGTTGCGCATGACGAGGCCGTGCGGGAGGCTCAGAGGGTCGAGGGGAAATGACAAAGGGGCGGGGGGTCTCCCCGCCCCTCAGTCGTGCCACGGGGGCTACCGCTTACGCGTTGTCCACGCCCGAGAACGGGTGACGGGCGGTCTTGGCGCCGTTCAGCACCGAGTCCACCGTCGGCAGGCCCTTGAGCGCCCGCTCGATCGACTGCTTGGTGGCCTCGTAGTTGAACTGGTAGATCTTCTTGTCGTCGGCGGCCTGCCAGTGGATGAACACGCCGACGAGGACGCACCAGTCGTTCGCCTTGTCCTTCGGGATGACACCCGAGGCCACGCTGTCCACGACCGCACGGGCCACCGCCGCCTGCGCCGGGCCGAACATCTGCACGGCCTGCTTGGCGCCCTTGATGGTGACCTTGTTGAACATGATGGTGTCGGGCTTCGCGGGCAGGTTGGGGGTCACCACCGCGAGCAGCGTGGTGAAGCCGTCCTTGTTGTTCGCGAGCGCGTTGCAGAAGGCGGAGCCGGCATGGCCGCTCTTGCTGCCGATGATCAGGTCGATATGGGCAATCTCGTTGCCCTCACCGACCAGCGACTCGCCGAGGAAGAAATCCGCTGCCATGCTAGCCTCCAATTGCGGGGAAGATGTAAAGAAGGTGAGCAGTGTCCGCCCCGGGATCATTGGCCAATCCAGGGCGACCGGGGAGTGACGTCTCTCTGGGGGTGGTCGCGTGATACTGCCCGCCGGACACGGCCGCCCGCGAAGGGACCCCGCACGCCGAATTCCGGGGTGAGGGAGCGCCAAATGTGCCCGCCGCCCACAGGGCTGTCAAGGTGAGGTGACGCATCTTTATGCGAGCACCACGCTCCCCCAAGATGCCGTCCATTCCGCCGTCACCGGGGCCCCTCCGGAGGCCTCCGGCAACCCGCCGGCACGCGCCGCGATCAAAAAATCGCGCTGACGAAAAAGTCAAGTTCAAGCAGAACAACGACTTGAGGTTTGGCACGGAGATCGCTTGACCTCGCCGTACCCTCTTCCGCGAGGATTCGCATGTCGCTCCGTCCGTCCGTTGTCCTGCTCGCCCTGACGCTGCTGGTGCCTATCACGCTTCCCGCCCAGCGCGTCACCGCCGACATCGCCATCGGCAGCGGCCCCGTTGCGGGTCGCATCATCATCGGTGAGCCTGCCTACCACCATGGGGGCATCGAACGCCGCACCGCGCCCCGGTATCGCCCGGCCACGCGGGAGGTGATCGTCATCCGGGCGCATCGCGGCCAGGGTTGGTACCGCCGCCACGGCTGGCGGCCGGTGCGCGTCTGGTACGATGCGCCGCGCCGGATCTACTACCACGATCGCCCCGTGCATGCCTCGCGCGGGCTCCGGCTGGTGGTGGTGTACGAACGGGATGGCCGCTACGTGTGGGATGACAGGGACGGCGACTGGCGGGATGACGACCGGCGCGACCGGTACGACGACGACTGGTCCCGCGACGACCGCGATGGCCTGCGGGAGCGCCGTGACCGCGACGACCACCGGGACGACCGCCGCCACTGAGCGATCGCCCGGCCCGAACGGAACGGTCCGGTCCTTCCTACGGCTGCAGTACCCCGGGCCGTTCCCGAGGTCAGGGCTCCCCGCCCTGGCCGGCACCCCCGCGATGAGCGGGGGTGTTTGTTTGTGGGGGCTAGCGGAGCCGGAGCACCACGTCGCTCACGCTGCCGCCCTCGGCGGTGGTGAGCATGGTGAAGCTGACGGGCTCGCTGCTGGCGGCCAGGATGGCCAGGCAGCCGGGGGTGACGGTCACGTCCCACGGCCCGGCCCGCAGGCCCAGCGCGTAGAAGCTGCCGTCGGAGAAGGTGACCACCTCGCGGCGCTCCCCCGTCTCGCGGTGCGTCAGTACCAGCGCGATGCCGGCGGTGGGACGGGAGAGGCGAGTCGAGTCCGCCCAGGTGACCCGGCCCTCCACCACGCCGGCCGGCACCACCGGGATGTCGAGCCGGCGGTAGCGATTGGGCGAGGGCTCCACGAGGGCGGTCCCGATGACCGGCACCCAGAGCGGCGAGGGGATGGTGGCGGAATCGACCGTCACCCGCACCGGCTCGAAGGGCAGCAGGTCCCACGCGCGGTACGCCCCGCTCGAGTCGGAGTGGGTCACGAGATAGCCCACCACCACCTGCACCCCGGCCAGCGGCTGGTCGTCGGCGTCGTAGACGCCGTTGCCGTTGGCGTCGAGGAACACCCGGCCCGTCACCCCGCCGCGCTGGAGCGCGCCGGTCCCGGAGAAGTCGACGCCCTGGCGGGAGGGGTTGTAGATGGCCGATCCGGCGATGTACTGGCTGCCCGTGGCGCCGGCGGGGCCGCTGTTCACCGTGGTGTACGAGCGCACCGTGGGCAACTCGGCCGCCAGCATGAACGACAGCGCGGCCCCCGCCCCCCGGAACCACGAGCTGCCCACCTCGGCCCGGAGGCCGCGGGTGAGCGAGCGTCCCAGGTACATCGACGCGTTGGCCGCGCCGGTGCCCCGCTGGAACTCGAGGCTGGCCCGCGCGGTGAGGCTCCCGAGCACCGGGCCAAGCCGCGGCTCCGGCAACATGAAGGCGTTCATCCCCACGAACGTCTGCGACGACGACAGCGAACCGACGGCCTGCCGCTGGTAGCGGATGGCCGGCAGCAGCCGCGCGTTGCCCGCCTGCAGCGAGGCCCCGAGCCGCCCGCTGGTGATCGGCCCGGCGGCGGTGCTGATCCGGTCGAGGCTCGCCTCGAGCCAGGGGCCGCCGAGGCCCATGCCGGGACGCAGGAAGGCGGTGAAGGTGTACTGGCTGGTGCGGCCCTCGGGCGTCAGGATCGGGTGCCGCACCGACTGGGCAAAGCGATAGGCCTCGGCGGAGACGCGGAGGTTCACCGACGGCTCCACGTGCACCGCGCCGCGGAGGACCGCGTCACCCACGGCCTCGCCCTCGAGGAGGAAGGCGTTGCCCACGACGCCGGTGGCGCTCAGGTAGGGGTGCGTGAGGCTGCCCGCGGAGTCGCGCCAGAAGCGGTCCACGCCGGCGCCGAGCGTCCAGCGCGGGCTCAGGCCGTAGCGGAGGTCCACGTTGCCGGTGGCGCTGCACTGCGGGCCGCGGCAGCCGCCGACGCTCGCCGAGTACTCGAACTGGCCGCGCGGGAGCCCGGCGTCCTGCATCCGGTAGGTGCGGTTGAACTCGCGCACCTCGCCGAACGGGCCGTAGGCCACGAAGTCCACCGGGTTCTCGCCGTACTGCACCGGAACGTCGAAGCGAAACTGGCCCAGCGCGTTGACCGGAGTCGAAGCCGATGAGGCGGCCGCCGCGGTACGCCTCGACGGTCCAGCCCTGGCCCAGCTGCCCCTGGAACGGCAGCACGCCGATGGTGGCGGGCCGGACGTAGGGGCTGTTGGAGATCGAGGCGCCGCGCAGCGTGCGGGTGCGGGGCCCGGTGGCGTAGCCGTCGCCCACGCGGACCTGGGAGAGCCAGCGGCTCTGCCGCCAGATGCCGGTCCACGAGAGGTCGCTCCGGAGGCCGCGGTCGGCGCCGCCCTCCGACTGCAGGCCGGCCACGAAGGAGCCGCCGAACACGTCGAGGCCGAGGGTGCCGCTGTAGGCGCCGTTGTCGAGCGCCGAGTTCATCGGGGTGATCACCGAATAGTCGAACACCAGCCCGTCCATGCGCGGCCGCTCGAGCCCGAGCCGGAGCCCCGGCGCCACCTGGGCCGCGCCGCGGTCGAGGCGGGCGCCCAGGTACGCCTCGCGGCGCAGGCGCCGGGCCAGCGGGAGCGGCGAGGGATCGAGCGCCGTCACCTGCAGGTCCTCCCAGCTCACGGCCCACTCGAGGCCGAAGGCCTGGGCCAGGAAGCCGGTGGAGACGAAGAGCTCGGTGGGCGTGGGCAGGAACTCGCCGTCCTGGAAGGCGTGGCGCGCCCGGCCCAGCTGCCAGGTCCGACTGGCGGGATCAAGGACCAGCGGCAGATTCCCCGGCTGGACCATGGTCTCCAGCGCGCCGTCCTCGCGGCGGACCAGGCGGAGTTCGGCCAGGTCGGTGAAGGCGCTGAACGGCACCAGCGCCAGCTCGCCGAGGCGGTACGCATCCACCGTGCGGGAGGTGAGGCGGCCCAGCTGGAGTTCCACGATGACGGCTTCCGGCTCGTGCGCCTGGGCGGTAAGCAGGCCGGGGAGGGCCAGCACCAGCGCGGCCACCACGGCGCACCACGCACCGAGGCGGGGCCGGCCCACGAGCCGGTCCCGCCCAGGGTGCGTCGGGGCCGGGGTACGGGTCACGGCAGGGTGACCTCGAGTGAGTCGCGCACAGGCGGGCCCTTGAGCAGCTGCTCGGGCATCAGGTCGGTGCGTTCGTTGGTGAACTCGACCGTGAGCTGGTAGCGGCCCGCCGGCAGCCCCTGCCGTGCGATGGCAAACGTGGGCTCGGCCTGGTAGTAGATGGCGACCGGCTCGCTGAAGCTGCCCACGACCTTGCCGGCCGCATCGCGGAGCGCGCCGCGGGCCGTGCCGATGTAGGCGGCGCTGCCCTGGCGCTCGGCGTGGACGCGGATGGCCAGGCTGTCCCCGGCCGGCGTGGCGTGGAGGCCGGAGAGCGCCAGCCCGGTGACGACGGCGCCCTTCCGGTAGGTGAGCGGGATGATGGTCCGCACCTCGAGCGTGAGGCCGACGGAGATCCCGGCGGTGTCGCCGGCGCTCACGGGCAGCGAGCCGCCCTTGGCGGCGATGAGCACCAGCGACCAGTACTCCCCGTCCGGCAGGCCGGCCGGCGGCTGGGCCAGCAGGCGCACGGTCTGCCGCGCCAGCGGCGGGACGGTCATGATGCGGGGGAACGCCCGGATCCACGCGGCGGCCGACGGCATCCCGGCGGTCACCGAGTCGGGCGTCTCGAGCGTGAACTGCCCGAGCGAGTCGGTCACCGGGTAGGCGTAGAAGGCCGAGATGGACACCTCGACCGGCTCGGCGCCCGGGTTGTAGAGGGTGATCGCCGCACTGCGCGTGCGATGATCGAGGTACACCGCGTGCGGCGCGACGACGACCCCCTGGGCCGCGAGCACCTGGGTGCCGGCCAGCAGGGCGACGACGGGGAGGAAGAAGCGCCGGAGCGTCATCAGAAGAAGGTCACGTTCAGGGTGACGGTGCCGCGATAGCTGCCGGTGGCCTGGTTGGCGGCGGGACTCACGCGTCCGCCGAGCCGGATGTTGAAGTCCGCGCTGGTCACCAGGTTGAAGGTCTGCGTCGCGTTGGGGTTGAAGGTCACGGGAACGCTGCTGCCGGCCGTGCCCTGCGCCACCGCGTCGGTGGTCGCGAAGCTGATCGGCAGGTTGCCGCCGCCGCCCACGCGGGTGAGGCGGGTGGGCAGGGTGAAGCGCAGCTGCACGCTGCCGCCGATGCGGTGCCGGACGTAGAACTGGCCGCTCCGCACCGGGTCGGTGGGCGCCACCGCGTTGGGGACACCCCGGATCACCGGCCCGAAGTTGAGGTCGCGGATGCCCACCACCTGAGTCTGTCCCAGCAGCGGGAGCGGACCGAGGAGAGCCAGCAGGAGGAGGCAAGCGCAGCGGAGCATGGGCCGATTCCGGGAGAGGCCTCACGGGGACGAGGCACCGAGGCAAGATAGTCCGGTCCTCGCCCCCCGTGGGCCACCCAGAATTCCCTGGAATCGCCGCTTAGAAGTACGCCGCGGTGAGCGTGACGGTGCCGTTGTACGTCCCGGCGGCCTGGTTGGCGGCCGGCGTCACCGTGCCACCCACCCACACGAACAGGTTGCCGGTGCCGCTGAAGGCGGACGCCGTCGCGCTGCCCGACGGGGTGAAGGTGGTGCAGCCCGTGGTGGTGTTGGTGGCGTTGGTGCAGCCCGTCCAGGTGCCGATCGGCAGGTTGTTGGCGCCGCTGGTGAGGTTGGTCGGCAGGGTGAACGTCAGGTTCACGTTGGCGCTCGCCTGGCCGGTCAGGTCAAAGCGGCCGCTGGTGGCCGCCGCCACCGCGATGCTCTTGGCGACGCCGGGGAAGACGTTGCCGAAGTCGAGCGCCCGGGCGCCCGTCACGGTCATGGCCTGGTAGACCACGGCGGTGGCGTTGATGTTGGCGCTCTGGGCCTGGGCCGCAGTGGCGAGACTCAAGAGCGCGGCCACAGTGGCCGAAACTCGGGTGAGAGTACGCATTGCCCTATCCTCGTGTGGTGGTGGTGTGGTCGACATATGACAGATCCCAAGGGAATGCCAGTTCCCTGGGCGCGGATAGGGCAACCATCGTGCCGCGTGTAAAAGCAATGTCGGTGACGCGCGGTAAGTAGTTGTGGTTCCGTGACTTCACGGTGTTTAGTTCTTGTACACCTTGAGGTCGTTTCTTGGCACCTCCGACGGCCTCGCCGGGAGGCGCAAGTGTATTTCCGCCAAGAGGTTGCCCCTATGTGGCCCGCGCCGGGACGTGACCATCATCACGCCGAGGCACTCGCCTGCCCGGCGGTGGGGCGGGGGTGGGTGGTCCTGGTGCTGGCCTTCCTGCTGACGGTGCTGGCCGCGGCCGCGCTCCCGGCGCAGGGCCTAGGCAGTCTGCAAGCCCGGGCCCGGGTCGTGGCCACCCAACCGGTGCAGGAGGCGCTGGTGGTGGTGCGGGGGATGGTGGGGCCCGGGATGAGCGAGGCCCCGGCGCTGCGCAGCCGCCGGACGCGCCTGGCGCAGGTGCGGATGGACGCCCGGCCCCGGTCCGGGGCCGATTCCCGGCACCGGGTGGTGACCGTCAGCTTCATTCGTAACTAGGCTCCCGCAGGGTCCCCGCGCGCCCACCCGGCCATCACGGCCGGGTGGGCGCGCGGCCGTGCCGGGGGGCGGGGCAGGCGGGGTCGCCCTTACATTAGGGCGTGCAGCCGACCCGCGATCACCTGCTCCCGCCCGATCTCGAGGCGTACCGCCGCGCGGAGCACCCGCACGGCCGGGTGGTGGTCATCGCCCCGACGCGGGCCGCGTGCGAGACCATCGAGCTGGCGCTCGGGCTCACCACGGTGGAGACCATCCTGGAGCGGGCGCACGGGGCGGAGCTCCGGGACCTGGCGCGCTCCGGCCGGGGCTTCGGCATCGTGGCCGGCACCGGCACCGGCAAGACCCTCGGTATCCGCCCCATCGCCGAGGCCATCCTGCGGGCGCCGCTCCGGGTGGGGGTGGTGAACCGCGAGCGCGAGGCCACGCCCGAGACCCCCGCCTGGAACGTCGTCATCGTCACCACCGGCATCGCCCGACGCTGGTTCGAGGACGACCTCATCTCCCGCCGTGACACCATCATCGTCGACGAGATCCACCAGACCTCGGCCGAGCTGGAGCTGTGCCTGGCGCTCGGCAAGCGCGCCGGCTGCCGCTTCATCTGGCTGTCGGCCACGGTGGATCCCGCGTTCTACGCGCGGTACCTGGAGTCGGCGAGTGTGCTGGAGACGAGCGCGTTCGATCCCGCGCTCCGCGCCAAGGTGCAGGTGGTCCCGAAGAAGGCCGATGAGTTCTTCGACGACCGCTTCATGCGCCACATGATGAAGGAGAAGCGCGGCGTCGCCGTCTTCGTGCCGACGCGCGCCGAGGTGGAGAACCTGGCCAAGGGGCTGGGCAGCCGCTGGCCGAGGCTCAACGCCGCCTTCTACCACGGGGGCGAGCCGATCCGCGTGATCCGCCCGTTCCTCGAGGGGGAGGTGGCGCACCCCTTCCTGCTGGCCATGACGGCGGCGGGGCAGTCGGCGCTCAACGTGCGCGGGCTCGACACCGTGGTGATCTACGATGCGCGCTACGCCAACGTGGTGGACAAGGGCCGCAACGTCCTGCACCGCCTGTACCTTGGCGCCAACGAGATCCTGCAGATGGCGGGGCGGGTGCACGGCCGCGTGCCCCACGGCGAGGTGTACATCCTCTCCGACCGCGAGCTGGTCTTCGAGAAGCTCCGGCCCACGCCGCCCGAGTTCCAGCTGGCGGGGGATGCCGAGCGCGTGGCCATCACCTGCGCCGCGCTCGGCGTGGATGCCACCGAGCTGGAGCTGCCGGTGGCACTCGACAAGGTGGCGTACCGCCGCGCGCTGCGCACCCTCACCGACCGGGGCCTGGTGGAGGACGGCCGGCTCACCCGGTATGGCCGCGACGTGGAGGCCATGCCGGTCGGAGCGCCCCTGGGGCGAGCTGCTGGTGCACGCGGGCACCGAGCTCCTGCCCGTGGTGGCCGTCTGCTCCAACATCGACAGCCTGCACCGGATGACGCGCGACGAGCGCGACATCGAGAGCGCCCGCGTCAACGGCAGCGACCACCTCACCGCCTACAACCTCTTTGCCGAGGCGGTGAACCGGCACGCGCGCGTGGGCGAGGTGTACGGGCTGCCGCGGCATGTGTTCGACGAGGAAGGACTCGCGGAGTGGGCCGAGGAGAAGGGCGTGCTGGTGAAGGCCATCGAGGACATCGCGCTCGGAGCGGCGTCGGTGTTCCGGGCGCTCGACCTGCCGCTGCCGGCCAAGCTGCCGTACGCGGGACGGGAGATCCGCGGGCAGTGGACCGACCTGGTGGCGCAGATCATGCCCTTCGACCTGGTGATCGACGAGCATACGGCCGACGGGCAGGAGGCGCGCGTGTCGCGGAGCTCGGTGGCCGGCTCGTGGGGCGCCGTGGCCGGCACCCTGCGGTTCTTCGCCGATCGTTTCGGCGTCCCGCGCGCGGCAATCGAGGGCACCACCATTCCCTACGACCTGGTGCGCCGCTACGCGCGCCGCGGCCCGGCGGAGTTCGAGGTGGCGGGCTCCCGCAAGCACCAGCAACTGGTGCTGCGGCAGAAGCTCACCTACTTCGGCTTCGACCTCGACGCGGTGGTGGAGCCGGTGGACGACGTGGTGGCGCCGGAACTGCTGCCCGCGCTCCGGCTGGGGCTGGTGCGGGCGCTGCTGGCCGGGGAGACGCCGCACCCGAGCCAGGGCCGCGTCCGCCGCGCGGTGGCCGAGGCGGCGGAGCTCTGGCGCCGCTCGGGCGGCACGCTCGCGGGGCTGGCGCCGGACGCCTTGCGGGACCGGCTGGTGGCCCAGCTGTCCGCGGTGCACGGATGGCCGGAGTTCCTCGCGACGCCGCTCGAACTGGACCCGGTGCGCGAAGTGCCCGAGGGCCAGCGCGAGCGGCTGCTGGCGCTTCCCGCCAAGGTGCGCCTGCTCGGGGATACGGTGCCGATCCATTACGAGGTGACACCGGAGGGCGGCGTGGCGCGCCTGCACCTGCGCGAGGGCCAGGCCCGCCGGCTGGAGGAGAAGGACCTGCCCGTGCTCGACCGTCCGGTCCGCTTCGCCGTGATCCGGGGCAGCCAGCCGGCGGTCCACGCGGACACGCTCGAGGGAATGCGCGCGACGCTCGGGCAACTGGCGCGCGACGAACGCCGGTCCCGGTTCAAGCCGCCGAGGCACCGGCGGGGGCGGCGCGGATGAGCGACGTCTCGCGCCCCGGCGAGGATCGGGCTCGTCCGTATGCTGCGCTGGTGACGGTGCAGGTGTTCTTCGCGAGCCTGGCGGTGCTCGGGCGGCTGGTGCTGCCGGAGGTGGGGGCGGGCCTGCTCGTCACCATCCGCGTCTTCGGCGCGGCGGTGGTGCTCGCGGCGGTGGCGGCGCTTCGAGGAGGCCGGTGGATCACCGATGGGCGCACCCTGGGACGACTGGCGCTGTCGGGGCTGCTCGGGGTCACGGTCAACCAGTCGCTGTTCCTCTACGGGCTGGCGCACTCGACCGCGGTGAATGCGACGATCCTGGTGACCACGGCGCCGGTCTTCACGGTGCTCGGCTCCCTCCTCCTCGGGCTGGAGCGGCCCTCGCCAGGGAAGCTGGCGGGGATCGGGCTCGCGGCGGCGGGGGCCATCTACCTGGTCGGCCCGGAGCGGCTGACCCTCACCCCGGGCGTGGCCCTCGGCAACCTGGCCATCCTGATCGGGATGATGGCGTACGCCGGCTACTTCCTGGTGTCGAAGCCGCTGGTGGGGAAGCACGATCCGCTCCTCGTGGGAGCGTACGTCATGGGCTTCGCGGCGGTGGGGCTCTTGCCCGTGGCCATCCCGTCGGTGCTGGCGGCCGACCCCGCGCGGGTGAGCAGGACGGCCTGGGCGCTCACCGCCTACATCGTGGCGGGCCCCACCATCGGGTCGTACTTCCTGAACCTGTGGGCGCTCCGGCGGGCCAGTTCCAATACCGTGGCCGCCTTCATATACCTGCAACCCTTCCTGGCGGCGGTGGGGTCGGCCCTGCTCCTGCCCCAGGAGACGCTCACTGGGCGGACCATCCTCGCCGGGGTTATCATCTTCACTGGCTTGGGCTTAGTCCTCCGGGCAGAGGCCCGGACTCCCCGCCGGGGGGAGGGTGTGTCCAAACTCACGCCCGCTCAAACGTCCTAGGAGGTACAGGCCTCAGCCTGAAACCCCCATTGCACCCGTGCCGTAGGCCGCCCATATGCCGGATACGCATACGCCCGTCCCATCGGTGTTCTCCCCCCTCGCCAAGGCCCTGCTCGACGGGTTCAGCGAGGGCGTGGTCGTGTTCGATCCGCAGGGCAAGGTGCTCTACGCCAACGCCCAGGCCCGTGAGGCGCTGAGCGGCCTCGAGTCGGACGAAGAGGATTCGCAGAACCTGATGCCGCGGCTCGCGGCCATGGGCGGACGGCTGCGGCCGCTCCGGATCGGGGCGCTGGAGCTCGGCGAGGCGATGTTCATCCCGGGCATCGAAGGCCCCACCACGCTGGCCGACCGCGAGAAGGACGCGATCGTCCGCACCCTCGATGCGCACGGCTGGAAGCTGGCCGAGACGGCCAAGCACCTCGGCATCAGCCGCACCACGCTCTGGCGGCGGCTCAAGGCCTACGGGCTCCACCGGGACGGGCGCACCCGCCTGGCGCGGAACCAGGGCGCCGGGGTGGAGTTCGCCTGACAACGCTGGGTAGCTGATCTTGCCGGCCCTGCGGTGACCACCGCGGGGCCGTTCCTTTTCCCCGAGCCTCGTGATGCTGCTCGCGCTCCTCACCGCCGGTGCCCTCCTCTCGGGCGACACCCTCCCCTTCGCCGATGCCGCCACCGAGGCCGTCGTGCGGCGCGCCATGGCGCGCCACGCCGCCTCGGATGAGGGGCTGCACGACTACCAGGCGCGGTTCCGCTACCGGCTGAGCTTCGGGCTCGGGCGGCGGCGCTGGGCCGAGGTGCCGAACGTGGCGGCCGAGGAGCAGGAGGGGACGGTGCACTGGTCCACGCCCAACGACCTCCGGGTGGAGATCCTGGGCCGCCGCTCGGCGGCACGGAGCGCCAACCTGCGGCTCAGCAGCAACTTCGACCGGCCGTGGTTCGTGCCGCGGGCGCTGCGCGACTCGCTCCGGGTCTTCGGCAACGAGATCCCGCCGCGCGCGGCGATCCACCCGCTCTCCGCCGGCGGGCCCGAGTGGTACCGCTACCGGCTCACCGACAGCGTGCAGGTGCGGAGTCCCGAGGGGCGGCCCATCAAGCTGCTGGCGGTGGAGGTCCTGCCCCGGCGGCAGGGGCCGTCGCTGGTGGCGGGGCGGCTCTGGCTCGAGGCGGAGCAGGGGGACCTGGTGCGCCTGTCCTTCCGCTTCGTGGGCACCGAGCTCTGGCTCGACCCGGACGATGACGCCGACGCGGACGACCGCTGGGCCAGCAAGCTGGTGAGCCGGGTGCTGACGCTCGACGCGGACCTCGAGTACGCGCTGCAGGACGAGCGCCACTGGCTGCCCTACCGCCAGGTGGTGGCGGGGCGCGTGGAGCTGCCGTGGTTCGGGGAGCTCGTCGTGCCCTTCGAGGCGCGGACGACCTTCCTGGACTACGAGGTGAACACGGGCCGCGCGGTGGTGTTCCGGCTGCCGCCGCCCGAGGACTCGCTGCCGCCTGACTCGGCCCGGATGGCGCGCCAGGCGCGCCGCGACTCGCTGCGGGCCGACGGGAAGCGGCGCCGCGACAGTGGCGGCGAACTCCCCGAGGACCAGCTGGCACGCGACGACCGCGGGCGCTGGGAGGACGGCCGCTACGAGCTGCACCGCGCGCCCGGCGACTCCCTCGCCGCCTACGGCGCCTGGGGCGACTCCCTGGTGGTGAGCGACGACCGGGTGGACGACCGCGAGGTGCGGGCCATCCAGTCCGACCTCGAGCGGCTGGCCGTGGACCTGCCGCCCGCGCTCACCGGGCGGCCCCGGGCCGGGCTCACCTGGCTCCGGCCGGCGGAGCTGCTGCGCTACAACCGGGTGCAGGGGCTGGCGCCGGGCGTGGGCTACCAGCTGCAGCTGCCGGGCGACCGCTTCACCACCCTGCGCGCCGAGGGCCGCTTCGGCTTCGGCGACCAGCGGGTGACGGGCGGGCTCACGCTGGTGCGGGAGGCCCCGGGGGCGCGGTGGACCCTCGCCGGGTGGCGGGAGCTGCGCTCCAACGACCCGTTTGCGCGGGCACACGCGCTCGGCAACAGCCTCAACGCGATGTTCGCGGCGCACGACGACGCCGACTACCACCTGGGCCATGGCGTCCGCCTGACGCGGGAGGGGTCGGTCGGCACCGGGGTGGAGCTGACGACGACCCTCCTGCTGGAGCACGAGCAGAGCGTGCGCCGCGACGCCGGCTCCCCCGTGAACGACGTCCTGGGCGGGAGTGGGGACTTCCCCGTGAACCCCCCGGTCCGGGAGGGCACCTTCGGCGGGGCCGCGCTCCGCCTGGACGGCGGGATGTACCGCACCCGCTGGCAACTCGGCGGCGACGTGCTCGGCAACGACGCCCACACCACCGGGCGGGTGTACGGGATGCTCAGCCGGCAGCTGCTCGCCTGGCGGGCGTCGCCGGTGCTGCAGCTGCGCGCCGGCGTGACCACCGCGGCGCCGCTGCCGCAGCAGGCCTTCCGGCTCGGCGGGAGCGGCAGCGTGCGCGGCTTCGACTACGGCACGCGCGGCGGGCAGGCGTTCTGGGCCGCGCAGCTCGACGTGCCGCTCAAGCGCGGGGTGTTCCGGCCGGTGCTCTTCCTGGATGCCGGGCAGGCGGGCCAGGCGCGCGGGCTCTTCGAGACGCGGGTGCTCGCCGGGGGCGGGCTCGGGCTGGCGCTGCTCGGGGATCTTCTCCGGGTGGACCTGAGTCACCCCATCAGTCGCGGTGGCGACGGGCTGCGCGTGGACCTGACCGCGCGAGGGCTCTTCTAGCAGGGCGGCGGGACCGTGCCCTGCTGCGAGGCAGCCTGGCCGGGTGAGTTGTGCGGCGGCGCGGGACTCGCGGCTCGCGGACCTGAGGGGTGGTTCGCCGGGCCTTCATGGGGATTTCAAGGGGCCGGAACAGATTCACCCGACCTCTTTCCCCTTCCGGAGCTGCCATGCGTCTCGCCCGTGTTGCCGTCGCCGTTGCCGCCCTGAGCCTCGCCGTGGTGTCGGCGGCCCACGCCCAGGAGGCGAAGTGGGGCATCCGCACCCGTGCCCTCGCCATCCTCCCGAATGCCGACGCCACCAAGGGCATCGACGCCAAGGTGAAAGCCGACCTCACCTTTGAAGTGGACATCACCCGCTACTTCAGCCCGCTGCTCTCGGCCGAGCTGATCCTGGCGACGGCGGGACACGAGGTGGAGCTGAACGGCGCCAGCGCCGGTAGCGCCAACATCCTGCCGCCGACGCTGCTGCTGCAGGTGCACCCGGTGCGCACCGGGTCGTTCCGCCCGTACCTGGGCGCCGGCGTCAACGTGACGTACTTCTACGCCAAGAGCGGCGGCCTCGACGACCTGGATCTCGGCACCAGCTTCGGCCCGGCGGGGCAGGTGGGGGCGGACATCCTCATCGGGTCGCGCGGCAGCTTCAACCTCGATGCGAAGTACGCACTCATCAAGACCAAGGTGGAGAACAACGGCACCGAGGTCACCACCCTCACGATCAACCCGCTGGTGATCGGCGTGGGCTTCGGCTACAAGTTCTGAGCGCTGGAGGGAGCGGGTGGCCACGGCCGGGGGCAGCTGCCCCCGGCCGTTGGTGTTCCCATCTTCCGCCGCCCGCGAGGGGCGCCTAGGTTCCCCGCCATGCGTTCCTTCGGCCCCGTCCTGCTCCTCGCCGCCGCGACCCTTCCGGGCGCGTGCACGCCCGCGGCCAGGCCCTCAGCCGGGCCCTCGGGGACACTCACGGCCACGTGGAGCGGCCCGGACACGCTTGCTGGCCAGCTCAACGCGCCGGCCCGCGGGGGCTGGTGCGCGGGAACGGGCCGGCTCGACGTGATCGCCACGAGGGACGACCAGGCGGTGGGTCTCGCGATCTTTCCCGTGGACTCGCTGCAGCCGGGCGAGTACGCAGTGTTCGACCCGGGCATCGACACGGCGCGGCGGCCCGCGGTGGCGGGCGCGGCGCGGTGGTACACCGATGCGGCCATCGTCGGGTACCAGAGTGATTCCGGGCAGTTCACCCTGTCGCGCGACGCCAAGGGTGGGCTCGGCGCCGAGTTCGGGTTCCGGCTGGTGGATCTCACCCGCGAGGACACGATCCGGCTCACCGGCACCATGACCGGCCTGGTGCCGGGCGGCTGCGAGGACGATTCGCTGCCCAACCCCGACCGGGCCGACTAGCTTTCCCGCCGATGAACTCGACCTACTACCGCAAGGGCTTCGGCCTCAAGGCCGCCATCGAGGGGCAGCTGACCTCGGACTACTCGAGCGCCGTGGTGGATGCGCTCCGCGCCGGCGGGTACCGCCTGCAGGCGGGGGCGCTCGGCTTCCGGCTCGCCAAGGAGTTCGGGTTCTGCTACGGGGTGGACCGGGCCGTGGAGTATGCCTACGAGACGCGGCGGCAGTTCCCCGACAAGCGGCTGTTCCTGGTGGGCGAGATCATCCACAACCCGCACGTGAACGCCAAGCTCACCGCCATGGGGATCACCATCCTGCGGCCGGTGGACGGGCTCTTCGACTTCTCGGCGGTGCGCGCGGAGGACGTGGTGATCATGCCGGCGTTCGGCGTGACCATGGCGGACTTCACCGCGCTCCGCGCCATCGGCTGCGTGCTGGTGGACACCACCTGCGGCTCGGTGCTCAACGTCTGGAAGCGGGTGGAGAGCTACGCCCGGGACGGCTTCACGGCCGTGATCCACGGGAAGCACTACCACGAGGAGACGCGCGCCACCGCGAGCCAGGTGACCAAGCATCCGGGCGGGAAGTACCTCGTGGTGTTCGACATGGCGGAGGCGCAGCTGCTCTGCGCCTTCATCGAGGGCCGGGGGGAGGCCGCCGACCTCGCGGCGCGCTTCAAGGCCGCCGCGTCCCCCGGCTTCGACTTTGCCACCGACCTGGTCCGGATCGGGATCGCCAACCAGACCACCATGCTGTCGGGCGAGTCGCTGGCGATCGCGGAGGAGCTCAAGCGGAGCATGGCGCGCCGCTACGGCGCCGACCAGGTGGACCAGCACTTCCGCAGCTTCGACACCATCTGCTCCGCCACCCAGGAGCGGCAGGACGCGGTGCACGAGCTGCTCAAGGACCCGCCCGACCTCATGGTGGTGGTGGGCGGCTACAACTCGAGCAACACCACCCACCTGGCGGCGCTCTGCCGCGAGCGCGGGGTGCGCACGTTCCACATCGAGGACGCCGAGGCGGTGGACGTGACCACGGGCGCGCTCCGGCACCAGCCGCGGGTGAAGGCGCCGGAAGAGGTGGTGACGGGGTGGCTCGAGGGGGTGCGGACCATCGGGATCACGGCCGGGGCGTCCACCCCGAACAACAAGATCGGCGAGACGGTGTTGCGCATCTGCGCCGTCGCCGGCGTGGAGCCGGCGCTCGGCTGAGGCGGGCGCGCCACGGCGTGGGGCGGAGGGCCGCGTCGCCGCGGCCCTTTTTGTTGCCCATCGGCCCGGATTACGGGGACTTTTCGGGACGCGCGGCTCCTAGCGCGGGACTTGCTCGGGTGCTACGTTAGCGCCCCTCAAATCCCGGCCTTTCCGGAGTCCCGCATGCCGTCCGCCCGCAGCAGGAACGACAGTCATCACGTGGTCCACGCCGCGCTCCAGGCGATGCCGGAGGTGGTGGTGAAGCGGATGTTCGGGGCGGAGGCGTTCTTCACGCACGGGCGGATGTTCGCGTTCCTGTTCGACCAGGCCATCGTGCTGAAGCTGCCGGACAGCGAGCGGCAGGACGTGCTGGACACGCGGATGGCGCGGCCGTTCCTGACGCACGAGCGGGCACCGTTCGGGCGCTGGGTGGAGGCGGCGATCGCGGGGAGCGAGGCGGCCTCGCGCGCGATCCGGCTCGCGGCCTCGGCGCACGCGCTGGCGCAGCGGCCCGATCACGAGGGCCCGCGCAAGCGGCGGCACCTGCCCAAGCGGCGGATGCCTCGGGTGGCGGCGGAGTAGGCGGGGCGCCGCGGTTCACCGCAGAGGCACGGAGACGCGGGCGAGCGCGGCGATGGTGAGCGGGGCGCTGCCCTCCGCGCGGTTGTTGACCAGGATGTAGGCGGGGATGCGGAGGTTCACGGCCTGCTCGATGAGGCGGACCACGTCGGCGCGGAGGTCGGGGTTCTTGTCGTGGATGGTGTCGTAGGGCGCGAAGGCGTCCACGGCCTCGTTGTAGGTGCGCCCGGGGCGTAGGAGGATCCGGGCCCCGGTGAACAGGGCGCCGAGCGAGCCGGGCAGCGCCAGCTGCTCGCCCACCGGGGGCATGCGGGTCCACGAGTTGAAGACGTGGGCCACGTTGTGCTCCCGCAGCACGGCGAAATACGGGGGCGTGAGGAATTCCTGGTTGCGGAGTTCCACGGCGTACATCGCCTCACGCGGGAGCCTCGTGAAGAAGGCGTCGAGGCGGTCGGCGAAGGCCTGGGCCGTGAAGCCGGCGGCGCGGCCGATGGTCTGGAACTCGAAGACGAAGGGGCCGAGGTGATCCGCGAAGTGGTCGAGGCAGGGATCGAGCACCTCGCGCTGGAACAGCTCGGGGTTCAGGAAGTCGGGGTTCTCCTCGCCCCCGCCGGTCTTGTAGCGCTGCTTGGGGAAGGTGTGGACGGTGACGCGGTCCCACACCTTGCTCACGCAGCGGAAGCCGGGCGGCAGCGCCTCGGCGTAGCCCCGGAGGACGTTGGCGCTGGCGGGGTTGTAGAAGGTGGAGTCGATGCCGACGGTGCTGAAGAGCGGGTAGCGCGCGTACTCGGCGAGCATGCGCGCCGTGGCGCCGGTCTTGGGGTAGTCCTGCTGGTAGACCAGGCCCTTCCACCCGGGATAGGTCCAGGACGAGGTGCCGAAGTGGATCCCCGCGGGGACGGCGGCGGCGAGGGCCGCAAGCTCGGCGGGATCGGGCCGGTCGCTCATGGCTGCAACCTAACCCGGCCCCGCCCGACGCGCCGCCCTACTTGGGGACGATGCGGAAAACCGACCCGCCCTGCGTGAGGATGTATAGCTCGCCCGCCGCGTCCTCGCCGAAGCTGGTGATGAGGCCGCCGGGCTCGAGCTCCGGGCGGTCCTGGGTGTTGATGGCCTGCCCGCCCACGTACTGGAAGCTCCGCACCCAGCCCCCGCAGTAGTCGGCGTACAGGTAGTGACCCCGCAGGGCGGGGAGCGCGCTGCCCCGGTACACGTACCCGCCGGTGACGGCGCAGGCGCTCGAGTGGTCGTAGGCCACGAGCGGCAGCACCTTGCCCGCGGTGGAGCAGCCCGCCTGGTAGCAGACCATCCCTTCCATCTCGTTCCAGCCGAAGTTCTCGCCCCCGGTGCTCGTGGCGGGGCGCACGTCGATCTCCTCCCACTCGCCCTGGCCCACGTCGCCGATGTAGAGGTCGCCGGTGGTGCGGTCGAAGCTGAAGCGCCACGGGTTGCGGAGGCCGTAGTTCCACACCTCGTGCGCCAGCGAGCCGCTGGCGGCGAAGGGATTGGTGGGCGGGATGGTGTAGTCGCTGCCGCTCACGTCGAGGCGGAGCAGCGAGCCGAGGAAGTCGCTCGCGTCCTGGCCGGTGTCGAGCGGGTCGCCGCCGCCGCCCCCGTCCCCGAAGCCGACGTAGAGGTAGCCGTCGGGGCCGAAGGCGATCATGCCGCCGTTGTGGTTGCTGTACGGCTGGCTCTGGAGGAGGATGTTGTGGCCGGAGGCGGGATCGGCCACGTCGGGACTGGCGGCGGACACCTGGTAGCGCGCGATCACCGAGCGGCCGGCGCCGCCCGAGCCCCGCGGGCTCGTGTAGCTGACGAAGAACCGCCCCGACGTGGCATAGTCCGGCGCGAAGGCCAGGCCCAGCAGCCCCTGCTCGCTGCCCTTGGTGGTGGAGTCGGTGAGGTCCAGGAAGGGCGTCGGCAGCAGCACGCCGTTCTTGATGATGCGGATGCGGCCGTCCTTTTCCACCACGAAGAGGCGGGTGGAGTCGCCCGGGGCGTGGGTGAGGAAGACGGGCTCGCTCAGGCTGTGCGTCACCTCCACCAGGCCCAGGCCCGTGGCCGTGCCGGTGACGAGCAGCGACACCGTGGCGCTCCCGGTCTTGCCGCGGCTGTCGGTGGCCTCGAGGGTCAGGACGTGGGTGCCGGGCAGCAGCGTGTTCACCTCCAGGGAGTCACCGGTCCCCAGGCTCCCGTTGAGCGAACTGAACCAGGCGAGGGACGACCCCGACAGCGCCCCGTCCTCCGCGTCGATCGCCCCGCCGCGGAGGACCACGACGTCGCCCGTGGCGGCGCTGTCGCCGGGCGCGGGGCTCGTGATCTGGGCCACTGGCGCCACGTTGGATGGCGAGGGTCCGCCACCGTCCTCCCCGCCGCAGGCGAGGATGGCGAGCAGCAGGGCGGAGAGGGGCATGCGGGAGGTCCGGCCGGGGATACGCATGAGATGCCGTTCGAGGGGATGCGGTTGGGACGACTCCCAACATGCGCGGCGGCCCGGACGCCTGCCGGTGACTGGAATCACGGCACCGGCCCGAGGTGTTCCGGGCTGGCGCTGCTCCCCAGGCGGCGGGCCAGCGCCCCGAGGTAGCTGTCGATGGTGGCGTGAGGACCGCGAAGCCGGGCGAGGATCCGGAAGAAGGGATTGGCCACGCTCCCCTCCTCCGTGAGGCGCAGTTCCGTGCCGGCGGCGGTGGGGACCAGGTCGTATGTCCACGTCCCCTCGAATCCCGTCTCGCGGCCGTTCTCGATGACGGTGCGGAAGCGCCGGCCCGGCTCCAGGGTCTCGGCGCGGAGCACCATGATGAAGCCGCTGGCGTCCTCCTTCCAGCGCTCGCCCCCATCGGCACTGGGCAGGGGCTCCACCGACGTCACCTCGCTCCACCAGGCGGGCAGGGAGGCGATGTCGCGCGTCACGGTCCAGACGCTCTCGGCCGGCGCCGCGAGCACGAGGCGGCTGGCCGCCGTGTGCGCCGGGGGCAGCGTGCTCCCCGCCAGGCCGAGGAGCGCGAGCAGCACCAGCAGCCCACCGCCGAGCACCAGCAGCCAGCGGCGCATCAGCGCACCGTGCCGGCGACGGGGTGGAACTCGAGGTCCTGATAGTTGAAGCTGAAGTCGGTGGAGGGGAGTACCGGCGCCATCATCATCCGGTCCACCGTGCCGTCGGCCTTGAGCTGGAAGGTGACGAAGGCATCGGACGCCCACTTGACCCGCATGCGGGCGCGGAAGGTGTCGTACTGCCAGTGCTCGAGGTCGGCGGTGAGGCCGGGGCTCCGGCTCCAGTGCAGCACCAGGTGGCCGCCTTCCTCTGTCAGGGTGACGTCGCCATACCACGCGTCGTGGTAGGTGCCGGCGAGGGCGGCGAGCGGGAGCGAGGGGCCGACGTCCTTCTTGCGCGCGGCGGCGGCGGAGTCCTCGAAGGCGCGGTCCCGCGCGAGCGTCTCATCGCCGGCCTCGGCGTAGGCGGCCACCCAGTCGGGGCGGGGGCCGCCGAGGGTCCAGTCGAGCACCCACCAGCCGAGGGCGTTGAAGGCGTTGGTCTCACCGTTGCTGAAGACCACGACGCCGATCTTCTTCTCGGGCACCAGGAAGACCCGCGAGAGCATGCCCGCGAGGCCGCCGGTGTGGGTGAGGAGCTTGAGGCCCTTGTAGTCGCGCACGAACCAGCCGAGCGCGTAGCCGCTGAAGTTGGCGCGCTGCTGGGCGAAGGCCGGGCCAGGAATGCCCACCTGCATCATGATCCCCGGGTGCCACATCTCGCGGGTGCGCGCCTCGGTCCAGAGGCGGGTGCCGGCGGGGGTGCGGCCGCTGTCGAGCTGCACCACGAGCCACCGGGCCCAGTCGGCGACGCTGGCGTTGATGGCGCCGGCCGAGCCCACGTTGTCCACGGTGTCCCAGGGGATGAGCTCGAGGGCGCCGGTGGTGCTCACGCGCGCATGCGGGGCGGCGAGGTCGTCGCCGGGGCGGAAGTCGCGCACCGTGGTGGTGGCGTGGGTCATGCCGAGGGGCTGGAAGATGCGGGTGCGGACGAAGTCGTCCCACGGCATGCCGCTCGCGGCCTGCACCACCTCGCCGGCCACGATGTAGAGGACGTTGTCGTAGTCGTAGGTGCTGCGGAAGCTCCGCGCGGGGGCGATGTGCGCCAGCGCGCGGGCGATCTCCTCGCGGCTGGCGTCGCTGAACCACCAGAGCAGGTCGCCGGCGCCGAGGGAGAGGCCGCTGCGGTGCAGGAGGAGGTCGCGCACGGTGAACTCGCGGGACACGTACGCGTCGCCGCCGAGGCGGAACCAGGGGAGGTACCTGGTGACGGGATCGTCCCAGCGGAGCTTGCCCTCGTCCACCAGGATGGCGAGGGCCGCGGCCGTCACCGCCTTGGAGTTCGAGGCCACCTGGAACACGCTCTGCGCCGTGACCGGCTCCGGCCGCCCCACCGCCCGGACGCCCCAGCCCTGCTGGAAGACCACCCGGCCCTCCTTCACCACCGCGATCGCCACGCCGGGCTGGTTGAAGCGGCGGAGCGCCTGGGTGACGTAGGCGTCCACCTCGCGCGGCGCGGCCTGGGCGGCGAGCGGCGTGAAGCTGGCAGGGGCCAGGGCGAGCAGGCCCGCGAGGGCCGGGAGCAGGGCGGGACGCATGGGCGGTCCTTCGGCGACGTGAACGGGGAGGCGGCGGTCGGGCCGGCGCTGAATCCTACCGCCGCCCGGCGAGCTTCTCCAGCATCCGCTCCAGCCGGTCGAGCTGGGTGATGGTGACGGTCACCGCGCCGAACTCCGCCTCCACCGTGCCACGGAAAATGAAGGGGCCCTGGTCGAAGAGGACGTGCGCCCGCTCGCGGTACACGCCGGGGAAGAGCACCGTCTCGATGAGCCCCGCCCCGTCATCGAAGGTGGCAAACTGCATCGGCTCGTCCTTGGCCGTGGCCACCGGCTTGGCGGTGGTCAGGAGCCCCGCGCAGAGCACCGTGCGGCCGATGTGGTGCTTGAGCTCGGTGCTCCTCACCGTGCGGAAGCGGCCCAGCTCGGCGCGGTAGAGCTCCATGGGGTGGCCGTCGGTGGGGAAGCCCAGGAACTCGTACTCGAGGGCGCGCCGCCGGTCGGCGTCGTACTCGCGCAGGTGCGGGATCCGCCGCTCTGCGGGAGGCACGAACGACGGGACCGTGGCCGCCGGCCGGTGCGCCTCGGCGTCGATGGCCCAGAGCAGCATGGGCCGCGTGAAGCGGCCGGCGAGGCTGTCGAGCGCGCCCACCTTGATGAGGAGGCGGAGGTCGTCCTGCGTGAGCCCGGTGCGGATCCGGAAGTCGGCCAGGCTCCGGAAGGGGCCGTCCTGGCGGGCCTTCTCGATGCGCGCCACGGCGTCGGCCGAGAGGCCCTTGATGAACTGGAAGCCGATCCGCACCGCGCCGTCGCCGCCGGTGGTGCGGACGCGGCTGGCGTTCACGTCCGGCGGCAGCACGCGGAGCCCCATGCGGAGCGCCTCCGCCACGTAGGCAAAGGGCCGGTAGAAGCCCCCGCCGTTGGCCAGCACCGCCGCCATGAACTCCGCCGGGTGCCGCGCCCGCAGGTAGCAGGCGTGCTGCGCCACGCGGATGTAGGAGCAGGAGTGGCCCTTGCAGAAGCTGTAGCCGGCAAAGGAGAGGATCATCTCCCACACGCGCTTCGCCACCTCGGGATCGCGGCCGAGCGCCAGCGCGCCGGCAAAGAATTCCTCGACGTAGGCCGCGAGCGCCTTCACGGGGCGCTTCTTGGAGAGCGCCTTGCGGAGCCCGTCGGCGGTGGCGAGCGGCATCCCCGCGAATGCCGCGCTCACGTTCACCACGTCCTCCTGGTACACCATCACCCCGAAGGTCTCGGCCAGCGTCTCCGTCAGGGACGGATGCAGCGGCTGCCAGGGCGCGCCGTGCAGGCGCTCCAGGTAGATGCGGATGAAGCGGTTGGAGGCGGGGCGGATGATGCTGGTGTTGAGCACCAGCAGCTCGAAGCTCGCCGCCTGCGACTTGGCGCAGAGGAGCCGCGACGCCGGGCTCTCGGTGTAGAAGACGCCCATGGTCTGGCCGGTGCGGAAGAGCTCGCGGGTGGCGGGGTCGTCCTCGGGGTCGCTCGAGGTGTAGTCGATGGCGATGCCGGTGTTGGCGCGCACCTCGGCGATGGCGTCGCGGATGACGGCGAGGGAGCGGTTGCCGAGCAGGTCGATCTTCACGAGGCCGGCGTCCTCGGCGCCGTCCTTCTCGAACTGGATCACCGGCACCATGAGGTCGGGGTGGCCGTCGAGGACGCGCGCCGCCGGCTCCACGGGGACGATGTCGGTGAGCGCCGCGGGGACGATCACCACGCCGCCGGGATGGAGCGAGAGGTGCCGCGGCATCCCCACCAGCGGCTGCGCCTGGCGCGCGAGGTCCTGCCAGGCGCGCGGCAGGTCCAGGCCCGAGAAGTTCGGGTGGGTGCGCATCACCTCGCCGATCTCGTCGTCGTCGGCAAACCAGGGGAAGCGGCGGGTCACCTCGCGGATCTCGCCCGGGGGGCGGCCGTGCACCTTGGCCACCTCGCGCAGCGCGCCGCGCAGGCGGAAGCAGTTGTGGTTGGCCACCATCGCGGCGCGCGGCATGGGGTACTTCCGGAACACCCAGGCCAGCACCTGGTCGCGCTCGTCCCAGGGGAAGTCGAGGTCGATGTCGGGCGGGTCCTTGCGCTCCGGGTTGAGGAACCGCTCGAAGAGGAGCCCGGCGCCTAACGGATCGACGTGGGTGATGCCGAGGCAGTAGCTGACGATGGAGTTGGCCACGGAGCCGCGGCCGCAGTGGGTGGGGCCGTGGCGGACGATGTCCTCCACCACGAGGAAGTAGTCGGCGAAGCCCTTCTGCGCGATGATGGCGAGCTCGTGCTCCAGCCGGTCGCGCGTGATGGGGGCCACGGTGCCGTAGCGCCGCTCGGCGCCCGCGTACGCCATGGCGCGGAGCCGGGCCAGCGCGTCGTCGGGGCAGGCGAAGCGCGGCGCCACCACCCGCTGGCCCACGGGGATGCGGTAGGTGCAGCGCTCCACGATGCCCTGCCCGCGCACGATGGCGTCGGGGCAGTCGGGGAAGTGCCGCGCCAGGTCCGCCGCCGTCCGGAGCCAGGCGCCCGCCTCCGCCGGCCGCACCGGCGTGCCCGGGGTGGCCAGCGCCGCGAGGGTGGTGTTGTGGTGGATGCCCACGCGCAGGCGATGGAGCGCGTGGTCCTCGGGGTTGGCGAAGTACACCGGGCTCGTGACCACCGCCGGGACGCCGATGCGCCCCGCCGCCCCGGCCACCAGGTGGCGCTCCTTCCCCGGCCGGAACTCGGCGTACACGTCCCGGCGCCCCGAGAGCGCCACCACGCGCTCGAGCAGCGCCACGTCACGCGAAAGGAGGATGAGCCCCTCGCGGTCCGCCGCCAGCGCGTCCGCGAGGCCGAGCGGGCTGGCCGGGCGGTCGCGATGGGTCGGGGCGCCATGCCAGTGGACCCACGTGATGGCCCGGCAGAGCGCGCCCCATCCGCGCTCGTCGGTGGCGAGGGCGATCGCCTCCGCACCTTCGGTGACGAGGTGCGCGCCGAGGATGGGCTGGACGCCCTGCGCCAGCGCCGCCTGCTGGAACTCGATGGCGCCGTACACACCGTTGGTGTCGGTGCACGCCAGCGCCGGCACCCCGCGCGCCACCGCCGCCGCCACCAGCGCCTCGGGACTCGAGACGCCGGTGCCCATGGAGAACCACGAATGCACGTGCAGGTGGGCGAACATGGGTGCCGTCCCCGGGTGCGGCTACAGCAAACGCAGAGGACGCGGAGGGCGCGGAGGACGCAGAGACCTCCAGCACAGGCGGACCTTGCTTGCCGACCACAACGACGTTGTGTGACTGCTTCGTGCCCTCTGCGTCCTCTGCGCCTCTGCGTTGAGTCACGCCGGACGCCCGCCTTTCACCGGGGGGTGGCGACCCCCATCCACGCCGGCCCGAGCCGCGCGATGCGCGCGTAGGCGGGGCAGCTCTCGCGGTGCGCCCCCGGCAGCCAGCCCGTGCTCATCAGGAACTCGCCCACGATCTCGCCGCCGGTGAAGCGGAAGGTGCCCTTGAAGAGCTTCACCCACTCCGGCTTGCTGCGCGGATGGTGCGCGGCGAGCCAGTGGTGGAAGGAGCCGTGGGTCTTCCGGAGCGCCAGGATCGTCTTCGCATTGGCGATGGCCGCCTCGACCTTGAGCCGGTTGCGGATGATGCCCTCGTCCTTGAGCAGCCGCGCCACGTCCCGCGCGCCGTACCGCGCCACACGCGCCACCTCGAAGTCGTGATAGGCGCGCCGGAAGCCGTCGCGCTTCTTGAGGATGGTGAGCCACGAGAGCCCGGCCTGGTTGATCTCCAGCACCAGGCGCTCGAAGAGTGCGTCGTCGCCGGTGAGCGGCACGCCGTACTCGTCGTCGTGGTAGGGGCCGTGCCATTCGTGGCCCGGGGCGATGTCGCAGTAGGCGGACATGGCGCGTCGCTTTCGGTCTTTGTTCGGGTACGTTAGTGTGCGGGCTCCGTGGGCGCAAGCGGCGGCCGCTGGCGCTCCGCAGTGGAACGCGGGGCGGCGCCCGGTTACTCATCCCCCATGCCTCCGCTGCCCATCCTCCGCGTGTACTTCGATCCCGGCGCCGGGACCTGCCTCTGGGCGGTCGATGCCGCCGCCAAGGCGGAGCTCGGCTACGACGTGGCGCTGGCGGCATTGCCCCTCTCCGCCGAGACCCGGGCGGCAGGCGAGGCGCTCATCGCCGAGTTCGACACCAGCCTCGACTGGGACGATCCCGGCGGCCCGTCCCCCTGGGGTGCCGAGCGCCGGGCGGCGTTCGATGCGGCGAGGCATGCCTTCGTGGCCACGCTGCGGCAGGAACTGGCCGGCCGCTACACCCTCCTCGAGTGAACCGCATGCGCGCCCTCGTCTATGCCGGTGCCGGGGATGCCGGCGTCATCCAGCTGCGTGAAGTCCCGACCCCGGTGCCGGGGAGGGCCAGGTCCGGGTGCGGGTGCACGCGGCCGGGCTCAACCGCGCCGACATCCTGCAGCGGCTGGGCCGCTATCCCGCGCCGCCCGGCTGGCCCGCCGACATCCCCGGGCTCGAGTATGCCGGCGTGGTGGAGGCGCTGGGTCCCGGCGTCACGCGCTGGCGGGCCGGGGACCGGGTGATGGGCCTCGTGGGCGGCGGCGCGCAGGCCGAGTACGTGGTGGTGCACCAGGACGAGGCGCTGGCGGTGCCGACGGGGATGGAGCTGGCGGACGCCGCCGCGATCCCCGAGGCGTACCTCACGGCGTGGGACGCCCTGGTGCTCCGTGGCCGGCTCACCGCCGGCGAGCGGCTGCTGATCCACGCCGTGGGGAGTGGGGTGGGCACCGCCGCGGTCCAGCTCGGCGTCTGGCTCGGCGCCACGGTCGCGGGCAGCTCGCGGACGCCGGCCAAGCTCGAGGCGGCGCGCGCACTCGGCCTCACGGAGGCGGTGGACTCGGGCCGGCTGGGCGCCGGCGGCGCAAAGGCCGCGGCGCCGTTCGACGTGATCGTGGACGTCTTCGGCGCGCCGGCCTTTGCCTGGAACACCGAGGCGCTAGCGCCGCGCGGCCGGCTGGTGCTGCTCGGCTTCCTGCAGGGCGCCAAGGGCGAGCTGAGCCTGGAGCCGGTGCTTCGCAAGCGGCTCGAGATCATCGGCAGCGTGATGCGGCCGAGGCTGCCCGCGGAGCGGGGGCCGCTGGTGGCGCGGTTCGCGGCCGAGGTGCTGCCGCACTTCGGGGCGCGGCTCCAGCCGGTGATCGGGGCTCGCTACGTGATGACGGAGGCGGGCGCGGCGCACGCCGCGATGGATCGGGACCAGGTGTTCGGGAAGATCGTGCTGGCCTGGTAGGAGCGGCGCGGGCGTCACGGCGGGTGGTGCGCGGAGCGCCCCGGGGAGACCGGGGCGCTTTTGCTTTGGGATCGTGGGAAATGACTTAAAATCATGCACTGCTGGTTGTCGTTCAAATACAGCGAATTGGGCTCAAGTTATTGTGCGCTTTGCTGTTATGAACGCTATAGTTGGTGTAGTGTCACTAAATCTCTGCATTTTATGCAAGAATTACTGTGCATTTGATATTGCGCCGGGTGCGCCGGATCGCTAAACTGTCGCCGTCCGACAATCCTGTCCCTCCTCCCCGACGCCAGTTCTGAGAGGCCACCCCGCCCATGCTCGCCACCCTGCTCGCCGTCCAGGATGCCGCCCCGACCGTCTCCGGGGCCGACACCGCGTGGATGCTCATCTCCACGGCGCTGGTCCTCCTGATGACGCCCGCCCTCGCGTTCTTCTATGGCGGCCTGGTCCGCTCCAAGAACGCGCTCAACACCATGATGATGAGCTTCGTGGCGCTCGGCGCCGTGGGGCTGCTGTGGGCGCTGGTGGCCTACAGCCTCGCCTTCGACGCGGGCACGGCGTGGATCGGCGGGTTCACCAACGCGCTGCTCGCGGGCGTGGGCGTCGAGGCCAAGGGCACCATCCCGCACGTGCTCTTCATGGCGTACCAGGGCACCTTCGCGATCATCACGGCGGCGCTCATCTCGGGCGCGGTGGTGGAACGGATGCGGTTCGGGCCGTACGTGGCGTTCATCGTGCTCTGGACGCTCCTGGTCTACGCGCCGGTGGCGCACTGGGTGTGGGGCGGCGGCTGGCTCATGACCAAGGGGGTGCTGGACTTCGCGGGCGGCACGGTGGTGCACATCAACGCCGGCGTCTCGGCCCTCGTGGCGGCCATGGTCCTGGGCGGGCGGAAGGACTTCGGGCGGCAGGCCATCCTGCCGCACAACGTGCCGTTCGTGCTGCTCGGCGCCGGGCTGCTCTGGTTCGGCTGGTTCGGCTTCAACGGCGGCAGCGCGCTGGCCTCGGGGGAGCTGGCGTCGCTCGCCTTCACCAACACCTTCCTGGCCCCGATGGCCACGCTCATGGTGTGGGTGCTGCTCGACTACTTCCGGAACGGCCATGCCACGGCGGTGGGCGGCGCCACCGGCATCGTGGTGGGCCTCGTGGCCGTCACGCCGGCGGCGGGCTTCATCAGCCCGGCCAGCGCCATCGCGCTCGGCGCGCTGGCGGCGTTCCCGAGCTACTTCGCGATCGCGCTCCGGGCCCGGACCCGGCTCGATGACTCGCTCGACGTCTTCGCGGGCCACGGCGTGGGCGGCATCACCGGCGCCCTCCTCACCGGCGTCTTCGCCAGCAAGGCCTTCAACCCGGCGGGCAATGACGGCCTGCTGGCCGGCAACGCGGCCCAGCTCGTGACCCAGGCGCTCGGGGTCGGCGTGTCGGTGGTGTACGCCGGGGTCATGACCCTCGTCATCCTCAAGGGCCTGGCCGCGGTGGTGCAGCTCCGCAGCGACGCCCGGACCGAGGGCCTCGGCATGGACGTGACGCAGCACGGCGAAGAAGCGTACTCGACCGGCGAGGGCTCGATCCTCGTCCTGCCCGCGGAGGCCGCCCCGGCGGCGGCGCCGTCGGCTGTCCCCGCCACGGCCGCGCGCTAAAGGAGCCCGACCATGAAGCTCATCATCGCGACCGTCCGCCCCGACAAGCTCAACGACGTGCTCGAGGCGCTCTACCGCGCCGAGGTCCGCGGGCTCACCGCCTCCCGGGTGATGGGGCACGGCGGGGAAGTCGAGCGGGTGGAGAACTACCGCGGCACCACCGTCAAGATGGGGCTGCAGGAGAAGGTCCGGCTCGAGATCGGCGTGTCGGAGCCGTTCGTGGACGTCACCGTGAAGGCCATCCTCGGCGCCGCGCGCACCGGGGAGGTGGGCGACGGCAAGATCTTCGTCCTCGACGTGGAGCAGGTGCACCGCATCCGCACCGGCGAGCGCGACGAGGCGGCGGTGACGCCGACGATCCCGGCGGGCGTCTGATCCTCGCCGCCGTGCCAGGGCACGAAGGCCGCCTCCCGGGGCGGCCTTCGTCGTTGGCGCCGTGGTTGCGAGCCGCCCCCGGGGGCGTAGGTTGAGGCATGGCCTCTTCCCCCAGTCCGCTGCCGCCGCTGCTCGATCGCTGGATGCGGGAGGCGCTCGGCGGCCCGATGCCGCAGGAGCGCCGGGCCACCTGTGACGACTGCGCCATGTGCCAGGCACCGGGTGGGGAGTCGTCCGACGACGCCGTCTTCTTCGATCCCGCCACCAAGTGCTGCACCTACATGCCGACCCTCTGGAACTACCAGGTCGGCGCGCTGCTCGCCGACGCCTCGCCGGAGGCGGCGGAGGGGCGGCGGACCGTGGAGGCGCGCCTGGACGCCGGGATCGCGGTCGGTCCGCTCGGCTGCCTGCGCACCCCGGTGTACGAGACGGCCTACCGGCACATTGCCGGCGCCTTTGGCCGTGTCCCCAGCATGCGCTGTCCGCACTACCTGGCGGACGGTGGCCGCTGCGGCGTCTGGCGGGCGCGGGAGTCCACCTGCGCCACCTGGTTCTGCAAGCACGAGCGGGGCGAGCTCGGGAAGGCCTTCTGGGATCGGCTGCACCAGCTGCTGCGGGCGGCGGAGCGCGCCGTGGCCCACTGGGTGGTGCTCCAGCTCGATGTCGGGGACGCGGCCCTGGGGACCTTGCTCCCGCCCCCGGCCGGCGCTCTGGCCGACCTGTTCACCCCCGAGGACTTCGAGGGTCCGCGTTCCCCCGCCGAGCGCGCCCGGGTCTGGGGGCGGTGGACGGGCCGTGAGCGGGCCTTCTTCGCCGAGGCGCACGCCCGGGTGGCCCGGCTCCGCTGGCGTGACATCCGGGCGCTCGGCGGGACGGAGCTGCAGGCCCTCGAGCGCTTGGCCCGCGCGGCGTACGCCCGCCACGCCTCCGCGGGCCTGCCCGGCCGGCTCACGGCGGGGAGCTTCGAGTTCTCGCCGCTGCCGGGCGGCGGGGCCCTTGTCGCGAGCTACTCCCATACGGACCCGCTCCGCCTCTCACCGGTAGTGCTGGCGGCCCTTCGCTTCTTCGACGGGCGCCCGGTCCGCGCGGCGCGCGCCGCGAGCGAAGCCGTGGACGGGGTGGTGCTCGAACTCCCCCTGTTGCGCCGGCTGGTGGATTTCGGGGTGCTCGCCCCCGCGGACTCCTCGCCTCCGGCCTGACAGGCGTGCCGGAACAGCAACGGGGGCGCCTGCCGGCGCCCCCGTTGCGCTTCGCGCCCCGGCGTCCTGCCTCACTCCTTCATCCGAAGCCGCGCATGCTTCTGGATCAGCTTGCCCCCGGCCTTGAGCTTGCGGGCCCCGCCGCGCACGCCCTCCGCCTCGGCGGCCGAGGCCTTGGTGGTCTTCTTGCCCTTCAGTCCGGTGAGCTTCTTCTTGCTGCCAGCCATGGGTCGCCTCCTGCGGGGGTGGGGTGCGGACCCCGGCCGGGGTCCTGAGGGAGTGACGTGTCCCTCCCCGAATATTCTCACCCGTCGCGGGGGCGCAATGGGCCGGGCGCGGCCCGGCGATGTCAGGCACCCGCCCGGATGCCGCGGGCACCCCAGCGGGTGCGGATCCGGTCGAGGGCCCACTGGAGCTCGGCGCCTCGCCGCCGGGCCGGGGAGGCGCCGGGGGCCGGGGTGACCGCGAGGCCGGCGGCCACGGCCAGTTCGCCGGCGGGGGCATCCGCCAGCCCGTCGCCCCAGAGGTCGAGCTGGCGGGCGTCCTCGCCCAGGCGGTCCACCGTCATGCCCACGGCGCGGAGCGCCACGGTGCGGGTGTTGGCCAGGGTGAAGGCGCGGCGCGCCGCCGCGAGCAGCTCGGCGTCGAGCGCCGAGGGGACGAGGGCGACGCTCCGCTGCTGGGTGGCGTAGTCGGCGTAGGCCAGCCGCACGCTGAGCCGCCGGGCATGGAGCTGGCGGGCGCGGAGCCGGCTGCCCAGCCGCTCGGCCTGGTGGCGGAGCAGCCGGTGGAGCAGGGCCAGGTCGTTGGTGTCGTCGCCGAAGGTGTGGGTGACGCGGAACTCCGCCTTCACCGCCGGCGGCAGCACCGGCCGGGCGTCGATGCCGAGGGCGTGCTGGCCGAGCAGGCGGCCGGGGGCCCCGAAGACCTGCGCCAGCGCCTCGCCGCCCACCTGCTGCAGCTCGCCGATCCAGTCCAGCTGGTAGTCGTCGAGCCGCTCGCGCATGGCGGCGTCGAGCTCGGGGAGGAGCGCCACGCGCTCGGGCGCCAGGAAGGGCGCCTCGGTGCCCCCGGGCACGTCGAGCAGCAGCTCGGCGGTGCGGGTGTCCCGGTGTTCCGCTTCCTTGATGACCTCGGAGGCGGCGTGGCTCACCAGCTTGTTCTGGGCCACGCCCAGGGCCAGCGGGATGCGGAGCCGCGCGCGCGACTCGCGGAGGATCCGCGCCGCCACGTCCACCGGCGGGCCGAAGAGCCGGCCCGTGCCGGTGACGTCGAGCCACGCATGCCCGTAGCCCTGCGGCTCGATGACGGGCGCGTAGCGGGCCAGGATCTCGTGCAGCGCCGTCGAGGCGCGGGCGTAGAGGGCGGGGTTGGGCGGGCGGATGACCAGGTCGGGGCAGCGCTTGCGGGCCTTGGTCACGGGCATCCCGCGCGTGATCCCCGCCCGCCGGGCCTCGGGCGAGAGCGCCAGCACCGTGGCCCGGTCCGCCCCCGGCGCCGCCACCACGATGGGCCGCGCCCGCAGCGCCGGCGCCACCAGCTCCTCGAGCGTGGTGCAGAAGGCGGGCGGGTCCACGAAGATCACGTGGCGGGGGAGCATGGGTCGGGGCGTCGCCGGCGGCTGGTGCATGACGGGCGGCCGGTGTGTCTCAACGCAGAGGCGCGGAGGGCGCAGAGGGCCGCAGAGGAACTGCCCGGGGATGGTGGGCGCACCGCAGGGTGAGCCCGTGGTATTTTTGTGGGTGTGGGTTCGGGTCCGGCAACGCCCCCACCCTCTCGCGGAGCCCCACCCAAAATTCCCAGGGCCTGGGTCGGCAACGCGCCAACCCGGGCTCGATCCCTCTGCGGCCCTCCGCGCCCTCTGCGCCTCTGCGTTGAGTCACACCGCCCTTCACCCCGGCACCGCCCGCAGCGACGCCGCTAGAGCAGCGTCCACTGCTCCTCGAGCGGCACCGGTTTCTCGGTGTGGTTGGCCTGGCCCTTGAGCTCTTTCTCCCGCTGGCGGTTGCGGGAGACGGGGAAGCCGTGCTCCTGCTGCAGCGAGCGGATGCGGGCGCCGAGGGCCTCGGTGTAGTCGCGCCCCGCGGAGGTGCGGCCGGCATAGCGGCGCGCATAGCGCGGGGCCAGCTCGGGGAACTCGTGGGCCAGGTGGGGGAGGAAGCGGGACCGCGCCGCGGGACCGAGCCGGAGCGCCGACCCGACCGCGAATCGCGCCCCCGCCGCCTTCCCCTCCTTCATCAGGGCGCCCAGCGCCTCGCGACTGTCGGTGACGCCGGGGAGGATCGGGGCGATGAGCATCCCCGCATGGATCCCCGCCGCCGTGAGCCGCCCGAGCGCCCGGAGCCGCGCGTGCGGTGCGGGGGAGCGCGCCTCCAGCCGCCGCAGCAGCTCCCCATCGGTGGACGCGATGGAGATGTTCACCGTGAGCTCGTGCCGCTCCGCCAGCTTCACGAGCAGGTCCAGGTCCCGCACGATGAGCGGCGACTTGGTGATGATCCCGAGCGAGAGCCCCCGCCACCCCAGCAGCGTCTCCAGCAGGCTCCGCGTGAGGCGGAAGCGCCGCTCCGCCGGCTGGTACGGGTCGGTGGCGGTGCCGATGACCAGCGACTGGCCCGCCAGCCGCTTGGGGAAGAGCGTCCGCTTGAGCACCGCCGCCGCCGTGACCTTCACCAGGATCTGCTTCTCGAACGCCTCCTCGGCCGTCACCACGTCCGGCGCCTCGTCCCCGGTCTGGCGCTCCACCACCCACTTGTGGGTCTCGCGGGCGTAGCAGTAGGTGCAGCCGAACTCGCACCCGACGTACGGGTTGAGCGACCAGAACCCCATGCCCGTGGCCGCCGGCGAGTTGAGGATGGCCTTGACCGGCACCTCGTGGAACGTGGTGCCGCGCTCGCGCTCGTCCAGCACCGGGAGCGGCGTGCTGGGCCCCACCCGGCGCGGGCCGCCGAGGAAGTCGAGCTGGGTGACGAGGGGGGTGCCCATGGCGCGCCCCGCTCAGCCCACCCGCGCCAGCGCCCGGGCGTGGATGGCGCCCAGGTGATAGACCGCGTGCGCCAGCGCGCCGATGGCGCCGTCGAGCGCCTCGTCGGTGTCGAGCGCGTGCCGCTCGAGCGTGGCGAGGAGCACGCCGTACTCCTCGCGGAGCTGCGCCTTGAGGCCCAGCCACTCGCCGTCGGTCACGCGGCGCACCTGGCCGCTCTCGTCCCAGGTCCACGTCCGGTGCTCGCCGCGGATCCAGCTGGTGCCGGCGCTCAGGCGGAAGGCCAGGTGCTGCACGTGCCCCGCGATGGTGGCGCCGTGCCCGCCCGCGGGCCGCGACACCTGCGCCGAGGAGAGCATGGCCAGCGTGCCGAAGAGCCCGCCCTCGGGCCGCGGGTCGGTGAAGTGCGGCTCCCCCGCGGTGAGCCCCTCGAACGCCTCCCGCAGCACCGCCACGAGGTGCGGGGCGAGCGCGGGCAGGGGCCGGGCCGCCGCGGCGCGCGGCGCGACGGGTGCGATGGTGGTCATGCGTCCCTCCTCAGGCGTACGCCATGGCCGCGAGCCCCGCGACCTTCCGCAGCAGGCCCAGCTGGCCCACGTGATGGCTCTCGTGCTGCACCATGAACGTGAGCACGCCGTAGAGCGTGTGCTCCTCGATGGGCCACCCCTCGCCCTGCGGGGCCGCGAGCTGGGACGCGGTGGCCGCGCCGAACCGCGCCTCGAGCGCCTGGCCCGCCGCATCCCACGCCGCGCGGACCTCGGCCAGCGTGGGATAGCGGGTGACCTTGGCGATGTCGTTGAAGCCGCCCTCGGGAGCCGGGAGCGGGTTGGGGCGCGCGTCGCCGAGGAGGGCCAGCATGTAGTGGCGCGAGTCCACGAGGTGCGCTGCCACGAAGGCGATGTTGTTGACCTGGGGACCGGGCCGCTCCTGCGCGGCCTCGTCGCTCAAGCCGTCGAGGCAGTGGTGGAACAGCCGGCCGTTGAGCCGGGTGATGGCGGCAAGCGAGGCGACGCGGGGATCCATGGGGGCTCCGGTATAAGGAAGAAGGGTCTGGGAGCCGGTCAGGAGCAGCGGCCCCAGCCGCACTGGCGGCAGGAGATGCAGCCGGAGTTGTGGACCACCGGGCCGGCGCACTCGGGACAGACGCGGATCTGGTTGCTGGTCAACGCGTTGACGCGCGTGACCGGGGTGGGGCGGAGAGGGAGGCGCCAGGCGGAGGTGGTGGTCATGGATCCCTCGGCTTTCGGGGTTTGTTCGGCTGCGTGGAACCGAATATATGCCGAAAACTGGGGCGGTCAATCAGCCCGTGAGGATGCGAGATACGAGGGGCCTGCAGTTCACCCCCCGACCCCGCCAGAAGACCGCCACGGCAGGGAACCGCGCCCGCCACGAAACGGCAAGACGAGGGCGCCGTAGGGAGTGCACGGTCTCACATTCCGCTCGCCATGACACGCAACGCCATCACCCCCCTCCTCCGCTGCCAGCGCGCGCCGGAACGCGTTTCGGCTCGGGCCGCGCCTGCCTGGCCTCACCCTGGTCACCGGCGCGGTGCTCCTCGCCGCATGTGAGGAGAACGCGCCCCCCGCCCCGCCGCCCCCGACCTACCCGACGCGCTATGTGCTCGCCAACGGGGGCGACTCCTCGGTGGTGATGGGCTACCGCGCCAGCCTCACCGACACGCTCGCCGACACGGTGCTCCAGCACGGGGCACTGTGGGTGCAGCCCATCGCCCCCGGGGCGATCCGGGAGGATGCGGGGCCGGCGTGTCACCTGGGCTGCGAGGTGACGCTCCGCGTGGATCTCCTCTGGCAGGAGCGCAGCTTCCGCGTGGTGCACCAGCTGGCCACGTCGGGCGATACGGTGATCCGCTTCGAGTGGCCTGGCGACACGGTGCTGGCGGACGAGGTGCCCTACGGTGGCTTCGGGGCGCGGAGGCAGGGGAACACCCGGCGCTAGCCGGTGCGCGGGACACCAGGCCGGGAACGCAAACGGCCCCGGGGCACAACGCCCCGGGGCCGTCCGCTGCCGCACCGCGAGGCGCTAGCTCACGGCACCGCCGGCCGCTGCGGCCGTCCCACCTGGTACTCCTGCGGCGGGAGGTCCCCGCGCAGGTAGCGCACGAAGTAGTCCCACCGCCGCAAGAGAGGGTGCAGGGAAGGAGTAATGGCGGGACGGGAGGCCGGAGTCGGCTCACGCCACCGGCGGGGCGCCCCGGCGCACGAGCGCGAGCCCGGCCAGCGCCAGCGCCGCCGGCCCCGTCGCCAGGAGGGCGGTGAACTTGAGCGTGGTCAGGTGGGGGAGCACCCCTGCGAGCGGGCCCGGGGCGGGGTACCGGCTGATCGCGCCGAGGAGCAGCAGGTTCTCGCCGAGATCGGCCAGGGCCAGGGTGAGGGGGACGAGGAGGAGGGCTCGACCCAGCCGTCCGGGCAGGCGGGCACGCGCGGCCAGCCAAAGGAGCAGCAGCGCCAGCGCGATCGGCAGCAGCACGGGGTTGAGGAAGTCCAGGTACTGGAACGTGGCGTAGCGCGCCCGTCCCGCCTCACCGAGCGCGGTCAGGAACTCCGTCACGGCCGCCGGCCCGGTGGACAGCTCCTCGGGGAGCGCGCGCCCGGCGGCGGCGCGCACCGCCTGGTAGGGCCCGCTGAAGATGACGAGGGCACCACCCAGGAGCGCAGCGGTGACGGCCAGGACCACGCGCGGTCCGGTCACCTGTGGGCGCGGGGGCGCGGGGTGTGGGGGCGGGGCGCGCATCGTCGGCCTCCAGGAGGGGAACCACATGCTACGGTGGCCACCCGGAAGCGCCAAGGGGGCGGGGCCGGACCCGGGGGAGGGCCGAAATCAACAAGCCCCTCGCGCCCCGGCGTGCTAAGCTGCGATGCTCCACCCCCACCCTTGGAGGGCCGGATGCGCCACGCCGTCGTGCTGCTGCTCGTCGCGCTCGCCCCGCTCCCGCTCGTGGCGCAGCAGGCGGACGAGGCCACGCTCCGCCACCTCAAGGAGGAGCTGTGGCCCCGGGCCTATCGGGAGGGCGATCCCGCGCTCCTCGACCGGATCCTCGCGGACGAGTTCCAGATGGTCGGCCCCGAGGGGGCATGGTCGTCCAAGGGCCAGGAGCTCGAACGCGTCTCCCGGACCCGGATGGTGAACAAGTCCTTCCGGTTCGAGATCCGGCGGCTGGAGGTGTTCGAGAACGGCACCGCCGTGGTGGCGGGCCGGGGGGTGGTCATCGGGCCCGCGTCGGATCCCGGCGGCGGCTACGAGTACCAGTCCACCAACATCCTCATCAAGCGGGCGGGACGCTGGCAGGCCATCGCCTCACATGTGTCAGGCGTCCGGCCGCTGCCGCGCGAGTGAGTCGCGCGGGGCGGTGCCGTCCGGCGCCCAGACGCGCCGGTGCACCGTGGCGGCGGTTCGCCGGCCGAACTCGCCCGGCGCCAGCCCCACCAGCTTCCGGAACTCGCGCACCAGGTGACTCTGGTCCGCGAAGCCGTGATCGGCGGCGCGGGCGGCCCAGTTGGCCTCCCCCGCCTCCGCCGCCGCCTGGGCGCAGCGCCGGAAGCGCCAGATCCGGGTGAGTTCCTTGGGGGAGAGATCGAGGACGCGCCGGAAGCGGCGCCGGAAGTGCCGCTCCGACATCCCCGCCACGTCGGCCAGATGTCGCACGCTCGGTCCCGGGCCGGTGGCCAGGAGGATCCGCTGCACCGCAGCCCAGAGGCGGGGATCCGGAGGCTCGGCGGCCGGCACCAGGGAGAGGAGGGCCGCATCGGCGGTCGCCACCGAGTGGGCGTCGGCGCCCGCCACCCGCTGGCCCAGGGCGGTCACCCAGGCGAGCCCCGGCACCGCCGCCGTGGGCAGGGCGAGGTTCCGGAGCGACTGGGCGGCGGGCAGCCCGAGAAACGGCCGGGCCGCGCCAGGCCAGAACCGGATCCCAAACCACCGCAGCCCCGGCATCACCGGGACCCGGAACGGCGTCACCTGCGGGCCGACCAGCACCCGGTCGCTGCCGCCGAAGGCGAGATGGGTGCAACCGTCCGGCGGGACGGTGAGCACGTCCCCGGGCCGGGCGGCGCCCATCTCCACGCTCCAGTAGCTCGCCACCCACGGCGCGAGCGCTGGCGTGGGGGCGTGATCGGTGTAGATCATGGCGGAGGGGCCGGTGGCCGAGGGCGCAGGGTTCATCGTCGGGGGCTCCTTACGCGACGGGGCCCGGCGAGTGTCACCCCACCGGTGGCCGATACGTTCAAGACCGGCCGGCGGGGGACCGAGAGATTGCGGCATCGGGAGACCGTTCCCTCACCCCCACCGGGAGCACCGATGGCGCTGCACCTTGTCCGGGAGGCCGCTCGCATGGCGTTGCCCTTCGTCCTCGCCGCCCCGCTCGGGGCCCAGCAGGTGGCGCCACCCGTTCCAGCCGAGATGCGGGCGCTGGCCTTCCTCGAGGGGCGCTGGGAGGGTACCGGCCACATGGGCGCCGGTGAACGCCGGGCGGAGGCCCGCACGACCGAAGTGGTCCGCTTCCGCGCGGACACCGGCGTGGTGGTGATCGAGGGCCGGGGCGTCGCTCGCGGCCCGGACGACCAGGACATCGTGGTCCATCAGGCATTCGGCGTCCTCTGGTATGATCGCCCGGCCGGCCGCTACCGCCTCCGCACCTTCCGCCGCGGGGGCGAGAGCCTGGAACCCGACATCACCGTGGGCGATCACCGGCTCGCGTGGGAATTCACCGATCCCCGCGCGGGGCGGATCCGGTTCGAGATTGACGTCCGGGACCAGGTCTGGCGGGAGCGCGGTGCCTACTCGGCGGACGGCACCACCTGGACCCCCTTCTTCGAGATGGTCCTGCAGCGGGTCGGCCCGGCGGAGTAGGCCCTCCGCGACGGGCGCCGCATCCCGAGGCGGCACGGGGAACTGGACCGGCCCCGGAGCACGATGCTCCGGGGCCGTCCTTGTCCGCAGGCGCTCCGCCGTCAGCCCCTCACGGCACCGCCGGCCGCTGCGGCCGCCCCACCTGGTACTCCTGCGGCGGGAGGTCCCCGCGCAGGTAGCGCACGAAGTAGTCCCACCGCCGCCGCATGATGTACTGGCTGTCGCGGCCGTAGCCATGCCGCGCGTCGGGCAGCATGATCTGGTCGAAGTCCTTGTTGGCCCGCATCAGCGAGTTGACCACGAGCTGCGTGTTGTACGGCGGCACGTTGTCATCCATCATGCCGTGGATCAGGAACAGCTTGCCCTTGAGGTTGGCGGCTCGGCTCTGGTTGGCCGCGGCCACGTAGCCCGCGCTGTCCGCCGCGGTGACCATCAGGCCCTGGTAGCGCTCGCCCCAGTCGTCCTCGTAGACGCGGTTGTCGTGGTTGCCGCTCTCCGAAATGCCCACCTTGAAGAAGTCGGGGAAGTCGAACATCGCCGACGCCGTGGCGAAGCCGCCGCCCGAGTGGCCCCAGATGCCGGCCCGGTCGATGTCGATGAAGCGATACCGGCGCGCCAGCTCCTGCATGCCGGCCACCTGATCCGGGATCGTGTTGTCCTGCATCTTGCCGTAGTAGTAATCATGGAACGCCTTGGTCCGCCCCGGCGTCCCCATCCCGTCGATCTCCACCACGATGAAGCCGAGCTCGGCCACGGCCTGGTTGTCCCCGCGCGAGGGGATGAACGAGCGCGGCCCCACGCTGCCGGTCTGCGGGCCGGGGTAGATGTGGTTGATGATCGGGTACTTCTTCGCCGAGTCGAGCGTGGTCGGCACGTACATGAGGCCGTAGAGGTCGGTCTGGCCGTCGCGCGCCTTCACGGTGATGGGGATCGGGGCGCGCCAGCCGGCGGCCTGCAGGCGACTGATGTCGCCCTTCTCGAGCGGGAGCACCACGCGGCCCGTCATCGCGTCGCGGAGGACGGTGGTGGGCGGGGTGTCGGGCGTGGAGTACGTGTCGGTGAAGTAGGCCCCGGTGGGCGACATCGACACGCTGTGGTGCGCCGCCTCGGGGGTGAGGAGCGTCAGGCCCTTGCCGTCGAAGCCCACCCGGTAGAGGTGGGCGAAGTAGGGATCGCGCCCCGGCTCGTGGCCGTTCATGGTGAACCAGATGCGCCGCGCCTTCTCGTCCACGCGCACGAGGCGGGTGACGTTGCCGTCGCCGCTCGTGATCCGGTTCTTGAGCGCGCCGGTGCGCAGGTCGTAGAGGTAGAGCTGGATCCAGTTGTCGCGCTCCGACCACCAGATGAGCTCGTTGCTGGCCGGGAGCACCTGCCAGAGGTTCTCGGGGAGCGACGCGTCGCCGATCTGGGTACGGCTCTCCTCGTGCAGCACCTCGCGCACGGCGCCGGTGGTGGCGTCGGCCACGCGGAGCCAGGCGTGCTTGTGGTCGCGCGAGCTGGAGATGAAGGCGACGTGCGAGCCGTCGGGGTACCACTGCAGGTCGCAGACCTCGCCGCCGCAGGCGATGTGGTCGCTCACGGTGGAGCGGTGCGCGTCCGGCGGCAGCTGGAGCCGGAGGACCCGCGGCGCGCCCGCCGAGCGGTCGATGATCACGCGCTCCACCCGGAAGACGACGCTGTCGCCGGGGAGCGGGTACTTCCACTGCTCCAGCTTCGGCGCCCCCGGCGTGGTGCTCGCGAGGACCATGTCGCGCACACCGCGGCCGTCGTGCTGGAAGGTGGCGATCCGCTGCCCGTCCGGCGACCAGGTGAGGACCGGGTTGTCGTTGTGCACCCAGCCCGCGTTGTTGGTGGCGTAGCCGAAGTCCTTGATGCCGTCGGTGGTGAGCTGGGTCTCGGCGCCGGTGGCCAGGTTCACCGCCCAGAGGTTGTGGTCGCGGATGAAGGCGGCGGTGCTGCTGTCGGGGGAGACGCTGGCGTTCCGGGGCACGGCGGGCAGCTCGCCCTGGCTGGTGCACTCGCGCGCGGCGCCGAGGCAGCGCCAGCGCTGGTTCCGCATCACCACGGTGACGCTGCCGTCGCTGCCGAGGGTGAAGCTGCCGAAGGGGAGCCGGGCCGCGGTGACCGGCGCCCGGGTGGCCTTGCCGAGCGCCTCGGCCAGGGCCGCGTGATCGAACGCGGGGACGCGGGTGCGCTTCACCGGGTCCACCAGGTAGAAGGTGCTGCCCTCCGGGGTGACGGCACGATACCAGGCGCGGCCGTCGTCGAGCCAGGTGATGCTGCTGGCCGTCCCGCTCACCAGCGGGAAGGTGGTGGGCGCGAGCATCCGCTCGGCGCGGGCGTAGTCCTCGATGGTGAACTGGTAGGGCTTGTCGGGGCCCACCAGGGCCGAGGCGCCGCCCTGGGCCGCGAGCAGCGTGGGCAGGACGAGCAGGGGCAGCAGGGCGGACGAAAGCCGAAGGCGCATGACGGAGGTGCCGGAAGGAGGAATAGGGGGAAAACGGGCGCCGGAATGGAAAAGATTCTAACCGCCGGGCGGCGGTCGCGCCTCCCCGGAGGCTTGGCGGGGCAGGGGCTACCCCGTGAAGCACCGCTTCGTGATCGACCTCGCGTCGCTCGAGGGCGGATCCTCGAGCCCCGCCACAAACGCCGACGGCCCCCGGACGGGGGCCGTCGTCATTCCGGGACCCGGTCGTCAGCGGCCCGCGCCCACCGGCCGCCCCTCCTTGCGGTAGTGGAAGCGCCCCACGAGTTCCTGCAGCTGGCCCGAGACGCGCTTGAGCTCCTGCGCGGCCTGCTGGGTCTGCTGCGCGCCGTCGCTGGCCTGCACCGCCGCGGCGGCCACGCCCTCGATGGTGCGGACGATCTCGTTGGAGCCGTCGGCCGCGGCGGTGACGTTGCGGCTCATCTCGGCCGTGGTGGCGCTCTGCTGTTCCACGGCGCTCGCGATGGTGGTCTGGGCCTGGTTGATCCGCGCGATGATCTCGCCGATCTCCTGGATGGCGCGCACCGCGGCGCCGGTGTCGTCCTGGATGGCCTGGATCTTGGCGCTGATGGAGCCGGTGGCCTCGGCCGTCTGCTTGGCGAGTTCCTTCACCTCGTGCGCCACCACGGCGAAGCCCTTGCCCGCCTCCCCGGCGCGCGCCGCCTCGATGGTGGCGTTGAGCGCCAGCAGGTTGGTCTGCTGCGCGATGCCGGTGATCACCTTCACCACCTGGCCCATTTCGGCGCCGCTGGTGCCAAGCCGGGTGACCAGCGTGTTGGTCTGCTGCGCCTGCGCCACCGCCTGCCGCGCGATCTGCGCCGCCTCGCTGGCGTTCCGGGCGATCTCCTTGATCGAGGCGGTCATCTCCTCGGTCCCGGCCGCCACGGTCTGCGAGCGGTTGGCCACGTCCTCGGACGCGCCCGAGACCACGCGCGCCTGGGCGGCCGTCTCCTCGGCCGCGCTGCCCAGGCTCTGGCTCAGGCCGGTCAGCTGGGTCGAGGCCGCCGCCACCACCTGCGCCGCCTCCGCGATCTCCCCGATGCTGGTGGCGAGCGAGCCCAGGAAGTCGCCGAGGCCGTGGCCCAGCTGGCCCACCGCGTCGCTGCCGTCCACGTGGATGGTGCGCGTGAGGTCGCCCTGGCCGGCGGCGTCCACCACGGCGAGGATGGCGTCCACCTTGGCGCGCAGGTCGGCCGCGCGGGTACGCTCGTCCTCGGCGCGGGCGCGTTCCTCGGCCTCGCGCTCGGCGGCGGCGCGCTGCGCCCGCTCCGCCTCGGCCTTCTCCTCGCGGCGCCGCTCCTCCGCCAGCTCCACCTCGCGCTGGCGCGCGGCCTCGAGCTGGCGCTCGGCGGCGAGCTTGGCGGTCACCACCTCGAAGGTGATCATGGGCCCGAGGTAGCCGCCGTCCTCGCCGCGGATGGCGCTCGCCACCAGGTCCAGCGTGTCCTCGCCCAGCGTGATGCGGTCGCGGAGGGGGAGCGTGGCCGGGTTGCCGAGGGCGGCGCGGAACTCCGCCGGCCGCGGGTGCAGCAGCTCGACAGGCCGTCCCACCAGCTCGCTGGCGCGCGCCGCGAGGTGCTGCTCCAGGCCGCGGAAGGTGGCCCGCGCGGCGGGGTTCAGGTACGAGATGCGGAGCTCGTGGTCGGCGTGCACGATGTTGATGGGCGCGTTCTCCACCAGCTGGCGGATGCGGCCCACCTCCTCGCGCTGCCGGCCCACGGCGGCCCACTCCACCTGGTCGGCGCCGAGCGCGGTGTGGATCCCCGCGAGCGTGCGGTTGAGCGACCCCGCCATCTGCGCCAGCTCATCCTTGCCCTCCACATGGAGCTGGCCGGTCAGCTCGCCGCGCGCCAGCGCCTCCACCGCCGGCATCATGCGGGCCAGCGGCCGGCTCACCGACCGGGCGATGAGCAGGCCGGCCAGCACCGTGCAGAGGTTGAGCACGATCGTGCCGACCGTCATCAGCAGGAACTTGAGGCGGAGGACCTCGTCCTCGTGGGTCAGGGTCGCCGCGATCAGCGTCGTGATGCCCCCGGCCAGGGAATCGCCGAGCGCGGTCGCCAGGCGGTCCTTGCCCTGCAGGGCGGTGTCCGCGGCGCGCACCTCCGCGGCCGTGAGCCGCAGGCGGCCGCCGAGCGCGGCGCTGTAGCGGGCGGTGAGCGAGTCGTGCTGCGCGGCCAGCCGCTCGAAGAGCGCCGCCGTCTCGGGCGTCGGCATCCGCGGCCGGAGGGCGACGATCAGGGAATCGGTGTGCGCGCGCGCCGCCTCGTGCCGGGTCCAGTGGGTCCGCAGCCTGGCGGGATCGCCACCGCGCACCAGCACGTTCTTCCACTCGCGCACCTGCTCCTGGATCGAGGCCTGGAGGAGCCGGGTGGAGTCGCGCACCGCGGCGTCGTGCACGATGAGTTCACGGTAGGTCTCCCGCACCAGCGCGAACTGGCTGCGGACGACGACGGTCATCGCCCCCATGATGACGGCGATGGCGCTGAGCAGCAGGATGATGCGGGTGGAGATGCGCAGGCGGTTCACGACGGCCTCCCAGGGCCATGGTGGTGCGTGGACGAGGCGGCCGTGGCGCCACGATCAACGCCGCGGCCCGCCCCGCCGCCGGGATGCAGCAGGCGGTTCACCCGTGGTATCGGCAGGCGTGGCCGATTCTCAACCAGCCCTGCCCCGAGTCCCGCCGCGCCGTGAGGAATTCATGAGGGGGAGCGGCCGTCCGGATTCCCTCCCGCTTGCGCGCCCGTGTCCGGTCTTGTATTTAACCAAGTGGTTACATACGACTCGACACCATGAAGCTCGCCGCCGACACCCTCAGCCTCACCTTCCAGGCCCTCGCCGATCCCACCCGGCGCGCCATCCTCACGCGGCTCGGCCGCGGGGAGGCCACGGTGGGGGAGCTGGCCGAGCCGTTCCGCATGTCGCTCCCGGCGGTCTCCAAGCACCTCAAGGTGCTGGAGCGGGCGGGGCTCATCGAGCGCGGGCGTGAGGCGCAGTGGCGGCCCTGCCGGCTGCGGCCCGCGCCGCTGCGCGACGTGTCGGATTGGGTGGGGCACTACCGGAAGTTCTGGGAGCAGGGCCTCGACCGGCTGGAGGCGTACCTCAAGCAGGTGCAGGCCGAGGAGAAGGAGACGCACCACAAGCGCAGGTGATCGCCAACCCCGCGCACGCTGCGCGGGCATCCGACGGAGGCACCCGTGTCCGCATCTGTTCCGCCGCCGCGCGACGCCGTCGCCGGCCGCGCGCTGGTCTTCGCAGTGGCCCGCCCCGAGGTGGCGGCGCACCGCCGCCGGCTCGCGCGCCTCCCCGCGCCCCTGGTGCACGCGGGGGCCGTGCGATGAGCGGCCCGCGGAAGGTGGGGCTCGAGCTCGACGGCACGGCATTCCGGCTGGTGCGCGAGTTCGACGCACCACGTGCCCTGGTGTGGCGTGCGTGGACCGAGCCGGCGATGCTGGGGGCGTGGTTCGGCCCGCACGGCTTCAGCTGTCCAGCCTGCAACGTGGAATTGCGCCCGGGCGGCTCGTACCGCATCGTGATGCGTGGACCCGACGGGGTCGACTACCCGATCACCGGGCAGGTGCTCGAGGTGCGGCCGCCGGAGCGGCTGGTGATGTCGGTGCTGCTGGACGAGCACCCGGCTGCGTTCCACGCGGCGCTGGCCCAGGAGCGTGGCGCCGGCGGGCTGGCGCGGCCGCTCACCTGGGAGGTCACCGTCGAGGACCTGGGGGCGCGCACCCGCGTGACCGTGGTGAACCGCTTCGGCGACGCCACCGAGCGGGACATCCACGTGAAGGTCGGCGCGTACGACGGCTGGTCGCAGAGCTTCGAGAAGCTGGATCGCGTCCTGGACGAAAGGAGCACGGCATGACGGGAGTGCGGGTGCTGGTCGGCACGCGGAAGGGGGCCTTTGTCCTCACCGCCGACGCGGGACGCAGCAAGTGGGACGTGGCGGGGCCGCATTTCGGCGGCTGGGAGATGTATCACCTCAAGGGCTCGGTGGTGAACCCGGACCGCATCTACGCCTCCCAGACCAGCGGCTGGTTCGGCCAGCAGGTGCAGCGGAGCGACGACGGCGGGAAGACGTGGACGCCGGTGGGCCATGAATTCAAGTACGACGGCACCCCGGGCACGCATCAGTGGTACGACGGCACCCAGCACCCGTGGGAGTTCAAGCGGATCTGGCACTTCGAGCCGTCGCTCCACGATGCCGATACCGTGTACGCCGGCGCGGAGGATGCGGCGTTCTTCCGGAGCACCGACGCGGGGCAGAGCTGGCAGGAGCTGCCGGGACTGCGCGCGGTCAAGGGCCATCTCTGGCAGCCGGGGGCCGGGGGGATGGGGCTGCACACCATCGTGCAGGATCCCGCCAACCCCCAGCGGATGTTCATTGCCATCTCGGCCGCGGGCGCCTTCCGCACCGAGGATGGCGGAATGCACTGGACGCCCATCAACAAGGGCCTCCACTCCCCCTACCAGCTGCCCGACCCCGACGCCGAGGTGGGCCACTGCGTGCACCGGCTGGCCATGCACGCGTCGCGGCCCGACACGCTGTTCATGCAGAAGCACTGGGACGTGCTCCGGAGCGACGACGCCGGCGCCTCCTGGCGCGAGGTGAGCGGCAACCTCCCGACCGACTTCGGCTTCCCCATCGCCGTGCACCCGCACGAGCCGGAGACGGTGTACGTGGTGCCCATCAAGAGCGACTCCGAGCACTACCCGCCCGAGGGCAAGCTGCGGGTGTACCGGAGCCGCCAGGGCGGCGAGGAGTGGGAGGCGTGCACCGAGGGGCTGCCGCAGCGGGACTGCTACGTGAACATCCTGCGCGGCGCCATGAGCACCGACCGGCTGGACGAGGCGGGAATCTACTTCGGCACCACGGGGGGCCAGGTGTACTGCTCGCGGGACGGTGGCACGAAGTGGCAGGCCATCGTGCGCGACCTGCCGGCGGTCCTGTCGGTGGAGGTGCAGACGCTCGCATGATCCGCGTGGGGCTGCCGGAGCATCTCCGCACCCTGGCCCGGACCGGGCCGGAGGTGACACTCGCGCTCGAGGGGGACGCCACGCTGGGCGCCGCGCTCGAGGCGCTGGAAGCCGCCTACCCGGTGCTCCGGGGCGCCATCCGCGACCACGGCACGCTCAAGCGCCGCCCCTTCGTGCGGTACTTCGCGTGCGGGCAGGACCTGTCCCACGAGCCGGCAACGCACCTGCTGCCGGCGGAGGTGCAGGCGGGACGCGAGCCGCTGCTGGTGATCGGGGCGCTGGCGGGGGGCTAGGGCTGGGTGGCGTCGGGGGCCCATTCGGCGCGCGGGCCGCCGAAGAGGTAGCCCTGCGCCAAAGTGCAGCCGGCATCCCGCACGAAGTCGTGCTGGGCCACGGTCTCCACGCCATCGGCCAGCACATCCACCTCGAGCGAGCGGCCCAGGCCCACCATGCCGCGCACCACGCGGGCCGCGTCGGGGTCGGTGGGGAGCCGCGCCGTCAGGGGGCGGGCAATCTTCAGCGCGGCCACGCCGTAGCGCACCAGGTCGGCCGGCGAGGAGTGACCGCTGCCGAAGCCGTCCACCATGAGCCGCACGCCGAGGGCCCGGAGCGCCAGCAGCTGGTGGTGCGCCTCGGGCGCGGGGGCAATCAGGGTCCGCTCCGACAGCTCCACGGCCAGCGCCTCGGGTGGCAGGGCGTGCTGGGCCAGCTGCTGGCGCACGGCGCTCAGCAGCTCGGGGGTGTGCAGCTCGCGGGCGGAGAGGTTGAGGGAGAGCCGGAGGGCCGGGCTTCCCGCCCGCCGCCAGGCGGCGAGGCGCGCGCACGCCTCGGCCAGCACCCAGCGGCCCACCTCGGCCAGGTCGTCGCTGGCCTCGAGGTCGGCCAGGAACTGGCCGGGCGCCAGCAGCTCGTCGCCCCGGCGCCAGCGGAGCAGGGCCTCGACGCCCACCACGTCGCCGGAGGGCAGGGCAACCTGGGGCTGGAAGTGCAGCTCGAAGTCGCCGTCGGTCACGGCGCTCTGGACGGCCAGCCGCGCCGCCGCCTGGCCCGGGGTCCGGCCTTCGGTGGCGGCGTGGATCCGGTTCCGCCCCGCCTGCTTGGCGTGGTACATCGCCTCGTCGGCGGCCCGCAGCAGGGCGGCGGGCGTCTGCCCCGCCGCCGGGAAAAGGGCGAGCCCGATGCTCGCCGAGATGGGCGTGTCCTCGCCGCAGTGATGGCAGGGGATGGCAAAGGCGTCGAGCACCCGCCGTCCCAGGTCGAGCAGCTGGCCCTCGCCCTCCACCTCCTCCACCAGCACCCCGAACTCGTCGCCGCCCAGGCGCGCCGCGGTGTCGTACTCGCGGAGCGTCATCTCGAGGCGCCGCCCCACCTCCTGCAGCAGTGCGTCCCCCGTCTCGTGGCCGCGCCGGTCGTTCACTTCCTTGAAGTGGTCCAGGTCGATGAACATGACGCCGAACGGGCGGCTGCCCCGGCGGGCGCGGGTGCAGGCCACCGTGAGGCGGTCCAGGAAGGCCGCACGGTTGGCCAGGCCGGTGAGCGGGTCGTGCTGGGCCAGCGCCAGGAGCCGCTGCTCGCCGCGCTTGCGCTCGCGCGCGTGGCGCAGGGCGCGGAGCAGGTCGTCGCGGGTGGTGTGGCCCTTCACCAGGAAGTCCTGGGCGCCGAGCTGGATGACCAGCTGCCCGAAGTCCTCGTCGGCGAGGCCGCTCAGCACCACGATCGGCGTGCCGGGCGAGGCGGCGTGCAGCCGGGTGACGGCATCGAAGCCGCGGGCGTCCGGGAGCGAGAGGTCGGTGACCACCGCCTCCACCCCGCGCATGTCGTGCAGCCAGGCAATCGCCGGCTCCAGCCGGCGCAGGTGGGCCACCTGCGCCGGTGCGTACTCCTCGGCGAGGTCGTCGATGACGAGGTCGGCGTCGGCCGGGTTGTCCTCGACCAGCAGCAGGCGGACGGCGGGGGCCGACGGCGCCGGCCCCTCCTGCAGTCGCCGCGCCCGGCGCTGGTGCAGCGCAAAGGCCTGGGTGAGGGTGGTCTCGAGCTCGGCCTCGATCCAGGGCTTCCGCACCACGGAGGCGATGGCCGCGTCGCCGCCCAGGCTCCGGCGCAGGTCCAGCTCCGCATAGCCCGTCAGGATCACGAAGGCGGTGGCCGGGCAGAGGGGCCGCAGCCGCTCGATCAGGCTGAGCCCGTCCATCCCCGGCATGCGGAGGTCGGTGACGATGATGGGGTAGAAGCGGGTGCGGGCCAGCCGGATGGCCTCCGGCCCGCCCCCGGCCAGGTCCGCATCGTAGCCGAGGAGCCGGACCGTCAGCGCGAGGGCGCGGGCCGTCGCCGCGTCGTCGTCCACGATGAGCAGGCGCCGCTGGGGCAGCCCGGTCACGAGGCGGCCACCCCCGGCAGGGTGAACCAGAAGGAGCTGCCCTCGCCCAGCCGGCTGTCCACCCCGATGGTCCCGCCGTGCCGCTCCACGATCCGCTTCACCAGCGCGAGGCCGATGCCGCTGCCTTCGAAGCTGTCGCGCGCATGGAGCCGCCGGAAGAGCTGGAAGGCGTCCGCCGCGAACTCCGGCTCCATGCCGATGCCGTTGTCGGTCACCCGGAAGCGCCAGCCGACGGGATCCGGCACCGCCGTGACCTCGATGACCGGCGTGCGCTCGGCCACGAACTTGAGCGCGTTGCCGAGCAGGTTGAGGAACACCTGGCCGAGCTGCACCTCGTCGGCGAGCACCACCGGCAGCCGGGCCCAGTGGACGGTGGCGCCGGTGGCCAGCACCCGCGCCATGAGGTCGTTGCGGACCCGGCTCAGGACCAGCCCGGCATCCACCGCGCGGAACGGCCGCGCCCGGGTGTCCACCCGGGAGAGCGCCAGCAGGCTGCTCACCAGCTGCTGCATCCGCTCGGCCCCGTCGCGGACGTAGCCGAGGTACTTCTCGCCCCGCTCATCGAGCCGCCCGCCGTAGCGTTCGATCAGGAGCCGGCTGTAGCTGGCCACCATGCGGAGCGGTTCCTGCAGGTCGTGGGAGGCCACGTACGCGAAGGTGGTGAGCTCCTGGTTGGAGCGCTGCAGCTCCCGCCGGGTGGCGGCCTCGCGGGCCTCGGCGGCGCGCAGCTCGGTCACGTCGCGGACCGTGGCCAGCACCATGGGGCCCCGGCGGGTGATGAGCGGAGTGAGCGCCACCTCCACCGGGAACTCGCGGCCACTGCGGTCCAGCGCCACGAGGCCCGCACGCTCGTGCATGACCCGGGGCGTCGGGACCTCCCGGTACCGGCTCCGGGCGGCCGCGTGGGCCTCGCGCATGGCCGCCGGCAGCAGGCGGTCGATCGGCTCGTCCAGCAGTTCCTCCCGCGGGTAGCCGAACAGCCGCTCGGCGGTGCCGTTCATCATGCGGATCCGTCCCGCGGCATCCACCAGCAGCAGGCCGAGGGGATTGGCCTCGAGCGCGAGGCGGAACTGCTCCTCCTCCAGGCGCCGGGCGGTGATGTCGCGCGCGATGACGGCCACCACTGCCGGCGCTCCGTCCGCCGCCTGCACCGGGGAGAGGGTGAGCCAGACGTCAATGGCGTGGCCCTCGCGGGTGCGGTGGACCGCCTCGAGGTGGGCGGCGGGCTGGGGCGTGCGGAGGGTGGCCAGCGTGGCGAGCCAGCGTTCCGCCTCGGCGGGCTCGGCCAGCACGGCGATGGACTGGCCGAGGAGCTGGACTTCCTCGTAGCCGTAGAGGCGGGTGGCGCCGGGATTCCAGGAGGTGATGCGGCCGTCGTGGGTGACGGTGTAGATGGCCTCGGCGGAGCTGGCGACCACGGCCGCGAGCAGGGCCCCCTGATCCGCGAAGCGCTCGGCGCGGGGGGCCAGGGGCAGGCGAAGGGACGGGTCGGGCGAGTTCGGTCGCGCAGTCATGGGGGCCGGAGGGCCAGGCTGAGTCAGGCACGCGGGGGCACGCGCCGCACACACCTAGCGACCCAACCTTGCCAACCCTTGGCACCCCGTCAATACAGGAAAGTCTTCAGGTTGTGGCCATGCCGCGAGTTACGCGACCGAGGCCACCCAAGCTGTGCGAAGCTTCATGAAGACCTCATCGAAGATTGGACAGGGGTCGCCCGCGCCCGTGGAGCCGGCGGGGGGAGCCCGCCGGGGCGTGGAGCTGACGGGCATTGGTGCGCGGCATCCCCAGGGGCGTCGGGGGGGCGTGCGGCGGGGGTGGCGACGTCCCCCGCGCGGGGGGCTGGCGGCTCCGCCGCGGGGAGCAGCCGGGATCCGCCACGTGAGCCGCCTCACCAATGCGGGCCGTCGCGGGGCTGGCCGCCACGGCCGTCGTGCCTTCCGTATAGGGCGCGGCGTCTCCGGGCTACCTGCACCACCACACCACTCAGCGCACGGAGGCGCTATGCGGGGATCCTTCACACGAAACCCGGCCATCGGCGCGGCGTGGCTCAGCCTGCTGCTCGTGGCCTGCGGTGGCAACAAGAACGATCGCGCGGCCGAGGAGACGGCCGACGCCACGCGGCCGGGCGCCCCGGCCGACACCTTCGGCGCCGGCGGCCGCGACACCAGCGCGTACACCGGCAGCGGCACCGACACCACTACCGGCGCCGTGAGCAGCGGGACCCGGGACACCGCCGCCACCACCACCGGCACGACCCCCACCCGGCCGCGCCGCACGTCCGACCCGGCGAGCCCGGCCTGGTCGCAGCCGGTGGACCGCGCCCGCCGCTCCACGCGCGACAGCGCCCAGTCCTGGGGCCAGCAGGCCGACAGCACCACCACGGCCTGGGGGCAGCAGGCGGACAGCACGGCGTCGAGCTGGAGCGCGCGGGCGCAGGACACCGCAAACCGCTGGAGCCAGGGCGACACCAGCGGCCTGAGCCAGCGGGCCGACGGCAAGCTCACCGACACCACCGGCTGGAACTCGCGCAACCAGGGGGACACCGCCGCCTTTGCGCCGCAGGACACCACGCAGGGGGGCCAGGCCACCACCTGGGGCCAGCAGAACCAGGCTGACACCACGGGCGCGGGCCAGCGCGCCATGCAGCAGGACTCGACCGGCTACGGCCAGCAGAGCGCGGCGGCGGACAGCACCGCGTGGAACCGGCCGGGGCAGGACTCCTCGATGGCGCAGCGCTCCAGCCTGACCAACCAGACCACCATCGACACCACCCGTGCGTCGCAGGCGGACTCGGTCCCGGTGTCCGGTGGTGTGGGCAACCAGAACGCGATGGCGGCCCAGGACACGCTCGGCGGGATGGGGGCCGGCGGAGTCGCCGGGCTCACGGCGGACTCGCTCCGCAAGCTGGGCTGGATCCGGGCGAGTGAGTGCAGCTGCCAGGGCCAGTCCGGCATGACCGACACCACCCGGAGCGGCTGGCGCGGCTCGGACAGCACGGCGTGGGGGAACCAGTCCGGGCAGTCCCGCGACTCGTCGCAGCAGTCCTCGCAGGGCTACCAGCCCTCGAGCGGCCAGGCCAGCCGCTGGAGCGACACGTCGCGGAGCAGCACCAGCAGCAGCTGGGCGGACACCGCGCGCAGCAGCACCTCGGCCAACAGCTGGGGCAGCACCGCGGCCAGCGGGCAGGACACCAGTGCCGGCAGCGGCTGGTCGCAGGACACCACGCGTCGCGCCGCCTCGCAGGACACGGCGCGGAACGGCCTGGGCGCGCTCGGGCCGGATTCCTCGCTCGGCGGCCTCGACCCGATGACGCTCACCAACGCCAACCTCGCCTACCTGCTCGACGAGGCCAACGTGGCGGACAGCACCGCCGGCGCGCTGGCCTACTCCAAGGCCACCGACGACGAGGTGAAGCGCTATGCCAGGATGATGGAGACGGAGCACGGCGCGCTCCGGAAGGATGCCCGGGCCCACCTGCAGCGGGTGCAGGTGAACCCGGAGGCGCCCCCGACCGACCCCGTGAAGCAGATGGCGGACAACGGCACGCGGACGCTCGAAGCCACGCCGCGGGGCCGCCAGTTCGACCAGGCGTACATCGATCACGAGGTGCAGATGCACCAGGCGCTGCTCAACCTGCTGCGCCAGGCGCGGAGTTCCTCCCGCGGGCAGGCCCTGATCGAGCCCATCCTCGAGAAGGCCGAGCCGGTGCTGCAGAAGCACCTGGAGCGGGCGCAGGAGCTCCAGCGCCAGGTGGGGCGGCCGGGCACGGCCGATGGTGCCGCGGCGCCGGATTCCTCGGGCTCGCGCTAGGCGCGCGGCCCTGGTGGTCCACGACGCCCTCCCCGTCGCCAGGCGGGGAGGGCGTCGGCGTTGCGGGGGTGCGGGGTGGGCGCCCCGGCGCTATGCTTGTGCCCGATGATGCTCCTTGTCCTGGCCTCGCTCCTGCTTCCCGCGCCGCCGCAGGCCGCCCGCCCGGAGTTCCCCGCCCCCGGGGCCAGCCTGGCCCAGCTCCTCGACAGCGGCCGGCATCCGGACCTCCGCTGGGGGAACCTCCGGGACGTCCAGCCAGTCCTCGGGCCGCTCTATGCCGCGCGCAACTACGAGCCGCTCTGGCTGGTGAACGGGCGCCTGACACTCCCCGCCCGGGCCCTCCTCAAGGTGCTGGCCGAGGCCCCGAATCGCGGGCTCGACCCGGCGGACTACGACGCGGCGTGGCTCGCGGCCCAGGGCGAGGCCCTGCCGGGCGACTCCGCGGGTGCCCTGGCCCCGCGGGTGGAGCTCGGCCTCTCCGTGGCGGCCGCCCGCATCGCGGTGGCGCTGCGCCTGGGACGGGTGAGCCCCGCCATGGTGCACGCCACCTGGCGGGTGCCGGAGGATTCCTTCGACGTGGCGAGCACCGTGACGGCGCTCGCGGGCAGCACCCGCCCCAACGACCTGCTCCGCAACCTCGAGCCGCCGTTCCTGCATTACTGGCTGCTGATGGCCACCCTGGTGCGCTACCGGGAGCTGGCGCGCGACTCGAACCTCGTGGCGCTCCCGCCGATGCCCCGGCGCCTGCGCCCGGGCGAGGGCTACGCCGGCACCCCGACGCTGCGCCGCCTCCTCCGGCTCCTCGGCGACTACCGCGACAGCACCGCCGCGCCGATCCTCGACACGCTCTACAGCGGCGCCGTGGTGGAGGCCGTCAAGCGCTTCCAGATGCGCCAGGGCTTTGCGCCGGACGGGGTGATCGGCGACTCCACCCGCGGCCGCCTCCAGCATCCCTTCGAGCAGCGGCTCCGGCAGATGGAGCTGTCGCTCGAGCGCTGGCGCTGGATGCCGCGCCGCTTTGCGCATCCGCCGATCATCGTCAACATCCCCGCCTTCCGGCTCTACGCCTTCGGCACCACCGACCTGAGCGAGCGGGAGATGCTGGCCATGAACGTGGTGGTGGGCACCGCCTTCAAGACGGAGACGCCCGTCTTCGCGGACCAGCTCGAGTACCTCACGTTTGCGCCGTACTGGGACGTCACCCCCACCATCGCGGTGGGCGAGATCAAGCCCGCGGCCACCAAGGACCCGTCCTTCCTGGCGCGCAACCAGTACGAGCTGGTGGAGCAGGGCGAGGTCGTGCCCCCCTGGCCCGAGAACATCGCGCGGATCGGGCAGGGGATCCGGGTGCGGCAGACGCCGGGGCCGCACAACGCGCTCGGCAAGGTGAAGTTCATCATGCCGAACGACTTCCAGGTGTACCTGCACGACACCCCCTCCAAGGCGATGTTCGAGCGCACCCGCCGCGACGCGAGCCATGGCTGCATCCGCCTCGGCGACCCGCTGGCCCTCGCGCGCTTCCTGCTCCGGGACCAGCCGGAGTGGACGCCGGAGAAGATCGAGGCCGCCGCCACCGGCCCCGAGCCCACCACCGTGCGGCTCCGCGAGAAGGTCCCCGTGGTCATCACCTACGCCACCGCCGTGGCGCGCGAGAACGGCGACGTCTTCTTCTATTCCGACATCTACGGCCACGACAAGGTCCTGGCCCAGACTTTGGCCCGCGGCTACCCCTACCGATAATCGGGCCGTGGCCCCGCGCTTCCGCCGCGGCGGGGCCCGGGCTTAGCTTGCCCCTCCTTGCAGGACTTCCCCGGACGCGGGTCGATGATGCGGGTACGACGGTTCTTCCGGCAGCTGGTGTCCCTGACGGCCCTCGGCGGTGTGCTCGCCGGGGGCAGCGCGCTGCTGCTCGGGCTGCGCGCGCCGGCGCCCGTCCGCACGCGCGTAGCCGTGGCCGACACCGCGCTCGGCGACAGCGCCCCCGACCTCTCCGCCTATCTCGGCCGCTCGGGCCAGCTGCGGGCCATCGAGTACCGCGCCGACTCCACGCCCGCCCTGATCGCCGCGCTGGTGCCGTTCCTCGCGGGGCGCGGGCCCGGCCTGCATGCCACCGGCCTGTCCGCCCCCGACGGCGGGCCCATTCACGCCCTTGCCCTCCTGCCGCTCAGCGCCAAGCGCGGCGCCGCCTGGCAGGGCTACCGCATCGGCTTCTGGCCGGGGGAGCGCGCGGGCCGGCAGGCGCGCTATCCGCTCCCGGCCGGCTTCCTCGAGGTGACGCCGGACAACGCCGACGTCCCGCTCTCCACCCACTTCCGCGTGCGCGACTTCCTCACCAAGGACCAGCCCGCGGTGTGGCCCAAGGTCCTGGTCATCGAGCTGCCGCTGCTCGACAAGCTCGAGCTCATCGCGCTCGAGCTCGAGACGCTGGGGAAGCCGTCCAGCCTGCGCGTCATGTCGGGCTTCCGGACGCCGCAGTACAACGCCCGTGGCGTCGGCGCAAAGGGCGGCCGCGCGCGTGACAGCCAGCACATGTACGGCGGCGCCGCCGACATCTTCGTGGATGCCGACGGCGACGGCCGCATGGACGACCTCGACGGCGACGGGCGCGTGACCGTGCGTGACGCCGGCTGGCTCGCCGGCGTCGCCGAGCGGGTGGAGGCGGCGCATCCCGGCGTGGTCGGCGGGATCGGGATCTACCGCGCCACGGCGGCCCACGGGCCCTTCGTGCACGTGGACGTGCGGGGGACAGCCGCGCGCTGGTGAGGCGCGCCGCCGCCCTTGACCGTCCCGAGCGCCCGCCTCCCGGCGGGCGCTAGTCGTTTCCGGCGCCCGCCGCCGCCACTTCCCGCTCCCGCCAGAGCGAGTACACCACGGGAATGACCACCAGCGTGAGGACGGTGCTGCTCAGCATGCCCCCCACCATCGGTGCCGCGATGCGCTTCATGACGCTGGCCCCCGCGCCATCACCCCAGAGGATCGGCAGGAGGCCGGCCATGATGGCGGTGACGGTCATCATCTTGGGGCGCACGCGCTCGGCGGCGCCGTCGATGATGGCCGCGGTGAGTTCCCGCGCGGTGGGGCGCGCGCCCCGGTGCTCGGCCCACGCCTGGTCCAGGTAGATGAGCATCACCACCCCCGTCTCCGCCGCCACGCCGAGCAGCGCAATGAAGCCGACGGCCACGGCCACCGACCAGTTGTACCCCAGCAGGTACAGGAACCACACCCCGCCCACCAGCGCGAACGGCAGCGACAGGAGCACGATGGCCACCTGCGCCAGGTTCCCGAAGTTGAGGTAGAGCAGCAGGACGATGATGCCGAGCGTGGCCGGCACCACCACCTTGAGGGTGGCCGCCGCCCGCTCCATGTACTCGTACTGCCCGCTCCACGCCATGGTGTACCCCGGCGGCAGCGCCACCATGTCGTGCACCATCCGCCGGGCCTCGGCCACGTAGCTCGCGATGTCGCGGCCCGCCACGTCGATGTAGACCCACGCGGTGGGCATCGCCCCCGGTGCGGACCACCATGGGGCCGGCCACCTCCTGCACGGTGGCCACCTGGCCGAGCGGCACGTACGCCTGCACGCGCCCGCCGGCGGGCGTGGTGGCGCCCATCCCCATGCCGCCGCTCCCGGTGGCCTCGCTGCCGCCGTGCGCCGCGGGGATGAGCAGGTCCACGAGGTGCTCGGGCGCGTCGCGCAGTTCCTGCGGGTAGCGGACCCGGACGCCGTAGCGCTCACGGCCCTCCACCGTCTGCGTGATGGTCATGCCGCCGATGGCGGTGGCGATGACCGTCTGGACGTCGCCCACGTTGAGTCCGTGGCGGGCGGCGGCCGCGCGGTCCACCGCGATGTCCAGGTAGTAGCCGGAGACCGCGCGCTCGGCGAAGACGCTGCGGGTGCCGGGCACCATGCGGACCGCGGCCTCCGCCTCGCGCCCGAGCCGCTCCAGCGTGGCGAGGTCCGGCCCGAAGATCTTGATGCCGACGGGCGTCCGGATGCCGGTGGCCAGCATGTCGATGCGGCCCTTGATGGGCATGGTCCACGCGTTGGTGACGCCGGGGATGCGGACCAGCGAGTCGAGCTGGCTCACCAGCTTCTCGGTGGTCATCCCCGGCCGCCACTGGGCCTCGGGCTTGAGGGAGATGGTGGTCTCCATCATGTCGAAGCCGGCGGGGTCGGTGGCCGTCTCCGCGCGGCCCGCCTTGCCGAAGACGTGGTCCACCTCCGGCACCTGGCGGATCAGCGCGTCCTGGATCCGGAGGAGCTCGCGGGCGCGGGCCACGCTGGCGCCGGGGAGCGTGGTGGGCATGTAGAGGATGGTGCCCTCGTCGAGCGGCGGCATGAACTCGCCGCCGATCCGCGTCCACGGCACCCAGGTGAGGATGAGCGCCGCGGCCGCCACCGCGAGGGTCACCGCGCGGTGGCGCAGCACCACGCCGATCACCGGCCGGTAGAGCGCCACCAGCAGCCGGTTGAGCGGGTTGGCGTGCTCCCGCAGCAGCCGGCCCCGCACGAAGAACCCCATTGTCACCGGCACGAGCGTCACCGCCAGCAGGCTCGCCGCCGCCATGGCGAAGGTCTTGGTGAGGGCCAGCGGCTCGAACAGCCGGCCTTCCTGCCCCTCGAGCGCGAAGACGGGGATGAAGCTGACGGTGATGATCAGGAGCGAGAAGAAGAGCGCCGGCCCCACCTCCCGCGACGAGGCCAGCACGCTCTCCCACCGCTCCGCCGCCGTGAGCACGTCGGTGTCCACGGTCCGCCCCGCCGCCCCCCGGGCGCCCGCCGCGCGCTCCAGGTGCTTGTGCATGTTCTCCACCATCACGATCGCCGCGTCGATCATGGCCCCGATGGCGATGGCGATGCCGCCGAGGGACATGATGTCCGCCCCGGCGCCGGCCCAGCGCATGGCCAGGAAGGCCAGCAGGATCCCCACCGGGAGCGTGAGGATGGCCACCAGTGCCGACCGCGCGTGCCCGAGGAACACCAGGCAGACCAGCGCCACGATCAGGCTCTCCTCCAGCAGCTTGCCGCGCAGCGTGTGAATGGCCCGCAGGATCAGGTCGCTCCGGTCGTAGACGGGCCGGATGACCACGCCGGGGGGCAGCCCGCCCTGGATGTCGCGCAGGCGCTGCTTCACCCCGTTGATGGTGCTGAGGGCATTCTCGCCGAAGCGCATCACCACGATGCCGCCCACCGCGTCGCCCCGGCCGTCGAGGTCGGCGATCCCGCGGCGCACGGCCGGGCCCACCGTCACCCGGCCCAGCTCGGCCAGGCGGATCGGCGTGCCGGCGCTGGTGGCGCCCACCACCACGTTCTCGAGGTCGGCGATGGACTTGAGGTAGCCGAGCCCGCGTACCATGTGCTCGCGCTCGGCCAGCTCCACCACCATGGCGCCGACGTCCGAGTTGGCGTTCTGCACCGCGCTCATCACCCGGGTGATCGGGATGCCGTACGCCTGGAGCCGCGACGGGTCGAGGTCCACCTGGTATTGCTTCTCGAACCCGCCGATCGCCGCCACCTCCGCCACGCCCGGCACGGCGGTGAGCTGGTAGCGGAGGTACCAGTCCTGCAGTCCGCGGAGTTCCGCCAGGTCCAGGCGCCCGGTGGTGTCCTCGAGCGCGTACTGGAACACCCAGCCGAGGCCCGTGGCGTCAGGGCCGAGCGTGGGGCTGACCGCGGGGGCAGCTTGCCGCGAATGCCGTTCAGGTACTCGAGCACCCGGCTCCGCGCCCAGTAGAGGTCGGTGCCGTCGTCGAAGATCACGTACACGAACGACACCCCGAAGAACGAGTACCCGCGCACCGTCCGTGCTCCCGGCACCTTGAGCATCTCGGCGGCGATGGGATAGGTGACCTGGTCCTCGATGATGCGCGGCGCCTGCTCGCCGTACTCCGCCTGCACGATGACCTGCACGTCCGAGAGGTCGGGCAGCGCCTCGAGCGGCGTCTCGTTGATGGCCCAGGCGCCGCCGGCGATCGCCGCCAGCGTGCCCATGAGCACCAGGAAGCGGTTCCGGAGCGACCAGCCGATGAGGGCGTTCAGCATGTCAGCCCCCGTGCCCGGTGGGGGTCGGGCCTGGGCCTGGCGGCGGGCCGGCATCGTCATGCCCGGCATGCTGTTCATGTCGTGCCCGGCCGGCGGGGCCGGAGCGGGCGCGGGCGCGGGCCGGCTGCCCGGCCGTGCCGGTGCCGCGCTCTCCGGCGCCGTCATGTCCATCCCCGGCATGTCCCCCATGCCGCCGAGGAGGGAGCCGAGGTTCGACTCCGCATCCACGAGGAAGGTGGCCGAGGCCACGACGGTGTCCCCGGCACGGAGGCCGCTCAGGATCGCCACCCGCTCCTCGGTCTGGACGCCGAGCGTCACGTCGGTGGGGTGAAGCGCCCGTCCGGCCGCTTCACGAAGACCAGGTTCCGCTGCCCCGTGCTGAGCACCGCCGAGCGCGGCACGCTGAGCACCGTCCGCCCGGCCGCGGGCGCGGTGAAGCGGAGCGTGGCGAACATCCCCGGCTTGAGCACCAGGCCAGGGTTGGCCAGCGCCACGCGGATGCGGCCCGTCCGCGTCTCCAGGTTGAGCGACGGCGCCACGTAGCTGATCCGCCCGTGCCGCGGCTGGCCCGGGAGCGCCGTGAACTCGGCCGTCACCTCCGTGCCGAGCCGGGCCGTGCCCAGGTCTTGCTCGAAGACGTCGCCCTCGAGCCACACGGTGCCGAGGTCGGCGATGCGGAAGAGCGGGTCGCCCATCATCACCCGCTGGCCTTCCACCACGTTCTTCTCGAGGATCACGCCCGACGACGGCGCGTAGAGTGTGATGCCGTGCGGCGCCCCCGTGTGCTCCAGGTGCTCCAGTTGCTGCTCGGGCAGGCCGAAGAGGCGGAGCCGGTCCCGCGCGGCGGCCGTTAGGCGCCCGGCGTTGGCGCGCGACTCCGCCGAGCCACCCGCCAGGTCGGCCTCGAGCCGCCGGGCCAGCAGGTATTCCTCCGCCGCGGCGGTGAGCATCGGCGCGTGCATCTCGAGCAGCGGCTGGCCCGCGCGCACCTGCTGCCCCGTGAAGCTGGCGTGGAGCTTCTCCACGTAGCCCTCGGTACGCGGCGTCACCACCGTCATGCGCGATTCATCAAACGCCACCTGCGCCACCACCCGCACCTCGCGCTCGAGCGGCCCCGCCGCCACGGGCGCGAAGGTGACGCCGATGCGCCGCTGGTCCGCGTCGGAGAGCCGCACCTCACGCTCGCCGGCCCCGCCGCCGGTCATGGCGGCGTGGTTGTGCCCGCCGGCCGGCGCCGGCGCGGGCGCGCTGCGGGTGAGGTACCAGGTGGCGGCGCCCGCGGCGCCGACGATGGCGACGGCGACGAGCGCCGTCCGGACGGTCGAAGGACTGGTCACTGGGCACCTCCCCCGCGTACGGCCGCGGGATCGGAGAGAGTCGTGGCGGTGAGCATCTCGAGCTCGGCCAGCGCGATCCCCGCCTCGGCCTCGGCCTTGGCGATCGCCTGGCGGGTGGTGGTGACCGCCATGCGCGCGTCGAGCAGGGTCATGAAGTCCACGCGCCCTGCGCGGTAGGCTGCGAGTGCGGCGTCCGCGGCGGCGGTGAGCGCGGGGAGGAGGGTGGTACGCTGCAGTGTCAGGCTTCGCGTGGCGCGGAGGTAGCCCGCGTGCCGCTCGCCGATCCGCGCCCGGGTCTCCACCTGCATGTCGGCCAGGTCCGCCTGCGCCATGCGCGTCATGGCGTGCCTCGGCCTCGGCCTGGCGCTGGCGGCTGCCCGGGGTGAGCGGCAGGGTGAACCCCACCATGAAGCTGGCCATGTGCTCCCAGCCGCCCATGGGCATGGGCCGGTTGCCGTAGACCAGGCCGAGCGTCACGTCGGGCCACAGCTCGCGGCCCGCCATCCGGGTCATGGCCTCCCCGGCGGTGACGCGCGCGGCGCCGGCCTCGAGCATTGGCCGCCGGCCGAGGGCCAGGGCCACCAGCGCCTCACGCGCCGGGAGCGTGTCGGGGAGCCCGGGTGCGAGGAGTGGCGGGAGCGCTTCGTCATCCCCGAGGCCGAGCAGGGCGGCGAGGCGCGCCCGTGCGCCATCGCGCATGGCCGTCATGGCCAGGAGCTCGTCGTCCATCCGCGCCACCTCCACCTGCGCGCGGAGCACGTCGGCCTGGCGCCCCTGGCCCGCGGCGTACATCGCCTCGGTGGTGCGGAGGATGTCGGCAAGGAGCTGACGGGCGTCCCGCATGGCGCCGAGCGACGCCTCGGCCTGCCGGAGCTCGTGGAAGCTCATCGCGCCGGCGGCGCGCACCTCCCACGTGGCCTCCCGCGCCACCGCATCCTCCGCGCTGGCCGAGGCGCGCGCGGCCTTCACCGCAAGACCGGTCTTCCCGGCCGTGGGCACCATCTGCATCACCTGCACCTGGTTCATCCCCAGCACCTCGTTGAGGCCCAGGCGGGGCAGGTCGCGGTTCATGAGGCCGAGCTGCAGCTCGGGGTCGGGCCACCGTCCGGCGGGCTTGATGCGCGCGTGGGCGGCTTCGGCCCGCGCGGCCGCCATGCGGAGGCGCGGGCTGGCGGCGGTCAGGCGGGCGTAGACCTCGGCCAGCGAGAGGCCGGGACGCGCCTGGGCGGCGAGGGGTGTGGCGGCGAGGAACGCCACGAGCAACAGTGATGGACTGCGCATGATCCCGGGTCCGTGACATGGGGGCGCCGCCGCGGACAGCCCGCGGGGCGGCCGCGCGCACGAACCCTAAGGTCCGCGCGAACGGCGTACAGCCAGTCAGGTTCAGGCCCGGGGAGGGGGTGGGGTAGGGCGGGTGCTGACGGTGGGAACGAACGACGCGACGAGCACCGGGGTGGTGCCCGCTGCCGCCGGCACGGCCGACCGCGCCGCCAGGACGGGCAGGACGGTGACCGAGAGGCAGTGGGACAACATCGCGCACTCGCCGTGGTGCGATGCGGGGTGCTTCGGTGCCGGCTGGTGGTCCGGCGGCGGGCACTCCGGCGAGTGCGCATGATGCTGGCCGGCGACCACGCCGGTGGCCGCCGGGGCGTCGCCCATGACACAGCGCGCACCCGACCCCGCGAGCTGGAGACCCAGCACACAGAGCAGGAGGGTGGAAATCAGGCGCGGCCAGCGACGCATGGTGATAACTTGTCCCCGAACGGGTAACTCCCGATTGAACCCCCAATGAATGCGCCTTCAGGAGCGCCCTGTCCAGCCCCGGTGAATCCTTTTCCTTCCGCCGTGGCTCTCTGGGGTGTTCGGAGATCCTTCCCCCCTCTTCCGGAGTCGATCATGGCGTCCAAGCTCTTCCCCACCAACGAGCATCCCTATGAGCGCGTGGCCCGCGTCCTCCTCGGCGTGGGCGTGCTGAGCCTGGCCTTCATCGGCCCCAAGACGCCGCTCGGCTATATCGGCATCGTGCCCATCGCCACCGGCCTGCTCGGCAGCTGCCCGCTCTACACGCTCTTCGGCTTCAGCACCTGCCCGGCGACGCGCTGACTCCGGGCGACGGGTCGCTCCTGGCCGCCTCGGCCGGGGGCGATCGCGCCGCCTTCGACGCATTCGTCGCCCGCCACCAGGACGCGCTGTTCCGCTACCTCCGCACCGTGGCGGGCAACGAGGCCGACGCCGAGGACGCCCTGCAGGAGGCGTTCGTGGCCGCGTGGCGCGGCGCGGGCGGGTTCCGTGGGGGCTCCTCGGCGCGGGGCTGGCTGTTCACCATCGGCCGGCACGCTGCTGCTCTGGCTGCGCCGCACCTGGTGGACGAGCCCGACGCGCTGGTCCCGCTCGACGCCCTCGGGCTCGAGGCGGGCTGGGGCGCCGAACCGGCCGCGGAACGTGAAGCTGACGAAGATGGCCTGCTCGGGCAGGCGCTGGCCCAGCTGGCGCCGGCGGAGCGGGAGATGATCGTCCTGCGCGACCTCGAGGGGTTCTCCGGCGAGGAGGCGGCCGAGCTCACCGGGCTCACCCTGGCCGCCATGAAGACCCGGCTGCACCGGGCCCGGCTCCGCCTCGTGGCCGAGGCGAGGAGGCTGCATGCTTGACCTGGACCGCGAGATCGGCGGCCTGACCTGCCGCGACGTCCTGGCCCACCTCTCGGACTACGTCGACGGGGAACTGGACAGCGCCACCATTGCCCGGGTGCACGAGCACCTGCGGGGCTGTGACCAGTGCACCCGCTTCGGCGGCCAGTTCGGTGCCGTCCTCTCCGAGCTCCGGGCCCGCCTCACCACCCCGGTCCCCCTCGACGCCGCCCGCGCCCAGCGCCTGCGCGACCGGCTTGCCGGGGCGTAGGGTTCCATGAAGGCTCCATTCGGAGTGGCGAGTGTTTCGGATGGGTAGGTTGGTCGAGCGCCCCTGCGGTGAGTTACACCGCATCCAGCCCCCGCACCACGCCTCGAGTCAGTCGCCGAACGTCACCGCCGCCGCAGCGAGTTCGGCGCCGGCTCCGTCGGCTTCACGTAGTCGCCAGGCTCGGTGGGCCGGAACTGCAGGTCAATGGCGATGAAGAGCGTCTTGGACCAGGGGAAGAACGCCACCGGGAACACCACCATCAGCCCGAGCCCGCCATACGTGAGCAGGGTCCACGGCGGGCTCGGCCAGGTGGCGACGAGAGTGCCGAGGAAGAGCGCCGCAAAGGTCGCCTCGGTGGCAAACAGGTTGATGGTGTTGGACCCCACCCAGTACCCGCCCTCCGGCTCGCGGTCGAAGCGGATGCCGCAGCTCGGGCAGCTGGGGCACATCCGGACCCACGACACGAAAACCGGCCCCCGCCGCAGGCGGGCAGCGCAGGCGCAGGGCGCGCAGGAAGGAGGGCAGGCGGGACATGGCCTCCTCAATCTATCCGCTGGCGACGGAACGGGGAGCGCCCGCAGCGGGATATCCCCGGCTCCCGCTCAAGTTCTGCCGACGGGAGACGACGCTTCTGCTAGTCGCCCCGCTTCCGGGCCCATGACGGGCGTCCGGTCCACGGGCGAGGAGCTCCGCGGATGTCCCGCCTCGCGCCATCCCTCCAGGCCCGGCCGGCCGATCCCGCCGATGCCATTCGCTCGGCCATTGCCGCCCATGGTCTCTGGAAAGCCCGCTTCCGGGGGTCGCTCCGCGAGACGGACCGGCTCCCCGACATCGCCCTGGTGCGGGACGAGTCGGCGTGCGAGTGCGGCAGCTGGCTGGAGCAGGAGTGCATCGCCGCCTTGCGCGGCACGCCGGCGCATGCGGAAGCCTGTCGCCGGCACGTGGACGTGCACCGGGCCGCGGCATGGGTGGTGGAGCTGCTGCTGGAGGGGAAGGACGGCGAGGCGGCTGCCGCGCTCGGGCACCACGGCGAGTTCACGCGCGCCTCGGTGGGACTGACCACCCACCTGATGCGCTGGCAGCGGAGCTGCTAGCCCGCCCGGGCCCGCTTCTCGGCCCGGCCGGCGAGGATCCAGGTGGCGGCCTCCGCGGCGGGCCCGCTCTTCGCGGCAATGCGCTCGAGGGCGGCGTCATCCTGGCGGCCGAGCTGCGCGGCGATGGCCATGATCATGGTGGTGCGGCCCACCCGCTCGCGGTCGGCCAGCGCCTGCCGGTGCCCCCGCCAGCCCAGCCACACCGCCGCGACCAGGCAGGCGAACCCGAGCGGCAGCGCCGCGATCCCCATCTGCCTCGGCACCACGCCGCGCACGCCCGCCACGAAGACGACGAACGGGACCGTGGCCAGCAGGACCATCCCCCACATCAGCGCGCGATAGTTGCGCGCGCCCGCACTCAGTTCAGCCATCGTCCTCGCCGCCGAGTTCGTAGCGCTCGTCGATCATCGCCTCGAGGCGGCCGAGGGCGGTGCGGATGGCGGGGATCTTGGGGTCGCCGCTCTTGGCCCAGACCACGATGTCCCAGAAGTCCTCGCTGAAGGCTTCCGGCGGCATCGCTTCCTCGGCGGCGGTGAAGAGGATCTCGTCGAGCGGGGCGTCGGGGTCGCTCCAGATGCCCACCTGCTCGTCCTCGCGCTCGGCATGGGTGGTCTCGGCGGCGGCCTCATCGAAGATGGCCGCGGCCTCCTCCGCCCCGCTGCCGCCGAGGACGATGGCCAGGCTGCCCTTCTCGATGAGCGCCAGCGCAAACTCGTGCGTCAGCTCGGCGAGCGCCGGGCTGCCCCGGTCGAGCCAGAGCACGGCCACCGAGACGCGGTCGCTGAAGGCGTTCGCGGCCGGCGCCAGGTTCAGGGCCAGCACGGTGGAGAGGAAGACCCGCTTGTCTTCGTGGTCGGGGAAGCGGGTGAGCGGCATGGTCAGAGCGGGAGGTCTTCGCGGACCAGCACGAGGATGGCGGCCTGGGGCACCACGAGGTAGCGCTTCTCCTCGAAGGTGATCTCCACGGCGGCCTTCCGGAAGAAGATGGCATGGTCACCGACACGTGCCTGCAGCGGGCGCCAGCGGGGGAGCTTGTCGCCGGCCTTCCACGGCTCCTCGTCGAGGGTGCTGTTGAAGTCCGGGGTGGGCTCGCCGGGGCCCACGGCGATGACCAGGCCGCTCTGCACCTGCTGCGCCTCCAGGGCGGTGGCCGGGAGGTAGAGGCCCACGCGGGTGCGCTCCTCGCCCTCCTCGGGGGTGATGAGGACGCGGTCGCCGACCAGGATCAGCTGCTTCTTTGGATAGCTCATGGCGCGGGGTGAGGGATGGCGGGCCCGGGGGCCCGCCCGTGCTGCCGGTCCGGCTTATTGCGTCTGCTCGATGCCCAGGACCCGGAGCGCCCGCTGCCCCCGGGGGAGGCGCAACTCGATCTCGTCCCCGACCGACCGGCCCTTGAGGGCGCGGCCGAGCGGCGAGGCGAGGGAAATGTGGCCGGCGTCGAGGTCCATCATCTCCGCCAGGACCAACATGTACTCCTCGGGCTCGTTGGTCTCCAGGTCCAGCACCTTCACCTTGGTGCCGAGGCCCACCTTGTCGGCCGGGGTCTCGGTGTTGCCCAAGGCGGCGACCTGCTGCAGCCGCTGGTGCAGCTGCCCCAGCCGGGCCTGGACGAACTGCTGCCGCTCGAGGGCGGCCTTGTACTCCGAGTTCTCCCGCAAATCCCCGAGCTCCACCGCCTGGGCGATGGCCTGGGGGATGACGACATTCAGTTCATGGCTGAGCTGCTCGATCTCGGCGCCCAGCTTGGCTCGCATTTCACGCAGCATGTGGCACTCACAAAAAAGGAAACGGCCCGGGCCAGAAGCTCCACGGCCCGGGGCGTTCAATCACGTCCGGGTATCAAGATAGCGATCTGGCCCGAATCGGGCCATAGACTGGGTGGTAAATCCTTGGGTATTTTGGAGATAGGCTGTTCTCAACCCACCCCTGACCCCGGTTCACGGTTCATGCGATCCCTGCTGCTGGTGGTCCTGTTTCCGGTCATCCTGAGTGCCCAGGCTCCCCTGGAGCCTCCGTACAGTCCGGCCCCCGACTCGGTGGCCACGCGGATGCTGGTGGACATGCGCTCCCTCGATTCGACCCTGGTGATCGAGACCCGCTACGCCACCAGCAACAACTTCACCGGGGCGGTGCTGCCGGGGTACCACGCCAACCGGGTCTATCTCCGTCGCGAGGCGGCCGAGGCGCTGGTGCGGGTGCAGCAGCGGCTTCGCTCCGGCGGGATGGGCCTCAAGCTGTTTGACGGCTACCGGCCCGTCCGGGCCACGGTGGGCATGATGGACTGGGCCCGGCGCACCGGGCAGGAGCACCTCTTTGCCGATGGCTACATCTCGAGCCGGAGCCGCCACAACCTTGGGCTGGCCATTGACCTGACGCTGGTGGACCGCTCCATGGGCGGGCGGGAAGTGGACATGGGTACCGCCTACGACACCCTGAACGAGACGGCGCACTGGGCCAACGCCACCGGGCGGGTGCTCCGCTACCGGCAGCTGCTGCGACGGGTGATGGAAGCGGAGGGTTTTGCGCAGTACGAGAACGAGTGGTGGCACTACAGCTTCGAGGTGGCCGGGGAGACGCCGGCGTTCGACCTCGAGGTGCGCTAGCCGCCCCGTCAGGCGTCGAGGGCTGGGCCGGGGCCGCCGTTCACCGAACGGCGGCCCCGTGTCGTTCTGGGGGGCTCAGGCCGGCCGGGCCTGCCAGGCCGCAAGATTCCGCGCAATCTGGCGCGCGTGGATCTCGAGGTGCTCGGCGTAGAGCTCCATCCAGCGCTCCACGCCGTAGCTGGGGTGCTCGGTGTGGGTGCCGGTGCGGCGCCAGTCGGCGTCACTCATGCGCCGCAGCAGGGGCACGGTGTTGGCGCGCACCGCGCGCACGGTGAGGAGGGCGGGTTCGAGCGGGTGGGCGTGATAGTCCATCGCCGTGACCCAGCGGTCCTGATCGTAACCGTGAATCGCGGCATTGGGTTCGCCGATCAGGTAGCGGAGGCGGGCGTGCGAATTCACCTCGCTGTCGGCGCAGTGCACGATGACCTCGTGCACCGACCATTTCCCGGGCGCGGGGCGCCACTGGAGCGCCGCCTCGGGCACGGCGGCCAGGGCGGCCGCGAGGAGTTCGGGTCCCTCGGCGTAGCGGCGGATGCACTCGGCGCGTTCGGCGGGCGTCATGCGACCTCGAGGTGGGGATGGTGGCAGGCGGCGCGCGGTTGCCGCGGACGACACGAAGCATACACGGGTGCGGGCTTGTTCAAGGCTGTGTCGGGTCAACTTGAACAGGATGATGGCTGTCTATGCGTGCCTGAAGGATGAAGCGCATCCCGCGTAAAGTGCTCGGTCATTTGATCTTCAAAAATTCTTGACGTGACCTGCACGCATGCGTATTCTCCCGCCGGCATAAGTTCGCCGCCCCCAGTCTTTTCGCCTACAGGACACGCCTTGATGCCCGACCCCGCTCACCGGCGACCCCCCTCCCGGGTTCCGGCCCTGATGCTGGCCGCCGTGGTTGCCCTCCTCGCGGCGTGCGCTCCCGACCAGTATCCGCAGACGACGCTCCTTCCCCGCGCGGACTTCGCCAAGGCCTCCGACGACATCTTCCGCACCACGCTCCTGTGGGCGACGATCGTGTTCGTGCTGGTGGAGACGGCGCTGCTCGTGGCCATCTGGAAGTTCCGCAACCGCCCGGGCGCGGCGGAGCCGGTGCAGACGCACGGCAACACCACGCTCGAGATCGTGTGGACCATCATCCCGGCGTTCATCCTGGCGATGATCGCGGTGCCGACCGTGCGGACCATCTTCCAGACGGCGCAGAAGCCGGGCCCGGAGGCGCTGCAGGTGGAGGTGATCGGGCACCAGTGGTGGTGGGAGTTCCGCTACCCGCAGCTCGGCATCACCACCGCCGGCGAGCTCATCGTGCCGATGGGCCGCACGGTGAGCCTCGAGATGACCACCAAGGACGTGCTGCACAGCTTCTGGCTGCCGCAGTTCGCCGGCAAGCGGGACGTCTTCCCCAACCGCTACAACAACCTCTGGTTCAAGGCCGAGGTGACCGGGAACTTCCCCGCGCAGTGCGTGGAGTTCTGCGGCATCCAGCACGGCCGGATGGCGTACCGGATCATCAGCAAGGCGCCCGAGGAGTTCGACGCGTGGGCCGCCAACTTCAACCAGCCCCCGCGCGACTTCTCGGCCGACTCGACGGCCCCGGCGCTGGTGAAGACGGGCCAGCAGCTGTTCACGATGAAGGGCTGCATCGGCTGCCACTCGCTGTACCCGGCGCTGCCGCTGACGGGCCCGAACCTGCACCACATCGGCAGCCGCACGTGGATCGCGGCGGGGACGCTCGAGAACACCGACGAGAACCTGGCGAAGTGGATCCAGGACCCGCAGGGCTGGAAGGAAGGCGTCCTGATGCCGAACCTCGGCCTCACGGACCAGGAGACGCAGGCGCTGGTCGCCTACCTGCGCGCGCAGCAGTAACGCGCGCCCGACGAGAGACAAGGACCTAGCATGGCCACGACCGCGATCGACCACGCCCCCGCGCACACGCACGAGCACACCGGCTTGTGGAGCTGGATCACCACGGTGGACCACAAGCGGATCGGCATCCTGTACGGCGCCACGGCGTTCTTCTTCTTCCTGGTGGGGGGGCTCGAGGCCCTCGTCATCCGGCTCCAGCTCATGGGCCCGAACAAGACGCTGGTGAGCCCGGACACCTACAACCAGCTGTTCACGATGCACGGCACCACGATGATCTTCCTCGGGGTGATGCCGCTGTCGGCGATGTTCTTCAACTACCTGATCCCGCTGCAGCTGGGCGCGCGGGACGTGGCGTTCCCGCGGCTCAACGCCTTCAGCTACTGGGTCTTCCTGCTGGGCGGCATCCTGATCAACGTCAGCTGGTTCACCGGCCACGCGCCGAACGGCGGCTGGTTCGGCTACGCCAACCTGACCACCAAGCAGTTCTCCCCGGGCCCCAACATCGACTTCTGGACGGTGGGCCTGCAGGTGCTCGGCGTGGCGTCGCTGGCGGCGGCGGTCAACTTCTTCGTGACCACGGTGAACCTGCGGGCGCCGGGCATGAAGATGATGCACATGCCGATGTTCGTCTGGATGAGCTTCATCACCCAGATCCTGCTGCTGCTCTCCTTCCCGATCATCACCGTCGCGCTGATCCTGCTCATGATCGACCGCACCTTCGGGACGAGCTTCTTCGTCCCCACGGGCGGCGGCGACCCGATCCTGTGGCAGCACCTCTTCTGGCTGTTCGGCCATCCCGAGGTGTACATCCTGATCCTGCCGAGCTTCGGGATCATCTCGGAGATCCTGCCGGTGTTCTCGCGGAAGCCGCTGTTCGGCTACGCGGCGATGGTGTTCTCGGGGGCGTTCATCGCCTTCGTGGGCTTCGGGGTGTGGGCGCACCACATGTTCGCCACGGGGATGGGGCCGTTCGCGGACGCGTTCTTCTCCCTGGCCACGATGATCATCGCCATCCCGACGGGCGTGAAGATCTTCAACTGGATCGGCACGATCTGGGGCGGCAAGGTGGACTTCAAGACGCCGATGCTCTTCGCCATCGGCTTCATCGCCATGTTCATCATGGGCGGCCTCTCGGGCGTGATGCACGCCTCGCCCCCGGCCGACCTGCAGCAGACCGACACGTACTTCATCGTGGCGCACTTCCACTACGTGCTCTTCGGCGGCGCCATCTTCGCCATCTCGGGCGGCGCCTATTTCTGGTGGCCCAAGATGTTCGGCAAGATGCTGGACGAGGGGCTGGGCAAGCTGCACTTCTGGCTGATGCTCATCGCCTTCAACCTGACGTTCTTCCCGATGCACATCCTCGGGCTGAACGGCATGCCGCGGCGGGTGTACACCTACAGCGCGGAGTCGAACTTCGAGCTGCTCAACAAGCTCGAGACCATCGGGGCGCTGCTCCTCGGCTTCTCGTTCCTGGTGTTCCTGTACAACATCATCAAGACCTGGCGCACCCCGCAGCCGCCGGTGGGCGCGGACCCGTGGAACGCGGCCACCCTCGAGTGGTCCATCCCGTCGCCGCCGCAGCACTTCAACTACCCCACGCTGCCGCAGGTGCACGGCCGCGACGCGCTGTGGGAGCTGAAGGCGCGCCACGGTGGCCCGCTCCCCGAGCCGCAGCGCGTGGCCGAGGACGCGGTGCTCATGCCCAACCCGTCGTGGAAGCCGCTGGTGGCGGCCATCGGCGTGACGGTGACGCTCGGCGGCTTCATCGGCGGCTCGCACCTGTGGGTGCACGTGGCGGGCGTCGCCATCCTGCTCTACGGCATCTACGCCTGGGCCTTCGAGCCGGCGTTTCCCGAGCATCACTAACGAGTGCGGCCGGCCCCACGGGGCCGGCCTTCAATACGCGTCGAGAGAGGCAACGTGGCCCACGCTGAAGCGCACGCCGACGAGCATCACTACACGGCGACCGGCATCGACAACAAGAAGCTCGCCATCTGGACCTTCATCGGGTCCGAGTGCATGTTCTTCGCCTCGCTGATCGGGGTGTACCTGACGTACAAGGGCCGGGACGTCTCGGGCCCCAAGCCGCATGCCGAGTGGCTGGACAAGGCGGGGGTGCTGCAGGAGCAGATGCTGGAGATCCCGCTGGTGACCTTCGGCACGGCGCTGCTCCTGTTCAGCTCGTTCTTCGTGGTGCTGGCGCTGAACGGCGCCCAGCGCGGCAACCGCAAGCAGCTGATCGGCTGGCTCGTCGCCACCATCTTCTGCGGCGTGTTCTTCGTCGGGATGCAGGTGTACGAGTTCTCCCACTTCGCCCACCGCGGGATGGGGTACACCACCAACCTGTTCGCCTCCACGTTCTACACCCTGACGGGCTTCCACGGCACCCACGTGACGCTGGGCCTGCTCTGGCTCATCTCGGTGCTGGTGGTGGCGCTCCGCGGGAAGCTCCCGCCCGAGAAGGCGCTCAACCTCGAGATGGCCGCGCTCTACTGGCACTTCGTGGACGTGGTCTGGATCGTGATCTTCCCCGTCGTCTACCTCATCCGCTGAACCGGACGCCATGGCAACTGACGCCCTCCACGCCGAGCACAGCCACCCGGGGTGGCAGACGTACCTCAAGGTCGCGGTGGTCCTCTTCGCCCTGACGGCGCTCGAGGTGTGGGCCTACGAGATCGTGCACCGCCACCAGCCGGCCGCGCTGGCCTCGCTCCTCGAGCCCGTCGTGGTGGAGGTGCTGCTGATCCTGTCGGCCTTCAAGTTCGCGCTGGTCGCGATGTTCTACATGCACCTCAAGATGGACGGCAAGCTGCTCACCGCCATCTTCTCGTTCTCGCTGCTGCTGGCGGCGGTCATCGTCGTGGCGCTGATGGTGGTGATGCACTACCTCTGGAGCCACGCGCCGACGGTCAATCCGCTCAAGTAGCGGCGCGCGGGCAGCTCGAACACGACGACGGCCGCCTTCCCCGAGGAAGGCGGCCGTCGTCGTTCGTAGGGGCCGGATATATCCGGCCCCTACCAGGTGTCGCCGCCGGCGGGCGGGGGCCAGGCGCCGAAGGCGCGGCGGAGGAGCGCCACCTGGCCGGAGTGGTAGCTGTTGTGGGCCACGATCTGCCACAGGACGTCCTGCGCGGTGTCGCCTTGCTTGGGGTGGATCATGCGAGAGACCCCGCCGTCGAGCGAGGAGCGCCGGGCCCAGACGGTGAGCGCGTCCACCTGCCGGCGGAACCGGGCCACCTCCTCCGCCCACGCCGCCTCCGAGGGCGGCGCCGGCGTGCTGGGCCAGCTCTCCGCGGCGTGCTCCGGGTAGGGCACCTCCGGCCCCTCGAGGGAGCGCAGCTCGTACTCCATCCAGTAGTTCATGTGCCACGCCAGCTCCCAGATGGTGTGCTCCGCCTCGGCGCAGCGGCGGCCGGCGAGAGCGGCGTCGATGCCGTCGAGGCAGGCCACCGGGTCCACGTGGGCGCCGCGGCCGCGCAGGAGGTCGGACAGGGGGCGGTTGGGCATCGGTCAGCCTTCCTGGCCGGCGGCCACGGCGGCGATGGTCGTCTCACGAGTCAGGTCCGGCGGGGTTCCCCAGAGGGCCAGCGCCGAGGCCTCGAGCGCGGCCAGCTCCACGTCCTCGAGCGCCTCCAGGTCGAAGGCGAGGGGGTCCAGGGCGTGATACCCCGGAAACTGCTCCTGGATCGGGCAGGCGTTCTCCAGCACGTCCCCGCCCGCGGTGAGCATCGGCAGGCCGATGAGGCGGCAGACCAGCGGCCGGTGGGCGTAGACCCGGCACTGGCCGGCGTCGTCCAGGAGGGGGCAGGGCTCGGCGGCCAGCTGGTCGGCGAGCTGGTCGAAGGCCTCGTCCCCGAGCGCCGAGACGTCCCACGGCGGTCCCCACTGGGGGGCCAGGACCCGCATCCGGGCCAGCAGGCGCTCGCCCCGTTCCCGCACGTGAGTACGCACGGCGGGGTCGAGTGTGCTCAGTCCCTCCCGGAGCAGGAGGGTATCGGCCGCCGAGATGTCGAAGGGGCCGTGGCAGCAGGCGCTGCAGCCGGCCCGGCAGGGGATCACGCCCGGGTGCCGGGCCTCCGCCGCGGCAAACCAGCGGTCCAGGCGGGTGAGCGCCTCCTGCCAGGCGGCCGCCGCGGGATGCATGGCGCCTACCGCCGCAGCGCGGCCACGGCGAGGCAGGCCCACCCGGCCAGGAAGGCCACGCCGCCGAAGGGGGTGATGATGCCGAGCCGGCTCACGCCGGAGAGGGTCAGGGCGTAGAGGCTGCCGGAGAAGAGGAGGGTGCCCACCAGGAACAGCCAGCCGGCCCAGACGGCGGGGCGGGTGCTTCCGTCCGCACCGGCCAGGGCGGCGGCGGCCAGCAGGGCCAGCGCGTGGTACATCTGGTAGCGGGCGGCGGTCTCGAAGACGGCGAGCATCTCGGGGGTGAGGCGCGCGCGGAGGGCGTGGGCGCCGAAGGCGCCAGCTGCCACGGCGAGGCCGCCCGAGAGGGCGCCGAGGAAGGCGAAGGTGCGAAACATGAGGTGTCCTGCGAGCCTGCGGCTTGGGGAACAGCGGGCGGGCGCCGGGCGGCGCCCGCCGTCCGGCGGTCAGTCGTCCTTCTGCTCGGTCACGCCCTCGAAGGCCACGCCCATCGCGTGATACCCGTTGTCCACGTAGATGGTGGCCCCGGTGATGGCGCTGGCGAGCGGCGAGGCCAGGAACGCCGCGGTGGCACCCACCTCGCGCGCCTCGAGGTCCTCGCGCAGCATGGCGTTGGCCTTGGCGTAGCGCATCATGGCGTCGATGAAGCCGATGGCCGTGGCCGCGCGCGAGGCGTAGGGGCCGGCGCTGATGGTGTTGATGCGGAGCCCGTGCTTGGTGCCGACCTCGTAGGCCAGCGTCCGCGTGTCGCTCTCCAGGGCCGCCTTGGCGCTCGACATGCCGCCGCCGTAGCCGGGCACGGCGCGCTCGCTGGCCATGAAGGTGATGGACTGGAAGTTCCCGCCGGGCCGCATGAGCGGCGTGAAGGTGCGCACCATGGAGACGAGGCTGTACGCGCTCACGCTCAGGGCGGAGAGGTAGCCGGCGCGGCTGGTCTCGAGCAGCGGCTTCTTGACCTCGGGCCCGTTGGCCAGCGAGTGGATGACGATGTCGAGCGGCTGCGGGCCGAAGTCGGCCTCGAGCTGGCGGGCCACGCCCTCGATGGTGAAGTCGCCGCGGTCCTTGTAGCGCTTGCTGTCGCGAATGTCCGCCGGCACGTCGGCGAGGGCGTCGTAGGCGGCGTCGAAGGCGTAGATCTTCTCGAAGGCCATCCGCGAGCCGTCCGGCAGCGTGAGCGACTCGTCCATCTTCCCGCGCTCGAGCAGGTTGAGGAAGATGTTCAAGGCCGGGGGCCAGGTGCCGACGCAGACGGAGGCACCGGCCTCCGCGAGCGCCTTGGCGATGGCAAAGCCGAAGCCGCCGTCATCGGCGACGCCGGCCACGAAGGCACGCTTTCCTGTGAGGTCGATCGCGAGCATGGCCCGGGGGGTTGAGGTCGGGGAAAAGTACCGGCCCCGGGGGCAACGCGACAGGCGGGGCGGCCCCGGAGGCCACCCCGGGTGGGGTCAGGGCGCGCGGGGGGCGGCCGGGCCGCTGGCCACCTCCACGTAGGCGGCCAGGAGGGCGGACCGGAAGTCGCTCGGCGGGCGCTGGGAGAGGGGGGCCAGCTTCTGGAAGGCCTCACGGGCGGCGGCGGTGTTGCCGGTGGCCAGGAAGGCCATCACCGACCCCTCCCGCAGCTCATCGGGGAGGAGCCAGCTCCGGCCGGCCAGCGCCTCCCCGATGAGCGGCGCGGCGGCCCGGGCGGCCTGGGGCCAGTTCCAGCCCAGGGTCCCCTCGCGGAACTCCACCACCGCGCGCGCCGCGGGCGGGGCGCCGGTGCGGTCCAGGAAGCGGTAGAGCTCCTGGTAGAAGGCGGGGTCGGCGTAGCCGCGGGTGCCGCCGAAGCGGTCGCGCTCGATGTCGCCCATGCGCTGGAGCCAGACGCGCCAGTTGCTGGGCGCGGTGCCGCTCGCGAGCTCGGTGCGCCACGCCCGGTCGCGGTAGAGCGCGATGCCGGTGCGGTCGTCGCCGAGGGGCTGGTCGGCGGGGGGCTGCGCGGCGGGGCTCCGCAGGAGCGCGCCGAGGCTCAGCTGGAAGACGCGCGGGATGTCGGGCGTGGGCGGGGCCGTGAAGCTGGCGGGGCCGATGCGGCGGCCGCCGACGGGGCCGGTGAGGTCGAAGCGCTCGCCCGAGAGGCCGTAGATGCCGCTCGCCTGCTGGCCCATGTAGCGGCTCACCTCCGCGCCGTTGTCGAGGTGCGGGAAGAAGTCGGAGTTGGGCGTGGGGAAGCGGTCGATGAGCGGCCCCAGCGTCCTCCGGTTGCCGAGCCAGAGGGCGTCGAGCGCCTCGGGGGTGAAGGGGACCTGGTGGCAGAAGTCCTGCCGGATCCCGGGGAGCTGGAAGATGCCCCAGTCAGGCGCGGGCACCCGGTCGCCGTTCGTGGCCAGCACCAGCATGTCGGTGGCGGCCGGCATGTACACCTCGTAATCCCGGAACTCGGCGTGGAGCGCCGCGAGCACGGTGAGGACGAGGCGGTCGTTGATGTCGTAGATGTGGATCCACTGCGCGAAGACGCCGCCGGGCGCCAGGTACTGGTTCACGCGGCGGTAGAACTCCTGCGTGAAGAGGCCGGCGACCCCGCTCACCCACGGCTGGGAGGGCTCGGAGAAGATGTAGTCGTACTTCCGGCCGGCGGCGGCGAAGTAGCTCTTGGCATCGTCGATGACGAAGTGGGAGCGGGGGTCGTCGAAGACGCGCCCGTTGGCCGGGTAGAAGCCGGCCTTCGAGGCGGCGAGCATGGCCGGCTCGATCTCGATGGTGTAGAGCGCCTCGAGCGTGGGGCTCCCCAGGAGGAGGTGGCTCGACATGCCCGTGCCCTGGCCGATGACGGCGCCGACCCTGGCCTGGGGCGCGTGCGCCAGGGTGAGGAGGGCCGCCAGCGACATCGTCGCCGCATCGCCCCGGAGCGGCTGGAGCGCGGTGGTGTCGGTGCAGGGGGTGCGCCAGTAGGCGGGGAGCCCGCCATCCGACTTCCCGTTGGTGGCGATGAACGTCAGCCCGTTGTCCTTGATGTGCTCCGCCGAGACGGTGGCGGTGCGGCCGTCGGCGTAGTAGAGCACGTCGCGGCTGCCGGGCGGCGGAAGGACGCCGAAGCGGAAGACGCCGGAGAGCAGGCGGCGCTGGTCGAAGCCCGGGGTCACGGCGGCCACCAGGGCCACCACCGCCACGGCGCCGGCGCCGATCATGGCCACCCGGCGCGCGGCGGGCGTGCCGGTGCGCCGCGCCCACCACCCGAGGATGGCGGCGCCGATTGCCATGTCGAGCACGGCCCCGATGGCGAGGAGCGCCTTGAGGCCCACCAGCGGCAGCAGAACGAGCGCCGCGAGGGCCACCCCGACGATGGAGCCGAGGGTGTTCCAGCCGTACACCTGGCCGATGGCCGCCTCGCCGTTGCCGCGCGCCATGAGGGTGCGGGTGATCAGCGGCAGGGTGATGCCCGCGCAGAACGTGGCGGGCAGCATCACCACGAGGCAGATGGCATAGCGGGCCAGGTTGAAGCCGGTGTAGCCCGCCTCGGTGCGCGCAAAGGTGGCCAGGAGGGTGGCCATCCAGTCGAAGGCCGCGAAGTAGAGCGGCAGCGTGGCCAGGGCCAGGGCGCCCATCCAGAGCTGGACCACGCCGAGGGTGCGGAGCGGCTCCGCCAGGCGGTCGGCGCGGGTGCGCACCCAGAAGGCGCCGAGCGCGAGCCCCAGGATGAAGGCCGAGAGCATGAGCTCGAAGGAGTGCGTGGCGCTCGAGAGCACCAGCGACAGCATCCGGATCCACGCGATCTCGTAGATGAAGCTGGCCACGGCCGTCCCGGCCGCCACCGCGAGGAGCAGGATCTCGAGGCTCGGCCCCACCTGCGCCACCCGCACCGAGCCGCGCGAGCGCTCGTCGGTGACGCGGGCGACGGCCTGGTCCTCCGCCGGGACGTACTTGGACGCCACCACCGCGCCCACCGCCACGACGAAGTTGAGGATCGTGGCCGCGAGGATGGTGCCGGGCAGGCCCACCGCGTCCACCAGGTAGAAGCCGGCGATGAGCACGCCGATGGCGGCGCCGAAGCTGTTGGCAAAGTAGAGCACGGCCAGCGTGCGTCCCGGTGCCCGTGAGAGGCGGCGCAGCGCGCCGGCCGACATCAGCGGGAAGGTGGCGCCGAGCAGGATGGACTGCGGCAGGATGAGCAGCGCCGCGATGCCCCACTTGGCGAGCGTGAGGCTGCCCGAGCCCGCCAGGCTCGGGAACACCGAGGCGTAGGCCCAGTTGGTGACGCCGACGTAGATGTCCTGGAAGAAGAGCCCGATGAGGCCCACGAGGGCCTCCACCATCGCGTAGCCGAACAGCGGCTCCTTGAGCCGGGTGCTCACCCGCCCGATGAGCATGGCGCCGATGGCCATGCCGCCCAGGAAGATCACCAGCACGATCACCTGGGCGTACGCATTGTGGCCCACGAAGAGGCCGAGGTAGCGCGACCAGACGGACTCGTAGAAGAGGCCGGCGGCGCCGGACAGGATGAACAGCAGGGTCAGGACGACCAGCATGCGGGGGCCCGGGCTTGGCTGGGGGATGGGGAATCGTAATAGGGCGTCATGAGAGCCGCCTATGGGTGGCGATCCCATGCGCGCGGGGCGGGGGCCGGACGCGGCGCGCGGGTGGCCGGGGCGGTCCGGTCACCCGACCGCGCTGTTGACCGGACCGCCCCAACCACCCGCGCGCCGCATCCGGCGTGTGCGGCTAGTCCGCCCGCAGCACCTCCACCGGCGTGCGCCGGAACACGTCGAGGCTGTTCCAGAGGCCGGTGATCACCGTCAGCGCCACCAGCACGAGCGCCAGCACGCCGAAGCCGAGCCACGGCACGGTGAAGGGCAGCTCGAAGACCCACTTCATGATCGCCCAGCCGCCGGCGGCCGAGAGCCCGGTGGCCACCACGGCGGCGAGGACCCCGAGGGCCGCGTACTCGGTGACCATGACGCGCACCACCTGGCGGCGGGTGGCGCCGAGGGTCTTGAGCAGGGCGGCCTCGCGCATGCGCTGGAAGCGGCTGGTGGCGAGCGCCCCCACCAGCACCACCACGCCGGTGGCCAGCGAGAAGAACGCCATGAAGTTGATGGCCAGGGTGACGCTGTCCACGATGCGCTCGATGGTCTGCTGCACGCTCGTCAGGTCCACGCTGGTCACGTTGGGGTGCCGCTGCACCACGGCGCGCTGCACCCGGCCGATCTCCGCGGCGTCGCCGATCCGCGTGAGCAACACGAAGCCCTGCGGCGCCTCCGCGAGCGGCCCCTCGGGGAAGACGGCGAAGAAGTTGGGCTCGAAGCGGGCCCAGTTCACCTCGCGCAGGTTCTTCACCACGGTCACCACCGGGACGCCCTGCACGTCCCAGGTCACCGTGTCGCGGATGGTGACCCCGAGGTCGCTCGCGATGCCGGTCTCGAGGGAGACGGGATAGGGCGGGGCGGCGCCGGCGCCGGGCTGCCACCAGTCGCCCACCACGAGCTTCTCGGAGCCGACGCTCGAGTCGCGGTAGGTGGAGCGGTACTCGCGGCGGAGGGCCCAGCGCTCGGGGCCCTGGCCCTCGCCGCCGCGCTCCCGGCGGCGGGGGCGGGCTTCCTCCCCGAGCGAGTCGCGCAGGGCCTCGAGCGAGTCGCTGGTGGCGATGAGCTGGCTGACGGGCCGGCCGTTGATGGCCCGGAGCCGCATCGGCACGATCGGCACCGCGGGCTGCACGGCATGGCCGCGGTCCCGCAGCAGCTGCTCCACGTCGGCGCGCTGGTCGGGCTGGATGTCGAAGAGCACCAGGTTGGGCCGTCCCGCGCCCCCGTCGAGCGAGAGCTGGCGGAGCAGGTTGTGCTGCATCACGGCCAGCGCACCTAACAAGAAGGCCCCGAAGCCGAGCGCCAGCACCACCGCCACCGTCTGGTTGGCCGGGCGGTAGAGGTTGGCGAGGCCCTGGCGGGTGGTGTAGGGGAGCCGGTGCGGGAACCAGCGCCGGAGCGCGCGGGTGAGCGCCACCGCGGCCCCCCACAGCACCAGGAGCGCCCCCGCCACGCCCACCGCGAAGGCCGCGCCCTGCGCCAGGTCCTGCACCTGCAGGGCGGCCAGGCCCACCACGCTGAGCGCCAGCAGCGCGCGCGCCAGCCAGCTCCATCCGTCGAAGCCCCGTCGGGTCCCCTCGTCCACGTCGCGCCGCAGCACGGCCAGGGGCGGGACGGCCCGCACCTGGAGCAGGGGCAGGAGCGCGAAGATCACGGCCACCCAGAGGCCCACGCCGAGCCCGGTGAGCACCGCGGCCAGCGAGGGCCGCACCTGCACGTCGAGGGGGATGAACGCTCCGAAGACCGCCGGCATCAGGAACTGGAGCCCGAGCCCGAGCAGCACGCCGAGCGCTCCCCGCCAGCCCCATCACCGCCGCCTGCAGCAGGTAGATCCCGAACACCTGGCCGCTGGTGGCGCCGAGGCAGCGGAGCACCGCGATGCCGTCCCGCTTGCGGCGCAGGAACACCTGCACGGCACTCCCCACCCCGATGCCGCCCAGGAGCAGCGCGATCAGTGCCACCAGCCCGAGGTAGCGCCCCAGCCGCTCGAGCGACTGCTGCAGGTCCTGCTCCTCCTCCGCGGCGGTGCGGAAGCGGCCTCGCTCCTTGTTGATCCTGGGGCGCCAGGTGGCGGCGAAGTCCTTGGCGTCGAGCGTCTCCGCCACCTTGAGGTACCACTCGTGCTCGGCGCGCGCCCCGAAGCCGCCGAGGAGCTTGGTGTCGCCGAGCCGGGCGCCGGGGATGAACACCCGGGGCCCGAACGCGCTCCGGATGCCCACGTCGCCCGGGAAGCTGGTGACGCTGCCGGCGATGACGAAGCGCGCCTCCCCGAGCGCCATCGTGTCGCCCACCTCGGCGGCCATGGCGGTGAGGAAGGAGGGATCGACGAGCGCCTCCCCGGCCTGGAGCTGCGGCCAGCGCCCGGCGGGCGCGGTGTGCACCACGCCGTAGAAGGGATACCCGCCGCTGATCGCGCTGACGCGCACCAGGCGCGCCCCGCTGGTGCGCGTCACGTAGGCCATGCCGGCGAAGCTCGTCACCTCGGCGTAGCCGGTGGCCCGGTCCACGCCGGCGGCGGTGGCGAGCGAGTCGAGCAGGGCCAGGAAGCCCGGCGTCGGCTCGGCCCGGCTGCTGAGGGCAAAGTCGCCGCCGAGCAGCGAGCGGGACTGCTGCTCCACCGCCACCTGCAGGTTGTCGGTGAACGACTCGATCGCCACCAGCGCCCCGACGCCGATCGAGATGGCGGCCGTCAGCAGCAGCATCCGCCGCCCCGCGGCCCGCCCCTCGCGCCAGGCCATGCGGAGGATCAGGGAGAGCGACCTCATGCGGTGCGCGTGTCCTCGACCACCGCCCCGTCGGAGAGCCGGATGATGCGGCGCGCCTGGCGGGCCAGCTCCATGTCGTGCGTCACCAGCACCGTGGTGGTGCCGAGCTCGCGGTTGAGCCCAAACATGATCTCCACCACCTTGGCCCCGGTGGTGTGGTCCAGGTTCCCCGTCGGCTCGTCGGCGAAGAGGATCTTGGGGCGGTTGGAGAAGGCCCGGGCCAGGGCCACCCGCTGCTGCTCGCCGCCCGAGAGCTGGGCGGGGTAGTGGTGCTCGCGCCCGGCCAGCCCCACGCGGCCGAGCAGCTCGGTGGCCCGGGCGCCGGCGTCCTCGCCGCGGAGCTCGAGCGGCACCTGCACGTTCTCGCGCGCCGTCAGGGTGGGCAGCAGGTGGAACGACTGGAACACGAACCCCACCCGCTCGGCACGGAAGCGCGCGAGGGCGTCCTCGTCCAGCCGGGTGAGGTCCTGGCCGTCCACCACCAGCCGGCCGCCGTCGGGCCGGTCGAGGCCCGCCATGAGGCCGAGCAGCGTGGTCTTGCCGCTGCCGGAGGGTCCCACGATGGCCACGATGTCGCCCGCGGCAATCTCGAAGGTGATATCCTTCAGCACCTTGAGCGGACGACCACCGCTCAGGTACTCACGGCTCAGGGATTCGGCGCGGATCATCGATGGAGAACCTTGGACAGTGGAACGGTTCCGAAGCGGTAGAACTATAGTCGGGGTTGCCGCCTGGCTGCTGGCCGGGTGCGGCGGGGGCGGCGACGCCCAGCCCGCGGCCGACAGCGTGCCTCCACCCGCGGTGTCCGGGGCCACGCCCGCCGTGCCCGCGCCGACGAGCCGGCCGGCCATCGTGTTTCTCGGCACCTCGCTCACGGCGGGGTACGGGCTCGATCCGGACAGCGCCTTCCCCGCACTGGTGCAGCAGAAGCTCGACTCGGCAGGGATGAACTTCGAGGTGGTCAACGCGGGCGTGAGCGGCCAGACCTCGGCCGGATCGCTCCGGCAGCTGGACTGGATCCTCAAGAGTCCGCCCGCCTACCTGATCATCGAGACGGGGGCCAACGACATGCTGCGCGGGCAGGACACCGATTCGCTGCGGGCCAACCTGCAGGTGATGATCGACCGGGTGCAGCAGCGCGCCCCCGCCACGCAGGTGCTCCTCTGCGCCATGGAGGCCATGCCCAACCTGGGCCAGCGCTACGTGCGGGACTTCCGCGCCGTCTACGCCGACCTTGCGAAGGCCAACGCGCTGCCGCTCCTGCCGTTCCTGCTCGACCGCGTGGCCGGCATCGACTCGCTGAACCAGGGTGACGGGATCCACCCCAACGAGGCCGGCTCGCGCCTCGTGGCCGACAACATCTGGCGCGCCCTCGCGCCCATCCTGCGGGCCCGGCCCGCCTCCTGACCGCCTGACCGATGCGCCTCTTCGCCCTCGCCGCCTCGCTCCGCCAGGCCTCGCTCAACCGCAAGCTCCTCCACGTGGCCGCCGGCCTGGCCCGCCGCCACGGGGCCGAGGTGGATGTCGCGGAGTTCCGCGAGTTCACCATGCCGTACTTCGACGCCGACCTGCAGGCGCGGGACGGCATCCCCGAGGCCGCCCAGGCGCTCGGCCGCCGGATCCTTGCCGCCGACGGCATGCTGCTCGCCTCGCCGGAGTACAACTACTCGCTCCCCGGCCACCTCAAGAACGCCATCGACTGGCTCTCCCGCATCCGCCCCGTGCCGATCCGCGGCAAGAGCGCGCTGGTGATGAGCGCCTCCACCGGCCCCATCGGCGGCATCCGCGGCCTCTGGCAGCTCCGCATCCCGCTCGAGGGCCTCGGCATGTTCGTGCACCCGGACATGTACATCGTGCCGCACGGCAACGACGCCTTCGCCGCCGACGGTGGCCTCAAGGACCCCAAGGCCGTCGAGCGCTTCGACGCGCTGGTGCGCGACTACCTCTCGGCTGCCAGCGCGTTGGCGCGTCGCGGGGTGTAGCGGCGGGGGAGGGCGAGTGTGACTCAACGCAGAGGCGCACGCCGCCGAGGCAATGCCGCCGGCCCGCCCCCGGGGAGCCAGAACGTACCGCGGGGCCACGAGTGTTGCGCTCGTGGCCCCGCGGGCGTGCCCGGCGGCTGCGGGATCAGGCCGGGTGGGTGGGATCCAGCGCCCGCGGCACCGGGTGCATCCGGCGGTAGCGGGCATACAGGCGGATGGAGCCGGCAAAGAGGCCGCTGACGCCGACCACCACGAGCCCCAGCACCCCGAGCGGCGTCACGGCCTTGAGCACCGCCAGCGAGCAGCCGAGGATGAGGAGCAGCGTCGGCCCCTCGTTGGCCCAGCGCAGCTGCTCGCCGCTGAAGCGGATGTCGCCCCGGGCAAAGCGCTTCATGGTGAGCTCGCACCAGTAGTGATAGGCGATCAGCGCCGCCACCACGCCGAGCTTGACCCACATCCACACCTCGGACAGGAAGGTGGGCTGCAGGATCAGCAGCGCCACCGCCGTCGCGGCCGTCAGCACCATCGCCGGGTAGGTGATGATGAAGTAGAGCCGCCGCTCCATGATGGCGTACTGGGTCAGCAGGATCGTCCGCTTGGGTTCCTGGTCTGCATTCGCCTCGGCATGGTAAATGAAGAGCCGGACCAGGTAGAACAGCCCGGCAAACCAGGAGACCATGGCGATGATGTGGACCGTCTTCCACCACAGGTAGGCCATACAGCGTTCCTCCAGAGTGCGGCACCGACGACCAGCGAGTTGCCTCGCATGCTAGGCCGTTCCCCGTGAAGGCCGCTTGAAGCCGGGGTGAATCGGGGGGTGCGCGGCTCCCCTTACTTGCGCCGATGGGCTGGCGGGGTACGATACACCTCCATGCCCCGTCCCTCCGATCAGGTTTCCCTGGCCCTGGACCAGGTGGTCACCCGCTTCGCCGAGCGGGTGCGCGTCATCGGCTTCCAGCACGGCCTCACCGGATCGGACGTGGACGACCTGCTGCAGGAGGTCCGCCTGCGCCTCTGGAAGGCCCTCGAGAGCGGCGAGCGGATCCTCGCCGCCCCGGCGTCCTACATCCATCGCACCGCCACGTCCGCGGCCATCGACGTGCTGCGTCGCCGGCGGGCCCGGCGCGAGACCCCGGTCCGCCTCTCCCGCCCGAGCGGCATCGCCGTCCTCGGCGAGGGCGATCCGGCGGACCAGGACGTCTCGACCAAGGAACTCGAGGCCCAGGTGGCCAAGGCGCTGGACCAGCTGATCCCCGCGCGCCGCTCGGTGGTGCGGATGTACCTGGCGGGGTACGGTCGCGAGGAGATCGCCGACCTGCTGGGCTGGACCGAGCCCAAGACGCGGAACCTCCTCTACCGCGGGCTCGAGGACCTGCGCCAGGAACTCACCGCCATGGGCATCGGCCCGGAGGCGCTGAATGAGTGACTCCCGCCTCCGCAAGAGCTACGACCGGCTGCTCGCCATCCAGGCCCAGCTCGGCGACGCGCGCCTCGGCTGCCCGAGCGTGGAGGCCATCGCCGCCCTCCTGGCGCGCGAGGGGGACGAGGAAGCCCGCCTTGCGCTCCTGGATCACGTGATGGGCTGCGCCTTCTGCCAGCCGGAGTTCGAGATGCTCCGCGCCGCGCAACGCGCCAGCGGCAGCCAGGAGACGATGGACGGCTGAACCGCGTCCTCCGAAACGAACGCGGCCCGGGATCTCCCTGGAGATCCCGGGCCGTCGTTGTGTCAGGGGCTGCCCCTAGTGATTGAACACCGCGGCGCCGCCCTGCCCATCGGTGATGATGCCGATGCCGGTGTTCATGTTCATGTAGGCGCTGCCACCGTTGCCATAATTCTCCCCCACGCCGCCGTTCTGCCGGTACAGCTGGCTCGCGAGCTGGAAGAGGTTGACCAGCACCGGGCCCCCTTCGAGCCCCGCGTTGCCCTGGGCGTCCACCCAGTACCGCCCCCGTTGCACCGGGCCCACCAGCTGCTGCAGGCCCTGCACGTCGAGCGGGTGCAGCTCGCGGCCGTTGATGAAGACCCCGGTGCCGCCGCCCGAGATGTCCGCCGGCAGCGGACCGCCGAGCCGGAGCCCCGCCAGCACGAAGCCGCGCGCCTGGCCGCCCTCCAGTCCCCAGGCGCCGCAGAGCGGGTCGTACCAATAGCGGCCGTCGGGGATCCGCGGGGCGCCGGCCTGTTCCAGGGCGCTGAGGGTGGCCTCGGGCAGCCGCACCCGGTTGACGAACACCTGGCGCCCCTGCGCGGCGATCGGCGTGGTCATGGCGAGGCCTCCGGCGAGGGCCAGGGTGAGGGAGACGAGGCGCATGGGTCTGCTCCGGTGAGGGTCGGGCGGACGGGCCGCCATGGGAGCAACGGAGCCTGCCACACAATCCTCTCACCCCGGCCCGGGAGACGCAAACGCCGCCCGGGGATCGCGGGATCCCCGGGCGGCGGCAGGCGGTGATAGCGGCTCAGTCCTCGAGCTTGGCGTCGAGGTCGATGGCCGCGTTGCCCTTGAAGAGGTTGCTGATGGGGCAGCCGTCCTTGGCCTCCGCGGCGGCCTTGGCGAAGGTCGCCTGGTCGATGCCCGCCACCTTGCCGCGCGTCACCAGCTGGATCCGGGTGATCCGCGCCGCGCCGCCGACGAAGTCGAGCGTCACCGTGGCGGTGGTGCTGACGCTGGTGGGCGGGGTGCCCGCCTTCTCGAGCCCCGCCGACAGCGCCATGCTGAAGCAGGCCGCGTGCGCCGAGGCCACGAGCTCCTCGGGGTTGGTGCCCTTGGCGCCCTCGAAGCGCGTCGGGAAGCTGTAGTCGGCGGCGATGAGCCCGCTCCCGCCCTGGAAGTGGCCCTTCCCCTGCTTGAGTCCGCCCTGCCAGGTGGCGCTGGCGCTCGACGTCGGCATCTATGGCTCCTTGCGTTCAGGTTCGTTGCGTGGGTGGATCGTCGGCGTGCCCGGGCACGCGGCCTTACGGCCCGACCTGGTGCTCCCCCGTCGCCTGACGGAGGGAGGCCAGGGTGTCCTGCCCGAGCACCCGGCCCGCCAGATGCGACAGGCGTTCCCGCAGCATGTCGAGCAGCTCGTAGAACGTGGGGATGGCGATGAGCGTCAGCAAGGTCGACGTGATCACGCCGCCGATCACCGCCACGCCGAGGGGTGCCCGGAATTGCGCCCCCTCGCCCCGGCCCAGGGCCACCGGGATCATGCCCGCGATCAGCGCGAAGGTGGTCATCAGGATGGGCCGGAGCCGGATGGCGCCCGCCTCGATCAGCGCCTCCCGGAGCCCGAGGCCCTGCTGCTCCCGCGCCCACTTGGCGAAGTCGATGAGCAGGATGGCGTTCTTGGCCACGATGCCCATGAGCAGCATCACGCCGATCAGGCTCATGATGTTCACCGTCTGCTTGGCCACGGCCAGGCCGAGCATCACGCCGATCATCGAGAGCGGCAGCGAGAACATGATGGCCAGCGGGTCCAGGAACGACCCGAACTGCATCACCAGGATGAGGTACATGAGCATCGCCGCCACGCCCAGGGCCAGGAAGATGTTCCCGAACACCTCGGTCTGCTGCTCGGCGTCGCCGCCCTCGGTGACCCGCACGCCCGGCGGCAGCTGCACCTGGCGGATGGCCTGCCGCACGTTCTCCATCACCTCGCCGGTGGAGCGGCCGGAGACGTTCCAGCCCACGTTGACCACCAGGTCGCGGTTCAGGTGGTTGATGATGGCCGGGCCGGTGCCCTGCGTGATGTCGGCCACCTGGCCGAGGGGGATGGTGGTGGGCATCCCGTTGGGGCCCGCCACGAGGAGCGGCAGCATGCGCAGGTCCTCGGGCCGCTCGCGCGACTCGGGGGTGAGGCGCACCTCGACGTCCCGGGTCTCGCCCGAGGGGTCCACCCAGTCGCCGGCGTCGATGCCGGCGAAGGCGGGGCGCACCGACTGCGCGATGTCGCCCACGGTGAGGCCGAGGCTGCCGGCCAGGCCGCGGTTCAGGTTCACGGTCACCTCGGGCTTCAGTCCCTTGGAGGACAGGCTCAGGTCCACCACGTTCGGCACCCCGCTCACCACCCGCTCCAGCTGCTCGGCCGCCTGGGTGATGGTGGGGATGTCCTCGCCCCGGATCTCGAGCTGCAGCTGCTTGCGGCCGCCCCCCATGTTGCTGGTGAAGACGGAGATCTTGAGCCCGGTCAGCTTGGCGGTCTCCGCGCGGAGCGCCGCGGCGATCTGCTCCGCGCTCCGGGTGCGCTCGTGCCGCCCCTTGAGGCGCACGTAGACGTTCCCCTCGTCCACCGCGCCCGAGGCGCTGCCGCCGAGCGTGGCGTAGGTGTAGCGCACCTCGGGCATGGCGCGGATCAAGGTGCCCAGTTCCTCGATCTTGGTGCGCCCGTAGGCCAGCGAGGCGCCGGGCGGCGTCTCGATCTTCACGTTGAACTCGGCCCGGTCGTCCTCGGGCACGAAGCTGACGCCCACCCGGTGCCACACCGGCAGCACCGAGGAGGCCGCCACCGCCACGCCGAGGCCGGCCAGGATGCCCACGAGCTTGCCGAGCCAGCGCCAATCGCGACTCGCCGCCCACGCCATGAGCGCGATGCCGGCCAGCGCCCCGCCCATGGCCAGCAGCCCGCGGGTGAAGAGCACGAAGGACGAGACGAACGTGCCGACCGCGATGATGTTGATGGCCAGCCCGTGGTCCAGCGCCCACGCGATGATGCCCTTGTAGTGCTCCGCCATCCGCGCGAACCAGGCGTTGAAGCGGTCCAGCGCGCGGGTGAGCCAGCTCTTCTCGTGCTCGTGCTGGTGCGGGTCCGGCCAGTAGGCCGAGAGCATCGGGTCCAGCGAGAACGACACGAACAGCGACACCGCCACCGAGCAGGCGATGGTGAGCCCGAACGGCTTGAACCACTGCCCGGCCACCCCCGGCAGGAAGGCGATGGGGATGAACACGGCGAGGATGGACACCGTCGTGGCCGTCACCGCGAGCCCGATCTCGTTGGTGCCCTCGCGCGCGGCCTCGACGTGGTCCTTCCCCATCTCCACGTGGCGCACGATGTTCTCGCGCACCACGATGGCGTCGTCGATCAGGATGCCGATGGCCAGCGACAGGCCCAGCAGCGTCATCGTGTTGAGCGTGAAGCCGAACGCCCACACCGCCACGAACGCCGCCAGCACGCTCACCGGCAGCGCCAGGCCGGTGATCACGGTGGAGCGCCACGAGTTGAGGAACAGGAACACCACCAGCACCGTGAGCAGGGCGCCCTCGATGAGCGTCCACTTCACGTTGCTCACCGAGTAGTTCACCCGCTCGCCGCCGTCCTTGACCAGGTCCAGCGTGGTGCCCGCGGGCAGCCGCTCGCGGATCCGCTCCAGCCGCTGGTGGATCTGCTCGGTGACCTCGGTGGTGCTGTAGCCCTTGGACTTCTTGACGTCGATGCCCACCGCCTCACGCTCGTTGTAGAGCGCCAGCGAGCGCGGCTCCTCGGTGCCGTCCACCACGGAGGCCACCTCACCGAGGCGGATGACGCGGCCGTTCCGCTCCGCCACCACCAGGCGGAGGAAGTCCTGGGGTTCCGCCAGGCGGCCGGTGAGGCGGATGCTCCGCTCCACGTTGCCGCTCTCGAGCCGGCCCACCGGGGCGGCCAGGTTCTGGAGCCGGAGCGCCTGCACCACCTGCGCCACGCTCACGCCCTGCGCCTGCAGCGCGTCGGGCCGGAGGTACACCGTCAGCTCCCGCTCCTGCTTGCCGAGCACCAGCACCTCGGCCACGCCGGGGACCGAGCGCAGGTCCCGCGCGATGCCGGGGTCCGCGAGGCGGGTGAGCTCCGGCGCCGTGAGCGTGGTGGAGGAGAGCGCCAGCGAGACGATCGGCTGGTCGGTGTCCGACAGCTTCTTGATGATCGGCTCCTCGAGCTCGTCCGGCAGGTCCACGCGGATGCCGGAGATGCCGTCGCGGATCTCCTGCGTGGCCTCGAGCAGGTCCTTGTCGAAGTTGAACTCCACCAGGATCTGCCCGAAACCGTCCTGCGCCGAGCCGGTGATCTTCTTGACGCCGCTGATGGAGGCGATGACCTCCTCCACCGGCTCCAGTACCTCGCGCTCCACCCCGTCCGGCGCAGCGCCCGGGTACACCAGGCCCACCGACACGAAGGGCGGCTGCACGTCGGGGAACTCGTCCGTCTTGAGGCGGAGCAGGGCGATCATCCCGAAGATGGAGATCGCCACCATGGCCACCACCGTGATGACGGGGCGGCGGATCGCGAAGTCGGAGATCAGCATCTCAGCGCTCCCCGCTCTTCGCCGCGCTCGTGCTCTGCAGCTCGGCCGGGCTGCCCACCCGCACCAGCGTGCCCGGCGCCAGGCCCTGGGCCCCGCCCACGAGCAGCGTGTCGCCCGGGGCCAGGCCCTGGGTGACCTCGGTCTGCTCCTCGGCCTCGTTGATGAGGCCCAGCGTCACCTCCACCCGCTCGGTGCGGCCCGCCTTCAGCCGGAGCACCACCGGCCGCAGCCCGCGCCGGTCGATCGCCCGCGAGGGCGCCACCACGCCGTCATGGCTCGCCGTCGCCACCCGGCCCTCGGCGAAGAGGCCGGCCAGGAGCGCGTTGCCGCGATTCGGGACCTGCACCGTGACGCGGATCTGGCGCGTGGCCGGATCCACGGCCGGGTTGATCCGGCTCACCCGCCCGGTGACCTCGTCGGTGGTGGCGCCGGCCACCCGGAAGCGGACGGGCGCCCCCACCCGGAGCCCCGCGCGCGACTCGAGCGGCACCGTCCCCTCGTACTTGAGGCTGCCGGGATCCACCAGCGTCAGCAGCACCGCGCCGCTCTGCACGATGTCGCCCTGCGTCACCGGCCGCTCGCTCACGATGCCGCCGAAGGGCGCCCGGAGCACCGTCTTGCCGAGCGCCTTCTCGGCGCTGGCCAGGCGGGCCTGCGCGTCGAGCAGCTGCGCCTCGGCGCTCTGGGCCTGCAGGTCGGCGGTCTCGAGGTCGCGGTCGGGCAGGGCGCCGGCCTTGGCGAGCTCGGCGGTGCGGTCGCGGTTGCGGCGCGCCAGCTGCGCCGCGAGCTCGGCGCTCCGCACGGCGGCCCTGGCCGATTCGTAGCTGTCGCGGATCCCCGTGTCTTCGAGCCGCGCCACCACCGCGCCCGCCGCCACCGGCTGGCCCGGCTCCGCGAGCAGCGCCGTCACCGCGCCACCCACCTCCGCGCGGATGGTGGCCTGCCGTTCCGCCTCTAGGGTGCCGGCGATGGCCGGGCCGCTCTCCAGCGTGCGGCGCTCCGCCAGCACCACGTTCTCCTTGCCCACCCACACCGCCGAGTCGGCGGCACTGCCCGTGGTGGTGGCCGGCGGTTCCTTGCCGCAGCCCGCGGCGCCCAGGGCGAGCGTCAGGGCCACGGCGGTCATCGCGAACTTCATGAGGGACTCCTCGGGGTGCTGCGTCGTTGGGGGCGCCACGCGCCCGGTGTGGGTCGTCATGCGGGGCCGCCCGGTCACTGGACCGAGAGCGGCAGGTCCTGCTGCAGCGCCACCCGCACCCGCGCCACCTGCAGGTCGCGCGCGGCGGTGGCGCGATTGGCGCGGGCCTGCTCCAGCGCCAGGCGCGCGTCACCGAGCTCGGTCTGGTTGGAGATCCCCTCGCGGTAGCGGATCGTCGCGATGGCGTAGGCCCGCTCGGCCTGCTCCACCGTGCCCTGGCTCGCGGCCCACTGCGCCTGCGCGGCGCGCAGCCGCTCGGCCGCATCCTCACTGTCGAGCTGCGCCCGCTCGCGGGTCTGCCGCAGGCGCAGCCGCTGCGCCTGCAGGTTGGCGCGCGCCGCCTCCACGCTCCCGCCGATCCGCCCGCCGGTGAAGAGCGGCAGCCGGAGCGAGAGGGCCACGTTCCAGTCGTTCACGAAGTCGCCCCAGCTCGGCAGCAGGTCGTCGGGGTAGCCGATCCGGGCGTAGTTGGAGGTGACGGTCACCGTCGGGTAGCGCTCGGCGCGGGCCACCTTCAGCAGGTTCTCCTGCGCCTCCACCGCCTTCTGGGCCTGACGGACCGGGGCGCGCCGGTCCGCGTCCACCGGGCCGCCGGCCGCCTCGAGGCTGTCGAGGGCCGCCACCCGCGGCAGCGTGGTGTCCTCCACCGTGGAGGTGAGGGCCAGGGGCTGGTCGAGCGGCAGGTTGAGGAGCTGGCGGAGGCGCAGGTGGGCCACCGTCCGGTCCGCCTGGCGCTGGATCACCGCCACGCGCTGGTTGTCGCGCGCCACCTGGGCGCGGAGCAGGTCGAACTCCGCCTGCGTCCCCACCCGGCGACCGAGCCGCGTCTGCTCCAGCGTCGTGTCGGCCAGCGCCAGGGTCCCCTCGGCGATGCTCACCAGCCGGTCGGCCAGGGCGGCGTTGTAGTAGGCCTGCGTCACGTCCAGCGTGAGCTGCGCCTCCTGCGTCGTCAGCGCGATCTCCGCGCTCTCCCGGCTGGCGCGCGCCGCGCCGCTCCGCCCCCGGATGCGCCCGCCCGCGAAGAGCGTCTGTGAGGCGGTGAGCCCGAGGTTGTACTGGTTCTTCTGCCCGAAGGGCAGGTTGCTGAACGCCGCGAACGGGTTGAGGCGCGTGGCGCACTCCACCGCGGCCTCGAGGCTGTCGACGCGGGTGCCGACGGGCTGCGTGGGGTCGGCGGTGAAGCGGTTGCAGAAGTTGCGGACCGTGGTGTCCGGCGCGGACGAGCCGCCGCGGTCGAACTGGGTGGCCAGGGTCCGGGTGTAGGTGGCCGTGCCGGTGAGCTGCGGGTAGAACTCGCTGCGGGCCTGGGCTTCCTCGCCGCGCAGGCGGCGGAGGTCGGCCCGGGCCAGGCCCACCGCCTCACTGGCGGGGAGGGCCAGGCGCAGCGCGTCGTCCAGCGAGAGCGGGCGCGCCGGCGCCTGCGCGGCGAGCGGCAGGGCCAGGAGCAGGGCGGGGAGCGCGAGGCGGAGCGCGGACCTCATGCGCCCTCCACGCTGGCCGGCACCGCGGCGTCCGCACCGATGGCCGAGAGCAGGAGCCGCACGTACTCGCGCAGCACCACCTCGACCGGCGGCAGCGTGGCGTCCTCGAAGTGTTCCCGCCACATGGCATGCGTGAAGACCGAACCCATCAGCAGCCCCGCCGCCGCATCGGCATGGAAGTCCTTGGTGGCCAGGCCCCGCTCCCGCATCCGCGTCAGGTAGGCGGAGAGCCGCGCATGCTCGCATCCCGGCTCCTCGCACACCCCGGGCGCGATCTCGGGATGCTCCACCAGGTCGCCCATCACCCGGCTGATCATCCCGCGGGCGCTGAACCAGTGGCGGAAGATGCTCATCGCCCAGCCGTAGATCTCCGCGCCGGGGTCCTGCGGTTCGCCGAGGACGAACCGGTTGCCCTGCTGGTGCACCCGCTGGAGGGCCGCCTTGACCAGCGCCTCCTTGGTGCCGAAGTGGCGGAAAAGGGTCACTTCGTTGACGCCGGCCTCCTGGGCCACGCGGCGCGTGGTGGTGCCGCGGAAGCCGGTCTCGGCGTAGACGCGGGCGGCGGCTTCCAGAATTCGGGTGGGAAGGTCTTGAGTCATGGGCGCCATGTTAGCAACCACTTGCATGATTGGCAAGTGAGTGCTTGCAAGCGCCGGGTTCTTAGTCGGCTATGCGGAGAGCTTCGTCAGGAGGGCCCGCAGCGCCTCGGGCGAGAACGGGCTCTCGAGCAGCGCATCCACGGGGAGGGGTGGGGCGGGGAGATCAGGGGCATCCGCCAGGCCGGTCCGGAAGGCCACGATCGACACCGGGACGGAAGTGCGTCGGGTGCGCAGGGTGGTGACCAGGTCGCCGGCGGCGAGGCCGGGGTCCTCGCCATTGAGGAGCACCAGGCCGGGGCTGGTGAGCGTCGCGCGTTCCACGGCCTCCCGGGGCGAGCTCGCCAGCTCCACGTCGCGGCCCAGGCGCCGGAGCTCGCGCGCCAGCATGGCGCGATGCACCGGGTTCCGCTCCACCACGAGCACGGTCCGGTGCCGCCCCGGTGCGGGCGGACTCACCGGCGACTCCAGCACGCGGGCCAGTTCCCGCCGGAGGTGGGCGCGGCGGATCGGGCGGGCGACGGTCCCTGCGCACCCCGGCACCTGCCCCAGCGTGTCGGCGGCCCCGAGCCCCGCGGGCAACAGGACCAGCACGGCCGGCGCCGGCCCCGGCCCGCGGTCCAGTTGCGGCAGCAGGCTCCGGAGGCTGCCGCCCGGCAGCAGCGCATCGAGGAGCACCACCCGGGGCGGCGCCGCGCCGCCGGTGGCGTCGCACCAGCCGATGAGGGCGCCCGCGTCTGCCGCCTCCTCGCATGCCACGCCGCAGCCGAGGAGCGCCCGGGAGACCGCCAGCCGGGTGGCGTCGTGGGCGCTGGCCACCACCAGGCGGCAGGGGGGCAGGGTGGTGAGTTCCGGGACGGGCGGGGTGGCGGGGAGGGTCGCCGGCAGGCGGACCCGGAAGGTGGACCCCTGGCCCGGCGCGCTCTCGAAGGTGAGGGTCCCGCCCATGAGCTCCACCAGTTGCCGGGAGATCGCCAGCCCGAGTCCCGTCCCCCCGAAACGCCGGGTGCTCGACCCGTCGCCCTGCGCAAACGCCTGGAACAGCCGCCCCTGCTGCTCGGGGGCGATCCCGATCCCGGTGTCGCGCACCGCCAGCGTCAGCACCACGTCCCGCTCGCTCACCCATTCGGCCGAGAGGTGGGCCACCACCTCGCCGGCGGCCGTGAATTTCACGGCGTTGCCGAGTAGGTTGAGGACCACCTGGCGCAGGCGGCCGGGGTCGCCCAGGATCGCGGCGGGGACGTCGGGTTCCACCACCACCGCGTACTCGAGGCCGCGCTCGCCGGCCCGCGGGGCGACGAGGGCCGCCGCCTCCTCCACCACCAGGCGCGGGTCGGTGGGAACCGTCTCGATGGTGAGCTTTCCCGCCTCGATCCGCGAGAAGTCGAGGATGTCGTTGAGGGTGGTGAGGAGGCCCTGGCCGCTGCTGCGGATGGTCTCCACGTACTCGCGCTGCTCGGTCGTGAGCGGGCTGTCGGCGAGCAGGTGCGCCATGCCGAGGACGCCGTTGAGCGGGGTGCGCACCTCGTGACTCATGGTGGCCAGGAACTCGCTCTTCATGCGGGCGGCCGAGCGGGCGTCCACCAGCGCGTCGTCGAGCCGGGCGTTGGCATCCGCCAGCGCGCGATTGCGGCTCTCGAGGACGGCCTCGGTCTCCACCAGTTCGTGCAGGCCGGCGCGCAGCTGGGCCATCGCCGGCCGGAACACCAAGAGCCCGAGCAGCAGCACCACCAGGATGGTGGTCCCCGCCATCTCGAGCTCCACCCGGTGGACGCGTTGCAGCGCCGAGGCTCCCTCCTGCGCCAGCACCAGGCGCAGGTTCTCGAGCCGGCTCAGGTAGCTGCGTTCCACGCCGAGCAAGGCGGCCACGGTGCTGGCGAGAGCCGGCGCGCTGGCGACTGCCCCCGTCTCCGGGCCGAGGGTCATGGCCTGGAGTTGTGCGGCACTGGCGCCGATGCTCTGCGCGTAGGGTGCGAGTTCCCGGATGGGCCGGGAGGCGCTGGCGGGATCGGCGAGCTTGGCGATGGCCACCTGGCCGGCCTGCCACAGGTCCACGGTGGCCCGGAGGTCCGCCACCCGGTCCCAGCTGCGGGGGGTGGCGCCGGCCTCGCGGGCCAGCAGCGCCACCTTGATGAGCCGGATGGTGAGCAGGCGCTGGTCGTCCACCAGGCGGGTGGCGTGGCGGGCCCGCGCCTCGTCGGCGAGCGCCCGCTCCAGCCGGAGCGTGGCCAGGATGGTGACGGCCACGAGCAGGCTGAGGGCGAAGATGAATCCGAGGTGGAGCCGCCGCACCAGTGCATCCGGTGCCCGGCGCCCCCCATCACGAGGCGAGGAGTCCTGCATGTCCCAGCTATCGGCAGGCCGTGCGACGGGCTGAACGACTGTTCGCCCTGGCCGTCATGCTCCTCACCGGGGCCACGGCCTGCCACCCCGCCCGCCCGGCGCGGGCGCGGCGCCCCAGCACGCCCGCGGCCGCCGTCGCGGCGCCCCCGGTGGTGCGCGGCCCCACGGTGGTGGCCTTCTGGCTCGCCGCCTCCGACACCCTGGCCGAGGGGAGCGGCGCCGACCTGCTGGACGACTTCCGGGCCTACACCCAGCTCGTGGCCCCGCTGCTCGAGGAACGGGGCGTGACCCTGGCGGTGACCACGGCGGACTCGGTGATCGTGGAGCTGGCGGAAGGCCCGCGGCGGGTCATCATGCTGCCGGGGCTCGACTATCCGTTCGGCTATGTGCTGGTGGAGCCGGGCTACCCCGAGAGCATCCTGACCGGCGTCTCCACCGACGACGACCTCCTCGGCGAGGTGGACTGGTACTTCGGCCTGGACGACGAGGAGGATGACCGTCCCGACGGGCGGCTGCCGCGCGGCGCGCGGCGGACGGCCTACGGGCCGAGCACCTCCCGCACCCGGGCCAGCAGCACCGCCGGCTCGAACGGCTTCTGCAGGAACGCCGTGCCGCGCGGCAGCCGGCCCAGCGGCAGGATCGCCTCGTCGCTGTAGCCGGATACGTAGAGGATCCGCAGGCCCGGCTGCCGCGCCAGCAGCTGCCGCGCCAGCTCCTGGCCGCTCATCCCCGGCATGATCACGTCCGACACCACGAGGTCGAACGGGGCGGGCGCGGCCGCCACGGCGGCGAGCGCCGCGGGGCCGTCGGCGGCCTCGGTGATGGTGTAGCCCGCGCCCTCCAGCACCCGCCGTGTCAGGCGGCGCACCGCTTCCTCGTCCTCCACCACCAGCACCCGGCCCTGGCCGCGCGCCGCCTCGGGGCGGTCCGCCGCCGGCGGCGCCTCGGGCCGGCCCTCGGCCTGGGGCAGGTAGATGCGGAAGCGGCTGCCCTCGCCGAGGGCGCTGTCCACGAAGATGTAGCCGCCGCTCTGCTTCACGATGCCGTACACCGTGGCGAGGCCCAGCCCCGTCCCCTGGCCCGGCGCCTTGGTGGTGAAGAACGGCTCGAAGAGGTGGCGCAGGGTGGCCTCGTCCATGCCGCTCCCGGTGTCGCGCACGGTGAGGAGCACGTAGCGGCCCGGCGGGAGGATGGTCCCGGTGCCGGGCGGGGGCGCGGTGAGCGAGAGGTTCTCCGCCGCGATCTCGAGGCCGCCGCCGGTCGGCATCGCGTCGCGCGCGTTGACGCAGAGGTTCACCAGCACCTGCTCGAGCTGCCCCGGGTCCGCCTTCACCGGCCAGAGCCCCGGCTCGCTCCGGATGCGCAGGTCGATGTGCTCGCCGATGAGCCGGCGGATGAGGGAGTCCACGCCCCGGAGCAGCTGCTCCACGTCCAGCACCCGCGGCTGCAGCACCTGCCGGCGGCTGAAGGCCAGCAGCTGGCGGGTGAGGTTGGCGGCGCGCACGGCGGCGCGGCGGATCTCCTCGACGTCCCCGTGCGCCGTGGAGCCGGCGGGCAGGTCCTCGAGCAGGAGCTGGGTGGTGCCGAGGATGGCGGTGAGCAGGTTGTTGAAGTCGTGCGCGATGCCCCCGGCCAGGCGCCCCGTGGCCTCCATCTTCCGGGCCTGGCGGGCTTCCTCCTCGAGCACCTTCCGCTCGGTGATGTCGCGCTGCAGCCCCCACGCGCGCGCCACCCGCCCCTCCTCGATGATGCCCACCAGGTTGTTGAGGAACACCTTGAAGCGTCCCTCCCGGTCGCGCTCGTGGCTCTCGGCGTCGGTGAGGCGGTAGCCGCTCGTGATGAACGCGAGCAGGTAGGCATGGTTCTGCGGGTCGTCCGGGGAGAGGAGCTCGTGGAGCCGGCGGCCCTCGAGCTCGGCCGGGTTCGCGAAGCCGTACATCCGGGCCATCGTGGGATTGCACTCGGCGAGGACGGCGTCCTGGAACATCCGCGCCACCTGCGCCTCCGGATCGAGGTCCACGGGCACCGGCGGGTCGATCTCGAAGCGCCAGATGCCCTCCGTGCTCTGCTCCACGAACAGCCGGTAGCGCTCCTCCGCGGCCTCGGTGCGGGCCGCCTTGGCCTTGATCTCGGTGATGTCGATGTCCACGCCGAGGAAGCCGAGGTAGCGGCCGCGGTCATCCCAGCGGGGGATGGCGATCTGCAGCAGGTCCCGCCAGGCGCCGTCGTGGCGGCGCATGCGGAACTCGAGCGTCACGTCGCGCTGCTGCAGGGAGCTCCAGTCGTAGTGCGCCCGGACCCGCTCCACGTCGTCGGGGTGCACGGCGGCGAGCCAGCCCTGCCCCTGCTCCTCCTCGAAGGTGCGCCCCACGAACTCGAGCGCGGTGCGGTTCTCGTAGATGAGGTTCCGCGCCGGGTCCTCGAGCCAGACCGGCACCGGCGTCTCCTCCGCGATGCTCCGGAACCGCGCCTCGCTCTCCGCCAGCCGCTGGGTGCGCTCATCCTCGGCCGGCGCCTCCCGCAGGCGGACCACCAGCCCCCCCACCGCCGGGAGCTGGGCCAGCTGCACCACGCTGGCCTCGAGCCGGGCATCGTGGCCGTCCGCATGCCGGACCTCGAGCGGGCCCACCCGCACCTGGCCCGGATGGGCCGAGGCCCATTGCTCCAGGTCCCGGAGCTGCGGCAGGCCCGCGGGCCCCAGGAGGGCGCGGACCGGCCGGCCCACGAGGTCGGCCGCCGCATGACCGGTGAGGGCCCGGATGCCCCCGGCGACCCAGCGGATGGAGAGGTCCGCGTCCACGAGGAGGGGCACCGCCGCATCGTGCTCCACCAGGCCCTCGTAGAGCGCCTCGCGCGCCCGCGCACCACGCTGGTACGCGCCGCGCGCCTCGGCGCGGGCCAGCGCCCGCTCGAGGGTCGCCACGCCGGCCTCCGCCGGCACCACCTCGGCCACGCCGAGGCGGAGCAGGGTCTCCTCCTCGCCGGCGCGGGACGCGGTCAGGCACCAGGCCACCGGGCAGGGGGCGGCGGCGATGACGAGGGCGGCGGCCTGGGCGGGGCCGGCCGCCGCATCATGGTGGAGCACCAGGGTGGGGGTCCCGCCTGACAGGATCGGCAGGGCGGCGGGGAGGTCGGGCGCGTGCTGGAGGTGCCAGCCCGGGACTGCCCGGCGGGCAGGCTCCCGATGACGAGGAGGGTGCGCGCGTCGCCGGTGGAAGGCGTGGGGAGGGGCGGGGGTGGGGAGGGGTCGGGGTCACCCTGCAACTATCGGCGCGGGCCCGCGAATCCGCAATCACGCGTCGCGGAGTGCCCGAGTTAACGCCTGACCGGCCGCTCGCTATTACCGCTCCTGCGGCCGCGGCTCCAGCCGCACCGTGCCCTTGAAGGTGCGCACCTCCACCCGCGCGGTACCGCGCCCCGTGACGAAGCCCCACTCGCCCTTGTGCGCGCCCTTCTTCACCAGGGCTTGGGGCAGCAGCCGGTTGTCGAGCACGCCGCCCCAGTTGGCGATGGCCCACGTGGCCTCGAGGCCCGGGCGGAGCCGCAGGTCCACGTCGCCGCCGTGCGTCTCGGCCACGAGCCGGCCGTCGGGCAGCAGGTCCCCCTTGAAGCTGATGGCGGCCGAGGTGCTCTCCAGGCGGGCGCTCCGCACCGCGCCCTCCATGCCGATGAGCAGCGGCCCGCTCACGCTCGAGGCGTCGAGGTCCTCCACCAGCCCGCGCGCCACGATGGTCCCGGTGGCGGTGCGGAGCCGGGCGGTGCGTCCCTGCACGGCCAGCTCCACGTTGCCGTCGAGCGTCTCCAGCACCGCCACCCGCGCGGTGCCGGTGACGCGGAGGCGGCCGCTCGTGGTGGTGGCCGTCACCTCGCCGCCCCCTGCCTCACAATCGAACTCGGCGCTCAGCCCCGTGAAGGCCACGCGCGCCTCCCGCGGCACCGTGATCTCGAGGTCGGCCTGGCCGAGGCCACGCGCGGTGGCGGGCCGCGCCACGCCCACCCGGAGCGCCTCCCGGCTGCCCTCGAGGGTGAGCGTCCCCGCCGAGGCGTCCAGCCGGCCCCGGATGAGGATGCTGTCCCGGTCCCAGGTGCGCAGCTGCACCCGGCCATGCGGGATCACCAGCCGCACCGCGCCCGCCGGCGCCAGCGCGTGGCCCGCGGTCACGCTGGTCTGCGCGGCGAGGGGGGCCGCCAGGAGTGTCAGGGCAAGGAGGGTGCGCATCTCAGCTCGCCTGCCGCTTCGCTTCGGTGGCGCGCTGCAGCAGCTCCAGCCGCTGCGCGTAGCGCGCCAGCAGCATCTGCTCGAGCCCCGGGTTCCGCGGGTCGGCACGGAGCGCCTCCTCCGCCTCGGCGATGGCCTGGTCCACCACCGACAGGCTCCGGCCCACCACCGCCTGGGTCTCCGGCGCCAGGTGGCCCGGGTCCCGGGCCAGCGCCCGCGCCAGGTCCGTGCTGGCCGCCAGGTAGCGCGCCTGCTCCCGGGTAAAGGCCACGCTCGGCCGCGCCGGCGGCCGCAGCAGCAGGAGGACCGCCCCGCCGAGGAGCACCGCGGCGATGACGGCGGCGAGGAGGCGCGGGCGCCACCGGCGCGGCGGGATGGAGCTGACGGTGGCCGTGGCGCGGGGCGCCAGCCGGTCCTCGATGCCGCCCCACAGGTCCCGCCCGGGCGCGAGTTCCCGGGGCAGCGCCCGCGCGTCGGCCAGGAGTGCGGCGAGCGCCTCGGCCTCGCGCCGGCAGGCGGCGCACTCGGCCAGGTGCCGCTCCACCGCGGCCAGCTCCCCGGCCGGCAGGGTGCCATCGGCCCGCGCGTCGAGGCGGGCCAGGATCTCGTCGTGGGTCATCGGCCCAGGGCCTCCCGGAGCAGCCGGCGCGCGCGGAAGAGCTGGGCCTTGGAGGTGCCCACCGCGATGCCGGTCATCTGTGCGATCTCGTCATGCTGGTAGCCTTCCACGTCGTGCAGCACGAACACCGTGCGCGCCCCCTCGGGCAGCCGGGCGATGGCCTGCGGGAGGTCGCCGGCCGGCGGGGGCGGGCGGTGGCCGGCCTCCCGTGAGGCGCCGCCATCCTCCGCCAGCTCCACGCGCGCCCCGCGCCGCCCCGCCGCCCGCCGCGCCTGCAGCACCTCGTTCACCGCCAGCCGGTGCAGCCAGGTGGAGAAGGCGCTCTCCCCGCGGAAGCTCCCCAGCCGTTCCCACGCCCGGACGAAGACGTCCTGCACGTGCTCCTCCGCCTGCTGCCGGTCCCCGGCCAGCCGGAGGCAGAGGGCGTACACCCGCCCCACGTGCGCGTCATAGAGCGCACGAAAGGCGGTGGCGTCCCCGGCCTGGGCTCGCTGGATGGTCTCGTGCATGCGGAAGTGGGATGCCGAACCGGGGACAGGGGTTTGAATGGGCGCCAGGGGGGCCCGGCCTCACTGGACCTTCATCTTTCCATCACGCCACCGGCGCTCTATTGGGACCAGCCCAAGCACCGAGGTCCTATGCGCGTCGCCGACATCATGCAGACCGAGCTCCAGGTCATCGCCGCGACCGACATCATCGAAGCCGCCGTCGCCGTGCTGGCCGACCACCACGTCTCCGGCCTCCCCGTCGTGGACGACGAGGGGCGCTTCGTGGGCGTCATCTCCAACAGCGACATCCTCGAAGCCCTGGCCGAGCACAACGAGCCGACGGAGCGGGAGCGGATCTTCACCAAGATGGAGGTGCGGGAGCTCATGACGCCCCGCCCCCAGACCATCGGCCCCGATGCCAGCATCCGGGATGCCGCCCAGCGGATGCTCTACCTCGAGGTGCACCGGCTGTTCGTGGAGAGCCAGGGCCGCCTGGTGGGCGTGGTGTCCACCACCGACCTGGTCCGGACGCTGGCGGCCGCCAAGGTCTGACCGCCCAAGGTCACTGAAAAAGACTCGCTCCACTAGAGAGGGGGCGAGAGGGGGAGGAGGGTCGGCCACTTCGGTGGCCGGCCCTTCTCATTTATAGGCCCGCCGGGGGCCTCCCCGCGCCTTCCGGCACCCCGCTTGACGGGGCCCGGAGTGTGTCTTAGTGTATTGGTACAACAATACACTTGAGGCAAGCCCAGCCGATGTTCGAGCAGATCAACCCCCGGAGTGCCGTGCCGCTGTACGCCCAGATCGCGGGGCGGGTGAAGGTGGCGATTGCCGCCGGGGAGCTTCGCCCGGGGGACCCGCTGCCATCGGTGCGGCTCCTGGCGGGGCAGCTCCGGATCAACCCGGCGACGGTGGTGCAGGCCTATCGCGAGCTCGAGGGGGAGGGATTCGTGGAGATGCGACAGGGGGCGGGGACGTACGTGCGCGAGGTGGAGCCGGCGCGGCGCGCGGCGGAACGGCTGGACGAGGCCCGGCGGCTGGTGCGGGCGATGCTGGCGGACGCGGGGCGGCTCGGCATATCCGCGGAAGACCTGCGGGCAGCGCTGGAGCGTGAGCTCAAGGGAGCCGCCTGATGGACGCCGCCATCACCGTCCGCGACCTGGCCTACCGTGTCGGCAAGGGCTTCGAGATCCGGGACCTGAGCCTGACGGTCCCCCGCGGGGCCGTCTACGGGTTCCTGGGCCCGAACGGCGCCGGCAAGACCACCACCATCCGCCTGCTGCTGGGCCTGCTCCGGGCCCAGGCGGGGCAGGTCACGGTGCTGGGACACGCGGTCCCGCGCGAGGTGGCCCGGGCCCTGGCCGGTACCGGCTACGTGCCGGAGCGCCCCCATCTCTACCAGGGACTCACTGTCGCGGAATCCATTGCCTACCATCGCGCCTTCTACCCGCGCTGGGACCAGCGGTGGGCGGACGAGCTGTTCCGCCGCTTCGCCCTCGCCGCCGACCGCTCCCTGGCCCGGCTCTCCAAGGGCGAGATGGGCAAGCTCATGATCCTGCAGGCGCTCGGGCAGTGTCCGGAGCTGCTGGTGCTCGACGAGCCGACCGACGGCCTCGACCCCGTGGTGCGGCGCGAGGTGCTCACCGCGCTGCTCGATTTCGTGGCCGAGCGGAACGCCACCGTGTTCATCTCCAGCCACCTGGTCCACGAACTCGAGCGCATCTGTGACTGGGTGGGCGTGATGGATCACGGGCGCGTGGTGGCGGAGCTCCCGATGCAGAGCTTCAAGAACGGCATCAAGCGGCTCCGGGTGCAGAAGGCCCCGGCCCGCCTGGGGGACACCCCCTTCGTGCTGCTGGCACGCGAGCCGGACGGGCCCCTCGCCGAGACCTGGGTGGTGCGCGGCTGGCAGGCGCCCATGACGCAGTGGTTCGAGGGCGTCGGCGCGACGCTGCGGGACGTGATTGACCTCGATCTCGAGGAGGGCTTCGTGGAGATGCTCCGTACCTCGCGGCAGCCTGCGGGGGAGGTGGCATGATGTTCCGTGCCATCCTCTACGTCCAGTGGAAGTGGCTTCGCTGGCCGCTGCTCGCCGTCACCCTCGCGGTGGCCGCCATCCCGCTGGTCGCGGCGCGCAGCGACTTCACGGGCGGGACGATGCTAGTACCGCTGCTCAACCGGCTGGAGAGCGCGGGAATCCTCTATCCCATCGCGGCGATCATCGTCGGCTGGGTGGTCGCCGCCGGGCTCTGGTATCCTGACCGCCAGGGACGCCGCGTGTATGCCATGGCGATGCCCGTGCCACGCTGGCAGTTCGTGCTCCTGCGCTACCAGGCGGGCCTCGTGCTCGTCCTCGTGCCGGCACTCGCGCTGCTCCTGGCCACGATCCTCGTGGCGGTGACGGTGCAGCTCCCGCCCGGCCTGCATGCCTACCCCGGCAGCGTCTCGCTGCGGTTTGCGCTGGCCAGCGTGGTGGCGTACAGCATGATCTTCGCCATGGCCGCCGCGGACTCCACGGTCGTGGCCGGCGTTGTCGCCGCGCTGGTGATCCTCATGCTGGTCGCACCCGGCGTGGCCGAAATCGCCGGCGCCCGCGACCCCGCCGAGACGCTGCTGTCCCTGCTGTTCTCCCCCCCAGGCCCCTTCGCCATCTTCGCGGGGCGCTGGATGCTGTTCGATGTCTAGCCGGCCGGCTGCCGTGGCCGTGGCCGTGCTGCTCGGGGTCGGTGCCCTCAGCGCGCAAGCCGCCCCCGCCCCGGACACCAGTTTCGCCGCGGCCGTGCGAGTGTGGCGGCAGCGCGTGACGACCCAGGCGGTGCGCGACTCGACCCGCTCGCGCCGGGCGGAGGAGCGCATCATCTCGGCCGGGGATTTCCGCCTCCGCGTGCTGCCCGAGGTGATGGCGGACGTGCAGGCCGCGGCCACGGAGGCCTGGGCGGATCTCTCGGGCCGCGGCCGGCTGCACCCCCCGCTCGCGCAGGTGCCGATCCGGGTCACGAGTGATGGCAACGATGCCTGGCGGCTGGCGGTCCCACTCCCTGGGGGGACGGGGTGAGTCGCGGCGGCATCCCAGGCCGCAAGGCGCTGGCCATCGCGCTGCGGAGCTTCGCCGAGCGGCTGCTCTGGGACGCCACCGATCCGGCGTTGCGCGCCTGGCTGCCGGATCAGGTGCTGGACACCGGCGACTCCGCCCGGGTCGCCCGGACGTCGTACTACCTGCTCGCGCTGGGCGGCGCAGTCCCGGCGAAGGGGTGCGTCCTCGGGGACCTGGGCGCCTGTGAGGAAGCGCTTGGGCTGGTCGCGGGCGCCGAGCCCGTGACCCGCTGGTACGACGCGGCGGGACGGCGCGCCCTGATCCTCGCGAGCGCCTGGGACTGGGGCCCGGTCCAGATGGACTGGCTCGCCTGCACCAAGGACCAGAGCGACGAGGCGTGCCTGCGGGTGTTCGGGCGGGCCACGAGCCTTGCGGACCGCACCCCCGCGGAGGCACGAGCCTGGGGCAACAACCAGTTCCGCGTGCCGATCCCGCTCGGCAACGAAGCCCGCACGATCTACCTGGGCCTCGCGCTCGACGCCGGTGGCGCCGGGGCGTGGGGTCGGCTCCTGGCCGATCCCTCGCGCCCGCTCTCCGATCGGTTCGCCGCGGCGAGCGGCGTGCCGGCCGACGTCCTGCTGCGGCGCTGGCGCGATCGGGTGGAGCAGGGCCGGCCGGCTCCCGTGGTGGTGGGCGCGAGCCTGCTGCTCACTGCGGTGCTGTGGGCGGTGCTGCTCCTGCTCGTGACCTGCTGGGGGCGCCGATGACCAAAGCCGTCTCTCGCTGGGGCGCCGCGCTCATGCTGGGGGTCGCGCTGCTGGCCGTCCGGTTCCTGCCGCCGTCGCAGGTCAACGAGCCCGGCTGGGTGCGGTACACGGCCGCGACTCAACGGCCGACGCCGGAGGTGATCTCGGCGGCGGACCTGGTGCGGAAGAAGATGGCCGGGTGGATCCGCGAGCAGGCTCGCGCGGCGATCCGGCGTGATTCCACGAGCCCGGTGGGGGTGACGGTCCTCGGACGCCACGATCCTGAGCTGGCGGCGGTGGTCCGCCAGCTGTCGGAGCAGGCGTGGCGCCTCGTACCCGCCGGCACGACACCGGTGCGTCTCTGGACCGTCCTGCCGGCGGAGGGCGAGGCCATCCCGGGAGCGCCCTTCAGCGTCCTGTACGCTGGCTTCGTGGTGCCCCCAAGCGCGCTCGATGGCCGGACGTGCGTCGTCGTGCTGCCGCCCTTGACCGAGCGTGACGGGCCCCAGGACCTCGCGCGGCTGCGGCGCCACCTGCGGTGGAACCTGCAGGCCCACATCGGGATGTGCTCGCTCTGGAAGACCTTCGGTGCCCCCGGGCCGGGGATGCAACGCTGGCTCGAGACGATGGGCTATCGGGTGGCCCAGGCCAGTGACTGGGCGCGTGGCCGGCGGTCGTTCGAGGCGCAGTGGGCGGCCGACGTGGAGCAGGAAATGGCCGACGCCATGGGCCGCCGCTTCCTCCGGGTGCTGCGGCCGGTCCTGGGCGAGCCGCACCCCGCGTACCTCCTCGGGCCCGACGGCGCCCGGTGCCTGGCTGGTGAACTCCCGGCCTGCCGGGGGCCACTGACCCTGCGAAGGCAGTCGTTCGGCGGAGTGGAAGGGGGCATCCCGCGGATCACCATCTGGGGAGACCCGCTTGGGGCCGACGCGCCGCGTTGGGTCAGTGACCTGATCCTCGATCGCGGCCAGGAGTCGTTCCAGTCCCTCTGGGGATCGCCGGACCCGATGCTGGCGGCCTTCGAGGCCGCCTACGGCGAGACGGCGGAGGCGTGGACCTCACGCTGGCTGGCGCGGCGGTACGGCGAGTTCCCGCGCGGCGCGCAGCTCTCGCCGCTCGCACTGGTCGGAAGCCTGCTGAGCTGCGCGCTCGTGATCGGCTTGCTGCTCTGGGAACTGGACCGGCGGGGTTCGGACTAGGCACCGCGCTCGAGTTCGGCGATGACCATGGTGATGGCCGGGTCGTCGAAGCCCGCCCCGGCGGCGAGGGCGGTGCGGAGCCGCGCGATCTGGTTCACCAGGGGAGCGGAGGTCCCGCCCGCTTCCAGGGCGAGAATGGCCCGGTCGAGCGCGAGGGGAAGCCCGGCATGGCGCCGTCGCTCGCTGGCCGGCAGGGTGGTCAGTTTCCGCAGGATGAAGGCCCGGTCGCTCCGCATCTGGTCGGCGGGGGTCCGTGGCACCGGCGCGGCCGGGGCGGAGTGCACCCTCGCCGGGAGCACCAAGCTCCGCCAGGTGTGACCTCGCGTCCAGAGCGAGCCGTACCAGGCCGCCAGGACCCCTGCCGCACCCACGGCGGTCAGCGGTGCCAGAAGGAGTTCACCCCGAGCCAGGTCCACGCCCGCCCCCGCCAGCATCACCCCGACCCCCAGCATCAGGCCACGCCGGAAGCTGGCCGCGTCGTCGTCGGTCGCGGTGCCCTGCAGGCCGGGCGAGCGCACGGCGCTCGGCCGTCCCAGTGCGGCAATCAGGTCCTCGGCCCCCTCCCATCGCTCGCCGGGTTCGAACGTGATGCATCGGTCCACGGCGGCGGCGAGGCTGGCGGGGCATTCCGGCCGGCCGCGCGCCACGGGCGGCGCCCGGTCGCGCACCTGCCGAAGCAGGATTCCACCCGGGCTCGTCCCCTCGAACGGCAGCACCCCGGTGAGCATCTGGTACGTGACCACGCCTAACGAGTAGAGGTCGCTCTGGGGCCCGATGACCGGCTCGGCCCCGGCCTGCTCCGGGCTCATGTACTGCGGCGTGCCGACCACCGCCCCCGCCGTGGTGAGGCCGGCCCCCGTGCCATCGAGCGACTTCGCGATCCCGAAATCGGTGAGGAGGGCCCGGCCCGCGGGGGCCTCGAGGAGGATGTTGTCCGGCTTCACGTCGCGGTGGAGCAGGCCCGCATCATGGGCCGCGTGGAGGGCGTCTGCCACCTCCAGCATGATGCGGCGTGCCTCCCCGATCGGCAGGCGCCCCTCGCGGAGCAGGCGCTCGCGCAGGGTCTCGCCCGAGATGCGGGGCATCAGGAACCACGAGAGGTCGCCCTCCTCGCCCACCTCGAGGACGGGGACGATGTGGGGATGCACCAGGCGCGCCGCACAACTCGCCTCCCGGCGGAAGCGCTCCCGCAGGAGCGGGGCCGCGAGATCCGGGCGGAGCAGCTTGACGGCGACGGCGCGCCCGGTCTCCACCTCCTCCGCGGCATAGACGATGCCGAACCCCCCGCGGCCAAGCGGGCTGCCGATCGTCAGGCGCGCGCCCAGCGCCGCCTGCAGGCGGGCGTGCACCACTGCATCGTAGGGGGAGGGGTCGGGAACCATGGCCTCCCGCAAGGTACCACCTGACGGGAGCGCCGCCAGCTCCGGGCCGGGTCAGCGTGCGGCGTGGGTGGCGAGATAGAGGTCCAGCGCCGCCCGGAATCGCGGCAGCTCGTGCTCCAGCTCGGCGAAGACCGGGGCGCCCTCGCCGAGCTGGCCGCCGCGGGCCGCCTTCTCGAGGCGGCCCGCCAGCGCCGCCGTGCGGGCGGCGCCGATGTTGCCCGCGCTGCCCTTGAGCAGGTGCGCCACCCGGGCCACCTCCGCCGCGTTCCCCTGCGCCAGCCCGTCGCGCAGGATCGTCAGGCGCTGCGGCACCTCCGCGAAGAACATCTCCGCCAGCTCCAGCACCAGCGCGTCGGCGCCGTCCGGGAGAGCTCCCGGATCTCCTCCACCATGGTGGCGTTGAAGCTCGGCTCCTCGGCCAGGGCGGGGCGCGCCGGCCGGGGCGGCGGCGGGGGTTCCGGCGCCCCGTCGCCCTCCTCCCAGCCCACCCACCTCCCCACCATGGCCAGCAGCTCCTGGGCGCGGACCGGCTTCGGCAGGTAGTCGTCCATGCCGGCGGCCAGGCATTTCTCGCGGTCGCCCTGCATGGCGTTGGCCGTCATGGCCACGATCGGCACCCGGCGCGCGTCGCCCTCGAGGGCGCGGATGGCGGCGGCGGCCTCGTAGCCGTCCATCTCCGGCATCTGGCAGTCGAGGAACACCAGGTCGTAGGGGAAGCCGCGCGCCGCGGCCACGGCCTCGCGCCCGTCGGCGGCCAGGTCCACCACGGCGCCGAGGCGCTCGAGCATCTGCACCGCGAGCTTCTGGTTCACCGGGTTGTCCTCGGCCACCAGCACCCGGGCCCGGGCGCGGGGGCGGCGGGGCCGGCCCTCGCCGGCGGTGAGGAGCTGGCTCCGTTCCGGCGCCTCCACCTCGAGGCCGAGCGCCACCCGGAGGGCCGCATGGAGCGGACGGTGGCGCACGGGCTTGCCCAGCACGGCGGCCACGCCCGCCGCCTTGGCGGCCCGCGCCAGGCTCCGCTCCGCGAGCCCGGCCAGCAGCACCACCTTGGTGGCGCCGAGGGCCTCGGACTCGGCGATGGCCTGGGCCAGCGCCAGGCCGTCGGATTCGGGCAGGGTGGCGTCCACGATGGCCAGCCGGCAGGGCTGCCCGTCGCGCGCCGCCTCGCCGAGCCGGAGGAAGGCCTCCGCCGGCTCCACGACGGCCTGCACCCGGAGGCCCCAGGCCTCCAGCAGGTCGCTCAGCTGCTGCCGCACCGCGGGCTGCGACTCCACCACCAGCGCGGCGACGCCCGCCAGGTCGGGATCGGGATCGAGCGCCCCCGGGCCCGCGACCACCTCGAGCGGCAGGGTGAACCAGAAGGTGCTCCCGCGGCCGGGCACGCTGTCCACGCCGATGCTGCCGCCCATCAGCTCCACCAGCTGCCGGCAGATGGCCAGGCCGAGGCCGGTGCCGCCGTAGCGGCGCGTGGTGGAGCTGTCGGCCTGGGCGAAGGGCTGGAAGAGCCGGGCCCGCTGCTCCTCCGTGAGGCCGATGCCCGTGTCGCGCACGGCCCAGTGGAGGCAGGGGAGGGTCTCGCCCGGCTCGATGCGCACCTCGACGGTGACGCCCCCGTGCTCGGTGAACTTGACCGCGTTGGCCACCAGGTTGGTGAGCACCTGGCGGATGCGCGCCGGGTCGCCGCGGAGCCGGTCGGGGACGGCGCGCGGCACCAGCGCCACGAGGTCGATGTCCTTGGCCGTGGCCTTCTCGGCCAGCAGGTCGAGCGTGTCCTCCACCACCTCGCGGAGCGAGAAGTCCACCGTCTCGAGCGACAGCCGGCCCGCCTCGATCTTGGAGAAGTCCAGGATGTCGTTGATGATGGTGAGCAGCGACTCCCCCGAGGCGCGCACCGTCTCCACGAAGCTCCGCTGCTCGGGCGTCAGCTCGGTGTCGAGCAGCAGGCCCGTCATGCCGATCACCCCGTTCATCGGGGTGCGGATCTCGTGGCTCATCATGGCGAAGAACGCCGACTTCATGCGCACGGCCTCGAGCGCCTGGTCGCGCGCGCGGGCCAGCTCGTCGGCCTGCTCGGCGAGGGTGCCGGCCTGCGCCTCCACCCGGGTGCGGGCGTCCTCGACGTCGAGGGAGTAGCGGAAGAGCTCCTCCTCGCTCCGCTTGCGGTCGCTGATGTCGAGCAGGGTGCCCACGTAGGAGACCGTCACGCCGGCCGGGTCCCGCACCGCGCGGGCGCTGGCGCCGAACCAGCGCGTGGAGCCGTCGGGATGCCGGAGCCGGAACTCGGCGGTGAAGTCCCGCCGCTCCATCGCCGCGGCCTGCCACTCGGCCCGCACCGCCTGCACGTCCCCCGCCTCGATGGCCTGCATCCAGCCGGCGTCGAGGGCCTGGGCGGCGTCGAGGCCGGTGAGCCCGCACCAGGTGGGGTTCACGTAGCGGCAGCGGCCCACCTCGTCGGTCTCGAAGAGGCCGATCGGCGCATGGGCCGCGATCCGGGCCGAGCGCACCAGGCCCGCGTTCTCCTCGGCGGGGTCGGTGTGGCGGCCGGGGGGCGGCGGGCGGCGGACGGGGCGGAAGCGGGCGCGCATGACGTCGGGCCTCAGCCCTGGCCCGGCAGGCGACTGGTGAGCGCGACCCGGGCGGCCTCCGCTTCCTGCGCCAGGCGCACCGCGGCCACCTGCGCCCCCGGCAGGTCGGCCGCGCGGGCCACCGCCTCCAGCGCCTTCGCCGCGTCGGCGAGGCGCGGCGCGCCGATGTAGGCGGCGCTGCTCTTGAGGGCGTGGGACTCCGCCCGCAGCCGGTCCGCCTGCCCGCCCGCCAGCGCCTCGGTGATGGCCTCGTGCCGGACGGCCAGGTCGCCGAGGAAGAGCTCGATCATCTCCTGCACCACGTCCGGCCCGTCCGGCTCCTGCAGCGCGCGCAGCGCCTCGAGGGCGGCATCGTCCACCGCCGGGCCCGGGGCGGGCTCCGGCGCGGCCGGGGTGCCCCAGCGCGCCAGCATGGCCGCGAGCTGCTCGGGCTGGACCGGCTTGGCGAGGTAGTCGTCCATGCCGGATGCCAGGCATTTCTCGCGGTCGCCCTGCATGGCGTTGGCGGTCATGGCCACGATCGGCGTGCGCGCCACCGGGCCCGCCAGCCGGCGGATCGCGGCGGTGGCCTCGTAGCCGTCCATCTCCGGCATCATGCAGTCCATGAACACCACCGCGAACGGCACCCGCTGCACCAGGTCCAGCGCCTCGGCGCCGTCGGCGGCCACGTCCACGTGGCAGCCGAGCTTGCTGAGCATCCGCGCGGCGACCTTCTGGTTCACGCTGTTGTCGTCCACCACCAGCACGCGGAGGCCGGCGGACGCCGCCGCCGCGGGAGCCGCCGCCGCGGGGACGGCAACGGCCGGGCTGGCCGGGACCGGGCGCGCCCCGGCGGGCTGCAGCACGGCCCGGAGCGCCGCGCCCAGCTCGTCGGCGCGCGGGGGCTTGCGGAGCACGCGGGACACGCCGAGCTCCCGCACCCAGTCGGTGCTGCTCAGGTTGGCGACGGCGCTGACCAGCAGCACCGGCAGGGTCACGAACGTCGCGTCGCTCCGCAACTGGCGCAGCAGCTCCTCGCCGGTCATGCCGGGCATGCGATGGTCGAGGAGCATGCCATGGAAGGGCCGGCCGGCCGCGTGCGCCTCACGCACGGCGGCGAGTGCCTCCGCCCCCCCGGCCGCCTCGGTGGTGGTGGCCCCGAGCGCCTGCAGCTGGTCACTGAGCAGGGCGCGGGTGAGGGCCATGTCGTCCACGATCAGGAGCCGGGTGCCCGCGGGCAGGCCCGGCTCGGAGGCGGGCGTGGGCGCCTCCGCCAGCGGCAGGGTCAGGGTGAAGTGGAAGGTGCTGCCGCGCGTGGGCGTGCTCTCGAGGCCGATGCTGCCGCCCATCAGCTCCACCAGCTCGCGCGAGATCGCGAGCCCGAGCCCGGTGCCGCCGAAGCGCCGCGTGGTGGAGCTGTCGGCCTGCACGAAGGGCTGGAACAGGCGCGCCTGCTGCTCCGGGGTGATGCCGATGCCGGTGTCCGTGACGGCGAAGCGCAGCACGGCCTGCCCGGGCGGCGAGGGAACCAGGCTCACGTCCAGCAGCACATGGCCCTTGTCCGTGAACTTCACGGCATTGGAGACGAGGTTGGTGAGCACCTGGCGCAGCCGGCCCGCGTCGCCCACCACGCCGCCCGGGACACCGCGCCCGAAGCGCACCAGCAGCTCGAGGCCCTTTTCCGACGCCTTCGGCGCCAGCAGGTCCGCCACGTCGCCCACCGTGCGGCGGAGGTCGAAGGGCACCGGCTCGATGCGGAGCTTGCCGGCCTCGATCTTGGAGAAGTCGAGGATGTCGTTGATGATCGTCAGCAGCGATTCGGCCGAGGCACGGATCGTCTCCGCGGTGTCCCGCTGCTCCGGGGTGAGCGGGCCGCCGAGCAGGAGGCCCGTCATGCCGATGACGCCGTTCATCGGGGTCCGGATCTCGTGGCTCATGCTGGCGAGGAACTCGGCCTTGAGCCGCGCGCTCTCCTCCGCTTGCCGGCGGGCGCGCACTAGGTCGTCGATGGGGTCCGTCGCGATGATCATCCCGCCCACCGAGCCGTCCGCATGCCGCCACGGCTCCATGGCCCACCGCACCACGCAGCGGGTGCCGTCCGGGAGCGGGATGATGTCCTCGGCGCTGCTGGCCGGCTCGCCCGCGAGGACCCGCTGGTGCAGCGCGCGGCGATCCCCGCCCGTCCACGGGAAGAACTCGTAATGCGAGCGGCCGGTCAGGTCCTGCCCGTCGAGATGGATGTCGGCGCACCACTTCCGGCTGGTTGCCAGGTAGCGCATCTCTGTATCGAGCATGGCGATGGCGATGGGCGCATTGCGGATGACGGTCCCGAACCGCGCATGCTCCTCCGCGAGCAGCCGATGGGCCTCGCGGGCGTCGGTGACGTCGATCGTCAGCCCCACGTAGCCCAGCGGAGTGCCCGCCGGCTCCATTCGCGCGGTGGCGCTGCTCTGGACCCAGCGCCACGTCCCGTCCCGCCGCCGGACGCGGTACTCGACCTTGAGGGCCGTCCCCGATCGCACCGCATCCTGGATCGCCGCCACCGCGGCCGCGCGGTCATCGGGGTGGATATGGGCGCTCCAGCCGTCGCCGAGGGCCGTCTCGGGGCGGTGCCGGTGAACCGCTCCCACCCCGCGTTGACGTAGGTGCAGCGGCCCGCCTCGTCCGTCATCCAGATCAGGGCGGGCGCCTGGTCGGCCATGCGCCGGAACCGGGCCTCGCTCTCGCGCAGCGCGGCCTCGGCCTGGCGGGAGGCGCGCAGGTCCTGCGCCACGATCCAGGTCCGCGCGCGCCCGTCCTCGTCCACGACCCGCGCGAACTGCGCGCGCACCGGCAGGCACTGGCCGTCCGCGCGCACCAGCTCGAACTCCACCTCACCGCCGCCGGGGGCGGCGTCCAGCGCGCGCACGCGGGCCCACAGCGCGGGCGCCGACTCGGCCGTCACCAGCTCACCGAGCCGCCGCCCGCGCAGCGTCCCCGGTGCGTAGCCGGTGATCTGGTGCGCGGCCGGATTGGCCTCGACGATGGTCCCGTCCAGGTCCGCGAGGGCCAGCGCCAGCGGCGAGACCTCGAACAGGCCCTGCAGCTTGGCGTGCGACGCCTCCAGCACCGACGCCTGCTGCCGCTCGCGCGTGATGTCCACGTGGGTTCCCACCATGCGCGCGGGCCGGCCCTCCCGGGTCCACTCCACCACCTTGCCGCGGGCCAGCACCCAGGACCAGCTCGCATCGCGGCGGCGCAGGCGGATCTCCACCTGGTACGGAACGGCCTGGTCGGCGAAGTGGGCCTCGAGGGCGGCCTTCGCCGTCGGCAGGTCCTCCGGATGGACCAGTTCCTCCCAGGCGGACACCGTCGGCTTCACCTGGCCCTGTTCATAGCCCAGCATCTCGCACCAGCGCCGGCTGAAGTAGGCGGCCCCGGTGGTGATGTCCCAGTCCCACAGGCCGTCCTCGGTGGCCTCGAGGGCGTGGGCCAGGCGCGCCTCGCTGACCCGAAGCGCCGCCTCCGACTGGCGACGCAGGCCCACGTCCACCGCCGTGCCGAGGTAGCCGAGCAGGCGGCCCGCCGCGTCGCGGCGGGGGCAGGCCTGGCCTTCCACCCAGGTGGTGCTCCCGTCGGGACGCTGGTACCGGTAGGTGCTGGCGAGCGTCTCGCCCCGCGCCACGGCCGCATCCCACTCCCGGGTCAGGCGCGCGCGGTCGTCGGGGTGGATGCCCTGGAGCCAGCCCGTGCCGAGCGCGTCCGCGAGCGTCATGCCGGTGACCCGCCGCCACTCGGCGTTCACGAAGGTGCACGCCCCCCGCTCGTCCCGCTCGAAGGCGATGATCGGCAGCGCATCGAGGGCCGCCCGCGCGGCCGCCAGCCGCTCGTCTGCGGCGGGGCGGAGCGCGGCCAGCCGCGCGGCTTCGTCAGGAGGCAGCGCGGCTGGCGGCACGGGAGCCCTCCAGGGTGGGGGCGCGCCGCGCCGTGGTGCTGCTGAAGCGCAGCTGCGCCGCCTCGAGCGCGGGCAGGGCGGCCTCGAGGGCGGTGAGCGCCTCGCTCAGGTGACCGGGCAGCGCATCGGGCCGGCCCGCCTCACGGGCGTCGTGCTCCAGCGCGGCCGCGGCGTTCCCGAGGGCCACGGCCCCGACCGTCCAGGCCATGCTCTTGAGCGTGTGGGCCTCGCGCTGGGCCACCACCCGGTCGCGCCGCAGCAGCGCGCCGTGGATGGCGCCCAGGCGCTCGGGGGCGTCGCGCAGGAACTCGCGCAACAGGTCGCCGGCCAGTGACGGATACTGCTCGCCGAGCTCGCCCAGCACGGCCGGGTCCACCGCCACCACCCCCGCCGCCGGCGCCTCCGCCGGGCGGATCCAGCGGGCCAGCGTGGTCTCCAGGGCCGCCGGGTCCACGGGCTTGGCCAGGTAGTCGTCCATGCCCGCGCCGAGGCAGCGCTCGCGGTCGCCGCTCAGGGCGTTGGCGGTCATGGCGATGATCGGCACCCGCCGCGCGTTCCCGGCAGCTTCACGCCGCCGGATCTCCATCGTGGCGTCCCAGCCGTCGAGCACCGGCATCTGGCAGTCCATCAGCACGGCCGCGTACTCGCGGCGCCCCAGGTGCGCCAGCGCCTCGTGGCCGTTGTGGGCCAGGTCGCACTCGTAGCCGGCACGCTTGAGGAGGGCGAGTGCCAGGGCCTGGTTCACCGGGTGATCCTCCACCAGGAGCACGCGGGCGTGCGGGTGGGCCGCGGCCGGGCGGACCGATGGCGCGGCGGGCGCCGGGGCCGCGCCCAGCACCTGCTGCACCGCCGTGCGGAGGGAGGCGTGGCTGCTCGGGGCCAGCAGCGTCACCACCTGCGGCGGCAGCGCTGAGGGCACGGGGCCGCTGCGGCGGCGGCGCAGCAGGAGCGCGGGCGTCGGAACGCCGGTGGCCTCGCGGATGGCCGCGAGCACCGCGCGGCCCTCCCCCTCGGCGAGCGCATGATCCACCACCAGGAGGCCCACCGGCGCCGCCTTCTCCCCGCCGGCGCGGAGCCGCTCCACCGCCAGGCGCTGGTCGCGCACCGCCACCACCTCCCCGGCCCCCAGCGCCTTGAGCTGCGCGGTGAGCAGGAGCCGCGTCGTGGCGCTGGCCGAGAGCACGCACGCCACCTCCCCCGCGAGCGGCAGCGCTGCCGGGGCCGGCGCCGGCGCGGCCGCCAGCCGGCAGGTGAACCAGAAGGTGCTGCCCTTCCCCTGCTGCGACTCCACGCCGATCTCCCCGCCCACCAGCTCCACCAGCTGCTTGCAGATGGCCAGCCCGAGCCCGGTGCCGCCGAAGCGGCGCGTGGTGGAGCTGTCGGCCTGCGAGAACGGCTGGAACAGCGTCGGCACCACGTCGGGCGCGATGCCGACGCCGGTGTCCGCCACCTCCACGCGGAGCGCCACCACCTCGTCCGTGGCCGGCGCGGCCAGGCCGAGGCGAACCGTCACCTCGCCCCGCTCGGTGAACTTGACGGCGTTCCCGGCCAGGTTGAGCACCACCTGCCGCAGCCGGTGCGGGTCGCCGCACACCCGGGCCGGGACGCTCGGGTGCACCAGCGCCGCGATCTCGAGCCCGCGCGCATGGGCCTGCTCGGCCAGCAGCTCCACCGCCTCCTCCACCATCGCCCGCGGGTCGAAGGCGATGGCCTCGAGGTCCAGCTTCCCCGCCTCGAGCTTGGAGAGGTCCAGGATGTCGTTCAGCACCTGCAGCAGCGCCTCGGCCGAGCGATGCACCGTCTCCGCCAGCTCCCGCTGCTCGGCGGAGAGCGCCGTCTCCAGCAGCAGCCCGGTCATGCCGAGCACCCCGTTCATCGGGGTGCGGATCTCGTGGCTCATGTTGGCCAGGAACTGCGACTTGACCAGCGAGGCGCGCTCCGCCGCCTCCTTCGCGTCCCGGAGCTCGGTGCGCTGGCTCGAGAGCCGCTCGGTGAGGCGGCGCAGGTCGGCCAGCGCGGTGGCCTGCGCCTGCATGAGGTGGAGCAGGTCGAGCGCGGGATCGTGGAGGGCAAAGTCGGCCGGGGCCAGGCCGAACTCGCTGAGCGTGCCGGCCGAGGTGAGCCAGGGGGAGCCGAGAAAGAGCAGCCGGTCGGCCGCCAGCGGCACCACCTGCCCCCGCAGCACCAGGCCCGAGGCGCTCTCCAGCACGAACACCTGGCCCGCCATGGCGCGGAGGGTGGCAGAGTCCTGCGCCACGTCCGGCCGGCGGATCGCCAGGCTCGCGGTGAGCGGCGCGCCCGGGACGAGGTCCGGCAGCAGCCGCGCGATCACCGGCCCCCGCTGCACCACCTGGAGCTCCGCATCCACCGCCACGTGGAACGGGAAGACCAGCGCCAGCTGGTCCGGGGAGAGGCCGAGGGCAGGCGTGGTGCTCACGCCGCGGGGGCCCACTCGACGTGGAACTCGTCGTGATCCGCGCTGGCCCCCTTCGCCACCAGCTGCCGCACCCGCACCGGCGTGCCGAAGCGCGCGCCGAGGCCCACCATCAGGCCCTCCAGGCGGCCGGTGCGCGGAAGTTGGGCGGCCGGACGGAAGAGCAGCACCGGAAGTTGGCAGGAACCAGGGCGCGCCCCCACCCCCGCGAGCACCGCCCAGCCCCCCCCCACCTCAACCTCGACCCCCGCCACCTCCCGGATCCGTTCCCACGTCGCTTCCCCGTACCGGGCCACGACCATCTCCTCCATGGCCTTGTTGACCATCCCGTACATGGACGCCCCCGGACAACGGACCGCCCCCGCCCTCGTGGCCGGAGCTTGCCCCCCGAGTATCGGTCAGCCCCTGGCTCCGCTTGAGGCCGGGAGGCGGTCAAGGGGTTGTCGGAGAACAGCTTACACGGCGGGCGGTGCAGCCTGAAACCGCCGTGCGAAATTGCCGTTCCAACTGGGAGGAGCCGCACGCTGTCCAAGAGCGTGCATGACACCCACTTCGACCGGGACCCACCCCCTGCGGACCTTCGACTCCGTCGCCGCCGACGCCGACGCCGTGGATGCCGCCCTCGCCCAGAGCGGGGATGCGCAGGCGTTCGAGCGGCTCTACCGCCGGCACGTGAACCGGGTCCACACCCTCGTCCGCCGCATGCTGGACGACGATGCGGAAGAAGTGACGCAGGAGGTGCTCATCCGGGCGTGGCGCAAGCTGGACACCTTCCGCGGCGAGGCGAGCTTCGGGACCTGGCTGCACCGGATCGCGGTGAACGTGGCGCTCAACCATCGCACCGCGCGGAGCCGCTTCCGGGAACGCTTCCTCCCCGAGCCGGACGAGGAGTCGGCGAGCTTCCCCGCCCGGCCGGTGTCGCCGGCGCAGGGCCTCGACTTCGAGGGCGCCATCGCCGCGCTGCCGCCGGGGGCGCGCCGGGTGTTCGTGCTGCACGATGTCGAGGGGTACCGGCACGAGGAGATCGCCGGCCTGCTCGGCGTGAGCGTGGGGACCAGCAAGTCACAGCTACACTATGCCCGGATGCAGCTGCGCCGGGCGCTCGGGTGAGGGACGCCATGCCGCATCCGCCGGAAGCCTTGTTCTCCGAGTACGTGGACGGGACGCTCGAGCCGGGCCAGGTCACGCTGGTCGAGGTGCACCTGGCGCACTGCGCCGAGTGCCGCGCCCTGACGCAGGACCTCCGCCGCGTGCTGCAGCGGGCCCAGGCGCTGGAAGACCGGGCGCCGAGGCAGGACCTCTGGCCCGGCGTGGCGGCGGCCATCGGCGCGGCGCCGCGCCAGCCGCGCCGGGTGTCCTTCTCGCTGCCCCAGCTGCTGGCGGCGTCGCTGTTCCTGACGCTGCTCTCGGGCGGGGCCGCGCTCTGGCTGGCGCGCCCGGTCCCTCCCGGCACCGGACCCGCGCCGGTGGCCGTGCACCCGTCCGCGGACGCGGTGCGTCCCGCGGGGGAGCATGCGCCGCTCGGCTATGCGGGCGCCGTGCAGGAGCTGGAGCGGGCGCTGGCCCAGCGCGGCGGCAGCCTCGACACCGCCACCGTGCGGGTCATCGCGCAGAAGCTCGCCATCATCGATCGCGCCATCGCCGAGGCGGAGCAGGCGCTGGCCGCCGATTCCACCGATCCCTATCTCCACAGTCACCTGGCCCAGACCCGGCTCCGCAAGCTGGAGCTGCTGCGCCACGCCGCCGCGCTCACCCGCGCGGTGAGCTGAACCCGAGGCCCCGATGCTTTCCCTGCTCCTGATGGTCGCCGCCCTGCCGCAGGGCACCGACACCACCTTCGCCTTGCGCGGCGCCACCCGGCTCGAGCTGAGCAGCTTCGACGGCGGGATCACCGTGACCACCTGGAACCGCAAGGAGATCCGGGTCCAGGCCGAGCACGACGACGACACCCGCATCGACGTGGACGAGGGGCGCACCACGCTCCGGCTCCGCGCCGCGGGCCGCGGCGGGCCGAAAGAGGTGGAGTGGACCCTCACCGTCCCGGCCGAGCTGGCCCTGCAGCTCAACGCGCGCTCCGGCGACATCAGCGTCACCGGCACCCGCGCCCCGGTCTCGGCCAGCTCGGTGGACGGCAGCATCACGCTCCGCGGCGGCAGCGGCAACATCTCCCTCACCACCGTGGAGGGCGACCTCCGCCTCGAGGACGCCAGCGGCAAGGTGGCGCTCAGCACCGTGGACGGCGCCGTGTCGGTCCGCCACCTCACCGGCGACCTCGACATCAACACCGTGGACGGCGACATCACCCTGGAACAGGTGAACTCCGACAACCTGAGCGCCAGCACCGTGGATGGCAGCGTCCGCTTCGCCGGTCCCATCAACGCCGGCGGCCGCTATCACCTGACGAGCCACGACGGCAACCTCCTCGTGATGACGCCCGCCATCGATGCCGACGTCTCCATCGCCACCTGGGAAGGCGACTTCGAGTCGGACTTCGAGGTGGCGCTGCGGGGCGGCCTCGGCGACCGGCGCAAGCTGACGTTCACGCTGGGCCGCGGCAGCGCGCGGCTCGAGCTCGAGTCGTTCGACGGCCGCATCGAGCTCCGCAAGGGCACCGCGCTCCCGGCCCGCCGCCGCGACTGATCTCCCCCGACCCCGAGACCACGACCATGAAGACCACGCTCCTCCTCGTCACCCTCGCCGCCGTCGCGGCTCCGCTCGCCGCCCAGGACTTCAAGTGGTCCGGCGCCCTCGCCAGCGGCAAGTCCCTCGAGATCCGCGGTATCAACGGCTCGGTCCGCGCGGTGCCCGCGAGCGGCACCACCGCGCTCGTCACCGCCACCAAGCGGGCCCGCCGCTCCGACCCGGACGAGGTGGAGATCAAGGTGGTGGAGCACGCGGGCGGGGTCACCATCTGCGCCGTCTATCCGTCGCGCCGCAGCGGCCGGCCCAACGAGTGCCGCGCCGATGGCCGCGGCAACAACGAGACGCGGGACAACGACGTCGAGGTGGCCTTCGAGGTGCAGGTGCCGGCCGGCGTCCGGTTCGAGGGCAACACCGTCAACGGCGACATCACCGCCGAAAACCTCAAGGGTGAGGTGGATGTCGGCACCGTCAACGGCGACATCGAGCTCTCCACCACCGGCTGGGCTGAGGCCAACACCGTCAACGGCTCCATCACCGCGCGCCTCGGCCGCGGCGACTGGAACGGCGACCTCGAGTTCACCACCGTCAACGGCTCCATCGAGGTGGCGCTCCCCGCCGGCCTCGGCGCCGACCTCGAGGCCAGCACGGTGAACGGCACCATCGACAGCGACTTCACCATCACCACCCGCGGCCGGCTCAACCGCCGCAGCATCGAGGGCCGCATCGGCGACGGCGGCCGCAAGCTCGAGCTCTCCACCGTCAACGGCGGCATCCGCATCCGTCAGGCGAGCTGACCGCGGACCTGCAACGCAGACGGGGCGGGATGCCTGGCCGGCATCCCGCCCCGTTCGCATGCGCGCCCCGGCGTCAGGCCGTGACGCGGCGCCGTCGCCAGTACAGGAAGACCGGCACGCCGAGCGCCAGGATCCCGATCCCGCGGAGCGCGTTCGCCGGATTGGAGCGGACGGACCCCCACACCACGTACAGCGCGGCCGCGATGAAGATGAGCGGCGTCAGCGGGTACCCCGGCACCCGGAACGCGCCCGGCGGGTCCGCCACGCCCGCGGCGCGGTCCTTGCCGCGGAGCACCAGCAGCGCCACCACCGCGAGCCCGAAGAAGATCCAGTCGCAGAACACCACGTAGTCGAGGAGCTCGCCGTACTTCCCCGTGTAGAGGAGCACCACCGCCCACGCCCCCTGGAAGAGGATGGCCACCGTGGGCGTGCGCCAGCGCGGGTGGATCCGCGCAAACGCCGGGAAGAAGAGCCCATCCGCCGCCACCGTCTGGTACACCCGGGGCGACACCAGGATGACCAGGTTGAGGAACCCGAACGTGCTCGCCGCGATGCCCATGCCGATCAGCGTCGCGCCCCACTCGCCCACACGGGCGCGGAGGGCGTCGGCGGCGGGGGCGGTGCTGGCCGCGAGGCCCGTGGGCCCGAGGGCGCGGAGGTACGTCACGTTGGCCAGCAGGTACACCGCCACCACGATCACCACGCCGAGCACCAGCGCGCGCGGCAGGTTCTTCTCCGGCTCCACGATCTCTTCAGCGATGAAGTTGGTCTGCTGCCAGCCGCCGTAGGCAAAGAGCACCGGCACCAGCGCCGCCGCCACCGCCAGGAACACGCCACCTTCGGGGCCCGTCGCCATGGCGGCGGCCTCGGGCGCGGGCGTGGCGCCGCTGCCGGCGAGCCCCACCAGGATGAGGAAGCCGAGCGCCGCCAGCTTGAGCACGGTGAACACGTTGGTGGTGATGGCGCCGGGCGAGACACCGACGTAGTTCACCGCCGAGCAGAGCAGGATGGCCACCGCGGCGATCGGCGTGATGAGCGCGGCATCGAGCCCCGCCAGCCGGGTGAAGTAGCTCGCAAAGGTGTAGGCCACCGCCGCGATGGCGCCCGTGGCCATCACCAGCAGCAGCGCCCACCCGTACAGGAACGCGGGCAGCTCGCCGAGCGCCTCGCGGATGTACACGTAGCTGCCGCCCGCGCGCGGCCGCCGCTGGCTCAGCTCGCCGAAGCAGAAGGCGCCGATCAGCGCCACCACCCCGCCCAGCACCCACACGCCGAGCGTGAGGCTGGCGGAGCCCACGCGCTTGGCGACGATGGCGGGATTGATGAAGATGCCGGAGCCGATGATGCCGCCAACCACGGCCATCGTCCCGGAGAAGAGGCCGAGGGTCCGGCGGTAGCCGGCGGAGGGGGCAGTCATGCCCCCAACCTACCGGGCGGGCCGGGGCAGGGAAGGGGTCAGAAGGCCAGCGGCAGGGCCGCGAGCGACGGGCGGCGGAGCAGCCGCCGCGCCCGCGCCGCCACCTCGCGCACCGAGAAGGGCTTGATGACGTAGTCGTCGGCGCCGAGCTCGAAGGCGCGCACGATGTGCTGGTCGTCGCCCATGGCGGTGAGCATCATGACCGGCAGGTGCCGGAGCATCGGGTGCGCCCGGATCCCCTGCAGCAGGCCGAGCCCGTCGAGCTCCGGCATCTCGATGTCGGAGATGAGGAGCGAGGCCCCGCAGCCCGGCGCCAGCTCGAGGGCCTGGCGTCCGTCGGGGCAGTGCACCACCTCGAAGCCCTCGGCGCGGAGGTGGCGCGTCACCATCCGCACCACGTCCGGGTCGTCCTCGGCGAAGAGGATGCGGCGGGCCGGCACCGCCTCCCGCGGGGCGCCCGACAGGACCTGGTTCCGCCCGCTTTCCTTGGCCAGGTGCCGCAGCCGGTCGGCCTCGGCCAGCGCATCGTCCATGGTGATGCCGTTGCCGAGCTCGCTGACCCCGGCGGAGAAGGTGAGGAGCAGCGGCTCGGCCTCGCCGGCGCGGAAGTCCACCCGCCGGAGCGCCACCAGCGCCTGCTCCACCAGGGCCCGCGCCTCCTCCGCCCGCTTGCCCCGGAACATCGCGATGAACTCCGCCCCGTCCCAGCGCGCCAGGCAGGCGGCGCTGCGGAGCGCCATGCTGATCCGGACACCGGTCCGCCGCATCACCGCGTCCGCGAACTGCCGGCCCCAGCGCTCCCCCACCCAGCGGAAGTGGTCCAGGTCCATGACGGCCAGGGCGCACGGCGTCTCCGCCGGCTGCAGGCCCGCGAAGTGATGCCAGGTCTCGAGGAAGGCGGCGCGGTTGGGAAGCCCGGTGACGGGGTCGCGCCGGGCCAGCTGGGCCAGGCGGGCGTGCCGTTCCAGCCGGCTCGAGACCGCCACCGCGAAGCTCTCCGGTTCCACCGGCTTCTCGAAGTACCCGTCGGCCCCCAGGGCGTAGCACTCCGCGCGGACGGTGGCGCCGAGCCGCGCGGTGAGCACCACCACGGGGACGGCGGCGGTGCGCGGGTCGGACCGCAGCTCGAGCAGCAGGCTCCGGCCGTCGCCGTCGGGGAGGATGAGGTCGAGCACCACCAGGCTGGGCACCTCGCGGGCGAGCGCGGCGCGGGCCGCGGCCACGGTGTCCGCCAGCACGATCCGGCGGCCGGGGGCCGCAAGCATCACCTCGAGGGAGCGCGCGGAGAGCGCCTCGTCCTCCACCACCAGGATCAGCTCGGCGGGGGTGCTCGCGGTCACCCGGTCGAGCAGGGCCAGGAGGGCGGCGCAGCTCCCGGCCACCTGCTCGCCGCCGGCGGTGAGCACGGCGGCCACGGCCGCCTGCAGCTCGGGCCGGGCCACGGCAGCCTCGTCCTCCCCGATGGCGCGCGCAATCCGCCACAGCGATTCCAGCACGTCGTCACCCACCGGCTCCCCATCCTGCAGGGGGCGGGCGGCGTGCTCGAAGGCGGCGCGCAAGCTCGGCAGTCCCGAGCGGCGCGCCAGCGGGACGGCGGAAGGGGCAGGGGTCATGTCCGGAATTATCGGCGCCCTGCGAGGCTACATGAGGAAGGCTCATCGTCGGCTGAAACCCTTGTCTGCCGACGATCGTACGCCGATATTGGTGTTTCACCGAACATTCGTTCCCGGAGAGCCCATGCTGGACGCCATCGACCGCGCGATTCTCGGGCACCTCCAGCAGAACGCCCGCATCAGCAACGCCGACATCGCCCGCCAGCTCGACATGGCCCCGTCGGCTATCCTCGACCGAATCCGCAAACTGGAGCAGAAGGGCGTCATCCAGGGCTACACCATCCGGATCGACCCCCGGATGGTGGGGCTCGGCCTCACCGCCTTCATCCTGGTGCGCACCGAGGAGCGGGTGGGCTCGGGCGCCATCGGCGAGGCGCTGGCCCGGCTGCCCGAGGTCCTCGAGCTCCATCACGTGGCGGGCGAGGACTGCTACCTGGTGAAGGTCCGGGTGGCGGACACCGAGGCCCTGAGCCGCCTGCTCCGCGACAAGGTGGGCCGCCTCAAGGGTGTCCGGAACACCCGCTCCACCATCGTGCTCTCCACGGCCAAGGAGGGCGGAGACCTGCCGCTGCCCGACCTCGAGGAGGTGGCCCATGGCGCCTGAAGCCCGCGCGTACCGCACCCGGCTGCTGCTGGCCTTCGCGGCGATCTACATCATCTGGGGCTCCACCTACCTCGGCATCGCGGTGGCCATCCAGTCCATGCCGCCGTTCATCATGGCGAGCCTGCGCTTCCTGCTGGCGGGCGGCGTGCTCTTCGGCTGGGCCTGGTTCACCGACAGCCTCCGCCCCGCGCGGCGGCAGTGGGGCTGGGCCTTCCTGCTCGGCGCGCTCTTCTTCCTCGTGGGGAACGGCGCCGTGGTGTGGGTGGAGCAGTCGCTGCCCTCGGGGCTCGTGGCGCTCATCGTGGCCATGGTGTCGGTGTGGACCGCCATCCTCGAATGGGCGCGGCCCGGCGGCACCCGGCCGAGTGGCATGGTGATGCTGGGCATCGCGCTGGGCTTCGCCGGCGTGGCGCTGCTGGTGCTGCCCGGCCAGGCCGGCGGCGCCGTGCCGGTGGGCGGCGTGCTGCTCCTCATGGCCAGCACCTTCACCTGGGCCCTCGCCACCGTCCTCTCGCGGACCGCGGACCTGCCCAAGAGCACCGCCCTCGTCTCCGGCATGGAGATGCTGGCGGGCGGCGTGCTGCTCGGCCTGGCGGGCCTCGTCACGGGCGAGTGGCGGGAGTTCCACCCGTCGCAGGTGAGCGGGGCGTCGTTCCTGGCCTTCCTCTACCTGGTGGTCTTCGGCTCCCTGCTGACCTTCACCTGCTTCGCGTGGCTGCTCAAGGTCACCAGTCCCAACAAGGTGGCCACCGCCGGCTACGTGAACCCGATGGTCGCGGTGCTGCTGGGCTGGGCCTTCGGTGGCGAGTCGCTCTCAGCGCGGACGCTGGTGGCCTCGGCGGTGATCATCCTCTCGGTGGTGCTCATCATCACGGGGAAGGAGCTGTCGCGCCTCCGCGCGTCGGTGGCCACGCGGCTCAGCCTCGCCACCAAGCCCGAGGGCGTGCGCTGAGTCACACTCGTGTGTCGACGGTTGACGCGTGGGCCGTCGGTGCCTAAAGTTGGTCCCATGACCTGCGCGCGCGCCTGCTCCCTCAATCACGGCTGGGGTAATCCGTTCCGATGACGGAGAGCGTGGCGCGCGCACATCACACGATGCACTGATCCGCGGCCCGCTCCTCCAAGAGCGGGCCGTCCCTTTTATCCGGGACCGTCCCATGGAACTGCACGCCACCGCCACCCGGCTGGCCCTGCCCGACCTCCAGCCCGGGCCCGAGCCGCTGCTCGAGCTCGGCACCCTCTTCGAGGTGAGCGAGGCGCTGGCCAGCGCCCCCCGCCTGGGCGAGGGGGTGGCCAGGGCCATGCAACTGCTCCGGCGCTATCCCGGCGCCCTGCGCGGCTCGCTCACCCTCCTCGACGAGGAGACGGGCGAGCTCTACATCGAGGGCGCGCTCAACCTCCCCGAGGCCGGCCGCCACGCCCGCTACCGCCTGGGCGAGGGGATCACCGGCGAGGTGGTGGCCAGCGGCCGCGCCATCGTGGTGCCGGACGTGGAGCAGGAGCCCCGCTTCCTGCACCGCACCATCCGCCGGGTGCCCGAGCCGGGCCGTGCCATCAGCTTCGTCTGCGTCCCCGTGATGGTGGACCACCGCGCCGTCGGCGCCCTCAGCGTGGACGTGGCCAACTGGCCCGAGGGCGAGCGGCCGCACCTGCTCAAGTTCCTGCACGTGGTGAGCGCCCTGGTGGCGCTCCGCCTCAAGACCCAGCGCCCGCTCGAGGCCGAGAACCGCGCGCTTCGCCGGGAGCTGTTCGAGCGCTACGACTTCGGCCACCTGGTGGGCGCCAGCGGCAAGATGCGCGACGTCCTGGCCCAGGTGGCCCAGGTGGCCGGCACCGCCACCACCGTGCTCATCCGGGGCGAGTCGGGGACCGGCAAGGAGCTCATTGCCCACGCCATCCACTACAACAGCCCGCGGGCGCAGGGGCCGTTCATCAAGGTGAACTGCGCCGCGCTCCCCGAGACGCTGATGGAGTCGGAGCTCTTCGGGCACGAGAAGGGGTCCTTCACCGGCGCGCTGGCCCGGAAGCAGGGCCGCTTCGAGCTGGCGCACGGCGGCACCATCTTCCTCGACGAAGTCGGCGAGCTCTCCCCCGCCACCCAGGCCAAGCTGCTCCGGGTGCTGCAGGAGCGGGAGTTCGAGCGGGTGGGGGGCAGCGCCCCCATCCGGGTGGACGTCCGCGTCATCGCCGCCACCAACCGGGACCTCGAGGGCGCCATCGGCGAGCGGGGGTTCCGCGAGGACCTCTACTACCGCCTCAACGTCTTCCCCCTCTTCCTGCCCCCGCTGCGCGAGCGGAAGCCGGACATCCTGCTCCTGGCCGACCATTTCGTCGGGAAGTACGCGCGGGCCCACCGCAAGCAGGTCACCCGGCTCACCACGCCGGCCATCGACATGCTGATGCGCTACCACTGGCCGGGCAACGTGCGCGAGCTCGAGAACGTCATCGAACGCGCCGTGGTGGTGGCCGAGACCGATGCCATCCACGGCCGCCACCTCCCGCCCACCCTGCAGACCCCCGAGGAGCAGGCCGACGGGGCGGGGTCCCTCAAGGCGGCCGTCTCCCGCCTGGAGACCGACCTGCTGGTGGACGCCATCAAGACCACCCGCGGCTCGGTGGCCGACGCCACCCGGCTCCTCGCCAGCACGGAGCGGATCATCCGCTACAAGCTGAGGAAGTACGGCATCGACCCGGCCCGCTTCGTCTGACGCTTTTGTGTCCGGGGAGGCCCCCGGGCACACAAATGTCCCTTCCAGTGCGCGGCATGCGCCCCTCCGGCCGTCCGGGGTGCATGCCGCAAGTCGTTCCTGGCCAAGTGCTTGTCGGGGACGGTGCCTGACGACCCGGGGCATGGCATGCGGCTTGTACTGGTGGTTCCCCGTCACCAGCCAAGGGACGTCGATGCACCGCTCGCAGCACCTCATCCATCATGTTCCGGCCCCGGTGATGCTGCGCTGATCGACAGCGCCCGGGCCGGCCTCTGGGTCAGGACCCAGGGTCCCGCGTGGAGGGCCAAGCGGCGGCACCGGCGTGCTGGCGCTCCCCTCCCGCGGTCACCCCGAGTCTGGGCTCCCGGCGGCCGGCTTGGCCCCCCCCTCCAGAGATCATCCTTCTCGAAAGCGCGGCCCTCGGGCCGCGCCCGCACACCGGCGCGGGCGGATGGGCAGGAGAGCCGATGCGTGACGGAGGCCACCGCCGTCTCGACTGCCCTTCCCTCCGCGCCACTCGCTTGACCGCCTCTCACGAGTGCACGATCTTCGGGGTCGCACGCATCCTGCGCCCCTCCGAGGAGTCACTCCCCCATGCTGTTCTCGCCCCGCGTCGTCGCGACGGTGCTGGCGGCCGTCGTGGCCGCCGAGCCGCCGGCGGTCCTGCGCGTCCTGTCGTCCTCCCCCGAGGGGGACGCGCCGCTCACCGCGCCCATCCAGGTGATCTTCGACCGGCCCGTGGCCGGTTCGCTGGACCGGAGCGTGGACCCGGCGGGCATCTTCCGCATGGAGCCGGCGGTGGCCGGCAAGCTGGAGTGGCGCGACCCCGTGACACTCCGCTTCCAGCCCGCGACGCCCCTCACCCCGGGCGCCAGCTACCGCGTCACCATCAGCAACACCTTCCAGGCCATGGACGGGTCGAAGCTGGAGCAGCCGTTCAGCTACGCGTTCACCGTCCTCGGTCCCCAGCTCCTCACCGGGCTCCCCGTCAACGAGGGGGAGAGCCCCAAGTTCCTAGGCAGGGACGCCACCTTCGAGCTGGTCTTCAGCGCCCCCCTCGAGGCGGGCGCCCTCAAGGACAAGGCCTGGCTCGAGATGAACGAGGCCTGCGGGGCGGGCCGGAAGATCCCCCTCCGCGTCACCGGCCAGCGCCCCATCGCCGACGACGATGCGTGGCAGTACCGCGAGGCCGGCGGCTGGGAGCGCGACCGCGCCGGCGACGAGCTCCGCCGCGTGGTCTCCCTCAAGCCCGAGAAGCCGCTCCCCCTCGACTGCGCCGGCGTGCTCTACGCGCCGAGCGTCATCGATGCCGAGGGCACCAAGCCCTTCGTCCACTGGAGCTTCCAGACCTACACCCGCCTCCGCCTCGCCGACGTGAAGTGCGCCTCCGGCGAGGCCTGCCCCACGGGCGGCGTGCAGCTGAGCTTCTCCACCCCGGTGAAGGGCGCGGAGGTGGAGCGCTACGTGAAGCTGATGCCGGCGGTGGCGTTCGCCGTGTCCGACACCAGCGAGGAATCCACCAGCTGGTACCTCGAGACCACGCTGGTGCCCCACACCGCCTACGCCGTCGTGGTGGACACCGCCCTCCGCGACATCTTCGGCCAGCGGCTCGAGGGGAACCCGGCCGGCGGCTTCCGCACCACCGGCTACGCGCCCCTGGTGGAGCACGAGTACGGCCGCCTCACCGTGGAGCGGGTGGGCTTCCGCACCCTGGCGGTGAAGCACGTCAACGTGGACACGCTGGTCACCACCATTGCGCCGGTGCCGGACGCGCTCATCCCCGGCATCCTCCGCTGGAACCGCTGGAACACCGACGACAGCGCGATGGCGCAGGTGCTGCGCCGCGCCGTCACGAAGAAGGTGGCCGTGCCCGGTGCCCGCGACCGGGTCCGCATCTACGGCCTCCCGCTCCCCGCCTACACCGCCAACCGCCCCGGCATGCCGCTGCTCCAGGTGGTGCGGGTGACGAGCCCGAGCCTCTCGGCGGAGTGGCAGGAGAACCAGCCCTACGCCATCGTGCAGGTGACGGACCTCGCGGTGCACGCCCGCCTGGGCCACACCGGCGGCGTGGTCTGGGTGACGGGCGTCTCCGACGGGAAGGCCCGCGCCAACGCCCTCGTCTCACTCTACTCCCCGGCGGGGAAGCTCCGCGCCACCGCCCGCACCGGCGCCGACGGCGTCGCCAATTTCCCGGCGCTCCGCCCCGACACCAGCGCGGTGAACGGCGACAGCTTCGAGGGCTACGTCATCGCCCAGCTGGCGGGCGACCGCGCCCTCACCGCCATCAGCACCTACGACCCCGATCTCTCCCCCTGGCGCTTCAACGTCCGCTCCGCCTGGGGCGGCGAGCGCTGGCCCATGGCCGGCGCCGTCTTCACCGAGCGCGGCATCTACCGCCCCGGTGAGGTGGTCTACGCCAAGGCCATCGCGCGGAGCGGGCCCCTCGGCACGCTCGGCGTGCCCGCGCGGACCGACTCGCTCCGCTGGCTCTTCAGCGACCGCGACGGCGGCATCCTCAAGGAGAAGGTCGTCGCCCTCTCGGCCTTCGGGACCAGCAGCGAGGTGGTCACCCTCCCGGCCGACGCGCCGCTCGGCACCTACACCCTGACCGTGTCGCAGCGCCGCGTGGGCGAGTGGCAGGAGCTGGCCACCGCCAGCTACCGCGTGGCGGAGTACCGCCCGCCCGAGTTCCTGGTGGAGGCCAGCGCCGACAGCGGCGCCCGCTTCGCCGGCGACACGCTCACCGCCCGCTTCGAGGCCCGCTACCTCTTCGGCGCCCCGATGGCGCGGGCCGCGCTCTACTGGAGCGCGCGCATGACGCCCATGGAGTTCTGGGACCTCGACATCCCGGGCACCGACGGCTTCACCTTCGGTGAGGGCTACAACTGGTGGGAGGAGTCCTCGAGCAGCACGCCCGGGACCATCGAGCTCAGCCAGGCCGAGGATACCCTCGACGCCGCCGGCCGCACCACCGTGAAGGTGGCGGTGGGCCAGCCGGCCAAGGGCAAGCCGGCGCGCGCGGTCGTCGAGGCGGCCGTCACCGACGTGAACCGGCAGATGGTGGGCGCCCGGACCAGCGTCGTGATCCACCCCGCTTCCTTTTATATAGGGGCCCGGCCGGAGGGGAACGACTACTTCTGGGTGGCCGGCACCCCCGAGCGCGTCACCGTCATCGCCGTCCGGCCGGATGGGCGCCGCGTCAACGGCGTCCGGATCGAGGGCACCGTGGTGCGGCGCGAGTGGCACCGGGTGCACCGCACCCGCGGCGGCTTCAGTGAGGTGTACGGCGAGTGGGTCTCCGACACGGTGGGCCGCTGCAGCATCACCACCAGCGGCCAGGGCGCCGGCGAGTGCCGGGTGACGCCCCCCTCGGGCGGCAGCTATACCGTCAGCTTCACTGCCGCCGACGAGTCCGGCCGCCCCGTGCTCACCAGCCTCTTCCGCTGGGCCACCGGCAAGGGCTGGGTGCCCTGGAACGACGAGAGCCAGTTCAAGATGGACCTCATCGCCGACCGCCAGCGCTACAGCGTCGGCGACACCGCCACCGTGCTCTTCGCCTCGCCGTTCACGGGGACGGAAGCCTGGGTCACCGTGGAGCGCGAGGGGATCATCGAGCAGCGGCGGCTCACCCTCGCCGAGGGCTCCACCACGCTCAAGTTCCCCATCACCGAGACCTGGGCGCCCAACGCCTTCGTGTCGGTGATCGTGGCGCGTGGCCGCAGTGCCCGGCCCGGCCCGCTCGACGATCCCGGCCGCCCCACCATGCGCGTGGGCTACACCGAGATCCGCGTCACCCCCGAGGTGAAGCGGCTCACCGTGGCCGTGGCCCCCCTCAAGCCCGAGTACCGCCCCGGCGACTCGGCCAAGGTGGCGCTCACGGTGACGGACAAGGCCGGCAAGGGCCAGCGGAGCGAGGTGACGCTCTGGGCCGTGGACGAGGGTGTCCTGTCCCTGACCGGCTACACCACGCCCGACCCCATTGACCTGCTCTACGCCGCGCGCGGCCTCGGCCTCCGCCTGGCCAGCAACCTGACCACCGTGGCGCCGCAGGTCCCCGAGGGGATGAAGGGCGAGCGCGCGCCCGGCGGCGGCGGCGGCGCGGGGCAGGCCGACCTGCTCCGCTCGCAGTTCCGCACCACCGCCTTCTTCCTCGGCAGCGTGGTGACCGACTCCACCGGCAAGGCCATCGCCACGGCCAAGATGCCGGACAACCTCACCACCTTCCGCGTCATGGCCGTGGCCGTGACCGCCGGCGATCGCTACGGCAGCGGCGACACGAAGCTCCTCGTCACCCGCCCGCTGCTGGCGCGCCCGGCGCTGCCGCGCTTCGTCCGCGAGGCGGACAAGTTCGAGGCGGGCGTGGTGGTGAACCAGCGCGCCGGCGGCACGCCGACCGTGCAGGTCACCGCGGAGGCGCGCGGCGTGGACCTGACCGGCGATCCGAGGAAGTCCGCCACCCTCGAGGCCGGCCGCGGCCGCGAGGTGCGCTTCGGCTTCCGCGTGCCCGGCGTGGGCCCGCTCGGCGCCGACAGTGCCAGCTTCACCTTCGGCGTCACCGGCAACGGCGATGCCGACGCGGTGCGCCAGCGCCTGGCCGTGCGGCCGTCGTACCGGCCGCGCGCCTGGACCATCACCGGCCTCCTCCGCGACACGGCCACCGCCGAGTTCAGGCTCCCCGAGGGGATCGATCCGGACCGCTCCCGCCTCGAGCTCTCCCTCGGCAACAGCCCCCTCGGCCTGCTCAAGGGGCTGGCGTGGGAGCTCCGCGTCTATCCCTACTACTGCAGCGAGCAGGTGTCGAGCACGGCGGGCCCGCTCATCGCGCTCTACCGCGCCGAGCAGCGGCTCCGCGGCACCAAGCTGCTGCGCGGGAACCCGAAGAAGGACATTGAGCTGGCGGTGAGCATGCTCTCGCGCCGGCAGCGCAGCGACGGCGGCATCGGCTACTGGGGGCCGGACGACTGGACCACCATGTGGCTCAGCGCCTGGGCCGGCCAGGTGCTCCTCGACGCCAAGGCCGCCGGCATCGCCGTGAACGACTCGGTGCTGGCGCGCCTGGCCGAGTACATGCGCACCAACCTGGCGGAGCCGAAGGAGGTGCGCGCCCCGGTGATCGGCTGGTACGACGCCGTCCGCGCCAGCCTCGGCGACAAGGTGGCCGCCGCCGACTTCCTGAGCCGCTACGGCAAGCCGGAGGTGGCGGCCGAGAACGAGCTGCTCCGCTCCGTGGCGCAGCTCTCCTGGGAAGACCAGCTCCGCCTGGCCGAGATGCTGGCCCGCCGCGGCGCCACGCGGGCGGCGCGCAACATCCTCACGCCCGTCTGGCGCACCGTGAAGGTGGAGGGCCGCCGCGCGGCGGTGCCGGAGGCGGCGTGGAGCACGCAGAGCTTCTTCGACTCCCGCATCCGTCCCGTGGCGCGGCTCCTCACCGCCACGCTGGCGGTGGACAGCGCCCACGCGCTCATCGGGCCGCTGGTGGAGACCATCGCGCAGCAGCAGCGCGCCGGCATCCTCAACCCGTGGAACACCCAGGACTACGCCTCGGCCGTGACGGCGCTGGTGGCCTTCGACGCCCGCCTGAAGGCGGGCGCCCCGCGCGCCTTCCGCGTCCTCCAGGGCGACCGGGTGATCCTCTCCGCCAAGCCCGCCCCCGTCGGCGCGGTGGGCGCGGCGGTGGCACCCGCCCTCACGCTGCGCGATTCCGCGGTGGCCCTCACCGGCCTCCTCGGCGCCGCGGCCAATGGCGAGCGCCCCATGGCCCTCCGGCTTGAAGCCGACGGGGCCGGCGCGCCGCTCTACTACTACCTCACCGTGCGCGAGGTGCCGAAGCAGCGCCCGGTGAACCCGGAGGACCAGGGCATCAAGGTGGAGCGCTGGTACGAGCGCTACGACCGCCCCGAGCCCATCACCAGCGCCCAGGAGGGCGAGATCGTCCGCGTCCGCCTCCGCATCACCATCCCCAACGACCGCGAGTTCCTGGTGGTGGACGACGCGCTCCCCGCCGGCCTCGAGGCCGTGGACCTGAGCCTCCGCACCGCCAGCACGCTCCCCGGCCCGGGGCGCGACCAGCGGATGGAGTTCGTCACCCCCGAGGAGGCGGAGGGCGAGCAGGACGTGAGCGCGGAGGGGGGCGGCTACGGCTGGTACTACGGCAGCTGGGACAGCGGCTGGTGGTCCCCGTTCGACCACAAGGAACTCCGCGATGACCGCGTGGTGTACTTCGCCACCGTGCTCTGGCGCGGCACCTATGCCATGACCTACATCGCGCGCGCCACCACGCCGGGCACCTTCGTGCGCCCGCCGGCGCATGCGGAGGAGATGTACAACCCGGCGGTGTACGGGCGGAGCGACGGGGGCATCTTCACCGTCACCACTCGCTGACCCCGGCGGCGATGCGCGCGCTCCGCTGGTCCATCGCGCTCCTCGGCGCCCTCGGCATCGCCGCGGGCGCCTTCGTCGCGTGGCCGGTGCCCCGGGCGCTGCTCGCCCCGAGCGACGCGCAGACGCTGCTGCTGCAGGACCGGCAGGGCCGCCTCCTCCGCGCCACCCGCGCCGGCGACGGCTCCCTCGCCCGCTGGGTGCCGCTCAGCAGCATGGACCCCGACCTCCCGCGCGCCTTCGTGGCCGTGGAGGACCGGCGCTTCTTCACCCATCACGGCATCGATGTGCACGCGGTAGGGCGGGCGCTCCGGGACAACCTCCGCTCCCGCGGCGTCGTCTCCGGCGCGTCCACGCTCACCATGCAGCTGGCGCGCCTGGTGTACCCCATCGGCCACGGGCCGCTGGACAAGGTGGTGCAGGCGCTCTGGGCCCTCCGCCTCGAGGCGCACCTCTCCAAGAACGAGATCCTGGAGCAGTACCTGAACCGGGTGCCGCTGGGGCAGGGCACCGTCGGCGTGGCCGCCGCCATGCGGCTCTACTTCGGCGCCGGCGCCGACCAGGCGAGCCTCGGTCAGGCGGCGCTCCTCGCGGCTCTCGCGCAGGCGCCCTCCAGCCGGAACCCCATCGTCTCCCAGGGTCGCGCCCTCGCGCGGCGGCGCATCGGCCTCGCGGCACTCGAGCGCGAGGGCTGGGCCACCGGGGCGGAGGTGGCGCGCGCGCTCGAGGAGCCGGTGCTCGACCAGCACGGCACCCGTCCCTTCCTGGCCCCGCACTTCACCAGCCGCCTCCTGCTCGACGCCGAGGCCGCGGGCCGCCCGCTCGTCGGCACCTGGCGCACCTCGCTGGACCTGGCGCTGCAGGAGGAGCTCGAGGCGGAGGTGCGCCACACCGTCGCCACCCTGGGCGACCGCGGCGTGGAACACGCCGCCACCGTGGTGCTGGACAATCGCAGCGGCGAGGTCCTGGCCTGGGTCGGCTCCCCCGACTTCTGGGCCGACACCGCGGGTCAGGTGGACATGGTGACGAGCCCGCGCCAGCCAGGTTCATCCCTGAAGCCGTTCCTCTACGCCCTGGCGCTCGACCGCGGCGTCACCGCCGCCACCGTGCTGGCGGACATCGCCACCACCTGGCAGACGGCGGCCGGCCCCTACCACCCGCGCAACTACGACCGCCGCTTCCACGGCCCCGTGCGCGTGCGCGAGGCGCTGGCCAGCTCCTTCAACATCCCCGCCGTCCTCCTGGCCGAGAAGGTGGGCGTCGGCACCCTGCTCAACGGTCTCCACGACGCCGGCTTTGCCTCACTCGGCCGGAGCGCCGAGCACTACGGGCTCGGGCTGGCGCTCGGCAACGGCGACGTGACGCTGCTCGAACTCGCCAACGGCTACCGCACCCTGGCCAATGGCGGGCGCTGGTCCCCCACCCGGACCATCGCGCTCCCCACCGGCGACGCCCCGGCCACCACGGGCCGCCTCGCGAGCGAGCGCGCCAGCGCGCTGGTCCTCGACATCCTGGCCGACCCGGAGGCGCGCGTCCCCGGCTTCGGCCTGAGTACCCCGTTCGACTGGCCCTTCCGCGTGGCCGCCAAGACCGGCACCAGCCGCCACTTCACCGACAACTGGGCGGTGGGGGTCACGCAGGGCTTCACCGTGGCCGTCTGGGTCGGCAACTTCAGCGGCCGCCCCATGGAGGGTGTCAGCGGCATCACGGGCGCGGGCCCGCTGCTCCACCGCGCGGTGCTCGAGGTGGCGGCACGCTACGCGCCGGGGAGCCTCCCGCGTCCCGCCGAGCTCGGGCTCGAGGCGCACGCCATCTGCCGCGTCTCCGGCCTCCGGCCCGGGCGCTACTGCCCCACGGTCACCGAGTACTTCCTCCCGGGCAGCGCCCCGGACCACACCTGCGACTGGCACGAGGCCGGCGGCGTCACCCTCCCGGTGCAGTACGCGGAGTGGGCCAGCACCGAAGGCCGCACCATGGGCGGCCGCACCACGCTCACCCTCGGCGATTCAGCGCATGCAGTGGTGCCTGACTCGGCGCGCGCGCGGCGGTTCGTGATCACCTCCCCCGCCGATGGCGACTTCTACCGCATCCCCCCGGGGGTGGAGGCGCAATACGCCACCATCGGCTTGCGGTCGGCGGGTGCGCGTGGCACCGTGGAGTGGTTCGTGGACGGCCGCCGCGTGGCGGGCGGGCGCTGGCCGCTCGTCCCCGGGCAGCACCGCATCCGGGCCCGCGCCGGCCAGGCCTCGGACGAGGTGCTGATCACCGTCGAGTAGCGGCCCCGCCGCGCTGTCCGCCAGGTTCACCCGCACCGGATCCCGTCATGTCCATGCTCCCCACCCGCCCCTTCGGCACCACCGGGCTCGACATCACCACCGTGGGCTTCGGCGCCTGGGCCGCGGGCGGCGGCGGCTGGTCCTACGGCTGGGGCCCCACCGACGACGACGAGGCCGTCGCCTCCATGCGCCGCGCCGTGGAGCTCGGCATCAATTGGATCGACACGGCGGCGGTCTACGGCCACGGGCACTCGGAGGAGCTGGTCTGCCGCCTGCTCAAGGAGCTGCCGGCGGCGGACCGCCCGCTGGTCTTCACCAAGGGCGGCTTCGTCTGGGACCCCGCCAACCCCATGGGCCCCAACAAGTCGAGCCTCGCCCCCGCCTCCATCCGCCGCGAGTGCGAGAACTCGCTCCGCCGCCTCGGCGTGGAGCGCATTGACCTCTACCAGTTCCACACCCAGGACGGCGCTGGCGTCCCGGTGGAGGACTCCTGGGCCGAGATGGGGAAGTTGATTGAGGAGGGCAAGGTGCGCTTCGGCGGCGTCAGCAACTTCACCGTGGCCTCGCTCGACCGCTGCGAGAAGCTCCACCACGTGGCCTCGCTGCAGCCGCCGCTCTCCATGATCCGCCGCGGCGCCGCCGGCGACGTGATCCCCTGGTGCCACGCCCACGGCACCGGCGTCATCGTCTACAGCCCGATGCAGACGGGGATCCTCACCGACAGCTTCACGCGCGAGCGCATCGCCCGGATGGCCGAGGACGACTGGCGCCGCCGCGGCGACAACTTCATGGAGCCGGCGCTGTCGCGGAACCTCCAGCTCCGGGACGCCCTGATTCCCGTCGCCAAGCGCCACGGCACCAGCGTGGCGAGCATCGCCATCGCCTGGACGCTGGCGTGGCCGGGTGTCACCGCCGCCATCGTGGGCGCGCGGACGCCGGCGCAGGTGGAGGGATGGGTGGATGCGGGGAAGGTGCAGCTGACGGGCGGCGACCTCGACGAGATCGCCACCGCGATCAGGGCGAGCGGGGCCGGGTCGGGGCCGGAGCGGCCGTGACGCCCTCGCACCAGCCGGCGGTGCGGTAGCCGCAGGAATGGCAGTCGTTGGGGTGCGTGGTGAGCGAGGCGGCGCCCGCACCGGTGAGCTGTACCAGTCGGCCCATCCGCATCATCGCGGCGGCGCGCATGCCGTCGTCCACCCGCTTGTCCGAGGCGCACCCCGCCCGCGAGAACTGGAACACGAACCGCCCCACCCGCGTGCCCGTGATGGCCTCCGCCGCCGTCACGTACGCAGCCCGCTGCACCGCGTACTCCGCGGCGTGCTCGTCCACGGTTTCCGGGGTGCAGTTCGTCGTTTTCACGTCGAGGAGCGCCAGCCCGTCACCCTCCGGGGCCGCCAGGTCCATGGCGCCCTCCACGAACCAGCCCTCGCCCGTCACGTGCAGGAACCGAAGCTCCCGTCGCGCCTCCGGGTGCGCCGCGAGCTCCCGGTAGGGCGAGGTGTCCCGCACCCGCGTCACCTCCTCGCGCAGCCGATCCCGGTACTTGCTGCCTTCGCGCGTTTCCACCCCCGGCGCATCCGGGTCCCAGTGCCGGATGGCGTCCTCCAGGACCTGGTCCAGGTCCTCGTCATCCTCGAGGCGCTCCAGCGTCTCGTGGATGATCTGCCCCCGCTGGATGGCGCTCTCCCCGAAGCCGCCGGTCACCTCCGGCTCCCGCAGCCCCAGCACGTACTTGTAGTGATGCCGGCGGCCGCAGCGCTCGGCCTGCCGGAGGTCGCTGGCGCTCCGGCGCCGCCGGCCCAGCGGCACGGCCAGCGCGACCGGCGCCTCGGGCAGCGCGACCGGTGCCGGGGCGGTCGCCGGCGCGGGCGGCACGCGGCCCGTCGTCAGCTTCACGACGCCGAGGTGCTCCACCCCCGCGTGGTCCGTGAACGCCACCGGTGCTCCCTCCACCAGCTCCAGCGTGGGCAGCACCTTGAGCAGTTCCGTCGCCGGGTCCTTGCCCCGGCCCGGCTCCAGCTTCGAGAACCCGGACAGGAGCAACCGGTGCTTGGCCCGCGTGGCCGCCACGTACCAGAGCCGCTTCCGCTCGGCCAGCCCCTCGCGCTCGAGCTGCGCCAGCAGCCGCTGCACGTGCTCCGGCTGGTCTTCCTTCTTCACGTCGGGCCGCTTGAGCGCGATCGCATCGCGCCCCACCAGCAGCGTGCCCTCGGTGCCGCGCGGCGCCCGCTCCAGGTCCGCCCACGCCACCACCCGCCACTCCAGCCCCTTCGCGCTGTGGATGGTGGTGATGGTGATGACGTCCTCCTGCGCGTCGAACAGCCGCGCCTCCCCCTCCCGCACGCCCGCGGCCGTGAGGTCCGCGATCATCCGCAGGAAGCTCGTCACGCTCCGCTCCGACTCCTCCCGCGCGATCCTGAGGAACTTCCGCACGTTGGCGGCCCGCTGCAGCCCGTCCTCGCCGAGCAGTAGCAGGTGGCCCAGGTACCCCGTCCGCTCCAGCAAGCGGCCGAGCAGGTCCGCCACCGGCACGCGGTCCCGGAGCGGCAGGAAGTCCGCCAGCAGCCGCACCGCCTGCCGGAGCCGTTCCTGCTCGGCCGGATCGGGTAGCGTGAGGGCGGCGAGTCCCGCGCGTCGCGGTGACGGCACCAACCGCGCCAGCCGCACCAGCGACTCGTCGGACAGCCCCACCCACGGTGAGCGCAGCCAGCCGAGCAGGGCCCGGTCGTCGTCCGGGTCGCGGAGCACCTCGAGCGCCAGGACCATGTCCATCACCGCCCGGCACTCGTAGAACCCCTCGCTGCGGAGCGAGTAGGTGCGGAGGCCCTCGGCCCGGAGGGCCTGCTCGTACCGCGGCGCGTCGCTCCACGAGGCCAGCAGCACCGCCATCTCGCGGAGCGGCACCTGCTCCGGGCCGCGGTGCAGTTCCGCCAGCCGCCGCGCCAGCAGCGCAGCCTCCTTCTCCCGCCGCACCTCGGCCTTGTCCGCCTTTGCTTCTTCCTCCGGCGGGACCACCAGCAGCTCCACCGCCTGCTCGATGCGTGGCTTGGCCGGGTCCACCTTGAGCGGCTGGAACGGGATCTCGTACGCCGCCAGCGTCCCCTCGATCGGCGTGTCGAGGATCCGCCCGATGACCTGGTCCACGAAGCCGAGCAGCGGCGCCACGCTGCGGAAGTTCTCATCCAGGACCACCACGCGCCCGAGGGCACGCCGCGCGAAGTCCTCCTCCACTGAACGCCACACCGTCACGTCCGCGCGCCGGAAGCGGTAGATGCTCTGCTTCGGGTCGCCCACCAGCAGCAGGCGGGTGGTATCGGCCGAGCGGCGCTCCGGCTCGCCGATGAGGTAGGCGATCTCGCGCTGCGCCGGGTCGGTGTCCTGGAACTCGTCCACCACCAGCAGCTTGAGCCGCCGCTGCAGCGCCTGCCGGACGGCCGGGTGGTCGCGCAGCAGGTCGCGCGTCCACACAATCAGCGCGTCGAAGTCCGCCGCGCCCTCCGCCTCGAGCAGCGCGTCCACCCGGGTGCGCGCCTCCGCCGCGAGCGCCAGCAGGAGCTGCTCCTCCGCGGGCTGCGCCGCGGCGTTGGCCCGGAGCAGGCGCAGCCGGTCGGCGTCCCCGGCGAGCGCGCCGATCCAGCGCTCGAGGTCCCGGAGCGGCCACTGCGACACCAGCGGCTCCAGCCGGGCAGTATCGCTGGTGAGGGCGGCGAGCAGCGCTTGCCGCGTGCCCTCCGCCAGCACCGAGGCGCCTTCCGCCTCCTCCAGCACCGTGCCGAGCATCCCGCGTCCCGAGCGCAGCGCAAACTCCCGCAGCAGGTCGGCGCAGAACCCATGGATGGTGCCGATGCGCGCCGCGTCCACCTCGTACGCCGCTTCCCGGAGCCCCGACCGGAGCAGCGCCGCGCGCAGCTTGGCCTTGAGGTCCGCGGCGGCGGCGTTGGTGTAGGTCACCGCCGCGATGTCCGTGAGCCGGAGCGGGGCGGGGTGCACCTGTCCCCGCACCGGAACGCCGAGCAGGTAGAGGATCCGCCCGATCACGGTGGTGGTCTTCCCCGTCCCGGCACCGGCGCCGACGAGCACGTGCTCGTCCGTGGCGCGGATCGCGTCCCACTGCCGGTCGGTCGGCTCGCGCTCAAGCATGGGTGCTCTCGGGGCCGCCGGGTGTCCGGCACACCGCCCACGCGGCGCACCAGGGCGGGCACTTGCAGGAGGGAGCGGGGCTCGGGGGGAACTGCCCGGTCCGGAGCGTGCGCACATGGTTCACCGCGCGCGACAGCGCCTCGTCCAGCGTTGCCAGGTCCTCGTCGTTCGGCTCCAAGGGGGCGCGCAGGGTCGGGGCCGCCTGGAGCACCAGCCGGAGAGCCGAGCTCCCGTCCTTGAGCACCCGGTACTCGAGCGCGGCCGTCTCCGTGCCCGGGTAGAGCCGGCCCAGCGCATGGGCATAGAGCGGGGCCTGCAGCGCCACCCCGTCCTCCCACGCCGCCGTCTCGCCGCCGCCGGGCACGGCGCCCTTGCTGGACTTGTAGTCCACCACGCCGACGTAGCGGGCATCCTCCACGCCGCGGTCCACCCGGTCAATGATCCCGCGATAGCGGAGCCGCACCCCGTCCCGCGCCACCTCCACCTCGCCGATGCTCACCTCGTGCTCGGCCACGCCGAGCTTCGCCTGCTTGGCCAGCGGGGAGCGATTGTTCCAGTGCTTCTCGTTCCGCTCCAGTTCGGCCGCGAGGTACTTCTGGAGCGTCCGGAGCAGCTCGGCGCGCTGCGCGCCCCGGAGCGTGGCCGGCCCGAGCCACGTCCCCTGCGCCTCCGCCGCCGCGAGGGCCGCGTCCAGCGCCGGCGCCAGCGCCGCCCCCGCGCGCGCCGCGTCGGCCTGACGCAGCAGGAGCGGCGTGGTCCAGCTGGCGCCGAGGGCGGTGTAGAAGCGCTTGAGGGTGTCGTGCAGTAGCGTCCCGCGGACCGTCGGTTCCATGCCGTCGTCCGGGTCCTCCAGCCGCTCCAGCCGTAGCACCCGCGTGGCGAGGAACGCCCACGGGCACTTGGCGTACTGCTCCAGCTGCGTCGGGCTCCAGAGCCGCGTGTCGCCGAACTCGGCGGCGAGCCACGCGCGGAGGTCGTCCGCCGACAGCACACCGCTCCATGGACCGGCCTCGCCGGCCTCGCGCGCAGCCTCGATCCGCCCCGCGTGCGCCGCGGTGGCCGCGGCCGCGGCGCCGTCCGCCAGCCGCTGCCCGGGCATGAATACCTGCGAGCTCGTCACCGTCGTCACCTCGAGGGCGGCCACGTCGCCGAGCGCATCGAGGAAGGCGGACGGGATCGTCTCCTGCCCCTGTGTGGTCCGTGCGTACGACACGGTGAGCTGCTCCGACGCCCCGGCCACCAGCACCCGGAAGAGCTCCCGCTCACGCAGGTCCCAGTCGCCGCGTCGGTCGAGCCACAGCCCCGCCGCCGCCAGCGCCTCCCGGTCGGCTTCATCCATGAGCGGCGAGAGCGGCGCCCGGCTCGGGAACTGCCCCGCCTCGAGCCCCACCAGGAAGACGTGCCGGAACGGCCGGTACGCCGCGGCGAGGCTCTCCAGCACCTGCACCCCGAACGCCGTCTCCGACTGGAGCGGCACGTCGCCATCGAGCGCCGCGGCCAGGAGCGCGGCGAATTCCTCCACGGGGAGTTCCTGCGTCCCGTCCCCCCACGTCTCGAGTGCCTTCCCCCAGGCTCGCGCCACCTCCCCGAGCCGTCGCCAGCCGAGCACGTCCTGACGGATCACCAGGTGCTCCTCGGGCGAGATGCGATGCACGGCCTCCTGGATGCCGAAGGGATCCCGCTCCAGCAGCTCCACGAGCGTCGCCAGCCACGCAGCGAGCCGGCGTGGGGCCTCGAGCTTCGCCGCGTGCGGCGTGAACTGGGTGAAGGCGGCGAGGGTCGCCGCGCAGCGCGTGGTGGAGGGCATGGGGTTCCGGCGATCAGCCTCGCGCTCCCCGCCGGCGTCGGCGTCGCGCCGCCGCGCGCGCGCCAGCAGCGCCTCGAGCGCCTGCCGCCAGTCGTCGAGCCCGGTGAGCCGCGTGCGGAAGCCCGCGTAGTTGAGCACCACCGGGTCCAGGTCGCTCGCGAAGTACGGCTGCGACGCCACCTCCACGAGCCCATGCCGCGACCACCGTTCCGCCGCGGCCGTGAACAGCGCCAGCACCGCGCGGATCACCGGCACCTCGCGCTCGCCGCGGCGCTGCCGCACCGTCGCCGGGATGCCCGCGCCGGCGAGCGCGCGCACCGCCTCATCCACGTGCGGCCGCGCGCGCCGCGCCACGATGGCGATCTCCTCGAGCGGTACCCCCGCCGCCTGCAGCGCCCGCACCCGCTCGGCCACGGCCTCGAGCTCGCGGTCCACGTCCGGCGCCGACAGCACCGCGATGCGCCCGTCGCGCACCGGCGGCTCGCCAAAGAGGCGCACCGCCACGCTCGCCGGCTCCGTCAGCGGCTCGTGGCGCGCCCCAAGGTCGTCGAGGATCCCCGGCAGCACGTAGCTGGCGTACACCACCACCCGGTCGAGCTGGGGCGCGTCGCGCAGCGCCCGGAGCAGCGTGGGCCACCCGCCGCGCAGGTCGTGCAGACCGAAGAGGCGCACTTCGCGCCGTGCAGGGCCGAGCCGCTCGGCCAGCGTCGCGCCGCCGGCGCGAATCGCGCGTGCGCAGTCGGCCAGGGTGTCCCGCCCATCGCGGCGCATGTCGCCGAGCGCTTCGACGTACGCGGAGTAGAGCGCCCCGAGTTCCGCATTGCGCCGCTGCTCGAAGCTGTCCCCGGGCAGCCGCGCCAGCACCGAGGCATACGCCGCCGGCGTCACCTCGAGCGCCGCCAGCTCCCCGAACCACTGGTCCAGCGCCGCGATGAACTCCGCGGGCCGCCGCAGGCGGGCAAAGACCTCACCCCGCGACTCCCGGAGCAGGCGGCCGAGCAGCAGCTCCCGCTCGATCGCATCGAGCGGCACGCGCGAGGTGGCGCCGAGCCAGTCGGGGAGTTCGTGGAAGATGCAGAGCGGCGGGTCGAACCACCCGCGCACGCCGCGCGTGCGCGCCATTGCGATCAGGTCATCGCGCACGCCGCCCTGGCGGAGCGCCAGCAGGTACGGCGCCGTGGGGAACGGGTGCCCCACGAAGCGCGCCGGCTCCAGGAACCCGTCGGCCGCATGTTCCAGCAGGCGCCGCGGATCCCGCGCGGTGACGAGGACGAGGTCGGCCAAGGAGCCCGGGGGAACGCGGTGAAGGAACGCGGCATGGAGCCGCTGCGTTGACCAGTTTACGCCCCCCTTGTGACACCCGCCAGCAACCCCCTCTACCCCCCGCCGCCCCCGCGCGCCACATTGGCGCCATGCGCCTTTCCTTCCATTGGGGAGCCGTCGCGCTCCCCCTCGCCCTGGCCGCCGCCCCCCTCGCCGCCCAGGACCCCCTCGACGCCCTCGTCCCCCGACTCGCCGCCATGACCGCCGTGAGCGGCTTCGAGCACGCCGTCGCCGACACCCTGCTCACCCTGCTCCCCGGCAGCGAGCGCGACCGCGCCGGCAGCATCCTCCTCACCCTCGGCAGCGGCGAGCCCCGCCGCCTCATCGCCTGCGGCCTCGACGAGCCCGGCTTCGTCATCGGGAACATCCGCGCCGACGGTTACCTGACCCTCCGCCGCGTGGGCCCCAACCCGCAGCCCCTCTTCGACCAGCAGCTCGAGGGCCAGCGCATCACGGTGTGGGGGAAGAAGGGCGCCGTCCCCGGCGTCGTCGGCATCCACTCCGTGCACCTCACCCGCGGCCGGAGCGCCTCCGACGCGCCGTTCACCTTCGACTCCGCCTTCGTGGACGTCGGCGCCCGGAGCGCCGCCGAGGCGCGCGCCCTCGGCATCGAGGTGCTCTCGCCCCTGGCGCTCGAGAAGCGGCCGCACCGCTACGCCGACACGCTCCTCGCCGGTCCCGCCGTGACGCGCCGCGCGGCCTGCGCCGCGCTCCTCGAAGCCGCGCGGGCCGCCACCCCCGCGCGCGGCACCGTCGTCATCGCCTTCGTCGGTGAGCAGCTCTTCACCCGGCGCGGCCTCCTCACCGTGGCCCGGAACCTCGGCCCCTTCGCAACCACGATCCTGCTCGACCGCGGCACCACCCGCGACGTCATCGCCGAGCGCGAGTCGCCGGACCCCCGCTACCTCGGCAGGGTGGAGACCTGGCTCCTGCCGAGCCGCTACCCCGGCTCCGCCGTCGAGACCGTGAGCCTCCCCGACGTCGCCGCGCTCCGCCAGAGCCTCACCCTCCGCATCCGGGGGAGCGAATGATACGCGCCCTTCGCGCCGCGGCCCTCGCCGCCGTCCTCCCGCTCGCCCTGGCTGGCCAGGCAGCTCCACGCGCGGCGGTCACCCCGGCCCAGCGCCAGGCCAGCGTCGAGCGCATGCTCCGCCAGCTCACCGAGGCCTACGGCGTCTCCGGCCACGAGGGCCCGGTGCGCGAGGTGGTGCAAGCGCTCCTGCCGAAGTGGGCCAAGGCCGAGACCGACACCGCCGGCAACCTCTGGGTCCGCGTGGGGCAGGGCGGGGCCCCCGTCGTCTTCGTGGCCCACATGGACGAGATCGGCTTCGAGGTCACCGCCATCCGTGCCGACGGCCAGCTCGAGCTCACCGCCCTCGGCGGCTTCTTCAGCTCGGTCTACGAGGGCCGCCCCGCGCTGGTCCACACCGCCACCGGCGTCGTCCCCGGCGTCTTCCCGCCGCGCGACAGCGTGCCCAACCGCCGCCAGCCCCCCGTGCTCCGCGCCGACGTCGGCACCACCAGCAAGGCCGCCACCGCGCGCCTCGGCATCGCCATCGGCGACCGCGTCTCGAGTCCCAAGAGCTACCAGCGTCTGGCGGGCACCCGCGCCACCGGCCGGAGCTTCGATGATCGTGTGGGCTGCGTGGCGCTGCTGCAGGCGCTGCACGAACTGAACCCCGCGCGCCTCCGGCACGAGGTCATCTTCATCTTCAGCGTCCGCGAGGAAACGGGCCTCGACGGCGCCCAGGTCGTGGCCGACGCCCTCGGCACCACCCCCGCGCGCGTCCACGCCATCGACACCTTCGTCTCCGCCGACGGCCCGGCCGAGCCCCAGGCCTACGCCGTCGCGCCGCTGGGCCAGGGCCCCGTCATCCGCGCCCTCGACAACAGCGCCGTGGCCCCGCCCGCGCTCACCGACTCGCTCCGCACCCTCGCCCGCCTCGCCGGCCAGCCCCTCCAGTACGGCACCACGAGCGGCGGCAACGACGGCTCCACCTTCCTCCCCTGGGGCGTCCCCGACCTCGCCATCGGCTGGCCCCTCCGCTACTCCCACTCCCCCGCCGAGGTCGCGGACCTCGTGGACGTGGCCGGCCTCGCGGTCATGGTCCGCCTCGTCGCGGAGCGGTGGTGAGCCGGTCGTTATTTTTCACCGCAAAGGCGCGGAGCCGGAGAGGGCCGCAGAGGCCGCGAGATCGACACCGCGTGGTCAGGTGAGGCGGCCGTCGTGTTGTTTGTTGCGGCAGGCCACGGTCACGTGACACGCCGAGCAATCACGGACCCCCACCACGAACTGAGCCCGGGCCGCAACCCGTGGATGGCCCCGATCCCCCGGCAGTCCCTCTGCGGCCCTCCGCGCCTCTGCGCCTCCCCGGCCAACCCCCCCACCGCCAGACCCACGCCTACTGGACCGTAAACGCCCGCTCCCCCGCATTCTCCCCATCGAGCATCACCCGCACCGTGTACCGCCCCGCCGGCCACGGCTGCCCCGGCGAGATGTGGAACTCCGCCACCGCCCCCTCCCCCGGCGGGATCGTCTCGCTCGACTCGTGCAGCACCTTCCGCCCGCCCTGGCCCCCCTCGTAGATCCACCGCGCCGTGATCTTCGCCCCCTCGCTCTTCCCCGTCAGGTTCACGGAGATGTGGAAGGTGTCCGTCGGCGCAAACGTCGTCTTGGGGCTCGAGATCAGCTTGTCGGGCGTCACCGCGCTCCCCAGCATGATCCCCTTCACCGCCAGCGGCCCCGACGCCAGCGTGTCCTGCGCCGGCGCGCCCGTCCCCATCCCACCCGTGTCGCCCGGGGCGCGCACCGAGTCGTCGGGCCGCACGTCCGTGCTCGGCATGTCGCCGCCGGCGCCCATGCCCGTGTCGCCCCGGTCGGGACGGTCCGACGCGCGCGGGCTGCAGGCGGCGGCCGCCACCACCAGCACCAGCGCGGCCCGGGAAAGCTGCAGTCGAGGCATCTCGCATCTCCCTCCCGGCTCAGCGCGCCGGGATCTTGAGGACCCGCCCCGGGAACAGCCGACCCGGGTCCGGGATGTCGTCCTGGTTGGCGTCGAGGATCAGCCGCCACTGCCCCGCGTCGCCGTAGTAGCGCGCCGCCAGGCTCCCCAGCGTGTCCCCCGCCTCCACCACGTGACTCTCCATCCCGCCGGGCCCCGCGGGGCCTGGCGGCTCCGGCGCGCTGGTGTCGGTGAAGTGCGGGGGCGTGTCGGACATCGTTGGGTCTCCCGAAAGGGTCATGGCGGAAACGCGGCGCCCCGCCGGGCGCGGCGCACGGGAGGAGAGACGAACGAGCGCCCCCCGCGTGCGCCACAGACCCCGCGACATGCCCACTTGCGCGACAGAGTGCATAATGCATATTTATGACATGAAGACCCTCGTCCTCGCCTTCTCCGGCGGCCTCGACACCAGCTACTGCGTCCCCCGCCTCGCCGAGCAGGGCTGGCGCGTCGTCACCGCCTACGTCCACACCGGCGGCGCCACCCAGGCAGACCTCGACGCCATCGCCCGCCAGGCGCACGCCGTGGGCGCCGCCGAGCACCACACCGTCGACGCCCGCGCCGCCGTCTTCGAGCGCTTCGTCCGCTACCTCATCCAGGGCAACGTCCTCCGCGGCGAGGTCTATCCCCTCTCCGTCTCCGCCGAGCGCACCCAGCAGGCGCTCTCGGTCATCGAGGTGGCGCGGAAGGTCGGCGCCGTGGCCATCGCCCACGGCTCCACCGGCGCCGGCAACGACCAGGTCCGCTTCGACATCGCCTTCCGCGTCCTCGCCCCCGACCTCCAGGTGATCACGCCGATCCGCGAGGAGAACCTCCAGCGCGACAAGGCCATCGCCTACCTCGAATCGAAGCAGCTCCCCGTCCCGCCCAAAGCCGGCGCCTACAGCATCAACCGCGGCCTCTGGGGCACCACCTACGGCGGCGGCTGGACTCACGACACCTGGGCCGGCCCGCCCGACGAGCTCTTCGAGCCGCCCGCCGATGCGCCGGCCCGGAAGGAAATCGTCATCGCCTGGGAGCAGGGCGTCCCCGTCTCCATCGACGGCGAGAAGCTGACGGGCGCCGATCTCATCCAGCGCATCGGCGACCTCGGCGAGGCCTACGGCTTCGGCCGCGCCATCCACGTCGGCGAGACCGCCCTCGGCATCAAGGGCCGCATCGGCTTCGAGGCCGGCGCCGCCCTGCTCCTCATCGCCGCGCACCGCGAGCTCGAGAAGCTGGTGCTCACCAAGTGGCAGGTGTTCTGGAAGGACCAGCTCGGCCGCTTCTACGGCGACCGCCTGCACGAGGGCCACTACTTCGATCCCGCCCTCCGGGACATCGAGGCCCTCATCACCAGCAGCCAGCAGCGCGTCACCGGCGAGACCCGCGTCCGCCTCGCCCCCGGCCGCTTCCAGGTCGTCGGCACCCGGAGCCCCTTCTCCATGATGGACCGCGCCGTCGCCACCTACGGCGAGGACAACCGCCTCTGGACCGGCGAGGAGGCCAAGGCCTTCTCGAAGGTCTCCGCCGTCCCGGAGATGTTGGCGGCGAAGGCGTTTTCGAACGCGACCGCCCTCGATAATCACCGTTCACGCAGTCGAAGGCGCGGCCCTCGGGCCGCGCCCTTTTTTCCCGGAGACCAGGCATGGTGAAGACCACCCGAGTCCGCCTCGACAAGATCTCGTCGAGCACCAAGAACGCCCACCTCGCCCACGAGGTCATCCTCGGCGACGAGATCATCGCCGCCGAGGGCTACGTCCTCGCCGTGCGCATCCTGCACGACAAGTCGAGCTACAACACCGTCGAGGACCTGACCGGCCGCATGGTCACCCTCCGCGCCGGCGACGTGCTCGCGGGCACGCTCGGCCACCGCCGCGCCCTCCGCGGCTTCGCCGGCATCGTCCCGCCCACCGTCGCCGTCGGCGACACCATCGAGGTCTTGAACCTCGGCGGCATCCTCGGCAAGTGCACCTCGGCCAACCCCGACAACGGCATGCCCTTCAAGGCCGAGGTGCTCGGCGCCATCCTGAGCTTCCCGGCGCTCGGCGACCGCATCGGCCGCCCCGCCCACATCAAGGACCACTCGGTGCCGCTCGCCGACCGGCTGGAGAGCACGGTCCCCGTGGTGTACGTGGCCGGCACCTGCATGAACGCGGGCAAGACCGTCGCCGCCACCGAGCTGGTCCGCGGCCTCTCGCGCGCCGGCTACCGCGTGGCCGCCACCAAGCTCACCGGCGTCTCGCTCATGCGTGACTCGCTGTCCATGCAGGACGCCGGCGCCATCGCCGCGCTCACCTTCAACGACACCGGCATCGCCACCACCCGCGCCGGCCTCACCGTCACCGCGGCCAAGGGCATCATGAACCGGCTCGCCACCAGCAAGCCGGACGTCATCGTGGCCGAGCTGGGCGACGGCATCCTCGGCGAGTACGGCGTGCAGGACATCCTGCGCGATCCCGAGCTCACCGCCGTCGGTGCCGCCTACGTCATGGCCGCGCCCGACCCCGTGGGCTGCTGGGGCGCCATGACCCTCATGCGCGACCGCTTCAACCTCCCCGTCACCGTCCTCACCGGCCCCGCCACCGACAACGAGGTGGGCCGCGACTACGTCACGGCCGAGCTCAAGCTCCCCGCCCACAACGCGCTCCGCGACGCCGCCGGCCTCCTCGGCGTGGTGCAGGCGGCCCTCGAGGCCCGCGCCAGGGCCGCCGAGCCCGCGCTCGCCTCGGTGTCATGACGCTCCGCGTTGCCGTGATCGGCGCCGCCGGCTACGTCGGCGGCGAGCTCCTCCGCCTGCTCCTCGCGCACCCCGAGGTCGGCGAGGTGGTGGCCACCAGCCGCTCGCAGGCCGGCGTGCCGCTCGGCGACGTGCATCCCGCGCTCGCCCCGCTCACCGACGCCCGCTTCGCCGGCCTCACGCCGGGCGAGGCGAGCGCCGGCGCGGACGTCGTGTTCCTGGCGCTCGAGCACGGCGAGTCCTCCAAGGTGGCGGACGAGGTCTTCACCGCCGGCCCCGGCCTGGTCATCGACCTGGCCGCCGACTTCCGGGTGAGCGACCTGGCGCTCTACTCCCGCTTCTACGGGCAGCACCCCTCGCCGCACCTCGTCCCGCGCTTCACCTACGCGCTGGCCGACGTGCTGGGGCACGAGCTCAAGGGCAAGACGGCGCTCGCCGCCCCCGGCTGCTTCGCCACGGCGGCGCAGCTCGCCCTCTACCCGCTCGCGCGGCTCGGCCTCACCGACACGCCGGCGCTCTTCGGCATCACCGGCTCGAGCGGGAGCGGCGTCCATCCCAAGCCCACCACGCACCACCCCGCGCGCGCCCACAATCTCTTCGCCTATTCCGTGCTCGGGCACCGGCACGAGGCGGAGATCCTGCAGCGCTGGCGCGAGTGGAGCGGTGACGCGGGCGCGCACGCGCGCCTCCTGGCGCACTCGGGGCCGTTCGTGCGGGGCATCTACCTCACGCTCCACGTGATGCTGCCGGGCGGCGGGACCCCGGTGGACGTCCCCGGCGCCTTCGCAAAGGCCTACGCGGACCGGCCCTTCGTGCGCCTCACCAAGGCCGCGCCCGAGCTCACCCACGCCGTGGGCACCAACTACGCCCTCATCCACGCCACCCAGACCCCCGACGGCCGCGAGGCCCAGGTCATGGTGGCGGTGGACAACCTCGTGAAGGGCGCGGGCGGCCAGGCCGTCCAGGCCATGAACCTGTCGCTCGGCCTGCCGGAAGAGGCCGGGCTCAAGGGGGGAGGGATCTTCCCATGCTGAATGAAGCCGGCCGGAGCCGCGTGCTCGGGGCCTGGGCCGTGGAAGGGGGCGGGGCCGCGGGCTCCGCCGCCGGACGCCCCGCCGCCACCGAGTCCGCGCTGCTCCCGGTGTACGCGCAGTTCCCCGTGCGCCCCGTCTCGGGCCAGGGCTCCTGGATCACCGACGACCAGGGCCACCGCTGGCTCGACGCCTACGGTGGCCACGCCGTCAGCTCCACGGGCCACAGCCACCCCCAGGTGGTCAAGGCCATCGCCGACCAGGCCGCGAAGCTGCTCTTCTACAGCACCGTGCTGCCGCACGAGAACCGCGAGCGCCTCGCCACGGAGCTCGCGCGCCGCTGCCCGCCGCCGCTCAGTAAGGTGTTCTTCTGCAACTCCGGCGCGGAGGCCAACGAGAACGCGCTCCACCTGGCCCGGAAGCACACCGGCCGCGTGCCCGTGGTGTCCGTCACCGGCGGCTGGCACGGCCGCACCGTGGCCTGCCTCGCCGTCACCGACGGCGCCAAGTACGAGGAAGGCGCCAAGCGCGCCGGCATGCCGCTGTCCCGGAAGATCCCCTTCAACTCGATGGACAACCTCGAGCGCGCCATCAACCCCACCGTCGCCGCGGTCATCGTGGAGCCGGTGCAGGGGATGAGCGGCGCCATCGCCGCCCGGGTGGAGTTCCTGCGGGAAGTGCGCCGGCTCTGCACCGAGCACGGCGTGGTGCTCATCTTCGACGAGATCCAGTGCGGCGTCGGCCGGCTCGGCAGCTTCACGGCGGCGGAGGCCTTCGGCGTGACGCCCGACATCATCACCATGGCCAAGGGCCTGGCCTCGGGCCTCCCGATCGGCGCCGTGGTCGCCTCGCCCGCCGTCACCACCACCATCACCACCGGCGACCTGGGCAGCACCTTCGGCGGCGGCCCGGTCCCCTGCGCCGCGGCGCTCGCCACCCTCGAGGTCATCGACGACGAGCAGCTCCTCGCCAACGTCCGCGCCGTGAGCGATCACCTCGTGGCCGGCGCGAAGCAGATCAAGAACGTCGTCGGCGTCGAGGGCCGTGGCCTCCTCCTGGGCCTCCGCCTCAACCGCCCCGCCGCCCCGGTGCAGAAGGCCCTCTTCGAGCGCCGCATCCTCACCGGCACCAGCGGCGACCCGACCATCCTCCGGCTCCTCCCGCCCCTGAGCTTCACCCGCGCGGAGGCCGACCTCCTCCTCGCCGCCCTCACGGAGGTCCTGGCGTGACCAAGCGCGACTTCATCACCGCCGAGGAGTACGGCGCCGACGCCGTGGACCGAATCCTCGACCTCGCCGTGAAGGTCAAGCAGGGCAAGGTCCTCGGCGGCCTCGAGCGCAAGGTCATGGCCAACGTCTTCCTCGACCCGAGCCTCCGCACCCGCACCAGCTTCGAGACCGCCATGTTCCTCCACGGCGGCCACGCCGTGGTGCTGGAGCCGGGCCGGAGCAGCTGGACGTGGGAAACGGAATCCGGCGCCGTGATGGACAAGGACACCGTCGAGCACATCCGTGAGGCCGCCGCCGTCCTCGGCCGCTACGCGGACGTCGTCGGCATCCGCTCCTTCCCGCGCGGCAGCGACTGGAACGTGGCCCGCGAGGATCACATCGTCCGCGACTTCGCGCGGTTCTGCGAGAAGCCGGTGGTCAACCTCGAGTCGGCGCGCCGCCACCCCTGCCAGCAGCTCGCCGACACCCTCACCCTGCGCGAGAAGCTGGGCGACACGAAGGGCAAGCGCTTCGTGCTCCTCTGGAGCTGGCACCCGAAGCCGCTCCCGACCGCCGTCCCCGCGAGCGCGGCCCTGGCCGCCGCCCACAACGGCATGGAGATCGTCATCGCCCGCCCCGAGGGCTACGAGCTCGATCCCGAGGACACCGCCCTGATCCGGAAGATCACCCAGGAGCGCGGCGGCGGCTTCGTCCACATCATGGACGATCCCGACGAGGCGATGGCCAGCGCCGACGCCGTCTACGTGAAGAGCTGGGGCTCCCTCAAGTACTTCGGCCACCCCGAGGAGGAGAAGGCGCACCGCGCCGGCCTCCGCGACTGGCGCATGACCGAGCAGCGCCTCCGCTCCACCCGCGGCGGCAAGGCCGCCGTGATGCACTGCCTCCCGGTCCGCCGCAACGTCGAGATCGACGACGCCGTCCTCGACGGCCCGTCGAGCGCCGTAATCGACGAAGCCGAGAACCGCCTCCACGTCCAGCGCGCGCTCTTGCTGGACATGATTGGCAAGCTCTAGCATCGACGATGTGTGGAAGGGTCGCCCAGCGCCTGCGCTCAGGTGGTGCCGGAGCGCCCAAGGCTCAGGCAACTCGCGCCTGTTCAGGGATCCCAGCGGCTTTAGCACCGCTCCGGCGCTCGCTGTCGGCCCCGAGGGCCGCGCCAACGAGGAAGAGATGAGCATCGACACCACCAAGGGCATCGCCGGCCTCAAGGGCGCCCTCCGCTACGTCCGCGCCTACCGCGACCACGTCTTCGTCGTCAAGCTCGGCGGCGACGTCCTCGCCGACGCCGAGGCGCTCGACCGCGTCGCCGCCCAGCTCGGCCTGCTGTCGTCGCTCTCCATCCGCGTGGTGGTGGTCCACGGCGGCGGCCCCCAGGCCACCGCGCTCTCCCGCCGCCTCGGCCAGGAGCCCACCATCGTGGCCGGCCGCCGCGTCACCGACGAGAGCGCGCTCGAGGTGGCCAAGATGGTCTACGCCGGCTCGCTCAACGTCAACCTGCTCTCCGCCCTCCGCGAGCACGAGATGCAGGCCGTCGGCCTCTCCGGCGTGGACGCCGACCTCCTCACCGCCCGCCGCCGCCCGCCCGTCAAGGTGGTGGACGACGCCGGCGTCACCCGTGAGGTGGACTACGGCCACGTCGGCGACATCGACCGCGTGGACCCGCGCGTCCTCGAGACGCTCCTCGGCAGCCGCTTCGTCCCCGTCATCGCCAGCCTCGCCGGCGACGCCGACGGCAACGTCTACAACGTCAACGCCGACACCGTGGCCGAGTCGCTCGCGGTGGCGCTCAAGGCGCAGAAGCTCCTCTTCCTCACCGGCGCGCCCGGCGTGCTGCGGGACCGCAACGACCCGAGCTCCCTCGTCACCTTCGCCGACCCCGACGACCTCGAGGGCCTCATGGCCCAGGGCGCCATCGCCGGCGGCATGCGGCCCAAGGTGGAGGCCTGCATCCGCGCCGCCACCGGTGGCGTCGAGCGCACCCACATCATTGACGGCCGCGCCCCCGACTCGCTGCTGCTCGAGGTCTTCACCGGCGCCGGCTGCGGCACCATGATCGTCGGCCGCAAGGAAAAGGCGACCTACCTCGGTGTGGACCTCGCGAACTGAGATCGCCCTCCTCCGCGACCTCGTCGCGTTTTCCTCCGTGTCCGGCACGGAGGAGAAGCTCGGCGCGTGGATCGTGGACTGGGCCCGGGGCACGGGGATGCAGGCGGCCATGGACGACGCGTCCGTCTGGGTCACCGTCCCCGGAAGGCGGCCGGCTCCACGCTGGCGTTCGTCTCCCACATCGACACCGTCCCCGCCGGCGAAGGCTGGACCCGTCCCCCCTTCGAGGCGACGTTCGAGGGCGACAAGCTCTACGGCCGCGGCAGCGGCGACGCCAAGGCGTCCGTCGCCGCCATGCTCATGGCCGCCAAGGACGTGCACGATGCCGGCGGCCCCGCGACGGGCCGCCTGCTGGTGATCCTCGGCTTCGGCGAGGAGACGAAGCACACCACCATGGGCAAGGCCGTCGAGCGCCTGCAGCCCATTGATGCCGCCGTCGTCGGCGAGCCCACCAACCTCGAGCCCGCCATCGCCCAGCGCGGACTCCTGATGATTGACCTCGTGGCGAAGGGCCTCCAGCGCCACGCCGGCTACGCCGCCGACAACCCCGACTTCACCAACGCCATCGTGGAGCTGTCGCGGAACGTGGCGAAGCTCCCCGAACTCCTCCGCGAGCGGACGCACCCCATCCTGGGCATCGCCACCGCCACGCCGACGATCCTCGAGGCGGGCGTGAGCCGGAACGTCACCCCGCCCACCGCCCGCGCCGTCCTCGACGTCCGCAGCACCCCCGCCTGGACCCACGCGGAGCTGGCGGACGCCCTCCGCTCGGCGCTCGACTGTGAGGTGGTGGTCACCTCCGACCGCCTGGTGCCCTGCGAGACCCCCGCCGGCAGCCGCCTCCTGGCCCTGGCGAGGCAGGTCCGGCCGGCCGGCACCCCCTTCGGTTCTCCGACGTGCTCCGACTGGGTATTCTTACGGGACCGTGACGCCATCAAGTGCGGCCCCGGCACCAGCCGCCGGTCGCACACCCCGGATGAGTTCGTGGACCTCCCTGAGGTCACGGAAGCCCGGGGCTTCTACGCGACCCTGGCCCAGGCATACCTCGCATGAGCACGAAGTCCCCCCGCCGCTCCCGCGCCTCCGGCTCCCTCAAGACCGTGGCGCCGGAGCGCCGCCCGGCGACTCGGGCTCCGCCCCGAAGACCCTCTGGTCCCGGGCGCGTCGCTCGACGGCCAGATGCTCGACTACACCGCCGCCGAAGACCGCCTCTGGGACGCCCGCCTCATCGCGTGGGACATCCTCGGCAGCCTGGGCCACATCGAGGGCCTCCGCGCCTCCTGGCTCCTCACGCCCAACGAGTACACCCGCCTCCGCGCGGCCTCCGCCAGGCCCTGCGTGAAGTGGACGAGGGCCGCCTCGCCGTCACCCCCGAGCACGAGGACGTGCACACCGCCGTCGAGGACTGGCTCACCGCCAAGCTCGGCCCCACCGGCGAGCGCCTCCACACCGGCCGCTCCCGCAACGACCAAGTGGCCACCGACCTCCGCCTCTACCTCAAGGACCGCCTCCTCCTCCTGAGCGCCGAGGCGCTGGACCTGGTCGAGAGCCTGCTCATCTTCGCCGAGCGCCACCAGCGCGTCCTCTGGCCGGGCTACACCCACACCCGCCGCGCCATGCCCTCCTCGGCCGGCCTCTGGGCGGCGGCCTTCGCGGAGCAGTTCCTCGACACCGGCGAGGGCACCCCCCTCGTCTTCAGCGCGGTGGACAAGTCCCCGCTCGGGAGCGCCGCCGGCTACGGCGTGCCGCTGCCCATCAAGCGGAGGTTGCCGCCAGGGCGCTCGGCTTCGCCGGCCTCGAGCACAACGTGGCCTCGGTCCAGAACAACCGCGGCAAGAAGGAAGCGCTCGTCCTCTTCTGGTGCGTCCAGTTCGGCCACGACCTGGCCAAGCTCGCCGGCGACATCATCACCTACAGCGCCGACGAGTACGGCTTCCTGCTCCTGCCGCCCGACCTGGCCACCGGCTCGAGCATCATGCCGCACAAGCGGAACCCCGACCTCTTCGAGCTCACCCGCGGCCGCGCGGCCGCGCTCGAGGGCGACCTCGCCGCCGTCTTCGCCATCAAGGGCAAGCTCGGCAGCGGCTACCACCGCGACTTCCAGCTCCTCAAGGAGCCGGTCATGCGCGGCGTGGACCGCCTCGAGGGCATGCTCTCCATGATGGCCGTCGCCGTCCCCCGCCTCGGCGTGGAGCCGACGGTGGGCCGGAAGATCCTCTCCGGCGGCCCCCTCGCCACGGACGAGGTGATGCGCCGCGTCGAGGGCGGCAGCGCCTTCCGCTCCGCCTACCGCGAGGTGGCCGCCGCCATCCGCGAGGGCGACCTCTGGCGCGAGCCCGCCGCCGAGGAGATCATCGGCCGCCGCAAGAGCACCGGCGGCCTCGGGAACCTGGGCCTCGGCGAGGTGCGCGCCCGCCTCCGCGCCGCACGCACCTGGAACGCCCGCGAGCAGCGCCGCTTCGACGGCGGCCCTGACAAGCTCGCCGGCCGATGACCCCATGGGGTGCTGATGACCGGTGACCGCCGCAAGCGCCAGCTCCGGATCCTCGAGCTCATCAGCACCCGTCCCGTCCGCACCCACGTCACCCAGAGCTCGGTGAGCCGGGACATCACCTTCCTCAAGCTGGTGAAGGTGGAGGGCGCCTACCAGCGCCCCGCCCGCATCGCCCACGAGCCCGAGCACCCCGACGAGCGTCGCATCGCCGAGGGCGTCCTCACCGTGGACACCGCGGGCGAGGCCCTCCTGGTCCTCCATACCCCGGCCGGCGAGGCCAACCGCGTCGCCGTCGCCATCGACCGCCTCGCCTGGCCCGACGTCGCCGGCACCATCGCCGGCGACGACACCATCTTCCTCGCGGCCCGCCACGCCCAGGCGCAGGCCCGCGTCCTCCGCACCCTCCGCAAACTGATGGCGAGCCGGTAACTTCCCGGCATGGAATCCGCCGGGCACTTCCTGCAGGACCTCGCCATCACCATGATGGCCGCGGGCGCCACCGCGCTCCTCTTCCACCGCCTCCGCCTGCCCATCGTGGCGGGCTACCTGCTCGCCGGCCTCATCGTCGGCCCGCACCTCACCCCCCAGCTCGTCTCGGATCCCGCCACCGTCCAGCTCCTCTCCGAGCTCGGCGTGATCCTGCTGATGTTCACCCTGGGGCTCGACTTCCGCATCCGCTCCCTGGCGCGCGCCGCCTCCACCGCCGGCATCGTGGCCGTGGTGGAGATCCCGGCCCTCTTCGCCCTGGGCTACGCCACCGGCCAGCTGCTCGACTGGACCCGCCTCGCCAGCCTCTTCTTCGGCGCCGTGGTCTGCATCAGCTCCACCATGATCGTGGTCCGCACCTTCAAGGAAGAATCCGTCGGCGGCCACCTCCAAGGAGCTCGTCTTCGGGGCCCTCATCTTCGAGGACCTCGCCGCCATGCTGCTCCTCGCCATCCTCACCGCCGTGGCGAGCGGCGGCGCGCCTTCGGCCCCACCATGGGCCAGCTCCTCACCAAGCTGGCCGTGGTGCTCACCCTCTTCGTCACCTTCGGCATGCTGGTGGTGCCGCGCATGGTGCGCCGCCTCGCCACCCTGCGGCACGACGAGATGCTCGTCGTGGGCAGCGTCGGCCTCTGCTTCGGGCTGGCCTGGCTCGCCCACCTCTCCGGCTTCTCCGTGGCCCTCGGCGCCTTCCTGGCCGGCGCGCTCGCCGCGGAGTCCGGCCTCGGCAAGGTGCTCGAGGAGAAGATGCAGCCGCTCCGCGACGTCTGCGCCGCCATCTTCTTCGTCGCCATCGGCATGCAGATCGACCCGGTCATCATCGGCGACCACATCGGCCTGGTGCTCGGCGTGACGCTGCTGGTGCTGGTGGGGAAGCTGGTGGCGGTCACGGTGGGGAGCTTCTTCGCCGGGGCAGGGAACCGCACCGCCATCCAGGCCGGCATCTCGATGGCGCAGATCGGGGAGTTCTCGTTCATCATTGCCGGCGTGGGCCTGAGCCTCAAGGCCGTGCCGCCGCTGCTCGTCACCATCGCCGTGGCGGTCTCGGTGCTCACGGCCTTCCTCTCGCCCGCGCTCATCCGCCGGTCGGAGTTCATCGCCGCCTGGGTGGACCGCCGCCTGCCGCACCCGGTGCAGACCTTTCTCGACGCTCTACGGCTCCTGGGTGGAGGAACTCCATTCCAGCCGCCGCAGCGAGTCGCCGTGGCGGAAGATCCGCGCCAGCCGCCTGGCTCCTGCTCGATGCCCTCGCCATCGCGGGCGTCGTGGCGCTCGGCGCCTAGCTCCGGAGCCCCATCGCGCACTTCCTGGCCGACGTGGGGCTCTCGCCCGCGCTCGCCAGCTGGGCGGTGAGCGGCCTCGAGGCGGCCGCGGTGGTGCCGTTCATCTTCGGCATGGTGCGCGTCACCGGCCGCATGAGCCGCCAGCTGGCGCTCCTCGCCGTGCCGCTCCCCGAGCGCGGCGTGGACAACGGCCGCTCCCCGCGCCGCGCCCTCAGCGCCTCGCTCCAGATCGCCATCGTGCTCTTCGTCGGCGTGCCGCTGGTGCTCGCCACGCAGCCGTTCCTGCCGGGCCTCGCGGGCGCCGCCTTCCTGGCCACCGTGCTCGTGGTCCTCGGCATCGCCTTCTGGCGCTCGGCCAACGACCTCATGGGCCACATGCAGGCTTTACGCCGAGCTGGTGGTGGCCACCTCGCCAAGGAATCGCACCACGAGACCGGCGCCTTCCCCGTGGTGCGCCGCATGCTCCCCGGCTTGGGCGACTTCGAGCCCGTCCACGTGGCCCACGGCAGTGAAGCCGACGGGAAGACCCTGGGCCAGCTCAACCTCCGCGGCCGCACCGGCGCCTCGGTCATCGCCATCCTCCGCGAGGACGCCCGCATCGCCAACCCCACCGCCGAGGACCGGCTCCAGGCCGGCGACTTCGTGGCGCTCACCGGCAGCCACGACGCCATCGCCGCCGCGCGCCCCTCGCTCGAGGGCCACGCCCCCGACGCGGTGAGCCTCCCGCGCCACTCCGCCTTCTTCAAGGTGCCCACGCCATGACCCGGCTCCGTCACGTCGCCGCGCTCACGCTGGCCCTCGCCGCCTGCGCCCCCGCCGGCACCGGCCACCTCCCGGCCGACCTCGAGCAGCGCTTCCAGCAGGAGGGCATCCTCCGCCGCGCCGACGACCAGGTCTTCCGCTACACCTACTACTCCCGCAGCACCCGCGGCAACCGCTGGAAGACCGCGACGCCTCGATCGTCGTCACCCCCGGACCATCTACATCTTCAAGAACGAGAAGAAGGGCCTCGAGCTCACCCCGCGCACCCGCCGCGAGGTGGACATCCGCCGCGAGTCCGACCGCCTCGTCATCGCCGCCGGCAGCGGCCAGTCCCGCGTCTCCTGGTCCTTCCGCCCGCCCTCCGACCCCGAGGGCTGGGCCCAGGACCTCCGCACCGTCCTCGACAGCACGCCCTAGCCCCAGCGCGCCCGAGCAACGCTCGGGCGCTACGTACCCTTCCCCACACCGTTCCCCTCGTGGCGCCTGAGCGCCGCTCGGGCGACTCGATGGTCTCCCCGCACCAGTCCACAAAGAAGAGGGTGGGATGATCCGTAGCGGCCGGATACCTCCGGCCGCCTGCGCGAATGCACGCGGGGCTCGTCCAGAGACGAGCCCCGCGGCATCAGCGGAAGTGTCGAGGTCAGTCGGTCGTCACCCGCCCCGGGGTCACGGGGCCTTCTGCACCCGGAAGTTGATCGTCCCCTTCGCGTTCGACAGCCGCACGGTGATCTGCCACGCGCCGGTGGTCCCCGTGGTGCTGGCGTAGGTGCCGTTGTCCGTGAGGGAGCGCGTGTACACCTGGGCGCCGCTCGCGTCGCGGATCGTGATGGTGGCGGTGCCGCCCGAGAGCGCCGTGGCCTGGTTGACGCTGGCGCTGTCACCGGTGTTGGACCAGGTGTAGCGCAGCGTCTGGTCCACCCCGTCGAGATTGGAGACCTGCCACTGGAAGTCGTCGGCGGCGTTGGTCACCTGCAGCTGGTTGCCCGGGCCGATGGTGTTCGCGCTGTCACCGCACGCGACGTTCAGCGCAAGGCTTACGGCGACAATCAGGAGGGAACGGGTCGTCATGGTGGGCTCCTGTCAGGGTGGTGGCAACCCTAACAGGCCGTGCATGAACGAGGCGTGAATGGGCCATGCCTTCCGTTGCGCCGTGCCGGTGGGCAACAGGACGGCGAGATTACTGGCGCTGAAGGTCAAGACTGAATGTCGTGCCGTCGTAGGCGCCGTAGTCACCGACTAGGTCGCCATGGAGGTGGCTGCCGTCGTCCGATACACTCAGGTGCGCCGTCCCGGCCGCGGCATACGGAGGCGCCGCGATCACCCCCAGCGTGAGCGTGCCCCGAGCGTATGTGCCCGTGAAGGGGACCTGCATCGTTCCCGAGGGCAACGAGACGGTGCCCGCGACCCCCGAGTTATCGGCCGAGGTGATGATGATGGTCGCGTCGAATCCCTGGCCTGGTGCGGAGGACATTGCCAGCGCCCCATGGTAGATGCCCGCAAGTTCTGGCGACGTCGGACCGGTCGTGGTGTCGCGGGCGACGGGGAGGCCGCGGCCCTAGCGCGGACCTGCGCCGCGAGGTGCGCGGCCAGGGGTCCGGGCCCCGCCGCGACGACCTGCACGCTGTCCGTCGCGATCCCGTGCCGGCCATCCCACGTCGCCCGGAGGACGGCCGTCCCGGGCCCGGTGGCGGTCATCCAGGCGAAGGCCTCGATCGTGTCGCCCGGCGGGCGTTGGATGGCAATGGTCCAGCCGGGCTGCAGCGGGGGCGTGGCGGCATCCAGGCCGCCGAAGGGGGAGCGGAAGCGGATCGAGTCCACGACCAGGGTGCTCTCGGCGTCGAGCCGGTACAGCACGACATCCGGGGCGGGTGCACTGGGGCCACCATCGCCGCAGGCGGTCATGACCGCGACGAGCGGGACAAGCAACGGACCGAGGCCGCCAGAAAGCCGCGGGCGGCACGACGAGGTACGCATGTACGCCTCCCGGAATGGCACGTGGGCGCCCTAGCGCCGCACCAGCCTCACCCGCGCGAAGGGCCGGCGCACCCCGGCGCTGTCATTGTCCATGTGCCACTCCCACGCATCCCGCGCGCCATCGTAGACAAACGTGGTGTGGAAGCTCGTGTTCGCGCTGTAGGGGAACAGGAAGGGGACCGAGTCCCCGGCAACCGCGCCGCGGCCGGTGCCTTCTGGCGGGAAGGCCGCCGAGCCCGTGTTGTCCAGCCAGAGGCACGCATAGTCGCCCGTCGCCGGGTCGCGCCCGAAGAGCACCACGGCTTCGTACGCCGGCTTCCCGTCCACCGCGCGCTCGCGGGACACCTCGTGCATCTGCACGTACGCGCGGCCCAGCAGCCACGTGAACGTCACGTCGTGGACCGTCTGCCGCCGCGCGATGGTGCCGCGCAGTTCCCACTGCCCGACGAGCCGCGAGAAGAGCGAGTCCGGGTGGAGCCCCTGGCCCCACAGGGCGGCCGGGGTGCACGCCGCCCAGAGAGAGCGACTGCCAGCACGCTGCGCATGGTCCTCATCGGGTGTGCGTTCGTGGATGCCCGTGGCCGCCTGATGGCCCCGGGCTCAGCCGCAGGTGACCGCTCCGCCCTACTGCCCTCGGCCGCGTACGACTCCAGGAATCCGCAGCGCTCGCACCGGTAGGTCGTCACGCCCAGTTGCTGGCGGTCCTGATCCTGGAGCCTGGTCCAGAACGACTTCGCGGGCACCCCCTCGACCCACGTGCCCGCCTGGGCGCTGGCAAAGTCCGTGTGATCGAGCACGATCCCTGCCTGCATCCCGCTCCCGCACTTCGGGCACTGCCGTTGCCGGTCACTCATCTTCTGGCCTCCAGGCGCAGGATACCGTACCACAATAGTACACCCGCATGCGACGCCCGCTCCTCGCCCCTCTACTTCGGCGCCACCCCGATCCCCCGCAGCCACCCCTCCGCCACCGCCGGCCACCCCGTGACCGGCGCCCCCGTCTGCCGGAACCCGAACGCATGCCCGCCCGACGCGTACAGGTGCAGCTCCACCGGCACCCCCGCCCGCCGGAGCGCCGCGTGGTACACGATGCTGTTCTCCACCGGGTCCACCGGGTCGTCCTCCGCCTGCACCAGCAGCGTCGGCGGCGTCCGCGCCGTCACCCGGATCGCGGGGTTGAGCACGAAGCCCCGTTCCGGCACCGCCAGGTGCCGGGGGTAGAGCGCCATCGTGAAGTCCGGCTTAAGCTCACAGTGTCCGCCGCATCCACCCGCGGGTACACCCGCCGCGCCCACCCCGTACTGAGCGCCGCCACCATGTGCCCCCGGCCGAGAAGCCGAGCACGCCGATCCGGTGCGGATCGATCCCCCACCGGCCGGCCTCGGCCCGGAGCAGTCCCACCGCCCGCTGCGCATCGGCCAGCGCCGTCCGGCAGTCCCGGTACGGCCCCGTCTTCACGCACGGCACCCGGTACTTGAGCAGCGCGCAGGTGATCCCGAGACTCGTGAGCCAGTCGCACGCCTCGGTCCCCTCGAGGTCGATCGCCAGGATGTTGTACCCGCCCCCGGGGAACACCACCACCGCCGCCCCCGTCCCGCCCGCCGTTTGCTGCGAGACCGTGAGCGTGGCCACCGCCACCCGCTCCACGTACCGCCACGGCTTCCCACCCACCAGCTTCGGCGCCCCCGTCGAGTCCACGACGGTCGCCGCCCGCTCGCTGCCCGCACCCACCACCTCGCCCGGCCAGATCGCCACCTGCACGTGACCCGCCCCGGGCCCCAGGCCCCTGCCCACGGACCTCCCGGCGCCTCCGGCCACGAGCGCCATCAGCACACCGACCACCTCGGCCATCCGCCCGCCGTGTCTCATCACTCCTCCCCCGTGCCCGCCCACCGCCGGCGAGGAAGTTGGCGCGGATCGCAAACGCCCCGCATCAGTTGCAGCGTTGCGGCACGCTTGCCAGCGCGCGTGGTGCAACCTGCTGGATGTACTGGCCAGACGCGACCCGGTGGCCGCGCCCTGCCGGTTGTCAGACCGCCAGACGACGCGATCGGCGTGGAAGCGCTCCGCAGCAAGCCCGCTACGGTTGGATGAGCTTTGTCCCTGGCAAGGGGATCCGGTAGTAGCGTTCGATTGGCCACCGGTTCCTCGAGTCTTGGACCCAATGAATGACGAATTTGCCGTGCTGTTCGCTGTCACGACTAGGAATCCGACCCGCCATAGCCAGTTCCACCGAATCCGCCAATCGACCACCCAAGGCCCAAAGCAGCCGAGGGTGAGAATGACCGTGCCCATGGTCAGGGCCCTTGAGTAGAGTAGACCGACGCCAGTTACGACACCAACCGCACCAAAGCTTACCAAGACAGCTCTTCGTGAGCTTCCTGGGGCGTCTTCGCTATCCGCAGGCCGCTCAAAGTAGGCAAAGTGGTGGGATCGAGCTGCGGGAACTGGAGAGCGGCCTGAGCGATGGCGTCCCCTTCGGATGCGAGAACACTCTCGGATGCCGATGGAACGGGCACCCATGTGTGTTCGTGGGCCTCCAGGCGAAAGACCCGAAAGCCATAGGTACCGTTGGCCCGGACATAGAGCCGGCCTTCCAATGGCTGTCCTGGCTACGGAGGGAGCCGAAAGTAAGCATGAGGTGGCTATGAGTGACGGCGAACACTCGTTTGAACTGCCAGTCCAGATCCTCTCCAGGGAGAGCGAATGTCGGCGGCGCTGCTGACCGAGGAAAACGCGCGCGCTCCGCTCGCCCCACCGCCAGGCCGTCGGTCGCTAATCCGCTTTCCCGCCGGTGGTGGTGGGGCGTACAGCAAGAAGATCGTTCCCGGGAGACTGGGCGGATGTCCTGCTCGGTCAGGGTGAGCAGCGCCTCGGTGCGCCCTGCGGCCGTGACGAACTCCACCTCGAACCGATCCGGTGCGTGCACATGCACGATGGCGCCGAGGTCGCCGGTCTGGAGGCCGGCTTCCGGGAGGTCGCGGGTCAGCACGACGGTGTCGAGTTCGTGGAAGGCGGGGGTCATGAGCGCTCCTCCGGGTAGGCGGTCACGAAGCGGGGGCCGACATCCCCGTGCGGCTGGATCCAGACGGCGCGGAGGGCCGCGGTGGCGCCCTCCGGACCACGAATTCTACCACGAATGACGACCTTCTGCCCGTAGCGGCCCACGGGCTCCATGGTGGCCTCCCCCTCGGCGGCGTGCAGCAGCAGCGCAAAGTGAAGCTCGGCCCAGCGGTCGCGCCGGAATCCGAGTCCGGCGAAGAAGCGGGCCTTGGCCTAGCCCACCGGGTGCTCGGGATCCAGCAGATAGTCGCGCAGCTTCGCCGGTGAGAGTTCGGCGCGATCTAGATGGGGGAGGCCCACGGCGGAGTGGGGCGAGAGTGGCCGGGTGCATCGCGACTCGCGCGGCGCGGGGACGTGAGGCCAATCTACGAGTTGCCGCCCAGGCGACCACTCCATTTCCACTCGCGCGGGTACACAACAACGCGAGCGACCGAGTCAATGAGGGCGCCAAGCGCCGAGCATCAGCGGCGGAAGGAAGCGTCGTCCGCTGCATGCTGCTGTTAGACAACGAGGGGCGTGCCGGCTTCAATTCGCCCAAGGAGGCTCACCTCAAGGCATTGTTGACCGCTCCGACCGAAGCGGCCCAGTGGCTACGCTCGTCTGCGCTCAAGTCCGATGCTTGGTGTGTCCGCGCCCAGCGAAGGAATGCCTTAGCCAACTTGTAATTGGAGAAATCAGCGAGCTCCGCTGTGCGGACCCCGGGCCCGTCCTCCCCTCACCTCCGCGACGCAAGACGGCCGGCCGCGGCACCCGCCCCGACCGGCCCCGTCAGCGGCAGGCCGGTGTCAGCCATCCGCGAGATGCGCAGGGCTAGGACGTGCTGTCGCGAACTTCCTCGAGTCGGCCCGTGACGGGATTCCAGGTGAAGAAGAACCCCGCATCGCTCTCCAGCGGCCCGAGATAGAGGCCGCCCTCGCCCGGCAGGATGGCGCTGTCCGCGAAGGGCAGGGGTTGGCCGAGGCGCACGGGCGCCCCGAAGCCGGCGGCGGAGTCCCGGAAAAAGTACAGCGTGAACTCGGGGCCAAGCGTGCCGCGGGCCACCAGGGCGACCAGCAGGTCGGGCCGGCCGCTCTGGTCCACGTCGGCGCGGGAGAAGTAGGGATGGAAGCCGGGATGGTCGGCGAGATACTCGGCGAGCAGCGGCGCCGTGTGGTCCGCCCGCCGGGCCAGCCGGGCGCCGGGGTGCGCGGCGAGCAGGGGGCGCAAGGCGGCCTGCTCGGCGGGCGAGAGCGGAAAGCCATCCGGGCCGGCGAGCGTCGGGGCGCAGGCGGCGAGCATCAGAAGGCAGGAAAGGAGCGGCCAGCGGATGGGCGTGCCGGAGCGCCAACGTGAAGGGGGCATGGATGGCTAACGACCCCGCATAAGCTGCGCCCCGAGGCGGGTCGGCGCAAGCCGACCCGCCGACGGCCGGGCGCCTGTGGGCGCCCACCAACCGATGGCCGAGGACGTCAGCTTCATGCGGTGGTTAGACGCGCTTTGGTACGCCAGGTGGCGCAACGGTGCTGAACCTTGGGAGGAGGGCTGAACGCGCTCGCTCAAGGGACGTGTATCCAAGGGCAGCGAGGCCAGCCTGCAGGATCTCACGAAGCCAACGTGCATGGCGTTCCAGAATCGTGCCCTCGGCGCGAGCAAAGGTTGCGCCGGTGGTGACATTCAGAATGCTAATGCCGGTATCGTCCGTCCCAGGCTCTTTGTAGGTGCCTCGGGCGAGAGTCATAAGCAGAATGATGCGAGAGTAGCCGGGTTCATGGCCCTGGGAGCCACCTCGCCATATCCGGGCATACAGCTCATCTGCGATTGCGTTAGCCTCTTGCACAAACGGCTCGGGAGGTAAGTAGCTGATGCAGTCCGTAATGTCGAGTACAACCGCCCCGTGAACCTCATAGGCCTCAAGCTGGTCTCTCGCATCGTCCAATCGCCCAAGAGCCGCCTTGCGGGTGCCGGGGCGCTTCACCTCGACGCCGTATAGAGCTATTCCGTTCTCGACCAGGTAATCGGGTGCTTTGGCTCTCTCGCCAGAGATTTGGCTTGGGTGCAGGGGTAGAGCGCCGCCGCGGTTGAGTGCGGCGCCGATTAGGTGTTGCGACTGTAGCTGAAGGTAGGGGCGATCCTCTTCGGAGTGGTCTAAGGTTCCCTCTAAGGCTCGCTCCAAGTCCCTGCGGATGCTTGCGACTCGATCGGCTGGGAGATATGCCGCGATGTCAATAAAATCCAGGGCATCCAGGAGGGCGTTAGCCGTGCGCCGAAGCTCGGCAGCCTCTCGGCAGTCGCCCGGAAGTCGCAATGGCAGTGGATGCTTGCTGGATCGCGTCTAGTCGTGAAGGGGTCGGCGCCCTAATACCCCACTCACTTAGACGCTTAGCTGCCAAACCGAAGTCCGCGGATACCTCTCCGAAGACACTGGCGACGGGCCTAGACGGTGTTTGGGCGTAGGTTGTCTGCTCTCGCATGTAGCTTCTAGCGCGTCTAACGGCTCGGGGGTTCAGCTGCAGGGCATCTCCCGCAGCCCAACACGAACAAACGTTCCTTATAGTACACCGTCCGGCCGCCTGCGCCGGAGCCCACCACATCCGGCCCTGTCAGCTGCAAGCCCTAGTTAGCCCACTCTCGCGCTCGCCGAGCAAGCAGCCGCCAACGCAGCGTCGTAGCGTCGGAGTCCGTCAGCCCTCCGCCAAATCGCACGGCGTGCCGTCCGTGTCCGAAGGCCAGCGCTCCATCCGTGGGCTCCCGGCGCTCCCCCGGGGCATATGGAAGGAACATGAGGTCGCTGGACCACGGGTCCACCCGGAGCTCCCGAAGCCGCTCGCGCGGGTAGGTGCGCGTACGCCCAACCCCAAAGAGTTCGCGACGCAGCGAGAGGCCGGAGCGCTCCAGCCGGAGGATCTCGCGGCCGTAGTGCATCCAGAGGAGGCGGAAGAGGGCATGGCCGCCCCCGAGCGTGAAGACGAGCAGGATGCCCGCCACGACGAGCGTGAATGTGCCGGCTCGCGGGTTCTCGAGCAGGAGGTACAGGACAAAGGCCTCCCCGGCGCTCCAGCACAGGAGCCAGACGATGAGGAACGCCTGCAGGGGGCCCCAGCGCTTGGCCGGGATTACGGCCACCAGGCTCTGATGATCCTCGGTTGCCTGGGCACTCCCTTGGGGGAGCGGCGTGAAGGTCATCGGCGCGATGGTTGGAGTGCAGGCTAACGACCCCGCATCAGCTGCAGGGCGCGGCGCGGGTCTGGGAGAGCTAGGCCGCGACGGCGAACCGTGCCGGCCTGCGATAACTGACGGCCGCGCCCTCGCTGCTGCATGCGGTGGTTAGGCTGCACGGACCTTCGCGTAGTACAAGTCGTCGAACCGACGCGGTAGCGTTTGGTACTGCTCGTCGGGAATCTTGCTATCCATCCAAAGCTCCCTCAACTGCTCAGCCATGGTGTTGAGGGTCCTGCGCGCACCAGGAAGCTTCTGCTTGCCGAACCGCTTAAGCAGGGCACGAATCGAATCGGCCTCCTTCCACTGTGACGAGTGCTTATCCAACGTTGCCATTATCTCGGCCGAGACACTTGCCAAAGTGTCGCCAACAATTAGTCGGCGGCGGGTTTCAAGGTCACGAATGGCCTTGGCGTCGTGTATGACCTCGGCGGTCACATAGTCGGCAACCGGGGCCGAGAGGACCGTGTGCTGGAGCTCAAGGCGCTTCCGGGCGATCTCCAAATCACCCACTTCCTGCTCTTGCCGATTCCTGTAGCGAAGGTCTTTGATTAGCTCGCGAATCTGCAGAATAATGTCTCCGAGTCCGACCAACTGGATCGAGCCAGGCGAGGCCATATGCCATGTGAGAATTCGTGGCTCGGCCTCCGGAGCGAGCTCGTAACGAGCGCTGTAAAGGAATCTCAGGTATCTGATTTCTGGCCCAAACGGGAGGTCGAGTGAAGACACACCGACCGGCGCTGGCTCGGGTTGGGGCTGCCATGGCTCAAGGGGAATCGACGCAGAGGGCGCCGTGCGGGCAACATAGTCGGCAAGAGCTCCCGGACCCCATCGCACTGCGTCCCCGGCAGCCGCAATACGGCGGCCAGCGAGGTACACCGCCAGCAAAGTGCCGTACGCGTGGTCGAAAAGGCTGAGGAAGCGCTGTACATCTCCGATTGTCCAGTCGCCAGCCGTGCCGACTAGAAGGATGGCTTGGTCGTCTCGCAACTCAGGGTGTGGGGACACAGCGCCGGTCGCCTCCTCGAAGTAGTGCAGCCTAACGGCTCTGGGGTTCAGCTGCAGGGCAGACCCCCGCAGCCGATCACTCACAAACGTTCCTTATAGTACACCGTCGGGTCGCCCACGACGGAGCTCGCCGCATCCGGCCCTGTCAGCTGCAAGCCCTAGTTAGGCCGCGCCTACGCCACGAAGCCATCGGGGTCAGTGGCTCTACGGCTAGCGGAAATACGCCCCGTAGCCACCTTGCCGCAGGATGGTCTCGTGGAATGGAGCCACCTCGGCGCCCGCCGCCGCCTCTGGCGGGTAGCCATGTTCGCTCAACTGCCTCCGAAAGTCGCGGGGTAAGGAGTCGGCGAGCGACGAGGCTTCGAACCGTGCGAGTGCCTCGTCGGTATCAAAAACGGTGATCAAGCAAAGTGGCCGGGCCGGAGAGTCCTAGTGATAGGTCCATGGAGCGCGCCCTAAAGTAAGCCGCTCCATGGCTCGCCGAGCGACGGCGAGTGCCGGTTTCGCTCTTGGCTTGAGCCAGAGTTGATTGCGGAGCAGTGCCCAAGATGCCGCAAGCGGCCACAAATGTTTGTGCACGTCGGCCTAGTGGATACTTCAGTGGAATCGCTCACCCTCACCTCCCAACCCACCCCGCACCGGGAGCCCGTGAGAACCACCAAGCCCCCCAGAGTTAGGCTGCAAGGGAGTAGGGACGAGAAGCCGCCTCATCCAAGCTACGCGAAAACCCCAACTCCACAACGCGACCGCCCTCCTCCATGAGCACCACCCCGGCGCACCCCCGATCGGCCCCTCGCCCGCCGCCATCCCGGCAACCCCGCGCCTCACTCCACGGGCCCCGCCCCCCAGCCCCCGCGGCGGCCACTCCACCGGCAACTTGAACGCCTCCCCAAGCCCCTTCACATACTCCCGCATCGTCGGCAACCCCATCTCCCGCCGCCGCCCCTCGAGCCCCGCCAGGTCCTCGATCGGGTCCGCCACCAGCCGCCCGTCCCGGACGGAGAACGAGTTCCCGTACCGCTGCGGCTTCCCCTGCCGCACCAGCACCCGGTCCGTGAGCAGCGCCACCTCCGACAGCTTCACCTCCCCCGCCTTCGCCTCGTCCAGCAGCACCGGCAGCATCGACGCCTGCCACGCCACATCGTCGGTGTGCTGCAGGATGAGCCACGCCGCGCCCGCCGCCTCCTCGCCCACCAGGCTCTTCCCCGGCCACCCGTGCGTCCCCACGATCTGCTTGAGCCGCGCCACTCGCGCCGAGTCGCCGCGCAGCAGCCGCCGCATGTAGGCGGTGTCGTTCCCGGCCGCCGCCGCCCCGAACCCCTCCCGCGCCGCCTGGTCCTCGCGGCCCAGCAGCTCCAGCTCGGCGCGGAGCGCCGTGTTCATCGGGGTCGGGGCGGGACCAGCAGGCGCGTGCCCGCCGCAGGCGGCGAGCAGCAGGGACAGGAGGAGGGGCAGGGGGGTGTGGCGCATCGGGGCTGCGACTCCCGCAGAGGGGCCTCTGGGGAACCTACGGGCCGGCGCCGGGCCCGCAACTCACGCGCTCAGGCGGGGGTGTCGAAGCGGTTCCCGGGGGTCCGGCTGTCGAGCCACGCCAGCGCGTCCTCCATCCGCTCGAAGATCGCGTCGGTCATGATCACCTGCGCAAACGCGTCGAACTGCCGGGTCTTCCCATACTGCACCGGCGACCCCACCACGATCGCCGAGTGCCACGGCTGGCTCCCGATGGCCGGGGCCAGGATCCCGTGCACCAGCTCGCCGAAGTCCGCAGGGGTGAGGTCCATCGTGGCCCCGCGCACGTCGCAGATGAGCCGCCGGCAGGCGTTCACATCGGCGTCCGCCGCCATCCGGCGCCAGGTGGTCGCCACGTCCGCCGCCGTCACGTGGCCCGTCCACACCTCCAGCACCACGTTCCGCTCGCGATCCATCGAGTAGCTGGTGGGCATATGCCTCGAATGCAGGATCGGCCAGGGGGTGGCCGTTCCGGTGCGTGCCGGTGGCCCGCACGCGTCGTCCCCCGCCCGCGCCCGGCCGCCATTTTCCGCTCCAAGGTAACGAGTTTGGCTCGTTTGTTACCCTGGTTCCCGCACCCACCGGAGCGCCGCCTCGGGGTCGTCGAAGATGCGTGTCTTCACGATCCAGTCGGCCATGGCGTCGAACTGCCGAGCCTTCCCGTACTGCGCAGGCGAGGCCACCACCACCAGCGCCAGCCGCCAGCCGCCCCAGTCGAGCCGCGGCGCCGGGGTGCGCCGGATCAGCCGCATCAGCTCGTCCCCGCTCACCGCGGGCACCGTCTCCCCGGATGTCGGCCACGCTCCGCCGAGCCTGCATGGGTCCGGGATCCGACAGCAGCACCGCCCAGTGCTGCCGGATGTCCTCGGCCGTGATCGCCCCGCTCCAGGTGCTGAAGGTCACCTGCTGGTCGGGATCGTGCCGGTACGTGATCGGCATCAGGACCTGGGGTGGAAGGGCGGGGCTCAACCTGGTTAGGCCCCCTCCCCGATCCGGCAAGAGCGCCCGCCTCAGGGCCCCCCGGCCGGGGCGTCGGGCGGCGCCAGCGTCAGGAGCCAGCGCACGTGGAGGAATTCCCCACTCACCCGCTCGCGATAGAGCGTGTGCCCCACCGCCGCCGTGCTCCAGCGCCACTGCTCCGCCAGCGCGTAACTCGTGTCGTGCACCAGGCCCGCCGCCTCGGCCAGCACCGCCCGCGCCCGGGCGCCGCCCGCGCTGTCCCCGGTCCACTGCTCGCTCACCGTCTGCACCACCCCATCCCGCCCAAGATCGAAGAACACCAGCGGCCGGTCCTGCCGGCACTGCCGGTACGGGGGCCGCCCCGTTCTCCCCGGTACCGGCTCCCGGCACGTCACCGCCGCGCCCCGCGGCACCAGCGAGTCGAGCACGGCCGCGAGCTCGCCGCGGCGGGTGGTGGACTGCGAGCACGCCATAGTGGCCGCCAGCAGCATTGCACTGGTGCGTCTCGCCAAGGTCATCACGGATTGTATCGTGGGTTGTGCGTGCGGACGGCACGCTACCGCGTCGAGAGGCGCCCTATCGTCACCGCTCACTGCGCCGCCGCCCCCCGGATCACCCCCACCACCGAGTCCGGCAGCGCCACCCGCCCGAGCAGCGAGTCCACCAGCACCATCGGCCCAAGCTGCGGTGCGTCGATCCGCCAGCCCCACGGCGTCCGCACCAGCTCGAACACCACCTGCGTCGACCGCGGCGTCACCACGAAGCTGTCCCTCCCCCAGAGCGCGCCGAGCACCGTGGGCGACGGGCACCGTGGCGTGCGCCCCCCGCCACCGTGGCCGTCCCCACCTCGTGCGCCGAGATCACCGTGCTCGCATCCCAGCCCGGCACGCCGGCGGGGCAGGTGAGCGCCGAGTCCATCCACGGCTCCCCTGCAGGAAGCCGCCGGCCGCGTCGCGCCGCACGTAGTCGGTGACCAGCGCCTGCGGCTCCGCCCCCTGCGCCGCGCGCACGAAGCCGCAGCCGTTCCCCTCGTCGAGGAACTCCGCCTGCAGCGTGTCAATCACGTCCGCCCGGGCCGCCTCGGCGCCGCCGCGCGTGCCGCACGAGGCCAGGGCGGCCAGCAGGAGGGCCGGGGGCGCGCGCCGCATCATTCCTCCATGAGGTCCAGCACCGCCAGCACCGCCTCCACCAGCATGAACCCGCTGTTCCGCGCCGCCGCCCGCGCCGTCGCCGGCCCGAGCCGCGTGAACAGCGCCTGCCACGTCTCCGCATCCACCAGCGCCCCGTGGCACGCGGGACAGAGCCCGATCGCCACCCCGTCCCACCGGTGCGGCACCAGCGGCGTCGCGTCCCGCGGGCAGGCGGGCCAGCCGGTGAGCTCCGGGGCTCGGCCGGGCCGCGGCAGCGGCGCCCCCGACGTGGAGCTGGCCAGCGCCATGTCAGACAGGAATGCCCGCTCCACCCACTTGGCCCCGCACGTCCGGCACGCCGCCACCGACGCCCGCCCCGTGATCAGCCGCCCGAGCGGGTCCCGGCACCTGGGGCAGGGCCGCCCCACGGCACTCTCGCTCACTCCGTGCCCGCGCGCAGGTCCGCCGCCGCCACCGTGCTCAGGATCTCGGCCTTGCCCCGCTTGGGGTCCACCGTCACCGCGCCGAGCGACAGGCCGCTCGCCGTCGTGAGCCGCCGGAGCGAGCCGTCCGCTTCCCGCTTGAGGATCGTCAGCTCCAGCGTCGTCTCGCGCGAGCGGGTGCGGAAGATCGCCGCCACCTGGCCCGCCGGCAGCGTGGTGGTGAACGGCGTCCGGTCGCGCTGCCCCTGGATGGGCCAGCCCTCGTCCGGCAGGATGGCCCAGTCCACGGGGACGTTCTCGCGGTCGCCCGTGGTCACGCGGACCACGTACTCCCCCTCCCCGGCCGTCGCCGGGACCGGGCCGGCCGGGGTACAGGCCAGGGCGGCGGCGCCCAGCACCACCACCAACGCGCGCATGCGGCTCATCAGTCTCGCTCCATCCAGGGTAGGGGCAGGCAGCCCCAAACCTACACCGGATCGGGGGCCCCACCATGCTGCAGACGTGCCCGCCCGGGTGCCCGCTCTCACCGGCCCGGCTTTCGCCGAGCCGCCCGTGATTCCCGCCCGGCACCGCCGGGTTTGCGCCACCGCCGTGTGCGTCGCCCCGCCGTCCGCCCCGGTTTTCCCAGTGCTGCCCCGCGTCTCCCCGCACGTGCCCCGCGATCGCCGCTTTGGTGGCCGCGTGCGCCCGATGGCGACCCGGGTTGCCCCCCACCCCGGACTCGCCTCCGCCCCACGCGACCCCGATTCTGGCGACCCCGCCCCTGGTACCCCCCACCAAGCCCGCGCGCGATCACGGAAGCGCGGGATCCGCGGACCGGCTCCCGGTTCGCCCGCGGCCGGCACCGGTCTCCCAAGTCGTTGCCTGACAACACCCTCCCTCGGCCCGCGCTGGCGAGGTCGGTGCCCGTGCTGGCCGGGCATGAACCCTGCAATAAGCCCCTTTGGCACTGATTGGACGGTGCAGGCCGGGACCTGAACGCGGGAGGCACGGTGAAAAAGGTGCAGCGGGTGACCCTCGGCACGGCGAGCGGCGCGGCGAACTTCGTGGTGCAGCACCCCTCGCCCGAGCCCAACGTCCGCGCCATCGAGGCTCGGCTCGTGGCGCGCGCGGAAGCGTTCGTCGCCCTGACGCAGGCGGAGGTGGAGATCGAGGCGCGGAAGGTGGCGGGCCAGCGGCTGGAGCAGGAGGCGGGGCAGGCGCTCCGGCAGGCCTACCTGCCGGCCGTCGCCGTCCTGGCGGACGCGGCGTGGGCCGCGGACCCGGCCCGGGCGCGGCAGTTCCATGTCCGGAAGAAGGACGGGCGGAGCCGGATCGTGTTCATCGCCACCGTCGGCAACCTCCTCGACGAGGTGCGCGGGGCCGAGGCGGAGCTGCTCGCGGAGGGCATGCCGCCGACCCTCCCGGCGAGCCTCGAGACGCTGCTGGCGCAGTTCAGCGAGGGCGTGGAGACCATCCGCCGCGCCCGCTTCGAGGCCGCCGAGCTCCGCGTGGCCTACCGCCAGGCGGCCGCGGCCACCGTGGCCGTCCTCCGCCAGCTGGACGCCCTCTACCGCCTCCGCTTCCAGGACGACCCCGCCGCCTGGGCCGCCTGGCAATCCGTCCGCAACATCCCCTGGCCCGGCACCACCCTCCGCCGCGAACGCCGCCAGGCCCGCCGCGCCGCCGCGCCGGACGCACCCTGAGCCGGGCGTCCAGCGCCCCGAGCCCCACAGGGGCTCCCAAGCCCCCGTGGTGCCGGAGCGCCGCTCCGGCAACTCGATCCCCAGACCCGAGTGGCCGGAGCAACGCTCCGGCCCCACGGCGCCCTGCTCAGGCAGGTGCTCCCAAGCCCCCGTGGTGCCGGAGCGCCGCTCCGGCAACTCGATCCCAAAGCCCGAGCGGCCGGAGTAACACTCCGGCCCCACGGCGACCTGCTCAGACAGCTGCTCCCAGGCCCCCGTGGTGCCGGAGCGCCGCTCCGGCAACTCGATCCCCAAGCCCGAGTGGCCGGAGCAACGCTCCGGCCCCACGGCGCCCTGCTCAGACCGGTGCTCCCAAGCCCCCGTGGTGCCGGAGCGCCGCTCCGGCAACTCGATCCCCAAGCCCGAGTGGCCGGAGTAACACTCCGGCCCCACGGCGCCCTGCTCAGACCGGTGCTCCCAAGCCCCCGTGGTGCCGGAGCGCCGCTCCGGCAACTCGATCCCCAAGCCCGAGTGGCCGGAGCAACGCTCCGGCCCCACGGCGCCCTGCTCAGACCGGTGCTCCCAAGCCCCGTGGTGCCGGAGCGCCGCTCCGGCAACTCGATCCCAAAGCCCGAGTGGCCGGAGTAACACTCCGGCCCCACGGCGCCCTGCTCAGACCGGTGCTCCCAAGCCCCCGTGGTGCCGGAGCGCCGCTCCGGCAACTCGATCCCCAAGCCCGAGTGGCCGGAGCAACGCTCCGGCCCCACGGCGCCCTGCTCAGACCGGTGCTCCCAAGCCCCGTGGTGCCGGAGCGCCGCTCCGGCAACTCGATCCCAGCTCCCGAGTGGCCGGAGCAACGCTCCGGCCCCACGGCGCCCTGCTCAGAACCGGTGCTCCCAAGCCCCGTGGTGCCGGAGCGCCGCTCCGGCAACTCGATCCCCAAGTCCCAGTGGCCGGAGCAACGCTCCGGCCCCACGGCGCCCTGCTCAGACCGGTGCTCCCAAGCCCCGTGGTGCCGGAGCGCCGCTCCGGCAACTCGATCCCAAAGCCCGAGTGGCCGAGCAACGCTCCGGCCCCACGGCGACCTGCTCAGACAGGTGCTCCCAAGCCCCCGTGGTGCCGGAGCGCCGCTCCGGCAACTCGATCCTGAAGTCCCAGCGGCCGGAGCAACGCTCCGGCCCCACGGCGCCCTGCTCAGACCGGTGCTCCCAAGCCCCGTGGTGCCGGAGCGCCGCTCCGGCAACTCGATCCCTGAGCCCGAGTGGCCGGAGCAACGCTCCGGCCCCACGGCGCCCTGCTCAGACCGGTGCTCCCAAGCCCCCGTGGTGCCGGAGCGCCGCTCCGGCAACTCGATCCCCAAGCCCGAGTGGCCGGAGTAACACTCCGGCCCCACGGCCACCCCTGAGAAACAAGAAGAGCCGGCCAAGGCCGGCTCTTCCATGCTCCCGTGCCATTCAGCACGCCCTGCGGCCTAGTCCTCCGGATCGAGGATCATATCCACCCGCGCCACCACATCCCTGAGGTGAAGCCGCGTCGCCCGGTCCGTGCTCGTCGCCGCGGCCGCCGCGGCCTCGCGCTTGATGTCCTCGAGCTCGCCCCGCGCAAAGGCGCGGATGTCCGACTGCGCCACCGTCACCCCGGTGACCGTCACGAACCGCGCAAACTCCGCCGGGATCGGCGGCAGCTCTTCCTTCATCAGGTACTTGAGCCGCTCCAGGTGCCCGCGCTGCAGGTTCCGGCGGTACGGATCAATCGCCTTCCCCGCCTTGAGCTCGCCCCAGACGGCGCGGTGCACGTCGCCGAACAGGTCGCCGATCGAATAGCCGTCGGCGCCGAGCGTGGCCTGCGACTCGACGAGCCGCTGCAGCCGCCGCGGCTCGAGCAGGTTGTTGAGCACGCCCACCTGCCGCGCGCGGATCCGCTCCACCGTGCCCGCGTGCTCGATGCGCGAGAGAATGTCGCGGTTGATCATCCACGTCGGCGTCGCGAACGCCTCCGCCGCCAGGAACTGCACCGCCGCCTGCTGCCGCGCCTTGGGCACGATCGTGTACGGCGCCCCCGGCTGCCCCTGCGCCCGACGGGTCCATTCCACGCCGCCCACGATGGTGGTGACGTGGCCCATGTAGCGACCCCACTGCGTCAGCACCTGCAAGTAGAGCTCCTGCAGCTGGCTGTACGGCTGCCCCGCCTCGAACGCATAGGTGGGCAGCTGCGGCAGGATCCGCTTCAGGTTGGCGATGCCGTAGGTGCCGGCCTTGATGCCGTCGTCCGAGAGGTCCTCGGTCTGGCTCGTCGGGTCAATGCTGCTGGGATCGCCGAAGCGGTACATCTTGTCGTCCGCGTGCGCCAGGATCCACTGGTAGAGCGTGGCCTCCTCGGCGTCCGGCGTCGTGGCCGCGGGGATCGGGCGGTAGCCCCAGCGGACCGCGTACTTGTCGTAGATCCCGATGTTGGGCATCAGCGCCACGCCGGTGTCGCCCGGCTGGGCCACGTAGTTGAAGCGGGCGTAGTCCATGATGGACGGCGCCGTGCCCATGGCCTGCGTGAAGCGGGCGGAGCGGAGGCTGTCGGTCGGGTAGCTGCTCGACGCCTTCATGTTGTGCGGCAGGCCCAGCGTGTGCCCCACCTCGTGCGCCGACACGAAGCGGATCAGCTGTCCCATGATGCTGTCGGCAAACTGCACCCCGCGCGCCGCCGGGTTCACCGCCGCCGTCTGGATCAGGTACCAGTTCCGGAGGAGGTTCATGACGTTGTGGTACCACCCGATGTCGCTCTCGAGGATCTCGCCGCTCCGCGGGTCCACCACGCTCGGCCCGTACGCGTTCTCGATGTCCGAGGGGAAGTAGCGGATCACCGAGTAGCGCGCGTCTTCCGGCGAGAACTCCGGATCTTCCTCCGCCGTCGGCGGGTCCTTCGCGATGATCGCGTTCTTGAACCCCGCCTCCGCGAACGCGCGGTTCCAGTCCTCGACACCCTGCTTGAGGAAGGGCCGCCACTTCATGGGCGTGGCGGGGTCAATGTAGTAGACGATCGGCTTGATGGGCTCCACCAGCTCGCCCCGCAGGAACGCCGCCGTGTCCTTGGGCTCGAGCCGCCAGCGGGTGATGTAGCGCCGCGTCTCCGCGCTGCACGTCGCGGCCGTAGTCCACCTGGTCCAGGCGGAAGAAGCCTACCCGCTCGTCGTACAGCCGCGCCTGCATCGGCACCGCTGCAGGGAGCACCATCGAGTGCGCCATCTCGAGGGTGATGGTGCCCGTCTCCTGGTTGCTGGGCGGCCAGCCCGCGTCGTAGGTGAGCACCGAGCGCACCTCGATGTTGGTCGGGTAGCTCCGGGCGCTCGAGATGAACGAGCGGCTGTCGTCGAGCCGCCGCACCTGGTACTGCTCCTTGCGGCCGCGCTGGAGGCCGAGGAGGGTCACGTCGCTGGCGTAGAACTTGGTGACGTCCACGATCACGGCCGTGGTGTCGCCGTTGTAGGCGGCGATCGGCAGGCTCGCGATGATCGGCTCGAAGTTGGCGGCGCGGACGGCCTTGGAGATCGGCAGCGTCGAGTCGGCCACGTTGAGGTAGCTCACGGTGCGGAGCAGGATCCGGTCGCCCTGGCGCTCCCAGCGCACCACGCTCTCGTTGGTCTCCTCGCCGCCGTAGCCGATGTTGGTGGCCGTCCGCGCGATCCGGCTCACCAGCAGCATCTCGCGGCCCAGCATCCCGTTCGGGATCGAGAACAGCGTGCTGTCGCCCTGGGTGTAGACCACGAAGAGGCCGCTGTCGGCCTTGGCGCGGTCGGTGATCAGGTCCTTGAAGGCCTTGATCTTGGGCTTGGGGGCGCGCTGGGTGCTGTCGGCGCGGCCACCGGGGGCGGCGGCCGCCTGGGCGCCCGCGGCGGGCTTCGGGGCGGGCGTGGAGCCGGCGGGCTGGCTTAGCGCAGGCCGGGAGGAGCAGGGCCGCGCCCAAGGCGGTGGCCCGGAAGAGGTGCCGGGAAAGCATGCAGGTCCTTGTGGGAGTCCGTGGTACGGCAGGAGGCGCTGAACTTACCCCTTACGGCCAAGGCGGCAAGGTCGTTGAGCCCCGCCCCACCCCCCTCTCCCCCGACCCCCCCCCCCGATCCCCTCCCCACCCACGATCCCCTCCGCCCCCACGTCCGTAGCGGCCGGATATATCCGGCCGCCCCAGCGTCGCGAAGACGAACGCGACGATCGCGCGAGACGTTCGCGACGATCGCTCGCGAAGACGTACGCGACGCTCGCTCGCGAAGACGAACGCGACGCTCGCTCGCGAAGACGAACGCGACGCTCGCTCGCGAAGACGAACGCGACGCTCGCTCGTGAAGACGAACGCGACGCTCGCTCGCGAAGACGAACGCGACGCTCGCTCGTCAAGACGAACGCGACGCTGGCGCGCGAAGACGAACGCGACGCTCGCTCGCGAAGACGAACGCGACGCTCGCTCGTGAAGACGAACGCGACGCTCGCTCGTGAAGACGAACGCGACGATCGCTCGCGAAGACGTACGCGACGATCGCTCGCGCGAAAATCGCTCGCTTCGCGAGCGCGGCCGGATATATCCGGCCGCTACGGACGGCGGGGGGAGGGGATCGTGGGTGGGGAGATCGGGGAGGGTTAGCGGCCGGTGCGGGCCCGGCGGACGACGCGGCCCGGCATCGCCCCGGTGTGCTCCCCGTCCCGGATCACGCGGGTGCCGTTGACGAAGACCTGCTTCACCCCCGTGGCGTACTGATGCGGCGCATCGAACGTCGCGTGGTCCTGGATCGTCGCCGGGTCGAAGACCACCACGTCCGCGAAGTACCCCGGCACCAGCCGCCCCCGCCGCGCCAGCCCCAGGTTCTCGGCCGGGAACGCCGACAGCCGACGGATCGCCTCCTCGAGCGGGACCAGCTTCTCCTCCCGCACGTACTTGGCCAGGACGCGCGCAAAGCTGCCGTAGGTGCGCGGGTGCGGGTTGGACTTGAGGAACACCCCTTCCGGCGCAATGGACGACGCGTCCGACGAGAACGCCATCCACGGCAGCACCACTTCCTTCCGCAGGTTGTCCTCGAGCATCGTGAAGTACACGCACCCCACCCGGCTCCCGTCCTGCGCTACCAGGTCCATCGCCGTCTCCTCGGGGCTCGTGCCGCGGAGCGCCGCCACCTCGCTGAGCCGCTTGCCGGTGTACTTCCGGAGCGAGTCGTTCTTGAAGTCCACCAGCAGCACGCCTTCGGGGCCGCCCGGCCCGCGGAAGGCGCCGCCGCGCTCGCGCCAGTACGCCAGCAGCTTGCGCCGGTCCGCCGGGTTGAGGAGCCGCGCGCGCCACGCCTCGTAGCCGCCCTCCCGCACCCAGCCGGGCATGATGGCGTCGAGCCCGGTGCTGCTGGCCGGGTAGCTGTACATGTCGGCGGTGACTTTGAGCCCCTCCGCCCGCGCCGCCTCGAGCAGCGCCAGCAGGCTGTCGAGCTTGTCCCAGTTGTCGCGCCCCGCGGCCTTGAGGTGATACACCTCCCCGCGCGCCCCCGAGCGCCGCACGATGTCCAGGAACTCGGCTGCGGCGTCGAGCAGGCTGTCGTTCTCGTTCCGGATGTGGGAGATGTACATCCCGCCCGAGTCGCCCGCGGCCGCCGCGAGCGCCACCAGCTCGTCCGTCGTGGCGAACATCCCCGGCTCATAGATCAGCGACGAGCCCACGCCGAGCGCACCCTCGCCCATGGCCTGGCGCACCAGCGCCACCATCTGCGCCAGCTCCTCCGGCGTCGCGGCCCGCGCCGCGTGGCCCAGCACGTGCTGCCGCACCGTGGCCGCGCCGACGAACGACGCCACGTTGGTGGCGATGCCTTTCTTCACCACCGTGTCGAGATACTGGCCGAGGGTGGTCCAGGTGAGGTCGTAGCGGATGGCGCCCTGCGAGGCTTTCGCTTCGGCCTTCATGCTGTCCGACCAGAGACCCATGGACGCGCCCTCGCCGAACACCTCCAGGGTGACGCCCTGTCGCAGGTCGCTCTGCGAGCGCCCGTCAATGAGCAGCGCCTCCGGCGCCCAGCTCAGCATGTTGATGAAGCCCGGCGCCACGGCGAGTCCCGTGGCGTCCACCTCTTCCTTCCCCTTCGCCCCGGAGAGGTCGCCGACGGCCACGATGCTGTCCCCGCGGATCCCGACATCCGCCACCACCCCGGGCTGGCCGGAGCCGTCATAGACGGTGCCGTGGCGGATGATCACGTCGTAGCCGGGACCGCCGCAGGCGGCGAGGATGAGGACGGCCAGCACGAGCAGCCTGCGCATGTGAACCCTCGTTGGTCCTGGTAGCCGGGACCGGAGCGTCGGCAACCGATCCCAAAGCCTGGCCGGAGTAACACTGCCCCACGGCGGCCTGCTCGACAGGGCCCAGCCCCGTGGTGCCGGAGCGCCGCTCCGGCAACTCGATCCCCAGCCCGAGTGGCCGAGAACACTGGGCCCCACGGTCCCGGTGGGGAGCACACTCCGCCCCCCCCCCCCCCGGGCGGCGGGGGTCCCCCCCCCCCCCGGCGCCCGCCCCCCCCCCCGGCCCCCGGCCCGGGCCCAGGCCGTGCCGCCGGCCGTCCCCCGCCGGGGCAACCTCCGGGCCCCACGGCGACCTGCACAGAATGCGGGCCCGTGCCAGTCGCGAACCGGCCCACCTCCCCCCCCCAGAGCTGGGTCTCCCGATGGCCATCCGCGACGCCCTGCTGCCCGAGTTCCATTACGAGATGTCCGTCACCCGGAACCTCCTCGAGCGCGTCCCCAGCGGCAAGAACGACTGGCGCCCGCACCCCAAGTCCATGCCCTCGGTACGCTCGCGAGCCACCTCGCGGAGGTCCCGGGCTGGGCCACGAACACGCTCACGCCAGACCGAGCTCGACCTCGCCCCCGCCCGCTGGCCAGGAGGTGGAAGCCGCTGATCCTCGGCAAGGCTCGGCCGAGATGGTGGCGCTGTTCGACAAGGGAGTGAAGGAAGCGCAGGCCGCGCTCGCCGCCGCGGAGGACAAGGACTTCGGCGTGAACTGGTCGCTCAAGATGGGCCCGCGCGTGATCATGACCCAGCCGCGCGCCGCCGTCTACCGGAGCTTCGTGATGAACCACCTGGTCCACCACCGCGCCCAACTCGGCGTCTACCTCCGCCTGCTCGACGTCCCCCTCCCCTCGAGCTACGGCCCGACCGCCGACGAGCAGGGCATATAAGATCAGATTCGTAGGGGCCGGCCATGGCCGGCCCTCCTCAAACCCACCCGGACCAGCGTCATCAAGTGAGTCGCGGACTCACCCCTCTCGATCTCGAGTAAGGGCGCGGGGAGACGCGGCTGGCCGCCCATGCGGAGATTGGGACGCGGATTCGACGACGCGGCGTTACGCGGGTCGTCGCTCCGCGAGATACTGCTGCCACAGCATCCGCGCCCCCACGCTCCGCCACGGCGCCCACGCCGCCGCGATCGCCTGCTGCTCCAGCCGCCCCGGCACGTGCCCCAGCCCCTTCACCCGGGCCATCGCCATCGCAAGCGCCAGGTCGCCATCCGGCCAGATGTCGGGGCGGCGGAGCGCCATGAGCTGGTAGATGGCGACGCTCCACGGCCCGATCCCCGGCAGCGCGAGCAGCGCCTGGTGCGCCTCGTGGTCCGGCATCCGCGCCACCCGCCCCAGGTCCAGGTGCCCATCCCGCACCGCCACCGCCAGCGCGTGCACGTAGCGCGCCTTCTGCCGAGTCAGGCCAAAGGCGCGGAGGCCGGACTCGCGGCAGCGCGTCACCGTGGCCGGCGTGATCTCGCCCAGGTGCTCGCGCAGGCGGCGGTTCATGGTGCGGGCGCCCGCCAGCGACACCTGCTGCTCGAGGATGATGTGCACCAGCGTGGCGAAGCCCGTCGGGCGGCCCCACATGGGCGGCGGGCCGTGCGCGGCGAGGATGCGGGCCAGGTCCCGGTCGCGCCGGGCCAGCTCGTGGGCGGCCTGCCGCAGGGTGGCGGTGGTGAGGCGGCGGGACACCGACGCGGGCGCGCGACTCACGCCGGGGACGACAGCTGCCGCTGGTGATGCGCGTTGTGGACGGCCAGCAGCCGCAGCGCATCGTCCCGGCCGATGCGGCCGAAGATGTGATGGCTGAGCCGCGCCCCGGGGTGGGCGGCCAGCAGCTCCTCGACCTGCGCGGCACGCGCGGTGAGCGAGGAGAGCGCGTCCCCGCGCACGGCGGTGAGCGGCGTGCTCGCCGCCGCCGGGCCGGCCGTGGGACGGAGCTCGGATGGAGCCCGGGCGCCCTCGGGGAACCGACCGTCGCGGATGATGCGCCGCATCACCGAAAGGCGGAGGAGCGGCTGCATGAGGCGCGGCACCCGCGGGCGGATGCGGTGGCGCGGCCCGCCCGGGTGGGGCGCGAGCTCGCTGAGCGCAATGGTGTAGGTGAGCCAGAGATGCTGCGTGATCTCCTCGGGGCTCCACCTGCCTGGCGCCGTGGCAGCGGGCCACGCCGCCTCCGGCAGCGCCGCCGCGGTGCGCGCAAAGGCAAGGACCGAGTCGCGATGGCCGGCGCGGAGGGTCTCGAGGGTCATGCGGGGTGGGGTGGGAGGGAAGACCGCCGTGGCCTGCGTGTCTTCCCCCAAGATAGGGTGTCCGCCGGTCAGGCGCCGGGGGTGTCGCCCTCCACGGCCCACGGCCCCGCGTCGCCCCGCCGCCCGTACACCGGCGTGTAGCCGAGCTTCCGCATGTCCGCCGCGAACTCGTCGACGCCGTCCGGCACCGAGCTCGTCACCCGGACGTAGCCGTCCCAGGTGAGGCGAGCCCAGCGGAGCGGCACCCGCTCGTCGGCATGGGCGGGGAGGAAGTAGGCGAACCAGGGGATGTCGCACGCGGCCAGGAGGATGCGCCGGAAGGTCAGCACGTCCTCGGGAGTGAGCAGGTGGCCAAAGAGCTCGTCCCGTTCCCGCTCCTCGCCCGCCAGCTCGAGAGCGCTGTCGATGTCGTACGTCTCCTCGCGGTGGCGGTAGACCCAGGTCTGCGTCACCCACACCAGCATCTCGTCCCACGTCCCCAGGGCCCGCTGGAGCGCCGCCGCCACCGCCCGGCTCGGCGGATCCTCCTTGGGCATCCGGATGGTGACGCGGACCACGCCGCGCTCCTCGGGGAGCGGGAGGTCACGCCGGAGCCCGTAGCCGTGGGCCACGGACCATTCCTGGCATTCGTCGAGGTCGAGGAACTGCATGCGGACGGGTATCCTCGTGTCGCAGGGCACAACCTGAAACGGCGCGGGGGCGTGCCGGGGGCCGGTGCACGAGCCGTGCCAGATTCGGGCAGGCTCGTCACGGCGTCTCCCGCCGCCTCGTCTCCCCGGTAGATTGCAGCACACACCGTCCCGGATCAACCGCACCGACCCGATGACCGCCCCGACCGACCCGACCGACCTCGACCACCTCGACCGCCTCCGCGTCCACCTGATGCGGGTGCACCAGGCGCTGCTCCAGAACGAGCGCCGCCGCTACGAGCGCCTGCACGGCCGGGTGGACGACGGCTTCGCCCTGCTCCAGCTGGCGGCGCACGACCCCTGGTTCGCGTGGCTCCGGCCCATGGCCCAGCTCATCGTCCAGTTCGACGAGCGGCTGGAGCAGGACGAGCCCCTCACCCCCGCCGATGGCCGCCTCCTCGTGGACGAACTCCGCGCCCTCGTGGCCCCCACCGGCGAGACCGACGACTTTCACGTCCAGTACCGTGAGGCGCTGCAGGCCAGCCCCGAGGTGGTGATGCTGCATGGGGCGCTGGTCCGGGAGCTGAACGGGTGAGCGGCGCCGTGCCGGTCTCGCACGCGATGGCGCGACCGCGGCCCTCACCCCTGTGCGCCCTCCGCCTCCCCGCCGCGTCCCACCGGCATGACTGACCCGCTGCCCACCTACCTCCGAGACCACCTGGCCGGCGCCCGCGCCGCGCTGGACCTGCTCGCCTTCCTGCGGAACGACGCCGCCGAGCCCGAGGTGCAGGAGCTCGCGGCCGAGCTGGAGCGGGAGATCGGGGAGGAGCGCCGCGACCTCGAGGCCGTGGCGGAACGGGTGGGCGGGAGCAATCCGCTCAAGGAGGCCGTGGCCTGGTTCGCCGAGCGGGTGAGCCGCCTGAAGCTCGGCCGGGACGGCGACGGCGGCCTGCCGCTGTTCGAGGCGGTGGAGGCGCTGGCGCTCGCGCTGCAGGGCAAGCTGGCCCTGGCGCGCGCGCTGGCCCTGCTCGCCGGCACCGACCGCCGCCTGGCGGGGATGGACTACGTGGAGCTGGGGCGCCGCACCGAGCGGCAATTCGCGCGCCTCGAGCGGGTGCGGCAGGGGCTGGTGCCGCGCACCTTGCCCCCCCGCCCGTGGGCCGGAGCGCCGCTCCGGCCGCCCGGACGTGCCACCCCCTACGCCGCCCCGTACCTCACCTTCGTCATCTCCGCCAGGATCGCCAGCGCCGTCTCCGCCGGCCCGCGTCCGCCGAGCGGCAGGCCGATGGGCCCGTGCACGCGGGCGATGTCCTGCTCGGAGAACCCGGACCGCCTGAGCCGCTCCCGCCGCTCGGCGTGGGTGCGTTTGGAGCCGATGGCGCCGATGTAGCGGGCGGGGGAGCGGAGGGCGAGGTCGAGCGCCGGCTCGTCGAACTTGGGGTCGTGCGACAGCACGCAGACATACGTCGCCGGCCCGAGCCCCGCGCGGGCGAAGGCCTCCTCCGGCCAGGCGAGGATGAGGTCGTCGGCGTCGGGGAAGCGTTCGCGGGTGAGGAAGGCGGCGCGCCCGTCGGCCACCACGGTGCGGTAGCCCAGCATTCGGGCCATGGGCACGAGCGTCATGGCGATGTGGACACCGCCGAAGATCACCAGTGTGGGCCGGCGCGGGAACACCTCGACGAACACCGTGGCGAGGGTGCCGTCGGGGGCGCCGGTCTCGATGGTGGTGCTGGCCTCGAGGCGGAGCGCCTCGCGCACCGGCGCGACGAGCGCGTCGCGGAGCCAGGCGTCGGCCGGGGTGGCGTCGTCGGTGCCGTCCTCATGAAAGGTGATGGCGGTGCCGAGCGCCATCCCTTCCACCACCGTGGCCACCACCGCCCCCGCCTCACCGCGCGCGGCGGCGAGGACGCGGGGGCTCACCGTCGGCTCCACGTGCACCTTGATGGTCCCGCCGCAGGCCAGGCCCACTTCCCATGCCTTCTCGTTGCTCACGCCGTAGGTGACGTGCCGCGGGGCGTTCCGCGCCTGCGCCTCGCCGATCTCCCGCACCGCCGCCCCCTCCACGCACCCGCCCGACACCGACCCGAACACCTGCCCCCCGCTCCCCGCGAGCAGCGTGGCCCCCGCCATCCTGGGCGCCGACCCCCACACGCTCGTCACCACCGCCCGGCCCACCCGCGCCCCGGTAGCGATCATCCGCTCGTACTCCGCCAGCACGTCCCGCATGCGTACCTCGGCGTGGCTTGGTTGGCCTGAACAATAGCTCAGCGCCGGGGGCGTCGCCGTCGACGCTGCAGGGGGTGGGCTTGGTGCGGCTCAACGCAGAGGCGCAGAGTGCGCAGAGGGCCGCAGAGGAACTGCCCGAAGGTGGTGGGCTCGTCGCAGGGTGGGCCCGTTGCGTTTTTGTGGGTGGCCGTTCAGGTCCGGCACCGTTCCCCACCTGGCGTGCCCCACAAGAAACCTCAATTCCTGCGCGCCCCCGCGATGGCCCCCTCTCCGGCCCCTCTGCGGCCCTCCGCGCCCTCTGCGCCTCTGCGGTGAGTCACGCCCAGCCCAGCCCGCCTCCGCCCCGCCCCCAGCCGCCATACCCGCCGCTGCCCCACCCAGTAGATTATGCCCGGTACCGCCCCGCCCCCCAGCCGTTGGAGGACCCTCATGCCCACCTCCCAGACCCCCGTGTCCGCCACCGCGCTGGCCGCCGCCGTTCAGGCGCGGCGGGGGGAGATCACGGCGCTGCTGCAGCGCTTCGTGCAGACGCGCTCGGTGACCGGCACCGAAGGTGAGATGGGCCGCGTGGCGGCCGAGGCGTTCCGGGCGCGGGGTCTCCGCACGGAGACGTTCTGGGCCACGCCCGAGTCCATGAAGGACTACCTCGAGCACGTCGGCGACCAGCCCAGCTGGGAGGGTCGCCTCAACGTGGTGGGGACGCGGAAGGGCAGCGGCGGCGGCCGCTCCATCCTCCTCAACGCCCACATCGACACCGTCCCCGAGGGCGACCACGCCCTCTGGAGCCAGCCGCCCTTCGCCGCCAACCTGGTGGACGGCAAGGTCTACGGCCGCGGCAGCTGCGACATGAAGGGCGGCCTCGTCACGCACCTCGCCGCCCTCGAGGTGCTCGACGCCCTGGGCCTCCGCCTCAAGGGTGACGTGACCGTCGCCGCCACCGTCGGCGAGGAGGACGGTGGCCTCGGTGCCCTCGCCGTGGTGCTCCGCGGCCACCGGGCGGACGCGGCCGTGGTCACCGAGCCCACCGAGCTGCAGCTCGTCACGGCGTGCGAGGGCTCGCTCGTCTTCCGGATCACCGTCACCGGCCGCTCCGCCCACGCCGCCACGCGCGATGAGGGCGTGAGCGCGCTCGAGAAGTTCCTCCCCCTCCTGGCCGACCTGCAGTCGCTCGAGGCCGAGCGGAACAGCCTGCTCCGCCACCCGCTCTACGACGTCTTCGCCAACAAGGTCCCGGTGAACATCGGCGTGGTGCGCGCCGGGAACTGGGCCTCGACGGTGCCGGAGAAGCTCGAGGCCGAGGTGCGCGTGGGCTTCCTGCCGGGCGAGGAGATGCAGGCGTTCAAGCGGATGGTGGTGGAGCGCCTGCATGAACGTGGCCGCGCGCGACCCGTGGCTCCGCGACCACCCGCCCGAGATCACCTTCTTCGGCGGCCAGTTCCTGGCGGCCGAGACCCCGTCCGACTCGCCCCTCTGCGACACCCTCCGGCGCGCCCACCAGGCGGTGACGGGCAAGTACCTCACCACCGAGGGCGTCACCTACGGCGCCGACATGCGCCACTTCATCGAGTTCGGCAAGATGCCCTGCGTCATGTACGGCGCCGGCGACATCCGCCTCGCCCACGCCCCCGACGAGTACCTTCCCGTGGACGAACTCCTCACCGCCGTCACCGTGATGGCGGCGTTCCTGGCGGAGTGGTGCGGGGTGGAGGGTGGGCGCCTGGCGGGACGGGCGGCGTCGCTCAGGCTGCGGCCTCTGACTCACGCAGAGGCGCAGAGACGCAGAGTGCGCAGAGGGCATTCGCCCCGGAAGGGGGCCGATCTCACGGACGGTACAGGTTGAAGGTGGCCTCCGCACGGGTGGGCTCCGCTGCCCCCCATCGTGACACCCAGAAAAAAGTCCGGACTCACCTTGCGGTGAGCCCACCACCCACGGGCAGTTCCTCCGCGCCCCTCTGCGCTCTCTGCGCCTCTGCGTTGAGTCACACCACAGCCCGCCCCCACGCCGCAGTCCGCGACGCCGCCTCACCCCTCCAGCCGGCTCATCGCATACTCCGCCAGCGCCGTGATGGTCAGGCTCGGGTTCACCCCCGGGTTCCCCGGCATGATGGACCCGTCAATGACGTAGAGCCCCGGATGCCCGTGCACCTGCGCATCCGGCCCCACCACCCCCTCCGCCGCCGTGGCCCCCACGGGCACGCCGCCGAGGATGTGGGCGGTGATGGGGATGTTGAAGAGGCTCTCGTTCATCGAGCCCATCGCGATCCCGCCCGTCCGCTCCGCGAAGGTCCGCGTCACCTGGTGCCCGATCTCGATCTTGCCCGGCACCGGCTGCCCCTCCACCCGCTCCGACACCAGGTCGTCCCGGAAGCCCGTGAAGACGCTCCGCCCCGGCCGCATGCGGAGGTGCGTGTCCTCGTACTGCATGGCCAGGATGATGGTGGTGCGCTCCGCCCAGCCGGGCAGCACGTGGGTGCGCAGGAAGTCCCCGGGACGGCGCACCATCTCGAGCAGCGAGCGCCCGAGCCGCGACACGAAGCCGCCCCCGTCGATCATCGGCCCGCCGAGCAGCCGCATCATGGAGCTGCCGGCGGGATAGCGCACCGGCTCGATGGTGGTGATCCGGTCGGCGTGGAAGATCGACGTGATGGCGAGGCCCTTGGAGTAATCCGTGGCACCGGTCCGCGCCACGCTGCCCAGCAGCGCCTCGTTGTTGGTCCGCACCTGCGTGCCGAGCATCGGGGAGAGCCGGCTCAGCGATCCGCGGGCGCGGCACCGGAAGAGGAGGCGCTGGGTGCCGAGCGCACCGGCCGACACGATGACGTTCCGGGCGCGGATCGGCGGCAGCGGTCGCGGGCCGAAGCCCTTGGTGGAGCGGGCGTGCACCTCGTAGCGCGCGTCATCCGGGCCGTCCACCGGGCGGATGTCCGTCACGGTGGTGAACGGCTGGATCTCGGCCCCGGCCTTCTCGGCGAGCCAGAGATAGTTCTTGGGCAGCGTGTTCTTGGCGCCGTGCCGGCACCCCACCATGCAGCCGCCGCAGTGACTGCAGCTCCGCCGCGCGGGGCCGGCGCCGCCGAAGTACGGGTCGGGGTAATCCTTGCCCTCGTGCCCGGGCTCGCCGAAGAAGGCGCCGACGGGCACCGGCTGGAAGCTGGCCTCGCGCCCGAGCTCGCGCGCGATGCCGCGGAGCGTCTCGTCGGCGGGGCCGAGCCGCGGGTTGGTGGCCACGCCGAGCATCCGGCGCGCGGTGGCGTAGTGGGGCTCGAGCGCCTCGCCCCAGTGCACCGGCCGGCGCCAGCTCTCCTGCTCGAACGCCTCCGCCGTGGGCTGCATCAGCACGTTGGCGTAGCCCAGGCTCCCGCCGCCCACGCCCGCGCCGTGCAGCACGAACACGTCGCGGAACGCGCTGATCTGCAGGATCCCGTAGCAGCCCACACTCGGCGCCCAGAGATAGCGCGGCAGGTCCCAGCTGGAGCTGGCGAAGTCCTGGTCGGCGAAGCGCCGGCCCCGCTCCAGCAGCAGCACGCTCCGCCCGCGCTCCGCGAGGCGCAGCGCCGAGACGCTGCCGCCGAAGCCGGAGCCGATGATCACGAAATCCCAGGTGCGGGTCACGCGCGTACGCTACCGCCGGTACATGAAGGAGGGCAAGCCATTTCTCTGAAGTCTGGACAGAGGTTGGCCTGCCTCGCGCGCCCCGCTAGAATGTCCCCGACCACTCCCGTCGCAGACGGGTGATCGCTTCCCGCGTCCCGAGCCTTCGTGCTGACCCAACTCGCAACCCGCCAGCTGATCGTGGTGACCGGCAAGGGCGGGGTCGGGAAGACGACGCTCACGGCCGCCCTCGGCCGCCTGCTCGCCGCCGCGGGCCGGAAGACGCTCCTCCTCGAGACCGACCCGCGCGAGAGCCTGCACCAGCTGCTCAATACCCCGCCCTCCGCGGGGCAGGTGCTCACCGCGGGCCCCAGGCTCTACCTGCAGAACCTCAGCCCCAAGGCGGTGGTGGAGAACCTGACGCGGGAGAAGATCCCCATCCCGCCGCTCGCCAACTCCATCATCCGGCATCCCGTCTACCAGCAGTTCATCGACGGCGCGCCCGGCATGAAGGAGATGGCGGTGCTGGGCTACGCCCTCCGCACCGTGCAGGGCGAGACCCGCTTCAAGGCCGACGTGGTGGTGCTCGACGCGCCCGCCACCGGCCACAGCGCCTCGATGCTGCAGGCGCCGCTCCTCCTCGCCGACCTCATCGGCGGCGGCCAGCTCGGCGAGATGGCCAAGGACCTCGCCAAGTTCATCGCCAACCCGAGGCGCTGCGGCGTGGTGCTCGCCACGCTCGCCGAGGAGATGCCGGTGCAGGAGACGCTGGAGCTGGTGCAGTTCCTGCGCGAGAAGCTGAGCCGGCCGCCGGAGAAGATCGTGGTCAACGCGCTCTATCCGCCCGTCACCGGTGCAGGTGCGCGCGGCAGCGACCCGCTGGCCCAGCTCTGGCGCGACCGCCGCGCCGTGAACGAGCAGGAACTGGCCCGCCTCAAGGCCGCATGGGACGGCCCGGTGGTGGAACTGCCGCTCCTCCCCATGGACCGCGGCCCCGCGCTGCTCGATGCGCTGGCCACCCGGCTCGAGGAGCAGGTGACATGAGCATGGGCCCGTTCGAGTCCCCGCTCCTCGTGGTGGTGGGCGCCGGTGGCGTCGGCAAGACCACGCTGGCCGCCTCCCTCGGCCTGGCCTCCGCGGACCGGGGCGCCCGGACGCTCGTCATGACCTTCGACCCGTCGCTCCGCCTCAAGGACGCCCTCGGCGCGGGTGAGGATGCGAAGGATCACGCCGTCCCCGTCAACGCCGGCACCCGGGCGCCGCTCGACGTGGCGCTGCTCGATGCCCGCACCACCTTCGACCGCCTCATCCGCCGGCACGCGCCGAGCCCGGCGGCGGCCGAGCGGATCTTCCGGAACCGCTTCTACGCCAACCTCGCCGGCAACCTGGCCGGTATCCTCGAGTACATGGCGGTGGAGCGCCTCTTCGAGGTGGCGAGCGGCAAGACCTACGACCGCATCATCCTCGACACCCCGCCCACGCGCCAGGCGCTCGACTTCCTCGGCGCCCCCGACCGCATCGTGGGCTTCCTCGACTCCGGCGCGGTGAAGCTGGCCCTCAAGCCCTGGTGGGACGAGGGCGGCGGGATCGGCGGCATGGGCCTGCGGCTCGCCGCGCGCGGCGCCGAGGAGGTGGCCGACCGCGTGGTGGGCAAGCGCCTCCTGCGCGACGTGGTGGAGTTCTTCCGCGCCTTCGCGCCGCTCTACGACGGCTTCCGCGGCCGGGCGCAGGAGGTCCGGAAGCTCCTCCGGGCCGACTCGACGATGTTCACCCTGGTCACCGGTCCCGGCGCCGACCGGATCCCCGACGCGATGTTCTTCGCGCGGAAGCTGGCCGAGTCGGGCCATCACCTGGGGCCCGTGGTGGTCAACCAGGTGCACCCCGCCGCGCCCGCTCCCCCGGGCATCCCGGACCCCGCCGACGGCCTGGCACTCCTCGCCTATCTCGGCAACCGGGATGCCCGCGGCACGGCCGAGTTCGGCCGGCTGCTGGCGGGGAAGCACCCGCTGGTGACGGTCCCGCTCGAGCCGGCGCCGCCCGCCCCCGCCATCACCCGCCTCGGACGACCTCAATGCCGGCTGGGCGCCCCCGGGGCTGGGGCCCGGCCCCGGCCCCCCCCCCCCCCCCCCCCCCCCCCCCCGCGGCCCGGCCGGTGGCCGGAACGTCCGGACACGGGCGGTCGCCGGGGCATCGGCGACCGACCCCCGTGTCGCGTTGCGGCAATCGGGACTTGCCTTTTTGCCGCACTGCGGTATATTCGTCTCCGTGATGCAGGACCCGGGACCCAGGCAGGAGGCCCAGCAGATGATCCGGCTCATCAAGCGGTACGGCGGCGGCAGCCGCAAGCTGTACGACACGGAGGAGAGCCGGTACGTCTCGCTGGAGGAGATCGCCGCCTGGATCCGGTCGGGGCAGGAGTTGAAGGTGGTGGACAGCGGCAGCGACGAGGACGTCACCGCGCAGACGCTGGCCCAGATCATCTACGAGGACCACAAGAAGGGGAACGCCTTCCTGCCGAGCACGCTCCTGCACGACGTGATCCGTCGCGGCAGCGACGCCATCGCGGGGAGCGTGGAGCAGGTGCAGGCCACGGCCGGGCGGGTGGTGCGGGGCGCGGTGGAGAAGCTCGCCCCCGCCACGGGCATGCAGCAGGAGCTGGCGGTGCTGCGGGACCGGCTCGCCGACCTCGAGGCCTCGCTCGGCGAGCTCGAGGCGACGCCCCCGCGGAAGAAGAAGGGCAGCAAGCGGCGGCAGGCCCGCCGGTAAGGCGCAGTCGGCGATCACGAACGTCGCACACGGACCCGGCCGGCGGCCGGCACCACGAGGAGGACACCATGGCAAAGAAGACCTTCAAGACCCCCAAGGCGGTTCCCATGCTCAAGGACACCGCCCATGAGATCTGGCTCGCCGGCCTCGGCGCCTTCGCCCTCGCGGGCGAGGAGGGCGGGCGGCTCTTCAAGGACCTGGTGAAGAAGGGCCAGGGCCTCGAGAAGACCAACAAGGCGCGCATCGGCGGCCAGATCGACAAGCTGCAGGCCCGCGCCGAGCGCATGCAGGGTGATGCGCGGCAGGCGGTGGCGCGCGTGGCGCAGCCCATCGAGGACGGCATGACGGGCGCCATGCACAAGCTGGGCATCCCCACCCGGCGCGAGATCCACGCGCTGACCAAGAAGGTGGAGGAGCTCACCCGCGTGGTGGCCAAGACCAAGACCACCGCGAAGAAGCGCGCGAAGGCCGTGAAGGTCCCGGTCCCGGGCGCCTGAGGCCAACGTGACCACCGCGCGGCGTCCGCGCCGCGGCCGCCGGCTGGGGCTTGCCCTGGCCGGCGGTGGGCCCGAGGGCGCCGTCTACGAACTCGGCGCGCTGCGGGCGCTGGAGGAGGCCATCGAGGGCCTCGACCTCACCACGGCCGACACCTTCGTCGGGGTGAGCGCCGGGGCCTTCATTGCGTCGGCCCTGGCCAACGGGATGACCGTCTCGGACCTGGTGCGCGGCCTGGTGGCCGACACGCCCGGCGAGGAGCCGTTCGACCCGGGGCACTTCTTCGTCCCGGCGTACAAGGAGTGGGCGCGGCGGAGCGGGCGGCTGCCGGTGCTCATCGCCGAGGCGCTGCTGCAGTTCACCCGGTCGCCGCGGGACCAGACGCTGTTCGAGTCGCTGGCGCGGCTCGGGGAGGCGCTGCCGCCGGGCGTGTTCGACAACGAGCCGATCCGCCGGTACCTCACGGCGCTCTTCGACCGGCCGGGGCGCACCAACGACTTTCGCGAGCTCACCCGCCGCCTCTTCGTGGTGGCGGCCGACCTCGAGTCGGGGACGTCGATCGTCTTCGGCAGCGAGGGGCTGGACCACGTACCGATTGCCACCGCCGTTCAGGCGAGCACCGCGCTCCCCGGCCTCTACCCGCCGGTGGAAATCGAGGGCCGCATGTGCGTGGATGGCGTGCTGCTCAAGACGGTGCACGCCTCGGTGGCGCTCGACCAGGGCGTGGACCTCGTCCTCTGCGTCAATCCGCTGGTGCCGGTGGACGTGCCGGCCGCCGAGCGGACGGGGGAACTGGCGCCCGGCGCGCTGCTCCGGGGCGGGCTGCCGCTCCTCCTGTCGCAGACGTTCCGGACGCTGATCCACTCGCGGATGGTGGTGGGGATGGCGCACTACGAGAAGCGCTACCCGCGGCAGGACGTGCTGCTCTTCGAGCCGGCCCGCGCCGAGCACCGGCTCTTCTTCCGGAACATCTTCTCGTTCCGGGCGCGGCGGGAGATGTGCGAGATCGCCTACGAGGCCACGCGGAAGGACCTCTGGCTCCGCCGCCGCAGCCTGGCGCCGGCCCTCAAGCGCCACGGCCTGGCGCTCCGCGACGACGTGCTGCTCGACCCCGAGCGCACCATCTGGTCCGGCCTCGGCCTCGACGCCCCGATGCCCGTCAGCTCCCTGACGCGCCGCCTCTCGGGGGCGCTGGAGCGCATCGAAGCCGCCACCGCGCCGGAACCTGCGGCGCGCAGGAAGCGGAGGGGGCGGCGGAGCACGGTGTAAGGGGGGCTTGGCGCGCTTGTTCACCGCAGAGTCGCGGAGGCGCAGAGGGCCGCAGAGCGCTCGTAATGGGCCTCAAGGTGTGCGGTGAATGGGGCCTGGTGCTCAGGACGCAGCCACCCCAACCGCGGGTGGTCCTGGCTGCGTGTGGGTTCCTGGACTCGTCGCTCCGGCCTCTCCGGTCATGCGCGCCAAGCCCCCTTACGCCGTGCTGGCCGGCACCGGTGCCTCCTGCAGCCCCACCAGTTCCGCGAACTCCGCCTCGAACGCCCGCGCCAGCGCGCCCGGATCCGGCGCCACGGCGGCGTCGGTGAGGATCCCCACCTGGACCTTGCCGGCAAAGGAGAGGATGGAGAGCCCGACGCCGATGTTGGCGCGCTGCGGCACCCAGAAGACCATCTGCCGGATGCGCCGGCCGGCGAGGGTGATCTCGCGCTGCGGCCCGGGGACATTGGTGACCACCGCCGTGCACTTGTTGGCCAGGAAGTCGATGAGGAAGCGGCTCACGCCCTGCGGCAGCGCAAAGAGCAGCAGCCGCTGGATGCCGTAGACCACGATGGGCACCACGGAGCGCTTGAGCGCGTCGAGGCTCGCCTTGGTGGCCGTGACGCGGTCGGCGAGCTGCGGGATGCCGGCTGGGAGCTCGAGCGGGACCGCCGCGAACTTGTTCTCGAGCCCGATGCGCGAGGTGGCGCGGCGCACGTTGACGGGCATGGAGACGCGGATCTTCGCCGGCGCCGCCTCACCGCGCTCGGTGAGGTAGCGGGTGATGGCACCGGAAACGGTGGCCATCAGCACGTCGTTCACCGTGGCGCCGAGGCGGTCCTTCGCGGCCTTCACCACGGCGATGTCGAGCGGGCGGGTCCAGGCCACGCGCTTGGTGCCGGAGACCCGCGGGCCGTGCAGGCTGTGGCGGTCGGGGATCCAGAGCAGCCGGCGGAGCAGGATGCCGGGGGCGGCGAGCGGGATGAGCAGCTTGGTGAGGAGGCCGGCCCCCGGCGCACCGGCGGCGGGGCGGATGCCGCCGCGCGGGGGTGCGGCCGGATGCTCGGCCGTCATCTCCTCCATCAGCGTGAAGATGACGGTGAGCAGCGCCATGCCGTCGCCGATGGAGTGGTGCACCCGCACGATGAACGCACTGGTCCCCGGCTCGCACCGCTCGATGCACTGGATCTGCCAGGCCGGCCGGTCGGCCGGGAGCGGGCGGCCGGCCTCGGCGGCGGCGTACTCCTGCAGCGCCTCGGTGGTCTCGAGGCTCGCCGCGGTGGCGGGGACGATCATGCGCTCCAGGGAGAAGGCCGGGTCGTCCTCCCAGTACGGCCGCCCCCGTTCCCACACCACCCGCTGGCGGAACCGCCGGAACCGCGCGCCGCCCTCCGCCTCCAGCACCCGCACCCGAAACGCCTCCCGCAACGTGGCGAGATCCAGCTGCTCGGTGACGAACACCGCGTTGATGACCATGAGGTTGGTCGCAGTGTCCTGCAGCCACATGGCATCGTTGCTCGCCACCGGAATGCGCATGGGGCTCCTTCGCTGCTCAGCTCTTCCGGATGGCCAGGAAGAAGGCGATGACGAAGAGCGCGGCCCAGACGGGCCACGGCGCGCCGAAGCCCATGGAGATGGCGCCCGCCACGAGGCAGGAGCCGGCGATGAGCGTGCCCCGGAGCCCGGAGAGCGGGTTCTCCTGCGGGGTGCGCGCCACCTTCTCGAGCACGCGGATGCCGTCGGTGACGAGGAGCGGCATCTTCGCCATGGCGTCCACCAGGTCGGGCGCGCCCTTCATCCCCTCGGTCAGCAGCCGGAGGGGTGAGAACTGGTGGATGAAGATGGTGCGGATGTGCCGCTTGCTCACCTCGGCCACGTCGAAGCCAGGGAGCAGCACGTGCCCCACGCCCTCGAACGTCACCAGCGCCTTGACCATGAGCACCAGCTCCACCGGGAAGTACATCCCGTACTGCGCCCCGCGCGAGAGCGAATCGAGGATGAGCTGGCCGAGCGAGTACTCCTCGAAGCTCGACGCGCGCTTCCACCGGTTGGCGATCTCCATGGCCTCGCGCCGGAAGCCGGCCGGGTTGGCGTTCGGCCCCGGCTGCGCGATGCCGGCGAGGTAGCGGGCCGAGTTCTCCGCGTCACCCATGACGAGGGCGAAGTAGTAGTAGAGCAGCGCCCGGCGCAGGTCCTCGTCGAGCCGGCCCACCATGCCGAGGTCGATGAAGCCGCACTTGGGGCCGGGCAGGATGATCAGGTTGCCCGGGTGCAGGTCGGCGTGGAAGAAGCCGTCCTTGTAGAGCATCCGGATGATCGCCGAGGCGCCGAGGTCGGTGAGGTGGCGCCGCTGCTCCTCGGGTAGCGCCTGCGCCTCGTCGCTGTCGGGACGCACCCCGTCGAAGAACTCCATGGTGAGGACGCTCCGCCCCGAGAGGTGCCGGTGGATCTCGGGGAAGACCACGTCCGGCACGTCGGTGAAGTTGGCGGCGAAGCTCTCGGCGTTGTCGGCCTCGCGGCGGAGGTCCACCTCGCGGAGCGTGTACTCGGTGAACTCGGTGACCAGCTGCTTCGGCTGGAAGCGGGGGATGATGAGCTCGGCCAGCGAGCCGATGACGCGGAGCAGGCGGGCGTCGCGCTCCAGGGTCTCGCGGATGCCGGGCTTCACCACCTTGATGATCACCGGCTCGCCGTCGAGCGTGGTGGCGCGGTGGGTCTGGCCAATGGAGGCGCTGCCGAGCGGGATGGCGTCGATGTCGAGGAAGCACTCGTCCAGCGGGCGCTTGAGGTCCTGCTCGATGATCTTCGCCAGCACCGGGAGCGGCACCACGGGGAGGCGGTTGAGCAGCGCCTTGAGCTCGGTGGTGACGTGCTTCGGGGAGCAGGTCCTCCCTGAGGCTCAGGATCTGGCCGAGCTTGATGTAGGTGGGGCCGAGCCGCTCGAGGCGGCGGCGGAGCTGCACCTCGAAGCGCTGGGCGCGGAGCTCCTTGTCCACGAAGGGCCAGGTGACGAGCGCCACCAGCCACGCCAGCCAGTACCGGGCGCCGTGCGCCGTGCCGTCGGCCTTCCGGCCGCGGACCCACGCCGCCGTGCCGCCGAAGAGCAGGCCGAGGAAGTGCCGGTACGTGGCATAGATGCGCGAGAGGATCCCCGGCGGCGCCGTGACGCGCGCCAGCTCGAAGCCGCGCTCGCGGAGTTCCTCCTCGGTGGCCGGCTCAGCGATTGCGCCCATACTCCTCGTGCGACGACACCCACTCGAGCGAGCTGATGGCCGCCGCCAGCGAGATCTCGCCCGCCAGCACCACGCCCGCCACGATCTCGGCGAACTTGTTCACCTTCCCCTTGCCGACGCAGCCCAGGATCTCCAGGCACTCGCGCTGGGTGGGGAGCCCCGTGCCGCCGCCGTGCGTGGCCACGATGAGCGAGGGGATGGTGATCGACAGGTAGAGGTCCTTCGCCGGCGTGAGCTCGGTGTACACGATGCCGGCCGAGCCCTCCGCCACGTTGGCCACGTCCTGGCCGGTGGCGATGAAGAGCGCGGTGATCGCGTTGGGCGAGTGGAGGCCGTTGTTGTTGGCGCCGGAGAGGATGGCGCCCACGTTGGCCACGCCCCAGTGGTAATGGAGGCTCTCCGGCTCCACCCGCATGACGTCCAGCAGGACCTCGCGCTTGAAGACGCACTCGGCGGTGACCCGCTTGCCGCGGGTGCGCATCAGGTTCACCTGGCTCGCCTTCTTGTCGGTGGCCAGGTTGCTCTCGAGGTAGAAGCGGCGGATGGTCTTGTTGTTCTCCAGGATCCAGCTGCACGCGGCGAAGGTGGCGCGGCCCACCATGTTCTGGCCCGCGGCGTCGCCGGTGGAGTAGTTGAAGCGGAGGTAGGCGAACTTGCTGGCCAGGTAGGTGTCGATGTACTGCAGCTTGCCCACCCGCGTGGTGCTCTCCGCCTCGCGGCGGAGGTCGGCCAGGTGCTCGTCCACCCAGTCGCGGAAGGCGCGGGCCTCGCGCGCGCTGTCGAAGACGAACACCGGGGCGCGCTGCATGTGGTCCGCCTGGACCGTGCAGGTGACGCCGCCCGAGAGGTTGAGCGCCTTCATGCCGCGGTTGTAGCTGGCGACCAGCGTGCCCTCGGTGGTGGCGAGCGGGATGATGAACTCGCCCTGCGCGTGCTCCCCGTTCACCTTGAGCGGCCCCGCGAAGCCGAGCGGGATCTGCGCCACGCCGGTGAAGTTCTCGATGTTGCCCTTGGTGACGGCGGCGTCGAAGGAGTACTTGTCGAGGTGCTTGATGCCGGCGCCGCTCACCTCGGTGATCCAGCGCTGCCGCTCCGCGATGATCTCGGGAGTGTAGTTGTCTTCCTTCGAGTAGGGCACCGAGGTGGGGCGCGCGGTGGGCGCGGCCACGTGGTCCTTCACCTTGAAGCTCAGCCCCCCGAAGCCCTGCACCTCGATGGCGATCTCGATCTCGTGCGTGCCCTCCGGCACCTGGTGGCCGGGGGCGCGGAGGTGCGCCACGGCACGGAGCGGGAAGGCCGTCGGCTGGTCGGGGCTCAGGCTGGTGGCGGGACGCCAGGCGCCGTCGCCCAGGTCCACCTCGAGGGCCCTCGCCGGGTACTCGACGTGGTCGAACTTCACCTTCACGATGCGCGTGAGGATGACGTCGCTCAGCCGGTTCTTGAGGCTGAAGCGGAACCCCGACGGCTCATTGGTCAGCGAGCCGAAGGTGTAGAGCTGGCGGAGGAGCAGCTGCGGGATCTTCATGGCTGGCCCTGGGGGAGGGATCAAGGGGGAAAGTTGGCACCGTGCGGGACGGGCCGAAAGAGCGGCGCGCCACCCGCCGGGGCGCGGCGCTCATCCGCCCATCGCTTCCAGGCGCGCGAGGTCGTCGGGGGTGTCGACGTCGGGATTCCGGCCGGAAACCGGGACCTCGCGCGCCTCGCCGAGGACGCCGCCCAGGAGGGAGGCGAAGCCCTGGTCGCCCTGCAGGGCGGCGGCGTGGGGCCAGAGGGCGCGGGCCAGGAGGAGCGGATGGCCCGGCGCCGGGTCGTCCGTGTAGCGGGGGCGGACCAGCGGGGCACCGTCGCGCCACGCTGCCACGAGGCGGGAGAGCACCTCGACCCGGAGCAGCGGCTGGTCGGCCAGGACCATGAGGGCCGCGCCGGCGTCCGGCACATCGCCGAGGGCCGCGAGGCCCCGCTGGACCGAGCCCGCGATGCCGCTGGCCGCCTCCGGGTTCTCCACCAGGCGAAGCCCCGCGGTGTCGAACATCCAGGCCAGGGCGGTATCCCCGGCCGGGATCACGGCCACGCCACCTGCGAGGATGCCACGGGCCATGGCCTCGGCGAGGGTGGTGGCCACGCGGCTGGCGAGCGGGCGGCCGCGGAAGTCCGCAGTGAGCTTGCCACCCCCGAAGCGGCGGCTCGACCCCGCCGCGAGGACCACGGCCCAGGCGCCGGCAGTCATGCCGCCGGCCACGACGTGTCGCTCCCCGGCTCGGCCCCGACGGCAACGGGGGGGCCGGCCTCACCAGGGTGAGGGAGGACGGGGCGGGGCATGACGGCGGGTGCCTCGGGGTGGAAATCAGGCGAACGGGCCAGCTGGCGGCGGCCGGCGCGCGCGTCGGGATGTCGGTCGGGGGTCCGGCGGAGCCGGGTCCGCTAGGGTACCGTGCCCCGGAGGGGGGCGCAAGACTGAAGGGCTCATCATCCCTTCCCGCCGCCCCGAGCCTGACCGAACGCCCTTGACCGGGGGTGGGGCGGACGAGTATCCTCTCCCTCCCATGCTGACCCTGCGCGCCAACCGGCTCAATAACCGAAACTCGAACCGCCTGGAGGCGGGTCGGGCGTAGCCGGCGTGTTCGTCGCCGAGTCGCCAACGACCTGCCCGGGTGCGGCGGGTCGTTTTGCTTTCGAGACGTGGTAGTGACGGGGTGTTGGTGCGGGACAGTGAGACTGGCAGGAGCCTTGGGGTGTAGCTCAACTGGCAGAGCGCCCGGCTGTTAACCGGGAGGTTGCAGGTTCGAAACCTGCCGCCCCAGCTGCGGATGAATGGAAACAGAAGCGCGCGGCCCTGCGGGTCGCGCGCCCCCGTTCGTGGCGCGCGCGGGCCGGGTCGCTTGGGCGGGGGGGCGCTCCAGGTTGTGAGGTAGCGGTAGGCCCCCAGTGTCAGGAACTCCTCCGGCACCGCCTCGTGCACCAGCCGCTCCAGCAGCGCACTCGCCTCGGCGAGGCGGAGGCCGCCGTGGCCCGCCGCCTCGAGGGCCGCCAGTTCTTCCTGGGCCAGCACCGCATAGCGTTCCCGCGTCAGCACCCCGCCTTCCGCGAGCGGTGCCCCCTGCCGCAGCCACTGCTGCAGCTGGGTGCGCGAGATCTCGGCGGTGGCCGAGTCTTCCATGAGGTTGTCGATGCCGACGGCGCCACGGCCGTCGAGCCAGTTCTCCACGTATTCGAGCGCCACGCGGATGTTGGTGCGGACCCCATGCTCCGTGACCTGCGCGCCCGGGATGGCCACGTTGAGCAACCCCTGGCGCGAGGGATGCACCTCCTCGCGCAGGCGTTCCTTCTGGTTGGGCCGGTCGCCGAGCACCGCGTCGAAGCAGGCGCGCGCGACGGGCACCAGGTCGGGGTGCGCCACCCAGGAGCCGTCGAAGCCGTTCGAGGCCTCGCGGCCCTTGTCCTCCCGCACCTTCATCATGGCGCGCTCGTTGGCGGCCTTGTCCTTCCGCGAGGGGATGTAGGCCGCCATGCCGCCGATGGCGTGGGCGCCGCGGCGGTGGCAGGCGCGCACCAGCATGTCGGTGTAGCAGCGCATGAACGGCACCGCCATGGTGACGGCCGCGCGGTCGGGCAGCAGGAACTCGGGGCGGTGGCCGAAGTTCTTGAGCACCGAGAAGATGTAGTCCCAGCGCCCGGCGTTGAGGCCGGCGGCGTGGTCCTTGAGCTCGAAGAGGATCTCCTCCATCTCGAACGCCGCGAGGATGGTCTCGATGAGCACCGTGGCGCGGATGGTCCCCTGCGGCAGGCCGAGCGCCTCCTGCGCGAAGCAGAAGACGTCGTTCCAGAGCCGCGCCTCGTGGTGGCTCTCGAGCTTGGGCAGGTAGAAGTACGGGCCGCTGCCGCGGCGGAGCAGCTCGTGCGCGTTGTGGAAGAAGTACAGGCCGAAGTCGAAGAGGCTGCCGGAGACGGGCTCGCCGTCGAGGAGGGCGTGCTTCTCGACCAGGTGCCAGCCGCGGGGCCGGATCACCAGCGTGGCGAGGTCGGGGTTGAGCCGGTACGCCTTGCCCTCGGGCGAGTCGTAGGTGAGGGTCCGGCGGATGGCGGCGATGCAGTTCTCCTGGCCGGCCACCACGTTTTCCCAGCTCGGGGAGAGGGCGTCCTCGAAGTCGGCCATGAAGACCTTCGCCCCGGAGTTGAGGGCGTTGATCATCATCTTCCGCTCGACGGGGCCGGTGATCTCCACGCGGCGGTCGTCCAGGTCGGCGGGGGCCGGCGCCACGCGCCAGGGGGCCTCGCGGACCTCGAGGGTGTCGGGCAGGAAATCGGGCAGCTCGCCCTGGCGGAAGCGGGCGCGGCGCTCGAGCCGGGTGGCCAGCAGGGCGCGGCGGCGCGCCCCGAAGCGGCGTTCGAGTTCGGTGACGAAGGCCAGCGCGTCGGGGGTGAGGATCTGCTCGGCGCCGGGAACGGCGGGCTGGGTGAGGGCCAGGAGGGAGGCATGGGGACCCGGGGTGAAGGCATTACCTTCCGGCGACCGGGAGACGGCCGCTTCCCGCCAAGATAACGTGCCTGCCCCCAGCCAAGGGGTTCCCCGACCCGGATGACCGCGCCCGCCCACGACCCCTACGCCGCGCTCCGCATCCCCGACTTCCGTCGGTTCATCCTGTTCCTGCTCACCCAGACCTTCGCCACGATGATCGTGGCGGTGGTGGTGGGCTGGCAGCTGTACGCCGTGACGCGGGACCCGCTGGCGCTCGGCCTCGTGGGGCTGGCGGAGGCCATCCCGTTCATCAGCTTCGCGCTCCCCGCCGGCCACCTGGCCGACCGGGTGGACCGCCGGCGGCTCTGCCTGGCGGCGATGCTGGTGCTGACGGGCTGCTACGCCATGCTCACCTGGCTCACGGTCACGGGGCGGGTGACGCATGACACGGCGTGGGTGGTGTACGTCACCATCTTCGTGAGCGGCATCGCGCGGAGCTACCTCCAGCCCACGCGCACGGCGCTCGCCGCCGACCTGGTGCCGCGCGAGCTGTACATCAACTCCATCACCTGGCGCAGCAGCACCTGGCAGTTCGCGGCCGTGGCGGGGCCGGCGGCGGGCGGGCTGATCCTGGGCTTTGCGGGCGTCACCGCGGCCTACGCCACGGCCACGGTGCTGCTGCTCGGGGCGTGGCTGGCGCTGTTCCGCGTGGCGGCCCGGCCGGCCGCTGCCAACGCGCCCGGCGAGGGAGGGGTGGCCGAGCTGCTGGCGGGGGTGCGCTTCATGCGCACGCAGCCGGTGCTGCTGGGCGCGCTGTCGCTGGACCTCTTCTCGGTGCTCTTCGCGGGCGCCGAGGCGCTGCTGCCGATCTTCGCCACGGAGATCCTGCACGTGGGGGCCACGGGGCTCGGCATCCTGCGGGCGGCGCCGGCGGCGGGGTCGGTGCTGATGTCGGTGTACCTGTCGCACAAGCCCCTGCAGGGGCGCCAGGGCGCCTGGCTGCTCTGCTCGGTGGCGCTGTACGGGCTGTGCATCAGCGGCTTCGGGCTGTCGCGGAGCTTCCTGCTCTCGGTGGGGCTGCTGGCGCTGTCGGGGATGTTCGACAACGTCTCGGTGGTGCTCCGGTCCACGCTGCTGCAGACGCTCACGCCGCGGCACCTGCTCGGGCGGGTGGCGGCGGTGAATGCGGTGTTCATCGGCTCGTCCAATGAGATCGGCGCGTTCGAGTCGGGGGTGGCGGCCCGGCTCCTCGGGCCCATCACCGCGGTGGTGGCGGGTGGCGTGGTGCCGATCGTGGTGGTGGCGCTGATCGCGTGGCGGATCCCGGACCTCAGGAAACTGGAGCGCGTGGCATGACGACGGTGGCCTTCCTCGGGCTCGGCGCGATGGGCGCGCCGATGGCGCAGAACCTGGTGAACGCGGGCTTCCCGGTGCGGGTGTGGAACCGCACCAAGGCCAAGGCGCGCGGCATCGCGGGGGCGTTCCAGTCGCCCACGCCGGCGGATGCGGTGCGGGGCGCGGCATTCGTGCTCACCATGGTGGCGGACGACGCGGCGCTCGAGCCGCTGGCCGCCGAGTGCCGCGGCGTGATGGGGCCGGGGGCGGTGCACGTGAGCATGAGCACGGTGTCGCCCGCGCTGGTGGGGCGGCTGGCGGCGCAGCACGCGGAGGCGGGGCAGGGGTTCGTGGCCGCCCCGGTGTTCGGGCGGCCGGATGCCGCGGCGGCGGGGAAGCTCTGGATCGTGGCCGGCGGGCCGGCGGCGCTGCTCGAGCAGTGCGCGCCGCTGTTCACCGCGCTGGGCCAGGGGACGTACCGCTACCCCACGGCGGCGCAGGCCGCGCAGGTGAAGCTGGCGGGGAATTTCCTGCTCGGCGCCACCATCGAGGCGCTGGCGGAGGCGCTCGCGCTCGGGGAGCGGGGCGGGGTGGACCCCCGGGCGCTGCTGGCGATGTTCAGCGAGACGCTGTTCGGCTCGCGCGTGGTGCAGGGGTACGGGCCGCGCATCGTGGAGCGGAAGTTCACGCCGGCGGGCTTCGCGGTGCCGCTGGCGCGGAAGGACTTCGGCCTGGTGCTCGAGGCCGCGCGGGCGGCGGGCCTCGCGATGCCGATCGCGGACCTGGTGGCCGGGCGGCTCGACCGGCTGGCGGCGACGGGACGTCACGGCTACGACTTCGCCGGTATCTCGGAAGTCGTAGGGGAGTAACGGGACGCCCCGGCTCTTGTTCCACCCGCCGGGACGCCTTACTCTCCGCCCCATGCGGATCGCGCTCTTCTCCGAGGTCTACTGGCCCATGGTCAGCGGGGTCGGCGTCACGCTCCAGCGCCTGACAGAGTCGCTGGCGGCGCGGGGCCACGCGGTGCGCGTGTACACCGCGAGCTACCCGCTCCCCGCGGGCCAGCCCGACCGGCCCGAGGTGCACCGCAGCCCGAGCGTCCCGCTTTTCCTCTATCCCGACGTGCAGTGGGCCTTCCCGCGCCAGCGGGACATCGAGGACGACCTGGCCCGCTTCCAGCCCGACGTGGTGCACGTGGCCACGGAGTTCGCCATGGGGCTGGTGGGCACCAAGGCCGCCGCCCGGCTCGGCCTGCCGATCATCGCCTCCGCGCACACCGACTACGAGAAGTACGCGCGCCGCTATGGCGTGGCCTTCGTGACCCAGGTGGGCTGGGTGTACCTGCGCTGGCTCTACGGCCACGCCGAGCGGGTCCTGGCGCCCTCCCGGGTGTACGAGCGGCACCTGCACGCGCGCGGGGTGCACCACACGGGGATCTGGACGCGGGGCGTGGACACCGGGCTCTTCGCGCCGGCGCGCCGCAGCGCGGCGTGGCGCGCCCGGTTCGGCGTGGGCCCCGACGACCTGCTGGTGACCTACGTGGGCCGCCTGGCGCGCGAGAAGGACCTCGACCGCCTGCTCGCCGCGTGGGGCCGCCTGGGCGCCCGCCGCCGCGGGGCGCAGCTGGTGCTGGTGGGGCAGGGCCCGCTCGAGGAGCAGATCCGGCAGCAGGCGCTCCCGGGCGTGCACCTGGCCGGCCTCCGCACGGGCGTGGAGCTGGCGGAGGCCTACGCCAGCGCCGACCTCTTCGCCTTCCCCTCACCCACCGAGACGTTCGGCAACTCGCTGCTCGAGGCCATGGCGTCGGGGGTGCCGTCCCTCGGGGTGCGGGCGGGGGGCGTGATGGAGTTCGCCGAGCACGACGGGAATGCCTGGCTCGCCGCCCCGCACGACACCGCCGGCCTCGGCGAGGCCCTCGCCCGGCTGCTCGGGGACCCGGGGCTCCGCGCCCGCCTGGCCGCGGGCGGCCGCCGCACCGCGGAGGCGCGGGGGTGGGACGCCATCTTCGACGGGCTGCTGGCGCAGTACGCCGGCGCCGCCGAGCTGCCGCTCGGGATCGCCGCCGCCTAGCCCCGCCTCACGGGCGCGCCCCCGCCACGCCCGCCAGCTCCGTCACCAGCAGCAGCGCCCACTGGGGCCCCCGGAACGACGTGGGCCCCTCCGTGTACGTCTCCCCCAGCGAATGCGTGCCCGTCGCCCCGCCGCCATGCCCGATGGCGATGGCCGGGATGCCGCGGCTCATCGGCAGGTTGGCGTCCGTGCTGGCGAGGCCAAAGGCCGGCTCGGCGCCGAGCCGCCGGGCGGTGGCGAGCGCGGTGCGCACCAGGCGGCTGGTGTCGCTGGTGGCGCCGGCGGGGCGGATGCCCAGCGTGTCGACCGTGACGGTGAGCGGCGCCGTGGAGGCGGGCCAGCGGGCGCGCTCCGCCGCCACGGCCGAGTCGAGCACGGCGGCGAGCTGCGCGTCGAGCGCGGCCAGCGCCGCCGGCGACTCGGAGCGCCACTCCACCGTGAACGCGGCGCTGTCGGGAATGGCGTTCACCGAGCGCCCGCCCACGATGGTGCCCACGTTGAAGGTGGTCTTCGGCGTGGCCGGCACCTGGAAGTCGGCGATGCGCGCCAGGGCGCGGCCGGCGGCGTGGATGGGGTTCGGCATGCCGAACTGCTGGAAGCTGTGCCCGCCCGGGCCGCGGAAGGTCACCGCGTAGCGATGGCTCCCCGGCGCCTGCCGCACCACCTGGAACTGCGACACGTCCACCGTGATGAACGCGTCCACCCGTCCCGTCAGCTCCCGGTCGAACAGGTGCCGCACGCCGCGCAGGTTGCCGAGCCCTTCCTCGCCCACGGTGGCCACGAAGACGATGCGGCCCTCGGTCTCCACCCGCGCCTGCTGGAGGGCGCGCGCCACCGCGAGCAGGATGGCGAGGCCGCGGCAGTCGTCGGCGATGCCGGGCCCGTGGAAGGTGCTGCCCTCGCGGCGGACCCGGACGTCGGTGCCCTCGGGGAACACGGTGTCGAGGTGGGCCGCCAGCACCACGGTGGCGCCGTCGCCCCGGCCGCGCCGCTCCGCGATGACGTTGCCCACGGCATCCACCCGCGCCGTGAGCCCGAGCGCCGCGAGCTCCGCCGCGAACGCCCGCCCGCGCGGCCCCTCCTGGAAGCTCGGCGCCGGGATCTCGCACAGCGCCACCTGCCGCTCGAGGAGCCAGCCGTTGTCCCGCTCGAGCTGCTGCAGGGCGGACTGGATGGGGGCGGGCAGGGGGGCCTGCGCCGCGAGCGGGGCCGCGAGGAGGATCGGGAGGAGGCGACGGAGCATCAACGTGAACCGGGGCTGGAGATGCCCGAGCCTACGGGAGTCCCCAGCCCCGGTCAACTCCCCGTGGGAGCTCAGCGCAGCAGCAGGTAGCTCAGCGCGGCGATGGCCGCGCTCATGGGAATCGTGAGCACCCACGCCCAGGTGATCCGTCCCGCCACGCCCCAGCGCACCGCCGACACCCGGTGGCTGGCACCGACACCCACGATGGCGCCGGTGATGGTGTGGGTGGTGCTCACCGGGATGCCCCACGCGCTGGCCATGAGGATGGTGAGGCCGCCCGAGGTCTCGGCGCAGAAGCCGCCGAAGGGCTGCAGCCGGGTGATCTTGGACCCCATGGTCTTGACGATGCGCCAGCCGCCGAGCGCCGTGCCGAAGCCGATGGCGGTGTAGGCGCTGAGCTCGATCCAGAAGGGGACGTGGTCGGCGTTCTGCAGGTAGAGGTGGCTCATCCAGCCGGTCGCGCCGGCGAAGTGCGCCTGCGTGGCCACCAGCAGGCCCACGATGATGCCCATGGTCTTCTGGGCGTCGTTGGCGCCGTGGCTCAGCGAGAAGAGCGCGGAGGAGACGAGCTGGAGCCGGCGGAACAGCCGCTCCATGGGCGCGCGCGCCTGGTTCTGCAGCGCCCAGGAGAGCGCGGCGCTCAGCGTCAGGCCGAGGATCACGCCGATGATGGGCGAGATGAAGATGAAGCTGACGGGCTTCACCCAGCCCGAGAGGATCAGCGTCCCGAACCCCCCCTTGGCCACCGCCGCCCCGCCGTACCCCCCGATCAGGGCGTGCGACGAGCTGCTCGGCAGGCCGAGCCACCAGGTGAGCAGGTTCCAGGCGATGGCGCCGAGCAGGCCGGCGAGGATGACGTTGGCGTCCACCGCCGCCGGGTCGATGAGGCCCTTGGAGATGGTCTTGGCAACGGCGGTGCCGACCACGAAGGCGGCGACGAAGTTGAAGAAGGCGGCCCAGAGCACCGCCCAGCCCGGGGTGAGCACCCGGGTGGCCACCACGGTGGCGATCGAGTTGGCGCTGTCGTGGAAGCCGTTGATGAAGTCGAACGCCAGCGCGACCGCGATGATGACCAGGACGTAGACGACGGCGCTGTCCATCGCTCAGCCGTGCTTGATCGAGATGGACTCGAGCACGTTCGCGGCGTCCTCGCAGTAGTCCAGGGTCTTCTCCAGCGTGTCGTAGAGCTCCTTCCACTTGATGAGCTCCACCGGGTCGGGCGGCGCGGCGAAGAGCTTGCCCATCCACTCGTGGTACACCGAGTCGCCCTCCTCCTCCATGCGCTTCACCGCGATGCAGGCCTCGAGCACGCCGGGGCTGCCGGGCTTGGAGAGGTTGCGGACGCCGGTCAGCAGCTGCTCGCAGGCGCGGCTCAGCACGTTGGCAATGAGGATGGCGCCCTCGGGCGCGGCGCCGACGCGGAACATCTGGGTGCGGCGGGAGAGCCCGTCGATCAGGTCCATCACGTCGTCGAGGCCGGAGGCCAGGGCGTGGATGTCCTCGCGGTCGAGCGGGGTGATGAAGCTCCGGTCCAGCCGGGTGATCACCTCGTGGGTCAGGGTGTCACACTCGTGCTCGAGGCGCTTGATCGAGTCCACGATCGGCCCGCGGCGGTCCGGGTTGGCCTTGAGCAGCTCCTCGAGCGCCCGGGCGGCCTCGAGGGTCCGCTCCGAGACGGTGGTGAACAGGTCGAAGAAGCGCTGGTCGCGCGGCAGGAGACCCACGATGACTCCCGGGTGGCCGTGACGGGGCTGTTACGAACGGCGGGAATGTAACGGCCGGGGGGAGGGGGGGTGAGGGGGGCGCTTGCTGAGGGCACCGCCCTTTCATTAATCGGGAAACAAGAGGTCTTCCAGATCGGCCGGGGTGCGCAGCCAGTGGTCGGGCGTCCCCGCCTCCAGCGCCTCGCGCCCGAAGGGACCCCAAAGCACCGCCCCCGTCCGCGCCCCGGCGGCCCGGCCGCTGTTGAGGTCGTGGATGCTGTCGCCAATGAACAGGGTCTCGGCCGGGCCTGTCCCCAGCTTGTCCATGGCCTGCAGCACCGGCTCGGGGTGCGGCTTGGGGTGGGTCACCGTGTCGGCCGCGACGATCACCTCGATCTCCTCCTCGATGCCGGCCACGGCAAGCCCGCGCCGGGTCCCCTCCACGTTCTTGCTGGTGACCACCGCGGTGCGGTAGCCCGCCGCGCGGATCCTCCGCACCAGCCCCGGGACCCCGGGATACGGTTTCACCACCGCATCGTGGTTGCCGAGGTTGTAGTCGCGGTAGGTCTGCACCAGCGCGTCCATGTGCGCGGTGGTGGGGGCGAAGCGCGCCAGCTGCACCCGGAGCGGCGTGCCGACGCCGGCGAGCCACTCGGCATCGCTCACGGGCGGCAGGCCGTGGGTGGCCAGGGTGTGATGGTAGCTGGCGAGGATGAGGCCGATCGAGTCGATCAGCGTCCCGTCGAGATCAAAGAGGATGGCGCGGTACGGTGGCATGCCGGGAAGCTAGCGACCTGCACCAGCCCCGTGATGCGCGGCACGAGGCAGCGCGGCGCGCGCGGTGGAACCGGTGCGGCGAGGAGCGGCGCCAGGTGGAGCAGCAGGTCTCCCCCGGCCCGCGCCGCGTCGGCCACGAGCAGGGCCGCGCCGGCGGAGAGCCCGGCGCCGAGCCGGGCGAGGGCCGCGTCGCACCGGGCAAGCAGGACCGGGTCGCGCCGCCGGGCGGCGCGCAGGGCCAGGTGGCGGAGCGCGCGGAGGACCCGCCGCTGCTCCAGGCCGAGTGGTGGCCCGAAGCCCGCGGCGGCGGTGTGCTGGAGCCGCTCCCGCACCAGCGCGCGCACCGCGCCCCACGGCGGCTCGGGACCAAAGCCGGGGCGCACCGGCACCAGGCCGGCCACGTGGCGGAGCAGCGGGATGGTGTGCGCCGGATCGCGCACCACGCCGCCGGTGGCCGGGAACCAGAGCAGCTCGCCCCCGTGCGGGGCATCGCCCGGCGCGGCGGCATCGTGGTAGGCAATACCCACCAGCCAGCCGGCCGGCTCCCCCAGCACCGTGGCATGCCCGGGCACGCCTGGCGCACCGGCGTGCCACTCCGCCAGCTCCGCGCGCCAGCGATGGAGCCAGGCGGCCTCGTCTCCGAGGCCCACCCGGCCGGCGAGGCGCCGCTTGCGCTCCAGGCGCGGCACCTCGGCCAGCGCCCGCGCGAGCGCCGGCGGCGGCGTGAAGCGGATCACCTCCACCTCGGCCGCCGCCTGCCCAAGCCGCCGCGCCCGGCCTTCGCGCTGCTCCAGGCGGATGCTGGTCCAGGGCAGGTCGTAGTGCACCACCCGCGCGGCGCGCTGCAGGTCCAGGCCCTCGGCCGCCACGTCGGTGGCCAGCAGCACGGTGGGGGCGGAGAGCCCCGGCGGCAGCGGCGGCGGCGCGACGCCGAACCAGCCGAGCACCGACGGTCGCGGCAGGCGGGCGTGACCGATCCCGGCCGCCTGCCCGGTGACCCACGCCGGGCGGAGCGGGGCAAGCCGCGCGCGCAGCCAGCCGAGGGTGTCGCGGCTGCCGGTGAAGACGAGGGTGGGACGGCCGTCGGCCAGGAGCCGGGCCAGTTCGGCCACGCGAGGGTCGCCGGTGGCGGCGAGGTGCCGGGCGCGGGTCAGCAGGCGGGCCACGCGGTCGTGGTCGCCGGCATGCAGCTCGGCGCCGCTGTCGCCACCGGCCGGGTCGGGGAGGAGCTCCCAGAGGGTGTACTGGTCGAGCGCCTCCCCGCATGCCTGACGGAGCGCAGCGCGGCTCACGCGCCGGCCGCCGGCCCGCGCGGCGCGGGCGTGGGCCAGCAGGGCCAGGTAGCGCGCCAGCGCGCCGGCCAGCGCCGCCGGGCTCGAGGCGAGGGCGCGCAGCAGGAGCACCCGCACCAGGGCCGCCACGCCGGCGTCGCGCGAGAGCCGGAGCGCGTCCAGGCCGGCGAGCAGCCGGGTCTCGGCAGGCGTGAAGCTGACGCAGAGCGACTGCTCCCGGCTCGCCGGCAGCCCGCCGGGCCGGGCGCGGCAGAGCACCAGCTCGCCGAGCGCGGGGTGGCCGTCGCCCGCGGCGAGGAGCGCCGCGAGTGAGCGGACGCCGTGGGCCGCCAGCGCGTCGTCGGGGACGGCGAGGAGCAGCTGGTGGGCCAGGTCGTCGAGGCGGTTCACCACCGGCGTGGCGCTCAGCAGCAGCACGTCGCGGCCCACCACCCAGCGGGCCAGCGTGGCGTAGCGGCGGGTGGCGGGCGTCCGGAAGCGGTGGCTCTCGTCGACAATCACCAGCCGTGGATCGCCCCCGGGGAGGCGACCGCGACTCACCGCCTCGTGGGTGGTGAGGGCCAGCGGGACGCCCGCCCGCGCCGCCGCGTCGCGCCACTGCGCCCGGAGCGCCGCCGGGACGACCGCCACGGCGGGATCACCCCCGGCGGCCACCGCGGCGAGCGCCACCCAGGTCTTGCCGCTCCCCACCGGGTCGGCGAGGAGGGCGCCCCCAAAGCGGGCGAGAGCGCCTCGCACGCGGGGCAGCACCAGCCGCTGCTCGGGCCGGAGCCATCCGGGAACCGGGCCTGCCACCGTGTGCGGCAGGAGCGCGCCAGCGATGGCGTGGGCCACCGCGCCGGGCGCGGCCCGGGGTCCCGCCGTGAGGATGGTGCCGAGCGGGTCATGGACGCTCCGGAGCGCCTCGGCCACGATCCGGGGCGGTGGCGGCCAGCAGCACGGCCGCGGCGCGGGGGGAGAGGCCGAGGTGGCGGGCGGCGACATCATCGAGCTCCTCCTGCACGGGCTCGCCCCGGCGGCCCCGCTCCGCCAGCGCAATGAGGTCAGGGTCGGTGAGGACGGCGGGGGGGAGCGGCAGGTCGCCCACCACGCGGGCGTTGAAGCGGGCGAAGCCGCCGCGCGCCGGCTCCGCCTGGAGCCGGGCGGCGGCGCGGAGCCAGCTGGTGTTGAGCCAGGCGGCGAGGGCCAGCGCGTGGCCGGCGTCCGGGACGGGCACCAGGTAGCAGGTGTTGAGCGGCACCAGCTCGCCGCTCCCGGGGCCGGTGAGGGGCACCGCGTGGAGCTGGCGGGACAGGTCGGCCCAGGCCACGCGGTGGGGCGCGGTGGCGCCGGCGGTGCGGAACAGGGTCCACCAGGGGCCGCCCACGTAGTCCACCCGTGCGCGGAGGGCGGGCTCGTGCGCGGCCGCCCAGGCCCGCGCGGCGGCGGGGAGCGCGGGGCGGACCTGGCCGGTGGGCCCGTGGGGATAGAACAGCCGGCGCCGGGGCCGGGCCCGGAACGGCGCCAGGTCCCGGCCGCGGAGCGCCTGCCGGATCACCGCCGGCTCCACCTCCGCCGGCGGGTCGAGGAAGAGGCTGTTGGCGCCGGTCTTCACGCCGAGCTGCGGTGGGAAGCGTTCGCCGAGGCGGGGATGTTGTCCGGCCACCTCGGCCAGCGCCTCCAGCACCGCGGGCGCGGCGAGCCGCCACGGCCCGCCTCCCTGCCACGCCGCCTGCGGCACCGCGGGCGCATCCGCGGCCAGGCCGAGGCGCACGGTGTGATGCGGTCGCGGGCGGGCGCGGGTCAGCACCAGGGCGGCGGGATAGGTCACGGCGTCGAACGCCGCGGTGGGCTCCCCGGCCAGGTCGGCGAGGGCCTCGAGGGTGTGGTGCTCCGCCAGCTCCTGGCGGAGCGCGCGGGCATAGCCCGCGGTGGCCAGCTTGGCGGGGAGCAGGAAGGCCAGGGTGCCGCCCGGCGCCAGCAGTTCCACGCCACGCTCCACGAACGCCAGCGCGAGGTCCGGCTGGTGGGCAAAGCCGCGCCCGCCGCCGCGCCAGCAGCGGTAGCGCCGCGCCAGCGCCTCGCGCACCCGGGGTGGCAGCACCTCGGCGCGGACCCAGGGCGGGTTCCCAAGGACCAGGTCGAACCCGCCCGCCGCCAGCACGTCGGCAAACTGCACTTCGTACGCGAACCACCCCACCTCCCCCGCCTGCCGGAGCCGGCGGGCCAGGCGGCGGAGCTCGCGCTGGCGGAGGCGGAGCTGGCGGAGCCGGGGCCGCAATTCGCCATCGAGGCCGCGGGTGCCGCCGAAGAGGGTCGGCGCGCGCGCCGCCCCGAGGCACTCGGTGATGGCGCGCTCCACCTGGCCCTCGGCCCGTGTCAGGCAGTCGGCGAAGGCCGCCACCTCGGCGCGCCGGAGCTGGCGCAGGCGCTCGGGCTTCTCCGCGCCGCGCGCGGTCACGAAGCGGCGCCGGGCCTCGCCGAGGGCGGGGCCGGGGGCCCCGGGCCGCACGCCGAGGGTGGCGAGCACGGCGGCGGGATCGAGCAGGCTGTCGCCCTGGCGGACGAGGCCGTCGAGGTTGGGGAGCGGCTCAACCGCTTCGGGCGCCTGTGCCGGGTCCCCGGCGATCACGGCGAGCCAGAGCCGGAGCTCGGCCAGGCGGACCGCCATGGGATTCCGGTCCACCCCGAAGAGGCTGGTGGCCAGGATCCGGCGGCGCAGCTGGGCGGGGGGCGCGTCGGTCGCGAGCAGGGCCGCGAGCCGCTCGAGTGCGCCGAGCAGGAAGGCGCCGGACCCGACCGCGGGATCGAGCAGGGTGACCCGCCGGAGCGGGGGGAGCAGGGCCGGGTCTCGCGCAGCCAGGCGCGCGGCGGCTTCCGCCGGCTCCATGCCGACCCGGGCGCCGAGGTGGGCGGCCAGGGCGGCATCCACCAGGCGGGTCACCAGGGCCGCCGGGGTGTAGAACGCGCCGCTGGCGCGCCGGTCCTCCCGCGCCATGAGCCCCTCGAAGACCCGTCCCAGCATGTCCGGCGCGATGACCCCCGCCGGCGCGTCCTCGTGCACGGTGAAGTGGAACCGCTCGAACACGTCGTCGAACGCCTGCTGCCAGGCCGCGTCGGGCACCTCCACCCGCCAGGCCCGCTCCAGCGGGTGCGGCTCGAACAGCCCGCCGTTCAGGAACGGGATCCGGCCAAACTGCCGCGCCCGGCCCCGCGCCGCCGGCGCCCGGTTGAGGGTGCCGAAGAAGAGCGGCCGGAAGAGCGCCGCGTGGAGCGGACGGCGCGCCCCCAGCGCGTCGTCCACGGCGCGGCGGAGGAAGTCGGGGCGCCCGTCGAGCCACCCCTTGGCCTGCACGAAGTAGAGGAACAGCACCCGCGTCAGCTGCAGCAGCGCCAGCTCCCGCCGCACCGCCCCCCGGCCCGGGACGGGGAGCGCCGCCGCCATGGCGTCGAGGCTGGCCACGAAGGCCCGGATGAAGCGGCGGCCAGCGTCCTCGCCCTGGAGCACCTCGGCCGCCCGGAGGGCGTAGGCCAGGCCGCGGAGGTCGGCCAGCCGAGTCAGGCGCTCCAGCCGCTCCTCGTCGGCCGCGCCCGGGGCGTCGAGGGGCAGCACCGCCACGGCCGGCGCCGCCACGGCGATGCCGAGGCCCAGGCGCCGGGTGACCGGGTCGAGGACCAGCACCCCGGCCACCCGGCCCCGGGCGGCGAGGGCGTGGCTGGCGCGGCGGGCTACGTCGCCCGCCGGGCTCCCGGTGAGGCCGATCCACTCGAAGCCCCCCGCCATGCCCACCACGGCGGCCCCGCCGGCCCCACGGACCAGGGGCGGCTCGGGCGGGAACTCCTGCCACGCGGGCCGGATGCCGAGACTAGCGACAAGGCCGGGCAGGTCGGCCAGGCGAGTGAGGCGGGACAGCAGGGCACGGCGCTCCATGGGGACCCCGGGAGAATGGGGATCCATGGTGGGGGCAGGCGCTGCTAAGTTGGTAACGAGGATCTGACAGGCCGGTGCGGAAAAGTGCGACCCCCCGGTCCCCACCCTGGCTGCGAGGCTGGCATGCCCCGTTCCCCGGTCGCCGCGGTGGCGGCGCTCGTGCTCCTTCCCGCCGTCCTGCCGGCGCAGCAGGCCGGCGGCTTCGTGGTGCTCAAGGGCGCGGACACGGTGGCGGTGGAGCAGTTCACGCGCGACAGCTTCACGCTGACCGGCCGCCTGGTGCGCGAGGCGGCGGGGCAGGTGAGCGAGCGCATCAGCTACACCGTCACCGTGCTCGCGGACGGCACCACCCCGCTGCTCGAGCTGGCCGCGTGGCGGGGCAGCGACCCCGAGGACGGCCCTGCCCGCCAGACCACCCGCGTCATCTTCAAGGACGACAGCGTCGCCATCGACCAGGCCAACCGCGGCGCGGGGGTGCGCACCACCCTCCTGCCCACGCAGGCCGCGTCCGTGCCCTACCTGAACCTCTCCACCGCCTTCCTCGAGCTGGCCACGCGCCGCGCGGTGCGCGCCGGGGGCTCGGCCACGCTGCCCTTCTTCAACCTCGGCGGCGGGCAGACCCTGGGCGGCACCGTCGCCCGTCTCGGCGCCGACTCGGCGCTGGTGCGGCTGGGCAGCATCGAGCTCCGCTTCCAGGTGGATGCGCAGGGCGGCATCCTCGGCGGGCAGCTGCCGGCGCAGGGCCTGCGCATCGTGCGGACGGCCGGTCGCTGAGCCGCATGGCGCCGCGCGGCCGCTTCCAGCTCTCGCGCCGGCAGCTGCCGGTGGCCATCGCGGCGGCGTACGCCGTGATGGGCACGCTGTGGATCTTCTTCTCCGACCGCCTGGTCCACGACATCATAGGCCAGACGGTGAAGGGGCTGGGCTACGTCGCGGTCACGGCCGTGCTGGCGTGGTGGGTGATGCACCGCGGGATCGCGGCGGTGGCGGCGGCGGAGGTGGCGCAGGCGGAGAGCGAGTCGCGCTACCGGCAGATCTTCGAGAAGACCACGTCGGTGTGCCTCCTCGTGGACGTGGAGTCGCTGGCGCTGGTGGACGTGAACCCGGCGGCGGTGCTGTTCTACGGCTGGTCGCGGGACGAGCTGATCGGCAAGAGCGTGGTGGAGCTCAACACCGTGGACCTCGCCACGCTGCGCGAGATGGTGCGGGCGGCGGAGGAGGAGCGGCGCAACTTCTTCGTGTTCCGGCACCGGCTCCGCTCGGGCGCGGTGCGCGACGTGGAGATGCACTCGAGCCCCATCGTGCTGAACGGGCGGCCGGTGCTGTTCTCGATCGTCCACGACATCTCCGACCGCGTGCGCGCCGAGCGGCAGCTGGTCGAGTCCGAGGCCAACTACCGCCGCGCGCTGGAGCAGGCGTCCGACGCCATCCTGGTCACCGACCGGCAGGGGCTCGTGATCGAGGCCAACGCGCGGGCCGAGGAACTGCTGGGCCGCGGCCGCGGCGAGATCATCGGCCGCGCCTTCCCCGACTTCCTCCCGGCCGACGAGCGGCTCCGCAAGCCCTTCAAGCTGCGCGACCTCATCGAGGGCAAGACCCTCCTGAGCGAGCGCCGCCTGCTCCGCCCCGACAACACCACCGTCGAGGTGGAGATCAGCGCCCGCGACCTGGGCGACGGGCGCCTGCAGGCCATCGTCCGCGACATCACGGCGCGCCGCCAGCTCGAGGAGCAGCTCCGCCAGGCACAGAAGATGGAAGCCGTGGGCCAGCTCACCGGTGGCATCGCGCACGACCTCAACAACCTGCTCACCGTGGTGCTCGCCAACAGCGAGCTGATGGCCAGCGCGCTGCCGAGCGGCCGCGACGACCTGCAGCACGACCTCGACGAGCTCCAGGCCGCCGCCCGCCGCGGCGCCCAGATGATCCGGAAGCTCCTCGGCTTCAGCCGCCACGCGCCGCTCACCTACCAGGTGCTGGATCTCGGCCGCGTCGTGGGGGACCTCGCGGGCACGTTGCGCCGCCTGCTGCCCGCGCACATCGAGATGGAGTTCACCCGCGGCGCGCAGCCGGTCAAGGTGCTCGCGGACGCGGGCGCCATCGAGCAGATCCTGCTCAACCTCGTCACCAACGCGCGCGACGCCATGCAGGGCGGCGGCCGCCTGCAGGTGGGGGTGCGCCGTGCCGACGTGGCCAAGACCGCCACCGGCGCGGCCCCCGGCCAGTACGCCTGCCTCGTGGTGCGCGACACCGGGTCGGGCATGGACGAGCGGGTGAAGGCCCACGTCTTCGAGCCCTTCTTCACCACCAAGGCGCCGGGCGAGGGCAGCGGCCTCGGCATGGCCATGATCTACGGCCTGACCCAGCAGCACGGCGGCTTCCTGGAGCTCGACAGCGCGCTGGGCCAGGGCACCGAGGTGCGCGTCTTCCTGCCGCTCGCCCGCGAGGACCAGCCCCTCGCCGACCTGGCACCGGCGCCGGCGCTCCTCTCGGGCGGGCAGGAGAAGATCCTGCTGGTGGAGGATGAAGAAGGGCTCCGGCGGGTGGCGCAGCGCGCGCTCGAGCGGGTGGGCTACCGCGTCGTCACGGCGGAGGACGGGCTCGAGGCGCTGGAGCTGTTCCGCAACGGGCTCCGCGACATCGACCTCGTCATCACCGACGTGGTGATGCCCAAGCTTGGCGGCATCGCGCTCTACCGCACCATGCGGCAGGAGGGGCAGGCGGTGCGGTTCCTGTTCACCAGCGGCTACGCGGCGCACGAGATCATGCGCGGCGACCTCCCCGACGGCGAGCTGGCGCTGCTGCAGAAGCCCTGGACCCTGGCCGACCTCACCACCCGCGTCCGCGAGGTCCTGGACCGGAGCCCGCGCACGGAGCCGGCGTGACCCGGCTGCTGGCGGTGCTGCTGCTCCTCGGCAGCGTCCTCCTCCTCGCGGCCTCGGCGTTCCATCCCATCCTCCCGCTCACCGGCGCGGGGGACCTGGCGCTGATCGCGGCCACGCCCCACTGGGCGCTGGTGCACTACACGCTGCTCCACGCCACCGGCCTCATCATCGCCGGCATCTGGGCCGTCTGGCTCGACGCCCGCCGCGAGGCGCGGCCGGCACTCACCGCGGCATGCGTCACCCTGGCGATCGGCCACGCGCTCAACGGCGTCAACATCGCCTACATGACCGGCGCCGGCACCCTGCTCGCGGCGGCCCCGGCCACCCCGGACCTGGCGCTCACCTACCAGGCCCTGCACCAGTTCGCCGTGATGTGCGGGCGGCTGGCCGGTTTCCTCGTGGCCATCGCCGCGGCCGGCCTCGCGCTGGCCACGCGTTCGTCAGCTCCACGCGCGCTCACCGCCCTCGCCTGGCTGGCCTGCGGCGCCGGCCTCCTCGGCAACGTGCTGGCGCCGCCGGGGCACCCGCTCATGCTCACCTCCGTCGGCGTCATGGCGGCCTGGCAGGCGGCCATGGCGTGGCGGGTGCTACGGGGGTGAGGGCTGGGTGCCGGTTTCACCGCAGAGGCGCGGAGACGCGGAGGGCCGCAGAGGACCTGCTCGAGGATGGTGGGCTCATCGCACGGTGAGCCCGCTGCGTCTTGGTGGGTATCAACTCGGGTCCGGCACCCTTTCCCACCCGGGCTGCCAGGCCACCCTCTCCCAGCTATAGGCAACGCCTACCTTCGGGGCGGGCCCTCTGCGGCCCTCCGCGTCTCCGTGCCTCTGCGGTGAACCAGGCGGCCGGCCCCACCTACGACGAGGGCACCTGGTTGACCGACGCGCCGTACGTCCGCCCCTTCCACACCACGCGCCCCCCGCCCGCGCAGCGTGGACCGGAGGACGATGCCGAGGCCCACCAGCGCGCCGAGCGGGTGGAGGAGGCTGTACCAGGCGGGGATCTGCATGCCGTAGGCGATGAGCGCCCAGAACGCGGTCGACAGGCCCAGCGCCGCCCAGGCCCAGGCCGGCACCGCGGGCGCGGTGAGGAGCACGGCGAGGAGCGGGACCAGCCAGAACACCATCGCCAGCGCCAGCGCCAGGGGAATCAGCGCGCGCATGAGCGGCGCGTCGGGATAGCTGCGCCTGCTGCCGAGGTACACGTTCTTGGACCAGCCCTCCACGATGCCGGCGAGGCTCGTGTACATCCGGGTCTCCATGAACCGGTCGGCGAAGGCGAAGTGGAGCCGCTCGCCCTGGCGCCAGGCGCGCTGCGCCAGCGCCAGGTCCTCCGCCACCTCGCGGCGGACGCCCTCGTGGCCGCCGAGCCGCGCGTAGGTGTCGCGGTGGCACATGATGAACTGGCCGTTGGCGATGACGTCCCGCTCGCGCCGCCCGGCCGACACCACCAGCGGGTGGAAGCGGATGCCGAGCAGCAGCCAGAACAGCGGCATCACCACCCGCTCCCAGAAGCCCTCGCAGCGCTGCAACGGGGCCACCGTCAGCACCGTGATGGGGAGCGCGGCGAAGGCGCCCGCCGCGTGCGGGAGCAGGTCGGGGCCGTGACGCGTGTCGGCGTCGGTGAAGAGGAGGAACTCGCCGGTGGCCGCCGCCGCGCCCTGGTGGCAGGCCCAGGGCTTCCCGTACCATCCCTCCGGCAGCTCCACTCCTCGCACCAGCCGGAGCCGCCCCGCCGCGCCCGGCTCCTGCCCCAGCCGGCAGGCCAGCTCGGCGGTGCCGTCGGTGGAGCGGTCGTCCACCACGAGGACCTCGAAGTCGGCGTAGCGCGAGGCCAGCACGGAGCGCACCACCGTCGCGAGGGTGGCCGCCTCGTTGCGCGCGGGGATGATCACGCTCACCTTGGGGCCAGTGAGGACGGGCGCCACGTCGGCCAGGTTCGGCGACTTCCGCGCCAGCCGCGGCAGCACGGCGTAGGGGACCAGCCAGGGCAGGACCGGGAGCAGGGACACGGGCGGGCGGGCCGCGCGACGCCGCGGCCGGAGGGTTACGCGCTGCGGAGCGCGGTGTGGAGCTCGGCCTCGAGCTCCTCCACCTGGCGGAGGATGTCGCCGGTGTCGGTCCCGCCCTCGGGCGCGGGGACGCCGTTCTGGGTGAAGAGCGCCGCGACGAGCGCGTCGGTGTAGCCCACCACCGCCACCGCGATGCCCTTGTCGAGCACGGCGTTGAGGCGGAGAATGATGGCCATGGCCTGGCGCTGGCGCAGGGTGGTGAGCAGCGGGCCGACCCGGCGGGTGAGCAGCTCGCGCAGGTACTGGATCTCCTCGACGATCTCGCCGGCCGCGAGGCCGCGCCGCGCCGATCCGGCCGTAGTGCTCGCAGGCGTGGTGCCAGACTTCGGTCACCGCGCGCCGCAGCGGGCCCACGCTCTCGGTCAGCACGTCGTAGAGCAGCGTGAGCTCGCGCTCGACGGTCTCGCGCGGGATGGGGAGGGCGGAGGAGACGCGGACGGTGAGCCAGTTGGCCCATTCCCGTACCACTGCCTCGCGATGCTCGGCCATCACCTTCCCTACGGTGAGCAGCGTCGGGTGCGAGGCGCGCAAGGCGAGGACTCCGGCGTGGGTGGGAAGGCGCAAATCTATCATGGGGGACCGGATGGGGTCAAAAGCTGTCATTCGCCCGCCTCGGCTGGCGCCGGGAAGTCGTGTCGCCCTCGTGGCGCCCTCGGGCCCGCTCGGCGAGCGCGACGACCTCGCGCGCGGCATCGAACTCTGTCAGGCCCTCGGCTGGGTGCCGGCGCCCGGCGAGCACGCCCTCGAGCGCCACGGCTACCTCGCCGGTACGGACGACGTGCGGGTCGCCGATCTCAACACGGCCCTCGAGGACCCGACCATGGACGCGGTCTGGTGCCTGCGCGGCGGGTATGGCGTGACCCGGCTCCTGGACCGGGTGAACTACGAGGCGCTGGCCCGCTGGCCCAAGCCCGTCATCGGCTTCTCGGACATCACCGCGCTCCTCCTGGCGATCCGGGCGCAAACCGGCCTGGTCACCTTCCACGGCCCGATGAGCCGCGCGCCGCTCACAGGCTTCAGTCGTACCCACTTCGAGCAGGTGCTCACCCGCGCGGAACCGGCCGGGCTCCTGACCGGGCGCACGCCGCCGGCGGATGTGCTGGTGCCGCGGAGTCCGCGCATCGTCGCCCTCGCTGGCGGGGCGGCCGAGGGACCGCTCGTGGGCGGGAACCTGACGCTGCTGCTGGCGCTCGCCGGCACGCCGTACTTCCCCGATCTCAACGGGGCCCTCCTCTTCCTCGAGGACGTGGGCGAGGACCTGTACCGCGTGGACCGGCTCCTCTCCCAGCTTCGCCTCATGGGCGTCCTCAAGCAGCTGGCCGGCGTGGTGGTGGGGCAGTTCACCGACATGAAGCGCGGCGCCGGCGATGGCGGCGCGCTGGCCTTTGACGAGGTGCTCTTCAGTTACCTGGCGCGGCTCAAGATCCCGGTGGCCTACGGCTTCCCCTTCGGCCACGTGGACGACCAGTGGACGCTGCCCCTCGGCGTGCGCGCCCGGCTCGACGCCGACCAGGGCACCCTCACCCTGCTCGAGCCCGCGGTGGGCTGATGGCGACGCCCACGCTCACCCGGCACACCCTCCCGGGGGCGCTCGGGCCGCTGCTGGTCGACGTCCGCACCAGTGACCGCCGCGCCCCCCGGCCGGCCGTGGTGGTGGTGCATGGGTTCAAGGGCTTCAAGGACTGGGGGATGTTCCCGCCGCTGGCGGAGCGGGTGGCGCGGGCGGGCTTCACGGCGGTGACAGTGAACCTGTCGGGCAGCGGCGTGGACGAGCACGGGGCCTTCGCGTACCCGGAGCGCTTTGGCCACAACACCTTCAGCGCCGAGCTCGCGGACGTGCGCCGCGTGCTGGATGCGCTCGCCGACCGGTTACTTCGGCGCGGCTCCCCACCGCCGAATTCGGGCTGGTGGGGCATTCGCGGGGCGGCGCTGCGGCGATCCTCACCGCCGGGCAGGACCCGCGGGTGCATGCCCTCGTCACCTGGGCCGCGATCAGTACCGTGGACCGCTGGCCCGGGCGCGCCGCGGCATGGCGCGCGGCGGGCCGGCTCGACATCGTCAACAGCCGGACCGGTGAGGTCCTGCCGCTCTATCCGGACGTCCTCGACGATGTCGAGCAGAACGCGGCCGGGCTCGACATCCTGGCCGCGGCACAGCGCGTCTCGATCCCGTGGCTGATCCTGCACGGCACCACCGACGCGGCGGTGGCGGTGTCGGAAGCGCACGCATTGGCGGCGTCGGCCCATCAAGGGCGGCTCATCCTCCTGGAAGGGGCGGGCCACACCTTCGGGGCGGTGCACCCTTTCGCGGGGGTGACGCCGGATCTCGCCGTGGCGTTCGACGAGACCGTGAAATGGTTCGGTCGACACCTCTGATCATCCATCCGCATCCCAGGCGCGGCCCTCGGGCCGCGCTTCCCGGGGGGTGACCTGAGCTGGGACATGGGGGGGGCGGCGCGGCCCAAGGGCCGCGCTTTCGATGCGGAAGAAGCTTGGTGTATCTTTCCCCCGTCCCGATCCCGAGCTGCCGATGCCCATCTACGAGTACCGCTGCGCCGCCTGCGACAAGACCTTCGAGCGCCTGGTCCGCGGTGACACCAAGGTCCGCTGCCCCGCCTGCGAGAGCGCCAAGGTGGAGCGCCTGATCTCCGCCCCCGCCCGCCACGGCAGCAGCTCCATCGGCAGCGGCGGCGATTACTCCGCGCTCGGCCCCATGGGCGGCGGGGGCTGTGGCGGCGGAGGCTGCGGCTGCCATTGAGTCTGGCGTGGGAACGGCTCGCGCGACGCCTGGCCGCGCGCGAGCCGAAGACGTTCGACCTCGCCGGCCTCCCGCCCGACCACGCCTACCGCTGGGCCGCGGTGGCCGTGATCCTCTGTCCGGATCCCGACGCCGTCCTCCGCATCCGTCGCGCTGAACGTGCCGGGGACCCGTGGTCCGGCCACATCGGCCTCCCCGGCGGCCGCCGGGACCCGAGCGACCCCGACCTCTGCACCACCGCCCTGCGCGAGACCGCCGAGGAGATCGGCTGCACCCTGTCACGCGACGGTCTCCTGGGCCAGCTCGACGATGTCTGGCCGCGGACCCCGCTGCCGCAGGTCATCGTGGTGCGGCCGTTCGTCTTTGCGCTCACCCAGCGACCCCGGGTCACCCTGAACCCCGAGGTGGCGGACACCTTCTGGGTGCCGCTCACCGAGCTGCAGGACCCCGCCACCTATCGCGACACGCCGCTCCAGGTCCGGGGCCGCGAGATGATCTTCCCCGCGTACCACCTGGGCCCCGGCATCGTGTGGGGGCTGACCGAGCGGATCCTGACGCCCATGGTGGCGCTCGCCATGGACGGGCCGCCCGCCTGACGCACTAGCGGGCCACGCCCGAGCTCCGTCCCGCCAGCAGGTCCGCCGCCACCTCCGCCACCCGCCGTCCCTGGAAGCGCGCCGAGGCGAGCGTCGTCTCGTCCGGCAGGCGCTTGCCGTTCTCGCTGGCGTAGCTGGCGCCGTAGGGTGTGCCGGCCTTCATCTGGATCTCGCTGGCATAACCCGGCGGGACGATGATGGCCCCCCAGTGGAAGAAGGTGTGGCTGAGCGAGGTGATCGTGGTCTCGTGCCCGCCGTGCGCGGTGCCGGCAGAGCAGAAGGCGGATACCACCTTGTCCACCAGCTTGCCCTGTGCCCAGAGACCGCCGGTCTGGTCGAGGAACTGCTTGAGCTGGGCGGTGGGGAGCCCGTAGCGGGTGGGCGTGCCGAAGAGGACCGCCTCGGCCCATTCGAGGTCCGCGAGCTCGGCCTCGGGGATGGCCTGCACCCGGTCCCGGTGGGCGCGCCAGCGGGGATTGCTGGTGATGGCCTCCTCCGGCGCCAGTTCGCGCACCCGCCGCAGCCGCACCTCCGCGCCCGCCGACTCGGCGCCCTCCGCGACCGCCTCCGCCAGCGCCCAGGTGGATCCCGTGGCGCTGTAGCAGATCACTGCCAGCTTCACTGTCATCCCCGCCTCCTTTGTCGTGGGGGGGTGGCCGGATGCCGCCATTGCGGGGCCCCCCCGGGCCGGTAGACCCCCTCCGGACGACCGCCCGTACCCCCCGGGGCACGGCCGAGCTTCCGGCGGTCGAGAGTTCCTTGATTTTTCGTGCATACGAAATTATCCTCTCCCTTGTACGACAACTCGCTCTCGCCCAAGGAAATCGTGTGATCCTGATGCAGGCTTCCCCCGTGGCACCCGGGCTCGCCCTGACGGTCTTCGCCGTCGTGGCGGGCGTCGCCGGCGTGGTGTGCTGGCCGCGGGTGGGGATCCTCGCGCGGGTGGCGCGCCTGCGGCGCTCGTCGGACCGGGTCCTGGTGGAGGATGCGCTCAAGGCGCTTTACCACGAGGAAGCGGCGGGACGGGTGCCCACGGTGGAGAGCTTGGTTAGCGGGCTCGAGGTGACGCGCCACGCGGCCCACCGCATCATCGAGCGCCTGACCGAGGGCGGGCTGGCCCTGGCGGAGCAGGGCCGGCTGGCGCTGACCCCCGCGGGCCGCGCCTACGCCCTCCGCATGGTGCGCGTGCACCGGCTTTGGGAGCGATACCTCGCCGACAGCACCGGCGTGGACCCCGCCGAGTGGCACGAGCAGGCGGAGCGGCTGGAGCACTCCCTGAGTGAGGCGGAGGTGGACGCGCTTTCCGCCACCATGGGTCACCCGCGCTACGACCCGCACGGCGATCCCATCCCCACCATGACCGGCGAGCTCCCCGTGCCCACCCATCGCCCTCTCTCGGCGCTGCCGGCGGGGAGTGCGGTGACCATCGTGCACCTCGAGGACGAGCCGCGGGAGGCGTTCGAGCAGCTGCTGGAGCGCGGCCTGACGCCGGGCACGCGGCTCCGCCTGCTCGAGGTCTCGCCCACGGAGGTGCGGTTCCGGCTGGACGGGCGGGAGCATGCGCTGCCGCCGGTGGTGGCGGACCAGATCGCCGTGGAGCCGCTGCCGGACGGAGACGTGCTGGACGAGCGTGCCCACGCGCGCCTCTCGGGCCTCGCGCCCGGTGCATCGGCGCGGGTGGTGCGGCTCTCCGCCGCCTGCCAGGGCCCGAGCGCCGTCGGACTGCTCGACCTCGGCGTGGTGCCGGGCACGCTGATCACGGCCGAGTTGCGAGCCCCGGCGGCGACCCGGTGGCGTACCGCATCCGCGGGGCGCTCATCGCGCTCCGGCGGACGCAGGCGGACCAGATCCAGGTGGAGTCCACCCCCACCGAGGCGGCGTCGTAGCCATGACGAGCACCCTGGCCCCGCGGTCCGCCGCCAAGGCGCCCGAGCTGGTGCAGCTCGGCATCCGCACCGGTCGCCACGATTATCTCGTGGCCCTGGCCGGCAATCCCAACACCGGCAAGAGCACCGTCTTCAACGCCCTGACCGGCCTGCGCCAGCACACCGGCAACTGGCCGGGCAAGACGGTGGCGCGGGCGGAGGGGATGTTTGCGCACGGCGGGAAGCGCTTCAAGCTCGTGGACCTGCCAGGCACCTACAGCCTGCAGGCGGGCAGCACCGACGAGGAAGTGGCGCGCGACTTCCTGCTCTTTGGCCGCCCCGACGTCACCATCGTGGTGCTGGACGCCACGCGGCTGGAGCGGAACCTCAACCTGGCGCTCCAGATCCTCGAGATCACCGACCGGGTGGTGGTGTGCCTCAACCTGATGGACGAGGCGCGGCGGCACGGCATCGCCATCGACCCGGCGAAGCTCGCGGACGAGCCGGCGTGCCGGTGGTGGCCGCCGCCGCGCGGCAGGGGCAGGGCATCCCCGAGCTGCTCGACACCACGCTGGCGGTGGCGAGCGGCGCGGTGGTGACGCACCCCAGGCCGGTGGAGGCCTACCCCGCCGAGGTCACCAGCCTTCTCGGCGAGCTCGAGCCGGCCATCACCGCCGCGTTCCCCGCGCTTCCCAACGCGCGCTGGGTGGCCTTCCGCCTGCTGCAGGGCGACCAGCGCATCACGGCCGCCGTCCGCGATGGCGACCTGGGGCAGCAGCACGGCGAGCCGGGCCGCACCGCGGCCAGCGTGGAGCTGACGACTGCGCTCCTCGCCACCGTGGACCGCCTCCGCTGGCGGCTTCCCGCCACCTTCCACGACCGCCTGACGGAAGGGCTCTACGCCCGGGCGCAGGCCACCGCGGCGCGGGTGGAGCTCCGGGGCCTCCGGCGCGCGGGCTTCGACCTGGACCGCACCCTCGACCGGCTGCTCACCAGCCGCGTCCTCGGGTTCCCGGTGATGCTGCTCATGCTCACCGCGGTCTTCCTGGCCACCATCGCCGGGGCCAACGTGCCTCGGCCCTGCTGGCCGACCTGCTGGTCGACAAGCTGCACCCGCTGCTCAAGGGCGGCGCCCTGGCGCTCGGCGCGCCGGGGTGGCTGGTAACCTTCCTCTTCGACGGCGTGTATCTCGCCACCGCCTGGGTCATCAGCGTGATGCTGCCGCCGATGGCGATCTTCTTTCCGATGTTCACGCTGCTGGAGGACTTCGGCTATCTGCCGCGCGCGTGGCCTTCAACCTGGACGCGCTCTTCCGGCGCGCCGGGGCGCACGGGAAGCAGGCGCTCACCATGTGCATGGGGTTCGGCTGCAATGCGGCGGGCGTGGTGGCCACGCGCGTCATCGACAGCCCGCGGGAGCGGCTGGTGGCCATCCTCACCAACAATTTCTCCCTCTGCAACGGGCGCTGGCCCACGCAGATCCTGCTGGCCACGGTGTTCATCGGGGCGCTGGTCTTAAGCGCCGCTGGCGGCCTCGCGAGCGCAGGGGCCGTGGTGGGCATCGCGGTGCTCGGTGTGCTGGTGATGTTCCTGGACTCGTGGGTGCTCTCGCGCACGGTGCTGCGGGGGAGGCCACCACCTTCAGCCTGGAGCTGCCGCCGTACCGGCCGCCCCGGATCCTGCAGGCGCTCTACACCTCGCTCATCGACCGGACCCTGATCGTGCTCTGGCGCGCGATCGTGTTCGCGGCGCCGGCGGGCGCGGCCATCTGGCTCCTCGGCAACGTGACCTTCGGCGGCGTGAGCCTGGCGGAGCACATCACCAGCCGGCTCGACCCGGTGGGGCTCCTGCTGGGGCTCAACGGGGTGATCCTGCTGGCCTACGTGGTGGCCATCCCCGCCAACGAGATCGTGATCCCCACGGTGCTCATGCTCACGGTGCTCACCGGGCACGTGGCGGGGTGGGGCACGGGGCGGGGGTGATGTTCGAGCTCGAGTCGCCGGCCGAGGTGGGGCTGCTGCTCCGGAGCGCCGGGTGGACCGCGCTCACGGCGATCAACCTCATGCTCTTCTCGCTGCTCCACAACCCGTGCAGCACCACTATCTACACCATCTACCGCGAGACCGGGAGCGTGAAGTGGACCGCCGTGGCCACCCTCATGCCGCTGGTGCTCGGCGCCAGCGTCTGCTTCGTGGTGGCGCAGCTGTGGCGGCTGCTGGCGTGAACGCCGAGCTCTTCCGCGTGGGCGGCATCGACTGCCCGAGTTGCGCCGCCGGCATCAGCCGCGCGGTGAACCAGCTCCCCGGCGTCGAGGCCGTGGCCGTGGACGTGCTCAAGGGCGAGGTGCGGGTGACGGTGGCCAAGGGGGGCGCCACCCGGGCCGCCCTGGCGCAGGCCATCACGGAGGCGGGGCATCCGGTCCGCGCCGACGTGGTAAGCACCACCGATGCGCGCCCCCGGGGGCCGCTGCTCGCCGCGGCGCTCTCCGGCGTGCTCCTCGGCGTCGGCCTGCTGGTCGGCTGGCTCGGGCAGCCGGAGCTGGTGCAAGTGCCGGTGCTGGTAAGCGCCATGATCGCTGGCGGCTGGTACGTGGCGCCGCGCGGGCTCAAGGCGCTCCGCAACCGCTCGCCCGACATGCACGCGCTCGCGACCATCGCCGCCGCCGGTGCCGCGCTGATCGGCGAGTGGGGTGAAGGCGCGTCGGCGATGTTCCTCTTTGCCGTGGCGCTGCTGCTGGAGCAGTGGGCGGTGGGCCGCGCGCGGCGGGCCATCGGGGCGCTCATGGAGCTGGCGCCGGCGGAGGCGCTGGTCATCCGGCTCGGCGGCGACCAGCTCGTGGCGGTGGACGCGGTCAGGGTGGGGGAGCGGATCCGCGTCCGCCCGGGCGAGCGGGTGGCCCTCGACGGCACCATCACCGCCGGCCGCTCCGCCCTCAACGAGGCCCCGATCACCGGTGAGGCCACCCCCGCCGACAAGGGCCCGGGCGACGCCGTGTACGCCGGCAGCATCAACGGCCACGGCGCCCTCGAGGTGCGCACCTCCCGCCCCGCGAGCGACACCACGCTGGCCCGCATCCTCCACGCCGTCGAGGACGCGCAGGCGTCGCGGGCGCCGGTGCAGGCGCTGGTGGACCGCTTCGCGCGGGTCTACACGCCGCTGGTCGTGGGCCTCGCGGTGTTGGTGGTGCTGGTGCCGCCGGTGCTCGGCCTCGGCGGGTTCGAGACCTGGCTCTACCGCGGGCTCACGCTGCTGGTGATCGCCTGCCCCTGCGCACTCGTCATCTCCACCCCGGTGACGCTCGTGAGCGCGCTGACGGGTGCGGCGCGCGCCGGCGTGCTGCTCAAGGGCGGCGCGCAGCTCGAGGCACTGGCCCGGGTGACCGCCATTGCCTTCGACAAGACCGGCACCCTCACCGAGGGGCGGCCCGAGCTGACCGACGTGATCGCGGTGAATCACCTGGGGGAGGACGAAGTGCTCCGCCTCGCCGCATCGGTCGAACGGCACTCGGAGCACCCCGTGGCGCGGGCCATCACCCGCGCCGCGGAGCGCCAGCGGTGGCGCTGGTGGGCGCCGAGGAGTTTGCGGCGCTGCCTGGCTGGGGCGCCCGCGCCACCGTGGCCGACCGCCGCCTCATCGTGGGCAACCGCCGCCTCTGCGACGAGGTGGGCGCCTGCCGCGACGACGTGCACGCCCTCCTCGACCGGCTGGAGCAGGAGGCAAGACCGCCATCCTCGTGGCCGACGGCCGGGAGCCGCTCGGGGTCGTGGCCGTGGCGGACGCCCTCCGGCCCACCGCCGCCGCCGCGGTGGCGGCCCTCCGCACCGCCGGCATCCGGCGTCTCGTGATGCTGACGGGCGACGGCCGCACCGCCGCCGACCGCGTGGCGCAGGCCGTGGGCGTGGCGGAGGTGCGCGCACGCCTCCTGCCCGAGGAGAAGCTGGCCGCCGTCCGCGCCCTCCAGCAGGAGGGCGAGGTGGTGGCCGTGGTGGGCGACGGCGTCAACGACGCCCCGGCGCTGGCCGCCGCCACGGTCGGCATCGCCATGGGCGTGGCGGGCACCCATGCGGCGCTCGAGACCGCGGACGTGGCGCTCATGGGCGACGACCTGACGCTCCTGGCGCCCACGATCGTCCGCGCCCGGCGCACGCTGGCCATCATCCGCCAGAACATGGCGCTCGCGCTCGGCCTCAAGGCCGTCTTCCTCCTGCTCGCCCTCCTCGGGCAGGCGACGCTGTGGATGGCCGTCGCCGCCGACATGGGGGCAAGCCTCCTCGTCATCGCCAACGGGCTCCGGGCACTGCCCGCCGCCGGGAGGCCCGCATGACCGGCGGTCACGTCCGCGAGCCGCTCACGCGCTCGGCCGAGGACTACCTGAAGGCCATCTACCACCTGACGAGCGGCCGGTGCACCGGCTCGGTGGCCGCCACCACCGACCTGGCGCAGGCGCTCGACCTCTCCCCGGCGTCCGTGAGCGGGATGCTGCGGCGGCTCGCGGAGCAGGGCTACGTGGAGCACGAGCCCTACCGCGGCGTGCAGCTGACGGGCGAGGGCCGTCGCGTGGCGCTCCGCATGCTCCGCCGCCACCGGCTCCTCGAGGCCTACCTCGTGGCGCACCTCGGCTACACCTGGGACACCGTGCACGAGGAGGCCGAGCGGCTGGAGCACGCCGTCTCGGACGAGCTGGTGGAACGCATGGCCACGGCCCTCGGCGACCCCGCCGTGGACCCGCACGGCGACCCGATTCCCGCCGCCGACGGGAGCCTCACCGAGCTCGCCACCACGCCGCTCTGCGAGTTCGGCACCGGCATGCACGCCGAGGTGCGCCGGGTGGCCACCAGCGACGCCGAGCGACTGCGCTACCTGAGCGCCGTGGGCCTGACGCCTGGCGCGCACGTGACGATCATGGGTTGCCAGCCCTTCAACGGGCCCATCACCCTCCGTCTCGGGGCGCACGAGCAGGTGGTGGGGCACGAGCTGGCGGCGCTGGTGCTCTGCACCCCGCTGCCGCACTGACGCACGCCCCGCAACGACGAGGGCCGCCACCCCGGATGGGACGGCGGCCCTCGTCGTTGCGGAGACGTGGTGCGATGCTACTCGCGCAGCGCCTCGAGGAGGCGCACCAGGCGGGCGTCGCGCGCGTCGCCCAGCTCGCCGGTGTGGGGGCCGTAGGCCTTCTCGATGGCCCGCGCCAGCTTCTTCTGCTGCTCGGGGAGAGGCTGGTCCAGTCGGCCAGGCTCTTCCAGACGGGCTCCATGGTGCCGATGAGCTGCGCCAGCGCCATCTCGAAGCCGTACTCGCCGGCGTTGAGGTGGCTCTCGAGCAGGATGCCCGACGCCGTCCAGCCCAGCGCGGGGCCGATGGACAGGGCGCGGTCCACGTCCTCGACGTCCAGCACGCCGTCGAGCACTATCTGGGCCGCCTCACGCAGCATGGCGGCCTGCAGCCGCGCGGCCACGTTGCCCGCCACCTCCTTCTTGAGGACGATGGGCGCCCGGCCCAGCATGCTGAGCCAGAAGCGGATGTCCTCGATGCAGTCGGGGTCGGTGCGGGGGGCCGGGAACCACCTCCACCAGCGGGAGGTACTCCACGGGCACGAGG
>JADJPD010000002.1 GCA_016713435.1 Gemmatimonadota bacterium | reverse complement strand
GTGAGGGCCAGGTGGCGGTCATCATGGGTCAACCAGCAGGGGAAGGTTGGTGGACCCAGTCCTGTTGCCGGGTCCCGGGAAGGAAGCTACGTGGGCCAGGTTGTCGGAAGAGAACGCGAGTACCGAGGCCGAGTGGCCCACGGTGTAGGTGGTGTCGTCGCCGCCGGGCTGGATTACCGCCGGGCTCCAGGTGGAGCTGGCGGAGGGACTCGGCAATGGTCACCGAATCCCCGCGCAGGCCCACGCTGGCGGGATCGAAGTGGTCGAGCTTGCGGGTGCGCAGCAATTCTGGTGTTTCGCGCGCGGGATCGGTGGTCAGCGAACAGCATTCCGCGTGGCACTCTTCCGGCGCAGCAACGCGGGCGGCAGCCGGGGAGGGGCCGCCGCGATACTCGGTATGTGCACCGGGCAGACGTCGGGGCAGTGCGTGTAGCCGAAGAAGAGCAGGAATGCCTGTCCCTCGGTGTCCCCGCGCAGGCGGGAAGGGCGGCCTCCTCCGTGTCGGTGAGGGTGACCGCCTACTTAGGGAAGCCGGGGGCTCGAGCAATCTGCGTCAGTTTCGGCCAGGAGCGGAGCGGCGCGCTGCGGCACGCCGCGCCGAGCGCCAGCGTGCCTCGGTCAGTTAATGGTCAGCGGCGAATCGGGTCAGGAGCCGGGCCATGCGCTCAGTTCTTCTTGTCAGGCGGAGCTGGGCAAACAGCGTCACCTGCGGCACGCCTCCCGCCGCGCAGTCTCCTCCCAGGGCCAGCACCTGGGCCCCAGTCCGGCACCCAGGCCGGCGGCCGGACCGCCGCGGAGGCGGGCAGCTCGAACGCCCGCGTCGTTGTCCCGCGGTCCGGCGACTCCGCGCCACCTGCAATACGCCCTCCCCGTGGCCTCCCTCCCACGCGGCCACCGCGCTCCCGCCCACGAAGGCCACCACCGGGCTGGCCGGTGCTTGGCTGCCGGCGTGCCCAGGGTGATGGGCGCCCCTGAAGTGCTCCCGGCATCGAACGACCAGCTGTGGACACCCTGACGCGGCCCGGACTCGCGCTGCGCCAGACCACCACCACGGTGTCCGCCCGGTGCCGGGCCAGCGCGGGCCCATGCCCTGGTAGCCCGGGGCGGCCTGACCCGTCATGCACCACGCGGGCCGGTCCCCAGGCCTGCCGCTCACGGGGGCAGCACCACGATGTCCTGGCTCGTGCGCCTGCGTCCGCCCGGCGCTCGGCCCGGTAAGCCACCACGGCGCTGAGCGCGCAGTACCGCCGCGGCGGTGCAGCACCGGCAGGCGGGGGGGTCGAGCAGCGCGGCCGCCACGGGGCGCCCGTCCCCGCCGACCACCGCGGCGCGGAGTTCCGTGCCCGAACCCTCCGCCCGGAGCCACACCAGGCCCACGCCCTCGAACGACGGAAAGGTGCTCACCCCCACCGGCGCCAATTCCGCTCGAAAGCTCCGCTAAGGCGGTGGGGTGCCTCGGGCGCGGTCCAGGTCCAGCCGCCGTCGATGGACACCGGCGTCCAGAGACCCGGGTCCGGCGCCGCCACGCCCGGGTGCGCGCATTCGCGCCAGTCCGCTGTGTACATGCGCCGCAGGCCCAGCGTGTGGAAGCTCGGCGGGTGCCTTCGCGTGAGCGGCATCCGCCAGCTCCACGATGGGGCGGCGCGCCGCCAGCCCAGCGAGTCGCGCTCGGCTATGGCGCAGGCGGCGGCCCCGGGGAGCACGCGGCTCCACCCAGGAGAGCGACACGATGCCGCGGTTGCCCGCGCTCAGCGTCGGCGCGAAGGCCCCGGGCGGCGCCGGGGCCTCCAGCCGCTCCACCCGGAGGCCGGGCCCGGGCGCACAGGCCGCGAGCACGAGGCCCATGAGCGCGAGCCATGCGGGGTGCTGTGTCAGGCGGGACACGGCGTCCCTCCCGCGCGGAGCACCCGCGCCGCACAGGTCCCGGGCCGGAACGCGAGCGGCGCACCCCCGCCCGGCACCACGGCGGAGGTGAGTTCCCGCACCTCGATCCGGCACCACCAGCGTCACCGCCCCCCGGCATGGCCAGCGCGAGGCCCACGCTCGTCGCCGGGCAGCAGGTCCACCGCCAGGTTCTCGAGGGCCAGGCCGTAGGCCCCCCGGCTCCCATGCGTGGAGGCTGGTGCCCGCCGGGATCACAAAACCCGCCCTGCGCGGCCAGCCGGGGGCTTATTGTCCCGTCGACGCGTCCCGCCAGCCTCACGCCGGCAGCCGCTCCGCGCACCAACAAAGCGCCACCGCGACCGGGACGGTCGCGCTGGAAACAAAGAGAAGTGGAGATAGGCGCAAGTACCCTGGTTCGGGCGCGCCCCGGCTCGCGCTCCAGGCGTCCCTCCAGCGCCAGCACGAAGCCGGATGCTTGCTGGCGGCGGCCACGGGCGGGACGGGCGCGGGAGCTAGGCAGGCGCTAACGATCGAGCACTAATGGCAACACCGGCGCAGTGACGCGCTTACCACACGGGGCGAACAGGCATGGGACTCGGCCCCGAGGGGTCACGGGTGGGTCCGCGCCGTGGGGCGCGCGGCTTCCGCCAGCTTCACGCGCGGGCGGGCCGCACTTCTTCCCGGCAGCCCAGGCGGGCGGACGCATGCATCGGGGATCTGGGGGCGACGGGCCCGGGACGGGCGCGTCAGGCGGGAGGCGCGGGCGGGGCCTGGGCGAGGGGGAGGCGGCGGTCGAGGCGGGCAACGGGCGGCGCCGGGACGGGCGTGGCAGCGGCCTCCCGCACGGCGATCAGGGTCCGGACGGTGAGCACGATCGGGCGGCAGCGCCCTGATCCTCACGCAGCACGCGTGCTCCACGCAGTCACAGCGCGCTTACGTTGGCCCCGCGCGGTGCGCAGTGGACGGATCCCCGGCCATGTGATGACCCGCATGGCCCGCCATCGCCGGGGGGGGCGCGTCCGCCACGCCCCGCCGGGCGCCGCCGTGCTCACAGCGGTGGAGCATGGGCGCCACGGCGAACACCGCGTACGCCGCCACGAGCACGAGCGCGACGAGTCGCCGGATCGTGGACCTCGCGGCGGGCAGCCGAAGCGGGGCGGCAGGCACGGTCGGATCAGACCGGGGCCGGCACCGCCGCCATGCCAGCCACGAGCGGCGCGTACATCCCGCGAAGGGCTTCGGTAATGGCGGCGCCGGCCGTCTCGGGCGTCCCGGCGTCGAAGGGCGGCGCCGGGTCGTATTCCACGTTGAGCTGGAGGCCGCGCGTAAGGTCTCCCCGCGAGCCGGGCCGCCACCACCAGCGCGAAGTCGATCCCGGCCGAGACCCCGGCGGCGGTGATGCGGCTGCGGTCCTCCACCACGCGGGCGCGGGTGGGTTCCGCCCCGAAATGCGCCAGCACCTCGTGGGCCACCCAGTGGGTCGTAGCCCGGTAGCCCTGCAGGAGGCCCGCGGCACCCAGCACCAGGGCCCCGGTGCAGACGCTGGTCACGTAGCGAGCCGTGGCCGCACGCTCGCGCACGAAGGCGAGCACGGCGGGGTCACGCATCGCGGCGAGGGTTCCCTCGCCGCCGCCCGGGACGCAGAGCACGTCGAGATCGTGCGGGCAGCTCGTGAACGTCGTGTCCGGCACCACGGTGAGGCCCGAGGCCTCGATGGCACCCCCGTCCCGCCCCACCACGTGGACCGTGGTGTTCATCAGCCCGCTCCAGACGGCCTGGGGCCCCACGAGGTCCAGCGCGAACATCCCCGGGTAGGCCACCGGGCGATGATGCCGAGGCCGCGCGGGCATGACCAGCGGCCGCCGTGGCCGAGTCGGGGCGAAGGCCGCGTGCAGGCGCGTCATCGCGTCGTCCCCGCGGCGGCACCGGCGGCGCTGGCGGGCGCCGGCGTCGGTTCTTACAGGTTGCCAGCGGGAGGAGGGAGCCGGCGGCCGCGCCAGCGGCCATTGCGCGCCTGAAGGTGCGACGGTGCATCGCGTCTCCGATTCAGGGTCAGCAGCCGGGGAAGGTCAGGAGGGCTCGCGGGGGACCGTGGCCGCGCGCACCAGCACCCGCGCCATCGCGCGCATACGCCACGGCGAGCCGGCCCCCGTCTACCACCGCAATGGCCGGTGCCTCCCCGCTCCGAGGGACCGGCCGCCCCCGCGCCGGCAGCCCGAAGCGGGCTCCGCCGGTGCCACGCGGCGATCCTCCCAGATGCCCCACACCGTGGTGCCGCTCGCCGTCAGCTTCACGTGGGCCGGCGCGAGGTGACCGCTGGGCAACAGGCGCACCGGCGCAGCGAACCCGCCCGCCGGCCCGTCGCCCCGCGCGTACCAGAGGCCCACCCGGCCCGGGGCGCCGGTGTACCAGGCGGCGTGCACCACCCCCGCCCCATCCACCACAGGTCGCCGCCGGTGTCAGGGCAGCCGTTGAGCACCCAGCCGTCCTCGTGCACCCGCACCGGCAGGGCGAAGCTGGCGGCGCCGTCGTCGGAGCTGGCCGAGAGGGAAGTCGCGGACGCTGCCGTCGAAGACGTGACGCCAGAGCGTGCACCGCCGTCCGGGCCCTTCCGCCACGGCGGTGCGGCAGCAGATGCAGGAGACGGTATCGAGCACCACGCCCGCGTGAAACTCCGTCCCCCGTCGCGCGAGGCGGCCACGCGGAACTCCACCCGGTCCTCGGGCACCGGCACCGAGTCCGGCACGTGGTGCAGGGTGCGGTGGGCCACCGTGTCGGTGTACCAGTGCAGGTCGAGCCAGCTCAAGTAGAGCGTGCCGCCCGGCCCGGCGGCCAGGTCGTAGTACATGTTGGCGCGGGACAGGCCGGTGGGCGCGCCCGCGAACGTCGCGACCGCGCCGAAGCTCCGGCCCTGGTCGTCGGAGCGCGCCAGCCGCACGCTGATGTCCGACACCACGGCGCTGTCCGGGCGGAGGTTCGTCACCCAGGCCACCACCACGCCGCCGTCTCCCGGTAGACGTCCCAGCCGCTGTCCGCCCTGCTGCACCCAGGCCACGTACACGCGCCCCGTGGCGCTGTCCACGGCCACGGTGGGGCTGGCGGCGTTGGCGCGGGCCACGGTCACGGCCTCCCCGAGCCGGGGGCCGCCGCTGCAGGCGGCGAGCAGGGCGGGCAGCAGCATTGTCAGGCGGCGCATCGTTCCTCCGGGGATCAGGCGACCGGCGTCGTGGGGACCGGCGTGAAGTAGCGCGCGGGACCGGGCTGTCCGAGGGGTGCGGCCACCGGCGCGCTCCGCCCGCGGCCCACGGGGCGCCGTGACGCCTCAGGGATTCCCCCCGCTCCCGGCCGGCCACGGATTGGCCAGGCGCGGGTCGGTCAGGAAGGTGGAGTCGGTCAGGCTTTCCAGGAACGCCACCAGGTCGCCACGTTCCTCGGTGGTGAGGTTGAATCCCGCCACGAACTGGCTCTTGTACGGGCTCTCCGCCCCATCCCCCGCGTCCGGGCCCTCGGCGAGGCGGCGTCCCCCCACTTGGTAGTGGGCCACCACCTCGTCGAGCGTCGCGATGCTCCGTCGTGCATGTGCGGCGCGCTCACCGCCACGTTCTGGAGCCCCGGCGCCTGAAGCGCCCCATGTCGTCCGGCGCGCCGTGACGGCAGGGAGGGCGGTGTTCGGCGCCGGGTACGCGCCGGTGCCGCCCACGTTGTAGAGCCCGGTGTTGTGGAACTCCACCTCCGGCGTGGCCCTGCGTACGCAGTCCACCGTGCCGGTGAAGAGGAACCCGCCGTGGCAGTGGAAGCACTCGAGCCGCTCGCTCAGGGAAGAGCTGCTCCCCGCGGCGCGCGGCGGCGCTCAGGCGGCCGGGCTGGCCGGCGCGCGCCTGGTCGTAGGGCGAGTTGCCGCGATCAGCGTGCGCTCGAAGGCCGCGATGGCCTTCACCACGTTGGCCAGCGTCAGCGGCTGCCGCTCCCCGGGAACGCGGCAGGGAAGAGCACGCGGTAGCGCGGCTCCGCCCGCAGCCGCGCCAGCAGCTCGCCCTCGCGCCCGGCGAGGCCCAGCTCCACCGGGTCCTCGCCGAACATCGGCACCAGCGCCTGCTGCTCCAGGCGCTCGAGCTTCGGGTTGGCCCAGGTGAGCGCGGGACTGTAGGCCACGTTGGCGAGCCCCATGCTGCTGCGCGGGTGCACCTCGTGCGTGATCCCCGTGGGATGCGCCCGCGGGTCGTTGAAGCCGCTGGCCTGCTGATGGCAGGTGGCGCAGCTCATGCTCAGGTCGCCGGAGAGGCGGCGGTCGTAGAAGAGGTGGCGCCCCAGTTCGACCTTGGGCACCGACATCGGGTTGTCCGCGGGTACCCGCGGCTCGGGGAAGCGGTAAGCAGCTGCCAGCGGAACGGCCCCGTCGGGGCCCGGTACTGTTACCACCGGACGGCTACAGGCGGGAACACCCGCTGCGGCCCGCCCGAGCGGTCGCCGAAGGGCAGGCCGAGCGCGGCGAACATCGGGTCGCAGTCCTGATCGTCGGGGCCCGACATGCAGCCCTTGGCTGTGTTGGCCTGGTTGGTGTCGAGGCGTGACTCGGCCAGCAGTGCGGCGAGGTCCACCAGCACCGTGTCGCGCGCCGGGTCGAACCCCTCGACGGCCACGTCGGGACGGTTGGGCTGGGCACAGCGGTCGGGCGGGAGCTTGGCGTCGGTGTCCCCATCGCCGCGCACGCACCCGCTGCTGCCGAGGTGCAGGAAGAGGCGGTTCACGGGGCCGTCGGTGCTCAGGTCCAGGCGCAGGAAGGTGTAGCCGCTGGCCCAGGTCCAGAACATCGCCGTGAGGTCGAGGGGCGGCGCCTGGCGAGTGAGGTCCAGGTGGTTGAGCGCCCACGGCACCCCCACGGTGAAGCGGAGGCCGCGGTAGTCGCCCGCCGGCACCCGGCCGGTGATCGTGAGGCGCGTGGCTGGCGTGCCGTTGCGGCAGGGGCCCGTGCCATCCTCTCGAAGTCGAGCAGCGCCACCGCCGCCTGCTGCCAGCGCCCTTCCGCGTCGAGCGCCACCGGCACCTCCCGGCCGCTGGCGTCCACCAGCCGCACCGCCTGCACATAGAAGCGGAAGTCGGTGGGGGTGATCCGTGAGTGCGACAGCCCCACGCTGTCGTAACTCTGCCCGCAGGCAAAGGGTCGCGATCCCACCACCGCGGCAAACCGAAGCGTCACCCGGCGAGCCGGGGCCTCGGGGCCGGGCGCGGACGGGGGTAGGCCCGGCCGGAAGGCGGAAACGGCCATGGCCACCCCGGCCACGGCACCGAGCATCAATCCTGTGCGCATCTCAATCTCCTGGCGCTGCGCATGGCCGCGCCGGCCGGGCGCGGGGGCACCGACCTCAGCCGGCTCCATGCCAGTGGCGTGCGTTCCCGCCCCGGAGCCCGGGGTCTGGGCAACGTCACGATGTCGTCGGGAAGCGAGTGACGGCCCGGCAGGGCGCGTCAGGCCGCGGGGGAGGGAGGCGCCAGGGCGAGGGGAAGGAGGCGGTCGGGACGGGCCGCGGGGGACCCCGGCTCATGCCGGGCCACCGGTGCGGCGAGGGTGACGCGCACGGAGATGTCGAGCACGATTGTCGCCGGCAGCGCGCCCACTGCCGCGCAGCAGGCGTGGCCCACGCAGTCACAGCGGGCCGGTGCACGCTCGTCGTGCCTGGGTGTCCCGGGCTGGTCGTGCCCGGCCGCGCCCAGGGCGTGCTGCGCATGCACCCCGGCCGCCGCGTGCGAAGGCGCTGCGCCCGTTTCGACGGCAGCCGCACGCGCCCCGCCATGCTCGCAGCGATGGAGCGTGGGCGCCACGACGAACACGGTGTAGGCCACCGTGAGGCAGAGCGTGAGCAGGGCGCGGAGCGGGCGTGGCATCTCGGGGCATCATGCACGGGAATGACGCAGCTCCGCAAGACCACGCCGGAAGCGGCTGCCTCCGGGGGCGGGGCCGGGTATCTTCCCGCCCATGCGTCTCCCGCCCTTCCCGCTGGCCCTCCTCCTGGCCCTCGGCGCCTGCAAGAGCGGCCCCCCCGTGGCCTCCGCCACCCTCGGCGACCTCCGGATCACCGAGGGCTTCGCCTTCCGCCCCATCACGCCCGCGAGCGGGGCAGCCTACTTCCGCGTCCGCAACACCGGCGCCACCGCCGACACGCTGCTCGAGGCCTCGAGCCCCATCACCAAGGGCGGCATGTTCCATGGCGGCGACATGGCGCACGTGGACGTCATCGCGCTCCCCCCCGGCGGCGAGCTCTGGCTCAAGCCGGGCGGCACGCACCTCATGCTCACCGATTACGATCCTCGCCCCGAGGCGGGCGACTCGCTCCCGGTGACGCTCCGTTTCGCCCACGCCGGCAGCGTGACCCTCAGGCTCCCCGTGCGGCGGTACAACGAATGACCTGGTGGTGCTCCGCCACGGGTGAGCCGTGGACCTGGGCGTGGAAGGCCTACCCCGGCGTCTGGCTCTTCCTCGCCGTGCTGGCGCTCGCCTACTGGCGCGGCGTGCTCCGCGGCCCCGAGGCGCCCGCGCGCCCGGCGGCGAGTATCGCCTGGTTCACTGCGGGACTCCTCGCCATCTGGCTGGCGCTCGACTGGCCCATCGGCGCCCTGGGTGCTTACTACCTCGCCAGCTTCCACACCATCAGCTACCTGCTGCTGGCGATGGTCGCGCCGCCCTGCCTCATCCTGGCCATCCCGGTGGCACAGCAGCGCCGCCTGGCCACCACCGGCCGGTGGGCGCGGCTGCTGCAGGCCTTCGGCCGACCGTGGGCCGGCTTTGCGCTCTACGCCGTCATCCTGACCCTCACGCACTTCCCCGTCATCGTCGACGGCGCCATGGCCACCCAGCTCGGCGCCTTCGCCATCGACCTGGCGTGGATCCTGAGCGGCTTCGGGCTCTGGTGGCCAGTGATGGGGCCGAGCCCCGAGGTGGTGCGCATCCGCCGCCCGCTCAAGATGGCGTACCTCTTCCTCGCCACCCTGCCCACGATCGGCCCGTCGGCGTTCCTCACGTTCGCGGAGTATCCGCTCTACGCCACCTACGAGCTGGCGCCGCGCATCTTCCGCATCATGACCGCGCTCGAGGACCAGAAGGTCTCCGGCCTCGTCATGAAGATTATCGGCGACCTGCCGCTCTGGTTCGGCTTCGGCGTGATCTTCTTCCGCTGGGCCCGCGAGGAAACGACCACCCCGCCACCGGTGCATCCGGGGGCGGGGCGGGTGGCGGTCTCCTGAGCCCGGGCGGCTCGGCTACCGGACGCCGAGCCGCTCCCGGAGCCGAGTCAGGCGCTCATCGGGCGCGCCCGGTGATGCGGCGTGCAGCAGGTCGCGGAGCGTGGCGCCGTCGGCCCCCGTGATGCCGGGATCCGCGCCGTGGTCCAGCAGGAACGCCACTAGGTCCCACTCCCCATACAGCGCCTGCAGCATCGCCGGGGTATACCCCTGGCGGTCGGCGCGGCTCGAGTCACGGGCGTTCACGTCAGCTCCATGCCGCACCAGCACCTCGGCGGTGGCGAGCCGCAGGTAGCTCGAGGCCAGCAGCGGCCGCCCGTCGCGGTCCCGCGCGTTGGCGTTCCCGCCCGCGGAGAGCACCAGGTCCAGCACCGCCGGGCCCTGCTCCCCACCTCCCATCAGCTGTGCCACCAGCCGGTCGGCGGCCCACGGGCCGCTCGCCTCCGCCTCGAGGATGTCGGGCGACGGCACGGCCCCTGCCTCCATGAGCATCCGCACCGGCTCTACCGCCACCGGCGGCTGGCCCTGCAGCAGCGCGTTGTTCATGGCGTAGCCAAGGATGGTGACACCCGTATGGTGCCGCGCCGCGAAGTCGAGCCCGCCCTCGGCGATGATGGCGCGCACCTGCGCCGTGTCGAGCGCGTCGATGGCCGCGGCGAGGCGCACCAGCCTGGGATCCGGGAAGATCACCACCGCGTCCCAGTACGCCCGCCGTTCCCGCTCCTCGATCACGCGCTTCGCGTAATTCTTCGCCAGGAAGCCCAACGGCGCCGCCAGCAGCAGCAGCCGAGGTAGAAGAACACCCGCGGCCCGCCGAACTGGCCCCACACGAACGCCGCCCCCGCCACCAGCAGCACGCCGCCGAGGATGATTCCCCACCCCGTGGCCAGCCCGCGCCCCGCCGCATCGTCCCCGATGTTGCGGGTGAGCAGCAGGTTCAGCACCATGAATGCCTCACCGGCCAGCAGCAGCCAGCCGAGCACCGCGAGCAGCTTCGTCAGGAGATTCATCGTCAGCGGGACGTGGACTATTGGAGGCCGAGGCGCTTCTTGAGCGCCACGTAGCGCGGCTCGTCGCCCGCGTCTGTTTCCCGCAGCACGTCGGCGAGCGTCTTGCCGTCCCCGGCCACGTAGTCGGCGCGGGCACCGTGGTCGAGCAGGTACGCCACGATGTCCCACTCCTGGTAGAGCGCCTGCGTCATCACGGGACTCCAGCCGGGCCGGTCGGTGCGGGAGGAGTCGGGCGCGTTGACGTCCACGCCGTGCTTCACCAGCACCTCGACCATGGGCAGCCGCGTGTAGCTCGAGGCCAGCAGCGGCTCGCCCTCGTAGTTGCGTGCGTTGGGATTGGCGCCGGCGCCGAGCACCAGGTCCAGTACCGGCACCGACTGCTCGCCCCTGCCATAGATCCAGGTCACCAGGCGGTGCTCCGGATGGCCCTGCTCCTCGTTGGCGTCGATCAGGTTCGGCAGCGGCCGGGCGCCCGCCTCGAGCAGGAGCCTGACCGGCTCCACCGCCACCGGCGGCTGGAAGGTCTCCACCGCGTGCGTGATCGCGTAGCCCAGGATGGTGGCCCCGTCACGGCTCCGCGCGGTGAAGTCGATCCCGCCCTCGGCCAGGAGCGTCCGGACCTTGGCCGTGTCGTTGTCCGCAATGGCCCGCGCCAGCCGCGAGATCTTCGCATCGTCGAACGTCACCCGCGACTGCGCGTACGCGTACCGGTTCATCTTCCGGATCCCGCCCTTCACCAGGCTGGCGCCGAACAGGAACAGCGGCGCCGCGAGCACCACCAGCCCCGCGTAGAACACCCCGCGCGGCCCCCCGAACTGCCCCCAGACGAACGCCCCGCCGTACCACCAGCACCACCGCCCCAGGATCATGCCCCACGCGGTGGCCAGCCCGCGGCCGGCCGCGTCGTCGCCCATGTTGCGCGCGAGGAGCAGGCTGGCCACGAACAGCACCTCGCCGGCGAGCAGGATCCAGCCGAGGATCACCAGCGGCTTCATCAGTCCGTCCTTCATGCGAGTCGGTTTCTCCGTGTGGCGGGGCGGGCGGCGGGCTCAGCGGCTGAGTCGGCGCGTCAGCTCGAGGAAGGCGGGCGCCTGCTCACCCTCCTTGGCCTTCTCCGTCACGAGCGCGCGCAGGTTCACTCCGTCCGGTGCGGTGTAGCCGGCGTCGAGGCCATGGTCCAGGTAGAAGAGCACCTGGTCCCAGTTGCCGAAGACCGCGGCAGTCATCGGCCCGTTGTAGGCGGGTCGGTCTGGACGGGTGGTGTCGAGGACGGCCAGGTTGGCGCCATGCCGGGCCAGCACCTCGAGGAACGGCAGCGTCATCTCGGTGGACATGAGCATCGGCTGGCCGTTGGCATCCACCGGGTTCTTCTCCCCGCCGTGCTGCAGCAGCAGGTCCAGCACCTGAGCCGAGGCCGGGCTCCGATGGAACACCCAGGTGGTGAGGAGGTGACCGTCGGGTTCAGCCGGTGTCCGCGCCGGGGCCAGCGCATCCTGCGCCGGCGGCACGCCCGCCTCCAGCAGCACCCTGACGCTGGCCAGGGCGGCGGGCGCGGCGCCCCAGTCGGTCGCCCGCTCCACCGCGAGGCCGAGCAGGGTGCGGCCGTCCCCGTTGCGGGCGGTGAAGTCGAGACCGCCCTCGGCGAGCCGGGCCTCGAGCGCCGAGGTGTCTCCCGCGATGACCGCCTCCGCCGCCCGGTTCACCCGCGCGTCAGCAAACCGGACCCCGCGCGCCCGCCCCAGCGCCCGATCGAGCTCCCCGAGCCGGCGGCCTCCCACGCTGACCACGAGGAACACGAGCGGAAGCGCCATCGCGCCCAGTCCGAGGAAGAATGCCAGTCGCGGCCCGCCGCGCTGCCCCCAGAGGAACGCCGCGGCGGCCACGGCCAGGATGCCACCCAGCACCAGCCCGTAGATGGTGCCGAGGCCCCGGCCCGCGGCGTCGTCCCCGGCATTCCTCGCAATGAGCAGGCTCGCCACGAAGAGCGCTTCCACCCCGAGCAGCACCCAGCCCAGCACCACGAGCGGCTTCACGCGGGCCTCGTCAGTCGCAGAGGATGAAGTCGGAATCCACCAGCGGCCGCGCCAGGCGGGCGATCCGCTGGAACAGCCGGTCGCCCTCGTCCTGGGAGAGGGGGAACCAGCGCCGTCCCTCCGGGTCGAACCACTCCGTGAGGCTCGAGCGGTAGAGCCGGTGGCCGTCGGTGTAGGTCCAGCTCACGTACGCCTGCCGGCCGATGGCGTGGTACTCGATGGTCTCGCCGCGGATGTCGAGCTTCACGCGCTCGCCCTGGGTCCCGAGGACCAGGGGCTCCACCACGAACGGCGGCGGCGCGTGCGCCCGACGGATGGCGTCCATGTCCGGCTCCTCCGGCGGGGGGCCGGGGGGCGTGAGGAGCCAGTAGTGGCGGGGCTCGGTGGTGATCTCGTCGGTGTAGATCGAGGACTTCCGCGCGTAGCGGCTCACGCCGTCGGGAAACGCCTCCCCCGCCTGGAGCGGCAACGTCAGCATCACACAGGCACCGATCGGCGGCGCCGGGTGCCCGCCCCCGGCCCAGGCGATCCCGTTCCCTGCTGCAAGCTCGCGGTCGAGGATCTCCCGGGCCGCAGAGGAACTGCGCGAGGAAGGTGGGCTCACCGCACGGTGAGCCCATGAGTGTTCTTGGGGGGAGTCCCTTCGAGTCCGCAACGCACCCCACCTCTTGAGGGGCACCATCAAAAGACCTCAGAGCCCGGATCGGCAACGCGCCAACCCGGGCTCGATGCCCTCTGCGGCCCTCTGCGAACTCTGCGCCTCTGCGTTGAGTCTCACCAAACCCAGCCCAGCGCGATCCCGCCACGCCCCCTGGCGCCCCCACGCCGAGGCCTCAGGAACCGTCCCCGGAGCTACTCTCCCCGCTCCCGCTCCGTGCGGAACGTCGGCCGCTTCCACCCCGGCATGGGCGGGAGGGCCAGCCCCGAGGAGCGCCGCGCCAGGTCGAGGTGCGGCGCCGCCAGGTCCGCCAGCTGCTGCGCCAGCGCCATGTCCGAGCGCGAGAACGGCCGCAGTCCCTCGCTCGTCACCGCCATCGCGCCGAAGACCTCGCCCCCGGTGCGGAGCGGGACCACCAGCACCCCCACCTGGCTGCCGGACTCGAGCTGGCTCGCCAGCAGGTACGGCAGTTCCCCGCGCATCACCTGCGCCACGCCGCTCCCCTCGATGGGCTCGTGCGGCAGGTCGGCCAGCGGGGTCGACACCCCGGGCCGCACCACCGCCACCCGGTGCTCCCCGCTGGTGCGGACACAGAACTCGAGCGCGCCGCCGGGAGCATGGCCCGCACCTGCTGCAAAGAGCATCCCCTCGCCCAGGAACGGCGTCGTGGCCAACAGCTCCGCCACCTTCGCCAGGTGGCCCGGCACGTGCCGCAGCAGGTCGAACTGCCCCCGCAGCACCCCGTACTGCCACGCCAGCACCATTCCCTCCACCCGCGGCGCCAGCACCGCGCCGATCCGGTCGAGGAGCACCAGGTCCTCCTCGCGGTAGAGGCCGGGACCCGCACTGCCTAACAGGATGTAGCCCGCCAGCCGCTCCACCACCCGCAGCGGCACGCCGATCAGCGCGCGCGGCGGCACCTCCGCCCCCCGCACCGTCACCAGCTCCGGCAGCGGCGGCAGCCCGGCCCGCTGCGCGTCGTGGATCAGCAGCGAGCCGCCCCCCGCGAACAGCGAGCCCGGGTCGAGCGTCGCGCGGTTCCAGGTGAGCGCCGGGTCGCCCCAGAGCGCTCCGTGGCCGTGCAGGCCCAGGCGGTAGTGGTGCTCCCCGTCACCGTCGGGGATCAGCAACTCGTAGCAATCGTGCGGCAGCACCGCCTGCAGGGCGAAGGAGAGGGCCAGCATCAAGTCCCGCGGCGTCCCCGCCCCGCCGATGGCATCGGCGATGGATCCCAGCACCGCGAGGCCCGGGTCCTCCTCCCGGACCGGCGACGCGTGGTGCTCCGCGGGGTGCGCGGGCGCCTCCGCCGCCGGGGCCGCCGGCAGCACCGTCGGCAAGCTGGGACGAGGGGCGACGGGCGCGTGCAGCTCGTGCCGCCCCGAACTCACCACCCGCGCCAGCATCGGGGCCATGGCGTCGGTGGCCACGGCCATCAGCCGCCCGGTCGTCTCGCCATGCGCGTACGGGGAGAAAGCCGCGAGCAGGATCAGCGCGACGTCCTGCCCCCCGTGGCGGATGGGCCGCAGCTGCACCGAGCCATAGCCTGCCCGGCGGATCCGGTCCTCGACCTGCGCCAGTTCTGGCCCGTCCACCAGGGGCTTCGCGTACGGGATCAGCAGGTTGTCCTCGGCCAGCGCCTCCGGTTCAACCAGGATCGGCACCCCGTCCTCGTCATAGAGCCAGAGCGCCAGGAGGTCCGCCGGGATCACCAGCCGGAAGACGTCCGCCATCGCCTCGTACCAGGCACGAAGCGCGTCCAGGTCCTGCAGCCGCGTGCGCGGGTGCAGGATCGGGATCAGCTGGCGGAACTCCTCGACGCCCATTTGCATGCCACCCCAAGAGGCAGGGACCGTGCCCGACAACGCCCGCGTATCCTGCACCCCCAGCCTGATCCCCGATAGTTCCCGCGGTCGGCTCCGGAGCCCGGGGTCGGACGCCCCATCCTATATTCGAGCTGTCGACGGATCCTCATCCCGTAACCCACAGGCACCTGGTTAAAGCAATGAAAGACATAGCGTTAGCGATTTCCGCGCATGAGCTGTCACCACTGCCTGAATGCCGTGAACAAGGCTCTGGCAGCCGTCCCAGTATCGAGGTCCGGACCGTCCGGATGGGCCGGGCCGAGCCGGAATCCCTGACCACTCCCGGCGCGGACGCCCCCGCCCAGGCCGCCGTCGAGAGTGCGGGATACAAGGTGGAGGGATAATCGCCCTTTAGACGGTGGCCGGGACGACCGGCCCACCGGCCTCTCGAATGCCGGTCTGGGCGTGGTTGTCCCGGGGCCCAATGTGAAAGTGGGCGCGGCCTTCATGGCCGCGCTCCTCTGTTCCCCGGCCCCGGGCTCCCTCTAGACCGAATGACGAAGCGCTCTACCACCGTTACCCCTTCTCCGTCCGCACTCCGGAACTGGCCGCCGCCGGTCAGCGCAATCAGGACTTCGCCTCTTCCGCCCGCCGGTCCCGGAACTCGAGCGCCGCACGGTACTCGGAGACCAGCCGGTCCATCATGGCGTCGCGCCGCTGGTAGAGCCGCTTGAGTGGCCGCGGCGCATGGCGCGCCAGCGCATAGGCCGTCAGCAGCGGCAGCGACACCGAGTTGTCGGTGTAGACCACCACCGTCCCCGGCAGCATGTCCGGTCGATCTTTGCCCCAGCTCACCGCCTCAGTTCGGCGTGGCGCCGGACAGGCGCCGGTGTCGGGGCGCGTCAGTCATCTGCAGGAAGTAGTCGTGGCCCCGCTCATCGATGCCGAGCACCTCCTGGATCTGCGGCTCGGTCTGGAGCAGGAAGTTCTTCAGGCTGCCGCCGCCCACGATGAGGGCGCGCTCTTCCCGCCCGTCCGCTTGGCTGGGCGATCGCCGCCGTCTGGTTCACGTCCGCGCTCACGCGTCGAACCGGAGCTGGCTCCCCGCCAGCGCCTGCTC
>JADJPD010000001.1 GCA_016713435.1 Gemmatimonadota bacterium | reverse complement strand
ATCCGCCGGAGTATCTCCGTCTCATAGAACACCCCAGCTCCGGAAACGCCTCGAACTCCTCCCCGGTACCACCGGCTCATCGCCACCGCCTCCGGCCAGCGGAGCTGCGCCGCCAGGAGCCCCGCACCAGCTCGAGGATCGTGGTCCGCACCACCTCGCGGAACAGCTCCGCCTTGTCGGGGAAGTACCGCCGGAACGTCCGCGGCGACACCGCCGCCGCCCGCGCAATGGTGCTGAGCCGCGCCCGCCGGAAGCCGCGTTCCACGAACTCCGTGAGTGCCGCCGCGAGGATCCGCTCACCCCGCGCATCGATGGCCCTGCGGGGCCGCGTCGAGATCATCATGCCGCTGGGAAAGGCCAAGCCACGGACCACCGCCCCCGGCCCCCCGCCCGCCCACCTGCCCCACCGCCCCGCCCTAACCTCCCCTCCGCGCAACGACTTCCCCCACCCGCCCGGTTGTCAGGCACCCTGAATCCCGGGCTTGCCCGTCCCCGTACCGGCCACGACATTCAGCAACCCCGCGAAATCTCGCACCCGCTCCGCGAGGCGTCCCATGCCCCACCGGCATCACGAGCTCCTGCGCGCGATCGCCCGCAACATCAACTCGACCGCCGACCTCTCGGCGGTGCTCCAGTCCGTGGTCGCCGCGCTGGCCGCCATGCCCGGCATGCTCACGAGCCGCATCTGGCTCCTCCTCGGCGACGACGAGTGCGACACCTGCCTCCGCGAGGGCCCCGTCGGCCTGGCCCAGAGCTACGGCGCCCGCATGCTCCACCTGGCCGCCGTCGAGGGGCGGATCCCCAAGTACGAACGCGAGTTCCACCTCATGCCGGTGGACTTCCCCACCCCGCCCGCCTGGGTCATCGGCACCCGCGAGCCGGCGCGCGTCAACGGCTTCCCCGACGCCCCCGGCGTCAACCTCCCGCCCGACTACGCCCAGCTCCTCCGCGACGCCGGCACCCGGAGCGCCAACGCCTTCCCCCTCATCCACCAGGGCGAAGTCCTCGGCTCCATCGGCCTCATCAGCAGCCGCGAGCTCGACGACGACGAATTCGAGCTCCTCGGCATCTTCGCCGACCAGGCCGCCATGGCCATCCGCACCGCCCAGCTCTTCCGCGCCGTTGCCCGCTACAAGGACCGCCTCGAGATCGAGAACGCCTACCTCCAGCAGCAGCTCGAGGAAGACCGCGGCTACGGAGGCATCGTCGGCGCGAGCCCCCAGCTCATGGGCGTCCTGCGGAAGGTGAAGCAGGTGGCCGCCGTGGACTCCACCGTCCTCATCCTCGGCGAGACCGGCACCGGCAAGGAACTCATCGCCCGCGCCGTCCATGAGGGCAGCCCGCGCAAGGACCGCCCCCTCATCAAGGTCAACTGCGGCGCCATCCCCCAGGGCCTCGTCGAGAGCGAACTCTTCGGGCACGAGAAGGGCGCCTTCACCGGCGCGCTCCAGCGCCGCATCGGCCGCTTCGAGCTGGCCGACAAGGGCACGCTGTTCATGGATGAAGTGGGGGAACTGAACCTGGAGACCCAGGTGAAGCTGCTGCGCGTCCTGCAGGAGCGGGAGTTCGAGCGCGTCGGCTCCGCGCGGCCGCAGCAGGTGGACGTGCGCCTCATCGCCGCCACCCACAAGGAGCTGGAACAGGAAGTGGCCGAGGGCCGCTTCCGCGCCGACCTCTTCTATCGGATGAACGTCTTCCCCATCCGCATCCCCCCGCTCCGCGACCGCCCCAAGGACATCCAGCTGCTGGTGAGCCACTTCCTGGCCCAGTTCCAGCGCAAGCTCGCCAAGCCCATCAAGGCCTGACGCCGAGGAAGCATGGCCCGCCTCGAGGCCTACGCCTGGCCCGGCAACATCCGCGAACTCCAGAACGTCATCGAGCGCGCCTGCGTCCTGGCCACCGACCCCATCATCGAGATCGGCGACGCCCTCCGCCCCACGCCGGGCCGTCCCGCCACCGTCTCCCTCACCGCCCCGGCCGGCGCCGCCCCTCCCACGCCGGAGAGCATCATCCCCCTGGAGGAAAACGAGCGCCTCCACATCCGCCGCGCCCTCCAGGCCGCGGCCGGCAAGATCCACGGCAAGGGCGGCGCCGCCGAACTCCTCGGCATCAACGCCTCCACCCTCCGCTCCCGCATGCAGAAGCTCGGGATCCCCACGAAATCCTGACGCGTACAGACGCGCGCTCCGCGCGCGCGGCCGGATGTATCCGGCCGCTACGGACGTGGGGGCTGCCGAGATCGTAAGTCCCCACGCCCGCGATGCCCCGGGGCCGGCTGAGGAGGAGGGGTGGGGGGCAGAGGGCGCGTAGCTGCCGACGCCTGCGAACCAACCCACCCCCCCCCCGCAGCTCCAGCGCCCGGCGCCCCCCACCCCTCCGACGAAGCCGAGCCAGCGCACGATCAACGCGCGCTCCGCGCGCGGGCCGGATGTATCCGGCCGCTACGGACGCACCGCCGCCGGGATCGCGGGATTTCACAATCGTACGATATCCCGTGACGATTCCCCGCCTGCCTGGTGAGCGCAGTCTCCAGGCCTCGCGGGTGGCACCTCGCGGCTAAGCCCCTCCATTCCAGAGCCTTACCCAGTCCCGCCCCGCCCCGAAGTCCAGCCCAGGCCAGCGTGGCACCCGCGTTGCCTTCCCTCCGGGCGAACCCAAACCGGAGTGACGCTCCAATGCACCGCACCCGCCGCATCGCCATCGCCGCCGCCATCCTCACCGCCTCCGCGGGCATCATCGCCTGGAAGAGCCTCGGCCGCTCCGCCGGCAAGGACACCATCGTGGTGTCAGGCACCGTCGAGTCCATCGAGGCCGACCTCGGCTTCGAGCAGGCCGGCCGCCTCGCCACCATCGCCGTGCGCGAAGGCGCCGTGGTGGATTCCGGCACCATCCTCGCCGCGCTCGACCAGGCCGAGCTGAGCGCCGAGCGCGACGCCGCCGCCGCCGACCTGGCCGGCGCCGAGGCGATGCTCGCCGAGTACCTCGCGGGGAGCCGCACCGAGGAGATCGCCCGGGCGAAGGCGCTCCTCTCCGTGGCCACCAACCGCCGCGACGCCGCCCGGCGCGACCGCGACCGCCTCGCCGAGCTCGCCCGCCAGGCGCTGATCAGCAAGCAGGAATTCGATCACGCCGAGACCAGCCTCGACGTCGCCGAGGGCGAGCGCGCCAAGGCGGAGGAAGAGCTGCGCCTGCTGCAGGCCGGCACCCGCCCCGAGCGGATCGCGCAGCAGCGCTCCGCCGCGGCGCGGGCCCAGGCGGCGCTCGCGCGCATTGACGCCCGGCTCGCCGAGTCCGAGGTCATCGCGCCGTTCAGCGGCACCGTCACCGTCCGCCACCGCGAACCCGGCGAGGCCGTCGCCCCGGGCGATGCCATCCTCACCCTGCAGGACCTCACCGACCGCTGGGTCCGCGTCTACGTCCCCGGCGACGAGGTGGGCCGGCTCTCGATCGGCCAGTGCGCCGAGATCCGGGCCGATGCCTTCGGCGACCGCAGCTACGAGGGCATCATCGCCCACATCGCCAGCGTGGCGGAGTTCACCCCGCGGAACGTGCAGGCCACCAAGGACCGCGTCCGCCTGGTGTACGAGGTGCGGGTGCGCATCACCGGCGATCGCAGCATTGACCTCAAGCCCGGCCTTCCGGCGGACGTCACCTTCGCGCCCTCGTGCGGCGCCGTGCAGGAGGGCCGCTGATGCGCCGCGAATCCGCCTACACCGCCATCGAGCCGCTGGTGCGGCTCGACGGGCTCGGCCACGCCTTCGGCAGCGTCCCGGCCCTCGACGACCTCTCGTTCGATGTCCTCCCCGGCGAGCTCTTCGGCGTGGTGGGCCCCGACGGCGCCGGCAAGACCACGCTGCTCCGCATCCTGGCCGGCATCCTCCGCCCCATGCGGGGCGACGCCGAGGTGAGCGGCATCAGCGTCCGGCGGGATCCGGAGGGCGTGAAGCACCGGATCGCCTACATGTCGCAGCGCTTCGGGCTGTACACCGACCTGACCGTGCGCGAGAACATCGAGTTCTACGCCACGCTGTACCAGGTGCCGCCCGCGGCGCGCGAGGAGCGGATCGCGCGGCTCTGGGAGTTCAGCAACCTGGGCCAGTTCCAGGACCGCCTCGCGGGGAAGCTCTCGGGCGGGATGAAGCAGAAGCTCTCGCTCTGCTGCGCCCTGATCCACGAGCCCGAGGTGCTGCTCCTCGACGAGCCCACCTTCGGCGTGGACCCGATCAGCCGGCGCCAGCTCTGGCTCATCGTGCACGAGATGGTGGCGCGCGGCATGACCGCCATCGTGTCCACCGCCTACCTCGACGAGGCGGAGCGGTGTGACCGCGTGGCGATGCTCGCCGGCGGCCGCCTCGCCGCGCTCGACACCCCGCCCGCGCTCCAGGCCCGGCTCGCCGGCCGCCTGCTCGCCTTCGAGACCGCGCAGTCGCGCGAGGGCGCCGAGCTGCTGCAGGGGAACCCGCTGGTGCGGAGCGCCGCCGCCTTCGGCGAGAGCCTGCACGTGACGCTCGAGTCGGCGGAGGCGGGCCCCTCGCTCGCCATGCTCCTCGCGGCGAGCGGCGTCGAGGTGAGCAGCGTGGCGCCGCTCGGCGCCTCCCTCGAGGACGTGTTCATTGACCTGACGAGCGTGGCCCATGCGCACTGAGACACCGGCCGTGGACATCCACGCCCTCACCCGCCGCTACGGCGACTTCACCGCCGCCGACCAGGTGACGCTCACGGTGGCCCGCGGCGAGGTGTTCGGGTTCCTGGGGCCCAACGGCGCCGGGAAGACGACGACCATCAAGATGCTCACCGGCCTGGTGCGCCCCTCCTCGGGCACCGGCACGGTGGACGGCCTCGACCTCGCCACCGAGGGCGAGCGCATCAAGACGCGGATCGGCTACATGTCGCAGCTCTTCTCGCTCTACGCGGACCTCACCGTGGACGAGAACATCGAGTTCGCCGCCGGCATGCACGAGGTGACCGGATCGAGGCTCGAGGCGCGCCGCGACTGGGTACTCGACATGGCCGGCCTCCGCGAGCACCGCGCCCGCATGACGGGCGCGCTCCCCCTCGGCTGGAAGCAGCGCCTGGCCCTCGGCTGCGCCGTGCTGCACGACCCGGCGGTGCTCTTCCTCGACGAGCCCACCAGCGGTGTCGACCCCGTGGCCCGGCGCCAGTTCTGGGACGTGATCCGCCGCCTGGCGCGGCAGGGCACCGCGGTGTTCGTCAGCACGCACTACATGGAGGAGGCGGAGTTCTGCGACCGCCTGGCCTTCATGAACCGCGGCAGGATGGTCTCCTGCGGCACGCCGAGCGGCCTCCGCGGCACCATGCAGGAACCCATCCTCCGCGTGGACACCGACGACGCGCCGCGCGCCGTGCCGCTCGTGGCGGCGAGCAGTGAAGTGATCGACGCCTCGCTCTTCGGGCGCGGGCTCAGGGTGGTGGTGAAGGAAGCGGAGCGGGGGATCCAGGAGCTCGAGGCGCTCTTCGGCGCCAACCAGCTCTCGCTCAAGGGCATCGAGCGGATCGCCCCGTCGTTGGAGGATGTGTTCGTTGCCGCGGTCAACCGGGCGGGAGGAGCCGTCGTCTCATGAGTCACGCAGCCAGCCGGCGTTTCAACGCCACGCGCATGCTCGCCATTGCAAAGAAGGAGTGGCTGCAGATCCGCCGCGACGGGCGGAGCCTCGGCCTCGCCTTCCTGCTCCCGGCCATGCTGCTCTACCTCTTCGGCGCCGCCATCACCACCGACGTCGAGGACATCCGCCTCGTGGTGCTGGACCACGACCACTCGGCCGAGTCCCGCGCCCTGGTGGATGCCTTCGTGCAGTCGGGCTACTTCCGGCTCGAGAGCCGCATTGACCGGCTGGAGCAGGCCGAGGACAAGATCCTCCGCGGCGACGCGCGCATCGCGCTGGTGGTCCCGGAGCGCTTCGCCGCCGACCTCAAGGCCGGCCGCCCCGCGCCCCTCGAGCTCCTCCTCGACGGCGCCGACGCCAGCACCGCCACCGTGGCGCGCGGCTACGCCGACGCGATCGCGCGGAGCTTCAGCGACAAGGTGCGGCTCTCGGGCCGCCACCTGGCGCCGCCCGTGACCGCCCAGACCCGCGTCTGGTTCAACGAGACGCTGGACTCCACCGCCAAGGTGGTCCCCGGCCTCATCGCCGTGATCATGTCCATCATCTCGGCCATGCTCACCAGCCTGACGATCGCGCGGGAGTGGGAGCGCGGCACCATGGAGCAGCTCGCGGCCACGCCGGTGGGCCGCGCCGAGCTGGTGTTCGGCAAGCTGCTGCCTTACCTCGGCATCGCGCTCATCGACGTGGCGATGTCGCTGGCCTGCTGCGTGTACCTGTTCGACGTGCCGTTCCGCGGCAGCCTCGTGCTCTTCGCCTTCGCGAGCCTGGTGTTCCTGGGCGGGGTGCTGGCGCTCGGGATCTTCCTCAGTGCCACCCTCAAGGCGCAGCTGCTGGCCGTGCAGGCCTCGATCTTCGCCACCTACATGCCGGCGCTGCTGCTGTCGGGGTTCTTCTACTCGCTGCAGAGCATGCCCGTCGCCCTGCAGCTCATCAGCCGGGCCATCCCGGCGCGCTACTTCGTGGAGATCACGCGGGGGGTGTTCCTGCGCGGCATCGGCCTCGAGGTGATCTGGGCGCCGCTGCTGGGCCTCGGGATCTTCGCCACCGTGATGGTGACGCTCACCATCCGCACCTTCCGGAAGGAGCTCGCCTGATGTCGCGCCTCTCGCCCATCCGCCTTTGGCAGCTGGTCAAGAAGGAGTGCAAGCAGCTCCTCCGCGACCCCAAGGCCAAGCCGATCCTGCTCGTGTCGCCGGTGCTGCAGTTCATCCTGCTGGCCTACGCCAGCACCAGCGACGTGGAGCACATCCGCACCGTGGTGCTGGACCAGGACCTGAGCCGGGACAGCCGGGCCATCGTCGCCGCCTACGAGGCCACCGGCTACTTCGACCTCCAGGGCACCGTCACCACGCCCGAGGCCATCGTCGCCACCCTGGACCGGGGCGAGGCCGTGGTGGGCCTCATCATCCCCGCGCACTTCGAGCGGGACCTCCGCTCCGGCAAGGGCGCGTCGGTGCAGGCGCTCATTGACGGCAGCGACGCCTCCGTGGCCACCGTGGCGCAGAGCTACGTGGGCCAGGTGGCCGAGCGCTTCGGGGTGCGCACCATGAACGTGGTGCGGCCCGGTGGCATCGAGCTCCGCGCGCGCGCGTGGTTCAACCCGAGCCTCGAGAGCCGGCTCTTCAACGTGCCGGCCATCCTGGGCACGCTGATCTTCACCACCTGCCTCATGCTCACCACCATGACGCTCGTCCGCGAGCGCGAGGTGGGGACGCTGGACCAGCTGCTCGTGAGCCCCATCAAGGCCAGCGAGATCATGATCGGCAAGATGGCGCCGATCTTCGCGGTGGGCTTCTTCCACCTGGGCCTGTTCGCGGCCATCACCCGGTGGCACTTCCACATCCCCTTCCGGGGCACGGTGGCGGCGCTGCTGGTGGCGTCCGCGCTCTTCCTCCTCGCCGCGCTCGCCATGGGCCTCATGATCTCGGCCGTGAGCAGCACCCAGCAGGAGGCGTTCATGCTGATGATCCTGGCCATGCTGCCCGCCATGGTGCTGTCCGGGATGCTCTCGCCGGTGGAGAACATGCCTGTGGCGCTCCAGTGGGCCACGCTGGCCAACCCGATCCGGCATTTCCTGGTGATCCTGCGCGGCGTGTACCTGAAGGGCACCGGGCTCCGCGAGCTCTGGCCCCAGTTCCTCGCCATGGCGCTCATCGCCGGCGCCGCCCTGACCTTTGCGACCAACCGCTTCCGGCGCTCGATCGCCTGAAGCCCTCGACGACGACTGGAGACCCGACCATGACCGCCAGCTTCACCCGCCCGGCCGCCGCCGTTGCCGCCCTGGGCCTCATCCTGATCGCCGCGCCCGCGTGGGCGCAGCAGCCCGTCCGCTCCATGACGGACGCCCCCGCCGCGCCCATCTCCCTGGGCGACGCCGCCCGCCTCGCCGCCGGCCGCGCGCCGAGCGCCGTGGGCGCCCGCGCCCGCGCCTTCCAGGGCGACGCCCGCGTGGCCCAGGTGCGGAGCGAGTTCCTGCCGCAGCTCGGCACCGAGGCCACCATGGACGGCGGCCCCGAGGCCACCGCGCTCCCCACCGGCACCTACCTGGGCGGCGCGCCGCGCATGGTCTCCGAGCGCACGGTGGACGTGCGGCTCCAGGCCACGCAGCGCCTCTTCGACCTGCCCACGCTCCGCCGCCTCCGCGCCACCAGCACCGAGGCGGATGCCATCGCCTACAGCGCCGTGGCCGCCGAGGAGCAGGCGGCCACCCGGGGCGCGCTGGCGTACCTCGAGCTGCAGCGCGCCGATGCCCGCGTCGCCGCCCGCCTCGCCGACTCCTCGCTCGCCGCCGAGCTGCTCGGCATCGCGCGGCAGCAGCTCACGGCAGGGACGGCGATTGCGCTCGACGTGACGCGGGCGGAGTCGCAGCTGGCCAGCACCGTCTCGCAGCTCATCGCCGCCCGGAGCGCGCGGGCCCGCGCCGAGCTGGAGCTCCACCACGCGCTGGCGCTGCCGCTCCGCGGATCCCTGCAGCTCGCCGACTCCCTCCGCGCCCCCGGCGCCGAGGCGGTCACCGACGAGCAGGCCGCCATCCAGACCGCCATGAACCGCCGCGGCGACCTGCTGTCGGCCGGCACCCACGCCGAGGCGGCGCGCCGGGAGATCGGCGCGGTGAAGGCGGAGCGGCTGCCGGTGGTGCAGCTCTTCAGCACCGCGGCGAGCACGCGGGACGGCGTGTTCGACAACCGCGCCTACGGCATCTCCGTCAGCCTCAACCTGTTCGATGGCTTCCGGCGGGACGCCCGCGTGGCCGAGTATCGCGCGCGCGAGCGGGAAGCGGATGCGGAGTGGCAGGACCTGAAGCTCCGCATCGAGGTGGACGTGCGTGGCGCGCTGGTGGACCTGGCGGCGGCCCGCGAGCAGGTCACCGCCGCCGACCTGCAGCTGCACCTGGCGGAGCAGGAGGTGGAGCAGGCCCGCGAGCGCTTCCGCGCCGGCGTCGCCGGCAACGCCGACGTGATCCAGGCGTCGCTCACCCTGAACCACGCCCGCGACATCGCGGTGGACGCCCGCACCACCTGGCACCGGGCGCGCGTGCAGCTGGCGGCGGCGCAGGGGATCGTCACGGAGATCAACTGAACGAGCGCGGGGGTGGGCTCCCAGCCCACTCCCACGCTCCCTATTCCCCCACGTACGTACGGGCCGGATATATCCGGCCCCTACGGATTCTCTTCTACGACGCGCTCACCACGATCTCCCGTTGCATCCCCAGCATCACGTGCGGCTCCCCCTGCCCCGCGCTGTTCGGCACGAAGCAGAGCAGGACGTACCGCCCCGGCTTCAGGTCGCGCACGATGGTGTTGGACGTCCCCGACTCGAGCCCCACCGTCCCGCCCTCCCCCGTGGCCGGCGGCGGGCCCTTGAGGCCGCCCTGCACCCACGCCATGAAGTCGTCGCCGGTGCGGCCGTCCTCGAGCCGGAACAGCACCAGCTCGTGCGGCTGCGGGCCGTCGTTCACCACCAGGAGGGTGTGGCGGCCCGCCGCGAGCGTGTCAGGCATCTCGAAGCTGAAGTCCTTGAGCCGGATCGTCACGTCCGGCGCGGGCGCGGTGGCGCGTGCCTCGGCGCCGGCCGCCGCCACCGTGAACCCCGCCACCATCCCCTTGGCGAGGTGCGGCTGCCCGTCGGCCGCGGGGATGAAGCAGATCACCGCGTACTCGCCGGCGTCGAGGTCCACGTAGGCCACGTTGCTGTCGCCCGGCTCGGTGGCGTTGGGCCCGCCGAGGCCGCGCGCCCAGGCCGGCGGGCCCTGCGCCAGGTCCGCCTGCGCCAGGTCGGCCAGCGTCCTGCCGCCGGTGAGGTGCAGCAGCTGCGAGTGGTGCAGCTCCTTCCCCTCGTTCACCAGCGTGAGCAGCACCGTCCCCGCCGTCGGCGTGCCTTGCACCGCGTAGCCATAGTCGTGCGCCACCAGCCGCACCGACGACATCGCCGGCGCGCGGCTGCAGCTCGCAAGGAGGGGAAGGGCAGCAGCAACCACCATGAACGGCACCACTCGGCGGAAGCGACGCATCGATGAGTCCTTGGAAAAGGGAGGCCGCGCCCGATCCTCCGTGACCCGGCGCGGCCAACACTCACCCTCGGTACCACGATCCGCCAGCCATCGAAAACGCGTCACCACCCCCCCCCCGCACGATCCGCACGCCACCGCGCCGATCGAAATCGCGATCCTGCCCTCCCCTCCAATCCGCTGGTCCGGGTTCGTCCAGGAAGGGCCGACCACGGTCGGCCCCTACGACGTTGCGCGACCGGGATCGTGCATCCCCGATCTCCCCACGCACGATCCCCCCACCCCCTCGTCGTAGGGGCCGACCGTGGTCGGCCCTCCTCACCCCCTCCCGGACCAGCGGATCAGCGACGAACCAGATACTGCCGCACCCCGCCCCCCTGCCCGCCGAGCGCCGGCACGGTGTCCTGCGCCACCACCGCCGTGATCGTCACCGGCCCCGCCGACGGCGCCGTGGCCTGGCAGCCACTCGGCAGCGGCCCCGTCACCCACACCGCCTCGCCCTGGTCCTCGAGCTGCCAGTCGCTCCGCGTCACCGGCGGCGGGCCCTTGGCCACCGTGGGCACGCTGTAGCCGAGGCAGGTGCCGGTGATGCTGACGGACTTCCCGGTGAGCGACGGCGTCGTGAGCACCTGGTGCACCGTCACCGTCACCGGGGCCCGCCGTTCGGCGCCGGCGCGTCGCCGGCGGTGGCGCCGGGGCGGCACGCCGCCGCCCCGAGGACCATCATCAGGACCATCCGCATCAGTGCCTCCCGCCAAAGCTCATCGGCTTCCCGATCACCGGCGCCGACCGTCCCGCGACGCCCGCCTCGGCGCGCGCCGCCATGAGCCGCCGGATCGTCGCCACCTGCGCCCGGGTGATCTCCGGGCCCCGCTTCCTGAGCGTCGACACCGTGAGGTGCCGCGCATTCCCCTGCGCCGGCGCCGGCAGCTGCGCAAAGCCCACGTACTGGAGATCGGTATAGTCGCCGTTCTCCACCTCGCCGAGCGTGGGGTCGGCGTCGTCGAGCCAGCTCACCTGCGTGGAGAGCAGCGGCTGGTTCCCCTGCCCGAACAGCAGCGCGAAGTTGCCGTCCTGGTCCTGCCGCCACGCCAGGTCATACACCGGCTGGAAGTTCTGCGGGTCGCGCCACAGGTTGGCGTAGATCTTGTAGGTGCCGCTCATCACCACCCGGTTCGTCAGGTAGCCCTCGAAATTCACCCCGTCGTTCCACGAGTCGTTCGTCAGCGACCCGTTCGGCGACACGCTGCCGAGCGCCGGGATGTAGATGTTGCCGTCGGGCTCGAGCACCCAGAAGTCCACGTCGGCGCCGGCGCTGATCGCGCCCTGCTCCCACACCAGGTAGCTCTCGAAGCGCGACTGGTCGCCCTGGTCGAAGGTGGCGTTGGTGCCGCCGCCGTTGTTCCCCGTGGCGAAGGCCGTGAGGAACGTGGTCCACGCCTTGCCCGGGTACAGCGCCTGGTACGCCGCCAGGCTCTGCGGCCCCGTGGCGTTGAACCTGTCCGCGCCGATGCCGCTCGGCAGCACGATGTGGAGCCCCGTGGACCGGCTCACGTCCGAGGCGCCCTCGGCGCCGCTGCCACTCCCGTTCCGCGCCCGGCTGAGGATGCGGAAGTTGGTGGCCAGCGCCGCGTCGCGCACCCCCTGGATCTTGGTGTGCAGCGCCGGGTCGTTGGTCTGGCTCTCCAGCGAGTCGAGGAACGTCACCAGGTCGGTGAGCTCGCTGAAGGTGTACTTCTGCCCCTCGGACGCCGCCGTGGCGATGGTGGGGCCCAGGCCGGTGGTGAGCTGCGCCGTCAGGTCCGTGGCCAGCGTGGTGAGCGCCAGGTCCAGGTTGGCGACCCCCACCACCTCGTACGCCGACTTGGTGGTGCTCGCCTTGTTGTTGGCAAAGCTCTGGTGGAACTTGTCCACCAGCATGGAGGCGAGCGCCCGCCCGTCCATCGTGGGGTTGGCCTGGAGGGCGTCAATGATCGAGGTGTAGGGATTCCCCTCGCCCGGCACCGTCTCCTCGGAGAACACCGCGTAGTCGGCGAGGCCCACGAGCTTGAGCAGCGTCTCGTACGCGCCCATCAGGCACATGTCGAAGTCCACCACGTCCACCCCGCCGCCCGCGGCCAGGCCGGCCTTGAGCTGGTCCATGGTCATGAGCCCGCCGCCGGCGGTGGTCTGGTCCTGCAGCAGGCCGGCGTAGCCGCCGCCGTGGTTCCACAGCACCAGCAGGTAATGATTGGCCGGGTAGTTGGTCTTGGCCCAGGTGATGAAGTTGCCCAGCGTCTGCGGGCTGGTCATGTCCACGTTGCCGATGTCGGTCACGGGACCGCGATCGGGGCCGTTCGTGGCGCTGCCGCCGCCCTGGGTGATGGCGTAGCGGAAGGTGTTGAAGTTGGGCCGGCCGAAGCACGACGCATCACACTGGTACTGCGCCAGGGCGTCGGGGTTGTACTCGGCCTGGGTCACCACGCTCACGGCGCCGGTGACGCCCGCGTCTTCCATTTCATCGAGGTCCAGGATCCCCTGCACCGCGAGGTTGTTGTCGGCCGCCATGTAGACCATGACGGTCCACTCGCGGGTTCCCGGATTGGGGTCCGGCCCGCCGCCGCCGCTGTCCCCGCCCCCGCCGCACGCGGCCGCCATCGCCGCCACCGCCCACACGCCGAGCCACCGCGCCGCCGCCCGCATCGCTTTCTCCAATCATCTGTGGTTTGAGATCTGGCTTCGGGGGGGGACGAGGCCCCCCCCCTTGCAACGCCGCCTATCGAGCGGCGCGGCCCTTGGGCCGCGCCTCTCCCCCTGCGTCACTTCACGGTCATCGAGAGGATCATCCCCTGCGCCAGGTGCGGCTCGCCGTGCCCCGCGGTGTTCGGCAGGAAGCAGAGCAGCAGGTACTCACCCGCGCTCAGGTCCTCGACGATGGTGTTGGCCCCGCCTGGCGCCAGGCCCACCGTGCCGCCCACGAAGTGCGCCGGCGGCGCGTCCACCATCCCCGCGCGGAACCAGCTGAAGAGGTCCTCCGCGGTCTTCCCCTCGTTGAGCCGCACGAACACCACCTCGTGGTTCTGCGGCCCGTCATTGATCACCCGGATGGCGTGCTTCCCGGCGTGCAGCTGCGACGGCCCGTCGAACGCGAAGTCCTTGAGCCGGATCGTCACCTCGGCCTGCGGCGCCTCACGGAGCCGGCGGCCCGTGGCCGGCTTCACCTCGAAGCTCGACGCCATCCCCTTCATCACGTGCAGCTTCCCGTCCGGGCTCGGGATGATGCAGATCACCGCGTAGTTCCCCGCTTCGAGCGTGGCGTAGGCCGAGCCGCTGTCGCCCGGCTCCACGGCGTTGGGGCCGCCCATCATCACCGCCCACGACGGCGGCGCGTGCTCCAGGTCCGCCTGCGCCAGGTCGGCGAGCGTCTTGCCCTCGTCCAGCCGGATGAGCTGCGCGTGGTGCAGCTCGTGGCCCTCGTTCACCAGCTCCACCTCCACCGGACCCGCCGACGGCGCGCCCTCGACCTCGTAGCCGTAATCATTGGCCACGAGCCGGAGCGACTGCGCCTCCGCCGCCTTGTTGGTGAATCCGATCGCCAGCGTCACGGCGCCGGCCGCCAGCACAGTCGGGAAGATCAGTTTCGAGCGCGTCATGGGGTCCGTCCTTTGCCTTGGGTCTGCCGATCCCGGCAGGTGATCGTCGCGACGATCGCGACACTGTCCTTCGTCCACCCCTTCACCACGGCGATGTCGGACGTCCTGTCCTGGATGACCATCGCCCGTCCCTGCCCGTGCCGTTCCACGGCCCGGTCCCGCGTTTCGATCTCGTGCACCGTCCCGGTGAAGAAGTCCCCGAAGACGAGCCCGAGGTAGAACTGCTCCGGTGCAGCACGGGATGGGAGCATCAGCTGCAGGCTCCGCAGGCCTTCCTTGGCCCCGCTCCAGTCCGTGAGCTGCACGCTCCAGCTCCCCGGCCCCGTGACATCCTGGGTACATCCCGCCTGCGCCGAGCGCGCCAGGTACGTCCCGGGGTTGGCGCCCCCCGTCAGCTCCAGCTTCACCTCCACCGCGGCGTCCGGTGCGCTGGGCCCGCACGCCGCGAGCCCGAGCACCAGCAGCCCTCCCCTCCGCCACGCCGCGGTCATCGCGTCCTCCTAGCGCCGCACCCGGGCCGGGACCTTGAGCGCCGCGCCGCCGGTCATGTCCTGCGCATGGAACGACCCCTTCACCGTCACCGTGAGCGTGGTCTCCGGATCCGAGAGCAGCCCGCCTTCCGCGCTGAAGTTGAAGGTCCCCTTCGCGACGCCGTTCTTGACGCTGGTGATGGTCACCGTCCCGCTCCGCGCCGCGAAGATCGCGGTGAGCGAGCCCTGGTCGGTGTCGTACGCCATGGCCAGCCAGTCGCCGTCCTGCGGGTTGCCGTCGATGGCGTCGGTGAGCTGGTAGGTGCCGGGCGCCGGCACCGCGCCGCCCACCCGGTAGAGCTGGATCACGCCACCACCGGTCTGGTCGTCTTCCGACATCTCCACGGCGAACACCTTGCCGCCCTCCTCATCCACCACCCCGTACCCGGCGTTGCCGCCGAAGCTGGTCTGCAGGTCGCCGGTCACGTCGGCCGAGAAGCCGGGGGTGCCGCCGTTGCCGGGGCCGGTGCCGCCATCGCTGTCGCCACCGCACGCGGCCACCAGCAGGGCCGCCGTCAGGACCATCATCCGCGTCGCCTTCATTGTTCGCTCCGTCGAGAGGGGGTTCGGGTTCCATCCGCATCTGGGCGCTTGCTCGCCCGCTGCACGAGGGGTACGATACGGAGCGCGTTCACCAATCCATCAGCGCGGCTTCATCCCCCGATCACCTGCGGATCAACTCCCTAACATGTTGCGCCTCAAGACCTTCGGAGGGCTTGCCATCCGGCGGAATGGCGCGCCGGTGGAGGGCGCGGGCGCCCAGCGGCGGCGCCTGGCCCTGCTGGCGCTGCTCGCCGAGGCGGGGGAACGGGGGGTGTCGCGGGAACGGCTGCTCGGTTTGCTGTGGCCGGACAGCGATCTGGAGCGGGGAAGGAAGAACCTGGCCCAGGCGGTCTATGCCCTGCGGCGGGACCTGGGCGCCGACGAGCTCATCACCGGCACCGCCGACCTGCGCCTCAACACCGACCACATCTCGAGCGACCTCCACGACTTCCGCCGCGCCGCGGCGGAGGGCCGGCTGGAGGACGCCGTGGCGCTCTACGAGGGGCCCTTCCTGGACGGGGTCTATCTCGACGAGGCGCCCGAGTTCGATCGCTGGGCGGAGCAGGAACGGAACGTCCTGGCGCACGAGTACGTTGCGGCGCTGGAACAGCTCGCCAAGCGCGCCACCCAGGCCGGCGACCATCGCACCGCCGTGGGCCACTGGAGGAAGCTCGCCAACGCCGACCCGCTCAACGCCCAGGTCGCCGCCGGCCTCATGCAGGCCCTCGCCGCCGCCGGCGACCGCGCCGCGGCGCTGCAGCACTATCGCGTCTACGAGATGCTGCTGCGGCAGGAACTCGAGATCGAGCCGGACCCGAAGCTCAAGGCGCTCGCGGATGGGTTAAGGAAAGCGCCGGCCACCCAGCCTCCACCCGCACCGACTGGTTCCCGTGGGGCCGGAGCGCCGCTCCGGCCGCTCGATCCGAGTCCCCACACCGCCACGGGCCAGGGTGAGATCCGGGAGCCCACCCCGGTGAGCCCGAGTGGCCGGAGCAACGCTCCGGCCCTACGCGAGCCCCTCGTACCGCCGCTCGAGGAGATCCCGGCCGAGACCCTGCGCGCCACCCCCGCCGTGGCGCGCCCCATCAAGCCCACGCCGGTCCCCGCGCCCAAGCCCCCCGCGCCGGAACCCGCGCTGAGCGGCTACACCGACGAGTACGCCCGCCCCCGCCCCGACACCGAGCGGAAGCTGCCGGTGCAGACCGTCACGGTGGCCGTGCCGCTCCCCGGAAGCCGCTGCTCCAGCGCACCTCCACCCGCATCGGCCTCGGACTCGGCTTCGCCCTCGGGCTGGTGCTGCTGGTCGTGACGCTGGTAATGAAGGGCGGGCTCCGGGAGGCGGGCGCCGCCGCGCAGGTGGTGGCCGTCGGCTCCATTGCCGACTACACCCGGCCCAGCGAGGGCCTCACCCGGCCGCTGGCCGACATGCTGGCCACCGACCTGGCCCGCGTCCCCGGCATGCAGGTGATCAGCACCGCGCGCATGTACGAGCTCATGGCCCAGGAGGGGGCGAGCGCCGACAGCACCACGCGCATCATCAAGGCCGCGCGCGCCAGCGGCGCCACCGAGCTCATCGACGGCGCCCTCTACGGCATGCGCGACGGCAAGTACCGCCTGGACCTGAAGCGCACCAGCCTCAAGACCGGCAACGTAGTCGGCTCCTACTCCATGCAGGCCGACGACCTCTTCGAGCTGGTGAGCGCCGCCCGCGGCCAGCTCGCCGGCGCGGCCGACAGCAGCGCCGCCGGCTCCATTGCCGACGTCACCACCCGCTCGGTGGTGGCCTACCGCTTCTATGAGGAAGGCCTGCGGGCCATGATGTCGAGCGACCTCAACAGCGCCCGCCGGCTCTTCGAGCAGGCGCTGGCCGAGGACTCGACCTTCGCCATGGCGGCCTACTACATGGCCCGGACCGGCGGCGCCTTCAACGACCCGAGCCTCATCCGCGGCCTCGAGCGCGCCATGCGCCTGGCCGAGCGGGCCAGCGACCGCGAGCGCCTGCTCATCCGCGCCGGCTGGGCCGACGCCGCCGACGACCCGAGCCGCGTGGCCATCGCCGAGACGCTCACCGTCCGCTACCCCAACGAGCCGCAGGGTTACCTCTACCTCGGCCACGGCCGCGCCTGGGGCGGCGACTTCATCGGCGCCATCGCCCCGCTCCGCCAGGTCATCAAGATGGACTCGGCGGCGCTCAGCGTGGACCCGCGCAATCCGGGCACCGTGGTGCGCTGCTATGCCTGCGAGGCGTATCACGAGCTGGCGGGCGTCTATCACCTGCTCGACTCGGTGCCGGCGCTGCTCCGGATCTCGAAGGAATGGGAAGCCGCGTCGCCCTGGAGCAGTGACGCGGCCACCACCGCGGCGCATGCGTGGATGTTCCAGGACCGCCTCACCGAGGCCATCGCGGCGAGCCAGCACGTCACCGCCATCGCGCCCGGCATCCCGCAGGACGGCTTCCGCGCCCAGGTGGCGATCCGCGCCGGTGACCTGCCCGTGGCCGAGGCGTTCTACGCCAACCTCTCCGAGGGCACGCTGATCCCGGGCGAGGGGTGGAAGTGGATGACCATCATCCGCCGCACCGGCGGCCGGCCGGCGAGCGCCATGGGCTACGCCACCCGGCTCCGGCAGCAGGAGCCGCTGCGGCAGAGGAACGCGGCGCCGTACAACGCCCTCTTCCAGGCGCAGCTGCTCTACGACATGGGCCGCTACCGCCCGGCGGCCGCGCTGTTCGACAGCATCACCCGCTCCCCCCGCGACTCGACGCCGAGCCAGGTGGCGCGCAACAAGGTGTGGACCCAGACGCTCCGCGCCACCGCGCTCTTCGCCGCCGGCGACACCGCCGCCCTCCCCGCGCTCGCCGACAGCGTGGAGCGCTGGGGCCAGGGCAGCAGCTACGGCCGCGACCGCCGGCTCCATCACCACATCCGCGGCCTGGTGGCAGAAGCCCGCGGCCAGTACGACATCGCCGCCGGTGAGTTCGAGCGCGCCATCTTCTCGCCCACGCTGGGCTACACCCGCACCAACTACGAGCTGGCCAAGGTCTACCTCCACCTCAACCGCCCGCGGGACGCGGTGAAGATCATCGGCGCCGCCCTCCGCGGCCCCTACGACGGCGCCAACACTTACACCTCCCGCGCCGAACTGGTGGAACTCGCGGCCCTGGCCTGGGACGCCGCCGGCCAGCAGGACAGCGCCCTGGCCCGCTACAACCAGGTGGTCCGCTACTGGACCAACGCCGAGGCCAACTACCACCCCCGCCTCGAACGCGCCCGCGGCCGCATCGCCGCGCTCACGGCGCGCTGAGAGTTCGGTTCGCCCTCCCTCGCCCGGCATGGTAGGGGCCGGCCATGGCCGGCCCTCCTCACCCCCCCGGACCAGCGTTCAGTATCGAAGAACGTGGATCCGCGCTGGTTCACGAAGTAATGGTGCTTGGGGGAGGAGGGCCGGCCATGGCCGGCCCCTACCGGGTTCGTCGTCAGCGGGTGATCCACGCGGGATTCGCCACCGCCGCCGCCGCTTCCGTCCGCCGCACCAGCCCCGACCCATCCGCCCGCACCGTGTACACCTGCTCGATGACGTTCCCCGAGCCATAGGTCTCGTGCCCGCTCGCGAACGCCACCAGCGCCCCATCCGGCGACCACGCCGGCGCCGACCGCGGCCCCGGGAGCGGCGCGGGGAGCAGCGCCCGCTCGTTGCCGCCCGTGGCGTCCACCAGCCAGATGTCCCCGAAGGTCGCGACACCGCTCTTCTGGAACGCGATGGTGGTCCCGTCCGGCGACCAGGTCGGCATGCGGTCGCCACCGGTGGTGATCACCCGCTTGTCGCTGCCGTCGGCGTTCATGGTCCAGATGCGGTACTCGTTGTTGCCCTGGTCCACGTACGCGATCCGCCCGATCGCCTCCGGCGACCAGGTGGCCGCCGTCTGCTGGTAGCCGCCGCGATCGGCCGTCAGGTTGATCGGCAGCATCCCGCCCGACGCAGCGATGATCCAGATGTCGTTCCCGCTCCCCGCGCTCCACCGCGTGAAGCTGATCCACAGCCCGTCCGGCGACCACGCCGGCTCCAGGTCGGGCAGGTCGAGCGGGGTGATCGTCAGGCGGCGGAGGTTCGTGCCGTCCGAGTCGATCAGGTAGAGCCCCGCCTCGTTGTGCGCCACGCCGCTGAACACGTACACGCTGCCGTCCGGCGACGCGACGAGGTCGCTGCCCGTGACGCCGGCCGGCAGGATGGCCTGCGCCGCCGCGCCGGCCTGCGAGATGTCGAGCCGCTGCGGGCCGCGGCCCGCCTCGTCATAGGTCAGGTCCCAGGCGTGGCTGGCGGTGATCGTCGCCACGGCCTGCGCCTGCACGCCCGCCACCTTCACGGTGATCGTGGCCTGCCCCGGCCGCATCCCCAGCACCGTCCCGTCCGCCTGCACCGTGGCGACGTTGGGGTCGCTGGTCTTCCACTGCAGCCCGAGGCCCGTCAGCACCTCGCCATTGGCATCCTTCACCGTGGCCACCAGCCGCCGCGTCGCCGCCTCGGCCAGCGAGACGGTGGCGGCATCCAGCTCCACCGACGCCACCGTCGCCTGGCCCGACGTCACCTTGATGGCGGCTTCGGCCCACTGGCCCTCGCTGGTGGCGCGCACCTGCGCCGCGCCCGCCGCGATGGCGGTGACGAGCCCCGTGGCGCTGACCGTGGCCACGGCCGGGTTGCTCGAGCTCCACGTCACGGCCCGGCCATTGAGCGGCTGGCCCTGCGCGTCCTTTGTGGTGGCGCCGAGTTGCTGCGTGCCACCCACCACCAGCGCGGCGGTGGCCGGGTTCAGCGTCACGGACGCCACGGGGATGATGGTGACGGTCACGGCACTCTGTCCCGCCTTGCCCTCGCTGGTGGCGCGGATGATGGCGTTGCCCTGCGCCACCGCCGTCACCACCCCTGCCGCACTCACCGTGGCGATGTCCGCGCGGGTGCTGCTCCAGGTCACGGCGCGATCGGGCAGCTCCTCCCCATCGGCCGCCTTGGGCGTGGCGGTGAGCTGCGCCGAGCTGCCCAGGCCGAGCGTCAGGGTGGTGGGGCCCACCTCCACGGCGGCCACGGGGGCGTCGGGATGGCCGCCGACGGGGCCGGTGCCGTCCTCACTGCAGGCCGCCAGGAAGAGGGCGCTCATCAGGAGCGCCGACCGCGCCCCCCCGTTCCAGCGTCGCACCAGCCGAGTCATCGTCGAAGACATGGATCTGCTCCTTTCAGTTGAGTGAGGGGGCGTGACCTGATTTCGGCCGCTTGCTCGCCCGTAGGACGAGGCCTACGTTAGGGCGCGCCTTCACTCACCGATCAGAATCGCTCCACGGCTCGATCACCTGCGGATCACGAGCGGCAACGTGTTGAAGCTCAAGACCTTCGGCGGTCTGGTGATCCGGCGCGACGGAGCCGCGGTGGCCGGCGCCGGCGGGCAGCGCCGCCGTATGATCCTCCTCGCCATCCTCGCCTCGGCGTGCGAGCGCGGCCTCTCCCGCGACAAACTCCTCGGTCTCTTCTGGCCCGACGCCGATCCCGAGCGTGCCCGGAAGAACCTGGCGCAGGCCGTCTATGCCCTCCGCAAGGACCTGGCGCAGGACGACCTCATCACCGGCGTCGCCGAGCTGCGCCTCAATCCCGATCACATCCGGAGCGACGTGGCGGAATTCCGCCACGCCATGAAGCAGGCGCGCTATGAGGAAGCGGTGGCGCTCTACGATGGCCCCTTCCTCGACGGCGTTCACCTCGACGATTCCCCCGAGTTCGAACAGTGGGCCGACCTCGAGCGCGCCCAGCTCGCGCGCGACTACGCCCACGCCCTCGCCTGCCTGGCCACCCGCGCTGCCGACGGCGGCGACCACCGCGGCGCCGTACTCCACTGGCGCCGCCTGCTGCAGGCCGATCCCCTGGCCGCCGACGCCCTCGCCGGCCTCATGACCTCCCTCCTGGCCCAGGGCGACCGGGCCGCCGCGCTGCAGGAGTACCAGGCCTACGAGATGCTGCTCCGCCAGCAGCTCGACCTGACGCCCGATGCCCGCCTCAAGGCGCTCGCTGCCGGGATCCGCCGCGTGGAGCCGACACCCGTGCCGCTTCCGGCGGCGCCGCGCGTGGCCGCCCCGGCGCCCGCACTGCGGGTCGCGGAGCCGGCGGGGCAGGCGGCCGTCGGCATCACTGCCGAGCGGATGGTGCCAGGCCGCGCGGCCGCGGCGGTGCCGGCGCCGCGGCCCTTGCCCGCGCACCCTGCCGCCGAGTCAGGCAGCCGCCGCGGCGCGGGGTGGCGCCCGCTCGCCGTCGCCGCGGTGGCGCTCGTGGTAATGGTGGTGGGGGCGATGGGGGCGTGGCGGAAGCGCGGGGTGTCGGAGGCGGCGAGCGCGCCGGTGATCGCGGTGGGCCTGATCCAGGACTTCACCCGCACCGACGAGGGCCTCACCCGACCGCTGGTGGACATGCTGGCCACCGACCTGGCCCGCGTGCCGGGCATGCAGGTGATCAGCACCATGCGGATGTACGAGCTCATGGCCCAGGCCGGCCGGACGGCGGACACGGCGGCGGCGGTGATGCGCGCCGCGCGCGCCTCCGGCGCCAGCGAACTCATCGACGGCGCGCTTCACGCGCTGGGCCCGGGCCGCTATCGCCTGGACCTGAAGCGCACCGACCTGGCCACCGGCAGCGTCCACGCCTCCTACTCCGTGGAGGGGAGCGACCTCTTTGCGCTCGTCTCCGATGCGCGCGCCCAGCTCGCGAGCCGGTCCGGCCTCGGCGCCGGCGGCGGGACCATTGCCGACGTCACCACCCGCTCCATGGTGGCCTACCGCCTCTACGAACAGGGCCTGCGCGCCCTGGTCTCGAGCGACACGGCGAGCGCCCGCCGCCTCCTGGACCAGGCGCTGGCCGAGGATTCGCTCTTCGCCATGGCGGCGTACTGGCTGGCGCGCTCCGGCGGGCCGTACGACAAGCCGCGCCTCCTCCGCGGCCTCGATCGCGCCATGCGGCTGGCGCCGCGCGCCAGCGAGCGCGAGCGGCTCCTGATCCACGCCGAGTGGGCGGCCATCACCGACCATCCGGCCCGTGTCGCGGTGGCGGAGACCCTCACCCTCCGCTACCCCACCGAGCCGGACGGGTACCTCTTCCTGGGCCGCGGTCGCCTCTGGTCGGGCGACTTCCTCGGCGCCATCGCCCCGTTCCAGCGGGTGCTGGCCATGGACAGCGTCTCCCTCGCCATCCTGGCCGAGAATCCCGGGGGCGTCACCGCCTGCCATGCGTGCGAGGCGTACGGCGGCCTCATCGAGGCCTATCATCACCTGGACTCGCTGCCGGCCTTCGTGCGGGTTGCGCGCGAGTGGCTCCGCCGCCAGCCTACCAGCGTCGGCGCCGCCACCCGCGTGGCCCACGGCTACCTCTTCCAGGACCGCCTGGGCGAGGCGCTGGCGGCGGCGCAGGTGGCCATGGCCATTGATCCCGACGTGCCGCAGGACGCGCTCCGCGCCCAGGTCGCGCTCCGCCGTGGCGACCTCGCCTCCGCCGAGGCCTACTACCGCGCCCTGGCGGCCGGCCCCCCGCCGCAGCGGGGCGAGGGGTGGAAGTTCATGTCGGTCCTCAAGCGCATGCGCGGCCGGCCGAGTGAGGCGCTGGAGTGGGGCCTCCAGCTGCAGGCCACGAGCGACGATCCCCTGCCGCCGGGCTCGGTGAGTTACAACGGCCTGTTCGCCGCCGCCGCGCGCTACGACATGGGGCAGTACGCCTGGGCGGCGGCGCTGCTCGACTCCATCACCCTCGCCGCGCCCGATTCCACCGCCTCGCGCCGCGCCCGTCACCGGATCTGGACCCAGACCCACCGCGCCACCGCCCTCGCCGCCGCCGGCGACACCACCGAACTCGCCGCCCTGGCCGACAGCGTGGAGCAGTGGGGCCACGCCAGCAGCTACGGGCGCGATCGCCGCCTGCATCATCACATCCGCGGCCTCCTGGCCACGGCGCGCGGCAATCCGGGGCTCGCCGCGCGAGAGTTCGAGCAGGCGCTCTTCAGCCCGGTGCTCGGCTACACGCGGACCAACCTCGAGCTGGCCCGCGCCTATCTCCAGCTCAGCCGCCCGCGTGACGCAGCGCACATCGCCTCGGCCGCCCTCCGCGGCACCTATGACGGCCCCAACCTCTACGCCAACCGCACCGAGCTTTCGGAGATGGCCGCCCTGGCCTGGGACGCCGCCGGGGAACCCGACAGCGCCCTGGTCCGCTACCGCGAAGTCCTCGCCAACTGGACCGACGCCGAGCCCCGCTTCCACCGCCGCCGCGAACACGCCCGCGGTCGCGTCGCCGTCCTCACCGCGCGCTAACGCCACCACCGAGCCCACCACGCAGCATCCCCTTCCCCAAACGTCTGTAGCGGCCGGATATATCCGGCCGCTACGTACGTCGGGGAGAGGGGATCGTACGTGGCGGGCTGGGTGGATGGGCTACGAGTCAACGCGAGCGGCGGGGCGCGTCGTGAGCCGAGCCCCGCCGCTCAGGTGCACTTCCACTGCGCCACCGTCAACACACCATCACCCACCACGCCAGTGAAAATCTGTCGCGCTGCGTTGCAGCGCAGCGCACCCCGACTGACGCCTCCGGATTACGACGCCGCGCGCGGTGCCGAGGAAAAATCGGATCGTGCAAGCCACTTGCGCCCACGCCGAAGTTGCCGATATTCTCGCCTGTGCTGATCAACCTCATCCCAGAGTTCCTCAGCGTCCTCCAGGCCGCCGACAAGCAGGCGGCATTCGAGCAGTACCTCTCCGCCCATCGCGCCGTCCTCTCCGCGTACTGGCACAATTACGTGCTGGACCTCGAGAGCCCACAGGCCAAGGCGGTGATTTCGCACGCGCTGGCGGCCGACCGGTCCGACCTGCACGAGCTGCTCGACACCACGGACGTCGAGGGCATCGTCGAGGACGCCATCGCGCAGGCCGAAGACCTGCTGCAGGTGGATCGTCCCACCGACGTCTACCTCATGGTGGGCATGGGCGCCGCCAACGCCGGCGAGCTGGTGGTGGGTGGCCGGGGCGTGGCGTTCATCTGCATTGAGCACTTCACCGGCCGGGCCAACCCCGAGACCTACGGCATGGGCCTCCCGCCGGAGCTAATGCCGCTCTGGGTGGGACACGAGATGGCCCACTGCGTCCGCTACACCTCCCCCACCTCCCAGTCCGATCTCCGCCGCCTCGTGGCCGAGAACGGCGGCTATTACGACTACTGGGTGACGGGGAGCCGCGCCACGCTGCGCGAGCTGCTGGTCAACGAGGGCCTCGCGGTGCACGCCGCGCAGGCGGTGGCACCGGGCCTCGATCCCGCGCACTACTTCGGCTACCCCCGCCGCCAGTATCGCCGGCTCCGGGAGCTGGAGGCGTTCCTGCGCCGGGTGGTGGAGCCGGAGCTCGAGGGCAGCGGCATCGGCCTCCGCCTTCGCTACCTCTCCGGCGGCATGAGCCCCTCGGCCCGCCTCGTCGGCGGCCGCGTCCTGCCCGAGCGTTCCGGCTACTACCTGGGCCACCGGATGACGGAAGCCCTGGTCCAGCAGCGCGGCATCGCCACCGCCCTCCGCACGGCGGCCGGGGAATTCCAGATGGCCGAGGACCTCGACCGGGGGATCCAGACGGCGTAGGCCCAGGGCGGGGCTGGTCGTGGATTTCACCGCAGAGGCGCGGAGGCATGGAGGGCCGCAGAGGAAATGCTGGTGGATGGTGGGCTCACCGCAGGGTGAGCCCGCATTGTTTTCGTGGGTGTGGACTTGGGCTCGACAACGGACCTCACCCCTCCTGCCAGACCACCCCCATTCCCCTGTACCTTCCCTGAAGGAATCTCCCCGCTCCGAGCTCCGGTTCTCTGCGGCCCTCCGTGTCTCCGCGCCTCTGCGGTGAAATCCACGACCAGCCCCGCGCCCTCACCCAGCCCCCCACGCCCCCGACCGATGCCCGACCCGATCAAGATCACCTACAAGAAGAAGGGCAGCATCTCGATCGAAGCCACCGTCCGGATCGTGGACGAGGACGGCAACGAGATCCCGCAGCCCCCTGCCAAGCGTCCCGGCATCGTGAAGCTCTGCGGCTGCGGCCGCTCCGCAACGCTCCCCTTCTGCGACGGCGCCCACAAGAAAGAAGCGGGGCCGGCATAGCCGGCCCCGCTTTCCCACGGCGGCGACGCTAGCGAAGACTAGGCGGTCGTCGTCGGCCGCCGCTTCCGCTTGAGCGCCATGCCCGCGAGCCCCGACGCGAGCAGCGCCATGGTCCCCGGCTCCGGGGTCACCGTGGTGCCGTGGTTGTCCAGCCAGTAGAGCTCCTCCTGCCCGTCCTTCCCGCCCACGCGCCCCTGGAAGACCGCGATCTGCGAGTTGTCATCCCACGTGTCCACCTCGAACCGGAACGTCACCGGCCCGCTGAAGTAGTTGAACTCGTGGTCCGGGGTGTTGGACGGCGTGAGCGCGTCGCAGCCGGCGTCGGCCGTGCAGTCGGGATCGGACGCGCCCCACTGCTTCTGCCAGATCACCTGGCCGTTGCGGCGGTCGATCTGGATCCCCTGCACGGTGTAGTCGGGGTTCCCGTTGTGCTCGCGGAAGTTGTTGCTCCAGTCGGTGCCGTCACCGGTGGTGGCGCCGAGGAAGTCGGCGCCGCCGACGCCGCGGAGGCGGAGCTCGGTGAGCAGCGCGTTCCGGTAGGCGGCCGTGCCGGCGTCGTAGGAGTTGTTCGAGACCGTGATCTCCAGCTGCCAGCGGCCGCTGGCCGTCTGGACGGCGGTGACCTGGGCGGCGGCACAGGTGCCGAAGGTGGCACCGCACCCGCTCAGGCTCCAGCCGTCCGCCAGCAACGGCAGCGGCGCGGCGAGCAGGGCGGCGGCGAGGGTCAACGATGAACGCATGAGGCGGCTCCGAACTGCGGGTGCACGCGCGGCCCGGGGCGGACCACGCTGTCCCCGTCAGACGATCAAGCCCGCCCCACCCTCACAAGCTCCTTGACCAGCTTCGCGGCCACGCGCGCGGTGAAGTCGCGCCAGTCATGCAGCGGATTCAGCTCCACCACGTCGGCTCCACGCAGGGCCCGTGGCGGGATGGCCCCGAGGAGGGAGATCACTTCCCGGACCGTGAAGCCGCCGGGCTCGGGGTGGTTGATGCCGGGGACCGCCGAGGGGTCCATGGCGTCGAGGTCGAGCGACACGTAGAGCGGCCCCGCGAGCGTCCGCACCGCCGCGAGCGCGGCGGCGAAGCCCGCGTGCATCGGGATGGTCTCCACGCCGAAGCGCGTGGCCTGCGCCCGCTGGTGGGCGTTCATGGTGCGGATCCCCACCTGCACCAGCCGCGTGGCCAGCCCCGCCTCGAGGATCCGCGCAAAGGGACAGGCGTGCGAGGCACGGTTGCCGTCCAGCTCGTCGTAGAGGTCCGGGTGCGCGTCGATGTGCAGGATGGTGAGCGGGCCGTGCTGGGCGTGCATGGCGCGCACCAGCGGCGGGGTCACCGCGTGGTCGCCGCCCAGGAAGATGGGGAGGCCGCCCGCCGCCACCACCTCGCCGGCGCCGGCCTCGATGGCGGCGGCCACGTCGGTCACGTCGTGGAGCGCCAGGTCGCCCCGGTCCTCGATGACGCCCACCGCGTCCTGCTCGTCCTCCGCCGCGCTGTTGCTGCTCGGCGAGTGCAGCGCGGCGCGGATCGCGGGCGGCGCCAGCGCCGGCCCGCGCGCAAAGCTCGAGTGCGCGTCCCACGGCACGCCGAGGAGGAGGGGCCTCATGCCTCGAGCTCCACGGCGTCGCCCACGCGGAGCCGGCCGGTGGCGTCGTGCACCACGTTCTGGCCGAACATCACCTTCTGGTCCTGGCGGCGGAACGTGGCGAGGGTGCGGAGCGGCTCGTCGCCGTCGCGGCGGCCCGTGGCCTGGTCGGTGGTGGTCACCACGCAGCGCGCGCACGGCTTCACCACCCGCATCGGCAGCCCGCCGATCCGGATCCGCTTCCACCCGTCCTCGGCGAAGGGCGCGCTGCCGCGCACCACCAGGTTGGGGCGGAAGCGGTTCATCGGCAGCGGCCGGGCGAGCCGCGCGTTCAGGTCCGCGAGCGACGCCTCCCCGGCGAGCAGGAACGGGAACCCGTCCGCGAACCCCGTCCGCCCGCCCTCCGGCGACCAGATCGGGTCCACGGTCCGGACCACCGTCTCGGGGACGTAGGCCAGGAAACACTCCTCCCCCACCACGCGGGACACCCAGTCGTCGGCCTTGTGGTCGGGGGCCACCACCTGGAGCTGGTCCTCCCAGACGCGCACCAGCACCGGCCGCCCGCCCAGCGGCGTGTGCGGCAGCACCAGCTCGGGCATGTCGGGCGCGGTGAGCACCAGGTGCGGGCCGCGGAGCGCCGTCCGCACCAGCGCCAGGACGGGCGTCTCGCGCTGCGTCACGAAGCGCCCGTCGGGCGTGCAGATCATGAAGCGCCGGTCGTGCCGGAGGCCGAGCGCGTCGGCCTCCCACTCCGTCACGCTGATCCCCGCGCACGACTTCACGGGGTAGACGTGCATGGCCGCCAGCTCCATCCCCATGGGATCGTCCTTTCGCCATCGTACCCGTGGCCCCCCGGGCCGCGCCCGCGCCACGTCCCATCCCGCCCCCCTCGCAAGCACGGCCCCGGCCGTGCCCGCGATTCACCTCACTTGCCCACGCAGAAGCTCGCGAACACCCGCCCCAGCACCTCCTCCACGTCCACCGCCCCGATCAGCCCGTCCAGCGCGCGCACCGCCTCCTGCACGTGGTGCGCGGCCAGCACCGGGTCGCCGCCGGCGGCCAGGTGGGGCGCCGCGCCCGCCAGCTCCACGCGGGCCCGCTCCAGCGCCGTGCGGTGCCGCTCGCGCGTGAGCCCGGGCTCGAGGTCCGCGAATCCTGCCCCGCGCGCGAACAGCCGCGCCACCACCGCCCGCTTGAGCGCCTCGAGCCCCTCGCCCGTCACCACGGACGTGGCGATTCCCTCCTCCCGCCGCCGCCGTGTCGCGAGGGCCGGAGCGCCGCTCCGGCCACTCGATGTCTCGGCCCGCGCCCCGCGATCAGCCTTGGTCCACACCCGAAGCTGCGGAACCGCCGGGCCGGGAGTGGACTCCCCGAGCCCGAGCGGCCGGAGCGGCGCTCCGGCCCTACGGGAATCCGGTGTCGCCTCCTCGCAGACCAGCACCAGGTCCGCGCCCTCGGCAAACCGGCGCGTCACCGCTTGCCCCATGGCGTCCACCCGGTCCACGGCCGCGCCGAGTCCTGCGGTGTCCACCAGCCGGATGGGGAAGCCCAGGAAGTCGGCGTGCGCCTCGATGGCGTCGCGGGTGGTGCCCGGCTGCTCGGTGACCAGCGCCCGCTCGGTGCCGAGCAGCGCATTGAAGAGCGACGACTTCCCCGCGTTCGGCGGCCCCGCCAGCACCACCAGCGCGCCCGCGCGGAGCCGCGCCGCCGCCGGCGCCGTGGCCAGCAGCCCTTCCACCTCGGCCAGCACCCGCGCGCGCGTGGCCTCGAGGGTGGCGCGCGGGATGGGCCCGTCGTCCTCGCCGGGGAAGTCCACCTCGTAGGCCAGCAGCGCGAGGAGTTCCACCATCCCATCGCGCAGCTTCCCGATCCGCTGCGACAGCCCGCCCTCGAGCTGCAGCACCGCCGCCTTCCCCTGCGCCAGGGTCTCCGCATCCACCAGGTCCGCCACCGCCTCGGCCTGGAGCAGGTCCATCTTCCCGTGCATCACCGCGCGCCGGGTGAACTCCCCGGGATGCGCGGGCCGGCAGCCCGCCTTCTCGAGCGCGGCCACCAGCCGCGCGGGCACCAGCAGGCCGCCGTGGCAGATGATCTCCACCACGTCCTCACCCGTCTCGCTCCTCGGCCCCTGATAGGTGAGGTAGATGGCCTGGTCAAACCGCCCCTGCGCATCGAAGAGCGACGCCAGCCGCGCCTGCCGCGCCGGCTCCGCCCGGAACCCCGTGATCACCCGCGCCGCCACCTCGAACACCCCCGCCCCACTCGCCCGCACCACCGCCATCGCCGAGCGTCCCGGCGGCGTGGCGAGGGCAACGATGGGGTCGGTGAGCATGGTGCGTCTAAGCTAGCAGTATCGTCACGGATCGCCGACTGGCGGTGCTGGGGTCGGGTTCGGTGCGTCTCAACGCAGAGGCGCAGAGGGCGCAGAGGGCCGCAGAGGAACAGCCCGAGGATGGCGGGCTCACCGCAGGGTGAGCCCATGGTGTTTTTGTGGGTGTCCGTTCGGGTCCGGCAACGCTCCCCACCTTTCGCGGGGTCCCACCAAAAGCACCAGAGCCCGGGTTGGCAACGTCCCGACCCAGGCTCGATGCCCTCTGCGGCCCTCCGCGCCCTCTGCGCCTCTGCGTTGAGACGCACCAAGCCCCACCCAAGCACCGCCGCCGGAGGCGCCTAGAACCACTCCCCCAGCCGCACGAAGAACTCCTTGCGTCCCCCGCGCGCCACGCCGTACTCGAGCCGGATCGGCCCCACCGGCGTGTCGAGCCCGAGGCCCACGCGGCCGCCGAGCTCCCAGCGCTGCCGCGGGAACGCCGGCCCACCGAGCGCCGTCTGGCCGATGGCTCCCTGCGCCCGCAGCGCCACCGGCCCGAAGGCGCGGATGGTGGCGGTGAGCCCGGCGTATGCCTCACGATTGCCGCGCCGCTCCCCGATCCGCTCCCCCGGGAACCCGTCGAATCCGCCCAGCGCAAAGGTGAGGTGCGGCGGCAGGCTGTCGCTCCCCCAGCCGTAGCGCGCCCACGGCGTCACCGCCACTCGCCGGCTGAGCGGGATGCGGTAGCCCACGCTGCCGTGCACCATCGTGTAGTCCTGCATCACCTCGAGCTCGCCCTCGGCGCGGAGCGGGCGCTCGCGATCGAGCGTGGTGAGGGTGAGGAGTCCGCCCAGCGCCTCCTCGGTGAAGTGATCGTTGCCCCAGACGCGCGCCCGGCCGCCGAGTGCCACCTGCCAGGTGCGCCCCAGCGCCTGCTCCAGGCCGGCGAAGCCGTTCAGGTCCCGCATGGTGAGGTGGGCCAGCTCGTCGCCGTCGCGATCGAAGCGGCGGATGTCCTCGTTGGCCACGCCCACCGTCAGGGCCGGCCGGAGCGGCCGCGCCACCACGGTGTAGGTCCGGAGCCCGAACTCGAGGTCCTGCCGCAGCTCACCGAGGCCCAGGGCCACCGAGGCCTCGAGCCGCTGGCCGAGGAGCTTCCGGTCCACGGCGCCGAGCCACATCCGGCCACCGAGGTCGTTGTCGTACGCCACGCCGAAGGCGGCCAGCCGACGGCTGGCCGGACGCACCAGCAGGTCCACCGTCAGCGAGTCCGGCGCGCCCGACGGCTGCAGCCAGGCGGCGCGGATGCCGTCGCTGGTGCGGAGGTAGCGGAACCCGTCGCGAACCCGCTCCACGTCGAGCGGCTTCCCCTCCTCGAGGCCGAGCAGCGCCCGGACAAAGCGCTCCTCGGTGGTGGAGGGCACCACCCCGCGCACCGATGCCACCCGGAACTCGGGGCGCGACGGCGCGGGGGGCGGCACCGGCGAGCAGCCCCAGGTAGCGAGCCGCGTGCGGGCCTCCTCGTACCCGAGCTCGATCAGCCGGTCCACGCTGTGGCTGTCGAAGTCGAGGCTCTTGAACGAGTCCACGGCGGGCCGCAGCAGCAGGTCGCCCGAGCGGAGCTCGGCGGCGGGCTGGTGAAACAGGAAGCCGAGCAGCTGCTCGGCCATCACCAGCGGGTTGGCGAAGTCGCCGGCGTCGGGGAGGTGCTCGGTGGCGTCGGAGATGAGCACGCGGCCGGTGCCGAAGGCGCGGGCGGCATCCACCGGGATGTTGGCGGCGAGCGCCCCGTCGCCGAGGAAGCGGTCGTTGATCCGCTCGGGATCGAACACCAGCGGGATGGCCATGCTGGCGCGGACGGCGCGGGCCAGGTCGCCGGAGGCGAGGATCACGGGCATCCGCGTCCCGAGATCGGTGGCCACGGCGCGGAAGGGGATCGGCAGCGAATCGAAGTTCCCCCGCGCGCGCAGGTTGCCGCGGAGCATGGCCAGGTCGAGGAGCGCGTTGACCTCCCCCTCCCGCACGGCGGCGCGCTGGAACGAGAAGCCGCCCTCCCCCTCCTCCCAGACCGCCAGCGGCAGCCGGGGCGACAGCGCCCGCGGCGTGCGCGGCGCGTACTGGGTGAAGAGGTCGGAGAGCGTGAGACTCCGCGCCAGCGAGTCGATCTCGTGGCCGCTGTATCCGCTGGCGTACATGCCGCCGACGATGGAGCCCATGCTCGTCCCCACGATCCGCGTGGGACGGATCCCCAGGCTGTCGAGCACCCGCAGTACGCCGATGTGGGCCAGGCCCTTGGCGCCCCCGCCGGAGAGCACGAGGGTGAGCGGGGCGCTGCACGCCTCCTGGGCCGCCGCCGGGCGGGCCGGCACGGCCAGGAAGAGCAGCGAGCTTATGAAAACCGTGAAGGCGGTGCGACGCATGTCGTCTAAGGTAATCGCCCCCTTGCGCGACGCCCGAGCCTCTGGCAATGTTTGCCCCAGCGACACCCCGCCGAGCGACACCGGCGCCGAGTGCGGCGCACGACTCCTAAGGAGCAGCAGAATGGCCTACGTGATCACGGCAGCGTGCATCGATGTGAAGGATCGCGCCTGCGTGGATGTGTGCCCCGTGGACTGCATCTACGAGGGTGACAACCAGCTGTTCATCCACCCGGACGAGTGCATCGACTGCGGGGCCTGCGAGCCCGAGTGCCCGGTGAACGCCATCTTCCCGGAAGAGGACGTGCCGGCGGACCAGAAGGCCTTCATCGCCAAGAACCGCGACGTCTTCGGCAGCGACACCCCGCCCGGCCGCCCCAAGAAGTAACCGCCGCCGGCAGGGTTAGACACGACGGGCCGCCCCCTCCGCGGGGGGCGGCCCGTTCTCGTTGTCCCACGTTTCAACCGCTGCGGCACGTCAGGCAGCGTGACTTTCGTCACACTCCCGGCAGCTTCAGCGTCCTTAAGGAGAGGCGCCCCGTCACCGTACTGACTTGGCCGCGGTGGCGGGGCGTTTAGGAAGGTGTCACACAGGCAACCGAACCGCAGGTCATTCCGGCCGCCACTTTATAGACGCACACCCCCCCGAAAAGGTTGCAGCCTATTCCGCCCTGGGCAGGGTGGCCAGAAAATCGGCCACGGCCCGGGTGGTGACGTCCGGCTGTTCCAGTGGTGTCAGGTGGCCGGCCCCGGGAACCACCCGCAACTGGGCTCCCGGGATGGCCGCCGCCATGGTCCGGGCGCCGGCCACCGGGGTGATCTGGTCGTCCTCGCCTACCACCACCAGGGTAGGGATGCCTGTCAGGGTGGGCAGCAAGGGGTGGCTGTCCGGGCGCTCCTTGAGCGCGCTCAGGGCACTCAGGATCCCGGCCATCGGGGTGGCAGCCATCATCCGCTGCAGCTTCTGGCGCAGTTCCGGCTGCCCGGGCGCTGGCGCAGTGGCCAGCATCTTGGGCAGCATGGCGCCGGCGATGGCGTCGGCGCCTCCCTCGCGCGCCTGCTGCGCCGCGGCGTCGCGCGCCTTCTTGCCCTCGGGGGTGTCCGCCTCGGCGCGGGTGTCCATCAGGATGAGGCCGCGCACCCGCTCGCGCGCGCGGCGCAGCATCTCGAACGCCACGTAGCCGCCCATCGACAGCCCGCACAGCACCACCTTGTCCACGCCCATGGCCGTGAGCAGGGCCAGCAGGTCCTCGGCGTAGGTCTGCATGGAGTAGCCGAGGTCGGGCGCGTCGGACTGGCCCATGCCGCGCAGGTCCGGCGCGATGCGGGTCCAGCCGTCGAGGTGCGCCACCTGGTGTTCCCAGATGCTGTGATCGAGCGGGTAGCCGTGGACGAACAGGATGGCCGGTCCCTGCCCCTTGGCCAGCACGGCGAGATTGACGCCGTTGACGGCGACCCGGCGGAGGTTGCCCGGGAGCGGGCGGTCGCCAAAGACATTGGGGAGCTCGGACGGCACCGGCACGGGAGTGCCACGCTGGTCCACGCACACGAACACCAGCTCGGCCGTGGCCACCAGCAGGTCGTCCCGCTGGCGGCGGGCCATCTGGCGGATGGTGAAGCTGGTGCGCCCCACGTGGACCAGGAGCTGGGAGAAGCGCAGCACGTCGCCGGGATAGGCCTGGGCGAGGTATTCCACCACCGACTTCCGCACGGCCGGCCAGACCCCGCGCCGGGTGAAGAAGTCCATGCCCGGCCCGCGCGCCAGCACCTCCCACCGCGCCCGCTCGAACAGCGCCACGAACGAGGCCTGGTTCAGGTGCCCGTAGGCGTCGCACTCGTCGGGGTAGACGGTCAGGTCGATTTCGGGTGTGGCCACAGCGCCTCCGCCGTCCGTTGGGCGCGGGCGACGAGCGGATGGTCCGTCGCCGGCGCCGACATCAGTCGTGCGTCGAATGTATGCCAGAAGCAGAGGTGCGGAAAGGAAGGCGCGACGCCCTGCGCGGCGGCACAGCACTTTGCTCCATACGTCAGGTCCACTCGCAACCCCGCCTCGGCCAGCGCAGCCTGCGTGGCGCGGCCCGGCGCGGTGGGATGGCCGTAGCCGGCGCCGAGCTGATCGGGGACCAGGCGGAATGGCGGCAGGGTCGGCCGCGCCCGGAGGCCGTGCCGGCGCAGGAGCCGCTCCGCCCCGCGCACCAGCCGCCCCACCCGGGACGCGTTGGCGAAGAGCGGGGCGGCCACCCGCACGCCGATCACCGTCGTTCTCCAACCCCCGAGCGCCAGGCCCAGGAGCAGTCCGGCGGCGGTCCCGCAGGACCCCACCGGAACCAGCACCGCATCGGGCCGCGGGAACCCCTGCTCCTCCACCTGGTTCATGAACTCGAGCGCGGCATTGGCGCTCCCGAGGACGGCCAGTGGAGACGCCCCGCCGGCCGGCAGCCACGACACCCGGCCGTGCCGCCGCGCGCCGAGCCAGGCGCGCGCGAGCGCCAGGGGCATGCCGAGCTCGCTTCCGGCCAGCGTGACCTGGCCGTGCGCGCTGGTGGTGGAGAGGATGCCCGCCACGGTGTCGGTCCACGGCTGCGGGGCGAGCGCGGGACACGCTATGGCCCCCACCTCGCCCGCGGTGACCGCGAGGGCGGCGCACCAGGTGGAGCCGTAGCCGCCCATGGTCACCACGGCGTCGCCGAGGGTGGGGAGGAGCCACTCGAGGGCGCGCAGCTTGTTGCCGCCGAAGCGGGGGCCGCTCAGGTCGTCGCGCTTCACCAGGAAGGTGTGGGCGCCGAGGCGCGCCGCCAGCGCGGGCACCGGGACGAGGGGAGACGGCAATGCGCCGAGCGGGTGGCGGGGCGGCAGCGAGGTGGTGAAGGCCGCGAGCGGGAGCGTGGTCCCTACCCAAGCGGCGGGGTACGCTACTTTATTCCCATCATCGCGCGGTCCCGTCACCCGAAACCTCCCGGTCCATGAAGCCACCGACCGACCCTGTCCGCCACGCCGCCCGCCTGGCGCGGAAGCTCCAGATGGATGCCGCGATCGGGGTGACGCCGCCGGTGGCGGAGCACCACGAGACGCTGGCCACGGCCTTCGAGGCGATCGCCGCGGGTCGCGAGATGGTGGCCGCGCGTGAGTGATTCGCTGTATCTCGAGTCGCAGGCGGCGTTCGACCGGTTCTTCGGCGGCCTCGACGGCGTCACCCTCCTGGCCGTGGACACCGAGGCGGCGAGCTTCCACCGCTACCAGGACCGCATCTACCTGGTGCAGGCCTCCACGCGCGAGGCCACCGTGGTGGTGGACCCGCTCGCCGTGGCCGACCTCGCGCTGCTCGGCCGTCTCCTCGCCGACCGCGGGGTGGAGGTGATCTTCCACGACGCGGACTACGACCTCCGCATCCTGCACCGCGACTACGGCTTCACCGCCACCAGCCTCTTCGACACCCGGATTGCCGCACAGCTGCTGAACGAGCCGGGGATCGGCCTCGCCGCGCTGCTCGAAAAGTACCTCGGCGTGAAGCTCGACAAGAAGTTCCAGCGCGCCGACTGGAGCGTGCGGCCGCTGCTGCCGGGCATGCTCGAATACGCGGCGGACGACACCCGCTACCTCCCGCAGCTCCGCGACATCCTGAAGGCGCGCCTCGAGGAGATGGGGCGGTGGAGCTGGGCGGCGGAGGAGTTCGAGCTGCTGGAGGAGGTGCGCTGGAACCCGGGCGGCCCGCCGGAGGAGGCCTACCTCCGCCTCAAGGGCGCGCGCACGCTGCGGGGCCACCAGTACGCGGTGCTCCGCGAGCTCCACGCCTGGCGCGAGGCCACGGCCAGGCAGCTCGACCGCGCCCCGTTCCGCGTGCTCCAGAACGAGGCGATGATCTCGATTGCCAAGGCGATGCCCGCCGACGAGGTGGCGCTGCGCGAGCTCAAGGCGCTCTCGCCCGACCAGCTGAGGAAGCGCGGGGGCGAGATCCTGGCGGCGGTGGCCCGCGGCATCAAGGCTCCCGCCGACACCCTTCCCGTCTTCGAGCGCGCCCGCCGTCCCCCGCCCGACCTGGCCTACGAAGCACGCCTCGAGCGCCTGAAGCTGGCCCGCAACGCGGCCAGCGAGCGCCTGGAGCTGGCGCCGGGCGTGCTCTGCCCCAATGGACTCCTCGAAGCCATCGCCCGGCTCGAGCCCAAGTCGGTGGAGCAGTTCGCCGAGGTGGAGGGGATGCGGCGCTGGCAGCGGTCCGTCCTCGGCGCGGAATTGCTGGCGGCGGCGGTGGGGTGAGCTGGGTGCCCTGATTCACCGCAGAGACGCGGAGACGCGGAGGGCCGCAGAGGACCTGCACGTGAAACGCGGGGCTCGTCTCAGGACGAGCCCCGCGTTGTCGTGGTCGGTGTCCGTTCGGGACCGGCACCATTCCCCACACGTGCTGCCAGACCACCCTGGATAAACTGCACTCACCCCGAGAAGTTCTCTCCGCCCCGCGCGCAGGTCCTCTGCGGCCCTCAGCGTCTCCGCGCCTCTGCGGTGAAATGACGCACAGACCTCACCCCCCGAGGAACGCCCGCACCCGGGGATCCATCTTCTCGGGCGTCCAGTACGGCTCCCAGACGATCTCGATCTCCACCGACGTGACCCCCTCGAGGTCCTCGATGCAGCGCTTCACGTCCCCCACGATCTCGGGGCCGGCGGGGCAGGCGGGGCTGGTGAGGGTCATCTGCACCTTCACCTCGCCCTGCTCGTTGATGGTCACCTCGTAGACGAGGCCGATGTCGATGATGTTCAGGTTGAGCTCCGGGTCCTTCACCCCGCGGAGCGCCTTCCTGATGGTTTCGGGCGTCTGCATGACGACCTCCTTGCTGGCACAACCCTAATCTCGGTGGCGGAGGTCGGGTAGGGCGGGGGCTTGGCGCGCGGTTTCACTGCAGCGACCTCGGCGTGGAATCCGGGGCGTCGCCGCGGGCGCTGCAATGGCCAGGCTCCGTGTGACTCCACGCAGAGGCGCGCCCAGGGGCCGCCCCGCCCCTGCCCCGCCCCCCCTCACCCCGCCGCTCCCTCGACGCCCCCTAGCGCCCCACCGTCTGCACCACGGCATCGGCCAGTGCCCCGCGGATGCCGCGGAGGGCGCGGATGGAGTTGGTCACCCGCGGGGCGAAGCTCCGGTTGGTGAGGAATACCAGGAAGAGGTCGCGCGGCGGGTCCACCCAGACCTGGGTGCCGGTCCAGCCGGTGTGGCCGTAGGCTTCCTCCGAGAGGAGCAGCCCGAAGGCGGAGTCGTCGCGCTTGCCGGCCTCGGGGCGTTCCCAGCCGAGGAGGCGGTCGGGGATCCGCGGGTCGGGGGTGAGGAACATCTTGAGGAGCGCCCGCGGGTACACCTGCCTGCCGTCGATGGTACCCATCCCCAGCCACATCCGCGCGTAGCTGGCGACGTCGGTTCCGGTGGCAAAGAGGCCGGCGTGCCCGGCGGCGCCGCCCATGCGCTCCGCATTCTGGTCGTTGACCCGGCAGCAGATGGCTCGGCCGCGCACCATGTTCGTCGGCGCCGTGCGCGCGGCCAGGGAATCCGCCACCCGATACTGCGTGTGCAGGAGCCCGGCCGGCGCCAGCACCGAGTCACGGACGTAGGTGGCAAGCGGCTGCCCCGTTACCCGCTCCACCAGCAGGCCCAGCAGCAGGAAGTTGAGGTCGCTGTACTCGGCGATGCGCCCCGGCGCGCGCCGGAGCGGTTCGCGGTAGAGGAGGGCGATGGCACTGTCGCGGGTGGGCGCCGTGCGGTAGAGCGGCAGGTAGGCGCGGAGGCCGCTGGTGTGGTTGAGGAGCATCCGCACCGTGACCTCGTCCCGGCCGCCGCCGCTGAACGCCGGGAGGTAGGTCCGCACGGCCTGGTCGATGTCCACCCGGCCCCGCTCCACCAGCCGGAGCACCGCGGCCGTCGTCCCCATCACCTTGGTGAGCGAGGCCAGGTCCCAGAGCGTGGAATCCGGGGTCGGCGCCGCCGAGCGGCGGTTCCAGGTGAGGTGGCCGAAGCCCCGCGCGTGCAGGATGCCGCGCGAGTTCCCCACGAGGAGCACCGCCCCCGGGTACACCCCCCGCCGGATCCCCGATTCGGCGATGGAATCGGCCACCCGGAAGTCCTGCGCGGCCGCTCCGAGGGGAAAACCCAAGAGCGTAGCCGCTACTACTACCCACCTCATCGCTGGAAGGGCGGAGTGCCGCCGCCGATCCAGCCGACCGGCAGGCCATAGAGCAGCGTCAGGGAGAAGCGGTCGCGGGCGGAGAGGTCCACCTTGGTGGCGATCGGGTACATCACGTCGCCGGGATCGGCGGAGTGCGGGAGACCCAGGGCGTGGCCGATCTCGTGCAGCGCCACGGCGCGACGGATCTCCTCGGAGAGGGGCCGGCCGGTGGCCGGCGCCCGGGTGGCGAGCAGCACGGCGGCACGGTGGATCCGGCCCGCCTGGTCCCACACGACATCCGTGACGCCCGCGCGCTCGGCGGAGAGGGTGTCGGTCCAGCGGATGATGAGGCGGGCCTCGGTGGTGTCCTTCACCTCGAGGAACGGCAGCCCCACCACCGCGGGCGACCAGGTGTCGATGGCCCAGCGTGCGTCCTGGACCATCTCGGGCAGGAAACTGGCGGGACCGCCGGGGACGATGGCGTAGGTGAGGTGCCCGCCGTCCGCGTTCCAGCGGCGGACGATCGAGTCGGTCTCCACCATGAGCGAGTCGAGGAAGTGCCGCTCCGCTTCGCCGGTGAGCTGGAGCCGCACCGTGAGCCGGGTGACCGAGTCGAGCAGCGGGACCGCCGGCGCCGGCACCGGGGGACGATCCGTCACCTCGTGCGGAGTGCGGATGGTGGCCGCCCCGCTGCTGGTGCTGGTGGCCGGTGGCGGCGCCCCCTCGGAGGGGTCGGACAGCCAGGGGCGGGCCTTGGCGGACAGCACCAGGACCACGAGCAGGGCCAGCAGGACGGCGAGGAGGCGGCGGATCATGACGACCTCGAATATCGGGGGATGGCCCGCGCCCTCGCTATGGCTGGCGTCACGGGGGAGGGGCCCCTAGGTTTTCGCCCACGTCTGCCCCCGCCATCCGCCCGTAGCCGGAGCGCTTCCTGCACGTCGAGTCCCCCATCTCGCGGGCCCTGATCCGCTGGCGCTGGGTCATCATCGTCTTCTGGGCGGTGGTGGGCTGGCTGGCAGCGGCCAAGTCGCCGCAGGTGGTGCAGGTGCTCAACGTCTCCGGCGGCAGCAAGGCGCTCACCGAGAGCCGCGCCGCCGAGCAGACCATCCGCGAGCGCTTCGGGAAGCCCCTCAACGACATCTTCGTGGTGACCATCGAGGCGCCCGCGTCGGTGGACAGCGCGCCCACCTCGGTGTTCCTCGACAGCCTCATCGCGGCGTTCGAGCACCAGCCCTGGGTCTCGACCATCGCCAGCTTCCGGAGCACCGGCGACTCCACGTTCCGGAGCGCGGACGGCACGGCCACATTCGTGGGCCTGGCCATCGACGCGCCCAGCGGGGACAGCGTGCAGCGCCTCGTGGTGCCCGCCCGCCGGCTGGTGGCGCAGGCCCTGCGCGCGGCGCGCGTGGACAGCACCACGCACCGGGTGCACGTCACCGGCCGCTCGCCGCTCGACCTCGACATCAAGCAGGTCTCCGCCGCCGACAGCCGCGAGGGCGAGGTGCGGCTGCTGCCGCTCACCGCGGGCATCCTGCTGCTGGCCTTCGGCGCGCTGGTGGCGGCGGTGCTGCCGCTCATCGTGGGGTTCCTGGCCATCTGGGTGACGCTGGCGGTGGTGGTGGTCCTCTCGCAGTACACGCCGATGTCCATCTTCGTCCTCAACATGACGACGATGCTCGGCCTCGGGGTGGGGATCGATTACTCGCTGCTGATCGTGACCCGGTTCCGCGAGGAGCTGAACAAGGGCCTGCGCCGGCGCGAGGCCGCCGCGCGCGCGCTGAGCACCGCCGGCGTGGCGGTGCTCACCTCGGGGATGACGGTGGTGGTGGGCTTTGCCGCGCTCCTCTTCACGCCGCTGGTGGAGACGCAGAGCGTGGGCATCGGCGGCCTCGTGGTGGTGGCGGTGGCCATGGCGCTCTCCACCACGCTGCTGCCGGCGCTGCTGGCGGTGCTGGGCCGGCAGATCGACCGGCCGAGGTGGCTGGCGCGGCGGCTCACGTGGTACCACGCGCCCGGGGCGTGGGAGCGCTGGGCGCGCGGGCTGTCGCGGCATCCGCTCCGGGCGCTCAGCATCGGCGGGGCCATCGTGGCGCTGCTCACGCTGCCGGTGTTCTGGATCAAGGTCGGCCTGCCCTCGCGCAACTGGTGGCCGGCGGCCACCGAGGCGGGCCAGGGCGTGGCCGCGCTGGACCGGATGGGCGTCTCGAACATCATCCTGCCGGTCAAGGTGGTGGTGGAGTTTCCCGAGGGGGAGCGGGCCACCAGCACGGCGGCGCTCCGCGGCCTCCGCACCCTCTCCGACTCGCTCCGCGCCGACCCGCGCGTGACGCAGGTGCGGAGCATCGTGGACCTCGAGCCCGGCACCTCGCTGCTGCAGTATTCCATCCTCTACAGCGACCTGTCCATCGCCCGGCAGGAGTACGGCGACTTCATCGACGCCTACCTGAGCACCGACCAGCGCGTGGCCGTCCTCGACGTGATCCTGGGCGACACCACCAGCCTCACCAGCGGCATGGACGTCTCCAAGCGCGCCCGCATCCTGGCCGACTCGGCGCGCCCCAAGCAGCTCAAGAACGCCACCATCCTGGTGGGCGGCTACACCGCGGGCGCGCTCGACCTGCAGGAGATGCTGCTGGACCGCTTCCCGGTGCTGGTCTTCGGCATCCTGGCCACCACGGCGGTGATGCTGGCGCTGGTGTTCCGCTCGGTGCTGGTGCCGATCAAGGCGGTGATCATGAACACCCTCTCGGTGAGCGCCACCTTCGGCCTCATCGTGCTGGTGTTCCAGCACGGGCTCGGCGCGGGCCTCTTCCACCTGGACGGGCCCACCTCGGCGATCTTCGTGGTGGTGCCGGTGCTGGTGTTCGCGGTGGTGTTCGGGCTCAGCATGGACTACGAGGTGTTCCTGCTGGCCCGGGTCAAGGAGGCGTTCGACAAGACGGGCGACAACGCGAGCGCCACCGAGGAGGGCCTCTCGGCCACGGCCTCGGTGATCACGAGCGCCGCGCTCATCATGATCCTCGTCTTCGGTGTCTTCGCCTTTGCGCGGGTGCTGGCCATGCAGTTCCTGGGCTTCGGCCTGGCGGTGGCGGTCCTGCTCGACGCCACGATCATCCGCATGGTGCTGGTGCCCGCCTTCATGCACCTGGCGGGCCAGTGGAACTGGTGGCCGGGCGTGCGCCGCAAGCCGCGCTAGCCCCCGCGCGTGCGTGCGGAGCGGCGGCGCTGCGCTCCGCCGGCTCGATCAGGACCTTTGCGCGCGATCCTGGAAATCCAGTCGGCGGAGCGCAGCTCCGCCGCCACGGGAGCTTTCCCCGATGCGCCCTGCCCTCCTTGCGCTCCTCCTGGCCGCCCCGCTCGCCGCGCAGCAGGCCCCCGTGGTCCCGCGCGCCGGGATGGTGATCACCACCTCCACCCGCTTCCAGCCCGGCCGCTACCGCCTCCCCGCGCGCGACACGACCCCCATCCTCACCATCCGCGGCGACAGCCTGGACGTGGACCTGACGGGCGTCATCCTCGAGGGCGGCGATCCCGCCGGGCCGCCCGACGGGTTCCAGGGCACCGCCCTCCGCATCGAGGGTGGCACCCGCGTCACCGTGCGCGGCGCCACGCTCCGCGGCTACAAGGTGGCGGTGCTGGCCCGCGGCACCCACGACCTCACGCTCACCGGCAACGACGCCAGCCACAACTGGAAGCCCCGCCTCCACAGCGTGGTGGAGCACGAGAGCCTGGTGGACTGGCTCTACTACCATCACAACGAGCAGGACGAGTGGCTGCGCTACGGCGCCGGCTTCTACCTGGTGGACGTCACCGGCGGGTCCCTGAGCGGCAACACCGTGCGGCAGGGCATGAACGGCCTCCTGCTGGTGCGCAGCACGAAGCTCGAGATCTGGAACAACGACTTCTCCTTCCTGTCGGGCGTCGGCATCGGCCTCTACCGCGCCAGCTACAACCGGATCCGCCACAACCGGGTGGACTACTGCGTCCGGGGCTCGAGCTACGGCTTCTACCAGCGCGGGCAGGACTCGGCCGCGCTGCTCATGTTCGAGCAGAGCTCGCACAACGTCGTGGCCTACAACTCCATGACCCACGGCGGTGACGGCCTCTTCCTGTGGGCCGGCCAGTCCACCATGGACGGCGGCCTCGGCGGCTCCAACGACAACCTGTTCCTCGCCAACGATTTCTCCCACGCCCCCACCAACGGCATGGAGGCCACGTTCTCGCGGAACCGGTTCATCGCCAACCGGGTGTGGGGGAGCACGCACGGGCTCTGGGGCGGGTACAGCTACGGCTCGTGGATCGTGGGCAACGACTTCCGCGACAACCGCATTGCCATCGCCATCGAGCATGGGCAGGACAATCACGTCGTGGGCAACGACTTCCGCGGCGACACCACCGCCATCCGCCTCTGGTGGAACCCCATCGAGCCCTCCGACTGGGGCTATCCCAGGTACCGCGACACCCGGAGCCGCGACTGGGACATCGCCGGCAATCGCTTCACCCGCACTCGCGTGGCGCTCCGCGCCGAGGCCACCACGGGGATGGTGCTGGCGGGCAACGTGCTCGAGGCGGTGGACACCGCCCGCGCGCTCAAGGGCGACAGCACCGGCCTCGAGGTGGACACCGCGGGCTACTCCGCGCAGCGCGGGCGTGCCCAGGGCCTGGTGCGAGGGGCGTGGGACGCGGCCCCGCAGCGCGCCGACGGCCAGCTCCCTTTCCTGGCCGACGATGCCCGCCGCGGCCGCCAGACCATCATCGTGGATGAGTGGGGCCCCTACGATTGGCAGTCCCCGAAGCTCTGGCCCGCCGGGCGACGCGACGGGAATCCGCTGCGCCTCCAGGTCCTCGGCCCCGCGGGCCGGTGGCGGGTGGTGGGCAGGCGCGGCGTCGCCACCCTCTCCGCCACCGAGGGCGCCATGGGCGATACGCTGGTGGTGACGCCCCGGTCCGACGCCACGAGCGACTGGGCGGTGGAGCTCGAGTACCGCGGGGCCCGCACCGTCTCGCCCCGCGGCGTGGTGCGGGAGGCGGGGCAGCCGGTGCGCTTCCGCTACGCGCACTTCCAGCCGCTCGGCGCCTGGCGGGTGAAGGTGGTGGCGTGGGACTCCACCAGCGATCCGCGCAGCGACACCACCGCCTTCCAGGCCCGCCTGGCCGGCCCCGCGCTGGTGGAGCCGCCGCCGCAGCCGCTCGAGTGGATGTGGTACCGCCCCACCGTGACGGGCATCCCCCTCGAGCGGTGGGGCGCCCACGCCGAGACCGACGTGAAGCTGCCTGGTGGCAGGTACGTCCTCCGCGCCATCAGCGACGACGGGATCCGGGTCTGGCTCGATGGGCGGCTGGTGATCGATCGCTGGGCCCCGCACGAGTCCATCGTGGACGAGGTGCCGCTCTCCGGCGGGCGGCACCGGCTGCGGGTGGAGTACTACCAGGTGGACGGCTGGACCGAGCTGCAGGTGCTGGTGGCGCGCGCCGCCGACTGACGGGTCCGGATGCACCACGGGCCGCCTCCCCAGGGGAGGCGGCCCGTTTCGTTCTCGCCCGGCGCGCCCGGCGTCAGGAGCAGCTGATCAGGCCGTCGTTCACGGCGGTGCCCTGCGGGGCCGCGTTCCCCACCACGATGAAGCAGCGCTTCGGGGTGGAGGGGTTGCTCACGTTGGCCGACCACCCGCCGGGACTCGCCTCGGTGATGGTCACCACGTTGCCGGGGGAGTAGTTGGGGTTGAGCGAGTCGGTGGCCGGCGCGTACACCCGGTGCTGGAAGTAGTACGCCTCCTGCTCCTCGGCCACCGCGCGCAGGTCGGACGTCATGCTGGCCACCGTCCCCTTCTCCTTGCTGCTCTGCAGCCGGGCGAAGGCCAGGGTGGCGAGGATGCCGATGACGATCATCACCACCAGGATCTCGATGAACGTGAAGCCGCGACGCGTCACTGTTTTGCCTCCAGCCAGTTGGGGCCCACCCCGACGTCCACCACCAGCGGCACCGTGAGCTCGGCCGCGCCTTCCATGTGGGTCTTCACCAGCGCCACCGCCCGCGTCACCTCCGCCTCGGGCGCCTCGAGCACCAGTTCGTCGTGGACCTGGAGCAGGAGCTTCGTGGCCATCCGCTCCGACCGCAGCGCGGCATGGATGCGGATCATGGCGATCTTGATGAGGTCGGCGGCGGAGCCCTGCAGCGGGGAGTTCTGGGCCGTGCGCTCCCCGAAGGCGCGCATGTTGAAATTACGGTCGTTGATCTCCGGAATGTAGCGCCGCCGCCCGAACAGCGTCTCCACGTACCCGTGCTCCCGCGCCTGCCGCACGGTGGCGTCCAGGTAGGCCCGCACCCCCGCGAAGCGCTCGAAGTACTGCTGGATGAACTGCCGGGCATCGTCCTGCGAGATGCCCAGCTGCTTGGAGAGGGCAAACGGCCCCTGCCCGTAGATGGTGCCGAAGTTGATGGTCTTGGCCCGGGCGCGCATCTCGGACGTCACCTCGGCCAGCGGCACGCCGAAGATGACCGCCGCGGTCTGCCGGTGGATGTCCCCGCCCTGCCGGAACGCCGTGACGAAGGCCGGGTCGCCGGAGAGGTGCGCCATCAGGCGCAGCTCGATCTGGGAGTAGTCCGCCACGATGAACCGGCACCCGTCCGCCGGCACGAACCCCTTGCGGAGCTCGCGCCCGCGCTCGGTGCGCACGGGGATGTTCTGCAGGTTGGGATCCGACGAGCTCAGCCGCCCCGTGGCCGCGCCGATCTGGCTGAAGCTGGTGTGGATGCGCCCGGTGTCCCGGTGCACCGACTGGGGCAGCACCTCCACGTAGGTGCTCTTGAGCTTCTGCACCTCGCGGTACTGCAGGATGAGCTCGGGCACCTTGTGCCCCATGGCCGCCAGCTGCTCCAGCACGTCCGCGTCGGTCGAGGGGCCGGTCTTGGTCTTCTTGAGCACCGGCAGCTGCTGCTTGTCGAAGAGGAGCACCGCGAGCTGCTTGGGGCTGTTCAGGTTGAACTGGACGCCACCCGCGGCCTCGGTGACCTGCTTCTCCAGCGCCGCCAGGTCCTGTGTCAGCTCCTGCGCCAGCCGGCTGAAGAGTGCCCGGTCGATGCGGATCCCGTCCCACTCCATGTCCACCAGCACCGGCACCAGCGGCATCTCGATGGTCTCGAGCAGCCGCTCCAGCCCCATCTGCCGGAGCGACGGCGCGAAGAACGCGTGCAGCGCCAGCACCGTGGCGCTGTCGGCGCCGCAGTAGGCCGCGGCCTCCGCCGCCGCCACCTCGGCGAAGGGGATCTGCGCCTTCCCCTTGCCGGTGAGGTCGGTGTAGAGCCGCATGGCGCGGCCCAGGTGCTCCACGCTCAGGGTGTCGAGCGCGTGGGAGCGGCGCCCCGGGTCCAGCACGAAGCTCGCCAGCATGGAGTCGTACGCCACCCCCGCCAGCTCCACGCCGGCGCGGCGGAGCACCTGCCAGTCGTACTTGATGTTGTGGCCGGCCTTCCGGACCGCGGGGTCGGTGAGCAGCGCCACCAGGCCCGCGCATGCGGGGTCGGTGAGGGGCGGCAGGTTGGGCACCGGGGCCGGCGCCGCCAGCTCCCCCGCCGCCGGCCGGTGCCCGAACGAGAAGTACCACACCGCCTCCGGGCTCGCCGCCAGCGACAGGCCGATCAGCTCGGCCGAGTGTGGGTCGAGGGAGCTGGTCTCGGTGTCGAGCGCCACGAGGGGGGCGGCGCGCAGGGCCGCCAGGATGGCCGGGAGTGCGGCGGGATCGGTGATCACCGGCACCGCCAGTTCCGGCAGCGCCACGGCGCCCGAGGATCGCGGCGCCTCGATTTCCGCCGGCGCCGCCTCGGGGGCAGGCGCCGCGGCGCGGGCCCCGGCGCCGTCCCCGCCCAGCTTCGCGGCGAGCGAGTAGAACTCGAGTTCCCCGATGATCCGCAGCAGCGCCTCGCGGTCCGGCTCGCACTCCTTGAGCGCGGCCTCGTCCAGCGTCACCGGCACGTCGGTATGAATGGTGACCAGCCGCTGCGAGAGCCGCGCATCGGCGGCGTACTGCTCCAGCGCCTCCCGCGCGCGCTTGCCCTTGATCTCGGCCGTGCGCGCCAGCAGCGCCTCGAGCGAGCCGAACTGCGCCAGCAGCTCCACGGCGCCCTTGGCGCCGATGCCCTTCACGCCGGGGACGTTGTCGCTGCTGTCACCCACCAGCGCCAGGTAATCCACCACCTGCGACGGCGGCACGCCGAGGCGCTCGGCGGCGTTGGACTCGTCCACCCACTGCTCGTCCACCGCGGCGGGGCCACCGCGGCCGGGGTTGAGCAGCGCCACGTGCGGCCGGATGAGCTGGTAGAAGTCCTTGTCGCCCGAGACCACCACCACGTCGTAGCCGCGCTCGCTGCCCATCTTCGCCAGCGTGCCGATCACGTCATCGGCCTCGTAGCCGGCCACGGCCACCACGGGGACCTTGAAGGCGCCGAGCAGCTGCTCGATCCGCTCCACCGAGCGGTCGAACTCCTGCTGCAGCTCCTCATCCAGCTTCTCGCGGGTGGACTTGTACTCGGCGAACAGCTCGGTGCGGAACGAATCCCCGGCGTCGTGCACCCAGGCCAGGTACTCGGGGTGGTACTTCTCGCGCAGGCGGAGGAGGAAGTTCACCACGCCCCAGGCGGCGCTCGTGTTTTCCCCCTTGGAGGTGCGGAGCGGGCGGCTGATGAGCGCAAAGAACGCCCGGTAGATCAGGGCGTAGCCGTCAATGAGGAAGAGGCGGGGGCGGGGGGCCGTCATAGGGGGCGTAATGTAAGCGCCCGGCCCCGGGCTTGCCCGTCGCGGCGCCCGTAGCGGCGGAGCTGCGCTCCGCCGTCTCGGGGCCAGGATCCGAGACGGCGGAACGCAGTTCCGCCGTTACGGGTGTGTCGGGCGGCGGAGCCGCCCTAGACGCCCTGGCGCGTGGCGATGTACTCGAGCTGGGAGCGGGAGCCCGGCGTCAGCTTGAAGCGCCCGAAGCCGGTCTCGTCCACGAAGTAGAGCGCGGTGTTGTAGCGGGTGTAGATCCACCGGATGGTGCGGCCGGTGGCCGTGGGACTCGCGTCGTAGATCTCGTCGGGATCGCCGATGCGGATGAAGGCCTCGCCCCGGTCGGTGCGCCAGCCCTGCACGCCCTCGTCGCGGTAGCGCGCGTTGGCGATGGCCAGGCGGTGGAAATAGGCGTCGATCGCCTCGTTGACGGGCGTGGCGGTGTTGGGGTCGGTGGACTTGTAGAAGGCCTGCCAGGCCAGCGCCTTGTCGGTGTCGCGCGCCTTGCGGAGCGAGTCGAGCGCGCCCGAGGGCGGGAAGTAGCGCAGCAGGCCGATCATCTCGTCGAAGTTGGTCACCACCCAGCCGGCGGAGAACGACACCAGCGCGCGCGTCACGTGGGCCGAGTCCCCCGCCCCCGCCGTGAGCCGCAGCTCGCCGAGGGACACCGTGCTCGGCGCAAAGCGGACGATCTGGCTCTCCACCTCCCGCCCGCCCTCGAAGTGGAGCGTGTCGTCGAGCACCACGCTGTCCTTGGCGTCCACGAGGCGGATCGGCACCGCGGTGCCCGGCGCCAGCCGGTAGCCCTCCACGTAGGCGATCGCCGAGTCCCCGCCGTAGGCCAGCGCGCCCCGCGGGTTGAGGATCACGGCCACCGGCGCGGTGCGGCTGCCGCGCCCCTTGGCCTGGTAGGCGAGCGCCGGCGCGGTGAACGTGCCCGGCCCGAACGCCGGCACCGTGAACTTCCCCTCGGCGTGGCTCGGTGCCCCGATGCCCAGGTCCGTCAGGTCCACGGCCATTGTGTAGCCGCCGGGCGGGAGGGTGAGGCCCTCCTGGTAGACCACGCTCTCGTCGTTGCGCTGGGTCTCGCTGAAGGCGCCCACCCGCACCACCTGGTCCTTGGCCATGCGCACCGGCGCGCCGCCCGAGGCCGGCAGGGCGCTCAACTGCACCCGGTAGCGCGCCACGAAGGTGGCGTTGTCGCGCTGGAACTGGAGGTTGCGGTTCTCGAGCGAGATCGCGACCACCGCCACCGTCGAGTCCCCGGGGCCGGCGAAGAACTGCACGCTGGCCACGAACGGCAGCGGCGCCCCCGCCGTGAGGCGGCCCAGGCGCCGGTAGGCGGTGTTGATGTCGAGGATCTGGGTGAGCGTCTCGCCTCCGCGCGGGCGGGGCTCGTCGCCGACGCGACCCCAGCTGCCGCAACCGGCCAGGCCGGCAAGGAGGAGGACCGGCAGGTGCCGGGTCAGGCGGGTGAGGGTGGCCATGTCCTAGCTTAGTCCGCGCGACGGAGGGTGGTCAAGCGACGGTCGCTTGCTCGTGTCCCCGGCGCGCGGTAGCTTGGGGGCACTCCCATGAGCACTGACAATCTCATCGGCCGCACCGTGGCCGGCTACCGCCTGCTGTCCCACGTGGGCGAGGGCGGCACGGCGACGGTGTACAAGGCGGAGCACCCGGAGCGCGGCCTCGTCGCGCTCAAGGTGCTGCGCACCCGGCTGGCGCAGGATCCCGTGGCCATCAAGCGCTTCCTGCGGGAGGCGGAGTTCGGCACGCGGATCAAGCACCCCAACATCGTCCAGACCTATGAGTACGGCGAGACCGAGGACCTGTACTACCTCGCCATGGAGTGGGTGGACGGGGAGGCGCTGGAGAAATTCGCCAGCCGCTCCGGGCGCCTGGCGCCCGCGCTCGTGGCCACCATCATCGAGCAGATCGGCAACGCCCTGGCCGCGGCCCACAAGCAGAACATCATCCACCGCGACCTCAAGCCCGCCAACATCCAGTACAACCCGGCCACCCAGCGCGCGGTGCTGCTCGACTTCGGCATCGCCCGCGACGCGGACCTGAAGCCCGAGGAACGCCTCACCCGCACCGGCTTCTTCGTGGGCACCCTGCAGTACGTCGCCCCCGAGGCGCTCTCCGGCGAGCTGGTCAACGAGCAGGCCGACGTCTACAGCCTCGCCACCATCGCCTACTACCTGCTGGCGGGGACCCTCCCCTACAGCGGCCGTTCCCCCCGCGAGCTCTTCCAGCAGCTCCTCTCCCAGCCCCCCATCCCGCTCAACCAGGCGGTGAAGGGCCTCCGGTTCCCCGATGCGGTGGAGGCGGCCATCATGGCCGGGCTGGAGCGGGACCTGACCAAGCGCAGCAAGACGGTGGACGAATTCACGTCGCGCCTTTGCACCGCCCTCCGCGCCCCGGAAGACAAAAAGGGCGGCTTCCTCAAGAGTCTCTTCGGCAAGTAATGACCCCCCAGGATCAGGCCGCCCTCGACCAGCTGCTGCTGGCCAGGTCGGTGAAGCGCGGCCACTTCGTCCTCGCCTCCGGCCGCACCAGCCCGTTCTACGTGGATTGCCGGCTCACCACCATGAGCGCCGAGGGGCTGGTGCTCATCGGGCGGCTCGGCCTCGAGGCGCTCCGCGACAAGGGGTGGGCCCCCCAGGGCATCGGCGGCCTCACCATGGGCGCCGACCCGGTGGCCTACGCCATCGCGGCCGCCAGCGTGACCCGCCCGCCCATCCTCGACGCATTCTCCGTCCGCAAGGAAGCCAAGGCCCACGGCACCGGCCGGCGGGTGGAGGGGAACTTCGCCAGCGGCCACGCCGTGGTCGTGGTCGAGGACGTCATCACCACCGGCGGCTCCGCCCTCAAGGCAATCGAGGCCCTGAAGGAAGAAGGCGCCAAGGTGCTCGGCGTGCTCGCAGTGGTGGATCGGGAGGAAGGCGGCCGGGCGACGCTGGAGGCGGCTGGGTTTGACGTCGTAGCACTAACTACCGCCACAAAACTCGGACTGAAAGCATAAGCAGGGCAACGGGTTGTAATCACGTCGGGCGGCCAACCGGTCGCCCGCGTTTTTTTGTCACGTCCGGTCGCGCCGAGGACTGAGGGGCCGGAATTCCCGCCAGGTATCGACGTGCGGCGTCACCATCAGGGCGATGAACCGGTCCACCGCCTGGTCGAAGGTGTACCGCTGCCGCAGCTCCACGCAGGTGATCCCCAGCAGCGCCCGCACGTGCCGCCCAAAGCTCTGGGGGGAGGAGTAATCCAGCCGGTAGGCCACATCCGACACCGAGAAGCCCGGCCGCGCGAAGAGCGCCGTGGCATGCACGATCCGCATGGCGGCGAGGTAGTTCTTGGGACTCGGCAGCCCCGCCCGCATGAAGCGCGACATGAGCGTGGTGCACGGCACGTCGAGGGCGTCGGCGAAGGCCCGCGCGGTGCCGACGTCCGGGGCCAGGCGGGCCAGCGCCTCGAAGAACACCAGGGCGTCCGGCGTCGCGTCGCCGAGGGTGGCGAGGATCCGGCCCTGGATCCGCGCCGCATCGCGGGTGGCGGGCTGGCCGAGGAGCTGGCGGAGGCGGTGCCAGCCGTCGGGAGCGGTCACGTCGATCACCTGGCGGACGCCGGTGGCGCCGAGCTGGAGGAGCGCGGTGGAGCCCTCGGGGTCGTGCCGGCTCACGAGGGCCACGGTGGGGATGCCGGGGAAGCCGCGGATGAGGCTGCTCACCGCGTCCAGCTGGCTCTCGCGGCAGTGGTGCACCGAGAGCAGCACCGCGTCCACGGGCCGCTCGCGCACGGCGCGGATGGCGTCGGGCACGGACTCCTTGTGGACCAGGGAGAACCAGCCGTTGCTCGCGGCCTCGACGCGCGTCTTCTCGTCGGGGCGGAGCACGGCGGCAATCAGCGGCGGCACCCCGTTGGCGGGGGGCGGGGGTGTGGGCGTGGTCATGAGTGGCCGGGAACGGGACGGCGCCACGATAGCGCCCGGGGTTCAAACCCCGCTCAACGGTTCCCGGGTGCATCATGCAACCTTCGCCAGACCGGGCGCGTCCTAGGAAAGGCCTTCCCCGCTGCCGCAGGCGGGGTGCATGGCCGACTCCGGACCCCGGGCCTACTTTGCAGACCGTGACCTCGTCCCACAGCGAGCTGCTGGCGCGCCTGCAGGCGGCGCTCGGTCCCCAGTACCGGATCGAGCGGGAACTGGGCTATGGCGGCATGGGCGTGGTGTTCCTGGCCCGGGACACCACGCTCGACCGGCCGGTCGCGGTGAAGGTGGTCCATCCCGAACTCGCGGTGCACTCGAGCATCACGCAGCGCTTCCTGGCCGAGGCGCGCATGATCGCCAAGCTGCGCCACCCGAGCATCGTCGCGGTGCACACCGCGGGCGAGACCACCGGGATCTTCTACTACGTCATGGATTACGTGCCGGGCGAGAGCCTGCGCCAGCGGCTCCAGCGCGAGGGGAAGCTGGCGCCGGACCTCGTGGCGCACGTCGTGGCGGACCTGTCGAGCGCGCTCCACGCCGCCGGCCAGGCGGGCCTGGTGCACCGGGACGTGAAGCCGGAGAACATCCTCCTCGACGACACCACGGGCCGCGCCCTCCTCGCCGACTTCGGCATTGCCCGCGCCCTCGCCGACGTGGATGGCGTCCGCACGGCGCAGGGCGTGGCGGTGGGCACCCCCACCTACATGAGCCCCGAGCAGGCCGCCGGTGACCACGTCGACGCGCGGAGCGACCTCTACGCGCTCGGGGTCGTGGCCTACGAGATGCTCGCCGGCCGGCCGCCCTTCCGCGCCCCCAACGCCGCGGCCGTGGCCTCCATGCACCTCGGGGAGAAGCCGGCGCCGGTGGAGTCGCTCCGGAAGGACCTGCCGCCGGCCGTGGCCGCCGCCGTCAACCGTGCGCTCGAGAAGGATCCGGCGCGCCGGTGGCAGACCGGCGCGGAGTTCCGGTCCGCGATCCTGGGCCTGAGTCCGGTGCCAGCCGCCGGCGGGCGGCGGCGGCGTGGCGCGGCGCTGGTGGCGCTCGGCGTGGTCGTCGCGCTGGTGGCCGGGGCCGTCCTGGCGCTCCGCCCCGCCGGGCCGCCGGCGGGCGTGAACCCGCGGCACTCGCTGCTGGTGCTCCCGTTCGAGAACGTGCGCCAGAACCCCGCGGTGGAGTGGCTTCGCGACGGGAGCGTCAGCATGCTGACGCTCAACCTGTCGCAGTGGATCGACCTCTCCGTGGTGGACCACGAGCGGCTGCACGACCTGCTGGTGCGTCGCAAGCTGACCAGCGATGCCCCGGTGGGCCTCGACATGGCGCGCCGCCTGGCGCGCGATGCCGGCGCGTGGACCGTGGTGCTCGGCAACTTCACCCAGGTCGGCGACTCGCTCGAGCTGGTGGCCCGCGTCTACGACGTGGCCAGCGGCGAGCGGGTGGACGTGGCCCAGGTCACCGGCAAGCCCGGCGAGGACGTGCGCCCGCTCTTCGACCAGCTGGCCGCGCGGCTGCTCGACCTGTCGGGCGCGCCCACCGGCCTCACTGCCGAGCTGGCCCTGGTGACGACCCCGTCGCTCACCGCCTACCGGAGCTACCTCGAGGGCATGGAGCAGCTCTCGGCGTGGAACCTGCTCAGCGCGGAGCGGCTGTTCCGGCGCGCGGTGGAGACCGACACGACGTTCGGGCTGGCGCACTACAAGCTCTCGCTCACCCGCGGCTGGATCGGCGGCGACCGCGACAGCCTCGGCCTCGAGTCGATCCGTCGCGCGGCCGAGTTCAGCGCCCGCCTCCCGGTGCACGACCGGGCGATGATCAACGCCTACCGCCTCTTCCTCGAGCGCGACTTCGTGCGCAGCGAGGCCAGCTACCGCGCGCTGCTCCAGAACGACTCCACCGACGCCGACGCCTGGTACGGCCTCGGCGACGTGACGTTCCACAACCCCGAGATGAAGACCCGTGACGCGCTCTGGACCACGTCGCTGCGGGCCTTCAAGCGTGCCATCACGCTCGACCCGGACTACTACCTGGCGTACGAGCACCTGGCCCAGCTCTACCTCTGGGCCGCGGACGACCCGCCGATGCTGGCGCTGCTGCCCAACGACTCGCTGATCCACCTCATGCCGGGCACCGCCCGCCCGGATTCGGCCGCCGTGGCGCTGGCCCAGCGCCGCGCCCGCACCGAGGGGATCGCCAGCGCGCGGAACTGGGTGACCCAGCAGCCGGACAACGTGCACGCCCAGAACGCGCTGGTGTTCGCCCTCTCCACCGCCGAGCAGCACGACGCGGCGCTGGCCGAGATCGACCGCCTGACACGGCGCCCGCGCGCCTCGGGCCGTGCCGACCTGCCCTTCCTCCGGGCCCGGGTGCTCACCGCCGCCGGGCGGTACGCGGAGGCCGTGCGCGTGGTGGCCGGCGCGCTCGACAGCGCGCGCGCCGGCGACTTCGACTTCGAGCGCCTCCCCGCCGCGGTCACCGTCGGCGAGGTGCTGCACGGGGCCAACCTGCTGGCCATGGCGGGCCGCGTGGAACTGGCGGGCCAAGCCCTCGGCCTGGCCGCCGACCTGAACCAGCGCTTCTCCCCCCAGCTGCCGGGCTCCCAGCCCGCCGGGGACCGCACGCTCTATCGCCGCCTCCTCGAGGGCCACCTCGCCACGGCGCTCGGCGCCCCCCGCACGCGCCTGACCGACACCTGGGAGGCGGTGGCGGACGCCGCGCGCCGGGCCCCGGCCGCGAGGCGCGGCCTGGTGGCCACCTTCGGCTGGCCTGCCGTGCTGGGCCTCTTCCTGCAGGACCGCGAGGAGGCGGAGACCCTGCGGGAGTTCGAGACCCTGACCCACAGCCCGCCGCCGCCGGAGGTGGAGGCCCTCATCGCGCTCCAGAAGGGCGACAGCGCCACCGCCCGCCGCCTGCTCACCGCCCCGCCCGACAGCGCCGGGGGCGGCAAGGACCTCGAGCTGGCGCTGCAGTCGCGGCCCCAGTGGTTCGCCTATCGCGCCATGCTCCAGGCCCAGCTCTGGTACGAGCTGGGCGACAACCAGCAGGCCCTGAAGGCCCTCGATTTCTTCGAGCCGGGCCAGCTGTCCGCCGAGGGGATGGACCTCCGCTGGTACCTGCTCGGGCAGGCGCGGATGCTCCGGGGACAGGTGTACGAGCGGCTGGGGCAGAAGGCGGAGGCGCGGCAGGCCTATCAGGCGGCGCTGGCCCAGTGGAGCGGGGCGGACGAGGCGCTCGCCCCGCTCGTCACCCGGCTCCGGTCGCGGCTGGGGGAGGTCGGCGGTTAGATTGGGGGGGCAGGCCGGACGGGTTGGTCGCGGGCCGGGCAACCGGCTCGAGGAAAGTCCGAGCTCCATCGGGTGCGCTGCCAGGTAACGCCTGGGCGCCGCAAGGCGACGGACAGGGCCACAGAAAACAGACCGCCCCGCCTCACGGCGGGGTAAGGGTGAAAAGGTGGGGTAAGAGCCCACCGCGTCCCTGGCAACAGGGGTGGCACGGTAACCCCCAGCGGGAGCAAGGCCAAATAGGCGGTGAGGGGTGACCCACCCCGAGGGGGGCGTTTCGGCGCTCTCGACAACCGCGGGTAGGCTGCTCGAGGCGGCCGGCGACGGCCGTCCCAGACAGATGACCAGCTGTTCCCGGGGTTCGCCCCGGTGGGCAAACAGAACTCGGCTTACGGTTCGACCTGCAACTCACCCCCGGTTCCGGGCATCCCCCGGACCCGGGGGTGAGCGTCCCTGAGACCCTCGCGCCGCCCCACGGGCGGGGGTAGTTTTCTCGTCATCCAGACGTCCAGGATTTCGCCGGTGGCCCGACCCAGTTCGTCGCACGACAAGACCAAGCCGTATCCGGAGGCCTGGGAACAGGTTGCGGACCTTCGGGTCTTCCGGACCACGGCGCGCGAGTGGGATCGGCTGGCCACCTGGCGCGCCGACATGACCAAGCGCGGCTGGAAGCTCCTGCGCGTCACCACCGACGATGTGGAGCTGGTGGCTGTCTTCGGCAAGACCAAGAGCGACCTGTCGTCTTCGACCGCCCGGTCGCTGTGATCCTTCCGCGGGTTCCCCGTCCCCCAAGAGAGGCTGGCATGAAGGTCCATGCGTTCGCCGTCCCGGCGCTGCTCGTTGGCGTCCTGGCCACCACCGCGTTCCCGGCCCCGGTGGCCCCGCGGGCGTACAAGATCGAGGTGAAGTCCAAGATCGTGCAGGACCTCACCGCCGTGGGCCAGGGCCCGCAGACGCAGGAATACAGCACCACGTCATTCGTCCACGTGGAGCTGCGCGACACCACGGGCGGCAAGGTGGCCACCATCACGCTCGATTCGCTGGTCCTCGGCCCCGGCGCGCCGATGCCGCCGGACATGGTCTCCCAGCTCAAGGGGGCCGTGTGGGATGGCTTCCTGCCCACCGGCGGCCGCATGCGGGACCTCACCGTGCGCGGGGACGTGCAGGGCGCGCAGCTGGCCGAGTCGGGGCTGCAGCAGCTGTTCCCGCCGGTGAAGGTGGGGACCCGCGAGGGCCAGGCCTGGACCGACACCACCGAGACCACCAACGGCGGCATCGGCATCCGCACCGTGACCAACTACCAGGCCAGCAGCGCCACGCTCGACGGCGCCAAGGTGCTGCAGCTGGCCGGCGCCTCGAGCGCCTCGGTCTCGGGCGAGCAGCAGTCGCCGCAGGGCGCCATCACCATCGAGGGCACGGCCACCGGCAACAGCACCTACCTGATCGGCGCGGACGGCGTGCTGCGCCGGGGCACCTTCACCAGCACCCAGCTCCTGCAGGTGTCGGTGGCGGCGCTGCCGGAGCCGATCCCGGTGACGGTCACCATCGAGGGATCCTCGAGCCTGCTGCCCTGACGTGAACCGCCGGACGCCCTGGGCGGTGTGGCTCCTCCTCGGCGCGGCCTGCGCCGGGGGGACCGCCACGCCGCCCTCGGCGTCTCCGGCGCCCGGTGCGCCGCCGGCCGCAACGCGTCCCGCCGACGCACCCCGCCCGCTCGAGCCCTCCGCAGCCGCCAATGAGCGGGTCCGCTATCCCCGCAGCGGCAGCGGACGCCAGCGCTACGCCTTCCTGCGGCAGGACTCGATCGTCGTCACCATGCCGAGCGGCGAGGAGCAGCTCCAGGAGACGGCGAGCACCAGTTACCTGACGCTGTCGTGGACCGCCGCGGACAGCGGGGTCCGCTTCGAGGCGGTCGTCGACTCGGTGGTGAACGACCCCGAGTTCCCCGTCCCGCCAGTGCAGCTGGACAGCGTGCGCGGTTCGCAGTGGGCCTTCCGCCAGGCCGGCACCGGGGCCATCACCGACGTGGTGGGGCGCCCCGCGAGCTTCCGCGGTGAACAGCTTCGCGACCAGCTGCTCTTGCTCTACCCCATCCTCCCCGAGGGCGGCGCCGCCGTCTATACCAGCTGGCGCGACAGCACGGCCGTCCCCACCCGCATCAGCGCCTTCCCCGCGGAAGCCGTCGTGCAGCTCGAGGCGCGGGCGGAACCGCGGCAGGGCCGCGGGCTCCGGATCGTCACCACCCGGCAGCGGAGCGCGGAGGGACAGAGCACGCTGGCCACCCAGGCCGTGACGGTGCGCGCCACCGGGGCCGATTCCGTGGTCACCGAGCTCGACCAGGACGCACGCGTCCTCGACGCGACCGTCCGCCGCGTCACCGACTTCGTGGTGGAACTGCCCGCCATTGGCCAGACGGTGCCGGGGCGCGAGGTCTCCTTCCTCCGGATGACGCTGCTCCGCTAGCACCGTGCTCCGCCGCCTCCTCCTGGGCCTCGGCGTGGTGGTGGGGCTGTTCGTCCTCTGGCTCTTCGCCGTCTGGCCGCCGCCCTCCTGGTACCGCACCCACTGGCCGCGCCGCACCGCCTTCATGGCCTCGCGGGACACGCCGGACTCGCTCCTCCGCTACCGCCCCGTCCCGCTCGACAGCATGACCCCCGTGCTGGCGCAGGCCGTGCTGATCGGGGAGGACGGCAACTTCTACCAGCATTCGGGGATCGACTACCTGGGCCTCGCCATCGCGCTCGGCTACAAGCGGCGCACGCTGGACTTCGGCAACCCGGACGACCGCGCGGCGTTCGTCGCGGTGCTGCCGCGGGCGTGGAGCCGGCGGGACCGGCTCCGCGGCGCCAGCACGGTGACGCAGCAGCTGGCCAAGAACCTGTACCTCTCGTCGTCGCGCAACCCGCTCCGGAAGGTGAAGGAGGCGGTCATCGCCTGGCGGCTCGAGTCGGCGCTCGACAAGCGGCGCATCATGGAGCTCTACCTCAACGTGGTGGAGCTGGGCGACGGCACCTGGGGCGTGGAGGCGGCGAGCCAGCGGTACTTCCAGCGGAGCGCGCGCAAGCTCAGCCGGGACCAGGCCGCGGCGCTCGTGGCCACCCTGCCCTTCCCCCGAAGCTCCAACCCGGGCTACAAGCCCGGCCGGATGCGCTGGCGCCAGAACCTGATCCTGCGCCGCATGCGCGGCGAGTGGGTCGAGGTGCCCCAGGCCGAGCCGGAGGCGGACGCCGCACCGCCACCCGTCCCTGTCGCCCCGGATGAGGAAGCGCCGGCCGAGGCCCCGGTGGATAGCGGGGCCCCCGAGCCCGCACCGGAGGTCCCGGCGCCGGAATCCACGCCGGTTGTCCCGGGGGATTCCACATGAAGAAGCGGCTCACCCTCCTCGGCATCCGCACCACCTTCCGGGCGCTCGGCCGGGTGGCGCCGGCGCAGGCGGCGGCGCTCGCGGAGGAGGTCTTCTGCCGCCCGCCGCGGGCGCGGCCGCGCGCGCACGAGGAAGAGTTCCTCGCCACCGGCAGGCATTTCCTGCTGCCCATTTCCACGGGCACGCTTCACGCCTGGGAGTGGGGAGCTGGACCGACGGTGCTGCTGGTGCACGGATGGGGCAGCCGGGCGGCCCGCTACCGTACCCTCGCCCCACTCCTGGTGGAACGCGGCTTCCGCGTGGTGGCGTACGACGGGCCGGCACACGGCCGGAGCCCGGGCCGGCGCACCAGCCTCCCGGAGTACTCGGCCGCCCTCCTCGAGGTGGCCGGCCTGCTCGGCCCGCTGCACGCGGCGGTGGGACACTCGCTCGGCGGCGCGGCGGTGGCGGTGGCGCTGCACCGCGGGCTCCGGCTGGAGCGAGCCGCGCTGATCGCGCCGTTCGGGGCGCCGCCGGAGTTCGTGGACAAGTTCGCGGTGATGATCGCCCTGCCGAAGCGGGCACAGGACCGCATGGTGGCCAACCTGGAGAAGCGCCTGGCGCTCCGCTTCCAGGACTTCCACATCGCCGAGCTGGCGCGCGCGCTGCACACGGCGGCGCTGGTGATCCACGACAAGGAAGACCAGGACATCCCGCTCGAGGAGGGGCGCGCCATCGCCACGGCGTGGCCCGGGTCCCGCTTCATCGAGACCGTGGGGCTCGGCCACCACGCCATCATGCGCGACGCGGGCGTGGCGCGGCTCATCGTCGAGTTCGTGGCCGGGGAATGACGAGGGCGGCCCGCGCCGCGGGCCGCCCTGGGGTGTGACGCAACGCGGGAGCGCAGCCGAGGCGACGGCCCGGCGCGACGCGCCCGCTACTTCGGCTTCTTGGTGTGCACCGTCACTCCCGCCTCCCGCGCCGCCTGGGCCGCCTTGCGCTCCTTGGCCAGCATGAACTGCTGCGGGATGCTCACCAGGTTCTGCACGAAGTAGTACAGGTTGAGCCCCGAGGCGAAGTTGACGAAGAGCACCGTCATCATCACCGGCAGGAAGTACAGCATCATCTTGGTCTGCGGCGTCGGCGGCATCCCCGACATGCCCACCTTGTTGAGGCCGAACATCGACAGCCCCATCAGCACCGGGATGATGTACAGCGGGTCCTTGAGCGAGAGGTCCGGCAGCCACAGGAACGCCTGGCCGCGGAGCTCGATGGTGTTCTGGAACACGAAGAAGAGCGCCAGCAGGATGGGCCAGGGCAGGAGCACCGGCCAGCAGCCGCTGAACGGGTTCACGTTCTCGCGCTTGTAGAGCATCATGACTTCCCGCTGCATCGTCTGCGGGTCGTCCTTGTACTTGTCCTGCAGCCGCTGCATCTCGGGCTGGAGCGCCTGCATCTTGAGGCTGGCCCGCATGCCCTTCTGGTTGAGCGGCCAGAGCACCACCCGGATCATCACGCCGAAGAGCACCAGCACCAGCCCGTAGGCCAGGTTGAACTGCTGGTGCATGTGCACCAGCAGCCACCGCGCCCCCACGGCGATGGGCCGGATGAGCGTGCGGAAGCCCGGCCAGCCGTAGGGGTTGATGTCGTAGAAGTCGTGCCCGATCACCTTGAGGCGCGGATACTCCATGGCGCCGAGGTACAGCGAGTAATCGAAGCGGCCGTCGGCCGGCACCGGCAGCGCCACCCGGGTCTCGGCCCGGTGCGCGCCCTTGGCGTGCAGGCTGTCGTCCTGGACCACCACCCCGCTGATCTGCGGCCGGGTGGAGTCGAGCGCCAGCAGCGCCACCACGAAGTACTTGGACTTGACCGCCGCCCACTCGAACGGCCCGCTCAGGGTGCGGCGCTCGCCCGGGTCCAGGGCGGAGAACTTGAGCTGCTTCGACTCGTCGGTCTTGGTGACCACGCCGAACTCGTAGAAGTTGCCGGCGCTGTCCGCCTCCGTCTGCCGGAAGCCCGAGCCCACGTTGACCAGCAGGTGGCCACCCACGGCCCCGATCCCGCGCACCGTCCCGGCGATGTCCATCTGGTAGTCGCGGGCCCGGAAAGTGTAGGCCAGGTCCACGGTGACGCCGTTCCGCGTCCCCGTGAGCGTCACCGTCTCGGTGCCGCCCTCCGGCAGCGTGCGCGGCGCGGTGCCGCCGTTCACCACGAAGTCCCACGTGCTGAGGTCGATGGTGTCGCGGCCCACCTCGAAGGCCAGCTGGTGCACCGGCTTGCCCGGCTGCAGCAGCTGGGCCAGCTGGCCGCGATGGGCCGGATCCAGCGCCTTGTACTCGCGCATCACGGCCGAGACCAGCGCCCCGCCCCGGGTGCTGATCCCGTACTCGTAGAGCGGCGAGGCCACCGTGACCGTCTCCGCGGGCGCCGCCGGCGTCTCCGTCGCGGCCGACAGGGCGCCGGGTGCCGGGGCGGCCGCCGTGTCGGGGCGACCGCGTTCCACCTGCGCAGTGTCCGGCCGGGCCGCCGGCGGCTTGGCCGGGGGCTTCATGAAGAAGGTCGGCGTGATGATGATGACCATCATCAGCACCATGGCCCAGATGAAGCGGCGATCCATGGGAGTCGCTAGCGAGAGAGTTGAGTCAGGGAACCGGGTCGTAGCCACCGGGGTGCCACGGCCCGCAGCGCAGCAGCCGGCGCCCGCCGAGCCAGGCGCCCCGGAGTGCGCCGTGGCGCTGCAGCGCCTCCAGCGTATACGCCGAGCAGCTCGGATGGAACCGGCAGCTGGACGGCAAGCCCGGGGAAATGGCGAGTTGGTAGAACCGCACCAGCGCGATCAGGAGCCAGGTGAGCGGCAGCAGCAGCCAGCCCAGCGGGGTGCGGGGCCTCGGGAAGGTCGGATGGTGATGCGGATGCGGCGCGGGCCCGGGGGCCTCCGTCGCGTTCACCTCGGACACGGCAGTCACTCCCCGGCTCCCGCCGGCGGCGGCCCCGCAGGGGCGAACGTGCCCGCCGCGAACCGCTGGAGCTCGAGCGCCAGCTCCTGGAAGGTGGCCCGGTAGGCCTCGGGACGGGCCCGGATGAGCAGGTCCCGGCCGCCCTGGAGCTGCTGCACCTGCCGGCGCCAGAGCTCCGTCAGGCGCCGCCGCAAACGATTGCGGGCCACCGCGGTGGACTGGAACTTCGGAACGATCAGTCCCATCCGAGGGTGGCCCGCTGTGTTGTCCAGCCAGACAAAGTCCAGCACCCGCGACCGCCGGCGCCGACCCGCCGTGAGGCACCGCGTCCGCTCGGCATCCCGAGCCAGCCGGTGCGACCGGGGGCGACGCTCGCCTGTCGTCAGCGGCTCCCGTCTTTGGAACCGATCGAGACGGTCAGCTGCTTGCGGCCCTTCTTCCGGCGCCGCGACAGCGTGGCGCGGCCCCAGCGGGTGGCCATCCGGGCCCGGAAGCCGTGCTTGGCGATGCGGCGCTTGTTGCGCGGGCGGTATGACGGATTCATTGGTCTCTTATCCCCAAAATGAGCCCGCAAACCTACCCGGGACCCCCCTCCCGGGTCAAGGTTGACTTTTCCACATGCGGCTCGTACTATCGCGAGCCCTTGCAAGCACCCCCACCGCAGTGAGCAGCATGCCGCAGTCCGCCAAGGACATTTGGAAGCGCATCCTCGACGAGGCCACGCGCCAGCTTCCGGACACGACGGTCCGGGCCTGGCTCGAGCCGACCGAGGCGGTGTCCTATGAGGATGACCGCCTGGTCGTGGCCGCGCCGGACGAATTCGCCGCCAAGTGGAACGAGACCAACCACGGCACGCTGCTGTCTCGGCTGGCCGAGGGGGTGCTGGGCAAGCCGATCACCGTGACGTTCCGGGTCCAGGAAGACCGCCAGAAGCGGCCCCAGATGGACTTCTTCGTCACGCCCCCCGTCCCGGCGCCGGGGTCCAGCAAGCCGCCCGCCAACCCGAGCAACCAGCCGCTCAACGAGCGGTACACGTTCGACACCTTCGTCATCGGCAAGTCGAACCAGCTCGCCGCCGCCGCCGCGCATGCCGCGGTGGAGGCCCCGGGCAAGACCTACAACCCGCTCTTCATCTACGGCGCCACCGGCCTCGGCAAGACGCACCTGATGCAGGCCATCGCCCACGGGATGATCAAGCGGCGGCCGGAGACCCGCGTCCTGTACGTGAGCGCGGAGCAGTTCATCAACGAGGTCATCGAGGGCATCCAGAGCCGGACCATGCCGGAGATCCGGCGGCGCTACCGGGCCGGCTGCGACCTGCTCCTCGTCGACGACGTGCACTTCCTGGAGCGGAAGGAATCCACCCAGGAAGAGTTCTTCCATACGTTCAACACGCTCTACGAGGCGGGGATCCAGATCGTCCTCACCTCGGACCGGCCGCCCAAGGACCTCCCCGGCCTCGAGCCCCGGCTCGTCAGCCGGTTCGAGTGGGGCATGGTCGCCGACATCGGCCAGCCGGACCTGGAGCACCGCATCGCCATCCTGCGGAAGAAGCAGGAGCAGGACCACCTCGAGATGACCATCCCGGACGACGTGCTCCGCTTCATCGCGGAACACGTGCGCAGCAACGTCCGCGAGCTCGAGGGCTGCATCATCAAGCTGCTGCTTTACGCCTCGCTCAAGCACCGCGAGATTTCCATCGAGCTCGCCCGCGAGGCCCTGGCCGACAAGATCCGCCCCGGGGACGACCTCCCCGCGGCGCCCAGGACGCTGCCCACCATCGACAAGATCCAGGACGTCGTGGCGCGGCGCTGGGGGGTCACGGCCGAGCAGCTGCGCAGCAAGGCCCGGATCAAGACGCTCGTGGTGCCGCGCCAGATCGCCATGTACCTGGCGCGCGACATCCTGCAGATGCAGCTCATCGAGATCGGCCAGGCCTTCGGCGGCCGGGACCACTCCACCGTGATCCACAGCGTGGACAAGGTCCAGCGGCAGATGGCCCGCGATCGCGGCTTCCGCGACCGCATCGAGAGTGCGCGCACGGAACTGGTGGCGCAGTAGTCTCATCCCCGCCGCGCCCGGGACCGCCGCTGGGAAGAAGGGCACTCCGGGGGGCCGCGGGAAATCCCCAGCGGTTCTCCACGCAGGATGTGCACGACGTGGGAAGCGCGGGAAAAGCGGGGAACTCTCCCCAGCCCATCCCCCGCCTCCACAACCTCTCAACAGCGGGGTGGCAGTCCAAGCGGTGACAGGCACGCGACTTCAGCGATCCGTCCACATATCCCCGCTTACTACTGCTACTACTAGTTCTTAAAACCTAGGTATTAGTAGTTCTTTTCCTGCACACCGAGGCACGGGATGAAGTTCACGATCACGCGGGAGCAGTTCCAGGAAGGACTGCAGGCCGTCAGCGCCTCGATCCCGACCAAGACGACACTTCCCGTCCTCTCGAACGTCCTCCTCGAGGCCACGAGCGACGGGCTGCGGCTCTCCGGGACCGATCTCGACATCGCGGTGAGCACCACGGTGCCCGCCAGCGTGGACCAGGAAGGCGCCATCACCCTCCCGGCCAAGAAGCTCTCCGACATCGTTCGGGAGCTGCCGAGTGCGGCGATCCGGCTCACGAGCTCGGGGGAGCAGCGCGCCACCATCGAGTGCGGGAAGTCCAAGTTCAAGCTGCTGGGGCTGCCCCGCGAGGAATTCCCGGCTTTCCCCGCGGTCAAGTTCGACGGCGGCTGGCACTCCAAGGCCGGTGACGTCCAGAAGCTGGTCTCCCACGTGGCCTTCGCCGCCAGCACCGAGGAGAGCCGGCCCATCCTGAACGGCGTCCTCTGGGAGCTCCGCCCCGAGAAGATGCGGATGGTGGCCACCAACGGGCATCGCCTGGCGCGGATGGACGTGCCGGTGAGCGCCGGGATGGGCAAGGGCCAGGCCGACCTCATCATCCCGCCAAAGGCCCTCGACCAGATCCGCCGCCTCTTCAAGGACCAGGACGAGCTCGACATCGCCAAGAGCGAGAACCACCTGGGCTTCCGCTCGGCCACCACCCAGGTCTTCACCCGGCTCATCGAGGGACCGTACCCGAACTACGAGCAGGTCATCCCGCGCGAGAACGACAAGACCATGACCGCCGACCGCGCGGCGCTCACCTCGGCGCTCCGCCGCATGAGCATCGTGGCCAGCGACCAGACGCACCGCATCCGGATGGCGCTCACCGCCACCCAGTGCAAGCTCTCGGTGCAGACCCCCGACCTCGGCGAGGCCCAGGAAGAACTGGCCGTCTCCTTCGAGGGCGATGGGATGGAAATCGGCTTCAACGCCGCGTACCTCCTCGAGATCCTCAAGTTCATGCCCACCGACGAGGTGCGGATGACCTTCAAGGGTCCCGAGCGCGCCGCGACCATGGAGCCGGTGGGCTGGAACGACCCTGCCGCCTACCTGACGCTGGTGATGCCGCTCCGCCTCGTCGACTGACCGATCCTCATTCCGTCTCGATTGCGCGGCCCTCGGGCCGCGCCTTCGCTTTCAGGGACCCGATGACGCACCCCCGTCCCGCCAAGCCGATCCACATCATCGGCGTCCCCATGGACCTCGGTGCCGGCCGCCGCGGCGTGGACATGGGCCCCTCCGCCATCCGCATTGCCGGTCTTGCCCCGGCCCTCCAGGAGCTCGGTCGCGCCGTGATCGACGAGGGGGACCTCGACATCCGCATCATGGAGCAGCTCAAGGTGGGGAACCCGCGGGCGCGCTACCTGGGCGAGATCGTCGCGGCGGGCAAGCTCCTCGCCGACAAGGTGCAGCGGGTGCTCAGGCGCGGGCACTTCCCGCTGGTGCTGGGGGGGATCATTCGATTGCCGCGGGCACCGTGAGCGGCGTGGTGGCCCACGCCAGGCCCAAGGGCAGGAAGGTCGGCGTCATCTGGGTTGATGCCCACAGCGACATCAACACGCCCGCCACCTCGCCGAGCGGGAACGTGCACGGCATGCCGCTGGCGGCGCTGCTCGGCATCGGGCCGGGGGAGCTGGGGAGCATCGGCGGCCGGTTCCGGAAGGTGGCGCCCGACAACGTGGCCCTGGTGGGCATCCGGAGCGTGGACGCCGGCGAGCGCGATCACCTGCGCCGCCTGGGTGTCCACACCTACACCATGGCCGACATCGACCGGCACGGGATCCACATCGTGATGGAGAAGGCCATCGAGAACGTCACGCGCGACACCGATTACGTGCACGTGAGCTTCGACCTCGACTCGGTGGACCCGCTGATTGCGCCGGGGGTGGGGACGCCGGTGAAGGGCGGGCTCGACTATCGCGAGGCGCACCTCATCATGGAGTCGCTCGCGGCCGCCGGGGTGGTGACCTCGCTCGAGATGGTCGAGGTGAACCCGATCCTCGACGACCGCAATCGCTCGGCGGAGTTCGCGGTCGAGCTCCTCCTCTCGGCCTTCGGCAAGCAGATCCTCTGATGGACCTCAAGACCAGCCCGTCGCCCCTGGTGCGCCGGCTCGCGGGGGCCGGGATCCTGGTGCTCGGGCTGGGGAGCGCCTACCTCACGGAGCGGCAGGCCGCCACCCAGCCGTACTTCTCCTCGCTTGGGGGCTTCGGCGGGCCGGCCTTCGCGGTGATCGGCGTGGGGCTCATCTTGTTCAAGGGGTACCGGCAGGAGCGCCTGGAGCGGGGCGAGGACATCGCGCGGCTCGAAGGGGTGGCGCTGCTCACCCCGCGATGGAAAGGCGTGCTCGGCGCGGCCCTGCTGGCCGGCCTGGCGCACTTCGGGTGGCTCAGCGGGTGGTGGTTAGAGGCCGGCCGCTTCGCGCGGCGGCCGCCCCGGGCGCGCCTGCGGGGCGGCGCTCGCCCGGCCCCCCAGCACCTCGCTCCCGCCCCCCCCCCCCAGCGACGCCCGGCGCTCGAGCGCCGCGAAGGCCTCAGCCTCCGCCGCGCTCGGCGTCAGGAGCGACACCACGATCCCCGTGAGGAACCCGAGCGGGACCGTGACCAGCGCCGGGTACTTGAGCGGGAACCAGGCGTCCTCCCGGTGCAGCACGTCCACCTGCACGGTGGGCGAGAGGTAGATGAGCACCAGCGTGGCGAGGGTGCCCGTCGCCATGGCCGCCACCACGCCGGCGGTGGTGGCGCGCCGCCAGAAGATGCTGAGCACGAGCGCCGGGAAGTTGCCGCTCGCCGCGATGGCAAACGCCAGCGACACCATGAACGCCACGTTCTGCCCCTTGAACGCGATCCCGAGCAGGATGGCGATCACTCCGAGGCACACCGTCGCCGCGCGCGCCACGCGCAGCTGCTCGTGCGCGTCGGCGTGGCCGTGCTTCACCACGTTCACCCAGAGGTCGTGGGAAAGCGCCGCGGCGCCACTCAGCGTGAGGCCCGCCACGACGGCCAGGATGGTCGCGAACGCCACCGCCCCGATGAAGCCCAGGAATGGCGTCCCGCCGAGCAACTCGGCCAGGAGCGGCGCGGCCATGTTGCCGCCGGCGTCCACCGACTTGATGACCTCCGGCGTCACCAGCACCATGGCGCCGAACCCGAGCACGAACGTGAGCAGGTAGAAGGCCCCGATGAGCCCGGTCGCCCAGAACACCGACTGGCGCGCCGCGCGCGCATCCGGCACGGTGTAGAAGCGCATCAGGATGTGCGGCAGCCCCGCGGTGCCGAACATGAGCGCAATGCCGAGTGAGACCGCGTCGAGCGGCTTGCTCACCAGCTTGCCCGGCGCCAGCACCGCCGCGCCGTACTGCTCCGCGGCCGCGGCGAAGAGCGCCGCCGGGTTCATGTCGAAGCGGAGCAGCACCAGGAGCGCGAGCAGCGCGGCCCCGCCCAGCAGCAGCACCGCCTTCACGATCTGCACCCACGTCGTCGCCAGCATGCCGCCGAAGAGCACGTAGGCCACCATGGCCAGGCCCACCACCACCACGGCCGCCTCGTAGGTGAGGCCAAAGAGCAGCTTGATGAGCCCCCCGGCCCCGACCATCTGCGCAATCAGGTACAGCGTCACCGTGGCCAGGGTCCCGAACGCCGCGGCGATCCGCACCGGGACCTGCCGCATCCGCACCGCCACCACGTCGGCGAAGGTGTACTTCCCCAGGTTCCGGAGCGGCTCGGCGATCAGGAACAGCACCACCGGCCACCCCACCAGCCAGCCGGCCGAGTAGATGAGCCCGTCAAACCCCGTCGTGGCGACGAGGCCGGCGATGCCGAGGAAGCTCGCCGCGCTCATGAAGTCGCCGGCGAGCGCCCAGCCGTTCTGGCCGGCCGTGATGCTCCGGCCGGCGGAATAGAAGTGGTCGGCCGTGCGCGTGCGGCGCGCGGCCCACCAGGTGATGGCGAGGGTGACGGAGAGGAAAAGGAAGAAGAAGAGCTTGGCGACGAGGCTCGTGGCCATGCCGGCTCAGCGCTCCTGCCGGAGCCGCTCCAGCTCCGGGTCGTAGCGGCCGTTGGCCCAGCGCACGTACACCCACGTCGTGGCCCAGCAGGCCACGATCACCAGCGCCCCCAGCAGGATCCCGAGGGAGAGGCCCGGCGCCACCAGCGTGCCGAGCAGCGGCTTGTCCCAGGCAATGAGCCCGATGAAGCCGAAGTAGATCACCATCACCACGGCGGTGAGCGCCACCGCCACGCGGCGCCGGGCGGCGGAGAGCGCCCGGAGCCGCGCGTCGTGATCGCCGTTCACCTCAGCTCAGGCCCAGCAGGCCCTTCTTGAAGCCCTCCCCCGGGCCGGGCTTGGGGCCGATCCAGCAGCGCAGCACCGCGTCGGCGAACTCCTTGCCGGCGATCGTCCCCACGTCGCTCCCGGCGATGTTGATGGTGGTGCCCTGGTCCGGCACGTAGGTGATGAGCAGCTCCTCGCCGTTCTTGATGTCCCGCATCATGCCGCACAACTGCTCGAACTGGGCCTTCAGCTCCGCCGAGGCGCCGGGGGTGTTGTCCTTGAGGCCGTCGTTCCAGGCGCCGCAGATCTTGTCCTTGCTGCCGTGGCCGGAGATGAAGTGCATCACCATCCGCCGCGGCGCGTCAGCCGCGAGGATGGCCTGCGGGTCCTTCGATTCCGAGGCCACGTAGAGGCCCGCCACGTACACCTTGATGATGAACTTCTTGCGCAGCGCCATCCCGTTCAGGGACAGCGTGTGCCCGCCCACGTCGATGGTGGACGGCATGTGGACCCCGTTCATGGTGCGGCCGGTGTCCGCCGGCTCCATGGTCGGGAGCGCGGGCGAGGCCGCGAGCAGGCTCAACGCGAGCAGGAACATGACGACTCCGGGAGGAGGTGGAGAGACTGGCGCTGTCCAGCGGCCAAGTTGCCGCGCCCGGCGGCCGGGCGCAACCCGGTCAGGGCCCCGTGAGGCGCACCCCGCCCGGTTCCAGCCGCATCAGCGCACCCTCGGGCACCTGGATGAACAGGTCCCGGCCGCTGGCCGTCAGCTCCGGGTACTGCCGCCCCACGCCCGCCAGGAGCGGGGACAGGACCATCTCGGGCAGCGGGGTCCCGTTGAGGCGCGCCTCCGCCAGGTGGAAGCGCACGGCGATCGGCCCCGCGGGGAAGAGCTCCACGCGCGCCTCGAGTTCGGTCTCCGGCGCCAGCCGGAAGAACGGGCTTTCCAGGGCCCGCCGGGCCTCGGGCGGCAGCTGGCCGTAGGTCCCCACCAGCCGGATCCGCAGCGTGTCCACCTGCACCCGGAAGCCGAAGGTGTCGGGGAACTGCCGCAGCCCGAGGCGTGCCATGAGGTACGCGGCGAGGTCCCCCCCCTCCACCCGGGCGGTGTGCAGGTGGCGGTCGATGTACACCGAATCCACGGTGGCCGCGGCGTGGAACACGCCGGCGGCGGTGATCTCCTGCCACGCCGAGTCGGGCGGCGGGGCGGGGGCCTGCGCCCCGAGCGGGGCGGCGGCGAGGAGCAGGGCGAGCAGTGGCCAGCGGGGCAGGGGCGCCATGTTGCGATTCCGCCCGGGGTCCCATATTTCGGGCGACGCGCCCGGGTGGCGCGCTCCCTCACCAACAGGAGTCGGCATGGAATGGACCATCGTGGGGATGAACATCCTCTACGCGGTCGCGGGCGTCGTGCTGATGTACCTCTCCTACCGCGCCATCGACAAGCTCACCCCAGAGGTGAATTTCGCCGCGGAGCTGCAGAAGGGGAATGTCGCCGTGGCCATCTTCATCGGTGCCCTCTTCCTGGCCATCGCCATCATCATCGGCGGGGCACTCGGCTGAGCATGCGTCGGGGCCTCCTGCTGCTGCTGGCCGGGCTCCTCCTGGCGGCGCCGCTCGCCGGGCAGGCCCGCCGCATGGAGCGGTACGACGACACCTTCAAGAAGTACAGCAAGCGCTTCTTCGGCCCCGCGTTCGACTGGCGCCTCTTCAAGGCGCAGGCCATGACCGAGAGCAACCTCGACTCGGCCGCCCACAGCTGGGTCGGGGCGCGCGGCATCATGCAGCTCATGCCCGCCACGTTCAAGGAGATCCAGAGCAGCAACCCCGAATTCCTCTCGATTGACGACATCGAGTGGAACATCGCCGCCGGCATCTTCTACGACCGCCGCCTCTGGCGCCTCTGGCGCGACTCGGTGGACACGCAGGACCACCGCCACTTCATGTTCGCGAGCTACAACGCCGGGCGCATCCCCATCCTGCGCGCGCAGGGCGTGGCGCGCACCCGCACCCTCGACCCGCGCCTGTGGCCCAGTATCGAGACCGTGGCGCCCGAGGTCCGTGGCTGGCGTCACCAGGAGACCCTCGGCTACGTCCGCCGGATCACCATGAACCTGGGCCGGATGGATGCTCGCGGCCGAGTCGTCCGCCGCGAGCCGCCGCCGCTGCCCGGCCCGGTCGGGACCGGGGCCGGGGCGGCTTCGGTGCCGTGAAGGCTTGTCTGGCTGCGAGGAGTCACCGCAGAGGCACAGGGGGCCGCAGAGGAACTCCCAACGGAAGCGGGGCTCGTCTCAAGACGAGCCCCGCCGGTGTCGGTTTTGTGCCGGGCCCCCCCCCCCCCCCCCCCCCCCCCCCCCCCCCCCCCCCCCCCCCCCCCCCCCCCCCCCCCCCCCCCCCCCCCCCGCCCCGCCCCCCCGCGGCCCTCGCGCCCCTGCGCCCTGCGGTGAATCCTCCCGCGCCAAACCCCGCCCCCTAGAGCAGCCCCGTGAGCGGCGTCGCGTAGGTGTGGGTGCGCGGCTCGGGCTCGCCGTAGCGGCCCTGGTGGGCGTGCTGGCGGTTCCACTCCTCCCGCAGGCAGAAGGGATCGAGGCCATGCGGGTGGTCCACGGCCAGGACCCCGTCGAGGTGGTCGATCTCGTGCTGGATCAGCTCGGAGCGATCCCCTTCGAGCTCCGCCTCGTGCCACTCGCCGCGGAGATCCTGGAACCGCACCTTGATCCGGTAGGCCCGGGCCACCCGCACCAGCAGGTTCGGGAAGGAGAAGCAGTCGTCCCAGACCGTGAAGTCCTCGTTCCCGACGTCGATGATCTCCGGATTGATCAGGGTCCACGGCCGATCCATCTCCACGTGGACGATCCGCAACGGCGCCCCCACCTGCGGGGCCGCGATGGCCCGGCCGTAGCCGAACCGGGACTGGAAGTCCCGCAGCGTGTCGCGGAGGTCGTCCACCACGACCCGGACCGCGGCAGAGCCCGGCTTGGTGACCGCTTCGCACCGGGTGCGCAGGATCGGGTCGCCCAGCATGCGGATGCGGTGAATGGTCATGGTCGCTCGGTCCCCGTAAGGTTGGCCCCAATCTCGTGATCCGTGGGGGGCAGCACAATAGGAAAATCGCTCCCGTTTCCGGGAGTGGTTTTCGGAAACGACCGAAGACAATTCAAGAAGTAGTAATAACAACGACGCCAGCAACGCCATGTTCTGCATCGCCTTGCTGCACCCTGGGGATAATCGGCAGCGGCTTTCCCTCGAGAGCATAACCCATCTCGTTGCCCACCATGAACTTGGCCTTAATTGCCAATTCTCTGGATTTTAGTTGACAAATGCCGAGTCGGGGCCTAGCATTGTGCCCATCATGGGTGCCTCAATCTCCGAACAACTCGCCGACCTGCCGCTGCCTCCCGCGTACCGCGGGCCCCGCGGCTCGATCCTCGTGGCGCTCAAGCGCGCGGGGTCGCTGACGGCGCGGGAGCTCGGGGAGCGGCTGCACCTCTCCTCCAATGCCATCCGGCATCACCTGAAGGAACTGGAGACTGAGGGAGTCATCGGCTATCGGCGGGAGCAGCGGGGGATCGGGGCGCCCACCTTTGCCTGGCACCTGAGTGCCGTGGGCGAGGCGCTCTTCCCGCAGCGTTACAAGGAGCTGCTCACGGAGGTGCTGGACCGGGTGGCCGCCCAGGCCGGCCGGCAGGCCGTGGTGGCGGCGCTCGAGACCCGGTTCACCGACCTGGCCCGGAAGCTCCGCGCCGAGCTGGCCGATGCCAGCCCGGAGGAGCGGATGGAGGCGGTGATGCGGGCGCTGGTGGAAGGCGGTTACATGGCCGAGTGGCGGGACGGCGAGGGGGGCCTGAAGCTGACCGAGCACAACTGCGCCATCCGCGCCCTGGCCGAGCGCTTCCCCGAGATCTGCGAGGCGGAGGCGAAGTTCCTGGGTGAGGTGCTGGCGGCGGCCGTGGAGCGCGAGGCGCACATGCTCGATGGCTGCACCGCCTGCGAATACCGCGTGCGCTTCCCCGAGGCCGGGGCGGCGCCGCTCACGACGCTGGAACGGCGGGGCGACGCGCCCCGCGAGGAGTCGGCATGAGCACGAGCGAGACGACGGTCGAGTCGCTGGTCGGCGGCGAGTACAAGTACGGCTTCGTCACCGACATCGACACCGAGGTGATCCCCAAGGGCCTCAGTGAGGACGTGGTGCGCCTCATCTCGGCCAAGAAGGGCGAGCCGGCCTGGATGACGGAGTGGCGCCTCGACGCCTACCGTCGCTGGCTGAAGATGGAGGAGCCCCACCATTGGGGGAACCTCTCGTATCCGCCGGTGGACTACCAGGACATCATCTACTACGCCGCGCCCAAGAACGTGAAGCCGCTGGCGAGCCTCGATGAAGTCGATCCCGAGCTGATCAAGACCTACGAAAAGCTCGGCATCCCGCTCCGGGAGCAGAAGCTGCTCGCTGGCGTGGCCGTGGACGCCATCTTCGACTCCGTGTCGGTGGCCACCACCTTCAAGGAGAGCCTCGCCAAGGAAGGCATCATCTTCTGCCCCATCAGCGAGGCGCTGCGCGAGCACCCCGAGCTGGTCCGGCAGTACCTGGGCTCCGTGGTCCCGGTCAACGACAACTTCTTCGCGGCGCTCAACTCCGCGGTGTTCAGCGACGGCTCCTTCGTGTACATCCCGAAGGGCGTCCGCTGCCCCATGGAGCTCAGCACCTACTTCCGCATCAACACCGCCAACTCGGGCCAGTTCGAGCGCACGCTGATCGTGGCCGACGAGGGGGCGTACGTGAGCTACCTCGAGGGCTGCACCGCGCCCAAGCGGGACACCAACCAGCTCCACGCGGCGGTCGTCGAGCTGGTGGCGCTCAAGGGCGCCACCATCAAGTACTCGACGGTCCAGAACTGGTACGCCGGCGATGCCGAGGGCAAGGGCGGCATCTACAACTTCGTCACCAAGCGCGGCAAGGCCTCCGAGGACGCCAAGATCTCGTGGACCCAGGTGGAGACCGGCTCGGCCATCACCTGGAAGTACCCGAGCGTCATCCTCCAGGGCGACCGCTCGGTGGGCGAGTTCTACAGCGTGGCGGTGGTCAACGGCCGGCAGCAGGCCGACACCGGCACCAAGATGATCCACGTCGGGAAGGACACGCGGAGCACCATCGTGTCGAAGGGCATCTCGGCGGGGCAGGGCAACAACAGCTACCGCGGCCTGGTGAAGGTGCTGCCGCGCGCCACCAACGCGCGCAACTACACCCAGTGCGACTCGATGCTCATCGGGAGCCGCTGCGGCGCGCACACCTTCCCGTACATCGAGAACCAGACCTCGACCGGCCGCATCGAGCACGAAGCCTCGACGTCGAAGATCGGCGAGGACCAGATCTTCTACCTCAAGCAGCGTGGGCTCAACACCGAGAACGCCATCAGCATGATCGTGAACGGCTTCTGCAAGGAAGTCTTCAAGGAGCTGCCGATGGAGTTCGCCGTCGAGGCGCAGAAGCTCCTCGGCGTGAGCCTCGAGGGCTCCGTCGGCTAACGAACGTTCGTAAGGGCCGACCATGGTCGGCCCCCGTGCAGCGACAACTGGGGGAACCGAGACGTGCTGGAGATCAAGAACCTGCAGGCCAAGGCCGGCGAGAAGCAGATCCTGAACGGCATCAGCCTCACCGTCAACGCGGGTGAGGTGCACGCCATCATGGGCCCCAACGGGTCCGGCAAGAGCACGCTGGCGCAGGTGCTGGCGGGCCACCCGGCGTACGAGGTGACGGGCGGCGAGGTCCGCTTCGAGGGCCAGGACCTGCTGGACATGGAGCCCGAGGAGCGCGCCCAGGCGGGCGTCTTCCTGGCGTTCCAGTATCCGGTCGAGATCGCCGGCGTCTCCAACGCCTACTTCCTGCGCGCCGCCTACAACGAGATCCAGAAGGCGCGCGGCAAGGAGGAGATGGACCCGATCGACTTCCTCGACCTGGTCGAGGAGAAGCTCAAGCTGGTGGAGTGGGGCCCGGAGATCATGTCGCGGGCCGTCAACCACGGCTTCTCGGGCGGCGAGAAGAAGCGGAACGAGATCCTCCAGATGGCGGTGCTCGAGCCCAAGCTCGCGATCCTCGACGAGACCGACAGCGGCCTCGACATCGACGCGCTCCGCATCGTGGCCAACGGCGTCAACAAGCTGCGCCGGCCCGACAACGCCACCATCGTGGTGACGCACTACCAGCGGCTCCTCAACTACATCGTGCCCGACCACGTGCACGTGCTGGCCGGCGGCCGCATCGTGAAGTCCGGCGGCAAGGAGCTGGCGCTCGAGCTCGAGGCGAAGGGCTACGAGTGGCTCACCGAGGAGGCGGTGACGGCGTGACGACGACCTACCTCAAGGACATCGAGACGGTCGCCCGGAACGGCGGCGCGAAGGCGCCGTGGCTGGAGGCGCTCCGGCGCCAGGGGGCCGAGCGCTTCGCGGCCACCGGGTTCCCGACCACGCGCGACGAGGACTGGCGCTTCAACACCCTGGCGCCCCTCACCCAGGCCGAGTTCCAGCTGGCGCCGGCGGACCTGGGCGGCGTGACGGCCGCTGACGTGGCGCCGTTCCTCTACGCCATCCCCGGCGTGCGGACCCTGGTGTTCGTCAATGGGCGCTACGCGCCCGCCTTGTCGAGCCCGGGCGAGGTCCCGGCGGGCGTCACCGTGCGGAACCTGGCCGCCGCCCTCGGCGCCCAGCACCCGGCGCTCGAGGCGCACCTCGGCCGCTATGCGGAGCCGGGCAAGGGCGGCTTCACGGCGCTCAACACCGCGTTCGTGAAGGACGGGCTCTTCGTCCACGTGGAGAAGAACGTGGATGCGGGGGCGCCGATCCACGCGGTGTTCCTGTCGGACGGGAAGGTGGGGAACGCGGCGAGTCACCCGCGGAGCCTCATCGTGGTGGAGCGGGGCGCCCGGGTGGCGGTGCTCGAGAGCTACGTCGGCCCGGCCGGCGGCACCTACTTCACCAACGCCGTCACCGAGGCCGTGGTGGGGGACAACGCCCACCTGGAGCACCTCAAGATCCAGCGGGAGAGCGAGCTGGCGTCGCACGTGGGCACCACCCACATCCACCAGGGCCGCGACAGCCGCGTCACCTCCTTCGCCATCAGCCTGGGCGCCGCCTTCGGCCGCAACAACCTGGACATCAACCTCGATGGGGAGAACATCGAGTCGCAGATGCTCGGGCTGTACATGGGTCGCGGCCGGCAGGAGCTGGACAACCACACCAACCTCCTGCACGCCCACCCCAACTGCGGCACCCGCGAGGTCTACAAGGGCATCCTCGACGACCGGGCGCACGGGATCTTCAACGGCAAGATCTACGTCACGCCCCTCGCCCAGAAGACCGACGCCAAGCAGACCAACCGGGCGCTGCTGCTCTCCGACACCGCGCGGATCGACACCAAGCCGCAGCTCGAGATCTTCGCCGACGACGTGAAGTGCACCCACGGTGCCACCGTGGGCAACCTCGACCAGCTGGCCGGCTTCTACCTGCAGAGCCGCGGCATCGGTGGTGCCCTCGGCCGGAAGATCCTGGTGTATGCCTTCGCCGCCGAGATCCTCGAGGAGATCCCCTACGAGAGCGTGCGCCAGGGCCTCGAGGCGCTGGTGATGGCGCGGCTGGACGAGCGGGGCGAGGGATGAGCGCCGCGGGCGCGCGTGCCGAGGTGGTGACGCCGGCCCCGGTGGGGTTCGACGTCGCGCGCCTGCGGCACGAGTTCCCGATCCTCCGGAGCCACGTCAACGGGCATCCGCTCGTCTACCTCGACAACGCGGCCACCGCCCAGAAGCCCCGGAGCGTGGTCGAGGCCGAGGCCGACTTCACGCTCCTCGGCAACGCCAACGTCCATCGCGGCGTCCACACGCTGAGCCAGCGCGCCACGCAGGCCTACGACGACGCGCGCGCCACGCTCGCCCGCTTCATCAACGCGCCCGATCCCGCCGAGCTGATCTTCACCGCCGGCACCACCGCGTCGCTCAACCTCGTGGCCCAGAGTCACGGCCGCACCGTGCTCACCCCGGGGGACGAGATCCTCCTCACCGAGATGGAGCACCACTCCAACATCGTGCCCTGGCAGCTGCTGGCGGGGCAGGTGGGGGCGGTGGTGCGCGCCATCCCGGTCACCGACGCGGGCGCGCTCGACCTGGCCGCGGCGGCGCGCCTCATCGGCCCGCGGACGCGGATCGTGGCCGTGGCCCACGTCTCCAACGTGCTTGGCACCGTGAACCCGGTGGCGGAGCTGGCAGGGCTCGCGCACGCGGCCGGCGCCGTCGTGGTGGTCGATGGTGCGCAGGCCGTGCCCCACCTCCCCGTGGATGTGCAGGCGCTCGGCGCCGACTTCTATGTCGCGAGTGGCCACAAGATGTACGGCCCGACCGGCGTCGGTTTCCTCTGGGGCCGGCGCGCCCTTCTCGAGGCCATGCCACCCTGGCTCGGCGGCGGCGGGATGATCCAGCAGGTGAGCTTCGACGGCACCACCTACGCGCCGGTGCCCGCCCGCTTCGAGGCGGGGACGCCGCCCATCTCCCAGGCCATCGGCATGGCGGCGGCCGCGCGCTGGCTCCAGGCGCTGCCGTGGGCCGAGGTGGAGGCGCACGAGCGGGACCTGCTCGACTACGCCACCGCCCTGGTGAGCCGGGTGCCTGGGGTCCGCGTGGTGGGCACGGCGCCGGGGAAGGTGAGCGTGCTCTCGTTTGTGCTCGACGGGATCCATCCCCACGACGTGGGCACCGTGCTCGACACCCGCGGCGTGGCCGTGCGCGCCAGCCACCACTGCGCCCAGCCGCTCATGCGCCGGCTCAAGACGCCGGGCACGGTGCGCGCCTCCTTCGCCGTCTACAACACCCGGGCCGAAGCCGAGGCGCTCGCCGAGGGGTTGCACGAGGTGCGGAAGGTGTTCGGCTGATGAGCAGCGCGAGCGAGCTCTACCAGAGCATCATCCTCGATCACAACCGGTCGCCCCGGAACTTCCGCGAGATCAAGGACGCGTCCCGCTCTGCCGAGGGTTACAACCCACTCTGCGGCGACCAGCTGCGCGTCTGGCTCAAGGTCGAGGACGACAAGATCGCCGACGTGAGCTTCCAGGGCTCCGGCTGCGCCATCTCCAAGGCCTCGGCGTCGCTGATGACCACGGTGGTGAAGGGCAAGACGCCCGCGGAGGCGGCGCGGATCTTCGAGAGCTTCCACCGCATGGTCACGGGCCAGGGCGGCCCGGCCGACGACCTGCCGGCCAAGCTCGCGGTGTTTGCGGGTGTGCGGGAGTTTCCCGCGCGGGTCAAGTGTGCGTCGCTCGCGTGGCACGCGCTCAGGAACGCGCTGGAGCAGGCGGGCACCGACCCGGTGTCCACGGAGTAGCAACCAGGGAACCCCTATTTCGAAAGCGCGGCCCAGGCGCCGCGCCGTGGAGAATGCAGATGGCTTACGATCCTCGAATGGTCCAGCCCATGCGCGACGAAACCGTCCGCCTCGGCGCCCGGGAGCTCACCACCGTGGCCGACGTGGACGCCGCCCTCGGCGACCAGCACGGCACCACGCTGGTCCTGGTGAACTCGGTCTGCGGCTGCGCCGCTGGCGGCGCCCGGCCGGCGCTGGCCATGGCCCTCAAGCACGAGCACAAGCCGCAGGACGTGGTGACGGTGTTCGCGGGCGTGGACCCCGAGGCCACCGCACGCGCCCGGCAGTACTTCTCCGACTACGCGCCGAGCAGCCCGTCGCTGGCGCTGTTCCGGGATGGGGAGGTGGTGCACTTCGTCCACCGGCACCAGATCGAGGGGCGCCACCCGCTCGAGATCGCCAAGGACCTGAAGGCGGCGTTCGACAAGTACTGCGCCCCGAGCTCGGTGTGAGCGGCCACGTCTTCCACCCCGGGCACGCCGAGCTCCACGGCATCACCGTCGTGGTGGAGACCCTGGGCGATGCGCTCTACGTGGGCCGCTACCACGAGGAAACCCCCAAGGGCCTCCTCCTCCACGACGTGGCCGAGCACCGCCCCGACGGCGACAAGCTGACCCGGGACGAGTTCATCAAGCGCACCCTCAAGTTCGGGGTGCGCGCCGAGCACCGGAACTTCGTCCTGCCGACGGACCAGGTCCGGCGCATCACCAAGCTCGTGGAATGGGAACAGCGCTGACACAAGAAGGGCCGACCACCGGTCGGCCCGACGACTAGAGGGACCTGGGCCGCCCTCCGGGGCGGCCCGGCTATTTCAGGGCCACACCTGCTCACCCGTCGGGTCGATCAGCGTGATGGCATCTACCGGGCAGGCTCGTGCGGCGTCGAGGATCCGCTTGTCCTTCGCGCCCTCCGGGTCGATCACCACGCAGAGCTCTTCATCATCGAGCTCGAAGACGGCAGGGGCGAGCGACACGCACTCGGCGTTGCTCTCGCACAGTTCGCGGTTGACGATGATCTCGTAGGGCATCGTGGGCTGGGGTGCGGGTTCGGCTGTCCCCCATTTTCGACAGGGGGCCCGCCCTAGGCAAGACAAGCATCCTTTACACCCCCGGCGCCCCGGGGTAGGTTCGGGCTTCCCTCTCCCTGGAACCTGCCCTGGCCTGCTCCCGGCCCCAGCCCCCCTTCCCAGCCCCATGATCACCCGGCTCCCGGAACTCCGCGCCGAGCGGGGCTGGTCGCAGGGGCTGCTCGCCGAGCGGCTGGGGGTCTCGCGCCAGACCGTCAATGCCATCGAGACCGGGCGGTACGACCCAAGCCTCCCCTTGGCCTTCGCCATTGCCCGGCTGTTCAACCGGCGGATTGAAGACATCTTTCAGCCCGAACGCTAGCGTTGCAGGTCGGAAACAATCCCGGCCTGCGGGCGTAGGTCGCGCCAACCCCATCCCAGCCAGGAATCGCCCATGGCGTCCCCGGTCATCACGGTCGATCGCGTCACCAAGCGATACGCCGGCCACACCGCCGTCCGCAGCCTCTCCCTCGAGGTACCGGGTGGGGTGATCTTCGGCCTGCTCGGTCCCAACGGGGCCGGGAAGACCACCACCATCCGCATGCTGCTCAACATCATCACCCCGGACGAGGGCCGGGTGGTGCTGTTCGGCCAGGAAGGGACGGGGCGGGAGCTCTCGTCGCGGATCGGGTACCTGCCCGAGGAGCGCGGGCTTTACCCCAAGATGAAGGTCCTCGACCAGCTCGCCTTCCTGGCGGAGGCCAAGGGCATCTCGCGCTGGGATGCCCGCAAGCGCGCCAAGGCCTGGCTCGAGCGTCTCGGGCTGGGGGACTGGGGCGAGCGGAAGGTCTCCGACCTCTCCAAGGGCATGCAGCAGAAGGTCCAGTTTGCCGGCGCGCTGCAGCACGATCCCGAGCTCGTGATCCTCGACGAGCCCTTCAGCGGCCTCGACCCGGTCAACAGTCAGGTGATGAGGGACGTGGTGGTGGAGGTGGCGCGGAGCGGGCGGACGGTCCTGTTCTCGACGCACATCATGGAGCAGGCGGAGAAGATGTGCGACCGCATCGCCATCATCGCCCGCGGGGAGAAGGTGGTGGATGGGCCGCTGTCGCAGGTCAAGCGGGAGTTCGGGCAGAGTCATGTGGCGCTGGCCTTCTCGAGCGGCGCCCAGGCGGCCCACGCCATCCTCGGCGACCGCACCCTCGTGGCCCACGCGGACGACTACGGCGCCAGCGCCGAGATCCAGCTGGCCGACGGTGCCGGGCCCGACCAGCTGCTGCGAGCCCTGGTCGGCGCCGGCGTCGGCTTGACCCGTTTCGAGGTCGTGGAGCCGTCCCTGCAGTCAATCTTCATCGCCAAGGTCGGCGCCGAGGCGGCCCGGCCGGCGGCGCGGCAGGAGGCCTGAGATGGACAAGGTCTTTGCAGTCATCCGGCGTGAGTTCCTCGAGCGGGTCCGCACCCGGGCCTTCCTCATCGGCACGCTCCTCGTACCGCTGATGATGTTCGGCTTCGGGATCCTGCCGAGCATCCTCCTGCGGAAGGACAGCCGGACGCGCACCGTCGTGGTCCTCGACGCCACCAGCGACGGTACCGGCACCGCGGTCCGCGACGCGCTCGACTCCCTCCGACTCAACACCGGTGATGGGGAGACCCGCCGCTACGACCTGACCCTGCTCCCGGCCGGCGACCGGGTGGACGCCCTCCGGGATTCGCTCATCACCCGGATCGGCACGGCCCCGGCAGGCAGCGTGGGGCTCGATGGGTTCCTGGTGGTCACCGACTCCGGCGTGGCCACCGGGCAAGGTGAGCTACTACGGCCTCAACGTGGCCAGCATCCGCGACATGCAGTCGCTGGAACGCACCCTCGAGCCGGTGCTCCGGGAGCGGCGCCTGCAGCGCGTCGGCGCCGACGCGGCGACCATTGCCGCCAGCGCCATCCAGCTCGACATCAGGACCAGCAAGGTCACCCAGGGCAAGCTCACCGGCGAGAGCGGGGAAAGCTCCTTCCTGCTGGCCTACATCACGTCGTTCGTCATGTACTTCTCGCTCATCATGTACGGCATCCAGGTGATGGGGGCGGTGCTCGAGGAGAAGTCCAACCGCATCGTCGAGGTGTTGGTGTCCAGCATCACGCCCTTCCAGCTGCTGCTCGGCAAGGTCGTGGGCGTGGCCGCCGCGGGACTGCTGCAGCTCGGCATCTGGGGCGGGGCCAGTTTCTACATCTCGACCTACCTGGCCCGGCGGTCCGGGGCCGCCGCGGCCGCCGCCGGCCAGGCCGCCGCCGAGGGGGCCAGCCAGGGCTTCTCCATGCCCAACATCTCGATGGAACTCATCGCCGTGATCCTGGTCTTCTTCCTGCTCGGCTTCCTGCTCTACTCGGCGCTGTATGCGGCGGTGGGAGCCATGTGCACCACGCAGCAGGAGACCCAGCAGGCGGCGCAGCCGGTCACCATCATCCTGGCGCTGGCGTTCATCATGGTCTTCTCCATGATCAACGACCCGTCCAGCACCCTGGCCAAGAGCCTGAGCTTCGTGCCGTTCTTCGCGCCGATGGTGATCCCCGTGCGCTTTGCCCTCGCCCCGCTCCCGCTGAGCGAGGTGGTCGGCGCCGCGCTGGCCACGGCGGCCGGGGTGGTGGCCGTGGTCTGGCTTGCCGGCCGCATCTACCGCGTGGGCATCCTCTCCTACGGCAAGCGTCCCACGCTGGCGGAGATGTGGCGCTGGGTGCGGACCGGCTGAACAACGCCGGGCACCGGGTACCACGCCAATGGGGCGGCCGTCAGGCCGCCCCATTGTGCATCCCGCCAGGGGACCCTCACGGCAGGCGGAGCGTGCCGTCGATCATCCGCCGGGCCGAGCCCGCCAGCCGCGCCGCGCGCACTCGGCCTTCCGCTACCTCCCCCTCGATGACGAGCCGGCTCGGCCGACCCATCTCCACTCCCTGCTCCACCACCCAACGGTGCGTGCCATCTCCCGGGCGATCCTCATCCACCAGGTAGCCGATGAGGTCGAGCGCCGCCGCCCCGGTCGCGGGATCCTCCGGGATCCCAAGGGCCGGCCCGAACATCCGCGCCCGGATCCGTGCCGACTCCGATCCGGTACCGCGGACCACCAGGTAGAGTGAAGGGGCCCAGAAGTTCGCGAGCTGCTCCTGCCAGCGGCCGAGGTCCAGGGAGGCACGCGCCCGGGCCGCCTCGTCGCGCAGCGGGACGATCAGGTAGGGCCAGCCCGCAGAGTAGGCACGCGGTCCGAGCCCCGTGGTCACGATCTCCTCCCGCGACAAGCCGAGGATCGGTGCCAGGAGTTCCGCTCCGGGGGGCGCCGCACCAGCCTCGGGCGCCTTGGCTGCGGTGAGCATGGCGGAGAGGGTGCCGTCTGGGGTCCGCCGCACCGTCAGCGGCACCCGACCCACCTGTTCCTCGAGCACGAAGCTCAGCGTGCGCCCCTCACCCGGGACAAGGCCCAGTTCCGCGAGGAGTACTGCGGTCCCGATGGTCGGGTGACCCGCGAATGGCAGCTCCACGGCCGGTGTGAAGATGCGGAGCCGGCGGAGCGCGCCGGTGTCGGACGGCGACAGCACGAAGACCGTCTCGGAGAGCCCCAGCTCGCCGGCGATCCGCTGCATGGTCGGGGCATCGAGATCGTGGGCGTCGAGGACCACCGCCAGCGGGTTGCCCCCGAGCGGCTCGGTGGTGAAGACGTCGAGCGTGTGAATGGGGTACGGCACGGCGGCGCGTCTCCTGGTTGGGGTTCCCTGCAGGTCTACGCCTCCCGGCGGCCCTCCGTTCCTGCCGCCCTGTCCTCCCCCCGTCGCCGATCCTAGCTTTCCCGGTATGGACCGGTTTGACGTGATCGTGATCGGCGGGGGCCACGCCGGGGCCGAGGCGGCCCGGGCGGCGGCACGGTGCGGGGTGCGCGTGGCGCTGCTCACGCAGCGGCTCGACACCATCGGGCAGATGAGCTGCAATCCCGCCATCGGGGGTATCGCCAAGGGCACGGTGGTGCGGGAGGTGGACGCCCTCGGCGGGCTGATGGGCCGCGCCACCGACCGTGCGTCAACGCATTTCCGCATGCTCAACCGCTCCAAGGGGCCGGCCGTCTGGTCCCCTCGGGCGCAGTGCGACCGGGCACGGTACCGCCTCGCGGTGCAGGGGCTGCTCGGGCGAGAAGCCCGGCTCACGCTCCTCGAGGGCACGGCGGCACGCCTGACAATTCGCCGCGGCGCCGTGGCAGGCGTCGAGACCAGCGACGGCCGACACCTCGCCGCCCGCGCCGTGGTGCTGACGGCCGGGACCTTCCTGCGCGGGGTGATCCATCGGGGGCTCACGGAGAGGATCCCGGCGGGGAGGGTGGGTGAGGAGCCGGCGGATGAGATATCACAAGAGCTGCTGGCCCAAGGACTTACAGTAGAACGCTTCAAGACGGGCACACCGCCGCGGATCGATGGTCGGAGTGTTAACTACGCCGAGCTCCAGCGCCAGGAGAGCGAGGCGGAGGCCTACTGGTTCTCGTTCCACGAGCGAGCCGAGCGCCTGCCTCGGCAGGCCTGCTGGCTGACGTGGGCGGGCGCCGAGGTGCGGGAGATCATCGAGCGGCACCTGACGGAATCGTCGCTGTACGGCGGGGCGATCAGCTCGCGGGGGCCGAGGTATTGCCCGTCCATCGAGGACAAGATCGTGAAATTCGCCGGGGCGGAGCGCCACCAGGTGTTTCTCGAGCCGGAGGGCCTGGGGACGGACGAGCTGTACGTGAACGGCGTCTCTACGAGCCTGCCGGCGGACATCCAGCTCAGGCTGCTCCGGGCGATCCCCGGCCTGGAGCGCGTGGAGATGACGAAGCCGGGCTACGCCATCGAGTACGACTACTTCCCCCCAACCCAGCTCCAGCCGACCCTCGAGAGCAAGGCGATCCGGGGGCTCTTCCTGGCCGGCCAAGTGAACGGGACCACGGGCTACGAGGAGGCTGCTGGGCAGGGGATCATGGCGGGGATCAACTCGGCGCAGGCGGCGCTGGAGGCCGAACCCCTGATCCTGCGCCGAGACGAGGCGATGATCGGCGTCCTGGTGGACGACTTGGTGACCCGCGGGGTGGATGAGCCCTACCGCCTCTTCACCTCGCGAGCGGAGTATCGCCTCCTGCTCCGTCAGGACAACGCCCTCCGGAGGCTCCTCCCGCACGCCGAGCGCCTCGGGACGCTCGCGGCCAGCGAAGTGGAAGCGGCCTGGCGCCGGTTGGAGGGTGAGGAGGAGGTGCTGAGGGAGGCGAGGCGGACCTCGGTTTCCCCGGCGCTCGCCAACAGTGTGCTGGAGCGGGCGGGCGGGCGGGGACTGTTGGAGCCGGCGCGGGTGTCTGAGCTGGTGCGCCGCCCTGGAGTCTCCCTGCTGGAGCTCCTGCGGCTGGTTGGGTGGGAGGGTCCGGCGGAGGATGCGGTCTGGGGAGAGGTGGAGCTCAAGTACGAGGGGTACCTGGAGCGGGAGCAGGAGGCGGCTGTTCGGCTCCGGGATCAGGAGGGCTTCGTGCTCCTGAGCGAGCTTCCGTACCGGACTTTCGGCTCCCTGTCCTACGAGTCACGCGAGAAGCTTGCGGCTCGACAGCCAGCAACGCTGGGGCAGGCGGGACGCATTCCCGGTGTGTCCCCCAGCGACCTGCAGAACCTGGTTCTGGAGGTGCTGAAGTGGCGTCGGAGCAGGGAGATCTGCGTCGGCTGAGGGCGGGTGTTTCACGTGCAACAATTCCACATGACTGGCCAGCAGGCGACTGGCGGCGGTGGTCGGGCCTCAAGGCAGGAGCCGAGAGCGTCTGGGAGGACGAAGCACCCGACGATGCCGGGCTCACCGCCAGGTGAGCCCGTGGTGTTTTGAGGGGGGCTCAAATTGGGTCGGGCAACCCTCTCCGCCCCGCAAGGCGCTCCCTGCGACCACACACAGAGCCGGGTCTGCACAGACCAGGGTAGACTGGATCCCTCTGCGAACTCTCCTCCGCTGCGTTGCGCCACACCGGACGCTGCCCCGCGGTCTGTCGCCGCACTCCGCCTTGAGCTTGCTTCCAAGCCCCCGACGTGCCACGCCTCCCCTTCCACGCCGCGCAGCGATTCCCCACCCTCAAGCCGTTTCGCGCGATGGCGAAGAACCTTATATTCGATCCTTCGCCTGCCTGCGCCCGCAATTCCTCCGGTTAGCAGAACTGGTTTTGTAGCGCAAGTCTTTATCAGGGATCAGTTTACACATGGCCAGAATCATCGCGATCGCGAACCAGAAGGGCGGCGTCGGCAAGACCACGACGGCCGTCAACCTCGCCGCGTCCCTGGCCATCTCCGAGCGCAAGACCCTGCTCGTCGACGCCGACCCGCAGGGCAACGCCACCAGCGGCGTGGGCATCCGGCGCGATCAGCTGCGCATGTCGCTCTATGACGTCATGGTCGAGGGGCGGCCGCTCGCCGACGCGATCGTCAATGATCCCGCCCTGCCCTACCTCGACGTGGTGCCCGCCACCCAGGACCTGGTCGGGGCGGAGCTCGAGCTGGTGGAGCGGTCCAATCGCGAGAGCGCGCTCCGCCGCGCGCTCGAGCCGGCGCGCGCCACGCACGAGTTCATTCTCATCGATTGCCCGCCTTCGCTCGGGCTCATCACGCTCAATGTGCTGGCCGCCGCCGATGGCGTGGTGATCCCCATCCAGTGCGAGTACTACGCGCTGGAGGGCATCTCGCAGCTGCTCAACACCATCAAGCTGGTGCAGCAGAACTTCAATCCGGGCCTGGCCATCGACGGCGTGCTGCTGACCATGTACGACAGCCGCGTCAACCTCTGCCGCCAGGTGGCGAGCGACGCCAAGGAGTACTTCGGCCCCCGGATGTTCCCGCAGCCCATCCCGCGCAACGTGCGCCTCGCCGAGGCGCCGAGCTTCGGGAAGCCGATCCTCCTGTACGACGTGCAGTCGGTGGGCGCCAAGAGCTACCTCGGCGTGGCGCAGGAGCTGATGCGCCGGGTCGAGTCGCCGGTGCCGGGTGCGGCGGCGCTGCCGCAGGTGGCGCCGTGAGCGAGTCCCCGCGCCGCCTGGGCCGCGGCCTCGAGGCCCTGCTCGGCCCCGTCTCCAAGACCGAGGCCGAGGCGCAGGGCACGCTGCTCGAGGTGCCGGTCGCCCAGATCCGGCCCAACCCCTACCAGCCGCGCGCCAAGCTGGACGAGCCCCAGTTCCAGGAGCTGGTCAGCTCCCTCGAAACGTCGGGCCTGCTGCAGCCGGTGGTGGTGCGCAAGCATCTCGATGGCTACCAGCTCATCGCAGGCGAGCGCCGCTGGCGCGCGGCGCAGAAGCTGGGCTGGCAGAAGATCCCGGCCGTGGTGAAGGAGGCGGACGACCGCACGCTCCTCACCTTGGCCCTCGTCGAGAACCTCCAGCGCGACAACCTCTCCGCCATCGAGGAGGCCAACAGCTACAGCCGCCTCATCGAGGAGTTCCAGCTCTCGCAGGCGGAGGTGGCGCGGCTGGTGGGCCGCGACCGCTCCACGGTGGCCAATGCGCTCAGGCTCCTCAAGCTCCCCACGGAGGTGGCGGAGATGGTGGACGATGGGCGCCTCTCCGAGGGCCACGCCCGCGCGCTGCTCTCGCTGGGCGAACGCCCGCACATGCTGCGGCTGGCGCAGGATGCCGTGAGCCAGGGATGGTCGGTCCGGGACCTCGAGGCGAAGGTCCGTAGCGGGCGCACCGCGCCGCGGCGACAGAAGGAAGCGCCCCGGCAGCTCAGCCCCGAGCACCGCCGCATCGAGGAGGCGCTCCGCCAGCGGCTCGGCACGGACGTGCGGGTCACGGCGCGCCGTCGCGGGCGGGGATTCGTGTCCATCTCCTACTATTCCGACGACGACCTCGCGCGCGTGCTCGAGATGATCCTCGGCGAGCCCTTCGGCGGATGAGCCGGCCGTCGGGGCGTCGCTACGTCACCCTCGTGGTGCACACCGACGGCGCCCTGGCCACGCGCAGCCTGCGGCTCCCGCTCTGGCTGCTCCGCGCCGGCCTCATCGGGGCGGCGGCGCTCGGCGTCCTCCTGGTCCTCGCGCTCATCACTTACCTGCCGATTGCGTCCGCGGCGGCCCGCGTGCCCGGCCTGGTCCGCCAGGTGGAGCAGCTGGAGCAGGAGAACAGCAAGATCGTCCAGCTGGTGGCGGCGCTCGACAGCGCGGAGCGCCGGTATGAGCGGATCCGCGGGATGCTCGGCGCCGACATCGTGCCGGACCCGGTGAGCCTCGGCTCCACCCTGCCGGTGGCCCCCGCCATCCGGGCCGTGGCGGGGCCGGCGGCGCCGGCGCTCGAGAACGGGCCCTCGCTCCCCACGCACTGGCCGCTCGATGAAGCGGGCTATGTGACGCGCGGCCAAGCGGCCGCGGGCGCGCCCGGCAATACTGGGGGCGAGGCGCATCCCGGCCTGGACATCGCCGTGGCGATCGGGACGCTGGTCCGGGCCTCGGGCGGCGGCACCGTGCTCGAGGCGGGCAGCGACCAGGAGTACGGGACCTACGTGCTGATCCAGCACCCCGACCAGGTCCAGTCGATGTACGGCCACCTCTCGCGCCTCACCGTGCGGCCAGGGACACCAGTGAATGCCGGCGACGTGATCGGGCTCTCGGGCAACAGCGGTCGCTCGAGCGCCCCGCACCTCCACTTCGAGCTCCGGCGCGATGGCCGCCCGGTCAACCCTCGGGACATCCTCAAGGAGCAGAGCTGATGGCGATCTTCTCGTCGGGACGCCCGTCGCAGGGCGCCCGGACCGATGCGGTGCGGCGCGGGGACGGCGCCGGCCTCACGATCATCGCGGTGGGCACCACCATCGTCGGGGACGTGGCCAGCGACGCGGTGGTGAAGGTGGAAGGCGAGATCCAGGGGACGGTCCGCGCCGGGCACCAGCTGCTGGTCTCCCCCGGGGCCGTGGTCCGTGGCGACGTCTATGCCGCCGAGGTGGTGGCTGGCGGGGAGGTGCACGGTTCCATCCATGCCGATGAGCGGGTGGAGATCCAGACGGGGGCGGTGATCCACGGGGACATCCGGACCCAGCGGATCCAGATCGCCGAGGGCGGGCGGGTGAATGGCCAGATCAGCATGGAGCCGACGGGTGGCGCCGACTCGGTCCCGCGCCGCGCGGAACTCGGTGAATCCTCTGGTGTCTAGCTTTGGTGACGTTCCGCTTCCCACATTCGTTGATAAGTCATGCGAAGTTGTGGAAAGACACCGCCTAACGCCCCGATTCCGGGGCGTTCTGCTGCCATAGTGTCACCTTGGTGATTTCATGATGAAGCGTCTCGTGATGATCGCGCTCGCGATGGGGCTGATTAGTAGTTGCAGTCGCCCCGACGCCGGGACGGAGTTCAGGATCGGGCTGGTCACTCCAGGGTCGATCGCGGATGCGGCATGGAATTCGGGGGCCTACACCGGCCTGATGTGGGTGCGGGACTCGCTGAAGGTGCCGGTCAGCCACGTCGAGGCGCGTACGCCGGCGGAGCAGGAGGAGGCACTCCGGACCTACGCATCGCAGGGCTATGCCCTGATCTTCGGGCACGGCTTTGAGTTCCAGTCCATCGCGGAACGAGTGAGCGCGCAATTTCCCAAGGCCATCTTTGTCATCACGTCCGGGGAGAAGGTGCAGGGCAACGTGGCGCCCTCATCTTCCGGCTCCGGGAGGCGTCGTACCTGGCGGGAATGGTGGCTGGCGGGATGACGAAGACCAACGTGATCGGCTTTGTGGGTGGGATCGAACTGCCACCGATCCGTGAGGCGGAGGAGGCCTGGGAGGCCGGCGCCAAAACGGTGAACCCCGCCGTGGTGGCCCGCTCCACTTACCTCAACAGCTTCGACGACGTGGCGGCCGGACGCGAGGCAACGCTCGCGCTGCTCCAGGCCAAGGCCGACATGCTCCACCACAACGCGGATCAGGCGGCGCTCGGCATGTTCCAGGCGGTCAAGGAATCGCCCGCGGCCTACGCGTTCGGGGCCAACCTGGACCAGCGCGGCCTGGCGCCGGGGCGGGTGCCCGGGTCGGCGGTGATCGACCTCCCGCGCGCCATCCTGACCGTGGCCCGGGAAGTCCAGTCGGGAAAATTCACTCCCAAGGTGGAGAGCTTCGGGCTCAAGAGCGGGGTGATCCGCTACGAGGCGGACTCCGCCCTCGAGGCGGCGCTGCCGGCCGAGTTGCGCGCTCGGGTGGCGGCAGCCCGGGACTCGATCATCGCCGCGGACACCGCCGCCGCCACGGCGCCATGAGCGCGCTCGTCCCGCTGGCGGAGCTCACCGCCTACCTCGATGGCTACCTTCGCATCCGCGAGGTGCCGGACGATGCCAATGCCGTGAACGGGCTGCAGGTGGAGAATCGCGGGATGGTGGGCCGCATCGTGGCCACGGTGGATGCCACCCTCGCCGCCATCGAAGGCCTCGGCCCCGCGGGCGGCGTGCCCGCGCTCCAGCTGGTCCATCACGGGCTGTTCTGGGACGGCAACCAGCCGGTGACCGGACGACGGTATCGCCGGCTGGCGGCGCTGCTGGAACGCGACGCGGCTCTCTACTCGGCCCACATCCCGCTCGACCTCCACGCCGAGGTGGGCAACAATGCCGTCCTGGGGCGGCGACTCGGCCTCGAGACCACGGCGAGCTTCGGGAACCACAAGGGGACGCCGATCGGGGTGATGGGCACGCCCGCCGGCGGAGTCATCAACCGCGACCGGCTGGTCGGCAAGCTGGCCGCGGCCCTCGGCATTGCGCCGTCGGCGGTGAAGGTGGTGCCCGGCGGTCCTGGCGAGGTGCGCCGCGTCGGGATCATCACGGGCGGCGCCGGGTCGGCGATCGCCCAGGCGCGGGATGCCGGGTGCGACACGTTCATCACCGGGGAAGGGGCGGCGCACACCTACCACGACGCCATGGAGTGGGGAGTGAACGTCTTCTACGCCGGCCATTACGCCACGGAAACTGTGGGTGTCCAGGCGCTGGCCGAGCATCTTGGCGCGCGGTTCGGCCTGCCGTGGGAGTTCCACGATCATCCGACCGGGATGTAGTCTCGCGCTGGTGCCTGCCCTGCCGTTCGTGACGGCGTCCATCGCCCGCGCTGGCGGCCGCGGATACCGTCGCCCCTCATGACGCCACTCCTCCAACTCACTGGCATCCACAAGCGCTTCGGCCAGGTCGAGGCGCTGCGTGACGTGTCGTTCCGGCTGGAGCCGGGGGAGATCCACGCGCTGCTCGGCGAGAACGGCGCGGGCAAGTCCACGCTGATGAAAGTGGCGTACGGCCTCGTGGCGCCGGATGCCGGGACCATCCGGGTGCGCGGCAGCGAGGTGCACCTGGCCGACGCGGTGGCCGCACGGCGCCACGGCATCGGGATGGTGCACCAGCACTTCACGTCCATCCCGGCGCTGACCGTGGCGGAGAACGTGGCGCTGGCGGCCGGCTGGCGGCCGGTGCCGCGTGAGATCCGCGCCCGGGTGTCGCGGCTGGCCGAGGAGTTCGGGCTGCCGCTGGATCCCTCCGCACGGGTGGAAGACCTCTCGGCCGGGCTCAAGCAGCGGCTGGAGGTGGTCAAGGCGCTGGCCTCGGAGGCCGCACTGCTGCTGCTGGACGAGCCGTCCTCCGTGCTGCCGCCGGACGAGGCCGCCGCGTTGCTGGAGACGATCCGCCGGTTCCGGACGCGGGGAATCCCATCGGTCCTCATCACCCACAAGCTGCACGAGGCACTTGCCGTGGCCGACCGGGTGACGGTGCTCCGGCGGGGTGCCGTGGTGCACGAGGGGCCGATCGCGGGCGAGACGCCGGCGAGCCTCGCCACCCACATGCTCGGGACCGCGCCGCCGGCGGAGGAGCCTCCCGCCCCCGCGGGCGGGGGCGAGGTGCGGGTCCGCCTCACGGACGTGCGCGCCGCGCGCCTCGGTGCCAGCGGCAGCGCGCTCCATGCGGCCACGCTCGAGGTGCGCGCGGGCGAGATCGTGGGCGTGGCGGCGGTGGAGGGGAATGGCCAGCGGGAGCTGCTGCGGGTGATGGCCGGCACGGCACGGCCGACCGGCGGCCAGGTGACGCTGGCTCACCCCGTCAGCTTCATTCCTGAGGATCGCACCGCCGAAGCGCTGGTCGGGGAGTTCTCGCTGGCGGAGAACCTGGTGCTGGCCCGGGGCGAGGGGGCGCCCTGGGTGCGCGGGCCGTGGCTGGACTGGGCCCAGGCGCGGGCGCGGACCAGGGAGCTCATGACCGCCTTCGGGGTGCAGGCGCCCGGACCAGGCGCGCGCGCGGCCTCGCTCTCGGGCGGCAACCAGCAGCGCATGGTGATCGCGGCGGCGCTGGAGCGCGGACCGCGGGTGCTGGTGGCGGAGAACCCCACGCGCGGGCTCGACCTCCGCGCCACCGCCGAGGTCCACGCGCGCCTTCGCGCGGCGGCCGCGGCGGGCGTGGCGGTGGTGGTGCACATGGGGGATCTCGACGAACTGCTGGCCCTGGCCACCCGCGTGGTCGTGGTGGCAGGCGGACGCGCGACCAGCCTTCCGCCGGGTGCCCCGCGCGAGGTTATCGGCCGGCAGATGCTCGGGGGGCCGGCATGAGCGCCGTGGCAGAGCGACGCTCCGCCATCCTCTGGCCCCTCGGCGCACTCGGGCTGGGCCTGCTGGTGCTGGCGATCGGCCTGGCCGCCAGCGGCTACGACGCGCCGCTCGCGCTGGGAGCGCTCTGGCGCGGGGCACTCGGCTCGCCTGACGCAGTCCTGTCGTCCCTGCTGCCGAGGGCGGTGCCGCTCATCGTGATCGGGCTCGGGCTCGGGCTCGCGTTCCGGGCGGGGGCGCTCAACATCGGCGCGGAGGGCCAGTTCCTGGCGGGGGCGCTGGTGGCCACGTGGGCGGGGCTGGCGCTCGGGGCCCGCATCGAGAGTCGCCTGGTGGTGGTGCCGCTGGTCCTCCTCGCCGCGACCGCGGCGGGCATGGCGTGGGCGGCAGTCCCGACGCTCCTCCGCCTCCGCTTCGGCGTGCTGGAAGTGATCAGCACCCTGCTGCTCAATTTCGTGGCCGACGCGCTGGTCAGCTGGATGGTGCAGGGCCCGCTCCAGGAATCGCGGCACATCTACCCGCAGAGCGATCTCCTGCCGCTGTGGGCGCGCCTGCCCCAGTTCACCGGCACGCGCCTGCACCTGGGCTTCGCGCTGGCGCTGCTCCTGGCGGGGGCGGCGTGGGTGTTCGACCGGCGCACGCTGGCCGGCTTCCAGCTCCGGGCCACGGGAGCCAACCCGCGGGCCGCCGAGGTCACGGGCCGGATCCCCACCGCGCGGTTCTTTGCGGTGGCCTTGCTGGCCAGCGCGGGGCTGGCCGGCCTGGCCGGCGGCATGGAGGTGACGGGGACCAGCTACGCGCTGTTCCAGAACCTCTCCCCCGGGTTACGGCTTCACGGCCATCGCCGTGGCGCTGCTGGCGCGGCTCGACCCGCTCGGCATCGTGGCCACGGGCCTCCTCTTCGCGGGCCTCGAGGCCGGGGCGAGTGCCATGCAGCGCGAGGCCGGCGTGCCCGCGGTGGCCGTCTACATGGTGGAAGCCACGATCATCATCGCCGTGCTGCTGGCGGAGGTGCTGCGGCGGCGTCGCCTGGCGGTGGCGGGAGCGGAGTGATGGACGCCGAGATCCTCACCGCCTTCCTCATGAGCGCGGTGCGCGTCGCCACGCCGCTCCTGCTGGCCGCCCTGGGCGAGATGCTCGCGGAGCGGAGCGGCGTCATCAACCTGGGCCTCGAAGGGGCGATGCTCGCCGGGGCGCTCGGCGCGGCGATCGGGGCCGCGGCCGGCGGGCCGGCGAGCGGACTGCTGCTCGCCACGGTGGCTGGGGTACTGGTGGCGCTGCTCTTCGCCGCGGTGGCGGTGGGCGCGCGCGCGGACCAGATCATCACCGGCACCGCGGTCACGCTGCTCATGGTGGGGGTGACCGGCGCCGTGTACCGGAGCGCCTTTGGTCCCGGCGGCGTGGGGCTGTCGCTGCCAACCCTCAAGCCGGTGCCGGTTCCTGGGCTCGCCGCGCTGCCGGTGGTGGGACCGGCATTCTTCACGCAGAGTGTCATGACCTACCTGGCCTACGCGGCGGCGCCGGTGCTCTGGTGGGTGCTCTTCCGCACGCACTGGGGGCTGGGGCTCCGGGCGGCGGGGGAATCGCCCGAGGATGCGCGGGCGGCGGGGGTGCACGTGACGCGGGTGCGGGTGATTGCGGTGCTGGTGGGCGGCGCCTTCGCGGGCATGGCCGGTGCGAGCCTGGTCCTGGCGCAGGTGGGCACGTTCGCCGAGCGGATGACGGCGGGGCGCGGCTTCATCGCCATCGCCATCGTGGTGCTCGGCGCGTGGCACCCCGGGCGCATCCTGGTGTCGGCCCTGGTCTTCGGGGCGGCCATGGCGCTGCAGTTCCTGTTCCAGAGCTTCCTGCTCGACGTGCCCTACCAGCTCTTCCTGATGCTGCCCTACCTCTTCACGCTGCTGGTGCTCGCCGGCGTGGGCCGCCGCGGCCGCGGCCCGGCGGGGCTCGGGAAGGCGTAGGATCGCCCCTGCCGCGATCCCGGCCTTCCCGCCCCCCGCCCGACCCTCCCCTCAGAACACGCTCACCTTGACGGCACCGTAGCGCAGGTGCTGGGTGGTGTTGACGTAGAACCCGCTGGAACCACGGGTGGGATTCAGCTGCAGGTCCTTCCACTGCTTCGAATAATGTGAGGCATCACTCCAGGTGATGTCGTCCTCGCTGGCGCAGAGCTGGCCGTTCAGCCACATGCGGAGCTGGCCGTCGGCCTGGCCGCCGGTGTTCTGCACGAGGTAGATCTCCACCCGGTCCCACTCGCCGCGAGTGGCCGCGCCACAGCGCACGTTCTCGGTGCGGTCCCCGACGCGGCTCGGCGTGAGGTTCTGCAGCCGGAGCTGGTGCGAGAGATTGTTGTCGCCCGCGCCATAAAGGGTGGGGAGGGCCTGGGTGTTGTAGCCCTTGGGATCATCCGAGGTGCCCCAGATGTGGAAGAGCTTCTGGACGCCGCTGGCGGGGCCCTCCCAGGAGGCCGGGACCCAGACGCAATACTCGAGGTAGAGGTGGCGGAAGTTGCCCAGCTGGTCGAGGGACTCGCCGGAGGGGCCCGCCACGCGCAGGTGCTCGGTGCCCGAGCCCTCCTGCATCCCGGCGGGGAAGTTCACCTCGAGGGTGTACGGGGAGCCGCAGCGGGCGGATGGATCGTAGACCATGCGGCCGGTGTTGTTAGGCAGGTAGCGGGTCCAGCCGCTGAGGAGCCCGCGGATGAGGGGCAGGAGGGAGTTGAAGCCGGCCCAGTCGTTCTCGGTGACAATGAACATGCCGCCGGGCCCCGTGGTCAGGTGCTCCTGGGTGGGGGGGAGCACCTCGCTGGGGCCGAGGTCCCGGTCGGCCGCGCCGCAGGCGGGGAGCAGGAGGCTGCCAGCGAGCAGGACGCGTCGCAGGACGCGGGAGGGGGAACAATGCATGACACACTCATGGAATCGGGGTAGCCCGCCCGGCCGGGCGGCCGGGGGATGGTGCCGGACGGAGGTCCGGGCGCGATCGCGAGGGCACGGGCCGTGGCCGGGCGGTGCCGGGCAGGCGGCAGGCCGGGGGAGGCCGGAGCGACTCCGTGCAGTGCCGGCGGGGCAGGCGGTCCTTCCCCGGCGGCACCACGGGGACGCACGGACCCCGGGGGATATGGACACCCATCCTTGGGATGGAGCTGACGGGCGCCCGGACTGCCGACACGGCCCCCGGTCAGGGGGAGGGGCTGGCGCGTTGTGAGGCGGGGCGGTGGCCGGGACTCAGCCGGCGGCGGGCGCCGGCACCGCCGCGCCGGTCCGGGCGGCGGCGATGATGTCGCGCACCCGGTCGCGGAGGGCCGGGACGTCGGCGGCGGTGAGCCCGGTGGTCTCGATGGGAGACAGCACGCGCACCAGGGCCTCCGAGCGGCCCACGCGCCAGTCGTGCTTGGCCAGGGCGGTGCGGCTTCCCGTCACCACGAGGGGCAGGATCGGGACGCCGGCGTCCACCGCGAGGCGGAAGGCGCCGTCCTTGAAGGGCAGCAGCTCGTCGGTGGGGGACCGGGTGCCCTCGGGGAAGATGATCACCGACACCTTGCGGCCGAGCAGCTCGCGGCAGCGCAGCATGGCCTTGACCCCGCTCCGCCGGGTGCCGCGCTCCACCGGGACGTCCCCCGCCAGGCGCATGTTCCAGCCCAGCACCGGGATCCGCATGATCTCCACCTTGGAGAGCCACTTCATTTCCCACGGCAGGTGACTGATCAGCAGGATGTCCACGAACGACTCGTGGTTGGCCACCGCCACGTAGGGCCGGCGCGGGTCGATGCCCAGGTTCCCGGCCACGCGGAAGCGCCACAGCGGGTTCAGCGCCGCCGTCACCACGCCGATCTTCCGGAAGAAGAGACCCACCCAGTAGCGATCCCGGTCGAACGGCCGGGTGACCACCCAGAGCACCGCCATGACCGGGCACCAGAGGAGCACGCAGGTGCCGAGGACCAGCCAGGTCCAGAGCGAGATCAGGGTGACGAGCGCGCGAGGCATCGGGGCGGGCGCCTTACTCGGGGATGTGGTCGTCCCAGAGGGCGAAGATGTTGCCATCGGGATCGGCGATCATGGCCATGATGCCGAAGGAGGACTTGGTCGGCTCCTGGAGGAACGTGACGCCCCGCTCGTGCAGGTGCTCGCAGAAGTCGAGGATTCCCTCCACCCGCAGGGTGAGGCCCGTGTGCCGGCCCACCAGCGCCTTGGCGTCGGGATGCACCGCGGGATGGACGCCGAGGTGCGGCGGCCCGTCGAGGAATTCGGCGCCGAAGCTCCCTTCCCGGGTGAGGGGGAGGCGGAGGTCGTCCCGGTAGAAGCGCTTGGCGCGCTCGATGTCGGTGACGAAGATGGCGAGGGAGTGCAGGACCGGTTCCATAGGCGCGGAAATCTAGCCCCCCTCATTCCTCCCGCCAGCCGAGCGAGGCGAGGGCCGCACGCCAGTTGCGGCGCATCCGGGCCAGGCCGGGTCGCGCGAGGGGTGTGTCGCCGAACTGGGCCGTGAACGTGGCTTCATCCATTGTGTCGAAATGTCCGGCTCCCGCACCCTCGAGCGCGTTGCGGGGCCGGAAAGCCTCGATGGCCGACGGCGTCGCGAAGCGCTCGTTCCACGGGCACACCTCGTTGCAGACATCGCAGCCGAACGCCCAGCCCGCGAGCCTCGGGGCGAGGTCTTCCGGGATGGCATGCTTGTGCTCGATGGTGAGATAGGAGATACAGCGCGTGGCATCGAGCACCCGGACATCCACGAAGGCGTCGGTGGGACAGGCGTCGAGACAGCGGGTACAGCTGCCGCAGTGATCGGTGGTGAAGGGCGCGTCGCAGGCGAGCTCGAGGTCGGTGAGCACCGTCCCAATGAAGAACCAGCTGCCCAGGCCGGGCCGCAGGAGCATGGTGTTCTTGCCGATCCAGCCCAGCCCCGCCCGCTGGGCCAGCTCCCGTTCGGCGATGGGGCCGGTGTCCACGTAGGGCCGGGCGGCCTCGGCGCCCAGGGAGCGGAGGAACGCCGCGAGTTGCTCGAGCCGGTCGAGGGTGACCTGATGGTAGTCCTTGCCGCGCGCATAACGGGCGATCTTTGGAGTAGTCTTCTCAGCTGCTACTTCAAGTTCACCGAGGGGATCTCGACGCTCTTCCTGATAGTAGTAGTTGTCAAGAACAACAACGGCTCTCCGCGCGGCACGATCCGCTAACTGCGGATCCTTCCGCTTCTTAGCCTGCCTGTTGATGTACCGCATGTTCCCACCGAAACCCGCCTTGAGCCAGCGATCCAGCGCCTCCGCATGCGGCAGCGGGGCTAAATCCGTGATCCCGCACGCAACAAAGCCGAGGCGCTGGGCCTCGGCTTTGACTCGCTCGGCGAGCGGTGCGCTCACGTCAACTCGAGGCAGGCGTGGAGGAGAGACCCGCCGCCAGGTGCTCGCCCGTGGTGTTGAGCACCGAGGGTGGGCCGGGAGGCAACTCGCCCGCGTTGCCGGGGCGGGCCAGCAGCCGACGACCGACGCTGGCGCTCCAGCTGCTGGTGATGAGCCGGGCGCCGCGCTGGTAGGTGAAGTAGTTCCAGGCCCACTGCAGCATCACGCTCACGCGGCTCCGGAAGCCGATGAGGAAATAGATGTGCACGAAGGCCCAGAGCAGCCAGGCGATCATGCCGCCGAAGTGGAGCTTCCAGATGTCCGCCACCGCGTGCCCGCGGCCGATCACGGCGAGCTGGCCCTTGTCCCAGTAGACGAATGGACGACGGGTCTTCCGCGCCAGGTCGCCACGAATGGTGCGGGCGGCGTATTGGCCCTGCTGGATGGCGGTGGGGCAGATGGGCGGCAGCGGACCGCCGTACCGGTCATCGTGGAAGTGCGCGGTGTCGCCGATGACGAAGACCTCGGGATGCCCCGGGATGGTGCAGTCCGGTTCGACCATGGGCCGCCCCGAGCGGTCCAGGGGGCAGTCGAGGGTCTTCATCAGGGGGCTGGCCACGTTGCCGGCGGCCCACACCACCGTCTGCGTGGGGATGGTCCAGCCGCCGGCCACCACGTAGCCCGGCCGGACGTCGGTGACCAGGGTGCTCTCCCGGACTTCGACGCCCAGGCGGCGGAGCTCGTACTTGGCCTTCTCCGACAGCTCGGGCGGGTAGGAGGTCAGGATCCGTTCGCCGCCCTCGAGCAGCATGACCGTGGCCTCTCGGGGGTCGATCCGGCGGAAGTCGCGCCGGAGGGCGTACCGCCGGATCTCGGCGAGCGCCCCTGCCACTTCGACACCCGTGGGCCCGCCACCAATGACAATGAATGTGAGGTGGGCGTGGCGCTTGACCGGGTCGCCCTCCCGCTCGGCCCGCTCGAAGGCCAGCAGGACCCGCTTCCGGATCTCCTCGGCGTCCTCCAGGCTCTTGAGCCCGGGGGCAAAGGCCTCCCACTCATCGTGCCCGAAGTACGAGTGCCGGACGCCTGTGGCGAGGACGAGGTAGTCGTAGTTGAGGAAACTACCGTCGGCCATGACGATCCGACGCTCGGCCGTCTGCACGTTCGTCACCTCGCCCAGGATCACCTCGGCGTTGGACTGGTCGCGGAGGATGGACCGGATCGGGGAAGCGATATCGGCGTCGGAGAGGGCGGCGGTGGCCACTTGGTACAGCATGGGCTGGAACAGGTGGTGATTCTGGCGGTCGATGACGGTGATCCGGACGGGAGCGTCCGCGAGGCCCTGGGCGGTGTAGAGCCCGCCGAACCCGCCTCCGATGATCACGACATGCGGCCTAGTCATGCAGCAGCCTCCGGCGCCAGCGGGCAAACCTGAGCACGTCGCGGACGGGCGGGAGGTCCCGCTCCTCGCCGTAGGCCGTGTGCAGGCGCCATTCGAGGTACGTGCGATCCGGGAGGGGGAGGAACGGGGCGTGCCGCCACCATTCCCGTCGCCGGAACGCCCAGGCGAGTGACAGCAGGTCCACGGCCACCCGCGGGTTGACCACGGCCCGCGCGGAGAGCCGCGCGATGAACCCGGCCCAGCCAGACGACTCGCTCATGGCGACGAAGATAATCACCTTCCACGGCCCGCCGAGGGGGGGCGGGGGGGCTATATTGTCCCACCCATGACGGTTACCGCCCTGGACGAGCCGGCCCTCGGGCTCCGGGAACGCTTCCCGATCTTCCGCCACACCACCTACCTAAACAGCTGCTCCCTTGGGGCGCTGTCGGACAGGAGCCGGGTGGCGATGTCGGACTACCTCGACCAATGGGAACGGCGTGGGGCCTCGGCGTGGTACGACACCTGGCTCGGCGCGTACGAGCGGCTGCGGGTCGGGTACGGCCGGATCGTCGGCGCGGACGCGTCGGCCATCGCGCTCCATCCCTGCATTTCCACGGCCCTCACCGTGGTGGCCGAGTCGCTGGACTACCGCCGGCGGCCCAAGGTGGTGACCACGACTCTCGACTTTCCCACGGTCCCGTACCAGTGGCTCGCCAAGGCGGGCGCGGGGGTGGACGTCGAGATCCTCGAGAGCCCGGATGGCATCAGCGTGCCGCTCGAGGCCTTTGCGCGGGCCATCGACGGGCGGACCGCGCTCGTGGCCACGAGTCACGTCTTCTTCACCAGCGGCCACGTCCAGGATGTCCGCGCCATCGCGGACCTGGCGCACGTGCAGGGCGCACTTTGCCTGATCGACGGCTACCAGGGCGCCGGGCAGGTGCCGGTGGACGTGGGCGCCATGGACGTGGATTTCTACTGCGCGGGCGGCCTCAAGTGGCTGCTCGGCGGCTCGGGGATCGCGTTCCTCTACGTGCGGCCGTCCCTGATCGGGCAGCTCGAGCCGCGGGTGGCGGGGTGGTTCGGGCACGCGACGCCGTTCCGGTTTGACCCGCGGGTGCTGGAGCGCGCGGCCGACGCGCATCGCTTTGACCTCGGCACGCCGGCGGTGGCGGCGGTGTACGCGCAGCTGGCGGGGCTCGAGGTGCTGGAGGACGCGGGGCTGGCGTGGGTGCAGGCCCGCACGCGCGCGCTGGCCGACGACCTCATTGCCGACGCCACGGCGCGCGGCCTCCGGCCGAAGGTGTCGCCCGAGCCGGCGCGGCGGAGCGCCATCGTGATGCTGCCGCGCGAGCAGCCGCACGCCGACGTGGCGCGGCTGGCGGCGGCGGGCTTCATCGTGGATGCCCGTCCGGGACACGTGCGCGTGTCCCCCTACTTCTACAACCGGGCCGACGAGCACCGGTCCTTCCTGGAGCACCTCTCGCGTGGCTGACAAGGAAATGCGGCACAGCGCCCGGACCCGCGGGCCGACGGCGGACGAGGAGCTGCTGGAGAGCGTCGCGGCGAGCCCGCTCGAGCGTCCGGACGCCCTCCGGAAGACGGACCCCTGGCGCGTGCTCCGCATCATGGGCGAGTTCGTCGAGGGCTTCGAGAAGCTGGGCGACGTCCAGGACGCGGTGGCGATCTTCGGCTCCGCGCGGACGCAGCCGGACGATCCGTATTACGCGCAAGCCGTGGAGACGGCGCGGCTGCTGTCGGCGGCGGGCTTCCCGATCATCACGGGCGGCGGGCCCGGCATCATGGAAGCGGCCAACCGGGGCGCGGTGGAAGGGGGCGGCCTGTCGATCGGCGCCAACATCGAGCTGCCGCACGAGCAGGGCACCAACCCCTTCGTGCGGCGGAGCATGTTCTTCCGCTTCTTCTTCGTCCGGAAGACCATGTTCGTGAAGTACTCGATGGGCTTCGTCGTGTTCCCCGGCGGGTTCGGGACGCTGGACGAGCTGTTCGAGGCGTTGACGCTCATCCAGACGGGGAAGGTCAGCCACTTCCCGGTGGTGCTCTTCGGGCGCGACTACTGGAAGGGCCTCACCGACTGGATCCGGGACACCCTGTGCGCCCGCGGCAACATCGCGCCGCCGGACCTGGAGCTCTTCTCGGTCACCGACGACCCCCAGGAAGTGCTGGCCATCCTGCAGCGCGCCAAGGGGAACGGCCACAGCAATCACGGCGAGGGCGTGGACCGCTGAGGCCGCGCCTTCCTCACCACCCTGAGCCGGACCGCACCACATGACCAAGCCGAGCGCCTCCTTCCTCCGCGGCAAGCGGATCAATCCCCAGCCGATCAGCGGCAAGGAGTCGGTGGCCGACCTGATCGACAACGCCTTCCTGGCGTACAACGCGGGGCGGCTGCGCGAGGGCTGCCGCCTCTTCACCGAGCGGATGCTGGCCGACGACACCACGGTGGCCATGAGCCTGACGGGCGCCATGACCCCGGCGGGCCTCGGCATGTCGACGCTGATCCCGCTCATGGAGGCGGGGTTCGTGGACTGGATCATCTCCACGGGCGCCAACCTGTACCATGACGCGCACTTCGCGCTGGGGCTGTCGCTGCACCAGGGCACCCACACCGCGGACGACGTGGAGCTGCGGGAGCAGGGCGTGGTCCGCATCTACGACATCTTCTTCGACTACTCGGTGCTCCTCTCCACCGACGCCTTCGTGCGCGAGGTGTCGGCGCGGCCGGAGTTCCAGCGGCCGATGAGCACGGCGGAGTACCACTGGCTGCTCGGCGGCTACCTGCGGGAGCGGGAGCGGGCGCTGGGGCTGAGCAAGCGCTCCTTCCTCTCGATGGCGCACGAGCTGGACGTGCCGATCTACACCTCGTCGCCCGGGGACAGCTCGATCGGCATGAACGTGGCGGAGCAGGCGCTGGCGGGGAGCCAGCTCCGGTTCGACGTGAGCGCGGACGTGAACGAGACGGCGGCGATCGTGCTCGAGGCCAAGCGGACCGGGGGCAAGAGCGGCGCGCTCATCGTGGGCGGCGGCAGCCCGAAGAACTTCCTGCTCCAGACCGAGCCGCAGATCCAGGAGGTGCTCGGCATCGACGAGCGGGGGCACGACTACTTCCTGCAGATGACCGACGCGCGCCCCGACACGGGCGGCCTGTCCGGCGCCACGCCCAATGAGGCGGTGAGCTGGGGCAAGATCGACCCGGACATGCTGCCGGGGACGGTGGTGGTCTACACCGACAACTCGGTGTCGCTGCCGCTGCTGACCGCGTACGCGCTGGCGCGCCATGCGCCCCGTCCGCTCAAGCGGCTGTACCAGCGGCGCGATGCCATGATGGACCGGCTGGTCTCCGAGTATCGCGCGGCACTCGAGTTTCGGGACCGGCGGGCGGAAGAGGCCAAGACCTGATCGCGGGGACCGGCGGCGGCCGGTCCCAGGGGTCCGGGTGAAGCGAAGGGCCGGCCGGTGCCGGCCCTTTGTCGTTTGGGGGCGCAGCCGGGCCGGGAGACCGGGGAGTCCGGGGCTCGCAGGCGGCCCCCGCCGGCTCGCAGGCGCCGAGGAAGGACCCCGGCCAGACCCTCCCCTGTGGGTCCGCCGTCCCCGCCCCCGTCTAAAGGGCGATTATCCCCTCCACCTTGTATCCCGCACTCTCCACGGCGGCCCGGGCGGGGGCGTCGGCGCCGGGGTGGTCGGCGATCCGCAGTTCGGCCCGGCCCATCCGGACCGTCCGGACCTCGATACCCGGGACGCCGGCCAGGGCCTTGTTCACGGCGTTGAGGCAGTGGTGGCAACTCATGCCGGAAATCGCTAATGCTATGTCTTTCATGGTTTTAGGTCGATGTCGATTGGGCAGGGATGAGGATCGGTTGATGCCCTGAATATAGGATTCCCGCACCCAGGCCGGGGCTCCCGAGCCGGAGGCGGAGACCTATCGGGGATCTGGCTGGGGGTGCAGGATTCGAGGGCGGAGTTGGGCACGGTCCCTGCCTCTTGGGGTGGCATGCAAATGGGCGTCGAGGAGTTCCGCCAGCTGATCCCGATCCTGCACCCGCGCACGCGGTTGCAGGACCTGGACGCGCTCCGCGCCTGGTACGAGGCGATGGCGGACGTCTTCCGGCTGGTGATCCCGGCGGATCTCCTGGCGCTCTGGCTGTTCGACGAAGACGGGGTGCCGATCCTGGTCGAGCCGGAGGCGCTGGCCGAGGACAACCTGCTGATCCCCTATGCAAAGCCGCTGGTGGACGCACAGGAACTCGCCCAGGTCGAGGACCGGATCCGCCGGGCGGGCTACGGTTCGGTGCAGCTGCGGCCCGTCCGCCATGGGGGGCAGGACGTGGCGCTCATCCTGCTCGCTGCGTTCTCCCCCTATGCGCACGGGGAGACGACGGGACGGCTGATGGCGGTGGCCACCGACGCGCTGGCCCCCATGCTCGCGCGGGTGGTGAGTTCGGGGCGGCACGAGCTGCACGCGCCGGTGCCGCCCCGTCCCAGCCTGCCGACAGCCACGCCGGCCGCGCCCTCGGCCGAGGCACCGGCGCACCCGGTGGAGCACCACGCCCCACCGGCGCGGGAAGAGGACCCGAGCTTCGCGGTGCTGGCGTCCATCGCGGATGCCATCGGCGGGGCGGGGACGCCGCGGGACCTGATGCTGGCGCTCTCGTTTGCGCTCCAGGGCGTGCTGCCGCACGACTGCTACGAGCTGCTGATCCCCGACGGGGACGGGGAGCACCACTACCGCCTCGGCCTCCATGGCCACGGCGCGCTCTGGGGCGACCCGGCCCTCACCTGGAGCCGGGCGACGCTCGACCCGGGATCGCTGTTCGCGGGGGGCGGCTCGCTGCTCATCCACGACGCGCAGCGGGCCGGGCTGCCGCCGCTGCCGGAGCTGGTGACGGTGCGCGGGGCGGAGGTCCCGCCGCGCGCGCTGATCGGCGTGCCGCTCAGGGTGGTGGAGCGGCTGGCCGGCTACATCCTGTTAGGCAGCGCGGGCCCCGGGCTCTACCGCGAGGAAGACCTGGTGCTCCTCGACCGGATCGGCGCGGTGCTGGCGCCGCGGGTGGAGGGGATGGTGCTGGCCTGGCAGTACGGGGTGTTGCGGGGCCAGTTCGACCTGCTGCGGCACGTGCCCGGCCACCTGGCCAAGGTGGCCGAGCTGCTGGCGACGACGCCCTTCCTGGGCGAGGGGAGCCGGCTGTTCGTGCAGCAGGTGCAGGCGATGCTGCCGGCGGCGGCGCTCGAGTTCTGCGTGCGCACCAGCGGGGAGCACCGGGTGGCCGTGGTGCGGCCGGGCGTGCCCACGCCGCTCGCCGACCTGCCGCAGGAGCCCATCGAGGGCAGCGGCGTGGCGCAGGTGATGCGCGGCGAGCTGCCGTACCTGCTGGCGAGCCAGCTCGAGTCGGGCAGCCAGGTGGGCGTGCTGGTGGTGCCGCTCCGGACCGGGGGTGAGGTCTTCGGCGCGATGGCGGTGACGAGTGAGGGACTGCGGCCCTTCTCGCGGTCGGACATGGCGCTGGCGCAGCAGCTGGCGGACCTGGCGGCCCCGCACCTCGACCTGGCACGGCGCACCTCGGGGCTGGCCCTGCCGCCGCTGCCCGGATGGAAGCGGCCGACCTACCGCACGGAGCGGGAGCGAGGGGACTGAGCGGCGCCGGCATTCCATCCGGGTGTAGGACCTCCGCGGCCCCCGCGCCTCCGCCGAGAACGTGAGCAGACGGCCCGGCCCGGAACCTTGCGGTTGTGTGGCGCTCGTGCATACTCCCCTGCCGCATGAGCGAACTTCCCGACGACAAGCAGGTCCGGCAGGTCGTGGCCGCGCTGCCGCCGGTGCTGCGGGCGATCCTCGATCGCGAGCTGGCGGCGGGAAACGGGATCGCGTGGGCCGGGGGCGGCCATCCGGCGCCCCCGATCGGCGCCTGCGTGATGCTGACCAAGCCGCTGCAGGCGGGGGAGACCTTCCCCGCCGGCGTGAGCCGCTACGCCCGAAAGTCCTCGATCTACACCGACGAGATCACCACCGAGCCCCGCCATTACTGGCTCCTCACGCCCCCCGGCCCCCCGCCGGAGGAGCCGGACATGGACGCCATCCGCCGGGCCAACGCGCCGCCCCCCTTCGTGGTCGAGCCGCTGCTGCTCGGCACCCAGGGGGAGCACGTCGAGCTCGACATCCGCGGCGAGACCATCGTGTACCACGCCATCGGCCGGACGGCCTACGTGAGCTGGACCTACACCCAGGGCCACCGGCTCTACCGCTCGAGCCTCACGGAGTGGTTCGATCCGGAGGGTCGGCGCTGGTTCCCCCTCTCGAAGGAGGAGGGCGACCGGCTGTTTGCGCGGATCGCCCGGCTGGCGCGGCCGCTGGTGGACTCCGACTTCATCCTCTGCGACTGACGAGGCGCCGTGAAGCCGCTCGTGGTGCTGGGCTGGGTCCTGCTCGTTGTGGAATCACTCTTCGTGGCGAGCCTGCTCATCGCGAGAAACGCCGGGGACGACGCGGCCGGCCGGGGCCTCGGCACCATCTATGGCCTGGTGCTTGGCGGGCTCCTGGCCGCGGCCGCCGCGGCGTTCATCTGGGGGCAGCGTGGTGGGCCACGCATCGCCTTCTTCCTCGGGCTCGGCGCGTTGGCGGTGCCGCTCGTGTTCCTCGTGGTCAGCCTGGGCGGCCGCCGGCTCGGTGAGCTGGACCGGGCCCTCGGGCGAGCGCGCGGGGTGCGGTTTGCCGATGCGCGGGTGAACCGGGCGGCGGAGGCGGTGATCGCGGGCGACACCTCGGCGCTCCAGGCCCGGCTGGCCGAGGGCGGCCTCGACTTCACCGCGCGCAACGGGGACGGCCGGACGCTGCTCGGCCTGGCGGTGGAGCGGGCGACCGACTGGGGCGCCGCGCCCGCCGCCCTGGCCAGCGTGAGGGTGCTGCTGGAGGCGGGCGTGCCGCCGGCGCAGGATGCGCTGGCCCCGGCGCGGACACCGGCTGAACCCGACGGTCACCTGCTCACCACCTGGGTGTTCCATCGGAGCCCGGCCGCGCCCCAGGTGCTGGACCTCCTGCTGCAGCACGGCGGGGAGAAGAACCCGGTGGACGCCGGCGGCCAGCCGATGCTCATGTCCACCGAGATGACGCTGCCGTTCCTCGAGGTGCTGGCGCGCCACGGCGCCGACCTGGCCGTCCTAGACACCACGCGCACCGACCGCCCCGCCTACACCGGGCCGATGACGGCCGCCGTGTTCGGCAACTGGGACCAGGTGCTCTTCTACCTGGACCACGGCCTCGACGCGGCCTACACCGCCCCGGACGGCGTGAGCCTGCGGACGCTCGTGGCCGAGAAGGACAAGGAAGTCGTGCGGGACGCCGCCTTCCTCGAAGTGAAGCGCCGCCTCAGCCGCTGAGCCCGCCGCACCTTTGCCGCACGGAGACGACACCCACCGATGAAGGATGGATTGATGAAGCCGCTGGTGATCCTCGGCTGGATCCTGCTCGCGGGCGAGGTGCTGTTCGTGGCCAACCTGCTCCTGATGCGCAACATGGGCGACGACGCGGCCGGCCGCGGGCTGGCCACGGCGTGGGGCATGATCCTGGGGGCGGTGGTGCTGGTGGCCGGCGGGGCGTTCATCTGGGGCCAGTTCGGCGGCCCGCGCGGGGCGTTCTACGCGGGGCTGCTGGTGCTGGCGGGGCCGCTGTTCCTGTTCGGCGCCAGCCTGGTGAAGGGCGGCGTCCGGAAGATGAACCGGTACGCCTACGCGCAATCGCGCGTGACCTTCGAGGACGCGAAGGTCTCGCGGCTGGCGCGGGCCATCGCGGACAACGACACCGCCAGGGTGCGCACGCTGCTGGCCGAGGGCGGGATCGACTTCGCCGCCCGGAGCCGCGACGGTGCCACCATCCTGGGCTACGCCATCACGCACGCGGTGGAGACCTTCGCGCCGCCCGTGGCGGTGGAGCCGGTGCGGCTCCTGCTGGAGGCGGGGGCGAAGCCGCTGCCGGACCTCATCGAGCAGGGCAGCGAGCAGGGCTATGCGGAGCACCGGCTGGTGACCTGGATCTACGGGCGGGGCGAGCAGTCGGTCCCCGTGCTGGACCTGGTGCTCGGCGCCGGCGCCGACCCCAACGCGCGTAACTACGAGGGTGAGCCGCTGCTGGCCTCGAGCTACACGCGCCTCCCGATGGCCGAGGTCCTGGTGCGGCACGGGGCCGACGTGAACGCGCCCGACTCGTCGCGCACCGACCGGCCCGGCTGGAGCCCGGTGATGGTGCAGGCGCTGTACCAGGAGTGGGACATCGTGGCCTACCTGCTGGATCACGGCGCGCGCGCCGACTACGTGGCCGGGGACGGCAAGACCCTGGCCGACGTGCTGCGCGAGGCCGACGCCGGCGACGAGCCCCGCTACGTGGCGCTCAGGCAGCGCCTCGGCATCGAGTAGCCCCGCCCCGCCATGAGGGACCTCCTGATGAAGGCGCTCGCGCTGCTGGGCTGGCTGCTGCTGTTGGGTGAGGCATTGTTCGTCCTCAACCTGCTCCTCACCCGCAACCTCGGCGACGACGCGGCGGGCCGGGGGCTGGCCACCGGGTGGGGCCTCCTCCTCGGCGGGGTGCTGCTGCTGGCGGGGGCGATGTTCGTGTGGGGGCAGTTCGGCGGGCCGCGGGTGTTCTTCTACCTCGGGCTCCTGGCGCTGGCGGCGCCGTTCGGCTTCCTGGCGAGGAACTACGTGAAGCGCGTGATGGTGGATCGGGAGCGGCGGGCCTACTGGGATGCGGTGGTGATCTTCCCCGACCCGAAGCTGGTGCGCCTCGCCCAGGCCATCGACGCCCTCGACACGGCGCAGGTCCGGGCGATCGTCGCGGAGGGCGGGCTCGACTTCTCGGCGCGGCACTACTCGGGCGTGACCATCCTCGGGTACGCGATCAACGTCGCGCTGATGCAGGGGCAGCCCGCGGTGGCGGTGGAGCCCGTGAAGCTCCTGCTGGAGGCCGGTGCCCCCGTGGCCCCCGACATCTTCGAGGCCGAGGGCCACGGACCGTGGGCCGCCGACCGGGCGATCCCGCCGCTCCTCGGCGGTGGCGCGCAGGGTCCCGTGGTGCTGGACCTGGTGCTGGCGGCGGGCGGCAACCCCAACGCGCGCGACGCCGACGGCCGGCCGCTCCTCGCCTCGGGCACGCTCCAGCTGCCGGCGGCCGAGGTGCTGGTGCGGCATGGCGCGGAGGTGAACGCGCGGGACAGCTCACGCACCGAGCGGATGGGCTATACGCCGGCGATGATGCAGGCGGTGTTCGGGATGTGGGACCTCGTCGCGTTCCTGCTGGACCACGGCGCCGATCCGGACCTGCGGGCGAACGATGGGACGACACTCCGGGAGCTGGTGCGCGCCGCGTCGCCCGGTGCCCCCGATGAGCGCCTGACGCAGCTCCGGCAGCGGCTCGGCGTGCGCTAGCCGAGCCGCCCGCGGTCAGGACGCCACCACCCGCCCCGCCCCCGGATGCACCGGCGGCGGGGCGGTCTGTTCCTCCCGGGCCCAGCGGAAGAAGATGACGCCGAACCCGAACCACAGCGGCAGGTCGCCGATGATCTTCATGACCAGGCCGGAGACCTTCTGGTCCTCGAGGGCGGTCATGATGCGGAAGATCCGCGGCGCGAGCTCGTAGGTGGCGTACAGCGGATACTCCGCGAAGGTGAGGAACGCCGACGGGCCGATCGTGGGCAGGGTGGCGAGGAAGAGGTACGCCATCTTGAGCGGCCGGCGGATGCGCACCACCTCGGGACTCGGCCCCATCACCGGCCACCAGAGGCCGAACCCGCTGATGATCCACGCCAGGTCGATGGCGAAGGCGCCGGGCTGGGTGGCCATGGCGCCGTCCACGATGACGGGAAAGTGCGTGAGGGTCAGGATGACGGCGTAGAGCGCGAAGCCGGCCCAGGGACGGCCGAGGGCCCGGAGCAGTGTCGCGCCGCGGCCGGTGGTGGCCAGGCGGCGCTGCTGCGCCACCGGGATGGCCAGGAGGAGGCACGGCGGGGCGACCATCGCCAGCAGCAGGTAGCTGATGGTGTGGAAGCTGGCGAGGTAGCCGGCGCCCAGGGCGCCGATGGGCCAGTCGAGCGCCAGCCAGATGGCCAGGAGCCCCGCGGTGAACCAGGCGATGCTCCCCGCCGGCCGGGCCGGGGCCTCGGGCCCGCGCAGCACGCCGCGCCAGTAGGCGAGCGCCAGCACCGCCAGGAAGAGCCAGACCCCGGGGTAGGCCTTCCACGCCCAGGTCCACGGCTCGCCCGTGGCCGAGCACCACCAGGTCATTGGTTGTACCGCCGCACGGGGAGCTTGAGGGTGATGCTGCCCGCGTGCGCAAAGCGGAGGGTCACCGGGAGCGAGTCGCCCGCCTCGGGGCGGGGGCTGTAATCGCTGAGCATGAGGTGCGTGCCGCCGGGCTTGAGCCAGAGCTCGCCGCCGGGCGGGAGCGGGATGGCGTCCACGTGCGCCATGTCGCCGCCGTGGAACATGGCGCCCTTCGTGATGGGGCTCGAGGCTTCCAGCAGCGTGTCCGCGACCGAGCCGGTGTTCCGGACGCGGAAGTACGCGGCACCGCTGGCCGGCGTGATGGGGCGGAAGGCGAAGCCCTCGGTGATCCGGAGGTCGCCGAGAGTGGCGGAGGCCACGGGGGGGCCGCTCTTGCAGGCGCCGAGGGCCAGGAGGAGCGCGAGGGGAAGGTGCGGGGCACGCATGGCGAGGAAGATACCCGCCTGCGCCTTGGGGGGCAGCGGGAGATTGCGGGGCCGCTCTTGCGGAGGTGCGTCGTTCCCGTGCATGATGCCCCCACATGCCCCGCCCCCTCCGCGCCCTGCTCACGCTCTGCCTCACGGTGGCCTACACCGTGTTCGCGGTGGCGCCCACGCTCCATCGCTGCGAGCATGGCGGGGCGCGCGCCGCGGCGGCCGAGGCGGGCGCCGTGGCTTCGCACGCGGCGGCCGGGGCGCATGCGCAGCACATGGGCATGGCCGGGCACGACCTGCCCGGGGCGCCCAGGCCCGACGAGCGTGCACCGACCCGCTGTGACTGCGTAGGCCACGCCTGCTGCGCGGCGGTGGGTGCGCTGCCGGCACCGATCGTGCTCGTCATCCCCGTGCACGTCACCCTCGCCCCGCCGCTGGCCCGGCATGAGCCGGGGGCCCCGGCGACCCGTCCCGACCGCCTCCTGCCCCTCGCCCAGGCCCCTCCCTCGCCTGCGGCCTGACGCGCCCTGCCGGGCCGTCGCTCGCTTCCCGACGACATCGTGACGTTGTCCCGACCCCGGGCTCCGGGGCGGGAACGCACGCCACTGGCATGGAGCCGACGCAGGTCGGCGTCCCCGCGCCCGCCCCGGGCGGCGCGGCCATGCGCAGCGCCAGGAGATTGAGATGCGCACAGGATTGATGCTCGGCGCCGTGGCCGGGGTGGCCATGGCCGTTTCCGCGTTCCGGCCGGGCCTGCCCCCGTCCGCCCCCGGCCCCGAGGCCCCGGCGCGCCGGGTGACGCTGCGCTTTGCCGCCGTGGTGGGAACGCGACCCTTTGCCTGCGGGCAAAGCTATGACAGCGTGGGGCGATCGCATTCACGGATCACGCCCACCGACTTCCGGTTCTTCGTGCAGTCGGTGCGCCTGGTGGATGCCGGGGGCCGCGAGGTTCCCCTGCAACTCGATGCGGACGGACGCTGGCAGCAGCCAACGGTGGCGCTGCTCGACTTCGAGGATGGCACGGGTCCCTGCCGCAACGGGACGCCCGCCACCCGCCTGACAATCACGGGCCGGGTCCCGGCGGGGGAGTACCGCGGGCTCCGCTTCAGCGTGGGCGTGCCCTGGGAACTCAACCACCTGGACCTCGCGCGCCAGGCGGCCCCGCTCGACCTGACGGCGATGTTCTGGACCTGGGCCAGCGGCTACACCTTCCTGCGCCTGGACCTGAGCACCGACGGTCCCTTGAACCGCCTCTTCCTGCACCTCGGCAGCAGCGGGTGCGTGCGCGAGGATGGGGACACCGACGCCAAGCTCCCGCCGGACCGCTGTGCCCAGCCCAACCGCCCCGACGTGACCATCGAGGGCTTCGACCCGGCGCGCGACACGGTGCTGGTGGACCTCGCCGCGCTGCTGGCCGAGTCGCGCCTCGACACCAACCAGGCCAACACGGCCAAGGGCTGCATGTCCGGTCCCGACGATCTGGACTGCGACCCGATGTTCGCCGCGCTCGGCCTGCCCTTCGGCGACCGCTCGGGCGGGCCGCAGCGGGTGTTCCGGCGCGCCGGCCCGGGCCCGGTGGTGGGCCAGTACCGGGCCCCGGCGGGGCCGTTCCGCTGGCAGCTGCCGGCGGGCTTCCCCGAGCCGCGGGTGCCCGCCGACAACCCGATGTCGGTGCCGAAGGTGGAACTGGGCCGCCACCTCTTCTACGACCGCCGGCTCTCGGGCGACCTGAGCATGAGCTGCGCCACCTGCCACCAGCAGGCCAGCGGCTTCAACGACCCGCGCCCGCATCCCACGGGCATCACGGGGGAGGTGCACCCGCGCAGCAGCATGGGCCTGGCCAACGTGGCCTACAGCCCCGCGCTCACCTGGGCCAACCCGAAGCTGGAGCGCCTGGAGCAGCAGGCGCTGGTCCCGATGTTCGGCGAGGACCCGGTGGAACTGGGCCTCGCGGGGCGCGAGGGCGAGTTGCTGGCGCGGCTCGGCGCGGAGCCGCGGTACCGCGTCCTCTTCCCTGCCGCGTTCCCGGGGGAGCGCCAGCCGCTGACGCTGGCCAACGTGGTGAAGGCCATCGCGGCCTTCGAGCGCACGCTGATCGCCGGCAACTCGCCCTACGACCAGGCGCGCGCCGGCCAGCCCGGCCGCCTGAGCGCCGCCGCGCGCCGCGGGGAGCAGCTCTTCCTGAGCGAGCGGCTCGAGTGCTTCCACTGCCACGGCGGGTTCCTCTTCACCGGCACGGTGGACTACGCCGGCAAGGCCACGCCGGAGGTGGAGTTCCACAACACCGGGCTCTACAACGTGGGCGGCACCGGCGCATACCCGGCGCCGAACACCGGCCTGCTGGCCGTCACGGGCCTGCCGGACGACATGGGCCGCTTCAAGGCGCCGGGGCTGCGGAACGTGGCGGTGAGCGCGCCGTACATGCACGACGGCAGCATCGCGACGCTCGACGAGGTGGTGGCCCACTACCAGGTGGGCGGGCGCCGCATCGCCGAGGGCCCGGATGCGGGGGACGGGGCGGAGAACCCCTACAAGAGCCAGTTCGTGGCAGGCTTCCACCTCACCCCCGAGGAACGTGGCGACCTGGTGGCGTTCCTGGAAAGCCTGACCGACTCCACCTTCCTGACCGATCCGCGCCTGGCCAACCCGTGGCCCGCGGGGAGCGGCGGGAATCCCTGACGATCCCGCCAGCCCCCACGACGCCGGACCCTGACTTCCCGGAGGAACGATGCGCCGCCTGACGACGCTCCTGCTCGCCGTGCTCGCTGCCTGCAGCCGCGGCCCCACGCTCGGGGACCCGGTGACCGTGGCCCGCGCCAACGCCGCCAACCCCACCGTGGCCGTGGACAGCGCGACGGGGCGCGTGTACGTGGCGTGGGTGCAGCAGGCGGCGGACAGCGGCTGGGACGTCTACCTGGCGGGGAGCGACAGCGCCGGCGCGTTCGACGCCCCGGTGCGCGTCAACGACCGTCCCGGCGAGGCGATGGTGGCCACGGAGAACCCGCCCCAGGTGGTGGTGGCGGGAGACGGCGGCGTGGTGGTGGCGTGGTGACGAGCCTCCGCCCGGACAGCGCCGTGGTGTCGGACATCAGCGTGCGGCTGGCGCGCTCGGACGACCAGGGCCGCACCTTCGGCCCCGCGATCACGTTCGCAGGCGCGCCGACCGGCCTCTCGCGCGCCAACATGTACTACGACCTGGCCGCGGGCCCGGACAGCACGCTCTACCTGAGCTGGCTCGACCTGCACTGGTACACCGACACGCTGGCGCACCGGAGCCTGCCCCACGTACCGGACTCCGTGCCGGTGCCCGGAGACCGGGTGGAGTTCCGCGTGGCGGCCTCCACGACGGCGGGCGGACGTTCACCGCCGGCGTGGTGCTCGACACGGTCTCCTGCATCTGCTGCCGCACCGCCGTGGCGAGTGGCCCGGACGGGCGGGTGCACGCGCTCTGGCGTCACGTCTTCAACGGCAGCGTGCGCGACTTCCTCACGGCGCACTCCACGGACGGCGCCGCCACCTTCGCCCCGGCGGCGCGGGTGCACGAGGACGGCTGGGTCCTCAACGGCTGCCCCGACACCGGCGGCGACCTCGTGGTGGATGGCGCGGGAGTGGTGCACGCGGCCTGGTACACCGGCGCCCCGGGCCGGGTGGGCCTCTGGTACGCGCGGGGTGACGGGCCGGCGGGCGCGTTCGCCGCGCCGGTGCGCCTGCTGCCCACCGGGCACCTCCCGCCGGCGCACGTGAAACTGACGGCAAGCGGCACCACGGTGTGGGGCATCTGGGAGGATCGCCGAGTGGCGCCGGCGGAGCTCCGCTTCGGGACGCCCGGCGCGGGGGCGGGCCGTTCCCTCGGGGCGGGGGAGGCACCGGCCATCGCGGCGGCCGGTGGCCGGCTCGCCGTGGCGTACGCGCGCGATGGCGCGGTGCTGGTGCGCGCGGCCACGGTCCCCCGCGAGCCCTCCTGACCTTCCGCGGCTGCTGACCCTGAATCGGAGACGCCATGCACCGACGCACCTTCATGCGCGCGATGGCCGCCGGCGCGGCGGCCGGCTCCCTCCTCCCGCTGGCGAACTGCCGGCAACCGACACCGGCGCCCGCCAGCGCCGCCGGTGCCGCCGCGGGGGACGACGCGATGACGCGCCTGCACGCGGCCTTCGCCCCCGACTCGGCCACGGCGGCGATGGTCATGCCCGCGCGGCCGCGGCACATCGCCCTGGTGGCCTATCCGGGGATGTTCGCGCTGGACCTCGTGGGGCCCCAGGCCGTCTGGAGCGGGCTGATGAACACCACGGTCCACGTGGTGGGGCGGGACGGGGCTGCCCTCGACGCCTCGGGCCTCACGGTGGTCCCGGACACGACGTTCACGAGCTGTCCGCACGATCTCGACGTGCTCTGCGTCCCGGGCGGCGGCGAGGGAACCCTCGCCGCGATGCGCGACCCCGCCGTGCTCGCCTTCCTGCGCGAGCGAGCGGCCACGGCGCGCTACGTGACCAGCGTCTGCACCGGGGCCCTGGTGCTGGGCGCCGCGGGTCTCCTGCAGGGCTACCGGGCCACGACCCACTGGGTGGCGCACGAGGTGCTGGCGCACTTCGGGGCGGAGCCCACCCGCGCCCGCGTGGTGGAGGACCGCAACCGCATCACCGCCGCCGGCGTCTCGGCCGGGATCGACTTCGCGTTGGTGGTGGCGGCACGGCTGTCAGGGGAGGCCTATGCCCGCGGCCTCCAGCTCAACGTGGAATACGACCCGGCGCCGCCCTTCGATGCCGGGGCGCCGGAGAAGGCCGGCCCGGCCATCACCGAGGCCCTCCGCGGGATGTATGCGCCGCTCGTGGCGGGCATGGCGGCGGTGCCGGCGCCGGTGTGATGCCGCCTTGCCCGCCCTTCGGCTTCGGCTGCCCGCCGTGAGGTCCCCGATCCGGCGCCTCGTCGCGCTGGTGCTCGTGGCGGCGCACGCCGTGTTCGCCGTGGCACCAATGCTGCACCGCTGCGAGCACGGCGGTGCCCGGCGCGGCGCGGCCGACGTGCCGCACTCGGCGATGGCGGGCCATGCGGGCCATCACATGCCTGCGGGCCCGTCCGCACCCGTGCCCGGGCCATCGCCTGCGCGCTGTGACTGCGTGGACCACGCGTGCTGCGCGGGGATGGGGGCGCTTCCCGCCCCGATCGTGCTCGCGATCCGGACCGTGATTGCCGTGCGGGCGGCGGCGGCCGCGCCCGTGCCGGCGCCGCCCGTTGCCCGCCTCGACCGCCGCCTCCCCCTCGCCCAGGCCCCGCCCGCGCCTCCCGCCTGACGCGCCCGTCCCGGGCCGTCGCCCCCCAGGTCCCCGATGCATGCGTCCGCCCGCCCGGGCTGCCCGGGAAGGGCCGGCCCGCCCACGTGAAGCTGGCGGATGCCGCGCGCCCCCACGGCGCGGACCCACCCGTGACCCCTCGAGGCCCGGAGTCCCATGCCTGTTCGCCCCGCGTGGCCGGCGCATCCTGCGCCGGTGCTGCTCTTCATGCTCGTCGCCGGCGCCTGCCGTGCCCCCACCCCGGTCCCGCCCGTGGCCGCCGCCCCGGGGCCCGGCTTCATGCTGGCGCTGGAAGACGCCTGGGCCGAGCCGGGGCGCGCGGGCCAGGGCTCCCGCGCCTTCCTCCGGCTGGCCTCCAGCGCGACGGTGCCGGTCGCGGTGGCGGCGGTGCGCACGCGGGCGGCCGCCGGCGTGAGGCTGGCGGGCCGCATCGACGGGACGCCGGCCCGGCTGGCCGCGCAGGGCGGGTTCGTGATCCCGGCGGGCACCGGCCTCCGGATGGGGCCGGGGGGGACCTGGCTGGCCCTCGAGCACCTCGCGGTGGACCTGCTGCCCGGCGACAGCGTGGGCCTGGCGCTCGCCATGCCGGGGGCGGTGACGCTGGTGGTGCGGATCGAGGTGCGGGAACTCACCTCCGCCGGGGTGCCGGGCGGGGGAGCGCCGCTCGCGTTCCGGCCCGGGACCTGTGCGGCGCGGCTGCCGCGCGCGGGAGGGCTCCCGTGTCCCGCCTGACACAACGCCCCAGGCTGCTGGCGCTTGCCGGCCTCGCGCTCGCGGCCTGCGCGCCCGGGCCCGGCCTGCGGGTGGAGCGACTCGACGCACCGGCCCCGCCCGGCGCCACCGCGCCGGCGCTGAGCGCGGGCAACCGCGGCATCGTGTCGCTGTCCTGGGTGGAGCCGCGCCCACCTCGGGGCCGCCGCCTGCGCCTCGCCGAGCGCGACTCGCTGGGCTGGCGGCGTCCCCGCACCATCGTGGAGCTGGCGGATGCCGATCCCGCGCGCGGCCCCGATCCCGGCGTCCACGCCGGCCCCTGCGGCATGTACCTGGCGGACTGGCGCGAGGCGGCCGCCGCGGGCGCGGCAGGACTCTGGACGGCGGTGTCCATCGACGGCGGCTGGACCTGGACCGCGCCGGACGCACCCACCGAGGGCGCCGAGCGGGTGGCGCCGGTGGGGGTGAGCACCTTTCCCTCGTTCGAGGGCGTGGGCCTGGTGTGGCTCCGGGCGGGCGGCGCGGGCACCGAGCTGCGCGCCGCGGTGGTCGGCGGGGACGGGCGCCCCGTGGCGGCCGCGCTGCTCGACGCCCACGCCTGCCGGTGCTGCCCCGCCGCGGCGGTGCACGCCGCGCTCGGCGCCGTGGTGGCTTACCGGGCCGAGCGCGAGGCGGACGGGCGCACGAGCCAGGACATCGTGGTGCGCCGCCGCGAGCGGCAGGCCTGGGGGCCGGCCCGCGTGGTCCATGCCGACGGGTGGGCCGCCCCGGGCTGCCCGGGGCACGGGCCCGCGCTGGCGGCGCGCGCGGACACCGTGGTGGTGGTCTGGCGCAGCGCGAGTCCCGGCCGCGTCGGGGTGTCCCTCGCTTGGTCGTTTGATGCCGGGGAGCACTTCGGGGCGCCGATCACCCTGGGCGCGGGCGCCGGCACCCGCCAGCCGGTGGTGGCCTTTGTGGGCGGGAGCGCGGTGGCCGCGTGGGAGGAGGCGGGTGCGTGGCGGGTGGCGCGGGTGCCGGCCGGGGGGCAGCAGGCCCCGGCTTTCGAGCTGCTGCCCGCCTCCGCCGGGGTGCGGCGGCTCACCTGGGTCCCGGACGGGGCCCAGGTCCTCGCGGCCTGGGAGGAAGCCGCGGCTGGCGGCGTGCCACAGGTGGCGCTGGCCCGGCTTCGCCTGACGGAAGGAGCGCGCGCGTGGCCCGGCTCCTGACCCGTGTGGCCGCGGCGGTGCTGGCAGCCGCGCTGGTGCTCGGCACCGCGTGCCGCGGCGCGCCGCTCCGCTCCCTGGCCGATGGCCTGGTGCTCGAGCCGGGCTTCCCCAAGCCGGCGGTCACGCTCACCGACACCGAGGGCCGCCCCTTCCGCCTGCGCGAGGACACCGACGGGCAGGCGTTCCTGCTCTTCTTCGGCTACACCCACTGCCCCGACGTCTGCCCGGTGCACATGCAGAACATCGCGGCGGCCCTCACCCGGCTGCCGCCGGCGGTGCGCCGGAAAGTGCGGGTGCTGTTCGTGACCACCGACCCCGCGCGCGACACCCCCGCGGTGCTGCGGACCTGGCTCGACCACTTCGATCCCACCTTCGTGGGGCTTCGCGGGGACTCGGTGACCATCGCCGAGTCTCTCCGCCAGCTTCACCTCGGCCAGCCGGTGATCCAGCCGGGCAGCGACGACACCACCTACACCGTGGGCCACTCGGCCTCGGTGCTCGCGTTCTCTTCCGACAACCTGGCCCACGTGGCCTTTCCCTTCGGGACCCGGCAACAGGACTGGGTCCGCAACCTTCCCCTGCTGGTTGACCCATGATGACCCGCCATTGGCCCTCACGCCGGCATGCCGGCCTCCTGCTCCTCGTCCTCACCGCGTGCGGTGGCCCGGCCCGGCCCGGTGTCCGCGCCGGTGACCTCCTCCTCACCGACGGCTTCGCCTACGCGCCGCTCGACAGCGCCGTCGGCGCGGCCTACGTCACCATCCACAACGCCGGGATGGCCCCGGACACGCTGCTCGACCTCTCCAGTCCCATCGCGGAGGGCGTCATGGTGCACGGCGGGGACATGGCGGGAATGGGTCCGGCCGTGGTCGGGGCGCACGACAGCCTGGTGTTCACGCCCGGCGGCGCCCACCTGATGCTGATGAACCTGAGTGCGCTGCCGAAGGCCGGGGACTCGCTGGCGCTGACGCTCCGCTTCGCCCGTGCCGGCACCGTGACCGTGCGGCTGCCCGTGCGTCCCTACGGCACGGAATAGCCCCGGTGGGCGACCTCCTGGCCCCGCTCCTCGCCGGCCTGCTCGGCGGGGTGCACTGCCCGGGGATGTGCGGCGGGTTCGCGGCCGCCTGCGCGCGGCGTCCGCGCGGGCTCCTGGCCTGGCACGCGGGCCGGGTGGGCACCTACGTTTTGTTAGGTGCCGTCGCGGGCGCGGCCGGGAGCCTCCTGCCGGGCCCGGCCTGGGTGCCCGGCGTGGTGGCGACCCTCCTGCTCGGCTGGTTTGCGCTGGCCTTCGCGGGGCTGGTGCCCGAGCCGCGGCTCATCCCGCCCGGGCTGGGCCGGGTGGCGAGCCGGGCGCTCACGTCGCCGCGGCCGTGGGGGCAGCTGGCGTTCGGGCTGGTCAACGGACTGCTGCCCTGCGGCCTCGTCTATTCGGCGCTCGCCATGGCGGCGGCCACCGGCGCGCCGTGGCGCGGGGCGCTCGCCATGCTGGCCTTCGGCCTCGGGACGGTGCCGCTGCTCTCAGCGGGCGCGGTGGTGGTGCAGCGGCTGGCAACGGGGGGAGCGTGGCGGCGGCGGGCGGCGGCGCTGGCGATCCTTGCGTCCGGCACCTGGGCCATCTGGGCGCGGGTGCGCCTCGTGGACCCCGAGGGCACCCGTGACTTCCTGCGGCACTGCATGACGTTCTTCGGCGGCTGAGCGCCCTCAGGACTTCACGAGCAGGGGCAGGTCGTTCACCCAGTCCGCCTGGCGGATGCCGAAGGGGTACACGATGTGCGCCATGTTGTCGCGGGTGAACGCGAGGACCATGGAGCTGTGCGCCACCGTGTAGCTGTCGGGCGTCTTGCCCGGCTCGCGGAAGGCCGCCCCCATGCGGAGCTGGTTCTGCAGCGCCACGACGGAGGCGCTGTCCCCCGTGAGCCCCACGAAGCGCTTGTCGAAGTTGTCGAGCCACTTGCGGATGGCCTGGGGCGTGTCGCGCGCGGGGTCGGTGGTCACGAACACCACCGTGAGCTGCTGCGGGATCTCCGGCCCGAGCCTCTGGAGCGCCGCGGCGATGTTGGCCAGGTGCACCGGGCAGACGTCCGGGCAGTTGGTGTAGCCCAGGAAGAGCAGGGTGATCTTCCCCTCGGTGCGCTCGCGGAAGTTGTAGGGCTTCCCGTCGGTGTCGGTGAGGGTGAAGTCGGGCTTGGGCACGGGCGGCATGATCTTGGGCCCGTGGGTGCCCTCGAGGTTCGGGAAGCCGGGTGGCAGCGCCGCCTGGTCGGCCGGGGGCGCGTCGGGGGTTGGGCGCGGCTTGCAGGCCCCGGCGAAGGCCAGGGCGGCGAGCACGAGGAGCGACGGGCGAAGTGCCATGCGGATTTCCTTAGAGGGCCGGGGCCGGCAGGGCCACGAGCACGGCGGTGACGGCCACGAGCAGGAGTGCGACGCCCAGCTCCAAGCCCGCCGAGCGGCGGAGCGCCGCGGTGGCGTCGGGCGTGCCGAGGCTCGGCAGCAGGCGCTGCCAGTTCCAGGCGCCGAAGCCCATCACCCCGAACAGCACCACCACCTTGGTGACGAGCGCCGCGCCGTATTGTGAGGCGAGCAGCTTGGGCAGCGAGCCCACATAGGCGTAGCCGAGCAGGCTCCCCGCCCCGATGGCCATCCCCGCGCCGGTGAGCGCGAGCGGCGAGAAGACCGCCACGAGCCGCGCCAGCGCGGCGTGATCCTCCCCGCCCCGCACCTGGCGGATCCCCGCCACGAACATCGCCGCCAGCGTGCCGAGCCAGATGCCACCGCCGAGCAGGTGCAGGGTGTGGAGCCCCACGCCCAGGCCGGCGCCCCACGGGTGCTCGAGGGCGTGGCCTGTCAGCGGCGACGTGCCGGCCACCAGCAGCGCCGCGGTGCCCACCAGCGCCACGCCCACCGCGGGACGTCGCGGCGCGAGCAGCACCGCCGGCAGCGCCACAAGCGAGGCGGCCAGCTGCGCCAGCCATCCCTTGCCCCAGGCCGTGGCGAAGAGGATGGGGTGCGCCACCTCCCACTGCAGCGGCTCCCCCGGCTCCAGGAAGGCGCGGACCTGGCCGTAGGCGCGAAGCAGGTGCGCCAGCGGGAGCAGCAATGCCGGCACCAGGGCCCAGCGCCAGGTGGCGGCCAGGGCGCGGGCGGCGAGGGCCTGGTCGTCGTCGTCCGGACCGCGCCAGCGGGGGATCAGTGCCGCGAAGAGCGCCACCCCGACGAGCGCCAGCGCCGCGGCATACGCGAGGCCGCGGCCGAGGGTGTAGAGGTTGAGCGGAAGGGGGACGGTCTCGTGGTCCATCGGGCGCCGGCGGAACGTGGCTCGCGCGGCCGGGGTCGGGGCGCGCGGGGAGCAAGATAGTGCGGTGGGTTGGTGGAGGTCAGGCTCGGGCCTGCCGGAATCACCGCACCCGCCGCCCAGTACCGCCCTGCGTCCGGCACCACCGGCAGCACCACCCAGGACGGCGCTTCTGCATCGTGCCGGATGCGGATCACGCCCGCGCGGGTCTCGGCGCTCTCGGTCTCCAGCGCGCCGGTCTGCGGGTTCACGGAGAAGAGCGGGAAGAAGGCGGTGGAGAGGACGATCCGCAGCCGGTGCCCGGTCGCGAAGCGATTGGCCGTGTAGAGCTGCGACATCCGCAGGCGTACCAGTTCGCCCTCGGGCACCGGTTCGCGGGCGGGGCCGCCGTTCCGGTAGCTGGCGCGCACCAGGCCCGTGCCGGGGCTGGCCAGGTTCCAGGCGGTGCCGTCCGGGGCCACGTCGTAGAGCTGCAGCCAGAGGTCGAAGTCCGGGACCGAGGCCTGCACCGCGACCTCGGCCGTCACCTCGCCGATGATCTCCACCGGGTGCGAGAAGGGCGCCGTCTCGAAGGCCACGAGTCCCGGGCGCGGGGCCAGCGCGGCGTAGTCGTGGGCGCCGTAGGCCCCGCGGAAGGGGTCGGTGAGCGGGCGCGCCGGGTCGCTCGCGATGGCGCTCGGCGGCCCGCCAGCTTCACGCCGGAGGGCGCCGATGGTGCGGGCGTCGGCGCGACCGGCCAGCCGGAGGGTGTCCGGCCGGAGCCCCGGCACCGGCCAGCGCGGGAACGCCCGCCAGCGGTTGGCGCCCATCACGAACACCTCGACCGGCGGGGTCGCGGCCGCCGGCAGCCGCTTCAGGTGCGCGTCCATCCAGTCGAGCACCAGCGCCGCGTAGTCCCGCGCCGCGGCGGGGCCGAAGTCCCGCTTGCCGGCGAGGCCGCCCTGGATGGCGTCCACGCCGTGCTGCCAGGGCCCGAGGATGAGCCGCGCGCCGGCGGGACCACCACGGCTTTCCGTCAGCTTCACGAAATTGGTGACCGCCCCCGCCGGCCCGTACGGCTCGTCGAACCAGCCGGAGACGTTGAGTACGGCGGCCTGGACGTCGCCGGAAGTCGGCGGGCAGCGCGGCCCAGGCCCACCACGGGTCGCGCGGCGGGTGCCGCATCCACTCATAGTACCAGGGGGCGATGCCCTGGAAGTCGGGCAGCGTGAGCAGGGGCCGCCAGCGCCGGGCGGCCTGGAGCCGCTCTGCGGCCGCCTCGGCCGCCGCGGAATCGGTGGCGGGTCCCGGGACACCGAGGCGGCGCCGGAGGTCGGGGGCAATGTTGAACCAGGTCCAGTCGAGCCACGAGCCGTCCCACACGCCGCCGGCGTACCAGAACTGCTCCGGCACCGCATAGGTCATGGCCGGCACCATGGCGCGGAGCGCCGGGGGGCGCTCGCGGGCCGCGAGCCACTGCACCGCCGCGGGATAGGAGAGGCCAATGGTGCCCACCGCACCGGTGCTCCACGACTGGCGTGCGGCCCACTCGATGGTGTCGTAGCCGTCCTTGCCCTCGTTCCGGTAGGCGTCGAACTCCCCTTCGGAGCCGTAGCGGCCGCGCACGTCCTGGTGCACCACCGCGTAGCCTCGGGCCACCGCCGCGCGCGTGACCCCGGACGCCTCGGCCCCGTCCGACCGGCCATAGGGAGTGCGGAAGAGGAGCACGGGGAACGGCCCGCCGCTGGCCGGCCGCCAGACATCGGCGCGCAGCACCACGCCGTCGCGCATCGGCACGGCGAGGGCGGTGTCGATGCAGGTACCGGGCTCGACGGCCGCACAGGCGGCCGCTTGTGCGGCAAGTGAAGGGGCGCCGCCCCACGAGAGGACGGCGCCCAGGACGAGCCCCGACGCGATGCGACGGCCGGCGCGCATCATCAGGGCTTCGTCGGCTGTGCGGCGGGATCGAAGGTGAAGGTGTAGCGGCCGCGGACCACGTGCCCGTCCCGCGAGCCCGTCTTCCACGCCACCACGTACTTGCCGGGCGCCAGCGCCACCGGAATCGCGCCACCCACCGAGAGGGTGTCGTCGGTGGCGGCCAGCTTGACTACGGCCACGGGCGAGTTGTCGGCCTTGAGCACGGTGGCGCCGGAGAGCGCCACCTCGGGCCGCTCACTGAACCAGAGCCGGACCTGCGTGGGGGCGGCGGTCACCGTGCCGTCCACCGCCGGCTCGGCCTTCTCGAGATGGGTGTGCATGGACGCGGCACCCGTGAGCAGGGCGCCGGTGAGGGCCAGAACGGTGATGCGAGCAGCAGTCATGAGCCAACGGTCCGCGAAGGTGGAGGGGGAAAGTAAGCGGGGGCTGACTCACAGGGGCAACTGGTGGGTGGCGGAAGCCATCGCTCCGGCTCCCCGGCCCCCTCCAGAGGTGCCTGGCGGAGCCGCGAGCCCCACCCCTCGCGGGCTGGATGGGCGCGCGACGGTGGCTCGCCTCCCTCCTGGGCCAGCCGGTGCGGCCAGCCGCCGCCGTCATCAGGGGTCGCCGGATCTCCACCGCGACCCCTGCCGGAACGGCGGGTGCCGAAGTTCCGGGGGAGCCCAAGTCGGGATTGGTCTCGGGGTTCCGCCTCCCAGGAGGACTGCGGTGTTCGGAACTGCATCGTGAATCTGTTGGGTCCTTGCCCCCGTTCGGGTAACCACGACAAATTTCGTACGAACGACTCTTCATGTCCCTGCGCCTTCTCCCTGCCCCGGTCGGCCGTCTCCTTGGCCTGATCCTCGTCCTCGCCTTCAGCGCCGATCTGGCGCTCGAGACGCGGGGTCATGGGTGCGCGGGCATGGGCGACCGAGCCTCCGAGGTCGGGGCGCACGCGCATCACGCCACGCCAGCGCGCACGCAGCCCACGGCGCGCCGACCGATGGCCATTCCGTCCCGGCCCCAAGCTTGCCCAGCGGCTGCGATTGCGTCTCGCACGCCTGCTGCAGCGCGTCGGTCAGCCTGGCCACACCCGGCCTCCGACGCCGCTGGCCGAGGCGCTCCCGGTTGCCGCGCCAGTGTCTGGGACGGTTGGCGCCCCTGGCCTGCCGGCACCGCCGCACTTCCTGCCCTTCTCCCTCGCTCCTCCCACGCTGCTCGGCTGACCGCGCTCCCCTCGCGCGGCTGATTCCGAGTCCTGCCGGTGTGCCAACCCCTGCTCCAGAGCGGGGCGGCGAGCCGCTGGTTCATCCTCTCTACTAGCGTGGGAGTCTTCACATGTTGCGATCCCTGTCCGCGACCGTCCTCCTTGGCACGGTCCTTCTGGCCGCCGCGTGCAGCAGCGACGAGTCGAGCGCGCCGCACGGCCATACCCCGCACACCGTCAAGGTCTTCGACGGCGCCAGCGAGCTCACGGAGCCGGTGCAGCTGACCGCCGGCCAGACCGTGCGGGTGGAAGTGAAGTTCTATGACGACGAGGGCGGCGAGCTGGTCGGCCTCGATGCCGATCACGTCGCCGACGTGGCCTTCACCCCCGCCGGCCTCGCCTCGGTGGCTGCGGTGGCGGGCGAGCCGTTCCAGTTCGACGTGACCGCGCAGGGCACGCCCGGCAGCGGCACCTTCACGGTGGGCTGGGGGCACGACGATCCCACCGACCTCGTCTTCGGCCCGTTCGACGTGGACGTGGGGGCCCCGGCGCCGGCCGCCGTGACCATCCAGTTCGCGGCCCGCGTGGGGGCGACGCCCTTCGCGTGCGGCCAGGTGTACGGGGGCGTGGGTTCGCCGGCGGTGAGCATCGCGCCGAAGGACTTCCGCATGTACGTGCACGACGTGCGCCTGGTGCACGCCGGGGGGGAGGAGCCGCTTGCCCTGGACCAGGACGGGACCTGGCAGCACCAAAACCTCGCACTGCTCGACTTCGAGGACGCCACCGGCGCCTGCAGCAACGGCACCGCACCCACCCACACGGTGATCACCGGGCAGGCCCCAGCCTACCAGTACACCGGCATCAAGTTCAAGCTCGGCGTCCCCTTCGCGCTGAACCATGCGGACGTGAGCCTGGCCCCGTCGCCGCTCAACCTGGCGGCGCTGTTCTGGAGCTGGCAGGGCGGGTACAAGTTCCTGCGGCTCGATGCCACGGTGGACCCAGCCGGCACGCCGGTGGCGCACAACATCCACCTCGGCAGCACCGGCTGCACCAGCAGCGGCCCGACCGACGCCCCCACCACCGCCTGCACCCAGCCCAACGTGGTGGACGTGGCGCTGACGATGGACCCGGACGCCGGTCGTGGTGGCGGACGTGGCGCGCTCATGCCGGGCAACATGGCCGCCGACGGGGGCGCTCCGGCTGCATGTCCGGCACCACCGATCCCGAGTGCGGGCCGCTCTTTGCGCGGCTCAGCCTCCCGTTCGGCAGTACGCCGGCGATCCCCCAGAGCTTCCTCACGGCCGTCACGCCATGAGGCGGCTGGCCGTGCTCCTCCTGCTCCTCGTCACCGCCTGCAGCGGCGGTGACGGGGGCAGGGCCCCACGCCGCCGGCGGAGTTTGCGTGGAAGCTGCCGAAGGGGTTCCATGAGCCCAAGGTGCCGGCGGACAATCCCATGACGCTGCCCAAGATCGAGCTGGGGCGGCGGCTGTTCTACGACCAGCGCCTGTCGGTGACGGGGGGCTTCTCGTGCGCGAGCTGCCACGAGCAGGCGCGCGCCTTCACGGATGGCCGTGCGGTCGGCATCGGCGCCACGGGCGAGGCGCACCCGCGCAACAGCATGAGCCTGGCCAACGTGGCCTACGGCTCGGTGCTCACCTGGGCCAACCCCAACGAGCTGACGCTCGAGCACCAGGCCCTCACGCCGATGTTCGGCGAGACGCCGGTGGAGCTCGGGCTCGCGGGGAAGGAAGCGCAGGTGTTCGCGACGCTGTCCGCGGACACCACCTACGCGCGCCTCTTGCCGGCGGCGTTCCCGGGGGAGTCCACGGTCACCTTGGCCACGATCACGCGCGCCCTGGCAGCCTTCCAGCGCACGCTGATCAGCGGCCGCTCCCCGTACGACCGCTACCGTTACGGGGACGCGCCCAATGCCATCTCGGCCTCGGCCAAGCGCGGCGAGGCGCTGTTCTTCAGCGAGGCGCAGGAGTGCTTCCATTGTCATGGCACCTTCAACCTGACGGGGGCCACGACGTGGGTGGGGAAGCAGTTCGTGGAGCAGGAGTTCCACAACACCGGGCTGTACAACCTCGGCGGGACCGGTGACTACCCGTCGCCCAACTTCGGGCTCAAGATCTTCACCGGCCTCGCGGCGGACATGGGCCGCTTCAAGGCGCCCACGCTGCGCAACATTGCGGTGACCGCCCCGTACATGCACGACGGCAGCATCGCCACGCTGGACGAGGTGCTGGACCACTATGCCGCGGGGGGCCGCACCATCGCGAGCGGGCCCAACGCGGGCGTGGGGAGCGCCAATCCGTTCAAGAGCGACTTCCTGCAGGGGTTTGTCCTCACCACGCAGGATCGCGCTGACCTGCTGGCGTTCCTGCAGAGCCTGACAGATTCCACCTTCCTCACCGACACCGCGCTGGCCAACCCCTGGCCACCGGGGTCGCCGGGCAACCCGGGCGGGACACCGTGAGGCCGGCGGCCCTCGGGCTGCTCCTGCTGGTCGGGTCCGCCCCCGCCCTCACGGCCCAAGACGCCCGGCGCGACACCACCGCCGTGGAGCTGCCGACGCTCGAGGTGACGGTGCCCCGCGCCAAGGCGCGTGCCACCGACCAGCCCGGCGTCACGGTCCCGGCGGAAGCGGTGCAGCGGGCCCCGGCCGCCAACAGCTACGACCTGATCCGCCGCACCGCCGGCCTCGAGGTGCACGAGCAGGGCCAGGGCCCCGGCTGGGCCTCCGACGTGGTGATCCGGGGCTTCACCTCGGACCACTCCTCCGACGTGCTGCTCACCATCGACGGCGTGCCGGTGAACCTCCCCATCCACGGCCACGTGGAAGGGTACGCCGACTGGAGCCTGCTCTCGGTGCCGTCCGTCAAGAGCATCGAGGTGATCCCGGGGCCCACCAGCCCGCGCTACGGCAACTTCGCCTTCGGCGGCGTGGTGGCCGTGGAGACGGCGGCCGATGCCGGCGAGACGCGCTTCGGCACCAGCGGCTCGAGCAACGGCGACGGCGGCGCCTGGCTGCGCACCGGCGCCCGGGGCGACACCCGCGGCGGCCTCGTGGCCCTCGAAGCCCGCCGGGACGACGGCTGGCGCCGCAACAGCGACGGCTGGCTCGGCAACGCCTTCCTGCGCGGGTGGACCCTCGCGGGACTCACGCGGCTCGAGGGGACGCTGGCGCTCTACGGCTCCACCTGGGATTCCCCCGGCTTCGTGAGCGTGGCCGACTACAACGCCGGCCGCCTGACACGCGCCCAGGACCCCACCGACGGCGGCGACGCCCGCCGCGCCGTGGCACGCGTCGGTCTCAAGCGCCCGCTGGGTGAGCGCTGGCTCCTCGACGCCTTTGCCTGGGGCCAGCTCGGCCGCTCCACGGTGTTCCTCAACGTGCCGGAGGACGGCCTCGTGGAGCAGCAGGAGGAGCGTGACCGCCGCACCGCGCTCGGGCTCACCACGATGCTCCGCAGCACCCGGCCCTCCGGCGAGTGGAGCCTCGGGGCCAGTGCCCGCACCGACCGCGGCCGCTACGACCTCTACGCCACCGACCAGCGCGACCGCACCGACACCACGCAGGCCACCGACGGCCGGTACCGCGAGGGCGCACTCTGGCTCGGCTGGAGCAGCCCGGCGCGCCCGTTCCAGGTGGAGCTGGCGGTGCGGGGCGACCTGCTCCGCTTTGCCACCCGCGACCGCCTGGCCGGCCAGGCGAGCTTCGCCACCCACACCACCGGCATCGTGAGCCCCAAGGTGCGGCTGCGGCAGCGCTTCTCCGACCGCCTGGCGCTGTCGGTGAGCGCCAGCCGCGGCTTCCGCAGCGCGGTGGGCGCCATCGCCAACCCGGACCGGCCGCTGGTGAGCGAGTGGTCGGGCGACCTTGGCCTCGGCTATGCCGGCCGCCGGCTGCAGGGGCGCCTCACTGCCTTCCAGGTGGAGGTGCGGAACGAGCGCATCCAGAATCCGGTGACCCTGGTGGTGAGCGACGCGGGACGCAGTCGCCGCCGCGGCCTCTCGCTCGACGTGGCCGCGGAGCCGGTGCCGGACGTGCACTTCATGGGGGAGGTGACGTACAACGACGCGAAGATCACCGGGTCGAGCAGCGGCGGGGCGCCGCTCGTCCCGGTGCGGGCGGAGGCGGTGTGCCCCTGCCCGCGCGCCGAGCACGACGAGCCGCTCACCCCGGGAGCCCGCGTCCCGGGCGTGGCGAGGTACTTCGGCCGCGTGGGTGGCGACGCGCACCTCACCCGTCGGCTCGGCCTGCGGCTGCAGGGGCGGTTCTCGGGACCGGTGGTGCCCATCGGCGAGCCGGACACCGAAACCCAGGCGTTCGCCCTGCTCGACGCGGGGGTCTCGCTCCACCTGCCGTCGCTGGGCGGCACGGTGGACCTGGACTTGCTCAACGCCCTCGACACCAAGTATCCCGAGCTGCGCGCGGGCGGCTTCATCAACCCGGGGGCGCCGCGGACGCTGCGGTTCGCCTTCCGCACCGGGAGCTGACGGACCCGGCTGCCTGACGGACGACTGGGGGGCCCTCCCGCGGGAGGACCGCCCCGTCCCCGTTCAGCCGCGGCGGCCGCCGGTGCGGTTCTTCCCGCGCCCGCTTCCGCGCCCGCTGCCCTTCCCGGTCGCGGCCCGGCTGCGGTTCCCGGAACGCTCTGGCGGCACGCGCGCGCCCTTCTTCCGCGCCTCGGAGAGGCCGATGGCGATGGCCTGGTCGCGGTCCGTCACCTTCCCGCCATGGCCGGCCTTGCCGCGACGGAGCGTGCCCTTCTTCCGCCGCCGCAGGGCGCTCGCGACGCTCTTGCCCGCACCGGCGCTGTAGCGGGTGCCGCCGGTGGCGCGGCTCGTGCTGCGTTCGCGCGCAGCGGTGCTGCGCTTCCCGCCGGCGGACTTCCGGCCGCCGGTCCGTTTCGACTTGCCTCCACTGCTGCGGCGTGCGCCGCCGCGACTGGTGCCCTGTCGTGCCATGCGTCCCTCCCGGGGCTCGGCCCCTCCCGTGGTGATCTCACGGTGACGCACGGCACGGGGCACCGCTCACGGCGGCGCGCGCAACGCGCGGCGCAGTGACCAGCTCCGCGCCGCGCGGGTGCCCTAGAACCTGCTGCTGAGGCGCAGCACCACGTTCCGCCCGATGCCCGGGTTCTCGGCGTTGGTCTTGAGCCGGCTCAGGAAGTCGGCGTAGGCGGTGTTGAACAGGTTTCGCACCACCAGGTCCACGTGGAGCGCCTTGGGCGAGGGCCCGAGCGAAAAGCCGCCCCCGAGGTTCACCAGCGAGTACGCCGCCGAGCGGTAGCCCTTGCCGCCGAACGCGTCGGCGAAGAAGCTGGCCTCCGCCGGGTCGAGCCGGCCCTGGCGGGCGTGGCTCTCGCCGCTGAAGAGGAGGTACGGCTCCGAGATGTACCCGCGGCCCGCCGTCTCGAGCCGCACGTTCCAGGTGACGCGGAAGGGCGGCATGGCCGGGAGCGGGTTGCCGGTGCTGGTGTTGGTGCCGCGCACGTAGTCGGCGGTGCCCTGCAGGTGCAGCCAGCGGGTGGGGTGGACCTGCCCCGCCAGCTCCACGCCGCTCAGGCGCGCGTTGCCCTGGGTCACGTCGTAGATCTGGAAGCCGGAACCGGGGTCGGTCTGGCCGGTGGGGACGGTGTAGATGAAGTCCTCCACCCAGTTCACGAAGCCGCCGAGTTCCACCGCGGCGCGGGCGGTCTGGAGCCGGAGCGCCAGGTCGGTGTTGAGCGACTTCTCCGTGGCGAGGCCGGCGTTCCCCCGCTCGAAGGCGACGGTGCCCTCGTGGACGCCGTTGGAGAAGAGGTCGAAGCTCGACGGGGCCCGGAAGCCGCGCCCCACGTTGAAGACCACGGCCACCGGCTCGGCCACGCGGTAGAGGAGGCCGAGGTTGCCGGTGAGCGAGTTCCAGGTGCGGTCCTGGTCCACCGGCAGGGTGGTGTCCCGCACGGCGAGGTAGCGGTAGTCGTAGCGCGCGCCCACCGAGAGGTCGAGCCGACCCAGGGTCACCTGCTCGAAGGCATAGACGCCGAGGCCCGTGACGTCGGTGTTCGGGATCAGGGTCTCCTCACCCGCCTTGTCGAACTCGGTGCGGAGCCCGCTCACCCCCACGATGCCGCGCAGCTGGCCGAAGACCGTGTGGTGGAGGAGGGCGTCGGCGGTGTAGTTCCGCGAGAGCAGCTCCAGCGCCGCCTCCGTGTCGCCCGACGCCTCGAACTCGCGCCGCCGGTTCCGCTCGGCGCCGAGCTTGAGCTCCAGCCGCGAGGCGCCGAGCGGGAGGTCGCCGTCCACGCGGAGGCGGGTGGTGCCGATCCGCTGGAAGGGCGTGGCGGCCGGGTCTTCGTCCGTCAGCTCCACCTTCTCGTCCCGGCGGGACACCGTGGCGGTGATCCCGCCCCAGCCCCCGCGGGTCCCCACGGCGAGCGTCCCGCCGAGGGCGCGGTTGCCGCTGTTCCAGAGGCGGTAGTCCGGGGTGCGCACATCGTCACCGGCGCGGCCGCTCAGGGTGGCGCGGACGCCGAGGTTGCCGCGCGCCGCCTCGAGGAGGAAGGCGCCGTCGGGCTCGCGGGTGTTGCTGCGGTAGGTGGCGGTCAGCTCGCCGCCCACCTGGGTGGTGCCTGGCTCGGCGGAGGGGAGGGGGCGCGGGATGATGTTCACCACGCCGCCCAGCGCGTCGGAGCCGTAGAGGACGCTGGCGGGGCCGCGGATCACCTCGATCCGGTCCGCCATGGCGGTCTCGATGTTGGGGCCGTGCTCGTCGCCCCACTGCTGGGTTTCCATGCGCTGGCCCTCGTCGAGGATCAGCACGCGGTTGGAAGTGAGGCCGCGGATCACCGGCTTGCCGATGCCGGCCCCGGTGCTGAGCGAGTGCACCCCCGCCACCTGGTTCAGCGTCTCGCCGAGGCTCGGCGCCTGGGCGGCATGGAGGTTCTCGCCGTCCACCACGGCGGTCGGCTGCGGGGAGCTGAGCGGGTCGGTGGCGCTGGGGGTGGAGGTCACCTGGATCGGCGGTAGTTCCACCAGCGATTCGGTGAGCGTGAGGTTGATGACCTGGTCCGCGTCCGCCACCACCACGCGGCGCAGCACCGGCTTGAAGCCGATGGCGGAGACCGACAGCGTGTAGCTGCCGGAAGGGATACCGGGGAACTGGAACCGGCCCCCAACATCGGTGCGGGCCTGGCGGCCCAGCTCCACGAGGGACACGCGGGCCTCGACCACCGGGGCCCCGCCCTCGGCGGTGACACGGCCGGTCACGGCACCGCCGGGCAGGAGCAGCGCGGTGGCCAGCAGGAACGACGACAGCATGAGAGGATCTCCCAGAACGTGATTTCACCGATCCGGGCAGTTCCCGGATCGGCACACGACGCTACGGATTGTCGAGGGGACTCAGGCGGCCGGCGGGCCGCGGGAGGGCGGAAGGGCGAGGTCGCTGGCCGTGACGAAGCGCGCGTCCAGTACCGAGACCTGCATCAGCGTGGAGATCGGCGCAAACTCGGGGCGCACCGCAGCACTGGCCAGCGCGCGCTCCGGCGCCGCCCCGTCGCCCAGGTGGCACACCTGCACGTGGGTCCGGGCGTCCTCCCCGTCGGAGAGGTGGCGCTCGGCCACCCGCTGACTCCCAGGCTGGCCGTGGAAGACGATCGCGTCGAACAGCGGCAACCCATAGCCGCCCAGCACAAAGGCCAGGAGGAGAAGGGCAACCGGGGTCCGGGAACGCGGGATCTTCATTGGAAAGTGAAGGTATTACTCATCTTGACGATAAGAAAGGAGGCACCCACCTTAGGTATAAGCCCTCAACCCGTGGATGTTCCCGAATGCACCGTCGCCTGCTCCTGCCGTCGATGCTGGTCCTTGCCGCCGCCTGTGCCTCCGGCACCGACACCCAGAGCCAGCCGCTCACGCTCGAGGGCACCTGGACGCAGAGTGCCCACCTGGTGGATGCCACCCATGGCGACGACCACGCACACTTCGGCACCTACGCGTTCGCGCAGGCCAACAGCGGCGGTTACACCGGCACGGGGCAGCAGGATGGCCTGTGCACGGCGGCCGGCCAGCATTACACGGGCCCGCTCGCGGACACCACCACTTTCCAGCTTACCAACGCGGTGCTGAGCGGCCGGGAGGTGAGCTTCCAGCGCGACATCTGCACCTTCTCGGGCAGCTTCGTGGCGGGGCGTAATGACCGCATCACCGGCACGGCCACCTGTTCGTACACGCGGAACGGGGTGGACTACACCTTCACGGGTGGCTGGCAGGCAGACCGCGTCAGCAACTGACGACCGGGCGGCGGTGGCCGCCCCGGGACCGACCGGAAGTGCAGCACCGCGGGGCCCGTCGAAGGACGGGCCCCGCAATCGTTTCGGGGACGGCACGGACGGCGGAAACCTCCGGTCGGCGTGGCGCGTCCGGCCACGGCTTCGCGGGACCATCCCCAACCATGGAGACGAGATGCGCACGTTCGTGACAGTCGTGCTGGCGGCCGGGCTGGCGGCGGGAGTGACCGCCTTCCGGCCCGCGGGCGTCGATGGCGAGGAAGCGGCGGTGCGGGCCACCCTGCAGCACTACATCGAAGGGCACCGGACCGGCTCTGCCGAGGAGTTCCGGCAGGCGTTCCATCCCCGCGCCAACCTCTACTTCGCGCGGGAGGGGCAGTTCATGGAGCGGACGAGCGCGGACTACATCGCCGGGGCCGCGGCGCGGGCGGGCGGGGTGGCGCCGGACGAGGCGGCGCGGCAGCGGCGCATCGAGATGGTGGACATCGCCGGCTCGGCCGCGGTCGCCCGGATCGTGCTCGACTACCCGGAGGTGCGCTTCACGGACTACATGTCGCTGCTCAAGGTGGAGGGGCGCTGGCAGATCGTGGCCAAGACCTTCCACGCGGAGCGGAAGGCGCCCTAGAACGGCACCGACAGCGTGACGGTGAGCGCCTCGTTGCGCGTCTCGGTCTGCTCGATGACGTCGCGGGTGCCCCGCGCGTAGCGGGCCTCGAGGGAGATCTCGGAGCGCTCCACCGGCAGCGCGATGCCGACGCCGGCGGTGAGGGCCACGTCCCAGCTGCGGAAGGAGGCGCCGGTGGTGGCCTGGTCGCAGGTGGCGCGGGCGAGGGGGCTCCCCGCCTGGCTGAAGTCCACGTTGCAGCCGATGCGCGCGCCGGGCGCGGGACCCAGTAGCAGGACGAGGTTGGTGCGCGAGATGCCCGGGAGGCGCGCCCGCAACAGCAGCGGCATGTCGAGGTAGACGAGGTCCACCTCGAAGTCCACCGGCCCCGCCAGGCTCGGGATGGTGCCCGCGCCGCCCCGGCTCACCAGCCGGAGCCCGGGCTGCACCGAGAGCCAGCGCGCGAGCGGCAGCCGGAACCAGGCGCCGGCCACGGCCCCGTTGCTGGAGCGGGTGCCGGAGGCGCCGGCGCCGCGGAACGAGGCGCGGCTGAACCCGAGTTCCACGCCGAGGCTCGGCCCGGCCTGCAGGGTGATGGGGGAGACGGCGCTCGAGTCCTGCGCCCGCAGCGGGGCCGCGAGCACCAGCGCCGTGAGCGCCAGCGCCGGTACGCCCGCCAGCTTCATGCCTCGACGGTCTCGGCCGCGGGGCGCGCCGTCTCGACGCTCGCCGCCGGCCGGCGGAACGGGCCCTCGATGGGGAGGATGAACCAGAAGCTCGAGCCGGCGCCGTGCACCGACTCGCACCCGATGGTGCCGCCGTGCATCTCCACCAGGCGCTTCGAGAGCGCCAGGCCGAGCCCCGTCCCCTGCGCCTGCCGGCTGGCCGAGCTGTCCACCTGGCTGAACTCCTTGAAGAGCTTGGGCTGGTCCTCGGGGCGGATCCCGATGCCGGTGTCGCGCACCGAGACCCAGATGGCGTCCCGGGAGACGAGCCGCGGCTGCTCGCCGGCACGGTCGGAGGGGAAGGGGAGCGGGGCCCGTGTGGCCAGGGCCGCCACGGTCACCAGCCCGCCCTCCGGCGTGAACTTCGACGCGTTGGAGAGCAGGTTGTAGAGCACCTGCCGGAGCCGGGTCCCGTCGGCCAGGATGTTGAGCGGCTCCTCGCCCACCTCGAGGCGGACCTCCTGCTGCTTGGCCGTGCGGAGCGAGGCGGTGTCGGTGATGGCGCCGAGGATGATCTGCCGGAGGTCGCTCGGCGCCAGCGACAGCGTCATGCGGCCGGCCTCGATCTTGGAGAGGTCCAGCACGCTGTTGATCAGGCCCAGCAGGTGCTGGCCGTTCCGCAGGATGGAGTCGAGGAACTCCTTCTGCTGCTCGTTGAGCGCGCCCAGCTCCTCGGTGAGGAGGAGGTCGGAGAAGCCGTTGATGGCGTTGAGCGGCGTCCGGAGCTCGTGCGACATGTTGGCCAGGAACTGGCTCTTGAGCTCGGTGGCCCGCTGCAGCTCGCGGTTCTTGGTGGCGAGCACCTCTTCCTTGCGACGGCTCTCCTCGATGACGTGGGCGCGGTCGAGGCCCACGATGACCTGGTCGCCGAGCGTGGCGAGCAGCGCCAGGTCCGCGGGCGAGAACGGACGCTGGTCCTTGCGATTGAACGCCGCGAGCACGCCGATCACGAGCCCCGCGCTCCGCAGTGGCACCGCCGCCACCGACTTGGCCTCGAGCCCGGGGATGTGGTAGCTCCGCGGGTCCTTCGCCATGTCGTCCACCAGCAGGCCGTCCTCGTTCATCACCACCCAGCCCAGCAGGGAGTGATCCACGGGGAGCAGCGTGTCGGTGGAGGCCGCCAGCGGCCCGCTGCCCCCGGCCAGGCGGACGAACCGGCCCTCCTCCACGACGAAGCCCACGGTGGCGCCCTCGGCGCCGAGCAGGTCGGCGGTGGCATCGACGATGACCCTGAGCACCGGCTCGAGCGCCTCGTCCGCCACGAGCGTGGTGGAGGTCTGGCGGAGCCAGTTGAGCTCGCGGTCCCGGAAGGCCACCCTCGCCTCGGCCTCACTCGCCGCGGCCGCCGCGGTGGCCAGCCCGTCCCGCGCCACTTGGGTCGCGCGCCACAGGAGGCCCGCCGCGCCGAGCGCCAGCACGGCGCCGAGCGGCCGGGACACGCCGAGCGCCCACCCCGCCGCCAGGGCGAGGGTGCCCGCTAGCGCCAGCATGGGCACGAGGGCCGGGGCGGGGGTGGGCCTATTCATCAGCTATAGCATCGGCCGGGCCGTGGCCGGAGACAAGGGCGCCGGCGCTCCCGGGCGGGATCAGGGCTCGGTCAGGATCTCGTGGAAGACCGTCTCGCCAGTGGCCAGCATGCGGCGGAGGTAGGGACGGCAGAGGCCGCAGTTGGCCCCACAGCCGGTCTCCCGCATCACGTCCGCGAGGTCCCAGCGGTGCTCGCGGACCAGCGGCAGCAGCTTCACGAACGGCGTCTTGCGGCAGACGCAGCGGTCGATGGTGAGGCGGTTCATCCCTGGGCGGGACGGCTCAGGGATCGGTGGGCCGGATGTCGAGCTCGCTCACCAGCGCGCGCTCGGGGAGCCGGAGCGCCTCGAGCACGGTGGCGGCGATGTCGTCGGGGTGGAGGATCTTCTCGAGGTTGGGCTTGAGCGTGCCCTGGCTCCGGATGAGCGGCGTGTCCACCGAGCCCGGGCAGATGGTGATGACGCGAATCTTCTCCTTCCGCACTTCCATCATGAGCGAGCGCGCGAACCCGAGCACCGCGTGCTTGGACGCGGTGTACGCGGTGCCGCCCGCAAAGCCGTTCCGCCCGGCCAGGCTCGCGATGTTGACGATGGCCCCGTGCTTCCGCTCGCGCATGCCGGGCAGGACGGCGCGCGTCACCAGGAAGAGGCTCCGCACGTTGGTCGTCATGGTCTGGTCCCACTCGTCGAGCGTCAGCTCGGCGAAGGGCTTGAGGTGGGCGACGCCGGCGTTGTTCACCAGCACGTCCACCGGGCCCAGCTGCCGCGTCACCTCGGCCACCATGGCCTCGACGTCGCCGGGGTGGCCCACATCCGCGGGGTGGCCCGCGGCGGTGATGCCGGCGGCGCGGAGCTCCTCCAGCAGCACGCGGAGCCGGGAGGGGGTGCGGGCGCAGACGCCGACCTGGTAGCCGGCCCGCCCAAGGGCGAAAGCGATGGCGCGTCCGATCCCCTCGGTGGCGCCCGTGATGAGTGCGGTTGGCATGCGCACAACATATCATCCCTCCGCATCGAAAGCGCGGTCCCTGGGCCCGCGCTTTCGATGTGGTATCATTTGGGGATGACGATGCCCCACGCTCCCCGCGTCCGGAGCGGCCGCCGCCCCATCGAGGCGCCCCCGTCCTGGGGGGAACGCCTTCGCGCCACCCGCCACCTCCCGCGCCTGCTGCGCCTGGTCTGGGACACCCACCCGCGCTACAGCGCCACCATGGTGGCCCTCCGCCTGGGCCGCGCGCTGGTGCCGCTCGGCGTGCTCTGGGTGGGGAAGCTGATCATCGACCTGGTGGTGGGCCTGGTGAGCGGCACCCCGCTCCCGCCGCGCTTTGGCGTGACCCCGCTCGAGGAACTGTGGTGGCTCGTGGCCGTCGAGTTCGCGCTGGCGGGCGTGGGCGAGCTGCTGGCCCGCGCCTCCGCGCTGGTGGAAGGACTGCTCGGGGACCTCGTGGCCAACCGCACCAGCATCCAGCTCATGGAGCACGCGGCGAGCCTGGACCTGGAGCAGCTCGAGAACAGCGAGATCTACGACCAGCTGGAGCGCGCCCGGCGGCAGACCGTGGGCCGCATCGGGCTCGTCACCGGGCTCCTCGCGGCGGTGCAGGACCTGGTGACGCTGGTCTCGCTGGCCGTGGCCATCATGGTGTACGTGCCGTGGTTGCTGCTGCTGCTGGCGCTCGCGGTGCTGCCGTCGTTCCTCGGCGAGTCGCGCTTCGCGGCGCTGTCGTATTCGCTCCTCTTCTCGTGGACCGAGGAACGTCGCCAGCTCGACTACCTCCGCTACGTCGGCGCCAGCGACGTCTCCGCCAAGGAAGTGAAGCTGTTCGGGCTGGCCCCTTTCCTGGTGGGGCGGTACGCCGCCCTGTCGCAGGAGTACTACGAGGCCAACAAGCACCTGGCGCTCCGGCGGGCCGTGGTCTCCTCGCTGCTCGCGCTGCTGGGGACGCTCGGGTACTACGGCGCCTACGTGGCCATCCTCTGGCTCACGCTGCAGAAGCACCAGTCGCCGGCGGGGCCGTTCACCATCGGCGTGCTGACGTTCCTCGCCGCCTCCTTCCGGCAGAGCCGCGACCTGATCCAGCGGACGCTGCTCACCGTGTCGCAGCTGGTGGAGCAGAGCCTGTACCTCGAGGACCTCTTCTCGTTCCTCGCGGTGGAGCCGCGCATCCGCTCGGGAGCCGGGGCGGTGCCGGTGCCGAGCCCGCTGGTGGAGGGCTTCGTCTTCGAGGACGTGGGCTTCCATTATCCCGGGCAGGAGCGGTGGGCGGTGCGGCACCTGAGCTTCCGCCTCCGTCCCGGCGAGCGGGTGGCGCTGGTGGGCGAGAACGGCGCGGGCAAGACCACGCTCGCCAAGCTGCTGGCCCGGCTCTACGACCCGAGCGAGGGCCGGATCCTCCTCGACGGCCGCGACCTGCGCGAGTACGACGTGGAAAGCCTCCGGCGCGCCGTGGGCGTCATCTTCCAGGACTTCTTCCGCTACGACTTCACCATCGCGGAGAACATCGCGGTGGGCCACATCGCGCGGCGGGAGGATGAGCCGGCGATCGCGAGCGCCGCCGAGCGGAGCCTGGCCGACAGCGTGGTGGCCCGCTTCCCGGCCCGCTACCAGCAGCTCCTCGGCCGCCGCTTCGAGGGCGGCGTGGACCTGTCGGGCGGGGAGTGGCAGAAGGTGGCGCTGGCGCGCGCCTACCTGCGCGAGGCCCAGCTCCTCATCCTCGACGAGCCCACCGCGGCGCTGGACGCGCGCGCGGAGTACGAGGTGTTCCAGCGCTTCGCGGAGCTGACGGGCGGCCGGATGGCGGTGCTCATCTCCCACCGCTTCAGCACGGTGCGCATGGCGGACCGGATCCTGGTGCTGCAGGGCGGAGAGCTGCGGGAGGAGGGCACTCACGACGAGCTCGTGGCGCTCGGCGGGCTCTACGCCGAGCTGTTCCAGCTGCAGGCGGCGGGGTATCGGTAGGTCGGGGATGGTTGCGTGAGGGCTCACCGCAGAGGCGCGGAGACGCAGAGGGCCGCAGAGGGACTGCTCGTAGATGCTGGGCTCACCACAAGGTGAGCGCATGATGTTTCTGTGGGTGTCTGTTTGGGTCCGGCACCGTTCCCCACCCGCGCAGCCAGGCCACCCTCCCGATCCGCACGCGGGGCCCGAAGATACCGCACTTAACAAGGCTGGCCCGGTCACCGTCTGCCGGGCATCTTGGGAGGTCACCTCCCGCCCACCTGCCACTGGAGGACTGGATGCGCGTCCGGATCGGGGGCCTGCTGGCCCTGGCTACCACCTTGCTCATTGCCTCGCCGCTGCACGCCGATGAATGGGAACTGCTGGGCAGCCGGCAGGTGAACTTCGCGGTGGACCGCGACGTGATCCCCGTCACGGCCCGCGAGGGCGTGTTCCGGGCCATCAAGCTCGAGGTGGAGGAGGGCAACCTCGAGATGTACGACATCAAGGTGGTCTTCGGGAACGGCGAGGTGTTCTCGCCGGAGACGCGCCTCGTCTTCCGGGAGAACAGCCGGAGCCGGACCATCGACCTGCCGGGCAACCGGCGGGTCATCAACCGGGTGGAGTTCTTCTACCGGAGCCGCGCACGCCGCGGCAAGGCCACCGTGCGGCTCTACGGCAAGGGCGTGGAGGCCGCGGAACGGGCCGACCGCCCGGGTTCGGTGGCGCCGCCGGCCGCCCTGGCCGACGTGGCGGGCTGGACCCGGCTCGGCACCCGCGCCGTGAGCTTCCGCGCCGAGCGCGACCGCATCGAGGCCGTCGGCGACGGGCCATTCCGCCGCATCCTGTTCGTGGTGGAGAGCGGGGATCTCGAGATGTACGACGTGCGCGTGCGGTTCCGCAACGGCGAGGTCTTCTCGCCCGACACCCGGCTCGTCTTCAATTCCGAGACTCGCTCGCGCGCCATCGACCTCCCGGGCGACCGGCGCAACATCAGCTTCGTGGAGTTCACCTACCGCAGCCTCCGCGGCGGCGGCGAGGGACGGGCGGCGATCACGCTCTACGGGCGGTGACCACGACGGCCCGGTGCGGTGCCCGTTCCCGGGCCGTCCCGGCCACCATGGCCGCCGGGTCCAGGAACCTGGTGACGGGTCCCGGCATTAGGAGCCGCATGCGACTCAGCTTGATGATCCTCACGCTCGCCCTCGCCGCGCCCGCCGTGGCGACGGCGCAGCAGCGGGCGCCCCGCTTCGTGGCGTGGCGGGCGCCGGTTCCCGGCCCCGCCATGGCCGCCGCCGGCGTGGAGCCGGCGGAAGGCGGGCACTCCACCCCGCGCCTGGTCGTGGGCGGCGGGCCCGGCGGCGGGCTGGGGCTCGGCCTCGGCGCCCTCATCGGCGGCGCCCTCGGCGGGGGCGACACCCTCTGCGGCGACGATCCCCTGCGGCTTCGCCGAGGCTATCTTCGGCGCCATCGGCGGGGAGGTGGCGCTGCTCCCGCTCGGGGTTCACCTGGCCAACGGCCGGCGGGGGAACTACGGGCTGTCGCTGCTGGCCTCGGCGGGGATCGCGGCCGGCGGCCTGGCGCTGGCGGGGGGCGGGGACCACGGGGAGGTGCTGGCGGCGGTGCCGGTCCTGCAGATCGTCAGCTCCATCCTGATCGAGCGCGGCACCTGATCCGGGGGGCCCCGGTCGGGCACGGCTTCTGAGGGACGCCGGCCGGGCGATCCGGCCGGCCCCGCGGATGGCCTACCCCGGCGCGTCGCCGGGCGCCTCCCCGGCCGCCTGCGCCGCCACGTACAGCGTGGCCACCCGGAACAGCCCCGCCTGCGTGGTGAGCCCGAGGATCTCCCGGATCCGCCCCCGGTGGTACTCCACCGTCCGCTCCGACAGCTCCATTCGTTCCGCCGCCTGTTCGCTGGAGCACCCCTCCCCGATCATCTGCAGCACCGCCAGCTGCTTGTCGCTCAGCTGCGCCAGGAGGGCGCGCATCTCGGCGCTCAGCGTGTCGGGGACCGGCGTGGGCCGCCGCGGCTCCTCGGGCGGGAGGATCACCTCCGGCGTGACGTAGCGGTGGCCGGCGAGCACTTCCGCGATGGCGTGCCGGATCTCGGCGGCGCGCGCCGTCTTGAGGAGGTAGCCGTCGGCCCCGGCGCGGAGCACCTCGCGCACGAAGGTGGGCTCGGCGTGCATGGTGACCGCCAGGATCCGCGGGCAGTCAGGGCGCGCCTTGAGCTCGCGGGTGAGCACCACGCCACTCTTCCCCGGGAGCGACAGGTCCATCAGCACCAGCGCGGGCCGCAGCCGGTCCACCAGCGGCAGCACGTCGTCGCCGTGATGCGCCACCTCGAGCACCTGGTAGGGCGGCTCCACCATGGTGCGCAGGCCGCTGGCCACGCTCGGATGGTCGTCCACGATGAGGAGGGTGGCCTGGGCGCTCATGCGGGACCGGGGATGGGGAAGGTGACCTCGACCCGGGTGCCGCCCCCCGGCTCCGACTGGATGGTCGCGAAGCCATCGAGCAGGCGCGCCCGCTCCCGGATGCTCACGAGGCCGAGCCCGCCGTGGCTGGCGCCGTTGCTGGCAAAGCCGGCGCCGTCATCCTGCAGTTGCAGCACGCCGCGACCGCCGTCGAGGCTCAGCCGGAACACCACCGCGTCCGCGCGCGCGTGCTTCTGGATGTTGCGGAACCCCTCCTGGGCGATCCGGTAGAGGGTGAGCGCCACCTCGGTGGGCAGCGCGTCCGCCGCCGGCGCGATGTCGATGCTCACCCGGAAGCCGGTGCCCGCCTCCATTTCCCGGGCCAGCCCCTCGAGCGCCGCCCGCAACCCCAGCTGGTCGATGGCGGACGGATGCATGCGGTGCGCGATGCCGCGGACGCTGGCGGCGATGCGCCGGAGCCCGTCGCCCACGAGGTCCACGGTGGTGAGGAGGTCGGGCGCGGGGAGGCCGCGCTCCACGCTGTCGCGCACCGCCTCGAGCCGCTGGCTGAGCACGGCGATCTCCTGGCTCACGCCGTCGTGCAGCTCGCGGGCCACCCGGCTCCGCTCCTCCTCCGTGGCCGCCACCTCGCGCGCGGCAAAGGCCCGGCTGGCGTTCGAGAGCTTGCGCTGCGAGATGACGATGGCCCCGATCACGGCCGTGACGAGACTCGCCACGACGAGGACCGCGGTGAGGAAGAAGACCCAGAGCTCGGACGGGAGGTCGCGCATGGGTAGCCGCGAAAATACAGGCCCCGAGTGACAGCCGTCAGGGCGGCCCCCCCCGGCGGCGGCGAGGGCTCTCCCGCCCGGCCCGCGGCCGTCCTGCCTGTCAGGCGTGACGGGCAACCCGACGTCCCTGGCCGATTTTCGCCACTCTGGTGGCTCGTTCCGTCCGCCCTTACCCTAGCCCGTACCCGTCTCCCCCCCTCCTCAGGCTCCCATGTCCGCATCGCTCCGCCCTGCCCCGCCTGCTCGCCACCGCGCTCGGCGGACTCGCATTGCTGGCGGGGCGCTCACGCTCGTGGGCTGGGCCGCGGATGTGCCGTGGCTCCTCGACTGGGCCCAGACCGGGATCACCCAGAAGGCCAACAACGCGATCGCCATGATGCTGGCGGGGGCGGCCGTGGTGCTGCAGGCGCAGGGCTCGGCACGGGGGCAGCGGGTGTCGGGCGTGCTGGCCCTCGGGGCGGCCGTGATCGGGGGGCTCACGCTGTACCAGCACCTCACCGGGGTCAACCTCGGCATTGATACGCTGCTCTTCGACGAGCCGCCGGGCGCGCGTGCCACCTCCGCCCCGGGCCGGATGGGGCCCCTGGCGTCGCTCGTCTTCCTGCTCCTCGGGGGCGGGTTGCTGCTGGCGCGGCGCGGGCGCGCGGCGCGGCGGGTGGCGCACGCCCTGGGCATCGTGACCGTGGCGCTCGCCGGTATCGCGGTGCAGGGGTACCTCTTCGGCGCCGACTTCCTGTATGCGGTGCCGCGGCTCACGGCCATCGCCCCGCAGACGGCGCTGCTGCTCATGGGGCTGGCGGTGGCGCTGCTGGCCCTGCTGCCCGACCAGGGGGTGACGGCCGTGCTGACCCGCGAGGACGCGGGCGGTGCGCTGCTGCGCCGGATTCTCCTGCCGGTGGTGCTGCTGCCGCTGGTCCTGGGCTGGCTGCGGCTCCAGGCCGAGAAGCTGCAGCTCTTCGACGCGGCGTTCGGCACGGCGCTGCTCACCTTCCTGCTGGTGATCCTGCTCGTGGCGCTGGTGACCAAGAGCGCCCGCCACGTGGGCGACGCCTCACGCCAGCAGACCCGGGCCGAGGACGCCCTCGGGCGCAGCAACGCGCTGCTCGCGGCCCTCAGCGAGCACTCCCCCGACATGCTCTATGCCAAGGATCGCGAGGGCCGCCTCCTGCTCGTGAACCCCACCATCGAGCGCGTCTACGGCCGTCCGGCCGCGGAGCTGCTGGGCCGCCGGGACGCGGAGCTGCTCGGCCCGGAGGCGGCCGCCATCCACGCCAATGACCAGCGCATCATGGCCACGGGGCGGGCGGAGGCGGTGGAGGAAGTGCTGGCCACCGGGGGCGAGCACCGCACCTTCCTCTCCACCAAGGCTCCCTGGCGTGACGCGCAGGGCCGCCTGCTCGGCCTCATCGGCATCAGCCACGACATCACCGAGCGCAAGGCCGCCGAGGCGGAGCTGCAGCGCCACCGCGAGCACCTGGAGCAGCTGGTGGCGGAGCGCACCGCGGAACTCGAGGCCTCGCACCAGCGGCTGCGGCACTCGGAGCGGATGGCCGCCATCGGCACCCTCTCCACCGGGCTGGGGCACGACATGGGGAACCTGCTCATGCCGGTCCGGGTCCGGCTGGACAGCCTGGCCCGCATGGAGCTGCCGGAGGAGGCGGAGCGCGAGCTCGAGGGCATCCGCACCGCGGCCGAGTACCTGCGCCGCCTCTCGGGCGGGCTCCGGTTGCTGGCGCTGGACCCGCGCGCCACGCCCCTCGGCGAACCCACACCGGTGGGCCCCTGGTGGACGGAGGCGGAGCCGGTGTTCCGGAACGTGCTCCCCCGCGGCGTGGCCCTCGAGGCGCGGCTGGAGGAGGCCGCCGCCTGCTGGGTGGCCATGTCGCGGCCCGCGCTCACGCAGGCCGTCTTCAACCTGGTCCAGAACGCCGGCGACGCGCTGAAGACCCGCCGGGGCCGGGTGGTGGTCAGCGCGACGGTGGCCGAGGGGCAGCTCCGCCTGACCGTGGCGGACGACGGCCCCGGCATGACCGAGGAGGTGCGGCGCCGCTGCATGGAGCCGTTCTTCACCACCAAGCCCCGCGGCATCTCCACCGGGCTCGGCCTGCCGCTCGTGTACGGGCTGGTGACCGAGGCGGGCGGCACGGTGGAGATCGCGTCGGTCCCCGGGGATGGGGCCACGTTCACCCTGCGGCTGCCCCTCGGCGCCCCGCCGGCGCCGCCGCCCGCCTCCCGCCGCCGCGCCGCCGTGCTCATCGGCGACCGCCGCCTCCGTGGCCTGGTGGTGGCCGAGCTCAAGCGCCTGGCCTACGACGTGCGCGCCGACCTGGAGGGGGTGGGTGCCGAGGACCTGGTGGTGGCGGATGGCGCCTCGGACGGGGTGCTGCCGGGCCGGGTGGTGCGCCTGGGTGCCGCGCCGCAGCTGCGCGACGTGCAGGGCGCACTGCGTGAGGCACATCGTTAGGCACCCGGCTCACGCCCACCGCTGCCGGCGGCGCGGGCCGGCGCGCATGAACGGCTGTTCACGTGGCCCGCCGCGCTGATTCCCAAGCCCCCCGGACCGACGTAGCTTTCCCCCCGGATGGACACCCCGCCCCACCCCAGCCTGACGCTCCTCACCAACCTGGAGCTCTTCGCACCGGAGCCGCTTGGCCGGCGACACCTGCTCGTGACCGGCGACCGCATCTTGTGGATCGGCGAGGCGGTGCCCGCGCTGGACCGGGGGCTCGGCACCGAGGTGGTGGACCTGGCGGGCCACCGGGTGATCCCGGGGCTCATCGATGCGCACGTGCACCTCACCGGCGGCGGTGGCGAGGCGGGCTTCGAGACGCGCGTGCCGCCGGTGCCGCTCACCCGCTTCACGCTGGGCGGCATCACCACCGTGGTGGGCCTGCTCGGCACCGACGACCTCACCCGCGCGCCAGCCGACCTGCTGGCCACCACGCGCGGCCTGAATGCCCTCGGCCTGTCGGCGTATTGCTTCACGGGCGGCTACCACCTCCCGCCGGTGACGGTGACGGGCAGCGTGCGCGGCGACATCGTGCACTGCGACCCCGTGCTGGGCGTGGGCGAAGTGGCGCTGAGCGACCATCGCTCGAGCCAGCCCACGCTCGAGCAGTTGCTGCAAGTGGCCGCCGAGGCCCACGTGGCGGGGCTCATGACGGGGAAGGCCGGCATCGTCCACCTCCACCTGGGCGATGGCGCGCGCGGCCTCGAGCTGGTGCGCCGCGCCCTCGCCGAGAGCGAGCTGCCGGCCCGCGTCTGGCATCCCACGCACGTGAACCGCCGCCGCGCCCTCTTCGAGGAGGCCGTGGCGCTGACGGCCCAGGGCGTCACGGTGGACGTGACCGCCTTCCCGGTGGCGCCGGAGGAGGATGCCTGGTCCGCGGAGGACGCGCTGCAGCGTTACTGGGCGGCGGGTGCGCCCGCGGAGCGGATCACCGTCAGCTCCGATGGCGGCGGCTGCCTGCCCGAGTTCGACGCCGACGGCCGGGTGGCCCGCATGGGCGTCGGGGACCCCGGCGCCCTGGCGGGAACGCTCCGGGCCCTGCTCGGGCGCGGCGTGCCGCTCGCCCAGGCGCTGCCGCCCTTCACGGCCAACGTGGCGCGGGTGCTCCGGCTGGGGCGGAAGGGCCGCCTGGCGGTCGGCGCCGACGCAGACCTGGTGGTGCTGGACGAGGCAGGCAACGTGCAGGACGTCATGGCGCAGGGCCGCTGGCACGTGCGGGCCCGGCGTCCGGTGGTGCAGGGCCCCTTCGAGGAGGCAGCACGATGAGTCCGTCGCCCGTGGCACCCGGCGAGGAGCGTGGGTACATCATCCCGGTGGGCGGCGCCGAGGCCAAGGCGCACGACTCGCCGATCCTGCGGCGCTTCGTGAAGCTGGCGGGCGGCCGCCAGGCGCGCATCGCCATCATCCCGACCGCGTCGCTGATGGCGGACACCGGACGGCGCTACGAGGGCGTCTTCCGCGAGATCGGCGCGGGCCAGGCGGAGGCGCTGGCCTTCGAGGAGCGGAAGGACTGCGGCGAGTCGGACGAGCTCACCAAGCTCGACCAGGCCACCGGGGTCTTCCTCACCGGCGGCAACCAGCTCCGCCTGGCCACCATCCTGGGCGGCACCCCGGTGGCCAAGAAGCTGCGCCTGATGAGCGCCGCGGGCGTCCCGGTGGCGGGCACCTCGGCGGGGGCGGCGTTCCTGTCGGAGCACATGATCGCCCATGGGGATGAAGGCGCGTCGCCCCGGGCGGGCAGCGTGACCCTGTCCCCGGGCCTGGGCCTCACCAACCGGGTGGTCATCGACCAGCACTTCCGCCAGCGGGACCGGCTGGGCCGGTTGCTCACCGCCCTGGCCTACAATCCGTTTGCCATCGGGCTCGGGCTCGACGAGGACACGGCCGCGTTCATCGCCCCGGACAACACGGTGGAGGTGGTGGGCTCGGGCGCCATCACGGTCATCGACCCGGCGGGGCTCGAGTTCAGCTCCATGGACCAGGCCTCCCGGAACGAGCCGGTCTGCATGCTCGGCATCAAGCTGCACATCCTGATCCCGGGCGCCACGTTCAACCTTCACACCCGTGAGGCGAACGCGGGGCAGGTGGCCTCGGGCAAGGGCTGAAGCCCGCCGCCAGGCCCTGACGAAGGGATCTTCACAGGCCGCCGGGGATCTTCCGCGATCCCCCGGCGGCCTGTAGCATAGGCGGGCCAGTCGCGCCCCTGACACGACGCTCGCGGGACCCCCAATGAAAATTCTCGACCGCTCGGTGTACGTCGGCCCCAGCCTGTACGCGCTCTTTCCCGTCATCCGCCTGGACCTGGACCTGGGGGAGCTGGAGCAGTGGCCCACCGGCCGGCTCGGGCCGGGCTTCGTGGAGGCCCTGTTCCAGCACCTGCCGGGCCTGCACGAGCACGGCTGCTCCCACGGTGAGCCGGGCGGCTTCCTCCGCCGCTGCACCGAGGACGAGGGCACCTGGCTCGGCCACGTGCTGGAGCACGTGGCCATCGAGCTGCAGCAGGCCGCCGGCGAGCCGGTGACCTTCGGCAAGACCCGCGGCGCGGGCCGCGACGGCACCTACACCGTGGTCTACGAGTACCGCGAGCAGGACGTGGGGCTCGAGGCCGGGACCCTGGCGCTCACGCTGCTCGCCTCGCTCCTGCCCGAGGCCATCCGGCCCCCGGGCGTGGTGCCGGCCGGCTTCCGGGCCGAGGCGGAGCTCGAGGACTTCATCCGCTTCGCGCAGCGGCGGCACCTGGGGCCGAGCACCGCGTCGCTGGTGCGGACGGCGGAGGCGCGCGGCATCCCGTGGCTGCGGCTCAACCGGGCGAGCCTCATCCAGCTCGGCCACGGGATCCACCAGCAGCGGATCCAGGCCACGATCACCAGCCGCACGCCCCACATCGCCGTGGAGCTGGCGAGCGACAAGGAGGAGACCAACAAGATCCTCGCCAACCTGGGGCTGCCGGTGCCGAAGCAGCGCCTGGTGCGGAACGTCCAGGAGGCGGCGCGTGCCGCGGAGGCCATCGGCTACCCGGTGGTGGTGAAGCCGTACAACGCCAACCACGGGCGGGGCGTGGCCATCCACCTCACCGACGAGGCGCAGGTGCGCGCCGCCTTCCCGCTGGCGCAGGAGCACTCGAGCAGTGTCATCATCGAGAGCTTCATCACCGGGGAGGACCACCGGATGCTGGTGGTCAACGGCCAGCTCGTGGCGGTGGCCAAGCGCGTCCCCGGCCACGTGGTGGGCGACGGGGAGCACACCGTGGCGCAGCTGGTGGAGCTGGTGAACCAGGACCCGCGGCGCGGCCTGGGGCACGAGAAGGTGCTGACGCGGCTCGAGTTCGACGCGCAGGCGGAGCGGCTGCTGGCGCAGAAGGGGTACACCCCCGCCACCGTGCCGCCGGCGGGCGAGGTGGTGTTCCTGCGCTCCACCGGCAACCTGAGCACCGGCGGCACGGCCATCGACGTCACCGACATCGTCCACCCCGACAACGTGGAGATGGCGGTGCGCACCGTGCAGGCGCTCGGGCTCGACGTGGGGGGCGTGGACTTCCTGACGCCGGACATCACCGTCAGCTACAAGGACAACGGCGGCGCGATCTGCGAGGTCAACGCGGCCCCGGGCTTCCGCATGCACACGGCGCCGAGCGAGGGGCGCGCGCGCGACGTGGCGGGGCCCGTGCTCGACATGCTCTTCCCGCCCGGGGACCCCCGCCCGCATCCCCATCGCGGCCATCACCGGCACCAACGGCAAGACCACCACGTCGCGCATGCTGGCGCACATCCACAAGCTGGCCGGCCGGACCGTGGGCCTCACCACCACCGACGGCGTGTACATCGGCGGCCAGTGCACCGTGAAGGGCGACATGACCGGCCCCGTGGCCACCCGCATGGTGCTGATGGACCCGCAGGTGGAGGTGGCGGTTCTCGAGGTGGCGCGGGGCGGCATGCTGCGCGCCGGGCTGGGCACGCGGTTCATTGACGTGGCGGCGGTGCTCAACGTCCAGGCCGATCACCTGGGCCTCAAGGGCGTGGAGACGCTGGAGCAGCTGGCGCAGGTGAAGCGCATTCCCATCGAGGTGGCCAAGGACACCGCGGTCCTCAACGCCGACGACCCGCACTGCCTCAAGATGGCCGGCTACAGCGAGGCGCGCTTCGTCTGCTACGTGACGCTCAACCAGAGCCACGCCCTGGTGCGCGAGCACATCCGCGCCGGCGGGCGCGCCGTGGTGCTGGAAGAGGGCGTCAACGGCCAGATGATCACCATCTTCGACCGCGGCGCGCACATCCCGCTGCTGTGGACGCACCTCATCCCGGCCACCCTCGAGGGCCGCGCCATGCACAACGTGCAGAACGCCATGTTCGCGGCGGCGCTGGCGTTCAGCATGGGCGTCAAGCTCGAGGACATCCGCCACGGCCTGCGCACCTTCGACACCACCTTCTTCCAGGCGCCGGGCCGCATGAACGTCTTCGACGAGCACCCCTTCAAGGTGATCGTCGACTACGGCCACAACGCCCCCGCCATCGACGCCATGTGCCGCCTGGTGGAGCGGCTCGAGCCCCGCGGCCGCCGCCTCGTGGTGGTGGCCGCCCCCGGTGACCGCCGCGACGAGGACATCCGCGAGATCGCGAAGACCTGCGCCGGCCGCTTCGACCACTACATCTGCCGCCGCGACGACCGCAGCCGCGGCCGCGGCCACGACGAGGTGCCGAAGCTGCTCGAGGCCGGCCTGCGCGAATGCGGCGTCCCCGCGGAGCGGATCAGCGTGGTGCCCGAGGAAGTGGACGCCGTGGCCAGCGTGCTGGAGATGGCGCGCCCGGACGACCTGCTCCTCATCTTCGCCGACCAGACCAGCCGCACCTGGAAGCAGGTGATCAACTTCCGCTCGGGCCACGACGTCCCGGTGGAGCGCACGCCGGCCCCGGTCCCCGTGGCGGACACGCTCCCGCCCGGTCCCGCCCTCGGCGACCTCGGCTCCCTGGTCCGCGACGAGCGCGGCGTCCGCCTGGCGCGCGAGCCGGAGGAAGCCGATTAGCTTGGGCGTGCCCATGACGGCCCCGTCGCCTCCCCTCGTCCTCGCCGACTCCCGCCGGCTCACCGGGCCCAGCCTGCTGCTGGACCGGCCCGGGGCCGTGCTCGACGTGAACCTGGCGGGGCGCGATCCCGCGGAGGCCGTCCTCGCGTGGGAGACGGCCGTGCGGCGCCTCCTGGGAGCCCTCGGCTGGGCGCGCGAGGAGAGCCGCGTGCGGCGCTTCGCCGGCGGGGCGTCGCTGGCCGTCACCGCGCCGCTCGACGCGCTCTTCACCGCCACCGAGGTGAACGAGGCGGCGCTCGCCCTGGCCAACGCGGCGCTCACCGGCGGCCCCGCCCCCGACGAGGCCGCCACCGTGGACCGGCTCCGCACCCTCGCGGCCGGGGAGGCCAACCCGCGACTGCTGGCGCTGGTGGCGGCCGCGCGGGCCCGCGGGGTCAGCTGCCTCGTGGACACGGAGGCGGTGTCGGTGGGGACCGGCATCGGCTCCGTCACCTGGCCCCTCACGGCGCTGCCCGCCCCCGACGCGGTGCCCTGGGCCGAGGTGCGCGAGGTGCCGGTGGTGCTGGTGACCGGATGCAACGGCAAGACCACCACCGTCCGGCTCCTCAGCGCCGTGCTCGCCGCCGCCGGCCGGGTCACCGGCTTCTGCTGCAGCGACACCGTGACCGTGGCCGGCGAGCGCCTCGACGAGGGCGACTGGTCCGGCCCCGGCGGCGCGCGCCGCGTGCTCCGCGACCGCCGCACCGAGGTGGCCGTGCTCGAGACCGCGCGCGGCGGCATCCTCCGCCGCGGCCTCGCCGTCACCCGCGCCGACCTGGCGATCATCACCAACGTGGCCGAGGATCACTTCGGCGAGTTCGGCATCACCGACCTCGCGGGGCTCGCGGACGCCAAGTTCGTGGTGACGCGCGCGCTCGGCCCCCGGAGCCGCCTGGTCCTCAACGCCGACGACCCGGTGCTGGTGGGCCGCGCCCACCAGGCCACGGCGCCGGTGGTGTGGTTCTCCCTCGATCCCGCCAACCCCTGGGTGCGCGCCCACGTGGCCGAGGGCGGCGACGCGGTGGTCGCGGAGGACACCGACATCGTGCTGCTCGGCCCCGGCGGGCGCGCGGTGGTGGCGCCGCTGGCCAGCGTGCCCATCACGCTGGGCGGCGCGGCCCGCCACAACGTGGCCAACGTGCTGGGCGTCGCGGCGCTGGCCACCCGGCTGGGCCTCGGGCCCGAGGCGGTGGCGCGCGGGCTGGCGGGCTTCCGCGGCACGGCGGAGCAGAATCCCGGGCGCCTCAACATCTTCCAGTTAGGCGGCGCCACGGTCGTGGCCGACTTTGCGCACAACCCGCACGGCATGGCCGCGCTGGTGGCCCTGGCCCAGACCCTCCCCGCGCGCCGCCGCCTCCTCCTCCTCGGCCAGGCCGGCGACCGCGACGACACCGCCATCGCCGAGCTGGCCCGGAGCGGCTGGGCCCTCCGCCCCGACCGCGTCGTGCTCAAGGAGATGGACAAGTACCTCCGCGGCCGCGCCGCCGGTGAGATCACGGCCCTCCTCCGCGAGGCCCTCCTCGGCCTGGGCGTGCCGCACGACCGGATCACCCGCGCCGATTCCGAATACGAGGGCGTCCTCGCCGCCCTCACCTGGGCCCGCCCCGACGACCTCCTGATCCTCCCCGTCCACAGCGAGCGCGACCGCGTCCTCGGCCTGCTCGCCCGGCTGGAGCGCGAGCAGTGGCGGCCCGGCGCGCCCCTCCCCGCGCCGGCGGCGGTCGATGCCCCGTGAGGGTGACCCACGCCATGTCGGGTTGCAGGGCATCCTGCCGCCTTCCCGGGAAGGCCCCCCACCTCCGGATGGCTTCCGCATGAGTGACCCCTCGCGTCTCCGCCCCTGGATCCAGGCCACCTGGCTCGGGTGGCTGCTCGGCATTCCCTGCATCATCGGCCTGGCGCTGCTCGGAGAGGCGGTGGGCAACGGCGCGCTGCAGGTGCTGGTGGGGGCGGGCATGGGCCTCGGCGTGGGGGCGGTGCAGGCGTGGCGCTGCCGCGCCCTCGTGGGCGCCGCCGGCCCGTGGGTGGTGGTGACCACCGCCTGCCTCGCCCTCCCGTTCCTCGTCACCGACGTGGCGCGGGAGATGGACCATCCTCTGCCCTACTTCCTGCCCGTCCTGGTGGCCATCGGCGGGCTCCTCACGGGCGCCGGGCAGGCCTGGCTCCTCGGCCGGCGCTACCGGTCGGTGCTGGCGTGGGTGCCGGCGAGCGTCGTGGGCTGGTCGCTCGCGGCCGCCACGAGCCTGGTGACCGACATGCGCTATCGGGACGTCCTCCCGCGGGGCGTGCCGGGCCTGGCGCTGATCCTGGTGGTGCTGGGGAGTGGGGGGGTGCTGCTCGGGGTGGCCACCGGCCTGCCGCTCAGCCGGTTCCAGCGGATGGAGTGAGCGGCGCCTATCGCGGGCCGCCGAAGCGGTCCTTGAGGCGGAGGAAGGGCAGCTCGAAGAAGCGGTAGCTGAGCCCGGCCAGCGCCAGCGTGAACGCCGACATCAGCACGAACCAGAGTCCCATCATCGGCAGCTGGCTGCCCAGGAGCGGTGGCCGGGCGCGGAACCAGTCCTTGACCGGCGCCACCACCAGCAGCAGCGGGAGGTGGTACACGTAGGCGCCGTAGCTCACCTTGCCCGTCCATTGCAGCCAGCGCCAGTGGAACGGCCGGAAGGCGGCGGCCCCGGGCTCCGCCAGCAGCCCGGTGACCAGCGCGCCGAAGGCCAGCGCGTTGAGCAGGTACCCTACCGTCAGCACCGCCCACGCATCCTCGTGGTAGCCTCCCAGCACCGCCGCGATGCCGAGCGCCCCGAGGGCCGCCGCGCCGCCCACCGGCCGCCACCACCGGCGGAGCCACGCGCTCCCGGCCTCCTCCCGGGCCAGCACCGCCAGCGCGCCCCCGAGCGCCAGCGCGTCCATGCGCGCGGGCATGAGCGCATAGGGCGCCCACGGGTTCCATCCCACCGCCACCAGCCGGAAGCCCAGCGCCCCCGCCATGAGCGCCACGCAGGCGCCGAGCAGCACGCGCGGCCGTGTCAGGCGGACCAGTAGCGGCCAGACCAGGTAGAACTGCTCCTCCACCGAGAGCGACCAGAGGTGCAGCGTGTTGTAGTAGCTCAGCTGGCCGTGATACAGCACCTGCAGCACGTTCACGCCGTACAGCCAGTACCAGCCCTGGTGCGGCACCAGCGCGGCGAGCTCCGCCGGCACCGGCGACAGCACCCGGGGCAGCAGCAGGAAGAAGACGGCCAGGAAGGCGTAGTACACGGGGAAGAGCCGCACCAGCCGCCGGGCGTAGAAGTTCCGGAAGTAGCGCGGCCGCGCCTTGGTGTCGAGCAGGATGCTGGTGATCAGGAACCCGCTCAGCACGAAGAAGAGGTCCACGCCCATCCAGCCGGCGCGCGTGGCCTCGCTCACGAAGCGGTCCAGCGTGCTGCTGTTGGACTGGTACCGGAAGTGGACGATGAACACGAGCAGGATCGCCACCCCGCGGACGCCGTCGAGCACCGGCGTGTGCGTCAGGCGGCCCGCCTGCAGCGTGGCTGCCGGCGGGGCGGCGGGCGCCTCGGCCAGGGCGGGCATCAGGGGTGCGCCAGGGCCTGTGACTGGTCCCAGGCCTGCTTGTAGCGGGCCTTCCACGGCTCGGGCCAGTCCTGCATTTCCCACTCTCCCGCCACCACGAAGCCCCGCTCGAGGTTGTCCGGGTCGCGCAGGCGCAGGTTGGGCGCCGGGTTCGGCGTGCAGGGGAGCGGCAGGTCCCAGCAGCGGCTGTCCGGCACGTGCAGCACGATGCCGCTCCTGGTGGTGAAGTCGTGGGTGGTGGCGCCCTGCCCCGCCGGCTCCATCAGCTCGCCCGGCGGCGGCACCACCACCAGGGCGTGGGCCAGGACCCGGAGCGGGTTGCCGCGGCCGGGGTCGGCGGCCCACTCATCGAGCGGCGCCAGGATCATGGGGGCAAAGCCGAGCGCCAGCCCCGCCGCGAAGATGCGGCGATTCCAGCGGGGCTCGGCCCAGGCCTGGTGGCGGGCGTAGGCCTGCGCGGCGTAGAGGAGCGGGAAGGTCCAGAAGATGGCGGTCAGGTAGCGCGGGGCCGGGGCCACCACGAACCACGCCACCACGGCCACGCACGCCGGCAGCATGATCCACCAGGCCTCCCGGGATGCGCCCCGGTCCCGCGGACCCGGCGGCGCGGGGAGGAACAGGAAGGGCAGCACCGCGAGGGTGAGCGCCAGCGGCACCACCACGTCGAAGGGCGACTTCAGCACGTTCGCCGCCCAGTGCGGCACCCAGGCCGCATAGCCCTGCACCCGGCCCGCCACGTAGTCGTAGTTGCCCGAGGTCAGGCGGGTGGAGTGCACCACGTAATCGAACTCCGCCTGCGCGTGCTCGGCCGGCGCCCGCCACGGCACCGGGGCCGCGAGCACCTGGCTCGGGAACACCGGATAGCCGCTCAGGACCACGCCGCGCCCCGTCCACGCCACGCCGTAGCCGATCCCGATGACCAGCGCCCAGGCCACCGCCTGCGACTGCACCCGCGGCGCATCGGCCGGCCGCCGCAGCCAGAGCGCGGCCGCGGTGCCCACCACCAGGGTGGCGAAGATGGCCGCGTTCATCTTGATGGCCACGCCCACGGCCGCGATGAACACCAGGGCCACGAGGTCATAGGCCTCGGCCCGGCCCTCGCGCCGGGGGGCCGTGAGCAGCCGGAACCAGGTGGCAATGAGCGCCACGCGGGTGAGGTGGAGCGCCACGTCCGGCACGTAGCTCGCGTAGGAGTCGCTCGCCACGACGCTCACGCCGAGCGCCAGCGTGAGGAAGGTGAACAGGTCGGCCGGCCGGGGCGCGCCGTCCCGGCGCACCAGCCGGAAGCCGGCGAGCAGCGCCGTCAGGATCCAGATGGTGACGAGGCCCGCGTTGGCCACGTGCCACGCCCGCCCTTCCCAGGGCCCCACGTCCCACAGCGCGCCGAAGAGGAGGCTGGCGTTGTTGAACGCGAGCGGCCCGAACAGGTTGGCGATCCCGGGGATGGCAGGATGCTCCGCCGCCCAGCGCATCCCCTGCATGTGGTAGAGCGAGGAGTCCCAGTTGGTCATGGGCCCGAGTGCGCGGTTGCCGAGCCAGAGCGCCACCAGGACCAGCACCCCGCGCTGCCAGCGGACCCGCGTGCCGTGGTCCGCGAGCAGGGCCCGGAGCGCCCGCCGGTTGGCCGCGAGCCCCGCCACGCCGAGGGCGGCCAGCAGCACGAACGCGCGGGTGTCCACGGCGAACCGGAAGTTCCAGCAGAGCAGCACCAGCACCGTCGCGGCGTAACCCACCCATGGCGCCAGCATCGCGTCGTCCGGGGTGAGCGTGCGCAGGCCGTAGAGGCGGCGCACCCCGAGCCCGAGGCCCAGCAACATCCCCCCCATCACGGCGAAGGTGAGCGTGGCCAGCAATGAGCCTGACAGGATGGAGAGCATGAGGGTGGCGAATGTACCCCCGCCCGGGGAAACGGCAAGGTGCCCGCCCCGTCAGGCATCCTGTGTCCTGCGTCACCGCCCCCGGCAGCTTCACTGCAGTGTGGCGGCCGGACCACGCTGAGGCGGGGGTGCCTCACCCATTGGTATGAAACGGGTCGCGCGCGTGCCGGCGCCGCATCGGCTTCCAGGCTGGGAGGGCCCGGGAGCCGGGGAGACGGTCACCGGGGCGCCGGGTGTGGCGGACGGAGCCGAGCGGGGGTGGAGGGCGGCGACCGGCAGGACACGGATGGGACGGGGACCAGATGACGACGGGCGCGGGGAGCTCGCCGGCTCCCCGCGCCCGTTTCGTGATGCCGCCAGGCTCAGTTGAGCTTGGCCTTGCTCAGCTCGTCCCAGGTCCAGGGCTGCTTGCGGTTCTTCGTCAGCGCGCGCACCGCGGCCACCTGCGCGGGCGTCACGGCCGAGCCGGTGTTGCCCCACGACTGCCGCTCGTACGTGATGGTGGTGGCGATGTCCGCGTCGGAGAGCGAGTTCCAGGGCGACATGATCGAGTTGTACTTCTTCCCCTTCACCGTGACCGGCCCCGTCAGGCCCCAGAGCACGATGGCGATCTGCCGCTCCGCCGGGCCGTTCACGATCTCGGAGCCCGCCAGCGGGGGAAAGGCCCCCTCCATGCCCTGGCCGTTGGCCTGGTAGCAGGTGACGCACACCGTGCCGTACACTCCGCTCGGCAGCGACTCCGCCGGCGCGAGCGCGGCGCTCGAGCTGGTGAGCAGCGCCGGCGCCGTCACCGGGGCGGCGGCGACCGGGGCAGGCGTGACCGGGGCCGCGCGGTGGCTCAGGGCCACCGCCAGGCCGGCACACAGGGCGAGCGGGGCGAGTAGACGGGCAGTCGACATGCGAACACCTCTGGGATGAATCGTGAGTCGTAGCCCCCGCGGCAGGATGCCGCGCGGGCGGCCGGAGCCCTCCCCCGTTCGGGCAGGGAAGGAGGTCGGAAAGTCGGGTGTGAGTTGTGGAGCTGGCGGTGGGGCCGCCGACCGCAATGCCGGAGCGGGCCATGGCCCCCTCCGGCATCAGGTATTGGCGACAATCATGCATCCAACTTGTTCAATGTGCAAGAGCCCGAAGCTGGACGGGACTATTCCGAGGCCCGCAGCTCCTCCGCCAGCTGCGCCACCAGCCGGGCATCCTCGCTGCCCGGGGCAGGCGGGGGCGGGGGTACCGACATGACGGGGGCCGACGCGGGGGGCTTCCGGCGCAGGAACACCACCACCCCGACGATCCCGGCGAGGAGCAGGACCCCCGGCCCGATCCATCCCAGCACGTCGAAGCCCTGCCAGGACGGCTCGCCGAGGATCGCCTGGCCGTAGCGGCTGGCCATCTCCTGCCGGAGTGCAGCCGGGGATTCGCCGGCGTACACGCGGCGGCGGAGGGAGCGGCGCAGGGTGTCGGCGTGCCAGCTGGGGCAGGCCGGCAAGGTGAGGCCCGGGCAGAACGGACTCTGCAGGCTCGCAATCAGTTCGGCGGCCACCCGTCGCTCGGCGGCGGTGGCGCGCAGGTCGGCGTTGGCGGTGTCGATCGGCGCCGTCTGCAGCAGGGCCGTCGTCAGCAGCAGCGCGGAAGTGAGCACAGGGCCTCCCAGGGGAGAGAACAGAGCGGGGGTCGGTGCCTCCCGCCGCCGCCAGATGGATGCGTGGGCACCTGACGTCGTCGAGGGGTCCGTGCCCCCGCCCGGAACGTGCGCGCGGGCGCGTTACTTGAGCTTGGCCTTCTGCAGCTCGTCCCAGGTCCACGCCGCGGTGCGGCCCTTGGTGGCGGCCCGCACCGCGGCCACTTCCGCCGCGGTCACCGGGCTTCCGGTGTTGCCCCAGGAGCCGCGTTCGTAGGTCAGCGTGGTGGCAATGTCCTCGTCGGAGAGCTGGCCCCACGCAGCCATGATCTGGTTGTACTGCTTGCCCTTCACGGTGAGCGGCCCCTGCAGGCCGTGCAGCACGATGGCGATCGGCACCTCCGCCGGGCCGTTCAGGATCTCAGACCCCGCCAGCGGCGGGAACGCGCCCTCGACGCCTTCGCCGTTGGCCTGGTGGCAGGCCTGGCAGACGGCGTACTGGCCCTCGGGCAGGGTGGACGCGGCAGGAGCCGCGGTCGGGGTGGCCGCAGGCGCAGCGGCGGGTGCGGCCGCCGCCGCGGAGTCGGCGGGCGTGGCGGCCTTGTCGCCACCACCGCAGGCAATGGCCAGGAGCGCGAGCGCGGGCAGGGTGGCAGAACGGACGATGGACATGGTCGGGTTCCTTGGCATGAAGCCGATGGGGCGGGCCGGCCCGGATGCCGGGTGGCCGCCATGCGCCAGCTCGGGCCGCGGGGGCGCCCAGGTGGCTGCAATCAGTGAATTGGGAAAACGTCGGGTGGCCGGCGCCGGGCCGGGCCAGGGATCAGCCCAGGATGGGCGGGGGGCGCTGCGCCTGCGGGAGGACCCACGTGGAACGGCTCGGAGCAAGCCCCGTGAGCGTGAGGGGCCGGGCCGCCAGCGGGAAGACCGTTACCACCGGGACGGCAGCCGGGCTCGCCGGGAGGCTCGCGGCGGCCGCCCCGCACGAATCACCGACGCAATGGCACTGCCGAGGACCCTGCTGTGTGGGTGATGCCGGAGTGCCGTCGTGATGGTGCTGCCCATGGTGCGCCGTCATCTCGGCCACCATGGCCGCCGGGCCTTCCACCGTGCCGCACTGGTGGAGCAGGCTCGACGCCACCGAGCTCGTGCCGAAGAGCACGAGGAGCAGGGCGGCAGTCAGGCGGCGCAGGGGCGGCAGCATGGATGCAATGTGCGGGCGTGACCGGGACGTGGGCAAGGGCTGGAGCGGGGCAGCCTGAACGCCTCTTCACCCCCGCCTCATTGCCGCCCATTTGACACCTCCCGCACCGGGCGGCATTGTAGCCCAACCCCTTCAAGGAGGTCGGCCCCATGCGGGTCTATGGCACAAACGCCATCCGCAACGTGGCTTTCGTCGGTCACGGTGCGGCAGGCAAGACGACCCTCGTAGACGCCCTGGCGTTCGTTTCCGGCTCGAGCAAGCGCCACGGGTCCATCCAGGAAGGCACCACCCTCACCGATTACTCCGCAGACGAGATCGAGCGCAAGCACTCGATTTCCCTCGGCGTCGGCATCGCCGAGTGGCAGGACACCAAGATCAACCTCATCGACGCCCCGGGTTTCCTCGACTTCCTCGGCGAGGCCACCGCGGCGCTCCATTCCGCCGACTCGGCGGTGGTGGTGATCAACGCCACCGGCGGCGTGGAAGTGGGCACCGAGAAGGTCTGGGAGATCTGCGACCAGCTGCACCTCCCCCGCCTCCTGTTCGTGACCCAGATGGACCGCGAGCGCGCCAATTTCGAGCGCGTGTTCGACGACGTGAAGGCGCACCTCTCGCCCAAGGTGGTGCCGGTGGAGATCCCGGTGGGCAACGGGGCCGAGTTCCACGGCATCGTGAACCTGCTCACGGACGAGACCCAGCTCTACCGGAAGGGCACCAAGACGGGCGAGTTCGACACGGGCCCGCTCCCGGAGGAGGCCAAGGCCGCCTACGCCAAGTACCACGAGCAGCTGGTGGAGGCCATCGCCAGCACCGACGATGCGCTGCTCGAGCGCTACCTGGGCGGCGAGGAGCTCTCGCGCGAGGAGATCGTCAAGGCGCTCAAGAAGGGTGTCGCCTCGGGGGAGATCGTCCCGATGCTGGTGGGGAGCCCCACGCTCACGTACGGCATGCGGGCGCTGCTCACCGAGATCGTGGACCTGCTCCCCTCCCCCGCCGAGGCGCCCATTCCCGGCGGCGCGCCGGACGACGCCCCGCTGGTGGGGCACGTCTTCAAGACCATCTCCGAGCCCCACGTGGGCGACGTGACGCTCTTCCGCCTCTACCGCGGCACCATCAAGAGCGGCGACGAGGTCTGGAACCACGAGCACAACGTGGCGGAGAAGCTGAACCACCTCTCGGTGCAGCAGGGCCGTGAGCGCATCGAGGTGCCGGAGCTCCACGCCGGCGACATCGGCTCGGTGGCCAAGCTCAAGGACACGCACACCAACGACACCTTCTGCACCCGCGAGCACCCGGTGCACATGGAGCCGATCCCCTACCCGGAGGCGGTGTCGAGCAGCGGCGTGCTGGTGAAGAACCGTGGCGAGGAGGACAAGCTGGCGGCGGGCCTGCACAAGCTGCACGAGGAGGACCCGACCTTCCACTTCGAGTACAGCTCCGAGCTGCACCAGACGCTGATCCATGGCCGCGGCGAGCGGCACTTCGAGATCATCCTGGGCCGGCTGGAGAAGAAGTTCGGCGTGCACGCCGAGCTCACGCGCCCGCGGGTGGCCTACCGGGAGACGCTGCGCGGCAAGGCCGAGGGCCAGGGCAAGCACAAGAAGCAGTCCGGCGGCCGCGGCCAGTACGGCGACTGCTGGATCCGCCTGGCGCCCAAGCCCCGCGGCGCGGGCTACGAGTTCGTGGACAACATCGTGGGCGGCGTGATCCCCAACAAGTACATCCCCGCGGTGGATCGCGGCATCCAGGAAGCGGCGGTGCGCGGCGTCATCGCCGGGTACCCGCTGGTGGACTTCCAGGCGGAGTGCTTCGACGGCTCCTACCACGACGTGGACTCGAACGAGATGTCGTTCAAGATGGCCGGCATCCTGGCGTTCCGGACCGTGGCGCCCAAGGCCCGGCCCGTCCTGCTCGAGCCCCTCCACCTGGTCACCGTGCGCGTCCCCGGCGAGTACCTCGGCGACGTCATGGGCGACCTCTCCTCGCGCCGTGGCCAGATCCTGGGCACCGAGCCGGACGGTCGGCTGACGCGGATCAACGCCATCGTGCCGGAGGCGGAGATGTATCGCTACGCGACGCAGCTCCACTCCATCACCCACGGCCGCGGCACCTTCCACGAGGAATTCCACGGCTATGCGGAGGCCCCGCCGGACGTCACCCAGAAGGTGGCGGCCGAGCACGCCAAGGAGCACGGCAAGGACAAGGACGAGGAGTGACCCGGCCGGTGGCCGGGAGCGGTGCAGGGCGTCCCGCCGTGTGACAAGCACGGAGGCACGGAGGACTCAGGGGTCACGGAGACGAGCACGAGCCGCTCTCCTCGTGACCTCTGGGTTCTCCGAGCCTCCGTGGTCTTCACGCCGCCCGGTGAGATGGCACTGCCCGGACCCCGACGCACGGAAGGAGACCGAACATGCTGAAGATCGGGTCAGTGGCGTTCGAGGAGGGTGAGCCCATTCCGGCGGCGCACACCTGCGAGGGTGAGAACCGCTCGCCGATGCTGCACTGGGAGGGGGTGCCGGCGGGGACGCGGAGCCTGGCGCTCATCGTGGACGATCCCGACGCGCCCGATCCCGCCGCGCCGAAGATGACCTACGTGCACTGGGTGCTCTACAACATCCCGCCCGACTGCGCCGGCCTGGCCGAGGGCATCGAGGCCACCCGGTTGCCGGCGGGGACGCTCGAGGGACTGAACGACTGGAAGCGCCCCGGCTACGGCGGCCCCTGCCCGCCCATCGGGCGGCATCGCTACTTCCACAAGCTGTACGCCCTCGACGTGAAGCTGCCCGACCTCCACCACCCCACCAAGGCGGCCCTGGAGGCCGCCATGCGCGGCCACGTGCTGGGCGAGGCCCGGCTCATGGGCACCTACCAGAAACGGCGATAGCCGCGGGCCGGGACGGCGCTATCTTTGGGCCGTCCTCCTTCCCGGGATTGCCCATGGCCTCTCGCGCGCTGACCGTCCACTCGAGCCTCACCACCACCACCTTCACCATCGAAGGCTACCGCGTTGTGCAGACCCTGGGCGTGGTCCGGGGCATCACCGTGCGGTCCCGCTCCGTCTTCGGCACCGCCATCGCCAGCCTGCAGACCGTCTTCGGGGGGAACATCACGATGTTCACCCGGCTCTGTGAGGCGGCGCGGGAGGAGGCGTTCAACGTCATGATCGCCCACGCCGAGGAGCTGGGGGCCAACGCGGTGATCGGCATCCGCTACGATGCGGGGGAGCTGATGAAGGGGGTCACGGAGGTGCTCTGCTATGGGACGGCCGTGCTGGTGGAGCCGGCCTGATCGCCTCGCGCGAAGCCCGGATGACCATGCAGGTGTATCGCGGCGTGCCACCCCGGCACGCCGCGTTGCATTCAGGGGGACGGCCCCGGCGGCGAACTCGTTGGTTTCCAAGGACGGCGACGTGCCGGGGCGATGGTGTGGGATGTGCATCACCGGGCGGACGGTCGGCGGCTGTTCACACCCGATTCATGCGCCTTCCGTAGAGTTCCAGGCCTCGTCAGCCCATCCCTCGGTGGAGCACTCATGTTCGTCCTGCTCGCGCTGCTCACAGCCCCGGCCGATACCGGCCTCGTGACCCCCGACTCCGGGGCGGTCGTCCCGGCCTTGGCCCCCATGGTGGCGCCCGCGCCGAGCCTGGCGCCGAGCTACGACAACCTGGGCTCGTGGCACGTCTCCACCGAGCCGCTGGTGCCGCTCGCCCCGGTGCCGGCCTGGGTGGAGGAAGACACCGTGAGCCGCCGTCGCCGGGCGGTGGAGCACTCGAGCGGCTACTACACCCGCCGGGAGATCCACGAGATCGCGAGCTACGCCACGATCCCGCTCTTCGCGGCGGAGTACTACGTGGGCCAGCGGCTCTACACGGGTCATGAGAACCTGCGCGGCGCCCACTCCGCCCTCGCCGCCGGGATTGCGGGACTGTTCGCGGTGAACACGGTGACCGGGCTCTGGAATCTCCTCGAGGACAAGGAACCCAGGGGCCGTACACGGCGCTGGATCCACGGCCTGGCCATGCTGGCGGCGGATGCGGGTTTCGTGGCCACCGCCGCCACCGCCCCCGAGAGCGAGCATGGAGAGCACGAGGGCAATCGCAGCCTCCATCGCGGCCTCGCCATCACCTCGGGCAGCGTGGCGCTGGGCAGTTACCTCCTGATGCTGCTCTGGAAGGACTGAGACCCATGACCATCGTGCAGCAGGCGGCCGCCGTGGTGGCGCCGTGGGCCAGCTTCTACGGCAACAGCCGCGTCGCCGAGACGCTGGTGACCTTCGGGCATTTCGGCGGGATGATGACGGCCGGCGGCTTCGCGCTCTCGGCCGACCGGGCCACGCTCAAGGCGGAGGGCGCCACCGGGGAGCAGCGTCTCCGGCAGCTCCACGACATCCGCTCGGTGCACCCGATCGTGGTGGGGGCGCTGATCGTCACCACCATCAGCGGGCTCCTGATGTTCGCGGCCGATCTCGAAAACCTGGCGGTGATGCCCGCCTTCTGGGTGAAGCTCGCGCTGGTGGCGGTGCTGCTCGCCAACGGCGCGCTGATGCTCAACGTAGAGAAAGGACTCGAGCGGGTGGCCGGCCAGAACGCGCGGGCCTGGCGCCAGCTGCGCTACGCCTCGGTGGCGAGCCTGCTGCTCTGGTTTGCCGTGGCGCTCGTCGGCTCCTTCCTTCCCAACGCAGGCTGAGGGCCCGCATCATGTCGGATTGCGGTGGAGACTGCCGGTCGTCCCGTCGCGACTTCCTGGTCCGTGCCACCGGCGCGCTCGCCGCCGCGCTGGCGACGCTCCCCCTCACCAGCCGCGAGGCGGCGGCGCTCCCGATGGCCCTCGGCTCGGCGCTCCGCCGCCGGGGCGCCACGGTGAACTACGCCATCCCCGCCAGCGACAGCGCCACCATCGACCGGGACAACGAGGTGATCCTGGTGCGCTGGAAGGGCGCGGCGTACGCCTTCGCGCTCAGCTGCCCGCACCAGAACACGGCGCTCCGCTGGCAGGAGGCGGATGCGGTGTTCCAGTGCCCCAAGCACAAGTCGCGGTACCAGCCGGACGGCACCTTCCTGAACGGCCGCGCCACCCGCAACATGGACCGCTTCGCGATCGCGCACGCGGGGCACGAGCTGGCGGTGGACGTGGACAAGCTCTACGAGAGCGACAAGCAGGCCGACCTCTGGAAGGCGGCGACGGTGCCGGTATAGGGCCGGAGGGGGAGCTTCATGCTGGGGCGCGGGGCCTGGGGGGCGCGTGGAGGGTTCTCGCGTGGGCGGGCCGCGGTGCGACTCAACGCAGAGACGCAGAGGTCGCAGAGGGCCGCAGAGGAACTGCCCGAAGATGGTGGGCTCATCGCAAGGTGAGCCCGTGGTGTTCTTGTGGGTGTGAGTTCGGGTCCGGCGACGCCCCCACCCTCACGCGGAGCCCCACCACAATCATCAGAGCCCGGATCGGCAACGCACCGATCCGGGCTCGATGCCCTCTGTGGCCCTCCGCGTCTCCGCGCCTCTGCGGTGAACCTCGCCGAACCCCGCCCGCGATCAGGCAAGCTCCCGCAGCAGCGCCTCCCGGAGCCCCGTCGCGCCGAGGCGGTCGAAGCGGGCGATGGCATCGTCGCGCTCCTGGCTGGATTCGGCGGAGCGGCCCAGGCGGTGGAGGGCCACGGCGGCGATCGCGGCACACTCGGCCTCGAGCTGGGGCAGGCCCAGCTTCGCCGCCTTGGCGCGCGCGGCGAGGGCGAGGGTGGCGGCCTCCTCCGGGTGGCCGGCGCGGAGCGCGAGGCGGGCGCGCAGCCGGCGAATGTCCACCTCGCCGACCGGATCATCGTCGGCGGTGAGCTGCTCCTCGGCGCGCGCCAGCTCGCGCCGGGCGAGGGCAAACTCGTCGTGCTCGATGTGGGTCTCGGCACGGCCGAGGATGGCCAGGGCCACGAGGGAGGCCTCGCCCACCTGCTCCGCGTGGCGCACGGCCTCGAGCGCGGCGGCCTCGGCCTCGCGCCAGTCCTTCTGGTCGCGGAAGGCCAGGCCCAGGTTGTGCCAGGTCTGCGCGGTGCCGCGGCGGTCGCCCATGCGCTGGTAGGCCAGCAGGGCGCCGCGCCAGAGGCTCAGGGCCAGGTCGGGACGCCCGCGCAGGTGCGCCACGGAGCCGAGGTTGTTGGAGGCGTGCGCCGTGATGCGGGTGTCGCTGAGGAGCTGGGCCAGCTCGAGCGCCTCACCGAAGGCGCGTTCCGCATCGTCCAGCCGCCCGTTGGCGAAGGCGATGGCGCCGAGGAGGTTCTGCGCGCGCATGCGGCCGTCGGCATCGGCGCGGGCGCGGAAGCGCTCGAGCGCGGCCTCCGCGAGGGTGACGCCGCGCGAGAATTCCCCGAGCCGGGTGGCCGCGGTGGCGCCGAGCAGGGCGACCTCGGGCATGAGCCGGCCCCCGGCGTCCGCGGCGCGCTCGTGTTCCACGAGCGCCTCACGGAAGCGCCCGGCTTCGACGAGCTGCCGGAGCTCGCGGGCCGGATCGACGGGGTTGGCCGGGGTCATCATCACGCGAGGGGCGCGGGCTCAGTACGCGATCGCGTAGCGGCTGAACCCGTTCAGGTCCGCCTCGATCTCGTCGATGTCTTCCGACTTGACCGTGCCGAGCTTCACGAAGTCGTCCGACAGCGTGGGCTGCCGCCAGATGCTCATCTCCGACTCGACGTGGGCGTCCTCTGCGTCAATGTCGCCGTCCTCATCGAGGTCGTCACCGGCCTCCTCGTACTCGATCTTGAGCTCGGCCGGATGCGCCGGGTCGAAGGTGAGGCCGGTGGGGGCCAGGTGGAACATGATGGTGTCATTGCCCACCCAGACGATGCTGATGAAGACCGAGTCGCCGGTGGCGATCGGGGTGCCGTTGGGGAGGGTGGCGAGGCTGGCCGCGTCGAGCTTGAGGCGGAGGAAGTCCTCCGTTTCCCCCGCGCACGTGCTGCCCGCCTCGGGGAACTCCAGGGCCGCCTCGACGCCCACGCCCTTCACGGCCCAGAAGCCCACGCTGTCCGCGCAGAGCGCCGGGGCGGTGGGCGCCAGGCGGATGAAGGTGAGCTGGCTGGGCGGCCGGGTGTTCCCGCCACCGCCGGTGGAATCGGAGCAGGCCAGGAGGCCCGCCGCCAGCAGGGTCATCGGGAGCATCAGGGACTGAGCACTCATGAGTAACCGTCCGTTCTGGGTCATTCGTCGTCGCCCCGGCCGTCGAGGATGCGCTGCAGCCTCGGCCGGGAGATTCCGAGGCGACGGGCCGCCTCGCTCTTGTTGCCCTTCACCAGCGCCAGCATCTCCTTCGCGGCCGCTTCCACGATCTCCCGGATTGGAGCCGGGAACGGGAGCGGGCCGGTGGAGCCCCCCGCCTCCGCGGGCGCCGCGACCGGGTCGCCGAGGTCTCCCAGCTCCAGGGTGCCGGGAGGACTCAGCACCAGCGCACGCTCGATGGTGTTGCGGAGCTCGCGCACGTTGCCGGGCCAATGGTGCGCCAGCAGGCGCTCCCGCACCGCTTCGTCCAGCCCCGGCACTGGCAGGCTGTAGCGCCGCGCCAGCTGGCGCGCGAAGGTCTCGGCCAGCATCACCACGTCGTTCCCGCGGTCGCGCAGCGGTGGCAGCACCAGCGCCACCACGTTGAGCCGGTAGTACAGGTCCTCGCGGAACTCGCCCCGCTTCACCGCCGCCGCCAGGTCCACGTGGGTGGCGGCGATGACGCGGACATCGATCTTCCGGCCCTGCTGCCCACCCACCCGCCGCACCTCGCGGGTCTCGAGCGCCCGGAGCAGCTTGGGCTGGAGCTCGAGCGGCAGGTTCCCCACCTCGTCCAGGAACACCGTGCCGCCGTGCGCCAGCTCCAGCAGGCCCGGCTTGGTGCCGGTGGCGCCGGTGAAGGCGCCCTTCTCGTGCCCGAACAGCTCGCTCTCGAGCAGGTTGGCCGGGATCGCCGCGCAGTTGATCTCCACGAAGGGCGCCTCGGCCCGCGGGCTGTCGTAGTGCAGCGCCCGCGCCAGCAGCTCCTTGCCGGTCCCGGTTTCGCCGCCGATCAGCACGGTGACGTCGCGGTGCCTGGCCACCCGCCGGCCCTGCTCCAGCGAGCGGGCCAGCGCCGCGCTGCCGCCCACCATGGCGGCGAAGCCGCTGGCCTGGCGCTCCTCGCCGGCGAAGCGGGCGGCGTCGCGCTTCCCGTCGGCTTCACGCCGGGCCCGCTCCAGCGAGCGGCGCAGCAGGCCCAGGTCCTCGGGCAGCGCGAAGTAGTCGCTGGCCCCGCGCTGCAGCGCCGCCGAGGCGAGCCGGTGGTCCGGGCTGGCGCCCACCAGGTACACCTCCCACGTCCGCTCGCTGGCGGAGGCCAGGGAGACGGGAAGATGGTCCAGCGCCGCCGTCTCGGCCCCGCCGGCCAGCACCAGCACGCAGGTGGTGCCCGCGGGCGCCGGTCCCTCGGCTGGCCGCCAGTCGTACAGGCGCGCGCCGAGGTCGCCGGCGATCTCGGCGATCGTCGTCTGGAAGGACTCGGACAACCGCACCATGGCGATCACCCAGCCCCCGGGGGCGCCCGTCACCGCCGGGCCTGCCGGCGGGGTCCGGGCACCGGACCGCTTGGCTTCATTTCACCTCAGGTCGTCGTGGTGCGCGCGCGCCAGCGTCCTGCTGCCGAGGGATTCGGCAATGCATGGGCCGCCGGAACGCGATTCATAATAACATGTCCTGCAACAACTTAGCAGAAATCGCGGCGTTGATGGCATGCCACGAATCATCGCTGTTGTAATGGATCGTTACAGCTCGTGTGGCTCCATGTGGACCAGCACGCCACGCACCTCGGGGATGGCGGTCCGGATCGCGGTCTTCACCTTCCCCGACAGGGTATGGGCGTCGCGGAGCGACATCAGGGGTTCGGCCTCGACGTGGATGTCCACGTAGAAGTGGAGGCCCACCTTCCGGACGTGGAGCTTCTCCACGGCCTGCACCTCCGGCGTGGCGCGGGCCGCCGCCTCGATGTGGGCCAGGATCTCGGCGCCGGGGCTCCGGTCCATGAGGTCGTGGATCGCGGGGCGGGCCAGCAGGAGCGCATTGACGATGATGACGCCCGCCGCGGCGAGCGCGGCCCAGTCGTCCGCCGCCTCCCAGCCCTCGCCGCCGATCAGCGCCACCGAGATGCCGATGAACGCCGCCAGCGAGGTGATGGCATCACTGCGGTGGTGCCACGCGTCCGCCTTGACCGCCGTGCTCTGGACCTCGTGGCCCACCGCCACCACGCGGCGGAAGAGCACCTCCTTCACCAGGATCACGCCCACGAGCACGGCGAGGGTGAAGGGCGCCGGCGCATGGTGCGGCGTGCGGATCTCCCGCACCGCCTCGACGCAGATGCCGATGGCCGCGCCAAGGAGCAGGAGGGAGACGACGATGGCGGCGAGCGGCTCCGCCTTGCCGTAGCCGAAGGGGTAGTCGTCGTCCGCCTCGCGGGAGGCGATGCGGAGCCCGCTCCAGACCACGAGGGAGGAGAAGATGTCCGCCGCCGACTCCACGGCGTCGGCCACGAGGGCGTAGGCGTTGCCGACCACGCCGGCGACGAGCTTGATCATGGCCAGGAGCGCGTTCACCAGCATGCCCGTCTGGGCGGAGCGCATGGCGCGCTGGGCGCGGGCGGTGTCGGCCATGCGGGGAATGTAGGGGGGAAGAAGCCGAGTTTCCTGAACGGCGGGCGGGATCGGGAGCGCGGCGTCCGGGATGCCGGGTGAAACGAAGCGGGCGGGCCGTGAGGCCCGCCCGCCAGGTGGGGAGGGTGCGCGACTCAGTCGTCGTCGGTGCTGTCATCCTCGCCGTCGTGGTCGTCGTCCTCGAAGGCGTTGATGGACGCCTCGATGTTGCTCTTCACCTCACCCTCGTACTGGCCGCCCTTGTTGGCGCTGGCCGGGTCGATGAGCCCGCTGTTGGCCTGGTTGGCGAACCACCGGGCAATGTCCACGCGCAGGGTGACGCTGGCGCCGGCAGCGTCGGTGACCACGAGCGGCGGGTTGATGTCGTACTCCTGCTCGACGTTCAGGTCGGAGTAGAAGGTGAACGGGGTGCCGTTCCAGCTGCCGACCACCTTGATGCTCCGGCCGTCGAACTCGGGGTTGGCGGCCAGGAAGCCGGCGTCGTCCGAACTCTCGGGCTTGTGCACCTCGAACTCGATCTCGTCATAGGTGCCGGTGTCCACCACCACGGTGAACTGGCGGTCCGCGCCGGCGGTGAGGGGCAGGTCGAGGAGGATCGGGCCGATCTCGAGCTCCTCGCAGTCGTCATCCGTGAGCGTGGTGTCGCAGGCGGAGCCGCCGACGCGGGTCAGTTCGATCTCGCGCAGCACGATCTGCACGCTCGTCAGCACGATGGTGTCGTTGCCGAGCGCGATGGTCTCGGGGCCGAGGAGGGCCGCCGCGGGTGCCGCGGTCTTCTCGCTGGTGGCCACCTGGAAGGCAACCTGGCGGCCGCCCACGCTCGGGCCGCTGCCGTCGCCGGCGCAGGCCGCGAGCAGGGCCAGCGCGGCGAGGGAGGTCGGGGCGTACTTGAGGGTCGTCATGGGTCACTCCTGTTGAGGTCGAACGTCGGGCGCTGTCGTCGACCCCGGCAAAAGCAAGCGTGGTGCCACCGGACCGCGGCTGGCGTATGGCGTTGCACGCGGCCAAGTTACTGGCGCGCCGGGCGCGTGCGCGGCGCGGCCGGCATCCATCCGTACTGATGCAGGTGCAACGAATCGTTCCGGTCGATGCCTGACGAGAGGAAGGAGAGAGTGATGCCTATCACGAAACCCAGCAGCGACGAGTACGGCCCCTACTACGACACCTACGTGTCCAAGGTCCCGGGGAGCTGCGCCTTGGCGGCGCTCGAGGCACAGCGGGAGAGCACACGCCGGTTCCTGGCCACCATCCCGGAGTCGCGGGCGGCGTTCCGCTACGCGCCCGGCAAGTGGACGCTGCGCGAGGTGATCGGCCACATGGCGGACACGGAGCGGGTCTTCGGCTACCGGATGTTCTGCTTTGCGCGGAACGACAAGGCGCCGCTGCCCTCCTTCGACGAGAACAGCTACGTGCCCGAGGGCCGCTTCGAGAAGCGCACGCTGGCCGACGTGGTGGCCGAGTTCCTCGCCGTGCGCGACGCGACGCTGCCCCTGGCGCGCACCCTGGACGCCGAGACCATGCTCTATCGCGGCACGGCGAGCGGGATGACCATGAGCGCCCGAGCCGCCGCGTGGATCATCGCGGGGCACGAGGTGCATCACCTCGCGGTGCTGCGCGAGCGCTACCTGTAGCAGCGCGCCCCCGCCGAGCCTCCCCCGACCCCGGCCCCAAGCCAGCGAGCCCCGATGCGACGCCTACTCTCCTTCGGAACGATCCTCGTTGCCGCCGCCCTCGGCGCCTGCCAGGGGGAGCGGACGTGCGTGCGCTGCAGGACGCTCGTGGTGGCCGCGGTGGGGGAACCGGAGCAGGTGCTGCCCCCCCTCGTGGGCGAGACGGTGGGCCGGGACATCGGCGACCAGGTGTGGGAGCGGCTGGCGGTGCTCCAGACGGGCGGGGCGCCGATTGACTCCGCCGCCTACCGGCCCGAGCTGGCCGAGCGCTGGGAGCGGGTGGATGCGCTGACGCTCCGCTTCCACCTGCGGCCGGGCGCGCGCTGGCACGACGGCGCGCCGGTCACCGCGGGCGACGTGCTCTTCTCCTTTGCCGCCTTCAGCGACTCGCTGCTGGACACGCCGGCCCGCGCGTCGCTGGCCGGCATCACGGTGTCCGCGGAGGATTCCTCGACGGTAGTGGTGCGCTTCGCGCAGGCGTATCCGGAGCAGCTCTACGACGCCACCTACCACGTCCGCATCCTGCCGGCGCACATCTGGAAGTGGCAGCAGGCCGGGACCTGGGCGGCGGACACGGCGGTGTCGCGGCTGGTGGGGAGTGGGCCGTATCGAGTGCTGCGCTGGGACCGCGGACAGGCCCTGCTGCTGGTGGCCGACACGGTGAACGGGCGGCGCACCCAGATCGACACCGTGGCCTGGCGCTTTGCCGGCGACCCCGATGCCGCCCTCAACCTGGTGCTGGCTGGCGAGGCCGACCTGCTGGAGACGGTCGGGGCGCCGGAGCGGGTCGCCCGGGTGGAGGCCGACTCGCTGCTGCGCCCCGTGCGCTACCCGGCGGCCGCCTACGGCTTCCTGGGCTACAACCTGGCCCCCAAGCGCCGCGGCGCCGACTTCCTGCGGGAGGCCGCGGTGCGCCGCGCGCTCAACCAGGCCATCGACCGGCAGGGGATCGCCGAGGCGGCATTCGGGCCGGGGACCAAGGCGCCGCCGGGGCCCATGTCGCAGCTGCTCTGGATCTGGGACGACAGCGTGGCGGTGCCGCCGTACGATACGGCCGCTGCCGGCCGCGCCCTCGAGGCGCTGGGCTGGCGGCGTGGAGCCGACGGGATGCGGGCCCAGGGCCGCGTGCCCCTGGCCTTCGACATCCTGGTGCCCGCCACCAGCGGCGGCCGCCGCCGCATGGCCGAGGCGCTGCAGGAAGCGTGGCGCGCGGTGGGCGCGGCGGTGACGGTGACGCCGGTGGACTTCCCTGTCTTCCAGGAACGGCTCGGCACGGGGCAGTTCGACAGCTACATCGGCGCCTGGCTCGACGAGCCGAGCCCGCGCAGCCTCGGGGACCAGTGGACGGCGGCGGGGATCGGCATCCTCAACTACGGCGGCTACCGGAATCCCGCGTTCGATCGGCTCTTCACGGCCGCGCTCGCCGCCTCCTCGCTCCCCGAGGCGCGCACCGCCTGGCGCACCGCGCTCGACACCCTCAACGCCGATGCGCCGGCGCTCTTCCTCTACGCGCCCGTCCAGACGGCGGCGGTGGCCAGGCGGGTGCAGGGCTTTGAGCTCGATCCGTTCAGCTGGCTGGCGGGGCTCCGGACTTGGACGCTGGCGGCGCCGCCGCGCTAGGTTTGGTCCGTGGCTTCCTCGCCTCCGGGCGACCCCACGCGCCGGCGCGGAACGCCACCCCCGACCCCGACCCGTCCCCAACGAATGACGAGCATGCGACGTGCGATCCTGTTGCTGGCCCTGCCGCTCGCAGTGAGCTGCCGGCTGGAGCGGCGGGCCCCGGTGGTGGGGGCGGACCTCATCCTGCGCGGCGGGGCGGTCTACACCATGGATCCCAATCGCCCGTGGGCGGAGGCGGTGGCCATCCGCGAGGGGCGCATCGTGTTCGTGGGGACCGTCGAGGGGGCGCAGCGCTTCGCGGGGCGGGGGACGCGGATCCTGGACCTGCCGGGGAAGATGGTGCTGCCGGGGTTCATCGACAGCCACGCCCACCCGCTCTCCGGCGGCCTCGAGCTCGATGAGTGCAACCTGTACGACGCCAAGACCCCGGCCGAGGTGGAGGGGATCATCCGCGCCTACGCCCAGGCGCACCCGCAGCTCGAGTGGATCCGGGGAAATGGCTGGCAGCTCCCGGTGTTCCCGCGCGCCAACCCCACCCGGGAACAACTCGACCGCGCCGTCCCCGACCGCCCCGCCTTCTTCTGGGCGGCCGACGGCCATTCCGGCTGGGCCAACAGCAAGGCGCTGGCGCTGGCCGGGATCACGCGGGACACCCGGGACCCGGCCAACGGCCGCATCGAGCGGGACCCGCGCACCGGCGAGCCGACCGGCACGCTCCGTGAGGCGGCCGTGGGCCTGGTGACCGCCAAGATGCCGGCCTACACCCGCGAGGCCCGGATCGGCGCCGTGCGCCGCGCCCTGGCCGAGGCCAACCGCTTCGGCATCACCGGCATCACCGATGCCGACGCCGGCGAGGAGCACGTGCTGGCCTACTCGGCGGTGGAGGAGGACGGCGGCCTCACCGCGCGGGTGACGCTGGCGCTCCACGTGGACGACCAGGCGCCGATCGCCCCGCAGGTGGCGGCGCTCACGGCGCTGCGCCAGCAGCACGAGCGCGGAGGCCGGCTGCTGCTCGGGCAGGCCAAGCTGTATGCCGATGGCGTGCTCGAGTCGCGGACGGCGGCGCTGCTGGCGCCGTACCTCGATCGCCCGGGGGATGCGGGCCCGCTGGTGTATCCGCCCGAGGAGCTCGCGGCGCGGGTGGCCGCCCTGGACCTGGCCGGCTTCCAGATCCACATCCACGCCATCGGCGACCGCGCCATCCGGGTGTCGCTCGACGCCCTGCGCCACGCCGCCGAGGCCAACCCGCCGCGGGAGCGCCGCCCGATCCTGGCGCACATCGAACTCTTCGACCCCGCCGACCTGCCGCGCTTCCGGCGCGAGGGGGTCATCGCCAGCGCGCAGCCGCTGTGGGCCCAGGCGGACGACTACATCACCGAGCTCACCGAGCCCGCCCTGGGCCCGGCGCGCTCGCGCTGGCTCTATCCCCTCGGCACCCTGCTGGCGAGCGGCACCATCGTGGCCGGCGGGAGCGACTGGTCCGTCTCCTCGCTGAACCCGCTCGAGGGCATCCAGGTGGCGCTCACCCGCCGGGCGCCCGAGGCGCCGCCCGGGCCCGCATGGCTGCCGCAGGAACAGGCCCGCCTGCCCGAGATGCTGGCGGCCTACACCATCGGCTCGGCGTACGCGGCGCGGCTGGAACGGGAGACCGGGAGCCTGGAGGTGGGGAAGCTCGCCGACGTCATCGTGCTGGACCGGAACCTGTTCGAGATCGCGCCGACCGAGATCCACCGGGCCAGGGTGCTGCTCACGCTGCTGGGCGGCCGCACCGTGTACCGGGATTCGTCGGCGCTCCGCCCCGAGGCGCGGGTGCAATGAGCGGCAAGCTGCAGGTCTTCAAGACGGAAGCGCTCGTGGTCACCTTCGACCCGACGCTCTGCATCCACTCGGCCGAGTGCCTGCGGGGGCTGCCGGCGGTGTTCGACGTGTCGCGGGTGGCGTGGATCAAGCCCGATGCGGCGCCGACGGAGCAGGTGGTGGAGGTGGTGGGCCGGTGTCCCACGGGCGCGCTGCAGGCGATCCAGCGAGGCAAGCCGCCGGTGCCCGCGGCCGGCGCCGTGCCGGGACCCGGAGAGCGGGTCCGTGTCGAGCTCCGCGAGGACGGGCCGGTGATCATCCGCGGTGCCATCGATTTCTCGCCCGACCTGGGCCAGGTGGAGCCGCGCGAGGGCATCCTGTCGCTCTGTCGCTGCGGCCGGAGCGCCAGCCCGCCCTTCTGCGACGGCAGCCACGGCGGCCGCTGACCGGCCATGCCGCGGCTGCTGCGGGTGCTCTGGGTGCTGCCGGTCTCCCTGCCCGCAGCGACGCTGGCGCTCCTCGGCCGCGCCACGGGTGGCTACCTCGCGCTGCACGACGGGGTGCTCGAGGCGGCGGGCGGACTCCTGCCGCCGCTGCTCACCCTCCTCAATCCACGGCTCCGCATCTCCGCCATCACCCTGGGCCACGTGGTACTGGCCCGCAGCCGCGAGGATCTCGAGCGCACGCGGGCCCACGAGCGGGTGCACGTGCGCCAGTTCGAGCGCTGGGGCCCGTTCTTCCCCGTCCTCTACCTGGGCGCCGGGGCGCTGATGCTCCTGCGTGGCCGGCACGCCTACTGGGACAACCCGTACGAGCGCGAAGCGCGGGCGGGGGAGTAGTGCGATCTGCGCGGCTTGGGAATATCGGTGGGGCGGCGGCCCTCGGTGTGACTCAACGCAGAGGCGCAGAGGGCGCGGAGGGCCGCAGAGGGCCTCCGCGCCCACTGCGCCTCTGCGGTAAGACGCTCGCCGAGCCCGTCTGTCTCCACCTCGAGACGAGGTCCCCCTGAGGTCAGCTGAGCCGCGACTGGACCTGGTCGGCGAGGGCGGTGGCGCGGATGCGGGAGTGGGAGGTGTGCCAGACGGGCGTGGCGCCGTCGAGGAGGATGACCTGCGGGGAATGATGGGTGACGGCCAGGGCCTGGGCCAGCGCCTGCGACAGCGCCCGCTGCCGCACCACGTCCAACTGGTACACCCGCACGCGCCGTTCCCCGACCGCGAAGCTCCGCACCTCATCCGCCGCCTCGAAGGAGATGCCGCAGGTGGGGCTGTGCTTGTAGAGCAGCGTCAGCTCACCGGCCACGAGTGTCGAGAGCCACGCGCCGGCGTCGGTGGCGGTGAGCGGGTGGAGCGGCATGGCGGTCAGCGGGCGTCGAGGGTGGTCCAGCTCAGGGCGTGCGGTGAGGCGGCGAGTCCGTGGGTGGCACCGGCGAGGGCGGAGGGCGGAACCCACGCCAGGAGGTAGCTGTCCGCCGGGGACTCGACGTAGCAGATCCAGGTGTCCCAGGGCGGGGCGTCGCGGTCATCGAAATACCCGGCGCTGGCGCGCCGCGCCTCGGCACCGGAGTGGGGCGGGGTGGGGCGGTAGCGGATCAGGGTGCCCCCGCCGATGGGATCGAGGCTGCGGCGCCAGCTGCGGCCGAGCAGGGCGCGGCGCGCTTCCGCGACGGCGGCCACGGTGTCGGCCCACGCCAGGCCCGGCGGGGGCGCCAGCGCATGGGAGCGCAGGGCCTCGGCCAGGTTCTCGGCGGACGCCCGGCGCTGGCACCACGCGACGGTCTCCGCGAGCAGTTCCCGGAACGCATCGAGCGAGCCCGGTGCGGAGGACTCGCTCGACATTGCATCCCGGGGGGTGCCGCCGTCCGCGCCACTCATGTGGTCGTCCGGAACCTCCGGTAGAGGAAGAGCAGCAGCATGGCGCCCAGCACGGAGGCGACGAGCCCTGCGCCTTCTTCCGGCCGGTACCAGCCAACGGTCCGGCCAATGAAGCCGGCGAGGAACGCGCCGGCGATGCCGAGCAGGATGGTGATGATGATGCCCCCCGGATCTTTACCGGGCATGACCAGCTTGGCAAGGGCTCCAACGATGAGCCCAATGAGGAGCGTCCACAGCATGGGTCCCTCCGAGGCCCGCCCCGCGAGGGGGACGGGAGATGGACGACGGGCCGCCGGCGCTGGCGCCGGCGGCAGAACAGGGAACGACCGCCGCACGACGGGCGACGATCGCGGTGCACGGAAGCGACGCAGGACCCCCGTACCGTGGGGCAGCGGTGCCATCCTCGCAACCCCGGGTGCGGCCGGTCCTGCGCCCCTCCGGCCCACCCTCACGGACGCTCGCGACCGGGGGACCCGCACGGGACTGGGGCAGGCGGGAGCCGGAGGCGGCTCCTGGGTGGCCGGAAAACAGTCGCGCCCGTCCCGCGAGGCGGGACGGGCGCGTGGCCCGGGACGACGGCCTTACTTCTTGGTGGACTTCTTGGAGCGGGGCCGGCCGGGTGACTTGGCGCGCTCCTTCTCCGGCGCCTTGCCCGTGCGCTCGAGCGTCTTCAGCCACTTCACCGCCGCGGCGAGGGCTTCCTTCTTGCCGCCGTGGGAGAAGTCGCCGAAATAGGCGGTGAAGCGCGGCCGCCAGCCCTTGGGGGACTGGCGATGCCCGACCCGCACCACGAAGCCGTAGGTCCGGGTGCTGGGCTGCTCGACGCGGCAGATGCCGGGCGGAAGATTCCGGTTCTTGCGGCGCGCGCGCGGCGCCGGCAGCGCGACCTTCTTCGCCGGCTTGCTGGCCTTGGTGCTGGTCTTCGGCATTGCGGATCTCCTGAGTGCGCCTGCCGGGCGGGGAGAATGAACCTGACGGGCAGTCAAGATCACACCTTCCCGGCCGGAAGGGAAGAGTCTGGCGGCCGGGCGGGGCCTGGCCGGCCTCCCGCCGGGGCCCGGGGGGCGTGGAACAGTGAATCCGGCGGGCGCGCGGGGCGGCCCGGGGCTGGGGTGCAAGGTGACGAGACGGCGCCGGAGACACAAGGGCGCCCGGTTGTCAGGCGCCGTAGGACCGGACCCGCCGGGGGCCCTCCGGCAGCCCCCACCGCCCCGTAGGACGGACCATTACGCCTTACGCACGGCCCCCGGCGCCCGTTGTGGGGCCCCTCGCCACCCCCGGGCCCCGCCCCACCGGGGCACGCTGTCAGGCACCGAATGCCGGGGCGAAGACCGTGGCGGCAAACTGCTCCAGCGAAGTCGGATTGGAGGTGGCCGGGCTCCGGGGGGTCCGCATCGCGAGGCGGCCGGTGTTGAAGCCGTCGATCATCTCCGCGAAGAGGCCCGCCATCCCGGGGCTGAACCCGGCCCCCTGCAGCGCCGCCGCCACCGCGTCGAGGCCCAGGGCCTCGTAGCCCAGCGTGGGCCGCCCGATGGCCGCCCCGAGGATGCCGGCCACCTGGGGGAAGGTGTAGTCCCGCGGGCCCTGCAGCTCCTGCACGTGGTGGCCGCTCCAGCCGAGGTCGCCCAGGCGGACGGCGGCGGCGGCCGCGATGTCGGCGGTGGCCGTCATCGGGAGGGCCACGCCCGGCTGGAAGCCGCCGGCCAGCTTCCCGAAGGCCTTGATGACGCCGATGCTGCCCAGGTGATTCTCGAAGAAGTAGCCCGGCCGCAGGTGCGTGGTGTGGAGCCCGGGCACCTGGTCCAGGCGCCGCTCCAGCTCGTGCAGCCAGGCGATGGGTCCGTTCCCCGCCGGCAGGTCCGCGCCCACGCTCGACAGCGACACCGCGTGCCGCACCCGCGCCACCTGCGCGCCGGCGGCGATGGCCGCCACGATCCCCCGGGCGCGCGAGGTGGGGTCGGGGTGGCCGTACTCCGGCGGGATCATGGCGAAGATGGCATCCGCGCCCCGGAAGGCCTGGGCGAGGAAGCGGGGGTCGGCGAGATCCCCCACCAGGGGATCAGCGCCGGCGTCCGCGAGCGGGCGCAGGCGTTCGGCGGAGCGGCCCAGGGCGCGCACGGCGATGCCGCGGCGGCGCAGTTCCAGGGCGAGGGGGCGGCCGACGTTGCCGGTGGCCCCGGTGACGGCGACGATGGTCATGAAGAAGTCCTTGCGGGTGGAGACGGTGAGGGGCCGGGTGGTGGCCCCGGCCCCCTGTGTAGCAATCTCGCCCGGTCCGGGTTCCCGCGTCAGGCCACCGTCGGGTCCATCTGCATGAAGCCCCAGAGATTGCCTTCCGGGTCCTTCCCATAGGCCAGCCAGCCGATCCCGGGGATGGGCATCTTGGGCAGTGCCAGGGTGCCACCGAGCTGGGTGAGGCGCCCGAGGGTCTCGTCCACCGAGGGCACGTCCACGGTGCAGACCCAGGCGTTGACGGCCGCGCCGTCGACCGGGGGGGTGCCCATCCGCTTGACCAGGCCCCCGTCGATCCCGGGGCCCTCCGTCCCGGTCTTGATCAGCCAGTATTCCATCGGTCCTTCCCAGCGGGTGAAGCTCCAGCCGAGGAGGTCGGTGTAGAAGCGCATGGCACGCGCAGGATCGGAGGCGTGGATCTCGAAGTGGACCGGACGCGGCATGGGCACCTGGCGGGTTGGGGGAAGCTCCGATACGAGGGGGCGAAAGGCCGGGATTCACCGACCACGGGCGGCCCGGCCGCTCAGACGGTCACGACCTCGAGCGTGACCCCGGCCACCGTGACGGCGTGCGTGGCGGCGACGGCCGGCAGGCCCGCCTGACGCGCCGCCTCGGCCGTGAGCTGGATGGTGCCGAAGCTGCCGAGGTCCTGCGCCAGCTTGGACGCCACGTTCACGGGGGAGCCCGCCACGTCGCGCGCGCCGGGGCCGAGCTCGAAGACGAGCACCCGCCCGGTGTCGATGCCGATGGCCAGGGCCACGGCCTGCTCGGCGAAGGTGGCGCGGAGCTTCCGCGCGAAGTCGAGGGCGTGGCGGGCCTGGTCGAAGGCGTAGAGGCTGCTGCGGCCCGTGGTCTTGATCTCGGTGCCGGGCACCTCCTCGAGGAGCGCCGTGCCGAGCCGCTTCACGGCGGCGGCGAGGGCCAGGTCGTTGAGCGCGGCCACCTCGGGGATGTCCCGCTCCTCCTGCTCGCGCTCCACCACCACCATGGCCACTTCCTTGTAGGCCGGGCGCGGGACCACCGAGGTGCGGCGGGTGCGCTGGAACTGGGCCAGGCCGGTGTAGAACTCGTCGGTGAAGGGGAGCGGGTAGCGGAAGTCGCTCGCGGCGATGCCCTCGGCGCGGGGGCCGCCGGTGACGCGGTAGACGGTGCCGAAGCGGAACGCCAGGTCGGCGCGCTGGACCTTGTCGAATGCAGCCGACTGGCCCATCCCCGCCGCGACGCGGTCCGTGACCACCAGCTCGCCCGCCTCGGTGTAGTCCTCGGCCAGCAGCTCCACCCGGTCGGCGTCGGGGCCGTGGATGCCGCGGCCCAGCTCGTAGAAGGTGCCGCAATGCACGGCCAGCCCGATGCCCACCTCGCACTCGGCGGCGATGCGGTCCTGCAGGGTGAGGAGGGCGCTCACCAGGTGGTCGGGCGACACGCCGTCGGGATAGAACATGAGCGTGTTGTCCGCCGCCCAGGTGCCGATGGGCTGGCCCCCCAGCGCCTTGCCGTAGGCGTGCACCAGCTCCTTGGGGCGGCTCACCATGGCCAGGATCTCGATGAGCGAGCGCTCCTGCGACAGCCGCGTGAGGCCGGCGGTGTCGCTGGCCACGATGGTGCCGCGGAGCGTGAACGGCCCGAGCAGGTCGTGGGCCGCGGCCTGGGTCTGGGGGCTCCGGGTCCACGCCGCGATGACGTCGAGCGGCAGGGACTCGCCGGCGTCGGCCGGGAGGTCGAAGAAGCCGGGCGGGAAGCGGACGGGGGAGAAACGGGCCATGCGCGCCGGCCGGCTACCAGCTGATGGAGTTCAGGTACTGGTAGCTGGCGCGGGCAAACCCGAGCGGGTCGGTGGTGTCGTCGATCTCGGCGTACCAGTGCTCGACGCCACCGGCGCGCGCGGCGGCGAGGAGCGCGGGCCAGTCCAGGACGCCGGCCCCGACGTTGACCTGCTTGCCGTCCGCGCCCATGTCCTTGATGTGCACCAGGCGGAAGTGGTCGGGGTACTGGCGGAAGAAGCGGGTGATGTCGCCCCCGCCGCCGGCCTTGGCCCAGAAGAGGTCCAGCTCCATGGCGAAGACGTCGGCGGGGAGCGCCTCGAGGAGGATCTGGAGGCCGGTGCGGCCGTCCTCGAGGGGGCGGAGGTCGTAGTCGTGGTTGTGGTAGCCGAGCTTGATGCCGGCGCGCGCGAAGCCGGGTGCCAGGCGCTTGAGGCGCGCGGCGAGGTCGGTGTAAGCCCCGGGCGTGGCCTTCACGTCGAGCGACGGGACGATGGCGTAGCGGTGGCCCAGCTGCTTCGCCACGTAGATGGCGCGGCCGGGATCGCGCTCGAGGCGCTGGATGCCCATGTGGCCGCTCGGCGAGGTGAGGCCGAGCTGGTCGAGGAGGGCGCGTTTCTCGCCCATGTCGGCGTCGTAGATGCCGTCGTAGAACTCGACCTCGCGGTAGCCCATCTGGGCCAGCGCGGTGAGGGTGCCGGCCGGGTCGGCCCGGTAGGCATCGCGGACGGCGTAGAGCTGGACGCCGAGGGGGGTCGGGCCAACGGGGCGCGAAGGCATGCGCGGGAAGGCGAGGGGCACGGTGGCGGCGGCAGTGGCCGCCAGGAACTGCCGCCGGGAGAGGGCGGCGCGATGCCGGGGGGCAGGCGGATTGTGGTGCATGTGGCCAAGCTACCCCGCGGCCGCGCGAGCGTCCAGCGACGCATCTTCCCCCGCCCGAGTCGGAAACGTATCCTTGGGTCTTCTTCCTCCTGCCAGTGAGTCCGTCATGTCCTGCCCCACCCGCGGCCGAGGGGCCCTCCTGGCCCTGCTCGTGGCCGTGAGCGCCTGCTCCTCGTCGCCTGCGCCGGTGTCGCCGGCCGCCTCCCCCAACGCACTCTCCCGCGCGGAACAGCAGGACGGCTGGACGCTCCTCTTCGACGGGAGCACGCTCGCCGGCTGGCGCGGGTTCCGCGAGCCCACGGGCATGGCCCGCGCGTGGCGGGTGGAGGGCGGGACGATCGTGCGGGCGGCGGAGGGGCCGGACCTGATCACCGAGAAGGAATACGGCAACTTCGAGCTGGCGCTGGAGTGGAAGCTCGCCCCGGGCGGGAACAGCGGGGTCATGTACCTCGTCACCGAGGACAACGAGGAGACCTACTTCAGCGGCCCCGAGATGCAGGTGCTGGACGACGCCGGGCACCAGGACGGCGGCAACCGCCTCACCTCGGCGGGCTCCGACTACGGGCTCTACGCGGCGCCGGCGGGGATCGTGAAGCCGGCGGGCGAGTGGAACCAGGTGAAGATCGTGCTTCGCTGGCCCCGCGTGGAACACTGGCTGAACGGCGTGAAGGTGGTGGAGTACGAGCTGCAGAGCGCCGACTGGGAGACCAAGGTGCGGGCCAGCAAGTTCTCCCAGTGGCCGGCGTATGGGCGCGCCAAGCGCGGCCACATCGTGCTGCAGAACCACGGTGACTGGGTGGCCTACCGCAACATCAAGCTCCGTCCCCTTCCCTGACCCCGGGACCCCCGCCCATGCTCCGCTTCAAGCTCTCGGCCATGATGTTCCTCCAGTACTTCATCTGGGGGGCGTGGTTCGTGCCGCTCGGCACGTACCTCGGGACCACGCTCGGGTTCGACGGGCCCCAGATCGGCGCGGCGTACGGGGCCATGGCCATCGGCGCCATCGTGGCGCCGTTCTTCGTGGGGATGATCGCGGACCGGTTCTTCGCCACGCAGAAGATCCTGGCGATCCTGCACACGGCCGGGGCGGTGCTCCTCTACTGGGCCAGCAACGAGCCGACGTTCGCCACGTTCTACCCGGTGCTGATCGGCTACTCGCTGTGCTACGCGCCGACGCTGGCGCTCACCAACAGCCTGGCCTTCGACAACATGAAGGACCCGGCGAGCGAGTTCCCGGTGGTGCGGGTGCTCGGCACCATCGGGTGGATCGTGGCGGGCGTGGTGGTGGGGCAGCTCGGCCTCGAGGCCACGGCGGTGCCGATGCGCCTCGCCGCGGGCGCCGGGCTCCTCTTCGGGCTCGGCTCGCTGCTGCTCCCCGACACGCCCCCGCACGCCGCGGGCAAGCCGCTCGGCATCCGAGACGTGCTGGGGCTGGATGCGCTGGCGCTGATGAAGGACCGGTCGTTCGCCACGTTCGTGGTGGGGTCGTTCCTGCTCTGCATCCCGCTCCAGTTCTACTATGCCTTCACCAACCTCTTCCTCACCGAGGCGGGGATGGTGGCGCCGACCAGCAAGATGGCGCTGGGGCAGGTGTCGGAGATCGTGTTCATGCTGGCGCTGCCGGTGCTGCTGGTGCGCTTCGGGACGCGGATCGTGCTGCTGGTGGGCATGCTGGCGTGGGCGCTCCGCTACGTGCTCTTTGCCTACGGCAATGTGGGCCCGGGCGCCTGGATGCTCTATGCGGGCATCCTGCTCCACGGCGTGTGCTACGACTTCTTCTTCGTCACCGGGCAGATCTACGTGGACAAGCAGGCGGGCCTCAAGATCCGCGCGGCGGCCCAGGGCTTCCTCACGTTCATCACGCAGGGCGTCGGGTACCTCATCGGCAGCGCGCTCTCGGGGTTCGTGGTCCAGCGCTTCGTGCGGGACGGCGGGCACGACTGGCACGCCATCTGGCTGCATCCGGCCGCGATGGCGGCGGTCATCTTCCTCATCTTCGCGGTGCTCTTCCGCCCGCGCGAGTCGGCGGCCAGGGCGGCGTAGCGCGGGCGGCGGCCGGCATCGCAGGGACGCGGATGCGCGCTCAACGCAGAGGCGCCGAGGACGGAGGGCGCGGGGGAGTCCGGGAAATTGGGGAAGCTCCGCGCTCCGTCATGAACGGTGACCAGACCTGATGGACACCCTCAACGGCATCTGGGGCTCTGCGTGGGTGAGTCACACTGAAGCCCTGAGGTCCTTGGCAATCCCGGCGGGCGGCGAACCAGTGCCCCAGCCCGAATCTCACCCATCTGAATCAACCGAAGGGACCATGGCAAAGCGTGACGTAAGCCGGCGGGAGTTCGTGGCGGGGACGGCGGGGGCGCTCGGCGCCTTCCACATCGTGCCGCGGCACGTGCTCGGGCGCGGGTACCGGGCGCCGAGTGACACGATCAACATCGCCTGCATCGGTGTCGGGGGGATGGGGCGGAACGACGTGCGCGGGGTCGAGGGCGAGAACCTCGTGGCCTTCGCCGACGTGGACTGGCAGGCGGCCGAGGATGCGTTCCGGAGCTACCCGAAGGCGCGCCGCTACCGCGACTACCGCGAGATGCTGGAGAAGGAAGCGAGGAACATCGACGCGGTCACGGTCTCGACGCCCGACCACAGCCACGCGCCCGCCGCCATGCTCGCGCTCAAGGCGGGCAAGCACGTCTACTGCCAGAAGCCGCTGGCCCGCACGCTGGGCGAGGTGAAGGCGCTGATGGCCGAGGCCGCGCGCCGCCCCAAGCAGGCGACCCAGATGGGCAACCAGGGCCACACCGGCGACGGCATGCGCATCATGCGCGAGTGGGTGGAGGCCGGTGTCATCGGCACCGTGCGCGAGGTGCACTACTGGACCAACCGGCCCATCTGGCCGCAGGGCCTGGACCGGCCCACGCAGGCGCACAACGTGCCCCCCACGATGGACTGGAACCTGTGGCTCGGCCCCGCGCCGGAGCGGCCCTACAGCCCGGCCTACGCGCCCTTCAACTGGCGCGGCTGGTGGGACTTCGGCACCGGCGCGCTCGGCGACATGGCCTGCCACGGCATGGACGCGGCGTTCTGGGCGTTTGACCTCGGCCTGCCCACGCGCGTCACGCCCGAGACCTCCAAGCTCTATGCCGAGACGGCGCCGAAGACCTCGCGCGTCACGTACGAGTTCCCGGCCCGGGGCGGCCGCGGCCCCATCACCGTCTACTGGCGCGACGGCGGCCTCTGGCCGCCGCGTCCCGACGGGCTGCCTGACAACATGAGCTGGCCCCCCGAGGAGATCGGCGGCCAGATGTGGGTGGGGGACACGGGCGCCATCCTGGCCGGCATGTACGGCGACAACCCGCGCCATCTCGATCCCGCCCGGGACGCCGAGCTCAAGGCCAACCCGCTGCCGGTGAAGTACGAGCGCTCGCCGGGCGTGTACAAGGAGTGGCTCGCGGCCATCCGCGCGGGCACCCAGCCCAAGAGCACCTTCGACGGGCACGCGGGCCCGCTCACCCGCATGGTGCTGCTGGGCTGCCTGGCGGTGCGCGCGGGCCGGCCGCTCGACATCGACGCGGCCACGGTGACGCCGACCAACATGAAGGTGCCGGACGAGTGGCTCCTGCCCACCTACCGGCGCGGCTGGACCCTGTAGCGCGGTGCCCCGGCCCCCGGCATCCCGCCGGGGGCCTCTCTCCTTCCAGAGCCCCTATGCCCGGGAAGCTGCTCCAGATGCTCGGCATGGCCTTCGGCCTCGCCGTGCTGCTCGGCAATACCATCGTGGTGGGCATCCTCCGGACCCCGGGCGACGTGGCGAAGAGCCTGCCGGACACGGGGCTGTTCCTCGGCGTGTGGGTGGCCGGCGGGCTCTACGCGCTGCTCGGCGCCATCACCATGGCCGAGCCCGGGGCGATGGTGGCCAGCTCCGGCGGGCAGTACGTCTTCGTGCGGCGGGGGCTCGGGCCCTATCCCGGCTTCGTGGTGGGCTGGAGCGACTGGATCTCGACGGCGGCGAGCGGCTCGTTCGTGTCGATGGTGTTCGCCGAGTACCTGGTGCCCTTCGTGCCGGCGCTCGAGCCGTACCGGGTGGCCATCGGGTGCGGGGTGATGGTGCTCGTGGGGCTCCTCAACTGGCGCAGCATGAAGACGAGCGACGCGGCCCAGCAGGTGCTGAGCGCGCTCAAGGCGCTGCTCTTCGCCGCGCTCATTGCGGCGGGCCTGCTGCTGGCGGTGCCCGAACTGCCCCCGGCGCCCGTGGTGCCCACGCTGCAGGGCGCCGCACTGTTCAGCGCCGTCATCGTGGCGCTGCAGGCCGTCATCTACACCTATGACGGCTGGACCGGCCCCCTCTACTTCGGCGGCGAGATCAAGAACCCGGGCCGCGACATCCCGCGCTCCATGGTGAGCGGGCTGCTGCTGGTGATCGCGATCTACCTCCTCATCAACGTGACGTTCGTCCGCGTCCTCGGCGTGGCGCGGATGGCGGGGGACCCGTTCGTGGCCTCGACGGTGGGCCGCGCCATCTTCGGCGCCCAGAGCGACACGCTGGTGCGCAGCCTGATCCTGGTGTCGGTGCTCAGCGGGCTCAACGCCATCATGCTCATGGCCTCGCGGCCGGCCTTCGCCATGGCGGAGGACGGGCTCCTGCCGCGCGCGCTGCGCAGCGTGAATGCCGGCGGCACGCCGGTGGGCGCGCACTGGGCGAGCATCGGGATCGGGCTCGCCTTCATCCTCACCGACAGCTACAACACGGTGCTGGCCATCGTGGCGTTCTTCTTCGTGGCCAACTACGCGCTGTCGTTCCTGTCGGTGTTCGCGCTGCGGAGGAAGGAGCCGGACACGCCGCGGCCGTTCAAGGTGCCGTTCTACCCGTTCACGCCGGCGCTGGTCCTGGTGGCGTCGATCGCGTTCCTGGTGGGCGCCGTCATCGGCGACAAGGCCAACAGCGTGAAGGCGCTGGTGCTGCTGGCGCTCAGCTACCCGATCTACCTCGGCGTGAAGCGGCTGCGGCTCGGCGGGGCCTGAGGGCGGGCGGCGGTCTCACCGCAACAGCGCGGGGCTCGTCCCAGGACGAGCCCCGCTTTTTCACGTGCAGCCCCTCCCCGGCACCCGTCCATCCGGGTCAGTCCTTCCGCACGGTCCGCCCGATGATGATGGTGATGTTGTCGCTGCCCCCGCCGTCGAGCGCCATCTGGAGCAGGCGCTCGCAGGCGTCCCGCGAGGAGGTGAGGCTCGACAGGACCTCCTTGATCTGCTCGTCGGTGACGTGCTTGGTGAGGCCGTCGCTGCAGAGGAGGTAGATGTTGCCCCAGGCGGCCGGGATACGGGAGACCACGGGCACGGTCTGGCTGCCGCCGATGGAGCTGGAGAGGACGTGCGCCCAGCGGGTCTTGAGCGCCTGCGACCGGGTGAAGACCCCCTCGGCGATCATGTCCTCGGCCATGGTCTGGTCGCGGGTGACCTGCGAGAGGGTGCCGTCCTTGTAGAGGTAGCAGCGGGAGTCGCCCACCTGCACCAGGTACACCCAGGGCCACACGCCGAGCCAGAGCGTGAGCGTGGTGGCCATGCCCTCGAGGTCCGGGTCTTCCTTGGCGCGCTTGACCACCTCGGCGTGGCAGTCCATGGCGGCGTCCTGGAGGGCCTCCATGAAGTCGGCCTCGGTGACGGGGGCGCCGTAGTAGACGCGGAGCGAGTGGCCGATGTAGGCCGTGGCGTGCTCGAGGGCGAGGCGGCTGGCTTCCTCACCCTTGTTGCCGCCGCCCACGCCGTCGGCCACCATGGCGATGGAGGCGAGGCGCTGGTCGCCGATCCGCTTCTGCTCCAGCTCGGGCAGCGAGGTGAAGGCGATGTCGAGGTGCTTCCGCAGCACGCCCACGACGAAGTGGTCCTGGTTCACCTTCCGCACCAGGCCCTGATGGGTCAGCCCGTAGTAGTCGAGCTCGTCGTCCTGGGGGCGGCGGGTCGGGGTCGTATCCGGGGCGGTCATCAGGTCTCCGGGAAGCGGCTGCAGGGGTCCGGGGTGGCACCCAAGATACCGACCGTCCGTGGGGCCGGTAAGAGTGAGGCGTCGCCTCAGCCGCCGAGGACGAGCGGGCCGAGCCAGGCCACCACGGCGGCGATGACGAACACGGAGACCAGGTCCAGCAGGAGCCCGGCCCGCATCATCTGCCGCACCGTCACCATCCCCGAGCCGAAGACGATGGTGTTGGGCGGCGTGGCAATCGGCAGGGCAAAGCCGGTGCTGGCCGCAAATCCGGCCACGAGCATGACCAGCGCCGGCGGGAGGCCCACCGAGGTGCCGAGCGCCGCGGCCACGGGCATCACCATGGTGGCCACGGCCAGGTTGGACGCCAGCTCGCTCAGGACCAGCACCGTGATCGCCACGCCGAGGTAGATGACGGCGGGCGGCAGCCCCTGCAGGTGCGACAGGCCGGTGCCGAACCAGGTGGTGAGGCCCTGCGCCTCCATGACTTGCGCCAGCGAGAGCCCGCCGCCAAAGAAGAAGAGCACGTCCCAGGGGATCTTCCGCGCCTCGCGCCAGGTGAGGAGCGGCTCGCTGGTGCCGTCCTTGGCGCGTCCCGGCAGCAGGAAGAGGAGGATGGCGGCCGCCACCCCGATGGCGGCATCGGAGAGGCCGGGGGCCAGGTCCACGAGGCCGGGGAACATGACGCCGCCCAGGTCCTTCCGCTCGCGCAGCACCCAGGCGAGCGCGGTGAGGGTGAAGATGATGAGCACCCGCCGTTCGCCGCCCCGCACGGGGCCCAGGGCCGCGAGCCGCTCGCGCAGCATGGCGCCGGCGTCGCCGGCCAGGGTGGGCTGGCCGCGGAAGGTGACGAACACCAGCAGCAGCCAGCAGAGCGGCAGCAGCACCACCGTGAGGGGGAAGCCCAGGGCCGCGAACTGCATGAAGCTGACGGGCGTGTGCGCCAGCTCGCGCAGCGCCGCCGCCACCACCAGGTTGGGCGGTGAGCCGATGACCGTGGCCATGCCGCCGATGGACGCGGCGTAGGCCACGCCGAGCATGAGGGCGGCGCGGGCGTTGTCCCCCTTCGGGTCCCGGGCAAAGAGGCCGCCGATGGCCACGGCGATGGGATACATCATGGCGGCGGTGGCGGTGTTGGAGATCCACATGGAGATGGCGCCCGTCGCCAGCATGACGCCGAGCACCACCCGCCGGCCCGAGAGCCCCACCAGCAGCACCAGGCGGTAGGCCACGCGCGCGTGGCTCTCCCACTTCTCCAGCGCCGCCGCCAGCAGGAAGCCCGCCAGGAAGAGGAAGACGAGGTCGTTGGCGTACGGCGCCGCCGCCGCCTTGCTCGAGGCGATGCCGAGGAGCGGGAAGAGGGCCAGCGGCAGGAGCGAGGTGGCGAGGATCGGCACGCACTCGGTGATCCACCAGGTGACCATCCAGAGCCCCGCGCCGAGGGTGCGCCGCGCGGCCGGGTCGAGGCTCGCCGGCGCGAGCTGGATGGCGAGGAGGCACAGCAGCGGCCCCGTGACCTGCGCGATCACGGGCCACGGTAGCCGGGAGCGCGGGGCGCGGGTCAGGCGGGGGCGGGGGTGCCGGGCCGGGGCAGGTGCCGCGCGATCACCTCCACGAGGTGCGCGGCCATGAAGGGCTTCTCCACCAGCTCGAGGATGCCGAGCCCGGCCAGTTCCGCCGGGTCCACGGCACCGGCGTAGCCGGTCATGAGCAGGATCGGCAGGTCAGGGCGGAGGGCCCGGACCTCGCGGGCCAGGTCGAGGCCGGAGAGCTGGGGCATGGTGAGGTCGCAGAGCACCAGGTCCACCTCGCCGGGCGCGGCACGGAGCGCGGCCAGCGCGTCGGCGGGCCGGGTGTGGCCGCTGGCGCGCCAGCCGCGGCGCTCGAGCGCCCGGCACGCAATGGCGACGAGCGGCGGCTCGTCATCCACCACGAGGATGCGTTGCCCCTCACCCGGGGGCACGGCGCGGGTGGGGCCCGACTGGCGCGGACGGGCGCCGGCGGGGAGCTCGGCGCGCGGGAAGTAGAGGTGGAAGGCCGAACCCTGGCCGGGGGTGCTCCGCACCATCACCGCCCCGCCATTGGCCACCATGATGCCGTGCACCACCGCGAGGCCGAGTCCGGTGCCCGCCCCCGGCGCCTTGGTGGTGTAGAACGGGTCGAAGATCCGCTCCAGCACCTCGGGGCTCATGCCGCTCCCGGTGTCGGCAACCACCAGGCGGACGTAGCGGCCGGGCGGCAGCTCGGGATGGCCGGCGGCGGCATCCGCCAGCTCCACGTGCTCGGCGGCGATGGTGATCCGGCCGTGGCCGCCCGGCATGGCCTGCGCCGCGTTGCCGCAGAGGTTGAGCAGCACCTGCTGCACCTGCGTCGGGTCGGCCAGGATGGCGAGGTCGGCGGGGACGGGAGGGAGCACCAGCTCCACGGTGGCCGGGGTGGAGGGCCGCAGCAGCCGGAGCGCCTCGGCGAGCATCTCGGCCACCGCCACGGGGACCCGCTCGGGTTCGCGGCCGCGGCTGAAGGTGAGGATCTGCTGGATCAGGTCGCGCGCCCGCTGGCCCGCGGTGAGGATCCCGCGCAGGTGCTCCTGCCCCTCCGCGCCCGCCGGCAGCAGGGGCCGCAGCAGCTCGGTGTGGCCGATGACGGCGGCCAGGATGTTGTTGAAGTCGTGCGCGATGCCGCCGGCCAGGGTGCCGAGCGCCTCCATCTTCTGCGCCTGGCGGAGCTGCAGCTCGAGCCGCCGCCGCTCGGTGATGTCCTGGGTGACGAGCAGCGCGGCGCGCACCGTGCGGCGCTCGGCGTCCTCCCACAGCGGGACCATGGTGGACTCGATCACCTTGCGGGTCCCCTGCAGGGCGGTGATCTCGCTGAGGAAACGGCGGGTCTCGCCCTGGAAGACTGCGGCGAGGTCCGCGGTGATGCCGGACAGGTTGGTGGGCTCGAGCATGCCGCAGATCGAGCGGCCCACCACCGCCTCCAGCGAGGGCGCCTCGACCAGGGCCAGGCCCGCCGGGTTCATGTCGAGCAGCGCGCCGTGCCGGTCGAGCAGCGCCACGCAGTCGGGGTTGTGGTCGATGATGGTGCGGAGCCGGGCCTCGCTCTGGTGCAGCGCGGCCTCGGCCTCCCGGCGCGCGGTGACGTCGGTGATGACGCCGTCCAGCCAGAGGGCGCGGCCGTCCGCGTCGTAGTGCGCCACGCCCTGCTCCTCCACCCAGCGGATCCCGCCGTCCGCCCGGCGCAGCCGGTAGCGGATGGCAAAGGGCGTGCGGGCGCGCACCGCCGCCTCCACGGCCGCCACCACCCCCTCCCGGTCCTCCGCCAGGATCAGCTCGCCGTACCCCTGGCCCGCCGGCCCCAGCAGGCGGCTCGTGGGGAACCCGGTCAGGCGCTCCACGCCGTCCGAGAGGAAGATGTCGCGCCACGGGAACGCCACCTCGGCGCGATAGACCACGCCCGGGACGTTGTCCACGAGGTTCCGGAAGCGCTCCTCCGCCTCGCGCGCGGCATCCTCGGCGGTCACGGTGTGGGTGACGTCGATGATCACGCCATCCAGCCAGCGCGCCGTGCCGGAATCGTCATAGGAGGCGCGTCCATGGTCCTCCACCCAGCGGAACTCCCCGTTGCGGCGGCGGATCCGGTAGCGGACCTGGTAGGGACTGCGGGTGGCCACGGCGGCGGCCACGGCACGGATGACGGCGGGCCGGTCCTCGTCCGGAATGATGGTGACGCCACTGGCCAGGTACTCGGCCACCGGCCAGCCCGTCAGCTCCTCGATCCCCGGCGACACGTACAGCTCCCGATAGGGACTCTCCACCTCGCAGCGATACACGATCCCGGGGATGTTGCCCACCACCGCGCGGAAGCGGGCCTCGCTCTCGCGCAGCGCCGCCTCGGCGCGCTGGTGGGGGGTGAGGTCCCGGGCGTAGCAGAGCACCCCGCGCACGCCCCCCTGGGCGTCCCGGAGGGGGCGCTTCACCACCTCGTACGTGGCCGCCTCGCCGGTGGCCGGCACCGGCAGGCTGTAGGTGCGACGGATGGTCTCCCCGGCCAGGACCCGGCGGTCGTCCGAGTGGAAGCCAACGTGGCCGGTGGCGGGATGGTCCTCGGTCCAGCCGGCCGGCCAGAAGTCGGCGTCGAGCCGGCCCAGCATGGCGGCCGGGGTGGTGTCGTGCGCCCGCGCGAAGGCGCGGTTCACGAACAGGAAGCGATGCGCGGCGTCCTTGGCGAAGATCCAGTCCGGCGAGTTGTCCACCACCATGTCCAGCAGGTCCCCCGGCAGCCCCGTGCTGCGGGGCGGCGCCGGGGCGGTCGGCGGCACCTCGCGCTCGAGGCCCGGGGCCGGCCAGGCAGGACTCGGGGAAACGTCACTCATGGGACTCGAAGGCAGGGAGGGGGCGCCACCCGGACGGGCGGCGCCCCCTCATGATCGAGAGTGACCGGCATTCGCGCAATCCCCGCAGCGGCCCGGCCGGGCCGTGGCGTCCTACTGCAGCTTGGCCTGCGCCTCCTTGAGCCACGGCGCGTCGGGGAACTCCTGCGCCAGCGGCGCCAGCGTGGCCTGGGCCGAGTCGCGGAAGCCGGCGGCGAGGTACGCGTCCACCCGGAGCAGGCCCACGCGGATCTTGGCGAAGCGATCGCGGTCGGAGGGGGTGATCGCCGCGAGGAGGGTGAGGGCGGTGGCCGGGTCCTTCCGGTCGCGGAGCGCGGACTCCGCCTGCAGGAGCTGGATGGCGGCATCGCCCGGGCGCTGGCGGGCCAGTTCGTCGATGAGTCGTGCGGCCTCGGCGCTGTCGCCGGCCTGACGCTTGGTGCGGGCCTGCTGGTAGAGGCCGGCCACGAGGAGACGGGTCACGTGCTCCGGGTTGCCCGAGCGGGTGCCGACGCCGCCGGCGTACGAATAGACCAGCTCCCCGCCGTGCTCGCCCGCCTCGTAGAGGTAGAAGCAGGCGACGAGGCCCACGGCCGCGGAACCCATGCGCAGGAACTTCGCCTTGTCGCTCCGGGCCAGGGCCACGCCGGCCACCTCGACGAGGGCGAGGAGGACGAGGAGGTTCCGCGCCATCTCGCCCGCCTCCTCGTGCTCGTGCACCACCTCGCGCGCGCCGGGGATGCGCTCGGGGATGCCATGCGCCTGCTCGCCCGACTCGGTGGCCACGACGCTGGCGCCGGCCGCCAGGATGAGGAGCGCGGCCGCCGCGGGGCTGGTCCACGCCGCCTTGCCCGTCAGCGAGACGATCCGGAACAGCACGCCCACGAGGCCGAGGGCGACGACGAAGTGAACCACCTGGGGATGGAGCGCGGCAATATCGGGCATCGGGCAACCGGGGCTGGGGGAAAGGGAGATCCGGGCGAGAATCTGTCGCGTTTGCCCGTCCGGGGCCAGCCCGGCCGCGTGGCGCCGGGGCCCGGCCGGGCGTAGAATGAGCGGCAACCTGGAGGATGCATGCACCCCCTCGCCGGCCAGCCGGCCCCGGCCGACCAGCTCATTGATGTCGCCGCGCTCGAGCGGGCATACGCCGAGCGCACCCCGGACGTTGGGCAGCCGGGGGAGCTGGTGAGCTTCGGGACCAGCGGCCACCGCGGTTCCCCGCTCGATGGGACCTTCACCGAGGCCCATATCCTGGCCACCACCCAGGCCATCGTGGAGTATCGCGCGGGGCAGGGGATCACGGGGCCGCTCTACGTCGGGAAGGACACGCACGCGGCATCGGGGCCGGCGGAGCGCACGGCGCTCGAGGTGCTGGCGGCCAACGGCGTCACGGTGGTGATCCAGGCGGGGGGCGGGTACACGCCGACGCCGTCGGTCTCGCGCGCCATCCTGCGCTGGAATGCGGCGCATCCCACGGGGCCCCGCGCGGACGGGATCATCATCACGCCGTCGCACAACCCGCCGCGCGACGGCGGCTTCAAGTACAACCCGCCCAACGGCGGCCCCGCCGACACCGACGCCACCGGCTGGATCCAGGAACGCGCCAACGTGCTGCTCCGCGAGGGCAATCGCGGCGTGGCCAGAGTGGCCTACGCCTCCGCGCTGGCCGCCGGCACCACTCGGCAGGAGGACTTCCTGGGCCCGTACGTCGAGGAGCTGGCGGGCGCGCTGGACCTCGGCGCGGTCCGCGCCGCCAAGGTCCGCCTCGGTGTGGACCCGCTCGGCGGCTCATCGCTGGCGTACTGGCCCCGCATCGCCGAGCGCTTCGGGCTCGACCTCACGGTGGTGAACGATCGCGTGGACCCCACCTTCGGCTTCATGACGCTGGACCACGACGGCAAGATCCGCATGGACTGCTCCAGCCCGCAGGCCATGGCGGGGCTGGTAGCCCTCCGGGACCGGTTCGCCGTGGCCTTCGGCAGTGACCCCGACGCCGACCGGCACGGGATCGTGACGCCTTCCGCCGGCCTCCTCAACCCCAACCACTACCTGGCGGTGGCCATCGACTACCTGCTGCTGCACCGGCCGGGCTGGTCCCCGCGGGCGGCGGTGGGGAAGACGCTGGTGTCGAGCGCGCTCATTGACCGGGTGGTGGCCCGGCACGGGCGGCGGTTGCTCGAGGTGCCCGTCGGCTTCAAGTGGTTCACGCCGGGGCTCTTCGACGGCAGCGTCTGCTTCGGTGGCGAGGAGAGCGCGGGGGCGAGCTTCCTGCAGCAGGACGGCCGCGTGTGGACCACCGACAAGGACGGCCTGCTGCTCTGCCTGCTCGCGGCCGAGATCACCGCCGTCACGGGCGACGATCCCGGCGTGCACTATCGCCGCCTGACGGGGGAGCTCGGCGCGCCGGCGTACACGCGGATCGACACGCCCTGCACGGCCGCGGAGAAGGCGGGGTTCAAGCGGCTGGTGCCGGCCGCGATCACGGCGGGCACGCTCGCCGGTGATGCGATCACCGCCAAGCTCACCGCGGCGCCGGGAAATGGGGCGGCCATCGGCGGGCTCAAGGTGACCACGGCCGAGGGCTGGTTCGCGGCGCGGCCGTCGGGGACGGAGAACGTGTACAAGCTCTACGCGGAGAGCTTCCGGGACGCGGCGCACCTGGGGCGGATCGTGGAGGAGGCGCGAGGGATGCTGGCGGGGGTCCTTCGCTGAGCTGGTTGGTGCGAATCTCTGCGGGCCGATTGCTGGGCTCGGCGCGTGCGGCCATGACGCCTCCCCGGGGCGGTGGCCACGCCCCGCCAACCCCACCGCCCCGGGGAGGCGCCACGGCCGCCCGGCCTCGGCGGTAGGGAGAGATGTTAGGGGTGACTAGGCGTGGTCCGTTGGCCGGCACCACCTCCTGCGGTCCCGTTTCCTGGAGCTGCCATGACCTGGGCTGACATCGTCTCGGCGCTGCACCTCGACCTGCTCGGCAGCCTCCTCGTGGCCACGGTGCTCGGGGCGGCCGTGGGACTCGAGCGGGAGCTGATGGCCAAGCCGGCGGGGCTGCGGACCAACACGCTCATCTGCATCGGGGCGTGCCTGTTCACCGAGCTGTCGATCGTGCTGACGGCGGAGTCCACCAACGGCGATCACTCGCGGGTGGCGGCGCAGATCGTCACGGGGGTGGGTTTCCTCGGCGCGGGCACCATCATGCGCGGCAAGGGGGGCGTCTCGGGCCTCACCACGGCCGCCACCATCTGGCTCGTGGCGGCCATCGGGACGGCCGTGGGCGCGGGATGGGAGATGGAAGCGGCGGGCGCCACGCTGCTCACCCTGCTGGTGCTCCATGTCCTCGGGCGGCTCGAGCGGTACCTCGACCTCCGCGCCGGGACGAGCCGCATGTCGCTCCGGCTGCAGCCGGACGAGGGGTACCTGGACCGGATCCACGAGATCGTCCGGGAGTCGGGTGCCAAGGTGGATTCGCTCGACACCCGGGTGCAGGGCAACGAGATGACCGTCCGCCTCCAGGTCCGCGGCGCCCGCCACGCCCGGGACCGCGCCAAGCTCGGCGTGATGCGCGCCACCGGCATCTGGTCGGTGAGTGACCTGGATCGGGAGGCGTCGAAGGGCCCGGGGTGGCAGCGAGCGGCGGATGGTGCCGCGGCGCCAAGGAGCTGCCGAGACCACGGAGGCACAGAGGTGAGGGAGGAATCGAGCCCGGATCGGCACGCTGCCGACCCGGGCTCGGGCGCATCTGAGCTGGCCTCGGGCTGCCGTTCGTGGTGCCGGAGCGCTGCTCCGGCAGCCGACCTCACACCGAGTGGCCGGAGCGGCGCTGGGGGCGCGGGGGCCCCCCCCGCCCCACGACGTCTCGCTCGCGCCCCGCCACTCACTGCCTCCCGCGCCCCGGGGGCCCCCCTCCCGCCTCGAGTCGGGCAGGTGGTGTGCCGTTCGCTGTCCCTCCCCCGCCAACTCAGGGCGGCACCCCGCGGCTCCGGCGCGCCAGCGGCCCGGTGAGCCAGCTGCTGATGGCCACGCCCAGGATGACAACCACGGTGAGCCCCTCCCAGGCGAGCGCGGTCGCCACGAGCGCGGTGAGCACCAGCACACCGGTGAGGCCGAGCAGCAGGCGGCGCTGCGGGCCCGGGCTGCATTGATAGGCGCCGGCGGCCGTGATGCTCGTCATCCCCACGGCCAGCGCACCGAGAAGGAGCGTGTCCGAACCCCCCACCAGGCCGCCCGCCACCAAGGCCAGCGCCACGGCGAGGACGGCGCAGACCACGACGCCACTCCGCTTGTCGTCACGGGAGAGGAGGCGGCGGCCGTCGGCGGTCAGGAGCAGGAGGCCGTTGAGCAGCGGGTCCGCGAGCCAGCTTGCCAGGACCAGCGCCAGGTAGGCCACCATCACCGGGATCAGGAACGGCTTGAGCGCCGGCTGCTGCTCGCCGAGGCTGTCGAGCACCCGGTAGCCCAGGATGCCGCCGATGGCCAGGCCCATGCGCGCGCGCGGGCTCAGGCCGCCGAGCCACATGAACCAGCGCAGCAGGAAGCGGTAGCCCGGCGCCCGCGCCTTGAGGGAGAGCACCAGCCCCTCGCGGGCCCATTCCGAGTTGGGGTCGAGTGCCAGCGCCTGCTCGAACTCGGCCCGCGCATCGCGCGCCTGGCCGGCGTGGAGCAGGGTCCACGCCCGGCCCGAGCGGGCCAGCGGGTTCATGGGGAACTGCGTCGCCAGGGCCTCCCACTCCTCGCGGGCCAGCGGCCGGTTGCCGCGGCGCGACTCCCGCGCCAGCGTGCGCAGCAGGGCCGCCCCCTCGTGGTCCGGGACGTGGCTCAGCACCAGGGAGGTGAGCTGCTCCACCTCGTCCCACTGGCCCGCCGCCAGGCGGCCGCGCGCCTCGAGCACCACGAATTCCGCGTGGGTGGGGTCCAGCTGCCGCGCCCGCACCGCGCGGCCGATGGCCTCGCCGATGTCGCCGCGCGCCATGGCCACGAGCCCGCTCGCGTACTCGGCGAAGCCCAGCTCCGGGTCGAGCTCGCGCGCCAGGCTGGCCGCCTCGGCTGCCTCGTCGCGACGATCGAGATCCAGCAGCACGAGGGCCCGGAGGGCGCGGAGTTCCGCCTCCCGGGGTTGTTCGTGGATCTCGCCGTCCAGCACGTGGAGCGCCTCGTCGAGGCGCCCGTCCTGGGCCAGCTCGAAGACTTCGTCGATGGGTTCGAGGCTCATGCGGGGCGAAGGGACGAGGGCGTCACCCCGCGCGGGGCGGCGGGGTGACGCCCAAGGTACCCGCGCCCCCCTCAGGACGCCATCTTGCGCGAGGCCGGCGCCGCGAGGGCGCGGTCGATGAGGTTCGGGTCGCGCACCCAGCCGGTGCGCGGGAGGGAGAGCCAGCGGGGCCGCGGGATGGCCAGGCGCCGCTTGGGCACGCACTCGAACGCCAGCAGCGACCCGGTGGAGGGGGCGCTCCTGAGGATCGAGGGTCCGCTTTCCCGCCGCCCCTCGGTCCACTCCTCCAGGATGCCGAGCGCGGTCCGTCGCGAGGTGTAGGCGCAGCGCTTCACCTGCCGCACCCGTGTCTCCCAGGTGATCTGGCCGAGGCCCCGGTGCAGCAAGTAGAGGACGTCGCCCTGGGTGAGGAGGAACCACGGCCACTGCCGCCGCTCCCAGGTGTGGAAGCACCAGAGGGCCCCGTCCAGGAACGGGTCGGGCTCGTCGGGGGCGTGCCAGATTCGGCTGCAGAGAAACTTCACGGAGTGCCTCGATTCACGGTCGGCGGGAGGGTCGCCCCGGCGGGCTGCGCAGGGCATGCGCTAGTCTTGCGAGGAAGTCGCTGCCTGACCACTAGTACTACTCCTAGGATTTGCTCCGCCGGTCAGAGTTGGGTAAAACGGCGGTCAAACGGACCCCGCCCGAGGCCCGGACCGTTCCATGCTGGGGCAAGCTGTGAGGCTGACGAGGCCCCTTCCGTCAGTCGTCCGTCAGCGCGACGAACTTCGGACATGACGCATCTCCCCGGCGCGGCGGAAACCGACTTCGGGGATCTCTATCATGCGAATGGCGTGGCTGTGGGCAGGAGTGGTGCTGGCGGGCGGGCTCGAGGCGCAGGTACCGGCGCCGGCGCTGGCGGCGGATGACCGGGTCCGCCTGGCCGAGGCGTTCCGCCTGATGGATCGCGTGGGCATCCCGGTGGCCCCCGGCGAACGGGATGCGCCGCAGGCGGTGCTGCTGGTGGCGGGGGAGCACGAGTTCCTCCTCCGCCACCCTAATCCCACACCCGACTTCACGTCCCTCGGCGCCGATTCCCTGCTCGGCACCACGGTGTGGGTGCGGTCGCGGTCGTTTCCCCCGGGGCTGCTCGCCACGTTCCCCGCCGTATCCGGCGTCCCCACCATCGTGGTGGGAACGCCGGCGGCCACTGGGAAGAGTGCCACGACGTGGGTCCTCACCCTGCTGCACGAGCACCTGCACCAGTGGCAGTATTCCCGCGCCGGCTACTACCCCGCGCTGGCCGCGCTCAACCTGAGCCGGGGCGACAGCACCGGCATGTGGGTGCTCGAGTACCCGTTCCCCTACGATTCCGCGCCGATCGGCCGGGCGGTGAAGGCCCTCGCCGGCACCCTCGCATCCGCGCTCGGCGAGCCCACCATGCGCCGGCCCGCCTGGCTCCCCGCCGTCCGGGCGCAACGCGACTCGCTGCTCGCCCTGCTGGGCGCCGACGACCGGCGGTACCTCGAGTTCCAGCTCTGGCAGGAGGGCGTGGCGCGCTGGTCCGAGTACGCGGCCGCGCGCGCCGCGAGCCGGGCGGGTGAGCCGAGTGCGGCATTTCGGGCGCTGCCCGATTACGTCCCCTACCCGGCCCAGGTGACCCGGGGCGAGGAAGCCCTTCGTCGCGAGCTGCTGGGCCTCGACCTGGCGCGCGACCGCCGGGTGGTGGTCTACCCGCTCGGCGCGGCGCTGGCCCTCCTCCTCGATGCCACGGGCCCCGCCTGGCGCGAGCGCTACGCGGCGGAGCGGTTCACGCTCACCAACCTGCTCGGGGTGGACTGACGGGCCTGCCGGCGGCCTTGGGCAGTGGTGTCAGGCGAGGGGTTTCCTGTTCGTGGTGCCGGAGCGCTGCTCCGGCAACTCGATCTTCAGGCCCGGGTGGCCGGAGCAACGCTCCGGCCTCACGGCGGACCCGCCGGCACGCCGCCTCCCCGGGGACTGCGCCCGCCGCGCTCAGCGCCCGTGCCGCCGCCCGGGTTCCTCCTGGCTCACCAGCTCCAGCTCCTTCTCGGTGGCCGCGATCTCGGTGCGTTCGTGCTTGATGCCGAGCCGGAGGCGGCCGAAGGCGCTCATGTACAGGTTGGCGATCCACACCACCGTGAAGCCGGCGAGGACGTAGCCGCGCCAGTCAGGCGTGAACAGCGTGAAGCGCGTGAGCCACAGCGCCAGGATGGTGACGTAGTGGCTGAAGCAGTACTCGCAGGTGAAGAGGTAGAAGAACTTCCGCTGCCACAACCGCCGGCAGGACTGGCTCTTCCGCACGCAGAACTCGCGCGGCTCGCGGAACACCTCCTCGTGCGTCACCGTCCACGCCACGCACGCCACCGGGATGGCGAGGACGGCGAGCCGGGCGAGCTGGGCGCCGAGGGAGGGGAGGAGCGGGTCCATGCTGCGGGGAGACGCGCGAGCCGGGCCCGGGCCTACTGCCCGTGAAAGGCGGCATCCGCCTCGGTGCCGAGGCAGAGCTCGCCCCGGCGCACGCGGAGGATGGCGTCGAGGATCACGCCGGTGCCCTCGTTCTTGGAGAGGTAGCCCATGGCGCCGGCCTCGACGGCCCGCTCCACCAGCTCCTTCCGGGTGTGCCCGCTCAGGATGATGGCGCTCACCTCGGGCACCCGTTCGGTGAGCTCGGCCAGCGCATCGAAGGCGCTCCGGTGCGGCATGTCCACGTCGAGCAGCACCACGTCCGGCTTGAGCCGCTCCACCGCCGGCAGCACCTCGCGGGCATCGGGCAGCCACCCCACCCAGCGCATGTCGGGGCGCGCATCGAGCACCCGGCGCAGGGCGTCGGCCACGAGCTGGTTGTCGTCCACGCAGAGGACGCGGATGCGGTGCGGCATGGGGGCGCGGCTCAGCCGCGCTGGCATTCCGCCGCGAGGCGGGTGAGCGTGGCCCGGACCTCGCCCGGCTTGGGGTGACCCGTCAGTTCCACGATCCGCCCGTCGGCGTTCCGGCCCGGGCTGTTGGTGAGCACCACGGCCCGGCGGGCGGGGTGGCGGCCCACGAAGGCCTCCGGTGCCTCGGCCGCCAGGGCGCTGCCATCGGTGATCCAGAGGCGCGCCTCGGCCGCGGGCGGGTGCGCCGCCGTCTCCACCTGGAAGTGCAGCATCTTGAGGATGGAGCTCATCACCGCGCGGGTGCGCACGTCCTTGACCGTGAGCACCGCGAGCGGGGCCGTCACCCGCTCCGGCTCCACCGCCAGCGGCGCCACGGGCAGGTGCAGGGTGAAGGTGGTGCCGCGGCCCGGCGCCGAGTCCACCTCGATGGCGCCGCCGGCCCGGTGCACCACGCTCACCACCAGCGGCAGCCCGAGCCCGGTGGAGAAGCTGCGGCTCCGGGTGGTGAAGAACGGCTCGAGGCAGCGCTGCCGCACCTCCTCCGGCATGCCCGGCCCGTCGTCGCGCACCCGCACGGCCACGCGGCCGTCGGGCTCCACCTCGGCGCTCACCTCCACCACGCCGACGCCGCGCTGCTGCAGGGCGTCGCCCGCGTTCTGGACCAGGTTGAAGACCGCCTGCGCGAAGGCCGAGCGGCCCACCTGGATGGGCGGGATGCCGGCGGGGATCCGGGCGCGCACCTCGATGTTGGACGGCACGGCGCTCCGCAGCAGCGGCTCCGCCTCGCTCCACCATTCCTCGAGGTCCACCGACTCGGTGCTCGCGGCGCGCTGGTCCGGGTCGAGCGCCAGCAGGCGGAGGCCGCTGGTGAGCTTCTGCACGTACTGGGTGGCTTTCTGGATGGCCGTGAGGTCGCGGCGCACGTCGGGCGGAAGGTCGCGCGTCTGCAGCGTGTCCAGCCGCATGCGCACCGGCAGCAGCAGGTTGCCGAGGTCGTGGCCGATGCCCGCGGCCAGGGTGCCGATGGCGGCCATGCGCTCGCTGAAACGGAGCCGCTGGTAGGACTCCTCCAGTTCGCGGGTGCGTTCCTCCACCAGGCGGGCCAGTTCGTCCCGGTGGCGCCGCCGCTCCAGCTCGGCCTCCTTCCGCTCCGTGACGTCGAAGCAGACGCCCACCAGCCGCTGGGGGGTGCCGTCATCGTCGTAGGACAGGCGGCCCTGCGTGGCCAGCCACACCACCCGCCCGTCCGGCAGCGCCATGCGGTGCTCCTCGGCGTAGGTGGCCTGGCGCTCCGCCGCGAGGGCCGTGAGCCGGGCCAGCACGCGCTCGCGGTCGTCGGGGTGGATCCGCGCCACCACCTGGTCGATCCGCCCCGCGAACTCCGCCACCGGCAGGCCGATGAGCCGGAGGGTCTCGTCGCTGCAGGCCAGCCGTCCCGTGGGCAGCTCCCAGTCCCAGGTGCCGCACTGCCCCGCGGCCGTGGCCAGGCGGAAGCGCTCCTCGCTCTCCTGCAGCTGGGCCGTGGTGGCCGCGAGCGCCGCGGTGCGGGCCTCGACCCGCGCCTCGAGCTCCTCGTTGACCCGCTCGAGCGTGCGGTTCTTCCGGTACAGGTCCGCGAAGATGGCCACCTTGGCCCGGAGGATCTCCGGCACCACCGGCACCGGCACGTAGTCCATGGCCCCGGAGCCATAGCCCTTGAGCCGGTCCAGGTCGGACAGCAGCACCGCCGAGACCAGGATGATGGACACCCGCTGGCAGCGCGGGTGCTGCCGGATCATCTCCGCCAGCTCAAAGCCGTCGAGCTCCGGCATGCAGACGTCGAGCAGCACCACGGCCACTTCCTGCCGGAGCAGGATCTCGAGCGCCTCGCGCGCGCTCTCGGCGCGGATCAGGTTCTCGCCCAGATCGGCGAGGATGGCCTCGTAGGTGAGCAGCTTGGCCGGCTGGTCGTCCACCAGCAGGATGTTGAGGCGATCGCCCGCGGACAGGGGATGCCATGGGCGGCCTCAGCGGTGGAGCCAGAGCCGGAGCGCCGAGAGCAGCTGCTCGGTGTTCACGGGCTTGGCCAGGTAGTCCGACGCCCCGGCGTCGAGGCACTTCTCGCGGTCGCCCTTCATGGCCTTGGCGGTGAGGGCGATGATCGGCAGCCGGCGGAAGGCCGGGTTGGCGCGGATGGCCTGCATGGTCTGGTAGCCGTCCATCTCCGGCATCATGATGTCCATGAGGACGATCGCGAGGTCGGGCGTGGCCTCGAGGATGTCGATGGCCTCGCGGCCGGTGCTGGCCGTGCGCACCACCATGCCGTGGCGTTCCAGCACGCTCGAGAGCGCAAAGATGTTGCGCACGTCGTCGTCCACCACCAGCACGGCCTTGCCGGCGAGGTGCTCGTCGCTGCCGTGGAGGTCGGCCAGCAGGGCCTGCTTGGCGGCGGGGAGGTCGGCCACCACGCGGTGGAGGAAGAGCGCCGTCTCGTCCAGCAGCCGCTCCGGGGACTCGACCCCCTTCACCACCACGCTCCGCGCCGTGGCGCGGATGCGGGCGTCCTCCTCCGCCGACAGTTCCTTGCCGGTGAAGATCACCACCGGGATGTCGCGCAGGTCCTCATCGGCGGCCATGGCCTCGAGGACGGCAAAGCCGTCGAGGTCGGGGAGGCGGAGGTCCAGGACCACGCAGTCGTGCGGGTCGTGCTTGAGCAGCGCCAGCGCCTCGCGGCCGCTGTCGAGGCTCTTGATTTCGATGTCGTCGCTCGCGAGCAGCTCGGTGATGCCGAGCCGCTCGGCCGCGTTGTCCTCCACCACCAGCAGGCGGCGGCGCTTGACCTGGGCAAAGCTCTTGAGCCGGGTGAGCGCCTCGTGCAGCCCCTCGGTGGTGGTGGGCTTGTTGACGAAGCTGAACGCCCCGCGCGCCAGCCCGTGCTGGCGGTCCTCGTCCAGCGTGACCATCTGCACGGGGATGTGGCGCGTGTTCGGGTCCTGCTTGAGCTGGCCCAGCACCGTCCAGCCGAGCATGTCGGGCAGGAAGACGTCGAGGGAGACGGCCGTGGGCAGGAACTGCCGGGCCAGGGAGAGCGCCTCGGCCCCGCGGCTGGCGAGGAGTACCTGGAAGCCGTGATCCCGCGCGAGGTCGCGCAGGATGCCGGCGTAGTGGGGGTCGTCCTCCACGATGAGCAGCGTGGTGTCGCCCGGGGCGATCTGCTCGCGGTCGTCGGTGGGCTGCGCCAGCGGCCGCTCCAGGGGGACGGGCAGCGAGGCGTCGCGCGGGTCCAGGGCGCGGGTGGAATAGAGGCTCCCGGTGCGCGCCGCGGGCGAGGGCCCGGCGTATCGGAGCGGCAGGTACAGCGTGAAGACGCTGCCGGCGCCCGGCGTGCTCCGCAGCTGGATCTCCCCGCCGAGCAGGGCCGCGAGCTCGCGGCTGATGGCCAGGCCCAGGCCGGTGCCGCCGAACTTGCGGCTGGTGCCGGCGTCGGCCTGCTGGAAGGCCTCGAAGATGATCTTCTGCTTGTCCGGCGGGATGCCGATGCCGGTGTCGGCCACCTCGAAGGCCACCACCACCGGCGCGCCGGAGAGGAGGGGGTGCTCGGGGCTCCAGCCCTCGGACGCGGGGCGGACGCGGCAGCGCACCCCGCCGGTCTCGGTGAACTTGAAGGCGTTGGAGAGCAGGTTCTTGAGCACCTGCTGCAGGCGCTTCGGGTCGGTGACCATGCTGCGGCCCAGGCCCGGGTCCACCTGGACCTCGAAGTTGAGCCGCCGCTGCTCCGCCTCGTGACGGAAGGTGCGCTCGAGGGTCTGCAGCATCCCCGTGAAGACGATCTCCTGCGCCTCCACCGTCACCGTGCCCGACTCGATCTTGGAGAGGTCCAGGATGTCGGTGATGAGGTTGAGCAGGTCGGTCCCCGCCGCGTGGATGTTGCGGGCAAACTCCACCTGCTTCTCGTCCAGGTTCCCGTTGGGGTTCTCGGAGAGCTGCTGCCCCAGGATCAGGATGCTGTTGAGCGGGGTGCGGAGCTCGTGCGACATGTTGGCCAGGAACTCCGACTTGTACTTGGAGGTGAGCGCCAGCTCCGCCGCCTTCTCCTCGAGCGCGCGCCGCGCCTGCTCGATTTCCTGGTTCTTCCGTTCCACCTCCACGTTCCGCTCCGCCAGCTGCTGCGCCTTCTGCTCCAGCTGCTCGTTGCTCTGCTGCAGCTCGTCCTGCCGGTGCTGCAGCTCGGCGGCCAGCTGCTGGGACTGCTTGAGCAGCCCCTCCGTCTGCATCGTGGCCTCGATGGAGTTGAGCACGATGCCCACCGACGCCGTGAGCTGCTCCAGGAACGTCAGGTGCGACGGCGCAAACTCGTGCAGCGACGCCAGCCCCAGCACCGCCTTGATCTGCCCCTCGAAGATCACCGGGAACACCACCAGGTTGCGGGGCAGCGCCTCCAGCAGCACCGCGCCCACCGGCACCGTGGTGCTCGGCACGTCGGTCACCAGGATGCGCCGCTTGTCCAGCGCGCACTGACCGATGAAGCCGTCGCCGACGCGCAGCCGCTCCGGGTAGCCGCCGCCGTGGTTGGCGTAGCTCGCCAGCAGGCGGAGCTGGCCGTTGTCCTCCGGGTCCATCTGGTAGATGAGGCCCTGGTGCGCGGCCACGAGCGGCACCAGCTCCGAGAGCACCAGGTTGCCCACCGTCACGAGGTCGCGCTGGCCCTGCAGCATGGAGGTGAAGCGGGCCAGGTTGGTCTTGAGCCAGTCCTGCTCGGTGTTCCGCTCCGTCGTCAGGCGGAGGTTGGTGATCATCGTGTTGAGGTTGTCCTTGAGCTCGGCCACCTCGCCGCGGGCGTTCACCTGGATGGAGCGGGTGAGGTCGCCCTTGGTCACGGCGGTGGCCACGTCGGCGATGGAGCGGACCTGGGTGGTGAGGTTGGACGCCATCGAGTTGACGTTGTCCGTCAGGTCCTTCCACGTGCCCGCCACGCCCGGCACCTGCGCCTGCCCGCCGAGGCGGCCCTCCACGCCCACCTCGCGGGCCACCGTCGTCACCTGGTCGGCGAAGGTGGCCAGGGTCTGCGTCATGTTGTTGATGGTCTCGGCGAGCGCCGCAACCTCGCCCTTGGCCTTCACCGTCAGGTTCTGCTTGAGGTCGCCGTTGGCGACGGCCGTGACCACCTTCACGATGCCGCGCACCTGCTCGGTGAGGTTGGCGGCCATCACGTTGACGTTGTCGGTGAGGTCCTTCCAGGTGCCGGCCACGCCCGGCACCTGCGCCTGGCCGCCCAGCTTGCCCTCGGTGCCCACCTCGCGTGCCACGCGCGTCACCTCGGCGGCGAAGGCGTTGAGCTGGTCCACCATGGTGTTGATGGTGTTCTTGAGCTCCAGGATCTCGCCCTTCACGTCCACCGTGATGGTGCGCGACAGGTCGCCGCGGGCCACCGCGGTGGTCACCTCGGCGATGTTCCGGACCTGCGCGGTGAGGTTGCCGCACATGGCGTTCACCGAGTCCGTCAGGTCCTTCCACGTCCCCGCCACGCCGGACACCTGCGCCTGCCCGCCCAGCTTGCCGTCGGTGCCCACCTCGCGCGCCACGCGGGTCACCTCGCCCGCGAAGGCGTTGAGCTGGTCCACCATGGTGTTGATCACGTCCTTGAGGAGCAGGATCTCCCCGCGGACGTCCACCGTGATCTTCTTGGACAGGTCGCCGTTGGCGATGGCCGTGGTCACCTCGGCGATGTTGCGCACCTGGGCCGTGAGGTTGCCGGCCATGGAGTTGACGTTGTCCGTCAGGTCCTTCCAGGTGCCCGCCACGCCCGGCACCTGGGCCTGGCCGCCGAGCCGGCCCTCGGTGCCCACCTCGCGCGCGACGCGCGTCACTTCCGAGGCGAAGGCATTGAGCTGGTCCACCATCGTGTTGATGGTGTTCTTGAGCTCCAGGATCTCGCCGCGCACGTCCACCGTGATCTTGCGGGAGAGGTCGCCGTTGGCCACGGCCGTCGTCACCTGCGCGATGTTGCGGACCTGCGCCGTCAGGTTCGACGCCATGAAGTTGACGTTGTCCGTCAGGTCCTTCCACGTGCCCGCCACCCCCGGCACCTTGGCCTGCCCGCCGAGCTTGCCCTCGGTGCCCACCTCGCGGGCCACGCGCGTCACCTCGCCGGCGAAGGCGTTCAGCTGATCGACCATCGTGTTGATGGTCTCCTTGAGGAGCAGGATCTCGCCGGAGACGTTGACGGTGATCTTCTTGGAGAGGTCGCCGCTGGCGATGGCGGTGGCCACGTCGGCGATGTTGCGGACCTGGTTGGTGAGGTTCGACGCCATGAAGTTGACGTTGTCCGTCAGGTCCTTCCACGTGCCGCCCACGCCGAGCACCTGGGCCTGGCCGCCGAGCTTGCCCTCGGTGCCCACCTCGCGCGCCACGCGCGTCACTTCGGACGCGAACGCGTTCAGCTGGTCCACCATCGTGTTGATGGTGTTCTTGAGCTCCAGGATCTCGCCCTTCACGTCCACGGTGATCTTGCGGGAGAGGTCGCCGCGGGCCACGGCCGTGGTCACCTCGGCGATGTTGCGGACCTGGGCCGTCAGGTTGCCGCACATCGCGTTCACCGAGTCGGTGAGGTCCTTCCAGGTCCCGGCCACGCCGGGCACGATGGCCTGGCCGCCCAGCTTGCCGTCGGTGCCCACCTCGCGCGCCACGCGCGTCACCTCCGAGGCGAACGACCGGAGCTGGTCCACCATCGTGTTGATGGCTTCCTTGAGCTGCAGGATCTCGCCGCGGACGTCCACGGTGATCTTCTTGGAGAGGTCGCCGCTGGCCACCGCGATGGTGACGTCGGCGATGTTGCGGACCTGGGCCGTGAGGTTGTTGGCCATCGAGTTCACGGACTCGGTCAGGTCCTTCCACACGCCGGAGACGCCCGGCACCTGCGCCTGGCCGCCGAGCTTGCCGTCGGTGCCCACCTCGCGGGCCACGCGCGTCACCTCGGAGGTGAAGACGCCGAGCTGCTCGATCATCGTGTTGACGATGGCGGCGGAGCGGAGGAACTCGCCCTCGAGGGGGCGGCCGTCCACGTCGAGGCGCACGGTCTGCAGCAGGTCGCCCTGGGCCACGGCCGCGATGGCGCGCGTCACCTCGACGGTGGGGCGGGTGAGGTCGTCGATCAGGGTGTTGACCGACGACTCCATGTCGAGCCACGCCCCGCGCGGCGGGCCGAAGGCCACGCGCTGGCGGATCTTGCCCTGGCGGCCCACCGTCTCGCCCACGCGCTGGAGCTCCAGCGCCATGCGCTCGTTGGTGGCCACGATGTCGTTGAAGGTGTCGGCGAGCTTTCCGGCGAGGCCGGTGCGGTCGCTCGGGAGGCGGACGGTGAAGTCACCGGCCTGCATGGCCTGGAGGGCGCGCAGGAGGTCGCGCGGGTCGAGGGTACCGGCGGGGACGTCATCCGGTTCCGCGAGCGCGGCACCGGGCCGGGGAGAGTTCTTCATGGGCCTTTCCGTCGTGCCGGCTCGTGTCAGGCGGCGGAACAGCCCGCGGGGGGCGCCTGACGCACCGACCCAAGACATACGGGCGGCCCGGGTTTCCGACAATTGAACGCGCGGCCAAGGGCGGCCTACCTCGCGCGGGCGATGGCGAGGCTGCCGCCTGGGAGGATACGGGGAGGTCGGCCAGTTGCCCGACGACCGGAAATCGGGCGCTGGAGGTGTGGGCGGGGCGGGTCGAACGGTTGCCTCCGGAGGCTACGGGTCGTCACGCAAAGCGGGGCTCACCGTGAGGTGAGCCCCGCTCGTCTCGTGCAGTTACTCCGCTGTCCTCCCCGCCTCCGCGGAGAACGCCCGCCCGGCGCCCCGTCAGTCCGTGACGGTGATCGTCCCCGCCATGTTGAGGTGGTTCTTGCAGCGGTAGTGGTACGTGCCCGGCCCCGGGAAGGTGAAGGTGAACGCGCCCCCCGGCGCGATGCTTCCCGAGTCGAACAGGTTCTCGTCGGAGAGCAGCCAGTGCGCCGTGCCACTGTCGCCCACGGCCACGATGTCCTGGTTCTGCCACACCACCACGCGGCCCTCCCCCGCCGGCACCACCAGCGGGTTGGGCGAGAAGCCCGCATTGCCCTGCGTCACCGCGTTGGGCAGGATGGTGATGTCGCCCGGGATGCGGCCGGGGCCGTTGCTGTCCGCGCAGCCGGCCACGAGGCCGGCGAGCGCCAGGACGGGGAACACGCGCGGGGCTCGGCTCGGCATGGCGAGGTCCTTTCGGCATTCGGGGCGATGGCGGGGACTGAAACCCGAGCCAGCAGGCCGGGCTTCCTCCAAGCTACGTTTCCGGGCCACCCCGCGCGAGGGGCCGTGTCCCGGTCCTGCAGGCGGGGCGTCCCTCGGGAGGATCTCATGCACTCGGATCATCCAGCTTCGGTCATCGTCATCGGGGCGGGCGTCGCAGGGCTCGCGGCGGCCGGGCGCCTGGCGCGCGCGGGTGTGCGGGTCACCGTCCTGGAGGCGCGGAACCGCGTTGGTGGACGGCTCTGGACCCTTCGCGACGCCGCGGGTGCTCCCTTCGAGCTCGGCCCCGAGTGGGTGGGCGCCACCGGTGCGGTGGCGGAGCTGCTGGCGCTCGACGGCGTGCCGCTCGCCACCGCGGACGGCGGCCACTGGGTGCGCGAGGGCGCCGGCTACCAGCGCGTACCGGAATCCCCCGACCGCCACGGCGGGCTCCTGGCCCGGCTCGCCCGCCTCGACGGGCCCGACCTTGCCCTCACCGACGCCCTCGGCCGTCTCGAGGACGATCCCGCCGTGCCGGACGACAGCCCCGCCGAACGCGCGCTCCTCCGCTACGCGGAGGGCTTCCACGCCGCGGACGCGCACCGGCTGAGCCTGCACTGGCTCCTCGAGGTGGAGGAACACAACTCCGCCGACGACTCCGGGTGCCGTGCGCCCGCCGGCCTCGACCGCCTGCTGGTGCCCCTCCTCCTCGACGCCGGCGGCCTCGACGCGGTGCGGCTGCAGGCGGTGGTCAAGGAGATCTCCTGGCGCCCCGGCGGGGCGACCGTGCGCGCGCTCGAGGGAACGGACAGCGCCGAGTTCACCGGCCGCGCCGTCGTGGTCACGGTCCCGCTCTCGATCCTCAAGGCGCCGGACGCGCATCCCGCCGCGCTCCGCTTCCATCCACCGCTGCCGGCGGCCAAGCACGCCGCCCTCGCCCGGCTCGAGATGGGCGGTGCGGTGAAGGTGGTGCTCCGGTTCCGCCGCCCGGTGTGGGAGGACGTGCCGCCGCTCGCCGGGATGCGCATGCTCCACGATTACGAGCAGGCCTTCCCCACCTTCTGGACCGCCGCGTCGGGCTCGAGCGACGTCGTGGCCTGGGCCGGGGGCGAGCAGGCCTCGCGGCTCGGGGCGGGCACACCGGCCCAGCTCATCAACCGCGCCACGGCCTCGTTCGCCACCGCGCTCGGCCTGGCGCACGACCGGCTGGATCGCGAGCTCGTCGAGGCCCACCTGCACGACTGGCGCAGCGACCCCTTCGCCCTCGGCGCCTACAGCTACGTCGGGGTCGGCGGGCTCGCCGCCCAGGCCGAGCTGGCTGCGCCCGTCGAGTCCACGCTCTTCTTCGCCGGCGAGGCCACCGCGGGGCGGGGCCAGAACGCCACGCTCGAGGGCGCCATCCGCTCCGGCTGGCGGGCCGCCGATGAGGTGCTGGCCGCGCTCCGGCGCGCCGCCGCGCCGTGACCCGCCTCAGCCGTATCGCTGCTTCGCGTCCTTGTAGGAAGCGACCAGGATCGCCTTGAGCACCGGCAGCTTCACGTCCGCCAGGCGCTTGAGGTAGAGGCACACCTTGCCCGTCTTGTGCGGGCCGAGGCGGGCCAGCTGGCCGGCGTAGTTCGTGAGCCCCAGGATGTAGACCACCAGGTCCTGCTTGCGCGGGGAGAACGCAAGCACCGGCCATTCCCGGACGGAGCCATCGGCGTACGTCAGCGGGTAGGTGCCGAAGCCCACGATGCTCGTCCCCCACATCCGCGGCTTGGCCCGGCTGATCGAGGACAGGAGCCTGACGAGCGTGCGGCAGTCCTCCTGGCGCTCCTCGCCCTTCTGCTTCTTGATGAAGGCGTCCACGCTGGCGGTGGTTGCCTTGGTCTTCGGTTCGGCCATGGAGCCTCCGCTCAGGGTGTGGGCGAGAGTCAACGTACCACGGTGAAGCCGGGCGCGGCGAGACCCGTGGCCAGGAAGAGCGCGGGGATCCCGAGCCGGAGTCACTGGCTGGTCCAGGTGGGGCAGGTGCCCACCATGCGCTCCGGCGCCGGCAGGGCGCGTCCCCCGCGGATGCCGAGATGCCGGCCGGTGAACTTGAGCACGCCCACCGCCGTGAACGCCAGGCCGATGGCGAGGCCCGGCACCAGCCCGGCGGTGGCCCTGGGCCTCAGGCCCGGTCGCCGACGCGCGTGTTGCGCTGGCCGCGTGCGGCATCTCGGCCGCCGCGGAACTCGAAGTGGGCGTCGTCCAGCAGGCGGACGTTGATGGCCGGCGCCTGCTTCCCGTCGGCGATCATCCCGTTCAGCAGGTGCTTGGCCAGCGTCGCCGCCAGCATCCAGGTGCCGGCGGGGATGCCGGGATACAGGTGGGCAAACTCGGGCTTGAGCCGGCCTTCACGCACCGGCAGGTGGCCCGGGTCGCGGGCGGCGGCGTCCGGGCCCCCGGTCAGGCTCATGGGGTGCTCCTGCGGGTCGGGGTCATGGCCGGGGCGTGCCGCCCCGGCCGGGGGTGTCGTCAGTCGGCAAAGCGGCGCGCGGCGGTGAGCGGCTCCACCTTGAGCTCCACGCGCTTGCCATACACCTGCGTGAACAGCCACTCCTCCTCCGCCGCCCGCTGGTCCTCGGCCAGCTCCCGGAACCAGGCCTTGGGCCGGCCGTCGGTGCCGGGGTTCCAGCGGTAGCGCCGGGCGCGGAGGAGGTCCTTCTGGTCGAACGGCGCCCCCACCGCCCACACCCGCACCATGGGGCGCGCGGCGGCGTCGAGCAGCAGGCGCATCGGCAGCCGCCCGTCGGGCAGCGGGGTGGCGAGCAGCCGCACCAGCGCCTCACAATCGGCGCCGGCCCGGTGGGCGTCGAAGAACATGCCGCAGTGCTTGAGCAGCAGGTAGTCGAGGGCCCGGGCACTCCCGCCCCCGTCGCGCCAGGGCACGTCGTTGAGGGAGCAGCCCCACGGGCGCTCCCCCAGCATGGGCAGGCGCTTGTCGATGAACTTCCGGTCGAAGCCCGCGTTGTGCGCAATGACCAGGCCGCACGGGGCCGCCAGCGCGGCCACCGCCGCGTCGTCGATCCGCTGGCCGGCCACCATCGCGTCGGTGATGCCGGTGAGGTCGGTGACCGCCCGGGGAATGGGCCGGCCCGGGTCCTCCAGCCAGCTCACCGCCTCCTCCACCCGCACGATGGTGCCCGTGAGGCTGCAGAACGCGAAGCGCACGGCTGCGAACTCGATGATCACGTCGCTGGCGGGCTCGAGGCCGGTGGTCTCGGTGTCCACCGCCAGCGCCTGGCGCACCTCGCCCATGGCCGTGCCGTAGCTCCGCGCCGACTCGAACCGGCGCAGCACCCGGTAGTTGCCGGATGCCTCAAGGGTACGGATCGCGGCCTCGACGTCCACGGCTGGCTCCGGGGCGGGGCGGGAGGAACGCTGGGGGGCGTGCGAGGCAGGGCGCCTCGGAATGTGGCAAACTTCGCGGGCGAAGCGATTCCGAACAAGGGGCGACGGACGTGTCGGGCCGGTGCGTCAGGCCTCGGTGCGGGCAACCGCCTTCCCGGCGACCACCGCCCGGACCCGCGCGGTGAGCTCCCGGGCGGTGTACGGCTTCCGCAGCAGGTCCACCTCGCCCACCTCCACGCCCAGGCGGGAGAGATCCTCCCCGGGATAGCCGGAGACAAGGAGCACCGGCAGGCCGGGCCGCTCGGCGCGGAGCGACTCAGCCAGGGCCACGCCGCTCTGGCCCGGCATCATCACGTCGGTCACCAGCATGTCGATGGCGCGCCCGTGCTCGGCGAAGAGGCGTCGCGCCTCCACGGCGTCCCGCGCCGCGTGCACCGTGTAGCCGCCGGCGGCCAGGATGCGCGCGGTGGTGCGGCGCACCACGTCGTCGTCCTCGGCGAGCAGGATCACCTCGTGGCCGGGCACCGGCACGTGGCTGGACTGGCGCGCCTCGGGTGCCTCCTCCTCCGCCACCGCCGGGAACCAGAGGGTGAAGCAGCTCCCCTCGCCCGGCGTGCTTTCCAGCGTGATGCCACCGTGCGAGCGCCGCATGAACTCGCGCACGCCCGAGAGCCCGAGGCCGGTCCCCTGGCCGTGCGGCTTGGTGGTGAAGAACGGCTGGAAGAGCCGCGCCTGGGTGGCGCTGTCCATGCCGTGCCCCGTGTCCGCCACGCGGATCACCATGTAGCGGCCGGCGCCGGCGCTCAGCACGCTGGAGCGGAGCGCCGTGTCGAGCAGCCGGCTGGCCACGTCGATGCGCAGGATGCCGCGGCCGTTCATGGCATCGCGGGCGTTGGCCACGAGGTTGAGCAGCGCGTGCTCCAGCTCGTCGGGATCCACCCGCGCGGCGCCGGCGCCGGCCTCGGCGGTGAAGAGGAGCTGCACCCCGTCGCCCACCAGGCGCTGCATCAGCGGGCGAAGCCCCGCGATCCGCTCGCCGAGGCGCACCACCTTGGGGCCGGTGCCGCTCGGGCGGCTGAAGGCGAGCAGCCGGCTGGTGAGGGCGGCGCCGCGCTGCGCGGCGTCGCGGATGCCGAGGATCTCGGCGCGGACCGGGTCCTTCTCGGCCAGGGCCTCGAGGGCAAAGTCGCTCCCCGCCATGACGGTGGTGAGGAGGTTATTGAAGTCATGCGCCACCCCGCCGGCGATCTGCCCCACCACTTCCATCTTCTGCGCCTGCCGCAGCTGCTCCTCGAGCTGCAGGCGGTCGGTGACGTCGCGCGCGTTGAGGACCAGGCCGCCCACCGCGGGCTCGGCGCAGAGGTTGGCCGCGCTCGACTCGAAGCGGCGCCAGGTGCCCGCCGCGTGGCGCAGCCGGAAGTCCAGCGTGGCCACGGTGGCCGGGGCGGCGAGCAGCGCCGTGAGCGCGTCGCGGGTGGCGGGCGCATCCTCCGGGTGCACTTCGGCCTCGAGCGGTCGGCCCACCAGCTCCTCACCCGGGCGGCCAAGGAGGCTGGCGGCGGCGGGACTGGCAAAGCGGATGACCTGGTCCTGGTCCACCACCAGGATGAGGTCGGTGGCCCGGCGCACCAGCGCCTCGAAGCGCCGCTGGCCCTCGAGCTCGGCCTCGCGCCGGGCCTGGCGGGTGGCGGCCACCACGAAGAAGGCGTCGCGCGCCACCAGCACCAGGTTGAGCGCAATGAGCGTCTGCAGCACGGGCCACAGGGCCGCCGAGTTGCCGGCGCTCACCATGAGGAGCAGGATGCCCGCGCCGCCGATGGCCAGCAGGCTCGGCAGGGGGCTCACCAGCAGGGGCCCGCCCGGCTCGTCGCTGGTGGCCACCAGCGGGTCGGTGGCCCACCACTCCGCGGACCAGAGGATCATGAGGTTGATGGCCACCGCGATGGGCACCGACCAGTTGGGCCCGTGGTAGCCCGTGGCCCAGAGGCTCTGGATGACGATGTCCGAGAAGAGGGTCAGCGTCACCGGGATCACCAGCCCGAACCAGGCGCGCCGGCTCGGCAGCACGCGCCCGCGCGTCAGGGCGCGATTGGCCGGCACCAGCGAGAAGGCCGCCAGCAGCGGGTAGGCCGTGCTGAGGAACGCGCCGAGGCCCGAGGCCTTGGCGCGGAGCGTCCAGTTCACGTAGATGAGCAGCCCGCTCATCACCAGGATGGCCACGGTGTCGAGCAGCCCCCGGATGCGCGCGCCCCAGCCGGGCTGGCGCCGCGGCAGGAGCAGGAAGCCCGCCACGATCCACGGATAGCTGAGGGCGTAGAAGAAGTCGGCGAGGCTGTAGTCGCCCTCGTCGAGGCCGAGCAGGGCCTGCTGGATCGTGTCGCCGGCCAGCACCAGGCTGCCGAGGCCCAGGAACACGAAGCCGAGGGCAAAGGCGCGGAGCGCCCGCGCGGCACCGTCCGGCAGGTCCTCGCGGCGGGCGGCGCGCCACAGCACCCAGGCGCTCGCCGCCTGCAGCGGGATGAAGGCGCAGTAGCTGAAGACCACCCCGCCCAAACCCCACGACTTCCAGATCCCCGTCACCTCCGACCAGGAGAAGACGAGGCCGAGAGCCACGGCGAGGTATCGCGGGTCGAACCGGCGCTGCGCCAGAAGTGCCTCCGGGCCATGGGGTCCCAGGCGGGACCCAATGCGGAATTATCGGCAATAAGGATGGAGGGGCTGAGTGGCCGGAAATGCGCCTGGGGGAAGCCTACGCCGCGGGGCGGAAAAGGTGAAGGGCGGGCCGGAGATCCGGTCCGCCCTTCCACTCCGCGTCAGGTGGCTTGTCAGGGGTGGCGGCGCGGTACGGCGCCAGCTGCTCCTCCACGGTCTTCTTGTCGCCCACCACCATGATGGTCATGCGGGAGGGGTCGAGGTAGCGCTTCGCGGTGCGCTGGACTTCCTCGGGCGTCACGGCCATGACGTTGCGGACGTAGCTCGAGATGTAGCCGTCGCCGAGCCCGTGCTGGTCCACGAACTGGAGCTGCCCGATGAGCCCGAAGCGGCTCGAGTTCTGGAGCGTGAACACCCCCGCCATGTTCTGCTTGATGCCGTCGAGCTCGCGCTGGGAGGGCGCCTCGGTGCGCAGCCGGTCCACCTCGCCGAAGATCTCCTTGAGGGAGGCGCCGGTGACGTTGGTGGTCACGTCGGCCACCTCGATCCAGGTGCCGACCTTGGGCCAGCTCCCGAGGAAGGAGAAGGGCGAGTAGGTGTAGCCCTTGTCCTCGCGGATGTTGCTGGTGATGCGCGACCCGAAGGCACCGCCCAGGATCTGGTCGGTGACGGCCAGGCGGACCCAGTCGGGGCTGGTGGGATCGGGCACCGCCAGCCCCACGCGGAGCGAGCTCTGCACCGCGTCGGGGCGGTCGATCAGCTCCACCTGGGCGCGGTCCGCGACGCTGGGCGGGTTGACCGTGGGCGCCGGCCCCGCCGCCCAGCCCGCGAACGCGGAGCGGATGGCCCGTTCCACCTGCGCCTCGTTGAAGACGCCGCTCACGTACAGGTGCGCCCGCCGCGCGCCGACGTTCTTCGCGTAGAAGCGGCGGACGGCGGCCGAGTCGTAGCCGGCCAGCATCGCGTCACTGGCGAAGACGCGTCCATAGGGATGGTCACCGAAGAGCAGCGCCCGGAAGCGCGAGCGCACCAGCTGCCCCGGCTGGCTCAGGGCGATGGCGTTGTCGCGGGCGATGTTGTCGCGGAGCCGAGCCACGTCGGCGGCGGCGAAGCGGGGCCGGCGCACCACGTCGGCCATCAGCGCCACGAAGCGGGGGCCGTGCTCGCTCAGCACCTCGCCGCCCACGGTGAGGGCGTCATCCCCGGCGCCGGCATCGAGGGAGCCGCCCATGGCGGCGGCTTCCTGCGAGATCTGCTCGGCGGTCCGGGTGGCGGTGCCCTCCACCAGCATCCGCGCGGTGAGCCCCGACAGCTGCACCTCGCGCGGGGATTCGTCGATGCCGCCGGTGGCCAGCTCCAGGCTCAGGGCCACCTTGGGCACGGTGCCGTAGTGAATGAAGCTGACGCGCATCCCGCTGGGCAGCGTGATGGTGCGCCGCGGCGGGAGCCGGAAGTCCTTCGGGGTCCCGGGCGCCGGGGGCGCCTCCTTCTGGGCGGCGAGCGGGCCGCCGGCCGCGAGCGTGAGGAGCAGCGCCAGCGCGAGGCGCCGGGTGGGGGTGGGGAGGCGCATCACTGGGTCCCTCCAGCCGGCGCCGCCGGGGCGCCCGGGATGATGGTGTACACGGTGCGGTTCTCGCGCCGCAGCCACTCGCGGGCCGTCTGCTGGATCAGCTCCGCGGTGACCGCGTTGAAGGCGGGCTCCAGGCGGTTGATGCGGCCCGGGTCGCCGTCGAACAGCGCGAAGGACGCCAGCAGGTCCAGCGTGCCGAGCCCGCTGAAGCTCTCGAAGGTGCTGTAGAGCGAGGAGCGGAACTTGGTCCGCGCGCGCGCCAGCGTGGCCGCGTCCACCGGCCGGGTGCGGAGCGCCTCCACCTCGCGGTCAATGGCGGCCAGGATGCTGTCGGGGCTCACGGTGCCGTCGTGGTACAGCGAGGCCATCCACAGCATCGGCCCCTCGTAGTTGAACTGGTTGCCGAGGCCCCAGTTGATGCCGGCGCTCACGTCGCCGGTGTAGCCCTTCTGCTGCACCAGCGCCTGGTACAGCCGGCTGTCGCGCCCCTGCGCCAGGACCTGGTCGATGATCCCCATGGCGTACCACTCCGGCGTCCAGCGGGGCGGCATGTGATAGGCAATGCCGAGCGCGGGGCGGTTGGCCAGCGAGTCCACCCGGCTCTTCCGCTTCTCGGCCTGCTGGCGGGGCTCCGTCAGGTCCGGCGGCGGGGGCAGCTCGGCCGGGCGGATGCTGCCGAAGTACTTGGTGATCCAGGCGGTGGCCTGCGCCGGCTGGAAGTCGCCCACCACCACGAGGACGGCGTTGTTGGGCGCGTAGTAGCGGGCAAAGAAGGCGCGCGCGTCCTCGAGGGTGGCGGCGTCGAGGTCGGAGAGCTCGCCGTAGAAGTTGTGCGCGTTGTACCAGTTCTCGTTGGCGGTCATCGGGAGGTCGATCCAGGGGAAGCCGCCGTAGGGCTGGTTCAGCACGTTGACCCGCACCTCGTTCTTCACCACGTCCTGCTGGTTCCTGAGGTTGGAGCTGTCGATCTGCAGCCCCTTCATCCGATCGGCCTCCGCCCAGAGGATGGTCTCGAGGGTGTGCGCGGGCAGGACCTGGTAGTAGTTGGTGAAGTCGAAGCGGGTGGAGCCGTTCAGGATGCCGCCGTTCGATTCCACCAGCTTGATGAACTCCATCTTGCCGAGGTTCCCCGAGCCCTGGAACATCAGGTGCTCGAAGAGGTGGGCGAAGCCGGTGCGGTCCCGCGGCTCGTTGCGGAAGCCGATGTGATAGTAGACCCCGACGCCTACGGTCGGCGCCGTGGTGTCGCGGGCCAGGACCACCTTGAGGCCGTTGGGCAGGGTGTCGTACGTGAAGGGGACCTGGAGGCGCTGCGCCTGGAGCGGCGCGGCGGCCAGTCCCAGGCCGGTGACCAGGGCCCGGATCGTCCTGTTCAGGGAAGCGGGTGACACGGAGTCCTCGTGTGGGGGTGTGCGCCAACTACGGCCGTCGGGGGCCGGGGATTCAGCCTGCGCCGCGGTGCCGGAGACGCCCCCGGCCCGGCGGACCCGCATCGGGGCGGCGCGGCCTGACGGCCGTCCACCCGTTCCCGCCCGGCGCGCGCTACTCGAGCGGGCCGCTGCACTCCAGCACCAGCACACTGCACCGCTCGTCGGTGGGCTGGTCGGGGAGGGTCAGCCGGGTATACGTGCTGCGCGCGCGATGAGGGACCGGGACGTGACCATGCGCGCTCATCAGCCAGGCGCCCGTCACCGGCGCCTTGAGCGCGGGCAGCGTGAGGTCGCCGGGCCGCCACGCGGGCAGGAAGAGGTGCACGCGATGCCCCTTCCGGGTGGCATGCAGCTCCGGGTTGGCGAAGGGCGACGCCTCGGTGCCGTAGATGGCGCCGCTGTGGACCCGCATCCACTCGCCGAGCTCGGCCAGGCGCTGCACGCTCTCGTCTGGGAAGCGGCCCTCGGCCGTGGGGCCCACGTTGAGGAGGAGGTTGCCGCCCTTCGACGCGGTCTCGGTCAGCAGGCCAATGACCTGGGCCGTGGTCTTGAAGTCATGGTCCGCGCGGTTGTAGCCCCAGTTCCGGTTCATGGTGATGCACGATTCCCAGTCGAGGCCGGGCATGCCGGTGGCGGGGATCTCCTGCTCGGGCGTGCCGAAGTCGCCGGCGCGGCTGGCGCCGAGCTGCGTGGAGGTGCCGCCCTCGGGCGCCACGTCCACCCGGTTGTTGACGATCGTGCGCGGCTGCAGCTCGAGGCAGAGGTCGTAGAGGGCCTGGCCCCACTCGTGGGTCCAGGTGCTTTCCCATTGCCCGTCGAACCACATCACGCCGATGTCGCCGTAGTTGGTGAGCAGCTCCTTCACCTGGGCGCGGAGGTAGCGCACGTAGCGGGCCATGTCGGCGTCGCCCGCGGGGCGGTCGGCCACTTCCCACTCGCGGCGCGGCAGGTAGTCGGGGTGGTGCCAGTCCATGATGGAGTGGTACCACCCCACCCGGAGCCCTTCCCGCCGCGCGGCGGTGGCCAGCTCCCGCATGATGTCGCGCTGGAAGGGCGTGCTCATCACGTCGAAGGCGCTCACCGCGCTGTCGAACAGGGCAAAGCCGTCGTGGTGCTTGGTGGTGGTCACCACGTAGCGCATCCCCGCCTGGCGGGCCATCCGCATCCACTCCGCCGCGTCGAAGGCCACGGGGTTGAAGCGGTCCACCAGCCTGTCGTAGGTGCCGATGGGGATGCGGGCGTTGTTGCGGATCCACTCGCCGTAGTCCGTCTTGCCATCCCACTCGCCGGCCAGGATGGCGTACAGTCCCCAGTGGATGAACATCCCGAATCGCGCCTCCCGCCACCACGCCAGCCGGTCTAGCGGCGGCGCGGCCACGGCGCGCTTGGGGATGAACGACGTCGCACTGAGGCCGGCGGCGGTGGCGATCAGGAACTCGCGGCGGTGCATGGGGTGGGCTCCGGTGCGGGGCGACGGGACGGTGTGACTCAACGCAGAGGCGCAGAGGACGCGGAGGGGCGCGGAGGACCTGCGCGGGGATGGTGGGCTCCCCACAGGGTGGGCCCGGGGTGTTCTTGTGGGATGGGTTCGGCTTCGGCACCAGTCCCCACCCGTGCTGCCAGACCACCCTCAACTCACCGCACTGTCCCTCTGAGCCACGCCCTCCGCTCCGGGCGAATGCCCTCTGCGGCCCTCCGCGCCCTCTGCGCCTCTGCGGTGAGTCACGCCGCTGCCACGCCGGACGCGTGCTCACCACCCTAGTACCGCCAGCTCAACGTATCCACGCCCGCCGGATGATTGCGCCGGATCTGGTCCATGATCCGGGGGATGAACATCTGCGGGTAGCGGAGCCGCGAGTAGGCGTTCGGCCGCGTGTGGTCCCCGTTCCAGCAGTGCTCCGCGCGCGGCTCGTAGTCCACCTCGGCGTCGGCCGTGGGGTTGGTGGCGGTCTTGAGGAAGTCCTCCACCAGGTAGACGGCGTTGTTCAGGTAGTAGTTGTCCGCCTCACCCACGTAGATATGGAGCTTGCCGCGCACCTTGGGACCGAGGGTGGCCCAGTCGCGGCGCAGGATGTGCCCCAGGTCGTAGTGCTCGCGCCAGTACTCGGCCACCTCGCGGTTGATGCGGCCGGTGAGCTTGTCCCAGATCGGCGCGGGATAGCCGTCGGGCCCCACCGGGCCGTACACCGCCTGCCAGATGTCCCACTGCCCGCCGCTCCGTCCCCGCGTGCCGAGCACGTACTCGAGCCGGTTCATCTGCAGGATGGAGACGTGCACCTGCCCCAGGTAATCGCGGTGCCCGGGTCGCGGCACCCGCTTCCAGCGGTAGGGCATCCAGTACGCGTTGGTGTCGCTGTAGATGTTCACCTGCGTGTACTGGCGGAAGTCGATCGGGTCGGGGCAGGCGGCCCACGCGCCGTTGAAGTCGTCGGGGTAGAACATCTGCACGGCCATCGCCTCCCAGCCGCCCGTGCTCCCGCCGAAGGTGAAGCGCGCATAGCCCTGCCCGATGCCACGGTACTTCTGCTCCAGGTACGGCACCAGCTCCTTCATGATGGCGTCGCCGTAGGGGCCGTTGTTGGCCGAGTTCACGGCGTAGGAGTCGTCGTAGTACGGGGTGGGGTGCTGGATCTCGACCAGCAGCACGCGCGGGAAGCCGGGCCCCGTCCACTCCTGGTAGAAGGCGTAGGCGGCCGAGTCCTGGATGCGGTTGTAGCCGCGGAGGTGGAAGCGCTCGCTGTAGTCCGGGGCAATCGTGGTGTCGGGCGGGGTCTCGCGCCAGTCGCCCAGGTCGGCGGGGAAGTGGCCGTGGTTGATCACCAGCGGGTAGCGCGCGTCGGGATGCTCGTCGAAGCCCGCGGGGAGCAGCACGTGGGCGCCAAGGAACACGGGCCGGCCCCAGAACTCGGAGAGGAGGCGCGACTGGATCCGCTCGTGGCGCACCCACTTCGTGTCCTGGGGCGCGGGGACCGGCGGGATCTCCTGGTCCAGCGTGATCCGGAAGGTGTCGTCCCGCTTCGGGTTGATGGTGATCCAGGCGGGCGTGCTGTAGAGGTTGCCCGGCTTCCTGGCCCACTGCTGGCCCTCACCCTTGTCAGGCGGGAGCTTCACCACGTGGCCGTCGGCCCGGCGGAAGGTCTCGTACCGGTTGAGGAGCGCCTGCACCCGGTAGCGGCCGGCGGGGACGTCCTTCAGCCGGTCCAGCGGGTAGCCGATGGCGTTGCCGGTGATGCGGAACGGCCGGCCCGCGGGCCACTGGTCGGCGTCCACGCCGAAGATGAGCTGGGTCTCGCCCAGGTCGCCGATCTGGAAGCGGGGTTCGGCCGAGGAGTCGCTGGAGAGGAGGAGCAGCAGGCGACCGTCGAGCGGCATGACGCTCCTGGTGGCCGGGAACGTCACCTCGAAGCGGGGGCCGGCGGGGATGAGGCTCGCCACCTGCGCGGGGAGCGGCGGGGCGGCGAGCGCCAGCAGGGCAGCGGCCAGCGCGGCGGCACGGAGTCGACGGAGCATGGGCATCCAGGGAAGGGGAAGGCTGCCGAACGATGCAGTCCCCGCTCTCGCCCGTCAAACCGTCGTTGGCCTCCCCGCGGTCCGGCCGCTGCCCGGCGGGCTAGTCCCCGGGGTACCGGTGCAGGCCCAAGCTGGAGACGGTGGGTCGGTCGAGCGCTTCCGTGATGGTGAGGCGCGCCCCCGTGGCCACCTGCGCGGGGATGCGGTCCAGCTTCCGGTGGCCGATCGTGGTCCCCTCGCTCGCGGGCTGCCAGCGCCCGTTCACCTCGAGATCCACGCGGTACCCCGCGATCCGCTGCCCGAGACCCACGGCTTCCTGCAGCGAGACGGTGTCCACGCGCGTGGGCCTCGCCCAGTGGACGCTCAGGCTCCCCGTGAGCCCGGCGGGCGACCAGCCGTCGTGCGTGCCGCCCCGAAGGAGGGTGCGCGGGTCGCCGAGCGCGGTGCCGTTGCCGTCGAGGGCCCGCACCGGGGTCACCACCGGCGTTCCCACCCAGGCCCGCAATGTCGCCCCGAACTCGGCGAGGCGCGCGACGTCCACGTCGTGCAGCCGCCCCGCGCGCGTCGGCGGCACGTTGAGCAGCAGCTTGCTGTTCCGCCCCACCGAGCTGGCGTAGAGCTCCAGCAGGTTCTCCACGCTGCGCACCTTGTCGTCCTCGGCCGGGTGCCAGAACCAGCCCGGCCGGATGGAGACGTCGCTCTCGCCCGGGCGGTAGAGGAGGCCGTCCGGGGTGCCGTGCTGCAGCATGCGGATGACGTCGGGGCCGTCCACGCCGGGGTAGGGCACCACCATTGGGTCCACCGTGGCCCAGCACGGGTCGCCGGCGGTGCCCTTCTCGTTGCCGATCCAGCGCACGTCGGGCCCGGCGTCGGAGAAGATCACGGCGTGCGGCTGGAGCCGGCGGACGGTGCCCCAGGTGCGGGGCCAGTCGTAGGCCTGGCGCTTCCCATTCGGGCCCTCGCCGTTGGCGCCGTCGAACCAGACCTCCTCGATGTCACCGTAGCGGGTGAGGAGCTCGGTGAGCTGCGCCTCGTAGACGTCGTTGTAGCGCGGGGAGTCGCCGTAGGCCGGGTGGTTCCGGTCCCACGGGCTCAGGTACACGCCGAAGCCGAGGCCGGCGCGCCGGCAGGCGGCGCTCACCTCGGCGACGACGTCTCCCTGGCCGTCGCGCCACGGGCTCGCCGCCACCGAGTGGCGGGTGGTGGCGGTGGGCCAGAGGCAGAAGCCGTCGTGGTGCTTGGCGGTGAGGATGATGGTGCGGAAGCCCCCGGCCGTCGCGGCGCTGGCCCACTGGTCCGCGTCGAACGCCGAGGGGTTGAAGATCCGCGGGTCCTCGGTCCCCTCGCCCCACTCGCGGTCGGTGAAGGTGTTCACCCCGAAGTGGCAGAAGAGCGCCAGCTCCTTCCGCTGCCACTCGAGCTGCGCCGGCGAGGGCACGGGCCGGCTGGCGCCGAGCCGCATCTTGTTGGCCAGGAGCGTCGCACTCAGCGCACTCAGGAATTCGCGTCGGGTGGTGGGCATGGGGCGTGGGAGCTGGTCGCGAGTTTCACCGCAGAGGCGCGGAGGCGCAGAGGGCCGCAGAGGAACTGCCCGGGGTTGGTGAGCTCACCGTACGGTGAGCCCATAATGTTCCGGCGGATGTCTGTTCGGGTCCGGCACCAATCCTCACCTGTGCTGCGAGGCCACCCTCAATCCATTGCACTTCCCGTGAGGCGGGCTCCTCGCTCCGAGCGCAGGTCCTCTGCGGCCCTCCGCGTCTCCGCGCCTCTGCGGTGAAATACGCGTCGGGCCCCGCCCTACTCGAGCTCCCGCACCCAGATGTTCCGGAACCGCACCGGGTGCCCGTGGTCCTGGAGGCCGATGGGCAGCCGGTCCTCGTGCGCCTCGTAGGTGGCCTCGCGGGCATGCGCCGTGGCGCCCTTCAGGGCCACGTTGTCGTGGACCAGGATGCCGTTGTGAAAGACGGTCACGCGCGCCGGGCGCTCCAGGGAGCCGTCGGCCTTGAAGTGCGGGCGGTGGAAGACGATGTCGTAGCTCTGCCACTCCCCGGGCGCCCGGCTCGCATTGACGAGCGGCGGGTACTGGCCGTAGAGCGCCGACGCCTGGCCGTCGGCATACGTGTCGCTCCGGTAGCTGTCCAGCACCTGCACCTCGTAGCGGCCCATGAGGAAGACGCCGCTGTTGCCGCGGTCCTGCCCCTCGCCGCGCGGCGGCTTCGGGCTGGCCCACTCCACGTGGAGCTGCACGTCGCCGAAGCGCTGCCGGGTGCGGATGCCGCCCGTGCCCGCGGCCACTTCCATGTAGCCATCCGTCACCTTCCACCGCGCGGGACGGGCCAGGCTGTCGGCGGTTTCCCACGCGTCGAGGGTGCGGCCCTCGAAGAGGATGACGGCGTCCGCGGGGACGGGCGCCGGCGGGCCCGCGGGGCCCGGGTTCACCACCGGCGGCTTCGGCCGTTCGAGGGAGTGCACCGGCCACTGCTGCGCCTCCGCGCGGATCACCATGGCGGCGCTCGCGGCCAGGACCAGGTAGGAGACGCGCATCAGCTGTCCGCCGCCACGTAGGCGTCGATCACGGCCTGCTCCCCCGCCGTTCCCGGCTTCGAGTTGCCGTGCTCCATGCCGAGGATGCCGGTGTAGCCCTTCTCGCGGATGTGGCGGAAGACATTGCGGTAGTTCACCTCGCCGCTGCCCGGCTCGTTGCGGCCCGGGTTGTCGCCGATCTGGAAGTAGGCCGTCTCGTCCCACGCGGCGTCGATGTTGGGGATCAGGTTCCCCTCGCTGATCTGCTGGTGGTACAGGTCGAACAGGATCTTGCAGGAAGGGCTGTTCACCGCCTTGCAGATCATGTATGCCTGCGGGATGCGCACCAGGAACTGGCCCGGGTGGTTCCGCAGGTTGTTGAGCGACTCGATGACGATGACCAGCCCGTGCGGCTCCAGCACCTCCGCCGCCTGCCGGAGCGCCAGGATCACGTTGGCCGTCTGGAACTCCGGGGCCAGCCGCGGATGCACCAACCCGGGGACGACGGTCATCCACCTGGCATTCACGCGCTTGGCCACCTCGATGGACTCCCGCACCTCCTTCACGAAGAAGGCGCGCTTGTCGTCGTCGCCGCTGGTGAGGTTGGGGTCGTTCCAGCCGATGGTGTGCGCCACGAAGACGCCCATCGTGAGCCCCCGCTTGGCCATGGTGCGCGCCATGCGCTCCTGCTCGGCGACGGGACGGTCCTTCATCTCGTTGTCCTCGAAGGCCGTGAAGCCCTGGTCCGCCATGTACTCGAGCTGGGCGACGGGGTCCTTGCCGGCGGTCTGCTCGAACATGCCGATGTGCGGGGCGTACTTCAGGCTGAACTTTCTTGGCGGTGCGCCCGTTCGCCGAGGGGCGGCTCACTGCTCCCCGCCCCCCCCCCGCCCCCGCCCGCAGGTGCCTTGAGCAGGCCTGGGGCGACCGTCGCGCCGAGGATGGTGGTGACGCCCTTCTCGATGGCTTCGCGGCGGTCCATCACGAGACCCTCCAGCTGCGGTGAATGGTGGTGGTGCCCGGCATGGCCACGGGCGGCACGGGCATCGGGCCGAAGGCCACGGTTGGCGGCATCAGTTCGAGATCGCAGTTGAGCAGCTCGTCCCAGGTGATGACCTGCCCCGTGTACGCCGCCTCGCGGCCCATGATGGCGGTCAGGGTGCTCTCGGCCACGCGCCTGCCTTCGTTGAGCGGCTGGCCGGCCACGATGGAGGCCACGAGGTCGGCGTGTTCCTGCACATAGGGGTTGGGCTTCTGGATCTGCGGGTCGAAGCGCCAGGGTTCCGCGCCTTCGATCATCGAGCGGCCGTCGCTCTTCCCCTTGGTGCCCTGGAAGAACTCGCCGACGTACGGCGCCGTGCCGTCGATCTGGCGGCACATGCTGGTGATATGGGCGCCGTTCGGGTACTCGTAGTCAACGGCGAAGTGGTCGAACACGTGGCCGAAGGCCGGGTCGGTCCGCCACTGGCGGCCGCCGACGCCGGTGGCCTTCACCGGGTGGGCGTCGAGCGCCCAGTTGGCCACGTCGAGGTTGTGGATGTGCTGCTCCACGATATGGTCGCCGGAGAGCCAGGTGAAGTAGAGCCAGTTGCGGAGCTGCCACTCCACGTCGGTCCATTCCGCCTTCCGCGGGTGCATCCAGAGGCCACCCTGGTTCCAGTACACCCGGCCGCTGGTGATCTCACCGATGGCGCCCGCGTGCAGCTTCTCCATGGTGGCGCGGTAGCCCACGTCGTGGCGGCGCTGGGTCCCCGCCACGATGGCCAGCCCGCGCCGCGCCGCCACCTCGGCCGAGGCGATGACCGAGCGGACGCCCGCCGGGTCCACGGCCACCGGCTTCTCCATGAAGACGTGCTTCCCGGCGGACACCGCGGCCGCCAGGTGGAGCGGGCGGAAGCCCGGCGGCGTGGCGAGGATCACCAGGTCCACGCCGGCGGCAATCACCTTTCTGGTAGGCGTCGAAGCCGGTGAAGCACTTCGCGTCCTCCACCCGGATGCGCGGGGCCAGCGCCGGCTCTTCCTTGGCCATGTTGGCGAGCTGGGTGCGGCACTCGGCCAGGTGGTCGGGCAGGAGGTCGCCGAGCGCCACGATGACGGTGCCCTGGGTGGCGGTGAGGCAGTCGTGCAGGGCGCCGGTCCCGCGGCCGCCGCAGCCGATGACGCCGACGCGGAGGTCGCGCGCCAGGGGGCGGACGCTGAGGGGGAGCGTGAAGCTGGCGGTGGCCGCCGCCGTGGCCGCGACGAACTCGCGGCGGGTGTAGTGGGGCATGCGCGGGGACATGGAGGGAAGAGGGAAGCCGGCGCTACTCGCGCACCAGCCGGAAGCCCACGAACGGTCCATCCGAGAGCCACCAGCGGCTCTTCGGGTACTGCGGGTCGCGCTCCTGCCAGGACGGCTGCCAGCGGGCGCGCGGCGCCGTGGCATAGGCATCGGGTACGTCGTTATAGGAACCGCCGCGCGTGGTCCAGCGCTCTCCCACGCGCACCCATTCCTGCACATTGCCGAGCAGGTCGGACAGGCCGAGCCGGTCGGGGGCGCGCGTGGCCACGGCGTGGGTGCGGCCGTCGGCGGTGCCGTAGTGCCAGGCCAGGCTGTCGAGCGTGGCCCGGCTCCACGGGCCCGGGCCCCAGTGCCAGGTCGGCGGCGCGCTGCCACTCGGCGTCCGTGGGCAGACGGTAGTGATGCCCCGTGCGCTCCGAGAGCCACGCCGCGAACGCGTCCGCCGCCGGCGCCGCGATGCTCATCGCCGGGGAAGCCCTTGTGGCCCCAGCCGTAGTCGGGTGCGCCATACGGGCGGCTGGGCCGGCTCTCGGCGTCGAGGCCGCGGGTGCGCTCCTCGGCGGGCAGGTCAAGCCGGTACGCAAAGATGTCGTACAGCTCCCACGGCACCTCGGTGACGCCGATCCAGAAGTCCTGCACCGTGCTGGTGCCGCTGTCGGTGGTCACCGTGCCGCCGGGCACGCGCGCCAGCTCGAAGGTGACCAGGGTGCCGGGAACGGAATCGCGGATCCGCTCGCCGGCGGCCTGCGCGGCGAGCGCGGGCGCGATGAGCGTGGCAAGGACGACGAGGCGCGGAAGCAGACTCATGATACCTTCCCACCCATGCTGCGGACAGGGTGGCGAGTGACGATCGGGGCGGCGCTCGCCCTGCTGCTGGGGCCGGCGCCACTGGGCGCGCAGCTCCGGCGAGCGGAGTTCACCGAGCTCCACATGGGCATGGCCGTGCGGGTGGTGCTGTATGCCGGGTCGGACTCGCTGGCCCGGCGCTCGGCGCGCGCAGCGTTCGACCGCATCGCCGCCCTCGAGGACATCCTGAGTGACTGGCGCCCGGCCAGCGAGGTGCGCCGCCTCGCCGCGGCGGCGCCCGCGTGGGTGCCCGCCTCGCCCGAGCTCTTCGACGTGCTGGCCCGGGCCCGCGCCGTGGCGGAGCGGACGGGGGGCGCCTTCGACCCGACCGTCGGCCGGCTGGTGGCCCTCTGGCGCCAGGCCCGGCGCGACTCGCTCCTCCCCGACTCCGCCAGCCTCACTGCTGCCCTCACCCTCACCGGCTGGCCGCGCCTCGAACTCGACAGCGCCACCCGGCGCGCGCGCCTCGCCACGGCCGGCATGCAGCTCGACCTCGGCGGCATCGCCAAGGGCTGGATCCTCGAGGAGGCCCGGCGGCACCTGGCCGGGCTCGGCATCACCCGGGTGCTGCTCGAGGCGGGTGGGGACATCGTAACGGGCGCGGCCCCGCCGGACGAGGCCCGGGTGGGCCATCGGGACCAGCGCAGGGGTGATCCGGCTCCACGACCGCGCCATCGCCACCTCCGGCGACGCGGCGCAGTACGTGATCCTCGGCGGGCATCGCTGGTCCCACGTGGTGGACCCGCGGACGGGCTGGGCGCTCCGGGACTCCCGCGCCATCACCGTCACCGCCGCCGACGGCGCCACCGCCGATGCCCTGGCCACGGCGCTCGGCGTCACCGGCGGGTGTGCTCGCCGGCGGCCTGCCGCCCGGCGTGGAGCTGGTGGCGCCGGCGCCCGCCCCGGGCACCGGGCCCTAGCCGCCGGGGCGGGGGCCGGCGCCCCCGGGTTCAGGGCACCGAGGCCGGGATGTGATCCGTGGAGCTGACGGGCGCCGGCCGGGTCCGGCTGGCCAGCCAGCGGTTCCCCAGCAGCAGCAGCGCCAGCACCACCCCCCACTGCAGCGCGATGGTCCCCACGTTCTCCACGCCGAACGGCTTGAGCCATCCCTCGGGATCCCAGCCCCGCGCCTGCCACAGCCACCAGACCAGCAGGACCATGGCCTCGAGCGGGACCACCACCCCGATCACCACCTCCCACCAGGCCCCGATCCGGATGTCGGAGCCGGCGTGGTTCAGCTGCTCGCCGCGGAAGCGGCGGATGCCGTTGGTGATCACGGCGATGGCAAAGAACAGCCCGCTCACCATCAGGGCCACGCCCCACACCCAGTCCTGGTTGTGCAGCACGTCGAGCGAGAGCGCCGAGGGCAGGCCCAGCAGGAAGCCGAGCACGGTGACGATGGCGGCGCTCCGCACCCGCGACGCTCCCATGTCGCGCAGCACCCGGCTGCCCAGCTCGATCATGGCCACCAGGCTCGTGAACGCCGCGAACGCCAGCGCCAGGAAGAAGAGGAACATCAGCAGCCGCCCGAACGGCAGCCGCGCAAAGAGCTGCGGGATCCAGGTGAAGGTGAGACCCTCGTTCCCCGCCTGGAAGATCGTCCGCCGCACCAGGTCCGCCGTCAGCGGCTCTCCCCGCCCGATGGCCTCGGCCAGCCGCGGGTAGTCGGCCAGGGCGTTGGGGTCCTGGGCCAGGTTGGCCACCAGCGTCGGCAGCACCGAGAAGACGGTGCAGAGCACCATCATCCCCGCGCACAGCGACACCATGTTGTTGGCGGTGGGGAGGATGAAGGAGTTGAGCGCCGTGTCCTCGTCCTTCCGCATGTAGGCGGCGTACACCAGGATGAGGCCCCAGCCCGCGCCCGTGTCCCACGCGTTCTGGGTCAGCGCCTGCAGCCAGGTGTCGGCCTTGAGGAGGTCGGCGGTGTTGACGCTGAACATGTAGCCCAGCCCGTCGCCGGCCCCGGGCAGCGTGAGCGCCCGCACCGTGAGGACCACCACCAGGATGATGAGCGTGGGCATCATCACCTTGCTCACCTTCTCGATGGCGCCCAGGCCGTGCGCCACGACGTACCCGCCGAGCGCCATGGCGATGCCGTGGGTGAGCACCGGCTGCCACGAACTGCTGTAGCCATTCCAGAAGCGGACGGGGCTGGCCCCGGGGATCTCCCCGAGCGCGGCCGCGAGGGCGTAGCGCAGGGTCCAGCCGCAGACCACCGAGTAGTAGAACATGATGGCCACCGCCACGAAGGCCACCCACGCCCCCATCCACGCCCAGCGCGGTCCCATCAGCTGCATGAAGGCACCCACCGGCCCGGTCCGGGTCATCCGGCCCATGCCGAACTCCACCAGGATGAGCGGGATGCTCCAGAGCAGGAGGAACACCACCCAGCTGACCAGGAACGCCCCGCCGCCATGCTCGGCCACGATCCGCGGGAAGCGCCAGATGTTGCCGGTGCCTACCGCCATGCCGAGCATGGTCAGCATCATGATCCAGCGGGAGGAGAAGGACTCGGGCTTGCTCACGATGAGGATGGGATGAGGGATGGATAAACGGCGGGGGGAGCGACCGTCGAACCTACCGGCCCGGCGGGCGCCCCGCCAGCGGGCGGCGGGGGGCGCGCGGGTGAGGGCGGGATGAGGGCGTGGTAAAGGAACATTCGGGCCGGGATCAGTCGGCCCCTCCGGTTTGCCCTTGCCCCGCTGGGCGCCCAGTTCGACTTTTACCGTCGGATTCCACGCAGGGGGCGCCCCAGGCGCCCTCCCTCTCCTTATCACCGCGCTCGCGCAGGGACCGTCCCGTGGCTCTCGCCGTCTCGTCGTACCGTCGCCCGCTCATCGCGGCGCTCACTGTCCTGCTGATCGCCGCCTGCGGCGGTCCCACGCCCCTCGCCAAGACCGAGGAACGTGACGGGGTCCGGTACCGCACCGGCTCCGACACGCCGTTCACCGGCATGCTGGTCACCCCGCTCGACTCCGCGAAGCGCGTGGCCGTGACCATGCCCTACAAGGACGGCCTGCGGGACGGCCGCGCCGAGGGGAAGTGGGGCAACGGGAAGATCGCCTTCACCGAGACCTGGGTGGCGGGCAAGCGCGAGGGCATGCGCGAGGAGTTCGACTCCCTCGGCCGCAAGCAGCGCACCCAGACCTTCGCCGGCGGCCTCCTCGATGGCGTGATGCGTGACTATCACCAGGACACCCTGGTGGTGGCCGAGCGCGAGATGAAGGCCGGCCAGGAGAACGGGCTGGTGAAGACCTGGTATCCCTCCGGCGGCAAGCGCAGCGTGGGCGAGTACCAGAACGGGCGCCTCAACGGCCGGCTGCAGATGTGGTACGAGGATGGCCGCGACCGCTACGACGGCACCTTCCTCAACGGCAAGCCCAACGGCCTGGTCACCGAGTGGCACCCGGGCGGGCAGATGAAGTCACGCATCAACTGGAAGGAAGGCATCGCCGACGGCGAGTTCACCCGCTGGTTCTCCAATGGCCGGATGCAGATGACCGGCCACTACACCATGGGCGAGATGAAGGACATGAAGGCCTGGGACCAGGAAGGCAAGCAGCTCAAGCACCCCGTCATCCCCCCCAAGCCCGGCGCGCACGAGGTGCCGCAGACCTGAGCTCCGGCCTCGGCGCGCCTTCACCGCGGAGGCGCGGAGACGCAGAGGGCCGCAGAGGAAAAGAACGAAAGGTTCTTTCTCTGCGGCCCTCTGCGTCTCCGCGTCTCTGCGGTGAATCAGGGCGACCAGCTCACCCCTTCGGCCTCCAGGTCCCCTTCGCCACCGCCGGCACGAACTTGTCGAGGCCGCCCGGCGGGAACCGGAGGGTCCGGCCGGTCTCGGCGCTCTGGTAGGCGGCCATGAGGATGCGCACCACGTCGAGGCCGTCGTCGAAGGTGAGGAGCGGCTCCTCCTTGCCCTGGAAGACCCGCACGAAGTGGCGGTTCTCCGCCTCGTAGCCGTAGGCCATCGCCTCGTTGGCCACCACCGGCATCAGGCCCATCTCCGCGTTCTGCTTCTCCACCAGGTCCTCGCCCGTCTTCCCCTGCACCTCGCGGCTGAAGAAGAGCTTGAGGCCGCTGTCGAGCGTGTTCCAGCTCATCGAATACTCGGGCCCGAGGAGCTCGGCCGAGAGGCGGAGGCCGGCGCCCACGAACGACCAGCTGGTGGTGGCCTCGCCCATCACGGTGAGGCCGTCGGCCGTCTCGAACTCGATCATGACGCTGGCAAAGTCCTCGGCCGGCGCCTTGAGGTAGTCCACGTCCTTCCCCATGGTGGCCTTGAGCTTCTTCGCGTAGGCCGGCCGGCTCCACTTGAGGCTGCCGATGTGGCCGGTGATGCGGACCGGCTTCACGGTGGAGAGGCTGTCCCCCGGCTTGGTGAGGAGGTGGCGCACCACCAAGGCGGAGTGGCACATCATGTCGTTCAGCACGCCGCCGCCCTGCAGCTTCCCCTGCCAGAACCACGGCATGTGCGGCCCGCTGTGCTCCTCGGCGGCGCGGGCCAGGTAGGGGCGGCCGGTGAGCGCGGCGCCGCGGGCCCAGAGCAGGTTGCGGCCCGTCTCCACCTGGGGGGCAAAGCGCTGGTTCTCGAGGTAGCCGTGCCGGAGCCCGGCCCGGGAGACCAGCGAGAGCACCGCCTTGGCCTCGGCCACGTTCCGCGCCAGCGGCTTCTCGCAGGCGATGCCGGCCAGGTCGGCGTGGCCGCGCATGATCGGGTCGCAGAGCTCCTCGACGTTCTCGATGCGCGCGTGGTTGGGGCCGGAGAGCCAGATGGCGTCGATCATGGGATCGGTCACCATCTCCGCGATGGAGCGGTAGGGGCGGCAGGGACCGATGTCGAGCCGGTTGGCGTACGCCGCGGCGCTCTCGGCGTTCTTCCGGTTGGGGCTCCAGACGCCGCGGATCTCGCAGTCGCGCACGGCGGTGAAGGCCTGCATGTGGAAGCGGGCATTGAAGCCCGAGCCGATGATCCCGATGCCGAGGGGCTTGGTCATGTGCGTGCGTCGTGGGGTCGGGGAAGGCTGGAGTTTACCGCGAGGCGTGCGTCCCGGCAAAGGGCGGCGACGCCTCAGCGCACGATCGCCGAGTACACGAGCTGCCGGAAGCGCCCCGGGAGGTCGTTGCCGTAGCCGTACCACTGCACCATGTAGACGGCCACCAGGTCGTCACCCGGGTCGGCCCAGTAGTTGGTGCCGTAGGCGCCGCCCCAGCCGAAGCGGCCGGGGGTGCCGTACTCGCCCGCCAGGCCCGGGTCCTCGAGGACCTCGAAGCCGAGGCTGAAGCCGCGCCCCGGCGCGTTGGCGGAATAGAGCGAGTCGGCCGCGTCGGCCGTCATGAGGCGGACGGTGGTGGGAGAGAGCAGGCGCACGCCGTCGAGCTGGCCGCCGTTGAGCAGCATCTGGAGGAAGCGGGCGTAGTCGCGCGCGGTGGAGACGAGGCCGGCGCCGCCCGAGTAGCTCACGCGGGGGCCGGTGACGTAATGCCCCTGGCCGGCATTGCCGTCGGGGGCCCGGACGATCTGCCCGTCGCGCATGGAATAGACGGCGGCGAGGCGGCTCGCCTTGTCGGGCGGCAGGTAGAAATAGGTGTCCTTCATGCCGAGCGGCTGGAAGATCCGCCGCGCGAAGAACTCGGCGAGCGACATTCCCGACGCGCGTTCCACCACGCAGCCCAGGATGTCGGTGTTGTAGCCGTACACGTAGCGGGTCCCGGGCTGGGCCACGAGGGGCAGCGTGCCGAGGCGGTCGATGTCCTCGCACACCGGCACCGGGCGGTCGGCGAAGTACCAGCCCGGCCCCTCGTCGGGGCCCAGGCCCGCGGCGTTGAACTGCGCCCGCGCCACGTTGTCGCCGTAGTCGATGCCGGCGGTGTGGGTGAGGAGGTCGCGGATGGTGATGCCGCGCCGCGCCGGGACCATGCTGTCCCGGGTCACCGCCACCATCGGCTTCGCGAAGCTCGGCACCCACTTCGCCACCGGGTCGCCGAGGCGGACGGTACCTTCCTCGATGAGCATCATGATGGCCACGCTGGTCACCGCCTTCGATTGTGAGGCGATGCGGAACATCGTCTCCGGCGTCATGCGCCGGTTGGCCTCGCGGTCGGCCATGCCGTACGCGCCCACCTGGGCCAGTTTGCCGTGGCGGAAGATCATGGTGACGATCCCGGCCACCTTGCCGCTGTCCACCGCCGCCTGCATCACGCGGTCAATGCGCGCGAGCCGCGCCGGATCCATGCCGGTGGTGGTGAGGGTGCCGGGGGTCTGGGCCGCGAGCGGCAGGGCGAGCGCGGCGAGCATCGCCAGCGGGCGGAGGGTGCGAGACATGAGGGTCCGGGGGGAAGGAAGACTGAAAGTACGGCGGCGCGGAGGGTGCGGCCAGCGGGGCCGGGAACCCGCGCGCGCCGTTTGGCCTACTGTGGCTGCCCCAGGGACATGCCCGCGGGGCCGCGCCCGCACCGGCGGGCCCGCCCGTTGGAGGCCCCATGCACGTCGCGCAGCTGTGGCGCTACCCGGTCAAGTCGATGGCCGGCGAGCAGCTCCAGGAGGCCACCCTCACGCCCCTCGGCATTGCCGGCGACCGGATCCTCCACGTGGAAGGCCCCGAGGGCGATCTCCGCACGGCTCGGCGGTACCCTCGGCTCCTGGGTCACCACGCGGTGCTGGCTGGCGTGGACGTCCTGGTGGACGGCGAACGGTGGGATGATCCGTCGGTGCGGGCCGCCGTGGAGCAGGCGGCGGGGCGCGGCGCCGCGCTGGTGCCGTCGGCGGGGCCGGAGCGCTTCGACGTGCTGCCGCTGCTGGTCACCAGCGACGGCGCCCTCGCCGAGCTGGGGCACGAGCCCCGGCGCTACCGGCCCAACCTGGTGATCGGCGGCGTCCCCGGCCTCGCGGAGCGCCAGTGGGAAGGGCGCGTGCTGGCCATTGGTACGGCGCGCATCCAGCTCGCGGACCTGAGGGGCCGCTGCGTGATGACCACCTGGCATCCCGACACCCTGGAGCAGGACGTCGGCGTGCTGCGGGACGTGGTTCGCCGCTTCAACGGCACCTTCGGCCTCAATGCCGCGGTGCGCCAGGGCGGGGCCATCCGCGTCGGCGACCCGGTCACCCTGCTCCCGGCACCGGCCGACGGGCCGCCACCGCTGGACGGAGGGCGTCCCGGGCCCTAGCATAGAGCCATGCCCCAACTCCATGCCGAGGCTGGCACGCGCCGCGCGTTCCTTGCGGGCGCCCTCCTGTTCGCATCATCACTCGTGCCGCTGCGGGGCCTCGCCGCAATGGGTCGCCGCCGCGGCGGCCAGCATCCCACGCCGCGGCCCGGCATCACCGCCGCCAAGGTGCTGACCCCCGAGCAGCTCAAGGACGCGCCCGACTCGCTCGACGTCTTCAACATGGTGCGCGAGATCCCCGAGATCGTGGACGGCATCCGCTGCCAGTGCGGCTGCGCCGACATCGAGGGCTTCTACTCGCTCCTCTCCTGCTACGAGGGCGAGGGGGCCATGGCCCGCGACTGCATGATCTGCCAGGGCGAGGGCCGCCTGGCCTACCGCCTCCACAAGGCCGGCGAGTCGCTCGACTCGATCCGCGCCGCCATCGACGCCCGCTTCGGCTGAAGGCCACCCCCATGCGTCCTGCGCACCTCGTCCTCCCCGCGGTCCTCCTGGTCGCGGGGCTCGCCGCCCCCGTGTCCGCCCAGATCCAGGCCAGCGAGCCCGGCTCGGTGGCGCAGGTGGTGGACGGGACCAAGTTCAGCATCGAGTACTACCGCCCCCGGCTCCGCGGCCGCGACTCGATCTTCGAGACCCAGATCCTCGCCGAGAAGGTGTGGACCCCCGGCGCCAACTGGGCCACCACCTTTGAGCTCAGCAAGAAGATCCAGCTCAACGGCACCGATGTCCCCGCGGGGAAGTACAGCACCTGGTTCATCTTCCACGACCGCACCTGGACCCTGCTCCTCGACCCGCGGGCCCGCCGCTTTCACATGAACCGGCCGGACTCGGTGGCGGGGCAGATCAAGATCGAGGTGACGCCGGAGGCGGGCCCCTTCACCGACGTCCTTGCCTGGACCTTCCCCGAGATCCGCGTCAACGGCGGCAAGCTCCGCATGAACTTCGCCACCCGGCAGGTGACGCTCGACTACCGGGTGGAGCCGAGCTTCGAGTACAGCATGCCGCAGCAGGCGGCGCGGCCGTACGTGGGCCAGTATGAGTTCTCGTGGGCGAGCGAGCCGGGGGACACCACCCCGCCGAAGGTCTACAAGCTGGACCTGCAGTACCGGAACGGCTCCCTCAAGGGCACCTTCGACCCGTCGCCCGACCCGACCATGCAGGAGGTGCTCTTCTTCTCCATCCGGCCCCACTGGTTCCGGATGGCCACGCTGGAGAAGGGCGAGGTGTTCGACGTGTGGACCGATGCGGTCTTCGAGTTCGCGCTGCAGGGGAACCGCGCCACCGGCTTCGAGATCCGCGGCGACGGCGACGAGGTGTGGGGCCGCGCGAAGCGGGTGCGCTGACGGGCGTCGGCGCGGCGGCAGGTCCAGCGCTGCCGCTCTGCTCCGACCGGCGCCGCCAGCAGAGGCTAGGAGAGGAACACGACCCGCCGCCTCATCGCGGCCGCGCCATCGAGGTGGACACCCGCGGCTCGGCCACGTAGCGCTCGGGGTAGAGCGCCATCTCGCGCCGGTACACCCGGCTCAGCGCCGCCACGTCGGTGGCGATGTCGCCGGTGGGATGATACAGCTCGCCCAGCCCAAAGCGCTTGTTGGGATAATCCAGCCAGATGGGGAAGATCGGCACGCCCGCGCCGACGGCGATGCGGTGGAAGCCGCTCTTCCAGGTGTCCGTGTGCTTCCGCGTCCCCTCGGGCGAGATCCCCACGCAGCACTTCTCCTGCTCGGTGAGCATCCGGATGGCGGTGGTCACCACGCCGTGCGGCGCGCCGCGGTCCACCGGCATCCCGCCCGCCCACTTGAGGAGGGGGCGCACCGGCCAGAAGAAGATGTCGTGCTTGGCCAGCCAGGTGAGCCGGAGCCCCGTGGCGAACATCGCCAGCATGCAGATGGGGAAGTCCCAGTTCGAGGTGTGCGGCGCCACGATCAGCACAAACTTCGGCGCCTCCGGCAGCGTGCCGATGATGCGCCACCCGAGCAGCCGCAGCACCCACGTCGCAAGGGCGCGGCTCCGCGGGCTCCCGCGTTGCGGGTAGGCTGGGGGTGTGAAGGCTGTCGGCACGGTCTCGGGTGTTGGGAGGGGGAGAGAAGAATAGGGGAGCCGGCGGGTCGGGGCTAGGCGAGGGCCCGCCTTGGGACCGGAGCGCTGCTCCGGTCACTGGGGCCTCGGGTTCGAGTGGCCGGAGCAGCGCTCCCGCCCCACGGCCACCACCCGTGGCGAACCTCCCCGGCGCGCCCCATCTTCCTCCCCATGACCACGCCCCCGGCCAGCTTCCCCACCGACCCCCTCGACGGCATCGTCCGCCTCTCCCACCTGCTCGGCGCCGAGACGCGCCTGGTGCAGCCGGGCGGCGGCAACACCTCCATCAAGGTGATGCTGCCGGATGGCGCGGGCGGCGAGGTGCCCGCGCTGCTGGTGAAGGGGAGCGGCACCGACTTGAAGACCATCGGCCGCGAGGGCTTCACCCGGCTCTCGCTGCCGCGCCTGGCGCCGCTCGCCACGCGGGACCAGATGTCCGACGCCGACATGATGCGCTTCATGGCCGGCGCCATGCTGGCCGACGGGCCCGCGCCGAGCGTCGAGACGCCGCTCCACTCGCTGCTCCCCCACAAGGTCATCGCCCACACGCACGACGTGGCCACGATGTCCCTCACCAACGTCCCCGACGGGACCGCGGAGCGGCTGGTGCACGAGTTGTTCGAGGGGAAGATCGTGTACGTGCCGTACGCGCGGCCCGGCTTCCCGCTCGCCAGGCTCGTGGCCGGCATGGCAGGCTCCATTCCCGCCGATGCGATGGGCATGACGCTGGCGCATCACGGCCTCGTCATCTTCGGCAACGACGTGGCCGAGGCCCACCGGCGGATGCTCGCGTGCGTGGCGAAGATCGAGGAGTACCTGGCGGCCTGCAAGCGCGGCAAGAACGTGCTCGGCGCCGCGAAGATCGCCGTGCGCCCCGCCGCCGAGCGGAAGGCGCTGGCCGAGGTGGTGCTGCCCGCCGTGCGCGGCGCGCTGGGCGGCACCGACCGCACCATCCTCCACTTCGATGATGACGAACAGCTCCTGACGACGCTCGGCCACGAGCGCGTGCCGCAGCTCGTGAAGCAGGGCATGGGCACGCCGGAGCACCTGCTCCGCGCGGGCCGGCTCCCGCTCTGGGTGGAGCTGGACCCCGGACTCCCCGCCGAGAAGATCGTGGGCCGCGTCCGCGAGCAGGTGGCGGCGCAGCGGGCCGAGTACGACGCGTACCACCGGCGGTACGCCGCGGCCGGCGAGGCCCCGCTCGACGACTGGGCCAAGGTGATCCTGGTCCCCGGCCTCGGCGTCATCACCGCCTTCGGCGACAAGAAGAGCGCGCTCACCGCCAACCTCTGCTACCGCGCCACGCTCGAGGCCATCCTGAACGCCGAGGCGGTGGAGCGGTTCAGCTTCATTCCGGAGCCGGACGTCTTCGAGTTCGAGCACTGGCCGCTCGAGCGGCGGAAGGTGGAGGAGACCATCGCGAAGGAGCGCGCGAGCAAGCTCCTCTTCCGCCACGTGGCGGTGGTGATCGGTGGCGGCAGCGGCATCGGCAAGGCCACGGCGCGGCGCTTCGCCGAGGAGGGCGCGCACGTGGTGGTGGCGGACCTGAGCGACGAGGTGGCGCAGGCCGCGGCCACCGAGATCGGCGTCAAGTTCCCCGGCCGCGTCCTCGGCATGGCCGTGGACGTGCGGGACGATGCCAGCCTCGACGCCCTCTACAGCCGCACCGTGCTCAGCTTCGGCGGGCTCGACAGCCTCTTCTACACGGCGGGCGCGCCGCCGCGCTTTGCGCCCGTCACCGAGATCACGCGCGCCGACCTGCAGCGCCAGCTCGACGTGCACTACATCGGCGCCGTGCAGGCGGTGGGCCGCGCCGCGCGCATCATGCAGCGGCAGGGGATCGGCGGGAGCATCGTGGCGTCGGTGTCCAAGGCCGCGGTGGTGCCGGGGAAGGACGCGGTGGCATACGGCGGCAGCAAGGCGGCCATCGCGCAGGCGCTGCGGGTGGCGGCGGTGGAGCTCGGCCCCGACCAGATCCGCGTCAACTGGATCAACGCCGACCAGATCGAGACACCGCTGTTCATGAAGTTCGTCCAGGAGCGCGCGGCCGGCCGCGGGCTCACGGTGGAGCAGCAGCTCGACGTGTACCGGAAGCGGAACCTGATGGGCGCGGCGCTCATCTCGCCGGATGTGGTCGCGGACATGGCGGTGATGATGGCGAGCAGCAAGTTCCGCTACACCACCGGCAACGCGCTCATGGTGGACGGCGGTCTCCCCGAGGCCTTCCCGAGGTAGCCGCGATGCCCGAGATCCTCTACGACTTCCCCATCCAGGCGCCGCCCGAGCGGGTGTTCGACGCGCTGGTGACCCCCGCCGGCCTCGATGCCTGGTGGACGCTCGAGTCCGACGGCATCGCGGGGATGGGCCAGCGGTACCGGTTCTTCTTTGGCGGGTCCTACGTCTGGGCGGGCATGGTGCGCCGCTACGAGCGGGCGCGGGTCGTGGAGTGGGAGCTGACGGAGGCCGACGCCGACTGGACGGGCACGCGCCTCAGCTTCGCCCTCGAGCCGGACGGGGCGGGCACCGTGGTGCACTTCCGGCACAGCGGCTGGGCGGAGGCCAACGAGCACTTCCGCATCACCGGCTACTGCTGGGCCATGTACCTCCGCCTGCTGCGCCGCTTCGTGGAGCACGGCGAGCGGGTGCCGTATGCGGAGCGGCTCAACGCCTGACGGAGTTCACCAGAATCCTCACCGCCCCGCCCCCCGCTTCCGCACCAGTTCCGCCGCCCAGTTCACCACCACCAGCGCCCGCCGCTCCCCGTCCGCCATCCGCACCATCACGAAGCGGGTGCCGTCGGGGTGGACGTCGTAGTTGGTGTGGTTGGCGTTGGGCACGTAGAGGCCGCTGAAGAGGGTGTCGGGGCGGCCGGCGCTGAAGCCGGCGCGGGTCTCCACCGGCACCCGGAGCAGCGCGTCGCCGCTCCGGTAGAAGAGCTCGCGGCCGTCCGGGCCCCAGGCCGGCTCCGCCCCGCCTCCCCGCGACACCACCCACGTGGCCCCCGAGTCGGGGAAGGTCCGCACGTACACCTCGGCGCGCCCCGTGGTGTTGGAGACGTAGGCCAGGAAGCGGCCGTCGGGGGAGAGCTTGGGGTTGTGCTCCGAGTCCGCCGTGCGGAGCAGCGGGGTCGCGCTCCCGTCCGCCAGCTTCACGAGCCAGAGGTCGCGGCCCGTCACCGAGTCGTTCTGGCGCACCACCAGCCAGCGGCCGTCCCGCGTCACGGCGCCCTCGTACTGGGCCTGCGGCGTGTCGTACAGCACCTCCTCAGGGCCGCTGCCGTCGGCGTTCTTGACGTAGAGGCCCGTGTTGCCGCCGGTCGAGGTGCCACCGCCCCGCACCCAGATGATGCGGCGGCCATCCGGCCACCACTCGGGGTAGTAGTTGAGCCGCCGCTCCAGGCTCAGCTGGAAGTTGGTGCCGCGCGCCAGGTCGTAGACCCAGATGGCAAAGCTGTTGCCGGTGCGCTCGCGCACCGTGAGGTGACGGCCGTCGGGCGAGTAGCGCGGGCTGTCGAAGCCGCGGAGCTCGCCGTCCAGCCGCCGCTCGCGCCCCTGGCGGTCCACCTCCACCAGGCCGCGCTTGAGCGCATCGCGGCCCAGCAGGATGAACGTCCCGTCCCGCGAGACGGCGAAGTCGGTGATCTGGTCGCCCGGCCCGGCGCTGAGCACCTCCACGGGCTCGCCCGTCACCGTGCCGCGGCTGGCCTGGAAGGAGAGCGCGTAAAGCGCACTCCCGCGGCGGAAGATGATGTCGCCGGACGGTGACCAGGCGGGAATCTGCCCCTCCACCACCGGCGTCAGCGTGCGCCGCTCCACGTCCAGCACGGCCACCCGCGACAGCCCGTCTTCCACCACCTGCACCAGCGCGTAGCGCGAGCCCGGCACCGGCGAGAGCGAGCCGATGCCGAGCTCTTCGCGCTGCACCAGCGTGTCGAGCCGCGCCCCGTCCCGGCTGCGGTGGAGGACGGCGTCCGACTCCTCGTTGATGAACAGCACCGACCCGTCATCCAGCCAGCAGCCCGAGCGGGACGGGACGGCGGCGAGCGGCGCCGGCGGCCCGCCGCCGAGCGGCACCTGCACCGTCTTGTTGCCGAGGCGGAAGCCGATGGTGGCGCCGTCCGGCGAGAAGAACGGCTCCTCGCCGTCATCGGTGCCGGCGATGGGCTCGGACTCGAGCCGGTCGAACCGCCGGTAGTAGAGCCGCCGCGCCGACGACGGCCCCACCCCCACGTACACGAACCCGCTTCCGTCAGGCGCCAGCGCCGCCCCCCGCCCGGGGGACTCGGCAAACTGCTCGCTCGCCGGGATGAAGATCTCGAAGCGGTAGGTGCGGCCCGAGGGCGGCGGTGGCCGCAGCGTGGCCCAGAGGGCGATGGCACCCGTGGCCAGCAGGAGGCCGCCGAGGATCACCACGGGCCCGCGGGAGCGGAAGCGGTCCCGCCCGCCCGCGCCCCGCGCCGCCGGGCCCCGCGCCCGGGTGCGGCCGGGCGCCTCCCCCGTGAGCGCGCGCGCAAAGTCCGCCGCGCTCGCGAAGCGGTCCGCCGGCAGCTTGCTGAGCGCGGTGAGCACCGCGTCCTCGACGTGCGGCGGCACCGTCTTCCGCTGCGCGATGATGGGCCGCGGCTCCTCCGTGACCACGCGCGCCACGATGGCCTGCGCCGTGGCGCCCGTGAAGGGCGGCTCCCCCGTCAGCATCTCGTAGGTCACCACGCCGAGGGCGTAGACGTCGCTCCGGGCGGTGATGTCCCGCTCGCCCATGGCCTGCTCGGGGGACATGTAGTGCGGCGTGCCGAGGCTCATCCCCGTCTCGGTCATCCGGGTGCCGCCGGTGGTGACGGCGGCCAGCGCGATGCCGAAGTCCGCCACCAGCGCGGTGCCGTCGTGCAGCAGGATGTTTTCGGGCTTGATGTCGCGATGGATCACGCCGTGGCGGTGGGCGTAGTCGAGTGCGGCCGCCACCTGGCCCGCCAGCTGCACGGCCTGGTCCACCGGCAGCTGCTTCTCGCGCGCCAGCCGGTCGCGGAGCGTCTCCCCCTCGACGAAGGGCATCACGTAGAACACCGTGCCCTCCACCTGCCCCGAGTCGAAGAGCGGGAGGATGTGCGGGTGCTGCAGGTTGGCGGTGGTGCGGATCTCGTGCAGGAACCGCTCGGCCCCGATCACGGCGGCCAGCTCGGGCCGCAGCACCTTGAGCGCCACCCGCCGGTGGTGCCGCAGGTCCTCGGCCAGGTACACCGTGGCCATGCCGCCCTGGCCGAGGGGGCGCTCGAGGCGGTAGCGGTCGGCGAGGGCGGCGGCGAGCGCGGCGGGAGCCTCGGGCATGCGGAGTCAGGGGGTTGAGGGAGCCGTCGTGCTGCCTGCAGTCGGAAGACCAGGAGCGTGTGGCGTTGCGCTGTCGATGCCCAAGCTGCCCTCGGGGAACTGCTCCCGCCAGCCCCGCGTGAAGCGGAAACCGCCGTGGGGCCGGAGCGCTGCTCCGGCCCCTGACCCGGCCCCAGTGGCCGGAGCGGCGCTCCGGCCCTACGGCGGCTAGCCCCGCGCCGGCCGCTCGGGCCGGTTGGCCAGGTCCCGCCGCACCGTGAGGCGCTTCCCCTTCACCGTCGTGGCCCGGAGCGCGGCCACCACCCGGTCCGTCACTTCCTCCGGAAGCTCCACCAGGGAGTACCGGTCCGTGATCTCGATGGCGCCGATCTCCCGCGCGTCGAGGTCCGCCTCGTTGGCGATGGCGCCCACCAGGTCGCCGGCGCGGAGGTTGGCGATGCGCCCCGCGCCGATCCAGATCCGCGCCATCGGCGGCCGCGCCCCGCGGCCGGGCCGCTCGCGCTTGCCGCCCTTCGCGCCGTCGCCGCGCTCGCGGTGCTTGCCCGGGGCCGGCACCGGCGGGCTCTCGATGTCCTTGAGCTCCGCCTCGCCCGCTTCGGCCTGGTGCGCCAGCTTTACGGCGGCGGCCGCCACGTCCATCACGTCGAACTCCGCCGAGAGCGCCTCCACCACCACGCGATAGCTGTCGAGCTCGCCGGCGAGGATCGCCTCACGGATCCCGGCGCGCGTCAGCTCCAGCTGCTTCGCGCGGACGTCCACCACCGTCGGCAGCTGCGCCACCTGGATCCGCTGCCGGGTGCGCGTCTCGATGCTCCGCAGCAGCCGGTGCTCCCGCGGCTCGGCGAAGGTGATCGCCACGCCCTCGCGCCCCGCGCGGCCCGTGCGCCCGATCCGGTGCACGTACGTCTCGGGCGACTCCGGCACGTCGAAGTTCACCACGTGGGTGATCTGCTCGATGTCGAGCCCGCGCGCCGCCACGTCGGTGGCCACCAGCACGTCGGCGCCGCCGCCCCGCGTCTTCTTCATGACGCGGTCCCGCTGTTCCTGCGTCATCCCGCCGTGCAGCGCCTCCACCCGGTACCCGCGCCCCGCGAGCCCCTCGGCCAGGCTGTCCACCTCGTGCCGGGTGCGGCAGAACACCACCGCGAGCGTCGGCACCTCGAGGTCCAGCACCAGGCCAAGGGCCTGCATCTTCTGCGACCGCGCCACGATGTACGCCGTCTGGCGCACCTTGGGCAGGGTGCCGGCCGCAGGCTTCTCGCGCGCCACGAGGATGCGGGCGGGGTCGTCGAGGTGACGGTCGGCGATCTTGGCGATGCGGGGCGGGAGGGTGGCGGAGAAGAGCACCGTCTGCCGGCCTGCGGGCGCCGCCTCGAGGATGGCCTCGATGTCCTCGGCGAAGCCCATGTCGAGCATCTCGTCGGCTTCATCCAGCACCACGGCCTGGAGGCCGGAGAGGTCGAGCGTCTCGCGGCGCAGGTGGTCGAGGGCGCGCCCCGGGGTGGCCACCACCACGTGGACGCCGCGGCGGAGCACCGCGATCTGCTGCGGGAACGCCTGCCCGCCGTAGATGGGCACCGTGCGGGCCCCCACGGCTCGGCCATACCGATGGAACGCTTCCGCCACCTGCATGGCGAGCTCGCGCGTGGGGGCCAGCACCAGCACCGACGGCCGGCTCGGCGCCGGCGGGTGCGTCGGGAGCCGCTGCAGCAGGGGCAGCGCGAAGGCCGCCGTCTTGCCGGTGCCCGTCGCCGCCTGTCCCAGCACGTCCCGCCCGGCGAGGAGCGGCGGGATGGCCTCGCGCTGGATGGGCGTGGGCTCCTCGTAGCCGAGCGCGGTCAGCGCTTCGGTGAGCGCCGGGGCCAGGCCGAGGGAGGTGAAGCTTGCGGGGGAGGCAACGGGATCAGCGGCAGCACGGGCGGGCATGACGACCTCAGGCAGGGCAACGAACTCGGCGGGGCGGTCCCGCCGTGACAGATGGTAGGGACCCGGGGCGGCCGGCGCCATCCCGGGCGGCCCCGGCCTGCTTGTCCACCCCCGCCATGCTGGCCGGCTCCCCGCCACTCGAGCCGCCTCGGCCGTCACCCTTTCCGGCCGCGCGCCCGCGCCAGTTCTCCCGCCCCCGCCACCCCCGCGGGGCCCCCCCCCCCCCCCTTTTCCCGGCCCCGCCATCGCCGGAGCCACGGCGCCATCAATTTCCTGGCCGCCGCCCTGAGGTGACTCCGCCATCACTTTTCCACGGGTCGTCGTTGTTTGAGCGACCCTCGACACTCCTAGAGCGACCCCCAACGCCTCTAGAGCGACCCCCAACGCTTCTAGAGCGACCTCCAACGCCTCTAGAGCGGCCTCCAACGCCTCTAGAGTGACCTCCAACGTCACTTAATCGGCTTCCAATGTCGCTTTTCCGCCGGTCAACGTTACAAATGTCGTCTCCAACGATTCTCGGATCAGCCCCAACGGCCCCGATTTCACCCCCAACGCTCCTGGAGTCGCACCCAATCCCGGCGGAAGTGGGGGATTTGGCGCAACTTGGGATCGCTGTTTCTGTTCACCGCAGAGGCGCGGAGACGCGGAGGGCCGCAGAGGACCTGCGCTCGGAGAGGGGAGCCCACCTCAAGGGGAGTGCAGTGAATTGAGGGTGGTCTGGCAGCACAGGTGGGGGTGGCGCCGGACCCGAACTGACACCCACAAAAACATGGTGGGCTCGCCGTTGCGGTGAGCCCACCATCCTCGAGCAGTTCCTCTGCGGCCCTCCGTGTCTCCGCGCCTCTGCGGTGAACAGAACGCCGAGCCCCCCCTCACTCCCCCGGGTGATACTCCCGCTCGATGTGCCCCGCGAGCTGGTTGGGATAGAAGTACACCTCCCGCAGGTCCCCCGTCGCGTACCGCTCCGCCTGGTCGTTGAAGTGCTTCGACCTGGGATTGCCGCTCGCGCCGCCGGCGGTGATGGCCCGGGCGCGGACGCTGTCGCCGAACTCCACCACGGCCACGAAGCTGTTGCCGTAGTTGCCGTAGAGCTTCTTCGTGTTCCAGGTCCGCGCCCCGAACGACGCCAGCGAGCCCCAGCGCGCCGACGGGAAGCCGACGGGGATGCTCGGCGCCGAGTCGTTGTAGGGCTGCACGATGTCGCCGGTGAGGCGCTGGAAGCGGTTGATGTCGCCCCAGGGGGTGCGCCAGGTGCCGAAGTCGGCGGTGAGGCGGTCCACGGCCTGGGAGAGCGCGGCGAGCTTCTCCGCGGGGGTGGTGGACTTGAGGATGCGGTCGTAGATGCTCAGGTCCTCGTCGTCGGCGTGCGCCAGCGCCAGGCGCCAGATCCCCTCGCCCCAGTAGGTGGCGAGCGAGGTGGACACGGAGCCCACCGACCAGCGCGTGTCCCACGCGCGGAGCGAGTCCACCGGCTCCTTGAGCTTGGCCTTGAGGCTGTCGCGCGCGGGGAGCCGGTCGTAGGCGGCGATGATGGCGGGGAGCACCGGCGTGAAGCCGGGCTGGCCCCGGTCGTACGCCGCGGCGAGGAGGCCGTCGAGCGTCCAGTCGCTGCGCGTGCCGAGCACCTGCTGGGCGTGGAGGCCGCGGGGGTTCTCCTCGTAGCTGTCCATGTACTTCGGGAACGCGGCTTCCTTCGGGCTGTCGGCGCCGGCGGCGGACCACGGGTTGTTGTTGGTGTTGTAGAGCCAGCCGTTGGCCGGGTTGTGGACGAAGGGACTCTCCTCCACGCCCCAGAGCGGGCCCCACTCGGTGCGCGGGTCGCTGCCGTCCACCGGCCTGGTCCAGTCGAAGGCCGGGTCGCGCCGCGGGACGAAGTTGGCGTGGAAGTAGGCGATGTCCCCGTCGGCGCCGGCGAAGATGGTGTTGTTGGAGCTGTTGGTGTGCAGCTCCATCACCTGCCGGAACTCGGCGTAGCTCCGCGTCTTGGTGCGGCCCCAGCTCTGGGTCAGCGCCTTGACCGGCTCGTTCATCAGGCGCACCGTGATCCACTTCCCGTCGGCTTCACGCACCACCGGGCCGTGGTGGGTGCGGTACACGGTGAAGGTGCGCCGGCCGGTGCCGCTGTCGCCCTTGAAGGGGATGGTCACCTGCTGCGCGGTGACCGGCCGCTCCTCGCTGCCGTACTTGTAGAGGTACTTCCCGTCCCGCTCGATGATGGTCTCGGCGTACTCGTCGATGGCGTCGACGCCGCTCGAGGTGTGCATCCAGCCGAGCCGCTCGTTGAAGCCCTGGTAGATGAAGAACTGGCCCCAGGTCACCGCGCCGTAGGCGTTGAGCCCCTCGTCGCTCTGGAGCTGCAGCTCGGAGCGGAAGAAGAACGAGGTGTGCGGGTTGATGAGGAACAGCGCGTGCCCGCCCGTGGTCTTCGCCGGAGCGATCGCGATGCCGTTGGAGCCGCCCGGCTCCGGCAGGTGCAGCGAGGGCGCGGCGCTCACCGTGGCCAGCGCCGGCTTGCCGTAGAACGCCTCGAGCCCCGCCGGCTCCACGCTCTCGATGTCCGTGCCGATGCTCCCCTCGCTGAAGGCCAGCGCCATCCACGGCTCCCACTTGGTGATGACCTTGGGCTTCACCTCGGGGTGCTTGCTCAGGTAGTAGTTGAGCCCGTCGGCCCAGGCGTCCATGAGCGCCTTGAGCGTGGGGTCGGCGCCCGCGTACCACGCCTTGAGGGAGTCCTCCGGCACGAAGAGGTGCATCCGGAGGTCCTCCCAGACGGCGCTCTCGCCCTTCACCAGGGCCATGCGGCCCAGCACGTTGGCGAAGTTCATCTCGACGCGGTTGAAGTCGTCCTCGGCCTGGCTGTAGATCATGCCGAAGACGGCGTCCGCGTCGGTCTTGCCGTGGATGTGGGGGATGCCCCAGTCGTCGCGGGTGATGGTGACGTGCTTCGCGCGCTCGGCCCAGCGGGCGGCGTCGGGGTTGGAGGGCGCACCGCCGCAGGCGGCAACGAGGGCAAGGGCGAGCGAGCGCGAGACGCTTCATCGGGGAGACTCGATGCAAGGGATCGGGTGCGGGAATGGCGCGAAAGATACTCGCCGGAACCGGCCTGGCCCGGGGCTCCGGAGGGCGGTCGCTCCGGCTACTCGATCCCATAGCGAGTGGCCGGGCGCGCTCCGCGCCAGGGGGCCGGTGCCTATTCGTCGCCGATGGGGAGCCGGGCGGCGGCGAGACGGCATCGCGCGGCGCGGTGTCGGGGGCGTCGGGGTTGTCGAGGAAGCGCTTGAGCTCGCCGGCCAGCATTTCAGCCTGCGCCTTGTCGGCGGCGCTGGCGGACGGGCGGGTCTTCACGGCGTCGAGCCGGCGGCGGAGCCCGTCGAGTTCACTCAGCGTGATGGCGCGGGCCTGCGGCAGCTCCGCCCGGCGCGCCAGGCGCACCAGCGCATCCACCACCACGTACCGGACCGCACGCGCCACCTCGGCCTCGTAGGCGTCCTTCGGCGTCGGGCCGAAGGCCTGGGTGATGACCGCGCGGATTACCTCACTCAGGCCGGGCGCGGCCGGGTCGAGGGCCGCCTGCTGCACCAGCAATGCGGCGCGCTCTGGGTCGAAGAGGAGCGCCACCGTGGCGTCCGCCGCCGCCATGGCCGGCGATATCGCATCGAAGGCGAGCCCCGTGGTCCGCGTGAACAGCTCGCGGTGCGGCGCCAGCGGGAAGGGTCGGGGCGGGAGCGCCGCGAGGACCCCGCGGGGGAGCGTCAGCTCGGCGGGGCTCAGCGTGCGGAGCAGCGACTTGAGCGCGCGGCGCTGGTCGGCGGCGGCCACGGGGCGGAGCGGGGTCTGGCCGTCGCCACGCAGCGCATAGGTGTACCACTGCCCGCCGAGCAGCTTCACGGCGGCCTCGGCCTGGTAGCGGTGATGGAGGTAGACGGGGACCAGCACCTCCTCCAGCGTGGCCATCGGGGCGCCCTGGCGGATGGCGGCCTCGCCGAAGCGCTTGAGCGCGGCGCGGCGGACGTTCATCACGCGATCGAGCTCGGCGGCGGCGTCGCTGCCGTTGTCCCAGAGGTGCGCCTGCGGGTGGACGCTGCCCTGGGGGCGGGCGTCGCCGTCGGTGAGGAGGGTGAGGTTCCGGCCGCGGGCGTCGGCGATCACCTGCGCGAGCGCGGCGCGCTCGCTCACGCCGGCGGGGAGGGTGGCGTAGCCGTAGCGGATGGCCACGCTGTCCCAGCCGCCGACCCCGGTGGCGTAGGCGCTGTCGAGGGAGATGGTCCCGTCGGCTTCAAGCCGGGTGAGCGGGTGCGGGTAGTCCATCACCGACTGCCGCCCCTCGGCGCTCGCCACGTAGTTGTGCACCAGGCCGATGGCGTGCCCCACCTCGTGCGCCGCGAGCTGGCGGAGCCGCGCCAGCGCCATGGCGAGCGGGGCGCCCGGCTCCTCGGTGCCCGTGGGGTACGGCGCCAGCAGCCCCTCGGCGATGAGATAGTCCTGCCGCACCCGGAGCGAGCCGAGCAGGACGAGGCCCTTCAGGATCTCGCCGGTGCGCGGGTCGGTGACGGCGTTGCCGTAGCTCCAGCCGCGGGTGGCGCGGTGCACCCACTGGATGACGTTGTAGCGCACGTCCATCGGGTCGGCGCCCTCGGGGAGCAGCTCCACCCGGAAGGCGTTCCGGTAGCCCGCGGCCTCGAAGGCCTTGGCCCACCAGCGCGCGCCGTCGAGCAGCGCGCCGCGGATGGGCTCGGGGACGCCGGGGTCCAGGTAATAGACGATGGGGCGGACGGCCTCACTGACGGCGGCCGAGGGGTCCTTCTTCTCCAGCCGGTGCCGCGCGATGAAGCGCTGCACCAGCGGCTGGCCCACGGGGGTGGCGTAGTCGGCGTACTCGGGGCCGAAGTAGCCGGAGCCGGGGATCTGGAGCCGCGGCTGGTACCCGGGCTCGGGGAGCGCAATGAAGGAGAAGTGCTGGCGCAGCGTGACCGCCTCCGCCGTGGGCGTCACGTCGCGCAGCCAGCCGCCGGCGGGGCCGCCGGTGAAGGTGAGCGTCACCTCCACCTCGGTGTTCCGCGGGAAGGCCTTGGTGCGGGGGAGGTACAGGGCGCTGCGTGAGGCGTCGATGCGGTAGTCGCCCTGCCGGGCACCCTTCAGGGTGGCCGTGATGCCGTTCTGGTCGGAGAGGAGGAAGTCGGTGGCGTCCACCAGCACGCGGCCGCCGGTGGCCGCGGCCACGGGGAAGCCCCAGAGGATGGACTGCGCAAACGACTCCTCGACGGCGCGCCGCTCCGCCGCGTCCCGGCTCACGGCCCGGTACTGGTAGTTGGGCTGCACCAGCAGGAGCTTGGGACCCACGCGGTCGAAGCGGACGACCTTCTCCGCCCCCGGCCGGCTCCGGTCCAGCCCGATGTCGTTCGACCCCACCCCCGTGGCCAGGCTCGGCACGTAGATGAGCTCCTCGCCCACCAGCGGCACCTCGAGCCAGAGCTTCCCCGCTCCCTCGTCCCAGTAGAGCGGCAGGAACCCGTCGAGCTTCTGGAAGCCCGCGGTCTTCTGCTCGATGGTGGGGAGGGCGCCCTGCGCGGCGACAGGCGCCACGACGAGGCCGAGGGCGGTGCCAAGGACCAGCACCAGCGCGGGGATACGCATCGTCACTTCCTGCGTGCAGGGATGGGTGTCGAAAGCGCGGCCCTTGGGCCGCGCCGGGCATGCGCGGGGCTCGCGCACCGGACGCGGAGCCGCGCCTAGCGCGAGGCGGCCAGCGCCCGCGCCACGTCGGCGACGATGTCCTCCACGTGCTCGAGCCCCACGGAGATGCGGATGAGCCCCGGCGGGATCCCCACCGCCAGCCGCTCGGCCTCCGTGAGCTTGGAGTGCGTGGTGGAGCTCGGGTGGGTCACGATGGTGCGCGTGTCGCCCAGATTGGGACTGTGCGACATGAGGCTGACGGAGTCAAGGAAGCGCCGGGCACGTTCCAGCCCGCCACGGACCACGATGGCCACGATCCCGCCGCCGGCGCGCATCTGCCGTGCCGCCAGCGCGTGCTGCGGGTGGCTCGGCAGCCCCGGGTAGCGGACCTGCTCCAGCTCGGGGTTCCCCTCGAAGTGCCGCGCCAGCGCCAGCGCATTGGCGCAGTGCCGGTCCATCCGCACCGCCAGCGTCTCCAGGCTCTTCGAGAGCACCCACGCATTGAACGGCGACATCGCCGGCCCCGTGTGCCGCGCAAAGAACCGCGCCTCCGCCACCAGGTCCTTCCGCCCCACGATGGCGCCGCCGAGCGTCCGCCCCTGCCCGTCGATGTACTTGGTGGCCGAGTGGATGACGAGGTCGGCGCCGAGGGCGATGGGGGTCTGCAGGTAGGGCGTGGCGAAGCAGTTGTCCACGAGGAGCGGCACCCCGCGTTCCTTGCAGAGCTTCGCCAGCCAGGCGAGGTCAATGAGGTCGAGGCCCGGGTTGCTCGGCGTCTCCACGAAGACGAGGCGGGTGCTGGGCTGGAAGAGCGCGGCCCACTGCTCCGGACTCCCCGTGTCCGCATACGTGTGCGTGATGCCCCAGCGCGGGAAGAGCTTCGTCAGGATCTGGTGGGTGGAGCCGAAGAGCGCGCGGCTGGCCAGCACGTGGTCCCCGCTCTTGAGCAGCGACGCCATGCTCACGAACACCGCCGCCATCCCCGACGCCGTGGCGATGCCGTCCTCCGCGCCCTCGAGGAGGCAGAGCTTCCGGATGAACTCGTCGGTGTTGGGGTTGGAGTAGCGGCTGTAGATGTTGCCGGGGATCTCGTCGGCGAAGAGGGCGCGGGCCTGCTCCGCGTCGTCGAAGGTGAAGCTGGAGGTCAGGAACAGCGGCACCGAGTGCTCGCGCTCCTCGCCGGCCGGCACCTGGGTGCGGATGGCGTCGGTCTCGAAGTGGCGGTCGCTCACGAGAACGCCTCCGCCGGGAGCACCGCGTGGCTCCACGTCACCCTGGCCGTCTTCTCGAGGATGCGGGTGACGCTGCAGTACTTCTCCATGGAGAGCCGCACCGCCTCCGCCATCTTGGCCGGGTCGATGGTGCCGCTGGCCTCGAAGCGCACGTGGACGTCGGTGAAGAGCGAGGGCTCCTTGCCCTGCTCCCGCTCGCCTTCCACGGTGACGCGGAAGCCGTCCACCTGCTGCCGCTGCTTCTGCAGGATGCTCACCACGTCGATGGCGCTGCAGCTGCCGAGCGCGGTGAGGACGAGCTCCATGGGGCGCGCGCCCAGCCCCAGGCCGCCGACGCTCGGGGCGCCGTCAACCTGGACGGTCCCGCCGGAGCCGGTGGTGGCGGTGAAGTGGACGGCCTGGTTCTGGCGTTCGAGGGTGACGCGCATGAGACGGAGGCTACCATCCCCCGGCGCCTGCCGCCAGAGCGCGGCGCGCTACTCCGCCCGGAGCGTGCGCTGGTAGACGGTGTCCTTCGGCGAGACGGTCATCACGAGGCGGTACTCGCCCGGTGTGAGGATGACCTGGGCGTCCAGCGTGGTGCCGACCCCCATGCTGCTGGTGGCGGGCCCATCCCGCTGCTCCGCGGCCGGGTGAGTGTAGCCGTCGGTGGCCGTCACCCGCCAGGTGGCGGGCGCACGGTCGCGCAGGAGCGTGACCCGCACGCGGTTGGCGATGTCGATGTTGATGAAGCGCAGCCGCTCGGGGACCCCGCTGCGAGCGTCAGCGCGGGATGGGTGCCGGCGCCGTTGACGAGCACCCGGTCGTCGTCCGGGGAGTCGGCGCCGATGGTGAAGACGTGGTCGTGGCGCGGGTCGTAGGGCTCCCCCGGCTCGAGGACCAGGAGTGGGCCGTAGAGGCCGGCGCTCAGCTGGCTCAGGTCATTCAGGTGGGTGTGGTAGATGAACGTCCCGGCGCGCGGCACCAGCAGGTGCGCCACGAAGGAATCCGCCGGTGCGATGGGCCGCGCCACCGAGGTCCCCATCCCGCTCCAGCCGGCCACGCCATCCCAGTAGCTGTCGAGCTCCAGGCCGTGCCAGTGAATGGTGGTGCTCTGGGTCAGGCGGTTCACCACCGTCACGTCGAGCGGGCGGCCCCGCTCTGCCAGCAGGACCGGGCCGGGCCAGGCCGGCACGGCGGGCTCGCCGGGCGGGGTGATGGCCGTGGTGATGGTGCGGCGGGTGCCGTCGTGGGGCGGACCCTCGGCCACCTCCATCCGAAGGCGCGCCGGATCCGGGCGCGGTCCCGGCGCCCAGTTCGGGGGGGCACTCACGTGCAGGCCGAGCACCAGGCCGGCCATGTGGTCGTGGTCGTGCGAGGTGAGGGCGACGGTGTCGTAGCGCGCCGCCTCCGGGATGACGTGATAGCCGATGTGGCAGTGGAACAGCCAGTTGCCCGGGCGTGACGGCAGCCACGCCATGGCCATGGTGGAGCCTGGCTCCATGTCGACCGTGACCACCACCGGTCGCCGCCCGGGGGCGTAGGCCGTGTCACCACTCAGGGTCCCGAGGGCGCGCACCTCGTAGTAGAACCCATGCAGGTGCATGGGATGCGGGCGGTCGCTGGCGTTGATGATGCGCCAGCGCACCGAGTCGCCCACCGGGAGCTCGAGCCGCTCGGTGTGGGGCCACGCCTTGCCGTTCAGGCCGAGGGCATTCAGGTAGCGCAGGGAGTCCTTCGGCGCACCCCAGATGTTGATGACGAAGATGCGGTCTGGCGCCACCCGGCCGGGCGGGTCCACGACGAACGCCCCCGCGAGCTGTTCCGATTCGGTGGGGCTGTTGCCGCGATGCCCGCCGAGGCGGGCACGGTAGAAGTAGGTGCCGGCGGCCCCCGCCGCGAAGCGGAAGGTGCGGGACTCGCCCGGCGCGAGCGTGGTGCTGTCCGGGCCCTCCGCGGGGCGGGTGGCGAAGCCCTGCAGCATGATGGTGGAGTCGGCCAGGCGGTTGGTGACGGTGGCCGCGATGACCGTCCCCGCCGGCACGCGGATGAGCGGCCCCGGGATGCTCGGCGCCTGGCCCACCTCGGCAAAGACTGGGAGGTCAATGGAAGGCCCGTCGTCCGCCCCCGGGTACCAGCGCGCCGTCCGCACCTCGAGCGCGATGGTCAGGACGCCGTTCCGGAGGCGGCCGGCGGGGACGCGGTTGTCGTTGGGGCGGGCCCGGTCGGGCGGGGCGGGGGAGCGATGGGGCAGGACGGCGGCGAGGCAGCAGAGCGCGAGCAGCTGCGGCGCGAATCGCATCCAGACTCCGGGCTGTGAGGGGGCCTGACTGGGCGCCCCAAGTTGCAGCACGGGACCGGCGCGCGGAAGAGGCTAGTGAGGCGCCGTCGTCAGGGTCGGGCTGCGCGCTTTGGCGGTGTTCGACCTGGAGGCGGGTTCAGCGAACCAGGCGGGCGCGGTTCTGGTGCCAGCGGAGTGCTGTGCCCTTGCCCATCGGGTTCAGCTCGAACTCGACCGGCTCGGCCAGCGTGTCGTCCTTCCGGACGCGGCGGAAGGTGGTGTCGCCCGCGCGGCGGAGGCGCGCCGCCTCGCGGAGGGGCTGGTGGCTCGGCAGCTCCACGGCCAGGAGGTCGTTCTCCCACGGGATGACGGCCAGCTCGCTGGCAAAGCCGGTGTCGTACACGCCGGCGAAGGCGCCGAGCCGGGCGGTGGTGGCGGCGCCCTGGGGATCCTGCCGCGCGGCGCGGAGCGCCGGCGCCATGACCTGGTACACCACCTGCGCGATGTGCTTCGTGTCCACGCCCTGCGCGTTGGCCAGCACCACCACCGCCACCTGCTCGTCCACCTGCAGCGTGAGCTGCGAGCGGTGGCCGGGGCAGGAGCCGCCGTGCCCCACGAAGGTCTTCCCGCCCTCGCGCCAGACCCCGAAGCCGAGGCCGCGCACCGCCTCCGCCTCGTAGTCCACGTACTGCACCCGCTGCATCTCGCGCAGGGTGTTGCCCGAGAGCACCGCCGCGTTCCCGCGCTCGGCGAGGGCCCGGAACTGCCACTTGGCGAAGGCCGCCAGGTCCTCGGCCGTCGAGGCGAAGCCGGCGGCCGGGGCCAGGCCGTTGGTCTTGAAGAACGGCACCGGCTCGCGCCCGCCGCCGCGGCGGAGGGCGGAGTAGCCGCGGGCGAGGCGGCGGCCACGCTCGCCGAGCGGGATGTCGGGCGTGGTGCTGGCGAGGCCGAGTGGCTCGAGCAGCATGCGGCGGATGTAGCTGTCGTACGGCTCGCCCGCCACCGCGGCCACCAGCTCACCGAGCAGGGTGGAGCCGAGGTTGGAGTACTGGTAGCGCTGCTCGGCGGGATGCAGCATCGCCTGGCCGGGCAGCTTCTCGACCACCTCGTCGCGGCGCGGGAAGCTGAACTCGGGGCCGGTCCAGTAGGGGAAGTCCGCCTCGCGGGGGAGGCCGGCGGAGTGGGTGAGCAGCGCCTCGATGGTGACGGGGGCATCGAGCGGGTCGGCGCCGGCGAGCCGGAACCAGGGCAGGTGCAGCGCCACCGGGTCATCGAGGCGGAGCTTCCCCGCATCGCGCAGCTGCAGGACGGCGAGGGCGGTGAAGAGCTTCGAGATGGAGCAGACCGAGAAGATGCTGCCGGGTGTCGCCGGAAGTTGCCGCTCGCGGTCGGCAACCCCGAACGCGCGGGTGTAGGCCGTTTCCTGGCCATGCACGACTTCCACCACGAGCCCGGGGACCTGCTCGTAGTCGCGCACCGCCTCGAGCCAGACATCCAGGAAGCCGTGCGCCTGCGCCACGCGCGGGTGCATGGCGGAGGACGCGTCATCGTGCGCCGGGGTGGGCGCCGGAGTGTCGCCCTTCGCGGCAGGCACGCTGGGCTCGAGCGCGGGCGTGGCGCCTGGTGGTGTCATGGTGGGTGCGCTCATGTGGTACTCACTCCCGGGCATGGCGACTTCCTGTCATCCGCGCGGTGCCCGTCCGTGGGCACACTGCGCATCCCTGCCGTGGTGCTAGGCGAGATGCGTGCCAGCCTCGGTGTGATGGTGCAGGGATGGCTGGTCGAGTCTCAACGCAGAGGCGCGGAGGACGCAGAGGGACGCAGAGGAACTGCGCGGGATCCGCAGGCGCGGCCTATAGGCCGCGCGTACTCAATAGGAGGGTGGCCTGGCGGCACGGATGGGGTCCGGTGCCCAACCCGAAGTGACGCCCACAAAAACACGACGGGCTCACCTTGCGATGAGCCCGTCAGGCTCGTGCAGTTCCTCTGCGCACCTCTGCGTCCTCCGCGCCTCTGCGTTGAGACACACCCCAGTCAGTTCAGCACCATCAGACGGCGCGCGCAAAGTGCCCGCGCGTGTACTCCCGCCCGGTGATGGCGCGGACCAGGGTGGGGTCGGGCGGGGTGCCGGCGCGGAGGGCGTCGAGGAGGGTGCGGTAGGCGGTGGTCACGGCGGCGACGGGGTCGCCGGGGACGTTGAAGACCAGGCGGAAGCGGCGGAAGCCGTCGCGCCAGAGGGCGGGGAGGTACTCGGAGGCGTCCACCGGCCGGGAATGGAGCAGGCGGTTCCGGCAGGCGCTGTCGGTGGCCAGCGGGAAGGTGTAGCCGGCCGGGTCGGTCAGCTCCACGTGGGTGTGCTTCTGCACGCAGAGGTCGCGGCAGGTGGTGGCCTCGCGATCGAAGGCGGCGGAGAGCACGCAGTGCTCCAGCGTCATCCCCTCCGGCCGCCCATAGGCGAACACCTCGAAGCCCGCCCCGCCCCACGGCGCCGCCACCTGCCGCATCTCGTCGCCGGTCAGCTCAATGGAGAGCGTGATGCCCCGCGCGCCGAGGCCGAAGAGCTCGGCCGCGGTGAGCTGGTTGAAGGCGTTGGTGGCGTAGTCGGCGATCACGTCGCGGCCGGCCTCCGCCAGCTCGGCCAGGAGGCCGAGGTGGCCGGTGAGGACCGGCGTGCCGAGGGCCAGCCACTTGTCCACCGTCTTCCGGTCCTCGGGGCGCACGATCGTGGGTGTGCGGAGGCGCACCGGGACCCCGCGGGCGGCCAGTTCGTCGGTGAGCGCCTTCACCCGGCTGACGGGCGGCGTGGGGTGGCGGATGAAGAGGTCGAGGACGATCTCCTCCGCCCCCGCCTCCGCCGCGGCCCGCGCATCGTCGAGGGAGAAGACCTCCGCGACGAGCCCCGGGCGGATCACGTCCCTGGTCATCCGCCGCGCCGAGCCCTCCGCCAGCAGGGCGGCGAGCCGCCCCTCCCGCTCACTGAGGCGGGCGGACTCGGCCCAGTCGCGCCGGGTGGTGAGTTCCTGCACGGCCTCCTGCCGGAGCTGGTTCACGGCGCTCACCGGCAGGAAGAGCGGCCCCTGCGTGGCGAAGGCCGAGAGGTCGAGCGCGCCGAGCTCGAAGGGCGTCTCGCCGAGGCGGCCGAGCTGCTCGCGCAGCTTGGCCTCGTCGAGCCCGTGCTTGGTGGCGGGGGCCAGTGTCACGGCGCTCTGCACCTTCACCGACTCGCCGTCGGCGGTGCAGACCAGGGTGAGCGGGCTGCCGGCGCCGCCGATGACCTTGATGTCGAGCCGCGTCCTCGGCGGCGCAATGCGCTGGGGCGTGCCCTCGTAGGAGGTGCGCGCCCGCTCCAGCAGCGCCGCCTGCGACGAGCGCACCACCACCCAGGTGGCGGGCACGCGGGCGCCGGCGTTGATGGCCTGCAGGTGGCGGCCGCCGCGCCTGCCGAGGTCGCGGACGCGCGTCACCGTGAAGCCGGTGTTCCCCTTGGCCTGCCCCTCGGGATGCTCGAAGCCGAGGCCGTCGCCCACCTGCACGGGCTGGGTGAGGGAGAGCAGGAGCTCCGTCCCCTCGGCGCCGGTGACGTGGCCTAACTCGGCGCCGCGGTTGTCGGGCTGGGCGCGGGTGATGTAGTCGCGGCCGGCGCGGCCGCCGTACATGCCGCCGGTGAAGCCGCGGGAGAAGATCTGCACCAGCGGCTGCATGTCGCTGGGCGCCGGCCCCTTCCAGGCGCCCTTCGCCAGGCGGTCGAGGAAATCGCGGTAGGTGCGCGTGACGATGGCCACGTATTCCGGCTTCTTCTTCCGGCCCTCGATCTTGAGGCACCCGATCCCCGCCTCGGCGATCGCGTCGAGGTGCTCGGCCGCGGCGAGGTCGCGCGCGGAGATGAGGTAGCCGCGGTCGAGCTCCGCGCCCGTGATGGCGTCGGTGAGCAGGTAGTCCTTGCGGCACGACTGCGCGCAGGCGCCGCGGTTGGCGCTCCGCTCGCTGATCATCCCCGACATGAAGCACTGGCCGCTGTAGCTGATGCAGAGCGCGCCGTGGATGAAGGACTCGAGCCCGAGCCCCGGCACCGCGGCGCGAATGGCCTTGATGTCGTCGATGGTGTTCTCGCGCGCCAGCACCACGCGCGCGACGCCGAGCCGCTCGAGCACGCGGGCGCCGGCGCCGTCGTGCACGGTCATCTGGGTGGAGCCGTGGATCTCGAGGGTCGGGTACAGGGCCCGGATGAGGCGCACCGCGCCGAGGTCCTGGACGATCGCCGCGTCGATGCCGAGGTCCACGCACTCGCCCAGGTGGCGAAGGGCGTCCGCGAGCTCGGCGGGCTTGAAGAGGATGTTGAAGGTGAGGTAAATCCGGGCACCGGCCGCGTGGGCCAGCCGGCAGGCCTCACCGACGTCCGCCATGGTGAGCTGCGCCCCGTCGTCGCGCGCGTTGAAGCGCTCGGCGCCGAGGTAGATGGCGTTGGCGCCATTGGCGAGCGCCGCCCGGACCGCCTCGAGGGTCCCGGCAGGCGCCAGCAGCTCCGGCACGGCAGGGGTCTTCATGGCAGCAAATCTAGTCGGGGGTCGGGGAGGATGGTGGGTCTGGGTCGTGGGGTTGGGTTGGTCGTGGTCTTCACCGCAGAGGCGCGGAGGGCGCAGAGGGCCGCAGAGGTACGGCGCTCGGAGAGGGGAGATCACTTCTGGGAGAGTGCGGTGAAATGAGGATGGCCTGGCAGCACGGGTGGGGATCGGCGCCGACCCCGAAGTCACACCCACAAAAGCACCAGGGGCTCACCTTGCGGTGAGCCCACCACCCCCGAGCAGTTCCTCTGCGCCCCTCCGCGTCCTCTGCGCCTCTGCGTTGAGACACGACCCACCCACCCCACCACCGTACTTCAGAACCGCGACGCCCGCAGCGCGATGTCGGCACGTGCCCACGCCTCGTGCAGGTCGCGCTCCACGCCGTGTGAGTCCTGGCCCTGCGCCCGGAGGGCCTCGGCGAGGCCAAACAGGCTCCAGCCGTTCCGCGGGTGATCCGCCAGCTCCGCGCGGTAGACGCGTTCCGCCTCGGCGGGGCGGCCGGCCTCGAGGAGGTGGGCGCCGAGCCAGTGGCGGGCGGAGAAGGGGAGGGGCTCGGGCTCGTCGTAGGTGAGCGAGTCCTCGAGCGCCACGGCGGCCTCGAGCGTGGTGATGGCGGCCGCGGGATCGCCCGCCGCCCGCTGGAGCTCGGCGCGCAGGATGCCGCCGGTGATGCCGAGCAGGCTCCGCGCGGTGTGGAAGCGGAACTGCACCGAGTCCGGCGTGGAGCGGGCGAGAGAGTCCACCACGGCGAGCGCCGCGCGGGCGCCGGTGGTGTCGCCGGTGCGGAGGCGGGCGTAGCCCTGCGCGAACGTCCAGAGGCCACGCGTGGGGGCGCGGCCCACCGGGGCGGGGAGCGCCAGCACCTCGCCCCACCGCCCGAAGCGCATCAGCACCAGCGCGCGGTAGAAGGTGCCGGCGGAGATGCTGTCGCCCGCGGCCTTCACGACCCGCGCGTAGTCGCGCGCCGCCTGCTCGGCCACGGCACCCTGCCCGTCCATGCTCGCCGCGAAGAGCAGCATGTGCAGGTTGTGCGACGGGTAGATGGCGAAGCCTTCCTGCCGGAGCGCCGCCTCGTCGGAGTGCCACGCGGCGAGGTTGGCGCGCACCGCGTCGCCCCAGCGGCCCACCCGGTTCCAGGTGTGGCTCGGCATGTGGTTCAGGTGGCTGGCGCCGGGGATGGCATGGCCCAGGTGCTCGGCGCAGGCGGAGGCCTGCGCGGCGCGGTCGGTGGTCTCGGTGGCGTGGATGTAGAGATGACAGGCCCCGGGGTGCTGGAGGCTCCGCGCCAGCACGTCCTCGAGCACGCCGTGGATCTCCCGCACCGAGGGCTTGGCCGCGTCCCAGTAGCCGCGGCGCGGCTCCAGCAGCATCAGCGCCTCGGCGTACATGGTGCCCACCTCGGCGTCGTGCGGGAAGCGCCGCCACACCTGCTTCATGGCGCGGGCGTAGGCCGAGTCGAGGCGCTTCCGCTCGTCGGCGTCGTGGCGCGGGCTGTAGCGGACGGCCATGGCCTCGATGAGGGCGCGCTCGCGCGCGGTGCCGGCCCGTTGCGCGGCCCCCACGGCACGGGCGGCGGCGAAGGCGGCGCGGGGCGCGTCGTCCGGGGCCATCCCCTCGTTCAGGTACGGGCCCCACGCCCACGCCTCGCCCCACCAGCACATGGCGCAGCCGGGATCGCGCCGCTCGGCCTCACGGAACGAGCGCGCGGCGTCCTCGGTGGCGAAGGCGTACATGAGCTGCACGCCCTGGTTGAAGAAGCGCTGGGCCGAGTCGCTGCGGGTGGAGATGGTCCATCGGTAGGCGCCGAGGCCCTTGGTGTAGAGGGGCATCGGGGTGGTGAAGCTGCCGGGGTAGGCGGGCTCGCCGGACTGTTCCTGGGCGGTGAGCGGGGCGGCCAGGGCGACGAGGAGAAGCGGGAGGGGGAGGCGCATACCCAAAGATGCCCCGGAAGCGCCCGGGCGCCATGGGACGTTCCAGTGCCGGAACACGAAGCCCCCGGGCACACCTGCCCGGGGGCTTCACGGCGCGAAGAGCCGGCTCAGGCCGTCTCGGCCGACCGCGTCATCTTCTTGAAGAGCCAGATGGCGAACCAGATCATGAGGAGGATGAACCCCCACTTGAGCACCACGAAAGTGATGCCCACCGCCACCACGATGAGCGGCAAGATGAACAGCGTGAACAGCTTGAACAGCACCAGGGCGACGATGCCCGTCGCGGCCAACCCCATCACCGGCTTCAGCATGGCGGATGTCTCGGAAAGGGACGCGGGCCCCTACGGCAACGGGGCGCCGCTGGTGTCAGTGGCGCCCCGTTCCATCACTGCAACGCCCTGCTGCCGTGGGGCTCGACCAAGTTGCCGGAGCGGCGCTCCGGCACTACGGGAGCTCAGCTCGGGTAGGAGACGCCGAGCTTGGCGAGGGCTTCCGGCGGGCAACCCTGCCATTCCATCACAAAGGTGTTCCCTTGGTACTGAAGATCCTGCACGCCGAGCTCGCTCGAGAAGAAGCCGCTGGCGGTGAGGTCGCGGAAGCGGTTGAAGAAGGCGACGCCCTGCGAGTGCTCCGGCTTGGCCTTCTTGGGCCAGGCGATGTCGTCGAGGATCGCGCGGCGGCGCGCGTCGGCGATGTCGGCGAAGGTGGCGCCGAAGCGCTCGCGGGCCTCGGTGTCGAGCCAGGCGAGGCCGCCGCGGAAGTGGACCTGCATCCCCGGGTTCTCGTTCAGGATGAAGTCCATGAACTCGGGCACGCCGGCGTCGAGCGCGCCGCCGGAGCGGCCGTCGCGCGGGATGACGAGCTCGCTCAGGATGCGGACGGTGCGGTACTCGTCGGCGGTGAAGAAGGCGGGGGTGAAGCCGTCCTGCGCCACGGCGGCCCTGGCCGCCACGGCGGCGCGCTTCACCTCCGCGGGGGAGAAGCCGGCGGCCAGGAGCGGGATCCCGGCCAGGGCCTGCAGCGCGTCGCGCCTCGAGATGTCGGTCATGGGATGCCTCAGAGCTCGCCGCGCTTCATCGCCTGGGCGATGAAGTCGGAGGTGCGCATGGAGAGGGCCAGGATGGTCCAGGTGGGGTTCTTGTCGGCCTGCGACACGAACGGCCCGCCGTCGGCCACGAAGAGGTTCTTCACGTCCCACGCCTGGCAGTTGCCGTTGAGCACCGAGCTGTTCCGGTCCGCGCCCATGCGGACGCAGCCCAGCTCGTGGATGATGGCGCCGCCGTTGGCGATGCCGTAGCCCTGCTCCTTGGTGGGCATGGGGCTCCAGACCTCGCCGCCCATCTCGGCGATGAGCCGGCGGAAGGTCTCCTGCATGTGCTTCACCTGGTTCAGCTCGTGGTCCGACCACTTCCAGTGGAAGCGGAGCACGGGGATGCCGTACTGGTCCACCACGTCGGGGTCGATCTCGCAGTAGCAGTCGGCGTTGGGGATCTGCTCGCCGCGGCCGGAGAAGCCCACGGTGGCGCCGTAGTAGCGGCGGTAGTCCTCCTTGAGCTGCCGGCCGTAGCCGCCGCCCGAGGGGTAGTTCTGGATGCCGCCCATGAAGCCGTAGCTCGGCGCGCCGAGGCCGCCCCAGATCTCGATGTGGTAGCCGCGGGGGAAGTCGAGCTTCTTGTTGTCGAGCCACCAGGGCATGTAGAGGTGCGCGCCGCCGACGCCGTCCTCGTTGTGCGGCACATGGTCCACCAGCTTCGGGATGAAGCCGGCCACGTCGGTGCCGGTGGTGTCGGTGAGGTACTTGCCCACGGTGCCGCTCGAGTTGGCGAGGCCCTGCGGGAACTGCGCCGACTTGCTGTTGAGGAGGATGCGGGCGCTCTCGCAGGCGCTGGCGGCGAGGACCACCACCTTCGCGTTGACGCGCCGCTCGGTGCGGGTGGCCTTGTCGATGTAGACGACGCCGTCGGCCTTCCCGGCCCTGTCGAGCGTCACCTCGCGCGCCATGGCGCCGGTGACGAGCGTCAGGCGGCCCGTCTCCATGGCGGGCCACACCAGCACGTTGGTGGAGGAGAAGTTGGCGTTGACGCCGCAGCCGCGGTTGCACTGGCCGCAGTAGTGGCAGGCGGCGCGGCCGTTGTGGGGCCTGGTAATGATGGACAGGCGTGAGGGGATGCAGGTGATCTGGAGCTTGTCGCTGGCCTGCTTCACCATCAGCTCCCAGCAGCGCGGCTTCGGCGCCGGGAGGAAGATGCCATCGGGGTGGTTCTCGAGTCCCTCGACGGAGCCGAAGATGCCGACGAGGCGGTCCACCTCGTCGTACCACGGCTTCACGTCCTCGTAGCCGATGGGCCAGTCGTCGCCCAGGCCGTCGCGGGACTTGCCCTTGAAGTCGTGGGGGCCGAAGCGGAGGGAGATGCGGCCCCAGTGATTGGTGCGGCCGCCGAGCATGCGGGCGCGCCACCAGTCGAAGCGGGTGCCGGGCGCCCTGGTGTACGGCTCCCCGTCCACGTTCCAGCCGCCGATGCAGGCGTCGAACTCGCCGAAGGGGCGCTCCCGCGTGGAGCTGCCGCGCCGGGGCGACTGGTGCGCCCAGGTCAGCATCTTCGAGTCCTTGGTGTTGTCCCACGAGTCGCCCGCCTCGAGCAGGACCACGTTGGCCCCGGCCTTGGTGAGCATGTACGCGGCCATCCCGCCGCCGGCTCCGGAGCCGACGATGGCGACGTCAAAGGGCGTGTCCCGGAGCGCGAGCGCGGGCATGGGGCGTGGGTTCGGGCGGAGGTGACGGGAGCTGCGGGGAGACTGGCATCAATCTGCTGCCGCGCCGGGGCGGGCGTCAATTGGCGCGGACGTTTCGGGGCGCCGTTGGGGCTGGGCCGGGTGTGACTCAACGCAGAGGCGCGGAGGACGCAGAGGGCCGCAGAGGGCCTTCGCTCGGAGAATGGAGTTACTTCGCGCTGAGGGGGAACTGGGGGTGGCCTGGCAGCACGGGTGGGGTTCGAACTCGACCCCGAACCCACGCCCACAACAACACCGTAGGCTCACCATGCGTGAGCCCACCATCCAGGAGCAGTTCCTCTGCGGCCCTCCGCGTCCCCTGCGCCTCTGCGTTGAGTCACACCCGGCCCAGCCCTACGGCCGCGCCCCGGTCTCGATGACGAGGTACGGCGTGTCGTCCTTGGCCACGGCGCGGAGCCAGCTGGTGAGGTCGTACAGCTCCTCCGGCGGGTAGATGCCGCGCGCGCCCTCGAGGCGGCGCTCCAGGCGCAGGACCCGGCCGTCCTGCTGGTAGCGCGCGATGTAGGTGCCCCACTTGCTCCGCGCCTCCACCGCCGGCGGGAGCTGCGCCTGCCAGCCGGCCGGGAGGGTGAGCGTGAAGGTGTTGGTGTTGGCCCAGACCCCGAGGATCTTCGCGGCGTCGATCGGGTAGGTGCGCTCGCCCTGGGCCTCGAGGGCGGTGGCCGCGTCGGCCATGCTGCGCATGGAGCCGAAGGGGAGCTGCAGGATGGCGGTGCGGCCGCCCGCGCCGGTGAGCCGCGCCGCGCGGCCGCCCGAGAGGCGCACCGCCACGCGGGTGTCGGCGGTGAGGTCGCGGCCGTCGAAGGTCTGGAAGCTGTCGGCGGTGGCGCCGGGGTAGAGCGAGGTGACGATGCCCCGCGCCATGTCGGCGCGGCGGGTGGAGTCGAGGGGCGCGGTGAAGAGGTTCCGCAGGCCGTACTGGCGGCTGCCGGTGCTCCGCTCGGTGTAGGTCCCGCTCAGCAGCCCGTCGGGGGAGAGCTCGCCGGTGAGCGCGATGGCCTGGAGGTTGTCCGCCGGCTCCACGTCGGGCAGGGTGACTTCCTCGGTGCGGCCGTCGGGGTGCACCACGAGGGCAAACTGCCCCTGGTCGCTCGGCGGCAGCTCGCCGAAGGGGGTGAGGTCGGTGGTGAGGTCGGTGAAGGTGCGGCGGCCCCCGTGCTCCACCACGGCGATGGCGTGGTCGAACTGCTCGATGGAGGGCGTGGCCCGCACCGCCTCACCGCCGGCGTTGAGGAGCACGGGGAAGGCCTTGTAGCCCAGCGACGAGGCAAGCGCCACGAAGAGCGTCGCCTTGTCCTTGCAGTCGCCGTAGCCGGTGCTGAACACCTCCGCCGGCGGCCGCGGCTGGTACCCGCCGATGCCCAGGGAGATGGAGACGTAGCGGATGTCCTGCGCCACGTAGCGCTGCAGGCCGCGCAAGCGTGTCCACCGCGGTCCGGGCACCCGCGAGCAGCTCCGGGTAGCGCGCCTTGAGCGCGGCCGGCACGTCGTACCGCCCCTTGGCGAGCCCCGCGTACCAGCGGCCGATGTCGGCCCAGGAGCGGGCGCCGCTCAGGATCACCGTCATCCAGATGTTGTTGGAGTCGGCGGCGAACTCCTCGCTCCGGGGCTTGGGCAGGTCCTGCGCCGCCCACATGGTGACCCGGCGGCCGTTGGCCACCTTCACCACGGGGGTGATGGTCAGGTTCCGCTCCAGCAGGTGCGGCGTGAGGCTGGCGGGGAGGTCCACGATGTAGCGGGAGCGGCGGACAAACGAACCGGTGTGGATCCGCCAGTAGTGATGGAAGTCGCCCGCCAGGAAGGGCTTCCGCTCCTCGGTGGTGTAGCTGAAGTCCACGATGACGCCGGGGGCCACGCCGGCCAGGGAGTAGCGGAGCACCTTCCGGTCGGCGTACACCGGGTTCCCCATGGTGGCGGGGACGTCCGACTCCTGCACCTGCGTCGGCGTCTCGCTGATGACGGTGCCGTCGGGGCGGACCACCCGGATCCAGTTGACCGTCAGCTTCTCGTGGCCCGGCGCGTAGGAGAACTCGTGCTCGGCCCAGGTCTCCACGGCGTCCTGCTGCAGCACCTGCACGATGGTGCGGTAGGTGCGGGTCCCGGTGCCGTCGGCCTCGTAGCGGAGGACGCCGTCGTCGAGCAGCAGCACCCAGCGCTCGCCCTGGTGGTCGGCGGGGTTCACGGCCAGGCGGTAGATGGTGTCCGCCTGCACCGAGGGATCCCCGGCGGGCGTGATCACCGGCGCCTGCGCCCGGAGGCCGAGCGGCGCGAGCGCCAGGAGGAGGGCGAGACGGCGGATGGCGTGCGGCATGGTGTTCCCGGCGGCGGAAGGCGAGGCGACGGCCCCTCGGGGCCCTCCCTGGATGCTACGGCCGATCGGGGCGGCGCGCCACTTGTGAGGCGGGCCGCGGGGATCCGGCCGGCTCAGGCGTCGCCGAGCACCTGGCGCACCTTCACGGCGATCTCCTCGATGGTCCACGGCTTCGGGATGAGGCGGATGACGCCGCGCTGGACCAGGTCGTGCTCCTCGAGGGTGCCGACGAAGCCGGTGGTGAGGAGGATGGGGAGGCCGGGGCGGGCGGCGTGGATCTGCTGGGCCAGGGTGAGCCCGTCCATGTGCGGCATGTTGAAGTCGGTGAGGAGCAGGTCGAAGTCCTCGCCGTGCTCCACGATGCGGGCGACGGCCGCGCGCGGGTCGGTCTCGCCCACCACGCGGTAGCCGAGGGTGGTGAGGCGGCGGGTGCCTACGCGCGCCACGCCGGGCTCGTCCTCCACGAAGAGGATCCGCTCGCCCCGCCCCTGCGGCGACTGCTCCGCGCTGCTGGCCAGCTCCGCCTGGTCCTGCTCGAGGGCGGGGAAGAGGCATTCCACCTTGGTGCCCACCCCGAGCTCGCTCTCGAGGCGCACCACGCCCTTGTGGTCGGTCATGATGCCGTGGACGATGGCGAGGCCCAGGCCGGTCCCCTCGTTGGGACCCTTGGTCGTGAAGAAGGGGTCGAAGACGCGCTGCCGCACCGCGGGGTCGATGCCCCGGCCGGTGTCGCGCACGCTGAGGCGGACGTAGGCGCCCTCCCGCAGGTCGGGGTTGGCGCGGGCGATGCTGTCGCGCACGTAGAAGGGCTCGAGGCGGATGTCGAGGTGCCCGCCGCCGGGCATGGCATGCGCCGCGTTGGTGGCCAGGTTCATGAGCACCTGGTGCACCGAGGTGGAGTCGGCCAGCACGCGGGGCAGCGCCTGGTCGAGGGCGGCGTCGATCTGGACCGAGGCGGGGAGGGTGGCGCGGAGCAGCTTCACCGTCTGGCTCACCGGGCTCACCAGCGAGAGCGGCTTGAGCTCGCGCACCTCACGCCGGCTGAAGACCAGGATCTGCTGCACCAGCTGCCGCCCCCGCTCCGCGAAGAGGAGCAGTTCCGCCAGGTCGGCGCGGGCGTCCTCGGTCTGGAGCTCGTTCCGCACCAGCTCGGCGTAGCCGATGATGGCGCCGAGGATGTTGTTGAAGTCGTGCGCGATGCCGCCCGCCAGGGTGCCGAGCGCCTCCAGCTTCTGCGACTCGCGCAGCTGCTCCTCGAGCTCGCGCCGCTCCTCCTCCGCCGCCTTCCGCGCGCTGATGTCCACGATGGACGACAGCACGAACATCCCTTCCGGCGTGACCACCGGCGTGAGCCCGATCTCCACCGGCACCGTGGTGCCGTCCTTCCGGAGCCCGAAGAGCTCGCGCCCCGCGCCCATGGAGCGGACCTGCGGATGATGATAGAAGCCGGTCCGGAAGCCGGGATGCTCGCCGCGCGCGGCCTCGGGCACCAGCAGCTCCACCGACTGGCCGAGGAGCTCCTCGCGCGGGTAGCCGAAGAGGCGCTCCACCTCGCGGTTGACGAGGACGATGCGGCCCGCCATGTCGATCATCAGGAGCCCGCTCGGGCTCGACTCGACGGCGGCGCGGAGGCGCTGGTCGCTGGAGCGCCGGGCGTCTTCCGCCATGCGCCTCCGGGAGGGGCTGGGGGGGGCGTGGAGCTGCCGGACATTGTGATTGTACGGCAAACCGGCGGGACTGCCAGAGCCGGAATTCGGGCACCCCGCAGGGGTCCCTTCCTTCCGACGAGCGGGGCTACGCCGGCTGCACAGGGGCGGGGGTGTCCGCGGCCTCCACGCGGACGGGGACCCAGAGGAGGGCACCGAGGAGGGAGATGGCGGCGGTGGTGGCGAGGGCCGCCGGCCAGCCCAGGGCCTCCACCGTCAGGGGGACCACCACGGCCACCAGCGCGCCCACCACGTTGCCGGCGGTGTTGAGGATGCCACAGGCGCTGGCCGCGTCCCGCCCGGCCACCACGGCCGTGGCGGCCCAGTACACCGGGTCGGTGGCCTGCTGGAAGCCGAGACAGAGGGATAGCAGGCCCACGGCCGCGAGCGGTGTCGGCGCACCGGCCACGGCGAAGATGAGGCCGCCCGCCACCGCCAGGCTCACGAGCGCGGGCCAGCGGTATCCCACCTGGGGGCCGTGCAGCCGGGTCAGGCGGTCCGCCACGAAGCCGCCGGCCAGCGCGCCCACCGCGCCGGTGATCCAGGGCGCCGCCGCGTACCAGCCGCCGTCGAGCAGCGTGAAGCCGCGGGCCTCCACGAGGTAGATCACCAGCCAGTTGAAGAAGAAGTAGAAGAGGTAGTTGCTGCAGAAGTAACTGAGGGTGAGCAGCAGCACCTGCCGCTGGCGCAGCACCGCCTTCCACGCCCCCGGGGCGGGCGGGGCCACGCCCGTGGTCCCGCGCCCCGACGCGATGTAGGCGGCCTCCGCCGGCGAGACCCCGGCATGCTGCGCGGGCCCGTCGCGATAGCTCCACCACCACCAGAGCGCGCACAGCAGCGCGGCCGGCGCCGTGAGCAGGAACGAGAGCCGCCACCCCGCCGTGACCACCAGCCACCCGATGAGCGGCCCCGCCGCCGCCGAGCCGAAGGCGGCGGCCGCGTTGAGGAGCGCATTGGGCAGCGCCCACGCGGCGGGCGGGAACCAGAAGCGGATCGTGGTGCCGCCGATGACGGGGAAGAGCGGCGCCTGGGCGGCGCCCATCAGGAAGCGGGCCCCGGCGAGCAGCATGGTGAGCAGGAGCGGCGGCAGGAGCGCGGTGCCCGGCACCAGCGCCGGCAGCAGGTTCATCACGGCCCAGGCGAGGATGAGCCAGGTGAGGGCGCGGCGGGCGCCGATCCGGTCACCGAGGAGGCCGCCGGGGAACTGGAACAGGCCGTAGCCCCACGCGAACGCGCCCAGCACCACGCCGAGCTGCACGCGGGAGAGGCCGAGGTCTGCGCGCATCGCGTCGCCCGCCACCGAGAGGTTGATGCGGAGGAGGTATGCGATGAAGCTCGCCACCCCGGCGAGCGCGATCATGCGCCAGCGGACGCCGCTCAGGTGGCGCTCACTGCATGTAGTTCCGCACGGGGTTCGCTTCCTGGAGCACCGGGCGGTCGAAGCGGAAGGGCGTGAGGTCGGTGGGGGTGGCGCCCGCGATCGACAGCTCGCTGAGGATGCGGCCGATGACCGACGCGAACTTGAACGCGTGCCCCGCCCCGATGGCCATGGCGATGTCCGGGTGGCCGGGGACGGTGTCGAGCACGAAGTCGCGGTCGGGGGTGAGGGTGTAGAGGCAGGTCTTGGTGTAGAGCTCGGGGCCCACGGCGCGCGGGAGGTGGGCGGTGGCCCAGTCGCGGACGCGCGCGCTGTTGGCGGGGTCCGGCGTGAAGCTCCGGGTGTCGGCGGTGACCACCTTGCCGCCGGCGTCCTGCGCAATCTTCGTCGCCGGCTCGCCGAAGACGGGGAAGCCGTAGTAGCAGGGATCGTCCATCCAGATCCAGACCGGGAAGCGGTCCGGCGCAAAGTCCTTCAGGTGCGGCGTGGCGAAGTAGGTCACCTGCTCCTGCGTCACCTCGAGCGGCAGCGACTGGCCCAGGTAGCCGAGGACCTGGTTGCTCCAGGGTCCCGCGGCCACGGCCAGCTTGCGGCAGCGGTAGGCGGTGCCACCGGCCACCACCTCCACCTCGCCGCCGATCGAGCGGACCGCGCTCACGGGGGCGTTGTCGCGCAGGGTGGCGCCGTGCTCGCGGGCCAGGCGCTGGTGCACCGCATTGGCGCGCGCCGCCATGGCGATGCCGCCCTGGAGCTGGTAGAGGCCGTGCACGTCGTCGCCGATGGCCCACTGGGGCCAGCGGTAGCGGATCTCCGCGGCGTCGAGGTGCTCGAACGGCACGTCCTCGGCGCGGAGGCTGTCCATGTAGGGGGCCAGCGGGATGCGACTGTCGCGTGGGGCCAGGTCCAGCCCGCCGGTGACGAGCACGCACGACTCGCCCGCCTCCCGGCCGACGACGTCCCACGACTCGTAGGCGCGCTTCGCCAGCCGCACGTAGCCCGGCGTGTGGTAGGAGAGGCGGATGATGCGGCTGTGGTCCTGCGACTCGCCGCGGACGTGCCCCAGCTCGAACTGCTCGAGGCCGAGCACGTCGCGGCCGGCGTGCCGGGCCAGCCAGCAGGCGGCGGCACTGCCGAGGCCGCCGAGGCCCAGCACGATGTACTCGAAGTCGGTGCGCATGGGGACCAAGGTGCGCCGGGATCGGCCAGCCGGCTAGGGTGGGGCCGTTCCGGGGCGGGACACGCGGGTCCGCGCGTGGCGGCGTTCCGGGTTGAGGCTCTTGACGCCACGGCATTCCGGGCCGATCATGGTGCCATATTGTGAAAACTGCTTCCACCATACGGACAGCCCGCACCACGGGCACGCAGGCCGTGGCGCGGACGTTCCTCGTCCTCCGCGCCTTCGACGACCAGCACCGCCACTGGCAGCTGAGCGCGCTGGCCCGCACCCTGGGCATGACCCGGCCCACCACGCTCCGGCTGCTCGGGGCGCTGGAGCGTGAGGGCATGGTGGAGCGCACGGCCGGCGGGGAGTACCGCCTCGGGCCGGGCGCCATCCGGCTCGGCGCGCTGGCGCAGCGGGCCACCGATCTCCCCGAGGCGGCGCGGCCCGAGCTCGCGGCGCTGGCCGCCGCCACCGGCGAGACGGCCAGCCTCGAGATCCTGGTGGGCACGGAGATCATGGTGCTGGCGGAGGTGCGCGGCACGCATCGGGGGGCGTGGACCGAGGTGGTGGGCGGGCGCTGGCCGGCGCACGCGGCCGCCACGGGCAAGCTGCTCCTGGCCGACGCCCGGGCGCACGATGACGGGTGGGCCGAGTTCCGCGCCGAAACGCGCGGGCGGCTGGCGCGTTTCACCACGCGGACCCCGGCCACCCTGGCGCGGCTCGAGGCGGCGCTGGATGAAGTGGAGTCGGAGGGGGTGAGCGCGGCCATTGAGGAACTCGAGCCGGGCTACACGGCGGTGGCGGCCCCGGTGCGGAATCACCTGGGGCGGGCGGTGGCGGCGGTGTGCCTCGGCGGGCCGTCGGAGCGGCTGCCCGCGCGGCGGCTGGCGGCGCTGCAGCGCGAGGTGCGCGCCGCCGCGGACCGCATCTCGGCGCGGCTCGGGGCGCCCGCGGCGGTGCCGTCGCGGCGCCGGTCGGCATGAGGCGGCTCCTGGCGGTGCTGGCGCTGGTGCTGCTGGCGCCGGCCCGGGGCTCGGCGCAGGGGACGCTCTTCATCGTCGGGGGCGGCTCCCAGCCGGACGCGCTGATCACCCGGTTCGTGGAGCTGGCGGGTGGGCCGGGCCGGGCGGTGATCGTGGTGGTGCCCTTCGCCAGCGGCGAGCCGCAGGCCACGGGCGACGACAAGGCGGCGCAGCTGCGCGAGTTCGGGGCGCGGGCCTTCACGCTGCCGCTGGTGGGCGAGCGGCCGGCGCCGGGCGCCGCGGCCACGCTCGACAGCGTGACCGGGGTCTGGTTCACCGGCGGCGACCAGGCGAGCCTGGTGGAGGCGCTGGCCGGCGGCGACGTGCTGCCGGCCATCCGCGCCCGGTTCCGCCACGGCGCCGTACTCGGCGGCACCTCGGCGGGGGCGGCGATCATGAGCGACTCGATGATCACCGGCAACCAGCACCGCCCCGACAGCCTCGGCTACTACGGGGATGAGTTCCCCGAGGTGGCCCGGAACGTCATAGAGGTACGGCCCGGCTTCGGCTTCCTCCCGGGCACCATCGTGGACCAGCATTTCCTGCGGCGGGAGCGGCACAACCGGCTCCTGGCCGCCGTGCTCGAGCGGCCCGGCCTCATCGGCATCGGCATCGACGAGGGGACGGCGCTCGAGGTGGCGCGCGACGGCACCTGGCGGGTGCGGGGGGCCAGCGCGGTGAGCATCTACGACGCGCGGGGGGCCCGGGTCACCGGGCCCGGCGCGCCGGTGCTCGGGGCCCGGGGGGTGCGCCTTGCGCTCCTGCCCCCGGGCAGCAGCTTCAACCCGGTCCGCGGCGAGGCCGCGCTCGCGGGTGAGTGACCAGCAGGTCCCGTTGGGCAATACCGGCAGGATCCCGTTTTTCCCCCTGTGGAGGTGTCATGCGATTTTCCTGGTCCAGTAGGCTCGCCGCGCTAAGCGTCCTGCTCGCCCTGGCCGTGGGTGCCGGGCGGGCGGAGGCCCAGACCGTGCGCGGCACGGTGTCCGACTCCGCCAGCGGCAAGCCTCTCGAGGGCGCGCTCGTGACGGTGATCGGCACCTCCAAGCGCACCGTCTCGTCGGGCAACGGGCAGTTCCTGCTCGAGAACCTCACCGCGGGCAAGGTCACGCTGCGGGTGTCGATGATCGGCTACGCGCCGCAGGTGCGCGCCCTGGCGCTGCTCCCCGGCGACGAGGCCACCGCGGACTTCAAGCTGGACGTGAAGGCCGTGGAGCTCGAGGAACTGGTGTCGGTGGGCTACGGCACGGTGACCCGCGAGAATCTGGCCACCGCCGTGAGCTCGGTGAGTTCCGAGGACATCAGCGGCCAGGCCAACGCCAGCTCGGACGCGGCGCTGCAGGGCCGCGCGCCGGGCGTGCAGGTGGTGCAGAACGCCGGCAACCCGGGCAATGCGGTGACGGTGAAGGTGCGCGGCACGGCCTCCTTCTCCGCCAGCTCGCAGCCGCTGTACGTGGTGGACGGCGTGCCGGTGGTCTCCGAGGACCTGTCGCAGATGTCCTTCGGCGGCCAGGGCATCCGGGCCATCACCGGCCTCTCGCCGGACGACATCGCCTCCATTGACGTGCTCAAGGACGCGGCGTCGGCCTCGATCTACGGCTCGCGCGGCTCCAGCGGCGTGGTGCTCAGCACCACCAAGCGCGGCACGGCCGGGCGCTCGCAGGTGTCGTTCAACGCGTACTACGGCACGCAGGCGCCGTCCAAGACGGTGGACCTGCTGACCGGCACCGAGTACATGACCTACATGAACGAGGCCGCGGAGAACGACGGCTACGGGGCGGACTACTTCGGCGTGGTGGGCGTGGACGACACGGTCAACACCAACTGGCAGGACGCCATCTACCGCCGCGCGCCGATCTCGGGCGCGGAGCTGGCCGTCTCGGGCGGCACCGACCAGGTGCGCTACCGGGTCGCCGGGACCTGGTTCGACCAGCAGGGCATCGCGCTCTCCTCGGGCTACCGGCGCATCGGCACCCGCGCCAACCTCGACTTCGTGGCCAGCCCCCGGCTCAACTTCTCGGTGGGCCTGGCGGTGAGCGGCGAGCGCAACCAGCGCATCCAGAACGACGACAACCTCGAGGGCGTCACCACCAACGCCATCGCCGACGAGCCACTCTACCCGGTGCGCCAGCCCAACGGCGCCTTCACCGGCACCTCGGACGGCATCTCGTATCCCAACCCGGTGGCCATCGCGCACTTCAACTCGGCCTTCGCCCGCACCACCACGGTGATCGGCAACGTCGAGGGGCGGTACGCCTTCACGCCGTCGCTCAGCTTCACGGGGCGCGTGGGCGTCAACCTCTACACCCTGCGCGAGCAGCAGTACCGCTCGCCGCTGGTGGAGGGCACCGAGGCCGCGGGCCTCGGCGGCATCGCGGAGCAGGCCTACTCCACGGGCAACAAGTACGTGTTCGACGGCTTCTTCAGCTGGAACCGCCTGGTGAGCGGCAATGACCTCTCGGTCACCGCCGGGTCGTCGCTCGAGCTCAACCGCTCCGACCGCAACTACCTGCGCGGCGAGAACCTGAGCGACCCGACGCTCAAGCAGGTGAACAACGCCAACACCGTGACGAGCTTCGGCGGCACCTTCGCCGAGGACAACCTGGTGTCGTTCTTCGGGCGGGCCAACTACTCCATCGCGGACAAGTACCTCCTCGGCGTCACCTTCCGCCGCGACGAGGCGTCGGTGTTCGGGCCGGGCAACCGCGCCGGCTTCTTCCCGGGCGCGTCGCTGGCCTGGGTGGCGAGCCGCGAGGGCTTCCTGGCCAACAGCCGCACCATCAGCCTGTTCAAGATCCGCACCAGCGTGGGCCGCACCGGCAACCAGGCCCTCTCGGCCTACCCGTGGCAGGGCACCTGGTGCAGCGCCAACTACGGCGATGAGGCGGGCTACTACCCCTGCAAGATCGCCAACACCAAGCTGGGCTGGGAGAAGACCACGCAGGTGAACCTGGGCGCCGACCTGGAGCTCTGGAACGGCCGCGTCACCTTCACCGGCGACTGGTACACCAAGAACACCAGCGACCTGCTGCTCGACCGCCCGCTGGCCGGCAACAGCGGCTACACCACGTACATCGACAACATCGGCGAGCTGCGGAACCGCGGCGTCGAGCTGGGCCTCACCACGGTCATCGCCCAGCCGGCGCGGGCCGATGGGCTGCGCTGGGTCACCACGCTGAACGTGTCGTTCAACCGGAACACGGTCACCGCGCTCTACGACGACCAGCCGTTCTCCACCGGCTACTACGAGATGAACCGGGTCGAGGTGGGCCACCCGCTCGGCGCCTTCCACGGCTACAAGTTCACCGGCGTGGATCCTGCCACCGGCGACGCGCTGTACAAGGACGTCGACGGCGATGGCTCGCTCACCAGCGCCGACCGCACCTTCATCGGCGACCCGTGGCCGGACTACACCGGCGGCTTCACCAGCACCTGGAGCTGGAAGCGTTTTGACCTGACCACGTTCTTCCAGTTCAGCAAGGGCAACGACGTCTTCAACGCCATGCGGGTCTTCTCGGACGACGGCGGCTACAACTACGACAACAAGTTCGCCGACGTCCTGGACCGCTGGCAGCAGCCGGGCGACAACACCGACGAACCGCGCGCCAGCTTCGACGGGCTCTCGGACGCCCGCCGCGTCTCCAGCCGCTGGCTCGAGGACGGCTCGTACCTGCGCCTGCAGGACCTGACGCTGGGCTACCAGCTCCCGGACCAGCTCGCCGCCAGCGCCGGCTTCGCCAGCGCCCGGCTCTACGTCCGCGCGCAGAACCTGTGGACCACCACCAAGTACTCGGGCTACAACCCCGAGGTGAACAGCAACGGCTCCGCGTCGGGCCAGACGGCCCAGATCGCCACTGACTTCTACGCCTATCCGCTCGCCCGCACGTGGACGTTCGGCATCCAGGCGGGGTGGTGATCATGACGACCACGACTCTCGCTCCCCACGGGGGCCCGCATGTTCCGACGCTCGTTCCTCACCTTGGGCCTGTCGCTGGCCCTCGGCGCCTGCAACTCCCTGCTCGACACCAGCCCGCCGGACCAGCTGTCCGACGACCAGGCCGTCCAGACCGCTGCCGGCGCGCGTGCCGCGCTCGCCGGTGCCTACGGCGCCATGCAGAGCGGCTACTACTACGGCGGCACGCTGACGCACTTCGGCGACCTCTACGCCGACAACGCCGTGCACACCGGCACCTTCGTGGTCTACCAGGAAGCCTCCAACAAGGACCTCCGGCCCGACAGCCGCGAGGTCCAGGGCGCCTGGGAGAACATCTACGAGGCCATCAAGCGCGCCAACGTGCTCATCGCCCGGGTGCCCAACATCACCTTCGATGACGCCACGGAGCAGGACCAGATCCTCGGCGAGGCCCACTTCCTCCGGGCCCTGAATTACTTCAACCTGGTCCGCATGTTCGGCGGGGTGCCGCTGCGCACCAGCCCGGTGACCGACGCCAACGAGGCGGCCAACATCACCCGCTCCACCGAGGCCGAGGTCTACGCCCAGATCCTCCAGGACCTGAGCGACGCCGAGGGGCTGATCACCAACACCGGCTCCACCAACCACGCCAACGTGAACGCCGTGCACGCCCTTCGCGCCAAGGTGTACCTGACGCAGGGGAACAACGCGGGCGCCATCACCGAGGCCAACATCGTCCAGGCCCAGGGCTACTCGCTGGCGCCCAACTATTCGGACAACTTCGACGGCGACGACGTGGAGACCAGCGAGACGATCTTCCGTCTCACCTTCACCGCCAACCTGGACCAGAACAACCTGCTCGGCTACTACTGGCAGACGTACGAGGACGGCGGGCGCTACGAGATCGCGCCGAGCCAGTCCGTGATCGATGCCTACGACACCCTGGGCACCGACGCCCGGCTCACCTGGAACATCAAGCCGGACCCGAACGAGGGGTACATCGAGTCGTACGCCTCCAGCCAGAAGTGGCCCACGGTCAACGGCGGCGAGGACCTCCCGATCCTCCGCTACGCCGACATGCTGCTTACCAAGGCGGAAGCCTTCGCCAACCAGGGCAGCGTGGACAGCGCGGTGGCGTATTACAACCCGATCCGCACCCGCTCGGGCCTCCCGGCCCATGTGGCGGGGGTGGACGTCACCACCGCCCAGCAGGCGCTCGACGAGATCGACCTGCAGCGCCGGCTCGAGTTCTTCGGGGAGGGGCACCGGTTCTTCGACCTGGTCCGCATGGGCCGGTTCGTCCCCGTGGCCACGCCGGACGCCTTCCGGGTGCTCTGGCCGATCCCGCAGTCCGAGATCACCGTGGCCCCGAACATCACGCAGAACCCCGGCTACTAGCCATCGACTATCCGCATCGTCGGCGCGGCCCTTGGGCCGCGCCGACGATGCGAGCCGGAAACAGAACGGCCGCCTTCCGTGAGGAAGGCGGCCGTTCTCTCTTGCCCATGCGGGCCCGAGCGGCGCTCGGGCCCTGCGTCGCTACTCCTCGGCCGCCAACGTGCCCAGCCCGGGGTTCCACAGCTTGGCCACCCCGTGCGCCACGTCGCCCGGCTCCGCCCACGCCGCGTTGGCCAGCGCCACCACCGTGAGCCCATCCTCCGGGTAGCGCAGGATGTGCGTCTTGAAGCCCTGCCACGAGCCGCCGTGCTCCATGACGCGGTGGCCTGCCACCTCCCCCACCGACCAGCCGAAGCCGTAACCGGTGGACCGGCCGGTCACGGAGCCGCATCGGGTGCGGATGCGCCAGTTCCGCCGGCGTGAAGAGCGCCCCGTTGCGGAGGCCCAGGTCCCAGCGGGCCAGGTCGCGCACGGTGAAGTAGAGGGAGCCGTCGGCGGTGGTGTTGATCCGTGGCGCCACCCAGGCCTGGTTCTCGACGGTGCCCGCCGAGTCGCGCTCGTAGCCGGCGGCGCGGTTCGGGATGATGGCCGCCTCGTTGATGATCCGCGTGGTGCTCATGCCGAGGGGACGGAAGATCCGCTCGGCCAGGAAGTCGCCGTAGAACTGCCCCGACACCTCGTGGATGATGAGGCCCAGGAGCACGTAGCCCATGTTGCTGTACTCCCACTTGCTGCCGGGCGGGAAGCGGAGCGGGCGGGAGAAGATGAAGCTCTTGAGCTCGTCCTCGGTCCAGTCGTGGCGGAGATCGAAGTTGTCGGGGTAGTCACCGGTGCCGCCGGTATGGGTCAGCAGGTGTTCGATGGTGACCTGCTGGAACTCGGCCGGCGCCGACGGGAACACCTGGGTGACCGGCTCATCGAGGCGGAGCTTGCCGTCCCGCACCAGCAGCATGATCCCCGCCGCCGTGAACTGCTTCCCCACCGAGCCCGACTGGTACACGGTGGCCGGCGTGGCCGGCACCTGGTGCTCCAGGTTGGCGAAGCCGTAGCCGCGCTCGAGCACCAGCTTGCCGTCCTTGAACACGGCGAGCGACAGCCCCACCAGCTGCTGGCGCGTCATCTCGTCTTTCACGAACCGGTCCACCCGGGCCGCGAAGTCCCGCGGGGGTGCCTGCGCCGGCAGCAGGGCGGGAACGACGAACGCGATCGCGCGGCGGCGTGCGTCATGGATGGATGGGTCTCGGGGTGGGGGAGGCCCGCATGATGAAGCCCGTGACGCCAAAGCGCCACGGGCCCCTCCGCATCGAAAGCGCGGCCCTCGGGCCGCGCCCCTCCCCCGACACAACCCTAGGCCGGTCGAGCCTTCAGCCGGTCAAAGAAGCTCTTCCGGACCTTCGCCACCTTGGGCGCCACCACCGCCATGCAGTAGGGCTGGTACGGGTTCCGCCGGAAGTACTGGTGGTGATACGCCTCCGCCGGCCAGAACCGCTCCAGCGGCACCACCTCGGTGACGATCGGGTCGTCGAAGATCCGGTCCCGCTCCAGCCCCGCGATCACCTCGCGCGCCACCCGCTCCTGCTCCGCGTCGTGGAAGAACACCGCCGAACGGTACTGGGTGCCCACGTCGTGGCCCTGACGGTTGAGCGTGGTCGGGTCATGGATGGTGAAGAAGACGCCGAGCAGGTCACGGAAGCTGATCACCGCAGGGTCGAACTGCAGCTGCACCACCTCGGCGTGCCCGGTGTCGCCGCCGCAGACGGCCTCGTAGCTCGGGTTGGCCACCTGGCCGCCGGCGTAGCCGGAGGTGACGCGTTCCACCCCCGCCAGCTGCTCGAAGGCGGCCTCGAGGCACCAGAAGCAGCCACCGGCGAGGGTGGCGAGGGCGGGGGAGGGGCTGGTCATCGGGTCACTCCATGGCGTCAACGGCGTCCTTGGCCTCCTTGAGGCCGAGGCCGGTGTGTTCCCGATAAAGCTTGATGGCCTCGATCTTGTTCCCGGCCGCGAGCGCCGCCCGAACCTGCGCCAGCGCCTCGGGCGGCAGCTCGGGGCGCTCCACGGGGGTGCCACTGTCCGGCGGCATCCCGCCGAGCCGCTCGATCAGGTCCACCAGCTTCTTTGCCTCGGCCAGGTCCACGCCGCCGACCTCGCGCATGAGCTTGATGGCCTCGATCTTCTTGCCCTGCTCCACGAGCTGGACGATCTCGTCGCGCCGCTCCATCACCGCCCGGGCCCCGGCGGAGCGGTTCACCGCGGCGGCTCCGCCCCCGGCGCGCCCGGCCGACCCGCCCATCATCTGCGAGGCAAGGAACGCCAGCACCACCAGCATGATGCCGCCCGCCACGAGCATCCACGTAGGCATGGTCAGGGTCCTTCCGGATGATTGACGCGATAGGTGGGCAGCCGCACGTCCCAGATGATGGCGATGAACCGGAGCGTGACGGCGGTGACCGTGGAGATGGCCGCGGCCGGCTCCGGCGCCATGCCCCACTCGCGGAGCAGCACCCACGCCGAGCCGCCGGCGATGGCGGCGGTGGCGTAGAGGCTCCCGCTCCGCATGACGAGGGGCACCTGAGTGCAGAGCACGTCGCGCACGATGCCGCCGGCCACGGCCGTGATCATCGCCATGACGATCACCACGATGCCGGTCTGCCCGGCGCCCTCGGCGATCCGCGCCCCGGCCACCGCAAAGAAGCCGAGCGCCAGCCCGTCGGCGACGAGCAGGGCCTTGGCGGGCGGCGGCGCGTAGCGGGTCCAGAGCATGGTGGCCACGGTGGCGCCGAGGATCACGAGGAGCATGTCGGGGTTGGCGATCCAGAACACGTGACGCTCGAGCAGCAGGTCGCGGAGCGTCCCGCCGCCGATGGCCGTCACGGTGGCCACCACCACGACGCCGACGAGGTCCAGCTGCCGCCGGCCCGCGGCAAGCGCGCCGGAGACGGCCGCCACGGCGATGCCGCTGTAGTCGAGGAACAGCGGGAGCGTCACGCCGGGCTCACGGCGTGGGGCCGCAGCGCTCGCGGATGTAGCGGCGGATGTCGAGGCTCCAGCTCTCCATGGGCGCGTAGAAGCCGCGCTCGAAGACCCGGCTGCCCATGCCGCGCTGGACGCTCTCGCAGATGAGCCAGTCCTGGCGGTTGGTGATGTCCCAGAGCTCCACCGCGTCCATCGGGTCGAAGCCGGGCTTCGCGATCTCGTCGGGATGGAAGAGGAAGTCGCAGGTGATGGTGGTGCGCTGCGCGTCGTGCGGGAAGAGCGTGAACGCCGCGGCGTGCTCCGCGGAGAGCGAGACCATGAAGTTGGGGTAGAGCAGCTCGCCCTTGTGGCGGATGAGCTCGTCGGCGTTGAGGCCGGCGAAGGGCTTCCGGTCGGTGGTGCCGCTCATGGTGAAGGTCCAGGCGCCCTCGCGGTGCGGCACGCCGCGCTCCCAGTCGAGCTCGCTGCCGCCCTTGTTCCGGAAGGCGGGCACCAGGCGGCAGAGCTCCGGGTGCACCGGGCCGCAGTGGTAGCACTCGTTGTAGTTCTCGAGGATCACCTTCCAGTTGGCCGCCACATGGTAGGTGATGCGGCGGGCCGTGCGGAGCTCGGCCAGCGGGTAGCGCTGGACGCGCTCGGGGGCGCCGCCCAGCTGCTCCAGGAGGGTGGGGCCGGCGTCGGTGAGGCGGAGGAAGAGGAAGCCGCCCCAGCTGTCCACCTGGGCGCGCCAGAGCGGGAGGTCCTCGCGGCAGAACCCGTCGCCCTCCTCGAGGAAGGGGGCGGTGCGGAGGGTGCCGTCCAGGTTGTAGGTCCAGGCGTGGTACGGGCACTTGATGCCCGAGGCGAAGTGCCCGCAGGCCGCGGGCGCGGCGGACGGGACCGCGGCGGGGGCGCCCGCGGCGTCGGCGGTGCGGACACCGGGTGCGTCCCAGCTCCCCTTGGGCAGCTGCCCCAGGACCAGCTGCGAGCCCCGGTGGCGGCAGACGTTGTGGTGCGCGTGGAGGCGGCCGTCCTTGTCGCGGGTGACCAGCAGGCTCTCGCCCGCCAGCTCCACGAGCAGGTAGTCGCCCGGGTTCTGGATTTCCTCCTCCCGGCCGACGCAGGTCCACTCGCGCGCGAAGATCTGCTCCCGCTCGCGGGCAAACCACTCGGGGGTGAGGTAGCAGTCGCGGTGGAGGGTGGGTTCGAGGGGCATGGGGGAATCGTAAGGAGGTGGGCTCGGTCGGCAAGCGGGGCGCCTCAGCGCCCCGCCTCACCCCCCTGCGGCCCATAGAAGAGCACCCAGAGCGCCAGGTCCTCCGTGAAGTCTTCGAACCGGTGCTCCTGGTGCGCCGGCACGAAGAGCACGTCGCCCGGGCCGAAGGCCACGCGGTCCTTCCCGTTCAGGAACCAGCCCGCGCCGCGCATCACCACGTACACCTCGTCCTTGGTGTGCGGCGTCTGCGGGTCGCTGCCCTTGGGGGCGTAGAGGCCCACCGTCAGGGTGCCGTGCTGCAGCAGCTCGGCGTAGTGATCCCCGTAGGGTCCCGGCATCCGGGAGAGGGCCTGGGCCAGCGTCAGGTGGAAGTCCGTCATGACGGCCTGCGGAAGAGTGATGCCATAAGCTGCACCCGATTGGCGGGTCCCGCCACGGGCTAGAACCGGTCCAGGTCCTTCCCGATGACCACCGGGCCGAGGAAGCCCCCGCGGCGGACCCCCTCGAGGAGTTCCGCGTCCGTCCCGCCCATCCGCACCAGGTGGTGCAGCACCAGGCGCTTCACCCCCGCGCGCGCCGCCAGGCGCCCCACCTCCTCGTCCGAGGCGTGGAAGGCGCGCATGTACTGGGGCCACACCTCGCCGCCCGGGCGGTCTTCCGGCTGGAGCCGCACCGCCGGGTACGCCTCGTGGATCAGCAGGTCCGCCCCCGCCGCCGCGCGCTCCAGTGCCGCACTCGGCCGGGTGTCACCCGAGAGCACGATGACCTTCCCCGCCGCCTCGATCCGGAACCCGAAGGCGTGCTTCCAGCTCCCGTGCTCCACCGGGATGGCGATGATGCGGACGCCAGCCGAGTCGTAGGCCACGCCACCCGTCACCTCGCGGACGCGGGTGCGCCAGCCGTCCGGGATGCCGCGCTCGAGCCCCTTGGTCCGCACCTCGATGTCCTCGGCGTAGGCGGCGGTGAGGTGGTCCACCATGGCGCGGGTGCCCGGCGGCCCGATGATGGGCAGCGGCCGGCGGCGTCCCATCACCCACGAGGTGAAGATCACGTCGGCCAGGCCGAGGGTGTGGTCGGAGTGGAGGTGGGTGAGGAACACCGCGGTGACGGGGCCGCCGCGCACCGGGAGCCTGGCCGCGTTCATCTGCCGCACCACGCCGGCGCCGGCGTCGAAGAGGAACAGCCGGTCGCCCACCGTCACGGCCGTGGCGGGGCCCTGCGCCGACGGGTCCGGGTAGGGCATCCCAGTGCCGAGCAGGATGACGGTGGCGGTGTCCGCACGCTGGGGGACGGGCGCCGCCTGCGCACCCGCGATGGCCGGGGGCACCAGCAACGCAGACGCCACGAGGCATGCGTGCCGTGTGCGTGACATGGTGCTGACTGTCGGCCTCAATCGAGCATCCCCATCACCTCGAATGCCGCGTTCCGCCCGTTGATGCCGATCACGCTCCCGCCGGGATGCGTCCCCGCGCCGCACAGGAACACCCCGTCCATCCCGGTCCGGTACGCCAGCCGCCGGTCCCACATGTAGGGCGGCAGGCACTCGCCGTGGAAGATGTGGCCGCCGGTGATCCCGAGCCGGTCCTCCACGTCCGGCGGGCCGAGCACGTCCACCGCCTCGACGGCGCCGGGGAAGTTCGAGCAGAAGCGGCCGATGCTCCCGAGCACCAGCTGGCCTGCCGCGGTGCGATGTTCGTCCCAGGTGCCCTCGGCGAAGGTGTGCGGCACGTACTGCGAGAAGACACTCATCACGTGCCGGCCGGCGGGGGCCACGCTCGGGTCGTAGGCGGTCTGGAGGTAGATCTCCGTCCAGGCCCGCGTCGGCAGCCGGCCTTCCGCGGCGGCCGCGTGGCCCGCGCGCCACTCCTCGCGGGAGAGCGGAGTGTTGATGGTGGCGAGGTGATGCGGCATCCGCGTGCCGGGCCGGGCGCGGAAGTCGGGCAGCTCCCGGAGGGCGGCGTTCACCTTCACGGTACGGCTCTCCACCGGCACGGCCTCCACCTTCCGGCGCCAGGCGCCGTCGGCATCGGGGCCGAGGAGGCGGAGGGTGGTGCGGGGGTCAGCGTTGGAGACCACGGTGGCCGCGCGGAGCATCTCGCCGCCCGCCAGCTCCACGCCCCGCCCGGGATGGATGCGCGCCACCGGCACGCCGGCCGCCACCACCGCGCCGGCCTCCACCGCGGCATCGTGGATCAGGAAGGACACCATCCCCATGCCGCCCGTGACGTAGCCCCAGGCCCCGGGCTCGCCGGAGGGGTCGAGGCGGCCGCTGTAGTGATGGAAGTAGATGGACGCCGTGCCGGGGTCGAACGGGCTCGCGGTGGTGCCCACCACGCCCTGACCCATGTACGCCATCTTGACCCGCTCGTCGTGCAGGAACCGGTCCATCAGCTCCGCCTGCGACCACTCGAACAGCAGCCCGATCAGGTCCGGGTCATGGCCCAGCCGCGCCTCGAGCTGGTCCCGCGTCGGCGGGCGATGCAGCCAGGTGTCCTGGTCCGTGGCGGGCCGCAGCAGGTCACAGGCCCGGCGCATGAGGCCATGCATGGCGTGGCGGCCCTCCACGTCCCTCGGACTGAAGGCGCGGAGCTCGGCGTTCGCCTTCTCTTCGTCATCCCAGAGCTGCAGCGACGAGCCGTCGTCGAACGGCACGAAGTAGCCGCCCATCGCCGGCGTCCAGCGGTAGCCCCGGCGCACCAGTTCGAGGTCCGCGATGACCTTGGGGTGGAGCAACCCCACCACGTACGCGCAGGGCGACACCCGGTACCCCGGCCAGGTCTCCTCCAGCGTGCAGGCGCCGCCGATCGCCTCACGCGCCTCGAGCACCAGCACCCGCTTCCCCGCGCGGGCTAGGTAGTAGGCGCAGGTCAGCCCGTTGTGGCCCGCCCCGACCACGATCACGTCCCATGCCCGGCGCGCCAGCTCGGCCATCGGCGCGGGAAGTCCCACCTTGCCGAGCACGGGGACGGCGGAAGCGGCCATGGTCATGCTCCATGATGAGGGACGCCCCGGTCCGGTTCCCGGACCGGGCGAAATTTCCCGATTGACAGGCACGGTCCCGCGGCCAAAGATGGGGGTGCACTCCCAAGGAGAGGAGGGCGTTGGGCCCCCGCCCGGCAGCCGGGCATGGGCCTCCCAATGAATCCAGGAACCCGCAGGACTGCCTGACGAGTAGCTGCGGAGGACCCGGCGAGGGCACCGGACCGGTGCACTTCCCGTTCCCCTCCACCCCAAGCGGCACGACCGCCGCGAGCCATTCGGCTGCGGGGCCCCGTCCCACGGACGCGGGCCCCGTTCGCGTTCATCGGGCCGGGGGCGCAGGTCCTTGCCGGTGTGGGGCTTCGGTGCGTCTCAACGCAGAGGCGCAGAGTTCGCAGAGGGCCGCAGAGGAACCGCCCGAACATGATGGGTTCACCGCAGGGTGAGCTCATAACGTTCTTGTGGGTGTCGGTTCGGGTTCGGCACCGCCCCCCACCACGCGTGGAGCCCCACCACAATACCACAGGGCCGGGGTCAACAACGTGCCGATCCGGGCTCGATGCCCTCTGCGGCCCTCCGCGCCCTCTGCGCCTCTGCGTTGAGTCACACCAAGCCCAGCCCTGTCCCTCCCTACTTGAGCCACTCCCCGAACCAGCCCAGGTACTGCGCATACCGGTGCCGCTGGTAGCTCGGCTTGCTCAGGCCGTGGTTCTGCCCGGGATAGATGATGAGCCGCGTGGGCACGCCCAGGCTCCGGACCGCCTGGTACATCTGCTCGGTGTTGAGCAGCGGCACGTTGAAGTCGGCGGCCGCGCCCTGGAAGAGCGTGGGCGTCTTGATCCGGTCGGCGTGCAGGAACGGGTAGGAGAGCCGGAGCCAGGTGGCGGTGTTCTTCCATGGTGCGCCCAGCTCGTACTCGTACTCCCGCACGTACATGTCGGTGCCGTAGCCGGCCAGGATGTTGGAGATGCCGGCCCCGCTCGTGGCCGCCTTGAAGCGGGTAGTCGAGGCAATGATGTAGTTGGTCAGGATGCCGCCATAGCTCCAGCCGCCCACGCCGAGCCGGTCGGGGTCCGCCACGCCCATGGCCACGGCCTGGTCCACGCCTGCCAGCACGTCCTGCACGTCCTTGTTGCCCCAGTCGGCCCAGATGGCGAGCGAGTACTTCTCGCCCCGGCCGGAGGAGCCGCGCGGGTTCATGGCCACCACGGCGTAGCCGTTGGCGGCGTAGAGCTGGAACTCGGGGTCGAAGCTGTAGTCGAACTGCGCCACCGGCCCGCCGTGCACCTTGAGCACCGTCGGCACCCGGGTGCCCGCCGTGTAGTGGAGCGGCTTCACCAGCAGGCCGTTCACCTGGGTGCCGTCCTTGCTGCGGGCGCTGAGGTCGTCGCCGCTCACCAGGTCGAGCGTGGCCAGGAGGGAGTCGTTCTGGTGCGTCAGGGCGCGGAGCTGGCCCCCGGCGCCCACCGCGTAGAGCTCACCCGGCTTGTCCATGGACTCGACCAGCACGGCGATGCGGTCGCCGGCCAGGTCGTAGCCGTTCACCACCACGCGGCCCGTCACCACCAGCTCGGGCGCGCCGCCGCCGGCCGGCATCCGGGCCAGCGACATCCGCCGGTCGTCCTCGATGCGGAAGTAGATGGACCGGCCGTCGGCCGACCAGCGCGGGTTCATGGTGTGACGGTCGAACGCCTCGGTGAGCACCCGCTCGGTGCCGCCCGCGGCGGGCACGGTGGCCAGGCGCGGCCCGGCGTAATAGATGAGGGAGTCGGGGCCGTTCCGGTGATAGAGGATGGTGCGCCCGTCGGCGCTCCACTCCGGGGCCTCGCCCCAGTCGGGGTCGAGGTCGGGGCCGGTGAAGGTGGTGATCGCGCGGGCCGTGGCGCCCGGCGTGGCGTCCATGACGTAGATGTCCCAGTTCTCGGTACGGTCGGGGTCCGTCCCCGCGCGCTTGCTGACGAAGGCGATGCGCTTCCCGTCCGGCGACCAGGCTGGCTGCACCTCGTCGAACCCGCCGGCCGTCAGTGGCTGGACCGACCGCGTGGCCACGTCGAAGAGGTAGAGGTGCGAGCGCACCTTCCGCACGTACCCCGTGTAGTCCTCCTTGAAGTAGTACCGGTCGATGATGAGCGGCGGCGGCGTGTCCTCGGGCCAGGTGCTGTCCCGCGGCACGTCGCGGAGCGCGTCCAGCGTCTCCACCGTGTCGCGGTCGGAGATCACCAGCACCATCCGGGTGCCGTCGGGGCTCCAGGCGTAGTCGTCGATGCCGCCCTTGAGCTCGGTGATCCGCTCCGCCTCGCCGCCGCGGCGGTCCAGCAGCCAGAGCTGGTCGCCGAGCTCGTCGTCCTCGTCGCTGTCGCGGCTGGAGAGGAAGGCCAGCGCCTGGCCGTCAGGCCGCCAGCGCGGGGTGTGCTCGCTCTCGTCGGCGGTGCGGGTGAGCTGGAGGGTGGTGGCGCCGTCCCAGCTCGTCATCCAGAGGTCGCTGGTCCAGCGGTCCTTCTTCAGGTTGGCGGTCCCGACGGTGTAGGCCACCCAGTCGCCGCCTGGCGCCAGCACCGGCGCGCTCACCTGACGCACGCGTGCCAGGTCGTCGAGGGCAAAGGGGCGGCGGCCGGGGGCCTGGGCCGCGAGCGTCGAGACGCCCGCGAGGAGGGCAAGGAACGTGAGGCGCATGAGGGCTCCGGGGTGAGCCCTCATGATCGCGCCTCAGGGAGCCGGCGGCAAGCCGGGGGCGAACTCCCCGGAAATCCGGTCGCCGGCCCGGCGCATGATGGATACCACCAGCGTGTACGCCTCCACCCAGGCGTCGTGCAGGGCCTGGGACCAGGCCGGCTCGAGGGCGGCCTGCAGGGTGGTGAGCAGGGCGTCGCCGAAGAGCACGTAGTCCCGCCGGGTGAATCCCAGCGATACCGTCTCCCGGCCCAGCAGGGCGGCGTAGGCCACCAGCGCCTCGGGTTCGTCGAGGGTGTCCACCACCACCGCGATGGACCCCGCCAGTGTCCGCGCCGCCTCGGCCCGGTCGGTGCCGGCGGCGCGGGCCTCGAGCTGGGGCTCCAGCGCAAAGAGCTGGGCGTAGGTGGCCGTGGCCAGCGCCGTGCCCTGCGGTGCCAGGTGCCCCCAGCTCTCCCGCACCAGCGCCACCGCCTCGGCCGACATCACCGGAGCACCACCAGCGCCAGCGCCGTCATCACCGCGAGGATCCGCCGCAGGCTCCGGAGCGCGCGATACCACTCCCAGAGCCCGTACACCCTGTCGGCTGCCCGCAGCGCCCAGCTCATCGGAGCGAGAGCGCCGTCGCCGCGCCCGTGGTGGCCACGAAGGTCCCGGCGGCCGAGAGCGGTCGGGTCTCCGTCTCCGGATCGCTCGCCGTGAAGCCCTCCGCCCACAGCTGGAAGCTCCCCACCACGCGCTCGGCGGAGGATTCCGTGATGGTGAGCGTGCCGCGCAGCACGCGATACACCCCCGTGGGCGCCGCCGGGCCGCCGGTGATCACCAGGCCATGGAACTCGCTGGTGGCGCGATCGGCCTCGCGCACCTCGTACACCCCCACGGCCGGGCGGCCGGTGCCCTGGCGGGAGAGGAGCACGGCACCCTGCTCGCTGTGCGCGCCGAGCGTCAGGGAGAAGGTCCGCGCGCCCTCACTCTCCAGCTCCCCGAACTCCGCCGAGCCGCGCGCGGTCCCCGCGACCTGGCCCGCGAACGTCGCCTCGTAGCTCGAGGCCAGCGCGGCCGGCTCGGCGGTGAAGCCGCCGCGCACGGTGATCTCGCGGTCCTCGCGCTCCGGGTCGGAGGCAAAGAAGCCCACGGCCCGGAGCTCGTAGCTGCCCTCCACCTGGTCCTCGCCGGAGCGGGTGATGGTGATGGTGCCGCTCACCGCGCGGAACACGCCCACCGGCGCCTCCGGCCCGCCGAGCGAGACCACCGCATGAAATGCCTCACCGCCCATCCCGGGCCCCATCGGCTCGATGGCGTAGCGGCCGGGCCGGGGACGCAGGGCGCTCACCCGGGCGAACGTGACCGCGCCGCTCTCACTGTAGGCGCCGAGGGTGAGGGAGAACGATGCCGCCACCCCGCCGGACCGGGTGGGGCCGAAGAGTGCATTGCCGGCCAGGGTGGTGACGGTCGCGCCGGTCACCCGGGCAGCGTGGATCGAGGGGGCATCCCCCGGCTGGCGGGCGGCCATCAGGGTGGAGAGGGTCAGGGGCAGCATCAACGTGGCCATCATCGTGGGGCTCCTGCGCTGGAAATCCGGTGGGCCGGTTCGGTTGCCGGGCCGGTGAACGGGGCCTAGTATACGAGCGCCAGTCACGCCGTTCTTTCCCGCGCCTCGCTCCACTGTCACCCCGAAATCACCAGCCCTAACGTGCTGCGGATCAACGTCTTGGGTGGGCTGTACGTCACGCGGGACGGCCGCCCGGTGACGGGGGCCGCGGGGCAGCCGCGCCGGCTGGCGCTGCTGGCCCTGCTGGCCATCGCCGGCGACCGGGGGGTGACGCGGGACGCCCTGCTGGCCTACCTCTGGCCCGACAGCGACGAGGAGCGGGGTCGCCGCGCCCTGACCCAGGCCCTCTACGCCCTCCGGCGGGACCTGGGCTCGGACGAGGCCGTGGCGGGGATGAAGGACCTGCGGCTCAACCCTGACCTCGTCACCTGCGACGTGGCGGAATTCCGCGATGCCCTCGCCGCGGAGGCGGATGAGCGGGCCGTGGAGCTCTGGCGGGGGCCGTTCCTCGAAGGGTTCCACCTCCCCGGCGCCGACACTTTCGAGCGCTGGGTGGAGGAGCAGCGGACCGGCCTCCATCTCGAGTACACCGACCTCCTGGACCGGCTGGCCGACCGCGCCATGGCCAGCGACGACCCCCGCACCGCCGCCGGCTGGCTCCGGAAGCTCGCCGCCACCGATCCGCTGAACGGCCAGATCGCCGCGCGCCTCATGCGCGCCCTCGCCGCCCAGGGCGACGTGGCCGGCGCCCTGCAGCACGCCCGGGTCTACGAGACGCTCCTCCGCCAGGAGCTGGAGCTGCCGCCCGACCGCGAGGTGGTGACCCTGGCCAACGAGCTGCGCCGCGGCGGGGATCCCCCCGCCACGCGGGTGCCGGCGGTGGCGAGCACGCCCACGCCGGTGGCCGTCGCGGGGATGGCGTCGCCGCCGGCGCCAGCGGTGGCGGCGCCGCCCGATCGCGAGGCCGGCATCCACGAGACCTCGGGCTGGGCCGCCATGGCCCGGGCCACGGCGCAGCCGCTCACGCCCGTGCCGCCGCGGGAGACGGCGGACGGCGCGCGCCTCGCGGTGCGCATCGCCACGGTGGTGGTGCTGCTCCTGGCGGCGGCGGCGGTGTACTACGGCTGGACGGTCTTCCGGCGTCCGGTGGAGCCCCGGGCGGGGGCCGCCGCGCCGCTCGAGCGGGTGGTGGCCGTGGGTCGCATCACCCACTACGCCACGGGCGGCAGCGGTCCCCTCGGGGAGCCGCTCGCCGACATGCTGGCCACCAACCTGGCGCGCGCTACCGGGCTCCGGGTGGTGAGCAACGCCCGCATGGTGGAGGTGCAGCAGCAGCTCGGCCGCGCCAGTGACAGCGCCGGCACCGCCATGGCCGCGGCCCGCCAGGCGGGCGCCACGGAGCTGCTGGACGGCGCCCTGTACGACGTGGCGCCCGGCCAGCTCCGCCTGGACCTCCGCCGCGTGGACCTGGCCAGCGGCGACGTGCGGAAGGCCTATACCGTGGCCGGCGCCAACCTCTTTGCCCTGGCCGACAGCGGCACCGCCGCGCTGCTGGCCGACCTCGGCGTCGGCGGGACGCCCGGGTCCATCCGCGACGTCTCGACCAGCTCCCTGGCCGCCTACCAGGCGTACGAGGCCGGGCTCCGGCTGTTCTTTGCGGGCAACGTGCCCGCCGCGGAGCAGCGCTTCCAGGCCGCGCTCGCGGCGGACTCCACCTTTGCGATGGCGGCGTTCTACTACGCCCTCGCCGCCACCGCCCCCAATGCCGGTGGCCCGAGCCCGCGCATGGAGCTGGCGGTCCGCCTGGCGGATCGCGCCAGCGACCGCGAGCGGCTCCTCATCCATGCGCAGTGGGCGTTCATCAACTCCTCGTCCCGGCTGTCGGCCATCGCCGAGACGCTGACGGTGCGCTATCCCGACGAGCTGGGCGGATACGACTACCTGGGCCAGGGGGCCAACCTGGCCGGCAACTACCCCGCCGCCGTGGGCGCCTTCCGCGAGGTGATCCGGCGGGACTCGCTCGGCCTCTCCGGGCGGGTGGCGCGCTGCCTCGCCTGCCAGGCGTACCCGGCCCTGGCATACGCGTACGGCGCGATGGACTCGCTGCCGCAGGCCATCCGGGTGATGCAGGAGTGGAGCCGCGCCCAGCCCACCCGCGCGCTGCCGCTGCGGACCCTGGCGGGCCTCGAGGCGATGACCGGGAACGTGCCCGCCGCCGAGCGTGCGATGGTGCTGGCCGACCAGCTCGAGCCCGGCTCGGCGGCGCTGCAGGGGATGCACGCCGATGTCCTGCTGCTCAGCTGGCGCTACGCCGAGGCGGAACGGCTGCTCCGGGCCGAGGTGGAGACGGGCCCCGCCGAGCGCCGGCGTGAGGCCCTCTGGGAGCTGGCGGTGGCGCTGCGCCAGCAGGGACGCTTCACCGAGGCGCTCGACGTGCTGCGCCGCTACCGGCGAGAGCGGAACGAGGTGCCGAACCGGGGCGCCGCGCCGAACTCGGCACAGCAGGAGGCGCAGGTCCTCTTTGAGCTGGGGCGCTACCGGGAGGCGGCCGCGCTGTTCGACTCCGCCGGCCACTTCCGCCCCGTCCCCTCGCTCGACTCCTCCGCGGTGGCCCGCGCCCTGGTCTGGGCCGGTACCCACCGGGCCACGGTCTACGCCGCCGCGGGGGACACGGCGCGGCTCCCCGGCCTCGCCGACTCGCTCCAGGCCCAGGGCCGCATCTCCGGCTTCGGGCGCGACCGGCTGCTGCACGCCTACGTGCGCGGCCTCCTCGCCCTGGCGCGCGGGGACGACGGGCGCGGGGCCACCTACCTGCGCGAGGCCATCTTCAGCCCCAACTTCGGGTACAGCCGCATCAACTACGAGCTGGCCGGCGCATACCTGCGTCTCCATCGGCCGGCCGATGCGGTGGGGATCCTGCGGGCCACGCTCCGGAGCGGGCTCACCGGCTCCAACCTGTACCTGACGCGCACCGAGGCCATCGAGCGGCTGGCGCAGGCCTTCGAGACGGCGGGGCAGCGCGACAGCGCCGCGCTCTACTACCGCCGCGTGGCCGACGCCTGGGCCCAGGCCGACGCCCCCCTCCGTGCCCGGCGCGAGGCCGCCCGCCTCAAGGCCACCGAACTCGGGAGCCTCCGATGAGCATCCTGGTGGAAGCGGCGGTCGAGACGCTCGACGGCGCCGTCCAGGCCGAGCGCGACGGCGCCGGCCGCCTCGAGCTCTGCGCCGACCTGGCGCGCGACGGCACCACGCCGAGCGCCGGCCTGATCCGCGAGGTGCGGCAGCGGGTGGACATCCCCGTCCACGTGATCATCCGCCCCCGCCCGGGCGACTTTCACTACGACGCCGGCGAGCTGGCCGTGATGCTGGCGGACATCCGGGAGTGCCGCCGTGCCGGGGTGGACGGCGTGGTGATCGGCGCGCTCACCGCCGCCGGGGCCGTGGACCGGGAGATGACTGCGCGACTCCTGGCCGCCGCCCGCCCGCTCCGGGTCACCTTTCATCGCGCCGCCGACGCCACCCCTGACCTCGGCGCCACCGTGGCGCTGCTCGCCGAACTCGGCGTGGACCACGTCCTCACCTCCGGCGGGGCGCCCACCGCGCTCGAGGGCGCGGAGCGGCTCGCGGGACTGGAGCGCATCTTTGGCCGGAGCATCGGCATCCTGGCGGGCGGCAGCGTGCGCGCGGACCGCGTGGCCGAGCTGGTGCGGCGCACCGGGGTGCGGCAGGTGCACGTCGGCTTCCCGTGGGGGGCGCCGGCGGATCGCATCGCTGGGGTCGTCGCCTCGCTTCGTGGTTAGGGTGGGGAAACCCGCCCCTGAGTACGGCCGTACGGCGGCCACCCTTCACCGGATACCTGCATGAATCGACTTCACCGGGGGTCGCTGACCCTCGCCACGCTGGCGCTGCTCACCGCTGCCCCCCTCACCGCCCAGTCGGCGGATGCCGAGAAGCCGGCCGTCCTGGCCGTGGTCACCCGCCTCTTCGACGGCATGCGCGCCGGGGACAGCGCCATGGTCCGCTCCGTCTTCCACCCCCGGGCCTCGCTCACCACGGCAGTGGTGCGGCAGGGGACGCCGGCGGTGGAGTTCGAGGGCATCGAGGGCTTCATCACCGCGGTGGGGACGCCGCACGCCGAGGTGTGGGACGAGCGGATCAAGAACCCGCAGGTCCTGATCGACGGCAGCTTTGCCTCCGTGTGGGTGGAGTACGGGTTCTACCTTGGCGGGAAGTTCAGCCACTGCGGTATTGACGCCTTCCAGCTGGCCAAGGTGGGCACCGACTGGAAGATCGTGGCCCTCGGCGACACCCGGCGGCGGCAGGGCTGCGCGCCCGAGTGGAGCTGACCTCGCCCGCCCCTGGATGCCCGCCATGACACCGCTCAGCTGGGCCGACTTCGAGAAGGTAGAGTTGCGGGTGGGTACCATCGTGGCGGTCGAGGCCTTCCCGGAGGCGCGGAAGCCGGCCTGGAAACTCACGGTGGACTTCGGGCCCGAGGTGGGGCTCAAGCGCTCCAGCGCCCAGATCACCACGCTCTACACCGCGGAGGAGCTGGTGGGGCGGCAGGTGCTCGGCGTGGTGAACTTCCCGCCCAAGCGGATCGGGCCGTTCACGTCGGAGGTGCTGGTGACGGGGTTTGCCCGGGAGGATGGGGCCATCGTCCTGGCCCAGCCGGAGCGGCCGGTGCCGAATGGCGCGCGGCTGATCTGAGGCAGGGAGACGGAGTGAGGGGGCGGTCCCGGACAGGCCGGGACCGCCCCCTTCGCCGTGCCATGACCTCCTAGAGGTCTTTCGGCTTGTTGGCGCGCATGCTGGACTTCTTCTTGGCCATCTTGCGGAGGCTGGCCAGCTTCCGCTTGCCACCCTTCACCGACGACTCGCTGCTGGGCTTCTTGACCGCCAGATCCGAGAGCTTCTTTGCCATGGGACGCTCCTGAGCAGGGAAACGGGACGGGGACACGGACGTCAGGGGATGCCGGCGCCGCGAGAGGCCGGGCGCTGGCAAGGTATAAAGCACCTCCCGTGCCACGCGGTGCCGCCTGACGATGTTGCGGCGTGGGGCCGAGTTAGCGTTTCGCGGACGGAACGGGCGGCTTGGAGGTGGCCCCGTGGTGAGACATCGTGGCCCTGAAGCGGGGCCACCGGGGTGGTGCGCGTGGCGGGGGCCCGCGGCCTGCCGGTGCCTGCGGGGGAGCTGCACGCCGGGCGGCCGGGCCGGGACTCCAGCCGGCAGCCCTTAACGCCGCCGGGGGATCGCCGCCGGGGTGGGCCCCGGCGACGATCCCCCAGGAGCAGCGGCCTGCGAGGAGGCGCTTAGTCGGCCCGGCGCGCGGAGGCGCGGACGGCGCTGCGCAGCGTGGCCTTGGCGCTCGCCTTGGCGTGCGACTTCCTGGCGAGACCCTTGAACGCGAACTTGCCACCCTTCACCTCGGCCTCGTCCTTGGCGCTGGGCTTCTGGATCTTGAGATCAGCGAGCTTCTTGGCCATGACTGCCTCCTGGAGTGGGAACACGGGGGGGTGCTGCCGACGCCTTCCTCCAAGGCACCATCCGTGCCAGCCTGCCTCACGCGGGAAAGCCGTGGCCTGACAAGCACTTGGCGTTGCAGGCGCGGAACGTCGGGGGTGGAGGTGGCCCGATTCTGGGGATGACCGGCCCTGAAACAGGGCCAGCGGGTCAGTGACTCCGGCCCAGCTCCGCGAGCTTCCGGTCCAGGGTGGAGCGGGAGAGCCCGAGCGCCCGGGCGGCCCGGCGCTTGTTGCCTCCCACCCGCTGCAGCACCGCCTGGATGTGCCGCTGCTCCGCCGCCCGCAGGGAGAGGTCCTCCCCGGGGATGGCGCCCGGGATGTGGTGGTCGCCGGTCTCGGGGTCTGGGGCCAGGTTCTCGAGGAGGAGGACCTCCGGCTCGATCTTCCGCCCCTCGGTGAGGGCCACCGCCGTCTGGATCACCCGCTTGAGCTCCCGCAGGTTGCCGGGCCAGGGGTGCGCCAGCAGCCGCTCCAGCGCCGCGCCCGCCACCGCCGTGATGACCTTGCCCTGCTCCGCGCAGGCCCGCTCCACCTCGGACACGATGAGCGCCCGCATGTCGTTGGGCCGCTGCCGGAGCGGCGGCAGGCGCAGCGTGATGCCACTGACCCGGTAGAAGAGGTCGCGGCGGAACTGGTCGTCGGCCAGGAAACGGGTGATGGGGTGGTGGGTGGCCGAGATGAGCCGCACGTCGGCCTGCAGCAGGGCCTCACTGCCGAGCCGCTCGAACTCGCCGTACTCCACGGCGCGCAGGATCTTGGCCTGCGCCGAGAGGCTCATGTCGGCGATCTCGTCCACGAAGAGCGTCCCGCCGTCCGCCAGCTCGAACTTCCCCTTGAGCCGTCGGTCCGCCCCCGTGAACGCCCCCTTCTCGTGGCCGAAGAGCTGGCTGTCGATCAGGGTGTCGCTGAGCGCGGCGGCGTTGAAGGCCACGAAGGGGCTCTTCGCCCGGCCGGAGGAGTTGTGGAGGGCGTGGGCCAGGATGGTCTTGCCGGTGCCGGTCTCGCCGAGGATCAGGAGCGGCAGGTCGGTGCGGGCGGCGGCGCGGGCCAGCTCGAGGCAGGTCCGCATCGGCTCGTCCTCGCTCTGGAAGTCGTCGAGGGTGAAGCGCGACTCGCGCGCCGCGCGCTCCGCCCGCGTCTCCGGGAGGACGCCGAGGGGGCGGCTCATCCGGGGGACCTGGCTCACCGGGTAGTGTCGGCCGGCATGGCCGCCTCCGTGGCCGGGGCCTCGCGCAGGTTCTCGCGCAGGGCGCGCACCGGCTCGAAGACGTAGCTCAGCACGGAGCGCTTCCCCGTCACCACCTCCCCGACGCCGCCCATGCCGGGCTGGAGCGGGCGCGGCACGCCGCGGACGCGGACGGTGGAGTCCTCGAGGTCCACCAGGGCGCGGAAGCTGGCGCTGTCGGTGCGCGTGGAGCCGCCCGGGCCCACCCACCGCACCGTGCCGAAGCGCACCCCGAAGCGCTGGAAGGGGAAGGCGTCGTAGCGGAGCTTCACCCGCTGGCCGGGCTGGACCATCGGGAGGCCGGTCTCCGGCACCACCAGCACGGCCTGCAGCTGCGCCCCCCGGCACCCCACCTCCGCGAGGATCTCGCCCTCGCGCACGATGGCGCCGGCGGAGCTGACGTGGAGCCGGATCACGGTGCCGGCGCAGGGGGAGAGGACGACCATCCCCGAGTCGCTCAGGTCCACGAGGTCCTGGCCCAGGGCGCCGATGCGGATGCGGGCCGTCTCGATGGACTGCTCCAGGGTGCGGCGGGCCTCCTGGTACTCGAGCTCCCGGGCGTCGTCGTCCTGGCGGATCCGCTCGATCGCGGCGCGCACGTCGTCCCGCTCGTCCTCGGCGGTGGCGATCTCCTCGGCGATGGTGCTGGCCTCGAAGTCGAGCCGCGCCGCCTCGAGGCGGCCCACGGAGCCGCGGCGGACGCCGGAGTTGGCGCTGTCGGCCAGCTCCCGGAGCAGGGCCAGTCGGTTCCGCTTGGAGACGATCAGGCGGTCGAGGTAGGCGCCGCGGGTCTCGAGGCGCCGGATCTCGGACTGGTTGGCGCGGCGGCTGGTCTCCCGCTGGCTCTGGGCGATGACGAGGCGGTTCTGGTCGGTGCTCTTCTGGGTCTCGAGGGTGCGGCGGTCGGCGGCGCGGTCGCCCATGGCGGAGGAGCGGATGACCACGAGCGGGGCGCGGCGCTCCACCTGCTGGCCCTCGTTGACGTCCACCCGCGCCACCACCCCGTCGCGGAAGGCGCGCACCGGGTCCACGCCGGAGACGGGAAGCAGCGTGAAGCGGCCGCCCACCGTCTCGGGGATCCGCACCACGATGACGGCGATGACCGCCACGACGGCCAGCACCAGCAGGAACCAGCTCAGGCCGGTGGCCGCCCAGTGGGGCGGGGTGGCGTCGAGGAACTCGGTGTCGTCGCTGGGCGAGGGCATCAGATCCCGAGCTGCTGGCTGACGAGGTAGAAGTAGAGGCCCTGGCGCTTCATCAGGTCCTCGTGGGTGCCCTGCTCCACCAGGCGGCCCTGCTCGAGGACCAGGATCAGGTCGGCGTCGCGCACGGTGGACAGCCGGTGGGCAATGACGAACGACGTCCGGCCCTGGAGCAGCTGGTCGATGCCTTCCTTGACCGCGCGTTCGCTCTCGGTGTCGAGGGCGCTCGTGGCCTCATCGAAGATGAGCACCGGCGGCCGCTGGTAGATGGCGCGGGCGATGGCGACGCGCTGCCGCTGCCCGCCCGACAGCGAGAGGCCCGACTCGCCGATCTTGGTGTCGTAGCCCATGGGCAGGCGCTCGATGAACTCGCGCGCGTTGGCCACCTGCGCCGCCCACATCACCTTGTCGAGGTCCGGCTCCTCCTCACCGAAGGCGATGTTGCGGGCGATGGTGTCGTCGAAGAGGTGGTTCTCCTGCAGCACGAAGCCGATCTTCCGCCTGAGGTCGCGGTAGTTGAGCGTCTTCATGTCGATCCCGTCGTAGAGGATGGTCCCCTCGGTGGGCTCGAGCAGGCCGGCCAGGCACTTGATGAGCGTGGTCTTCCCCGAGCCGGAGCGGCCCACGATGGCCACCATGGTGTCGGGCGGGATCTCGACGCTGATGTCCTCGAGGATGGCCGGGGCGCCGGGCCCGCCGTAGCGGAAGCCCAGGTGGCGCAGGCTGATCTTCCCCTCGAGGGAGCGGACGGGCAGGAGGCGGGTGCGGTCCTCGCCCTGCTCCGGCTCCTGCTGGAAGATGTCGTCGAGGCGGGCCAGGTAGACCGTCACCTGCTGCAGGTCGTCCCAGAGGCCAAGCAGCCCCATGAGCGCGCCGTTGGCGAGCGCCACCAGCGAGTTGAACGCCACCAGCGCACCGATCGAGAGCTGGCCCGCCATCACCTGGCGCGCGCCCACCAGCAGGAAGAGCACCACCGTCAGCAGGGTCACCGTGTGGGTGAGTCCCGAGTACCCCATCACGGTGAAGTCGGCCTTGAAGCGGGCGCGCGCCAGCGCGTTGAACTGCCGCACCATGAGGTCGCGCCAGGCGTGCTCGGCGCCGAGCGCCTTCACCGTCTCGATGCCCTTGATGGCGTCGATCTGGAAGGACTGGTACTTGCCGTACGACTCCTCGAGCTCGGTGTAGAGCGGCCCGAGCCACCGGCTCGAGAGGTGCATGAGCACCAGGAAGAGCGGCACCGTGGCCAGGAACACCAGGGTGAGCGTGGGGCTGTAGATGGTCATCAGCACCAGCGCCGCCACCAGCTGGGTGCCCGAGGTGAGCACCTCCACGCCGTGCTCCACCACGAAGTCCCGCACCTGCCAGATGCCGGCCAGCCGCCGCTGGATGTCGCCGGTGCGGCGGCTGTTGAAGTAGTGCATCGGCAGGCTGAGGAGCCGCCGGGTGAGGTGGTCCAGCGTGGCCGCGTCGATCCGCACCGCCGCGAAGCTCAGCAGGTAGCGCTGCACGATGGTGCCGACGAGGCCGAGCACCACCACCGCCGCCATGCCGAAGACCATGAGGTGGAGGAGCGGCACGTCCTGCTCCACCAGCACCCGGTCCACGATCACCTGCGTCACCACCGGCACCACCATCTCGAGCGCACTCACCACCAGCGCCAGCCCCGCCGCCTTGGCCACGAGCCCGCCGTAGGGCTTGAAGAACGGCAGCAGCCATGCCAGGCCGAGCTTCCCCTCGGGCGCCTTGGTCGCGAACTCCTCGGTGGGGTCGAACAGCGCCGCGTACCCGCTCCAGCGCTCCGCGAATTCCTCGCGCGGGAGCTTGCGGTGGCCGTGGGCGGGGTCCGCGAGCCAGACGTGGGTCTTGCTCACGTGGTAGAGCACCACCCAGTGGTAGCCGTCGAAGTGGACGATCGCCGGCAGCGGGAGCTGGTCGAGCCGTCCCGGGGTCGTCTTCACCGAGCGGGCCGCGAGCCCGATCTCGCTGGCGCCCTCACAGAGCGCCTTGAGGCTCGTGCCATCGAGGCTGGTGTGGATCACCTGGCGGATGCGGGCCAGGCTCACCGTGCGGCCATAGTGCCGGCAGATCATGCCGAGGCAGGCGGCGCCGCAGTCCATCTCGTCGATCTGGAAGAGATGGGGGAAGCGGCGAATGCGCTTCGCCTTCTTGATGAAGCGCCCGTCCTCGGCGAACGGGTCCTCCTCCGCCGCCGCCTCGCCCGCGTCCTCCTGGTCCACCTGCTCCACGTCCACCTTGGACGACACCCGCGTCTCCGCCGGCAGGATCTCCTGCGCGAAGTCGAGCGGGATCATCGCGGTGTGCTTGTAGTCGTACTGCGAGGTCTGCTCGCCGACGGCGGCGCGGAAGTCGGGGTACTGCTCCAGCAGCGCCTGGTAGGTCTCCTGGGTGAGCTTGAGGAGGCGGCAACTGCTCACCGCCTCCACGGTGGCGGTGCGCGGCTCGCCCTCGAACACGGAGCGCTCGCCGAAGTACTCGCCGCGGCGGAGGTAGGCCACGGTGCGGCGGCGGTTCTGGCCCTCCACGGCCACGTGCACGCGGCAGCGGCCTTCCTGGATCACGTACAGGGGGCCGGGCGGGTCCCCCTCGCGGATGATCACCGTGCCGGCGGACACGTCCTCCGGCTCGAGCTTGGCCAGCAGCAGCGCCAGCGCCTCCGGCGGCAGCTTGGCGAAGCCGGTGAACTCGCGGAAGAAGGCGTAGAGGTGGCGGTGGCGGGCCTGGAGCTGGAAGTAGTGGCGGAGCTCGGGCTCGTCCTCGAGCAGGGTGTCGAAGACGGAGCGGTCGAGGCGGAGCAGCTCCACGTCGCTGCTGGCGCGCGCCGTCACCGCGCTCGGCGTGTCCTCGAGGAGGCCCTGCTCGCCGAAGCTGTCGCCGCGGCGCAGGGTGGTGAGCGAGAGCTCGTCACCGTTCTCGGCGCGCTTGACGAGGCGCACCCGGCCCTCCGCCACCACGTGCAGCGCCTCCACCGTCTCCCCCTCGCGCACGATCTCCGTGCCGAAGGGCGCGCTCACCCGCTCGAAGCGCTCCAGCAGGAGCTGGCGCGCCTCCGGCGGGAGGATGTCGAGCAGCGGCAGGTCGGCGAGGACCGCCTCGAGCGCGTCCTGGTCCATGGGCCTCGTGTCAGGTCAGAACTTGAGCTGCCAGGTCACCAGGGTCTCCATCCGGTCCTGGAGCAGGCGGTCCAGGAGGCCCTGCTCCACCCGGTCCCGCACCGCGGGATCGTCCAGGGTGGGGCGGTGCTTCTCGTGCACGTACACCAGCGCGGGCTGGCCCTCCCAGGCGATCGGGCCGAGCAGCTCGCCGGGGCCCGCCGAGCGGAGCGGGGTGCGGAGGTCGGGCGGCAGCTCGTCGATCCAGAGCTCGGCCTCCTGCGCCTCGGTGTGCGCCTCCTCCGCCGCCTCGGCCAGCGACAGGCCGTCCTCGCGGACGCAGAGTGCGGCCTCCCGGGCGCGGGGGGCGTCGTCGAAGAGGGCCACCTCGCAGGAGAGGTGCACCAGGTCCAGGGCCCGGTGCTCGAGCTCCTTCCGCAGCGCCTCCGGCGTCAACATCACGTCGGCCAGCCGGCTCACGGCCGACGCGAGCGTCATGAGGCGGCCCAGCCGGGTGCGGGCCTCGGCGGCATCCAGTTGCGGGAAGTGCTCCCGCACCAGGGCCAGATCCTCGGCCAGGGCGGCGGGGTCGGGGGCGGGCGGCTCGCCGGGGAGCAGCGCCTGCGCCACGGCCTGGCGCGCCAGCAGCTCGGCCAGCTCCGTGGCCATCCCGGAGACCACAAATTCCCCCCAGACCGACTGCAGGAAGTCCGACGGGTCCGGCGGCGCCGGCGGCATGATGGGCCGGGCCCGCGCCTCTTCCTCGAGGTGGCGGCGCCGCAGGGCATCGTACCAGTCCTCCACGCTGAGGCCCCGGGCCAGCAGCCAGGCGTTGGTGTCCTCGGCGCTGATCAGGTCCCGGGCGTAGCGGAAGTCGGCGGCGGCCTGGTCGGAGGCCGCGTCGAGCTCGGGGTCCTGGGCGCCGCCCCGCGCGTGGTCCAGCTCCAGCGCCGCCCGGACATGGTGGCGCAGCACGTCCCACCGTCCGTCGCTCAGGGCGGCGAGGATGAGGTCGTCGGTCAGGAAGGTCTGGTCTGCTGCGGTGAAGACGGTGCGGCCGAACATCCGTGCCTCGGTCAGGGGCAGGCGGAACCCGGTGCTGGGGTAAGATGCGGGCCGAAACGCGTGGCGCAAGGCGGCAGCCGCCGGCAGGTGGCTCGGCGACTGCTTGTCGAACCTCAGCCGGGGCAGGCCTGAAGGGTCAACCAGGCTTCCTGCCCCGTGCCAGGGCCGGGGATGCAGGCCCGGTGGGTCCCCGGCGCCGTTTCCTCCCGGGGCCCGCCGCAGGCCATCCCGGGGCCGGCACGATGCCAACTCGTGTCGCCCGGCTAGGGTGAGTCCGTCGGCTTCATGAATCCACGAGGTGATGGCGACTGACAGCCTCAGGTAACAGTATCGTTAGGCGTGTCACGTTCGCTTGCCCAGTCGCCGGCGGCTCCCAACTTGGTCGAGCTGCATCGAGCCCACCGCCCAGCAGAATTGTCATCACGCTACTGTTCATTCGGGGCACCACACATGGCTCCCCGGCCGAGGTGTCCAACCCATGATCACATGCCTGCTGACCCTCGTCGCGGCCTCACTCGGCAGTGCCCTGGGCTGCCGGGACACCCTCGCGCCGGTGGCCCACCTGCCGCACGCACCTGAGGCGCGGATCCACATCACGGTCCCGGCCGGGGGCCAGCGGGGGGATACCATCGCCATCGCCTTGGACGTCACGTCGGCGGGGGGCGATACAGCGACGGCGACCCAGGGCACCTTCCGCTTCCGGCCCGCCGCCCTGCGCTTTCTGGGCCAGCCTGCGCTCGACACGCTGTTCCCGGTGCTGGCGGTGGACCCCGCGGATTCGGCGGCCGGCAACCTCCGGGTGCTGGCGGTGGATCCTCGAGGCCTCCCCGTGCACGGACTGGTGCTGCTCTTCGAGGTCCGGAATTCGGGGTACGCTGAGGGCCTCGCCTATACGCACGAGCTCGGGGTCACCGCAAGCGACATCCTCGACAACGGCGGACGGGCCGAGGTGGTCCCCGGGACGGTACGGCGACCAGCGGCCGTGGTGCCGGGCGGCTGGCCGTCTGCCCTGCGCGAGACGGCGCTCCGTGCCCGCCTCATTGATTCGGTGCCCACCGGCCGGCGCTACGGCGACGTGGACGGGAACGGCCTGATCAACGTGCTGGACGTGGCCTGGGTGGCCAACTGGGCCGTAGGCAATCAGGCACGGGCAGGGCAGCCGATCCCGGTGGTCGGGGATCTCCGGGAACTCGTCGGGAACGTCGCGCCGGGCAACCTGCCCGGCCTGGGAGAGAACGATGACCCCAAGGGGCCGGGCTGGGATGCTTTCTGCCAGCGGCGGCTCGATGTGCTGGATGCGGCCGAGATCGGCAACGAGGCTGTGCGGAACTGGCGGCCGGTGGTGGGGGACACCATCCCCGCGAGCGCCGTCGATCCAGCGACGGGGAGGCCGCGCCGAGGGAGTGCGTGTCAAGTGATGGTGCCCGCGCTCCCGCCGGATGGGATTGATAAGGCGCTCTGGGATTCGTTCTTTCTTCCCGCCAATCTCCTCAAGACCCCCGAAGGCTACGACTTCGCCCCACGGGACCTGATCACCGTCGTCTTCTACAATTCAGCAACGCAGGCCGAGAAACAGGCCGTGATGGACGCCATCGGTGGCGAGGTTGTCGGGGGAGCCTTCTTGAGTGCCGGCGGCATCTATCATGTCAAGATCCCACCCGTGACGACAAGCAGCGAACTGCTGGCGATCACCAAGGTGGTCGAGGCCTTTCCACAAGTGAACTTTGCCGGGATCGCACGGAACCTGGATCCCCAGTACCGCTCACCGGTCGTCCCACCGGTTCCCCCGGACGGGTTCGATCCGGCGCTCCGGGCCTCGTTCTTTGACCCCGAGAACATGCTGAGGACTCCTGAAGGATATGTCTTTGCTCCTCGTAACCTGATCCAGATCGGATTCAAGAGGACCGCTACGCTAGCCGAGAAGCGAGCCGTCATCGACGCTCTGAGAGGTGCCGTTGTCGGCGGGAGTCGGATCGATGCCGGAGCCTTCTACTATGTGAAGATCGCTCCCGTCACCAGCATCGACGAGCTTCTCGCAACCCTCAGGCTGGTGGAGAGCTTCCGGCAGGTCGACCACGCTCTGATTGCGGGTGAGGATGACCCCAACAGCTCCCCCGCCCTGGCGCAGCCCCGGGCCCCCTAGGTGCGACAGACTCCCTTCGATCCAGGTCCATGAACCCCAAGTCATCTCCCTGGGGCCCTCGCGGGTTCATCGGAGTCTGATGGACGGCGTCGCATGAACGCGGCGTCCACGTGGCCGTCCCCGGGTGCGGGTTCAGGGGTCACCTTGGCCTGTTTCCCCGACTAAGTTCAAGCCATGCCTCCCCATCGCTACCCCGACTCGCACGTCTTCTACCGCAAGCTCACCCGCACCTTCCCCCTCATCACCCACGGCGAGGGCTGCTGGCTGGTGGATGCCGATGGCAAGCGCTACCTCGACGGCAGCGGCGGCGCCTTCGTGGCCAACCTGGGCCACGGCGTGGCCGAGATCGGGGAGGCGCTGGCGCGGCAGGCGGGGAAGGTGGCGTACCTGAACGGCACCGCCTTCACCAGTGAACCCGTCGAGGCCCTGGCGGACGAGCTGGCCACCCTCATGCCGCCGGCCCTCGACAAGTTCTACTTCCTGGGCAGCGGCTCCGAGGCGGTGGAAGCGGCGCTCAAGCTGGCGCGGCAACACTGGGTGGAGTCGGGGCGGCCGTCCAAGCACAAGGTCATCGCCCTCTTCCCGGCGTATCACGGCAACACACTGTTGGCGCTCTCCGCCTCCGCGCGGGAGCACTACAAGACCTATTACCGCGAGTGGCTGGTGGACATCCACCGGATCCCGGCGCCGTACGCCTACCGCTGCGAATGCGGTGGCGGCGCGCGCGGCGCCGCGTGCCCCACCTGCAGCGGCGAGCTGCTCGAGTCCGCCATCCGGGAGCTGGGCGCGGACAACGTGGCCGCATTCATCGCGGAGCCGGTGGGCGGGAGCTCGACGGGGCACTCGGTGCCGTCCCCGGAGTACTTCAAGAACGTCCGCGCCATCTGCGACCGGCACGACGTGCTCTTCATCGCCGACGAGGTGCTGGTGGGGGCGGGGCGGACGGGCACCTGGGCCGCCATCGAGCAGTACGGCGTGGTGCCGGACATCATGACGTTCGGGAAGGGGATCACCGGCGGGTACGTGCCGCTCTCCTGCGTGGCGGCCACGCGGAAGGTCATTGACCCGATCGCCAAGGGCTCGGGTGCGCTGCTCCATGCGCAGACCTTCAGCCACCATCCGGTGCTGGCGGCCGGCGGCCTCGCGGCCGTGCGCTACATCAAGCGCGAGAAGCTGGTGGACCGCTGCCGCGCGATGGGCGCCGTGTTCCACCAGAAGCTCGCCGCGCTCCGCGACCTCCCCCACGTGGGCGACGTTCGCGGCCGGGGCCTCCTGGCCGGCATCGAGTTCGTGGCCGACAAGGCGAGCCGGATTCCGTTCCCGCGCAAGGAAAAGGTGGCCGAGCGCTTCGCCGAGGCGGCGCTGGCGGCGGGGCTCATGACCTGGCCCAACATGGGGCAGGCCGACGGGACCAACGGGGACCTGTCGTGCCTGGCGCCGCCGTTCATCATCACCGAGGCGGAGCTCGACGAGCTCGTGACGCGGGTCAGGGCGGCGTACGCGCAGACGTTTGCCTGACGGCGTGAGCGGTGCACCGGCGCCGGGGCGTCCCGTCCGTCCGCCCCGGCCCGCGCGTTAGGCGCCGCGCGCGATCTCCCCGCCCGCCCTGGCGATCGCGGCATCCCGCCCGCCCTTGAAGACCTGCAGCGCCGTCAGGGCCGCGGCCAGCCCATCGAGCAAGAGCATGCCGGCGTCCCGCCGGCCGGCCCACACCTTGAGCACGTAGCCCCAGCCGAGGTGGTAGCCCTTCCGCGCCTTGGCCGCGTCCTTCCCCCAGTTCTCCCACTTGGTGGCCACCAGCTCGAGGCGCGTGCCCGTGCCCTCAGGCACGAATCGCACCTCCACGTCCTGCGCGCTGCTCGGCTCGCGCGAGGGATGGAAGGTGAACATGAGGCGGCCCGGCGGCTCCCACGCGAGGATCTGCCCCCACTGGAACCGGCGGCCGTCCACCAGCTCCTCGTAGATCCGCCCACCCACCCGCGGCTCCAGCACGATCTCCTTGACCTTCGGCCCGCCGATGGAGTGTGTCTTCCGCGGCCACCACTTCGCGAAGTCCAGGGCGAAGCGACGGAACGCCTCCTCCGGGCCCCAGGAAACCGAGATGTGGCGTTCGACGGGCGGGAGCGTCATGGGGTCCTCCGGCGGGCGGGGGGAGCGGGATCGTCGGCGGCGTAGGCCGTGAGCACATCGTCCCACAGCGTCTCGATGTAGCGCCGGAGCTCGGCGAGCCCCTCCGGCGTGGCGCGATAGAACCGGCGCGTGCCCTCGGCCTGGTGCGTCACCAGGCGCGCGTCCCGGAGCACCTTGAGGTGCTGGGAGACGGCCGGCTGGCTCACCCGGAGCCGGGTGGCCAGCTCCCCCACGGTGTGGGACCGTCGCCGGAGCCGCTCGTAGAGCGTCCGGCGGGTGGGATCGGCGAGGGCGGCAAGGGCAGAGAGCGCGGGCATCGTTACTCCATAAGTAACCACTTATGGATATCTGTCAAGAAGCGGCCCGGGGACCCGGGCCGCTTCGGGATGCCGCGGACGGTCAGTCCTCCTCGCGGATGCACTCCTCGAGGATGCCCATGCCGGTGTCCACGTCGTACTCGTCGAGCACGAGGGGCGGGGCCAGGCGGAAGGTGCTCTTGCCGCAGCCGAGGAGCAGCAGGCCCTTGTGGAAGGCGCGCTCGGTGATCCGGTCGATGATCTCCGGGTACGGCTCCTTGGTGGTGCGGTCCTTCACGAACTCCATGCCGAGCATGAGGCCGCGGCCGCGGACGTTGCCGAGGACCGGGTACTTGTCCTGCATGCGCTGGGCGTGGCCGAGCATCCGCTCGCCCATCTTCGCGATCTGGGGGAGCATGGGCTCGATGATGTCGAGCGTGGCGAGTGCCGCGGCCACGGCCACCGGGTTGCCGCCGTAGGTGGAGCCGTGGCTCCCGCCCTCCCACGTCATCACCGACTCCTTGGCCACGAAGGCGCCGATCGGCATCCCGCTGCCGAGGCCCTTGGCGGTGACGAGGATGTCGGGCTCGACGCCCTCGTGATCGCACGCCCACCACTTGCCGGTGCGGCCGTTGCCGGACTGCACCTCATCCGCCACGAGCAGGATGCCGTGCTTGTCGCAGATCTCGCGGAGCGCGGGGAGGAAGCCCGCGGCCGGGATCACGTACCCGCCCTCGCCCTGGATCGGCTCCACGAAGATGGCCGCCACGTCATCGGGCGCCACGTGCCGCTCGAAGAGGTTGTGCAGCGCGTCGAGCGAGTACTCGAGCGCGTGCTCGTAGCGGTACGGGTTGGCGTAGGGGATGTGGTGCACCTCGGGCAGGAACGGCCCGAAATGCTTGTGCTGGCGCATCTTGCTCGAGGTGAGCGACATCGCCCCGTAGGTGCGCCCGTGGAACGAGCCCTGGAAGGCGATGAGCGCGGGCCGCCGCGTGTGGTAGCGCGCCAGCTTGATGGCGCCCTCGATGGCCTCGGTGCCGCTGTTGGTCAGGAACGTGCGCTTCTTGCTGGTGCCGGGCGCGAGCCGGGCCAGCCGCTCCGAGAGGGCCGCGAAGCCGTCGAAGTAGAAGTCGGTGGCGCAGATGTGCAGGAACCTGGCCGCCTGTTCCTGGATGGCCGCCACCACCTTGGGGTGGTTGTAGCCCGTGGCGCTCACCGCGATGCCCGCCATGTAGTCGATGAACGTGTTGCCGTCCACGTCCTCGACCACGGCCCCGCACCCGCCGCCGATGACGAGCGGGTACTCCTTGATCAGCGAGGGCGAGGTCCAGGCCTCGTCCCGCGCGATGATGGCCTTGGCCTTGGGGCCCGGCGGGGCCGTGACGACGCGGGGGTAGTTGCGGGTGGTCATGGTGTGCTGCCTTCCAGGATGCTCGAAGTCGCCAACCCCGATGTGGGGCCGTGGGGTCTGCGCCCCCCCCCCCCTTTTTTTTTCCCCCCCCCCCCCCCCCCCCCCCCCCCCCGCCGCGCGGGGCGCGGGGGCCCGGCCCGCGCCCCCCGGGCCCTCGAATCAGCCCGTGATGACGGTTCGGCTCTGCTCTCGCATGAACTGCTGGACGTACCACGGCCCGCAGCCGCCCTTGCCGCTGCCGCCCGAGCCCTTCCAGCCGCAGAAGGCCTGCGCGCCCGGCCAGGCGCCGGTGGTGGCGCCGCTCCGCTTGTTGACGTAGCAGACGCCCGCCTCGATCTCGTCGAAGAAGCGGTCGATCTCCTCCTGCTTCGCCGAGAAGAACCCCGCCGTCAGCCCGAACTCCACCTTGTTGGCCTCGGCGAGCGCCTGGTCCAGCGAGTCCACCGGCGCGATGGCCAGGAACGGCGCGAAGAGCTCCTCGAGGAAGAGCGTGCTCTCGAGCGGCAGTTCGGCGATGGTGGGCGCCACGAAGTGGCCCTTGTCGAACACCTCGCCCCGGAGGCGGGTGCCGCCGAGCAGCACCTTGCCCTCGCGGCCGGCCTGGGCCACCGCCTTCTCCCAGTGCTGCACTGCGCGCTCGTTGATCACGGGCCCGAACCAGACGTCCTTCTGGGTCACGTCGCCCATGGTGATGGCCTTGGTCTTGGCGATCAGCTTCTCGACGAAGGCGGGGTACACCTTCCGGTCCACGTACACGCGGCTGGTGGCGCTGCACTTCTGGTTCTGCAGCCCGAACGCCGAGCGCATGCAGCCCTCGGCCGCGGCGTCGAGGTCCGCCGTCTCGGTGACGATCACCGCGTTCTTGCCGCCGAGCTCCATGAGGCAGGGCTTGACCCACTTCTCGGAGAGGCCGTGGAAGATCCGCATGCCCACGGGCTTGGAGCCGGTGAACACCACGCCGTCCACGCCCGGGTGCTGCCAGAGCGCGTCACCCATCTCGCGGCCGCGGCCGGTGACGAAGCTGAAGACCCCGGCGGGGACCCCCGCGTCGCGGTACACCTCGTACAGCTTGAGGCCGGTCCACGGGGTGTCCTCGGCCGGCTTGTACACGACGGCGTTCCCCGTCATGAGCGCCGCGCTCGACATGCCGGTGGAGAGGGCCAGCGGGAAGTTGAACGGGGCCACGCAGGCGAAGACGCCGTAGGGGCGGAGCAGCTCGGTGTTCCGCTCGATGGGCGTGAGGTTGTTCATCGGCTTGATGTAGCCGTGATGATCCTCGACCTGCTGGCAGTAGTAGTCGATGAGGTCGGCGCTTTCCTCGGTGTCCCCCATGGCCTCGAAGCGGTTCTTGCCCACCTCGTAGGCCATGATGGCGGAGAGCTCGAACTTCCGCTCGCGGATGAGCGTCGCCGCCTGGCGGAGGATGCGCACGCGCTCCTGCCACGGGAGCCTGGCCCACGCCTTCTGGGCGCGCACCGCGGCCTTGACCGCCAGGTCCACGTGCTCGGGGCCCGCGGCGGTGAAGACGCCGAGGATGAGGCTCGTGTCGATGGGCGAGACGTCGGTGATCGGGGTGCGGCCCGGCGCCTCGACGGCCTTGCCGTCGATCCAGAGGGGGTGCGAGGCGCCGGCGGCCTTCCGGACGGCGGCGAGCGCCTCGTCGAAGGCCTGGTGGAACGCCGTAAGGTCCACGTTGGTGGACGTGTACGTGATCTTCTGCTGGGCGGGAGCCGTGGCGGTCATCCGGAATTCCTCTCTTCCCCGGCAAGGCGCGGCCCAAGGGCCGCGCTTTCGATGTGGTGGGCGCGGCCTGACGGCCGCGCCTTCCTCTCCCTAGGCGTGCACCGCGTGCGTGGCCGACTCGCGGGGGGCCGCCATGTGCGCCCGCCAGTACGCCTGCCCGCTCTCGGGCAGGGTGTAGATCGGGTCGTAGTAGGCGTACTTCTGGCCCAGCGCCTCGGCGTTGCCCCACTCGATGGACGTCAGGTAGTTCTTGGTCCAGTAGCTGATGCCCTTCTCGCGGTCGTACTCGGCGAGCTGGTGCACCCAGCGCTTGCCCACGAACGGCACGTCGCACACGATGCGCGGCGTGGCGAAGCCGGGCAGGTAGCCCATCATGTCGTGCTGCAGCTGCTGCGCCTCGGCCACCGACACCCGCCAGTGCTCCGAGTTCGGGATCATGTCGCACATGTAGAAGTAGTACGGCAGGATCTTGGCGTGGTCGAGCAGCATGAAGCAGAGGTCGAGCAGGTCCTGCGAGGTGGCGTTGACCCCGCGGAGCAGCACGCCCTGGTTCCGCACGTCGCGGAAGCCGATCTCGAGCAGCTTCTTGGTGGCCTTGCCCACGAGGGGCGTCACCTGCTGCGCGTTGTTGGCGTGGGTGTGGAGCGCCAGGTCCACGCCCCGGTCAAAGGCCTTCTTCGCCAGCCGCTCGAGCCCGGCGATGACGTTGTCCTGCAGGTAGTGCTGCGGCAGGCCCACCAGGCCCTTCGAGGCCAGGCGGATGTCGCGGATGTTCGGGATGTCGAGCAGCGCGGAGACGAACGGCTCGAGCTGCGTGATGTGCAGGTTGGCGATGTCCCCGCCCGACACCACGACGTCCCGGACGCTCGGCGTCTTCCGCAGGTACTCCAGCATCTGCTGGTGCCGGTCCTTCTGCGGCGTCACGAACTTGAGCTTCTCCACCTGCGGCACGTCGTTGCCGACGAGGTCCATGCGGGTGCAGTGGCCGCAGTACTGCGGGCAGGTGGAGAGCATCTCCGCCAGCACCTTGGTGGGGTAGCGATGGGTGAGCCCCTCCACCACCCACATGTCCTGCTCGTGCAGCGAATCCCGGCTGGCCATCGGGTGGTTGGGCCAGTCCGTGCGGCGGTCCTGGAAGGCGGGCGCCATGTAGCGGCGCACCGGGCAGTTCCACAGGTCGGCCGTGTTCATGGTGTTCAGCATCTGCGGCGGGATGAGCATGCTCATCGTGGCCCGCTGCTCCATGTCCACGGCAATGCTCTCCGCCAGGTCATCCGGCAGCAGGGCGCCGAGCGCCGCCTTGAACTCGCGCAGGTTCTTGACGGTGTGCTTCCGCTGCCAGGTGGCATCCTCCCACTCGGCCTTGGTGACGCCCCGGTAGCCGGGCAGGCGGGTCCAGTCCGGCTCGATGTACTGGCGGGCCGGCGGATACGGAATGGGTTGGCCGGCCTTGCGGGCCTGCTCGGCGCGAGTGACGGGCGCGTCCATGGGCACCTCGGCGGTGGACTGGGGCGTGCAGCTCGGCGCATATATATAGAAGCGCCGCTTGACGTTAGAGACGATAATATATAATATATTCTTTGGCAACCCCGAGGGCCGGGCCCGCCCCGCCTTCCTTATATGGGCGCCGCAGCCGTGGGCTCCACGACGCACCCCGCCCGGCACCACGGCCGGCCCGGGTCATGCCCCGCACCCAGGAACCGGATGATCGGGATCGAGTTGGAGCAGGTGCTCGAGCGGATGCCGAAGAAGGGGCGGCTGGCCACGCACGAGATGGTGGCGGCGGTATTGCGGGAGGCCATCACCAACGGTCTCCTCAAGGCCAACCAGCCGCTGCCGCAGGACGAGATCGCCGAGCAGCTCGGCGTGAGCCACATCCCGGTGCGGGAGGCGCTTCGCCAGCTGCAATCGGAAGGGCTGGTCACCTACCAGGCCAACCGCGGCGCCACCGTCGCCGCGCTCACGGCGGACGAGGTGCGCGAGATCTACGAGATCCGCGCCATCCTGGAGACGGCGGCCATCCGGCGCGCGGTGCCGCGCCTGACCCCGGCGCAGCTCGCCGAGGCGGGGCGGATCCTCACGGCGGCGGAAGCGGACACCGACGGCGCGGCGTGGGGCACGCACGACGTGGACTTCCACGCGCTGGTCTACGACCTCGACGACCGGCCGCGGCTCAAGGAACTGATCGACGGGCTGCTGCGGCGCGTGGACCGCTACTGGCTCACGCACGGGCTCATGCTGACGCACCGGGCGGAGTTCGAGCGGGAGCACCGCCAGCTCCTCGCGGCCATCGCGGGGCGGGATGCCGAGGGCGCCGCGACGCTGCTGGGGAAGCACCTGGCCGGGGCGGCGGAGCGGCTGGTGGCCGAGATGGAGCGGGTGCAGTAGGCCGGGAACGGCCACATCAATCACAACATGCCGCCGGCACGGGACGCCGGCTGTGAGCGCCGATGACGAAAGTCGTCTCCATGCAAGCCGCCATCGCCGCCCACGTGCGCGATGGCGACACGGTGGTGATCGAGGGCTTCACCCACCTCATCAACTTCGCCGCGGGGCACGAGATCATCCGCCAGGGGCGGAAGAACCTCACCCTCTGCCGGCTCACGCCCGACCTCATCTACGACCAGATGATCGCCGCCGGCTGCGCGAAGAAGCTCGTCTTCTCGTGGGCGGGGAATCCGGGCGCGGGGTCGCTCCACGCCTTCCGCCGCGCGGTGGAGAAGGGCACGCCCCCGCTCGAGATCGAGGAGTACAGCCACTTCGGGATGGTGGCGCGGATGTCCGCCGGCGCGGCGCGGCTGCCGTTCTGGGTGATGCGCAACTACATGGGCACCGACCTGCCCGTGGCCAATCCGCGCATCAGGACCGTCACCTGCCCCTACACGGGCGAGGTGCTGGCCACCGTGCCGGCGCTCAACCCCGACGTGACGATCATCGCCGCCCAGCGCGCCGACCAGAATGGCAACGCGCAGGTCTGGGGCCTCCTCGGCGTGCAGAAGGAAGCGGCGTTCGCGTCGAAGCGCGTGATCGTGGTGGTGGAGGAGCTGGTGGACGAGAGCGTGATCCGCGCCGACCCGAACCGGACGCTCATCCCCGGCATGATCGTGGACGCCGTGGTGGTGGAGCCGTGGGGCTGCCACCCCTCGTACGCGCAGGGCCACTACGACCGCGACAACGACTTCTACGTGGCGTGGGAGGACATCTCCCGCGACCCCGCGAAGCTGGAGCAGTACCTCAAGGATTACGTCTATGGCGTGAAGGACCGCGCCGAGTACCTGGCGAAGAACCCGGGCCTCACCGATCGGCTCAAGGCCAAGGCGCAGGTGTGCGCGGGGGTGAACTATGGCTTCTGAGTATTCCCCGTCCGAGATGATGGCGGCGGTGGCCGCCCGCGAGCTCCAGAACGGCGAGGTGGTCTTCGTCGGGATCGGGCTGCCGAACCTGGCCTGCAACCTGGCGCGTGCGCTGCAGGCGCCGGAGCTGGTGCTCATCTACGAGTCGGGCGCGGTGGGCGCGGTGCCGGAGCGGCTCCCGGTCTCCATCGGTGACCCGTCGCTCGTCACCGGCTCGCTGATGGTCTGCTCCATGGCGGACGTCTTCCAGCTCTTCCTGCAGAACGGGAAGATCGAGGTGGGCTTCCTGGGCGGGGCGCAGGTGGACCGCTACGGCAACATCAACACCACGGTCATCGGCAACTACCAGAAGCCCAAGGTCCGCCTTCCCGGCTCGGGGGGCGCGGCCGAGATCGCGGTGCACGCGCAGCGGGTGCTCATCATCAGCCGCCTCAACCCGCGCGCCTTCCCGGCCGAGCTCGACTTCCTCACCAGCCCGGGCCAGCGCTGCAAGGGCCAGTCGCGCCGGGCGCTCGGCATGCCGGGCGCGGGCCCGGTGAAGGTGATCACCGACAAGGGCATCCTCGAGAGCGACCCGGTCTCGGGCGAGATGGTCCTCACGGCCATCTATCCCGGCGTCACGGTCGAGGACGTGAAGGCCAACGTGGGCTGGGACCTCCGGGTCCGGGACCAGCTGGACCTGGTGACCGCGCCGAGCTTCGTGGAGCTCGACCTGCTGCGGCACAAGCTGGATCCGCAGAAGCTCTATCTCGGCTGACGGGGGCCGGCCCGCGGGCTGGGCCGGGCCCCTGCGTGGAGTCACGCCGAGGCTCGCCACGGCACCGCCGATGGCGACGCCCGTGCCCTCACCCGCTCACTGCCGCCGCATCGGCTCCCCGCGCGGGAGGCGGTCCGGCATGTCGGCCACCACATAGGCCATCACGGCCAGGGTGGCGACGCACTTGGCCACCTCGGCGGGGTCCAGCTTGTCCACCATGTCGCCCTCGGAATGGTGGTACCAGAAGTAGCGCTCCCCCTCCACCGAGAGGCCGAGGCCCGGGACGCCGAGCTGCATGATGGGGCCGATGTCGGCCCCGCCGCCGCCGATGCTCAGGTCGTCGGCGCCGATCGGGGCCAGCAGCGTGGAGATCTCCCGCAGCATCTCGATGGCCGCCGGCGATGCCGTGGCGCCGAAGCCCTTCGGCGCAAACACGCCGCCGTCCGACTCAATCGCCAGGATGTGGTTGTCCACCTCGGCCCGGTGCGCATCACGGTAGCCGGTGCCGCCGCGGGTGCCGTTCTCCTCGTTGGTCCAGCCCACCACGCGGATGGTGCGCCGGGGCTTGAGGCCGAGGCGCTGGATGAGGCGGAGCGCCTCCCACGAGGCCACGACGCCGCCCGCGTCGTCCATGGCGCCGGTGCCCACGTCCCACGAGTCGATGTGGCCGCCCAGCACTACCACTTCCTCGGGATGCTCCGAGCCGCGGATCTCGGCCAGGATGTTCCGGCCGTCCGCGTCGGGGAGCTGGCGGGCCTCCATCTTGAGCGTGACCACCACCGCCTGGCCGCGCGCCGCCATGCGGGCCAGCATGTCCGCGTCCTCGGTGCTGAGCGCGGCGGCGGGGATCTTCGCCACGGTGGTGTCGTACACCAGCGTGCCGGTGTGCGGGGAGCGGATGCTGGTGGCGGCCACCGAACGGATGAGCACGGCGCGGGCGCCGACCTTGGCCGCGGCGCTGGCGCCGCCGGTGCGGTAGCGGACGGTGGCGCCGTAGTTGACCCACGGCTCATTGAAGAGGACGATCTTCCCCTTGGCTTCCGCCGCGCGGGCCGTGAGCTCGTCGAAGCTCTTCACCACCAGCACCGGCGCCGTGATGCCGTTCTTCGGCGTCCCGACGCTCATGCCGAGGCCGAGCATGTGCAGCTTCGCCCTGCGGGGCGAGACCAGCTCGGCCGACTCCTGCCCGCGCACCCAGTGCGGGATCTTCACCGGCTCAGTCCACGCCCGGTCGAAGCCGTCCCGCTGCATCTGGGCCAGCATCCAGTCGATGGCATCCTCGAGGGCCCGGGAGCCGCTCAGCCGGTGGCCGTACGTGTCCGTGAGCGTGGCGATCCGGTCCCAGGCGGCGCTGTCGGCCTGGGCGGTCTGGATGATCCGGGTGGCGGCCTCCCGATAGCGGTCGGCGATCGGGGTGGGCGTCTGGGCCGCGGCCCCGCTGGCGGCGAGCGCCACGAGGGCGCAAACTAGGGCAGGAAGTTTGGGGGTCATTCCGTATTGTCTCCGCCAGTCTGGGTTGGGGCAAGGGGGCCGGGCGGGTGGGCTGGTCGTTCTGGTTCACCGCAGAGACGCAGAGGCGCGGAGGGCCACGGAGGACCTCCGCGCAGCGTAGGCGGGCCACATAGGCCCCGCCTACGGATTGGGCGGCCCCGTACGGATAGGAACGGTGGCCTGGCAGGATCGGCAGGATTCGTCGGCAATCCCGAAATGCAGTACACCACAACAACTCACCTCATCCCCGAGCCACCCGTGCCCCTGCGCGCGCAGTTCCTCTGCGGCCCTCCGCGCCTCCGTGCCTCTGCGGTGAAGCACGTCGCCGTGGCCACCCTCCTTGCCGGCACCCTGGTGCCCGCGCCGATGGTGGCGCAGCGGCGCGCGGTGCTCGACCAGGTGAAGGTCCCCCACAACTACTACTACCGCGAGATGTTCCTCCCCCAGGTCACCAGCGGCCCGAGCGCCGCGGCGTGGCTGCCCGACGGGAAGGGGCTCGTGGTGGCCATGCAGGGGAGCCTCTGGCGCGTGTCCGTCGAGGGGGGCGGGGCGGAGGAGCTGACGTCGGGCCCGGGCTATGCCTACCAGTCCGACGTGGCGCCCGACGGCCGGCGCGTGGTGTTCAGCTACTACGTGGACGACCAGGTGGAGCTCCGGACCCTGGACCTCGAGACCCTCGCTTCCACCACCCTGCTCCGGAACGGGGCCGTGAACGTGGAGCCGCGCTGGTCGCCCGACGGGGCGCGGATCGCGTTCACCTCCACGGTGGCCACGGGGCGATTCCACCTCTTCACCGTCACGCCCGACGGGAAGACCGTCACGCAGCTCACCGAGGAGCACGACTCCGGGCTGCCGCGCTACTACTACAGCCGCTTCGATCACTACCTGCACCCCACCTGGTCGCCCGACGGGCGGGAGCTGCTGGTGGTGAGCAATCGCGGCAAGATCTGGGGGGCGGGCGGGCTCTTCCGGATGGAGGCACGGGCGGGGGCCGAGCTGCGCCCGCTCCTCGACGAGGAGACCACCTGGCGGATGCGCCCGGACTGGGCGCCGGATGGGACGCGGATCGCCTACGCCAGTTACCTGGGCCGGCAGTGGCACCAGCTCTGGCTCACCACCGCCGCCGGGGGCGACCCGCTCCAGCTCACCTACGGCGACTTCGACGTGGTCAACCCCCGCTGGTCGCCTGACGGGCGGCGGGTGGCGTACATCAGCAACGAGACCGGGAACACGAGCCTCTGGGTGGTGACGGTCCCGGGCGGCGCCCGCGCCCGCGTGGACCTCTCCCGGCGCACCTGGCGCGGGCCCATGGTGCCGCTCACGGTCACCGTGCTCGATGCGGTCACCGGCCGCCCCGTGCCCGCGCGCCTCACCATCACCGGCGCGGACGGCCGCGGCTTTGCGCCTGACGATGCGTGGCGCCACGCCGACGACGGCTTCGACCGAAGGGTGCGGCCCTTCGAGGTCACCTACTTCCACACCACCGGCACCAGCCGCCTGCTGGTGCCGCGCGGCCAGGTGACGGTGACGGCCAGCCGCGGCCTCCAGTACGAGGTCCTCACGCGCGAGCTCCAGGCCACCAGCGCCCCGCTCACCGTGACCGTCCGCCCCGCGCGCCTCCTCCCGCTCCCGGGCTGGACCGCCGGCGACCTGCACGTCCACATGAACTACGGCGGCCATTACCGCGCCACCCCCGCCACCCTCGCCCTGCAGGCGCGGGCCGAGGGGCTCAGCGTGGTGGAGAACCTGATCGTCAACAAGGAAGACCGGATGCCGGACGTGGCGTACTTCACGGGCGCGCCGGACCCGGTCTCCACGCCCGATCTCCTGATCCTCCACGACCAGGAGTTCCACACCTCCTACTGGGGCCATACCGGCGCCCTCGGCCTGACGCGGCACCTGCTCCTCCCCGGCTACACCGCCTACGCCGGCACGCCGGTGGCGAGCCTCTACCCGGACAACGCCACGGTCGCCGCGCAGGTGCACGCCCAGGGCGGCCTCTTCGGCTACGTGCACCCGTTCGACGAGCTGCCCAATCCCGCCGACACCACCGTCGCCCTCACCAATGCCCTGCCGGTCGATGCGGCGCTCGGCCTCGTGGACTATTATGAGGCAGTCGGCTTCGACGACCACCTGGCCACCAACGCCGTCTGGTACCGCCTGCTCAACTGCGGCTTCCGCATCCCCGCCGGCGCCGGCACCGACGCGATGACCAACTTCGCCTCGCTGCGCGGGCCGGTGGGGATGAACCGGGTGTACGTGCAGTCCGGCCTGCCGCTGGACCGGGCGCGCTGGTACGCCGCGCTCAAGGCGGGGAAGACCTTCGCCACCAACGGGCCCCTCCTCCAGTTCAGCGTCAACGGGCAGGGGATCGGGAGCGTGGTCCCGCTCTACGCCGAGGATGGACGGGTGACGGCGCGGGTGACGATGCGCTCGGTGGTGCCGGTGGACCACGTGGAGCTGGTCCGGAACGGCGAGGTGGTGGCCGACCTGGTGCACGGCGCACCGCGGACGAGCCTCGACACCACGCTCACCCTCACCCTGCCGGCCTCGAGCTGGCTCCTGGTGCGCGCGCGCGCCGATGAGGCGCGGGAGCCGGTCCTCGACACCTACCCCTTCGGCACCACGAGCCCCATCTACGTGGAGCTCGCCAAGCGCCCCTTCGTGCCGAGGCGGGAGGACGTGGACTTCTTCCTGGCCTGGATCGCCCGGCTGGACCGCGCGGCGGCGGCGCATCCGGGCTGGAACACGCCGGCGGAGAAGCGTGAGGTCCTGGGGCGGATTGCGGAGGCGCGTGCCGTGTTCGAGGGGCGTCTGTAGGGTGGGGCCGGTGTGACTCAACGCAGAGGCGCAGAGGGCGCAGAGGGCCGCAGAGGACCTGCGCTCGGGGAGGAGAGCCCTCCTCGCAGGGAGGGTGCCGTGAATTGAGGGTGGTCTGGCAGCACTGGTGGGACTTGGTGCCGGACCCGAACCGACACCCACAACAGCCGCAGGCTCACCTTTCGGTGAGCTTACCATCCGAGGGCGGTGCCTTTGCGACCCTCTGCGCCCTCTGCGCCTCTGCGTTGAGACACGACGCCCCCGACGAAAGGACCAGCTCGTGAAAGCCCCGATGCTCGCCACCCTGCTCCTCGGCGCCGCCACGGCCCTCGCCGCCCAGGAGGTGACGGCCATCCGCGCCGGCCGGCTGGTGGACGTGGAGCAGGGCAAGGTGCTCCAGAACCAGGTGATCCTGGTCCAGGGCGAAAAGATCGTGGCCGTGCAGCCGGCCGGCGCCGCCATCCCGCGCGGGGCCCGGATCATCGACCTGTCGGCCTACACCGTCCTGCCCGGGCTCATCGACCTGCACACCCACCTCGTGGGCGACATCGCCTCGGCGAGCCCCACGGCGCCGCTCACCCAGAGCGGAGCCCAGGATGCGCTGGCCGGCGTCCGGAACGCGCGCGCCACCCTCCTGGCCGGGTTCACCACGGTGCGCGACATCGGCACCTACCGCGCCTTCGTGGACGTGGCGCTCCGGAACGCCATCAATGACGGGACCGTCCCCGGTCCCCGGATGCAGGTGGCCGGTGCCTACGTGACCGTCTCGAGCGGCGGCGGCGAGGTCACCGGGGTGGCCGCGGACGTCACGGTCCCGGCCGACATGCGCCGCGGCGTCGCCAATTCGGCCGATGAGGTGCGGCAGCGGGTGCGCGAGCTGCTGAACGGCGGGGCCGACTTCATCAAGGTCATCGCCACCGGCGCCGTCTTCACCCTGGGCACCAAGCCGGGCGCGCCGGAGTACACCGAGGCCGAGATCCGGGCGGCGGTGGAGGAGGCGGCCAACTACGGCACCTTCGTGGCCGCGCACGCCCACGGCGCCGAGGGGATCAAGCGGGCGGTGCGGGCCGGCGTCCGCACCATCGAGCACGGCTCCCTCGCCGACGAGGAGGCGCTCCAGCTGATGAAGCAGCGCGGCACCTGGCTGGTGGCCGACATCTACAACGGCGACTACACCGACTCCGTGGGCACCCGCGAGGGCTGGCCGGCCGAGATCCTGCGGAAGAACCTCGAGACCACGGAAACCCAGCGCACCGCCTTTCGCCGCGCCGTCGAACTCGGCGTCAACATCGCCTACGGGACCGACAGCGGCATCTACCCCCACGGGATGAACGCCTGGCAGCTGCCCTACATGGTCCGCTTCGGGATGACGCCGATGCAGGCCCTCCAGTCCGCCACCATCAATGCGGCGCGGGTGATGGGCTGGGAGGACCGGGTGGGCGCGCTGGCGGCCGGGCGCTTCGCCGACCTGATCGCCGTGCGGGGGGACGTGCTGGCCGACGTGGGCATCCTCAAGAACGTCCCCTTCGTGATGAAGGGCGGCGTGGTGGTGAAGGGCGCCCCCTGACCGCCCACCCGGCCAAACGAAAGGCGCGGCCTCGAGGCCGCGCCTTTTTCTTTCTGGCCCGCCCGTCCCCGGTCAGCGGGCCGGGAGTCGCTTGGTGAAGATGACCTGGTCGTCCCCGGGGGCGTAGAAGTCGGGGACGCGGGCCACGGCGTCGTAGCCGCGGGCCGCGTAGAAGGCGCGCGTGGGCCCGTAGTCCGCCCGTCCCGAGGTGTCCACCGAGACGAGTCGCGCCACGCCGGCGAGCCGCCGCTCCATCTCGTCCACCAGCGCCGAGCCGATGCCCCGTCCGTGCGCGGCCGGGTCCACCGCCAGCCAGTAGAGATCCCACGTCCCCTCGGTGCAGGGGGTCCGCCCCCAGCAGACCCATCCCATCAGCACCCCGTCCACCTCCGCCCCAAGGGCGTAGTACGGCCGCTCGGCACCCTCCTCACCGGGCTTCGGGGTCCAGTGGGTGGCATCGTGCACGACCTCCTCGGCGATGAGGAGCTCGTCGGCCCGGAAGACGCTGGTGGCGGAGGTTAAAGCAACTACCCGCCCCACGTCCGCGGGCGTGAGCTCGCGGAGCAGGGGCGGGTAGCGAGGGGTCATGCCTGGTCGGCGGTGGTCCCGGTGAGGACGGCCGCGGCCTCGCGGGACGAGGAACGGCCGAGGGCCTCGTCCACGATGCGGCCCACCAGCTCGTTGTAGTCCCAGCCGTGCGCCCTGGCCATGCGGGAGAGGCCGGCGCAGTCGGAGATGTCGGGGTTGGGGTTCACCTCGAGCACGTACGGCTGGCCGGTGGCGTCCATGCGGAGGTCCACCCGGCCGTAGCCGGCGCCGCCGCAGAGGCTCTGCCACGCGTGGCGCGCGACGGCCACGAGCCGCTTCTGCTGCTCGGCAGGCAGGTCGACGGGGCAGACCGGCACGGACCCGAGATCCTCGGGGCTCCCGACATCCCACTTGGCGGCGTACGTCAGGATGGGCCAGCTCCCCTCCGGCATGTTGTCGAAGCAGAGCTCGGCGATGGGCAGCACCTGGTCCCCGACGAAGCCGACGTTGAACTCCCGCCCGGCCACGTACTCCTGGATGATCACCTCGTCGTACTGCTCCACCATCTCGGCGAGGCGCTTCTTGAGCGCCTTCTTGCTGGTGCAGACCGAGCCGGAGTCGATGCCCACGGAGGCATCCTCGGCCGCGGGCTTTACGATGACGGGGAGCGTCAGGTCGGCGGGGAGCTTGTTGCCGTCGGTGACCACGAAGGCCGGGATCGGGACGCCGGAACGGGCCAGGAGGGTGTTGGCCGCGTGCTTCCGGTGGGCCACGCTCACCGCCCAGGGCCGGCAACCGGTGTACGGGACCCCGGTGAGCTCCAGGGTGGCGACGACGAAGTCCTCGAACTTGGAGTGGCCGCCGATGCCTTCACAGAGGTTGAAGACGGCGTCGGAGCGGCGGACCTTGGAGAGCCAGCTGAAGTCGTTGGGGGCACGGACGGGAACCAGGGTGGTGTCCCAGTCCCGGGCCTTGAGCGCCAGCTGGACTTCCTTGACGCTCTGCCAGACGGACGCCACGTCCTTGGCGTCCCAGGTGTCCCAGCCACCATCGTAGAGAACGGCAACCTTCACGCAGCAGCCTCCGCGAGCAGGGAGCGCCCACTGATCCGGCGCCAGGCGATGTCGGCCGTGGTGCGGAGCAGTTCGTCGTAGGACATCCCCGCCGCCCGCGCCGCCTTGGGGAAGCAGCTGTTGTCGCGGGGATCAGGGAGAATCCCGGGCAGGGGATTCAGCTCGACGACGTTGGGAGTCCCCTCGGCGTCGCAGCGGATGTCGACCCGGCACCAGTCCCGGCATTCGAGGGCGTGGTAGGCGCCCAGCGCAGCCGCGCGGATCTGGGTGGCGAGCCGGGCCGGGACACGGGCCGGGCACTCGAAGATGTCCAGCGGATCGGTGGGGTCGTCCCAGATCCACTTGGCTTCATAGCCGTAGATGGGCGGGGCGCCCGTCGGCAGCTCGTCGAACCGCATGCCGACGATGGGGAGGCAGCGGGCGTCCTTCCCGTTCCCCATGATGGCCACCGTGAACTCCGCCCCGGGGAGGTAGGTCTCCACCAGGACCGGCTCGTGGTAGGTGGACAGCAGGTAGTCCACCTGCTTGACCAGTTCCTTCCGGGTGGCGCAGAGGCTCTTCACGCTCACGCCCTTGCCCGACCCCTCGAACGCCGGCTTGGCGAAGAGCGGGAAGGGGAGGGTGCAGTTCCGCGCGTCGGCGACGCTCCGGGCCATCAGGAAGGGGGCCGTGGGCACGCCGCGATACTGCAGCACTTCCTTGGCGCGCCCCTTGTGGAGGGCCAGGCCGAGGCAGAGCGGGTCGCTGGCGCTGTAGGGGACGCCCAGGAACTCGCAGATGGCCGGGACGTGCGCCTCGCGGTTGGGGCCGTACAGCCCCTCGGCGATGTTGAAGACGAAGTCGGGCCGGGCCGCCTTGAGCTTCTCGGGGAAGTCCGCCAGCGCCTCGAGCCGGATCACCTCACCGAGGGGCCGGAGCGCGCGCTCGACGGCATCGATGGTCGCCGGTTCATCCCACTCGGCGTAGAGATCGGGCTGGGGAAGGTCGTAGCGGAGGGCGCGGGAGGAGCCGGAAGCGGTGGGGGAGGCCAAGCTGGCCCCGGCGGACTCGGCCGGTGCTTCCGGTCGCATGTTGTAGGCGAGTCCGATACGAACTGCCAAACGGCCCTCGGGGTGTCCGGTCACCGCGCGATGACTGCCGACGGCGGCGTCTAGTGACGTGCCCAACGCGGTGTCTTGACAAATCCAAATACAAAGTAAGAAGGGCTTGCGTATCGCACAATACTTTTTTGGAACTTTTTTCGCCGAAGTTGGCCTAGCAGCGCACGTTGGCGTCGTCATCGCCGCGTCATCGGACGCGCCGAGCCCCCCATCAGCGAGCTTCCAGAGCGAACGCGCGGCCTCCAGGCCGCGCGTTCGATGCCAGTGACCCGGGCTTCAGCCCCGATTTCGGCACGATCCCCATGCACTTCGCAAGAAAAAACCCCCGACCGAGTGGTCGGGGGCTCCGTCGAAGGGGGAAGGCGTGCCGCTCAGACCTTGTGATAGCCCACACGGCCCGCCTCGGTCCCGTCCTCCGCCTTGTAGACCTCGAAGTCCGCGAAGAACGACGGCGCCGCCGCCGAGAGCGCCTTGAGCACCGCGATGGCCATGCGGCGGATCTCCAGCTCGGCCCCCTCTCCCAGCCGGAGCTCCAGCATGGTGCGCCAGGCGCGGATGTTCCCGCTGACCACGATCTTCACCTCGGTGGCGTTCGGCAGGACGCTCCGGGCCGCCTCCCGGGCCATCTTCCGCCGGTGGACCTTGTCCTCCACCCAGGCGTACTTGGTCATCAGCGCCTCGACCGCCGCCACGTACCCCGCCTGCGCCGCCCGCACCTGCTCCGTCCAGGCCGCCTCGAGGGTCGGCTCCCCGATGATGGCCGGCGGCATCACGAAGGCCGCGTGCGACTCGTCCACGTACCGCTGCGAGAGCTGGGAGTACCCGAACCCCGCCCGGTGGCGCACCAGCTCGTGGCTGCACGACCGGCTGATCCCCTCGATCAGCAGCACGTACACCGCGTGCTCAAAGACCGACCCGTGCCCCTGCCGCAGGATGTTCTCCAGGTACTCGGCTGTGGACCGCCCCGCCGGGTTGTGCTGGCTCATGTAGCAGATCCGGCCCGCAAACTCGGCCAGCTTCTCCCCGTCCGTCGACTCACCCTTCCACTGGACGGGCATGTGGGCCGGCTCCAGGAACTGGGGCCGGGCAACGAGTGTGACGCGGGGCGCCTTGAGGATTTCCATGGATCGGTCGGGAGGAACGTTGAGCGCCGGGCCACGCCCGGCGCGGACTTGGAGCGGCGGAGCTAGGCTCCGCCGTCTGGATATCAGGGCTCTGCGATGGCGCCCCGGCTCCGGGCATAGCCGCCCGTCCGCTCGATCTCGCGGAGCGCCCACCCGATGTCGGCGGGAATCTCCGCCACGTCGCGCCCCACCTTGAGGTGGCTGAGCGGCGGCTCGCTGCCGAGCTTCACGCCGGGGTTCAAGATACCACGGGGGTCGAAGCTCCGCTTCACCAGCCGGAAGAGGTCCATCACCTCAGTCCCGTACTGGGCCTCGAGGAACGGCGCGCGGAGCCGCCCGTCCCCATGCTCCCCGCTCACGGTGCCGCCGAGGCGGATGGCGGCGGCGTTCACGTCGCGGTAGAGCCCCGCGAGCCGGACCTCCCAGTCCGGCGCCGTGGTTTCGGGCAGCGCGTTGACGTGGACGTTCCCGTCGCCCGCATGGCCGAAGATCACGACGGGGATCCCCCACTCCGCCGAGCCCTGGCGGATGGCGCCGACATACGCGCCGAGCCGGGGCAGCGGCACGCAGCCGTCCTCGATCACCTGCATGGACCGCCGCGACACGGGAAGCCGGGCCAGGATCGGGCTCGCCGCGTGGCGGAGCTCCCATAGCCGGTGCTCCTCCTCCGGCGTGAGGGCGGTCTCGACGTCGGTGGCCACGTCCCTGAGGCTCCGCACCGCGTCGCCCGCCACGCCGCGGGCGGCGGCGGCCGTCTCCCGCTCGAACTCCACCAGCAGGGTGGCCTCCGGGAGGGCGCCGCTCGGCTGGCCGCCGAGGCCGGCCTGCGCCACCAGCTCCAGGAAGGTGCGGTCGAGCAGCTCCACCGCGCTCGGATCCAGGGCCACCAGGGCGCGGACGGCCGTCTCGAGGTCGTCGAGCGAGCTGAGCGCCACCTTGAGGCTGCTCCGCGCGGCCGGCACCGGCGCCAGCCGCCAGCGGATGGTGGTGATCAGCCCGAGCGTCCCCTCGGCGCCGACCAGCAGGTCCACGTCGTCCTCGGTGCTGATCCAGCGGTCGAGGGCGTAGCCGGCGGTGTTCTTCCGCACCCGCGGGAAGCGCGCGGCCACCGTCTCGGCGGCAAAGCGTATCCGCGGGGCGGCATCGCGGTAGAACCGGCTCAGCGCCTCGAGCGAGGCGCCGGGATCGGGTTCGGCATCGGGAAGGACGCGGCGGGCGGCGCCGCTCCGGAGCAGCCAGCCCGCCTCGCCGTCGGCGGTGACCACGCCGAGGCCGGTGACCCACTCCCGGGCCGCGCCGTAGCGCACCGTGCGGGCGCCGGCGGCGTTGGTGGAGACCATCCCGCCCAGGGTGGCCCAGCGTGCGCTCGACGGATCAGGGGGCAGCCGGAGGCCGTGCGTCGCGGCCTCGACATTGAGCTCCTGCTGCGTGACGTTGGCGCTGGTGACAGCCTCGCGGTGCAGGGGATCCACCGCCAGGACCCGCGGCATGGCCTCGCGCAGGTCCACGATGATGCCCTCGCCCACCGTGTTGCCGGGGATCCCACTGCCCGCTCCACGCGGGATCAGCCCCAGGCCCTCCGCAGCGGCCAGCCGCACCAGTGACTGAAGTTCGGCGAGGCTCCCGGGGATCGCCACGCCGGCCGGGATGATCCGGTAGATCCCGGCCCCCTCCGCGTAGGCCGCCCGGAGCCGGGGATCGGTCCGGACTATAGAGGAAAGGGAGGACGGCAGGTCAGGCATGCGCGGAAAGCTAGGCCGTTGCATCTTGACAAGGAACTCCTAGAGGGAAACCCTTCCCGCCATGTCGGATTCATCCCGCGCGCAGCTCATCCACATCGACGTCGATCGCCGCCTCGGCCACGAGTGGGACGAGTGGAACGGCGACGCGTTGCCCAACGCCGGGAACTTCGACAGCCCGCCGTCGCTGTTCTTCCGCTGGGCCATGCTCACGCTGGCCATCGGGCTCGGCCTGGTGGCCGGGCTCATCTACCTGCTCGCGCCCCGGCTCGCCATCTTCGGCGCCGTCATTCCCACGGTGCTCTGGATGGCGCTGGCCGGGACCTCGATGGTGCTGTGGCTCTGGTTCGGGCTGCTGACGTTGTCCTACGTGCTCCGGAAGCCGCTGCTCCCCGAGAAGCTGGCCGAGCGGGGGCCGTTCCTGCGGCTCATGCGGTGGACGTCGCGGGTGGCGGGACGCTTCGGGAGGCGGGACTGGGTGGAGAACGCGGCGGTGAAGGTGTACGACGCGCTGGCCATCGAGCGCGGCCGCAAGGTGGGGAAGGGCGAGCTCCTGCTGCTCATCCCGCGCTGCCTCTCCCGCGCCACGCTCGACGGCGTGCTGGCCATCGCGGGGAAGTACGAGGTGCCGGTGTTCGTGGCCACCCGCGGCCAGCTGGCCCGGCGCGTGATCCGCGAGCGGCGGCCCCGCGCGGTGGTGGCCGTGGCCTGCGAGCGCGACATGGTGAGCGGCCTTCACGACGTGGCCGGCCGCGTCCCGGTCCTGGGCCTCACCATGACGCTGCCCGCCGGCCCCTGCAAGGACGCGGGCCTGGACCTCGACCAGCTCGAGGCCTGGGTCAAGGCCTACGTGGTGGCCTAGCCGCTACGCGAAGCGCGTCTCCCCCGCAAACTCGTCCCACGTCCGCGGGTCCACGTGCTGGTACTCGCGCCAGTGCGTGATCTCCCCGCTCGCCACCTTCACCACCACGACCCCGTGGTAGCGGTGCGTCCCCTCGTAGGTGTATTCCGCCATCCCCACCTGCCGCGCCTCGTCGAAGACCACCGTGTGGAAGGTGGTCCGCTGCTCCATCCCCTCGTCGTTCCGGAAGAAGTCGAGCAGCGCCGCGCGGCCGTCGAGGCGGTAGCGCGTCGGGTCGGCGTACTGCACCTGCTCGGCGAAGTGCGCGGCCACCTCGTCGTAGGCCCGGCGAGTCCAGCCATCGGCCAGGCGCGCGAGGAGGGCGCGGAAGGCGTCGGCGGTCACTGGTCGCGGGCAGCCGAGGAGTCGGGGGCGGCGGCGGGCTCCGGCTCGGTGCTGTGGGCGTACAGCTTGGCCAGCTCGGTGACGATCTCGACGACGCGCTTGCCGACGGGGTGATCGGGCGGCACCTGGCGGTCCAGCTCGCGGGGCGAGAGGCTCGGGTCGGCGAGGGGGCGGTAGGTGGTCTCGATGGTGACGCGGCTGGTGTGCAGCTTGGCGGGGTTCACCCAGGCGCGGATCTGCACGATGTCGGGCCCCAGGATGCGGCCGCTCACTGGCTGCTTGGTGCCGACATCGAACCAGGCGGTCTCCACGTACCCGTCGCGCCGCTCCACCTTCGTGACGGGGAAGCTGTCGCTCTTGAGCACGTCGGCGATGGCGTCGGTGGCGGGGATCGGATCCAGTTCGATCTCCCCCGACGGCGCTCCCGTCACCGGCGCGAAGTACGGCCTCGGCGTGGTGGGCCGGCAGGCCAGTCCCGCCGTGACGGCGATCGCGAGGGCGAGGGTCGATGGGCGCATCGGGAAGGTCCGGGGCGTCGGTGAGTGCGGTGTCTGGGCGCCGGTATGGTGTGACTCAACGCAGAGGCGCAGAGGACGCAGAGAACTGCAACATCATGTGGTACGGTCGAGGCACCGCGGGGGCGGCGCCGCTCCCGCGACCTCGCCGCGCTCGGCGACCTCTGCGCCTCTGCGCCTCTGCGTTGAGCTCGCGGGCGCCGGCCCGTCCGACGCCCCTCCAAACTTAGCCGCCGAGCGCCCGCCGCACCTCATCGAGCACCGCGCCGGCGATGGTCGAGGGCCGCGCCGGCAGCGCGTGCGCCGGCTTGATGCCGCCGCGCTCCAGGTGATCGAGCGCCCGCTCCAGCCCGAGCACCGTGCGCTCGGCCACGGGCCGGTGGGCCCGCCCAAAGCCGTAGATCATGGCTGCCGCGAAGGGCAGCGGTGCCGCCGCCACCAGCAGGTAGGGCGACATGGCCGCCAGGATGATGGAGCCCGCCACGCCGAGTGAGGCGCCCGCGGCCACCCCGCCGATCATGCTGCCGCGGGCGGGGCGCAGGTCGGCCGTGAGCGACACGTGCGCGTACCCCGGCTCCAGGGCCGAGATCGTGGCCGAGACGAGCGACGCCTTGGCCAGCATGAACGGGCGCCGGGAGGTGAGCTTCCGCAACGTCGCGCGTCCCGGCCGGAGCGGCTCCCAGGTGATCCGCCCCGACTGCTGGCGCTGCACCTCGAAGAGCTCCTCCTCCTGCATCCAGCGGAGCAGCGCCGCTTCCGCGTCCTCCACCGACCCCTGCACCACGCGCTGCGCCGAGACGATGCCCGGCCCCATGGTCCGGTCCAGGAATCCCTGGGCCGCGGGCAGCGGCGCCTTGCTCTGCTCCTCCAGCATGGCCTGCCGGAGGTAGCGCTCGGGGATGCCCACTTCCTTGCCGAGCGCCAGCACGTCGGAGGCGGAGAGCTCGTCGCCGATCTCGTGCTCGCCCGTCTGCAGCTCGGCGGCACGCTGGATGATCCGCTCCACGGCGGCGCGGTCGATCCGCGACGGCAGGTTGGGAGAGCTCATGGTCGCTACGCCGCCTCCACCACCACGGCCTGCCCCTGCCCGCCGCCGATACAGGCGGCCGCGAGGCCGAGCTTCTGGCCCCGCTGCCGGAGCGCGTGCAGCAGGTGCAGCGTGAGCCGCGCGCCGCTGGCCGCCAGCGGATGCCCCAGGGCGATGGCGCCACCGTCCACGTTGGTGATCTCGCGGTTGAGGCCGAGCTTCTGCTCCACGGCCAGGTACTGGGCGGCGAAGGCTTCGTTGATTTCCACCAGCGCCATGTCGCCGAGGGTCTTCCGGGCGTGCTCCAGGGCGGCGTGCGCCGCCGGGACCGGGCCGATGCCCATCACCGACGGGTCCACCCCGCTCACGCCCCAGCCCAGGATCCGGCCGAGGGGCTTGAGGCCCCAGCGCTGCACCATGTCGTCATCGGCCAGGACCAGCATGGCGGCGCCGTCGCTGATGCCCGAGGCGTTGCCGGCGGTCACCACGCCGTCCTTGCGGAAGTAGGGCGCCAGCTTGGCGAGCCCCTCGGCGGTGGTGTCGGGGCGCATGTGCTCGTCCTGGGCCCACGGTTCTTCCATCCTGGTCTTCCGGTTCTTGACCGGCACCGGTACGAGCTCATCGGCAAAGGCGTTTCGCTCCCAGGCCGCCTTGGCGCGCTGCTGGCTGCCGAGCGCCACGGCGTCTACCGCCTCACGCGCCAGGCCATGCTCCGCCGCCAGCTTCTCGGCGGTCTCGGCCATGGAGAGGTTGCACTGGGTGTCGCGCAGCGCCTCCCAGAGCGAGTCCTCGAGCGGCGGGGCCGGCCCGAGTCGGAGGCCCCAGCGAGCGCCGCGCACCACGTGCGGCGCCTGGCTCATGGACTCGGTGCCCCCCGCCAGCGCCACGCGTGACTCGCCGGTGCGGAGCAGCCGCGCCGCCTGGATGATGGCCTCGAAGCCGGAGCCACAGAGCCGGTTCACGGTGAGCGCCGGCGTCTCCACCTTGCAGCCCGCGCGGAGCGCCACATGGCGGGCCAGGTAGATGGCGTCGGCGCTGGTCTGCAGCGCGTTGCCCACGATGACCTGGTCCACGAACACCGGCTGGATGTCCGCCCGCGCCATGGCGCCCCGCGCGGCGATCACCGCGAGGTCCGTGGCCGAGTGGTCCTTGAGGGTGCCGCCGAACGCACCGAAGCCGGTGCGCGCACCGGCCACGATCCACACCGATTGGGTTCCGGGCATGCTCGCTCCCCGCGTGATCCTGCCGTGCGGGGAGAAATATGGAGGGGGTGCGGGGGGGGAGGAATGGCGGCGCGGGACCCGGGACCGCCCGGGACCCGCGCCCCACGGGTCAGCTCCGGATCACCTTCTGCTGCCGCTGGGTGGCGTGGGCGTCCAGGAAGACCCGCATCTGTGCCAGGCCGCGGGTGCGGCCGTCGAGGCGGAGCTCGTACTCGCCGCTCACCGAGGGCTCCAGCTCGAAGGCCACGGTGTTGCTGGGACGGGCCAGGTCCTCGGTAATGCGGGTGAAGGGGAGCTGGGTCCCGGCTTCGCGGTTCCGCACCGCGAGCACCCGGGCGTTGGTCACCTCCACGCGGTAGATCTTCCCCTGCTCCAGCTCCACCCTGGCAAACTCGCCGCCCGCGGTGAAGTCGTGCGCCAGCACCAGCGAGTCCTTCGGGGACGAGAACGCCTCACGCGCCTGGGCGCTGGCCGCCAGCGGCACGAGGGCGAGCAGGGTGACGAGCCTCCAACGATGCGACATGCGACATCTCCTTCAGGTGGGGCCGGCCAACGTCCCCGGCGGCCGGCGGTGCACTGGAGGAGACGGCGATGCCCCCGTGGGGATAGACATCACCGACGCCGGGGGCGTCAGCCCCGGAGCTTCTGGTGGCGCGTGATGTGAGGGGGGAGCGGTGCCGCTATTCCTCGCCCATGGCGTGCCCGCAGTTGATGCAGTGCCGCCAGCCGATTTCCATTTCGGCCTGGCACTCGGGGCAGCGGGTGAGGGCCTGGTTCTGGCCGCAGTGGGGGCAGAAGTTGACGGGGCGCCCGGTGGGGAGTGCGCCGCCGCAGTAGGAGCAGCGCGGCCCCTTGCCGTGACGGGTGCTGGGTTCCGGTTCCGCGGTCATGCGGGGCGGGGGGGGCATCATCGGCGGTGAGGCCGGCGGTGTGGGCTCGGCCGTGAACGGCAGGGGGACCACATCGGCGCTGCGTCGCTTGGCGGGCGACTCCGCGGGCCGCCGCGCCGGCGGCTCCGGCACCGCCGGCTCGATGGCGCTCGGGAAGATCAGCTCTTCCACCGGTTCCGGCGTTGGCGGGTCGGGCGGGGCGTAGGCTTCGTCGGGGCCGGGGCCGAGCGCGTGGGCCAGCGGCTCGGTGCCGAGGACCAGTTCCGCCTTGTTGTAGTCGCGGAGGACGGAGAGGTCGGGGTTGGGACTCGTCACCTGCTCCTGGAACAGCTGGCTGATCTCGTCCGCCACCATCCGCACGAAGCCGCCCTCGCCGGCGCAGAGCCGGAGGATCAGCATGTCGTAGTCCTCGGCGGAATCCACCTGCAGGGCGCGGCGGGTGGTGCGGTAGGGGATGACCGAGTCGAGGAGATCGGCGAGCGGCATGGGCCGGTGCAGGCGCGCCGGGTCAATTGCGATTAGGTTGTCCACCAATCGCCGGAAGAGCCGTTCGAGGTCGGTCATCGGAGTCGCAGAGTAGGGCAGGCTTCCCGGGGTGTCAAGCAAGCTGGGCCGAGGTTGGTGCGGGCCCTGCGCGGCCGGACACCCGTGGCACCCCTTGCCGTCCCGTCCCTCGCGGACCGGCGGCCCCCTGGAGATCCCATGCGCGCGCTCTCCGCCACCGCCCTGGCGCTCGTCCTCGTCGTGCCCGCCGTGTCGGCGCAGGGCAACTGCTACCCCGCCACCGACTCGCACGAGGCCGATCTCTTTGCCCACTTCGCGGTGCCGCTGGCGTACGGGCCGGCGCAGGCGCCCTGGGTCTATCGCCCGGGATCGGTGCAGTTCGGTCTCGAGGCCGCCCTGATCCCCGACGCGGGCGACGAGATGGCCACCCCCACCACCTGCCGTCCCGGCAAGGGGCCGGAGAACGTCAACCTGCTCCCGGGCCTGCTGCGGCCGCGGCTGGCGTACGCACTGCCCGAAGGGGTGCTGCTCGAGGCCAGCTGGATCCCGCCGGTGCGGGTCAACGAGGTGAAGGCCAACTTCGTCAGCGTGGCCCTCTCGCGGAGCGTGCCCCTCGGCGACGCGGGCACGCTCTTCACGGGGCGGCTGCACGCCACCATCGGCAGCATGCACGCGCCGATCACCTGCCCCGATGACGCGCTGGCCGACTCGCTCAGCGAGTGCTACCAGGGCACCAGGTCCAACGACCGCTTCTCCCCCAACATCCTCGGCGCGGAACTGGCGTTCACGTTCCCCCGCGCCAATGGGCGCTTCCGTCCCTACGTCGGCGCCGGCTACAACATCCTGCGGCCGCGCTTCCAGGTGCACTTCCGCAACGCGCAGGGCACGCTCGACCGCCGCAAGGTGGAGGTGAACCTGCGCCGGGTGGCGGTCTTCGGCGGCGCCACCTACGCCCTGTCGCCGGACTTCCTGCTGAGTGGGGAGGCCTACTCGACGCCCTCGGACCTGGTCACGGCGCGGGTGCGGTTGACGATCGTGACGGGAGGGGCGCGGTAGGCGGGGCGTGTCGATCGGGCGCAGCGCGCCCCTGCCCGACCACGCCCGCCGAGCCCCGCACCTAGTCCGCCGCCCCCACCCGCGCAAACTCCTCGCCGGCCGCGAGCCGCGCCTCGAGCGCGGTGAAGGCGGCGTCCGGGTCGTAGCGCAGGTATTTCTTCTTGCCCCGCGCCGCCTCGAGCCAGGCGGCAAAGCCGCTCTCCACCGCGCCGTCGCTCGAGACCTGCTCGGTGGCGGCCTTCACGGCGAGGTCGTTGGCGTACTCGTTCTTGGCGTGCCCGACGTGGCCGCGGACCCAGGTCCACTGCACGTCGTGCAGGGCGGCGGCCCGGACCAGCGGCTGCCACAGGTCGAGGTTCTCGATGGGCCCGCCCTTCCGCGTCCACCCGCGGGACCGCCAGCCCGGCACCCACTCCCGCATCCCCTTCACCAGGTACTCGCTGTCGGAGACCAGCAGTACCATGAGCCGCCGGCCCTTGGCGGAGAGCAGCTCGAGCACCCGCAGGGCGCCGGTCAGCGCCATGCGGTTGTTGGTGGTGTCGGGATCGTGGAGGAAGAAGTCGCGCCGCTGGATGGTGCCGCCGGCGCGGATCTCGATCAGGCCGCCGGCGCCGCCCGGCGTGGAGCGGGCCTGCCCGTTGCCGAGGCAGGATTCATCGAGATGCAGGATGGCGATCGGAACTCGGGGTGCGGGCACTCGCGAGGGTCGGCTCGGGGTGGACGAGGACCGGCAGGTCGGAGGCCCGCAAGATAGCGTCCGCCGCCGGGGGCACCAGCCAATGCCCGTGCTCGCGCTCCGTCTCGGTGAAGACGGCGGTGGCGCCGAGGCGGCGGGCCGCGGCGAGGAGCATCTCCTCCTCGGGGCCGTCGCCGTCGTGCAGGTCGTAGTCGAGGGGGGCCTGCGCCAGGGCGCCGCTGGCGCGCTGGGTCAGCTCGCCGCGATCGCCGAGGCTGCCGGGGAACTGCAGCACGTCGAGGTGCGCGCCACTGATGCCCGCAAAGCGCGCGGCAAAGGCGAGCGTCGCTTCGCTGGCGGGGCTGCCGCTGTAGCCCACGAGCACCCGGTCCATCGCCGTGGGAATACGCCCGCAGACCAGCACCGGCTGCGGCGCGTTCCGGAGCAGCGTCCGCGTGTCGGGCCCCACCTCGTCCTCGGCGGTGGCGCCGCGGTAGCCCACGCGGCCCACCACGATCACGCCCACGAGGGCGCCGAGATCCTGCAGCTCGTCCACCACGTCGCCGGTGCGGTGCACCGTCTCCACCTCGAGGCCCGCGCGGCGCACTGCGCCGGCCGAGTCGTCGAGCATGCGCTGCGCGGCGGCCTCGCGCTCCACCCGCGTCTGCGGGGCGCGGCCCGCCACCCACTCCATCCACGGCGCGCCGAGCGACATCTCGCTGGTCCGCCCGGTGGGCGGCGAGATGTGCGCCAGCACGATCCGCGACCGGAACCGCTGCCCCACCAGGATGGCCTGAGCCAGCGCCACCTCGGCATGGGAGGAGCCGTCCAGCCCGACGAGGAGGGAGGTGAACATGCCCCACGGTGCGGCCCGGGACGGCGGGTGTCAAGCACCGAGCCCACCCCGGAGGCGAGGTCGGATTCGTAGGGGCCGACTATAGTCGGCCCTTACAATGCGGAACGGGGCGGCCGAAGGCCGCCCTTCCATCAGAGAAAATCGAGCGAGTCGATTTCCTCCAGCGGAAACTCGAGTTCCTCCCCGGTCATGGGCAGCCGCCCGCGGAGGACTTCCTTGCTGCCCGTGGTCCGGACCGCGAGGGCCACCACCACGTACTCGTTGCCGCGGCGCGACAGGGCGACCCGCCGCCCGTCGCGCGCGGCGCGCTCGAGCTGGTCATAGCGTTGGGGGGTCCAGCGGAGGGGCACGGGGGTCAGGGGGTGCGGGTGACGGTGAGCTGGCCCGCGTGACCGGTGCATTCCCCGATCACCGCGCGGGCCAGCGTCCCCTCGGCGGCCAGGCCGGCGAGGAGCGAATCGAGCTGCGACGGCGCCACCGCGAGCAGCAGCCCGCCCGAGGTCTGCGCGTCGGCGAGGAGCAGCCGTTCGGGTTCGGCGACGTCCGCGGCCCACGTGACGGGCACGGCGGCCAGGTTCCGCCTCGTGCCCCCGGGGACCACGCCCTCGGCGGCGAGCTCCAGCACCCCCGCGAAGCGGGGCACCGCCTCGAGCCAGAGCCGCGCGCCGACGCCGCTGCCACGCAGGATGTTCCCCAGGTGCCCGAGGAGCCCGAAGCCCGTGACGTCGGTCGCGCAGCGGAGGCCGGCGGCAAGGGCGGCGCGCATGCCGCCGGCGTTGAGCGTGGTCATGCTGGTGACGGCCTCCGCCAGCTCCCGTTCCGTGCGGAGACCACGCTTGAGCGCCGTGGTGAGGATGCCGGTGCCGAGCGGCTTGGTGAGCACCAGCAGGTCGCCGGGCCGCGCGGTGGCGTTGGTGAGGAGGCGATCCGGCGGCGCCTCCCCCAGCGCCACGAGCCCCACGTGCGGCTCGAGCGCGTCCACCGAGTGGCCGCCCAGGATGGGGCAGCGGGCGGCGGTCGCCACGTCGGCCAGGCCCTGCATGACCTCGCCGAGCAGCTCCATGGGGAGCGACTCGCGGGGCCAGCCCACGAGGCTCAGGGCAAAGAGCGGGGTGGCGCCCGTGGCGTAGAGGTCGCTGAGGGCGTTGGCCGCGGCGATGCGGCCCCAGGTGCGCGCGTCGTCCACCACGGGCGTGAAGAAGTCCACCGTGGCCACCAGGGCGCGCCCGTCGTCCAGCTGCCAGACGGCGGCGTCGTCCCTGCTGGCCGCGTCGAGGAGGATGCGCGGATCCCCGACCTGCGGCAGGTGGCGCAGCACGTGCGCCAGCTCGTCACTCCCGAGCTTGCACGCTCAACCCGCGCCGTGGCTCAGGGTGGAGAGTCGGATCCGGGGCTTCTGGTCGATGGGTTCTGCCATGGGGCCTCCTCGGGACCTGCTTGCCCGGCGAACGCCGCCGGGCCACTTTCCGGGCCATCATGACCCGCCGTCACCGCCCATGAACGTCCTGCCGCTCGCCACCGCGCTGCTGCTCGGCTTCCAGCACGCGCTGGAGGCGGATCACATGGTGGCCGTCACCACCTTCGTGGCCGACAAGCCGACGGCCCCGCACGCGCTCCGCTTCGGGTTCCGCTGGGGCTTCGGCCACTCGCTGGCCGTCATCGCCTTCGGCGGCGTGCTGCTGGCCACCGGCCTCTCCTGGCCCGCCCGCTACGACGCCGTCGGCGAGGGGATCGTGGGCACCATGCTGATCGGGCTCGGGATCTGGGCGGTGCGGACTGCCCGGAAGCTACACTTCCACCCGCCCGCCGGGCACGGGGATCACGCCCACCTCCACGCCCATCCGGCACCGGCGCCGGTGCACGACCATGGGCACGACCCGCACCACCCGCACGCCCACGACCTCACCCACGCCGCCCGGCACGCGCCGGAGACGGCGCACCACGACGCGGCCCACCACGCGCATCCGCACCCCCATCCCCATCCGCACCCCGAGGCGCCGGAGGCTGTCGCGGCCCCCCAGCCGCACCCGCATCACCATGGGCACGGCATCACCATCGTGGGCCTGATGCACGGACTGGCCGGCTCGAGTGCGGTGGTGGCGCTGGTGCCGGTCACGCTCATCGGCCGCTGGGACATCGGGCTCCTCTACCTCGCGGCCTTCGGCGTGGGCGTCACGCTCGGCATGATGCTCTACGCCTCGGTGGCGGCCTACGCCATGCGCCGCGCCGCCGACCGCTCCGTGGCCCTCGGCCGCCAGCTCTCCACGGCCGTGGGCGTGCTCGGCATCTGTGTCGGGCTCTGGTGGGTCATCCGGGCTGTTCGGGGGGCGTAGTCGGGGCTCGGTTCTGCGTGGCTCAACGCAGAGGCGCGGAGAGCGCAGAGGGGCGCAGAGGAACCGCGCCCGAGAAGCGATGAACTCCTCGCCGGGAGTGCAGGGATGCGAGGGTCGTCTGGCAGCACGGATGGAACTTGGCACCGAACCCGAAGTGACACCCACAACAACTCAGCGGGGCCCGTCGCAAGACGGGCCCCGCTGTCTTCGTGCAGTTCCTCTGCGCTTCTCCGCGTCCTCTGCGCCTCTGCGTTGAGCCACGCCGCACCGAGCCTGGCCGACGTCCTCGGCGACGCCACGCTACGCCAGCTCGCACTCGCGCACGTCGGCCCGGGACCCGCGGACCTTCACCGCCAGGTTGTGGAGTTCCTCGATGTAGATGCGCCGCAGGAAGGGCTTGGCGAACCACCGCTCCACCCACCCCATCACCCCGCCCCGCCGCCATTCGGAGCGCATGATGACGCGGCAGATGCTCGCGTCGTCCGTCGGCTCCACGGTGAAGGTCGTGATGGTGCCGGTCTTGAGGTCGGTCTCCCGGAGCACCCGCCCCGGCTCCGGCTCCGACACCTCCATGTGGAACTGCCTCGGCTTCCCCACGCCGGGCATCACGAAGCGGATGCGGGTCCCCGCGCCGCGGCCGCCCGCCTCCACCACGTAGTCGGCGAAGCTGTCCGGAGGGAGGATGGAGGGATGGCCCTCGTGGTAGTCGGCGAGGATGCCGTAGACCACGCGGGCGGACGCCGGGATGTAACTGCAGGCCTGCACGCTGATGCGGGGCATCGTCACTCCTCGCCGGGACTGGCGGACCGGAGGTGTGTGGCGAAGCGATGGGAAGGGATGGCTGCTAAGGTGCACGCCGGTCCGCGGACGCGCAACTGGCGCGCACGCGGATTGTCTTCACACTTCGGCGAGCAGCGCTTCGAGGTCCAGTCGCCGCGTGACCATCTGGAGGTGGCCCTGCGCATCGAAGGGCCACTCGGCACGCGGGCGGTCGCGGTAGAGCTCGAGGCCGTTGCCGTCGGGATCGGCGAGGTAGAGGGCCTCGCTGACGCCGTGGTCGCTGGCGCCCTGGAGCGGGATGCCGGCCTCGATGAGGCGGCGGAGCGCGTCGGCCAGGGTCTTCCGGTCCGGGTAGCGGATGGCCACGTGATAGAGGCCGGTGGTCCCCGGCGCCGGCGGGTGGCCGTCGGCGCTCTCCCAGCTGTTGAGGCCAATGTGATGATGGTAGCCGCCGGCGCTCACGAAGGCCGCCTGCGGCCCGTAGCGCTGGGTCAGCTCGAAGCCGAGCACGCCACAGTAGAAGGCGAGCGCGCGGTCCACGCTGGCCACCTTGAGGTGCACGTGGCCGATGTCCACGCGGGGGTCGATGGGAGTGGGCATGGGGGAGGCCGGGTGCCGTGGTATGTCAGGCATCGTGCGTCAGGTGCGGCCGGCGCGCCCGAAGAGCGGCCAGGCCACCCGCCGCACCGCCTCGGCGGCGCCCCAGGCGCGCCGGAGTTCCGGCACCAGCGGCCCCAGCGGGTCGGTGCCGAGCGCCTTCCGGTAGTGGTGGACCGCGGACCAGGTGTCGAGGTAGCCGAGCAGCTGCGCCAGCGACCACTCCCGCTCCATGGCGATGGGCGGCCACGCCACCTCCGCGAAGGGAAACGGCAGCTCGCGATAGGCGCTGTCCACGTGGCGCCGCTCCGGCGGCCAGTGCGGCCCCACCACGTCGGTGTAGAAGCGGTCGAGCACCAGGTCCACCGCCTCACTGACGCGGCAGAGCCCGTAGCCCCACACCGCCACCAGGCCCCCGCGCCGGAGCGTGCGCCGGGCCTCGGCCGCGAAGCCCTCGAGGTCGAACCAGTGCGCCGCCTGCGCGGCCGTCACGCAGTCGGCGCTCCCGCTCACCAGTCCTGAGGCGATCTCGCTCCCGGCGTAATACGTGATGCGCGGGTGCGCCGGCGCCTGCGCCAGCTGCTCGCTGCTCGGGTCGGTGGCCACCACCCGCTCGAACACCTCCACCAGCCCGCGCGCCGCCTGTCCGCTCCCGGTCCCGGCATCCCAGGCCAGCCCGCCTGAGGGTGACTGGGTGCGAAGCCACCGGAACAGCGCCGCCGGATACTCGGGCCGGGCCCGGGCGTAGCTCGCGGCAAAGGCGGAGTAGTGGTCCTGGAAGCTCATGGCCGCTCGGTGGGCGGCGTGTCCCCCGGGCCCGGGAGCGGCGGCCACTCGCCACCCTCGGCCTCGCGCTCGAGCAGGGTCTCCACGTCGGGGTAGCGGTAGATCACCGGGGCCTGGTTGGTGAAGAGGCCGCCGGTGTCCGCGGTGGGGCCGTACGTCGAGTAGAGCGGCTTGCCGAGCAGCCGCAGGTACGTGGTGAGCTGGGCCCGGTGGTGCGCCGAGTGGGTGAAGCGGCGCACCAGGATCCAGGTGCGGGGCCGGGGCACGCCGAAGAAGCTGGCCTCGCCCTCGTACCAGCCGTCCGGGCGGGCGCGCAGGTCGGCCAGCCGCCGGGCCGAGGCGGCGGCGTAGCGGGTCATGAATGCCTGACGGCTCTCCTCGGCGGGGAGCGGTGGCTCGCCGAGGTCGATGCCGAGCATGGTGCGGAACCAGGTGTCCTCGCTCACGCACTGGTGCACCATCTGCTCCCGCGGGGTGCGGGCCAGCGGGGCGGGCCGGAAGCCGAGGTCGCCCTCGGCGAACTCGGACCAGACGCTGAGCGTCTTGAGCCGCTCCGTCTCGTAGGTGTCGGTGAGGAAGGCGTAGCGACCCATCAGGCCCCCGCCGCCACGAGGTCCAGGGCGAAGGCGCGATCGCAGCGGTAGGAGAGGTGCTCCGGCGGCACCGGCACGAAGCCGTAGCGCTGGTAGAGCTGGAGCGCCTCCGTCAGGTTGGAGTTGGACTCGAGCACGATGCGCCGGTAGCCCACCGCGCGCGCAAAGCCCACCAGCGTGTCGAGCAGTCGGCGCCCCAGTCCCTGCCCGCGCACCTCGGGCAGCAGGTACATCTTCTTGATTTCCGCCTGCCCGGCGTCGTAGCGCTTGAGGCCGCCGGTGCCCACGATGCGGCCGCTGTCGTCCACCACCACCACGAAGAGCGAATCGCGGCCGTCGTAATGCGCCTCGAGGTCGTCGAGGTCGGCGTCCTGACCCTGCGGCTCGGGCTCGAGGCCGTAGTGGCGCAGGATGCCGAAGATGATCTCGCGGCAGGCGTCGCCGTCGGCGCTCCGGGCGGGGCGGATGGCGTGGGTCACGGACTCAGCCGCCCACCGCGGCGATGGTGCGGGTGTAGGTGGGCGCCACCTCGTCCTGGCCCGCGACGGTGAAGCCGAGGTCGCGCAGCAGCCCGTCCTCGAGACCGTAGGCCCAGGAGTGGACGGCCAGCGGCTTCCCCGCGGCCCAGGCGTCCTGCACCATCGTCGTCTCGCAGACATGCAGGGCCTGCTCCAGCACGTTGAGCTCGCAGAGCCGGTTGAGCGCCTGGGCCGGCGTCGGGGCCGAGTCCACGAGGGCGGCGTGGCGGGTCCGGACGTCCACCACGTGGCGGAGCCAGTTGTCGGCCAGGCCCACCTTGGTGCGGTCGAGCGCGGCGCGCACGCCGCCACAGCCGTAGTGCCCGCAGACGATGATGTGCCGCACCCCCAGGATCTCGATGGCATACTGCAGCACCGAGAGGCAGTTGAGGTCGGTGTGCACCACCACGTTGGCGATGTTCCGGTGCACGAACAGCTCGCCCGGCAGCAGGTCCACGATCTCGTTGGCCGGCACCCGGCTGTCGGAGCAGCCGATCCACAGGTAGGCCGGCGCCTGCTGCGCCACCAGCCGCTGGAAGAAGTCGGGCTGGGCCGCCTTCTGCCGCTCGGCCCAGGCGCGGTTCCGCTGGAACAGCTCGGGGAGGCTCTTCATGCCTTCTTCTTCGGCTTGGATTCGTACTTCCAGTTCTGCGACTTGCCCTCTGCCACCTGGCTAAGGCAGGTGGCCAGCCGCCGCGCCCGCGTCTCCGCCTGCTTGGCGCTCGTGATCCACTCGATGTACTCGCGCCGGTGGCTCGGCGGGAATGCCTCCCAGTGCTTCCGGGCCCTGGCGCTCTTCTTGAGGGCCGCGGCCAGGTCGGCCGGGGGCCTGGTCTCGGGCTTCTTCGCGCGCGCCTCGCGCCGGGCCATGTGGGGCGCCTTCACGCCCTCGGCGTTGAGCCTCACCGCCTGCTTGATGTAGGAGAGCAGCACCCGGTCGGGCGGCAGGTCCTTGAGGGTGGTGAGCCGGCCGAGGGCGCCCATCGCCTCCTCGCTCTTGTCGTAGCGCGCGTCCACGATCAGCTCGGACTTCCAGAACCCGATCGCGGCGTGCGCCTTGAACGCGGCCATCCCGCACATGATCCCGCCGTGATCGAAGTGGGGCATGCTCCACTTCATCGTCTCGGTGACGTCCGGTGCCGCCTTGTGCACCAGCGCGCGGAAGTGGCTCAGGATGGGCCGGGCAAACTCGGCCGACTTCGCGATGTAGGCGTCGATGCGGGGATCGCGGGTGCCCATGCAGTCTCCTAGACCTGGAACTGGCGCAGGTGGTGATCCATGTGCTTCCAGGCCATGATGCCCCAGTCCCCCGGGGTGAACTTCCCGAAGGCGGGATGCGGCGCCACCTGCGTGGCGCCGGCCAGCCGCTCGAGGAGGGCCTCGCAGGTGGCCATGTCCGCATCCCAGCTGGTGGGCTGGCTCCCGAGCATCTCCCGCACGGTCTGGACCTTGCCCGGCGGCGCCTGAAAGCCGGTCCGCAGGACCAGGAAGCGCACCACGGTCCGCAGCGGCAGCGTGCTGACGTCGCGGCACGGCGTGTCGCCGAGGGCCACGCGGAGCTGGTCGGCGAGATGGCAGACCATCCGCGGGGCCGTGAGCGTCCCCCACGCGGGCGTCGTCGTTGGGGTGACGCGGCGCAGGCGGGCGATCAACTCGGCGCGGGCGGCCGGGTCCTGGATGGTCGGCATGGCGTCCGGATGGGCGTGAATGGAGGAAGGTCGGCAATCCGGCCGCTCCGCGCCAGACCCGCCATGGCGCCCTCCCAGGCGACCGGCTAGGCTCCGGGGAGGGAGGACCGCAATGCACGTGGAGCACAACCGCGAAGCGCACCGCTTCTACATCGAGGTCCCGGGCGGCACGGCCGAGCTGGCCTACCAGGAGATGGGCGAGGGCATCCTCGACCTCGTCTCCACCTACGTGCCGCCGGCGGCCCGTGGCCAGGGCCTCGCCGGCCGCCTCGTCGAGGCCGCCATGGCACACGCCCGCGCCGAGGGCCTCCGGATCATCCCATCCTGTTGGTACGTCGCTGACTGGCTCCGCTCCCACCCCGAGGCGGCGGACCTCCTCGCCGAGATCGGGTAGCGCGCGCGCCATCGGTGGTGACGCCGCCTTTTCGTCCACCCCGAATTTCGGTACGCGCCCGTGCCCGTGGGACGTCACCCTCCCCACGGAGGGATCATGGCGACCAGCATCGGTGAACTGCGGCTGACGTGGGCGGGCATCCTGCTCGGGATCGGGCTCGGCGGGCTGTTCGATGGCGTGCTTTTCCACCACCTGCTGCAGTGGCACCAGTTCCTGTCCAGCCGCCGCCCGCCCGTGGACATGTTCAGCATGCGGTACAACATGTGGGCCGATGGCTGGTTTGCGGCCGTCATGTGGCTGGCCACGCTGGTGGGCAGCTTCCTCCTCTGGCGTGGGACCCAGTCGGTGCGCATCTGGCGGCACGACCGCTGGTTCATCGGCACCCTCCTGCTCGGCGCCGGGCTCTTCAACCTCGTCGAGGGCCTCGTCGCGCACATCCTCCTCGGGCTGCACCACCTGCACGGCGTCCCGGACCCCGCGTGGGACTGGGGCTGGATCGGGATCGGCGGGGTGGGACTGATCGTCGTGGGCCGCTGGTTCCGGCGGCTGGGGACGCGCGCCTAACGCACCGCCGCGATCACCTGGATCTCCACCACGCAGCCCGGCTTGAGCTCGTGCACGGGGATCACGGCCCGCGCGGGCCGGTGCGGGCCGAGCATCCGCGCCACGGCCGCGTTCACCTCCCCCCACTGCTCCCGCGCCGTGACGTAGATGGTGGCCGAGAGGATGCGGTCGAGCCCGCTCCCCGCCGCCGCGAGCACGGCCGCCACGTTCCGGAGCGCCTGCTCCGTCTGCGGCCCGGGCTGGCCGGGCGCCACCACCTCCCCCGTCGCCGGGTCGGTGGCGAGCATCCCCGCCACGTACACCACGCCGCCGTGCACCACGGCTTGCGAGTAGTGGCCTGCGGGCGCCGGACCCGCGGGGGTCGAGATCAGCTGCATCGGGTACTCCGTGTCAGGGGACGATGCCGTGCGCCGAGAGAAAGCGCGCCACCCGCGGCCAGCTCGGCGGGCAGTCGTTGTGGCCGCAGTCCATCCATTCCAGCTGCGCCTCGGGGCGCGCCGCCTTGAGGGCGTCGGCGTGCCAGGTGGGGATCACCGCGTCGTGCCGGCCGTGGAGCAGCAGCACGGGTGCGGCGATGGTGGCGAGCCGGGTGCGGGTGTCGAATGGGTCCCGCACCAGGAAGCCGGGCGCCCCGAAGCCGCGCGCAAACGCGCGCACCGAGCTGAAGCTCGACTCCAGCACCAGCGCCGCCACCGGCCGCTCCGCCGCGAGGATGGCCGCCGCCCCGCCGCCGAGCGAGCGCCCGTGGGCGATGATGCGCGTGCTGTCGATGCCGGGCTGGCGCACCGCCCAGTCGTACGCGGCCAGCACGGCCTCGCGGATGCTCGCCTCGCCGGGCGCCCCGCCCGAGCGGCCGTAGCCCGGGTACTCCACCAGCAGCACTGCCACTCCCTGCCGCCGCGCCCCGGCGAAGGCGTCGGGCCAGTAGTCGATCAGCTCGCCATTGCCATGGGTGAAGATCACGAGCGGCGCCGGCCCCGCCCCACCGGGCGGCCGGAGCAGCCACGCCTCGCTCTTCCCGTCGGCTCCATCCAGCCAGACAGCCTCGGCGTCCCGCGGCATCGCCGCCGCGCCGGCGGAGAGCGGCGCGGGGAAGAGCAGCCGCCGCTGCACCGTCCACAGGAAGCCCCACCACAGGAGGAGCGCGGCCAGGCCGAGGCCCAGGAATGCGGCGAGCATGCGACGTCCCCGCATCCCCGCTCAGGCCATGTCCGGCACGCCGGTGTCGGTGCCGCCGGTGCGGAGCACCTGGCGCGCCTGTGCCGCCAGCTTGAGGTAGTTGCGGCGGATGGCCTCGAGCTCCGCCTCCCCGAGCTCCTCGAGGTCCAGCAGCGCCACGTGGGCGCCCTCGGTGACGCGGAGCAGCTCGTCCAGCTTCACCTGGATGGCCTCGGTGTCGCGGTTCTGGGTGTTCTGGATCAGGAACACCATCAGGAAGGTCACGATGGTGGTGCCGGTGTTGATCACCAGCTGCCAGGTATCGCTCCAGTGGAAGAGCGGGCCGGTGATGATCCAGACGGCCACCACGAAGGCCGCCAGCAGGAACGCCGCCGGACGACCCGTGGCCCGGCTGACCACCTGGGCAAAGTGGGCGAAGCTGCCGCGGTAGGGATGCGAGGACACACGCGACTCCTGTCGGGTGGACAGGATGAAGCATGGCGGGGCCCGGGTCCCCGCGCCATGACCGCTAGGGAGAGGACCGTCCGGTCAGCGGCTGCGGGGGTCGGGGCACTCGAGCGGGATGCGCAGGCTGTCGTCGGGGAGGTAGATGGCGTAGGCCAGGCCGCGGCCGTAGAAGCTCGGATCGGTGGGCACCACCGTGGGCAGGCGCGTCTCGGTCTGGGCCGGCTTGGCGAGCGCCTCCTGCCGGAGGCGGAGCCGCTCATCCATCGGCGCCCCCTCCGCCACCCTGTAGGCGATCTGTTCCAGCATGCTCGGCGTCACCATCTCGGCGGCGAGGACGCGGGTGGCGCCGAGCTTGGCGGCCTCCAGTTGCAGCCGCTTGCGGAGCTTGGTGCTGGTGCGGCGGGCGCCCGATCCCGCGATCCGGATGCGGGCGATCAGCCGGCCGCCCGCCGGCATCTCGTCCGGCGTGTCGTGCACCAGCACCATGGCCGGGCAGACCGGCGCCTCGAGCCGGTGTGGCGGCAGGATGTAGGTGGTGAGCTGCGTCCCGCCCGCGCACCCGGCGAGCAGTGCGACGCCTCCCGCCATCACGGCACGGCGCATTCCGGCCTCCTAGGGCTTGAGGACCGTCCACTCCACCTCGTTCAGCAGGTTGCCCACGGCCTCGGCGGAGTCCGTGACGTACAGGAAGCAGCCCGGCGCACCCCCGTCCTGCACGCCCGACAGGCGGCTCACGGTGGTGCGCACCCAGTCGTCCCGGGTGAAGGAGGCCCGGAGGCAGAAGCGCACGCGGTAGGGCTTCTGGAAGGTGAGCGGCTTGAACTCCCCGGCGCGGGTGCGGCGCACCGCGCGGGCGGCGGCGTCCCGGAGCATGGGATACACCCGGGCCGGCGGGATGGTGATGGCCGCCGCGCGCGACACCACGCGCTTCACCGTCACCACCTCGAGGGGGCCGAGCATGGCCTGCGTCTCGGCGGTCAGGACGTCGTCCCCCGAGGCCAGGACCATCGGGACGCCCATCTCCCCGCCGATGAAGGCGGCGATGCCGGTCTCGTTGAGGACCGTGCCGTTCACCGTGAACGAGTCGAACGCAAAGCTGTGCGCGATGACGCCCGCGGTCCCCGCGTTGGCGTGGGCGCCCACGATCATCAGGGCGTCCACCATCGGGTTCATGCCGGTGGACATGACGATGGGCTTGGGGTAGCCCCGGATCAGGATGGCGTCGGGATCCAGCTGCTCGGGCAGGATGTTCCGGAACAGGGTGCCGCCGTGCCCGTCATTGACGATGAACTGCGTGGCCCCCGCCGCGCGGGCGCCGGCGATCACGGCGTTCACCTCGCGGGTGAGGATCTCGCGGAAGCGCTCGTGCTCCTCGCTGCCGCCGCGGGCCACGGGGCGCATCTCGGTCTGGTTCCGCACCACGCCCGAGAGCCCCTCCATGTCGGCGATGATGTAGACGCTGAAGCCCGTCCGCTGCATGTCGAGCTCGAGCTTCCGGCGCGCCTGCTGCCACTCGGTGACGCCGAAGGCGGCGGCCGGCGGGGTGGTGTCGCGGGGGGCGGGCGCCGCCGCCCGGCGGCTGGCCCTGCGCCGCGAGGGCCGCGGGCAGCGCGGCCAGGAGGCAGAAGAGGCGGCGGCTCATCGCAGCACCACCTCTTCGATGGCATCCAGCAGGTAGCCGACCTGCCTCGCATCGCTGGTGACCAGCCGGAAGGTGCGCTCCCCGATCTTCTCGAGCTTCCAGTCGGTGAACGCCGCCACCTGCGTCACCACCGTGTCGGGGAAGCTCTGCCGTAGCTTGAATTCCACCGTGTACGGCTTGGCCAGCGTGAACGGCGGGAAACTCCCCGCGCTGCTCCCGCCGCACGGCCTCCGCCGCGCCCGCCGCCAGCATCTGCCGCACCTTCGCCGGGCTGTAGGTGATGGCCGCGCTCCGCCCCACCGCGCGCTTGGTGAGCACCTGGACGAAGTCGTAGCCCAGGATCTCCCGGGTTTCCGCCAGCAGCACGTCGTCCCCGGCCACGAGCGAGACCGAGACGCCCATCTCGCCGGCCATGAGGGCGTTGATGCCCACCTCGTTGAGCCGCTTGCCGTTCACCGTGAAGGAGTCGAACGCGAAGTTGTGCGGCATCACCCCGGGCGAGCCGGCGTTGGCGTGGGCCCCGGTGAACATCAGCGTGCCGAAGGTGCTGTCGAGGCCGGTGATCATCACCAGCGGCTTGGGGAAGCCGCGCACCAGCGTGGCCGAGCTGTCCAGTTCCCACGGCAGGATGTTGGCAAACAGGTTGCCGCCATGGCCCTCGTTCACCGTGAAGCTCCGCGCCCCGGCCGAGCGGGCACCGCGGATGGTGGCGTTCACCTCCTGCGTGAGCAGGCTCCGGAAGCGGCCCCAGTAGTCGGGGCCGGTCAGGGTCTTGTACCGCTCCCCCTCGTTGCCCGCGATGATCTCGTGGATGTCCACCACGCTCCCCATGCCCTCCATGTCGGGCACGATGAACACCCGGAAGCCGGGCTCGAACGGCACCCGCTGCGCGCGGTAGAACTCGGCCCGGCGCTGGGCCGGCGTCTGCGCCCCGGCCGGCGCGGCGGCCAGCACCAGGCAGGAAAGGAAGAGCACCCGTCGAAGCATGAGAGTCCCTGGCAAGAGGTTCATCCGATCATCAGGAGCCGGAGCTCCGTCATCTCCTCGATGGCCCAGCGCACGCCCTCGCGCCCGGCCCCCGACTGCTTCACGCCGCCGTAGGGCGCGTGGTCCACCCGCCACCCCGGGACCTCGTTGCTCACCACGCCGCCCACCTCCAGCGCCTCGAAGGCGCGGAGGATCCGGCGGATGTCGTGGCTGAAGAGGCCCGCCTGCAGCCCGTAGGGCGAGTCGTTGACCGCGGCCAGCGCCTCCTCGAAGTCCTGGTAGGGCCGCACCGTGGTGACCGGCGCAAAGATCTCCTCGCAGTTCACCCGCATCGCGCCGGTGGTGTGGAGGAGCACCGCGGGGGTGAGGAGGGTCCCGTGGCGGGCGCCGCCGCAGGCCAGCGTGGCACCCGCGCCGGCTGCCTCCTGGATCCACGCCTCCGCCCGCCGCGCGTTCGCCTCGTCGATCATCGGGCCCACGTCGGTGCCCTCGGCCAGCGGGTCGCCGGTCCGGAGCGCGGCCACCAGCGGGACGAAGCGCTCCACGAACGCGTCGTAGACCGACGCGTGCACCAGGATGCGCTGGGTGGAGATGCAGGACTGCCCGGCGTAGAGGTAGCCGCCGGCCACGCAGCGGCGCGCCGCGTGGTCCAGGTCGGCGTCGGGCTCGATGAGCACGGCGGCGTTGCCGCCCAGCTCGAGCGCCACCTTCTTCATGGGACAGCGTTGCCGGATCATCCAGCCCACGCGCGCCGAGCCGGTGAAGCTCACCATCCGCACCCGCGGGTCGTCGAGAAGGGGCGCCGCGTCGTCGTTGCTGCAGGGCACCACGGCCAGGGCCCCCGCCGGGTAGCCGGACTCCGCCAGCACCTGCGCCAGCAGCAGCGTGGAGAGCGGGTCCTGCGGCGGCGGCTTGAGCACCAGGGTGGCGCCGCAGGCGATGGCCGGCGCCAGCTTGTGGGCGGCCAGCAGCACCGGGAAGTTGAACGGCGTGATCCCGGCGATCGGCGCCAGCGGGAAGCGCCGCGTGATCCCCCAGCGGCCGTTCCCGTGCGGCATGAGGTCCAGCGGGATCACCTCCCCGCCGATCCGCCGCGCCTCCTCCGCGCCCTGGCCGAAGACGAAGATCGCGCGGTCCACCTCGGTCCGCGCCATGGCGAGCGGCTTCCCCGCCTCGCTGGCCAGGCAGTGCGCCAGTTCCTCCCGCCGGGCCGCCACGCCCGCCTTGATCCGCTCCAGCACCGCCGCCCGCTCGTGCGAGGGGAGCGCCGCGGCCGCCGGTGCGGCTGCCACCGCGCGGTCCACCGCGTGCTCCACCTCCCGCCGCCCCGCCACCGAGGCGGAGCCGACCACCGAGCCGCTCCACGGGCTCCGCACCACCGCCGCCTCCGCGGAGGCCACGAGCGCGCCATCGAGCAGGTAGGGCAGGGGCGCCGTCACGGGCACCCTGCAGTGAAGCTGACGGGAAAGCGTCCCGCCCCGGTGGGGCGGCAGGCTTGGCAAGGCAGCACGGTGGTGCGCTCCGCGTGGTGTCCCGGCGAGGGGGCGGCCGGCCGGCCGCCCAGGGTCCAACCTACGCGCCGGCGCGGGGCGCCGGAAGATGCCGCGGGAGGCTAGGGCCGCAGTGGCGGCACCCGCAGCCCGTCGTGCGAGCAGCTGAGCAGCTGGGCAAAGCGCCGCTCCCGGGTCTCCGCCCGCTTGGCGCTCATCACCCAGTGCGCCGCGGTGCGGCGGTAGTAGCCGCCCTGCGCGCTGTACCAGGCCCACGCGGCCTTGTCGGCCTTGAGGCGCTTGAGGAAGGCGGGGGCCAGCGTCACGTCCTTCTTCTCGAACGCATAGACGCCGGTGCGCTCCGCCGTCCGCGCGCCGAACGCCGCCAGTCCCGGCGCCTCCATCCGCCCCTCGCGGGTCAGCCGCTCCACGTGCCCCACGTTCACGTTGCTCCAGATGCTCCTCGGCTTCCGCGGCGTGAAGCGCTGCTGGTAGCTGTCGGCATCGAGCCGGCGCACCACGCCGTCGATCCAGCCCCAGCACAGCGCCTCGTCCAGCGCCTCCTTGTAGCCGATGCCCAGGTGCCGGGCGTGCACCTTGTAGAGGCGGATGAAAAGCTCCTTCTCCCTGGCGTGGTGCTGCCGGAACCAGGTCCCGAGGGCCTCGGGCGTCTTGAACGCCCGGGGCGAGGAAGTCGCGGTCATGCCGTCAGAAGATGAAGGGGAGGAGCCACCAGCTCCGCTTCCGGTACAGCTCCCACTCCGGGTGTCGCGCCATGCTCGCCTCCTTGATCCGCATGTTCACCGCGAACAGCCCGAGCCACACCCACGCCAGGATCAGCGCCGCCGCCCAGTGCCACACCAGCAGGCCCAGGCTGCCGTACACCAGCATCTCGCCCAGGTAGTTGGGATGGCGGATGTAGCGGTGGACCCCGTCGGTGACGAGCCCGGGCCGCAGCCGGAGGGTGAAGTACTTCTGCGCGTCGGCCGCAATCATCAGGGTGCAGCCCACCAGGCAGAGGCTGGTGCAGAGCGCCAGCCAGGCCGGTTCTGCCAGCGGATACGCCGGCACCGGCCGCGACAGCATGAGCCACCCCATCACCCAGTAGAGCCCGAGCACGAAGAGGAAGGCGTTGATCGCCCCGCCGATCGTCACCTTCTGCTGCCAGCTCCGGTCCGGGAACGCGAAGTCCTTGAGCAGCCACACCAGTCCGTAGCTTCCGTGCAGCGCCACGTAGGTCCACGCGGCCACATCGTGCCGGCCGTAGACCCAGAGGAGGAGCAGCAGGAAGGGGAAGGTGCCGCCCTTCTGCGCGTTGATCACCCACGCGAGCCGCACCACCCGCGGCCCGCCCAGGAAGTCGCGGGACATCCGGTCCGTCAGGCGCCGCATCTGCGCCGCCCAGCGCGGCGTTCCCGCCGGGAGCCCGTCCTCGCGCGGGGCCTCCTTCGGGGGCGGGTGCCACGGGCGGCGGTTGGGAGAGGTGCGGCGCTTCATCGTTACAGCGACCGGGCCAGCAGGGCGCGCTGCACCAGGCGGCGAAGGGCGGGCTTCCTGAGGTCTCGCGCCGTGCGGAACCGCACGAAGCGCGTCTGCTTCGTGGTGCCCTCGAGAAGGCCGTCGGGGTCGGGGAGGGAGGCGCCGTGCTCGAAGTAGAGCTTGAGTTCAGCGGCGAGCGGGAAGAGGGCGCAGAGGTGGCCCGCCCGCGCGTCACGATAGCCGAGCGCCCGCACCCGCCCAGGCTCGGGCGGCCCCCCACCGCCGCGCCTCGAGGGCTCGGCGCCGCCCCCGCCCCGCCTCGGGGATGACCGCGCGCACCGCCAGCGCCACGTGGCGGCCGGGCCCCCAAGCAGGACAGCACCGGCATCGGTCGCCGAGCACCTCGCGCGCCAGAGGATGTGCGCCCGCGCGTTGGCGACCCCTCCCAGCCGCCGTGCTGCGCCCGCGGCCCGGCAATCGACTGCCGAAGGGCGTTGGTGGTGCGCAGAGCCCGGGCGGCCCCGTGACGAACGGGCAGTTCATGCGCGGTGAGGGCCGCGCAGCCTGCAGGCCGCCGGCCTCAGGGTAATAGAAGAGGAGCCATGCCCCGAAGTAGAGCGTGCCCAGGGTGCCGAGGAACGGTGCCTCACGGAAGACCCAGAGTGCGCCTGCCAGGGTGAGGACCGCCGCCATCGCCGTCACATGGAGGAGCGCGCGGCTCTCCGGCCGGAGCACCGACGCCAGCACCAGCCCGAGCACCAGCAACGGGGCCACCAGCTTGAGCGGCCCGTTGCCGGAGGCGCCGAAGGACTCCCGGAATCGCTCCGCGAGCACGAAGAGCACCGCGAATCCCACCCCTACGAGTGCCGCCCCACCACCGAGGATCCACCGCAGCGTCTGCATGGGAATACCATACCGCGCGCCGCCCCGCCCGGCTACCCGGCCCACTGCTCCCGCATGAGGCGGAGCACCACGCCCATCCGCGGCGCGTCCCACTTGGGCAGGACCCACGGCTCCTCGCGGAGCGGCGTGAATCCCAGCTTGGTGAGCACCCGCACCGACGCGCCGTTCTCCGGCAGCGTGTTGGCCACGAGCGAGGTGAGCCCCAGTTCCCCGAAGCCAAGGGCAATCGCCGCCCGTGCCGCTGCCGTGGCGTGGCCCCGCCCCCAGTAGGGCACGCCGAGCCAGTACCCGAGCTCCCCTTCCTGGCGAGTGCGGTCGATGTCCTTGATGAGCACCACGCCCATCGGCGTGCCGGTGCCGTCCAGGATCACCCAGTCCCGCCGGGTGCCGGCCTCGCGCGCGGCGATGAGGCCCGCCACGTAGTCGCGCGCGCCGTCGGGGGGGTAGGGATGCGGCAGCGGTGTCATCTCGGCCACGCCGGGATGCTCGAGCAGCGGCTGCAGCGCCGGCGCGTGGCCTGGCGCCACGAGGGCGAGCGTGATCACCCGCTCAGCCCAGGTACCGCGCGATGGCCATGAGGAACGTGGCGCCCGCCAGGAGCCCCGCGCCCAGCTTCCCGAGCAGCCCCATCTTCGCGTTGAGCCGCTGCAGCTCCGCCACTTCCTCCGGCGTCGGCGGGGTGGCGGCCGCGGTGCGCCGGGCCGTGAGCGCCGCGATCTTCTGCGCGGTGGGCGCGTTCTGCGTCACCCCGAGCAGGAGCCCCAGGATGGCCAGCAGCCCGCCCGTGCTGTAGCCGATGCCCATCGGGCTCCCCATCCACTCCGGCTGGAACCCGCCCGACGCGTGCCAGAGCAGCATGGCCCCCGCGAGCACCGTGACGCACCCGCTGGCGATGAGCCACGGCGTCAGCTTCCGCCCCTGCATCAGCTGCCCCATCATCGGCCCAGCCGCGGGGCCCACTGCGCGCGCCGATGGGGCCAGGAAGGCCGCCATGAAGATGATGGTCCCGGCCCAGAAGGTGCCGAGGACGATGTGGAGGACGCGCAGCACGAGCAGCATGGCTCACCTCGGAGCAGGAAGAAACCGGAGGCGACGGACGGACGGCATCCCGCGGAGGATTCAGGCGCCCCCCACCCCATACCTGGCGGCGAGGCGGCGGAGGGTGGTGACGTTGCGGAAGGTGGCGCTGGCGCCGAGCGCCTTCTCGAAGGTCCCGTTCACGAGCTTCCCCGCGCTCTCCTGCGTCCGGCGCAGCCACCAGAGCTCGCGGCCGCGCAGGTGGAAGTCGTCGGTGGCGCTCCGGAGGGTCATGATCCGGTCCACCGCCGCCGCGGCTGGCGCCGCGTGCAGCAGCCCCACGAACAGCGCGTGCGCCTCGGCCTCGTCCGCCGCGCTGAAGGGGTGTGGCCCCGCCAGCGCGGCGAGTTCGGCGGGCGTGCGCAGGAACACGTCCACCGGGAACCCCAGCGCCGCCTCGAGCCCCGTGGCCAGCCGCTTCTCGAGCGCCGCCCCGCCGGCCGAGCGCGAGGTGAAGATCACGTTGCCGCTGGCGAGGAAGGTCTCGGCCCCCGCGCACCCGAGCTGGGTGCACACCTGCTGCAGCCGCCCCATCGAGACGGTGTGGCCACCCACGTTGATGGCGCGGAGGAAGGCAAAGAGGCGGGCCATGGCCGGGGAATGGTAACGCGGGGGACCGGCCGGGGTCAGTCGTGCTCGGGCCCTCGCTGCACCGGGCCGGTGCGCGCCACGCGGAGCGCCCGGAACGCCGCCGTGTCGGCCGACGCGCCCGGGGAGTCCGCCAGGTTCACGAGTTCGAGCGAGTCGGTGCGGAGGTCGTAGAGGTGCACCGCCTCCCCGAACCAGTCGATCCAGTGCCGCCCATCGGCCACCAGCGACCAGGCCACCTGGCCGTCGGGCCAGGTGAGCTCGCTCAGCACCGTGTCAGGCGCCGGCGCGGACCGCCACTGGCGGGCCAGCGAGCGGCCGGGGAAGGTGGTGTCGTCGCCGAAGCCGGCCAGGTCGAGGAGCGTGCGGGGAAGGTCGCGGAGGCTCACCGGCTGCGTCACCACCCGGCCGGCGGGCACCTGGGCGGGATAGCGGAGCAGGAGCGGCACCTGCAGCAGCACCCGGTACAGGCTGTTGCCGTGATCCACCATGCCGTGCTCGCCGAACTGCTCGCCGTGGTCGGAGACGATGACCACGATGGTGCGGTCGAGGATGCCCCGGTGCTCGAGCTCCGCCAGGAGCCGGCCCACCTCGGAGTCGAGGTAGGCCAGCGCGCCGTCGTACGCATCCTGCTCCCGGGCGAGCTGCCGCGGCGTGAGCTGGTCGCTGAGCACCGGCGGCACGTACCGCGTCGTGTCGCTGGTGAAGCGGGTGTTCCAGGGCGCGGGCGCCAGGTACGGGTTGTGGGCGTCGAAGTAGTTGAGGAAGGCGAAGAACGGCCGGCCCTCCGCGCGCGGGAGCCAGCCGAGGAAGTCGTCGGTGATGGCGGCGGCGCCGCGGCGGCCGTAGAGGTTCCAGTCCCCGACCAGCCGTCGCACCACGCGCTGTGAGGCAATCCGGTGCAGCAGCGCCGAGGTGGCCACCACCTCCCCGGCGGTGGGCGGCACGTCACTATAGTAGGCAAAGCCGCGCGCCAGCCCGCTGGTGCGGCTGGTGTACATCCGGTTGGCGACGACGCCCGCCGTGGCATAGCCGGACCGCTCCAGCACCTCCGCGAGCGTGGGCCAGCGGTCATCGAGCCGGGCCAGGAAGCCGGCGTTCAGTTCGTGCGGGTACCGCGCCAGGAGCATCCCCGCGTGCGAGGGGAGCGTCCACGGCGCCGTGGCGTACGCCTCGGCGAAGACCGTCGCGTCCCGCGCCACGCGCTCGAGCATCGGCGTGGTGGCGCGGTGGTAGCCGAAGAGGCTCAGGCTCGGGTTCCGCACCGTGTCGAGCACCAGCAGCAGGATGTTGGGTGCCCCGCGCGGCGCCGCCGGCAGCGCGCGGAGCGTGCGCCACTCCGCGAGGCGGCGCCCGCCATGCAGCCCCACCGCGTAAAGCAGCAGCAGCACCCCGCCGCCCACCCCCACGAAGCGCATCACCTGCGCCCCGGTGGCCGGCCAGCGCCAGAGCAGGCGCGCAGTCTGGAGCCCGAGGCCAAGCCCGAGCAGCACCAGCGCCACCGGCTTGAGTCCCGGCAGCGGCAGCAGCCCGCCCATCCACGCCACCGTGAACAGCGCCACCAGCGCCGGCGTCTCGAGCCACCGCCACCGCCGCCCCAGCCAGAGCAGCAGTCCCAGCGGCAGCAGCACCACCAGCGCCGCCAGCGGCACCATCCAGTACGCGTCGGCGTGGTGCCCGAGGGGGGAGTGGCCGGAGGTCCGCCGGTTCCACTCGATGCCGAGCTGGAGCACTCCCGAGAGCATCGCGGCGGCGAGCGTCACGAGCAGCGGGTGCAGCAACACCGGCGCGCCCCCGGGACGGCGCGTCGCGACCGGTTCCACGACCAGCAGGCTCGGCTGCGCCATCGGGGGCCGCGCTCCCGCACTCGGGTGAACAAGGTTCGGACCTGTGCGGGGAATGGACGACGCCCCATGCGGAGACCGCACGGGGCGCCGGGAGGGTGCCTGCTTTCAGGGCGGTCTCAGGGCAGGAGCGGCGTGAGCGCCTGACGCAGCTGGTCGAGAGACCGGAAGTGGATCGCCCGCAGCCCGGCGGCGCGGGCACCCGCCACGTTGGCGGCGCTGTCGTCGATGAACACCGCGTCCGCCGGCTCCACGCCGTGCCGCGCCAGCAGCCGCTGGTACACCAGGGGGTCCGGCTTCCGGGCGCCGAGCTCGCAGCTCGCCACGATGCCGTCGCCGAACACGGCGCAGACGTCGGGACAGAGCTCGCCCAGGCTCTCCCGCAGGAGGGAGCCGTTGTTGGTGAGGACGGCCAGCCGCACCCGCGGCGCCAGCGAGGCGAAGTACGCCACCATTTCCGGGCGGGGCACCGTGGCCCGGCGCCGCGCGGCCTCCACCCAGTCCGCGCGCGTCACCGCGGTTCCGAGCCGGCGGTTGAATTCCGCCAGGTACGCGTCGCCCGTGGGCCAGGCACCGGCCTCGGCTTCCGCCTCGAAGGGGCCGGCCCAGATGGAGGAGTGGATGGTGCTGCCGGAGAGGCCAGTCAGTGCCTCGAGGTAGGCCAGGCGTCGCGCGGGATGGAAGTCGATGAGGACGCCGTCGAGGTCGGTGATGACGAGGCGGGTCGCCACGGCTAGAAGCGCATGATGAGCCCGCACGCCACGCCCGCCAGCATCATGCGGAGGACGCCCCCCACCACCGGCTTCCAGGTGAGGCCGGCCCGTCCCTCCGCGCCCCGGAGCCGCGGCGACACCTCCACCACCAGCCCCACCAGCAGGAACACCAGCCACCCGCCCCCGCTGCCGAGGCTCGCGAACCAGAGCCCGGCCAGCAGCGTCACCAGCGCCGCCTCCGCCGCCACGGCCCCCAGCGACGCCTTGAGTGCCGCACCGAGCGGCTGCCCGCCGCGCACGCCGGACTCGAGCGCCCGCCACGCCAGGAACACCCCGCTGGTCGCGGCCCACGCCAGCAGGACCCGCAGGAAGGTCATGCTAGTGGCGCGCCGCCAGGCTGTCGGCCCGGTAAAGCTGGCCGCGGATCATCACCTGCTCCACGGTGCGGGTGTTCCGGATGTCGTCGAGGGGGTTGGCGCCGAGCACCACCAGGTCCGCCACCTTCCCGGGGGCGATCATCCCGATGCTGTCGGCGCCGAGCAACTGGGCGGTGTTGTGCGTGGCCGTCATCAGCGCGTCCATGGGCGTCAGGCCGGCGTGCACCAGCAGCTCGAGCTCGCTGTGCAGGCTCCAGCCCGGCACCAGCATCTGGTTGGCCGCGTCGGTCCCGGCGATGACCCGGCCGCCCGCCGCGCGGTAGGCGCGCAGGAACAGGTCCTGGTTGGGGCGGGCCGCGCGGAAGGTGGCAAACTCCGCCTCGCCCCAGCCGGCGCGCGCCTTGAGGTCGGGGACGTTCCAGCGGTCGCGCACCGACTGGGGGACGTGCCGGAGGTCGGGCTGCGTGAGGATGGCGGGGTCGTCGAGCCGGCTGAAGGTCTCGTGCAGCACCAGCGTGGGCACCACCGCCACCCGCTGCTCCGCCAGCACGCCGGCCACCCGGGTGAGCGCCGCGCTGTCGGCCGTCACCCAGCCGGCCTCGAAGGCGTTCCAGCCGCGGAAGAAGCCCGCCTTGTGCTCCGCGTAGAACTTCTGGGGCGTGGTGCTGGCCGCCTCCACCACGCCGCTCATGTGCTCCACCGAGCGGATGCCCAGGCGCGCGGCCGTCACCGCGTCCGTCAGGCCCAGGTGCGCGCCGGTGCGGAGGTTGAAGGTGGCGGCCTCGTCGAGCAGCGGCTTGAGCAGCTCGGGAGTGATCCGGGTGTACACCTTGATGTAGTCCGCCCCGGCCACGGCCAGTGCGTCCACCGCGCGGCGCGCCTCGGTGCCGTTCGAGATGGGCGTGGCATCGAGGTAGGTGGTGGGCGGCGCGTCGAGCATGGCACCGGCCGAGTAGATCCGCGGCGCCACCTCGCCGCCCAGGCTCACCTCCTCGCGCAGCGCGAGGATGGAGTCCTGCTTGCCGTGCATGTCGCGCACCGTCGTGACGCCGGCGCTGATGTAGGTGCCGAGGGCCCAGCGCTCCACGTGGCCGTGGCCGTCAATGAGGCCGGGGATCACCCACTTGCCGGTGGCGTCCACCTGCTCGGCGCTGCGCGGGATCTTGAACCCCTCGCGTGGCGCCACCTGCTCGATCTTGCCGCCGCGCACCACGATCACCGCGTCGCGGAGCGGGGCGTCCCCGGCGCCGCTGATCACGTTCACCCCCACCAGCGCGATGCGGTCCTTCTCCGCCGGCCCGCCGCAGCCCGCCGCGAGGACGGTGCAGGTGAGTGCGGCGAGCGCGAGCCGGGTCGGGTGCTGCCGGGAGCCCATGGGCATCGAGACGTCCTTCCGCGGGGCGCAGGCGCCCGGCGACAGGGGAGCGGGGGAACCGGAATATCTCTCGGAAGGGGGAAACATGAGAAGGGAACGGGGGTGACGCAACTTGCGCCACGCTTCCGTGATGTCCCTCACGGGACTACTCTGCGACATGCCCCTCCTCCCCTGGCTCCGGCGCACCGCGGCGAAGGTGCCGCTCATCCTGGTGAGCAATCGCGAGCCGTTCGTGCATCACCGCACCGGGGACGGGCTGCTGGTGAGCGCGCCGGCGGGCGGCCTCACCTCCGCCCTGCAGCCGGTGATGGCGCAGTCGGGCGGGACCTGGGTGGCGTGGGGCAGCGGCTCCGGCGATTTCGACGTCACCGATCCCCTCGACGGCGTCATGGTCCCCCCCGACGACCCCCGCTACCGCCTCCGCCGCCTGCGCCTCAGCGCCTGCGACCTCCTCGGCTTCTACACCGAGACCGCCAACCGCGCCATCTGGCCGCTCTGCCACTCCCAGCTCACCCGCTTCGTCTACGATGCGGCCCACTGGCACACCTACCGGAAGGTCAACGAGCGCTTCGCCGCCGCGGCCATCGCCGAGGCGAAGGGCCGGAGCGCCGTCTGCTGGGTGCAGGATTACCAGCTGGCGCTGGTGCCGCAGTTCCTGCGGCGGGTGAAGAGCATCTTCGTGCACCAGTTCTGGCACATCCCCTGGCCCTCGCCCGACATCCTCCGCGTCTTCCCCGAGGCCCGCCGCCTCGTGGCCGGGCTCCTCGGCAACCACCTGCTCGGCTTCCAGACGGGCAACGACGTCCGGAACTTCCTCGCCAGCGTCCGCCGCCTGTTCCGCGACGCCGTCGTGGAGCCGGCGAAGGGGCTGGTGCGCCTGCACGGCCGCCGCACCGCGGTGCGCGCCTTCCCCATTTCCATTGATGCGGAGGCGTTCCGCGCCCAGGCCGCGCACCCGGACACCGAGGCGCGCGCCGCGGAGCTCCGTGCCCGCTTCCTCCCCGGGGGCGGCACCCTGCTCCTCGGCGTGGACCGCGCCGACTACACCAAGGGCATCCCCCGCCGCCTGCTGGCGTTCGAGCGCCTGCTGATGGACCATCCCCGGCTCCACGGCAAGGTGACCCTGCTCCAGGTGGCCGTGCCGAGCCGCTCCGAGGTGCCGGAGTACCAGGCCTTCGAGGCCGAGATCGCGGAACGGGTGGAGGCGCTCAACCTGCGCCACGCGCAGGGGCCCTGGGTGCCGGTGTACCTGGTGCGGGAGTCGCTGACGCAGGCGGAGGTCACCGCCTGTTATCGCGCGGCCGACATCTGCCTGGTGACGCCGCTGCAGGACGGGATGAACCTGGTGGCCAAGGAGTATGTCGCCTCGCAGGAGGGGAAGGCGGGGGTGCTGGTGCTGTCCCGGTTCGCCGGGGCCGCGCGCGAGCTGCGCGAGGCGGAGCTGGTGAATCCCTACGACACCGGCGCCATGGCCGCCGCCATCCTCAAGGCCATCGAGACGCCGGAGGAGGAGCGCGCCCGCCGGATGGCCGCCCTCCGCCGCCGGGTGCACCGCCACACCATCGGGGACTGGATGACCGACATCTTCGAGGAGGTGGAGCGCCTCCGCCCCCGCGCATGAGCGCCCCGCTGTCCTCCAGCGCCCGCGGCCGGGCCGCGCTTGCCACGCTCGCCGCCGCCGAGCGGCCGCTGCTCTTCCTGGACCTCGACGGGACCCTGGCGCCGTTCGCCGACCGGCCCATGGATGCGCGCGTCCCGCCCGCCACCCGCCGCACCCTGCAGCAGCTGCGGCTGGGCGGCGCGCTGGTGGTCCTCGTCTCCGGCCGCTCGGTGGCGCAGGTGCGCCAGGTGGCACGGACCCCGGTGGACGCCATCCTCGGCGATCACGGTGCGCGCTGGGCCACGCGGCACCGGGTGCGCCCCCTGCTCCCGGCCGACGTCCACGCCTTCGAGCGGGCCGTCGCCCGCGTCCGGGCCCGCCTCGCCGGCCGGCCCGGCCTCCGGCTCGAGATCAAGGATCGCTCGGTCGCCGTGCACTTCCGCCACCTGGGCCACGCGCACGAACACCAGGAGGAACTCGCCGTCGCCGCCCTTCTCCGGCAGGAGGGGCTGCGCGCGCTGCTCGGCCATCACGTGGTGGATGGCCAGCTGCCCGGCGTGAACAAGGGACACGGGGTGCGCCGCTGGCTGGCGCGGGAGGAGTGCCGGGGCTGTGACGCCCTCCTGTACGCCGGCGACGACACCACCGACGAGGACGCCCTGCGCGTCGTGCGGCCCCGCGGGGTCACCATCGGCGTCGGCCCGCGGGTGCGCCACGCGGCGCTCCGCACCCGCGACCCGCGCACCTTCGCCGCCTGGCTCGCCCGCCTCGCGGCCCGCCGCGCCCGGCGCCGATGACCTTCCCGATCCTCCCCGCCGCCACGCCGCCGTCCATCAGCGACTACGGCCTGATCGGCGACATGCGCACCGCCGCGCTGGTGAGCACCCGCGGCGGCATCGACTGGTGCTGCCTGCCGCGCTTCGACAGCCCGAGCGTCTTCGCCGCGCTGCTCGATCCCGAGCGCGGGGGCACCTGGTCCATCTGCCCCGTGGCGCCCTATCGCGTCACCCAGCAGTACCTCACCGGCACCAACGTCCTCGTCACCACCTTCCGCACCGACGACGGCGAGGTCACCCTCACCGACTTCATGCCGGTGACCACCGACGGCCGTCCCGATGGCCGCCACCCCGAGATCCACCGCCAGGTCACCGGCGTCGTGGGCCGCGTGGAGCTGGCGATGCGCTTCATGCCCCGCTTCGATTACGCCTCCCGCACGACCCGCATCGAGGTCCTCAAGGTGGGCGTCTTCGCCAGCGACCGGGCGGAGCAGGTGGTGACCCTCGCCAGCGCCAAGCCGTTCGACTGGGTGGTCGGCGCCGGGGTCGCCACCACCCAGTTTGCGCTCGAGGCGGGGGAGCGCCGCTGGCTGGTGCTCCGCTTCGACGACGACGACGTCCATCCCGTGGACCGCTACGACAGCGACCGGAAGCTCGAGGCCACCTGCGCCTTCTGGCGCCACTGGGTGGCCGAGGTGCGCATGGACGGCGTCCACCGCGAGCCCGTCGTCCGCTCCGCCCTGGCGCTCAAGCTCATGACCCACGCCGAGAGCGGCGCCATCATCGCCGCGCCCACCACCTCGCTGCCCGAGACCATCGGCGGCGGGCGGAACTGGGACTACCGTTTCGTGTGGCTGCGGGACGCCGTCTTCACCCTCGACGCGCTCGAGGCCGTGGGCCATCCCGCCGAGGCCGGCGAGTTCATGCGCTTCCTGCGGCGCGTGCTCCGGTACGAGAGCGCGGGGCACCTGCAGATCATGTACGGCGTGGATGGGCGGCGGGACCTGGTGGAGCGGCAGCTCGACCACCTGGCGGGCTATCGCGGCTCGCGGCCGGTGCGCGTGGGGAACGGGGCCGCGGGCCAGCTGCAGATCGACGTCTACGGCGAGGTGCTGCTGGCCGCCGACCGCTGGCGCCGCCACCACCTGCTGAGCGAGGGGACGTGGCGCTCGCTCCGGCCGCTGGTGGACTGGATCGCCGGCCACTGGCAGCTGCCCGACTCGAGCATCTGGGAGGTGCGGGGCGAGACCCGCCACTACGTATACAGCAAGGTGATGAGCTGGGCGGCGCTCGACCGCGGCGTGAAGATCGCCCGCGAGCTGGGCCTCGACGGCGACCTCGCCGGCTGGGCCGCCGAGCGCGACGCCGTGCACGCCGAGATCCTGGACCGCGGCTGGAACCCCGCCGGGAACTGCTTCATCCAGGCCTACGACCACCCCGACAGCCTCGACGCCGCCGTGCTCACCATGGGCACCTGCGGCTTCCTGCCCTGGACCGACCCCCGCCTGGTGGGCACCGTGCGCGCCATCCAGGAGCACCTCACCACCCCGGATGGGGAGCTGGTCTTCCGCTACCACACCCCTGACGGCCTCGAGGGCGAGGAAGGCGCGTTCTCCATCTGCACCTTCTGGCTGGCCGAGGCCCTCCTCAAGATCGGCGACCGCTCCGCCGCCGAGCGCATCTTCCGCCGCATGCTCCGCCACGCCAACCACGTGGGCCTCTATTCCGAGGAGATCGACCCGATCACCGGCGAGTTCCTCGGCAACTTCCCCCAGGCGTTCACCCATCTTGCCCTGATCCACTGCGCGGTGGCGCTGGCAAAGGCGGCGATTGCCGAACCTCGACACCCACATCAACAGCACCCGTGACCTCGCGGCCTCTGGCCTTCGTGGTCCTGCGGTTCCTCCAGGCTGCCCGCCTGCGCCCCTCCGCGTCCTCCGCGTCTCTGCGTTGAACCCGAGCGCCGAACCCACCCCTTAGTACGCCACCGTTCCGGTGAGCGTCGACGCATCCCCGTCGCCCTGCGCGGCGCCGAGGACCAGGCCGGTGAACGTCACGCTCTTGCCGGCGATGTCGGCGGTGACGTGCGCGGCGTCGCAGGTGTTGAAGGCGCCGCCGTTGGCATCGCAGATGGTGAAGCCATCCACCGTGTTCCCGCTCCCCCAGAAATGCTCGAGGTTCGGGATCGACTCATCCGACTTGAGGATGTAGAAGCCGATCTCGTGCCCCACGTTCCCCGCTGTCCCGCTCACCACCACGTAGATGGCCGGCCCCTGCTGCACCGCGCTGTTGGTGTCCACCGTGACGGTGTAGCCGGAGAGGGTGGCGTTGCCGCTCGCCGGGGTGGCGTTGCTCACCACCAGGTCGGTCCCGTTGCCGCCGCCCCCGCCCCCGCCCGGGCCGTTGCTGTCGGAGCAGGCGGTCAGGGCAATGAGGAAGAAGGTGAGCGCGCCGAGGGCGCCGCGGCGTACCGTCGTGGTCTGCATAAAGCCTCAGGGAGTATGGGATTGGCTCGCGGCGGGACTTGCCCCGCCTGATTTCCGGCCCCAACATTCCCCCTCCGTCTCACCGCCCTCTCACGCCCCCCTCACGCCGGTCCCATGCTCCGCTTCCGCACCCTGGGACAGGTGGATCTCCGGGGTCCGGACGGCCTCCCCGTCCAGGAACTCCTCACCCAGCCCCGGCGCCTCGGCCTGCTGGCCTATCTGGCCGTGGCCCGCCCCCGCGGCCTGCACCGGCGGGACCGGCTCGTCACTCTCTTCTGGCCCGAGCTGGACGACACCCGCGCCCGCGCCGCCCTGAGTCAGGCGCTCCACGTCATCCGGAAGGCGCTGGGCCAGGGCGTCCTGGTGACCCGCGGCAGCGAGGAAGTGGGCGTGGACTTCGGCCGCCTGCTGGCCGACGCCGACCAGTTCGAGCAGGCCGCCGACGCCGGCGCCCTCAGCGACGCCGACCGCCTCTACCAGGGGGACCTCCTCCCCGGCTTCCACCTCGACGACGCGCCCGAGTTCGAGGACTGGCTCGCCGCCACCCGCACCCGCCTCCGCGAGCGCGCGGTGGCGCTGGCGCGGGACGGCGCCGCCCGCGCCGAGGCCGCCGGCGACGTGGACGCCGCCACCGCCTGGCTGGCGCGCCTGCTGGAACGCGAGCCACTGGACGAGACGGCCCTCCAGCGCCTCGTGACCCTCCGCGCCGGGGCCGGCGACCGGGCCGGCGCGCTCCGCGCCCACGAGGAGTTCGCCGCGCGCCTGCGGCGGGAGCTCGAGGTGGCGCCCTCCCCGAAGACCGAGGCGCTGGTGGCCCGGGTGCGGGCCGAGCGGGGTGCCTCGGCACCGTCCGCTCCACGCGAGCCGCCGGGCGTGCCCGCGGCCCCGGCGCCGACGGCGGCGCCCGCACCCCCCGATGGCCCCGCGCCACCGCCGCCGGCGCGGCGCGCCTCCCGCATCCCGCGTGCGCTCGTGGCCGGGCTCATCCTGCTGCTCGGCGCCGCGATCGGCTTCGTCACCTGGCGGGCCCGCCGCCCCGCGGTCGCCATCGAGCGCGTGGCCGTCCTTCCCTTCGTGGTCCGCGGCGACACGGCGCTCGGATACCTGCGCGAGGGGCTCGTGGACCTCCTCGCCACCAAGCTCGACGCCCTCGGCGCCTTCGAGACGGTGGATCCCGCCGTGGCGCTTGCCCGTGTCCGCGGCGACGGCCTCACGGCGGATACCCTCGCCGATCCCGCCCGCGCCGCGCGCCTGGCGCAGGAGCTCGGCGCCGGCCATTTCGTGCTGGGCCGCCTCACCGCCACCGGGGGCCGCATTGAGCTGGCGGCCACCCTCTACGACGCGGCGGGCGCGCGCCGCGCCGCCATCACCGCCCGCGCCGCCGACGCCCGCGCCCTGCCCGACGCCATTGACGAGCTGGCCCGCCAGCTCGTGGCCACCCGCTGGTCCGCCCCCGCCGACCGGCTCCAGCGCCTGGCCGCCACCAGCACCACCAACCCCGCGGCCCTCCGCCGCTACCTCGACGGCGAACGCGCCTACCGCGCGGGCGACTACACCGCCGCCCGCGACGCCTTCCTCGATGCCACCGGCGCCGACAGCCTCTTTGCCCTGGCGCACTACCGCCTGAGCGTGGCCGCCGGCTGGCTGGCCGACGCGACGCACTACGTCGGCTCCGCCGAGCGCGCCTGGGCCCTGGCCGATCGCCTGACCCCGCACGACCGCGCTCTCGTCGAGGCCCACCTGGCCTACATCCGGGGCCCCAACGACGACGCCGAGCGCCGCTACCGCGAGCTCACCCGCGCCTATCCCGACGACGCCGAGGCCTGGTACAACCTCGGCGAGGTGCTCTTTCACGGGAACCCGTACCGCGGCCGCCCGTCGCTCGAAAGCGCCGAGCCCTTCCGTCGCGCCGAGGCCCTGCTCGGCGGGTCGCTCGATGTGCGGGGCCACCTGCTGCAGCTGGCCCTGCTGGGCGGCGAGCGCGCCACGCTCGTCGGCTCCATGGACACCCTCGTGGCCGGCTACGGCCCCGACGAGCCCCGGGGCCGCATTTATGCCGTGCTCCGCGCCCTCGCGCTCGGTGACACCGCGGCGACGTTGGCCGCGATCACCCGCGTCCCCCCGGGCGACCTCTGGGTGGTGGGCCGGAGCCTCGCCACGCTCACGGCGGACTTTGCCCTGGCCGACACCGCCGCCGGCCTCCTCCGGAGCCCCGCGCGTCCCGCGGCCGAGCGCGCGCTCGGGCACGTTCTCCGGGCCGAGATCCGCCTGGCCCGCGGCCAGTGGCGCGCCGCGCGCGATGAGATCGACACCCTGGCCCGCCTCGACGCGGCGCTCGCCGAGCAGCTCGATGCCTACTACGTCGGCCTGCCCTGGGTCCCGATGTCGGCCGAGGAGGTGGCGCGGGAGCGGGAGCACCTGGCCGCATGGGTCCCGAGCCCGCCGCCGCCGCCGATCCCCGTCCTCGGCTCCCCGCGCGCCGAAGAGCGCGCCCCGATGCAGCTCTTCTACGAGGGCATGCTCGCCACCCGGCGGGGCGACACGGTGGAGGTGGCGGGCATCGCGCGTCGGCTGGAGCGGGCGCTGGCCGACAGCATCCACGCCGGCCCTCTCGGCTCGCTGCCGTTCACCCTGCGCGCCGCCTCGCGCCTGGCCAACGGCAACGCGGCCGGCGCCCTGGCCGCGCTCGACTCCATCCCGCAGCTGCCAGCCCTCACGCCCGCGCAGCCGCAGCTTTCGCACGCGCTGCAGCGCTTCCTGCGCGCCGAGGCGCTCACGGCGCTCGGCCGCCACGACGAGGCGCTGGGCTACTACGGCTCCTTCGTGGTGCTCTTCGGTTACGACCTTCCCTTCCGCGGCCCCGGCCTCCTGGGCGAGGCGGAGGAACTCGAGGCCCTGGGCCGCCACGAAGAGGCGCGACAGAAATACCGCGCCTTCCTTGCCCTCTGGTCCGCCAGCGACCCCCGGTTCGAACCCCTCCTCCGCCGCGCCCGCAACGCCCTGGCGACGCCCGCCGGACGCTAGAAAACCAGAAGCCCCCGGCGTGGATCGCCGGGGGCTCGTGGTATCGGGGGCCGGGGCTACTTCTTCTTGCCCTTCTTGCCGCCCTTCTTCTTGGCCGCCTTCTTGGCGGGCTTCTTCGCCGCCTTCTTCGCGGCCTTCTTGGCGGGCTTCTTGGCCGCCGCCTTCTTCGCCGGCTTCTTCGCGGCCTTCTTGGCCGCCTTCTTGGCGGGCTTCTTGGCCGCGGCCTTCTTGGCCGGCTTCTTCGCGGCGGCCTTCTTGGCCGGCTTCTTTGCCGCAGGCTTCTTGGCGGCCGGCTTCGGCGCCGCGGCGGGAGCGGCGGGCTCCGGCGTGGGGGCCGGCGCGGGCGCCGGGGGCGTGATCGCGGGCTCCATCGGGGACGGCGCGGGATCCATCCACCCCGAGTCGGACCAGCTCATCTCCATCTCTTGCTGCTCGGCCATGGGCGCTTCCTCAGAAGGGCATGTGCGGCGCGACACCCGCCGCGGGTGCACGGGCGCGGGGCCCGTGACTGATGTGCCTGCATAAGATGCACGTCTTGCGATTGAGTGCAAGACAGGAACGCGCCGTCCGCCCGCTTTTTTCCCTCACAACACGCCCGCCGGTCGCCGCGGCCCGGAATCCGGGACCGCCGGCCGGGCTCTGGTATCCTGCGGGGCCTCGGGCAACCTCGCCGGACCCCTCGGGGGGCGATTCCGGACACCTTCTGCAAGTGTATGACCTGCATCGATTTATGGGTGCTCACGCGAGTGGAATGGGCCTTGCGTCCTTCCGGGTAGTCTATTCCGGGAATTCAGGCATGCGTTCGTCGCGTTTCCCCCGCCTCGCGGTCCCCCTGGCCCTCGCTGGGCTGGCCCTCCTGGGCCGGCCCCTCGGCGCGCAGGCGGTCACCGAGCTGTACGTCACCCCCGACACGCTCCGGCTCGATGCCGGGGCGCGGCAGGCGGTGACGGCGCAGGCCTTCGACGACGCGGGCAACGCCATCCTGGCCATCCGCTACCGCGTCACCGACACGCTCATCGCCACCGTGGCCAGCAATGGGACGGTGACGGCGCTGGCGCGGGGCAAGACGCAGCTCACCGTCACCGCGGGGCGGAAGGTGCGCACCATCCTGGTGGTGGTGCCGAACGGCCCGCCGCCAGCTGTGGTGACGAGCACCAGTGCCGCCACCACGCCCGCCCCGGCCCCGCGCCCGGCTCCCGCCGTGGCCGCCATCACCCAGCTGCTCCCCGAGGCGCCGAGCCTCCTGCTGCTTCCCACCGAACCCGCCCGCATCCCCGTCCGCGCCCTCCGCGCCGACGGCACCATGACCGGCCCGCTCGCCCTCACCTGGAAGAGCCTCCGGCCCGAGGTGGCGATGATCGCCGACTCGAGCGGGACCATCGTGGGGCTGGCCAGCGGGCAGGGCGGGGTGCAGGCCATCGCTCCCAACGGGGTGTCGGTGACGGTACCCGTGACGGTGTTGCTGGCCGAGGTGGCGGTGGAGCCCGCCAGCTTCATTCTCTCGCCGGACGACGTGGACAGCCTCCGCGTCTCGGTCCCCTCGCAGGGCCGCCGCCGGCTCCCCGGCCCGAGCCTCCAGTGGTCGGTGAGCGACCCGTCGGTCGTGGCCGTGACGCCCGAGGGCGTGGTGCGGGCGCTCGGGCCGGGGCAGGCCGAGGTGGTGGCGCGCGGATTCTTGCAGGAGCGGCGCATCGCGGTGCGGGTGCACCGGCGGGTGGCGCACTTCGTCGTGGCGCCGAGGCTCACCGAGAGCCGGTGCGGATGCCATGGCCAACACCACGCGCGAGTTCACCCTGCTGCCGCAGACCGACGATTCCATTCCCATCGAGGGCGTGCCCATCGCCTGGGGCGTGGGGGACACGAGCATCGCGAGCTGGGACGTGGCGCAGCACCGGCTCACCGCGCGGAAGGCGGGCACCACCACCCTGAGCTTCGCCGCCCGCGGCTTCGCGCCGCGCGCCTGGACCATCGAGGTGCTCCCGGGCCGCGTGGGCCTCGACGTGGAGCGCCTCTCCCTGCGGCAGGGCGAGCACACCACGCTGCCCGCCCACTTCGTCGACGAGGCCGGCCGCCGCGCGGGGGAAGCCACCGCGCTCCAGTGGAGCTCGAGCAACGCCGCGATCGTCCGGGTGACGCCCGAGGGGCCCTGGAGGCGCTGGGCCCGGGTGTGCGCCACGTGTGACCGTCCGCTCCATGGGCGGCCCGGCCACCGAGCTGCCGGTGCTGGTCACGGCCGAGGTGCTCGTCGGCTCCAGCCGGAGCGGTCGCTTCGGGCTGTACGCGCTCTCGAGCGCCGATCCCTCGGGCTTCTGGCCGGTGCTCACCGACAGCGTGGCCAACTACCTCGATGCCGCGTACTCGCCGGATCGCTCGCGGCTCGCGTTCGTCTCCGACAAGTTCGGCAACTACGACATCTTCGTGGCGGACGCCGACGGCCAGAACGCCGGTCCGCGTCACCGCCGACCCGGCGGTGGATTTCCAGCCCACCTGGTCGCCCGACGGCAAGTTCCTGGTCTTCACCTCGGCCCGGGGCGGCACCCGCCAGCTCCACGTGGTGGCCGCGGACGGCTCGGCGAGCCGCCAGCTCACCAGCTTCCCCGGCGGCGCCGAGGAACCGGCGATCTCGCCCGACGGCGCCACGGTGGTGTTCACCGGCTACCCCGACGGCCGCGACGCCAAGGGCGACATCTTCGCCATCCCCTTCGCCGGCGGCGCGGTGCGCCCGGTGAGCGCCAGCCGCGACCGGCACGAGTCGCAGCCCGGCTACCTCCCCACGGGCGAGCTCACCTGGCTGCAGCGCCGCAGCAACCGCGACGACCCGACCAGGTCCTCAAGCAGCCCGCGGCGGGCGGCCTCCCCGTTCCGCTCCTCACCTCGCCGCTCCCCATCGGGGAGTACGCCATCGCGCGGGACGGCGCCCGCCTGGCCTGGGTCACCTCGGGGCGGCCCCCCGAGATTACCTTCCAGTGGCGCACGCTGGGTCCCGGGACCGAGGTGCGCGTGCGGCTGGCCCCCGGAGAACGGATTACGAGCCCGGCGTTTTGAACGCACTCACCCTGGTTGGCACCGGCGGGCTGGAGCACCTGGTGTTCCAGGAGCTCCCCCCGCCGTCCCTCGAGCGGCCCGACGACGTGCTGGTGCGCGTCGAGGCGGCCGCGCTCAATCATCTCGACTACTGGATGGTGAAGGGCCTGCCGGGCCTCCCCCGGGCGTTCCCGCACGTCATGGGCTCGGACGGCGCCGGTGTGGTGGCCGCCGTGGGCCCCGCCGCTCACGGTGTCCAAGTGGGCGACTGCGTCATGCTCAACCCCGGCATCGGCTGCCAGCAGTGCGAGTGGTGTCGCGCCGACGACCATCCCCTCTGCCCTGACTTCGCCATTCTCGGCGAGCACCGCCATGGGACGCTGGCCGAGTTCGTGGTGGTGCCCGCGGCCAACGTGGCGCGGCTCCCGAGCGGCTGGAGCTTCGGCGAGGGCGCGGCGTTCTCGCTCGCCACGCTCACGGCGTGGCGCATGCTCACCACGCGCGCCCGCCTCGAGGCCGGCGAGACGGTGCTCATCTGGGGCATCGGCGGCGGGGTGGCGCAGGCGGCGCTCCAGATCGCGAAGCACCTCGGGGCGCGGACCATCGTCACCAGCGGCTCGCCCGACAAGCTGGAAGAGGCCAAGAACCTCGGCGCCGAACTGGCCCTCGACCACGCCTCGCAGGACGTGCCGAAGGAAGTGAAGGCCTTCACCGGCGGCCGCGGCGTCCACGTGGTCGTGGACTCGGTGGGCGAGGCCACCTGGGAGCGCTCGCTCCGCTGCCTCGGGAAGCGCGGGCGGCTGGTGACCTGCGGCGGGACCTCGGGACCCAAGGTCACCACCGACGTCCGCAAGCTCTTCTGGTACCAGTGGGACCTCATGGGCAGCACCATGGGCAGCGACGGGGAGTACGCCGAGATTGCCCGGCTGGCGGGGGAGGGGAAGCTTCGGCCGGTCCTCGACCGTACATTCCCCTTCCGCGACGCCGTGGCCGCCTTCAGCCGGATGGCGGCGGGCGCGCAACTTGGCAAGATCGTCATCGAGGTGGGGAATGGATGAGCTGCTCGATCGCCTGCTGATCGGCTGGGGCGAGTTGATGGACGAGCTGCCGGGGCCGCTGCCGCCGGCGTCATCATGCTGGCGGGCTACGTGGTGGCCCGCACCCTCCAGCGCTGGACCGACATGGCGCTCCAGCGGATGGAGTTCCGGCGCATCGCCGACGCGGGCGGCCTGACGGAAGCGGCGCACCGCGTCCGCATGGACCCGGTGCGCGCCCTCTCGAAGCTCATCTTCTGGCTCACCATGCTGGTGGTGGTGCTCCTGGCCAGCTCGGCCCTGGGCCTAGAGAACGTGCGCGAGATGTTCGGTCGGATGATCAGCTTCATCCCCACGCTCGTCTCCGCGGTGGTGATCATCATCCTCGGCATGATCGTGGGCGAGTTCGTGCGGGCGCTGGTGGTGGCGAGCGCGGGCGCCGTCGAGGGCGTCGTCACCGTCGCCAAGCTCACCAAGGGCGCCATGGTCACCATCGCGGTGTTCATGGCCCTGCAGCAGGTGGGCGTGAGCGACGACATCGTCACCGCCGCCTTCACCCTGGTGCTCGGCTCCATCGCGCTGGCCGCCGGCCTGGCGTTTGGCCTCGGCAACCGGGAGCTGGCGGGCGAGCTGACCCGCAAGTGGTACAACGAGGGCCGCCGCCGCAACCGCCGCTCTACCGACCCGCCCGAGCCCGAGCCCACCGAGGACGACGCCGAGCGCGACGACACCCCGACGCCGTAACGCGTCGCCCGCCCGACGATCATCTCTTCCCCCACGATCCCCTCACCCCCACGTCCGTAGGGGCCGAATATATTCGGCCCCTACATACGTTAGGCGACGCCGTGCGTGCGTGGTGGGCTGGGTGGTGGCGTGAGATTCCCAGACGCAACGCGAGCTCGTCGCGCGACGAGCCCCGCGTCTTACGTTGAGCCCGTAGCGGCGGGCCCGCCCGCCGACTGGATCTTCAGGACCCAGCACGATGGTGGGATCGAGTCGGCGGAGCGTAGCTCCGCCGCTACGGGTGCGCGAGTTGAGTCTGGCGCTATTTCACGACGTACCGCGCCACCTGCTGCGCATCTCCCTGGCGCAGGAGCACGTACACGCGCCCGTCGGCGCCGAAGCCGGCGAGGGTGGCCCCCTTCGGGAACTGCACCGCGCGCACCGCCTTGCCGTCGCGGCCCACCACGTCGTAGACGGGCACCGAGTCGGCGAAGGCGCGGGAGCGCTGCAGCCAGACTTCGCTGGTGTAGCTGTTGGTGGCGCCTGACGAGAAGGGCGGCTTGCTGTCCGCAAAGGGATAGCTGAGCCGATGCCGGCCGGCGCCCCCATCGAGGCCATCTGCTGGCGGAGGCGGTTGAGGAACATGTCCTTCTCCGCCTGCTCCACCGGGATGGTGGCGTACGAGCGCTCGGGGCCCTGGCTCCACTCGCCCGCGGGCGAGCGCCAGTCCACCCGGTTGTCGTTGGCGCGCGCGGCCCAGAGGGAGCCGTCGGGGAGGACGCCGAAGAGGTCGCGGCCGGAGAAGATGGTGGAGACGATCTTCATCTGCTCGCCGAACTGCCCCCGGCCCCACACCGGCAGCTTGAGGCGCGCCACCGTGTCGGCCACCGTGTCACCGGCGATGACGCGGAGCACGGGGAGGCTGTCGAAATTCACCTCCTGCCCCGGCTCGAGCCCGCCCAGCACGCCGCGCACGTCCTCCTTGTAGCCGTTGTGCTTGCCGTCGTAGACCAGCGGCTGGTTGTTGCCGCCGATGCCGCGGCCCGGCATGATGCCGACGTACGCGCCTGCCGTGGTCCAGATGGTGGTGCGTTCCGCGGCGAAGTCCACCAGGCCCAGGGTGTCGGGGCCCAGGTTGAGCACGTAGCCCGGGTACTTGTGCTGCCCCGGCGCCGGGTCCAGCGGCTTGATGGAGTCGGCGTGCTGCCCCACGGGCGTCGCGGTGCCGGTGGCGAAGTCGGCGAAGAGGAAGGTCCGGTCCCTGCGCTCCGCCAGCGCCACCTGGTTGGGGCCGATCTCCACCACGTTGCTCACCTGCGCAAAGCCCCGGCCCAGCACCGCCTCGGGCTGGTCCAGCACGGTGAGCGCGGCCTTGGGCTCGCTGCACGCGGCCAGGAGGAGCGCCACGGGGCGAGGCGGCGCACGACAGTCATCATCAGGGTTCTCATGATTTGAGATTGTCTCGCGCCCGAGCGGCGCTCGGGCGCTACAGGAACCTGGTCGCTACGGGAATCTGGGATGTGCGACGTACCGTCTGACGCGCGTAGCGCCCGAGCGCCTCCCGTACCGCCCGAGCGCCTCCCGTAGCGCCCGAGCGCTGCTCGGGCGCGAGATGAGCCAGGAACGTCTGCTGCCTACTTCGGGATGCTGAACCGCAGGAGCCGCACGCCCTCGGCGTACGTCTCCGCCACCAGCGCCTCTCCCTCCGCGAGGGCGATGACCCGCCCGATCCCCGGATGGCTGAACTCCTGCACGAAGCGCCCCTCGCGGTTCACCACCTGGTAGAACCGCGTCGTGTCGCCCACCGCCCGGTTCTTCACCAGCCACACCGAGCCGTCCGGCGCGGGGACGGCCTGCTCGAACGGCGGCTTGATGGCCGCGAACGGGATGGCCTCCACCGAGGGCCGGAGCCCCGGGTCAAAGCGATTGAGAAACAACTCGCGGTCGTTGTCGGTGACCGGGAGGACGCGGTCGGGGAGCTCGCGCCCCTCGGTGACCTGGCCGTCCGGCGCCACCCAGTCCACCCGGTTCCGGTCGGAGCGCGCCACCCACACGGTGCCGTCGCCGAACGCACCCCAGCGGTCCGTCCCCGAGAGCAGCCGGCGCTCGAGCCGACGGCGTCCCTCGCTCACCACCTCGGCCAGGTCATAGGGTGCGAGCTGGGCCACCGTGTCCATCTTCGGGCCCGAGACGCGGAGAATGTTGGCGGAGTCGCGGTTGCCGCTGCCGTCCTTGCCGGGGAGCGGACGGAGCTCGTAGTACCAGCGTCCAGCATTGTCGCGCGCGCGGGGGAGGGCGCCGCGGAGCTGATCGTTGGCGGGGAGCGTCCCGAGGAGCTTGCCGTCCGCCGACCAGGCGGTGGCGCGACGGCGGGACCAGTCGTCCACCCAGAGCGTGTCGCCCGCCTTGAAGAGCTGGAAGGGCTGGTCCAGCTCCCCCGCGCCGATGGCCACCGGCTTCTTGCCGAACTCCACCACCAGGACCTTCCGGTCCTCGGGCGCCAGCACCACCCACCGGCCCGCGCCGAGCGGCTCGGCGGCGGTGACGTCCACCAGCGGCTGCAGGAGCAGCGTGTCCGGCGTGGCGCGGAGCGCGGCGCTCGGCGGCGGTTCCTGCCGCCGCAGGCGGCGAGGGCCAGGGTGGCGAGGAGGGCGGTGGGGGGGAGCGCGCGGTTCATATAAGGGCGGGGAATCTAACCGCCACTCCGGGTGGCCGTCAGAACCCCTTGGGGTTCGGCTGGACATGTCCGGCCGCTACGGACGAAGGGGGAGAGTGCAAGAATAGACTTTTATAGTCTTGCTTATGGACTATCAGGGTCCTATTTTCTGGACATGAACACCGCCTTCACTCCTGCCCGCCTCCGTGCGGTCCTTGCCGATCTCGGCCGCCTGCTTCCGGCTGGGGAACCCGCTGCGGCGATCGTCGTGGTGGGTGGGGCGGCGCTCAGCCTGGGTGGGGTGGTGGACCGGGCCACGGTGGATGTGGACGTCGTGGCGGTGGGAGATGGCAACACGGTGAGGCCGCCTGGCCAGCTGGCCATTCCCGCCCGCCTGCCGGAGGCCATCGAAGCCGCCGCCGCCCGGCTCGCCCGCGACCTCGGTCTCCCGCACGGCTGGCTGAACACCGCCGTCACCATGGGTGGCACGCTGGTGCTGCCGGCGGGGTTCGAGGCGCGCATCCAATGGGAGGCATTCGGCGGGTTGTGGGTGGGGCTCGCCGGGCGCGCCGACCTGATTGCCCTCAAGCTGCATGCGGCTGTGGACACCGATGTCCGGAGCCGGCATTACCGGGACCTGCTGGCCTTGGCGCCGACACCGGATGAACTCGCGGAGGCGGCGGTGTGGGTGCGCGGGCAGGATGCGGGGGAGGGGTTCGCAACACTCGTCACGGAGGTGATCGCGCATGTCCGCGCCGACCTTGCCTAGCATCGCCGCAGGCCTGCGGGCCGCGCTGGTGGAGGTGCTGTGGGCCCAGTGGGGCGGCCTCGAGGCGTGGCCCACGGGAAAGCCGGCGCGCTCCGTGGTGGACCCGGAGGCGCTGGTGCTGGCGTCGCTCTGGCTGGAGCCGGAGGAGGCGCGGCTGTGGCGGCTGCTCCGGGTGTGGGCGGCCGGGGGGGCACGGTACCTGAGCGTGCAGCGCATCAAGAACCTGGCCCCGCACTACCCGGCCGCGGCGCGCGCGCGCCTCGGCGACTTTGCCCGGGAATGCCTCACCCGCGGGAAGGACGCGCGCTGGAAGCCGCTGGTCCGGGTCGCCGCGCGAGGTGCGGGAGCGGGCAAGGAGCTGGAGCCCGCCACCCGGATCACCACCCCGGCCGCGCTGGTGCTCCGGCTCCGCATCGGGCTCGGGGTGGGCATCAAGGCCGACGTGCTGGCCTACCTACTCGGGTCGGCCGGCGCCAGGCGGACCGGGCGCGACGTGGCGCTGGCCACGAGTTATGCCCGCCGGGCCACCGACCGCGCCCTTGAGGAGCTGGTGATGGCGGGCTTCGTCACGGCGCTCGCCACGTCCCCGGTGAGCTATCGGGCGCCGGAGGACCGATGGGAGCCGCTGCTGGAGCTGGGGAAGGACCCGCCCTACTGGTGGCACTGGGACCTGCTCTACCGCTTCGCGGGCGCGCTCGGTGAGGCGGCCGAGGAAGTGCGGGAGGCCTCCCCGTTCCTGCAGGCCAGCCGGGCCCGCGACGTCATGGCGGCCCATTACGCCGCCTTCGACCTGAACGCGGTCCCGGCCCGCGAGGTCACGGCCGCCCCCGGTGAAGCGTACCTCGCCGTGCTCGCGGCGGACGTCGAGGAGCTTGGCCGGCGGATGCGGCGCAACATGATCTAGCTCGCGCTGCCCGCCGCGCGAACGCACACGCGCCGCCGCCGGGAACCCCGATCCCAGCGACGGCGCGAGTGCCTGCATGACCACGCAACGGCCCCTACGACCTACTTGCTGCTCCCATCCTGCGCCTCCCCGTCCGGGCTCTCCTCCTCGTCCCCCTTCCCACCCCGCTCCCACGCCACGTTCCGCGCGCTCTCCCACTCGGCCAGGAGCTCCGGCTGGGCCGCGAAGCGGTGCCGGTTGATGGCATCGAACACCTTGAGGAGCCGCATCCCCTCCGCCAGCGCCTGACGGATGGTGGAACTCGCGCGCACGTGCTCCAGGTGGCCGCGATCCATCTCGGCCACGGCCGCGTCGTACTTGGCCAGCTCGCCCGCGAGGTCGGTGGCAAAGGTGGCGCGCATGCCATGGGCGGCCATGACGTCGGGGAACCGGGTGACCGTGTCGAGCACCGTATGGGCGCCGGCACGCCACTCCTCGAAGGTCGCGTCGCTGGACGGGGGATTGAGCAGCCGGGCCACGTCGGGGTTGGTCACCTCGAGCTGGGCCTTGAGCCGCGTCGAGGACATCAGGTACCGGCGATGGGTGCGGGTGCGGATCGCCTTCCGCGCCGCGGCGCCCTCGGCCGAGGCGGCCTGGCCGGCGAGGTACTTCTGGTGCTCGGCCTTGACGCGAGAGACCGTGTCGCCGAGCAGGGTCACCATGGCCACGTAGCCGGGCGAGGCGTCGGCGTGGGTGGTGACACTGCCGTGGGCGCGGTTCATCGCCGCGAGCTTCTGCTCCTGTCGCTTGTTCATGCTCCACCATTCCTTTCATCCGTGAAGGGACGTGGCAGGGTGCCTGGCCAGGGCCGCCTGACTCACGCGTCGTCGCATCCCGGAACGCCCGGGGGCGACGGGAGGTGTCTATCGCAGGGTTCATGCCGTGATTTCCGTCACCCCCGAACACAAAACCGGGAGGCGTGAAGCGCTGTGTGAGGTGAGGCGCCCAAGTGACGGCAGGCTAATGCCGTACACGGTGCGGCATGCGCGCATTTCAGGGGGCGGTTGCGGTGCGGACGCGTGCCGATCCCCCCATTTTCGGTTTTCAAGAAATCGTCCGCGACGAAGGGGTGAGCGTGGATCGGGGGTCGGCGGGGTGTCCGGCGCCTGCGTGCGCGGGCGGGGTGGACGCGCCGTTTCGAGGGCTCGAGGCCTGGTGGCGCGGCCATTCCGGGTGTCGAGTGACGGGCTCCGGGGTGCGATTGCCCGGCCCCGGGGGCCAGGTGACGGGGGCCGGATCGCGATTGCCGGACCCCCGGGCACGGTGGCGGGGCACCGGTCGCAATTGTTCCGGAACCGATGGCGCTTGCCGAGCCCGGGGCGTCGATTGCCGCGCCCCCGACGCCGATTGTCGCGCCCCGGACGGCGATTGCCGGAGGCGGGTTGGCGATTGCCGGAGGCCGGGCCCAAAGTGGCGGGCCACCGATGACGATTCTCGCGGACCGGGCCGCGATTGTCGCGCGCCGGATCGCGATTGCCGCGCCCGGGGGCGAGATTCTCGGGGGCCGGATGCGGATTGTCGCAGGCCGGATGCGGAGTGTCGCGCGGCCAGCGGCGATTGCCGTGCCCCGGGTCCGCGGGGCAATGGGCCTCGGGAACATTGCCAGGACGCGCACCGTTGCAGCGCTGGAACGGCCGCATCCTCCGGCGCGGCGTGGCGGGCGTCCGGTCCCCGCCGCCGGCTCCACGGCGCGCCCGGTGCGACCTGAACCCGACCTCACGCATCCCCAAGCGCGCCGGATCATTCATTTCACGCACCGCCCCTGGAGGACACCCGCCGTGCCCCGTCCGCTGATTGCCGCCCTGCTCGCCGGGGCCGTTGCCGTGCCGCTCGCCGCGCAGGGGAATCCCGCGCCGCGGGCGCTCAAGTCGCCTGACGCCAAGTTCGAGGAGCCGTTCGACCAGGTGGTGGCGCTCCGGGAGCTGGCCAACGGGCGGGTGCTGGTCACCGACGTGGCGGCCAAGGCGGTGCTCCTCGCCGACTTCCGGACGCAGGCGCATTCGCAGGTGGGCCGGAGCGGCCAGGGCCCCGGTGAGTACAACCTCCCGGGCGACCTCATTGCGCTGGCCGGCGACACGACGCTGGTGGTGGACCGCGGCAATCGCCGGATGCTCGTGATCACGCCGGACGGCAAGATGGGTGCGACGATCACCTTCCCCGAGGCGCTGGGCGGCATCCCCGACCTCCGCGGCGCCGACCGCCAGGGCCGGCTCTACGCCCAGGCGAGCCCCTTCCCGGGCGGGCCGGGCGGCGGCATGCGCATTGACGGCCCGATGGAAATGCCGGACTCGGTGCCGATCCTCCGCTGGGACCGCGCGAAGAACACGGTGGACACGCTCGGCAAGGTCAAGATCGCCTCGATGAAGATCAACATGTCCGGCGGCCAGAACTCGCGCACGGTGATGATCCGGCAGACGCCCTTCGCGGCGGCGGACGACTGGGCGGTGGGGAGCGAGGGCGTGGTGGCCGCGGTGCGCACCGGCGACTACCACGTGGAGTGGCTCTCGGGACGGCAGCGCACGGCGGGGCGGCCGGTGGCGCACACGCCGGTGCGGATCAACGACGCCGAGAAGGAGGCGTGGCTGGCACGGGCGCGGAACAACCGGAACCGGATCACCGTGTCGAGCGGCGGCCCGGGCCGCGCGGGGCCGTCGCAGCAGATGCCGGAGGCCAAGGCGGAGGACTTCGAGTGGCCGGAGGCCAAGCCGGCGTTCACGGGGGCGGCGCGGCAACGGCCCGGGGAGCTGGATGGCGCCGGAGGGGACGCTGTGGGTGCAGCGCTCGACGAGCGTGCGGGACTCGACGCCGACGTATGACGTGTTTGACCGGAGCGGGAACCTGAAGGAGCGGGTGACGCTGCCGCTGGGGCGGCGGATGGTGGGGATCGGGAATGGGACGCTGTATGCGATTGCGACGGATGAGGATGGGCTGCAGTATCTGGAGCGGTACCGCCGCTGATCCCCGCGATCCCCTTCCCCGCACGTCCGTAGCGAGCGTAACGAGCGTAACGAACGTCGTCATCCGACCACCGCGCGGGACCGGCTCGAGGGCTGGTCCCGCGCGTCGCGTTCCGCGCGTCCGTTCGCTTCGTTCTGGTCTCGGCCGGATATATCCGGCCGCTACGGACGTGGGGGGGAGGGGATCGTGGGGGGGGCGAGGACGAGGGTGGGGGTGGGGGGTGGTGGCCGGGGAGGGGGCGCAGGCGGTGCAATTGCCTGATCCAGTAGGGGGTGTAGCTTAGGGAGAGCCCGTCAGCTCCGTCTCCGCCTCACCCAGGGAGTGCTTCGCCATGCCCGTGGCTGCTGTGCGTCGTGCCGGGGTGCTGGGCCTCGTGCTGCTCGCCGCGGGTGGCGTGGAGCTGGCGGCGGCGCAGGGGGCGCTGGCGGCGGTGGTGGAGCTCCGGCCCGATCCCACCTTCCGGGCGGACCCGGCGCTCGAGCTTCGCTAAGCGAGGGGTGCTTGGTGTTCATGACCAGGCCCTGGCTGCCGGGAGCGCCACAGTCGGGGGAACTCCCAATCGTCATCCGTCGCCGGAGCGGGGGGCCGGGCGACTTTCGTGAGGATACCCTCGTGACCTTCCGCCGGGAGCGGATGGCCATGGTGTTCGAGCCGCGGGACATGATGCTCAATGCCATGCAGCCGTTCGGCGACGTGCCGATCGTCACCGTCTCCAGGAACGGTCGCTGGCTCGCTATCGTCAGGCGTGACGCCCCGGTATCATCGCCGTCCACCGTCAGCGTGGAGTTACGGGATCTGGAGTCGGGGCGAACCCGGACGACGCGGCATCCCTTCGAGCCCGTGCCGCTCACGGCTCAGGTCGTGGACAGCGCCGTCACCGAGCTCATTCGTCCCTACAAGCAGTTTCCGTGGGCGCGCGACTCGATCCGAGCCAAGCTCTATCGTCCCCGGTTCCGCCCGCCCGTGCAGGCCGCCTTCGTCGAGGACGGCGGCCGCGTGTGGCTTCGCGAGACAGTTCCGGAGGGGACCACCCGGACTGTGTGGCGAATCGTGGAGCCGGATGGCGGGGTAGGCGTAAGGGTGTCCGTGCCGGGCGGGGTGCGCGTGCTGGCAGCACAGGAGAATCGGGTCCTGGCGGCGGTTGTGGACGCGGATGACGTGCCAGTCTTGGCCAGGTACCTCATCCCCGCGACTGCGGGAGGTGCCCGGTGAGGTGGCCGGCCTTCGTCGCACTGATGGCCGCCTGCCTCACGATGCCCATGGCGACGCAGGCTCAGGGGCGCGAGGCCTTCCTCGCCCTTCCCGGGCCCCTCTTCACGCTCGACTCCGGCGACGACCCGGAACTCGAGTACAGCGCCATCAGCGCCGTCCGCCGCCTGCCGTCCGGTGAGATGGTCGTGGCGGATGCCCGGAGTCCGGTGATCCGGATCTTCAGCCCCGACGGTCGACGACTCCGCACGATCGGCCGGGAGGGCGGCGGCCCGGGGGGAATTTCGCAACGTCCAGAACGTCTTTCTGGCGGGTGATACGCTGTTCGTCTACGACTGGCACCAGCGTCGCCTGACACGCCTCAATGCCAGCGGCACCGTCTTCGGCACCCAGCAGGTGCGGCCCGCCGCCGAGTTCTCGCGGTGGACCTGGTCGCTCGCTTGCGCGATGGTCGCTGGCTGGTGACCTCGGCGCACATGCCGAGCTGGACGCAGGGGCACGGCATGTACCGGGACACGCTGCGGGTGGGGATCCTCGCGGGCTTAAGCACCGCCGGGCGGGTCCGCTGGGTTCCTGCCTCCTACCCCGGCATGTCGCTCTTCGCCTACATGCCGTCCGACGACCAGAGCCAATGGTGGGTCGGCGGACTCATGCTGGCGGCCACGACGATCGTGCGCGCGGGCGGCGACACCCTCTACGTAGGGGACACCGCGACGCCGTACCTCGACCGGTGGAGTCCCGACGGCCAGCGCCTGCCACGCCTCACCCTCCCGCTCCCCCCCACGCCCGACCTCCAGCTGCTGCGGGACGCCGAGCGCGACGAGGCGCTGGCCCGCCCGGGCGCGGACGAGGAGCGCGGGCAGATCCTCGCGATGCACGGGGTGGCGCGGGTCCAGCCGCGGTACCGGGACTTCCTGGTGGCGGCGTCCGGCGACCTCTGGGTTCGTCTCTACGGACGCACGCCGGCAGACTCGACGCGGTATCTCGTGCTGTCGCCCGACGCCACGGTGCGTGCGCGGCTGGCACTGCCGCCGCGGTCGCGCGTGCTGGCGGTGGATGCGCCGCTCGTGTTCGTCGAGACGCTCGACGGGGATGATGTACCGACGGTGGGGGTGGTGCGGTGGGTGCCTCGGTGAGGGGCGGGGTAGGAGTGCGGCGCCGGGGCCGTCGGGAGGCGAGGCGGAATCTCCTCGGCGGGACGACCGCAGCGGCGCGATGATGCCGTGGCGGCTTCGCCTCCGGGCGGTGGCGGTTGTGCTGGCCCTGGTGGCCAGCACCGGAGTGCCCGGTCCGCTGGCGGCCCTCCAGGCCGCGCTGCCCCCGGTGGTTCCGCTGCGCCTCGACACTGTGTTCCACCCGGACCCGGCCCTCGAACTGACCAGCATCAGGAGTATCCTGCTCCTCCCCGGCGGGGACCTGCTCCTCACCGACTACGGCACCGCCGAGGTGCTCCACCTCGACGCGCGCGGGAAGAGGCTCGATCCCCTGGCGCGGGCGGGGAGCGGGCCCGGGGAGGCCCGCGCGGTGAGCGGCCTGGGCTGGCGGGGCGACACGCTCTGGGCCGCCGATCCCGCGCTCAACCGCCTCTCCTTCTACTCGCGCGCGCTCCGCTTCCTCCGGAGCGAGGTGGTCTCCGAGCGGTGCGGGCCCGGCGGCTACACGCTGCTCGAGGATGGGCGCTGCCTCGTGTTCGTGAATCCGCCCTCGCTGCCGGGGCCGCTCCAGCCCGGGGCGTGGCCCATCGTGCTTCGCGGCCGGGGGGACCGGCCGGGGGTCTGGGTGGAAGAGACGCTCGCGACGTACCGGGTGGAGCGCACCCAGATCAAGTTCAACCCGCGGGATGGCCTGTCCTTCTACTCGCAGCCCTTCAACGACCAGCCGCTGGTGCCGCGCTCACCGGCCGGGCGCTACGTGGCGGTGGTTGCGCGGGAGGCGACGCCGGAGCCGCGCACCGTCACCGTGACGGTGCGCGACCTCCGGACGGGCGCCACGCGCCGACTCGCCGTTCCCGTGCAACCGCGGCCTCTCTCGGCACGGAGCGTGGACAGCGCCCTCGCGGTGCTGATCGGCCAGCCCCATGGCCCGCCCTGGCTCCGCGATTCGCTGGTGGCGAAGCTCTATCGTCCGCGCTTCAAGGCCCCGGTGCAGGGCGCCGCGCTCGAGGACGACGGCACGCTCTGGCTTCGGCTGGCGGTGGCAGATGGGGACTCGGTCGCGGTGTACCACCGGTACGATCCGTCCGGCGCGCTCCGGCAGCGGGTGGCGGTGCCGCTCCGCGTGTCGGTGCGGGGCGTGGATGCGGGACGGGTGATCGGGACGTCCCTGGATGCGGATGAGGTGCCGGTGCTGGTGCGGTACCTGGTGCCCGCCCGATGATCGGAGGTCTGACGGCGGGCGCCGTGAGGCCGTCCCGCGCTGCCCTGCTCGGCACCTGCCTCGTGGCCTCGGGCCCGCTCGCAGCGCAGGCGCCGCCGGTGGTCGTGCTCTCGGGGGCCACGCCGATCCCGGCCGCCGAGTTCACGCGGGTGGGCGGGCTCGTGGAGCTGACGGCGGAGACGCTGCTGGTGTCGGATCCGCGGGAGGGGATCCTCTGGACGGTGCCGGTGCCGGTGGCGGGCGGCCGGACGGCCCGGGCCGCGCCGGCCGGAGACGGGCCAGGGGACTTCCGGCTCCCGTCGAAGATCTACCGGGGCGCCGCCGACTCGATCGTGGTGGTGGATGGCCAGACCCAGCGGTTCACGGTCTTCTCGCCCGTCCTGCGGTACGCCCGCGACTTCACCGTCCGCCGCGCCGCCGCCTTCCGCGTGCGCGGCGTGGACCTGGCGGGCGCGGTGTACTACGAGGAGACGCTGGAGCGCTACCGGGGTGGTGGGGAGGGGCTGAACGCGGGGGCGCGGTCCCGGCCGCGCGACGACGATTCCGTTCCTGCGCTCCGGCTCCACGCGGCCGCGCAGGTCCTCGACACGGTGGCATGGCTCCGGCTGCCGCCGCCCCGCCGCCAGCAGCTCAGCCTGGTCAGTGAGGCGCCCGGCGGCCACAGCCGCGACCTGCCCTTTGGCACGCAGGACGACTGGGCGGTGAATCGCGCCGGGCTGGTCGCCGTGGTGCGCGGCGCCGGCTACACCGTGGACTGGTACCGCGCGGGCCGCCTCGAGCGGCGCTCGCCGCCCATCACCCGCGAGCGCGTAGCCGTCACCGAGGCCGAGCAGGACGCGTGGTGGGCCACCCACCAGGGCGACAGCATCGGCACCTTCACCTGTAACGACCCCAAGTGCCTGGTCTGGCACCACCCGCCGCGGCCCACCGACTGGGCGCCCACCAAGAACCCCTTCGAGCCGCGGAGCCTGATCCTCACTGACGAGGAGGAGTTCTGGCTGCAGCGCGCGGGGGACGCGATGGTTCGGTACGACGTCGTTACCCCGGCGGGCGGGCAGTGGGAGGTGCGGCTGCCGGTGGGACGGCGCATCGTCGCGGTGACGGGGCGGTGGGTGTACGCGACGTGGACCGATGAAGACGACGTGATTCGGCTGGAGCGGTACCGGCGGCCAGCACTGTCGCGGCGACCCTGAGGGTAGACGGTCCGTATCGCAGCCGTAGCTTCTGAAACGTCGCCGGGCCGCCTCCCATGAAGGCATCTTGCGACCTTGGACACCGCCGGGGCATCCTGCCCCCGAACCGCCTCACCACAGGACGCCGCATGACCCCCGGTTGGCCGCAGCTTCCCCGCGCGGGCCGCGCCACGCTCACCCTGGCCGCGCTCCTCCTCGGCCCCCTCGCCTGCAAGGGCAAGGCGGCCGATGCCGAGACGGCCGCGGGTGAGGCGCCGGCGGAGGGCGAGGCCGCGGGGTCGAGCACCATGACCCTCCCCGTCGCCGGCGCCCCCGTGCGCCGCGGGGACCTGGTCCTCTCCGTCACCACCACCGGCCAGGTCCGGAGCGACGCCGTGGCCGACCTCCGCGCCGAGACCAACGGCACCGTGGACGAGGTGCGCGTGCGGCCCGGCCAGGCCGTGAAGAAGGGTGACGTGCTGGTGAAGCTCGACCAGCGCCCCTTCGACCTCGCCGTGCGCGAGGCCGAGGCGGCGCTGGCGGAAGCGCGCATCAAGTACCGCGGCAACCTGGCGAGCGACTCCATTCTCCTCGGCCCCGGGCAGGAAGAAGAGCGGCGGCAGAACGCGCTCACCTCTCCGGCGTGCCGGGCGCGCAGGTGCGGCTCGAGCGCGCCGAGCTCGAGCGGGAGCGCTCGGTAATCACGGCGCCGTTCGACGGCGTCATCGAGCGGGTGGACGTGGCCGTAGGCTCGTGGGTGAGTGCTTACGGCGCCTCGTCACCATGGTGGACGTCACCAACCTCCGCATCGAGGCGCAGGTCCTCGAGCACGACCTCCCCCCTCATCAAGGTGGGCGGCGACGCCTTCATCTCGGCGCCCGCGCGCTCGCGGGCAGGCCGGTGAAGGGCGCATCGTGGCGGTGCTGCCGCTCGTGGACACGGTGGCGCGCGCTTACCGCGTGGTCATCGCCGCGAGCGCTTACGGGCGGCTCAAGCCCGGCATGTACACCGACCTCAAGCTCGAGGCCTCGCGCCTCCCCGACCGGACCCTGGTGCCCGCGCGCGCCGTCATCGAGCGCGATGGGCGGCCGCTGGTGTTCGTGGCGAAGGAGGGGCGGGCGCAGTGGGTGTACATCGTGCCCGGGAAGAGCAACGGCGCCGAGACCGAGGTGCTGCCCGACAGCTCCACGGGGGCGATCCCGGTGGTGGCGGGGGACACGGTGCTGGTGGAGGGGCACCTGACGCTGACGCATGATGCGCCGGTGCGGGTCGTGAACGCGGCCGAGCGGGCGCAGCGCTAGCGCCCCCTGTCCGTCCGACGCACTCGCAGCGGCGGAGCCACGCTCCGCCCGACTCGATCCCCGGCATCGAGACGTTGTCATGAGTCACGCCAGTCAGGACCTTGAGATCGAGACGGCGGAGCGTAGCTCCGCCGTTACGGGGAGCGTTGCATGGGCATAGTCGGTGCGGCGCTCAAGCGTCCGGTGACCACTCTCGCCGCCGTGCTGGCGCTCGTGCTGCTCGGCAGTGTCTCGCTCGGGCGCCTGCCGGTCTCGCTCCTCCCCGACGTCACGCTTCCCGTCCTCACCATCCGCACGCTCTACCCGGGCGCCGCCTCCACCGAGGCGTCGCGGTTCGTGGCGGAGGTGGTGGAAGAAGCGATCGCCGCGACGCCGGGCCTGGTGGAGCTCCGCTCCGTGAGCCGGAACGGGGAGGTGACCACCACTGCGCGCTTCGCGTGGGGCACCGACATGGCGGGCACGGTGCTCACGGTGCGCGAGCGGCTCGACAACGCGCGCTCGCGGCTGCCGGAGACGGCGGAGCGGCCGACGCTCCTCACCAGCGATCCCGGCCAGCGGCCCATTGCCGTCCTCGGCGTGAGCGGGCCGCAGGACCTGCGCGCCACGGCGCGCCTGGCCGAGCAGGTGCTGGCGCGGCGGCTGGAGCAGCTGGACGGCGTGGCGAGCGTGGCGGTGACGGGCGTGCCGGAGGACGAGATCCGGGTGGCGCTGGATCCAGATCGGCTGCGCGCCTCGGCCTCACCCCGGCGACGTGGTGACGGCGGTGAAGGCCGCCAACGCCGCGGCGCCCGGCGGCACCATCCGGCGGGGGCAGTTCCGCTTCTCGGTGCGGGCGCTGACGGAGCCGGAGCGTGGACGAGTTCGGCGCCATCCCGTGGGCACCACCGGCGCCACCGGCTCGCTGGTGCGGCTCCGCGACCTCGCGACGGTGACCCTCGCCTCGGCCGACCCGCGGACGCTCACGCGGCTCGACGGCAAGCCGGGCATCGGGCTCGTGGTCTACAAGGACGCCGGCTCCAACACCGTGGCGGTGACGCAGGGAATGGAGGAGGCGCTGGCCGGGCTCCGGACGGAGTTTCCCGACCTGAAGCTGACGGTGATCGCCGCGCAGGCGCGGTTCGTCAACGACGCGCTCTCCAACCTGCTGCAGGAAATCATGCTGGGCGGAGTGCTCTGTCTCCTGGTGATCCTGCTCTTCCTCGACGACTGGCGGAGCGCCCTGGCCATCGGGCTCATCGTGCCGCTGTCGGTGCTGGTGTCGCTCACGCTGCTGCAGCTCATGGGCGTCACCATCAACGTGCTCTCGCTCGGCGGCCTGGCGCTCGGCGTGGGCCTCCTCGTGGACCAGGCCATCGTGGTGGCGGAGACCACGGGGCGGTTGCGGGAGGAGGGGATGGGCCGCTTCGCGGCGGCGCTCGAGGGCGCCACCAGCGTGGCGGGCCCGCTCACGGCGGGAATGCTGACGACGGTGCTGGTGTTCGGGCCCATCGTCTTCGTGCGCGGGCTCGCGGCGGCGCTGTTCCGGGACCTGGCGCTGTCGGTGGTGACGTCGCTGATGGCGTCGCTGGTGCTGGCGCTCACGCTCATGCCGGTGATGCTGGCGGGGCGGCGGGGGGATGGAGCTGACGGGACGCTGCCGGCCCGGGGCGCGTCGGGCGCCGTGCGGGCGTGGCTCGCGCAGATCGGTGCGCGGCTGGTGCACTGGTACGAGGCGGGGATGGACTGGTCGCTCACCCGGCCCAGGACGGTGTTCGCCTCGGCGCTCGCCATGACGCTCATGGCCGCGTGGATGTTCGCGCGGCTGCCGCGGGAGATCCTGCCGCAGGTGGACGAGGGCACGGCCATCGCCACGCTCCGGCTGCCCGAGGGGACGGCCATCGAGGAGACGGCTCGGCAGGCGGCGCGCGTGGAGGCGGCCGCCCAGGCGCTCGGCTCCGCGGGCACCTACGCCCGCATCGGCTCGGCGACGGATGAGGAGTTGGTGGCCGGGGCGGATGCGGGGGGCGCGTCGTACGCGCAGCTTCTGCTGCCGGTGCCTGACGGGATGGCGGCGCGCGCGTTTGCCGATTCGCTTCGGGCGCGGGTGCCGGACCTGGCGGCAGGCGCGCTGGCGCTCGACCTCGCGGGCCAGTCGGAGTTCGGCTCGCTCATCGGGCGCGAGGGGCGGCTCATGCGCCTCGAGGTGAGCGCGCCCGACCGCGCCACCGCCGCGCGCTTCGCCGCGGACGCGCGGGCACGGCTCGCGAAGGTGGAGGGCCTCACCGACGTGCGCGACGCCTACGCCGGCACCCAGCCCGTCATCGAACTCGCGCTCGAGCGGGAGCGCATCACGCTGCGCGGCCTCACCACGGACGAGGTGGCCAGCACCATCGCCGGCGGCCTCGGCGGCGTCGAGGCGAGCGAGCTGCGGGAGACGGACCGGCGCACGCCCATCCGCGTGCGCTACGCCGGCAACGCCAACGAGGATCTCGCCACGGCCCTCGCCGCCACGGTGCGCGGCGTGCCGGTGGGGCAGCTCGTCTCGGTCAAGGAGGTGCAGGACCCGGTGGAGGTGGTGCGCGTCAACCAGCGGCCGGTGCAGGTGGTGGAGGCCGCGGTGGAACGCGGCGGCACGGCAAGAGCAGTGGAGCGGATCGAGGCCGCGCTCGCCGGCGTTGCGATGCCCGCCGGCCTCACGTGGAGCATCGGCGGCGCCGACCTGGAGCAGCGACGGACGCTCGGGGAGATGGGTGTCGTGGCGCTCTTGTCGGTGGCGCTCGTGTTCCTGGTACTGGCCGGGGAGTTCGCCAGCTTCACGACGCCGCTCATCGTGATGCTCACGGTGCCGCTCGCGGCGGTGGGTGGCATCGCGGTGCTGTGGCTCACGGGGCAGAGCCTCAACGCCGTGTCCCTGATCGGCATGGTGGTGATGATCGGCCTCGCGGACAACGACGCGGTGGTCAAGCTCGACGCCATCCGCCGCTTCCGCGAGGAGGGGTGCTCCATCCGCGACGCCATCATGCGGGGCGGGCGCCAGCGGCTCCGCGCCATCGCGATGACGTCGCTCACCACCATCGTGGGCGTGCTGCCGCTCGTCTTCGGCATCGGGAGCGGCGGGGAGCTGTACCAGCCGCTCGCGGCCGGGGTCATCGGCGGCTCCATCACGGCGACGCTGGTGACGTTCTTCCTGCTGCCGACGGCGTACGCGGTGGTGGAGGCGTGGCAGGAGCGGCGCGCGGCGATGAAGGCGCCGGTGGCGGCCGCCGCGGTGGCCGAGTGATCGCCTGGTCGGCGCGGCGGCCGGCCGTCATCTGGGCGGCGAGTGTCGCCGTGCTCCTGGCGGGAGCGGTGGCGCTCATGCGCCTGCCCCTCGCCACGCGGCCCACCGTGGAGCTGCCGAGACTCCGGGTGGCGATGAGCTGGCCGGGGGCCAGCGCCGAGCTGGTCGAGACCTGGGTCGGCAGCCCCATCGAGGAGGCGATCCAGTCGGTCCGCGGGGTGGAGCGGGTGGAGAGCGAGTCGGGCGAGGGCTACGTGTCGCTCGACGTGGAGCTCGAGCCCGGCACCAGCGTGCAGCTGGCGCGGCTCGGCATCCTCGAGCGGCTGGAGCTGCTCCGGAAGGAGTTCCCGCCGGGGGCCAGCGGGCTCGCGGTGAGCAACTACGTGCCGGAGGGGCTCGAGGAGGAGCCGCTCGTCAGCTACACGGTGTACGGGCCGTACACGGCCGGGACCCTGGCCGAACTGGTGGACCGGCTGGTGAAGCCGAGGCTGGCGGCGGTGCCCGGGGTGTCGGGGGTGGATGCGATGGGCGGCGCCATCGTGGGCGTGAGCGTGGCGTACCAGCCGGAGAAGCTCCGGCAGCTCGGGGTGCCGCCGACGCGGCTCCGGGAGGTGCTGGCCGGGGCGCGCGCCGTGGAGGCGCTCGGCGTGGAGCGGGCGGGTGCCAGCGAGCGCCGCGTGGTGCTCCGCGACGTTCCGGACGCGCTCGAGGCTCTGGGCGCCCTGCCCGTGCCCGGCGCCGGCGGCAAGATCCACCGCCTCGACGAGCTGGCCACGATCCGGCGCGAGGAGGACAACCAGGACCGCTTCTTCCGCGTCAACGGCCGCCCCGCCGTGATGCTCCGGGTGGCGCGCCTCCCCGGCGCCGACGCCATCAAGACCGCCACTGCCGTCCACGCCGCGCTCGACGAACTCACCCCGAAGCTCCCGCCCGGCGTCCGCTTCGAGGTCATGGCGGACGAGAGCGATCGGCTCGCCACCCAGCTCGACGACCTCGCGCGGCGCGGCGCCATGGCCATCGGCGGGGTGCTGCTGGTGCTGGCGCTGACCCTGCAGGCGCCGGGCGCGGTGCTGCTGGTGCTGCTCAGCGCCTGCGTGGCGATCGCCGGACCACGCTCGGGCCTCTATCTCCTCGGCATTCCCGCCAACCTGCTCACGCTCGCCGGGCTCGGCATGGGCGTCGGGATCCTGGTGCAGAACGGGCTGGTGGTGGTGGACCGGTTCCGCACGGTGCCTGACACGGCGGCGGCGCGGGCCGAGTCGGCGCGGAAGATCCTGCCCGCGGTGCTGGGCTCCACGCTGACCACGGCGGTGGTGCTCTTCCCCTTCCTGTATCTGCAGGGCGACACGCGCGCCGCGTTCGTGCCGTTCGCGACGGCGTTTGCGCTGGCGCTGGGCTGCTCCATCCTCACGTCGGTGGTGCTGCTGCCGGCCATCGGGCGCGGGCACGGGATGCACCGGGTGCGGTGGCCGCGGGTGGAGCGCGCGTACACGCGGACGGTGATCCGGCTGGTGCGCTGGCGCTGGGCCACGCTCTCAGTCACGACGCTGGTGCTGGGCGGGCTCGCGTGGCTCGCCTACGCCAAGGTGCCGCGCTCGAGCTTCAGCGGCTGGTGGGGGCAGCGCACCACGCTCTCGGCGCGGGTGGAGTTCCCGAGCGGCTCCAATCCAGAGAATGTGGACCGGAGCGTGGCCGAGCTGGAGAAGTTCGTGGTGGGGATCCCGGGGGTGGAGCGGGTGGAGGCGCAGGGCACGCCTGACGCGGGCTACGTGCGTGTGCTCTTCACCGACGCGGCCGCCAAGTCGGTGCTGCCGTACCAGCTGCAGGAGGAGCTGACGATTCGCGCCACGCTCATCGGCGGCGCGGCGGTGTCGGTGCAGGGGTACGGGCCGGGATTCGCCAATGGCGGCGGGGCGTGAGCCTGCAGAGCTTCCGGGTGAAGATCCTGGGTTACTCGTTCAAGGGCGTCGAGGAGCTGGCGCTCGACATGAAGCGGCGGCTGGAGCAGATCCAGCGGGTGCGGAGCGTCGACATCAACGCGGCCGGCTTCTGGGGCGGCGGGGAGAAGGCGCGGGACATCACGCTGGAGCCCAACCGCGAGGTGCTCGCGAGCTACGGGATCACCAGTGAGGCGTTCGCCGACCAGGTGGCGCGCGAGGTGGGCGGCGCCGCCGGCCGGCAGCGCTTCATCCTGGGGGACGAGGAGCTGTGGCTCTCGCTCAAGACCGAGGGCGCGCGCGAGCGCACGCTGGACCAGCTGCGCGCGGCGCAGGTCCCGGCCAGCGGCGGCGCCCCGGTGCACGTGGGCGACCTCGCATCGCTCAGCGAGCGGGAGGCGCTGTCGCGCATCAGCCGGGAGGACCAGCAATACGTCCGCATCCTCTCGTACGACTTCCGCGGCCCGGCCAAGCTGGCCAACCGGACGCACGAGGCGTTCATGCGCTCGATCAGCGTGCCGCCCGGCTACACGGTGAGCGACGAGTACTTCGGCTGGCGAGACGACGAGAGCCAGCAGGGCCTCTGGCTGGTCTTTGCCGTGGGGCTGGCATTGGTGGTGCTCGCCGTGGCGATGGTCTTCGACTCGGCGTGGGGTGCGGCGATGGTGTTCCTGTCGCTGCCGATCGCGCTGGCCGGCGTGGTGGTGGCGTTCTTCGCGACGGGCGGGGCGTTCACGCGGGAGGCGGCGGTGGGGGTGATCCTGGTGATCGGCCTCGCCGTGAACCAGGCCATCCTGCTGGTGGATGGGGTGCTGGAGCGGCGGCGCGCGGCGCCGGGCCGCCGCGCCACGCCGGCGCAGGTGATCGCGGCGTGCCGGGACCGGGCGGGGATGATCGCGCTGATCACGCTCACGACGCTGGCGAGTCCGCTGCCGCTGGCGGTGGGGACGGGCGTCGATGATCTCTTCGGGGCGATTGCGCTGGCGCTGGTGGGGGGACCATCGCCGGCACCGTCGGAGCGCTCTTCGTCCTTCCGGCGCTCCTCGCGCGCAGCTCCCGCCCCGTCGTTACGCCGACGACTCTCATCCCCACGATCATCTCACCACCCACGATCCCCTAACCCCCACGTATGTAGGGGCCGAATATATTCGGCCCCTACGGACGCGAATCCCACGCGAAACGTCACGTTCGTCGTGATTTCGACGTGAATCCCGCGCGAAACGTCGCGTGCGTCGTGATACGATCTCGATTCCCCGTTCCCCCACGGCGCGTTTTTCCCGTCCTAGCCGCGTCAGCCGGATACGCACTTCGGCGCGCACCGATCCCACATTGTGCGGATGGCAAGCGCGCCGCCCCGCCACCGTCAGCCAGCCCCACGCCTGCGTGGCTGGGACTATCGCAGCCCCGTGCCCTACTTCGTCACGATGGTCACCGCGGAGCGCCGGCGCGTCCTGAGCCGGATCGATGCGGGTGTGGTGACCCTGAGCCCGATCGGTCGCGTCGTGGAGCGCTGCTGGCTGGCCATCGCCGAGCACCTCCCAGGTGCCGGGCTAGGGCGGTTCGTGGTGATGCCGGATCACGTGCACGGGGTTCTCGCCCTGCCAAGGGCAGGGCGTTCGCTGTCGCACGTGGTGCGGGATTTCAAGGCTGGGGTGACACGGGAGGTCCGGCGGGAGGGGATCGATCTCGAGGGCAATCTCTGGCAGCGTTCGTTCTACGATCGGATCATCCGGGACCCGCGGGCCTGGTGGTATGTGGACCGCTACATCGCGCTCAATCCCGCACATTGGGTTGATTGACCCGTCGCAATGCGCCGGATCGCGTCCTCCGCGCCGCGCCTTCCCCGCGAAAAAATCGTCGCGTCCGACGATCTCGCCTTTCCCGACGATGCCCGCTAAACGTCCGTAAGGGCCGAATATATTCGGCCCCTACGTACGTGGCGCGACCAAGGGCGCGCGGGAATGGCTGGGAGGTGGGGCTAGTTGGTCAGGATCTCCTCGAACAGCCGGATCGCCGCCGGATCCTCGCTCTGGCCCAGCCAGAAGAGCGCGGTGCGGCGGAGCTTGGGGTCCTTGCTGGTCTTCGCCACCCGGATGAGCGCGGGGATGCCCTTGCTGGCGGGCTGCTGGGAGAGGGCGAAGAGGGCGCTCTCGCGGACCTCACGGTTCTGGTCGTTGTCGTTGGCCAGGTCGTCGAGGCCCTTGGTGGCTTCGTCGGCCGCGGCCTGGCCCACCCAGAAGATGGCGGCCTTGCGGGCCTTGGTGGTGGCCTGGCTGCTCTTGGCGATGCGGAGCAGCGTGGGCCACGCCTCGGTGCTGTCGGCAATCGTGGCGGGGAAGATCGCGTCGTCCGCCGCGGGCTCGTCCTGCTCCGCCAGCCAGAGGAGGTACTTGCCGGCCTCGGCGGCGGGGACCTGGCCCAGGTCGCGGGTGGCCGAGCCGCGCCACTGGCCGCCGACGTAGGCGCGGATGTGCGTGGTCTTCCCCCCGCGCCGCTCCAGGACCAGCCGCACCGGGCCGTCCTGGCAATCCGATTGCCATTCATTCCGCCGGCCGCGCGAGGTGCTGATGTTCTCGCCGTTGCCGCACACGCCCTCGCGCGCCGTGTAGCTCAGCCGCACGGTGCCGTCGCGCACCTCCGCCACCTGCACGGCCAGCGTGGGATCGACGAGCCGCGGCACCGCGATGAGCGCGGCGGTCAGTGCCGCGCCCAGGATCTGGATCTGCATGGAAGCCTCCTACTCGTTCAGGAACTGCTCGAGGACGTCCACCGCGCGCGGGTCGCGCGACTGGCCCAGCCAGAAGAGCGCCTTCTTGCGGAGCTCCGGGTCCTTGTCGGTCTTGGCGATGGTGATGAGCCGGTCCACCGCCGCCGGGTCCTTCCGCTGCGCGAAGCCGAAGATGATCTGCTCCTTGAGCTCGCCGTCGGTCAGGCTCTTGTAGAGCGCGTCGAGCTGCGCGAGGTCGGCCGACTGCGCCACCCAGAAGAGCGCCCGCTTCCGGAGCTCGACGTCCTCGCTGCCGTTCCGCACCAGGTCGAGCAGCCACTGCCGGTCGGCCGCCTCGTTCGACTGCGCGATGCCGAAGATGAGGCGCTCCTTGAGGCCCTCGTCGGCCAGCTTCGGGTACAGCTGCCGCAGGTACGCCGGCCCGCCGTTCCGCGACTGGCCCAGCCAGAAGATGGCCCGCTCGCGCGCCTCCCGCGGCGCGTCGTTCCGCTCGGCCAGGGCCCGGAGTGCGGCCTGGGCCTGGTCGCTGCCCTCCTGCGACAGGGCAAAGACCGCCTTGTCCTGGATGGCCTCGTCGTTGGAGAAGCGGACCAGGGAGTCGAGCAGCGCCACCGTGCGGGGGCCCGGCACCTGGCTCAGCCAGAAGACGGCCTGCTCGCGCACCTCGGGATCGGGGTCGTCCCGCACGGCGCGCATGAGGATGGTGGCCGTGCTGTCGGTGCGCTGCTGCGCCACCAGGAAGACGGCCTTGCGGCGGAGGCAGGCGGACGCGGCGTCGCGCTTGGCGAGGACGCGCGTGAGGAGCGGCATGGCGCGGTCGGCGTCCATCTGCATGACGGCGTTGAGCGCCATGACCTTCACGTCGCTGTCCTCGTCGCAGCGGTCGCCGTGCGCCATGTCGGCGCTGCCCCGCGCGGTGGTCAGGCCATTGCGGCTCCCGGCCCGGCCGCCGCGGCTCTCACCCGGGGAGGTGGCCGCGATGTCCTCGGCCTCGCCCACGAGATCGGCGGCCATCCCCGCGTCGCCGCGCCGGGCCAGCTCGCCGCGGACACGGGTGGCCAGGGCGGCGGCGTCGCCGGCGGTGGCGGCGCTCGGGTAGCGGCGCTTCTGGTCGTCGAGGCGGGCCAGCGAGGTGCGCAGGTCGTCGGCGCGATAGAGGGCGAAGGCCTCCCAGTAGAGCGCGTCACCGGCGTAGCCCGAGCGCGGATACCTGCTCGAGACCTGGGCGAAGAGCTCGGCGGCCTTCCGGTACTGCCGGCGGTTGAGCGCGTCGCGGCCGGCGCGGTAGAGCGAGTCGGCGGGGTCATCGGGCAGCCAGGAGGCCGGCGCCTCGACGGCGAAGCGCGGCGCGGCGTGCGGCAGCGTGTCCTGGCCCCACGGGGTGGCGCTCGCCAGCGCGAGCGCGGCCACGGAACCGAGCATCCAGCGGATCATCACAGCTCTCCTTGATTGAGCGCGGGCATGGGGCCCGCGGACACCTTCGAGCGCAGCTGGGTGAGCGTCCCCCGCTGGTCGAGGCCTTGGGTGATGAGATCGAGCTGCCCCGCCGGCTCCGCCGGCAGCTGCGCGATCTCGGCCAGCACCAGCTCCAGGTCCTCGAGCAGCGGCCGCATCCGCCGGTCGTCACCGGCGGGCGTGTCGAGGAGGAGCCGGGTCGTCGCGAGGAGCCGACGGGCCTGGTCGGACACCTCTTCCTTCCTTCCCTTTTCCTTCACCGCCTGGGGCAGGTCGGTCAGGAACACCTCCACCGTGCCGAGGTATTCCACTGCCGCCGCCTGGTGCACCAGCGCGTCGCGCTTGGCGCGGCTGGGCGTGGCGGGATTGTCGTTCGTGGCCACCGCCTTGGTCCCCACCTCGCCGTCGCGGCTCAGCCGGCCCAGCCCGAAGGCCAGGGCCAGCAGCGCCGCCATCCCCACGGGCACCGCCCAGCGCGGCAGCGCGCGCGGCCGGCGCAGCGGGACCACGGGGGCCGCCGCCGTCGGCGCTTCGGCCGCGCGGCGGGCCTGGATGGCGGCCCACATCGCGTCCCGGTCGGGCGCGGGGGCCTGGTGGTAGTCGGTCGCCATGGAGCGGAGGGGCTCCTCGAGCGGGTCGTCGGACATGGGTGGCTCTCTCATCTGTCAGGCGTAGGCGCCGAGCGCCTCACGCAGCTTGCCGCGGGCCCGGTGCAGCTGGGCCTTCGAGGTCCCGGCGGTGACCCCCAGCATCTGGGCGATCTCCTCGTGGGTGTAGCCCTCGACATCGTGCAGCACGAACACCGAGCGATAGCCGTCGGCCAGGTTCTCGATGGCCTGGGCCAGCTTCTGCCGGAGCTCGCCGTCCACGCGGGGACGGCTGGGCGCCGGGTGGGGCAGGTCGTCCTCGAGCGGCACCTCGCGCTCGGCCCGGCGCTTCCCCTGGCGGAGTCCCGTGAGCGCGATCGAGATGGTGATGCTCCCGATCCACGTCCCGAGCCGCGCCTCGCCCCGGAACTCCCCGAGCCGCTGGAACACCCGGACGAACGTGTCCTGGGTCCACTCGGCCGCGCGCTCCGAGTCGCCGGCAAACCGGTAGGCCATGCGCCATACCTGGTCCACGTAGCGGTCGTAGAGCTGGCGCTCCGCTGACGGGTCTCCGGAGAGGACCCGGGCGATCAGGTCGCGTTCGTTCACTATCCCCTGGGGGTCTGGCTGACGGTCCGTCCCAACTGGCACCCCTCTGACGCGGCCGGTCGGGAAAGGGTTGCTCCGGCCCGCTGGCCGGGAACCCGCCATTAAGAAGAAAGGGCGCCCCCCGAAGGAGGCGCCCTGACGTTTCATCCGTTGCAGCCGGTTGGCAATGGCTCAGGTGTGGTTGGGGCCGTCGTCGTTGCCGCCGTTCCCGCCGGAGCCGCTGTTGCCGCTCCCGCCGCCGTTGTCGTCCCCGCTCTCGTCCTCGTCCTCGGACTCGGGCTTGATGGAGCTGGCGTCGATCACCATCGGGGGGCCGGCGCTGGCGACGGTGCCGTTGCCCTCCACCTTCACCGGGCTGCCGGCGGCCACGGCCACCGCCATGGCGCCGAGGGTGGTGAAGTCGCTGCCGGTCTCGAAGGTGGCGGCGCCGGCGTTGATGATGCGGCCGTCCACCAGGGTGATGGTGCCGGTGACGCTGTCCACGCTCGCCACCATGCCCTCGAACTCGCCCTCGGGGCCGTCGCCCTGGCCGGGCTGGTCGTCGTCGGAGAGCTGGGTGGCGTCGGTGATGTTCACGGCCAGGTTGAAGACGGTGAGCGTGGCCAGCACCGGCGCCGTGACGGGCGGTGGAGTAGTTGTCGGCGTCAACGTACACCTCCAGCTTGTTCCCGCGGTTGCGGTCGGCCAGGCGGAGGTCGGTGGCCGTGAAGGTCGGGTCGGTCGGGTCCTGGGGCTGGGCCGGCGCGTTGCGGCGCGCCTCGACGGCGGGGGTGCCGCCGGCGGCCAGGGCGCTGGCCACGGCCGTCTCGAAGGCGGCGCGGGTGGCGTGGCTCTCCGAGCGCGTCCGGAAGCGGGTGCCGTCGGTGTAGCCCACCACCAGGCCGCCGAGCTCGAGCGTCACGGTGCCGGCCACGGGGTCGATGGCGGTGATGGTGCTGGTGATCTTCTCCTCCATGTCCTCGGCCTCGACGTGCACCTCGCGGGCGTTCATGGAGCCGGCGGGGAGCTGGATCTCGATCCGGGTGGGACCCGTAGCAATGGTGCTGTCGAGCTGGCCCACCGAGAGGGCCACGCCGAGGGGGCTCGAGGGGCTGGTGGCGTCGGAGCAGGCGGCCAGCGCCGGGACCCCGGCAATGGCAACGGCGGCGAGGAAGCGGGTGAAGCGGCGCATCGGTCACTCCTGGGCTGTCGAGGGTTGAGGTCCTTCACTGGCCCACCCAATGGGCAGGAGCGGTGCCCGGTGCCGGCAGGAGCTAAGTCGTTGTCCCACAACGCCGAGTGGTTTGGCCCCCTATAGCGATTTGATCCAGGTGGAACGCGCCGTGGCGCTCGGGATGGTCCGTGCAGCGTTCGCGCGGTAGTCCGCGTATGATTCGATACTCATGAGCCTTCGCTTCACTTCTCCGACTCCCGCGCTGCTGCTGCTGGCCCTTCTTCCCCTCGCCGCGTGCAAGGGGGCCCAGAAGGGTGGGTCGGCGCCGCCGGTCCCGGTCCGCCTCGGCGCCGTCGAGCAGCGCGACCTTCCCCTCATCCTGCAGGCCACCGGCACCGTGGAGCCGATCCGGATGGCCGAGATTCAGGCGCAGGTCACCGGCACGGTGCTCCGGGTGGGATTCCAGGAAGGCGACCTGGTCCGTGAGGGCCAGGTCCTGTTCCAGCTCGATCCCCGGCCCTACGCCGCGGCGGTGGAGCAGCGCCGCGCGGTGCTGGCGCGGGACCTGGCCCAGCTCACCAACGCGCGCCGCGAGCGGGAACGGATGGAGCAGCTGGCGCAGCAGAACTACGCCACCACCCAGGAGCTGGACCAGGCCAAGGCCGGCGAGTCCGCCCTGACGGCCACCCTCCAGGCCGATTCCGCCTCCCTCGAGGCCGCCCAGCTCGATCTCCAGTACGCCACCATCCGCGCCCCCTTCAGCGGGCGGGCGGGCGCCGTGCTGGTGCGGGAGGGGAACCTGGCGCGGGCCAGCAGCGGCCAGCCGCTGGTGGTGCTGAACCAGGTGACGCCGGTGTCGGTGCGCTTCGCGGTGCCGGCCACCTACCTGGCGCGGCTCCGCGGCTCGCGGGCGGGCGGGGCGCTGCCGGTGCGGGCGCTGCCGGTGGGCGACAGCGTGGCCATCACCGACGGCACGCTGGCCTTCCTCGACAACGCGGTGGACACGCTGACGGGCACGGTGGCGCTCAAGGCCACCTTCCCGAACAAGGACGAGCGGCTCTGGCCGGGCGGCCTGGTGCGGGTGGCGCTGGAGCTGGCCACGGAGCGCGGGGTGCTGGTGGTGCCGCGCGCGGCGGTGATCACCGGGCAGCAGGGCGCCTCCCTCTTCGTGGTGACGGCCGAGCAGCGGGCGACGCTCCGGCGGGTGCGCGTGATGCGGAGCGACGACTCGCTGGCGGTGGTGCAGGGCGAGGTGCAGCCGGGAGACCGGGTGGTGACTGACGGCCAGCTCCGCCTGACGGATGGCGCGGCGGTCACGGAAGTGAAGCCGACGGGAGAGGTGCCGTGAACGTCTCCGGCCCGTGGATCCGCCGCCCCGTCATGACCACGCTGGTCATGGCGGCCCTGCTCGTCTTCGGGCTGGTGGCCTACCGCGACCTGCCGGTGGCCGACCTGCCGGCGGTGGACTATCCCACCATCACGGTGAGCGCCGGGCTCGCGGGCGCGAGTCCCGAGACCATGGCCGCGTCGGTGGCGACCCCGCTCGAGAAGCAGTTCTCCACCATCGCCGGCATCGACGCCATCACCTCGGCCAGCGGGCAGGGGAGCACCGACATCACGCTGCAGTTTGCGCTGGACCGGGACATCGACGCGGCGGCGGCGGACGTGCAGGCGGCCATCGCGCAGGCGCAGCGCACGCTGCCCTCCGACCTCACGCCGCCCTCGTACCGGAAGGTGGACCCCTCCGCCGCGCCCATCCTGCTCTATGCGCTCACCAGCCCGGTGCTGCCGCTCTCGGCGCTGGACGAGTACGGGCAGACGCTGATCGGGCAGCGGCTGGCCACGGTGAGCGGCGTGGCACAGGTGTCGGTGTACGGGTCGCAGAAGTACGCGGTGCGGATCCAGCTCGACCCGCAGGCGCTCGCGGCGCGGAAGATCGGCATCGACGAGGTGGTGACGGCGATCCGCGCCAACAACGTGAACCTCCCCACCGGCATCCTCTGGGGCACCGACCGCGCCTACGCGGTCGAGTCCGACGGCCAGCTCCGGAACGCCGAGGCCTTCCAGCCCCTCATCGTGGCGTGGCGGGACGGCAGCCCCGTGCGCCTGGCCGACCTGGGCCGGGTGATCGACAGCGTGCAGGACACCAAGGCCGCGGCCTGGTACTCCGGCACCCGCGGCATCGTGCTGGCCATCCAGCGCCAGCCCGGCACCAACACCGTGGAGGTGGCGGAGCGGGTGCGCGGGGTGATGACGGACCTGCAGCGCGCCCTGCCGCCCTCGGTGCAGGTGCAGACCATCTACGACCGCTCGCTCTCCATCCGCGAGTCGGTGGACGACGTGAAGTTCACGCTGTACCTCACGCTGGCCCTGGTGGTGATGGTCATCTTCGTGTTCCTGCGCAACGTCTCCGCCACGGTGATCCCGAGCCTGGCGCTGCCGCTGTCGCTGGTGGGGACCTTCGCGGGGATGTCGCTGCTGGGCTTCAGCCTGAACAACCTGTCGCTGATGGCGCTGACGCTCGCGGTGGGCTTCGTGGTGGACGACGCCATCGTGATGCTCGAGAACATCGTGCGCCACATGGAGATGGGGAAGACGCGGCTGCAGGCGGCGCTCGACGGGGCCCAGGAGATCGGCTTCACGATCGTCTCGATGACGATCTCGCTGGTGGCGGTGTTCATCCCCATCCTCTTCCTGGGGGAGCTGGTGGGGCGGCTGTTCCGGGAATTCGCCATCACGCTGTCACTGGCCATCCTGATCTCGGGACTGGTGTCGCTCACGCTGACGCCGATGCTCTGCAGCCGCTACCTGACCGCCGGCCACGGCGAGGGGACGCGGGGCGCGCTCGGGCGGCTGTTCGGGATCACCGAGGGGATCTACGAGGCGGCGGTGCGGGGCTATGGCCGGACGCTGGACTGGGTCATGGCGCGGCGGAAGCTGACGGTGGCCTTCTCGCTGGCCACGCTGGGCGCCACCATCTGGCTCTTCGGGGTGGTGCCGAAGGGGTTCATCCCGTCGGAGGACCAGGGCCAGCTCCGCGCCACGGTGGAGGCGCTCGAGGGGACCAGCTTCGAGAGCATGGTGCGGCACCAGCGGCAGGCCATGGACATCGTGGCGGCGGACCCCAACGTGGCCGGGTTCATGTCGGCGCTCGGCGGCGGGCGCGGGCAGGGGAACCAGGGCCGGCTGATCATCCGCCTCAAGGACCGCGACGAGCGGAGCCTGAGCGCCGACGAGGTGGCGCTGTCGCTGAGCCGGAAGCTGGCGGCGATTCCCGGGGTGCGCGCCTTCGTGCAGAACCCGCCGGTGCTCTCGATCGGCGGGCGCAGCAGCAAGTCGATGTACCAGTACACCCTGGCGGGCGCCGACGTGGACGAGCTCTACCGGGCCGCCGCGCTGCTGCAGTCGCGCCTCGACGCGCTGCCGGAGCTCGGCAACGTGACCAGCGACCTCCAGATCAAGAACCCGCAGGTCCGGGTGGAGATCGACCGGGAGCGCGCCGCGGCCACCGGGGTCAGCATGCAGGCGGTGCAGCAGGCGCTCTACGACGCCTTCGGGGCCCGGCAGGTCTCCACGATCTACACCGACAACAACCAGTACTGGGTGATGCTCGAGCTCCTGCCCGAGTACCAGCGCGACCTGAGCGCCATGGCGCTGATCAGCGTCCGCTCCCCGGCCGGGACCCTGGTGCCGCTGACGGCGCTGGCGCGGGTCACGGAGACGGTGGGGCCGCTCACGGTCAACCACAGCGGGCAGCTGCCGGCGGTCACCCTGTCGTTCGACCCGGCCCCCGGCGCGTCGCTGGGTGGCGCGGTCGCGGCGGTGGAGCGGGCGGCGGCGGAGGCGCTGCCGCAGGGGGTGAGCGGGGCCTTCGCGGGGACGGCGCAGGCCTTCCAGTCGGCGCAGGCCGGCCTCCTGATGCTGCTGGGCCTGGCCATCATCGTGATCTACATCGTGCTGGGGATCCTGTACGAGAGCTTCATCCACCCGCTGACCATCCTGTCGGGGGTGCTCTTCGCGGGGTTCGGGGCGCTGGTGACGCTGTGGGCGTTCCAGGTGGACCTGAGCGTGTACGCGTTCGTGGGGCTGGTGATGCTGATCGGCCTGGTGAAGAAGAACGCCATCATGATGATCGACTACGCCCGGGACCGGGAACTGGCCGGGGAACCGCCGGCGCTGGCCATCCACGAGGCCGCCCTGGTCCGCTTCCGGCCCATCATGATGACCACCATGGCCGCCCTGCTCGGCACCCTGCCGATCGCGCTGGGGCACGGGGCGGGCGCCGAATCGCGGCGGCCACTCGGCCTGGCGGTGGTGGGGGGACTGGCTTTCAGCCAGCTGGTGACGCTCTACGTGACCCCCGTGATCCACACCCTCCTCGCCGACCTCGTGGCCTGGCGGCAGGCCCGGAAGGCGGCGCCGCTGGCCGCCGGGATGGCCCCGCAGCCGGGCACCCCGCGCGCCCCGGAGGGGTGACCGGAACCGGTTCGGGGACCGCCGCTAAGCGCTTGGCCTGAAAGGGCTTGGAGGGAACGCCGGGGGGTGCCTGTCGAGGCATCCCCCGGCTATATTTCGGGCCGTCCAACTGGCCCCCTCCGGCCAGCCCGCACTTTCCCGACACCAGCGGACCGTAATGACCGGCCCATCCATGAGTGAACGCATCCTGCCTCGGCTCATCGAGGAGGAGATGCAGCAGTCGTTCATCAATTATTCGATGAGCGTGATCGTGTCGCGCGCGTTGCCGGACGTGCGTGACGGGCTCAAGCCGGTCCATCGCCGCATCCTGTATTCCATGAGCGAGCTGGGCCTGCTGCCGGGCCGCCCGTACAAGAAGAGCGCCACGGTGGTGGGCGATGTGCTGGGCAAGTACCACCCGCACGGCGACAGCTCGGTGTACGACGCGCTGGTGCGCATGGTGCAGGACTTCTCGCTCCGCTACCCGCTCATCGACGGCCAGGGGAACTTCGGCTCGGTCGATGGCGACCCGGCGGCGGCGTACCGGTACACCGAGGCGCGGCTCACCGACGTCGCGGTCACGATGCTCGACGACATCGACAAGAACACCGTCGACTTCGTCCCCAACTTCGACGACCGGCTCAAGGAGCCGTCGGTGCTGCCGGCCAAGGTGCCGAACCTGCTGGTGAACGGCTCGAGCGGCATCGCCGTGGGCATGGCCACCAACATCCCGCCGCACAACCTGCGGGAGGTGGCCAAGGCGGTGCAGGCGCTGATCGACGAGCCGGAGTCGAGCATCGCCGACCTGCGGAAGCACATCAAGGGCCCCGACTTCCCGACCGGCGCGTTCATCTACGGGCGCGACGGCATCAAGGAGGCGCACGAGACCGGCCGCGGCCGGATCCAGGTGCGGGCGCGGGCGCAGATCGAGGAGAAGGAGTCGAGCGGGAAGAGCCAGATCGTGGTCACCGAGATCCCCTACCAGGTCAACAAGGAGAACCTGGTCAAGGCGATCGCCGAGCTGGTGATCGACAAGAAGATCGAGGGCATCAACGGGGTGAATGACGAGTCCGACAAGGACGGCATGCGGATCGTCATCCAGCTCAAGCGGGACGCCATCCCCAACGTGGTGCTGAACCAGCTGTACAAGCACACGGCGATGCAGACCACCTTCGGCGTCATCATGCTCGCCCTGGACAAGGGCGCGCCGAAGGTGATGAACCTGAAGGAGATCCTCGAGCGGTTCATCGAGCACCGCCACGAGGTGATCGTCCGCCGGACCCAGTTCGACCTCGACGCGGCGCAGGCCCGGGAGCACATCCTCGAGGGCCTCAAGATCGCCGTGGACAACATCGACGAGGTCGTCGAGATCATCCGCAGCTCGGCCGACGTGCCCGAGGCGGATGCGCGGCTCCGCAAGCGCTTCGGCCTCTCCGAGAAGCAGGCCGACGCCATCCTGAACATGCGCCTGGCCAAGCTCACCGGCCTCGAGATCGAGAAGCTGGAGGCGGAGCTGGCCGAGGTGCGGGCGCTCATCAAGGACCTGAAGAGCATCCTGGCCAGCAAGCCGAAGCGGATGGGGATCCTCAAGGAGGAGATGGAGGAGGTGGCCAAGAAGTATGGCGACGAGCGCCGCACCGAGATCGTCGCCGACCAGGGCGACTTCTCGGTGGAGGACCTCATCGCCGAGGAGGACATGGTCATCACCATTTCCCACACCGGCTACATCAAGCGCATCGCGGTGAGCACCTACCGCCGGCAGCGGCGGGGCGGGCGCGGGCTGCAGGGGGCCACCACCAAGGAAGAGGACTGGATCGAGCACCTCTTCATTGCCAGCACGCACGACTACCTGATGTTCTTCACCAACACCGGGCAGGTGTACTGGCTCAAGGTGCACGAGATCCCGCAGGGCGGGCGCGCCAGCCGGGGCAAGCCGGTGGTCAACTGCATCGGCATCAAGCCCGACGAGCGGGTGGCGGCGACGGTGGCGGTGCGGGAGTTCGCCGAGGACAAGTACATCATCTTCGCCACCCGGAACGGGACGGTGAAGAAGACGTCGCTGGCGGAGTACGCCAACCCGCGCTCCACCGGCATCCGCGCCATCGGCATCGACGACGGCGACGAGCTGATGGACGTGCAGATCTGCGACGGCGACAGCGACATCTGCCTGGCCACCGCCGAGGGGATGAGCATCCGCTTCCACTCCGGCGACGTGCGCCCGATGGGCCGCACGGCGGGCGGCGTGAAGGGCATCGAGCTCGAGGGCGCCGACAAGGTGATCGGGATGGTGGTGCTGCGGCGCGACGCCACGCTGCTGGTGGTGTCGGAGAAGGGCTTCGGCAAGCGGAGCGAGCTGAGCGACTACCGGGTGCAGAAGCGCGGTGGCAAGGGCATCATCACCATGAAGAGCACCGACAAGACCGGCGCGCTGGTGGCGCTGATGGAGGTGCAGCCCGAGGATGAGCTGATGCTGATCACCAAGCACGGCATCATCATCCGCCAGCCGGTGGAGGGGATCCGCGTGATCAGCCGGAACACCCAGGGCGTCCGCGTCATGAACCTCGACGCCGGTGACGCCGTGGTGGACGTGGCCCGCGTGGTGAAGGAAGACGCCGAGGGCCCCGACGACGCCGCCAACGGCGACGCCGCGGACGCCGGCGGCGACGAGGAGTAGGTCAACATCTTTCTGCATCGCAGGCGCGGCTCTCGGGCCGCGCCTGCGCATGGCCTTACGATCACCGGTTCCCCGGAGTAGAATCGAGACGTGACCGCCACCCCCGCGGCCCCGCCCGTGGACCTGAGCAACCTGCGTGAGGCCCAGGCCGGGCTGCGCGGGATCGCGCGAGTCACGCCGATGGTCGAGTCCGCGGCGCTCTCCCGGGCGGCCGGCGTTCCCGTGTTCCTCAAGGCCGAGCACCTCCAGCCCATCGGCGCCTTCAAGCTGCGGGGCGCCTACACGGCGCTCCGGCGGCTCTCCGCCGAGGCCCGCGCCCGCGGGGTGGTGACCCATTCGAGCGGCAACCACGGCATCGCCGTGAGCTGGGCGGCGCGGGAACTCGGGCTCCGTGCCACCGTGGTGGTGCCGGCCGACGCGCCCGCGGTGAAGATCGACGCCATCCGCGCCAACGGCGCCGAGCTGATCCTCATTGCCGACCGCGCCGAGCGGGAGCCCACCACCCAGCGCCTCATCGCCGAGCGGGGGCTGAGCTTCGTGCCGCCGTTCGACCATCCCGACGTGCTGGCGGGGCAGGGCACGGTGGGCCTCGAGATCGTGGAGCAGCGGCCCGACGTGGCCACGGTGGTGGTGCCGGTGAGCGGCGGCGGGTTCCTCGGCGGCGTCGCCACGGCGGTGCACGCGCTCCGCCCCGCGACGCGCATCTACGGCGCCGAGCCCGAGGGAGCGGCCAAGCTGACCGCCGCGCTCAAGGCCGGCCAGCCGAGCCGCATCGCCACGCCGAGGAGCATGGCGGACGGGCTGCTCTCGCCGTCGGTCGGGCAGGTGCCGTTCCAGCAGATGCGGGGCACGGTGACCGGCGCGCTGGTGGTCAGCGAGGACGCGATCGGCTCGGCGGTGCGGTTCCTGTGGGAGCAGCAGGGCTGGCGCGTGGAGCCGTCGGGGGCCACGGCGGTGGCGGCGGTGCGGAGCCACCCGGGCCCGCTGGCGGGGCCGGTGGTAGTGGTGGTGAGCGGGGGGAACGTGGACCCCGCCCTCTTCAGCGCCCTCACGGGGGTGGCATGAGCCTGGCACCGAAGATCCTCGTCGCCGACGACGACCAGGCGCTCACCCGCACCCTCTCCTGGATCCTCAAGGAGAACGGCTACGAGGTGGCCACCACCAACAACGGCGACCACCTGCTCGAGCGGCTGGCCGACGACCCGGTGGACCTGCTGCTGCTCGACATCATGATGCCGGGCGCGGACGGCCTGCAGTTGCTGGAGCGCGTGAAGGGCGACCCGCAGCTCCGCCACCTGCCCGTGCTGATGATCAGCTCCATGCCGCCCGAGGAGGCCACCGTCCGGGCCCTCGGGCTCGGCGCGTCGGACTTCATCAGCAAGCCGTTCCGGGTGCGGGAGCTGCTGGCGCGGGTCAAGGCGCACCTCCGGGTGGGCCGCGAGCTCAACCAGGCCCGCGCCGAGGCGCACAGCCGCTCGGAGATGGTGGACATCCTGCAGGAGGTGACGGCGAGCCTCAAGCCGGAGGAGATCTACCACATCCTGGTGCGCCGGGTGGCGCGCGGGCTCAAGATCTCCAAGTGCTCGCTCATCTTCGCGATCGCGGGGGAGAACGAGGCCACGGTGGTGGCGAGCTACGAGAACCCGGTGCTCAAGGACCTGCGGATCGACCTGGCCCGCTATCCCGAGATCCGCCGCGCGCTCGACACCCGGCAGACGGTGCTGGTGAGCGACGTCTCCACCGACCCGCTCTACGAGGAGGCCCGCGCCGCGTGGGAGCAGGAGGGGTGGCGGGTGCCCACGCGCTCGGCCATCGCCATCCCGTTCGTGCTGCGGGACGGGCGCGCCGGGGTGTTCTTCCTCCGCACCACCGAGGAGGACACGCCGCTCAACGCCAGCGACCTCTCCTTCGCCGAGCAGGTCATCAAGGCGGCGACGCAGGCGCTGGAGAAGGCCTTCGACCTGGAGAGCGCCGTGGTGGGCCGCGAGCAGATGAAGCAGCTCGCCGAGACCGACCCGCTCACCGAGACGTACAACCGCCGCGCCCTGGCCGACAAGCTGGTGCAGGAGCTGGAGCGGGCCAACCGCTACCAGACCGTCCTGGCCTGCCTGATGGCGGACGTGGACAATTTCAAGCAGATCAACGACGTTCACGGGCATCTGGTGGGCGACAGCGTGCTCCGCCAGCTGGGCGCCATCCTCCGCCGCGAGCAGCGCACCGTGGACGTGGTGGCGCGCTACGGGGGCGAGGAGTTCGTGGTGCTGCTGCCGGAGACGGCGGTGGCGGGGGCGCGGATCTTCGCCGACCGCGTCATCAAGAAGGTGGCCGCGCACCAGTTCGGCACCGCCGACCGCCCCATTCACGTGACGATCAGCATCGGGATTGCCTGCTACCCCGATCTCCGGGTCCAGGACGGCGAGGCGCTGCTGCAGCTTGCCGACCAGCACCTCTACAAGGCCAAGCAGGACGGCCGCAACCGGTACCGCGATTGAGCAGTCGCCGTTGTCCCCGGTGCAACCGGGTGTACGCCGATCCCGCGCGCTTCTGCCCGCAGGACGGCAGCCCGCTGGTGGAGGTGTCGGGCGCGGCCGTGCCCCAGGCCAAGCCCGCGCCGCCGCCGGCGGCCGGCCAGAACCCGATGGGCCAGACCAGCGCCGGGCTCCGCACCCTGGTGCGGCAGGCGGCGCTCAAGCGCGGCCCGGGCCTGGAGCGCGCCAGCACGCTCACCAACGCGCTCCTCGACGAGCGCTACCAGGTCGGCAAGCGCCTGGGCGAGGGCGGCATGTCCTATGTCTACCTGGCCAAGGACATGACCAATGCGGAGACCGTGGCCATCAAGGTGCTCACGCCCAAGCTCAAGGAGGACAAGAGCAGCGTGGAGCGGCTGCGCCGCGAGGCGGGCTTGGCCATGCGGCTCGAGCATCCCAACGTCTGCAAGATCTTCCGCCTCGGGGAGACGGAGGATGGGCTCATCTACCTGGTGATGCCCTACCTGGCGGGCGAGCTGCTCTCGGACCGGGAGGTGCGGCAGGGGGCGCTGCCGGTGGACTTCGGCGTGCCGCTGCTGTCGCAGATGTGCCGGGGGCTGCAGCACGCGCACGATCTCCAGATCGTGCACCGGGACCTGAAGCCCGAGAACGTCATGCTGGTCCCCGACGACAAGTCGCCGGGCAACGTGCGCGCCGTCATCATGGACTTCGGCCTGGCCAAGGAGCGGCGGCAGGAACCCGAGGTGGCCAAGCTCACGGCCACGGGCATCGTGCTCGGCACGCCGGAGTTCATGAGCCCGGAGCAGATCCGCGGCAAGGCGCTCGACAACCGGAGCGACATCTACGCGCTCGGCATCCTGGCGTTCGAGATGTTCACGGGGCAGCTGCCGTTCCAGGGGCGGAATGCGCAGGAGATGATGATCGCGCGGCTCCGCGGCAAGCCCAAGATGCTGCGCGAGGTGAAGCCCGACCTGCCGCAGCGCCTGGAGCAGGTGCTCGCCAAGGCCATGGCCCTCGACCCGGGGGATCGCTATCCCACCATGACGGCCTTCGCCGAGGCCATCGAGGGCGCCGAGGAGAGCGGCGTCTTCGCGAAGCTCTTCCGGAAGTAGCACCTCCAGCGTGACGGCGCGGCCCCCCTCCGGGCCGCGCCGCTTTCCTGCCCCGCCGCACCGGACCGTGTGCGACGGAACGCCGCCGGGAGTCCAGCGTATCATGAGGATGCGCCTGCCCGCATCCCGCCCGGTTCTCAGTCACCTCCACTGACCGCCCCCTCCTGGAGCCTCCCATGCGCCGTGGTGCCGCCTCCACGATCCTCGTTGCCGTCGCCGGCCTGCTGGCCGGTGCACTCGGCATGTACGCCCTTGGCCGCGGGACCCCGCTGCAGCAGGCGCTGCAGATGCCCACCACCCACGGCGAGTGGACCTGGATCAAGAAGGCCACCGGCGACTCGGTGCGCGCCTACGTGGCCTATCCCGAGCGGAAGGACAAGGCGCCCGCAATCATCGTGATCCACGAGATCTTCGGCCTCACCGACTGGGAGCCGACGGTGGCGGACCGGCTGGCCGGCGAGGGCTACGTGGCCATCGTGCCCGACCTGCTCTCGCCGCGCTTCGGGCAGACGCCCGCCAGCGCCGACAGCGGCCGCAAGCTCACCGCGCTGCTCGACGGGCCCGAGGTGAACGCCAACCTCGACGCGACCTTCGAGTACCTGAACACGCTCCCCGCCGTGCGGCGGGACGAGATCGGCACCATCGGGTTCTGCTGGGGCGGGGGACGGAGCTTCCGCTACGCCGCCAGCAATCCGCGGCTCAAGGCGGCCGTGGTCTGCTACGGCCCGGCCCCGGACGCGGACAAGATGCCGCTGATCCGCGCCCGGGTCCTCGGCGTGTACGGCGAGAACGACGCCCGCATCAACGCCGCGCTGCCCGAGGTGGAGCAGCAGATGAAGGCCGCCGGCGCCACCTTCGCGTACGACGTGTACCCCGGCACCGGCCACGGCTTCCTCAAGCCGGGCCGCCAGGGCTCGGACACGCCCGCCGTGGACCAGGCCTGGGGCAAGATCCTCGGCTTCTACAAGCAGGTCTTTGGCCGCTGACGTGACGGGATGGGCGGGGGGAAGTACCTTACCCCTCGCCTTCACCCTGCGGCGCGGGCCGCTGCGATGATCCATCACGTCGTCTGCTTCCGGTTCAAGCCCGGCACCACGCCCGAGGCCATCGCGCAGGCCGCGCAGGCGGTGCTCGGCATGCCGAGGGAGATCCCCTACATCCGCGGCATCGCCTTCGGGCCCAACCTGGCGCCGAATGCGGCAGAGTGGTCGCACGTGCTGCTGGTGCGGCTCGACGACATGGACGCCGTCAACCGCTACGCCGCCGATCCCGCGCACGTCCGCGTGGTCACCGAGGTGCTGGGCCCCATCCGGGAGGCCCGCCTCGCCGTGGACCTCGAGGTCCACGCCTAACCTCCCGCACGCCGCGCCCCCGGGGCGCCGAGACCCATGCTGCTCCCGTTGCTCCTTGCCCTCCAGCAGGCGCCGCTCGCCGCGCTGCCCGACACGCTGCGCCCCCGCCACGACGCCCTGCACCACGACGTCGCCATCGTGGTGGGCGACACCAGCACCCACATCGTCGGCATCATGCAGACCACGTGGCGGCTCCGCTCCGGCGAGCCCGTGGAGGTGCAGCTCGACAGCGCCTTCCGCGTGGTCCGTGTCCTCACCGACGGCGAGGGCGAGAGCCGGATGAGCCGCATCACCTTCGCGGTGCTGCCGACCGGCGGGGTGTACATCCCCCACAAGAAGCAGGCGGGGGACACGCTGCACACCTCCATCCGCTACCATGGCCCCGTGAGCGACGGGCTCCTCATCCGGGTGGACTCCGCCACCGGCCGGCGCACGGTCTTTGCCGACAACTGGCCCGACCGCGCCCACCACTGGCTCCCCCTCGAGGACCACCTGAGCGACAAGGCGCCGGTGGACCTGCACATCGAGGTGCCGCCCGGCTACGAGGTGATCGCCAACGGCGTGCGGACCAAGGTGGACACGCTGCCGCGCGGCCGCACCCTGTGGCACTACAGCATGAAGCAGCCGATCCCGCCCTACGGCATCGTCTTCGGCGCCGCCGACTTCGCATGGACCCGCCTGCCGGACGCCGCCTGCGCGGTGAAGTGCGTGCCGCTCGACGTGGTGACCTACCCCGCGGATTCCGCCTGGGCGGTGGACGTGCTCTTCCGCCGCGCCGGCGACATGCTCGACTTCTTCAGCGACTACGTGGGCGCGTATCCCTACGACCGCCTGAGCCACGTCCAGTCCACCACCATCTTCGGCGGGGCCGAGAACCCGACGGCCATCTTCTACGACGGCAACGCCTACCCTACCCACCGCATGGGCGAGCAGACCGTGGCGCACGAGACGGCGCACCAGTGGTTCGGCGACGCGGTGACCGAGCGCGACTGGCACCACCTGTGGCTCTCGGAGGGGTTTGCCACGTACTTCGCGGCGCTCTGGCGGGGCCACGCCGATGGCGACAGCGCCTTCCGCGCCGAGATGCAGCGGCAGGCGCGGAGCGTCCTTGCCTCTCCGGCCACCGGCCGCCCGATCATTGACCCGGCGGCCACCGACCTGATGGGGCTGCTCAACACCAACAACTACCCGAAGGGTTCCTGGGTGCTGCACTCGCTGCGCGGGCTCGTCGGCGACAGCGCCTTCCAGCGCGGCATCCGCGAGTATTACCGCCGCTTCCAGCACGGCACCGCGCTCTCCTCCGACCTCGCCGCCGTGATGAATGAGGCGGCGGGGACCGACCTCACCTGGTACTTCGAGCAGGCCCTGACGCGCCCGGGATACCCGAAGCTCACCCTCGCCTGGAAGCGGGATGGCCGCCGGCTCCGCGGCACCATCACGCAGGTGCAGGACCCGGCATGGGGCGCCTTCCGCCTCCCGAACCTGGTCGTGGCGGTGGACGGCCGGCGCGTCACCGTGCCCGTGGACGGGCCGGTCACCACCTTCGAGGTGCCGGACGTCCGGAAGGCCCCGGCGTCGGTGGTGGTGGACCCGGACGGCTGGTGGCTGCTCGAGGCAAAGGTCGAGGAACGGCGATGACGCGCATGCAGCTGGCGGGCGTGGCGCTCCTCCTCGGCGCGGTGGGATGCCGCGGGACGCTCTCGCCGCTCTCCAACAAGATCAACGCGGGGCAGGAGCCGTTCTTCGTCTTCGTGGCCACCGGCGAGGATGGGCTCGGCGACCTCTTCGCCGCCAAGCCGGAGGGCGGGACGCCGTTCCAGTTCACCTTCTCGCGCGTGGACGAGGCGCTGCCGGCCCTGGCCCCGGGCGGCACGATGGTGGCCTTCGTCCGCACCCGAGCCCCCGGCGACACCACGCCCGGGAGCCTCGTGGTCATGAACCTGGTCAACGGCGCCGAGCGGAGCGTGCGGCTGGCCGGGAACCCGGTGGATGCGCTCGCTTGGTCGGCGGACGGCGCCACCATCTACGCGCGCCGTGGCGAGGCCATCTTCACCCTCCCCGCCCCGCCCGCCAAGGGCGAGCTCACCCCCGTCTCCCCCGGTGACGCCGCCCTCGCCGACTCCGCCTTCCGCGTCCTCCTCGGCGACCCGCCCCTCGGCGAGGCCGTGGCCTGTGCCGGCGGACCCGGCATCTGCGCCCACCTCGCCAGCGGCGAGGTGCAGCCCCTCAGCGCCACGGGCACCCAGCCCACCCGCTGGCCAGGCGATTCGGTGGCCTACCTCGAGGACGGCACGTGGATCGTCCGGCCGCTCGGCGGGGGACCGCGCGCACCATCCGCTTCACCCGCCCCGTCGCCAACCCGCGCGCCATCTCCGCCGTGGGAGCCGGCACCGAAGCCCGGCCCGCGCCTCTCCCGCACCGTCGGGCCCCGGCACCGCCCGCCCTCGCCCCGCGCACGGCGTCCCACGCCGCCTCGAGGGTGAGCGCCGCGGGCGCCCCGTCTGCTGCCCACTCGCCGCTCGCCACCCGCTCCGCCGCGTGCCGCACCAGCGTGAGCCAGACGCCGGCCCAGAGTTCCGCCGGCCCCGCGCGCACCTGCCCGTCCGCCTTGCCGCTTGCCATCAGCTGTTCGAGGCCCTCCAGCAACGCCCGGCGGGTGCCGAGGCTCTGGTCGTCCAGGAAGCCCTCGTGCGCGGTGGAGAAGAGCATGCGGATGAGCGACGGTTCCCTCCCCGCCGCGTCCACCAGCGCGCGCCCCAGCAGCGCCAGCCGCTCGGCGGGGCGGCGCACCCGGTCGTTGGCCACTGCCTCGAGCTCCGCCAGCGCCCAGCGCTGCGCCCGGCGATAGGCCTCGTTGAGCAGGTGTTCCTTGCTCGAGAAGTGCCGGTAGATGGTCCCTTCCGCCACCTCGGCGCGCGCCGCCAGCGCGGGCGTGGTGGTGGGCAGGAACCCAACGGTGGTGTAGAGGTCCAGGGCCGCCTGCAGCAGGCGTTCCCTGGTGGCTTCACCGTCGCGGCGGCGGGGGGCGTTCATGCCCCAATCTACAACCGCACCGGACGCGCGGCTCCCGGGTTGCGCCGATGACGGGGCCGCCCCCGGCGGCTCGGCACACCGGCCTTCAGGGGAACTTCATGCGCCGTCCGCGATTATAGATGACACGTGAAGGATCACCCCATGACCCCGCTCGACTATCAGGCAATCTGGAACGGGGCACTCCCGTTCCCGGAGTTCGTGCAGGCCGCCGCCGCGGACAAGCGCGAACTGTGGCAGGGCATGTACCGCATCGCCCGCCAGCCGGATGAACTCAAGGCGCCGCTCGCCCTGGCGGAGGCACGCCACCTCCTGGTGATCGCCGCCGACTGGTGTGGCGACGCGTCCAACACCATCCCCGCCGTGGCGCGCTGGGTGGAGGGGCAGCCGGGACTCGAGCTCCGCATCGTGGATCGCGACAGCACGCCGGCGCTCATGGATGCGTACCTGACGAACGGCTCGCGCTCCGTCCCGATCGTCATTGTGCTCGACGCCGCCTTCCAGCCGGTCGGCCACTGGGGGCCGCGGCCTGCGGAGCTGCAGGCGTGGGTGATGGCGCACAAGGACAGCATGGAGAAGGAAGAGCGCTACCGCCATATCCGGACCTGGTACGCGCGCGACCGCGGCTTCACCACCATCCGCGACATCGCGGCCCTCGTCACCGGCGCGAAGGTCGGGGCGTAGGCCGGCCGCTGGAGAGAAAGCGACGGGCCGCCATCCTCGTGGATGGCGGCCCGTCGTGCTTTCTCCGGACAACGGGCGCGGCCCAAGGGCCGCGCGTTCGAGATCTAGAAGGCCCAGCCCGTCCCCGCGGAGAACTGGAACCCGTCTGGTCCGGTGCCGAAGTTGAAGACCCAGATGGGGAAGCGCATCACCCGCATGGCGAGGCCCGCGCCGCCGCCCACTGCGAGGTCCTTGGTGGTGAGCTCGAAGTCCTCGGCCTCGAAGACGCGGCCGGCGTCGAGGAAGCCGATCAGCGTGAACGCGCCGAGGTCGCCCAGGTTGAGGAGGTCGTGGCGCACCTCGAAGTTGCCGAACAGGACGCTCCGGCCGGCGAAGCGCTGGAAGTCCACGCCGCGGTGACTGTTGGCGCCGCCCAGCACGCTGATCTCGCCTTCCCAGGTGGGCATCTCGAAGCGGGCGTTGAGCGGGGCCTTCCGCGACATGGCGGAGCCGGCCACGCGCGCGGCCACCACGGTGCCCTCGCGGATGGAGACGTAGCCGCGCAGGTCGCCGGTGACGCGGGTGTAGTTGTCGCCCCCGCTGCCGACGGTCAGAGAGGTCTGCGCGAAGACGCCGTTGTGGGTGTTGTACTCGTTGTCGCGCGCGTCGAAGACCAGGGTGGCGCGGCCGCGCACGTCGGTGTCCTCCACGTCCGACGAGCCGAAGTCGGTGCGGAAGGTGGAGGGCCGGGGCAGGTCGCTCAGGACGCTGTGCTCGACACCGCCGGTGAGCGCCACGAACGTGCGCCTCGCGACCGCGCGCGACACCTCCACCTCGCCGAGGTAGCGGGTGCGCTTGGCGCGATAGACGAAGGGCTGGCTGTTCTTCACCAGGTCCCCGTCGTACTCGGTGTCGTTCCCGATCCCGAAGTAGCCGAAGCGCGAGGCCCGGATGGCGCCGGCGCGGGCGTTGAGGCGGTACTGCTTCCAGAGCAGTGGCGCGTGGAAGGTGGCCAGCGCCTGACGGCTGCCCCGGGTGCTGGCGCCGAAGTCGAAGGAGAAGAGCCCGGCGTACGCCGTCCGCGCAAAGTAGTCGGCGTTGGCCTTCCGCTGCTCGTAGTGGATCATGAGCAGGGGGAAGTCGTTGGCGAGCGACGGGAAGTACGGGTAGAAGCTGTCCTTCCATGGCACCTGCGGCTCGCCCGCCTGGGCGGCGACCGGCCGGGTGCCGGCCGCGAGGAGCACCGCCAGGGCGGCCGCGGCTACGAGTCGTCCCTGTCGCATCAGTCCCCCGGGAAGAGGTAGGCGGTGTCGCGGAGCACGGCCTGGCTGCCCTCGCTGGTGGCGTACTGGCTCGGGTAGATCGAGGCCGCCCCGGTGACGCCACGCTTGTTGAGCGCGTAGAAGTTGAGGTTGAGCCCGGGCCGGCCGTTGGGCCTGAGCCACCGGTCGGGGAGCATCGCGACCACGCGCTTGATGGTCTCGAGCGCCGCGTCCGCCGGCTTCATGCCCCGGCGCATGTGCTCCACCGTCAGGAACCCGCCGCAGACCATGATGTTGGCCTCGCCGAGGCCGGTGGAGCCGGCGGCGCCCACGGTGTTGTCGGTGTACTGCCCGGCGCCCACGATCGGGCTGTCGCCCGCGCGGCCGGGGACCTTCCACGACAGGCCGCTGGTGGTGGTCATGCTGGAGATGTCGCCGTTCCGGTTCACCACGTTGAGGTTGCAGGTCCCGGTGACGCGCGCCATCGGGGGCCCGTTCTCCGGGACGTTCACCCAGTCGTCATTGGCACCGCGGTTGGCCCGCCAGCGCAGCCAGGCCTCCCGCGACTCGGGCGTCAGCAGGTCCTCTTCCTTGAAACCGAAGGAGAGGGCGAAGCGCTTCGCACCCTCGCCCACGAGCAGGATGTGGTTGGTGTACTTGAGGACCAGCCGGGCCACCTCACTCGGCGTCTTGATGCCCTCGAGCGCCGCCACCGCGCCGGCCCGGCGCGTGGGCCCGTGCATGCAGGAGGCGTCGAGCTGCACCACGCCGTCCTCGTTGGGGAGGCCGCCGTAGCCCACGGCGCTGTCCTTGGGGGCGAGCTCTAGGATCTTCACCCCCTCCACCGCCGCATCCAGCGTGTCGGTGCCCTTCCCCATCAGCTCCAGGGCCAGCGCGATCCCCGGCTTGGCATTGGGCGAGCCCACGCCGGCCGGCTGGCTCTCGCCGCGGAGGAGCAGGGCGGGGGCCCCGAGCGGGGCGGGGGCGCCGGCCAGGCGGCTGGCGGCGAGGGCGGCACCGGCGGCGCCGAGGAAATCGCGGCGGCTCAGGTCGGGGGTCACGCGGGCTCCAGGAGAGGAGGGATCGAAGGTGGTGGGATTTAGGCGGGCGCCGTCCCTCCTGTCAACTTGCCGGGCCGCCCCCGCCGTTCCTAAGTTGCCGAGTGGACCCGTTTGACCTCATCCGGTACGCCGCCCGGTTCCTCCTGATCTTCGGCACGCTCGTGGCCGTGGCGCTGTGGGCCACGGGCATCACCACGGATGCGCTGCTGGTGGTGGGCGCGCTCTGGTCGCTCTACGGCCTGACCCACGCCATCCTCGACAACCTGCTCGACCCGGCCCTGGCCTTCGCCGAGCGCGCCGTCCACAGCGTGGGACTGGGCCGCCATCGGGTGGGCTACTCCCAGATCGAGGCCCTGGTGGCGCGGGATGAATTCACCGCCGCCGCGGCGGAGTACGCCGCGCGCGCCGCCGAGGGGGATGCCGAGGCCCAGGCGCGCCGCGCCGCGCTGCTGGCCGGGCCGCTCGGCGTCGCCCAGAAGGCGCGCATCGAGCTCGAGGAGTTCCGCGAGCGGCACACCCTGTCCCGTCGGGACGACATCCGGATCGGCCTGGCGCTGATCCGGGTGTACGAGCATCACCTCGACGATCCCGGCCACGCCATGCGGGAGATCCGTCGCCTGCTGGACCGCTACCCGACGGCCCGCGCCGTCCGCCACCTCGACAAGACCCTTGCCGCCCTGAAGCGCGATCGCTTCAGCCCCCCATCATGAGCCGCCGCCCGCTGGTCCTCGCCGCCCTCCTGGCCCTGCCGCTCTCCGCGCAGCAGGCGCCCGCCTATCCCGAGAACGCCGGCGCACGGCGGGCCATGCAGGGACCGCCCACCATCGAGCGGATCGACACCGCGGCCCTGGCCCGCATCCGCGACGAGGCGATGAACCGCTCCCAGGTCCTGGCCATCGCCCTCGGCCTCTCCGACCTGCAGCCGCCGCGGCTGGCGGGCTCGCCGGGCTACCTGCAGGCGGCGCGCTGGGCGCGCGACTGGCTGCGCGGCCACGGCCTCCGGGCCGACCTCGAGCCGCACGGCCGCGCCACGCCGAGCTGGGTGGTGGACCGCCACAGCGCGGAGATGGTGGCGCCGTTCTACATGCGCCTCAACGCCTTCCCGCGCGCGTGGAGCCCCGCCACCCGCGGCGCCATCACGGCGCCGGCCATGGCCATCCGCCTCCGCGCCGACTCCGACACGGTGGCGCTCAAGGGCAAGCTCCGGGGCAAGATCCTCCTGAACGGCGCGCTCACGCCGCTGGCCGAACGCTCCGCCAGCCCCATGCGCCGCTGGACCACGGCCGAGCTCGACAGCCTCGCCCGCCTCCCCGCCGGCGGCGAGCCCGAGAGCTTCAGGCAGGACGTGACCGACTGGAAGGCCTCCATGGCCGGCCGCCGCCGCCGCGCCGCCTTCCTGGCGCGCGAGGGCGCCCTGGCGCTGGTGGACCCGAGCAGCACCGAGGGGACGCTCGGCGCGTACGGGTGGTGGGGCTATCCGGCGCCGGCGTGGGGCGGGGTGCCGAGCTTCGTGGTGGAGACCGGCCAGTTCAACCGGCTGCTCCGCCTCGTCGAGGCCGGGCAGGCGGTGCGGCTCACCCTGTCGCTCGCGGCGCGGTTCGTGAAGCCGGATTCGCTGGGCTACAACGTGATCGGCGAGCTGCCGGGCAGCGACCCGGCGCTGGCGCCGCAGGTGGTGATGATGGGCGGGCACCTCGACAGCTGGATCGCCGGCAGCGGCGCCACCGACGACGCGGCCGGCTGCGCCATCGCCATGGAGGTGCTGCGGGTGCTCAAGGCCACCGGGCTCCAACCGCGGCGCACCATCCGCATCGGCCTCTGGGACGGCGAGGAGACGAGCGACGACTACATCGGCTCCACCGGCTACGTGATGCGCCACTTCGGCGATCCCTACACCGGCGCCCGGGGCCCCGAGCACGACCGGCTCTCGGTGTACTTCAACGTGGACAACGGCGCCGGCGCCATCCGCGGCCTCTGGCTGCAGGGGAACACCGCGGCGCAGCCGCTCTTCACCCAGCTGCTGGCCCCCTTCGCCGACCTCGGCGCCACCACCATCTCGCTCCAGAACACCGGCTCCACCGATCACCTGGCCTTCTGGGGCGTGGGCCTGCCGGCGTTCCAGTTCATCCAGGATCCGCTCGACTACGAGAGCCGCACCCACCACACCAGCCTCGACGTGGGCGACTACCTCTCCGAGCCCGACATGAAGCAGGCGGTCACGGTCCTCGCCGGCCTCGTCTACCAGGTGGCGCAGCGCGACGCGCTGGTGCCGCGGCAGGCCGTCCCCTGAGCGCCGCCCTCGCCGAGGCGACGCTCCGCCTCCGCGGCCTCTTCCGCACCCGGAACCCGGTGGTGACGCTGCCGGGGCCGGTGGCGCTGCTGCGGGAGATCGCGCTCCGCGGCGCCATCGAACAGCGGGCCCTGGTGCTGGTGGGCGGCCCCCACGGCGCCCACCTGGCCGACACCGCCGAGGGCCTCGGCAAGGAAGTGCTCCGGCTCCACGTCCAGCCGGGCACCACCCACCAGCCCGACTGGCTCGCCACCTACCTCGGCAGCCCCGAGGTGGACACCGTGGTGATGGCGCACGCGGAGCCGGGCGGCGCGCCCGCCCCGCTCATGGAGCTGGCGAAGGTGGTCCGCCGCCGCGCGGGTGTCCACCTGTTCGTGGATGCCACCCACACCCTCGGCGCCCAGCCGCTCGAGACCGACCAGTGGGGCCTGGACCTGGTCCTCGCCGCGAGCGAGGGGGCGCTCGGCCTCCCCGGCTTCGCGTTCGCCGCCCTCTCCTCGCGCCTCCTCGCCCGCGTCCGCGCCTTCGACGGCCGCGGCACCCACCTCGACCTCGTCGCCCACTACGAGGCCGCCGAGCGCGGCCAGTCCCTCTTCCCGACGGCGACCGAGCAGGCGGAGGCCCTGCGTTCGGCGCTCCTGGCGCGGGGGTAGGGCTGGGGGCTGTGCGTTGGTTTACCGCAGAGGCGCGGAGACGGGGAGGGCCGCAGAGGACCTGCGCCTGGAGTGGGGGGATTTTCTGAAGGATAGTGCCGTGACTTGAGGGTGGCCCGGCAGCACGGATGGGGAATGGTGCCGGACCCGAACACACACCCACCAAAACACAGCGGGCTCACCCTGCGGTGAGCCCACCATCCGAGAGCAGTTCCTCTGCGGCCCGCTGCGGCCTCCGCGCCTCTGCGTTGAGTCACACCAGGCGCAGGCTTGGCCGCGCGACGCCTCGCCTACTCCACCCGGAACTTCCCCACCTGCCCGAACAGCCCCTGCGCCGTCTCCGAGAGCGCCTGGGCCGAGCCCGCCACCTGCTCCGTGGAGGCCGAGAGTTCCTGCGCGCTCGCCGCGATCTCCTGCGCCGCCGCCGCCACGTCCTCCGTGCCGCTCGACACCTCGAGCACCCGCGTGGCGATCCCGTCGATGAGCGTGCGGACCTCCCGGGAACTTGTGGAGATCTGCCGGCTCCATTCGTCGGTCTGGTTGGCCTCGTCCGCCACCAGGGTGAGGCCCTGCGCCGCCTTCCGCGCCGTGTCGCGCGCCGCCTGCCCGCCCTCGGCCAGGCGGAGGAGGCGGCCCTGCGCGGTGCCCACCTTCTCCTGCACCGCGCGCACGATGTCGCTGGTGAGCGTCGCCGCCTGCGCCGCCTGGCCGGCGAGCTTGCGCACTTCCTCCGCCACCACCGCGAAGCCCTTGCCCTCCTCACCGGCGCGCGCCGCCTCGATGCCGGCGTTGAGCGCCAGCATGTGCGTCTGCCGCGCGATGGCCTTGGTCTGGGTCACGAACTTGCCGATCTCCTCCGAGGCGTGCGCCAGGTCGGCGGCCTCGGCGGCGCCGCTCTCGATCTCCTGCGCCAGCCGCTCGAGCGCGCTCACCGAGAGCTCCAGGTCGTCGCGATGCGCGCGGGCCAGCGCCGCGAGGGACGCATTCCGCTCCGCCGCCTCCGCCGCGCTCGAGGCCAGCCCCTGCGCAATCTCGAGGATCCGCGCCGCGTCGTCCGCCGTGCTCCGCACCAGCGCCGCCTGCCGGGTGGCGCGGTCGGTGAGGTCGTTGCAGGTGCCGCTCACCTCCTGGGTGGAGGCGCTCATCTGCTGGGTCGAGGAGGAGATCTGCTGCGCCATGGCGGCGGCGTCCTGCGCGCTGGCGCGGATGGCGCCCACCAGCGTCCGGAGCTCGCCCACCATGGTGCCGAGGGACTTGGTGAGGTCATCCGCCTGGCGGGTGCCGATGGCGGAGAGGCTCACGGTGAGGTCGCCCTGCGCCACCCGGCTGGCCACGGCCACGGTGTTGCCCAGGGGCCGGAGCACGTTCCGCACCGCCCAGCTCACGATGAAGAGGACCACCAGGCAGGCCAGCCCGAAGTACACCACCCAGGCCAGCGCCACCGCGCGCCAGAACCCGGTCCCCGGCATCTCCCGGCCGTACATCACCCACAGCACCCCGGTGAATGCCACCCCGAGCGCCGCGGCGAGGCCGAGGGCCGTCAGGTACATCTTCCGGATGAAGAGCTGCCGGGAGTCCGCCATGAGGGATTTCTGAAGGAGGTGGAGTCAAGTCTAGACCCCCGTCCCCTCCCGTGGCAGGGGGCCCGTGAACTCCCACGGGCCACCGTCCGGACCAGCCCGCGCCCGGGTCGCCCCGGGGCCCCGGGCCCGATAGATTTCCGCCCCTATGACCACCCCGTACGATCCCGAAGTCGTCGAGGCCAAGTGGCGCGCCCGCTGGGCCGAGCGCGGCACCAACCAGCCCGACCTCGACGCCCCGACGCGCCCCTTCTACAACCTCATGATGTTCCCCTACCCCTCGGCCGAGGGGCTGCACGTGGGGAACATGTTCGCCTTCACGGGCAGCGACGTCTACGGCCGCTTCAAGCGGCTCATGGGCCACACGGTGTTCGAGCCCATCGGCTTCGACGCCTTCGGCATCCACTCGGAGAACTTCGCCATCAAGGTGGGGGTGCATCCGGCGGAGCTCATCCCGCGGAACATCGCCAACTTCCGCCGCCAGCTGGAGCGCATCGGCGGGATGTTCGACTGGCGCCACGCCCTCTCCACCACGGATCCCGACTACTACAAGTGGACCCAGTGGGTCTTCCTGCAGCTCCACAAGGCGGGGAAGGCGTACAAGAAGAAGGCCGGCGTCAACTGGTGCCCCAACTGCAAGACCGTGCTCGCCAACGAGCAGGTCGAGGGCGGCCACTGCGAGCGCTGCGGCACCCTCGTGGAGCAGCGCTTCCTCGAGCAGTGGTTCTTCCGGATCACCGACTACGCCGACCGGCTGCTCAAGAACCTCGACGGTCTCGACTGGTCCGACACCACCCGCACGGCGCAGCGCAACTGGCTGGGCCGCAGCGAAGGCGCGGAGATCACCTTCGCCGCCGGCGCGGAGAAGATCACCGTCTTCACCACCCGCCCCGACACGCTCTTCGGCGCCACCTTCATGGTGCTCGCCCCCGAGCACCCGCTGGTGGCCAAGCTCACGACGGCCGACCGGAAGCAGGACGTCGAGGCCTACGTGGCGCAGGCCGCCGCCAAGGACCTCGTGAGCCGGAAGGTGGGGGACAAGGACAAGACCGGCGTCTTCATCGGCGCCACCGCCACCAACCCGGCCACGGGCAAGCCGATCCCCGTCTGGATCGCCGACTACGTGCTCATGGAGTACGGCACCGGCGCCATCATGGCCGTGCCCGCCCACGACGAGCGCGACTTCGCCTTCGCCAGGCAGTATGGCCTCGACATCGTCCGCGTCCTCGCGGGCGAGGGCCAGGCCGCCGGCACCCCGATGACCGAGGCGGAAACCGAGGTCACCGGGTTCCACCTGGTGAACTCCGGCCGCTTCGACGGCATGGAGGCGGAGGCGGGCAAGCGCGCCATCACCGACTGGCTGGTGGACCGCGACTGCGGCAAGGGCGTCGTCCAGTACCGCCTGCACGACTGGTGCATCTCGCGCCAGCGCTACTGGGGCCCGCCCATCCCGATCATCTACTGCGACAAGTGCGGGCCCGTGCCGGTGCCGGAGAAGGACCTGCCCGTCATCCTCCCGCCCATCGAGGACTTCCGCCCCGACGACTCGGGGGTCTCGCCGCTCGCGCGGCACGAGGAGTGGTACTACGTGGACTGCCCGTCGTGCGGCGCGCGCGCGCCGGGAGACCGACGTCTCGGACACCTTCCTCGACAGCGCCTGGTACTACCTGCGCTACCCGAGCACCGAGTTCCACGACCGCCCCTTCGACAAGGCCCGCACCGACCGCTGGTGCCCCGTCACCACCTACATCGGTGGCAACGAGCACGCGGTGCTGCACCTCCTCTACTCGCGCTTCCTGGCGATGGTCCTCCACGACCTGGGCCACGTGCGGTTCGAGGAGCCGTTCACGCGCTTCCGCGCGCACGGGCTCATCGTGAAGGACGGCGCCAAGATGTCCAAGTCCCGCGGCAACGTGGTCATCCCCGATGACTACATCGCGCAGTGGGGCGCCGACACCTTCCGCATGTACCTGATGTTCCTGGGCCCCCTCGAGCAGGGCGGCGACTTCCGCGACGCCGGCATCAGCGGCCCCCGCCGCTTCCTCGACCGCGTCTGGGGCATGGTGGACAGCTGCGAGGACGGCGGCGAGCTCACCAAGGACGTGGTGGTCCGCTGGCACGCCACCAAGAAGAAGTGCGCCGAGGACATCGAGGGGCTCCGCTACAACACCGCCATCGCGGCGCTCATGGAGCTGGTGAACCACCTCAAGGACGCCGGCTGCTGCGACAGGCAGGTGGTGCGGGAGCTCGTCATCATGCTCGCGCCCTTCGCGCCGCACTTCGCGGAGGAGTGCTGGGAGAAGCTCGGTGGCACCGGCTCCGTCTTCGACGCCGGCTGGCCGCAGTGGGATGAGGCGCTCACCCGTTCCGACGAGGTCGAGGTCGCCGTGCAGGTCAACGGCAAGACCCGCGGCCGGATCATGATCCCCCGCGACGCGGACCAGGCCACCGCCCTCGCCGTCGCGCTGGCCGACGCCTCGATCGCCAAGTTCACCGACGGCAAGGCGCCGAAGAAGGTCATTCACGTCCCCAACCGGCTGCTAAACATCGTCGTCGGCTGAGATCCCGTAGCGGCGGAGCTACGCTCCGCCGACTCGATCCCACCATCGTGCTGGGTCCTGAAGATCCAGACGGCGGAGCATAGCTCCGCCGCTACGGGTTCGTGCCGGGATTGTGGCTGGTCTCTCACGGAGTCCCCCATGCGCCGCATGCTCGCCCTCGCCGCCACCCTCGCCCTGCTGACCCCGAGCCTCCACGCCCAGGCGGCCTCCCCGCGCTACACGGCGCCGATCGAGGCCGCCCGCCAGGCCATCCGCGACAGCATGGCCTCGCTCCGCGTGCCCGGGGCGCAGGTGGCGGTCATCGTGGATGGCGAGCTGGTCTGGAGCGAGGGCTTCGGCCTCGCCGACATCGAGAACCAGGTGCCGGTGACGCCCGAGACGCGGCTCCGCATCGCCAGCATCTCCAAGTCGGTGACCGCCGTGGGTGTGGGCCTCCTGGTGCAGGAGGGGAAGCTCGACCTCGACGCCGAGGTCCAGCGCTACGTCCCCGACTTCCCCCGCAAGCGCTGGCCCATCACCGTCCGCCAGGTGGCCGGCCACATCGCCGGCATCCGCCACTACAACGGCGATGAGTTCGCGAGCATGGCGCCGTATCCCACGGTGCGCGCCGGCCTCCGGATCTTCGAGGACGACTCGCTCCTCTTCGAGCCCGGCACCCGCTACAGCTACTCCACCTACGGCTGGAACCTGATGAGCGCCATCGTGGAGGGCGCCAGCGGCCAGCCGTTCCTCCAGTTCATGCAGCGGCGCGTCTTCGGCCCCTTCGGCATGGTGCACACCGTGCCGGAGTGGCCCGACAGCCTGATCCCCCACCGCGCCCGCGCCTACGTCCACGCCAGCGAGCAGGCCCCGGCCCAGAACGCGCCGTACGTGGACAACAGCTACAAGTGGGCCGGCGGCGGTTTCCTTTCCACCGCCGAGGACCTCGTCCGCCTGGGCCGGAACCTCCTCGACGGCCGCGTCCTCCGCCGCGAGGTGGCCGAGACACTCTGGGCCAGCCAGCGCCTGCGGGACGGCTCCCCCACCGGCTACGGCATCGGCTGGGGCGCGCGCCAGTTCCACGGGCGGCGCGTGGTGAGCCACACCGGGGGTGCCATGGGCGGCACCTCCTACCTCGTGATCTTCCCCGAGTCGAAGGTCGTGGCCGCACTCATCGTCAACAGCGACCTGACCTTCATCGGCGCCTGGCCCGCGCTCGTCGAGGCGTTCCTCCCCGCCAGACCGTAGGACGGGCCCGACGGTCCGTGCGTGGCCTCCGCGCCACAGTGGCGCTTTGCGCGAAATTGCATACTCTAGGGAGCACCCCGACGGGGAGCCTCCCCAACATGCCTCGCTGGACCAGCCTCGTCCTGGCCGCCCTCGTGGCGGGGAGCCTTCCCGTGGCCGCGCAGCAGCGGCCCGCCCGCGCTGGAGGCACCGTGTTCCGCATGAAGCTGGTCCGCGTCATGGACGCCCAGGGCTGGGGCCAGCCCGTCGAGGTGGCGCACCTGCTGGTGCCGAGCGACTGGAAGGTGGAGGGCGGCGTCACCTGGGCGCAGAACATGTCCCGCTGCCCCCAGAACATCATCCAGCTCCGCTGGCGCGCCATGAGTCCCGACGGCCTCACCGGGGTGGAGCTCTTCCCGTCCTATGCCTGGGCCTGGTCCGACGACCAGATGCTGCAGCACTCCATCCAGCAGGCGGCGATGAACAACCAGGGCTGCGACCTCGCACCCCTGATGACCCCGCCGGATTTCCTGGCCCGCATGGTGGTGCCGCGGGTGCGGCAGGGCGCCCGGGTCCTCGGCGCCGAGCCGCTCCGCGGCGTGGCGCAGCTCGAGCAGCAGAAGCTCGACGCCACCTACGGGCAGACCATCGCCGCCGGCTACCTGCGCGGCGTGCGCGCCGAGGCGGGGCGGGTGCGCCTCGAGCACGTGGTCGGTGGGAAGCCGGTCGAGGAGTGGATGGCGGCCACCATCGCCACCATCGCGGCGCCCATGGCCAGCAGCGCCGCCCTCATGCAGGGCGGGATGTCCATGACCGCCACCAGCTACACCCTGAACGGCTACAACGTCTACGGCGTCTGGGCCCCGCGGGGCCTGCTGGATGCCAACGCCAAGCTCTTCGCCACCATCGTGGCCTCGGTGCGGCCGAGCCCGCAGTACCAGGCCGCCATCGGCGCCTGGCTCGCCAACGTGGCCAACATCCAGCGCCAGGGCGCCATGGATCGCCACCGCATCTGGCGGGAGGCCCAGGAGTCCATCTCCAACTCGATCAACCAGACCTACGCCCAGAACCAGGCGGTGCAGGACCGGATGGCGGAGCAGTTCGGCCAGACCATCCGCGGGGTGGAGACCTACGTGGACCCGCGCACCAACGAGCGCGTGGAGCTGGTGGGCGGTTACTCGAGCGCCTGGGTCAACGCCCGGGGCGAGTACCTGCTGAGCGACACCCCCGGATTCAATCCCGCCCAGGCCTTCCAGGAGGACTGGCGGGAGTTGCAGCGGCCGCGGCACTGAGGTGCCGCGCGTAGTGCCCCCCTCGCCCCATGGCCGTGGGGCGGGGCGCAGTCCCTCACACCCCCACTGAGGATGGTCTTCTCCATGCCCTTCCGCGCTCGCTCCCATGTCGGGGCGGCCGTCGTGATGCTGGCGGGTCTCCTCGGCGCCTGCGCCGAGAACCCGCAGGCCCCCGATGCCGCCCAGGTCCGTCGTCCCCTCGCCAACCTCGCCGCGCCGGTGGCGCGTCCCGACCGCTACGTCGTGTCCTTCAAGTCCGCCGAGCCCGCCGCCTTCGAGGCCAGCGTGCAGGCGCTCGGCGGCACCGTCGAGCGGCGCCTGAGCAGCATCCGCCTGGCCGTGGTGAGCGGCGTCGGCGCGGCCGGCGCCACCCAGCTGGCCGCCATGGGCGGCGTCGAGATGCTGGCGCAGGACCTGAACGTGCAGTTCATCCCCGCCCCGAGCATCGGGGCCGACGCGCTGCTCAATCTCGACCCCACCGCGGCGGGCGTGGTGGCGAGCGGCAGCAACCAGTCGGGGGCCGCCTTCTTCTCGCGCCAGTGGAACATGGTGCGCGTCGGCGCCCCGCAGGCGTGGGCCAGCTCCACGGGCGGCGCGGGCAAGGTGGTCTGCGTGCTCGACACCGGCATCGACCCCGACCACATCGACCTGGCCGGCAAGGTGGTGCCCGGGCTCTTCACCTCGTTCATCAGCGCGCCGCTCTTCATCGGCGACCTCGACCCCTACGACTACAACTTCCACGGCAGCGCCAGCGCCGGCCACATCTCCACCAACGGCATCGGCATGGCCTCGGTGGCGCCGGACGCCAAGCTCTGCTCTGCCAAGGTGCTCAACGTCCTCGGCAGCGGCAGCTTCGCCGACCTCATCTCGGCCATCACCTGGGTCCGCGAGGTGGCGCAGGGCAACGTCATCAACATGAGCCTGAGCGGCTACGTGGACCTGACGATCCCCGGCGCCACCAGCTCGTGGCGCTGCTGCAGCGCGCGGTGGATCGCGCCACCGCGGCGGGCATCGTGGTCGTGGCGTCGGCGGGCAACGACAACATCAACCTCGACACCGACCCGGCCAGCATGATCGTCCTGCCGGCCCAGCTCAACAACGTGCTGAGCGTGGCCGCCACGGCCCCGGTCAACCAGTCCGAGTGGGACCGCCGCGCCTCCTACTCCAACTTCGGCGGGCGCACCGGCGTGGACCTGGCGGCCCCGGGCGGTGACAACGCCGTCGGCAACAGCCGCGATCTCGTGCTCTCTGTCTGCAGCCAGTACCAGCTGACGCTGCCGTTCGCCTGCGGCTCCACCAGCTTCCTGCTCCTCTCCGGCACCTCGGAGTCGGCCCCGCACGTGGCGGGCGCCGCGGCCGTGGTGCAGGCCCAGACCGGCGGGACCGTGGCAACCGTCACGCGCTGCCTCACCAGCACCACCGACCTCCTCCCGCGCGCCACCTTCGGCGCCGGTCGCCTCAACGTCGCCCGCGCGGCGGCCTGCGCACCCAACTGACCTCGTCCTGCTCCCGGGGCGGCCGCGGCGCGGCTGTCCCCGGGGCTCGGCGCGCCTGTTTCACCGCAGAGGCGTGAGACGCACAGGGCCTGCACGTGAACAGCGGGCTCGTCCCACGACGAGCCCCGCTGCTTGATCCTGATCCCCTAGCCGTGGCGGAGCTACGCTCCGCCGACTCGATCTCAGGATCGTGCACGATGGTCGACGGCCGCCGGCGGGCCGCCGCCGCCCGCCGACCGACCCCGGATCGTGCATGGTGGATCGAGGCGGGAGCCGCTCCGCCGCTACGCTGAGAACGCCCGTCGCAGCACCCCCGCCAGCAGCACCACCAGCCCTGCCGCAATCGCCTGTTCCAGCGCCGGCGCCGTCTGCGCCCACGTCAGCGCGCTCCGCCGCCGTTCCTCCTGGCGGCCGCTGGCCGTCAGGTGATCCTGCGCCGCCTCGAAGAGGTTGTTCGGCGCGTCGTCCCCCTTCACCCGCTCGGTGCGCTGGCCCCGGATGGCCCACTTGGCCAGCGCCCACTCCGTGAACGCCGGCGAGATGAACTGGCTCATGGTGAGCACCCGCCCCGCGCCCCCCACCGTGATGTCCCGCACCGGATGCTCGGCCGCGTACAGGATGGCTGCTGCCGCGTCCTCCACGGGGTACGCCGGCGGCACCCCCTTCGGCTCCACGCCGAGGCGGGTGCGGGCATGGTCGAAGAGCGGGGTGTTGATGGTCGAGGGCATCACGTTGGTGACGCTCACCGGCAGCTGGTGCGACTTGAGCTCCGCACGGAGCGCGTTGAGGAACCCCACCACCCCGTGCTTCGATGCCGCGTACGCCGCCTGCAGCGGCAGCGAGACCAGCCCCTCCACCGACGACACGGCGATGAACGCGCCGCCCTGCTCGCGCAGCCGCGGGATCGCCGCCATGGCCCCGTGGGCCACGCCGAGCAGGTTCACCTCCACCACCTGCCGGAACTCCTCGGGGCGGGTCGCCTCGAGCTCGGCGTAGAGCGACACGCCCGCCAGGTGCGCCCAGGTGTCGATCCGCCCGAACTCTCCACCGCCCGCGTGGCCAGCGCCGTCATGTCCTCGGGCTTGGTGACGTCCGCCACCACCGCCTCGGCCTGGCGGCCGATGCGCTGGATGTCGTCCACCAGCGAGGTGAGGCCTTCTTCGTCCCGCGCGGCCACCACCAGCCGCGCCCCGCGCTCGGCGAAGCGCATGGCCGTGCGCCGCCCGATCCCGCTCGAGGCACCGACCACCACCACGACCTGTTCCGCTACTGGCTTGAGCTTCATGGCATCCCCCTAGGCCGTGGTGGAGCCGCGCCGGGCCAGGTAGGTCAGGACCACCACGGCCGCCGCCTGCACCCAGAGGTTCCCCCCCACCGCGCGCACCAGCTGGCGCCCGGTACCGGGGCGAATGCCGCCGGCGGTAGGCGGGGATCATCATGAGCCCCTTGGTGGCGAGGCCGGTGACGGCGGCAGTGGTCAGAAATCGGGACAAGCGCATGGTTCCCTCCTGGTGCCCGGAAAACGCGATGCTGGGAAAGAATGACGGTTCGCATTTTCTCGCGCCGAGCGGGCGGGGACAATTCGCCGATCGGGGGGCGAGGAGGTGGGGCCGAGGGGGGGAGCGGGGCATGGGGTGAAGGGAGGACTCCATCCTCTGCCTTTCCCGCACCCGCTCCGGTCGCTGGCTCACCCGCCGCGATTCACGCCTCCCCTCTCGCTGCCGCCGTACTCCCCTCCACTGCGCGCGTCATCGCCGATCCTGCTCCCCTGATCACACCCGCTGCCCGCACCTCCACGCCTGCCATCGGTCCTCCCGCGATTGCGGTCGGGGCCACCACCACTGCGGTCGCCAGGTGGCCACTGCGTTCCCGACCCCCGCGCTGCGCTGGCCCCCGTGCCATCCGCCGCCCGCCCCGCATCCCACCTGCTGTCCGCGGCATCCCCGCTGCTGTCCGCGGCATCCCCTCGGCTTCCGGCGGCACCCCCTCCGCTTCCGGCGGCATCCCCTCGGCTTCCGGCGGCATCCCCTCGGCTTCCGGCGGCATCCCTTCGGCCGTCGGCGGCATCCCGTCGGCTTTCGGCGGCATCCCCTCGGCTGTCGGCAGTATCCCCTCGGCTGTCGGCAGTATCCCCTCGGCTGTCGGCGGCATCCCCTCCGCTGTCCGCGGCACCCCCGCCCCTGTCCTCGTCTCCCCCGCGGCCGTCCCCGCCGGCACCGTCCCCGCCCCCACCTTCCCCCGTCCTGTTCGAGGCTCCCCGTGTCCCGTCGGCACGGTCCCGACCGCTCCCACGGGCTCCCCCGCAGGCGCTGACGCGGCCACCTCCAGCCCCACCGGGTTCCCAGCTACCTCCCGAAGCGCCCCGGATTCATCCGCCCGGGGAGAAACCCCACCCCTGGTCGCGACCCCGTCCGCGGTCCCTGCCCCAGCTCCCAGCGGGACGTCCCGCCGCCCGGGTCGAGCGGCCCTCTGGCGCCGTGCCTGGCCCCGAGACTCCAGCACCGCGGCTCCAGAAAACTCGAGCCCACCGTTCCCTCGTTTTCTGGCTCGAATTGAGGCGTTTTCTCACTCCATGTATCGACAGTGGGCGATTGGTGGCATTATTGTGTCTTCATGTGAGCCTATCTCGTAGCCCCTGAGGCGTTCCCGCCCTGCAACTTTTCCCCGGATCACCGCATCATTCCCAGCACTATGGCTGAGTCCCTCGTTCTTGCCGATGCCGACGTCGTCCTGGCCCGCGCCCGGGCCGGCGACATGGTAGCGCTGGAGCGGCTGTACCGGGCCTACGAGGCCCCGGTCTACAACCTCGCCCGCCGCATCTGCCGCACCGTCGAGGACGCCGAGGACGTGCTGCAGGAGACCTTCTTCGAGATCTGCCGCAGCATCCACCAGTACCGGGGCGAGGGCTCGCTCTGGGGCTGGGTCCGCAGCATCGCCGCCTCCAAGGCGCTCATGCGCCTCCGCCGCAACAAGTACCGCGACACCGACGAGCTCGACGACGAGTACCACGGCCCCGTCCTCGGCAAGCACGAGCACGGCGGCCTGCGCATGGACCTCGAGGCCGCGCTGGAGCGCCTCCCCGAGGTGAGCCGCGCGGTGGTCTGGCTGCACGACGTCGAGGGGTACACCCACGAGGAAATCGCGGGGATGATGGGCAAGACGGTGAGCTTCTCGAAGTCGCAGTTGGCCCGCGCCCACACCCGGCTCCGCGGCTGGCTCGGCGGCGAAGGGGCGCTGGCATGACCGGGCACCTCACCACCGCCCAGCTGCTCGCCTGCCGCGAGCCCGGGCTCGAGCCCGGTGTGGTGGCCGCGCGGGCGCACCTCGACGCCTGCACCGAGTGCCAGGCGGAGCTCCAGCGGCTGGACCAGGTGAAGGCCCGCCTCAAGGCGCTCCCCACCCTCCGCCCCGCGCGCGACAACTGGGCCCTCGTCCAGCAGCGGGTACGCGCCGAGCGCCGGGCGCGCTGGCGCACCCGCATCGTGGCGGGCTCCATGGCCTTTGCGGCCGGCGTGGCCCTGATGCTGATGGTGCGCACCCAGCTCCGCCAGGACGCGGGCCAGGCCACGGCCATTCACGAGGCCATGCAGCGCTCCTCGCAGCTCGAGCAGGTGATCCAGCAGTACAACCCGGACACCCGCATGGTGGACGGCCAGAGCCAGCTCGTGGCCGGCCAGCTGGAGGATCGCATCGCGGTGGTGGACCGCGAGCTGGAGCGGGCGCAGCTGCTCGCGGCCCGCGAGCGCGAGGACGCCCTGCTCCGCCTCTGGCGCCAGCGGGTGGGCCTGCTCGACGCGCTGGTGGACGTCCACCTGACCCGCGCCCAGGCCGTCGGCTTCTAGCCCCCGTCCCGGCCCACGACGCACGATTTCGAAAGCGCGGCCCTTGGGCCGCGCCCTCCACGGAAGGCAGTTCCTACGATGACCCGGTGGCCCGCAGTGCTCGGCATGGCGATGACGGCAGTGGGCAGCGTGGCCGCCCAGCAGCCGGTGCGCCAGGTCCCGCCGGCCACCGCCCCGGCGCAGCCCCGCCCCGGCACCGTCCTGCGCGACCTTCCCGACGGCCACTTCGAGGTCCTGGTCCAGCGCCGCGCGCGGCTCGGCGTTTCGGTCAACTTCCTGCCGCAGGACACCGACACCCTCGGCGCCGTGATCAACGGCGTCACCCCGAACGGCCCCGCCTCGCGGGCCGGCCTCAGGACCGGCGACATCATCACCGCCCTCAACGGCAACCCGCTCGTGGTGCCGGGAGTCCGGACCCCGCGGGGCCAGTCGGCGCCGGGCATCCGGCTCCGGGAGCTCTCCTCCCAGCTCGACCCGGGTGACACCGTGGTGGTGCAGTTCCGCCGCGCCGACGTGCGCCGCATCGTCACCCTCGTGGCGGGCGACGAGCCGGCCATGCAGTGGGTGGCCCCCGATGGCGAATTTGCCCCGGCGGCGCCGGACCTCTCGTGGGAGGGGCCGGAGCCCGCGGGCGGCCTGCCCGACGGCTACCGGATCACCGTGCGGACCGATTCCACCGGCGCCACCCGCACCTACGCCATGCGGGTGCCCCGGGAGCGTACCCCGATGCCGCCCGGCATGGCCATGACGCTGCTCGACGGCCCGCTGGCGCAGCTCGAGCTGGCACCGCTCAACAGCGAGCTGGGACGCTATTTCGGCACCGACGACGGCATCCTGGTGATCCGCACCCCGCGCGGGTCCCGCCTCAATCTCCAGGGCGGCGACGTGATCCTGACGGTGGACGGCCGCGCCCCCGAGGGCCCGGCCCACCTGCTCCGGATGCTCCGCAGCTACAACACGCGCGAGGTGGTGCGGTTCGAGGTGGTGCGGATGCGGAAGCGCGAGGTGGTGCGCGGGGTGATCGGGCAGTAGGGGCCGGCCGTGGCCGGCCCGCCTCCGCGAGATTCCGGGACCTTCTCGCGTTCGATTGCGCCCAGTGCCCCGCCGTCTCGGTGCGAGATTGGCCGGATGGGATCCCCGTCACCGCCTCACGACCGCCATACGCCGCGGTGCTTGTCCTGGGACTATTCCACGTCCGCCGTCTATTTCCTCACCATCAACACCGCCCAACGGTCCCGGCTCCTGAGCCGGATCGTACAGGCGCAGGTGATGCTGTTTCCGCTGGGGGAAATCGTGACGGCCTGCTGGCGGGGGATTCCGGGGCATGTGCCGGGCGTGGAGCTGGGCCGGTTCGTGGTAATGCCGGATCACGTGCACGGAGTGCTGATGCTTCCGAGGGGAGCCCGCTCACTCTCCTACCTGGTGGCGCATTTCAAGGGAGCGGTGACGCGGCAAGCGCGGGAAGCGGTTACGTCAGTGCCCGGGCGGATCTGGCAACGCTCCTTCCACGACCGGATCATCCGCAGCCCGGCGGAGTGGCAGCGGATCGATCAGTACATCGCTGATAACCCGGCCCGATGGACCGGGTGATCGTACGGCGAGGGGCGGTCGCCCGACGTCGTAGGGGCCGACCGTGGTCGGCCCTCCTTCCCCCCGTGCCATTACTCCGTTTCGTGGCGTGATCCTGGAATTCTCTTGATCCCGGTGGTCCGGGTGGGTTTGGGGAGGGCCGACCACGGTCGGCCCCTACGACGTGACGCGACCGGGATCGTACGGTCCCGGAGCTTTCCACGCCCGATCCCCCCTCGGGGCCGACCGTGGTCGGCCTCCTTCCCCCGCGCCCTTACTCCGTTTCGTGGCGTGATGCTGGGATTCTCTTGATCCCGCTGGTCCGGGTGGGTTTGAGGAGGGCCGACCACGGTCGGCCCCTACGACGTGACGCGACCCGGGTGGCGGGCGGCTACGAATCCATCGCCTCCGCCGCCACCGTATGCAGGAACCGCACGAACTCGAACAGGTAGTCAATCCCCGCCCGCTCCGCCTCGCCGTGCCACGGGTTCATCGTCGTGGACCGCAGCACGAAGAGCCCCTCCTTGCGGTACTCCTCCGGGCTCACCCCGAGCCGCTCCAGCAGCTCCGCCAGGCTCTCCGCCGTGTACTGCCGCTCCTCGAATTGCGTCCGGCTCACAAAGAACGGCTGCACCGCCGACGGCTTCTGGTGCGAGCGCGAGCCCGGGATGCTGGCCGAGTCGTACACGGCGCGCGACAGTCGGTTGATCTCGGCCAGCGGCACTGCGCCGGCCTCCATCTTCCCCTCGTCCCACACCATGGGCCGCGCCACGAAGCAGACCAGGTTGGTCTCGGGCTCGGCGATGGGGATGAAGGTGAAGGGCCGGCTCTTGCCCGGGACGTCGCGCTCGGCCTCGAAGCGGTCGAAGAGGTGCTGGTGATAGGTGAGGAGCCGCCAGAGGCGGCGCGCGCTCAGCAGCGTGGTGCGGACGATCTTCCCGTGCCCGTCCACCGTGAGCGGGATGGTGCGGTGCGCCAGCCAGCAGGCCAGTGCCGCGGCGCCCGGCTTGGAGCCCTCGAGGATGTACGGCCCGAACCCCGCGATCTTCCCCGACTCGAAGCTCCCGATCCCCCCCTTCTCGTCGCTGATGTACTGCGCCCGCTGCGTCACGAACTCCGTCACTGCGCCGTGCCGGAAGGCCACGACCCCGGCGGGGTAGGGCACGTAGCCCATCTTGTGCGGGTCCACGGTGGTCGAGTCGCCGTCGGCCACGGCGAGCAGGGCGGCGATGGTGCCGTGGTCGCCCCAGTGGACCTCGAGGGTCCGGAGGTCGGGGTGGCCGGTGCTCACGTCCACCTCGAACTTCTCCCGCAGGTCGAGCGCCTTCGCGTATTCCTCGCAGACGCGCTCGAGGCCGGCGCCGTGCGGCACGTGCGGCACCGCCAGCCCGCCGAAGAGGGCGCGGAGGTAGCCTCCCCAGGCGCCGTCCACGTGGAGCCAGAAGGAACGATCCTCGGTCCGCTCCAGCTCGTCGCGCAGGAAGCGGAGCTCGTGGATCGGGTCCACCGCGCCCTCCTCCGTGGTGCCCACGATGCCCACCACCGCCGCGATGTACTCCTCGGGGGCCAGCGCCGCGATCATGCCGCGGAGCGCGTCCACGTCCATCTGGAACCGGTGGTTGACGGGCACCAGCCGGAGCGCATCCTCGCCGTAGCCCAGCACGTTGCAGGCCTTGGCCATGGAGTAGTGCGCCGAGGCGGAGACGAACACCACCGGCCTGAGGCCCGTCCGCGCCAGGATGGCGCCGAGGCCCTTCCGGGCCAGGTTGTAGGGACTCGTCGCCATGGCGGCGGTGAGCTCGGCGCTCACCACGTCGAGCGGGCGGCCCGAGCCGGTGAGCGACGCCACGAGGTTCCGGAGCACCGCCGCCGCCTCGTGCGGGCGGAGGGCCACGAGGGTGCGGTCGTCCACCTCGGTGATGGGGCGCTCGCGGCCGTTGGCCGTGCGGATGCGATAGGCAATGTTGTGTGCGCGGCAGTACTCGCGGGCCGCGAACGGCGCGAACTGCACCGCGCGCGCCACCCACAGCGCCTCCAGGTTGGCCAGCGTCCCGCCCGAGCAGATGTGGGCAAAGCTGGTCCGCGGGTTGTAGCCCAGCATGGCCGAGATCATCCGGCCCACCTCGAGCTCGAGCTGGACGGTGATCGGCGCGACTTCGTTGGTGACGTTGTTGGGATTGTAGAGCAGGCCCGCGAACCAGCCGAGCACGCCGGGGAGCGAGAGCTCGCTGGTCATGTGCGCGTTGTAGCGCGGGCTGTGGAGCGGGAAGTGATACTTGAGCTCGCCCAGGATCACGTCGAGGTGGCTGGTGAGCCAGTCGTACCAGGCCTCGTGCTCCTCGCTCCGCCGCGTCACGCGGCCCACGATCCACGGGTCCGACGGGAAGTAGTTCCGCCGCCAGTGCACGTAGTCGGTGAACAGGTGCTCCAGCAGCTCGCGCCACGGCACCGCGTTCTCGGCGTGGGGCCCGAGGAACCAGGCGGTCAGCGGATAGGCGGCGGGGGCCACCAGGTGGGGCGCGGTGGTGTCCGGATTGGTAGGCTTCATGCCCTCACGTTCGGCCCCCGTCCCCCCGCACGCAACCCCTGAAGCGTCCTTCATCCCCCCTTTATCCTCGAACCGCCGCCCCACACGACCCCGCCCACCCCTCGTCCGTAGCGGCCGGATACATCCGGCCGTCCCAGCGTCGTGAACGACGAACGCGCGAGATCGGCTCGAGGGCCGGTTCCCCGCGTCCATTCTCGCGACGACGTTCGCGTCGTTCGTCTTGGGCTGACGGGATCGGGCGTGCCCGGCGCGCGGGGTCAGGCTTCGACCGCGGCGTACGCGCGGATCTGCGCGGCCAGCTTCGCGAACGTCGGGATGTCCAGGCTCTGCGCCCCGTCGCTCATGGCGTGGTCGGGGTCGGGGTGCACCTCGATGATGGCCCCCTGCGCGCCGGCGGCGAGGGCCGCGTGGGTGAGCGCCGGGACGATGTTCCGCATCCCCGCCGCGTGGCTCGGGTCGGCGATGACGGGGAGATGGGTGCGCTCGCGCACGATGGCGACGGCGTTCAGGTCCAGCGTATGGCGCGTGGCGCGCTCGAAGGTCCGGATGCCGCGCTCGCACATCACCACGTTCGGGTTCCCGTGCGACAGCACGTACTCGGCCGCGTGCAGCCACTCCTCGATGGTGGCGCCGCCGCCGCGCTTGAGCAGGATGGGCTTGCCGCTCCGCCCCGCCGCGCGGAGCAGCGCGAAGTTCTGCATGTTGCGCGCGCCGATCTGCAGCATGTCGGCGTAGCGCGCCACCAGCGGCACTTCCTCCCAGCTCATCACCTCGGTGACGATCGGCAGCCCGGTGCGGTCGCGCGCCTCGGCGAGGAACTTGAGGCCCTTCACGCCGAGGCCCTGGAAGTCGTACGGGGAGGTGCGGGGCTTGAAGGCCCCGCCGCGCAGCATGTCGGCCCCCGCCCTGGCCACGCCCTCCGCGGTCGCGAGGATCATCGCCTCGTCCTCGACGGAGCAGGGGCCGGCGATGAGCACGGGGCGGTCGCCGCCAATGACCACGTTGCCCACCTGCACGATGGTGCCCTCGGGGCGCTGGCGGCGGTCGAAGAGCGGGAGGTCGGGCTTGGGCTGGTGGTGCGGCATGCGCTGGCGCGGGGCCTGCTCGCGCGCGCCCTCGCCCTGCCAGGCGGCGTAGCTGCCGAGGATCACGATGCGGCTGGCCAGCGCCTCGATGGACTCGAGCGCCTCGGCGAGGCGGGCCTCGCCGCGCGCGCCCTCGACGTCGAAGTAGAAGCGGTAGGTCCACGGCGCCGAGCGCTCCGGGCGGCTCTGGAGGCTCGTCAGGTTCACGCCACGCCCGGCGAAGGCCTGCAGCACGGCCGCGAGCATGCCGGGCCGGTGGTCGGTCCAGACGATGAGGCTGGTCTTCTGGATCGTCGCCTGCTCGTTGTCGGGCGTGGGGACGCGGGTGAAGGTGAGGAAGCGGGTCTGGTTGGTGGGGTCGTCCTCGATGCGGTCCTCGAAGACCTGGAGGCCGTACTCCTTGGCCGCGTGGGCGGAGCAGATGGCGGCCTGGGTCGGGTCGCCCGACTTGGCGACGATCTCGGCGCTGCCGGCGGTGTCCCAGGCGTTGACCAGCGTGGCGTTGGGCAGGTGACGGGCCAGCCAGACACGGCACTGGCCCAGCGCCACCGGGTGGGAGAGGACGTGTGTCACCTGCTCCAGCTTCGCGCCCGGCACGCCCATGATGCTGTGGTGCACCGGCAGGAGCACCTCGCGGCTCAGGTGCAGCTCCCCGTCGCCGAAGGCCTCGTGGAGGAGGTCGTAGGTGGGGGTGACGGACCCGACGAGCGAATTCTCGATGGCGAGGCAGCCGGCGTCGGCGCGTCCCTCGCGCACGGCCGCCACCGCGTCGCCCACCTCCCGGCAGGGGACGGTTTCCATGTCGGGCCACTGGGTGCGTGCGGCCTTCTCGCTGAAGGCGCCCCGGGTGCCCTGAATCGCCACGCGCATCGTCTGCTCCATCTGGGTCTGGGAAAAGAAAAAACGCCCCGCCGGGTCGGCGGGGCGTCAGGTCGGGTGCAGGAGGCGCGCTAGCGTTCCCCCGCACCGGACGGCGACGCGCCGCCGGGCGTGGTAAAGCTGAAGAAGAAGCGCTGGGCTCGCTGCATGGCCTGATGTTACGCCGGGCCGGGGAGGGTGTCAAGCGAACGCCCCGCGCCGCCCCTGGCCGGCCCGCTGGATCTCCGCCGTACGCCGAACGCGCGAGCCCGGCTCCAAGGCCAGTTCCGCGCGTCCATTTCCGCCGCGTCAGATCATTGAGATCGCGCGGGCCGGCCACGGCCGGCCCCTACGTTAGATTCGGGCGCATGGACCCGAGCCCCCTCCTCGCCTGTCCCATCATGGCCGACCTCGTGGCCCGGCACCGGCCGCCGGTGATCGTGCCGGAGCAGCCGTTCCCGGCGCTGGTGGACGCCATCGTGTCGCAGCAGATCTCGGGGAAGGCCGCCGCGAGCATCCTGGCCCGGCTCCGCGAGCTGGTGCCGATCCGCCCAACGACCCTCGCCACCGCCGACCTGCGCCGGCTCCGCCGCGCCGGCCTCTCGCGCGCCAAGGCGACGTACGTGCGTGAGCTGGCGCGCTTCGCGGTGAACGGCGGCCTCCGCGGACTCCACCGGCTGCCCGACGAGGCCGTGGTGGAGCGGCTGGTGCAGGTGAAGGGGATCGGCGTCTGGACCGCGGAGATGTTCCTGATCTTCTCCCTCGGCCGCCAGGACGTCTGGCCCGTCGGCGACGGCGGCGTGCAGCGGGCGGCGCAGAACCTCTACGGCGTGAAGACGACGAAAGCGCTCGCCAAGCTCGGCGAGCGCTTCCGGCCGCTCCGGACCCATGCGGCGTGGTACTGCTGGCGGTCCCTCGAAACCCCTCCGGCCCCCCCTCGAACAGCTAGTTCCGCGGCGGCCCGCCGGCGCCACCCGGTCCCCCCGGCCCGCCGCGGCCCGGCCCGAAGCGGGGCGGCACCTTGGCCTCGGCCGGGAGCTGGTTCCACTGCGCCTCGGTGAGCACGGCCTTGGCCTTGTCGAGCGTGGCCTGCTGCAGTGCGCGCCCGTCCTCGAAGCGGCGGCGCATGGCGGTGAACATCACCGCGCGGTCGGGATCGCGGCCCATTCCCTCGATCTCCTTCTGCATCTCGGCGCCTAGCGAGTCGCGCGAGGCGATGAAGCTGTCGCTGACCACCTTGAGCCGCGCCAGCTGCTCGTCCGTCAGCTTCAGCTGGATGTTCAGGTCCACGATCGGCTGCACCGGGTCCGCGATGGCCCGCGCGATCCGCACGCCGAAGCCCTCGGCCTGCGCCGCCTGGCCGGGGGTGGCGCCGGCCGCACCGGCCGCGCCCGGCTGGCCGCCCGCGCCCGGCGGCGGGCCGCCGAAGCCACCCGGGCCGCCTGGCCCGCCAAAGCCCCCACCTCCCGGCCCCCCCGGTCCGCCGGGCCCGCCACCAAAGCCGCCGGGTCCGCCGCCGAAGAACCCGCCCTGCCCGCCGAGGGCCAGCCGGAACTGCAGGCCCAGCTGGAACGGCTGCCGCAGCGTCTGGGTGCCGCGGATGTCGCCGAAGCGCTGGTTTACCTCGTAGGTGAAGCGCTGGTTGGCGTTGTCGAAGCCGGTGACGGTGAGCAGCGTCGGGTCGGGCCGGGTGAAGGTGCCCCAGCCGCGCAGCTCGTTGTCGTCGTGGAACAGCTGGTCCAGGCCGGCGAGCAGGTTGCTGGTCAGCAGCGAGATCGTCAGGCGCTGGTTGAAGCCCCAGCCGCTCGGCTTCCAGTTGAGCTGCACGTCGAAGGACGGCTGCCACGGGCCGCGGCAGCTGTTGCGCTTCGCGATCCGGCCCAGCTGGCCCTCGAGGCAGTCGCGCACGCGGCCGGAGGCGTTCTCGAGGAGCGCGTCCATGGCGGCGGCGAGGGCCGGGTCGCTGGCGGTGGCGGGGTCGAAGATGAACGCGCGGTCGTTGCGCGAGCCGTCGGCGTTGATGTCGCCCGAGACGCTCGGGGTGTAGGGCGCGCCGCTGGTGGCCCGGCCGATGGCGGTGATCTCGAAGCCCTTGTGGATGGGCAGCGTGACGGTGGCCAGCAGCTGGTGGCGGCGGTCGAAGTCGCTCACCGAGCGGCCGTCGGCGTTGAGGACGCGGCCCGCGGTCTGTGAGGCAAACCCGCCGCCCCCGCCGAAGCCGCCGCTCGAGGACTGGTCGGTGCTCCGCGAGAGGGTGTAGCTGGTGTTGATGGTGATCCCGCTGGCCACGATGCCGCCCACGCTGAACACCGCCTGCACCGAGCGCGTGGTGAAGTCGCTCGTGGCCAGAAACACCTGCCCGAACGACGGGTCGATGCGCGAGGCCGAGAGCGGCGTGGTGCCCGTGAGCGGGTCGATGTTCCCCGCCGGCGCGTACACCTCGCGGTTCCCCTCCTCCGCCAGGGTGAACTGGCGCCCGCCCACGTTCCGGTCCAGGAACCCGCTCTGCGCCACGCCGAAGCCGGCCGAGAGGTCGAGCCCGTACGTGAGGAGCCCCGAGCGGCGGGTGACGCCGAGCGAGCCGCGCCAGACCCGCGGCGCCTCGTAGTCCTTCTTGAAGGTGGTGATGGACGGCGTGCCGGTGAGCGGGACGCCCGGGGCGCCGTTCACGCAGGCGGTCGGGATGTTGGCGGGATCCGCGGCCATCGCGGTCCAGTCCACCACCGGCGCGTCGGGCCCGGCGCAGTAGAGCTGGAGCTGCCCGTTGCCCGTGCCCGAGGCGGCCTGCGCCGCCACGGCGAGCTGCCCCGGGATGGGGCTCCGGAACTCGCCGAAGCCACCGCGGAAGAACCAGCTCGGCGGCCCGTCCGGCGCAAACACCATGTAGCTGAACCCCACCCGCGGGCTCACGTGTGTCTCCACCGGCAGCTTGTCGGTGCGGAGCCCGAAGACCGAGTCCACCGCGCGGTTGTACGCCGGCGCGTCGCCGAACCAGCTGTGCTCGGCGCGCGCCCCGAAGGTGAGCTGCAGGTTCTGGCTCCAGCGCCAGGTGTCGCCGACGTAGAGCGCGGCGGTGGAGCTCCGGCCGGTACGCTCGTCGGCACCGATGATGCGCGTGAACAGCGCCGCCTTCCCCGCCTCGAGGTCCGCCAGCGAGTTGAAGGTGAAGGTGCCGAGCCGGTTCGACGCCACCGCCTGCGTGGTGCGCTGCGTGGTGTAGAACGCGCCCATCTTGATCCGGTGCGCGGCGTCGCCCGACAGCCAGGAGAGTTCGTTGGTGGCCTCGAACGCCGTGCTCTTCCCCTTCTGCGGGAAGCCGTTGTTGCCGCCGAAGGTGAGCACCGAGCTGCTGATGGTGCCGTCGGCGAGCTCGGAGCTCAGCTGCACCCGCCCCGTCGGGAGGCTCAGGTAGGGCGAGCCCTCGTTGCTCGTCCCGCTCAGGTACACCTTGGCCTCGTTGAGGAAGCTCGAGCCCAGGCGCGAGGAGAGCTGCAGCATGGCGCCTCCGCCCTGGTTGGACGTCTCCCCGCCGCTCGCGGGCGGGGAGAGCGGGGCCAGGCGCGTCGGGGCGTCGCTCGAGTGGCGGTAGTCGCCGCGGAAGGTCAGGGTGTGCGCCTCACCGAGGAGCAGGTCGAGGCGGGTGATGCCGCTCAGGTCGGTGCCCGAGCGGTTGTCCGGGGACGCCGCCGGTGGTGAGCGGGATGCCGAGGGTGTTGAGCGCCGACTGGTAGCGTGCCAGCGAGTCCTCGGCGATGCCGTAGCGCTCAGCGCCGCCATCGGCCAGGGTCAGCAGGGTGATCAGGTCGTTGCCGCGGTGGCGCACCTGCCCCGAGGCAAAGCCAAACAGCTTGTTGGTGATCAGCGGCCCGCCGAGCCCGAAGGACACCTGCTGCTGGGCCTGCGGCTGGGTGGTGACGCTGTCGGGGCTCACGGAGAGCGCGGGGTCGCGCAGGTTCCCGTTGACCGTCATCTGGAAGACGCGGGTGCCGCTCCGCGTCGTGGAGGCCACCAGGCCGCCGCTGAACTGGCCGCGCGAGACGTCGAAGGTGTTGGTCACCACGCGGGTGGAGCGGACGGCGTCCTGCGGGATGCTGGAGGCGCCGAAGGTCATGCCGTCGAGCGTCGTGGCGTTGGCGCTCGGCCGCTGGCCGGCGACGGAGAAGCCGGCGGCGGTGGAGTCGGTGCCGCCCGTGGTCACCACGCCGGCGGCGAGGCTCGCGATGGCCGTGAGGTCCCCCGCGTCGAGGGGCAGGCGGGCCAGGCGATCGGGCGTCTGGTTGGTTTCGGTGTTGCCCGGGGCGGGGCGGAAGTCGGGTGTGATGCGGCGGCCGGTGGCCACCAGTTCGTCCAGCTCCACGGGCTGGGCGTTGAGCCGGACGTCGGTGACCAGCCGGTCGTCGTCGCCCTGGCGGATGGCCTGCCGGCGGGCCGGTGTCATGCCGATCAGGCGGAAGAAGAGCTGGTAGCGTCCACCGCCATCCGGGAAGAGGATCCGGTACCGGCCCCGGCCGTCGGTCTGGCCCGCGCGCTGCACCCCGGTCTCGAGGGAGACCGCCTCGACGGTGACTCCCTGCAGGGGCCGCCCCGCGCTGTCGGCGACGGTGCCCGTGAGGATGTCCGTGGTGACTCCCACCTGGGCTGCCGCCCCACGGGCCCCGAACAGGAGCAGAAGGACCACCGCGCCCAGCAGGGTTCTGGCCAACCGCATACCGAAATCCTTGTGGATGGGATTTACTTTCCGACTTACGCAGTGCACCCCGGGGCCGTTGGCCGCTGGGCCCCCAGTCCGTCCGCCCGGAACTCCATGAAGATCTTCACCCTCGGCCGGGGCCTCCGGGCCGGTCTCGTCACCCTGCTCCTGGGCCTCGGGGCGCCCGCGCTCGCCGCCCAGACCCTCCCCCTCCTGCATCCGGGCAACGTCCTGGCCGAGTCCCGGAGCGGGCTCTATTTCCAGCCCTGGGTGGCGCCCGGCGCCGGCTGGAAGACCAGCGTGGGGCTGGACTACGCCAGCATGCTGGAGCTGGGCTTCCGCTACACCCTGGCCGACACCGCCTACCTGCTCGACGCCGAGGCGCTCCGGCTCAACCTGAGCGTCAGCCGGAACCTCGATGGACGGCATTTTGTGCTGGGGGAGGTCTGGGGCGGGGGAGCCTACGACGGGTTCCTGGATGGGTTTCTCAACTGGTACCACGACCTGCTCGGCATCCCCTTCCCCGAGCGCAAGCAACGGCCGAGCGACGCCTTCGGCTACCAGTACGAGCCCGACGGGCAGCAGGCCATCCGATTCCGGAAGCCCGGGACCTACTTGGGCGACATCCGCCTTGGGATCGGCCGGCGGCACGATGGCAATGCACAGAGCGTCCTCTCGGTGACCCTCCCCACCCACACCGGCGGCGACGGCTTCGCCCGCGGCGTGCCGACGGTGAGCCTCCTCAACACCCTGCACACCCCCATCGGCCGACGGGTCATCTACGAAGGCTCGCTCAACATGGGCTACACCCCGAAGCACGGACGCCTGCGGGAGTACCAGCAGACCTTCAACTTCCTGGCCACCTCAGGGGTACGGATCCGCACGGTTGGCGCGTTGTGGAGCTTCGGCAACCTCTACCTGCACAGCCCCTACATGGTGAACACCGGGGCGATGCAGCTCGATCGCTGGGACCTCACCATCGACTTCGGCTGGATGATCCGCTCGAAGAGCGGCCGCGAGTTCCGCTTCGGGATGACGGAGGATCTCTGGCCGTCCGGGCCGGCCGTGGATGCCAACTTCCGGGTTGGGTACACCTGGTAGGACCACCGGGGGGCGCGGCGGTTGTCACCGCGGCGGATGGGGGAGGACCTGCGTCGCTGCCTCGGGACCAGCGCACGACCCCACCCTTCCTAGACGACCGGCATGCCCGGCGGCGCGTCGGAGGAGCCCTTGGCGAAGAGGAATTGCTCCATCTGCTGGAAGAGGAACTGCTTCGCCTGCGGGTCCCGCACGTTGAGGGCGTAGTGGTTGATGAGCTGCTGCTGCAGCTTGAGCCACTCGGCCCAGCAGGCGCCGCAGATCTGCTCGAAGACGCGGAGGCCGAGCTCGTTCTGGAAGGGCCGGAAGGCCATCTGCTCGCGGGTCTGCCCGCAGCGCACACAGGTCACGTTTGCCATGGCGACAAGATAGCAGCGCCCTTCAAGGCCGAAAACGCCGGGCGGGGAGAACCGGATCCGGTCCTCCCCGCCTTGTCTCAGGGGCCTGCCGGCTTCAGGGATCGCCGCGACGCAGCGCCTTCACGCCACTCGCCGTGCCCAGGCCGGCCGCGGCGCCGAAGAGCACGGTGGTGCCGGTGGTGACCAACGGCAGGATCGCCGCCGGCCACGCCACCACCGCCGCGATGAGCCCCGCGATCCAGGGCGCCGCCGGCGAGTAGATCCCATCCACGAAGCGAAGCCGACGCCGGACGAAGTCCCGGGCCAGCGCAAAGCCGAGGATCCCGGCGCCCACGGTGATGGCGAGACTGAGGAAACCGAACATACGCCCTCCTGAGACGGGGAACTGCTGACGGTTCCAGTACGGAACGGCGTATCCCTTGGTTTCCCGCCCTCCGGCTCAGGGCATCCCGGGCCCGTGGCGGCGCATCTTTCGCCACTGGTCCACCTGTTCCGGGGTGAGGACCCGCTCCATGTCCGCGTTCAAGGTATCCAGCAGGCCCCTGAGCTGGGGAGCCATGGACTGGCGGAGCGAGTCGAAGGCTGCCATGTGGCGTGGAATCATCTCCGCCACCTTGGCCTTCTGGTCGTCGGAGAGGTGCAGCTCACGCGCCAGCCGCTCGACCATGTGCTTCTGCATCTCGGCGCGGCGCTCCGGGTCCATCGGCCGGTCCGGGCCGCCGGGGCCGCCGGGGCCGCCGGGGCCGCCGAGGTCGCCCGGGACTCCGGGCCCACCCATCATGCCGCGGGGCGGACGGTGGTCGCCTCGGTCGCGGAGGAGTGTGCGATCCACGGCGATGCCGCCGAGGATGCCGCCGAGGAAGATGGCGGCCAGGACCGCGATCACGAGGCCGCGCGATGGGGCGGCGCCGGTGCTGGTGGGCTCCATGCTACTTGCTCCCGGCGGCGAGCATCCACTCGCCGCCCGTGCTGCCGAGGGTCACGTCCAGCAGCCCGTCGGTCGTGGCCTCGCCGCGAAGGGCGGCGAGGAAGGTCGAACCCGGCGTCGCCTCGGCGACGGTCTGGAGGCTTCCGGTGGCGCTCTCGGCGGCGCGGCTCATCAGGAGCAGGCCGGCCAGCCCGGCGGCCAGGGCGAGCGGTGCCAGCACCCGGCCGGCGCGCACCACCTGGCGGTTCCATTCGTCCCGGCGCGCGTGCTGGGCAAGGACGGGGGCCGCCTCGGCGCGGATCCGAAACGCCAGCCGCTCGAAGGCCTCGGGCGCGAGCGGCGGGATCGGATAGTCTGCCTGCAGCCGGCGGCGGACCTCGAGGTCGTCCTGGTCACTGGTCATGGGAGTCCGTCCTTTCCTCGCGGAAGACGCCGAGCGCCTCGCGCAGCGCCTTCCGGGCCTGATGGATGTACCAGCGCACGGTGCCAGCCGCCACGTCGAGCTGGGCCCCGATCTCCTCGGCGGTGAAGCCCTCCACCTCGTGCAGCTGGATGGCGAACCGCTGCTTCTCCGGCAGGGCCTCGAGGGCGGCGTGGAAGCGCTCGCGGATCTCGCCGTGTTCCGCCTGCGCGCCGGGGCTCGGGGCGCGCGAGGGTTCGATGTCGGGGTCGCTCGCGTCGTCGAAGCGGCGGGTGCCCCGGCGGGCCGAGAGCCCGCGATTGACGATGATGCGGTGCAGCCAGGGTGCGAAGGGCCGGTCGAGGTCGAAGCGATCGATGTGCTTGAGGACCGCGAGGAAGCTGTCCTGTACCAGGTCTTCCGCGTCGGCCTTCTCGCGGGTGATGCGATAGGCCACCTGGTAGGCCCGGGCTAGGTGCCGCCGCACCAACTGATCGTACGCCTCGTTGTCGCCGCCCTGGACCCGGCGGATCAGTTCCCGCTCCAGCGCGGCCTCGGCCGACGGGGCCGCAGTGGCCGCGGCTGTGTCTCCCCGCACCAGCCGGGGTCCCGCCTCGAAGTCAGTCACTACCCATGGAATGCTCGTCATGAATCCGATGGTGCGGGGGCCGTCGCGAACACCCCCGTTACGCCGTCGCGTGCCGGAACGTTGGCGCCGAATACCCGCCAACGCGAGTCCCCACGGCCGCGTAACGAAGGCATCCTCATCCCAAGGTCACGCATGTCCCGACGTTGCAGGCGTTTCCGCGCCATTCCGGTGGTGATCCTCGGCTTGGGCCTGGGTCTGGGCCTCGGCGCTTCCGCGCTGGGTGCCCAGGGTGGCCCGCCGGGTGGCGGGCCCGGTGGGCGGGGTGGTCCGCCTCCCGGGATGATGCGCCGGGTCGTGGACCCCGTGATCCTCGACGGGCCGCCGGTGCCGGATTCGATGGTGGTGATCGCGCGGCTCGACTCGGCGATGGCGGCCCGTTATGTCAGGCTGTACGACCACCTGATGGAGCGGACGCAGGCCGACCGCGACAGCGTGCGGGCGCACCAGCCCCGGCCGCGGGACCCGCTGCACGAAGTCCCGCCGGCGGACGGTGCGCCGGACCGCTCGCGCGATCGTGGGCTGGACCGGCGGATGGGCCCGGGAGCGGGCGGCATGCCTGCGGAGGTGCAGGACGCGCAGAACCGGATGAACCGCCTCGAGCTGCAGCAGCAGAACTTCGACGAGGCGCTCAAGGACCTGCTCGCGAAGGACCAGTGGAACCGCTATCGCGACTGGCGTGAGGCGCGGCGGGCGGAGGCGCGGCGCCTCGCGAAGGAGGCGGCGGCGCGGCGGGAACGCCGGGAAGACCGCTAGGACATCGCGCCAGCTGCACGCCGCCAACGCTCGCGGCGAGTGCGGTGTAGAGGAGGTGTCCTTCACCTGACGAGGTCCCTGATGTCCCGCTTCCCCATTCCCCGCCTGGCGCCGACGGTGCTCCTCACCGCCAGCCTCATGCTCACTGCCGCGGCGGCCGTGGCCGCCCAGAATGCTCCTTCCCCGGGTCCGGGCGGGCGTCCCGGCCTGGGTGCCCCCTCGGATGACCGCCCGGGTCCTGGCGATCGCCGGGGGCCGGGCCCCGAGGGGCGCCGCGGCGGTGGCGGTCCCGACCCGGTGGTCTTCGAGGGCCCGCCGGCCCCAGCCGAGATGAAGGCACTGCTCACGCTCAATGAGAATGCGGCGGGCAAGTACGCGTCGCTGTACGCGAACCTCATGAGCACCACCAAGGCCCAGCGCGACAGCCTGCGCACCTTCCGCGGCGAGCGGATGGCCGCGGTGGCCAAGGGCGAGATCGGCCCGGGCGATGGCCCGCCCCCCGTCACCATGCGACGGCTGCACCTGGCCCTCGAGGAGAAGCAGGAGCTCTTCGACCGGGAGTTCAAGGCGGCGGTGACGCCGGAGCAGTGGCAGCGGTACCAGACGTACCGCGAGGTGCGGCGGCAGGAGGCCTTCGAGGCGATGCGGCAGCTGCACGGCGCGCCGGGGCGGGGTGGCCCGGGTGGGCAGCGGCCGCACCAGGGGCCGGGGCGGCAGGGCTCGGGTCGCGGCCTTCCCCGCCGATAGTGATAAAGGGGCGCGGCCTCCGGGCCGCGCCCCCACTGCATCACCAACGCGGCCCAAGGGACCGCGCCTCAGGGACCCCGGTGTCCGGGGACGTCCCCCCAGCCAGTGGCCAGCGCGTGCCTCACGCGCCGGTCGGGGCCCCGGCACCATCCCGCCGCTTCGCGGCGGGACGGCCGACGGTCGACGGCCGCACTGAACTGCACTGGCTCGCCGTGGGACGGCGGAGGGCCGGATGGATCCGGCCCCTACCAGCGCAGCGCGGCACTCCCCCAGCTGAATCCCGAACCGAACGCGGTCATCACCACGAGGTCGCCGCGCTTGAACCGGCCGGCCTCCACGCACTCGTGCAGCAGGATGGGGATGGTGGCGGCGGTGGTGTTGCCGTAGCGCTGGATGTTGTTGTAGACCTGGTCGTCCCGGAGCCGCAGGCCCTTCTGCACCATCTCGCTGATGCGGAGGTTGGCCTGGTGCGGCAGGAGCAGGGTGATGTCGGCGGGGGTCTTGCCGATCTTGCCGAGGACGGTCATGACCGACTCGGGCATGCGGGTGACGGCGTGGCGGAAGACCTCCTTGCCGTCCATCACCAGGAAGTGACGGCCGGCCTCCAGCATCTCGGGGGTGATGCGCCCCTTGTAGCGCGAGCCGGGTGCGTCCACCCAGAGCATCTCGGCGTAGGTGCCGTCGGAGTGGAGGTCGAAGGCCTCGAACCCGCGGTCCTCGTCCTCGGTGGCCTCGAGGATCACGGCGCCGGCCCCGTCGGCGAAGATCACGGCCACGTGCCGTCCCTCGGTGCTGATGTCCATGCCCGTGGACTGGAGTTCCGTGCCCACCACCAGGATGCGGCGGTAGAGGCCGGTGCGGATCCAGGCGTCGGCCACGGCGAGGCCGTAGATGAAGCCGCTGCAGGCCTGGCGCACGTCGAGGGCGGGGACGCCGGGGATACCGAGCTGGCGGCCGATGAAGACGCCGTTGCCCGGGATGAAGTGGTCCGGCGAGGAGGTGGCGCAGACGATGGCGTCGAGATTGGCCGGCAGGAGCTCGGCCGCCGCCAGTGCCTGACGGGCGGCCTTCTCCGCGAGGCCGCTCCCGGTCTCGCCCTCGGTGATCCAGTGGCGCTCGCCGATGCCGGTGCGCTGGCGGATCCACTCGTCGGACGTGTCCATCATCTGGGCCAGGTCGTCATTGGTGACGACACGGGCCGGGACGGCCATCCCCGTCCCGGTGATGCGACTGCGGGTCATCTCGATTCTCCCTGGGAGTAGGCCGGACTGGCCCCGGAAAGGTCGTCGGCGCGGGGGCGCCCGGCAAGGAGGCGCGGGCGCCCGTCCTGCGCTATCGTTGTGCCGGTCCCTGTTCTCCCCCTTGGAGTGGCCCCCCCATGCGTTACCTCGCGCTCGCCGGCTGGATCGTCCTCTGCTATGCCGCCGCCGCCATCGGCGGGCTGGCCGCCCCGGACAAGTGGTACACCCAGATCCGGAAGCCGTCCTGGAACCCGCCCAACTGGGTCTTCGCGCCGGTCTGGACGCTGCTGTTCACCATGATGGGGGTGGCGGCCTGGCTGGTGTGGGAAGAACGGGCCACGACGGACGTGAAGACGGCCCTCCTGCTGTTCGGGCTGCAGCTGGTGCTCAACGTGGCCTGGTCGTGGATCTTCTTCGGGATGCACCGGATCGACCTGGCGTTCCTGGAGGTGGTCCCCTTCTGGGGCGCGATCCTGGCCACCACGCTGGCCTTCCACCAGGTGCGTCCGCTCGCCGGGTGGCTCTTCGTCCCCTACCTCGCGTGGGTGGGGTTCGCGGGTTTCCTGACGTTCGTGCTCTGGCGCCTCAACCGCTGAGCCCGGGAGCCGGGCCGGGAGGGAGGGACCGATGATCGACCAGCACGACCCGCTCGACGACGAGTTCCCGCTCGGGGACGGCGTCGTGGAGCTGGATGCGGAGGTGACCTGTCCCTACTGCGGCGAGGTCTGCCTCATCGCGCTGGACCCGGGGAGCGGGGAGGCGCAGGAGTACGTGGAGGACTGCCAGGTGTGCTGCCAGCCCTGGGTGGTCACCGTCCGGTACCGGCAGGACGGCACCGCCGTGGTGCAGGTGGACGAGGCCTGACCCGGCCTACCAGCGCAGCTGGTAGGCCAGCTTCACGAAGAAGCCGTCGCTGGTCCGCTGCACGCGGCGGAACCGGAAGGCCCGCTCGTCGCTGAGCGACGCCCCGTAGCCGAAGAACGCCACCGTGCCGGGCGAGGGCTCGAACGCGGCGAGCGCGTCCACCCGCATCCGGTTGGACTCGGACTGGCTCGAGGGGGTGCCGTTGACCACCAGCACGTCGCCGGTGCGGACGTCCTCGAGCGGGGCGCGCCGGTCGGCGACGTATTCCCCCACCACCCGGAAGAACAGGCTGCGGTTGGGCTGGTACTCCGCCTTGAGGCGGGGGATGCTGGTGCGCGCGAAGACGGAGCCGTTGCGGTCGCGGGTGATGCGGGACCAGGTCTCGGACGCCGTGAGGCGGATGGACCCGGTGGGCCGGAGCGAGAGGCTCCCGGTGACGCGGGTCTCGTAGCCATCGGCGCCCTCGGCGAAGATGGCCCCGCGGGCGCGGCTCACCCGGGTGCTGGCGTTGAGCTTCCGCCAGGTCGGGGTGGTGACGCTGGCGGAGAACTCGAAGCCGTCGCTGACCCCGTCGAGCGGGCGGTACGCCACGAGGCCGGCGCCGTGGTCCACCTCGTAGCCGGCGTAGTCGGCGTTCCGGAAGTCCACGAAGTTGTGCTCGGCGTGGAAGGTGCTCCGCCAGCCGCCGCGCAGGCTGAAGTTGAGGTCGGTGCTCTCGTCGCCCTCGAGGGGGGAGGAGGGGAAGTCGGCGGTGCTCCAGAGCCGGGTGGGGCCGCCGAACACCGAGAGCTGCTCGACGAAGGCCCCGCGCTTGCCGTAGAAGGACAGCCGGTTGAACGCCCGGAGCGTGGTGATGCCGGTGCGCGGCACGAAGCCGGCGCGGGCGCGGAAGTCCTCGCCGATGCTCGTCAGCTTGTAGTTGAAGCCCCAGCCGCGGCCGGTGCGGTCGAACTCCGCCTCGTAGATCCCGGCGTCGATGGTGCGCCCGCCGTCCACGTCGCGGGTCCAGCTGCGGCCCGCCTGGCCCGCCACGTAGTAGAGCTTCCCGAACACATAGCGCACGTCGCCGGCGGCGAGGCGGCTGAAGGTGCCGTCCTGGTCGCGGGTGGTGAGCGTCACGCCGCCCGTCGAGTTGCGCCCGATGTCGCGCCGCACGCGGGTGACGGTGAAGAGCGCGTTGTCCTGCCCCGGCACCTCGTCGATGGCGATGAGGTGCGCCAGGTTGTGCCGCCCGAACTTGCTCGTGACCTTGCCGCCCACGATCGGGTTGCTCACCTGCCGGGTATACACCAGCTGGTTGGGCGTGGCAAAGAGCTCGATGCCCTCGAGGAAGAACGGCCGCCGCTCGGGGAAGAAGAGCGCGAAGCGCTCGTTGGCCGTCACCTGGCTGGCGTCGGACTCCACCTGGCTGAAGTCGGGGTTGTAGGTGGCGTCGATGGTCAGGTTGCTGGTGAGGCCCAGGCGCAGGTTCACGCCGGCGCTCGGGTCGAGGTCCTCGCGGTCGAAGCCGGTGGCGCCACGGGTGCCGTTGGCCTGCGCGGTGACGAAGGGCTGCACCTCGGTGAGGATGCCGCGGTGGAGGTCGTGGAGTCCCGTGAGCTCACCGGCCTGCAGCAGGTAGCTGGCGTTGGCGCGACGGGTGTCGGTCCAGGTGTCGTCGTAGCCGGTGCGCTGGACCCGGCGCTGGATGTTGAGGCCCCAGTTCATGAGGCTCGCGCCGCCCGGGTAGCGCAGGCTCTTGAAGGGAATGCGCACCTCCACCACGTACCCCTCGCTGGTGCGCTGCCCGCGTGACTGCCAGATGAAGTCGGGGTTCTTGTCGGTGGTGCCGCCCTGCAGGCTCCCCGCCGTGAAGCCGCCCTCGCTCCGGACCCCGTCCTCCTGCACGCCGAGCGGGTTGACGGTGAAGAAGAAGGCGCGGCGGCGGTCGTTGAAGGTGTCGAGGTAGATCGTGACGCGATCGTCCGCGTCGAGGTTGTCGCGGTCGGCGACGGTGGCGCGGACGCTGCCGGGCTGCCGGTCCCTCGCCAGGATGCCGAAGTGGATGGCATCCGGCGCGTACCAGGCCAGCACCACCGTCTCCTCTTCCGCGGGGCGGCTGTCCACCGGCTGGTACTGGTGGAAGCCCTCGAGCCGGGCCGCCTGCTGCCAGACGGGCTCGTCGAGCACCCCGTCGATGACGACGGCGGCCTCGATGCGGGGGAGGGGGACGGACGGGGGCGGGGCCTGGGCGGGCGCCTGCTGGAGGGCCAGCGCGAGGATGGCGATCATCGGTTCTGGTCCGTGGGGGCCGGCCGTGGCCGGCCCTATTGGTGTGGTGGCGAGCCACCAATATCGCGGCGCGTGCCGCGGGAAGGTATGGGGGCTGAGCAAAGGGGCCGGGCAGGGCCGGCCCCTACGATGCGGAGGGCGGCCGGGACGAGCCCGGCCGCGTTCATTGAACCCGTTATTCGTACCGCAGCGCGATGATCGGGTCGAGGCTCGCCGCGCGGCGCGCCGGCCACAAGCCGAACACGATGCCGATGAGCGCGCTGGTGCAGAAGGCCACCCCGACGCTCTGCGGGCTGATCAGCGTGTTCCAGCCGTTGGCCGTGGCCAGGTAGTTGGTCACCCACCAGCCGAGCGCGATGCCGATGGCACCGCCGGCGATGGAGAGCACCAGCGCCTCCACCAGGAACTGCAGCATGATGTTGATCTTGGTGGCGCCGAGCGCCTTGCGGACGCCGATCTCGCGGGTGCGCTCGGTGACCGTGACCAGCATGATGTTCATGATGCCGATGCCGCCCACCACCAGCGACACCGCCGCGATGCTGGCGAGCAGGCTGGTGAAGATCTGGGTGGTGGCCTGCTGGGTGGCCAGGATCTCCTGCGAGCCGCGGATCATGAAGTCGTTGTCGCCGCCCGGGCGGATCTTGTGCTCGCGCCGCATGATCCGCTCGATGTCCACCTGCACCTGGCTGATGGGCACGCCGTCCCGTCCCTCCACCGCGATGGAGCGCAGGCGGTCGGTGCCGAACACGCGGTACTGGGCGGTGTTGAGCGGGATGAAGATGATCTCGTCGGGGTTCTGCCACGACTGCGCCGCGCCCTTGGGCGCGAGCACGCCGATCACCTCGAAGCTGATCCCCCGGATGGCGATGGTCTGCCCGATGAGGGCGCGGGGATTGGCGTTGAGCAGCCGCGGGATCTCGGCCGCCACCACCGCGTAGCGCTCGCGGCCCTCGTCCTCGCCCTGGGTGAAGCTGCGGCCATAGGCGAGCTTGTAGCGCTTCACGTCGAGGAAATTGGACGTGACGCCGGTGATCGAGGTGTTGATGTTGGTGCCGATGTACTTGACCTGCTGGTTGCCCGAGAGCTCCGGGGTGACGGCCTTGAGGAGCGTGGCATCGTCCCGGAGGGCGATGTAGTCGTCGGTGGTGATGCCGAGCCGGTTGGCGTTGGCCACGCCGCCGGTCCGGTTGAAGCTCGGGAACACCTGCAGCACGTTGGCGCCCATGGCCTCGATCTGCTGCTCCACGGCGCGCTGGGCGCCGGCGCCGAGCGCCACCATGGTGATCACCGCGGCGACGCCGATGATGATGCCGAGCGCGGTGAGCACCGAGCGGAGCGCATTGGCCTTGATGGAACTCAGGGCCACGCGGATGGTCTCGAAGAACAGCATGGCTATGGCCTCGCGCCGCCGGCCGGGGCGGTGCCGCCGGTCTGGCCGGACTGGGTGCCCTGCTGGCGCATGCCCGGGATGCCGCCGCCGCCGGTCATGCGGTTCATGCGGTCGGTGAACTCCTTCTGCGAGGAGACGAGGCTGGCGCTCGGGAGCACCAGGACGCTGTCCTGCTCGCTGAGGCCGCTCACCACCTCGGCGTAGTCGAGGTCGGTCAGGCCGGTCTTGATGTTGACCGCCACCGGCTGCCCGCCGCGCTGCACGAAGACGATGTAGCTGCCGCCAAACCGGGTGTCGGGCTGGCTGGTGCGCCCGCCGCCGCCGGCGCGGCCCATGGCCTTCCGCACCTCCTGCATCATGGCCTGCTCGGCGGCGGTGAGCTGCTCGCCGTTCATCCGCTTCCGGAAGGCGGCGCGGACCTGGGCCTCGGTGACGCCGGCCGGCAGGGTGATGGTGCTGCCGTTGGGGAGCGACATGGTGTTGCCCGCGGGCTTCGCCGCGCTGTCGGACCGGGCCCCGGGGGCGCGGGCGGCGCTCGAGCTGGTGTCCTGCCGCTGCGCGTCGCCCTGGGCCAGCTGCTGGGTGACGTCCTGCATGCTCACGCCGAGGACCTCCGCGGCGCTCGCCACGTCGCGCTGGGTGCGGAGCGCCGCGTTGGGCACGGCGAGGACGCCGTCGCGCCGGCCCACGTGGATCTCCACCTCGGCGTTCATGCCGGGCTTGAGGAGACCCTCACGGTTCTGGATGCGGATCAGCACCGGGAACATGGTGACGTTCTGCTGCGTCGTGGCGAGCGGCTCGATCTTGAGCACGGTGCCCTCGAACGGCCGGTTGGGGTAGGCGTCCACCCGCACGGTGGCGCGGAGCCCGGGCTGGATCTTCCCGATGTCGGTCTCGTCCACGAGCGTCTTCACCTGCACGAGGTTCAGGTCCGCCATGCGGAGCAGCACGGTGCCGCCGCCCACGTCGCTGGTGGGCGAGCTGATGACCTGGCCCCGCTCCACGCTCTTCTCGATGACCGTGCCCGTGATGGGCGAGCGGACGTCGGTGTCCTCGAGCCGGATCCGGGCGTTCTCGAGCGCCACCTCGGCGCGCACCACGGCGGCCTTGGCGTTGGCATAGTCGAGGATCGCCGCCTCGTGCTCGGTCTCGGTGAGGGCCTTGGACTCGAACAGCTCGTCCGAGCGCCGCTTCTGGGAGGTGGAGTTGGTCAGCTGGGCCTTGGCCACCTCGAGGTCGGCCTCGGCCTGCGCAAAGGAGTTCCGGGCGGTGCGCGGGTCCACCTTGATGAGCAGGTCCCCGCGGCGCACCAGGCTCCCCGTTTCCACCTGCATCTCGAGGATCTCGCCCGAGGCCTTGGACTTCACCTCGACCGTGGTGTCCGGCTGGATGGACCCGTTGGCGCGGGCCGACACGATGATGTCCCGCCGCTCCACCGCCAGGGCCTGGTAGGCCGGCGGGGGCGGGGCCTCCTGCTTGCTGCAGGCGGCGGCGAGGACGAGGGCAAGGACCAGCGGCGTCTTCTTCATGGCTCGATTCCGGGCGCGGTCCCCGCGGGGACCCGCCGTCAGGGTCAGTGAGTCTGGCTCGGCGTGGCGAAGTCCTGCTCGACCTTGCCGTCCTTGAGGTGGATCTGGCGGTCGGCGTGCGCGGCGATGTCGTGCTCGTGCGTGACCAGCACGATGGTCTGGTTCTGGCTGTGCAGCTCCTCGAAGAGCGCCATGATCTCGACGCTCGTGGCCGAGTCGAGGTTGCCCGTCGGCTCGTCCGCCAGCAGGATGCTGGGCCGGTTCACCAGCGCCCGCGCGATGGCCACGCGCTGGCGCTGGCCGCCCGAGAGCTCGTTGGGCCGGTGCCCCATCCGCTCCTGCAGCCCGACCCGCGTCAGCGCCTCCACGGCCCGCTCCCGCCGCTCCTTGCTCCCGATGCCGGCGTAGACCAGCGGCAGCTCCACGTTGTGGAGCGCGTCGGCGCGCGGCAGCAGGTTGAAGGTCTGGAAGACGAAGCCGATCTCCTTGTTGCGGATGCGGGCCAGCTCGTCGTCGCCGAGCTCGGAGACGCGGTGGCCGTTGAGCCAGTACTCGCCCTTCGACGGCGTGTCGAGGCAGCCGATCATGTTCATGAGCGTGGACTTGCCCGAGCCGGACGGGCCCATGATGGCCACGAACTCGTTGCGGCGGATGGTGATGTCCACCCCGCGGAGGGCGCGCACGATCTCGCCGCCCATGTCGTACTCCCGCTGCAGGTCCCGGGTGACGATGACCGCATCGTGCGGCACGTCCCCGGGCAGGCGGGCCATGCGTTCGGCGGTGTCGCTGATGGCGTGGCTCATAGCTGGCGTCCGATCAGGGCCTCGATCTGGGCCTTGGCGTTGAGGTAGTCGAAGCGGGCGTTCACCGCGTCCACTTCCGCGGTGGCCAGCGCTTCCTGGGAGGTGAGCACGTCGAGGATGGTGGCGGCGCCGACCCGGTAGCGCTCGTTCACCACCCGCAGGTCCTCGGTGGCGGCGGCCACGCTGGCCTGGGTGATCTCGATCCGCACCCGCGCCGCCTCGAGCGCCGCGAACTGGGTGGTGAGCGACGCCGCGATCTCGCGCCGGGCGTCCAGGGCCGTGGCCTCCGCCGTGTTGAGCGAGGAGAGCCGGGTCTGGATGGTCTGCTCCCGCTGGAAGCGGTTGAAGATGGGCCAGGACAGCCCGAGCTGCACCGAGCTGTTCCGCTCCAGGTTGTAGTCCTGCAGGCTGCTGCCGCTCCAGTTGGTGTTGCCGGAGAGGCCCAGGGTCGGGAAGTAGGCCGCGCGCGCGGCCTTGACCGAGGCCTCGGCGGCGCTGGTCTGCGCCTCGGCGGCCTGCACCCGCGGCGAGCGGGCGAGGGCCTCGGTGCGCAGGGCGCTGGTGTCGGGGGTGGCCGCCACGCGGTAGAAGGCGGAGTCGTCGGCCGCGGCCACGCGGCCCTCGGTGCCGACGCTCCGGGCCAGCGCGGCCTGGGTGCGGGCCACGTCGCTGCCGGCGCTCACCAGCTGCAGGCGCGCGGTGCCCAGGTTCACGATGGAGCGGAGCGAGTCGCTGCGGGTGGCGGAGCCCACGCGCAGCTTGGCGATGGAGAGGGCCAGCTGCTCCTCCGCCCGCCGCACCCCGGCCTCCCGCACCCGCACCAGCTCCTGGGCCGCGAGGGCCGCGAAGAACTGCTGCGTCACCGTGAGGCGCGCCTGGAACTGGGCGTTGGTGAGGTTGGCCTCGGCCGCGCCGAGGTTGGCCTTGGCGGCGCGGCTGTCGGCGCCGCGCCGGAAGCCGGTGAACAGGTCAACGTTGGCCGACAGGCCCAGGTTCACCGACGTGGTGGTGGTGGTGAGCTGGCCCGTGGACTGGTCGAGCCGCGGGGAGGTCGAGTAGTTGCGGGTGCCGGTGGTGCTGGCCGTGACGTTCGGCAGGTACGCGCCGAGGCTGGCGGTGCGCACCTGGGACTCGGCGTTGGCCACGGTGCCGGCCGCCGTGACGATGGCCGGGGTGATCCCGAGGGCGCGCCGGATGGCGTCCTCGAGGGTGATCACCGGCGCCTGTGCGGCGAGCGGCCGTGCGGCCAGCGCCAGCACGAGCACGGCCACGCGGCCGGCGGAGGAACAAAGGCGGGTCATCGGTCCTTGCGAGTCGAGTTGCGGCGCCGCCGCTCGGCATCGAGCTGGGCGGTCACCTCGGTGTAGCGGGCCTGCTGGGTCGCGGTGAGCTGCGTGCGGATGTCGGCGCGGATGGCGGCACGGGCCGTGTCGATCCGCTCCTTCATGTCCGTCCAGATGGCCTCCATGGCCGGCGAATGCCGTTCCAGGATGGCCTTGACGCTGTCCTGCTGGGGGGCCGTGAGCTGCAGCTCCCGGGTGAGCAGCTCCACGTACCAGTCGCTGCCGCGGCCACGATCACCGTCGTGGTCCCGGTTCAGGGCCAGCGCGGTGAGGCCGCTGCCCACGCCCGCGCCGAGGAGCGCGGCGAGGGCCAGCATGGCGAACGCCTTGGAACGGTTGGTGGCGGTGGTCATGTCAGCGCGAGGCCCCGAGCACCACGCCGACGACCTGGTCCCGCTCGATGGCCTCGGCCAGTACCGTGGAAGGGCCGCTGGAGTTTCGGGCGGCCTGGACGGCGTAGACCGCGCCGGCGAGGGTGGCGAGCAGGATGGCCGCGGCGATGCCGGGCCGGGCCCAGCCCGCGAGCACGTCCCAGCTCGAAGCGTCCCGCTGGTCCAGCCGGCCGAGCACGGCGGCGCGGAAGCGCGCCGGATCGCCCCCATCCAGCAGGGCCCGCAGCTGCGCCCCCAGGATGGGGTCGCGCTCGGCGTCGAAATCGTTGGGTGCAGTCATTCCCGCTCCTCCTGCTCGCCCAGCGCGGCACGCAGCCGGCGCCGGGCATGAAAGACATCCGACCGGACAGTTCCCTCGGGCACGCCGAGCATCGCGCCGATCTCCGCGTGCCGGTATCCCTCCACCTCAAAGAGCATCACCGCGAGGCGCTGCCGCTCGGGCAGCGTGGCCAGCGCCTGGCCGAGCCGCTCGCGCAGTAATGCCGCCTGCGCGTCCTGCAGGGGGCTCCGGCCCGTCGTGGCGGTGGCCTCCGGGATCGGCTCGCTCTGGCGCACGGTGCGCCGGCGCTGGAGATCCCGCGCCGCGTTCACCGCAATCCGGGCCAGCCACGGTCCGGCTGGCTGCGTGGTGTCGAAGCGATCGAGTGCCCGCCACGCGGAGAGGAAGGCATCCTGCGCCGCGTCGTCGGCATCCTCGGGATGGTGCAGCACCGCCCGGGTCAGGCGACGGACCATCGGGGCATGGCGCTCCACCAGCGCGCCAAACGCCTCGCGGTCGCCCGAACGGGCGCGGAGCACCAACTCGCCGTCGGACACTGGGGGGATACGCACGCGCTCCTGTGAACGTTGAACCGCCGGGACCGGCAGCGGGGGGAGAATGTAGCGCCGTTCCGGATGGCCTGCTCTGGTGGATCGGGCCGATCTCCAGCGAGTGTCAGCCTGCATCGAAACGAGTCGATCGTAACGATTCAGTGGAGCACGGCGACGACACGGCTGGACGTGCCGCAATGCCAAGTCATTGACGGGTATGGTGTTGGCACATCGCTGGGCGGCAGGGTGACGGGGCCCACCACGTGCACTCTCCACGGCACCCCGAACCCTGCGAGCGCATGCACCCCGACCGCCCGGTCCTCACCCTCGTGGACGCGAGCACCTCGCCTCCGCTTGCCTGGGCCAGTCTGGCCGAGGCGAGTGGGGCGGGGCTGCGGGTGGTCAGCGAGATCCGGCTGGCGCCGACGGGGGCCATCGTGGTGCTGGACCTCCGCGACGTGGAGGACCGGCTGCCGGCACTCCTGGCGCACCGGCCGCCGCAGGTCGCGGGGGTGGTGGTGCTGGGCGGCTCGCCGGATCACCGGCTGGCCATCGCGGCCATGCGGCAGGGCGCGGACGAGTATTTCGCGCTGCCGGGCGACCTGCCGCTCCTGGCCGAGTGGCTGGCCGGCCAGGTGGTGCGGGTGCAGGCCGGCAGGACGCCGGCGCAGTTCGCCGAGCGCGAGGCCGCGAAGTACCGCTTCGATGGCATCCTGGGCGAGAGTGCGGCCCTGCGGCGGGTGATGGGGCTCGTGCGCCGCGTGATCCCGCATCCCAACCTCACGGTGCTCATCGGCGGCGAGAACGGCACCGGCAAGGAGCTGCTGGCGCGGGCCATTCACTACAACGGGCCGCGGCAGGGGGCGCCCTTCGTGGACATCAACTGCGCCGCGATCCCGGAGCAGCTCCTGGAGAGCGAGCTGTTCGGGCACGAGAAGGGCGCCTTCACCGGCGCCGTCAGCTCCAAGCCGGGCCTGTTCGAGGTGGCGCACGGCGGGACGATCTTCCTCGACGAGGTGGCCACGCTCTCGCTGTCGCTGCAGGGGAAGCTCCTGCGCGTGCTGGAACAGCGGACGGTGCGCCGCGTGGGCGGCACGGCGCTGGTGCCGGTGGACGTGCGCGTCATCGCTGCGACGCACGTGCCCCTGGCGGACGCGGCGCGGAGCGGCGCCTTCCGCACCGACCTGTATTACCGGCTCAACGTGGTGAACCTGACGCTGCCGGCCCTGCGGGAACGCGGGGACGACATCCTGCTGCTGGCGCGGGCGTTCCTGGCGCGGTTTGCGCGCGAGTACGACGTGCCCGTGCCGCGGCTCGCGCCCACCGCGGAGCGGGTGCTCCTGAGCCACGCCTGGCCCGGCAACGTGCGCGAGCTCCGCAACACGCTCGAGCGCGCCATCCTGATGGCCGGCGGCGGCCTGCTCGACGCGGCGGACCTCGGGGTCACGCCGCGCCCCCTGCCGTCCACCCGCGGCGAGGTGCCCTTCCCCGCCTCGATGGCCGAGATCACCCGCGCCGCTACGCTGGCGATGGTCCGCCTGTGCAACGGCAACAAGAGTGAGGCGGCGCGCCGCCTCGGCATCTCGCGCACCCGCTTGCTGCGGCTGCTGGCCTCCCGCCGGCGCCCCGCCGCTGCCCTCAAGGAGACTCCATGAAGTTCGTCCGTCCGCTGGTCCTGCTGCTGGCCACCACGCTCGCGGCCTGCGCCGGGGGGGACAGCGGCTCCTCCCCCTCGCCGGTGCCGCCGGTGGACACGACGCCGGTCCCCGAGATGGGCCTTCGGTTCCTCATGCCCGATTCCACCAAGCCGCCGCTCGGCGAGCGGCAGGTGTCGTTCTGGGCGGTGCGCGGGACGCGGCGCGAAGTGCGGCTCATGTACCAGAAGGCGCCGGGGAGCACCGACTCGGTGGAGTTTGCGCGGTTCCGGGTGGACGATCGCACGCTGGTGGCGGCCGCGGACGGCTCGCCGCTGGCGCCGGGAGACTCGCTGCTCATCACGCTCACGGTGGTGGACACGCTGAGGCTCATCACGCAGTTCGAGCCGTCGGGGCTGGCGTTCAACCCGAACCGCCCGGCGCGGCTGTGGCTCAAGTACGGCGAGTCGAATCCGGACCTCGATGGCGACGGCAGCGTCACCGCCGCCGACACCACGCTGATCAGCGCGCTCTGCATCTGGCGGCAGGAGCAGTCCACCGACCCGTGGTACAAGGTGGCGAGCACGCTGAACCTGGCCGAGTTCGAGATCGAGGCGGACATCCTCGGCTTCACCCGCTACGCCGTGGCGTACTGAGCGACGTCCCCGTGAGCGACACTTCCTCCCCCTCGGCGGGCCTCGCGGCCCGGATCGCGGACCTCCGCGCGGCCGGCGCGTGGGGGGAGCTGCGCGCGTTGCTCGAGCGCGAGGCGGGCGAGGACGTGGCGCTGGGCCTGGTGCTCGCGGAGACGGAACTGCGGACCGGCGCGCTGGTGCTCGCGCGCGACCGGCTCGCCGCGCTGGTGCCGGCGCTGGCCTTCGGCGATGCCGCCACCTACCGGTGGGCCGTGAACATGCTGGGAGCCGCGCACTTCGAGCTGGGCCAGCTGGCGGACGCGGAGGCGGTCTTCGGGGAGGCGCTGGCGCTGGCCAACGGTGCAGGCGATGCGCTCACGCTGGCGCGGGCCACCAACAACCTCGGCATGATCGCCAACATCCGGGGGCAGCGCACCGAGGCGCTGACGCGCTACCGGCTGGCCATCCCGGCCTACCAGCGGGCGGGGAACCCGCGCGGCCTGGCGGAGACCAACCACAACCTGGCCATCACCTTCCGCGACCTGGGTGACCTCGACACCGCCGACCGCCACGAGCGCCGGGCCATCGAGTACGCCCGCGAGGCGGGCGACGAGCGGCTGCTGGCCATGTGTCAGGTGGGGCGGGCCGATGTCGCGCTCCGCCGCGGCGAGGCTCGCGTGGCGGCGGCCGGGGCCCAGGTGGGCGCCACGAGCTACGCCCGCCTCGGCGACCGCCTCGGCGAGGCCGACGCGCTCCGGCTGGTCGGCGTGGCACGCACCGCCCTCGGCGAGCACGCCCCGGCGCGCACGGCGCTCGACCGCGCCGTGGAGCTGGCGGAAGCCGGCGGGAGCCTGCTCATCGTGGCCGAGGCCCACGAGGCGCGGGCGCGCCTGGCGGTGGACCTCGGGGACCCGCCGGCGGCACGCCGCGAGGCGGCGCTGGCCCTGGCGCGGCTCCGCGAGCTCGGGGCCACCGACGAGGTGGCGCGTCTGGAAGCCTGGGTGGCAACGCTGGGAGCGCGACGCGGCTGACCACACCGCCCGATGCAGGCGCACGGGGCGCGCGGGATGAACAGCGACGGCCAAGGCCACGGAAGCGCAGAGGAGCGGGAGGGCGCACCGCACTGCCCGTGCCCCGCTGCCCTCCGGTCGGACCTCAGGGCGAGCGTTCCCACCAGGCCTGGATGCCCGCGGCCACCGCGAACCAGAGGCACAGCACGCCGACACCCAGGCCCATCCACCTGGGGAAGACCAGGAAGAGCACACCCAGCAGGACGAGGACGACGCTGGCGGGGCCGAAGAGGGAGCGGAAGGCGGCGTTGATGAGGCGGCGGGCGCCCACCATGGCCCGATGGCGCAGTTCGCGGCTGCTTCGCGTGAGCGCGCTCCGCCCGCGCTCGGCAGGAACCAGGCGGCTCGGGACCACGCGCTGGAGCGCGCGCGGCGCGTTCCGCGGGTGCTGCACCACCTCGAGACTGCCGGCCATGTCGCGGCGATACTGGGCCTCGAGCGCGCGGGCCAGCTGCTTGTCCTCGATCACCAGGTCCAGCTCGAAGTTCCCGAGCAGGCTCGCCGCATTGATGTTGCTGGTCCCGATGCGGGCCCAGCGGCCGTCGGCGACGCAGGTCTTGGCGTGGATCATCACGCCGTCCCACTCGTAGATGCGGATGCCGGCCTTGAGCAGGCGCCGGTAGCCGAGCCGGGTCAGGTTCCGCACCAGGGGATGTCGCTGGCGCCGGGGACGAGCACCCGGACGTCCACGCCGTCCCGCTCGGCGAGGGCCATGACCTCGAAGAGACGCGCGGGCGGGAGCAGGTAGGCGTCGGTGACCCAGAGCCGGCGCCGGGCACCGGCCGCGAGGTACTCGAGGACGCGGAAGGCGCGCTGCCGCCCGGGCTCGCCCACCACCACGCGGACGGCGGCGTCGCCCATGGGCGGGGTGGTGGCGATCCGTTCCTCCTCGGGGAGCTTGGGGCCGGTGAGCCCCCAGGTGCGGCCGAAGGCGTTGTCGAGCGCCACCGCGGCCGGCCCCTCCACCAGCACCGCGGTGTCGCGCCACGGCTCCAGGCCCTCCTCGGGACGGCCCATCCAGTCGTCGCCGATGCACAGGCCGCCGACGATGGCGGTGCGGCCGTCGGCCACGACGAGCTTGCGATGGTCCCGGGTGACGGCCCGGAAGGGATGGAAGGGGCTGAAGGGATTGAAGGCCCGCACCTCGCATCCCGCCTCACGGAGCCCGTGCCAGAAGCGCCGGCCCGTCCCCAGGCAGCCGAGCCAGTCGTAGAGGACGCGGACCTTCACGCCGGCCCGGGCGCGCTCGGCGAGGGCGGCGTGGAAGCGCCGGCCCGTCGCGTCGTCGTGGATGATGTAGTTCTCGAAGTGGACGTAGTGACGGGCGGTGGCGATCTGGGCGAGCATCGCGTCGTAGACCGCGGGGCCGTCCTGCAGGAGCGTGACGCGGTTGCCGGGGATGGGGCGGGTGGCGGCGGCGCGGTCAATGGCGCGCTGGAGGAGGCTGCGCCGCTCGGTCTCGTCGCCTTCCACGGAGTGCGTCATCCAGGGCCTCGCCGGCGGGCCGCGGTCATGGCGCGCCGAGGCCCAGGGTGCGCTCCACGGGGCGAAGGGCCCCGAGCAGGAACGCGATGTGGTCCTCCAACGGGACGCCCAGCTCGGCTGCGCCCTGCACGACGTCCTCCCGGCTCACCCCGCGGGCAAAGGCCTTGTCCTTGAGCTTCTTCTTCACCGAGCTCACCTCGAGGTCGGCAAGGCTCCGGGAAGGGCGCACGAGCGCGCACGCCACCAGGAACCCGGCCAGTTCATCCACGGCGAAGAGGGCGCGGGCCACGGGCGTGTCGCGGGGCACCCCGGTGTAGGTGGCGTGGCCCAGGATGGCGCGGCCGAGGTCCTCGGGGAAGCCCTGCGCCAGGAGGTGGCGCACCCCTTCGGCGGGATGCTCCTGGTCGGCGGCGTGGGCGTTGTTGGGGAAGCGTTCGTAGTCGAAGTCGTGGAGCAGGCCCACGAGGCCCCAGGCCTCGACGTCGGCGCCTTCCTGTTCCGCCATGGCGCGCATGGCAGCCTCGACGGCGTACATGTGCTTGCGGAGCGCGTCGGAGGGGGTCCACTCGTGCATGAGCGCGAGGGCACGGTCGCGGGTCCAGTCGGCGGGCAGTGGCATGGGCCCTAATGAAGCGCCCCCGGTTGCCGGAGGCAACCGGGGGCGCTGCACTGCGGCGGAAATGCGGGTCAGCTCGGGCAGGTCACGGCGGCGCAGACCGGCACGGGCAGGGTGGTCCCGTAGTGCTGGTTGATGGTGGACGCGATCGAGTCCGCCACCACCTGGTGCGCCACCGTCGAGGGATGGAACCCGTCGAGCGAGAACCAGGTCCCGAAGGTGACGTTCCCGCCGGCGAGCGCGGGCGTCAGGTTCGGGAACTGGAGGATGCGCACGTTGTCGAGCGCCGCCGCCATGATCGGGTTCGGGTCGAGGTAGGCGTAGCCGCGCGTGGCGGCTTCCGTCGAGATGTGCGCGTTGTACGCCGTCACCGCGGCCACGATGGTGCCGAGCTCGGCCTGGGTCACGACCTCGTTGTCCACCGAGCAGTCGATGCTCGAAGGCACGCCCTGCGCCGCGGCGCCGACCTTGGCGAGGCCCACCGTCCACGGCACCAGCACCTGGATGCCGCCGCCCGCGGGCGGGATGGGGGCGCAGTTGGCATTCACCGAGAAGGTGGGGATGCCTTGCAGCGTCGGGTTGCGCGGCGGGAACGGGGCGGGGCAGTCGCCGCCGGCACCGTCGCCGTTCTTGAGGCAGAACCAGATGGCCGCCGACGAGGCGTAGGGCACCACCGTCGGGAGCGGCACGCCCACGAGCACGGCCTTGGCGCCGGTGGCGTCGAGGGCGTCGAGGAGCGAGTCGTACGCGGCGATGAACGCCGCGGGGGCCTTCACGCCGGCGGAATTGCCCGGGTTGGCATCGAGCAGCGTGCTGGTGCCGTCATTGGCGCCGATCCACACCGAGACGAAGGTCGGCTTGAGCGCCTTCATCATCTCGATCTCGCTCCGGCCGCCGAGGATGAACTGCTTGTACACGTCGGTGGCCGACGCCGCGCCGGTGAGCGGGTTGAAGAGCTCGCTCACCTCGGCGCCCGGGAACGCGACGTTGTTGATGAATCCCGTGGTGGGCGCCCGGAGGCTGCAGGTGGCGCCGGTGCCGCCCCCCACGCGGTGGGGCGGGTTGACGCTGTTGACGTCGATCGGCGGCGGGCAGCCGTTGCCGCCGGCCTGGTTGAACAGCGGCATGTTGAAGTCGGTGCCCATCGCCAGGGCGAGCAGGTGGGCGTAGGAGCGCTGCTGGGTGCTGTCGTTGATGCCGCCGGACTGCAGGCCGGCGGTGATGCTGTTGCCGATGGATACGTACCGCCGGAACATCGGATCGTTGATGCTCGGCGGGTTGAGGCTGTCGTCGCTACGGCAGCTCGAGACGAGCGGCAGGGCGAGGAGCAGCGCGGCAAGTGCACGCTTGAGGGACATGGAGATCGGCTCCCTGACGCTTAGAAGTTCCAGGTGAAGGCTGCGCCGAAGAGGTGCGCCTTGAAGGTGTAGATGCCGTCATTGGCCGTGCCCGGGCCACCCGAGCGGCCGCGACGGTCGGCCTGGTCGATGTACTGGTAGGCGAGGTCGATGTGCCCGTTGCCGCCGAGCCTGGTGCCGAAGCCCACGGTGAACTCGGTGCGGGCGCCCTCCGGCAGGGTCGCGGTGACCGTCTCGTCGGGGGCCGCGGCGTTGTGCGTCAGGTAGCCGGCGCGCACCACGCTGCCGCCGTTGAGCTCATACTCGCCGCCGAGCCGCCAGGTGTGCGACTTGCCGAAGTTCTGCGGCAGGTTCTCGGTGGGGAGGATCTCGAAGTCCAGGATGATGGCGTCCCAGACTTCCCAGTTCTGCATGGTGTAGTCGCCGAGGACCCGGAACTGCGGGGTGACCTTCACCGCGACGCCCAGGGCCAGCTGCTCGGGGAGGCGCACGGTGGTGACGCCGGCCTGGTCCACCAGGGCACCACCCGCCTGGAACTGGGTGGCGAGCACCGCGTCGAGCGGGGTACCGGCCGGGACGCCGAGGGCGCCGAGGAGCGGGCTGCCGGGCGGGATCAGGATGCCCGTGTTCACCTGCTTGAACTCGGCCTTGCCGTCGATGTCGGAGGCGCGCTGGCGCGACATGTACCGCGCGCCGAGCGCGATCCGCGGCGTCGGCTCGACGATCACGCCGACGTGGTAGCCGAAGGTGGTCTTGCTGCCGATGATCGAGGCGTCGGCGAAGTCGGTGTTGTCCGGGATGCCGAGCATGCCGAAGGTGACGCCGGGCGTCGTGGTGTTCTGCTCGGAGAGGTCCGCGCGCTGGTGCAGCTCGAGGTGCAGGAAGTTCACGTCGAAGCCGGCGCCGACCTTGATCTTGTCGCCCAGGCGCATCGCCACAGTGGGCTGCACGTAGACGTTGCGGATGATGCTGTTGTAGGAGGAAAAGCGGCCGAGCGCGGTCTTGGGCCAGTCGGTCTCGAGGCCGTACGGGGCGAAGAGCCCGATGCCGGCGGTGAGCCGGTCGGTGAAGCCGTGCGACAGGTAGACCGCGGGGACCGGGAAGACCCGGTCGTTCAGGTCCGACTTGAGGCCGGTGTTGTCCTGGGTGAATCCGCCCGAGGGGGCGATGAAGGTGCCGCCCACCGTGATCTGGGTGCGGCCCTTCGGGGCCTGCGCGAGGCCCGCCGGGTTGAAGAACATGGCCGAGCCGTCATCGCAGGGGGCCGCCACCGCGGCACCCGCCCGGCCCATGGCGCAGGCACTATGCTCGTTGACGCTGAACCCCTGCGCGCTGAGAGCACCGGGCGCGCCCAGGAGGACGGCGAGGGCGCCGCCGGCCAGCCAAACGTGGAACCGCCGCATAGAGAACTCCGCTTGAGAGGACTTCGATTGTGGAGATGGTCGGGTGCTGCGGAGAGACTGGAGCTTAGTCTACGGCCGGGCAACAACTTTGTCAAAAGGAAAGAGGCGGGACTGACACAACTGTCGCGTCAGGTGCGTGCGGCGGGTGCTCTAATGAAGAGTGGTGCCTTCCCCATTGCCGCCCGGGACCTGGGCGGCGGTGAGCGGGACGCGGTATTCCACGTCGCCGTCGAAGGTGATCTCGAAGGCGTAGGCGCCGGGCTGGGGGAGGGGGAGATCGAACACCAGGACGGCGCCCGCCTCGATGTCGACCACGCCGGCCGGGGGCTCGCCGAACTGGACACTGCCCTCGCCCTCGAGGAGGCGGGTGCCGTGCTCGTCCACGAAGCGGATGCGCATGGCGTGGTCGCCGATCTCGGTGCGGCGGCCGCGCACCCGCAGCACGAGGTGCGCGCGCGGGTGCACGGTGGGGAAGGCCGCGACCCAGACGTGCTGGAAGAGCCCCAGCACGCTGAGCTTGCCCTGCTGGTCGATGAGGGCGTAGTCGGCGAGGACCGCGAAGTCGAGCAGCAGGTCAGCTGACCCGGATCGAGGTGATCTGGTCGTTCTTCCGGATGGCGTTGACCACGTCCATCCCCGTGGTGACCTGACCGAAGACGGTGTGCTTGCCGTCGAGGTGCGCCTGCGGCGAGTGGCAGATGAAGAACTGACTGCCGCCGGTGTCCTTCCCCGCGTGCGCCATGGAGAGCGAGCCGGCCTGGTGCTTGTGGGTGTTGCGGTGGGTCTCGCACTTGATGGTGTAGCCGGGGCCGCCGGGTGCCGGCGCGCGGGTCGTCGGCCACCTTGCTGTTGGGGCAGCCGCCCTGGATCACGAAGTTGGGGATCACGCGGTGGAAGCGGAGCCCGTCGTAGAACTGGCTGTTGGCCAGCTTCTCGAAGTTCTGCACGGTGCCCGGGGTCTCCTCGTCGAACAGCTCGGCGACGATGGTGCCGCGGGAGGTCTCGATGGTGGCGGTCTTCATCGGGGGGTCCTGGCGGGTGAAGGAAGTCGGGTCGGGGGAAAGGATAGCCCCGGCCCGGGAGGGCGGGCTAGTGGGCCGGGAGGGGGAGGACACTCACCTCCCGGGGAGCGGGGTCACCCGGCCCGGCTATGCGGCGTCGCCGGCATCCGGGAGGCCGAGGGCCGCGGCCCAGGCCGCCGGGTCGTGCGCCGGCGCCTGACAGGTGGCCCCGCGGCACAGGAACGCCCGCGTGCCCGTCCCCGCCGCCAGCATGGCCTGCACCGCGGGCGGCAGCGCCGCCCCGGCGCCCGGCCGCACCCAGGTGAGCACCCGCCGGGGCAGGAAGGCCCGCGCGGCGAGCTGGTGGAGCTGACGGGCACGCTCCGCGTCCCCCGGGGCCTCGCCCTCGACGATCACGACGTGGGTGACGGGCCGCACGGCCCAGTCGAGCGCCGTGAGGTAGGCGGCGCCGAAGATGCCGAGCCCGGGGGCGCTCCCGGCGAAGGCCGCCACCAGCGCCTGCTGCCGCTCCGCCCAGACGGGTGCCTGGGTGTGCGCGTGGAGCCGGCCAAGCACCAGGGCGGCGGTGCCGTTGGGGGAGGGCGTCGGCGTGTCCTGGATCGGCTTGACCCGCTCGGGCAGGAGGCCGAGCCGGCCCTGGCCCGGCGCCTGGTCCCACAGGCCGCTGCGCTCGGGATCGCGGTAGTCCTGCCAGGTGCGCTCCATGAGGTCGGCGGCCCAGGCGAGCCAGCGCGGGTCGCCCGTCGCCTCCGTGGCGTCGAGGAGCGCCTGCGCCACCTGCACCTGGTCGTCGAGCAGGCCGCCGACGCCGCCCGGCGCGTGGCGCAGCGCGGCGGGGTCGGGCTGTTCCTGCCGCAGGCGGTCGAGGGTCCGGAGGGCGTGGTCGCGTGACCAGGCGTCGTCCAGCACCACCCCCGCCCGGAGCAGGGCGCCGGCGAGCATGCCGTTCCACGCGGTGTAGCGGGTGCGGTCAATGAAGGGCGCCGGCCGCCCGGCGCGCGCGGTGAGCATCCGCGCCCGCGCCACGGCCAGCCGGCGTTCCGCCTCGGGCAGTGTGAGGCCCAGGCGGGTGGCGATCCGTTCGAGGGGGGCGGGCGTGTGCAGGACGTTCCGCGCCGGGTCGTGCTGCATCTCCCCCGCGGTGCCAATGTCCCAGTAGGCCGCGGCCACCTCGAAGGCCTCCGCGTCCCCGATGGCGGCCTCCGCCTCCGCGCGGGTCCAGGTGAAGTAATCGCCGTCGTCCTCGAGGCCCACGTCGGCGTCCTGGCTGGCGCCATACCCGCCCGCCGGATCGGCCAGCACCTCGCGCACCCAGCGCACGATGCCCTCCGCCACGCGGCGGAAGAGCGGCTCGCCGCTCACGGCGTAGCCGTCGAGGTAGGCCTTGAGCAGCTCGGCGTTGTCGTACGCCATCTTCTCGAAGTGCGGGACGATCCACTGCGCGTCCACGCTGTAGCGGTGGAAGCCGCCGCCCAGGTGATCGTGGATGCCGCCCCGCGCCATGGCCGCGAGCGTGTGCAGCGCGATCTCCCCCGGCTGCGCCTCCCCGGTCTCCCCGGCCTGCGTGAGCAGGAAACTCACCACCCCCGGGTGCGGGAACTTGGGCTGGCCGCCGAAGCCGCCGTTGGTGGGGTCGTGCCGCAGCGCGATCTCCCGGGTGGCCTCCGCCAGCAGCGCGGGGCCCGGTTCGCCCGGGGCGCTCTCGTCGAGGTGCGGGCCCAGCAGGCGGCGGATGGTCTCCGCCTGCTGCTCGACGCGGTCCCGCTGCTCCCGGAACACCTTGAGCACCTGCTCCAGCACGGTGCGGAAGCCGGGCCGGCCGTACTTCCCGTCCGGCGGGAAGTAGGTGCCGCCGTAGAACACCTGGCCCGTGGGCGTGAGGAACGCCGTGAGCGGCCAGCCCCCCTGGCCGGTGAAGGCCTGCACCGCGCGCTGGTAGCGGGCGTCCACGTCGGGGCGCTCGTCCCGGTCCACCTTGATGCAGGTGAAGTGCGTGTTGAGGAAGGCGGCGAGCTCCGCGTTCTCGTACGACTCGCCGTCCATCACGTGGCACCAGTGGCACCAGACGGCGCCGATGTCGAGCAGCACCGGCCGGTTGCCGGCCGCCGCGGCGGCGAAGGCGTCGTCGCCCCAGGGGTACCAGTGGATCGGCTGGTGGGCGGCGCTCCGCAGGTACGCGGAGGCCGAGTCGGCGAGGCGATTGGTCATGGGCTGCAAGCTAACGCGGCGCCCGCGACGGGCGCGCCGGTGGCCAGATTCGGCGCACCGGCGAGGATCCGTGGCGCGCGGGACGGGTGTGCGGCCGGCTGGGGGTGACTCAGCGCCCCGGCGCGGCGTCCTGCCGCTCCCGGCCCTCAGCCACCGAGCGGCGCAAACCGGGCCGTGAAGTGCCGCAGGAACGGCGCCTGCTCGGTGAAGCGATAGCCGCGCACCGCATCGCGCCGCCCGAAGACGTTGAGGATGGCCTCCACCACGTAGTCCACGTGGCTCTGGGTGTACACCCGCCGGGGGATGGCCAGGCGCACCAGCTCCATGGGCGCGGTGCTCTCTTGGCCGGTGGCCGGGTCGCGCTTGCCGAACATCACGGTGCCGATCTCCACCGCGCGGATCCCCGCCTCACGATAGAGCTCCACCACCAGCGCCTGCCCCGGCAGCTCCGCCGGCGGGATGTGCGGGAAGAACGCCGCGGCGTCGATGTACACCGCGTGCCCGCCCGGCGGTTGCACGATCGGCACCCCGGCCGCGCTGATGTGCCGGCCCAGGTAGGTGGTGCTGGTGATGCGGTACAGCAGGTAGTCCTCGTCCAGCGCTTCCCGGAGGCCGATGGCAATGGCCTCGAGGTCGCGGCCCGCGAGGCCGCCGTAGGTGGGGAAGCCCTCGGTGAGGATCAGCAGGTTCCGCTCCTGCTGCGCCACCTGCGCGTCGTTGCTGGCGATGAACCCGCCGATGTTGGCCAGCCCGTCCTTCTTGGCCGACATCGTGGCGCCGTCCGCGTGCGCGAACATCTCCCGCGCGATGTCGATCGGCGCCTTGTCCGCGTACCCCTCCTCGCGGAGCTTGATGAACCAGGCGTTCTCGCCGAAGCGGCAGGCGTCGATGTAGAGCGGGATCCCGTGCTTCCGGCACACCGCCGACACCGCGCGCACGTTGGCCATGGACACCGGCTGGCCGCCGCCCGAGTTGTTGGTCACCGTGAGCATGCAGAGCGGGATCTTCTCCCGCCCCACCTCGGCGATGAGCCGCTCGAGTGCCGCCACGTCCATGTTGCCCTTGAAGGGGTGGATCGTGGCCGGCTGCCGGCCCTCGGGGATCACCAGGTCCACGGCCTTCGCGCCGGTGAACTCCACGTTGGCCCGCGTGGTGTCGAAGTGGGTGTTGCTCGGCACCACGTCACCCGGCTTGCACATCACGGAGAAGAGGATCCGCTCCGCCGCGCGCCCCTGGTGGGTGGGGAAGACGTACTTGAAGCCGAAGATGTCCTGCACCGCCTGCTCGAAGCGGTAGAACGACGGGCTCCCCGCGTACGACTCGTCCCCCCGCATCATCCCCGCCCACTGCTCCGAGCTCATCGCCGAGGTGCCGCTGTCGGTGAGGAGGTCGATCAGCACGTCGTCCGACTTGAGCAGGAAGACGTTGTACGCCGCCTCACGGAGGCGCGCCTCGCGCTCCGCAGGCGTGGTCAGGTGGATGGGCTCGACGGACTTGATGCGGAAGGGTTCGATGATCGTCTTCATGGCCCCGCGCTGGCTGGCGGTGGAGGGGTGGCTCTGGCGGCGGGGAATATGGGCCCGGGGCCGGTTATTCTCCATGCGCATCCCATGCCCGACTCCCCGACCCTCGCCATCATCGGCGCCGGCGCCGCCGGCCTCATGGCCGCGTGCACCGCGGCCGGCGCCGGGGCGCGGGTGGTGGTCCTCGAGGGCTCGGCCGACGGCGGCCGCAAGATCCTCATCAGCGGGGGCGGCCGCTGCAACGTGCTGCCGTCACGGCTCGCGCCGGAGCGCTTCACCAGCGACTCCTCCCCGCACCTGGTGAAGCGGCTCCTCACCAGCTGGCCCCTCGACGCCCAGCGCCGCTTCTTCGAGGACGACCTCGGCCTCCCCCTCGCCCTCGAGGCAGAGACGGGGAAGCTCTTCCCCCGGAGCAACCGCGCCCGCGACGTGCGCGACGGCCTGGTGGACGCCGCCCGCCACCGGGGCGCCGAGCTCCGCTTCGGGACCCGGGTGACCGGCGTGGCGCCGGGGCCCGGCGGCTTCACGATCACCGTGGCCGGCGGCCCGCCCCTGGTGGCCGCCGCCGTTATCGTGACCACCGGCGGATTGTCCGTCCCGGCCACGGGCAGTGACGGCTTCGGCCTCGCGCTGGCCCAGCGGCTCGGCCACGTGCTTCACCCCACCTACCCCGCGCTCACCCCGCTGACCGCGGACCCGCCGGTGCATGCCGGACTCGCCGGCGTCTCGCTGGCGGTGACGCTGCGTGCCCCGGGCCGCAGGGCCGCCGAGAGCTCGGGCGGTTTCCTCTTCACGCACCGCGGCTACAGCGGACCGGCGGTGCTCGACCTGTCGCATCACGCCGTCCGGAGCCGCCTCGCGGGCGGGGAGCACCAGCCCCTCCTGGTCCAGTGGGGGACCGTTGATGCGGCGGGGTGGGAGGCGCTGCTGCAGCAGCGGAGCGCCGCCGGCGTACTGGGCCTCCTGCGCGAGCGGCTGCCGGCGCGCCTGGCGGAGCGGCTGCTCGACGAGGCCGGCGTGGCCCCCGACTGCCAGCTCGCCCAGCTCAAGCGCGAGGACCGGCGGGCGCTCGTGGAACGCCTGACGCGCTACCCGCTGCCGTGGACCGGCGACGAAGGCTACAAGAAGGCGGAGGTGACGGGCGGCGGGGTGGCGCTGGGGGAGGTGGACCCGGCCACGCTGGAGAGCCGGAAGGTCCCGGGCCTCTACTTCGCGGGCGAGGTGCTCGACGCCTTCGGCCCGATCGGCGGGCACAACTTCGCCTGGGCGTGGGCCACCGGTCGCCTGGCGGGACTCGGGGCCGCGAAGCAAACGGGGCGGGCCGACTAGGCCCGCCCCGTCCCGTCAGGTGCGCCGGAGCGCGCCGGACTTACTTGCCGAGGCCGAACGTCACCCCGACGGTCACCGGGATGAAGGTGGTGCTGCTGCCGCTGGTGCTGACGCTGAGGTAGCGGCTCTCGACGAAGAACCCGCCGTCGCTGCCGAGCGGGAACTTGAGGCCGGCGCCGCCGCCGAAGCCGATCTTCGACTCGCTGTCATCGCCCAGGTCGCTCTCGACCTTGGCGTTGAAGTAGCCGATGCTGCCCAGGACGTACGGGGTGATCGAGCCGGCGGTCTTGAAGCTGTAGGTCACGCTGCCGATGCCGGCGGCCATCTTGGTCTTGCCGTCGCCCACCACCGCCGAGACGTCGTCCTTGAACTTGTTCTGCGCGTAGAACAGCTCGCCCCGGAAGCCGAGGCCCGAGGGGAGGCTGTAGCCGACCATCGCGCTGCCGTGGAAGCCGAGCTTGGCGAGGTCCTTGAAGTCGCCGAGCGGCTGCACGATGCCGCCACCGACACCCACCGAGAGGGACTGGGCCTGGGCCGAGGTCGCGCCGATGACGAGGGCGAGGCCGGCGGCCGCGAGAACGGAAGTCACACGCTTCATAACCACTCCTGTTGGGTTTCGTCCGGAGGTCGAGGGGCAGGTGCGCCGCCAGTCCGGATCGCGGCAATATACGTCGGGATTTCAGGAAAGAGTCAGGAGGGGCGTCACAGGCCGGTGGAGGGGTCGGTGGAACCACGAAGGCTCGACAACCGGCAGTCACTTGCCGTGTAAGTCAATGCAGAGATACAAGTTGCGCACATATGCCATAACGAGACAGGGCGGGCCACCGTGGCCCGCCCTGTCCGGATTTCAGTCCCTGCGATGCAGCTGTTACTTGCCGAGCGGGAACGCGATCGCGGCGGTGACCGGGATCAGGTTGGTCTTCGAGGGGTCGCTCTGGATGGTGATGTAGCGCGCCTCGATGGCGATCTTGGCCTTGCCACCGGTGTTGATGAGGATGCCCGCGCCGCCGCCGAAGCCGACGTTGTTGTCCGCGTCGCCGTCCTCGAACTTCACGCTGAAGTAGCCCAGGGAGCCGATGACGTACGGGGTGATGGTCTTGCTGCCCTTGAACATGTACGACACGTTCGCGACGCCGGTCATCAGCTTGAACTTGCCATCGACGCCCAGGGCGTCCTCATCCGCCGGCACCTGCGCGTAGATCAGGTCGGCCCGGAAGCCCAGGTTCGACGGGAGGATGTACCACGCCATGGCGGCGCCGTGATAGCCCATCTTCGCCACGTCGTTCAGGTCACCCTGCGGAAGGACGACGCCGCCGCCGACGCCGACGACGAGGGTCTGCGCCTGCGCCGAGCTGGCGCCCACGACGAGGGCAAGGGCGGCCGCCGCGAGAACGGAAGTCACACGCTTCATAACGACTCCTGTTGGGATAGCTCCGGAGGGTGACCGAACACGGCGTCCGGTCCCGGATTGCGGCTAAAACTGCGGAGGGCGTCCTGAAGCGTTCAGGAACCCGGTGCCCAGAAGTCATAAAGGAGTGGCCAGATCGGGATCTGGCCACTCCTTTCGGCCGGTCTTCGGGGGTCAGCGGGTGAAGAACTGCACGCCGAGGGTGATGGGGATGAAGCGCAGGTCGGGGCCGTCGCTGAAGACGTTCACGTAGCGGCCCTCGAGGAACAGGTTGGCGTCGGTGCCCAGCGGGATCTTGGCGCCGAGACCGCCGGCGGCGGTGATGTCGCCCTCGCCATTGGTGACGTCCTTGACCTTGGTGTGGATCCAGCCGGCGCCCAGGATGACATAGGGCCGCACGCGGGCGGGTTGCCCCAGGTTCACGATCAGGTTGCCGAGGCCGCCGACCAGCTCGAAGTCGCGGCTGGTGCCGTCGACCTCGTTGCGGCCGTAGAAGAAGTCGCCGCGGAAGCCCACCGTGGAGTTGGCGGAGGTGAAGCCCAGGCCCGCCAGGCCGTGCCAGCCCATCCTGGCGGCGTCGTCGAAGTCACTCACCGGGACGGTGAGGCCGCCGCCGACGCTGATGTTGAAGCCCGACTGGTCCTCGGGCGGGGTGGCTTGCGCCAGCGACGGGCGCGGGACCGCGAGGGCGGCCGCCGCTGCGAGTGCCAGGATGCCCAACGGTTTCATGCTCGCTCCTTGCAAGGGCCTGCCCGGAGTTCATCACGGCCGTTCGGCCGTTGCCGGACACCTTGCTAGAGCTTGGGGAGGGGGCCGCCCACACAGGGGGCGGGTTTTCGGAGGGACCGGAAACGGGGCGGCTACTGGACCCGCGCCACGAGGCGCTTGAGCGAGTCCTGCGAGACGCGTGCGGAGAGCGCGAGCCGGTAGCCCGACTCGTCCAGCCAGACGGCGGTGTTGGTGCCGTTGGGGCCGCTGCGGTAGACGGTTTCGCCACTCTCGAGGGCGGGATCGTCGATGGGGCGGAAACCGCTGGCATCAACGGGGATGCGCTGCTGGTCGAGCGTCAGCCGGCCGCCGTCGCCCACGCGATAGACCACGCGCACCACGTCGATGTTCTTCTGGGCTCCCGCCACCGCGGAGGGTGGGCCCACTTCGTAGTGCTCGGGCTCGAGCCCAGCCACGCCGCGGACCGCGCCCTGCAGGCGGCGGGCTGCGTCGGCCCGCTGCACCTTGGCAAAGCCGCGGGAAACCGGCAGCGGCGGCGCCTCCGGGGCGGGAGCCGGCGCCGGGTCGAGCCCGGCACGCTCGGTCAGGGCGGGCGTGCTTTCGCGCGGCGGCGCGGCCGCATCGGGCACGGTCTCCCGGGCGCCCACGGCGGGGCGAGGGGGCAGGGGAGCGCCGAGGCCCGGCCCGCTGTCCGCCCCCCCGAGGTAGGAGAAGCCCCCCACACGATCGCGCGGGCTTTCCACGTTGCCGAGGCGGCTCAGGCCGTAGCCCACGACCACGGCCAGCACCACCGCGACGCCCCAGAGGATGTTGGCGAGGTCGAGGAACACCCTCCGGCGCTCCTCGGCGGGCGGCACGAGCACGATGCCACCCGGGGTGGCCGCAGTGATGGGCGCGGCGTTCTGCGCCAGGGACGGGAAGTGCTGGTCCACCTCGGTGAAGTTGTCCCGCCACTCCTCGAGCCGCCGGGAGCAGGCCCGGCACTCCTCGACGTGCCGGCGGATCCGGTCCACCTCAATCGAGGAGGCGGACCCGGTAACCAGGCGTTCGAGCGTGCGGTCGTTCAGGTGGAACATGACGAGAATCTAGCCCCAGCAGCCCGCCTCAGCGCACCCGCCGCGCCAGGGCCTTCAGGGAATCGCCCGACAGCCAGCCGGCGAGGGAGAGGTGGAAGCCCTCCGGGTCTCGCCAACGCAGGCGGCGCTGGCCATCCGCCAGCGCACTCACCAAGGTATCGCCGGGCAGAAGGGCGGGGGCGCTGCGGGCGCCGGCCTCCGGCTCGGCCGGCCCCGGGCGCTGCTGGTCGAGCCAGAGCTCCCGCCCCGGGGGGTCGAGGTACACGATACGGACCACCACCGCGTCCGGTTCTGCGCCGGGGACGCCCCGGCCGGGGATCGTGCGCACCGCGACCGGCGTCATCCCGTCCACCAGCCGGATGCTGCCACCCAGCACCCGGATCGCCTGTTCCAGGCTGACGGACCGGGCGGGCGAGACCGCGGCGTCCTCGACGGCCTGCTTGGACGACACCTCGTCCCGTGCGGCGAGCGGGGCCTCCGCCGTGGTCACGGCGCGGCTGGCGCCGGCGGCCGCCGGGGCGCGCTCGCGGCGCGCCTCCAGCGCGTTGCCGGCGGCCAGGGTGCCCGCAACCGCCTCCGCATCCCGGCGCGGTGCCGGTGCCGGTGCGGCGGCGACGGGCGCCTCGGCGGGTTGCGCCTGCTCCACGGCTGGAGGTGGCGCGGCAGGCTGCGCCTCCGCCGGACGTGCTGCCGAGGAGGATGCGGCGGGGCCGTCCCGGGTCGTGGCCTCCGGGAGGGTGGCCAGGGGAGCTGCCGGTTCCGGAGGCCTGGGTGCGTTGTCCGGCAGGTCCGCCGCCTTGGCGCTCTCGGCCCTAGCGGCGCCCAGCCGGTCGGCTGCGGGGGCCCCGTCCAGGTGCCCGAGGCGGGCGTACCAGCCCAGACCGGCGGCGAGGACCAGGGTGGCGGCCCAGGCGAGCGGCCGCCAGCGCTCCCATGCCCGGCGGGGGCGCGGAGCGGACGGCTGCACCGCGGGGGCGGGGCGGACTGCCGGCTCCACGGTGGCCACCAGCCGGTCGGCCTCGCCGGCGAGGTCCCGCACCTCCTGGTAGAGGCGGCGGCAGTCGGCGCAGCCGGCCAGGTGCCGCTCGGCCTCTGCCCGCGCCTCCGGACTCAGCTCCCCATCCAGCAGGAGCGTCAGCTGGCCTTCATCGAGATGCGACATCGCGATCCTTCTCCTCGGCGCGCACGGCCTCGACCAGCCGGCGGCGCGCGCGTGCGATGGTGGTGCCGATCGCGCCCTTGGCGAGACCGGTGGCGGCCGAGATCTCGTCGTAGTCGAAGCCCTCCGCCTTGAGCAGGAGGACCTCGCGATCGAGGTCGCGGAGCCCGGCGAGCGCCGCCTGCACCTTCTTCGCGGTGTCGGCGCGCTCATAGTCGGTGTCGGCCGCGGGGGCGGTGGTGGTGGACTCGCCCTTGAGCAGCTGGAGGCGGCGCCCCTGGCGCACGGCGCGGCGGCCGTCGTCGCGCACCAGGTTGAGGGCCACGGCGAAGAGCCAGGGCCGCGGGTTGTCCGGCGGGGCCTCCACCGCGCGGGCGAAGGTCTCGGCGGCGAGGTCCTCGGCGCGGTCCTGGTCGCCGGTGCGGCGGTAGAGCATCCGCAGCAGCGGTTGCCAGTACTGCGCAAACAGCTCCTCGGGCGGGACGGGCGGCATGGTCAGCGGTTCCGGGATGGCATGGAGCTGTCGGTCATCCGCACATGGTCTGGCGCGCCACCAGCGGCGCCGAGAAGCTGCCGGTGCGGCGGGTGCCATCGGGGAAGGTGAGGCTGTAGCGGCCGGTGAGCGGGCCCGTCCCCGGCCCGAAGCGGATCCAACCGGTGGTGGCGGCGGTGCAGTCCCCGCCCTGGCAGTAGGTGGCGGTGCCGCCGTCGGTGCCCTGGGCCGCGACTTCGAAGGTGTGTCCGCCCACCTCGGCCGGCCCCTGCCAGGCGGCGAGCCGGAGTGCGGGCGTGGCGGCCGAGGGCGGGTCGGCGGTGTTGGTGAGCGTCACCATGGTGGCGGCGCCGTCCCACGGGGCGCAGGAGCGCTCGGCCACGGCGAAGGCCCAGGTCTCAGTCGGGTCCTCCCCGGCCGGCCCGCTTGCGCAGGCCAGCAGGGCGAGGAGCATCCAGGCGTGGCGCATCAGGTCCCTCCCCGGAAGTCGCGGACGAAGGCGCGGAGCTCGGCTTCGGCCAGCGTGGTGCGGCCCGTCGGCCCCACGGCGAGGCTGGCGCGGCGGCCGGCCACGAGGGCCTGGTCGGCGATGGCGAGTGCCTCACGGAGTTCGGGCAGGGCGCGGGTTACCGCGAAGTAGGCGGCACTGAACGGGGCCACGGTCACCACCCGGAGGCTATCGGCATGCGCCACGTCCGTCCAGACGTCGCCCTGGCGGCGGAAGAGGCGGCCACCGGCGCGGCGGACCTCCGCGCTCTCGCCCGCGAGGCGGCGCTCGGCCAGGGCATCGGCCTCGGCGAGGTTGGTGGCCTTGGCCATCTGGCCGCTGGCCTGGGCCTGCTCCACGGCGGCGCGGCCGACCTGTGCGCTCGGGGGCGGCGCGCTCATGGGCTGGGCGTCGAGCCGGCGGCGGCCAGGGCCCGTGGCGGCATCCTCGAGCCGGTTGGCGGCCAGCTGCGGCTCCTGCACCAGGTACGAGGTGTACTCGGTCAGGATCCCGTAGCGCAGGCCCAGCTCGCGCACCTCGCGGATCAGCGACTCGCTGGCGCCCTCGAGCCGGATCTGGCGGGTGAGGTCGCCGACGCGGCGTGAGGCCCAGAGCCGGGGGATGAAGTCGTTGTCGTTCTCCTGCGTGGGGAAGCTCGCCTCGGCCACGAAGCGCTCGCGCCGGCCGTTCCGCTCGCCCTCGAAGATCACCGCGCCGCTCCCGCTCCCCTCGTAGCGACCGAAGAGCACCAGCTCCTCGCCGAAGAAGAGGTCGGGGAGGCGACCCGGGGTGAGGTCGCGGAAGCGGACCGGGCTCGAGACCAGGCGCAGATTGACGAGCGCGGGATGGCGCAGCTTGCCCATGAGGCGGCCCACGGCGTCCTCGACGGTGGCGTCCGGCGCCACGTAGTCGGAGGTGCCGCGGCCTTCCTTGGCGAGGCGGTCGAGCAGGTAGGTGTTCACGTCGTGCCCGATGCCGAAGGTGAAGACCCGGCTCCGCCCGCCGCGGGCGGCGGCCATGGCGGCAATCCGCTCGGGCTGCTGCTCGCCCACCGAGGGGATGCCGTCGGTGAGGAAGATGACGAGGGGAAGCCGATCCTCGGCCACCGTGGCGGCGAGGGCGGCCTCGAGGGCGCCGCTGATGTTGGTGCCGCCGTCGGCGGAGAGGGCGTCCACGAACTCGCGCGCGGCCTGGCGGTTGGCCGCCGTGGCGGGGGTGAAGCCCTCGCGGAAGCGCCGCACCCCGCTGCTGAACGCGATGAGCTGGAAGCGGTCGGCGGGGCCCAGCGTCTCCAGTGCCTGACGGAGTGCCGCCTGCGCCTGGGCCAGCTTGCTGCCCGACATGGAACCCGAGACGTCCACCACGAACGACACGTCCCGCGGCACCGCCGCGCCCGTGACCTCCGCCGCCGGCGCGAGCAGGAGCATGACGTAGCCAGCCTCGCCGCCCGGCGCGTGCGCCAGCGCCGTGGTGCCGACGAGGCCGCGGCGGAGCGGCAGGAAGAGTTCCACGTCGCCGCCGCGCGCCGGGTCGAGGGAGACCTGCAGGCGGCCGCCCGCGCGGTCCGCGGTGACGGCGTGGGTGGGCGAGTAGGGCGTGCCGAAGCCCGCCTCGGCGGCCGTGGTCAGGCGCCACGACCCCGCCGTGCCGCCGCGCTGGCCGAGTGCATACCGGACGCGGACCGCGTCGCCACTGCGCTCGAGGAGCTGGGTGTAGCGGAGCACCACCTTGCGGGTCTCGCCCGGCTGGATGGGGAAGACCTGCGCGCGCACCAGGCCATGGCCGGCGAGGGTGAGGAGCGCGGGATCGCGCTGGCGGCGCACGATCTCCTCGTAGATGCCGCGCGCCTGCTCGGCCGTGAGCATCTCGCCCTTCATCTCCTGCTCGCCCATCCAGAGCGAGAAATTCTGGAAGACCGCCTCGCCGGGGAGCGGGTAGAGGTAACTGCCCTCCGCCACTCGGCCGCCGTCGTTCCGGAAGCGCTCCTCCACCTCGACCCGCGCAATGCGCCCGTCGACGGTGACCCGCACGTCGGAGCCGACGCGGGAGATGGAGCCTTGGATTGGGGGTTGGGTGGGACGGCGTTCCACTTCGATCCAGCCCTGCGCGGCGGCAGGCGTGGCGGTGAGCGCAAGCGCAAGCGCTCCAAGGATGTAACGGTGCATGGGCTCCCTCTGGGGTGGTCTCAGGACGGCGAGGGGATGCGCCTGGGGGGGTGGTTTGCACACGGTCGCCAGGGCGCCTGGGCGTGGGAGGCTCGGGCATGGGGACGCCCCCGCCTCAGCCCAGGCCCGGCCGCATGCCGAGCCCATGTCGACGGCGCGCGACGGGTATCTTCGGCGCATGCCGATGATCACCGTGACGCGGACCTACCTGGAGATGAACTCGCCGGCGGAGTTCCGGCCGGCCGGGGAGGCGCGGGCAGGCGTGCGCCTCGAGGAGATGAAGCACTGTCCCTGGCACTTCTATCGCTACCTCTACGTGGAAGTCGGGCGGCTCTACCACTGGAAGGACCGGCTGCCGTGGACCGAGCACCAGTTCCGGGAGTGGCTGGCCGGGCCGAGCCGGCTCTGGCTGCTCACGGTGGACGGGGCGCCGGCGGCGTTCTTCGAGCTCCGCGGGCCCGTGGACGGCGGCGTCGAGATTGCCTACTTCGGGGTGCTGCCGGAGTTCCAGGGGGCGGGCCTCGGGAAGTGGCTGCTGACGCGGAGCATCGAGGAGGCGTGGGCCATGCAGCCGGCGCGGGTCTGGCTGCACACCTGCACGCTCGACCATCCCGGGGCCCTGCCTAACTACCTGAAGCGGGGCTTCCGGGTCACGGGAACGGAGGAGTATGAGACGAGCCTTCCCTAGCCTGCTCCTGCTGCTGGCACTCGGCACCGGGTCCGCCGCCGCGCAGGACGGGGTCGGGTCGCTCACCGAGTACTCGGCGATGGTGCAGCTGGACCACCTCTGGGTGGACCACGGCATGGTCACGCCCGAGGGGGTGACGCTCCGGCTCTCGCGCTACCAGCCCAATCGCTTCATTCCCACCTTCGGGGTGGGCCTGCTCGGCAGCGACCTCGCCGACCTGGGCGTGGCCTTCACGGGCGAGGCGGGTGCGGGGTACCTGGTGGGGAACGGGCGTGCCGGACTGCTGCTGCACGGGGGTATCCTGGGGCTGCTGGCCCCCGGCAATCGCACGGGCGGGGTGGGCGGGTACGTTGGCGCGGCGTTCCTCTACCGGTTCACCGCGGGGCTTGGCGGCCGGGTGGACGTGGCCCGCCGCTACTACCGCCTCGACGGGAACCCCGCCGCCTGGTCGGTGTCGTTCGGGCTCGGCGTGGTGCCGCGGGTCAGGTAGGGCGCGCGGAGGGGCAGAGCGCGGCGAGGACGCACTCGCCGCAGCGCGGCCGGTTGGCGATGCACACGCCGCGGCCGTGCATGATGAGCAGGTGCGAGACGAGGGTCCAGTCGTCCTGCGGCACCAGGGCGATGAGATCCTGCTCGATCTTCACGGCGTCCTGGTGGGTGGTGAGGCCCAGCAGGTTGCTGAGCCGGGTGACATGCGTGTCCACCGTCACCCCGGCGTTGATCCCGAAGGCATTCCCCAGCACCACGTTGGCGGTCTTGCGGCCCACGCCTGGCAAGGCGTGCAGCTGGTCCATGGTGCGCGGGATCTCGCCGCCGTGCTGCGCCATCACGGCCTGCGCCATGGCGATGAGGTTCTTCGCCTTGTTCCGGAAGAAGCCGGTGGACTGCACCAGCGCCTCGACGTCCGCCTGCGCGGCGCCCGCCAGGGCGGCGGGCCCGGGGTACTTCGCGAAGAGCGCCGGGGTCACCATGTTGACCCGCGCATCGGTGCACTGCGCCGAGAGGATGGTGGCCACGAGCAGCTCGTAGGGCGAGGTGTGCTCGAGGGCGCAGTGCGCATCGGGATAGGCCTGCTTGAGGCGGGCGAGGATCTCGCCGATGCGGACGGCCGCGGGGGGAAGGCGGCGCGCGACGGCCCGTGCCGGCGCCTTGCCCGGCCGCTTCTTGGCAGGCGGCGTGGACGTCCTGCCGGACCGCTTCGCCGTCTTTGCGCGCTTCACGGGCTTCCCCGCCATCAGCGCGCCCGCCGCCTGGCCACGTGGGCCAGGAACCCGTCCACCGTGCGGGTGTTCAGCACGTCGGCCCGGGTGAGCCAGCCCTTCCGCGCGATGCCCACGCCGAAGTCCACGTTCCGCAGGCCCGCCAGGTTGTGCGCGTCCGCGCCGATCGAGATGGCGACGCCCTGGTCGCGGGCCTGGCGGACCAGGCGCCAGTCGAGGTCGAGGCGATGCGGGTCGGCGTTGATCTCGATGGCCACGCCCGTCTCGGCGGCCCTGGCGAGCACGCGCTCCATGTCCAGCGGGTACGGATCCCGGGAGAGGAGCAGGCGGCCCGTGGGGTGGCCCAGGATGGCGAGGTGCGGGTTCTCCATGGCGCGAAGCACGCGCTCCGTCATGGCCTCGCGATCCAGGTTGAAGCGGCTGTGGATGGAGCCGATGACGAAATCGAGCCGGGCCAGCACGGTGTCGTCGTAGTCGAGGGCGCCGTCGGCGAGGATGTCGGCCTCGATGCCCTTGAGGATGCGGAAGCCGCCGAGGCGCGCGTTGACGGCGTCGATCTCGTCGGCCTGGCGGGCGAGGTCGTCCACGCTCAGGCCGCCGGCGTAGGCGGCGGCCTTGCTGTGGTCGGTGATGCCCATCCAGGCGTAGCCGGCGGCGCGGCAGGCCTCCGCCAGCTCCATGACGCTGTTGGAGCCGTCGGACGCGGTGGTGTGGCAGTGGAGGAAGCCCACCAGGTCGCTGCGCTCGAGCAACGCGGGCAGGGGCCCCGCCGCGGCGGCCGCCACCTCGCCCCGGCCCTCGCGGAGCTCGGGCGGGATCTCGGCCAGGCCCAGCGCGGCGTAGAAGGCGGCCTCGTCGGCGGTGGGGAGGAAGGTGCTGCCCTGCCAGAGCGCGGCCCCGTCGAGCGCGAAGCCGCGGGTGCGGGCGTGGGTGGCCAGCTCGGCCAGGTGTTCCTCGCTGCCGGTGGCCTGCACCAGCACGGCGCCCACGTTCTTCGGGGTGGTGACCACCACCTGTGCCTGCGCGCCCCCGCTCACCTTGAGCGTCACGCGCCGCTCGTCCTGGCCCGCGAACTCCTGCACGCCCGGCAGCTCGCCGATGCGGCGGAAGATGTCGGCCGGCGGGACGTCGGCCACCAGCACCACGACGATGTCCCGCACCACCTCGGTGCGGCGGCGCACCTCGCCGGCGATGACGGCCTGCGCCACGCCGGGCAGCGCCGCGAGCGCGGCGCGGAGGCCCTCCGCCTCCTCGAGCGCGTGGTGCGCCAGCTTGAAGGCGCTGGCCTGCCGCAGGAAGGCGATGCCCTTGAGGATGTTGTCGGCGGTCTTGGCGCCGAAGCGGGGGAGGCGGGCCAGGCGGCCGTCGCGCGCGGCGGCCTCGAGTTCCGGCAGGGTGTCGATGCCCAGGGTCTCGTGGATCTGGCGGATCTTGGCCACGCCGAGGCCGGAGATCTGGAGCATCTCGACGAGGCCGGCGGGCACCTGCTCGCGCAGTTCCTCGAGGAGGGAGGAGCGGCCGGTCTGCACCACCTCCTGCACGATCTGCAGCGTGGCGGGTCCCACGCCCTTGGTCTCGGCCAGCGTGCCCTCGGCGAGCGCGGCGCTCACCTCGCCCGGGAGGGCCGTGACGGCCTTGGCGGCCGTGCGGAAGGCGCGCACCCGGAAGGGGTTCTCTCCCTTGAGCTCCAGGAACGACGCGATCTGCTCGAGGACCTGCGCCACCGCCTTCTTGTCCATCGCCACTCAGCCCACCTCCACCGCCTGGTGCGGCACGTGCGCGGCGCCGACACACGCCTTCGCCTCGGCCGCGATCGTGATGCAGCGCTCGCCCAGCTCGAGCAGTTCCTCGCCGCCGGTCACCGAGAAGAGCCCCGCCTGCGCCCCGCCCGGCATGACCGGGGCGAAGAGCGCGCTCTGGCCCTCGCGCGCCAGCTGGCGTGCGGGGTGCCCGTCCACGTCCACCACCACGAAGCCCTCGCTCCCCGGGTGCATCCCGCAGATGGCCAGCACGAAGAGCCCGCCCCCCGGCCACGGCCGCACGAAGAGCCCGTCGAGCGGCTGGTGCGGTTCCCCGGGGCTGAAGGCCAGCCACACCAGGCGCTCCGGCAGCTGCACGTAGAAGGCGCGCGGCACCGCGTCGTGCGGCGCCGCCTGGCGGGGCTCCGTCAGCAGCCGCTCGACCCGCGCCCGCGAGGGCCGCACCAGCCAGCCGCCTTCCACCCAGTACAGGTAGGCCTGCTGGAGCAGCGCGAGGTGCTCGCGCACCGCCTCACCGACGCCTTCCTCCGGCACGAGGTCGCGGAGGAAGGCGGCCACGGCGCGGTCCAGGACGAAGGCGTCGGCGTCGTGCGGGTCGCGCCCGGCCTGGGCCAGCGACCCCTGGATCTCGGCGAAGCGGGCTTCCGCCTCGGGGCCGAAGGCGAGGTCGTAGGGGGTCGGTCGGGGCATCCGCGGGTCGCTCGGGCCAGGGGGCAAACGGCCCGGAACATAAGGGGAGTGGGGCGTTCCCGCTGCCCGGAATCCGGTGGACCGGATTCCGGGCAGACGTCAGGGGGTCCGGGGTAGGAACCGATCGAGTGCCTCACGGAAGGCCGGGAACCGCTCCACGTACGGCACGTGGCCGCACTGCTCCAGCACCACCAGCTCGGCCGAGAGGCAGCGTGCCACCTCGCGGGCGGACTCGAGGGGGATGGGGTCGTCGTCGCCGTGCAGGACCAGGGCCGGGATGTGGAGGCTCGGGAGCGCGGGGCGCAGGTCGTAGTCGCCGAGGGAGGCCCAGACCTCGGCGCGGGTGCGCTCGGTGACGCGGAAGGGGGTGAGCTCGCGGGCCTGGGCGGGGTCATGGAAGTAGCCGGCCACGGCCAGCTCGAAGAGGCGCTGGGCGTGGGCGGCGGGGTCGCGCTCGCGGAGGCCGCTCTCGCGCAGGGCCACGCGGGCCGCCTGCAGCTCGGGCGTCATGGTGCGGGCGCTGAAGCGGCGCTCGAATTCATCGCGCGCGGCCTTCCAGGCGGGGGCGGGGGAGACGAGCGCCAGGCGCGCCACCCGGCGCGGGTGCGCCAGCGCATACAGCATGGCGAGGAGCCCGCCCCAGGAGTAGCCGGCCAGCGTGAGGGTGGAGAAGCCCCAGCGCACGCGCAGCGCCTCGAGGTCGGCCACGTGGTCGCGCCAGCCGACGGAGACGTTGCGCTCCACCGGCGAGCCGCCGCCGCCCCGCTGGTCGTAGTAGATGAGCTCGCGGCCGGTGGCGAGGGCGTCGAAGCCGGGGAGGAGGTAGTCGTGGTGCGCGCCGGGGCCGCCGTGGAGTATCACCACCGGGGGCCCCTCGCCCACCCGGCGCTCGTGCACCGCCACCCCATTTATCACCGGCATTCGCTCGTCGACTTTCCTCATTGAACGCGCGGCCACCCGGCCGCGCCTGCGCCAGTACCCGGGACCCTAGAGAAGGACGGCGAGTCCGTCGGCAACCGTACGAACCGCGGCCTCTTCCTCGGGCGTGAAGGGGTCGGGGACGTCACTGTCCACGTCGATCTGGCCCAGGATCGTGGCGCCGCGGCGGATGAGGACCACCAGTTCCGAGCGGGTGAAGGTGTTGCAGGCGATGTAGTTGCCGACGGCGCGCACGTCCGGGACGTTCTGGTCCTGCCCGGTGGCCACCGCGGTGCCGCAGACGCCCCGGCCCACCGGGATCCGGACATGCTCGGTTTCACGGCCGCTCCAGGCCTCGAGCTCGAGCAGGTCGCCGTGGAGCATGTAGAGGTACACCGAGGTGTACGGCGCGCCGGCGGCGCGAATCCGGTCGGCGGCGTACTGGAGCAGCGCCTGCCGGCCGGCGTCCTTGCAGAACAGCCCGCGCAGGCCGGCCACGATGGGCTGCGGATCCAGGACCGCCATCAGCCGCCCCGGCTGCCGAGGGTGACCGACACCACCTGCTCCGCGCCGTCGCGCCGGATGCGGATCTCCACGACGTCGCCGGGCTTGTGTGTGCGGAGCACGCCCGTCATGGCCTGGAGGTCGGGGATGGGCGTGCCGCCGATCTGGAGGATGATGTCGTTGCCGCGGAGCCCCGCCTTCTCCGCCGGGCTGCCGGCGCGGACGCCCGTCAGCTTCACCCCGCCCGGGTTCTCCGCCATGTCGGGGATGGTGCCGAGATAGGCGCCGTAGCCGGCGGAGCTGGAGGCGCTGCCGGCGGTGGGGGCGGGCGGCGGGACGTTGACGAAGGTGAGCGGGGCGCGGCGGTCGGCCAGGGCGCGCACCACGGCGGTGGTGAAATCGGCCACGCGGGCGAGGCCGTCGGCGTTGATCTTCTCCCAGTCGTCGGTGGCGCGGTGGTAGTCCTCGTGCAGGTCGGTGAAGACGTGGAGCACGGGCTTGCCGGCGGCGTAGAAGGAGGACTGGTCGCTGCGGCCCCAGCCGTCGCCGCTGGCCTTGAGGTCGAAGCCGGCCGTGGCGTTGAGCGAGTCGAGCAGCGGCGGGAACTCCGCCGCCGTGGCCGCGCCGTAGACCAGCAGCCGGTTGTCCCGGAGGCGGCCCACCATGTCCATGTTCACCATGGCCACGGTGCGGGCCAGCGGGAAGAGCGGGTTCTTCACGTAGTAGTCGCTGCCGAGCAGGCCCGCCTCCTCGCCGCTGAAGGCGATGAACACCACCGTGCGCGCCGGCGGTAGGAGGGCCAGCTGCCGCGCGATGTGCACCAGCGCCGCGGCGCCCGAGGCGTTGTCGTCGGCGCCATTGTGGACCTTGCCGGTGCTGTCGGGATCGAGCGCGCCGAAGGTGCCGAGGCCCAGGTGGTCGTAGTGCGCCCCGACGACGACGATCTGGTTGCGGAGCTCCGGGTCGCGGCCCGGCAGCACGCCGATCACGTTGCGCGCGACGGCGCCCCCGATGCCCGCGTGCACGGCGGCCGGCGCCTCGCGCGCGATGGTGAACACCTGGAAGAATCCCTGCGGTCCCGGCTTGAGGCCCACCTGCCGGAAGCGCCGCGCCAGGTAGCGGGCGGCGCTGTCCGCGCCGGGCGAGCCGGTCAGCCGTCCGCTCCATCCGTCGCTGGCGAGGGTCCGGACATCGGTCAGGAGGGTGACGGCGGCCTCGGTGGACTGGGCCTGGACGGGGCCCGGGGGGAGGAAGCTGAGGGCCGCGAGGGCGAGCAGGATTCGGGTGCGCATGGGGGAGGAAATTAGCCGGGCCGGGGGCGGCGCAGGTAGCGCGGGGCCTGTCCGCCCCGGGCGGGCTGGGCTAGCTTACGCCTGCCCCATGAGCACGCCTGCCGCCATCCTCGCCGACCTCGCTGCCGTGCTGCTCCTGCTCCGGGACCGCCCGGACAAGAAGGAGGAGCAGCGCAGCGCCTTCAAGCGGCTGGCCGCCCACCTGGTCACCGGCGACCACGTGGTACGAGTGAAGCCGACGAGCCTCGTGTGGGACCAGGTGGAGGTGCCGCTGGGCCGCGCCGAGCTGGTGGGCCTCCACGACCAGCTGCGCGGCCACGGCATCGGCGAGGTGCGCTTCCCCGTCGGCCTCATGACGAGCACCCTCGTCTCGCTCATGAAGGTGCTGGCGCAGCCCCCCGGGACCTACGGCGGCTTCGATCACCTCACCGCGCGACTGGACGCCGCCGGGTGCGGCGCCATTCCGGTGAGCCCGCTGCCCGAGGCGCCCCAGACCACGCTCCCTGCCAGCGCCCCATCCGCCCCGCCCCAGGCCGCCCCGCCGCTGCCGGGATTGCCCCCGGAACCGCAGCCCCTCGGCCCGGGCCTGGTGCGGCCGCTCTGGGAAGAGTCGCCCACGGTGTCGGGGGAGCGGCCGGCCGCCGGTGGCCGCACCGATCCCAAGGGCCAGCGCGTGGACGACGACGGCCGCCTCGCGGACCTCGGTCCCGACGCGCTCACCGAGGCCAAGGTGGGGATGATGCACTTCCTCACCGCCGAGATGCGCGCGGTGACGCCGCTCGACGACCTGGTGGCCCGCCTGAGCCAGGCCCAGGGCGACCGCGCCATCGGGGAGCTCCTCAACCAGATCATGGCCTCCGGCGAGGCCGCCGAGCGCCGGGGCGACTGGCAGGAGGTGGTGCGCACGGCGCACGCGCTGGTGAAGGTGGAGGCGGCGCAGGCGGGCGGCGGGCAGGGCCGCACCTTCGGCATCGCGCTCCGGCGGCTGCTGCCCAAGTCGGCGCTGGAGCAGGTGGCGCGGCTCACCACCCACGGCCCGCTCAAGGCGGAGGCCACGGCCGTGCTCCGGCGCATGGGGGCGGACGGGACGGAGGTGCTGCTGCTGGCGCTCTCCAGCGCGGAGGACATGTCGCAGCGGCGCGCGTACTTCAGCGCGCTCAGGGAGATGAGCGAGGGCACCGAGCTGATCGTCCACATGCTGAGCCACGACCAGTGGTTCGTGGTGCGCAACATGGCCGACCTCTGCGGCGAGATCCAGCTCGAGCGCGCCATCCCCGCCCTCAGCAAGCTCATGGGGCACGACGACGACCGCGTGCGCCGCGCCGTGGCCGGCGCGCTGGCCAAGATGGGCGGCACCGCGGTGGTGGAGCCGATGCGCCGGGCGCTCCGGGACCCCTCGCCCGCGGTGCGGATGCAGGCGGCCCAGGACCTCGACGGCCGCCGCAACCGCAGCCTGGCCATGAGCCTGGCGGTCTCGGCGGAGGAGGAATCGAAGCCCGACGTCCAGCGCGAGATGTACCTGGCCCTCGGCCGCATCGGCTCGGCCGACGCGCTGCAGGCGCTCAAGAAGGCCGCGGAGCCGGGCGGGAAGCTCTTCCGCCGCAAGGCCATGTCCCTGCGGCTCGCGGCCGTCGAAGGACTCGGGCTGGCGGGGCCGTCGGCGGCGGCTGTCCTCAAGGACCTCCTCGCCGACGACGACAAGGAGTTCCGCGCCAAGGTGGAGCAGGCGCTGCAGCTGATGTGGTCCTAGGGGAAAGGCCGGGGCGCCGGCCCGGCCTCTGATCGCCGGCCCTGGGCCGCGCGCCGCGCCCGCGGTCCGATCCTAGTGTGGCAGGAAGCTGGTCGTCGCGTCGATGCGCCGAGCAAACGCCGCGAGCAGCCGCGCGGTGGCGTCCAGGTCCTCCAGCGCCACCATCTCGTTGGGGCTGTGCATGTAGCGGAGCGGCACCGAGACCAGGCCGGTGGCCACACCGGTGGTGGCGTTGAAGATGCTGTCGGCGTCGGTGTAGGTGTCGCGGCTCGAGGCCTCGATGCGGAAGGGGATGCCCTCGGCCCGGGCGCTCTCGCGCAGCAGCTCGAACACCACCGGGTTGATGGCCGCGCCCCGGGTGAGCACGGGCCCGCCGCCGAGCTTGGCGTCACCGTGTTTCTTCTTGTCGGACCCGGGAATGTCGGTGGCGTGGGTGACGTCCACCACGACCGCCACCGTCGGGGCGAGCCCGGTGGCGCCGGGCCGGGCGCCACCCCCGGTGTAGCTGATCTCCTCGCGGCTGGTCACCGCCGCCACCACCTGGGCGCGGGGCGGCTCGGCCGTGAGCCGGCGCAGCGCCTCCAGCACCACGAAAGAACCCACGCGGTTGTCGAGCGCCCGGCTCACCAGCCGGCCCTTCGGGAACTCGAGCACCCGCGACGCCAGCACGCCCGCGTCGCCGATCTCCACCAGCGCCTCCGCCTCGGCGCGGCTGCTGGCCCCGATGTCGATCCAGAGGTCCTCGGCCTTGGTGACCTTGTCGCGGTCGTCCTTGGCGATGAGGTGGATGGCCTTCTTGCCGATGAGCCCGGGCAGGCGGCCGCCGCGCGCCAGCAGCTCCACGCGCTGGCCCACGAACACCTGGTGGTCCCATCCACCGATGGTGTCGAAGCTCAGGAAGCCGTCGTCGTCGATGTGGGTGACCATCACCCCGATCTCGTCGATGTGGCCGGCCAGGAGCACCTTCGGCGCCCCGCCCGGATTGAGCGTGGCGAAGCAGTTGCCCGTGATGTCCACGTGCACGTGGTCGGTGAGGGTGGCCGCCTCCGCGCGCCAGGCGCGCGCGGGGAGCGCCTCGTAGGCACTCGGGCCGGGGGCATCGAGCAGGGTCTTCAGGAACGCGAGGGAGGTCGAGTCCATGGGCAGGGCATCCGGATGAGAAGGCGTGAGGCGCGCCCGGAATCTGGGCTGGTGGGCCGCAAAGTCCAGCGCGTGCTGGTGGGCCTGGGCGGCGCGGCCCTGGTCGTCGCCGTGGGCGTGGTGCGGCCGTGGGAAGCCCACCGGCGCGCCGTCGCCGGGGGCGAGGGCGTGGCCAGCGGCTTCGAGGAGCGCGAACTCGGCGCCGCCCTGCCGCCCAAGCCGGGCGAGACCCAGGGCCGGGCCGTCCCGGCCTCGCCGCCCCCGGCGGACACCGATGCGCCGCCGGCCCCGGTCACCCAGCCGCCTCCACCCCCGCCACCGCCGGCGCCGACCCCCACCCGCGCAGAGGACAGCGCCGCCGGGGTGCTGTTCCGGGAGGGCTTCGAGGATGGCGCGCTCGGCGAGCGCGGCTGGTACGACAACCGCGCGCCCCTCATCGTGCCCACCCGGCCGCACACGGGCCGCGGCGCGCTCGAGTTCCGCTTCCGTCGTGGCGACCGGATCCCGGTGCAGGGCGGTGCCGTCCGCCGGCTCTTCACGCCCACCGACGTGGTGGTGGTGAGCTACTGGGTGCGCTACGGTGCCGACTGGCGCGGCTCGGGCAAGCCGTACCACCCGCACGAGTTCCACGTCATCACCACCAGCGACAACGAGTTCATCGGCCCGTCGGCCACGCACCTGACGACGTACATCGAGCACAACTGGCAGCAGGGCATCGTGCCGCGCCTCGCCATCACCGATGCGCTCAACATTGACCAGGCGGCGGTCAACAAGGACCTCAGCCGCAGCACCGAGCGCCGCGCCGTGGCCGGCTGCAACGGCGGTGCCGGCAAGTGCTACCTGGGCTCGGGCTGGCGCAATGAACTCACCTGGTCTGCCGCCGCCCCGGCGGCCGGGCTGGAGCCGGGCCCCGGGTCGCAGGCCGAGTGGCACCGGGTCGAGGCCGAGTTCCGGCTCAACACCATCCGGGACGGGCGCGGCCAGCGCGACGGCGTGGCGCGCTACTGGTTCGACGGCCGCCTGCTCATCGACCAGGCCGACGTGCTGTTCCGCACCGCCCAGCAGCCGCAGATGAAGTTCAACCAGTTCGTCATCGCGCCCTACATCGGGGACGGCTCGCCGTACGACCAGGCCTTCTTCGTGGACGACATCATCGTCTCCACCCAGCGCGTGCCGTAGCCGCCCGGCCGCGGCCCCCGTCCCGTTCCCCCTGCCCCCGGCCCATGCACACTGCGCTCCGCACCCGCTCGTTCCGCGAGTCCGTCATCCGCGGCATGTCCCGCCTGGCCGCGAAGCACGGGGCCATCAACCTGGCCCAGGGCTTCCCCAACTTCGCCGCGCCCGACCTGCTCAAGGAGGCGGCGGCGCAGGCCATCCGCGACAACCACAACCAGTACGCCATCACCTGGGGCGCGCGGCGGCTGCGGGAGGCGGTGGCGCGGAAGTACGACGCCTGGTACGGCCTCGCCGTGGATCCCGAGGCCGAGGTGACCATCACCTGCGGCGCCACCGAGGCCATGATCGCCACGCTCCTGGCCATCGTGGATCCCGGCGAGGAAGTGATCGTGTTCGAGCCGTTCTACGAGAACTACGGGCCCGACACCATCCTCTGCGACGCGCGGCCCGTCTACGTGCCGCTCTTCCCGGGCCAGCCCCTCGACCTCGACCGGCTCGCCGCCGCGTTCTCGCCGCGCACCCGGGCGGTGATCGTCAACACGCCGGCCAACCCCGTGGGCCGCGTGCTGACGCGGGCCGAGCTCGAGGGAATCGCGGCGCTTTGCCAGCGCCATGGCGCCTACGCCGTCACCGACGAGATCTACGAGCACATCCGCTACACCGGCGAGCACATCCCCCTCGCCACGCTGCCCGGCATGCGCGACCGCACCATCACCATCAGCGGCGCGTCGAAGACCTTCTCCATCACCGGCTGGCGCATCGGCACCATCCTGGCCCCGCCGGCGCTCACCGACGCCATCCGCAAGGTCCACGACTTCCTGACCGTCGGTGCCCCCGCGCCGCTGCAGGAAGGCCTGGCCACCGCCATGGACCAGCTGCCGCGCGAGTTCTACCTCGGCATGGGCGAGGAGTACCGCCGCCGCCGCGACCTGCTCCACGCCGCCGTGGTGCAGGCCGGCTTCACCGCCGTGGCGCCCGAGGGCGCGTACTACATCCTGGCCGACTTCTCCGCGCTTTCCGACCTCGACGACACCGCCTTTGCCCACTGGCTCGCGGCCGAGCGCGGCGTGGCCCCGGTGCCGGGCTCGAGCTTCTTCAGCCGCCCCGAGCTCGGCCGCCGCTACGTCCGCTTCGTCTTCTGCAAGACCGACGACCTCCTGAACGAAGCCGCCGCCCGGCTGACGGGCGGCGGCAGTCGCGACGCGCGGGACCTGCAGCGCTGACTCAGGCCCGGGCCGGGGCCTCCGCTTCCGGCAGCACCAGGGTGAACGTGACGCCGCGCGCCGACGGCTCGAGCCGGACCGTGCCGCCGTGCGCCTCCGCCACGCTGCGCGCAATGGGAAGGCCGAGCCCGGTGCCCGGGGCGTCGGGGTTGAGCCGCGCAAAGCGCTCGAAGACCCGCTCACGCGCCTCCGCCGGGATGCCGGGGCCGTCATCGTGGACCCGCGCCCACGCGTGCCGCTGTCCCGCCTCCACGGCGGTGCCCGTGCTCACCTCGATGGCGGCGCCGGGCGCGTGCACCAGCGCATTGTTGAGCAGGACCACGAGCGCCTGCTCCAGCAGCGCCGCGTCTCCCAGCACCGGTGCCGCCTCGAACTCGCCGATGGTGATGCTGCGGCCCGCGGCCAGCGGCAGCCGCCGCACTCGGGACACGGCCGTCGTGAGGAGGTCGTCGAGGTACAGCCGCTCCCGTGTGGGCTCCAGCCGGCCCGCGTCACCGCGGGCCACCAGCAGCAGGTCGTTCACCAGCCGCCCCATCTCCGCCGCCTCCGCCGCGATGCGCGCCAGCGCCTCCTGCCGGCTTTCGGCCGTGTTGCCCGCGCCGAGCGCCACCTCGGCCTCACTCCGGAGGATGGCCACGGGCGTGCGGAGTTCATGCGCCACCTCGGCCAGGAACTCCCGCTGCCGCTCGGCCACCTCGCGCTCGCGCTCGATGGCGGCGGTGCCGCGCGCCACCAGCCGGTTGAACGCGGTGGTGAGCGTGGCGATCTCGTCGTCGGCGGGGGAGGGCGGCAGGGGATGGAAGGTGGTGTCGCCGCGCACCACGGCCTCGCCGATCTGGTCGGCGGCGCGCGCCACCTCCACGATGGGTCGCAGCACCAGCCCTGCGCCCCACGCGCCCACCAGCCCGCCCAGCAGCAGGATCACCGGCAGCACCGTGATGAGCGCGCGCGAGAGCCGGTCGAGCCGCCGCTCGAGCGGCAGCGTGCTCATGGCGATGACCACCTCGAGCCCCTCGGCCAGCGGCGCCCGCAGCACGCGGGCCTCGCCCTCGCGGAGCCGCAGGGTGACGGGGCGGCGCTGGGGTGCATCGCGCGGGGCGTCGCTGAACCAGGGCTCGCCCGGGATGCGCGGGCTCGCCACGCGGCGCTCGTGGGTGGTATCGGCGGGATCGATGGCGACGAGCGTCCGGTCCCCGTAGACGAGCTCGGAGACGACGTGCGCCGCGGCCTCCCAGCCCGTGCCGTACTCCGGCCGGTCCAGCTGGAAGAGGGCCACGGCGCCCTGCGCCGCTTCCTGCAGGTTGTGGTCGAATTCCCGGCGGTAGCCGCGCGCCAGGTGCAGCGAGAGCGCCAGCGCCCCGAGCCCGAGCAGCACCGCGAAGCCCGCGCCGAAGACGAGGGCCAGGCGGGTGCGGAGCCCGAGGCGGGTCACCCGGTGCGGGCGCCCCCGCGCGCGGGATCGAGCGTGTAGCCGGCCCCGCGCACCGTGTGGAACAGCGGCACCAGCCCGGGGCGGTCCAGCTTGCGGCGCAGCCGTGAGACGTACACGTCGATGATGTTGGAGAAGGGGTCGTAGTTCTCGTCCCAGACGGCCGCGCTGATCTGCGCCCGCCCGCACACCTGGCCGGCGTGCCGCGCCAGGAACTCGAGCATCGCGTACTCGGTGGTGGTGAGCTCCACCGGCTCGCCGGCCCGCACCGCGGTCCGCGCCGCCGGGTCGATCACCAGGTCCGCCACCTCGAGCAGCTGCGGCCGGAACTCCGGCTGCCGCCGCTGCAGCGCGCGCAGGCGCGCGAGCAGTTCCTCGAACGCGAACGGCTTCACCAGGTAGTCGTCCGCCCCGCTGTCGAGCCCCGCCACCCGGTCGGCCACCGAGTCGCGGGCCGTGAGCATCAGCACCGGGATCCGCACCGCGCGCTTCCGCAGCTCGGCGGCCAGGCTGAAGCCCGAGCCGTCCGGCAGGTTCACGTCCAGGATCACCGCGTCATACGGCTCCAGTTCCAGCTTCTGTCGCGCCACCGCCAGCCGGTCGGCGATGTCCACCGCATGGGCCGCCTGGCGGAGGCCCCGCGCGATGCTCTCGGCCAGCCGCGCTTCATCTTCGACGAGCAGGACGCGCATGGTCGTGGCTCCTTGCTCAGCGGTCGTCGTCGTCATCATCGTCGCGATCCCGCGCGGGCGCAAGGGAATCCGCCGCCAGGCTGTCCGCCGCCATGGCGCCGCCGTCACCGGACGCCGGCCGCACGTCCCCGGCGGCGGCCAGCGGGCCCCGGATCTCGTCGTGGGCAATCTGCCCGCCCGAGAGCCCCGTCAGGCCGAGCAGCCCGCCGCTCACGAGGAGCGCGGCGAGCGTGATGCCGCCCAGCACCCGCGGGGTCTCCTCCCCCTTGCGCGACAGCCAGAACGCGCCCGCCGCGGCCACGCCCGTCAGGAGCACGGCCACGAGGGCCGCTTCCGCGCGCTCCTCATGCTCGTGCACCAGTTGCTCGCTGAAGCCCGGGGTGTGCTCGATCCCCTCCTCTGCCGGCTCCCCGGTGAGGAACACCGGGTAGGCCAGCGCCGCCACCACCACCGCCGCCGCGAGCGCCGTCCGGGTCACTTCGCGCGAGTCGCGCAGGATGCCCCAGGCCAGCAGCGCCGCCACGAACGGCACGCCGACGATGGGCAGGTGGTTGATGATGAGGTGCAGGTGCGCGGCGTCCATGGGCCCCCCCGGCAAGAAGATGGAGCGCAAGCTAGGCGGGGGGCATGAACCCACCGTGAACGGGGGTCGGGAGGTCAGCAGCCCAAAAACAAAGGCGGGCGGGGACCCGGTCCCCGCCCGCCAACTCGTTCCTTCGGAAAGACTTACTGGTCCGCGGTCTCGCCGCCCAGCTCGCCCCCGGAGGGCTCGGCCATGTCCTGGTCGGCCTCGGCCGGGATCGAGGCGCCATCGGCGCCGAGCAGCCGGAAGGCCGACCACTGGTGCCGCTTGGCCGTGCGCGAGCGCGGCCCGTTGTACATGAGGCTGACGAGGAACATCCCGTCCCGCCGGCCCAGGTAGCCCACCAGGGTCGAGACGCCGTTCAGCGTGCCGGTCTTGGCGCGCACCACGCCCGCCGCCGGCAGCCCGCCCGCCAGCCGGGCCAGCGTGCCCACGCCGTTGGCCGGCAGCAGCGACGGGAAGTTCCGCCCCGCCGGCGTGTGCTGGAAGTTGGCCATGTAGTAGATGAACGTGGCCGGCGTGATCCGGTCCTCGTGCGACATGCCGCTGCCGTCCACCAGCTTCACGCCCCCCGAGACGCCCGCCACCTGCTGCACGTGCTCCGTCAGGCGCTCCGGCCCGCCCTCACGCCCCGCGGCCCAGCGCAGGATCAGCTCGGCGCCGAGGTTGAGGCTGCGGCGGTTCACCTCGTAGGCCACCGAGTCGAAGGGCGCGGACTGCACCTGGGCCAGCACCTGGTCGGCCGGGCTGTCCACCTGGATATCCTGCGGGGTCCGGTCCCACTCGATCCCGGCCTGCACCAGGGCCTGCGCCCACGTGGCCGCCAGCACCGCCTTGGTGTCGCCGGCCACGGACATGAGGCGGCGCGTCCCCGCGCGGATCCCCACGGCCCCGGTGATGAGGTAACCGCCGTCCTTCATGCGGGTGATGCGGAGCCGCGAGCGGCTCCCGGCCACCGTCGTGGCGTGCACGTTCACCAGCGCGTTGAGCCCGCTCGGCGAGGTCTCCACCAGCCGCGGCCGCTGCCCCTGCCGGGCGCCCGGCTGGACGTAGAACGTCACCATGTTCTCGTGCAGCGTGAGGCTGCCGATGAGCGGCGCGAACCGGCTGCCCCAGTTGCCCGCCGACCAGACGCTCGGATAGCTCGCCTCGGCCGGGGTGCCGTCCTCGCTGAGGGCGGTGATGGGGCCGCGGAGCTTCCGGATGCCCTGCGCGGCGAGCTGGTTGGCCAGGTCGGCGAGCCGCGGGCCCTGGCCCGAGGGACTCTCGAGCGTCGGGTCGCCGTTCAGCTCGAGCACCCACTTGCCCACCCACTCCCCGGTGACTTCGTCGAGATGGCCCAGGCCGAGCACCCGCGTGGAGCGGCGCGCATCGCTGCCGAGCACGGTGCGGGCGTAGCCGGTGGTGAGGAGCTTGACCGTCGAGGCCGGGATCATCGGCGCGTCGGGGTTGACGCTCCAGAGCACGTTGCCGCCCTGGTCCGCCACCACGATGCCCCACTGGCCCGGGGCGCTGCGGCGCGCGGTGCGGTACCAGCGGTCGAGCCCGGACTTGAGCGCCGGGGGCAGTTCCTGTGCGGCCGCACGCGCCACAAAGCCCGCCCCGAGGAGGAGCGTGCCAAGGACCAGCATGGAGCGGAGGCGAGTGATCAGGCGCACAAGACCAGTTTCCCGGGGTTCTCTCAGAATCCTCGGCAACAAGGCTTACCGACTGAATATTCCGGTCAGGTCAGCAAAGTTATCCGCAGGACGATTTCTGGCAAGTACATGGATTGCAACGACTTGAGGCCGAATTGGCTGGATTCCGGCCCGGTCTGGTGTCCGAGAATTGCAAAGCCGGGGCCACGAGCCCCCGGTCAGAGGAACGCCGCCGCCCCGGGTCATCTCTCACCGCGCCCCGGTGCGTTCGCCCCGGACCACGGCCCCGGCTCCGGGAAAAGCGAGGGCCGGCCGTCTCACCCGACAGCCGGCCGTGCCCCGTGAGGCCGCGGCGCTCCAGGTTACTTGAGCAGCATCTTCGCAATGGTCTGCAACTGCATGTTGCTCGTGCCCTCGTAGATCGTCCCGATCTTGGCGTCGCGGTAGAACTTCTCCGCCGGATACTCCTTGCTGTACCCGTAGCCGCCGAAGAGCTCGAGACAGCGGCTGGTGGTGCGGTCCGCCATCTGCGAGGAGAAGAGCTTGGCCATCGCGGCCTCGCGCTGGAAGGGCTGGCCCTGGTCCTTGAGGCGCGCCGCGTTGTAGACCAGCAGGCGCGCCGCCTCGAGCTCGGTGGCCATCTGCCCCAGCTGGAACTGCACCCCCTGGAACTCGGCGATAGCCTTGCCGAACTGCTTCCGTTCCTTGACGTAGCCCGTGGCCGCCTCGAGCGCCCCCTGCGCCACGCCCAGCATCTGCGCCCCGATGCCGATGCGGCCCTCGTTCAGCGTCTCGATGGCGATCTTGTACCCCTGGCCCACCGGCCCGAGCACGTTGGCCTTGGGCACCCGGCAGTCCTCGAGGATGAGCTCGGTGGTGCTCGAGGCGCGGATGCCGAGCTTGTTCTCCTTCTTGCCGACGCTGAAGCCGGGGAAGTCCCGCTCCACCAGGAATGCGGTGATCCCCTTGTAGCCCTTGGCGAAGTCGGTGTTGGCGAAGACCAGGAAGATCCCCGCCTCGCCGCCGTTGGTGATCCAGAACTTCCGCCCGGTGAGCGCCCAGTGGTCGCCCTTGTCCTCGGCCTTGGTCTCGAGGGCAAAGGCATCGCTGCCGCTGGCCGGCTCCGACAGGGCGAAGGCGCCGAGCAGGTCGGCGGTCATGCGGGGGAAGTAGCGGGCGTGCTGCTCCTCGCTGCCCCAGCGGAGGACGGCGTTGTTGACCAGCGTGTTGTGGACGTCCACGTAGATGGCCGCCGAGGCATCCACCCGGGCCAGCTCCTCGATGGCGAGCGTGGCCAGGAAGATGCTCCCGGCCGCCCCGCCGAAGCGCTCCGGCACCTCGATGCCCATGAGCCCGAGCTCGAAGAACTTGGCGATGATCTCGGGCCGGAACTTGGCCGCCTCGTCCATTTCGTGGACGAACGGCTTCACCTCGGTCTCGGCGAACTCGCGCACGGTGGCGCGGAAGAGCTCCTCCTCCTCGGTGAGGCGGGAGAGCGGGGCGGGGGCGGTGGTGGTCGGGGACGTCATGGCGGGCTCCGCGCCCTGGCTGGCGCTCGGCGGGGGGAAAAAGGGAACTGCCCGGGAAGAAGCTAGCCGGGCGGCTCCCGGGCCTCAACGTGGCGGGCATTGCGCCAGGGGAGCGTTCCACTCGGGCATGCGCACGGGCCGGCGTTGGGAGCCCGTGCCCGAGTTCAGGTGTGTTGTGTGCCGCCCTTCCCCCGGGATGCTCTCCACCATGAAGGGGCACACGCGGTGTCCCCGAACCATGGATCGAGGAAGGCGGGACATGATGAATTCACGACAGCTTCTGTGGGCAACAGGCGTGCTCACGGCGGGCGTGCTCGCGGGCTGCGGCCCCGGTACGCCGTCGGTGGCGGCCACGCCGGAAGGTTCGGTGATCGCCGATGAGGGGGCCCAGCGCGTCACCCGGACCATGGCGGCCGTGCCGGCGAAGATCGCCGCCGCGGCGATGCAGGTCTTCAGCGAGCGCGGCATCCCCATCGCAACCTCCAACGAGGCCACGGGGACCGTGACGGGCTCGCCGCTCCGCCTGAGCGGGACGTGGAACGGGCAGCAGACCAGCGAGCGAGTCAACTGCGGCATGACGAGCGGGGGCCAGCCCATCGCGTCGATGGGCACCACGCAGCTCACCGTGGCCCTCGAAACCAAGGGGAACGCGCAGGGCAGCACCGCCACGCTGATCGCCGCCGGCAAGAACACCGAGGCCGGCCAGGACGGCGCCACCGGCACCGAGCAGGGCTGCATTCTCACGGCGGCCTTCGCCAGCGCCCTCCTGGATGAGATCGAGCGCCGGGCCACTGGCGGCGCCGGGATGGGCGCCGGCGCCCGCCCCGACACCGGGACCGCCGTCCCGCCGGTGGTCCCCACTGACACGGCGAAGACGGACACCACGATGGGTCGGCCGCGCTGAGCCGGAGCTGGCGCCGCGGAGGCCTGACGCTGCCGCCAGGGCCTCGGACATGAGGGGCCGAAGCCGGGGCTTCGGTGCACCCGGACGACCCCCAGGGCTCGTCGTGCGCCCCGCTCGCGGCCGGCTTGCGGCCCTTGCGCCCTCCGCGCCTGCTGGAGACCGGTCCCCGCGCCGCCCGGCGGTGCCTACCCCTTCGCCGCCAGCGAACCCGCCCAGCACCTCCACCGCCACCGGCACCCGGCCGAGCGGTGCCGAGACCTGCGCGCCCTGCACCCGGGCCTTCACCGCCTCGAGCATCTCGCGCGCAATGGTGACGCCCTCGGCCAGCCCCGCCTCCTTGCCGTGCAGGCTCGCCTTCCGCATCCGTTCCACGACGGCCGGCGGGATCACCACGCCCGGCACTTCGTTGGCCATGAACTCCGCGTTCCGGAGCGACACCAGCGGCCAGATTCCCGCGACGATCGGCAGCTTGTACTGTTCCACCCGCTTGAGGAACCGGTCCAGCTGGTCCAGGTCGAAGACCGGCTGGGTGATCGCGTACTCCGCCCCCGCCTCCACCTTCCACTCGAAGCGGCGCAGCTCGCGGTCCAGGTCCACCGCCGCCGGGTTCACGCCCACGCCGATGACGAACCTGGTGCGGTCGCCGAGCGCGTTGCCGCCCGGGTCGAGGCCGTGGTTGAGCCGGCTCACCAGGTTGGTGAGGCCGATGCTGTCGATGTCGAACACCGCCGTGGCGTCCGGGTACGGCCCCATCTTCGGCGGGTCGCCGGTGACGATGAGCAGGTTGCGGATGCCGCTCGCCGCCGCGCCGAGCAGGTCGGAGAGCATGCCGAGGAAGTTCCGGTCCCGGCAGGCATAATGGACCACCGCCTCGAGGCCCAGCTCGCGCTGGATGAGGAGGCCGGAGAGGAGGGCGCCCATGCGGCTTTGCGCCCGCGGGCCGTCGGGCACGTTCACCGCGTCCACGCCGGCCGCCTGCAGCGCCCGCGCCTGCGCGAACATCCCCTCGGGGTTGATCCCCTTCGGCGGGACGATCTCCACCGTGGTGACGAACTGCCGCGCGGCCAGCTTCGCCCCGAGGCGCGAGCGCTCCGCGAGCGGCACGGGCGGCGTCGGCTCGGCGAGCACCGGCGCCACCGTCTGCACCGACAGGTGGCGCGGCCGCACGCTCCGGACAAATCCCACCATGGCCTTGGTGTGCTCGGGCGTGGTGCCGCAGCAGCCGCCCACGAAGCGGGCGCCCGCCTCCACCATGCGGCGGGCGTAGTCGGCCATGTACTCGGGGCTGGCCATGTAGATCTTGCGGTCCCCGACGTCGCGCGGGAGGCCGGCGTTGGGCTGGGCGGAGATCGGCTTCGTGACCACCGGGGCCAGCTTCTCCACCACGCTCAGCACCCCCGCCGGGCCCACGGAGCAGTTCACGCCGATCACGTCGGCGCCCATGCTCTCGAGGAGCGGGCCCCAGGTGGCGCTCTCGGTGCCGTAGTGCGTCTTGCCGTCGGTGCCTACGGTCATCTGGGCGATGATGGGGAGGCTGGAGCGGGCGCGGATGGCGGCGATGGCCGCGCGCACCTCCTCCACGTCGCTGAACGTCTCCACCATGAACCCGTCCACCCCGCCCGCCAGCAGCCCCTCCACCTGCTGCGCGAAGTGCGCCTCCGCCTCCGCGTGCGACATCTCGCCGAACGGCTCGATGCGCACGCCGAGCGGCCCGATGGCGCCCACCACCGAGGCGCGGTCGCCGGCGGCGTCGCGCGCCAGCTGCGCCGCCGCGCGGTTGATGGCCACCGTCTCGGCCGCCAGCCCGTAGTGCGCCAGCTTCACCGGGTTGGCGCCGAAGGTGTTGGTCTCCAGGATCTCGGCGCCCGCGCGCACGTACTCGCGGTGGATGTCGCGGATCAGGTCCGGCTGGCGCAGCGCCAGCTCGTCGTAGCAGACGTTGAGGAAGACGCCCTTCTGGTAGAGCATCGTCCCCATGGCGCCGTCCACCACGTGGGTGCGGCCGTCGGCGATCAGGTCGGCAAGCGTGGTCATGGTCTCGTCGGCGGTCAGGCGGTGGCCGCGGCCACCGCGCGCGCGGCCCGGGGGAGCCCCGGCGTGTAGCCCAGGTTGGGCGCGAGCCAGCGCTCGGCCTCCTCGAGCGTCAGGCCCTTCCGGCGTGCATAGTCCTCCACCTGGTCCAGCCCCAGCTTCCCGACGCCGAAGTACTGCGCCTCGGGCCGCCAGAAGTACCAGCCGCTCACCGCGGCCGCCGGCCACATGGCGAAGCTGTCGGTGAGCGTGATGCCCGCCTGCGACTCGGCCTGGAGCAGGTCGAACAGCGCGCGCTTGGTGGTGTGGTCCGGGCAGGCCGGATAGCCCGGCGCGGGCCGGACGCCCTGATACTGCTCCTGGATGAGCGCCGCGTTGTCCAGCCGCTCCGCGGGCGCGTAGCCCCAGAGCTCGGTGCGCACCCGCTCGTGCAGCCGCTCGGCAAACGCCTCCGCCAGCCGGTCGGCGAGCGCCTTGGCCAGGATGGCGTTGTAGTCGTCGTGGTCCTTCTCGTAGGCGGCCACGAGCTGCTCCAGGCCGTGCCCGGCCGTCACCGCGAACGCGCCCACGTAATCCGGCACCGTCCCCGCCGGCGCCACGAAGTCGGCGAGGGCGTAGTTGGGCCGGTCCTTCTTCCTCGCCTGCTGGCGGAGCGTCGGGATCGTGGCCAGGCGCGTCGTGCGCGACTCGTCGGTGTAGAGGACGATGTCGTCGCCCTCGCCGGCCGCGGGGAAGAAGCCCACCACCGCTCGCGCCTCGAGCAGGTTGTCGCGGACGATCCGGTCGAGCATGCGCCGCGCGTCGTCGTAGAGGCTCCGCGCGGTCTTCCCCACCGCCGGGTCGTCGAGGATGGCGGGGAAGTGGCCCACCAGCTCCCAGGTCTGGAAGAACGGCGTCCAGTCGATCCGCTCCACCAGCTCCGCCAGCGGATAGTGGACAAACTGCCGCGTGCCGAGGAACGTGGGCGCCGGCGCCGGCGTCGGCGCCACCGTCAGGCGGTTGGCGCGCGCCTCGGCGAGCGTGCCCAGCCGCTCGCCCGGGTCGCGCGCGGCGCGCTCGTCGCGGAGCGCCGCGTACTCGGCCTGCACCTCCGCCACGAAGGCGTCGCGCAGCGTGTCCGAGAGCAGCCGCCCCGCCACGCCCACCGCGCGCGACGCATCGAGCACGTGCACCACCGGCCCCGCGTAGCGCGGGGCAATCTTGACGGCCGTGTGGATCCGGCTCGTCGTGGCCCCGCCGATCAGGAGGGGCAGGGTGAACCCCTGCCGCTCCATCTCCGCCGCCACGATGGCCATCTCCTCGAGCGACGGCGTGATCAGCCCCGAGAGGCCGATGGCGTCGGCCTTGTGCTCGCGCGCCGCCTCGAGGATCCGCGCGTGCGGCACCATGACGCCGAGGTCCACCACCTCGTAGTTGTTGCACTGCAGCACCACGCCCACGATGTTCTTGCCGATGTCGTGGACGTCGCCCTTCACCGTGGCCATCACGATCTTGCCCTTGGACCGCGCATCGGCCAGCGCCGCCTTCTCCGCCTCGATGAAGGGGATGAGGTGCGCCACCGCCTTCTTCATGACGCGGGCGCTCTTCACCACCTGCGGCAGGAACATCTTCCCGGCGCCGAAGAGGTCGCCGACGACGTTCATGCCCGCCATGAGCGGGCCCTCGATGACCTCGATGGGCCGCGCCGCCTGCTGCCGCGCCGCCTCGGTGTCCTCGACGATCCAGGTGTCCACGCCCTCCACCAGCGCGTGCGCCAGCCGCTCGGTGACGGGCAGCGTGCGCCACGCCAGGTCGGTGCCGCCCTTCCGCCCCTCGCCCGTCCCCTTGTACTGCTCCGCCACCTCGAGCAGCCGCTCGGTGGCGTCGGCGCGGCGGTTCAGGACCACGTCCTCGACCCGCTCGAGCAGGTCCGGCGCGATGTCGTCGTAGATGGCCAGCTGGCCCGCGTTCACGATGCCCATGTCCATGCCCGCCTTGATGGCATGGTACAGGAACACCGAGTGGATGGCCTCGCGGACCGGGTCGTTGCCGCGGAAGGAGAAGGAGATGTTGCTGACGCCGCCACTGATGAGCGCGTGCGGCAGCTTGGCCTTGATCTGCCGGATGGCCTCGAGGTAGGCCACCGCGTACCCGTTGTGCTCCTCGATCCCCGTGGCGATCGCGAAGATGTTGGGGTCGAAGATGATGTCCTCGGCCGGGAAGCCGACCGTCTCGTGCAGCAGCCGGTAGGCCCGCTCGCAGATGCCCACCTTGCGCTCGAGGGTGTCCGCCTGCCCCTGCTCGTCGAAGGCCATGACGATCACGGCCGCGCCGTAGCGCCGCACCAGCGTGGCCTGGTGCAGGAAGCTCGCCTCGCCCTCCTTGAGCGAGATGGAGTTGACGATCCCCTTGCCCTGGAGCTGCTGCAGCCCGGCCTCGATGACGCTCCACTTGGAGCTGTCGATCATCACCGGCACCCGCGCGATGGCGGGCTCGGTGGCCACGAGGCGGAGGAAGCGGGTCATCGCCGCCTCCGAGTCCAGCATCCCCTCGTCCATGTTGACGTCGATGACCTGCGCGCCGCTCTCCACCTGCTGGCGCGCCACCTCGAGCGCCTGCTCGTACTGGTTGTCCAGGATCAGCTTGGCGAAGCGGCGCGAGCCGGTCACGTTGGTCCGCTCGCCCACGTTCACGAAGTTGGTCTCGGGGCCGATGGTCAGCGGCTCGAGGCCCGACAGCCGGCAGCGCGGCGCGACGTGCGGCCGCTGGCGCGGGGCCAGGCCCCGCACCGCGTCCCCGATGGCCTTGATGTGCGCCGGCGTGGTGCCGCAGCAGCCGCCCACGATGTTCACCAGCCCCGACGTGGCGAACTCGCGGATCACCGCCGCCATCGACTCCGGCGTCTCGTCGTAGCCGCCGAAGGCGTTGGGGAGGCCCGCGTTCGGGTGCGCGCTCAGGTACACCGGCGCCACCCGCGAGAGGTCCTGCACCCAGCCGCGGAGCTCCGAGGCGCCAAGGGCGCAGTTGAGCCCCACGCTCAGGGGCCGGGCGTGGGCCACCGAGTTCCAGAACGCCTCCACCGTCTGCCCCGACAGCGTGCGCCCGCTCCGGTCGGTGATGGTGCCCGAGATCATCACCGGCACCCGCTCCCCGCGCCGCTCGAACACCTGCTCCAGCGCGAAGATGGCCGCCTTGGCGTTGAGCGTGTCGAAGATCGTCTCGATCATCACCACGTCCGCCCCGCCATCGAGCAGCCCCTCGGCCGCCTCGGCGTAGGCGGTGACCATCTCCGGGAAGGTGATGTTCCGGAGCCCCGGGTCGTTGACGTCGGGGGAGAGCGACCCGGTCTTGTTGAGCGGGCCGAGGATGCCGGCCACGTAGCGCGGCCGCGACGGGTCCGTCGCCTCGTACTCGTCCGCGATCCCGCGGGCCAGGGCGGCCGCGGCACGGTTCAGCTCGGGCACCAGCGCCTCCATGCCGTAGTCGGCCATGGAGACGCTGGTGGAGTTGAAGCTGCAGGTCTCGAGGATGTCGGCGCCGGCGGCGAGGTAGGCGCCGTGGATCTCCCGGATGACGGACGGCTTCGTCAGCACCAGGAGGTCGTTGTTGCCCTTCACGTCCCGCGGCCAGTCGCGGAAGCGTTCGCCACGGTAATCGGCCTCCTGCAGGCCGTACGTCTGCACCATCGTGCCCATGGCGCCGTCGAGCAGCAGGATCCGCTGCTCGAGGAGCGTGGGCAGGAGGGCCAGACGGGATGCGCGCGTGTATGCCATGCCGACCTCGACGAAAAAACCCCGGGCACCTGACGGCACCTCGGGGGGGCAGCCGTTTTAGCAGTTGTTTTACGTGGCTGCAATAGGCGCAAATCACCACGGGTCTCAATTGTGCCGGAAAGCTACCCCGGTCCCCCCGGCGGCTCAAGCCGAAGCCGCCGCGCCGCCTCCGCCGCCGTGATTCCGGCCACGGCCACCACCTTCCGCCGCCCCGTCTCCCCCGCCACGAGGCTCACCGCCCCCCGCCGCACGCCGAGCGCCTCGGCCACGAGTTCCACCACCGCCTGGTTGGCCGCCCCCTCCACCGGCGGCGCCTGCACCCGCACCTTGAGCGCGTCGCCCTGCAGGCCGAGGACCTCGCTCCGGGAGGCCCGCGGCTGCACCTGCAGCGCGATGCGGATGCCGTCCTTCGCCTGAGTGATGGGATGCGTCATGAGCCCGGTAGGGGCCGGCCATGGCCGGCCCTCCTCCCCCAAACACCATTACTCCCTCAGCCGTCGCGGAATCACGTTCCTATCTTGGAAACGCTGGTCCGGGTGGGTTTGAGGAGGGCCGGCCATGGCCGGCCCCTACCGCGGTTTCGCGTCGCTACGACAGCGCCCGCTGCAGCGCCGGCACCACGAACCCCTGCGCCAGCATCAGCATGAAGTACGCGACGATCGGCGACACGTCGATCATGCCGAGCGGCGGGATGATGCGCCGGAGCGGCTCCAGCAGCCAGTCCGTCATCCCGTGGATGATCCGCATGGGCCGCGAATAGGGTGACACCGCGAACCAGCTGGCGATCACCCGCACGAAGATCGCGAACTGCAGCACCCGGAACACCAGGTCCACCGCGAAGACGATGAGGCTCCCCGGTCCCGCGCTCGCCGCGAACAGCGTGGTGTACACGAAGCCGATGAGCCACTGCACCAGCGCCAGGAACGCCAGCCCGCCGAGGAGCGCCGCCCAGAACAGGAAGTAGGGCGCCGAGCCCGGGTTCCCCCCGCTGCGGAGCAGGCGCTGCTCCAGCGGCTTCACGAACGGCGCGCCGAGCTGCCGGCCGAACCGTGCGTAGGCGTGGAACGGCGTGATCCTCCGCGTGGCCACCAGCCAGTGCGCCGACGCCACCACGGACGCCAGCACGAAGCCGCCGAACACCAGCACCCGTGCCGCGAGCTCCAGGTAATAGGCGATCATGCCGCGCTCAGGGCCGCCGGACGGTGAAGGTGCGCGTGGCGCCGTCCGCCACCACGCACTGCACCTCGAACGTCCCCTCGTTCATCATGGACTGCTCGATCACCACGTTGGTGCCGCTGCAGCTCTCGAGCTGGTGCCCGTCCATGCGCCGGAAGCGGATCGTCACCTGCGGGTCGCCGCCCACCCGGGAGAGGCCCCGCGTGGTGGTGGCCGTGAGCGTGTCGATGCCCGCCTGCCGGAACGACGTCGGCAGCCGCCCCTGGTGCGAGGCCTTGTACGCCACCACCCGGTCCATGATGTCGAACACCTCGGCGCCGAGCGCCTGGGCGTCCGCCTGCGCCGGGTCGGCCGGCGCCTCGCCCTTGGCGGGGGCCTTGGTCTTCGGGGCGGCCTCGTCCGAGCCGCAGCCCGGCAGCGCGGCCGCGAGGGCGAGCGCCACCAGCGCGCTACTCCATCGCGAATTCACGGTTGAACACCACCTCGAAGTTGAACGTCTTCGCCTTGCTCTTGCTCTCGATGTAGTCGGCGATGCGCGCCAGCCGCTCGGGGATGCCCAGGATCTTCTCCTGCGCCTTCCGCCCCGCGGCGTTGAGCCCCTCGAGCGCGTCGATCTTCCAGTAGCGGAGCTGCTCCTGCACGATGCGCAGGTAGTCGCGCGGGCCGTAGATGCCCGCCCGGCGGATCACGTCGGCCAGGTCGCGGAAGCCGGGCATGGTGTGCCCCGGCATCTCGATGCTCGGCAGGATGTGCGCGGCGGAGACCAGCGCCTCGTTCGGGTCCCGCGCCAGGATCTCGGCGAAGATGGTGCGGTAGAAGGTGAAGTGCCGCGCCTCCTCCCCCGCCACGTTGGCCAGGACCTCCCCGAGCAGCGGCTCGTACTGGCCGATCAGCCTCCCCGTCTCCCCGTGCGACTGCTGCGTGGCCCGCTCCTGCAGCGTGGTGTAGGCAAAGACCCGGTAGGGATCCTTGTCCCAGTCCGGCGTGAAGCCGGCCCGCAGGTAGTCGAACTGCATCGCCTCGAGGTGCCGCTGGTTCACGATGCGGGCCTCGTGCAGGTAATCGTGCAGGATCACGCCGTGCCGGTCTTCCTCGGCCGTCCACAGGTGGTTCCACGCCTGCCAGTGCGAGTCGTCGCCGAGGTGGGTGGCGAGGAGGCGGTGGAAGTGGGGCAGCCCCTCCTCGGTGAGCATGTTGAGGGCCAGGGCGGCGCGCGCCGGGTCGGGGATGCCGCGCGCCCGGGTGCGGAGCGCCGCATAGTGGGCGTCGGGGTCGTCGCCCGGCTTGGGACCCAGGAGGTCGCTCGGGAACCAGAGCGGGCGCTTGGCCTCGTGCTGGGCCATCAGCTCCTGCACCTTGGCTTCGAGGTCCTTGAGGACCTCCACCTTGGTGAGGAACGTGCGGATTGGGTTGGGCAGTGCCATGCGGATCCCGGCAAAGAGACGGCGGGCCCCGAGGAGACTCCTCGCGGGCCCGCGATGCGTTCGTGCGGCGGGACAGGAGCAGGAAAAGGTTACCCGCCCCGCCGGGGGGACGCTAGACGGTCGTCGTGAGCACCTTCTCCATGAGGTACCAGGTGCCGCCCCCGAAATAGCCCTCGCGGCGCAGCACCCGGTGCCAGCCGTGGAGGATCAGCTCCGGCTCGCCGGCGGGATCGTCGCTCCAGAACTCGGCGACGTGCGCCCCCAGGTCGCGGGCGTGCTCCTCGAAGGCGCTGAGCAGGCGGTGGCCGTGGCCCTGGCCCCGCTCATCCTGCCGCACCGCCACGTCCACCACCGTGGCCACCCCGCCACGCGTGGTGTACCGGAGGCCACCCACCCAGTCGCCGATGGCGTTGCTGAGGATGAGGTAATGGTCCTCCAGGTGCGTGGGCGCCCCCGTGGCCCGCTCCTCCTGCAACGTGAGGTCGGCAAACCAGTCGGCGAATTCCTCGCCGTTCTCCATTTCCCGGATCGTCAGTTCACTCATGGCATCCTCTTGTATCGGAGGATCGACCCCGTTGTTCCAGTGCCCATCCCGAGGAACGCAACCTTGATGCCACACCCCGGAGACGCCACCGAATCCGACGCATCCATCCAACCCTTTGTTTCACAATGGGTTACCCATGTGAAACCGGGCCCGAAATAGCGGCGCGCCTGGCGCCCGCCACCGCCCGGCAGCACTCCCGCCGCACCGGCACCTTCGACAGCCAGCCTGGGATGATTTCCGGGCGCTTCGGGAGAGTGAGCCCGGCGGGCCCTGCCCGCCGGGCTTGCCGTGCCGAGCCTCGGCTTCAGCCGAGGCGTGGAGGTCAGTGGGTCTCGCAGCGCACCGAGTCGGGTTCCACCCGGTCGCAGGCGATGGCGTCGTTCATCCCGCTGGTGATGGGGCCGCAGGCGGTGTTCTGGGCCGAGCGCTTGGCCTCGGCTTCGTTCTCGTGGGAGGCGGTGGCGGTGTTGGTGTGGCCGTTGTAGCTGACGGTGACGGTGCAGGTGGCCTTCTGCGCGCTCAGCGTGTTGAACAGCAGCAGCGAGCCGAAGCCCACGACGGCCAGGAGGGTGATCAGGGTGCCCTTCTTCATCGGAAGCCCGGGGGTGCTGGAGGGGGAACCGGCCGCGCGGCCCCATGCCGCGCGACGAGTGGAGCCTACCGTGCTGCTGGGTCCTCGTCCAGAGGGAGGGGGCGGCCGTTCAGGGTGTCGAGCGCGGACCAGTCGATGTCGGTGGGCACGCCGCGCCAGACGCGCATGGGGCCGTGCAGCATCAGCGCCCGCTGCGCCGCGAAGCCCAGCTCGAGGCGCCACGGCCGGTGCAACGCCCGCGGCATCACCGACAGCCAGACCGGGTGGCCGTTCACCGCCACGGCGCAGCGGCCGTCAGGCAGCAGCTGGATGCGGACGGTCCACCAGCGATCCGCGCGCCGAACCCAGGGCCCGATTCGTCCGGTTCTCGTGCTGCCTGCATGGGTGTAGCCCAGCCGCTTGAGGGCGAGGTTCCCCTCGCCGGCGGGATACAGGACGCCACAGGCTTCGGCGGGATTGATCGCGGTCGGCGCGAGCGCTGCGCCCAGGCCGCGCTCGCGCTCGGCGGCGAGTTGCCGTTCATCCGGCTCGACGAGGTGAACCTGCAGCAACTGGAACTGCGCTTCGGTGACGGGTGTCAGCAGCTGAGCCTCGAGGCCCAGTCCCTCGCCGGGATCCCACTGCTGTCGCGAGACCGCTCCGCTCGCGTAGGATCCGTCGCCATTGTTGAGGAAGCCACGGATCCCGCCAGGCCCGGGCACCACGCGAGGCGCTGGCGCGCCGGCGGCCTCCCAGCGGCTGGTCCAGGTGTCGTCCCACGTCTCAGTGAGGAGCGGAGAATAGATGGACTCCGTGACCCGGATGACGGTGGACACCTGGCGCCACCCTGGGATCTCCGCGGTGATCGTCGCGGTGCCCAGGGCCAGCGCCTCCAGGGTACCTCCCTCGGACACGCGCAGCACGCCGGGGTTGCTGCTCTTCCAGTCGAGCGGAACCCGGATTGGGATGTCCTGCCCGTGGCCGTCCCGCCCGGCCACACCGAGGCGCATGACGCCGCCGCGCGCGAGCGTGGCGGACGCATTGGTGAAGACGAGCGAATCGAGGAACGGCCGCCAAGCCGTCCGGTCCTGCCAGTACACCCCGATGATGCGATGGCCTGGGCGTGAGGCAACCAGCATCCGGGCCGCGTCGGGCCGCCCCGTCGGCCGGAGTTCCCAGCTGCGGGGCCCGCCGGGGCTTCCCACCCTCGCGGTGAGTTCGGCCTCCCCCCGGGGGCTGGCAAGGGGCCCGCGGTCCAGCCGGGCATCCCGACGGCGCCACTGGCCGGTGGTCACGTCGAGCACCACGCCGATGGTGGTGCCGAGGGAGTCAACTCGCGCACTCACCGTCTCGGCGTCGATCCACCCGGCGATGTTGGTGAGCTCGGCGTTCTGCGGCTCGATGCACCTCGGGACCTGCCCCGGCGCGGGGCGGATCCAGCAGAACGAGGCGGGACGCTCGAGCTCCTTCCACTGCCGCAGGAACCCGATGCGCTGCCCGTCCGGCGCCCACTCCGGGCTGAGGTCGGCGTCGGTAGTGTACGTGAGGCGCGTGGGGATGCCGGTGGCGGTGTCCCAGAGCACCACGTCGTAGTCGTCCCGGTCGGGAGGACTCCAGCGGGCCGAGATGCCGGCCAGGGACTGGCCGTCCGGGGACCACATGGTGGGCGCGTCGTCCCGCCGGGTCCACGTCAGGCGCCGCGCGGCGCCACCGCGCGCGATGTACAGGTCGATGATGCCGGTGTCCACCTCCTTGGTGCGGGTCACCGAGAAGGCCAGGCTCCGGAAATCCGGCGCCGGGACGACGGATTGCGGCGCTCCATCAGAGAACGACAGGAGCCGGGGCGGGATGTCGGGGAGGTCCACAGGCTCGAGCGGGAGCGGCTCCCCGTGGTGGCCCAGGTCCGGGCGGTCAGGTCAGTGCCGGCGTAGTGCCAGCGACCGGCCGGATCGACCTCCACGGCGACGACCGCCAGCGTCGCCGGTTCGGGCCGGAAGACCACGAAGGCGAGCACCGCCAGCAGCAGGGCCAGCATCCCCGCCGTCACCGCCCCACGCACCGAACTCCGGAGCACCCGCGTGACCAGCGGCAGCCGCCGCACGAGCGCCGCCACCTCATCGTGCGGCGTCCCCTCCCCGAGGAACTCGTAGGCGACGGCCACCACCCGCCGCCCGTCGCCCTGGGCACGGAGGCGGCGGAGGTAGCGGCTGAAGACGCCCACCAGTTCGGCGTGCCGGCTGGCCAGGTGAAGGTGGCGGCCCGCACGCGCCAGGTCGGTGAGCTCGGCGCGGCGGGCCCCGGCCAGTGTGCGGCCCAGGCCGGCGTGCAGGTCGGCCACGCTTCCCGCATCGGCCAGGTCCTGGCTGGCGGCGGCGATCTCGTCGTGGGCGGGCTGGAAGTGGTCGCCGGCGCGCGTCACCAGGCCGCGCTGCTCCAGCGCGGCGAGCGCCGCCTCGGCGGCCTCGGGGGCGAGCCCGGTGGCCGGGGCCACCAGGTGGGCCGGCAGCGGGGTGCCGGCGAGGGCCAGCGCGAGCAGCGTGAGCCTGGCGGGGTGCTCGAGCTGCGTCACCCGGTGGCGGATGGCGCTGCCCTCGCCGAGCCGCCGCGCCAGGCCGGCGGGGTCCGGGCAGCTCCACGCACCGTCGCCGAGCCCCAGCCACCCCGCCTCGAGCGCCAGCTGCAGCGTCTCCAGGATGAGCAGCGGCGAGCCGCCGGTGGCCCGCGCCAGCGCCGCCGGCAGCTGCTGCCCCCACGGCGCCGCCGGCACGCTCCCAAGGCTGCCCACCAGCGCCAGCACCTGGGCGGCGCTGAGGGGGTGGAGCGGGAGGACCAGCGCTCCGTCGGCCGCCATGCTGGCCGGGCCGCTCAGGCGGCTCGCCGTGATCACCAGGGCCCGCGTGTCGGCCAGGCGTTCGAGCACGCTCCGGAGGGCGCTGCGTGAGGCGGCGTCGAGCCAGTGCGCGTCGTCGAGGAGGACGGCCACCGGGCGCTCGTCGCTCACCACGGCCAGCAGCTCGGCCAGGGCGGCGGCGCGGCGGCGGAGCGCCTCCTCCCCGGCGGCCGCGTCGGGCGTGGCGGCGTAGCGGCTGGAGAGGAGCGGCGAGAGCGCCACCAGCGTTCCCGCCGAGGCGGGAGAGACGGCCGCGGCGCCTGGCAAGGTGGCCAGCTCCGTGGCGAGGCGCCCCAGGAAGGCGTACCCGATGCTCCCTTCGCCGGGATTGGCGCGGAGGAGGAGCACTCGCGCCCCGAGGCTGCGCAGCCGCTCGTGCAGGTCGTGCAGCAGCCGGGTCTTGCCGAGTCCGGCCGGGGCCGTGACGTGCACGTGCCGGCCGCCCTGCCCCAGCTCCTGCCAGGCCTGCACCAGGACCGCGAACTCGCGCTCCCGCCCCACCAGCTCCGCTGTCAGGGTGCGGGCCGCGCCCGCGGGATCCGCCACCTGCTCCTGCCGCTCCAGCCGCCGGAGCAGGGCCCGGGTGGCCGGCTCCGGCTCGCGGCCCTCGGCCGCGCACAGCACCGCCAGGCTCGAGGCCTCCATGCTGAAGCCCAGGTGGTCGCCGGCCTGGGCGTGGGCCTCGAGGAGGAGGCGCCAGGCGGCCTCGTTGCCGCGGGCCTCGTCGCGGGCCCGGCGGGCCAGCTGCTGCGCCTCACGATGCCGGCCCGTGGCCAGCTGCCGGCGCACCAGGGCGTCCGCCGCCGAGAGGAAGGCGGCCCGGTTGCGCTGCCGCTCGATGTCGGCCCAGTGCTCGAATTCCACGCCGCCCGGCACGGCGAACTCCCCGAGGAAACTCCCGGTGTAGAGCATGGTGGCCGGCTCCAGCTCCCCGGCGCCCACCGCCGCCAGGAACCGCTCCACGTCGGTGGCGAGCGGCAGCGCCAGCGTGACCTCCCCGCGCGTGGCGGCCAGCGCGTCGGGCCCGAGCACCTGCTTCAGGTACCAGAGCGTCTGCCGCAGGGCGTGGCGCGCCTTCTCCGGGTCGAGGTCGCCCCAGAGCAGGTCCAGCAGGTGGTCGCGGGTGGCGCTGCGGCGGGGCTCCAGGGCCAGGTAGGCCAGGAGCGCGAGCGGCTTCCCCGGGCCCAGCACCACGCCGCCGTCCGCGCCGAGGAGCGCGGCGGAGCCGAGCGTGCGCAACGCGAACGGCGCGGGGCCGGACGGCGGGCTGGTCATGGGGCGGGGTGCCAGGGGCGGGCGGGTGGGCACTGTCAGGCCGCCCGCCGGGTGCAGCAAGGTACGGCATGGCGGAAAGGCGGGCAAGTCCAGCCTGACAGGGATCGTCAGGCGACAGGGAGCTGACGGGCCGGAATTGAGGCTGGCGGGCGGGCGCCTGTCACGAGGCTGGGCGGTGGCCGGGGTGTGACACTCAGGTGGGCCGGGCCGCCGCCGATACTGCGGGAGAACCCCGCCCTCCCCCCTAGGGCCGGGGCCACCGCGCCCTGCGCGCGGGTTCCGGTCCCATGTGGCGCAAGGCAGGCATCCTGGCGGGCATCCTGCTCGCTGCCGGCGCGAGCGGCTGCAGCCGGTTCGAACCCGACGAATACAGCCCTTACCTCCCCACCGCCCAGATGCGCGCCTGGTGGGACGAGGACGTCGCCTGCAGCGGCCGCCAGGGCAACTTCGACCGCATCCAGTGGTTCGTGGTCCCCGGCGAGTCCTTCGCGTGCCCCGGCGGCACCTGCCTCGGCCGGTGGGAAACCAACCACCGCATCTACATCGCCGAGGCCTGGATCACGTCACCCCTGGTGGTCCGGCACGAGATGCTGCACGAGATCCTGGGTGGCGGCGGCCACCCGCCCGTGCCCTTTGAGGATCCCTGCGCGCTCACCTGGGACAGCTGGCGGGGGGAGGGGAGTTCGCTGGTGGCGGAACTGCGGCGGGTGGTGCGGATCGACTGATGGTGGGGGTGGGGGGAGCGGTTCGTGGTCCGCTCGCTGAAGCGAGTGGTGAACAGCAGACGTCCTGAAGGCCTCGCGTCCCGGGCCTGGGGGAAGGGCGGGGGACGCGAGTCCTTCAGGACTTGAGGGTGCCGAGCGCTCGCTTCAGCGAGCGCTCGAATGCGATCAGCCTCCCTGGAACAGCGCCGGCACCAGCGGCGCGAGCCCCACCACCCACATCATGGCCCCGACCGCCGCAGCACGCCCCGCCGAGAGCCGGCCCATCACCATCATCCCGATGGCCAGCAGCGCCGTCACCCAGAGGGTGAAGAGGTCCACCCGGCCCAGCGCCCCGAGCACGAAGTCGGACGTGGTGGCCGGGTCGAGGAACCGCCCGATCCCGAAGCTGGTGCTGTAGCGGCTGGTGATGGCCGTGTCAGGCAGGAGGAGCAGCTGGACGGCGCCGAGGATGGACTCCAGCACCCGCGGGAACATGGCGTACGTGGCCACCATCATGGCCTGCTCGAGGTCCGCCTTGCTGTCCATCACCTTGCCCACCAGCCAGAGCGCCAGGCCGAGCAGCAGCGGCGCCAGCAGCGCGTAGCCGGCCACGAGGAACACCTGGAACTTCTGCACCCAGGCCTTCCCCGCCAGCATCTGCTCCTGCGTGAGCTGGGGATTCTGGCGCATCGCCTTGGCCATGCCCCGCTGGAACTCCGCGTCGATCACCGGCTCGGACAGCCCCTTGAACGCCAGGGTCAGCCCCACCAGCAGCCCCACGAACACCAGCAGCGCCACCCCGAACGCCGGCGTCTCCCGCCGCCGCTCGAACACCTTGCGCGGCGCGTAGAAGATCTCGAACAGGTCCTCGAACACCGAGGGCGGGGCTTCCTTCGTGAAGGTCGGGAGCGTCATGGCCGTCCAGGTCAGGGGAAGCCGGCGGCGGAGGGCGCCGGTCGGCACTGCAGAACGTAGGGGCCGGACCGGTGGTGTCAAAGTGGAAGGAGCCGGGTATCATCGGGGCATGCCTCCTGACGCCATTCCGCACCGCCGCCGCGCCGCCCTGGCCGGGCTCGCGCTCGTGCTGCCGCCGCTCCTCGGCCTCCTCCCGCCGGCGCGGCCGGCGTAAGCGCCGTTCGCCCGCGCCGACACCACGGTCACGATCGTCCTCGCCCGCCCGGTGCTCGACTCCATGAGCGCCATCTGGACCCGCGCCAACGAGCACTGGAACGAGCTCGCCGACCTCAACTGGATGGAGCGCAACCTCGGCACCGTCCGCCCCACCCAGCGCGAGTTCCTCGGCTGCCTTCAGGGGGAGCGGCGCGGTGACACCGTGGCCGTGGACGGCTGGGTGCCCGCCCGCAACATGAAGCGCCTCATGACCGCCGTCACCGGCGACTGCTCCGGCCTCGCCCGCTACGTCGGCACCTTCCACACTCATCCCTACCTGGCCGACGCGCAGAACCTGCCCACCAAGCAGCGCTTCCTGGCGCCGCAGGACCTCCGCAGCTTCGAGGGCAGCGACGATGCGGTGGCGCTGGTGATCTGGGAGGCGGACTCGGTGGACGCGGCGGGGCGGACGGCGGCGGGATCGGTACTGCACCCGGTGGCCGTGGTGGTGCGGTGAGGCTCGGTGCTGTGGGGTGGGCTTCGTGAGGGTTCACCGCAGAGGCGCGGAGACGCGGAGGGCCGCAGAGGGGGTCCGGGGGAGGTGCGGGGGGGTGTTAGAAGAGGGGTGTGGCCATTAGTTGATTCTCGTGGCTGCTAGATGAGGCCTGCATCGGTTGGATGAGGCGGGCGTCGGCGACTGGCGTTTGGCGCGCCCGGGGAACGGGTTTCCCGCCCAGAGAAGATGATCCCTGGGGATCCTGAACGGGTGTCCGTCCGCATTAGATGGTTGGCGCCGAAAAAAGAAGATCTCCCGCCTGAACTATATGGTTTCCCTTAAGGACAGAATCGGTGCGCCGCCCGGCAGAACGGGTGGGCGGCCAGGAAAGATGATGGGCTGCGACAACAAGATGATTGGCGGCGAAAGAAGGATGGTGCGCAGCCACCACAGATGATCGGCGGCGAAAAAAGATGATTTCCCGCCGGACCTATATGGTTTCCCCCAAGAAGGAACGGGTGCCGCGTCCGCAGGAATGGGTGGACGCCGAAAAAAGGGGGTGTTCAGCCGTCGCGGACTGCGTCGTGAAGCCAGGCAAGGTAGGCCTGGCTCCCCGCGACGAGCGGGACGGCGACGATCTCGGGGACGTCGTAGGGGTGGAGCGCGCGGAGCCGCGCCTCGAGGGCGGGGAAGCGCTCGGCGGTGGTCTTGAGGTGGCAGTACCACTCGGTGGCCCGGTCCACCTTTCCCTCCCAGCGGAACACGCTCCGGATCGGCCCCGTCACCTGGGCGCAGGCGGCCAGCCGCTCCGCCACGACCGCCAGGGCGGCGCGCTCGGCGTCGGCCTCGGTGGGCCACGTGGTGGTCACGATGATCATCGCGGGGATTCCTTGGTCGGGGACGGGGGAGGCGGGCCGACCACGGTCGGCCCCTACGACGTGGGGGCTGGCGGGATCGCGTGTAGCAAAGGTCGGGGACGCCCGATCCCGGTGGCTTAACGTCGTAGGGGCCGACCGTGGTCGGCCCCACCCGGAATCCCGCGCGGTACTCCGTGGATCAAGACGGAATTGTCGTCTCGTCCCCGGTCTTGCCGTCGTCGATGGGGACGATGGCCACGCGCCAGCCGCTCTTGAACGTCACCACGATGCGGTTGCTCTGGGGGTCGCCGCTGATGTCGGTGATGTCGGCGTTGAACTTGTTCTTGGCGTAGGTGATCGCCACCTCCACCTGCTTCTCGGGCCCCGAGTTGTAGGGCCGCCCGAACTCCCGCCCGATCGCCACGCTGATGGCCTGCTCGCGGCCGTAGGTGGCGAACTTGTCGGCGGCCACGAGGCCGTCCTGGCTGGCGACGTGCCGGGTGAACTGGTAGTCGCGGCACGCCCCGGTGAGCACCAGGAGCGAGAGGGCGACGGCGGCGGAACGGGCGAAGCGCATATAATGATGGGGTACGGGACGCACGAAACTACCCTCTCCCCGGGCCCATGCGCAACGCTCGCCGCCTCTTCATTGTGCCCCTGCTTGCTGCCGGAACCCTGAACGCCCAAGCGGTCCCCGCCGGGGCGCCGGCGCCCCCGGCCGCCGTGGCCGTCCGGCGCCCGCCGCCCTCCCTTGGCCTCGTGCCCGTGGGGCTCGGGATCGGCGCCGTGGCGCTGCTGTCCGTGGTGGACGAGCCGCTCCGCGACGCCCTGCAGGACCACCGCACCGCCGGCGGCGACGACCTGGCGCGCGCCGTCAAGCACTTCGGCGAGCCGGTGGCCTACCTGCCCGTGGTGCTCGGCACGGTGGCGGTCGGGCTGGTGGCGGGGAAGCCTGCGGTGACCCGGGCCGGGGGGCGGATGGCCGGGAGCCTCCTGGTGGCGGGGCTCGTCACCAACCTGATCAAGCCGGTGGTGGGACGGCGCCGCCCCAACGGCGGCCAGGGCGCCTACGACTTCTCTCCCCTCGGCGGCCAGGACAGCTGGCCCAGCGGGCACACCACGATGGCCTTCGCGCTGGCCGCGAGTGTCAGTGATGAGGTGAATTCGCTGCCGGTCACGGTGGTGCTCTACGGCGCGGCGACGCTGACCGCCTGGTCCCGGGTGAACGACAACCGCCACTGGCTCTCCGACGTGGTGACCGGGGCGGCCATCGGGGTGGTGAGCGCCAAGGTGATCAACGGGCGGCTGCGGGTCTTTGGCGTGGGCGGGCCGCGGTTCCTGCTCGAGCCGGGGCGGCTCGGGATCGCGGCGACGTTCTAGCGACGCCCGGCGCGCGCCACGCGCCATCGTCTCTCCCTGACGTTCGTAAGGGCCGAATATATTCGGCCCTTACGGACGTCGCGTTGGGTGGGGGTGGCCGAGGTGCGCGTTACGCGGCCATCGGCTCCTCGACCCAGATGTAGGCCGGGTCGATGGCGCCGGTCTGCTCGTCGCGGATGTGCCACGTCATGCCCGACGCATCGAGCAGGCGCATGAACGGGTCCGGGTCGAACTGCTCGGGCGAGAGGACGCCGGTGCCGCGCCACTCGCCGCTGGCGATGAGCTGGGCCGCGAGGACGGGCGGGAGGCCGGTCTGGTACGCCGTGGCCTGCACGCCGTAGGTGGTCCAGCACTCCTGGTGGTCGGTCACGTTGTAGATGTAGTACGCGCGCTCCTGGCCGTCGCGCAGCCCCCTGCAGAGCGTGCCGACGCAGGTCTTGCCGTGGAGCTTGCCGGCGAGCGTGGAGGGCTCCGGGAGCAGCGACACCACGACGTCGCGCGGCGCCACCTCGACGTTGCCCACCCGCACCTTGTCCTTGCCGTTGAGCCCCAGCTCCTTCAGCACCTTGAGCGTGCGCCACGTGGTGTCGTCCATGCAGAGCTTGAAGTCGGCGCCCTTGAGCCCCGGGAAGAACATGGGAAAGGTGCGCGACTCCTCGTGGTCCACGTGATACACCGTGAGGTTGCCGAGCTCGGGGAAGTTGAAGACCTCCCGGCCGCTGAGCGCGGGCTCCAGGTGATAGGCGCCGTCGTGCCAGCTGATGGCCCCGCAGGTGGTCTCGTCGATGAAGACCCAGGGGCTGAAGTAAGCGAGGAAGCCGGTGTGGCCCTCGCAGACGGCGTTGTCGCCGTCGCGCACGCGGAGCTCGGTCACCTCGTCGAGGAGGTGCTTGGCGGCGTACGCGGCGTAGACGTTGGAGGTGCCGGGATCGGCGCCCATGCCCAGGAGGGCGAGGCGGCCCGCGGCCTTGAACTCCTCATGGAGCGCAAACTGGTCGGTCAGCTTCGGGATCCCGTCGTTCTCGGCGCCGCCGGAGGCCATGTCGATGTAGTCGCAGCCGGCATCGAGGCAGGCGCGCATCACGACCAGGTTGGTGGCCGGCAGGGCGGCGTTGAGCAGGAGGGTGCTACCGGTGCCCCGGATGGCGCGGGCGAGGGTGTCGCGATTGCCTGCGTCCAGCGTGAGCGCGTGCACGTGCGGCTTGCCGATCTGCTGGGCCAGGGCCTGCGCGCGGCCGGGCACGGCATCGGCGATGACGAGCTGCTCCACGGAGCCGAGCTCCGCGAACTTTCGGGCGGACACCGTCCCCACGGCGCCACAGCCCAACACCAGGACTTTCACAAACTCCTCTTTTCATTGTGGCGCGGGCCTCGGTCTGGCGGCCGTTCGACTCGGGCCCGATGCGTCGGGCCGTTGTCCCCAGGCTCACCTCGCCCCCCCCGCTGATAGGGGTCGCGACTCAAGGGTGCAGTCAGTCGCGAGATCGAACCTCCCGGGTGTCGGGAGAATCAAACGCGCCCCCTGACTGAGTCAGGCGACGCATGCCCAGTCTGGGGGGACCGCCCCGGGGCTGTCCAGCCCCCCCGGGGGTCGGGCATGCCCGATGGCGTTTGGGGGTTGACAGATTGCCGATAAACCAACTCATTGCAGGATAACGAGATACCGCCGTACCCGACCCCGAAGGTCATTCCGGGCCGGTCCGGCATTCGGGCACCCGCCGCTCACGTATCGGCAGGCGCGGCCGAGAGTGGAAGGTGGGGACGAGCGCCGTGGGGCGCCGCCGCCTGCGGAAAGGAGGCCTCATGGGGGAGACCCCGCGTCCATCGGTGCAGCTCAAGTACGGCCTCGCCGGAGGCGGGTCCGCGCACGCCAGCGAGCAGCCCTACGTGCTGGTGGTGGACGACGACCCCGACATGACGCGCCTGCTCACGGCCGCGCTCGCCACGCGGGGGATCACCTGCACGGCGGCGTACGACTCCATCCAGGGGTTCATGCTGACGCAGCGGCGGCACCCCAAGCTGATCCTGCTCGACTGGCACATGCCGGGCGGCGGCGGGCCGGCGATGCTGCACCAGCTCACCCGGAGCGCCCACACCAAGGACATCCCCGTGGTGGTGGTGACCCAGGACATCTCGCCCGAGGTGGACATCATCGCCGCCCAGCACGGGGCCAAGGCGGTGATGCGGAAGCCGATCGACCCGATGCAGTTCCTCGACGTGGTGGCGGCGCTCGTGAAGTGACGCATGGGGGGTCGCCGCGGGCGTTGCCGGGGCGGGGCGCTGCGAGCTCAACGCAGAGACGCAGAGGGCGCAGAGGGGCGCAGAGGAACTGCGCAGGGCTGGTGGGTTCACCTCACGGTGAGCCCGCTGTGTCTTTGTGGGTGTGCGTTCGGGTCTGGCAACGCCCCGACCTTTCGAGGATCCCCACCAACAGAATATCGGGCTCGGGGTTGGCAACGCGGTCCCCCCGGGCTCGATGCCCTCTGCGCCCCTCCGCGCCCTCCGCGCCTCTGCGTTGAGACACACCGGAAGCCCGCCAAGTCTCGAGCCTGCCGCGCGCGCCAACGAAGCCCTGCCCGGGAACCCGCCAGCCGATCTTGCGCTTTCCGTGTCCCTGGATAACCTAAGCGACCCGAGCGGCGGGTCACGCAAGGGCATACAAGGGACGACCATGGAACTCCTCAGTGCCGCCGAGACGGCGCGGATCCTCCGGCTCAACGTGAAGCGGGTGCAGGCCCTGGCGCGCGCCGGGCGGCTGCCCGCGACGCGGGTGGGGCGGAAGTGGCTGTTTCCCCGGAACCGGATCGACGCGCTGCTCGGTCAGGCGCCGGAGGAGGCGGTGATCCGGGGCGTCGAGCTGTCGGCTCGCAACCAGCTGCGTGGCACCGTCCACCGCATCGACGGCGATGGGGTCCTGTGCGAGGTGGTGGTGGACATCGGGGGCCAGGAGCTCGTGGCGATCATCACCCGCGCGTCGGTGGAACGGCTCCGCCTGGCCGTCGGCGCGCCCGTGGTGGCGGTCATCAAGTCGACGGAAGTGATGATCGGGAGGGACCTGTGAGGGGTGGACGGTGGAGCCGGCGCTCGGCGCTGGCGATGCTGGTGGCGGGGCTCGCGGGGCCGCTCGCGGCGCAGGGGCGGGATTCGCTCACGGTGTTCGCGGCGGCGGACCTGGCGCATGCGCTCGAGGAGCTGGGCCCCCTGTTCCGGCAGCGGACGGGCGTCACGGTGGTGCCGGTGATCGGCGCGAGCGGCAATCTCGCCGCCCAGATCGAGCGGGGCGCCCCGGCGGACGTGTTCTTCTCGGCCAACACGGGGTTCGTGGACCGGCTCATCGCGGCCGGGGTGCTGGTGCCGGGGACGCGCACCCTCTACGCCCGCGGGCGGCTGGCCCTGGCCTGGCCCCGGCATGGCGCGGCGCTCCGCGGGCTCGACGACCTGGGGCGGCCGGAAGTGAAGCGGGTGGCCATCGCCAACCCGGAGACGGCGCCGTATGGCATGGCCGCGAAGCAGGCGCTCATCGCCAGGGGGCTCTGGCAGGCGCTCCAGCCCAAGCTCGTGATTGGGGAGAACGTGCGGCAGACGCTGCAGTACGCGCAGACCGGGGCCGTCGAGGCCGCGATCGTGGCGCAGTCGGTGGTGACGGTGCCGGAGGTGGCGTCGCTGCCGGTGGACGCGGCGCTGCACGCGCCGATCGACCAGGCCGCGGCGGTGGTGGCGCGCAGTCCGCACGCGCGGGCGGCCGTGGACTTCCTCGCCTACGTGACGGGGGAGGGGTGGGTGGTGCTGGAGCGGAACGGCTTTGCGCGGCCGGCGGCGCCGTGATGTCGCCGGTGATCCTGTCGCTCAAGGTGGCGGGGATGGCCACGCTGGTGACGCTCCTGACGGGGCTGCCGCTGGCGTGGCTGCTCGGGCGCACGCGGTTCCCGGGACGGTCGCTCGTCGAGGCGCTGCTGATGCTGCCGCTGGTGCTGCCCCCGACGGTGCTCGGCTACTACCTGCTGGTGCTGGTGAGCCGGACGGGGCCGGTGGGGGCGCTGCTCGAGTCGTGGGGGATCGAGCTGGCGTTCACCTGGCGGGGCGCGGTGCTCGCCGCGTGGGCGGGATCGTTCGCGATGTTCACGCGGGCGGCGCAGGCGGGGTTCGAGCTGGTGGACACGCGGGTGGAGCAGGCGGCCCGCACCCTGGGCCGCGGGGAGTGGAGCGTGTTCTGGACGGTGACGCTGCCGCTGGCCTGGCGCGGGGTGCTGGCGGGGACCATGCTGGCCTTCTGCCGCGCGGTGGGCGAGTTCGGGATCACGCTGATGGTGGCGGGGAACATCCCGGGGCGGACGCAGACGATCCCGCTCGCCATCTATGACCACGTGCAGGCCAACCACCTCGAGGCCGCCAACCAGCTGGCGCTGCTCACCATGATCGGGGTGGCGCTGGTGCTGCTCATGACCGGGTGGCTGCTGCGGCCGCGGGAGGTGGCGGCGTGATCCTCGGGGTGGAGCTGTTCAAGCGGCTGCCCGGTTTCACGCTCGACGTGAAGTGGGAGGCGCACGAGGGGGTGGTGGCGCTGTTCGGGCCGTCGGGGGCGGGGAAGTCGCTCACCCTGCAATGCCTGGCGGGGCTGGTGCGGCCGGACGGCGGCCTGGTGTCGGTGCGGGGGCGGGTGATCTACGACGCCACGCACGGCATCAACCACAAGACGCGCGACCGCCGCCTCGGCATGGTGTTCCAGGGCTACGCGCTGTTCCCGCACCTGTCGGTGGCGGAGAACATCGCCTACGGGCTGGGCCGCTGGCCGTCGAAGCAGCGGAAGGCGCGGGTGGAGGAGATGCTGGAGCGCCTGGGCCTCGTCGCGGCGCGCGACCTCCGCCCCGCGGTGCTCTCGGGCGGGCAGCAGCAGCGGGTGGCGCTGGGGCGCGCGCTGGCGGTGGACCCCGACCTGCTGCTGCTCGACGAGCCGCTCGCCGCCCTCGACAGCCCGCTCCGCCGCGCGCTCCGCGATGACCTGGCGGTGGCGCTCCGCGGCTTCGGGAAGACCGCCGTGGTGGTGACGCACGACCTCGGCGAGGCCTGCCAGCTCGCGGACCAGATCGTGGTGTACGACAATGGCCGGGTGCTGCAGCAGGGCGCCAAGAGCGAGGTGCTGGCGCGCCCCGCCTCCCCGGCGGTGGCGAGCGTGCTCGGGATCCGCAACATCCTCGAGGGCGAGGTGCTGGAGAGCACGCCCGAGTTCATCCGGCTGCTGTGGCGGGGGCAGGAGCTGCAGGCGGCCAACTGGCCGGAGCGGCCCGACCTGCCGGCCGCGGGCACGCGGGTGGGGTTCTTCGTGCATCCCGAGCACGTGCGGCTCATGCGCAAGGACCGGCACGAGCATGCGGGGGCGCGGCGCGTCAACCGGGTGGACGGCCGGATCGTCGGGGAGACCGACCTCGGCGCCTCGGTGGCGCTGCATTTCCGCGCCGACGGGACCGGGGAACCGCCGGCGCGCGGGTACGACCTCGAGATCGAGTTGTCGCGGCTGGTGCACGAGAAGCTCTGCGTGCACTACGACCGGCAGTGGACGGTCACGGTGCAGCCGAGCGCGGTGCAGCTCCTCGGCGGGCCGCGGCCCGCGGCGCCGGCGCGGCGGTCGGGGCCGGTGGCGGCGGAGCGGAGCTCCGCCGCCTCGATCTCGACCCTCGTGCATGATCCTTGAGATCGCATCGGCGGCGCCTGGTTCCGGGGCTGCGGGGTGCTCGAAGGACGCCGCGCGGATGGTCGGCGCCCAGGCGACTTCCCGAAAGCCAGCCGCCCGGCTAATCTCCCCGCCCTCACCCCCAGTCGTGGAGTCCCGATGAGTGGCGTGCCCAACATTCCGCGTCCCCGCAACGAGCCCATCCTCAACTACGCACCGGGGTCCGCCGAGCGGGCGGCGCTCAAGGCGCGGCTGGAGTCGATGGCCGGGGAGACGGTCGAGATCCCGGTGATCGTGGGCGGCAAGGAGATCCGCACCGGGAACGTCATCGACGTGACCTCGCCGCACGACCACAAGCGCGTGCTGGCGAAGGCGCACTTGGCGGATGCCAAGACCATCGACGCGGCCATCGCGTCGTCGCTCGAGGCGTGGAAGCAGTGGCAGGGGACGCGGTTCGAGGACCGGGCGGCGGTGCTGCTCAAGGCGGCGGACCTGCTGGCGGGCCCGTGGCGTGCCACGGTGAACGCGGCCACGATGCTCGGGCAGGGCAAGACGGCGTTCCAGGCGGAGATCGACAGCGCCTGCGAGCTGATCGACTTCTGGCGCTTCAACGTGGGCTTCGCCGAGCGGCTGTACACGGAGCAGCCGGAGTCGGGACCGGGGATGTGGAACCGGACGGACCACCGGCCGCTCGAGGGGTTCGTGTACGCCATCACGCCGTTCAACTTCACGGCGATCGGCGGCAACCTCCCGACCGCGCCGGCGCTCATGGGCAACGTGGCGGTGTGGAAGCCGTCGCACACGGCGCTGCTCAGCAACTACTACGTGATGAAGATCCTCGAGGCGGCGGGGCTGCCGCCCGGCGTCATCAACTTCCTGCCGGGCGAGGCCGTGCAGGTGAGCACCGCGCTGCTGGGCCACCGGGAGCTGGCGGGCATCCACTTCACGGGCAGCACGGCCGTCTTCAACCAGCTCTGGTCCACGGTGGCGGGGAACCTCGGCCATTACCGCGGCTACCCGCGGATCGTTGGGGAGACCGGCGGCAAGGACTTCGTGCTGGCGCACCCGAGCGCCGACGCGGACGCGGTGGCGGTGGGGCTGGTGCGCGGCGCCTACGAGTACCAGGGCCAGAAGTGCAGCGCCGCGAGCCGGGCGTACATCCCGCAGAGCCTGTGGCCCAAGGTCAAGGAACGCGTGCTCGCCATGATGGCGGACATCCGCATGGGCGACGTGCGCGACTTCCGGAACTTCATGGGCGCCGTGATCGACCGGAAGGCGTACACCCGGATCACCGGCTACCTGGCGCAGGCGAAGAAGGACGCGGGCGTCACCATCCTCCACGGCGGCAACGCGAAGGACGACGTGGGTTACTTCATTGAGCCCACGCTGCTCCAAGTGGAGGACCCGGGCTACCGCACCATGTGCGAGGAGCTGTTCGGGCCGGTCCTGACGCTCCACGTGTACCCGGACGCGCGCTGGGCGGAGATCCTCAAGGTGGTGGACACCACGACGCCGTACGCGCTCACCGGCGCCGTCTTCGCGCAGGACCGCATGGCCCTGGCGGAGGCCGAGCGCGAGCTCCGGCACGCGGCGGGCAACTTCTACCTCAACGACAAGCCGACCGGCGCGGTGGTGGGCCAGCAGCCCTTCGGCGGCGCGCGCGCCAGCGGCACCAACGACAAGGCCGGCTCCGTGCTCAACCTCCTCCGCTGGGTCTCGGCGCGGAGCATCAAGGAAACGCTGGTGCCGCCGGTGGACTACAGGTATCCGTTCATGGAGCCGAGTAAGGCGGGGCTCGGCGCGGGTTCTCACCGCAGAGGCGCAGAGGAGCAGAGGAGCAGAGGGCCGCAGAGGAACAACGCCAACGTTGTTCTCTGCGGCCCTCCGCGTCTCTGCGCCTCTGCGGTGAAGCAGGACACCGACTCCGATCCTAGAAGACCTCCCGCCCGTCCCGCTTGTAGACGACGCCGTTCTTCATGACGAAGCCACGTGCTCCATGCGGGTGATGTCCTGGAGCGGGTCCCCTGGATGGCGATGAGGTCGGCGAAGCGGCCCTCGGCGATGGACCCGACGTTGGCGGTCTGGTCGAGGAGGCGGGCGGCGACGCTGGTGGCGCTCTTGAGGACCTGCATCGGCGGCATGCCGTAGCGCACCATGTAGCTCATCTCGCGCGCCTGCGGCTCCGTCCAGGCGTAGCCGCCTGCGTCGGTGCCGTAGCTGATGTAGGGGGAGGCGCCGCGGCGCACCGCCTCACCGAAGGCGACGCGCATGTATTCCACCATCCGCGGCCAGATGCCGCCGCGGCCCTCGGCCACGTAGGCGCCGACGAAGATGGTGGGGCACCAGTACACCTTCTGGCGCACCATGCGGTCGATGAGGTCGGGGGTGAGGCCGTCGGCGTGCTCGATGGTGTTGAAGCCCGCGCGGAGCGCCGCGTCGATGCCGTCCCAGCCGATGGCGTGGCCGGCGATCTTCTTGCCGAGCCGGTGGGTCTCGTCGGCGAAGGCCTTGAGCTCCTCGTCGGTGTAGTTGACCCAGCTGTGGAGCCGGCCGTCCTCGCCGGCGTAGTAGCGGCGGTCCACGTAGACCTTGATCCAGTCGGCGCCGTACTTCACCTGCTCGCGCACGGCGCGGCGGATGTTGTCCACGCCATCCACGATCTGCACCCCGTCCGGCACCTTGAGCTCCCAGGAGTACCCGGAGAGCGGGTACATGCCGGTGGCACTGAAGGCGCGGGTGGAGACGAACAGCCGGGGGCCGGGAATGACGCCCCGGCTGATGGCCGTCTTCAGGTCCACGTCGGCGTACATGGCGCCCTCGGTCTCGACGTCACGCAGGGTGGTGAAGCCGTTCAGCAGGGCGGTGCGGGCGGCGGCGGTGGCGCGGATGGCGCGGTAGGGGATCGATTCCTTGAGGAGCTGGTCGTCGTAGTCCTGGGCGGTGATGTCACCCTGGAGCAGGAGGTGGGTGTGGGCGTCGATGAGGCCGGGGAGCACGGTGCGGTCGCCGACTCGATGACCGGGGCGTCGCTTACGGCGGCGCGGACCTGGGCCAGGGCCCACCCCTCACGAGGACCGTTCTCCACCAGGATGCCCTGGTCGGTGCGCACCTGGTCGCCCTCGCCGTCAATGAGGCGGCCGGCGTGGATGACGCTCCGCGGGCCCACCGGGGCCTGCTGCGCGGCGAGGCGCGCGAGGGGCAGCACGAGGGCGACAACAACCGCGAGGTGGCGGCAGGCGACGGAGCGTGACATTATGGCGGAACCCCTGGAGGGCGAGTGGAAGGAGCGTGACCCGGTGACACGGATCCGCAGGAGCATGGCGGGTGATTTGCCGATTGTCGTGCCGGAGCGCAAGGGGCTTCGGCGGCTCACGGCGCTGAAGCCGGCGGCCCCGGACTGGGGCTGGCTGGCGTGGGTGGCCATTGCCACCGCGGCGGCGGGGCTGCTGGCCTGGTGGGTCGTCGTGGTGCGGGGCGGATGAGGGGGCTCCTGCTCCTTGCCGCGTGCCTCGCCGCACCCCTCGGCGCGCAGGCCGGGCCGGCCTACCAGCGGCTGCAGCTCGACGGCGCGCGGTATCGCCAGGAGGTGCGGTCCACCATTTCCCTCGAGGGCGGCCGGATGCGCTCGCGGGAGACGGGGCTCCGCGGCGGGACGCTGACGCTCGCGGCGACGGCGCAGGACTCGCTCATCGCGGTCGAGGCGTGGTTCGACTCGCTGGTGGCGTGGCGCGAGGGGAACGGCGAGCACATCGCGCCCGAGACCGACGGGGTGATCGGCGGGCGCTTCCACGGGCTGCTCACGCCCTCCGGCGGCTTCACGCTCACCGACGCCCCCTGGGTCCCCGACGACCTGGCCGAGATCACCGAACTCAGCGAGGCGCTGGGCGACCTCTTCCCGCCGCTGCCTGGCATGCGCCTGGCCTTCGGCGAGAGCCGGCGCGCCGGCTTCGGCGCCGCCTTCCTCCGCGTCCCGGACGAGACGGTGCGCGGCCGGCGGGTGGAGCGCTATCGCCTGGCACGGAGCGCCGAGCGCGAGGAGGTGCGGCTGCTGCCCGATTCCACCGAGGTGCGCGCGCACCGCGTGGAGCGGGAGAGCGGGGTGTTCAGCTGGTCGGCGGAGCTCGGGGTGGTGCGGTGGGAGCGGGACGTGACGGTGGAGGTGACGGTGCCGCAGGGCGGGGTGGTGAAGGAGCCGTTCCGGACCCGGATCGAGCAGGGGATCCTCGTGGAGCGGATGGGGTCGCGATAGCGTGGCGAAGGGGTCGCGATGGCGTGGGGGTGAGCGGCGCGGCCCAGGGGCCGCGCCTTTCTTCGTTATGCGGGAACGTTCCGGTACACGTACTCGAGCGGCCCCGCAGTGTCCGCGAGGGCGAGCGTGATGAGGTCGTGCCGGGGCGAGAGGGAGCAGACGGGGTCGGTGTTGCGCGCGTCCCCCGTGAGGGCGAAGGCCTGGCAGCGGCAGCCGCCGAAGTCCTGCGCCTTGCGGGGGCAGCTGCGGCAGGGCTCCTGCATCCAGTCGTCGCCGCGGAAGGCGTTGAAGATCGGGGACTCGCGCCAGATCCAGGCGAGGTCGTGCTCGCGGACGTTGACGAGCGCGAGGTCGGTGATCTGGGTGGCGCCGTGGCAGGGGAGCGCCTTCCCGTCGGGCGTCACGAGCAGGTAGACGTTGCCCCAGCCGCCGTAGCAGGGCTTGGGGTACTGCTCGTAGTAGTCGGGCAGCACGTAGATGACCTGCATCCGCCCCCGGTGCCGCGCGATGGCCGCCTCGGCGACGGGGCGGGAACGCTCGACCTGCTCGCGCGTGGGCATGAGCATGGCGCGGTTCGTCAGGGCCCAGCCGTAGTACTGGGTGTTGGCCAGCTCCACGCGGTCGGCGCCGAGCTCGGCGGCGTAGTCGATGATCTCGCCCAGGCGGTCGAGGTTGCCGCGGTGGAGCACCACGTTCACCGAGAAGGCCAGCCCGAGGGACTTGACCAGCGCCGCCGCCTCCTGCTTCTGCCGGCCCAGCCGGATGCCGGCGATCTTGTCGGCGTTGGCGGCGTCGGTGTCCTGGAAGCTGATCTGCACGTGGTCGATGCCCGCCGCCTGGAGCGCCTCCGCCCGCTTCGCGGTGAGGCCGAGCGCCGAGGTGACGAGCGTGGAGTAGAGCCCCACCTCGCGCGCGTGCGCGACGAGTTCCTCCAGGTCCTTCCGCACCAGCGGTTCCCCGCCCGACAGCCCGAGCTGCAGCACGCCCAGGTCCCGCGCCTGGGTGAAGACGCGCTTCCAGTCCTCGGTGGAGAGCTCCTGCTCCGCGCGCGTCATCTGGAGCGGGTTGGAGCAGTAGGGACAGTGGAGCGGGCAGCGGTAGGTCAGCTCGCACAGCAGCGTCGTGGGGAGGTGCGGCGGCAGCGCGGGGCGGCCGGGGACCGGGTGCGGCTCGGCCACCACGAGGACACGGGGGCGGGGGCCTCGAGCCACTGGATGAGGTCGCGGCGCGCCATGGTCTCGAGGTACTCGAGCACGTCGGCGCGGACCTCGGCCTGGTACTGGGTGGTGAGCGCGGCGACGACCTGGTCGAGGGTCCGGCTGCCGTCACAGAGCGCCAGGATGGCCTGGCCGGTGGTGTTGATGAACATCGCGCCCTCCGGGTAGAGGAGGACGGGGCGGTTGCGCACCCGGTCGTGCCCGAGCCGCGCCAGGGGCCAGAGGCGGGGATAGCGGGCGCTCGGCGACGGCATGGCGCGGCTACTCCTCGCGGTAGGCGTTGTGGATGGTGTCGATCAGCGACCAGAGCATCTCGATCTTGAACGTCAGCGCCTCGAAGGCCTGCCGCTGGGTGTCCACCGTGGTGCAGTGCTGCCGCACGATGCGCAGCCCATGCTGCACGTCCCGGGGTGCCTGCACCAGGCGGCTCCGGAAGTAGGCCAGCCCTTCCTCGGGGATCCACGGGTAGTGCTTGGGAAAGGACTCGATGCGCTGCGCGTGGATCTTCGGCGCAAAGAGCTCCGTGAGGCTCGAGGCGCACGCCTGCACCCACGGCGTGGACTTGCAGAACCAGACGTAGGACTCGCAGATGGTGCGGACGGTGGGGAGCACGTGCCGCTCGTCCTCCATCTCCTCCCGCGGCACGCCGAGGGCCACCCCGAGCCGGATCCAGAGCTCGATGCCGCCCTCGCCGGGCCGGGAGCCGTCGTGGTCCACGATGCGCTGGAGCCACTCGCGGCGGACCGCGGGGTCGGGGCAGTTGGAGAGGATGGCCCCGTCCTTCCGCGGCACCACGCGCTGGTAGGCCAGGCGGTTGGCCACCCAGCCCTGGAACTGGCGCCGAGTCAGGCGGCCCTCGTACATGAGCCGGTGGAAGGGATGCTCCACGTAATAGGAGCTGTGGAAGCCGCGGAGCGCCGCCTCGAGCTCATCCGGGGACAGCGGCCGGGTGAGCGCCGGGAGGGGCGGCTTGGGCGGCGTCGCCAGCGGGGAGGCGGCGAGGGACGCGGTCATCGGGGCGGCGCTCCGCGCGGAATCAGGGCCAGCGCGCGAGCATCTGCTGCAGCTCGTCGCGGTGATGGGTCTCGTCGGCGATGATGTCGTCGAGGTGGACGCTGAGGCCGTACTCGCCCGCGTCCTCCGCCTGCTTGCGGCGGCGGATGTAGCGCTCCAGCGTCTCCACCTCCGCCTTGAGGGCGGTCTGCAGCATCTCCTTGGCGTCCCGCGTCACCTTCACCGCCGCGGGGGTGGTGGCCGGCTCCGCCCCGAGGGAGGCGAGCTTGTCGGCGAGGATCTGCGCGTGGGTCAGCTCCTCGGGAATCTCAGCCGAAAAAAAGGCCCGCAGCTCCTGGCGATAGGGTCCCTGCACCAGGCTGGCGTAGAGGCGGTACATGATCACCGCCTGGAACTCGCCGCGAAGGTCCTCGTTCAAGCCATCAATCAGCGCCTGCTTGCCCGCGTCAGTCATCGGTCTGTGTCTCCGGGTTAGAGCTCGAAGTGCATGCCATCATGGCCCACCGTGATCCCGGCCGCGTCGACCTGCCGGCGCTCGGGGGCATCCTCGAGCAGGATGGGGTTGGAGTTGTTGATGTGGGTATACACCCGCGCTGGGCCGGTGAGCCCCGCCAGCTGCTCCAGGCTGCCCCCCGGCCCGGAAATCGGCAGGTGGTCCATCTGCCGGGCGGTGCGGTCGGACAGGCCCAGGCGGATCATCTCGTCGTCGGACCAGAAGGTGCCGTCGAAGCAGACCAGGCCGGCGTGGGTGAGGCAGGTGAGGAGCGGCCCGGTGAGCTCGCCGCATCCGGGGACGAAGGCCACGCTGCCGCCGGTGGCGCGGTCGCCGATCCAGAGGCCCACGGTGTGGCCCGCCAGGGTGCGCCGTGCGAAGCGGGGCGGGTCGCCGGCCACGGCGAACGCGCTGACCGTGAGGCCGGAGTCGGCGCCGTCACGGTAGCGGAGCGGGACGGACACGCCGAGGGGAAGCGGGGAGACGGCCACCGTGGCGAAGGCCTGCGTCACCGGCAGCAGGCGGCTGTCCTCGGTGAGCACGGCGAGGGCGGCGTCGGTGGCGTAGAGCTGGAGCTGGCGGGCCTCGCGCAGCAGCGTGAGGCCGAGGGTGTGGTCCAGCTCGGCGTCGGTGAGCACGATCCCCTCGATGGGAACGTGGCGCATGCCGGCCGGCGCATGGCCGTCGAGGCGCGCCACCTGCTCCCGTACGTCGGGGGAGGCGTTGAGCAGGAACCAGCGGCGCCCGTCGGCGGAGACGGCGGCCGAGGACTGGGTGCGCGGGTGCGCCCGGGCCGGGTCGGTGCGGGCCACGCGGCAGGCGGGGCACCAGCAGTTCCACTGGGGGAAGCCGCCGCCGGCGGCGGTGCCAAGGAGGATCAGGTGCATGGCAAGAAAAAACGGGGCCCGCAATCGGCTGCGGGCCCCGCTTCCATCCGTCGGCCCTTAGAGGGTGGCGACGTAGGCGGTCACTTCCATCGTCACCGCAACGATTTCGGCTTCGGGCTTGGTCCAGGTCATGGCGATCTCCACGGAATAGAGAGGATGGGAGCTGCGGTTGCCGGGACTGAGGGGCGTCCCGACGACGCTTCCTGTAGTGCAGGCGGCGTGCCCGCCGGGCGGGTTCGGGAAGAATTGCGCAAGCAGTTGTGAAGGCGGGAGTTGCGCGGGTGGCGGTTTCCGGGCGGGGTGGGGGTGGGTGGGTGAGGGGAGCCAGCGCTGGGGGATATCACCCACCCAGCCCGTGCTTCTTCATCCGGTACCGCAGGGTGTCGCGGCTGATGCCGAGGCGCTGGGCGGCGCGGGTCTGGTTGCCGCCGGTCTCCCGGAGCGCCTGCTCCAGCAGGGAGCGCTCCACGGCCTCGAGGGTGGGCCGCTCGCCCGCCGGCTCCACGGGGAGGCGGCGCTCGCCGGTGTCGCCGAGGCTCACGGCCATCTCGCCGGTGCGGACCAGGGGCTCGAGGGCACCACTCGGGCGGCGGCCAGCGTCGGGGAGGCCAAGTTCGGCCGGGGTCACCTCGCCGCCCCGGGCCCAAAGCACGGCGCGCTCCATGACGTGGGACAGCTCGCGCACGTTGCCGGGCCAGGCGTACGCCAGCAGCTGGGCACGGCTCTCGGGATGGAGCCGGCGGACGTCACGGCCGTACTTGGCGGCGAACCGCTGCAGGTAGTGCTCGGCCAGCAGCAGCACGTCGTCGCCGCGCTCGCGGAGCGGAGGGAGGCGGAGGAGGATGACGGCCAGGCGGAAGTAGAGGTCGCGGCGGAAGCGGTCGCGGGCGCTCTCCTGCTCCAGGTCCCGGTTGGTGGCGGCCAGGATGCGGACGTCGATCTTCCGGTCGCGGACGCCGCCGACCCGCCGGACCACCCGCTCCTCGATGGCCTTGAGGAGCTTCCCCTGCAGCGCCAGCTCCACGTCGCCGATCTCGTCGAGGAAGATGAAGCCGCCCTCGGCCGCCTCGAAGAGGCCGAGCTTGGATTCCTTGGCGTCGGTGAAGGCGCCGCGCTCGTAGCCGAAGAGCTCGGCCTCCATGAGGCTGCCGGGGAGCGCGGTGCAGTTGACGTCGATGAAGGGCTGGTTCCCCCGGGCGCCCGAGGTGTGGATGGTGCGGGCGATGAGCCCCTTGCCGGTGCCGGTCTCGCCGGTGATGAGGACGGGGGGCGTCTCGTCGAGGGCGGCGATGTGGCGGGCGCGCTCCAGCACCGCCTGCATGGCCGGCGAGCGGCCGATGAGGTCGGCGAAGGGCAGGTCGCGCACGGCGCGGGTGCGGTAGTAGGAGAGTTCCTGCTCCCTCGCTCCCGCCTGGCGGGCGCGGTCCACCATCAGCTTCAGTTCCTCGAGGTCGAGCGGCTTCTTGAGGTAGTCGAAGGCGCCGAGCTTGATGGCCTCGACGGCGCCCTCGATGGTGCCGTGCGCCGTCATCACCACGGTGGCGATGCCCGGGTCGAACTCCCGCACCTTCCGGAGCAGGTCGATGCCCGTCATGCCCGGGAGCCGGACGTCGGTGACGATGACGTCGGGGCGGAGCGCGGGGAGGAGCGCCAGGGCCGCCTCGGCGTCGTCCGCCACCTCGGCCAGGTAGCCGGCCTCGGTGAGGTAGGCGCGGATGGCGCGGGCCAGGGTGCGCTCGTCGTCCACGATGAGGATGGCGGGACCGGTGCTCATGGGACCGACGGCGTGAGGGAAGCGGCGGGCTCGGCGGGGAGCCAGAGGCGGACGGTGGTGCCCTGGCCCTTCGTGCTCTCCAATGTCAGGCGCCCGCCGTGCTGTTCCACGAACCGCCGGGCCGTGGCCAGGCCCAGGCCGGTGCCCTCGGCGCGGGTGGTGAAGAACGGCTTGCCCACCTCCCCCAGCGCCTCGGGGGCGATGCCGCGGCCGGTGTCCCGAAGCGCGAGCGCCACGCCGGGCCGGGCCTCCTCCGCGGCGGGGGTGGCGGTGAGCGCCAGGCGGCCGCCCGCGGGCATGGCGTCCAGGGCGTTGGCCACGAGCTCGGTGAGGGCCTGCTCCAGCTTCACCGGGTCGAGGCGGACGTCGGGGAGGGTGGCGGGGACGTCGATCGTCAGCTCCACGCCCTGCACCCGGACCCGCTCGGCGAACGCGGGGAGCACGTCGCGCACCACGGTGGCCAGGGCGGTGGGCACCGGGTGGAACGGGGCGGGGCGGGAGAAGGTCAGGAGATGGGTGATCCGCCGGTCCAGCCGGTCCACCTCCGCCACGATGGCCCGGAGCTGCTCCCCGGCGGCGGCGGAGTTCGGGTGCGTCTCCACGAACTGGGCCGAGGCGCGGAGGCTCGCGAGCGGGTTGCGGAGCCCGTGGGCCACCGCCGCGGCCATCTCGCCGATGGACGCCAGCTTCTCCGACTGCACCAGCTGCGCCTGTGCCGCCGTGAGCTGCCCGATCTTCGCGGCGAGCTCCGCGTTGAGCCGCACCAGCTCGCCGCGCGACTCGCGGAGCCGCCCCGTCATGGCGGCGAAGGCGCGCGCCAGGTCCCCGATCTCGTCGGGGGACTCGGAGTGGATGGGGTGGTCGAGGTCGCCGGAGCCCACCACGGCCATGGCGTCGCCGAGCTGGCGGATGGGGCGGGCCAGGCTCCGCGCCAGCACGAACGCCGCCGCGATGCCCAGGATCACCGACGTCACGAACACCACGATGAGGGTGCGCTGCTCGTCCGCCACGATCCGCTGCACCTGCTGGAAGGCCCCCTGCACGCTCGACTCGCGGGTGCGGCGGTAGATCTCGCGGTTCAGTGCGGTGAGGGCGGGATGGAGCTTGCTCCGAATCTCCACCACCGCGTACTGGAACGCCTCCGCCTGGCGCCCGGCGTCGGACAGACGGAAGACGCTGTCGCCAACGGCCACGAAGCGGCGCTGGAGCTGCTCCACCGGGGCGGCGAGTTCCTGCTCGTCCCCGCTGGGCTCGCCCTTCCAGCGCTCGATGCGGAACCGCACGACGTCCCCCCCAGCCCGAACTCGCGTCGCGCCGAGGGGTCCCGGCCCGAGAGGAAGCGCCAGAGCACCTCGCTCTGGTCGAACATCGCCGTCTCGAGCTCGGCATAGGTGCGGCTCCGGCCCAGGCGGGTGCCCAGCGTCTCCAGCGCACGCTGCTCCTCCGCGTTGCCGCGGAGCGCCCCGATGCCGATGATGAGCGCCGGCAGGACGAGGAGCGAGACGCCGAGCAGGAGCTTGCGCTGGAAGGTCACGGGAGGGAATTAGCCCCGGGCCACCGCCGGGGCAAGGGAGGGCCGCCTACGCGGCGCCCTGCCGCTCCACGGCCACCCCGGTGGCGGCGAGGCCCGTGAGCAGCCGCTCGAGGTGGGCCGCGGTGGTGCGCGGGTTCATGAGCGTGCAGCGGAGCACGCGTCGGCCGCCGAGGACGGTGGTGGTGATCCAGCCCTCGCCGGAGCGGTTGTAGCGCTGGCGCAGCTCGAAGTTGACGCGGTCGAGCCGCGCCTCCTCCTCGGGCGCGGGCGACGCGCGGCCGGGGCGGCCCACGTAGCGGAAGCAGAGGATGTTGGAGGCGGGGGCGTGCACCGCCGCGAAGCTCGGGTGCGCCAGCACCTGCGCGTGCAGCGCCTGGGTGGTGGCGCAGAGCCGGTCGTAGAGCGCGCCGATGGCGCGCGTGCCGTAGCGCTCGAGTGCCACCCAGAGCTTGAGCGCGTCCGCCCGGCGCGAGCACTGGAAGCTCCGCACCCCCTGGTCCCACACCCGCTCGGCGCCCCGGCCGTGGAAGAGGTAGGGCGCGCGCTGCGCAAAGGCCTGGTCGAGCTGCCGCTCCGTCTTGACCAGCACCATGCCGGCGGAGAGCGGGAGCAGCATCATCTTGTGCGGGTCCCACGCCAGCGAGGTGGCGAGCTCGAGGCCCGCCAGGCGGTGGCGGTGCACCGCGGAGAAGAGCGCGGACGCGCCGTGCGCCCCGTCCACGTGCAGCCAGAGCCCGCGTTCCGCGCAGAGCCGGCCGATGACCGCGAGGTCGTCGAAGCTGCCGGTGGGCGTGGACCCGGCGGTCGCCACCACCGCCATCACCCGGCGGCCCTCGCCGTGGAGCCGGTCGAGGATGGCGCGGAGCTGGTCGGTGTCCATGCGGAAGTCGCGCGTGGGCACGGCGATGCCGTTGCGGAGGCCGAGGCCGAGCGCCCCGATCGCCCGCGTCACCGCGTAGTGCGACTGCTCCCCGTACACCACGACCGGCGGGTCGGCACCCACCCCCGCCTCCCACGCCTCGGGCATCGCCTCGGCGCGCGCGGCGAGGAGGGCCGTGAAGGTGGCCTCCGTGCCGCCCGAGGTGAGCGTGCCCCCCGCCTCGGCACTCCAGCCGGCGAGCGCGGCGAAGGCGCGCACCACCTGGTGTTCCAGGATGGTCACCGCCGGCGCCATCTCCTGCACGGCGGTGGAGTTGTTGAGCGCGGAGATGAGCGCCTCGGTCCAGATGGCCGCCGGGAGCGGGGCGGAGACCTGGTGGCCCATGTACATCGGGTGCGTCAGGCGGGTGACGTTGGGGAGAATCTCGCGGCGGAGCCGCTCCAGCACGGCCGCGAGCGGCTTGCCCTCCGCCGGCAGCGGCCCCGCGAACTGTGCCGCGAGCTCCGCCGGCGCGTGCGTGGTCCCCACCCGCCCCTCCCCCGCATGGGTCTGGGCCAGGTAGCCGGCGATCAGTTCCGCGAACTGGGTGCCGGCCTCGAGGGAGGCGTCGTCGTCGAGGGGGGTGAGCAGGGACGGGTCGGCGGGCATCGGCGTCGGGGCCATGGGGAGCGGGGAATCTAGCCCCGGCCCCCCGGCCGCGCGCCGGTCAGTGGGCGCCGCCGCCGCCCTGCGTGCGGCCGGTCCGGAAGAAGAGGAGGAGCGGCAGCGCCGCCACGAAGGTGCAGCCCATCACCAGGAACACCTTCTCGAAGGCGATGACGCTGGCCTGGCGATAGAGGTTCAGGTCCAGCAGCGCCAGCGCCCGGTGCTGCGCATCGGCGGCGCTCCCGCCGAGCTGCATCATGCGCGCGGTGACGCCCTGCAGCCACTGCGCGGTGGCCGGCTCGGTGACGGCCAGGTGCGAGCGGAGCGCCTCGCGCCCCTGCTCGGTGAAGCGGTGCAGCAGGGTGGCCGCGACGGCGATGCCGAAGCTGCCGCCCAGCTGGCGCGAGAGATTGTAGAGGCCGGTGCCCTGCGCCAGCTGCTGGGGCTCGAGGTCCGCCACCGCCACCTGTGTCAGCGGCACGAACACCAGGCCGAGGCCGATGCCGCGAAGGATCATCGGCAGCAGCAGGTCGTGCATGCCGATGGCCAGGGTGAAGTGGTAGTGCATCCACATGGACCAGAAGTAGAGCCCGGCCCCGGTCACGATGAACAGGCGCGCGTCGAACTTGCTCGTGATGCGGCCCGTCACCGCCATGGTCACCGCGCTGGCGATGGCGCCGGGCAGGATCACCTTGCCGGTGTCCCACGCCGTGTACCCCAGGTGCGACTGCAGGAACACCGGCAGCGCGAACACGCTGGCGTAGAGCGCAAAGCCGAGGCAGAGGCCGAAGGTGACGCTGGCGGCCAGCTGCCGGTTCTTGAGGATGCGGAGGTCCACGACCGGGTGCTCCGCCGTGAGCTCGCGCCACACGAAGCCGATCATGGCCAGGCCCGCCACGAGCGCCTCGAGCTGGATCTCCCGCGACTCGAACCAGTCCTTCGACTCCCCGCGCTCGAGCAGGATCTGCAGCGCCCCGATGCTCAGGATGAGCAGCACGAGCCCCGCCCAGTCCACGTCCCCCTGCGCCCGCCCGCCGTGCGACGGCTCCGGCACCCAGCGCCAGGTGAGGTACGCGGCCATGGCCCCGAGCGGGAGGTTGATGTAGAAGATCCAGGGCCAGGAGTAGTTGTCGGTGATCCAGCCGCCGAGCGTGGGACCGAGCGTGGGCCCCACCATGACGCCCATGCCGAAGATGGCCATGGCCTGCCCGCGCTCCCGGAGCGGGAAGACGTCGAACAGGATGGCCTGCGCCGTGGAGATGAGGGCGCCCCCGCCGATGCCCTGGATCACCCGCGCCGTGACGAGCCCGCCGAGCGAGGAGGCGTTGCCGGCCAGCAGCGAGGCCAGCGTGAAGAGGAGGATGGAGCCGGTGTAGTAGTTCCGCCGCCCGAAGCGCTCGGAGAGCCAGCTGGTGAGCGGCAGGATGATGACGTTGGCCACGATGTAGCCCGTGCTCACCCAGGCGATCTCCTCCAGCGTGGCGCCCAGGTTCCCCATCATGTGCGGGATGGCCACGTTCACGATGCTCGTGTCCACCAGCTCGAGCACGCTCGCCGACACCACCGCGAAGGCGATGAGGTAGCGGTGCGCGTACACCTCCTCCGGCGACAGCCGCGCGCGGCGGGCCGGCAGGGCCAGCGTGGCCATCGGTCAGGGCGCCGTGCTGATGGTGACCACCACCGACATCCCCGGCCGGAGCGGCCGTGCCGGATCGGCGGCGTCCACGGCGATCCGCACCGGCACCCGCTGCACCACCTTGGTGAAGTTGCCGGTGGCGTTGTCCGGCGGCAGCAGCGCGAAGCGGGCGCCGGTGGCGGGGCTCAGGCTCTCCACCTTCCCGTGGAAGGTGTGGCCCGGGTACGCGTCCACGGTGAACTCGGCGGCGTCGCCGACGGCCACGTTGGCGAGGTCGGTTTCCTTGAGGTTGGCGGTGACCCAGACCCCCGAGTCGGGAATCACCGACATGAGCGTCTGCCCCACCTGCACCAGCGCCCCCGGCTCCACCGCGCGCCGGCCGATGACGCCGCTCGTCGGGGCCGTGATGACGGTGTAGGAGAGCTGGAGCCGCGCATTCTCCACCAGCGCCCGCGCGCTCTCCACGCGCGCGGCGGCCGCGCCCACGCCGGCGGCGTAGGCCCGCGACTGCTCGCCCGCGGCGCTCGCCTGGCGGCGGGCCGCCTCGAGGTTGGCGCGCGCGGCGTCGTAGGCGGCCTGCGCCGCGTCGAGCTGCTGCGCCGCGATGATCTGCCGGGCGGCGAGCCCCCGGATCCGCTCCAGGTCCGACGAGGCCTTCCGGAAGCCGGCCTCCGCGCTCTGGACCGCCGCGTCGGCGGACTGGGCCTGCGCCTCGCTCGCCGCCAGCTGCGCCTGCGCCTGGCCCGGCCGGCGGCTGCTGCCGCCCGCCGCCAGCGCGTTGGCCAGGTCCGCCTCGGCCTGGGTGAGGCGGACGCGGAGGTCGCGGTCGTCGAGGATCACCAGGGTGTCGCCCGCGTGCACGGCCTGGTTGTCCTCCACGAGCACCTGGCTCACGAAGGCCTGCACCTTCGGGGCGACGGCGGTGATGTGGCCATCCATCTGGGCGTTGTCGGTCTCGATGTGGGTCCGGCCAAAGCTCCAGCGGCGGAAGCCCCAGACGGCGCCCACCAGCAGCGCCACGCCCACGATGATGAGGGGCAGGGGCTTCCGGCGGCTGGGGGCGGCGGGGGCGACGGCGGTGTCGGCAGTGATGTCGGTCATGGGGGTCTCTCGTCCAGCGGTGATTACTGCGCCTGGTCCAGCACGCCGAGCGCACGCCGGGCACTCACCCGGGCGACTGCGGCGTTGACGCGGGCCTGGATCAGCGCGTCCCGCGCCGCCACCAGCCCGCCCTGCGCCTGCGTGGTCTCCACCGACCCGGCGACGCCGGCGCCGAAGCGCTCGCGCGCCTGCGCCAGCTCCCGCTCGGCCAGGCGGAGCCGCTCGCCCGCCAGCTCCACCTGGTGGGCGGCGGAGGACAGGTCGAGCAGCGCCTGGCGCGCCTCGGTGGCCACCTGCTGCTCGGTGTCGTGCAGCCGCAGCCGCTGCGCCTCGAGCCGGAGCGCCTGCTCCTGCTGCCGCGCCGGCCGGCGGAAGCCGTCGAACAGCGGCACCGACAGGCCGGCCTGCACCAGCCACGTCCCCTCGAGGGTGCCGAGGGTGCGGCCGCTCTGCACGTACTGCCCGCCCACCGCCAGGCTCGGCAGGTATTCGTAGCCGATGGCCGCGAGGGTGCGCTCGATGACCCGGGCGCGCCCGCGCTCCGCCGCCACCTCCGCGCGATGCTCGAGGGCAAACTGCACCGCGGCGTCCGGCGTCCCCGGCAGCGCGGTGCTCCCCGCGCCGAGCGAATCGGCCAGGAGGATGGGGGTGCCGGCCGGCAAGTCGAGGGTCCGCGCGAGGTCGAGCAGGGTGCGGTCGCGCTGGTTGCGGGCCACCTCGAGCTGGGTGCGGACGCTGGCGAACTGGACTTCGCTCCGCGTGGCGTCGATGGCGGGACTCACCCCCGCCTCCACCAGCTGGCGCGCCTGGCCCAGCAGGTCGCCGGCCACGGCGCTGTCGGCCTCGCGGGCCCGGACGGTCTCGCTGGCGCTCACGGCGCGAAGGTAGGCCAGGCCCGCCTGGGCGCCGGCCAGCTCGCCCACGGCACGGGCGTCGGCGCCGCTCGCGAGCGCGGAGTCCTTCGCGGCGCGGAGCCGGGTGAGGGCGCTGGCGTCGAACAGCGTCTCCGACGCCCGCACCTGGAAGTTCCAGAGCGAGAACGGGTCGGTGACACCGGTGGCGATCGGGATCCCGAACTCGTCGAGGTTGAGCGTCTTCCGGCTCCAGTTGGCGGAGACGCCGACGGCGGGCAGCAGGTCGGCGCGGCGCTGGGTGATGCGGGCCTGGGCCACCCGATCGTTGAGCCGCGCCAGCGCCGCGGTGATGCCGTGGGCCCGGCCCCGGGTGATGGCCTGCTCCAGCGTCAACGCGACCGGCGCGGCGGAGTCCTGCGCGGCCGCGGACAGCGGCGCCACCGCCAGCAGGAGGAGGGCGAAACGGGTCATGCGTCGGTCCTCGGCGCGGCGGGCGCGAGCACGCCGTGCAGGATGAGGTCGGTGGCGTGGGCCGCCATGGCCTCGCGCGACATCGGCGAGGGGTCGAAGGCGGCCAGGCCGCCATGCACGGTGATCAGGGTCAGCGCCATCGCCGGGATGGCCCGCGCCGCGAAGCGCGCCTGCTCGGGCCGGAACTCGCCCGCGGCCACGCCGCGCTCCAGCACCCGCTCCAGGATGCGGCGGGAGCGGAGCACGATCTCCTCGTAGTAGAAGCGGGCCAGCTCGGGGAAGTGGCGGATCTCGCTCTGCACCAGCCGGGAGACGGTGGCCTGCGGCGGGTCGGCCATGATCTCCCACATCCGGAGCACCAGGTGCTCGAGCGCCTCGCGCGCAGGCCCCTGGTGCGCCTCGACGTACGCCTCGCCCTCGGCGAGGACGGGGCCCTTCACCGCGCGGACCACCGCGCGAAAGAGCGCGTCCTTCGAGGCGTAGTAGAGGTAGAGCGTGCCCTTGCTGACGCCGGCGCGGCGGGCCACGTCATCGAGGCGGGTGTGGGCGAAGCCGCGTTCGCCGAAGACCTGGAGCGCGGCGTGGAGGATCTCGTCGGGCCGCTCCTCGGGCCGGCGCCGCCAGCGCGGCCGCCGGGCGGCGGGGCGACGGGATCCTCGGGCTCTGGGCATGGTCGGCTCCGGAAATAAGTAACTGACTGGTCAGTAACATATTTCTGGAGCTGGATCCCGTCAACGCCGGTCGGTCACGGCGGCGTGGGCGGCGGGAAACGCGTAAGTGACGGTCCCCGCCACTCTTGCAGCGGGCCCGGCATGCTCCTACCTTATGGTCAAACACCGCCGGAGGTGAGCACTTTGATGCCGGAACGGTTCTACAGCTCCGACGATTACGACGAACAAGCCCACCAACTCTACAACGAGGGCCGCTTCGACGAGGCCCTCGAGCTCCTGCAGGACGGACTCCAGATCTACCCCAAGGCCGTGGAACTCCACGTGGGGATGGCCTATGCCTACCTCGCGCGGGAGGACTACGCCTGGGCGCGCCGCAGCTTCGAGCGGGCCCGCCACCTCGATCCCGATCACGAGGACACCCTCGCCGGCCTGGGCGAGGTGCTGCTCAAGCTCGGCGACCGCCGCGGCGCCCTCGACGCCTTCGACCGGATCCTGGCCCTCGGCTTCAAGGAGGACCACGAGCTGATGCTGCAGGTGGGCCGGGCGCTCTTCCGCGAGAACCTGCTGGCCGCCGCGCAGACCTTCTTCGAGTACGCCGTCGCCGCGCAGCCCGACTGCCCCGAGGCGGCCGCCTGCGTGGGCTACGCCTGCCACCGCCGCAACGACGACAGCGGCGCGCTCTACTGGCTCCGCCGCGCCCTCCAGCTCGACCCCCACTACAGCGAGGCGCGCATCTACCTCGCCAACATGCTCTACGACCGGGGCGAGACCGACGCGGCCATGCACCACCTGCACCAGACCGTGCCCGAGGACCACTACGACGAGCTCGGCATCTGGCGCTACGTGGAGCTCAAGAAGACCATCTACCACCTGGCCGACGACGACCTCGAGCTCCGTCCCTGGTACACCCGCCTGGCCGAGGTGGCGGGCGAGCCGGACCTGGTGGACGCGGTGCTGCTGGAGATCGAGGCCACCCAGCCCGACGGCTCCACGCGCGACCCCGCCCAGCTGGAGCTCTTCGGCACCCTGCTCACCGAGCTCCACGCCATGCAGAAGCGCGGCGTGCCGGCCGGCCAGCACACCGTCACCACCCTCACCGGGCGCTCCTTCAAGGGCAGCTGGGAGGAGATCCTGGAGCAGATGAAGGGCGCCGACCGGGAATGGGCCGACGCTCCGCTGGCCGAGTTCATGGCCGATTCCGCGCGCCGCGGCGCCGCCGAGACCGGGGTGGTCATCCCCACCACCGACGCGGAGGCCTTCATCCGCGGCAGCGCCAAGGCGGGGGTGGTCCGCATCATCGTCTGAGCGGGTTCCCGCACACCGCCGGACCGGGGGCCACCGCACGGTGGCCCCTGCTATTTTGGGGACATGCCCACCCCGACACTCCCGCGCTGGACCGACGGCGTCCGGCGCGAGGTCCTCCCGAACGGCCTCACCGTCCTCGTCCAGCGCGACCGCGCCGCCCCCGTGGCCGCCGTGGTGACCCACGTGAAGGCGGGCTTCTTCGACGAGCCCGACCGCTGGATCGGCATCTCCCACGTGCTGGAGCACATGTTCTTCAAGGGGACACCCACCCGCGGGGTGGGGCAGATCGCCAAGGAGACCAAGGCGGCCGGCGGCTACCTCAACGCGCACACCTCGTACGACCACACCTCCTACTTCGCCGTCCTCCCCGCCGCGCGGCTCCCCGACGCCGTGGCCATCCAGGCCGACGCGCTGATGAATGCCGCACTGGATGCGGGGGAGCTCGAGCGCGAGCTCAAGGTGATCATCCAGGAGGCCAAGCGGAAGCTCGACAACCCCGGCGCCGTCACCCACGAGACGCTGCACGAGGTGATGTACGACCGGCACCGCATCCGCCGCTGGCGCATCGGCTACGAGCGGGACCTGGCCGGCTTCACCCGCGCCGACGTGCACGGCTACTACGCCACCCGTTACGTCCCCTCCCGCGTCATCATCGCCATCGTTGGCGACGTGGACGAGGAGGAGACCCTGGCCCTGGCCCGCCGCACCTATGGCGGCTGGGCCGCGGGGGATGGCGCCGTGGACCCCTCCCCCGGCGAGCCGCCGCGGCGCGAGGTCCGGGCCCGCACCCTCCGGGGCGACGTGACCCAGGCCGAGCTGGGCCTGGGCTGGCGCGGCGTGCCCGCGCTCGACCCGCGCGCCGTCCCGCTCGACCTCGCCGCCGGTGTGCTCGGCGCGGGGCGCGGCAGCTGGCTCTACCGTGCGCTCCGCGAGACCGGCCTCGCCACCTCGGTGACCGCGCACCACTACTCGCCCACCGAGCTCGGCGTCTTCTCCATCGGTGCCGACTGCGACGCCGAGCGGGTGGAGCCCGTGCTCCGCGGCATCGGCGACGCGGTGCATCGCCTGGTAAGTGAGCCGATCGCGGCCGAGGACCTGGAACGCGCGCGAACGCTCCTGCTCACCCGCTGGTCCCGGCGGATGGAGGAGATGGACGGCCGCGCCGCGGCGCTCGCCTCGGCCGAGGCCATGGCGGACTACCGGCTGCTCGACCGGGAGTTCGACCAGCTGGCGCGCGCCACCGCCGAGGAAGTGCAGGCGGCGGCCCGCCAGGTGCTCGACCCGGAGGCGGTCTCCGCGGTGGTCTACCTGCCGCGCGATCGGGGCGAGGACCTCGATGCCACGACACTCGCGTCGCTGGTGCGCCCGCGCGCGCTCCCGGCCGGCCAGGGGACGCGGCACGCCGCCCCCGCCGTCCGCCCCGCGCGCGCACCCGTCTCCCCGGTGAGTGAAGCCGGCGTGCTGCACGAGGCGCTGCCGGCCTTCGACCTGCTGGTGCGCCGCAAGCCCGGCGTGCCGATCGTGTCGCTCGGGGTGTACTTGCCGCGGGCCTCGTTCGACCCGCCGGGGCAGGCGGGCCTCGGGGCGCTCGCGGTCCGGGGCGCGGTGCGTGGAGCCGGCGGGTATGACGCCGCGGGGCTCGCGCTGGCCTTCGAGCGGCTGGGGGGCACCCTCGGCCCGGTGGTGGGGCTCGACTGGCTCGGCCTCGGCGCCACGGTGCTGGCCCCGAGGCTCGGGGAGGCGGCCACCCTCATGGACCTGGTCCTGCACGGGGCCGACGCACCGGACGCCCAGCTCGAGGCGGAGCGCCGGCTGCTGGTGGAGGAAACCACGCAGGCCGCGGACGACATGTTCCGCTACCCGTTCCAGCTGGCGTTTGCCGCCGGCTTCGGCGGGCGGGGCTACGGCGTCCCCGCCAGCGGCCTCCCGGCCGAACTGGCCACCCTCACGCCGGCGGACGTCCGCGCCTGGCAGCGCGCCGCGCTTGCGGGGGCCCGCGGCATCGTGGTGGCCGTGGGCGATCTCGAGCCCGAGGCGGCCCTCGCCACGCTCGGCGGGGTGTTCGGCGGGCACGCCGCGCGGCCGCTCATCACCCTGCGGAACCCGGTGAGCTGGGTGCTGAACGGCACGCCCGTGTCCCAGGCGGTCTCGCGGCAGAAGGCGCAGTCGGCGTTTGCGCTGGCCTTCCCCGGCCCCTCGCGCCGCGACCCGAGCCGGCACGCCGCCGAGGTCTGGAGCGCCGTCGCCAGCGGGCTCGGCGGGCGCCTCTTCGAGGCGCTGCGCGAGCAGCGCTCGCTGGCGTACACGGTGCTGGCGAGCTCGTGGCAGAAGGCGCGGGGTGGGGCGCTCCTGTCCTACATCGCCACCTCTCCGGAGCGGGAAGTGGAGGCGCGCACGGCGATGCTGGCGGAGCTCCAGCGCTTCGCGGAGGAGCGGGTGACTGCGGTGGAGTTGGCGCAGGCCACCCAGTACCTGGCGGGGCAGACGGTGGTGCAGCGGCAGTCGGCGGCGGCGCTGGCGGGAGAAATTGTGGAGGCGTGGCTGGCGGGTCAGGGCCTGGAGGACATCACCGACCCCGCATCCCATTACTTGGCCGTCACGGCCGACGAGATCCGGGACGTGGCCGCCCGGGTGCTCGGCGGCGGGACGCCGGTCTTCGCGGAGGGCGTCGTCCAGGGGGCCGGCGGCGGGAAGTAGCGCGGGGCGTCAGCAAATCCGGCCGCCCGCCGATACTCCCGAGCATGGGAGTGTCCGTGCCGGGGATCGGGGGCGCCGGGGTGCCGGCCAATGCAGGGCTCGCGGAGACGCGGGGCCGTCCTGCTCCAGAGGGAGCGGGGGCGGCCCCGCGCGTCATTCCCGGGCTGGTGCCGCCACCGGTGCCGGACACACAGGACCTTCTCCGGCTCCTGGCCGGCTCAACCCGGCTGCCACCGGAGCTGGCCTTTGCCGACACCCTGCTGCACGGCGCCTCACACGACGAGGCGACGCTCTACCTCCGGCTCTGGCTGCTGGCGGGGCAGGGCCGCGTGCTCGAGGCGCTGGAGCTGGCGCGGGCCACGGCCGTGGAGCTGCCGGGCTCGGCGGCCACGGCGCTGCTGCAGGCGGTGCTGGAGCACCACGCCGGGGACACGGGGGCCGCGCTGGAAGCGGCGCTGAAGGCGGCCGCGCTGGCCCCGCCGGACTCGCCCGCGCACCGGCTGGTGGAGGTCCTTGCGCGCCACGAGGCCGCGGAGCAGGAGCGCCTGGCCCGCGCCGGCGGCGACCCGGCCCGCCTGGCCCCGCCGCCCGTGGAGCACGGCGTGCCCACCCCGTGGGCCGGCGCGGTGCTCGGCTCGGCGCTGCTCCACCCGCCGGGCAGCGCGCGCCCCTACGCGGCGGCGCCCAGCCGCACCGGTCGTGGAGCCGACGGATCATCGCCGCCGCTGCTCCGGCGGCTGGCGGCGTTCCTGCCGCTCGTCATCGCCGGGCTCGCGGTGGGCGCGCTGCGGCAGCCGTTCCTCGCGGCCTGCTTCCTGGCGGCTATTGCGCTCTGGTATGTCCGGCGGGGGAGCGGGGCGCGGTCCCCAGGATGACCAGCTTCTGCCAGATCTTGTTGGACAGTCCCGCCGTCAGCGTCTCCACTTCCCCCACCGCCGCCAGCACCACCGGGTCATCGAGCTGCTGCGCGTAGAGCGCGGCCACCTTGCCGATGATGGACAGCAGTTCCGAGCAGTAATCGAGGTACCGGCCCAGCTGGGCGGGGGAGAGCGCCCGGGCGGGCGACGCCTTGGTGTCGGTGCGCCCCGCGGAGAACTGGTCGGGGTCCTTGGTGAGCTGGTGCATGTCCACGATGTGGACCAGGCTCCGGAGCTCGTGCAGGGCCCGCAGCGCGTCGCGGCGGCGGAGCCGCTCCTCGAGGGTGACCAGGAACAGGATGGCCACGCCCACGAAGACGAGGTCGTTGATCGTGGACTCGAGCAGCTGCACGAACTCGCCGAGGTGGCTGATGCTGTCCGGCCGCTGCATGCCGGCGAGGGCAAACAGCGCCACCGCGGCGATGAGCAGGATGAGGAACCCGATCCCCGCCCGGAGCCCCCAGCGCGGCCGCCGCAGGTCGGCGATGCGCTGCTCCGTTTCCCGCGTGACCTGGGCCAGCTCGCTGGCCACCTTGCTCAGCCCCGAGCCCGGGAAGCGGTCGCTGATCCGCGCCATCAGCCGGTCGGCGGTGGCGATGATCTCCTGCCCCTGGAGCCGGCGGTAGCTCACGCGGCCCGGGCGCCGAGGAGCGCGGTGACGGCGCGGGTGCGGTAATCGAAGATGCGGCCCAGCTGCAGCGCCACCAGCGGGCGCGCGGGGAGGGCCAGCGCGCCGAGGGGGAGGCGGTAGCGCACCTCGTCGTCGATACGGGTGCCGCCCTGCTCGGCGCGGAAGGTGTGGGTGTGGACCCAGAGGGCGTACGGCCCCTCCACCTGCTCGTCCACGAAGCGCACGCCCGGCTCCCACACCGTGATGAGCGTGCGCCAGCGCATCGGGACGCCGAACAGTGCCAGGCGGTAGTCAATGACGGTCCCCGCCCCGATGGCGATGGGCGTCGGCGTCACGATGCGGAAGCGGAGCTCGGGCGGGGTGATCCGTTCCAGGTTCGAGGCGTCGGCGAAGAAGCCGAACGCCTCGTCCACCTGGCGCGGGAGCCAGAGGCTCCGGGTGAGCCGTGCCGTCACTTCGCGGCGAGGGCCTTGGCCACCCGGCCGCGGAAGTAGGCCAGCGTCCCCTTGCCCGCCTCGGTGTTGGTGGCGATCCACTCCGTGTTCCGGAGCGTGGCCGGGTTGCCGGCGGCCCGCAGCTCCGCCAGGTACGGCTCCACCTTCGCGAAGAGGTAGAGGCCCTCGCCGTTGTTCTCGGCCAGGAACTCGGCGTGGATGACGCCGTTGCGCGCCATGCTGTAGACCATCTCCCAGTAGCCGGTGACCTGGCGCCAGGCGGTGTTGTGCGGGTGGTCGGGGCGCAGCACGTCGAGCACCTCGGCCGCCGACCGGGGCCAGAAGTCGCGCGCGATGGCGTAGCGCGACTCGCGCATCACCTGCTCGCGGCGCAGGTCGTAGATCTTGAGCAGCAGCTCGGCGTCGAAGTGGTCGGGGGCTTCCTTGAGCATGGCGGTCCGGCGGGGTTGGGGGCGCGGCGGGCCGCGCCACGTGGTCAGGGCGACAGATGGAGCCGGCGGGTGATGACCTCGAGCCCCCGCGCGGGCGACGCCGCGCCCGGGGTGACGATGTCCACCAGGCAGCTCCCCTCCTCGGGGCGCGCGTGGAGCACGATGTGGCCCCCGTGGGCCAGCAGCCCCACGGCGATGCCCTGCGGCCCCGTCTTGATCACCGGCGGCCCGTGCGCCGTGAGCCCGATGGCGCCGGCCGCGGCGATGGCCAGCGCCCCGAGCGCGCGGTCGTCGCTCAGGGTCGCGGAGGTGATGCCGGTGAGTTCGGTGAGGGCGTGCTGGGAGGCCATGGGACACGCCCCGGCGCGCGCTCCGGCGCCGGGGCGCCGGGGCTAGAACATGGAGATGGCGAGCAGCGACCGCAGGTTGTCGTTGGTCACCCGGAGCCGCGACGAGAGCAGCCGCACCATGGACCAGAGGATCTTGTAGGCCAGGTCGCGGTTGAAGTCCAGCAGCATCTCGAACTCCGGCCGCGAGATCGTCTGGAGCACCACCGGCCCGTTGGCGATGGCGTCCGTGCTCCGCTCGGAGCGGTCGAACACCGACATCTCGCCGAAGCAGGAGCCGGGCTGCAGCACCGCCAGCGCCTCCTCACCGGCCCCGGGGACGTTGCGGCTGATGCGCACCTCGCCCGAGACGATGATGTAAAAGCGGTTCCCCGGCTCGCCTTCCTTGAAGACGTACTGGCCCCCGGTGTACTTCTGCTCCTTGCAAATCTCGGCGACGCGGGCAAGTTCACCCTCGTCGAGGTCGGCGAAGATCGCCGTCTTCTTGAGGAGCTCGAGGTCCATGGCCGGTAGGGGTCGGTGGTGACAGGCGGCGAGGCCCGGGTCGGGCTGCCAGCCCCCCACGGGGGGGAAACGCAAGGTACCCCCCCCTCCGGGGGGCAGCAAGGTCGCGAGGTGCCGCGCCGGGACGGGTTCACGGTGGCGGACCTGCTCACGCTCGCCCGCCTCCCGCTGGCGCTCCTGTTCTTCGTCATCGGAAGCCCCAGCGCCCGGCTCGGCATCCTGGCACTGGCGGCCGCCACCGACCTGCTGGACGGCTTCCTGGCGCGCCGCCTGGGGGGCTCCCGCTGGGGGGTGTTCCTCGACCCGGTGGCCGACAAGCTCTTCATGCTGTCGGGCTTCCTGGTGGTGGCCACGTCTGGGCTGCTCACCTGGTACGAGATCCTCGGCGCCCTGCTCCGCGACCTCGTGGCGACGGTCGCCTTCGTGGTGGTGCTCCTCACCGACCGCCCCCTGGCCATCCCCGCCCGGGTGGGCGGGAAGGCGGTGACGCTGGCGCAGGTGCTGGCCCTGCTCGCGTTCCTGCTCGACTCGCCGCTGGTCCGGCCGCTGGTGTGGGCCGTGGCGGCAATCTCCCTCTACGCCATTTACGATTACAGCCGGGTGCAGGGCGCCGAGAAGCGCGCCGTGGGCACCTGAGCGTTCCGCGCTTCCCTTACCGTCCCGTCATGGCCGCCTCGAATCTCCGCTTTGCCTCCATCAGCTGGCAGCAGGGTCTCCGCTTCACCGCCGGCGCGCCCGGCGGCCCCACCATCACCCTCGACGGCGACGGGGAGGTGGCGCCTAGCCCGGTGGTGGCGCTCCTGATGGCCGCCGGCACCTGCGCCGGCAGCGACGTGGTGCTGATCCTCGAGAAGATGCGGATCCGCCTGACCGAATTCCGCATCGAGGTGACCGGCACCCGGCGTGAGACGGAACCGAAGCGCCTGGTGGCGCTCCAGTTCGCCTTCCACCTCCGCGGGGAGGGCCTCGACGAGGCCAAGGCGCGGCGGGCCATCGACCTCTCGCTCGAGAAGTACTGCTCGGTGGTGGCGTCCCTCGCGCCGGACATCCCGATCGGCTACGACGTGGACGTCGGGTGAGGGGCCGCACGCTGGCGCTGCTCGCGCTGCTTGCGGCGCCGCTCGCAGCGCAGGGGCCGCGGGGCGTGGAACTCGGCGTCACCGGGGTCGCCGCGTGGGCGGACCCGGCGTGGACCGGGGGCGGCCTCTCGCTCGGGCTCCGGCCCGGGGGGCGGGTGCGCCTGGTGCTTGCCGCCCTCGCCGGTGATGCGGCAGGTCTCACCGGCCGGGGCGAGCTGACGGGCCAGTACCTGCTCTGGCCGGGCCGGCTCACCGGGGTGGGGGCGTACGCCTTCGGGGGCGTGGCCGGCCAGGCGGGGGCGCGGGATGCCGGGTACGTGGTGGTGGGCCTGGGCCTCGAGGGGCGGCCGGGGGCAGGGAGCGGGTGGCACCTCGAGGCCGGCATTGGCGGCGGGGCGCGCGTGGCGCTGGGATGGCGGTGGCGCCGGCTCCGGCCCGCCGGGGGAGGCTAGAAACAACGACGCCCCGGCCGAGGCCGGGGCGTCCAAGATCCTGCCAGCTGCCTGCTCAGTTCACCGACGCGGCTTCGGGCGTGGGCTCGGTGGGCGGCGTGGTGGGCCGGTTGGCCACGGGCTGGCAGTAGCGCTCGCCGAGCGTCCGGAGCTGGGTCAGCTCTTCCGGGCCCAGGTCTTCGTAGCGCTCCGTGAGGTACGCCATGGTGTCGTCGAACCACTCCTTCTGGTGCTCCGGCAGTGCCTCGAGCACGCCGCAGCGGAGGATGTGGCTGAACATTTCGTCACGGGCCTGGTCGAAAACGCGGGGCGCGGCGGGGGTGCGGCGGGGCTGCTTGGGCTTCGCCATGCTTGGCTGCTCCTTCGGGGTACCGATTTGGGTTGCGGCAATATAAGGGGGCCCGCCAGCGGTGGGCAATTGAGCCATCGTCGGGGGTAAATGGGGGCCTGAGGAGGTCTTCACCTTCAATAGACGCCGCGGCCGATTAGATTCCCCGCTCCCCTGCGCCGGAATGGGTGCCGCACCCCGTGCGGCCACGGCGCCAGAGTGGCCGGCTTCCGGCTCCCCGCCCGGCCGGGTCTTCCACCACACGAGGTCCGCGGCCCCGCAGCCCCGTCCTCGCCTTGCGGCGACACCGGGTTCCGGGCACGCGTACCCCTGACAGGTTCCAGAACGCGAGGATTTCTCATGGCGGCAGGCGGTGGGATGGGCCGGTTCTACGCGCTCCTGGCGGGCGGCCTGGTGGTGGGTCTCGGGGTGATCGGCTATCAGGCCTTGGGGAAGAAGGCGGTGAGCATCCCGGCCAACCCGGTGATCAACGTGGCGGACACGAGCGGCTTCAAGGGCTACCTCCGCGGCTCGGACAGCGCCCTGATCGAGGTCACCGAGTACGCCGACTACGAGTGCCCGGCCTGCCAGCAGTTCGCGGTGGTGCAGTTTCCCACCATCGCCGAGCGCCTGATCCGCACCGGCAAGGTGCGGTGGCGCTACCGGGACTTCCCGCTGGACCAGCATCCCAACGCGCTCCCGGCCGCACACTCGGCGGCCTGCGCCGATGAGCAGGGGAAGTACTGGGAGATGAACGAGCGGATCTACAGCTGGGAGCCGCGCTGGCCGGAACAGGGAACCCGCGCCCTGAGCACCTTCCGGAATTATGCCCAGGCGCTGGGTCTCGACCTGGCCCGCTTCGACGCCTGCATGCAGAGCGCGCGCTACGCGCCGAGGCTGCTGGCCTCGCGGCAGGAGGGGCAGCAGTCGGGGGTGCGCTCCACGCCCACCTTCCTGATCAATGGGCGGCTGTATCCGGGCGGCGGGGCGGTGCACTACGACATGCTCAAGCAGATGCTCGACTCGCTCGCGGGGGCCGGGGCCCGCTAGCATGCCGGACCAGTCCGGTCTCCGCGGGGGGACCGCATGAGCGGCGAACACGGGGGCGGGCCCCCGCGAGGGAAGGCCCTCGCGGGGCTCGCCCTTGCCGCACTCGGCGTCGTCTACGGCGACATCGGGACCAGCCCGCTGTACGCGCTCAAGGAGTGCTTCGGGGCGGTGCACGGCATCGCGCCGTCGCGGGAGAACGTCCTCGGCGTGCTCTCGCTCATCGTCTGGTCCATGAATTTCGTGGTGAGCTACAAGTACATCGCGGAGGTCATGCGGGCCGACAACAAGGGCGAGGGCGGCATCCTGGCGCTGCTCGCGCTGGTCAGCGGGACCGAGAAGAGGAAGCACGTGGTCCTCGTCATGCTCGGCCTGTTCGGCGCCGCGCTGCTCTACGGCGACGGCATCATCACCCCCGCCATCTCGGTCCTCGGCGCGCTCGAGGGCATCTCCTACGCGACGCCGGTCTTCGAGCCGTACGTCGTGCCGCTCACGGCGGCGATCATCTTCGTGCTCTTCCTTTTCCAGCGGCACGGCACGGCGCGGGTCGGGGCCGTGTTCGGCCCGGTGATGATCGTCTGGTTCACGGTCATCGCCGTCTTCGGGCTGCGCGGGATCCTGCACCACCCCTCGGTGCTCGCCGCGCTCAACCCGTGGTATGCGGTGGACTTCTTCATCCGCGACGGGCTGCAGGGCTTCCTCATTCTCGGCGCCGTGGTGCTGGTGATCACCGGTGGCGAGGCGCTCTACGCCGACATGGGGCACTTCGGGAAGCGGCCCATCCGGCTGGCGTGGTTCGGCCTCGTGCTGCCGGCGCTCACGCTCAACTACTTCGGGCAGGCGGCGCTCCTGCTGGAGCACCCCGAGGCGGTCGAGAACCCGTTCTATGCGCTGGTGCCCGAGGCGGTGCTGTATCCCATGGTGGTGGTGGCCACCGCGGCGGCCATCGTGGCCTCCCAGGCGCTCATCTCGGGGGCCTTCTCCCTCACGCAGCAGGCCATCCAGCTGGGCTACTCACCCCGGATGACCATCGTGCACACCTCGGAGCGCGAGAAGGGGCAGATCTACATCCCGCAGGTGAACTGGGCGCTCATGGTGGCCTGCCTCTGGCTGGTGGTGAGCTTCAAGAACACCAGCAACCTCGCGGCGGCCTACGGCATCGCGGTGACCGGCACCATGGCCATCACCAGCATCCTGTTCGGGGTGGTGGCGCACGAGCGCTGGCGCTGGCCCAAGCCCAAGGTGTACGGCATGGTCGGCGTCTTCCTGGTGGTGGACCTCGCCTTCCTCGCCGCCAACATGGTCAAGTTCGCGGCGGGCGGCTGGTTCCCGATCGTGGTGGCGCTGGTCGTCTTCACCTTCCTCAGCACCTGGAAGCGCGGGCGGCTCCGCCTGCGCACCATGATGGAAGAGAGCTCGCTCCCGCTCGAGGTGTTCCTCACCGACGTGGTCAAGCGCTGCGCCCGGGTGCCGGGCACGGCGGTGTTCATGACCTCGCACACCAAGGGCGCGCCGGCGGTGCTGATGCACCACGTGAAGCACAACAAGGTCCTGCACGAGCAGCTCATCCTGCTCTCGGTGCGCACCGAGGAGGTGCCCTTCGTGGAGGAGGAGGACCGCGTCCAGTTCACCGAGATCGCGCCCAAGGCGTACCAGGTGGTCGGGTGCTACGGCTTCATGGAGTCCCCCAACATCCCGCAGCTGATGCAGCGGCTGCAGGCCTTCGGGGTGGCGGTGAAGCCCATGGAGACCACCTACTACCTGGGGCGCGAGACGCTCATCACCACGCCCGACAAGAAGGGCGCCGCCGGCGACATCCCGCCGCTCGCCACCTGGCGGAAGCGGCTCTTCATCCTGATGAACCGGAACGCCCAGCCCGCCACCGCGTTCTTCAACCTGCCGCCCAACCGCGTCGTCGAGATGGGCGCGCAGATCCAGTTCTAGCCCCCGCGCGGCGTCGTAGCGGCCGGATATATCCGGCCGTTACATACGGTGGGAAAAAGAAGGGCCGCCACCGGCGAGGGTGGCGGCCCTTCGTGTTCTTCCGCAGCTCGGCGGGGCCGGATCTATCCGGCCCCTACGCGGCATTCAGTTGTGCCGCGCCCAGCTCGTGGTCTTCCCCGTCGCGTCCCACGCCAGCACCTCGTACGGCTCCTTGCCCTGGTCCATGCCCGGCGCCGACTGCGGCATGCCCGGGATGGTGAGGCCCACCACCTTGGGCTTCTCGCTGAGCAGCCGCTTCACGTCGGCCGCGGGGACGTGGCCCTCGATGACGTAGCCGCCCGCGATGGCGGTGTGGCAGGAGCGGAGCCGGCCGGGCACGCCCATCTCGGCCTTCACGCCCGAGAGATCCGGCTGCTCGATGCTCTTCACCGCGAAGCCGTTGGCCTCCATGTGCTTCACCCACTCCTTGCAGCAGCCGCAGGAGGGCGAGTGGTACACCGTGAGCGGAATCGGGGCGACGGCGGCCGCGACCGCCGCGGGCGTGGCGGCGGTGGCAACGGCGGGGCGCCCCAGCGCCACGCCCACGGCAAGCGCGGCGGTCAGGCCGGCCGCGATCAGGATCAGCTTCGAGCGACGCATCGGGCTCCTCAGGGTGGAACTGACGGGTCCCCTAAGCTAGCAGGGCCCGGCGCCCCCGGGGGAGGGGGACGCCGGGCCCTGCCACGTTCCAGCCTGGTCAGCCTTCTTCCGACTCGTACTGCTCCTTGAGCCGGTTCACCACGCTCGGGTCGGCCAGCGTGGTGGTGTCGCCCAGCGCGCGGCCCTCGGCGATGTCCTTGAGCAGGCGGCGCATGATCTTGCCGCTCCGCGTCTTGGGCAGGTCGGCGCTGAACAGGATGTCGTCCGGCCGCGCGATGGCGCCGATCTTCCGCGCCACGTGGTCCTTCAGGTCATCCTTGAGCTCGGCGGAGGGCCGGTTGCCCTCCTTGAGCGTCACGAAGGCGGCGATGGCCTGCCCCTTCAGGTCGTGGTGCTTCCCCACCACCGCCGCCTCGGCCACCATCGGGTGGTCCACCAGCGCGCTCTCCACCTCCATGGTGCCGATGCGGTGGCCGGCCACGTTGAGCACGTCGTCCACCCGGCCGAGGATCCACCAGTAGCCGTCCTCGTCCAGCTTGGCGCCGTCGCCGGCGAAGTACATGTTGCCGAACTTGGACCAGTAGGTGTCGCGATAGCGCTGGTCGTCGCCGTAGATGGTGCGGAGCATGGCGGGCCAGGGCTCGGTGAGCACCAGCAGGCCACCGCCCTGCGGCAGGCGGGTGCCCTTCTGGTCCACCAGCGCGGCGCTGATGCCGGGGAAGGGGATGGTGGCGGAGCCCGGCTTGGTGGTGACCACCCCGGGGAGCGGCGTGATCATGATCCCGCCCGTCTCCGTCTGCCACCAGGTGTCCACGATGGGGCAGCGCTTCGCGCCGATGTGCTCGTGGTACCAGATCCACGCCTCGGGGTTGATCGGCTCGCCCACGGTGCCGAGCAGGCGGATCGTGGACAGGTCGTGCTTCTTCGGCAGCGCCTCGCCCCACTTCATGAACGCGCGGATGGCGGTGGGTGCCGTGTAGAACACGGTGACGCCGTAGCGCGCCACGATCTTCCAGAAGCGGTCGCGCTCCGGCCAGTCGGGGGCACCCTCGTACATGAGCACGGTGGCGCCGTTGGCGAGCGGGCCGTAGACCACGTAGCTGTGCCCCGTCACCCAGCCGATGTCGGCGGTGCACCAGAAGAGGTCGTCTTCCTTGAGGTCGAAGACGTGCTTCGTGGTGGCCGTCACCTGCGTGAGGTAGCCGCCGGTGGTGTGGACGATGCCCTTCGGCTTCCCGGTGGTGCCGCTGGTGTAGAGAATGAACAGCATGTCCTCCGCATCCATCGGCTCCGCCTCGTGCGCCGGGGAGGCCTGGTCCATGAGGCGGTGCCACCAGTGGTCGCGCCCCTCGATGATGTTGGCGAAGGACTCGTCGCCCGCGCCGGCGCCGCCGCGGCGCTGCACCACGATCACGTGCTTGATGGTGGGGCAGCCCTCCAGCGCCTCGTCGGCGAAGCGCTTGAGCGGCAGCACCGAGCCGCGGCGGTAGGCGCCGTCGGAGGTGATGAGCACCGTGCACGAGGCGTCGTTGATCCGGTCGCGCAGCGACTCGGCCGAGAAGCCGCCGAAGACCACCGAGTGGACGGCGCCGATGCGGGCGCAGGCCAGCATGCTGATGGCGGCCTCGGGGATCATCGGGAGGTAGATCGCCACCCGGTCCCCCTTCCGGACGCCCAGCTTGAGGAGGGCGTTGGCGCAGCGGCAGACCTCGCGGTGCAGCTCCCAGTAGGTGATGGTGCGGCGGTCGCCCGGCTCCCCCTCCCAGAGGATGGCGGCCTTGTTGCGGCGCGCCGTCTTGAGGTGGCGGTCCACGCAGTTGACGCTCACGTTGAGCTTCCCGTCCACGAACCACTTGGCGTGGGGCGGCGTCCAGTCGAGCACCCGGGACCAGGGCTGCATCCAGTCGAGGGCGCGGGCCTGGTCCTCCCAGAAGCGGAGGCGGTCGGCCTGGGCGGCGTCGTAGAGCGCCTGGGTGCCGTTGGCCTCAGCGGTGAAGCCGGCGCTCGGCGGGAAGCGGCGGGACTCGGTGAGCAGGGTGGAGATCTGGTCGGTCATTCTCGGGACTCGGGAAAAGGCCGGGCCGGCGGGCGCGGGGCGCGTCGCGGCATGGCGGCCCACCGGACTGGCGCCGGCGGGCGGTGACCTCGGGGATCCTGCGGACGGTCGTGGCCAAAGATGATACTCGGCCCCGGCCGCCGCGCCATAGGAGTGCGACATCTGTCGCAGGTTTTGCCGCCGCCGAGGGGTCCCGAAGCCGGCGGCCCGCGGCCGGTCGGCGTCCGTCCCACACCCTTGCACCGTGCCGCAGGGTGCGGCCCTCTGCGGCGTGGCGGGGCCGTTGCGTGACCGCGACGACGTCTCCTAAGTGGTTCACCCGCAATGGCTTGGGGAAATTGGCATCGCCCTCGCTTTTTCCCCGGGCGGAGGCCACAAGGTCTCCGACAACCGTCCGCCCGACAGAGCACACCCGGAGCGATCCGGGGCCGCAAAACTAGAGGTCTCCCCCGTGGCGCCCCGCGCCACCCCCGTGTGGGGAGATAGCTCGGTGCCGAAGGCGGGTGCCCGCGCCCAGAGCGCGATGCGCCCCCACAGCAACACGGCGGAAGCATCGCGCTCGATTTGTTCAGCGCGGGAGGAATGAGACCATGCAGGCCACGGACAACGTCACCCTCGAGCTGCAGGCCCCGGAGCACCTGGGGCTGGAAACCCGGACCCAGTTCCGCCAGGGCGCGGTGGCCCTGCTGGAACAGATGCCCGAGCGCCTCGGGCGGCTGGTCATCGACCTCCGGACCACCAAGTCGGTGGACTCCGCCGGACTCGGGGCCCTGATGCTGGTGCAGCGCCGGGCCTCGGAGCGCCGCCAGGTGGTGGTGCTCAAGCGCCCGAATGATGAATTGCGCTTCCTCCTGGTCCTCACGAAACTCGACGACCTCTTCGAGGTCGAAGCCGAGGCGGCGTAACGCTATATTCTCGGGCATGTCTGTCGGCATGCCCCGCCGGCGGGTGCTGTTCATCGAGGATGAAGCAGTGCTCCGCCAGAGCTACGAACGCGCCTTCCATGCCCGGTACGAGGCGGCCTACGCCGCGACCGGTCAGGAGGCGCTTCGCCTGCTTAAGGACCACAAGCCCGAGGTGGCGGTGCTGGACCTCCGCCTCCCCGACACCGATGGGGTGAACCTGCTCCGCCTGCTCCGCGCGGAGCAGCCGGCGCTGGCCGTGGTGATCACCTCCGCCTACCTGAGCATGGAGCCGCAGCTGGCCGTGCTCGGCCTGACCCATTCCGGATACCTCGTGAAGCCGTTCGACCTGGCCGTGCTGGCCGCACGCATTGATGCCGCCCGCTGAGCCGCCGCTGGTCGAGGCCCGGGGCCTGGCGCGGCGCTACGGCGCGGTGCGGGCGCTCCGGGGCCTGGACCTGACGCTCGAGCGCGGCGAGGTGCTGCTCGTCCTCGGGCCCAACGGCGCGGGCAAGAGCACCCTGCTCCGGAGCCTGGCCGGCCTGCTCCGGCCCGAGGCGGGCACGGTGAGCATCCTGGGGCGCCCGCTCACGCGCGACGATCCCGACGCCCGCCGCCCGATCGGCCTCCTGTCGCACCAGTCGCTCCTGTACGACGAGCTGACGCTCACCGAGAACCTGGTGCTGGCCGGCAAGCTCTACGGGGTGCCCAACACCGAGGCGCGGGCACGGGCCGCGCTCGAGGAGCAGGGCCTGCTGGACCGCGCCGAGGCGCGGCCGCGGCAGCTCTCGCGCGGGATGCTGCAGCGCGCGGCCATCGCGCGGGCGCTGCTGCACGACCCGGCGCTCCTCCTCCTCGACGAGCCCTTCACCGGCCTCGACTTCATCGCCGCCGACCGGCTGCGGGCGCTCCTCGCCACCCACGCCACCGCCGACCGCGGCGTCGTCATCGTGACGCACCATGCGGCCGAGGCGTGGGACCTGGTGACGCGGATCGGGGTGCTGGCGGGGGGGCAGTGGCTGCTCGAGGTGCCGAAGCCGGACGACATCAACGCCTTCCAGGCCCGGTACCTGGAGCTCGTCCGTGGTTAACGCGCTCAAGCTGGCCTTCGCGATCGCGGGGAAGGACATCCGGGTGGAGCTCCGCACCCGCACCAGCCTGCTGTCGGCCGCGGTGTTCGCGGTGCTGGTGCTGCTGGTGTTCAACTTCGGGCGGGATCCCACGGCGGTGGCCACCATCGACCTGGCGCCCACCATCCTGTGGGTGACGGTCTCGTTCGCGTCGGTGGTGGCCATGAACCGCGCCTTCACCGTGGAACGGGAGAACGCGGCCTTCGACGGCCTGCTGCTGGCGCCGGTGCCGCGCGAGTCCATCTACCTCGGCAAGTACCTCGCCAACCTGGCGTTCGTGCTGGTGGTGGAGGCCATCGCGCTGCCGCTGTTCATCCTGTTCTTCAACCTGGACATCGTCCAGGCGCTGCCGGGCATCATCCTCACGCTGCTCCTCGCCACGGCGGGGTTCGTGGCGGCGGGGACGGTGTTCAGCGCCATGGTGGTGAAGACGCGCTTCGCGGAGCTGATGCTGCCGCTCCTGCTCTTGCCGTTCATGGTCCCGCCACTCATTTTCGCCGTCAAGACCACGGCGCCGCTCTTCGCGGGGCGCCCGCTGTCCTCGGTGGTGGATGGGCTTCGGTTCCTGCTGGTGTTCGACATCTGCATCATCACGGTCTCGGTCCTGCTCTTCACGGCGGTGGTAGACGAATGACAGCTGACACGGATGCCGCCCGCGGCATCATCACCCGGGGCGTGGTGCTCACGCTGCTCGGGCTCCTCGGGATCGCGGTGGAGATGGTGCTCGCGATCAAGTTCACGCCGGTCGAGGCCCTGCAGGGGCCGGCGCAGAAGATCTTCTACGTGCACGTCCCCGCGGCGGTGATGGTGCTCTGGGTGGCGGTGCCCCTCGCGGCCATCGCGGGGCTCCTCTACCTCTGGCTCCACGACCCGCGCCTGGACCGCTTCGCGGCGGCCAGCGCCGAGGTGGGGACCATGTTCTGCCTGGTGGTGATCATCACCGGCCCCATCTGGGCCCGGCCCATCTGGGGCGCCTGGTGGACCTGGGACGGGCGCCTGACGCTCACGCTCTTCCTCTTCTTCCTGCTGCTGGGCTACCACACCCTCCGCTCCGCCATCCGCGACCCCAACGAGCGCGCCCGCTTCAGCGCCGTGCTCGGCGGCATGGGCCTGGTGCTGGTGCCGTTCATCCACCTGAGCGTGTACCTGTGGCGGGGCCTGCATCCCAAGCCCATCGTGCTCAAGCCCAGCGCGCCCAGCCTGCCGCCGGAGATGCTCCGCACGCTGCTCATCGGCTTCGCCGTGACGTTCATCTTCTACCTCGGGCTGGTGACGCTGCGCTACGGCATCCAGCTGCGCGACGACCTCAAGGAGGCCGCCGATGCCGCCTGACAACAGCAAGTTCATGATGGCGGGGTACACCGTGGTCTGCATCATCTACCTGGTGTACAGCGTCATGCTGCTGCGGAAGAGCCGGCGCTGAGCCGGCGGGCGGGGCCGTCGGGCCCGGGGGCACCGCGAGTGCTTCAGCACCTGGGTGCCGAGCGCTCGCTTCAGCGAGCGGCGCGTGGGCTCCCGCGCCTCAGTCCTTCTTGAGGAGCACCCGGTCCCAGAGGTTGGCGGCAAGGAGCGCGCCGAGGATCGGCCCCACCCACCAGACCGCCTGCGCCGTGAAGGTGCCGCTCACCACCGCGGGGCCGAAGGCGCGCGCCGGGTTCACCGTGGCGCCGGTCAGCGGGCCCACCACCAGGATGATGGCCAGCAGCGCGATGCCCACCCCAAAGCCGCCGAGCACCGGCTTCTCCTGCGCCACGATGGTGCCGTACACCGCCGACACCAGCACGAAGGCGCCGATGGCCTCGAAGATGATGGCCTGGCCAAACGTGATGGAGCTGGCGATGGCCGGCGTCCCGAGCGTGCCGGTGCGGACGATGGGATCGGGGAAGCTGTACCGCACCAGCACCGCGGCCAGCACCGCGCCCACCAGCTGCGCGGCGATGTAGGCGCCGGCCTCCTGCGCCTTGATGCGGCCGGTGGAGAGGAAGCCAAGGGTGACGGCGGGATTCAGGTGGCCGCCCGAGATGGTCATCATGGCGGTGATGAACATGCCGAGCGCGGCCGCATGCACGAACGCGACGCCGACGGTGTCGTAGCGCGCGCCGGGAAGAAGTTCGAGATCGTGGCAGCGCAGCCGAGGAAGACGAAGCCGCAGGTACCAACGGCCTCGGCGAGGCTCCGACGAGCGAGCGAGGGCATCCGGGAAATCCTTGGACGAAGGGAGCGAGAATCTCGCATCCCCTCCCGCCCCCGACAAGGGCCGTCCCTAGCGCCCGTCCGCCCGGCGGAAGACCAGCGCGGCGTTGATCCCGCCGAAGCCGAAGCTGTTGCTCAGCAGGTACTCCGGGCTCCCGGCCAGGCCCGCGGGGGGCACGTGATGCAGCACGCAGGCGGGGTCGGTCTCGTGCAGGTTCACGGTGGGGGGAAGCCAGCCGCGGTCCGCGGCCAGGGCGCAGATGGCGGCCTCGAAGGCGCCGCTCGCGCCGAGGGCGTGGCCGTAATAGCCCTTGGTGCCGCTCACCGGGATGCGCGTCGTGGCGTCGCCGAAGACCTGGCGGATGGCGCCGGTCTCCGTGGGGTCGTTGAGCGGCGTGCTCGAGGCGTGGGCGTTGATGTAGCCCACCTCGCCCGGGGAGACGTGGGCCTCGCCCAGGGCCAGGCGCATGGCGCGCGCGGCCTGGCTGCCGTCCGGGCGGGGTGACGTCATGTGGTGTGCGTCGTTGGTGACACCGAAGCCGCTGAGCTCGGCGTAGATCCGGGCCCCGCGCGCCAGCGCGCGCTCGCGCTCCTCCAGCACCAGCACCACCGCGCCCTCGGCCATGACGAAGCCGTCGCGGTCCTTGTCGAAGGGGCGGCTGGCGGTGGCGGGGTCGTCGTTGCGCGTGCTCATGGCGCGGATGATGGCGAACGCGCCGTAACAGAGCGGCGCCAGCGGCGCCTCGGCGCCGCCTGCCAGCATCACGTCGGCGTCGCCGCGCTGGATGGCGCGGAAGCCGTCGCCGATGGCGATGGTGCCGCTGGCGCAACTCATCCCGTTGGTGGAGTTGGGCCCGGTGATGCCGAACTCGATGGCCACGTTGCAGCTGGCCGCCCCGGCAAAGACCACCAGCGCCAGCGTCGGGTCCACCCCGCGCACCCCGTCGCGCAGGTAGTTGGGGTACTGCTCCTCGGCGTAGCCCACGCCGCCGAGGGCGGTGCCCATCATGCTGCCCACGCGATCGCGGTCCTCGCGGGCCAGGTCCAGTTCGGCGTCCGCGATCGCCAGCCGGGTGGCGGCCACCGCGAACTGGCCGAAGCGGTCCAGCCGCTTGGTCCGCTTCGCCTCCATGAAGTCGCTGCCGTGGAAGTCCTTCACCTCGGCGCAGAGGCGGGAGCGGAAGGGCGACGGGTCGAACCGCGTCACCGGGCCCACCGCCGACGCGCGGCGCTCGAGCCCCTGCCACAGCCCGCTGGTGCCGATGCCGATCGGGGTGATGGCGCCGATGCCGGTGATGACGACACGACGCGCAGGCGTGACCATGCGAGGCTCCATCCTCTGGGGGAAGACCGGGACTTACGCGGGACCGCGGGCCGCCGCCTCGGCGGCCCGGGCAATGCCGGCGAGCGTGCGGGAGGCAATGCCGTGCACGAAGACCGGGCCGATGACCCACTCGGCGGCGGGGTATCGGATGAGCGGCCAGGCCGGCCCGTCCCACTCGTGCACGATGGTGACGTGTGTCCGGTCACCCGCTTTCACCACCCGCCACACCACGTCCATGCCACGGGTGATGCCGCGGATGTGCTTGTACCGCACCTCCTGCCGCGCCGGGTCCACCCACATCTCGCTGGTCCACCAGGTGGGCCAGTTGAGCGGGCCGAAGGGGCGGTTGGCGCTCATCTCCACGATGCCGCCGCCGTCGGGCCGCCGCTCGAGCATCCGCACAAACCGATAGTGCGGCAGGATGGCCGGCCATCCCTCGACCTCGGCGGCGCGGCGGAAGACCTCGGCCACGGGCGCGGCGATCCGCCGCTCGTCCACGGTGATCATGCGCCGGCCGCGGCGGGGGTCCACGTGGCCACCAGCCGGAAGCCGGGGGAGTGCGCCACCCGCGCCCGGAGCCCGGCGCGGCGGAGCAGGCCGCCCAGCTCGCCGGCGGTGAAGCCGCGGCGCACCGACACCAGCCCGTCGTGCCGGGTGGTGGCGTCGAAGCCGAAGAGGCGCGAGCCCAGCCAGAACCCCGCCAGCGCCAGCGGCGAGCGGCGCAGGTCGGCCACGATGACGCCGAGCCGGGCCACCTGCGTGGCCGCCTGGCAGAAGCGCACGATCTCGTCCTCCGCCAGGTGGTGCATGAACTGGCTCGCGAGCAGCAGGTCCACGCTGCCCGGGCCGGAGCGGCAGGGCGCCGGCGCAGCCCAGCACCGCCGGGATCCCCGCCTCGCGCGCGAGCGCCGCGGCGGCCCGGTGCCGCTCCAGCCCGATGGGCCGGAGCTCGCTGCCGTGGCGCCGCGCCCAGCGCACGGCCTTGAGCGGGAGGTCGCCGGCGCCGGTGCCCACGTCGAGCAGGGTCAGGCGGCGGGGCAGGGTGCCGCCGTGGTGGCGGCGGATCTCCTCGAGCCCGCGGCGCACGGCCCACCACCCGCCGAACCAGCGGTTGGAGCGGGCAATGTGGTGCAGCGACTGCCGCACCACGGACGGGTCGGCCGCGGCGTCGTCGAGCAGCTCGCGGCCCGGGGCCAGGCGCGGACCGGTCACGGCCGCACCAGCATCCCGTAGCCGCCGCGGAAGTAGAGCAGCGGGTCGCCCTCGGCGGTGGCGCCGCCGGTGACCCGGCCCACGAAGAGGGTGTGGTCGCCGAGGGGGAAGTCGGCGAAGCGCTCGCACTCGATGTGGGCGAGGACGTCCTCGAGGATGATGAGGCCGTCGGCCGTCTCCCGCCACGGCACCGTGTCGAAGCGGCCCTCGGCGGGGTTGGCGGCAAAGCGGCGGGAGAGCAGCTCCTGGTCCTTCCGCAGGATGTTCACCACGAAGTCGCCGCTCCACGCCAGCGCGCGGTGCATGTCGGCGCTCACGTCCACGCACACCGAGACCAGCGGCGGCTGCAGCGACACCGAGGCCAGGCTCGAGGCCGTCATCCCCACCGGGCGGCCGTGCTGGTCGCGGGTGGTGAGCACCGTGACGCCGGTGGCGAAGCGGCCAAGCAGCTGGCGGAAGAGCGCGGGATCGGCGTCGGCACGACTCACAGGACCATCCGGGCAAGGAACCAGGGATTGAGGACGGCGGACGCCGGCACGTAGTCGCCGGTGACGCCGATGAAGGTGTGCGCCAGGCCGCGCCGCTCCAGCCGCGCCACCGCGCGGTCGAAGAGCCGGGGCACGATCATCCCGTACCCCACCAGCCGCTCCATGGTCCACTTGCCCAGGAACGCCGCCCGGCGCGCGGCCAGGTACGGGGCCAGCCGCGCCTCGGTGGCCGGCCCGCCATCGGCCAAAGCGCGGGCGGCCACGTCGGCCGCGAGCCGGGCGCCGCGGAGCGCGCTGGTGATGCCCTCGCCGGTGAAGGGGTCGAAGAAGTCGGCGGCATCCCCCACGAGCAGGGCGCCGTCGGTGATCACGCGGCGGGCGCGGTAGGCAAAGGGGCCCGTGGCCAGCACCCGCCGGGTGACGCGGCGGCGGTCCACCCGGCCCCGGACCCCGGGGAAGCGCTCCAGCTCGTCGAACATCCAGCTGTCCAGCCGCCCGCGGGCGCGGGCGCCGAGGGTGGCCGGCACCACCAGCGCCACGTTGGCCAGGCCGGCGCCGATCCGGTTGAGCCCCACGTACCCCGCGTCGCTCACGTGCATCTCGGCGAACCCGTCGAGGCCGGGCACGTCCTCGACGTGCGCCACGAACGCCAGCCGGGACAGCCACGGCGCCGAGGGCCGCCCGTGGGGCCGGAGCGCCGCTCCGGCCGCTGGGGCTTCGGGATCGAGTTGCCGGAGCAGCGCTCCGGCACCACGGGAGCCTGGGTGGCCGGCGATGCGGCGGGCCACCACCGAGCGGAGCCCGTCGGCTCCAATCACGAGGCGCGCGTGCACCGCGCGCCGGGCGCCGGACGCCTCACGGAGCACGGCGCCGGCCACCCCGCCGCCGTCATGCAGCAGCTCCTCCACCATGGTGCGCTCGCAGAGCGTGGCGCCGGCGGCCACCGCCGCCTCCACCAGCCGCTGGTCCAGGATCCGCCGCGGCAGCGCCAGGCCCGCGTCGCGGAACGGCCGCACCGCCGCCTCACTGAAGCGGCCCTCCAGCCGGGCGCCGCGCGGCCCCATCACCCGGGTCCCGAGGAGCGGCTGCGCCCCGTCCCGCTCCAGGGTGGCCAGCACGCCGAGGTCGGCGAGGTGGCGCACCGCCTCGGGGCTCAGGTACTCGGAGCAGGGCTTCTCCCGGGGGAAGGCGGCGCGGTCCACCAGCAGCACCCGGAAGCCCGCCTGCGCCAGGTGCACGGCGGCGGCGCTGCCGGCCGGGCCGGCGCCGGCGATCAGGATGTCGGGAGGGTGAGGCATACGCGGGCGCCTTGGCGCAGGGTCAGGAGAAGAAATGCCACGCGAGCAGCCCCAGGCCGGCCCCGCCCGCGGTGGCCAGCGCGTTGACGCCGTCGTTGCTGAGCCACGCCAGCCCGCCGACCGGCGTGGCGGCCTGGCCGCAGCGATGCACCCGCCGCTCGGTGGGGCGATTGCACGCCCCACAGTGAAAGCGTCCCTGCAGCGTGGCACCAAGGACCGAGTCGGCCAGCATCCCGAGCATACCGATTGTCAGGGCGGCGGGAAAGAGCACTCGCGGGGCATGGACGAGAATCGCCGCGCCCGCCACACTCGCCGCCCCGGCCAGCGCGCCCAGGCTGCCGAGCCAGGTGATGCCGCCGCTGGTCCCGGCCGGCACCGGCCGGCCGGTGATGACGTCCCGCGGCGCCACCCGGCTCCAGCCGCCGGTGGAGGTGGCCCAGGTGTCGGCGGCGGCCGTGGCCAGGCTCGCGGTGACGATCCAGATCCCGCTCCCAGGAAGCAGGAACTCGAGCAGCGCGCCGAGTGCGGCGCTGCCGCCGTTGGCGAGGACCTGCCACGGGTCGCGCCGGTGCCCCTTGGCGTCAACGGCGGCCACGCTCTTGTCCGGCGCCACGCGCGAGATGGCGCTGGCGCCGAAGAAGAACGCACCGAGCGCCGCCATGCCCTCCCAGCCGGTGGGCCAGAGGATGCCGGTGCCCACCAGCACGGCGGTCCCCGCGCCGGCCGGCGTGAGGCCCCGAAGCCCCCAGCCGAGCAGCGCCACACCCAGCGACAGTCCCACGGCCAGTGGCAGGTCCATGCGCTCCCCAGGGCGGGCCCGAGTTCCGTCCGCTTTGCCCGCCCGTTATTCTACTGCCACCCGTGCCCCAGCCAACCGCCGCCTCCCCGTCCGCCGCCCTCGTGGCCATCCCGACGATCATCCCGATGAGCCTCCTCGAGGCCCTGCGGAACCTCGACACGCCCGTGGAAGACGGGCTCGAGGAACTCGCCGGCGAGATCGTCAACAAGCGCCTGGGCCTGTCGCAGACGGTGGCGGCGCAGATCGCGCGCTACCAGGGGCAGGTGAAGCGGGGCGAGCCGGTGTCGGTGGACGAGGCGGTCTCCGTCTTCCGCCTGGCGGGGCGGCGGCCCGACGCCGCGCTGGTCTTCGCCGACGCGGGGCGGCGCGCCGCGCGGCATGCGGCCAAGGGCGGCCTCGGGCATGCGGCGGCGGCGGTGCTGCCGGGATCCCTCGGCCGCTCCATCGGCGGGCGGGCCGCGGCCGCGGCCGCGCGGAAGGTGCTCGGCATCGACATGCAGGTGGGCGAGAGCGGGGCCGAGGCGGTGAGCACGTCGCCGCTCTCGATCCTGGCGCTGCCCGACGGGGCGGGATGTGCGTTCTACGGGTCGGCGCTCGCGGAGCTGCTCCGCGTGCTCACCGGCTTCGAGGGCGCGATGGTCCACGAACGCTGTCGCGGGCGCGGAGACGACGCCTGCCGCTGGCGTGCCACTGCGGTGGGAGGCTACGACTGATGCTGCTCTCCGGCGTGAATCTCGAGGCCGTGCGCGCGGCCCTCATCGAGCTGGGCCTCGACGGCTGGCTCCTCTTCGACTTCCGCGGCATCAACCCCATCCCGACGCGTCTGCTCGGCAACATCGGCTTCTCCAGCCGGCGCCTATTCATCTATATCCCGAAGCAGGGTGCCCCCACGGCGCTGGTCCACAAGATCGAGCTGGGCCCCTTCCAGGGCGACGCCTTCCCGGGCCAGGTGCTCACCTATGCCCGCTGGCAGGAGCTCCACGCCGGGCTCACCACGCTGGTGCAGGGGAAGAAGGTGGGGATGGAGATCTCGCCGGAGGACGGCGTCCCCTACCTCGACCGGGTTCCGTATGGGGTGGTGGAGCTGGTGCGGAAGCTCGGCGGGACGGTGGTGCCGTCGGCTGCGCTGGTGACCCGCTTTGCCTCGGCGTGGAGCGCCGAGGAGCTGGCGGACCACATGTATGCGGCGGAAGCGCTGGCGACGGTGGCCAACGAGGAGCTCCGCTGGGCGGTGACCCAGGGCGGCACCGGGCTCACCGAGAGCCAGCTGCAGCAGAAGGTGGTGGACGCCATCCACGCCAAGGGCCTTGAGTTCGACCATCCGCCGATCGTGGGTTTCGGGCCTAACGCGGCCAACCCGCATTACGAGCCGGTGCCGGGGAAGGACCTCAAGCTCGAGAAGAACCAGGTGGTGCTGCTGGACCTCTGGGGCGGGCGGCGGCTCGGGACGGTGTTCGCCGACCAGACCTGGATGGGCTTCTCGGGGACGAGCATCCCGGCCAAGGTGCAGGAAGTCTGGACCACGGTGCGCGACGCGCGCGACGCGACCATCGCGGTGGTGAAGAAGAAGGCGGGGCGGGAGCCGCTTCGGGGCTTCGAGGGGGACCAGGCCGCGCGCGGGGTGATCGAACGCGCGGGTTATGGTGAATATTTCGTGCACCGCACGGGGCACTCGATTGACCGGGACCTGCACGGCTCGGGGCCGCACCTGGACAGCTACGAGACCCACGACGACCGGGAACTGCAGCCCGGCAGTGGCTTCTCGGTGGAGCCGGGGATCTACCTGCCCGGGGAGTTCGGGGTGCGCAGCGAGATCAACATGGTCTGGGCCCCGGAGGGGGCACGGGTGACGCCGGCCACGCCGCAAATCGCGCTGGTGACCCCCTGAGGGGACCGATTCCCGGGCGATTGGGAATGGTGCAGGTTGCGTCGAAGTTCTTGTGTTTCAACAAGTTTCAGGTCTTCTTGTCGCAATCTTGCACTTTCCTTGACACGTGACAGGGGTCACTCCATATTCATCGCCGGTCGGAGGACCGCCGGCCGAGTTCCTGTAGCGCACTCATTCACATAGTTCGTAGTTCCGAGCGACAGACCCACTGGCGGGGCCTTTGTGGCCTCCTCATTGGCTGTTGCTATGCACCGCTCGATACACCCCGCAGAGACCACATCTCATTCTGCATTCGGAGGAAGGCTCCATGATTTCTTCTTGTGGGAGCAATACCGGCCGGCGAGCGTGGTGGGTAGCGCTCGTTGTCCTCGTCCTGGGGGTTCTGGGGGCGGGCGGGCTCCAGGCTCAGGCGACGGGCAAAATTGAAGGCCGGGTCCGCGATCAGGCCGGCGCGCCGGTGGCCGCCGCGCAGGTCCGCGTCCGCGGCACCTCGTTCTTCGCCGAGGCGAACAGCCAGGGCTACTACTTCATCAACAACGTCCCCGCGGGCACCTACGACCTCGAGGCGCGCTACGTCGGCTACCGGGCCGTCAGCGTCACGGGCTTCCGGGTGCAGTCGGGCCAGACGCTCAGCCAGGACTTCACGCTCGAGGCGAGCGTGGTGGACGTGGAAGAGCTGACGGTCGTGGCGGACGTGCCGCTGGTGCCGCGCGACGAGGTGACCTCGAAGCAGCGCATCGACGGTGCCTTCACCAACAACCTGCCGGTGGACCGCATCGCCAACGTGCTCGCGCTGCAGCCGGGCGTGGTGGCGTCGGCGGGCGGCGGCACCATCCAGATCCGCGGCGGCCGCGCGGACGAGGCGGTGACCTACATCGACGGCGTCCCGGTGTCCCCGGGCTACCGCGGCACGCAGTCGGCGAGCCGGACCGGTGGCACGGTGTCGAGCGTGGGCCAGGTGCAGGTCGGCACCAACGCGTTCGAGGACGCGTCGGTGACGACGGGCGCGCTGGGCTCGGAGTTCGGCAACGCGCAGTCGGGCCTCGTGACCATCACCACCCGCACGGGTGGCAGCCGCTTCTCGGGCTCGGTGGCCTACGAGACCGACGAGCCGCTCGGCAAGAGCCACGGCATCGGGTTCAACCGGGTCGAGGCCTCCATCGGCGGCCCGCTCTACAAGAACCTGACCTTCTTCGTGTCGGGCGTGCTGGAAGGCCGCGCGGGCTTTGACCGCGGCTACCAGGGCGACGACATCCCGCTGTACGTCTCGGCCGGCGTGGACACCACGCTCGCGGTGCCGGGCGCCTACGGCGTGGCGCTGACCGACACGACCTACGTGAACTTCCCCAAGTTCGCCATCGGCTCGGGCCAGTGCGACGAGTTCTCCAACAGCGCCAACAGCGGCATCAAGAACAACTACGGCATCGACTGCACGGGGGTCCGCGGCGTCTACAGCCCGCGTGGCGTCTACCAGCTGACCGGCAAGCTGAACTACACGTTCGGCAACGGTAACCGCGTGAGCTTCACGGCCCTCCGGAACCTGGCCAACACGCGCAACGGGTTCACCACCACGCAGATCCTGATCCCGCAGCGGCAGACGGCCAGCCAGACGACCAACCAGAGCTACATCATGAGCTGGACCCAGAACCTCTCCCGGTCGGCGGAGCGGGCCCTGGCGCTCGAGGTGTACGGCTCGTACCAGGAGGACAAGTTCACCGGCGGCGTGCTGACGCCGAACGGCGAGCTCGACACCCGCGAGGCGTTCGGCGGGTTCCTGGCGCTCAAGAAGATGGACTTCCTGTTCGACTGGGATAACTGGGACGTGAACGAGGCGCTGGTGCGGAAGTGGCGCACGGACGCCCCGGGCCAGACCCCGCTCGACCCGACGGTCAACTACGGCAGCACCTCGGTGTACCGCCTGAACCCGTGGGGCCTGAGCAACACCACGCTCGGCGTCTCGGGCCTCTCGGCCCCGATCTCGGGCCTCACCATGACCCGCGAGCGCCGCTACATCCTGCGCGGCAACGTGGACTGGCAGCTGGACCGTTACAACCGCCTCAAGATCGGCGGCGAGTACACCAAGTACGACATCACGCACTACAACCGCGGCATGGCGACGCAGGACATCTGCTTCTGCGACCTCTACATCGAGCAGCCGATCCGCTACGACGGCTTCGTGGAGAACCGCCTCGACCTCGGCGACGTGATCGTGGTGGGTGGCATCCGGTACGATTACTACGACTCGCGCAGCTCGCACAACGTGCTGGTGGACTCGGGCTACGTCTTCCCGCAGATCTACTCGGCCTCGGGTAACGCCGCCCAGGCGCCGGCCGTGCCGGTCCGGGACAAGAGCCACAACTACCTGAGCCCGCACATCCAGGTGTCCTTCCCGGTGACGGAGCGGACCAACTTCCGCCTCTCGTACGCGCACCAGGTGCAGGCGCCGGACTTCGGCATCATCTACGCCGGCAAGAACACCGACCTCGGCAAGACCAACACCAACCAGCTGTTCGGCACCGACATCGACTTCGCGAAGACCATCACCTTCGAGTTCGGTGTGCGGCACCAGTTCAGCGAGGACATGGTGCTCGACCTCGCCGCGTACAACAAGGACAAGCTGTCGGACGCCACCGCGCGCATCTTCTCGGTGTACGACCCGATCGCCAACCAGCAGCAGCAGATGCGCTACTACGTGAACGCGGACTTCGGCACCATCCGCGGCATCGACGTGCGCCTCGACCGCCGCATCGGCAACCTGTTCAACGGCACCCTGGCGTACACCTTCCAGGACGCCAAGAGCACCGGCACGGACCCGGCGAGCTACGTCTCGTTCTTCGCCAACCTGCCGAACGTCGCGGACCCGACCGCCCCGACCCCGCCGCCGCAGGCCATCCTGCCGATGGCGGACAGCCGGCCGCACAACTTCGCGGGCGCCGCCAGCATCAACTTCCCGAGCACCTGGCAGCAGGGGACCTTCCTCGGCAGCGTGCTCCGGAACGTGGGCCTGTTCGCCACCTTCCGGCTGGCGAGCGGCACGGCCTACACCAAGTGCCCCGCCGACCCGACCGGCAACCCGGACGTGAACTCGGGCACCACCAGCGGCGGCCTGTGCGACAAGGGCCAGCTGCTCGGCAACGAGGTCAACCGCACCCGGCTCCCGATGCTCAAGCAGTTCGACCTGCGCGCCAGCAAGGCGTTCACCATCGCGGGCAACCAGCTGAGCGTCTACGCCGACGTGCGCAACCTGTTCAACTTCAAGAACACCCTGACCGTCTTCTCGAAGTCGGGCTCGATCCGCAGCCGTCGTGAGTTCGAGCTCACCTTCGAGAACGACTCGACCGGCCTCTTCAACGAGGCCGACGAGAACGGCGTGTACAACTCGGCCGACGGCAGCATCGACCTCTCCGGCGCGAACGTCTGCGACGCGTGGGTCGACACCGGCAACAACCCGGCCGCGCCCAACTGCTTCAGCATCCGCCGCGCCGAGCAGCGCTTCGGCAACGGCGACGGGGTCTACACCCTGGTGGAGCAGCGCGCCGCGAGCCGCTCGCTGTACCTGATCGGGCGTGCCGTGAACAACTTCTACGGTGCCCCGCGGCGCGTGCGCCTCGGCGTCGAGTTCAACTTCTAGCAAGCAGCGTCCCGGTTCCCGGCCGCGGGTCTTCCCGACCCGCGGCACGGGAGCGGGCCACTACCTCCGGAGACACCCACATGCACGTTCTGGGTCGTAAGAAAGGCGCCCTGCTGATCGCGCTCCTCGCGATTGCGTTCGGCTCGGCTGCCCCGCTCGCCGCGAAGCCGGCTCCTGGCGCTCCCGCGCCGGGCTTCCGGCTGTTCACGCGCGCAGCCTTCCGCTGGGTTGGCAACCGCACCCAGTGCTTCCTGGCCTCCTCGGGCCAGATCTGCACGGCGGAAAGCTCCACCATCGGTGGCGGCTACTGGCCGGCGGGCACCAACAACCAGTACATCTTCAACACTGGCCTCCAGATCGCCGGCAAGGTCGATCCCGCGAGCGCCGGCAACAGCTGGGCCGGCAGCATCGACGGCGCCTTCTTCTTCAACGCCCGGGGCGGCGGCAACGGCCAGCAGATCACCGAGATCTACAACAGCGGCGACCCGGCGGACGCGGCCAACTGGCCGGCGGCCGCCTACGTGCCGTGCGACCCGACGCAGACCACCGCGGACCTCTCGGGCTCCGACCCGAAGGCCGTGACGGCCTGCAGCAACCCGCTGGACAAGGCGTCGTCGCTCTACTCGATCGACCTGCAGGGCCGTCCGACCGCGTCGGACAACGACATCTGGTTCCTGAGCTGGGAAGGCGACCCGTCGCTCTCGGGCGGCCGCACCCACCCGCTCGGCATCCTGGTCGAGACCCGCGGCCTGGCGTACAACACGCCCGGCAAGAACGACCTGATGTTCTTCATCTTCACGTTCTACAACGTCACCGCGGCCAGCAGCTCGGGCGCGTACGCGCAGGCCCCGACCCGCATCCGGAGCTACCTCGAGGACGCGGGCGACAACTTCCTCGCGCTGAACCGCGCGAAGGGCGCCACCCTGCCGGACGGGGGCTACACCCTCCAGGACATGTACCTCGCCTTCGGCGCGGACATGGACGTGACGGTCGAGGCGTCGGGCAACAACTACGCCGGCGTGAACGTGCCGATGGCGATGGGTTACACCTATCACTATCAGTTCACGGCGCCGGGCAGCTGGAGCTTCGACCCGACGATCTACAAGAACCCGTTCTTTGCCGGCTCGGGCTTCATCGGCGTGAAGTACCTGAAGAGCCCGGAAGTGAATGGGCAGGAAGTGGGCCTGACCCTCTTCGGCAGCACCTCGAACGGCGGGCAGTTCTCCGACCCGCGCAACACGCAGGCGCTCTACCGCTACCTGAGCGGCACGGTGGACCCGGCGCAGGGCGACGACATCTGCAACGTCGGCAACGTCCAGGTCACCAAGATCTGCTACATCAACCAGGGCACGTCGGCGGACATGCGGTTCTTCCAGTCCTCCGGCCCGCTCACCGTGGCCGCGGGTGACTACAGCTCGATCGCGGTGGCGTACGTGTTCGCCGCCCCGGTGAAGTCGGGCGCCTGCCAGGCCCCGAACTGCGCCACCGTCCGTCCGCAGGATCCCACGGGCTCGCTGCTCCGCATGGCGGACCCGGCGACGGCGCAGGCCGGCGTCAACACCATCGACACCATCACCGGCTGGGCCGGCTACAAGGGCGACCTCGGCAAGCTCGGCGGGGCCGCTGACGGCCTGTTCAACACCTACGACATCGACGCCGTCCCGGGCTCGCTGCTCGGCAACGCGCAGGTGGCGCAGGAGATCTTCGACCTCCGCTTCGTCCAGCCGACCCCGCCCAAGGCGCCGAACTTCTTCGCGATCCCGGGCGACAAGAAGGTCACCATCGTCTGGCAGCCGTCGGAGACCGAGACCACCGGCGACAACTACAGCTCGGCCTCGGACCCGAACTACCGCCGCTTCGACGTGGCTGGCTATCGCGTCTATCGTGGCCGTCGTGCGGAGGCCTCGGGCCTCACGCTGCTGGCCCAGTTCGACATCCAGAACGACGTCTTCATCGACGTGACCGGGCAGGTGAACACCGTGGACGCGCAGGGCTTCACGGACTGCGCCCCGGACCTTGGGGTCTACGTGAGCTGCACCGCGGCCGGCACCAACCCGGCCGGCGTCCCGCTCACCGCGCCGCGCACCATCTCGCTCGACGCCCCGATCACGCAGCACAAGCGGGTCGTGCCGAGCGGTGCCGTGGCATATGCGGCCGAGGTGGACACGGCGGTCACTGGCGGCGCCAGCGGCTACCCGGCGCTCTCGGGGACCGGCGTCCCGTACATCTTCACGGATGAGGCGGGCGCCTGCAACGGCTGCGGCGTGCAGAACGGCCAGAACTACTACTACATGGTCACCGCGTTCGACGTGAACTCGGTCCGCTCGGGCAACACCAGCCTCGAGTCGCAGCGCACCGGCCCGAAGCGCGTCGTGCCGCAGCGCGCGCCGGCCAACACCTCGAGCTCGGGTGCCCTGGGCAACGTGGTGGTGGCGGGCCGCAATGGGCCGCTGCCGGCCGGCACCGTGCCGACCATCGATGCCACCAACGGCACCTTCAGCGGGCCGTTCCCGCCCGCCGATGGCGCCACCATCAGCCTCGCGGCGTTCCTGCCGCAGGTGCTCCCGGCGTCGGGTGCGGTCAAGCTGCTGCTCGAGGACATCGAGCCGGGGTCGGCCTACAACGCGATCCCCGCGACCTATCACTGGGGCGCGATCTCGGGCACGGACACCTTCCGCTTCACCACGTCGCTCGACCAGGACGCCACCTCGGTGGAGCACAGCACGAGCGGCCTGTATGACGCCGTGCAGCTCGACCCGACGCTGGCGGCCAAGTACGGCGGTGGCGCGGGCTACAAGCTGCTCGGCTCGGTCACCCACTCGATCCCGGGCAACTACTACACCAGCGAGTGGGGCCGTGGCTGCGTCAACGGCGCGGCGGACTTCGTCGCCGGCGCCTGCGACTACAACGGCGCGCGCTGGTTCGACGGCGCCAACGAGACCTACCCGCACCCGACGCGCGGCAACAACCAGAACTTCGCGCCGGGCACCATCGCCAATCGCGGCGTGGTGGGTGGCGTCACCAACGGCGGCTGGAACAACGCCGGCTCGCTGGCGGGCGTCGAGGTGATCCACCAGGTCATGGGCTACCAGACCGTCGGCAACAACTGGCGCGACGTGGCCGGTGTGCTCGGGGCCTCGAAGCGCGCGGCGGACATGAGCGTGTACTGGGGTGCGGGCGGCAAGATCGACAGCGTGATCGACGTCACCCACGACGTCGTGATCCCGTTCGGCTCGCGCGTCGGCCCGACCTGGGGCATCCTGAACACGGCGGCCACCCAGACCTTCGGCACCAACATCAACTTCGACCGCCGCACCGAGCTGTCGATCACCGACTTCGGCTGCGTCGAGCCGCTGCGGAGCCTCCCCGGGCCGCAGACCCGCATCACCTGCGGCACGGCCACCCTGGGCGACGGCCCCCTGTACGCGCTCGACAGCGTCGCGCAGATCGGCGCCATCGTGCACTACGCGGGCACCCAGACGGACGTCCGCACCAGCACCAACACCGGCACCGGCTTCGCGCTGGCCATGCCGGGCGGGCTCTACATGTTCCAGGCGGCGGCCCTCCCGGCCACCGGCGCGGTGTGGACGCTCCGCGACTACGTCGGCGCCATCGGCGGCGGCGGCGGCGCGGTCGGCGCGGCGGGCGACGACGGGCCGTACTCGTTCGTGGCGTACCCGCGGCCGTTCCAGGCGGTGGGCGCGAGCCTGCAGATCGCCTTCACTACGGCGAACGCGCAGGTGGCGGCGACGAAGAAGCTCCTGGACAACGTGCACCCCGTCCCGGATCCCTACTACGTCACCACGACGCTCGAGCCGTCGAACGACACCAAGATCATCAAGTTCATCAACCTGCCCACGCAGGCGATCATCCGGATCTACTCGGCGAGCGGCGTGCTGGTCCGCGTGCTGGAGCACAACAGCGCGGTGTCCAACGAGCTCACGTGGGACGTCCGGAACCGCAATGGGCAGTTCGTGGCGAGCGGTGTCTACTTCTATCACATCGAGTCTGGCGATGCGCGCCGGGTTGGGCGCATGACCATCGTCAACTTCGCGCAGTAACGAGCCCACGGGCCGGGGGCTCGTCCCCCGGCCATCCTCCACTGGGAGACACGAAGCTATGAAGCGGACTCCGCGTTCCACCTGGCTCCTGCTGCTCGGGGCGACGCTCGTCGGGCTGCCGACGATCGCCGCCGCCCAGCAGACCAAGCCGGGGAACAACGACAACACCGCCTACGGCACCACCTCCGCCGAATTCCTGCTGCTCGGCGGCGGTGCCCGGGGCGTCGCCCTCGGTCCTTCCTACGCGGCGACGGCCACGGACGCCTCGGCGCTCTATTACAACCCCGCCGGCGCCGCCCTCGGCACCCGGCCGTCGGTGGTGATCGGCACCTACGATTACGTCGCCGACACCCGCTACTCCTGGGGCGGCATCAGCTTCCCCTTCAGCGGCAACTCCAAGGTGTTCGGCGTCCAGCTCGGCACCTTCGGGTTCAAGGACCAGCCGGTGTACACCGTCGAGCAGCCGGACGGCACCGGTGAGACCTACTCGGTCAACGAGACGTTCGTGGGCGTGACCTACGGCCAGCGGTTCAGCGACCGCTTCAGCGCCGGCGTCACGGCCAAGGGCATCTTCGACCAGCTCGGCACCGTGAACGGCCGTGCCTTCGCCATCGACTTCGGCACGGACTTCCACAGCCAGCTGAACGGGCACCCGATTCGCCTCGGGTTCACCCTGCAGAACCTCGGCACCACCATGTCGTACTCGGGCGGCAACCTGAACCGCACCGTCCCGCGCGACACCAGCGGCACGGGCGAAGAGGCCCCGGTCGAGCTCAAGACCAAGGCGTTCTCGCTCCCCACCATCTTCCAGGTGGCGCTGGCCTACGACATCCTCCCGGCCACGAGCAAGAACAGCCAGATCACCGTCATCGGCTCGTTCAACCAGGCCAACAACAACCGCGCGGGCTTCGGCTTCGCCGGTGAGTGGACGCTGCGCAACCTCGGCGGCTCGGGCTTCGGCGCGGCCGTCCGTGGCAGCTACACCTGGGCCCCGGGCAACAACGCCAGCGACCCGACCCTCGACACGGCGCTCAACGACGAGGAGAACCTCCAGGGCACCGCGGCGGGTGGCGGCCTGTTCTACGACACGGGCAGCTTCCTGATCGGCGCCGACTACGCCTTCAAGTACATGGGCGTGCTCGGTCCCACGCACTTCGTGAGCTTCAGCCTCGGCTGGTAAGCGGGGCAGGAGCCTGGTTCTACGCTGTACGGCAGAGGGCCCGGTGAACGCAGTGAAACACGCAGCATTGCTCGGCCTGCTGCTGGCCGGGCCCCTCGCCGCCCAGCAGGCCCCGGCCCAGCCGGAACTCCTGCTGCAGACGGTCCGGCTCTTCCGGGGTGACAAGCAGACCCTGGTCAAGGCGTTCGTCGAGGTGCCCTACCGGCTCCTCCGCGTCGGCACTGACCAGAAGCTCCACTACCGGATGAGCGTGACGGTGAAGGACACCGCCGGCCAGGTCCTCATGGACCAGGGCTGGAGCCAGGTGGCGACTCCCGTGGAGGAAGTTGCCAGCGCGGCCGGACTCGAGATCCTCGAGTTCGCGGTGGGCCCCGGCCGGTACACCCTCGGCGTCCGGGTCACGGATTCCGTGAGTGGCACGGTCCACGGGGATTCCACCACCCTGGTCGGGTTTGCGGACCCGCCGGTGGCGTCGGACCTGGTCGTGAGCCGGAGCGTACGCAGTGCCAAACCGGAGGACTCGCTGCCCAAGAGCGGCGAGTGGCGGCACGGCAACCTCGTCATCGCCGCGACGCCCTACCTCCGGTTGCCGGTGGAGAAGCCCGAGCTGTACTACGTGCTCGAGGCCTACAGCGGCAAGGCGGACACGGCAACAATCACCGCCCAGGTCAGCAATGATTCGGGCAAGGTGCTGATCCAGGGCCGGCCCCGCCGGCTCGCGGTGGAGGGCGGCGGTTCCGTCCTCACCGGCGGGATGAACCTCGCCGGGCTGCCGCAGGGGACCTACCGGCTCACGCTGGCCATCCAGCTGGGCGGGCGGGAAACCACCCGGGAGGCGGCCTTCGCGGTGCGGAACCTCGAGGTCCCCGTCGCCCTGGCCGCCGGGAACGGCACCAACCCCGACGAGGCATACTTCGGGGGCATGACGGAAGCGCAGCTGGACAGCGCGCAGGCGCCGCTGATGTACATCGCGCAGTCGGGCGAGCTGAACAGCTACAAGGGCCTGTCACTCCAGGCCAAGCAGCGCTGGATGACCCAGTTCTGGAACAAGCGGGACCGGAACCCGAACGACGGCGTCAACCAGGTGCGCGAGGACTTCTACGCCCTGGTCGGCGCGGCGGACCAGCAGTACCGCGAGGCGGGCCGGACCCGGGTGCAAGGCTGGAGGACCGACCGCGGGCGCATCTTCCTGCGGTTCGGCAAGCCGGACGAAGTGTGGCGTCGTCCGGAGGAAGGACGGACCCCGGCGCTCGAGGTCTGGCGGTACACGTCGGGCAAGGCACGCTGGTTCATCTTCGGCGACCGGAGCCGGCTGGGGACGTACCTCCTGGTCTACTCCAACGAAGTGACCGAGCCCGGCAAGCCGGACTGGAGCGAACTGCTGGGGTACTACGGGATTCAGGCAGTTGAGGATTACTTGGGCGTCAACCTGGGGCTTCGTGACCGCACCCCCCGCTGAGGACCGGCGGACGTCGCAGGTCGCACTACCCTTCAACGAGGGAATGAGCATGAAAAGTTCGATGTATGGCACGCTGACGCTGGCCGCGTTCGCTCTGGCCGCCTGCAGCGGGAACCCGCTCGCCGATGAGCAGAAGGGCGCCAACGTCATCGTGGACCCGGGCTTCCTCCAGATCAACGTCGGCAGCAGCCAGACGGTGACGGTGCAGCTCGTGGACGACCAGGGCAACGCCCTCCCGGCCGCCTTCTCGGCAACCGCCAATGACGGCGCCGTGGTGGCCGTGGCCGAGTCCATCGGCTACCGCCCGGGCCTCGGCAACAACCGCCTCGCCTCGATCTTCCGGGTCTCGGCCCTGTCGATCGACTCGAGCTCGGTCACCTTCACGGCCGGCGGCAAGAGCTATGACGTGCCGGTCAAGGTGTCGCCGCTCAACGTGCCGCTCGTGCTCGGCGCGGCGAGCTTCAACGTGAACGACACGGTCAACCTCTCGGCGCCCGGCTTCAAGTTCCTGCCCGGCACCCAGATCATCTTCGGTGGCAGCCAGCAGTTCGTGGTGAGCCGCGCGGCGGACTCGAGCAGCATGACCATCCGCCTCGGCAATGCCGTCACCAACGGCAACTTCGACATCCAGGGCATCGCGGTGGGCTACCTGCCCTCCATCGGCTTGAACCTGCTGTCGGCCGCCACCCAGACCGTGGGCCCGGCGATCACCGCCTTCAACGGCACGGACGCCATCGCCACCGCGCCGGATATCTACGTGCCAGCGGACGGCTCGGGCCGCGCGTTCACGCTGACCGACGTCGGCACCTTCAACGCCAGCGCCGACTGCACCGGCGGCCCGGGCGGCGCGCCGTGCCGGATCTACAAGCTGGTGCTGCCGACCGACCAGGCCTTCGACATCAGCAGCACCTGGACCAACAACACCGACCTCGGCATCTACATCTCCGACGTGTCCAACGCCGGCACCAGCCTCGGCGCCGCGTGCGACGCCCACGGCACCGGCGCTGCGGGCGCCAACTTCGAGACCTGCACCGCGGATCTCACCGCCGGCACCTACTACGTGCAGGTGGTGACCTTCACGGCCTTCTACGCGCCGCCGAACGACGTCGACCCGACGTCGTTCACCGTGACCCTCACCGCGCACTAATCCGCCGGCGGGGACAGTTACAGAAGCGGCCCGGGAGCTCTGCTCCCGGGCCGCTTTGCCATTGAGGGGCATCCGGCGCCCCGACTCGCCGCACCGCGAGGGCGGCGTCGAGGAGTGCTGGAGCAGGAAAGTGGAACGCCTCACCCCGCGCATTCACCGCAAGCAGACCCTCGTGACCAGGTGGACGGTGCCGCCACGGCGGAGGCCCCCGCGGCAGGAGGCTTGATAGGGAACGGCATGGGATCTCCCGGCCGAGCGGCAACGAACAGCCTTCGGAAGGGGATCGCCAGGCCACAGGAGGGGCTGGCCAGGTGGCGAGGGTGAGTCGCCATGCGGAAGTGCGCTGCCATGAAGGAGAGTGCCGGGAGAGGGAACATTCCGCCGAGGGGGCCGTCGCGGTATCGGTGTGCCGTAGCCAGAGGCGCCAGGCGAGCCGTAGCCTCCCGCTCGAGGACCGGAGGGGTCCGGGTCATGAGTCGGGGTGGCCAGTCGGGTGAGTGTCGTAGGGGCATCGGCGCCAGAGCGGACGGCAGGTCGGGCCTAGCACCGTAGCAGCGGGGCCTAGAGGGGCGGGGAACCCGAGGAACGGTGGCGCTGGGCCGCAGGTGGCGTAGGCCAGGCCAAAGCGCCGGAGGACGAGGCGAAAGTGCCGGTGCGGACTTTGTCGGAGGGCTGGGGGCCGTGGGCAAGAGCGCCATAGCCCCAGAGGTGACGAAGCGGGCCGATGGCGGGGGCGCTGAAGAGCCGGGGAGACCCACTGCTGCAGCAGCCCCGGCCGGGAGGGGCCGGCCGTTCCCCCAGGGGTCGGAGGGGGCGTGAGCCGCTAGTCCCGGAACTGCTGCTGATACAACCGCGCATACAGCCCGCCCCGCTCCAGCAGCGCCGCGTGACTCCCCTCCTCCACGATCCGCCCATGATCCAGCACCACGATCCGGTCCGCCCGCCGCACCGTGCTTAGCCGGTGGGCGATGATCACCGTGGTGCGCCCCACCAGCAGCCGGTCCAGCGCGTCCTCGATGAGCCGCTCCGATTCGTTGTCCAGGCTGCTCGTGGCCTCATCCAGGATCAGGACGGCGGGGTCCTTGAGGATGGCCCGGGCAATGGCGATCCGCTGCCGCTGGCCCCCCGAGAGCTTCACCCCCCGCTCGCCCACCAGGGCGTCGTAGCCGCCCGGCAGGCGCTCGATGAACTCGTGGGCGTGCGCGGCCCGGGCCGCGGCCTCCACGGCGTCCGCCGGGGCCCCCGGCCGGGCGTAGGCGATGTTCTCCCGGATGGTGCCGCTGAACAGGGCCGGCTCCTGGGGGACCACGCCGATGGCGCGCCGGAGGTCGCCCAGGTTCAGGGTGCGGAGGTCCTGGCCGTCCAGGCGGATCACCCCGTCGGTGGGGTCCCAGAAGCGGGGGAGGAGGCTCACGAGCGTGGTCTTCCCGGCGCCGGAGGGGCCCACCAGGGCCACGATCTGGCCGGCCGGGACCCGGAGGTCCACCTGCCGGAGCGCCCACGGCTGGTCCGCCCCGGCCTGGTACTGGAAGGACACCCGTTCCAGCGTGAGCTCCCCCTCGGGCCGGGAGGCCAGGGCGGCGGCCGTGGCGGGGTGGGTGATGGGGCTCGGCCGCTCGATCAGCTCGAAGACCCGCTCCGCCGCCCCCACCGACTCCTGGTACACGCTGAAGAACGACGCCAGCGAGCTCACCGACCCCGCGATGGTGATGGTGTAGATCAGGAAGGTGATCAGCTCGCCGGCCGTGAGCTTGCCCTCGCTCACCAGCACGCCGCCCTGCCAGAGCACGATCACCACCGCGGTGAACGCCGCAAAGGTGATCGCCCCGAAGAACATCCCCCGCACCCGCGCCCGGATCACGGCCGCCGTAACGATGGCGTCCACCCGGTCGGAGAAGCGGGTGCGCTCCCACTCCTCCATGGCGAAGCTCTGCACCGTGCGGATCTGGCTGAACGCCTCCTCGGCCACCGCGGTGGCCTCGGCCACCTTGTCCTGGACGCCGGTGCTCATGCGGCGCAGCCGGCGGCCGAAGAAGAAGGCCGTGGCCACGGCAATGGGAATCACCGCCAGCGCCGTGAGCGTGAGCCGCGGCTGGGTGATGGCCAGGAGCGTCACCGCGCCCGCCAGCGTGAGCACCTGCCGCGAGAACTCCGCGATCTGGTGGCTCACGGTGCCCTGCAACTGGGCGATGTCGGTGGTGAGGCGGCTGGTGAGCTCGCCGGTGCGCCGGTCGGCGAAGAAGCCGGGGGGCTGGTCCAGCAGGCGCGAGAACAGGGTGCGGCGGAGGCCGGCCACGGCGCGCTCGCCGGTGGAGCTCAGGAGGTAGGCCTGCACGGCGTTGAGGACCGCCTGGGCCACCACGATCAGGAACAGCAGCAGCGCAAAGCGGTCCAGCGTGACGCGCGCGTTGGGCTGGAACGCGGCATCCACCAGCCGGCCCATCATGAGCGGCAGCGAGAGGTTGAGCCCCGCGCCGGCGATGAGCGCCAGCGTGGCGAGCGTCAGCGGCCAGCGGTACGGCCGGATGAGCGGCAGCAGCCGCTTGAGCGCCGTGGGGGGCGGGAGCTTCTTGCGGCGCGGCTCGGCGGGCGGGGTGCTCAGTGCTGGTGCTCGCCGTCCGCGGGGATGGGGGCGTTGATGGCCTCAACGGCCGAGTCGCCGACGATCATCTTGTTGATGCGCTCGAATCCGTGGCCAAAGGGCATGGCGCGGTCCACGCCCATGGCGACGAACAGCAGCGCCAGGTACACCAGCGAGTACTTGTACATCTTCCACGTGGTGGCCGTGACGCCCTGCTCGCGCAGCACGCGGATGCAGTACCAGAGCAGCCGGCCGCCGAGCGCCAGCGCCGCGAGCGCGTAGAAGAGGCCGAGCTGGCCGTAGATGGCGGGCATCACGGTGAGCGGGATGAGCATCACGGTGTAGGCCACCATCTGCACCTTGGTCCAGTGCTCGCCGCTCACCACCGGCATCATCGGGATGCCGGCCCTCGCGTAGTCGTTCCGCTTGATGAGCGCCAGCGCCCAGAAGTGGGGCGGGGTCCAGAAGAAGATGATGGCGAAGAGGTAGATGGCCGTGAGGTCCAGCGACCCGGTGACGGCCGTCCACCCCACCAGCGGCGGGAACGCCCCCGCGGCGCCACCGATGACGATGTTCTGCGTGGTGGCCCGCTTGAGCCACACCGTGTAGATGAAGATGTAGAACAGGTACCCGCTGACGGCCATCCAGGCGCTGAGCGGGTTCACGAAATTCCAGAAGATGTAGAACGCCACCGCCCCCTGAGCGAGCCCGAAACTGAGCGCTGCCAGCGCCGGGATGCGGCCCGACGGGATGGGGCGGAGCTTGGTCCGGCCCATCAGCATGTCGATGTCCCGGTCAAACCACATGTTGACCGTGTTGGCGCCGCCCGCCATGAGGTACCCGCCGAGCATCACCCAGAACACCAGCATCGGGGAGGGGAGGCCCTTCCCGGTGATGAACATCGGCAGCGCGGTCGTGAGCAGCAGCAGCGAGATGATCCGCGGCTTGGTGAGGGTGACGAGGTCCGCCATGATGGACGGTTCCTCGATCCCTGCCTCCTCGCGGATCTTCGCGCGGGCCTCGGCGCCGGTCATCGGCACCGGGGCCTCTTCCACGAACGGCGCCGAGAAGGCGACGCCGTTGCTGGCGAGCGGGGCGCTGCCGGCGGCGCTGCTGCCGGCCGTGGAGCCGGCGGGCGCCGGTGCCAGGCGCCGGGCGCGGAACGCCACCACCAGCGCGGCCACCCAGACCAGCGAGCCCACCAGCAGGTGCGCGGCGCGGAGCCCGTCGGGCATCAGGGCCAGCATCATGGAGGCGCCGACGGTCACCTGCAGCGCCACCAGGCCGGCGAGCGCCCACGCGGCACGGCGATAGGGCGCTGCCTCCTCACCCGTGAACTTCCGGCTGGCAGCCGCCGTGGCAAAGGCGTGGCCCAGGAAGAGGAACGCCAGGATCCGGTGCACCCACTGCAGCTGGCCCAGGCCATTGGCCGGGGGCGCCACCTGGCCGCCGCAGAGGGGGAAGCCGAGGCAGTAGAGGCCGGCGTCGTAGTTGGCGACGAGGGCGCCGAAGAAGACCAGCAGGAAGGCGAAGGCCGGGACCAGCGCGTGCTTGAAGCGGAGGCCGTCGTTCGGGGGAGTGGCGCCGCGGAGACGCTCGCCGGAGCGGAGCACCGCCACCACCAGCACCGCCAGCAGGATCATGGCGTTGGTCAGGTGAATGACCACCGAGGGGGCGGCGTTCCAGAGCTTCACCGTGGCGGCGCCGAGCGCCACCTGGAGGACCAGCAGCGCGCCGGCCAGGAAGGCGGGCGTGCGGAGCCAGGCGTCCTGGCGGTGCTCGCCGGGCGGCGATCGCCACCAGGCCGGCGATGGCCCCCGAGACCATGACGGCCACCCAGCGGTGGCTCCATTCCAGGACTTCGAGGGTGTCGGCGAGGTTGGGGAGGAGGCGGCCGTTGCAGAGGGGCCAGTGGTCGCTGCACCCCATGCCGGCGCCGGTGATGCGGACGTACCCGCCCAGGGTGATCAGGCCGACGGTGAACCCCGTCGCGATCATGGCGATGCGGCGGTAGCCGGCGGTGCCCTCGGGGACCTGCTGGTTCATCCTGTACTCCGGCCTGCTGTATAAGGATAGGCCCCCGGGGGGGACCCTTTGGCGGGGGGAAAGAACGAGCGCGGGCCGCGGGTTGTCAAGCTGACGCCGTGGGGCCAACTTAGGACGTCCGCGGTTCCGCAAGTTCTCTTCAGACCCCCCATTTCATGAACCAAGCCCCCGACGCCTGGGGCGAACGGCTGACCCGTCGCCTGGGCCTGTGGAGCGCCGTCGCCGTGCTGGTAGGGACGACGATCGGGAGCGGCATATTCCGCACCCCGGCCCGGATTGCGGGCCAGCTGCCGGACCCCGCCATCATGCTGGGGGCGTGGATGCTAGGCGGGGTGATCGTGCTGTGCGGGGCGCTGACCATCGCGGAACTGGCCACGGCCTACCCCCGCTCCGGGGGCATCTTCACCTACATCCTCGAGACCATCGGGCCGATGCCCGCCTTCCTGTTCGGGTGGGCGGAGCTGTCGGTGCTCCGCGCCTCGGCGCTCGGGGCCATCAGCACCATCTTCGCGGAGTACTTCTGCCGGATGATGGGGCTGGACACGCCGATGGTGCGCTGGGTGGCCATGGCCGCCATCCTGCTCGTGGCCACCCTGAACTACGTCGGCGTGAACATCGCCGCCGTGGTGCAGAACCTCACCACGGCGGCCAAGTACGCGGGGATCTTCGGGCTGGCGCTGCTCTGCTTCTTCGCCGGGCAGGGGAACACCGCGAACTTCGCCTCGACCGGCGCGGTGGTGACCAGTTCGGCGCTGGCCACGGCCATGGTGTCCATCATGTGGGCCTACGACGGCTGGGCCGACGTGACGAAGGTGAGCGGCGAGGTGCGCGACCCGGAGAAGAACCTGCCGGCGTCCATGGTGATCGGCGCGCTGCTTCTCATTGTGATCTACTGCAGCGTCAACGCCGCGTTCCTGTACTTGGTCCCCGTGCAGGAGATGGTCGGCGCGCCGCTCATCGCGGCCACGGCGGCGGAGCGGATCCCGCTGCTGGGCGGGGCGGGCGTGGCGGTGGTGTCGGTGATCGTGATGATCTCGACCTTCGGGGCCACCAACGGCTCGCTGCTCACCGGCTCGCGGGTGTTCTTCGCCATGGCCGACCGCGGGCTCTTCTTCCAGACGGCGGCGCGCGTGTCCCCGAAGTTCGGGAGCCCGTCGGTGGCCATCTGGCTCTCGGCCACGCTGGCGATCATCTACGTGTCGTTCAGCGGCTTCGCGGAGCTGGCGGACCGCTTCGTGCTCGGCACGTGGCCGTTCTACGCGCTGGCGGTGATCGGCGTCTTCGTGCGGCGGCGGCGGGAGGGGGTGCCGAAGTCGGGCTACAAGACGCTCGGGTATCCGGTGACGCCGGTGCTGTTCCTGCTGGCGGGCCTGGGGATGATCGCGAATGCGTTCGCCACGGACCTCATGGGGACGGCGATCACGTTCGGGATCGTCCTGGTTGGGGTGCCGGTCTACTATGTGTGGCGGGGCATGCGGAAGGCGTAGGCGGCGCGGGGCACGAAATCGACGTGGGGCTCGTCCGACGACGGGCCCCGCGTTGCGTTTGGGACGCTCACGCCACCACCCAGCCCACCACGTCCGCATGGCGTCGCGTCACGTATGTAGGGGCCGAATATATTCGGCCCCTACGGACGTTACGCGAAGACGATCGAGCGTGGTGGGCTGGGGGGTGGTGGGTCAGAGCTCGTCGCGGATCTCGAGCGCGACGTCGGCGGCGGTGACGGAGTGCGTGAGCGCGCCGATGGAGATGAAGTCGGCCCCGGCCTCGGCGTAGGCGGCGATGTTCTCGAGGGTGATGCCGCCGGTGGCCTCGATCTCGATGTCGCGCGCGAGGGTGCGGGCGCGGGTGGCCCAGGCGTGGACGGTGGCGGGGGCCTGGTTGTCCACGAGGAGGCGGTCGGCGCCGGCGTCGCAGGCCTGGGTGAGCTGGTCGGGGGTCTCCACCTCGACGTAGCAGCGGGTGGCGCCCGCCTCACGCGCGGCGCGGAGGGCGTCGCGGAGCGAGCGGCCGCTCCGCTCCAGGCCGCGCCAGTGGTTGTCCTTGACCATCACCGTGTCCGCCAGATCCAGCCGGTGGGTGTGGCCGCCGCCGGCGAGCACGGCGCTCACGTCGAGGAGGCGGAGGCCGGGGGCGGTCTTCCTGGTGTGGAGGACCTGCGCCCGGGTGTGCTTCACCCGCTCCACGAAGGCGTGGGTCAGCGTGGCAATGCCGACGGCGCGCTGCAGCAGGTTGAGCAGCGGGCGCTCGGCCACGAGGATCTTTGCCAGGTCGCCGCGCACCAGGCCGGCGGTGGCGCCCGGCGCCACGGCCGTGCCCGGGGCGTGGTACCAGGTGATGGAGGGGAGGCCCGCGGCGCTCGCCACCGCATCGGCGTACGGTGTGCCCGCGAGGATGCCGCCGGAGCGGAACTCGATTGCGCCGGTGCCGCCCTGGCCGGCGGGGATGGTGACCGCGGTGGTGATGTCGCGCGGGCCGTCCTCGGCCAGCGCCAGCTCGGCGATGCGGCGGGCGTCGGTGCCGATGCGGATGCGGAGGTCGCGTTCGATCATGGGATCGTCAGGGAACGGGGGGAGCGGGCTGCAGCTCGAGCGTGGCGCGGGTCTCTTCCCACTCGAAGACCAGCCGGAGGCTGCCGCCGGGGCCGGGCTCGGGGCGGATGGTGAACGAGTCCACGGGCTGGGCCAGCGGCGCCACCGGCACCGTCACGCGGCCCACCTCGCGGGCCTGGACGGCGGCGGAGATATCGTTGCCCCAGTGCAGCACGCTCCGGCTCACGTGGAACTGCCAGTGCGCCGAGTCGGGCGTGACGTAGAGCGAATAACGCCCGGGCTCGAGCCGCACGTCGCCCAGGAGGACGGCGCGGTTGAGGTAGAGCCGGGTGGGCTCGTTGGCGCCGAGGCGCCAGGGGGTGCCGTAGGGCACGAGGCCACCGAAGACCCGGCGGCCCCGGGCGATGGGGCGGCTGTAGCAGAGCTCGAGCGCGCCGTCGCCGAGGGGGGCGCGCACGGTGGCAAGCGGGCTCACGCGGGGCTTGTAGCTGGACGGGCTGGTCCAGTCCTTGAGGCAGGGCCCGAGCGCCAGCTGCACCGGCACGAACGCCGTCCCGCTCACGGCGCAGGTGCCGGCGAGCAGGGCGGCGAGGCCGGCGATGGCGAGCAGGGTGCGTCGGGACATGAGCCCTCGTTGGCAGAGTGGGGTAACGGCGGAGCTACGCTCCGCCGACTGGATCTCAAAGATCGAGCACGATGACTGGCGTCGAGTCGGCGGAGCGTAGCTCCGCCGTTACGGGTGACGTCTTGGGACGAGGGGTCAGTCGCCGGGCCGCTTCGCCACGCTTGGCCCGAGGGCCACCATGCGATCGAGCGCCTGCCGCGCCCGCTCGGCGACGTCAGCGGGGACGGTGATGTGGTGCCGGTCGAGCTTGAGCGCGTCGCGGGTGCCCTCGAGGGTGATGGTCTTCATGTAGGCGCACACCGCCGCCCGGTCCGCCGCGAAGAACTTCTTCTCCGGCGCCAGCTGCTCCATGCGGTGCATGATCCCCGTCTCGGTGGCGATGATGAACTCCGAGGCGGGCCGCTCCTTCACCAGCTGGATCATCTTCTCGGTGCTGGCCACGTGGACGCCGTCGGCGGGGATGTCGCCGTGGCCCATGGCGTAGATGAGCTGGCCCGCGCAGCCGCACTCGGGATGCACCAGCACCTCGGCCTGTGGGTGCTCGGCGCGCATCCGCTCCAGGGTGACGGGATTGATGTCCTTGTGCACGTGGCACTCGCCCATCCACACCTCGACCTTCCGGTGCGGGCGCATGCGCCGCACGTGCGCGCCGAGGAAGAAGTCGGGGAGGAAGAGGATGCCCTTCTCCTCGGGGATGGCGTCAATCACTTCGAGGACGTTGCCGCTGGTGCAGCAGTAGTCGAGCTCCGCCTTCACCTCGGCGGTGGTGTTGACGTACCCCACGGCGATGTAGCCCGGGAACTTGGCCTTCCAGGCGCGCACCTCGTCCGCGGTGATGGTGGCGGCGAGGGAGCAGCCGGCCTCGAGGTCGGGCAGCAGCACTTTCTTCTTGGGCGCCAGGATCGCGGCCGTCTCGGCCATGAAGTGGACGCCGCAGAAGACGATGACGTCGGCATCGGTGGCGGCGGCCTTGCGGGAGAGGCCGAGGCTGTCGCCGACGAAGTCCGCCACGTCCTGGACCTCGGCGCGCTGGTAGTTGTGCGCCAGGATGACGGCGTTGCGCTTCCTGGCCAGCGCCTTGATCTCGGACTGGAGCGCCGCGATCTCCGCGGGGGAGAGGCGGGTGGGCTCGATGACGGGCAGGGCGAGGGTCATGAGGGGGTCCGGGCCGGCGCGGGCGCCGGCGGGTAGTCGAGGCGGCGGTGGCCGCCGCGGCTCTCGCGGCGGCGGAGCGCGGCGTGCGCGATGAGGCGCGCCACCAGCAGCTGGTTGGCGGAGCGCCACGCGGCGGGCGGGAGCTGGCGGGCGAGGTCGGCCAGGGCCTGCTGGGCGCGGCGGAGCCCGGCCTCGGTGCGCAGCATGCCCACGTCGGCGGTCATCACCTGCCGCATCTGGGCCAGCAGGCCGGCGGCGCGGTCGTCGGCCACGCGGGTGGCCACGTCCTCCGGCTCGAGCGGCGGGAAGGCGGGCGCGGGCTGGCGGAGCGGCGCGGGGTGGCCCAGGCGCGAGATGAAGGCCTCGTTGCGGCGCGCGGGCACGGGGCGGATGCGGGTGCCCTCCATCCAGCCGGGTTCCTGGTGGCTGGCCACCACGGCGCGCGCCACCCGGTCGGCGAAGACGAGCCCCTCGAGCAGGGAGTTGGAGGCCAGGCGGTTGGCGCCGTGGACCCCGGTGCTCGCCACCTCGCCGACGGCCCAGAGGCCGGGCCGGGAGGAGCGGCCGTCGAGGTCGGTGCGGATGCCCCCCATGGCGTAATGGAGCGCGGGCGCCACCGGGATCAGGTCCTTCCGCGGATTGATCCCGTGGTCGTCGAGGATGCGGGTGACGCCGGGGAAGCGGCCGCCGAAGTCGTGCACCTCGCGGGCGTCGAGCCAGGCGCCGCCAGTGGCATCGGCGGTGGCCACGGCGCGGGCCACCACGTCCCGCGGGGCGAGCTCGCCGCGCGGGTCGGCATCGAAGCAGAAGCGGCGGCCCTCGCGGTCCACCAGCACGCCGCCGGCGCCGCGCACCGCCTCGGTGATGAGCGGCGCGGGATTGACGCCGGGGAGCTTGAGGGCGGTGGGGTGGAACTGCAGGAACTCGATGTCGCGGAGCTCCGCGCCCACCCGCCAGGCGAGCGCCCAGCCGTCGCCGGTGGCCACGAGGGGGTTGGTGGTGACGCCGTAGAGCTGGCCCACGCCGCCCGTCGCCAGGATCACGTGTGAGGCGGGGAGCTCCACCGGCGCGCCACCGCGCAGGGCCAGCACGCCGGTGACGCGGGTGCCGTCGTGGCGGAGGGCGGCCACCTCGGAGTAGCGGAGGATCTCGATGAGCGGGTGGTGGCGGACCTTCTCGGTGAGGAAGGCCATGACGGCGGCGCCAGTCTGGTCCCCGCCGGCGTGGACGATGCGGGGGCGGGTGTGCGCCGCCTCGAGGCCGAAGCGGAGGGTCCCGTCGGGGCCGCGGTCGAAGACGGCGCCCAGGGCCACGAGCTCGCGGATGCGGTCGGGCCCTTCGTTGGTGAGGACGCGGACGGCTTCGGGATCGGAGAGTCCGTCGCCCGCCGCGAGGGTGTCGGCGGCGTGCTGGCTCGGGCTGTCGCCGGGCCCGAGGGCCACGGCGATGCCGCCCTGGGCCCAGGCGCTCGCGGAGTCGGCGAGCTTGCCCTTGGTGAGCACCAGCGCCCGCTGCCCCTCCGCCGCCAGCCGCCACGCGGTCCACAGCCCCGCGATGCCGCTGCCGACGATGATCGGACGGGAGTCTTCCATGGCGGGAAATATACCGTGCCGACGAGGACGAGGGGCGGGGGACGGCCCCCGAGACACTCATCGCGCTGCAACCCTCCCAGCCCACCACGCACTATCCCGGCGGCCCGAACGTCTGTAGCGGCCGGATATATCCGGCCGGTACGTACGTGGGGGTGAGGGGATCGTGCGAGGTGGGCTGGGAGGCGGCGGGGTCGCGCGCGTCTAGGTGCGGACGCGGCTCAGGAGCCAGAGCGCCGCCGAGAGGAAGAGGACGTTCGGCGCCCACGCCGCGGCGACGGGGTCCACGGCGCCGGTGACGCCGATGGCCTTGGCCAGCTGGATGAACGTCAGGTACACCACCGTGGTGCCGAGGCTGATGGCGATGCCCATGGCGGTGCCCTGGCGCGGGCTGGTGACGGCGAGCGGCGCCCCGAAGAGCGCGATCACCAGGCACGCGGCCGGCAGCGCGATCTTGAGCGCCCGGTCCACCTCGATCTTGCTGGTGTCGTTGCCCGAGCGCTTGAGCGCCTCGATGTAGCGCGTCAGCTCCGCGTAGCGCATCTCCTCCGGCGCCTTGGGCTCCGCCAGCAGGTCGGCGGGTTCCTGCGACAGGGCGCGGAGCCGCGCGGTCTGGAAGCGGAAGGTCTGCACCTCCCCGCCCTCCGCCATCCGCTGGCTGGTGCCCTGCCAGAGGCGCCAGCTGCCGAGCGAGTCGATGTAGGTGGCGCTGTCGGCGGTGATGGCGAGGTGCGGGTACTCGGTGCCCTTCCCCTGCCGCTCGAACACGAGCATGCGGAGCGAGCGGTGCTGCACGTCGAGCGAGCGGATGGTGTACACCCAGCCCTGGTCGGCGCGGAAGACGAAGTTGTACCGCGCGGTGCGGGGCTTGGCCACCTTGGACTTCTGCAGTTCGAGCTGGCGGCTGGTGCTCTCGGGCGCCAGCTCGCCGATCACGAAGGCCAGGCCCGCGGCGCCGGCGGCCGCGACGAAGATGGGCAGCGTGAGCCGGAAGAAGCTCTGCCCGCCCGCCTTGGCGGCGGTGAGCTCCGAGTAGCGCCCCAGGTTCCCCACGGTGAACACGGTGGCGAAGAGCACCGCCGCCGGCATCACGAGGAAGACGTTCTCGGGGAGGGCGTAGGCGTAGCTCACCACGATCTCGGGCATCTTGAGGCCGCGGTCGAGCAGGCGCTCCAGGTTGTCGGTCATGTTGATCATGATCGACACCACCGGGAAGCCGAGCGCGGTGAGCACGAAGATGAGCAGCCACGAGCGCAGCACGTACCGGTCGAGGAGCCGCACGTCAGGCCTTCTTCCGCCGGCGGAGCCGGGTCTTGAGGCCGTCCCAGAGCTCGGCCAGGTCGCCGCCGCGGGTGGAGCCCGCTTCCTTGTTGACGCGGATGAGGCCGATGAGGCCCGCGCTGGCGAAGATCATGTTGGGCGCCCACATGGCCACCCAGGGCGGCACCACCGCCTTGTTGCCGAGCCCCTCGCCGGCGATGAGGCCCACGTAGTACACCGCGAACACCGCCAGCCCGCCACCGATGACGAGCCCCATGCCGCCCCGCGGGAAGCGCAGCGCCATCGGGATCCCCACGATGGCGAAGACGAGGCAGGCGACGCTGATGGCCCACTTCTTGTGGACCTCGACGAGGTACTGGTTGCCGCGGTTGGTGCTGGCCTTGATCTCGTCGCGGGCGCTGGCCACCTCCGCCCAGGTGGGGAGCGCCATGGGCGCCCGCCTGGGGGCGGCGAGCTCGGCGGAGTCCTCGGGGGAGAGCTCGTTGCGGAGCCGGGTGCGGAGCGGGCGGTCGAGCGGCTCGCTGCCGGGGCGGGGCTTGGCAAACTCGGCCTGGGGGAGCGGCTCGGGCGCGGGGGCGGGCTGGGCCAGGATGTCGTCGTAGCTCGTGGCCTGTGTGTCCGCCGCGGCGCTGTCCGTCCCCAACCGACGGGCCAGGGCCCGGAAGGCCAGGCAGTAGCGGGGCAGCGGTTCCATGGCGGGACGTGCCCGCGCCCCGGCCGCCGGCAGGGCCAGCAGCGACCGCACGTCGCGCTCGGCGGCGGCGGTGCGGCGGTCCCGGGCCAGCGCCACCTCGTGCTGCGCGCCGCGCACCACTTCCATCATCTCGCAGGTGCTCATCTCGCGGTCGCCCCGGACGCCGTCATTGGCCTCGAGGTCGAGCCGGTTGGAGACGTCCTTCACCAGGATGGTGTTGGTGGTGAAGCCGGTGACCTGGAGCAGCGCGTCGTCGGTCTGCTTGAAGGCGTGGATGGCGCCGCTCCAGAGCTTGAGCTGCAGGTCGGTCCCCTCGTTGGCGAAGCCCATGACGCCGCTGTCGGCGTAGATGACGCGGCGGCTGTCGGTGCCGGCCATGTCGTAGATGGTGACGCTCCGGAGCCGCCCCGAGCTGGCGTCGATGCGGCTGGCCCGCAGGAAGAGGCCGCTCGGCGGGATCTCGTTGATGACCTGCTCCCGCATCTCCAGCGTGGGCTTCTTGCGCTGGATGTTGATGAGGAGGTTGCGGAGCCGGGCGTTGGACTCGGGGAGGACCTGGTCGGTGAACCAGAAGTTGAGCCCCGTGATCAGCAGCCCGGCGACCACCATGGGGCGCACCAGCTGGGCCACCGAGAGGCCGCTGGCGCGCATGGCCGTGATCTCGCTGTCGGCCGCCAGGTGGCTGAAGGTGTAGAGCATGGCCACGAGCACGGCCATGGGCAGCGTCATGGCAATGATGAACGGCAGGCAGAGCAGGAACACCTCCCCGATCACCGACCACGGCAGGCCCTTCCCCACCAGCGCCCCGAAGCGGCGGGCGATCTGGTTGAGCAGCATGATGCTCGTCATGGCCATGAAGGCGAAGACGAGGGGGGAGAGGAACTGGCGGAGCAGGTAGCGATCGAGCAGGCGCACGCGCGCGAAGTCTCCGTGGCGTAATGAGTTGTGAGCCCCAGATACGGCCAGTATATTCCCGGCGTCCCACGCCTACAAGCCCGACGGTCACAGGTCGTCCCATCCCTGCACGTCCCCTGGTGCGCGCCCTCGCATTCCTGGCGCTCCTCGTCATCGTCCCCGCGTCCCTCGCGGCGCAGGCCGATTCCAGCTTGCCCGGGTGGATCCGCTTCCGGACCCAGCCGTCCTTCGAGCTGCGGGAGCCTCCCATCGTGACGAGCCCCTGGCTCGCCGGTCCCCGTCCTGGGCCGGCGGCCGCCGGAGCGCGCTGGGAGGCCCGCCTGACGCGTGCCGTGGATTCGGCCCAGCAGGCGCTGCTCACCGCCACGCGGCTCCGCCGGCTGTACGGGCGGCGGGCCGTGGAGGTGCAGGACACCGTGACCCGCCGCGACGGCGTGCTCGGCCTCTCCCGCCGCTACGCCGACCTCAACATCGACGGGCAGAGCCGGCTCGAGATCCGGACCGAGCGGGTCAAGAACCACCGCTGCACCGCGGCGCAGTATCTCGACCTCTCCTCCGGCTGCCGCAGCGGCGGCTTCAAGGCGCCCCGCCTCGACACCTACCTCTCCATGCGCGCCGGCGGGCTCATCGGCCAGCGGCTGCACGTGGACGTGGACTACGACACCGAGCGCGACTTCAACGCCCGCAACAACCTCCTCATCTATTACGAGGGGCTGGAGAACGAGATCGTGCGCCGGGTGGAGGTGGGCACGGTGACGTTCCGGCCGCCCCCGTCGCGCTACCTCACGGCGGCCATCCCCGCCAACAACTTCGGCGTCAACGCCACGGTGCAGGTGGGCGCGCTCGAGGTGCAGGCGCTCGCGGCCACGCAGGAGGGGAGCCAGATCGCGGACCGGCGCTACCAGGTGGGGACCAGCGCCGCCCAGCCGCAGGACCGCGAGGCGCGGGACCTCGACTACGAGGCGCGCCGCTTCTTCTGGGTCCCCGATCCCGCCACCATCACCGGGTACCCCCGGCTGGATGTCCTGAACCTGGCGGGGGTCGCACCACCGGCCGAGGCGCCGCTCAGCACCAGCGCCCTCCGGGTGTACCGCTACCGGCCGGCGAGCCGGGCGGGGACCAACCCGAACCTGGGCGGCATCACCGCCGTGGCGCTCGGCGCCGACCCGACGCAGCGGGTGACGGCGCAGTGGGAGCTGCTGGTCCCGAACACCGATTACTACGTGGACCCGAGCGCGCTGTGGATCGGCCTGACACAGCGGCTGGACGAGAACGAATACCTGGCGGTGAGCTACGAGACGCCCACGGGCTTCGTGGGCACCTTCCCGGCGCAGGACACCCCGGTGGGCGCGGGCCAGCCGCCGGCCGACACGCTCCGGCTCATCGTGGAGCCCCGGGTGGCCAACACCCGGGAGACCTTCCGGCACGAGCTCCGCAACATCTACGTGGTGGCCGGCGGGGACCTCAACCTGAGCACGCTCAAGGTGGGGCTCACGCTCAACCGCTCGGAGAAGCCGCTCGGCAACCCGGCGGGGACCTACCTCGCGGCGTTCGGCCTGGCCACGCCCAACGACCCGAACACCTTCAACGCCGCCGACCGCCTCTTCCCGCGCACCCAGGACCCGACGGCGTCGCTGGTGCTGCCGGAGCATTACATCGTCTTCCCCACGCTGCAGCCCTTCGGCGACGGCACCGTCCTGACGCCGGCCGAGCGGAACGACTCGGTGTACGCCACGCCGGGCTACCTCCTGCTCACCGAGGGGCCGCCGGCCAAGTTCGTGTTCCGGCTGCAGTACACCACCACCTCCAGCGGCGACCTGACCACGCTGGACCTGGGGGCGCTCCAGATCCGCTCGGGCAGCGACCAGCTGACCTACAACGGCCGGCGGCTGGAGCGGGACATCGACTACACCATCAACTACGACCTCGGCAAGGTGACCTTCACCAACCCGCGCCAGCTGTTCGGGCAGCAGGGCGGCACGGTGCAGGCGCGCTTCGAGGAGCGCGGCATCTTCGCGGTGGCGCCGACGCAGATCTACGGCCTGGCCACCCGGTACGCCCTCGGCGACGTGGGCGGCATCAACCTGGTGGGCGTGTACCAGGTGGAGCAGAGCGCCTTCAACCGCCCGCAGCTCGGCTTCGAGGCCAGCGCCCAGCTCATGGGCGGCATCACCACCGACCTCCGCTTCAAGCCGGAGGCCGTCACCCGCTTCCTCAACCGGCTGACCACCGCGCCGAGCACGGCGCCGTCGCGGCTCGACATCAACGCGGAGCTGGCGCTCTCACGCCCCGACCCCAACCGCTCGGGCCAGGCCTACCTCGAGTCCTTCGAGGGCGACCCCGGCCTCCCCATCTCGCTGCGCGAGAATGCCTGGCAGCTCGGCAACGTGCCGCGCTACACCGACGGCGTGGACCAGGTGGTGGGGGTGGTGTTCGACACGGCGGACGCGGTGCAGCTCACCTGGCAGAACCTGATCTCCAACGGCAGCAACCAGCTCCGCGCCGGCGACATCGACCCCCAGCTCCAGGTGGCGGGCCAGGGCAACCAGCTCGAGACCATCCTCTACCTGGCGCTGCACCCCGACACCTCGGGCGGGCAGACGCGCCGCAACAACACCCTGCGCTGGACCCTGCCCGCCCGGCCCAACCAGCCGCGCTGGCGCTCCATGACGACGCCGCTCAGCGTCACCGGCACCGACCTGACGCGGAACGAGTTCCTGGAGTTCTGGGTGTACCAGAACGACAGCCTGAGCGCCGAGGCGGCGGGGGTGCGGCTGGTGCTGGACCTGGGCGAGGTGGGGGAGGACGCGCTGGCCTTTGCGCCGGACAGCGCCACCATCAGCGGCAGCGACTCGCTCTACGCCGGCCGCCACGCCACCGGCGTGGGCCGGCTCGACAGCGAGGCGGACCCGCTCCTCGGCACCTTCAACGCCGCCACCGACGACAACGGCATCCTCGGCGCCCGCCCCGACTCGCTGGTGGTGAACGGCAGCACGGAGTTCCAGCCCTCGCTCTGCTCCCGCCAGCTGAGCGGCTCGGTGCTCGTCTATCCCCTGGGGCGACCTCGACGCCCGCTGCAGCCGCGGCAACGGCGTGCTCGACGCCGAGGACCTCGACGGCGACAACCGGCTCGACGCGGCGGGCGCCACCGACAACACCCTCCGCTGGGTGATCGACGTCCGGGACACCACGCGGTACTTCGTGCGCCGCGGCGTCACCACCACGTCAGGCATCGGCGGCTGGGTGCTCTACCGCATCCCGCTCCGCACGCCCGACGCCACCCTCGGCACCCCCAACATCCGCCTGGTGAAGCACCTCCGCCTCACGGTGGTGGGCGAGCCGGACCAGGGCGGGCCCGACATCAAGGCGCAGTTTGCGCTGGGGCGGATGCGGTTCCTGGGCTCGAGCTGGGTGCGGCGCAGCGGCCGCCCGGTGCAGGGCCTGGCCGGCAGCACGGCCAACCCCACCGGCGAGGTGCTGGTCACCACCGTGTCCACGGAGAACGTGGAGCTGGGCTACACCTCGCCGCCGGGCGTGCGGGGCGGGGTGGACCGCCGGGGCGGCTCGCGGGACGAGTTCGGGACGGTGGTCAACGAGCGCTCGCTCCGCATCGTGGGCACCGGCCTCCAGCTCGGCGACCGGGCCGAGGGCTACCTGCGCTTCCCGAGCGGGTCGCGCAACCTGCTCCGCTACCGCGAGCTCCGCCTCTGGGCGCGCGGGCGCGGCGCCGGCTGGGACAACGACGACTTCCGCGCCTACGTCCGCGTGGGCAGCGATCCCCGCAACTTCTACCAGTACTCGCAGCCCGCGCGCACCACCACCTGGAACCCGGAGATGCAGGTGAACCTCGAGAAGTGGCGCGAGCTCCGCGCCCAGCTCGAGACCCGCCGCCTGCAGGGCCTCCCCGCCGACAGCGCCCAGCGCGTGGCCTGCGGCGGCGACCCACTCTCCATTGCCTACGTGGCCTGCGACGGCGGTTACCTGGTGTACGTGGAGAACCCCGCCGTGACGCCGCCCAACCTGGCGGCGGTGCAGGAGGTGGCCGTCGGCATCTACCGCGCCGGCACCCTGGACCCGAGCGACTCCACCGAGGTGTGGATCGACGACCTGCGCCTGCTCGAGCCCATCTCCACCGTGGGCGCCGCCATGGCGGTCGATGCGCGCCTCGTCGGCTCCAACGTGGGCGACCTGAGCTTCTCCTATACCCGGCGCGACGGGCGCTTCCAGCAGATCGGCAGCGAGCCCACCTACCAGACGCAGGGGACCTTCACCGCCGGCACCGCGCTCAACGCCGACCGCTTCCTGCCCACGGCGCTCGGCGTGGCGGTGCCCGTTTCGGTCAACTACTCGCGCACCGCGGTGGCGGCCGAGCTGCTCGGGGGGACCGACGTGCTCCGGTCGGACCTGCGGAACGTGCGCCAGCCGCGGACCGACAACCTCGACTGGTCCATCGCGCTGCGCCGCACGCAGCGGGGCAAGTCGTGGCTGGTGCGCGGGCTCCTCGACCCGATGAGCCTCTCGGCGGCCTTCTCGCACGGGAACGCCACCAGCGAGCTGTCGCAGGCCACCACCACGTCGCGGAACCTGGCCGCCAGCTACACGCTGGTCCCCGGGCCCACCCGGGTGAGCCTCGGTCTCGGCGGGCTGGTGGACGCGCTCCCCGCCTTCCTGCGGAAGACCGCCGCCGGCGACGGGCTCCGCACCGCGCGGGTGACGCTGGCCCCCTCCTCGCTGCGGCTCTCCAGCGGGCTGGTGCGGAGCGAGAGCGAGCTGCTCAGCTTCTCGGTGCCGGTGGTGACCGCGCTCGACACGGCGCGGGTGGTCAACTCCCTGACCCACACCTGGCGCAACTCGGCCGGCGTGAGCTGGGACCCGCTCGGCATGCTCAACCTGGGCGCCGACCTGGCCAGCACCCGCGACCTGCGGCAGTATCCCGACTCCACCGCCCTGGGCCGCCTGGCCCAGGCAGAGCGGCGGAGCTTCCTCGGGATGGACGTGGGGGTAGAGCGGGACCGCTCCCTCACCACGACGCTCGGGCTCACGCCGAGGCTCACCCGCTGGCTGCGGCCGCGGTACATCACGTCGAGCGGGTTCATCCTGTCGCGGAGCCTCACCAGCCGGAACCCGGTCCGCGAGGACGGCGACAGCGCGGGCGCCTTCATCCTGCCGCAGACGCTCAACAAGACCCGCACCTCCGAGGTGGGGGCGGCGGTGGACTTCTTTGCCATCGCCACCGCGCTCTTCGGCGACTCGAGCGCCGTCACCCGCGCCAGCCGCCGCATCCGGCCGTTCGACATCGCCGACCGCCTGACGCGGACCGGCACCTGGGACCTCGCGGCCTTCGACCCCGGGCTCGGCTTCCAGCTGGGCCTGGGCGGCCGCGACGACTACCTGGTCCACGAGGGCGAGCAGGCCATCGCCGCCTCCGAGGTGAAGTCCACCACCTTCGGCTCCGGCTTCGACCTGCCCTTCGGGCTGACGTTCAACCTGAGCTACCAGCGCACCCGCAGCGCGCGCTACCAGCGCTCGGCGGGGACGTTCTTCGTCACCCAGTCGTTCCAGCAGGAGTGGCCGCGAGGCAACGCGCGCCTGGTCCGGACGCTCCGGAAGGGCCCCGTGGCGCTGGTGAGCGTGGGGGCCAACTTCCGCACCGCCAGCGGCCGGACGGAGACGCCGAGTGCGGGGGCCCCGGTGGTCACGGCGGTGTACTCCCGCAACCTGACGCCCGACCTCTCGCTCACCTTCCGGAACGGGATGAACCTGTCGGGCTCCCTCAGCAAGTTCTTCCAGACGCGCGACGGCAACGGCCGCAGCACCGAGACCAGCCAGAACGACCTCAACCTGGCCCTCTCCCACAGCTTCCCGCTGCCGCGCTCCGGTGAGCCGGACGCAGAAGATGGTCCGCGGCCAGCTCTCCACCACCCGCTCCAAGTCGGTCACCTGCCTCAACCAGGCGGGCGTGACCTCGGGCTGCCTCACCATCCAGGACACCCGGCGCGAGGAGTACCGCGCCAGCTTCGACACCGACCTCCTGGCCAGCATGAGCGGCGGCCTGCAGTTCTCCTACGCGGTGAACGAGGCCAGGCACCTCAACCGCAAGGTGTCGCAGCTGATCCTCACGCTGGCGTTCCAGCTCTCCCTCTATTCCGGCGACTACCGCTAGCCCCCGGCTCTGGCGCGGGGCGGGCCGCCCCCCTTTCTTTCCCGCCATGCGCGCCCTCCTCCCGCTCCTCGCCCTCACCCTCGCCTGCCAGGGCGAGACCGCCCCGCCGCGCGAGTTCGACGGCGCCACCGCCTACCGCTACCTGGAGCAGCAGGTGGGCTTCGGCTACCGCATCCCGGGGACGGCGGGGCACGAGCGCACCGCCGCCTGGCTGGACAGCCTGCTCCACGCGCGCGCCGACACGGTGGTGGTGCAGGCGTGGAATCACGTGACGGCCAGGGGCGACACCCTGCCGCTGCGGAACTTCCTGGCCCGCTTCCAGCCCGCCGCCCCGACCCGGGTGCTCTTCCTGGCGCACTGGGACACCCGGCCCATGTCCGACAACGACACCTACCGGGGCGACAAGGCCCGCCCGGTCCCCGGCGCCAACGACGGCGCCTCCGGCGTGGCGGTGCTCCTCGGCATGGCCGACGCGCTCAAGGCCCGCGCCCCGGGCATCGGGGTGGACCTGCTGTTCGTGGACGGCGAGGACTTCGGCGACTTCGCCAAGGAGCCGAACGACGTGCTGATCGGCTCCCGGCACTACGCGCGCAACCAGCCCGAGGGCCCCCGGCCCCAGTGGGCCGTCCTCTTCGACATGATTGGCGACCGGGACCTGCAGGTGAAGCAGGAGGGAAACAGCCTGCTCGCCGCCGGGGACGTGGTGAAGCGGGTCTGGGACGTGGCGAAGCTGCTGGGCTACGACTCGGTGTTCGTGAACAAGCCCGGCCTGACCATCACCGACGACCACGTGGAGCTGCAGAAGGCCGGCATCAAGGCCATCGACGTGGTGGACTTCGACTACGGCCCCGGCCACGCCTGGTGGCACACCCCGGAAGACACCCTCGGCAAGGTGAGCGACCGGAGCCTGCAGGTGATCGGCGACGTGGGCATGGCGCTCATCCGGCTGCAGAAGCCCCAGCCCTAGCGCCGGCGCGTTGGAATGATCCCGCCCCGCATCACCCGGATACCGGGGATGCGGGGCGGCCTCGTTATGGTGGGGCATGACGGGCGAGCGACGCGCGGTACTCCTGCTCCTCGGCCTCGCGGTGGCGGGGCAGGGCCTCCGGCTGTGGCGGGCGGCGCCGGACCAGGCGCCCGGGGCGGTGAGCCTCCTCCCGGCGCTTCCGGTGGCCTCCCCGGGCGCGCATCGCGACTCGAGCCGGGCGCTGGGCCGGCCGCTGGCCGCCGGGGAGCGGGTCGACGTGGATCGTGCGGGGCCAGCGGAACTCACCCGGCTGCCGCGGGTGGGGATGACCCTCGCCAGGACCATCGTGGCCTGGCGGGAGGCGCATGGGCCGTTCGGGTCGCTGGCGGCGCTGGACGCGGTGCCCGGGGTCGGGCCGGGGCTGCTGGCGCGGCTCGAGCCGCACGTCCGGTTCTCCGGCACGCCCCGGGCGGCGGTGGCAGGGGGAGGTGCCCTGGTGCTGCTGGCCCCGGGCAAGGGGGCTCCGGCGGCGGACGGCCCGCTCGTGCGCCTCAGCACCGCCACCGCCGAGGAGCTGGCGCGGCTCCCGCACATCGGGCCGGGGCTGGCGGCGCGGATCGTGGCGTACCGGGAGCGGCATGGGGCGTTCGCGGCGGTGGACAGCCTGGTGCGGGTACCGGGGATCGGTCCGGCCACGCTGGCCCGGATCCGCGACCGCCTTGCGCCCTGAGACCTGCGTGGTTCCCGGCCGTTTCAACTCCTTGCCTCGCAACCCGATACCTTGGGAGGTGATGGTCCGGCGGTGCGAGGCAGACCCCCTCCTCCGGGGTGATCGTATCCCTTGACACCCTCCCCTCACAGCCTACTTTGAATCAGGTGCCCTAAACCGTTGCCCCACTTCACAATCCAGCGTTAGCGGAACGATGGCGACTGCAGCGGCCGGAGGAAGCGACCGGCTGGGCGACATTCTGATTCGTGAAGGGCTGATCACGCGGGAGCAACTGACCGCAGCCCTGAACGAGCAGAAGTCGTCTGGTCATCGGCTGGGCTATGTCCTGGTGAAGCTGGGACTGGTCCAGGAGCTCGAGGTCACCAAGGTGCTGGCGCGCCAGTCGCGCATGCCGGCAGTGGACCTGACGCGCTTCGAGGTGGACCCCAAGATCCTCAAGATGGTCCCCGCGGACTTCGCGCTGAAGCACGTGGTGCTCCCGCTCAAGCGGGAGGGCCGCACGCTGACGGTGGCGATGGCGGACCCCACCAACAGCGGCACGCTCGACGACCTCAAGTTCATCACGCGCTTCGACCTCTTCCCGGTGATCGCCGGGGAATACACGCTGCGCGCGCTGATCGAGAAGCACTACGAGTCCTCCGAGGAGCAGCTCAAGACGCTGCTCAAGGACATGGAGGAGCTGGGCGAGTCGGACGTCGAGGTAGTGGAGGACCAGGAGGACGAGGCGGCCACGCAGGCGCAGATCAACGACGCGCCGGTGGTGAAGCTCATCAACGGCATCCTGACGGACGCGGTGAAGCGCGGGGCCTCGGACATCCACATCGAGCCGTTCGAGCACGAGATCCGGGTGCGCTACCGCATCGACGGCTCGCTGCTCGAGGTGATGAAGCCGCCCATCAAGATGAAGGCGGCGCTCACCAGCCGCATCAAGATCCTCTCGGCCTTGAACATCGCCGAGCGCCGGGTGCCGCAGGACGGGCGCCTCAAGCTGAAGATGGGGAGCCGGGTCATCGACTTCCGGGTGTCGACGCTGCCCTGCATCTACGGCGAGAAGATCGTGCTCCGGATCCTCGACAAGGGGAACCTGACGCTCGACCTGCAGAAGTTCGGGTTCGAGCCGAAGGCGGAGGAGGACCTGATGCGCGCCATCCTGAACCCGTACGGGATGGTGCTGGTCACCGGCCCCACGGGCTCGGGGAAGACCACGACGCTCTACTCGGCCCTGTCTCGGGTGAACACCATCGAGACCAACATCATGACGGCCGAGGACCCGGTGGAGTACAACCTGATGGGCATCAACCAGGTGCTCGTCCGGAACGAGATCGGGCTGACGTTCGCGGCGGCGCTGAAGGCGTTCCTGCGGCAGGACCCGAACATCATCATGATCGGCGAGATCCGGGACCTCGAGACCGGCGGCATCGCCATCAAGGCGGCGCTCACGGGGCACCTGGTGCTCTCCACGCTGCACACCAACGACGCGCCGAGCACCATCACCCGCATGATCGACATGGGGATCGAGGCCTTCAACGTGTCGAGCGCGGTGAACCTGGTGGTGGCGCAGCGGCTGGTGCGCCGGATCTGCAAGGAGTGCAAGGGCCCGCACACCTACACCGACCTCGAGCTCAAGACGCTGGGCGACCCCGCGGTGCTGCGCCAGCTGACGTTCATGCGCGGGGCGGGCTGCGAGGTGTGCAACGGCACGGGCTACAAGGGCCGCGCCGGCCTGTATGAGGTGATGGCGCTGAGCCCCGAGCTGCGGCGCTGCATCCTGCGCGGCGGGTCGGTGGCGGAGATCCGCGACCTGGCCGTGAGCGAAGGGATGCTCACGCTGCGCATGGACGGCATGAAGAAGATCGAGAAGGGCGTCACCACCCTCGAGGAAGTCGTGAAGGAGACCGCCGCATGACCATCAACCTCCGGGCCCTGCTCGAGGAGATGATCGAGAAGGACGCCTCCGACCTGCACATCACCGCCGGCGAGCGGGCCAAGCTGCGCATCGACGGCGACATCGTCAGCGCCGCGGCGCCGGACGTGCTGACGCCCAAGGACACCCTCTCGCTGGCCTACTCGGTGCTCACCGAGAACCAGAAGAAGCGCTTCGAGACCGAGGACGAGCTGGACTTCAGCTTCGGCATCCAGAACCTGGCGCGCTTCCGCGGCAACGTGTTCAAGCAGCGCGGCTGCGTGGCGATGGTGGTCCGGATGATCCCGTTCAACGTGCGGACCTTCCAGGACCTCGGGCTGCCGCCGGTGATCTCCAAGCTGGCCGAGAAGCCGCGCGGCCTGCTGCTCGTCACCGGGCCCACGGGCTCGGGCAAGAGCACCACGCTGGCCGCGGTGCTCGACAAGATCAACAAGGAGCGGAAGGGCCACATCATCACGGTGGAGGACCCGATCGAGTTCATCCACCGCCACCAGGGCTGCATCATCAACCAGCGCGAGGTGGGGACGGACACGAAGAGCTTCTCCAACGCGCTCAAGTACGCGCTGCGCGAGGACCCGGACGTGATCCTGGTGGGCGAGTTGCGCGACCTCGAGACCATCTCCGCGTGCCTCACCATCGCCGAGACGGGCCACCTGGCCCTGGCCACGCTGCACACCAACTCGGCGGCGGAGTCCATCAACCGCATCATCGACGTCTTCCCGCCCAACCAGCAGACGCAGGTGCGGGCGCAGCTGGCGTTCGTGCTGGAGGGCGTGATCACGCAGACGCTGCTGCAGAAGGCCAAGGGCCGCGGCCGCGCCATGGCGTGCGAGGTGATGGTCTGCACCCCGGCCATCCGCGCCCTGATCCGCGACGACAAGGTCCACCAGATCTATTCCGCGCTGCAGTCGGGCAAGAAGCACGGCATGCAGACCATGAATGATTCCCTCTTCCAGCTGTACATGAGCCGCGAGGTGACGCTCGAGGAGTGCCTCCGGGCCTCCGGCGACCCCAACGAGCTCCTGCGCATGTGCGGCGAGACGCCGCTGGAGGAGCAGGAAATGGGCACGGTCGATCCCAAGGCGGGCCGTCCCGCCGCCCGCCGCTAACCGGACGAGGAGCCACGCATGCCGGTCTTCGAGTACACCGCCCGCAACGCGAGCACGGGCCAGATCCTGAAGGGCACGCTGGACGTGCCCAACCGGGACGAGGTCCTGAAGCACATCAAGCAGCAGAAGATGATCGTGGTGAACGTCCGGGAGCAGCCCAAGCAGCTCTCCTTCGGCGCGCTCGGCAAGAAGGGCATCAAGACCCGCGACATCGTGATCTTCACCCGGCAGTTCGCCACGATGATCAACTCGGGCCTGCCGCTGGTCCAGTCGCTGGACATCCTGGCCAAGCAGACCGAGAACGCGGCGCTGGCCGACGTCACCAAGCAGGTGGTCTTCGACGTCGAGAGCGGCCACACCCTGGCCGACGCCTTCAGCAAGCACCCCAAGGCCTTCACCGACCTCTACGTCAACATGGTGGCGGCCGGCGAGGCGGGCGGCATCCTGGACACCATCCTGATGCGCCTCGCCACCTTCCTCGAGAAGAGCGACGCGCTCATCCGGAAGGTGAAGGGCGCCATGGTGTACCCGGGCGTCATCTTCAGCGTGGCCGGCATCGCGGTGGCGGTGCTGCTCATCTTCGTGATCCCGACGTTCCAGAAGATGTTCGCCAGCGTCAACATGGAGCTGCCGCTGCCGACGCGCATCGTCATCGCGATGTCGGACTTCCTGATCAACTACTGGTGGGCGCTCATCCTGATCATCGGCGGCATCGTCTACGCCATCAAGCAGTACTACAAGACGCCCGACGGGCGGCTGCGGCTGGACCAGATGCTGCTGAACGCCCCCGTGCTGGGCGACATGCTGCGGAAGTCCGCGGTCTCCCGCTTCACCCGGACGCTCGGCACCCTGATCAGCTCCGGCGTGTCGATCCTGGACGGGCTCGAGATCACCGCCAAGACGGCGGGCAACCGCGTGATCCACGACGCGGTGATGGCCAGCCGCAACTCGATCGCCGGCGGCGACACCATCGCGGCGCCGCTCGAGAAGTCCAAGGTGTTCCCGCCCATGGTCATCAGCATGATCGCGGTCGGCGAGCAGACGGGCGGCCTGGACGAGATGCTCACCAAGATCGCGGACTTCTACGACGAAGAGGTGGACGTGGCCGTGGGCGCGCTGCTCTCGCTCATGGAGCCCATGATGATCGTGGTCCTCGGCGTCATCGTCGGCGGCATGGTGGTGGCCATGTACCTGCCGATCTTCGACATGATGAACGCGGTCCAGTAATCGACGTTCTTCCACGGTCGTAGGCGCGGCCCACGGGCCGCGCCAGACGGCGGGGTCCCCACGGGACCCCGCCGTTTGCGTTCGGGGCCGCCGAGCCACGGCGGGCCCCCCCCCCCCCCCCCCCCCCCCCCCCCCCCCCGGCAGGGAGTCAATTGGCCGGCCTGCCGGCCGTGGCTCACATGCGCCCCAGCACCCGCCCGGCGTCCCGCCTCAACTCCGCCCGCGCATCCGGGTGGGCGATGTTGATCAGCGCCTCCGCGCGCTCGCGGATGGTCTTCCCGTGCAGGCTCGCGATCCCGTACTCCGTCACCACCCAGTGCACGTGCCCGCGCGTGGTGACCACGCCGGCCCCGGCCGACAGCGCCGGGGTGATCCGGGAGATGGTGCCGCGCGCGGCCATGGACGGCAGCGCGATGATCGGCTTCCCGCCCGGCGAGAGCGCGGCCCCCCGGATGAAGTCCATCTGCCCGCCGATCCCCGAGTAGATCCGGTGCCCGAGGCTGTCGGCGCAGACCTGGCCCGTCAGGTCCACCTGGATCGCCGAGTTGACGGCCACCACCTTGGGGTTCTTCCGGATGAGTGCGGTGTCGTTGGTGCGGTTGCAGGGGTGGAATTCGACCAGCGGGTTGTCGTTGACGTAGTCGAAGATCCGGTGCGTGCCGGCGATGAAGCTCGTCACCGTGCGGCCGGGGTGGACCACCTTGTGGCGGTTGGTGACGGCGCCCGCCTCGATGAGGTCCAGCAGGCGGTCGCTGAACATCTCGGTGTGGACGCCCAGGTCGCGCTTGTCGTGGAGGCGGGCCAGCACCGCGTCGGGGATGCCGCCGATGCCCATCTGCAGCGTGCTGCCGTCCTCCACCAGCGACGCCACCAGCTCGCCGATGCGGCCCTCGATCTCCGTCTCGGGCTCCGGGGGGTGCTCGTGGAGCGGGTGGTCGGTGAGGGTGAAGGCCGTCACCTGCGCCAGCGGCACCACGGTGTTCCCGTGGGTCCGCGGCACCCGGGGGTTGATCTCGGCCAGGATCACCCGGGCGGTCTCCACGGCGGCCTTGGCGCAGTCCACCGAGGTGCCGAGGGTGCAGAGCCCGTGCGCGTCGGGCGGGGAGAGCTGCACCACCGCGACGTCGAGCGGGATGTGGCCGCGCAGGAAGAGGTCGGGGATGTCCGAGAGGAACACCGGCATGAAGTCGGCGTCGCCGTCGGCGATGGGCTGGCGGAGCGCCGCCCCGGTGAAGAAGGAGACGGAGCGGAGCCGCTCCGAGAGGCCCGGCGCGGCGAAGGGGACCCGCCCCTCGAGGTGCATGTGGTAGAGGCGGACCCCGGCAAGGTCGGTGCGCGCCACCAGCGCGTCGAGGAGCGGGGTGGGCGTCATCGCCGCGCCGTGCACGAACACACGCTGGCCGGATTGGACGTGAGCCGCCACGTCGGCGGCACTCTGGGCTCGGGAACGCCAGTTGTCGGTCATGAAAGGGGCTCGGGACAGGGAGCAGGGCACGGGGGCCGTGCCACGGAGGCAAGATATCGCCGCCGACCGAAGACCGGGATGAGGGTTGCATGAGAGGGGCGTGGGAAACGGGTGAGGGGCCGGCATCCGCCGGCCCCTCGTCATTCTGGTCCTGCCGGAACCTGTCCCGGCCCCGGGGGCCCGACGCCCCGGGACGTCAGGGCGGCGCCCCGCTACCGCAGGGCGTAGAGGGTGCCGTCGGTGCTGCCGACGTAGAGGACGCCGTCCGCGATGGCCGGCGAGGAGAGCACCGAGCCCACGCTGAAGGTGGTCCGGAGCCCGACCATCATGCCGTCGAGGGTCCGGTCGGGGAACATGCGGCCGGAGCGGAAGACGCCGGAATCATCCACCCACGGCGCGAGCCGGGCCTTCGAGCCGTCCGTCTGGAACTCGCCGACGTACTCGCCCCGGCGGATGTCGAAGGCGTGGACATGGCCGTCCGACGTCCCGTAGTACACCACCCCGCCCGCGATCGACGGCGACGAGAAGCTGATGGACCTGTTGGCGCGATCAACCCGCACGGCGCCGGTGCGCGCGTCGAGGCCCTTGAACCGCCGGCCGTCGGAGGTGGCGAAGTAGACGACGCCATCGAGCACCGCCGGCGAGCCGATGGTCCAGCCGCCGTGGTTGTCGTGGGTCCAGCGTGCCTGCCCCGTGGCGGCGTCCACCGCGTGGAAGTGCCCGTCGCGCGCGCCCACGAAGACGATGCCGTCGGCAACGGCCGCGGAGCTGGCGATGCCGACCTGGTTGTAGTCCACGGTGTCGATGCCGGTGGCGTAGCGCCACTGCTCCCGGCCGGTGCGCGCATCGAGGGCGTAGAGGTACCGGTCCCAGCTCCCGATGTACACGGTGCCGTCCACCACGGCCGGTGAGGCGTGGACCACGTCGCCGGTGCGGACGCGCCAGCGGAGGGTGCCGGTGGCGGCGTCGAGCGCGTAGACGTGCTGGTCGCCGCTCCCGATGTAGACGGTGCCGTCCACGACGGTGGGCGAGGAGAGGAAGACGTCGAACGGATCGGCCATCAGCTCGGTGCGCGGGATGGCGCCGTGGATGCCCGGGGCGGTGAAGCGGCGCTCGCCGCCCGTCGCGAAGGCCCAGCGCCGCGTCCCGGTGGCGAGGTCAACCCCGTAGATCCGCCCGTCGAGGCTGCTGATGAACACGAGCCCGCCCGCCGTGGCCGGCGAGGAGGCGACCGGCCCCTCCGTCGCGAAGCGCCAGCGCTCGGCCCCGGTGGCGCGGTCCACGGCGTAGAGCACGCCGTCCCGGCTGGCGATGAGGACCAGGTCCCCCGCCACGGCGGGCGAGGAGAGGATCATGCCCTTGGTCTCGAACCTCCACGCCACCTCGCGCAGCGTCGGGCTCGGCGACGCGTAGACGCCGTGGTGGGCGGGCCCGCCACGGAACATCGCGACGGGCGCCGGCACGTCCGCCATGGGGACCACCAGGAGGGCGACCAGCAGGGCACGAGGCAGCAGCATGGCGGGACACCGCGAGGTGAAGGGAAAGACTCGGGACCAGGCAGGACGGCGGCGCTAGCGGGGTCGCCAGGCGGGCCCGGTGTACGGCCGGATCACCAGGTCCCGGAAGTCGCCTACCGACGTGCCGTGGACGAAGTAGCCCACGCCCCCGCTCCGGTGCGGCGACGGGTTTACGACGGAGAGCGCGGGGGTCGCCGACCGGTCGAGGAACACGTCCACCCACGGACCGTGCGAGACCACCTTCACGTGGATCCAGCCGTTGGGGTCGAGCGCCGGGGGCACCGCCTTCTCGAACCACCCCGTCCGCTCCGTGCGCAGGCGGTCCCACGGGAACTCCGGTGCGGACACGAACTGCACCGAGTGGGCCGCGCGGGCGGAATCCGCCGCACGGAAGTTGAAGGGGCGCAGGTACACCGCGTCGTAGGTGGTTTCGTCCTGGACGTGAAAGGCGATGCCGACGAAGCTGTGCCCCGGGATGTCCCGGCCCCGCACGTCGAACTCGATCTCCCCGTCCGCGAACGCCAGCGCCGGCGACCACGCCATCCCCACCGTGTCAGGCTCGCCCACGAAGGCGAGGTAGTCACGGCCGCCCTCGCGGCGGGTCTCGATGGTCCGCGTCACCAGCCGCCAGCCGCCCGGCGGGGCTTCCGCTCCCGTGAGCTGGATGGCCACGGTGCCCCCGGGGTCCTGGGTCAGGGTGAGTGCGAGGGCGGCGGTGACGAGCGGGGCGGACAGCAGGGAGGAACGCCGCATGGCATGTCCGGGTGCGATGGTCATGGGGTGGGAACGGAGACACCCGACGACGACCCTCTTCCGCGGGTTTCGCGACACCGCGCCCCCGCGAATCCGTAAGGAGACCCCGACCCAGCGTGATTCAAGGAGACACATGCGTGCCCGCACCACCGTCACGCTCGGGGCCGTTCTGGCCCTGGGCGCCGCGCCGACCGCGCCCGGCACGTTCGGCGCGTCCCGCGCCGTGCCCCGCCCGCAGCAGTGACTGGCTCACCCTCCTGCCCGACGGGGCCGAGAAGCGCCAGTTCATCATTGACTGCACCAACTGCCACCAGTTCGGCGCACGCCAGGCATTGCCGGACGGGGTCCCGCGCGCCGGGGCCGAGTGGGAAGCCGCCGTCACGCGCATGGTGGGCTACGCCGGTGCGACCACCCGCTTCCCGATCATCTCGGCCGGGCGCGATCCCGCCGCCACTGCGCGCTGGCTCACCGCCGCCCTCGGCGCCCGCACCCCGGCGGCCACCTGCGACGCGCCCCTGCCCGCCGGCGCGACCGTGACCGAGTTCCTCATGCCCGACTCCAGCGACCTGCCGCACGACCTCCTCATCGAGGCCGGCGGCCGGGTGCTCGTGACCGGCATGTTCACCCACCGGCTGTGGAGCCTGGCGCCCGGGGCGACCGCGTTCACCGAGATCCCCATCCCCGTGGAGCGCGCCAACCCGCGCGCCATCGAGGCCGATGACGCCGGCGACCGCTGGCTGGTGCTCGGCAATCCCCACCGCCTGGCGCGCTGGACGCGGGACGGGCGGTGGGACTCGTGGGACGTCGGCATGTACGCGCACAGCCTGGCGCCCGACCGCCAGGGCCGGGTGTGGTTCAACGGCCACTTCACCCGCGCGCCCGAACAGATCGGCTACGTGGAGCCGTCGGGCCGGGTGACCACCATCGACGTGCCCGCGCATCCCGCCCTGGCCAGCGGCCCCGGTGGGCCGATTCCCTACGAGTTGCGGGTGGCGCCCGACGGCCGCATCTGGATGTCGGAGCTGCAAGGCAACCGGATCATCGGCTACGACCCGGCACGGCGCACGTTCACGGTGCGCGACCTCCCCACGCCGGTGAGCGCGCCCCGGCGCTTCGACATCGACGCGCGCGGCGTGCTCTGGATCCCGGCGTATGCCGGCAATGCCCTGGTGCGCTACGATCCCGCCGCGGACCGGTTCGAGACCATCCCCATGCCGGTGCGCGATGCGGTGCCGTACGTCGTGCGGGTGCAGCCCCGCACGGGGACGCTCTGGATCGGGACCAGCGGCGCCGACGCCGTGTTCGCCTTCGACCCGGCCACGCGGCAGTTCACGACCTACCCGCTGCCGAGCCGCGGGGCCGTGGTGCGGCACATCGCCTTCGACCCCGGCTCGCGCGATGTCTGGCTGGCCTACGGCGCATCGCCCGGGATCCCGGCGCGCATCGCGCGGCTGTCCCCGTAGGGGCCGTCGCTCGCGGTGGCTACGAGGGGCAAGGCCGGACATCGTCCGGTGCGATGTTCCGCTCCGCACCACGCTCGCCGAGATGCCCCGCCCGGTCCGGCCTCGCTGCAACCCTGCCGTCCCGTCCCTCGTCTGAGGGGGACCGGCCGTCCTGTTCCCCCTCTCCCGATGGATCCCATGCTTCGACGCGTTCCGCTCGCGGGCTTCCTCGCCTGCCTGACACTTCCCGCAGCTGCCCAGGCCCCGCAGGCCGCCCCGGCCCAGAATCCCTGGGCCATCCTCAGCCGCCCCAGCAGCCGCACTCCCACGCCCACCACCGGCGCCATCACGGTCGAGGACCTCCAGTCTCGGCTGTACCGGTTCGCCGCCGATTCCATGCAGGGGCGGTTCATGGGGACGGAGGGGAACGCCAAGGGCGTGGAGTACATCGCCTCGGAGCTCCGCCGGCTCGGGCTCGAGCCCGCCGGGGAGAACGGCACCTACTTCCAGACCCTGCCGTGGATGGAGCGCGCCATCGATTCGGCCGGCACCCTCACCGTCGGCGGCGCCACGTTCCACGTGTGGGCCGACTTCGTGCCGCGGGACCAGGGCCTCGGCCAGCGAAGCATCGCCGGCGTCCCGGTGGTCTACGGCGGCGACTTCGCCGATAGCCTCCACCGCCTCGCGCCCGAGGCCGTGGCGGGGAAGCTCGTCGTGCTCACCTATTCCGGCACCATCCCTGGGAACTCCCCGGGCATCCCGAACCGCATGCTGGTGAACCGGGGCTACCCGGATGCCGCCGGGATCGCGGTCGTGGGACGCGAGGCCCTGACGCCGGCGGACCTGGCCGGCTTCCGGCAGGCCTCCCAGTACCTCCAGCGCGACGGCACGCCGCCGGCCGTGCCCACCTATCTCTATGTCTCACGGCCGATGGCCGAGCGACTCCTCGGCGGCGCCCTGCCGGGGCTCGCGGTCGGGGCGGCGGGCACGCCGGTCGCCGGCACGCCGGCGTACACGACGCGGCCGTCGCCAACCCCGGCCCGGAACGTCGTGGCCATCCTTCGCGGCCGGGACCCGGCGCTCCGGAACACCTATGTGGCCATCGGCGCCCACAACGACCACGTCGGCATGGGCCAGCCGGTGGCCTTCGATTCGCAGTACGTCATCAACCATCTCTACCGCCCGCACGGCGCCGAGAGCGACATCCCGGACCTCACCGCCGAGCAGGCCGCGGAGGTGAACCGCATCCTCGCCGACGTGCGCCGGGCCACCGGCGGGGCCAGCGCCCGGCTCGATTCCATCTACAACGGCGCCGATGACGATGGCTCGGGTTCGATGGGCGTGCTCGAGATCGCCGAGCGCTACGCCACGATGCGGGAGCGCCCGCGACGGTCCATCCTCTTCGTGTGGCACGTCGGCGAGGAGCTGGGCCTGTACGGGTCGGCGTACTTCACCGACCACCCGACGGTGCCGCGGGACTCGATCGTGGCGCAGCTCAACGTGGACATGATCGGCCGCGGCGGCCCCGGGGACGTGACCGGCACCACCCTCGCCGGCGAGCCGCTCCACGGCAACGACGACTACCTGCAGCTGGTCGGTGCCCGGCGGATCTCCACCCAGCTCGGCGACTGGGCCGACGCCGAGAACCGGGCCGGCCGCCACGGCCTCAAGTTCGATTACGCGATGGATGCCAACGGGCACCCGGCCAACATCTACTGCCGCAGCGACCACTTCGAGTACGCGCGCTACAACATCCCGATCATCTTCTTCACCACCGGTGGGCACGCGGATTACCACCAGGTGAACGACGAGCCGCAGTTCATCGAGTATCCGCATCTCGCCCGGGTGGCGCGCTACATCGGCGCGCTGGGGCTCCGGGTGGCCAACCAGCGTGCCCGACCAGTGATCGACCATCCGGTCACCGACCCGAACGGGCAGTGCCGGCAGTGACCGGCTGCGTGCCGGAGCGGGGAGAACCGCCCCGGGCCCGCCCCGGCCGGGGGCCGCCCGCCCGCCCGCGCCGCCGCCCCGGCCCCGCGCCCCCCCGCCCCCGGCCCCCCCCCCGCGCGCTCCGTTCCGGGCACGCGCGGGCACCCGGGCGGGTTCGCGGGCATCGGCCTTCTCCTGGGCCGGCAGGGCCTCGAGGGCCCAGCCGTCCCGTGGCGCGCCGCGGCCCCGCCATGGCGATCTCCGGCACGAGGCGCAGGTTGCTCCCCGCCAGCTTCCCGAAGATGTCCATCGCGGCGTAGAACTCCGCGCCCACCGAGCCGATCTTCCGCTGCAGCACCGCCGCCTCCGCCTCACCCACGGCCTGGATGCGGCCCGCCTCGGCGTTGCCCGTCACCTGCGTCACCTCGGCGTCGGCCGCGGCGGTGGTGGTCTTCGCCTCCGCGTCGCCCTTGGCCTTCTTGACCAGCGCCTGCGCGTGGAACTCGGCGATCTGCACGCTCCGCTCCGAGTCCACCACCTGCGCCTGGGTGTTGGCCAGCGCGCGGGCCTGCTCCAGCGCCTGCCGCGTGGCCTCCGCCTGCTGCTGCGTCTCGAACGTGATCCGCTGCTGCTCGGCGATCTTCCGGTCCGTGAGCGTCTTCATCAGGCTGTCGGGCGGCGAGATGTCGCCGATCAGCGTGTCCACCGCCTGCACGTCGTACTCCTTCAGCGCGTTCTCGATGTGCTGCCGCGCCTCCTGCTGGCGCTGGGTGCGCTCCTTGAGGAACGAGATGGCGTCCGACTTCTGCGCCGCGTTCCGGAAGTAGTTGCCGATGGTCGGCTCCAGCACCTGCGTCACCAGGTTCTCCATGCTCCCGAAGCGCGCGATGACCTTGGGCGCCGAGGAGCGCGGGATGTGGATGATCTGCGAGACGTCCAGGTTGAACGTGAAGCCGTCCGAGGACCGCACCGTGATGGTGCTGAGCTTCGCATCCAGCTTGTGCGCCTCCGTCTTCCCCGTGGCCCAGTTGAGCACCACGTTGGTGGTGGGCACCGAGACCACGTGGGTGGTCTTGGGGTTCACCGGGTACTTGCCCGGGTCGAGGACGTCGATCCAGACACCGCGCTCGCCGCGCTTCACCATGTTGCCGTGCTTGAAGGCCTCCCCGGTCACGTCGGTGCCCTCGGTGCCCACGAACGAGATCACCACCCCGGCGTGGCCGATGTCCACCTCGGTCATGTCCGCCAGCTCCACCGAGGCGAAGAACGGGTTCAGGTAGTACGAGCCCGCCAGCATCACCTGCGCCTGCAGGCCCTTGTAGCCGCCCGCCTTGATGAACGCCTCGCCGTCCTGGAACATGTTGTGGCCGTCGATCTCGTGGCCGGCGATCTCGCCGGTCGGGAGCGGCTGGCCGTCCTGCGTGGTCACGATGCCCACCTTGCCCTCGGGGATGGCCGTGACCTTCACCAGGCGCACGGTGAAGAGCGCGGTGTTGATCCGGTACGACCCCGGCGGGATGATGGCGATCTGCGGGCCGCGCTGGCCCCCGTGCGTCAGGAAGGACCGCGCGTCCTGGAACGCATCGCACTGCACCGCCCGGCCGAGGACGCGGCCGGAGAGCGGCGCGCCGTCGCACGCCTCCACCACGCCGAGCTGCCCCTGCGCGATGAGCGTGAAGGGCACCATCGTGATCTCGTACTGCCACGGCCACAGCCCGATGTGCAGCCCGGGCGCCAGCGTGTCCGCCTGGTACCCCGCCTCCCCGCTCAGGGCGATGATCTTGCCGTCCGGGAGCGTGCGGTTGCGGCCCAGGAGCACCCAGCGCTTGCGCACGATGCCAAGGGACGTGCCCGGGACGATCACCACGCCGAAGAGCCGGAGCACCCAGCGCCAGGTCAGCACCAGGAATGCCAGCGCCAGCAGCGAGAACACCAGCGGGAGGAACCCCGTGAGGGGCAGGACATCCGTCATGCGGTTAGGCCAACCTCCAGCCGCTCAGGACGGCGCCACGCCAGGCGGCTTGCGGGCGGGGCGGGACTGCGTGTGCGGGAACCCGGGGAGATGCCTGACAGGCGGCCCGCGGGTGGCACAAACATAAGGGGCGGCGGATTTGCCGCTTGACCGTCGGCTTCATGCACCCCGTAACCCCAGCGGCCCGCTAGGGTTATCCCGGGTGTCAAGGCAGGGGCGGCGAGGCGGGTGGCGGTGTCGCCGATGGTGGGACGGTTGAGGGAAGGTGTGGGCGGCGCCGCAGTCTGGAACGCCACGCTTGACGAGGCAACGGGTAACCGGCGTCGCGCGGATCCTGCAGGTGGCAGCCCGTCGCGGCATGCCGTGCGTCCTGACAAACAGCGGGCGGGCCTTGGGGGCCCGCCCGCCGTCGTGGTGGCGTGGTTGCGTCGGCTCAGGCCGGCGCCAGCAGCGCCTCCAGCACGTCGGCGGCGGAATAGCTGTCGCGGCCGCGCAGGAACCGGGCGATGGCCTTGAGGTCGTCGCCGCTGGTGAGGAGGGGCGGCTCGAGGCCGTTGTCCCGCACCTGGCCCATGCCGATGTTGGCCATGAGGCCATTGCAGAGGCACTGGCGACCCACGGTCTCCTCCAGCGTGCCGCCCTTCTTCATGTACTGGTCCTCGGGCTCGCTGGCGCAGCGGTAGCCGATGCCGCCGTCCGGCTCGCGATAGGCGGTGCGGAGGTAGCCCAGGTCGCAGATGCGGCCGCGGTCGTGGTGCAGCGCCGGATCATCGTCCCAGCGCACCACCTTGAAGGGGTAGCCCGTCGGGGAGGCCTGCGCCGAGGTGAGCACGTCCACCTCCGCCTTTGCGGCGCGGCGGAGCACCGAGGCGCGCAGCTCGGGGTTGAGGCCCGAGTCCTCGCAGAAGGCGAAGAGCGTGCCCACCTGGATCCCGGTGGCGCCCTGCGCCTGCACCCGGCGCAGCTGCTCCGCCGAGCCCATGCCGCCCGCCACCCAGAAGGGCAGGCCGAGTTCGGCGATCTTGGCGAGGTCCACCTCGTCGCGGGGGCCGTAGACGGGCTCGCCGCGCTCGTTGAAGGTGGGCTCGCCCCGCGGGGGGGCGTTGTGGCCGCCGGCGGTGGGACCCTCGATGACGAGGCCGTCGATCTTGCCGCCGCCCTTGCGGGCGAACATCGTCGCCAGCGAGTTGCTGGCCACGATGGGGAAGAACTTCGGCCGCACCAGCGATGGCGGCGGGGTGTCGCCCCAGATCTCCATCGGGTCGAAGCGGATGAACTCCGGCGCCGACGCCGATTCGCCGGCCACCTCGAGCCGGAGCTCGGCCGGCTGGTGTTCCACCATCCGGTCGAGCGCCGGCGGGATCTCGCGCGGGATGCCGGCGCCCATCAGCACCACGTCCACGCCGGCCAGCATGGCACCGTAGAGGAGGGCCAGGTTGGGCATCTGGATCTTGGTGAGCAGGTTGATGCCCACCATGCCCTCGTGTCCCTCCTTGGCGAGGTGCACCTCCACGAAGGCGCCGAGCACGCTCAGCGCGTTCCGCATGGCGGTCACCTTCTGGCGGTACATCGGCAGCATGGCGTAGGGCTTGTCGCCGCGCGTCCCTTCCGGGAGGAAGTAGCGCTTCAGCGCCTCGGCGGCCACGCCGGGAACCGGGAAGGCGGCCATGGCGCGGCGCATGTGGCCGCCGATGTCCCCGTCCTGGAGGCGGCGGACCAGCACCGTATCAATGGCGGTGCCGGAGACGACGCCGAGTTGTCCGCGGGTGGAAACCGCCCGGGCGAGCCGCCAGTCGCTGACGGCGACGCCCATGCCCCCCTGAATGATGGGCGGCAGTACTCCCTGAGCCATGTCGTTGACCTGATAGAGAAAGAAGGACCCGCCCGCGATGGCGCGCGGCTGGGTGAGTCGGCCACCCTGAAATGTCGGCGGCCGACCATGAAGGCGTGCTGAAAATAGGGGAGCGAGGCGGTCGGCTCAATCGCTGGGCCGAGGTCGGCTTTCTTCGGGGGTCTTGCGGGGGTGGGGGGAGGGGGAGCCCGGGGTCGATGGCCACGGAGACGGGGTCGCTGGCGGGGAAGGTCTCCTCGACGGCCTGGTCAATGCGGACCTGCTCCCGGGCCTGGGCTAGGGTGGTGGGATCGCCGGGGCTGCCGGAGGGTGCGGGGGAGCCTGCGGTGGCATCCTCCGGGTGGCCGGCTTCGGCGAGCAGGGCGTCGAGGTCCAGCGGGCGCTCCTCGAATTCCCCCTCGGCGGGGGGCAGGGTGGAGGCGGTGTGGGGGCGCTCCCAGAAGAGCTCGAGGAGGTTGCCCTCGGGGTCCTTGAGCACCACCAGTTCCCGGGTGCCGAGCCGCCGGGCCTCGAGGGGGGTCTGGCCCTGGTCGAGGAGGCGCCGGAGTCCCACGGCGAGGGCGGCGCGGCGGGGGAACCGGATCCCCACCAGCGACTGGCCCACCAGGGCGCTCCCTTCGGGCACCTGCCGCAGGCCGAGGTGATGGATGTCGCCGCCGGGGGAGAGGAGGGGGAGCCCGGCTTCCGAGTCCTCGCCGACCGCGAGGCCGAGCACGTCGCGATAGAACGCCAGCATCCGGTCCATCTGTGCGACCGGAATTGCGACATGGGCCAGAAGGGTGCCCACGGGGGCGAGGTAGGGGGATCGAGGAGCGTCCATCGTAACCTCCAGGTGCGGGCAGCGCCGTGAATCCTCCACAGTTCACCCGGATCCCCGGGGGCGGCAATTGGCCGGAGGGGGCATCCCGAGGGCAGTCCACAACGTCCCGCCACCGGGGCGCGTATCTTGGACATTCCCCCGGGCGCCCGCCCGGTCTCCCGTCCTCCCAACCCGGCCTTCAAGAATGCCCCGCACCCATGCCCGCGTCCTCGCGGTCGGCCTGGCGCTCGTTGCCGCGCCGCTCGCCGCCCAATCCGCCACCGCCCGACAATCCGATCCTGCGCCGCATCTGGGCACTCGGGATGGACAGCTCGCAGGTGGAGCCCCTGGCCCAGGTGCTCTTGGACTCCATCGGCCCGCGCCTTACCGGCACCGACCTGCAGAAGGGCGGGAACGACTGGCTGGTGCGCACCTACCGGGGCTGGGGCATCGAGGCGAAGAACGAGCGGGTGGGCACCTGGCGGGGGTGGCGGCGGGGGCATTCGCACATCGACCTGGTGGCGCCGCGGCAGCGGACGCTCGAGGGCACCATGCTCGGCTTCAGCCCGGGCACGCGGGGGAAGAACCTGGACGCCAGCACGGTGATCCTGCCGCGCTTCACCGACAGCACCGAGTTCGTGAAGTGGCTGCCGCAGGCGAAGGGGAAGTTCGTGCTGGTGGCCGCGCCGCAGCCGACCTGCCGCCCCATGGAGAACTGGGAGAAGAACGCCCCGGCCGACGAGAAGGTCCGCATGGACAGCCTCCGGGCGCAGGTCCGCCGCGAGTGGGCGGGCCCCAACGTGCGCGGCACCGGCTACAGCCTGGCGCTCGGCACGGGGGAACTCGGGCTCCGGCTGGAGCAGGGCGGGGTGGCCGGCGTCATCACCAGCCGGCCCAAGGATGCGTGGGGCACCATCGAGATCTTCGACACCTACAACACCCGCGCGCCGGCGGTGGCGCTCTCGTGCGAGGACTACGGGCTGGTGTACCGCCTCACGGAGCGGAACCAGGGCGCCCGGCTCCGGCTCAACCTCGAGAGCCAGCTGGGCGGCGAGCGGGAGGTCTTCAACACCGTCGCCACGATTCCCGGGAGCGAGAAGCCCAACGAGTACGTGATGCTCTCGGCCCACTTCGACTCGTGGGACGGCTCGAGCGGCGCCACCGACAACGGCACCGGCACCATCGTGATGCTCGAGGCCATGCGGATCCTGCGACAGGTGGTCCCGCATCCGAAGCGGACCATCCTGGTGGGCCACTGGACCAGTGAGGAGAACGGGCTGGTGGGCTCGCGCGCCTTCAGCGAGGACCATCCCGAGGTGCGCGAGGGGCTGCTGGCGCTCTTCAACCAGGACAACGGCACCGGCCGCATCGTGCGCACCGGTGCGGCGGGGCTTCCGGACCTCGGGGCCCGGATGGCCAGCTGGCTCAGCCTGGTGCCCGAGCCGTTCCGGAGCCAGGTGCAGCTCACCAACCCGGGCTTCCCCTCGGGCGGCGGCAGCGACGACGCGTCCTTCGCCTGCTGGGGGCTGCCGGCCACGAGCCTCGGCGCGCACGGCTGGGACTACGGCAACTACACCTGGCACACCAACCGCGACACCTACGACAAGGTGGTGTGGGAGGAGCTGCGCGGGAACGCCACGCTTACCGCCATGCTCGCCTACCTGGCCAGCGAGGAGCCCACGCTCACCTCGCGCGAGCGCGTGAACCTGGCGGAGCTCGCCGCGCGCGCCGCGCGCGACACCACCAGCGGCCCCCGCCGCCCGGTGCCCACCAGCTGGCCGGAGTGCCAGGCCGCGCCGCGGAGCACCAAGCCGCGCCTGCGGTAGGCGGATTTCCTCCACCCGCGCGGGGCCGGTCCCTTGGGCCGGCCCCGCGTTCATATTTCCGGGCATGCGCATCCTGCTCGCCACCTGGGGGTCCTACGGCGACGTGAACCCCTACCTCGGCCTCGCCGTGGCGCTCAAGGCCCGGGGGCACGAGCCCGTCCTGGCCACGCTCGCGACCGTCCGTGCCACGGCAGAGGCGGCGGGGATCGAGTTCCACCCCGCGGGTCCCGACGCCAACCCCGACGACCGCGAACTGATCCGCCGCGTGATGGACCCGCGAAAGGGCGGCGAATACCTGCTCGACCAGGTGCTGTTTCCGGCGGTGCCCCGCTGGTACGAGGAGCTGGACGCGGCGGCGGAGGGCGTCGAGGCGATCGTCTCGCACACAGTGACCTACCCGGCGCCGCTGGTGGCGGAGCGACGGGGGCTGCCGTGGGTGTCCGGCGTCCTGTCGCCGGTGTCGTTCTTCTCGGTGCACGACTTCCCGGTCTTCCCCCACGCCGCGGGCCGCGGCCCCATCAGCCGCACGCCGTGGGTGAACCGCCTGCTCCTCAAGCTGGTGCACCGCATGGCCGCGCGCTGGCAGCAGCCCGTTCACGACCTGCGCGCGCGCCTCGGCCTCCCCGCCACGCGGCAGGCGCCGCTCTTCGAGGGCCAGTTCTCGCCCCACGGCACGCTGGCGATGTACCCCGCCGTGCTCGGCGGGCCGCAGCCCGACTGGCCGCCGCACGTCACCCGCACGGGCGCCATCTTCCACGACGCGCCGAATGGGGCGGACCACCTGCCTCCCGAGCTCGAGGCGTTCCTCGCGGCGGGGCCGCCTCCCGTCGTCTTCACGCTCGGCACCTCGGCGGTGGGGGCGCCGGGGGCGTTCTATCAGGAGAGTCTCGAGGCGGTGCTCCGGCTCGGGGTGCGCGCGGTGCTCCTCATCGGGCGATTCCCCGACAACCGGCCCGCCGGGCGGCTGCCCGAGGAGGTCTTCGTGGCCGACTCGGTGCGCCACAGCCTGCTCTTCCCGCGCGCCGCGGTGGTAGTGCACCAGGGGGGCGCCGGCACCGTGGCGCAGGCGCTCCGCGCCGGGAGGCCGCAACTGGTGGTGCCCCACGCCCACGACCAGCCCGACCATGCCTGGCGCCTCACCCGCCTCGGGGTGGCGGAGATGCTGGCGCCGAAGCGCTACACCGCCTCGCGCGTGGCGGAGCAGCTGGGCCGACTCCTCAGCGAGCCCGGCTACGACCGCCGCGCGGCCGCCGTGGCCACCGAGGTCCAGGCCGAGCGTGGCGCCGAGGCGGCGTGCGAGGCGCTGGAGGCGCTCGGGCGCTGAGCGCGGGCGGGCGTTATCTTCCCGCCCCGCAGCCGTCCGACCCCAGCGAAAGGAACTCCCCGTGTCCCAGCGGATCGTCCTCCGCACCGGTGAAGCGCTCGTCGAAGCCGAGCCGTCGTGGTCCGCCGCCGAGCCGGAGGTGATCATCGGCGAGCTCGACGGCCCCGTCGGCACCGCCCTCGCCACGCTCCTCGGCGACCAGGTGAAGGGCCACACCCGCGTCTTCGCCATCCTCAACAGCGACGTCCAGGTGAAGCCCGCCACGCTGATGGTGAGCAAGGTGACCGTGGACGACAATCGCTACACCAACATCCTCATGGGCACGGTGCAGGCCGCCATCGCGAACGCGGTGCTGGACGTGGTGCGCTCGGGCGAGATCCCCAAGGAAAAGGCCAACGACCTCGGCATCATCGTGTCGGTGTGGCTCGATCCCGGGGTGGTGGACGCCACCGACCTCGATCACAACGTGCTGTTCCAGACCCACCGCGAGGCGACGGCCAAGGCGCTCCGGAAGGCCATGAAGCAGGAGCCCTCCATCGAGTGGCTGCTCGAGCACCAGGCGGAGGTGACGCATTACTTCCACCAGCTCGGGGTGGACGGGCAGCTTTAATCGCCGAAACGGGCCGGCCATGGCCGGCCCTGTTCATTGCCGCCCGTGCCGTCGGCGACGTTTCAACGTTGCAGGGCCGTCGCACGCTGAAACCGGGGCGGCGTGTCCGCCGTAGCGGACGCATTCGCAGCGGACACGCCCGTCAGGAGGGATCCCATGACCACCGCACTCTGGACCAAGATCAGCCTCGGTGCCGCCGGGGTCTTTGCCACCGGCATGCTGGGGATCACGGCGTTCCGGCACGCCAAGGTGGCCACCGAGCACGCCGTGGCGCACGCCGTGACCGGTGCCGTGCGCGAGGCCTCGGCGAGCGTGAACCAGCACCGGGACTTCGTCTTCGATGGCGCCACGGTGGGCCGGATGAGCGCCTTCACCCTCAAGCGGGCCGGCTACGGCCAGCTGCTCGACGCCGCGCTCGACGTGGACCTGACGGATGGCGCCGCCACCACCCGGTTGGCGCGGTGCGAGCTCACCCCGGCGGGCAGCAACGCGCGTGGGACGGGGAACGACTTCGACATCGACCAGGGCTTCCGCTGCGCGGTGGCCGCGGACGAGCCGGTGGTGACCGTGGGCCGGGTGCACTTCACGCCCGGCGGGTTCGACCGCCCCATCGTGGTCTCGCGCCGGCACGAGGCGGAGCTGCGCCAGGGCGAGCCCTTCGAGGTGGAGGGCACGACCGACGGCATGGTGCACGTCACGGCGCGCGACGCGAAGGGGTCGCTGGTGAAGATCCGCGCCGACTCGACCGGCGCCGCCATCAACGTCAACGACGAACTCGGGCGCCAGCTGGTGCGGCTCTTCGCCGATTCCACCGGCGCCTCGCTCCGCGTGCGGGACGAGCAGGGCCGTGAAGTGGTGCGGCTCGAGGCGGGCGCGGGCGGCCTCAGCATCAAGGTGGACACCAGCGCGGGCCACTGAGCCCGCTATTGACAGATCACGGCGCCGGCCCTACTGTTGGCGCCTCTGGGAGTCGCGTCCCGTTGGCAATGACTGTCCCGCCCGTCAGGCGGACCGTCGCCCCCGCCCCCGCGGGGATACCATCGAGACGCGACTTCGTGTTTTCAGGAGCTTTCATGGTCCAGTGGACCTTCAACCTCGCTTCGAGCCCAGGTGCCATCCGGCCCGCCGCCATCGGCGCGCGCGGCAGGGGCACGGGGATCGCCCGCGGGGGACAGAATTCGGGTAGCCAGCACAGGGCGCTTCACGGCTAGGGATCACCTCCCTCCGGCGGAAGCGGCAATCGCCCCACCTGTGCAGGCTGGACAGGTGGGGCGATCAGTTTTCGGAGGGGTGGGCAGGGCACCGGCCGGCGGATTCCGGCTGGCGAAGGCGAACGCGACTCCCGGCGCCGGCCGGGGGCCGTCGCGCCGGTGCCCCGACTCGTGCCCCGGGAGGGACGCATGCTGGATCCACGCACCCTCTGGCTCCTCAAGGCGGACGACCGCTACGAGCCGGGGGAGACGCAGCGCCGGGCGGAGCGGGCGGTGTACCCGCTGCTCCGCGCCAGGGGCGCACCGCTGCGCGCGCCGGCCGAGGGGCCGGCGAGGCTCGCGCTGGCGGCAACGTGAGGCAATCAGGCAACAGGGCGCGCGGCCGACGAGGTGCGGCCGCGCCCCGGTGCAGGCAACCAACATGAGCGACGAGACCCGCCGCGACGACGCCACGCGGGCCCAGGTGGGCCCCGGCGACTACTTCGTCGTGGACACGGTGGACAACGCCTGGTGCGTGAGCGCGCGGATGGCCGGCCACATCGAGAAGGCCGTCACCGCCCGCTGGCCGGCGCCGTGGCTGAGCTTCGTGGACATCCACGGGGCCCGCATCACGGTGCGGACGCACCGGGTGAACTACGTGGCGCAGTGCTACGCGGAGAACCGCGCGGCATGGCGCGCCTACAACCGCGCGCACGGGGCCGAGCAGAAGGCCGACCCCGATGCGGATGACTAAGATGCAGAAGCGCCGCGCCCGCCGTGGGGGCGAGCCGGGCTTCGGGAGGTGGACCATGGCCCAGGTCTTCGGGCAGCACGACGAGAACACCCTGATCCAGCTCGGCAAGGTCGCCGCGCGGGCCGAGCGCGCCGCGCTGATGGCGGATGGGCACGTGGGCTACGTGATGCCCATCGGCGGCGTGGCCGCCTACCGCAACCAGGTGTCGGTGGTGGGGGTGGGCTTCGACATCGCCTGCGGCAACGCGGCCATCCGGACCGACCTCCGGGTGGAGGACCTCCTCGGCCTGTCGCGCGAGGAGATCGTGCGGAACCCCGCGCGCGCCACGGGCCACCGCCGGCTCAACGCGCTCGCCGACGAGATCCAGGCGGTGATCTCGTTCGGCATCGGGCGGAAGAACCGGGACGAGGACGCGCCGGTGGACCACCCGCTCTTCACCTCGGAGGCGTGGTCGCTGCTCCCCAGCGCCGGGCCGGCGCGCGCCGTCCGGGACGAGCTGCGGCAGAAGGCGCGGCGGCAGCTCGGGACCGTCGGGTCGGGGAACCACTACGTGGACGTCTTCGTGGACGAGGGTGGCGCCCTCTGGGTGGGGGTCCACTTCGGCTCGCGCGGGCTCGGGCACACCATCGCGTCGGGCTTCCTGGCCCTCGGGCAGGGGAAGACCTGGGGCGACCGGGTGCCGGAGACCGAGGTCCTGCTCGACCTCGGCGCGCCGCTCGGCCACGACTACTGGCACCTCATGAACCTGGCGGGCGAGTACGCCTACGCCGGGCGCGAGTGGGTGGCGCGCCGGGTGGTGGCGCTCCTCGGCGGGCGCGAGGTGGAGCTGGTCCACAACCACCACAACTTCGCCTGGAAGGAGCAGCACGGGGGCGAGGAGCTGGTGGTGGTGCGGAAGGGCGCCACGCCGGCGTTCCCGGGTCAGCGCGGCTTCATCGGCGGCTCCATGGGCGACGACGCCGTGATCGTGCGCGGCGCCGACGCGCCGGCCGGCTCGCCGCTGGCGGGGCTGCAGCAGGCGGCGATGTTCTCCACCGTGCACGGGGCCGGGCGGGTCATGTCGCGCACGGCGGCGGCGGGGAAGGTCCACCGCAAGACCGGGCGCGTGCTGTCGCCCGGGCGCGTGACGCCGGAGATGATGCGCCGGTGGGTGGACGAGCAGGGCGTGGTGCTGCGCGGCGGGGGGCTCGACGAGAGCCCGCACGCCTACCGGCGCCTCCCCGACGTGCTCCGCGCGCAGCGCGACACCATCGTGGTGGAGCACGTGCTCAAGCCCCTGGTCGTGGTGATGGCGGGGGCCGCCGAGTTCGACCCGTACAAGGACTGACCACGCGACCCGGCCGGGATCTCGGCCGGGTCGTCGTGCGCTCAGGCGAACTTGCCGCTCCGCACCACCTCCACGTCGTGGGCGTAGGCCACGAGCGCGTAGTCGTGGAAGTAGCTGGCCGCGAGGTGGGCCAGGATCCGCTCCGCCACCTCGGCACTCACCAGCGTCTCCACCCGGATGTTCTTTCCCTGCCAGTCCTGGGCGTGCACGCCCCGCGTGCCCTCGCCCTCCACCTCGCCGAGGCTGTAGCCGCGGGCGCCGAGCTTCCGCAGGTCGGCGGTGAGGTGCTCGCGCAGCACGTGCTCGGCGATGATGGTCACCAGCTTGAGGCGGATGGGTGTCATGGCGTCCCTCCAAACCAGGATGCGAGCCGGAAGTAGATGGGGATCCCCACCAGCAGGTTGAACGGGAAGGTGATGACGAGCGCCGAGGTGAGGTAGAAGGTGGGGTTAGCCTCGGGCAGGGTCAGGCGCACCGCCGGCGGTGCCGCGATGTAGCTGGCGCTCGCCGCCATGGCCGCGAGCACCGTGGCGCCGCCCACCGAGAGACCCGCGAGGGTCCCCACCCAGGCGCCGAGCGCGCCGTGCACGAGCGGCATCCCGAGCCCGAATCCGAGCAGGAAGCCGCCCACCTTTCTCAGGTCGCCGAGCCGCGCGGCGGCCACCACGCCCATCTCGAGCATGAAGAGGCAGAGCGCGCCCCGGAAGACGGCACCCTTGGTGTTGTAGAACGGCTCGATCACCGCCCAGTTCTCGTGCCCCATGATGAAGCCGACGAGGAGCCCGCCGACCAGCAGCACCATGGTGCGGCCGGTGAACACCTCGTGCAGCACCTCGCGAAGCGGGCGGCCGTGGCCCCCCGCCTGGACCACGCCGATGAGGAGCGCCACCTGGATCCCCGGCGCCTCGAGCAGCGTCAGCAGCGTCGGCATGAATCCCTCCGGCTCCATCCCCTGGCTCTTGGCGAAGGTGGTGGCGGCGATGTAGGTCACCGCCGAGACCGAGCCGTAGTGCGCCGCGATCGCGGCCGCGTCGGCGGCACTGAAGCGCCCCACCTTCCGCACCACGAGGTAGGCCGAGATGGGGGTGGCCACGCCGAGGCCGAGCGTCGCGAGGGCGGGCCAGGCGATGGCCGTGAGGCTCGCCTCGCGGAGCTCGGCGCCGCCCTGAAGGCCGAGGGCCCAGAGCAGGAAGATCGAGAGGCCGAGGTAGATGTCCTTGGGGAGCGAAAACTCGCTCCGCACGGCGCGGGCACCCATCCCGAGCGCAAACGAGAGCGCGATCGGCGAGAGGAGGTTGGCGCGGAGGAGGTCGGCGGTCGTCATGCCTGCCCCCCACGGCGCCCGCACCCGGGGTCCGGTGTCGCGGCCGCCGTGCCGGGGGAAGGCCGGCGCCGGCGGGGTCGAGCGGTGGTCTTGCGGCCCATGGCACTCCGCGTCGAGGGGGAGCCTCGCGAATCGGCCCGCCCCACAGGGGGACGGGCCGGGCAGGATTCGCGAGAAAGGAACCGGGGAGGGGTGCCCGCCCGGGGGCGGGCCAGCGGCGGATCCGGTCAGGTCACGCCGCCGCGCGCTCGCCGCCCCGCCGGGCGGCCACGACCGAGGCCACCACACCGGCGGTGAGGATTGCGAGGACCACGACGAGCGACAGCATGGTGTCCAGCTTGTAGGGCGTCTTCACCAGCAGCATCTTGACGCCGACGAACCCGAGTACGCCGATGAGCGCGGGCTTCAGGTACTTGAACTCGGTCATCATCCCCGCCAGGCAGAAGTACAGCGCGCGGAGCCCGAGGATGGCGAACACGTTCGAGGTGAGCACCAGGAACGGGTCGGCGGTGATCGCGAAGATCGCGGGGATCGAGTCGACCGCGAAGACGAGGTCGGTGAACTCCACCATCACGAGGGCCAGGAGGAGCGGCGTCGCCGCGCGACGGCCGTCCATCCGGGTGAAGAAGCGCTGGCCGTCGTACTGGGTGCTCACCGGGTAGAGCCGGCGCACCAGGCGCACCAGCGCATTCTTCTCCGGGTCAATCCCGTGGCTCGAGAGGAGCGCCATCTTGACCGCGGTGAGGATCAGGAAGGCGCCGAAGACATAGATGACCCAGGAGAAGCTGTGGATGAGCTGCGCCCCGATCGCGATCATCCCACCGCGCATCGCGAGCGCCCCGAGGATGCCCCAGAAGAGCACCCGGTGCTGGTAGCGCGCCGGCACCGCGAAGTACCCGAAGATGAGCGCGATCACGAACACGTTGTCCATGCTCAGCGACTTCTCGATCAGGTAGCCCGTCAGGAACAGCTTGGCCGCCTCGAGCCCGCCCACCACCGGCGTGACGCTGCCGTCGAGCTGCGGCACGTCAATCCCGAGGCCGAGCCAGTGCCGCTCGTACGCCAGGTAGAGCACGCCGGCGAAGGCCAGCGCGGCCCCGATCCAGACCACCGTCCACGCCACCGCCTCGCGCATCCCCACCTCGTGCGCCTCACGGTGGAAGACGCCGAGGTCGAGCGCCAGGAAGACCAGCACGAGCGCGAGGAAGGCCGCGTAGGCCCAGGTGAGGGCGGGCAACCCGAGGAGCAGCGGCGCGGTGGCCGCCGGGGCGGCGTCGAGGAGGAGCATGGCGGCGAACCTAACGATGCGCCGTCGTAAGGTCCAATGGAATTATCGGAACATCAAGATCGTAGAAACCGATGATGCTGCGGGGTCCGTGGGCCGCCGGCCGGTCGGGCCACCGCCGGGGGACGGCCCCGGTCCCCGCCGAAGGTGGATAGAGCAAAGCGATCATGGGATGTGAAAAGTTCAGTTTGTCGTCCCCGCCGCGCATGCCTACCATTGGCTCGCCGGTGGGGAGCCTGGTTGGCGCCGCGAGTGTGCGCCCCCTCCCCGCGGTGGCGGCCGGTTCCCGTGAGGACGGGCCGCCCTGACCGACGACCTCCTGGAGTCTTCCATGCTGCTGCTTGCCGTCTCCCTGCTCGCCGCCACCTCGGCCCCGCCCCCGCGGCCCAGGCCAACCCGGTGGAACGGGCCCACAAGGTGGCCCTGAACGCCAAGACCGCCACGCGCGACGCGGCGGGCGCCGCCTACCACTGGGCCACCCACAGCGTGACCCTCGACCGCGCCGCCGCCGGCGCGCACGCCACCGAGCTGGCCCGCCAGGTGGCCGCCGCCGACGAGGCGTTCGCCGCCCTCACGGCCCGCCTGACCGAGCGGCAGGCCCGGCGCGTGGCGGGCCAGCTGGCCACCGCGCGCGAGGCGCTCGCGCACGCGCGTGCCACCGTGGCGCAGCTCGAGGGAGAGGCCGCCCGGCCCGAGCCGAGCCGCTCCGAGGTGCGCGCCCTCTCGAGGGAGCTCTACGGCACCCTCACGGTCGCCGTCGAGGCGCAGCAGGTGATCGGCAAGCAGCTCGAGCCCCGCCGCACCATGCAGCCCGGGCCCCGCGGCCGCTAATCCACCCGCCCGCGGGGCGCCGGGCTCCCGGCGCCCCGTGGCGTTGCCCCCATGTGACTCATGCTGGATGACCTGCTGGAACTCGCGAAGGCGCGGCTGAGCCGCGCCGGGTGGCAGGACGATGCGAGCGAGGCCGACCGCCTGGTCCGGGAACATGCCCCGGACGACCAGGTGGTCGGGTGGGTGAGCGGACGAGACGACGATGAGGCGTTGCTCTGGGTGGCGACCGACCGCCGTCTCCTGCTCCTGCGGCAGGAGCCGGGCCGGCGGGCCGTGACGAACCTGCGCTACCCGGAACTGCAGGAGGTCTGGGTGGCGCTGGAGCGGGCCGGTGCCCGGGTGCGGCTCTACGCCGCCGGCCGGAAGTACAGCCTGGACGACGCCGCCCCCGACGACGCCCGCCGCTTCCACGCCGAGGTGGAGGCCGTGCGCGGCCGCCTCACGTGAACAGGCGGTGGCGCGCCGCCTCCGAGATGCTCACCACCGCGGGGTGGCGGAGGCGGCGCTCCACCGTGACGGCGTAGAAGGCCTCCCGCACCCCCTCGAGCTCACCCACCACGCGCACCTCGTACTGCCGCCGGATGTCCGCCGCGATGGCCGTCGGCGCGGCGAAGAGCCCCACGCCCCCCATCCCGAACACCTTGAGCAGCGCGCTGTCGCTGAACTCCCCGATCACCGCGGGGCGGATGCGCGCGCGCTCGAACCACTCCTCGAGTGAGCGCCGCAGGCTCGTCCCTTCCGTCGGGAGGAGGAACGGTGCGCCGGTGAGCGAGCCGGGGAAGCCCCGCCGGTACTTCTCCGCCAGCGGTGCCGTGCCGAAGACCGACACGCCGGTCTCGCCGAGCGGGTGGTTGAAGGCGCGCACCTTGGCCTCGCTGGTGATCGGCGCATCGGTGAGCACCAGGTCCAGCGCGTGCGTGGACAACTCGGCGAAGAGCCGCGCCGGCCGGTCTTCCCGGCAGGAAAGGTGGACCGGCTCGGGCAGGCTCAGCACCGGCGCCAGCAGCCGGTGGGCCAGCAGCTTCGGCACCTGGTCGGCGATGCCCACGTTGAAGCGGACCGGCCGCCCGGTGGGCTGCCCGGCCAGCACGTCTTGCAACTCCCGCCCCAGGCTGAAGATTTCTTCCGCGTAGCGGTACGCCACCTGCCCCACGTCCGTCAGGACGAGCTTCCGCCCGGTCCGGCTGAAGAGCGGCTCACCCAGGCTCTCCTCCAGCGCCTTGATCTGGGCGCTGATGGTGGGCTGGGTGAGGTGGAGCTTCTGGGTGGCGCGGGCGATCGAGCCTTCCCGGGCAACGGTCCAGAAGTAGTAAAGATGGTGGTAGTTGAGCCAGGCCATGCTAGTAAACTACGGAATGGGCGGTGGAGGACAATCGTGGTGTCCCGCCTCCGGTTCACGATAGGTTCATGTGACCCGGCTACGTTCAGTGCGTCCCATCTCTCCCTGGATCACCATGTCTGCACTCCTGCGCCGCACCCTCCCCCTGGCGGGCCTCCTCGCGCTGCTCGCCCTGCCGACGCCAGCCACCGCGATCCCCGCCTTCGCACGGCGGTACAAGGTGAGTTGTGCGCTCTGCCACAACCCCGCCCCGACGCTCACCGAGTTCGGCGCCCAGTTTGCCGGGAACGGTTTCCGGATGGCTTCTGGCGAGGAGCCCGTGGACACGATCGGGACGGACGACAACACCCTCGCCCTGCTCAAGGACATCCCGCTGGCGATCCGGCTCGACCTCTACGCGCAGGAGTATGCCAACGGTCGCGCCACCACGGATTTCCAGACGCCCTACGGCGTGAAGCTCCTTTCGGGCGGGGCGCTTTCCAAGTCCATCTCCTACTACTTCTACACCTTCCTGCTCGAACGCGGCGACGTGGGCGGGATCGAGGACGCCTTCCTGTACTTCAACGACATCGGCGGCGCGCCGCTCGACGTGGCGGTGGGCCAGTTCCAGGTGTCCGACCCGCTCTTCAAGCGAGAGTTGCGCCTGGAGTTCGAGGACTACGCCGTCTACCGGGCCCGGCTCGGCGACGTGCCGGTGGACCTCACGTACGACCGCGGGATCATGGCCATGGCCGACGTGGCCGGCTTCACGCTCACGGGCGAGGTGCTGAACGGCACCGGGCTGGCCGGAGCGGACGCCGCCCGCCACTACGACACCGACGCCAACAAGAGCGTCTTCCTTCATGCCACCCGGGACCTCGCCCCGGCCCTCCGCCTCGGCGCCTTCGGCTACTACGGCCGCACGGATGGAAACGGCACCCGGAATGCCACCCAGATGCTCGGCGGCGACGGGACCGTGGCCCTCGGCCCCCTGGAGCTGAACGGGCAGTACATCTACCGGACCGATGACCGCCCCACCTTCACACCGGGGGAGGGGAAGGTCACCATGCAGGGCGGCTTCGCCGAGCTGATCGTGCGGCCGGGCGGCGCCGCGGGGTGGTACGGCTTCGCCCTGTACAACCGTGTCACCGCGGACCGGCCGGTGCTCGACGTCCGGCTGGGCGGCAGTCCCGACGTGGCGAAGCACGAGACCCTCTCCGGGGGGGTCGGCCACCTGGTGCGCCGCAATGTGCGCGTCTCCGGCGAACTGACCTACGACTTCGTGAGCGAGGACGGGCGCCTGACGCTTGGGATGTTCGCGGCCTTCTAGCCCGGGGGGGAGGGCGGCACGCGGGGCGCGCACCGGCGTGCGCGCCCCGCGTCTGTCTTTCCGGGTCCCCGCCTACTCGACCGGCAGGTCCCCCCGCCGGCTCCATTCCAGGAACGACCCGTCGTAAAGCCGCGGCTGGAAGCCGAGCGTGCGTGCCACGAAGTAGAGGTAGCTGGCCTGGATGCCGGTGCGGCAATAGGTCACCACCGTGCGGCCCGGCACAGCGCCCGTGCGCGCCAGGAGCTTCGCCACTTCGCCGGAGCCCTTGAGCCGGCCCGGCTCGGGGCTGGTGAGGGCCAGGCGCCAGAAGAAGTTCCTCGCCCCGGGGATGTGGCCGCCGCGCGGCACGCCGTCACCCGGCGGCGTGCCGGCATACTCGGCGGCGGGCCGCGCGTCGAGGAGGGCCACCGTGCTGTCGCCGAGGCGGGCGCGGACCCACTCGGCGTCCACCACCAGTTCGGGGCGCGGCGTCAGCTCGAGCCGGCCGGGCGTGACCGCCGGGACGCGCTGGGTGAGCGGCTGGCCGGCCGCGCGCCAGGCGGGCAGGCCGCCGTCGAGGAGCGCCGCGCGGTCGCCGAGGCCCAGGTAGTCCAGGGTAAAGAAGAGGCGGGCCGCGAGCAGCGGTTCACCCACAATGATGATGCGGCTGGTGGCGGAGACCCCGACGCTCTCGAGCAGCGAGTCGAGCGCAGCCACGGGCGGGAGTTCATTCGGGATCCCCGCCCGTTCCACCACCACCCGGCTGAACGGGACGAGCCGCGCACCCGCGACATGGCCCTCGGCGTAGGTGGCCGGATTTCGCTCCACCTGGAGCACCACCACCTGCGGGTGGTCCAGGCGCTCGGCCAGCCAGGAGGGGGAGACGAGGAGCGAGTCGCGCGGCGCCTGGGCCCGCGAGGGCGAGGGCAGGGCGAGGAGGATCGAGCCGAGGAGGCGGGCGTGGGCGCATGGGGGTCCCGGTGTTGCCGTGGAGGACGTATAACTACATAGTAATATATAACTCCATCCGGTCGGGAACACCATGCGCCGCGTCCTGCTTGCCCTCCTCGTCGTCCCCAGTGCCCTCCACGCCCAGAGCCCGTCGCCCCCGCGCCCCACGGCGGCGGTGGTGGCCGCCGTCGAGGAGATCGACGCCATGCGGAGTGGCCTCGCCGCCACCCTCGAGGGGCGGGCGAGCCCCCCGGACCAGCAGGTGTTCGGGCAGGTCTGCCGCCCGGTGGGCGAACGGGCGAAGGCCGTCGCGGCAGAGCGGGGCTGGCAGGTCGTCCAGATGGCGGCGCGGAACCGGAACCCCGCGCATGCGCTCGACGCCGAGGGGGCGCGGGTCACCCGGATGTTCGAGGCGGATGCCGAGCTGACCGCGGTGTGGCTGCGGAGCCGCATGAACGGCACGCCGGGCATGCGCTACTTCCGGCGCATCACCGTGGAGGCGTCCTGCCTGGCGTGCCATGGGGCGCGGGACGCACGTCCGGCCTTCGTGGTGACGAAGTACCCGGATGACCGGGCCTTCGGATTCCAGCCGGGGGACCTGCGGGGGCTGTATGCCGTGTTCGTCCCGGATTCGCTCGCCGGAAGGGAGTGAGCCGATGCCAGCGACCACCCCGCGCACGCCGGCCACGGTGCGCTGCCCCCTCTGCCGCACGCTCAACCGGGTGGACCTGGCCCGGGTGGCCGACGGCCCTCGCTGCGGCTCATGTCAGCGGCCCATCCTGCTCGATCGCCCGATCGCCGTCGGCGACGACGACTTCGACACGGTGATCGCTGGAACGTCCGCGCCGGTGCTGCTCGACTGCCATGCCGACTGGTGTGGTCCCTGTAAGGCGATGGCACCGGTGCTCGACGAGCTGGCGAGTGCACGCGCGGGGACGCTGCTCGTCCTCAAGCTGGATACCGACCAGAACCCGCGCACCGCGAGCCGGCTCGGCATCCGTGGCATTCCCACGTTCATCGCGTTTCAGGGCGGGCAGGAGCGACGCCGCCACGTCGGCATGGCGGACCGCGCGACCCTCGCCGCCCTGGCCACCGGCTGACGCCGCGTTCCGCCTCGATCATGGAACCGGCCGGCCGGGACGAGGTCCCCATGCAGACGCACCACCTCGCCGTGTCGCGGACGGCGCGGTACCTGACGCGCGGCCCGCTCGACGGCTCGGCCACCGAGCTGTGGATCGGCCTCCACGGGTACGCGCAGCTGGCGCACCGCTTCCTCCGCTGGCTTACGCCGCTCGAGGATGGGCGGACGCTGCTCGTGGCGCCCGAGGCGCTGTCGCGCTTCTACCTGGAGACGGGGCTCGACGGGCGCCACGGCAAGACCATCGGCGCCACCTGGCTCACCCGCGAGGATCGTGAGGCCGACCTGGCCGACCACGTGGCCTACCTGGACGAACTCGCGGATCATCTCCTGGCGGCATGCCCCGTGCGGCCGCGGCTGGTGCTGCTCGGCTTCAGCCAGGGGGCGGTGCTCGCCGCCCGCTGGGCGCTGCACGGCCGCACGGTGCCCGATGCGCTGGTGCACTGGGGCACGCCGCTCCCGGGCGACGTCTCCCCGTCGCTCCTTGCCGCGCGGCTCGGCACGCGCCCCATCACCCTGGTGGGCGGCGACCATGACGCCTTTGCGCCTCCGGGCAGCCTCGAGGGCGCGGCCGAGGCGCTGGCCCACGCCGGGGCCCGGGTGGCGGTGCGCCGCTTCGGCGGCGGGCACCAGCTGCACACCCCGACGCTGCTCGACCTGGCGGGGCGGGCCGCCGCGGCTTGACGCCTCCGGCAGGCCCATTATATTCGACATCGAACAATATGACGACGCACAATCTTCGACCCCCGCGCCCCGACCCCCGCACCCGGCTCGCCCTCGGCGGCTTCGTGAAGCTCCGCCGGGCGGTCAACTCCCTGACGGCCCGGCTCAACCCGGTGCTGCAGCAGGATCATGCGCTCACCGAGAGCCAGTTCGGCGTGCTCGAGGCGCTCTGGCACCTCGGTCCCATGCCGCAGGCCCGGCTGTGCGAGAAGCTGCTGGTGAGCGGCAGCAACCTCACCACCGTGATCGACAACCTGGAGAAGCGGGAGCTGGTGCACCGGGCGCCCAACCCCGAGGACCGGCGCGCGTACCTGGTGACGCTCACGCCCGCGGGCCGCGCCCTCGTCGGCGCGGCGTTCCCGGTGCATGCGGCGCGCGTGGCCGAGTTGCTCGGCGCGCTCACGCAGGAGGAACAGCGCACGCTCGCGCGGCTTTGCCGGAAGCTCGGCCTTGCGGCGCGGCGCGGCGTGTCCGGCACCGCGGAGTAGCAGGAGGGCGCGCCGAGGGTCGGCGCGCCGACGGCAGGACTCTTTGTCAGGAAGGACAGCGCAGCATGATGCACCCCACCACCGGCCTGCACCACGTCACCGCCGTGGCCGGCGACCCGCAGGCCAATCTCGACTTCTACGCGGGCCGTCTCGGCCTGCGCCTGGTGAAGCGGACGGTCAACTTCGACGACCCCGGCACCTATCATTTCTACTACGGCGACCGCACCGGTCGCCCTGGGACGCTGCTGACCTTCTTCCCGTGGGCCGGCATGCGCCGCGGCCGGCGCGGGCCGGGGGAGACCTCGCTCGTCAGCTTCAGTGTTCCCGCCACCGCGCTCGGCTTCTGGGAGGACCGGCTCGGCGCGGCGGGGATCGTCACCGGGCGCGCGGAGCGGTTCGGGGTCACCCGGCTCCGCTTCAGCGACCCGGACGGCCTGGCCCTCGAACTCGCCGGCGACGGGGAGCCGGGCACCGGCGGCCTCTGGGACCAGGCGGGCATTCCCGCCGAGGCGGCCATCCGCCGCTTCAGCAGCGTGACGCTCCAGCTGCGGAGCACCGAGGCCACCCGCGCGGTCGTCACCGACGTGCTGGGCCTGGTGCCCGGCCCGGTGGACGGGGCGATCCAGCGCTTCGACCCGGTGGGCGGGGGGCTCGGCGGCGTGGAGCTGCGCCAGGACGAGACCGGCGCCGTGGCCTTCGGCGCGGGGAGCATCCATCACATTGCCTGGCGGGCGGCCGGCCAGGAGCACCAGCTCCAGCTGCGGGGCGAGGTGCTGGGGCAGGGGCTGGGCGTCACCCCGGTGGTGGACCGGACCTACTTCCGCTCCATCTACTTCCGGGAGCCGGGCGGCGTCCTCTTCGAGGTGGCCACCGACGATCCCGGCTTCCTGGTGGACGAGGCCGAGCGCGAGCTGGGCCATGGGCTCAAGCTGCCGCCCCAGTACGAGGGGGAGCGGGCGGCCATCGAGGCGGTGCTCCCGCCGATCCGCGTGCCGGGGACGGACGTGGTGACGGTGGAGGGCCAGTGAACACGCCCTTCGTGCACCACTATGAGCCCGGCTCCCCGGGACGGACGCTGCTGCTGCTGCACGGCACCGGCGGCAACGAGCAGAGTCTCCTTCCCCTCGGTCGCCTCCTGGCGCCCGGGGCGGGGCTGCTCAGCCCGCGTGGCCGGGTGCTCGAGGGGAGCATGCCGCGGTTCTTCCGGCGGCTGGCGGAGGGCGTCTTCGACGAGGCGGACCTCATCGCGCGGAGCGCGGAGCTGGCGGGGTTCGTGGGGGAAGCGGCGCGCCACTACGGCTTCGACCCGAAGGGGGTGGTGGCCGCCGGCTTCTCCAATGGCGCCAACATCGGGGCGAGCCTGCTGCTGCTGCACCCCGGGGTGCTGGCGGGCGGGATCCTGTTCCGGGCGATGGTGCCGCTCGAGCCCGCCCGGGTGGGCGGGCTCGCGGGGACGCCGGTCTGGCTCGGGGCGGGGCGGCACGACCCGATCGTGCCGGGGGAGAACACGGAACGGCTCGCCGCATTGCTGCGGCGGGCCGGGGCGGAGGTCACGCTCGACTGGCGCGACCTGGGACACCAGCTGTCGGACGGTGAGGTGCGCGCGGCCGCGGCGTGGCTCGCGCGCGGCCCTGCCTAACGCTTGCCGGCGGCGTCCACCGACTCCTTGAGCATCTCGTCGGCGGTGCGGAGCACGCGGAGCTGCGCCGAGAAGGCGCGCTGCGCGATCATCATGTTGACCATGGCGTCGCCGAGGTCGCTCGACTCGGCCGCCGACGCGGAGATCGGGGTGACCGGCTCCTCGGGGTCGCCCGAGCCTTCGGACGGCACCGGGACCAGGCCGGCCTTCGCGATCTGTTCCGCCGCGCGATCCACGCGGCGGCTGTAGAGCCTCAGCGCACTCACCGCCGAGGAGATTGCCGTGCCAGTGACGGGCATAGGGGGGTCTCCGTCATCCAGGCTGACAGCCATGCTTCGGGGCTCATCCTCGGAGCCGGGGCTGCCAGTCAGCAGTATCGGCAGGTGTCCAAGGATCTTGAGTGGCTTGTCTAACGCTTGGTGGGGCAAGGTGTTACCGGAGGCTGGGGCGGCACCGGCGGGCGGCGCCCCGGGGCGGGGGGGCTAGGCCCGCCCCTCGCGGCGCTTGAGGTCCTCGAGCTTGCGCCGGTCGCGCTTGGTGGGGCGCTCGTTGGTCTCGGGGACGAAGAGCACGTGGGCGGCCTTGAGCTGGAAGGCCACCCGCTCGCGGCCGGCGATGCTCTCCGGCGTTTCCTCGAAGAGGCGCTGGGCCACCGTCGCGGGGCCGCGCTTCTCGCTCACGTCCTTCACCAGGACCACGTGCTCGTAGGGACCGAGCTGGATCTCGAGCCGGTCTCCGGCCTGCACCAGCTTGGCGCGCTTCACGCGGTCGCCATTGACGTGGACCTTGCCCCCCTCGATGGCCTCGGAGGCGAGCGCGCGGGTCTTGAAGAAGCGGGCGGCCCAGAGCCACTTGTCGAGCCGCACCTTGGCGCCGTCGGTCATGACTCGGTCTCCTGCGCCGGGCGGAAGAGGAGGTCGAAGGCCAGGAAGACGGTCTTCGAGAAGGGGTAGAAGAGGAACGGCAGCGCCAGCATCAGCACCCCGCCACCCCAGAGCAGCGGATCCCATGGCACGTCCGGCCAGGTGAGCACCACGGCGCCGACGAACAGCGCCCCCCAGGCCAGCTCCGCCGCCATGATGTTGAACATGTACGCGCCCACCACGTAGCCCTGCTCCCCGCGCTCGGTGCGGAGGCCGCAGGTGGGGCAGTGCGGCTTCATGCGGAGCCACGCGGCGAACATCCCGCCGCCCCCGCAGTTGGGGCAGCGGAGCGACAGCGCCCGGGCCAGGAGCACCAGCGGCCGTGGCATGGCTACAGCCGGCTGGTGTGCGGCGGGAAGCCGATGGCGCGGTTGAGCCACCGGACGAACGGGGTCAGCGCCTCGTAGTCCCTGGCGAGGATGGCCGGGAGGCGCGGGGAGAGCGCGTCCTTGAGGGGCAGCGCGCGGCCGACGGTGAACGACTGGTACCGGAGCCAGCGTTCCGCCGGGTGGCCGGGCGCGTAGCCGCGGGGGAGCCGCACCAGCATGGCGTCCTCGTCGAGCTTCCCGAACCGGCGGCGGAAGGCGGGGGCCAGGACCACCGCCTCGAACCCCTCCGGGTCCTCCGCGATGGCGTCGCGGAGCCGGGCCAGCGCGGGGCGGGGGGGCATCCAGATGCCGGCGCCGAGGAAGCACTGCGCCGGCTCGAGGTGGAAGTAGAAGCCGGCGCCGCCGCTGGCCTCGCTGCCCACGCCCCGGCCGGCGTCGCTGTGGTAGAACCAGCAGGCGGCGTGGGTCTTGTACGGCGACTTGTCGCGGGAGAAGCGCACGTCGCGGTTGATGCGGAACATGGAGCGGCGCGGGTCGCCCACGATCTCGGGGGCGAAGCGCGCGAAGCGGGTGTCGAGTTCCTCGACCAGCGCCTTGAAGGGGGCCCGCACCTCGGTCTCGTAGAGCGCCCGGTGCGCCTCGAAGAAGGCCTTGGTGTTCCTCGCCTTGAGCTTGCGGAAGAAGGTGAGCGCCGCGGGGCGGATGGCGGTGAAGCGCTCGGCGGGGGCGGGGCGGGCGGCGGGCATGAGCAGGGCGTCCTTCTCGGCGCGGGTCAGTTGCTTGATGGCCCATTCGCGGCGGAGCGCGGCGCTCCGGTCCCGGGCGGGTTCGCTCCAGGCCAGGGTCACCGGGCGGCGGGCGCGGGTGTAGGCGGCGCCTCGGCCGGCGTTGTGCTGGGCCAGCCGGCGCGCCACGTCGCGGGCCACGCCGGTGTAGAGCGACCCGTCGGCGCAGCGCGCCACGTACACGGACCAGGTCATGAGGCCCGGAAAGTAACGCCCCGCCGTGCGTTGCACCTCCTCTCCCCGGCACCAACGGTGCTAGATTCCCGCCCGATCCGCATGACACCGCCCGTCGCCAGTCCGCCCGACCGCGCGCTGCCCGACCAACGGACCCTGCTCACCGGGGTCTTCGTGGCTCGCGTGGTGCTGTCGGTCCTCGCCCTCGTGCTCGCCTCGCTGGAGCGCGCGGCGGAGCCGGGCTATGCCTTCTTCGCCAGCCTCGGCGTGCTGCTGGCGCTGGCGCTGGCGGTGTACGGGTACTGGTCGTACTGGGTGCGGCAGCGGGCGCCGGGGGCGTGGTGGTTCTTCATCCAGGCGCTGGCGGACATCACCGTCATCACGCTGATCGTCCACGGGACCGGCGGCTCGCGGAGCGCCTTCCCGGCGCTCTACATCCTGGTGATCGCGGCGTACGCCCTGCTGCTGTCCTTCGGGCCCGGCCTGCTGGTGACGCTCTGCACGGTGGCGGCCTACTTCGCCGACGTCACCTGGCTGCAGGCCACCCGCGACGGCTCGCCGCCCGCCATGCCGGGGCTCGGCTTCTGGGGGCAGGTGGCGGTGTTCCTGGCCGCGTACGTGCTGCTCGGCGGCCTCACCGCCCGGCTCCGGGCCGCGGGCGCGGAGCGCGAGGTGCTGCAGAGCGAGCTCCGCCGGGTCCGGCTCCGCGCCGACGAGATCCTGCGGAACATCCGCTCCGGCGTCATCACCGTGGACGACGCCGGCCGCCTGGCCTTCATCAACCCGATGGCCGAGCGGCTGCTGGAGCTGGACGGGGAGACCATGACCGGCCTCCCGGTGCTGGACCAGCTCAAGATCCGCTCCCCCGAGCTGTGGGCCGCCATGGTGGCGGCCATCCGCCACGGGCGGAAGGTGAGCCGCGGCGAGGGCACGGTGGTGCACGAGGGGGGGCGGCACTTCCCCATCGGCCTCAGCACCACGACCTTCGAGCGGGACAGCGACGGCCGCCCGTCGGTGACGGCGATCTTCACCGACATCAGCGACCTCAAGCGCCTGAACGAGCTCAACCTGCGCGCCGAGCGGCTGGAGGCGGTGGCCGCCCTCTCCGCCTCGCTGGCGCACGAGATCCGCAACCCGCTCGCCTCCATCCGCTCGAGCGTGGAGCAGCTGGCCCGCTCCGCCCACGGCGACGAGGACGACCGCTACCTGGCCCAGCTCATCGTGCGGGAGAGCGACCGGCTGAGCCGGCTGCTCTCCGAGTTCCTGGACTTTGCCCGCGTGCGCGCCACCGAGTTCGTGCCGGTGGACCTGCAGGCCGTGGTCACCGCGGCGGCCCGCCTGGTGCGCGAGCACCCCGACTGCCGCCCCGACATCGAGATCCGGGTGCAGGGCAGCCGCACCGTGCTGGACGGCGACGAGGACCTGCTGCACCGCGTGGTGGCCAACCTGATCCTCAATGCCGTGCAGGCCTCCCGCGGGGCCACGGTGATCAACGTGACGACCCGTCCCGCCCGGGTGGCCGAGCTGCCGGGGGGCTGCAGCATCGAGCAGCCGGTGTGCCTCGAGGTGAAGGACAGCGGGCCCGGCATCCCCGAGGAGCTGCGCGAGCGGCTGTTCGAGCCGTTCGTCACCGGCCGGGCCGGCGGCACGGGGCTCGGCCTGGCCATCGTGCAGCGCGCCGTCGAGGCGCACCGCGGCATGGTGCTCTGCGATTCGGCCCCCGAGCGGGGGACCACGTTCACGATCTTCTTTCCCGCGCGGCGCGCGGCTGAGGCGGCGGCATGAACCAGAAACCCCAGGTCCTCGTCATCGACGACGAGTCCGGCATCCTCGACACCCTGCGGATCCTGCTCCGCAAGGAGGGCTTCGAGGTCACCACCGCCCAGGGCGGCAAGGCCGGGCTCGAGGCCATCAAGGCCGGCACGCACGACCTCGTGCTCACCGACGTGCGGATGCCGCAGGTCACCGGCCTCGACATCCTGACCGCCGCGCGCGAGCAGGACCCGATGACGCCGGTCATCCTGATGACGGCCCAGGCCTCGCTGCAGACGGCCATCGGCGCCGTCAACGCCGGCGCCTACTACTACATCCAGAAGCCGTTCTCCAACGACGAGCTGGTGGCCATCCTGCGGCGCGCCTGCGAGTTCCGCGCGGTGCGGGTGGAGAACAAGCACCTGCGCCAGGAGATCAAGCGGCGCGACAAGGCGGGGATCGCGCGGCCGATCGGCAAGTCGCGCCGGTTCATGGACGTGCTCAAGCTGGCCGAGCAGGTCTCGCCCACCGACAGCACGGTGCTCATCCAGGGCGAGAGCGGCACCGGCAAGGAAGTGATCGCCAAGTACATCCACAACCTCTCCGCGCGGAGCGAGGGCGCGTTCCTCTCCATCAACTGCGGCGCCCTGCCCGAGAACCTGCTCGAGAGCGAGCTCTTCGGCCACGTGAAGGGCAGCTTCACCGGCGCGGTGCGCGACAAGCAGGGCCTCTTCGCCGCCGCCCGCGGCGGCAGCTTCTTCCTCGACGAGGTGGGCGAGATGCCCCCGCCGCTCCAGGTGAAGCTGCTGCGCGTGCTGCAGGAGCGTGAGGCAATCCCGGTCGGCGCCACCGAGGCCATCCCGGTGGATGTGCGCATCATCGCCGCCACCAACCGGGACCTCGAGGAGGAGGCCCGCCGCGGCCGCTTCCGGAGCGACCTCTTCTACCGCCTCAACGTCATCACCATCCACCTGCCGCCGCTGCGGGACCGGCGGGAGGACATCCTGCTGCTCGTCGAGTCGTTCCTGCAGCGGCTCTCCACCGAGCAGGAGGCCGGCCCCAAGGCGCTCTCCTCCGATGCGCTCGACGCGGTGATGGTCTACGACTGGCCGGGCAACGTGCGCGAGCTCGAGAACGCGCTGGAGCACGCCTGGGTGCTTACCCGGGGCGAGCTCATCGAGGCCGCGGCGCTGCCCGAGCGGATCACCCGCCGCCGCAAGGAGCCGCTGGTGGCGGAGCGCACGCTGCCCAACCCGACGCTCGAGGTGATCGAGCGCGCCTACATCATGTACGTCCTCCAGGCCGAAGGGGGCAACAAGACCCGCGCGGCGGAGGTGCTCGGCATCGATCCCTCGACGCTGTACCGGAAGCTCTCCCGGTACGAGGAACAGGCCGCCGCGGAATGACCGCCGCCCCGGCCGGGCGCCGCCTGCTTCCCTGGGCCATCGCGGTCGTCGCGGTGGCCCTTGCCGTCTCGGCCACCAGCGTCGGCAACGGCTTCACGCAGGACGACGTCCCGATCATCGCGGACAATGCGCGACTCCACGAGCTCGGCGGCGTGCTGCATCGCTTCGCCGAGTCGTACTGGCCACCCGAGGTGGGCGCGGTGCTCTATCGCCCCCTGGCCATGGTGGCATACACGGTGGAGTGGGCCGTGGGCCGGGGCGAGCCATGGGCGTTCCACCTTGCCAGCTGGGCGCTCGCGGCGGCGCTGGCCGGGGTGCTGCTCCTCCTCTTCCGCGAGCTGCTTCCACCGGTGGCCGCGGGCGCGGCCGCCCTGGTCTTCGCCGTGCACCCGGTGCACACCGAGGCCATCGGCGGCGTGGTGGGCCAGGCCGACCTCTGGGTGGCCCTCGCCCTGGCCTGGGCCACGCTGCTCTACCTCCGCGGCCGCCAGGCCCAGCGGCTGGGCCGCAACCGCTGGGCGGCCATCGTGGCGCTCGCGGCGGCGGCGGTGTTCACCAAGGAGAACGGCGCGGTGCTGCTGGGGCTGCTCGCGGCCGTGGAGCTGACGGTGGTGCGGGATCCCCATCCGCTCGGCGCGCGGCTCCGGCATCTCTGGCCCGGCTACGCCGCCTGCCTGCTGGTGGTGGTGGCCTACATCGCAGCCCGGATCGCCGTGCTGGGCGGCCTGGTGGGCGAGATCCCGCACGTCTCCATCCGGACGGCCGGCCTCGGGGAGCGCGTGCTCACCATGCTGCCGGTGGTCACGGAGTGGCTCCGCCTCCTCTTCCTCCCGGCCCACCTGCAGTCGGACTACATGCCGCAGGAGTTGGCGGCGGCCACCGGGATCGGGCTGGGTCAGGTGCTGGGACTCGTGGCGCTGGCGGGGATGGCCTGGCTGGCGTGGCGTGCCCGTCGTTCCGCGCCCGTGGTGACGCTCGGCGTGGCGTGGATGGGCGTCACGCTGTTCCCGGTGAGCAATCTCGCGGTGCGCACCGGGATCCTGCTCGCCGAGCGGACGCTCCTGGTGCCCAGCATCGGGGCGGTCCTGGTGGCCGTGGGGCTGGTGGAGTGGCGGCTCAGGGTGGGGCCGGTGCCCTCGCCCGCGGAGCGCCGGGTGGCGTGGGCGGCCTTCGGGATTCTCCTGGCCGTGGCGGGCACGTGGCACGCGCTGCGGCTCCGGGTCTGGCGCGACAATCCCACGCTGTATGCCCAGACGGTGCTGGATGCCCCGCTCAGTTACAAGGCGCACTGGGCGCAGGCCGGCATGCTGTATCGCACGGGCCAGCTGGCGGAAGCGCAGGCGGAGTACCGGACCGCCCTGCAGCTCTTCACCGACGACCCCAACCTGCTCGAGGATTACGCCGACCGCTACATCGAGCATGGCCGCTGCACCGAGGCCCTGCCCTGGCTCCGCGCGGCGATCGCGGCGGGGCCCACACTGTTCAAGGCGCGCAGCAAGCTGGTCCTCTGCCTGATCCAGGTGGACAGCGTGCCCGCCGCCCGGGCGGCCATGGCCGCCAAGGCGGAGGCCCGCGATCCCGACCTCGCCTTTCTCTCCCGCCAGCTGGACACCCTCCTGACGCCACGCGCGCCCTGACGCGCGTTGGATTGCACCGGCGTGCGTCGTTTCGCGCCCGGAAGTTCGGCGCCTCCCTTGTAGAATCGGCCCGTCTCTCACGGCGACGGGCCCATGCCTCTCGACAATCGCGGCACCACGCTCCTCGAGTGCCTGGTGGCACTCACCGTCTTCGCGGTGGGCGCCCTCGGTGCCGGGGCCACCATCGGACTCTCCACCCGGCTGGCGGGCGACGCCCATCGCGCGGCGGCGGCGGGGCGGCGCTTCTCCGAGGAGTTCGAGGGGCTCCGGGACCTCGTCCAGGCCGCGGCTGGGAGCTGTCCCGGCACGCTGCCCCCGGCGGTTGCCGGGCCTGGCGGCGTCGTGATCCAATGGGGAGGCACGCCGGGCATCGGTGGTCTCACGCTGCGCTACGTCATCAGCTATCCCACGGTCCGCGGTCTGCACGCGGACACCGGGCAGGGGTTCCTCGCATGCCGCTGAGCAACCGCCGCGGCGTGTCCCTCCTGGAGGTGGTGCTGGCCCTGGCCCTGCTCGGGTTGCTTGGTGGCGTCTTCGTCCGCGCCAGCCTGCAGGCCGAACGGAACACCCGCGCCACGCTGGAGGCCGCCCAGCTCCACGCCAGCTTCGACGCCACCCTGGACTTCCTGGACCAGGACCTCGCCGATCTCGCCGCCGACGACACCACCGGCGTGGACCTGGCCCAGATCGCCACTGACTCCGTGACCTGGCGCGCCACCCGCGGCGCCGGGCTCGCGTGCCGCGTGGCACCCACCGGGGTCTGGTTGCTGGCGCGGCGCTGGGTCGCGGCCCGCCAGCCACAGGCCGGCCGAGACAGCCTCCTTCTCTATATAGACTCGGACTCCACCGCGGCGGCGAGCGCGCACTGGCTGGCGCTTCCCGTGCTGGGGGTCAGCGCCGCCAGCTGCGGGGGCGAGCCCGCCCTCCGCGTCAGCACCGTGCTCGACACCACGCTCGCCAACCGCACCGACCTCCCCCTCCTCTTCCCGGCCCGCAGCTACGAGGTGATGCAGGCGCGCTTCTACCAGTCCCAGGGCAAGTGGTGGTTCGGCGTCCGCTCGGTGAGCGCGGGCGAAGGGATCCAGCCGCTTGCGGGGCCGTTCGCCCCGGGCGGGTTCCGGCTGACGTACACCGATTCGCTGGCGCTCGCCGCCACCAGTCCGGCCGCGGTGCGCGCCATCCGCATCCTCCTCGCCGGCGCGTCCACCACCGGCCGCGACAGCGCCGGCATCACGCTCCATCCCCGGAACCTCGTCCCATGAACCGTCGCGGCGGCGCCCTCCTGCTCGCGCTCCTCATCCTCGTCCTCCTCGGTGGCCTGGCCTCGCTCGCCCTGGCCGCCGGCCGGCTCCGGGCCCGTTCCGGCGACCGGACCCTGGCCCAGGCCCGGGCCCGTGCCACCGCCCTTTCCGGCCTCGCCGAGCGGGAGGCCCACTGGGATCCGGCCTTCGCGCAGGCGCTCCCAGTCGGCGGCGCCGACGCGCTGCCGGGCACACCCGTCCTCACCGACGGTCTCCAGCGCACCGATTCACTGCTCCGCCTCGGCGCCTCCCTCTACCTGCTCCGCACCATCGGTGAACTGCGCGACGGCAGCGGTAATCTCCTCGCCCGCGAGGGCCTCGGCCGCCTCCTCCGCCTCGAGGCGCCCGGTATCCCCGACTCGGCTGCCGCGTTCGTCCGCGGCCCCGTCATGCTGCTCGCCGACAGCAGTCTCTCAGGCTCGGACCAGGTTCCGGCCGGTTGGTCCGCCTCCTGCCCCCCGCCCGACAGCGGCGCATCCGCACTTCACCTCGGCACCATCCCGGCAGTGACCCCGGTGGTGAGCTGCCCGTCAGGCCGGTGCCTCGTCGGGGCACCGATGGTCGTCCCCGATTCCACCCTGTCCTTGGGCTTCCTCGATCGCCTCCCGGTCTCCGGGTTCACCGCGCTCGCGGCCGCAGCGGATCATCAGGTGACCGTCCCGGTCCTCACGCCCGGACCCGTCACCACCCTCGGGACCTGCAACGCCACTCGGGCCGACAACTGGGGTGACCCCGCCGTGCTCGCGGCGCCGTGCGGACCGCATCGGCCGCTGCTCGTCGTGGGCAACCCCTTCCGGATGCAGGACGGCCTCGGGCAGGGCATCCTGCTGGCCCCCGGCGACCTGGAGTTCGCCGGCGCGGCGCATTTCGTCGGGGTGGTGCTGGCTGCCGGACAGGTCTCGCTCCGAGACCAGGCGCTGGTGGAAGGCGTGGTGCTCGCGGAGGGCGGGCTCCAAGTGGAGGACCTCGCACGCCTCCGGCGCTCCACCTGCGCCGTCCGCCACGCCCTTCTGGGCGCCCGCCGGCCGCTCCGGCCGGTGCCGCGAGGATTCTGGCGCTGGCCGTGAGGATCGGGCCGGGCAGGCGGCACAAGTAGCCGTTTCGGCCATCCGGAAGGAAGGAAGAGGAAAGACGTTCCCGCAAAATCCGGTAGTTGGGCTGATGGCCCGGGTCGGGCCGGGGAGGGCAGATTCACTGTAAGTCGTTGTCCATGAATGATTTGACGTCATTCATGGAGCGGTGGCATATGGGTTGCCATTCAGACCGGCGTCGCAGCACCCTGACTACTGGCACTCACCACCAATTTGGTCTACGGAGGCAGCATGAACCGGAAGGGCTTTACGCTCATTGAGCTCCTGATCGTGGTCGTCATCATCGGCATCCTGGCCGCGATCGCGATCCCGAAGTTCGCCAACACCAAGCAGAAGGCGATCGTCGCCTCGATGAAGTCGGACCTCCGCAACCTGGTCACGGCGCAGGAGGCCTTCTTCTCCGACAACGCGAACTACGCGGGCGCCACCAGCGCCACGACGCAGACCAACGCGGCGACCGGCGCCGGCGGTGTGGTGGTCTTCACCCCGAGCTCGGGCAACGTGCTGACGCTGACCTACATCGACGCGGCTGGCTGGAAGGCCACCATGACCAATCCGGCCGTGACCGGCACCCCGTCGAACTGCGGCATCTTCGTCGGCGTGGCGGCCAACAGCCCGAACGCGGCCGTGACGGCCGAGGGCTCCCCGGCCTGCTGGTAAGCGGCCTGCTGGTCAGTGCCAATAGTCAGCGCACCCATCGTATCGTTACGTAGCTGGTCCTACTGCAACTTTGGAGGCTGTATGAATCGCAAGGGCTTTACCCTCATCGAGCTGCTGATCGTGGTCGTCATCATCGGCATCCTTGCCGCCATCGCGATCCCGAAGTTCGCCAACACCAAGCAGAAGGCGATCGTCGCCTCGATGAAGTCGGACCTCCGCAACCTGGTCACGGCGCAGGAGGCCTTCTTCTCCGACAACGCGAACTACGCGGGCGCCACCAGCGCCACGACGCAGACCAACGCGGCGACCGGCGCCGGCGGTGTGGTGGTCTTCACCCCGAGCTCGGGCAACGTGCTGACGCTGACCTACATCGACGCGGCTGGCTGGAAGGCCACCATGACCAACCCGGCCGTGACCGGCACCCCGTCGAACTGCGGCATCTTCGTCGGCGTGGCGGCCAACAGCCCGAACGCGGCCGTGACGGCCGAGGGCTCCCCGGCCTGCTGGTAAGCTGAGGCGGCAGGACCACGGCGGGCGATCCCTGGGATCGCCCGCCGTTCTGTCTTGAGCAGGGATCGCCACCGGCTGCCCCCACTGGAGGGGTGCCTGGTGGCGATTTTCGCGCTATCTCCAATAAAATCAGTGCTTTAGCGTCGTACACCTCATGTAGTTCCGCGAGTCACCCGATAGTAGGGGGTGGCGACGGTATGAGGCCTGCATAGTGGTCGGAAAAGCCCGGAATCGTTCAAGTTCCGTGTGACTAGCTGCGGCATAAGTTGCATTTTTCCAACGGCTTGTTGAGTTGGGCTCAAGCAGGTTGGTAGCTTGACAAAAATTGGGGCGGGTTGTAGCATAGCCTGCCACTCCCTCTTTCCAGCAATTCAGACCTGGTCGGACACTATGGGGCTTTTCAGCCGCAAGAAGACCACTGTGGCCTTGGACATCGGCTCGGGGCTGATCAAGCTGGTCGCCATCACGCATGGGACCGGGGACCCGATCCTGAGCAAGGTCGCCTACACGAGCGTCGTGGACGACGCCATCGTGGAGGGCGAGATCATGGACCCGGGCATCGTCGCGGATGCCATCAAGGGTCTCCTCGCCTCGGCCGGCATCAAGACCAAGCAGGCGGTGATCGCGGTCGGCGGGCGCGACGTGATCATCAAGAAGATCCAGATGGACCGCATGAAGGAAGCGGAGGCCCGCGAGGTCATCCGCTGGGAGGCCGAGCAGCACGTCCCGTTCGACATGGAGAACGTGGAGCTCGACTTCCAGATCCTGGACCCCGAGGGCGAGGGGCTCCAGATGACGGTCCTCCTGGTGGCCGCCAAGCGGGAACTGGTGGAGAACAAGGTGGCGCTGCTGGCGGAGGCGGGGCTCCAGGCGTCGGTGATCGACGTGGATGCCTTTGCCCTCCACAACGCCTTCGAGGTCAACTACCCCGACGAGATGCGCGGGGTGGTGGGGCTGGTGAACATCGGCCACGAGATGACCAACATCAACATCCTCGAGGACGGGATCCCCGTGCTCACGCGCGACCTGCCGGTGGGGACGCGCCGCTTCCGGGAGGACATCCAGCGCGAGCGCGGGCTGTCGGCGGAAGAGGCGGACCAGCTGCTGCAGGGCTTCGAGCGGAGCGAGATCCTGGATCCGTTCCTCGAGAGCCGCGGCGAGGAGCTGGCCGTCGGCATCGAGCGCGCCGCGGCGTTCCTGCAGTCGGCCAGCCGCTCCGCCGGGGGGATCTCGCGCCTCTGGCTGACCGGGGGCGGGGGCCGCATCCCGGGGCTCGACAAGGTGCTGGCCGACCGGCTGCGGCTGCCGGTGGAGCTGGCCAACCCGCTCGCCCGGCTCCGCGTGGCGGATGGGGTCTTCTCCACGATGAACATGGACGAGATCTCGCCGCTGCTGATGCTCCCGATCGGGCTCGCGCTCCGGACTGCGGCCTGAGCCCCGCCGAGGACAACGCCCCATGATGATTACCGTCAATCTCCGTCCCGGCCAGAAGCGCAAGGCCGCAGGTGGCGGATCGAAGCAGTTCCTCGAGCGCGTCAAGGCGCTCGGGACCAAGGTCAAGGACCCGCTCCTGGTGGGCGCGGTGGCCGCGTGCCTCCTCGTCACCGTGGGGCTCGGCTGGGCCTTCATCTCGGCCAACTCCAAGTACAACGCGCTGGCGCCGCAGCTCGAGGCGGCCCGCGACGAGCAGAAGCGGTTCGACAACCTGCTGCGGCAGAAGCGCCGGGCCGAGGGCATCCGCGACTCGCTGCTGGCGCAGATCGCCACCATCCGCGGGGTGGATGGCAACCGCTACGTCTGGCCGCACGTGCTCGACGAAGTGGCCAAGGCGCTGCCGCCCTACACCTGGCTCCTCTCCATGACGGCGCAGTCGCCGCCGCCGGTGAGCGACACCACGGAGAACGCCCCGCCGCCGCAGCTCAAGTTCCGGCTCGAGGGGCGCACCATGGACCTGCAGGCGTACACCCGGTTCCTGCGCCAGCTCGAGGCCTCGCCCTGGCTCAACGAGGTGACGCCGGTGGAGGCCAAGACGGTGCTGGAGAAGGAACGGCCGGTGACGGCCTTCACGATCATGGCGACGTTCTCGCCGGCGGATTCCGCGTACATCCGCACCGTCCCGCTCAGCCAGTCGGTGAGGTGACGTATGGCACTCGGTGCTGACAAGCAGGTCCCGATCCTCCTCATCCTCATTGCCGCCACCATCGGCTATGTCGGGTACTCCGGCACGGGCCTCGACACGGTGGGGCTCCGCGGGGTGCAGCAGACCCAGGACAGCATCGTGGCCCGGCAGAAGTCCATCGACTCGCTGATGGCCATGACGGACAGCGCCAAGCGGCTGCTGGCCACCGGCAGCGTGGAGGACCTGCGCCGCCGCCTCGAGGGGTACCGCGGCAGCCTCGAGCTGCTGCGCACCCTGGTGCCGGACCGCAACGAAGTGGCCAACCTGATGGACGAGATCTCCACCCGCGCCAAGATCCGCGGGGTGATGGTGGCCAACTTCCAGCCGCTGCCGCCCGAACCGGGGCCGGTGCCGTTCGAGACCTACAAGTACCAGTACTCGGTGGTGGGCCGCTACGACCAGCTCGGCGAGTTCCTCTCCGACGTGGCCAGCCTCCGGCGGATCATCGTCCCGGTGGACCTGACGCTCGGCGCCGTCCAGGTGCAGAACGCCAAGGCGCTCGGCGACAGCTCGGGCGCGCTGCTCGAGGCCCGGTTCCAGATCCGCACGTTCGTGAAGACCTCGACGCCGGAGGACTCCACTCGTGGCACGTGATACGCTCCTCCGCACCCTGCTCGTGGGGCTCGCCCTCGGGGCGCTGGCCTGCGGCGGGAAGGAAGAAGAGGAAGCCCCGGCCGTGGACATGGCGGCGATGCGCGCGCGGCGCGACTCGATCCGTCAGGCGGCCGTGCAGGACTCCACCATGCGGGCCAAGTACACCGTCTGCAGCGACTCGGTGACCAAGGTGCTCGGCCGCAGCGCGGCCGGCCGCGCGGCGCTCCAGAAGCTCGCCGCCGGCACCGTGCCGCCCGAGGTGACGCAGGCCTGCGGCACGGCCCCGGCACCGAAGCCCGCGCCGGCGGCCACCGCGGCGCCAAGCCAAGCCGGCCGCGGCCACCGCCGCCAAGCCGGCGCCAGCCGGGGCCACCGCCGCCAAGCCCGACTCTACCAAGCCCGCGCCCAGCACGGCGGCCAAGCCGGCACCCGGCACCCCGGTTGAAGCGGCCAAGCCGGCCCCGGCCACCCCGGCGCCTGCCACGGCCGCGAAGCCCGCCCCGGCGGCGCCCGCGACGGCGGCGAAGCCCGACACCACCAAGAAGGTGGCGGCGGCCCCGGCTCCCGCCCCGGCGACGCCGGCCAAGCCCGCGCTCACCCCGCAGCAGCTGCAGGTGATGCGTGCCGACTCGATCCGCCAGGTGCGCGAGCGCGCCCGGCAGGATTCGCTCCGGCAGCTGGCCGAGCGCCGGACGCGGGACAGCCTGGCCAGGGTGCGCAGTGACAGCATCCGCGCGGACTCCATCCGCCTGGCCAAGGAGACCGAAGTGGTGCGCGAGTCGTTCACCTACGCGGGTGGCGCGCGCGATCCCTTCGTCTCGCTGATCACGCAGGACAAGGTGGGCCCGGAGTTCAACGACCTGCTCCTGGTCGGGGTCTACCTCGACGCCCGCCGCGCCGCCAACAGCATCGCGGTGCTGCGCGACAAGTCGAACCAGAAGCGCTACACCCTCCGGGTGGGCGAGCGGCTGGGCCGCCTCAAGGTGGCGCAGATCCGGCAGACGGACGTGGTCTTTACGGTCGAGGACATCGGATTCGAGCGCCAGGAGACCCTGTCGCTCCGGAAGAGGGAGGATCAGACCCCATGACGCGCATGCTCCGCACCGCCCTGGCCCTCGCGGCCCTGCTCGCGGCGCCGCTCGCCGCCGCCGACAAGCCCGCCGGCCCCGGCGAGGTCACCACGGTCAGCGTGATCTCCACGCCCGGCTTCGCCGAGCTGGTGGTCGCCGTGGACGGGACCGTGGAGGTCCGCGACTTCGTCCTCCGCGAGCCCGACCGGGTGGTCATCGACATCACCGGCGCCACGCTCCGGAGGACCGGGGCCGCCTACGACGGCGTCACCCGGGCCGGCATCCGCGACGTCCGCTACTCCCAGTTCCGCCCCGACGTGGTCCGCATCGCGATCACGCTCGACGGCCCGCGGGACTACACGGTGGAGCAGGCCAACGGCGCCGTCCGGGTCCGCTTCGGCACCGACCGGACCTTCCTGGCCTGGTCCAACACCAGCCCGCGCGAGCTCACCGCGCCCGCCAGCGCCCCGGCCGACCGGCCCGAGGTGATGGTGCCGGCGCCGCAGCCCGCCGCGGCCGCCGCGCCGGTCCAGGCCCCGCGCATCACGGTGACCTGGGACCACGCCAGCATCGGTGACGTCATCGCCGGCTTCGCCTCCTTCTCGGGCCGCACCATCGTGCTCGGCAAGGACGTCAAGGGCGAGGTCACCGCCGAGATCAAGAACCAGCCGTGGACCGAGGCCTTCGCCGCGGTGCTCGCCTCCCAGGGGCTGCAGGCCATCGAGCTCCCGGGCGGCATCATCCGCGTCGACTCGCCCATCGCCCTGGCGGCGCTCGACTCGCTCGAGCCGCTCACCACCCGCATGGTCCCGATCAACTACGCCTCCGCGGGCCAGCTGGCCCCGAGCGTCAAGTCGATCCTCACCAAGCGCGGCAACGTGGTGTCCGACACCACCACCAACTCGCTCATCATCACCGAGACCCGCAGCCGCATCGGCGAGGTGCAGGACTTCGTCCGCAACCTCGACGTCCGCACGCCGCAGATCTCGATCCAGGCCAAGCTGATCTTCGTCGACCGCACCAACACCGAGGCCCTCGGCATCAAGTACGACCTCGGCGCGGATGACGGGCCGTTCTTCAACCGCTTCGTGCACCGGGTGGACCCCGCCACCGGCGACCCGCTCGACAGCGACTTCAACATCGCCGGCGACGGCGTGGCCGCGGTGGCCAACGCCGAGGCGCTCATCCAGGCGCCGGCCCTGTCCCTGATCTGGGCCACGTCCATCGGCGGGTTCCGCTTCACCAGCTTCGTGGACGCGCTCCAGGGCATCGAACTCGCCGACGTGCAGGCCGAGCCGAGCATCACCACCGTGGACAACCGCGAGGCGCTGATCCGCGTCGGTGAAGACGTCCCGGTCCGTATCGTGGACTTCGGCTCCCAGGGCGGCGGCGGCGGCGGCAGCCAGGCGCAGGCCAGCGTGCAGTTCAAGGAGACCGGCATCCAGCTCAAGGTCACCCCGCACGTGACCAACAACCGGCAGATCCTGATGCGCATCGATGCCGAGCGCTCGGACATCCGGCTGCTCTCGGCGGTGGACCTCGGCTTCACCATCCGGAAGCAGAACGCCAAGAACCAGCTGCTCGTGGCCGATGGCGAGACCGCGGTGATCGGCGGCCTCACCGTCACCGAGGTCACCAAGACCCGGTCGGGCGTGCCGCTGCTCTCGCAGCTCCCGCTCGTCGGCGGCCTCTTCGGGTACAGCAACACCCAGGAACACCGGCGCGACCTCATCATCCTGATCACGCCGCGCATCATCGACGCCGGGGGCGAGTAAGCCCCCCAGCCGGACCCAGCAACGCGAGCCCGGCCTTCGAGCCGGGCTCCGTCGCTTCTGGAGGTGGCGCAGTCCGCTGGGCGCGGCCCACGGGTCGCGCTTTCGAAACCGGGTGTCGCGAGGGTACCATCCCGGCGTGCCCCGGGGGCCGAGGATCATCCTCGAGCTCTCCAAGTCTCCGCTCTGTGTAGAGGGCGCGGCCCTTGGGCCGCGCCAGAAAAAGATGCCCCTGCGCTTCCTGACTGCCGGTGAATCCCATGGCAAGGCCCTCGTCTGCATCGTCGAGGGCCTGCCGGCCGGCCTGCCCGTCACGGCGGAGCAGGTGGACCACGACCTGGCCCGGCGGATGAGCGGCTACGGGCGCGGGGCGCGGATGAAGATCGAGAAGGACCGCATCGAGTGGCTCAGCGGCGTCCGCGCCGGCGAGACCCTCGGCTCCCCCATCGCGATGGCGATCCACAACCGCGACTGGGTCAACTGGGAAGAGATCATGAGCGCCGAGGGGACGCCGGGCGAGGAGCGCCGGCGCCGCCTCAACCGCCCGCGGCCCGGCCACGCCGACCTCGTGGGCGTCATGAAGTACGACCGCCGCGACGCCCGCGACATCCTGGAGCGCGCCAGCGCGCGCGAGACCGCCGCGCGCGTGGCCGCGGGCGGGCTGGCGCGCCGGCTCCTCGCGGAGTTCGGGGTGGACGTGGGAAGCCACGTGGTGTCGCTCGGCGGCATCCTGCTCGGCCCCACGCCGCTGCCCGACGGTCCCCTCAACGCCGTGGCCGACCAGTCGGAGGTCCGCATCCTCGACCGCGCGCGTGAGGCCGAGGTCATCGCCCTCATCGACCGGGCGAAGAAGGACGGCGACACGCTGGGCGGCGAGTGCGAGGTCGTGGTGCGCGGCCTCCCCGCCGGGCTCGGCAGCCACGTGCACTGGGACCGCAAGCTCGACGGCCGCCTGGCCGGGATCCTGATGTCCATCCCGGCGGTGAAGGCGGTGGAGATCGGCATGGGCTTCGAGGCGGCGCGCCGCCCCGGCAGCCAGGTGCACGACCCGATCGTGGCCACCGCCACGCCGGGGAAGCCGGCCGGGCCGCCGGCCGCCAAGGGGGGCTATGCGCGCCAGGGCAACAACGCCGGTGGCCTCGAGGGTGGGATCACCACCGGGGAGCCGCTGGTGATCCGCGTCGGCATGAAGCCGATCGCCACGCTGATGTCGCCGCTGCCCACCATTGATCTCCGCACCGGCGGCCCCGCCAAGGCGCAGGCCGAGCGGAGCGACGTCACCGCGGTGCCGGCCATGGGCGTCATCGCCGAGGCCCTCACGGCCTGGGTGCTGGCGGATGCCCTGCTGGAGAAGTTCGGCGGTGACTCGCTCCGCGAACTCCGCCGCAACGTCGACGGGTACCTGACCCAGCTGGCCGATCGCTGGACGGCGCTCGATCCCGCCACCGCCGTGGCGGCGGAGGACGCATGAAGCGCTCCATCGTGCTGATCGGCCTGCCGGGGGCGGGCAAGACCACCGTGGCCAAGCTGGTGGCGCAGGAACTGGGGGCGCCGTTCGTGGATATCGATGCCCTGATCGTGCGGCGGATGCAGAAGCCCATCGCCCAGATCTTCGCCGAGGACGGGGAGCAGAAATTCCGCCAGCTGGAGGCGGAGGCCATGAAGACGGCGCTGGCCGGGGCCCCTTCCATTATGAGTCCCGGTGGCGGCTGGGCGGCGCGGCCCGGCAACCTCGATGCGGCGCTCGAGCAGGCCTTCGTCATCTACCTCAAGGTCCAGGCCATCACTGCCGCCAAGCGCGCCGGCGGCGCCAGCGGGCGTCCGCTCCTCGACGGACAGGATCCCGCGGTGCGGATGCGGCAGCTGCTGGCCGAGCGCGAGCCGTTCTACGCGCGCGCGCACAGCGAGATCAAGGCCGACATCAAGTCGGCGGCCCAGGTGGCGAAGGACGTAGTGCAACTGGCGCGTGAGCGCGCCGGGTGGGATTCGTAAGCAGTTGTGGGACGGCATCTTAGCCTTACGCGCCTTGCGGAGGGCTGGGGGTGCGCGTTTTCTTGTGTCCCCGAACACGTGTCGCGTCGTTGACCCTGGGCCCGTATCCTGAGAGCCATGGCCACTACCCGGAAAGCCGCCACCCCCGCCAAGAAGACCGCCGCCAGGAAGGCCGCGGCCGAGGCCGCGCCCAAGGCGAGCGCGACCGTGAAGGCGAAGGCGGCGAAGACGAGTGCCAAGCGATCGCGGAAGGCGAGCGACGATGATGCGGACAGTGCCCCGGCCCGCTCCGGCAGCGCGCTCGTCATCGTCGAGTCGCCCACCAAGGCCAAGAGCATCGGGAAGTACCTGGGCCGGGGCTACGAGGTGAAGGCCACCGTCGGCCACATCCGCGACCTCCCCACCCGGAAGCTCGGCGTGGACGTCGACAACGGCTTCCAGCCCCAGTACGTCACCATCAAGGGGAAGACGCAGACCCTCGCCGACCTGAAGAAGAGCGCCAGGAAGGCCAGTGCCGTCTTCCTGGCCACCGACCCGGACCGCGAGGGCGAGGCCATTGCCTGGCACGTGGCCGACCAGATGGACACCCAGGCGCCGATGCACCGCGTGCTGTTCCACGAGATCACGAAGGACGCGGTGAAGGAGGCCATGGCCAAGCCGGGCCGGATCGACGACCGCCTCGTCAACGCCCAGCAGGCCCGCCGCATCCTCGACCGCCTCGTCGGCTACAAGGCGAGCCCCATCCTCTGGCAGTCCATCAAGACCGGGCTCTCGGCGGGGCGGGTGCAGACGGTGGCGCTCCGGCTGATCGTGGAGCGCGAGCGCGCCATCCGCGCCTTCAAGCCGGAGGAGTACTGGACCATCGCCGCCGAGTGCCTCAAGGCGACGCAGGAGTTCAAGGCCGAGCTCAAGAAGATCGACGGCCACAACCCGCAGCTCCACACCGAGGCCGAGGCGCGCCGCGTCGTGGCCGACCTGGAGAAGCTGCCCTTCGTGGTCACCAAGGTGGAGAAGCGGAACCGCCGCAAGCGGCCGGCCGCGCCCTTCACCACGAGCACGCTGCAGCAGGAAGCCGCCAAGAAGCTCGGCTTCTCCGCCCGCCGCACCATGCGCGCCGCGCAGGACCTCTACGAGGGCATGGAGGTGGGGGAGGAGGCGCCCGTCGGCCTCATCACCTACATGCGGACCGACAGCGTCCGCGTCTCCGACGCCGCCATCGCCGCGGTGCGCGAGTTCATCGGGGCGAGCTACGCCAAGCCCTACCTGCCCGAGACGCCCAACCAGTACGCCAGCCGCGGCGGCAAGGTGCAGGATGCCCACGAGGCCATCCGCCCCACCGACGTGCGCCGCCGTCCCGAGCTGGTGCAGCCGTACCTCGAGCCGGACCAGTTCCGCCTCTACCAGCTGATCTGGCAGCGCTTCGTGGCCTCGCAGATGACGCCGGCCGTGTACGACATGACGGTGGTGGACTTCGACCTGGGCCGCTACCTGATGCGCACCAGCGGCTCGGTGATGATCTTCGACGGCTACCACGTCCTCTACACCGAGGGCCGCGAGGCCGAGGAAGGGAAGGGCGTCGAGGACCTCTCGCCCATCCCGCCGCTCGAGGTGGGGGAGCAGGTCACGGTCCGGCAGATCGTCCCCGACCAGCACTTCACCGAGCCGCCGCCGCGGTTCTCGGAAGCCAGCCTGGTGAAGGAGCTCGAGCGCCTCGGCATCGGCCGGCCGTCCACCTACGCGTCGATCATCAGCACGCTCACGGCGCGGGAGTACGTGACGCTCGAGCAGCGGCGCTTCACGCCCACGGAGCTCGGCGAGACCGTCGAGCGGATCATGATCGACAGCTTCCCGTCGATCTTCAACGTGGACTTCACCGCCGCCATGGAAGGCGAGCTCGACAAGATCGAGGAAGGCGAGCTGGCCTGGCAGCACGTGCTGCGGGACTTCTACGCGCCCTTCACCGTGGCCCTCAAGGCCGTCAACCTCGGCGCCATCGTGGCCGAGGCGCACGGGCTCAATCCCGAGGAGCTGGCCAAGGAGAAGTGCCCCAAGTGCGGGGCGCAGGTGGAGCTCCGCACCGGGCGGTTCGGGCCGTACTTCGCCTGCGTCAACTACAAGCAGACCTGCGACTACGTGAAGTCGCTCAAGAAGAGCAAGGCCCCGGACCGGCCCACCGAGGAGAAGTGCCACCTGTGCGGCGCGGACATGGTCATCAAGACCGGCCGCTTCGGCGAGTTCCTGGCCTGCACCAAGTACCCGGAGTGCAAGGGCACCCGCTCCATCCCGCTCGGCATCAAGTGCCCCAAGTGCGACGTCGGCGACCTGGCCGAGCGGCGCACCAAGCGGGGCAAGTCGTTCTGGGGCTGCATGCGCTACCCCGCGTGCGACTTCTCGACCTGGAACCGCCCGGTGGTCGAGACCTGCCCCAGCTGCGGCTTCGTGGGCATGGAAAAGAAGGTCTCCAAGGCCGAGGGTGAAACCCGCACCTGCCTCAAGTGCCAGCACCGCGTCGTGGTGATGGACGCGGAGGAAGTGGCGGCGACGTGACCGTCACCGTCGTCGGCGGGGGCCTCGCGGGCGCGGAAGCCGCGTGGGCCCTCGCCGAGCGGGGGATGGACGTCGAGCTCCACGAAATGCGCCCGGCGGTGCGGACGCCGGCCCACCAGACCGGCCGCCTGGCCGAGCTCGTCTGCAGCAACTCCTTCAAGTCCACCGACCTCGGCAACGCGCACGGCCTGCTCAAGGACGAGCTGCGCCGCCTCGGCTCGTTCCTGCTGCCCATCGCGGACGAGGCGCGGGTGCCCGCCGGCGCCGCGCTGGCGGTGGACCGCGAGGTCTTCTCGCAGCTGGCGCACGAGCGGCTCGCCGCGCATCCCAGGATCCGCATCGTCACGGGCGAGGTGACGGCGCTCCCGTCCCCCGGCATCATCGCCACCGGCCCGCTCACATCGGAGGCGCTGGCCCACGCGATTCTCCACGCCCTCTCGGCGTCCGCCGAGCACGTCCGTAGCGGCCGGATATATCCGGCCGGTACGGACGTCGGGGAGAGGGGATCGTCGGGGGCGGCGCTCGGGGAGCGCGAGGCGACGGCGCTGGCGTTCTACGACGCGATTGCGCCGATCGTGAGCCGGGAGTCCGTTGATGAATCCGTGGTCTACGCCCTGAGCCGCTACGGCAAGGGCGACGGTGACGACTACCTCAACTGCCCCATGACGCGCGAGGAGTACGAGGCGTTCCTCGCGGCGCTCACGACGGCGGACCAGTTCACGGCGCACGAATTCGACCAGGTGCCCTACTTCGAGGGCTGCCTCCCCGTCGAGGAGATGGCGCGCCGCGGCCCCGAGACGCTCCGCTTCGGCCCCATGAAGCCGGTGGGCCTCCGCGACCCGCGCACCGGCCGGGACCCGCACGCCGTGGTGCAGCTCCGCCGCGAGGACCGCGCGGGGCAGATGTGGAACCTCGTGGGCTTCCAGACCCGGCTCCGGATCCCCGAGCAGCAGCGCGTCTTCCGGATGATCCCGGGGCTCGCGAACGCGGAGTTCCTGCGCTTCGGCTCCATCCACCGGAACAGCTACCTCAACAGCCCCGCCTATCTCGGCCCCGCCCTCACCGCGCCGGGCGACGGGACGCTCTTCTTCGCCGGCCAGCTGACGGGCGTCGAGGGGTACACGGAATCGCTCGGCACGGGGCTGCTGGCGGGGATCAACCTGGCGCGCGTCCGCCGCGGCATGGAGCCGGCGGTGCCACCGCCCACCACCATGCTCGGCGCCCTCTACCGTCACCTGCGCGAGGCCGATCCGCGCCACTTCCAGCCGATGAACGCCAACTTCGGCCTGGTGGAGCCCCTGGAGCTGCCGAGGAAGGCGCCCAAGGACCGGAAGAAGGAACTCCTCGTGGAGCGCGCCCGCGCCGACTTCGGCGCCTGGCTCGCCGGCCTCACGTGAGCGCGCGCGCGAGGAAGCCCGCGCCCGCGCCGGCGGCGCCGCGCGCCGCCCGCGCGGTGCGCCCCGAGGTGGCGCAGTTCCTCGAGCACCTGGCAAAGGAGCGGCAGGTCTCGCCCCACACCGTGAAGGCGTACGCGCGGGACCTCGCGGACTTTGCGGAGTTCATGGACCGGTTCAGCGGCGGGTCGTGGGACTTCGCCACGGTGGACCGCCTGGCGCTGCGCGGCTTCCTCGGCGCCATGGAGCGGCGCGGGCTGGCGCGGAAGTCCATGGCGCGGGCGCTCTCCGGGGTCCGCGCCATGTACCGCTTCCTGCAGGTGCACCAGGGCCTCGAGACCTCCCCGGTGCGCGCCGCCAAGACCCCGCGCGCCGCGCGGAAGCTCCCGGGCTACCTCGACCGCGAGCGCACCGAGGCCCTCTTCCAGGGGGCCGAGGCCCGGGCCGGGAACGACGGCGACGCGAGCGGCCTCCGCGACCTGGCCATCCTCGAGCTCTTCTACTCGAGCGGCCTCCGCCTCTCCGAGCTCGTGGGCCTCAACACCAGCGACCTCGACCTCCTCTCCGACCAGGTCAAGGTGCGCGGCAAGGGCCGGAAGGAGCGCATCGTGCCGCTCGGGAGCCGCGCCAGCCGCGCGCTCCGCCACTACCTCGACGCCCGCGAGGACGAGGCCCGCCGCCCCAGCGCCGACCGGAGCGCCGTCTTCCTCGGCAAGCGCGGCAAGCGGCTCTCGGCCCGCACCGTGCAGCGCCTGGTGCACCGCGCCCTCGACACCGTGGGCGGGGACGGGCTCAAGACCCACTCGCTCCGCCACACCTTCGCCACCCACCTGCTCGACGCCGGCGCCGACCTCCGCGCCGTGCAGGAACTCCTGGGCCACGCCAGCCTCTCCACCACGCAGATCTACACCCACACCAGCGTGGAACGGCTCAAGAAGGTCTACCAGCAGGCGCACCCGCGCGCCTAGCGGGCGCCGGTTGACAGCGGCGGGACCCGCGCGCTAGGTTCGCCGCAACGCATCCCCACCCCACAATACCGTCTTGCCTCATGCGACCGGCCCCGCCGGCCGCCTGACGGAGGTTCCGTGTTCCTGCCCCGCCGAGTGCCCCTCGGCCTCCTCGCCGCGCTCGTGCTGGTGGCCGGGGGCTGTGCCGACGACAACGACGCCACCGGTCCCTCGCGCCGCGTCACCGCCGGCATCCGCTTCGTCCCGCTCGGCTGGCCCGCCGACCTCACGCCCGACGGCAGCATCGCCGCCATCCAGGACCCGCTGTCCGGCACCGGCGATCTCTACTTCTTCCACACCGCCACCGGCGTCCTCGAGTACAAGACGCAGGTGGGGAGCCCCCTCCGCGACTTCGCCACCGGCATCTCCGCCACCGGCGTGGTCACCGCGCTCTACGATGATCCCGTGCAGGCCGGCTTCTGGACCGACCGGAGCGAGTGGACCAGCCTGGCGAGCGCCTACCAGAAGGGCTGCGACGCCGACTTCGGCGGCGCCTGGGACGTGAGCGCCGACGGCCGGTCCGTCGTGGGCCTAGTGTGGCACGGCTGCGATGCGGAGGCGTTCCGCTGGGACGCGGCGGGCCGGGGGATCATGACGCCGCTCGAGCGCCTCGGCGCGTCCTTCCCCGGCTCGCCGTCGGCGCCCTCCAACCGCGCCACGGTCATCGCCGACGACGGCAGCCGCGTGGCAGGCTTTGCCCAGACCGACCAGGTGGACCGCTGGCCCGCCTACTGGGATGCGGACGGCAGCGGCACCCTGCTCACCGGCAAGCCGGCCGACCAGCCGGGCGAGGTCCTCGCCATCAGCGCCGACGGCCGCGTGCTGGCCGGCACCTGGGGCGGCGAGGCGTACTACTGGAGTGAAGCCGGCGGATTCGTGAACCTGGGCCTCCTCCCGGGCGGCGACCCCTTCTTCGACCCGACCTACGCCAACGCGGTCAGCGCCGACGGCCAGCTCATCTTCGGCACCGCGGGCAACGCGTTCTTCAGCGTTCCGCGCGCCTGGGTGTGGACCGCCGCCGGCGGCCTGCGCGACCTCACCGACGTCCTCACCGCCGCCGGCCTCACGCTGCCGGCCGGCACCAGCCTCACGGGGGTCGTCGCCGCCTCGAACGACGGCACCCGCGTCCTCGGCACCGCCACCGATGCGCAGTTCCGCACCATCACCTTCGTGCTGACGCTGCCCCAGTCGGCCTACGGCCTGTGAACGGAGCGACCCGCATGCCCCTGACCTTCCGCTCCGCCGGCGCCACCCTGCTCGCCGCCACCGCGCTCACCCTCGCCGCCTGCGGCGGCGACGACGGCAACGGCCCCGGCCACGCCGACCACATCACCATCGCCGACACCGCCTACCAGTTCGTCGCGTTGGGGCAGAACCACCTGTTCACGGCCCGGGTGGAGGACGCCGACGGCGGGCTGGTCCGCCGCGCGGTGGTGCAGTGGTCCTCGTCGGACCCGGCGATCCTCCGCGTCAACGGCGACGGCCTGGCCACCGCCGTGGGCACCGGCACGGCGCTGCTCACCGCGGCGGCGCCCGGCGTGCTGGACACCGTGCCGGTGGTGGTGATGCAGGCGCCGGCGCTGCTCACCATCGTCTTCGGCGACCGGCAGAGCTCCAACCCCGGCGGCACGCTCCCCACGCCGCTCACGGTGCAGGTGACCGACGCGCTCCACCACCCGATCCCGGGCGTGGACGTGAGCTTCGCCGCCGGCCCGGAGGGTGGCAGCGTGGGCAGCGCGGTCGTCACCACCGGCTTCGAGGGCACCGCGGGCAGCAGCTTCACGCTCGGGGCCGGCACCGGCAGCTACACGGCCACCGCCAGCGTCCCGGGGACGGCGCTCACCGCCAGCTTCACGCTGCGCACCGCGGGCCCCTTCGACCTGGAGCTCTGGTGGCTCGGCCCCGCCGAGCCCGCCGTGCAGCAGGCCTTCGCCGACGCCGAGGAGCGCTGGGAGGCCATCATCACCGGCGACCTGCCGGACGACTACGCCCTCATCTCCGCCTATTCCTGCGGCGTCAACCCCGACGTGGACCGCCCGCTCGACGACCTGCTGATCTTCGTCACCATCACCCCCATCGACGGGCCGGGCGGCGTCCTCGGCCAGGCCGGCCCCTGCTACTTCCACGAGGTCGGCGGGCTCCCCGCCGTCGGCTCCATGTTCTTCGACGCCGACGACCTGGCCGGCCTCGCCCAGTCCGGCCAGCTCGAGGCCGTGGTGCTGCACGAGATGGGGCACGTGCTCGGCTTCGGCACCCACTGGAGCACCCTCGGCCTCCTCGCCGACCCGGCGCTCCAGGGCGGCACCGACCCCCACTTCACCGGCGCCCTCGCCACCGCCGAGTTCGACGCGGCGGGCGGCGCCGCCTATGTGGCCGGCGCCAAGGTGCCGGTGGAGGACCAGTACGGCCCCGGCACCGCGGACGGCCACTGGCGCGAGAGCGTGTTCCTGACCGAGCTCATGACCGGCATCCTCGATTTCGGCGGCACGCCGCTCAGCGCCATCACCCTCGCCTCCTTCGCCGACCTGGGATACACCGTGGATGGCACGCAGGCGGAACCGTTCTCCCTCGTGATCCCCGCCATCCAGCCGCAGGGCGTGCGGCGCCTGCCGCTCGGCCGCGACTTGCTGCGCTTCCCGCCCCGCCGGCTGGACCGGCGCGCCCGGATCCAGCCACCCTACCGCCCGCCCACCGGGCACTGAGGCCCGGAGCGCCCGCAGGCAAGGAGCCTCCCGGGGGACCGGCGATTGCCGGTCCCCCGGTTGCATTACCCCCCACGGTGGCGCCGGGGACGGCAGCGTGGGCCCACCGCGCGGGCCCCGTTGTGCCTCCCGGGCGGCAGCCCATATTCTGGCATCGCCATGCCCCACCAAGCCCCCCGCTCCATCCGGCGGCGACTCGTCGCCGTCGTGATCCTGGCCACCCTGCCCGCGCTCCTGCTCGGCGTGCAGCGGGTCCGTGACCGGCAGGCGGCCGTCGAGGCCCTGGGGCAGGATGCGGCGCGCGTCTACCTGCAGGCGGTGCGGACGCGCCTGCTCCAGCTCGAGAGCGGCACCCGCCAGCTCCTGCTGGGCCTGGCTCGGCTCCCGGCGATCCGCGCCGCCGATCCCGCCACCTGCGGCCAGCTGCTGTCCTCCCTGCAGCCGGCCTTCTCGGAGTACGGCAACCTCGGCCTCGGCGAGCCGGACGGCAGGCTCATCTGCAACACCCGGCGCCCCGACACCACGCTCCGCCTGACGGACCCCGCCATCGCCCGCGTGCTGGCCACGGGCCGGCCCGCCATGTCGGCCATGGACTTCGGGCCCATCGCGCGGGAGTATGTGGTGCTGCACCTGGCGCCGGTGCTCGACGACTCGGGTCATGTGGTGCGCATCATCGGCGCCTCGATCAGCATGCGCTGGCTCTCGGCGCGCTTCGCCGAGCTGGGCCTGCCGGACGGCTCGTCCGTGGCGCTCGAGGACGCCGAGGGCCGCTACCTCGCCCGCTGGCCCGACTACGACCAGTGGGTCAACAAGGTCTACCCCCGCTCCGACTCGCTGGCGCAGGCCTTCTTCGAGGGGCGTGCCGGGGACGAGGCGTTCTTCCGCACCAACGGCCCCGACCACGTCAACCGCCTCTACGCGCTCGCCCGGCTCCCCGACCCCGACGGCGGCCCCAACCTGCGGTACCTGTGGGTGGGCGTGCCCGCCCAGCCGCTGATGGCCGCGGCGCTCCGGACCGAGCTCTTCCACCTGGCCCTGCTCTTCCTACTGCTGGTGCTCGGTGGCCTCATTGCCTGGCAGCTGGCCGACCGCCTGGTGGCGCGCCCGGCCGCCGCCCTCGCCGCCACCGCCACCCGCCTCGCCGAGGGCGACTTCTCCGCCCGCTCCGGCCTGGTCCACGGCGAGGACGAGATGGGCCGCCTGGGCCGGACCCTCGACGGCATGGCCACCGCCCTCGCCGAGCGCGACGCCCGCCTGGAGCTGGGCCGGCGCCAGCTCGAGGCCACCGCCGACGCGCTCCGCGCCAGCGAGCAGCGCTTTGCCCGCGCCCTCGACGCCGCCGAGGAAGGCCTCTGGGAATACGATCACCTGCGCGACGTCCTGACCCCGAGCCCGCGCTTCGCCGAGATGGTGGGCGCCACCGTGGCCGAGCTCACCGGGCCCTTTGCCCGGATGATGGCGCAGGTCCATCCCGAGGACCGGTCCACCTTCCAGCGCGCCATCGAGCTGCACGAGGCGGGGCAGGCGCCGAGTGTGCAGGCCGAGTTCCGCATGCGCCACGCCGACGGGAGCTGGCGCTGGATGGCGAGCCAAGGCCGGGTGGTGGAGTGGGGCGCGGACGGCAAGCCGCGCCTGGCCGTGGGCACCCAGGTGGACGTGACGGAACGCCGCCAGCTGGCGGAGCAGCTGCAGCACGCCCAGCGGCTGGAGGCGGTGGGCCAGATGACGGGCGCGGTGGCGCACGACTTCAACAACCTGCTGCAGGTCTTCTGGGCCAACCTCGAGGAACTCCGGCTGGACCACCCCGAGATGGCCGGCGAGGAGGCGTTCGCGCAGCTGCGCCAGCACCTGGACCGGGCCCGGCAGATGACCACCCACCTGCTGCAGTTCAGCCGCCGCGAGCCCGTGCCGGTCACCGCCATCGACCTCACCGCTACCATCGCCGGCTGCCTCCCGATGCTCCGCCGTGCGGTGGGCCCCGAGGTGCTGGTGGACACCGACCTGGCCCCCGGCCCCCAGCGCGTCCGGGGCGACGCGGTCCGCTGCGAGCAGGTGCTCCTCAACCTGGCCATCAACGCCCGCGACGCCATGCCGAAGGGCGGCACCCTCACCGTCGCCACCCGCCCCGTCGGGGTGGACGCGGACGGGCCGCTGGCGCAGGCCGGGGTGCCGCCCGGGGCCTACGTGGAGCTGACGGTGTCCGACACCGGGGTCGGCATGCCCCCCGAGGTGGCGGCGCGCATCTTCGACCCCTTCTTCACCACCAAGGGTCCCGAGAAGGGCACCGGCCTCGGCCTCAGCACCGTGTACGGCATCATCTCCCAGTGCGGTGGCCACATCCGCGTGGCCAGCACGCCCGGACCGCGGCACCTGCTTCACCCTGCTCTGGCCCCTCGTGGCCGACCCGGCGCTGGCGGCGCGCTGACGCCCCTCGGCGGACCGCCTGGGCCGGGGCCTGCCCCAGCTGCGTCCCGCGTGCCGGTTTCGTGGACGTGGCGCCCGGCAGTACCGGTTCCTACCTTGGGGTGTCTCCCTCCCCCGGTGCCCCGTGACCACCTCCACCCTCCCCGCTGCTCCGCTGGTGGACCGCACCCGCTGGATCCAGGTGGGCGGCGTCCTCGTCCTGGCCGGCCTCGCCGCGTGGATGGTCTTCAGCGCCTACCAGCCGCCCGTGGTGCAGGCCTGCCGCGCCGCCTACACCGCCGCCGCCACGGCCGAGGCGCGCCAGGCGGTGGACGGGCTGGTGCCCGACGTGGCCGGGAACCGCGGTGCCGACCGGCGGTCCTGCGGCAGCTTCCGCAAGGCGGCGCGCTGGCAGCTCCCTCCGCTCGACTGACCCCCGTCGTCTCCATGAGCACGCCCCGGGTCCAGTCCGCCGTCCCCACCTTCCTGGTGGACGACGTGGCGGCCACCGGGCGCTGGTACGTCGGTGAGCTGGGTTTCGCCATCGCCGGCCGCTTCCCCGACACCCCACCGTACGCCTACATGAGCCTGCAGCTCGGCCCCGCCGAGCTCATGCTGCTCTCGCTCCCCGGCTACGTGAAGCCCGACCTGCGCGCCCAGCGCCCCGCGGGCCTCTGGGACGCCTACATCCGCATGGACGGCGTCCGCACCGTCTACCAGGCGCTCGCGGGGCGGCCCTGCATCCAGATGCCCCTCCGGCAGCAGCCCTATGGCAACTGGGAGTTCGAGGTGCGGGACCCGAACGGCTACGTGCTGGTGTTTGGGGGCGGGGAGTGAGGCTGGCGGTGGGCGCCTAGGCGGGGAGCCGGCGGCCGCGCAGGCGTGCCGGGGCCACGCCGTACTCGGCCCGGAAGGCGTCGGTGAGGTGGCTGTGTGAGGCAAACCCCGCATCCAGCGCGATGCGCGACAGCGCCGTGGGCTCGTCCAGCACGCGCTCCAGCGCCTCCCGCAGCCGGAGCCGCGTCACCGCCCGGTGGAGCGACAGGCCCGTGGCCGCCCGGAACAGCCGCCCCAGGTGGAACGGCGAGCACCCCGCCGCCCGCGCGATGCCCGCCACGGTGAGCCGCCCGCGGAAGTCCCGCGCGATGACCTCCCGCGCGGCATCTACCTGCCGGCGCGTCCCGGCGGCCGGGGTGGCGGTGGCTCCAGCATCGGGCAGCGCGTGGCGCAGGAAGCCGACCGCCATCTCCTCCACCATCAGCGGATCGGCGCCGGCGCGCGCCGCCGCGAGCGCGCGGCGGTGCCGCAGGTAGGCGGGGCCGTCGAGGGCGAGGAGCGGCGGCAGGGGTCCGTCGGTTCCATGCCGTTGCCCGGCCCCTGCGAGCGCCAGCGCCTCGGCCCCCGCGCGGGTGAGCCGGAAGAGCGTGCAGTGATCCCCGCCGCCGATGGGATGCCGCACCTGCGTGGGCCGGCCCCGCGGCCAGGCCACCGCCACCCCGGGGTCGGCCAGGCGGGGACGGCCCTCCACCCGGAGCTCCCAGGCGCCCCGGCGCGTCACCACCAGGCAGTGCGCGTCGCTCGTTTCCTCGTGGCCGGCGGGGGTGTCGTGGCCGGCGCAGCGCCAGTCGTCCACGGCCACCAGCGTGCCCCGGTACAGCGGGACCAGGCGGGAGCACGATTCCGGAAGCGCGCGGGCGGTCATGGCCCCAATCTACCCGCTCCCCTCACCGAAGGTTTCGCATGCGCACCCTCCGTTCCCTGGCCGTCCTCCTCCCGGCCCTCGCGGCCGTCCCGCTCGCCGCCCAGCAGCACGGCCCCGCGCCTGACTCGGCGACCACCGCCGAGGTGCTCCGCCTGCGTGAAGCGGCCTGGCGCACCTGGTTTGCCAACGACCGGGCCGGCTTCCAGCGCGTGGTGCCCGCGGAGCTGGTGGCCCTCGGCTGGGACGGCGGCCCGTGGCAGGACCGCGCGGCCACCATGGCCGGCATGGCCGAGTTCGCCAGGGGCGGCGCTCGGCTCACCACCCTCGAGTTCCCCCGCAACGTCCTGCAGCAGTACGGCGATGTGGTGATCGTCTACACCAGCTTCCGCGTGGTGCTCACCGACCCGGCCGGCAAGGCGTCGGAGACCCGGGGCCGGGGCAGCGAGATCTTCGTCCGTCGCGGCGGGCGGTGGATCCACACTGGGTGGCACCTGGACACGGTGGCCGACTGAACCGACGGTCCCCCGAACAGCGGCCGTAGACTCTCGCCCGGTCGCGGCGCCCCGGGCCCGGGACGTTCGGGGGCCCGGCTGGGGCGTCGCACTCACCGCTGGGCCGGGTGCAGGTGCCGGCGGATGGACCGCAGGTGCTGGCGGGACGGGTGCAGTTGCTGGCGGAGGGATCGCAGGCGCGAGTGCAGTTGCTGGCGGGGCGACCGCAGTCTCCGGCAGGACGAGTGCAGTTGCTCCCGGAGCGATCGCAGTCTCCGGCAGGACGAGCGCATTTGCTCCCGGAGCGACCTCAGGCTCCGGGACGTCGAGCGCAGTTGCTGGCGCCTCGATTGCAGTCCCCGCCGGCCCTTGCCGGGACCTGCACCGCCCGTACCTTCCCCGAAGTACGCACCTCCCACCGGCCCGCCGGTGACGGCTCCCCGCACCACACGGTCCCATGGACCTCGCCTCCCCCGCCCGAGACGGCGCGCCGCTCAGCGGGCGCCTCTTCTTTTATGCCGTCACCTCGGCGCTCGCCGGGTTCCTCTTCCTCGCGTTCATGATGTTCCTGCACCTGCTCTGGGCCGTGTGCCTGGTGCCGGAGACCAAGGGCGTGGCGCTGGAGGAGATCCAGCGACGGCTCGGGCTGCTCGGCGCATGACGCGGCCGCTGGTGGTGGGCATCGGCGAGGTGCTGTGGGACCTGCTGCCGGCGGGGCCGCAGTTCGGCGGGGCCCCCGCCAACGTGGCCATGCACGCCGCCGCCCTCGGCGCCCACGCGGCGCTCGTGAGCGCGGTGGGCGAGGATCCGGAAGGCCGGGAGGCGGTGGAGCGGCTGGCCGCGTCCGGGGTGGACTCCCGCGCGGTGGCCCGGCTTCCCGACCGCCCCACCGGCGTCGTGCGGGTGACGCTCGATGGCTCCGGGCAGCCGAGTTACGACATCGCCACGGGGAGCGCGTGGGATGCCATCCCCTGGAGCGACGCGATCGCGGAGCTGGTGGCGCGCGCCGACGCGGTCTGCTTCGGCTCGCTGGCGCAGCGGGGGCCGGGCTCGCGCGGGACCGTCCGCCGGGCGCTCGGGGACGTTGGGCGCGCGGCCTGGCGGCTCTTCGACGTGAACCTGCGGCAGTGGTGGTTCGACGCCGAGGTGCTCGACACCTCGCTCCGGCTGGCCAACGCGGTGAAGCTGAACGACGAGGAGCTGCCGGTGGTGGCGCGGCTCTGTGACGTGGTGGGGGACACGCCGGAGGTGCAGCTGGCCGGCCTGATGTCGAAGTACGGCCTCGCGCTCGCCGCCCTCACCGCCGGCCCGCGCGGCGCCACGCTGCTCACGCCCACCGCGGCGGTGGCCGCCCCGGCGCCTGCCACCCGCGTGACCGACACCATCGGCGCCGGCGACGCCTTCACCGCGGCGCTCCTGGTGGGGCTGCTCTCCGGCGCCTCCCTGTCCGCGGTGGCCACGCGCGCCAACGCCGTCGCTGCCCACGTCTGCTCCCAGCCCGGGGCCACGCCGCCCATTCCACCTATCCTGCGATGGTCCTGACCGGCGGGTGCCACGGTCCGCGTCCAGCGCCTCATCACGCGCGCTGGCGCAGTCCGCCCCATGCGCGCGTCGGTCTGGTCCGCTCAGGGTCGGCGTATTGTCGAAAGTTCCTGCCGGGCCGGGGGTCTATCGGCGGTTCCCGGCGGCCCGTAGCTTGGGTGCCATGCCAGCGCACCTCCTCTCCGCCGGTGACATCGCCCGCCTCACAATGCCCCTCCTGGGCCTCCGCGTGGCGGAGGCGTGGCGCGGCCACGGGGCCGCGCTCTGCCTCGAGCTCGGCCGCCTGGCCCGGCGCGCCGGGGCGCCGCACGCGCGGGGCGCCGGCAGCCTGCTGATGGAATGGAGCTGGCAGGTGGTGGGCACCCGCGGCGTGGTGGCGGGGAGCTGGGCGCCCGACGGGCGCGTCACGGCCGCGCTCCGCGGGGTGGTGGGCCGCCGCGTCACGGGGCTCACCGTGAGCGGGCCGGAGGCGGCCCTCACCGTCACCGTCGACGGCAACCGCGAGGTGCACGCCGCGGGGCCCGCCGGCATGGCGCCCCAGTGGACGCTGTTCCTGCCGGATGGGACCTGGCTCGCCGTGGAGGACGGGCGCGTGGTGCACGATGGCGAGCGCGCGGCGCGGCGAAGCTCGGGGCCCGTAGCGATCTCCCGCTAAGCCCTTCGACGTACGCACCCGTAGCGGCGGAGCTATGCTCCGCCGACTCGATCTCAAGGATCCTGCACGATGGTTGGATCGAGTCGGCGGAGCGTAGCTCCGCCGTTACGGGCGTGAGCTCGAGTATCGTGCGCGATCTGGGGATCCGCGACGGGCTACCGCGCCCGCTTGTAGAAGAGGTACTGCGTGGTGTACGGCACCTGCACCAGGTCGCCGATCGCCGCGCCCGGCGTGGCCGGCGCCACGCCGCCCGCCGTGTGGACCCGCTGGATGTACGTGGTCCCCTCGAAGAACCCCGGCCCGCTCGACGACGTGGCCCCGAGCAGCAGCCACGCCACGCTCCCCGCATCCGGCGTGCAGCGCTGCTGCACCGCCCCCACCACCTTGCTGCCGCTGCTGCTCTGCCAGGTGGGGCCCACGTAGTGGGTGCCCACCGCCGCGGTCATCCCCGCGTTGGCGTAGAGCGTGGCGCTCGGGCCCACCAGCGCCCAGGCCTGGCCGTCCCAGCGGTAGATCTGCGTACCGCGCGCCCACAGGCGGTGCGCCAGCTTCTGGCCCGCGGGCACGGTGATCGTGGGGCACCCATCGAACACCGGCGCCCGGCTGTGGCCCGGGATCGGGGAGATGGGGCCCAGGGCGCCATCCGTCCCGTCGCACGCGGCGGCGGTCAGGGTGGCCAGGGCAACGGCGGTGGCACCAAGCCAGCGGCGGGTGCGGGTGAGCATGGATCCTCCTCGTGGGCGCGCAGCGCGCGATCGTGGGTGACGACGGGGCACGTGCCCCGCCGAGAGGAAGTGCGGGGGCGCCGCGCCAAAGGCGACATCGCGCCCGCCGCGCCGGGGCGGTTAGCTTTCCTCCTGTTCCCCTCCCGATCCGAGTTCCCGTCATGCGCGTCGCGCTGCCCCGGACCTTCACCTATGGCCTGCTCGCCGCGTCCTACGCGGCGTCGGTGACGCTCGGCGCGTGCATGCTCGTCTTCGCCTTCGCCGATCCCGAGCTTGGGAACGGCCCGTGGCCGGTCGGCGCCGTGCTCGAGGGACTGGGGATGATCGCCATCGTCCTGCTCGCCGTGCTCCCGGCGCTCGCGTTCGTCGTGGGCATGGTGGCGCTGGCGCTCTTCTACGGGCCGCTCCGCCGCGTCGGTCTCCTCCGCGCCTGGGTGGTGATCCCGCTCGCGGGTGTGCTGGGCGCCGTCGCGGTGGGTGCTTTCGTGCAGTGGGACTTCACCTTCTTCCGGCTGCCGCTCGAGCTGCTCCTGCCCGGCGCGCTGGCGGGGATGGCGGCGGGCGGCACCTTCTGGTGGTGGGTGATCCGGCGCGAGCCGGCGGAGGCCCCGGCCCCGGCGTGAGCCCGGCCCCGCGCCCGCTCTTCCCGCGATGCCCCGCGCCCGCTAACGTGCCCCGGGGCGATGCGTCGCCGCCCTGACCTCCGCCGCCTCCGGCCGGCCTCCCCGACTCGCCACGTCATGCGCCCGTCCCGACTGCCGCACCTGCTCCCGCTCCTCGTGGGCCTCCTGGCCCTCCCCCTCGCCGCCCAGCGCCAGCGCCTCAGCATGGACCCCGGCTGGCGCTTCACGCTTGGCGAGGCAAACGGCGCCGAGCGGCCCGGCTTCGACGACCGCGGCTGGCGCCGCCTCGACCTGCCGCACGACTGGAGCATCGAGGCCACCCCGCGCGAGGACGCGCCGGGCGGCGGCCGCATGGGTTACTACCCGGGCGGCATCGGCTGGTACCGGAAGGCGTTCCGGCTGCCGGCGGGCAGCCGGGGGCAGCGCGTCTGGCTCGAGTTCGACGGCGTGTACATGAACAGCGACGTCTGGGTGAACGGCGTCCACCTCGGCAGGCGGCCCTACGGCTACGTCAGCTTCGCGTACGACGTCACCGCGCACGTCACGAGCGGCGTCAACGTCGTGGCCGTGCGCGTGGACAACAGCGCGCAGCCCAGCAGCCGCTGGTACACGGGCAGCGGCATCTACCGACACGTGTGGCTGACGGTGGCGCCGCCCGCCCACGTGGCCCACTGGGGCGTGACCATCACCACGCCCCGCGCCGACAGCGCCGGCGCCACCGTGGCGGCCCGCACCCGGCTCGAGAACGCCGCCCCGGCCGCGCGCCGCCTCACGCTCCGCTCCACCGTGCTCGATGCCGCCGGCCACGAGGTGGCCACCGCCGACACCGCCGTGGAGCTGGCGGGCAAGGGCGGGGCGGAGCTGGCGCAGGCGCTCGCCGTGCCGGCGCCGCGGCTCTGGTCGGTAACGTCCCCGGCGATGTACGCGCTCCGCACCACGCTGCTCGACGGCGCCCGCGTCCTCGACTCCGTCACCACCCCCTTCGGCATCCGCACCCTCCACTGGAGCGCCGACAGCGGCTTTGCCCTGAACGGGGCGCGCACCAAGCTGCTCGGCGTCAACCTCCACCACGAGGCGGGCGCGCTCGGCGCCGCCGTGCCGGAGCGGGTCTGGGAGCGCCGCCTCCTGGCGCTCAAGGCGATGGGCGTCAACGCCATCCGCACCTCCCACAACCCCGCCGCCCCCGAGTTCATGGACCTGTGCGACCGCCTCGGCTTCCTGGTGATGGCCGAGGCGTTCGACGAGTGGACCTTCGGCAAGGTGCCGCACGGCTACGCCCGGTACTTCAAGGACTGGGGCGAGCGGGACGTGGCCGACTTCGTGCGCCGCGACCGCAACCATCCGTCCATCGTGCTCTGGAGCGCCGGGAACGAGATCGGCGAGCAGGGCGCGCCCACCGGGCACCTGGTGCTCCGCCGGCTGCTCGACGTGTTCCATCGCGAGGACCCGACGCGGCCCGTCACCACCGGCAACGACAACATCGCCGCCGACGCCAACGCGGCGACGCCGGCGTTCCTCACCTCGCTCGATGTCGTGGGGTACAACTACGTGGACCGCTGGCACGAGCGGCGCGAGACCTTCGCCGAGCAGGACAAGCGGCTCCATCCCGACTGGAAGATGGTGGGCACCGAGAGCGGCACCATCTTCCAGAGCTTCGACGAGCAGTACTCCCTCGGCGACGACGCCACCCGGGTGGACCCCAACTACACCACCGGCATGCTCACCGCCGAGCGGCGCTGGAAGTGGATCGCCATGCGGGACTGGTTCAGCGGCGACTTCATGTGGACCGGCCTCGATTACCTCGGCGAGGCCACCTGGCCCTTCGTGGGGTTTGCCTCCGGCATGCTCGACATCACCGGCCACCCCAAGGACGGCTTCTACTTCTGGCAGAGCCAGTGGACCCGGACGCCGATGGTCCACCTCTTCCCGCACTGGAACTGGCCGGGTCGCGAGGGCCAGGTGATCCCGGTGCTGGCCTACGCCAGCTGCCACATCGTGGAGCTGTTCCTCAACGGCCGCTCGCTGGGCGAGAAGCGGATGGAATTCCCGGCGCAGGGCACCTCGGGCGGGTGGAACAGCTACGCCCTCCCGGTGGTGCGCGCCACCACCAACGACCTGCACCTCTCGTGGGACGTGCCCTACGCCGCCGGGGAGCTCCGCGCCGTGGGCAAGTGGCGCGACGGCTCCGCCTGCGCCGAGGACGTGGTGCGGACGGCCGGCCCCGCCGCGGCCCTCCGCCTCCGCGCCGACCGCGACACCCTCACCACCACCGCGGGCGACGTGCTCCACGTCGAGTTCGAGGTGGTGGACGCCCGGGGCACCGTGGTGCCCACCGCCACCACGCTCGTCAGCTTCACGGCGGCGGGGGGCCGCATCCTCGCCCTCGACAACGGCGACCTGCGCGAGCTCGGGCGGAACCGCCGCGACCAGCGCCGCGCCTTCAACGGCCGCGGTCTGGCCATCCTCACCGCCACCACCCCCGGCCGCCTTTCGCTCACCGCCACCGCCGAGGGGCTCGGCCCCGTGACGGTGACGGTGCCGGTGGTGGCCGGACCGCCGCGGGCCGTCGTGCCCGCGGCCCGCTGAAGGGAACGGCACGCCATGCTGCGCACGGGACTCGTCCTGGTGGGGGTGCTGGGCCTGCTGGCCGGCGCCGCCTTTGCCTTCGGCGCCACGCCGCTCTGGCCGCGCGCCGGCTTCCTCCTCGGCTGCGCGCTGCTCCTGGCGGCCTTCCTGCTGCTCGACGCCCTCGCCACGCGCGCGGCGCCGTGGCGGGCGCTCCGGCTCACCCTCGGCCTGGCGTCGGGGGTGAATGCCTACCTGCTCACCGGCCTGCCCTGGCCGCCGGCGGGGCCGCAGGTGCCGGCGGCGGTGGCGCTGTCGCTGAGCCTGGCGGGCATGCTCTTCGTGCTGCTCTGGGGCCCGCGGCTCCGGGGGCCGGCCTTCGCGGTGCTGCTGCTGCTCGGCCTGCTGAGCTTCGCCACGCTCGGGCGCACGGCGGGGGCGGTGGTGCAGTCGGTGGCCATGATGGACCACGCGGGGGCGTCCATCGCGCTCTCGGGGCTGCTGGCGGCGAGCCTCCAGTTTGCCTGGCTGGCGGCGCTGTGGCACGGGCGGCGGCTGCTCGAGGTGGAGCGGGCGGCGCCGGCGGGCGCGCCGCCCGCCTGACCGGCGGCGCCCCAGGGAAGGAGGCGGGCATGGAGCGGACGGGACGGGGGGCGCTCATCGCGGGGGGCTACGGCGCGGCGCTGGCCCTGGCGGTGGCGGTCACGGGCCTCCACCGGGCCGCCGAGCCCGCGGCCGATGCCTCCTCGGGGATGATGGCCTTCGGCGACGCGCTGCTCTTCCTCGGCACCTTCGGGCTCGCGGCGCTGGTGCCCACGGGCGCGGCGCTCTGGGTGCTGCGCGACCGGCCGAGGTTCTGGGACGTGGCCGCGGGCCTGGCGCTGGTGGCGGCGGCCACCGGCCTCGCGGCGCTCGCCGCCTACCTCGCCGCGCGTGGGGCCGGCGCGTCGCAGGTGGCGCTCATGTGGGGGGCGTTCGCGGTGCTGCGGGTCCTGGCGGCCCCGTTCCTCGCGGGGCTGTTCTTCATGGCCGGGGTGTTCGCACCGGGGCGCCGGGCGCGGCTGGGCCTGCTCGTGGCGGCCGGGTGCGAGGGACTGGTCTTCGGGGTGGTGGCGCTGCTCTGGGTGCTGGGGCCGTGAGCCGGCTCAGGCCCCGCCTTCGAGCAACCGGGCCATGTTGGTGGCCGCGTCACGCGTCTGCCTGGTGAGGCCCAGCTTGATGAGCGGCGAGAACAGCCGGCCCATCACGCTCTTCGGCGTGATCTCCACGACGTGTGTGCAGAGCGCCCCCTCCGCGGCGCCCGAGATGCGCAGGTCCACGTCCACCACGAACAGGGCGTCGGTGTAGCGGGTGTGCAGGCGCTCGCCGGGGACCCGCGCCACGATCTCGCCGGCCATCTCCCGCTGCCGGCTCCCCTCGCGGTACACGTAGCGCAGCTGGTCTCCTAACGCGTTGGGGCCGCTGCCGACCTTGGTGAGGCTCACGCAGGGCGGCAGCCAGCGGGCGTAGCTCGACAGGTCGTCGATCATGGCGAAGGCCTGGGCGGGCGTGGCACGCACCGCCTGGGCATGTTCGCAGCGGATGGGCATGGAACCTCACGGACTCGGGGATGATGACGGGACGCGCCTCTATCCTACCGCGCAGGGCGAGAATGCGTCAGGCTGCCCGCTGGTGGCTGGCCGGGGCGCTGGCGGCGGCCGGCCTGGGCGCCTGCGCGGGCGACGGCCCGCTCGACGGCGGCGGCGTCCCCCCGCTCCGCGCTGCCGGTGCGGACCTCTCCGCGCTGGCCGCGTTCGAGGGCGCAGGCGCGCAGTACCGTGACGGCGGCATCACCGGCGCCCTTCCCGCGCTCCGGGCGCGCGGCAGCACGCTGTTCCGCCTCCGGCTCTTCGTGGCACCGCTCGGCACGGGCATCGAGACCAACGATCTCGTCTACACCATTGCCCTGGCCCAGCGCATCAAGGCCACCGGCGCGGGCCTGCTGCTCGACATCCACTACTCCGACACCTGGGCCGATCCCGCCCACCAGGCCATCCCCGCCGCCTGGGCCGGCCTCGCGCTCGATTCCCTCGAGCAGGTGGTCGAGGCCTACACCCTCGCCGTCATCACCGCCATGGACTCGGCCGGCGTCCGGCCGGACATCGTGCAGGTGGGCAACGAGATCGATGCCGGCTTCCTCTGGCCCCTGGGCCACGTGGGCGGGAGCGACGACACGCCGGCCCAGTGGGCGCAGCTCGGCCGCCTGCTTGCGGCAGGCATTCGCGGCGTCCGCGCCGCGACGCCCCCGGGCGACACCATCCGCGTGATGCTCCACTTCTCGGGCGGCGGCAACCCGCCCGGCATCGACTGGTTCTTCGGCCACGTGGCGCAGCTCGGCCTGGACTACGACCTCATCGGGCTCAGCTGGTACCCCTGGTGGCATGGGAGCCTCGCGGCGCTCCGCGCGGGGCTGGCCACCGCCGCCAACCACTACGGCCGGGACGTGATGGTGGTGGAGACGGCGTACCCGTGGCGCCACGGGGCGTGGGAACAGATGATCGTGGACTCGGGCGCCCTGGCCTGGCCCATGACCCGCGCCGGCCAGGCCCAGTTCCTCGCCGACCTCGTGGCCACAGTTCGCGCCACCCCGGGCGGCCGCGGTGCGGGCGTCCTCTGGTGGCACCCCGAGGCCATCCCCACCCCTGGCCTCTTCGTCTGGGGCGACGGGGCGCTCGCCCTCTTCGACAGCAGCGGCGCGCTGCTCCCCGCGGCGCGGGCCTTCGCGCCCTGAGCGCCGGGCGGCCCCGGGGCGGGGGACCCTGCTAGATTGCCCCGGACCACTCACGCCCCGGGACCCGCATGATCCAGTTTCACGGCACCACCATCCTCACCGTCCGGAAGGACGGCAAGGTCGCCCTGGGCGGCGACGGCCAGGTGAGCATCGGCGACACGGTGGTGAAGGGGAGCGCCACCAAGGTGCGCGCCCTCAAGGGCGGCAAGGTGCTGGCCGGCTTCGCCGGCTCGGTGGCCGACGCGCTGACGCTGTACGAGAAGTTCGAGGAGAAGCTGGAGCGCTACCCCGGCAACCTCCCCCGCGCCGCCGTGGAGCTGGCGAAGGACTGGCGCAGCGACCGCGTCCTCCGCCGCCTCGAGGCGCTCCTGACGGTGGCCGACCGCGAGCACACCTTCCTCCTCTCCGGCGGCGGCGAGCTCATCGAGCCGGACGACGGGATCCTGGGCATCGGCTCCGGCGGCAACTACGCCCTGGCCGCCGCGCGCGCCCTGCTCCCCGACGAGCGGCTCTCCGCCCGCGAGGTGGTGGAGCGCTCCCTGCAGATCGCCGCCGACATCTGCGTCTTCACCAACCGCCACATCACCATCGTGGAGCTGTAGCGGGCCGCATGCCGAACGCGCTGGCGCACTACTACCTCCAGCCGCTCTCGTGGCGGCGGGCCAAGGGCTCACCCGAGGTCTACGACCTCGAGGCCATTGGCGGCGCCATCGGCTACCTCCGCTACAGCGGGGAGCGCCGCGCCTTCGCCCAGGCGGGCGACGGGGCGTGGAGCTTCGAGCCGGCCGGGTTCTTCCGCTCGCGCATCGAGGTGCGCGCCACGCCGGGCGGGGACCTCCTGGCCACCTTTCACCCGAGCTTCTGGGGCATCGGCGGCCGGGTGGAGGTGCGGGGCGGGCCCACCTTCCGGGTGAAGAGCAGCAAGTTCGACAGCGTCTTCACCGTCTTCCAGCCCGACGGCCCGACGCTCGTGTCCTACTCGCTCGCCAGCTTCTTCGGCATGCACTCCCCCGTGACCTGGGGCGACGACCCCTCGCCCTTCGAGCGCTGGCCCTGGCTGCTGCCCCTCAGCTGGTACCTCGCGGTGCGGCACCACAAGGAGATGGCGGCGGCGACGGCCGTGGTCTCCACGGGCTGAGGGGGGTGGGTTCACCCGATCTTCACCACGGCGGGACTAGCTTCGGTGCGGGTTTGAGGAGGGCCGGCCATGGCCGGCCCCAACCATGATGGATTCCTGTCTCGGGTTGTGATCATGCCCGTTCCCATGTCCCCGGACGTCCTGCTGCTCTGGAGCCTCGTGGCCGCCCACGCGGCCGGGCTCGGGACGCTGCTGGGCCGGTGGCCATGGTTCGCGAAGAACGCCGTGGGGTGGGCCACCGCCGCCGCGGCCGGCCTCATGCTCGGCATCGGCTACGTGCTGCTCGACACCGGCCAGCACCTGGCCCCGGCACCGACGCTGCTCGGCGCCCTCCTGGGCCTGGGCCTCGTGCGCCTCGCCGACGGGGGGCGTCGCCGCGCAGGGCGTGGTGGACGAGGGCCACGCGGCGAATGGCACCACCGCCTCTCCTCGCCCCCCGCCACCGACGCCGGTGAGATCCTGGCCAGCGCGCTCCACAGCGCCGTCGAGGGCATCGCCATCGGGGCCGCGGCGGCGAGCGGGGTGCCGCTCGCGCAGTTCCTGCTCATCACCTTCGGCTTCCACAACATCTCTGAGGGCGCCGTGCTCGGCACGCTGCTGGCCGAGCGGGGCATGAAGCGCTCGGCCGCGATGGGCGTGTCGGCGCGGTGCCGGCGTTGCTGCCCTGGCTCATCGGCGCGTCGTTCGGCTCGCTGCTCTACCTGATCATCGCGGAGCTGCTGCCGCAGAGCTACCGCCTGGCGGGGCGCACGGCCATCGCCGTGGTGGTGAGCCTGGCCGCGGGGATGGTGGCGCTCATGGGGAGGCCGTGATGACCGAGGCGTGGGGGATGCCCATGCTGCTCGCCGTGTTCGTGGCCGCGCTGGTCACGGCGCTGGCCACCGGGCTCGGCGCGCTCCCCTTTGCGTTCATCCGCACGCTCTCCGAGCGGGCCACGTCGGTCTCCAACGCCATCGCCGCCGGGCTCATGTTCGGCGCCTCACTCGGCCTCCTGAGCGAGGGGGTGCACCACGGCCCCGGCCGCACCTTCCTCGGCGCGGCCACCGGCATCGCCTTCATCCTGGTCACGCAGCGGCTGATGGGGGACCACGAGCCGGAAGTGGCGTCGCTCTCGGGCGCCAATGCGCGGAAGGCGCTGCTGTTCATCATCGTGATGACCGTCCACTCCTTCGCCGAGGGCGTGGCGGTGGGCGTGTCGTTCGGCGGCGGCCAGAGCCTGGGGGTCGCCATCACGGTGGCGCTCGCCATCCACAACATCCCCGAGGGCCTCGCCATCTCGGCCGTGATGCGGCCGCGCGGGGCCTCGCTCTGGGCCTGCGCGGGGTGGTCGGTGTTCTCGTCGCTGCCCCAGCCGCTGATGGCCGTGCCGGCGTTCATCCTGGTGGATCACGTCCGGCCGGCGCTCCCCTTCGGGCTCGGCTTTGCCGCCGGGGCCATGGTCTACATGGTGCTGATCGAGATCCTCCCCGAGGCGTACGACGCGGCGGAGAGCCGCCTCATCGCGCTCCTCGTGGGATCGACGGCGATCGGCATGCTGCTCTTCCAGCAGTACGTGTGAGGCAAGTCCAGCAGAAGGAGGGAACCCCGATGTCCCGTATCACGCTGGTGGCGCTCGCGCTCGGCGCGAGCCTCGTCTCGGCCTGTGGCGACAAGCCCGCGCCCCCGCCGCCCCCACCCACCCCGCCCGCGGCCCAGCCCGTGGCCGCCCTCCCCGAGGGGGCAGTACGCCGTCTGCGCGGCCTGCCACCAGGCCGACGGCCTGGGGGTCGACACCGTGCCCGCGCTCAAGGGCTCCACGGTGCTGAACGGCCCGCCGGAGGTGCCGATCGCCATCGTGCTCGCAGGCCTGACCGGGCCGTACACGGCGGACGGCAAGCAGTTCTCCGCCGTGATGGGCGGCTGGGCCATCCTGTCCGACGCGGACATCGCCACCACGCTCACCTATGCCCGCGGTTCGTGGGGCAACACCGCCCCGGCGATCACGGCGGAGCAGGTGGCCGCGGTGCGCGCCAAGATCCAGTCGCGGACCAAGCCCTGGACGGCGGAGGAACTCGCCAAGGCCACGCTCAAGTAGCGCCGGGAACCCCGTAGGGCCGGAGCGCCGCTCCGGCCGCTGGGACTTTGGGATCGAGTTGCCGGAGCAGCGCTCCGGCACCACGGACGGCAATCCGAGCCCGGGTCGGCATCGCCGCCGATCCGGGCTCGCCTGCCCCACGCGCGACCAACCAACACCCCGGCGCATCCCGGCGTAGTGACTCCGAGCCGGCCATTCGGGGCTCGCCATCCGTCACCCACGACCCGCCATGTTCGGAAACCGGGACCCGCAGGAGACCTCGTTCACCTCCCCGGGGCGCAAGGCGCCGCGGGTGCTGCGGGCGTGGGTCCGGTTCGAGGTGCTGCCTGAAACGTCGCGGGAGGGGCGCTCAGGGGTCTGGCTCGGCAGCGTGGCGCTGCATGCGGGGCTGGTGGCGGCGCTGATCCTGGCCCTCCGCGGCGGAATCACCCCCCCGCCCGCCGACACCGACACCGGCCCGCGGCGGGACGTGCAGATGGTCTACATCCCGCAGGCAGTGACGCCGATTCGCCCCGCTCCCGCGGCGCGGTCGCCCGCTCCAGAGCCCGAGCAGCGCACGCCCCCACCCGAGGCGCCGAGCCCGCCCAAGCAGGACGGCGACCCGGCCTCCCGCTTCGCCAAGGTGGACGGCCCCAGGGTCCCGGAGCACAACGAGGCGGCGGGCACGCCTGCGCCCCCCACCCCGGCCGAGGCCGCCGCGACACCCGACCAGGACCCCGGTCGCGGTGCGGAGGAGCCGCCCGCGCTCTCCGAAGCCGCCGCGCGCGACCTCGCGATGGTCGCCGAGGCCCGCCGCCTCTTCGGCAAGCAGGGCGCCGCCTACGACGGCGACGGCACCGCCGGCCCGCGCAGCCGCCCGGGGCTGCCGGCCTGGGTGCAGCCCGGTGTCGGCACCTGCGTGGTGGAGGGGCGCACGGTGGCCACGGCGGCGGCGCGCTCCAACGGCTTCGTCGAGGGGATCGTGCGCAGCTCGGAGACCGGCAACCCACTCCCCGGCGCCTTCATGCAGATCCTCGGCACCGGCTACTCCACCTGGTCCCGTGGCGACGGCTCCTATCGGCTCGAGTTCGATCCGTCGCTCGTGGACGGCTGCCGCACTCAGGTGGTCCGTGTCACCAAGCCCGGCTTCGCCGCTCAGTCTCTCGTCCTCTCCATGGGCCGCGTCAGTGACAACACCGTCAACCTCGGGCGGACGCGGTGGCGTCGCCCGGATGTTGGACCTGGTTCTGGTGCCGCACACCGCAGAGGCGCCAGGGCCGCGGAGGGCCGCAGAGGACTGCCCGGGCTGGTAGGCTCGCCCAAGGTGAGCACAGACGGTGGTGGTGGGTTGGGGGCCGCCCCCACGGCCAGGGACCCACCCAAGACACCGGGGGTTGGCTGCCAACCCGGACGAGCCCCGCCCTCTGCGGCCCTCGCGTCTTCCGCAGGGTCACACGGCCTGTTCCCCCCCGCGGCCCCACCCGCGGCGGGCAGGCATCCAGCCACACCTGCTCCTCCTCACTGAACACCCGCGACCTGGTAAGGAACCGCACCCCGAGCGGCGCCTCGAGCGAGAAGCCGCTGCCGCGCCCCGGCACCACGTCGATGAGCAGCTGGGTGTGCCGCCACGCCTCGAACTGCAGGCCGCCGATGTAGACGGGGGTGCCGTCCACGTCGCCCAGGTGCACGTCCCGCTGGCCCACCTTGAACTCGCGCGCCGGGTAGCACATCGGCGCGCTCCCGTCGCAGCAGCCCCCGCTCTGGTGGAAGAGCAGCGGGCCGTGCTCCGCCACCAGCTGGCGGAGCACGGCCCGGGCCGCGTCGGTGATCCCCACGCGGTCGACGCTCATCGGCTCAGAAGAAGCCGAGCTTCTTCGGGCTGTAGCTGACGAGCAGGTTCTTGGTCTGCTGGTAGTGCGAGAGCATCATCTTGTGCGTCTCGCGCCCGATGCCCGACTGCTTGTAGCCGCCGAACGCCGCGTGCGCGGGGTACAGGTGGTAGCAGTTGGTCCACACGCGGCCCGCCTTGATGGCCCGGCCCATCCGGTAGCAGGTGTTGGCGTCGCGGCTCCAGACGCCGGCGCCGAGGCCGTAGAGCGTGTCGTTGGCGATGGCCAGCGCGTCGTCCTGGGTCTTGAACTTGGCCACCGAGACCACCGGGCCGAAGATCTCCTCCTGGAAGATGCGCATCTTGTTGTGGCCCTCGAAGATCGTCGGCTGCACGTAGTAGCCGCCCTCGAGCTCGCCCGGGTGCACCCGGCGGGCGCCGCCGGTGAGGACCTTGGCCCCCTCCTGCTTCCCGATGGCGATGTACGAGAGGATCTTCTCCAGCTGGTCGTTCGAGGCCTGGGCGCCGATCATCGTCTTGCTGTCGAGCGGGCTGCCCTCGACGATGGCCTGCGTCCGCGCCACCGCGCGCTCGATGAACTTGTCGTAGATCTTCTCATGCACCAGCGCGCGGCTCGGGCAGGTGCAGACCTCGCCCTGGTTCAGCGCGAACATGGCGAAGCCTTCGAGCGCCTTGTCGAAGAAGTCGTCGTCCGCTTCCATGACGTCGGCAAAGAAGATGTTGGGCGACTTGCCGCCCAGCTCGAGCGTCACCGGGATCAGGTTCTCGCTGGCGTACTGCATGATGAGCCGGCCCGTCGTGGTCTCACCCGTGAACGCCACCTTGGAGATCCGCGGGCTCGACGCCAGCGGCTTGCCCGCCTCGACGCCGAAGCCCTGCACCACGTTCACCACACCGCTCGGCAGGATGTCGGCGATCAGCTCCATCACCGCCATGATCGTCACCGGCGTCTGCTCGGCCGGCTTGAGCACCACGCAGTTCCCGGCCGCGAGCGCCGGCGCCAGCTTCCACGCCGCCATCAGGAACGGGAAGTTCCACGGGATGATCTGGCCCACCACGCCGAGGGGCTCGAGGAACTGGTACGACACGGTGTCGTGGTCCAGCTCGCCCATGGTGCCTTCCTGCGCCCGGATCACGCCCGCGAAGTAGCGGAAGTGGTCGATGGCGAGCGGCATGTCCGCCGCCATCGTCTCGCGGATCGGCTTGCCGTTGTCGAGCGTCTCGATGAGCGCCAGCGCCTCGAGGTTCTGCTCCAGCTTGTCGGCGATCTTGTTGAGGATGTTGGCGCGGTACGTCGGGCTGCTGATGCCCCAGGAGAGGAAGGCGGCGTGGGCGGCGTCGAGCGCCTTGTCCACGTCCTCGTGGGTGGAACGGGCCACTTCACAGAGCGGCTGGCCGGTCACCGGCGTCACGTTGGTGAAGTACTGGCCCCGGGCCGGGGCCACGTACTCGCCCCCGATCCAGTTGTCGTAGCGGGCCCGGATCGGGATCTGGGTCTTGAAGCTCTTCGCGCCGCTGGGAAGGGTAGCGGTGGCCTTCGGCGGTACCGTGGTAGCCATGGCAGGACTCCTCGGCTGGCAGGGTTGGAGAACGGGGGTGCTGCAGGATGGCTCTCCCTAAGGCATGGGACGGGCCAGACCGATCAGGAATATCTGAGCTTCCGTCAAGCTGAGGCTGAAGAACGACTTAGCCGACAGTTCCGTCGTCGGCCGACCCGGCCGTGTCCCGCCCCGGCGGGACGGCTGTCCCGGGCGGGTGTCGCGTCGCGGGACAAATGTCGCGCCCGCCTTGCGGGACACCCGTCCGGCGCCAAGTTTGTCGGGGTACCGCACGGCGGGCCTCCCCGATCCCGCCCGGGACGGGTGCCAGCCCGGAGCTCCCCATGCAGAGGTCTGATCTCCTCCCCTTCGACCACGACGCCCAGCGGACGCTGGAGCGCGCCTGGGCGTGGACCATCGCCGAGCGGCGCGCCGCCGAGGGGGTCCGGCCGGCGGTGCGGGCCTCCTGGGAGCGGAGTCTCTGGGCATCCATCCGCCCCGACCTCCCCGCCGCCCCCCTGGTCTGGGACGACGACCAGCTGGCCGTCACGGTGGAGCGGAACGACTGGCTGGGACTGGCCCGGCAGGCGGTGCGGCAGCACCAGGCGTCCTTCAGCGGCGTCGGCCACATCCTGACGCTCTTCGATCATGAAGCGCGGATGCTCGCCGCGGAAGGGGACCCGGCGGCGCTCGACGGCCTGGCCTCCATCAACTTCCGCCCCGGCGGCGACTGGTCCGAGGGGATGGTGGGCACCAACGGCCCCGGCACCGCCCTCGCCACCGGTCTCGCCACCCACATCGTGGGGGCGGAGCATTTCTGCGAGGGCTGGCAGAAGTGGCACTGCGCCGCGGTCCCGGTCCGCGATCCGGCCACCGGCCAGGTCCTCGGTGTCCTCGACATTTCCGGCTTCCGCGAGTACGCCCACCCGCACACGCTGAACCTGGCGCTCGCGCTGGTGGTGGCCATCGAGCAGACCCTGGCCGCCCGGGAGACCGAGCGCCGCTTCCTGGCCCTCTCCCGCCTCACCGACCTCTCGCTCCGCTACCCCGGCGACGTGACCCTGGCCGTGGACCGCGCCGGCCGCGTGCTCTCGGCCTCGCCCTCGGCGCCGCCGGCGTTCACCCCGGGGCGCGACCACCCGGCGCTCCGGAGCACGGTGGATCACCTCCTGCTCCAGAGCACCGACGCCATGCCGCGCGAGGTGGCCATCCCCGGCCTTCCCGGCGCCGGCGAGCGCGGCGTCTGGTACCCGGTGCTCGACGGCAGCACCGTGGTGGGCGGCTGCCTGCTCGTGGAGCGGGCGGGCCATGCGCTGCCCGCCGCGCGCACCGCGCCGCGCGGCACCAAGCCGGAGGCCGTGCGCTACACCATGGAGGACATCTGCGGCGACAGCCCGGTCCTCGCCTCGGCCCGCGCCACGGCGGCGGCGGCGGCGGGCACCGACCTGCCGGTGTTCCTGCTGGGGGAGTCCGGCACGGGCAAGGAGGTCTTTGCCCAGGCCATCCACGCCGCGAGCCCGCGGCGCGACAAGCCGTTCATCGCCGTGAACTGCGCCGCGCTGCCGCGCGAACTGGTGGAGAGCGAGCTCTTCGGCTACGAGGGCGGCGCCTTCAGCGGGGCGCGGAAGGAAGGCACCATCGGCAAGCTCGAGGCGGCCGAGGGCGGGACCATCCTGCTGGACGAGGTGGCGGAGCTGCCGCCGGCGGCGCAGGCGGCGCTGCTCCGCGCCCTGCAGGAGAACGAGATCCAGCGGGTGGGCAGCGTCAAGACGCGGCGGGTGGACGTCCGCGTCATCGCCGCCACCAACCGCGACATCCAGGCCTCGCTGGCCAGCGGCGCCCTCCGCCAGGACCTCTACTACCGCCTCAACGTCATCCCCATCGAGCTCCCGCCGCTGCGCGAGCGCCCGGGCGACGTGCGCCGCCTGGCACGCCGCTTCTTCGAGGCCACCGCGCGCGAGCTCGGCGTCACCGAGGTCACCGTGGACGCCGAGGTGTTCGACGCCTTCACGGCCTACCCCTGGCCCGGCAACGTGCGCGAGCTCAAGAACCTGGTACGCCGCCTGGTGATGATGACCGGCGCCGTGGTCCGCTTCGGCGACCTGCCCCAGGCCATCCGTTCCGCCGCGAGCGGCGTGGCGCAGGGGCCGCACGCGGTGAAGGTGGCCGTCAACGCGGGGACCCCGTCGCCGATCGATCGTGAGGACGAGCGCCTCATGGCCATCGTCAACAGCTCCGCCACCATGGCGGAGGCCGCCGCACGGCTCGGCATCACCCGCTCCACGCTCTACCGGCGGATGGAGCGCTACGGGCTCTCGCCCAAGCGGGTGGTGGAGCGGAAGTAGTGCCGGGCGCGTCGCGCCGCCGTGATCATGACCCTCCTCGCCACGCTGTTCCTGAACGCCGTCCTCCTCGTCGGCCTCTTCTTCTCCATCTACGTGGCCACCCGCCTCGTGGCCGAGGCTGGCCGGCCGACCTGCCCAGGCGGCGGCCAGTCGGGGCACTCGGCGGCTTTGCCCTGGTCTTCCGCATCCTGATGGGCCGTCCGGTGGGTGGCGCTCGGCCGCGGTGCGTGTGGCCGGGGTGCTGGCGGGGCGGCTTCCGAGGGGCCCTGGGCTCGGATGGCCGGCCGCGGGCGGCGCGGTCGGGGGAGGTGGTCCGGGACTCGATCCCGCCATCCTGGGGCTCGCGCGCATCGGGACCCCATCCGCGAGTTGCTTTCAACAACCTGGGCCCCATGGTACCCTGGCACCCGTGCGGGCCGACGGCTCACCCTGCCCAACCGGGCGCCTGCCCCGCTTCCCGCCGGGCCCTTGGCGCCATGAGCCCTTCCGCTCGCCCTGAAGCGCATCCTGGCCGGCGGCCTCTTCCGCCATCCAGCGCGACCTGGGTGACCCCTGCCCGGCAAGTCGGGCTCGCGGCCGATCCTGCTCGTGGCCATCTGGCTGGCCCTCCGCATCTACCTCTGCCGCGACCGGCTCCGACGACTGGGAACCGCTCCCGCGCCCCGCTGGCATCGGCGGCAGCCTGGGCCGGGGGTTAGCTTTCCGCGAATTCAGGACTGCGACCGGCCGTGCCCTGTTTGTGAATGGTCCGGCCCTGTTGCGGCAGGGCCACCCCGCCGTGGGGCCCGGCAGCCGCCTGGCCGCGGTCCTCGGGGCATCGAGTCGCCGGAGCCAGCGCTCCGGCACCACGGGAGCCCTGCCGCCTGCCAGCCGGATCCAAGGAGTGAAGCATCATGACCGACATCGTCGCCACCGACGCCCCCGCCGCCGAGCCGGCCGCGCCGCCGCCCTGGCTGGAGGAGCTGCCGCCGCGCCAGATCGTGGCGGAACTCGATCGCTATATCGTGGGCCAGGACGCCGCCAAGCGCGCCGTCGCCATTGCCATCCGGAACCGCTGGCGCCGCGCCCAGGCGCCGGAGGAGATCCGCGATGAGATCACGCCCTACAACATCATCCTCATCGGCCCCACCGGCGTCGGCAAGACGGAGATCGCGCGCCGGCTGGCGCGGCTGGCGGGCGCGCCGTTCGTGAAGGTGGAAGCCACCAAGTTCACCGAGGTCGGCTACGTGGGCCGCGACGCCGAGTCCATGGTGCGCGAGCTCGTGGACGCGGCCATCAGCATGGTGCGCACCGAGCGCGAGGACGAGGTGTATCCCACCGCGGAGCAGCGCGCGGAGGAGCGGCTGCTCGACATCCTGCTCCCGCCCATGCCGGAACCGCCGCCGGCGGACGACAAGAAGGAGAAGCGCCCGGGGATCTTCGTCGTGGGGCCGGCCGGCCAGGCCAGGGCCGAGCCGGCCGAGGGGGAGGGGGAGCGCCGCAACCGCTCGCGCGAGAAGCTGCGGGCGCTCCTGCGCGACGGGAAGCTCGACGACCGCGAGGTGGAGGTGGAGGTCACCCCGCAGGGCTACCCGATGCTGGAGCTGATGCAGCCCCCGCAGGGCATGGAGGGCGAGAACATCAACTTCATGGAGATGATGCAGGAGATGCTGCCCAAGCGGAAGAAGCGCCGCCTGGTCCGCGTCCCCGAGGCCCGCCGCATCCTCATCGACGAGGAGCTCAAGAAGCTGGTGGACATGGACGACGTGGTGAACGAGGCGCTCGACCGCACCGAGAACCACGGCATCCTCTTCATCGACGAGCTCGACAAGATCGCCGGCGAGCGCGGCCCCGCCACGGGCCCCGACGTCTCCCGCGAGGGGGTGCAGCGGGACCTGCTGCCCATCGTGGAAGGCAGCACCGTGCAGACCCGCTACGGCTACGTGCGCACCGACCACATCCTCTTCATTGCGGCCGGCGCCTTCCACGTGAGCAAGCCCTCGGACCTCATCCCGGAGCTCCAGGGCCGCTTCCCGATCCGCGTGGAGCTGACGCCGCTCACCGAGGCGGACTTCATCCGCATCATGACCGAGCCCGAGAACTCGCTCACCCGCCAGTACCAGGCGCTGGTGGCGTCCGAGGGCGCCGAGCTGGTGCTCACCCCCGACGGCATCGAGGAGGTGGCGCGGGTGGCGTGGCTGGCCAACGACCGGATGGAGAACATCGGCGCGCGGCGGCTGCACACCGTGATGAGCGCGCTCATGGACGAGGTGCTCTTCGAGCTGCCGGACTATCCCGAGAAGCGCATTCGCTTTGACCGGGCCGGGGTCCGCAAGCGGCTCGAGAAGATCGTGGACGACGACGACCTGCGGCGTTATATCCTGTAGGCATGACCCTCCGACAACTCGCCCTCCTCGCCGCGGCGGCGCTCCTGCCCGCCGCGGCCCTCGGCGCCCAGGCCCGCCCCCTCGTCATCACCAACGCGCTGGTCTATGACGGCAGCGGCGGCCCGGCGGTCCGGGGCGGCGTCCGCGTGGTGGCGGGCCGCATCACCGCCGTCGGCGCCGTGGTGCCGGCGCGCGGCGACTCGGTGGTGGACGCGCAGGGGCTGGCCCTTGCCCCCGGCTTCATCGACGCCCACAGCCATCACGACGGCGACCTGGACCGCCTCCCCGACGCCCTGGGCGCCGTGAGCCAGGGGATCACCACCATCATCGTGGGCCAGGACGGCGGGTCCAACTATCCGCTCGCCGGCTGGTTCCGCCAGCTCGAGCAGGCGCCCGCCGCCATCAACGTCGCCAGCTACGTGGGCCACGGCACCGTGCGCGACCTGGTGCTGCGGGGCGACTTCCGCCGCCACGCCACCGCGGAGGAGGTGGGCCGCATGAAGGTGCTGGTGCGCCAGGAAATGGCGGCCGGCGCCCTCGGCCTCTCGAGCGGGCTCGAGTACGACCCCGGCATCTTCTCCGACCGCACCGAGGTCCTGGCCCTGGCCCAGGCGGCGGCCGACCAGGGCGGCCGCTACATCAGCCACATCCGGAGCGAGGACCGCTTCTTCTGGGACGCGATCGACGAGATCGTGGCCATCGGGCGGGTCACCCGGATGCCAGTGCAGATCTCCCACGTGAAGCTGGCGATGCGCCCGCTCTGGGGGCGGGCCGACTCGCTGCTCGCGCTGCTCAACGCCGCGCGCGCCCAGGGCGTCAACGTCACCGCCGACATCTATCCCTATCCCTACTGGCACAGCACCCTCACCGTCCTCTTCCCGGCGCGCGACTACACCGACCGGCGCGAGGCGGAGCTGGCCGTCACCGAGATCTCGACCCCGGCCGGCATCCGGCTCGGCAAGTACCTGCCCAACCCGGAGTTCGCCGGCAAGACGCTCGCGGAGATCGCGCCGATGCTCGGCATGGACTCGGTCTCGGCCCTCATCGAGCTGATCCGCCGCGCCGAGCAGCTCAAGGCCGAGGGCTATGACGATGTGGAGAGCGTCATCGCCACGAGCATGATGGAGCCGGACATCGAGAAGCTCATCGCCTGGCCGTACACCGCCTTCTGCACCGACGGCGCGCTCGACGGCGCGCACCCGCGCGGCTTCGGCAGCTACCCGCGCTTCCTGGGGCGCTACGTCCGCGAGCGGCACGTCCTCAGCCTGGCCGAGGCGGTGCGCCGCGCGTCGGCGCTGGCGGCGGACAATGCGGGCATCACCGGCCGCGGCCGGCTGGCGGCGGGGCAGGCGGGGGACCTGGTGCTCTTCGATCCCGCCACGATCCTCGACAACGCCACCCCCGCCGAGCCGCACGCCACCAGCACCGGCATCCGGGCGGTGTGGGTGAACGGCGCGCTGGTCTATGACGGCGTGAAGCCGACGGGCGCCCGGCCCGGCCAGGTGATCCGCCGCGGCGTGCCGTGATCGAGGTGCTCCCGCGCGACCTCGCGCGGCGGCTGGGCCGGGTGGCGGGCGCGCTCGCCACCATCCTGCTGCTCGGCACCGCCGGCTACATGTGGCTCGAGGGCTGGTCGCTGCTCGACGGGCTGTACATGGTGATCACCACCATCGCCACCGTGGGCTTCGGCGAGGTGCACCCGGCACGGCCACCCCTTCCTGGCCGGCGACGCGTCGGACGACGCGCTGCTGCAGAAGGCCGGGGTCACCCGCGCCCGCGGCCTCGTGGCCGCCGCCGGCGACGACAACGTGAACATCGTCATCGTGCTCACGGCGCGCGCCCTCAACCCGGACCTCGTCATCGTGGCCCGCGCCAGCCATCCCTCGGCCGAGCCCAAGCTGCTGCGCGCCGGCGCCACCCACGTCATCTCGCCCTACCGCATCGGCGGCCGCCGCATGGCGACGCAGCTGGTCAACCCGCGCGTCACCGACTTCCTGGACCGCGTGCTCCACGCCGGCGACCTCGCCGTCTGGATCGAGGAAACCGTGGTGGGCCCCCAGGGCCTGGCCGGCCGCACCTTCGGCGAGGCGGCGATCCCGGACAAGACCGGCGTCAACCTCCTCGCCGTGGTGCGCGGCGGCAACGGCCCCATGCTCACCCATCCTGCCTCCACCGACCGCCTCGACGCCGGCGATGTGCTCATCGCCTTCGGCACCCGCGACCAGCTCGGCAAGCTGGCGGCGCTGGCGGGGGGCGCGTCTGGGTAAGCCTGGTGCGCCGTTTCACCGCAGAGACGCTGAGGCGCGGAGGGCCGCAGAGGACCTGCGCTCGGAGAGGGGAGAGCGCCTCAAGGGCAGTGCGGTGAAGTGAGGGTGGTTTGGTGGCACGAGTGGGGAGCGGCGCCCCACCCGAACCCACACCCACAAACACAACGCGGGGCTCGTCCTGAGACGAGCCCCGCGTTGCGCGTGCAGGTCCTCTGCGGCCCTCCGCGTCTCCGCGCCTCCGCGGTAAACCACAGCGCCCCAGGTTCGGCCTCACGCCGTCCGCGTCGGCAGCCGGAGCAGCACCGCGATCCAGCCCACCCCGAGCCCGCCCACCACCACCTTGCCCGCCGGGTGCGGGATGAAGAACAGCACCGAGCTCCCGATCGACACCGCAATGAACACCACCGCCATGACCTTGTGCTTGAGCGCCACCGAACGATGGTCGCGCCAGTTGATGATCATGGGCCCGAAGGTCTTCGTGTTGAGCAGCCAGTTGTAGAACCGCGCCGAGGCACGCACGTAGCAGGCGGCGGCCAGCAGCAGGAACGGCGTGGTGGGCAGGAGCGGCAGGAACGCGCCCAGGACCGCGAGGCCCACGGCCAGGTGCCCTGCGGCCAGCAGCCAGAACCGGACTGCCCCGCTCTGCACCAGGCGCAGTTCGTGGCTGTAGTCCTTCTTGCCGTCCGGCGGCTGAATACCAGAGTCCATGAGTCGGAATTATGTCTTTCTCTTAGTCTCGGCGCAAGTCAGCCCAAACTTGCCCCCTCCCGGAAGGCGGCGGTAGTATCCGCTGCCATTGTGTGCCAATTTGGCTGACGCCCGAGCCCCGACCCGATGACCCCCAAGCGCGACTTCCTGGCCCTCACCGATTTCACCCCAGCCGAGCTGGAGGGGGTGCTCTCGCTGGCGCTGGCGATGAAGTCCGGCACCGACCGGCGCCAGCCGCTCGTGGGCAGGACGCTGGCGATGATCTTCGGCAAGAGCTCCACCCGCACCCGCGTCTCCTTCGAGGTGGGCACCCGCCAGCTCGGCGGCCACGCCCTCTTTCTCTCGGCGCGGGAGCTGCAGCTCGGCCGCGGCGAACCGATCCGTGACACGGCGCGCGTACTCTCCCGCTACGTGGACGGGATCATGATCCGCACCTACGCCCACGCCGAGGTGGCGGAGTTTGCGCGCTATGCCTCGGTGCCGGTGATCAACGGCCTCACCGACAAGGGCCATCCCTGCCAGATCCTCGCCGACCTCCTCACCATGCGCGAGGCGCTCGGGGGCTGGGCCGGCAAGGTGGTGGCCTGGGTGGGCGACGGCAACAACATGGCCAACAGCTGGCTCGAGGCGGCGGGCCTGCTGGGCTTCGAGCTCCGCGTGGCCTGTCCCGAGGGCTACGAGCCGGACCACGCGACGTACGAGTGGGCCGCCGCACGCACCCGGGTGCTCGTCACCGAGCTCCCCGAGGAGGCGGTGGCCGGCGCCCACGTGATCAACACCGACGTCTGGACCTCCATGGGCGACGAGGGGGAGAGCGACGCCCGCCGCCTGGCCTTCACCGGCTACGCCGTGGACGACAAGCTCATGGCGCAGGCGCGACCCGACGCCATCTTCCTGCACTGCCTCCCCGCCCACCGCGGCGAGGAAGTCACCGAGGCCGTGCTCGAGGGCCCGCAGTCCCGGGTCTTCGACCAGGCCGAGAACCGCCTGCACGCGCAGAAGGCGCTCATGGCGACGCTGATGGGCTGAGCGCCGCGCGCCACGTCCCTCTTCACTACACCCTGGAATCCGATGACCACGCTGCTTCGCACCCCGCTCTTCGATACCCACCGCACCCTCGGCGCCCGGATGGTGCCCTTCGCCGGCTGGGAGATGCCGGTCCAGTATCCCGCGGGGATCCTCGCGGAGCACCGGGCGGTGCGCACGGACGCCGGCCTGTTCGACGTGTGCCACATGGGCGAGTTCGAGATCACGGGCCCCGACCGCAACGCCTTCGTGCAGCGCATCACCTGCAACGACGTCGGCGCGCTCGAGGCGGGGGGGGTGCAGTACTCCGCCTTCCTCACGCCCCAGGGCACCATCGTGGACGACTGCACCGTCTACCGCTTCGAGGACAAGGTGATGCTCGTGGTCAACGCCTCGAACATCGCCAAGGACTGGGAGTACGTGGTGAGCCACAAGCAGGGCGCCAACGTGCGGATCCGGAACATCAGCGACGAGGTGGGGCTGCTGGCGCTCCAGGGGCCGCGCGCCGAGGCGGTGCTGCAGCCGCACACGGAGACGCTGCTCAAGGACATCGGCTACTATCACTTTGCGATCGGCAAGGTGTGCGGTGCGGGCTGCTTCATCTCGCGCACCGGCTACACGGGCGAGGATGGCTTCGAGCTCTACTGCCGCTCGCAGGACGTGAAGGCCATCTGGGACGCGCTCGCCGCCCCCGGCGGGGCCCAGCCCATCGGCCTCGGGGCGCGGGACACGCTCCGGCTCGAGGTGGGCTACGCGCTCTACGGCAACGACATCGACGACACCACCACGGCCCTCGAGGCCGGCCTCGGCTGGATCGTCAAGCTCGACAAGGGCGCCACCTTCGTGGGCGAGGGCTCGCTCAAGCGGCAGAAGACCGAAGGCGTGGGGCGGCGGCTCGTCGGGTTCCGGATGGCCGGGAAGGGCATCCCGCGCCACGGCATGCCGACGCTCGTCGACGGCATCGCCGTGGACATCGTCCGGAGCGGCACCATGAGCCCGACCCTCGGCTACGCCATCGGGACCACCTACCTGCCGGTGTCCCACGCCAAGGTCGGCTCGAAGTTCCAGGTGGAGATCCGCGGCGAGAAGCACGACGCCGAGGTGGTGAAGAAGCCGTTCTACACCGGGGGATCCGTCCGCAAATAACGAAGGGCCGGCGCAGGCCGGCCCCTCGGAACCTCGCGGGGCGCGGAGCCCCGTCGCAGGCGCGGCCCCAAGGGGCCACGCCTGCGATGCGGAAGTGATCCTTACTTCTGGAAGATCCCGAACCCGAAGTAGCAGGGCTCGTCGGTGCACTCTTCCATGTGCACGGTGATCGTCAGGCGGCCATCGCTCTTGGGGCGGAAGGAGAGCACCGGGGTGTCGTCCTTCTTGTCGTCCTCGGCGATGGTGTTGTTGTCGTCGTCGGTGACCTTGAGGTCGATGTCCTTGCAGTCGTTGTCGCAGGCGGCCGTGATGATCACGTTGGCGTTCTTCTCGAAGTAAAACGTCCAGGTGTCGTCCTTGTCGTCCTGCAGCTTGCCCATGACGTAGTTGCGGAGGTACCAGTCGCTGTCGTTCTTGGAGATCGTCTTGTAGTGGAGCTGCAGCTGGTCCCACACCTGCACGGCGTAGGTCTGCGCCGAGAGGGTGCGGGGGGCGACGAGGGCCAGCACGAGGCCGGCGCCAGCGCACAGGACACGCTTGGTCATGGGCAGGGCTTCCTTGTGGGTTGTGTGGGGGGCGACTCGGCCGTCGGCCGTTCGCCGGAAGTTTGCGACGATGGAGCCGTTCTTAGCAAGCCACGGGCCAGAGTATCGGCGGATGAAGGATGGATTATGAAGGTGCGGGTGGCGATCCTGACCGTGTCGGATGCCGGGGCCAGGGGGGAGCGGGAGGACACCTCGGGGGCGGCCATCGCCGCCTGGGTGTCGGCCCGGGGCCACACCCTGGTGGCGCGGGACCTCGTCCCCGACGAGGCGCCCCGGGTCGCGGCCTGCCTTGCCCGGTGGGCCGACGGGGACGAGGCCGACCTGGTGCTCACCACGGGCGGCACCGGCCTCACCCCCCGCGACGTGACCCCGGAGGCCACCCGCTCCATCCTGGAGCGGGAGGCGCCGGGCCTGGCCGAGGCGCTGCGGATGACGGTCTATCCGCGCTTCCACCGGGCGGCGCTCTCCCGCGGGGTGGCGGGGGTGCGGCGGCGGACCCTGATCATCAACCTCCCCGGGAGCCCGGGTGGCGTGCGGGACGGGCTCGCGGTGCTCGACGACCTGGTGGTGCACGCCGTGGAGCTGGTGCGCGGCGAGCGGACGGGACACTGAACGCCATGGCAGCGAAGATCCTCCTGACGATGGACGACCTCGAGGTGGCGGTGCGCGTCAACGCCGCCCTCGAGGCCGCCGGCCACGCCACCGCGATGGTCGGGGTGACGGACGACGCCCGCGGGGCCCTGCGCCGCGAGCAGCCCGACCTCGTGATCCTCACCGGCAACCTCTACGAGCCCCCGGCCCGCACCCTGGCGGCGCAGGCCCGCGACGGCGAGGTCTCGACCCTCGCCCTGCTCGAGCCCACCGACCCGAGCGCCGGGGAGCGCGAGCGCCGCCCGGTGGACGTCACCGAGGTCCTCCACAAGCCGGTGCCGCCGGCCGACGTGGTCCACGTGGTGGAGCGGCTGCTGGAGCGGCGGGCGCTGCAGCAGCGCACCGGGATCATCGGCGAGAGCGCCGCCATCCAGGAACTGCTCATCCGCATCGAGCAGATGGCGCCGGTCTCGAGCACCGTGCTGGTCCAGGGCGAGTCGGGGACGGGCAAGGAACTGGTGGCCAAGGCCATCCACGACCTCTCGCCCCGGCGGGGCAAGCCCTTCATTGCGATCAACTGCGCCGCGCTGCCCGAGACCCTGCTCGAGAGCGAACTGTTCGGGCACGAGAAGGGGGCGTTCACGGGCGCGGCGGAGCGGCGGCTGGGGCGCTTCGAGCTGGCCGACACGGGGACCATCTTCCTCGACGAGATCGGCGAGATCCCGGCGAGCGTGCAGGTGAAGCTGCTCCGCGTCCTCGAGACCCGGACCTTCTTCCGGCTGGGCGGGGCGTCGCCGATCAAGGTGGACGTCCGGGTGGTGGCGGCCACCAACCGGTCGCTCCGCGACTCGGTGGGCCTGGGCGAGTTCCGCGACGACCTCTACTACCGCCTCAACGTCCTCAACGTCTACCTGCCTCCCCTCCGGGAGCGGCGGGGGGACATCCCGCTGCTGGTCCGGCGCTTCATCCGGGAGTTCTCCCAGCTCCACGACCGGCCATTCCGGGGGATCACCGCCGACGCCCTCCAGCTCCTCATCGAGGCGCCCTGGCCGGGCAATGTGCGGCAGTTGCGCAACCTCGTGGAGTCCATGGTGGTGCTCGCGCCCGGCAGGGAGATACGGGCTTCGGACATCCCGGGGGACGTGCTGGAGGGTGCCGGCCGGCTGCTCCCGGTCCGGGTGGGCAGTGGCGGCGGCGCCACACCTGGGCCGGAGCTGGAGTTCATCCTCCGGAATATCATGGACTTACGACTTCAGATGGAGGAGATGCGCCGCCGTCTCGACGAACGGCCTCAGCGGGTGCAGGTTATCGACCTGGGCGACGCCCAGCCGGTGGCCGACGTTTTGCCTATGAGTGAAGCCGACGACAAGGGTGCGGTCGTTTTCCGGCCGGGGATGACGATGGCCGATGTCGAGAGAGAAGCCATCGTGGCGGCACTGACCCAGCATCGCGGGAATCGCCGGAAGGCGGCGGAGATGCTGGGGATCGGCGAACGCACCCTGTACCGGAAGATCAAGGCTTACAAACTAGAGTAGGTGAGCAGGCCTAAGTCCTGTAAACTCCGAGGGTTCGACCGGGAGGGTCAATTGACACCGCCCGGAGTTTTCCGCATATTGACCTCGGAGACCCGTACCCCCGATCGCTTGGGTCTTCTTCGGTGATATTCTCTGTTGATCCCTCGGCATGCGTGGCATGCCTCGCGTGCGTCCGGGTGTGTCCCACCGGCGCGGTCGAGGTGCAGGAGCCTGTGGTCCGCATCGCCGAGAGTGCCTGCATTCGCTGCGGGCTCTGCGTGCCGGCCTGCCCGCACGACGCGATCGAGGTCACCGGGGAACTGGGCCGGGCGGTGTCGGTGGCGGGCCGGGGGGGCGGGGTCCTGATCCTCTCGCCGGAGATGGCGGCGCATTTCTATCCCGCGTCGCCGGAGCAGGTGGTGAATGCCTGTTATGCGTCCGGGTTCCGGGTGGTGAACCGGGGCGTGCTGGGTGATGAGCTGGTGGCGCAGGAGTACCTCAAGCTCTGGTCGGACGACGGGTGGGGCACGCTGGTGCGCTCCACCGACCCGGTGGTGGTGGATACCATCCGGCGGGACTATCCCGAGCTGGTGCCCTACCTGGCGCCGGTGACGATCCCCGCGGTGGCGGAGGCGCGCTACCTGCGCGCGCTCCTCGGCGAGCAGCTGGAGATCGTCTTCGCGGGGGTCTGTCCCCCGGCGGGGCGGCCGGAGCTCGATGCGGCGATCACCTTCCGCGACCTGGACCAGCTGTTCCGGCTGCGCGGCGTGCGGCCGCTGGACCAGCCGGACTATTTCGTCCGGGTGCCGGGGGAGCGGCGGCGGCACCTGAGCACGGCGGGGGGGCTCCCCATCCGGATGCTCGAGGAAGTGCCCTACGCGTCGCGCCGGTTCCGGAAGGTGCGGGGGCTCAAGGAGCTCCGGACCATCACCCGGGCGGTGACGGTGGACCGGATCGACCTGGGCTTCGTGGACATCCTGTCGCACGAGGGGTGGCTGGACCACCCGCTCTCGGGGCCGCGGGAGGAGCTGTTCTGGCGGCGGATGGTGGTGGAGAGCACCGAGCCGCCGCGGGCCAACACCCCGGTGGTGGACCGCACGGTGGTGGCGAGCTACGGGGCCACCTTCCAGGTGGAGCCGCGGCTGGTGCAGGCGGACCCCACCAAGGTGCAGGAGGTGCTGGACGAGATCGGGCCGGGTCCCAACGGGAAGCCGTGGGACTGCCGGGCGTGCGGCTTCGAGAGCTGCGCCCAGTTTGCGGAGGCGGCGGCGCTGGGACGGGCCTCGCTGCGGCAGTGCCCGCCGTACCAGGCGCGGCGGGTGGAGGTGGCGGAGCGGGACGCGGCGGTGGACAGCCTGACGGGCCTCTCGGCCTACCGGGTGCTGCACGACCGGCTGAGCTACGAGATCGAGCGGAGCAAGCGGAGCCTGGAGGGGTTCGCGGTGCTCTTCATCGACCTGGACCACTTCAAGCAGGTGAACGACCAGTACGGCCATGAGGCGGGGAACCAGGTGCTTCGCGCGGTGGCGCAGGAGATCCGCCACGCGATCCGCGCCTCGGACCTCGCGGCCCGCTACGGCGGGGACGAGTTCGTGGTGCTGCTCACGCGCACCGAGCTCGCCGGCGCCAACCGGGTGGCCGAGGCGATCCGCGCCGGCATCGAGGGCGTGGGCCGCCGGCTGGGCTATCCCGTCGGGCTCGTGACTGCGAGCATCGGCGTGGCGGAATACGACGTACGCCGGCCGCACGAGGGCGACCTCCTCGTGGTGGCCGACCGGGCCCTGTACCAGGCCAAGTCGGCCGGACGGAACGCCGTCGCCTGAGCGACGGCAGATCGGGAGAGACCGTGACCGGACCCACCCCCCTTCGGCAGGCTGACCCCGGCATGGCGCGACAGGCGCCGCCGGCGGCCGGGCCGTTCGACAACGCCCCCGATCCCTGGGGCGTGCGCCGGGCCGAGAACCTGCTCACGAGCCTGGAGGGCGTGCTCTCGGCGCGGGTCGTGACGACGCCGCTCGGCGAGGTGAGCGAGGTGCACGTGCTGGCGCAGGCGGGGCTGGCGCCGAAGCAGCTGGTGCGGAACATCGAGTCGGCGCTGCTGGCGCAGCTCGGGCTCAAGGTGGACCACCGCAAGATCAGCATCGCGCAGACGGCGGAGGTGAAGCCGCTCGAGGTGGTGGAGAAGGGCGTGGCGCGCGAGCGGGCCATGAAGCGGGCGGCGCTGTTCGAGTCGCTGTTCGTGGCGCCGGGGAAGCGGCCGCACCGGGTGAGCATCACGGTGACGCTGTCGTTCGCGGGGCGGACGGCCTCGGCGGACGAGGAGTCGAGCGACACGCCGCGCAGCAAGGTGGAGGCGGCGGCGCGGGCGTCGATCGCGGTGCTGGACCAGCTGCTCTCGGACCACTCGGTGGCGCTCGAGGGGGCGAAGATCATGGAGGCCTTCGACCGCGAGTTCGTGATGGTGGCGGTGCAGGGCCTGGGCGGGCGGGAGGCGGTGCTGCTGGTGGGCACGGCCGAGATCAAGGAGAGCGCCGAGCGGGCGGCGGTGTTCGCCACGCTGGACGCGACGAACCGCTGGGCGGAAGCCCGGCGGCCGACCTGAGGCCGGGGGGCCTCGTCAGCTTCACCTTCTGAGGACAAAGGAACCAACGGCAGCGACCCTGGTCTCCAGCAGGACCACAGCGAGCAGGATGCAGCAGCGGAGGCTAGCGGAACACAACAGAGCGGAGCGTCGGTCGAGCCATAGCGGGGCTTGACTCCTTTTCGAGGGCAATTCCCCCAACTCGAGCAAGGAGACGCTCACATGTACTCCAGTCTTTGGGTCGTTATCGCGGCGTTTGCCGTGCGGGCTGCGGTGAAGACTTTCACCATGTCCGAGGGTGGTGTCTGGACCTGAGTCCAGACCCCCTAACGATTTGATCGACCGGGGTCGTTGCCAACTTTATTTAGATGACTAGCGAACAGAAGACCCGAGGCTTCGTACTGCTGGTGACTCTAGCGACCCTAGGGGCACTAGTGTATTCCTGGGGATCGGCAATGCCGTTCCCGGGGATTTGGGCCTTCACCATCTTCGTGCTAGCGGCATTCCTCATCGACCTAACGAGCAACCCGCTTCGGTTGGGTGGAATCGGAAATTAGTACGGTGGTGCTCAACCTCGTAATCGCGATCAGCTCTGGCAGGAAGTTCAGCGAGGTTTGGAACCTCAACGCGAAAGGGCGTGCTGGGTTACGATCTTGCCGCCAGCGGGATCGGCCTGGTGTTGGTGCTCCTCTATGATGGTCTAGAGCAGTGGCGCGGGGTTGGGGCATTGGGGTTTCTGGTGATCCTTGCTCCGATCCTGGCGATCCGGCATATCTACGGCTTGTATCGGAAGCTCCAGAACAGTGGCCGTGAGTTGCTGGATCTGATGGTCAAGGCCATTGAAGCGCGAGATCCGTATACCTCTGGTCACTCTGTGCGGGTTGCCACGCTTGCCAAGGCGATCGCGCAGGAGCTCAAGATGTCAGGTGAGGAGGTCGAAGAGGTCTATACGGCGGCCGTTCTTCATGACGTTGGCAAGATCCATGAGGAGTTCGCGCCACTTCTCCGGAAGGAGTCCAAGCTTACACCAGAAGAGACAGCGCTCCTGCAGACCCATTCCGTCAAGAGTGCGGAACTGGTTGGGATCATCTCGAGTTTCCGCGGCGCGATCCAGACTGCCGTCCGGAGTCATCACGAGCGGTGGGACGGCGGGGGCTACCCTGACGGGCTTGCAGGCGAGGCGATCCCTGTCGGTGCGCGGATCATCATGATTTCGGACACGACGGATGCGATGACGACCGATCGACCCTACAGGAAGCGTTTGCCGGTCGAGGCGGTGATCGCGGAGTTGCAGAAGTATCGTGCAACTCAGTTCGATCCACGCCTGGTGGACCTGGTCGTCAACTCCGTGACCATCCGGCGTGCGATTGCTGAGATGCAGTCTCTCGCCGTGCACACCCGCGAGGGCGTCAGTGAGGGTGGTTCAATGCGGGTTCAGGCTCGAGCGATGAGTCTTCTCCGCAGTCGATCCTCATGGCCGAAGATCAAGGCGTTCTAGTCAAGTACGCCTGTTCTTCGTAGGTGGTGGCCGGTTTCCTCTGGTAAACCCGACAGCACATTCAAGAGCTGAACAGTTAGCTCGTAGCGACGCTTCGGTCTCCCTTGGAGAGGAAGCGCTTTGCGGCGAGCGTCTCGGCTTGGTCGATTAGGTCATAGTTGTCGAGGTCGTTCAGGATGTTGTCGACGACCAGGTGTCCCTGGTGGCCTCATTGCCCGCGGCGGCCGATAGCAGCACACTCCACCTTGCGCAAGCACCCGGGTGGGCGTCAGAGAGGGGTGGCTTCCAAAGCGCTCAAAGACCTCTGTCACAAGTCGCATTGCCCGCTTCCGCTCACCGCAGTGCATGTAGGCGTCCGCGATCTGGGTCGAGCATGCCTGAAGGAGCCAAGGAGGCAGTTGAAGGCCTAGTGCCGATTCGGCCTCCTCCAGAGCAGCCATCGCCTTGAGGGAGTGACCGAGGCCGGCCTCTGCGGCGCCTGTCCAGGTTAGGAGCTTCAGGCGCGCCAAGCCATCGTCTCTGCTCCCGAGCAGTGATCGGGCGCGCGTCACCCAGGTGAGCTGCCGCTGAAATACACCAAGTCGGCCTTGGCAAAGGGCGATGTTCCCCGCACTTAGTGCTTGGGCGCTCTCGTCGAGCCGGTGCTTGTCCAGTTCGTAGGCACGTTCAAAGGCGTCGCTTGCGCCAGCATAGTCGCCGATTGTAGTCCGAATGGCGCCCTCGACGTTTGCTAGGCGAGCGACCCCCAATGACAAGAGGCCAATCTTCCTGCTGTCACTCTGCATTGCGACGATGTCGCCCAATGTGCGCATTAGAGTCCCCCGCCGACGGCTCACCCAAGCCAATGTCCCGGCCGAGGCCGCGAGGCTCACCTGCTCGTTGAGTTGAGGAGCCCGGCGTGCGATGCCGGGGACCTTGTCGAGTAGGCGACCGGCGCCCTCACGGTCTGCCATGAGGTAGTGATCCGTTCGCCGCTCCTGATTAGAAGGGTGGCAAGCTCCGGTTCAGTATCTTCCTCGAGAAGGGACTCGATGGCCCGCAGTTGCGCTCTTCCTTCTGCTACATCGGAGACCCTTGCTGTTTGAGCGCTCAGACGAAGAGCCTCCATTTTCTTCTCGAGGGAGAGGCTTGGCATGCTCGCCCCCTCGAGGGCCCGGAGACAATGTGTCATGCGTCCCTGCTCGAAGATCGATTCCGAGAGAATCAGGATCGCCGTAGGACGATTCTTCATGTCAACCGTTCGCATGCCGGTACGCAATGCAAACTCGGCGTCGTATGGCGCGCCGGCGCTAATCGCTTCCCTGGCGCCGCGTATCAAATAGGGAATCGACTCATCGGGGCGACCGCCGCGAAGAAGATGCCAAGCCAGGGTGAGGCCGGGGGTCCGTAGCTCCTGGGCTTCTTTTGATATCAGCCTGTCGGCGATGAGGCTGTGCAGCGTCCGGCGGACCGGCGACGGCACGCGCATGTAGGAGTAGTTGCGGAGGAATTCGTTCGTGAACTCCATTTCCCTGGCCACCGTCCCGCATAATCCGCTTGGTCTTCAATTCAGACACCGATAGCGCAAGGCAGTCGTCGCCGCGGGTCGTCCAGTCATCAAACAAGAGTTCGATGAGCATCGGCACACCCGTGGAGGCCCGGAGAAGTGCACGGGTGACTCCTGCTGGGAGCCGAGTGTCGGCGGCGAGGGAAAGCGCCGCGATCATCTCCGTCATTTCCTCCTCGGTTAGGGAGGGCAGGTCAAGCGCCTCGATGCCGAGGGCGCTACGCTGATCAAGGAGTTGGGTGGCCTGCGGCGCCCGGAAAAGCTCGCTCTGCCGAGCCGTCATGATGGCCATTACCCGTTGTTCACGGCTGCGCCTCAAGGAGAAGGTGGAGGACGGCCATGCTTACGTCATCGGCCAGATGCACGTCGTCTACCACGATGATGATCGGATGCTCGTCGGCGACAGCAGTCAGGAGCTGATGCGCGGCCTCGGCCAGTCGAAGCCGAGTAGACTCACCGCTGGCTTCTCGATGGCCGGCCAAGTTCTGGAATCGCATGGCCACCGCCGGCACCACCCGCGCCAGCTCCGCCAGCCACTCCGGATCCGTCGCCGACGCCCCCGGGCGGTCGATGAGGCCGCGCACCAGGGTGCCGATGGCGCTGTAGGGGACGTCCCGCTCCACGTCGTAGCATTGCACCCGGCTGGAGACGGCCCCCTCCAGCCCGGCGGCCGTCACCAGCCGCTCGGCCAGCGTGGTCTTGCCGATGCCGGATTCGCCGAGCAGCAGGACGTGGCGGCCGTGGCGGTTCTGGGTGCTCTCCCAGCGCGCATACAGCTCCCGGTACTGCGGGCCCCGGCCCACGAACGCCCGGCCGCGCCACTGGTCGGTGGGCACCGTGGGGATGTGGGCCGTGCCCGGCGCCTCGTAGCCGCGCTGGCGCAGCCGCAGTGCCATCCCCTCCACCAGCGGGGACGGCGCGGCGCCGAGGTCCTCCGCCATCCGCTGCTTCCAGGCCTGGAAGATCCGGAGCGCCGTCAACCGGTCCCCCGCGAAAGCGCGGGCCTCCATCTTGGCGCGGATGGCATCCTCGTTCAGTTCATCCAGCGCCAGCAGGCGGTCGCTGTGCCCCTCGATCCGCGTGAAGTCGCCCGAGCGGCGGCAGCGGTCCATGAGCTGGACCAGCGCCGTGCGGATCGCGGGGAAGAGGTGGCTGCGGGTCCGGTCGCGCCAGAACATGTATTCCGGGGCCCGGCTCACCTCGAGGTCGTCGAGGAAGCCGCCCACCTCGAGCGGGGGCGTCACGTCGTCGCCCAGGACCTCGCCGCGCTGCAGCCGGTCCAGGTCCACCTCGAGGCCGGCCGCCACGAGCCGCACCGTGTCCCGCGTGGTCTCGAACGCCCGCGGCCCGAGCTTGGCCCGCAGCACCGAGAGCGCCGTGGCCAGCGAGTGGCGGCCCTCGCTGTGCGGGGCGTCGGGCCAGAGCAGCTCGGTGAGGCGGTCGCGGCGGTGCGGGGTGCGCGGCTCCGTGGCCAGGAAGCAGAGCAGCGCAAAGTGCTTCTTGGTGCGGAACTTGATGGGCTCCCCGGCCGCCGAGCGGAGCTCGGGGACGCCGAGGACGCGGAGGAAGGTGCGGTGTGGGGGCATGGGGGAGGGATACGGGCCGGGCATCAACCAACCCTCAACCACGCCCCGCCGGGGGCCCGCCCCGGCGACAGCGCTCGCTGCAGTACTTCACCCGCTCCCAGTCCCGTTCCCACTTCTTCCGCCAGCTGAACGGCTGGCCGCAGCGCTGGCAGGTCCGGGTGGGGCGCTCGGCCGGGGGACGGTGGCGGGGCATTGCCTGATTCTGCCGTCCACGGCGCCGGCCGCAAGAGGGCCCCCGGGGGTGGCTTCAGCGACCGGGTGGGGCGCGACTACTCTTCAGGGCATGCGTACTCCCCTTTCTGCGCTTCCCGCGCTGGTCCTCCTGGCCGCCTGCGGCGAGGTGAGCGGCACCATCAACACCCCCGGTCCCACGGCCTCCCAGGCCCTGGAACTGAGCCTCGCCGTCACCGACGAGGCCGAGTCGGCGGTGGCGGCCGCCACGGTGGCCCGCGTGGGCTCCCCGCCGGGCTGGACGCTGCCGGCCGGCTGCCCGACGCTCACCGGCGCCGCCGACCTCGACGGCGACGGCATTCCCGACAACGGCACCTTCACCTTCACGGCGCCGCCCTGCCTGGCGGCGTTCCGGAACGGGAGCGTTGCCCTCACGGGGACCCTCGGGATCACCGACCCGAACTTCGCCAGCAACGCCGGCTACACCCTGAACTACGGCAGCCTCGCCTGGGCCTACGTCGATTCCACCGGCCCCCTCGACTACAGCGCCGTCCGCAACGGCACCCGGACCCGCCTCGGCTCGAGCGACGCGGTGACGCTCACCTCGGTGCTGACCATCGTGCGGAGCCGCCCCAGCCGGGCCGACGCCACGGTCTCCTGGGACGGCGGGTCCACCTTCACCGCCACCGTGCCCGGCACCCTCGCCCTCGGCCAACCGGCGCCCGACGGCACCCTGAGCCTCAGCGGGACCCTGCGCTGGCGGCGGAGCACCGAGGATTGGCTGGTGGCCGTGGCCACGCCGGCGCCACTGGTCTACGACAAGGACTGCACCGCCACGCCCCGCCTCAAGGGCGGGACGCTCACGCTCACCGGCACCATCGCGGGCCAGAGCGGGACGCTCCAATTCACCTGGTCTCAGTGCGGCATTCGGCCGGTGGCTACCTGGATTCCCGACTGAGGCGCCCCGGCGGCTCCACGGCCCGGCTGAGAACGATTCCTGCATCGTCACGTCCTCATGGCGTGCTCCCGGTCACCGACCGGGCGGGGCATGCCGTGCTAACGTGTTGCCAATCTTGGGGTTCCCTCGGGGAACCCTCCATTCCCCATCCCTGTGGAGGCGGTATGCAGTCCGTGCGGAAGCTCGGGATTTTTGCCGGTGTGCTGGCGGTGGCGGCCTGTGGCGGCGGCGATGGCGGGGGCGGTGGCTCCACCACCCTGGACGCCAACCAGGCGGCGGTGGTGGGTGAGGTGGCCTCGAGCCAGATCAGCAGCATGGTGAGCGGCCTCACCAACTTCAGCGCCGGCGGTGGCGCGCTGGGCGGCGGCTTCTTTGCGCCGGCGTCGGCGGCGGGCAAGGTGCTGGCGCCGATGTTCACCAAGCAGGCCTCGCCCGAGCACCGGGCGGCGTGGCTCGCCTTCGCGAGCTCGGACCTCTGCGACCCGGTCCAGTCCGACACGAGCGACAGCGACAGCGACGGCATCCCCGACGGCAACACCTTCACCTGGAACTGCACCGCCACCGACTCGCTCTCGGGCTACACCTGGTCGGTGACCGGCAGCATCGGCATCGAGGACACGCGGTCGGCGGCCACCGGCTTCGGCTACCTGGTGACGTTCACCAACTTCCGCTTCGCGAGCACCTACGACACCCAGCAGGGGAGCCAGACGTTCGCCACGATCGTCAACGGCACCTACGGCGCCGACGCCACCCTGAACGGCGCCTCCGCCGACCAGGACGTGGTGTGGACCTACCGCCTGAACGGCAACACCGTCTTCCGCTCGGCCTGGACCTGGGGCGTCACCTTCACGCCTTCGGCCGGGACCATCGACTGGGCGGCGCTGGACATGCCGGCCGGCAGCTTCACCATCGACGGCGGCTTCGACTTCAGCGGCGAGGCGGGGCAGGACAACGGGGACTGGTCGTTCAACGTGGCCACCACCCAGCCGCTGGCTTTCGACGGCGTGTGCAGCCTCGAGCCGCCCTTCAGTTCGGGCCAGATCCAGGGCGCCATCAGCGGCAACACCGACGTGGGCTTCACCATCACCTACACCGGCTGCGGCACCGCCGAGGCGATCGCGGCGTTCGACAACAACAGCTGAACGGACAGGGCAGGAACACGAACGGCCCGGGCACCCGCCCGGGCCGTTTCGCGTCCCCGCCACCGCGCTCAGGCCAGCCAGGCCTTCCCGGCCAGCAGCTCGCGCACGATATCGTCGTTGCTCCGGCCCGCCGCCTCGGCGGCGAAGTTGGTGACCACGCGATGCCGGAGCACCGGCAGCGCCACCGCGCGCACGTCCTCGAGGTCCGCCATGGGGCGGCCGGCCAGCGCCGCGCGGGCCTTGGCGCCGAGGACCAGGTACTGCGAGGCCCGGGGGCCGGCGCCCCACTCCACGTATTCCCGGACGAACGCCGGCGCGTCGCCGTCGGCGGGGCGGGTCATGCGGGCCAGCGCCACGGAGGCGCGGACCAGCTGCCTGGAGACGGGGATCCGCCGCACCAGCTCCTGCATGGCGCGGACGCTCTCGGCGTCGAGCACCGGGTCGAGCTTCTCGGCCCGGGCGCCGGTGGTCTGCTCCACGATCGCTTCCTCTTCCTGCCGGCTCGGATAGCCCACCCGGAGCTCGAGCATGAAGCGGTCGAGCTGCGCCTCGGGGAGGGGGTAGGTGCCCTCCTGCTCGATCGGGTTCTGGGTGGCGAGGACGAAGAAGGGCTCGGGGAGGTGCCAGGTCTGGCCGCCGGCCGTGACCTGGTGCTCCTGCATGGCCTGCAGGAGCGCCGCCTGGGTCTTGGGCGGGGTGCGGTTGATCTCGTCGGCCAGGACCACGTTGGCGAAGATGGGGCCCTGCACGAAGCGGAAGGCGCGGCGGCCGGTGGTGAGGTCTTCCTCGATGATCTCGGTGCCGGTGATGTCGCTCGGCATGAGGTCGGGGGTGAACTGCACCCGGTTGAAGCTGAGCCGGAGCGCCTCGGCGACCGTGGAGACCATGAGCGTCTTGGCCAGGCCCGGGACGCCGATGAGGAGGGCGTGGCCGCCCCCCAGGATGGCGGTCAGGATCCCCTCGACGGCCTCGGTCTGGCCCACGATGCGCCGGCCCACCTGGCCGCGGAGCTGCTCCACGGCACGGGCCAGGCGGGTGAGCTGCTCGACGTCGGAGGCGGGACTGGTGGCGGTCATGGGGACTGGAGACGGAGGAGGCGGGAGGCGAACCACGGCGTGTTCCGGCCTACGGCGCGGAGGTTAGCGGGTTTCGGAAGCCGGGGACAGGGGCGTTCCCCCTCGCCCCGGCCTCCCGTAGCGGCGGAGCGCTGCTCCGCCGACTCGATCCGCAGGATCGCAGCGAGCAGAGCAGGCTCCGGTAGCCGCCTTGGCCAGGCTGCGGGAGCGCCGGGCCCGAGGGTGCGCGCCGTTCAATGTGGAACGCAGCCGGGGACGGCGCCGCGACGGCGGCAGGGGCTCCATCCCCCTTTGCGAAATATTTCACAAGCGCTACCTTTCCCCGGCTTATGGAGCCCAAGGAGCCAGCCGGCCGGGCCCTCGGGACGGGCTACAAGTACGTCTCGATGGGGATGACGTTCGCCGGCGGGATCGTGATGTTCACCGGCCTCGGGTGGCTGGTGGACCGGTGGCTCGGCACCTTGCCGCTGTTCCTGATCATCGGGGCGATCGGCGGGTCCGTGCTCAGCTTCGTGTGGGTGTTCCTCAAGCTCAAGCAAGACGAGGCGGAGTACCGGAAGGAGCACCAGAAGTGATGAAGGTGCTCGCCGCGGGCGTGGTCCTCACGCTCGCCGCCACCGGCGCGCTCGTGCTCTGGCAGGGCCCGGGCGCGCTGCTGCCGGTGCTGGTGATGGGCGCGGTGGCCACGGGCATCGAAGTGGTGGCGGCGCGGGCGCTCCAGCGGGGGCTGGCGGGGCGCGGCACCGCGGAGTTCTTCAAGGGCGTCGGGGTGGGGATGGCGCTCCGGATGGCGGGGATCTTCGTGTTCCTCGGGCTCGTGCTCTGGAACCGGGCGCTCTTCCCGCCGCTGCCCACGGGTCTCGGTTACGTCGCGGTGGTGATCCCGCTGCTCTTTCTCGAGGTAAGGTTGGCCCGATGATGCTGCTGCAAGAGAAGCTCAACGTGGGCGAGATGGTGCTCCACCATACGGCGGACGCCTGGACGATCGACCTGTACCCGTGGGTCAAGGCGCCGATCCACCTGCCGCGGTGGCACGACGTGCACATCGCGGGGATGACGGTCAACCTGTCCCCCACGAAGCACGTGGTCTTCATGCTGCTCGCGGCCTTCCTCGTCTTCGTGACGATGATGGTGGCGGCGCGCGGCCTGGCCAGGCAGCAGGCGGGGGCCCGGACGCCGAAGGGGTTCGCGGGTGCGGTCGAGGGGCTCGTGCTCTGGGTGCGCAACGACATCGCCATCGCCAACATCGGGCACGACGGCGCCAAGTTCGCGCCGCTGATCATCACGCTGTTCTTCTTCATCCTCTACTGCAACCTGCTCGGCCTGCTGCCGCACGGCTCGTCGCCGACCGGCAACCTGGCCGTGACGGCCGCCCTGGCCATCATCGTGTTCCTGGTGATCGAGATCGGCGGCATGATCAAGCTGGGCCCCAAGGGGTACCTGGCGACGATCTTCCCGCACTTCCCCGGCCTGCACGGCCCGGGGGCGGTGGCGCTCTCGATCTTCATGTCGCCGATCGAGGTGCTGGGCAAGCTGGTGAAGCCGTTCGCGCTGGCGGTCCGTCTCTTCGGCAACATGACGGCGGGCCACTTCGTGATCCTGTCGCTCTTCGGCATCGTGTTCCTGTTCGGGACCCTCGGGGCCGCGGCGTGGGGCATCGGCATCATGACGGCGCTGCTGGTGACGGGCATCATGCTGCTCGAGCTCATCGTGGCGCTGCTGCAGGCGTATGTCTTTGCGCTGCTCAGCTCGGTGTTCATCGGGCTGATGCAGCACGAGCACTAGCAGGACCCTGGTCCCGGGGGCGGCATCCGGCCGCCGGGACCCGTAGCCCAGCCGAATGGCGGGCGAAGTCCGCTGCCCTCACGGGCGTCGGCGGACCACGGTGACGCACCGGGCCGGGAGACCCGGGGGCGGCCGGCGGATGTGGGGCGCGACCTGCGGGCCACGCCTTCCAAATGCATCTCCCACACCAACCATTGGGGATTGACGATGCTGAGCATGATTGCGCTGGTGCAGGAGGCCGCGACGGCGGCGGGTGCGGACTACGGGCTCCTCGGGGCGGGCCTGGCCATCGGTCTCGCGGTGATCGGCGCGGGCCTGGGCCTCGGCCGCATCGGCGGCCAGGTGGCCGAGTCGATCGCGCGCCAGCCGGAGGCGGCGGGCGACATCCGCGGTGCCGGCCTGCTGATCGCCGTGCTCCTCGAGGGCGCCACGATCATCGCCCTGGTGTTCGCGCTCCTGTTCAAGCTGCTCTAAGCCCGAACGCGGGAACCCATGCACACGATGCTGCTCGCGCTCGTCGAAGAGGCGGCGCACGCCGGGCCCACCAGCCCGTTCGAGGTGAACTTCGGCCTGTTCTTCTGGACGTGGATCGTCTTCATCGTCCTGATGGTGGTGCTGGCGAAGTTCGCCTACCCGGCCATCCTCAAGACCACCGAGGAGCGCGAGCAGACCATCGCCCGGCAGCTCGGTGAGGCGGAGAAGGCCAACGCCGAGGCCAGGGCGCTGCTGGAGCAGAACCAGAAGGCGCTGGCCGAAGCCAAGTCCGCCGCCCAGGCGATGATGGCCGAGGCCAAGTCCGCGGCCGAGAAGGAGCGGGCGGCCGCGGTGGAGAAGACGCGGCAGGAGCAGGACGAGCTCATGGCCCGCGCCCGCCGGGAGATCCAGGCGGAGCGGGACAAGGCGCTCACCGACCTGCGGCGCGAGGCGGTGGACCTGTCGCTCGCGGCGGCGTCGAAGCTGATCGGCCAGCGGCTCGACGGCGGCAGTGACCGCGCCCTCGTCGAGAGCTACCTGGCGTCGCTGGAGAAGGCCAAGTGAGGAGCGAGACCGTCGCCCTGAACTACGCCGAGGCGCTCTTCCAGCTTGGCGAGAAGGGCGGGCAGACGGAGGCGTACGGGGCGCTGCTCGACGCGGTGGCGCACGGCATCGCCGCGGCGCCGTCGGTGGAGGCGGTGCTCATGTCGCCGCGGGTGACCAAGGCCCAGAAGGCGAGCCTGCTCGCGAGCGCGCTCAGCTCGGCGCCGCGCGAGTTCGTGCTGTTCCTGACGGCGGTGGTGAAGCGGGGCCGGCAGGGGCTGTTCGCGGAGATGGCGCGCGCGTACGAGGGCCTGGTGGACCAGAAGCTCAACCGGGTGCGCGCGGCGGTCACCGTGGCGCGGCCGGCGGACGAGGCGCTGCGGCAGCAGATCGCGGCGCGGCTCACGCAGGTGATCGGCAAGCAGGTGCTGCCGCACTTCCACGAGGACCCGACCATCCTGGGCGGCGTCATCGTGCGGGTGGGCGACCGGGTGTTCGACGGGTCGGTGCGGCGGCGGATGACGCTGCTCAGGCGGCAGCTGCTGGCACGATAAGGCAGTCCTGGCGGTGCGGGCTCGGCCCGCGAAAGTCCAATGGGGCTCCCGGTCGCGCGACCACGCTGTCGACCGGGGGCCCCATTGGCCGTTTGCGGGCCGGCCTCCGGGTCCCGCGCGCGTGGCGGAACCCGGGACCCCGGGCGCCCGTCGTAGGGCCGGCCCCCGATCGTCCTGAGTCCCGGCCCACTCCTCCTTATGGTATCATTCGGCATGCTTCCTCTCCTTTCTCTCCTCGCGGTGCAGCAGGCCGCGCCGGCGCCGGTGGCGCCCTACTGGCAGCAGCGGGTGGCGTACGAGATCTCGGCCTCGCTGGATGAGGCGGCCGGGGTGCTGGCGGGCACGCAGCGGCTCCGCTACGTGAACAATTCGCCGGACACGCTCGACCGCATCTCGTTCCACCTCCACCTCAACGCCTTCCGGCCCGGCTCGCGCTGGGCGGACCGCGACTCGGTGGAGCGGAACCGCCGGTACAACGACCTCAAGGACCCGGATTACGGGTTCAACCACGTCAGCGAGGTGGCGGTGGACGGGACGCCGGTGACGGCGCTCTGGCCGCTGGCGCCGGACAGCACGATCGTCCGCTTCCTGCTGCCGCGGAGGCTGGCGCCCGGCGACTCGATGGTGGTGACCATGCGCTGGGACGCGCGCCCCTCGACGGTGGCGCGGCGGCAGGGGCGGCGGGGACGGGCGTTCGACTTTGCCCACTCGTACCCCAAGGTGGTGGTGTACGACAAGCACGGCTGGCAGGAGCGGCCGCTCGAGCCGGCGGGCGAGTTCTACGGGGAGTGGGGCACCTACCTCGTGGAGCTGGACGTGCCGAGCGACCAGGTGATGGGCGCCACGGGCGTGCCGATCTGCGGCGACCCGGGCTGGGACAAGGCCAACCGGGTGCCGGATCGCCCCATCGATTACCAGCGCGGGTTCTACGCGAACGCGCCGAAGTACTCGACCGTCGGCACGCGGTGCGTGCGGCAGACCGGCGAGCCGAGGGACGTGGCGGTGCCGCCCGGCGCGGCGCAGCGGAAGACGGTGGTGTGGTACGCCGAGGACGTGCATCACTGGGCGCTCTCGATGAACCCGCAGTACCTGTACGAGGGCACCGCCTGGAACGGGATCGGCGTTCACGTGCTCTACCGCCCGGGGGATGAGCAGAGCTGGGGTGGCGGCGTCGGGACGGGGCGGACGGTGAAGGCGCTGCAGTGGCTGGACCACGTGTACGGCAAGTACGCCTGGCCGCAGATCACCATGGTGCACCGCATCGACGGTGGCGGCACCGAGTTCCCGATGATGATGCACAACGGCTCCGCCTCGCAGGGGCTCATCATCCACGAGCTGGGGCACAACTACACCCAGGGCATCCTGGCCAACAACGAGTGGCGGGAGGGGTGGCTGGACGAGGGCTTCTCGGAGTTCCAGGGCGCGCTCTACAACGAGGCCACGCAGCACCGGGACGAGTTCCTGCTCACGGAGCCCTTCATCACCGGGCTCGACCTCGCCGGGCTCTCCGACCCGGTCAGCATCCCCGCCTACAGCTACCGCGACTTCGCCACCTACAACACCAGCATCTACACCCGGGCGGAGCTGTTCTATCACCAGCTCCGCTACATCGTGGGGGATGCGGCGATGGCGCAGATCCTCCGGACGTACTACGACCGGTGGAAGCTGAAGCACGTCGATGAGGCGGCGTTCCGCGCGGTGGCGGAAGAGGTGTCGGGGATGAACCTGGCGCCGTTCTTCGGCCAGGCGCTCCACACCACCGACCTGGTGGACTACAAGCTGGGCGAGGTGAAGCCGCGGCGGGTCGGCAGCGGGTGGGAGACGCTGGTGGAGGTGCGGCGTCTCGAGGACGGCCGGATGCCGGTGGAGGTCTGGGTGCTCGGCGACCAGGACACCGCGATGGTCCGCACCGAGGGCCTGGCGCCGTCGGAGCGGGTGGTGGTGGCCACGAAGTCGAAGCCGAAGCAGGTGCTGCTCGACCCGCGGCTCCGCACCCGCGACTGGAACATGCTCAACAACGCCTGGCGCCGCGGCTGGCTCGGCGCCACCCGGGAGCCGAAGCGGGAGCACTACCTCGACACCTGGTTCAGCGAGCGCACCGCGCGCGACCACCGCACCGAGGGCTGGCTGCCGGTGGCGTGGTACAACGACGCGGCGGGCATCACGCTGGGGCTCCGGACGCGGGAGAACTACTTCGGGCGCTTCGAGCAGAACTCGGCGATGTTCGCCTGGGGCACCGGCTGGGAGAGTGACGACGACGTCACCGACCGCGTGTACCAGGTGAAGTTCCAGAATCCGACCTGGCTCCGGCACCCGGGGCAGAAGCAGACGGCCGAGTTCTGGAACCTCGAGGGCCGCTTCGGCGGGCGGGTGGCGGTGGAGCAGACCGCGCGCGCCAGCATGCGGAGCGGACCGGTGCATCGCTACGGCGCCTCGCTCACCTGGCTCCAGCCGGACGACTTCCGCTTCCTGGACCGCGGGCAATGGGAGGATGCGGGCACGGTGGAGGGCATGCTCTCCGCCGGCGTCACCGACACGCGGGACGGCTGGGCGCTGGGCGCCAGCATCGCGGCGGGCGGCGGCCTGGCGTACAACCGCCGTGGCCTGGCCACCGCCACGGGGCGCGCGGACCTCGAGCCGTTCTACGGCCGCGGCACCTTCGAGCTGACGGCCACGCGCCGGGTGCGCGACAAGATGCGCTACGGCTTCCGCCTCTTCGGCGGCGTGGCCACCGGGGAGAACGGGATCCCGGCCAAGCAGCGGCAGATCTACCTGGCGGGGGCGGACCCGCTGGAGCGCTTCAGCAACCCGTTCCTCCGCTCCACGGGCGCGCTGCTGGTGCGGCCCGACGTGAACTACCACATGACGGGCGGCGGCAACCTGCGGGCGTTCGCCCCGTCGCTCTCGGCCGAGGCGCTGGTGGCGGCCAACGTGGACATCGAGCGGACGCTGCTGCTCCGGGCCGGGAAGAAGCTGTTCCAGCGGGTGAGCCTCGGCGTGTTTGCGGACGCGGGGCAGCCGATCGGCGAGCGGCCGTTCGACTTCGCGATGGACGCGGGGGTGGGGCTCCGGGCGGAGCACCGGATCGGGCAGACGCTCTTCACCACGCGGTTCGACGTGCCGCTGTACGTGAACCGGCCGGCCTTCGCGCAGGACGCCGACGCCACCCAGGAGAAGGCGGGCTTCCGCTGGCTCTTCAGCTTCGAGCCGGGATTCTGAGTTCCTGATGGCGTTCAACAACCTCTTCCCCGGCATCCCCGACCGGCGCGACCTGTTCCGCGCCACGGTGGGCAAGGCGTTCGACCAGATCATGGCCAACGCCGAAGCCACGGTGATGCGCGGGGGGGAGAAGCGGCTGCGGCCCCCGGGGGCGCTGCCCGAGGTGGGCTTCCTGGCGGCCTGCACCCGGTGCGACCTGTGCATCCAGGCCTGCCCGCCCTTCGCGCTGCGACGGGTGCCGCCGGACGAGGGGCTCGGCGCCGGGACGCCCTACATCGACCCCTGGCTGCAGGCGTGTGTGGCGTGCGGGGACATGCCCTGCGCCAAGGCGTGTCCCACGGGCGCGCTGACCCTCCCGCCCGACGGCTGGGCTGGGTATCGTCTTGCGTCGCTGGAGTTCGTGCCGGAGCGCTGCGTCACCTTCCAGGGGACGCGGTGCCAGGCGTGCGCCGATGCCTGCCCCATGAAGGAGGCGGCGCTCGCGATCGACGCCGACGGGCACCCGGTGCTCAAGGCGGAGGGGTGTGTCGGCTGCGGCGTGTGCGTGCGCGCGTGCATCACCCGGCCGTCGTCGTTCGTCCTGCGTCCCCTGGAGGGGTGATGGCCGAGGTGCCGTACCGGGTGGAGAAGCCGTGGGGGTACGAGCTCATCTGGGCCCGGACCGACCGCTACGTGGGGAAGATCCTCCACGTGAAGGCGGGCCACGTGCTGAGCCTGCAGTACCACAACCAGAAGGACGAGACGATGCACGTGCTCACCGGGGAGCTGATCCTGCGCACCGGCGAGGCGCGCACGGAGCGCCCCTTCCGGGCCGGCGAGTCGGTGCACATCCCCGCCAGGCTCATCCACCAGATCGAGGCCGTCGTGGACACGGACGTGCTCGAGGCGTCGACGCCCGAGCTGGACGACCTGGTGCGCCTCTCGGACCGCTACGGAAGGAGCTGATCCCGCATGCAGGTGATCATCCCGCTGGCCGGCAAGGGCACCCGCCTCCGTCCCCACACCCACCTGGTCCCGAAGCCGATGCTCAAGGTGGCGGGCCGGCCGGTGATGGACTACGTGATGGACCGGCTCGAGGGGCTCGACGTCTCGGAGCTGATCTTCATCACGGGGCACCTCAAGGAGCAGGTGGAGGCGTACGCGCGGGCGCGCTACCGCTATCCGTCGCGGTTCATCGAGCAGAAGGTGCAGGACGGCACGGCGGGTGCGGTGAATCTGGCGCGGCCCTTCGTGAAGGAGCCGGTGCTCATCATCTTCGTGGACACCGTCTTCGAGGCGGACCTGACGCTGATCAACCGCACCAGGGCGGACGGGATCATCTGGGCCAAGGAAGTGGAGGACTACCAGCGCTTCGGCGTGGTGGTGACCGACGCCGACGGCTACATGACGAAGATCGTCGAGAAGCCGTCCACGCCGATCTCCAAACTGGCCAACATCGGGCTCTACTACATCAAGGACACCGCGGCGCTGTGGGCCGGCATTGACCACACGCTGGCCGCGCCGGCCAACAAGGGCGAGTACTACCTCACCGACGCCTTCCAGCACATGATCGAGCACGGCCGCAAGATCCTCACGGCCGAGGTGGGCGGGTGGTACGATTGCGGCAAGCTGGACACCCTGCTCGAGAGCAACGAGATCCTGCTCAAGACGGGCGGGGCGCGGCGGCGGGAGTTCCCCGGGGTAACCATCCATGATCCGGTGTACATCGAGGATGGCGTGGTCATCGAGTCGAGCGAGATCGGGCCGAACGTGACGCTCGAGGCGGGGACCCGCGTCCGCAACAGCCGCATCGAGCACGCCATGGTGGGCCAGGGCTGCGTGATCGCGGACAGCGCGGTGCACCACTCGCTGCTCGGCAATCGCGTCCAGCTCAAGGGCGTGAAGGGCGCCATGACGCTCGGGGACGACTGCGAGGTCGTGGGGGGGTAGGGCTCGGCGCGTTTCTTCACCGCAGAGGCGCGGAGGCGCAGAGGGCCGCAGAGGAACTGCCCGGGGATGGTGGGCTCACCGCAAGGTGAGCCCACTGTGTTTTGGTGGGTGTCCGTTCGGGTCCAGCACCACTCCTCACCCGTGCTGCCAGACCCCCTTCAATTCACTGCACTCACCCGGAGAGGTTCTCCCCTCTCCGAGCGCAGGTCCTCTGCGGCCCTCTGCGTCTCCGCGCCTCTGCGGTGAAACCACACGCCGAACCTACCCCTGCACCGCCGCCTCGGCCTCCGCAATAAGGCGGGCGATGTCGTCGTCGGTGGTGCGCCAGCCGCAGCAGCAGATGCGGAGCGACTGGCGGCCGCGGAGCCGGGTGGTGGAGATGAAGAAGTTGGCGGTGCCGTTGATGCGCTCGAGGGCGCGCTGCGTGAGCGCGTCCAGCTCCTCGGGCGTGGCGCCCGGGCGCCGCGGCCGGAAGCAGGTGATGCCGAGGCGGGCCGGGGAGAGGAGCTCCAGGACCGGACTTCGCCCGACCAGCTCCGCGGCGAGCTCGGCGCGGTGGATGCCGCCCTCGATCTCGCGCGCGAGGGCGTCGGTGCCCCAGGCGCTCACCCCCATCCAGACCTTGAGGGCGCGGTTGTAGCGGGTGAGCTGCTCGCCGTAGTCGGCGAAGTTCACCTCGCCGCCGGCCACGTCGAGGTCGCGGAGGTAGTCGGGGAGGATGTGGAAGGCGGCGCGGAGGCGCTTGGGGTCCCGCACCAGCAGCGAGCCGCACTCGAAGGGGACGTAGAGCCACTTGTGCGGGTCGAGGCTGATGCTGTCCACCCCGCTGAGGTCGCCGAGCTGGGTGCGGCCCGTGGCGGAGAGGGCGGCGAAGCCGCCGTAGGCGCCGTCCACGTGGAGCGTGATCCCCTCGCGCCGGGCGAGCCGGCCCAGCTCGGGCAGGGGGTCGGTGGCGCCGGTGTTGGTGGTGCCGGCGGTGGCGAGGACCATGAGCGGGTGGAGCCCCGCCGAGCGGTCGGCGGCGATGGCCTGCTCCACCAGCGCCGGCTGCAGCCGCCACTCGGCATCGCTCGGCAGGATGCGGACGTTGGCGCGCGGGATGCCGGCGATCCAGGCGGCGCGGATGAGCGAGCTGTGCGCCTGGTCGGAGGCATAGACGGTGAGCCGCGGCAGGAGCGCGGGATCGTCCCCGGCCACGGCGTGGCGGGCGGCGATGACGGCCATGAGGTTGGCCGTGGAGCCGCCGGAGGTGAGGAGGCCGCCGGTGCCCCCCGGGAGGCCCAGCCACTGGCGGAACCACTCCAGCACCGTCACCTCCAGCATGGTGGGCCCGCTCGAGACCCCCCAGGCGCCGGCGAAGAAGTTGTAGCCGGCGGCCAGCCAATCGCCGAGGATGGCGGGGAAGGTGGGGCAGCCCTGCACGTAGCCGAGGAAGCCGGGGTGCGGCTCGCGGGCGTGGTAGGGGAAGACGCGCTCGGTCAGGGTCTCGAGCAGCGCCTCCACCGGCTGGCCCGCCGCCGGCGGGGGGGTGGCCACCAGGCGCTCGGCATCGGCCCGGGCGAGGACGCGGGAGGCGGGCTGGTCCCGCAGCGAGGCGAGGTGGCGGGCGACGTGGTCGGCCACGAGGTGGCCGAGGCGCTGCATGGTGGCCTGGTCGAGCTCGAGCGACATGTAGTCCGGGGTCAGGGGGTGCGGGCCGGAAAGTTGTGAGGGCGGGCTCCCCCGGGCTAGGGGCCCAATGGCGGGGCCGGTCCCCGCTCATTCCCCCGAATGCCGGACACCGGTAAGTTGAGGCCATGACCGGGACCGCCGACCTCTACCGCTCCTACCTCGACGCGCGCTGGCACTTCGACCCCGCCGACGCCACGGCGGCCGGGGTTGCCGCCTACGACCACCGCCTCGCCGACTTCTCCCCCGACGCGGTGCACCACCACCTGGCGGCGCTCAAGGCCATCGCGGCGGCGGCGGAGACGCTGGAGGTGGAGGAGCAGCAGGAGGAGATCGACCGGACGGCGTTCCTGGACGAGGTGCGGATCACCATCGCGCGGTTCGAGAAGGAGAAGCCGCAGGTCCACAATCCCGGCTTCTGGCTGTCCCACCTGTACGATGCGCTCCACGCCACCCTCCGCCGCGAAGACCTCTCCCCCGCCGCCCGCACCGCCAGCCTCACGGGGCGCCTCCAGGCCATCCCCGGCTTCCTCAAGGCCGCGCGCGAGACGCTGAGCGAGCCGCCGCGCATCTTCCTCGACACCGCCACGCAGCTGGCCGAGGCGGGCCCCCGCCTGCTGGCGGACGCGGGCGCCATGGCCCGCGCGGGCGCCGAGGGCGACGGGATGATGCTCGACGCGGTGCTGGCCGAGGCGGAATCGGCGCTCAGCCGGTTCGCGCTGGCGCTCCGCGGCGAGCTGCGGGCGCACCACGACGACCTGTCGTTCGCCATCGGGGAGGAGCAGTTCAACCGCCGCCTGCACCACGAGCACGCGCTCATGGCCGGCGCGCCCGAGCTCTACCGCTACGGCCTCCACCTGGCGGACGAGGTGGAGGCGGAAGTCGCGGCGCTGGCCCGCCAGATCAACCCGACGGTGTCGTGGAAGGTGCTGGTGGAGCGGCTCCGGGTGCAGGCGCCGGTGGCGGGCGACGTCGTGCGGCACTTCCACGACGCCTGCGAGCGCGCCCGCCACTTCCTGCTGGCGCGCGACCTGGTGCCCATCCCCGACGGCCGGCTCGACGTGCTGGAGACACCGGCCTTCCTGCGGCCGCTCATGCCGTTTGCGGCCTACGTGCCGCCCACCATCTATGGGGCGGAGCGGGTGGGGCGCTTCTTCGTGACGCCGCCCGCGCCCGGGGAGGCGGCGGCCGCGGGCTACTCGCTGCACGAGATCGGCGCCACCGCGGTGCACGAGGCGTGGCCGGGCCATCATCTCCAGCTGGTCACCGCCCGGCGGCTGCCGAGCGACGTGCGGCGGGTGTCGTGGACCCCGGTCAACGTGGAGGGCTGGGCGCTCTACTGCGAGGAGCTGATGGCGGAGCAGGGGTTCTACGCCTCGCTCGAGGAGCGGCTGTTCCAGCGACTGCACCTGCTGTGGCGCGCGGTGCGCATCGTGCTCGACGTGGGGCTGCACACCCGCGGCATGACGCCCGAGCAGGCGGTGGACATGCTGGTGGACCGGGTGGCCATGGACCGCGGCCGCGCCATCGCCGAGGTGAGCCGCTACTGCGCCTGGCCCACCTACCAGCTCTGCTACGCGGTGGGGCGGCGCGAGTTCCTGTCGCTGCGTGACGCGTGGCGGGCGCAGGCGATCCGCTGGGGCATGGGGCTCGACGAGCCCTGAGCCGTTCCCCCGTGCCGGACCCCGCCCCGCGCGAGGGGATCGCCCCGACGGTGAAGGGGCTCGCCCTCGTCTCCCTCCTCAACGACTTCGCCAGCGAGATGGTGTACCCGCTGCTCCCCGCCTTCGTGGTGGGGACGCTCGGCGGGAGCGCCACCATGCTCGGCGCGCTCGATGGCGCCGCCGACCTCGCCGCCTCCGGCACCAAGTGGCTCGCCGGCTCGCTCGCCGACCGGCCGGGGCGGCGCAAGCCGCTCATCCTGGGCGGCTACTGGCTCGCGGCGCTCATCCGGCCGGTGATCGCCATGGCGGGGGCGGCCTGGCAGGTGGTGGGGCTCCGGGTGGTGGACCGGGTGGGCAAGGGCTTCCGCAGCCCACCGCGCGATGCGCTCATCGCGGAGGTGACGCCGCCCGCGCTCCGCGGGCGGGCCTTCGGGTATCACCGGATGGCGGATCACCTGGGGTCGGTGCCGGGCGCGCTGCTCGCGTGGTGGCTGCTGAGCCTCGGCTGGGAGACGCGGCAGGTGCTCATGGTGAGCGTGCTGCCGGGGATCGCGGCGGCGGTGGTCCTGGTGCTGGTGCTCCGCCGCGCGCCGGCGCACGCGGTGAGCGATGCCCCTGCGCGCCTCACGGAGCCTGCCGTGCCAGGCGTGGTGGCGCACCCGCCGGGATTCTGGCCGCCGGTGCTCGCGCTGGCGCTGCTGGTGCTGCTCCGCCTGCCGGAGACGCTGCTCCTGCTCCGCCTGCAGGATGCCGGGCTGGCGGCGGCACTGGTGCCCCTGGTGTGGGCAGGGCTCCATGTGGTGCGGACGGGGGTATCCTACCCGGGGGGCTGGCTGGCCGATCACCTGGGCCCGCGCGGCGCGGTGGCGGCCGGCGGCGTGGCCTTCGCCCTCGGGGCGGCGGGGCTCGCCGCGGTGGGGACGCCGGTGCTCGCCGTGGCGGTGTTCCTGGCCCTCGGCGTGGTGGCGGGGCTCATGGAGCCGGCCGAACGGCTGCTGGTGGCGCGGCTGGCGCCGAAGCGGACGGGGCGCGGCTACGGGGCCTATCATTCGGTGACCGGGCTGGCCGCGCTCCCGGCTGGCGTGGCCTTCGGCGCACTCTACACCGGGGCCGGCGGGTCGGCGGCGCTGCTGGCGTCCGCGGGCGGGATGCTCCTGGCCACGGGGGTGTGGCTCGCGGCGACGCGACGGCTGGAGAACGGGGAGGGATGATGCGGCGGCTGGTGATCGGTGCGGTGACGGGGCTGGTGCTGGTGGCGGCGCCGCTGGGGGCGCAGGTGCAGCTGCGGCTCGGCACCGAGTCGCGCGCCACCTACTCGGACATCCACGAGCAGCTCCAGCTCGGCACCCCCGAGGCCGACTCGGTCCGTCGCATGCTGGCCGAAACCCGCCCACGGCGGCTCTGGCAGGTGGCGCGCCGGATGCTGGAGGGGAAGGTGGCCTGGGACACCGGCGTGCTGGCCCTGACGCGACTGGCCGAGCTGCGCTGGCCCGCCAGCCACGACAGCGTGCTGTCCTGGCGGAAGCAGATCGTCCAGGGCGACATCCCGCCGCCGCCGGCCACCGACCTCATGGACCTGTTCCCGTCGCTGCGCGCGGTGGACCTCGAGCTGCAGCGCGGCGCGCACGGCGACCAGTGGATGCTCAACGACATCCTGGCCCGCATCCCCGACGCCCACTACGACCAGGGCGACGCCTGGGTGCTCGGCCGCCTCGGCGCCGGCGCGGCGGACTCGCTGGCGGCGCGGTTCCTGGCCACGACCGATCGCGACCTCCGGGTCCGCTACCTGACGCTGATGTCCTATTCGACGGACACGACGCTCATCCCGCTGCTCCAGCGCATCCACGCCGCCCCCGACAGCTTCAACCTGCCGCTCCGCGCCGGGGCGCGGGCCTCGGACGGCCTGGCCTGGATCGGCACCCGCGCGAGCATGCAGGCCCTGCTCGATGCCCGCGCCGCCGCGCGCGCCCGCGGCACCTACGCCGACCCGAAGCTCGGCCACGCGGACCTGGACTTCCTGGGCAGCGACTCCTCGAGCGTGGTGAGCCGCACCGGCAAGTGGGCGGCGGAGTGGGTGGCGGTGCTGCGGTAGCGGTGGTGGCGGGGAGGGCTGGTCGTGGTGGTTCACCGCAGAGGCGCGGAGACGCGGAGGGCCGCAGAGGAACTGCTCTGGGATGGCGGGCTCACCGCATGGTGAGCCCGCGGTGTCTTGATGGGTGTCCGTTCGGGTCCAGCACCAGTCCCCACCCCTACTGCCAGACCCCACCCTCGATTGCAAGGCCCTGGGATGTCCTCCCTCCGAGCGCAGGTCCTCTGCGGCCCTCCGCGTCTTCGCGCCTCCGCGGTGAACCAGGCCACCGAGCCCCTCACCGCCCCCCGCCGAGTCGTCCTTGCTGAGGTCGGCGACGCCGCCGGAAACCACGAAGGTCATGACCTTGGCGCTCGGCACGCTGAGCGGGCGGACCGCGTCGCGGGGGAAGACCAGCATCTGGCCGGCGAAGTTGTAGGCCTGCGGCAGGTACACGGTGACGTGGTCGGCGAGCCCGAAGTCGGCGAGCGATTCCTGGGTGAGGAACCCGATGGCCTGCGCGCCGCTGCTCTGGTCGAGGGTCACCAGCACGGGCTGCTGGAAGCGCTTCTTCTCGCCCACGAAGGCGTCCATGATGTCGCGGATGCCACCGTAGAGGAACCGCACGAAGGGCACCTTCTCCAGCAGCGCCTCCACCCACGAGAGCAGCCGCCGGGTCAGGAAGCTCGACGCCAGGAAGCCCACCAGCGTGATCAGCGCCACCGTCGCGAGGAAGCCCACCCCCGGATAGGGAATCCCGAGCCAGCCGTCCACCGTGGTGAAGAGCATCCACACCACGTAGCCGGTGAGGGCCACGGGCGCGGTGAAGATGAGGCCGTTCAGGAAGTAGCCGACCAGGCGTTTCATCGGGATCCGGGTGTCGGGGGGATCAGCAGCAGCGCGTGGGGCCGTCGCCGTAGCGCGCCTGCAGGTAGAGCTCGAAATACTCGCGCTCGGACGGGACGGGCCAGTCGGGATGCAGCAGGCGGAGGTGCGCCAGGTAGGCCTGATAGTCCGGCATTCCCGTCACCCGCTTGATCGTGGAGAGGCAGTGGAGCGCCTTCTCGCGCAGGTCGAGCCAGAGCCCCGATGCCGAGCGGGACCAGCCATCGCCGCGTGGGGCGGGCGGAGCCGCGGCCGCGCCGCGGGCGGGCTGCCCGTCGGGGCCCAGGATCACGCCCGCCGCCTCACCCGACATACGCCGACTCCACGAACGGCGCCTCGGCCGCCTGCGCCGCGCGCCGGCCCCGCAGGATGGCCAGCCACTGCCACACCGAGGAAACCACCACCGCGAGCACGATCAGCACGAAGATGCTCGCCACCACCGCGTTCAGCTGGGCGTTGAACAGCAGCCGCTCCCCGCGCGCGGGGTCGAGGACGCCGCGCGCCAGCTCGTCGCGGAGGGCGGCCGCGTCCGCCAGGAAGCCGATGCGCCGCTCGGGCGAGAAGATCTTCTGCCAGCTGGCGGTGAGCGTCACCGTGAGGAGCCAGGCCAGCGGCAGCAGCGTCACCCAGGCGTGCCGCGCCTTCCCCGCCTTGATGATGATCGTGGTGCCGACGCAGAGCGCCACCGAGGCCAGCAGCTGGTTGCTGATGCCGAAGAGCGGCCAGAGGCTGTTGATGCCGCCGAGCGGGTCCAGGACGCCCTGCACCAGGAAATAGCCCCACCCCGCCACCACGGCCGCGGACGCCAGGATGATGCTCGGGTACCACGAGGTGCGGCCGAGCGGCTCCCACACGTGGCCCGCCAGCTCCTGCAGCATGAAGCGGCCGACCCGGGTGCCGGTGTCGATCGTCGTCATGATGAAGAGCGCCTCGAACATGATGGCGAAGTGATACCAGAGCGCCAGCAGGTGCTGCCCGAAGACGCCGCTGAAGAGCGTGGCCATCCCGACGGCGAGCGAGGGCGCGCCCCCCGTGCGGCCGAGGAGGCTCTGCTCGCCGATGGAGCGGGCCAGGGCGTCCATCTGGGCGGGGGTCACGGTGAAGCCCCAGCCGCGGATGGTCTCCGCCGCGGCCACCGCGTCGCCGCCGAGCCGGGCCAGCGGGACGTTGATGGCGAAGTAGACGCCGGGATCGAGCACCGCCGCCGCGGTCATCGCCATCACCGCCACGAAGGACTCCATCAGCATCCCGCCGTACCCGATGAGCCGCGCGTCCTCCTCCTGTCGCACCATCTTGGGCGTGGTGCCGCTGGCCACCAGCGCGTGGAAGCCGCTGATGGCGCCGCAGGCGATGGTGATGAACGCGAAGGGGAAGAGCTTCCCCGCGAAGACCGGCCCGGTGCCGTCGATGAAGGGGGTGAGCGCCGGCATCTTGAGCGGCGGCATCACCAGGACGATCGTGACGGCGAGGAGGACGATCGTGCCGATCTTCATGAAGGTGGAGAGGTAGTCGCGCGGGCAGAGGAGCATCCATACGGGCAGCACACTGGCAATGAAGCCGTAGGCAATGAGCGCGGCCGCGATGCTGGTGCCCTCCCAGGTGAAGAGGGGCGCGAGGGTGGGGCTCGCCGCCACCCGCTCGCCACCCACCAGCGCGAGCCCGAGCAGCACCACGCCCGCCACCGAAGCCTCGACCGTCTTGCCCGGCCGCCACACCTTCATCCAGAAGCCCATCAGCACCGCGATCGGGATGGTGCAGGCGATGGTGAAGAGCCCCCACGGGCTGTCACGGAGCGCGTTGACCACCACCAGCGCCAGCACCGCGAGCAGGATCACCATGATGGCCAGGATGGCCACCATGGCCGCGAGCCCGGTGAAGGGGCCGATCTCCTCCTTGGCCATCTGGCCGAGCGACTTGCCGTCGCGCCGCATGGACCCGACGAGAATCACGAAGTCCTGCACCGCACCCGCCAGCACCACGCCGAAGACCAGCCAGATGGTCCCCGGGAGGTAGCCGAACTGCGCCGCCAGCACCGGCCCGATCAGCGGTCCCGCGCCCGAGATCGCGGCGAAGTGGTGCCCGAAGAGCACCCAGCGCGTGGTGGGCACGAAGTCCCGCCCGTTGCCGAGGCGCTCGGCGGGGGTGGCGCGGCGGTTGGTCAGGCCGAAGAGCGGGCCGGCCAGGAAGCGGCTGTAGAACCGGTAGGCCACGAGGTAGGTGCCGACGGCCGCCAGCAGCAGCCAGGCGGCGGAGATCGTCTCGCCCCGGCCGAGGGCCAGCATCCCCCAGCCGGCGGCACCGGCCAGGGCCACGAGTGCCCAGATGAAGGATTGCATGAAGGCAATGTATGGCCCGGGTGGCGGGGGCCGGAAGGCGCGGGCGTCGGCTTGCCCTCCCCCTCGCCGGCCCGTAGCTTAGCCGGCCATGCCTCCGTTCTTCGATGCGCAGGGCTCGGGTGCCTGGGACCCGGAGGAGCAGCACTCGGGCACCACGCTCGAGCAGCCGCTCCCCCAGCAGATCGCCGCCGGGTTCGCGGGGAAGGTCGCCGTGGTCACCGGCGGCGCCACGGGGCTCGGCCGCTGCATCGCCATGGAGTTTGCCCGGCTCCGCTGCCGGGTGGCGTTCTGCTTCGTCGACATGCCGGGCCGGGACGTCACCGAGCAGGCGCTCCTCACCGAGACGGCGTGCACCGCCATGGGCGGCGAGGTGTATGCGGCCCGCTGCGACGTGCGCGACCGGCACTCGGTGGACCAGTTCTTCGCCGACGTGCTGCAGCGCTACGGCACGGTCCACTACCTGGTGAACAACGCCGGCATCGCCAAGGACGGCGCGCTCTGGCGCATGACCGACTCGGCCTGGCGCGAGGTGCTGGACACCAACGTCACGGGCGCCTTCAACTGCCTCCGCGCCGTGGCGCCCGTCATGCGAAAGCAGCGGTATGGCAAGGTGGTCAGCGTCAGCGCGCACCAGGCCGGCCGCCCGGGCTTCGGCGTGGCCAACTACGCGGCGAGCAAGGCGGCGCTGGAGGGCCTCACCCGCGCGGCCGCCGTGGAACTCGGCCCCTCCAACGTCAACGTCAACGCCGTGGCCCCGGGCTTCATCCGCACCGAGCGGATGACCATGCTCCCGGCCGAGATCATCGAGCGGGCGCAGAAGCACAGCGTGCTCGGCCGGGTGGCGGAGCCGGAGGACGTGGCGCACGTCATCACCTTCCTCTGCTCCGACGAGGCGCGGCACGTGACGGGCCAGACGCTCGTCGTGGACGGGGGGCTCTCGCTGGAGTGAGCCGAGGGGGGCGGGAGGCGCGGCCCCCCAGCCCCCGCCTCCACCCCCCACCGCAGGCCCTGCCGGGGGGCGTGGCTCCGGTTTACGTTTCCCGCCGTGCCAACCCCCGTTCCGACCCGTACTTGGCCGGTCCTCCTCCTGCTCGCCACCGTCGCATGTGGCGGGAAGGCCGCCGCGCCAGCCGGCCCCACGCCGGCGTCGGCCCGCCCGCCCAAGGACCCGGTCGTCCCGCTCCTCACCTCCGGCTTCGCCGGGCAGACCATCGCCGTCGCCCCCCTCACGCTCATCCTGATGCCGGACAGCATCGCCCAGGCGGAACACCTGGCCGATCGCGTCACGCAACTGCGCTGGGCGGATTCGCTGCTCGGGCTGGCGCTCGAGGGGCGGGGTCCCGAGGTGACGTGGGTGCTGCCCCCCGAACTCCGGAAGACCGCGCGCCGCGCCCCCGGCATCGCGCCGGACCCGGACCGGATGGGGCAGGCCATTCTGCGCGTCCCGAACATGAAGGACGTGCCCGACCCGCTCCGGAGCCAGCTCCGCTCGCTCGTGGCGCTCAACGGGGGGCGTTTCGCGCTGGTGCCGGCGGCGCTGGCCTTCACCCAGCTGCCGGACGGCGCCGGGCTGCGGGCCGAGTTCTCCCTGGCCCTGGCCGATACCCGGACCGGGAAGGTGGTCTGGCGCACCCTCGCATGGGGCGACGGCCCCACCCCGACCCGCGCCCTCGGCGCGACGTTTGCCACCGTGTTTCCGACGGAACTCCAATGACGTATCACGTGACGCTGATCCCGGGCGACGGCATCGGGCCCGAGATCACCGCCGAGACCGTGAAGGTGCTCGAGGCCACGGGCCTCGCCTTCGACTGGGACGAGCAGCTGGCCGGCGTGGCCGCGGTGGACGCCACCGGCACCCCGCTGCCCGACGCCACCATCGAGAGCATCCGGCACCGGAAGCTGGCCCTCAAGGGCCCGCTCACCACGCCGGTGGGGACCGGCTTCCGCTCGGTGAACGTGCAGCTCCGCAAGGAGTTCGAGCTCTTCGCCAACATCCGGCCGGCGCGGTCCTTCGTGCCCGGCGGGCGCTTCAGCAACGTGGACATCGTGCTGGTGCGGGAGAACCTCGAGGGCCTGTACGTGGGCGTCGAGCACTTCATCGCCATCGGGGGGGACCCGCGGGCGGTGGGGGAGTCGACCGCCATCGTGACGCGCTCGGGGTGCGAGCGGATCATCCGCTATGCCTTCGAGTACGCCATCCGGCACAACCGGAAGAAGGTCACGATCGTCCACAAGGCCAACATCCTGAAGATGGTGAGCGGCCTGTTCCTGGAAGTGGGCAAGCGGATCGCCAAGGAGTACGAGGGGCGGGTGCAGTCCAACGACATGATCGTGGACAACTGCGCCATGCAGCTGGTGCTCAAGCCGGAGCAGTTCGACGTGATGGTGACCACCAACATGTTCGGCGACATCCTGAGCGACGAGGTCTCGGGCCTGGTCGGCGGCTTGGGCCTGGCGCCCGGCGCCAACATCGGCACCCAGGGCTCGATCTTCGAAGCGGTGCACGGCACCGCGCCCGACATCGCGGGCAAGGGCATCGCCAACCCGTCGGCCCAGATGCTCGCCGCCGCCATGATGCTGGACCACCTGGGCGAGGTGGAGCGCGGCAACAAGATCCGCTCGGCCATCGAGAAGGTCATCGTCGAGGACAACCTCCGGACCCGGGACCTGGGCGGCACGGCCTCGACCCGCGAGTTCGGGGATGCTGTCGCCAAGCGGGTGGCCTGAGGTCCCCTGTGCCCGGTGCGGGACCCGCGTCGCGGGTCTCGCCTGGGGCGCCCGCTGCCCGGCCTGCGAGGCCGAGCGCGCGGGACGTGCAAGTCGGCTGGCCCGCCGCATCTCCCTCCCGGCCACGCTGCTGGTTGCCCTCTACGTCATCCTCCGCGTCCCTCCGCTCCCGCTCGCGCGGGTGTACGGCATGATCGCGGTCCTGGTGACCTTCATCGTGGTGCGGAAGGTGGTGCGGAGGGTGGCGATGGACATGCTTCCGGAGTGAGACAATGCCCGATCCGACGCGCAGGACCCGCCGCGCCCTCGCGGCCACCGCGGCCCTCGTGACCGCCGCCGCCGGTGCCGCCGAGGCCCAGGCGAGCCTCACGCTCTACAACGACGGCCGCGTGCTGGTGCGCCGCGAGTTCCCCCTCGAGGTGAAGCGGGGCGACGGCCAGTACAGCGTGCCCCTCGGCTACGTGGACCCCGGCTCCATCTTTGCCCTCGACGCCGACGTGCAGGTGACCGCCGGCCGCTACGACGTGGGCACCGACTTCGACTCGGCGCTTCGCCGCGCGGTGGGCCGCAAGCTCACCTTCCGGAACGGCAAGGACTCCGTGGTGGCCGAGGTGCTCGGCGTGGCCCCCGGCCGCTACCGGATGCCGGACGGCACCATCACGTTCTCGATGCCCGGCACGCCGCAGTTCCCCGCCGAGCTCGTCACCATCGATCCCAGCTTCAATTTCTCCGCGCAGAGCGCGCAGGCCCGCCGCTCGCTCCGGCTCGGGTACTTCACCGAGGGGGGCGGCTGGTCGGCGAGCTACCAGGCGGTGCTCGACCCGAAGGCCACCACGGCCCGCATCAGCGGCACGGCGGTGGTCAACGGCGGCCAGCTCCGCGTGGCCAACGCGGAGCTGCAGCTGCTGGCGGGGCAGGTGAACCGGGTCACCAACACCTACGAGATGCGGGAACAGGCGATGCGGGTGAGTGCCGCCGCCCCCATGCAGGCGCGACAGCCGATGCCGAGCCAGGAGAAGGTGGGCGAGTTCCATCTCTACACCCTGCCGGGCCGCCATGCCATCGAGCCGGGCATCGTCACCACGGTGGGGCTCTTCGAGCCGGCCAGCGCGCCAGTGGCGAAGGCCTTCGAGGTGCGCGGCAACATCCCGTGGTGGGGCGGGCTGCCGCAGTATGGTGATGAAGAGGAAGTGCCGGTCAACGTCACCTACACCGTCACCCGCGCCCGCCAGACCCCGCTCGGCGAGCGCCCGCTCCCCGGCGGCGTGGTGCGCCTCTTCCAGCCCGACAGCGCCGGGCGGCTGCAGCTCATCGGCGAGTCGGCCATCGACCACAGCCCGGCCGGCGAGGACCTCAAGCTCGACGTGGGCACCGCCTTCGACCTCACGGCCAAGCGGGTGCAGACCAGCTACGTCACCAGCCGCGACACCACCGGCGGCCGCCGCCGCACCGTGGCCACCGCCGACTACCGCGTGACCCTCACCAACGCCGGCGAGGAGCCGGTGACGGTGGACGTGCTGGAGCAGCGGGGCGGTGAGTGGTCCATCCTCTCGAGCAGCACCCGCGCCGAGAAGCTGAGCTCCACCCGCACCCGCTTCCGGGTCACGGTGCCGGCCAAGGGCGAGGCGAAGCTCACCTACCGCGTCCGGGTGGTGTGGTGAGCGAGACGCGCCTCGCCCACATCTCGGACATTCACTTCGGGGGGCGCGCCGACCTGCCGCAGCTGGTGGCGCTCGAGCGCTTCCTCCCGACGCTGGACCTGGACGCCATCATCGTCTCGGGGGACGTGTCGCTGCGCGCCCGCCACGGGGAGCTGCAGGCGGCCATGCGCTACCTCGACGGGCTCCGCCAGCACGCGCCGGTGCACCTGGTGCCCGGCAACCACGACGTGCAGTGGTGGCGGAGCCCGCTCGGCCTCCTCGGCACGCGGGTGATGTACGGCAAGTGGCGGCGCTACTTCGGCGAGGACCTGACGCCGGTGCTGGAGCTGGACGACGTGATCATCGCCGGGATGCTCTCGGCCAACGGGCTCTCCTGGGGCTCGCTGACCGGCAACCCGAACGACTGCTCGGTGAAGGGGGACCTCCCGGCGAGCGAGGTGGCGCGGGTGACGCGGCTCTTCGCCGCGGCCCCGGCGCACAAGGTGCGGGTCGCGGTGCTGCACCACAACGTGCTGCCCGGCGTGGTGTCGCATCGGTGGGGGCTGGCGCGGCCGCGGCAGGCGCAGCGGCGCCTGGTGGAGAGCGGCGCCGACCTGGTCTGCTGCGGACACGACCACACCGAGGGCAGCGGCCAGCTCGCCGGCCGGGTGGTGGTGAGCACCGCGGGCACCCATTGCATCCGCACGCGGGGCGGGCGGGTGTCAGCCTTCAACCTGCTCCGGATCACGGGCGACCGCATCGTGGTGGAGCACCAGCTCTACGACAAGGACCGGGCCACCTTCCGCCCGGGCGACACGGCTGCGTACGCGAGGACGAGGAGTGCTGCAGCTCAGCCTGTTCGCTGACCTCATCGGCGCGCCCGCGCCGGCACCGGCGCGCCCCGCGCCCCCGCCCGTGGCGCCCGCCCCGCGCCCCCGGGGTGCCGGCAGCGAGCAGCTGCTGGCCCGGCTCACCGCCCTCGGCCTGCCGCCCTTCCCGCGGCTCACCACGCACCGGAACGAGCAGGTGATGATCTCGTGGACCCCGGGCCGGGTGTTCCGGGTGCACGAGGGCTACGCCGACGCGCCGGACGAGGTGCTGCGGGCCATCGTGCGGTTCGTGACGCCGGGGATGCGCCGCGCCTCGCGGCTCGATGCGCGCAAGGTGTTCCTGGCCTTCCCGGCCGAGCGCTACGCGCCACGGGAGAAGAAGGGGCCGCCCAAGGTGCGGCCCGCCGACCGGCCGGTGATCGAGAAGCTCCGCCAGCTCCACGCCGCGCTCAACGCCCGCCACTTCGGCGCCGAGCTGCAGCCGATCACCATCCGCCTCTCCGGCCGGATGGAGCGGCGGCTCGGCGAGCTCCGGCTGGAGCGGGCCACGGGGAAGCCGGTGCACATCGCCATCTCGCGGGCGCACCTGCGGCGGGACGGCTGGCCCGCCGTGGCGGACACCCTGCTCCACGAGATGGTGCACCAGTGGCAGGCCGAGACCGGCCGGCCGGTGGATCACGGCAGCGAGTTCCGGCAGAAGGCGCGCGCGGTGGGCATCGAGCCGCGCGCCGTGCGCCGGGTCTAGGGGGATTCCATGGCATTCACGGGGGTGGACTTCTTCGGCATCGACGGGCTCCTCTCCGAGGAGGAGCGCGCCGTGCGCGACACGGTGCGGAGCTGGGTGGACCAGCACCTCATGCCGATCATCGGCGACTGCTACGTGGAGGGGCGGTTCCCGCGGGAGCTGATCCCCGGCATGGCGGAGCTCGGCCTCCTCGGCGCCAACCTCCCGGAGGAGTATGGCTGCGCCGGGCTCAACAACGTGGCCTACGGCCTCATCATGCAGGAACTGGAGCGGGGGGACAGCGGCATCCGCTCGTTCGCCTCGGTGCAGGGCGCGCTGGTGATGTATCCCATCTACGCCTTCGGCTCGGAGGAGCAGCGGCGGCGCTGGCTCCCGGGCCTCGCGGCGGGCACCGAGATCGGCTGCTTCGGGCTCACGGAGCCGGACTTCGGCTCCAATCCCGGCGGCATGATCACCACCGCCCGCGAGACGGCAGACGGCTGGGTGCTGAACGGCGCCAAGATGTGGATCACCAACGGCTCGCAGGCGACGGTGGCCATCGTGTGGGCCAAGACGGGGGCGCTGGACGACGCGAAGTCGGTCCGCGGCTTCATCGTCCCCACGGGCACCAAGGGCTTCACGGCCAAGGACCAGAAGGGGAAGCTCTCGCTCCGCGCCTCGGACACCAGCGAGCTGCACCTGCAGGACGTGCGCCTGCCCAAGGACGCGCTGCTCCCCAAGAGCGGCGGGCTCAAGAGTCCGCTCATGTGCCTCACCCAGGCACGCTACGGTATCGCGTGGGGTGCCACCGGGGCGGCCATGGCCTGCTACGACGAGGCGCTGTCATACGCCAGGAACCGCGTGATGTTCGGCCGGCCCATCGCGCAGACCCAGATCCAGCAGGTGCGCCTGGCCGACATGCTGACCGAGATCACCAAGGCGCAGCTCCTGGCCCTGCAGCTGGGCCGGCTCAAGGACGCGGGCACCATGACGCCGCAGCAGGTGTCGCTGGCCAAGCGGAACAACGTGGACATGGCCTGCGAGTGCGCCCGCGAGGCGCGCCGGCTGCTCGGCGCCAACGGGATCCTGGCCGAGTACCATGCGATGCGGCACCTGGCCAACCTCGAGTCGGTGTACACCTACGAGGGGACGCACGACATGCACTCGCTGATCCTCGGCGAGGCGGTGACGGGGCTGGCGGCGTTCTAGGAGGCCTGCCGATGTCGGTGTTTGTTCGGGTTCCAGCGCCCAGGTACCCTCACCTGTGACAAGTGACCCATCCCCGCGTATCCTCTCTTGTCATGTCGTCCTCGCCCGTCTCGTCCGGACCGAAAACCAGTCAGCTTCCCGACCCCCTCGACCAGCGCCACGCGGCCTGGTACGAGGAGTTCGGGCCGGCGATCTACCGGTATGTCCGGTTTCACCTCCCCACGGCGGATGCCGCGGAAGACGTCACGGCCGACACCTTCCTGAAGGCGTTCCGCGCCGGCGAGCGATTCGACGCCACCAAGGGCACCGCCGAGGCCTGGCTGTTCCGGATCGCCAAGAACACGGTGCGGGACCACCTGCGCCGGGCACGGATCCGGCGGCACGTCTCCATTGGCCAGATGCGCGACCTGGCCTGCGACGCGCCGTCCGCCGAAGAGCGGTTGCTGTTCGAGGAGCGTGTGGCGCGGCTGCTGGCCGCCGTAGCCGAACTGTCGGAGGCGGACCGCGAGGTCATCAGCCTGCGCTACGGCAGCGGCTTCGACACGGCGCACGTGGCCGAGGTGCTGGGCCTGCGGGAGAGTGCGGTGCGGACGCGGCTGTGGCGCGCGCTCTCCCGCCTGCGGGCCGTGATGGAGGTGGAGCCATGACGGCACGGGACCCCGAGGACCTCGAGGCCCTCCTGGGCCAGGTGCGGTTCGAGCCGCGGGCGTCGCTGGGGCCCGAGGTGCTCGGGCGCGCGCGCCGCGGGGAGGCCCCACAGGGCCCGGCGCGGCGCGGTGCGGCGCGCGTGCTCCTTGGCGTGCTGGTGGGCGTGGCGGCGCTGCTGCTCTGGATGGTGGTGCCGCACGGGAGGCTCGCCACGGTCGATCACTGCTGCAACGACCTCGACGGTGGCGGTGACGCCGACGACGGTCTGGTGGTGGTCAGCCGCGGGGATCGCGACGTGGCCCGCCTGCGGATCTACGAGGACCGGGACCGGAGCGGCAGCTTCACGCCGGGCGACCCGGTCCGGTTCGAGCAGTCCGGGCGCATGGCACTGCCGCGCGACCCGGTGCGGGCCGAGTCCGCGCGCCGGTTCTGCTGTGTGGACTACGATGGTGGCGGCAAGTCCGATGACGCACTCCTGGTCGTCGGCGTGGCGCCAGACCTGATCACCATGGCCACGGTCTTCGAGGTTCCCGATGGCCGTGGTGCCGTTCCGCGCCTCCACTGACCGGCGGCGCACCCTCCACTCACCCCTTCGCCCCCCTCACTCGTGACGTCAACTCTCCGTGCGGCCCGCATCGGCTGCGCCTTGGCGCTGCTCGGCGCGGCGGCTCCCCTCGCCGCGCAGCAGCCTGACAGCGTCCGCCGCGACACCGCGATCGTGCTGGCCCCCATCGAGGTGGTCGGGACGATCCTCGCCCCGACCGGTCCCAAGATCGGCTCCGGCATCCCGGCCCGGACCACCATCATCAGCCGAGCGCAGATCGAGGCGATCGAACCCCGCCTGCTGTCGGACTTCCTCACCACGCAGGCGGGAATCTCCTCGTACGATGACCTCGGGGCGAGCTACAAGCTCTCGCTGTCGTCCCGCGGGTTCTACGCCTCGCCGGTGGTGGGACTGCCGCAGGGGATCTCCGTGTTCCTGGACGGGGTGCGGCAGAACGAGCCCGACGCGGCCCAGGTGAACTTCGACCTGCTCCCGATGGAGCACGTCACCCGCATCGAGCTCCTCTCCGGCACCTCGAGCCTGCTGGGGCGCAACTCCCTCGGCGGCGCGGTCAACCTCGTGACCAACAGCGGGGGCGGGGCCACCCGGGGCGAGGTGGAGCTGTCGGGCGGCAACTACAAGACATTCGGCGGCAACGCCAGCGTGGCGGGCTCGGCGGGCCAGGGGCGCTGGAGCTACTATGCCGGCGGCGGGTACAACCGCGAGGATGGCTGGCGCCAGCTGACCGAGGCCGACCAGTACAACGGCTTCTTCAACCTCGGCCGGCTGACCGAGACCTGGGGGATCCGCTTTCAGGGCTACGGCGCCAAGGCCCGCGCCGAGACGGCCGGCTCGCTGCCGCTCAGCGTCTTCCGGACCAAGCCGGATTCCAACCTGAGCTCGGGCGACTATGAGGACCTGAACAACCTGCAGCTGGCCGTGAGCGGCTACCGCCGCACCGCCCGAGGCCAGTTCTCCGCCTCCGTCTATGGCCGGCGCCACCGTGCCGAGCGGTTCAACGTCAACCAGGAAGACGATCCCGACAACCTGGGCAAGTCGCGCAACCTCGTGATCGGCGGCTCGGCGGACTACCGCTGGGACCAGTCGGTCGGTGGAGCCACCCTGGGTCTCCGGGTCGGCACCGAGGGCTCGGTGGCGCGCACCGAGGTGGAGCTGTTCGCGGACTCGAGCAAGTTCAGCGGGCCGCTGGTCCAGACCACCTTCGTGAAGAGCCCGACCTGGGACGTGGGCACCTACGCCCTGGCGAGTCTCACCACCGGCCGGGTGACTTTCTCGGCCGGGGCGCGGTATGACTACGTGCGGATCCCATTCGAGAACCAGCTGGACGCGACCCGCGACACCACGAGCTCCTACAGCCGCCTGAGCCCCAAGGCCGGGGTCAGCGTGGACGCGGGGAGTGGCCTGACGCTCTACGGCTCGGTGGGGGCCGCGTACCGCGCGCCCGCGGTCATCGAACTGGCCTGCGCCGACGAGGCGGAGCCCTGCCCGCTGCCCTTCGCGCTGGGCGACGACCCGCCGATCAAGCCGGTGCGCGCCGTGACCTACGAAGTGGGCGGCTCCCTCATCGCGGGGAACGCGCTGCTCAGTGCCTCCGCCTATCGCACCGACGTGCGAGACGACATCGGGCTGTTTGCCTCGGACTCCTCGCCGAGCGGCTCCACCATCGAGGGCTACTTCGACAATCTCGACAAGACCCGCCGCCTGGGCGTCGAGGCGAGTGCCACGCTCTTTGTGCGGGGCGGCCACACCTTGTACGCCAACTACGCCTTCACCAAGGCCACCTTTCAGTCCGAGGCCGAGATCTTCTCGATCCGCGAGGACTTCGGCGGCGAGAACGAGGTGGAGGTCGGCGACGAGATGCCGCTGGTGCCGAGCCATCAGGTGAAGTTCGGCGGCAGCGTCAACCTGTCCCGCGGCTTCTTCGCGGGCGCGGACGGGCGCTACATCGGCAGCCAGTACCTGCGCGGCGACGAGGCCAACGAGGAGCCGAAACTCGACGGCTACTTCGTGGCCGATGCGCGCCTCGGATGGCGCGGGCAGGGGTGGGAGATCGTGGCCGTGGGCAACAACATCTTCCAGAACAAGTATGCCACCTTCGGCACCTTCAACGTGAACCAGGGCGGCGGCGATGTCCTGGAGCGGTTCCTCACCCCGGGGTACCGGCGGGTCGTGCGCCTCGTCGTGCGGCGCAGCTTCGGGGGCGGCGAGGACTGAGGCGCGTACCGATGTCCTGACCTCCATCGGGCACGCCTCGGGGCAAGGGGCAGGGGGAGCACCCCCCTGTCCCTTGTCCGTTCCGACCGGCTTCATTCTCCGCTCATGGGGTTGGCCTAACTTGTCCCGCAACCTTTTCTTCACCCTGTCGAGGTTCTCATGCGTGCGTCCCTGTCCGTCCTGCTGCTGCTCGCCGCCTGCTCATCGCCTGGCGGCAACACCGCCACCCCCGCCGCCGATACGGCAGCTGCCCCGGCCCCGGCCCCCGCGGCCCTGACGCTCCGCGACTGCGTCACGAGCGTCCAGGCGGCGCACGCCGGCGCGATCGTCAAGCTCGAGGGCAAGACCGAGCAGGGAAAGGCGATCTACGAGTTCGACGTCCGGAGTCCCGACGGCACCCAGTGGGACATCGAGTGCGAGGCGCTCACGGGCACCGTCACCGAGGTGGAGCAGGAGGTCAACGCCGCCACCGACGAGCCCTTCAAGGCCAAGGTGAAGGTGACCGAGGCCGACGCCCGCAAGACCGCGCTGGCCGCCCACCCCGGCGAGATCACCGAGGTGGAGTACGAGATCGAGCCCGATGGCGCCGCCTCGTACGAGTTCGACGTGAAGCTGGCCGACGGCAGCGAGATGAAGGTGGAGGTGGACGCCACCTCCGGCGCGATCGTCGAGGCCAACCCGGAGCACTACCAGATCGGCGTCGAGTAACGCCCCACGGCAGGGGGACAACGACAGGGGGCCGGCCACCGCGGTGGCCGGCCCCCTGTGGTCTTTTCCGGGGGAGGTCAGCGGCTCAGGCGGAGCCCCGCAAAGACGGCCCGCCCGGCCTGCCGGTACTCCGGGCGGGTGCGATAGCGGCGGTCGAGCAGGTTGTCGGCCCGCACCCGGAGGTCGAGCCCGCCCCCGACCTGCACGGACGCCCCCGCGGAGAGCAGTGTGTACCCCGGCAGCAGGCCCGCCGAGGTGTTCTCGGGATCGGTGTACCGGTGGCCGCTCCGGAAGCCCGAGACCCACAGCGTGCTCCCGCCGGACGGCGTCCAGGTGAGGGTGAGTGAGGCGGCGTGCTTCACGTTGTCGTCCACGTAGTTGCCCTCCACGGCGGGATTGCCGGTGAAGCGCTCGTAACTCGCGTCGGTGAAGGTGTAGCTCCCCTCGGCCACGAGGCCGGGCCGGAGGGTGGCGCGCCCGGACACCTCCACGCCGTAGACGGGCACCTCGGTGATGTTGGCCGCACGGAACACCGCGCCGGTGTCGGCCAGGAAGTCCCAGAATCCGTCGGAGCGGATGTAGTAGCCCGTGAGCTCGAGGGTGGTGCCGCGGCCGAACTGGCGCACCACGCCAGCCTCGACGCTCACGGCCGTTTCCGGCTCGAGGTCGGGGTTGCCCACGAAGATCACCGGCCCGAACGGCGTGGGCGGCAGGTAGCGGTCGGAGAGCGTCGGGGCGCGGAAGGCGCGCGCGATGCCGCCGCGAAGCCGGGTGCGTGCGTCCAGGTCGTAGTGCGCGCCGGCGCGGTACGTGAGGGCGCGATCCCCCGTGCCGCCTCGGTCGGCGCGGACGCCGAGGAGCAGCCCTGCCCGGCCCAGGGTGATCTCGTCCTGCAGGAAGGCCGCGGCGATGGTCTCGTGCCGGTCCACCACCCCGGCGAACTCGGAGACCCGGGCGGCGTTGCGGCGCAGGTCGGCGCCGGCCAGCACCTGGTGCCGTTGCCCGATCACCCGGGTGTGCGCCACGTACCCGCCGACGCCGGTCTGGCGATACCCCACCGTCGGGGCCCCGTGCCAGGCGAGGTCCTGGTCGAGGTGGGTCAGGTAGCCGCGCACCTCGGTCGTCGCGGCCGCGCGACCGTGCGCGAGGCGCAGGCTCAGGTCTTCCGCCAGGCGGGTGATGTCCCGATCGAAGAGCTCGTCGGTGCCCTTGCCGATGAAGGCCGTGCTGAGGCTGCGGAGGCTCACGCGAGCACCCTGGTAACCCACGTTGAGGAGGGCGTTGCGGCCGTCCCAGTCCACGGCCTGGCCGGCGCTCGTCTTCCGGTAGCCATCGGTGGTGCTCGCCCCGGCACTCGCGAAGGCATCCACCCTCCCCCATTGCCGCCCGTGACTGAGGGCACCCCGCCAGGTGCCGAAGCTGCCACCCTCGGCGGTGAGCGTCGTCCGCGGCGTGGGGCTCCCCCGGCGCGCCCGGAGGTTCACCACGCCGCCGAGCGCGTTGCTGCCCCACGCGGCGGAGAGGGCGCCCCGGCCCACCTCGATCCGCTCGATCGCGTCGAGCGGGTACTGGCCAAGGTCGGCATGGCCCAGGTATTCGTCGGTCAGCGGCCGGCCGTCCATGAGGACCAGGGTGCGCTGGGTGGAGAAGCCGCTGTTGAGGCCGCGCAGGTTGATGCGCACTTCCTCGCCGTAGCGGCCATCGCCCACCACGGAGACCCCGGCGAGGCCGCGGAGGGCGTCATCCGCGGTGGGACTCTGGCGGGCCGTGAGGGTGGCGGCATCCACCACCGTCACGCTGCCGGCGGCACCGCTGGCCTGGGTGGCGGTCCGGGTGGAGGTGACGATGAGGTCGGGCAGGGTGCGGGCAGAGTCGCGCGGGACGTTCTGGGCGGCGGCGTGCGTGGCCGCCCCCGCCAGCACCAGCAGGGTCAGGCTGGGAATGCGCATGAGGAGTGCCGTGGTGGTGGTGAAGGCGGGGCTCACGAGGACGGCGGGCGGCCCGGCCCAAGTCGGCCCGTGGCCCGCTCGACGATGTACTGGTAGATGCGCTCGGCCTCCTGCGGCTGCAGGACTTCCCCCCAGACCGGCATGCCGCGCTCCGGGCGGCCGCCGAGGACGGTGACGATGAAGCCGCTCCGGGTGAGGCGGGTCTTCACCGTCTCCCGCAGGTTCGGGGCGCCGGCACCCTCGGCGTCGAAGCCGTGGCAGCGGAAGCAGTGGATATGGAAGAGCTTCCAGCCCTCGAACACTTCGTCCGCTGGTGCGGCCACCGCGGGAAGCGGAGGGATGGTGCCCGGAGGTGGCGTTGGGACCGGAGGAGGACCGGTGAGCGTCGGTGAGGCGGGCGCGGGCTCCGGCGAGGGCGCCGCCGCGGCAGGCGCTGGGGCGGCGGGCGCCGGGGTGCCGTGGCGGCACGCGAGCAGCCCCGCCACACCGACCGCCGCGACGAGCACGGATCGTGAGAGGGTCATGAACATCCGGATGAAGAGGGGGATTCGGCGCGGAGCCAGGCGGTACCGACGCCCGGCTCCGCGCCTTGCGGGTCAGTTGCCCTTGTTCGGAGCGACTGCTGCGCCGGCCGGGACGGCTTCCGTCGGGACGATCTTGTAGATCCCCCCGGGCGGGTTGCCCGTGGCGCCCTTGTCGGTGGTGTAGAAGCAGTTGCAGTGGACGGCGTACACGTCGCCGTTCTCGTCCATGCCGCCGCCCTGCCAGTTGAGGCCGGTGTTGGCGAGCACCTGGAACTGCCACTTGCCTGCCGCATCGCGCTTGAGCCCGAGGATGCGGCCGGTGCACCAGTCGCCGACGAAGTAGATCCCGTCGAGCTTCGCGTACTGGGCGCCGCGGTAGATGCCCATGCCCATCACCGCGCAGCCGACGTCCTTGTGGTCGTACTCCGCGGCCGGCGCCGTCCCGAAGCGCGGGCAGTCGGTGCTGCCCATGGGGAAGCACCGGGAGCCGAAGCGGTACTTCCAGCCGTAGTTCTCCCCGCCGCGGGAGCTGGCCGGCTGGAAGTACACGGCCTCGAGTTCACTCTGGCCGACGTCGGCGATATAGAGGTCCCCGCCCTTCGGGTCGAAATGGAAGCTCCACGGGTTGCGGACGCCGTACGCCCAGATCTCCGGGCGGGCGGTGGGGTGGAGCGACGCGAAGGTCTGGTCGGTGACGCCGAAGAGCGCCATGAGCTGCGGCTTCCAGACCAGCGGATTGGTCTCGGGGATCCGGTAGGGCGGGTTGCCCTCCACGTTCACGTCGATGCGCAGGATCTTGCCCAGGTTGGTGGCGAGGTCCTGGCCGGCGTTGAGCGGGTCCCCTTCCCAGCCGCCGTCGCCGCTGCCGATGTAGAGGTACCCATCCGGGCCGAAGGCGATCTGGCCGCCGTTGTGGTTGTACCACGGCTGGGCGATGACGTAGATGACCCTGGCCGTTGCGGGATCGACCTTGTCCGGGCTGGACTTGCTCACCGTGTACCGCACGATGTAGCCGTCCCCGTTGAAGGGCAGCGAGGCATAGTGCGCGTAGACGTAGCCGTTCTGCTTGAACTGCGGGTGGAACGCGATGGAGTAGAGGCCCTGCTCGATGAACTGGTGCTGCACCTCACCGCCGAGCGGCAGCGCCGCCCCGGTCAGGTCGAGGAACGGCACCGGGTTGATCTTCCCGTCCTTGACGATCTTCACCCGCCCCACCCGCTCGATCACGAACAGGCGGCCGGACCCGTCGCGGGCACTGACCACGCCCACGGGGTCATTGAAGCCCTCGGCCACCTTGACGAGGCTGACCGCGGGCGCGCCGGGCAACCGCCCGCCGGGACGGGCGACGTTGTCCCAGCTCTGGGCCGCCACCCCGGCGACTGGAGCGAGCAGGAGCAGGGATACCGCAAGGCTACGATGCATGAGGCGTCCTCCGGAAAGAGTGAAGGGAGAGTGCCTGGCTCTCCGGGAAATCACCGCGTGGACGTCATGGCAAGGGGCACTGCGGGCGACGGGAGGTCGCCGGACCGCACGGACAGCGGGGAGCGGGCCACCGACCGCACCAGGTCCCCGGAGGAGAGGGAGCGGGTGCCGTCGGCGTCGTCGTACATCACGTGGAGCGCCATCCCCGCGGCCGGGAGCGTGGCGGCGAAGAGGCCGTCGTCATCCGGGCCCTCGCCGTCGTGGTCGCTGCAGCAGGTATCCCGCACGCGCTCGGCCTGCCCGGTCTCGGTGAGGGCGAGCAGCCGGGTGATGAAGGCCGCGTCGGCGCGGCGGCCGCGGGCCGCGGGGGCGTCGAGCAGGTCGGGCCGGGACGGCAATGTCTCGAGTGCGCTCAGGAAGGCCTGCGGCTGCTGGTGCGTGCGCCACCACAGCGCCCCGCCGAGCGCCAGCACCGCCACCGCGGCGGAGGCGAGGGCGGGCCGGGCCCAGCGCGGGCGGGCGGGGGCCGGAGCGGCCAGCCGGGTCCAGGCCGCCGAGGTGTCCGTGGCCACCTCGAGGTGGCGCAACTGGTGGCGCACCGCGTCCCGGTCGCCCGCGAGGGCCTCGGCACGGACCCGGCAGCGGTCGCAGCGCAGCAGGTGGAGCTGGACGCGGGCGGCGGCCGGCCAGGGCAGGGCGCGGTCGGCGAGGGCCACGAGGTCCCGGTTAGGCGGATGCAGTCGCGATGGGCGGGGCATGGGGGCCTTCCTTCAGTTGCCGCAACAGGCGCTGGCGCGCCCGCGCCAGCAGGGGAGCGATGGAGCTTTCCTTGACGCCCACGGCGGCCGCGAGGTCGCGGTAGGCGAGGCCTTCCTCGTAGAGCAGCAGCAGCGTGCGGTCCCGCTCCGACAGGCGGGCGAGGCCATCGCGCACCCCGGCCACGGTCTCCTCCCGCACCACCTGCAGGTCGGTGGCCGGGACCTCGACGGCGCCTAACTCGGCCTTGAGGAGTTCGAGGTGACGCGCCCGCCGGCTGTCCCGGCGGTGTGCGTCCCGGGCCAGGTTGGCGGCCACCACGAACAGCCAGCCTTCCGGCCGCTCCGGGGATTCCCGCAGCAGCCGGATGAAGGCTTCCTGGGCGATATCCTCGGCCAGGTCCCGGTCGCCGAGGCGGCGATAGAGGAACCGGACCAGGCCGGGATAGCAGGTGTCGAAGAGGCGCTTGAGTGAGGCCACGCGTGTGGGCCGCGAGGTGGATGCCAAGGAGGACGAGGGCACCACGGAGGCAGCCGTGACACCCTCATCCAACCCTTGTCATGAAGTCCTGCAGCAGAGAAACGCCGGGGCAGGGGGAATCCAGACACCCCCGGCCGGCGGGAGGCCGGGATCAGTGGGCGAGGCTGAGCAGCAGGCGCCAGAAGGCGAAGAGGAAGCCGCCGAGCAGGAGGCCCGCCGCCAGCAGGCCGAGCAGCGCACCTCGCCCCGGCGCCGGCGGCTCGGGGTCCGGCTGCCCGCGGAGCCGCATCACGATCTCCGGGCCCAGTGAGGCGCGGGGGGCGAAGCGGATGCCGCGCAGCGTCTCGGCCAGGGCGCGGAGCTCGGGCGACTCGGGGGAGTCATGGTCGGTCGGGGTGAGGGGCATGGGTATCCGGAATTACGCGGGAGGCCGGAGGGCGTCACCGTGGGGCATGCGCGGCGCGCGCCGAGTGACGTCGGGCGAGGTGCGACGTATTGAAAGCACTGGGCGCCCGCTCCCGGGCGCCGGCCAATACCTCCGTATCCGGCTCACCGCGGTTCCTTCGTCCAGGCAGGCAGGCCCGGGCGGCGGATTCTCACGTGGAGTGTGAATCGTGCCCGTCCCCGGCATCCCCGCCGTACGGCGCCCTCGTGGTGCCGGCCGCGGCGCCCGTGTCCCGCTGGCCACCGGCTGGGCGCGCGCGCTGCTCGCCGCGCTCGGCATGATCGCGGGCTGTTCGGACGACCCGCCCACCGGCCCAGCCTGGCCGCTCGGTCCTCATCGGCTGCTGCACGGGCAGCTGGTCATGCCTGACGGCACGCCCGCCACGCTTTACGGCGTGGCGGTGGTGGGGCGCCGCGGGTCGATGGTCACGGCGCAGGGCCCGGACTCGCTGGGACGCTACATCGCGCTGGTGGACGACCTGGAGCCGCCCTACCTCATCTGGAACAGCATCGGGCTCGCTGCGGTCGTCACCGACACCGGCGTCGCCAACGTCTCGCTCCTCACGCACCTGCAGGCGCTCGAGGTGCTGCGGGCGGATCCCGGCGCGGTCTTTGGCCAGGCCACCGAGGCGGGCGATCACCCGGCGCTGGCCGTGGTGACGCCCGCGGCCGTGGCGGCGGCCCAGGCCGCGGCCGCGTCCCTCGTGGCCGAGGAGTACGGGCTTTCCCTCGACCTCACCGGGCTCGACGTGGTGCGCACGCCGTTCACGGTGGTGCCGGGAAATCCGATGGCCGACCTCCTCTCGGCCGCCGCCGGGCTCGGCATCGACCCGTACGGCTACAGCACCGCGCGGGCCGAGGAGTTCGCGCGCTGCCGCCTGGCGCGCGTGGCCGTGGCCCTGCCTGTGGGGGCGCGCGAATTGTGCCCGCTCTACAAGGAAACGGCGCCGGACCCCGGCGACCCGTCGCTCGTCACCTATCGGTTCATCAACGCCCGCGGGGACACGCTCTCGGCCACGGCCCTGGGGGGGACGATCACCGCCCTCACCTACGTCCGCGCTGGCCCGCTCGGCTCCTTCAGCTGTAGCGGCGCGGGGTGCTCGGGGCCAGCATCACCGGCCTGCCCACCGACACGCTGCGTCCGCTGGTCTCGCCACCGCGGTGCTGGCCGGGGCGGCCGGCCAGGCCAGCTGGACGGCGCGCTCGCCACGGCCGATCCCACGTGGCAGCCGCCGGTGATCCTCTGCGACACCATCGGCTCCTACACGGTGCGCCTGGCCGATGGCAGTTATCCGCGGGCTGCTCCTACAGCTACGTGAAGCAGCTCTATGGCGGGCGGCAGTTCTACGAGGTGAGTTTCGAGGCCTACGACGCGGTGATCATCGCGCGGGACACGCCAGGTGCTTTCGGTGACGCACCATGTCTTCGATGGCTCGGCGCCACCTGGGTCCCGGTGCACCGCTGCACCGGGGCCGCCTGCACCGGGGTCACGATCAGCGCCGCCGATGCCCGCGGCCGCCGCACGCTCCTGCTCGACCGCACGCCCCTCCCCGCGGTGGACAGCCTTGGCACCCCGACCGGCACCGACACCGCGGTGGTGCGGGCGGTGGTGCATGCGGATGGCTATTCGAGCGGGAGCAGCCAGGGTGAGGTCCCGGACCCGGCCGTCTGCGCCATCGCGACCGACACGGTGCAGGTCACGATCCCGGGTGAGGCCGGGTGGACCCTCTGCGTCCAGCCGAACAACCCCGTCTTCGAAACCACCTTCAAGTACTGGGGCGACAACTTCGACGGCACCTGGAGCTACGTGATGTCCGGGACCGGCACCGGCGCCCTCACGTTCCTCACCGCGCCCGGCGACAGCACCATCACGGGCCTGAACCTGGCCCTGCTGGCGGGTGAGTTCTGGCGCTGCGCGGACCCGGCCTGTCCGGGCGTCACGCTGCAGCCGCCGGACAGCAGCGGCGTGGCGAGTGTCACCTTCACCAACGCCGTGCTGGAGGAGCTGGAGTTGGTGCTGCCCAGCGGCCGCACCGCGATCCTGAATGGCACCGTGCACGACATCCACGACATCGGGAGCTTCTGATGCGCCGACTCCCGTCCGTCGTGGGCGCGGTGCTGGTCCTCGGGCTCCTGCCCACCACGTCGCTGCCGGCGCAAGTCCGCGACACCCTGGCTCCCAAGCCCCTGGAGCTCGAGTCACTGGTGGTGGTGAGCAAGCGCCCGGTGCCCATCGGCGTCCTGCCGGGCATCGTGCTGGACCGGACCCAGGTGCCGAGCCATGTGCAGACGGTCACGGGCGCGGAGCTCCGCGATGCGCGGACCCTCTCGCTGACCGACCTGCTCAACAGCCGGCTCGCCTCGGTGGCGGTCAACGACTACGCCGGCAACCCGCTCCAGGCGGACGTGCAGTTCCGGGGCTTCAGCGCCAGCCCGCAGGTGGGCACGCCGCAGGGGCTGTCGGTGTTCCTCGATGGCGTGCGCGTCAACGAGGCGTTCGGCGACGTGGTGAACTGGGACCTGCTGCCGCTCAACGCGGTGAGCCGGCTCGACGCCTTTCCGGGCAGCAACCCGCTCTTCGGCCTCAACACGCTGGGCGGCGCGCTCGCGCTGCGCACCCGCAACGGGTTTGCGGACCGGGGCGTCGAGGCGTCGGCGAGCGGCGGGTCATGGGGCCAGAAGCGCGGGCAGGTCGCGGCGGGGACGAGCCGAGGCAGCCTCGCCGCCTTCGGGGCCGGCAGCTGGTACGAGGAGGCCGGATGGCGGGACAACTCGCCCAGCACCGTGCGGCAGGGCTTCCTGCGGCTGGACCACCGGGGGACGCGCCTCGGGGTCACCGGGTCCGCGCTCGTGGCGCGGAATGACCTGATCGGCAACGGGCTGGTGCCCGTCAGCATGTACCGGGAGCGGGCGGCCAACGTCTTCACCTCCCCGGACCAGACCCGCAACAGCCTGGCCCAGCTTCAGCTGAGCCTCACCTACGACCTGCGTCCCTCGCTCGGGCTCGCCCTGCAGGTGTACCGGCGCGACAGCGATCGACGCGCCACCGGCGGCGACATGTACGAGGACTTCGCCGAGTTCGACGGCCGGCTGGATGCCCAGCGCGGCGCCTGGCGGCCCCACGTCCTGCCATACTGCCAGTACGTGGACGCGAACGGGGATGGCTTCCCCGACAGCGCCCCGATCATCGATCCCCTCACCGGGGACACGGTGGACACCGACATCATCATCCTGAACGGGCCCAACCGGGTGAACTGCGAGGACATCACCTACGCCAGTATGCCGCGCAATGGCCGGCCCGGCGTGGTGGACGGGACGCCGATCGGGGTGCTCAACAAGACCCAGGTGGGACAGGGCACCACCGGCGGCGGCGCCCAGCTGTTCCTGAACACCGCGCGGCACCACGCCCTGCTCGGCGCCGAGCTGCACGGCGGCCGCGCCACCTACGCCATGGCCCAGCGGCTCGGGCTCATGACGGCGAGCCGGCAGGTGTACCAGGACGCGGCGGCCATCGACCCCATCTACCGCGCGGCGCAGGTGGACGTGGCGATCAACAACTTCACCGGCACCGCCTGGCAGCTCGGCCTGTACGCCAGCGAGACCTGGGTGCCGCAGCCGGGCGTGAGCGTCACCGTCGGGGCACGCTACAACCGCGCGCGGGTGGAGAACCGGCTCCTCACCCGGACCATCAACAACTTCGGCGGCGCACTGCACAACTTCACCAACCGGAACATCCGCACGCCGCGGATCCTCTGCCCCACCATGGACCCGGCGAGCTGCCCGGACACCGCCTTCGCCGTGGTCGTGAACGGGGACACCATCAGCGGGTCCACCACCAGCGACGCCCACACGTACCAGTCCCTGAATCCGACGGTCGGCGTCACCTGGTCCCCGTCCGCCCGGCTCAACCTCTACGCCAACTGGAGCATGGGGACGCGGGTGCCCTCGTCCATCGAGCTCGGTTGCGCCTTCGATGCCACGCCCGTCGACGTGAACGAGGGCGTGGTGGATTCCCTGGGCAATCCCGTGGAGCCGGTCTACGTCCCGCGGAGCCTGCTTGGCCCCACCTGCACCCTGCCGACGAGCCTCTCCGGCGACCCGTACCTGCCGCAGCTCCGGAGCTACTCCGGCGAGGTCGGGGCGCGCGGCACGCTCGGGCCGCGCTGGGAGTGGACGGTGAGCGCCTACCGCGTGGACCTGCACAACGACCTCCAGTTCACCGCGGTCTCGGCGCAGCGAAGCTACTTCCAGACCATCGGCACCACCCGGCGGCAGGGGGTGGAGCTGGGCGTGGCGGGCGGCGTGGGCCGGCTGGCCGTGCAGGCGAACTACTCCGCCACCGACGCGACCTACCAGTCAACCTTCTTCATGCTGAGCCCGCACAACAGCTCGGCCCTCACCGACCCGCTGCTCGCCGCCGACCCCTTCACCGCCTTCCAGGGCGGCGACACCCGTCAGGGCGTGCCGATCCTCGAGACGATCCGGGTGGACCCGGGGGCGCACCTGCCCGGGGTCCCCCTGCACAACCTGAACCTCGGCCTCGACCTCCGGGTGTGGCGCGGGTGGCGCCTCGGGGTGGGGATGGTGGCGCACTCGCGGTCCTACCTGCGGGGGAACGAGAACAACCGGCACCAGGCCGGTGGCAACGACTCGCAGGTGTGGCGCTGGGTGGAGAACCCGGACGGGACCATCGCGCGGGTGCAGGACACCACGCAGGGGCGGGCCTTCACGCTGGGCGGCACGGTGCCGGGCTTCGCCGTCTTCAGCCTCCGCAGCTCGGCCCCCCTCACCGCCGGGCTCACGGTGGCGCTGCAGGTGCAGAACCTGTTCGATGCGGCGTACCAGACGGCCGGGCGCCTCGGGGTCAATCCGTTCGTGCCGGGGACGCTCGGCAGCAACGGGCCGAGCGGCTGGAACTACAACTCGAACGAGTGGCGCAACGCCACGTTCATCGGGCCGGCGGGGCCGCGGCGGGTGACGCTGGCGGTGCAGTATGCCCTGGGGGGCAGTGCCGCGCAGTAGCCGCCGGCCACGGCGCACCTCACGTGAGAGGGGAAGGACGCACAAATGCTGACGCACGACAGACACCCCCGCGGGCCGTGGCGGGCTCCGGGGGGGCGGATGCTGCTGGCGCTCGCACTGCTGTCCGGGCTCGCCTGCCTGAACGACGACCCGCCGTCGCCGTTCGTTCCGTCCCCGCCGGTCCACGCGAGGCTGCACGGGCGCACCTTTGATGTGAGCGGGACCCTCGAGAACAACGCCATCGCCGCGGTGTTCGGCGTGAATGGCATCCGGTTCCTGACCTCGGCGACCGACACCACCGGCGAGTGGATGGCGGAGGTGGATGGGCTCGAGCCGCCGTACTTCATCAGCACCGGCGTCGGGCTGTACGGGTTTGCCTTCGATACCGGGTACGTGAACGTCTCGCTGCTCACCAACATGAGCGTCGCCTTCCTCATGGGCGACACACTGGGCCGGTTCCTCGCGCGCTACGACGCTTCCAATCGTGGAGCCCATCCGGAACTCGCGGCCGTCACCCCGGCGATGCTGCAGGCGGCCGATGCCCTCGCCCGCGCGATTCTGGCCGAGGCCTACGGCATGGACTTCAGCCAGGTGGCGGGGGTGGACCCGGGCACGACGTTCGTCCGCGGCTTCCCGGGGAGCCGCTCACCGACGCCCTCGTGGGCATGGGTGACACGCTCGCCAGTCGTGGCCTCAGCCTGTTCGGGCTCTTCTATGAGCTGTCGCTGGACCGGCTGCCGTGCCGGGACAACCTGATCCCCGTGGTCCAGTCGCCGGTGGCGCGGGACTTCTGTCCCGGCGTCAACGAGGTCGTCCTCGATACCATCGACCCCCAGGCCGCGACCTACCGCTTCGCCTCTCGCCGTGGCGACACCCTGCTGGTGAGGACCCAGGGTAGCACCGTCCTCGCCCTCTCCTACCAGCGGCACACCGAGCCGAGTCCGTACGTCTGCGCGGGGTCCGGCTGTCTCGGCGCCGCGATCGGCGGCACGGTCGCGGACCCGGCGCGGGTGCTCACCCTCGCGGGGACCACCGTCACCAACCCGCAAACCGGGGCAACCGCGACCTTCACCGGGACCCTGAATACCGCAGATCCCGCGTGGCAGCCGCCGTTCCTCAGTTGTGGGCCGGAGGGGAAGTACGTGGTGAAGCGGGGCGATGGCGTCTACCAGCAGAGCTGCGGCACCTTGACCGCCAGCCAGCGGTACGGTGGCACCACGGTGTACAGCACGGGCGACTTCCAGAACGGCTGGGCGCTGCAGGTCGTGGCCCAGGACACCGTGGTGCTCGCGGTGATCCACGACTCCCTTGATCAGGCCTCTGGGAGCTTTGTCCCGGCCTTCGCCTGTGTCGCGCCCCACTGTCCCGCTCCGTCGATCGGTCCGGCCAACGGGCTGGGTCAACGCACCCTGGACTTCGGGCGGGGATTTCTCCCCGGCGTGGATGCCGCGATGGCCCCCACCGGGCTCGACAGCGCGGAATTTCGTGCCACACTGCTGGCCGATCCGCTCAACGGCGACGGGTGCTGCTCCCGGAGGTGCCCAGCCCGACGGCCTGCGCCGCGGCTCCGGACACGCTGACCATCAGGATCCCCGGTGCCCCCGACTGGTTGGTCTGCGTACTCCCGTCCGACCCGGTCCTTGAGCGGCTTTCTTCCTACTATCAGGACAACGGCACCGGGTACGATTTCCTGTTCGACGCCACCGGCCAGGTCTTCGTCAGCGTCCCGTATGGGGACTCGCTCCCGGCCTATGCCTACGGCGTCATGCTCAGTACTTCAGGCTCTGGTGGCACCTGCGCCCCGCCGGCGTGCGGCGGCAGCGTGACGCTCTCCGGTCCCGATTCGCTGGCCCGCATCGACATCACCTTCAACAACCTCACCGTGCGCGAAGGCTCCGAACTCGGCTCCCTGGCTCGCACTCTGACGATCAGCGGCACGGTGCACGGTGTCCCTGACGTCAACTCCCTGTTCTCCCTCCGCGCGGGTCTTCGACGGCCCATCGCCGATCTCCGGCGCCGTCTCCACATGCCGGTACCCCGGGGGTCCCGATGAGGCCGTGCCACGCCCGGTGGTTCCCTGACCTGGTCGCCGGCGCGTTGCTGGCGGGTGTCCTCGGCGCCAGCCCCGTGGCCGCGCAGCAGCCCGACTCGACCCGGCGGCGGGTGATTGAACTGGATTCGCTCGTGGTGGTCGGCAAGCGGCCCCTGCAGCTCGGTCCGCTCCCGGGCCTCAACCTCGATCTCACCCAGATTCCCAGCAACGTCCAGAGCGCCCGGGGGCGGGAGCTCCGCGGCTCGGGCTCCCTGTCGCTGACCGACTTCGTGAACACCCAGTTCGGCTCGGCCGCCGTCAGCGACTATTCCGGCAACCCGCTGCAGGCCGACCTGCAATTCCGCGGCTTCAGCGCCAGCCCGCAGATCGGCACCCCGCAGGGCCTCTCGGTCTTCCTCGACGGCGTCCGGGTGAATGAGCCCTTCGGCGACGTGGTGAACTGGGATCTGCTGCCGCTCAACGCGGTGTCCCGGATGGACCTCTTCCCCGGCAGCAACCCGCTCTTCGGCCTCAATACCCTTGGCGGGGCGCTGGCCCTCCGCACCCGGTCGGGCTTCAGCGACCCCGGGGTCGAGGCCTCGGCCACGAGCGCGAGCTGGGGCCGGAAGCAGGTCCAGCTTGCGGCCGGCGGCTCCGACGGCGCCCTCGCCGCCTTCGGGGCCCTCACGGGCCTTGATGAGAACGGGTGGCGGGACAATTCGCCCAGCAGGGTCCAGCAGGGGTTCGGGCGGATCGACTACCGGGGGGCCCGCGCCGGGCTCACCGCGACGGCTCTGCTGGCCCGGAACGACCTGATCGGCAACGGGCTCATCCCGCTCCCCCTCTTCCAGCGGCGCCCCGCGAGTGTCTTCACCTCGCCGGACCAGACGCGGAATCGCCTGGCGCAGTTCACCCTGGGAGGGACCTGGGCGCTCGGGTCCGCGTTCTCGCTGGGGCTGCAGCTCTCCCATCGGACCAGCGAGCGCCGGGCAACGGGCGGGGACATGTACGATGGCTTCGAGGAATTCGATGGCAAGGTCGACCGGGCCCGGGGCGGGTGGAAGCCGCACGCCCTGCCGTACTGCGAGTACCTCGACGCCGATCACAACGGGAATCCGGACACCGAGATCCTCACCGATCCGCTCACCGGCCGCGAGGTGGAAGTCGAGGTCACCCTCAACGGGGCGCGCGGGGTGGACTGTGAGGATATCAGCTTCGATTCGGCGCCCCGCAACGGGATCGGCGGGCCCGGCGTGGTGGACGGCACCCCCATTGGCGTGCTCAACAAGACCCGCATTGGCCAGCGGACGGCAGGCGCGACCCTGCAGTACACCCTCAACGCCGCCCGGCACCGCTTCCTGCTAGGCGCCGACCTGCAGGCCAGCGATGCGACCTATCGCATGGCTCAGCGACTCGGACTCATGGATGGGAGCCGGCAGGTCTACGCCGATCCGGCCGGGATCGACAATTTCTACCGCGCGGCCCAGGTGGATGTGCACGTCAACGACTTCGATGGTGCCACCCGGATCTGGAGCCTCTTCGCGAGCGAGACCTGGACGCCCCGCGCGGACCTGAACATCAACCTCGGCCTCCGGTTCAACCGCGCGACCGTGCGCAACACGCTGCTTACCAGCCGCGGCAGCGACCTGCACGAGTACACCAACCGGAACGTACGGGTCCCCCGGATTCTCTGCCCCACCCCCGATCCGGCCTCCTGTCCCGACAGCGCCTTCGCGGTGCTCTCGAATCCCGACACCACCACCTTCACCCCGACCCGGGACCGCCAGGTCTATCCCTCTCTGAACCCGGCCGTCGGTGTGACTTGGTCTCCCGCGTCTCGGCTGAACCTGTACGGCAACTGGAGCATGGGCGCCCGGGCCCCATCCACCATTGAGTTGGGCTGTGCCTTCGACGCCACGCCGGTCCAGGTCGGGGGCGGGGGCACCGACTCGCTGGGGAATCCCATCCCGCCGGTCTACGCGCCGAGGGGCCTGGCCGCCCCCACCTGCACTCTGCCGACCAGTCTCTCGGGCGATCCGTACCTGCCGCAACTCCGCAGCTACTCGGGTGAAATCGGCGCGAGAGGCCAGCTGGGGCACCGATGGAGCTGGGCCCTCTCGGTGTATCGGGTGGACCTGCACCACGACATCCAGTTCACGGCGGTGACCTCGACCCGCAGCTATTTCCAGACCATCGGCAACACCCGGCGGCAGGGCTACGAGCTGGGCCTCGCCGGGGCATTGGGTCGGTTGGCGGTGCGAGTGAACTATTCCGCCACGGACGCGACTTACCAGTCCACCTTCTTCATGCAGAGCCCCCACAACAGCTCGGCGCTCTCCGATGCCGAGTACTCCCAGGAGCAGGACAACGGCGTGGGCATCGGCAGCCAGGGCGTGTACACGCTGGGCACCATCCGGGTCCAGCCGGGCGCCCACATCCCTGGGGTCCCGATCCACAACCTGAATCTCTCGGCGGACCTCCAGTTGGCCCGGTCACTGACCGTTGGGCTCGGCATGGTGGCTCACTCCGGTGCGTACCTGCGGGGCAATGAGAACAACCAGCACCAGGCCGGCGGCAATGACTCCCGCGCCTGGTACTGGGAGCGCCAGCCGGACGGCAGCTACGTCCGGCGCCAGGACCTCACACAGGGACGCGCCTTCACCCTGCCGGGCCGCCTCGACGGTTTCGCGGTCTTCACCCTGTGGGGAGCGTGGCGCTTCGGCCCTGGGTTTCTCCTGTCTGCCCGGGTCAACAACCTGCTCAACAATCGCTATTTCACTGCGGGGCGGCTGGGGATCAACCCCTTCGCGCCGTCGGTGAATGGCGCCATTGGCCCCTCGGGGTGGAACTACAACTCGCTCGAGTGGGTCAACACCACCTTCGGGGACCGGCAGCGCCACGGAGCCTGTCGGTCTCCTTCAGCTATGGGAGCTCCGGCATTGAGGATTGACTCGCCCCCCGGCCGGCGCTGGCTCTTCGTGCTCGCTGTGGGGGCCGCGATCCCCGCAGCGCAGGCCACCGCCCAGGCCCGCGACACCACCGCCCGCAGGCCGATCGAGCTCGACACCCTCGTGGTCCGCGCGCGCCGTCCCACCCGCATCGGCCCGATTCCCGGCCTGCAGCTGAGCCGTGACCTCATTCCCGCCAACGTGCAGTCCGCCTCCGGCCTCCAGATCCGCGAGTCACAGGCGCTCAACCTCAACGAGTTCCTCAACAGCCACCTGCAGGGCGTGAACGTCAACGACTACCAGGGCAATCCCTTCCAGATGGACGTGACCTACCGCGGCTTCAGCGCCAGCCCGCAGATCGGCACGCCGCAGGGGCTGTCGGTCTTCCTGGACGGCACCCGGGTCAACGAGCCGTTCGGCGACGTCGCGAACTGGGACCTGATCCCGCTCAACGCCATCGGCGGGCTCGACCTCTATTCCGGCTCCAATCCCCTGTTCGGGCTCAACACCTTGGGCGGCGCCCTCGCCCTCCGCACGCGCGGCGGCTTCACCGACAAGGGGGTCGAGGGGCAGGCGCTCGGCGGCATGTGGGGGCGCCGCCAGGTGCAGGCCGCCGCCGGCGGCAGCCGCGGGCCGCTGGCCGGCTTCGTGGCCGGCAACTGGTTCGAGGAAGGGGGCTGGCGCGACGACTCCCGGTCCACGGTCCGGCAGGCGTTCGGCCGGCTCGACTATGCCGCACCCATCGGGCTCATCACCGGCACCTTGCTCCTGGCCGACAACAACCTCATCGGCAACGGCCTGATCCCGCTCCGGATGTTCCAGGCCCGGCCCGCGGACGTCTTCAGCTCGCCCGACCAGACCCGCAACCGCCTGGCGCAGTTCACCCTCGACGGCCTCTTCCCGATCGGCGGGAACGCGAACATCACTGCCCACGCGTACCGCCGCGACAGCGAGCGGGCCGGCGTCAACGGCGACATCTTCGAGGACTTCCAGGACTTCGATCTCACCCAGGACGCGGCCTTCAGCGCCAAGCCGGCCGACCAGCCCTGGTGCCGCTACGCCGACGTGGACCAGGACGGCTCTCCAGACGTCGTGCAGCCCGCCGGCTTCAGCCAGCCCGGCGATGACTGCTACCGCGGCGGGACGTTCATCGGCTCGCGCAACGGCGCCTCGGAGTTCGGCTTCAGCCACGGCAGCGGCGTGGTGGACGGCACCCCCATCGGGCTGCGCACCGACACCCGGGTGGACCAGCTGACGCACGGCCTCGCCGCCCAGGTCAACTGGAACGGCGCGCGCCACAAGGTCATGGCCGGGGCCTCGGTGGATGCCAGCGACGCCGGGTACCTCATGGCGCAGCAGCTCGGGCTGCTCGACGCCCGGCGCCGGGTCTACCTCGACCCAGGGGCCATCGACTCCGTCTACCGCGCCGCGCAGGTGGCCATCCACGGCAACGACTTCACCGGCCGGGACCGGACCGCCAGCCTCTACGCCACCGAGACCTGGTCGCTCCGCGACAAACTCCACCTCACCGTGGCCGCCCGGTTCAACTCGGCCCGGGTGCGCAACCGCATGCATGCCCGGGGCGACGAGGGCAACGTCCCCCTCGGCGACCTCAAGAACCGGCTCGACGACTACATCCTCTGCCCGACCGCCGATCCGCTCTCCTGTCCCGATGCGCCGGGCCGGGTGCTCCGCGACGTGACCGGCGACAGCATCGCCGCCAGCCGCGAGGCGCACACCTACAACAGCCTCAACCCGGCCTTGGGCCTCTCCTGGCAGCTCCGCCCGGGCACCCGGGTCTACGGTAACATCAGCCGTGGCGCCCGCTCTCCCTCCTCGATCGAGCTGGGTTGCGCCTTCGACCGCACCCCGGTGCTGATCAACCCGGACATCCCGGCGTGGGGCAGCCAGCCGCGCAGCCTCGCCGGCCCGACCTGCACCCTCCCCACCACCCTCTCCGGCGACCCGTACCTGCCGCAAATCCGCTCCACCGCCCTCGAGGTCGGCGCGTCGGGCCTGCTCGGCCGGTCGTGGGAGTGGAACGCCAGCCTGTACCGGACCGACCTCGACGACGACATCTACTTCGTCGGGGTGGCCGGGGGCCGCAGCTATTTCGACAACATCGGGGAGACGCGCCGGCAGGGGCTGGAGCTGGGCCTGCACGGGGCCCATGGCCCGCTCACCCTGCGCGCCGCCTACGCGTACACCGACGCCTCGTTCATGTCACGCTTCTGGATGCTGAGCCCGCAGAACAGCAGCGCCGACTTCAACCAGAACTCGCGCCCCGTCTTCGGCGCCGGGGATGAAGTGGGCCAGTTCGGCCACACCACGCTGCACACCGACAACTACTACCGCAATCACGGCTACGGGACCTTCCTGATGATCCGGGTGGATCCCGGGGCCCGGATGCCCGGCGTCCCGCTGCACAACCTCAACCTCGGGCTCGACGTCCAGGCCACTCGCTGGCTGCGGCTGGGCGGGAGCATGGTGGCCCGCTCCTCGGCCTTCCTGCGCGGCAACGAGAACAACCTGCATCAGGCCCGCGGGACCGACCAGCAGGTGGGGCAGTACTACTGCGCCGAGAGTAACATCGACTTCCCCGACCTCTGTGCGCAGTACTACCAGCTCCCGGTCGCGCCTGGCCGCGCCTTCACCGAGGCGGGGAGCGTGCCCGCGTACGCCACATTCAATCTCAGCGCCAGCGCCCGGCTGGGCCCCGTGCTCACCGTCTCGGCCCTGCTCAACAACGTTTTCGATCACGCCTACTACAGCGCTGGCCGCCTTGGCATCAATCCCTTCTCGCCCGGCGCCATCGGCGCCATCGGGCCGAGCGGCTGGAACTACAACTCCTCGGAGTGGCGCAACAGCACGCTGGTCGGTCCCGGGGCGCCGCGCGGATTCTGGCTTACCGTCCGCTACGCCCTCGGGGGGGCCACCGATGCCGACTAGCCGCCGCTATTCCGTCACCGTTCCGCGCCGCGCCGGCGCGCTCCCGCTGCTGGGCGCGCTGTGGCTCGGCGCCTGCGTGGACCGCCCCTCCGCGACCGGTCCGCAGTTCCCCTTCCCCGAGGTGCATGGCGCCGTGGTGGACGGGATCGGGGTGGGGCAGCTGGGCGGGACCGTCTCCGGCGTGAGCGGCATCACGCGGGAGCTGCGGGGCGACACGCTCGGCACCTACCGCACCACGATCCTCGACCTGGAGCCGCCGTTCATCGTCCAGGCCACCACGGCGGCCGGCATCGGCCTCGCGGCGATCGCGCTCGACTCGGGGCTGGTCAACCTCTCCCCGCTCACCACGCTGGCCTACGCCCAGGCGCTCCTCGACGATTCGCTGGCGCGCCTGGACCGCGCCGACCTCGACGCCGCGCAGGCCACGATGGCCGCGTACCTGGCCGCCACGGAGGGCTTCACCGTCACCACCGGCGCCGCCGACTGGGCCACCACGCCGTTCACCCCGGTGGCGGGCGACCCGATGTACGACCAGATCGTCGCGCTCAACGCCACCCTGGACGCCAACGGCAGCAGCGTGGACGCGATCGTGACCCGGCTCTCCCTCGCGGCCATCCTGTGCCGGCAGGGGCAGCTGGTGCTGGGCAACGCCGCCTCGGGGAAGTTCTGCCCCGCCACCCGGGTCACGGGCCCCGACGCCACCGACTCCACCGTGACGAGCTACCTGTTCCTCGGCGATGCCGGGGACTCACTCGTGGTCCGTGCCCAGGGCGGGGTGGTGCTCCAGGTGAGCTTTGTCCGGGGCGGCGCGGCCTACAGCTGCCTGCCGGGGGGGTGCGCCGGCGTGGCCATCGGTGCCCCCACCGGCGCCGGTGCCCGGCCCATCAGCTTCGCCGGGACCAGCCTGGCCGGGGCCCAGCCGCTGACGCTGAGCGGCACCGTCACCGCGGCTCCCGACGGCGTGACGCTGCCCCCGCTCTACTGCGAGGACAACCGGCTGGTGCTCATCCGGCCCGACCGGAGCGCCGACGTGGCCTGCCTCCCCGCGGCCGGCATGAGCGTGGCCGGCACTTACACGGTGTTCGGCCTTGCCGACGGCGTGCCCCAGTTCCGGATCGATGTCGCGCTCCGCGGCGCCGAGCTCCGGCATGTCATCTACTCGCACTACGACGCGAACTTTGCCCTGTCGGCGGACTTCGCCTGTGAGGGCGCCGGGTGCGACGGGGTGACGGTCGGCCCGCTGGTCCAGGACGACGCCGGGTTCAACAACCGCCGCCTGACCTTCGACAACACCCAGCTGGGCGCGGTCAACGCCGACAGCACCGTGTCCGGCACCAGTTTCGCGAGCCTCACGCTCTCATTCCCGAGCCAGGTGCTTGACCTGGGCGATGCCGGCTTCCCGCCCCCCCCGGACTGCGCCGGGCTCGATTCCGTGCGGGTGAGCTACAGCGATACCACACCGGCGATGGCCATCTGTCCTCCCGCCTTCGATTCGACCGTCGGGACCGTCTGGGTGGGATCGTACCAGCAGGCCGACGGCGAGCCGGGGTACTTCGTCCAGGACGCGAACTTCGACAACATCGCGGTGAACCTGCAGGGCACGGCCATCCGCGAGGTGCTCGTCTCCACCGGCGGCACCAACGGCATGGCGGGCGGCTGCGCCGGCATCGACTGCACCGGCGTCACCGTCTCGGCGCCGGACAGCCTGGGTGAGGTGACCATCAGCTTTGCGGGGACGCTCCTCCGGGAGGCGGCGCCGGGCGTCAAGCTCACCACGCTCCGGACCCTTTCGCTGTCCGGGACGGTCGGGCGCTTCCCGCCGGTTCCGGTCCCGGTTCCACCGGCCCTCAGGCGCAGGGCGCGCTTGGGGCGGGCCGGGCCGCGGTAGTCCCGGCGCCCGCCGACCCTACCCGTTCGCCGTAGGTACAGCGCCCCGGACGGACAGGCCCGGGGCGGTCGAAGTCTACCTGGAGCCTGGATCATGCCCATCGCTGCCCCTTCCGCCTCGACCCTCCGCGGCTGCCGCCTCGCCACGCTGCTGCTCCTCGCGTCCTGCGGCATCGACGACCCGCCCGCCGCCCCCGAGCCGCCGGCGAGCAGCACCCCGCTCTACCTCCGCGGCACCGCGATCACCGCGCAGGGGCCCGTGGCCCACGACGAGATCGAGCTGCAGTCGCTCCCGGACAGCTTCGGCTTCAAGACCGTCACCGACGGCCTCGGTGCCTGGCAGATCGACGTCCGCCGGATCCGCCCACCGTTCCAGGTCTTCGCGCCGTATCGCTTCTATGGTGGCGGCATCTCCGCCATCGCGCTCGACACCCTGCCGGTCCAGCTCAACGAGCTGACCGACCTGCAGGCGCTCTGGGTGCGCGCCTACACCGCCGGCGGACCGATCACCCAGGCCCTCCTCGACACGGCCCGGACGGTGCTCCGCACCTGGTTCCAGGATCGGTACGCCCTCGCGCTCCCCGATGCCGACTGGCGCACGCTCCCGTTCCAGCCGGTGCCCGGCGACTCGATGTTCGATGCCCTCGTGGCGGTCGAGGGCATCGCCTGGGCCGGCTTCTTTCCCGACTGGTCCGACACGCTGCGCCAGCACGCCGAGCGCTGCCGGCACGAGCGGGTCGCCGTCGGCCTGGCGGACGGGCTGCGGCTGGTCTGCCTGCACCAGAAGCACACCGGCCCCGATCCGCTCGACCCCGCCGTGACGCTCCTGGCCTTCACCGACCCGCTCGATGACTCGGTGGAGGTGCGGCTCGGTGGCCCCGCCGGGGTGGAGGTGACCTACCGGCATCCGGGGGAACTCCCCTACTCCTGCGCCGGGTGCGCCGGGGTGTCGGTCGGCGCGACCGCCGCCGATGGCACCACGCCCGTGACCCTGACGGGCGCGGTCCTGGCCCAGGCCGGTGGCGCCACCGCGACGCTGCATGCCACGCTCACCGCTCCCGACACCGGGCCCCAGCTTCCCTTGCTCTACTGCACCGCGTCGAAGTTCGTGGCCACCCGCCCCGACGGCAGCCGGCAGCAGGGGTGCCTCGCCAGCAGCGACGGGCAGCGCGTGTTCCCCGACCGCGACAACCACTTCCTCGACTTCCGCGACGGCACCGACGCCACCGGGCTCCGGATCCTGCTCGCTGGCGACAGTGTCCTCCGCGCCACCTTCGTGGACCAGTTCGGCCAGCTGTTCCGCTGCCACCAGCCGGCGTGCGCGGGCATCACCGTCTCGGCCCCGGACAGTCGCGGCCGGCGCCAGCTGGGGTTCCAGGACGTGGTGCTCACCGAGATCGGCTTCGACGGCCTCCCCCTCGGAACCGGCGACCTGGTGCTCGGCGTGGACTCCCGCATCACCGTCTCGCCGCCGCCCCCGCCCGACTACTACGGCATCGGCCGGCCGGTGCAGCCGGTCTGCCCGTTCGCCACGGATACCGTGCACGTGGTCGTGGAGGGTAAGGTGGCGGTGGAGGTCTGCGTGGGGCCGCCGTCACCGGTGGTCTACGGGCTCGGCAAGCTCTGGTACGGCGACGCCCTCGGCCCGGACACGGTCTACTACCTGAACGGTGACCACGCCCTCCAGGTGACCGGGCCGCCGTCGGCGGGGCTCTCCCTCTCCCTGCAGGTGCTGGCGGAAGGCTGGACCTGCGCCGACTTCCTGCCGTGCGCCGGCCTCAGCGCCACCGACCCTGACAGTGCGCGCGAGGTCTCCGTCAGCTTCACCGACGTGACCGTGGTGGAGTATGACGAGACCGGGATCCTGACCGGCCGCACGGCGGTGCTCAACGGGACAATTCACCGTGTTCCCGCCGATCCGTGCGTCTACCTCTGCCTGCGCCCCGGCACCCCGGTCCGGATGGCGCGGAGCACCCCGCAGGAGATACCACCATCATTGCGCCTGCGACGACGGCCGGTTCTGCCCGGCCCCGCCACTGCGCGGCGGCCGGAGGGTCGGCCATGACCCGCGCCCGCCGCGCCCTCGCGGCGCTCGTGCTGTGCGCCGCGCCACTGGCGGGCCAGCAGGCCGACAGCGCGCCGCGCCGCGTGGTCGAACTCGACACCCTGGTGGTCCGCGCGCGGCGCATGACGCAGCTCGGCCCCCTTCCGGGCCTCCGGCTCCGGCACGACCAGATCGCCGGCAACGTGCAGGGGGCCACGCAGCTCGAGATCCGGAGGAGCGGGGCCGTCGGGCTCACCGACTTCCTGGGGAACGAGCTGCAGTCGGTGCACCTCAACGACTACCAAGGCAACCCGCTGCAGGCCGACGTGGTCTTCCGCGGCTTCAGCGCCAGCCCCCAGATCGGGACGCCGCAGGGACTCTCCGTGTTTCTGGATGGCGTGCGGGTCAACGAGGCCTTCGGTGATGTGGTGAACTGGGACCTGCTGCCGCTCAATGCCATTGCGCGGATGGATGTCTTTCCCGGCAGCAATCCGCTCTTCGGGCTCAATACTCTGGGTGGCGCCATCACCCTCCGGACCCGCAGCGGCTTCCAGGACCAGGGGGTGGAGGCCATCGGCACCGGCGGCGCCTTCGGGCGGCGGCAGGTGAAGCTGGCGGCCGGCGGCGCCCGGGGCGCCTGGGCCGCGTTCGGGGCCGTCACCGGGTTCGACGAAGCCGGCTGGCGGGACAACTCGAACTCCTCCATGAAGCAGGGCTTCCTGCGGCTGGATCACCTGCGGGGCAACACCCTGTTCACGCTGAGTGCGCTCCTGGCGCGCAATGACCTGATCGGGAACGGGCTGCTGCCCCTCGAGATGTGGCGGCTCCGGCCCGAGAACGTCTTCACCTCGCCCGACCAGACCCGGAACCGGCTGGCCCAGTTCACCCTGCAGGCCCTGTGGAACCGGAGCGAGCGGATGAACGTGTCGCTGCAGGCCTACCGGCGCACGAGCAACCGCTACACCACCGCCGGCACGGTGTACCTGGACTTCCAGAACATGGACGGGATCTTCGACAAGGAGCTGGAGCCCGAGGCTCCCACCCAGCCCCTCTGTCACTGGCTGGACGCCAACCACGACGGGGAGGTCGACACCGACGTCGTCGTCGACCCCTACCTCGGCGACACCACCTACATCCCGGTGAAACTCGACACGATGCCGTGCCAGAACGGCGTTTCCTTCGAGGAGGGCGGGCCCCGCAACGGCAACTACGACGCCAGCCCCGGCGTGGTCGAGGGCACCCCGGTGAGCCTGATCAACCACAGCGGCATCGAGCAGCGGGTGCATGGGGCCGCGATCCAGGCCAACTGGAACCTGCCCCGTCACAAGGCGATGGTCGGCGCCTCGGTGGACTGGAACAGCGGCGACTACCGCACCGAGCGGCAACTGGGGCTGTTCGACGACGACCGCCGCGCCTACACCGACCCTGCCCACATCCACCCCATGTACTTCGCGGCCCAGCGCCGCGTGCCGCTCAACGACTTCCATGGCACCAGCGCCACCTGGAGCCTCTACGGCAGCGAGACCTGGTCGCCCCGGGACAACCTCCACCTGACCGGCGCGCTGCGGTACAACCACACGGCACTCGACAACCAGCTCGACGTGAGCGTCTTTCCCGGATACCTCCACTGGTGGGGCAGCCGGGTCTTCAACACCAACGTGGTGCCGCAGAAGATCCTCTGCCCCACGCGCGACCTCGCCTCCTGCCCGGCCTCGCCCCTGCCGGCCGACCGGCCCATCCCCAACCTGGCCGCCAGCCGCACCGCGGACGCCTTCACCTACCGGTCCCTCAACCCCAACCTCGGCGTGACCTGGTCGCCGTGGGCCCGGGTCAACCTCTACGGCAACTGGAGCCGCGGGGCCCGCACCCCCTCGGTCACCGAGCTGGGGTGTGCCTACGACGGTACCCCGGTCGACGTGAATGCCGGGCAGGTGGACCAGAACGGCGACCCCCTGCCACCGCGGTACGTGCCCCGGAGCCTGCTCGGCCCCGCCTGCACGCTGCCGTTCGCGCTGTCGGGGGATCCGTATCTCAAGCAGATCCGCAGCACCGCCTGGGAGGCGGGGGCCCGCGGCACGCTGGGGCGGTGGGAATGGAACGCGGCGGTGTACCGCACCGACCTGAGCAACGACATCGCGCTGGAGGACGTCGGCAACATCAACTTCTTCCGGAATATCGGGAAGACCCGCCGGCAGGGCGTGGAACTGGGCGCCCGGGGCTCGGTGGGCCCGGTGCGGGTCCGCGCCGGCTATGCCCTCACCGACGCCACCTACCGCACCCGGCACTGGGTGCAGAGCGCCCAGAACTCGAGCGCCGACTTCAACCGCAACTCGCAACCCGGGTCGCAGTTCCCCAACGAGAACGCGGCCAAGAACGGCGGGGTGGGCACCTACAACACCATCCAGGTGGATCCCGGCGCCCACCTCCCCGGTGTGCCGATCCATAACCTCAACCTCGGGCTCGACCTCGAGCTGCGCCGAGGGTGGGACGTGGGGCTGGGGATGAGTGGCCATTCCCGGGCGTACCTGCGGGGCAACGAGAACAACCTCCACCGGCCACGCGATGACGTCTACGAGATCTACCAGTGGTCCGGCTCCACCGGCGGCTCGGGGACGATCTACACCGGCGGCAACGACAGCATCCTGCTGCCCAGGTTCCGCCAGGCGGGGACCGTCCCCGGGTTCGCCGTCTTCACCCTGCGCACCTCGGTCCGCCTCGGGCCCGATGCCGTGGTGTCCGCGCAGGTGAACAACCTGTTCAACGCGCGCTACTTCAGCGCCGGGCGCCTCGGCGTCTCACCCTTTGCCCCCTCGGTGCTGGGAGCCATCGGGCCGGGGGGCTTCAACTACAAGTCCACGGAATGGAGCTACACCAGCTTCGTGGCGCCCGGCGCCCCGCGCGGCCTCTGGCTCACGGTCACCTATGCGATGCCGAACGGGGGACTCTGACATGAATGCCCGGACGGAGCACGAGGGCGCACGGGCGGCCGCCCGGCGCCTCCTCCTCTGCTCCTGCTCGGTGCCTGCACGCTAGAGCCGCCTACCGCCCCACCGGGCCCGCCGCCCGCCAATCCCGCCTATCTCCGTGGCGTGGTCTTGAGCTCGAGTGGGCCCACGCCAACCACCATGGTCCTGATCCGTGGCCGGAATGTCGCGGGCCGCTCCGTGATCACCGACGAGCAGGGCCGCTTCGAGACCCGCGTGGACCGGCTCGATCCGCCCTACCTCCTGCAGACACCAGATGCCGGCACCGGTGCGAACATTCACGCCGTGGCGCTCGACACGGGAGCGTCACCTCCACCTCCTCACCGAGCTGCAGACCCTCTGGGCGCTCGGTGCCCAGCCCTTCCAGTGGTTCGAGGACTCCTCGACCGTCCAGGGGGCCAATGAGGCCCTGGCGCAGCTGACCCCGGCCACGCTGGCGGCGGCGCGCCGGCAAGTCGTCCTGCTGCTCGCGGAGCAGTACGGGATTGCGGCGCCTGACGTGGACTGGATGACCGCGGAGGTCGCTCCCTCCCGGGGACCCGGTGTTTGACGCCATCGGCGCGGTGAGCGCGATCTTCGATCCCTTTGCCTTCGAGCCGACGATCGCGCGGGAGGCGCAGCGCTGCAAGTTCGAGCGCGCCGAGGTGGCCACCCCGGCGGTCACCCGGCAGCACTGCCCCTTCCAGAAATTCACCGCGGCCGATCCACTCGACCCCACGGCGACGATCTTCGGCTTCGTCAACGAGCGTCAGGACTCTCTCCTGGTCCGCGACGGCGGCCCCGCGGGGCCGGAGGTCCGGTGGCAGCGGGCCGGGGAAGAGGCCTACACCTGCGCCGGCGCGGGGTGCCCGGTGACCATTGGCGGGGTGACGCCGGAGGGTACGCGGCCCATCGTCCTGGCCGGCACCGCATTGCTGCGTGCCTCCGATGGCGAGCCGGCGACTCTGTCCGGGGCGCTCGTCGCGGCCGACACCGGGGCGCAGCCGCCCGTCCTGATCTGCGACGCAGACCGGCTCGTGGCCCGACGCGATGATGGCAGCTACCTCCAGGGCTGCGCAGCCGGGGCATCCGCTTCGCCCCTGTACCCCGACCGGTTGTACCAGGAGGTCGCCGCCAGCGACGGCGTCAACGCCCTCTCGCTCTCCATCATCCATGCCGGCGCCCAGCTCCTGTCGGTGACGCTGCAGGATCCCCAGACGGGGGAGCTGTTCCACTGTGCGGCCCCCGGCTGCACCGGCCTTACCCTCGGCGCGCCCGACAGCACGGGGCGGCGCGCGGTCGCGATCAGCGGCTTGGTGCTCTCCGGCGTCCTGCCGGGGGGCTGCCAGCGGAGCTGGTGACGTGATGCTGCGCGGCACCGCCACCGCCCGCGCCGCGGCACCGCCCCGCTTCCCCGTGGATGTCTGCACTGTCGCGACCGACACCCTGATCGCCTCGGTGAGCGGCGCTCCGGACCGGCGCATCTGCATCCAGCCTCCCGAAATCCGGTTCGACGACCAGGTGGGCAAGTTCTGGCTGGATGACGGCCAGGGGGGGCAGCAGTGGTTCCTGCCGGGCGATGGCTTCGTTCAGGTTGCCACCGACGCGCAGGGGAGCCGTCACGGCGGCGACGCTCTCGCTCTGGTCCGACACCTGGGCCTGTCCCGCTGGGGGCTGCGCCGGCATCACCCGCACGACCTTCGATACCCTGCAGCGAGCCACCCTCGACTTCAACGGCGCGACCTTCGAGGAACTGGAACCCAACTTCACAGGGATCCCCACCGGCCGGACCCTGACGCTCCACGGCCGGGTCCGGGACATCCCCCCATACGGCTGTGTGCCCGGCTTCAACTGCGCCCGGGGCTGGTCCCGGCGCGCCGGAGTCCGCCGATGATCACTCGCGTGTGCACGCGCGGCCCGGCCGCGCTCCTCGCCCTGCTGGCCATGGGCCCGCTTGCGCTCCACGGCCAGGCGCGGGACTCGGTCCCCCGCGAGCCGGTGATCCTCGAGCCGCTCGTCGTCCGGGTCCGCCGCCTCTCGCAGCTGGGTCCGCTGCCTGGGCTGCACCTCCGTGAGGACCAGATCCCGGCGAACATCCAGAGCGCCACGCAGCTGGACCTGCGCCGGAGCGGCGCGGTCGGACTGAACGACTTCCTGTCCGCCGACCTCCAGTCGGTCCATACCAACGACTTCCGCGGCAACCCGCTGCAGTCGGATGTCCTGTACCGCGGCTTCAGCGCCAGCCCGCAGATCGGCAGTCCGCAGGGGCTGTCGGTGTTCCTCGATGGCGTGCGGGTCAACGAGTCCTTCGGCGACGTCGTGAACTGGGATCTCCTGCCGCTCAACGCGGTGGCACGGGTCGACCTGGTGCCGGGCGCCAACCCGTTGTTCGGCCTCAATACCCTCGGCGGCGCGCTGTCCCTCCGGACCCGCTCGGGTTTCACGGATCAGGGGGTAGAGGCCGAGGGCTCCGGCGGGGGCTTCGGCCGGCGCCAGCTTCGGCTCGCGGCGGGGGCCATGCGCGGCGCGTGGGGCCTGTTCGGGGCGGGGACGCTCTTCGACGAAGCGGGGTGGCGCGACAACTCCCCCTCCACGATGGCGCAGGGTTTCTTCCGGGTGGACCGCGCCGTGGGCAACGTGATGGTCACCGGGACCGCGCTGCTTGCCCGCAACGACCTGGTGGGGAACGGCGTGGTCCCGGCGGAGCTGTGGCGTCGCCAGCCCACCACGGTGTTCAGCGCCCCGGACGAGACCCGGCACCGGCTCGCCGCGTTCACCCTCAGCACCCTGTGGTCGCCAGGGGGGCCCCTCAACCTCACCACGCAGCTCTATCGGCGCTCCAGCCGCCGGGCCTCGACCACCGGGCTGGTCTACGAGGACTATCAGCACATCGACCCCCGCCAGGGGGACGGCGCCAATCCGATCGCCGGTCCCATCACCGACCAGACCTGCCGCTACCTCGACGCCGACCAGGACGGAATCGTCGACCGCCGGATCTTCATCAATCCGGTCCAGGGCGACACCTTCTTCGTCCCCATCACCCTGAATGCACCATGCAACCCGCTCGAGAACCTGGACGACGACGACTGCGACGCGGTCTGCACCCTCAGCCGCCAGCCGACCGGCCTGCTGGATCGCTCGGAGATCGGGCAGCTCACCTGGGGCGGGGGCGTGCAGCTGACCTGGACCCCCCGGGGACACGCCGGTCTGCTCGGGGTGGCACTCGACCGGAGCGGCGGGACCTACGACCTCCGCCAGCGCCTTGCCACCGTCGACCCAACCCGGCAGGTCATCGAGAACCCGGGGGTCCTGGCCGTCGGATATCGCGCGGCACAGCTCGACGTCCCCCTCAACACCTTCACGGGGCGCGGCACCACCTGGAGCCTCTATGCCAGCGACACCTGGTCGCCGCGCGGCAATCTGCACCTGACCGCCGCCGCGCGCCTCAACACCACGCGGATGGACAATCGCCTGGTCGTCGCCAATCTCCGCTACCTGCACCAGTACCGCACCCGGAACACCGACCCGCTGCGGATCCTCTGCCCCACGCCCGACCTTGCCAGCTGTCCCGCGCCCAGTCCCTATCGGCAGGCGCTGGGCGAGCTGCCTCGCACGGTGACGTCCGACGCGTTCACCTATCGTTCCCTCAACCCCTCCTTTGGTGTGACCTGGCAGGCCCGGCCCTCTCTCGGCGTATATGCCAGCTGGGGGATGGGCGCGCGGGCTCCCTCGGTCGTGGAGCTCGGCTGTGCCTTCGACCCGACGCCGGTGAACGTCAACGAGGGCGAGTTCGTGGATGACAGCACCCCGGCGCCGCCCCTGTACGTGGCCCGAAGCCTCGCGGGCCCGGCGTGCACCCTGCCCACCCAGCTCTCGGGCGATCCCTACCTCCCGCAGATCCGCTCCCGGGCCGCGGAGGCTGGCCTGCGGGGACTGCTCGCGGGCGGGTGGGAATGGAACGTGGCAGCGTACCGCACCACGCTGCAGCACGACATCGGCCTGGTCGCGGTGAGTCCCTTCCGGAACTACTTCCAGTCGATCGGGAGTACGCGCCGGCAGGGCCTGGAGCTCGGGGTGCGCGGCCGCCTGGCCGGCGTGGGCATCCGCCTCGGCTACGGCCTCACCGACGCCACCTACCAGTCCACCCACTGGGAGGTCAGCCCCCGCAACTCGAGTGCCGACTTCGACCAGAACAGCCAGCCGGGGTCCGCACTGCCGTCGCCCAACGCCGCGCGTAACGGCGGCGCCGGGACCTACAACGCGATCCGGGTGGACCCTGGGGCCCATCCCCGGGGTGCCGCTCCACAACCTGAATGTGGGACTCGAGGTCCAGCCGGCTCGGGGCGTGACGCTCGGGCTGGGAATGGTGGCCCGGTCGCGCGCCTACATGCGGGGCAACGAGAACAACCGCCACGCACCCGCCGACAGCGTCTTCACCACTTCGATGTGGACGTACGATGCGGATGGATACATCGGCGGCGGTGGCGTGCGGACCCTGCTGCCCGCCTTCCGCGAGCGGGGGGTGCTCCCCGCCTTCGCGGTCTTCAACTTCTCGAGCGCAATTCGGATCGGCGTCGACGCCGTCGTGTCGGCTCGGGTGACCAACGTCTTGGACACCCGCTACGCCACGGCCGGGCGCCTCGGAGTGACGCCCTTCACCCCGTCGCCCTCCGGGGCCACGGTGGCGCCGAGCGGCTTCAACAGCAACGCCAGCGAGTGGCGCAACACGGCGTTCGTCGGCCCCGGCGCACCCCGCGCGCTCTGGCTCTCGATCACCTACGCCATGCCGAACGGCGGCCCCGGCGACTGAACGGCACGCCCAACCCGAACCCCACCCGGCAGGCCTGACCCCCGTGTCGCACGACCGGGCGCCTTGGACGCCCGGGCTGTCGGAACGGCCAGCGGACTTGCAGTTGCGGCCGCCGGAGTTGCAGTCGTTGCCGGCGGAGTTGCGGTCGTTGCCGCCGGGGTTGCAGTCACTGCCAACGAACTTGCACGCATTGCCGCCGGAGTTGCAGGCTCGTCCGGGAGAGTTGCAGTCCTTGCCGCAGGACTTGTACTGATTGCCGGCGGAGTTGCAGTCGTTCCCGACGGCGGGAACGATCTCCACCGGCGGCAACGACAGCATCCTGCTGCCCAGGTTCCGCCAGGCGGGGACCGTCCCCGGGTTCGCCGTCTTCACCCTGCGCACCTCGGTCCGCCTCGGGCCCGATGCCGTGGTGTCCGCGCAGGTGAACAACCTGTTCAACGCGCGCTACTTCAGCGCCGGGCGCCTCGGCGTCTCACCCTTTGCCCCCTCGGTGCTGGGAGCCATCGGGCCCGGCGGATTCAACTACAAGTCCACTGAGTGGAGCTACACCAGCTTCGTGGCCCCCGGGGCACCCCGGGCCCTCTGGCTCACCATCACCTACGCCATGCCCACCCCAGTGGCGGACTAGGCCCCCCTCTTGCCCGACCTCGCTACCCCCGTCCGCCGCGCCCGGCTAGCTTACCGCCCGGCACGACGGGCTACCACCAGCGAGGTCGAGCGTGAAGATCGCAGTCTGTCTCAAGCGGGTCCCCGACACCACGGCCAAGATCGCCATTGCGGCGGGCGGGGCCGGGATCGATGAGGCGGGGCTCAAGTTCGTCCCCAATCCGTACGACGAGTTCGCGCTGGAAGAGGCGCTGAAGCTCAAGGAGGCCGCCGGCGCGGGCGAGACCGTCGTGTACTCGCTCGGTGGCGATGCGGTGCAGGAGACGCTCCGCACGGCGCTGGCCATGGGCATGGACCGCGCGGTGCACCTCCAGGGCACCGGCAGCGCCGACCCGCTCGAGGTGGCGCGCGCCCTCGCCGCCGAGCTGGCGGGCGGCGGGTACGACCTCATCCTCTTCGGCAAGCTCGCCGTGGACGACTACAACCACGCCGTGGGCCCCATGGTGGCGGAGATCCTGGGCCTGCCGTGCATCACCGCCATCTCGGCGCTCACCATCGCCGGCGGCACCGCCAGCGCCGAGCGTGAGGTGGAGGGCGGCCTGGAGCAGGTGACGTGCCCGCTCCCCGCCGTGCTCACCTGCGACAAGGGCCTCAACAGCCCGCGGCTCCCGTCGCTCAAGGGCATCATGGCGGCCAAGAAGAAGCCGCTCGACGTGAAGCCGGCGGCGGTCACCGCGGGCCGGGTCAGCGTGGTGGGCCTCACGCTCCCGCCGGAGCGGAAGGCCGGCCGCATCGTGGGCGAGGGCGCCGACGCGGTGCCCGAGCTGGTCCGCCTCCTCCGTGACGAAGCGAAGGTGCTCTGATGCCCACGATCCTGGCAGTCACGGAACAGCGCGACGGCGCGCTCCGGAAGGTGTCGCTCGAGGTGGTCTCCGCCGCCCGCACCCTGGCCGACGCGCTCGGCGCGGAGGTCCACGCGCTGGTGCTCGCGAGCGGGGCGGTGAGCGGCGCCGAGCAGCTCGGCGCGCACGGCGCCGACAAGGTGCTGGCGGTGACCCATGCCGACTTTGCGCGCTACAGTCCCGACGGCTTCGCCGCGACGGTGGCGGAGCAGGGGAAGGGCGCCGCGGCCATCGTCTTCGCCGCCACCGCCACGGGGCGCGACCTCGCGCCACGGGTCGCGGCCAAGCTCGGCGCGGGCCTGGCCACCGATGCCACCGAGCTCGCGGTGGATGGCGGCAAGATCGTCGCCACGCGACCGGTGTACGGCGGCAAGGCGCTGCAGAAAGTGCGGCTCGAGGCAGCGCCGGCCATCGTCTCCATCCGGCCCAACACCGTCCCGGCCACCGCCAGCGCCAAGGCGGGCGTGATGGAGCCGGTGGCGGCCCCGGCCTTTACGGCGCGCGTGACGGTCACCGGCATCAAGGCCGCCGCGAGCGCCGCGCTCGACGTGGCCGAGGCGCCGGTGGTGGTCTCCGGCGGCCGCGGGCTCCGCGAGCCGGAGCAGTTCAAGCTGCTGGAAGACCTCGCCGCCGCCTTCGGCAACGCCGCAGTCGGGGCGAGCCGCGCGGTGGTGGACGCCGGCTGGCGCGAGCACGGCGCGCAGGTGGGGCAGACCGGCAAGACGGTGAGCCCCAACCTCTACGTGGCCGTGGGCATCAGCGGCGCCATCCAGCACCTGGCCGGCATGCGCACCGCGCGCACCATCGTGGCCATCAACCGCGACAAGGACGCGCCGATCTTCAAGGTGGCCGACTACGGCGTCGTCGGGGACCTGTTCGAGATCCTGCCGCGGCTCACGGCCGAGGTGAAGACGGCGCGCGGGGACTGACCCCCGGGGGCGGTCGCCGGGAACGGGCAGGGAAACGCGGAGGGGCCGGCGAATGCCGGCCCCTCTTCCCATCCTGGTATGCGGCGGGGCGTCGCTACGGTGCCGTGGCGGCCCCGGCGTGCGCCGCCACCATCCGCTCGATCCGCGCCACGCCCTCCCGCACCGACGCCTCGTCCGGCCCGAACGAGAGGCGCACGTACTGCCGGAACCGCGACGGCCGCCCGCTGCGCCGCTTGCCCGGGTTGATGTCGAAGAACTCGCCCGGCACGCAGATCACCTTCTCCTTGAGTGCCGCCTTGAAGAAGCTCCGCCCGTCACTCAGCGACGGCGGCAGCTGGGCCAGGTTGGCCCAGCAGTAGAACGTCCCCTGCGGGTCGAGGTCCAGCCGGATCCCCGCGCGCGCGAGCCCCTCCTGCATGATCTGCTTCTTCCGCAGGAACGCGGCCCGGATGGCGGCCGTCTCCGCGCGGGCCACCTCGGGCGAGAGCAACGGGATGGCCGAGCGCTGCAGCGGCTTGCTGCCGCCGCCGTCGAGGAAGCTGCCGGTGCTCGACACCGCGTCGATGACCGCGCGCGGCCCCACGATCCAGGTGCAGCGCCACCCCGGGTAGCGCCAGTTCTTCGTCAGGCCGTCGAAGAGGACCACCGGGTCCTTGTCCACGTCGTCCACGTAGCGCGCGGCGGAGACCATGCCGTCGTCGGTGCCGGCGCCATCGGCCCAGATGTAGTGGGAGTAGAACTCGTCGAGGAGCAGCGTGCACTGGAGCTCGCGCGCGGTGGCCACCCAGGCCTCGAGCTCGCCGGCGCGGAGCACGCGGCCGGTCGGGTTGTTCGGGTTGGAGAGCAGCAGGGCGGAGAGGCCGCGGCCGGTGATCTCGCGCCGGAGCTCCTCCACCGTGAACTCATAGCCCCGGCCGCTGTCGAGCAGGATGGGGATGGCGCTGAAGAGCTTGAAGATGTCCAGCAGCTCCTCGTACGCCGTGTAGTCAGGCAGGAAATGCCCGAGGTTGATCTCGCCGAGCGCCGCCACGGCACGGGTGAGCGAGGCGCGCCCGCCGCCGCAGATGCAGACGTTCCGCTCGGTGTACTGCGACGCCTTCCCCTGCCGGTACAGCTGGTTGTACAGCTCGGCCACGGCCTTGCGGAGCTCGGTGATGCCGGGGACGGGGGCGTACTCCTGGTCGTCGAGCGCGATGCTCACCTGCTCCACCCGCGCCGGCGCCCCCGGCAGCGGCCCCGTCTCGGGCATCCCCTGGCCCAGGTTGCACCAGTCGGGATGGCCGTAGCGGTAGCCCAGCCGCTGGGCCTCCGCCATGACGTAGATGACGCCGGTGAACGGGACGGGGCGGAAGCCGGGAATCTCGGGAGCGTGCATGGCAACGGATGGACGGGGACGCCCGGCACTCGGCCGGCGGCGCCGGGGGCGTGTCAGGGTGCGGGGAAGATACTCAGGATCAGCCTGCCCGAGCGCGGAGGCGCGGCCACAGCTTTCCTACCCGGTGCTGGTAGGCGGCGTAACCCGGGAAGCGGGTGGTCATCCATCGCTCCTCCGCCGCCGCCTTGCGGTCGAAGTAGCCGAAGCTGAGGACCGCCGTGAGGACCAGGGTGGCCGGGTTCCCGGTCCATCCCGACCACCCGGCCAGGAACAGGGAGAGCCCCACGTAGATGGGGTGGCGCACCCAGGCGTATGCGCCCCGTTCCACCATCTGGCCGGCCGCCAGCGGCTCCGTGCCGGGCGTCAGGTTGGGCCCAAGGGAGCCAAAGCCCCAGAGGGTCACCAGCGCGCCGAGCACGGCGACGCCGGCCGCCAGGGCGGGCCAGGGGCGCCCACCCGGCCCCCCAGGAGCCCGGACGCCGCCAGCCGGGGTATCCCGAAGAGCACCAGCCCGATCAGTCCCACCTGCCCCCAGACCCACGGGTCCCGGGCCGCCTTCCGCAAATCCATGCGTCCTCCCACCTCCGGTTCCACCCGAGGGGGCTGGGGGGCCGGGCCGGGCTCCCGCCCCCTCGGTTCTCCCCCCCCTATTGCCCCCACCCTCAGCACAACGTCTGGAGCCGTCCCCCCGTGACTCGGATCCTCCCCCGGCGCCACCAGGCCGGCCTGCCGCTCGATCGCCTGCTCCTCCGCGACACCCCCGGCGCCGAAGCCCTCGAGATGGACGTCCTCTTTGTGGGCGCCGGCCCCGCCGGGCTCGCGGGGGCCATCGAGCTGGCCCGCCTGGCCAAGGCCGACGGCACCCTCGGCGACCTCCAGATCGGCGTCCTCGAGAAGGCCGGCAGCCTGGGCGAGCACAACCTCTCCGGTGCCGTGGTCAACCCGCGCGCCTTCCGGGAGCTGTTCCCCGACCTCAAGGACAGCGACTTCCCCTTCCGCCAGCCGGTGAGCGGCGAGGCCGTCTACTTCCTGCGCGAGGGCGGCAGCACCAAGATCCCGACGCCGCCCACCATGCACAACGCCGGCTTCTACACCGCCTCCATCTGCGAGATGGTACGCTGGCTCGGCGAGCAGGCGGAGGCGCTCGGCGTCAACCTCTTCCCCGGCTTCCCCGCCGACGCCCTCTTCGTCGAGGGCGACGCGGTGAAGGGCGTCCGCACCACGCCGACCGGCCTGGGCCGTGACGGCCAGCCGGGCGACGGGTACCAGGAGCCCACCGACGTCACCGCCAAGATCACCGTCCTCACCGAGGGCACCCGCGGCACGCTGGGCCAGGCCTGGCGCGAGTGGCAGGGCGTGGGCTCCGAGAATCCGCAGATCTTTGCGCTCGGCGTCAAGGAAGTGTGGAAGGTGCGGCAGCCGCTCGACCGCATCATCCACACCCTGGGCTGGCCGCTCCCGCGGGACGCCTTCGGCGGGACCTGGCTGTACCCGCTCGGGCCGGACATGGTGTCGCTCGGCATCGTCGTGGGGCTGGATTACCACGACGCCACGCTCGACGTGCACCAGCTGCTGCAGCGCCTCAAGCGCCACCCGCTCATCCGCCCGTGCCTCGAGGGGGGTGAGCTGCTCGAGTGGGGTGCCAAGACCATCCCCGAGGGCGGATACTACGCGCTCCCCGCGCGCCGCTCGGGCGCCGGGCTCCTCATGGCCGGTGACACCGTGGGCTTCGTGGACGTCCCCTCGCTCAAGGGGGTCCATTACGCCATGCAGTCGGGGATGTACGCCGCGCGCGCCGCCTTCCAGGCCCTCAAGGCCGGCGACACCTCGGCCGCCGCGCTCGCCGCCTACGACGCGATGGTCAACGACAGCTACATCGTGGCCGACCTCAAGAAGACGCGCAACATGCGCCTGGCCTTCAAGGACGGGTTCTACCTGGGCGGCCTCAAGGCCGGGCTGATGACGCTGACGGGCGGCGCCTTCCCCGGCGGGAAGATCGCCATGCCCGCCGACGCCGACGTGGGCCGCGAGGCGGGCCCGCCCGCCGCCGATCCCGCACCCGACAACGTCCTCACCTTCTCGAAGCTCGACGCCGTCTTCAAGTCCGGCAACGCGACGCGCGACACGGTGCCGAGCCACCTCATCGCCGGGCAGGACATCCCCGCGGAGGTGGCGGACTTCTACGCGCATCTCTGCCCCGCCGGCGTGTATGAGCGCACCGCCGACGGCCTCCGCATCAACGCGCCCAACTGCGTGGACTGCAAGGCCACCGACGTCCTGGGCCCCCGCTGGACGCCCCGTGAGGGCGGCAGCGGGCCCAAGTACCGGCTGATGTAGCGCCGCGTGTCCATCGCCTACCAGCACTCGCGCCGGCAGTCCCGGGCCATGGTCGTTCCCGACCTGACCCAGGCCGCGCCGCACGTCCCCGCCTGGAAGCGCCTGCTCGCGCCGCCGGACCCGCTGCAGGTGGATGCGGGCGCCGAGGGTGAGCTCATCGTGGCGCGGGTGCGGACGCTGCTCATCATGCTGCTGGTCCCCATCCCCGTCATCAACATCATCCTCGACCCCAACCTCGTGGCGGGGATGATCGGGCTCGTGGTGACGGTGGTGGCGTTCCTGGCCTCGCTGCTGGTGCAGCTGCTGCTGCGGCACGATTTCTACCGGCCCTGGATGGGCCTGGCCACGAGCCTGCTCGACGTCACCCTGGTGAGCGCCGGGCTCGGCTCGTTCCTGCTCTTCGGCCAGCCCATCACCACCACCAACAGCCGGCTGCTGTTCGAGGTGTACTTCATCGCCATCGGCGCCACGGCGCTCCGCTACGATGCGCGCGTGAGCCTCTCGGCGGGCCTCGCGGCCATCCTGCAGTACGGCGCGCTGGTGCTCATCGCCGCGCACTACTTCGACCTGCACGACCCGGCGCTCGAGGTCCACGGCTACGGCGCCTTCGACTGGGCCACCCAGATCTCGCGGCTCCTGCTCCTGCTGGTGATGGCCATCCTGGCCGCGGCGCTCATCATCCGGAGCCAGCGGCTCCGCCGCCAGTCCCGCAGCGACCGCCTGACGGGGCTCCCCAACCGGAGCTGGTTCGACGAGCGGGTGGAGGCGGAGCTCTCGCGGGCGCGGCGCTACCGGCAGCCGGTGGCGCTGGCCATGATCGACGTGGACTACTTCAAGCGCTTCAACGACACCTACGGCCACGCCTCCGGCGACGTGGCGCTCCGCACGGTGGCCCACGCCCTCCAGGGCACCATCCGCCAGAGCGACATCGTGGTGCGCTACGGCGGCGAGGAGTTCGTGGCGCTCTTCCCCGGCATGGACCCGGCCAGCGCGGTGGAACGGGTGGAGGCGCTGCGGCGCCAGGTGGAAGAGCTGCCGCTGTCGCTGCCGCGCCGCCCCGAGATCGTGCACGTGACCATCAGCGCCGGGGTGGCCGTCTACGGCGTGGACGGCACCCAGGCCGAGGACCTGCTCGACACCGCTGACGCGCGGCTGTTCGAGGCCAAGAACTCCGGCCGCAACCGCGTGGTGGGCCCCCCGCCGGGCGCCGGCGCGCCCCCCCGCCCGGGCGACGAGTCCGCCAGCCCCATCCCCGCCTAACTCGTTCCGGCCGTTGCACTTGGCGCGCGTGACTGGCGCCACAGCCCGGCCCGCCCGCCGGCGCCAGATTGCACCAGGAGCCCGGCGGCCCGGCCGCTCAGTGTCTCCCCCCTGAATGCCGATATATTGGGAAGCCCATCGCCCCGGCACCCCCGTGGTGGTGGGCTTCCCCCGATCCGAGCGCAATGCGTTCCCGGAGGTGTGCGTGGTGACTTCCCGTGCTGGCCGGCGGCGTGCGCTGGCGTGCCTGTGGCTCGGCGCTGCGGCGGCCTGCGGCGGCGGTGGCGGCACCGAGCCGTCCGCCAGGGCGGTGCTCGACGTGGACATCACCGGCCTGCCCGGCGGCGCCAGCGCCCGCGTGACGCTCACCGCGCCCGACGGCTCCACGCAGGCCCTCACCGGCACCACGCACCTCACCGACCTCCCCGCCGGCGCCTACGAGGTGCGGGCCCGCTACGTGATGGCCCAGGGCCAGACCTGGACCCCCGCGGTGGCGGTGGACACGGCCATCCTGGCCGCCCGTGACACCGGCCTGCTGCAGGTGAGCTACGCCGGCGGCCCCGCGCCCACCGCCAACGTGAGCGTCGCGGGGTACACCGTGGTGCAGTCCATCCAGCGCGCCAACAACTCGGTCCCCATGGTGGCGGACCGGGCGGCGGTGCTCCGCATCTTCCCCACCGCCACGGCGGCCGGCGTCCCCGCGCCCAGGGTGCGGGTGCGGCTCTATGCCGCGTCCACGCTGGTCGACTCCATCGACGTCACCCCGGGCGTGGCCACCGTGCCCACCACGGTGGACACCGCCCAGCTGACCCACTCGTGGAACGCGCTGCTCCCCGCCGCCCGCGTGGTGCAGGGCCTCAGCTTCACCGTGGTCGTGGACCCGGACGACGAGACCCCGGAATCCGACAAGAGCGACAACACCTGGCCCGCGAGCGGCACGACCGCCGTGGCGGTGCAGCCGGTGGCGCAGCTGCTGTTCCGCTTCGTGCCGGTCCGGCAGTCGGTCAACAACCTGACCGGCGCGGTCTCCAACAGCAACGCCGACTCGCTCTTCGGCTTCACGCAGCGCCTCCTCCCGCTGGGCGCGGTGAGCATGAACGTGCGCGGGGCCTACACCACCAACGCGCCCGCGTTCGTCTCCAACGACTCCAACGGCGCCTGGTCCCAGACCCTGGGGGAGATCCAGGCCCTGCGGACCAACGAGGGCGGCACGCGCCACTACGTCGGGATCCTGCAGGTCACCTACGGCGGCGGGATCGCGGGGCTCGGTTACGTGGGGCTGCCGGCGTCGATCGCCTGGGACAAGCCCAACTCGGCCCCCTCGGTGATCGCGCACGAGCTGGGGCACAACTTCGGCCGGCTGCACGCGCCCTGCGGCAACCCGGGCGGCGTGGACGGCAGCTACCCCCCGTCCTACTCGACGCCGAGCTTCCAGGCGAGCATCGGCGCGTGGGGGCTCGACATGGGGACCATGCTGCTCAAGTCGCCGGGGATCTACCACGACGTGATGGGCTACTGCGATCCCGACTGGATCAGCGACTACAACTACAGCGCCATCCTGAACTACCGCGGCAGCTCACCCGCGGTGGCGGCCGGGCGGTCGGAGCCGGGGCTTCTGGTGTGGGGCCGGGTCCGCAACGGCAGCGTCATCCTGGAGCCCGGCCTCGTGGTGGATGCGCCGGCCCGCATGCCCGCCGTGCCCGGCCCGCACCAGGTGGAGGGCGTGGACGCCGCCGGGAACCGCCTCTTCAGCTTCTCCTTCGCCGGCGACCTGGTCCCCGACCTGCCGCAGGGCGACGAGTACCACTTCGCCTACGTCGTCCCGCTCTCCGCGGGTGAGCGCGCACGCCTTGCCGGGCTTCGGCTGGTGGGGAAGGGGCTGACGGCGCGGCAGTCGGCCATTCGCGCCCCGGGACAGCCGCTGCCGGCCGCCGCCATCTCGGCCACGGCCACGGCGGGCGGCACCGAGGTGCGCTGGAATCCCGCCTATCCCATGGCCGTCATCCGCGATGCGGCCACGGGGGAGATCCTGAGCTTTGCCCGTGGCGGCGCGGTGCGGCTCCCGGCGACGGGACGCGCCCTCCGCGTGGAGCCGTCCACCGGGGTGGTGACCCTGCCGGCGGTGACCGTCGCCGCGCCCTGAGCTGTCGCTGCCTGACAGCAACGGGGGGAGCAGGGCGCCGTCGCGCCCCGCTCCCCCCGCTGTCGTCTGTCCGGCGCGGCCGGTCGCCCCCGGTCAGCGCTCGCCGAGCACCTTGATGATCACCCGCTTGCGCCGTTGCCCGTCCCACTCGCCATAGAACACCCGCTGCCAGGGGCCGAGGTCCAGCGCGCCGGCGGTGACGGGGACGATCACCTCGTGTCCCATCGTGAGGCTCCTGAGGTGGGCCGCGGCGTTGTCCTCGCCGGTCTCGTTGTGCCGGTAGCGCCCGGGATCCCACGGCGCGATGGTGTGCTCCAGCCAGTGCAGGATGTCGTGCCACAGCCCCGACTCGTGGTCGTTGACGAACACCGAGGCGCTGATGTGCATGGCGGAGACCAGCACGTAACCTTCCCTGATGCCGCTGGCCCGGACCTGCGCGCTCACCTCGTCGGTGATGTCGATGATCTCCTGGCGCTGCCGGGTGTGGAACCAGAGGTAATGGGTGTGGGCGGGCATGGGGGGATGGGGTCGAGGGTCGGGGTGCTGCGGCCGCCTCGCAAGATAGCCGGGCTCAGCTCCCGGCGGCGCAGGGCCCCGCCGGGCGGCCGAGGGCCTCGTATTCCTCCCGGCAGCGCCGAGCCCACGCCTCGGCCGCGCCGCGATGGCCGTCGGCGCGGGCCGTGGCGGCCAGGCCGGCGAGCGCGCGGGCGCGGAGGGCGGCGGGCCCGTCCACCGCGCGGGCCAGGGTGTCGAGCGCCACCTGGAACCAGCGGGCCGCCTCCGGCCGGGCGCCGGTGGCGAGCAGCGCTTCCGCCAGCTCCACGTGCACGGGCACCAGCCGCCAGTGGGCGCTCGGCGCCCGCGCCTCGTAGCGGGCCAGCGCGGAGCGGGCCAGGGCCAGGGCCCGGGGCGCGTCGCCGCCGAGCAGGGCCACGCGCGAGGCGTTGCGGATCTCGTCGCTCAGCTCGGGGCTCAGCGAGTCGAGCAGGGGCGCCTTGATGCCCCAGGCGCGCGCCAGCAGCGACTCGCCCTCCGCGACCCGCCCCGCCTCCGCCACCACCACGGCCAGGTTGGAGAGGCTCGTGGCCACCTCGAGCGGGCTGGCGCCCACCCGTTCGCGGATGGCCAGCGCACGGCGATGCTCCGCCTCGGCGCGGGCCAGGTCACCGCGTTCCAGCGCGATGTGGCCGCGGTGGTTGTGGGCATGCGCCAGCGCGATGCGCGCCCCCACCGGGTCGCGCTCGAGGATGGCGATGCCGGCGCTCGCGGCCCGCTCCGCCGCGTCGAGGTTGCCGAGCCGCCGCTCGATGCCCGCGAGCGTCACCTGCAGCTGCGCCACCCGCACGTGCGCCGGGCCCAGGACCCGCGCCGCGGTGGCCAGCGCCGCCGTCACCTCCGTCCGCGCCTCCCGCTCCTCCCCGGCCAGCATCAGCTCCACGCCGAGGAGCATCCGGCTGTCGATGAGGCTCGTGTCCGGCGCCCGGGCCCGGAGCTGCTGCGCCAGCGCCCGGCGCGCCACCTGGCCCGCCTGCGTGTGGGCCGAGAGGCCGGAATAGCCGAGGGTGAGCGCCTCGAGGACCTCCACGTCCACCGGCCGGCCCGCCCGTTCCAGCGAGTCCACCTTCGCCAGGCCCGCGTCGAGCAGCGCCCGGAGCGAGCCGCTGCCGCCCCCCGAGTCGTACGGGTAGGGGAGCTCCAGCAGGCCCACCAGGAAGCCCGCCACCTCCTCCGCGCGCTGGGCCTCCCGCCTGGCGCGACCCGCCTGCACCTGGGCCACCACCGTGAGCACCACCAGCGCCGTCGCGGCGAGCGCGCCCACCGTCACCGCCGCCCAGTGCCGGCGCAGGAATAGCCCGCTCCGGTAGCCCCAGCTATCCGGGCGCGCCCGCACCGGCAGGCCACCCAGGAACGCGGCCAGGTCCCCGTCGAGCGCTTCCACCGAGGGATAGCGGCGCGCCGGGGCCTTGGCGATGGCGGTGAGGATGATGGCGTCGAGGTCCCCCCGGAGGGCGCGCCGGAGCGGGGGCGGGGCCACCGCCGAGGGGGCGGGCGGCTCCGCCGACAGGATCGCGGCCTCGAGGGCGTGCACGCTGCCGCTCCCGCTGAAGGGCCGCCGCCCGGTCACCAGCTCGTACAGCATCACGCCTAACGAATAGATGTCGGTGGCCACCGTCGGCTCCCCGCCCTGGATCTGCTCGGGGCTGGCGTAGGCCGGCGTCCGCATGGCGTCCACCGTGGCGGTGCCGTCGTCGCCGGCCCCGTCGGGGGAGAGGAGCCGGGCGATGCCGAAGTCGAGCAGCTTGGCGGTGCCGTCGGGGGTGACGAGCACGTTGGAGGGCTTGAGGTCGCGATGCACCACCAGGCGCCGGTGCGCGTGCATCACGGCGGCCAGCACCTGCCGGAACAGCCGGAGCCGCGTGGCCAGGTCGGGGGCCTGCCGCGCGCACCACTGGTCCAGCGGTTCGCCCGCCACGAACTCCATGGCGTACCAGGGCTGCCCGTCGTCGGTGACGCCGGCGTCGAGCAGCTGCGCGATGTTCGGGTGCTCGAGCCCGGCCAGGATGGACCGTTCCGCCAGGAATCGCCGCCCCACCCGCTCGGCCACCAGCGCCGTGCTCGTCACCTTGAGCGCCACCCGCTTCTCGAAGGCGCCATCAGCGCGCTCCGCGGCGTACACCGTGCCCATCCCGCCGGTGCCGGCCACCTCGACCACCCGCCACGGCCCGAGCCGGGTGCCCGGGGCCAGCTGGCCCACCCGCGCCAGTCCCTCCGGCGGCAGCGGGCACTCGGCGGGGAGTCCGGTGTCGCGCTCCAGCGCGGCCAGCCAGGCGCGGACATCCGCCGCCAGGGTGGCATCACCGGCCGCGCGGGCGGCGAGCCGGGACTCCCGCTCCGCAACGGGCAGGTCGAGCAGCTCGTCCACCAGGGCGGAGGCGCGGCGCCAGCGCGCGTCGTCGGGCGGGGTCATGCGCCCTCCAGCGCGAGCTGCAGCCAGCTCCGCGCCTTGAGCCAGTCGCGGTGCACCGTGCGCGCGGTGACGCCGAGAATCGCGGCGGTCTCCTCCTCGGTGAGCCCGCCGAAGAAGCGGCACTCCACCACCCGGTGCATCCGGTCGTCGATCGTGGCGAGCCGGGCCAGCGCGTCCTCGAGCGCGATCACCGTCACCGCCCACTCGTCCGCCGTCGCCGCCTCGGCCAGGTCGAAGGTGTGGAGGGCCGGGACCACCCGCTTGCCCGCCATCCGCCGCCGCGCGTGGTCCACGAGGATGCGCCGCATGGTGCGGCTCACGATCGCCAGGAAGTGCCCACGGTCCTGGATTCCCACCCGGCCCTGGTCCACCAGCCGGAGCCACGCCTCGTTCACCAGCGCCGTGGGCGACAGGGTGTGTCCGGCCTTCTCCCCCGCCAGCTGGCGCGCCGCGAGGCGTCGCATGGCCTCGTAGAGGAGCGGCATCACCTCGTCCAGCGCCTCGCTCCGCCCCGCGCCCCAGGCGAGGAGCAGGTCGGTGATGGTGCCGTCGGCGGGGGGAGGAGCGGTCATGTCAGGATCGGGCCGGGTTCTGCGCCTACTGGGAATCCTCGGCCGGCCAGGGATGCCGGCCCCGGTCATTTCCCGAAGCGAGGTCTGTTGCGATGAGCACCGAACCCCCCCTCAGGTCCGCCCGGGCGCGGGCCCTGCTGCTGCCGCCCCTCACCACGCCGGCCCCGCCGGCGCCTCCGGCCGGCGCCCCCGGCCCCCGGCGACGAGCGTCCTCCTACCGATACCGGGAACCGGCCGATCAGGCAAGCCGTGGCGTCACTCTGTCTGACGGCGGCCCTCGTGGCCGCCTGCGGCGGGGGCGGCACCGGACCGAATGGCGGGGGGGAGGCGGGGGCGGCGGCGGGGGCGGTGGGGACCGACCATCACCGACTGGTCCCCGACGCTCCCCTTCCTCGGCGAGTCGATGACCATCACCGGCACCGGCTTCAGCACCGTGCTGGCCGAGAACCAGGTGGAACTGGTCAACTGCGGGTCGTTCTGCGACAAGACCACCTTCCCCATGCAGGTCACGGCCGCGACCACCACTCAGCTTACCGTGGACCTGCCCTGGAACTACCCCCTGGGCACCCGGCCGCAGCGCGGGCGCGTGCGCGTGATCGTCAACGGCGACACCACCACCTCGGCCGACACCACCTACTTCGCCTTCCAGCCCGAAGTGCTCGGCTTCACCAACTTCGACTTCGGCGGGGCGCCCGGGTACGCCATCCGCGCCGGCGACTCCATCAAGCTCGACGTCTACGGCCTCCCGCCCGGCGCGGGGCCGGCCAGCCTCACCCTGAGCGTGGATGGGGACGGGGTGACCGTGGACAGCGTCTTCACGCCAGGCTCGGTGCCCGGCCTCAACTTCGGCCTCGAGAACCAGGCGTCGCTCTATTTCCGCCTGCCCACCAAGGTCTATTCTGCGGGGTACGCCCCCGTCAGCCCGGTGGACGACACCGCGTACGTGACGGTGAACTTCTCCGCCCGCGGCCGCAGCAGCAGCCGGGTGCTGCGCGCCTGGCGCTATCCCCGCTACCAGATCCCGAGCGGCATCGGGGGCACCTTCACCGTGGGGCAAAGCCACACCTTCGTGGTCAACGGCCTCAACATGCCGGGGCCGTTCAGCGTGATCTTCTCGCCCCTGGGCGGAGGTGGCGGCGACGGTGCAGGCCGGGAGCGTCTGCGCCTCGCTCTGCAACAGCTTCCAGGTGGGGCTCCCGGCGCTCGCGCCGGGGAACTACAACGCGTCGCTCCGGTTCGACGCCTTCGTCGGCAACCCGACGGCGTTCTTCGGTGGGGTGACCATCCAGTAGCCCGCGCTACCGGAGCAACTCCTCGAGCTGCAGCGCCGCGTCGGTCTTCTCGTCGCGATACTTGACGATGACCGGCGCGTAGAGCGCAATGCCGAGCTTCTTGCCGGGGCCGCTCTTCACCGGGCGCGTCCCCGGCACCACCACGGCGCCGGCGGGGATCTCGAGCGGCACCTCCCCGTCGCGGCGGTAGGTGGTGTCCTTCACCAGGTCGTACACCACGGTGCCGCCGGAGAGGATGGTGCCCGGTGCCAGCACCGCGCGCTCCCGGATGATCACCCCCTCGAACACACCGGTGTTCCCGCCCAGCATCACGTCGTCCTCCACGATCACCGGCATGGCGCCCGCCGGCTCCAGCACCCCGCCCACCTGCGCCCCCGCGGAGATGTGCACGCGCCGGCCGATCTGCGCGCACGAGCCCACCAGCGCATGGCTGTCCACCATGGTGCCCGCGTCCACGTAGGCACCCACGTTGATGAACGATGGCGGGATCACCACCACGCCGGGCGCCACGTAGCTGCCGTCACGGATCGAGGTCCCGCCCGGCACCACCCGCACCCCGTGCCCCAGCGTGAGCGGCTTGATCGGCCAGCTGTCCTTGTCGAAGTACGGCTGCACGCTCCCCTCCCCGATGGGCCGCAGTTTCCCCAGCCGGAAGGCCAGCAGGATCCCTTCCTTGACCCAGCTGTTCACCACCCAGGTGCCGTCCTCGCCCCGCTCGGCGGCGCGGATGGTGCCGGCGTTGAGGCCCACCCGCAGGTCGTTGACCACGCGGCGGGCGTTCTCCTCGTGACCGGTGGGAATCTTCTTGAGGTACTCGCGGATGGCCTTGCGGAGCGTGGCGCTCATGGGGCGGCTCCCTGCGGGAGGTCAACGCCGGCCGCGCGCAGCGCCGCCACCAGCGGCGCCCGGCGCGAGGCCGAGAGGGGAACGAGCGGCAGCCGGAGCACGTCGTGCATCCGTCCCATGAGGGAGAGTGCGTGCTTCACGGGCGCGGGGTTGGTCTCGAGGAAGTTGGCCTCGAGCAGCGGCAGCACGCCGAAGAGGATCTCGCGCGCTTCCGCCACCTCCCCGCGGAGTGCCGAGTGCACCAGGTGGCGCATCAGGCCCGGGATCTCGTTGCCGGCCACCGACACGAGGCCGTCACCGCCGGCGGCGAGGATGGCGAGCGTCATCCAGTCCTCGCCCGAGAGCACGGCGAACCCGTCGGGCCGGCCGAGCAGCAGGTGCTGCACCTGCGCCAGGTCGCCGGAGGATTCCTTGATGCCGGTGATGTTGTCGTGGTCCGCCAGGCGGAGCACGGCGTCCGGCTTCAGGTTCACCGCCGTGCGGCCCGGCACGTTGTAGAGGCAGACGGGCACCGGGCACGCGTCGGCCACCGCCGTGAAGTGCTGCACCAGCCCCTCGGGCGTGGGCTTGTTGTAGTACGGCGTGGCCGACAGGACCCAGGTGACGCCGAGCGACGCCATCCGCCGTGCCTCGGCCACGGCCTCGCGGGTGTCGTTGGAGCTCGCGCCCGCCATGACCGGCACCCGCCCGTCCGCCACCTCCACCACCGTGCGCACCACCAGCTGCCGCTCTTCCGTCGAGAGCGTCTGCGCCTCACCAGTGCTGCCAGAGGGAACCAGGAAGTCCGCGCCTTCCTCCACCTGCCACGCCACGAACTTGCGGAGCGCCTCGACGTCCACGGCCCCGTCCGGCAGGAACGGCGTCACCAGCGCCGTGCCGAGCCCCCTGAGTGTCGTCGTCATGGGCCCTCCCCGAAGAGCATCTGGTCGAAGGTGAACACGCCGCGCCGTCCCGGCAGCCATTCCGCGGCGGCCAGCGCCCCGGCGGCAAACACCTCGCGGCTCCGCGCCTCGTGCACCAGGCGCACCTGCTCGAACGCCGCGTCGAGCACCACCGCATGGGTGCCGGGCACGTGGCCCCCCCGGATGCTGGTGATGGGCCAGGTGCGGGCCGGGTCTCCCTCGGCCAGCCAGTCCACCAGCCGGAGCGCGGTGCCGCTGGGCGCATCGAGCTTGGCCGCGTGGTGCGTCTCCGTGACGAACCCGCCGAACTCCGCCCGGCCCGCAAACCGCCGCGCCAGCTCCTGCGCCGCGCGGAAGAAGAGCTGCACCCCGATCGAGAAGTTGGCGCTGTGGAGCAGCGCACTGCCCGCCCGCTCCACGGCGGGGCGGACCAGCGGCAGCTCCCCCAGCCAGCCGGTGGTCCCCGTCACCGTGGGCACCCCGAGTTCCGCAAGGCGGAGGAGGTTGCCCGCGGCCACCTCGGGCCGCGTGAACTCGACGGCCACATCCGCCCCCGCGGCCGTCGCCGCCGTGATCCCGCCCCCTCCGGCGTTCTGCGCCGCCTCGATCACCCCGACGACCACGTGCCCCCGCTCCCGCGCCAGCCGCTCGACGGCGCGGTTCATCTTGCCATGGCCCACGAGCAGGATGCGCATGCTCACCTCCTACAGTGCGTCGCCGTCATCCAGCGGGGGACGGGCGGCGGTGTGACTCAACGCAGAGGCGCGGAGGACGCGGAGGGCGCGGAGACATGGTCGCCGAGCGTACTTCCCCAAGTAGCACTTCTCGTTGTCCTCCGCGCCCCTCTGCGTCCTCTGCGCCTCAGCGTTGAGCGCGCAGGCGCGCGCCTGTCCGACGCTCCTCCCCCCACGCTACCGCACCAACCCCCGCGCCACGAGCAGTTCTGCGTTCTGCACCGCCGCCCCCGCCGCCCCGCGGATGGTGTTGTGCGACAGGAGCACGAGCCGCAGGTCCAGCAGCGGGCACGGCCGCACCCGCCCCACCGTCACCGTCATCCCGTTCCCGCGCTCGATGTCGAGCCGCGACTGCGGCCGGTCCGGGCGCGCATCGTACTCGACCGGAAGTGCCGGCGTGGAATGCAGCGCCGCCACTTCGGCGGGCGCCCGGTACGCCTGGATCGCGGCAATCGCCTCCTCCGGCGACACCCGCCGCCCGAAGCCGAGCGACACCACCTCGAGGTGCCCATCAATGACCGGTACCCGGTTGGTGTGCGCGCTCACGCCGATCGCCGCCTCCCGCACGCCGCCCGGGCTCATGGTGCCGAAGATCTTCCGCGTCTCCTGCTCCATCTTCTCTTCTTCGCCGCCGATGTGCGGGATGACGTTGCCCAGCGCGTCGAGCGACGCCACGCCCGGGTACCCCGCGCCGCTCACCGCCTGCATGGTGGCCACGAACAGCTTCTCGATCCCGAACGCCCGCTCGAGCGGCGCCACGCCGAGCACCAGGCCGGCCGTGGAGCAGTTGGGGTTGGCCACGATGCCGCCGGTCCAGCCGTGCTTCCGCTGCTGCCCCTCGAGGAGGCCCAGGTGGTCGGGGTTCACCTCAGGAATGAGGAGCGGCACGTCCGGGTCCATCCGGTGCGTCTTGGTGTTGGTCACCACGTACACGCCCGCCCGCGCGAAGGCCTGCTCCACCTCCCCCGCGATGTCCGCCTCGATGGCCGAGAAGGCGATGCGGCCCGGGATCCCGGGCTCGGCGCGGGTCACGGTCATGGCCGCCACGCGCTCCGGCAGCGGCGTGCCCTCGCGCCAGCGCACGATGTCGCCGTAGCGCTTCCCGGCGCTCTGGGCCGAGGCCGCCACCGAGGCGATCTCGAACTGCGGATGGTCCGCGAGCAGCCGGACGAACTTCTGGCCCACGGTGCCGGTGGCACCGAGGATGGTGACGGGGATCTTGGCGGACATCGTCGTCGGTGGGGTTCAGGACGGGCGCGCGAGCAGCTCGCGCGCCAGGCGGACGTACAGTTCCACTCCCTCGAGCAGCTCGGCCTTGGCGATCCGCTCCTCGCTGGTGTGCGCCACGCGAATGGTGCCGGGGCCCAGCTGGTAGCGCTCGCCCCAGCCCTCGTAGAAGGGCAGGTCGCTGGCGTAGCTCACCACCGTGGTGGCCCAGCCGGGCGGGGGCGGGTTGGTGTTCTTGAAGTAGGGGAGCTCCACCAGGAACTCCACCGTCACGTCCTCCGGCACCAGCGCCGCCATCTGCTGCCGCAGCGCATCCGAGGGGCCCACCAGCCGCATCAGCAGCTCCGCCCGGGCCGAGGGCGGCACCACGTTGGGTGCCACGCCGCCGTGGATCACGCCCACGTTGAGCGTCCCCTGCCCGAGCAGCGGGTCGGTCGGTAGCTCCATGGCGCGGAGCCGCGCAATGGTGTCGAGGATCGGCAGGATGGCGCTCCGGCCGAGCTCCGGGTAGCCGGAGTGCGCCGCGCGCCCCTCCGCCGTGAGCACGATCTTGAGCGAGCCCTTCTGCCCCAGCGACAGCTGGTTCTCCGTCGGCTCGCCGTTGATCAGGAAGCGGCCCCGCGGCGCCAGGTCGGCGGCGGCCAGCGCGCCATCGGACCCGTTTTCCTCGCCCACCACGAAGAGGAGGCCCACCCGCCGCTCGCCCAGCGCGGCCAGGCGCTCGGCCGCCGCCAGCTGCGCCGCGGCCAGGCCCTTGGCGTCGCAGCTCCCCCGGCCGTGCAGGTGCGTCGCGTCCTCGCGGAGCGGCACGTACGGCGGCACGCAGTCGAGGTGGGTGGAGAACACCACCGCCGGCGGCTCCCGATAGGCGTAGAGGTTGTCCCGCCCCGGGCTCACCGGCTGGCGGGTCACCTGGTAGCCGAGTTTCCGGAGCAGGCCGTCGAGCAGGTCCACGGCCGGGCCCTCGGCGCCCGTCGGGGTCTCCAGCCGCACCAGTTCCTTCGTGAGTTCGATCGGGTCGATCACGGTGCCTCGGTGGTAAACAAAAGCCCCGCCGGTGTTCGCGGCGGGGCGTCGTAGCCAGTCAGCAGGGTGTGCTCAGGCTGTCCGTCGCTCGCCGCGCGTGCGGAGGGGCTTGGTCATGCGCTTGGTGGTGGCCGTGGCGAGCGTCATGGCCTGAACCTACCGCCGGGCCCGGCCGCCCCACAAGACCCCGCCGCACCTATGGGCCGGCCACGGCCGGCCCCTACGGCCCGGTCTCGCACACCGTCCACAAGGGCCGAGTCTACTCGGCCCCCTCCGGCCCCTCACCCGGCCGCCGCCCCCTCCGCCGCCCGCGCCGCCCGCTGTCCCTCCTCCACGTTCACGAAGTGGAGCAGGGCCCCGCCCACCACGAAGAACGCCACGATGGCCAGGATCGCCGCCCGGCTCGAGCCGGTGGCCCCGATCACCCGCGCAAACACCAGCGGCCCGAAGATCCCCGCGAACTTCTCCACCACCGCGAAGAACCCGAAGAACTCCGCCGAGCGCTCCCGCGGGATCATGCTGGCAAAGAGGGAGCGCGACAGCGCCTGCGTCCCGCCCTGGACCATCCCCACCAGCAGCGCCAGGATGAAGAAGTGCGTCGCCGTGGTCATGTAGTAGCCCACGATGCTGATGATCCCGTACACCACGAGTCCCAGGAAGATGGCCCGCTTGGCGCCGATCTTGTGGGCAAACGCGCCGAACAGGAACGCGAACGGGATCCCCACGAACTGCACGATCATGATCGCCCCGATCAGCGCCCCCTGCCCGATGCCGAGCTCGGTGCCGTAGATCGTCGCCATCCGGATGATCGTCCCGATCCCGTCGTTGTAGATCAGGAACGCCACCAGCATCAGCACCGCCTGCCGGAACTGCCCGAGTCGCCGGAACGTCTGGCCGAGCTCGCGGAGCGTCTCCCCGAGAGCCACCCGCCCGCTTCCCGTGGCCGGCGGCTCCGGCACGTCGCGGAAGAGCGGCAGCGAGAACACCAGCCACCACACCGCCACCGACACGAACGCCAGCCGGGTCGGCAGCGTGGCCTGCGCGGGCGTGAGGCCGTCCCCGTGCGGGAGGAAGAACCACTCCGGCTTCATGATCCACGCCAGGTTGAGCGCCAGCAGGATCCCGCCCCCCACATACCCCAGCGCGTAGCCCGCCGTGGACACCCGGTCCATCTCGTCGGGCGCAGCGATGTGTGGCAGGAAGGAGTCGTAGCAGACGTAGCTCGCGTTCACCGCGATGTTGGCCACGATGAACAGCAGCAGCGCCAGCTGCCAGTCGCCCCGCTGGATGAACCACATGAGGCCGACGGCGATCACCCCGATGATGAGCGAGACGGCCAGCAGCCGCTTCTTGAGCCCCGCCCGGTCCGCCAGCGCCCCCATGATGGGCGAGAGCACCGCGATGATGCCGAGCCCGATGGTCGTGGCATCCGCCAGCCGCTGGGTGGCGAGGGCGGGTTCCATCCCCGCCGCCGCCACCTTGGCGAAGTAGATGGGGAAGACCGCCGTGACGATCGTCGTCACCATGGCGGAGTTGGCCCAGTCGTACATCGCCCAGGCGCGGAGCTCGGGGCGGTGCAGGCCCAGCTTCTCGGGGAGGCTCATGAGGGAGGGGTCGAGGGTGACGTCGGCGCGCCGTACCAGCCGCCCAGCCGCGCCGCGAGCCAGCGCGGCGCCAGGCGCGTGCCCCAGGCCAGCAGGCGGAAGGCGGGGTGGGGCAGCACGTGGCAGGCGTCCCGCTCATAGGCGCGGAGCGCCGCCCGCACCACCGTGTCCGGCGACTGCATCAGCCAGCCGGGCAGCGGCACGTCCAGCTGGTTGTGCTCGAAGAAGGGCGTGGCCACCGGCCCCGGCGACACCGCCAGGCACCGCACCCCGCGCCCCCGGAGCGACACCCACACCGCCTCGCTCCAGGTGATCACGAAGGCCTTGCTGCCCGAGTACACCGGGATCCACTGCAGCCCCTGCCACGCCGCCGTGCTCGCCACGTTGATGATCCCGCCGCGGCGCCGCGCCACCATGCCCGGCAGGAACCGCGCCGCCAGCTCGGTCACCGCGCGCACGTTCACGTCGATGGTCGGCAGGTGCGCCGCCGCGGGGAGCTGGTGGAAGAGCCCCTGCGGCCCCACGCCCGCGTTGTTCACCAGGTGATCCACCGTGAGCCCGCGCCGCGCCACCTCCGCCTCGAGCGCCGCCGGCGCCCCCGGCTGCGCCAGGTCCAGCGCGATCACGTCGGCCGTGCCGCCCGCCGAGCGCACCGCCCCGGCCACCTCCTCCAGCGCCGCGGCCGTGCGCGCCACCAGCACCACCCGCACCCCACGCGCGGCGAGCGCCGTGGCGAAGCTCGCCCCGATGCCGCGCGACGCCCCCGTGACGAGGGCGGTCGTCCCCCGCCAGAGGTCGTCCATGGAATCCCGATTGGAGATGCTGAATACTCGGCGGGCGGGCGCCCGTGCGGGAGGGGGGCGGCGCTCGGGGCGTCCGAGCGCCGCCCGGCGCTAGCTCAGGCGTCCACCCGGGGCCGCAGCAGCGAGAGGACCACCGCGCCAGCGAGGATCGTCACGATGACCGCGAGCGACAGCACGGTTGACGGATGGATCCACGCGCTCGCCACCATCTTGGCGCCCACGAAGAGCAGGATCAGCGCCACGCCGGGCTTGAGGTAGTGGACCCGGTCCATCGCCCCCGCCAGCACGAAGAACAGCGCCCGCAGCCCCAGGATGGCGAACAGGTTCGACGAATACACCACGAACGGGTCACGGGTCACCGCAAACACCGCCGGGATGCTGTCGATGGCGAAGACCACGTCGCTCCACTCCACCACCAGCAGCACCAGGAAGAGCGGCGTGGCGAACAGCGCCCCGCGCGCGTTCCGGATGAAGAAGTGGTTTTCCTCGTACGCGGGCGTCACGGGGATGAGCTTCCGCGCCAGCTTCACCAGCGGGTTCTGCTCCGGCTCGATCCGGGTGTCCTCGGAACGGAACATCTTGAGCCCGGTGACGATCAGGATCCCGCCGAAGACGTACACGATCCAGGTGAACTGCTGCAGCAGCAGTGCGCCCGCCGCGATCATGACGGCGCGCATCACGATGGCGCCGAAGATGCCCCACTTGAGCACCCGCGGCTGCAGCTCCGCCGGCACCGCGAAGTACTGGAAGATGAGGAGGAAGACGAACAGGTTGTCCACCGACAGCGACAGCTCGATCAGGTAGCCCGCGTAGTACTCGAGCGCCGTCTTCGGGGAGGTCTGCCACCACAGGAAGCCGCCGAAGAGGAGCGCCAGGGTGACGATGCTGGCGCTCCAGGTCAGCGCTTCCTTCTGCGAGAGGATGTGCGACCGCCGGTTGAGGACCCCGAGGTCCAGGACCATCAGCGTACCGACCAGGACCGAGAAGGTCCCCCAGACCAGCGGCGAGTGCGTCGTCACTCAGCGCCCGGCCGCCATCGCCTCGAGGCGCGCCACCCGCTCCTCGGTGGGCGGGTGGGTGCTGAAGAGCTTCATCATGCCGCCGCCCATGGCCGAGAGCGGGTTCACCTGCGCCAGCGGCGCGGCCGCCGGCGGGATGTTCATCGGGATCTGGTGCGCCATGTAGTCGAGGCGGCGGAGCGCCTGCGCCAGCGGCATGGGCCGCCCCAGGATCTCGGCGCCCACCCGGTCCGCCTCGAACTCGCGCTGGCGCGAGATGGCGAACTGGATCAGCATGGCCGCGATCGGCGCCAGGATCACCAGGGCCAGCTCGCCGAGCGGGTTGCGCCCTCGTCGTCGCTCCGGCCGCCCATGAACATCAGCAGCCACGGCAGGTTGCCGATCATGCCCGCGATGCCCGCCGCCACCGTGCTGATGAGCATGTCGCGGTTCTTGATGTGCGCCAGCTCGTGCGCGATGACGCCCTCGAGCTCGTCCTGCGGCATCATCTGCAGGATCCCCGTGGTCACCGCCACCACCGCGTGCGAGGGGCTCCGCCCCGTGGCGAAGGCGTTGGGCTGCTGCTGCCGCGCCACCGCCACCACCGGCATCGGGAGGCCGGCGCGCTGCCGCAGCCGGTCCACCATCCGGTACAGCTCCGGCGCCTCCTGCTCCGTCACCACCTGCGCGCCGTACATCCTGAGCACCAGCTTGTCGGACCAGAAGTACATCACGAAGTTCATGCCCAGGCCCAGGATGGAGCCGAGCACCAGGCCCTGCGCGCCGCCGAGGAGTTGGCCGGCCGCCATGAGCAGGGCGATGAGCCCCGCCATCAGGACCGCGGTCTTCAGGTTGTTGAGCAACATGGATGGTTCCCCCCAAAAAAGATTGCGAGACCTCCACTGGGCCAGACCGGGGTCGGACGGATCCGGTCCCGAATGGTCTCCAGTGAAGGTCTCGCTCTGATGACGATACCCTGTCAGCCTGGCCGCACCGTGCCGCGCCAGGGGCGCGACAGTCTTGACGATGGGCCCTCCGCTTGCGCGGACAAGCTACTCCCCTTCGAGCGCAACAGTATAAAGACAGGGTGGGACGGCGTCAACGGCACCTAACTTCCTGCACCGCAACGCATTGGATGCTTACCCCTGATCCCGCCCCCGGGTCACCATCCGCACCGCCACCCCGCCCGCCTGTGTGGTATACGCCGTCTGCCACGGGAGTTCCGTGGCCCGCTCGAGCGGGCTGCGCGGCAGGAGCAGCGTCGCCGACCAGCCGGGCGCCCGCTCGCGCAGCACCTGGCCCAGTCGCGCGTAGAGGTCGCGGAGGGCGCGGGCCTCGCCCACGCGAAGGCCCCAGGGAGGGTTGCTCACCAGCGCCCCGCGCGCTGCGGACGGCGCGAACTCCGAGATGGTGGCGCGGCGCAGCGTGACGTCGGCGGCCACGCCCGCCCGCTCCAGGTTGCCGGCCGCCGCCTCGACGGCGCCCGCGTCCCGGTCGCTCGCCAGGATCGGGGCCCGGGCGCCGGGCAGGATGGCGGCGCGGAGCTCGGCGCGGAGCGCGGGCACCAGGGCCCCATCCCATCCGGGCCAGCGTTCGCAGGCAAAGCCGCGCCCGAGCCCGGGCGGGATCCGCCGCGCCAGCATGGCCGCCTCGATGGCAATGGTGCCCGAGCCACAGAACGGATCGGCCAGTGGCTCGGCGGGATCCCAGGCGCTGGCGAGCACCAGCGCCGCGGCGAGCGTCTCGCGGAGCGGGGCCTTCGCGGTGGCCAGGCGATAGCCGCGCCGGTGCAGGTGCTCGCCGGAGGCATCCACGCTGACCGTCAGCTCGTCGCGCAGCACCCGCACCACCACCAGCTGCTGCGCCCCGGTGCCGCCCAGCTCGTCGTCAGGCGCGCCCTCTTCCTCGGGTGCCGCCACGGCCCGGCCCGCGGCGTGCGCCAGCCGCTCCGCGATCCCCTTCTGGTGATACAGCCGCGACTTCTTGCTGGTGACCCGCCAGCGCACCGGCATGTCGCGCGGGAGCCAGGCGTCCCAGTCGAGCTGGCCCGCCTTCCGCTCCAGCTCGCCCATGGCGCGGGCGGTGAAGCGGGCGCGGCGCACCAGGAGGCGGCTGGCGGTGCGGAGCTGGAGGTTGGCGCGGGCCAGCGCCCCGGGTGTGGCACGGAAGCTCACGCCCCCCGGCTCGGTGGCGCCGGGCGCCAGGCCCAGCGCCGTCAGCTCCATGGCAGCCAGCGCCTCGAGTCCCGGCGCCGTGACGGCGAAGGCGTCGAGCGCGCTCAGAAGGGCGGCGCCGCCTGGTGCGCGGGGTCGTCGAGGAGGAGGGCCTGGACCGGGGTGCCGGCGGCCACCTGCGGCTGGTCCTCCGGGATCACCAGCAGCGCGTTGGCGCGCACCATGGACGTGAGGATGCCGGAGCCCTGCGGCCCCGTGAGCCGCGCGGGCCGGAGCCCGCCCGGCGCGGGGGCGTCGTCCACCACGGCCCGGAGGAAGTGCTGCAGCCGGGGCCCGAGCGAGAGGGGCACCGCCAGCTCCACGGTGGTGCCGCGCCGGAACGGCAGCGCCTGGCCCAGCAGCGCCCGGATGGCCGGCCGCACGAACAGCTCGAAGGTCACCATGGTGCTCACCGGATTGCCCGGGAGCCCGATCCACGGCACCCCCTGCAGCAGCCCGAACCCCACCGGCGCCCCCGGCCGCATGCGCACCCGCCAGAAGAGCAGCTCGGCGCCGAGTTCCTCCAGCACCCCGCGCACGTGGTCGTGCTCGCCCACGCTGACGCCGGCGGAGCTGACGATGAGGTCGCACGCGCGCGCGCGCTCGAAGTGCTCTCGCACGCTGGCCCGCGTGTCGGCCGCGATGCCCAGGTTCACCGGCACGCCCCCCGCCTGGCGCACCAGCGCCATCAGCGTGTGCGTGTTGGAGCTGGCGATCTTCCGCCCGCTCAGGATCTCGTCCGGCTGGTCCACGTCCACGATCTCGTCGCCACCGCCGAAGATGGCCACGCGGGGGCGGCGGTAGATCATCGGGGTGGCCACCGCCACCGACGCCAGCAGGCCGAGCGCCGCGGGCCCGAGCGGGGAGCCGGCGGTGAGGATGGTGGCGCCCTTCTGCAGGTCCTCGCCCGCCCGCCGGATGTTGCTGCCCGCGTCCCGGTCGCTCGTGATCCGCACCTCCGCGCGCCCGCCGTCGGTGTCCTCCTGGCGGATCACGCAGTCGGCGCCCACCGGGACGGGGGCCCCGGTGAAGATCCGGCTGCAGGTCCCCGGCGTGAGCGGCCGGGTGGGGAACTGCCCTGCCGGGATCTGCTCAATCACCTCGAGCCGTTTCGGCGCCTCCGCCGTGGCCCCGCGCACGTCCGCGCTCCGGGCGGCATAGCCGTCCATGGCCGAATTGGCCCACGCGGGGATGTCGATGGGGGCCACGATGTCCTCGGCCAGCACGGCGTCGAGCGCGTCGTCCAGCGGCACGCGGAGCGCGGGCTGGCGGCGGAGGTGGGCCTGGATGGTGTTGGCGGCGTCGCGGGCGGGGAGGGGAGGGCGCATGGGTGGGGAAGGCGCCGGCCTCAGAGGACCTGGGCCTTCTCCCACGCCAGGTTGGCCAGCAGCTGCAGCCACATGGTGTCGCGGAAGCGGAGCACCGGGCAGGCGGCGTCGAGCTTCTCGTCGTCGGTCACCAGGGCCACCCACTCGCCGGCGTTCGGCGCGCCCGCCACGTAGAGCGGCTTGGGGCCGACTTCCTTCCGGAACACCTCGATCTTGGGGAGGCTCGCCGCCTGGAAGCCTTCCACCAGCACGATGTCGGCGCCGTCGAGGTAGTGGCGGGCCAGCGCCACCGGGTCGCCCGGGTCCTGCGCCCGCTCCACCAGGTGGCGCCGGTCCGGCGTCACCAGCAGCGAGCGCTCGGCCTTGCCCTCGTGGAAGTGGCGGAAGCGGTCGCTGCCCGGCAGGTCCAGCTCGGGGCTCTCGGCGGCCTGCTTGATCGTCATCACGCGCCGCCCCTTGCGCACGTACTCGGCCGCGAGCGCCACCAGCAGCGTGGTCTTGCCCGCGTTCTTCCGGCCGATCACTGAGATGATGCGAGTCGCCACCGCCTGTCGGCCTCCGCGAGGTCGTCCGTCGTGTTGACGTTGAAGAACAGGGTGGCCGGATCGCCGAACTGGGCCACCCGGGACAGGGGGAGGATACCGACATTCAGGCGATCATGGAAGCCGATCGCCCGGCGGTCGCCGGCGTCGAGCGCGGCGGCCATCGCCGCGCCCGCGGCGGGTCCGTACGCCGCGCAGAGCGGCTCGACCCCGCGACGATTGCCGCTTTCCGGCAGGAAGGCATCATGTCCCGTCAGGCCGTCGGCCAGGGCGCGGATCAGGGCGGGCGGGATGAAGGGCATGTCCCACGCCACGCACACCACCGGGGCCGGCGCCTGCAGCACGGCGGTGTGCAGGCCGCCCGCGGCGCCAAGGCCGGGGCGGAGGTCGGGGACCACGCGGAGGCGGGGCAGCCAGGCGAGGGCGGCGGGATCGTTGGCCACCAGGAGCGGCGGCGCGCCCAGCGCCGTCTCGAAGGCGGCCACCAGGCGGTCGAGGATGCGGACGCCACCGACCGCCTGCAGGCCCTTGGGCCCCCCGCCGAAGCGGGTGGCCCCGCCGCCGGCGAGGATGGCGCCCTGCATCAGTAGCGGCGGCCGCGCTTCCGCTCGAGGACCACGTCGAAGGCGGCCACGACGCTCACCAGGTGGCGGCCGGTCGTCTTGGTCGGCGGCTCGCCGCCCGTGAAGCCGGCGGTCGAGCCGGTCACGGTGGGGATCCGCACCCAGTTGTCGCGCACCTCGAAGCGGAACTGGTAGCCGCCGCCGAGCACCGCCACGATCCCGCCCCCGAAGCCGAAGTAGGGCTGGGTGTTGGCGGGCTCGGGGTCGTTGTAGATGTTCTTCTCGCTGTCGTCGGCATAGGTGCCGCGGAGCCGGATGAAGCTCTGCTGCGAGATCGCGAGGCCCGCGTTGGCGCGCACGTACGGATAGAGCTTGTTGTGCGGCGCGATGCGATAGACGACCCCCGCCGACAGCACGCCCGAGGTGGCGCTCCGCTCGCCCCGGTCGAGCTGGTTGCAGAGGTAGATCGTGGAGTCGCTCACCGGGCCACCGGTATCCGAGCCGCCCGTGGCGCAGGCGTCCGCGGTGCCGAGCCCGAGCAGGGTGGCGCCGGCGTTGAAGCCGAGGTTGGGCGTGGGGAAGTAGGTGGCGCTGAAGTCGATGTTGAACGTGGTCCGGAACGCGCGCTGCACCGCGATGGTGTCGATGCGGCCCGGGTAGACCTGCAGCGGCTGCGCCCCCACCGACCAGAGGTTCTTCCCGCCGAGCGTCTGGCCGAGGCCCACGGAGATGACGAGGCGCGCCTGGTCGGCGCTCCGCTGGGCGGCGCCAGGGGTGGGCAGGAGGAGCAGCGCACAGCTCGCGGCGAGCAGGGTCGTCCGGCGCATGGGTATCGGGGTGAGGGGAATCCACGGGACCGCTCGGCCGCGCCCGGCCGCGCGGGGCCCGTCGGGGTGGGGTCCGTCAGCAGCCGGAGACGGCCCCGTGGGCCGACTCCCGCACACTCAGGCGAGGCCGGTGCACTCCGCGCCGAGCGTCGCATCCTCGGCGACCCGCACCCGGGCCAGCCGCACGCCGGCCGGCAGCCCGGCCCTGATCCGCGCGAAGAGGTGCTCCGCCAGCGCCTCGCAGGTGGGGATGGGCCGGCCGCTCGCGAACGGGGCCACCTCGCGGTTGAGGTCGCGCCCGTCGAGCGCCCCGGTCACCTCGCGCGCCAGCAGCGCGTCGAGCGCCACCAGGTCCACCAGCATCCCCGTCACCGGGTCCACGGCGCCGCTCACGCTCACGTCGCAGGTGTACTCGTGCGGGTGTGACTCGCTCAGCGCCCCGAACGCCGCCCGGTTCTGCGCCGCGCTCCAGTCGGCGCGCCAGAGGTGGTGGTGCGCCCGGAAGCAGACGCGGCGGGTGAGGCTCGTGGCCACGCTAGAAGTGGAACGCCGCGCCCACGCGCAGCTCGCGCGCGCCGGACCAGGCGTCGCGCTTGCCGTCCGGCAGCACCGCGTTGGGGCGGTCGGGATCGCTCGACGGCTCGGCCGCCGGCTCCTCCGTGTACACCAGCGGGTACTTGAGCTTCCAGAAGAGCTGCCGCGCCTCCACCCGGAGGCTGAACGACTGTCCCAGGAAGAACCGCGCGCCCAGCCCGGGGCTGAAGAAGAACTTGGTGCCGAACTTGTAGCCGCTCGAGTCCACCGCGGTCCCCGGCCCCTCGCCCCCGATGGCGAGGCCCACGCCCACCCCCACGAACGGCGCGAGCCCGTGCCAGCTCTTCTTGCCGGTGAGGTTGAGCTGCATGGCCGCCTCCACCATGGTGATCGGCTCCGCCACGGGGCCGTCCACGCGGTTGGCCACGCTGTCGTCGGCGCTCACCACCAGCCGCTCGGTCTCCGCGTGCGAGAGGGTGAGGCCGAACTGGAGCGGTGCGCCGAGGCGGATGTCGCCCCGGACGCCGTAGACGCGGCCGTTGTGCGGGCCCACGCCCACCGAGCCGCCGTCGCCGGCCAGGTCGCCGTAGAACACGGTGAGCGACCGTCCGTGCACGATGTCACGGTAGGGGGAGCGGATGGTCTGGGCGGCGAGCGGGGACACGGCCGTGGCGAGGGCCAGGGCGGCGAGCAGGGCACGGGACATGGGGCGCAATCTACCCTCGGACCGGCACCGCACCAGCGGCCGCCGGCATGGGCTCAGGGAAGGCGGAGGTCGCGGCCGGTCATCTCCGGCGGCGGCGTGATGCCGAGGAGGCCGAGCACGGTCGGGCCGACGTCGCAGAGCGCACCGCCGCCGCGCAGCGGGCCGGCCACGTCCCCGTGGGCCACCAGGAAGGGCACCGGGTTGGTGGTGTGCGCCGTATGGGCGCCGCCGGTCTCGGGATCGATCATGAGTTCGCAGTTGCCGTGGTCCGCGGTGATGAGCACCGTGGCCCCGGAGCGCTCGGCGGCCTCCATGATGCGGCCCAGGCAGCGGTCCACCGTCTCGACGGCGGTGAGCACCGCGGGCAGCACGCCGGTGTGCCCCACCATGTCGGCGTTGGCGAAGTTGCAGAGCAGGAAGTCGTGCGCCCGCTGCTCCATGCCCTTCACCAGCACGTCGGTGATGCCGGCGGCGCTCATCTCGGGCGCCAGGTCGTACGTGGCCACCTTCTGCGAGGCCACCAGCAGCCGCTCCTCGCCCTTGTACGGCGGCTCGTAGCCGCCGTTGAAGAAGTACGTCACGTGCGGGTACTTCTCGGTCTCGGCGGTGCGCAGCTGGGTGCGGCCGTGGTCCGCCAGCACCTCCGCCATGATCTTGGCCATGGTGAAGGGCGGGAAGGCCTGCGGCACCTGGAAGGTGCGGTCGTACTGCGTCATGGTCACCATGCGCACCCGCGGCCGGTCGCTCACGTCGAAGCCGTCGAAGCCGGTGCTCATGAGGGTGCGCACGATCTGGCGCATCCGGTCACTGCGGTAGTTGAAGCAGAAGATCCCGTCGCCATCGCGGATGGGCGCCACCGGCACCCCATCCTTCACCAGCACGATGGGCTTCACGAACTCGTCGGTCTCGCCCCGCGCCAGCGCGCCCTCGACGGCGGCCACCGGGTCCGTCTCCGGCCGGCCGATGCCGCGCACCATGGCGTCATAGGCCTGCCGGGTGCGCTCCCAGCGCCGGTCCCGGTCCATGGCGAAGTAGCGCCCCACCAGCGACGCGATCACCGCCCGGCCCGGCGCGATGCGATCGATGTCCTGCTGGAGCTGACGGACCACCTGCGCCCCGATGGTGGGCAGGGTGTCGCGCCCGTCGAGGAAGCCGTGCACGGCGATCCTCGGCACCCCGAGCCGCACGCCGAGCTCGAGGCAGGCCACCAGGTGCTGGTCGATGGCATGCACCCCGCCCGGGCCCAGGAGGCCGAGGAGGTGCAGGGTCCCGCCATTGTGCTTGAGGACGGCGCAGAGGTGGGCCAGCGGCTCGAGCTGGAAGAACTGGCCGGACTTGATGCTCTGGCTGATCCGGACCAGGTCCTGCGGCACCACCCGGCCCGCGCCGAGGTTCAGGTGCCCGACTTCGCTGTTCCCCATCTGCCCCTCGGGGAGGCCGACGGCGAGGCCGCTGGCCTCGAGCAGCGTGCGCGGGGAGCGGTCCCACAGCCGGTGCCAGACGGGGGTGCTGGCGAGCTCGATCGCGTTCCCCTCGCGGGCTTCGCGATAGCCCCAGCCGTCCAGGACCAGGAGCACCACCGGGCCGGCCGGCCCGCGCGCGTTTGACATGACTCTCCAGCGTTTCTACAATCGGGACTGTGCGTTACGCGCCGCAATCTACCCCCCGCCGGTGCCGCCAACCAGTCTGCGCGGCCCTTGCCCTCCTGCTCGTCGCGAGTTCGCTCGCGGCGCAGGCGCCCGTGCGCCTCGCGCAGGACACCCGCTTCCTGAAGGCCGCCGGCGGCCAGGCGCTCGGGACGCTGCTCGCGGGCACCAGCGTCACCCCCGGCAAGACCTCCGGCAGTCACACCGAGGTGGAGTTCGAGGGCTGGGTGTTCTCCGCCTCCCTCGGTCCCTTCAGCCGTGACGGCTTCGACCTCATCGTCACCCGGCGGCCGTCGGAGAATCTCCGGGCCGAGCCGGACGGCACCCTGCTGGCCCGCCTCGGCACCGGCACGGGCTTCGTGAAGGTGGACACCAGGGGCGGCTGGACCCGGGTCCGGCGGAAGGCCTGGGTGGAGACCCAGGCTCTCGGCAGGCCGGCCACCGCGGCGGCGCCCCGCCCGGGCACCACCCCGACACCGGCCCAGCAGGCTGCCCCACCGGCGGCCGCCCCCGTGCTGCCGAGCGAGGTGGACCGCGCGGAGCTGGCGCGGAAGGCCACGCTCGCCATCGTCCCCGAGGGGGCGGCGCTGGGCGGGCTCGATTCGGGCGCGGCGGTGCGGATCGTCTCCCGCTCTGGCGGCTGGAGCCGGATTCAGGTGGAGGCCTGGGTGCCGGACAGCACCCTCCGCCCGGCGGAAAGCGGCGTCCTGGTGGGGGTGAGCCCCGCCGAGATCCGGGCCAACCCCGCCCGCTTCGTGGGCCAGGTGGTGGAGTGGCGGCTCCAGTTCGTGGCGCTGCAGACGGCCGACGAGCTGCGTCCCGAGATCCCGGTGGGGCGGCGCTACCTGCTCATGCGCGGGCCCCTGCCGGAACCCGGGTTCGTTTATGTCGTAGTGTCGCCCGACCAGGTGGCGCGGCTGGAGCAGCTCCCCGCACTCAAGGAGCTCCTCATCCGCGGCACCATCCGGGCGGCCACGAGCCGCTACCTGCCTACGCCCGTGCTCGAGCTCGTGGCGATCATGGAGGGAGCATGAACGACCTGCTGCGCCAGCGCATCCTCCGGCGGATGGAGAGCCTGCCGGACGACCGCGCCTACCAGATCCTAGACTTCATCGAGTTCCTCGAGAGCAAGTACGCCGAGCGTGCTGCGCCGACCGGCATCCTGGCCAAGATCACCGACACCGTCGAGGACACCATCCGCGCGGCCAAGCTGCCCGTCAGTGCCATCTCCGGCACGGCCTCGGCCGTGGACACCGCCTCCCGCATCATGCGCGGCCTGGCGGCAGCCGGGCAGGCCGTGGTGGACGAGGCCATGAAGGCCGCCAATCCGGTGCCGCCCCCGCCGGGCACCCCGACCCCGGTGGCCCCGGCCACCCCCGAGCCGCCCAAGCCGGCGGTGGGCGGGCAGTAACCGCGCCTCCGCACCCGCGGCCGGGGCCGTGCCCCGGCCGCCTTCCCATTCCAGGACCGTCATGACGGACTCCGTGGCCCCCGCCCCGGCGCGTGCCGGCTTCGTGCAGGGCATCGGCCCCACGGCCGCCATCTCGATGGTGGTCGGCACGATGATCGGCTCCGGCATCTTCATCGTCTCCGCCGACATCGCGCGGCAGACCATGCAATGGGGGCCGGCGGCGCTGCTGCTGGTGTGGGTGGTCACCGCCCTCATGACGGTGGCGGGCGCGCTCGCGTATGCCGAGCTCGCCGCCATGATGCCGAAGGCCGGCGGCCAGTATGTCTTCCTGCGCGAGGGGCTCAGCCCGCTGGTCGGCTTCCTCTTCGGGTGGACACTGTTCACCGTGATCCAGAGCGGCACCATCGCGGCGGTGGCGGTGGCGTCGGGGAAGTTCCTCGCGGTGCTCGTGCCGGGCGTGACGCCGGACGTCTACCTGAGCCTGGGCAAGCTGTCGATGCCGGGCGGCGAGATCGAGCTGGGGCTCTCGCACCAGCGTGTCGTGGCGCTCGGCCTCATCATCTTCCTCACCGCGGTCAACCTGCTGGGCGTCAGGTTCGGGGCCCGGGTGCAGACCATCTTCGCCGCGGCCAAGATCGGCGGCATCGCGGTGCTCGTGGCGCTCGGGCTCTTCGCCGCCCCGGACGCGGGGCTCTGGAGCCGCAACCTGACCGGCTTCACCGGCGTCGAGCCCTGGACGCTGGCGATGCTCCCGGTGCTTGGCGCCGCCATGGTGGGCTCGCTCTTCTCGGCGGATGCGTGGAACAACGTCACCTTCGCCGCCGCCGAGGTGCGGGAGCCCACGAAGAACCTGCCGCGCGCGCTCTTCCTCGGGACCCTGATCGTCTGCGGCACCTACCTGCTGGTGAACCTCGCCTATCTCAAGGTCCTCGCCTTCCCGGGCGACCCGGCCGCGACCGACGTGGTGGCGCGCGGCATCGCCTACGCGGAGCAGGACCGCGTCGGCTCCGCGGCGGCGGCGGCGCTCCTCGGTCCGGTGGGCGGGAGCCTCATGGCCATCGCCATCATGGTGAGCGCCTTCGGCTGCGTGAACGGCCTGGTGCTCGCGGGCCCGCGGGTCTACTACGCCATGGCGCGCGACGGTCTCTTCTTCGAGAAAGCCGGCCAGCTCCATCCGTCCTTCCAGACGCCCACCTTCGGCCTCATCACCCAGGCGGCCTGGGCCATGGTGCTCTGCCTGAGCGGGTCTTACGGCAACCTGCTCGACTACGTGATCTTCGCGTCGCTCCTGTTCTACTTCTTCACGGTGCTGGCGCTGTTCCGCTTCCGCATCACCCAGCCCGACCGGCCGCGGCCGGTGAAGGCCTTCGGCTACCCGGTGGTGCCGGCGCTCTACATGGCCGCGGTGCTCGTGCTCATGGGCATCCTCCTCTTCAAGAAGCCCCTCTACACCTGGCCCGGCCTCCTCATCGTGGCGCTCGGCGTGCCGGTGTACTTCGCGTGGCGGAAGAAGGGCCAGGTGCGCGGGGTAGGGACGGCGTGACTCCGCGCCTCTGCGTTGAGTCACACCGTCCCTACCCCGGCCCACGCCCCCAAAGGCCGCCACCTGCCCAGACTTGCGCCCCCCCTCGCCGGGGCCGTAAACTTGAGGATGGAACTCCAGTACATCACCGGCTTCCGGTCCCCGTCCCCGCGACGGGCGGCGGCGGCCACCGCAGGTTCCCCCGCATGAGCATCATCCGGCCCGGCGTCGCGCTCACGTTCGACGACGTCCTCCTCGTCCCGCGCCATTCCAGCGTCCACCCGCGCCAGGTCTCGACCCAGACCCGGTTCACCCGCGCCATCACGCTCAACATCCCGCTCATCTCGGCCGCCATGGACACGGTCACCGAGGCGGAGATGGCCATCGCCATGGCGCGGGCCGGCGGCATCGGGGTGGTGCACAAGAACATGTCGATCGACAAGCAGGCGCAGGAAATCGATCGCGTGAAGCGCAGCGAGAGCGGGATGATCATGAACCCGATCACCCTCTCGCCCGACCGCCCGCTCAAGGAAGCCGCCGCCGCCATGCAGCGGTTCCGGATCTCGGGCGTTCCGATCGTGGACGCGAGCGGCATGCTCGTCGGCATCATCACCAACCGCGACCTGCAGTTCGAGCGAAACTTCGAGCAGCCCGTCCGCGAAGTGATGACCAAGGACCGGCTGGTGACCGCCCCCGTCGGCACCAATTTGGATGAAGCCGAGCGGATCCTGGCCCGGCACCGCATCGAGAAGCTCCCCGTGGTGGACGCCGAGGGGAAGCTCAAGGGCCTGATCACCGTCAAGGACATCTTCAAGCGGAAGCACCACCCCGACGCCAACAAGGACACCCACGGCCGCCTCCGCGTGGCGGCCGCCGTGGGCGGCTCCCCCGAGGCCAAGGTGCGCGCCCAGGCGCTCATCGAGGCGGGCGTGGACGCGCTGGTGATCGATTCCGCGCACGGCCACAGCGAGGGCGTCCTGCAGACGGTGGCGCTGCTCCGCGAGGCCTTCCCCGACGTGCAGCTCATCGCCGGCAACGTGGCCACCGAGGGCGGCGCCCGCGAGCTGGTCCGGCGGGGGGTGGACGCGGTCAAGGTGGGCGTGGGGCCGGGCAGCATCTGCACCACCCGCGTGGTCACCGGCGTCGGCGTCCCGCAGGTCACCGCCATCATGGACGCGGTGCGCGGCGCGGGCGACGTGCCCGTCATCGCCGATGGCGGCGTCAAGTACTCGGGCGACATGGTCAAGGCCCTCGCCGCCGGCGCCATGAGCGTCATGATGGGCTCCATGCTGGCCGGCACCGACGAGAGTCCCGGCGAGTCCATCCTCGCGGAGGGCCGCCGCTTCAAGGCCATCCGCGGCATGGGCAGCGTGTCCGCCATGCAGGACGGCTCGGCCGACCGCTACTTCCAGGCCGAGTTGCAGGCCAGCAAGCTGGTGCCGGAAGGCATCGAGGGCCGGGTGGCCTACAAGGGCCCCGTGGCCGACGTGCTCTTCCAGATGGTGGGCGGGCTCCGGAGCGGCATGGGCTACTGTGGCGTGGCCACGGTGGACCAGCTCCGCACCGACGTGGAGATGGTGCAGATCACCAGCGCCGGGCTCCGCGAGTCGCATCCGCACGACGTGCAGATCACGCGGGAAGCGCCGAACTACAACGTGTAAGACCGCAACATCGGGCCTGCCCCGGCGCGCCCGCCTCCCCCGGAGGCGGGCGACGCCCGTTGGGCGCCCGCGCAGGGCCGCAAGGTTTCTTCATTCCTGAGTCCTTCCTCCACGCGGAGACGCGCGCATGTCCCTCACCCGCCGGAAACCCCTCGCCGAGCTGATGCCGGAAGAGGGCGACCACGGCCTCAAGCGGGCCCTCACGGCCTCGAACCTGGTGCTGCTCGGCATCGGCGCCATCATCGGCGCCGGCATCTTCGTGCTGACGGGCACGGCGGCCGCGCTCTACGCCGGCCCCGCCATCGTGTTCTCCTTCATCCTGGCCGGCCTGGGCTGCCTCTTCGCGGGGCTCTGCTATGCCGAGTTCGCGTCGATGATCCCGGTGGCGGGCAGCGCCTACACGTATGGCTACGCCACGCTGGGGGAGTTCATCGCCTGGATCATCGGGTGGGACCTCATCCTCGAGTACCTCTTCGCGGCCTCGACGGTCGCGGTGGGCTGGTCGGGCTACTTCACCGCGTTCATGGCGGAACTCGGCATCAAGCTGCCGCCCGCGCTCACCGGCGCGCCCTACGCGGTCCAGGGCACCCACACGCTGGTCCCCTCGCAGATCTGCGTGGACCCGGCGAGCGGCGCGGTGGCGGTGAATGAGGTCACCCGCACGGCGATCCCGATCGCGGACTGCGTCTCCGGCGGGTTCACCATCGTCCAGGGCTTCCTCAACGTCCCCGCCATGGTGCTGATCCTCCTCATCACGGCGCTCCTCGTGGTGGGCATCAAGGAGTCGGCGCGGTTCAACAACATCGTGGTGTACGTCAAGGTCGCCATCGTGCTGCTGGTGATCGCCTTCGGCATCAAGTACGTCAACACCGACAACTGGCACCCCTTCATCCCGCCGGCGGACGGCCCCGGCCACTTCGGCTGGAGCGGCATCCTGCGCGGCGCCGGCGTCATCTTCTTCGCCTACATCGGCTTCGACGCGGTCTCCACCGCGGCGCAGGAGGCGAAGAACCCGCAGAAGGACCTGCCCATCGGCATCCTCGGCTCGCTGGCCGTCTGCACGGTGCTCTACATCGCCATGGCGCTCGTGATGACCGGCATGGCGCACTACACCGAGCTCAACGTCCCGCACCCGGTGTTCGTGGCCATCGACAAGGCCGGCCCCGCGCTCAAGTGGCTGGGCTTCCTGGTGAACATCGGCGCCATCGCGGGCCTCGCCTCCGTGGTGCTGGTGATGCTCATGGGCCAGCCGCGCATCTTCTACTCGATGTCGCGCGACGGCCTGCTGCCGCCGGTCTTCAGCAGCATCCACCCCAAGTTCCGCACCCCGTGGGTCTCCACGGTGATCACCGGCATCGTGGCGGCGCTCATCGCGGGCATCTTCCCCATTGGCCTCCTCGGTGAGCTGGTGTCCATCGGCACGCTGCTGGCCTTCGTGATCGTCTGCGGCGGCATCATCGTCCTCCGCAAGACCCAGCCCGACCTGCCGCGCCCCTTCCGGACGCCGCTCGTCCCGCTGGTGCCCATTCTCGGCATCGCCATCTGCGGGTACATGATGTACGGCCTGCCGCCCGACACCTGGATCCGGCTCTTCGTCTGGATGGCGCTGGGCATGCTGATCTACTTCCTCTACGGCATCCGCCACTCGAAGCTGAACAAGGCCTAAGCCAAGTGGCTGCAGGGCCCCGGCGGCCACCTCCTCACGGGGGTGGCCGTTCGGGCTTCATGGCACCGTCAATCGGCCGATACCCATCGCCAATGGCCCCCTACCGCTCCCGGGCGGCTTCATTACCTTGGCCTCCAGCATGACCGTCACCCTGCCCGCCAGCCGCGTCGCCGACGCGCGTGCCTTCGCCGAGTGCCTCGTGCCCGGCCGCCGCATCTGCATCACCACCCACGTGAACCCCGATGGCGATGGGCTCGGCAGCGAGGTGGGGCTGGTGCACCTCCTCAAGGCCCGCGGCGTCGATGCCGTCATCACGAACCCGTCGCCCACGCCGGAACGGTACCGCTTCCTCTTCGCCGACCTGCCGGGCGTGGACAAGACGCCGGAGGCCGTGAAGGAGCTCCGCAAGGCGGACCTCATCCTGGTCCTCGACATCTCCGACGTGGGCCGGCTCGGCATGCTGAGCCAGACGGTGCTCGAGCGCGGCGTCCCCGTGGCCTGCATCGATCACCACGTGAGCCAGGGCCATCTCCCCGACGGCCCGCGCTACGTGGACCCCGAGGCCAGCGCCACCGGCGAGCTGATCTTCCAGCTGGCCCACGCCAACGGCTGGCCGCTGACCCCGCTCGCGGCGCGCGCCCTCTACGTGGCCATCCTCACCGACACCGGCGCCTTCCGCTTCAGCAACACCCGGCCCTCGGTGCTCCGCACCGCCGCCGCCCTGCTCGAGACGGGGCTCGATCCCGAGCAGATCTACCTCGACGTCTACGCCAACGCCCCCGAGGGCCGCACCCGCCTCGTGGCGGAGACGCTGCAGACGCTCGTGGTGGAGGGCGAGTCGGGCCTCGCGTGGGTCACCGTCCCGCCCGGCGCGCTCGAGCGGTACGGTGCCACCGCCGACGACCTCGACGGCATCGTGGAGCATCCCCGGAGCATCGCCGGCGTGCGCATGGCGCTCCTCTTCCGCGAGATCGCGGCCGGGCGCATCAAGGTGTCGCTCCGCTCGGTGGGGAACGTGGACGTCGCCGCCTTCGCCAAGCCCTTCGGCGGCGGCGGCCACACCAAGGCCAGCGGCCTCTCGGTGGAGGCGAGCATGGCCGAGGCGCAGGCGCAGGTGCTGCAGGCGGCGCGGGCCTACCTCGCGGGTGCCGGCGGTTGACCCCGCCGGGACCCCCCGTTTCTTTCCTCCGGCGGGTGCCACCCCCGGCACCCCTGACGGACCGAGGCTCATGAGCGACCCCCAGGCAGGCGCCGACATCCTCACCCGGATCGAGCAGACCCTCGACCAGCTCCGCCCCTACATCGCCTCCCACAAGGGCAGCGTCGAGGTGGTGGATTTCGACGAGCTGGACGGGGTCCTCCTCCTGCGCCTCGGCGGCACCTGCCACGGCTGCTCCGCCGCCACCATCACGCTCAAGCAGGGCATCGAAAGCCGCCTCAAGCAGCTGGTGCCCGAAGTCCGCTCGGTCGCGGCCATCTGAGGCCGCCCGCGCGGCCGCTCCTCCCCACGCAGAGCCCCATGTCCGATTCCCTCTCCGCCCAGGTCAGCGCTGCGCTGGCGCGGATCCAGAACCCCCGGCTCGAGAACGACCTCCTCTCGGCCGGGATGATCCGCGACCTGCAGGTCACCGACGCGGGCCACGTCAGCTTCACGTTCCTCCTCTCCCGCAGCGACCCCGCCACCCTGGTGCGCGAGGCGCGCGCCGCCATCCGCGCCATCCCCGGCGTGGACCCGCAGCAGGTGCGCATCAGCGTCGTGGACCCGGCCGGTCCCGCCGGCCACACGCATGGGCCCCCGGCCGGCCAGCCCGCCGCCGGCCAGACCCACGGCCAGGCCGGCATGACGCCCCCGGCCCCGACGCCCGAGCAGTATCCGCACCTCGGCACCATCGTGGCCGTGTCGTCGGGGAAGGGCGGGGTGGGGAAGTCCACCGTCGCGGCCAACGTGGCCGTGGCGCTGGCGCAGAAGGGCTACCGCGTGGGGCTCATGGACGCCGACATCTACGGGCCCAACATCCCGCGCATGTTCGGCGTGTTCGAGAAGCCGCCGGTGGTCAGCGGCCGCATCCAGCCGCTGGCCGCCTTCGGCGTCAAGCTCATGTCGCTCGGCTTCCTGATTGACCGCGACGCGCCGGCGATCTGGCGTGGCCCGATCATCATGAAGATCGTGCAGCAGTTCCTGCGCGACGTGGAGTGGGGCGAGCTCGATTACTTCCTCGTGGACCTGCCCCCCGGCACCGGCGACGCGCAGCTCTCGCTGGTCCAGTCCTGCCAGGTGGCCACCGCCGTCATCGTCACCACCCCGCAGGAAGTCGCGGTGGGCGACGCGCTCCGCGGCGCCAAGATGTTCGAGCGGGTGAGCGTGCCGCTGGCCGGCGTGGTGGAGAACATGAGCCCCTACACCGACCCCGCCACGGGTATCCGCCTCGCCATGTTCGGCGAAGGCGGCGGCAAGCGCCTGGCGGAAGAACTCAAGGCGCCGCTCCTGGGCCAGGTGCCGCTCCAGCCCGGCATCGCCGAGGAGGCGGACCGCGGGCGGCCCGTCTGCGTCAGCAGCCCGGACAGCGCCGCCGCCCGGGAACTCGCCGCCATCGCGGAGCGGCTGGTGCAGAGCGCCAGGGAACGGACCATCGAGCTCCCGGTGCTGCGCGGCTGACCCGCCCACCCCGGCAGGGGCGCCCGGCGCCGTGCCAACCCTCCCGGCTGGCACGGCGTCTCAGTTTCGGTCCCATCCCCCATCCCGCCCTCTCTTCCCGGCCCGGTCTCATGCCCGTGCGGCTCGTGCTGTGGGTCCTGCTGGTGCTGCCGTGCGCCCTCGTTGCGCAGCAGCCGCTCAACCTGGGCTTCGAGCTCGCCTCGGTGGCGGACTCCACGGCGCCATGGGGATGGACGCCCGGGTGGCAGGTGATGGCCGGGGCCGCGCCGAGCCGCGCCCTGCTCGATGCCGGCGTGGTGGCCGAGGGCTCCCGCAGCCTCCGCCTCACGGGGCCTAACGACTCGGCCGCACCGTTCCAGCTCCAGCTGCCGGGCCGCCTGGTGCAGGGCCAGGAGGTGCGCCTCCGGCTCCACGCGCGCCAGGACCCCGGCACCACGGCGTTGGTCACCCTCGAGGCGTGGGGCAACCGCGTGGTGCCGGCGGCCGACAGCGCCGCCATCGGCGGCGCCGACACCGGCTGGGTCACGGCCTCGCTCCGCATCGTGGTGCCGGCGGATTCCACCATTCACTCGCTGATGCTGCAGCTCGGTGCCCGCGGCCCGGGCGCGGCGTGGTTCGACGGGCTCGAGCTGGAGCTCGACGGGCGCCCGCTCACCGCGCTGCCGGGCCCGCCGCCACTCACCGCGGAGGCGCGGCGCTGGCTGGCCACGCATGCCACCACCCTGCGGCACCTCGCCCCTCACCCCGACTCGGCCGACCTCGCCCCGTTCCTCGAGGCCACCCGCGAGGCCACGCTCATCGGCCTCGGCGAGTCCACGCACGGCACGGCGGAGTTCATCACGCTGAAGCACCGCCTGCTCGCGGCACTCGCGGCCGGTGGCGGCCTCCGCGTCCTCCTCCTCGAGGCCAACGCCGCCGACGTGGCGCCGTTCGAGGCCTACCTGCAGGGCGGACCCGGCACCGCGCGTGACGCGGTGGCGCGGCTCTATCCCATCATGCAGGTGGAGGAGGTGGCGGCCCTGGCCGACGGCCTCCGGGCCCACAACCGCGCCCACCCGGGCGCCGCGGTGCACGCCGTGGGATTCGACGTGCAGGATCAGGCCGGCCCGGCCGGCCTGCTCCGCCGGGAGCTGACGGAACATGATGCGCGCTGGCTCCCGCGCCTCGACGCCCTCACGGCCGAGTACGCCGCGGCGCCCTCCTTCTTCACCCCCGGCGTGGCGCCGGAGCGGCGCCTGCGCTGGGCCGTGCAGGCGGACACGCTGGAACGGGAGCTGGCGGCGCGGCTTCCGCGCTGGGGCCGGACCGCTGCCGCGGCCGCCGAACGGGCGCAGGCCGCGGCGCGCGCCTATCGTCAGGCGGCCTGGGTCAACGCCACCGGGTCGAGCGCGCTGCGCGACACGCTGATGGCCGAGAACGTGGTCCGCCTGGTGGACGCCCTTCCGCCGGGCAGCCGCGCCGCGCTCTGGGCCCACGACGCGCACGTGAGCCACGGCGGCGACCCCCTCCGGTCCCTGAACGGCGGCGCCCAGATGGGCGCCACCCTCCGCCGCCACCTCGGCGCCCGCTATCGCGCCTACGCGTTCCTCACGGCGCGCGGCACCTACCGCGCCATGGCCGGCGGTGTATTCCGGTCCGTGGCGCTCTTCCCCGCACCCGCGGCCAGCCACGAGGCGGCGCTCGACGCCCTGGCGCGGACCCGGGGCACCGTGGCGCTCTTCCTGCCCCTCGCCGGCGTGCCGACGGGGGAGCTGGAGGCGCCGCGCCCGCTCCGGAGCATCGGCTACATGGCCATGGATTTCGGGTTTGAGCCCTGGGTGAGCCTGCCGCTCGATTTCGACGGGGTGTTCTTCATCCCGGTGAGCCGGGCGGCCACCGGCTGGCGTTAGGCGTCTACCGGGGCAGGAAGAACTCGGTGAACCGCGGCAGGGCCGCGAGGAAGTCCGCCGGCGGCGCGCCCGCGAACTGGCGGAAGTCGCGGATCATGTGCGACTGGTCGAAGTACCCGCTGGCCACCGCCACCCGGGCCAGGCCGCTCGGCCGCTCGCGCCACTCCCGGAAGATCCGCTGGAACCGGATGATCCGCGCCAGCAGCTTGGGGGAGATGCCCACCGCCGGGCGGAAGCGCCGCTGCAGGGTGCGCGGCGTGAGGCCGAGGTCGCGGCACAGCCCCTCGAGCGCCACCCCGCCGTGTGAGGCGCGGAGCGCCCGTACCGCCGCCACCACCGCCGGGTCCGGCGCCGGCGCCGCTGCTCCCCGTTCCAGATACCACGCCAGCAGCTGGGCCGCCTGCGCCGCGGGCGTCGCCGTTGCGCGGAGGCGCTGGAGGAGCGGTTCCGCGTCCGTCACGCCGAGCTCGGCCAGCGCGCACCAGCGGTCGGTCAGCCGGCTGGCGTCGCGCAGCAGCGGGGCGGCCCCATGCGCCTCGAGCCGGAGCGCCACCAGCGCCACCCGCCCCGTCGGCCGCACCGTCATGGGCCGGGTGATCTGCCCCACCAGGAAGGCGGCGGGCTGCCGGGTCACCCGGCCGTCCGCCGCCACCTGCTCGAAGGGATCGCCGAGGTTGACGATGAGCTCGGGCGAGCCGTCGGGAAGCGCGGGCTCCGCCGCCGCTGGCGGCCCGGTGTCGTCCGTGAGGCTCCACCAGCAGCGCACCCCACCCCCGGCTTCCGGGCCGACGGGCACCTCCGCGTACTTCATGGCCGGCCGTGCCGGCGTCGCATTTGTCCAAGGCGCGGCGGCGGGCCGGCGCTAGGTTCACCGCGTCCCCTGACCGCCCCGAGGAATTCGATGTCACGTCGCTCCACGTTGCCGTTCTCCTTGCTGGTGCTGGCGGCGGTGCTCCTCCCCACGCCGGGAGCGGCCCAGGCCGCCGGCCGCTCGCTCGCCCCGCTCGCCTGGCTCACCGGGTGCTGGGAGCAGCGGACCGGGACGCGGGTGGTCGAGGAGCAGTGGATGGCGCCGGCGGGCGGGCTCATGCTGGGGGTGAACCGCACCACCATCCAGGGCCAGGCGCGCGAGTTCGAGTTCCTGCGCATCGAGCTGCGCGACAGCACCCCCACCTACGTGGCGCAGCCCGGCGGGCGTCCCCCCACCGCCTTCGTGGCCACGGTGCTCAGCGACTCGCTCGTCAGCTTCGCCAACCCCGCCCACGACTTCCCGCAGCGGATCAGCTACCGCCGCGCGGGCGCCGACTCGCTCGTGGCCCGCGTCGAGGCCACCCGCGACGGCCGGGTGCGGGGCCTCGACTTTCCCATGGCCCGGGTGCCCTGCGGCCGCTAGCGCCCGGGGAGCTCGTCCACCTCGAGCGCCGCATCCACGTCCCGCGAGACCCGGCGCACGACTTCCAGCGCCCCCGTGAGTCCTTCCGGGGTGGCGGTCCCCGCGCGGAGCCGGAGCAGGTCGAGCCGCAGCGTGTCGAGCGCGGCCAGCCGCTCCGCCAGCTTCACTGCAACGCGCCGCCGCTCCGCCGCGAATTCGGCCCGCACCTGGTCCCGCGCCGGGTCGCCGGGGCCGCCGGCGGCGGCTTCGGCCTGCGCCAGCTCCTCGTCCCGCGCCCGGAGGGCGGTGGCCTCGGTGCTGAGCTGGCGGAGGGTGCGCCCCACGTCCGCCAGCCGCTCCTGCTGCGCCGGCGGCAGCGCCGCGAACAGCCCCTCCGCCTGCCCGGCGAGCAGCACCTCCGTCGGCGCCGCGGCGGGGAGGGCGGGCGGCGCCGGCGTGCGCCGGCCGAGCCCCGCCAGCTGCAGCAGCTTCCGTCCCTTCCACACCGCGAAGCGGCTCATCAGCCCCGGCTTCCCCCCCTCCGGCGCGTCGAGCCGCGTCCCGAACCAGCGGCCCAGCGCGATCGGCAGCCCGAACGAGATCAGCTCCAGCACCAGCTGCGCCGGCCACCCCTCGAGCACGCCCAGCAGGATGTCCCGCGGCCCCATCCAGAAGCCGAGCACCGCCGCGAGCCCGAGCCCGAAGAGCACCGAGGCCTTCCGGAGCGGCATCGGCGGCGGCTCGGCCGCCGCTTCCGCGGCCGCCCCCGCGCGCACCGCCTCGGCGAGGTCGTCCGCCGTCCAGCCCTCCCGCAGGGCGCGGCGCGCGTGCGCGGCCACGCTGATCCCCTTGAGCGCCGTCAGCGTCCCGAGGAGGATGGTGAGGCCTGAGGTGTAGATCTGCCCGAAGCCGAAGAAGTCGTGCGCGGCGGTGAGCAGCTGGGCGACGATGGCGGTGGCCGCGAGCGTGGCATAGCCCGTCAGGTCCACGCCGAGCTGCCGCGTCTCCCGCGCGAGCGCCTCGAGGGTGGGCGGCACCGCCGGGAGCGCGCTCCCGCCCGCCTCGAGCGCGGCCGACAGCGCCTCGCCGGTGGCAAACCGGTCGCCCGGCGCCTTGGCCAGGCAGCGGTCAATGGCGGTCGCCAGCGCCCGGGGCACGTGCGCGCGCACCGACGCCACCGGGGGCGCCGGCACCATCAGGTGCTGCATCAGCAGGCCCGCCGCGCCGTCCGCCTCGAACGGGTAGCGGCCCGTCAGCGCGAAGTACGCCGTGACGCCGAGGGAGTAGAGGTCGCTCCGGCCGTCCACCGGCTCGCCGGCCGCCTGCTCGGGGCTCACGGCGCGCGCGGTGCCCACCAGGTCGCCGGCGGGCGTCACCGGTGTTGCCTCCGTCAGGTGCGCAATGCCGAAGTCCGCCACCAGCGCGCGCCCCGTCAGGCGCTCGAGCAGGATGTTCTCCGGCTTCACGTCCCGGTGCACCACGCCCTGCTGGTGCGCGTAGGCCAGCGCCCACGCCACCTCCCGCACCAGCCGCTCCACCTGCGGCGCCGCCAGCGGGCCCTGGGCCCGCACCCGCTCGGCCAGCGTCTCGCCGGCCACGTAGCCCATGGCGAACCACACCAGCGTCCCCGTGCTCTCCACCGCGTGGATCGGCACGATGTGCGGGTGCGCCAGCCGGGCCGCGGTGCGGGCCTCGCGCAGGAAGCGCTCGCGGAGCTCCGGCGTCCCCGCCAGGTGCGGCAGCAGCAGCTTGAGGGCCACCAGGCGGTCGAGCGCCACCTCGCGCGCGAGGTAGACGGCGCCCATGCCGCCGCGGCCCAGCTCGCGCTCGAGCACGTAGCGGCCACGCAACGCCGCCTGCAGCGCACGGAATTCGGGGGAGTCGGTCATGGCTGGCCAATCGTAGCCGCCGGGCCCGGCCGGAGCCAGAGCGGGGCGGGGGTGACGGGGGGCACCGGGACGGCCTACGTTTCCCGGCATGCCTATCATCACCCTGCTCACGGATTACGGCACCGCCGACTCCTACGTCGGGGAGGTCAAGGGAGTTCTGCTCTCCCGCGTCCCGGGGGTCACCCTCGTGGACATCACCCACGAGATCGCCCCGGGGGACATCGCCGCCGGCGCCTACGTGCTGGCCCGCACCTGGGGCCGGTTCCCGGCCGGGACGGTGCACCTCGTGGTCATCGATCCCGGCGTCGGCGGGGAGCGTGCCGCCGTGGCCATCACCGCCGGCGGGCACGGCTTCGTGGGGCCGGATAACGGCCTCTTCGGCACCCTGAACGGCCGCGAGGGGCTCCGCGCCATCCGTCTTCCGGTGCCGGAGGCCGCGTCGCACACGTTCCACGGGCGCGACCTCTTCGCCCCCGCCGCCGGCGCCCTCGCCGCGGGCGTCCCCCTCGCCGAGCTCGGCGCCGGCCACCCCGGCGCCCTGGTCCCCCTCCCCGTGGCGGAGCCGCGCTACGAGGGCAAGATGGTGATCGGCGAGGTCATCTACGTGGACCGCTACGGCAACCTCGTCACCAACCTCACCACCGCCTTCGTCCCGCCCTATGCCTCACTGGAGATCGAGAGCCTGGTGGTGGGGCCGCTGCGCCAGACGTTCAGCGACGTCCCCGTCGGCGGCCTCGTGGCGTACGTGGGCTCCGGCGGCTTCGTGGAGGTGGCGGTGCGCGACGGCTCCGCCATGCGCCGCACCGGCCTCGGCGTCGGCGGCAAGGTGAAGGCCCGCCTGGGCTGAGCACGTGATGGCCCGCGTGCAGTGCCGGTTCCTCGGTCCCCTCGAGGTGCTCGTGGACGGCGCCCCCGCGCCGGCCGAGCTCCTGTGGCGCAAGAACGTCGGGCTCCTCACCTACCTGGCCTGCGCCCCGACCAGCCGCGGCCGCGAGCGCGACCACCTGGCCGCCCTCCTCTGGGCCAACGACGAGCGCGGCCGCCACTCCCTGAGCCAGGCCGTGGGCAGCCTGCGCCGCCTGCTCGGGGAGGGGGTGCTGGTGGTGGACCCGGTGCACCTCGCGCTCGCGCCCGGCGTGGTGAGCACCGACCTGCAGGCCTTCGCCGCGCATGAAGCTGCCGGGGCATGGGCCGAGGCCGGCGCCCTCGCCCAGGGGGACTTCCTCGCCGGCTTCGCCATCCCCGACGCCGACGGCTACGACGACTGGCTCGGCGCCGAGCGCGCCCTCTGGCGCGCCCGCATGGCGCAGGCCCTGGCCCGCGCCGCCCGCGCCGCCGGCGACCAGGGCGACCTCCCCGCCGCCCTCGCCCACGTGGCCCGCGCCACCACCCTCGACCCCGACCACGGCCCCGCCCACGCCGAGGCGCTCCGCACCCGCGCCCTGGCCGGCGACGCGCCCGGCGCCCTCGCCGACTGGGACGCCTTCTGCCGGCGCCAGGCCGCCAGCTACGGCACCACGCCCGTCGCCGAGCACGTGAGGCTGGCGGAGCGCGTCCGCCGCCTCCCCGCCCGGCCGCCCGCGGACCGGCTGCCTGCCCCGCTCGGGCCCGCGCTGCAGCAGCTGCTCCACGCCGTGGACACCGCCGTGCGCGCGCCGCGCGGCACCCTGCTGCTCCTCGAGGCGCCGGCCCCGGCGGGCGCCAGCCGCCTTCTCGACGAACTGCTGGCCCGGCTCCACCTCGACGGCACCGCCACGGCGCGCGTCCAGGCCAGGGACCCCGGCGCCAGGCCCTGGGCCGCCTTCCATGCCTTCGCCGAGGCCGGCGTCCTCGGCTTCCCCGGCATCACGGGCGCGGCGCCGAACTCCCTGGCCGTCCTCGCCGCGACCTTTCCCGCCTGGGCGGAGCGCTTCCCCAACCTCGCCATCACCAGCCCCGACACCCCGCCGATGGTCGCCCTCGCCGAGGTGCTCTGCGCCGCGGCCGACGAAGCCCCGGTGGTGCTGGCCCTCGAGAACGCCCACCGCGCCGACCCGTCCACCGGCATGGCCCTCGGCGCCGTCCTCACCTACGCCGCCCGCCTCCCCCTGGTCCTCCTCGCCACCCGCGACCCCGCCCACACCCCGCCCGCGCTCGACGGGCTGCGGGCGCGGGCGGATCTCGTCATTGGCCTCGGGTAGCTCGGCGGGCGTGGGGGAGGGCGTCGGGTTCGGTGTGACTCAACGCAGAGACGCAGAGGACGCAGAGGGGCGCGGAGGAACTGCAATACCACCGAGGCAACGAGCACACGGAGGGCACAGAGAACTGCCCGGGCATGGTGGGCTCACCGCACGGTGAGTACGTGTTGTTGTTGTGGGTGTAGGTTCGGGTTCGGCTACGCCCCCAAACGATCACGGAGCCCACCAAGAAACATCAGAGCCCGGGTCGGCAACGCGCCGATCCGGGCTCGATCCCTCCGCGCCCCTCTGCGTCCTCTGCGTCTCTGCGTTGAGTCACACCCAACCCGACGCCCTCGCCACCCTCACTTCACCCCAGTGGCGGCGGCGTCTTGTCCCTCGGCGGCCGCTTCACGGCCGTCACCCCGAACTGCGGCGTGAGCCAGAGGTATTCGTCGGTCAGCGCCTCCTGCGGCAGCAGCCGCCCCGCGAAGTGCTCGCGGAACCCCGCGCGCGAGAGGAGTGACGCCCCGAAGCCCACCGTCGCCAGCAGCCACGTCACCAGCGACGCCATCACCAGCAGCAGTGTCCCCGCCACCGGCACCCAGCCAAAGCCCACCCACACGAGCCACAGGAGCGCCACCCCGCCGAGCCCCTGCACCACGTAGCGATAGCTGTTGGCATTGGCGATGGAGGCGCCCTGCGCGAGCTGTCGCCGCGTCAGGCTCTCACCCATGGCGTGCGCCACGGCCAGGAAGCCGCCCAGCACCGCCACGATGAGCAGCAGCGCAAAGACGATCACCGCGAACGGCACCAGCAGGATCCCCGCCACCGACAGGATCAGCCCCACCACCAGCATCCCGAACGTCGGCAGCACCAGCACCTGGCCCAGCAGGCCCACCAGGAACGATCGGCTGAAGGAGTGCAGCGCCGTGTCGCTCACCACCTCGAGCGGCTGGCGGGCAAAGAGCACCAGGCCCAGCCCCACCAGCACCAGCATCAGCAGCGTGCCGCCCACGCCGGCCGCGTTCCGTGCCGCCAGCATCATCGGGGAGAGGGGCTGGGCATCCTCGCGGTCGCCCGGCTCCAGGGCCTCGAGGATGCGCGGGGTGCCGAGGGTGCGGATCTCGCCCCGGATCTCGCCGCCCAGGTCGCGCACCTCGCCGCTGACGGCCAGCACGTCGCCCGTCACCACCGCGCCCGGGTGCACCACGATGTTGCCTTCCACCGAGGCGATGTTGCCCTCGAGCACGCCGTAGATGTCCGCGTGCCCGCGCACCACCAGCACGTGCCCCACGTGCCGCTCCGCGCTGCCGATGCTGTACGCGCCCGCGTGCGCCTCGCCGCCCGGCACCGTGATCCGGAGCGCGGGCCCGCGCAGCGTGGCCGCCGAGCGCAGCAGCGGCGCCAGCCGGTCGGGGTTGCCGAGGTTCGTCAGGTCAATGGTGAGCCCGCCCGCCTGCGCCGGCTCGATGAGCTGCGGGGCCGTGAGGCTGGTGGGCGGCGCCGACAGCGGGGCCGCCCGCTCCCGGAACGCCTCCGCCACGTTGGCCTCGTCCCGCGAGAGGCCGCTGGGGGCAAAGTTCTTCAGCAGCTCGAGCGCCCCCGGCGTGTCGCGCCGCGCGGCCTCGAGCGCCAGCGCCCGCCACGCCGCCTCCAGCGCGCCGCCTTCCGGATAGCGGCCCAGGATCCGGCCGCCCGCCCGCACCTCGCCGTGATCCAGCGACAGGGTCAGCGCGCCCCCCTCGCCATACTCGAAGGTGAGCGCGGCCACCCCGCTCGCCAGCGCCACGACGTGATCGCGCACCACGTGCGCCTGCACGTCGTCGTCGGTGAAGTACGAACTCAGGAGGTCGAGGGAGGTGCGGACCGCGGTGGAGGGACCACCGACATCGGCGCGGAGCGCGCCGGGCAGGAGCAGGGCGGCGAGGAGCAGCCCCGTGCGGAGGCGGGGGCGCTCAGGCGTGCGCACGGGCGGCCTGCGGCAGGGCGATGAGCCGGCGGAGCATGACGATGCCCGCCGCGTAGAGGGCCGTGATCCCGGTGGCCGCCACGGCGGCCCGTCCCGGGGTGAAGGCGCCCGAAAGGGCCTGGTACCAGCCCTGCGCCTCCAGCGTCCCCACACCAGTCCAGAACCAGGCCTGCCCCGTCGAGAGCGCCCACTGCCCCGCGCCCGTGATGAGGTCCTGGTTGCCGGCTGCCCATGCGGCACTCGCCGCCACCGATCCGCCCAGCAGCACTGCCACCCCCGACACGGCGGCAACGGCCATTGGCTGTCGCTCGACCCGCGTCTTCCACAGCCGGAGCGCCCCGCGCAGCGAGGTCACCGGCAGTTCCACCTGGTCCAGGACCCGCGCCGCGAAGCCGGGCGCCGGGTTGAAGAGCGGCAGGCGCTCCAGCGCCATCACCAGCAGCTTCTCCCGGTTGGCCAGCTCCTGGCACTCGGCGCACCCCCTGAGGTGGCTCTCGCGAGCCACCGGGAGCGCCCCCGCCACCCAGAGATCCAGCTCCTCCAGGGTGACGTGCCCCGCCAGCGCCGGCGTTTCCTTCTGCACCTTGGCCACCACCCGGTCCGCGAAGGAAACGCTCGGCGCCTCGGCCTTCAGGCTGCCGAGGGCGTCCACCAGCTCCCGCGTCTCATCCGCGAGGGTCCGGCAGGCGTCGCATGTTTCCAGGTGGGACAAGCGGGCGGTGGGCAGACCTTCGTCGAGCAGGAGATCGAGCTCGTCGGGGGTCAGGTGCAGCGAGGTATCCGGCATACTGGGGTGTCTACGGCCTCGGTCCGAGGGCGGTTTCAGTCGCGCAGGTGCGCAAGGTGACCCCGAAGTTCATTGCGGGCCCGGTGGATGTAGGTCTTCACCGTCCCGAGGGGGAGGTCGAGGAGCTGGGCGATCTCCTCGTAGGCCATCCCCTCGACATGGCGAAGCAGGATGCAGCTGCGGTACTCGGGGCGGAGCCGGCCGATCGCCTCCTCGATGGCCGAGCCGAGCTCGCGGGACTCGAGTTCGGCGAGGGGACCCTGGGTGCGATCGCCCACCTGGAGGGCGGTCGCCTCGATTTCGTCGGCGGTGGTGGCGTTGGGCGAGCCGTCGAGCGAGAGGGTGTCGAGATCGCGCCGGCGCAGGTGATCGATGGCCGCGTTGTTGGCGATCTTGAAGATCCAGCTCGAGAACTTGTACTCCGGCTTGTACGTGGCGATGGCGTTCAGCGCCTTGATGAACGTCTCCTGCGCCAGGTCCTCGGCGAGCTGGCGGTCACGCACCATGCGCAGCACGAGCGAGAACACGGGGCGCTCGTACCGGCGGATGAGCTCGCGGTACGCCGCCTCGCGCCCCTCGCGTGCGAGGGCCACGATCTCCTGGTCCGTGGCGGACGCCAGATCCACCCGCTCAGCCATGAAACCGCTCGCGGCTTGCGAGTGCGCTCCGCCCGGGACTACATTCTGCGCCTATGTTAGCCACGGATAGGAAGTTACCGCTCTCCGGCGGCCGGGAGAAGCGGTCATATGTCCGGGCGATGTTCACCGCCATCGCGCCCCGGTACGACCTCCTCAACCACCCCGGCTCGGTCATCGGGGCGGATTTCGTCCTCCCCATGCTGGTCCTCGGCAAGCCCAAGTCGGTGCGCGTCCGCCCGGTCAACGCCGACGCGCTCGAACTGCCCTTCGCCGACGCCAGCTTCGACGGCGCCACCGTCGGCTTCGGGGTGCGGAACCTGATGGACCTCGACGCGGGCCTGGTCGAGACCGCGCGCGTCCTCCGTCCCGGCGCCCGCTTCGTCATCCTGGAGTTCTCCACGCCCAAGCACCAGCCGCTCCGCGGGCTCTACTTCTTCTACTTCCGGAAGCTGCTCCCGCTCATCGGCCGCCTGGTGTCGAAGCATGGCGACGCCTACACCTACCTTCCCGAGTCGGTGCTCGCCTTCCCGGAGCCTGATGCGCTGGCCGCCAAGATGCGCGCGGCCGGCTTCCGGGAGGTCACCTATGAACGACTCCTCGGCGGCATCTGCGCCATCCACGTGGGCGTGCGCTGAGCGGAACCTGCGCCTCCCGGCGGGGTCATGACACTCGTGCCCCCACCGACACCGACTAGACGAGCCTCATGAGTCTCGACTCCCTGCAGGAATTCATCGCCGCCATCGACAAGATGGGCGAGCTGGTCCGGGTCAAGGAACCCGTCCGCGCCCACCTCGAGATCGCGGAGATCGCCGACCGCTGCATGAAGAGCGCGGGCGGCGGCCCCGCGCTCCTCTTCGAGCACGTGATCCTCGAGAACGGCCAGCGGAGCGAGTACCCCGTCGCCATCAACCTCTATGGCAGCATGAAGCGGATGTGCCTCGCCTTGGGCGTCGAGACCCTCGACGAGATCGGCGGGCGCATCAGCGAGATGCTCAACCTCAAGGTGCCCGACGGCTTCTTCGGCAAGCTCTCCATGCTCCCCAAGCTCGCCGAGGCGAGCAAGTTCCCGCCGCGGACCCGGGGAGGGAAGGGCACCTGCCAGGAGATCGTCTGGCAGGGCGACGAAGTGGACCTCGACAAGATCCCCTTCCTCACCACCTGGCCCAAGGACGGCGGCCGCTACATCACGCTGCCGATGGTCATCACCGAGGATCCCCAGAAGGGCCTCCGGAACGTCGGCATGTACCGGGTGCAGGTGCAGGGGAAGCGCGAGCTGGCCATGCACTGGCAGCGCCACAAGACCGGCGCCCACCACTGGCGCGAGCTGGCCGCCGCGGGCAAGAAGATGGACGTCGCCATCGCCGTCGGCGCCGATCCCGCCTCGCTCTACTCGGCCTCGGCGCCGCTGCCGCCCGCGATTGACGAGTTCATCTTCGCCGGCTTCCTGCGGAAGTCGCCGGTGGAGCTGGTGAAGGGCGTCACCGTGGACCTCGAGGTGCCGGCGGAGGCGGAGTTCGTCATCGAGGGGTACATCGACCCGGCGGAGCCGCTGGTCACCGAGGGGCCGTTCGGCGACCACACCGGCTACTACTCCCTGGCCGACCTCTACCCGCGGGTGCACGTCACCGCGGTGACCATGCGGAAGAAGCCGGTCTACGCCTGCACCCTCGTGGGCCGCCCGCCCATGGAGGACTACTACCTGGGCCACGCCACGGAACGGATCTTCCTGCCGCTGCTCCGGCTCACCACGCCCGAGGTGGTGGATTACCACATGCCGGCCTGCGGCATCTTCCACAACCTCGTCTTCGTGAGCATCGACAAGCAGTACCCGGGCCAGGCCTACAAGGTGATGAACGCGCTCTGGGGCGCGGGCCTCATGTCGCTGGCCAAGGTGCTGGTGATCGTGGACAAGGACGTCAACGTCCGCGACGCCAACGAGGTGGGCTGGATCGTCCTCAACAACATCGACCCCGAGCGGGACGTGCGCTTCACCAAGGGCCCGGTGGACGTCCTGGACCACGCCAGCCAGTACTTCTCCTTCGGCACCAAGATGGGGATTGACGGCACCCGGAAGTGGAAGGACGAGGGCTTCACCCGCGAGTGGCCGGAGCTGATCACCATGGACGACGCCACCAAGGCGCGGGTGGACGCGCTGTGGCCGAAGCTGGGCCTCAAGCTGGGATGAGCGTGGCCGCCACCCGCGAGGGCCAGACCTACGCCGGCGACTCGATGCTCGCGCGCTACGCGAGCTTCGTGAAGCTGCCGCACACCCTCTTTGCCCTCCCCTTCGCGCTGCTCGGCGTGCTCGAGGGGTCCATCGAGGCGGGGGTGCCCTGGCGGGTGGTGGCGCTCGTGGTGGTGGCCTTCAGTGCGGCGCGCTTCGGGGCGATGGGCTTCAACCGCATCGTGGACCGCCACTTCGACGCCCGGAACCCGCGCACCCAGGGACGCGAGCTGCCGCAGGGCAAGCTCTCCCTCACCCAGGCCTGGCTGGCGGTGAGCGTGGCGGCGTGCATCTTCATCACCAGCTCGTACTTCCTGAACCCCATCTGCTTCTACCTGTCGCCGGTGGCGCTCGGCTGGATCATGCTCTACAGCCTGGCCAAGCGCTTCACCTGGTGGCCGCACCTCTGGCTCGGCATGTCGCTCGCCATCGCCCCGGTGGGCGGGTACATGGCGGTGACCGGCGGGTGGAGCGACCCGTGGTGGGTGCTCATCGCCATCACCATCGGCGTGGCCACCTGGGTGGCGGGGTTCGACATCTTCTACGCCCTCCCCGACCGTGACTTCGACGCCCGGGAAGGGCTGCGGAGCGCCGTGGTGAAGCTGGGCGTGCGGAACAGCATCTTCCTCGCCAAGATCCTGCACGGCATCACCGTCCCCGCGCTGCTCCTCTTCGGCTGGGGCGCGGGCTTCGGCGAGTGGTACTTCGGCGGCGTCGTGGCCGCCGCCTGCATCCTCTTCTACGAGCACCAGCTGGTGAAGCCCGGCGACCTCTCGCGCCTCGACGCCGCCTTCTTCACCATGAACGGCGTGATGAGCCTCACCGTCTTCGGCTTCGCGCTCGTGGACCGGCTGGTGGCCTGACGGAGGCCCGTACGCGGCGCGAGGACGCTGGCCGCCGACGGGGGGCTGGATCTCCAGGACCCCGCACGATGGTGGGATCGAGGCGGCGGAGCATGGCTCCGCCGCTACGGTGCACAAGATGGACCCAACCCGGAGACCCGCATGTCGAAGAAGCAGAAGTCCGGTTTCATCCCGCAGAAGGGCAAGCCCCAGGTCGGCAAGCAGAAGGACCTGACCCAGCCCACCAAGGCCCCGCCGCCGCCGCAGCCCGAGCGGCATCCGCCCAAGCTGCCCACCGGCAACCAGCGGGGCCGCTGAGCGTGCATCCCGTCGTCCTCGCCATCACCGGCGCCTCGGGCGCGCCGTACGCGGTGCGGCTGCTCGAGGTGCTGGCCACCAACCAGGTGCCCACCTGGCTCATCATCTCGAGCCACGGCTGGCGCCTGCTCGGCACCGAGGCGGGGATCGCCACGCAGGACGAGCTGCAGGCCCGGACCGGCGGCGACTGGTCGAGCGTCGCCGTCTACAGCGACACCGACCGCGGCGCCAGGCCGGCCAGTGGCTCCGCGAAGAGCAAGGGCATGGTCATCTGCCCCTGCTCCATGGGCACCGTCGCCGCCATCGCCGCGGGCACCAGCCGCTCGCTCGTGGAGCGCGCCGCCGACGTGGCGCTCAAGGAGCGCCGGAAGCTCATCGTCGTCCCGCGCGAGACGCCGTTCTCGCTGATCCACCTGCGGAACCTCACCACCCTCACCGAGGCCGGCGCCGTGGTGCTCCCCGCCGCCCCCGGCTTCTACCACGCCCCGAAGGAGATCGGCGAGCTGGTGGACTTCGTGGTGCAGCGCATCCTCGACCAGCTCGACCTGGACATCGCCATCGCCCCGCGGTGGCAGGGCTGATCCATGCGGCTCGGCATCATCGCCGACACCCACGGGCTCTTGCGCCCTGAGGTGTTCGAGGTCTTCCGGGAAGTGGACCACATCCTCCACGCCGGCGACATCGGCCCCGCGGACCTGCTCACCGAGCTCGAGGCCCTCGCCCCCGTCACCGCCGTGTACGGCAACACCGACGACTGGGACCTCCGCACCCGCCTCCCCCAGGTGGCGGAGCTCCGCCTCGAGGGCCTCGACTTCGTCCTCACCCACGGCGACCAGTTCGGCTCCCCCACGCCCGACAAGCTCCACGAGGCGTACCCCCACGCCGACGTCCTCATCTACGGACACACGCACCGCCCGCTGCTCACCACCGTGGACCTGACGGTCACGGTGATGAACCCGGGCGGTGCGGGACGGCGGCGCTTCGACCTGCTGCCGTCGGTGGGGATCATGGAGCTCGAGTCGGGGCTCCCGCCGCGCGCGGCTGGTGCCGCTCACCGAGGGGGAGTGACGCCCGTCAGCTCCCGGCGTCCGGCTCCGGCGTGCCGCTCTTGGGACCCATGCCCACGCCGTCCACCTCGCCCCGGTCGTTGAACACCCAGCGGATCACCAGGGCGTCGGGGAAGTTGCTGAAGGTGCCCTCGTGCCAGAATTGCGGCTTGCCGTTGCGGCGCGTCATCTTCTCCACCAGCACGCCCATCTCGCTGCCCGCGCGCGAGGAGAAGTCACTCATGTGCTGCCGGATGCCTTCCACCCCGCCGGCGTTGGCCTTGGCCCCGTCGCTCAGGTGGGCGTAGAGGCTGTCCGCCTGGCCTTCGAAGAACCACACGGTGAGCTTCTTGCCGAGGGCCATGAGCGCCGCATCATCCGGCGCCGCCGGGGCCTGCGCCACCACCGTCCCCGGGGCCACGCCGAGCGCGAGCGCCAGGGCTAGAGCACGAACCGACACGCGAATTCCTTTGAGGAGAGTGCGGGGCCTACGGCGCACGGCACGGGCGGGTTTCGACTTGCAACCCGCCCCACGTTTCACCCGTTCCACTGCCTGCGCCCAGGCGCGAACTCACCACGCCCGATCTGGTGCGCCTCAACGCAGGCGTAGCGCGGCCGGAGGATATCCGGGCGCTACGGCTCGTGGGGAGAGGATCGTGATGTGGTGGGCTGCGCGGATGGCATGAGTTCTCTGCGCCGAACGTGAGGCTGGTACCTGGCCATGAATCCCGCATGCTGACCCTCCTCGCCTTCACGGCCACGATCGTGGCGAGCGACACGCTCCGCATCCGCCCCCTCGCCAGCGCGCCGGTCTTCGACGGCCTGGTGTCGGAGGCCGAGTACGGCGCGCCGATGTTCACGCTCGGCAGTGGGGAGGGCTGGGTCGTCTCGAGCCGCGACACCGTCATCATCGCCGTGCGCTTCGCCGACTCCAGCTATTACTGGGGGGATGACCTGGTGGTGAGCCTCGACGTCTGGGGCGACCGCGGCGCCGCCCCCGGCCACGACGACTTCCAGTGGTACCTCCGCCGCACCCTCGACAGCAGCGTCGTCTACCGCGGCGAGCAGGGCAAGTGGCGCGCCCCGCGCGATGATCCCGACTGGCGCTTGGGCCAGGACCGCGAGGGCGGCGGCTGGGAGGTGCGCGCGGCGAGCGACAGCGCCGGCTGGTCCCTCGAGCTCCGCCTCGACGCGGCCTTCTTCCGTGAGGCGCGCCCCGGCACCACGCCCGCGCTGGCCTTCCGCACCTACAACGACGCCCCGCACGGCTGGTCCACCTGGCCCGCGCGCGACGGGCTGCGCCACCCCACCGAGCTCGAGCGACGCCCCGAGTGGTGGGTCCCGGTCCGCCTCACTCCCTGATGCCGAGCCGCCGCGTCGCGAGCGCCTTCCGGCCGCGGCTCGTCACCTCGAGCTCCATCACGTAATCGCCCGGCTTGAGGCGCGAGAAGTCGAGCTCGCGCGCCACCCGCGTCACGCCCGCCGCCCCGTCCCCCTCCCAGCCGAGGGTGAGCAGGGCGCGCCGCCCGCGCCGCACCGTCAGCGTCGCGCGGTAGCGTTCCCCCTCGGCCAGGCCGTAGATCTCGTGATAGAGCTCCAGCGTGTCGCTCGCGCGCCAGCGCGCGCCCGGCGTGAAGTACGCCGTGTCCCCGGGCGCCGGGCTCCACGCCACGCTCACGTCGCGGCGGCCGAGCACCAGGTCGCTCACCACCAGGGTGCGGCCGTCGGTGGGGCGCACCGGGAGGGAGTCGAGCGGGTACACGCGTCCCGTCGAGTCGTCGGTGCTGACGGCCAGCCGGTAGCGGTAGCGCCCCGGCGGCACCGGCACCGCCACGCGTCCCGGCACCACGACGGTGTCCGCGCGGCTCGTGGTGGCCAGCACCACCGTCGTGTCCACGAACCCCGCCGACGCCCCGGTGCTGTCGAACAGCGCAAACCGCACCGTGGCCCGCGTCCGGAGCCCGCTGGTGCTGTCGGCGCCGGCGGGGCGCGTCATGAACAGCTGCCACACCGCGTGCACCATCGGCCGCCCGCCCTCGCTCCCCACCGCGAAGAGCGCGGCGCCCCCCGCCAGGAGGCGCGGGAAGCGCAGCTCCGCGCCGTCGGTGGCCGTGGCCGCCCAGGTGCTCCCCGCCACCAGCTGCTCCTCGTCCCGGAAGATCTGCCGCTGCCCGAACGGTCCCCACCCGTTGAACTTGCAGTACGGCTCCCACAGCGCGCAGCGACTCTCGAGCATGGCGTCCAGGGCGGTCTGTCCCGCCGTCCCGCCGGGCCGGATCACCGCCCAGAGGCTCGGCACCAGGCGGTAGTCGTGCAGGTCGCCGCCGGCGCCGTACTCGATGGTGCCCATGTTGGCGGCGAAGTGGAGCAGCAGGTCCCCATCCGCCAGGCGATAGCGCCAGGTGAGGTTGGGCGGCAGGCCGAAGCTCACCGTGGACACCGAGTCGTCGGGCGGCCCATGGCGGATGTACACGATGCCCCGGTCGTCGAAGCGGGTGGAGCCGCTCCGGTAGCTGTCCCACGCATGGTGGTACCGCCGGTTCACCTCGAGCCCGAAGCGCCGCTCCGCCTCCGTGATCCGCCGGTAATGCTCCTGGAGCCGCGTCCCCTCCGCCCGGAGCGATGCCCGGTCCCGGTCCCGCCAGAACCCGCGCAGCCACGCGGCCCGCGCCTCCCCCGCGCGCGCATCGAAGGCCGCCAGCTCCACGCTGTCCGCGATGAACGCCAGGTCCTCCCGGTATCCCGCCACCCCGGCGGAGTCGTCCAGCGCCGCGCCCGCGAAGTAGGCCGTCGCCGCCGCCGCATCCCCCGCCACGAACCCGCTCCACGCCAGCTCCCGCAGCGTCCGCGCGGACGGTCCCGCCAGCTCCACCAGCCGGTGCGCCGCCGCCAGCGCGCGCAGCGAGTCGCCCACGCTCCGTTCGGCATGGGCCTGGGTGAAGAGCAGCAGGGTGTCGTGGGAGAGGCCCGCGCGCGCCAGCGCGGGGAGGAGCACCTGCCGCGCCCGCGCCGTGTCGCGGAGCAGCACCACCGTCTCGGCCAGCTCGCGGAGCGCCGGCTCGAAGGCGGGCTCCTCCCGGAGCGCGCGTTCGAAGTGCGCCACGGCCGCCTCGTACGCCCCGAAGCCCACCCGCGTGCCGAGGTTGAGCCGGTCGGCGGCCAGCCAGTCGCCCTCGCTCCGCTTGGCGCGGCCGCGCAGGTACCAGGCCCAGGTCCAGCCGGGGGCCAGCTCGGTGGCGCGCTCCAGGTCGCCGTTGGGGGCGCCGCGGTAGTCGCCGAGCTGGTTGAGGCGCAGGCGCAGCAGGCCCAGGTGGAGCCGGCGGAGCGCCTCCGCGTCCGGTTCCTGCTCGTCCCGCGCACGCAGCCGCCGCAGCTCCTGCTCCAGCGGGCGCGGCGCGTCCGCGGCCGCCACCGCGGCCGCCAGCCGCTCCACCTCCGCGCGCGCCGGCCCCTGCTGTGCCGCCAGCGGGGCCGCGAGCAGGAGGAGCAGCGCGCTAGCGCTGCCCCAGCCGCGCCAGCACCCGTGTGGCATTGGTGTTCCCGGCGTTCATCGCCAGCGAGCGGCGGTAGTTGGCCACGGCGCCGGCGGTGTCGCCGGCGGCGAGGAGCGCCTCCCCGAGGCTGTCGTAGGTGTTGGAGCCGGCGGGGTACATCTCGGTGTTGAGCGTGAAGATGGCCACCGCGTCCCGCACCGCGCCGCCCCGCAGCAGGGCGTACCCGAGCTGGTTGAGCTCGCGCTCGGCGAAGTCGTAGGCGTCGGGGCGCCGCGCGCGCACGTCGCGGTACTGCCGGATGGCCGTCTCCACCCCCGCCTCCTTCACCACCGGCAGCAGCGCCCGCGCAATGCTCGGCCGGGGCGGCACCACGGGCACGCCATAGAGCAGCTTGACGATCTCCTGGGACAGCGGCGGCACCTGGCCCGTGTTGTCGTACCAGAGGATCACCCCGTCGTCCTCGGGGAGCCGGAAGTTGGCGGCGGTGAAGCCGGGCACGCCGCCCACGTGGCTCACGCTCGTCAGGCTGTCGCGCCCGGCGCCCACGAAGACCCGGTCCACCGCCCAGCCGTAGCCGTACCACCCCGTGGCCGTCCGCGCCTGCAGGCCCTCCATGAGGGCGTAGGCCGAGTCGCTGAGCAGCCGCCGCTCGCTCAGCGCGCGGTCGAAGCGCCAGAGATCATCGAGCGTCGAGTACATCCCCGCCGCCGAGTACATGAGCGACATGTCGAGGAAGTCGGCGGGCCGGAGCCCGCCCAGCGTCTGCAGGTACCCCTCGGCGCGGCCGGGGATCACGGCCGTGCCGTCGTCGTAGCCCGTCCGCTGCATGCCGAGCGGCTCGAGGATCCGCTCGCGGAGCAGCTCGGCCCACGTCCGGCCGGTCACCTGCTCCAGGATCACGCCCAGGATGAAGTAGCCGGAGTTGCTGTAGGCGTAGCGGCGCCCGGGGACGAAGTTGAACGGCAGCGAGTCGAACGTCGCCAGGAACTGCGCGGGACGGGTGGGCTGGCGGTTACGGACGGGCTGGAAGAGCGGCAGCTCCACGTAGTCGGGGATGCCCGACGTGTGACTCAGCAGCTGGTGGAGCGTGACGTGGTCGCCGGCCGGGAGCGGGTAGGCCGGCAGGTACTCGCTGATGGTGCCGCCGAGGCGGAGCTTGCCCTCGTCCACCAGCTGCAGCACCAGCATCGCCGTGAACGCCTTGGTGAGCGAGCCGATCCGCACCCGCACCCCGGGCCCGTTCCGCACCTTCCACTCGGCGTTGGCGTACCCCATCCCTTCCTTGTAGATGACCCGCCCCTTCCACCCCACCAGCACGGCGCCGGTGAAGCGCCCCTGCTCGTGGTAGGTCCGCACCAGGTCCTCGATGCGCGCGGCCAGGTCCTGCCCGCGGAGCGTCGCGGGCAGGCCGAGCAGGGCGAGGAGCAGGAGGAAACGCTGGCGCATGATGGAAGGAACACCGGCAGCGATGAAAATGCGACGCTCGCGGGGGCGTGGAAGCGCACACCGGCACCACGGAAAACGTTTGCAGCGGGCCCGCGCCGGCGGGAGATACCTCGCCGGGTCAATGGTAGGCCCCGGTACCGGGTGGCAGCTTAGGCTCGCCATCAGGATCGCTGTCGCCCTTACCCCGCCGCCCCATGACCGACCTCATCGAACACTGGACCCAGGCCGGCGTCACCCTGCTGCACCGCCTCGGTCGCGAGACCCCCCTGCAGCTCGCCCACGCCCTCGGCCGCCTGACAACGGACGCGCACTGGCCCCCCGCCCGCGGCCTCATCGTGGACCTCCGCGCCCTCCACGTCCCGCGCGACGAGAACCTCACCCCGCTCCTCGCCCACTACCAGGCCCTCTTCGTGGCCGGCATGCCGCCGCACGTGGCCTTCATCGTCCGCGGGCCCCTGCACGCCCACCTCAAGCACGCCCTGCAAACCGAGTTCGCCCGGCGGCCCGAGGTGCGCGTGGTGGAAAGCCTCCCGGCGGCGACGCAGTGGGTGCTCCCACGCACCTCCCTCTTCGCCTCCACCTGACCGCCCCGTATGACCCGCGGCCCTGATCGGGCCGGCCATGGCCGGCCCTCCTCCCCACCCGGACCCGTTTCCCCGTTGACCGTCTATTCCGGCAGCGCCAGCTGGCTGAATCCAGCGGGGGCCCTGCCGGCCCCTCCCGGCCCAGCGCTGCCGGGATCGGCGTGGGGCCCGCCTAGACCCACGTCTCCAGCCGCGACGTCCGCCGGAACGCCTCCGGATGCTTCCGGAACCACGCCATGAGCAGCAGGATCTCGTCGAGGTGCTGGAAGGGCAGGGGCCCCGGTGCCGGGTCGGGCTTCGCCAGCTCGGTCTCCACCACCGCCCGGAACGCCTCCCGCTCGATGGGCGTCCCCGGCCACGGGTACGCCGCGCGCACCACGCCGTGGCGGATGAGGTAGGCCCAGTCGTCGCCGAAGTCGCCCGGGTCGCGGTAGACGAAGGTGAGCCCCTCGATGGCGCACCGCGCCCGGCTCGTGGCCGCGAGCAGCCACTCCAGGTCCTCGAACCGCGTCCGCCACTTGGCCGCCCGCTCGAACTCCGCCGCCTCCGCCGCCCGCTGCATCTCCGCCACCGCGCGATCAATCGGCCGGATGCTCCGCCCCTCGAGGAACGCAAACGCCTGCTGCACCCGCGCCGCGTAGTCGTCCTGCGTCACCAGCCCGGCGCACGGCCCCGTGCAGTACCCCAGCTCGTGCCGCATGCACGCCGCCTGGCGCTGCGCCGAGAAGAGGTCGATCTGCCCGGCGAAGACGATCGGCATCGCCGGCGCGCAGTCGCGGAGGCCGAGCAGGTCGTTGAGGGTGCGGATCGCCGCCTCCACCCGCGCGGGGGACACGAACGGCCCATACCACCGCTGGTCCTCCCGCCCCGTCGCCACCCCCGCCGACACGCGCGGCGCCAGCCCTCCGCTCACCTTCACGAAGTGCGTGCGTCGTGCCCGGTTCATGTGGTGGTTGAACGGCGGCCGGTACCTGGCGATGAGCCGGAGCTCCTGCAGGTGCGCCGCGAACTCGCTCGGCGTGTAGTCCCAGGTGATGTCCGCGGCCGCGTGGAGGATCCGCGCCGCCTTGTCGTCCGGGAACTCCGCCCGGAAATACGACAGCACCCGCGCCCGCACCCGCTTGGCCTTCCCCACGTACATCACCCGGCCCAGCGGATCGATCATCCGGTACACCCCCGGCCGCTGCTCCGCCAGGCGGCGCACGCGTTCGCGCAGCTGATCGAGGTCAGCCGCGGGCAGGGCGAGGCGGAGGGCAGTGGCCATGGATGAGGGTCGCGGGCGGCTGGCTCCCCGAATATACGGCCCACCGTTCCCCAAGCCCACGGGAGAGGGGGCGGTCGGCCCGCCCGGCCCCGGGTCAGGCGGCCCCCGTACCCCCGGGCCTACTTGTGGCCTCCGCTGCGGGGTGTAGCTTGGCTCCGGACAGCTTCATTCCTGACCCCCTGGCCACCCCCTGACCTCGGGACCGATGTCCGACCCGCTGGCCCCGTCCCCCCTCGCCGCCCCCGGCACCGTCCCGGCCCCGCTCACCGACCAGGACGTGCTGGACCGCATCCACCGCCTGACCCTCGGCAACCCCGACGTCCCCATCCCGCGGAAGCAGTTCGCCACCCTGCTCGGCCTCCCCCTCCGCGAGACCGGCGTCGTCCTGCAGCGCCTGGCCCGCCAGGGCCTCATCACCTTCGTCCCCTGGCGCTCCTTCCGCCTGACGGCCGCCGGCGCCGCCGCCACCCCGAAGCCGCTCCCCACGCTCCGCGACATCCGCCGCAGCTAGCGCCGCGCCCCGCGCGACGCACCCTGCAACCTCCCGAATCCTCCCGCCGTCCCGCCCCGTCATCTTGGCCATCCCCCTTCCAGGCCCAGGATGACAGCCACGGTCGCCCCGCTGCCGCCGCTCCGCCGCATCGCCGAGGCCACGCTCGTCGTGGCGCTGCTCGACGGCGCGGCCGCCGTCACGCTCTACGCCTGGATCCTCCACGTCACCACGCCGGCCCGCATCTTCCAGGGCATCGCCTCCGCCCTCGTGGGCCCCGCGGCCTTCGAGGGCGGCCTCCCGATGGTGCTGCTGGGCGTCCTGATGCACACCGGCGTGGCCCTCGGCTGGGCCACCATCTATGCCATCGCCTGGTCCCGCTGGCCCGCGCTCCGCGCGCTCACCCGCACCACGCGCGGCGCGGTGCTGGCCGGCATCGCCTACGGCCCCGGTGTCTGGCTCTGCATGCGCTTCCTGATCCTGCCGCTCACCCACGCCTACCTGCAGCCCGTCGGCTCCTGGCGCTTCCTGGCGATGATCGGGATCCACATGGCGGCGGTGGGGACGCCCATCGCGCTGCTGCTGCGTCAGGCAGGCCCCCTCCCCGGGACCCGGACCGCGGAGCCGAGCCATGCACGCGCCTGAACGGCTGCTCGCGGCCACGGACGACGTGCGGGTCGGCACCTTCCGCTGCCCCGTGGCCCATCCCGACTTTGCCACGGCCGGCGCCATCGAGGGCTACACGGTGGCCTTCCCCCGCACGGCGGTGTGGATCGAGCACGCCGACAAGCCGGCCTTCGTGGCCGACCCGGGCCGTGCCACGATTTACAACCGCGGCCAGCCCTACCGCCGCCGCCCGCTCGCCCCCGACGGCGACCGGGTGGAATGGTTCAGCGTGAGCGAGCCGCTGGCCCGCGCCCTCGTGGCGGAGCTCCATCCCGAGGCCGCCGCCGCGCCCGGCGGGCCGTTCCCGGTGCCGCACGCGCCGGTGCCGGCCGCGCTGTACTGGCGCCAGCGCCTCGTGGCCACCCGCATCGCCGCCCGTCAGCTCCACGACACGCTCGCCCTGGAGCAGGCCGTCACCCTCATCGTGGGCGCCGTGCTCCGCGCCGCGCTCCCGGACGCCGCCCCGCCGTCGCCGCCCCCGCTGCCCCAGCGCGAGCTGGTGGAGCGCGTCCGCGAGGTGCTGGCCCGGGACCCCCTGGCCCGCCACACCGTGCGCACCATCGCCGCGGCCGTGGGCACCTCGCCCTGGCATCTCTGCCGCGTCTTCCGGAGCGCCACCGGCACCACGCTCCATCATCACCTCCTCGACCTCCGCGCCCGCCTGGCCCTCGAGCAGGTGGCCGACGCCGCCTCACTGAGCCGCCTCGCCTGCCAGCTCGGCTTCTCGAGCCACAGCCACTTCACGGCCGAGTTCCGCCGCCGCTTCGGGAGCCCGCCGTCGCGGGTCCGGGCCGTGCTCACGGGCCGGCATCCGGCCGCAGCACGTAGATCTGCCGATAGAGGCGCCACCGCCCCTCTTCTTTCCGGAGCACGGTGAGGAAGTCGCTGGTGGAACGGGCCGACTGCACCACCGAGTCCCCCGCCAGCTGGTCCCACGCCAGCTCCGAGCGCCCCTCGGCCACCGCCAGCTGACCGCCGCCGTGGATCGCCGCGCCGGTCACCTCGTAGCGGGTGACGCGGAAGGTCGGCCCCTCGGTGGGAAACCAGAACGCCCGGAGCGCCGTCCGGCCCGAGACCCGGGGCGTGCCGTCCCCCGGCACCACCATCGCAAACTCCTCGCTCACGTGCGCCATGACCGCATCCGCGTCGTTGCGGAGCCAGGCCGCGCGGTAGTCGGCGAGCGTCGCCGCCACCGCCGCGCGCTCCGCCTCGGGGAAGGGGCCCGGCGGGGCGCAGGCCAGGAGGGTGGCAGAGAGCAGGGCGGACGGCAGGAAGCGGCGCATCGACACCTCGGGGTGGGGGACGCCGGACAATGCGCCGGCTCCGCGCCGCGCGCTGTCAGGCGATTGCGCGGGAACGGCCGCCCCCGAGCAATCCGCTGGTAGCGCCCGCGGCCCGTCCCCCGGAACTTCGGCTCGGATTCCTGACGCGCCCCTCAACCCCGCGGCCCATGACCCACTTCCGTTCGGTCCCCATCCTCGCCCTGCTCCTCGGCGCGCCTGCCGCCCTCCCGGCCCAGGGGCCGGGGGGCCCGCCGCCCGAGGTCCGGGCGGCCCAGGCCCAGCTCCAGGCCGGCCACGCCGACTCGGCCGTCGCCACGCTCGAGGCCTTCCTGGCCCGCACCCCGCAGGCCGTCACCGGTCGCCTCCTCCTGGGCCACGCCTACAAGTCGCTCGGCAAGCTCCCCCAGGCGCTCGCGGCGTACATGGCCATCACCCGCCCGCGCCCCCTCGTGGCGCAGGCCCGCGTGGCCGCGGCCGGCGTCCACGCCCTCATGGGCCAGAAGGACGACGCCTTCCGCCTCCTCATGACCGTGAAGGGCGACGGCACCTACGACATGGACGCCGTGGACACCCTGCGCGACCTCGCCTCCCTCAAGGCCGACCCGCGCTTCGCCGGGCTCCACTACCAGCCCGCCGACTTCACCAACCCCTTCGTGGAGCCGGTGCGCATCCTCCACGAGTGGCGCGGCGAGGCCAAGAACGACCAGTACTCCTGGATCGCCCGCGGCATCGGCGACGTGGACGGGGACAAGGTCACCGACATCGTCACCAGCGCGCCGACGCACGGCAACACCGCCACCAACCCCGGCAACGGCCGCGTCTACGTCTACAGCGGCAAGAGCGGCACGCTGCTCTGGACCTGGGACGGCGCCGAGCAGGAACAGGCGGGCACCAACCTGGAGGGCGCCGGCGACGTGAACGCCGACGGCATTCCTGACGTGATCGCCGCCGCGCCGGGGAGCGGCACGGCGTACGTCCTCGACGGCCGGCGCGGCCGGGTGCTGCTCACGCTCAAGGGACAGGACGGCGAGGGCTTCGGCGGCGGCGCCTCGGGCGCCGGCGACCAGGACGGCGACGGCCACGCCGACCTGCTGGTGGGCGCCCCGCAGGCCAGCGGCACGGGCCAGGGCGCCGGGAAAGCCTATCTCTTCTCCGGCGCCGACGGCCACGTCCTCCACATCATGGATGGCGAGAAGGCCGGCGACGGCTTCGGCAGCGTGGTGATGGGCCAGCCGCTGGGGAAGGGGACCCCCTTCCTGGTGAGCGCCGCCACCGGCGGCCCCGAGCAGCACGGCCGGGTGTACGTCTACGCCGGCCCCCGCCAGCTCCCGTCGTACGTCATTGACGCGGACAGCGGCGGGGCCGCCATGGGCGCCATGTTCACCTCCTTCGTGGGCGACGTGGACGGCGACCGCGTGGCCGACGTCTTCGCCAGCGACTTCGCCCACGGCGCGCGCGGCCCCAGCACCGGCCGCATCGTGGTCCGCTCCGGCGCCACGGGCCGCACTCTCCTGACGCTCACCGGCGAGCATGCCGGCGACGGCTTCGGCATTGGCCAGGCGGAGGCGGGCGACGTCAACGCCGACGGCCACGCCGACCTCGTCATCGGTGCCTGGCAGTACTCCGCCGTGGCCCCCTCGGGCGGCCGCATCTACGTGTATTCCGGCAAGGACGGCGCCCTCCTCCGCACCATCACCGGCCGCATCCCCGGCGAGACCCTCGGGTTCGACGCCACCGGCATCGGCGACGTGGACGGCGACGGCGTGCCCGACATGCTGGTGACCAGCAGCTGGAGCAACATCCACGGCTTCCGGTCGGGCCGCATGTACGTCATCGCGGGCGAGCGTTCGCGCTAGCCGGGCGCGCCCGGCCCGCCTATCGTGGAGGCGGGATCACCGCGACCCCTCAATCCAACGGAGCCCCCTGATGCCCAACCCGGTAAGCTGGTTCGAGATCTACGTGCAGGACATGGCGCGCGCCAAGACCTTCTACGGCAAGGTGCTCGGCGCCGAATTCACGCTGCTGCGCGCCGACGGCCTCGAGATGTGGGCCTTCCCCGCCGACTACAACACCTACGGCATCAGCGGCACGCTGGTGAAGATGGACGGCGTCCCCTCGGGCGGGAACAGCACCCTGATCTACTTTGCCTGCGAGGACTGCGCGGTGCAGGCCGCGCGGGTGGAGCCGGCCGGCGGGAAGATCTTCCGGCCCAAGTTCTCGGTGGGGGAGTTTGGGTGGGTGGCGCTGGCGGTGGACCCGGACGGCAACATGTTCGGGCTGCATTCCATGGCGTGAGGCTTTGCGCCGGGCGGTCCGCTGCGGGGACCGCCCGGCACCCCGCTGGTCGCCGTCGGGCGCTATTCCGAGCGCCCTTGTCGGCTCTCCCCTCGTGCGGCACTTTCCCTCCACATGCCCGCCTTCCTCACAAGGCCGCGCCCCGGCCCATGGGTCGTGCTTTGCCTGGCCGCCCTGCTCGGTCCGCGGGGACTGGCCGGGCAGGACCTGGTCACGGCCTTCGGCCGCTACCAGCTGGATGTGTGGCGGCTGGAGGACGGCGTGCGCCTGGCCTTCACCTCCAACCTGGTGGAGACCCGCGACGGCTACCTCTGGCTCTCCTCCGAGTCCGGCGTCACCCGCTTCGACGGCGTGCGCTTCGCGGTATTCGATGGCAGCAACGCCCCCGCGCTCCGGGGCCGCCCCCGCCTGCAGACCGTGCCGCTGCTCGAGGACCACGCCGGGGTGCTCTGGATCGGGAGCGACGTGGGGCTCTTCGCCTACCAGGGCGGCGTCATGCGCCCGGCGGCGCTCGACACCTCCCTGACAATTGACCAGGTCAACGCCGCCCTCGTGGACCCCGGCGGCACCATCTGGGGCGTGACCCGGAGCGGCCGCGTCATCCGGATCCCGCCGGGTGGCCGCCTGCACGAGGTGCACGGCGCCATCACCAGCTATTCCGGCAGCAGCCTCGCGGTGGACCCCTCGGGTGACATCTGGATCGCCGCCGGGGACCGCGCCGTCTATCGCGTGCACGGCGACTCCCTCCTGCCGCTGGCCTTCCCCCCGGGCCTCCTGGTGGACGACCCGAACCGTGCCTACGTCACCTCCGACAGCACCGTCTGGTTCGGCACGCGCACCGCGCTCATCGCCCTCAAGGCCGGCCGCTTCCGTCGCATCCCGCTCCCCGACCGCGGCGGACTCGGCGCGCTCTCCACCATCCAGGAAGGCCCCGACGGCCGGCTCTGGATCGGCACCCATGGCGCCGGCCTCTACCTCTTCGATGGCGAGCGGTTCCAGTCCTTCACCGCCGCCGACGGCCTCTCCGACGACCGCGTCATCGAGATCCTGCGGGACCGCGCCGGCAACATGTGGGTGGCCACCCGCGACGGCCTGAACCGCTTCCGCCGCCTCCCCTTCCAGGTCCTCACCCGGCACGACGGCCTCCCCGCCGCCATGCCCGGCGCCATGATCGGCGAGCCGTCCGGCACCACCTGGCTCGCGCCGCCCACCGGCGGCCTCTTCGTGGGCCGGCTGGACTCGGTCTCCGCGCGGTTCACCGCCGCGGAGCCCGTGCGGAACTACGACCGCGTCACCGCCCTGGCCCCTGCCCGGGGCGGCGGCGTCTGGGCGGGCCACCTGCTCGGCACGGTCTCGCGCCATCTGTCAGGCGCTGCGGCCGCGGCCCCGGTCGCCGCCGGCCTGCCGCCCGTCACCGAGGTGCTGGAGGATGCCGATGGGACCCTCTGGATCGGCACCTGGCGCGGGCTCTTCCGGCTCCGCGCCGGGCGACGCGACTCGCTCACCCGCCGCGAGGGCCTCCGGGACGACTTCGTCCACCGCCTCCACCGCACGGGAGACGGCGTCCTCTGGGTGGCCACCCAGACGGGCGTCGTGCGCAGCGTGGACCCCGCGGGCGAGCGCTTCGAGCCCGTCCCACTGCCGGACGGCAGCGCCAACCGGGCCATCACCCTCTTCGAGGCGCCGGCGGGGACGCTCTGGCTGGGCTCCGCCGAGGGGCTGACGCGGGTGACAGGCGGGCGGCCGGCGTTCCTGTCGCTGGCGGCCGGCCTTCCGGGGCGCTGGGTGGGTTCCGGCAACCCCGACGCCCACGGCCACCTCTGGCTCGGCCAGCTGGGCGGCCTCACCCGCGTGAACCTGGCGGAGCTCCTCGCCGTCGCCGACGGCCGCGCCACCACGCTGGCCTCGGTCACCACCTTCCGGGCGCTCGACGGCCTGCCGGGCGGCGACCCGGGCGCGTGGCCCCACCCCTGGACCTTCACCGACCCCGCCGGCCGCCTGTGGGTGGCCATGGGCCACGGCATCGTGGTCACCGATCCCGCCCAGGCCGTGGCGGATGCCTCGCCTCCTCCCATCCACCTCGAGGAAGTGTGGGTGGACGGCGCACCCGTGCCCCGCACGGACCCGCTCGTGCTCGCGCCCGGCGCCCGGCGGGTGGAGCTCCGCTACACCGGCGTGGACCTGACGGATGGCCCCGCCGTCCGCTTCCGCCACCAGCTCGAGGGCTACGACACCACCTGGACCGACGTGGGCGCCCGGCGCACCGTCTCCTACACCGGGCTGCCGCCCGGCACCTATCACTTCCGCGTCACCGGCCGCGCCGGCCGGGGAGACTGGCACCCCGCCGGCGCCAGCCTGGCCCTCGTGGTGGAGGCGCCGCTCTGGCGCCGCACCTGGTTCATCGCTGCCGCGCTCCTCGCCGCGGCGGCCACCCTGTGGACGCTGCACCGCGCGCGGCTGCAGGCCCGCACCGACGCCATCCGCGAGGAGCGCACCCGCCTGGCGCGCGAGATCCACGACTCGCTGCTCCAGGGCTTCGGCGGCATCTCCCTCCAGCTCCACGCGGTCGCCGCCCGCCTCCCGCTCGCGGCCGGCGAACGCAGCGCCATGGACCGCGTGCTCCAGCTCCTCGACGGCACCCTCACCCAGGCCCGCGCCGCCGTCTGGGACATGCGCCTCCCTGGCGGCGCCACCCTCCCGCTCGCCGTGGAAGTGGAGGCCGCCGCGGCGCGGGCGCTGGCGGAAGGCCCGACCGCCGTCACGGTCACCACCCAGGGCCGCCCGCGCGCGCTCTCTCCCGCCTGCCACAGCGAGGCGCTCCGCATCGTGGAGGAGGCGCTCGCCAACGTCCGCCAGCACGCGGCGGCCACGCGGGTCACCGTCATGCTGGCCTACGGCTGGCGCCGTCTCGAGTGCACCATCGCGGACGACGGCCGCGGCTTCGACCTGGCCCAGGACGGCCGGCGGCCCGGCCACTGGGGCCTCCTCGGCATGCGCGAGCGCGCCAGCCGCATCGGCGCCCGCCTCGGGATCGCCACCCGCCCCGGGCAGGGCACCACCATCACCGTGGCCATCCCCTACCGCCTCGGCTGGCGCGAGCGGCTCCGCTGGCCCCGCGCGGAGGACTAGCCGAACGGCGTATTGCCCCATCGGTCCCGTGGAGCGAGCCTTGGCCATGCCTTTCCCGCGTGCCGCGCCGCGCTCACCCGACGACGGGGGCGCCGGCGCTCCCATCCGCGTCATGATCGTGGACGATCACCCGATCTTCCGCGACGGCCTCGCCGCCCTCCTCGGCCTGCACCCCGACCTCCAGCTCGTCGCCGAGGCGGGGGACGGGGCCCGCGCCCTCGAGCTGTATCGCGAGCACCGGCCCGACGTCACCCTCATGGACCTGAGCATGCCGGTCCTGGGCGGTGCCGAGGCCATCGCGCGGATCGTGGGGGAGTTTCCCGGCGCGCGCGTCATCGCGCTCACCACGTACGAGGGCGATGCGGACATCCACCGCGCCCTCAAGGCCGGCGCCCGCGGCTACCTCCTCAAGGACGTGGTCCGCAACCAGGTGGTCGACGCCATCCGCGCCGTCCACCGCGGTGAGCGCGTCCTGCCGCCGGAGGTGGCGCAGCGCCTCGCGGAGTTCACGCCGCGGGTGGAACTCACGGAGCGCGAGCTCGAGGTGCTGGCCGAGCTGGCGAAGGGCGGCAGCAACCGCGACATCGCCACGGCCATCGGCCGCACCGAGGCCACCGTCAAGGTCCACGTCCAGCACATCCTCGAGAAACTCGGCGCCGCCGACCGCACCGAGGCCGTCACCCTGGCCCTCCGCCGCGGCATCATCCACCTCGACTGACCCTCCCGCCCGCCCGGGCTGCCTGACAGGGGTCCGCCCTGCCTGACTTTCGCCTAATCCAGGTGGCGTAGGCCAAGATCATCCCTCTCCCCGATGCCCGGCCCCCGGGCCGCTCGTATGTTGACCACGCCCGTCGGACATCCCGGCCGGGCGCGCTTCCCCATCGGCGAGGCTTCCATGCCCAGGTTCGTGACCAAGGACGGCACCGAGCTCTACTACAAGGACTGGGGCAGCGGGCCCGCGGTCATCTTCAGCCACGGCTGGCCGCTGTCGTCGGATGCGTGGGAGGCGCAGATGTTCCACCTCGCCTCACACGGATTCCGCTGCATCGCCCACGACCGCCGAGGCCACGGCCGCTCCAGCCAGCCCTGGCACGGCAACGAGATGGACACCTACGCCGACGACCTGGCCCAGCTGCTCGACGCGCTCGAGGTCACCGGCGCCATGATGGTGGGCCACTCCACCGGCGGCGGCGAGGTGGCGCGCTACCTGGGCCGCCACGGCACGAAGCGCGTGGCCAAGGCCGTCCTCATGGGCGCGGTACCGCCCATCATGCTCCAGACCGCCGCCAACCCCGGCGGCCTCCCCATGGCTGTCTTCGACGGCTTCCGTCAGGCGTACCTCGCCGACCGGGCGCAGTTCTTCCTCGACGTGGCCAGCGGCCCCTTCTTCGGCTTCAACCGCCCCGGGGCGGCCGCGGCGCGGCGCACCATGCACTTCCTGCCGCGCGGCACCCTCAAGGTCTATCCCGCCGGCGGCCACAGCCTGGGCGACACCGCCAAGGACCAGTTGAACGCCGACCTCCTCGCCTTCGCCCGGGCCTAGGCCCGCCGCCTCATCGCCCCGGAGGACCGACCGATGACCCTCACGGCACCCCCGCCCGCCGCCGAGCGGGCGGAGACCACCCCGACTCGCTACGTGGAGGTCGGCGGCCGCCGCCTGGCGTACCGCGCCATCGGGGCGGGCCGGCCGCTGGTGCTCTGCAACCGCTTCCGCGGCGTGCTCGACACCTGGGACCCCGCCTTCCTCGACGCACTGGCGCGCCACTTCCGCGTCATCACCTTCGACTACAGCGGCCTGGGCCTGTCCACCGGCCCGGCCACCTTCGAGCGGAGCGCGCTCGCGCGTGACGCCCGCGACCTGGTGCAGGCCCTCGAGCTCGGCCCCGTGATCATCGGCGGCTGGTCGCTCGGCGGCACGGCGGCGCAGGTCTTCCTGCTCGACTATCCCGAACTCGCCACCCACGCCGTCCTCATCGGCACGGGGCCCCCGGGGGACACGGGCCATCCCATCGAGCCCATCTTCTTCGAGCGCGCCCTCAAGCCCGTCAACGACCTCGACGACGAGCTGGTGCTCTTCTTCGAGCCCGCCTCGGCGGCCAGCCGGGAGGCGGGAATCCGCTCGCACCGGCGCATCGCGGCCCGCACCACCGACCGCGCGCCGATGATCCCGGCGGAGGTCTTCCTCCCGCTCCTGCAGGAGAACACCTCCGGCCAGGCCTTCCCCGACACCGGCCGCTTCCGCGAGCGCCTCACCCGCACGCACACGCCGCTCCTCGTCATCTCGGGCGACCACGACATCAGCTTCCCCGTGGAGGCCTGGTACGAGCTGAGCCGGCAGCTCCCCACCATGCAGCACCTGGTGCTGTCGCAGAGCGGGCATGGGCCGCAGCACCAGGAGCCGGAGCTCATCGCCGAGTACATCGCCGCCTTCGTGCGGACCACGCCTCAGGGGAGGAGGGCACCATGACGGCCTTCGACATGCGGGAGCAGGTGGACGCGGCGGCACGCGAGGAGCGGGTGCGGGGGCAGGGCGGGGTGGAGCTGCTGGTGCGGCACTGGCCCGCGCGCGGCACGGCGCGCGCCGTGGTGGCCATCGTCCACGGCTTCAACTCCCACGGCGGCCACTACCTGTGGGCGGCCCCCCGGCTCGCGGCGGAGGGCCTCGCGGTGTACGCGGTGGACCTGCGGGGCCGGGGCAAGTCGGGCGGGGCGCGGTTCCGGGTGGGGCAGGTGGAGGAGTACGAGGGGGACGTGGCCACGCTGCTCGGCCTGGTGCGGACCCGGGAGGGGCGGCGGCCGGTCTTCCTGCTCGGCCACAGCGCCGGCGGGGTGGTGGCGTCGTTGTACGCGCTGGACCACGGCACGGAGCTGGCGGGCCTCATCTGCGAGAGCTTCGCCTTCCGGGTGCCGGCGCCAGCCCTGGCGCTGGCGGTGGTGAAGGGCCTCGGCGCGGTGGCTCCCGGCCTGAAGGTCCTCAAGCTCCCCAACCGGCACTTCTCCCGGGATCCGGCGGTGGTGGCCGCGATGGATGCGGACCCGCTGATCGCGGGCGAGGTGCAGCCGGCGGGCACGGTGGCCGCCATGCTCCGCGGCACGGCGCGGCTCGAGCGGGGCTTCCCGCGGATCACGCTGCCGGTGTTCATCCTGCACGGGAGCGGCGACAAGGTCACGGTGCCGGCGGGCAGCCGCCAGTTCCACGCGGAGGCGGGCTCAGCGGACAAGACGCTCAAGATGTACGAGGGCCACGCGCACGACCTGCTCAACGACCTGGGCCGCGAGCAGGTCCTGGGCGATATTGCGGCATGGATCCGCGCCCGGCTCCCGGCGGCGCCCGCCTGACGGCACCGCCCGCGGAGCATCCCCTCATCGAAGCCATCCTGGCCCCGCACGCCACCGCGATCGGGGCCGACTGGCGCGGCTACCGCCACCACGTCTACCGTGTGGCCGCGCTCGCCTCGGTGCTCGGCCCCGTGACCCCGGAGATCACCGACAAGCTCGCCATCGCCGCGGCCTTCCACGACCTGGGCATCTGGACGGCCGGTACCTTCGATTACCTGGACCCCTCGATGGCCCTCGCGGCCGAGTGGCTCACCGCCACCGGCCGGGCGGCATGGACCGATGAGATCCTCGCGATGATCCAGGACCACCACCGCATCCGCCCAATCCGCACCGGCGACCCTACCGGCCTCGTGGAACGGTTCCGGAAGGCCGACTGGGTGGACGTGACCATGGGCCTCCGCACCTTTGGCCTGCGGCGCGGCTACTGGCGGGAGCTCACGGCGGCGTGGCCCACGGCGGGGTTCCACCGGGGCCTCGTCAGGCTCACGCTGGCGCGGATGCGGGAGCATCCGCTGAGTCCGTTGCCGATGCTCAGGTTCTGAAAGCGAAACGCGGGCCCCGTGGGGTCCGCGTTTCGCGTCACGACCAGCTACGCGCTCCGCTTCATGTCAGGCTGCGTCGGAATCTACAGCACCTTGACCAGCAGAAGCCCTCCGCCGGTCGTGAGCCAGCACAGCAGCAGCCAGCGCAGCATGGCCTCGTGCTTCTCCTCGACCAGCACCCTGAGGGAGGCGAGGCCCTCCCCCGTCTCGACCTTCGCCGTGGCGAAGCGCTTGTCCATGTCGGCCCGGACCTCGGCGAACCGTCGGTCCATCTCCGTCCTCACCTCCGCAAACCGCACGTCCATCCGGGCCTCGAGCTCCGCGAACCGGGCGTCGGTGCGTGCCTGGGCTTCCGCAAACCGGGCATCGGTCCGCGCCTGGGCCTCGGCAAACCGCTGCTCCACCTTCGCGTCGAAGCGCGCGAAGTTGAGCTCGTTGAGTTCGCGGAGATCCCCGCGATACGTGGCGTCCACCATGTTGAACCACTCCACCAGCTCGTTGGCCACGTCCTCGCCCAGGGCATCGTAGAAGCGCTTGGAGAGCTTGGCGGTGACGGGCATCGGGTCCGGCTCGCTGGTTGAGGGGACCCCCGACCTATAGTACGCTCGGCGGGGCATGGAGATCAAATCAATGCGGGCCGTACCGTCCTGACGCGGTCGTTCGACGGCCACCCCGTGCAAGGCTGGCGCCCCTCCCCGAACCGCGCTAACTCTCCCCCGGCCCCCGCGCACGGACGCGCCCCGGGGCTTCCTTCATCCCGGACGCCCGCCCGTGCCCCTCCTCGAGCTCGAACCCACCCTCCAGACCCTCCGCGACTGGGCCCGCGCCCACCACGTGACCCTGGCCGCGGGCTTGGTGGAGCTGTCGGACGACTACCCGCAGGTCACCATCCGCGCCTTCGAGCCGGGCGACGTGGACCTCTTCCTCCTCCTCGCCGACCAGCTGGCCCCCAAGGTCCTGGCCCTCGACGCCCCGCCCTTCGACGAGCACGACCTGGAGCTGGCCCGCGCCTTCACCGGCCGCATCAACGACATCGAGGAACGCGCCGTCTTCAACCGCCGCGTCGCCGAGGCGCGGGCCCACCTGGGCCACGTCCACACGCTGACCGTGGTGGCCTTCACGCCGGGCCTCGAGCGCGCGCTCACCTACCGCGCGGTGGCGGCGTGGGCGGAGGAGCTGTTCGGGATCATGCGGAGCGTGGCGGCGGGCGACGAGGAGGGCGGGCCGGACGGCGAGGCCGGCTTCGGGGAGATGCCGCCGACCCACTGACGCTTACTGGGGCCGGTTGCCGCCGCGTCCCCCCTCCGCGGCCCGTTCCACCGCCCCCAGCACCCGCAGGAAGTTCCCGCGCGCCACCTTGGCCAGCTCCTCGTCGCTCCAGCCCCGCCGCGCCAGTTCCGCCAGCAGGGCGGGAAAGCGCGACGCGTCCTCGAGCCCCGGGATCTTGGAGTACATCCCGTCGAAGTCGCTGCCGATCCCCACGTGGTCGATGCCGGCTACCCGGCGCACGTGCTCCACGTGGTCGGCCACCTCGGCCAGGGTCACCGGCGGCTCCGGGTGGGCCTTCTCCCAGGCCGCCATGAGCACCCTGGCCGAGTCGCCGGTGGGGTGCGCGGCCTGGAACTCGGCCCAGCGCGCCTCGCCCTCCTCATACCAGGTGTAGTGCGTGGGCGAGGTGAAGTAGGGGACGAAGTTCACCATCACCACACCGCCGTTCAGGGCCACGGCCTGGAGCAGCGCATCGGGCACGTTCCGCGGGGCGGGGCAGAGGGCGCGCGCGGAGGAGTGGGAGAGGATGACCGGCGCGCGCGAGATGGCGAGGGCGTCCATGGCCGTGCTGTCGCTCGCGTGGGAGAGGTCCACCAGCATGCCGAGCCGGTTGAGCTCGCGGACGAACGCCTCCCCGGCGGGCGAGAGCCCCTGCCAGCGCGCGCTGTCGGTGCTCGCATCCCCCAGGGCGTTGGTGTGCATCCACGTGAGCCCGACGGACCGCACCCCGGCGGCGTGGGCCGCCCGGAGCACCTCGCGCGACCCGCCGAGCTCCTCCGCCCCCTCGACCCCGAACAGCGCCGCCACGCGCCCCTGGCCGGCCACCTGGACCAGCGACGCGCTGTCCTCCACGACGGCGAGCGCCTCCGGGTGGCGGGCGGCGATCTCCCGGAACAGGTGGGTGACGGCCTGGACCCCTCGGATGCGGTCCACGGTGTCGAGCACCCCCACGGTGAAGATCGCGGCCCCCACCTGGCCGGCGCGGAGCCGGGGGAGGTCCACCTGGCCGGTGGTGCGCTGGCCGATGTCGTACCCATCGGGGCCGAGATAGGCGCGCTGGCTGTCGGTGGTGAAGTGGATCAGGAGGTCGTTGTGGCCGTCGATGACGAAGGGGGTGGGGGGCGGCTGGGCGGCGCTGCGGGCGGGCTGGGGGCCGCTGCAGGCGGGGGTGAGCAGGGCGAGGAGCGCTAGTGCGGTGAGGCGGGCGGGGAGTGAGGACATGGGGGGGAAGCTACGCCGGGGCCTCGACGGGGCAAGGCGACGCAGCTGCGGGGAAGCGGCAAGCGCTGGCTCAGTGGGAGACGGAGCATTAGCGGTGATCGGGGGCGGTCCCGGCGGCTCCAGCCGGGTCGGGTCATCCCCTGAATTCGTCAGGCTGGCGCAGGTCTCGGAACGGCAGTAAGTCTAACGGGAGCCTAGAGCGCGACTGGGGCCGGCCCCATCGAATGGCGGGGGCTGCGAGGATCTCGGAGCTGTCGGACAACCTCTCGCAGGACCCCGTCCGTCCCTGGGAGCCTGGAAACGTGGAGAGGCTGACTAGCTGGCCCCCGAGGTTCCTTGACGGCCCACCGTTCGATGAGGGGGATCTAGGACTCGCCTTCGCCTTCACGGGCCGCATCAACGACATCGAGGAGCGCGCAGTCTTCAACCGCCGCGTCGCCGAGGCCCGGGTCCACGCGGGGCAGGTGCACACGGTGACGGTGGTGACGCTCACGCCGGCGCTCGAGCGGGCGCTGGTCTACCGGGCGGTGGCGGCGTGGGCGGAGGAGTTGCCTGGGATCATGCGGAGTGTGGCGGCGGCTGCGGACGAAGGTGGGGAGCCAATCGGGGACGAGTCGAGGCCGATGTGGCGCGTTGCCGCGATCCGTGGCTGAGCTTGCTGAAAGGGGCCTGCCGGCGATCGCAGTTCGTAATCGACGCGCTTTCGACGACATTGAACTGCTTGTTGCCTATGCAGCAGCTCTCGGCAGTCGATGCTACTGCTCTAGGGGTCAACCCTTCGTGGTTCGGCTCTCACATCACGTTGTTGGAGGCTTGGCATGGACGTTCGTGACGATGCTAGGCAGTCCTTTCTTTCGTGTTTCAGCGATTCACGACGCCAGCAGGTCTGCGACTTCGGCTCCCTTCTTAGTGGGCAGGTGCCGGATGTAATTCTGACGATGGCTAGAAAGGCCACCTGCTTGGTCCAGACCCTTCAGGAACTAGAGCTTACGCGCCTGAACGCCCCATTGGTGTCGGATCGCCTGCTTGACATGGCTGATTCGTGGGTCCGAGGCAAGCGCGTTCTAGTGGTAGACGACGCACTGATCACTGGCACGACGCTGCATGCCGTTAGGCTCAAATTGAGCGCGCAGGTGCCGCACGCGTCGAGACTCTGGTAGCCTGCGTCGACAAGGACTGGTGGGTGCCAGATCTCGCTAGGCCGGATTTTCCCTTCCTGAGCCTCGCAGATGGTGAGGCGATTGCGTATTGCGCTGCTATCGTGGATGGGCTTTCTGTCGTGCCGCGTCCATACGCTATGGACTATCCGCTGTACAAGGGTTTTCAGTCCAAGCGCGGCGGCGCGGGCATGCTCGCCGTTAGCCCTGGATGGAAGACCCTGGATGCCAGCAGCGCCCTTCAGCAGCACCACGGCGTGCGGTCGTTGTCCCTCTCTCCTAGTCCATCGCAATTGCTGCGTTTCAGCGCTTCCCTCGGCTGTGATGCGTCTCTGTTTGGGCTAACGAAACTCCGCCTGTATGGTCGGCAGTGGCCGGCGTCAGGCGGAGCAATGCGATGGTCGCTGTTGCCGATCGTGGCATTCCGCGCTCTTAGGGAGGACGATGTAGGGCGTTTATTCGAAGCGTTCACTCACGCCACTCGCACCACTGGGCTGATCGATGAGTCATTGTTCGTCACGCCAGAGTCACGTGTACGTGTTATGCAGTACGTCGCGGCGGCTCGTCTCGCGGGCTTGTGGCTGAGCGCCGCTTCGGACTACCTAGACGATGAGTCTCCTGCGATTCACGATGCCGCGACAGCATCATGTCTCTTCCACCCTGATACGACCGCCGACGTCCGTGCGATAGCTGAGAGCGCTCTTGCCGCCTTTGCTAACTCGGACATCGGGACAATGTCTAAGGTTACGCCGCGTTTGCGGACGTTGGCGCCCGTAACCGGTAGATCGGACTTGTGGGACGTTCAAGAGGCATTGACCGACGCCTTCTTGGATCTGCATGAGCAGAAAGAACTGCCGGCCCGGCGTTTGGTCAGGGAGCAGGGCGTGGGTGTGCTGAAGGATGCACGCTATACCACTTTGATGAGTCGCCTTGGGACGGGCTACTCGGTTGAGGAGTTGAGAGAGTCACTCGCCAACTACCGAGGTGATCAGCAAGAGGCCCTGTCGCACTTCCTTGATCTGGCGATCGATCGCGGTTTCGTAGTCCCCATTACTGTCTGTCGGGATGGCGTGGTTTACCGCGCGTATCGGCATGGAGAGGACATCCCCTTTGGCAAAAGCGGAGCGACGCCTTTTCGCCATGGTGCTGCGCAAGATCGTCGAAGTAACCGGCGAAGGGGCTTTGCCCAATGTGCTAGTAGAAAAGTTGCTGGTGTTGTTCGTTCGGATCGGAGTGCGAAAGCAGATACTGAATCCTTGGAGCGGGCGGATCGGAGGTGAGGGAGTAGTCGGCGTGCGCTACAGCCTGCATGGTGCGGTCCTCAATGTAGTGGCTCCGAAGCCTACCAGTTACCAAGATTCAGGGAAAGTAAGCGTGGCTGGCAGGTCGCTTTTCCGCTTTGTGCCCGGCGTGGGGGTAGCGAAGCTGCTGCGCAAGGAAGGCGTGCTGCACAAGAGTAAGGGAGTGCCTGGTTACCAAGTTCTCAAAGTGCCCGAGGCCCCCCTCGGTGCCACAGCCGAAGGCTTTGCGCGACGGTTCGGTGCGGTATTTGGCATGGCTCTGAAGAAGAGCGGCAACGACCAGATGTTGACCGTAGATGACCTCACCTACGTCGCCTCGTGCTCGCTCCCAGGTGAGGTTGCATGTGCCTTGGCAGCGGAAGTCGACATCGTGCAGCGCGGCTACGAGGTGACGATCAACCGTATTGTGGCCACCTTGGAGCGGGGATCGGGTTTGCTGACCGTGCCGCGGCCTTGCGCCAGGGTCACTTGTTCACGGCCCTGAACAGTGGCCGCCGGAAGGTGAAGTCGTATGTAGCGCGGGAAGCTCAGGGGATTATCGATAGGGTCACGGCGCAGCTCACCGACGATGTATACCAAGAAGAGTGGAAATCCTATTGGCTCGGCCCCGAGTTCGGTGCGGAAGGTGCGCAATCGGATGAGGTGCGCAGGCTAATACAGGCGCTTGCCAAGTGGCTGCTTGAGGTGAATCTGTCCTGGCGATTGATTGAGGTTGGTCTGCGCGCGCTCGATGACCGTGTCCGAGTAGAGCCGCCGCCCGAAGTTGGCGCCGCGATGCTCGAAGCGGAGCAGTTAGCGGCAGAGTTGAAGGCCGCTGGTATCACGAGTGGTGAGCGTGCCGGTCGGATCGTTGAGCGCATGAGAGAACTGTGGCAAGCTGGCGATGATACTGCACTGCGTGCAACGCAATCGGGCATCAATGATGTCCGGCGCCATTGCCGGGAGGGAGAACGCCTCTTGGCTGAGGTGGACGTCAAGGTGCGCGACTACGGGGTGCCTGCTCAGGTGCATGTATACGATCAGGTGGCGTACATTGAGGTGTCCGGCGAGGGGGTCAGTACCGCCGCAGCGCTGAACTGGGTCGAAGGCAGCTTTGCTGACATTAGAAGGGCGGCGATGGCGAGCCGGGCCGATACGCGCCTTGAAATGTGCCCCTCGCTGTGCCTGACGCCGCATGCGGGCTTGTGGTTTGCCGGAAAGGGGAAGGAGGCGCGCGACTGGTTGGCAGCGTGGCTTGTCAAAGTGAGCGCGGAGAGCGCAGGCCTTGCAACAGTAAGAGCGTACCTATTCGCAGATCTGAGTAGCCCATCGCAGGTAATCAGGCGCTCTGATACGACGAACGCGGTTGCTGTTGGCCTTCTGCCCGTGGCCGCGGGCGTGGTCGCGAGCGTGGATGTGACGAACCAGCGGTCGCGTGTGATTGTGGCACGAGAGTACGGCGCAACCCCGGAACCTGGCATCCAGGAAGCGATGCTGCGCGCCGCGATCGGGGTTAGTGTAGAAGTGGGAGAGCCCCAGCATCTGCGTGTCGGTCATGAGAGAGAGACCACGGTAGTTACTCAGGAGTTCACGATTCGGGGGGCGAGCATGGGAACCGCAGCGCGGAGCATGCGGAAAGCGGACGTGGGGATTATCACGATCCTCGCCGAAGAGGCCAGTGCGGCGAGTGAGGTGCTTCGGGAGTGTGGGAAGGTGGAGAAGGCCAGGGGGGTGCGCTGTATCCGGGAGTTTGAGTTGGTGGACGTGACGGTTGAAGGAGGGAAGCAGCGGCGTGTAGTAGCGGCACAGTCGATCGATCAAGGAAACAGTCAGATTGTGCCACTCTATGATGATCTAGTGGCTGAATGGCAGCCCGAGTTTGTTATCTTGCTCGGAACCGCTGGTGGTATCTCCCCTAAAGTGAATCTGTGCGATGTCATTGTCGCAGATCAGGTGATCGGCTACGATCGCCGAAAGATCACGCAGGAGGGCGTTCTACACCGGGGATCAGCTTTCCCGATGGAGGCTGCGGTTCTTCAAGCTATCAATCGCATGTTTAAGGAGCGGCGTTCGGAGCCGGCGTCGTTCGCCGGCCGCGGCCCTAGTGGTGATGCCATGTTCCGCGCCCATAAGGGGGGGCTGGCCGCTGGTGAGGCTGTTCTCGCTGATGGAGACGCAGATGTGCGTAAGTGGCTTCGTGAGTTCAGTGACAAGATCTTGGCGGTTGAGACGGAGGCGTTTGGGTTCTGGCATGCATTCCATCAATCCGGTCTCCGCTCACGGAATCCGACTCAGGGTATCGCTGTGGTACGGGGAATCAGCGACCACGCTGACATAGAAAAGGACGATCGGTGCAAGTACGCTTCCTCCTACAACGCCGCTCGGGTCGCTATCGAGTTGGTGCGTCATGTGATCTTTGCTTAGCAATCGAGTGATATTGCTACTACTCCCTACGGCGTCCAGCGTGTTGTGGGCCGATGGCCCAATGCGCTTATCCAGCCTTGGTTCTCTGTTCCAGTTGCAGGGTCAGGTCACGCCGCGGAGAGCGGCGTCCGGCGTGACCTTTCCCCCGATTGTCGACCACTCGGGATCGCAGGATCGGCGAGCCCCGCCACGGGTTGGGCCCCTCCGATGCAAACTGGCCCGCTTAGCTGGGGAAAGGTCAGAGGCATCGCGGCAAGGGCGAGTAGGAGGGCTGACGAGCGGATGCGAATCTACTGGTATGCTGCTATAGTAACGCATGCCTCGAAAGTCGTTATCTCCCAAGCGTCGGCGCAAAGCGCCGATCCGTCACGTTGCCGCCTTGGTGCCGCGCTCCCCCTACTACAGCACATCAGCGGGAGCTGCATACCTCGGGGATTCGCTGGACGTGATGCGGTCGATGCCATCCCAAGCGATAGACTTGGTTGTCACTTCGCCGCCCTACGCCCTTCATTTCAAGAAGGAGTACGGCAACGCAGAGAAGGGGGAGTACGTTTCCTGGTTTCTACCATTTGCGCGAGAGATCGCGCGAGTATTAAAGCCTCAGGGCTCATTCGTTCTGAACATTGGTGGAAGTTACAACCCCGGTCAGCCGACTCGATCCTTGTATCACTTCAAGCTTCTCGTGGCCCTGTGTGACGAGGTCGGCTTCCATTTGGCGCAAGAGTGCTTCTGGTACAACCCGGCGAAGCTGCCAGCGCCTGCAGAGTGGGTCAACGTTCGTCGTGTGCGAATCAAGGACGCCGTAGAGTATATCTGGTGGCTGTCTCCCAGCTCTTCCCCGAAAGCAGACAACAAGAAGGTGCTGACTCCATACAGCCCTGACATGCTTCGGCTGATCGAACGAGGCTATCGCGCCAAGGTGCGTCCTAGCGGACACAACATCACTGGAAAGTTTCAGCGCGACCGCGGTGGTGCGATTCCCAGCAACCTGCTGGAGCGCGGCAACAACGAGAGCAACTCGGAGTATTTCAAGGCCTGCAGGCGAGCTGGCTTGAAAGTTCACCCGGCCAGGTTCCCGGCAGCTCTTCCAGAGTTCTACATCCGAATGCTAACTGATGCCGGTGATGTTGTGCTGGATCCTTTCGCGGGCAGCAACACGACCGGCAAAGTGGCCGAAACGCTCGGACGGCGGTGGCTCGCGATCGACGCGGAGCAAGACTACTTGACCGCTTCTCGCTTGCGATTCGACTCGCTGCAAGAGGATCCGAACGCGTGAACGGCTCTCAGTTTCTCGACATCGCCACGCTCATTTTCGAGGAGTAGCGCAACCGAGGGTGCTCGACTGGCTCACGGCGCTCAGGGTTCGCGCGGGCGAGTCTCTGGCGGTGGTCCGAAAGGAGTTGGGGACAACCTCCGCTGTACTGAAAGCAGCAGCTGAGGCAGGCGACGTCGTTGCTCATCTGCTCGGCTTTGACCTTGGGAGCCTTCCGGACGGGGATCTTCAGCGGGCAGCACGAAACCTCGGCCAGCTTCTCCTGGGGCGAGCGGCGGAGACGGTATTCGAGGAGGCGTTTGGCAAGGCACTCGGGTCGCATGGGTATTCTGTCGAGGACTACAGGACTGATCGAAGTGGAACCGATTTCCGCGTTCGCGACTCGCTTTCCCGCCCGCTCTACCGCCTCAACATCAAGTTTCACGGGAGTCAATTCTCCCGAGCGCCGGACCTAGTGGGCCTGCAGTCGGTGGATTGCTTCGCGCTTGCGACGTACAAGATCAAGGGTGCCCTCGACAAGCAACAGGACGAACACCTCCCGTATGTATTCGTAATTGTGGGAGTGCCGCATTTGACGGGTGCTGCGGTTGGTGCGAAGGTGCCCACCGATCTTGTGGAGCTAGCGGCGGTGGTATCGGCTGCCCCACGCATCAACCGCAAACGGGATTTTGAGGATCGTGTCGTCGACTGGATTAGTCACCACGGCCTGCCGGTGTACTCAGATACGATCTCACAGATTGCGTCCGCTCCGTGGTATGTGCTGTCTGCACGTCGTGCGGATCAGGTGCTGCGAGCTAAGCTGTACGAGCGTGTGTTTGCGCTCCGCGTGCGCAATTTCGCGCAACAGTTCCGGAGTGCGGAGGTGGACATGCACTTTTCGCTAAGTCAAGACTTGACACCGCTCCACGATTTCTTCACTCGTCTTCGCGATGACCAGGCCGGGGCTTGTCTCGAGTTTTCTTGAGCGGGGATCGATGTGATCAGGCGGCCGGGCGCTCGCGCCCATTGTAGCATTGTCATCGCAAAGCCAACTCCCGATGCCAACGGTTGCATCCTCAGTAAAGCAGCTTTGAATGAGCGAACCGAAGATAGAAGAGGCCCGGAAGCGTTCGGTCGATAACTTGCAGCGTCTCTACACCGTGGTTGTGAGTCTCGCGGTAACAGAGAGCCTCAAGCCGCTTCTTGGTGGGCTGGCAAGAGGGGAGGCATTGCCTGGATACAATCGGTGGTTCATGTTCGCCAGCCTCGTGATTACGGTGGTGCCATTTTACCACGGCGCCAACCGCTACCTCGACGCCACCTACGTTACTGGAGAAAGGGCCGCCAAGCCCCAAGCTCTCTTGATTGACTTCGTCATGCTGTTCATCGAGGGGATCGCGTTTTTCGCCCTGGCGATGCTCGCGAATGACGAACAAGTCTTCTATACCGGTCTGGCGATGCTCCTGGTGTTTGATGCTGGCTGGGTTGGCATTACTAACCTTACGGGAGCCAGTGTCTCTGACCGGTTCCCGGATTATGCGAAATGGGCTTCCGTAAACCTCGTCGTGGCCGCGATGATCTGTGTATCGGTGTGGGCGAACCTCCCTTGGACGACGCCCGGAGGGACAGGATTCTGGAGGTCCCAATTCACGCGAGATGTGGCTCTCTTGATTCTAGTCGTGGGAAGGACCTTCTACGACTACTGGAAGGTGTGGCCCTTCTACTATCCGCAAGATCGTGCTGTCGTATTTAGTGGGATTCCGGCCCCGGCTCCGGCGAGGCCGCCGGAGGTAACGACGCACTAACCCATTGTCCGGCAGGGCTATGGTAGACATCTACCTTGCAGGGCCACTGTTTTCCGCAGCCGAACGTCGGTGGAATGCCGATGTGGCCGAGGCTCTCCGTCGGCGCGGAGCAACAGTTCACCTTCCTCAGGAGGGCGAGGATGAGGTCCAGCTCAGCGACGGTGGAAAGGACCTTGCCGCTCGCATCTTTGCGAGTGATCTGAGGGGGATCGAAAACGCGCGATCCGTTGTCGCCTGTATGGATGGTGCCGATCCGGACTCTGGGACGTGCTGGGAGTGCGGTGTCGCCTACGGCAAGGGGCATACCTGTGGTAACATACCGGACTGACATGCGGGCACTCCAGGATCCTACGAAGGCTCCGTTCAATCTGATGCTCACGGAGTCTTCAATGGTCCTTGCGCTTCCACCCGGCTGGACCTGCACCCCGGATTCGGTCGCAAGCCAGATTCTCACCGCGCTTCGAGAACTCGGAGTACTGGTCACCGTCAACGACCGATCGGGAGCCTAGGGTGAAGGCGGCTGCCCCTCGCCCGTGACTGTCTCTGATTGGCGATAGGTGCCTTCCGGCCGTGCCGATTGCCATTGTCTTGCCCTCTCGCCCGCCGCGGTTGTTGACGAGTGAAGCATCGATCTTCTCGTGCTCCCCCATTCACCAAGACTGTTGACCTCCGGTATTGGAGGCGGTAACTTAGTGCTCCACTAACCAAGTGAGTGGAGCACCATGCCCCGCCCCCCCACCGACCTCCTCCACGGCACCCTCGACCTCCTCGTCCTGAGGGTCCTCGCCTGGCGCCCGTCCCACGGCTACACCATCGCCAAGGAAATCGAGACCCGCTCCAACGGCGCCTTCACCATCGAGGACGCCGCCCTCTATAAGGCCCTCCACCGCCTCGAAGCCGCCGGCGCCATCACCGCCGAGTGGGGCCTCTCCGAGAACAACCGCCGCGCCCGCTACTACACCCTCACGCCGGCCGGCCGGAAAGAGCTCCGGGCCGAGACCACCACCTGGCGCGCCTACGTCGCCGCGGTGAGCGGCGTCCTCGAGCTGGCCTGAGGAGGCGCCATGAGCCCCAACGCCCCCCGCCGCCCCTTCCGCCTCCCGTGGCGGAAACCCGACGAGATCGCCACCGAGCTGGACGAAGAGCTCGCCTTCCACCTGGAAGAGCGCACCAAAGAGCTCATCGCCAGAGGGCATGGAGCCCACCGCCGCCCGGGACGAAGCCCTCCGCCGCTTCGGCGACATGGCCGCCGCCCGCGCCGACATCCGCGCCCTCGACCAGCGCGCCGCCACCTCCACCCAACGCCGCGACTGGTGGGCCGGCTGGCGCCAGGACCTCCGCTTCGCCCTCCGCCAGCTCCTCCGGACGCCCGGCTTCACCCTCGTCGCCGTCCTGACCATCGCCCTCGGCGTCGGCGCCAACACCGCCATCTTCAGCGCCGTCCACCGCCTCCTCGTGGACCCGCTCCCGTTCCCGGGCGGCGACCGCCTCGTCGCCCTCATGGAGTCGAGCCCCAAGACCGGCGCCATGATGGCCCCGTTCCCCGACGTGCTCGAGACCTGGCGCCGAGACGCTCGTTCCTTCGAGGGCATCGAGGCCTTCAGCGAACGCGAGGTCGCCGTCGCCACCCCCGGCACCGACCCCGAACGCCTCGCCGCCGGCCTCATCTCCCCCACGCTGCCCCGGTTCCTCGGCATCACGCTGCCCCTGGGCCGCGGCTTCAGCGCCGACGAGGCCGTCCCCAACGGCCCCCGCGTCGTGATCCTGGGCTACGGCCTCTGGCAGCGCCGCTTCGGCGGCGCCGCCGACGTGCTGGGCCAGTCGCTCATCATCGAAGGCACGCCGCACACCGTCGTCGGCGTCATGCCGCCCGACCTCACGCTCCCGTTCATGCAGGCCGGCCCCGCGCGCCAGCTCTGGCTGCCGCTCGCCCCCGCCGCGGGCTTCGATCGCCCGCAGGCCATGGCCCGCCTCCGCCCCGGCATCACCCCCGAGGCCGCCACCGCCGAGCTGGTCCGCCTCGAAGAGGCCCTCGGCGACGGGTCCCGGCGCCCCATTGATTTCCGCGGCCGGGCCGTCCGCCCGCAGGAGTTCATGCCTGACACGCTGCGCGACGGGCTCCTCATCCTCTTCGGCGTCGTCGGCGTGGTGCTGCTCATCGCCTGCGCCAACGTCGCCAACCTCCTCCTCGCCAAGGCCGCCACCCGCACCCACGAGTTCGCGGTCCGCACCGCACTCGGCGCCGGCCGGGCCCGCCTGGTCCGCCAGCTCCTCACCGAGAGCACGCTGCTCGCCCTCCTGGGCGGCGCCCTCGGCGTGGCCCTCGCCGGGCAGGCGCTCGAGCTGCTGCGCCACGTGCGCCCCGTCATGCTGAGCCCGCTCGACGACGTGCGCATCGCCCCCGTGGCCCTGGGCTGGAGCCTCGGGCTCACGGTGCTCACCGGCCTGGTCTTCGGCCTGGCGCCGGCGCTCTTCACGACTGACCGCCAGCTCGCCGACCCGCTCCGCCTCTCCGGCGGCAGCACCCGCCCCGGCCCGGCGCGCATCCGCACGGCGCTCGTGATCGGCGAGGTGGCGCTTTCCGTGGCCCTCCTCGTCGGCGCCGGGCTCCTGGTGCGCACCCTCGCCGGGCTGCAGCGCATTGACCTGGGCTACAACCCCGCCGGCCTCACGGCGGTCACGCTGGCGCTCCCGCAGGCCCCGCCTGACGGGGGCCCCACCGCGTCCCCGCTCGACGCGCCGCTCGAGACCCTCCGCCAGCGCGTCGCCGCCCTCCCCGGCGTCACCGGCGTGGCGTGGGCCTCGAGCCTCCCGCCGCAGTCCGGCCTCGCCATGGGCGTGCTGCAGGTGGAGGGCGTCCCCTCCGAGGGCGACGCGGCGCCCCGCGGCCTCGCCTTCAACAGCGTGGAGCCGGACTTCTTCGGCGTGATGGGCCTCCCGCTCCTCGCGGGCCGGCCCTTCACGCGGGACGCGCGCGTCACCGAGATGGTCATCAACGCCACCATGGCCGAGCGCTACTGGAAGGGGACGGACCCGGTGGGCCGGCGCTTCCGGATCGGGGACGGGGGGAACTGGATCACCGTGGCGGGCGTGGTGCCGGACGTGCGGGTGCCGGTCCGCGGCCCCCAGCGCGGCGAGCTCCAGATCTACTCGCTCCGCGCCAACGCGGCGGAGGACTTCGGGCAGGTGCACCTGGTGATCCGTGGCGCGGGCGGCGCCGAGCTCACCCGCCAGGTCCGCGCCCTGGTGGCGCAGGCGGGCGCCGGCATCGCGCTCCGGAGCATCGAGCCACTGCCGGCGCGCATGGAGCTGGTGCTCGCGGGCCCCCGCTTCACCATGCGCCTCTTCGCGGGCTTCGCGCTGCTGGCGCTGGTGCTCGCGAGCATCGGCCTCTACGGCGTGGTGAGCTACTCGGTGAGCCAGCGCACCCGCGAGATTGGCGTCCGCATCGCGCTCGGCGCGGGCCGCGGTTCGGTGCTCGGCATGGTGCTGCGCCAGGCGCTGGGCCTCGCCACGGCCGGGGTAGTGCTCGGCCTGCTGGCCGCCGCCGCCGGCACCCGCGCCATGGCGAGCCTCCTCTATGAGGTGAGCCCGCTCGACCCGCTCACCTTCGGGGTGGTGGCCGTCGTGCTCGTAGCCGTCGCGCTGCTCGCCGCCTGGGTGCCGGCCCGGCGGGCGGTGGGGGTCGATCCGGTGGTGGCGCTGCGAGGGGAGTAGCCCGACACGGCCCGCGATCGGTGACCGCATGAGCCGGTTCAGCCGGCTCCGGCCCTCGCGGCGGCTCACAGCTGTGTTAGGCTGGCGCAGTTCCCGAATTGGCGGTAACTCTGGTGAGCCCCCGGCGCGAGCATGCGCCGCGGGGCTCGCATCGTTTGGAACTGCCCGGCTCCTCCGCCTGGATCGGTAGCTACATCCGGTTTCAGGGCGCCACCAACGTCTCCTCCATCGCAAGGCAGCTCCATGCCCCAGTCGCTCAGGCTGCTCCTGCCCGCCCTCCTGCTCACGGCCCCCGTCGCCCGCGCCCAGGGCACGCCCGAGGAGGCGGCCGTCCGCATGTCCGCGGCGCAAACCCAGGGGGACTGGGCCGGCGCCGCGCGTATGATGCACCCCGCCTCGCTCCGCCAGCTCCGTGACCTCTTCAGCCCGCTCATGGCCTCCCAGGGCGGGGCGGTCGTGGCCACCCGGTTGTTCGGGCTCACCAGTGCGGCGGAGTTCGCGGCCACGCCCGACACGGTGCTCTTCGCCCGGCTGATGAAGTCCGTCATCGAGAGCGAGGCGATGCTCAAGCAGGCGCTCAGCAGCACCGTCGTCACGCCGCTCGGCCACGTCCGGGGCGGCGGCGACACCGTCTTCGTCGTGACCCGCCAGCGCATGACCGTGGAAACGATCGAGATCACGACCTTCCCGGTGATGCCCTTCCTCAAGGAGGGCGACCGCTGGTGGGGACTCCTGACCGCCGACCTGACCAACATAGCGGCCATGCTCAAGCGCACGCTTGGGGGAAGGGAATCCTGATGCCCCCGCGCCGGGAGCCTCCTCGCGCCCGCGCGGCGGCGCTCGCGCTCGTCTCGCTCCTCGGCGCCTGCAACCCGCTCCGCGTGGACCCCGAGACCGACGCGCTGAGCCGCCGGGTCCTGGCACTCGCCGAGGCCGGGGACTCCGCGTCGCTGTCTGCGGTCTTCCACCCGAAGCTGCTGGCCGCCGACCCCTGGGGCGCGCTGCGGCAGGTCCGGGACACCCTCGCTCTCCTCCGCCCCGACACCATGGAACTGGTGGGCTACAACATCAATGCCACGCCGGAGGGGATGTCCTCCCGGTACACCTATCAGTCGCACGGGGGCGGCGGGTGGTTTCTGGCTTCGGTCGAGACCTACCGTGAGGCGGAAGCGCTTCTCGTCACGGGCGTCAACGTCCAGCGCCTGCCGAACTCGCTGCAGGAGCTGAACGCTTTCACCCTGGCTGGCCGCGGGTGGCGGCACTACCTGGTCCTGCTGCTCGCCCTCACGAGCGCCGCCGTGTGCCTCGGCGCCGCCATCGTGATCGCGAGGACGCCGATGCCCCGGCGCTGGCGCTGGGTGCTGGTCTCGATGCTGGGCGCCGGCCAGGTGACCATCAACTGGGCCACCGGGGAGATGACGGTCTCCTCCGTCTTTCTCATGCTTTTCGGCGCCGGCGTCGCGCACGCCGGCCCCGCCGGCCCCTGGTCCGTGGCCGCCAGCTTCCCGGCCGGCGCCCTCATCGCGCTGGCCTGGCGGGAACGGTACCTCAAGGCGAGGAAGAGCATCGTGGTGGTTGGCGACGTGAAGGGAGAGCCGGATCCCGTCGAGGCCAGGCCCTCCTGACGCCCCCGCCAGCTCCATCTGGCGCACGTCACCGTCAGGCGGTATCTCTGATGCTGCGCCGGCAGAGGACCGGACGCCACCAGCTCCTGCGGCCCGGCCTCTTCGGCCTCCACGGGCGCTGGGTCCGCCGCCTGACCGGCCATGGCCCCGCCGACCGCGGGCCATCCCCCGAATCCATGGCACAAGAATGACCGGCACCGACCTCCGCCGCCGCCGCCTGGCCCTCAACTGGACCCCGGAGAAGCTCGGCGAGCTCCTCGCCGAGTCCGGCGACCGCATCACCGGCTGGGAGGATCTCGACGGGCCACTCCCGCGCCCGATCGTCCGCCAGATGGAATGGGCCCTCGCCGTGGGCGAGCGCGACAAGGCCATGGAGGCCTGCCCCGTCCCGCCCTGCGAGGTCGCCGAGCGGATCGGCGCGACGATCGACCCGCGGCAGCGGTCGTCCGTGGAGCGCGTCATGGCCGAGTTCGACGTGCACGAGAAGGGCTGCAGCGCCTGCCAGGCCCGGAAGGCCTACGCCGACCGCCTCCCCCCGCTCCCGCCGTTCCCGATGCCGGGAGGGATGCGCGCCGTCGTGGCAGTGGCGGAGCAGGTGCGCCGACTTCCCGCCTGGCTCCGGCCCGCCGCCGCCGGCGCCCTCATCATGGGCGCCATGACCCTGTTCAAGGCCCTGCTTACCATCCTCCTCCAGCGCCGCGTCACCCCCCAGCTGCTGCTCGCCGTGGCCGCCGCCATCGGCATCGGCGCCTACGGCGGGGCGGTGGGCGGCCTCGCCTATTCGGTGGTCCGCCCCCGCACCCGCTCCCCTGGGCCGCCTCGGCGACGCCCTCACCGGCGTCGGCTGCGCCTGGGCCTGCGTCCTCGCCATCGGCATTCCTTATCGCCTGATCACCGGCGACGCCGCGCACCCGGACCCCGTGACCATCATCGCCGTCCTGGGCATCGCCACCGTCGTGGGCGTGGCGTTTGGCCGCTCCGCCTTCCGGGCTGATGAGGAGGACGCCACAGCCGGCTGACCACCCCTCCGCCGGCCGCCCCGGCGGCGGACCCACCGGCGGGAGATCCGACCCATCCCACCCCCGCCCGCGCCACCACTTTTCCCGCCTCCGCCACCCCCAAACCCGGCCCCGCCACCACTTTTCCACGCCGCTCCACAGCAGGACTCGGCTCCGCCGGCACTCAAGCAGGCTCCGCCACCACATTTCCCGGCTCCGCCAGTGCGCACGCGTCCTCCGCCAGTGCGCGCGCGCCCCCCGCCGGTGCGCACGCGCCCTCCGCCGGTGTGCACGCACTCTCCGCCAGCGTGCGCGGGCCCTCCGCCAGCGCGCACGGGCTCTCCGCCACGGTGCACGGGCTCTCCGCCGGCGCGCACGCGCGCCCCGCCACCGTGCACGCGGGCTCCGCCACCGGACATTCCGGCCGCGCCACTGCACCAAACGTCTCCGCCACCGGCCACCGTGCCCATTTCTTCGGTCCTTGCCCGAAGAAATGAGCACGCCTCTCTTGAAGCCCCCCTCGCCAGCCTCACGCAAACGCTCCGCGAGAGCGCTCCGAAACGACCTGTCAAAAGGCGCGAGCTGTCAAGCAAGCGGAAATTCGGTGATTGCCAAAACGAAATGAGGCCGCCTAACACGTTGCGCCACAATATCGAGCATTTGCGCAAGCCCTCGCTCTTGAAAGCAAGGGCGCCATCTGGCACGACGATTGCCCCCGACGAGTGCGGTGCCGCGCACTCCGCGCGCGCACCGCGTGGTTCACCCGCACTCGAAGGGAGCAGCATATGACGTCCGTGGTGCAGTCCCTCATCAGGGTCATCCTGGGGCTCAAGGGCTTCTTCGCCGCCCGTCCCGGCATGCCCGCGGGGATCCTGGCCGCCGTGGCCAGGCTTTCCAACTTCGCCGAGGCCATGCGTGCGCTCGGCGAGACCCAGACCACCGGCGAGGCCCGGAGCATGAAGGCGGTCAGCCGGGCCGAGGAAGTGCGCCGGTACATCTGGTTCTGCATCATCCAGCCGCTCGGTCTCATCGCGGCCGACGCCTTTGCGGACGACCCGTCCCGGAAGGTGGAGTTCCGGATGACGCGCGCGCTTCATTCGTCCAAGGAGTCGTTCCTGGCCCGCGCCCGGGCGATTCTCGCCGCCATCCGCGCGGCGGAGGCCATCCTGCTGGAGTACGGGATGGACCCGGGGCTGCCGGCGCTGCTCGAGGCCAAGCTCAACGAGTTCGCCGCGCTCCCTGAGGAGGTGACCGACGGCCGTCGCACCCGGTCCGGCGCCACCGACTCGCTCGACACCGTCACCAAGCAGGCGCTCAACACCCTGCGGCGGCTCGACGGCCTCGTCCGGCATCACTTCCGGGACGATCCCGCCACCCTCGCCGAGTGGGCCTCGGTCCGGAACATCCCGTGGCCGTCCGGCGGCACGCGGACCAAGGCGGCGAAGGCGCAGGCCCCGGCGGCTGATGACACCACGCCACGGGGGCGGGGGGGGGCGGGGGCGGCGGCACCGGCCCCACGCCCACCACCGGCACCCTGAGCGTCGTCACCGCGACGAGCGGGCTCGGCACCGATCCCGACGCCTATACCCTGAGCCTCGACGGCGCCGCCGCCGTCCCCATCGGGCTCGCTACCACGCTCACCTTCGACAGCCTGAGCCCCGGCGCCCACGCCCTGCAGCTGGCGGGCCTGGCCCTCAACTGCACCGCGAGCGGTGGCGCGAGTCGCTCGCCGAGCGTCACGGCGGGGCAGACCACCACGGTCACCTTCAGCGTGGGCTGCCGGCGGCGCATCAGCAACCAGGTGGTCTACCAAGAGGGCGTCACCCCGACCTCCGGGATCACCCTCGTCAACCCGGACGGCACCGGGAACCTGCCCCTGCTGAACGACGGCTTCCAGAACGAGTCCCCGGCCGTCTCACCCGACGGGATGCGGGTGGCGTTCATCAGCACCAAGCCCGGGCACCTGGCGCTCTACGTGATGAGCAGCGAGGGCACCAGCATCACCCTTCTGGCCCCCCAGCTCTCCCACGCCGGCGAGCCGTCCTGGTCCCCCGACGGCACCCGGATCGTCTTCCTGGCCAGCCGGCAGGATTCCCTCGGCATCAACTCCGAGGTGGCCATCATCAATGCCGACGGCAGCAACTTCCACTACCTGACCCACAACTTCGACTGGGACGGCTCGCCTTCCTGGTCGCCGGACGGCAGCAAGATCCTCTTCACCAGCCAGGAGGGCCCGGACGGCATCTACGTCATGGACACCACCGGCGCCAACCGCGTCCAAATTCCCGGTACCACAGGCTTCGACCAGCGGGCCAAGTGGTCCCCCGACGGCGCCCGTATCGCCTTCCACAGCCTCCGCGACGGGAACTGGGAGATCTACTCCATGCTGGCCAACGGCACCGACGTCCAGCGCCTCACCACCAACGCCGCCAATGATTGGGACCCCGCCTGGAGCCCCGACGGCTCCAAGATCATCTTCGAAAGCGACCGGAGCGGCGGCCAGTTCCGCCTCTGGACCATCACCGCCGCCGACGGCTCCAACCCCTCGAGTCCCCTCGGCGCCCTCGCCGCACGACCCCACTGGGCCCGTGAACCTCGGTAAGCCTCGCCCAGCCACTCCCCGCTCCCCCGCTCCGGGCCTGACATGCCTCCCCGTTCACCCTCAAGGCGATCCTCCAGCTCCTGGCGCGCCATCACCAGCGCGCCACCTACGGCGCCCTCGCGGAACTCGTCGGCCGCACCCCGCGCACCGTTCTGCAGGGCTGCCCGCGCGACTTCCTCCACTGCTGGGTGGTGAACCAGGACACGGGCGAGCCCACCGGCTACCCGCAGGGCATGGTGCATCCCGCGCTGGAGGAACACCCCGCCATCCTCGAGACCGCCGAGGAACTCGGCGCCTGGCTCGCGGCGCGCGGCCTCGGGCCTCCGCCCGCCGACGGGCCGTAATGGTGGGCAGCCCGACGTGGTCGCTCCCTCAAGCGAGCGCGTGACACCAACAAGTCCTGAAGGACTCGCGTCCCGGACCCCATCGAGGGGTTCGGGACGCGAGTGCTTCAGCACTTGGAGTGCCGAGCGCTCGCTTCAGCGAGCGATCGAGCGCTGGGACGTCGCCCCCCGCCCACCACCTCCACCCCGTCCCTCCCGTCCGCCCCACGCCCCCGCCGCCGATTCCCCGCCGCCCCGCCTCCCATTTCCCCACCTCTGGTCAGTCCCCCGGCGATTCGTACCTTTCGCCGTCCTTTCCCGACCGCACCTGACAGACCTCCGCACCACCCTCCAGGCCGCCCTCCCCGGCTACACGCTCGAGCGCCAGCTCGGCCGCGGCGGCATGGCGACAGTGTTCCTGGCGCAGGACCAGAAGCACAAGCGCCCAGTCGCGCTCAAGGTGCTCCATCCGGAGCTCGGCCACGCACTCGGCCCCGAGCGCTTCCGGCGCGAGGTGGAGCTGACGGCCCGGCTGCAGCACCCGCACATCCTCACGGTGTTCGACTCCGGGGAGGCCTAGCCACCTCTGGTTCACCATGCCGTACGTCGAGGGCGAGAGCCTCCGCGACCGCCTCACCCGCGAGACCCAGCTCCCCGTCGAGGACGCGCTCCGCATCGCCACCGAGGTGGCCCGCGCCCTCGAGTACGCGCACCAGACCGGCGTCATCCACCGCGACATCAAGCCCGAGAACATCCTCCTCACCCGGGACGGCTCCACCCTCGTCGCCGATTTCGGCATTGCCCGGGCGCTGGCCTCCGGCAGCGACGAGGGCGCGCTCACCGAGACCGGCCTCGCCGTGGGCACCCCCGCCTACATGAGCCCCGAGCAGGCCAGCGGCGAGCGCAACCTGGACGCGCGCACCGACGTGTACGCCCTCGGCACCGTGCTCTACGAGATGCTCGCGGGCGAGCCGCCCTTCACCGGCCCCACGGTGCAGGCCATCATCGGCAAGCGCCTGCGTGGCGAGGTGCCCGACGTCCGGAACGCGCGCGCCACCGTCAGCCGCCCCGTGGCCGAGGCCGTGGCGCGCGCCCTGGCGCCGGTCCCCGCGGATCGCTTCGCCAGCGCCGCCGAGATGGCCAAGGCCCTCGGCGGCGCCCTGACCGCCGCCCTCTCCGTGCTCCGCCCGAGCGGCACCGCCGAGCAGCCTGCCGCGTCGCGTCCTTCCGGGCCGTCGGCCGGGGCGAAGCGGCGCGTGCCGACTGGCCTGGCGCTCCTGCTGCTTGGCTTCCTCGTGGGTGCCGGCGTGCTCTTTGCCTGGCGCCGTGGCAGCCACTCGGCGGGCACCGGCGGCCCCAAGGTCATCGCCGTCCTCCCCTTCGAGAACCAGGGCGACACCGCGCAGGCCTACTTCGCCGACGCCATCACCGACGAGGTGCGCGGCAAGCTCACCGGCCTGCCGGGCATCCAGGTGATCGCCAGCTCCAGCAGCGCCGAGTACCGCGGCAGCGCCAAGCCCCTGGAGAAGGTGGGCGACGAGCTCGGTGCCGATTACCTGCTGATTGCCAAGGTGCGCTGGGCGCGTGGAGCCGACGGGGCGCTCCAGGTGCGGGTGAGCCCGGAGCTCGTGGCCATCCGCGGCGGCAAGCCGGTGAGCCAGTGGCAGCAGACCTTCGACGCCACGCTCACCAACGTCTTCGAGGTGCAGGCCAGCATCGCGGGGCAGGTGGCGCAGGCGCTGGACCTGGCACTCACCGACAGCGTCACCCAGCACCTGGCCGAGAAGCCCACCAGCAACCTGCCGGCGTACGAGGCGTTCCTGCGGGCGGAGCAGATCGGCAACAACGACTTCACCGCGGCGGGGCAGCGGCAGTCGCTCGCGTATTACCGCCAGGCGCTGGCCCTCGACTCGAACTTCCAGCTGGCCTGGGCGCAATACTCGCGCACGCTGAGCTTCCTCAACCGCCAGGGCCTGCCCTCCCGCGAGCTGGAGGCGAGCGCCAGGGCCGCGCTCGACCGGGCCCGCGCGCTCGATCCCCGGGCCCCCGCCACCCGCCTGGCCGAGATGGGCTACGCCGTCAACGTGCTGCGCGACAATGCCGCCGCGCTCGCCGCTTACCGCGCCGCCCTGGCCGACTTCCCCAACAACCCCGAGCCATCAGCCGGGTGGGCGGCCTGTTCGAGAGCACCAGCGCGACTCGGCCCTCCTCTACCAGCATCGGGCCGCCCGGCTCGATCCCCGTGACTGGAACGCCATCTACAACGTGGGCCTCCTCCTCCGCGGCGCCCACCGCTTCCCCGAGGCCCTGCGCGAGTTCCGCCGCGCGCGGGCGCTGCAGCCCGCCAGCCTCAACATCATCCACGCCGAGGCCGTCACCCACCTGAGCCTGGGCGACCTGGCCGCCGCGCGCGCGTCGCTGCGGCAGCTGCCGCCGGAGGTGGTGCAGGCGCAGCTGGTGGTGCAGCTGGCCCTCTTCGACGACACGTACTGGGCCCTCGAGGAGCCGCAGCTCCAGCTCCTGCTCTCGCTCACCCCCGAGGCGTTCGACAATGACCGCTCGGCGTGGGCCATCTGCCTGGCGCAGGCCGCCTGGGGCCGAGGCGACCGCGCGCGGGCCCGCGCCTACGGCGACTCCGCCGTGGCCGCGTTCGAGTCCGCCGCCCTTCAGGGCGCCTCCGACGCCGAGCGCCAGTCCCTCCTCGGCATGGCCTGCGCGCCTGCAGCTTACCGGGCCGCCGAGGCCCGGCGCGCCGCGGAACAGGCGCTGGCGGATCTCCCGGTGACCGACCGCAGCACCAACCTGGGCGGCTACATCCGCGCGGTGCGCGCCCGGACCTTCCTGCTCATCGGCGACCCGGAGCAGGCCATCACCGAACTCGAGGCCACGCTCCAGCTGCCCTACGCCATGACCCCGGCCTGGCTCCGCATCGATCCCAACTTCGCGTCGCTCAAGGGCAACCCCCGCTTCGAGCGCCTCCGCGCCTCCCCCTAACCCGATCCCTCCCCACGTCGCGGGGCCGACCGTGGTCGGCCCTCCTCAACCCCACCCGGACCAGCGTGATCATGGAAGAATTCCAGGATCGCGCTGCGAAACGGAGTAATGGTGCGTGGCGGAGGAGGGCCGACCATGGTCGGTCCTTATGACGAATGGGAAAGGGGATCGGGCGTTCCCGGCCTCTGGTGGTTTTCCATCCCGACCCCTACGTTCCCCCATCCCCGCTCCGTCCCCTTCCCCGAGCGCGGCCCGCACGCCTGACCGGAGGTAGCCCCTGACCCCGCGCCCCGTCACCGCCGCCCGCGTGGGCGGCCTGGCGCTGGTGCTCGCCGCCGTCCTCTTCATCGCCGTCTTCAGCTACCTCGCCGCCACCTTCCACTACCCCGACGTCCTCGACGGCCCCGCCGACCAGGTGCTGCCGAACCTCCTGGCCCTTGGGCCCACGGGCCGCGCGGTGTGGGCGCTCTACGGCCTCATCCCGCTGCTCCTGATTCCCACCGCCGCTTAAGCACCGAACTCCCTCTTCGCGGCCCGCGCCCCGGGCCGCGCCCGCGCCGCGACCCTCCTGGCGTACACGGCCGCGCTCACCATGATGCTGGGCCTCCTCCGCTGGCCCACCCTCCAGTGGGCCCTCGCGACGGCCTACACCACCACCCCCGACCCCACCGCCCACGCCACCCTCGCCGCCCTCTTCGACGGCTTCAACCTCTACCTCGGCAACTACCTCGGCGAGTTCGTGGGCGAGCTGGTGCTCAACCTCTTCTTCCTCCTCACCGCCCTCGCCACCCGCGGCGACGCGCGCTTCCCGCGCGCTGGACGGCGCCAAGTACGTCGTCGCGGCGCTGCTCGGCCTCATCGCCTGCTGGCGCAACGTGACGCCCGCCGTGGCGATGGTCGCGGAGGTGGAGAACTCGGTCCTGCCGGTGTGGATGATTGTGATCGGGGTGCTGCTGATGCGGGCGGCGGGGCGGGGGGAAGCGGCGGCAACGCGCTGAGCTGCAGTCCGTGGTGCCGGATCGCCGCTCCGGCAACTCGATCCCGAAGCCGAGTTGCGGAGCCGCGTTCCGGCCCCACGCGAACATCGCGATCTGCTCAAGCACCCGAAGGTCGGGCCAGCCTCGACCTGCCGTACCCGCTTCAGCGGGATCCGGCCGAGCTCGGGCTTCAGCCTGTGGCCGTCTGGCGGCAACTCACGGTAATGGCTACCCTATCTCCATTCCCACGGCCGAGCGCCTGACATGCCCCCTGTCTTCAGCCTGAAGGCCATCCTGCAGCTCCTGGCGCGCCACCACCAGCGGGCCACCTACGGCGCGGTGGCGGATCTCGTCGGCCGCACCCCGCGCACCGTCCTGCAGGGCTGCCCGCGCGACTTCCTCCACTGCTGGGTGGTGAACCAGGATACCGGCGAGCCCACCAGCTACCCGCAGGGCATGGTCCATCCCGCGCTGGAGGAGCACGCCGGCATCCTCGGCACGGCCGACGAGCTGGCCGCCTGGCTCGCCGCGCACGGCCTGGGTGATCGCACCACGGCCTGACACGTTTCCGCGCACCGTCCCGATCCCCTGTCCCGCGAGCCGACCCCCATGGCCAAGCTGCTCATCCTCCTCCTTCTCCTCGCGGGGCTCGGGCTCTACGTGCGGCGGCAGCGGCAGCAGAACTACGGGATGGCGCAGGTCACCACGCCTAACGGGGAGATGTTCGAGGCGGTAACCTTGCCGGACGACTGCCGGGCGGGCCCGTGCATCAAGCGGATGGGGTACCTCACCCGCTCCCACGACACCGTGGCCATGAAGGAGGAGGCCCCTGCGCCTCCTCACCTACGTGGGCGCCCGGGAAGTCGGCGGCGCATCCCCTCGGCGTGGCCATCCTGGCCGTGGAGCCGGGATTCCTGCGCATGGTCAAGCCGAAGCGCGTGATCGCGCTGGCGTATGGCCGCATGACCAGCACCTCGAACTGGAAGTACCTGGGCCTCGATGACGTCACGGCCCAGGTGATGGGGCAGCTGTATTGATCGCCACGAGGGTGGATAAGCGCCTCGCGTCCCAAGCCCCTTGGGGGCCCGGGACGCGAGTCCTTCATGCCCGCTGCGGGCTGCGGTCGTCTCAGGGGCAGCTGCGGGTCGCGTCGTACGGCACGTTCACCGCGTTGGCAATCGGCGTGCCGTCCACCGTCAGCGTGTTCCCGAGCCCAGCCGGGTGGTAGTACCACGCATTGGCCCACGCGACGTCGCCGCCGAGCGTTAGCTGGTAGCTCGAGTTGCGCACCATCGGCGGGGGCGTGACGGGGGGCGGCAGCACCGTGTTCTGGCGCGAGAAGGTTACGAAAAGGTCGGTCTGGCAGGCCACCGAGATCGCGTTCCCGGCCAGCGTGAGGCTGATGTTCCCGGTGGCGCCCACGGCCGGGAACGCCGCGTCGGTGATGATGTTGAAGGTGTTCCGGGTCAGGGTGTTGCCCTCCACGAGCACCGTGCTCGACTGCGGTACGCCGGCGGCCCCGGACCCGACGGCGCCGACCCGCACCCCGAAGCCGACGGGCTTCCGGACGTGGCCCCGGAACTCGTTGTTGCGGATGGTGGCATCAACGTGCGCCGAGGCCGGCAGCACGTAGGGCTCGATGGCCGCCGCGGGGGCGGCGCCCGCCGCGATCGGCGCATGGGCGATGACGGCCAGCACGAACGCGCCGCCGAGCCCGCCGTTCAGCAGGCTGTTCCCGTCAACCGTGTAGCTGCCGGGGCCGGTCAGGCAGAAGCTGCAGTTGGCGCCGAGGCCGAGCCCTGCGTTGTGGCGCACCGTCGCGTTGGAGGCGCGGAGGTCGGTGGCGGTGACGTACCCCGCCTCGAAGCGATTCCCCTCGATGGTCAGGTTGTTGGCCCGCAGGCCCACGATGCCCACGCCCCCGGTGGTCCCCGCGGCCCCGCCCCAGCTGAACGCGAACCCCCGGATCTCCACTCCGTTACCGGCGAAGCCGCCCGGGTGCCCCACCACGACGATGGGGGCTTCGGTGAGCGCCGGCGGCGTGGCCAGCGCCCGGTTGGGCCGGAGCGCCGACACGGGCCCGCCACCCACCGACGCACCGGTGGCCCGGCCGAGGCTGTCGACCTCCATGTCCAGCGCGCCCTGGAGGGTGATGTCCGGCACGTCAATGATGAGCGGGAACGCCTCGAGCGTCGGGTCGGTCGTGGCCCTCGAAGCTCCCCACGTAGGTCCCGGCTGCCGCCAGGATGGTGATGCGGCAGGCGCCCGAGGTTTCCTCGTCGTTGCTCACTCGCGCCGCCCGCGCCCCGAGGGATGGCATCCGTCAGGCGGCGGAAGTGGACACCGTCCTTAACCAGCGTGGTGGCGGGGTCCACCAGCAGCTCGGCGACGTAGTCGCCGTGAGAGAGGTGGCCGCCGAGCGCGGCGGGCGGGAGTTCCTTGGGGCGACCCTTGTGGCAGACGAGGACGGTCCCGGGGCCGTGGGCCGCGGCTGGGACACGAAGCCGGCCTTCCGACGGTCCCGACGCCGGCTCGCTGCAGGCCGACAGGACGAGGGTGACGAGCAGGGCGGGGCCAAGCTGGCGATGCATGGTGAAGCCTCCGGTGGTTGGGGATGGAGCGCCCAACTTCGGAGGGGGCCGTGGATGGCCCGTCTGCTGGCTGTCGTGCGGGGTGTTTCGGGGGCGGAAGGCTGTTATCTGGACGCCGTGGCGGGCGCGAACCGAGCGGCAGGCCATGCCGCGCGCTCCAGCAGCCGCTGGAACCTGGGCGTGTCGCGGACTTCATCGATCTCGGGGTTGCAGGGAAGCTTGTACACCATGCGACTCCCGGCCGCCACCTCGGCCTCGAGGCCCGCCATCCCCTCCTCGATGTGGCCCGCGCCCACCTGCGCCACCTCGATCAGGTAGTGCGCCACCCAGCCTCGCTCGGCCGCCCGGAGTCGGCGCTGCAGCAGGGCCTCCCCTCGCGGTGCCGAGGGCCCAGTAACCGTCCGCGCCGCGGGCGCCGGGCAGCTCGTGGCGGTCGCGGTGTCTCCCATGCTGCGCGCCAGCGTCCGCAACTCGGCGATGGCCTCGTCCCACCGGCCGGAGCCGTGCCAGCGAGCGGGCCACGCCGAGAGGCCGGACCGCAGCCGGGGGTTGAGCTCCACCTGGGCCTGGTACAGCGGCAGCGCCTCCGCCGCGCGGCCCCGGCAGAGGGCGGTGTGCGCCTCGCGCTCGGCATAGAAAGCGGAGAGCGGGTCGAGCGCGCGGGCGGTGCGCTCCGCATCCCGGGCCTCGTCCCAGGTCCGGGCATAGCGGAGCAGGGTACCCCGCACCATGTGGATCTCCGGGTTGCCGGGCTCCGCCTGCAGGGCGCGCTCGAAGTACGGCGCGCCCGCGGCCAGGCTCCGCTGCGAGAGCGTGGCGAGGAGGCCCAGGTTGGCCCAGGCGGTGCCCTCGAGCGAGTCGAGCGCCAGGGCGCGCCGCGCCGCGGCCTCCGCCCGCGCGGCGCCCTCGGCCCACGGCACCCGGCCGTTCACCGCGGCCGCGCTCCAGGCCGAGCTGAGGCCCGACCAGGCGCGGGCATAGGAAGGGTCCGCCTGCGTGGCCCGGAGGAAGAGGTCACGCGCCTCCGACTGGTCCTCCGGCCCCATCAGCCGGCTCCAGCCGGCCAGTGTCAGGCGATACGCCTCGGGCGCCACCGGTCCGCGGGCCGGCCGCGGGTCCTCGGGTAGCGGGCGCCGCAGCAGGTGCCCCACCACGCCCGCGGCGAGCCGGCTCGCCGCGTCGTCCACGCCGAGGGGGCCGAGCGCGGCCGTGGCCACCTCGACCCGCTCCCCCGTGGTGAGGTCCACCTCCTCGACGCGCACGCGCAGGGAGTCGCCGTCCCGGAACAGCTGGCCCTCGAGGGCGCGGGTGGCCGTGAAGGCGGTGGCGAGGAGCGGGAGGGAGTCCGCTGCCGCCTGGGGCCAGTCGCCGCGCCAGGTGTGGCGCAGCGTGAGTCCCGGCACGACGGACAGACGGCGCGCCAGCGCGTCGCCCAGGCCGCGCGCGAGATCGTCGCTGGCGCTGTCGCCGGAGAGGTTCCGCAGGGGCAGCAGCACCTGCGGCAGGGGCGGCCCGGGCGCCGCCTCCGCCTGGTACCGCACCGCCGTGACGAGCACCACGAGGCCGAGGGTGGCCACCGCCCACCAGCGCGCTGCGGTCCGCCGCGGGGCAGGGGCCGCGACCCACGTGGGAACCGCAGCCGCTAGCGCGGTCGCAGGTGCCGGCGCGGGGGGCGGAGCCGGGTCGGGCGCGGACGGGGCCACGAGTCCGCAGGACCGCCTGCCGCAGCGTCTCCGCCGATGGCTCCGCGTCCAGTTCGGCGCGGAGGTGCGCCGCCAGCTGCTCGTAGGCCGCGAGCGCCCTGCCACGATTGCCGGCGCGCTCGTGCAGCGTCATGAGGCGGCGGACGGCCGCCTCATCACTCGGCTGCAGCTCCACCAGGCGGGCCTGCGCCTCGGCCGCGCCCTCCCCGTTTCCGGCCGCCTCACAGGCCAGCGACAGCTCGCGCGCCACGCGCGTGGCCCGGGCGGCGAGCTCCTGGCGTTCCCGCTCGAGCCATGCCTCGAAACCCTCGCTGCCGCGCACGAACAGCCCGGGCAGGTACGGGCCCCGGTAGCGCGCCAGCGCCTCGGCCTGGCGGCCCGCCTGCACCTCATGGCAGAACTCGGCCGCGTCGGTGGTGAGGAGGGCGGGATCGAGCGCCACATCCTCGTCGCCCCGGGTGCGGATGACGTCGGTGCCGAGGTGGCGGCGGAGGATGTAGAGGCCGTTGCGGAGCGCGGTGCGCGCCTTGCCCTGGTCCAGCTCGGGCCAGAAGACGGACGTGAGGAGGTCGCGCCGGTGCCAGGTGCCGGGCGCGGGCGCAGCCAGGTAGGCGAGCACGGCCAGCCGCTTCGGCTGTGCCAGCAGCTCGTCCAGGGTCCGGCCATCTGATGCGGTGAGGTCGATCGCTCCGAGGGTCCGAAGGAGGATCATGGCCCTAAGGTACCGGCCCGTGCAGGTCTCGCAAGGCAGCCGCCGCCCCCGGCGCCGCGGCACCGGCCGGGGCCGCTCTTGACCGGACGGGTCCCGCAGCGGAGGTTGGAGCCAGCGCGCCACTGGGGCGCCTCCTGTCCGCGGCAAGGGAATCCTCCCACCCAGCCGGATTCGCTGTGCGGCCGGATGTATCCGGCCGCTCCGACTGGATCCTTCTTCCGAGCCTCACGCTCAGCGGACCGGAGGCGCATCGGAGGAAGGCCCATGCCCGTACCTGAGCAGTATCCCGTCCCGCCCCGCCGCTCGCTCGAGAGTCTCCAGAAGGAAGCCAAGCAGTGGCTCCGCCGCCTCAAGGCCGGCGACGCCGAGGCGCTTGCCCGGCTGGCCCGCGCGCTGGAGCGCGTGCCGCCCGCGCCCACCCTGCGCGACCTCCAGCACGCCCTCGCGCGCGAACTCGGCTTTCCCGGCTGGCGCGAGGTGAAGGCCGCACTCGAGCGCGCCGCCGCCGGCAACCTCGCCGCCCTCGCCCCCTATGAGGAGAAGGCCGACGCGCTGCTGCAGGCCTACCGCCTCGGCACGCCCGAGGCCATGGAACGGCACTATCGCCTGACGTGGCACCGGCGCGCGTGGGCCGGCATGAAGCGCTACGTACGCCTCGACCTGGGCCTCCCCGACCAGGACCCCGACAACAGCATCGACATCACCCTCGACGACGCGCGCACGCTGATTGCCCGCGAGCACGGCTACCGCTCGTGGGACGCGCTCGTTCACGACGTGAGCCATCGCGCCCCGGGCGGTCCCTACACCGCGCGCCCCACCGAGGTGCTCTGGCCCGGCGCGCCGCGCGGCCTCCCCGACCGCCACACCCGCGACTGGGGCGCCACGCTCGAGCGGCTCCGCGATCCCGGCGCCGAGGGCTTCGCCGCGCACGGCCAGCTCACTGATGCCCTGGCCGCCACCCTCACCGGCTGCGCGCACCTCACCACGCTGGACCTGGGCGGCTGCAAGGCGCTCACCGATGCCGGGCTCCAGCACCTCGCGGCCCTCCCGCTCCTCCGGCACCTGGACCTCGGCGGCACCGCCATCACCGACGCCGGCCTCGGCGTCCTCGCCAGCTTCACGCAGCTCGAGACCCTCAACCTGGGCGGCACCCGCGTCACCGACGCCGGCCTCGGCGTGCTGGCGCGCCTCCCGAAGCTCCGCGCGGTGGACCTCATGTGGACCCGCACCGGCGACGGCGCCCTCCGCGCCCTCGCCGGCCACCCCGACCTCGCCGACTTCAAGAGCGGCATGGGCGTCACCGACGTGGGGCTCGGGCTGCTCCGGGAATTCCCCGCGTGGCGCACCTGGCGCGAGCCCGCCCCGGCGATCGGGCTGCTCGACTTCGACACCAAGCCCAACCACCTCTTCCTCCGCGGCCGCTTCAGCGACGCCGGCCTCCGCCAGCTCCACGGGCTCAGCGGCCTCTTCGCCCTCAACCTCGACCAGGCCGACAACGGCATCGGCGCGGCCGGCCTCGCCGAGCTCGCGACGCTCCCGAACCTCGCCTGGCTCGCCTATCCCGCCGGCGATGCCACCATGGGCGTCATCGCGGCGCTCCCCGCGCTTCGCTTCCTCAGCTGCCAGGACACCGAGGCCACCGACGACGGCTGGGTGGCGCTCGCCCGCTCCCGCACCCTGGCCGGCATCTGGGGCCGCGAGACCATGCACTTCGGCGACCGCGGCTTCCGCGCCTTTGCGACGATGCCGTCGATGGCCCGCATGGCGCTGGGGCTCCGCGGGGTGAGCGACCAGGCGCTGGCGCTCCTGCCGGAGTTCCCGGCGCTCCGTCAGCTCATGCCCATGGGCGTCCCCGACCCCGGCTACCGCCACATCGGCCGGTGCGCACGGCTCGAGGAACTCACCCTCATGTACTGCCGTGAGACGGGGGACGAGGCCACGAGCCACCTCACCGCCCTCCCCAACCTCCGCAAGTACTTCGTCAGCTACAACCACATCACCGACCGGAGCTGCGAACTCCTCGCCACCATCCCGAGCCTCGAGGAGATCACCCTCTCGGCCATCGCCGGCATCACCGACGTCGGCGTGGCGAAGCTCGCGGCGCTGCCGCGGCTCCGGCGGGTGGACGTGTCGGGGCAGGGGGTCACGCCGGCCGTGCGGCAGGCCTTCCCGCCGGAGGTCGAGGTGCGGGTCTCCCCCTAGCCACCGGGGATACCCGCACGCCCCACTCCTTCATGAAGCCCCGCCCGCCACTGTCGCACCCCGGCGACAGTGGCGCACGGCGGGACAGTGCCTACTGTTAGGATGCGCTCGCAGGTCCCCACTCCCTCCACGGAATCCTCCCGGGAGGCTCCCATGTCCCGCCGCTTCCTGCCGTTCCTCGCCGTCGCCGCCCTGGCCCCCGCCGCGCTCCACGCCGACGCCCCCGTGGTCACCACGCGCGAGTACCTCAACTACTGCACCTCCGGCGCGTTCCACACCTGCGCCAGTGTGCGCATCCAGGTGATCTCGACGCCGACCGGCTCGGCCCTGGTGCTCCAGGTCCAGAACCGCCAGGGCAACAGCTACGGGTACGACAACGTCGGGCCCACCTCCATCAGCAGCTTCACGCTGACGGGCCGGCCAGGACTGACGCACTACTTCCCGATGGACTCCATCCCCGGGCTCCGCTGGCCGATCACCGGCGTCACCACGTCGGGGCCCGTCGGCAGCCTCGGGCAGTCGCCGGGCGTCTGGGATCCGACCCTCGGCATGCAGGTCCCCGGGGATGGTGGCGATGTCATGGTCTCGTCGTGGTACCTCAACACCTTCGGCAAGGGCATCTTCGGCTGCGACGCGCTCCCCATCGACCCCAACGCACCCGAGTTCGAGGGGACCCCGCAGGGCTTCAGCGGCGCCTACCAGACCTGCACCCCCGCCGGCCAGTCCGGCTGGGTGGAGTTCTGGATGGTGGTCGACATCCCCTCCACGGCGGAGGACTGGGAGCTGAGCTGGACCATGGACGGCGGCGGAGGCTTCAACGGCGCCAGCGGCTGCAGCACCGGCCCGGAGAGCGACTGCGTCACCGTGACACCCAGGCCGGTCAGCCTCACGCTCGTGGCGACGGGTCTCGCGGGGATGGCGCTCGTGCGCCGTCGGCGGCGCAACGACTCCTGAACGCCCCCCTCGCCACCTCTCAAGCCTCCCGTAGGGCCCGAGCGCCGCTCGGGCCCGCTGGAGGCCAGGCCCTGTTCGACAATTGGCCGCGCTGGCGCCTCCCCGTCCGCGCGGCTATCTCTGTCGGCTCCACCCGCCAAGGAGCCGCATGCCCACCCTGCGCCGCATCTCCCCCTGCCTCTGGTTCGCCGACCAGGCCGAGCAGGCCGCCAACTTCTACGTCGGCGTCTTCCCCAACTCCCGCATCACCGCCATCACGCGCTACGGCGAGGCCGGCAAGGAGATCCACCGCCGCGCCGCCGGCTCGGTGATGACCATCGCCTTCGAGCTCGACGGCCAGCCGCTCACCGCGCTCAACGGCGGCCCCATCTTCCAGTTCAACGAGGCCGTCTCCCTGCAGGTGTTCTGCGACACGCAGGACGAGATCGACCACTACTGGCGCCAGCTCGGCGCCGGTGGCGACCCCAACGCCCAGGTCTGCGGCTGGCTCAAGGACCGCTGGGGCCTCTCCTGGCAGGTGGTGCCCCGGGTGATGGAGACCTGGTTCGAGCAGGGCATGGACGCCGCCGCCGAGCGCGCGATGGTGGCCATGCTGGCGATGAAGAAGATGGACATCGCGGCGCTGGAGAAGGCGTACCGCGGGGCGTGAGGCCCGCCCGGATGTCGCGCCAGGCGTGGCGAGGGCGCACTATACAGTGACGCCTTTCCGCCTTCCGGAGCCCGCCATGGACATCCTCGCCGCCATCGGCAACACCACCCTCGTGGAGCTGACCCGCGTGGTGCCCCCGGCGCCGCGCGGGTCTTCGCCAAGCTCGAGTGGGAGAACCCCACCGGCAGCATGAAGGACCGCATGGCCCTCGGCGTCATCACCGCCGCCGAAGCCTCGGGGGCGCTCCGGCCCGGCGGCACGATCGTGGAGTACACCGGCGGCAGCACCGGCACCTCGCTGGCCCTGGTGGCCGCGGCGCGCGGCTACCGCATCCGCATCGTCACCAGCGACGCCTTCAGCCAGGAGAAGCGCGACCACATGGCCGCGCTCGGCGCCGAGCTGGTCCTGGTGCCGAGCGAGGGCGGGAAGACCACGAAGAAGCTCATCCTCGACATGATCGCCCGCGCCAGCGAGCTGGCGCAGGACCCCGGCGCCTGGTGGAGCAACCAGCTCGAGAACGCCGACAGCATCGCCGGCTACCACGCGCTCGGCGAGGAGATCTGGCGGCAGACGGAGGGGCAGGTGGATGCGTTCGTGCACACGGTGGGCACCGGCGCCTCGAGCCGCGGGGTCGCCACCGTGCTCAAGCGCCACAAGCCGTCGGTGCGGCTCGGCATCGTGGAGTAGGCGGAGTCCGCGGTGCTCGCGGGCGGGGAGCCCGGCCCGCACAAGATCGAGGGCGTCGGCATCGGCTACCGCCCGCCGCTCTACGACGCCGCCCTGGTGGACGACCTCCTCGCCATCCCCACCGCCGACGCCAAGGCCATGACCCGCCGCCTGGCACGGGAGGAAGCGCTCTTCGCCGGCACCAGCTCCGGCGCCAACGTCCTCGCCGCCCTCGAGATGGCACGGCGGCTCGGGGCGGGGAAGACCGTGGTGACACTCCTCTGCGACTCGGGCCTCAAGTACCTCAGCACCGACGTCTACCGCCCCACTGCCTGACCACATGGTAGGGGCCGGCCATGGCCGGCCCCTACCATGCGGGATCCGGGTATGTTTGGGGATGCGCGGCGTCCTCTTCCTCCTGGTTCTCCTCCCACTCCGGCCACTCCGGCTCGCCGCCCAGGCAGACAGCACCGCGCCCGCCGCCCCCGCGGCGGCGCCCGCCATCTTCCGCTACATCAGCGTGGCCCCCTACGGCGTCATCCGGCTGGGCGAGCCCTTCAACCAGGCCAGCATCCTCGGCGAGGAGATGGGCCCGCGGCTCTTCCGCCTGCGGACGCCGCACGGGCGGCAGTTCCGGCCCGGGGATACCGAGGCGGTGCTCATCGAGCTGGACCAGGGGGAGCTGGTGCAGGCCATGTACTTCGCCTACGTGCCCGCCAAGGGCTTCGAGGCCACCGTGAAGAGCTACGCCACCAGCCTCGGCCCCCCGGCGCGCGCGGAGCAGGACAGCGCGGGGCTCCACCTGCGGCGCGCCACCTGGGCGGACCGGGTGACGCTCTTTGAGCTGACGGAGTCTGTTGGAGGGGAGGGGCGGCGGCTGGTGGCGGTGCTGCGCGAGCGGGCTCGCGGCCGGCCCACCTGACGCCGGCCACGCCTGCCTCCCTGGTAGGTGTGCGAAAGTGATCCCCCGGGGGCGTCCCCCGGCTGAGTTCCCGCCTCACGACATCCCGATTCCCGGACCCGGCCATCCCGGGCCGCCGTGCGAGGTTGCCATGCGACGCCTCACGATTGCCGCCCTTCCCCTGCTGCTCCTCACGGCTGCCTGCGAGGAGGACGAGGTGGCCTGCACCGAGGAGTTCCGGATGATCACCCCGGTGGTGGTGGACAGCACCGGCGCCCTCGTGGGCGACTTCGGCGGCCGCTCCATCCTCCGCGCCACCGGCGACACGCTGCACGAGATCCACGAGGGCAGCGCCGGTCCCCAGGGCTTCGTGGTGGTCGACGACCTCGACTTCGACAAGCTCCACGCCCTCGGCGGCACCGTGGACGTGACCCTCTGGCGCGCCACCGGCGACAGCGCCACCGGCACCTACGTGATCGACGCCAAGGTCTGCCACGTGTACCTCGTGTCGGGGCCGGACACGCTGACGCTTCGCTGAGCGGGTTGGTCACGGGAGAGGTACGGTGGCCGGGGGGGCCGGTCGAGTATTTCACCGCAGAGGCGCGGAGACGCAGAGGGCCGCAGAGGGGTTCGAGCCCGGATCGGCGCGTTGCCGGCCCGGGCTTTGCGTTGCTTGGGTGGGGCTCCGCGAAGGGCGGGGTCGTTGCCGGACCCGAACCGACACCCAATAAAATGATCACCGGCTCCCCCTGCGGTGGGCCCACCAACCCCGTGCAGTTCCTCTGCGGCCCTCTGCGTCTCCGCGCCTCTGCGGTGAAACGCTCGCCCAGCCCCAACCGAACCGCCGCCCCTCCGCCGCGGCGGAAAGGCCCCGGCGGCCGGCTCGCGTGATGCGAGCGGCGTCCGGGGCCTCGGCCCGCCATGCCCGCGCTACAGGGCCACCCGCCAGAAGGCGGAGAGACTCAGGTCGGGGCTCGTCTCCGTGAGGCCCGCCCCGGCCTGCAGGCCCCATCCCAGGCCGTCCTGCGTGCGCATGACGCCGCCACCCACCAGGCAGGGTGGGTCGTAGCCTCGGACGGCGCTGGTGCTCACGGTGGCGAATGCCATGAGTCCCCAGCCGTTGCCCACCAGGCGGTGCACGCTGAGGGAACCGCTCAGCGGGTCCCGGAAGTCGAGCCCCGGCATGTCGCCCAGGTGCCACCAGGCGACGTCGGCCCCGAGGAGCGTGGCTCCATCGAGGCGCACGGAGCTGCCGGCCGCCAGCCCGACATCCCACGCCCCGGTGCCATAGCCGCTCGTGTCGGTGGCGGGGATCTTGGTGAGCCCGGTGAGTGTGAGGCTCACGCGGTCGCCGCCATGCACGTTCCAGGCGATGGCGACGAGCGGATCGCCCAGGGCCACGGCGTACTCGGTGTACGCCGAGCCCGGGACATCCACCGCCTCGGCCTGCACCACGGCGGCGGCGCCGCTCCCGCTGCCTCCTCCACCGCCCCCGCCGCCGCTCCGGCCGCGGGAGCTGTCCCCCACCGTGCCGCTCGAACTGCCGCCGCTCGGCACCCCCCCGCCGCCCGTGGGCCCGGTGGGCGACCCGCTGCCGGGCGTGCCGATGGCGCTGGGGCTGATGAGGGTGGAGTTCTGCAGCCAGACGGGGAGCGTGGCCCGGAACGTCACGGGCCCAGCCCGGACCGCGAGGCCCGTGCTGAGCCCGAGCGTGGTGGTGCGCTCGGCGAAGAGGTAAGTCCCGCTGCTCAGGCTCAGGCTGCCTTCATAGGCGATGGCCTGGGCGCCGAGCGGCCCGGTGCCGAGGGCCGCGAGCAGGGCGCCCCACGCGGCGCGGCACATCTCACGACTTCCCGATCATGGTCCGCAGCGCGTCGTGCGCCTGGTCCATGTCGCGCTGCATGTCGTGGAGCCGGTCCTGCAGCCGGTCGAGGTCGCGCAGCCGGTCGCGATCACCGCTGACCGTGGGGTCCTGGTGCAGGCGCTCAACCTGCTGCTGCATGGTGCGCAGCTGCGTGGCCGCCTGTTCCATCTGCCGGCCGACGGCGCGGAACTGCTCCTGCGTCCGCTGCTGCTCCATCCACCGGTTGGTCTCCTGCACCCGCTGCACGAGGTGCTCCATCTGCTGCTGCATCTCCTGCAGCCGCTGCATGCGCTGGGCCTGCTCCTGCGCGGGCGGCTGCCCGGCGGGCGGGGTCACCGGCCGCTGGGCCGCGAGGGTGAGCGGCGCCAGGACGAGACCGGCGAGTGCGAGGCGAGTGACGAGTCTCATGGGAGGACTCCTTTCATGAAGCGGTGCCCGGCGCCGGTGGCGCGTGGTTGCGCCCTGCCGCGAGACCCGTTCATGAGGGAGGGGTGAAGGCCTTCCCTCATGCGGGTGCGCCTTCGGGAGGCGGGGCGGGACTGCCTGACGAGATCGCCCGTCGGCTCCACTGCATCAACACCCCAGCCTCCGCCAACCCCTACGCCCGAAGGGTGGCAACGTTGGCGCGGGTGCCTGGCGAGTGGCGCGCCCGGGATTGCGGGCGTAGCTTCGGGGCCGGTGCGGGCGGCGAAGCGCGGACCGCCACGCTCCCGATTGTCGCGTCGCGTCGCGTCCCGGCACCGTGCCGGCCACCCCGCACCCGTCCCGAGCCATGCCCCGATCCCCGAAGGTCCCCGCCGCCTCCGTCGCGCCGAAGGTCCGCGCGTACCTCGCGGCACTCCCGCCCGCGCCACGCCGGGCGGTGAAGGCGCTCCTCGCCGCCATCAAGGCCGCGGCGCCGGGCGCCGAGCCGGTGTTCAGCTACGGCATCCCGGGGTTCCGCTACCAGGGGAAGGTGCTGGCCTGGTGCGCGGGGTGGCGGGAGCACGCCAGCGTGTACCCGCTCACGGCCGGGATGCGGGCGGCGGCGGGGCCGGCGCTGGCGAAGTTCGCCACGGCCAAGGGGACCACGCGCTTCCCGCTCGACGCCCCGCTGCCGCTGCCGCTGGTGCGGAAGATGGTCCGCGCGCGGGCCGCCGAGATCCGGGCGGCGCGTTAGGCGGCGGGCCGGCGCGATTCCGGGCGGCCAGGTGGCCGCCCTTCGTGCTTGTACGGGGCGGGGCCGCGCCCGGCGTCCTCGGGGTGTCCCGACCCGAACGAGCCGATGCGCCATCCCGTCCGCCGCCGGAACACCGCCCTCCTGGCCGCGCTCGCGTCCATGGCCACCCTGTTCCTGCTGGTGGCCGTGGGTCACCCGGTGCCGGGCACCCTCCTCGGGCTCGCGGCGATCTTCCTCTTCGTGGTGGCGTTCATGGTGGCGTCGTTCACGCTGCCGCTGGTGCTGGTCCGCCAGCTCCAGCTGCGGCCGTGGCGGCGCCTGCTCCGGGGCGAGGCGGTGCTGGCGCGCTGGACGGTGCTGCCGGTGGAGTGGCGGCGGACGCGCGAGGTGCTCCGGGAGATGGAGGAGCGCCCGGGCTTCGGCGCCAACCAGGTGGACCTGGAGCAGGTGCCGCGGCGCGAGGGCATGGAGGTGGTGGTGACGCCCTACGCCATCCGCGTCGGTGGCGACTTCCACGCCCTCACCGCGATCGTGGTGACCCGGGTGCGCCGCGGCTGGATGGAAATCGAGGCCTGGCGGCCCGACCTCCAGCGCCGCGGCCCGCTCTTCTACCGCTTCCCCATCGCCCGCGCCGCCCAGCAGGACGCCGAGCGCCTCGCGACCGTGGGCTAGGCGGCCCCACCCCCCCGCCCCACGGGGGGGGGGCCCCGGGGGGGGGCCCCCCGGGTCGGGCGTCTACACTACACCCTGCATCAATTGCGGTCCCCGCCTGTCAGGTGGCCTTCCGGATGGAGGGCAGGCCCGGGCCGCCCGTTCGGAAGGGTCTCCCGTGCGACTGGGCAGCATCTGCGTCTTCTGCGGTGCCTCCGCCGGCCGCCTCCCCGGCTATGCGGACGCCGCGCGCGCGCTGGGCCGGACCATTGCGGCCAGCGGCCGGCAGGTGGTGTTCGGCGGCGGGAAGGTGGGCATGATGGGCGCCGTGGCCGATGGCGCGCTCGAGGCCGGCGGCCGCGTGGTCGGGGTCATCCCCGAGCACCTGGTCCAGTACGAGGTCGCCCACGGCGGCCTCACCGAGCTCCACGTGGTGGCCTCCATGCACGTCCGCAAGCAGATGATGGCCGACCACGCCGACGCCTTCGTGATCCTGCCGGGCGGCCTCGGTACCATGGAGGAGTTCTTCGAGATCTGGACCTGGGGGCAGCTCGGCATCCACCGGAAGCCGTACGGGCTGCTCAACGTGGGCGGGTACTTCGACCCGCTGCTGGCGTTCCTGCAGCACGCGGTGGCGGAAGGGTTTCATCCGGGAGGAGCATCGCGAGCTGCTGGTGGTGGAGGACGAGCCGGCCCGGCTGCTCGAGCGGCTCGAGTGCCACCCGACGCCGGCGCTGCCGCGGCGGCTGGACCAGAGCCGGGCCTAGCCCTGCATGTTCCGCGACCTGACCCGCGAGCAGTTCAAGGCCATCTTCCTGGAGCACGCCACCCGGGAGCAGGGCTGGACCTGGGACGCCTTTGAACCGGAGCGGCCGGGGATGCGCTACCGCTACGAGCCGCCCGAGTCGCCGGCGCACACCCGGCTGATGATCGCCACCGACTTCGGGGCCCGGGAGTACCGCCTGTTCTTCATGACGGAGGAGGCGGAGGAGCGGTTGTTCGAGTTCCCCGATCCGCCGAGCGAGCCCCCCACTTCGTAGGGCGCGGCCCAAGGGCCGCGCTTTCGACCGGGAAGGATGATGGAGAAAAGAAGAGCCCCCGGACCGTGGGTCCGGGGGCTCCTCTTTCACCGCGCGTGGTTAGCGGGCGGCCATCTTGACGACGTTCTCGGCCGCCGGACCCTTGGCGCCCTCGACCATGTCGAACTCGACCTTCTCGCCCTCGGCCAGGCTCTTGAAGCCCTTGGCCTGGATGGCGGAATGGTGCACGAAGCAGTCCTTCTGGCCGCCATCAGGGGTGATGAAGCCGAAGCCCTTCGCGTCGTTGAACCACTTCACGGTGCCGGTGGTGCGCATTGCCTACTCCTTGGTGTGTAATCGGAGGCCGGCCATGCCGCACAACCCGACTACATGGTTGCGTGAACTCCCTCACGCGGGGGTGGAGCTAGAAAAAAGGACCCGAGGCGAACCGCTCCCCGGACCCTAGTAGCTCCCTGGAACCGCGCCGCCCCACAACTGGAGGTGGCTGTCGCAGGCACGAATGTAGGGATCGGGGTCCGATTCGACAAGGGCCCGGCGCTCCCGGCGCCGCCCGGGGGCGGCACGGGCGGGCCGGCGGGGGTGGCCGGCCCGCCCGCCGGGGCGGGTCCCCGGGGCAGGCACTGGGCCGGGGGGTTATCTTTCCCCCCGTGCCCGGCCCAGAGCCGGATCCTGCAGGCCCCTGCCCACCCGAAGGATCTCATGCCTGACAAATCAGCGGTGCCGGACCGGTCCCCGTCGCCGGGGAGCCTCGATGCGCGGGTCGAGGCCCGCCTGGCCCAGGCCGGGGCGGCGTTCGATCGCCGGGCCCGCGCCGCGCGGCCCGGCCGGGGCCGGGGCAAGGCGGCCGCGCCGGCGCCCGGCGAGCGCGAACGGGCCACCCTGCGCGCCGTGTTCCACGAGCTGGGCGACGCGCACCGCGCCTACCGCGCGCGCACCGGCGGCACGGTGACGCCCGCGCTCCGCTCGGCCACCACCGCGTTCAAGGCCCAGCCGAGCGCCCTGACCCTCGTGGGCGTGGCCGCGTTCCTGGACGAGCTGGGCATCCTGGCCTGGTGATCCGCGCCGGCCGCCCGCGGTGGCCGGCCCCCGTTTCCTGCAGTGGTCCCGTCCCGTGAGGTGATGATGCGCAAGCCGAACTACGGCTTCGAGAAGCGCCAGAAGGAACTCGCCAAGGCCCAGAAGCGCGAGGAAAAGCGCCTGAAGAAAGCGGCCCGCGCCGAGGGCGAAGGGGTGGCCGAGGAAGGCCTGATCGAGGGCGACCCCGTGGATGCCTCGCCCCCGGGCGAGGGAGCCGAGTGAGGGTGCGCCGCCTGTCCCTGTCCTGATTGGAGTGCCGATGTCCGCGTTCAAGCCCCAGCAGCGCCATCTCACGGTTGATGGCCGAGTCTTCCACTTCGTCTCCTACGAGGCGATGCCCGCCAACGCCCGCCGGCAGGAGGCGGCGCAGCCCGCCATGTGGTGCCTGATGGTGGAGGGGCGGCGCATGCCGGCCCTGCCGTGGACGGCGGACGACGCGCCGGAGGAAGTGGACCGCCAGCTCGCCGCCTGGGTGGCCGAGCACATCGGGCCGGTGCCGCCCCCGCCGCCCCAACCCCGGACCGCCGGCAAGACCCATCGGGGCGTGCGGGGGGACTGGGCGCCCTGACCGCGCGGGCGTGTGGCAATTCCCCGGGCCCGGGACGGCGCAGCTGCCTCCCGGGCCCGGTGTCGTTTCCTAGCGCTGGCAGCGGTGGCAGAAGACGGTGATGCGGGCGTCGATGTCGTGGGTGGCGGCGAGCCGGGTGCCGCAGGCGCGGCAGGGCTCGCCCTGGCGCTCGTACACCTGCAGCTCGAGCTGGAAGTTGCCGGGCTCCCCGGTGCCGGTGCGATAGTCGCGGAAGGTGGTGCCCTCGGCGTCGATGGCCGCCTGGAGGATGCGGCGCACCTCGTGGTAGAGGCGGCGGTAGGCATCCTCGGGCACCTTGTAGGCCGGCTTCGAGGGGTCGATGCCGGCAAAGAAGAGCGCCTCGTTGGCGTAGATGTTCCCCACGCCGACGATCCGCTTCTGGTCCATCAGCACCTTCTTGATGGCGGCGCGGTAGGGCCTGAGCTGCGCGATGAACTGCTCCACCGTGAGCGCGGGGTCGAGCGGCTCGGGGCCCAGGGCCTCGTGGTAGCGGGTCCAGCCCTTCTCGTCGAGCAGGAGCAGGGTGCCGATCCGCCGGATGTCGCGGAAGACGAACTGGCCGCCCCGGTCGAGCCGCGCCTTGAGCACCGCGTACTTCTCCTCCGCCGCGGTGAGCGACCCCTCGTAGACCAGCAGGTTCCCCGTCATCCCCGGCTGCAGCACGAACCAGCGCCGCGCGCCATCCGCGAGGCGGAGGTGCAGCACGCCGTGCTTGGCACGCCGCGTCACCCGGTCCACGAAGGCGCCGGTGAGCGCCTGCAGCAGCCGCGGCTTCGACACCCCGCGCAGGATGTCCGTGTGCGAGAGCCGCGCCTCGGTGATCGTGGCGCCCTCGAGCATGTAGCGGACGCCGCGGACCATCGTCTCGACTTCGGGCAGTTCGGGCATGCGCGGAAAGCTAGCGGGTGTGGCAGGGGGCCCGCCGTGGGGCCGGAGCGTTGCTCCGGCCACTCGATCTTGAAGTCCCAGTGGCCGGAGCAACGCTCTGGCCTCTGCGGCGAACCGGCGCCTCGCCCGCCTCAATCCAGCCGCGCCGCCTCCCGCCAGCCGATATCCCGCCGCCAGACCTTTCCGGGGAACTGGATGGCCTCGGCCGCCGCGCGGCTCCGGGCCTGGGCTTCGGCGAAGGTGGGCGCCACCGCGGTGATGGTGAGGACGCGGCCGCCGCTCGCGCGGAGGGTGCCGTCGGCGTCCTGCGTGGTGCCGGCGTGGAAGACGGTGACGCCCTCGGGGAGTGTCGCCGGGATGGTGATCGGCGCGCCCTTCTTCGGGGTGTCGGGATAGCCCTCGGCCGCGAGCACGGTGGTGACGGCGGCGCCCGCCTCGAGCTCGAGCGGCGTCGGCGCCTGCCCCTTGGCCACCGCGTAGAGGCACTCGGTGAGGCCGCGCTTCACGAGCGGCAGCACCACCTGCGTCTCGGGGTCGCCGAGGCGGCAGTTGAACTCCACCACCTTGATGGAGCCGTCGGGACCGATCATCAGGCCCGCGTAGAGCACGCCGTTGTACGGGGCCCCCTCGGCCGCCAGCTGCCGGAGCATCGGCACGAGCACGTCCTGCCGGGCCCGCGCCAGCAGCGCCGGCGTGGCGATGGCCACGGGCGCGTAGGCGCCCATGCCGCCGGTGTTGGGGCCGGTGTCGCCCTCGCCGAGGCGCTTGTGGTCCTGCGCGGCGGGGAGGCAGACGATGCCCTCGCCATTGGTGATGGCCAGGAGCGAGAGCTCCTCGCCCTGCATGAACTCCTCGATGACCACCACCTTGCCCGCCTCCCCGAACTTGCCGTCGCCGAGCATGGCCTCCACGGTGGCGCTGGCCTCGGCGCGCGTGGCGCAGACCACGGCGCCCTTGCCGGCGGCGAGGCCCGAGGCCTTCACCACGAGCGGCTCCGCGTGCGCCGCCACGTAGGCGAGCGCCGCGGCGAGGTCGGTGAAGGTGCGGCTCGCCGCGGTGGGGACGCCCGCCCGTTCCATGACGGCCTTGGAGAAGGCCTTCGACGCCTCCACCTGCGCCGCCGCGCGGCTCGGCCCGAAGACGAGGCGGCCCTCCGCGCGGAGCCGGTCGGCGAGCCCCTCGGCCAGCGGCGCCTCGGGGCCGATGACCACCAGGTCAATGCCGTAGGCGTCGGCCGCGTCCGCGAGGCGGTCGAGGTCGGTGGCGCCGATGGGGAGGTTGGTGGCGAGGGTGGCGGTGCCGGGATTGCCGGGCGCCACGTAGAGCGTGGCGTCCGGGTGTTCGCGGCGGAGGGCCCAGGTGATCGCGTGCTCGCGCCCCCCGCCGCCGACGACCAGGATCCTCACTGCTGGCGGGCCTTCTTGAACGCCTCACTCATGCGGCCGGCCGCCTGCTTGGCGGCGTCCGCCATCTGCCCGAAGGTGGCCTTGGCTTCCTGGGTGTAGTACTGGCGCGCGGCGTCGAGGTCGTCCTTCACGGCGCGCTCGCTCGCGGCGCTGCGGCGGGTGTACTCGCCCCGCATGATGCGATCGTAGTCGCCGGTGGCGATCCAGCCCTGCAGCTCGGCGGCGCGCACCGTGTGCATCGGGTGCGTCACCATGAGGGTGGAGAGCAGCTTGTAGAGCACGTCGAAGCCCTCGTTGCTGCCGACGTACTCGTTGGCCTGCGCCATGTAGGTGTCAAGGTCCAGCTGCCCATCGTTGTACGGCGGCCGGACGCCGCCCGCCATTTTCATAAACAGGCTCTGCGAGCTGCGCGGGTCCTGCGACCCCAGCAGCCCGGCGCGATCGGCCGACAGCTCCGACTTCCGCGACCACTCGAGGAACGCCAGCCGGATCGGGAGCAGCGCGATCCCGGCGAGGCCCGGCAGCGCGCCCGTGCTCACCAGCACGAGGATGGCGGCGATGGTGCGGTAGAAGGCGTGGCCGCTCATCACGTGGCCCAGCTCGTGGCTCAGGAGCACCCGGAGCTCGTCGTCGTCCAACAACTCAAGTGCCGCCGAGTGCAAGACGATAAATGGGGCATCCACGCCATAGGCGCCGGCGTTGAAGACGGGCGTCTGTGAGACGTAGAGCTCGGGGATGTCAGGCCAGTCAAACGTCGTGCAGGCCTCGACATGCAGGCTCCAGAGCTTCGGGAACTGGGTGGGGCCCACGCGGACGGCATTGGCCTGGAACAGCAGGCGGATCCCCCGCTCCCCGCCCAGGAAGGCCAGGATCTTCCGGGTGACCTCCTCGAAGCCGGGGACGGACCGGAGGGTCTGCAGGGCGGCGCGATCCGCGGGATGCTCCCACGAGACTGGAGCGATTTCGGGCAGGGTGCGCCGGGGGCGCGGGGCGGGCGTGGTCATGGATGACTCGACGTAAGGGGCGACGGATCTACGCCCCGGATCAGGGGCGGTTTCATGCTGGGACGACGGTGGGGCAAGGGGGGGCGGTCCGCTCCCGAATCGGCGCTCTGGCGTCCGGCCTGCCGGGCCCTGCGGGCCGACCCCGGACGGGGCCCCCGCCGGATCACCCCAGCGCCTGCGTCAGGTCGGCGATCAGGTCCTCCGTCTCCTCGATGCCGCAGGAGAGCCGGATCAGGCTGTCGGTGAGCCCCATGCTCTGGCGGAGCGCCAGGGGCACCGACGCGTGCGTCATGCTGGCCGGGTGGCCGATCAGGCTCTCCACGCCGCCGAGCGACTCGGCCAGCTGGAAGATCTTCGTGCGCTCAACGACGCGGCGCGCGAGCGCCTGGTCCCCGAGCTCGATGGAGATCATGCCGCCAAAGCCGCTCATCTGGCGCGCGGCCAGTGCGTGCTGCGGGTGATCGGGGAGGCCGGGATAGTAGACCTTCTGTGCCTTCGGGTGCCGGGTCAGCCATTCCGCGACGGCGCGACCGTTCGCGTCGTGCTGCCGCATGCGGAGCGGGAGCGTCTTGATCCCGCGCAGCGCCAGGAAGCAGTCCTGCGGGCCGGGCACGCCGCCCGCCGCATTCTGCAGGAAGCCGATCTTCTCGGCCAGGTCGTCGCGGGCGGTGACCAGCAGGCCGCCGACCATGTCGCTGTGGCCGTTCAGGTACTTGGTGGTGGAGTGCAGGACGATGTCCGCGCCGAGGGCGAGGGGCCGCTGGAAGTACGGCGTCGCGAAGGTGTTGTCGACGGCGAAGAGCAGGCCGCGCGCCTGGGTGATGTGGCCGATGGCCGCGAGGTCGGCCAGGAACATCATCGGGTTGGTGGGCGTCTCGCCGTACACCAGCCGCGTCGCGGGGGTGATGGCGCGGGCCACGTTCTCCGGGTCGCGCATGTCCACGAAGCTGAACTGGAGCCCGAACTGCGCGTAGACCCGTTCCATCAGCCGGTGCGAGCCGCCGTAGATGTTCTGGCCGCTGACCACGTGGTCGCCGGCCTTGAGCAGCTTGAGCAGCGTGTCGAGCGCCGCGAGTCCCGAGCCGAAGGCGAAGCCGTGGGTGCCGCCCTCGAGGCTGGCCACGCAGCGCTCCAGGGCCTCGCGGGTCGGGTTCTGCGTCCGGGCGTACTCGTAGCCCTTGTGCCGGCCGAGCCCCTCCTGGACGTAGGTGGAGGTCTGGTAGACCGGCGTCATCACGGCGCCCGTGGCCGGGTCCGGATGCTGGCCGGCATGGATGGCCCGGGTGGCGAAGCCATGGGCGGTGTCGTCGGGTCGGATCTGGGTCATGCGAGGGGGGCTCGAGGAAGCGGGAAGGTTACCCCCGCCTCCGGGACCCCACAAGCCAACACTGGCCGAGCGGAAGGATCTTCATAAATGCTGCTCGACCAGATCGCCCAGCGGCTGGAACCGAAGGCGCTCGCCCCCCGCTGCCTGGTGGTGGACGACGACGCGACGGTGCGGCACAGCATCGCCCGGGTGATCGAGCTGATGGGCCTCTCCGCCATGCAGGCCGGCTCGGCCGAGGAGGGGCTGGAGCGGCTGGCGGCGGAGGGGGAGGTGCCGCTCATCGTCTCCGACGTGAACATGCCGGGGCTCAACGGCCTCGGCTTCCTGGAGGAGATCGTCAAGCGGTATCCCGACACGGCGGTGATCATGCTGTCGGGCGTGTCGGACGTGAAGACAGCGGTGGCCTGCCTCGACAAGGGGGCGCTCGACTACATCGCCAAGCCGGCGCTGATCGAGGAGGTGCGCGCGCGCGTCACCAAGGCGCTCGAGAAGCGGGACCTGCTGCTGCAGAAGCGCTTCTACCAGAAGAACCTCGAGCTCCGGGTGCGGGTGCAGGCGGGCCGGATCAAGGAGCTGTTCGTGCAGGCGGTGCAGACGCTGGCGCACGCGCTCGAGGCCAAGGACGCGTACACCAGCGGCCACTCCATGCGGGTGAGCCGCTACGCGGTGCAGACGGCGGTGCGGCTCGGCTTCACCGGGGAGCGGCTGGAAGAGATCCGCCTCGGCGCGGACCTGCACGACATCGGCAAGATCGGGACGCGGGAGGCCATCCTGAACAAGCCGGGGCCGCTCACGGAGGAGGAGTTCGCCCACATCACCGAACACACCATCCTCGGCGAGCGCATCCTGGCGCCGCTGGCGCGCGAGAACCCGACGGTGCTGCGGATCGTGCGGAACCACCATGAACGGTTCGACGGCCGCGGCTTCCCCGACCGGCTTACGGGCGACGAGATCCCGATCGAGGCGCGGATCGTGTGCGTCACCGACGCCTTCGACGCCATGACCACCAACCGCGCCTACCGCGCGAGCCGCACCCCGCAGGCGGCGTTCGAGGAGCTGGAGCGGTGCGCCGGGACCCACTTCGATCCCAAGTGCGTGCAGGCGTTCCTGGAGGCGTTCCCGGATCCGTCGGCGCTGCCGTTGCTCACGTAGGCGCCGGCGGCGTTGCCGGGGCGGAGTCTGGTGTGTCTCAACGCAGAGGCGCGGAGGACGCAGAGGGACGCAAAGAGACCCCGGGGGCTCCCCGTGAGTCACTGACCGCCCCGCCGTGTCACGCCTGGGACGGGTGTGACGCAGCGCACGATCCCGCCCTTCCCAATCCCTGTTCCGAAGCCGAGAGCGCACCGCTAGTTTCTTCGCCATGTCAGATACCCTCATGATCAGTGTGTCCGGGATGCTCGGGATCGTCGGGAAGGACCTGACGCCCGAGCTCGTGGCCCGGCATGCCGCCGCCCTCGGGGCGTGGGCCCGTTCCAACGGCAAGCCGCTCGTGGTCCTCGGGCGGGATGCCCGCACCAGCGGGGCCATGTTCGCCCGCGCCGCGACGGCCGGCTTCATGTCCGTCGGCGTCGATGTCATCGACGTGGGCATCGCGCCGACGCCGACAGTGCAGCTGGCGGTGGAGCACCACCACGCCGGCGCCGGGCTCATCCTCACGGCCAGCCACAACCCCATCGAGTGGAACGCGCTCAAGCTGGTGGGGCCGGACGGGATCTTCCTCGATGGGGCGGCGGGCCAGGCCGTGCGGGCGCTCGCGGACCAGGGGGCACCGCGGATGGGGTGGGACGGCATCGGGCGGGTGACGGAGGACCCCGGGGCCATCGCCCGGCACCTGGCGCAGGTGCTCGCCCTGCCGATGCTCGACGTCCCCGCCATTCGGGCGCGACGGTTCACCGTGGCGCTCGACTGCGTGCGCGGCGCGGGCGGCACCACCATCCCGGCGCTGCTGGAACAGCTGGGCTGCACCGTGCACGCCATCAACACGGAGGTGGACGGCCGCTTCCCCCGGGCCCCGGAGCCGCTGCCAGAGAACCTCGGGGACCTCGCCCGGCTGGTGCGGGAGACGGGGGCGGCGGTGGGGTTCGCGGTGGACCCGGACGTGGACCGGCTGGCGCTGGTGGACGAGACCGGCACCCCGATCGGCGAGGATTACACCCTGGCCCTCGCGATTCGCGCGGTGCTGTCCCATGCCGCCCGGCCGGCGGTGGCCCCGGGGACCACCCCGGTGGCGGTGGCCAACCTCTCCACCTCCCTGGTGGTGGAGGATGCGGCCCGGATGGGTGGGGCCCGGTTTGTCCGGGCCCCCGTCGGGGAGGCGAACGTGGCGCAGGTCATCAAGGCGGAGGGCGCGCTGATCGGCGGGGAGGGGAACGGGGGGGTCATTTTGCCCATGTCCCACATCGGCCGGGACGCCCCGATTGGTGTGGCACTGATCCTGCAACTGTTGTCTGCGTCCGGCTCGACGCTGACCGGTTTGGTCGCCGCCCAGCCGCGATACAGGATTGTCAAAGCCAAGGCACCACGGGGCAAGGACTTAGCCCCGGTCTACCAGCGCCTCCGGGACCGCTTCCCGGACGCCCAGGTGGACACCCGGGATGGATTGAGGCTTGCATGGAGTGACCGCTGGGTGCACGTGCGGCCCTCCGGCACCGAGCCCATTGTCCGGTTCATTGCCGAGGCGCCAACGGAGGCGGACGCCGAGCAATTGGTGGCCACCTGCCGGGAATTCTTCTCCAGCTGAGGACCAGACGAGATGTGCGGCATCGTCGGCTACGTGGGGCCCCGCCAGGCGGCGGGACTGCTCATCGAGGGGCTCCGGCGCCTCGAGTACCGGGGCTATGACTCGTCGGGGATCGCCATCCTCAACGGGCGGGGCCTGGTGGTGCAGAAGCAGGCGGGCAAGCTGAGCGTCCTGGAGCAGCAGCTCAAGGAGTACACGCCGCAGGGCACCCTGGGCATCGGGCACACGCGGTGGGCCACGCACGGGCCGCCGACCAGCACCAACGCGCACCCGCACACCGACCAGAGCGGGAAGATCGCGCTGATCCACAACGGCATCATCGAGAACGCCGGCGCCATCAAGCAGGTGCTCAAGGCGCGCGGGCACGAGTTCAAGTCGGAGACCGACACCGAGGTGCTGGCGCACCTGGTGGGCCTCCACTACAGCGGCAACCTCGAGGAGGCCGTGGCCCAGGCGCTCCGCGAGGTGGAGGGCGCCTACGGCATCGCGGTCATCGCCGAGGGCGAGCCCGACACGCTGGTGGCGGCCCGCAAGGGCTCCCCGCTCCTCGTGGGCGTGGGCGGACGGCGAGTGGTTCGTGGCCTCCGACGCCTCGGCGATCCTGGCCCACACCCGTTCCGTGGTGTACCTCGACGACGGCGAGATGGTGGTGCTGACCCGCAAGGGCTACCACGTCCGCGACCTCGCGGCCACCCGCATCAACAAGCCGGTCAACCAGATCGAGTGGGACCTCGCCACCATCGAGCGCGGCGGCTACGACCACTTCATGCTGAAGGAGATCTTCGAGCAGTGCGACACCGTGCGGAACACCATGCGCGGCCACCTGCTCGAGGAGGAGGGCACGGCGCGCGTCAGCGGCCTCAACCTCACCGACGACGACATCAAGAAGATCCAGCGCATCGTCATCACCGCGTGCGGCACCAGCTGGCACTCGGGGCTCATCGGCGAGTACATGCTGGAGGAGCTGGCGCGGATCCCGGTGGAGGTGGAGTACGCCTCGGAGTTCCGCTACCGGAACCCGGTGGTGGACCAGAACACGCTGGTGATCGGCATCTCGCAGTCGGGGGAGACGGCGGACACGCTCGCGGCCATCCGCGAGGCCAAGCGCCGGGGCGCCCGGACCATCGGCCTCGTCAACGTGGTGGGTTCCACCATTGCGCGCGAGGTGGATGGCGGCATCTACCTGCACGCCGGCCCCGAGGTGGGCGTGGCGAGCACGAAGGCGTTCACCAGCCAGGTGGCGGCACTGGCGCTGATCACGCTGCGCTTTGCGCGGCTCCGGAACCTGTCCATCCTGCAGGGCCGGCAGATCATCCAGGCCATGAAGGCGCTGCCCGACCAGATCCAGGACATCCTGGACCGCGCCGACGACGTGAAGGACCTCGCCGAGCGGTACTGGCGCAGCAACAACGCGCTGTACCTGGGCCGGGGGGTGAACTTCCCGGTGGCGCTCGAGGGCGCGCTCAAGCTCAAGGAGATCAGCTACATCCACGCCGAGGGGTACCCGGCGGCGGAGATGAAGCACGGACCCATCGCGCTGATCGACGAGAACATGCCGGTGATCTTCATTGCGCCCAAGGATGCGGTGCACGGGAAGATCGTCAGCAACGTCGAGGAGGTGCGGGCGCGCGGCGGCCAGGTCATCGCCATCAAGAACAACGACGACGACCAGATCAAGCGGCTCGCGGCGGCCACCTTCACGATCCCCGAGACGCTGGACCTGCTGACGCCCATCCTCGCGATCATCCCGCTGCAGCTCTTCAGCTACTACGTGGCGGTGCGCCGCGGCTGCAACGTGGACCAGCCTCGCAACCTGGCCAAGTCGGTGACGGTCGAGTAAGCCACCTCCCGCGTGGCACCGCGGTAGGCGTAGGGCCCGGGCATCGCCCGGGCCCTACGGCGTTTCAGGGGGGCCGGCTCACTCGCGGACGGCGTTGACGATGCCGGAGCGGAGGGCGCGCCAGAGGGCGCCCCAAAAGGTGTCGGTGGGCTTCAGGCGGTACTTGATGCGGTCGCCGGGGAGGCGGCCGTCGTCGCCGGGGAGGTTGTCCTCCCGCGTCACGACGTTGGCGAACAGGGTGACGAGCCGGTCGCCGAGGTCCTGCGTGCCGGTGCGGGGGTCCACCTTGCGGAGGCCGAGGCCTTCCCACGACGCCTGGAAGCGGCCGCGGGCCTGGCCACTGGTGATGGTGAAGCGGAAGCGGGCGGCGTGCAGGGTGCCGCCGCTGATGGTCATGCCGTCGGCGGGGCCCAGGAAGCGGTTGAAGGTGGTGAGGGGCATGCTGCCGGTCTCGCCCGTGACGGTGGCGTTGAGCGGGCCCGGGCGCACCGGGACCTGGATGCGGACCGAGAGGGGCGCCTCGCCGTACAGCAGGGCGGCAGCCTCGAGGGTCATCGGTGTGGCGGTGGCGGACGGCTCGTTGGTGGCGTTGAGGATGCGGGCCCGCACCGCGGTGAAGGAAACCTCGCCGGCGCGGCCGGCATCCGGCTGCAGCTCGGCGTAGCGGATGCGACCTTCCTCGAGGTGCACCGAATCGGCGCCCACGAGCCAGTCGAGGCCGGCGAGGCGGGTGGGCCAGAGGATGCGGCGCGGGGGGATGCCGTCCACCCGGCGATCGGCCAGCACGTCGAGGTCCACGCCCTGGACCCACGCGCCGCCGGCGAGCAGCCGGCGGCGGCGCACCGCGTCCGGGGGGAGGCCCATCACCGTGATCCCGGTGGCCACCGCGCGCACCCGGGTGCTTCGGGCCGGCGCATGGCTGAAGAAGGTGGAATCCGCCCCGGCGGGCTGCCATGCCAGGGTATCCACGGTGAGCGTGCGGCGTGCCTGGGACCGGTGGAGCCCCGCCAGCTGGAGGCCATGGGTGCCGGCCACGGCGGCGGTGCGGGCGCGGGTGATGGTGAGCAGTGTGTCGTCGGCGTTGACCTCGAGGGCCAGGCTGTCGCCCACGAGGCTGTCGGCGGCGGAGGGGCCGGCGTGGAGCAGGTGCGCCACGCGGAGGTGCGCGCGTTCAAAGACCCGCTCGTGCAGCGAATCCACCGAGACCCCCTGGAGGCGGACGTCGATGCCGGCGATGCTGTCGGTGGTCCGGTCCCCGCCCGCGACGCGGCGCAGCGCGACGGTGCCGTCGCTCACCCGGAGGTCCTCGATGCGTGAGCCGTGCATCTCCCCCGGGAGCCAGCTCCGCACGGTGTAGAAGAGGAGCGAGTCGGGGGCGGGGAGGTCGGCGAGGGTGTCGGCGGGGGCGGGGGCGGCGGCGCCGGCGGTATCGGGGGCGAGGCGCAGGTCGTCGAGGAGGATCACCGGGCGGGTGATGCGGGCGCCGCGCAGCCGGAAGTCGCGCCCGCGGACGACGTCCCACAGCACCACGCCCGTCAGCTCCACTCGCGGAGTCCTGGCCTCCAGCCGCCGCAGGCGGCCGCGCTCGGCGCGCTCGTACCGGACCCGGATCCCCTCCAGCACCAGCACCCGGCGGAGCAGGTGGAGGTTGGCGCGGGGCACGGCGATGTCGAGCGTGCCGTCCTCCGCCGCCCGGACCAGCTCGAGGGTGCGGGCCCGGAGGTAGGCGTTGACGGGCTTGCGGAGGGCCAGCTCGAGCAGGCGGTCCACCACCAGCCCGCCGGCCAGCGCAAGGACGACCACGGCGGCGAGGACACCGAGCCAGAGATGGCGGGGGCGAGGCATGCCCGGGAGACGGCGGGGCGCGGGGGGTGGGGCACGAGGGAAGGCGGACGGATCTCTCCGGTGGGGTAGGGGCCGGCCATGGCCGGCCCTCCTACTCCCCGCACCATTGTTCCGTCCTATTCCGCGATCCTGGATTCTTCTCGATTGCGCTGGTCCGGGTGGGTTTGAGGAGGGCCGGCCATGGCCGGCCCCTACCATGCCGGGGGGGACGGTTCAGTCCGCGGGTGCCAGGCGGGAGTAGCGGCGGTTGGAGCGGGGGAAGTCCACGCCCATGGCGACGCCAAAGAGCAGCGCCATGCCGAGTGCGGCGAGGAGGAGGCCGGGCCAGGGTGGCGTGAAGCCAACGGAGGCGGTGCGGGGCGGCAGGAGAGTGACGGCCATGCCGAGCAGGAGGCTCGCGAGGGCCAGCCACTGGTAGAGGTGGAGTCCGGCGACCACCGGGGTCTGCGGCTCGGCGCGATACCCTTCCTCCACGAAGCGCGCGAGGCCGCCCAGCATGAAGTAGCTCCCCACCACCAGCACGTCCGGCGCGCCGAGTACGCGGAGGCGGAGCAGGATCGCGGCGATCAGCAGGTTGCCGGCGATGGAATAGAGCGGCGTGGCGTGGATCGGGATGCCGGCCAGGTGGGCGTGCTGGGTGACGCGCGAGCGGCGGTGGGTGTACCGGATGCCGACGTGGGCCGGTGCCGGCCCACCGTGGCAGCAGCCCTGGACCAGGCAGCGGAGCCGGCCCAGGACCTGGATGAGCGGGGCCGCGAGGCAAAAGGCGGCCGTGATGGCGAGGAGCGGGGCGCCGGCCAGGCTCGCGGTGAGCGCGCCGACCACGGCGCCGACCATCCCGCCGTACCAGCCGAAGGGGCGGAGCAGGTGCGAGGAGCCCTCGAGGTACTGCGCCCAGAGCCCGGCGCCGGCGAGGATGCACGCTCCGATCCAGCAGATGGCCGCGAACTGGGCGCGGCCCGCCGCCATGCCCGCGACGAGGAGCCCGAGTCCCGCGGCGAGCGCCGGCCAGGGGGCGTAGCTCAGCAGCCGCACCGGCCCGGCGCGCCACTCGCGCCAGGAGTTGGCCAGCTGCTCGGTGCGGCGGCGGATCGCGGCCCAGGTGGCGTCGAGGTCGCGGAGCAGCAGGAAGAGGAGCACCGCGCCTGTGACGTCCACCAGGCTGTGTGCCGCCGTGGTGAGGCAGCTGACGGCGATCAGGAGGCCCCAGCCCCAGGCCGCCACGGCCCACCCGGTGCGGCCCCGTGCCCGCGCCCCATCGGCGATGGCCTGCGCGGCGAGGAGGGCCCAGAGCACGTGGAAGGCGGGGAACACCGCCACCCCGCGGGAGGTGCGCTGCTCGAAGGCCAGGAACTCCCCCACCGGGTGCGCGGGGATGAAGGGGCGGTTGTCGGCCACCACGGGGATGGTGAGCCAGCAGAGCGTCACCACCACGATGGCGAGGAGCCCCCGCACGGCGAAGCGCCGCAGGTCCCGCTGCGTGGCGATGAGGAGCGGGGCCAGCGGCACGAAGGCGTAGGCGCTGGCGTACAGCAGTTCCGCCCATTGCCAGACGGGCCAGCCGCGCTCGAGCGGCAGCATCGTGCTGACGGCGTCCGGCGGACGGCCGAGCGCCTGGACGGCGAGGTAGCAGAGCAGCCAGGGGAGCAGCACCCAGGCGTACACCGCGGCACGCTGCGGGGCCGTCGGAAGCTCCACGTCCCCGCGGGGGAGGGAGAGGAGGGGGGGCGCGAGGGCGTCGGGGCCGAAGCGGCGGGCCAGGTCGTGGCGTTCGTAGCCGAAGACCAGCGCCGCCGCGGCAAGCGCCGTCACCGGCGCCACCAGCCAGAGCCCCGATGCCGAGCCGGTGGCGATGGCCACGCCGGCCACCGCCAGGCCGAAGCCGAGGTAGATGGGATTCCTGAGCCAGCGGAAGACGCCGCGCCGCACCAGGACGGGCGGCGGGAAGGCGTTCATGGGGAGGCCGTGGCCGTGGACCAGGAGGCCGGCCATTCCCGCGAGGAGGAGCAGGAGGCCGGCGGCGACGAGGGCGAGGCCGGGCACGGGCGCGTGCACCGGGAAGAGGGGGACCAGGTCCGCCGTGGCGCGGGCCCAGCCCGCCAGCGCCAGCGGCAGCAGCACCACGAACAGGATCGCGTAGAGCAGCTTGCCGGCCGCGACGCCTCGGCTCACCAGGCAACCTCCTCGTGGATGGCCCAGCCCTCGTCCACCGTGGTCCCGTCCCGCTCCAGCCGGCTCATGGCGAGGCGCTTCCGCTCCCGCATCTGCGCCACCGGGCCCACCACCCGGCGCAGCAGGCCGGGGATGGGGCGGGCGAGGTCCTGCAGCACCGCGCGGTCGCGCAGCGACCGGGGCGGGCCGAAGCGCAGGGCGAGGCCGCGGCCGAGGCCGGTGATGCCCTGGTCGTCCAGACGGGCGTCGGGATGCAGAGTGCCGTCGAGCCAGACCCAGCTCGCTGGCGCGCCGGCGCCGCTCCAGTCGATCCACACGAGCGTGTGCCGCACCGAGAGATATCGCCCCCAGTGCAGCGTGCGGAAGGGGAGGTCGTTGGGCGGCAGGGTGAGCACCAGGCGCTCGGCGTAGCCGCGGCCGGTGAGGCGCTGGTCCCCCACCCGCACCACGGCGACGGCGCTCGGCATGAGGCAGTGCCAGTGGATGGCGCCCGCGGGGAGTGCCGCGAGCGGAGCCTCGATGGGGCGTGCCTCACGGAGCCAGCGGCCCTCGAGGTCGAGGGGCCCGTTGCGCCAGGTGAGGATGTTGCCGTCGAGGGTGGGCTCGGCCACTTGGCGGAGCGTGGTGTGTTCCTCCGGCGCACTGGTGGGGGCGCCATGAGCAGCGAGCCATAGCGCAGGCGCAGCGCACCCCAGCGGAGCCCGGCCGCATAGCCCACCAGCGCCGTGCCGTCGTCGGTGACGAGGTCGAGATACCACTTGGCCAGCTTGAACATGGGCGCACCTGAAGAGGCCCGCCGCCCGGGGGTTGGGCAAGGGTCCCGGCTTCATGGTACAATCCCCGGGTCAAGTCGTCGTCATGCGTCCCGGTCATTCCCGAATCCCACCACGGCATGCGCATCGTCCTGCAGCGGGTCTCTAAGGCTTCCGTCACGATCAACGGCCGGGTGGCCGGCGCCATCGAGCGCGGCTTCTGCATCCTGGTGGGGTTCACGCACCAGGACACGACGGTGCAGGTGGACTGGATGGCGGACAAGGTCGCGGGGCTTCGGCTGTTCACCGACGCCGAGGACAAGATGAACCTGGGGCTCGAGGAGGTGGGCGGGGGGCTGCTGGTGGTGTCGCAGTTCACGCTGTACGGGGATGCGCAGAAGGGGCGGCGGCCGTCGTTCATCGATGCGGCGCGGCCCGAGGTGGCCATCCCGCTGTACGAGCGCTTCGTGGCGCAGCTCAAGGCCAAGGGGCTCCGGGTGGAGACCGGCGAGTTCGGCGCCATGATGCAGGTGGAGATCCACAACGATGGGCCCGTCACCCTCATCATCGACAAGTGACGCCATGCTGATCCTTGCATCGGGCTCGCCCCGGCGGCGGGAACTGCTCACCATGCTCGGCATCCCGTTCGAGGTGCGGCCGTCGCACATCCCGGAGGTGCGGGGGGCGGGGGAGACCCCGATCGGCTATGCGGAGCGGCTGGCGCGGGAGAAGGCGCTCAGCGTGCCGGGCCCCCACGTGCTCGGCGCGGACACCACGGTGCTGCTCGACGACCACCTGCTGGAGAAGCCGGCGGACGCGGACGACGCGCTCCGGATGCTGCGGCTGCTGCAGGGGCGCTCGCACGAGGTGATCACCTCGGTGGCGCTGGTGAGCGCCGGCGTGGTGCGGCAGGCCACGGATGTGACCGCGGTGACCTTCCGCCCGTGCGACGACGCGTTCCTCCGCGCCTACATCGCCACCGGGGAGCCGATGGACAAGGCGGGGGCGTACGGCATCCAGGGCTACGGGGCGGCGCTGGTGGACCGGATCGACGGGGACTTCTTCGGGGTGATGGGGCTGCCGGTGCGGCTGGTGCTGCGGCTGATGGAGGAGGCGGGGATCGCCTATCGCTTCGGGCAATCGTAGGGATGGAAAGGGGCCGCCTTCGGGGCGGCCGTCTGTCTTCGCAGCGGCCGGCCGTGGCCGGCCCCAACCGCGTCGCGCAGGGGGAGTCAGGCGTGAGGCCCTTGCGCGGCTCGAGCTTGGCGGCCCAGAGGCCGCTGTTGAAGTCGGTGAAGAGGACGTGGCCCTTCCAGGGCATGGCGTTCATCACGAAGCTGGCGTTCGGAGTGTAGCCGTTCGGGTCGAAGGGCTTGTACACCGCGATCTCGCGCCCCTGCGTGGCCAGGTTGCCGACCAGCTCGCCGGAGACGTCCACGATGCGGACGCCGCCGTCGTAGTACGCCTGGTAGAGCACGTCGTCCTCGACGATGATGTCGTGCGCGCCGAACTCCTCCTGCTGGTAGCGCGCGATGTTCACCGGGTGCTCGGGGTCGGTGAAGTCGATGATGTGGGTGTAGCCGGCCGAGGTCTGCGGCACGCCGCCCTTCTTGGGCACGGCGCCGAAGAGGTCCTGGAAGTAGTTGGTGCCCTCCCAGACGCGGCCCTCGCGCGACATGATCTCGTCGCCGAGGAAGAGGTAGAGCTTGCCGGTGCTCTTCTGGAAGTACGGGTAGACCTCGTGGGTGGCGCCGCTGGTGGTCGGGAAGGTGCCGATCAGCTTCGGGTGCTCGACGCTCCCGCCCCACTTGCCGTTCCCCACGTCCACCGCGACGACGCCCGTGCCCCACTCCGACGAGTAGGCGATGCCGTCGCGCACCCAGACGTCGTGGACGTAGGAGTTGGGGTGGTCGTACTGGCCGGCGTACTTCGGGTGGGCGAGGTCGCGCACGTCCACGATGACGTAGCGCTCGCCGCCGGAGATGGCGAAGAGGTAGTCGTTGGTGGCGAACATGTTGTGGACGCCGCCGGTGAGCTCCTGGGTGAAGGTGGCGGCGATCTTCGGGTGCGCCGGGTCGGCCAGGTCGAGGAGCACGACGCCGTTCTGGCGGTTGGAGGCGCCCTCGCGCGCGAGCACGCCGTAGCGCGCGTCGGGCGACACGGTGACGTCGTTGATGATGCGGGCGTCCACCTTGACCGAGTCCACCTTGGTGATGTTGCCGAGGTCCGTCAGGTCCATGACGTAGGCCCAGCCATCGCCGCCCCAGGTGCCGACGAGGGCGTAGTCCCGGCCGTCGCGGCCGGTGTAGGGCCAGAAGTCGGAGGTGTGGACGTTGGTGACGGTGCCGCGGCCGGTGACGGTGATGCGGCGGCGGGCCTCGCGGGGGGCGGCCTCGAGGACGGTGCGGGCGCTCACGCTGCCCGTGGTGGCCAGGAGCGTGTAGCGGCCCGGCACCTCGGCGGTGAAGAGGCCGCGGTCCACCACGCCGGTGGCGCCGGGCGCCGCGATGGTGTCGTCGGGGACGTAGGTGTAGCTCCAGGTGATCGGCGCATCCGGCACCGGCGCCCCCGCCGCGGTGCGGGCGGTGGCCTTGAGGTGGATCACGTCGCCGGTGCGGATCTTCGGTGTCGGCGACCTCGATGCGGATGGAGCGGACGGGGTTGGCCACCACGGTGGTGCGCGCCTCGGCGCGGGCGCCCTCCGCCTCGGCGCTGATGGTGACCGGGCCCGCGCGATGCGCGGTGACGTAGCCGAAGCGGTCCACGCTGGCGACGGCCGGGTTGGAGCTCCGCCAGGCCCAGGTGATGGCCTCGTTGGGACGGGCGCTCCCGTCGGCGTGCCTGGCGTGGGCGCGGAAGGCGAGGGTGACGCCGGTGTAGAGCCGGCCCGGGTCGGCGGAGACGGTGACCTCGGCGGGGCGGGGCCAGGTGACCTTGACCGGCACCACCGCGCGCACCGGCTCCGGGGTGGCGCTGGTGACGGCCACGTAGGTGATCTCGTAGTCGCCCGCGGCGAGGGCGGTGACGCCGGTGCGGCTCACCTGCAGCGCGTTCCGCGGGGCGCCGATGCGCATCGAGGGCACGCTGATGGCGTTGCCCTGCGCGTCGTAGGCGGTGGCCTTGATGCCGACGCTGTCGCCCACGCGCAGGGTGAGGCTGGCGGGCTCCACCACGATCCGCGCCACCGCCGGGGGCGGGGCGTCCTGGGCGCCGAGCGCGGCGGGGAGGAGGAGCGCCGCGAGCAGTGTCACGGAGGGGGACGGGGACGTTAGCTTCAGCACGTGGTGGCTCCCAGGCAGGGCCGGCCAGCCGGCCGGCACGAGTGGACCCGACAGACGGCGGCCCGGGCGGGCCGCCCCTTCCTCCAGCCGACCTAAGAGATATGCGTCGATCCCGCTTCGGCAACCCCATCGGCCTCGCCGGCCTCGGCGTGGCGCTCGCCCTGCCGGTTTTCGCCCAGGGCGGCCCGCGCCGCCCACCACGAGTTACTGGGTGTACGTGGGGGCGGAGTCGGCGGACCTGATTCACCGGGTGCGCTTCGGGCCGGGCGGGGCGGTGCTCGAGAAGACCATCGTGGCCGGCGAGGCGCCCACCGAGCTCGAGGGGCCGCACGGCCTGCAGATCTCGCGTGACGGCGTGCTCCACATGACCACGGGCCACGGCAACCCCGACGGCAAGTACTGGCGCTACGCGCTGGGCCCCGACACGCTGCTCGGCCCGGGGATCTTCCTCGGGAAGTTCCCCGCCTCGCTCGACGTCACGCCGGACGGGCTCTACGCCTTCGTGGTGAACTTCAACCTGCACGGGCTCATGGTGCCGTCGTCGGTGTCGGTGGTGTACACGCCGACCAGCACCGAGGTGGCACGGATCGAGACCTGCACCATGCCGCACGGGAGCCGGGTGTCCCCCAGCGGCCTCTGGCAGTACTCGACGTGCATGATGGATGACCAGCTGGTGGAGATCGACACCCGCAGCTTCGAGGTGGCGCGGCGCTTCAGCGTGGCGCTCGGGCAGGAGGGGCCGATCGCGCGGGACGCGCACGCGATGCACGCCGGCCACGACATGGGCGGGACGATGCCGGCGCCGAGCTGCTCGCCCACCTGGGCCCAGCCCTCGGCCGACGGCAGGAAGATCTACGTGGCGTGCAACAAGGCGGACGAGATCGTGGAGGTGGACCACGCGGGGTGGACCATCACCCGGCGCTTCAGGACGGGGCGCGGGCCGTACAACCTCGCGGTGTCGCCGGACGGGCGGTACCTGGTGGCGAGCCTCAAGCAGGGCGGGGGCGTGCAGGTCTTCGACCTGGGGAGCGGGGAGACGGCGTTCACCGCGAAGAGCTCAACCACGGTGACGCACGGTGTGGTGGTGACGCCGGACTCGCGCTACGCGTTCATCAGCAACGAGGGGGTGGGGGCGGCGCCGGGGAAGGTGGACATCTGGGACCTGGCCGCGCGGGTGATGGTGGCGAGCGTGGAGGTGGGGCAGCAGGCGGGAGGGATTGCGTTCTGGAAGATGGGCGATCGATAAATCCGCTTCGTAGGGGCTGGCCGTGGCCGGCCCGGCCGAACGTCGCAAAACAACAGACGGCCGCCATTCGAGACGATGGCGGCCGTTTGACGTTCCCCGGAGATGGGAGGGGCCGGCCATGGCCGGCCCCTACGATGGGGAAGGGGCCGCCTGCGGCGCCCTTAGACCTTAACCTGCCAGACGGGGACGGCCTGGGCGCGGTTCTTCACGCTGAGCGGGTCGCGGGCCTGGACGGCGGGCCTGTTCTTGAGCGCCTGGTAGAGCGGGTCGGAGATGAGGATCTCGCCGCCCTTGGCGTTGGAGCAGAGGCGGCTGGCCACGTTCACGGCGTCGCCGATGACGGTGTACTCGAGCCGCAGGTGCGAGCCGATGTTGCCCGCGAAGGTGTCGCCGTAATTGATCCCGATGCCCACGCTGATGCTGGGCCGGCCCTCGGCGGTCCACTTGGTGTTGAGCTGGGTGATGGCCCGCTGCATGGCGATGGCCGCATTCACGGCGCGGTCCACGTCGTCGGCGTGCGGGATCGGGGCGCCCCAGAGCGCCATGATGGCGTCGCCGATGAACTTGTCCAGGGTCCCGCCGTTCGCGAAGATGATGTCCACCATCTCGGTGAAGTAATCCGAGAGGAGGCTCGCGATGGACTCCGGGCTCATGTGCTCCGACATCGAGGTGAAGCCGCGGATGTCGGTGAAGAGGATGGTGACGGGCCGCTTGTCGCCGCCGAGCTTCACGGCGCCCTGCTGCTGCGCGATCTCCGCCGCCACGTTGGGCGCGAAGTAGCGCTCGAAGTTGGACCGCACCATGGCCTCGCGCTGGATCTGCTCCGCGAAGCGCGAGTTCTTGATGGCGATGGCCCCGAGCCCGCCGAAGGCGATGAGGAACTGCAGGTCCTCGTCGCTGAAGCTGTTGGTGGCCGTCAGGTTGTCCACGTAGAGGATGCCGAGCACCTGCTCCGCGCCGGCCATGAGCGGGATGCACATGGCGCTCCGCACGCTCTGGAGCAGGATGGACTGGCCGCCCTTGAAGCGGTCGTCGGCCACGGCATTGTCGGTGAGGATGGCCACCCGCTCCTCGACGGCCTTCCGCGCGATGGAGCGGGGCACGTGCTGGGCCGAGCTGTCACCGAGGCGGCTCTTGGAGACGCGGGGCACCAGCTCGCCGCCCTCGGTGACGAGGAGGACGGAGACGCGGTCGACGTTCATGACGTCGAACGTGGTGGTGACGAGGCGGGTGAGCAGCTTGTCGAGGTCCAGCTCGCCCGAGAGCTTCTGCGACACGTCGAGCAGCAGCGACAGCTTCCGCGCCACGCGCTCCGCCTGGGTGGCGGCATCCACCTTGAGCTGGCCGCCGCCGGCGACCGGGGCGGCCGGGGCGTCGGCCACCTTGGCCTGGTCGCCGAGGACCACGGCCTGCACGCCGCCGCTCATGGAGATCTGCTTGACGATCGTGCCGCCGGCCTGCGGCAGGCTCTGCGCGCTGGTGGCCAGGCGGTTGGCGGCCGGCTCCAGCGACTTCACCTGGAAGACCACCTTGCCGAAGGTCACCGAGTCGTTGGCGGCCAGGGTGCCGTCGGTGATGCGGGCGCCGTTGATGAACGTGCCGTTGGAGCTGCCGAGGTCCTTCACCGTGACGCCGGCCTTGGTGACGTGCAGCTCGGCGTGGCGGCGGGAGATGGTGGGGTCGAAGATCGGGATGTCGCTCGTGACCGCGCGGCCCACGATGTACGCGCGGTCCGCGGTCAGCTCGAAATCCTGGTCGCCGGTGAAGGAGACAAGCTTGAACGCCATGCGAAAAATCTACCTCCCGGGGCCCCGCCCGGCGAGCCCGAGGGCGGCCAGGACGGCCCGCGCCTTGGCCTCGGTCTCCCGGTACTCGGCCGTGGGGTCGCTGTCGGCCACGATGCCGGCGCCGGCCTGGACCCAGGCCCGCCCGCCCCGCATCACCACGGTGCGGATGGCGATGGCCGTGTCCAGCGTCCGCGCGCCCCAGGCGACGTAGCCCACCGCACCGGCGTAGGGCCCGCGCCGCGTGGGCTCCAGCTCGTCGATGATCTCCATGGCGCGCACCTTGGGCGCGCCGCTTACGGTGCCGGCCGGGAAGCAGGCGCCGAGGGCCGCGAGCGCGTCCAGCTCGGGGCGCAGGGTGCCGCGCACCTCGCTCACGAGGTGCATCACGTGGCTGTAGCGCTCCACGGTCATGAAGGCCGTCAGGCGCACGGTGCCGAACTGCGCCACCCGCCCCACGTCGTTCCGTCCCAGGTCCACCAGCATCAGGTGCTCCGCCCGCTCCTTGGGATCCGCCTCGAGCTCGGCCTGGAGGGCCTGGTCCTGCTCCGGCGTGGCGCCGCGGGGCCGGGTGCCGGCGATGGGCCGGACCGTGAGCTCACCTTCCTCGACGCGGAGCAGCACCTCGGGGGAGCTGCCCACCACATGCAGGTCGTCGCAGTGGAGGAAGTAGAGGTACGGCGCCGGATTCAGCGCGCGCAGGTAGCGGTAGGTGAGGAACGGGTCGGGAGCGTCGAGGTCAATGCGGCGGGAGAGCACCGTCTGGAAGGTGTCGCCGGCGGCGATGTACTCCTGGATGGCGCGGACGCCCGCCTCGTAGGCGGCCTGGTCGTAGGGCGAGGTGCGTTCGGGGAGGGGGGCCGCCGCCTCGATCTCGAGGGAGCGGAGCGCCGACGGCTGCGCCAGCCGCGCCAGCCACTCGTCAATGCGGGCGGAGGCCTCGGCGTAGCGGCGCTCGAGCTCCGCCTGGCGCATGCCGTCGCTCACCTCCACGTTGGCGATCACGGTGGCGCGGTTGAACAGGTTGTCCAGCACCAGCACCGTGTCCGCCACCATCAGGATGGCGTCGGGGAGGCCGCGGTCGTCGGCGGGGGCGTCGGGGAGGTGCTCGAGGCTCCGCACCACGTCGTAGCCGAGGTACCCCACCGCGCCGCCGGTGAAGCGCGGCAGCCCGGGCAGGTGCACCGGCGGGTGCTGGCGCATGGTGGCGGCCATGTGGTCGAGCGGCGCCTGGTCGGTGCTGACGGTGCTCCACCCCGCCGCCGGGGTCCAGCGTGACACCTCGCGGCCCCGGTAGCGATAGACCTCGCGCGGGTCGGTGGACATGAAGGTGTAACGCGCCCAGCGCTCGCCACCCTCCAGCGACTCGAGCAGGAAGCCGTACGCCCCCTGGTGCAGCTTGGCGAAGGCCGAGACCGGCGTGTCGCCGTCGAGCACCACCTGGCGGGTGACGGGCACCATGCCGGGAGCGGCCGCGGCGAGGAAATCAGAGAGGGTCGTGGCCATGCCGGTCGGGTGGGGCCGGGAGCGGTTGGTCGGGAGCAGCGCCGGGGGACCCCGGCGGGCGACGGGAATCTAACGCGTCCCGCGGACCTCGCGCGGGGCGGCCACCAGGTAGGTGCCGGGGCCGAGGAGCGGCGCCTGCAGGTTGTCGGAGGCGGGGCGGGTGGAGGCCAGCAGGGCGTAGCGGACGCCGTCCACCAGCTGCCCCACCGCCAGCGCCTGCTCGAAGCGGGTGGCCGAGCCGTACTGCCGGAGGCCCGCCACCGGCGCGGAGAAGTGCACCGGGTACTTGAAGCGGATGGCCGACCCCTTCCGGGCGGGGAGCACCGTCATGGCGATGTCGAGGCCGTAGATGCCGGGACGCGGCCGCACCGCGATGGTCACGGAATCCGGGGCGTCACTGGCCACGAAGACCGATTCCGGGAAGGTGAGCTCCACGAACACCGTGTTGTCCGGCGGCCCGTGGCGGAGGATGACGGTCCGCGCCTCGGCCAGGGGGAAGGTGACGGTGGTGTCCTCGGGCGCGAGGCCCGCCACCTCGAGCACCCAGAGCTGCTCCGGCGGCAGCACCTGCGTCACCACCACCGGCGCCACGTCGGTCCCGGACGGCGTGGCCGACCCGCCGCCGCAGCCGAGAAGGGCGAGGATCGTCGCGGTTGCGGCGCGGGCGGGGAGGTCCCTAAATCTCACGAGTCCCGAACGATGCGTGGTGCACGGTGCGTGTGGAGCGCGGCTGGCGGATCCTGGCGGTGGCGGCCCTGGTGGGCCTGGTGGCGCCGCCCGCGGCCGCGCAGGCGTGGGACGACAGCACCACGCTGGCGCTCATCCACCGGGGCCAGGCCGCCCGCCAGCGGAGCGCGCCCGACTCCACCCTGACGAGCTACACCACCCGCGCCCACGGCTTCCTGTTCTTCCTGGCGCAGGCCGGACGCGAGCTGACGCTGCCGCCCAAGCTCATCAAGGCCGACGAGCTCGACGTCGAAGTGTACTGGCGCGCGCCCGGCCTTCACAAGCAGGTGATCCTCGGCTGGCGGGACGGCCGCTGGCTGCCCACCGACATCAGCTATCATCGCGACCACCTCGGCATCGTCACCAACAACTTCGGCGACCGCATCCGGATCGGCGAGGGCGACGAGGTGAAGGACGTGGTGCACCCCCTCGCGCCGGACGGGCCCGCCTTCTACGCCTACCGCCTGCGCGACTCCGTCCGGGTGATGGGACGCGAGGGGACGCTGCTGCTGCACGAGGTGGAGGTCCGGCCGCGCGACCCGGCGCTCCCGCTGGTGGTCGGCACGCTGTCCCTCGACGCCACCACCGGCGACCTGGTCCGGTTTCGCTTCAGCTTCACGCCGAGCGCCTATCTCGACGCCTCGCTCGAGGACATCGCGATCGTGCTCGAGAATGCGCGGATCGAGGGGCGCTGGTGGCTGCCCGCACGGCAGGAGGTGGAGATCCGCCGCCGGGTGACCTGGCTCGATTTCCCCGCCCGTTCCATCATCCGCGGCCGCTGGGAGATCGGGGAGTACACCCTCAACGTGACCCTCCCCGCCAGCGTGGTGCGCGGCCCGCCGATCGGTGGCCTGCGCCAGCCCCGGGACACCGGCGGCCACTGGGACCGGCCGCTCGCCGAGGCGGTGGCGGAGGTGGCAGCGCCGGTGGAGCAGGAGGACCTCGACGCGGTGCGCGAGGAGATCGCCGCGATCGCCGGGGACCGCCTCCTGAGCGGCCTCCCGCGCGCCCGGCTCGGCGCCACCGGCCTGAGTGACCTGGTGCACGTGAACCGGGTGCAGGGCCTCGCGTTCGGTGCCGGGGCCGCCATTGTGCTGGGGCCCGGCACCACGCTCCGGCCGGCGGTGGGGCTGGGCACCAGCGACACACGCGCCACCGGTGGGGTGACGCTCACGGTGGACCGCCCCGCCACGCGGCTCGAGGTCCGCGCCGGGCGGCGGATGGCGGACCTCGCGGACCGGCCGATTGTCTCCGGCGTGGTGAACTCGCTGCTGGCCCAGGAGGGCGGGCGTGACCTCGGCGACTGGGTGCTCCGCGACGTGGCCGGCGTGGCCGTCACCCGTCGCGTTGCCACGGGCGCGGAGCTCACGCTCGAGACCGGCTACGAGCGTACCCGCTCGGTGACGACCCGGGCCGCACCCGCGCGCGGCCACTACCGCGCCAACCCCGCCCTCGGCGCCGGCGACCTTGGGGTGGGACGGCTCGCGCTGCGGGTGGAGCGGGCGCGCCTGGACCGCCGAGGCAGCCTGGCCCTGACCGTGGCGGGAGAGGGGGGCACCGGCGATCGCGAGTACGGCCGTGCCAGCCTGCATCTCGATGCCCTTGCTCCCCTCGGCCCCGGCGGCCTCCGCCTGACGGGCGAGGCAGGCGCCGGCACGGCGCAGCTGCCGGGCTACCGCAGCTTTGCCCTGGGTGGGTGGGGGACGTTGCCGGGCGAACCGTTCCGCGCCTGGGGCGGGCGGCGGATGCTGCTGGGGCACCTGGAATACCGGCTGGAGGTGCCGTTCCCCGGCATCCCGCTCGGACCCTTCGTATCGACGGGGCGGACGATCACGGTGGCGCCGTTCGTCGCCGCCGGCTGGGCGGGCGGGGCCATGCCGGGGCTCCCATGGCGGCCGGCGCCCCGGGGGCGGGCGGTGGCGGGGGTGGGAATCGAGTGGTTCCACCAGCTCATCCGGGCGGACGTGGGGGTGTCGCTGCAGCGGGGCACGGTGGGCGTGATGGTGGACGTTGGGCGGGGGTGGTGGGAGATTCTCTGAGGCCGGGACTCGCCGTCCGCCGCCCTCCCCCACGCCCCCCTGCCGCGCTACTTTCCAAGTAGTTCTCCCTCAAGGTCTTGCATGCAGTTTACGGACGAGTGGCTGGTCCCCACGGTCGAGAAGATCCTGCCCGCGGAGAGCCTCGAGCAGCTCCGCGCGGAGCCCACGGGCGAGCCGCAGTCGCTCTGGGTGACGATCGTGTCGCGCCGGCTGGTGAGTGACGACGAGGTGCTGCGTGCGGCCGCCGCCCGGTTCCGGCTGCCCGTGGCGGACCTGTCGCAGCTCACGCCCGCCGTCCGGGATGCGGTGCCGGAGCCGCTGGTCCGCCGCTTCAACATCCTGCCCCTCCGCCTCACCGACTCGATCCTCGAGATCGCCACGTCGAACCCGTTCGACATCGACGCGGAGAAGGACCTGGCCTTCGCCACGGGGCGGGAGGTGCGCTCCTACCTGGCCTCGCCTAACCGGATCCGCGAGAAGATGGACGAGCTCTACCGCGGCGGCAGCGCCGACGTGGTGGCGGCGCTGCTGGGCGGGATGGACGACGGGCTCGAGGTGAAGCAGCTCGCCGAGGAGGAGGCCGCCGCCGACCTCGCCGCGAGCGCCGACGAGGCGCAGCAGCGGCCGGTGGTGCGGCTGGTGGACCTGATGCTCTCCGACGGCATCATGTCGCGCGCGTCGGACATCCACATCGAGCCGGGGGAGGCGGGCGTCGCGGTGCGCTACCGCATCGACGGCGTGCTCCGCCAGGTGATGATGATCCCGCGCTCGGCCGGCGCGCCGCTCATCTCCCGCATCAAGATCATGTCGGGGCTCGACATCGCCGACCGGCTCCGGCCCCAGGACGGCCGGGCGCGGGTGTCGGTGAACGGGGCGCCGGTGGACCTCCGCGTGTCGACGCTGCCCGCCTCGCTCGGCGAGAAGGTCGTCATCCGCATCCTGAACGCCAAGGCGACGGTGCTGTCGCTCGAGTCGCTCGGGATGTCGGCGGAGGAGCGGGCGTCCATGGGGGCGCTGCTCAACCACAAGGAAGGCGTCATCCTCGTCACCGGCCCCACCGGCTCGGGCAAGACGACCACGCTCTACTCCATGCTCCGCATGGTGCAGAGCGAGGGGGTCAACATCGTGACGGTCGAGGACCCGGTCGAGTACCGGCTCGGCAAGGGCATCGTGCAGGTGCAGGTGAACGAGAAGGCGGGACTCACCTTCGCCTCCGCCCTCCGCTCCATCCTGCGGCAGGACCCGGACGTGGTGCTGGTGGGCGAGATCCGTGACAAGGAGACGGCGATGATCGCCGTGCAGGCCTCGCTCACGGGCCACCTGGTGCTCTCGACGCTCCACACCAACGACGCGCCCAACTCGGTGACGCGCCTCGTGGACATGGGCATCGAGGCGTACAAGCTCGGCTCCGCGCTCCGCGGCATCATCGCGCAGCGCCTGATGCGGAAGCTCTGCACCACCTGCCGCGAGAAGAGCACCCAGGAGCCGCCGGAGCGGATCAAGAAGTACCTCCCGGAGGGCGCGGTCATCAACCGCGCCGTGGGCTGCCCCGACTGCTCCATGACCGGCTACCGTGGCCGCTTCAGCGTGGTCGAGGTGCTGGCCATGAACCACGACCTCGAGCGGCTGATCGGCAGCGGCGCCACGGCCGACAAGATCGCCGAGGCCGCGCGCGCCAACGGGATGAAGTCGCTGTTCGAGAGCGGCCTGGTGCACGTGCTGAGCGGCGAGACGAGCATCGAGGAACTGCTCCGCGTGGTGGACGTGCCGATGGCCGGCGGCCACAAGTCACCCGACGCGCCCAAGCCCCGGACCAGCGACCCGCAGCAGGCGCGCAAGACGCCGCCCTCGGTGCCGATCCTGCCCCCGCAGGGCGCGGCCGCCGTGGCCGAGCCGCCGCGCCCCTCGCAGGCCGTGCCGGTGGCGGACTTCTCCGGCGCCTTCGACCTGCTGGAGGAGGACGAGGAACCCACCGCGCCCGCCCCCAAGCGCCACGTGGAGAAGGGCATCCGCGTGCTGCTGGTGGACGACGAGGACTCGCTCCGGAAGGTCATGAAGGACCTCCTGGTGCGCGACGGGTACGAGGTGCAGGAGGCGCGCACCGGCGTCGAGGCGCTGGACCAGGTGGACCGCCACGCCCCCGACATCGTGGTGCTGGACCTGAACCTGCCGGGCATGGACGGCTACTCGGTGCTCTCGGAGCTCCGGGCGCGCCCCGCCACCGCGCGGCTGCCCGTCATCGTCCTCACCGCCAAGGGCGACGAGGACAACGAGGTGCGCGTCTTCGAGCTCGGCGCCGACGACTTCCTGAGCAAGCCCTTCCGCGCCAAGGCGCTGTCCAAGCGCCTCGAGGTGGTGCTGGGCCGGAAGAAGGCATGACCGGCACCCTGTCCGCGCCGGACGTGGCGGGCGCGCTGGCCCTCATCAAGCCCTCGGTGCGGGCGCAGGCCGCCTACACGCTCGAGGCGCCGGTCACCGCGCGCAAGCTCAACCAGAACGAGGCGCCGGAGGACGTCCCCGCCGACCTCAAGCGCGCCATCCTCGAGCGCGCCGCCGCCGCGCCCTGGCACCGCTACCCGCTCTTCTTCCCCCAGCACCTCGCCGAGCGCGTGGCCGCCCGCCATGGCTGGGTGGCCGAGGGCGTGCTGGTGGGCAACGGGTCCAACGAGGTGATCCAGGCCGCGCTCACCGTCTCCGTCGCCGAGGGCGACGTGGTGGTGGCGCCGGAGCCGACGTTCTCCCTCTACAAGCTGCTCACCGGGGTCCTCGGCGGGCACTACCTCCCGGTGCCGCTGGGCCCGGGGTTCCGCTACGACGTGGACGCGCTGGTGGCGCGGGCGCGGGGGGAGCGGGCCAAGGTGGTGGTGCTCTGCTCGCCCAACAACCCGACCGGCTCGGCGCTGCCCGAGGGCGCGGTGGAGCGGCTGGTGCGGGAGACGGACGCGCTGGTCTTCGTGGACGAGGCGTACCAGGAGTTCGGCGGTCCCACCGCCGTGGAGCTGGCGCGGCGGGAGCCGCGGGTGGTGGTGCTCCGCACCTTCTCCAAGGCGATGGGCATGGCCGGGCTCCGGTTCGGCTACGCGCTGGCGCATCCCGAGGTGGCGCGCGAGATCGCCAAGGCCAAGCTGCCCTACAACGTCAACGCCATCACCCTGGCCGCGGCCGAGGTGGCGCTGGAGCAGCACGAGCGGTTCGAGGCGCGGGTGCGCCACATCGTGGCGGAGCGCGAGCGGCTGGCGCCGCGGCTCGCCGCGCTCCGCGGCGTCGAGGTGTTCCCGAGCCAGGCCAACTTCCTGCTGCTCCGCTTCCACGAGGTCTCGCCGCAGGCGGTGTTCACGCGGCTGGTGGAGGAGGCGGGGATCCTGGTGCGCGACGTCTCGCGCGGCCCCGGCCTGGCCGGCTGCCTCCGGGTGAGCATCGGCACGCCGGCGGACAACGATGCCGTGCTCGCCGCGCTGGTGAAGATCCTCGGCTGATCCGTCCTGCCTCCTGAGGTGTTCCGCATGTCCCGCCACGCCGAGGTCACCCGCGCCACCAAGGAAACCCGGATCCGCGTCGCCGTCGACCTCGACGGGGCGGGGCGGGCGGAGGTGCGGACGGGGATCGGCTTCTTCGACCACATGCTGGAGGCGCTGGCGCGCCACGGCCTCATGGAGCTGACGGTGTCCTGCGAGGGCGACCTGCACGTGGACGGCCACCACACCGTCGAGGACGTGGGCATCGCCCTCGGCCAGGCCATCCAGCAGGCGCTGGGCGACCGCCGCGGCATCCGCCGCTACGCGGACGCCTGTGTGCCGCTCGACGAGGCGCTGGTGCGCGCGGTGGTGGACGTCTCCGGCCGGCCCTACCTCTCGTACCACGTCGAGATCGCCAAGTGGCAGATGCTCGGGGACTACGACGTGTTCCTGACCCCGGAGTTCTTCCGCGCCCTGGTGCTGAACGCCGGGCTCACGGTGCACCTGGACCTCATCCGCGGTGACAACCCGCACCACATCGTGGAGGCCACCTTCAAGGCCTTCGCGCGGGCGCTGGAGACCGCGGTGCGCCTCGACCCGCGGGTGAGCGGGGTGCCGAGCACCAAGGGCGTGCTGTGATCGTCATCGTGGATTACGGGGTCAACAACCTGCGCAGCGTGGTGCGCGCCGTCGAGGCGGGCGGCCACGCCGCCGCGCTCGCCACCGACCCGGACGTGGTGCGCCGGGCGGAGCGGGTGCTGGTGCCCGGGGTGGGGAACTTCGGGCAGGCCATGAAGAACCTCGCCGCCACCGGCCTCGGCGACGCCATCACCGAGGTGGCCCGGGCCGGCCGCCCCGTGATGGGCATCTGCCTGGGACAGCAGGTGTTCTTCGAGCGGAGCGAGGAGGGCCCCGGCGTGACCGGCCTCGGCCTCCTCGCGGGCGAGGTGCGCCGGCTCCGCACGGACCTGCCCGTGCCGCACGTGGGCTGGGCCGCGGTGGATGCTACGGCGGACGGGGCGCGCCATCCGGTGCTGGCCGGCCTGTTCCGCGAGGGGCGGCAGTTCTTCTATCACGTCCACAGCTACCACCCGTCCGGCCTCGCGCCCGGCGTGGCGCTGGCCACGGCGGATTACGGCGGGCCGTTTCCCACCATCGTGGGGCAGGGCAACATCGTCGGGGCGCAGTTCCATCCCGAAAAGTCGCAGGCCGCGGGCCTCGCGCTCCTGGCCGCCTTCGCGGAGTGGCGGCCATGACCACCTTCCGGGTGGCGTTCGTGGACGTGTACGTGCTCCGCCAGGGCGTCACGGGCCTCGAGACCCTGGTGCTCCGCCGCGGCACGGCGGGCCGCTGTCCCGGCTCGTGGGAGGCGGTGCATGGCAGCATCGAGGCGGGCGAGCATCCGCGGGACGCGGCGATGCGCGAGCTCCGGGAGGAGACGGGCCTCACGCCCCGGAAGCTCTACAACCTGAGCCGGGTGGAGTCCTTCTATCGCCACGGGACCGACGAGGTGGGCTTCATCCCCGTCTTCGCGGCCTTCGTGGGTGAGGCCGAGGTGACGCTGAGCCACGAGCACGACGCGGCGGAGTGGATGCCGCTGCCGGCGGCGCAGGGCCGCCTGGCCTGGCCGCGGGAGCGGCGGGCGCTCGAGGACATCCAGGTCCTCCTGGCCAAGGGCGACGCCGGCACGCTCGAGGACGTGCTCTTCGTATGCTAGCCCGGCGCATCATCCCCTGCCTCGACGTGGCCAACGGCCGCGTGGTGAAGGGCGTCCACTTCGAGTCGCTGCGCGACGCCGGGGACCCGGTGGAGCAGGCACGCCGCTACGACGCCGAGGGCGCCGACGAGCTGGTGTTCCTGGACATCACGGCCAGCCACGAGGCGCGGGACACGACGCTGGAGATGGTGGGCCGGGTGGCGGATGCCATCTTCATCCCCTTCACCGTGGGCGGGGGCATCCGCTCGGTGGAGGACGCGGGCGCCGCGCTCCGGGCCGGGGCGGACAAGGTGGCGGTGAACACGGCGGCGGTGAAGGACCCGGCGCTCGTCAGCCGTCTCGGGGAGGCGTTCGGGACACAGTGCGTGGTGGCCGCGGTGGACGTGCGCCGGGTGCCCGGGCCGGCCGGGGCGCCGCCCCACTGGACGGTGTTCATCACCGGTGGTCGCACGCCCACCGAGCTCGACGGCCTCGCGTGGATCCGCCAGCTGGAACAGCTCGGTGCCGGGGAGATCCTGCTCACATCCATGGACCGTGACGGCACCCAGATTGGCTACGACCTGGAGCTGCTCCGGCTCGCGAGCGGCCAGGTGCGGATCCCGGTCATCGCCTCCGGCGGGGCGGGGAACCTCCAGCACCTGGCCGACGGGCTGCAGGCGGGCGCGCACGGGGTGCTGGCGGCGTCCATCTTCCACTACCAGGGCTGCTCGCTCCCCGAGGCGCGCGCCTACCTCCGCGATCGCGGCATCCCGGTGCGCCCATGATCTCCTCGCTCGCCGTCCTCGTCCTGGCCCTCGGTGCCGCCGCCCCGGCGGCCGCGCCCTGCGTCCGCCCCACCCGGGCCGGCACGCCCGTGGCCGGCGAGGTGAAGATCTGCCCCGGCCGCTACCGCATCCGCGACACGGCCGAGGTGGGCGTGCTGGTGGTCACCGCCGGCGCCACGCGCATTGACCTGACGGGGGTCACCCTGGAGAGCGGGGACACCGCGGCGGGCGGCTTCCGCGGCATCGGCATCAGCGGCAAGGGGGGCGACAGCATCAGCATCCGCGGCGGCCGCATCCGGGGGTATCGCTTCGGCATCCGGCTCGACGGTGGGGCCGGCCACCGGCTCAGCGGCATCGACCTGTCCGGCTCCCGCGCCCAGCGGCTCCGCTCCACCCCGGAGCGCTACGACGAGGCGGACTGGCTCGACATCTTCCGCCCGGACACCTTCGAGACCTACGGCGCCGGCCTGTACCTGCGCCGCACCACCGGGGCGGTGGTCACCGGGATCCTCGCCCGTGGGAGCCAGAACGGCATCGGCCTCTTCGAGAGCCGCGAGGCGCACCTGGCCGACAACGACGTGAGCGGCAACTCGGGTTGGGGGATCCACCTCTGGAAGTCGTCGCGCAACACGATCGTCCGCAACAACGCCAGCCACAACGTGCGCTGCGAGAGCCGCGCCTACAGCCACGGCTGCGACAGCGCGGCGCTCCTGCTCCGCGAGGCGAGCGACTCCAACGTCATCGCCGACAACGACCTCACCTGGTCCGGCGACGGCTTCTTCCTGAGCGGCCACCGGCCCCTGGTGGGGCCGTCCATCGCCAACCTGGTGCACCGCAACGACGCCTCCCACGCCTACCACAACGCCTTCGAGGCCACCTTCAGCGCGTGGAACGTCTTCACCGAGAACCACGCCGACAGCGCGCGCTACGGCTTCTGGCTCGGCTACTCGCGGGGCAGCACGGTGCGCGGCAACATCATCCTCGGCGCGCACGAGGCCGCCGTGGCCATCGAGCACGGGGGCGAGAACGCCATCGGGGAGAACACGATCATCGGCGGGGCCATCGGCATCCACCTCTTCGCCCCGGACGCCGAGGGGGACGAGAGCACCCTGTACCGGGTGGACGACAACACCATCGCCAAGGTGGGCCGAGGCATCGTGCTGGAGCAGACCACGCGCGTGAAGCTGCGGGGCAACCTGCTGGATGGCGTCGAGGACGGCATCGTCGTGGACTCGGCCGGCGCCGACACCGAGCTCCACGGCAACGTGCTCCTCTCCGCGCGGCGCTGGCTCATCGATGCGGTGGAGCTCGAGGCGGGCGGCAACTACTGGGGCGCCCGCGACCCTGCCGCCGTCGCCCGCCAGGTGCGCGGCCGCGTCAACCTCCAGCCGTTCCTCTCCGCGCGCGACGCGGGGTACTGACGGCCGGCCTCGGCGCACGGATTCACCGCAGAGACGCGGAGGCGCAGAGGGCCGCAGAGGAACTGCCCGGGGATGGTGGGCTCACCGCAGGGTGAGCCCGCTGTGTCCTGGTGGGTGTCTGTTGGGGTGTCGCGCCGTACCTCAACCGTGCTCTCAGGCCACCGTCAATTCAGTGTCCTCACCTTGAGGTGGGGTCCCCGCTCCGAGCGCAGGTCCTCTGCGGCCCTCAGCGTCTCCGCGCCTCTGCGGTGAAATCCCACGCAAGCCCCAGCTAGTCGAGCTTGTTGGTATAGCTCACGAACTTCCACTGCCCGCCCCGCTCCAGCACCAGCCCGAACAGCCGGCTCTCCACCGTGTCCCCCGGCGCCTGCACCAGGCGGACGACGCAGGGGCCGTACACGGTGTTGTCGCCCTCGTGGGCGGCGTTGCCGTCGCAGCGGTGGCCGGCGTAGGGGAGGGTGCGGCCGCCGAGGGTCTCGAGCAGCTTGGCCTCCCCGCGGCCGCCGCGCTCGCTGGTGAGCATCCAGAGCGTGGCCGGGTCCAGGTCGTAGGGCGGCAGCGCCTGCTGGGTGGTGGGGTAGTAGAGCCACGCGAACTCGGCGCGGCTGAGTACGAGGCGGTGGAGCGTGGCCGTGTCGCGCGTGGCGAGCGCGGCGAGCAGCGCCGTCACGAGGGAGTCCCGGCTCGGCGCCCCGTCCTGGAGCGCCGGCGACCGGGGGCAGGCCGGTCCGGAACGCGGCGAGTTCGGTGGCCCGGACACTGTCGGGTGTGTACTGGTTTTCCGGCGCGCGGCTCCCGGTGGCGGCCCCGGGCGCCGGGGTGGCCCGGCAGGCAAGCGCCAGCGCCAGGCTGGCGAGCAGGCAGGTGCGTCGCATGGGTGATCCTCGCACGAACGCCCGGCCCGGGACTGACCCCGGACCGGGCGTCGTCGCGTTCAGGAACTCAGTTGATGGTGTACGCGGTCCAGCCCTGCCACCACTTCGTGCCGCTCGGGTCCGCGGCGCCGAGGTAGGTGGTGTTGGCGAAGCTGCCGCCGAAGTAGCCGGCCACCTTGCCAGCGGTGACGGTCACGCCGCCGCTCGTGGCGGGGCTGCCGGCCTTGGGCGTCCAGTCGAGGCCCGCCGGGTTCAGGCTGATGCCGAGCAGCGTGTCCGTGGCCACCGAGGCGGCGAAGGCCTTGTGGCTGGCCACCTGTGAGGCCGGGATGTTGGTCACCTGGCCGAAGCCGGCGCCGGTGGTGTCGTAGTTGAACCCGTTCTGCGTCAGGACCAGGCCCGCGAGCTGGAGCGAGTCGCGCTGCACCAGCAGGGTGTCGGTCCAGGCGTCACGGACGTTGATCGCGATGCCCTTCCAGCGCGCCAGGATGCCGTTGGCGAAGACGCCGCCCGTGCCGCGGCGCCAGACGCCGCCGTTCCCGTCCGCGGGGATGCCGGCCAGGTTGCCCGGGCCGATCATCGTGAAGTTGGCGAACACCGGGTTCGAGTACGGGGTGCTGGCGCCGGTGCTGGTCAGGGTGCAGCCCGAAACCGCCGGGTCGCAGCCGTCGCCCTCGAAGCCGCGCGGGTCGGAGGAGAACACGCCCGCGCCGGGGCGCGGCACCAGCCGCTGGCTCTGGAAGGCGATCAGGAACTGGTTCCGCCCGACGTAGCCCTCGCTCCAGTCGAAGTGGTCGTCACCCGACTCGTAGGAGATCAGGTACCGGCCGTCCACGGCGCCGCCCCAGAACTCGAAGGAGTCGTCGAGCCCGGCCATGGTCTGGATGTACTCGTAGGTGGTGCCGCGGCCCACCGCGTAGCTCGAGAGGGCGTTGAGCTCCTGGCCCGCGCCGTTCGAGATGTCGAAGCCCGCGAACTCGATGCGGACGTACTTGAGGGTGCCGCTGTTGTCGTTGTTGTCGTTGCCACCGGCGTAGTTCTCGGCCACGCCCGCCGCGCCGCCCTCGGTGTTGATCGTGGCGCCGGTGCGGTTGATGATGCCGTTGCCGATGATGATGAGCCCGCCCCAGTCCCCCGGCTTGCGGTTGCCGGCCGAGTGGGCCGAGGTGAAGACGATCGGCTCGGCCGAGGTGCCCGTGGCGTTGATCTGCGCGCCGCGCAGGATCCAGAGCGAGCTGCCCGCCACCGTGCTGTCGCCGATGAGCTTGGTGCCGGCCTGGATCGTGAGGGTGGCGCCCGGCTGCACCTTCACGTACCCGCTGAGGGTGTAGACCGTGTCCTTGTAGAGCGTCCGGCTGGCCGCGATGTTGCCGGTCAGGGTCGCCGCCTTGAGGCCCGAGGTGAAGCCGACGGCCGAGGAGAAGGCGCTGGTGTCGCTGCCGTTGGTGGCCGCCACGCGATAGCTGTAGGCCACGCCCGCGGTCAGGCCCGCGTCATCGTAGGTCGGGTTCGCGATGGTGCCGCCGATCGCCGCGAAGACGCCCGGGTTGCTCGCGTCCGCGCGCTCGAGCACGTAGCCCGTGGCGCCGGTCGAGGCCGTCCAGGTGATGCGCGCCGAGGTGAGCGAGAGCTGTGCCACGGCCAGGCCGGTCGGGGTGGCCGGGGCGGACGGGCCGTTGCCACCGCCATCGTCGCTGCCGCAGGCACCGATCGCCAGCGCGCCGGTCAGGGTGGCGACGGCAAGGAGCCGACGGGAGGGAGTCATCATCGTGTACTGGTCCTCGTGAAAGGGGGGTGCGGAACGGAATCGTGACACGACCTGCATACACCTGAAATGAGCCGGGCCGTACCACGATTCCGCATTGCTTCCGTCACACTCTGGTCAACCGCCTCAGGGCCGCCACTGGAAGCTGGCGCCGAACACGCGGCCACTGCGGTACTTGAGCCGCGTGACGCTGCCCTGGGTGAAGTTGTAGGGCGAGTCGAGCAGGTTCTTGGCGTCCACCTTGACGGTGAGGGTCGAGAACACGGGCGCCTGCAGCGACAGGTCGAGCACCGCGCGCGCTTCCTCATAGGTGTCCGGCAGCGGGTTCTGCCCGGCCTCGGAGATGCGGCGGCCCACCAGGTTGAAGAGCGCCGTGGCCGACCACCGCCCGCCCCCATCCAGCCAGCTCAGCCCCCCGTTCACCACGTAGCTCGCCTGGCCCACCATCGGCCGCTCGCTGCTGGTGAGGGCGGAGAGCGAGTCGTTGCCCGGCGTGATCCGGCTGCGCATCAGGGTCACGTTGCTGAAGGCGGTGAAGCCGCGGAGCCCCTCGCCGAGGAGGCCCAGGTTCTTCCGGACCTCCACCTCGACGCCGTAGTTGTTGGCCTTCTCGGCGTTGACGAACCCGAGCTCCGGCGCGCCCGTGGTCGCCACGATCACCCGCTCGATCGGGTTGTCGAAGCGCTTGGCGAACACCCCGAACGAGAGCACCTCGCCGCCGTTGGGATAGAACTCCCAGCGGGCGTCGAGGTTCTGGATCAGGGCGCGGTCGAGCGCCGGGTTGCCCCGCGTCACCAGCCCGCCCAGCACCTCGAACGAAGGCGCGCTCGAGAGCTCCCGGTACTCCGGCCGCGACAGCGTCTGCGTCGCGGAAAGGCGGAGCGTCTGGTTGCCGCTCAGGCGGATGTTGAGCCCGAGGGCCGGCAGCACGTCGGTGTGCCGGCGGGCCACCGGCGCGGTGGCGCCCTGCGTGGTGCGGGTCAGCAGGTCGAGCGTCCAGTGCTCCACCCGGGCGCCCGCGATCACCTGGATCCGGTTGGCCACCGGCACGTCGACCTGGACGAAGCCCGCGCTCACCGCGTCCTCGGCCGTGTAGCGCCCGCCATTGGTGTTCGGCGAGAGGAGCAGGCGGCCGGCCAGCGCATTGGTGCGGCTGAACACGTCCTCCGGCCGCTGGCTCAGCTCGGCCGTGGAGAGGTCCAGGTTCCGGATGTCGTAGGCGCGGCTGTCGGCGTCGCGGTCGGTGGTGCGGTAGGCGCCGCCCACCTTCACGAAGACCGGGTTGGTCATCGCGCCGAGGCCCAGGCGATAGCTGCCGGCCAGGTCGTAGTTGGTCTCGTTGATGTCGCTGAAGGTCCGCGTGGCCGACTGGCGGATGTCCGCCCACTGGAGCGGGGAGCCGTCGGCGGCGGTGGTGTAGATGAGGTCGCTGCGGTCCGGCTCGTAGCGCCGGGTCTTCGCCGCGTTGGCGCGCCACTCGACGAAGTGCCGCTCGCCGAGCTGGTGCTCGCCGGCCACCTGGTGGGAGCGCACCGAGCGCTCGGTGAAGGTGAGGCGGGTGATGTCGAGCTGGCCGAGCTGGGAGAACTCCTCGTTGACGCCGCCCAGCGTCACCGCCTCGTTGTCCGCGGTGCGGCTGTAGGTGTTGTTGAACTGGAGCCGGCTGCCCGTGCCGATGCGGGTGCTCAGGTTCACCAGCCCGCCCCAGAGGATGCTGGCGCGCGTGGTGCTGCCCCGGTACTGGTTGATGGCGCCACCGGTCGTGGCCAGGGCGCGCTGCTCGTCCTCGCGCACCTCCTGGCTGTAGCCATAGTTGAAGGACCCGAGGTAGCCGATCCGCTGCCCGAACACCGGATCCTCGCCGCCGAGCGACATGCCGAAGCTGCCGTTCGGTGAGCCGGTGCCCCGCTTGGCCGACCACACGTCGCGCAGCGACGCGAGGTAGCCGTTCACGTCCGCCTGGGTGGAACCGCTGAAGTCGCCGGCCGCGGCCAGGGCGCTCGGCAACTGGCGCGCGCTGCCCGCAAAGCCCAGCCACTCCCCGCCCTCGGTCGGCGCCTTGGCCACGCTCTGCCCGGTGGCCGCGGAATTGAAGCCGGCGCCGGTGCTGAGGGTGATGACGCGCTGCGCCGGGAACTCACGGGTGCGGAGGTTCACCACCGCGCCGCTGAAGTCGCCCGGCTGGTCGGGGGTGAAGGTCTTCGAGGTGGTGATGCCCTCGAGGATGCCCGCGGGGAAGATGTCGAGCGGCACCACCTTCTTCTCCGGCTCCGGGCTCGGCACCCGGGCGCCGTTGAGCTCGGTGGTGGTGTAGCGCTCGCCCAGGCCGCGGACGAAGACGTACTTGCCATCCTGGACGGTCACGCCGCTCACGCGCTGCACCGCCTGGCCCGCGTCGCTGTCGGGGCTCTTGGCGATCTGCTCGCGGGTCACCCCGCTCACCACGTTGGGCGCGTAGCGCTGCTCCTCCAGCGCCCGGTTCACGCTCCCCTGCTCGGCCTGCGCCGCCACGGTGAGCTCCTCGAGCTCCACCACCTGCGTCGTGAGCCCGATGTCCTGCGTCGCGGTGCCCCCGGCCGCCACCACCACGCCGCTCACCAGCTTGGGCTGGTAGCCGATGTAGCGCACCCGGAGTCCCACCGTCCCCGCCGGCACGTTGGCCAGCGTGTAGCGCCCGTCGAGGCCCGATTCCGCGGTGGCCGTGCCGCCCACCACCGAGACCACGGCGCCGGAGATCGGGGTGCCCTTGTCGGCGTCCACGATCTTGCCGACCACCTTGCCCATCGGCGCCTGGGCCGAGAGGCCGCTGATCATCGCACAGAGAAGGAGAAGAACCGAGACCACCCAGGAACGCTGCCGCATGGCTGCTCGCTGCTGTGAGGGTGCGGGCCACCGCCCGCGCGACCACGGTGAACACCCGTGGAGGGAACGGCCCGAACCTCACCGCGGCCAGTATCGGCCAACCCACTCTCCTGCAACAAAGGCGTCACGGAAACCGGCTGGTCGCGGCTGGGCGGGCGGAATGCCCGGCCTGTGTCACGGCTGGGTCACGGCGGGCGGCCCGCTCCCGTCCCCCGGCCTCCCCGCCTACTGTTCGGCGTGCGCGCCCTCGCTCCCCTCGTGGCCTCCCTGGTCGCCCCGGCGGCCCCGCCACCGGCCGATACCCTGCTCCTGCAGGCCATCCGGTACGTCACGGAGGCCGCCCGGCAGCACCAGCGCGAGGAGGGCACGCCCGGGATGGCCCTCGCGCTCGTCACCCGTGACACGGTCGTCGCCTACATTGCGTTAGGCGTGACCGAACTGGGCGGGACGGGCCGGCCCGTCACCGACACCACCCGCTTCCAGGCGGGCTCCCTCTCCAAGGCCTTCACCGCGGCCGCCCTGCTCCAGCTGCAGGAGGAAGGCCTGGTGGACCTCCAGCGGCCGGTGGCCACCTACCTTCCCTGGTTCCGGGTCCGGGCCCCGGGCAGCCCGGTCACGCTCCACCATCTCCTCACCCACACCGCCGGCCTCCCGCGGGACCGGAGCGACCTTCCCTCGTCCCCCTACACGGCGCTGGCGCTCCGCGACCGTGACCTGGCCCGTCCCGCCGGCACGCGCTTCACCTACTCGAACATCGGCTACCAGCTGCTGAGCCTCGTCATCGAGGAGGTCGAGGGGCGCCCCTTCGCCGACGCCATCCGCGCACGGGTGCTCGAGCCCCTGGGCCTCACCCGGACGGCGCCGAGCGTCACCCAGGAGGGTCGGCAGGCCGCGGCCACCGGTTACCAGTACCTCTTCGATGACCGGCCCCCGCTGCCCGGGGCGGCCCTGGTCCCCGCCCCCTGGAACGAGAACAGCGGCGGCGACGCCAACATCGTCACCACCGCGCACGACCTCGCCACCTTCCTCCGGATGCTGCTGGGGCAGGGAACGGTGGACGGCCGGCGCGTGCTGCAGCCCCGCAGCTTCGCCCGCATGGTGCAGCGCACCGTCCCCGCCCCGGAGCTCGGCCACGACTCTTTCTATGGATACGGCGTGGTTCTCGGCACCCTCGAGGGCGACCCGATCCTCTGGCACTCCGGCGGCATGCCCGGCTTCCGCGCCATGCTGGCCGGCGACCTGGACGAGGGGCTCGGCGTGGTGATCCTCATGAATGGCCCCGGCAACCCGCGTCGCCTGGGCGAGTACGCGCTGCGCGCCCTCATCGCCGCGCGCCGCGGCCGCGCGCCCCCGCCGGTGGAGGAGAGTGCCCCGCCCGCCGTGATTCCCGAGGCGGCCAGCTTCGCCGGCGAGTTCCACGACTCGAGTGGCGCCCGCGCCCGGCTCCTCGCCGCCGGCGACAGCCTGTGGCTTGAAGCCGACGGGCTCCGTGCCCCGCTCTACCGCGATGGGCGCGCCACCTTCGTGACGCCGCACCCCGCCTTCCGGCTGTTCCCGCTGCACGTGGTCCGGGAGGACGGCGTGGCCTCGGAGTTCTGGAGCGGCGGCCGCTGGTTCACCAGCAGCGCCTACCGGGGGCCGCACCGGTTCGACGCGCCGGCGGCATGGGCCGGCTACGTGGGCCATTACCGCGCCCAGGTGCCGTACGACAGCAACTACCGGGTGGTGCTGCGGAAGGGGCGGCTCTACCTGGTGTCGCCGGAGGGCATCGAGGAGCGGCTGCTGCCGCTCGGCGGCGGGGAGTTCCAGGTGGGCGACGACCCGCAGGGCGTGGAGCGGGTGCGCTTCGCGGACGTGGTGAGCGGGCGGGCGCTGCGCCTGAACCTGTCGGGCACCGAGTACTACCGGGCCACCACGCCCTAGGCGTCGAGCAGGTCGCCCACCACGCTGATGAGGTCGCGGGGGAGGAAGGGGCGGGGGAGGGTGGCCGCGCCCCGCGCCCGGCAGCGCTCCGCCAGCGCCGCGTCGGCGGTGGCCACCACCAGGCGGGTCCCGTCCGGCACCTGCGCCTGCTCGCTCAGCAGCTGTCGGCCGTCGGCGGAGAGGCCGCCGTCCACGATCACCAGGCGCCACCGCCGTTCCGCCACGCGCCGAGCGCCTTCCGCCGCGCTCGCGGCTCGCTCCACCGCGATGTTTGCCGGCTCGAGCAGCGCCCGCACCACCAGCTCGATGCCTGGATCGTCGTCCACCAGCAGCGCGGAGCGCTCCGCCGCCGGGGCGGCGGCGGCCTCTCCCTCAGGCAGGTCCGTCGCGATCGGGATGGAGAACCAGAACTCCGCCCCGCGCCCCGGCGCCGGCGCATACGCCAGCCGGCCGCCGTGCGCCTCCACGATCCGATAGCTGAGCGACAGGCCCAGCCCCGTCCCCTCCCCCGGTTCCTTGGTGGTGAAGAAGGGGGTGAACAGCTCGCGCTCGTGCGCGGGTGACACGCCCTTCCCCGTGTCGCGCACGCGGACCACGGCCATGGCGCCGTCGCGCGCGGTGGTGAGGGTGATCTCGCGGGGCAGGTCGGGCGGCTGGTCCCGCACGGCATGGATGGCGTTGGTCACCAGGTTCACCACCACCTGCTGCAGCTCGTCCCGGCTGCCGCGCACCGGGAGCGGCCCGGCGGCGCGCTGCTCCCCCAGCCGGATGCCGCGCATCTCCAGTTCGTAGGCCACCACCAGCGCGGTGCGCTCCACCACGTCGTTGAGGTCCACCACGGCGTCGGCGGCCGTGCCCCGCCGGGCAAAGGTGAGCAGGTTCCGCACGATCCGGCCCGCCCGCTCCGCCTGCTCGTTGATCACCCGCAGGTGCTCCCGGTCGGCGCCGAGGCCCGGCCGTTCCTGCAGGAACTCCGACAGCCCTGCAATGGAGGTGAGCGGGTTGTTGAGCTCGTGCGCCACGCCCGAGACCAGCTGGCCCACCGCCGCCAGCTTCTCCGACTGGATCAGCTGCGCCTCGAGCGCGCGCTGCTCCGTCACGTCCGCCACCAGCACCACGAGTGCCGCCTCGTAGGTGGGCTCGGCGAGCGGCGCGGCGGTGAGCTTGAGCAGGCGGCCCGTCGGCACGCTCTGCACCGTGAGCGGGGCGGGGCGCTCCTTCGCCTCGGCCGCGGCCAGCAGCCAGGCATCGGGGCTCGGGCCCACCACTTCCTCCCAGAAGGGGCGCCCCATGAGCGCCGGTGCCGGCATGTTGAGGAGCCGCGCCAGCGCCCGGTTCCCGCGCGCGATGCGACCCTGCTTGTCCAGCACCGCGATGCCCTCCGTGAGGGCGTTGAACGCCGTCTCCCACTCCTCCTTGGCCTGCCGCACCATCTCGAAGAGGCGGCTGTTGGCCAGGATCACCGCCACCTGCGTGGAGACGGTGGAGAGGAGCCAGAGGTCCTCGGCGCTGAAGCCGCCGTCCCGGCGGTTGGCCACGGCGAGCACCCCCATGGCGAGCCCATGCGCCCGGAGCGGCACGGCGGCGGCGCTCTCCGCGGTGAACCCCGGCAGCAGGAGCACCGGCTCGGTCTCGGTCCGCCGGCCCACCTCGATGCGCTCCGTGGCCAGGGCCCGCACCACCAGCGCCTCCGCCACGTCCTCGACGGTGCGCCCCGCAAAGCCCGCGAGCGCCCCCTCGGCCGCGGCCACGCGGAGCCCGCCGTCGTCCTCGTTCACGAGCGCCAGGGCGGCGCCCTCGGCGTTGAGGAAGCGCATCACGTAGCGCGCCACCCGCTCGGCGATCCGCTCGCTGGCCAGCGAGTCGGCCAGGATGTAGGAGAGTTCCTGCAGGGAGAAGATCTCGTTGATCCGCCGGTCGAGCTGCCGTGCCAACTCGGCCCGCTCCGCCTCGAGCCGCCGGGTGGCGGCGGCCTGGTCCACCAGCTCGCGCGCCAGGAAGAGCAGGGTCACCGCGACCCCCACCAGCGCGTACACCCCCGCCAGCGGCACCAGCACCAGCCCCAGCAGCCCGCCTGCCAGCAGCGATCCCCGCCGCTGCCCACGCCCGAGCCACCCGGCGCTGACCAAGCCGGCACCCAGGAGCAGCATGCCCGCCACCCCGACGGGGTGGTGGGCCGGGCTCGCCCGGAACAGCCCGCCCGCCACCAGCCAGGCAAAGCCGGGAAAGAGCCGGAGGATCAGGTCAGCGACCGCCATGCGGGGGCGCAGGAAGGGGTGATGGACATGGGATGCAGGAGTCTATCGGCGCGGGCCGCCCGATCCAAGGAACGGCCGGGCCTCCGGCCGGCGGGGGCCGGCCTCTCGGGACCGTCCAATGACGACGCCCGGGCCGCATGGCAGCCCGGGCGTCGCTCACCGTGCGTGGGGCGGGGCCCGCCTCAGGGCTTCGTGGCCACCGTGTCCCGCGCCCGCTCCCGCTCCGTCTGCCAGCGCGCCAGCACCCGCGAGCGCTCGCGGTCGATCCGCTGCAGCGCCTGCTCCCACCCGCCCGAGGTCACCCCATTGTAGCTGATGGCGAACGGCTCGAACACCGGCACCGGCTGCGCATACAGGTAGATGGCCGACGCCTGCTGCCGCGTGCCGAGCTGGCGGCCGCTGAAGTTGGCGTTGATGGGGAGGATGGCCGCCGGCCGCTCCAGCTGCCCTCGCCACAGGAGCGACAGGTTCTCCGGCTCGAAGCGCGCATCCCGCTGCCGCGCAAAGAACGACACCAGCATCAGCCCCGGCGCCGAGATTCCCTCGGCGGCGGCGGCGGCCGAGTCGATGGCCGCCCGGCGCTCGTCCACCAGGCCGCGCAACGTGCGGTAGGCGTCGGGCGCCAGCAGGCGGAGCAGCCGCTCGTCGAGCGGGGCCACGCGGATCTCGAGGTCCTGCGCGCCGAAGCGCACCGTGAGCTGGTCCTGGTTGAGGGCGCCGTAGCCCACCGGCGGGAGGTCGCCCGCCGCGATGGCGTCCTGCGCCGCGAGCGGGGCGCCCGCCAGCATCACTCCCAGGGCCGCGAGGCCCCACCAGCGCTGCGATGGCATGCTCACTCCTTTGGGCTCTCCAGGGCCAGCAGGGTCTCGGCCAGCTCGGCCAGGCCCTCGCCCGTGGTGCTGCTGGTGGGCTGGACCTGCTCCTCCGGGAACCCCAGCAGGAGGCTCAGCTCCCGGAGCCGCTTCTTCCGCTGCCCGAACGGCAGCTTGTCGGCCTTGGTGATGGCCACGAGGGCCGGGACGCCGCTCGCGGCGAGCAGCTCGCCGTGCTCCTGGTCCTCGGCGCTCGGGTCGTGCCGGATGTCGAGCAGCCACAGCACGCCCGAGAGGCTCTTCCGCTTCTGGAGCACGCCCTTCACCAGCTTCTGGTACCGCGCCCGCTCCGACTTGGGCACCTTGGCGAAGCCGTAACCGGGGAGGTCCAGCAGGTAGAGCGTGGGCAGCCGGAACACGTTGATCTGTCCGGTGCGCCCCGGCGTGTTGCTCACCTTGGCCAGCTTCCGCCCGAAGAGCGCGTTGAGCAGCGACGACTTCCCCACGTTGCTCCGCCCGATCAGCGCCACCTCGGGCAGCCGGGGCTCGAGCCGCACCGTGGCATCGGGAAAGCTGCCCGGAAAGACGATCGGCAGCGCCGCGAACGGCGCGTCGCTCTCCTTGGCCGGCGGGTACGTCGGGGGCCCGTGACTCATGCCGGAAAATAGCGAGGGGCGGCCTTCCGCGTCGGAAAGCCGCCCCCGTCCCGCCCCGCCGGGTGCCTCAGGCCTCGCGCTTCTGCCGGGCCCGTTCCGTGACCACCAGGGGCTGCTGCCCGTCGGTGACGCACTCCTTGGTGATCACCACCTCGCGCACGTCGTCGCGGGCGGGGAGGTCGAACATGATGTCGGTCATCATGCTCTCGAGGATGGCGCGGAGGCCGCGGGCGCCGGTGCCGCGCTTGAGCGCCTTCTGCGCCACCGCGCGGAGCGCCTCGGGGTCGAAGGTGAGCCCCACGCTCTCCATCTCGAACAGCTTCTTGTACTGCTTGCTCAGCGCGTTCTTGGGCTCGACGAGGATCTTCATCAGCGCCTCCTCGTCCAGCGCCTCGAGCGCCACCGTCACCGGCAGGCGCCCCACCAGCTCGGGGATGAGCCCGAAGCGCAGCAGGTCGTCCGGCTCCACCTCGGCGAAGGGGTTCTTCTTGTCGAAGGTGGCCCCCTTGGCCGTGGTCTCCTTGGAGAACCCGATCTGCTGCCGCCCGGTGCGGGCCTGGATGATCTTCTCCAGCCCGTCGAACGCGCCGCCGCAGATGAACAGGATGTCCTTGGTGTTGATCTGGATGTACTCCTGCTGCGGGTGCTTCCGGCCGCCCTGCGGCGGGACGGAGGCCACGGTGCCCTCGAGGATCTTGAGCAGCGCCTGCTGCACGCCCTCGCCCGAGACGTCGCGGGTGATGGACGGGTTCTCCGACTTCCGCGCGATCTTGTCGATCTCGTCGATGTAGACGATGCCCCGCTCGCACTCGGCGACGTTGAACTCGCCGGCCTGCAGCAGCCGCACCAGGATGTTCTCCACGTCCTCGCCGACGTAGCCCGCCTCGGTGAGCGTGGTGGCGTCGGCGATGGTGAACGGCACGTCGAGGATCCGCGCCAGCGTCTGCGCCAGCAGCGTCTTGCCGACGCCCGTGGGGCCGATGAGCAGGATGTTCGACTTGTCGAGCTCGACCTCGCCGTCGCTGGCGCTGCCGGCGTTGATGCGCTTGTAATGATTGTAGACGGCCACCGCCAGGGTGCGCTTGGCGCGCTCCTGGCCGATCACGTACTGGTCGAGGACCGTCTTGATCTCGTTCGGGGTGGGGACCTGCGTGATGGTATCCGCAACCTCGCGCTCCTCATCCTCCGCCAGGATCTCGTTGCAGAGGGTGATGCACTCGTTGCAGATGTAGACCGACGGCCCGGAAATGAATTTCCGGACGGAATCCTTCGACTTCCCGCAGAACGAACAGCGGAGGTGCTTGTCGTTGGACATGTCGGCCGGCCCATCCTCGGAAGTAGTAGGGGGAGCGACAGGAAACCTGTCCCTCCCCCCGGGGAGCGTCAAGAGCCGGTTACTTGGCCACCGGCTGGATCTCGGTCCGCTTGGTGATCACGTTGTCGATCAGCCCGTAGTCCCGCGCCTCCTCGGCCGACATGAACCGGTCGCGGTCCATGTCCCGCTCGATGGTCTCGATGGGCTGCCCGGTGTGCTGGCTGTACAGCCCGTTGAGCTTGGAGCGGAGGTAGAGGATCTCCCGCGCCTGGATCTCGATGTCGGCCGCGGTGCCCTGCGCCCCCCCCGAGGGCTGGTGGATCATGATCCGCGAGTGCGGCAGCGCGCTCCGCTTGCCCTTCACCCCCGCCGCCAGCAGGAACGACCCCATCGAGGCCGCCATGCCCATGCAGATCGTGTTCACCGGCGCCTTCAGGTACTGCATCGTGTCGTAGATGGCCAGCCCGCTCGACACCACCCCGCCCGGCGAGTTGATGTAGAGGTAGATGTCCCGCTCCGGGTTGTCCGCCTCGAGGAACAGGAGCTGCGCGATGATGATGTTCGCCACATCATCGTTGATCGGCGCGCCGAGGAAGACGATGCGGTCCATCAGCAGGCGGCTGAAGATGTCGTACGACCGCTCGCCGCGGCTCGACCGCTCGATGACGTAGGGAGGATACAGGGAGGCCATGGGGGGCACGCTCAGGCGTCGACCACGGTGGAATGCGAGAGGAGCCAGGCAAACGCCTTCTCCTCGGTGAGTGACCGCTCCAGGTCCCGCAGGCGGCCGGCCTTCTCGAACTCGGCGTACAGCTGGCCCGGCGGCAGGTTCCGCGCCGCCGCCAGCGTGGCGATCCGCTCGTCGATCTCCTTCTCGGTGGCCGCCAGCTTCTCGGCCTCCACCAGCGTGTCCAGCACCAGCTCCCGCCGGACCTGCTGCTCGGCCATCGGCCGGAACTCCGCCGAGAACGGCTCGAACTGCTCGGCCGGGATCTGGTAGGCCTGCATGTAGCCCTTGATCAGCCGGTTCACCAGCGACGGCGGCGTCGGCACCTCGTTGGCGGCGTAGATCTGCTGCAGCAGCTCCTGCCGCACGTTGGCGTCGGCCTGGGCCTTGGCCTCGCCCTCGAGGTCGGCCCGGAGGGCCTGCCGCAGGGCGTCGAGCGTCTCGAAGTCCCCCACTTCGCGCGCGAAGGCGTCGTCGAGGGCCGGCAGTTCCTGGCGCTTCACCTCGTGCAGCGCGATCCGGACCTTCCGGGTCTGGCCACGGCGGGCCTCGTCCGGGAAGTCATCGGGGAAGCGCACGTCCGTGTCCACCGTCTCGCCGGGGACGAGCGTCATCACCCGCTCCTCGACGTCCGGGATGGCCCGGCCCTCGCCGAGCACCATGGTGTACGGCTGCGCGCTGCCCGGCTCGGCGTTCTCTCCCTCGAAGGGGGCCACCTCGAGGCGGACCATCTGCCCCGGCGCGGGCTTCTGCCCCTCCACCGGGATCCAGTTGGCCTTCCGTTCGGCCAGGTCGCGAAGCTTCTCCTCCACGTCCTCGGCGGTCACCGGCTTGACGGTCCGCTGCACGGTGAAGCCCTTGGCCTTCTGCAGCTTCACGTCGGGGCGCACCTCGACGTGGAACTCGAACTCGAGCGCCTGCCCGTCCTCGAACTTGAGGTCGTGGATGTGCGGCTCGGCGATGGGCTTGAGGGCCTCGGCCGACAGGGCCTGGTCCCAGCTCTCGCGGATCAGCTCCTCGAGGACCGTCTGGCGGATCTGCTCACCGAAGCGGCGGCGGACGACGGCTTCCGGGGCCTTGCCCGGCCGGAAGCCGGGAAGACGGGCCCGCTGGGAGAAGTAGCGCAGCGCCTTGTGCTCCGCGGCCCGCACCCGGTCCACCGGGACGGTCACCTGGAGGCTCTTGGAGCCCGCATCTTCCTTTGTCTTGACGATTGAGATGTCCGGCATGGGCGGCAATCTACCCATGGCCCATCCCGGGGGTCAAATGAAGGCTTCCTCCTGCCGATAGTTGGGCTGACGAGGTGGGCAAGGCCCGTCCCGCGGTCGAATCCGCGACCTGGAGCAATCGGGCAACTCCTTGCCCTGAAAGGGCTTGTGGCAACAGTCCTGGTGGTGGACGACGAACCCTCCATGCGGAAGGCGCTGCGCGCCTTCTTCGAGCGTGCCGGCTTCACCGTCCTCGAAGCCGACTCGAGCGCGGCCGCCAAGCGGATCTTCGCCGAAGGTCCCGGGGCCGACGCCGTGGTGTGCGACGTCCTCATGCCCGGGGAGACCGGCATCGCCTTTTACGACGCCCTCCTCGAGACCTCCCCCAGGCTCGCCGACCGCGTCGTCTTCCTCACCGGCGCCGCCGGCGACCCGCGGGTCCACGCCCCCATCGAGCAGCGCGGCGTGCCGCTCATCTCCAAGATCGACGACCTCCGCCTGGTGGTGGACGCCGTCCGCCTCTCGCTGCTCAAGCGGCCGTCCATGGTCGGGAAGGTGCCGGGATAGGCGGGTCGGTCGCCGGCTCCGCACCGCCCCACGATCGGCGTTGGTTGCCCATCCGGGCTTCCCGAAGTCGGGGTGGGGCTCCGGGGAAGGGCCTGGGTGTCGGGCTCGGATGCTGGTTCGTGGTGCCGGAGCATTGCCGCGGTGATGCGAGCTTCGGAGTCTAGGGAATCACGACGAGCCCCGTGAGCCCCCCGAACTCGTCCGCCATCGTCGGGACCCCCGGCGGCGGTTGCCAGGCGCCGCCGTCCAGGCGGATGTTGACGCTGTAGCGCCCGGGCACGAGGCGGGTCTGGAGCACCCAGTCGCCGGACCCGGTGGCCACGGAGCGGCACGGGCGTCCAGTGGGTGAAGTCGGCCATCAGCTCCACCCGTGCTGCCTGGCGCGCCGCCAGGCGGAACTCCACCGAATCGCCCGCCAGGCGCGTGGTGGCCAGGCCGTTCCCCCGCTCCCGCGTGTGGCGCGGGAAGACGGCGGCGCTCCCGGGGCGACGCCCGCGCGGCAGCGTCGCCGTCAGGCCGAATTTCCCGAACCGTCCGCCCGGCGTCCGGAGCGACCCGTCCGGCGGCTGGTAGCCTCCCGCCGCCACCAGGCCAATGGTGCTGGTGAGCCACCAGCGCCCCTCGAGCATCCACCAGGTCACCCCCCGCGTGGCGGCCCGCCGCTGGCCGAGCCCGTCGCCCGTGCCCGAGCCCGCCGGCCGGCTCCGTCACCCCGAAGCGCCGGCCCAGGGCGCCGCTGACCTCGAGCGCCCCGGCATGCCAGCCGAGCCAGGCACCCACGTCGGTCCGCACCCGCTGCGCCTCGCGGGTGGAGTCGGGGGCCAGGCCCAGGGTGTCGACGGACCGGGTGCGCTCCAGCTCGCGGGACGCGGTCTGGCTGCCCTGCAGCTGCACCGTCAGCGCGCCGAAACGCTGCCAGGCGGCGCCTTCCCAGCGCACCACGCTGCCCACGGCATCCCGCCCGGCCTGGCTGCCGAACCAGAGTCCGCGTCCCTGCCCGTGCACGTGGAACCGGGCGCCACCGAGCAGCACTCCCATGGCCTCCCGGCCGGGGTGCGTCAGGCCGCTCGCCTCGCCCGTCAGCTCGAGGGTCACCGGCGCCGCCACCGGCCGGTACCACGACCCCGCCAGCCGCCCAAAGCTCCCGCGGTCGCCCCGCCCGAACTCACGGTACTCGCCCTCGGCCAGCAGCCGGAACGCCGGCCGGAGCCACTCGGCTTCCCCGCCCACCGCCCACAGGCGCCGCGCCGTCGGCGTGGGCGCGGTGCTGCCGAGGGCCGCATCGGCGCGGAGCGTCACCTGCGCCGCGAGCGGGACTGTGCCCAGGACGCCCAGCGCCACGAGGAGGGCGGCCCGGTTCATGGCCGGCTCCGGGTGGGCGGCAGCGGGGTCGTGGGCGGCTGCTCGGCGGCGGGCGGGACGGAGCGGCCGCGCGCCGGCGTGACCAGGTCGTCGCGCATGGCCAGGAACGCGGCGTCGCTGGCGCCGCGGGTGGCCATCTCCCGCACCGAGCCCCAGGCGCGGTCGCTGGTCAGGCCGGCCGTGAGCAGGTCGGCCAGGACGCTGAGCGGCACCACCAGCGGTTCTCCCTTCCGGAGCTGGCGCAGCGTGGCGAGCGAGGGGGCCGTGGCCCCGGCCCGGAGTGCCGCCGCGCCGGCCACCAGCTCCGCTTCGCTCGCCGCGGGGCCCAGGGCCGCGCGGGCCGAGCCGAGGTTGGTGGCCAGCGTCCGCACGGCCGCGAGGATTCGTGCCGAGTCCGCCCCCTTGCTGGCCCCCTCGAGCGCCTTGAGGACCAGTGGCTCCGCCGGCAGGGTCGAGCGCGCCGCACTGTCCACCACCCGCTGCACCTCGCGCGCGAGGCCGGCGGGCAGCCGCTCCTGGAGGCGCGCGTCCTGCGCGGCCAGCGGGGTCGCTGCAAGCAAGAGGAGCAGGCCGGCGAGCCGGCGGGGGTCAGTGCGCAACGGTGATCACCGCAGTGGGAGTGCCGAAGTCATCGCCCGCGGCGGGGAAGCCGGGGTCGGGGAGCCAGCGCTGGCCGTCCACCAGGTAGGCATAACGATAGCGGCCGGGCGGCAGCCGCAGCGTGAGGTTCCAGGTGCGCCCCTGGCGCTCCAGCCGGTTGGCGGCGGGGTCCCAGTTGTTGAAGTCGCCCACCAGCGCCACCTCGCGCGCGGGCGCCGAGACGTGGAAGGCCACCGGCGAGCGGCCGTCCCCCGGGCCCGGTCCGGGAACCCGCGGCAGCAGCAACGCCAGCCCGGCGGCCACGGCGAAGGGCAGTGCCACGGCGAGCCGCCACCGCCGCGCCGGGCCCCGTGCCGGGGGCCCGAGCGCCGCGAGCGCACGGATCCGGTAGCCCTCGCTGAGCGCCACCGGCTGCTGCAGCGTCGCCACCGCCTCGGCGAGCCAGGGCTCGAGCGGGGCCTCGTCGTGCGTGTCAGCGTCCACGGTAGACCTCCTCCAGGCGGAGCCGCAGCGCCGCGCACGCCCGGCTCACCCGCATCTTGAGCGCCGGCACCGACTGCCCGGTCAGCTCGGCCATCTCCTCGTAGCTGAACGCCTCCACGTGCTTGAGCAGGAAGGCCTCCCGCTGCTCCTCGGGCAGCGCGGCGAGGGCGCGGGTCAGCTCCTCCTGCCAGCCGTCGTCCCGCGGGGCGGCCGGCACGCTCGCCAGGGCGGCATCGCCGGCGGCGCCGCGCACCAGCCGGTTGGCTCGCGCCAGCCGGGTCCGGCAGCGGTTCACCAGGATGCGGAACAGCCAGCCCCGCACCCGGTCCGGCTCGGCGCACTGCGACAGCGCGGCCCAGGCGCGGATCAGCGTGTCCTGCAGGGCCTCCTCCGCCTCTTCCCGCTCGCCGAGCAGGCGCAGGGCATACCGTTCCAGGCTGGCGCGGTGCCGTTCGATCAGCGCCGCATAGCTCTGGCGATCGCCACCGCGGGCCCGGGCCACCAGCTCGGCGTCCGTCGGGGTCATCTCACAAGGACCCGGGAAGGGGGCAAAAGGTCACGTGTGACGTGGGACCGGGTGCGGGGGTCTTGGGGATACGGCGTGGGGCTGGCGGGGGTGAGGCGCCGTGCGGACGAAACTCGTCCACGCCTCCGCCCGGCCGGCCTCGAACGGACGGCACCCGCCCCCCGCCGGTTTCCCTCAAGGAGCACGCATGCGCGCATCGATCCGCGCGGCGCTGATCATCGGCCTGGGCCTCGTCACCGCCTGCGGCGATGACGGCACCGGGCCCGGGGCGGTCGGCACCGTCAAGGGCAACGGGCAGCCCGCCACCATGACCGGCGAGGTCCTGACCATCCGCTTCCAACCCGACAGCAGCTACGTCCCGGTGGGAGACGTGACCATCCGCGTCTACTATCTCGGGGCCCTCCCGGAGGACTCGCTCGGCGTCCCCCCGAACGACAGCGCGCTCGTGGACCCGGTCCCCATCGACCCCTGGGGCATGCCCGACTCGCTCCCCGGCGACTCCACGTCGCCGCCGCCCCCGCCCCCGCCGGTGGACAGCTTCCCGCCGCCGGTGGACACGCTCTTCCCGCCGGTGGATTCGCTGCCGCCTGACACGACCGTCCCGCCGCCACCGCTGGGTCAGTGCGGCGGGCGCGGCGAGCTCGTCGCCACGGCGACCACCAACCCGCAGGGCAAGTTCACGCTGCCCAACCTCGACCCCGGCCGGTACGACCTCGTGGCCGAGGCTCCTGAGGGCTACCGCTTCGACGGCCTGGCCTGCGACGTGGCCGCGCGGGGCGGGCAGCCCACCACGGTGCGGCTCTTCCTGGCGCCGCCGCCCAGCCCGTAACCAGGGCGGGGCCTCCTCAGCAAGAAGGGCCGCCCTCCGTCTCGGAGGGCGGCCCTCTTCTGTGTCTGGGCACCGGCGCCCGGGCGCCGGCCCATGCGAACGCCGGGAGTCGAACCCGGACCCCTTGCGGGACAGGATCCTAAGTCCTGCGCGTCTGCCAGTTCCGCCACGCTCGCGTGCCTCAAGTATAGCCCGCGGGCGGGACGGCGGGAGCGTTCAGCGGAGGGCCACCGTCACGGGCAGCGGGCCCCGCCGCTCCCAGTCGCCGCGGACCTCCTTGAGGACGGCCTGCTCCACGTCGATCTCGTCGCGGGTGCGGACGCCGAGCCGCCGGAGGGCGGGCACCGGGGGGGACCAGCCCATCGCCGCGTGCTGCACCAGGGAGGCGAGCGCCGCGGCCGACAGGGCGAGCAGCCGCCGCTGGCGGGTGCTCGCCGCCAGCACCAGGCCGAGCAGGCCCACGCCGCCCGCCCACAACTCCACCACCCGGTCCACATCCCACTCGTCGTGCAGGTCGTTGATGCGCTCGGAGAGGTGCCGCCGGGCCTCGTCGGCGTCGCCGTCGAGGTAGGCCAGGTCGGCCTCGAGGCGGGCCAGGGTCTGCCGGTCAATCCGGTCCCGGAGGCCCTGGGCGGTGTGGCGCCGCACCCGGTCGGTCTTGTTGAGGGCCGCGAGGTCGCGCGCCGCGTTCTCGATGATCGGCGGGTGCTGCATGGGGGCTCCGGGCTGGGGGGCAGGGGCGCGTCGGCTTCTGGATGGGAGAAGCACGAGGACCACCCGGGGCACACGCGGGGCCCCCAACGACAGCGGCCCGGTGCGCGGATTTGCGCACCGGGCCGCCGGTCGGTCGGGAGGGCGAGAGCTACTGCAGCCGGATCCGGATCACCCGGGTCTGGTCGGCACGGCCGTTGTAGACGCGGAGGGTGACGATGTCGCCCTTCGAGCTGCCGCGGAGCGCGCTCCGCAGGTCCGCGTCGGTCTTGATGGCGTTGCCCTCGACGCTGGTGATGACGTCCGGGCCCCCCTCTTCCACGGCGAAGAGCTCGCCGAAGGCGGGGCCGTTCGGGTCCACCTCGGTGATCACCACGCCCTTGGTGGCGCGGTCCAGCTCGAGCTGCTGCGCCAGCGACGGCGTGACGGTCTGCACCGAGGCGCCGAGCGCGTCCACGTTCACCGCGGCGTTGCCCTGGTCGTCCTGCTGCTGGCCCTTCTTGCCGCCGCCGGTGCCGTCGCTGTTGCGGTCGGCCACTTCCGGTTCGGAGGTCTGCTCCATGAGCTGGACGTTGAAGACCTTGCGGGTGCCGCCCTTCCGGGCCACTTCCACCTTCACCGACTCGCCGGGGCGCCGGAAGCCCACCAGCTGCTGCAGCTGGGCCACGTACTCCACCGGCTGTCCGTCGATGGTGACGATCACGTCGCCCGGCTCCAGGCCGGCCCGCTCCGCCGGCGACTGCACGCCGGCCGGGAAGGCGGCCACCACCACGCCACGGATCTCGCGCAGGCCCACGTAGGCCGCGTCGGTCTCGGAGGCATCCCGCACCTCGATGCCGAGCGCCGCGCGCTGCACGTGGCCGGTGGTCACCAGCTGGTTCATGACGATGCGGGCCAGGTTCATCGGGATCGCAAAGCCGTACCCCGAGTAGTAGCCCGTCTCGCTGGCGATGGCGGAGTTGATGCCGATCACCTCGCCCTTGACGTTCACCAGCGGGCCGCCCGAGTTGCCGGGGTTGATCGCCGCGTCGGTCTGGATGAAGTCGCCGATGGCGGCGCGCCCGCGCTGCAGCGCGTCCAGCCGGCGGCCCTTGCCGCTGATGATGCCGCTCGTCACGGTGAACGTGAACTGCTCACCGAGCGGGTTCCCCACGGCCAGCACCCAGTCGCCGATGCGGGTGCCGTCGCTGTTGCCGAGCGCGGCGGGGGTGAGGCGCGGGGCGTCGATCTTGATCACGGCCACGTCGGTGAGCGGGTCGGTGCCGATCACCTTGGCCTCGAACTCGCGCCGGTCGAAGAGCCGCACGGTGACCTTTTCCGCGCCCTCGACCACGTGGTTGTTGGTCAGGATGTAGCCGTCGCGGGAGACGAGGAAGCCCGAGCCGCTCCCCCGCTCCACCTGCGGGCCGCGCGGCATCTGGTGGAAGAACTGCTCCATCCCCGGCGGCACCCGGCGGGCCCGCTCCGTCCGCTGGCTCCGGATGAACACCACGCTCGGCCGCACCTGCTCCGAGACCGCGGCGAAGGCGTCGGAGAGCTCCGTGAGCACCCGCGCCTGCGGGATGGCCGGCGCCTCCACCGGCGCGATGGCCGAGACCGGCCGCTGGGCCGGGTTCTGCGCCTCACCGGCCGTGGGGAGGTCCAGCAGGCCCGCGAACAGCAGGCCGAGCGCAAAGGCGAGCGTGACCAGCCCGCCGAACTTGAGCCAATTGAGCGAACGCACCGACATGGGGCTCTCCGAGGAGTGACAGGCGGAATCTAACGGATCTGGGATGCGCTGCCGGTGAGGAGCGTCGCAACACCGCCACCTCCCGTACGCGGGAACCGCGCCTGCGGGTTCCCGGCCTCCCTTGTGACCGAGGGACCCCCGGCACGGCGGCCCTTCTGGCCGCGCCTGGGGTCCCTCGTCCTACCCGGCGGGGCGCCGCCGCGTTGGCGGCTAACGCCCCGTCCGGCCTGGGGTTAGGACTTCTTCGAGTCGTCCACGATCTCGTAGTCGGCCTCGACCACGTCCTCCTTGGGCGGGGTGCCCGCGTCGGCACCCGGGGCGCCGGCCTCGGGGCTGCCCGAGGCCTGGGCGCTCTGGTAGAGCGAGGCGCCGGCGGCGGAATAGGCGCTGTTCAGCTCGTCCAGCGCCCGCTTGATGAGGTCGGGGTCGCCGTTCTTGAGCGCGCCCTTGGCTCCCTCCACCGCGTTGTCCAGCCGGCCCTTGGCGTCCGCCGAGAGGCGGTCCACCCACTCCTTGCTGTCACGCTCGACCTTGTACACGAGCCCGTCGAGCTGGTTCCGCGCCTCGATCTGGTCCTTCCGCGCCTTGTCCTCGGCCGCGTGGGCCTCGGCGCTCTTGACCATCTTGTCGATGTCCTGGTCCGAGAGGCCGCTCGAGGCCTCGATGCGGATCTTCTGCTCCTTGTTCGTGGCCTTGTCCTTGGCCGAGACGTGCAGGATGCCGTTGGCGTCGATGTCGAAGGTGACCTCGACCTGCGGCATGCCGCGCGGTGCCGGCGGGATCCCCGTCAGCTGGAACTTGCCGATGGTGCGGTTGTCCTGCGCCATCTGCCGCTCGCCCTGGAGCACGTGGATCTCGACCGTCGTCTGGTTGTCCTCCGCGGTGGAGAACACCTCGGACTTCTTGGTCGGGATCGTGGTGTTCCGCGGGATGAGCACGGTGGACACCCCGCCCAGCGTCTCGATGCCGAGCGACAGCGGGGTGACGTCGAGGAGCAGCACGTCCTTCACCTCGCCGCCCAGCACGCCGCCCTGGATCGCGGCGCCGATCGCCACCACCTCGTCCGGGTTCACGGAGCGGTTGGGCTCCTTGCCGAAGAAGTCCTTGACGATCTGCTGGATCTTCGGGATGCGGGTGGAGCCGCCGACCAGGATCACCTCGTCCACCTGCTTGGGATCGAGCCCCGCGTCCTTGAGCGCCTGCTGCATCGGCGGGATGGTCCGCTTGATGAGGTCGTCCACCAGCTGCTCGAACTTGGCGCGGGTGAGCGAGACGTTCAGGTGCTTGGGCCCCGACTGGTCCGCCGTGATGAACGGCAGGTTGATGTCGGTGCTGGTGGTGCTCGACAGCTCCATCTTGGCCTTCTCCGCGGCCTCCTTCAGGCGCTGGAGCGCCATCGGGTCCTTGGAGAGGTCGATGCCCTGGTCGCGCTTGAACTCCTCCACCAGCCAGTCGATCAGGCGCAGGTCGAAGTCGTCGCCGCCCAGGTGGGTGTCGCCGTTGGTGCTCTTGACCTCGAAGACGCCGTCGGCGAGCTCGAGGATCGAGATGTCGTAGGTGCCGCCGCCCAGGTCGAAGACCGCGACCTTCTCCTCCTTCTTCTTGTCCAGGCCGTACGCCAGCGCCGCCGCCGTGGGCTCATTGATGATGCGGAGCACCTCGAGGCCGGCGATCTTGCCCGCGTCCTTGGTGGCCTGCCGCTGGGCGTCGTTGAAGTAGGCCGGCACCGTGATCACGGCCTTCTCCACCTTGGTGCCGAGGTAGTCCTCGGCGGTCTGCTTCATCTTCTGGAGGACCATCGCGGAGATCTCGGGCGGGGTGTACTTCTTGCCCGCGATCTCCACCGCGGCCAGGCCGTTCGTCCCCGCGTCGATCTTGTAGGGGACGCGGCGGGTCTCCTCGGTGATCTCGTTCATGCGCCGGCCCATGAAGCGCTTGATCGAGAAGATGGTCTGCTTGGGATTGGTGACCGCCTGCCGCTTCGCCACCTGGCCGACCAGCCGCTCGCCGTCCTTGGTGAACGCCACGACCGACGGCGTCGTCCGGCCGCCCTCGGCGTTGGGGATGACGACGGGGTCGCCGCCCTCCATCACCGCGACCACCGAATTGGTGGTGCCGAGGTCGATGCCAATGATCTTCGAAGCCATGGGGTAAGTGTCTCCGGGTGCGAGTTGGGCGGGCCATCCGGTCCGGACGCCCCGCCTCGATTACGTCCGCCCCCCGCAGGGCAAGCGCCGTACCGCACTTTCCAGTCACATTGGCAGGAATTGGCAGTGACCCGCCCGGCCGATGGCGGCTGCCATCTGCCAGCCCCTACATTTCGCCATGTTCCCGATCCGCGACGACAATCCGACGCTCCGGACTCCGGTCATCACCTGGGGCCTGATTCTGGCCAACGTGGCCGTCTGGGTGCTCGTGGAGGGGATGGGAAGCGGGCAGGCGCTGGGGCGGGCCATCTGCGAACTGGGCCTCATCCCGGGGGAACTGCTGCAGCGGATCCCGGCCGGTACCCAGCTGCCGATCGGCGACGGGATGGCCTGCGTCATCCTGCCCACGCCCACCTGGTATGCCCCGCTCACCTCGATGTTCCTGCACGGGAGCTGGCTGCACCTGCTCGGCAACATGTGGTTCCTCCACGTCTTCGGGAACAACGTGGAGGACGTGATGGGGCGGGGGCGGTTCCTGGCCTTCTACCTGCTCTGCGGGCTGGCGGCCGCCTTCGCGCAGGTGGCGCAGAGTCCCGATTCCATCATCCCGATGGTGGGCGCGTCGGGCGCCATCGGCGGCGTGATGGGGGCGTACGTGGCGCTCTACCCGCGGGCACGGGTGCACACCTTCGTCTTCCTGTTCTTCCTCGAGCTGCCCGCCTTCGTGATGCTCGGCTACTGGTTCTTCCTGCAGCTGGCCGGCAGCGCCGCATCGCCGAGCGAGGGGGGCGGGGTGGCGTTCTGGGCGCACGTCGGCGGCTTCGTGGCGGGGCTCGTCCTGTCGCGGCTGTTCCGCGATCCCGAACTGCTCGCGATCCACCGGCAGATGACCCGCCTCCACTTCCGGTCATGAGCGCCTGTCCGCCCTGGCTCGAGGCGCACCGTCGCGACCACGGCATCGGCGCCGTCATCGACCACACGCTGCTGCGCGCCGAGGCGCGCCTGTCCGAGATCACCCGCCTCTGCGACGAGGCGGTGGGCCTCGGGCTCGGGCAGGTGTGCGTCAATGGGCAATGGGTGGCTGCGGCCGTGCAGCGGCTGGCGCGTGCGCCGGTGCGCGTGGTCACGGTGGTGGGCTTCCCCCTCGGTGCCAGCGGTGCGGCGGCCAAGGCCGCCGAGGCCCGCCTCGCGGTGGGCGAGGGGGCGCACGAGGTGGACATGGTGATGGCGCTCGGCTCCGCCAAGGCGGGCCGCTGGGACGAGGTTGGCGACGAGATCACCCGCGTGGTGGCGGCGGCGGACGGGCGGCTGGTGCGGGTGATCGTCGAGGCGGCGGCGCTCACGCCCGCGGAGGTGAGCCGCGCGGCGCGCACCGCGGTGGCCGCCGGTGCCGGGTCGGTGAAGACCTCCACCGGCTTCCACCCCGCGGGTGGGGCGTCGGTGGAGGCGGTGCGGCTGCTGCGTGAAGCTGTCGGGCCGGGCACCGGGGTCAAGGCGAGCGGCGGGATCCGCACCGCCGAGCAGGCGCTGGGGCTGCTCCGCGCGGGGGCGGACCGGATCGGCACCTCGGGGGCGGCGGGATGGACGGCGGTGCTTGGCGGGGCGGCCCCCAGCCTGGAGGAACTCCTGGCGGAGGCCTGAGGCCCCGCGGTGACCTTCACGACGAAGCGGCCGGATCACTCCGGCCGCTCTCGTGTCTTCCGGGCCTTCGGCCGGGTCAGGCGGGGGCCGGCGCGGTGGGAGCGGCCTCGACCACGATCTCCCGCGCGAAGACCTTCTCCAGCACCCGCGCCTGCTCGGTGGCGCCCCAGCACTCGAGGCTCAAGTCCGCCCCGGCGAAGCGGGGGATGGCCTTGATGGTCAGTCGGGTGGGGCAGAGCTCGACGGCCACCTTCTCCACGATGGCCGTGTGCCCCCGGTCGAGCCCCTCGGCGATCCGCAGCATCCCGGCCAGCCGCCGCACGAGGGCGCGGTCGCCGTCGGGGAGGGCGGCGAACTCCTCGTGCCGCTTCTTGGGCCCCTTGCCGTGGTGGTAGCGCGCCACGAGGGCCACCAGCTGGCGCTCGCGCGGGGAGAAGGGGAGGCGGTCGCCGTGCAGGATGAGCTGGTAGCTGTGGCGGTGGTGGCGCTGGTAGCTCACCAGCTGCCCCACGTCGTGCAGCAGCGCCGCCGCCTCGAGGATGCCACGCTCCTCGGGGGCCGCGTCGAGCTTGTCGCCGAGGAGGTCGAAGAGGTTCAGGGCCAGCTCGCGCACGTGCTCCACGTGGCGGCGGTCGGAGTGGCAGCGCTCGGCGAACTCGCGGATGAGCCGGAGCGGCTCCACCGCGGCGGGCGAGGCCTCGGCGCCGGCCATCTCGAGCAGCAGCCCCTCGCGCAGGCCGAAGGCGCTGACCTTCACCTCGCGGGCCTCGACGCGCGCCAGCAGCTCGGCGGTGACGGCGAGTCCCGCCACGATGATGTCGGCGCGCATGGGATTGAGGCCGGGCACGGTGCGGCGGCGCTCGGGGCTCATCCCGGCCAGCCACTCCAGCAGGTGCTCCACCTCGGAGACCGTGACCGCGGTGCCGTGCACGGGATCCTCGGGCGAGAGCCCCCGCCGCGCGGCGGACATGCGGCCCAGGTTGGTGAAGCTGCCGCCGGAGCCGATGACGGTGAGCGCCGCCCAGTCGCGGAGCGGGAGCTTGCGGCGGAACTGGCGCCGCAGGTGGTCGCGCAGCCTGGCCACGGCCTTGCGGCCGTCATCCGCGTCCGCCAGGTGCAGCTCGGTGAGGCGCACGGCGCCGAGGGGCAGCGAGAGCGTGTGCTCGATGAGGCCGTCCACGGCGCAGATGAGCTCGAGGCTCCCGCCGCCGATGTCGGCCACCACGGTGCGGCCCACCTCGAGGGGGAAGTGGTGCGCCACGGAGCGGTAGCTCAGGGCGGCCTCGGTGTCGCCGTCGATGATGCGGAGGTCGAGGCCGGTGGCGGCCTGGACGCGCGCCACGAACTCGCCGCCGTTGACCGCCTCCCGCACGGCCGAGGTGGCGACCGCCTGGATGCGGGACGCGCCGCGGCGCTCGGCCACGTTCTTCATGCGGCCCAGCGCCTCGATGGCGCGCTCCATGGCGTCGGGGTGGAGCCGGCCGGTCTGGGCCACGCCGTGGGCGAGGCGCGGCTGCTCCTTCACCTCGTCCACCACGGTGAGGCCGGAGTGGGGCCCGTACTCGGCCACCAGCAGGCGGACCGAGTTGGAGCCGACGTCGATGGCGGCGAGGCGCTCGCGGCGCTCGGGGAGCGGGACGACGGTCATGCGAACCTCCCTACGGCAGCGGACTCCGCTGGGCGCCGGAGGGCCGCGGGTCGCCGCGGTCCTCGGCGTGGTGCTTGATGGACTTGCCCTCGACCAGGAACACCACGTCCTCGGCCACGTTGGTCGCCAGGTCGGCGATGCGCTCGAGGTTCCGGCTCACCAGGAACAGCTCCATGCCGGAGCCGATGGTGTGCGGGTCTTCCATCATGTGGGTGAGCAGGATCCGGAAGGTGGAGCGGTTGAGGTGGTCCACCTTGTCGTCGCGGCGGCAGATCTCGCGCGCCTCGGCGGCGTCGCCGCGGATGAAGGCCTCGAGGGCGTCGGAGAGCATCTCGCGCGCCAGCCGGGCCATTTCCACCAGCTCGGGCTCCGGGGCGATGGGCCGCGCCTGCGCCAGCCGCTCGGCCGACTGCGCGATGTTCACCGCGTGGTCCCCGACCCGCTCCAGGTCGTTGGCGATCTTGAGGGCGGAGGTGAGCATGCGCAGGTCCCGCGCCATGGGCTGCTGCAGGGCGAGGAGGTTGATGCAGGTCTCCTCGATCTCCATTTCCATCCGGTCGATCGCGCGATCGCCGGTGATCACGGCCTGGGCCTTGGCGGGGTCGCGCTCCAGCAGCGCCTCGACGGCCACGCTGACGGCGGCCTCGGCCTCGCCCGACATGGTGAGCAGGCGGGTCTTGACCGCGTTCAGCTGGTCGTGGAAGTGCCGGTGCGTGTCGAGGCTCATCCGAATCTCCCGGTAAGGTACGCCTCGGTCCGCGGGCTGGCGGGGTTGGTGAAGACCTGCTCGGTCTCCCCGACCTCGATCAGCTCGCCCCGGTCGAAGAACCCGGTGTAGTCGCTGACGCGGGCGGCCTGCTGCATGTTATGCGTGACGATCACGATTGTATAGTCACGCTTGAGCTCGTGGATCAGCTCCTCCACCCGCTGGGTGGCGATCGGGTCGAGCGCCGAGCACGGCTCGTCCATGAGCAGCACCTCGGGCTGGTTGCCGAGCGCCCGGGCGATGCAGAGCCGCTGCTGCTGCCCGCCGGAGAGGCCGGTGCCGGGCTGGTCGAGGCGGTCCTTCACCTCGTCCCAGAGGGCGGCCTGGCGGAGGCACCGCTCCACCAGGTCGGGGAGGTCCCGCGGGGCCACCAGGCGGTTCAGCTCGGCGCCATAGGCCACGTTGTCGAAGATGGACTTGGGAAACGGGTTGGGGCGCTGGAACACCATGCCGACCCGCTGCCGGAGCGCCACCAGGTCCATGCCCGGCCCGAAGATGGACTGGCCGTTGAGCAGGAGCTCGCCGCCGTAGCGCGCGCCGGGGAGCAGGTCGTGCATCCGGTTGATGGCGCGCAGGAAGGTGCTCTTGCCGCAGCCCGAGGGCCCGATGATCGCCGTGACGGCCTTCCGCGGCACCCGCAGCGTGATGCCCTTGAGCGTCGGCTCGGCGGTGGCGCCGTACCAGAACTTGAAGTCGCGCGACTCGACGGCGGGGGCCGTCTCCGCCATGGGCACGGCGGGGCTGCTCCGCCGCGCCAGCGTGGTGCGCAGGAGCGGCGCCGGCGCCGCGCTCGGTTCCGGGGAAAGGGTGTTCATCCGAACCGTCCCGTGATGTAGGCCTCGGTCTGTTCCTGCGCCGGGCGCGTGAAGATCTGCCGGGTGGGCCCGGTCTCGATCATGCTGCCCATGTAGAAGAACGTGGTCGTGTCGCTCACCCGCGCGGCCTGCTGCATGTTGTGGGTGACGATCACGATGGTGAACTCGCGCTTCAGCTCGAAGACCAGCTCCTCGATCCGCTGCGTCCCGCCCGGGTCCAGCGACGCCGTGGGCTCGTCGAGCAGGATCACCTCCGGCCGCGGCGCGATGGTCCGCGCAATGCAGAGCCGCTGCTGCTGTCCCCCCGAGAGCGCCATGGCGCTGGCCTTGAGGCGGTCCTTGACCTCGTCCCACAGCGCCGACTGGCGCAGCGAGCGCTCCACGACCTCGTCCAGCTCCGCGCGCGAGACGCGCCGCTCGAGCCGGAGCCCCGCCGCCACGTTGTCGTAGATGGACATCGTGGGGAAGGGGGTGGGCTTCTGGAACACCATGCCGATCCGGCGCCGCAGCTGCATGGGGCTCACCTTCGGCGCGTACACGTCCTCGCCGTCGAGCAGGACCTTGCCGGTGATCCAGCCGCCGTCCACCAGCTCGTGCATCCGGTTGAGCGTGCGGAGGTAGGTGCTCTTGCCGCACCCCGAGGGCCCGATGAGCGCGTTCACCGTGTTGGCGGTGAACGTCAGCGAGACGTCCTTCACCGCCGTGAACTTGCCGTACATCGCCGTGAGGCGGTCGGTGGCCAGGTGCACCCGCGACTCAGCCATTGGCGGTGAACCTCCGCCGGGTGGCGAGCCGCGCCGCGAGGCTCAGCACCAGCACCACCAGGATGAGCACCAGCGCCGTGGCCCAGGCGTACTGGTGCCACTCCTCGTACGGGCCGATGGCGTAGGTGTACACCGTGAGCGGCAGCGCGGCCATCGGCTCGTTGAGGCGGTAGCTCAGGTACTGGCTGCCGAGCGCGGTGAACAGCAGCGGCGCCGTCTCGCCCGCCACGCGGGCCACGGCGAGGAGGCTGCCCGTCACGATGCCGGGAAGCGCCGTGCGCACCACCACCCCGAGGCTGGTGCGCCAGCGCGGGTAGCCGAGCGCCAGCGCCGCCTCCCGGAGCGAGTTGGGCACCAGGCGGATCAGCTCCTCGGTGGTGCGGAGCACCATCGGGATCATCAGCATGGCCAGGGCGCAGCTGCCGGCGAGCGCCGAGAAGTGCTTCTGCCGGGCCACGATGAGCGTCCACGCGAACACGCCCACCACGATGGACGGCGTGCCGTTCATCACGTCGGCGAGGAAGCGCGTGGCCTTGGCCAGGCGGCTCCCCGTGTACTCCGCGCAGTAGACCCCGGCCGCGATGCCGACCGGCAGCCCGATGAGGCTCGCGCCGCCCACGATGAGCAGCGTGCCGACGATCGCGTGGAGCACGCCGCCGCCCGTCTCGCCCGCGGGCACCGGCTCGCGGGTGAAGAAGGCCACCGACAGGCTGCCCGCCCCCTTGGCCACGAGGTTGAGCAGGATGAAGAGCAGGGGCAGCACCGCCAGCACCACGGCGACCACCATGAGGCCCACCATGGCGTTGCTCTTGACCCGGCGGAAGACGCGGCGGTTCACAGCCCCGTCCCCCCGGCCGGCGCCCCGCGGGAGACGCGCCAGATGAGCAGGCGCGCCGCCGCATTGACCAGCACCGTGATCACGAACAGCACCAGCGCCACGTAGGTCAGCGCCGCGAAGTGGATGTCGGTGCCGGCCCCGGAGAACTCGTTGGCGATCACCGCCGCCATGGTGTACCCCGGCGCGAAGAGCGACGCGGCGATCTCGTGCCGGTTGCCGATCAGCATCGTCACCGCCATCGTCTCGCCGAGCGCGCGGCCGAGTCCCAGGATCACCGCCCCGATGATGCCCGAGCGGGCATAGGGCACGATCGCGGACGTGACGGCCTCCCACCGGGTGGCCCCGAGGGCGAGCGCCGCCTCGCGCTGGCTGTTGGGCACCGCGAGCAGCACCTCCCGCGCCACGCTCATGATGAACGGCATCACCATGATGGCGAGGATGACGCTCGCGGCCAGCATCGAGGGGCCGTAGATGGGACCCTGGAAGAAGGGGAGGAAGCCGAGGGTGTCGCGGAGGAAGGGAAAGACCACCTTCTTGAGCAGCGGCACCAGCACGAAGATGCCCCAGAGGCCGTAGACCACCGACGGGATGGCCGCGAGCAGCTCGATGACGAACGCCACCGGCTGCCGCAGCCAGCGCGGCGCGAATTCCGTCAGGAAGATGGCCACGCCCAGCGAGAGCGGCACCGCGATGAGCAGCGCGAGCACGGCCGAGAGCAGCGTGCCGAAGATGAGCGGTGCCGCCCCGAACTCCTCCGCCACCGGGTCCCAGGTGCTGCCCGTCACGAACCCGAGCCCGTACCGGTCGATGGCCAGGGCGGACCCGGTGTACAGCTCGTACACCAGGAAGCCCATCAGCAGCGGGATCGCCAGGGCCGCCGTGGTGAGCAGGAGGCGGAAGACCCGGTCCCCATGCTGGGCGCCCACCAGCGAGGCCGGCGGCGCGGTGGCCGGGGCCTCGGGGGTGGGAAGCGAGGAGGTTGCCATGGCGGGGAACGTACCGGCCGCCGCATCACGGACGGTCACGGCATTGTAACGGACGTGTCACGGCGGCCGGGGAAATGACGACGGGCCGCCTCGGCAACGAGGCGGCCCGTCCAGGTGCGCCCGGAGCGCGGGAGCTCAGCCCGGGATCGGCTTGCCGGCGGCCTTGAGGGCCCGGATCCGGTCGGCCACGAGCTTGCGGACGTCGGCGGGGAGCGGGGCGTAGGAGAGCTGCTGCGCCATGGCCTGCGCCTCGTCACTGATCATCCACGTGAGGAAGTCGCGGATCTGCGCGGCCTTCACCGGGTCCTTGCCGTCCGCGGGCACGAGGAGCCAGGTGAAGGAGGTGATGGGGTAGACGTCGGCCCCGGCCGCGTTGGTGATGGACACCCGGAAATCGGTGCCCGCCTTGAGCTTGGCGCCCGAGGCGGCGGCGGTGGCGCCGGCCAGGCTCGGGGCCACGAAGTTGCCTGCCGAGTTCTTGAGCAGGGCGAAGGGCAGCTTGTTGGCCTCGGCGTAGATGAGCTCCACGTAGCCGATGGCGCCTTCCACCTGCTTCACCTGCTGGGTGACGCCCTCGTTGCCCTTGCCGCCCAGGCCCACCGGCCAGTTCACGCTGGTGGCGTAGCCCGCCTTGTCCTTCCACTCGCGCGAGGTCTTGGTGAGGTAGTCGGTGAACACGTAGGTGGTGCCCGACCCGTCGGAGCGGTGCACGATGATCAGGTCGATGTCCGGCAGCTTCACGCCGGGATTGAGCGCCGCGATGCGGCGGTCGTTCCACTTGGTGATGCGGCCCAGGAACATGTCCACGATCGTGGCGCCGTCCAGCCGGAGCTGGGTCTGGCCGAGCGTCGGGAGGTTGTAGGTGAGCACCACGGCGCCGATGACCGTGGGGATGTGGACCACGTTCCCCCGCACCGCCTCGATCTGCTGGTCGTTCATGGGGCCGTCGGTGGCGCCGAAGTCCACGGTGCCCTCGGTGAACTGCCGGATGCCGCCGCCCGAGCCGATCGACTGGTAGTTGATCTGGATCCCGGTCTTCTGCTTGTAGGCGTCGAACCACTTGGTGTAGATCGGGTTCGGGAAGGTGGCCCCGGCCCCGGTCAGGCGCTGCCCCATGGCCGCCGGCGCGAGCGCGGTGGCGAGGGCGGCAGCGAGGGTCAGGGAACGGCTCAGCAGTCCTGCGGACATCGCGGTCTCCTTAGGGAGGTGTCGGTGGGACCACCCCTGGTCCCACCGTATGAAGCCCGGCCCGGGTCACGGCGGGGCGTCCCCGCCGTCACGGACCGGTCACGCCGGTCAGAAGTTGACGGCCATCATGCTGCGGACGCCGCTGATGCTCTTGGCGCCGCTGGCCTGGAAGTCCTGGCGCTCGTAGGCCACCCGGAAGTGGGCCCGGCTCGTGAGGTAGAGGCCTACCCCGGTGGTGAAGAGGGTGGCCTCGTTCTCGTCGACCCCGGTGTCGGGGTCGGCATAATCGAAGCGGGCAAAGGGCTCCACGGCGTAGAGCCAGCTGGTGGGGCTGGTCGTGTGGATGTTGTAGGCCGCCAGCGCCTGGAAGCCCGTCATGTCGTGGTGCCCGGCCGCGAAGCGCTCGCCGTGCAGGTACTCGGCCAGGAGGAAGAGGCCCGGCTCCCCCGGCTTGTTCCACTGCGCGTCGAGGTCGTAGGCGTGGTTCCGGAAGGTCGAGTCGTTGCCGACGATGCCGTCGTGCGAGGCATAGCTCCCGCCGACGTTCAGCTTCTGCCAGACGTCGCCGGTGGCGCGGAAGGTGAAGGACTTGGAGTTGTTGTTGTCGGTGAGGCTCTCGCCGCGGCCGTTGTACACCCCCACCTCGACCATGACCATCCGGCCGGTGAGGTCCAGCTTGCGCTCCATGCGGACGTGCGCCCCGACGTCGTGGTCCGCCACCGCGGCGCCCACGAAGAGGTTGTTGCTGGCGGCGCCCACCAGCCCCGAGCCCGCGCCGCGCTCGATGGAGATCAGGTTGTTCGAGGAGAGGAGCTCGTAGCGGCTGAAGGGCCGCTTCTCCTGGCCGGCGCGCACGAAGAACGAGGTGCGGGCGTCGGGCCGGGTGAGGCGGACGTCCACGTAGGCGTCGCGCAGGCGGAAGCCGCCGGACACGGTGGTGTTGCAGCTCACGGAGACCGTGTCCGGGAGCGGCCCGGTCACCACCACCGGAGCGCAGGCCGTGCTGCCCCGGAGGGCGCGGCCGCCCTCGAAGGAGGGCTGGACCACCACCGTCACGTACTCGTTGACCTGCGCCCGGGCCTCGATGCGGGCCCGCCGGGTGAAGAAGTTGCTCTCCGGCCCCGTGGTCGCCGCGTAGTCCTTGTTGCTGAAGTAGTAGAACTGGCTCTGCATCCGCCCGCCCACCCGGACCACCGGATAGGCGGCCTGCGCCCCCGCCCGGGGGGCGATTGCGATGGTGGTGAGCCCGAGGAGGGGCAGCAATCGACCAGCGAGGCGGCGCATGTGGCGTCCTTGTGACGGGTCCGTGGCAATTGGGGGCGCGACAATAAACAGCCTGCCGCGTCACGGCAGACTACATGGACGGTAACGCGCCTGTAACGACGGCGGAATTCCGGGGCCGCGGGACCGAAATTGCCCCGGAACGCGCCGAACGGCCGGGGTTACCGGCCGCTCGGGGTGTGGTCGCTGAAGGGATCCCGGAACAGGTCGTCCTCGCTGCCGGGAAGGCCGCCGGCGGGATCGCCGATGGGGATGGGGGCCGGTCGTGCCGACCGGGCGCTCCCGGACGCCCCGGCGTCCGGGGCGTGGGCCCGCAGGCCCTGACTCGTATTCAGCCGCATGCTGGCACCAGTTCCTCCGAAAAAGCCTCGTGCAGTACCCGTCCCGCGTACTGGGCAGGCGACGTGCCACCGAAGCCGTTGAGCACGGTGGGCGGGATGTCGAGCAGGTGGGTGGGCAACCGCCCCGCCTGACCGGCCGCGATCCCGGCACCCGCCGCGATGAGCGGGACCCGGCGATTGAGCGGATGGAGCGCGTCATGGTCGCGCGGGTCCACGCCGCCCCCGCCGTGGTCGGCCGTTACGAGCAGCAGGGTGTCGCGCGCGCGGGCCAGGGGCGCGAGCCGGGCCACCGCCCGGTCGAGCCGCGCTGCCGCCTGCAGGTACGGTCCCGACATCCATCCCCACGCATGACCCGCCACGTCCGTGTCGTTGAGGTACACAACCACGAACTCCCGGTGCCGGTTCCCTTCCACTTGTTGCCGGGCGAACTCCACCACCGAGGCCGGCGTGGTGCCGCGGGCGCAGAGGCGGGTGACCCCGCCCACGCGGAGCAGGGCTCCCGCGATCCACCGCGCCCCGGCGCCCAGCACGGGCAGGTGCACGGTGGTGCTCACGCCGAGCTGGCGCAGTTCGCGGGGGAGCGGGCGGAGACCCGGGAGCCGGGCGAGGGGCGGGAGTCCCGGGCGGGTCACGCCGTGCTCGGCGGGCGTGAGCCCGGTGGCCAGCGAGGTGAGGGCGGCCACCGTGATGCTCGGTGTCACGGTGATGGCCGCGTCGGCCTGCCAGCCCTCGGCGGCGAGGCCGAAGAGGTGCGGCATGCGCGCCAGGGTGACGGTGTCGGGCCGCAGGCCGTCGAGGACCACGAGGATGATCTTCTGGTAGTTCCGCTTCACTGCCTCTCACAGGGAGGGTGAGGCGAAGGATGCGCGCGGCGTGTCACCAACCCATGAACGCCCCGTCCCGGCCCTGACACGGGGCCAGCCCGTGGCGTCGTGCGATCGTGACGGAGGCGTGGCCGGGACGCGACGTGTCACGGCGACCATTCCGTGATGCGCATCCTCCTTGCCACCGACACCTTCCTGCCTGAAGTGAACGGCGTGACCACCGTGCTGGCGGTGATGCGGGATGGCCTCCGCCGCCGCGGGCATGAGGTCCGCGTCCTCGCGCCGGCCTACGACCATCCCACCGCGGACGAGGCCGGGGTCACGCGTCTCGCCGCCGTCCCGTGTCCCGGCTACGGGCAGGTGCGGCTGTCGTGGCCGTGGGGCCGCGGACTCAGCCGGACCCTCGATGCCTTCGCGCCCGAGGTGGTGCACCTGGTCACCGAGGGACCGCTCGGCCTCTTTGGCCGGGGCTATGCGCGGCGGCGCCAGCTCCCCATCGCCTCGTCCTTCCATACCGACTTCCCGCGCTACGCCGCGCGCTATCTCGGGCCCTGGGCCGTGGCGCCCACCCGCGCCCTGGCTCCGCTGGTTCCACGGCGCAGCCGGCCTCACACAGACGCCGAGCGAGCAGACGCGTTCCGAACTCTTGGAGCTCGGCCTGCCGCACGCGACCGTCTGGGGCCGCGGCGTGGACACCGCCTGGTTTCGCCCCGAGCGACGGGCGGCGGCCCTCCGCGCCGAGCTCGGTGCCACCGACCGCGCCCTGGTGCTGCACGTGGGTCGCCTGGCGGTGGAGAAGGACGTGGCCACGCTGGTGGCGGCCTTCCAGGCCGCGGCGCGGGCCCTCGGCGAGCGCGCCGTGTTCTGCGTGGCGGGCGATGGGCCGAAGGCGGCGGAGGTCCGTGCGGCACTGCCGTTCGCCACGCACCTCGGGTTCATCGACCGCAGCCGCCTCGCCGACCTCTATGCGGCGGCGGACCTGTTCGTGTTCCCCTCACCCACGGAGACCTGCGGGCTGGTGGCGCTCGAGGCGCTGGCCAGCGGCGTGCCGGTGATCGGCGCGCGGGCGGGCGGCATCCCGGAGAACCTGTGTGAGGGCATCACGGGGCGGCTGGTGGCCCCGGGCGACGTCGCGGGATTCACCGCGGCGATCGAGGCGCTCGTCGAGGATGCGGAGCAGCGCCGGGTCATGGGGCAGGCGGCGCGGGCCTTCGCGGTGGCGCGGGACTGGGCCCGGGAGCTGGACCAGCTCGAGGCGGCCTACGCCAGGCTCCAGTGGGCGCCGAGCGCGGCGACCGTCCCGAGCAGCTGGCCCACCACCACGTCCGTCGGGTAGTGCACGCGGAGGTACACGCGGGAGGCGCCCACCGCGAGCGCCAGGAGCAGCACGGGAATGCCCGCGAGCGGCGCGGCGAGGGTGATGGCCACGGCCACCGCCATCGCCGCGCAGGCGTGTCCGGAGGGGAAGGAGTACTCGTCGGGGAGCGCGGCGAGGGCCGCGACGTGGGGCAACCGGGTGCTGGGCCGCGGGCGGGTCACGGACCGCTTGAGCGCCTGCACCACGAGGTGGGATGCGAGGTTGGCGATGGTTGCCACCAGGCCGAGGGGGCGGGTGGCGGGGAGGAGCAGGAGTGCCAGGCAGGCCAGCGAGGAGGCGGTGGCGCCGCCGGCATGGGTCACGAGGCGGAGGGCGCGGTCCACCCACGGCGGGGCCGGCCAATGGGCCAGCGCCCCGATCAGCCGGTGGTCGTGGCGGCCAAGGGACGTCAGCAGGGCGCGCAGGTGATCCTCCTCGTGGTCATGGCAGGAGGATCGCCCCGCGCGGTCACGCGCGGGGGCCCGCAGGGGTCACGAGTTGGTGACGGGGGCGCCGGCGGCGTCGGGGAACCAGGCGCTGATCTCGGAGCCGCGGCCGAACTCGCTCTCGGCGCGGACGCTGCCGCCGTGGCCCTCGACCATGTGCTTCACGATGGCGAGGCCCAGGCCGGTGCCGCCCTCCTCGCGCGAGCGGGCGGGGTCGGCGCGGTAGAAGCGCTCGAAGATCCGCGGGAGGTGGTCGCCGGTGATGCCCGAGCCGGTGTCGCGGACGCTCACCCGGACGCCGTCGTCCTCGCGGCGGGTGCGGAGGGTGATGGTGCCGCCCCGCGGCGTGTAGCGGAGGGCGTTGTCCATCAGGTTGCTGAGCACCTGGCGCAGCGCATCGGGGTCGGCGAAGGTGGTGGGGACCGCGAGGTCCTGCGCGAAGCGCACGCCGCGCTCCTCGGCCCGCGCGGCGAGGAGCGTCCAGACCTCGCGGCCGACCATGCCCACGTCCAGCACCTCGGGCTGGGGGCGCCAGCCGCCGGACTCGATGCGGGAGAGGTCGAGCAGGTCGTCCACCAGCCGCTGCATGCGGCGGGAGTTGGCGAGGATGACCTCGAGGAAGCGCCGGGTGGTGGCGGGGTCGGTCTGGTCGCCCACCAGGGTCTCGGCGTAGCCGGAGATGGAGGTGAGCGGGGTCTTGAGCTCGTGCGAGACGTTGGCCACGAAGTCGCGCCGCACCGCCTCGAGGCGGCGGAGCTCGGTGACGTCGTGCAGCACCAGCAGGGCCCCGCGGCCGCCGAGCGGGCGCCCGGTGAGCAGCACCGTCTGGCTGTCGAACTCGATCTGCCGCTGCGCCTCCTGCCCACGCTGCACCTCGGCGACGAGCTCGCGCGCCTGCTTGGTGCGGAAGAGCTGGTCGAGGGCCGGCAGCGGCTCGTCGGGCCGGTAGCCGAGGAGCCGGCGCGCGGCGCCGTTGGCGGTGACGATGCGCCCGCGCTCGTCGGCCGCGATGACGCCCTCCACCATGGCCTCCACCAGCGCCGCGCTCTCCGCCCGCTCGGCGCGCAGCTCGGCGAAGCGCTGCTCCAGCTGCTCGTGCATCTCGCGCAGCGCGTGCACCAGCGCGTCGACGTCCGGCACCCCGCTCCGGGGAAAGCGGGGCGGCGTCCCCTGCGCCATGGCGTGCGCCGCCTGCGTGATCCGGGTGAGCGGCTGCGCGATGGAGCGCCCCGCGAAGAACGCCAGCGCGATGCCCACCACCAGCGCCAGCAGCGCCGAGCCGAAGACGGCGTCGCTGGCCCGCTCCACGATGCGGCTGCCGTGGCCCACGTCGCTCGCCACCCGCACCACCCCCGGCCCGCCCCGCACGGCCACGTAGAGGAGTTCGGCACCGAGCGTCCGGCTCAGGCGCTGGTCGCTCCCCACGCCGTGGGCCAGGGCCGACTTCACCTCCGGCCGGTTGGCGTGGCTCTCGAGCGCGCCCACCTGGGCCTCGGGCTCCTCGCTCTCGGCGCGCACGCGGCCGGTGGAGTCGATGACGGTGACGCGCAGGCCGGTCTGCTCGCCGAGCCGCTCGACGGTGGGCTGCCAGGTGAGGGAGTCGGGGCCGAGGGCGGCGGCGGCCAGGGTGGCCTCGCGCTCGAGGGTGGCCCGGAGGTCGAGGGTGAGCGCGCGGCGCAGCGAGAGCTCGGCCGACATCACCAGCGTCACGATGGCGAAGACCAGGACGAGGATGGTCCCCACCACCAGCCGGCCGGCGAAGGTCATGCGCGCGTCTTCCCGCGCTCGGCGTTGCGGAAGCGGTAGCCGAAGCCGCGCACCGTCTCGATCAGCTCGCCGGACTCGCCGAGCTTGGTGCGGAGCCGCTGCACGTGCATGTCCACGGTGCGGGTCTGGATGTCGGGCTGGGCCTCCCACACCGTCTCGAGCAGCTGCGGGCGGGTCTGCACCCGGCCCCGGCGCTCCACCAGCGTGAGCAGCAGCTTGTACTCGGTGGCGGTGAGCTCGATCTCCTGCCCGTCCACCGACACGCGGTGCGCCGAGCGATCGATGCTGATGGGGCCGGCCGCCAGGGTGGAGCCCTGCGCCACCGCGGGGGCGGCCAGCCGCCGGAGCAGGGCGTTGACGCGCAGCGCCAGCTCGGCCGGGGAGAAGGGCTTGGTGAGGTAGTCGTCGGCGCCGAGGGAGAGGCCGCGGATGCGGTCCGGCTCCTCGCGGCGGGCGGTGAGGAGGATGACGCCCACGTCCCGGGTCTCCTCGCGGCGGCGGAGCTCGGCCAGCACGTCGTACCCCGAGGCGCCCGGCAGCATCACGTCGAGGATCACGATGTCGGGCCGCTCCTCCCGGGCCGACTTGAGGGCGTCGGTCCCGTTGGCGGCGGTGGAGACCCGGTAGCCCGCCTTGGCCAGGTGATAGGCGACGAGGGCGGTGATATCGGGTTCGTCATCCACCACGAGGATGCGATGGGTCATGCGTGCAGTCCTTCCACGAGGGTCAGGCGCCGGGTCCGGGCTGGATGCCCAGGATTTCCCGACACGAATTGACCCATCGGCGTGTCACGAACAGGCCAAGATTCTCGCAACAACTCTGCAGGGACGCGGAATCGGGCGTCCCGCTCCGCCGCAACGTTGCCGGGTGGCACTTCCCCGGGCAAGGGGCACCCGGCGGTCCCTTCATTATACAGGCCGGGAGAAGCGGGGCCGCCCGATTGCGTGGGCCGGGCGGGGGGCGGTTTATTCCTCCATGGCGCTGTTCCCCCTCCTCGCTGCCCTCGCGTTCCTGCCCGCCGACACCGTCCGCCTGGTCCTCGTGGCCACTACGGACATCCACGGGCACGTCACCGACTGGGACTATGTCCAGAACGTGCCGGCGCCGGGCGGCCTGGCCCGCGCGGCCACGGTGGTGGACTCGCTGCGCGAGCGCTATCCCGGCCAGGTGGTGCTGGTGGACGCGGGGGATGCCCTGCAGGGGACTCCGTTCGCGGCGTACTACGGCGGCGTGTCGCGGCGCGAGCCGCACCCGGTGATGGACGCCATGAACACCCTGGGCTACGACGCCGCCACCCCCGGCAACCACGAGTTCGACTACGGCGTGCCGCTCTTCGAGCGCGCGCTGGCGGCCGCCACCTTCCCGATGGTGAGCGCCAATCTGCGGCGGCTCCCGGCCGACTCGCTCGCCCTGCAGCCGTTCGTGGTCATCAGCCGCAACGGCGTCCGCATCGCCATCGCGGGGCTCCTCACGCCGGGGACCATGGTGTGGCACCGCGACCGGCTGCGCGGGCGCTACCGCGTGGAGCGGATCGAGCGGGCGGCGCCGGGCGTCCTCGCCGAGATGCGGCGGGAGGCGGACCTGTGCATCGTGCTGTCCCACAGCGGGCTCGAGGGGGCCGGCAGCTACGACACCACCGGCGTCGGGGCCGAGGACGTGGCGGCGAGCCTGGCCCGGGGGCCGGTGCGGCCGGACGTGGTGGTGGTGGGCCACAGCCATGGCGAGTTGCTGGACTCGGTGATCAACGGGGTCCACTTCATCCAGCCGCGCCCGCGGGCGCAGTCCCTCGCGGTGCTGCACCTGACCCTGGTGTCCCGCGGGGACCGGCTGGCGCTGGTGGCGGCCGAGGGCGAGTCGGTGCCGCTCGAGACGGCGCGGCCCTCCGCCCGCTTCCTCCGCCGCCTGGCCGACGCGCACGCCACCGCCCTCACCTGGGCCACGACCGTGGTGGCCGAGGCCCGGGCGCCCTACCCGGCCCGGCTGGCCCGGGTGGAGGACACGCCGTTCGTGCGCTTCCTGCACGACGTGCAGCGCCGCGCCTCGGGGGCCGAGCTCTCGATGGTGGCGGTGTACGAGCCGCGGAGCGGCTTCGGCGAGGGAGAGCTCACCACGGCCGAGGTGTATCGCGCCTACCCGTTCGAGAACGTGCTGCGTGCCGTGAAGCTGTCGGGCACCGACCTGCGGGCGTGGCTGGAGCAGTCGGCCCGCTACTTCACCCGCGACTCGGCGGGCCACCTGGCGCTCAACCGCCGCTTCCCCGGCTACAACTACGACCTGCTCGGCGGCGCCTTCTACACCCTCGACCTGTCGCGCCCCGCCGGCTCCCGCGTCACCCGCCTCGAGGTGAACGGCCGTACCGTGCTCCCCACCGACAGCTTCACGGTGGCCGTGAGCGACTACCGCCAGCAGGGCGGGGGCGGCGTGGCGTTCCTGGCGCGGGCCCCGGTGGTCTACGACCGCGGCGAGAACATCCGCGAGCTCATCCTGACCGAGCTCCGCCGCCGCCGGGTGCTCGCGCCGCCAGAGAGCCTCCCGCCGGGGTGGCAGATTCTCCCGCCCGCCCTGGCCGAGGAAGCGCGCGCGCTCTTCGCCGAGGCGCCGTCGGCGGCCGTCGGCGAGCCGGCCCGCACGCCGCTGCTGCTGCCCACCCGCCCGGCGCCGGACCCCGCCGCCGATGCGCCCCCCACCCCCACCCGCCTGGTGCCTGACTCGGCCGACCTGCCCGTCGCCACCCTCCGCCTCCCCGCCGAGCCCGGCGCGGGCCGCGGCCTGGCCCGGCTCCTGGCGGATGCGTACCGCCGCGCGCTCCGCGCCGACGTGGCCGTGGCCGGCGTGGCCGAGGGGGTGGCCCGGCTGCCGGCCGGGGTCACCACGCCGCGCCAGCTGGCCCGCGCCGTCCCGGGTGAGGGCGCGCTGCTGGCCCTCCGGATGAGCGGCGCCGACCTCGAGGCGCTGGCCGAGAACCTGGTGGCCGGGGCGCGCTGCTGCGAGGTGGCCGGGCTCCGCATCGAGTACGACAGCACCCGCCGCGCCTACTCCCGCGTCCGCGCCATCCGCCTGAGCAATGGCGACCGGCTGGACCGCGGGCGGACCTATCTCGTGGCCCTGAGTGCCGCGCTCCTCGAGGCCGACTCCCTCTTCCCCCTCGGTGCCGGCAACTGCAGTGCGTCCCGCGGCTGCCGCACCCCGGGCAACCTCCGGCGCTGGCCCGTGGTGCGGAGCGCGCGCCTGCCGGCCGAGGCGCTCGGCGACTACCTGCGCGCGCTGCCCCAACCCGTGACGCCGGCCGAGGATCGCCGGCTGGTTCCCCGCCGCTGACCATCATGACCATGCCCGTCTTCGTGAACGCCCGCACCATCCCGCTCGCTCCTGGCGCCACCGCGCGTGATGCCGTGCAGGCGGGCGCCCCTGAGCTGCTCCCCGCCTGCGACGCGGGCGAGGCCCTCGTCACCGACGCGCGCGGCCTGCCCGTGCCGCTCGGTGAGCCGCTGGCGGCCGGCGCCATCCTGCGCGTCACCCGCGCGAGCCGCCGCGGCGCCGCGGAGGACGATGCGGGGAGTTGAGCGCTTCCGGGCGCTCCCGAAGGCGGAGCTGCACGTTCACCTCGACGGCTCGCTCCGGCCGGCCACGCTGCTGGAGCTGGGCCGGGCGGCCGGCGTGGAGCTGCCGGCCGCCGACCCGGAGACCCTGCGCCGCGCCATGCGGGTGGACGACGCCCGCAACCTCGACGATTACCTGGCCCGCTTCCGCTGGACGGTGGCGGTGCTGCAGGACCCGGACGCCATTGCCCGGGTCGCCTACGAGATGGCCGCCGACGCCGCGGCGGACGGGGTGCGGCTGCTCGAGGTGCGCTACTGCCCCGCGCTCAGCACCGCCCTGGGCCTCACGCTCGACGAGGTGCTCGCGGCCGAGCGCCGCGGCCTGGCCCGCGGGGAGGCCGAGTTCGGCATTCGGGCCAGCATCATCAACTGCACCCTCCGGCACTTCGATCCCGACCTCTCCCTCGAGATCGCCGAGGCGTCCGTGCGGCTCCGGCACCTCGGCGTCGTGGCCTTCGACATCGCCGGGGGCGAGGCGCATCATGCCGCGGCGCCGCACGCGGAGGCCTTCGCCGTGGCGGCGCGGGGAGGGCTCGCGGTGACGGTGCACGCGGGGGAGGCCGCCGGCCCCGCCTCGGTGTGGGAGGCGCTGGAGACCTGCCAGGCCGGCCGCATCGGCCATGGGACACGGATCCATGAGGATCCGGCGCTGCTGGCCCACGTGCGCGACCACCGCATTCCCGTCGAGATCTGCCTCACCTCCAACGTGCAGACCCGGGTGGTGCCCGACCCGGCCCATCACCCGCTGCGCCGCTACCTCGACGAGGGGCTCGTGGTGACGCTCTGCTCCGACAACTGGCTGATGAGCGACGTGACCCTCTCCTCCGAGTATGCCCTTGGCGCCACCGCGCTCCGCCTGACGGAGCCGGAGCTCCGCACCCTGGTCCGCAACGGCTTCGCCGCCGCGTTCCTGCCCGAGGCCGACCGCGCCCGCCTCGGCGCCGAGGCGGACCGCGCCTTCCGGACGGAGGCCTGATGCTGCTGCAGGCGGCGGAGCGGTTTGCGGCGCTGCAGGCGGGCCTGGACGTGCCGCTCGCCGAGCGGCTCATGGGCGTCGCGGGCGTGGCCGCGATGCTCGGGGTGGCCCTGGCGCTCTCTTCCAACCGGGCGCGGGTGAACTGGCGGCTGGTGGGTGCGGGCGTGGGCCTGCAGGTGGTGTTCGCGCTCCTCATCCTCAAGACCGGCACGGGGCGCGCGGCGTTCGACGGGGCGGGGCACGCGGTCACCCGGCTGCTGGCGTTCCAGCAGGAGGGGGCCCGCTTCGTCTTCGGCAACCTGGTGGACAATGCGGTGCCGGTGGCCTGCGAGCCGGGGCCGTGCCCGGGCGCCCGCATGACGGCGCAGACCGGCGCCTTCCTGGCCTTCAGCGTGCTGCCCACGCTGGTGTTCTTCTCCGCCCTCATGTCGGTCCTGTATCACCTGGGCCTCATGCAGCTCGTGGTGCGCGGCATCGCGTGGGTGATGCAGCGGACCCTGCGCACCTCCGGCGCCGAGACCCTCTCGGCCTCAGGCAACATCTTCCTGGGGCAGACCGAGGCGCCGCTGCTGGTGAAGCCGTTCGTGCGGCAATTCACCAGCTCCGAGCTCTTCGCGGTGATGACCGGCGGCTTCGCCACCGTGGCGGGCGGGGTGATGGCGGCCTACGTGGGGATGCTCTCCGGCGTGCTGCCGGGCATCGCGGGGCACCTCATCGCCGCCAGCGTGATGAACGCGCCCGCCGGCCTGTACCTCGCCAAGATCATGGAGCCGGAGACGGGGGAGCCCGTCACCCGGGGCGGCCGCTCGGCCCACCTCGAGCGCACGGAAGCCAGCGTCATCGACGCCGCCGCCGCGGGCGCGCTGCAGGGGGTGCAGCTGGCGATCAACGTGGCGGCCATGCTCATCGCGTTCATCGCCCTGGTGGCGCTGCTCAACGCGGGCCTCGGCTGGGTGGGCGGGCTGGTGGGCCTGGAGCAGCTGAGCCTCCAGTGGGGGCTGGGCCAGCTGCTCCGCCCGGTGGCGTGGGTGCTCGGCGTGCCGTGGCAGGACACCCCCTACGTGGGCGGGATGATCGGCCTCAAGACCGCGCTCAACGAGTTCGTGGCGTACGCCCAGTTCGCCCGGGACCTGGGGGCCGGCGTCGCGATGCAGCCGCGGAGCGCCCTCATCCTCACCTACGCGCTGCTCGGCTTTGCCAACCTCGGCAGCATCGCCATCCAGATCGGGGGGATCGGCGGGCTGGCGCCGGAACGGCGCGGCGAGATCGCCCGCTTCGGGCTCCGGGCGATGATCGCGGGCAACCTCGCCGCCTTCACGTCGGCGGCCATCGCGGGCATGCTCGCGTGAGTTCCCTCGCCGCCGCGCTCGCCGTGCTCCGCCCCTGGCTCGGCGAGGCACGGCCGGAGGCGGCGCTGGTCCTGGGGTCGGGGCTCGGCGGCCTCGCGGCCCGGCTCGAGGACGCGCGCCGGCTCGACTACGCCGCCATCCCCGGCTTCGCCCGGCCGGACGTGCCGGGGCACGCCGGGGAGCTGCTGCTGGGGCGGCTGGGGGGACGGGTGGTCTTGTGTCAGGCTGGGCGCTTTCATGCCTATGAGGGGCATGCCGGCGCCACCGTGGCGCTGCCGGTGCGCGCCTTCGCCGGGCTCGGCATCCGCACCCTGCTCCTCACCAATGCGGCGGGCGGCATCCGCCGGAGCTTCCGGCCGCCCACGCTCATGCTGCTCGCGGACCAGGTCAACCTCAGCTTCCGCAGCCCGCTCGTCGGGCACGTGGTTGACGGTGAGGAGCGGTTTCCCGACATGTCGGCGCCGTACGATGCGGGACTGCGCGCGCTGGCACATCGCGTGGCCAGGATGGCGGGCATCCGGCTCGAGGATGGCGTGTATGCGGGGCTGATGGGACCGAGCTACGAGACGCCCGCCGAGATCCGCATGCTGGAGCGGCTCGGGGCCGATGCGGTGGGGATGTCCACGGTGCAGGAGGTGATGGCGGCACGGGCGCGGGGGATGCGCTGCCTCGGGCTCTCGGTGATCACCAACGCGGCCGCCGGCACCACGGGCGAGCGGCTCTCCCACGAGGAAGTCATGGCGGCGGGCCGCACGGCCGGCGCGGCGGTGGAGGCGATCATCACCGGGGTGGTGGCGGCGCTCTAGCGCCGGGGCGGGCGCGCCCCTACGGTTTCGGCGCCTTCACCATATGATTCAGCGGCCCATGGCCGCGGCCGAGTCCCGGGGCACTGCGGAGGGCGCGCTGCAGGAAGTCGAGCGCATCGGTGACCGACCGCTCGAGGTCCCGCCCCAGCGCGAGGCCCGCGGTGATCGCGGCCGACAGGGTGCAGCCGGTGCCGTGGGTGGAGGTGGTGCTGAGGCGGTCGTGCTCGTAGCGCCGCACCCCCTCGGGGGTCACCAGCAGGTCCACCAGGCGCGACGTGGTGAGGTGGCCGCCCTTCACCAGCGCCGCGCGCGCGCCCAGCCGGAGCAGGGCCTGGCCGGCGGCCAGCATGCTCTCCGGGTCGGTGACGGGGAAGCCCACCAGGACCGCGGCCTCGTCCAGGTTGGGCGTCACCAGCCGCGACAGCGGCACCAGCGCCTCGCGATAGACCGCCTCGCCCGCCGGGTCCAGCAGCCGGTCACCGGAGGTGGCGATCATCACCGGGTCGCAGACATACTCGCGCCACTGGTGCCGCGCGATGCCCTCCGCCACCACCCGCGCGTGCGGCGCCGTGGCGAGCATGCCGGTCTTGATCGCCGCGGGGGGCAGGTCGCCGGCCAGGGCGTCGAGTTGCGCCGTGATGAATGCCTCCGGCGCCACGTGCACGCCGGTGACGCCGCGGGTGTTCTGCGCCGTGAGCGCCACCAGCGCACTGGTGCCGAACACCCCGAACTGGTGGAACGTCTTGAGGTCCGCCTGGATCCCGGCGCCGCCGCCGGAATCGGACGAGGCAATGGTGCAGGCAATCTTCATGGGAAGGATGCGGGCGTGTCGCTGATCAGCACGATGCGGGACCTCCACCGCCGCAAGGCGCGCGAGCGGCGCGGGCTCACGCTCGCCGAGGGGGTGCGTCTCGTGGAGGAGGCGCTCGCCGCCGGCGTGAGACTCCGGGGCGCGGCGGTGGCCCCGGCGCTGGAAGGTACCCCCCGCGGTGCCGCGCTCAAATCCCGCCTCGAGGCGCAGGCCGTGCCGGTGGAAGTCGTGAGCGACGCTGACCTCGCCACCCTGGCCGACACGGAGCACCCGCAGGGGGTGGTGGCCGTGATCGAGCCGGCCGCCTGGACCCTGGACCAGGTGGCGCTGGACCCGCGTGCCGTGGTCCTGGTGCTCGACGGCGTGCAGGATCCCGGCAATGTGGGCGCCGTGGCGCGCGCCGCGCTCGGCCTCGGTGCGGCAGGACTCGTGACACTGACCGGCACCGCCGACCTCACCAGCCCCAAGGCCCTTCGCGGCAGCATGGGGGCGCTCTTCCGCCTCCCCGCGGTGTCGGCCACGCCGGAGGAGTTCCTGGCCTGGGCCGGCCGGCACCAGCTCCCGCTCTGGGCCGCCGCCATGGACGGCGAGCCACTGCGCGCGGTGCGGCGGGACGGGCCGGTGGCGCTGCTCCTCGGCAACGAGGGCGCGGGGCTCCGCCCGGAACTGCTGGCGGCGGCCGCCCGAACGGTGTCCATTCCGCTGGCGGGCGGGGTGGAGTCACTCAACGTGGCGGTGGCCGCCGGGATCTTCCTTTACGAGGTGACCGGTGAGCGGTGAACTCCTGCTGGCCCTCCTGGCCGGGGTGCTGGGGGCCATGCTCGGCAGCTTCCTCAACGTCTGCATCCTCCGCTGGCCGGCCGAGCAGTCGGTGGTGAGCCCGCGGTCCCGCTGCCCCGGCTGCGGCCAGCTCATTGCCTGGTACGACAACATCCCGATCGTGTCGTGGCTCCTGCTCCGGGGCCGCTGCCGCCGCTGCGGCACAGGGATCTCCATCCAGTATCCGCTGGTAGAACTGGGGACGGCGCTGATCTGGGGCTTCCTGGCCTGGCGCTTTGGCCCGTCGGCCGAGACACTCTCCGGCGCCGTCTTCGGGACCATCCTCCTGGGCATCGCCATGACGGATGCCCGCGAGTACATCATCCCGGATGAGTTCTCGCTCGGCGGGCTGGTGGTGGGCATCGCGCTCAGCTTCCTCGGCGGGTTCGCGGCGGTGCTGCAGGCCCTCGCCGGGGCGGCCACGGGGTTTCTCCTCCTCTGGGGCCTCGGCGTGGCGGGCAGCAAGCTCGCCAAGAAGGAGGCCATGGGTGGCGGCGACATCAAGATGATGGCCATGGTCGGCGCCTTCGTGGGCTGGAAGGGCGTGTTCCTGACAGTGTTCCTGGGCGCGGTGACCGGTACGCTGGTCTTCGGGCCGCTCTCCCTGATGGGCAAGGAGAAACTGGTCCCCTTCGGGATCTTCCTCGCAATTGGCGCGGCCATCACCTGGCTGGCCGGGCCCGAGATCATCGCATGGTATCGAATGTTCGTGCTGCAGGCCTGATCCGCGGCGCCCTGGTGGCGGCGCTCCTCCTCGGGGGAGCCGCCTGCCGGGGCCGCCCGCCGATGAACAACCCGGACAAGGTGACGTTCCTCGTGGACAGTCTCCGTCCGGCGGTGGAGCGCGCCACCGGCCTCACCTTCAAGACCCCGCCAAGGGCGGCGGTGCGCACCCACGACCAGGTGCGCGCCTACCTCATGGCCAAGCTGGACCAGGAACTCCCGCCCGAGAAGGCGCGCGGCCTGCAGGCCACGTACCGCCTGCTGGGGCTCCTGCCGGACAGCCTGGACCTCCGCGCGCTGCTGCTGGACCTCTTCACCGAGCAGGTGGTGGGCTACTATGAGCCCGACTCCACCATGCTCTTCGTCGTGCCCACCGCCGACTACACCATCCTGAAGACGGTGGTGGCGCACGAACTGGTGCACGCCCTGCAGCACCAGTACCTGGATCTCGACTCCCTCATGCGGCAGTCGGGCGACAACGATCGCCTCACCGCCGCCCAGTCCATCCTCGAGGGGCAGGCCACGCTCTCGGGCCTGCAGGTGATGGTGCCCGACCAGAACCTCTTTGCCATGCCGGAGTTCTGGGAGACCTACCGCGACCAGTTCCGCAAGCAGCAGGCCGAGATGCCGGTGTTCACCAAGGCGCCTCGGCTGCTCCGGGAGAGCATCATCTTCCCGTACCTGGCCGGGGCCGACTTCATCCGCTGGTGGCGCGGCTCGGAACTTCGCGACACGCAGCCGTACGGGCCCCGCATGCCGGTGTCCACCGAGCAGATCCTCAATCCGCACCGCTACGGCCGGGGTGACCAGCCCATCACCCTCCGCTTCGCCGCGGAGGAGTCCGGCATCCTGTATGAGGACGTGCTGGGCGAGTTCGAGATGCGGGTGCTCGTGGCTGAGCTCAACAACCTGGCCCCCACCGCGGAGATCGGGACACCGCTGGCGCTGGGCTGGGGCGGCGACCGCTTCCGCGTGTACGAGACCCCCGACGGTCCCGCCATGCTCTGGTACATCGCCTGGGACGACACCACCGCCCGGACCCGCTTCGAGGGAGGCGCCGGCACCCGGCTCGAGGCGCGTCGGCCACTGGGCTACCGCCTCGAGGTGAAGCCGATCGCCCTCGGCGGCATGCCCGCCACGCGGGTGGTGATCGCTCCGCAGCCGTGGGCCGGCTGGCGGCACCTGGCCCCGGTGGTGATCTCCCAGCCTCAGTGAAGCGTGGGGCGGCCGCCGGAGGGACCGCGCTCCACCAGCACGGTGCTGATGGCGCGCGCCGAGCTCGAGGCCACCTCGAGGACCGAGGCCACGAAGTCGAGGCCGAGCCGCAGCTCGTGATCGGAGAACCCGCGCGCGGTGGCCACCGCGGCCCGCGGGCCGTGCAGCATGGCCTCGGCGAGCGCGTCGGCCACGCGGATGGCGTCGTCTTCGTGCTCCGGCTCGGGCAGGGGGAAGGGCAGGGCGGTCTTCATGGCAGCTCCTGGGAGTTGGGGGTGGAGCTACGGTAAGGCCGGCACCTCATCGATGTGTCAACATTCCGACGCGGACCGGTACATCCCGACGCGCATCGCCCGGCGGCGACTGGGCGCGGCGCGCCTGACACAGGCCCCCGCCCGCCGACCCGCACCCTCCCGCGCTGCCCGCCTGCCCCCCCCGGGCGCCCACCCGGCTCCTCCCTGCGCCACGCAAGCCGCCGCTGCCCCTCGGCCCGCTGCCCCGTCGTCCGGGCGGCCCGGCGGGTCGTGGCCGCACCCGGGGACCGTCGGGGCTTCAGGTGAGACCGGCGGGCCCTCGATCCCCGGCTGCCCGGTCTTCCGGGGCCCTCCCGGGGACGGACCGGGCCCGGTCCGAGCCCCCAGGGCCCCTTCCTTGAGGACCCCCCGACCTCGACTCCCTCCCGGGACCGTCCACGGTTCGTTTTGGAACAGCAATGGCCCGGCGGAGGATCCCGGGCGTGCCGCGCGCGCCACTCCGCGACTTGCCGCAAGGGTCTAAGCCCTCTATTTTCGGGGGCTTATGTTCGACGAGCTGTCCGCCCGACTTACCGCGGCGCTCCAGAAGCTCACCGGGCGCGGCGTCCTCACCGAGGAAGCGGTCAAGGAAGGGCTCCGGGAGATCCGGCGGGTGCTGCTCGAAGCTGATGTCAGCTTCGACCTCACGCGGCAGTTCCTCGAACGCGTGGAGCAGCGGGCCACCGGCACGCAGCTCCTGAAGGCGGTCCGCCCCGGCGACCAGCTGGTGAAGATCGTCTACGACGAGCTGGTGGCGCTGCTCGGCGAGAAGCAGGCGCCGCTGGCCTTTGCGTCGGTGCCGCCGACGGTCATCCTGCTGGTGGGCCTCCAGGGCTCGGGCAAGACGACGACGGCGGGCAAGCTGGCCAAGCGCCTCAAGCTGGAGCAGAAGGCGCCGTTCCTCGTGGCGGCGGACGTCTATCGTCCCGCCGCGGTGGACCAGCTGGTGACGCTGGCGGGGCAGGTGCAGGTCGGCTGCCATGCGGAGCCGGGCGTCACGGACGTGGGGGGCATCGTCCGGCGCGGCATCGAGGCGGCGGGGAAGGCGCGGGCCCGCACGGTCCTGGTGGACACTGCGGGCCGGCTGCAGATCGACGCCGGCATGATGGACGAGCTCAAGGCGCTCAAGGCGGCGGTGAAGCCGCACGAGATCCTGCTCGTGGCCGACGGGATGACGGGGCAGGACGCGGTGCGGATCGCCAGCGGGTTCCACGAGGCCCTGGGCCTCACGGGCGTGATCCTCACCAAGATGGACGGCGACGCCCGGGGTGGCGCCGCCCTTTCCATCTACGGGGTGACGCAGGCGCCGATCAAGTTCATCGGCACCGGGGAGAAGCTCGACGCGCTCGAGCCCTTCCGGCCCGACCGGCTCGCCGGCCGGATCCTGCAGAAGGGCGACATCCTCACGCTGGTCGAGCGGGCGCAGGCCACGGTCGACGCGGCGGAGGCGGAGAAGCTGGCCAGGAAGGCGGTGTCCAAGAAGGGCCTGGACCTCCAGGACTTCCTCGCCGCCATGAAGCAGATGCAGAGCATGGGGCCGCTCAAGAACGTGCTGGGGATGCTGCCGGGCGTGAACCCGCAGATGCTCCAGGCGGCCAACGTGGATGAAAAGCGCATCAAGCACATCGAGGCCATCGTGCTCTCGATGACCGCCAAGGAGCGGGCCGACCCGGACCTCATCAATGGGTCGCGGCGGCTCCGGATCGCCAAGGGCGCGGGCCGGACGGTGCAGGAAGTGAACCAGCTGCTGACGCAGTTCAAGCAGATGCAGAAGCTGATGAAGGGCGGGGCGAAGGGGCTGCGCGGTCTGCCCTTCGGCAAGGGCCCCGGGCCGGGGATGTTCGGGCGCTGATCTCGAGGCGCGGCCCAGGGCTGCGCGTACGATGCGGATTTGATTTCGTAGGGGCCGCCTACAGGCGGCCCTCGGTGGCGAAAGAAAATGTTCGGGACGTTTGGAGTGCGCTCGATCCCGGCGCGACACTTCGGTCGCGATGAGAGCGTGCAGGAATCACAAAGGCTGGTCTCATGGCTGCTCGCATTCGTCTCCGCCGCGTCGGGCGGAAGGGTATCCCGCTCTACCGGATCGTCGTCGCGCACAAGGACAGCCCGCGGGATGGCCGTTTCGTGGCCACCATCGGGACGTACGATCCCCGCGCGGAGAAGGCCGAGCAGAAGGTCCAGCTCGATGTCGAGGCGGCCAAGGCCTGGTTCGCCAAGGGCGCGATGCCGACGGACACGGTCCGCGCGATCCTCGAGCGGGCCGGCGTGATCGCGGCGGCGCCGAAGGCGTGACGGACGCGGGAGGCGCCCGCTACCTCGCGGTGGCGCGCCTCCGCAAGCCGCATGGGCTCAAGGGGGACTACGCCATCTTCCCCCTGACCAACCAGCCCGACACGGTCTTCGCCCCCGGCCGGCAGCTGGTGCGGCTCGGCCTCGACGGCGAGGTGCTGGGCGAGCCGGTGGTCGTCGAGAAGAGCCGGGGCTACCACCGCGAGTGGCTGGTGAAGTTCCGGGACGTGGAGGCGCGGGACATCCTCGACACGTGGCGCGGCCAGTTCCTCGGCGCCCCCGCCGGGGAGCTCACCCCGCCGGCGGAGGGCGAGGTCTACCTCCACGAGCTCGAGGGGTTCGCGGTGCGGTCGGTGGACGGGACGGCGCTCGGGCTGGTCACCAGCCTCTTCGACCTCCCCGCCGGCCTCACGCTCCAGGTCCAGGGGCCGAAGCGCGAGTTCCTGCTGCCGTTCCGGAAGGAGTTCGTGCGGGCGGTGAAGCGGGAGGCGCGGGTGCTCGAGGTGGACCTCCCCGACGGCCTGGTGGACCTGGAGTAGGGATGCGGATCAACGTCGTCACGCTGTTTCCCGAGGCCATCGCCCCGTACCTGGCGGCGAGCATCCCGGGGCGGGTGGCGGCAGCGGGGAAGGTGCAGTATCACCTGGTGCAGTTGCGCGACTTCACGCACGACCGGCACCAGACGGTGGACGACTATCCGTACGGCGGTGGCGCCGGGATGGTTCTCAAGCCCGGCCCGTTCTTCGAGGCCGCGGCCACGCTGGACGAGGAGAGCCGACGCGGGCCCATCCTCCTCATGTCGGCACGGGGGAAGCGCTTTGCCCACGCCGATGCGGTGCGGTGGTCGCTCGGGGACCGGCTCACGATCCTCTGCGGCCACTACAAGGACGTGGACCAGCGGGTGGCGGAGGGCCTCGCCACGGAGGAAGTCTCCCTCGGGGACTTCGTGCTGACGGGCGGGGAGCCGGCGGCGCTCTGCATCATCGATGCGGTGGTGCGCCTCCTCCCCGGCGCCCTGGGCGACCACGAGTCGGCCAGCAGCGATTCGCACTACGACGGGCTCCTGAGCCCGCCGAGCTACACCCGGCCCCCGGAGTATGCGGGCCGGACGGTCCCGGAGGTGCTCCTCTCGGGCAATCATGCGGCCATCGCCGCATGGCGACAGGCCGAGGCGGAACGCCTCACACGGGAACGGCGCCCGGACCTTTGGGCGGATTACGAGGCGCGGCAGGCGTAGGCGCGCCCCAGCGGGCGCGCGCACGACGGGCGCCAGAGACAAGGAGAGGTTGCGATGGAGCGGATTGCGGCGGTGGCCCGCGAGGGCCTGAAGACGGACATCCCGGCGTTCAACCCGGGCGACACCCTGAAGGTCATGGTGCGGGTCCGCGAGGGAGACAAGGAGCGCCTGCAGGCGTTCGAGGGGCTGTGCATGGGCCGCCGGGGCGGCGGGATCAACGAGACGTTCCGGGTCCGCAAGGTCTCGGCCGGCGTCGGCGTCGAGCGCGTGTTCCCGCTCCACTCGCCGAGCCTCGCCTCGATCGAGGTGGTGCGGCGGGGCCGGGTGCGCCGGGCCAAGCTGTACTACCTGCGCCACGTCAGCGGCAAGGCCGCGCGCATCCGCGAGAAGCGCGAGAACGCCTGAGGTCGCGGGGCAGCCATGCCCCAGACCCCCTCGCTGGACCGGGAGGTGGCCGCCTGGGACCGTCAGGCCTACCTCATCGGTGTGGACGAAGTCGGCCGCGGCCCCCTGGCTGGTCCAGTGGTGGCTGCGGCCGCCGTCTTTCCCCCCCACGTGGTGCGGCTGCGCGGGGTGCGGGACAGCAAGACGCTGCCGGCCGCCCGCCGCGCCGCCCTGGTGCCGAAGATCCTGGCCCGCGCCGTCACCGTCGCCGTGGCGGCGGCCTCGGTGCGGGAGATCGACCGCCTCAACATCCGGGTGGCCACGGCGCTCGCCATGCGCCGGGCGATCACCCGGGCGCGGGCCGCGCTCGATCCCGCCGTGCCCGTCGCCATCCTCCTCGACGGCCTCCCCATGCCCGAGTGCGGCTACGAGCATGATGCCCTGGTCGAGGGCGACCGCCTCTGCTTCAGCGTGGCCGCCGCCGGCATCGTGGCCAAGCAAGTGCGCGACCACCTGATGCAGCGCCTGGCCACGCGGTACCCCGGCTATGGCTGGGAGCGCAACGCCGGCTACGGCACCGGGGAGCACACCGGGGCGCTCCAGCGCCTCGGCCCCACCCGGCACCACCGGCGGAGTTTTGCCCCGGTGAGCCAGATGGCACTGCCGCTGTAGGGCCGGCGCCCCGCAGCTCCCCTCGCACCCCCACCCCGTTCGCCCCCATGCGCCGCTCGCTGCTCCTCCTCACGCTCCTCGCGGCGCCACTGGCCGCCCAGTCCAACACCGAGCGCATCGCCACCGGACAGGACAGCCGCTCGCACGACTACGACCTGGTGCACCAGCGCATCGCGCTCGGCGACTTCCGGTGGGAGGACCAGAGCTTCCGCGGCCGGGTGGAGGTGACGCTGCGGGCGCTGCGGCCCGGCTTCGACTCGGTGATCCTCGATGCCGGGGACCTGCTGCGGGTCGACTCGGTGCAGGCGCTGGCGGCGGCCACCCCCATCCCGCTGGCGCGCGCTGTGCCGGCGCGCCGCCCCGTGGCCCCCGCGGGGCCGGCCCTCGCCTGGCGGCACACCCGGGACACGCTGGTGGTGCGCCTCCCGCGCCCGCTGGCGCTGGGGGACACGGCGCGCTTCGTGATTGCCTACCACGGGCGGGTCCTCGGCGGCCACGGCCTCCGCTTCTTCGAGGCCGACAGCTTCGCGCCCGCCCGCCCCCGCCAGCTCTGGAGCCAGGGCGAGGCCATGGAGAACCATCACTGGTTCCCCACCTACGACTTCCCGAACGACCCGCTCACCTGGGAGCTCGTGGTGACGGCGCCGGCCGGGATGCGCGCCATCGGCAACGGCACGCTGCTCCGGGAGGCCGGCAACGCGGACGGCACCCGCACCTTCCACTGGCACATGGACCAGCCCGCGGTGAGCTACCTGGTGTCGCTGGTGGTGGCGCCGCTCGTGACCTTCACCGACCGGTGGAAGGGAGTGCGGCTGGAGTACAACGTCTACCCCACCCAGGCCGACAGCGCCCGCGTCCGCGCCGCCTTCGGCTTCACGCCCGACATCATCGAGGTGTACTCCCGCCTGACGGGGGTGCCCTACCCGTGGAAGCGCTATGCGCAGACCACGGTCACGGAGCATTTCGGCGGGATGGAGAACGTCACCGCCACCACCCTCGCCGACTGGTTCCCCGACCGGCGCGCCCTCCGCGACCGGCCCTGGTACCGCCAGCTCCTGGTGCCGCACGAGCTGGCGCACATGTGGTTCGGCGACTGGGTGACCACCGCCAACTGGGCCAACATGTGGCTCAACGAGGGCTTCGCCCAGTTCATGCCCGGCCAGTACTGGCGCGGGCGCGAGGGGCCCGCCGCGGCGGAGGACTACTACCTCGACGACTACCGCAACTACCTCCGCCAGGACCGGCGCCGGCGCATGCCGCTGGCCTCCGACGGCTCCAACAACATCTACCCCAAGGGTTCGCTGGTCCTGGAGATGCTCCGCGCCGAGCTCGGTGACCAGCGCTTCTGGGCGGGCGTGCAGCGGTACCTCGAGCGGCAGCACGGCCGCGGCGCCACCAGCGATGACTTCCGCCAGGCCATCCTCGAGGCCACCGGCCAGAACCTCGCCTGGTTCTGGGCCCAGTGGGTCTACCGCGCCGGCCATCCCGACCTGGCCGTGGCCGCCCAGTGGGACTCGGCGGCCGCGGTGCTCCGCCTCACCGTGCGCCAGACCCAGCGCGACACCCTGCCCGCCGACAGCACCGGCCTGCGCTACGAGGTGCCCGAGGCGTTCCGCGGCCGCGTCCGGGTGCGCGTGGGCACCCCGGCCGGCGACCGGGTGGCCGACGTGGAGCTGACGGCGCGGGAGCAGGTCGTGGAGCTGCCGGGCGTCACCGGCCCGCCGGCCTACGTGCTCTTCGACGAGGGCAACCGGATGCTGAAGACCCTGAGCTTCCCCCAGCCCACCGCCTGGCTCGCCCGGCAGGTGGAGCAGCAGGCGGACCTGTGGGGCCGCACCTGGGCGATCGGCGAGCTCGCCGGGCGGCCCGGGGATGCCGAGGCGGAGGCGGCCCTGGTGCGGGCCGTCACCCACCCGGAGGTGTTCACGCGGCGGGAGGCGGTGGAGGCCCTCGGCGGACGGACCAGCCCGGCCGTCCGGGCCGCGCTGCTCACCGCCCTCCGCGACACCGCGGCGGTGGTGCGCGCGGCCGCCGCCGCGGGGCTCGGGAGCTTCCGGGAGGATACGGTGGTGGCGGCGCTCCGGGGGGCGTGGCGCGGGGACTCGAGCTATGCCGTGCGGGCGGCGGTGGTGGGCGCGCTCGCGCAGGCGGACTCGGCGGGCGCGCCGGCGCTGCTGCGCGAGGCGCTCGCCGTGCCGTCCTACCTGGAGCAGGTGGGGGGCGCGGCGCTCGCGGCCATCGCCCGGCGGCGGGACGTGGCGCTGGCGGACGCCGTGCAGGCCGCCATCGGCCGGCTCGAGGACGCGCCGGCCACGCTGCTGGCGCTCGCGGCCGGCGGGGCGCCCGACCCGCTCGCGCGGCTCTTCGCCAGCGCCACCTCGCCGGTGGAGGGGATCCGGCGGCGGGTCCTCAAGAGCTTCGGCGCGCTCAGTCCCGCGGACCGGCGCGCCGTGCTCGACCTGCTGCTCCGCCGCCCCCTCGAACCCGCCGTGCGCCAGGACCTCGAGGCCGAGCGCGCCCGCCTAGGGCAGTAGCCAGCCGGCCACTTCCTTCACCGCCTCCGCGGCCTGCGCCTCGTCGTTCAGGTGGGGCATGGTGACCACGGGCACCGGATCGGCGAGGCGGGTCAGCGCGCTGGCGTTGAAGCGGCTGCTCTCGTCCCGCGGGCCCGGCTGGTTCAGCACCACGCCGAGCACCGGGATCTTCTCGGTGGCGAGGACCCGGAGCGCCATCAGGGTATGGCTGATGGTGCCGAGGCGGTCGGCCGCCACCAGCAGCACCTTGGCGTCGAGGCTGTGCGCCAGGTCGAGGTGGTTGTCGCTCCAGGTGAGCGGCGACAGGAGCCCGCCGGTGCCCTCCACCAGCAGCTCGGTGCCCGGGGTGGCGATGGCGCGGATCCGGGCCACCAGGTCGTCGTAGTCGATGGGATGGCTCCCGAGGTCCGCGGCGATGGCCGGCGCCACGTGATGTGTCAGGCGGATCAACGCCCGCATCGGCCCCGCCTGGCCCGTGGCCTCCGCGAGGCGGATGCCGTCCTCCCCGGGATTGGCGGGGTCGCTGACACCGGTCTCGATCGGCTTGACGGCCACCACCGGCTGCCCCGCCGCCTGGAGCGCCCGCGCGACGGCCGTGGTCACCCACGTCTTGCCCACCCCCGTATCCGTTCCCACGATGAGCGTCACGCGCGGCGGCGGGGTCGGGATCTCGTCGCTGACGCGCTTGGTGCCCTGCGAGGTGCGCGTGGCCTTCTTGGCGGAGGGGCGTGATGGGGGCATGCACAGGCCTTCCGGACGCCACGAACCTCGGCATCCACGCACGGGGTGGGATCGGTTGCGGCTGGCAGGCCGCGGCAGGAGAACGATGCCGCGGCCGGGACGCCGCGGGGAGCGGGCCCCCCCTTCAGGGCGAGGCCGGCGGGTGCACCAGGAAGACCTGCTGGATGGCGCGGATCCGTCCCGCGAAGTCGAGCGCCACGAGGTCATAGACTTCGTCGTCGCTCCCGAGCAGCGCGCTCATGGCGCCGCCGGCGCCCGCTCCCTCGCCCATGCGCATCTCCGACTTGCGGATGAGGCGCAGTTCGCGGATGCGCTCCACGCGCACGACGCCGAGCGTATCGGCCTGCCGGAAGACCAGCGAGTCCCCCGTCAGGCGGACCAGGCGGATGTCCCAGAGGAAGCCCCCGCCGTCGAGGCCCACCTGCCAGCGGTCATCCGCGCGGCCCTGCGCGGCCGCAACACCGGGTCCCGAGAGCAGCGGCGAGCAGTGCGAGGGTGGTGCGCATCGGCGCCTCCGGGGCGGCTGGCCTTGAGTTTCCCCACCGGCTCCCCCACGTTTGGCCACTCGGGGGGCGTAGCTCAACAGGTAGAGCAAGAGACTTTTAATCTCTAGGTAGTGGGTTCGAGTCCCACCGCCCTCATGCCCGGGGGGAGCGACCAGCCGGCCGCTCGTCCCGGTATCTACATCCGGAAGACGCCCCCCGGAAGAGCCCCGCCACGCGCCCCCTTCCAAAGCTCCGACGCTCCCGCGACATTCCCGGCGCCCCGCCGGGCCCCGAAGCACGCCCGAAGCCGCAGAACCCGCACACAGGACACGACGTGACGCTCATCTATCTCGACGGCCAGTGGCTCGGCAAGGACGACGCCAAGGTCTCGGTCTACGACCACGGCCTCCTCTACGGCGACGGCGTCTTCGAGGGCATGCGCGTCTACGGGGGGAAGACCTTCCGGCTGGCGGAGCACGTGGACCGGCTGTACGACTCGGCCCAGGCCATCAACATGGTCGTGCCGATGCCGCGCGAGGAGATGATCGCCATCACCACCGAGGGCGTGAAGCGGGCGGGCCTCACCGAGGGCTACCTGCGCCACGTCATCACCCGCGGCGTCGGCGACCTCGGCCTGGATCCCCGCAAGTGCCCGCGGCCGTCCATCATCATCATCTTCGACACCATCGCCATCTGGGCGCCGGAGCGCTACGAGCAGGGGCTGACGCTGGTCACCGCGGGCACGCCGATCAATCATCGTGAGGCGCTGTCGCCGCGGGTCAAGTCGCTCAACTACCTGAACCACATCCTGGCCAAGGTGGAAGCCACCAACGCTGGCGCCGACGACGCCATCATGCTCGACCCCACCGGCCACATCGCCGAGGCCACGGGCATGAACCTCTTCGTGTGGAAGCACAACGTGCTGTCCACCCCCGCGGTGCACGCCGGCCTCCTCAAGGGCGTCACCCGCGACGCCATCATCGAGATCGCCACCGAGGCCGGGTACCAGGTGCGGGAGACGCTGCTCAACCGCTACGACCTCTACACCGCGGACGAGGCCTTCCTCACCGGCACCGCCGCCGAAGTGGCGCCGATCCGCATGGTGGACGGGCGCATCATCGGTGCCGGCAAGATCGGCCCGGTGACCCGGGACATCCGCGCCCGCTTCCAGGAGCTGGTCAAGAAGTAGGCGTGGCCGAGGCCTTCGACCTCATCGCGATCGGCGGCGGCACCGCCGGGCTCGTCACCGCCGCGGGCGCCTCGTACCTGGGCGCCCGCGTTGCGTTGGTGGAGCGCGAGCGCCTGGGCGGCGACTGCCTCTGGACCGGCTGCGTGCCGAGCAAGGCGCTCCTCGCCAGCGCCCGCGCCGCCCAGGTCCGCCGGGATGCCGGCGCCCTTGGCCTCCTCGGCAAGGCCAGGCCGGTGGACCTCCCCACCGTCATGGACTCGCTCCGCGCCGCGCGCCGGGCGGTGAGCCACCACGACGATCCCGCCCGCTTCCGCGCCCTGGGCGTCGAGGTGGTGTTCGGGCCGGCCACGCTCACCGACCCCCGCACCGTCCGCGTCGGCGACCGCCTCCTCACCGCACGCCGCATCGTCCTCGCCACCGGCTCGCGGCCGGTGCTACCGCCCATTCCCGGCCTCGCCGGGGCCGGCGCCCACACCCACCACACCATCTTCGAGCTGACGGACACGCCCGCCTCACTGGCGGTGATCGGCGGCGGGCCCATCGGCGTGGAGCTGGCGCAGGCATTCCAGCGCCTCGGCGTGCCGGTGGTCCTGCTCGAGGCGGCGCCGCGGCTCCTGGGGAAGGAGGAGGCCGGTGCGGCGGCGGTGGTGCAGGCGGCGCTGGCCCGGGACGGCGTCACCATCCACACTGGGGTCACCCTGGGGCAGGTGGCTCGTGAAGCTGGCGGACACACCCTCGCCTGGACCGCCGCCGACGGGACTCCCGGCCGCGTGACCGTCGGTGCGATCCTCGTTGCGGCAGGCCGCCGCCCCGCGGTGGAGGGGCTGGGGCTCGAGGCGCTGGGCGTCGCCGTGACGGCGGCGGGCGTCACGGTGGATGCCCGGCTTCGCACCACCGTGCCCGGGATCTGGGCGGCGGGGGACGTGACGGGCGGGCCCCAGTTCACCCACGTCGCCGATTATCAGGCCAAGCTGGTGGTGCGGAACGCGCTCACGCCCTTCAAGGCCCGCGCCGACTACGGCGCCGTCCCCCGCGTCACCTACACCGACCCCGAGCTGGCTCAGGTCGGCCTCTCCGCCGCCGAGGCGGAGGGGCAGGGCATCCCGCACCGGGTCTGGCAGTACCCCCTGGCAGACCTCGACCGTGCCCTCGCCGACCGGCGCACGGAGGGCTTTGTGCAGCTCGTCGCCAGCCCCCGGGGGTCGGCTGCTCGGCGCCACCATCGTCGGCGCCGGGGCGGGGGAGCTCATCACCACCGCCACCCTGGCCCTGACCCGCCGCCTGCGGCTGGCCGACCTCGCGGGGATCATCTACCCATACCCCACCATGAGCGAGGGTCTCCTCCGGGCGGCCAACCTCTCCCGGCGCGAGGCCCTCCATGGTCCGGCAGGGCGCCTCCTCAAGCGCATCGTGCAGTGGGGGCTCTGACGCCCCGGGGCCGAAGTGCCCCCGAAATCCCGCCCGGTCCCCCCTAAGCGGCCGTGGTTCTCGCTGGCCCCGCTCTTGCCTCACGTGCGCCCGGTGAGCAGGGCGTCCGGGAGGCTGCGTATCTCGGACAGGGAGGGCGGGAGGTCCCGGGAGGAGGGTCCCCGGCGCCGATCCCCCTCCCCGGCCCCCGGGAATCCAGCCTGACTGGATCTTGACAGCCCCGGTCCCGGCCTGCACCTTCGCCGACCCTTCGGACCCCCTGAGTTCACGATGCCCTGGAAAGAAGTCGTGGTAGGCGAGGCCACCTGGACGGTGGCACCGGTCGCCGAGCGCGTGGCGAACACCCAGGCCTGGCGGCTGGTCCTCAGCTGCCGGTGCACGGGCGCCGACCGCCGGTCGGTCTGGGCCAGCACCTCCCTGCAGTCCTCCAGCCGGTCCGACCTGTATGCCCAGGCCGACCGCATGAGTGACGAGCGGGTGCAGGCGCTCCTGACCCGCCACCTGACTCCCGCCGAGAAGCCGGCCGGCGTTCCGGCCTAGCCCCCGGCGCCCCAGTCCCCCGAGCCCGGCCCGCTACTCCCGCGGGTCGGGCTTTGTCGTCGCCCAGCGCCAGACCGTGGCCGCCACCGCCGAGATCCGTCCGGCCGCCTCCGCCTCCGAGTCGAACCCCGACGTCAGCACCACGAGCACGAACGGCCGCCGTCCCGGCGGGTAGATGATGGCGGCATCGTGGGTGATGCCGGCGATCCACCCCGTCTTGTGCGCCACCCGGGTCCCGGGCGGGAGCCCGGCCGGTATGGCCGAGTTGAACTCCTGCGCCAGCAGCAGCTCCACCACCGCCGGCGTCTCGCGCCCCGCCGCCCGGCCCTCGGCCACGGCGTCGAGGAGCCGGGCCAGGTCCCGGGCGGTGGTGGTATTGTTTAGGCCGGCGCGGAAGGCCTTGCCATCCTCCACGCCCCGGCGCACCATGATGGAGTCCGCGCCTAGCAAGCGCGCCGTGGCCTGCACCCGCGCCGGGTCCAGCCGGGCGATGATCAGGTTGGTGGCGAGGTTGCTGCTCCGTGCCGTCATCCGCTCCGCCAGCTCCCGGAGCGTGACGCCGCGACCCTCGCGCAGGTAGAGCGTCGAGTCCGAGTCGTCCGCCGGATCGAGGGTGTAGGGCGAGCCGTCCACAATGGAGGCAAATGCGTTCCGCACCAGGAGCGTGTCGTCCCAGCGGAACTCCCCGGCCGCCACGCGTCGCGCCAGCTCGATGAGCACCGGCACCTTCATGGTGCTCGCGGCGTGAAGCCGCCGGTCCCCGCCGAGGCTCAGGGCGGTGCGGTGCACCCGGTCCAGGTAGACCACCGACACCCGCGCGGTGTCGGCGCCCAGCAGGGTCCGCAGGGCATCGTCCAGCGGGGCCGAATTCTGGCCAAGGGCCGGGGTCGCCCCGGCGAGGAGCAGCAGGAGTCCCGCGAGGCACGAGTTTCGCATGCCTCCAATGCTATCTTCCGTCCCTCTCCAGCGCACGGTGTCTCCCGAATGGCCGCTGCCGCCTCTCGCATGCCCGACCGCGTCAGGTTTGCCGAGTTCGCCATGGACCGGCTGCCCAACGGGCGCTGCCGCGCGCGGGTGGTGCTCACGTGGATCGATGACCAGGATCACGTCGGCGAGGCGGAGGGGCTGGGTTCGCAGGCGGGGGAACTGCGGTGCGCGGCCGAAGCCTGCGTGACGGCGCTCACGAAAGCGGTGCGGGGCGAGGTCAAGTTCGAGCTGCTGGGGGTCAAGGCGGTGCGCGCCTTCGATGCCAACGTGATCATCGTCTCCCTCGCGCTCCCCAACGACAACCCGGGCCAGCGCCTCGTGGGGTGCTACCTCACCCCCGACGTCGATCCCTCGCGCGGCGCGGCCCTCGCGGTGCTCAATGCCACCAACCGCATCCTCGGCAACCGCGTCTTCATGCGCTGACCCGCGCCTGCGACCGGCATCCCCCCCGGGGCATCTCGCCAAAGGCCCGTGTCCTGTCATTTCGCCTTGGGACACGGGCCTCTGGCGTCTCCCGAAAGCAGGCCGAACCGGGTTAGTTTCCCGGGCCCGCGCAGGTTTCTTGCAGGGCCCTCCGAGGGTCCGTCCCCGGGCGGCAGCATCGCCCGGCCACGTCGCATCGTGAACACCTGGGCCGTCGGCCACCTCGTGCCGATCGCCCGTCGGATGGAAAGGCACGCCGATCCATGAAGCGTCTCGGCTTCGGTTCCCTGCTGTTGGTTGCCGCCTGCGGCGGCGCGCGTCCGGCCCCCACGCCCGCTCCTCAGTCCCCCACACCGCCCGCCCCCGTCGCCGAGGCCGTGTCGCCGGCATCCACGCCCGTCGTGGCGCTCGGGGCCGGGGCCGCCGCCGTGGACACGCCGCCCCCGGTGACGGACACCGCCCGGGCCGAGACCGCCGACTCCGCGGCCGACGCCGCGATGCTCGAGCGCCTCGCCGAGGCCCACCCCGCCCCGCAGGACTCCGGCGCGGACGACAGCGAGGCCCCCGGCGGCGCCAACGCCGCCGCCACCGAGGTCACCTACGACATCGACGTCGAGACCTACGGCAACCACGCCCGGGTGCAGTACTACCTCGACTTCTTCCAGGGGCCCGCGCGCGAGCGCTTCCAGATCTGGCTGCAGCGCATGCCGCGCTACGAGCCCATGATCCGCGCCAAGCTGCGCGAGTACAACGTCCCCGAGGACATGGTGTACCTGGCGCTCATCGAGAGCGGCTTTTCGAACTCCGCCGTGAGCCGCGCGCGCGCCACGGGGATGTGGCAGTTCATGAAGGGGACGGGCAAGCTCTACGGCCTGCGCGTGGACACCTGGGTGGACGAGCGGCGCGACTTCGTCCGCGCCACCGACGCGGCCGCGCGCCACCTCGCCGACCTGCGCGACCGCTTCGGCTCCATGTACCTCGCCGCCGCGGCCTACAACGCCGGCGCCGGCAAGGTGGGCCGCGGCCTCCGCCGCCTCCCCGACGGCGACGATGAGGAGGAGGAGGAGAACGCGGACGCCACCTTCTTCCGCCTCTACGACACCCGCTTCCTGCGCCGGGAAACCAAGGACTATGTGCCGAAGCTCATCGCGGCGGCACTGATCGCCAAGCAGCCGGAGAAGTACGGTTTCGTCCGCTTCACGGACATCCAGCCGGTATCGTACGACTCGATCATCGTGCCCGACGCCACCGGCCTCGACGTCATCGCCCGGCTGGCCGACACCTCGGTGGCGTTCCTGCGCGAGCTCAACCCGCACTACCTCCGCTCCGTCACGCCGCCCCGCACCCCGTCGGTGGTCCGCCTGCCCACGGGCGTGGGCGCGCTGGTGGAAGCACGTTACGCGGAGCTGCCGGAGAACGACCGGGTGCACTACGTCGAGCACGTGGTGGCCCGGGGCCAGACGGCGGCGAGCATCGCGCGGATGTACCGCGTGAACACGCGGCTCCTGACCGACGCCAACCCCGGCGTGCGGATGACGCGCCTCAAGATCGGCACCCGGCTCGTGGTGCCCACGAGCTTCGTCCCCAACGTGCCCGCGGCGCCGGAGCGCACGGTCACCGCCCGCGGCACGTCCTCCACTACCATCCGCTACCGGGTGCGCCCGGGCGAGACGCTGTCGGGCATTGCGGAGAAGTACAACACGTCGGTCACGCGGCTCCGGTCGCTCAACGCCCTGGGCCGCACCTCGATGATCCGCTCCGGCCAGGTGATCCGCGTGCCCGCTCCCGCCGCCCCGAGGCCCGAAGCGGCGCCGGCGCCGGCGCGTAGCGGCACCACCGCTCCCGGCGAGCGCCCCGCCACCCACCTGGTGCGCCGCGGCGAGACGCTCACCGCGATCGCGGCGCGCTACGGCGTGACGATCGCCTCGTTGCGGGAAGCCAACGGGATGACGCCGCGCACCGTCCTCAAGGCCGGCGTCCGGCTCAAGATCCCGGGCTGAGACGGCCCCTGCAGACACGACGGGCCGCCTTCCGTGGAGGAAGGCGGCCCGTCGGCCGTTCAGGAGGTGCGCTGCTTACTCGACCACGGCACCCGGCGCGTGGCGGGTGCCCTTGAGCACGGCTTCCGCGTAGCCGTTCGAGGGGTCGCCGCCTTGGAGGAGGATCTCCTCCACCCGGCCCGGGCCGCGGTTGTAGGCCACGAGCGCGAGCTGGAAGTCGCCATCGTAGCGGCGCAGCAGGTCGCGGAGGAAGCGGAACCCGATGCGCAGGTTCACGTCGCGCTGGTAGAGCTGCTCCTCGGACAGGCCGGGCTCGTAGAAGCGCGCCGTCGGGAGCTGCACCTGCGCGTAGCCGATGGCCCCCTTGCCCGAGAGGGCCTTGGGCTTGAACTGGCTCTCCACCTTCACCAGGCGGAACGCCACGTCCGTGTCGATCCCCTCGCTCAGGGCGATATCGTAGATGGCCGCGGCGAGGTCCGCCGGGACCTGGTACTGGCTCGAGTAGCGGATGATGTTGTTGGCGCGATCCACCTGGGCGCGCGCCATGGCGAGCTCCCCCTTGGTGGTTTCCAGCCGGCGGGCCAGGTTCCGCACCTCGTCCGCCACCATCCCGATCGTGGGAGCCGCGGGCTCGTTCGAGGCGCGCACCCGCGCGCTCGAGCCGGCCAGGGCGCTCACGATGAGCGTGGCCACGAGCAGGGCAGCGCCCTTGGCGAGCAGGCGCCGGGTCCACCCCGCGCGACCGGTCGGATCGGGTTCTTCGATACTCATGCAACCTCCCTAGTAGGGGCGACGGGCCCGCTCACCGCGCGGCCACCCAGTCACCCTTGGTACCGCCGGTCTTGGCGACCAGGCGGATGCCGTCGATGGTCATTCCGCGATCCACCGCCTTCACCATGTCGTAGACGGTGAGACAAGCGACCGCGACCGCCGTCAGCGCTTCCATCTCCACCCCGGTGCGGCTCGTCACCGCGGCCGAGGCCCTGACCCGGACGCCCGGAAGCTCGGCGTCCGCTTCGCACTCCACCGTCAGCGCATCCAGCGCCAGCGGGTGACACAGCGGGATCAGCGTGCCCGTCTGCTTGCCACCCATCGTGCCCGCCACCTCCGCGACCCGCAGCACGTCGCCCTTGGCGATGGCGTTCTCCCGGACCAGCGCAAAGGCCTCGGCGCTCATCCGCACCTGGCCTTCGGCCACCGCGGTGCGCTGGGTGACGGGCTTGCCGCCCACGTCCACCATGCGGGCCCGGCCCTTGTCGTCCACGTGGCTCAGGCTCACAGCACCTCCGCCAGGTCGTCCGCCAGCGCCATGAGCAGGAGCTGGGGATTCACGTTGCCCTGCGCGGCCTCCCGCGCCCGGGCCACCTTCTCCTGCGCCGTCACCAGCGCGCTCACGGCATGCGGCCGGCTCAGCGCCTCGGGCAGCGGCCGCCGGGCCCGGCCCCCGGCGGCCTGCCGGGCCGCATCGGCCAGGGTATCGGCGAGGGCATCCAGCATCGCGGTGAAGTCCCCGCGCGCCGCCCACGGCCCCTGCTTGAGGGCCCGCTCCGCCCGGCCGGCGGGGCCACTCGTCACCGCCTTCAGCAGCTCGTCCACCGCCCGGGTGGCCTTGGCCGAGTCGTCCCCGGCGGCCAGCGCCCGGCCAATGGAGCCCTCCCCGGCGCTCACCATCCGCCCCAGTGCCATCCCGCTTGCCCCGGCATGGTCCGCCAGGAACCGCTCCACCTCCCCATCATGCAGCCGGCCCAGCCGGAGCGGGATCAGCCGGGAGCGGATGGTCGGCAGCAGCCGGTTGGCATCCGTCACCGTCAGCAGGAAGGTGCTGTCCGCCGGCGGCTCCTCGAGCAGCTTGAGGAGGGCATTGGCCGCCTCAGGGCTCGATTCCTGGGGCACCAGCCGGTCGGCCTCGGCCACCAGGAACACCTTCCGCTTGCCCTGCACCGGCGTCAGCGCCGCCCGCCGCTGGAGCAGCCGGGCCGTGGCCACGAAATGCCCGGCCAGGCCGTCCGCCGGTTGCCAGAGCGGCTGGCTCCGCCGCTCCTCAATGACCGCCCCAATCGCCTCCGCCAGCTCCTCCACCTGCTTGTCCGGCTCGCTGGCCTTGGGCCGGGGCACCGGCATGAACCAGTGCAGATCCGGGTGCGCGAGCCCTGCCACCTGCAGACAGCTACGGCACGTGCCGCACGGCCGGTCGGCCCCCTCACAGAACAGCGCCTGCGCCAGCCACAACCCGAACCTCTGCTTGCCGATCCCGCTCGGCCCCACCAGCAGGAGCATCTGGGGGAGCCGCCCCTCGGCCAGGCTCTTCTGGACCTGCGCCTTGGCCGCGTCGTGGCCAACGAGGGGAAGTAATGGCATGGCGCAAAAGGTAGGAGCGCGAGCCATTTCCGGTACTGCCCGAACGTGTAAAGGCATTTTCCACATTGACTTAGGTGTCATTTGGGCAGCCGACTATGGGACGGGAAATTGGCTTGCTCCAACGGTTGATCAATGTGAGCACTCGCTCGCAATTTATCTAATGCGAGCGCATGCTCACTTATCGTGTAAGTGCCACTCTTATTTGTGCTTGGGGGTGTCGCTCGAAAGTGACGGGGGAAGGGGTCCCAGAGGGCCATTTGGGCCGGAAACGGCAGGTTCGGCCTGGTACGGCAGGGTAAGTGGTGCTATGCAGACTCTATGCTGTACTGTCACTGTCTCTCAAACGTCTTGTCTGCACTCTCGCTTGCACTTCGGGGAAGGTGTGGCTATTCTCTCGCGCCTTCCCGAGTAGCTCAGTTGGTAGAGCAGCTGACTGTTAATCAGCGGGTCGCAGGTTCGAGTCCTGCCTCGGGAGCTTTCCTAAGTTGACGGCAATCCAGTGCGGCCCGGGCCACTCCCCGGGCCGCACTGTCTTTGGGGGATGTACGGGAGCACGAACCGGGCGTGGTTGCGGGCTCCCGCTCGGCGATGAATAATCACGGGGGCGGCGCCCGCCGCCCCAACCCGCATCCGCCTCCCCAGACCGATGACGACACCAGCTCCTGCTGACCTGCCCCTCACCGCCGGGGCGGCCCGGTTGCTCCGCGAATTCGGCGACCGTCCGGCCGCCGGGCTCCCCGACTGGCTCCTGCTCTTCCTGGAGCGGTATGCCCCCATGGTGGCGACGCTCTCCCCAGGACTGGACCTGGCGGCGGCCAAACAGTCGGCCCGCGCCGCAACGCCGGGGGCCGAGCCGTATCCCGCTTCCAGTCTCGAGCGCGAGGCCTCGGCCATTGCCCGGGGGCTGGGGAAGGGGATGGTGGGTGAGCGGGACATCCTCGCCGCCGTGCTGCGGGCCTCCGGGCATCCGGTGACCTACCAGGTGACGGCTCCCCCAGCCGCCACGTCACCCGCGCCGCCCACGCCGACGGGTGAGGCAGACAAGCGGGCTCCCGATGCGCCGGCCGCCGCGGCGCTGGCCGGCATCCGCACCCTGCAGCCCACCCCCACGCTGGAGCGCTTTGGCCGGGACCTGACGCAGGCCGCGCGCGAGGGGAAGCTCCCCTCCTGCGTGGGGCGCGACACCGAGATCGAGACCATCATCGAAACGCTCTGCCGCCGCACCAAGCGGAACCCCCTGCTGGTGGGCGCGGCGGGCACGGGCAAGACCGCCATCGTCGAGGGCATCGCCGCGCGCATCGCGATGGGCCAGGTGCCGGGGCCGCTGCAGGGGTGCGGCTCTTCGGCCTCCAGCCGTCGGCGCTGGTGGCCGGGGCCGGGATCGTGGGTGAGCCGACAAGCGGGTGGGCGCCATCCTGGCCGAAGCCAAGCAGGACGGGATCGTGCTGTTCATCGACGAGGTGCACGCCATCATGGGGGCGGGGGGCCGGGAGGGAACGGGCGACCTTTCGAGCATGCTCAAGCCGGCGCTGGCGCGCGGGGAGATTGCCTGCATCGGGGCCACCACGGACGAGGAATACCGCCGCTTCATCGAGCACGACCGGGCCTTGGAACGCCGTTTCCAGCCGGTCCGCATCGCCGAACTCACGCCAGAGCGCACCCTCGAGGTGCTCAAGGTGGTCCGGACGACCTGACGCGCGGCCGCGGCCTCACCGTGGGCGATGAGGTCCTGCGCTGGATCGTGGAGGTGGCGCGGCAGTTCATGCCCAACCGCCATTTCCCCGACAAGGCGGTGGACCTGCTGGACCAGGCGGTGGCGCACGGGGTGAGCCGCGGCCTCACGGCGGTGACCCGGGTGGAGGCCGAGGCGGTGGTGAAGCGGATGCTCGGGCTGCCGTCGCTCGAGCGGGCACGGCTGGCGTCGCTCCGGGACCGGCTGGTGCAGGAGCAACTCCTCGATGACGACTCGGCTGAGCGGCTGGTAGGCCGCCTCGAGGTGACGAGCCGCGGGCTGGACCTGCGCGCGGCGCGTCCCAATGCGGTGGTGGCGCTGGGTGGCGAGATGCACGAGCACGCGCCGGCGCTCGCCGAGGTGATCGCGGAGGGGCTGTACGGCGATGCCCGGCGGGTGGTGCGGATCGACTTTGCGCGGTTCCAGGATGATGCGAGCCTCACCGCGCTGCTCGGCTCGCCGGCGGGGTACGTGGGCTACGAGGACCGGCATGCGCTGTACGCGCTGGCCGAGATGCCCTGGTCGGTGGTGCTCTGCGACCGGATCGACCGGTGCCATCCTTCCGTGCTCGCGGCCTTCCTGCCGGCCATCACGCAGGGCGTGATCACGGACTTCCAGGGGCGGCGTATCTACCTGAGCGATGCCGTGGTGCTCATGACGCTCGGCGCGGCGCGGGACCGGGAGATCGGGACCATCGGGTTTGCCGCCGCGGCCCCAGCTTCGGACCGGGACGAACCGGAGCCGGACCTGACCGAGCGGCTGGGGCCGGAACTGGCCGCCACGGTGGACTTCTGGTTCGACGAGGCGCCGGCGACGTCGGCCCTCGGGAGTGACTGGATCACCACGCGGCTCCTGCCGGAGGTGGCGGCGCGGCACCGCGAGCACGGGGTGACGCTCGACTGGGACGCGTCGATCGTCACCTAGCTCGCGGGGGCGTGGAAGGCGCACGCCAATGCCCGCGCGGTGGAGCACCTGGTGGAACACGAGATCAGCCCGGCGCTGGTGCGCGCGCTCTACCAGGGCGGCAACCCGGCCGGCACACGCTATGTGGTGCGCCGCCAGCAGGCGGACCTCGTTGTCGAAGCCGTTCCCTGACCACCTTCATCCGGAGCAGCCGATGCCCCCGCAGTTCCAGAACGAAAACCAGGCCAAGGTGTACGAGAAGGTCGCCACGATCCTCAAGGAGCAGTTCGGGGCGCAGGCGCGCGCCAACGACACCGCCCCCCAGTTCAACATCCGGGCGGGTTCGGCGTGGGTGACGGTGTCAGTGCATCCGATCAACGAGCGCTTCACGGTGGTGCGCGCCTTCAGCTGGGTGGTGACGGGGGCGGAGCCGACGCCCGAGCTGCGGCAGTACCTGCTCGAGGAGAACTTCGGCATGCGCTTCGGCGCCTACGCGATGGAGCCCGGCACCAACGACATCCTGTTCACCCACGCGCTCGTGGGTGAGGGGCTCGACACCGACGAGCTCATGTGGACGGTGATGGCGGTGGCCAACACCGCCGACGACGGCGACGACAAGATCGTCCAGCGTTTCGGGGGGCAGCGGGCGGTGGACCGCACCTGACGCCCCCGTCGGCTCCACGCTCCCCGGCACCGTCCTGGTGCCGGGGAGCGTCGCGTTTCAGGGAGTGGAGTCGAGCGGGATGAGCACGGGCCAGCGGAGGTTGCAGGGACTCACGAACGGGGTGTCCGGGTGGCTGCCGCGCTGGAGCAGGTCGTGCAGCATCTCGTGGCGGACCAGCGCTTCGTGGTCGACGAGCTTGTCCGACAGGTAGATGGTGTGCGGGGCGTGCCAGAGGCCGGCCACGCGCTTGCCGTCCCAGGTGAAGAGGCCCTGCGCATCGGACGGGACGCGGACCCACGCCAGTCGCGCGAACCGGCCGGTGCGCCCGCTGCACCCTTCGGTGGCCTGCCACCAGGCCGCATAGGTGGCGGGGGGACTGAATGCCTCACCCGTCGGTGGGAGGAGGGAGGGCTCGGTGCAGCCGAGCAGGGCCGGGAGCAGGCAGCGGGCGAGGCGGGCGCGGCGACACATGACGGCTCCTCGAGGACGTCCACGCGAGGGAACGCCCTGAGGACGACGCCGGGGCCGGCCACATGCTCACTCCGCCGGACGGGGGAGCCGGGCTTTGCCGCTGGGACGGGTGAGGAGATACCAGTGAAGGAGGCCGAGCAGCAGCACTACGCTCATCACCACCAGCTCCCGGCCGCTCATGCGGGTGGCCAGCAGGCCGGAGGTGAGGAAGCCGAGCAGGGCGACGAGCGGGCCGGCGGGGAGCCGGAGCGTGGCGGCGGGCAGGCCGGGGTCTTGTTGCTCGCGCCGGCGCAGGACGGGGAGCGCCGCGGAGACGAGGCCGTACGTGAAGAGGCGCGAGACGGCGGAGAGGGTGAGGTTCTGCAGGAAGCCGCTCGACGCGGCGAGGCACCACACCAGCGCGGCGAAAATGAGGATGGAAAGCCAGGGCGTCCGGTGCACCGGGTGCACCCGGGCGAAGGCTGCGGGGAGGTCACCCTGTTCAGCCATGGCGAAGGTGAGGCGGGGGACGTTCACCATCGCGCCGGCCAGGTAGCCGGTGACCGAGACGAGGGCGGCCAGCGCCAGCAGCGAGGCGCCCGCCGGGCCGAGGAAGGCGCCGGCGGCGGCGGCGAGCGGGCGATCGCCGGCGGCGGGGTCGGGGGAGGGCGGCGTTCACCACGAGCTGCGCGCTGCCATACAGGAAGGCGCAGGTGAGTAGCGTGACCCCAGGGCAAAGGGCGCGTCGCGCTGGGGTGCCTTGGCCTCGGCGAGCGGGACCAGGGCCGCCTCGAAGCCGCCGTAGGCGAACATCAGGATGAGGATGACGTCGAGCCAGTCGTGGAGGCCCGGCACGGGCGCGGCGGGGTGCGCCACCGGATGCGGCACCGCCAGCGCCAGTCCCATCAGCGCGAAGGTGGCGAGCGGCAGCAGCTTGACGATGAGCAGCACCGTGCTCACCCGGGCCCCGCCGCGCACACCCCGCACGTTGGCGAACGCCAGCGGGATGATCACGAGCGCGAGCACCACGCGGGACGCCACCGGTCCCGCCGCGCCGGGCCAGAACTGGCCCAGGTAGATCACGAAGAGGTTGGCGTTGGTGGCCGAGGCGGTCAGGCGCACCAGATAGGCGAGCCAGCCCATCTCGATGCCAGCCAGCCGCCCGAAGGCCACCCGCGCATACAGGTACGGCCCGCCGGCCCCCTCGAAGCGGCTCGCCACCTCGTCGAAGCAGGCGACGATGAGCCCGATGGCCACGGCGGCGAGGAGCCACGCCCAGGGGCTGGCCGCGCCGAGGCGGCCCCACAGCACCGATGGCAGGCCGAAGACGCTGCTGCCGATGACGCCATTCAGCATCAGCGCCACGAGACTCCAGCGCCCGATGGCGCGGACCAGGGCCGTGCTCATGCGGGCGGGCGGCGGAGCTCCTCGAGCTCCTCCACGGTGCGGGGCCAGTCGTCCTTGAGGAGGCGACTCAGGCCGCGGTCGGCGAGGAGGCGGCCCTCGGTCTGGCAGGCGGGGCAGTAGTTGGTCTCGTTGTCGGCGTAGCGGATGCGCTGGACGGGGGTGCCGCAGTCGGGGCAGGGTTCACCGTAGCGGCCATGCACGGCCATGCCCGGGCGGAAGGCGGTGACCTTCCCGGGAAACCGGTCGCCTGACTCGGCGAGAAGGCGCGTGGTCCACTCGGCGAGCACTGTGGTGCAGGCGTGGTGGAGGCGGGCGTAACCGGCGTCGTCGAGGCGCTGGGTGAGGAGGAAGGGAGAGAGGCGCGCGCGGTGGAGGATCTCGTCGGAGTAGGCGTTGCCGATGCCGTCGAGGATCGTGGGGTCGGTGAGGGCGCGCTTCAGGGTGTGGTTCCGGGCACGGAGGCGGGTGGCGAATGCCTCGATGGTGGCGGCCTCCACGTCCAGGCCGCCGCGATCGAACGCTGCCAGGTTCCCGCGCCCCGCCACCACGTGCAGGGACGCGCGGCGCTTGCTGCCAGCCTCGGTGAGGGCAAGGGTGCCGTCGGCCAGGTCGAAGGCGGCGAGGCCGATCTTGCCCGGGGGCTTGGCGCCCGCCTTCAGCCAGCGGAAGCGTCCCGCAATCATCAGGTGGATCACCAGGAAGCGCTCGCCTTCGAGGGCCAGCACGATCCGCTTGCCGAGCCGCTCGAGCCCGATGATGGTGCGGCCCTCCACTGCGGCGAGCGGCGGTTCCACGCTCCGGAGCAGGAAAGGGGTAAAGAGCCGTACCCGCTCGAGCCGCCGCCCGGGCAGGCGGGGTTCGAGGGCCGAGAGGTAGAGGCGGATGTCGGGCAGCTCGGGCATGGGAGGGGAAGGTACGGGTCGCGCCGCTCTGGCGCGACCAGAGCCGCGCCTGCATCTTTATGCCTCCTCATCACTTCCAGCAGGTCCGGTCCGTCGTGTCGTCCATGAAGCCGATCGTCCCCGGGACGAGCAACGTCCACATCAGCCGCTTCGAGCCCCTGGTGGCGCCGAGGACGCTGATCGGGGACCTCCCCCTGACGCGCCGTGCGGCGAGCACGGTGCTCGCCGGGCGCACCGCCGTGCGGCAGATCCTGGCCGGCGAGGACCGGCGGCTGCTGGTGGTGGTGGGGCCGTGCTCCATCCACGATCCCGCCGCGGCGCTCGCGTATGCCCGTCGGCTGGCGGCGCTCCGGACGGAGGTCGAGGGGACGCTCTGCCTGGTGATGCGGGTGTACTTCGAGAAGCCGCGGACCACCGTCGGGTGGAAGGGGCTGATCAACGACCCGCACCTCGACGGCACGCGCGACATGGCCACGGGGCTCCGGCTGGCGCGGAAGCTCCTCCTCGACGTGAACGAACTCGGGCTGCCCGCGGCGACGGAGCTGCTGGGCCCGGTGGTGCCGCAGTACATCGCCGACCTCGTGGCGTGGACGGCCATCGGGGCGCGGACGGCCGAGTCCCAGACGCACCGGGAGATGGCGAGCGGCCTCTCGATGCCCGTCGGCTTCAAGAACACTACCGACGGCAACCTGCAGGTGGCGCTCGACGCCATGCAGGCCGCGGGCACGCCGCACACCTTCCTCGGGATGGACGACGAGGGACGCAGCGCCATCGTCCACACCACCGGGAATCCGGAGCGGCACCTCGTGCTGCGGGGTGGGGGCGGACGTACCAACTACGATGCCGAGTCGGTGGCGGAAGCGGCGGCGCTGTGTGCGGCGCGCGGCTTGCCCGCGCGGGTGATGGTGGACTGCAGCCACGGGAACTCGAGCAAGGACCACACCCGGCAGCCGCTGGTCTTCGGCGACGTGGTGCGGCAGCTCGTGGCCGGAAGCCCGCACCTCATGGGGGCCATGGTGGAGAGTCACCTGCACGCGGGGGCGCAGAAGCTGGTGGACGACGCCCGGAAGCTGGCGTACGGCGTGTCCATCACCGATGCCTGCATCGACTGGCCCACCACCGAGGCCATGCTGCGGGAGGCGGACCAGGCGCTGCGGGCCCGGGACCGGCTGGAGGCGGCGGGATAGCCCCGGCGGCTCATCGCAGGGCAACGAAACGGGGCGGCCGGCTGGCCGCCCCGTTCGCGTTGCGGAGCGCGATGCCGGCACGGTCGGTGGACCCCGGACGGCAGCTGGCCAGGCCGGGGATGGCCGTGGCCAGCGTGGTGCGGCCGGGGCGCACGCGGTCTCCCCGCGACTGGGGACACCCCGGGACGGTCAGGTCGGCTTGGGTGAGGCCGCCGAGTCAGGCGCGGACGCGAGGGCCCCGGCGCCGCAGCTCGGGCAGCAGGCTCCCGGCCAGGATGCCGACGCCACCGAGCCACTGGAGGGGGCCGAGCCGCTCGCCGATGAGGAGGAAGCTCATCACGGCGGCCACCACCGGTTCCGCGGTGAAGATGAGGGCGCTGTGGGTGGGGGTGAGGACCTGCTGGGCACTCAGCTGCAGCTTGATGGCAATGAGGCTGGCGAAGATGGCTTCGTAGAGCGTCACGGCCAGGACGAGTGGCGTGAAGGCGTAGGCCGGCGTTTCCACCAGCGGCAGCGCCAGCGCGGAGAGGAGGCCCGCCACGAGGATCTGGGCAGCCGCTAGCGCATCAGGTAGGCGGCCGTCGCGGTAAGCGGCGCTCGTGGCCACGAGGTGCGCGCCGAAGACCACGGCGGAGGCCACCGTGAGCAGGTCGCCGGTGTTGAGGCCGTCCTGGCCGGCGGCCGCGGCGCCGGTGAGGAGCCAGGTCCCGGCCAGCGCCAGCAGCAGCCCGCCCGCCTGGGTGACCCCGGGCAGGGTGCGGTATACCAGGAAGACGATCACCGGCGTGCTGGGCGCGTAGAGCGCCGTGAGGAAGCCGGAGCGGCTGGCCGTGGTCTGTGCCAGGCCCACCGTCTGCAGCGCGAAGCCGAGGGCGAGGAGGAGTCCGAGGAACCCGCCCCAGCGCCATTCGTCCCGGGTGACGTGCCGCGCGGTGGGGACGAGGAAGGGCGCCGCCACGAGGAAGCGCGCCACGTTGAAGGCCATCGGCGTGGCGTCGGCGAGGGCGAGCTTGGCGAGGGGGAAGGCGGCACCCCAGATGAGGCAGCCGGCCCAGAGGGCGTAGACCGCCTGGCGCCGGGTCATCCGGCGACGGGCGCCTCGGCGAGCACCTCGCGGAGGAAGCGGCCGGTGTGGGAGCCTGGAGTGGCCGCCACCTGTTCGGGAGTGCCCTGGGCCACGATGCGGCCACCACCGGCGCCCGCCTCGGGCCCGAGGTCGATGACCCAGTCGGCGCGCTTGATCAGGTCCAGGTGGTGCTCAATGACGATGACGGTGTTGCCCGCCTCGACGAGGCGCTCGAGCACGTGGATCAGCACGCGCACGTCCTCGAGGTGGAGTCCGGTGGTGGGCTCGTCGAGGATGTAGCACTTGCGGCCGCCGCGCTTGCCGGCGGCGGCGAGCTCGCGCGCGATCTTGAGCCGCTGGGCCTCGCCGCCCGAGAGCGTGGTGGCGGGCTGCCCCAGGCGCAGGTAGCCGAGGCCCACCTGCTGCAGGTGCCAGAGCGCCTGGCCGAGCTTGGGCTGGTGGCGGAAGCGGCGCATGGCCTCCTCCACCGTCAGCTCCAGCACGTCGGCGATGGAGAAGCCCTGGATCTTCACGTCCAGCACGTCGCGCCGGTAGCGCTTGCCGCCGCAGGTCTCGCAGGGGACGTAGACGTCGGCCAGGAAGACCATCTCCACGAGCACGGCGCCGGCGCCCTCGCAGGTCTCGCAGCGGCCGCCAGCCATGTTGAAGGAGAATGACGCCGCCGTGAACTTCCGGCGGCGGGCCTCGGGCTGGGCGGCGTAGAGCTCACGGATGTCGTCGAAGCCCTTCACGTAGGTGATGGGGTTGGAGCGCGGGGTGCGGCCGATGGGGGACTGGTCGATGAGCAGCACGTCGTCGAACTGCTCCACGCCGCGGAGCTCGCGCACCTTGCCGACCACCTCGCCGAGGTGCTCCTTGGCGGAGTGGCCGCCCTGGAGGCGAGCCTCGAGGTTCCGGTAGAGCACGTCGTGCACCAGCGTGCTCTTGCCGCTGCCCGAGACGCCGGTGACGGCGGTGAGCGCGCCGATGGGGATGTCCACGTCCACGCCCTGCAGGTTGTGGAGCGCCGCGCCGCAGCTTGAGCCAGGCACTGGCCGCCGCCGCGCGCTGGCACGCCGATCCGCTTCTTGCCCGACAGGTACTGGCCGGTGAGCGAGTCGGTGGCCGCCTCGAGCTTGCCCGCAAAGACCACCTGGCCGCCGTGCTCGCCGGCGCCGGGGCCGAGCTCGAGCATGAAGTCGGCGCGGCGCATGGCGGCGGGGTCGTGCTCCACCACCACGACGGTGTTGCCCTGGTCGCGCAGGCGCTCGAGCAGGCGGAGCAGGCGGTCCACGTCGCGCGGGTGGAGGCCGATGGACGGCTCGTCGAGCACGTGGAGCGCGTCCACGAGGCGCGAGCCGAGCGCGTTGGAGAGCGCGATGCGCTGCGCCTCGCCGCCCGAGAGGGTGCGGGTGAGCCGGTCCAGGCTGAGGTAGCCGAGCCCCACGTCCTCGAGGTAGCTGGTGCGCTGGTGCACCTGGGCCAGCACCAGCGCCGCCACCTCCCGCTCGAACTCCGTCAGCTCCAGCCGGGCCAGCCAGCGCGCCAGCTCCTCCACCGGGAGCGCCGCGACGGCGGCGATGGTGGCGTCCCCCAGCCGCACCGCGAGGGCGTCGGGGTTGAGGCGCGCGCCGCCGCAGTCGGGGCAGGTCTTGGCCAGCTGGTACTGCCGCAGGAAGACGCGGATGTACTGCTTGTAGCGCTTCTCCTCGAGCCCCTTGAGGAAGGGGAAGATCCCCTGGTAGCGCCCCACCTTGCCGTACAGCAGTTCCCGCCGCTGCTCGGCGGTGAGCCGGCTCCACGGGGCATCGGGGCTGGCGCCGAGGGCCTTGGCCGCGGTGAGGAGCATGCGGCGGCGGGTCTCGTAGCGGGGCTTGGTCCAGGGATCGATGGCTCCCTCGCTGAGGCTCCGGGCCGGATTGGGGACGATGAGCGACTCGTCGTACTCGAGCACCGCGCCGAAGCCGTTGCAGGTCTGGCAGGCCCCGCGCGGGTTATTGAAGGAAAAGAGCGCGGGCGTGACGGTGACGCCCGGCGTATCGCACACGCTGCAGGCGGGGCGCTCGGTGAAGCGCAGCCGGCGGTCATCGAGCAGCGCGATGGCGATGCCCTCGCCCTCGGCGAAGGCGGTGGCGAGGGCCTCCGAGACGCGGCGGGCCGGCGGCTCCCCGGTGCCGGACGCCAGGGAGAGCCGATCCACGATGACCAGCAACTCGGCCGTCTCCGCGAGGTCGAGGCCGGCGGGCACTTCCTCGAGGTGGAGGGGCGCGCCATCCGCGACCACGCGGACGAAGCCGAGGGCGGCGAGGTTCTCGACGATGGCGGCGTGGCTCTGGCGGGCGGTGGCGGGCAGCGGGAAGGCCACCTGCACCCGGGCCGAGCTGCTGGCGACGATGTCGTCGGCGGCGGACTGCGGGGTGTCGCGGCGCACCGGGGCGCCGCAGGCGCGGCAGTACTGCCGGCCCACCCGGGCCCAGAGGAGCCGGAGGTAGTCGTAGATCTCGGTGGCGGTGCCGACGGTGGAGCGGCTCGAGACCGTCGGGTTGCGCTGCTCGATGGCGACGGCGGGCGCGATGCCCTCGATCCGGTCGACCAGCGGCTTCGGCATCCGCTCGAGGAACTGCTTGGCGTAAGTGGAAAGCGATTCGATGTAGCGCCGCTGCCCCTCCGCATAGAGGGTGTCGAAGGCCAGCGAGCTTTGCCGGAGCCCGAGGGCCCTGTGATGACGATCAGCGCCCGGCGGGGCAGGTCCACCGTGATGCCGCGCAGGTTGTGCTGCCGGGCGTTGACGATCCGCAGGACTCCATGGGACATGGCGGGGAAGATAAGGGGGCCCGGGACCTGCCTACCCGGCCCCCGGCCCACCTGTCTAGATTCCCGGCGTCATGGCTTCCGTCCTCACCCCGCGCTTCCTCTTCCGCGGCTTCCTCGTCTTCGTGGGCATCTCGGCGCTCGGCTACGCCGGCGTGCTCCTGTACGGAAACAATCTCCAGGCCTTCCTGGACGCGGCGCAGCACATCCACTGGGGCTGGGTGCTGGTGGGCGTCGGGCTCGCGTCCATGGACTGGTTCGGCGGGGGACTCCGGAACTGGGTGCTGGTGCGGCCGTTCCATCCCAATCCCGACCTGGGCGGGATGATCCTCTCGGGCGGGATGGGCGCGTGGGCGGCGTACCTGACGCCGATGAACTCGGGCGCGGGCCCGATGACCATCTACGCCATGCGGCGCGCCGGTGTGCCGCTCCCGCTCGCGGTGACGGCGACACTCATGTCGTTCATCGCCACGGTGCTCTTCTTTGCCATTGCGGGGCCGCTCGCCATCCTGCTCGGCGCGGGGCACTCGCTCGGCAACCACGGCAACGTGCTCGGGCTCACGCTGTACGACCTGTTCCTGGGCAGCCTCGGGCTGTTCGTGGGCATCGGCGTGGTGCTGATCATCGTGATCGTCTTCCCGGGGCTGGTGCGGGACTGGCTGCACCGGGTGGCGGCGAAGCTGGCACGCAAGCGGCCCAAGCTCGGCGCGCGGATCGAGAAGCTCCGCGCCGGCATCGATGAGGCGCACCACAACGTGGTGGCGTTCAACAGCCCCAAGGGATGGCTGGCGCTGTTCTGGGCCACCATCATCTCCGGCCCGTCCCACGCCAACAAGCTGCTGGCGGGCTACGTGGCGCTCCGGGCGGTGGGGATCGAGGCGCACTTCGTGGACGTGCTGCTGGTGCAGACGCTGATCACCTTCCTGCTCTACTTCGCGCCCACGCCCGGTGCGTCGGGCTTCGCCGAGATCCTGTCCACCACGGTGATGGCGTCGGTGTACCTGCCCAAGGAGCTGGGGCCGCTGTACACGCTGATCTGGCGCGCCATCCTCTCCTACTTCACCCTCGCCTTCGGGTTCGTGGTGTTCTCGCGCTTGGTGGCCACGCGGGCCTCGGCCGCGCGCACCCCGGGCGACGACCACGCCCTCGACGACGACGACCCGATGAGCCAGGGCGCCCCCGCGGCGCCCTGAGCCCCGCGGCCCCCGCATGGCCGGCTCCGATCCCCACGCCGAACCCGATGAGCAGGGCTACGACGCGACGCTGATGCGCCGCCTGCTCGGCTACCTCCGTCCCTACCGGTGGACGGCGGTGACCGCGCTGGTGCTCATCCTCGCCACGGCGGCGCTCGAGCTGGTGATCCCTGGCTCACCAAGCGCGCCCTCGACGTCGCAGTGCCGGCGCGGGACGCGCACCAGCTGCTGGTGCTGGCGCTCGTGGCGCTCGGCGCGCTGGTGCTCGAGTTCGTGTTCGACTACAGCCAGGCCTACCTCACCTCGCTCATGGGCCAGCGGGTGATGGGGACCTCCGGGCGGCGCTCTTTGCGCACCTCCAGGGGCTGTCGGTGGCATACTTCGACCGGAACCCCGTGGGCCGCCTCATGACGCGGGTCACGAGCGACGTGGAGACGCTCAACGAGCTCTTCGCCTCCGGCGTCGTCACCGTCTTCGGGGACATCTTCCGCATCATCGCGATCGTCGGGATGATGTTCTACATGGACTGGCGGCTCACGCTGGTGGCGCTGGCGGTGGTGCCGCTCATGATCCTGGCGGCGGCCACCTTCCGGCGGGCGGTGCGCGACTCGTTCCGGGAGATCCGGGCCCGCGTCGCCCGCCTCAACGCCTTCCTCCAGGAGCACCTCTCCGGGGTCCGGGTGGTGCAGCTCTTCGGGCGGGAGCAGGCCGCGGCCGACGCGTTCGGCGGCGTCAACCAGGCGCACCTCGACGCCCACCTCCGGTCCATCACCATCTACGCCATCTTCTTCCCGGTGGTGGAGTTCCTCACCATCGCGGCGCTGGCGTCGCTGCTCTGGTACGGCGGGCTCCGGACCGAGGGCAGCACCATCACGGTGGGCGTGCTGGCCGCGTTCATCCAGTACACCCGCCGGTTCTTCCAGCCGCTGCAGGACCTGTCGGAGAAGTACAACCTGCTCCAGAGCGCCATGGCCTCGTCCGAGCGGATCTTCACCCTGCTCGACACCCGGCCCACCGTGGCGGTCGCGGCCCGGCCCCGCACCCTCCCGACCCCGGTGCGGGGCGAGGTGCGCTTTGAGAACGTCTGGTTCCGGTATGCGTCTGTCCCGACGGACTCGGCACCGGGCACGGAGCCGGCCTGGGTGCTCCGCGACATCAGCTTCACGGCGCGCCCGGGGCAGACCCTCGCGCTGGTGGGGCACACCGGGGCCGGGAAGTCCACGATCATCAACCTGCTGCTCCGCTTCTACGATGTGGAGCGGGGGCGCATCACGGTGGACGGGGTGGACATCCGCGAACTGGACCCGGCGGTGCTCCGGGGGCTCGTGGGCTACGTGCAGCAGGACCTCTTCCTCTTCACCGGCGACATCCTCCGGAACCTGGTCCTCGACGCGGCCATCACCCCCGAGGCGGCAATAGCCGCGGCGAGACGGGTGGGGGCGGACCGCTTCATCCAGCGCCTCCCGGCCGGGTACGGCCATGTGCTCGGGGAGCGCGGCCGGTCCCTGAGCGTCGGGGAGCGGCAGCTCCTGTCCTTTGCCAGGGCCCTGGCCCGGGACCCCCGGATCCTGGTGCTGGACGAGGCCACGAGCTCCGTGGACGCCGAAGCCGAGGCCCAGATCCAGGAGGCGGTGGCGGAACTGATGCAGGGCAGGACCAGCCTGGTGGTGGCCCACCGGCTGAGCACCATCCTGCATGCCGACGAGATCCTGGTGATGCACCACGGCGAGATCCGGGAGCGGGGCACGCACCGTGCACTGCTGGCGGCCGGCGGGCTGTATGAACGGCTCTACCGGCTGCAGCTGAGCGGGCAGGAAGCCCGGCAGGGGGAGCGCGCGTAAGCCCGTATCGCTTGCGTGGTTAGGGCCTGTCGGGTACGTTGTTATTCACCGGTTACCCCAGAGAGCACGTGCGATGATGGAGCTCGACGTCGGCGGGCAGCGGACGCCCATTCCCCATGGCGAACTGATGATCGGTGCCGATCCGTCGTGCGGGTTGCGACTGACCGGCATCGCGGCAGCCCACGCCGTGGTGGGGATGGCCACGGATGGCTCCTGCAGCGTCCGGAAGGTGGGGGACAACGACGTCCTCCTGAACGGCGTGAAGCTGGGAGCCGAGCCGGGGCCCATCCTGCACGGGGACAAGTTGCAGGTGGGCGCGCACGAAATCCTGGTCACCGATCCGCGCCGCAGCGGCAGCACCCAGTTCGTGAGCGCGGCCGACGTGGCACGGATGGTCTCCGCCTCCGTGAAGCCGGCCGGCCCCAAGGCGGCCACGGCCGCCACCGGCGGCCGCATGGTCTGCCTCACCGACGGCCGCGAGTACACCATCGGCACGGCGCCCCTGGTGATCGGCCGCGAGGCCGGCTGCGACATCGTGGTGCCCAACAAGGACGTCTCCCGCCGCCACGCCGAGATCTTCGCCTCCCCGCAGGGCTACGTGCTGGTGGACTCGAGCACCAACGGCACCTGGGTGAACGGCGACCGGGTCGAAGCCCAGCGCGTCCTGGCGCGCGCCGACGTGATCCGCATCGGCGACCACGAGTTCCGCTTTTACGCCGACCGGGCGGTGGATGCCGCGCCGGCGCCGGCGCCCGCCCCGGCTCCCGTGGCTGCGGCGCCCGCAGCCGCCCCGGCGGCACCTCCTCCACCTGCCCCCGCGCCGGAACCTGCGGCCCCGAAGGGCGCGTCCGAGCGCCTGTCGCATACCATGATGGGCATGCCGCTGACGCCGCCGGCCGGTCGGCCCACGGTGCCGCCAGTCGCTCCCGCGCCGGTACCGGCGCCAGCGCCGGCTCCCGCGGCGCTGCCGCGCGTCCCTCCGGCGCGCAGGCGGCCATTGCCACGTTCCTGGTGCGCACCGGGGCGCTCAAGGGGCAGCGGCTCACGGTGAAGGTGCCGGTAGTCAACATCGGCCGCGCCGAGTACAACGACCTCATGATCCCCGACGACAGCGTCAGCGGCTCGCACGCCAAGCTGCAGCGCCGCGAGGGGATTTGGGTGCTCACCGACAGCGACTCCACCAACGGCACCTGGGTGGATGGCGAGCGGGTCACCGGCGAGGTGATGCTCTCGCCCGGCTCGGTGGTGCGCTTCGGCGAGGTCTCGGTGCTCTTCGAGCCCACCGACGATCACCTCGGCACGGCGCACGGCTCCGGCACCAAGGTCATGGGTGCCATCAAGACGGGTGCGGCTGCCGCGCCCGCCCCGGCGCCTGCGCCCGCCGCTCCGGCCCCCACGCCCGTCCCGCCGCCCGCGCCGCCCAAGGTGCCGGAACCCGCGCCGGTGCCTGTCACCCAGGCACCGCCGCCCAAGCCGGCGCCCGCGCCCGAGCCGCCGCGTACACCGCCGGCAGACCGGCCCGCGCCCAAGCCGGCGCCGCCGCGGCCGGTGGTGGTCAGTTCGCCCTCGTCCGGTGGCATGCCCAAGTGGGTGGTGCCGCTCATCGTGGTGATCATCCTCGGCGTGGCCGCGGCCGCGCTGTTCCTTCGCTGACGGTCACGTGCGCTTTTCCTGCGCGGCTCGCACCGACACGGGTATCGTCCGTTCCGGCAACGAGGACAATTACCGCATGATCGCGGACCGCGGCATCTTCATCGTCGCGGACGGGATGGGCGGCCACGCGGCCGGCGAGGTGGCGAGCGAGATGGCGGTGCAGATCATCGCCAAGGAACTCGGCAGCCTGCGCGGCCTCACCGACGAGCAGGCCGGCGAGCGGATGCGGAACGCCATCATCGAGGCCAACGCGGAGATCTTCGACCGCACCCTCACCGAGCACGACAAGCGCGGCATGGGCACGACGATCACGTCGCTCGTCCTCCTGCCGCACCGCTACCTCATCGGCCAGGTGGGCGACAGCCGTGCCTACATGCTGCGCGAGGGGCAGTTCCTGCAGGTCACCAAGGATCACTCCTACGTGCAGGAACAGGTGGACCTCGGCCTCCTGACGCCCGAGCAGGCACGGGTCCATCCGTACAGCAACGTCATCACCCGCTGCATCGGCGCCAACGCCGAGGTGGTGCCGGATCTCTACTTCGGCCACCTGCGGCCAGGCGACGTGCTCCTGCTCGCCTCCGACGGCCTCACCGGCATGCTCGAGGACCCGCAGCTGCAGGCCATCCTCTCGGGCGAGGGCGGGCCGCAGCAGTGGGTGGACCGGCTCATCAACGAGGCCAACCGCCGCGGCGGGCTCGACAACATCACGGCCATCATCATCCGCATCGAGCCCGACGCCCCGGCCGAGGTGACGCACCCCGGGGTACCGGCGGCGCCGCGCACCTAGGCGCCCCGCCACCCGCGCCACCCAAGGGCCGTCCTCGCTGAGGGCGGCCCTTCGTGCTGGGGGCCGGGGTTCATCCTGAAACTGCCCCGGCAGGCGGGCCGTACGCGGGGCATGTCCCTTCCATCCCTCGCCTCCATTGGCATCGGCATCGAGACCCTGCGGGCCAATCCGCTCCGGACCGTGCTCAGCACCCTGGGCGTGATCATCGGGGTGGCGGCGCTGGTGGCGGTGCTGGCGCTCGGCGATGGCATGGAGCAGCTGGGGCGGCGGGAAATCGAGCGCACCACCGACGTGCAGACGGTGGTGGTGGCCCCGCGCCTGACGGAAGAGGTGGACGGCCGCACGCTGCCGCGCACCGATTACCCGGTCTTCACGCCCGGCGAGGCCGAGGCGGCCGCGGCGCTGCCGGGCGTGGCCGGGGTGTCGCTGGTGCTGACCGGCAACTCGCTGGTGGAGGCCGGGCGGGGCGAGCGCCGCGCCGCGGGCGTCAGCGCCACCCTTCCCGGCGCGGCCGACTTCCACGCCATGACCTTCGCGGCGGGCCGCTACTTCACCGACGTGGAGGCCGGCCGGAATGCGCCCGTGGTGGTCCTCTCCTACAAGCTGGCCGACGAGCTGGCCCAGGGCGCCGGCGCCGAGGTGATGCAGGACCGCACCGTGCGCGTGAATGGCGAACCCCGCCGCGTCATCGGCATCCTGGCGCCCTACAAGGGGGAGCGGGCCCGGGCCGCGTGGGTGCCGCTCCGGGCCGCGCGCTCGGTCCTGCCCGCCAGCTCCACGGCGCGCGCGCCGACGCTCTACCTCAAGGCGCGGAACGTGGAGGGCGTCACGGCGGTGCAGGCGGCGGCGGAGGACTGGCTGGCGCGCCGCTGCGGCCGCTGGGAGCGCCGGGTGAAGGTGGAGACGAGCCAGGCGCGGCTGGAGCAGGTGCGCCAGGGGATGGCCACCTTCAAGCTGTTCCTCGGCGCCATCACGGGCATCTCGCTGGTGGTGGGCGGGATCGGCATCATGAACGTGCTGCTGGCCAGCGTCACCGAGCGGACCCGCGAGATCGGCGTCCGGAAGGCCATCGGTGCCCAGCCCGCCGACATCCTGGCCCAGTTCCTGGCCGAGTCGGTGGCGATCGCGGGCGTGGGGAGCGGGATCGGGCTGGTGCTCGGGGTGCTCGCGGCCTTCGGGATCACGGCGCTGGTGCGGGCCCAGAGCGAGGCGCCGCTCTATGCCGGCTTCTCGGCGTCCACGCTCGGGGTGGTGGCGCTGGCGGCGCTCGGGGTCGGGGTGTCGTTCGGGATCTATCCGGCGCTGCGGGCGTCGCGACTGTCGCCCATCGACGCGATCCGGCACGAGTAGGGCAGGGCGCCGGGGCAGGCGCGGCTACGCGGCCGCGCGTACGATGGTGGTTGGCGGGCGGCGCGCGGCGCCGCCCGCTTCTGCTAGGGGAGGATGCGGCCGGCGGCCAGGCGCGCCTCGACCTCGGCGGGGGTGAGCGCCACCAGCTCGCGCAGTACGGTGGGCGGCACGGCCAGCGGCTCCACGGTGAAGACCCGGAAGCGGCGCGCGCTCTGGTACAGCTCCGCCGCCACCCGCGGCAGGCCGAACTGGCCGGCGCGGCCCTCGCCTGTCAGTCGCTCCACCGTGCCCATCCGCGTCCGGAGCGGCAGGTCCACGGCCAGCATCGAGGGATTGCTCGGGAAGTCGAGCAGCACGCCGTCCGCGGGGAGCTGGAGCTCGCGGGCCAGCAGGTCCTCGACCCGCTCCAGCAGGTCGGGGCGCTCGCGGAGCCAAGGGGTGGTTTCCGCCGGGACCTCGCTGGCCGGCAGGTCGAGGGCGCGCTTGTAGAGGCGGCGCGCCTGCACGGCCTTGGCCAGGCCGCTCGGGTCGGTGGCGAGGAGCTTCTCGGTGAGGCCGTCATCGGTGGCGTCGGCCACGGCCTCGCGGGAGAGGCCGCCGGTGGCCACGGCGCGGCGCACGGCGCGCTTGAACATGCAGGTGGCGCTCCGCACGGCATGGTGCCAGTACACGTTCCGGTACATCTGGTACTTGGCAAAGAGGAGGGACTCGAGCGCGCTGATGCCCTTCTCCTGCACCCCGAGCTCGCAGCGGCCCCCGCCCACGTCCACCAGCGCCAGCGAGGCCAGCAGCCGGTCCACGTCCACGGCGCCGTACGGCACGCCGCACATCCGCGCGTCGCGGCTCAGGTAGTCGATCTTGTCGAGGTCGAGCGAGCCGGAGATGAGGCCCTTGAGCGGGCTGGCGCTCTTCCCGGTGACGAAGGCCCCGATCCGCCCCGCGAAGCCCGGGCCGCCGAGCGCCGCCAGCACGGGTGCCAGCGGCTCCCGGCCCAGGCGCGCCACGCCGAGCCCCTCGTGATTGGGGAAGCCCGCTTCCTCGAGCGCGTGGGAAAACGGGTAGTGGCCGATGTCGTGGAGCAGGGCGGCGAGGCGGGCGGCGCGGCAGTCCTCCACGTCCACCCGCGCCAGCTCGCCGCGCTCCTCGAGGGCCGCGAGCGCGCGTCGCGTCAGGTGGTAGGCGCCGAGGGCGTGCTCGAAGCGGGTGTGGGTGGCGCCGGGATAGACCAGGAAGGCGTGGCCGAGCTGCCGGATGTAGCGGAGCCGCTGCATGGGCCGCGTGTCGAGCACCGCGAGGGCGCTGTCGTCGAGGCGGATGTTGTCCCAGAGCGGGTCGCGGATGACTTCCAAATCGGACATGAGGGCTCGTGGCTCGGCGCGCGGCACCAGGGTGTGGGGAGGGGGAGGGTGCCGGATGCCGGGAAATTACACCCGCCCTGCGACGGGCGCCTCCCGAAACACGACGGGCGAGGGTGAAAAACCCTCGCCCGTGGCGCGTCCGGTGGCGTGGCCGGGGGGCAGGGCCCCTCAGTCTTCCTCGTGCGCCAGCTTCCACTCCTCCGGCGAGCGCCAGAGGCTCGAGAGCACGAGTTCCCGCATGAGGATGAACTCCTTGGGGATCCGGTCGTAGAGCCGCTCGAAGAGCTCCTGGTGCGAGAGCACCTCCTGCTTCCACTCCTCGCGCGGGACGGACATGAGGTCGCGGAAGGTCTCCTCGCCGAAGCCGTCCATGCCCCGCCAGTCCAGGTCCTCGTGGCGCGGCATCCAGCCGAGCGGGCTCTCGGTGGCGCCCGCCCGGCCCCGGACGCGATTGAAGATCCACTTGAGCACCCGCATGTTCTGGCCGAAACCGGGCCAGATGAACTTGCCGTTGGCGTCCTTGCGGAACCAGTTGACGCAGAAGATCCGCGGCGGGTCGGCGATCTGCCGGCCCATCTGCAGCCAGTGGTTGAAGTAGTCACCCATGTGGTAGCCGCAGAACGGCAGCATGGACATGGGGTCGCGGCGCACCTGGCCCACGGCGCCGGTGGCGGCCGCGGTGGTCTCGCTGCCGATGGTGGCGGCGAGGTACACGCCGAAGTTCCAGCTCACCGCCTGGTACACGAGCGGCACCAGCGAGGCGCGGCGACCGCCGAAGAGGAAGGCGCTGATCGGGACGCCGGCCGGGTCCTCCCAGGCCGGGTCGATGGACGGGCACTGCGAGGCGGGCGCGGTGAAGCGGGCGTTGGGGTGCGCCGCCTTCCGGCCGCTCGCGGGCGTCCAGGGCTGGCCCTGCCAGTCGGTGAGCTCCGGCGGCGGCTCGTCCGTCATCCCTTCCCACCACACGTCGCCGTCCGGGGTCATGGCCACGTTGGTGAAGATGGTGTTGGCGCGGATGGTGGCCATGGCGTTGGGATTCGACGCCACCGAGGTGCCGGGCGCCACGCCGAAGAAGCCGGCCTCCGGGTTGATGGCGTGGAGCCGGCCATCCGGCCCCGGGCGGATCCACGCGATGTCGTCGCCGATGGTGGTGACCGTCCACCCCTCGCAGCCCGCCGGCGGCACCAGCATGGCCAGGTTGGTCTTGCCGCAGGCGCTCGGGAAGCCGGCCGCCACGTAGCGCTTCTCCCCCTCCGGGCTCTGCAGCCCGAGGATGAGCATGTGCTCCGCCATCCAGCCCTCGTCGCGCGCCATCACCGAGGCGATGCGGAGCGCGAAGCACTTCTTGCCGAGGAGCGCGTTGCCGCCGTAGCCGGAGCCGTACGACCAGATGCTCCGCTCCTCCGGGAAGTGCACGATGTACTTCTCCTCGGAGTTGCACGGCCACGCCACGTCCTTCTCGCCCGGGGCGAGGGGGCGGCCCACCGAGTGCACGCACGGCACGAACTCGCCCTGGCCCAGCGCCTCGAGGGCGCCGCGGCCCATGCGGGTCATGATCCGCATGTTCACCACCACGTACGGCGAGTCGGTGAGCTCCACGCCGATGTGCGCCAGCGGCGAGCCGAGCGGCCCCATGCTGAAGGGCACCACGTACATGGTGCGCCCGCGCATGCTGCCGGTGAAGAGGCGGCGGAGGGTGCCGCGCATCTCCTTGGGGTCCACCCAGTTGTTGGTGGGGCCGGCGTCCTGGCGCCGCTGCGAGCAGATGAAGGTCCGGTCCTCGACGCGCGCCACATCGCCCGGGTCCGAGAGGGCCAGGTAGCTGTTGGGGCGCCGGGCGGGATTGAGCCGCTTGAGCGTACCCGAGGCCACCATCTGGGCCAGCAGGGTCTCGTTCTCCGCCTCCGAGCCGTCGCACCAGTGGATGGCGTCGGGCTGGGTGAGCGCCGCGATCTCGGTCACCCACCGCTTGAGCGGTTCATTGGTGACCCAGCTGGGGCAATTCAGGGCGGGGGGCGTGGGCGCTGCGGTGGCCGTCATCCGGGGCGGGCTCCCAAGAAGGTGGCGCGCGGCCCGCATTCACCGTGAAGGGGGCCGTCAGGAGGGGGAAATGTCGATAGCGGCCCCGCCCGGGGCAACCGGAGATGAAGAATTGGAGTAGATATGCGCGAACCGTGAGAATCCATGCAGCCCGCCCGGCCGCGTCACGGCCGGACGGGCACGAGCGCCGGGGGGACGTGATAGGCGTGGCGGGCCGTGGCCAGGTCCCGGTCGCTCGGGGCCGTCGCGGTGGGGACCGCGTACATCAGGTCCTCGTCGAACGGCGAGTGCTGCAGGATGCCGAGCGCGTGGCCCAGCTCGTGGGCGGTGACCTGCGCCAGGCAGGCGGCGGGATCGGGGGCCGCGGGCAGGTCGTACACCCGCACCTGCACCGGCACCCGGAGCTCGAAGCGGGTGCCCACGGTGTCGATGAGGGTCACGCCCTCACAGAACAGCCCCTGCGCCGCGAGCCGGATGGCTGGCCGCCCCATCGGCGCGGCGATGGGCAGGCGCCGGACGATGATGTCCGCGACGGTGGAATCGGTGGTGAGCACGGCGTTCCACTCACCCTGGCGGAAGGCGTCGCGCCACAGGGCGATCGCGGCGCTCACGTGGCCCGGGAGGCCGGCGCTGTTCTCCACCCAGATCTTGAGCGGCACCATCCCCTGGGGCCAGTGGAAGGGCAGGGTGTCCACCCGGAAGCCCGCGCTGTCGTACGCCTGGATCAGCTCGAAGTCGTACGGCTCGGGACTCGGCGGGCCGCTCGAGTCGCCGCCGCAGGCGGCGGTGACGGCGACGGCGGCCAGGATCGGGAGCAGGCGGCGACGGGACATGCCGGGAAAGGATACCTGCGCGGCGGGGCCGGTCAATGCCGCTTCGCGCTGGAACGCGCGTACGTGCGGAGCCGCTTGAGCATCTTGGTGTCGAGGGTGACCATGTCGTCGCCCTTCGGGGTCTCGATGATCTTGATGGTGTGGGCCAGGCGCGGGTCGGTCATGATGCGCTTGAAGGGCTTGGGGCCGAGGCTGCCCTCCGCGATCAGTTCGTGACGGTCCCGGTGAGAATTGAAGGGCGTCTTGGAGTCGTTGAGGTGCAGGCAGCGCAGGTGCTCCAGGCCGATGATCGCCTCGAAGCGGTCCCAGACGGCGTCGTACTCGTTGAGCAGGTCGTAGCCCGCGGCGTAGAGGTGGCAGGTGTCGGCGCAGACGCCCACCCGGCGCTGGATGGCCTTGGGCATCCGGGCGCGCAACTCGGCGAGTTCCTCGAAGGTGGCGCCGAGCGCGGTCCCGGTGCCGGCCGTCGTCTCCAGCAGGACCATGACCTGGCCCGGCACCTCGTCCAGGCAGCGGGCGTAGTTGGCGGCGTTGCGGGCCAGCCCTTGCGCCCGGTCATCGAAATAGTTGCCTGGATGCGACACCACATAGGGGAGCCCCAGGAGCTCGCACCGCCGCAGCTCGGCGATGAAAGACGCGACGGAGCGCGCACTTAGCTCGGGATCGGGGGAGGCCAGGTTGATGAGGTACGAATCGTGCGACACGGCCACCCGGATCGCGGCCCGCGCCATCTCGTCCCGGAAGGCCCTGCCGGTGGCCTCGTCGAGCACGGGCTCCCGCCATTGGTTCGGCGTCTTGGTGAACAGCTGCAGCGCCGTGGCCCCGATGGCCCGGGCGCGCTCCGGGGCGGTGGTGACGCCGCCCTGGGTGGAGACGTGGGCCCCGAGCAGCAGGACCGGGTCGGGATTGGGCTGGGCCATACGACGCACTTTCCTTGACTCTGGTGGTGGTCCGGGTACGTTCCCGGCCGCATCGCTGCTTCGAGCCGACTTCAGACTCTGTGACTGACCCGCACCCGCTCCGCCGGATCCTGCTCCTCGGGGACGCGCTCTCGCGCCCGGAGGGGCTCGAGCGCGCCCTGGCGCGAGGCGGCTACGCGGTGGTGGAGCGGGACGACGCCGAGCAGGACCCGCCGCCGGCGGCCATCCCCGACCTGCTGCTCCTCACCTCCCGCCGGGCCGACAAGCGCCTCGAGGCCGCCCTCACCACCCTTTCCGGCGAGGCCTGGCGCGCCATCCCGCGGGTGGTGCTTCTCGCCGATGCCGATCCCGAGGGCGTCACCCGCGCCCTCCTGCTCGGGGCCGACGACGCGCTCGCCGCCCCCATCCACCTGGGCGAACTGGTGGCCCGCCTCGGCGCGCGGCTGCGCACCCAGCCCGCGCCCGGGCAGGAGCGCGCCTCGCTGTGGCGGCAGGAGCTGATGTTCGACATCCTCGAGGAGCTTTCGGCGTCGATCCGCTCCGACAGCATCGTGGAGACGCTGGTGCGGCGCGTCGGGCTGGCGCTCGAGCTGCCGCGCTGCTCCTTCCTCCTGGCCTCGCCGTGGGAGCGCTACGGCCGCGTGGTGGCCGTGGCGGAGCGGCCCGAGGCGCGCGACCTGCGCGTGGACCTCTACCGCTACCCCGAGATCCGCGAGGCGCTCCGCACCGAGCGCACGGTGTTCATTCCCGAGCTCGAGCTGCACCCCTTCTTCGAGGAGATCCGCCCGCTCTGGCAGGACCTCGGCGTCTCCGCCGACGTGCGGAGCGTGGCGGTGATCCCCGTGAACCTGCACGGCCGCCCCGCCGGCGTCTTCCTCCTCCGCACCCGCCGCGACGACCCCGCGCTCACCCCGGACCAGCTCCACTTCGCCGAGCGGCTCCTCAAGGCCAGCGCCCGGCTGCTCGAGAACGAGGAGCGGCGTGCCGGCATCGCGCGGCGGCAGGCCAGCGCGCTGGCCACCGACATGCTCACCGGGGTGGCCAATCTCGATGCGCTCGACCGCCGCATCCAGGAGGAGTTCCAGCGGGCGCGGCGCTACGCGCTCACCTTCAGCGTGGTGCTCCTCGACGTGGACAAGCTGCGCGCCTACAACGAGCGCTTCGGCACGGTCGTGGGGGATCGGGTGATGGCGGAGCTCGGCGGGATCCTGCAGCGGGAGATCCGGGCCCCCGACTTCGTGGGCCGGTACGGCGGCGACGAGTTTGCCCTGGTGCTCCCCGAGACCGACATCGTGGGCGCCCGCGCCTCCATTGGCCGCGTCCGCGCCCGCGTCGAGGCGCACGACTTCCCCGACTTCGCCCCCGAGGACCGGCCCACCCTCTCGGCCGGCATCGTCACCTTCCCGCACCCGGCGGCCAACGACACGCCGGACCTCTTTGCCCTCGTGGAGGCGGCGCTGCTCCGCGGCAAGGCCCAGACGGACGGGCGCATCGGCACCGCCGAGACCGTCGCCGCCTGACCCCGCCGGTGGCTAGCGCCGCCGCTTCAGCCAGTCCGCCGGGTCCAGCGCGATCCCGTTCTCCCCGCGAATCTCGAAGTAGAGATGCGGCCCCTCGTCGGTGGTCTCGCCGCCGACGGTGCCGATCACCTGCCCGCGCGTGATGGCTTGGCCCACCGTCACGCTCGCCTCGTTGAGGCGCATGTAGAGCGAGCGGTAGCCGTTGCCGTGCGCCACGATCACCGCCAGGCCATAGGTGCCGAGCGTCTGCACCAGCTCCACCGTGCCGGCCTCCACCGCCTTCACCGCCGTGCCCACGACGGCGCCGATGTACATCCCGTTGTGCCGGATGGTGGCGCCCGACTCGAGCCGCTCCGGGCCATAGCGCTTGAGGATCGGGCCTTCCACGGGCCAGTCGAGCTTGCCGATGTCGGCGGTGGTGAGGGTGCCGGCGGCGGGAGCGGCGCCCGGGGTGGCGCGCGGGGCCGCGCGGGCCCGCGCGCGCGCCTCGAGGTCGGCCAGCAGGGTGTTGAGGCGCGACTCGTCGCGGTCCAGGTCCGAGAGCCGCTGCTCGGTGGTGCGGGCGGACCGGCGGGTCTCGCGCAGGCGCTGGTTCCCTTCCTGCACCAGCTGGCCGTAGCGCTGCAGCTCCGCCTCGCGCTCGGTGCGGCGGCTGTCGAGCTGGCCGCGGACGTCGAGGATCTCCCGGCGGCGGCGTTCCACCTGGCGGGTGAGCTTCTCGATGTCGGCCACCAGGGCCTGGTCCTGGCGGCTCTGGAGGTAGAGGTACTTGTAGCGCGAGAGCAGGTCGCCGAAGGACTGCGCCGCCACCAGCACCTCGAAGGTGTAGAGCTGGCCGCGCTTGTAGATCTCCACCAGGCGGCGCGCGGTCACGGCGCGCTTCTCGGCCAGGTTGTCCTGGGCCAGGGCGAGGTCGCTGCTGGCGCGGTCCAGGTTGGAGTTGAGCCCGCCGATCTGGGTGTCGAGCTCGTTGACGATGGCGTTGGTGCTGCGGCGCTGGCGCTCGAGGTTGTCGAGTTCCTCGTTGAGGTCGTGCACCTGGCCCTGCAGCCGCTGGCGCTCCTCCTCGAGCCGCTGCCGCTCGCGCCGGATCTCCTCCAGCCGCCGCCGCGAGTCTTCCAGGTTGGTCTGCGCCCGCAGCGCCGGGGTGGCGAGGGCGAGGCCCGCCAGCGCCAGGAGCACCCACCGCACGGCCCGGCGCCCGGGCCGCCGAGCCGCCGTGTCAGACATTCCGGAGGTGCCGCTCCACGCTCATCAGACTGCCCAGGAAGCCGATGGCCACCCCGAAGCAGACGCCGAGCGCCACCTGGGAGGAGCGCAGGAAGACGATGTCGCTGGTGGCCAGCTGGATCTGGCCGCGGAGCAGCGTGTAGGTGCCGTACGACAGCGCGATGGCCACCAGCCCGCCGAGGAGCCCCTTGATGGCGCCCTCGAGGAGGAAGGGGCCGCGGATGAAGCCATGGGTGGCGCCCACCAGGCGCATCACCTGGATCTCGCGCGCGCGCTGCAGCACGGTGAGCCGGATGGTGACGCCGATGATCACCACCGCCACCGCCGCGAAGGCCAGCCCGATCATGAGCCCGACGAGGCCCGCGATGTTCCGCAGCCGGTCCAGCTTCTCGATCCACTCCCGCCCGTAGCGCACGTCGTCGATGAAGCCGTAGCCCTTGAGCCGCGCCGCCACCGCCGCCGTGTGGTCGGCGTCGCGGTAGCCGTCCTTGAGCGAGATCTCGAGCGAGGCGGGGAGCGGGTTCACCGCCAGGTCCCGGTAGGCGTCGCGGAACTCCACCAGCTCGGCCCGCGCCCGCTTGAGCGCCTCGTCCTCGCTCACGAAGGTGACGCGCTCCACCTCGGGGAAGGCCGCGATGTCTTGCGACGCCAGCGCGATGGACTCGGGCGGCGTGCCATGCAGCAGGTACGCCACCACCTCCACCCGCTGCTCCACCAGCCGGAGCGCTTCCTTCATGTTCACCGCCACCAGCGCAAAGAGCCCCACCGCGTAGAGCGAGAAGCCGATGGTGGTGATGGAGAGCGCCGAGAGCAGCGGCGCGCGGCGGAAGGCGGCGAACGCCTCGCGGAGGAGGAGCCTCACAGGTCGTCCTCCGCCGCGGCCGCGCCGGCCTCGGCGCCGCTGTCGTAGACGATCTGCCCCTCGCGGAGCTCGATGGTGCGGTAGGTGGTCTGCTTGACGAGGTCCAGGTCGTGCGTCGCCATGACGACACAGGTGCCGGCGGCGTTGATCTCGCGGATCAGCTGGAAGACGCCGCGGGTGGCGCGCTCGTCCAGGTTCCCGGTGGGCTCGTCGGCAATGAGGATCGCCGGGTCCAGCACCAGGGCCCGGGCGATGGCCACCCGCTGCTGCTCGCCGCCCGAGAGTTCCTGCGGGTAGGCGTGCGCCTTGGCGGCCAGGCCCACCTGGGTGAGCACGCGCATCACCCGCGCCGGGATCCCGTCCCGCCGTGCTCCCGTCACCTCCAGCGCGAAGGCCACGTTCTCCTCCGCCGTCCGGTCCTCGAGCAGCCGGAAGTCCTGGAACACCACCCCGAGCCGCCGCCGGAGCTTCGGCACGTCGCCGGCCGAGAGGTCCCCGATGCTGTACCCGGACACGCGGACGTCCCCGGCCGAGGGCCGGAGCTCACCGTACATCATCTTGAGGATGGTGGATTTTCCGGCGCCACTGTGGCCGGTGAGGAACACGAACTCGCCCTTCGCGACGTGAAGGGAGACGTTCTTGAGGGCCGCGCCCTTGGGATAGTCCTTGGAGACGTGCGCGAAGCGGATCACGGCCCCAATCTAGGCCCCCTCGCGCGGGCCGGACAAGGCACGGCCCCGGGGCCGTGCCTCAGCCCAGCGCCTGCTCGAGGTCCGCGATGATGTCCTCGGCGTCCTCGATCCCGCACGAGAGCCGCAGGAAGCCGTCGGGGATCCCCGCCTTCCCCCGCTGCTCCTCGCTGAGGCGCCGGTGGCTGGTGAGCCGGGGCTCCGAGATGAGGCTCTCCACCCCCGCCAGGCTCGGGGCGTGGGTGACCAGCTTGAGGCGCCGCAGGAAGCGCTCCGCCGCCTTGGCGCCGCCCTTGAGCTCGAGCCCCACCATCCCCCCGAACCCATCCATCAGCTGCGCGGCCAGGGCGTGCTCCGGGTGGCTCGGCAGGCCGGGGTAGTGGACCTTGGTGAACTCCTCCCGCCCCTCGGCCCAGCGCGCCACGGCCATCCCGTTGACGTTGTGCCGTTCCATGCGGACGCCCAGGGTGCGCATCCCGCGCTCCACCAGCCACGCCGCGTGCGGGTCGATGGCCTGGCCCCACAGCTGCATCAGCCGGGTCACCTCCTCCACCAGCGAGGCGGAGCCGGCCACGGCGCCCGCGATCACGTCGCTGTGGCCATTCAGGTACTTGGTGGCGCTGGTGATGACGATGTCGGCGCCGTGCTCGAGCGGGCGGAAGTTCACCGGGCTCGCGAAGGTGGCGTCCACCAGCAGCGCAAACCCGCCGTCCCGCGCGATCTGGGCCATGGGCGTCAGGTCCAGGATCCGCATCGTCGGGTTGGTGGGGGTCTCCACGAAGATGGCGCGGGTGCTCTTGCGGACCATGCGCCGCCACTGCCGCGGCTGGTCCGGCTGCACGTAGCTCACCTCGATGCCGAAGCGCCCGAATTCCTCCTCGAACAGCCGCCGGGTGCCGCCGTAGATCCAGCTGCTGGCCAGCAGGTGGTCCCCGGGGCGGAGCACCGCGAGGTGCGCCAGCGCCGTGGCCGCCATGCCGCTCGCCACGAAGATCGCGGCCTCGGCCCCCTCCAGCTCGGCGTAGCGGGCGGCGAGCGTCAGCTGGTTCGGGTTGTTCCCGTACCGGCTGTACATCACTTCCTCGCCCGAGCCCACCGGGTTGGTGAAGGTGCTGCTCTGGTAGAGCGGCGCCACCACCGGGGTCCAGTCGGTGCGCCGCGCCGGCTGGCCGTGGATGGCCGTGGTGGAGGGGCCGAGCTTGCGCTTCATCGCTCGAAGGGGACGGCGTAGCCGTCCTCGAGGACCCGCGCCAGGCGGCGGCGGGCCAGGGTGGCGAGGGTGGCGCGGGCCCGGTCCTCCTCCCACGCAGTGAGCGCGGCGAGGGCCGCCGGGGTGAGGGCGGGGTGGCCGGCCAGGGCGTCGAACGCCTGTACCTCATCCGCGGTGGCGGCGCCGACGAGGCGGAGCGTGCCGCGCACCGGGTCGCGGGCCACCGCAGCCAGCTGGTGGTGTTCCAGCACGTGGTGAATGGCCTCCAGCTGGTCGTCGTGGAGCCCGTGCAGGATGAGGTACGTGCCGGCGGGCGGGTCGGCCATCAGCTTGGCCACCACCTCGTCGGCACAGCTCAGGTCCACGAGCTGGATGTTGGTGAAGTCGAGCGTGGCGATGGCCCACTCGCCGGTGCTGAGCCGGTCCTGGATGCTGGTGCGCACGGCCCGGCCGGTGGGACGCGTCACCAGGTTGCTGTAGGCGGTCTGCACCGCCTCCCGCAGGACCTGCTCCAGCCGGATCGAGATCACGCCGTCCCCTCCGCCCCCGGGATGAGGATCTGGAGCTGGGCGCCGGGGAACGGCGCCAGGCCCTCGGTCATCGGCACGTCGTCGTCCCAGGCAGGGATGATGGCGATCCGCGCGGTGCCACTGCGGATGGTCAGCTTGCCGGACCAGCGCGTAAGATAGCGCTTGATGCCCGGCATGCCCTGCCCGCGGCCGGGATCGCGGAAGCGGCTGGTGTGCTGGATCACCGCGGCCTCGAGCGCCACCGCGTCGCCCCAGCGCTCGCCGAAGCGGCGGGCCTGCGTGGCCTCGAGCGAGCGGCGGAAGCCGATCCCGCCGTCGCTCACCGCGATCACGGCCACCTTGCGGCCGAGCTTCCGGCGGAAGCGGTAGGCGTGCACCGCCACCCAGCCGCCGGTCCCGGCGTGCTCCACAATATTCTGGCATGCCTCCGAAAGCGCCATCGCGAAGCCCATCGTGGAGGTGGCCTCGAGCCCGAGCTCCCCGTGCAGGATGCGCGACGCCCCCGCCTGGATCTTGCCCCACCACCGCGTGCACGTCCTCCGAGGCCCGCACCGGCGTCACCGCCAGCAGCACCTCGCTCTGGTCGTCCGGCTTCTGGCGCGGGACCTTGCCGTGGATCTCGAACAGCTCCGCCGCGTGCTGGAAGAAGCCCGCCCGGGCCCAGTAGCGGCGCACGTCCTCCGCCTGCGGCACGGTGAACTGGGGCAGCGGCCCGCCGGCCTCCTTCACCGCCTGCGCCGCCGTCAGCATCCCGATGAGCCCGAAGGGCGACGCCCACTGCGCCGGCCGCGCGTCGAACACCATCCGGTCGGTGATCGGCCCGGCCGCGAACGAGGTGGCGAACTGCTCGAAGCTCCGGTCGTCGAGGAGCGTGGGGATCTCCACCACGCGGCTCATGCCAGGCCCTCCGCCGGGAGCACCAGCCCGCCCCGGAGCAGGGTCCCGAGCGCGCTCGCGCCCCGGAACGTGGCATTCTTCGCGGCCGCCTGGTTGGCGGCCGCGATCGCGTCCGCCGGCGCGCGCCCGCCCACCAGCCCGCTCACCAGCGTGGCGCCGAACACGTCGCCGCAGCCGGTCGGGTCCACCGCCTCCACCCGAGGGGCCTCCACCAGCGCCGTCTCCACCGGCCCGCTGCCGGGGCCGCGGAGGCGCGGGGCGGCGGGGTTCCGGAAGTAGATGGCGCCTTTCGGCCCCACCGTCACCACCAGCAGGCCCACCCCGGCGGCCATGGCCATCGCGGCCGTCGCCATCGGGTCGGGGGCGAATTGCGCCATCTCGTCCTCGTTCATCTGGATCACGTCGAAGCAGCGGAGCCACGCGGCCGGGTCGGCCAGCGGCCGCAGCACCCGCACCCCGTCCGGCGGCATGCCGAAGAGCAGGCTGTGCAGGTCGGCGTACAGGAGCCCGGGGAAGCCCTGGCGGAGCGCCTGCGCGGTGCCGAGCTCCATCTCGAAGCCCGAGATGAAGTTCACGTAGAGCGCGTCGAGGTCCTGCACCATGGGGCCGAGTTCCGCCCATGTCCAGCCCGGCACCCCGCCGCTCATCCGTTCCGTGCGCCGGTCCAGCGAACTGTAGCGGAGCACCACCCGGTTGTTGGGCGCCGGCACCTCCACGAAGCGCGCGCCGGCCGCCACCCGCGACATCCCGCGCAGCAGCCGCGCCGCCTCGTCGCGCAGGTCGCGCCCCACCTTGATGAGCGGCACCAGCTCCCAGCCGGCCGGCAGCGCCGCCTCGAACGCGCCGAGCGCGTAGGCGATGCCGCCCCACTCCTCCACCGGCGGGGCCGCGGGGTCCCGCCCGTGGATCACGTCCCAGACCAGGGACCCCACCACGCCGAGCTTCACGCCGTCACACGATGCCGGCTTCCACCTGCTCCTGGAAGGCCCGGACCGCGCCGTACACCCCGGCCACGCCCGTCAGCTCCCCCGGCACGATGCGGCACACCTGCACCGCCGGCTTGAACGCCCGGCGCGACACCTCGCGCCGCAGCGGCTCGAACAGCCGGTCGCCCGCGAGCGTCACGCCGCCCACGATGACCACCGCCTCGGGGTTGAAGATGTTGATGAGGCTCGCCACCGCGGCGCCGAGGAAGTGGGCCGTGTCGCGCACCACGTCGTGCGCCAGCGCGTCGCCGGCCTGGGCGGCCTGGTAGACCTTCTGGGCCGTGATCAGGCTCAGGTCCCCCGCCACGTAGGAGGGCAGCGTGGAGCTGGCCCCGGTCTGGATGGCTTCCACGGCGCGGAGCGCGATGTTGGGGCCGCTCGCGTACGCCTCGACGCAGCCGTAATTGCCGCACTTGCACTTGCGGCCGTTGGCCTCGATCGTCATGTGGCCGATCTCCCCGGCCAGGTCGGTGGACCCATGGTACAGGCGGCCATCGATGATGATGCCGCCGCCGATCCCCGTCCCGATCGTCAGGCCGATGGCGTTCCGCGTCCCGCGCGCGGCCCCCATCCACCACTCGCCGAGCACGGCGCAGTTGGCGTCGTTGTCGAGCGCGGTGCGGATGCCGAGGCCGGACTGCAGCCGGTCGCGGAGCGGCATGTTGACCCAGCCCAGGTTGGGCGTGAGCAGCACCACGCCGGTGCGCGTGTCGAGCGGCCCCGGCGAGCCGCAGCCCACCCCGATCACCTCCGCCCCCGGCACCTCCGCCCGGAGCGCGGCGATCGACTCCTCCGCGCACGCGATGATCCGCTGCACCACCACGTCCGGCCCCCCCTCGGCCGAGGTGGGGATGCTCCGCTCGCCGCGGAAGTCCCCGCCGTCCTCCCGGACGCAGCCGGTGACGATGTTGGTGCCGCCCAGGTCGATGCCGACGATGTAGCGTGTGCTCATGGCTTCATCCCTTCCACCGCCCGCGCGACCGCCTCGATCGAGATGTCGCGCATGCACAGGTGATGCGTGAGGGGACAGGTCATCGGGCCGTGCCGGGAGCAGGGCCGGCAGGGGAGCGAGGGATGCTCCATGACCCGGTCCCGGGGGCCCGTCGGCCCGAACCCGAACTTCGGGGTCGTGGGTCCAAAGATCGCCACGGTGGGGCAGGCCACCGCGCTCGCCAGGTGCAGCGGCAGCGAGTCGTTGCAGATGAGCGCCTGCGCATGCCGGAGCAGCGCCGCCGACTCCCGCAGCGTGAAGCGCCCCGCCGCCACCCACACCTGTCCCGGCAGCGCCGCGGCGATGGCCTCCGCGGCGGCGCGGTCCTCGGGCCCGCCCACCACCACCACGGGACGGCGGAGCCGCGCCGCCAGCCCGGCGAAGTGCGGCCAGCGCTTGCTGCCCCAGCGCGCGCCGGGCGCCAGCGCCAGGAAGTCGGCCGGGACCTTCTGGTCGCGGAGCCACTCGTCCGCCACCTGCAGGTCCTGTGCGGTGAGCCCGAGCTCCACCTTGGGGGCCTGCCCCACCCCGGCCAGCATGGCCATCCGCCGGGAGGCATGGGTGCCGGCCGGCACGCTCACCCGCTCCGTGTACCAGAACCGCCCCGGGGCCCCGCTGAACCCGATGCGCGCCGGCACCCGCGCCAGCCAGGTCAGCAGGGCGCTCCGCACCGACTCGTGCGGCACCAGCGCCTTCTGGTAGCCCGCGCCCCGCAGCAGCCCCACCAGGCGGAAGAAGCCGCCGAGTCCCGCGTCGCGGCCCGCCTTGTCGTAGGGGATCACCCGGCGCACCGCCGGGTGGGTGTTGAGGAGCGGGGCCGCGGCCGGCGTGGTGACCACGTCCACGGGGCCGTACTGGTCCGCCAGCCGGGTGAGCAGCGGCGTCGTCAGCACCACGTCGCCCAGGTGCGCCGTCTGGATGACGACCACCCGTCGCTCGGCCCCCGGCGCCTGGACTGGCTGGGTCACGCGCGGACCTCGTGCGGTTGTGGTGGTCGGAGGCCTCCCGGACCCGGCGGCCGGCCGGGCGTCCCGCTACTCGACCTGCAGCACCGCCAGGAAGGCCTCCTGCGGGATCTCCACCTGGCCCAGCTGCTTCATGCGCTTCTTGCCCTCTTTCTGCTTCTCGAGGAGCTTGCGCTTGCGGGTGATGTCGCCGCCGTAGCACTTGGCGAGCACGTCCTTCCGCATGGCGGAGATCGTCTCGCGCGCGATGATCTTGTTGCCGATCGCCGCCTGGATGGCCACCACGAAGAGCTGGCGGGGGATCAGCTCCTTGAGCTTCTCCGCGATCTTCCGCCCGTACTCGTAGGCCTTCTCCTTGTGGATGATCACGCTGAAGGCGTCCACCGCCTCGCCGTTGATCAGCATGTCCAGCCGCACCAGGTCGCTCTCCCGGTACCCCGCCACCTCGTAGTCCATCGAGGCGTAGCCGCGGCTGATGCCCTTGAGCTTGTCGTAGAAGTCCAGCACGATCTCGCCCAGCGGGAAGTCGAAGTCGAACTCGACCCGCGCCGTGTCGAGGTACTTCATCCCATGGTACACGCCGCGCCGCTCGGTGCCGAGCTTCATGATGCCGCCGATGTACTCGGTCGGCGCCATGATCCGCGCCTTCACGTACGGCTCCTCGATCCGGCTGATCGTGGCCGGGTCGGGCAGGTTGGTCGGGTTCTCGAGCAGCTGCATGGTGCCGTCGGTGAGGTACACGTGGTACTCCACCGTCGGGACCGTGGTGATCAGGTCCAGGTTGTGCTCGCGCTCCAGCCGCTCCCCGATGATCTCCATGTGCAGGAGCCCCAGGAAGCCGCAGCGGAACCCGAAGCCGAGCGCCGTGGACGTCTCCGGCTCGTACTGGAGCGAGGCGTCGTTGAGCTTGAGCTTGGCCAGCGAGTCGCGGAGCGGCTCGTACTGCTCGCTGTCCGTGGGGTACAGGCCCGCGAACACCATCGGCTTCACGTCGCGGTAGCCGGGCAGGAGCTCGGGCGCGCGGTGGGTGGCGTCGAGGATCGTGTCGCCGGCGCGCGTGTCGCCCACGCTCCGGGTGTTCGCCACCACGTAGCCCACCTCGCCCGCCTCGAGGTAGGCCGTGGGCCGCTGGCCCAGCTGCAGGTACCCCACCTCATCCACCACGTACACGTCATCGGGATGCGAGCCGAAGGCGATCTCCATCCCCTTCCGGATGCTCCCGTCCACCACCCGGATGCTCGGGATGGCGCCGCGGTAGCGGTCGAAGTACGAGTCGAAGATGAGCGCCCGGAGCGCCCCGTCCGGGGCTCCCGCCGGCGCCGGCACCCGCGCCACCACCGCCTCGAGGAGTTCGGGCACGCCCGTCCCCTCCTTGGCGGAGACCGACAGGATCTCCTCCCGCTTGGCCCCGATCAGGTCCATGATCTCCCGGGCCCGCCGCTCGGGCTCGGCGCCCGGGAGGTCGATCTTGTTGAGGACCGGGATGATCTCGAGCCCGGCGTCCAGCGCCAGGAAGAGGTTGGAGAGCGTCTGCGCCTGGATCCCCTGCGACGCATCCACCACCAGGATGGCCCCCTCGCACGCCGCCAGCGAGCGCGAGACCTCGTAGGTGAAGTCCACGTGGCCGGGGGTGTCGATCAGGTTGAGCTCGTACTCCTGCCCGTCCTTCGCGACGTAGCGCATCCGGACGGCGTTGAGCTTGATGGTGATCCCGCGCTCGCGCTCGAGGTCCATCGTGTCGAGCAGCTGCTCCCGCATGAGCCGCTTCTCCACGGCCCCCGTGACCTCGATCAGCCGGTCGGCGAGGGTGCTCTTCCCGTGGTCGATGTGGGCGACGATGCAGAAGTTGCGGATTCGGGCCTGGCGCATAGGGCGGGAATATACACGCCCCCCCACCCCCGCCGAGTGCCGCGACGGTGGCGCCCCGTTACCTTCCCCCGCCGTGTCCAGGTTCCGCTCCCCGCACGTCGGGCTCCTGCTCGCTATCCTCTTCTGGGGCGGCAACTTCACCGCCTCCAAGCTGGCCTTTCCCCACCTCCCGCCGCTGGCCTTCACCGCCATCCGCTTCAGCATCGGCTCCGTGCTGCTGTGGCTGCTGGTGAGCCGCCGCCCCGGGGGCCGGGACCTGCCGAGCGAGGCCGTCTGGCCGGTGATCCTCCTCGGCGTGGTGGGCAACACCCTCTACCAGCTCTGCTTCATCACCGGCCTGGCCCGCACCACCGCCGTCAACACCTCGCTCATCCTCACCGCCATGCCCACGGTGGTGACCGTCTCCGCCGGCCTCCTGGGCCTCGAGCAGGTGACCCGCCGCCAGCGCTGGGCGCTGGCCCTCGCCACCCTCGGCGTCATCGTCGTCGTGGCCGCCAGGGGCCTCACTGCCGCCCACGGTGACTGGCTCGGCGATCTCCTCATCCTCGGTGCCGTGGCCTGCTGGACCGCCTACACGCTGGGTCTGCGGCGGCTGCGCGGGCTCTCCGCGCTCAGCGTCACCATGTGGACGCTGGTCGCCGGGACCCCCGGCCTGATCCTGGCGGGCATCCCCGACCTGCTGGCCGTCCGCTGGAGCGAGGTGACCCTCGTGGCCTGGGGCGGCCTCGCCTACTCCACGCTCTTCTCCCTCACCGCGGCCTACATCCTCTGGAACCGCGGCATCCAGCACCTCGGCCCCTCGCGCACCTCGCTCTACTCCTGCCTCACGCCGCTGGTGGCCACCGTCATCGCCATGCTGATCCTCCACGAGCGCCCCACCGCCATCCACCTCCTCGGCGGCACCCTCATCCTCGGCGGCGTCCTCCTCGGCCAGTGGCCACGTCAGGTGGCGCCGGCGCCGGAGGGCTGAGCGCGGCGCCGGGGTTCACCGCAGAGGCGCGGAGACGCGGAGGGCCGCAGAGGACCTGCGCTCGGAGGGGGCAGAGCTACGCCGGGTGAGTGCAGTGAATTGAGGGGGATGGCAGCTCGGCTGGGGAACGGTGCCGGACTGGAACGGCCACCCACCACAACAACGCGGGGCTCGTCCTGAGACGAGCCCCGCGTTTCACGAGCGGTTCCTCTGCGGCCCTCTGCAACTCCGCGCCTCCGCGGTGAACCCCCGCAGCGCCGAGCTCAGCCCTTCGCTCGCTCCGCCTCGAGCTCTTCGAGCCGCGCCATGGCCCGGCGGAGGTGGGGGATCACGATGCTGCCCCCCACCACGAGCCCCACGGAGAAGATCTCCAGGAACTCCTCCTTCGTGACCCCCTCCTCGTGGCACCGCACCACGTGGTAGGTGACGCAGTCGTCGCAGCGGAGCACCAGGCTGGAGACCAGGCCCAGCATCTCCTTGGTCTTGGTCCCGAGCGCCCCCGGCTCGTAGCACCGATGGTCCAGGGCGAAGAACCGGGTGATCGTCAGGTTCCCGGCGCCGAGGATGAGGTCGTTCATCCGGCTCCGGAACTCCTGGAACTCCGCCAGCGTGCTCATCAGGTGGCGGGCTCCACGATCTGCTTGTAGCTGTCCGGCTTCCACTGCGGCCGGTTGGGGGCGTTGGCCACCTCGAGCCCCAGGTAGAACACCAGCTGGAGGATCCGCGCCTCCTTCTCGGCGTTCAGCTTGTCCGGCGAGTCGCTCACCTGGTGGTAGTCCGGGTGCACGCCGTTGAAGAAGAAGAGGATCGGGATGCCCTTCCTGGCGAAGTTGTAGTGGTCGGACCGGAAGTAGAACCGTTCCTCCGGCCACCGGTCGTCGATCGGCGCCATGCGGAGCTCGGGGTGCGCCGTCGCCACCCGCTCGAGCGTGGCGCCGAGGTCCGAGTGCTCCTTGCCGATCACCACGATGGTGTCGGGCCAGTTGCGGCCGATCATGTCCATGTTGACGTTGGCCACGATCTGGGCCAGCGGGACGGTCGGGTGGTTGCTGAAGTAGTCGCTGCCCCAGAGCCCCTTCTCCTCGCCGCTCACCGTCATGAACAGCACTGAGCGCTTGGGCTTCACCCGCAGCTTGCTGTACGCCTCGGCCAGTTCGATGATGCCCACGGTGCCGGAGCCATCATCATCGGCGCCGTTGCAGATGGAGTCGGCCCCCACCGCCCGGCAGCCGCCCGTGCCGTTGGGACCCGCCACGCCCACGTGGTCCATGTGGGCCGTGAAGACCACGTACTCGTTCTTGAGCTTCGGATCGCTGCCCTCGATCATGCCGATGGTGTTCGGCGCGGTGGCGGACTCGAGCACCTCCTCCTTGAGCCCGAGCCCGATCGTCAGCCCCGGCACCACGCGCGCCACCGGGGTGGTGCTGGCGCGGATCTCCCCCAGGTTGAGCCCGAACTTGGGCAGCGCCTCCGCGAAGGCCCGCTCGTGCGCCTCCACCATCGGGATCCCGTCGCTGGTGCCCACCGCCACCCGCACCTGCGACTGCATCCGCACCCGCTGCGCAAACTGCGCCGAGTCGCGGTTGGAGAGCACCAGCACGCCCTCCGCCCCCAGGTCCCGGAACTGGCCGAGCAGCTGGTTGAAGCCCGGCGGGATGGGCTTGGAGAAGTCCATGACCACCAGTGCCACCTTGCCGTGCAGGTCCAGGCCGGCGAGTGCCTCCGCCGTCAGCGGCCCGCCCAGCAGGAAGGCCGGCGCGTGGACCTCCTCGGCCGGCACGGCGCCGAACATGAAGCGCGCATCCTTGTCGAGCCCCGCGTGGGCGTGCACCCCATTGCCCATGAACCCGACGTGCGACCCCGCCGCGTCGATCCGCCGCTTGCTGATCGCGTAGCGCTGGAACCAGGTGCCGTCCTCGCCGGCCGGCCGCAGGCCGAAACGCTTGAACTCGTCGGCCACGTACTGCGCGGTCAGGTCCAGTCCCCGGCTCGGCGTGTCCCGGCCCTGCATGGAGTCGTGCGCGATGATGTTGATTCGGCGGGCCACGTCCGCCTGGGTGATGGTGGCGGCGGCGCTGCGCACCGCACGGTCGTCACGGGTCTGCGCCGCCAGCGGCAGGGCCGCCAGGGCCGCGAGTGCAAGGACGGCCGGGGAAGTCCGATGCATCAGGAATCCAGGGTGAGGGGTGAGTGGGTTGGGTCGCCGGAAAGATAGCGCCCGTCCGCACGGAGGTACGGACGGGCGCCGGGCGGGTTTCCCAGCTTCAGTTGTTGGGCCGACGCCGCCGGAGCTCCGGACTCCCGGTGCTCCGGGGCGGCTGGCTCCGTTGCGGTTCGGCACGCGGGGCCGAGCGCTCGGGCGGGGACTGCTTCACCCGGGGCTGGCTGTCGTTCCCGCCGCGCCGTTCCGGCGCCTGCCGGGGCTCACTCCGTGGCGCCGCTCGGGTCCCACCCTGCTCCCTCGGCTTGCTGCGCTCCGGCTGCGCCGAGGGGGAGTCGCTGCCCCGGCGGGTCGGTGACCCCGCGGTGCCGCGCTCGGGGGGCGACGCCTCGGTGTCCCGCAGCCCACCCGGGCTGCCGTCGTTGGACGGGCGCCGGCGTGGCGACCCCTGCTCCGGCCGGGTGTCGCGCGAGGGGCCCTGGTCGCGGGACGGCTCGGCGCGATCGCGCGGCTGGTCCGACGGCTGCCGGGTCTCCGGCGCCCGGTTGGGCTCGGCCTCGGGGGCCGACCGCCGGTTGGGACTGGTCCGCGTTTCCGGGGCTCGGCTGGGCTCGGCGCCCGGCGTGGTGCGCCGGCTCGGCTGGGCCCCGGTCTCCGGGGCGCGGCGCCGGGGGGAGACGGGTGCGGGGACGCTGCCCCGGCCGCCAAAGTCGGCACTGGTCCGGCCGCGGTCCACGGTGCGGCCGTCGTCGCCACGGTTCCGGTTGGCCACCCGCGTCACGTAGTCGTTCCGGCCATCGTAGTCCTTGAAGACGTACCGCGGGCCGGGGTGATAGGGCCGGACCACCACCACACCGCCGCGATAGTGCCGGTAGGGGTAGTAGTACCAGTCATCATAGATCACGATCCGGAAGCGCGAGCAGCTGGAGTGATACGGATCCCAGTAGCGCCAGGCCGCGTAGGTGTGGCAGTCGTAGCAGACGAAGCGCGGATAGTCGTAATGCTGTTCCACGCTGTAGCTCGCGACGTCATAGTCGTAGGTGCCCTCCGGGGCGATGCGGTCGGCCAGGTCGCTCACGGCCACGTACGGGTCGCCGCGGACGCGGCCCTCGGAGATCTGGCGATAGTCCCAGTGATCGCCACGGACGACGTCGTCGTAGCTGAACGGCTGGTCGGAGGCGATCGCGAAGACATAGCCCAGGCCGGGATAGTCGTCCACGCGGAAGGCCTCGTCCCGGTTCCGCCCGATGACCTCGAAGGTCCGGCCGCCGCGGGCGAAATTGTCCTCCCACGGGTCGATCGGAAACAGGACGCGCACCCGGCCGTCCGTATCGATGCGGACCACCGTCACGTAGGCATCCTCGTCCGAGCGGAAGTAGACCCGGGCCCGGTCGCCGCGACGGTACACGTCGTCCCGGTTGAGCCAGAGATTGAGGCGGGGTGCGGCCTGCGCCGCCGAACCGCCGCGAACCCATGCGGCGATGATTGCAGTCGGGGCGGGTGGCCCGTGCTCCGGGGTCCCCACAACCGGGGCGGTCGTGGCCGTGAGCAGCGTGAGCCCGAGGGTCAGCATCGTGGACATGGTGCCTCCTGAAACGGCGGATTGGACGAAATCAAGGTGGTGCATCTGGCGTGCCAACCCGCGATTTTCTTTCAAGTGCTTGTACGGCAACCGCTTAGGTCAAAATCAGTTTTGCACCAAAACTCATTTCTTCGATCGGTCCGATGAGCTGGGGGATTTTCGTTGACTTCCCGACTTGAGCCTCGATACGTTGCTGCCCCCATGACGGCCCCCGCTGCTCCCCGAACCCGGCTCGACCTGCTCGATCCCCGTGAGGCCGCCCGCCTCGCGGGGCTCGAGGTGCTGACGGAGGGGATCGTCGAGGGCTTCCTCACCGGTCTCCACCGCTCGCCCCGGCGCGGGTTCTCGGTGGAGTTCGCCGAGCACCGGATGTACCAGCCGGGCGATGAGTTGCGCTACATCGACTGGAAGCTCATGGGCCGCAAGGACCGCCTCTACGTCAAGCAGTATGAGGAAGAGACCAACCTGCGCGCCATGCTGGTGGTGGACGTCAGCCGATCCATGGCGTGGAGCGGGGCGCCCGGCCAGACCCTCTCCAAGCTCGACTACGTGCAGCGGCTCGCGGCCGCGCTGGCGCTGATCCTCCTGCGCCAGCGGGACGCCACGGGGCTGATCGCCTTCGACGACGAGGTGCGGGCCACCTTGCCCGCCCGCGTGCGGACCTCCCACTGGCAGCAGCTGGTGGCCACGCTGGGCGGGCTCGAGCCGGGACTCGGGACCGCGGCCGAGCCGGCGCTGCGCCGGGTGGTGGGGCTGCTCCGGCGGCGGGGGATGGTGGTGTTCATCTCCGACCTGCTGCTCGACCGCGAGCTGGCGCTCCGGGCGCTCAAGTTCCTGCGTCACCGCGGCCATCAGGTGGTGGTGCTTCACATCATGGACCCCGCCGAACTCGAGCTCGGCGGGCCGGCGGAGGCGCGATTCGAGGATCCCGAGACCGGCCAGGGGGTGGTGCTCCGGCCCAAGGACTGGGCGGCCGCCTACAAGGAGACGGTCACCGGGGTGGTGGGTGCCTGGCGCCGGGCCTGCCGGACCAGCGGCATCCACTACCATCACCTGACGACGGACCTGCCCTTCGGGCTGGCGCTGCGGAAGGTGCTGGCCCGGCCGGCGGGGGTGGCCTGATGGGCTTCCTGGCGCCGTGGGCGCTGCTGGCGCTTCCCCTCGCGGGCTTGCCGCTGCTCCTCCACCTGCTGCAGCGTCGTGACCCGCCCACCGTGGCGTTCCCCGCCGTGCGCTACCTGGTGCAGGTGACCCAGGAGCACAACCGCCGGCTCAAGCTGCGGCACTGGCTCCTCCTCCTGGTGCGCACCCTCCTGGTCCTGGCGCTGGTGCTCGCTGCGGCGCGGCCGTCGGCGCCGCTGGCCGAGGCGCCCTCGCACGGACCGAGCGCGCTGGTGCTCATCCTGGACAACTCGCCGAGCAGCACGGCGGTGGCCGCCGGCACGACGCGCCTGGTGGAGCTCAAGGCGGCCGCACGCCGGATACTCGAGCGGGCCACCCCGGCCGACGCCCTCTGGCTCCTCGCCGCCGACGGCGTGGCCCGGCGGGGCACGGCCCCCGAGCTCACGCGCCTCGTGGACAGCCTCGAAGGGTCGAGCCGGCGGCTGGACCTGGGCCAGGCCATCGTGCTGGCCGGGGAGGTGCTGCGCACGGATGATCGCCCCGGGGGCATCGTGGTGGTGAGCGACCTGCAGGCCACGGCGCTCTCGGCCGCGACCCCGACCGCGCCGCTGCTCGTGGCCGGCCCCACCGACGAGCCTCCCCCCAACCAGGGCGTGGTGGCGGTGGATCCCGGCGCACAGCCGTGGACGCCCGAGGGGGGGAAGGCCAGCGCCGGCATCGCCGGCGACGCGACCGCGCCCGCGCCGGTCTCGATGCTGGTGGGCAACCGTCCCGCGCGCCAGGCACTGGTGCCGGCGGGTGGGTCCGGCAGCTTCACGCTGGGGCCCCTCGTGCCCGGGTGGCACGAGCTGGTGGCCAGCAAGACCCCCGACGAACTCCGCGCCGATGACGACCGCGTGGCGCTGGTGCGCGTGGCGCCCGTCGCCAGCGCGCTCTGGGATCCCGCCGACCGCTACCTCGCCGCGGCCGCGGAGGTGCTGGTGGCCGCCGGCCGCCTCCGGCGCGGGGCGGAGCTGGCGCTCGGCACGCTCGGCAATGGCGCCTCGGTGGTGCTGCCGCCCGAGGATCCCGCGCAGCTGGGCGCGCTCAACCGCGCGCTGGAGCGGCGGGGAGTGGCCTGGCGCTTCGGGGCGCCGGCGCCGAGCGCGGTGATGACGGACAGCAGCGCGCTCCTGCCGCGCGTGGCGGTGCGGCGGCGTTTCCTGCTGGAGCCCATGCGCGCCGGGCAGGATGCCGGCGTGGTGGCGCGGGCCGGCGGGCAGCCATGGATCGTGCGCGACGGGGCGGTGGTGCTGGTCGGTTCGCGCCTCGATGCGGCCTGGACGGACCTGCCGCTCACGGCGGCCTTCGTGCCGCTCGTGGATGCGCTGGTGAACCGGGTGGCACGCGGGGACCTGGCGCTGGCCGTGGCCGCGCCCGGCGATCCGGTGGCCGTGCCCGACCTCGCCACGCAGGTGGTGCGGGGCACCGAGCGCTGGCCGGTCGAGGGTGGCGCGACTTTCCGGCCGCCGGAGCGCGGCGCCTACTTCATCCTGGCCGGCAATGACACCATCGGTGGCATCAGCGTGAACCTCGACCCGCGCGAGTCGGCGCTGGCGCCGGCCGAGCCGTCCGCGCTCCGCGCGCTGTGGCCGGGGGCGCGGGTGGTGGCGCTCGCGGCGGCCCCGGGGGCCGCCTTCGCGGGGGCGGGGCAGGCCAGCCTGCAGGCCCCGCTGCTGTGGCTGGCGCTCCTGCTCGGCCTGACGGAAGTGGGCCTGGCCAGCGGCCGGAAGCAGGGCGCATGAGCCTGCCCGCGCTGCTCGACGCGTTCGAGCGCACCTCGATCGCCTTTGACCTCAAGGGGCGGCTGCCCACGCAGGGGCGCGAGCTCCGCCTGGGCGGGCTCGTGGGCTCGAGCACCGCGGTGCTGGTGGCCTGGCTGGCACGCACCTATCCGGAGCGGCTCATCACGGTGGTGGCCACCACGCCGGCGGATGCCGAGCGCTGGCTCACCGACCTGCAGCACCTCACCGACCTGCCGGTGGCGCTCTATCCCCAGCGTGAGGCGCTGGGAGAGGAGGAGCCGCATTACGAGATCGCCGGCGAGCGCGCGGAGACGCTCGCCGCGCTGCTGGCGGGCCGGCTCCGCCTGCTCGTCACCACCGCGCGCGCCAGCCAGGAGCGGACCCGGGTGCCGGCCGAGCTGTCGCTGCGGACGCTGCGCGTGGGGCCCTCGGTGCCGCGGCGCCTCAGTGAAGTGGTGGCCGCGCTCGAGGGCATGGGGTACACCCGGGTGCCCACCGTCACCGAGGTGGCGCAGTTCGGCGTGCGCGGCGGCATCATCGACGTGTACGGGTTCGGCATGGCCGCCCCCGCCCGGCTCGAGTGGTGGGGGGACGACCTCGAGTCGGTGCGGAGCTTCGACCTGACCAGCCAGCGCTCCGGCGACTCCCTCGGCGACATCACCATCCTGCCCCTCGGCGGCTCGGCGGCGCCCCAGGCGGCGGAGCCGGTGGCGGCGCGGCAGTCGCTCCTCGAGCTGCTGCCCTCGGGGGTGCTGCTCGTCGAGGATTCCGCCACCGCCAACCGCGAGGAAGTGGCGCGCGCCTGGCGCGAGGCCGCGCACCACATCGAGGTGGCGCGGCGCCTGGGGGAGGAGGTGCCGACGCGCGAGGCGCTGTTCGAGCCGCCCGAGGCGTGGGTCCGCCACCTCGAGGCGTTCGGCCGCCTGGTGCTCCACGCGGAGGCGCCGGAGGTCATGGCGGGCTTCCTGCCGCCGGAGCCGGTGGAGCGCGACATCCGGCGGCTGCGCGCGCTGCTCGCCGGCGAGGTGCCGACGCTCATCCTCTGCGACAACGAGGGCCAGCTCGAGCGCCTCGACGAGCTGCTGCACGAGGGCGACCGCCGGCTCAACGCCACGCTCGCGATCGGCGCGCTCGACGGCGGGTTCGTCATGCGGAGCCTGCGGGTCCTCACCGACCACGAGATCTTCCGCCGCGCCCGGCGGCTCCGGCGGGCGCGGCGCTATCGGCAGGCCGCGCCCACGGGCACCACCGGCCAGCTCGCCGCCGGCGACTACGTGGTGCACCTGGACCACGGCATCGGCGTGTACCGCGGCATCGAGACCATCACGGTGGGCGAGAGCACCCTCGAGGTGGCCATCGTCGAGTACGAGGGCGGCGACCGGCTCAACGTCCCGCTCTACCGCCTGGACCAGCTGGAGCGCTACCGCGGCGCCGGCGACGACGGCGACCAGCCACCGCCCCGCCTGCACAAGCTCGGCGGCACCAGCTGGCAGCGCACCCGCGAGAAGACCCGCCAGGCCATCAAGGAGATGGCGGCCGAGCTCCTCGACCTCTACGCCCGCCGCCAGGCCAGCGCCGGCTTCCCCTTCCCGCCCGACACCCGCTGGCAGCGCGAGCTGGAATCCGCCTTCCTGTACGAGGACACCCCCGACCAGCGGAAGGCCACCACCGCCGTGAAGCACGCCATGGAGCAGGCACTCCCCATGGACCTGCTGCTCGTGGGCGACGTGGGCTACGGCAAGACCGAGGTGGCGGTGCGCGCCGCCTTCAAGGCGGTGCAGGGTGGGAAGCAGGTGGCGGTGCTGGTGCCCACCACGATCCTGGCCGACCAGCACGCCCGCACCTTCAGCGAGCGGCTGGCCGACTTCCCGGTGAAGATCGAGGTGCTCTCCCGCTTCCGCACCGCCAAGGAGCAGAAGCAGGCGCTGGCGCGGCTCGCGGCGGGGGAGATCGACATCATCATCGGCACGCACCGGCTGCTCTCGCCGGACGTCACCTTCAGGGAGCTCGGGCTCCTGGTGGTGGACGAGGAGCACCGCTTCGGGGTGCGGCACAAGGAGCGGCTCAAGACGCTGCGCCTGACGGTGGACGTGCTGACGCTGACCGCCACCCCGATCCCGCGGACGCTGCACCTGTCGCTGGCGGGGCTGCGCGACCTGGTGCTCATCGAGACCCCGCCGCGCGACCGCTCCCCCATCCTCACCTTCGTGGAGCCGTGGGACGACGCGCTCCTCGAGGAGGCCTTCGCGCGCGAGCTGGACCGCGGCGGGCAGGTGTTCGTGGTGCACAACCGCATCGAGACCATCGAGACCATCGCCGCCCGGGTGCGGGCGCTCGCGCCGCGCGCGCGGGTGGTGGTCGGCCACGGCCAGATGGCGGCCGACGACCTCGAGGAAGTCATGCGGAAGTTCGTCGGCGGCGAGGCGGACATCCTCGTGTCCACGCTCATCGTGGAGTCGGGGCTCGACGTGCCCAACGCCAACACCATGATCGTCCACGACGCGCACCGGCTGGGCCTGGCCCAGCTGTACCAGCTCCGGGGCCGGGTGGGCCGGAGCCACCGGCGGGCCTACTGCTACCTGGTGGTGCCGGACCTGATCGACAAGGACGCCGAGGAACGGTTGCGGGTCCTCGAGCATCATACCGAACTCGGGGCGGGGTACCGGATCGCGCTCAAGGACATGGAGCTGCGGGGCGCCGGCAACCTGCTCGGGGCCGAGCAGTCGGGGCACGCGCACGCGGTGGGCTTCGACCTCTACCTGCGCTGGCTCGAGGAGACGGTGCGCGCGCTCCGGGGCCAGACGCCGGGGGAGCAGCCCTCACCGCCGGAGGTGGTGCTGGACCGGCCGGCGCACCTGCCGGACGGCTACGTGGCGGAAGACGACATCAAGCTCGATTTCTACCGCCGACTGGCGCGGGCGGCGACCTCCAGCGACATTCAGGCCCTCCGGGAGGAGCTGCGCGAGCGGTTCGGCCCCCTCCCGGAACCGGCCGAGATGCTGCTCCACATGGCGCGGCTCCGGGCGGTGGGCGCCACCCTCGGCCTGCAGCACGTGCTGGTCCGCGGGGACGAAGCCCGGCTCACCTTCCGCGAGGGCGCGGCTCCCCGCTTTGCGGGCCTCTCCGCCGCGCTCGACCACGTGCAGCTGGCGGTGGAGGTGCGGCGGATGGTGCCGCTGTCGCTCCGGCTCACGCGGCTGGGGGGCGAGGCCATCGTGCCCGCACTGGTGCGGGCGCTGGACCGCGTGGCGAGCCCGGCTCCGGCCGACGCACCGCCCCGCACCGAACCGACCACGGGCGCGGCCAGGCCGCGCTGACCCTACGATGATCATTTCTGGAGCAGGCATGCGTCGACTGGCCGTGCTGGGCGCGCTGGTGCTGGCCACCGGGTGCGACAAGGTGCAGGAAGCATTCTCGACCGCCCCGCCGGCGGCGGCGGAAGTGCAGGGCGTCCCGCTCAAGATCGACCGGCTGGCCACGGCCATGAACGGCCTGAAGGGCCTGCCGCTCAACGCCGAGGCGGCGCGCGGCATCGCCGGGCTCTGGGTGGATCACATGCTGTTCGCCCAGGCGCTGGCCCGGCGGAACGACCTCGCCGACTCGGCCTTCGCGGCGGACGCCCTCTGGGCCGACATCATGGAGCTGCAGGCGGCCCGCTGGCACGACACCCTGATGGCCGGCCGCGCCGCCGTGGCCGGGCCCATCGCCGACAGCATCTACCGCGCCGATGACGAGCGGATCTTCCAGCACTTCCTGGTGAAGTCCTCGCCGCAGCAGCCCCAGCACCTGCGGACGGTGGCGCACCTGCGCGCGGAGCAGTTGCTGCGGAAGGTGCAGGAGGGGATGTCGTTCGCCGAGGTGGCCCAGGGCGGCAGTGAGGACCAGGGCAGCCGGGCGAATGGCGGCTACCTCACGCTCGCGCCGCGCGGCCGCTGGGTGACGTCGTTCGACAGCGCAGCCTGGACCCTCAAGCCGGGCCAGATGACCCCCATCATCGAGACGCCCTTCGGCTTCCACGTGATCCGCTTCCCGCCCCTCCCGGAGGTGCGCGGGATGATCCTCGACGACGTGAAGCTGCGTCTCGGGATGGAGCTCGACTCGCTCTACATGGACAGCCTCGGCACCCGCAAGCGCCTCGCGGTGGCGGGGTCCGCGCCGGCCACGATCCGCGCCGCGGTGGCCGACTTCGACGGCGCGCTCAAGTCCCGGGAGACCATCGCCACCTGGGACGGGGGCCGCCTGACCCTGGGCGAGTTTGCCCGCTGGCTCAACGCCCTCGGGCCCTCGTTCATCAACGACGCCGCCAGCCGGCCCGACACCGGGCTGGTGCTGCTGGCGCGCGCGGTGGGGCAGAACGCGCTCCTCATCCAGGAGGCGCAGGAGCACGGGGTGGGCCTCTCGCGGGAGGACTGGGGGGTGCTCATGGAACGCCACCGTGCGCGGGTCGACAGCCTGGTCGGCACCCTGGGCCTGGGACCGGACAAGCTCGACAGCACGGCCACGCCCGCCGAGCGCGAGCAGGTCGCCGCGCTGGCCATCGACCAGTACTGGGAGCGCGTCTCCAAGGGCGAGGGGCGGCCGCTCCCGATCCCGGGTCCCATGGCCCTCGCACTGCGCACCCGCGGCACCTATCGCTACTTCCCCGCCGGTCTCGACCGGGCGGTGTCCGTGGCGCAGGAGCAGCAGCAGGCCGCCGACTCCGCCGAGGCCGCCGGGCCACGCCGGGACAGCACGCCCGCCCTGCCGAGGATCGATTCCGCCGGGGGCCGCCCGTGAGGCGCGCGCCCCTCCTCCTGGCGCTGCTCCTCGGGCTCGCCGCGCGTCCCGCGGCGGCGCAGCAGCCCCAGTTCCGCTGCGACACCATCGCCTCGGCGGTGGACCGCGTGGTGGCCGTGGCCGGGGAATCGCCGATCCTGGCCTCGCAGGTGGAGGAGGAGATCTTCACCCAGCGGGCGCAGGCCGGGCCGCTGCCCACCACGGAGGCGGGCTTCCGCGCCCTCTGCCGTGAGGTGATCTCCGACCTGATCGATGCCGAGCTGCTGGTCCAGGTGGCGCTCCGCGACACGGCCATCAAGGTCACCGACCAGGAGATCTCCGAGGGCACCGAACAGCAGTTCCGCAACGTGCGGCAGCGCTTCACCTCCGAGGTGGACTTCCGCAACGAGCTGGCGCGGTCCGGCTTCCAGACACCCGAGGAATTCCGCCGCTGGCTGTCCGAGAACCAGCGCCGCGCGGCACTGCGCAACAACCTGCTCGGCAAGCTCCGGCAGGAAGGGAAGCTCAAGCCGGTGCAGCCCACCGAGCGCGAGATGCGGGAGTACTTCGACCGCTACCAGAAAGACCTCCCGGCGCGGCCCGCCACGGTGGCGTTCCGGAACCTGGTCATCGCCCCGCGGCCCAAGCCCGCGGCCGTGGCGCGTGCCCGCGCGCAGGCCGACAGCCTCGTCGTGGAGCTCCGCAAGGGCGCCGACTTCGCCACGGCGGCGCGGCGCTTCTCGCAGGACCCCGCCAGCGCCCAGCAGGGCGGCGACCTCGGCTGGTTCCGGCGGGGACAGATGGTGCAGGGCTTCGAGCGGGTGGCGTTCTCGCTCCGGCCGGGCGTGATCTCGGACCCGGTGGAGACGCCGTTCGGGTTCCACATCATCCAGGTCACCCGCACCCAGCCGGCCGAGGTGCAGGCGCGGCACGTCCTGCTGATGCCCGAGGTGGACCAGGAGGATGCCGATAGCGCGCACGCCCTGGCGCTGCGCCTGGCGGAAGCGCTCCGGGCGGGGGCGTCCTTCGACTCGCTGGCGCGCCTCTACCACGACGAGGGGGAGGAGAAGGAGGCGCCGGAGATCTCGCTGGCGCAGCTGCCCGACGAGTACAAGGCGGGGATCGGCGAGGCCGACAGCGGGCAGGTGGTGGCGCCGTTCGAGCTGCGGAAGGAGAGCGGGACCCGGCGGAAGTACGTCGTGCTCCAGGTCACGGCACGCCACGCGGCCGGGCCCATCCGCTACGAGGACGTGAAGGACCAGATCCGGCGGCGGCTGTCGGACGAACTGGCCACGCGGCGGTACATGGACCGGCTGCGGCGCTCGACGTACGTAGACGTCCGGCTCTAGGCGCCGCGAAGGCCGCGCCCCGGCGCCGCGCTCGCGGAAGACGAATGGGCGGCCCGTTGGGCCGCCCATTAGTTTTGGCAGCATGTCGTCACGCCTGCCACGTCTCGCCATCACGCTTGGGGATCCGCGGGGGATCGGGCCCGAGATCACCCGCGCCGCCCTCGCCACGCCGCTCGGCGCGGAGGTCACCCTGATCGGGGCGGAGGACCAGGTGGCCGGCCTCCCGGCCGCGCGCCGGATCGTGGTGGGCACCTGGGGGGAGGGATACGGGGAGCACGGGCCCGAGCGGCCGGGGCCCACCCGCGCGGCGCGGGCGGGGCGGATCGCGGGGATCGGGGTGGAGACGGCGGCGCGGCTGGCGCTGGGCGGGGAGGTCGACGCGATCGTCACGGCGCCGGCGCACAAGCATGCCCTGAACCTCGCGGGCTTCCGCTGGCCGGGGCACACCGAGTGGCTGGCGCACCTCGCGGGGGACGTGGACGTGGCCATGATGCTCGCGGCGGCGGAACTCCGCGTGGTGCTGGTCACCACCCATGTGCCGCTCCGGAGCGTGCCGCAGCTCCTGACCACCGAGAAGCTCATCACCACCGGGCGCACCACCCAGCACGCCCTCCGGGAGTGGTGGGGCATCGCGGAGCCGCGCCTCGCGGTGTGCGCGCTCAACCCGCACGCCGGCGAGTCGGGCCTCTTTGGCGACGAGGAGGAGCGGGTGCTCCGCCCGGCCGTGCAGGCCCTGGGCGCCAGCGGCCCGCATCCCGCGGACACCGTCTTCGTCCGCGCCATGCGCGGCGAGTTCGACGCGGTGCTGGCCCCCTACCACGACGTCGGCATGACGGCCATCAAGGTGGCGGCCTTCGGCCGGGGGGTGAACGTCACCCTGGGGCTTCCCTTCCCCCGCACCTCGCCGGACCACGGCACCGCCTTCGACATCGCCGGCACCGGCACCGCCGACCCGGCCAGCATGCGCACCGCCGTGGAGCTGGCGGTGGAGCTGGCCCGGAAGCGCATCGCCAGCTCCATTCCCGCGTGACCCCGTCCGTCCCGCCCGGCCCGGCGGCCGCGCGGCCCGCCGGGCGGCTCGTGGCCCTCGCCGTGCTGGCCGGGGCGCTGCTGCGGCTGCGGCAGTTTGCGCACGGCCGGCCGCTCTGGATCGATGAGGCCATGCTGGCGGTGAACGTCCTCACCCGCGACTTCGCCGGCCTGCTTCACCCCCTCGACAGCGACCAGCTCGCCCCCGTCCCCTTCCTCTGGGCGGTGCGCGCCGCCACCCTCGTGGGCGGCGCCGACGAGCGGGTGCTCCGGCTGGTGGCGCTCGTCGCCGGGATCGCGCTGCTCGGCGTGGTGGCCGCGCTGGCCCGCCGGACGCTCGCGCCGGGGCCGGCGGCCCTGGCCACCGGGCTCGTGGCGCTCTCCCCGCTCCTCGGCTGGTACAGCAACGAACTCAAGCCGTACATCACCGACGCGCTCGCCGCCGCGCTGCTCGCGCTCGCGGTGGCCCGCCTCCGGGACGCCCCGGAACGCCCCGCGCGATGGTGGGCGGTCGGCTTGCTGGGGCTCGTCACCGCCCTGGCCAGCACCGCGGCGCCGCTCATCCTCGCGGGCGTGGGGGCCGCGCTCCTCCTGCCGCCCACCGGGCGGCGGCGCGCCACCGTGGCCGCCTGGGCGCTCGCATGGGGGGCGTGCTGGGCGGTGGTGTACCTGCTCGTCTACCGGGCCACCTCGGGCAGCACGTACATGCAGCGGTTCTGGATACCCAACTTCCTGAGCCCGGGCCTGCCCGGGCTCGGCAGCAAGGTGGTTACCCTGCCCGCCGCCCTCCTGCGGGAGTGGTTCGTTGGGGAGGCCACGCCGGTCCGGATCCTGACGGGGGGAGCGCTGTTCCTGCCGCTGGCCGCGGGGGTGGTGGCGCTGGTGCGGCGCGGGGGCGCGTGGCTGGTGCTGGCGGCCCTCGTGCCCCTCGGTCTCGCGGTCCTCGCCTCGGCCGTCCGGCTCTACCCGGTGGCGCCGCGCCTGCTCCTGTTCGCGGCGCCGCTGGTGGGGCTGCTCCTTGCCGCCGGGGCCGGACTCGTGGCCGACCGGCTCGCCCGCTGGCGGCCGGCGCCGTGGCTCGGGCTCGGGGCGGTGATGCTGCTCGGGCTGCCGGCCCTGGATGCCGTGCGCGACCTCGTGGCGCCACCCGAACGGGAGGCGCTGGCGCCCCTGGTGCGGACCCTCCAGCGGGAGGCGGCGCCGGGCGCCACCATCTACGTCTTTGGCCGGGCCGTCCCGGCCTGGGTGTTCTACACCACCGACTGGCGCGCCCCCGACACCGCGCGGGTGCGGCACCACGTGTCGCTCGTCAGCTCCACGGGCGCGGCCTTCCGCCATGCCGGGCCCCGCGGCCACCCGGTGGCGCAGGAGGGCGACAGCCTGGCCTACCGGCTGGGTCCGTGGACCGAACTGGTGGGGATCCCGAGCGGCACCGGCCCGGACAGCCTCGGCGTGAACGGGGCCGTGGAAGATGCGGGCTGGGCGGACAACGAGGCCCGCCGGATCCAGGCGGCCGGCGGGCCCGAGGCGTGGCTGGTGCTGTCGTCGCACCGTGCGGGGGTGGCGGCGCTGCTCGACAGCGCCATGGTGCGGCGGGGCGGCGTGCGGCTGGCGCGGCTCCCGGCGACCGGCGCCGAGGTGAGCCGCTGGCGCTTCGCCGGCGTTCGTTAGGCGCCGAGGCGGCGCATCAGCGCCAGGTGCTCCTCGAGCTTGAGCTTCTGGCTGGCGCGGTTGGCCACGAGCACCGCGCCCACCGGCAGGAGGACCTCGCGCTCCACCAGGCCGTTGGCCCGGAGCGTGTTGCCCGTGTCCACCAGGTCCACGATCCAGTCCGCCAGGCCGAGGAGCGGCGCCACCTCGACCGACCCGTGCACCTCGATGATCTCCACCGGCCGCCCCTCCAGCGCGAAGTGCCGCCACGCCAGCCGCGGGTACTTGGTGGCGACCCGCGCGGTCTTCCCGCCCGGCAGCTCCGGATAGGGCGCGCTCGCCGGGGACGCCACCACGAGGCGGCAGGCCCCGAAGCCGAGCTCGAGCGGCTCCAGCACGTCGGCATCGCTCTCCCGCAGGACGTCGGTGCCCGTCACCCCCACGTCCGCCGCCCCCGACTCCACGTACACCGCCACGTCCGCCGGCTTCACCACCAGGAACTCGATGCCCGCGTCGCTCGAGGGGATGAGCAGGCGGCGTCCCGGCTCCGGATCGATGATGATGCCGGCCTGGGCAAAGCGCGCCACAGCCGGGTCGTACAGCCGTCCCTTCGCGAGGGCCACGCGGATCATCGCGCCCCTCCCGCCGTGACCTCGGCGATGGCATCGAGATCCAGGGACACGCCCACCGCCGGCATCGGCGCCCCGAACCGGCCCATGAGGCCGTCGTAGCGGCCACCGGCCCCTGCGGCGCGGCCGGCCCCGGCGGTGAAGAGCTCGAACTGGATCCCGGTGTAGTAGTCGAGCCCGCGCACCTCCCCCAGGTCGTAGACCAGGTGCTGGCGCTCGTCGGGCGAGAGGGCGTCGTCGAGGGCCTGGAGCTGCGCCAGGCCCGGGCGGGCCTGCGTGGAGGCGCGCTGGCAGGCGGCGTCGAGCGCGTCGCGGCGTCCGATCACGAAGGCCAGCGTGCCCAGTTCCTGGGCCGCCTCGCCGAGGCCGGCGAGCGCGCGGGTGAGGTTGCCGCGGTCCTTCCGGTCGATCCAGCGCCGCACCACCGCCCGCTCCGCCTCCGGCAGCGCCGTCAGGCCCGGGGCCAGCACCCCGACGTGGCCCAGGTTGAGCTGGAAGTCCTTGAGGCCCATGGTGCGGGCCAGCTCCAGTGTCAGGCGGACGATCTCCACGTCGGCCGCGAGCCCCGCCGTGCCGAGCAGCTCGGCGCCGGCCTGCAGCGTCTCCCGCGGGCGGCCGCCGCGGTCGGGTTCCTGGCGGAACACCTTGCCGGTGTAGCAGAGGCGGAGCGGGAGGGCGGCGGCGCGGAAGGTGGTGGCGGCCACCCGCGCCAGGCTCGCGGTGAAGTCGTAGCGGAGCGCCAGGATCCGGCCGTCACGGTCGGTGAAGCGGATCAGCCGCTCGGCCACCGCCGGGCCGCCGGCCCGGAGGAACACCTCCTCGTACTCGAAGGTCGGCGGCAGGATCTCCTGGTAGCCCGCCCTCTCGAGCAGGTCGGTGGCCGCGCGCTGCAGGCGCCGGCGCCGCAGCGCGGCCGGCCCCGTGAGGTCCACCGCGCCCGGCGGGATCGAAGCAATGGGTCTGGTCATGGCTGGGCGTCAATCTAACGCAGGCAGGGACGGGGGCAGGGGGCGCTGCCGCCGCGGCTCACCCCGGGGCCTTGGCCGGCGCACCGCCGCCGAGGATGTAGCGCACCGTCTTCACCCGCCGCCCGTCCATCTCCACGATCTCGAAGAGGTCCGGTCCCACCGGCACCCGGTCGCCATTGCGCGGCAGGCGGCCCAGCTGGCCGAAGAGGTAGCCGCCGATGGTGGTGTAGTCGGTGTCGTCGAGCTGCAGCTCGTGGTCGGCGTTGAAGTCGGAGATGGTCACGCTGCCGTCGAGCAGCGGGGCGCCCTCCGCGGCGGGGCGGGGGCGCTCCAGGCGGTCGTACTCGTCGAAGATGTCGCCCACGATTTCCTCGAGCAGGTCTTCCATGGTGACCAGGCCCGCGGTGCCGCCGTATTCGTCGAGCACCACCGCCAGGTGCACCTTGAGCCGCTTCATGTCGGCGAGCACGTCCTCCACCTCGCGGGTGCCGGGCACGAAGAGCGGCGGCCGCATGATGGCGCCCACCTCGGCGCCCGGCTGCTGCCGGATGGCGGTGAGGATGTCCTTGGCGTGCACCACCCCCACGATGTCGTCGAGCGACTCGCCGTACACCGGGTACCGGGAGCGCTTGGCCTGGGCCACCACGTCGGCGGCGTCCTCCACCTTGAGCTCCCGCTCGAGCGCCACCATCTGGGTGCGCGGCGTCATCACCTCCTGGGCCACCTTCTCGCTGAACTCGAAGACGCCCTCGAGCAGCCGCGCGTCCTCCTTACCGAGAGTCCCGCCTTCCTCGCTCTGCTCCACCAGCATCCGGATCTCCTCCGGGCTGTGCACCCGCTCCTTCTCGGTGAGCGGGCTGATGCGCATGGCGCGGAGCAGGACGTTGGCCGACCGGTTCACCACCGCCGTGGGCCACGCCATCAGCCAGCCGAAGGCGATGATCGGTCCCGCCACCAGGGTGGCCACCCGCTCCGGGTTGAGCAGCGTGAAGGCCTTGGGCAGGAGCTCGCCGAGGATGATCAGCACGTAGGTGATGAGGGCGAACGCCACCACCGACGCCACGGTCGAGGTGGCCACCGGCCCGATGCGCTCCGGCAGGCCCTCGAAGCCGCGCCGGATCAAGCCGGCCAGCGCCGGCTCGCCCACCCAGCCGAGGCCGAGGCTGCAGAACGTGATGCCCACCTGCGTGGCGGAGATGTAGCGGGGCAGGGCATCGAGGACCCGGAGGGCGAGGGTGGCCCTGCGGTCCCCCCGCTGGGCCTGCTCCTCCAGGCGGGTCCGCCGCGAGCCCACCAGGGCGAACTCGGCGGCCACGAAGAAGGCGTTGAGGGCCACCAGGACCGCCACCGCCAGGAGGCCCAGAATGACCGAACTACTACCAGAGGGGTCCATATAGTGTGAAGTTTAGGCGTCGCAGCCCACCCCCGCGAGGGTTCCCCCATGATCCGCCAGATTGCGGTCCCGCCGTTCGAGCGGCTGGACCCCTTCCTGCCCAAGCCGTCCGTGACCGACGCCGCCACCCGCGACGGGGTCGCCGCCATCCTGGCCGACATCGCCCGGCGTGGCGACGCCGCCGTGCGGCACTGGACGAAGACCCTCGACGGCGTGGATCTGGCTCCCACCGACTGGGAGCTCCCCAAGGTGGAGTGGGAGAACGCGGCCGAGCGCCTGCATCCCGAGCTTCGCGAGGCGCTCGAGACCGCCGTCCAGCGGGTCACCAGCTATCACCGCCGCCAGCTCGACCCCGGCTTCACCGTGCTCGAGGAGGACGGCAGCATCCTCGGCATGCGCGTCCTCCCGCTCGAGCGGGTGGGCCTCTACGTGCCCGGGGGCAAGGCGGCCTATCCGTCCAGCGTCATCATGAACGCGGTGCCCGCCGTGGTGGCCGGCGTGGAGGAGATCATCGCCGTGACGCCGCCGGCCGGCGTGACCGACGCCGTGCTCGCCGCCTGCCTGTTCGCGGGCGTGACCCGGATGTACCGGATCGGCGGGGCGCAGGCGGTCGGGGCGCTGGCGTTCGGCACCGCCACGATCCAGCGGGTGGACAAGATCGTGGGTCCGGGGAACAAGTGGGTGGCGGAAGCGAAGCGGCAGGTGGCGGGACCGGTGGGGATCGACATGATCGCCGGGCCCACCGAGGTGGTGATCATCGCCGACTCCACCGCCCGGGCCGACCACATCGCGGCCGACCTCATCGCCCAGGCGGAGCACGACGAGGATGCCGCCAGCTGGCTCGTCACCACCGACCTCGAGCTGGCCGACAAGGTCCCGGCGGCGCTCGAGGCCCTCCTGGCGCGCAATCCCCGCGCCGCGGTGGCCCGCGCCTCCCTGGAACGGAACGGCCTCATCGTCTGGGTGCCCACCGTGGGGGACGCCGTGAAGGTGGCCAACCTGCGCGCCCCCGAGCACCTCGAGATCGTCACCCGCGATCCCGAAGCCGTGGCCGAAGGGATCAAGCACGCCGGCGCCATCTTCCTGGGCGACACCACCCCGGAGCCCGTGGGCGATTACATCGCCGGCCCGAGCCACGTCCTGCCCACCAACAGCACCGCCCGGCACGCCTCGCCGCTCGGCGTCCACGACTTCGTGCGCCGGTCCAGCATCATCCAGTACACCCGCGACCGCCTCAACGACGACGCCGCCCGCATCATCACGCTGGCGGAGGCCGAGGGGCTGTTCGGGCACGCCGAGGCCGTCCGGCTCCGGCTGGACTAGCGTTCCAGTCCCCGACCTCCGGGCCGGGCGACGGGCGGGGAGGCGGGGGCCGGCGGCCCCGCCTCCCCGCCCGTTTCCGTCCTACGGGAACCGCCCCGGCCCGGCCCTTGCTACCCCCTCCTGCCTTGTCTATATATGCCGCGCGGCGCCCGGGTGGGGCGCCGAGCCGTGGCGGCCCCCGCCAGGGGCCTCCAGTGCCTGAACACAGAAGGTGGTTGTGGCCGAGTCCCAGAACAGGAACATCCGCAACATCGCGATCATCGCGCACGTGGACCACGGCAAGACGACGCTCGTGGACCAGATGCTGCGGCAGGCTGGTGCGTTCCGGGCCAACCAGCACGTGGAAGAGCGTGTCATGGACTCGAACCCGCTCGAGCGCGAGCGGGGCATCACCATCCTGGCCAAGAACACGGCGGTCCGCTGGGGCGACACCAAGATCAACATCGTGGACACCCCCGGCCACGCCGACTTCGGCGGCGAGGTGGAGCGGATCCTCCGCATGGTGGACGGCGTGCTGATCCTGGTGGACGCGGCCGAGGGGCCCATGCCCCAGACCCGCTTCGTCACCCGGAAGGCGCTGGCGCTGGGGCACCAGCCCATCGTGGCCATCAACAAGATCGACCGGCAGGACGCCGAGCCGCTGCGCGTGCACGACGAAGTGCTGGGCCTGTTCATCGACCTCGAGGCCAGCCACGAGCAGCTCGACGCGCCCTTCCTCTACACCTCGAGCCGCGCCGGCACCGCCACCCCCGAACTCGACCACCCGGGCACCGACCTCAAGCCGCTCTTCGAGGCGATCCTCAAGCACGTCCCGCCCCCGACCGGCGACGCCGAGGGGCCGTTCCAGATGCTGATCTCCACCCTGGACTTCAGCACCTTCGTGGGGCGCATGGGCATCGGCCGCATCGAGCGGGGCCGCGTGAAGCTGGGCCAGGAAGTGGCGCTGCTTCCGATCGGCGAGCCGGGCATGGTCACCGAGGGCATGAGCCGCGGCCGCATCACCAAGCTCATGACCTTCGACGGCCTCACCAAGGTGGAGACCGACGAGGCGCAGGCCGGCGACATCGTGGTCATCGCGGGCGTCGAGGGCATCGAGATCGGGCGGACGGTCACGGCGGTGGAGTGCCCCGAGCGGCTCGAGGGCATCGCGGTGGAGGAGCCCACGCTGTCGGTGGACTTCATCGTGAACAACAGCCCCTTCGCGGGGCGCGAGGGCAAGTTCGTCACCAGCCGCCAGGTCCGGGACCGGCTGCTCAAGGAGCTGGAGCGGAACGTCGCGCTGCGGGTCGGAGGACACCGAGAGCCCCGACACCTGGGCCGTGAGCGGCCGCGGCGAGCTCCACCTCGGCATCCTGATGGAGACCATGCGGCGCGAGGGCTTCGAGTTCCAGGTGTCGCGCCCGCGGGTCATCACCAAGGTGGGCAAGGACGGCGAGCGGCAGGAGCCCTACGAGGAGCTGATGGCCGACGTCCCCGAGGGGTACATCGGCACCGTCATCGAGAAGCTGGGGCCGCGGCGCGCCGAGCTCATCGAGATGAAGAACCCGGGGCAGGGCATGGTGCGGATGAACTTCCGCATCCCCGCCCGCGGCCTCTTCGGCTACCGCTCCGAGTTCCTGACCGACACCCGCGGCACCGGCACCCTGCACCACCGCTTCCTCGAGTACGGGCCGTGGGCCGGGCCCCTGGCCGGGCGGAAGAACGGCGTCCTGGTGGCCGACCGGGTCGGCACCGCCGTGGGCTTCGCGCTCTTCAACCTGCAGGAGCGCGCCCAGATGTTCATCTCCCCGGGCGACGAGGTCTACGAGGGGATGATCTGCGGCGAGAACTCGCGTCCCGACGACATGGACGTGAACGTCGCCAAGGAAAAGAAGCTGACCAACATGCGCACCACCGCGTCGGACGAGAACATCCAGCTCGAGCCGCCGCGCCAGATCACGCTGGAGTATGCCCTCGAGTACATCGAGGAGGACGAGCTGATCGAGGTGACGCCGAAGTCCATCCGGCTCCGGAAGCGGGCGCTGCTCGCCACCGACCGGAAGAAGATCGCACGCGCGGCCGCACGCGCAGCGGACGCATCTTAACCCCCCCTCCAGCGGAGGCTGTCATGTTGCCGTGGGAAGCGTCGGTCGACGCGCTCGTCCAGCTCCGTCGCCGCCGGGACGACGACGATTTCACTGATGACGAGGAGGCGTTCTCGTTCGACGACGACGAGGACGACGAGGACGGCGAGGGCGAGGACCTCGACGAGGAGGATGACTTCGACGACGATCTCGATGACGAGATCGACGACGTGGACATCGAGCCCATCGACGACGAGGACGAATAGCCGCGCCACCCCCGGAGGGGGACGGTGCCGCAACCAGGACGGGCGACCCCGCGGGGTCGCCCGTTCGTGTCTGGTCCCCTGGCCCGGCGGTCAGCCCACCGCCAGCCGCCCCCGCACCGGGATGCGCCCGCCCCGCGGGGCCCGCGTGCCCCCGCCCTCGGCACCCGAGAACTGTGCCACCAGCGCCTGCAGGCTCGCCGCCTGGTCCGCCAGCTCCTGGGCGGCGCGCCGGGTCTGATCGGCGGCCTGGGTGGTCTCGCCGGCCGCCTGGGCCACGCCGGCCGTGTTCTGCCGGATGGCCCCCGCGCCCGCCGCGGCCTCGGTGAGGTTGCGGTTGATCTCGGCCGTGGTGGCGGTCTGCTCCTCCACCGCGCTTGCGATGGTGGTCTGGGCCGCCGAGATGTCCGCCACGATCCTGCCGATCCGGCTGATCACCTCCACCGCCGACCGGGTGTCTTCCCGGATGGCGGCAATCCGCCGGGTGATGTCCTCGGTGGCGTGCGCCGTCTGCTTGGCCAGCTCCTTCACCTCGTTGGCCACCACCGCGAAGCCCTTCCCCGCCTCGCCCGCGCGCGCCGCCTCGATGGTGGCGTTGAGCGCCAGCAGGTTGGTCTGCTCGGCGATGCTCGTGATGGCCTTCACCACCTCGCCGATCGTCTCGCTGGCGGCGCCGAGGCGCGCCATCGTCTGGTCGGCGTCGGAGGCGGCCACCACGGCGTCGCTGGCCACCTGCGCGGCGCTGGAGGCGTTCTTGGCGATCTCGGAGATGCTCGAGGTCATCTGCTCGGACGCCGCGGACACGGTGCCCAGGTTGCCGGCCACGCTCTCCGTCAGCCCCGACACCGCGTTGGCCTGCGCGGAGGTCTGCTCCGCGGCGCCGGCCATGGTGGTGCTCACGCTGGTCAGGGTCTCCGCCGTCGATGTCAGGGTGGCCGCCGTCTCGGTGACGCCGGCGATGGTGGTGCTCGTGGTCCCGAGCAGGCGGTTCACCGCCTCCCCGAGGCTCTCGATCATGGCGTTGCCGCGGGCACTCGAGCGCGCGCCCAGGTCCCCCTCGGCGGCGCGCCGCATCACCTGCTCCAGGTGCTCCACGCCGGCCGACAGCCGCTGCCGGGCCCGCAGTTCGATGCCGAGCCACACGCCCACCGCCACCAGCACCAGCAGGACCACCATGATCTTGGCCTTGCGGCTCGCCGCCAGGCTCTGGGCCTCCGTGTTCGACATGTCCGCCTGCAGGGCATCGCTCACGTGCTCCTGGGCGGTCTCCAGCGTCGCGAAGGCCGCATCGAAGGCCGGCAGCCGGGTGCGCGCCTGGCGCAGGTCGCTGAAGGCAAGCGTGACGATCGTCTCCGCCAGCTGGACGTACCCCTCCAGCGCCGGCCGGACCTCGGTGAGGGCGGCACGGGCCGCGGGTGAGAGGGGCAGCGAGTCGTTCCGGGCCAGGGCACTCCGGAAGGTGGCCACGTCCTCGTGGAGCTTCGCCAGTGTCGCCGTGCGCTGGCCGGGATCGGCCTCGGCGCGGTACAGGGCAAGGTAGACGTCGGCCTCGAGGCCCTCGTGCATCATGTCGGCCTCGAGGTGATTGCGGATGGCATGCGAGGTGACCACGAGGGCGCCTGCGGCCCGGTCCTGGACCAGCGATCCCCAGATGGCCACCGCACCGGCGGCCAGGAGGAGGGCCACACCGAGACCGGTGGCCCCGAGGGTCTTCAATAGCCGCATGATCGGTTCGAGCTCCCTGAAGGTGGCGTGGCGCGGTCCCCAAGGTCCGGCAGGGCGACCGCATCTCGATTATCGGTGCGCCGGGCCCGGCATGAATGCCAATCCGCCCGCCCGGAATCCCGGGCGGGCGGAGCATGAAGACACCTTGAAGCTGACTGGCGGAACTAGAACGCCGTCTCCACCCGGAGGGTGCTGACCAGCGCCGCGCCTACCCCCGGGGCGCCGCTCGGGTGCACGATGTACTGCACGTCCGGCCGCAGCGTCATGAAGCCCAGCAGCTGCACCCGGACGAAGCCCTCGAGGGCCGTCTCGCCGTGCGCGTACCCGGCGCGGCGGCTCAGCTCCACGTGGCTCACCGCAACGCCGAGCGCGTTGCCGGCCCAGCCGAGCGGCGCATCGAGCACCAGGCCGGCCATGTAGTGGTGCGCAAAGTCGTTGACCCGCGCGTCGGCCCAGCCATAGCGGGCGAAGCCGGAGAGGCCGCGCGCGACGGTGGAGTCGTCGGCCTCGGCGCCGCTCAGGCGCCGTTCGAGGAAGGCGTACCAGCCGGTCGGACCCTGCTGCAGCCCGCCATCGAGGCGCGGCGCGTAGCCGGCGTGATGCCACACGCCGACCCCCGCGCGCCCGAGGGCGGCGGGGCTGGCGACCAGTTCCACGATCCCGAAGGGGGCCTCGGGCGTGGCGTCGGCGGCGCGACTGGCCGGCAGGGTGCCGCGGTACACCGCCCCGCCGAGCGTGAGCCAGCGGGCCGGCGAGACGAAGAGGTTGGCGCTGAGGGCGGGGTCGGGGTAGGTCGGCATGCCGTACATGGTGGGGCTGAACCCGGCGGAGGCGTTGATGAACTCGCCCGCCACGTTCACCACCGCGAACTCGCTGTTGGCATCCACGTAGCCGAGCTTGGCGCGCACCCGGTCCCCGAGGAGGCGCTGCTCGTACCAGAGGTCGTAGCGCCGGCTGGTGGGCGCAATGTCGATGTTGGAGAAGCTCTGTGCGTCCCCCGTGAGCTCGCCGCCCACCTGGCCGCCCATGGTCATGTAGCTGATGGCGAAGGTCCCGCCCGGGAGCCCCGCGAACGTGCTCATGTCCACCGTCGCGGCCGCGGTGAAGAGCCCGCGGCCCCGCGTCCCGCGCGCCACGCCGCCCCGCACGTTGCTCGAGACATCGTAGATCCAGCTGCCCTCGACACTGATCCCGTGCCGCTCCAGGAGGCTCCGGCTCCCGGCCCAGTCCCCCGTCGCCCGGTCCCAGCGCCGCCAGGGCGAGGCACCAAACCACGCGCGCGGCAGCGCCAGCGCGCCGTGTGGGGCGTGGACGTCCGGTACCAGCTCATCGGTGACGGTATCGATCACCACCAGGTCGGCGAGCTCGACGGCGCCACTGCTCGCGGCCTGCTGTGCCGACAGGCCGCTCGGTCCCAGGATGAGCCCGATGCCGAGCCAGAGGAGCGAGCGGTTGACGACGGGCATACCAGCCTCCGAACGATGATATTTCTCTGTCCTGTTTTCGGTCGGAAGCGGTGTTTTCACGAGGGAGATCTTGTGTTCGGTATTTAGCCAGTGTCGAGTCGATTCCGGTGCGCATTGCCCCGCGTTTCGAGTGCCAATCCTACCTCGCCACCCGTGAATCCTCGGGGTTCATGAACGTGAACGTCCATTCCCGGTAACGTCGCACGGAAATCAGGTGAGCGGTAGTCCCCGACCGGGAGGGAGCAGCACGCCCGGCCCCGGACGGCGGTCCGGGGCCGGGCGGCGGGGTGGGGCTCAGTTCAGGGGGCTGGGCGCTGGCAGGCCGAGTCGGCGGCGAGGAGGTCGGCGGCCGGGACGGGCACCCAGTCGCTGTCCGCCGGCTCCGGGAGGCTCAGGACCACGTAGTCCTGGTTGGTGCGCCGGTCCACGTCGAGCCGGGTGATCCCCTTGAGCAGGACGAACATCGGGTTGCCGGCTGGGTCCTTCTTCTCGAGGGCCACCCCGAGACAGGTCCGCCCGCGCACCCGGGCCATGGCAAACCGGCCGGGGAGGAGGCCGGTCCCGAAGACCGGGGCCACCACCCGGACGTGCGCCCCCTGCCGGACGGGCCCCGACTGGGCGGCGAGCGTCGCCGGCAGGCCGAGCGTGGCGATCGTGAAGGCCAGCAGGCATCGCGACATCGGCATCTGGCTCCGGGGGAGGGGAACGCCCACCAATATAGGCCGGGAATCAGGCCTCGGCGGTTGACAGGGAGCCCCCGCGTGGGTTTTTTTGATGCTCCCCGCGAGCACCCGGGGCACCGCAGTGGAAGGGCCTGTAGCTCAGGTGGTTAGAGCGCACGCCTGATAAGCGTGAGGTCGGTAGTTCAACTCTACCCAGGCCCACTTTTCCAAGCCCCTAGTAACGCAAAGAGTTACCGCGAACCGGCGGGACCCCGTGTCCCGCCGGTTTTGCGTTGGGTTCCGCATGAGGTTCCGCATCGCGGGATTTTCGCAGCTCATTCCGGTCACTCCTCGCCTCGAATCTTTGCCCGCACGCGACGGGCTTCGTCGCGCGCGTAGCCGGCCTGCTGGTCGGCGTACACCCGATCGGGGATCTGGCTGTCGGTCCACCCACCGTGCGCCTGGAGCCCCTCACGGCTGATGCCCGCCTCCTTCGCCGCGTCCACCGCCGCGCGCCGGAGTCCGTAGGCCGCGCGACCCTCGATGTGCGGCACCTCGGCGAGGCGCTCGGCTTCCTTGAAGGAGTCGAGCACCCAGCGGGGGTTCACCACCTTGCCGTTGCTGTGGCGCTCGAGTGTCGCCACTGGCCGGCCCTTCCGTCCGCCCGGCATCTGGCCGGCGGGGAAGAGCGGATAGTCGGCGAGCGCGCCCGTGGAGAACGCCTCCTCCAGCGTCCGCAGGTAGCCGGCGAGCGCCGCATTCAGTGCGCTCCGTTGCCCCGCAGTGAGGTGGACGACCACGCCGCGCTTCTTCCCCGCGGAGCGCACGGTGAACGTTTCGCGCTCGAGGTCGAGATCCCGCCGGCGGGCCCGCCGCACCTGGCCGAGTCGCAGCTCGGCGCCGAGGGCGACCAGGAGCCCGAAACGCGGATCCACCTGGTCGGCGGCATCGAGGATCTTGCGCATCTCCTCGAGCGTGTGGCGGGGCCGGTGCGGCTCGGCGTCGGTGGCCTCGCCGGCGAGCACTCGCCAATCAGCCCTGAGCTCGTCGCGCCAGCGGCGGGGCGCGACGCACGCGTGCGCCGGAATCCGCTCCTCGTCGCGGAGCCACTGGGCGACGGCGAGGACGCGCTGCACCGCGATCTCGGCGCCGCGGAGGCCCTCGTGCCCGTCGGCGCGGAGGGCCAGGATCCGCTTCCGCCAGAGCTGGCGCAGCTCCGCGCGCCGGATGCGTTCCCACGGCGTGTCCGCCCGCCACACGCGCTTGGCGAACTCCAGCTCGCGCAGCGTCTCGCGCCGGTGCATGGTGTCCACTGGGTACTTGCCGCGTTCGGGGTCGATCGCGAGCGCGATGCCCTCCGCGATGGTGAGCGGCCGGCTGTCGGACGCAGGGCCCGCGGCGACCGCCGTCCCCGTCTTCAGCGCCTCGGAGAGCTTCACTGCCTCGGCGAGCGCGAACCGCGCGGCCTCGGCGATGACGCGCCCGCTCTGGGTGCGGAGCGTCCGGCCCAGCGAGCGATACCGCCAGTCGGTGCGGCCGTCGTCCCGCCGCTCGCGCCACCGGAGGTAGAGCGCGCCGCCCTTCCAGTGGCGCTCGATGGCGGTGACCTTCCACGAGCCTTCACCGACCGTTTCCTGCCAGGCCTCGGCCTCGCTCACGCTACCCCCGCCGGTGTCGCGGCGCGAACGCGCCGGCGCTCCTCCGTTCGCCGAATGCGGAAGCCCAGCCCCGCGCGCAGCGCCCGCAACTCGCCGCGGCGAATCCAGTTCCGCACGGTCTGCGGTGTCACGCCCTTCATCACGGCGTAGTCCTCGGTCGAGAGCCATTCCGTCTCCTGGTCCAGCGAGTGGAGGCGTTCGAGCAGTTTGCCTGCGCAGTACTCCAGCGTGTCGGCCACCGGGTCGGTAGCGCTGATCCGCCGGCGCTCGGCCGCTTCCGCGGCCCACCGTCCCGCTACCTCGCGCGTCGCGGCGAAGAGTTGGTCGAGCATGCGTCGCGTTCCTGCCGCCTACGCCGTGCGGCGCTCGCGCTCGGCCAGTACCGCCGTGTCAGCCGCCGCGAGCCACGCCTCGATCGCACCATCCATCGCGGCGTCGTGAGACAGCCGCGTTCGGAGCGCCTTGAGCGCGTCGACGTAGGTGGTGCCCCCGATGCGGCCTCGCCCCGCTTGCCACCTGAGGAACAGGAGCAGCGTCTGGGCGGCATCGAGCCCGACGTACCGCTCAATCCGGCCCCAGTCACCCGCGAAGACGAGGTTGGCGATGAGGTCGCCACTGCCGGCCGTCTTGCCGGGAAGCCCGGCGAGCCGTGCCATCTCGTCCAGCCCCTGGGCCGGAGAGGCGCCGTGACCGGCCAGCACGTCCATGAGGTCGACGTGCGCCTCGCTGTAGCGGTAGGCGTACGACTCCCACTGACGCTGTTCCGCGGGCCCGTACAGGCTCCCGGCGTCGAGGTCATGCAAGAGCGCCCGATACCGAATCACCGGGAGGTCAAAGCCGGAGCCGTTCCAGGACACGAGTTGAGGACGACGCCGGAGATAGTCGAGGAACCGACGAATCAGATCGCGCTCGCCGTTCCGGGCCCAGCTCTTGAGACTCACCTCGGGCGACGGGCCGAGGGCGATGCCAGCGACCCCGAGACCGACCACGCGGTGATACGCTGGCTTCAGGAAGTCGGTACGGCCGCCGGTCTCCTCCTGGCGGCGGGCCAGCATTGCCGCCGCGACCTCGGCGTCGGTTCCGGTCAGGCCGTGGAGTCGCCGGCCCGCGTCGGTATCGGGGACCGTCTCGAGGTCGAACGCGAGAACGACCGTCACGCCTTCTCCTCCGCGATCACGCGGCTCAACCATTGGAGTGCTTTCCAGATTGGGTGACTCGGCGGATATCGACCCGGGTCAGCTGCAGCATCTGCCTCAGCCAAACGTTCGATTTCACGCAAACCCACCACGAGGCGCTTGGTGAGCCGTTTCGCGGAGGAGCGGCGGGCCGTCATGCCGCGTCCTCCGATCGCCGTATGGGAGCGGACAGGACGGCCCGCTCCACCCGAGCGAGCACCACCACGTACTCGACGCCCGGCTCGACCGGATCCTTGGTCCAGTCGGGCCAGTCGTCGCGCGAGAGTTCGCCGGCGAGCCGGCGGAGCCGGCTCTCGGCGACGCCGTGGAGACCGGGCGGTACGGCGAAGTTCATCACGCCGCCGGCGCCCCGTCAGCCGCGGGCGGAGTCGTGCGCTGTTCGCCCACCTTCTGAGAAAGGCGATCCTTGAGCCCCGCGGCACCGGCCTTCGGGGCATCGCTCGCGCGCCGCCCCGTCGCCTCCTCACGCTGGGCCGCAGCTTCCGCCCAGGTTGCCTCGCCCTCCTTGATCGCGGTGTAGATGGTCCGCAGGAGTTGCAGTTCCGCCGGCGAGGTCTGCTCGAGCGGGTGGCCGAGGTAGGTCGTGAGGTCGGAGGGGCTCACGCCGATCGCGTAGAAAGCGTCGCACACCTTCTTCCGCGCGGCGTCCGGGTCCTTGGCGTCGCGGTTCCTCACGGTGTCGAGCACCTGCTCCATCGCCTCCTCGAGGATGTCCGAGGGGAGCAGCCGGAGCGCGGCCGTGCGGATCACCTTCGAGACGTGGGCGGCCTGCTTGGTGAGGAGGTCGTCCTCGGTCGCCTCGACGAGATAGACCGTGTCGCCGTAGCTGTTCACCCGCTCGCCGAGCGAGCGCTGGCCGTCCTTGAGCCGGCGGCGCTCGACCGTCTTGCGGAGCGTGATGTCGTGCGGATAGGAGAGGTTCGCCTCGAGGTCGGTCACGGTGACCCGGACGATCCGGCGCTCGTCGTCATCGAACACCACCATGGTTTCGACGTAGGCGTTGCCCATGGCGCGGAGCGCTTCCTCGGCGAAGCGGATGCTGGGGCCTTCGATGGACTTTCCACCCACGGGCTTGGCGTACCGCGCGGTCTCCGCGAAGCCGGGGCGCTTGCAGGCGGCGAGGAGCCGCACCCGCACCTCGTCCCAGCTCCGGGGCCGCATGAGGGCCATCTTGTACCGGGCCTCGACGGCCGCCCGCGCCTGCACCGCCACCGCGGTGCTCGCGGTCTCGGCCGTCTCCACCGGCGCCGGCATCTCCGTCGCCACCCTCTCCAGCATCACTCCCGTCGTCACGCGCTCTCCTTCAGTCGTCTGCAGGTTTGATCGGTCGGCCCAGGCTCAGAACGGGAAGCCGAGGTCACAGCACTTGTGGCAGTGCAGATCGCGCACGGGGTCGCAGTAGCCGCACCCGGAGCAGGTCGGCTCCGCGACAGGGCCCGGGGGCGGGTCGGCCTCCCGCTCGTGCGAGTCCACCGGCATGGTGCCGCAGTCATCGAGCCAGGGGGCGGGTACGCCCTCAATCGAGGCCCTCATTCGGCCTCCTTCACGCTCACGAGGAACCGCCGAGCGCCCCGCTTGGTGGTGGTGTGCCGGGCGATGACGGTGTCGGTCGCCCCGACCATGTCCGCCTCGATGAAGGGCCGAAGGTCCTCGGCTACTGCCTTCCAGTCGGTCGTGCGGGTGGACCTGGTCGCCTTCCAGGTGATGCGGCCGTTGGGTAGCTCGAGCCCGGCGTGCTCACCGATCGCGGCCTTGAGGTGGGCCTCCAGCGCCTCCCGGTCGGCCTCGAGGGCGGCAATACGGTTCCGCACATCGAGGAGCTGGGTGGCGAGGGTGACGTGCTCGGGTGTGGCGGGGAGGAACAGATCGTCGTGCGTCGGGAAGAGCCGCGCGAGCGCGGCGCCGTCAGCTGCGACGGGATCGGGCCGGACGCCGGCGGCCACGTGGTCGAACCAGAACCGGCGGCCGATCCCGGTGAGCGCGGCCTCGATCTCCGCATCGCGGCGGAGGGTATAGATACGAAAGTCGTTCCCGCCGATCAGCACCGCGACGTCGCACAGCGCGAGGCCGGTGACCGCCATCTCCCAGTGGCACTGGGCCGCGACTTCGTCGGGCACCTGGTCGGTGCCGGGCTCGCCCCAGCGATCCGCCTGCCGGAGCCCGCGGTTCTTCACCTGCACCAGGCGCTCCTCGGTGCCGGCCGAGTCCAGCACGACTCGGTCCGGCGTGGCGAGCATCCACGGCTCGCCGGCGTGCCGGAGCGTGTCGCGGGTATCGAGCAGGACACCGCGCGCTTCGGCGTAGGCGCCGGCGATCACCGCCTCGAGGCGGTCGCCCCAGCGGGTGAACTCGTTCCCGGGGAAGGGGTCGGCGAGGCCGCGCTTCAGCATCCAGATGTCGAGCGGGGTCCGGTGCGGATCGAGCCCGGCGACGGCGGCGATCTCGCTCGCGCCGAGGCCGGTCTGCCGGACCGCGAGCTGCTCGGCGGTGAGGGTCACGTTTCCTGCTCCCGCTCGCGGGCCGCGGCCATCCGTTCGGCCTGCTCGTCGGCGTTCCCCGCGGCACAGCACCAGCTCGCGACCGCGGCCCCGGCGAACGCGCCGGTCCAGAAGGCCGCCAAGACGGTCAGGATGAAGCCGATCACGCGGCTCCCCTGGCGGCGAGGACCTGCCGCGCCCGCTCCAGCGCTGCAGCCAGGGCGAAGTGGGACCGGCGGCAGCCCAGCTCCGCACAGGCGCGGTCAATGAGCTTCCGGTCCTCCTCCGAGCACCGAAGGTTGATGAACCACCAGCGTGGTTCCTTGTATTCCGTATCGGATTCTTGTAGTGTAGAGGTGGCGTGAGGCCCGAAACCGTCGGTCTCCGGCTCCATGCCTTCGGTGTCGGCTGGGAGGATGTCTGGCTCGAGTGCCACGGCAGTCGCCTAGTGAGTGATGGAGTGACTACAAAGACTAGGTGATACGATGGCAGAATACACCTTGAACTCGGTGGGCGCAAGGGTGGAGCCATCCAAGGGCTGGGAGCTGGCGGAGGACATCGCCACGCGCGTGCGGGAACTGCGCGAAGCGCTCGAGCTGACCCAGCCCGAGTTCGGTGGGCTGTTCGGTGTGACCGATCAGACGGTGTCCAACTGGGAGCGGGGGAACTTCCGTCCGCCCAAGAGCAAGCTTGAGTGGGCGGCCTCCCGGCAGGGCTGGCCCCTGACGATCTTTGAGGAACGTGGACCGCGCCCGCACGAGGTTGTGGTATCGGGGCGGCCCGCGCTGCACGGCGAGCCGGAGATCCCCCCGCCTCCGCTCGCGGCGGATGACACACCCCAACTCGATAATGCGGAGATCCTCCGCCTGGTCCTCTACGATCGGCCGGGGTTCGTCCGGTTCTTGCAGCGCCGGGTGGGCTCGCAGCCCATCCCAACTAACGCCAAGCTCGGATTCCTCGACTTTGTTGAAGAGATCGCGCGGGAGCGGGGCCAGACGATTCCCAAGGAGTTCTTCGCCCACCTCCGCGGTCTCATTCGCGAGCACGGTTTGTAGGGCCGTTGACGGTCTCGTGGCGGCATGCGATCGGCTCGGGGTTGCCTACAACTCCGAGTTTTCGCCGCTCTCCGACCTGACCTTCGCCGTGCTGCTCACGCGGGCGGGGGTGCGCTGGCGGTATGCGCCGCTCGAGGGCGGGATCTGCGAGATCGTCTGGCCGCCGATCTATGGGGTGCATCTCATGCAGATCGACAAACACCTCACCACGGCTGAGCGCCGATTCGCGATGCGGCACGGCCTGGCCCATGTGCTCGATGGGCACCTCCGCGACCTGACGCCGGCGGCCGACAGCGGCGACTGGCGGAGCTACGAGGAGGCGGTCGCCGACCTATTCGCGTTGGTGGACCTGGTGCCGGACCATCAGATCGACACACTTCCCTTGGATGCGGCGGAGTCGGAGCAACTTGAGGAATGGGTACGGCAGCAGGCGACGAAGCACGTGTCGGGCTGGTCGGAGGAACGGCTTGACCATCGAGCCCGGGTGCGGGCATACATGCATCGATGGAGTCGTACTGGCAAAAAAGCCAGCCGCCCCGATTCCGGGACGGCTGGCTGAGTGCCGCTGAACAACGTCTTACGTCGAGACTGCCTGTTCCTCTACGCTCATGTGCATGCGCTCTGCTACGGTGGCGGCCTTGTTTACCAAGGTGTCATCCGGAACCAGGTGGTCGAGAGCGTGGCGTAGCCGTTCCGACCAGCGCTGGCGCTCGGCCCGGTAGAACGTCTCGGCATCCCCCTTCACCTCCAGTTCCCGTTCGGCCAGCACGAAGAGGAGTACCTCCAGGGCTGCCCTGACCTCCGGGGCTGCGTCGTACACCTTAGTGTAGAATGGGTGGTCGGTGTTGATGACCAGCCGCTTCTGCAGGCTCAGGCGCAGGGGGCGAAAGAACGGCCCTTCGGGAATCGCAGCGAACTCCACCTCCCAGCGTCGCTTCGAGACCTCCTCCGCGAGCTCCGTCAGAATGCGCTCTTTCGGCAGGCCAGTCACCTCTGCCCGTGTCGTGGCCACCTCCTCGAGATTGCGCTGGGCCTCTTCCTGCTGAGCGGGAGTTGGTTCGGCAACCGTCTCCTTGAACCTTGCCGATTCCTCCATGGCCACGACGCTCGACCGGGGCTCCTCCTTCCCCGTTCGATTGCCAGCCTTCGCCTTCAGCTCGTTCTGAAGCTCCTTGAAGCGACCACGGAGATCTTCGACGAGGTCGATCAACCCGCCCCCGGTCTTCCCGCTGTGCTGCAGCTTCTCCCACATCTCATCGTCGATGACGATCTGCTGCTTCGCCGTGGTGATACCGAAGTACTCGTCCAGTTCGGGGTCGAAGTCGATCTCCACCTTGACGTTGGCGTCGTAGGTCTGGTACTTCGTCCACCGAGGGGAAATGCAGTCGATCTGACGGCGCTCGCGACAGACCAGGAGGCCGTTGTAATCCTTCATGACGTCCCAGCGATTGTTCAGCTTGGGCTTGGACGCCACTCCGTACTGCAGCGGATCGGCATGCTGAAAATTCGGGGGCAGCAGCGAGGCACGGATTCGCACCCGCCCGGTCGTTCCGCGGGAAGTCTTAACCTCCAAGACGCGTGCCTCCACGCGTTCCGCACGTACTGAAGTCTCGTCGAAAACCGCGCGTGCTCCATGAGGAAGAGCGGGTCCACGGACTGGGCACCCCTACCATCCACGACGATCCGGCGCTCGGGGATCCAGTGCCGGTAGATCACCCCGAAATGCTGGAGCAACTTGGTGCGAAGTGACTCCGCCTTGATCCAGCCGCCCATGCTCCGCAACCGATCGAGATCCTCGAGCAGGATGACGGTGCCGGACTTCAGGCTATTGAGATCGAGGGCGTCGTCACCCTTGGGCGCTTGGAGAAGCCACTCTGGCAGCGTGGCCGGCCGCGGGCTGAGGAGGGCCTCCGTCTTCTTGAGATCGCTCGCCGCTGCCGCAAGTTCATCGATGTCGACGGTGACGGCGTGCCACTCGCCATCCCGCGGCTTCGAGTAGACGGTGTAGCGCTTCGCCAGGCTGACGGCCGAACTTGGCAGCCCGTAGCCGTACCGGCCGAACCCCTTCCGGTCGCCCTCACGATCCGTCCCGCCCCACCGTACGGCGTAGCCGATCATTTCAGGGATCATCCCGTTCCCGTCGTCGCAGATCGCCACGAAGTCCGGCTTCACCTCGGTCTTGTTGCCGCGCTCGAACCCGAACCGGATCGCGACGGAGCCAGCCGCGGCCTGGAAAGCGTTGTCCATCATCTCGGCCAGCGCCCAAGCGGGGTTCTTATAGCCGAGATCCCGCATGCCGCGGAGGAAGGCGTCGGCGAAGACGACGCCCAGGCCGTTGCCCTTTTCCTTCTGTTCCTGAACGTACCGCCGCTGCCGGTCGATGGTCTCGATCGTCATGGTGGTCTGTGCTGTCGCTTCCATACTTCCCTCCTTGTTGGTCGGCCCCCTTTTTTGGAGCCGAGGTCATTGGATGGGCCCGCTTACAGAACCGGGCACCGGCAGGCCCTAGGACCGGTGCTCGGCGAATCTCAGGTGGCTCAGGCCACCAAATCAGCGAGTTCCAACCGGCCCCGGGTCAGAAGTTCCCGGTGGAGCTGCGCAACTCGCGGTTGGCTCAGCCCAAGTCGGACGGCTGCTTCCCGCTGGGTCATCCCGTGGTCGTAGAGCATTTCGTAAAGCCGGCCGAGGCGTGAGGGAAGGCTGGCGACCCAGGCACCAACAGCCCGGCGCCGTTCGACCTGCGGCGTGATATCGGGGGCCTCGACCTCTTCAGGGAGTTCACCCCCTCGTTCGGACACTGTCGTGATGGCCCTGCGTTCTCGACGAACCGAGTCCCTGATCTCGTTCTGGATCACCCGCCGAAGGTAGGGAACCGACGTATCCCCCGTTCGCCGAACCACGAGTAGCAGCCGAAGGGACGCATCTTGAGCGAAGTCCTGCGCGCTCTCGGGAGCCGTTCCCTTTCGGGTAGCAGCCCGTGCGGCTGCCCGCCGGATGTCGGGCTGCCAGGAATGCAGCAGGGCATTCTCATCCAGCCCAGGGGCTCGTCCCGGGTCGGCGGCTTGAACAGTATCTTGGTGAAGAGATAACAACGGACGCGTGGCGGCACCTGGCATGGATCGACCCCCCCTTGTGGGTTACTGCAGGGGAGGCTCTCCCTAGATGGTGTTCACGCGACCTTTGCCAAGTGGCCCCATTTTTTGGAGCCCGGTGAGGGCGAGAACTCCGCCTGCTGACCTAATATACGTCGGCGACCGGGATTTGATTAGTGGCCTGCTAACTGATTCCAGCAGAGAGCCTTACGATGCGATGGCGGGGGCGACCGGATACAGTGCGGGTGACGGCAGCGGTGGCTGACCATCCGAATTCGCCTGGGTAAGACCCTCGGCGGGCTCCGCGCCTAGCGCGAACAAGGGGTCCTCAGCCGGGTCGGCCGGGAGGGTGACGCGGGCGCCGTGTCGGACAGGGAAGGAAAGAGTATGCCCTTCGACTGCGCCGAGAGTTTCGAACCGCTCAATTCTCCCGGAGAGCCACCGGCTCCGCCAGTAGTCGATGAGGGCAACTGTGCCAGACGGGCCAGCGGGAAGGATCGCTTGGCTGCGGGTGGTGAGGCCGATGAGCACTTCGCGGAAGTTCGAGGCGAGCGGCACCGCATAAATGACTCTGGGGCTGCGATGCTGGAGCACGGCATCTGAAGGAAACCCAAGAAGGTCCAGCGCCGTGCGCACCTTCCTCAGCTTGGGGTTTACCCCTTCGCCGAAAATGCTGTTAACCGGCCGTCCGCGCTGCTGTCGCGCGAGGACCCATTCGAGCGTTGCCATTGTCTCGCGCGAGAAGTGGTATGAGCCGAAGCCTGCCGTTGTGCCCAGGGGGAGATAGGCGAGTTCGCTGCCGTCCGAGCCGCCGAGGAGTTGGGCCGGCACACGCAGCCGGTTGTATTGCGCCGGGGCCACGTCGTAAAGGCTCGTGGTCCCGAGCAACACGAGGTTCGGTCGGCGACGGACCGGTTTACCTGCCATCGAGGATGCGATGACACTTTGGGCTGACTCGTACCGTGCGCGATAGGCTCCTTCGACCTCCGGACTCGCCATGAGGAGGGCCACCAGCTTCCCGCCGAGGAGCGCGTTGTAGGGCGCAATCGCTCCGCACACCGTGATATCCATGACATCCACGCCGACATGTGCGGCCTTGGTGTGCCTGAGTACCGTCCGGATCGCGTCTTGGGCTCCGCGCTTATCGAGCGCCCGGCGCAGATCCGAGGTGACCGGCTTGGTGAACCCTGCCGCGAGCAGCTGCCTCCGGGCTTGAAGCAGCAAGGCCAACATCCCCGCGCGTTTCGACCTGAACAAATGCGATTTCGCCTGGGCTTTCCAGTCCGCCATGGGTCCGGTGGCTGCGGTGCCCTTGTGGGCGTGTCGCTTCGGGTACAGGTAGTGGAGTTGGCGCTCGGCGACGGAGAGCTTCCGTAGGCGCTCCACGTCTGTATCGGTGGGCCGACATAACGCGGCCCGGCTTACGACCCCATCCGCCAGAAAATCCCTCACGTAGATCCCGGCAATCAGCTTAGAGAGAGAGCGATCGAGCCACTTCGCCCAGCGGGCTGAGGGATCCCCTCGCAGTCGCGCGAGAAACTCCTCCGAGGACCAGCCGATCCACCGATCTCGCGGTGAGAGCTGCACAATCGCACTTCCGAGTGCCCCAATACCGACCACCGGATGATTCGGAGCCGCCCGGTCCCGGATCAGGATCCATAGCTTCCGTCCGGGGGTACTGAAGTAGGGCGTTATCCAGGTGTGCCGGAAATAGCGCCACATATCCGCCAGGCGCAAACCCGTGAACTCGCACACGGCGTTCGTGTCCACCACCTGCACATACGGATCCACGCAGCGACGTAGGGCCTCATCCCGAACAGGCCCGCGCGGCAGCGCCGCGATCTGCCGAAGGCTTTCCGCCAGGTCCCGGCCATCCCGCATCACCGAATAGATCGAGCACCAGTTACCGCGGTGTAGGCGCCGCTGCTCCATCTCACGGATGAACCTCCGCGTTGGCGCCTGGAGGAGCTGCGAATCGCGCTCAAGGACATGAGCGGCTCTCACCTGTGCCTTGCGGAGTTCCGGCGAGCTTCCCTCGGGCACCGGCGGCGCTAGCTCAATCCGACGGCGCTCTACCCGAACGGCCCAGCCTTGCCCAAAGAGATCGCAGAGAATGTGGCAGTATAGGGAGGCGAGCGGGCTGACCTTGTCGGGCAGATCGCCACAGCGGCGGATGTACTCCTCTCGGATACCCGCGACCATTGGTGCGGTGCGGGCCTCGCCCGTTCTGCTTAACGCGCGCGCGCACTCGAGAGCAATCTTACGCGCCTTCGGGAGCTTCAGCGCTGGAGGATCGAGGCGAACCCAGGTCACGCGCGGCATCCCTTCGTCTCGAGGAATGCGGCGAGGGCGTCGCTCCATTCTCGCTGAAAGCGCTGCCCCCAGGCACGGGGGGCCGAGGGACCGGCGGCAAGACCTGCACGTGCGGCGGCGAGAAGAAGGCACTCCAACGCGCTGCGGAGTACTCCTGATGGGTCTGCTACTGCTGGCGCGTACAGTCGTTCGTAGAAGGGGTGGTCCGTGTTGATTGTCAACCTCACCTCACCGCGCTCCTCGGTCGCCTCAAAGAAATGAGGTCCGGGGATCGGGGCGAGTCCGATGGCGTAGCGCAGGCCGCCCCGTTTGCGGGTGGACTTGGCTTGGTCGGAGAGCGGTGGCAGCAGGTGGTCCTGGCGGGTGGCGCGAGCCGCGGCCTCGCTCGGTGCCGTCCGCTTGATCGCCTCAAAAGCTGCTCTCACTCTCGCGTTGAGGGAGCGGGCCGCAGCTTCGAGATCTGGTTCGAGGATGGACCGAAGATAGGGCGTCGGATCAACGCCCTGCTTCGAGTGAGTTACGCCGAAGTGCTCATCGAGGTCAGGCTCAAAAACGACCTCGCATCGCCACCAATCGTCGTAGTTCTCTCGTCGCTTTCCCCCAAGGAGGCGCCACCCGTAGTCGATCTCGCGCCCGGCACGAACAAACGAGACGCCGGCCTCGCCGACAATTCCGCGCGCCCGCTTCTCTTCGACAGAAAGCGCATGCCACTGGGCAACAGGTAGCTCCGTGAACCTCACGGTCACCCTCGCGGTGCGGGAGGATCCCGGCAGCGTAATGTCGTAGGTAAGGGGGCCCCCGTACGCGGTCGCGCTCCCCTCTCCGGTGTCCGGGTGACAAAACAAGGGGTCCGTCGGCGTGACGGGTTCTTCGTTCACCCATAGCCGGAGGCCCTGCCATATGAGGCGGCGGTAGATGCGGCCGAGCGGCTGCTGGAGTTTGGCGGCAACCGTCGAGACCCTTTTGTAGTCGAGTCGGTCGCACCTGGTCCAGACAACGAGCGTCCCCGAGCGGCCAACCATCGGAACGGTCCAACCAGGCAGGGTTCGCGCTGTAGGTTCCGGAACGCCGGGTAGCTGCCGCTCTGCGACCTCGTCAATGTCCAAATAGGTGTGCAGGACGTCGCCCCACCGCTTCCAGGAGTAGACCTCGAACCTGCGAGTCACGCTGACAGAACTATTAGGCAGTCCCATCCCAAATCGGCCCAGGCCCGAGCGATCATTGAAGCGCTCCGTCCCACCGAACTGGATTGCCGTCCAGAGGCCCTCTCGATCCATCCCTCGTCCGTTGTCCAGCACGGCAATCGTGAGGGCCCGGTCGGGCGAACTGCTGTCGCGGCCCTCACGCACGAGAACCCGAACGTCGGTGGCTGCCGCTTGGATGGCATTGTCGATCAACTCCGCGACGGACGCTGCGAGGCCGCGATACCCGGTGTCCCGGGTGGCGAGTAAGAAGTGGTGGTCGGCCACTAACGGTCGTGGTGGGGTCATCGTCTGGGTGTCCTCTCGGCTCTCAGGCGATCGGCGACCGCTGCTGTGACTGAAGCTAGCGCGATGCCTCTGGAAGCGCAGCTCTTACAGGGGTGGGCCGCACCGGACGCCGCTAGTGACATCATAGTAGTGTCACTGGCGCCCTAAATCAAGGCGGGGATGGGACTTATGCTCTCTGATGGCTGGGGTTAGATTAACGAGACTAACCGAGATCCAGACGAGGCGGAACGATGCCGAGAAGAAACCTACCCGCCCCAGGCACTGTCGCGGTTAAGGCAGCACTGGACGGAGTGCGGGTCACGCTCCGCGACATCGGTGGGTGGCTTCGGACGGCTTCGCCCTCGGGTAAGGCGCTGTCCCCCTCATCCCTTAACAACTATCGGCACGGCAGACGAGAGATGCCCCCAGGCATGCGCCGGCTGCTCGCGCGGCAACTGCGGGAGCATGCGCGGCGGCTCGGCTCCATCGCGCGAAAGCTCGACGGCGCGCCGGAGTAGGAGCACACCTGCAATCGGGTCGAGATACTGGGGGGCGCGTCAAAATAGGCCGAACGCCTTGAGGCCGAGGACGACGATGACCCCCTCCCGCCACGGGAGGGGCTTCTTCTTGGTCCGCAATCCCGCCGGCGCCTGGCACACGGCGGGATCCTGCTCGACTGAGGCCAACTCGAGCGAGAGCCAGCGCGGCCCCACCGCCGTGACCGTTGCCGGCCGGATGCCGCCGCTCGGCGCGCCGCAGCCGATCCGGAGCTCGAGCCGGGCGGGATCGAGCCCCACCCGAAGCGAGAGCTGCCCCACTGCTGGTGGGCGGGGGAAGGACTACGTCCGCGGTGGCGGTGTACGGGGTCTCCCGCACGGCGAACCGCGCGCGCCGCACGCTGTCGGCCGAGTCGGCTTGCACCGCGGCGGTCGCCACCGCGTAGAGGGAGTCTGCCCGAACCTCCACCTCGACGCGGGCGCGGCGCTCGAGGTCAAGGGCCCGGTCTAGGCTGTCGGCTCGCTGCCGCTGCTGGATGGCGCGACGCTGGACGCCGGCGAGCTCGGCGCCGAGGGTGGCCTGCACTAGGGCGGAGGCGGCCCGGGTCGAATCCGCTGTGGCCTCGGCCGAATCGCGAGCGAGTGCCGCCACTTGGGCGCGAGCCTCCGCTCGACCCAGCCGCCAGGTCTGCACGGCGAGTGCGACCCCGAGCAGGACGACGCCGAGGAATGCCAGGCGGCCAATGCTCACGCGGCGCGGGCCTCGGGCAGCTCGGGGCGGAGCGCCTCGCGCTCCACGATCGCTACCCGCCTGAGCCAACCACGGAGGAACTTGCGGAGCGGCGGTCGTCGGTCAGCGAGCCGCTCGTAGAACCCCTCGCGCCCCCGGCTGTACCCGGCCACGAAGGCGTCGGGCGTTGCGGCCTCAATTGCGCGCCACGTCGTCGGTCCGAAGGCGCCGTCCTCGGCCACACCCACGGCGCGCTGCAGGAGCCTGGTCGCGCGCCCGACCCCCGCGTTCACCGCGAAGTCGAAGACCACGAGCGCCACGCCGAAGCCCTGCCGGAGCAGCTCGTCGCCCCGGACCGGGTCCCAGTACTCGGCGTCGTAGATGGTGGCGATCTCCGTCGGCTGGATGAGGCGCACCGAGCGCGCCGGGAGCCCGCGCCGCTTGCGCCACCGGGCGTAGACCCGGGCCGTGACCCCGTGGTTGGTCTCCCCGCCGGGGTCCGCGGGGTCGTGGACGTAGCCGCCCTCCCGCTCAAGCACGACGGCGAGCGCATCGGGAAAGCGCCTAGTCGGCAAGGTCCTCGCCCTCCGGGACGCGCTCGCGCCCGTCGATGTATTCGGTCCGAGCCCGGGCGCTCGCGTGCTTCACTTCGACCACGGCGTTGCCGGCGACGAAGGCGCCGGTGACCACCGTGGCGATGGTGGTGAATTCCGGGCTCAACTTCCCGAAGAGGGCCAGTAGGAACGCCATGCAGACGACCAGGAGGCAGAGGAAGAACTTCCGGCCGTGCTGGGCGATGGTGTTCTCGATCATCGATCTCCTTTCACCGGCTCAGCAGATCAAGCCCCCACTTCACCGCGGCGCCGATCGCGATCAGGATCAGCCCCCAGAGCTTGGTGTCCGCAGCGTTCTGCCGGCGCTCGACCGCCTTGAGCCGTTCCTCGAGCGCCCCCTGTTCCTTGGCGCGCTGGATGGCCTCGGCCGACGCGGAGCGCTGGACGGCCTCCACCGTGGCAAGGCGTTCGGTGAGCGCATCCCGCGCGTCCTCCAGCCGCTGGGTGAGGGTGTCCCGTACGCTCGCAAGCATGTCACGGATGGACTGCATGGCGGCGTTGAACTGGCCCTCGTAGATCGGCGTGTCGCTCATGGCCGGAGGACCCCCCGTGCGAGGAGGTCGTCGATGATCGCCTTCACGGCCTCGGCCACCTGGGCGAGCGTCGCCGTGGCGGTGTCGAAGCCGGTGCGCGTGGCCGTGCCCGTGGCCGCGGTCCAGCCGGTGAGCGGGGCCAGCGAGAAGGCGGGCCGCCAGTCCTCGACCGCCGTGATGGCGCCGGCCGCGGTGGTCACCTTCGCCATGGGAAGGCGGCCGGCGGTGAAGCCCGCCGCGTTGGCGGAGACCACGCCGGCGGCCGTGCGCTCGACATAGTTCACGGTGTTGTTGGCGAGGGCCACGGTGCCGTTCGCCACCCGGACCGGCGCGCCGGTGTCCATGGTGACGCCGCCGAAGTACCCGTAGGTGAGCCCGGCGGTGGTCGCGCGGTTCTGGGCCCACTGCTCGTGGGCCATGGCGTCGAGGCGGAGGGCGTTCTCGTCCATCCCGGCCTTCCAGCCGTTCTCGCCCAGGGTCCAGCCGTACTGCAGTCCCTTCCCGGTGGTGCTCGCCGGCATCACACGCCTCCGTAGTATTGGCCGTAGGTCATTCCGTACCCGGTCATGATGAGGTCCGGCGTCTCCCGCACGGTGCCGGTGAGGGCCCCGTTCTTGGGGGACAGGCGGAAGCGCACCGGCTTGGTCCCATCGAGGTCGTCCACGGCGCGCTGGGCCGCGGTGTAGGTGGCCGCGACCGTACCGACGAGCCCGGCCTCGGTGCGTGCGCCGACCACGGCGCCGCCCACGAGGACCTCCTTGGTAACGGTGCCCTCGATCGCGAAGGCGGTGGCGTCGTCCTGCCGGACCACGCCGGCGCCCTGGGTCACGCGGTTCCGCTGGGTCCAGGTGAGCGACACATCGCCCGCCACGGCGGCCGGGAGCTGCGGGATCGCGGTCCCAGCGACCCGCACCCGTCCGGGTGGGTAGGGCGCCTGGGCTCGGGCTTTGGTGGTGAGGGCCACGGCCGTGCACTCCGTCTCCAGCAGCTGGCCGGCTTCGTTCCGGGGCAGGGGCTTCACCTGGATCGTGAGGTCCGCTGTCCAGGGGGTTGGCCGGACCTCCTCGAACTGGCCCGGGCGGAAGAAGTAGACGAGGGCGCCGGCCGGATGCGTGACCGGCGGCGGGACCGTGTCCCAGACGCCGCGGACCACGTCCGTGATCCCGAGAGTGCCGTCGCCGTTGTCGGCGAAGCTCCGCCAGGTGACCAGCTCCTGCCCCGCGGCGGAGACGATGAGGGCCACGTTGTCGCCGCGGACGAGCCCGCCGGCGTCGGTCGCGTAGGGGAGGAGGAGCGACAGGTCGCCCAGGTCGTTCACCGCGAAGCCAGCGGCGTCGACGCCCTCGGTGGTCCAGACGTACGGGGCCGCAAGGGTCCCCACCGGCGTGAACCGGCCGAGGTTCGAGCGGGCCTCGTAGAAGGCGCCGCCCGCCTCGGACAGGAGGAGGTCGTAGTCCTCGTAGGTGGCCGCCGCGCGCCCCACGAGCGCCAGCGCCCGGCGGCTCGCGTCGAGGCCCGGGGTCATCGGGTAGGGCATCTCGAGGAGCGCCTTCGTGGCGGTGTCCACGGGAACGCCGACCGGGTCGGTCCAGGTGGTGGGCGGCGGCGGCGCGTAGACGGCACTCGTCACCCCGAACACGTCCTCGATGGCGTCGAGCTCCATCTCGCCGTCTTCAAGCGTCCCGTAGCGAACCGACGTCACCCGCACCACGAGGCCCGTGACGCCGAAGCGGGGCCAGGTCACCTTCACGACGTCGCCCGGGGCGAGCGCGTAGCCGAGGCGGGACATCTTCCAACTCAGCTTTGCGAGCGGGACCGAGAAGGCGCGGAGGTAGCGCTGGGCGACGCGGGCCGCGAGGGCGGGCTTCGTGAGGAAGGGGAAGTCCACCTTGGTGCTCCGGATCTCGCCCGTGGCCTGCTGGTTGGCCAGGTTCTGGGCGAGGACGGCCCCCTGCTCGAGGCCCCGCCTCTCCGACGTGTCCACGAACTCGCGGTAGGTGAGCCGGACCTCGTTCACCGTCTCGCGCCACGAACCGCGGGAGAGGGTGAGGTCGCGCGCGGTCTGCTCGGTCACCTCGAGGAGCGTCCCCGCGTCGTAGTCCGCCCGCGCCAGCTTGAGCTGCAGGAGGCCGGTCGTCGGATCGGTCCGGAGCACGCCGTCGATGTGCTGCAGCACGTCCTCGATCGTGGCCTGCACCTCCGCGGGGTCGTTCAGGTCCACCGACAGGCCGAAGGCCACGGTGCGGAGCGTCACGGCGACGGCGCGGAAGTTCGGGAGGTCGATCAAGGTCGAGGCGAGCCCGAGCCCGTAGCTCGGATTGGTGAGCAGGTCGAAGAGGATCTCGACCGGGTTGGCGTCGCCGGCGAGGTTCGCCTGGGCCGTGGTCTGCAGGAGCTCCGGTGCCGCGGGGCAGCGCCGCACCACGAACCGCACCGGCTTCGGATACGGGCTGTTGTTGCACCAGTGGAAGTTCCGCATGACGGCGCCGGGGAAGCCGAGCGGTACCCCATTGGCCACGCCGAAGGTGAAGTGGCAGAGCCGGCGGTAGCGGGACGCGGCGGCGGCGCCGTACTTGTTCGTGAGCAGCACGCTCTGGGCGTGGGTCGGCGTGCCCCAGAAGAACTCGAGCGCGCCGGCGACGCCGCCCTCCGACTTCTCGCCGCCGAACATGGTGAGGGCCGCGACGTGGCACATCGTCTGGTCGGCGCCGTTCCGGAGCAGGGGGAGCGTCGGGGCGAAGCTGCCGGCGCTGTACGACTGCGCCCAGAAGCCCCCGCCCCAGTACTTCTGTCGCGTGCTCCGGATGCTCTTCTTGTCCCACGACACGTCGATCAGCTCGTCCAGCGGGCCCCAGCAGAGCACCCCGTGCATCCGGGCGTAGAAGGCGGTGTAGCCGTCGTCGCCGGTGTCCTTCTTGACGTCCCCGAACCAGACGATCGAAGGCGCGAGCTCCGAGGTCCCGTAGACCACGGGGATGGCCCGCCCTTCTTCCACGGTGGGGAAGTCGAGCGTGCCGAGCTTCGGGCGCTCCACCTTGGGCTGGAGGAGCCGGTTCACCACGAAGCTCGCGATGAAGAGCGCGGGGAGGAGCCACCAGACCATGGGTTAGGTGAGCCGGTCGAAGGGATTGCGCTTCGGGAGGGCGGGGAAGCCGCCGAAGTTGGCGATGTTGGCGAACCGGCCCTGGCACGTCGCGGCGGTGCGATCGCAGCCCGCCACCAGCTCGACGGCCGCCCCGACGGCGAGCCCCGCGAGCGGCGCCATGAGTTGGAGGACAGCGGCGTTCTGGCCCACAATGAAGGCCCGGGCCTCGCCCAGTTTGAGGACCCCGGCCGCGTAGTAGGTCGAGCCGGCGCCCAGGTTCGGCACGCCGGCCACGGTGACGAGGAGACCGTTCACCGCCGTGACGCTCGCCGCGAAGGTGAAGGCCGCCGCGGCGAGCCCGCAGTTCACGTCGTAGAGCATCCACGGGCAGGTGCGCTGGATGGCGACCCGCGGTACGGTGCGGGAGAAGAGTGCCTGCATCGGGGTGCAGAGGAGCTTTGCCTCCGCGCCTTCGAGCGTGAGGGCGCTCACCTGCCCGATGAAGAGCGTCTGTACGTCCGACGCGCCGCGGTGCGAGCGGTAAAGGGTGAGCGACACCGGGGTGGGCGCGAGCCCGCCGATGAACTGGGTCACGAGCGGGTCCGTGCGGGGGAGCGTCACCTCGAGTTGGCGGGTGCCCTGCTCATCCACCGCGGCCAACTCCCCGCGCCGGATGACGGCCGGCGCGAAGGTCTGGCCGAGGTAGACGAAGGGGTCCTCGGTGGTGGCGTAGCGCCACTCCTCGGTGCCGCGGGCGAAGCGGTAGAGCTCGAACGGGGCGGCCCCGTAGCGGGAGGCTTCGAGCTGGGCGACGGTACTCATGCCGGGGCCGGCGCCTCCCGGTTGAGATCGACCACGCGGAGCGTCGCTTCGGCCAGTGCCTGGTGGTGCCAGCGGAGGGCGGGCGCGTCGTCGTCGAGCCGGACGAGGCTCAGGAAGCTCACCATCGTCCGGTCCCTGGGGTACGCCGTGCCCAGCGTGGCCGAGAGCGTGAGCGTCTCGGTGCCGTTGCCGTTGTCGGCGGCGGCCGTGACACCCCGATAGACCGCCACCGTCGCCCCGCCCTCCGGCTTCATCAGCGCCAGGTGACGGCTCCCGTAGTCCACGGTGGAGAAGCCGAAGCGGCTGTAGCTGATGCCCTCGACCAGGAGGGTGAGGTCGCCCGCCGCGCGGTCCGCGACGAGCCGGAAGTCGTGGCGCCAGGTGGGGAGCCAGAACGGCGTGAGCCGACCCTGGAGGGCGTCGAGCATCACCTGGAAGGCGGCGATCTCGGGCCGGCCGCGGAGGAGGAAGCCCACCGGCCGCGACTCGTTGGGCGTGGGCCCGAGCGCGTCGTCGGTGAAGAGTCCGGCCCGGGAATCGAGGCGGACCTTGGAGAGGGCGTAGTCCGAATCCGGATCCTCGCGCCGATCGGGCTCCAGGTCCCAGACGGTGAAGCCGAGGTAGGTCGTCACGGGGCAGCGCTCATGCGGGATCGCATTCGAACGCCAGCGCGGCGCGAAAGGCGTCGGGCCGGGGCCGGTCGATCCGGACCACCGGGTCGAGCCGGCCGAGTCGCAGGGGGACGACGAGTGTCAGGCCGGCGGGCCAGGCGGCCTTGATGGTCCCCGACACGCCGAGCTGGAGCGGGGCGACACTCCCGATCGTGAACGCTTCCCAGGTGTACGGATCGCGGATGAGGAGGGCTTGCTGGCCGGCCGCGAACTCGCGCGTGGCGGTGTCGCAGGGCACCAGGACGGCGCCGAGGGCCACCGCGGCGGTCACCGGAGTGGCGTGCGGCCAGAGCGGCACGCCGAAGGCGTAGGCGTTCCAACCCCACACCAGCTGGTCGAGAAACGCCGCCTCGCGGGGGTCGAGGCAGAGCACGCTGTACCGGAGGAGGCGCCGCGGCTTGGCCCGGAGCGCGATCCGCTGCTCCAGGTCGGTGCTCGCCCGGATGATGTCGGTGAGCCACGCCTTCGCGTCCTCGACCGGCGCGGACCAGTCGGGCGTGAAGGTGAACGGCACCAGGCGGGACCCGGTGAGGGCGAAGACCGGCTCGGCGAGGCCGAGGAAGTCCCACCGGATCGTGTTGTCCACCACCGCCGCGCCGGCGGGGAGGACCGAGACGGTGTAGAGCCGGGAACGGAGCGGCGCGAAGGCGACCGGGGTGCCGTACGGGTCGGCCACGGTGACCCCGGCGGGTCCGGTCTGGGCGATCGCGTTCAGCGTCTGGGTCGCGAGCCGGAACCCGTTGAACACTTCCACCGCGACCTGCTGGAGCGAGAGGACGAAGCCGGCGTCATAGCCGCGCGGGTACACATGGATGCGCTCGAACCACCACTCGGCGGCCGGGTCGGTGCGGAGGCCGGCGCGCTGGGCCGTGCCCGCGACGGCGACGGACACCGAGGCGGTGGTCTTCACGGCGGCGGCGGCCCCGGACACCGGCATCTGCCCGCCGAACACCGCCGGCGACGCGAACCCGTCGAGGTTCGGCGTGCGCGCCGGGTTCTGGCCCAGCGCCAGCGTCAAGCCGTAGAGGCCGGCGAGCACGGCCATCGTCAGGCCGCCTTCCGGAGGGCGAACGTGGGAAACACCACGTAGGTGTCGGTGCCCACGGTGACCTCCGAGCCATAGGGGAAGCCGCCGTCGGTGATGTTGATGGCATACACGTCCGGCAGCCGCCCGATCGGGGAGTAGAGCCCGTCGGTGCGCTCGGCGGAGATCTCGATCGGCACCGGACCGAGGCCGGTATTCAAGGTGCTCCGGCCGCGCGCCTGCAGCGCGATCGCCGACCAGCCGTTGTCGAGGGCCGCGCCGTAGTTCGCGCCGGCGATGCCCGAGTCGAGGCGCCGGTCGGTGCGCTCGCTCGTGCTCGTGGACTGGGAGACGCCGAGGTATTTCCCCACCACGGTGTCGACGTCGATCCGGACCAGCAGCGGGGAGCCCGCCCAGGAGTTGCCGACGCCGCCGTAGCCCGGCGGGAAGGTCTCGATCGAGAGCCCCATCTGGCCGTAGCCGAACGTCTGGGTCATCCCGCCGGCCGAGCGGGTCCCACAAGCCCAGGCGCCGCCGGTCCAGACGCCGTACTTGGTGAACGTGACCCCGAAGCCGAGGTAGCCGTAGACGTTTCCGGTCTTCCGGACCACGCACCACACCCGGTCGGTGGTGGCGTCGGTGAAGAAGTGGTACGCGCTGATCGCGCCCGCCTCGAGCGGCATGCCGACGCCGAGCTTGGTGATGGCGTTCTGGGCGAGGGGAATGCCGGCCTGCGTGTTCCAGTCGGCCGCCCCCGAGTAGCCGGTGGCCGGCACGGCGAGGACGCCGTAGACGTTGGAGCCGCCCGGGCCTGGGCTGGAGGTCCCATTCTCGTTCTGGAGCCAGCGGGTCGAGACGTAGACGCCGGCGCGGGTGACCTCGAGCCGCTTCCCGCTCCCCTGGGTGTCGAAGCGGTTCACCGTCCAGCCGTTGGCGAGCAGGAAGTCCTTGAACTTGGTCGCGAGGTCGTTGACATCGGCCGCGGTGCCGGTGGCGTAGGGCATGGGGGCCGATCCTCAGCCGAGCCGCACGGCGAAGAAGTCGTACCGGGTGGTGCGGAACACGTTCGGCACCACGAGGTGATCCACGCCGCCGATCTGGACGAGGTCCTCGGTGGCGACGCCGGCGCCGGAGAGGGCGTAGCAGCCCTCCAGCTCCCCGATCAGCGACACGCCGTCGGGGTTCGGGGCCTCGTCCGAGGAGCAGAGCACGATGGGCTGGAGGATCGGCGAGCCGTCCATCGCCTGCCGCACGTTGAAGCCGGTGGTCTTGGAGCACCCGGGCCAGATGAGGTTGCCGCGGAGCGTGGTGTTTGCCGCGGTCGGGGGCGAGTTGGCCGGGTTGCCGCCCGTCAGGGTGCCGGCGATGTAGGCGCTGGAGACGAGGCTCGCGAATCCGCGCCACGCGCCGGCCGGATTCCGGAGCCGCACGGCGCACATCTGATCCTCAAGACTCGTGATGTTCGACTGGGTGCCCGGCTCGAAGGGCAGCCGGTGCTCGACGGGCGTGGCGCTCCACCGCCAGGCGGTGGAGGTGGCCGCGGGCTCCGCCCCGAGGAAGGCGAGCGAGCCGCCGATGAGGAGCGGGTATGGGTACTGATTCGGCGTGGCGTAGGGCTGGAGGAAGCCGAGGTAGCAGGCCTCGTACACCGTGCTCACCTTGGCCACGACCAGCAGCCGCCGGGCGCTCACCATGAACCAGTACGGGATGGCGTTCTGCCAGAGCGGGACGTGCGGCGTGCGGTCGAGGATGGCGCCGGGCTGGGCCCCGAAGGCCATGGCCGGCTGGTACCCGGTGAAGCCCTGCAGCTTCCAGTTGTAGTAGTCGGCGCCGGCGTCGAAGTAGGTGGTGACGCCGACGTAGATGGCGTCCGCGCCGGCGCCCGGGCCGTGCATGATGAGCTCGGCCGGAGGGCCGGCGACCCAGCGGTCCTCCACCCAGCGGTCGGCCGCCGCGAGCGGCGCCTGCACCACGGCGGTGAAGGCGTCGCCCACCTGGAAGTCGGTGGCTCCGTCAGTAAGAAGGAAGGAGAGGAAGGCGTTGGCGTACGCCACGCCCACCGTGGCGTTGGCCTGGGCGCCGCTCACCGAGCCCACCACGGAGAACGTCCCGCCGTTCACCGCCGCGGCGGTGCAGGTGAGGGTCCAGGTCTCCGCCACCGTGGCCGCGGTCGCGGAGACCTGCGTGAGCTGGCCCGTGCCCACGCCGGCGAAGGTGGGCTTGTTGGGATGGGCCCAGCCCCTGGCGAACTGCCGGAGCCGGTCCAGCAGGTGCAGGTAGCCGCTCGCTTCGCCCTTGGCGAACCCCATCGTCGCTCGCTCCTAGAGGCGCAGGGCGCGCCGGATGGTGTTCGCGTTCCGCTCGATGACCCGGATGATCGAGCGCGTCCCTTCGGTGGTCTCGAGCTTCCGGGCGACGAGGCCGTCCTCGAGCCCGACCACGAGCGCCGTCTCGCCGCCTGCGGCCGACGTACCCACCAAGCCGCCCTCGGCGAAGCGCGGCACCGTCGCCCCGATGCGCGGCGGGTTGGGCGCCCGAAGCCCGTTCAAGGCCTCGAAGAAGTCCACCCCGTAGGCCCGCACGGCGGCGGCGCGCATGACGAATTCGCCGGCCGAGAGCCGGGCGAGGATCGAGTCCGACGTGGCGGTGCCGGGCCCGGTGATGTAGCCGCCACCGGCCCGGCGAATCGGCGCCGGCACCGCCCCGCCGTCCTTGAAGCCGAGCAGGGAGCCCGCGGCGTTCACGATCGCCTGCTGGATCTGGAGCGCGATCAAGCGGGCGATGATCTGGTTCACGGCGTCGAGCACCGAGCGGGCGGTGTCGCGCCAGACGTCGCCCAGGGTCCTGGTCTGGTTGAGGACGCCGGTGAGGCTCGACTCGAGCCCGCTTTCCAGGGCGTCGCGCGACGCGATCCCCAGCTGCGTGAGCACGCCCTGCGTCTGGTTCGTGACGCGCGCGAGCTCGTCGATCTTGTCGATCTGTTGCTGGATGGCGTCGAGGACGGCGGGATCCTGGGTCGTCTGCTGCAGGGCGACCAATGCCTGCCGGGTGGCGAGCAACCCCGGGAGCCGCTCGCGCTCGAGCGCCAGCACCCGGCGCCGGCCCTCCTCCTCGGTGATGGTGCCCGACTGGACGAGGGCCGCGATGCGGGCCTCCTCCCGGTCGAGCGCGTCGAACACCTGCGCCGCCTCGCGCGCCAGCTCGTCGAGCCGAATGCGGGTCTCGCCGGCGACGCGGAACTGGGCCACCTTCGCGGCCCGGTTGGGGTCGCCCTGCTGGGCCAGCACCCGGTCGAACTCGGCTACCTGCCGAGCCAGCTCTTCCCGCCGGAGCTGGAAGGTCTGCCCCTGGGCCTCGCGGATCTGGGCCTCGAACTGAAGGGCCGCCTGCCGGAGCCGCTCCCGCTCGGCCAGCTCGTCGGCGAGGAGGTCGTTCCGGCGGCCTTGCAGTGCGAGCTGGCGCTCCTGGATCTGGGCGTCCAGTTGCGCCAGCGCCGCGGCGCGCTGGGTCCGGTCGGCCTCGGTGCGGGCGGGCTGGGCGAGCAGCGCGTCCCGCTTCGCCTGGAGTGCCTGGAGTTCGGCGGAGGCCTGCGCCTCGATGAGGCGACGGCGCTCGGCGTAGAACTGCCCGAGGCTCGTGAGCCCTTGGGCGTAGGCGCGCTGGGCGTGCGCCTCTTCGAGCTGGAAGCGGCGCTCCGTGATCCGCAGCGCGTCGTCGGCCGCCTGCTGCTCGGCGCGGGCGCGGGCCTGGGCCGCGCGGTCGGCGTCCTGCTGCTGCTGCCGAGTCGCCTGGCGCTGGATCTCGCGCTTCTGCTGGTTCGCCTCCCGGAGTCGGCGGAGCGCATCCTCCTGTCCGGCCGCGTCCCCGTCGCGCCCCAGCAGGAAGTCGCCCGCCCGCTCGCGGTCCTCGTTGAACGAGGCGATGACGGCCTTCACCTGGGCGAAGCCGGAGGCCACCTCGGTCCCGATGCCGCGGAAGTCCCCGCGAAGGAGTCGGTCCTTCGCCGCGGCGGCCGTGCGGACGCCCACCACGATGAGGTTGGCGCTGGTCGCGACGATGTTGCCGAGGACATCGAACGCGGTGACCACCGTCCGGATCACCGCGCCCGCGATCCGGCCCAGCGTTTCCAGCGGGCCGCGGGCCTGCGCGGCGCCGGCCGTGAGCACCCCCACCGCGGCGGTGACGGACGGTGCCAGCCCGGCCCCGAACTGGGCCGCCAGGCCCTGCGCCGCGGTGCCGAGGTCGGTCAGGCTGTCGTTGAACGCCTGGGCCTGTTGGGTGGCCTCGCTCGAGAAGAGGACGCCCAACCGGCGCGCCTCCTCGGTCGCGCGGGCGAAGCCGCCGTCGGCGAGATCGTTGAGGAGCGGGAGCAGGCGGAGGCCGACACGGTCGCCGAAGATCTTCCCAGCGACGACGGCCTTCTCCGCGCCGTCGGTGTACTTGGCCTGCGCGTCGGCGACACGGACCAGGGCCTGGTCGAGCGAGAGCCCCGCGAGGTCCTTCGCCGACAGCCCGAGTGCCTGGAAGCTCGCGACCGTGTCCGCGTTGCCACTCTGCAGCTCGGTCAGTGACTTGGCGAGGCCCCGGAGCCCGGTCTCCAACTCGGTCTGCTCGACGTCGGCCTTCCGCGCGGCGAGGGCGAGCGCCGACAGTGGTTCGGCGGCCACCCCGGTCGCCTGCGCCAGCTTGCCGATGGCATCGGCCGCCTGCAGGCTGTCGCGTACGAAGGCCGCGACGCGGACCGCACCGATGGCGCCGGCCACGTTCTTGACGCCGGCGACGAGTGCCCCGAGACCGCGGGCCTGCGCCTCGGCCGCGGTGGTGCCCTGTCGCTGGGTCTGCTGCAGACCCTTGAGGCGGGACTCGACCTCGCGGATCGCCGCGACGACCGGATCGGTCCCCTCCGCCTCGAAGCGGACGCCGACGCGTGGCGCGGTCACGGCCTACCCCCGGAGGATCGGCGGCGGCTGCGGCGGCTTGGGCCCCTTCCGCCCCTGGTGCGGGGCGAGCACCGCCCACACGGTGAGCCGAAGGCGGTAGTCGCGCGCGGCCTCGCTGCGGAGCTGGGCGAGGTACGCGAGGAGCCCCTCGCGGAGCGGCCAGCGGAGCACCACGGGAAGCCGGTCGGGGTCCCACCCGGCGAGGTCGCGGACCACCTCGTCCCAGTCGCCAAGGTCTACGGCGCCGCGACGTGGGCGCGGGGAGGAGCCGGCTGCTCGGTCGTCGGGGCCGAAGAGCTCGGGAAAATCGCCGAGGACTCGGCCCCGCTCACGAAAAAACCGAGCAGCAGCCGGACGAGCGCCGCCTGCAGCAGGGCCTTCTCCTCCGGGTCCGCCCGCGCCCCGAAGAACTGCACCAGTTCCTCGGCGAGGGCCGGGCTCCACGGTTGGCCCTTCTCGGTGAGCGTGCCGGCGAGCACGTGGAGCGTCCGGCCCGAGGCCCAGATGCGCTGGAGCAGGTCCTCGGCGATCGTCTCGACCCCCCGGCCCTCCGCGAAGAGTCGCCGGAGGTCGTGCAAGCCCGCGGCCTGCACCTGGGCCATCATCCAGACGTCGTGCTCGAACGTGGTGACGGCGACCGGCACGAAGCGCCGGCCGCCGAGCAGGAGCTCGTCGTCCACCGGCGGCAGCGCCGACGGAGCGAGCGACCCCGGCGCCGGAGCCGCGTCACCAGCGCGGAGACCCAGGCGCGGAGGCGGCGGATCACGCGGCGGGCCGCTCGGTGAGCCGGTAGTAGGGCTCGGTCGGGTGGGTCGCCGCGTCATTGAGCACGGTGAGCACGAGGCTGAAGCTCCCGTACTCCTCGGTGATGAGCCCCAGCTCGCCGTCGGGTGCGGCGCTCACCCGCCACGCCTCCAGCTCGAAGTTGGGCCCCCGGGTGTTGTCGGGGAGATAGAAGAACGCTCCCTCGATCTTCCCCTGCGTGCCGCCCCGCACGGTGGTGCGGCCCGCGGGTGCCGTGATGGCCCCGGCCGTGTAATCCACAAGCACGTCGTCGCCCGTGGTCACGTTGGCTGCGGCCGGCAGGAAGCGCACGAGGCCGGCCTCGGCGTCTTCGACGACGAAGTCGGTCCCGGCCACGAGGGGCGTCGCCCCCTTGGTCATGCTCACCGCCGAGATCACCCGATTGGCGAGCTTGTAGACCCGGTCGAGGACCAGGTCGTTGATGGGCTCGTCCACGATGGCGCCGCCCACCTGGGTGTAGCTCCCCACGTCGCCCATGAGGAAGAGGGCCATGTTGTGGGCCTCGTGCTCGTCGGCGGTGATCTTGATGGTCACCTTCCGGGACTTCGAGTCCTCGGCGAGGACACCGGCGGTCTTGTCCATGCTCGAGCGCTTCTCGATCCGCTCGTCCTCGGTCTGCACGGCGACCGCGGTGCAGTTGCCCAGGTGACGGAGCCCGGTGCGGGCGCCGACCGTGTCGAAGCGGTCGAAGTAGCACTTGCCCTTGCCGAGCAGGAAGTTCCGCGGGTCGGGCGTCGGGTACGGCATGAGAAGGCTCCGTGCGCGAGGGTCAGCTGAGCGTGTCGGGGTCGGCCACGGCGGTCGGGAACTGCGCCGTGAAGTCCACCGCCGCCGCGGCATACAGGTGGTCGGCGGGCTCCGCCGCCCATTCGATCTGCGCTTCCTCGAGGCTGTTCACGAGTCCGCCGAGGGTGGCCTCGCCGAGCAGGGCCCGCACCGCCCAGCCGACGAGCGGCTCGAGGAGCACGTCCGCCTCGTCGGCGATCGCCCCCTTCACCCGGCATTCGACGCGGAGCGTCAAGGCGTGCGCGGAGAGGGGACCGCCGCGCCCGCCCACGCGCTGGGTGCGCTGGGCGAGCAGGTACACCACCATGGCCGGGAGCGCGTCCTGGTCGATGGCGATGCCGCGGCTTCGGTGCACGGCGAGCCCGGCGGGCTTCCCCGCGCCGTCGAGCCGCGCCACCACGGCGTCCACGATCCGCTGGCGGATGCTGGCCACGGCTCAGGGCTCCGCGAGGCCGATCCGGGTCCAGAGCCCGTCGAGCGTGCGCGCGTCGGGCCCCCAGTCGCGGATCGTGTAGTCGATGCCGTTCACCCGGATCGGGTCGTCCCGGTGGAGCGCCGGGAGCCCGGGCGTCGGCACGAGCACGGAGCGGTACCGGCCCGCCACCGCCGCCCGGCCGCCGAGGACCTCGGCCGGTTCCTCGTCGAGGATGCCGCTCGTCTCCAGCGTGCCGATCACCACCGGCACGCCGAAGTCGGCGAGGAAGAGGTCAAGATCCGCGGCGGGGTCGAGCACCGTTCAGACCACGTCCACCGCGAGGGTGGCGTCGGGCCGGGTCGGCACCACGAGCGGGGCCGCCTGCAGCATCAGCCAGGTCACCGCCGGGTCCTCCTCGATCCACATCTTCGGGAAGTAGGGCACGGCCTGGAGCCCCGCCTTCGGGTCCTTGATGCCGCCGAAGGCGCGAACGCCCTCGACGAGCGCGCTGGCCATCCCGACGATGTCGGCCGGCCAGATCGGCGTCACCACGCCGGTGTCCGGGTCCTCGTACCAGCCGCCGTAGGTCCAGATGTTGAACCCGTCGATGGTCCCACGCGGGGTGAGCCCCTCGATCTGCTGCGCGCCCACGTCCATGCCGTTGTTCTGGATGCGGAGCACGTCGAGCCGCTTGGCGACCGTGTCGTGCGTCCGAAACGCCTTCCACGCCGCCACCCCCATGACCACGTCCACCGGCGTGGTGCCCGACTTCTCGAGCACCAGGTCCGACCAGTCCTGCAGGTCGTCGAGCGGGGTGGAGCCGGGATCGGTCCACTTGTCGGTCCCGGCGAGCGCGGCGGGGGTGAGCGCGGGATCGCGGCCGAAGTCCACGACCACCGTCCCGTAGCCCTCGCCGGTCACTGTGACCTTGGCGGTGCGGAGCGCCTCGGAGGCCATCACCTCGAGGCGCCGGGTGACCATGTTGACCTGGTCGTCCAGCTCGGTCGCGAGGTAGGCGTCCAGCCGCTGCTGCGGCGTAAGGCGGCCTCCGATCTGTTCCCCGGCGATGCGCTTGAACGGCTTGTCGGGGTCGAAGCGCCGCTTGTCCTTGATGTAGGCGGGGCTGAAGGTGTTGGCCTTCCAGCCCTGCGACTCGACGACCTTGCCCGCCACGAGGGGCGAGACGAAGGGCGCGATGCGCCGGCGGCTCTTGATGGTGTCGAAGTGGATCTGCTCCGCTTCGCTCTGCTGGATGGTGGGGAAGTAGCGCTCGAGGAGCGCCGGGTTCGGCGTCTTGAGGCCCTCCACGACCCCCAGCAGGACGTCGGTCGAGAACACAGTGGTCGGCATGTCGATCGGCTCCGAGTGAGAGTGAGGGCCTTACGCCTGCAGCGTGACCAGGTAGAGGCCCTTGTCGCGGAGCCCCTCGCGGGTGCTGGCCGCCGTGTGGCCGGCGCCGAACGTGAGCGCGGCCTCGTTGAAGTCGCCCCGGGTGTACGCCACGGCCGCGCGGTCGCCGGCGGTGGCGTCGCAGTCCTCCGCGAGGATCGCGTCCGGCACCTCGGAGCCGTCGGCCGCGGCGGCCGAGAGGGTGTACTTGCCGCTCGCCGTGATCTTCCCGAGCACGGCGCCGCGGGTGAGGGTCTGGCCGGCGAGCAGGGTGATGCCCTTCGACAGCGGGGGCAGGTGGCCCGCGAACAGCTTGTCGAAGGGGAAGTCCTGGGACTGGAAGGCGGCGGGCTGGCTCATGCGGTCCTCGGCGTCGGGGTCCGGTCGGCGTGGACGGCGCGGTGCGTCGCGAGGATGCGCTGCACGTCGGCGGCAGCACCCTCGCCCTCCGGCGTGCGCGCCGATGCGGCCGGGGCGTGGAGCTGGGCCTCGTCGGCCTTGAGGCCGGCGAGATGGGAACGGCGGGTCTGCGCCTCGTGCTCGAGCGACCGGCGGGCGAAGCCCTCGGGCGTGCAGGCGGCGTCGGCCTTGGCCTGGGCGGCGAGCGCCTCGAGGCCCGGGCGGGCGAGCTGCTCGATGCCGAGGATGCGTTCGCGCTCGGCCGTGGCGCCCTCGGTGCGGGCGCGGGCGAGGAGATCGGCGAGCCGGTATGCCCGCGCCGCCGGCGCGGCGTCTCCGCCCTCGCCGTCGCCAGGCTCGGCTTCGGGCTCGGCGTCGGCAGGTGCGGCGAGCTCATCCTCGGCCAGCCACTGGTAGGCGCCGGCACCGAAGTCCACGCCGTACAGCGTGCCCTGGCGGACGGCCGTGACGCGGCCGGCGGCGCCGGTCTCCACGATCACGTCGCGGGTGACGCGGCTCGTCACGCCCGCGCCTTCGGTGAAGGCAGCCACGGGGCCGTCCGCCGCCGGGCGGCGGATGCAGTCATGCGGGTCTCCTGAGTGGCGGTAAGGGTCGCGCGCGCGCGGGGGCGCGCGCTGTCGCTGGCGAGTGCGGCGTGGAGGGTCTCGTAGGTGCCGAGGCGGTCGGCGAGTCCGGTCAGGACCGCGGCCTCACCCACGAAGACGCCGCCCTGGCCGTAGTCGGTGAGGACCGTGGCCTCCGGCACGCCGCGGTAGCGGGCGACCGCGGCGAGGAAGACGGCGGCGAGCGCGTCCACCGTGGCCTGCACCGCGGCGCGGCCGGTGTCGGTGGTGGGATCGTCGTCCCGCTTGCGCGGGGTCTGGCTCGAGACGATCTCGATCTCCTCAACACCCGCCGCTCTGTCGCGGGCCCGGGTGTCGAGGAGCGCCATGCGGACGCCGAGCGAGCCCAGGATCGCGGTGTCGGCACACGCCACCTCCTCGCACGCGCTCGCGAGCCAGTAGGCGGCGCTCGCCCCCGTACCCGAGACGTACCCGACGAGCGGCTTCCGCCCGCGATAGCCCGCGATCAGCTCGGCCAGCTCCGCGCAGCCGTTCACTTCACCACCCGGGCTGTCGAGGTCGAGCACGACCGCCCGCACACTCGGATCCTGCATGGCGACCGTGAGGTCGCGCGCGATGAGCTCGTAGCTCGTCGCCCCGCTCACCAGCGAGAACAGGTTCGCGTAGCGGAACATCGGCCCGCGGATCGGCAGCCGGGCGACGCCGTCCCGCACCTCGACGGCGTAGGCGTGGTCGAGCGGGCGGCCCAGCTGCGCCGCGATGGCCTCGAGGTCGCCCGCCTTGCGGTAAGCGACCGCGAACATCGTCCGGAGCGCGTCCTCGCTGATCGCCCAGTGCGCCGTGGCCAGCGCATCGAGCACGAGGTGCGGCAAGCGGTCGGTCATGCGCGCGCCCCTCCCTCGGTTACGAGTTCGGCCCGAGCGAGGGAGAGGCGGCCCGCCGGCACTGCGTCCTCAAGCGGTGGCGTGCTGCCGCGGTCGGCGTTCTGAGGGTCGCGGGGATTGCGCGTGGGGGCGCCGGTCGGAGGGGCGACCGGCGCGGGAGGAGCGGCGAGGCCGTCGCGCACCTGCGCCCGGCGCTCCTTCACCTGCTGGGCGTGGTTCTGTTCCCAATCCCCACCGGTGAGCTTGGCGGTCTCCTCCTCGAGCGTGGCCAGGCCGTTGGTCACCCGGAGGATCGCGGACTCGACGGCGCTCCGCTCATCGATCTGACCGGCAGCCGGCCCGGTCCACGCCGCGTCGCACCAGGCGCGGCGCACCAGCGGGTCCTCGAAGAAGCCTGGCGCGTCGAGCAACCCGGCGGCGACCGACTCGGCGATCACCCATTCATAGGAGGGTTGGCAGAAGGTGCGCACGAGGGTAGCACGCCGGCGCTCGAACGACCGCCAGGCTTCGAGGAGCGCGGCGCGGGACGCGCTGTAGGAGGCGTTGAAGCGCTTGACCAGGAGCTCGTACGGCACCTCGAGCGCGACGCCCACCTGCTGGAGGATGGCCTGCACGAACGGGTCGAACTTGTCGTTCGGCCGCCCGGGGTTCACCGTCTCGACGCTCTCGCCCGCGGCGAGGTCGAGAATGGCCCCGTTGCCGAGCCGGTACTGCGCCGGGTCGGCGGGCGGCAGCTGGCCGGCGGGCAGGCCGAGCCCCACGGGCGCGTCCGGGGTCGGGTGCTTGATGAAGACCGTGAAGCAGGCCGCGAGCACCGCCGCCATCAGCTCCGCCTCGGTGTAGCGGTCGAGCTGCTTGAGCGGCTCAATGACTGGGGCGAGGAGCGGCACGCCGCGGGTCTGGCCCGGGCGGAGTGGGTCGAAGATGTGGAGCACGAGCCGCTCGCCCGACTCGGGGGCGACGGCAGGGACCGCCGTCCAGGTCAACCCGCCCCGGCCGAAGAAGTCACCCGGGTGGCGGCTCGCCAGGTGGTAGCGGACGGGCTCGCCCAGCTCGTTGATCTCGACCCCGCCGGCAAGCCGGTCGGTGTCGGGGCCGAACTGGGGATTGGAGAGGTAGTCGGCCTCGAGGAGTTGGAGGGCCAGGCCCAGGAGGCGAGCCCTGCCTTCCTTGCGGCGGCGGATGGCCAGCACGTCCCCGCTCTCGAGGCTGCTCACTAGCACCAGCGCCTGCAGCGTGGCGAAGTCGAAGCGCCCGGTGACATCGCAGGCCGGGGTTTCCGCCCACCAGGCCCAGATCCGGGCCGCGTGGGCCTCCCAGGCACCGGCCTCCTCTTCGGTGAGCCCGAGCAGCTCGCGGTCGATCCGGGCCCGCGGCGTGAGGCCGGTCCCGACGGCGCTGGTGACGATGGTGTTGAGGGCCCCGGTCGCGAGGGGTGCGTTCCGGCGGAGGTCGCGCGAGCGAGCCCGGAGGGTCGTGAGGTCGCCCAGGCTATCGCGGTCGGCGCTGCCGAGCCCGGCATACCACTCCTGCAGCGCACGCCGGTCGTAGCGGGCACCGGAGTATCCGCCCGAGAGGGCGAGCGCGGCCCGAGCCTGGTGTCGCCGGAGTCCCCGAATTGGGGACACGAAGGTGACCAGCCGGTCGAGCAGGGTGGGCCCGGGCAGAGGGGGGAGCCCGCGCGGCGTGAGGTTCATTCGGGCACCCCAAACCGAACTCGGATACCGCCGGCGCGCGCCTTAGCGGGGTGTCCCTCCGGCAACCGCACGGCGAGCTCGCGCTCCCGGGTGACGAGCTGTTCGTAGTCAGCCCGGCTGACCGATCGCCCGCCGATCGCGTACCCCTGTGCCCCCGTCTCGATCGCTTCGAGCGCGGCCTTGACCGCGAGCCAGTCGCGGATGGCGTACACCGCTGGCAGGTCCGCCGCGGTGTACGTGCGACCGTCGAGCGCGACGCTGGGCGTCCCCGTTTCCAGCTGGGTGATCGCCTGGTTCGCGCTCGCGAGCTTCGCGGCGTAGAGAGTGGGGCTCGCCATGCGTCGCACAGTAGAGGCGGCGCGGGGCGAGGAGGAGGTCTACGCGGGTTGAATAGGGGTACTCTGTGACACAGCTGCGCGCCGCGAGAGATGCCTGTCCACGGGAGCCGAGGTTGCAGCCACCCTCAACGCGTTGAGGGTCACTGCTATAGAACCTCCCATGTCGCCTATGAGGACGGCCATCGCCAAGCTGACAACCCCAAGCAGCGCACCCACCGCAAGCAAGGTCTTGAGGCCTAGGGCGATGCCGATATTGAGGCGAATGGTGGCGCGGGCCCGGCGGGCTAGGCGGACTGCGTAGGGAACCTTCGTCAGGTCGTCGGCGAGGAGTGCAATGTCTGCGGCCTCGATCGCTGCGGGCGAGCCGGCCGCGCCCATGGCGAGACCGACCGTCGCCTCAGCGAGCGCCGGGGCGTCATTAACTCCGTCCCCTACCATCGCCACGGCGCCGTGGCGCCTCCGCAGTTCACGGACGGCAGCCACCTTCTCTTCGGGCGACAGGCGGAACCTCACCTCGTCCACACCGGTGGCCGCACCGATGGCCTGCGCGGCCGGCTCGGCATCGCCGGTCAGCATGACCACGGGCCGGATCCCCAGCCGGTGCAGGTGCTGCACCACCGTCGGTGCGCTCTCCCGCGCGCGGTCTCTCAGTTCGATCATCCCGGAGGCGCCCCCCTCCGCGACAACGTAGGTGCGGATCGTGCCAGGTGTCGCGGGTCCCCAGCGGGCCGCTACCGCGTGACCCACCAGTTCCTCGGTACCCGCCTTGATCCACTGCCCGTCGACTTGAGCATCGACACCGCGACCTGGTACGGCCGTGAACCTCTCGACCACTCCTGACGGAGGACCTCCGGCCTGACGAGCGAATGTGACGATTGCCGCCGCGAGCGGGTGCTCCGACAGCTGTTCGACTGCATGAAGCTGACCCAGCAGGGTATCGCGCGAGGCTCCCGGGTCGGTGCGGAAGTCTGTTACAGACAGTTGACCCAGGGTGAGGGTGCCGGTCTTGTCGATTGCCAGTGCCCGAACCCGACCGAGCGTCTCCAGGTGAATCCCGCCCTTGATGAGGACCCCGTGCCTCGCCGCGCTGGTGATCGCGCTGACCACCGTGACGGGAGTCGCGATGACGAGCGCGCACGGACAGGCGATCACGAGCAGCGTCAACCCGCGCGTAAACCACTCGAGACCGTTTCCCGAAAGGAGCAACGGCGGTCCCAGCATGACGAGCGCAGCGAGGACGGTCACGGCAGGGGTGTACACGCGCGCGAACCGCTTGACGTATTCCTCGACCGGCGCACGGCGGGTTTCCGCTTCCCGAACCAGTTGCACGATCCTGGCGAGCGTGCTGTGCTCGGCATCGGCGGTGACCTCGACCTCCAGGGCGCCGTCAGTGCTCAAGGTGCCCGCGAAGACCGAGTCCCCTGGGCCCTTGGTCCTCGGCAGGGATTCTCCCGTGATGGTGGCTTCGTTTACGCCGGACGTTCCGGAGATGACCCGCCCGTCGGACGGGACCCGGTCGCCGGGCCGGATGCGGATTCGATCCCCTACCCGGAGCTCGTGGACCGGCACCGACTCCACGCCGCCATCGGGCGAGAGCCGGGCAGCGGATTCAGGCGCCAATTCGAGCAGGCGAGCAATGGAGCGACGGCCGCGATCCACAGCATACCGCTCCAGCAGCTCCGCCAGAGAGAAGAGCGCCGCAAGGGTCGCGGCCTCGAACGACTCGCCGATCAGCACGGCGGCTACGATCGCCACTGACATGAGGAAGTTCATGTCGAGCTTGAGCGTCCGGGCGGCGCGCATCCCGGCCGCGAAGAAGTTGCTGCCCCCGACGGCACACGAAGCTAGGTAGAGCAGCCCCGCCAGGTCGAGCCGGACCTTCAGCCATCCCGCCTGGTCGGGTGCGTGCGCCACCAGGCTGACCAGCGCTCCGGCCGCAAGAAAGGCGCAGGCGGCGTACGTACGCCGGGCGAACGGGGTCCGCCAGGGTGACGGGCGGTCGTGGACGGACGCGATCACAGAGTGCTCTCGGTGGCTGAACCGCTGATGCGGACCATGGAATCGAGCGGGATGACCAGAATGTCGCCGTCACCATGGTGGCCGGTCCGGGCCGTTCGCCGGACGACCTCCGTCCATCGGGCGACCGCGTCCTCGGGGGCCGGGAACATAAGGATTGTCATGGGCTCGTACCGCTGGCCCAGTTCGATCGAGTGGGCGTACTCCTCACCCCGGAGTCCGGGCACCAGGCGCTTTCCGTCATGGACCAGTACGTCGGGGCAGCCCGCCTCGAGCAGACCAGCCACCGTCGCCTGCGCCATGTGTGGACGAACGTAGGCTACGAAGAGCTTCATGGGGCAGCCTCCTGATTCGCGTGGTCGCGGGCGCCAGTCGCCCGGCCCTGCATCCAGGCGTACACCGCGGGTAGCACGAGCAGGGTGAGCACGGTCGACGTGACGAGCCCACCGATCACCACGGTCGCCAAGGGGCGCTGTACCTCTGCGCCGGAGCCGGTCGCGATCGCCATGGGCACGTAGCCAAGCGCGGCGACCAGGCCAGCCATCAGGACCGGCCGAAGCCGTACCCGGGCTGCATCGCTGGCGGCCGTGAGTACATCGGCGCCCTCCCGCCGCCGTTGCTCAGCGTACCCCAGGAGTACCAGCCCCGTCAGCACGGCCACGCCGAACAGGGCGATGAAGCCGACGCCGGCCGAGATGGAGAGCGGGAGCCCGCGGAGCGCGAGGGCAAAGACTCCGCCGCTGATGGCGAACGGAACATTGAGGAAGATGATGCCGGCGAGCCCCGCCGAGCCCTGGCTCACATACAGCAGCACGAAGATGAGGGCGAGCGCGAGCGGCACCACAACGAGCAGGCGGGCTGTGGCGTCCTGGAGGTTCTTGAACTGTCCGCCCCACTCGGTGAAGTAGCCGGCCGGCACGACATCGGCGGCGGCGATGGCCGCCTGAGCATCAGCGACAAAGCCGGCCAGGTCGCGGCCCCGGACGTTGAGTTCGACAGTAATCCGACGGCGGCCGGCCTCGTGGCTGATCTGGGACGGGCCGTCCTCGACCCGGATGTCTGCCACTTGCGACAGCGGGATGAGCTGACCCGCCGGTGTGCGAATCCGGAGGGCCCCAATCTGCGCCGGATCGCGACGAGCATCCTCCGCATAGCGCACCTGGACCGCGAAGCGGCGCTGTCCTTCGAGCACCACTCCGGCCTCCCGCCCTCCGATGGTCGTCACCGCGTCCAGGGCGTCAGAGACATTGAGGCCGTACCGCGCCATGGCCCGCCGATCGAGGCGCACCCGCAGCACGGGCAGGCCCCCGGTCTGCTCGGCCTTGACGTCGGCGGCCCCCGGGATGCGCGACAACACCCGGACGGCCGCGGCGGCGGTCCGTTCCAGGGTGGCCAGGTCGTCTCCGTAGATCTTGAAGGCGACGTCGGACCGCACCCCCGAGATCAACTCGCTGACGCGGAGCTCGATGGGTTGGGAGTAGCTGAATAATGTGCCGGGTACTCTGGCACGCAGGGCCGAGTCCATCGCCGCGATGAGCCCTTCTCTGTCCTTCGCCGTCCGCCACTCCCCGCGGGGCCGGAGCATGACGAGGATGTCTGAAATCTCGACCCCCATTGGATCGGTGGCGATTTCGGCCCGACCCGTCTTCGACACCACGCTGGTGACCTCCGGAAACTGACGCAGCGCCCGCTCGATCTCTCCCGTCTGCCGGATGGACTCCTCCAGCGCCACGCTCGGCAGGCGCCAGGCCTGCAGGGCGAGCGCGCCCTCATCCAGCCGCGGCACGAACTCGGCGCCGAGGAACGGGGCGACGAGGAGTGCGGCGGCAAACAGGCCCATGCCGGCTCCCAGAGCCAGGCGCGGTCGCCGGAGGGTGCGCTGGAGCGCGGGCTCGTAGTGCTTCCGCACCCATCCGAGAAGCCGGATCTCCCGCTCTTCCAGGCGTCCCGGGAGGAACAACGAGGCCAGCACCGGGATCAACGTCACGGCCAGGACCAGTGAGCCGATCAAGGCGAACAGCACCGTCAGCGCCATGGGGCCGAACATCTTCCCCTCGATCCCGGTGAGTGTCAGGATCGGGAGGTACACGATCGAGATGATCGTGACGCCGAACACCGTGGATCCAAGCACTTCGCGACAGCCTTCGAGGACTGCGGCCGACCGTTCGCCTGAATCGAGGGGCCGCCCCAGCCGATGGGACCGCTCGGCGATCATCCGCACGACGTTCTCCACCACGATCACCGCGCCATCCACGATGAGGCCGAAATCGATCGCGCCGAGGGACATGAGGTTCCCGGACACCCCCGCCGCTCGCATGCCGATAAACGCGGCGAGCATGGAGAGCGGAATCACACTCGCGGTAATGAGGCCTGCGCGCAGGTTGCGGAGCATGAGGAACAGCACGACGACGACAAGCAACGCCCCCTCGGCCAGGTTCTTCGCGACCGTGGCGATCGTCTTCTTCACCAGTTCGGTCCGGTCGTAGAACGGCTCGACCCGCACGCCCAGCTTCGCCAGCGCCGGCGTCATGTCCGTCACGGCGGCCTTGACCTGGCTCACCACCTCCCGCGAGTTGGCTCCCAGCAGCATCAGCACGATGCCGGTCACCACTTCGCCGTTCCCGTCCTGCGTCACGGCCCCCTGGCGGACCATGGGCGCGAAGCGCACGTCGGCGAGCTGCCGGACGTAGACGGGGGTGCCGTCCCGTGCGTCGCTCGTGACGACGATGTCACCGATGTCCTGGAGCGTCCCGATGAGTCCCTCGCCGCGGATCAGGTACTGCTCCGCGTTCTTCTCGATGTAGGCGCCGCCGGCGTTGGCGTTGTTCCGCTCCAGCGCCTCGAAGAGCTGGCTCAGGGAAACACCGTAGGCGCCCAGCCGTTCCGGGCGGAGGGCGACCTCGTAGGTCCGCAGCTCACCGCCAAACGCATTCACCTCGATGACGCCCGGCACCTGACGGAGCCGCGGCGCAACGTCCCATTCGAGAATGGTCCGGAGCTCCATCGGCGACTTGCCATCTCCTTGGATCACGAACTGGTAGATCTCCCCCAGCCCGGTGCTGATCGGCCCCATCTCGGGCGTGCCGTACCCGGGCGGGATGTCTTCACGCGCGCCTTGGAGGCGCTCGTTCACCAGCTGTCGCGCGAAGTAGATGTCGGTGCCGTCTTCGAACGCCACCGTGACGGCGGAGAGGCCGAACCGCGAGATGGAGCGCAACTCGGTGAGACCAGGCAGGCCGCTCATGGCGAGCTCCACCGGGGTCGTGATGAATCGTTCGACCTCCTCGGGACCCAGAGCGGGCGCCGTGGTCAGGACCTGTACCTGCACGTTGGTGACGTCGGGCACTGCATCGATCGGAAGTCCCCGCATCGCCCAGGCGCCACCGCCGATGAGGAGCAGGGCGAGCGTCAGGACCAGGAACCGGTTTCGCAGTGACCACTCAAGCAATCGTTCGACCATGGCGCTACTCCTCTCCTTCGCCGAGCTCGCCCCGGCGGAGTTCGGACTTGAGCACAAACGCGCCCGTGGTCACCACGCTATCCCCTACTGCAACACCAGCGGTCACCGTCACCCACCCGCTGTCGGCTGGCGGCCCGAGCGTCACGATCCGGCGCGCGAACCGGCCCGGCCCCGCCGGCACAAAGACGATGCTGGCCTGGTCGTCCCGTTGCACCGCGGCCTCAGGGATCACTGTGACCCCGCTGTCACCGCGGGCCGCCACGCCCGCCAGTCGCGCCGTCGCAAACATGCCGGGCCGGAGGACTCCCTCTGGATTGGGCAGGTGGACCTGGAGCTTGACCGTGCGCGTTTCCCGCTCGACCACAGCACCCACGCTCGCCACGTGCCCGTTGAACACCCGATCGCCCGTCGAGGTGGTTCGGACTTCCACCGGCTGGCCTACCCTGACCGAGGAGAGAGCTTCGTCGTAGATGTCGACCACGAGCCTGACCTCCCGCAGATCCACGACCTCGTAGAGTGTCTCCCCGGGCTGTACTACCTGCCCGACGTCCACCGTCCGACTCGCCACGGTCCCGGCGATCGGGGTCCGGAGGGCCACCTCCGAGTTGTAGTGGCCGACAACCTGCAGAGAGGCGAGGTCCTCGTCCGACAGCCCCAGCGCGTGGAGCCGGCCTTCCGCCGCCTCCTTCGAGGCCTCGGCCCGCACCGCGTCGGCCTCGGCCTGTCGCCACTCCCGTTCGCTGCTGATGCGGCGCTCGAAGAGTTCCCGCTCGCGGTTGGCGGTTTCCCTTGCCACCTGCGCCTCCGTGTTGGCCGCGAGGTATTGCGCAGTGGCTTCCGCCAGTTCGGGCGCGTCCACCCATGCGAGCGCCGCACCCGCAGGGACCCGATCCCCTTCGGCGGCGAGAACCCGGCTCACTCGCCCCGGGACGCGGGACCCCACTCGCGCCAGCCGTCCTGGTGCCGCGGCGATCTCCGCGGTGGCGCTGAGGCCACCTGCCGTGGGTCGATGGGCCACTACCGCGTAGCCGAACCGCGCCGAGTTAACCTGCTCGGCGGTGAGCGTCACGATACCTTCGGCCGGGTCACTGGCAGGGTCCTCCCCCGCACTCCGCTCTTCACCCTTCCTGCAGGCGGTGGCGAGAGTGAGGGCCAGGATCCCGCAGAGGACGGGTCGCGGAACCTTCAGGAACATGGAATGCCTCATTGGTTGCTCCCGATGTCACCGCCCACCGCCAGAGTCAGCGCGGCGCTGCGCTCGATGACTTCCGCGACAGCATCGAGATAGTCCAGACGCGCCTCGACCAGGTCACGCCGTACACCGTTGTAGATGAGGAGACCGATCTTCCCGGCCCTGAAGGATTCCTCGGCCAAGGCGAGATTCTCCCGGAGTCGCTCTACTACGTCCCGATCGAAGGCCTGCTCGGCCGCGACCGCGCTGGCCAGAGCACGGTACGCGTTCCGGACTTCCCGCTCCGCCTCACGCCGGGCGAGGGCTTCGGCAAGTCGCGCGCGGTCCAGGGTCGCCCCCGCTTGGGCTCGGGCGCCCTGTCCTCGGTTCCATAGGGGTAGCGGAATGGCGAACCCGAACTCAAGCACACGAAAGTCCTCCGCCTGGCCGCCGGAAACCCCGATAGTGGGATCGGGCCACGCTAAAGACCGGGCGAGCTGCCGCTCAGACTCCGCCGCAGCAATCTCCGCGCGGAAAGCGGCCAAGTCCGGCCGCCGCTCGAGCGCTACCTGGACCAGCTCATCCTCCGAGCGGCCCGGCGCGAATGGCCGGGGCATTTCTCCTTGAGGAGTGATGGGGTCCGAAGCGGGCAGCCCTACAGCCGCCCCCAGCTCCAGGAGTGCCGAAGTCAGGTCTCGTTCCGCCTGAAACCGGGCCCGACGCTCGCGGGCGGCGGCCGCGGAGGCGACGTTGACCTCGAGCTGGGTCCCGGCCCCCAGACGGAGACGCTCCTCCGCGGCGCTCCGAAGCAGGGTGGCCACTGAGTCAGCCTCAATGGCCGTGGAGACTCTGGCCTGTGCGACGAGCGCCAGGCCGAACGCCCGGCGAACCCGTCCGAAGACCACCTCCCGACTTCGCGCCAGGCGGGCCTCGGCTGCCTCGACCCGTCGCTCGGCTGTGGCCGTGCGGTGACCTCGCTTCCCGCCCAGCTCCAGGGTTTGGCTCACTCCGACCTGATAGCTCGTCAGGGTCGTGTCGGCATTGGTGGACGGGCCAATGCTGAATCCGGCCTCCGGGTTGTAGGAACGGAGGTGTGCGGCCTTGAGGTCCGCGCGGGCAACCGCCAGTTCCGCCTCGGCGAGGCGGAGTTCAAGACTCTTCTCGCGCGCTTCGCTCAGTGCCTGTTCCAGGCTGAGCGGGCGAGCTTGCGCGTCCAGCGTTCCGGGTATGGACCCGAAGAGCAAGGGGACGCACGCCAACAGATGGCGTACGGACATGACGATCTCCGATGAGGTTCACTCAAGACGCGGCGAGGATGGCCGCGTCAGCTCACGTGGAGATCAGGCGATGGGAGGGCGGAAGTGGTAGGCTGCCGGGGGAGCAGGCGGTGACCGACGCTGAAAGACGGGCACCACAGGGTGCGGTGTGATCGGCTGAGCCAGGGGCCGGTCGGTGGAGAGGGCCGCCAAGTGCGCGTGAACGCAGTGGCAGATATGGGGTGAATCGGGGCTGTGGTTCGGTCCCCTCGTCGGCTGGTCAGATGCCGGCGTGCCGGGACCTTGGATCGCGACGACCGCGGCGTCGCCGTCATGGGTCTCGGGCACCAACTTTTCCCCTGCCGAGCTCAGCAGTGCGAGCACGGTGGCAAGGGAGAGGATCCTGCGAAGCCGAAGCCAGGCCTGTTGGCGCATGGCCGTCAATATGGTCACCCCAGCGCCGTTGTGTAAAGGTCGCGGCCGCAACGGCTTTGGTCACCGAACCCCGCCAGCGACCTCCCGGCAGCCTACCAGCGGCCTTTCATCTCTCGCGGCAGAATCACAAATTACACGCATGGTGGAGATCACCCTCACGAGCACGATCAAGTGTCCGGCCTGCGGCTTCCAGAAGTCGGAGCCGATGCCCGAGAACGCGTGTGTTCATTTCTACGAGTGCCGGGCTTGCCACCACCTGCTCCGGCCGAACCCGGGCGACTGCTGCGTCTTCTGCTCATACGCCTCCACGCCCTGTCCCCCGCGGCAACTGGAGGCCGGCCCTGCCTAGCTGCGAGGCTAAGGCGGAGCCAAGCGCGGGGCTAGGATGAGCCTGTAGGTATTCACCCGCCCCCGCTTAGGCCCGCGCTCCAGGTACCCGATCCGCTCGAGTCGCCGAACCGCCCGGCGTACGTTGGCCGGGTCTACCCTGCGGCCTGCGGCGAGCCGGAGGCGGGCGAGAAAGAAGGACTGCTTCAGCTCCCGGTACTCGTAGACGTCGAGGTATCCCCAGAGCACGACCAGCAGGCACACGTCGGAGCCCCGAAGCCGGCGGCCGATGCCGTCGACGGCCGCGTCGTGCAGTGCCTTGGGCAGCATCTACCAGACCCCGCGCGATCGGACGCGGCGACCGCCCGCGTCGGCGCCGGCCCCCATCGGCACGGCACCTTCACCCGCCGCCATCGCTTGCTCGGCCAGCGCGCTGAGCGCCGCAATCACCGCGGGGCCGAGGCCGGCGAGCGCGGCCAGCGCGAGGACAGTCACGTCAAGTGCCTCGTTCCGCCGCCCCTCGATCGGGGTCCACTCCCGCACCGGCCGCCCCGCGCGATACTTGGTGACAAGCCGTTCGGCGGTGAGCTGCTCGAAGAACACGCGATCGGTCGTGTCCGGGAAGTGGAGGTAGCCCGGGCCCGGCGTCCCGATGCGGAGCCGGGAGTGGAGCAGGTCCTTGGCGCTGTCCACCCCGACAAGGACCAGGTGGCGGCTCTTCGCCTTCGTGGTCTTCGTGGGCCCGGGCTGGGCCCAGAGGGGACGACCACGTCCCGGCACGCCCTTCGTCGCGTGCACCCGCCGGCCACGCCGCGGTTCGGCGAATCGGTACACCTGCTCCGTCTGGTAGCCCGAGTCAATCGCGGCGGCCGTGATGCGGAGCTCGGCGCCGCCAGCGTGGCGCCACGGACGGAGGAGTAGCTCGTCGAGGATCCGCCAGACCTCCGGATGGCCCGGGTCCCCATCAAGCTGGGCCCAGCGAATGAGCCACCCTTCCTCGCCGGCGCCCCAGCCGTAGACGCCCACCTCGAGCCGATCCCCCTGCACGTCCACGCCGGCGGTGAGGAGTCCCACGCCGCGGGGCAGCTCGGCCTCGTAGGACTCGACCCGGGCGGCGAGCGCGTGGGGCTCGATCTCCGCGCCCTCCTCGCGCCAGGTCTCCCCCAGCATGGTGTTCACGAACCCCTGCAGGCGGAGCGGCGAGCGGCGGGCGTCGAGGAACTCCCGCATCACTTCGGACCACCGCACCCACGGCGCCACCAGGGCGTTCAGCTCGAAGCTCGCGACCCCGTCGGTGGGCCGCTCGGCGAGCCAGCGCGCCCCCTTGAGCATCCGCCGCTTCTCGGTCTCGGGAATCAGGGTGCCGCAGGCGATGCAGGCGTACCTGGCACTCGCGGGCACGGGGTCGCCCGCCGCGTCCCGCTCGCACACCAGGCCGTAGCCGCCGTCGGGCCTGAGCCAGAGCAGTTGCTGCTCATGGCCACAGGCGGGGCAGGGCAGGAGGTACCGCCGGCGGTCGCCCTCCCGGAACGCTTCGTCGATCCGGGAGAAGCCTTCGATCGTGGGTGTCGAGAACAGGCCGACCTTCCGGTTCCAGAAGGTGGCGGTCCGCCGCCCGCCCAGGACCAGCTGGTCCCCCTCGCGGCCGGCCGCCGGCGGGTAGCCGTCCACGTCGTCGAACAGCACCACGCGCCGGGACCGCTGGCGGAAGCCGGAGGGCGCGTTCGCACCGGTGATGCCGAGGTGTCCGCCGGGGAAGCTCTTGGAGAGGAGGGTGTTGTCCGGGTCGCGGCCCCGCGGCTCCTGCACCTTGGCCGCAAGGCGCGGCGAGTCGCGGAGCATCGGGGCGAGCTTCTCCTTGCTCCACTTCTTCGCCTCCTCGAGCGAGACCTGCACGACGAGGATAGCGCACGGGTCCTGGTCGATGTGGTAGCCGATGACGTTGTTGATCACCTCGGTGCCGCCCACCTGCGCCGGCTTCTTGAATACGACCTTCCAGATCGCGGGGTCGCTGAAGGCGTCCATGATCTCCTTGAGGTACGGCGCCCGGTCGGTGCGCCACTCGCCGGCCTCGGTGCTCGTGCCCTCGGAGACTACGCGGTAGCGGTCGGCCCACTCGCTCACCGAGAGGCGAGGCCGCGGCGCCAGCGCGTCGCGAATGAGACGCGCTTCCACCCGATGCCAGGTCCGGAGTGCTTCAGGGTCAGGCGCGAGCAGCGGCGGCACCATCGGCCTCGGCCTCGACGGCCGTGGACTGGAGGTCGGTCATGAGATCGGTGACCAGCTCGTCGAGCGCGAGCTGTGCCTCACCGACCGTGAGGAGGCCGACCAGGCGCGGGGCGTACTTCCCCGGTGCATTGAGCAAGCGAGAGCGGAGCCGAAACAGGGACCGGGCGACGAGCTTCCGCGCCGCGCCGATCGGGAGGAGCTGGCGGCGCTCCCGGGCCAGCTCGAGCGCCTTGAGGTCCGCTTGCGCCTCGATGAGCCGGCGCTTCTCGCCGCGGAGGGCCTCGGCCTCAGGCGTCGCATGAACGCTCGGCGTCCGCCGCTCGACCTGCTCCTGCAGGTACCGGATATACCAGGACATGCAGACGCCGAGGTCGTACTTCCCCCGGTTGGTCCGTGGCATGCCCTCCGCCACCAGCTGCTGCACGCGGCGCGGCGTGATGTGGCAGGCCCGAGCGAGGACGGTGACGCTGACCTCCGCCACGTGCTACACCTCCGCCCATCGCTCGCGGACGACGCGGTAGCCAGCCGGCGCCCCCGTGCCTAGGAGCGGCAGCTCCGGGCGGAAGACGGGCGGGCGATCCCACGACGGCTCCCAGGTGGCGAGCGCCTCGTCCTGCGGGATGCGCACCGCCACGCCGCGAGCAAGGTCCTTGAGCACCCGCTCGAACAGGCGGAGTCCAAGAGGAAAGAGGTCGCGGCGCCAGAGCTCGGCCGCCGAGTCGCAGGGTCGCACGAGGCAGAAGTCCTGCGCGGCGACGTCGCCGGCGTCGAGCGCGTCCGAGAGCCAGTACACGGTCCCGCCCGTCACGCGGTCGCCCATCTTGATGGTCCACCGCACCGCGTCGCGGCCCCGATGGAGCGGCAGGAGCGACGGGTGATAGCCGATAGCGCCCAGCCGGGCTCGGAGCCGGGTGCGGCGGCCGAGGTAGTCGTGCGAGTGAGCGGCGAGGATGAGGTCGGTGCCACCCGGCACCCGGTCGGCGCGAAGCTCGCCCGCGGGGATCCACGGGACGCGATCGTCCTCCGCGGTTGCGCGAAGACGGTCGGGGAGCCGATGACCATCGGTCGAAGTGCCGGACGCGAGGGCCGGCGCCGCCACCGCCACCACGTCGTGGCCCAGCCGCCGGCAGAGCCGGTAGGTCTCGGCCCCGAACTGCTTCTGCCCAGCGATCAGGAGCCGCACGCGGCCTCCCGGCGCTCGCCGAGGAATCTGAAGCCCTGCACCGCGCGGAAGTGCCCGCCGTAGCCGGCCGTGGCCCCGCCCGACCGTGCGATCGTGGCGGCGGACTTCCGCTTGTTGCCGCCGTGGAGGACGGCGCTCACTTGGCGCCACTTCGGGTCGCGGCGGAGCGCCGCGCAGAGGCCGGGGTGCGAGGTGTGGAAGATCGTGGTGACCCGCCGGCCTGGGAGTCGGCCCTTGCCTTCGAGCTGCAGCTGGCAGACGGCGTTCAGGAACCTCAGCCCGACGCCGGCGCCTTGCCACTCGGGCATCACCACGAGCCGGCAGGCGCGCGCCTCCACCGTTCGACCCACGTTCTTGGTGCCGACGGCCACATGGCAGACGGGCTCGCCCTCGACGGCCCCGACGTAGCAGGTCGCCCCGATCATCCGCGGCACCTTCAGATAGTGATGCGGCTCAAACAGCGGCCAGTAACGCCAGTCCGTCTGCCAGAGCTCGAGGTCGAAGCGGGGGCGTCGCCAAAGACGCCTCCCGGCGTAGGTGCCCGTGCGGGTGTCGAAGACCCAGTCCGGCTCGAGCCAGTCCACGATGTCGTAGTGACAGGAAAGGAGAACGACCTGACCGCCGGTGCGCCGCCACGCCTTCTGGAAGGCGAGTGCTCCCACCTGGGCGATCTGGCGGTCGACGACGGAGGTGAACTCGTCCACCACGACCCGCCCCGGCGCTTCGCAGATGATCCGCGCCAGGTCGGCTCGGAACCGCTCGCCGTTCGAGAGCACCTGATAGGGTCGGAGCCAGGCGGGCACGGTCCCGAGTCCCACCGACGCGAGCGCCGCGGTCACCGCGTCGAAGTCGCCGGCGGGCGCGATCGCATCCACGATCGGCCGGTCGGCCGGCCAGCCGTCGGCGCGGTAGAACGCCGCCTCACCGAAGAGCTGGCGGCCGAGCGAGGTCTTACCGCTCCCGCTCGGCCCTACGACGAGCCCGACCCGCCAGTCCGCGTCGTCGATCGGCAGCTCGGCCACCAGGTCGAAGTTGCAGCCCGAGTCGGCGTTGAAGAGCGACTTGACCCGGGCGGCGCGATAGCTCGTGTAGTCCGAGCAGCGGTTGTGCACTTCGACGCGCATCAGGTCACCACCACCTTCACGGTATAGCCCTCCGTCTGGAGCCGTTCGTACACGGTCTGCTGTTCCGCCTCGTCGCGGCAGACGACGATGACGCCGTACTGTTCCTTGTAGCGGCCCTCGCCGGGGTCGAGATCGGCGGGGTCCACGTTGCCGAGCAGGGAGGCCAGCTCGTCCTGCTCGAAGCCGGTGAGTGCCGTGTCGTAGCCCAGCCCGCCCAGCTCCTCCACCTCGAGTGCCAAGAGCGCCTTGTCCCACTCCGCCTCCTCGTGGGTGCGGTTGTCGGCGATCCGGTACGCCTTCACCTGCGCCGGCGTGAGGCCGGTCGCGACGTGCACCGGCACCTGGGTGATCCCGAGTTGCCGCGCGGCCTCGAGGCGGGTGTGGCCCACGATCACCACCCCCTCGGCGTCCACGACGATGGGCTGCCGGAAGCCGAACTCCTTGATCGAGGCGGCCACCTTCGCCACCGCGTCCCCATTCTTGCGCGGGTTGCGCGCGTAGGGAACTACCTTCTCCACCGCCCACAGCTCGACCTGCACCGCGCCTCCTTTTGAGAAACGAAGTCCCGAAACCGCCGAAGCCTTTGCCTAGAGAAATCCCGCACTCGTGCGACCCCCGCGGGTCGCTGTGATGGAGGTACCTACGTAAGCCAACGCACCACGGGCGGTTGCACGGTCAGCGCGCCCCTCGAAGCGCCTCGACGAAGGCGCGCTGGAAGTTTGACGTGAAACGCGTCTGGCAAACTTTCCGCGCGGTCTCGACAAAGCGGAGATCGGGCGCGATCGGTACCGCGCGGGTGAAGAGGTAGAGCAGGCGGACAGTCGACCGCCGGCCGCGGCCGACGCGCTGGAAGATTCCGCCGCGCAGGAAGCCCTGCTCGAGGATGAAGGTCCGCTTCTCACCCTTGAGCTGCACCGCGCCGCGCTGGGTGCGGTGGACGCGGAAGTGGAAGGCCCGCGGGCGCCGGCCCTTGGGGATCACCTCGGTCTGGCTCCGCCGCACCTCCTGCGGCACCGCCAGGGCTCCGCCACCCCGCGCCCGCTTGAGCCCGCCCGGCTCGAACTTGGCCAGGATGTCCCGCCTGGGGTCGATGCCGACGTCCGCGTACAGCTTGCCCCGGCGGGCGAAGCCCGCCCGCTCGATCTTCACGGTGCGGAGCACGAAGTCGCGCCGGCGCAGGGTGAACCGCGCCTCGATCCGCTGGCGCTCGGCCGCCTGGAAGTCGGTGGCCGTGAGGTTGAGCGCGCGGGCCACGGCGTAGTCGAACTGCCGGAGCACGGCGCCCGTGAGCCGGAGCGCGGAACGGGTGTCCACTGTGGCCGCAACCCTCACGCGGCACTCTCGCAGAACGGACGGATGACCACTTCGACCCGGGGATTGCCCCGGTCCACGCCCGCCCGCTCCCACACCTCACGCCAGAGCTGGGCGTCGTCGGCGTAGCAGACGGCGGTGAGGGCGTCGGTCAGGGCCTTCCGGAGGTTGCCGGGGTCGCGGCGCCGGTGGTCGGGGAAGAAGACGCGCGCCCGGAGCTCCAAGGGCCCGACCATTGGCCGGCCGCGGTACTGCGTGCGGGCGAGGAGAGTGATGGCCCGCTTCCCCTCGCGGTAGCGGGTGGTGAGGAGCACGCGGCCCCTCACCGTCCGAGTCATCCGGCGGTTGTCGGGCACGAGCACGCCGAAGGGGAGCACCAGGGTGGCGAGGGTCACGCCGTCGCCTCCAGCGGCCGGGTGCGCCAGCTCGCGTCGCCGAAGCGGACCACGCCGCCCGACCCCTGCAGGCGGTCGAGCAGGGCGGGACCCAGGATCTCAGCAATGCCCGCGTCGGTCTCGTTGGTGGTGAGGATCGTCGGGCGCTGGTGCTCGAGCCGATCGTCGAGCACGTCGTAGAGGTGCTGCTGCACGCTCTGGCCGTAGAAGGCGTGGCGGGACACCTCGTCGATCACCAGCAGGTCCGGCACCCGGTACGCCCGGAGGCGCCGCTCCTCGCCCGCGCCCTCCTTGCTGCGCCACGGCTCCCGCAGGTCGCGGATCAGCCGGGCGAGCTTGACGACCCGGGCGGACCCGCCGTGTTCGGACACCACAGCCTTGGCGAGTGACCACGCGAGGTGGCCCTTCCCGGTGCCGGGACCGCCCTGGAAGAGGAGCAGGACTTCGACCTGGGGCCAGGCGGCGACGTAGCGCCGGGCGATGCGGAGCGCGGTGGCCTGCCGGGCCTGCGCGGCGCGATCCCCGTGAAGGCGGAAGGCGTCGAGCGAGACCTCGGTGTAGAGCGGGGGCACGGCGAGCTCGGCAAGCCGGGCCGCGCGCGTGGCCGCCTCCGCGACGGCCCGCCGCTCCCGCTCTCGCGCCTCCTCGCGCTCGGCCTGCGCCCGAAGGCAGGCGGGGCAGCGCGACGGCGTGGCGAAGAGGGCCCGGCCTTCGAAGAGCAGGGCGCGCTGCTCGAAGGTCGCCCCACAGGGGCAAGACCCCGACCGCACGGTCTCGTCGGAGCCGGCACGGGTCGGCACCGTCACGCGGTTACCTCGCGGAGCACCGGCGCGGTGGAGGGGAGCCTGAGCGTGGCCGCCGCGGTGCGTTCCGCGTCGGCGGCGCGCACGGCCGCGTCGAAGTACGCGAACGACGCGATCCGCCGGGCGCGGACGTTCGGCCGAAACCGCACCGCTACCTCGCGCACGGTCGTGCAGATCAGGTCGAGCGGAATGCCGGCGGCGAGCCAGTCGGCGACCGCCTGCGTGGCGAGGTCCGCCCGAAGCGGGTGTAGGTCGCCCTCGGCGCCGAGGTGCGGGTTCGCCCGGAGGCCCTCGTTCGCGGCGCGGGCGACCTGGAGCGCCGGCTCGAGCCCGGCCGGGCCGGATCTCCCCCCTGCACCCCCCTCTGCTGGAGATAGAGACTGAGAAGAAGACAAAGACTCAAACGCGCGTAGCCGGTGGGCAGCCGGGATAGCAGCCGAGGAGTGTGCCGGAGCATCAGCCGAAGGCTCGCGCGGGGCGTCAGCCGGAGGCAGCGCGTCCGGCTGAGGGTCGGCTGAGTCTCCGGCTGAGCCGGGAGGGGAGCCGGCCGAGCGACCGCGGAGCAGGTTTCCCCGCGCGGCGAGCCCGCCCCGGCGCCGTCCTTCGCGAGCCGCCTCCTGCTCGGCGCGGATCTCCTCCAGCTTGGGATTCCGGCGCCGGCCGTCCGCGCTCGTGGGAAAGACGGGAAGCAGCTCCTCGACGGCAGAAGGCTCGACGCGGAGGAGACGGGCCAGGGCCGGCGGCTCGGTCGGCACGGAGCCGTGGATCCACTGGTGCCAGAGGAGGCGGAGGTACCGCCCCACTCCGGCGTCGTCCATCAGCTTGACGGCTTCGTCGTCGAAGAACAGGTACCCGTAGAACGGAAACCAGGGGAGCTTCTCAGCCACGCACTACCTGCCGGGGCCGGGTCCTTTCCTGGGTTCCGCAAAGGTTCCGCCGCGGGGCCAAATCGAGAGGATTTTGGGCCCAAATTGCGGGGAGGGCGTGAGGCGTAAGAGTAGTTAGATTGCGCGCTTGGAAAAATTGCGATTTCTCAGATGGGAGCTGATAAGCGTGAGGTCGGTAGTTCAACTCTACCCAGGCCCACTCATTCGACCGCCCCCGGCGATGTCATCGCCGGGGGCGGATCTGCGTTCCGGCCGTTCCCCACCCACGGCTTGGCGGAGCGGGCCCGCGAGGACCGGGCTACGAGCCCCGCGATGGGTCTCCGGCAGCCGTGAGCCGCGCCAGCACCGCCCGCGAGCCGGCGTCCGCCCGGAGCGCCGTGAGGGTCGGGTCGCGGTCGAGCGCTTCGGGCAGCGCCCGCCGCGCGCGGCGGTGACCAGCGCCTCGCGCGCTTCTGCCGAGCGACCGAGCCGCGCCAGGGCCTCCGCCCGGTAGAGGGCCACGGCGGGGTCGGCGGGTCGCAGCCGCTCGGCGATGGCCAGCAGGGCGAGGGCACGCCGTGGGTCCTGGCGCACCAGGTGCTCCCGCGGCTCGTAGAACGAGGTGTAGACCCACACCTGCTCCAGCGCGCGCCGGGCCGCGTGGGCACCCATGGTGTCGGCGGGGTCCCGGGCGCGTTCCACCAGCCCGTCGAGGCCCAGGCGTCGCCAGCTGGTGGCGAGCGGCTGGCTGGTGCGGCGCAGGTCGCCCAGGACCTCGCCCAGCGTCCGGTTGAACGCCTCCTGCTGACGCACCAGCTCCCCCAGATGCCGCTCCGCCTGGAAGACGCCCGGCTGCCGCTCCAGCTCGCGCCGGTGCTCGGTGGCGGCGGCGATGTCGTGCAGCCCGGCAAAGTCGGTCTCGATGGCGCGGAACCGGCGCCAGGCGCGATAGGAGGCCCCGGCGGCCCGCATCATCGCGGCGTCACCGAGGCGGCTGCGGTACAGCGCATCGATCCAGGGGCGATCGGCGGCCAGCAGGCCCCGGCGCATGGCCTGGAGGTGCATCCACTCGACGGCCTCCGCCAGGTCGGCCGCCCCGGGCCACGCGTGGACGCCGTCGAACCAGCCGATGTGGTGCCGGATGCCGACGCTGTCGAGGCGGGCGTCGAGCGCCCACATCTCGTCGAAGTTGTAGTCATCGATGCCCGCCGCGCCGAAGAAGTCCGGGCCGGCGGCCCCCCCCGGGCCCGGTTGCTCGAGCGGGAAGTCCCTGGGGTCCCGGCGCCGTACCCGATGATCCCCGCGACGTTCCCGCGCAGGCTGTACCCGAAGATCCAGCTGCCGCGCGCCGTCCCCGACTGGCCCACGAGGTAGATCCGGTGGGGGTCGATGCTGAGCAGGCGGTCGGCGTCGTCGAGGATGGCGTTGATGGCGTCGGCGTTGTGGTCCTCGGGCTCGTCACTCCGCGAGTTCCAGGAGCTGAGCACGATGTACCCGAGCCGGTCGGCCACCTCGCGCACCCGGTCCAGCGGGAGCAGCGCGCGCCCGCGGGGATCGAGGACCACGAGGACCGGCCATGCCTGGTCGGTGCTGTAGCGCGACGGGAGGAAGGCGGCGTACTGCTGCTGGCGATTGGACCGGCTGGTGACCCGCTCCACCACCTGGCCTGCGGGAAGCCAGGCGAGGCCGGTGCCGCCGCGGCTGGCGGTGGCGAGCTGGCTGGCCTGGGCGCCGGATGGAGGCAGCGCCCCGAGGAGGAGCCCGGTCACGAGCAGGCGCTGGAATCGCGACACGCGGCGTCCTCCCGGCGGCGGGGCCGCCCCACGCGTGGGGCGCGCCCGCGGCCAGGGGAGGATTCCGCTGGCGCCGGGCGATCACGCGAATGGAGGTAGGACGCTCGTTAGCCACTCCGGGTTGCACATGTTGATGTACGAAACTGGTGAGCCGCGCGCGCTGCAACATGTGCAACGGCGGAATGCCCGATCGCGTGCCACCCATGGAACGGATGGAACGGATGGAACGTGTGCAGCGGTCAGTCCCCGAGTCCCACGCGCCGCCGAAGGAAGGTCATGTATTCCACCTGCGTGAGCAGGAAGGCGGCGACATCGCCCACCGCGATCCGGGTGGCGCCCTCGGGCAGCTGGTCGGCCGTCACCCGGTACCGGCCGCCCCCCTCCCCATCCACCAGGTCCGGGCAGCAGGCCAGGGTCCAGGCGAGATCGCTCTGCCGCAGTGCCCGCCAGGTGCCGAGATGCTCGGCATTGATGGCGCGATAGACGGCGGGAAAGTCCGGGGCCTCCCCCCGAAGGCCGCCCACGGGATGATCCAGGATACCGCTGCCGGCGACCGCGGCCACGCGGAAGAGCCCGGCGTGCGCCATGGCAGCGACGATCTGCCGCATGCCGTCGGAGAGCACGGTGCCGGGCCGCTCCACCGGGCCGCCGCCAAGGGCACTGATCACCGCCTCGGTACCCTCGAGGGTGGCCCGCACCGCGACGGGGTCGGTGGCGTCGCCCGTCACGCAGGAGAGCCCGGGGCGTGGCGGCAGGCGGGCCGGGTCGCGCGCCAGCGCATGCACGGCATGACCGGCGGCGAGGGCGGAGGCGATCACCCGGCTGCCGACGCGACCCGTGCCGCCGAAGACGGCCAGCCGCACTAGAAGCGTTCCCCGACGAGGGGCAGCTCCCGCCGGCGCAGCGCCACCACCACCAGTGCCGCCACCATCACGGTGAGCGCCAGCTTGAAGAGCAGGCCGTGGTCGCCCTGGACCTCGATGCCAAGCCGGGTGAGGTGGCTCATCAGCGCGCCGCCCATCAGGCCGACGGCCAGCACCGCGCCGAGGACCGGCGTCTTCGGGTACAGCAGCAATGCCACCGCGACGAGCTCCGCCACGGCGGTGCCCAGGCGACCCCAGGGCTCGATGCCGAGGGTGCTGAAGATGTACCGGCTCTCCGGCGCGCCGGTGAACTTGAAGAAGAGGGTCTGGCCGAGGATCACGGCGGCCGTGAGCTGGCAGGCCCAGCTGACCATGGTGGCCGTGCGGCCGAGCGGCATGGGGGACATCGGACGGGCTCCACTAAGAGAGGGGACGGGCTCGATTCCGCCCAAGAACGCCGTGGAGGGGCGATCGGTTCCGTGGCGGCGGTCGGGAACCGGGAGCGGGGTCCCGGGCTTGATAGCGCATCCGGCAGGCGCCGTCCGGTTGGTTTCCCGCTCCCCGCGCTGGAGGACCCATGACTCCGTCCACTCCGTCCCCCGCGCCACCACGGCGATCCCTCCCCGGTACGGGACGGCCCGCGAGGGGGTGCTCCGGATCCTCGCGCGGTGGGAACAGAGCACCCGGCGGGCCATGCGGGGCGCGGAGTGGCCCCGGGTCGCCATGGAGCAGCCGTGCGAGTGCTGATGTTCGGCTGGGAGTTCCCGCCGTTCCAGGCCGGGGGACTCGCCACCGCGACGGTGGGACTGGTCAAGGGACTGTTGCGGAACCGAGTAGGCGTGACGCTGGTGGTGCCCTTTCCCGCGGAGCAGTCGCCCCTGCCGGAGCTGCGGCTGGTGAGCGCCGACGGCGCCGCGGAGGAGCTGGTGATGCACCGGGTGCCGTCGCCGATGACCCCCTACGGCGGGGCCGCGGAGTACCAGGAGATCTTCAGCACCCTGCGGCGCGCGAGCCGGGCGCCGGGCGCGGTCTATGGCGCGGACCTCTTCGAGGAGGTGGCGCGCTACGCCGCGCTGGCGGGGGGGATCGCGGCGCGTGAGGCGCACGACGTGATCGACACCCACGACTGGATCACCTTCGCGGCCGGGCTCGCGGCGCGCGCCGTCTCCGGCAAGCCCCTCATCGCGCATATCCACGCCACCGAGCACGACCGCGCCGGGACCGGCGCCAATCCGGAGATCTGCCGCCGGGAGCACGCCGGGATGCAGGCGGCCGATCGGGTGGTGGCCAACAGTCACGCGCTCAAGCGCACCTGCGTGGAGCGGTACGGCATCCCGGCGGGGAAGATCGACGTGGTGCACTGGGGAATCGACCCCGACGCGGTGGCCCCCGACCTCCCGGCTGATTCCCCGTTCCGCGCCCGCGGCGCCGGCGCGCGGGTGCCGGTGGTGCTCTTCCTGGGCCGGGTGACGTGGCAGAAGGGCCCCGACTACTTCATCGAGATGGCGGCGCGCGTGGCAGCGCATGTCCCCGGCGCCAAGTTCGTCGTGGCGGGCCAGGGGGACATGCTCCCCAGGCTCATGCACCGGACGGCCGAACTCGGCATCGCGGACCGGGTGCACTTTGCCGGCGCGGTGGCGGGGCGCCAGGTGCAGCGACTCTACCGCCTGGCCGACGTCTGCGTCATGCCCTCGGTGAGCGAGCCGTTCGGGCTGGTGGGGCTGGAGAGCCTGCGGCATGGCACGCCCTGCATCCTGCCGCGCGCCGCCGGGGTGTCCGAGGTCATCGCCAACGCCTTCAAGGTGGACTTCTGGGACGTGGACGCGATGACCAACCAGATCGTGGCGCTGCTGCGCCACCCCGCGCTGCGGGCCGAACTGGCCGACAACGCGCGCCGTGAGGTCGAAGGCCCGCGCTTCTCCCTCGAAGAACCCGCCCGGCTGACCGCCGCTGCCTACACCCGCACCCTCCAGGGGAGCCCTGCATGACCGCCATCTGCCTGTACGCCCAGGTGCACCAGCCGTTCCGGCTGCGGCCCTACGGCCTGTTCGACATCGGCACCGGGGCCGAGTACTTCGACACTGAGCAGAATCGGGCCCTCCTCCGGCGGGTGGCGGAGAAGTGCTACCTGCCGGCCAACCGGCTGCTGGCGGACCTGATCCGGCGGTCGCAGGGGGAGTTCCGGCTGGCGCTCAGCCTGAGCGGGACCCTCCTGGACCAGCTCGCGGCGTGGGCGCCCGAGGTGTTGCAGAGCTTCCAGGAGCTGGTGGCCACCGGGGGGGTCGAGCTGCTCGGCGAGACCTATCATCACAGCCTGGCATCGCTCGCCTCCGAGGCGGAGTTCGTGGCGCAGGTGGAGCGGCACCGGGCCGCGATCGGTCGCCACTTCGGCCAGCGGCCCGTGGTGTTCCGCAACACCGAGCTGATCTACTGGGACGGCCTGGCGCCGCTGATCGCGCGGCTCGGCTTCCGGGGGGTGATGGTCGAGGGGGCCGACCATGTGCTCGGGTGGCGCTCGGCCAACCACGTCTATGCCGCCACCACCGCGCCGGGCCTCCGCCTGCTGCCGCGCCACTATCGGCTGAGCGACGACATCGGGTTCCGCTTCTCCAACCGGGCGTGGGACGGCTGGCCGCTCACCGCGGAGAAGCACGCCGACTGGATCGCCGCCAGCGGCGGCGACAGCGTGCACCTGTACGTGGACTACGAGACCTTCGGGGAGCACCAGTGGGCCGACACCGGCATCTTCGCGTTCCTGGCCCAGTGGCCGTGGGAATGCCTGCGGCGGGGGCTCACGTTCGCCCATCCCGGCACGCTGGCGGCGCGGGCGCCGGTGGCGCCGCTCGCCTTCACCCGGCCCACCTCCTGGGCCGACATGGAGCGGGACACCACGGCCTGGCTCGGCAACCGCCTGCAGGAGGCGGCACAGCAGCGCATCTACGGGATGCGCGAGGCGGTCCTCGCCGCCCGCGACCCGGCGCTGCAGGAACGGTGGCGCCGACTCACGACCAGCGATCACCTGTACTACATGTGCACCAAGTGGTTCGCGGACGGCGACGTCCACAAGTACTTTAGTCCGTACGAGTCGCCCTACGACGCCTTCGTGGCCTGCATGAACGTGCTGCAGGACCTGGAACAGTCACTCCCGGTGCCCATGGTGGAGGCCGCGCCGCCGGCGCTCGCCAGCCGCCGGATGCTCGCCGCCCGGCGGGCCGCCATGGTCTGACCGGCACCGGGGAACCTTCCGGGGCGCGCCAGCGTTACCACTCGAGGCCCGGGGCCTCGGGGGGAGACTGCTGCCTGATGAGGGCTTGCAAGCGATGACCGGCCAACGATATGGATGATCGGAACGGGGGCACCGCGGAGGTGGCGGCCCCGGCGGCGACCTTCGAGGCGCTGCTGGAGCCGGTCCTCGACGCGGCCTACGGGACCGCCCTCCGGTTCACCCGGAATCCCGCGGATGCCGAGGACCTGGTGCAGGAGGCCGCGCTGCTCGCCTTCCGGGGATTTCACACATTCCAGGCCGGGAGCAGCTTCCGCGCCTGGTTCTTCCGGGTCCTGACCAACTGCTACTTCAGCCGGTACCGGAAGCAGAAGCGGCAGGGGACGGAGCTGGCGCTCGATGACACGCCCGAGCTGTACCTGTACTGCCAGACGGCGGCGCTGGGGCTGCACGCGCGGAGCGAGGACCCGGCGGCCGAAGTAATGGGCCGGCTCGAGACGGAGCACGTCGAGGCGGCGATCGCGGCGCTCCCGGAGGAGCACCGGGTCGTGGCATCGCTCTATTTCATGCAGGACTTCTCCTACCAGGAGATCGCGGAGATGGTGGGTGTCCCGGTGGGGACCGTCCGGTCGCGGCTGCACCGCGGGCGGCGGATGCTGCAGCAGGCACTCTGGGCGGTGGCAGCGGACCGGGGCATCGTGGCCGCGCTGGCCGCCGTGGGAAGCGAGGGCGCATGAGCATCCATCCGCCCGATCGCTTCACCTGCGAGGAGGTCTTCGCGCGCCTCGACGACTACCTCGACCGGGAGCTGACGCCGGACGAACTGCACCTGGTGCGGGCGCACATGGAGACCTGTGCCGCCTGCGCCGCCGAGTATCGGTTCGAGCAGGGGGTGCTGCAGGGCGTGCGGCAGAAGCTGCAGCGGCTGGCCGTGCCCGACGGGCTGATGGCCCGCATCACCGCGCGCCTGGCCGCCGAGGGCGGGAAGGACGCCGCGGGCTAGTCGGCCAGGCGGCGCAGCACCGCCTCCGCCAGGCCGATCCCCTCGAGGAAGGCGGTGGGCAGGCCGTGCGCGATCCCGGCCAGGGTGGCGAGGTCGAGCGAGGAATCGGCAGAGTGGCTCGTGGCCTCGAGCCCGAGCGCCAGCGGCAGGCTCGGCACCGCGGCGAAGATGGTGCGCCCCAGCGCGGCGTCGGCCATCCGGGCCGCGGTGAGGTCGGCCCGGTGCAGCACGGCGTGGGTCAGGTCGGCGTGGGTCAGGTCCGCGCCGGCGAGGTTGGTCCCTTCCAGCAGCGCCCCCCTGAACGTCGCCCCCCGCAGGTTGGCCCCCGCCCAGTTGGCCCCCCCCAGGTGAGCCTCCGAGAGATCCGCGCCGGACAGATCGCAGCCGGCCAAGGTGGTATGGTCGAGGCCGCTTCGCTGCATCCGCGCGTCGCGGAAGTCCGCGGGTGCGGTGGCGGCCCCCGCCAGCTTGAAGCTGGTGCGACCCAGGTCCGCGCCGCGGAAGCTGGCGCCGCTCAGGTCGGTGCCGAGGAGCCGGGCGTCGGTGAGGCGCGCGCCGGCGAAGCTCGCCGCCCGCAGGCAGGCCCCGCTCAGGTCCGCGCCCCGGAGGTCGGCACCGTCGAGGCGGGCACCCTCGAGGTTGGCGGAGCAGAGGTCGGCGCCGCGGAGCCGCGCGCCGGTGAGGTCCGCGCCGGGCAGCTCGGCATACAGGAGGACGGCATACGGCAGCGACACGCCGGCGAGCGTGTCGGTGTCGGTCTCGAGCAGCAGCGCCCCGGTGTCGCGGCGCACGATCCGGATCATGGGGGTCGTCCGGTCGAGGGAAGGGAGAGGGTCCCCTAACCTACAGCGGCCGCGGCGGGATGGTAGCGGGAACCCCCCGGGCCCCCCCGGCGTTGAGCGCGCACGGCCATGGGCAGGTTGCCCGGGCGCGGCGCGAGGCAAGCGGAGGCGGCGTGCGACAGATCACGGCGGAGGACGGTCGGCTGGACCAGACCCGGCGCGGCGCGGTGGACTGGCGGCGCTGGGGGCCCTACCTGGCGGAGCGGCAGTGGGGGACGGTGCGGGAGGACTACAGCGCTGACGGCGCCGCGTGGGACTACCTGCCGCACGATCACGCCAGGAGCCGCGCCTACCGCTGGGGGAGGACGGCCTGGCGGGGTTTTCCGACGACGGCCAGCGGCTCTGCCTCTCGCTCGCGCTGTGGAACGGGCAGGACCCCATCCTCAAGGAACGGCTCTTCGGCCTGACCAACGGCGAGGGCAACCACGGCGAGGACGTGAAGGAGCTGTACTACTTCCTCGATGCCACGCCGAGCCACTCGTACCTGAAGATGCTGTACAAGTACCCGCAGCGCGCGTTTCCCTACCGGCAGCTGGTGGAGGAGAACGCGCGGCGCGGCATCGGCGCGCCCGAACTTGAGCTGATCGATACCGGCCTGTTCGACGACGACCGCTACTTCGACGTGGTGGTGGAGTACGCCAAGGCCGGCGCGGACGACATCCTGCTCCGGGTGACGGTCCACAACCGCGGTCCCGGGGCGGCCGAACTGCACCTGCTGCCACAGCTGTGGTACCGCAATACGTGGTCGTGGGCGCCCGGGGCGGCCCGCCCCGAACTGCGCCGGACCGATGACGCGGTGCTGGCCCCTCACCCGAGCCACGGCGACTACCGGCTGCGGGTGGACGGGAGGGTGGAGTGGCTGTTCACCGAGAACGAGACCAACGTGGCGCGGCTCTTCGGCGCGCCGGCCACCGGGGCCTACGTGAAGGACGCCTTCCACGCGCGGGTGGTGGAGGGTCGCGCTGAGGCGGTGAACCCCGAGGAGCGGGGCACCAAGGCGGCGGCCTGGGCGCGCGTGACCATCCCGCCGGGCGGCACGCACGTGCTCCGGGCGCGGCTCTCGCCCGAGGGCAGCGGGTTCGGGGACTTCGAACGGGTGATGGACCTGCGGATCCGCGAGGCCGATGAGTTCTACGACCGGCTGCAGCGTGACCTGCCCGATCCCGACGCGCGCCTGGTCCAGCGCCAGGCCCTGGCCGGGATGATCTGGAGCAAGCAGTACTTCTACTACGACGTGCCGGAGTGGCTGGCCGGCGACCCGGCCCAGCCGACCCCGCCGGCAGGGCGGCGGCGTGGCCGGAACGCCGAATGGCGGCACCTCAACAACGCCGACATCATCTCCATGCCCGATACCTGGGAGTATCCCTGGTACGCGGCGTGGGACCTCGCCTTCCACTGCATTCCCCTCGCGCTGGTGGACCCCGAGTTCGCCAAGGGGCAGCTGGTGCTGCTCACCCGCGAATGGTACATGCACCCCAACGGCCAGCTGCCGGCCTACGAGTGGGCCCTCGGCGACGTGAACCCGCCGGTGCACGCGTGGGCCACCTGGCGGGTGTTCCAGATGGACCGCAAGCGCCGCGGCGATGCCGGCGACCTGGCCTTCCTGGAGCGGGTCTTCCACAAGCTGATGCTCAACTTCACCTGGTGGGTGAACCGCAAGGACGCCCAGGGCCGGAACGTCTTCCAGGGCGGCTTCCTCGGCCTGGACAACATCGGCGTCTTCGACCGCAGCGCGCCGCTCCCCACCGGCGGGTTCATCAACCAGGCCGACGGCACCGCGTGGATGGCGATGTACAGCCTCAACCTGATGCGGATCGCGCTGGAGCTGGCGCGGCACAACCGGGTCTACGAGGACATCGCCACCAAGTTCTTCGAGCACTTCCTCCACATCGCCGAGGCGATGACCAACCTCGGCGACGGCGGGGTGGGCCTGTGGGACGAGGGGGACCAGTTCTACTACGACGTGCTCAATACCCCGGACCAGCGGATGGTCCCGCTGCGGGTGCGGTCGATGGTGGGCCTCATCCCCTGTTCGCCGTGGAGACCCTGGATCAGGCCCTGCTGGAGGAGCTGCCGGAGTTCACCGCGCGGCTGCGCTGGTTCCTCGAGGCCCGGCCAGACCTGGCGGCGCTGGTGTCGCGGTGGGAGACGCCCGGGATGGGCGAACGCCGGCTGCTCAGCCTGCTGCGAGGCCACCGGATGAAGGCCCTGCTGCGCCGCATGCTGGACGAGACCGAGTTCCTGTCAGAGTTCGGGGTGCGGGCGTTGTCACGCCATCACGAGGCCGCGCCCTACCGGTTCGACGTGATGGGCATGCCCCTCACGGTCCGGTACCAGCCGGGGGAGTCCGATTCCGGGCTCTTCGGGGGAACTCGAACTGGCGGGGGCCGATCTGGTTCCCGGTCAACTACCTGCTCATCGAGTCGCTGCAGAAGTTCCATCACTACTACAGCGACGACTTCCGGGTGGAGTGCCCGACCGGCTCGGGGCGGTACCTCACGCTCGCCGAGGTGGCGGAGGAGCTGACCCGTCGGCTCTCCCGGCTCTTCCTGCGCGGGGCGGACGGGCGCCGGCCGGGGCTCGGCGACCATCCCAAGCAGCAGCATGATCCGCACTTCAGGGACCTGGTGCTGTTCCATGAGTACTTCCATGGCGACACCGGGCGAGGCGTGGGGGCATCGCACCAGACCGGGTGGACCGGGCTGATCGCCAAGCTGCTGATGCCGCGGACGCCACGGGCGGAGGTGCCTGCGGCCGCGGGGCCGCCCGCGCGTGCCGCCCATCCCCGGCGCGGAGGCGAGCATGCAGCCCGCTGAGACGCCGGCGCCCTCTGGAGGGCCAGCGGGCGCTGGTCACGGGGGCCAGCTCCGGGATCGGTCGCGCGATCGCGTTGGCGCTGGCGGACGCCGGCGCCGACGTCGCCATCAACTACTCTTCCGCGGCGGAGGCGGCGGAGGCGGTGGCGGGGCAGATCCGGGACCGCGGCCGCCGCGCGGTGGCCCTCCGGGCGGACGTGGGGCGCGAGGCCGAAGTGGTCGCTCTGTTCGCGGGAGCCCGCGAGGCGTTCGGGAGCCTCGATATCCTGGTGAACAACGCGGGGCTGCAGCAGGACGCGCCACTGCACGACATGACCCTGGCCCAGTGGCAGCGGGTGATCGACGTGAACCTCACGGGCCAGTTCCTCTGCGCCCGGGAGGCGGTGCGTGAGTTCCGGCGCCGCGGGCCGGAGCCGGCGCGCTCGCGGGCACTGGGAAAGATCCTGTGCGTGAGCTCGGTGCACGAGGTCATCCCCTGGGCCGGGCACGCCAACTACGCCGCCTCCAAGGGGGGCGTCAGCCTCCTGATGAAGAGCATTGCCCAGGAGTACGCCGCGGAGGGCATCCGGGTGATGGGGCTGGCGCCGGGCGCCATCCGGACGCCGATCAACCGCGCCGCCTGGGAGACGCCCGAGGCGTATGCCGCCCTGATGCGGCTGGTGCCGTACCGGCGCATCGGCGAGCCGGAGGACCTGGGGCGCGCCGCCGCCTGGCTGGTCTCCGACCAGGCCGACTACGTCACCGGCACCACGCTCTTCGTGGACGGGGCATGACGCTCTATCCCGGCTTCGAGGAGGGCGGATGATCCCCGCGCTCGAGGCGGAGTGGCTGGAGACCGACGGGCTCGGTGGGTTCGCGAGCGGGACCGTCGGTGGCTGGCGCACCCGGCGGTACCACGGGGTGCTCACGCCGGCGGTCGAGGTGCCGTCGCGTCGCGCGGTGCTGGTGGACGGCTTCGAGGCGTGGTACGAGCGGGCGGGTGTCCGGACCCCGCTGACCACCCAGCACTACGCGCCCGAGGTGTTCCATCCCGACGGCCACACGGCTGGCGGCCTTTGCGGCTGCCCCCTGGCCGCGCTGGACGTGGCGGCTCGCCGGCGACGTCGAGATCACCCAGGAGCTGGTGCTGCCGCACGAGCGGCCCGCGGCGGTGTTGCGCTGGCGGGTGAACGCCGCCGGTCGCGGCGGGCGGCTCGTCGTGCGTCCGCTGCTCTCGGGGCGCGACAGCCATGCGCTGCATCACGAGAACCCGGCGCTCCGCGCCGAGGCCGTGGTCGAGGGCGAGCGGGTGCGGTGGCAGCCGTATGCGCAGCTGCCGCCGGTGCAGAGCCTCGCGGCGGCGGACTACCAGCACGACCCGCAGTGGTATCGCAACTTCCTGCTCGCCGAGGAGCGGGAGCGCGGCTTCGAGCACCGGATGGACCTCTGGTCGCCGGGGGAGCTGTGCTGGGATCTCACCGGCGGCGAGGCCGTCTGGGTGCTGCTCGCGGAGGGGATCGAGGGGCCACGTGGCGCCGGGGCGGAGCCGGGCCGCCACCCTCGGCACCCGGCTGATCGACGCGGAGGCGACCCGGCGCGGGGCGCTGGGTGATCCGCTCGTCCGCGCGGGCGACCAGTACCTGGTGCGTCGCGGGGCGGGGAAGACGATCATCGCGGGGTATCCCTGGTTCACGGACTGGGGCGGGACACGTTCATCGCCCTCCGGGGCCTCTGCCTGGCGACCGGGCGGCTCGACGATGCCCGCGACATCCTGCGGGAGTGGGCGGGCCAGGTGTCCGAGGGGATGCTGCCGAATCGCTTTGTCGAGGGAGGCGACCAGCCCGAGTTCAACACGGTCGACGCCTCGCTCTGGTACGTGGTGGCGGTGCATGAATACCTCGAGGCCCGCCGGCGGGTGCCCGCCGCGGAGCGGCAGCGGCTGCTCACCGCGGTCGGGGCCATTCTCGAGGGCCACGCGCGCGGCACCCGCTACGGCATCCGCATGGATGCGGATGGCCTGCTGGCCGCGGGAGCGCCGGGGGTGCAGCTCACCTGGATGGATGCCCGGGTTGGCGAGTGGGTGGTGACGCCGCGCATCGGCAAGCCGGTGGAGATCCAGGCGCTGTGGATCAACGCGCTGCGGATCGGCGCTACATCGGATGCGCGCTGGGGCCCCATCGCCGAGCGGGCGACCAGGGCCTTCGGTGAGCGCTTCTGGCTCCCGGGCGGCTACCTGGCGGACGTGGTGGACGCGGACCACGTGCCCGGCGCGGTCGATGATGCCTTCCGTCCCAACCAGGTGCTGGCGCTCGGGGGACTCCCCTGGCCCGTGCTCGACACCGCGCGCGGCCGCCAGCTGCTGGAGGGGGTGGAGGAGCGATTGTGGACACCGATGGGCCTCCGCAGCCTGGCCCCCGACACGCCCGGGTACCGGCCCCGGTACGTCGGGGGGCCGGTGGAGCGCGACGGCGCCTACCACCAGGGGACCGTCTGGCCGTGGCTCGCCGGCCCCTTCATCGAGGCCTGGGTGCGGGTGCGCGGCGACACGCCCGCCGCCCGTGCCGAGGCGCGGGGCCGGTTTCTCGAGCCGCTGCTGGGGCAGCTCACGCGGCTTGGCCTCGGGCACCTCGCGGAGATTGCCGACGCCGAGCACCCCGTTCACGCCACGCGGCTGCCCCTTCCAGGCCTGGTCCCTGGGCGAACTGCTGCGGCTCGACCGGGTGGTGCTGGCGCCGCCGTCCGGCCGGCCATGAGGCCCCGGTGGCGGGACCACCTGCCTGAATACCTGGCGGAGGCGTTCGGGCTCGGGCTGTTCATGGTGTCGGCCTGCGGGTTCGCGGTGCTGTTCTTCCATCCCGGCTCACCGGTAGTCCAGCGCCTGCCCGGGATGTTCGCCCGGAACCTGGCGATGGGCCTTGCGATGGCGCTGACGCTCGCGGTGAACGTCTATGGCCCCTGGGGCCAGCGGTCCGGGGCACACCTCAACCCGGTGGTGACGCTCACCTTCTACCGGCTGGGCAAGGTGGCCCGGGGTGACCTGCCGGGCTACGTGCTGGCCCAGTTCGCCGGCGCCCTGGCGGGTACGGGCGTGGCGGCGCTCATCTTCGGTGAGCGGCTGGCGGATCCGACCGTCAACTACGTGGTCACGGTGCCCGGTCCCTCCGGCGTGCTCGTGGCGCTGCTGGCCGAGCTGCTGATCGCGTTCGTGCTGATGCTCGTGGTGCTGCACGTGGCGGCGACGCCCGCGCTGGCCAGGTACACCGGCGCGTGGCGGCGGTGCTGGTGGGGCTGTACATCACCGTCGAGGCGCCCTACTCCGGGATGAGCATGAACCCGGCGCGCACGGTGGGGTCGGCGGTGTTCGCCGGCACCTGGACCGGGTGGTGGATCTACTTCCTCGCGCCGGGGCTCGGAATGCTCGCCGCGGCGGAGGCGTTCCTGCGCCTGCGGGGCCCGCGGGCGCGCCTGTGCGCCAAGCTGAGCCACGTGGAGGGGTGCGCTGCATCTTCTGCGAGCATCACGCCGGCTGAGGCGGGAACCGATCCGGGGGCAGCGGCATTCTCGCGGTGCAGGCCACGCGGCACCGGCACGGCGCCGGTGCGAGACCACACTCCGGAGGATGCAATGCGCAGGATGTTCGCGGCTGTCGCGATGCTGGTGACCCTGGTCGGGATGACGACCGCGGCCACCTACGCGCCGAAGAGCTTCACCAGCAAGCCGTTCATGGGCGTCAAGGCCAACACCGGCACCGTCACCGCCACGGTCGACGCCGGCCGGATCTCGCTCAAGGTGTCCGATGACTTCGTCATCCCCGACACCCTGGCGCCGAGCTGGCAGATCGTCGACTCGAAGGGCAACACGTACCTCCTCAACCAGTTCCGCATCAAGGGCGACAAGACCAACCGCACGCTCACCCTGCCGGCCTACATCAAGGACGTGGCCAAGGTGCAGGTGTGGTGCTCCTTCGCCGAAGTGCTGCTGGGCGAGACCAGCTTCGACACCATCGTCAAGTAACCTGTCACTGGCACACCGCCGGTCGGGCGTCCCCGGCCGGCGGTCGTGTTTCCGGGAGGATCCCCCATGCGCATGACCCGACTGGCCGTGCTCGCCCTGGTGGTGGCCGGCCTGGCCACCCCCGCCACCGCCCAGGTGGCCCAGCACCGGAGCCTCACCCTCGAGGGTGCCCGCAACGTGATCGCGGCGGCGGCCTTTGCCCGCACCCGCGCCGGGACGGGCGTCATCGCGGTGGTGGATGACGGCGGCCACCTGATGGCGCTGGAGCGGCTCGACGGCACCTTCGCCGCCGGCGCCACCATCTCCATCGGCAAGGCGCGGACGGCCGCGCTGTTCAAGAAGCCCACCCGGGTGTTCGAGGAGCTGATCAACAAGGGCCGCACCGCCATGACGACGGTGGACTTCACCCCGCTGATCGGGGGGCGTGCCGATCGTGCTCGACGGCGAGATCGTGGGCGCGGTGGGCGTGAGCGGCGCCGCGAGCGCGCAGGAGGACGAGGAGGTGGCGCTGGCCGGCGCGGCGGGCGTGACCGCCCGGGTGTCGGCGGCGGCCCCGATGCACCAGCCGGAGGTCAGCTACTTCAGCCGGGACGAGGTCCGGGCCGCCTTCCAGCGCGGCAGCGTGCTGCTCGACGGCGCGGGGCGGAACTACATGGTGCACGCCAGCCGCCGCGAGAAGGCCGGCCAGGCGGAGGTGCACGCGCTCGACACCGACGTGATCTACGTGCTCGACGGCTCGGCTACGCTGGTGACCGGCGGGACGGTGGTGGGCGGCAAGACCACCGAGCCCAACGAGGTCCGCGGCGACGCCATCGACGGCGGCCAGTCCCGCCGCATTGGCCGGGGCGACGTGATCACCGTCCCGAACGGCACCCCGCACTGGTTCCAGGGAGGTGCAGGGCCCGCTCACCTACTACGTGGTCAAGGTGCGGTAGCCATGCGCAACCCAATCCTGCTCATGGCCGTCCCGGCGGTGGTGCCCCCCCCGCCGGCCTGGGCGCCCAGGTGACCGGTGACGCCCCCTCCGGCAAGCCCGTGGCCGTCATCGACCTGGGCACCAGCGACGGCACAACGCTGGTGCGCGGCAGCTGGCGCTACAGCGACGCGGCCTTCGTGGCGGTGGACCACCGTGAGCCCGGTCCGGACCTGCGGGCCAGCGGTCCGCCCAACCGCACCCACGACATCACGCCCCACGCCGGGCCGGCGGAGTTCGACGACGGCGCCTGGCCGGTGATTCCCGCGGAGTCGATCGCCGTTCGCCGCGGGCACGGCCGGTTCTCCTTCAACTGGTACCGCATCAACGTGACCGTCCCGGCCCGGGTCGGCGCGCTCGACCCGACGGGCATGACGATCGTCTTCGAGCTGGTCGTGGACGATTACGCCGAGGTCTGGGTCAACGGCACGCTCCCGCTGGTCCTCGGCCAGGCCGGCGGCCAGCTGGTCAAGGGCTTCAACGCCCCCAACCGGGTGGTGCTCACGCGCGACGCCCGCCCGGGGCAGCAGTTCCAGCTGGCGATCTTCGGGATGAATGCGCCGGTGTCGCATCCGCCGGCCAACTTCATCTGGATCCGCAGCGCCACGCTGGACTCCTTCCCCCGGGGCCGCGCGTCGGGACGCCGGTGGCCACCCGCATCACCCGGCTCGACCCCCGGGCTCGATGACGTGCTGGCTCCCGGCGTCCAGGCCGAGCGGCTCGCGGGCGGCTTCGAGTTCGTGGAGGGGCCGGTGTGGGTGGCGGAGGGCGGTTACCTGCTCTTCAGCGACCCCAACACCAACACGATCTATCGCTGGAGCCCCGACGGCCAGGTGAGCGTGTATCGCACCAAGAGCGGCTACGCGGCGTGGACATCGGCCGCCACCACCAGCCGGGCTCGAATGGCCTGACGCTCGACCGGGAGGGGCGGCTGCTGATCAACCAGCACGGGCACCGCCGGGTGCTGCGGGTGGAGCGCACCGGCGCGCTCACGGTGCTTGCCGATCACTTCGAGGGGCGCCGCCTCAACAGCCCCAACGACCTGGTCTTCCGGTCGGATGGGAGCCTCTACTTCACCGACCCGCCATTCGGGCTGCCGCGGGTCTTCGAGGACCCCGCGAAGGAGACGCCCTGGAGCGGGGTCTACCGGCTCGAGGACGGACGCCTGAAGCTCCTCACCCGGGAGCTGCGCAGCCCCAACGGGCTCGCCTTCTCACCGGATAATCGGACGCTGTAGTGGACAACTGGGACCCGGCACGGAGGCTGATCATGCGGTACGACGTGCGGAGGACGGGACGGTGCCAACGGGCGGGTGTGCGTCGATATCACCCGCACCGTCCCGGAAGATGACGCTTTCGGATGGGCTCACAAGGTGGATGCCCGCAACCTCACGCCGCCGGCCCCGAGGGGATCTACATCCTGGCGCCTGATGCATGGCACCTCGGCACGGTGACGCTGCCGGAGCACGTGGCCCACTTCCCCTGGGGCGATGCCGACCTGCGCACGCTCTACATCACGGCCGTGCACTACCGCCTGCGGGTGGAGCCGCCGGGCACCG